>NZ_CP019572.1:5065000-5665081 GCF_001984015.1 Rhodococcus sp. MTM3W5.2 | reverse complement strand
CGCTCATCCCTGACGCAATCCCGCGACGTGCGGAAACCGGACTACCCGCGCGGTACCCGCAGGTAGTCCGGCCGCGGAACAGGTAGTGCACTACGCGTGCGTCCCGCCCCCACGATGACGACCATCGTTATAGGTGGGGCGTGCGCCGCAGGGGGTCGCACGCCCCACACCTTTATCCGCCGGCTCCGTGTCACCTGGGCAACTCCGTGTCGTCACCGGAATGACAGCCCTCCACCGAACCGGTAATTCACCCGCCTCGGCGCATTCGACCGTTTCCATGGCCCGTCCTCGGACCCGCCGAGCCCGCGACTCGCCGTCTTTTGTGATCTTCGTGAAAACTACTCACACCTGTGGACAAACATGTGGACAACCCCGTGAACCTGTGGATGAACCGGGATCGAGTGGTGAACAACAAAATCTCATCCACAGCGGACCCCGATCTGTCCACGTTTCGTACCTGGACTGATCCCCATGGCGCCACACCGGCGGACCAGCGGATTACACGCTTCGTCCACAGAATCCACAGTGCCTATTACTACTGCTGATCTCTACTTGTAATTCGCTCTTTGAAAACAGGTCCTGTGGACCGCGACTGCTCACACCCGACCGAACCAGCCGGCTGACCCCCGTTCCGGCGCGGCTTTCGGCTTTCAACTTCGCCGCGAAGGGCATACGGTGTGCTTCTGCCGTGTCACACTGCTGGCATCCGCAGATGTCCATGCCTACGGAGAGGATCAGCCGAGCGATGGAGCTTGGAAGTATGAAGTTTCGTGTCGCTCGGGAGGATTTCGCGGATTCCGTCGCGTGGGTGGCCCGCAGCCTCCCGTCCAGGCCTCCGGTACCTGTTCTCGGCGGTGTTCTGATCGCAGCCGATGACCAGGGTCTGACGATCTCCGGCTTCGACTACGAGGTTTCCGCGCAGGTACGGATCTCCGCCGAGGTCTCCGTTCCAGGAAAATCCCTTGTCTCCGGAAAGCTGCTCGCAGACATCACCCGCTCGCTGCCTGCGAAGCCGGTCGACGTCACCGTCGACGGCACCCGAGTTCTCATTTCCTGTGGCAGCGCCAAGTTCTCGCTGCCCACGATGCCGGTCGAGGACTACCCCCAGTTGCCGGAACTGCCACAGCAGACCGGATCGTTGCCTGTCGACGTCTTCTCCGAGGCCATCAGCCAGGTCGCGATCGCCGCGGGCAAGGACGACACCCTGCCCATGCTGACCGGTATCCGGGTCGAGATCGAGGGCACCAACGTGGTGCTCGCGGCAACCGACCGGTTCCGTCTCGCGGTCCGGCAGATCGAGTGGACCCCGGCAAACCCCGACACCTCCGCAGCCGTCCTGATCCCGGCAAAAACCCTCTCCGAGTCCGCGAAAACCCTTGGTGGAGTTTCGAGTTCACCCGTTGAACTGGCATTTGGCGTGGGCTCCTCGGTCGGATCCGAAGGTTTGCTCGGCATTGTCGGGGAGGGCAGGCGCACCACCACCCGCCTGCTCGACGCCGAGTTCCCGAAGTTCCGCCAGCTGCTGCCGACGGAACACACCGCCATCGCCACGGTCGAGGTGACACCGCTGGTCGAGGCGATCAAGCGTGTGTCCCTCGTCGCCGAGCGTGGTGCCCAGGTCCGGATGCAGTTCTCCGCGGACGGGCTGCTGCTCGCCGCCGGTGGTGACGACGCCGGTCGCGCCGAGGAGGCGCTCGAGGCGCAGTTCCTTGGCGAACCCCTCACCATCGCGTTCAACCCCGGATACCTGATCGACGGCCTCGGTTCGTTGCACACCGAGCGGGTCTCGTTCGGGTTCACCACCCCCAGCAGGCCCGCCGTGCTGCGCCCCGCCCCCGAAGAGGAGCCGGTGCCGGGCGAATCCGGCACGTTCGCTGCGCCCGAAACCGATTACACCTACCTGTTGATGCCCGTCCGCCTGCCCGGCTGACCCGGGAAGGCCGCCGTAGCAGCACCGACCGCGAGTGAAGGGACACCGAACAATGCAGCTGGGACTGGTCGGTCTGGGCAAGATGGGTTTCAACATGCGCGATCGACTGCGCGCGCACGGTCACGAGGTGATCGGCTACGACCCCCGTCCCGAGGTGACCGACGTCGAGTCGTTGGCCGCACTGGCAGGCGCGCTGCAGGCACCCAGGGTGGTCTGGGTGATGGTCCCCTCCGGCACGGTAACCCGCGAGACCATCACCGCGCTGGCCACCGTCCTCGACGCGGGCGACCTGGTGATCGACGGCGGCAATTCCCGCTTCACCGAAGACAAGATTCATGCCGACCTGCTGGCCGAACACGGCATCGGGTACCTCGATTGCGGTGTGTCCGGTGGCATTTGGGGTCTGGAGAACGGATACGGCCTGATGGTCGGCGGCTCGGACGAGGACGTCGCCAGGGTGATGCCGATCTTCGACGCCCTCCGTCCCGAGGGTGAGCGGGCCGATGGATTCGTGCACGCCGGACCGGTCGGCGCCGGGCACTACTCGAAGATGATCCACAACGGCATCGAGTACGGCCTGATGCACGCCTATGCCGAGGGCTTCGAACTGCTCGAGGCCGAGGACCTGGTCACCGACGTGCACGGCGTCCTGCGGGCCTGGACCAAGGGCACCGTCGTCCGTTCCTGGTTGCTCGATCTCCTGGTCAAGGCGCTGGACGAAGACCCCAATTTTGCCGAAATCTCTGGTTACACAGAGGATTCCGGCGAAGGTCGCTGGACCGTCGAGGAAGCGATCAACCACGCCGTTCCTGCCCCGGTGATCTCCGCGGCGCTGTTCGCCCGGTTCGCATCGCGGCAGTCGGACTCGCCCGCGATGAAGGCCGTCTCGGCGCTGCGGAACCAGTTCGGTGGTCACGCGGTGCAGCGGGTGTCGGAATCCGGATAGGTGTTCGTTCGTAAGTTCACGCTCCGGGATTTCCGTTCCTGGGACGCCATCGCGCTGGAACCCGGACCCGGGGTGACCCTGTTCGTCGGGCCGAACGGGCACGGCAAGACCAACCTGCTCGAGGCACTCGGCTACCTGTCCTCCCTGTCCTCGCACCGCGTCTCCACCGATGCTCCGCTCATCCGGGCGGGCGCGCCCCAGGCCCAGATCGGTGCGGTGGTCGTCAACGACGGCCGCGAACTGGCGATCGATCTCGAGATCAACGACGGCCGGGCCAACCGCGCGCGGATGAACGGGTCGCCGGTGCGGCGGCCGCGCGAGATCCTCGGTGTCCTGCGGAGCGTGCTGTTCGCGCCCGAGGATCTGTCCATGGTGCGGGGCGACCCGGGGGATCGGCGCCGCTATCTCGACGAACTGCTCTGCTCCCGGTTGCCGAGGATGGCCGCGGTCAAGGCGGACTACGAGAAGGTGCTGCGGCAGCGATCCGCCCTGCTCAAGACCGCGGGCGGCGCGCTGCGGCGTGGTACCCGATCGACCGATGGTGCGAGTGCCCTTGCCACCCTTGATGTTTGGGACGGGCACCTCGCGGCGCACGGGGCAGAATTGCTGGCGGGCCGGTTGCGGTTGGTTGCCGAGTTGGGCCCGCACGTCGCGAGCTCCTATCGCGGCATCGCCCCGGAGTCCCGGCCGGCCTCGATCCGGTACCGGAGCAGCCTCGGCGACTCGATGCCGCCCGAGCTCGTCGATCCGGACCACCACTGGATCAGGGACGACGTCGAGTTGCTCGAGGCGAGCTTCCTCAACGAGCTGGCCGTGTCGAGGCAGCGCGAGATTGATCGCGGGGTGTGTCTGGTCGGACCGCACCGCGACGACCTCGAGCTCCATCTCGGCGATCAGCCGGCCAAGGGCTTCGCCAGTCACGGCGAGTCCTGGTCGTTCGCCCTCTCACTGCGGCTCGCGGCGTTCGCGTTGTTGCGCGCCGACGGCGCCGATCCGGTGCTGATGCTCGACGACGTCTTCGCCGAGCTCGACCGCACCCGGCGGACAGCGCTGGCCGCGGTGGCCGCGGACGCGGAGCAGGTTCTCATCACCGCGGCCGTCTCGGAGGACGTGCCCGCGGAACTGGAAGCGCGACGGTTCGGCATCGAGGCCGTCAGCACCGCAGCCGGAAGAATCTCCCGACTCGTGTGAGCCTGCCCCTATCATCGACGGACGAACGGAGGCGAGCGCGGATGACAGACGAGTCGAGCCCGGCCGGGGGTGCGGTGCCGGAACCGGGGCAGCCCGCGAGCACCGAACCGGTGCCCGAGCTGCGCGGAATCGACCTCGCCCGGCGGGCGCTGGAAGAGGCGCGCGCGGCCGCGAAGGCGAGCGGGAAATCCGTCGGACAGGGCAGGTCGTCGCCGAAGCCGCGGTTGCGTGCGGGCACCGGTCGACGGGGCTGGTCGGGCGCGGGACCGGACGGACGAGATCCGCAACCGTTCGGGGCCTTGACGGGGTTGGTGGCGAAGAACCGGGGCTGGTCGCCGCGGGTGGCCGAGGGCACGGTCCTCGGTCGTTGGCCGCAGGTCGTCGGCGAGGACATCTCGGCGCATGCCGAACCGGTCGCGCTGCGCGAGGGCGTGCTGAGCATTTCCGCCGAGTCGACGGCCTGGGCCACCCAGCTGCGGATGATGCAGTCCCAGATCCTGGCGAAGATCGCCGCCGCGGTCGGCGACGGGATCGTGACGAGCCTGCGGATCACCGGGCCGAGCGCTCCGAGCTGGCGCAAGGGGAACGGCACATCAAGGGCCGCGGGCCGCGGGACACCTACGGCTGATCGACCCCTAGATGTACGTATAACTCCGTGTTACGGTTACTTCGCCATACAGTGAATGACCCGTGTCACAGGCATCCCGGGATCGGGTGCCGGAGGAGATTCCGATGTCCATCGAGAGCGCGCACCTCACCGCCGTCACCGAGCCGGATCACATCCTTTTGCAGGCCCGTGATGTGGAATTCGACTGGACCGACCTGCCGATGCACTGGATCCCGGGGGATCCGTTCACCACCCACGTCTTCAACGTGCTGCACCTGCTGCTCCCCGCGGGGAGGACTGGTTCGTCGAGACGTTCAAGGAAGCGCTGCCGCTGATCGAGGACGAGAAGTTGCGGGACGACGTCGCCGGCTTCATCGGCCAGGAGGCCATGCACTCGCAGTCGCATGCAGGCGTCCTCGAGCACCTCAAGAAGCAGGGCCTCGATCCCACCCCCTTCACGTCCCAGATGGAATGGGTGTTCTTCCGGCTGCTCGGACCGCGGCCGTTCACCGCCCGGCGCAAGGAGAACTACCTGATCGAGCGCCTCGCCCTGATCGCGGCGATCGAACACATCACCGCCTTCCTCGGCGACTGGGTGCTCAACGCCAAGGGGCTGGACCGGGCGAACCCGCACCCGACCATGCTCGACCTGCTGCGCTGGCACGGATCGGAGGAGGTCGAGCACCGCAGCGTCGCCTACGACCTGATGCGCTACTTCGACAAGCGCGAATCCCGACGACTCCGCACCCAGCTCGTGGCCACCCCGGCGATCGTGTACCTCTGGGTTCGGGGCACCCGGTTCCTGATGGCGAACGATCCCGAGCTCGCCCAGTGGGCGCCGCACCGGCGCAAGCCGCACCTCTCCGACTACCTGGCAGCGGGCAGGCGAGGTGTCCTGCCCGGCCCGAGGGAGCTCGCCGTGCGGATGGGCCGCTACTTCAGCCGCTCGTACCACCCGTCGCAGGAGGGATCCACCGCGCAGGCCGTCGCCTACCTCGCCTCCTCGCCCGCCGCCCAGGCCGCGGTCCGGTAGCGCCGAGATGACGACGATGAGCGCCGAACGGGCACGCAATATCGAGGGCCGGCCCCGGGACCTGCGCGGACGCGACCGCAACGATCGGGTGATGACGGCCCTCGGCTCGTTCGTGGACAGGTACCTCGGGGTGGTGGCCCGCTTCGACTACAAGCCGGAGCACGCAGGCCACAACCCGGACACCGCGATGACCCTGGTGGTGTCCGAGCGGACGATCGTGGCCCAGGACGAGAACGTCGCGGCGCTGACCTTCGCCGCACCGGACGGCGCCGAGCTGCCTGCGTGGCAGCCCGGCTGCCACCTGGACTTCCACCTCCCGTCCGGGCGTCGCAGGCAGTACTCGCTCTGCGGGGATCCGGCGGACCGGACCCACTACCGCATCGCGGTGCGCTCGATTCCGGACGGCGGCGGTGGCTCGATCGAGATGCACGGTCTGCAGCCGGGGACCACGGTGACCGTCCGCGGGCCCCGCAACGGGTTCCCGTTCGTCGGTGAGGGAAAGGCGCTGTTCATCGCGGGCGGCATCGGCATCACGCCGATCCTGGCGATGGTGCGGGCCGCTCGCGCGATCGGGATGGACTGGCAGTTCGTCTACTCCGGCCGTTCGCGGGAGTCGATGCCCTTCCTGGACGAGATCGAATCATGGGATCCAGCAAGGGTTTTCGTACGCCCGGATGATGAGTACGGGATCCCGACCGAGGAGGATCTGCTGGGTCGCGCGGTCGCGGGAGGAGCCGTCTACTGCTGCGGCCCGACCCCGATGCTCGAGACCGTGCGCAGGGCTTTCGCGGACAGTGCCGCGACCTCGCTGCACTTCGAGAGGTTCGGTGCGCCACCGGTTTTGGACGGATCCGAGTTCGAGGTCCAGCTCGCGAGCACGGGCGAGGTACTCGCCGTGCCCGCCGACGCCTCCGCCCTGTCGGTGATCAAGGAGCGGCTGCCCGGCGTCGGGTACTCGTGCCAGCAGGGATTCTGCGGGACCTGCAAGGTCCGGGTCATCTCGGGCGAACCGGACCATCGCGAGACCCGTCTGACCGACGAGGAGCGCGAGGATTCGATGCTGATCTGCGTGTCCCGATCGACCGGGTCCGAGCGCCTGGTCCTCGATCTCTGACGGTAAGGACTATCCAATGACCAACAGTGCCAACGACTCTCACTCGGTCAGGCCGGCAGTTGCCCGCACCGTCCGCAGCGGCTCGGTCGAGCTGGCGGTATTCGAGCAGGGCAATCCGACCGGACCGACACTGGTGCTGGTGCACGGCTGGCCGGACACCCACCAGCTCTGGGAGCACGTCGTCCCGCACCTGACGGACCGGTTCCGGGTGGTCAGCTACGACACCCGCGGTTCGGGCCGGTCCACGGTGCCGACCGCGGTCGCGGACTACCGGCTGGAGTTCCTGGCCCAGGATCTGTTCGCGGTGCTCGATGCCGTCAGCCCCGATCGGCCCGTGCATCTGCTGGCCCACGACTGGGGATCGGTGGAGAGCTGGCAGGCGGTGTGCGAGCCGGGCGCCGAGCGCCGGATCGCGTCGTACACCTCCGTCTCGGGTCCCAACCTCGACCACCTGGGGACCTGGCTGCGTGCCGGGTTCTCCAACCCGACCCCGCGAGGGGTCTACAAGCGCCTGACCCAGGCCGTCGCCTCGGCGTACACGGTGTTGTTCCAGACGCCGGGGCTCGGACCACTGCCGTTCCGCCTCGGCATGTCGCGGATCTGGCCGACCTTCCTGCGCTTCTTCGATGGCCTGGACCCGGCGCTCGTGCACCCCGCTCCGACCCTGCGCTCGGACATGATCAACGGACTCAAGCGGTACCGGGCCAACATCCGGCCGAAGCTGCGACACCCGGCGGATCGGCGCACCACGGTTCCTGTCCAGCTGATCCTGAGCACGCGCGACCGCGCGGTGCGTCCCGTCGGCTACGAGGACATCGATCGGTGGGTGTCGGACCTGCGGCGCCGCGAGATCCCGGCCGGTCACTGGTCCCCGATCTCCCATGCGGCCGACCTCGCTCGCCTGACCGTGGAGTTCGTCGACGGCGTCATCGCGAGGGACAGTGGGGACGGTACCGCCGCCAACTTCTGATCGCGCCACCCAGCTTCCGACCTACCGAAGAGGTCGAAAATGCGCCCACGGGGCCGTCAGGGGTGTCATTGGCGGCCCCGACCACGCACGTAACAGTAAGATGGGCCGGAGTACCACGCGGCCGAGCTCGACAGGCCGCGACCGCCTTGGAGACGAGAAGGAGTGCAACCCGCCCGTGGCTGCCCAAAAATCAGACAAGAGCACTCCCAACAAGGACTACGGCGCCTCCTCCATCACCGTTCTCGAGGGGCTCGAGGCGGTGCGCAAGCGCCCCGGCATGTACATCGGTTCCACCGGTGAGCGGGGCCTGCACCACCTGATCTGGGAGGTCGTCGACAACTCGGTCGACGAGGCGATGGCCGGCTACGCCAGCACCGTCGGGGTCACGCTCCTGGCGGACGGCGGCATCCAGGTCGTCGACGACGGCCGTGGCATCCCGGTCGCCATGCACGCCTCCGGTGTCCCCACCGTCGAGGTCGTCATGACCCAGCTGCACGCAGGCGGCAAGTTCGACTCCGACTCGTACGCGGTCTCCGGCGGCCTGCACGGCGTCGGCATCTCGGTGGTGAACGCGCTGTCGACCAAGGTCGAGCTCACGATCGCGCGCGACGGTCACGAGTGGTCGCAGACCTACACGATGGCGGTACCGGGCGAGCTGGTCCAGGGCGAGGCCACCAAGCGGACCGGCACCACCACCCGGTTCTGGGCGGACCCGGACATCTTCGAGACCACGACCTACAGCGCGGAGACCGTCGCCCGCCGGCTCCAGGAGATGGCGTTCCTCAACAAGGGCCTGACCATCACCCTGACCGACGAGCGGATCACCGACGAGGAGGTCGCCGCCGAGGTCGAGTACGAGACGGGCGAGACCAAGACGCCCGAGGTGCAGTCGGTGCGCACCCGCACCTACCACTACCCCGGCGGCCTCGAGGACTACGTGCGGCACATCAACCGCACCAAGCAGGCGATCCACAACTCGGTGGTCGGGTTCACCGGGAAGGGCACCGGGCACGAGCTCGAGGTCGCGATGCAGTGGAACTCCGGTTACTCGGAGTCGGTGCACACCTTCGCCAACACCATCAACACCCACGAGGGCGGCACCCACGAGGAGGGCTTCCGCGCGGCGCTCACCGCGACCGTCAACAAGTATGCCCTCGACAAGAAGCTGCTCAAGGACAAGGACCCGAAGCTCACCGGCGACGACATCCGCGAGGGCCTCGCGGCGATCATCTCGGTGAAGGTGGCCGAGCCGCAGTTCGAGGGTCAGACCAAGACCAAGCTCGGCAACACCGAGGTCAAGTCGTTCGTGCAGAAGGCCTGCAACGAACACCTCTCGCACTGGTTCGAGTCCAACCCGGCCGACGCGAAGACGATCGTCAACAAGGCGGTGTCCTCGGCCCAGGCGCGCGTCGCGGCCCGCAAGGCCCGCGAGTTGGTGCGACGCAAGAGCGCGACCGACCTGGGCGGGTTGCCGGGCAAGCTGGCCGACTGCCGCTCGAACGACCCGAGCAAGTCCGAGATCTACATCGTGGAGGGCGACTCCGCAGGCGGCTCGGCGAAGTCCGGCCGCGACTCGATGTACCAGGCGATCCTCCCGCTGCGCGGCAAGATCATCAACGTCGAGAAGGCCAGGATCGACCGCGTCCTCAAGAACAACGAGGTCCAGTCGATCATCACGGCGTTCGGTACCGGCATCCACGACGAGTTCGACATCGCGAAGCTGCGGTACCACAAGATCGTGCTGATGGCCGACGCCGACGTCGACGGCCAGCACATCTCGACGCTGCTGATGACGCTGCTTTTCCGCTTCATGCGGCCGCTCATCGAGCACGGCCACGTCTACCTCGCGCAGCCGCCGCTGTACAAGCTGAAGTGGCAGCGGTCCGAGCCGGAGTTCGCGTACTCCGACCGTGAGCGCGACGGCCTGCTCGAGGCCGGCATGCAGTCGGGCAAGAAGATCAACAAGGACGACGGCATCCAGCGCTACAAGGGCCTCGGCGAGATGAACGCCAAGGAGCTGTGGGAGACCACGATGGATCCGAGCGTCCGGGTGCTCCGCCTCGTGACCCTCGACGATGCCGCCGCCGCCGACGAGTTGTTCAGTGTCTTGATGGGCGAGGACGTCGAGGCCCGGCGCAGCTTCATCACCCGCAATGCGAAGGATGTCCGTTTCCTGGACGTCTGATCAGTCCCATCAGCCGGGTCGAGTATTGTGATCTGAGTCACAATGCTCGACCCGGCTGATTGCGTCCTGGTGCCTGTGGTGCCAGTGATGCCGGTTACGTCGCTATTTTCTCGGCTTCAACTACCTGTATAACGAAACGATAACTTCTTGGGAACATTCAAATGTCGACGTGTAACGCTTGGGCATCTACACTTCTGTACCGCCTAGGCGTCTGTCTCGACTCGTACCCCGGCGAACTCGCTTTCCGCGATCGGGCGTACGGCACGAATGCAGGCCGTCGTGCCGCACCTGGGAGGAAAGTGAGTTTGCAACATGAACACTGAGACGCCGCCGCCGAACAGGCTGTGGAACCTCGAGGGCTGGGGCCTGCGGTGGAAGGTCGCCGCGGTGCTCGCGGTCCCGCTCACCGTTGCCGTCGTGCTGGGCGGACTGCGGGTTCAGAACGAGGTCAGTCAGGCGCTGGAGTTCCGCAACCAGGCAAAACAGGTCGCGGATATTCCCGAGATCGTCGACCTCGGCACCATCTTCGGCACCGTCTCCGCGGGCTACGCGACGAAGACGGTGACCAACGAGGACATCGTCGCGATGGAGAAGGCGATCGTCGCGGCCAAGGCTGCGACCTTCAACCCGTCCTTCCCCGGCTCCGTCACCGAGAAGTTGCAGAACGCACTGGTCGGGATCGAGAAGATCCGCGATGACGTCAACAACGGCGTCAACGACCCCGAGCTCCCCGCCAAGACCGCAGCCATCCGTGCGGACATGACCGACATCGTCGACGAGGTCATCCTCCCCATCGACGATGCCGAGGTCCTCAACGCGCACGACCGTCTGGTGGGTGTCTGGGCGGCCCAGCGCCGGCTCGCCGACCAGGTCACCGCGGCGCTCGACGTGCTCAAGAACCCGAACGCCCCGCTGAACGCCCTGTACGCGGCGGCGGGCGCGGAGCGGGCGATGATCGACGTTCTCGCCCGGTCGTACCCCGATGCCGACGCACAGATCCAGGAACTGCGGGATCGCAACCGTGCCCGGGTCGACATCATCGACGGGGCCGTTGGCGGCCCGCTGCCGCTGCTCGAGCTTCGCGCCTCGATGCTCGAGAGCGTCAAGATCTACGGCACGATGCTCGAGGAATCCACCCATACGATCGCGTCCACGGTCGCCGAGCGTGAGCAGGAAACGACCAGCGCCGCGATCCGTGACTCGCTCGTCGTTCTCGGCACCCTGATCGCGGCGACGGTGCTCGGACTGCTGGTGGCCCGGTCGCTGATCAACCCCATCCGCCGGCTGCGCCGCGGCGCCCTCCAGGTGGCCAACCACGACCTGCCCGATGCGATCGATCGCATCAAGGACGGCGACGACACCGGGGTCATGGAGTTCGACCCCGTGCCCGTGCAGACCACCGAGGAGATCGGTCAGCTCGCACGCGCCGTCGACGATATTCACGGCCAGGCCCTGCGGCTCGCCGGTGAGCAGGCACACCTGCGCCTGCGGATCGCCGACATGTTCGAGACGCTGGCCCGGCGGAGCAAGTCGCTGGTCGACCAGCAGCTCGGACTGATCGAGAACCTGGAGTTCGAGGAGAAGGACCCCAAGCGACTGGAGAGCCTGTTCCGGCTCGACCACCTCGCCGCCCGCATGCGCAGGAACGGCGAGAACCTGCTGATCCTGTCGGGCACCAGGACCCGTCGCGGTCATTCCGCACCGGTTCAGGTCGGTGACGTCGTGCGTGCCGCGATGTCCGAGGTCGAGGACTACCAGCGGGTCGAGGTCAAGGCAACGCCGCAGGGTGCCATCAGCGGCGCCGTCGCCACCGACATCGTGCACCTGCTCGCCGAGCTGCTGGACAACTCGCTGCGGGCGTCTCCGCCGGACAGCAAGGTGACCTTCAACTTCTCGCGGGCCGTCGACGGCGGGCTCCTGCTCGAGATCACGGACCGCGGAATCGGCATCCCGGCGGCGGAGATGGCGGTCATCAACGACCGCCTCGCCTCAGGTGGCGAGGTCAGCCCCGAGACGGCCCGCCACATGGGTCTGTTCGTGGCCAGCCGGCTCGCCGACCAGCACGGGCTCACCGTGCGGATGCGGCCGACCTTCGACACCGTCCGCAACCAGGGCGTGACGGTCAGCGTGCACATTCCGCACACGGCACTCGTCTCGTCGATGACGATGGGGATGACGGGCCCGCAGGGCAGGGTCGATTCCGACGGATACCCGGTCACCGGCGAACAGGCCGCCGTCGCGGAACCTTCCGTCCCGGTCACCGTCACCGTTGGTCCCGGACCGTTGACCACGGGTCCGATCGGTCTGCCGCAGCGCACTCCTGCGGAGCCGAACGGTCTGCCGCAGCGGACCCCGGCCGAGCCGAACGGTCTGCCGCAGCGCGCCCCGGTCGAGCCGAACGGTCTGCCGCGGCGCACCCCGGCGATGCTGGGGGTTCTGCCGCAGCGCGCCCCGGTCGAGCCGGAGGGCCTGCCTCAGCGCGGTCCGTCCGCGCCGAGCCCCTCGCCGCAGCCGAGTCCACTGGCGCCGCCTGCCGGTCTCCCGCAGCGGACCCCCGGTGCCAGCGGTCTGCCTCAGCGCACCCCGGGAGCGACGACCGGTCTGCCTCAGCTCAATCCCGAGGTGAGCACTCCCGTGCCCGCTCCGGCTCCGGCCGCGCCGACTCTCGAGTCGGCTCCGGCGGCTCCGGCGGCTCCGGCGGCAAAGCCGGAGAGCGTGGAAGCGGCGGGCACCACGCAGCACCGCTACCGCGTCAACTCGCAGAAGACCGCGTCGTTCTTCCAGCCGCGCGCGAACGTCGAGCCGCTGCGCCCGATCCTGCACCCGCAGGAGACCACGCCGATCTTCAGCGGCATGGTCTCGGACTGGTTGACGACGCCGACGCCGGGGGAGGGCAACAAGAACTGGACCTCGGCCGCGGACGAGGGCTGGAACGCCGCGGAGCGCGCCAGCGCCCCTCGGGTCGAGGCCCGTACCGAGTCCGGACTCCCGCAGCGGCAGCCGGGACACCAGTTGGTTCCTGGTGGAGTCGACGGGGCTGACAAGATCACTGTCAAGCTGCGCGACCCGGAGGCCATCCGCGAGAAGCTCAGCCGCCACCAAAAGGGCATCCGCGACGGTCGTGCCGCCGGCCATGCCGAACGCAACAGCATCTAAGGAGACAGATGAACATGGATCAGGGATCCGCGCTCAACATGGATCAGGGATCCGCGGGCGGCTACTCGCTCGATTGGTTGGTTTCGAACTTCGCGCGTGAGGTGCCGGGCGTCTCGCACGCCGTGCTGGTGTCGGCGGACGGCCTGCTCATGGCCGGAAGTGCGCACCTGCCGCTGGACCGCGCCGAGCAGCTGGCGGCGGTCACGTCGGGGCTGGCGAGCCTGTCGGCCGGGGTCTCCCGGCTGTTCGAGGGCGGCGGCGTCCTCCAGTCCGTCGTCGAGATGCAGCACGGGTACCTGCTGCTGATGAGCGTCGGCGACGGCTCGCACCTCGCCACGCTCACCTCGTCGGGCTGCGACATCGGCCAGGTCGGTTACGAGATGGCACTCCTGGTCGATCGCGTCGGCGCCTCCGTGCAGGCGACGCCGCGAGCCGGTATCGGGACCTGATTCCGAGGTGGCCATGGACGAGCAGCACAACGCAGAGACGGGGACCGGGCCCAGCCTGGTCCGGCCGTACTCCCTCACATCAGGGCGCACGAAACCCGCGGTGGAGCTGGCGCTTGAGGCGCTGATCCAGGTTCTGCCCGATCCGGAGAACCGGAACTGGGAGCTGGGCGACATCGAGGCGACCATCGTGGTGTTGTGCGCGCAATCGCCCTCGCTCGCGGAGATCGCCGCTCGGGTCGGCGTCCCCATCGGGGTCGCGCGCGTGCTGGTGGCGGACCTCGTCGAGGCCGGCCACCTACGAATCCTGGCCACTCTGCAAGAAGACGCGAGCGACAGCGAGCGTCGGGAACTCATTGAAAGGGTCCTCGGTGGACTTCGCCAAATCTAGCGCCCAGCAGAATCGGGTGACCTCGACAAAGATCGTGATCGCCGGCGGATTCGGCGTGGGCAAGACAACCCTGGTCGGGGCCGTCTCCGAGATCGTGCCGCTCCGGACCGAGGCGCTGGTGACGAACGCCTCCGATGGCGTCGACAACCTCACCGGGATCCCGCAGAAGGCCACCACGACCGTCGCGATGGACTTCGGCCGCATCAGCCTGGCCGACGACCTGGTCCTGTACCTGTTCGGGACGCCGGGACAGCACCGGTTCTGGTTCATGTGGGACGACCTGATCCGCGGCGCCATCGGCGCGATCGTGCTGATCGACACCCGCAGGCTCGACGAGAGCTTCGCCGCCGTCGATTTCTTCGAGGCCCGTAAGCTGCCGTTCCTGGTTGCCGTCAACGAGTTCGACGACGCACCGCGCTACCCGCTCGAGGACATCCGGCAGGCCCTCGCGGTGTCGGCCGATGTGCCGATCATGTCCATCGACGCCCGCGATCGGGAGTCGGCCAAGGGTGGATTGGTCGCGATCACCGAGTACGCCCTGCGTCGGCTCGGTCAGCCGGTCGGGTAACTCTCCTTTCTTGCTGTTCGGTGCCGCGATGCGTGGTGTCCGCCCCCGGCCTCCCGTCCTCGACGGGGGGCCGGTTCCGACTTCGGGTGACCCGGTGATCGACGGATCGACCTGCGGACTCGAGCGCCGTCGCGGTGTGTTCGCCGTGGTAACTGCCGACAATCCGCGAGTGATGCCGGGTCTAGCTGACCTGCACCTATAGACTCGGGTGGTTGCGCGACATCCTGCGAGGCGGCCAGTCCGCGAGGAGACGCGAAGCCGAGTAGAAGAGGAGCTCATGACCGACACCACGTTGCCGCCTGAGGGGACGGGGCACGACCGCATCGAGCCCGTCGACATTCAGCAAGAGATGCAGAGCAGCTACATCGACTACGCCATGAGCGTGATCGTGGGCCGTGCTCTGCCGGACGTGCGCGACGGCCTCAAGCCCGTGCACCGCCGCGTGCTCTATGCGATGTACGACAACGGGTACCGCCCGGACCGCGGCTACGTGAAATCCGCGCGACCGGTCGCCGACACGATGGGTAACTACCACCCGCACGGCGACACCTCGATCTACGACACGCTGGTCCGTATGGCCCAGCCGTGGTCGCTGCGTTACCCGCTCGTCGACGGCCAGGGCAACTTCGGCTCCCGTGGCAACGACGGCGCGGCCGCGATGCGTTACACCGAGTGCAGGCTCACGCCGCTCGCGATGGAGATGCTCCGCGAAATCGACCACGACACCGTCGATTTCGCGCCGAACTACGACGGCAAGACGCAAGAGCCGACGGTTCTCCCCAGCCGTATCCCCAACCTGTTGATCAATGGTTCCGGCGGCATCGCCGTCGGTATGGCCACCAACATCCCGCCGCACAACCTGCGCGAGGTCGCGGAGGCCATCTACTGGGCGCTCGAGAACTACGAGGCCGACGAGGAAGCCACCCTGGCGGCGGTGATGGAGCGGATCAAGGGACCTGACTTCCCGACCGCGGGCCTGATCGTCGGCGGCCAGGGCATCAGCGACGCGTACCACACCGGCCGCGGCTCGGTCCGGATGCGCGGCGTCGTGGAGATCGAGGAGGACGCCAAGGGGCGCACCACGATCGTGATCACCGAGCTGCCCTACCAGGTGAACCCGGACAACCTGATCACCTCGATCGCCGAGCAGGTGCGGGACGCGAAGATCGCCGGCATCTCCGACATCCACGACGAGTCCTCGGATCGCGTCGGCATGCGGATCGTCGTCACCGTCAAGCGTGACGCGGTGGCGAAGGTGGTGCTCAACAACCTCTACAAGCACACCCAGCTGCAGACCAGCTTCGGCTGCAACATGCTCTCCATCGTCGACGGGGTGCCGCGCACCCTGCGGCTGGATCAGATGATCCGTCTCTACACCACGCACCAGCTCGAAGTGATCGTCCGGCGCACCAGGTACCTGCTGCGCAAGGCGGAGGAGCGGGCCCACATCCTGCGCGGCCTGGTCAAGGCGCTCGACGCGCTCGACGAGGTCATCGCGCTCATCCGGGCGTCGCAGACCGTCGACATCGCCAGGGCCGGGCTGATCGAGCTGCTCACCGTCGACGAGATCCAGGCCGATGCCATCCTCGCGATGCAGCTGCGCCGCCTCGCGGCCCTCGAGCGTCAGAAGATCATCGACGAACTCGCCGAGATCGAGCGCGAGATCGCGGATTACCAGGACATCCTGGCCAAGCCGGAGCGTCAGCGCGCGATCGTGCGCGACGAGCTCAAGGAGATCGTCGACAAGTACGGCGACGACCGGCGTACCCGCATCATCGCGGCCGACGGTGACGTCAACGACGAGGACCTGATCGCCCGCGAGGACGTGGTGGTCACCATCACCGAGACCGGGTACGCCAAGCGCACCAAGACCGATCTCTACCGGTCGCAGAAGCGCGGCGGCAAGGGCGTCCAGGGCGCCGGGCTCAAGCAGGACGACATCGTCAAGCACTTCTTCGTCAGCTCGACCCACGACTGGATCCTGTTCTTCACCACGAAGGGCCGGGTGTACAGGGCGAAGGCCTACGAGCTGCCCGAGGCCAGCCGCACCGCACGCGGCCAGCACGTCGCGAACCTGCTCGCCTTCCAGCCGGACGAGCGGATCGCCCAGATCATCCAGATCAAGACCTACGAGGACGCGCCGTACCTGGTGCTCGCCACCCGCAACGGCCTGGTCAAGAAGTCGAAGCTGACCGACTTCGATTCCAACAGGAGCGGCGGCATCGTCGCGGTGAACCTGCGCGGCGAGGACGAGCTGGTCGGCGCCGTGCTCGCCTCCTCGGAGGACGATCTGCTGCTGGTGTCGGCGCAGGGTCAGTCGATCCGCTTCTCCGCCACCGATGAGGCGCTGCGGCCGATGGGCCGCGCCACCTCCGGCGTGCAGGGCATGCGCTTCAACGGCGACGACGAGCTGCTCTCGCTGAACGTCGTGCGTGACGGCACCTACCTCCTGGTCGCGACCTCGGGCGGGTACTCGAAGCGCACCGCGATGGAGGACTACCCGGTCCAGGGCCGCGGCGGCAAGGGCGTGCTGACGATTCAGTACGACAAGCGCCGTGGCACCCTGGTCGGGGCGCTCATCGTCGACGACGACGACGAGCTCTACGCCATCACCTCCGGCGGGGGAGTGATCCGCACCGCGGCCAAGCAGGTGCGGAAGGCCGGCCGACAGACCAAGGGCGTGCGGTTGATGAATCTCGGGGACGGTGACACCCTGCTCGCGATCGCGCGCAACGCCGATGAACCCGATGAGTCCGACACCGCCGCGAGTGACGGATCGAAGGAGTCGTAGTGACCACTCCCAACCAGCCCGGCAGCGACCGGCAGGGGTCACCTGCCGGTCCGGGCGCTCAGCCGCAGGCAGGTAAGCCGGAGGGGGCGAACGGGACTCCGTCACCGGCGCCGTCGACCCCGGCTCCGGCCAAGCCCGACGCTCCTGCGGCGGCGTCGGCGGCACCGGGACAGCCTGCCGCCCCCGCGCAGCAGGCCCCCGCCACGGCTCCCGGCCAGGACCGTCCGGCCCCGCCCGCACAGGGCACGGGCCAGACCCCGCCGCGCCCGCAGGGGCAGGCGCCGCAGGGGCAGCAGCCGACCGGACCGTCCCGTCCGGCGCAGGCTGCGCCGTCCGGCACGACACCGGCAACGCCCGCGCAGGGATCGCGGCCCGCAGGTGCTTCACCGCAGGGCGGTGCCGCACCGGCAGCCCCGCAGGGTGGTCGGCCGGCACAGGCTCCGACCCAGGCGCCCGGCCAGCGTCCCCAGCAGAACGGCGGCCAGGCCAACGGCGCGGGCACGCGGCCGAGTGCTCCGGCCGGCGCGCCGGGCACGCGTCCGGCGTCGCCCGCCGGTGGTGCCGCAACGCGTCCGGGTGCCCCCGCGGGTGCGCCGGGTACGCGCCCGGCATCGCCCACGAGCGGTCCGGGTACGCGCCCCGCGACACCCGCAGGTGGTCCGGCAGCGCGTACGGGCGCTCCGGCAGGCGCACCCGCAACGCGTCCTGTCTCGACCCCGAGCGGCCAGAGCGCACGTCCCGGTGCCCCGCGGCCGGTAAGCCAGCGGGAGCCCCGTCGGGGGACGACGCGGCGAAGACGGCCCGTAAGGAGGCCGCCAAGGCCAAGTCGGCGGTGATCGACGGCCCCACCCGGCACATCGACCGCTCCGATCTGGCGAAGGACCTGCCGGACCTGTCCGCGGTCAAGCATCCGCTGCCCGGCGACGCTCCCGCGGCGGCCGGCGCGGGCCCCAAGACGGGCGCGCAGCCCGCGCTGGTGGCGGTGCCGGTCGATGTGGTCTCGGGCGACCCGTTGCGAGCGACCATCCAGGTGCGCAAGGTCGACCCCTGGTCGACGCTCAAGGTGTCCCTGGTGATCTCGGTGGCGCTGTTCTTCGTGTGGATGTTCGCCGTCGGATTCCTGTACGTCGTGCTCGACGGCATGGGTGTCTGGGATCGCCTGAACAACGCCTTCACCGACATCGTGTCGGAGACGGGCGACGAGGGCCTTGTCAGCGCGGGACAGGTGTTCGGCTACGCCGCACTGATCGGTGCCATCAACGTGGTGCTCTTCACCGCCCTCGCGACCATCGGATCGTTCATCTACAACCTCTGCACGGACCTTGTCGGTGGGGTCGAAGTGACCCTCGCCGACCGCGACTGACCAGGGGTTTTGGTTCCCCGCCGGGCCGGTTTTGGTCGCGGCCGGTCGGTGGGGTAATCTCATGCCTCGGTTCAGGGAGACAAGTTCGATGCGTCCCCGGGACCGAGGTTAAGGGCCTATAGCTCAGGCGGTTAGAGCGCTTCCCTGATAAGGAAGAGGTCGGAGGTTCAAGTCCTCCTAGGCCCACTCCCCGTGCCGACGAAGGGTTCGAGCATGAAGGTACTGCTTCTCGCGGCAGCCGTTGTGACCGTTCTCTTCGGGCTGACGAAGCTGCGGTCGCAGCGCCGCAGTCAGGATGTCTGGCACGAGGTCACCAGCCGCTAGCGCGGACGGGGCCTTAGCTCAGTTGGTAGAGCGCTGCCTTTGCAAGGCAGATGTCAGGAGTTCGAATCTCCTAGGCTCCACAGCAGGAACGCGATCGGACACAGCGTCACATCAACACCCCTCACTCTCCGGTGGGGGGTGTTTTTTGCTGAGTGGGCAAAGGTCACAAGCGGATCGCATGCCGGGGCAAGTTCATCGAATTGTGTTTGAGATCACATGCGCTCGACTACTGTTCGGCTGGGGGAAATCGCAACCGAACCCGGGAGTCGACATGAAACTCAGGAAGATTGTCGCCACTGCACTGTTCGTGACGGCCGCGATGGGCGCCGGGGCGGTCACCGCGCACGCCGACCCAGCCGCGTTGGTCGGTGCCCACATGCAAGGCAGGGACCAGGGCGTCGAATACAGCACGGGACTCACGCCGGCCGGGAACTCGGTCGTCACGTTGCTCGACGCAGGCGTGTTCCGGGTCTCCGGCGACGGGACCGGGGTCAGCGTGCTCCGGGGCGACGGATCGTCCATCGGCACGATTCCCCTCGCGTACCGGGTGAACGGTGAGACGCACTCGATCGCGCCCGTGATCGGTGACGGCGGCCGGTCCCTGACGCTGACGCCGACGCTGCTTCCGTCGACCGTCCAACCGGTCGCCTGGGACAACCCCGCGGACCAACAGCGCCTGATGGGGGAGATCCAGAAGGCTCAGATGGGCGGGATCGTCGGGCAGACCGTCGGCGGGATCATCGGGCTCCTCGTCGGCTGCGTGGTTGGCGTGCTCGCAGGCTGCTTCCCCGGATCGATCATCGGCTCGCTCATCGGCGGTGTGATCGGGCTGGACATGGTCGGCGGGGAACCGCTGCGGGCGGCGTTCTTCAACTTCGTCGGGCCGCTTCCGACCCTCCCGGGGATGCCGGCACCCGCGGCGCCCTGATTCGCGCCCGCGCAGCAACACACGGCAATCGCACAGCCCGCGATCAGCTCCTGGTCGCGGGCTGTGCGCTGTGCACCGCCGAGTGTGCAGTTATTGGCGTAAACGCCGAGAGGGGCGGACGGTAGCTGCACACACGACGGCGCACGCGGTGCCTGTGCAATTGTGAACAAACCTGTGCAGCAATTGGTTTCGGTGCCGCGCGGCCGGACCTCCGTGGCCCCGAATCGGCCCGTCCGCGGACGGGAAAGTATGTGTTACCGTGCGTTCGGCTTCGTGTTCGGAGTCAACGAACACGGGCGGAGTCGACGGTGGACAAGAGTGTGCGCGCAATCGGGTGGCGGGGTGCGGTCGTGGCGGCCGCCCTGTCGGTGGTCGTGGCAGCGATCGCGTCGCCCACCGCGGCGGCGGCCCCGACCGCGGACTTCTACACACCGCCTGCCGATCTGACGGCGAGCGCACCCGGCGACCTGATCCGCACCGAGCCGTCCGAACTCGCGCTCCGGGTGCCGGGAACCGACGGGGCGTTCCCCGCCGACGGACGGCGCATCATGTACCGCAGCACCGACGCGAACGGCGCGGCCAACGCGGTCACCGGCACCTACCTCGAGCCGCAGCGGCCGTGGGAGGGTCCCGGACCCCGGCCCCTGGTCAGCCTCGCGGTCGGCACCCATGGCCAGGGCGACCAGTGCGCCCCCTCCAAGCTGCTGAACCAGCTCCTGACCTTCCAGGCACCGATCGGGCTGATGACCGAGTACGAGGTGCTCGGCATCAATGCACTGCTGCTGCAGGGCATCGCGGTCGTCGTCACCGACTACGACGGCCTCGGCACGCCTGGCATGCACACCTACGTCAACCGCGCGGCCGAGGCGCACGCGGTGCTGGACGCGGCCCGGGCCGCCAGGAACCTGCCCGGCACCTCGATCACCCCGGCAGGCCCGGTCGGATTCTGGGGATACTCGCAGGGTGGCGGCGCCGCGGCGGCCGCGGCCGAGCTCGCCGCCGACTACGCGCCGGAACTCCAGGTGAAGGGCACCTACGCCGGGGCGCCGCCCGCCGACCTCGGCGCGACCCTGGCACAGATCGACGGGTCCTTCCTCACGGGCGCGATCGGGTACGCGATCAACGGCCTTGCCCAGGCCTACCCGAGTCCCGGCCGCTCATCGAGGCGGAGCTCAACGACAAGGGCAAGGCGATGCTGGCCGAGACGCGGAACTACTGCGTTGTCGAGACCGGTGCGCGCTTCGCCTTCCAGAAGACAAGCGAGTACACCCGGAGCGGCGAATCGCTCTCCGTGGTGCTCGCCCGGCTGCCGCTGGCGAAGGAACTGCTGGAGCGGCAGCGGATCGGCACGCGGACGCCGACCGGGCCGGTCCTGATCCAGTCCGGCAACCACGACGACGTGGTGCCCTTCGGCCAGGCCGAACAGCTGGCCGGGGCCTGGTGCGGGCGCGGCGCGACGGTGCAGTTCACCGAGAACCCGCTCCCGAGCGTCCTGCCTGGCTCCGTGATCAACCACGCTGCGCCGCTGGTCCTCGGCCTGCCCGAGGCACTGACCTACATGGTCGACCGGTTCCACGATCGACCGGCACCGAGCACCTGTTCGTCCTGACACCTACTGGCCCTCCGGTAGCAGGTGCCACCGATACCGTGGGGTGATGTGCTGCCGCCTGCGAGCCGCGATGCTCGTGGCATGACGACCGACGCAGCCCCGCCCCGCAGGTGGGCGCCGATGACGGTGTACGTGCTGGTGGCGTTTCTCGCGGGTGGCGTCCTCGTGGCGCTCCAGTCGGTGACCGGTCCCGACCCGGACCTGCTCGAACTGGTGCAGTTCGCACCGGCGATCGCGGTGGCTGCGGTCCTGCTGGTGTGGCGTGGCAGATGGCGTCCGCCGCTGGCGGTGGGCCTGTGGCGGCCCGATCCGGCCGCCCTGGCGGCCGCGATCGGCTCGGTGCTGATCATCCTGGCGCTGCCGGCGGCGGTGCTCGTCACCCTCGGTGAGGGTCCCGCTCTCTCCGAAGTCCCCGCCGGCGCGGCGCCACTGGGCCTGTTGGTCCTCGCGCAGTGCATCGGGGCGTGTGGGGAGGAACTCGGCTGGCGGGGGTTCCTGCAGCCCTACCTGCGCACGAGGTATTCCGTGCTGGTCACCGGCGTGCTCGTCGGGACCGTCTGGGGGGTGTGGCACGTCCAGGTGTTCGCGGCGGGCGCCGCGTATGCGGCGGCCTTCCTGTCGGCGACGATCGCGATGTCCGTACTGCTCGCCGTGCTCCTCGACAACGGGCGCAAGGGCAGCCTGTTGATCGCCACCGTGTTCCACGCGGCCGTCAACCTCGGCCTGCTGGTGTTCGGCGACGCCGGGGGCCGTGAGCCCCTGCTGTGGTCGTCGATGGCCGTCGCCGCGGCGGGCTGTGCCGCGGCGACGGCGGCGTTCAGGAGTTCTCGACGTCCCGCAGGCTCGGCGGTGCGGGCGCGACCGGCGGCACCTCGCGCCGACGCTGCTTGACGTACACGGCGCCAGCCGCCACGGCGGCACCGAGACCGACGACGAGCAACGCACGCCTGCCGCGCTTGCGGCCGCGACCCTTGACCTGCTCGGCCGCGACGGCCGCGACGGCCTGCTCGTCCACCAGCGCGAGGGCGGGGGCGGCCTTCGGCCGGGACGACAGCGCCTTCCTGGCCAGGGTGTAGCCCTGACGGCCGAGGTAGAGGCTCAACGCCCCGGTGCCCTTGGCCACCACTCCGGTGCCCTTCGCGACACCTCCCGTGCCCCTGGCGAATCCGAGCGCCGCGAGCTGCGCGAGCCTCAATGCGCTACTGAGCGTGGTGGATTCGGGGGCGGGGGTACCACCTCGAGGGTGGGCGCCTGCTCGGCCGGGGCGGGGACAGAAACCGGGGTGGACTTCGTCGCGCGAGTCATCTGTCCACTGTCGCACATGTTCCGTACGACGGAATGGCACCATGGTGGAGTGACCTCACCGAATCAGACCGCAACCGCAACGCTGCACACCAACCGCGGCGACATCAAGATCGCCCTGTTCGGCAACCACGCGCCGAAGACCGTCGCGAACTTCGTCGGCCTCGCCGACGGCACCCAGGACTACAGCACCGAGAACGCCTCGGGCGGCAAGACCGGACCGTTCTACGACGGCGCCGTCTTCCACCGCGTGATCGACGGCTTCATGATCCAGGGCGGCGACCCGACCGGTACCGGCCGTGGCGGCCCTGGCTACCAGTTCGGCGACGAGTTCCACCCGGAACTGCAGTTCGACAAGCCCTACCTGCTGGCCATGGCGAACGCCGGCCCGGGCACCAACGGCTCGCAGTTCTTCATCACCACCGGCAAGACCCCGCACCTCAACCGCAAGCACACCATCTTCGGTGAGGTCGTGGACGAGGAGTCGAAGAAGGTCGTCGACGCCATCTCCGGAACCTCGGTGGACCGCACGGACCGCCCGCTGGAGGCGGTCGTCATCAACAGCATCACCATCTCCTGATCGGTACCGCGAGATGACCAACCCCGGTTGGGGTGGCGTGTCCGGTGACGGCACGCCGCCCCAACCGCGGTGCGTCCGGCACCCGGACCGGCCCACCGCGCTCTCCTGCACCCGCTGCGGCCGTCCCGCGTGCGTCGAGTGCCTGCGACCGGCCGCCGTCGGCCAGCACTGCGTCGACTGCATCGCCGCCGACGCCAAGACCACCCGCTCGGCCCGCACCGTCGCCGGTGCGCCGCTCCGGACCGGCCTGCCGACCCCGATCGTCACCTATGTCCTGATCGGGCTCAACGTCCTGATCTACGCGATCACGGTGCTCCAGTCCGGCAACGTGGCGAACAACCATCTCGGCTCGCCGCTGTTCACCAGCTGGGCGCTGTGGCCGCCCGCGGTCGCCGACGGCGACCTGGTTCGCGTCGTCGGCAGCGGCTTCCTGCACTTCGGTGCGGTCCACCTGCTGGTCAACATGTTCGCGCTCTGGGTGATCGGCCGCGACACCGAGATCATCCTCGGGCGCTCCCGCTACGTCGCGGTGTACCTCGTCTCGATCCTCGGTGGCTCGGCCGCCGTGATGGCCTTCCAGGTGAACGCCGTCACCGCGGGCGCCTCGGGTGCAGTCTTCGGGCTGATGGGTGCGCAGGCTGTGATCCTGTTGCGACTCAAGCGCAGCCCCGGCCCGGTGCTGGCGATCATCGCCCTCAACGTGATCATCAGCGTGACGATCCCCGGGATCTCGCTGTGGGGGCACCTCGGCGGGCTCGTCGCGGGCGCCGCCGCCACCGCGGCGCTGATGTTCGCCCCCGGCAGCCTCGGCACCCCCGCGGAGCGCCAGAAGGCGCGCACGCTCGGCTGGGGCGGCCTCGCCGCCGTCACGGTCGTCTCGGTCGGCGTCATCGCGCTGCGGATGGCGCAGCTGCGGTCCGAACTCGGGATGTAATCGCCTCGCCGGCTACGGGCGCGGCCGCTCCTGCGGCACCAGCCCGCGGCCGGCGAGCGCCTCGAAGACATCGGTGGGATCGGTGCCGAGGTCCCAGCGACCGAAGATCATCAGCTTGTCGTCGTCGGCGCCAGGCGGGCGCACGTCGATCTCCAGCATCGGCACCCGACGGCCCAGCCGCGGATAGCGCACGATCCGGACCCGGCTCAGCTCCGACGCCGGGTACTCGTGTCGCCCGCTGAGCCGCTGCACGGCGATCCCCCTAGCGCCGTCGAGCACGGCGAGCCGGGGCCGCTGGCGCAGCCCCAGCGCGGTGATCACCAGAAGCCCGAGCGCGCCGAGGCCGATCAGCACCCGTCCCGCCGGATCCGACGGCACCGCTGCGGCGGCGAGGAGCATCGCCACCCCGCCGACACCGGTCGCGATCAGCGCACCGGTGGGTGTGGACCATGCGAGCTCGGGGTTGTGCACAGGGTTTTCGGGGTTGTGCACAGGCTCTCCACAGCTATCCACAGGGTTTATCCACATTGGGGATGAATGACAACGATGTAATTGATGGGGCCAGAATGGGGATATCCCCAGCTCAGCGCCATCTCATCGTCATGATGAGGCCGACAACCATGAAACCGAAGCCGATCAGGAAGTTGTACGCCCCCAGGTCGTTCATCCAGGTGATCTGGTCCGCGGCCAGGTAGTAGACGATCAGCCACGCGAGCCCGAGCAGCATGAAGCCGAGCATCACCGACACGTAGAGCGTGCTGGAGGGGCCGACCTTGACCTTCACAGGCGTGCGGTTCGCGGGATTGATCGTGTAGTCGGTCTTCTTGCGGACCTTCGACTTGGGCATGACGTCCTCGTTGGTTCAGTGTGGATCGTGCGATTGCGTCGGCGTCGGCGTCGACGCCCACCAGGTAGATTCGAGATTACCGGTGGTGAGTACACGCTAGCCGAGCACAGACGTGCCCGGGCAGGGTCTGCTGGCTGGACCTGCGAGCGCGGACAGGGGAGGAGGCGGGGGTTGTGACCGAACCCGATCCGACCGAACCCGATCCGACCGTGTCCCACCGGCCTGCGGCGCACGCGGCGCCGCGGCGCAGGCAACTGTTCTGGAAGATCTGCGTCCCGGTGGTCTGCGTGGTGACCGGACTGCTGTTGGCGACCACCCGCGCGGTCTCGGAGGGCAACGAACTGCGGCGCGGGGACACCACGAGGCTCTCCGACCTCGTGCGCAGCGCCCAGGCAGACGCGGATGACGCGGCGGGGGTGCGCGACGGGTTGGCCGCTCAGCTGGCCGCCCTCCAGGACGAGGCGGCCGGTTCCGACTCCGATGTGGCAGGCGCCCTCGAGCAGAGCCGGGCGCTGGAGGCCGCGGCGGGCCTGAGCGCGGTCACCGGACCCGGCGTGCGGGTCATCCTCACCGACGCGCCCCGCGACTCCGACGGCAAGTTCCCCGCCGGAGCCTCGCCCGATGATCTCGTCGTGCACCAGCAGGATGTGCAGAGCGTGCTGAACGCGCTCTGGGCGGGCGG
Organism: Rhodococcus sp. MTM3W5.2; assembly: GCF_001984015.1. Taxonomy (NCBI): domain Bacteria; kingdom Bacillati; phylum Actinomycetota; class Actinomycetes; order Mycobacteriales; family Nocardiaceae; genus Rhodococcus; species Rhodococcus sp. MTM3W5.2. The sequence continues at coordinate 5,639,184 of NZ_CP019572.1, read as the reverse complement.
GGCGGTCGCGGTCGGGATGCAGGACCAGCGCATCGTCAACACCTCGGCGCCGCGTTGTATCGGCAACACGCTGCTGCTGCACGGGCGGACCTACAGCCCGCCGTATCAGATGACGGCGATCGGCGACCCGGCCCGGATCGAGGCCGCGCTCGCCGCCGAGCCCGGCGTGCGCACCTTCAAGCAGTACGCGGTCCGCTACGGACTCGGGTACACCCAGGAGGCGTCGGACACGTTCACCGTGCCGGCCTACACCGGGCAGCTGCGGACCAAATTCGCGAACTAGGCGGCTGCGCCGCCCGTGCGTGATCCGTACCCCAGGTGGGGTGCAGATCGCGCACAGGCGGCGAAGCCGCATATCCTGCTGCAATGCGCATCCTGGTCGTCGACAACTACGACAGCTTCGTGTTCAACCTGGTGCAGTACCTCGGCCAGCTCGGCACCAAGGCCACCGTCTGGCGCAACGACGACCCGGAGCTCGCCGACCGCGACGCGGTCGCGGCGCAGTTCGACGGGGTGCTGCTGAGCCCGGGACCGGGCACGCCGCAGCGGGCGGGCGCGAGCATGGACCTGGTCGCGGCCTGCGCAGCGGCCCGCACCCCGCTGCTCGGGGTGTGCCTCGGGCACCAGTCCATCGGCGCGGCGTTCGGCGCCACCGTCGACCGGGCACCGGAACTGCTGCACGGCAAGACCAGCCAGGTCAGTCATGACGGCACCGGGGTGCTGGCCGGGTTGCCCGACCCGTTCACCGCCACCCGCTACCACTCGCTGACGGTGCTGCCGGAGACGATGCCGGACGAGCTGATCGCCACCGCGCACACCGACACCGGGATCGTGATGGCGATGCGGCACCGGGAGCTGCCGATCCACGGCGTCCAGTTCCATCCGGAGTCGGTGCTCACCCAGGGCGGGCACCGGATGCTGGCGAACTGGCTCGAGGTGTGCGGGCAGCGGCCGCCGGAGGCGCTCGTCTCGACGCTCGAGGCCGAGGTCGCCCAGGCGCTGGGGTCCGCGCTCACCCACAACTGAGCCACCACCCGGTCGGTACGGCCCGAGCGGGCGGTGCCGGCACCTCCGGCGTTTGGGCACGAAATCATGGCGATCTGGTCATGGTCTTTGCCTCAGAGTCTGCAATAGCGTGGATTTCGCGCCGCAGAAGAGTTCGAGCTGCGCGACGGCCCCGATCGGACAGTGGGCCGTGACCACCGTTCGTACACTCGACCCGAGAGGTGGGCCACCATGGCCGACAAGGTGAACATCGTTCTGGTGCATGGCGCTTGGGGGACGGCTCGCATTGGCGTCACGTCATCCCGACACTGCACAATGCCGGGCACAAGGTGGTCGCGGTGCAGAATCCGCTGACCTCGCTCGCCGACGACGTGGACCGCACGCGGAAGTTGGCCGAATCGCTCGACGGACCGACATTGCTCGTCGGTCACTCCTACGGCGGCGCCGTCATCACTGGGGCCGGACACGCTGCGAATGTGGTTGGACTGGTATATATTTCGGCCTTCGCGCCCGATGAGGGCGACAGTCTCGGCAGCATCTTCGCCCGCACCGACCAGCCCGCGGGGCGGCCAACATCGCCCCCGATGCGCAGGGCTTCCTGTGGATCGCACCGGACAAGTTCCAGGAGAGTTTCAGCCAGGACCTCGACGACACCGAGGCGCTGGTGATGGCGCTGACGCAGAAGCCGATCTCGGGTCAGTGCTTCTCCGACCCGTCGGGCCCGCCCGCATGGAAGCAGAAGCCGAGCTGGTACCTGGTCTCCGGTCAGGACCGGATGATCCCGCCGGAGACCGAACGGTGGATGGCCGAGCGCATCGGTGCCCGCGAGACCATCGAACTCGACGCCGGTCATGCCTCGCTGGCCTCGCATCCACACGAGGTGACTCAGCTGATCCTCGCGGCGGCCGCAGCCGTCGCCTGACGCGCCGGACGCTCCTGTCAGCCGGCCGACAGGAGCGTCGTGATCGGGGCCATGTCGAAATAATCTCGCCACGAGGTGATTTCGCCCGCCTCGATCTCGAAGACACCCATCACGGGCAACTCCACGTGCTTGTCTCCTAGGGTGAACCGGTCGGTGCGTTCGTTGAGCACGACGGTCCCGTTCGCCGCCTGGTGGTGGATGGTGAACTCGATTCCCCGAAAGCCGAGATGAAGCCCTGCAGGAAGTCGGCGATGGCCGCGCGTCCGCACAGTGGTTCCATCGGAATGTTGTGGTAGACAGCGTCTTCGCTGAAATACCCGGCGATCGACGCCGCGTCACCCGCCTTCCATTCCGCGCAGAAGGCCGTGACGAGGTCGCTCGGAGAGGTGTTCATTCGATGTCCTGTCGGGATCGTGTCGGGCTGTGGGTCAGGTGATCTGGAGCGGCAGGCGGAGGTGTCGCCGCACGAAGATGCTCGGCACCCAGCTCGCCTCGTCGGCGATGGAGATCCGGGTGCTGCGTTCGAGGAGCAGGGTGACGGCGGCGAGGGCCTCCATCCGCGCGAGCGCCGACCCGACGCAGAAATGGGTGCCCTTGCCGAAGGCGAGATGGGAACGGATGCCCGGGCGGTCGAGGACGATCTCGTCGGGACGCTCGAACCGGGCGGGATCGCGGTTCGCCGACCCCCACAGCAGGAGTGCGTGACTGCCCGCGGGTAGCGCGACCCCGCCCAGCGTGGTGTCCGCGACGACGTGTCGGTGGTGGGCCCGGAACGGGGATTCCAGCCGGAGCGCCTCGTCGAGGAAGGGGTCGATCAGGGCGGGGTTCTCGCGGAGCGTGCGCTGGATCTCCGGGTGGGTGGCGAGCAGCCTTGCCGAACTGGCGATCAGCCCGGCCGTCGACTCGCCGCCCGCGCCGACCAACTGAACGAGGATGAGCACCGCGACGTCGTCGGTGAGGTCGCCGTCGGCGCAGGCACGCGCGAGGACGCCCATGAAATCGTCCTGCGGATCTTCCTTGGAACGGAGGAAGTGGGTGTGCAGGTAGCCGGCGAGCTCGACGGACGAAGTCACGAGCTGACCGAGCCGGTCCGGGGTGACCACTCCGCCGAGCAGTTCGGTGCTGTCGTACGCCCACGTCAGGAGCTGCGGGACGTCGGTCTGGGGCAGCCCGACAAGGTCGGCGATGAGGGCGAGGGGCAGCTTGTCGGCCATGTCGGTCGCGTAGTCGATCCGGCCGTGCCGCAATCCATCGGCCCACAGCCGATCGGCCAGGAGAGCGACCGTCGGGCCCAGCGCTCGGATCCTCTTGCCGAGCGTCTGCAGCACCAGCTTGCGGTGGTGGGCGTGCGTCGGGTCGTCGGCGGTGGCGAGCACGTGCACCGCCCGTCCGCCGCCGTCCATGTCGAAGGTCACCGGCGGCCCGTCGGGCTGCTGAACGAGGACCCCGGTCAGGTTGGACGAGAAGTCGTCGACGCGTGCTGCCGCCTCGGTGACCAGATCCCAGGTGGAGACGAGATAGAAGTCGGTTCCCGGGACCCGATGGACGGGCGAGGTCTCTCGGAGCGCGCGGTACAGCCCGTTCGGGTCGTCGAGATTCGCCGGATCGAAGAGGTCGATCCCCTCGAGTGGCAACGCGGTCATCGAATCTCCCACCGGTAGTAGAACCTGTTTCAGCGCCACCACCGTCCACCTGCCGACGGCGGCCTGTCAAGGGCCCGAAGAAGTTGAGATCAGGCCTCGTGACCTGCTCAAACAGGAAATCTCACGCCTTCGAGAAGATGACGGCCCCACGCTGCTCACGACGCTGCATCGCAGACCCCGACGTAGACTGAGAGACAACTTTGTCTCATCGTGAGACCTCGGTGAGACGACGTCCAGGAGGTGTTCCGTGCGTGAATCGGATGCGGCCAGGGACTGGCTGGCAGGCGGGAACCGGCGCGCGATCGGGGTGGAGCGGATCCATGCCGCAGCCGCGGAGCTGTTCCTGGAGAGGGGGATCGACCAGGTCAGCGTCGAGGATGTCGCGGCAAGGGCCGGGTGTTCGCGCGCGACGCTGTACCGCTATGTCGGCGGTAAGTCCGCTCTGGTCGGGGGTGTCGTCTCCGCGGCCGCCGCGGCGGTGGCCCAGCAGGTCGCGGTCGCGGTCGAACCGCTCCGCGGTTCCCGCCGGATCGTCGAGGCGATCCTGGTCTCCGTCGCCGCGGTACGAGCGGATCCGGCGCTCGCCCAGTGGGTGCGGAACTCACGGTCCGGCCGCGGCGACGACTATCTCGCGTCATCGCCGGAACTCGGCCGGGTCGCCACCGCACTGACGGGCATCGCAGCCGATGCGGACGCCGCGCAATGGATCGTGCGGGTGGTCATCTCGCTGCTCACCGTGCCCGGGGGCGACCCGGAGACGGAACGCCGGATGGTCGAACGATTTGTGGAACCGGCGTTCCGCCAGGACTCCACGGCTGTGGCCGGGACAACGCCGCTTGACGACGGGGCCCGCCGCGCCGAGATTGGACGGACGCGAGCGCACGGCGCGCGCCATACGGGAACGGGAGACGGATGACGGTCGACACGGGCCGGGTCCAGCCGGACGCATTGTCGGAGGTTCTCGAGACGATCCGGTTGCGCGGCGACCAGATCCACCGCTGCGAGCCCGTCGCGCCGTTCGCCGTCGCACCCGCGGGCGACCTGCGGGCGCTGTACCTGGTCGAGCGCGGCGAGGTCATCATCCGGCTCGGCGAGACCGCCGCCACCATCACTCTCGGGGTGGGGGACGTGGCCCTGCTTCCGCACGGTAGTGCGCATTCGGTGGAGAGCGGCTCCGGCGCGGCCGATCGCGACCATGCCGCGCGGTGGCTGCGCGGCACGTTCACCCTCGACGAGGTGCCCGCCGCTCGCCTTCTCGCGGTCCTGCCGACCGCGATCGAGCTCCATCAGGGGCCGGGAGCGCGGTTCGAGTGGCTGGAGGTGAGTGGCCGACTGCTCGGCGAGGAGGTCACCAACCCGAGGCCCGGATCCGCCGTGATGGTGTCCCGAATCCTCGATCTGCTCTTCGTCCAGATCCTGCGCGCCTGGGCCGGCAGTGGGGTAGCCGACGGCGGTTGGCTGGCCGCGGCCATGGATCCCCAGGTGGGCATGGCGCTCGAGGCCATCCACCGGGATCCGGAGCGCGCCTGGACTGTCGCGGCGCTTGCCCACCTGGCGACGCTGTCGCGTTCCGCTTTCGCCGAACGGTTCACCCGCCTCGTCGGGCAGACGCCGGGCGCATACGTCACCGAGCGCCGACTGGACCGCGCCACCGAGCTGCTGAGGCACAGTTCGACGCCGGTCGGCACCATCGCGACGTTGGTCGGCTACGAGTCCGACGCCGCGTTCAGCCGGGCCTTCCGGAAGCGCTTCGGCACCTCACCGCTCCGGTGGCGACGAACCCAGTCGTCCGACCCGGAGCGGTGAGGCGGTCCCGACTACCTGGGAATGCCGAGCTGACCGATCCCGACCGAGATGGTCGAGGTCTTGGAGATCTCCGAGCCCGCCGGCTGTGCCTGGGTGACCACCTTGCCGACCTGATCGGTCTCCAGGGTGGCCTCCGGATGTTGGACGAGCTGGCTCGAGGATCCGGTCCAACCGGCGCGCCGCAGTGAGTCCAGCGCCTGCGACACGCTCTGGTTGTTCAGGTTGGGCATCGTGACCATGTTGCCGTTCGACACCCGGATCTTGACGGTGGCGCCCTTGGCCGCCGCGCTGCCGCCGGTCGGGTCGGTGGAGACGACCTCGCCCTTGGGCTTGCCGGAGTCGATGTTCTCGACCTGGACCTTGAAGCCCGCGCCCTCGATGTTCGGTTGCGCGACGTCGAGGGTCTGGCCGACGACGTTCGGGATCCGGATCTGTTCCGGTCCGCTGCCGAGGGTGATCTTCACGGTGCCGTCCAGCGCGACATTCGACCCGGCTTCCGGCTTCTGCGCGACCACCTTGTCCAGCTGGTCTTGCGTCGACGCCGCCGTGCTCACCGTCGGGTCCACCTGCAGGCCGATCGCGTTCAGTGCCTGCGCCGCCTGCGCCTGCGACATTCCGGTCAGCGTCGGGACCTCCACCTCCTGCGGACCGGTGGACACGTCGAGGGTCACCGTGGTGCCCTCGTCGGCCCTGGTGCCCGCGACGGGGATGCTGGCGATGACGTTGCCCGAGGCCACGTCGTCGCTCGGCTTCGGCTGGCTCTGCACGCGGAAACCGAGATCCTGCAGCGCGTTCTGGGCATCCTGCGCGGACTGGTTGGCGACGTTCGGGACCGTGACCTGCGCGGCCTTCGAGCCGGGGCCGAGCGACCACAGGAACGCACCGACGATGCCGATCACCGCCAGGGCGGCCACCGACAGCAGCACCGCGCGCATGGCCTTGCGGCTGCGCGGCTGGCCGTCCTCCGGCGCAGGTGCGGCCGCCTGCGCCACCGGCGGGGGCGAGACGGGGGCGCGCCGTACCGGTTCGGCGCGTCCACCGCGCCGAGGATCGTGGTGCGGTCCTCGTCGTTCATCACCATCGGCGCGCCCGGACGCTGACCGCCGAGCACCCGCACCAGATCGGAGCGCATGTCGGCGGCGCTCTGGTACCGGTTGGCCGGGTTCTTGCTCATCGCCTTGAGGATCACCGAGTCGAGCTCGCGCGGCACGTTCGGGTTCACGCTCGAGGGCAGGGCCGGGTCCTCCCGGACATGCTGGTAGGCGACGGCCACCGGGGAATCACCCTTGAACGGCGGCTCGCCGGTGAGGATCTCGAACAGCACACAACCGAGCGAGTACACGTCCGAGCGGGCATCGACCTGCTCGCCGCGCGCCTGCTCGGGCGAGAGGTACTGCGCCGTGCCGATCACCGCGGACGTCTGCGTCATCGGGCTGGAGGCATCGGAGATCGCGCGGGCGATGCCGAAGTCCATCACCTTCACCGCGCCCGCGCGGTTGATCATGATGTTCGCCGGCTTGATGTCGCGGTGCACGATCCCGTTGCGATGGCTGAAATCGAGCGCCGCACAGACGTCGGCGATGACCTCCATCGCGCGCCGGGCCTGCATGGGGCCCTCGGTGCGGACGATGTCGCGCAGCGTGTCGCCGTCGACGTACTCCATCACGATGTACGGCAGCGGACCGCCGTCGGTCTCGGCCTCGCCGGTGTCGTAGACGGCCACGATGGCCGGATGGTTCAGTGCCGCCGCATTCTGCGCCTCGCGGCGGAAACGGAGGTAGAACGTGGGGTCGCGGGCGAGATCGGCGCGCAGCACCTTGATCGCTACATCCCGGCTCAGGCGCATGTCGCGGGCGAGGTGCACCTCGGACATGCCACCGAAGCCGAGGATCTCGCCCAGCTCGTAGCGGGAGGAGAGCTTGCGGGGTGTGGTCATGGCTGTCCTTGCGGGGCCGGTTCGAGGACGTCCGGCGTGGTCGTGGCGGTGGTGGTGCGGGGCGCTGTCGTGGTGGTGGTCGTGGTCGGTTCCGTCGTGGTGGTCGTCGGCTCCGTGGTGGTCGTCGGTTCCTCGGTGGTGGTACTGGGTTCCGTCGTGGTGGTCGTCGGTTCCTCGGTCGTGGTCGTCCGTTCCGTCGTGGTGGTCACGGGCGGGCGGGTGGTGGTGGTGACCACGGGTCGCGTCGTCGTCACCGGCGGCGGCGTCGGATTGCTCGGCGCTCCGCCACCGCCGGACAGGAGAATCCACACGGAGATCAGCAGGGCTGCGAGCAGCAGTCCGCCGCCGCCCCACGCCAGGATCTTCTGTCCCTTGGTCATGCCCGTCGCCACCGCAGGCACCGACCCGGAATCGGGGCCAGCATATTCGCGCTGGGACGTCGGCAACATCTGGGTCCCGACGATGGGCGGCACCGCCCCCGTCGCCTGCCGCGCGGGCAGGCCCGCCCCGGGCAGCGGCGGCCGCGCACCGGACCTGACCACGGCGACCGCGTCGGCGAATTCGCCGCCGCTGCCGTACCGAGCGGCCGGGTCCTTGGCCATCGTGATGTCGATCAGCTCGCGCACGTTCGGTGGCAGATCCGCTGGCAGCGGGCTCGGCACCTCCTGAACGTGCTTCATCGCCACCGTCAGCGCGCCGTCGCCGACGAACGGGCGGCGGCCGGAGAGGGCCTCGTAGCCGACCACGCCGAGCGAGTACACGTCGCTGGCAGGCGAGGCGTCCTGTCCGAGGGCCTGTTCGGGCGCGATGTACTGGGCGGTGCCCATCACCATGCCGGTCCGGGTCACCGGGGAGGCCTCGACGGCCTTCGCGATGCCGAAGTCGGTGATCTTCACCTGGCCGGCGGGGGTGATCAGGATGTTGCCGGGCTTGACGTCGCGGTGCACCACGCCCGCCTCGTGCGCCACCTGAAGGGCGCGGCCGGTCTGCTCGAGCATGTCGAGCGCGTGCGGCAGCGCCAGCCGGCCGACACGCCCCAGCACCGCGTTCAGCGGCTCTCCGTTGACCAACTCCATCACCAGGTACGCGGTGGACTGGCCGACGCTGTCGAGGGTCTCGCCGTAGTCGTAGATCCCCGCGATGCCGGGGTGGTTGAGCTGGGCGGTGGTGCGCGCCTCCGTGCGGAAGCGCTCCAGGAACTCGGGGTCCGCGGAGTACTCCGACTTGAGGACCTTGACCGCGACCCGGCGGTGCAGGCGGTTGTCGACGCCCTCCCAGACCTGGCCCATGCCGCCGGTGGCGATCAGCCGCTGCAGCCGGTACCGGTTCGCGATCACCGCGCCGTTGTTCAGACTCATCACTCAGCCCCCTGCCGCAGTCCGGCTTCGATGACGGCCCGCCCGATCGGTGCCGCGACCGAGCCTCCGGTCGCGGCAAGGGCGCGGTCGCCGCCGTTCTCCACGAGCACGGCGATCGCGATCTCCGGATTCGCCGCTGGGGCGAACCCGATGTACCAGGCGTGCGGTGGGGTGTTGCGGGGATCGCTGCCGTGCTCGGCGGTTCCGGTCTTGGAGGCGATCTGGACGCCGGGGATCTTGTTGCCGCCGCCGGTGTTGTTCTCCGAGCCGATCATCAGGTCGGTGAGCGTCGCCGCCACCTGCGGGGACACCGCCTGTCCCAGCGACTCGGGGTGCGTCGTCGCCAGGTTCGACAGGTCGGGACTCTGCAACTGGGCCACCACGTGCGGCTGCATCCGGACGCCGCCGTTCGCGACGGTCGCGGCGATCACGGCGTTCTCCAGCGGCGTCAGCGCGACGTCGCGCTGACCGATGCTGGACTGGCCGAGCGCGGCGTCGTCGGGGATCGATCCGACGGTGCCGTCCGCGACCGGCATCGGGATGCCGGGTGAATCGGGCTGGATGCCGAACCCGGCGGCCTCGTCCTTCAGGGCGTCGGCGCCGGTCCGGATGCCCAGCTCGACGAAGGCCGTGTTGCAGGACCTGGCGAAGGCCTCCCGCAGCGAGGCGGTCGGACCGCTTCCGCAGGTGCTGCCGTTGTAGTTCTCCAGCGTGGTGTTGGTGCCGGGCAGCGTGATGTTCGGCGCCGCGGTCAGCTGCTCCTCCGGGTTCGCCCCGTTGCTCAGCGCGGCGGCGGTGACCACCACCTTGAACGTGGAGCCGGGCGGGTAGGTCTGCGAGATGGCCCGGTTCAGCAGCGGCTTGTCCTCGTCCTCGTTCAGCGTCTCCCAGGCCTCGGTGCTGACCGCGCCGTCGTGGCTGGCCAGCAGGTTCGGGTCGTAGCTGGGCGTGCTCACCATCGCAAGCACCTCGCCGGTGCTGGGCCGGATCGCGACCACGGAGCCGGTGTAGCCCTTGGCGGTCAGCTCGTCGTACGCCACCTGCTGGACGACCGGGTCGAGAGTGGTGACCACATTGCCGCCGCGCGGGTCGCGGCCGGAGACCAGGTCGAAGAACCGTCGCCCGAACAGTCGGTTGTCGGAGCCGTTGAGTACCTGGTCCTCGGTGCGTTCGAGTCCCGTGCTGCCGTAGAGCATCGAGTAGAAGCCGGTGACCGGCGCGTTCGCGAACGGGCTCGACGGCGCCGCCGGGTTCGGCGGATACGTGCGCAGGTACTTGTACCGGTCGTCGGTGGGGATCGATGCGGCCAGCACCTGACCGCCCGCCGAGATCTGTCCGCGCTGACGCGAGTACTCGTCGAGCAGGACCCGGGAGTTCCGCGGGTCGGTGCGCAGGTCGTCGGCCTTGATGACCTGCACGTACGTGGCGTTGGCCAGGAGTGCCACCACCATCACCATGACCGCCATCGCGACGCGGCGCAGGGGCGTGTTCATGGGCGCCTCAGCATTTCGGTCGGTGCGTCCGCGATGGGGGCGGGTCCCTTCTTCGTGGGCTTCGGTGGGGTCCGCGCGGAGTCGGAGATCTTGATGAGCAGCGCCAGCAGCAGGTAGTTCGCCAGCAGCGAGGAGCCGCCGTACGACATGTACGGGGTGGTCAGGCCGGTCAGCGGGATCAGCTTGGTCACACCGCCGACGACCACGAAGACCTGGATCGCCACGGTGAACGAGAGCCCGGCGGCGAGCAGCTTGCCGAAGCTGTCACGCACCGCCAGCGCGGTCCGCAGCCCGCGGATGACGAAGATCAGGAACAGCATCAGCACGGCTGCCAGGCCGATCAGCCCGAGCTCCTCGCCGATCGTGGCGACGATGAAGTCGGTCTTCGCGAACGGGACCTGGGACGGCCGCCCACTGCCGAGTCCGGTTCCGGCGAGCCCGCCGGTTGCGAGCCCGAACAGCGACTGCGAGATCTGATACCCGGTGTTGTTGTAGTCGCCAAGCGGGTCGAGCCAGGTGTTCACCCGGACCCGGACGTGGCCGAAGAGTTGGTAGGCGAACACGAACCCGAGCGCGAGCAGCCCGCCGCCGATCAGCAGCCATCCGACCCGTTCGGTGGCGATGTAGAGCATCACCAGCACGGTGCCGAACAGCAGCAGCGACGTGCCCAGGTCCTTCTCGAGCACCAGCACGCCGATGGAGACGATCCAGGCGACGAGGATCGGCCCGAGGTCACGGGCGCGCGGCAGGTCCATGCCGAAGAAATGCCTGCCCGCCGTGGTGAACAGCTCGCGCTTGGACACCAGGACGGAGGCGAAGAAGATGATCAGCAGGATCTTGGCGAATTCTCCTGGCTGAATGCTGAAGAACGGCAACTTGATCCAGATCTTCGCGCCGTTCACCTCGGACATCGACGACGGCAGCACCGCGGGGAGTGCGAGCAGCACCAGGCCGGCCAGGCCGAGGGTGTAGCTGTAGCGCGCCAGCAGTCGGTAGTCCTCGAGGAACACCAGCACTGCGATGAAGCCGGCGATCGCGAGCGCGGTCCACAGCACCTGCTGATTGGCGTCGGGGGAGGGGATCTCCCACCCGAAGGAGGCCGCGGTCGCGGCGTCGGCGAGGTCGAGTCGGTGGATGAGCACCAGCCCGAGACCGTTGAGCAGCGCGACGATCGGCAGCAGCAACGGATCGGCGTGCGGCGCGAACCTGCGCACCGCGAGGTGGGCGATGACGAACAGAACCGCGTACGCGAGCGCGTACTTGGCCAGGTCGAGGGTGATCTTCTGCTCCTGGCTCGCCTCGACCAGGATCAGCGACAGGGTGGTGATCGCGATGGCGCAGCCGATCAGCACCAGTTCGACGTTGCGTCGGTTCGATTGCACGGGTGCGGGCGCGAACCCTCCGGCCGGACTCGGGAAGGAGGGCCCCGACGGTGCCGCGGAGACAGACATCAGCGGCCGGTCCTGCAGTTCTGCCCGGGCACCTGTGCCTGAGCCAACTCGGAGGGGCTGAGCGGCGGCGCCGCAGTGGTGGTGGGCGTCGGCGGCACCGCTGACGGCGGCGGTTGGGTGGTCGGCGCGGCCGGGATGGTCGGCGCGGCGGGGGCACCGGTCGCCGGGGGAGCGGGGGGCGCGGCGGTGGCGCTCTGGCACACCGGGAGCAGGTCGGCGGTGGCGAGTCGGCTCATCTGCCGCTTGGCGTCGTCGAGGCTCCCGGACGGCAGGCCGGCCCGCACCTGTTCACGCGCGGAGGGCTGCAGGTCGTCCACCATCAGCAGGGTGCAGTTCGTCGGCTCGGCATCCGGGGTCACCAGGCTCAGCGAACCGCTGTTGGTGATGCACCCGACGAGGTTCGCCTCCTGCAGCGAGTACCCGAACACGGAACCGGGTACGCCGCGCAGCACGGTCACCCGGCTGTCGTCCGCACCCACGTAGTAGTTGCTGCGGATCAGGCTGCGTCCGACCACGAGTCCCACGACCACGACGGCGATGAGCCCCAGTCCCAACAGGATCCAGGTCAGTCGTCGCTTCGGCTTCGCGGCCTCGGTGTCGACCGGGCCGGTCACCCGGCGCGGGGTCGCCCGCGGCGGGCGCATGGCGGCGGCCCGTCCGGCGGCGGTGTCCGGCGGCGGGGAGTCGTCCTCGTCCTCGTGCGAGGCGGCGCCCGCCACGATGGGATGGCTCTGGCCGTAGTCGAGGTCGATGACATCGGCGACCACCACCGTGACGTTGTCCGGTCCGCCGCTGCGCAGTGCCAGTTCGATCAGCCGGTCGGCGGACTCGCCGTGTTCCCCCTCGCCGAGCACCTCCGAGATGGTCTCGTCGCTGACGACATCGGAGAGTCCGTCGGAGCACAGCAGGTACCGGTCGCCCGCGCGGGCCTCCCGGACGGTGAGCGTCGGCTCGATCTCGTTGCCGGTCAGCGCCCGCATGATCAGGGAACGCTGCGGGTGGGTGTGCGCCTGCTCGGCGGTGATCCGTCCCTCGTCGACGAGGGACTGGACGAAGGTGTCGTCGCGGGTGATCTGGGTGAGCACGCCCTCGCGCAGCAGGTATGCGCGAGAGTCGCCGATGTGCACCAGGCCGAGCTTGCTGCCCGCGAACAGGATCGCGGTCAGGGTGGTGCCCATGCCGTCGAGTTCGGGCTCCTCCTCGACCTGATCGGCGATGGCGGCGTTGCCCGCGCGGGTGGCGGCCTCGAGCTTGCCCAGCAGGTCCTCGCCGGGTTCGTCGTCGTCGAGATGCGCGAGGGCCGCGATCATCAGCTGGGAGGCGACCTCGCCCGCGGCGTGGCCGCCCATGCCGTCGGCGAGCGCGAGCAGACGGGCGCCCGCGTACACGGAATCTTCGTTGTTCGAGCGCACCAGGCCGCGGTCGCTGCGCGCCGCGTAACGGAGGACGAGGGTCACGGGCGCAGCTCGATCACGGTCTTGCCCACGCGAACCGGGGTGCCGAGGGGCACCCGCACCGCGGTGGTCACCTTCGCCCGGTCCAGATAGGTGCCGTTGGTCGATCCGAGATCCTCCACGTACCAGTCGGTTCCGCGCTGGGACAGCCGGGCGTGCCGGGTGGAGGCGTAGTCGTCGGTGAGCACGAGGGTGGAATCGTCGGCTCGGCCGATCAGGACGGGCTGCGCGCCGAGCGTGATGCGGGTGCCCGCCAGTGCGCCCTGCGTGACGATGAGGAACTTGGCCACCTTCGGCTTGCCGAACGAGGGCAGCACCGAGGCGCTCCGCGAATACCGGGGCGGGACACGCACACCCGAGGCGGCGTAGACGTCACTGCGCAGGGCCCGGAGTACGCCCCAGACGAACAGCCACAGCAACAGCAGGAAGCCCGCCCTGGTCAACTGCAGGATGAGTCCCTGCACGGCGGTCCACCTCCTCATTCGTGGCGATCGGGTGGTCCCGAACTCCGGCATTTTATAGGCAGCATCCTATGGCGATGCGGCCTGTGTCGATCGCGATATGGGTGCGCAACCACCATACGGAATCCGAAGAGGCTTCCGCTGGTTCGGTTGTTACCGCCGTGGCGGATCAGAGGATACGGACCAAGATCTCGGAGTTTCCTGCGCGGATCACATCACCGTCGGCGAGCTGCCAATCCTGAACGGGGGCGCCGTTCACGGTGGTGCCGTTGGTCGAGCCGAGATCCGAGAGCATCGCGACCTGGCCGTCCCAGCGGATCTCGATGTGCCGACGCGAGACTCCGGTGTCGGGCAGCCGGAACTGTGCCTCCTGACCGCGGCCGATCACGTTGCGGCCCTCGCGGAGCTGGAAGTTGCGGCCGCTGCCGTCCTCGAGCTGCAGGGTGACAGTGAAGGTGCGGTCGGCATCGAAGCCCGAGTATGCGCCCGCGCCCGCGCCGTACGGCTGCTGGTCGTAGGCCGGGTAGTCCTGGCCGTACCCGCCCTGCTGGTAGTCGTAGCTCTGCGGGGCCTGCTGGGCCGGGTAGCCGGAGCCCTGCTGCTGCGGCGGGTAGGCGGGGGCCTGCGGCGGGTAGGCAGGCGCGCTCTGCTGGTAGCCGGCCTGCTGCGCGTAGGGGTCGTTGGCGGGCTGGGCGTACGGGTCGTTGCCGCCCTGCGCGTACGGATCCTGGTAGCCGCCGCCGTAGGGGCGCTCGTAGCCGTTGCGCGGCTGCTCGCTCGCGTAGCCGTTGTTGCGCGGCTGCTCGCTGGGGTAGCTGTTGCCGTTGGCGTACCCGTTCGAGGCGTACGCCGGCTGGTATTCGGGCCGGCCCTCGTTGTCCGCGGGCTCGCGGTTGGCGTCGTAGCCTGAGTTCTGCGTCATGGGGCCAGCTCCTGGGTTCGGATGAGCGGAGGGTCGAGGTAGCGGGACTGCGTGCACTTCCGGGCCTGGGCTACGAGCCGGTGGCCGCCCCGCATCGGGGTCCACCGTCCCGCTGGTCCGGAACTGGCCCGTGTGCAGCGCCGGGCTCGGTTCGAACCGCACGGTGATGGGGCCATAGGTCTGCCATCCCTGGTCGCGGATGAAGCCCTCAAGGTGTCGGGCGAAGGCCTTGACTGTCAAGTCCCGGTCCGTCGCCAGTTCGTCGTGATCGGATTCGTTGATGGTGATCACGTACATGTTGGGGGCCAGCAGGTGTCCGCCATCGAGGTGCTGAACCCGGTCGGTGGCCTCCTGCTGGAGTGCGGATTCCACCTCTTGGGGCATGACGCCGCCTCCGAAGACCCGGGCAAAGGCATCCCCGACGGCGCCCTGCAGCTTGCGCTCGAATCGCTGGACGATCCCCATCGTGGCTCCTCTCCGGTCCCGGTGGCGTGTCGCGGCCTCGATGCCGCCACTGCATGATATCTACCTTTGCCGGATGCCGGTGTGGGTGATCGCTTCCTTCGCAGGTCGAAGGGGCGAATCGTCATTCCCGGCCGGCGCGTGTTAATGTTTCCGGCGTCGCTCGGGCGAGTGGCGGAATGGCAGACGCGCTGGCTTCAGGTGCCAGTGTCCTTCGGGACGTGGGGGTTCAAGTCCCCCTTCGCCCACCGTGAGCAGTTCGATGAACTGCGCAAAACGAGGTCACGAACTCGAAAGAGTTCGTGACCTCGTTTTTTTTTGGTTGATATGGCCCATATGCCATCGCGAATACTCCGCACCGACCTGCGCCCGATGCCGCTGCACCCCGCTACCGGGCTCCCGCGAGGCGTGGTCGGCGGTGATCTGGAGGTCCGTTACCTGCTCGGCGGGGAGACGGGTGGTGTCGGGAATGCCGTCGCCTGGGCTCCACGTCGACCGCGGGACCTGGCGCGCGCCAACGACTCTGCAGCGATCGGGAGGGTCACCGACGCGAAGCTCGTGACGTCCCTCACAATCCGATGAGGTCACGATCCGGTCACGCTATGGTTACCGCAGCACTGACCGCAGCTGACTTGATCGCTGCGGTCAGTCGTCATTTCGGGGCCTTTCGCGGTCCCGCGTCATCCGAGCCTGGTCGCCAGGCCGATCGCGACATCCCGCAGCGGCGTCAGCCGGGTGGTGGTCGCCACCTTTCCCATGGTCCTCGAGGCGCGTACCAGCGCACGCGTGGGCCGCCGACGGCGCCGGTCGTAACGACGCAGGGCCTCGGACACGTCCGCGCTCTCGGTCAGCGCCCTGCCGAGGGCCACCGCGTCGACCATCGCCTCGCAGGCTCCGCGGCCGAGGTTCGGCGCCATTGCATGTGCCGCGTCGCCGATCAGGGCCACGTTGCCCCGTACGTACGACGGCAGTGCCGGGCTCTCGTAGAGGTCGTGGTGGAGCAGCGCGGCGGGGTCGAGCCGGTCGAGGATCGCCCGGAGGTCGGGGTGCCAGCTGCCGAACCGCTCGCGCAGGAAGGCGGCGCCGCCGTCGGAGTTGTCTGGTCGTTCCGCAGGCTCCACTCCCGCGATGTCCGGTTTCATGCGGACCGCTGCGAAGAAGTTCGTCAGGCCACCGTCGCGCGGGCTGATCCCGAAGAGCGCGCCGTCGCCCCAGGTCTCGGCGGAGTTGTCGGCGGTGCCGGACACCCAGCCCCGCCAGGCGGCCATCCCGAGCGGGCGGGGGCGGTAGCGCTCGCCGAACACCGCGTCCCGGATCCGGCTGTTGATGCCGTCCGCGGCGATCACGACGTCGGCCCCGCCGCCGGTTCGGTCCCCGGTGGTGTCGTAGCGCAGTACCCCCGGCGCCAGCGGCGCGGCCAGGGTGCTCAGCAGCGCAGGCCGCGACAGCAGGGTGGTGGACCCGCCCCGCACCGTGATGCGGGCGATCGCGGTGCCGTCCGGGCGCAGCACTGCGCCGGACGACTGCGAGACACCGAGTTCGCGGACCCGGTCGCCGAGTCCGATCGCGTCGAGGGCGGCGAGTGCCTGCGGCCACAGGCCGAGCGCGGTGCCGGTGTGGGGCAGCGCGTCGGCGCGCTCGTGCACCTGAACCACCCATCCGGCCCGGATCAGGTAGTTCGCGGCGGTGAGGCCGCCGATGCCGCCGCCGACGACGGTTGCTGTTCGCCTCATATCCGACACGCTACTACGGATGTAGTGTCGATACTACTGTTGTAGTGTCGCGGCATGTCCGGTAAGCGCGAGCGCGTCCTCGATGCCGCCATCGAGGTGCTCGGCACGCGCGGCCTGCGTGGGCTGACGCACCGGGCCGCGGATGAGGTCGCCCGTATCCCGCAGGGCTCCACCTCGAACTACTTCCGGACCAGGGAATCGCTGCTGGAGGCGGTCATGCTCCGGCTCGTCGAGCGCGATCGCGAGGACTGGAGCGTGCTCGCGGCGGTGCCCCAGCCGGCCTCGGTGGACGAGTTCGTCGCGGGGATGACCGCGTTCGTCCGGTCGGCGACCGGACCGGACCGGGTTCGGACCGCCGCTCGGTACGCGCTGGTCGTCGCCGCGGTGGCGGAGCCGGCGCTGGCAACCCCGCTCGGCCGGGCCAGGGGCGAACTCCTCTCCTGGGCGACCGGCCTGCTCGCGGGGCTAGGAGCGGCCGAGCCGGAGCGGCTGTGCCGAATCCTGGCGGACTACGTAGACGGGCTGATACTGCATCAGTTGTCAACGCCCGCAGCACAATTCGATCCCGGGGGCGAGATCGAGGCGGTCGTGCGGGCCCTGCTCGGGGCGGATTCCTGCCGCTCCTGAGCGTCGGGGATTCCCGACCTATGCACTGGTCAGGCGGCCAAAAGGCTAACCTAAGTTGGCGCTCAACGGGGGTGCTGAATTATCGTGTTCGGAACATGCTGGACACACAACCGTCCAGATAGTCACTCAGCCACGTCGGCGGAGGCGGGGACACATCCCGATCACCGTCTGCCGCCGCAGCTGAATGGGCGCGCCGGCCCAGTGTTGCGTCGGCGCTTTGTATTGCCACGTGATGGCCATCAGCGTTGCTGGTCGTCTGTGCATCTGACGCACACGAAGGCTAGGTATGAAGCAATTTCCAGGCCACAGGTCTCCCGGACCCCAGGGCCTCTATGACCCCGCGAACGAGCACGACGCCTGTGGTGTCGCGTTCGTCGTCGACATGCACGGCCGCCGCAGCCGCGACATCGTCGAGAAGGCCATCACCGCGCTGGTGAACCTCGAACACCGTGGTGCTGCCGGTTCCGAGCCGAACACCGGCGACGGCGCGGGCATCATGCTGCAGGTCCCGGACTCGTTCCTGCGCGCGGTCGTCGACTTCGACCTGCCCGCCGAGGGTGCCTACGCGACCGGTATCGGGTTCCTCCCGCAGGACGCCGCGGCCGCCGACGAGGCCGCCGCCGGCGTCGAGAAGATCGCCGCGGAGGAGGGCCTGACGGTCCTCGGCTGGCGCGCGGTCCCGACCGACGACTCCTCGCTTGGTGCGATGGCGCGCGACGCGATGCCGACGTTCCGGCAGGTCTTCGTCGTGGCGGCCGACGCGTCCATCACCGGCATGGCCCTGGAGCGGCGCGCCTACGTGGTCCGCAAGCGCGTCGAGCACGAGCTCGGCGACGGCGGGGCGGGCGAGGACGGCCCTGGCCGCGAGTCGGTGTACTTCCCGAGCCTGTCCGGACAGACCATCGTCTACAAGGGCATGCTCACCACGCCGCAGCTCAAGAGCTTCTACCTGGACCTCCAGGACGAGCGGATGGAGTCGGCGCTCGGCCTCGTGCACTCGCGCTTCTCCACCAACACCTTCCCGTCGTGGCCGCTGGCGCACCCGTTCCGGCGCGTCGCGCACAACGGTGAGATCAACACCGTCACCGGCAACGAGAACTGGATGCGCGCACGCGAGTCGCTCATCGAGTCCGACGTGTTCGGTGCAGGCGCGCTCGAGAAGATCTTCCCGATCTGCACCCCGGGTGCCAGCGACACCGCGCGCTTCGACGAGGTGCTCGAGATGCTGCACCTCGGTGGCCGCAGCCTCCCGCACTCCGTGCTGATGATGATCCCCGAGGCGTGGGAGCGGCACGAGAGCATGGACCCGGCCCGCCGGGCGTTCTACGAGTACCACTCCACGCTGATGGAGCCCTGGGACGGACCCGCCTCGGTGTGCTTCACCGACGGCACCGTCATCGGCGCCGTGCTCGACCGCAACGGTCTGCGCCCGAGCCGCATCTGGGTGACTGACGACGGACTGGTCGTGATGGCCTCCGAGGTCGGTGTCCTCGACATCGATCCCGCCAAGGTGATCAAGAAGGTCCGCCTTCAGCCGGGCCGGATGTTCCTGGTCGACACCGCGCAGGGCCGGATCATCAGCGACGACGAGATCAAGTCGGAGCTGGCGGCCGAGCACCCCTACCAGGAGTGGCTCGACGGCGGGCTCGTCCACATGGCCGACCTGCCCGAGCGCGACCACGTGCACATGAACCACGAGCGGGTGCTGATCCGTCAGCAGATGTTCGGGTACACCAACGAGGAACTGAACGTCCTCATCGCGCCGATGGCCAAGACCGGCGGTGAGGCGCTCGGTTCGATGGGCACCGACACCCCGATCGCGGTCCTGTCGGCCCGCCCGCGCCTGCTGTTCGACTACTTCTCGCAGCTGTTCGCACAGGTGACCAACCCGCCCCTGGACGCGATCCGCGAAGAGGTCGTCACCAGCCTCGGCGGCAGCATGGGACCGGAGGGCGACCTGCTCCACCCGGGCCCGGCTTCCTGCCGCCTGCTGGCGCTGCCGCAGCCGATCCTGAACAACGACGACCTCGCCAAGCTGGTCCACGTCAACGACGACGGTGACTTCCCCGGCCTGCGTTCGGTTGTCGTGCCCGGCCTGTACCGGGTCGCCGACGGCGGCAAGGGCCTGCGCAAGGCGCTCGACGACATCCGTCACCAGGTGTCCGAGGCGATCGCGGGCGGGGCTCGGATCATCGTGCTCTCCGACCGGAACTCGAACGAGACGTTCGCCCCGATCCCGTCGCTGCTGCTGACCTCGGCCGTGCACCACCACCTGGTCCGGGAGCGCTCGCGCACCAAGGTCGGACTGGTCATCGAGACCGGTGACGCCCGCGAGGTGCACCACATGGCCACGCTCGTCGGCTTCGGTGCCGCTGCCATCAACCCGTACATGGCCTTCGAGACGATCGAGGACATGATCGAGGGCGGCGACCTCACCGGCATCGCCTTCGAGGACGCGGTCAAGAACTACATCAAGGCCGCAGGCAAGGGCGTGCTGAAGGTGATGTCCAAGATGGGCATCTCCACGCTCGCGTCCTACACGGGCGCGCAGCTGTTCCAGGTGATCGGCCTGTCGCAGGAGCTGGTGGACGAGTACTTCACCGGACTGAACTCCAGCCTCGGCGGTATCGGCCTCGACGAGCTCGCCTCGGACATCTCCATCCGGCACGCGGCCGCGTACCTGAACCGTCCCGAGGAGCGCGCGCACCGCGAGCTCGAGGTTGGCGGCGAGTACCAGTGGCGCCGCGAGGGCGAGTACCACCTGTTCAACCCGGACACGGTGTTCAAGCTCCAGCACGCCACCAGGACCGGTCAGTACTCGATCTTCAAGGAGTACACCAAGCTCGTCGATGACCAGTCGGAGCGTCTGGCCTCCCTGCGTGGCCTGTTCAAGTTCAAGAGCGGTGTGCGCCAGCCGATCTCGATCGACGAGGTGGAGCCCGCCTCCGAGATCGTCAAGCGCTTCTCGACCGGTGCGATGAGCTACGGCTCCATCTCCGCCGAGGCGCACGAGACACTGGCCATCGCGATGAACCGTCTCGGCGGTCGCTCCAACTCGGGTGAGGGCGGAGAGCATCCGTCGCGCTTCGAGGTGGAGGCGAACGGCGACTGGCGCCGGTCCGCGATCAAGCAGGTCGCGTCCGGCCGGTTCGGTGTGACCGCGCACTACCTCAGCAACTGCACGGACATCCAGATCAAGATGGCGCAGGGTGCCAAGCCCGGCGAGGGCGGCCAGCTGCCGCCGCACAAGGTGTACCCGTGGGTCGCCGAGGTGCGCGGGTCCACCCCTGGCGTCGGCCTCATCTCGCCGCCGCCGCACCACGACATCTACTCGATCGAGGATCTCGCGCAGCTGATCCACGACCTGAAGAACGCGAATCCCGCAGCTCGTATCCACGTCAAGCTGGTCTCCGAGATCGGTGTCGGCACCGTCGCCGCGGGTGTCTCCAAGGCACACGCCGACGTGGTGCTGATCTCCGGTCACGACGGCGGCACCGGCGCCACCCCGCTGACCTCGGTCAAGCACGCGGGCGCGCCGTGGGAGCTCGGCCTCGCCGAGACCCAGCAGACGCTGCTGCTCAACGGTCTTCGCGACCGGATCGTGGTGCAGGTCGACGGCCAGCTCAAGACCGGCCGCGACGTGATCATCGCCACGCTGCTCGGCGGCGAGGAGTTCGGATTCGCCACCGCGCCGCTGGTGGTCTCCGGCTGCATCATGATGCGCGTGTGCCACCTCGACACCTGCCCGGTGGGCGTCGCGACCCAGAACCCGGTGCTGCGCAAGCGATTCGCGGGCAAGCCCGAGTTCGTGGAGAACTTCTTCATGTTCATCGCGGAGGAGGTGCGTGAGCTCCTCGCCGAGCTCGGCTTCCGCACCATCAACGAGGCGGTCGGCCAGGTCGACGCGCTGGACACCACCGAGGCGCTCGAGCACTGGAAGGCATCCAAGCTCGACCTGTCGCCGATCCTGGCGAAGACCGAGTCGTCCTTCATGGATCAGGACCTGTACTGCACCGGTTCGCAGGACCACGGGCTCGAGAAGGCGCTCGACCAGCAGTTGATCGCACAGAGTCGTGCGGCCATCGACAGCGGTCAGCCGGTGAAGTTCGAGTCGAAGATCACCAACGTCAACCGGACGGTCGGCACCATGCTCGGCCACGAGGTGACCAAGGTGTACGGCGGTGCGGGCCTGCCCGAGGACACCATCGACATCACCTTCACCGGATCGGCGGGCAACAGCTTCGGCGCCTTCGTCCCGAAGGGCATGACGCTGCGGCTGCACGGCGACGCCAACGACTTCGTCGGCAAGGGACTGTCGGGTGGACGCATCGTGGTGCGCCCGCCGCTGCAGGCCGCCGACGGGTTCGTCGCCGAGGAGAACATCATCGCGGGCAACGTGATCCTGTTCGGCGCCACCGGCGGCGAGGCACTGATCCGCGGCATCGCGGGTGAGCGTTTCGCGGTCAGGAACTCCGGCGCGACCGCGGTGGTCGAGGGCGTGGGCGACCATGCCTGCGAGTACATGACCGGTGGACGGGTGGTCGTGCTCGGCGCGACCGGACGCAACTTCGGTGCCGGCATGTCCGGTGGCGTCGCGTTCGTCTACAACCCGGAGAAGTCCTTCGAGAAGGACCTCAACACGGAACTGGTCGATCTCGAGGACCTCGAGCACGAGGACTTCGGCTGGCTGAAGGGTGCCATCGAACGGCACCGGGACGAGACCGGGTCCGAGGTTGCCGCGCGCATCCTCTCGGACTGGTCTCAGCAGGTGAATCACTTCGTGAAGGTGATGCCGCGCGACTACAAGAAGGTGCTCGTGGCGATCGACACCGCGAAGAAGAACGGAACTGACGTGGACGAGGCAATCATGGAGGCAGCTCGTGGGTGATCCAAGCGGCTTCCTCAAGCACACCTCGCGCGAACTGCCGGTTCGGCGGCCGGTGCCGCTGCGACTGATGGACTGGAAGGAGGTGTACGAGGACTTCGATTCGAAGACCCTCCGCACCCAGGCCAGCCGATGCATGGACTGCGGTATCCCGTTCTGCCACAACGGTTGCCCGCTCGGGAATCTGATCCCCGAGTGGAACGACCTGGTGCACAAGGATCGCTGGCGCGACAGCATCGACCGTCTGCACGCGACCAACAACTTCCCGGAGTTCACCGGTCGGTTGTGCCCGGCGCCCTGCGAGGCGTCCTGCGTGCTCGGCATCAACCAGGATCCGGTCACCATCAAGCAGGTCGAGGTCGAGATCATCGACCGCGCCTTCGACGAGGGCTGGGTCAAGCCGGTGCGGCCGTCCAGCCTGACCGGTAAGAAGATCGCGATCGTCGGTTCCGGGCCTGCCGGCCTTGCCGCGGCTCAGCAGCTCACCCGGGCCGGTCACACCGTGACCGTGTTCGAGCGGGCCGACCGTATCGGTGGTCTGCTCCGCTACGGCATCCCCGAGTTCAAGATGGAGAAGCGCCATATCGACCGGCGCCTGGTCCAGATGGAGTCCGAGGGCACCATCTTCCGCCCGGGAGTCAATGTCGGCGTGGACATCTCGGCGGAGCAGCTGCGTGCGGACTTCGACGCCGTCGTGCTGGCCGGTGGCGCCACCGAGGCGCGCGACCTGCCGATCCCCGGCCGCGAGCTGGACGGCATCCATCAGGCGATGGAGTTCCTGCCGATCGCCAACCGCGTGCAGCTCGGCGATGCGGACGCACCGTCGATCACCGCAGAGGGCAAGAAGGTCGTCATCATCGGTGGCGGCGACACCGGCGCCGACTGCCTGGGCACCTCGCTGCGCCAGGGCGCGGAGCTGGTGCACCAGTTCGAGATCATGCCGCGTCCGCCGGAGGCCCGCGCGGACTCCACCCCGTGGCCGACGTACCCGCTCATGTACCGGGTCTCCTCGGCACACGAGGAGGGCGGCGAGCGGGTGTTCGCGGTGAACACCGAGCAGTTCTCCGGCGTGGACGGCAAGGTCACCGGCCTCAGGGCGCACGAGGTCAAGATGGTCGGCGGCCGCTTCGAGAAGCAGGAGGGCACCGACTTCGAGCTCGAGGCCGACCTGGTGCTGCTGGCGATGGGCTTCGTCGGACCGGAGAAGCCGGGCCTGCTGACGGACCTGGGCGTCGACCTGAACGAGCGCGGCAACGTGACCCGTTCCGGCGAGTGGGCGACCAACGTGGACGGCGTGTTCGTGGCCGGCGACATGGGCCGCGGCCAGTCGCTCATCGTGTGGGCCATCGCGGAGGGTCGCGCCTGCGCGGCCGCCGTCGACAAGTTCCTCGAGGGCGAGACCGCGCTGCCCTCGCCGATCGTTCCCACGGCGGCACCGCAGCGATGATCACGGGCCGGTAACGGCCAACCACTGAACGGCGAACCCGCCGTCCCGACAGTTCGGGGCGGCGGGTTCGCTGCGTACGGGGGGATTTCCCGGTATGTCGGTCATATGGACGAATGTTCAGAAAAGCGGGTACGTATCCGTTTTGTGACGGTTAGGCTTCCGGCGATTCTGTGATGTGAGTCACGCCACTGCAACCCACTTCGGTGGGCCGTTCAGGAGGTAACCGTGCTCTTGTCCATGACCCGTCGCCTTGCGACACCGATCGTCGCGGCCACCGCCGCGATGGGACTGCTGCTCGGCGGCGCCGCCACCGCCGCCGCCGATCCGCCGCCGCCGGCCTCGTCGGGTGACCAGTCGGCGGACAACCTGCGATGGAACCTCGGCCTGACCGCCGTGAACGGGACCGCGGTCGATCCCGCCACGCCGGGTGTCAACATCGTCCACCCGGGCGACACCGTGACCTACACCGCCAAGATCTGGAAGACCGCGGGCATCGGCCGGTACATGACCGCGATCCGGCAGATCCAGCCCGCCGGCTTCCAGTACCTCTCGCACACGATCAGCAAGCAGTCGAACATCAGCAACGAGGGCGCCGCGGGCGTCAAGGCGACGTGCACGGGGGGCGGTTGCAACTCGGTGCCGATCCTGGGCAACAAGGGCTACCTCGACAACGTTAACTTCGACGTCACCTACAAGATCCCCACGACCCAGCCCTTCGGTGACTACAACGCCGGCTTCGTGTTCGACGTCTTTGCGTTCAGCACGCAGTCGGGCGCCAACCCGGCAGGCGCGTGGGTGCGTGTCGTCGACCCCGCTGTCAACACCACCACCGACCTGCAGGTCCCGGCCACCGCCAAGACCGGCACCCCTGTCGACCTCACCGCGAACGTCGGGCCCGCCAACGCGGTCGGCACCGTGCAGTTCAAGGACGGTGCCGCGAACATCGGCGGCCCCGTCGGCGTGGCCAACGGCAACGCGACCCTCTCGCACACCTTCGATTCCGTTGGCGCGCACAATATCTCCGCGGTGTTCACCGGGGGACCGGGCTTCCACGACTCGACCTCCGGGGTGAAGACGGTCGACGTCACCGCCGACACCACGACCGCGATCCAGGTGGCGGCCACCGCGCTGGTCGGCGACGACGTCCAGGTCACCGCGACGGTCACCCCCGCGACCGCGGTCGGCACCGTGCAGTTCAAGGACGGCGCGACCAACGTCGGCGAACCGGTCCCCGTGGTCAACGGCACGGCCTCGATCACCCGCAAGTTCGACGAGGCGGGCACCCACAGCTTCGTCGGCGTCTTCACCGGCACCGCCGGATACACCGACTCGGTGTCGCCGCCGGCCGAGCTGATCGTGAAGGACCCCGACTGGGGCACCACCACCACCGTGCTCGAGCCGGTCACCGCGGTCGTCGGCACCCCGGTGAACCTGTCGGCCACCGTGCACCCGATCCCGAGCGGCGGCACCGTCAAGTTCCTTGTCAACGGCGCGGAGGTTGGCACCGCACCGGTGGGCACCGGTGACGGCGTCGCGATCCTGCCGCACACCTTCGGCGCCGCGGGCACCGCCAACGTGGTCGCCGAGTTCACCGGCACCACCGGCTTCACCGGATCCACCTCGCCCGGCTTCACCGTCACAGTGAACGACCCGGACACCCGTGAGGCCACCACCACGGCCCTCGCGGTCACCGGCAACGCGGCCGTCGGACAGGCCATGCAGTTCAAGGCGACCGTCGCGCCCGCGGGTGCCAACGGCACCGTGCAGTTCAAGGTCGGCACCACGCCGGTCGGCGGCCCGGTGGCAGTCGTCAACGGTGTGGCCACCATGTCGCACACCTTCGCGGAGGAGGGCACCTACGGCGTCACCGCCACCTTCATCGGGGGCGCCGGGTTCAAGGACTCGGTCTCCGGTCCCTCCGTGGTGAACGTCGCGGTCGCGGGCACCCCCGGTGGCACGGGCAGCCTCGACACCGGATCGCTGTCCAGCCTCTTCGGTAGCTAGCCGACCCACCCCCAGCCGGCCCCGGGGCGTGCCGCGTGCACACCCCGGGCCCGGGTGGGGATCCAGACTTTTCCCTATCTCAGGAGAATTCATGCAGAACAAGAGAATTCGGCGGATAGCGACTCCGATCACCGCGGCGGCCGTCGTCGGGATCACCGTGTTCGGCGGCATGCCTGCCCAGGCCGCCCCGATCACCACCAACTTCACCGCCACCTGCCTCGCGACCCCGTCGGCCGTCGAAGGCCCGCAGACGCAGTCGCAGCCGTCGTCGGTGACTGTCGATGCTCCCGCGAGCGTCGATGCCGGCCAGGAGTATGAGGCCATCATCGCGCCCCCGCCGATCACCTATCCCAACGCGGTGTCGGTGGCGAACGTGCAGAACGTCTCGCGGATCAAGATCGACATCGACGTGCCACAGAATGCGGATTTCCTCGGTGCGGACATCGTGCCCGGTACCAGCTCCGGGCTCAGTGGCGTTGCACCTAATGTGCTGCGGGTCAACGAGAACGGCACTGTCGACCCGAACGGGACCATCCTGCGGCTCTCGGGCAACAATGCCACCATCGGAAACGGTCCCAACTCCAGCAAGAACTCCGAGGGCGGCATCGTCGCGCCCGCGGTGAGCGGCGCGAACACCACCTTCCAGCTGCCCAAGGTCAAGGTTCGGCTGCGGGCGGGTGCGTCCGGGAACGTCCAGATCAAGCTGCGCACCGGCGGTGATGCGGGGGCGTGGGCCAACGACAAGAACTTCCTGACGTTCCTGCCGAAGGCGAGTGCCGTGTTCATCACCGCCTGGGCCCCGACCCAGTGCACCCCGCGTGACGCTCAGAGCGCGCCCCTCAACGCGGGTGCAGGCCCGCTGGCGACGACCAGCATCGCCGAGGCGGACAAGGCCACCACCACCACCCTCGCAGGCCCGGGCAGCGCCAAGAACGGCACCCCGGTCACCCTGACCGCCAACGTCGCACCCGCGGCAAACGGCGGCACGGTGCAGTTCAAGGACGGTGACGCCCTGCTCGGCGATCCGATCGCGCTGGCAGGCAGTAACGCGGCCCTCACGACGACGTTCACCGCCGATGGCGACCACCCGATCACCGCGGTCTATTCCGGCGCACCCGGATTCGTGGGATCCACCTCTGCGGTCAAGATCGTCAAGGTCACCACCGACGCACCGCCGGAAACGGCGACCACCACCACGGTCGAGGCCCCGGCCAACGCCAAGGTCGGCCAGGACGTGAACCTCACCGCGCGGGTCACCCCGAGGGCACCGGTGGCACGGTGAACTTCATCGTCGACGGCGGGTCCCCGGTGACCGGCATGGTCGGCACCGACGGCATCGCCGTGGCGCCGTACACCTTCACCACGACCGGAACCCACCGGGTGGTTGCGAAGTTCAGCGGCGCACAGGGTTTCGCGCCGTCGACCTCGCCCGCCTTCCCGGTGAGCGTCACGACGCCCGCGCCCGCGGACGTGGAGACCACCACCACCCTCGCGGCACCCGGCACAGTGGAGAAGAACGTCCCGGTGACGCTGAGGGCGACGGTCGATCCGGCCAACGCCAAGGGCAAGGTGCAGTTCAAGATCGGCACCGCGCTGATCGGTGGCCCGGTCGACGTGGTCGACGGTGTCGCGACGCTGCCCACCACGTTCCACAACTCCGGCACCTACAACGTCACGGCGGAGTTCACCGGTGACGCCGGGTTCACCAGTTCCGCCTCTGCTCCGCAGACGCTGACGGTGCCCGGCGCCACCGGTCCGGGTAACGGCGGCGGACTCGGCAGCCTGGAGAGCATCTTCGGCTCCTGATCGAGGCCGAGCGCTCGGGGTGCGTCGCCGGCTCACGGCCGGCGGCGCACCCGCCGCTCCCTGCGGGGAGGTCCCGCTACACCCCAGCGGTGAGCGCAACGGTCAGCGGAACGACCGTCAGACAGCAGATCGCGGCCGCGAACAGGGTGATGACCAGCCCTCGATTCCAGCGGCCGCGGGCGCCGCTGGCCGCCGTCACGAACAGGACGAACCCGACGCAGACGGAGGCGATCGTCACGAGTACGGCGGCATCGACCATGGTTCGATTCTGCCTCGCTTCGGGGGTGGGCCCGCGTGCACCCCGGGGGTATCGCGCGGAGGGTGATCTCGGTGCGCGAAAACCCCGGGGTCTGCGGTAGCGTCTGGTTCATCGTCTGTGCATCTTTTTGATACCTCCCGCGGGCAGTATGGGCTGGCCGGACCGGGAATCGGAAGGAAAGAGGGGGCTCGCACAATGCGCCTGAAGAAGTCCATCGCAGTACTGTCCGCATTCGCTGCTGCCACCGTGGGGACGGTGCTCTCCGGCACGGCCGCCCAGGCCGATCCGGCCGGAGGCAATTGCCCGAGCATGTATGTGGTGGCCGTCCCGGGTACCTGGGAGACGTCAACGCAGCCGGACAAGCGTCCCGGCCCCGGCATGCTCGCTGCCGTGACGAACGCGCTTCCCGCGTCGAAGATCCGGTCCGACTACGTCACCTATGCCGCGACCGCGTTCCCCTGGGAGGCGGAGGTGTACGGGGCATCGAAGAAGCAGGCCACCGACAACGCGCGGGGGATGCTGGAGGCGATGCAGAAGGCCTGCGCCAACACGCGTTTCGGCATCATCGGCTACAGCCAGGGAGCGGACGCGGCGGGCGATCTGGCCGCGGAGATCGGCACAGGAACCAGCACCATCCGCCCGAGAAGGTGGCGGCAGTCGGCCTGCTCTCCGACCCGCGCCGCGCGGACACCGACGTGCTGATCGGCCCGCGCGTGCCGGGCATCGGCTCGGGCGGCCCGCGGATCGGCGGTTTCGGCTGGCTCAGCGATCGCACGGTGACCTTCTGCGCGCCAGGGGACCTGTACTGCGCGACCGAGCGCACCGACTTCGTCACCAGGTTGGCCGGCTTCCTCGCCCAGAACTCGGATCCGGGCTCCTCGGATTCCCCGCGCTACGGCGACGAGGCGACGATGATCTGGAACGACCTGCTCGGTGCTGGCGGCATCCCGACGCTGCAGAACCAGCTCACCGATGAGGCGAACAAGGGCCGCAGGAAGCAGCTCGAGCGGTTCTACGGGTCGGGCGCGCACCAGGACTACCAGGGGTACGCGGTCGACGGAGCGGGGAACACCCCGACCACCTGGTTGGCGGGCTGGCTGCGCGACCGCGCCTGATCGACAGGGGCTTGCCCCGCCGATCACCTCGTTGCGATCACGCGATGAATCCGCTGCTCATCGCGTGATCGACCGGCCCCGGGCCGGGGCGACACCGGATTTCTGGTCAAGTGGGGCCAGGGTCCGGCACAATGCCCTGCGACACGGCGGACAGACCCGCCACGTTGTCGGGCGCGAGGGAGCAGCGGCATGCGATCGTCAGGTGAAGCGGCCTTGGGCGCGCGGGAGCTCGTTATCGCGCTCGCCTCGGCGATGGAGGCGCAGAGCGAGGAACTCGCGTCGCGGGTGATCGATCGGCTGACCTCCGAGATCGAGGAGGCCAGGGATCCGCTGATCGCCACCATGCAGGTCGCCACCACCGTGGAGTCGCTGGCATCGATCCGCCAGATCCTGCAGCACCGGATCGAGGCTGGGCGCACCGATGCGCCCGCGACGGCGATCGAGTACGCGCGGCAGCTCGCGCAGCGCGGGGTCTCGCTCGCCGCTATGGAGCGGGCCAACCGCCTGTCCACGGACACCGTGATGCGGTGGTGCCTCGAACAGATGGAACTGCTCAGCGACGACGCCGCGGTGGTCGCGCAGGCCGCGCTGCTGATCATGACCGACACCGCCGGCTACGGCGATCGGGTGGCGCACCAGCTCGCGGCCGCCTACGAGACCGAGCGCGCGCTGTGGCTGCGTCGCAGCAGCATCTCCCGTGAGGCCTGCATCGGACAGCTCCTGACGGGCCGGGCCACGGACCTGCCCGCCGCCGAACTGACACTCGGATATCGGCTGGCCCAGCGGCATCTGGCGCTGGCGGTGTGGACCGAGCGGGCCGAATCCCGGGACGGCGGGACGAGTTTTCTCGAGCGGTCGGTCGGCGCCCTCGCGGAACGACTCGGCTGCAACGGCCCACCGCTGGTCCTGCCGCGCGCCGACAACGAGGTGTGGGCCTGGTTGCCTGTCGGGCCGTCGGTCGACCTCTCCGCGATCGGGCCGATCGCGGCCGCCTGGGAGCACCCCGTCAAGCTCGCGGTCGGGGTGCCTGCAGACGGGGTGACCGGATTCCGTCGCACCCACGAACAGGCGATGTCGGCGCAGTTGGTGGCGCAGAACTCGGCGCGTCGTGGCCCGCTCGTCGTCTCGAGCGCGGAGGTCGGCGCGATCGCGTTGATGTGCGCGGACATGCCCGCCACCGTGAGGTGGGTGCGCGACGTCCTCGGTCCGCTGGCCGTGGACGATGCCGCAAGCGAGCGGCTGCGGGCGACGATCCGCGTGTTCCTTGCCAACGGCGCCAGCTACACCGCGACCGCGGAACAGCTGAACATGCACAAGAACTCGGTGGTGTACCGGCTCCGCAAGGCGGAGGATCAGCTCGGGCACAAGCTCCGGGACGGCCACCTCGACCTGGAAATCGCTCTGGCGCTGTGTCATTGGCTCGGCGCGGCCGTGCTCGAGGCGGGACCGGATTCGGCCGCCCCGAGCGCAGGCGGCTAGCGGACCAGGCTCAGCGGTTCCCGTGTCGCCGTCTTGACGAAGTAGGCGATCTCGTCGATCGCGCGCTGTGCCTCCGGCACCACGTCGGCGGCCGCCTGGAACACGTGCACCTGCCTGCGCCACACCTGGAGCTCGCAGGGCACGCCCGCCTCGGCCAGCCGGTCGGCCATCAGCTCGGAATCGGGCAGCAACAGCTCGTGCGACCCGACCTGGATCAGCACCGGCGGCAGTCCCCGCAGGTCGCTGTCGACCGGACACAGCCGTGAACGGTCGCGGAGCGACCCCGACCGGCTGTCGGCCCGGTCGGAGATCCGGGCGAGCTCGTCGAGCGCGTGGCTCGGGAGCATGGCGTCGCGGCCCGCGTTGCGGTGCTCGGTCTTGCGGGCCGGATCCATCTCGGTGAGGGGCGAGAGCGCCACGATGCCGGCCGGACCGGGCAGGCCCTGCTCACGGAGGGCCAGCGGGATCATGAAGGACAGGTAGCCGCCCGCCGAGTCGCCCGCGATGACGATCTGATCGGGCCGGTAGCCCTTGGCCAGCAGCCAGCGGTAGCCGTTGACCCCGTCGTCGACCGCGTTGCCGATGCTGTGCGTCGGGAGCATCCGGTAGTCGACCATCAGGACCGGCGCCTGCGCGGCGGAGGAGATCCGGGAGACCAGGCGCTGGTGGGTGCCGACCCCGCAGAACATGAATCCGCCGCCGTGCAGGTAGAGGACGACGCGATCGCTGTCGGCGCCGTCCGCCTCGACCCACTGCGCGCTGCAGTTGTCGAGCAGGATGGTGTGGCTGCGGGTGCCCTCGATCGGCGGATGCATCAGCGCACCCAAGTCGTCGAGGAACTTCAACGGCCAGGGCAGGGCCGACGCCTTCGCCCACATCGAGATGACAGGGCGCACCGTCATCCGCAGTGCCTGGGCCAGCACGCGCGACTGCATGCTGGTGCCGTGGATCTCCTGGCGATCAACCGTGGTCGGGAGGTGGCCCGGCTGCGGCGCGACCGCGCCGTCGACGAACCGGGCCCGCACAGAACCGAACTCGCGGTCGCCGGCATTGACAAACTCCACAACTTCACTGCTGGTCACGTAGACATCCTTGGGGCTTCGCAGGGAACGCGATCGTCATCGGTGCGCGCGGCGCGGAGGCCGCCTGCGCGGTCAAAATGTGATGGCGGTCACTGACATTTCAAGGACACTAGGGCGGATCGCCCGCCCTGCCACCGGGCGCACCGCACGAGAAATCCGACCGCTTCTGTACTGAGCGTCCAGTTTTTACGTACAAGCGTCCAGTTCGGGGTTTGGATAACCCCGCGGAGGGCGTCTGCGGGCAAGTAGCGTGACCGGAAACGGCCGCACGGGGTGGCCTGAGAGAAGGGGAGCCGATGTCGGATCTGAAGGTGGTGGCCACCATCGCCGCAAAGCCCGGTTCGGAGGAGATCGTGCGGGACGGCCTGTCCACCCTCGCCGCCGCCAGTCGTGACGAGGACGGCTGCCTCGGCTATGAGCTGTACGAATCGTCGGCCGCCCCCGGCACGTTCGTCACGGTCGAGGTGTGGACCGGCCAGGAGGCATTGCAGGCGCACATGGCGACGCCGCACCTGCAGGCCGCGTTGGGCACGTTCGGCGCCCACCTGGCGGGTGCGCCGCAGATCCACCCGCTGACCCCGATCGAGGTCTGAGTCCGGTATCCGGACCCGGTCGTTACGGGCGGTGCCGGATCAGCAGGTCTCGCACATGGCCGGTCTCGTTCACCGAGGCCACTCGGGCATTGCCGTTGCGGGACACCAGGACACGGGTGATCGACGCGTAGTCGATCGGGAAGGTCAGCGGGCGGTCGAGGCCGAGCAGGCCCTGCAGGTACACATTGATGACGCCGCCGTGCGCGAACACGGCCACGGTGTCTTCGTGGTCGGCCCCCGCGACCACCCGGTCCAGGCCCTCGTGGACCCGGGACCGGAACTCCCGCTCGTCGACGAAGTCGGGGAGGTGCCCGGCCAGGATGCGGGCATAGGCGTCCGGCGCGATCGTCTTGGCCTCGTGGATGGGCACGTAGTGCGCACGGCCGTGGTCGTATTCGGCGAGCCGGGCATCGGCGGTCACGGTCAGCCCGCGGGCCGCCGCGACCGGCGCCGCCGTCTCGAGGGCGCGCCGCTGCGGGCTGCTGACGATCGCCGAGATCGGGTACGGGTCGAGGGCGCCGGGTAGCCGTCCGGCCTGTGCGTGACCCTCCGCTGTCAGGCCCGGGTCCGCGCCGTCGGCGGACTCGGCCGAGAGGATTCGTTCGGGCAGCGCATGACGGATCAACAGCAATTGCACCCGGTCAGACTGTCATGCTCGCGATCAGCGCGGCGACCGAGGCCGGGCGGTCCGCCATCATGTTGTGCCGGGCGGGCCGCAGCGATTCGAACCCGGCGCCGAGCCGGTCGGCGAGCCGTCGCTGCTCCCGGACCCAGCGCCGCGACCGGCCGGAGTCGGCGGCCACGACCAGGGTCGCGGGCAGGGGCCGAGCGGGCGGAGTCGCTCGAGCTCCGCGCCCAGGTCCGGGTACGCCGCGTTCTCGATCAGGGCCGATCGCAGGTAGTCGGGGTCGGTGAAGGTCTGTCGGATCCACTCGACCGCTTCCGCGTCGGGAGCGCCGTGGGTGACCAGGCGCACCCACGGCCCGGCCAGGCGCTGGAGCCCGCACGCCGAGGCGCCCCGAGCGAGGCCGGTCGAGACGTCGAGCCGCCATCGGCGGGGGAGTGCGAGGGGGTGGCGCGCGGCGATGCTGGCGTCGAGCAGCACCAGGGCCGCGGCCCGCCCGGGGTGCGTCCGTGCGAATCCCTCGGCGTACCAGCCGCCCATCGAGTGGCCCACCACCGTCACGGGCCCGCGCACCTCGGCCGCGTCGAGCACCGCACCGATCCGGTCGGCCTCCCCGCGGACCGTCGGCGGCTCGTCGGAGGCGGGACTGAGCCCGAACCCGGGCCGGTCGAACCGCACCACGGTGCAGGCCCGGGTGAGCAGGGCCGCGACCCCGTCCCAGTCGAACCAGTTGCCCGCGAGCCCGCCGACGAGCACCACCGGCGGCCCGGATCCCTCCACCACCACGTGCAGGGATCGGCCGCCGACCTCGACGAGGGTTCCTGGTGGTTTCACGTGGAACTCCGTCGGCCTTCCTGGGCGGTGAGCAGTGCGGCGAACACGATCCAAGCGGTGACCGAGATCAGCTGCAGTCGCTGTGCGTAGCCGAGGAGCCAGACCTCGTCGCCCCGCCCGTCCATGTCGACGGCGAAGAGGGTCCACACGGTGCCCACCGAATAGAGGGCGACGACGCCAAGCCCGAACCAACGCAGCGGGTGCGGCCATCCGTAGCGGTAGGCGGCGAGGATGAAGGCGAACACCGACACGGCCGCGGCGGTCGCGGCGGCCGAGCTGGTCACGGCGTGCAGCGACCGGACGGCGTGCAACAGGCCTGCCTCCTCGCGGCCCGCGCACTCGCTGCTGGCGTGGGCGGAACAGGCCAGCGGCATCCGGGAGTCGAGGAACGTGCTGACTGCGAACACCGCCAGACCGATCCAGCCGATCGTGGTGAGCAGCCGGCGCGGGCGCAGCGCCAGGCCGAATCCCGCCGCGGTGGCGAGCACGATGCCGGTGAGCAGGTCCCCGGTGCGGAAGAGGAATCCGTACGGCTGATCCAGCGCGGCCAGTTCGCTGACGTAGGCCCGGCTCGGGTCCAGGCCCGTCGGCAGCACCCACTCCAGCATCCACGACGAGTACAGCACCGCCCCCAGCACCAGCAGGCCGATCAGGATCCGGCGGATCCACCGCTGGGTGTCGGGCGCGGTGTCGGTCACTGGCGTGGCTTGGCCAGGGGGAACGCCAGTGATTCCCGGATGCTGCCGCCGGTGATGAGCATGACGATCCGGTCCA
This sequence comes from Rhodococcus sp. MTM3W5.2, assembly GCF_001984015.1. Lineage (NCBI taxonomy): Bacteria > Bacillati > Actinomycetota > Actinomycetes > Mycobacteriales > Nocardiaceae > Rhodococcus > Rhodococcus sp. MTM3W5.2. The sequence goes on along the minus strand of NZ_CP019572.1, from coordinate 5,605,008 downwards.
CACCCATCCCGATCCCGCCGGTGGGCGGCATCGCGTGCTCGAGGGCCTGCAGGAAGTCCTCGTCCAGCTCCATCGCCTCCTCGTCGCCGCCCGCCGCCAGCAGCGACTGCTCGGTGAGCCGCCTGCGCTGGTCGACCGGATCGGTGAGCTCGCTGTAGGCGGTGCCGAGTTCGACACCCCAGGCCACCAGGTCCCACTTCGCGGCGACTCCGGGAATGGTGGGGTGCGGCCGGGTCAGCGGCGACATCGAGGTGGGGAAGTTGGTGTAGAAGGTGGGGAACTCGGTCTGGTCCTCCACCAGGTGTTCGTACATCTCCTGCGCGACCGCGCCTGCGTCCCAGTCGGACTGGTGCGGGATCCCGTTCTCGTCGCACAGCCGTCGCAGTTCCTCGATGGGGGTCTCCGGGGTCACCTCGACGCCCAGCTTCTCGGCGACCGCGCCGTGCATGGTCTTGACCGGCCAGTCGCCGGAGATGTCGACCTCGACCGGGGTTCCGTCTGGCCCGGGGCGCAGGATGATCTCCCGGCCGTGTGCGGCCACAGCCGCCGCCTGGATCAGCTCCCGGCACAGCACCATCATCCGCTCGTAGTCGCTGTGCGCCTCGTACGCCTCCAGGATCGTGAACTCTGGGTTGTGCTTGAAGTCCACCCCCTCGTTGCGGAACACCCTGCCGATCTCGAAGACCCGCTCCATGCCGGCCACGCACAGCCGCTTGAGGTAGAGCTCCGGCGCGATGCGCAGGTACAGGTCCAGGTTGTAGGCGTTGATGTGGGTGATGAACGGGGCCGCGTTCGCGCCGCCGTGCACCTGCTGCAGGATCGGGGTCTCGACCTCCATGAAGGCGCGCGAGGTGAGCGAGTCCCGCAGCGACTTCACCACCGCGCTGCGGGCGGTGAGCAGGTCCCTGGCCTCGGGATTGATGGCGAGGTCCAGGTAGCGCTGGCGGACCCGGGTCTCCGGGTCGGACAGTCCCTTCCACTTGTCCGGCAGCGGGTGCAGGCACTTGCCGTTCATCCGCCACTCCGCGGCGAGCACGGACAGCTCGCCCTTGCGGCTGCGGCCGATCGTGCCGCTCACCTCGATGAGGTCGCCGAGGTCGAAGTCGGCGGTGAACTCGTCGAGCCGGTCGCCGACGGTGGTGCGGTCGAACAGCACCTGCAGGTCGCCGGACCAGTCGCGGACCTCGGCGAACGCGACGCCGCCGTAGGCGCGGATCCGCATGAGCCGCCCGGCGATCCGGACCCGGGTGCCCTCAGGTGACGAGGCTGCCGCGGCGACGGTGTGGGTGGGCGGGTAGGCCACCGGGTACGGATCGATGCCATGGGCGGCCAGCCGGTCCAGCTTGTCCATCCGCACCCGGACCTGTTCCGGGCGACGGGGTCCGACCGTCTCGGTGGCGAGCGCGGCGACATCGTCGGGCGCACTGCCGTCCGAGTGCAGCAATCCCGCCGCCGCCACGGACTGCGGCACCGCGACGCGGGTGCCGGTGTGCTTGCTGATGTCGCGGCGCCGCCACCGCGGCAGCGTGACGAAGCCCTCCGCCACCGCGGACGCCATGCCGACCTTCGGCAGCACCCGACTGTCGGAGAAGCACAGGTAGCGCGGGGCCCAATCCGGTTGGTACTTCACGTTGGACCGGTACAACGCCTCGAGCTGCCACCACTTGGAGAAGAACACCAGGATCGATCGCCACACCCGCAGCACCGGCCCGGCGCCGATCCGGGCACCCTCCTCGAAGACCGACCGGAACACCGCGAAGTTCAGCGACACCTTGTTGACGCCGAACCGGTCCGCGCCGGTGGCGAGCTCGGTCACCATCAGCTCCACGACACCGTTGGGCGCCTTCGGGTTCCGGCGCATCAGATCGAGCGACACCCCGGTCAGACCCCACGGCACCAGCGAGAGCATGCCGAGGACCTCGCCGTCGGACGTGCCGTCGCCGTCCGGGTCAGTCTCGCCGATGGCCTCGACCAGCAGGCAGTCGCCGTCGGCGACGTCGCCGAGCCTCCCGAGGGCCATCGAGAAGCCGCGCTCGGTCTCGGTGTCGCGCCAGGCGTCCGCCCTGGCGATCACCTTCGCCATCTCCTCGGGTGGGATGTCGCGATGACGTCGGATGCGAACGGTGACGCCCTGCTTGCGAACCCGGTTGACCGCCTGCCGGACCTGACGCATCTCGCGGCCGCTCAAGTTGAACTCGCGGGTGTGCAGGATCGCCTCGTCGCCGAGCTGGAGGACGGTCAGCCCCGCGCGCGCGTAGGCGGTGGCGCCGAGCTCGCTCGCCCCCATCACCGCAGGGGTCCACCCGTAATTGGAGGCCAGGTCCAGCCACGCGTCCACCGCGTGTGGCCAGGCCTCCTCGTCGCCGATCGGGTCGCCGCTGGCCAGGCAGACGCCGAGCTCGACCCGGTAGGTGACCGCCGCCTTGCCGCTTGGTGCGAAGATCACCGCCTTGTCGCGGCGGGTCGCGAAGTAGCCGAGCGAATCGTCGGCGCCAGAGCGGGCCAGCAGTCCGCGCAGCGCCGACTCGTCGTCGCCAGTCAGGGCGTTGTCCGAGCGCTGTGATCGGAACAGGGTGACCACCGCGGCCAGCAACGCGAGGGCGCCGAGCAGCCCGAGAAGGGTGCTGACGAAACCGTGTGTGCGCCCGTCGAACTGCTCGTTTTCCAAGACGACGCCGCCGAAGACACGGTTGAGCGACCAGAGCAGCCGCTGATCAGACGGCAGGGTGCCAGGGAACAGCTCGACCAGGGCCCAGCCGAGCAGGGTGCCGATGGCGAGGCCGAGGAGCAGCACCCCGAGCGCCTTCCAGCCCGCGCCGCGCCTGACCCGCGTGTAGAACTCCTTGCGCGCGGCGATGAGCACGCCGATCACCGCGAGGTGGACGACGAGGGCCAGCGCCGCGTTCATGTTCCGCTCGGCGATGGCCTGGGCGAGATTGGTGAGGGCGATGAGGACCAGGTAGATGGTGAGCAACCACCACGCGATGCGCTTGCGGCTGGCGAGCGCCGCCGCGAGCAGCGCCAGCACCAGGGCCCAGACGATGCTGGTGTCCGGTGCGTCGAAGTAGTAATTGTTGACGTACTCGCGCGGCGTCCGGACGAGGTACCGCAGCACGGGCGAGATGCTCCACAGGAAGACCAGGGTCGCGTAGACGCCGATCACCAGGCCGGCGATGTGCGGCACCTGCCTGAAGTGCCCGGTGGTCGGTCTGCCCAGCCGCCGGGGTGCGGGATGAGCGGACTCGAGCGACGTTTCGGTCGTGGTGGTCGGCGTCATCTACCCAGTGTGAAGGGTTCTCCGTCGGTGTGGGGGATGATGAACGAGTGCCTGCGCCCCAAGATGTACCGATCCGCGACGAGTCGATCCGCCTCGGCCAGTTCCTCAAACTGGCGAACCTGATCGAATCGGGCGCCGATGCCAAGGGTGTCATCGCCGACGGTCTGGTCAGCGTGAACGGTGAGGAAGAGGTCCGCCGTGGCCGCCAGTTGCACGAGGGCGACGTGGTGGAGATCGGTGGGATCAGCGTGCGGGTGTCCCGCTAGGGGGCTCGGCGGTCAGACCACGAGCGGGACAAGGGCCTTGCGGTCGGTGGGGTAGTCGTCGAACTTCTCGCGGTACCACTTGTGGGTCGCGATGGCCCGGGGGATCAGGTTGCCCGCGGTGATCAGGAAGATGGCGACGCCGGCAAGTGACCAGGTCAGCAGGGCGAACCCGGCCCAGGCGATGAGCTCGCCGAGGTACGCCGGGCTGGTGACGAACCGGAACCCGCCGCCGTACGGGATCTTGTACTCCGTCGCGCCGGGGTTCTGCTTGTCCCGGAGATTGCGCACGATCGACTCGGACGACACCAGCAGCGCGAATCCGCCCAGGTAGATCACCACGCCGATCAGGAAGCGGGGATCGGTCAGCCACTCGGTTCCGTACTGGTTCAGGTAGTCGTGGCTGAAGAAGGCGCCGTTGAGGTAGCCGTGCATGCAGGTCACCAGCATGCCCATGCCGATAACGGAGACATTGAAGGTGCTGCGCTTGCCAGGGACCTGCCGGATCGACAGCGGGAAGAACCAGCCGCGGTTCGCGTAGTGCAGCAGCCAGATCCCGGCGAGCACCAGCGAGGTGGGCTCGAACCGGTTCGGGCCGGTCAGGAAGAAGATCGCGAACACCACCGTCGCGGGGATCTCCATCAGCCACCAGCCCAGCTTCGGGTTGAGGTTGAACCCGAGGTTGGTCGAGCTGAATCGACCGTATGAACTCTGGGCGAAGAAGCCGCCGACGATGACGAACGCCGCGAAGGCGAAGGCGATCGTCAGGACGGTGTCGTAGACCGTGTTCCCGGTGTACCAGTGCATCGAGATCCTTCATCGTGCGAGCGGCCTGCTCGGCCACGTTCCAGGCGGCGACGCCGGATCGGCGACGCTCAAACTGGAACACGTTCTACCACGTCTCGATTCTGTCCGCGGCGCTATCGCGCGATCGGTGCCCTTGTGACAGGCCCTGGCAATGGCGCGGTTTGGCCTCGAAGACGAGGCGGGGCGCACGAATGGACGGCACGCCCCGCTCGGCATCGTCCAAGAAAATTGAACGCGGACCGGTCCTATTCGACGTACTGCTGCTCGAACTCGGCGGTGGGCGGGGTCGGCGTGATGACGTCGATCAGGACGCCGTCGGGGCCGGCGATGATGAAGTGCCGTTGTCCGAAGTCCTCCGTCCGGATGTCGAGCACCGCGCGGCGACCCCCGAGCGTCACGAGTCGCTCGTACTCGGCGTCCACGTCGTCGACCTCGACATTGAGGATCAGGCCCTGTGCGCGCGATCGGTGCCCGTCGGGGATGGTCTCGTGGGTGTGGTCGAGGATCGCGAGTTCGAGGTCGGGTTCGCGGCGAAGGCTTACGTACCAATCGGATTCGAATGTCGCCTCGAAGTCGAACCAGCGGCGGAAGAAGTCCGCCGATTCGCCGACGGCGTCCGTGCAGATCACCGGGTAGAAGCTCGTCGTGGCCATGAAGCTCTCCGTTCAAGATAGATACGTACGCAATGTATGTGTCTGAACATACGCATACACTGCGTATGTATCAATGGGTCATCGAAGGGGTGGGCTTGAGTCCGTCGAAGAAGGAACAGAGCGCTACGACAACGCGAGCCCTGCTCGCGGTGGCCGTCGAGATGTTCGCCGACCGTGGGTTCGGCGCGGTTGGACTCGACGACGTCGCAAAGCAATCCGGCCTCACCCGTGGTGCGGTCTACCACCACTTCGGCAGCAAGGCCGGGCTGTTCGACGCCGTCGTGGGCCAGGTGCAGCGCGAGGTCGCCGAGCGGGTGAGTGACGCCGCGGCCGGGGCCGGGAATCTGTGGGACGCCCTCGTCGAGGGCTGCCACGAGTTCGTCCGCGCCGGATCGGATCCCAGGATCCATCGGATCATGTTGATCGACGCGCCCGCCGTGCTCGGCTGGCAGCGCTGGCGGGAACTCGACGCGGCCAACTCGGGTCGCTTGCTGCAGGAGGTGCTCGACGAGTTGCAGACGGAGGGCACGATTTGTCCCGGCCTCGCGGCACCGGCCGCACACCTGCTGTCGGGTGCGATGAACGAGGCGGTGCTCTGGGTGGCACAGTCGGAGACCCCCGATCGGGACCGGGACTCGGCCTTGGCGACGCTCGACCGTCTGCTGGGCTCCCTGCGGCAGGGCTGACCTCGCCGAGTGTGCAGCTACCGCACGTCCCACTCGGCAGATGCCCAACAATTGCACACTCGGCGCGGTCGGTAGTTCCGTGCGGGCGTGTCCGAATTGTCCACGAATCCTTGGGTTTTCGCCTCGCGTGACATGGACGTGAACCCGCGGCGCCAGTAATTCCCTCCCGGTTCACGGGGAGGACACGAAGCATGCACGCAGTACGTCAGTGCGCTGAATAGCGTCCGGTCATCGTTGTTCATCGATGAAGGGATCGGACGTGACCACCTCACCACTCAACCGCAGGGCGTTCCTCGGACGCACCGCGCTCACCGGGCTCGGCGTCGCTCTCGCGGGAAGCGTCGACACCCTGTTCCGGCCCCAGGTCGCGGCCGCGGTGCCGGGGAAGGCGGCCGGGTACGGTCCGCTCGTTCCCGACCCCAACAAGATCCTGTCGCTGCCCGCGGGGTTCTCCTACACGGTCGTCTCGCGCTCGGGTGAGACCCTGCTCGACGACGGTTCGCCGGTCCCGAGCGACCCCGACGCGAACGGCGTGTTCGCGAACGGCAACGGTGCCACCATCGTGACCAACCACGAGGTCGGCAGTAACGAGCCCTTCGGTGTCCCGGTGGTCGCCGGCCTCACCTACGACCCGGGCGCACGCGGCGGCACCACCACCGCCACGGTCGGCCCGAACGGCGCGCGCCAGGGCCAGTACGTGAGCGTGGCAGGAACCGTGAACAACTGTGCGGGTGGCATCACCCCGTGGGGCACCTGGCTGACCTGCGAGGAAACCGAAGCCCGCGCCGGATCGAACGGCTTCACCCTCGCCCACGGCTACGTCTTCGAGGTCGACCCGGCCGGCCAGGCCGCGAACATCGACAAGAGCCCGATTCCGCTGAAGTTCCTCGGCCGGTACGCGCACGAGGCGGTCGCCGTCGACCCGGCGACGAGTGCCATCTACCTCACCGAGGACGCATCCAGCCCCAACGGCCTGTACTACCGGTGGACGCCGCCACAGGGCTTTGTCGGCGGCCGTGGCGCGCTCCACGCCCTCGCCCAGTCGCCCGGCGGGGACACCGCGGGCAGCCTGCAGGCGATGAAGTGCCTCTCCGGCGGCACCCACGTGCCGGACCTGTCGCAGGCCACCGTGCCGGGCGTCCGCTACAGCGTGCAGTGGGTCGACGTCCCCGACCGCGACGCGAAGTCCACCTCGGTGCGCAAGCAGTTCACGAACGACCAGGTCACCCGCAGCCGCAAGCTGGAGGGTCAGTGGTGGGGCGACGGCGGCGTCTACTTCGTCGCCAGCTTCGCCCGCACCAGCGACGGCAGCGTCGTCGAGCACGACGGCCAGGTCTGGTTCTACGACCCCGCCACCGAGACCGTCGAGCTCAAGACCCTTTTCGGCGTGAATCCGGACCCGTCCGTCGACACCGGCAACTACGACGGCCCCGACAACATCACCGTTTCCCCGCACGGCGGCATGATCCTCGCCGAGGACGGCGAGGGCATCAGCCACCTGATCGGCGTGACGGAGGACGGGCAGCCGTTCCAGATCGCCCGCAACGAGCTGAACGACAGCGAGTTCTGCGGTCCGGCGTTCAGCGCCGACGGGAAGACCCTGTACGCGAACATCCAGACGCCCGGTCTTGTCATTGCGATCACAGGGCCGTGGCGTCGGAAGACGAGCTTCCCGTTCGGCTCGTGACGGTGTGACGGGTGACCGCGGAGGAGCCGGGGGAGATCGAGACCCCATGACTCCCTCGCGGTCACCCGCCCGTGCCGGGGGTCCGGGCACTGTTGCAACGAGTCCCGCGGTGCCACACTGGATGGGTCGGTCACGTCTTCTCGAAGGGCGGCGCGGCGATGAGGACAACACCACAGCGCAGTAGTTTTCGATATCCGGTTCGGGTCATCGTCGCGGCGATCGTGATGATGGTGCTGCACATGGGATTCGGCGGCGTTACCGCATCGGCCGTCCCGATGGCGCGGTCGCAGGGCGGCGCGGTGTCCGCGGTCGCGAACGTCTCCACCCACCAGTTCACGGTCAGCATCGGGGATCAGGTGGTCCGAACGATGCCTGCGTCGATGGGCAAGCCGGGACACGAGACCCCGCTTGGCACCTTCGACGTGCTCGAGAAGGACCGGTACCTGGTGATGGACTCGTCGACATACGGGGTCCCGGTCGATTCACCTGAGGGATACCGGATCGACACCGAGTTCGCGGTCCGGCTCACATGGGGCGGGATCTACGTGCATTCCGCGCCGTGGTCGGTCGATTCGCAGGGCTACGAGAACGTCAGCCACGGCTGCATCAACCTCAGCCCGGAGAACGCGCAGTGGTTCTACGAGAACGTGCAGGTCGGGGACACGGTCGTCATCGTCGACTGAACGCGAACGGCCCGGGCGGACCTTCGTCGCACCCGGGCCGAACACGCTGATCTGTGGTGGTCAGTCCTCCGCGCGGACGACGACGCCGTCGTCGTCGCTGTAGACCATCTCGCCCGGGTTGAAGGTGACGCCGCCGAAGGTGACCGGCACGTTCTTCTCGCCGGACCCGGTCTGGGTGCTCTTGCGCGGGTTGGTGCCGAGGGCCTTGATGCCGATCTCGAGGGTGCGCAGGATCGCCGAGTCGCGGACGGCACCGTTGACGATCACGCCCGCCCAGCCGTTGGCGACGCCCTTGCCGCCGATGATGTCGCCGACCAGCGCGGTGTGCACGCTCGCGTCGCCGTCGACCACGAGCACGCCGCCGTTGCCGGGCTCGCCGAGGGTCTGCTTCACCAGCAGGTTGTCCTGGAAGCACTTGATGGTGGTGATGCGGCCGGAAAAGACTGCGCGACCGCCGAATTGGATGAACTGAGTGTCACAGCTGCGGATGTCGGGGCCGATCTCGTCGGCCAGATCTGCGGTGGCTACCTGCTCAGTCATCTGTTCTTCCCTTCGTCTGTTGAACGCATCCACCCTAGTTCGCCGCGGGCCCTCCGCGGCCGTGGCGCTGCTCATAGTCGTCGCGGGTGCTGTCCGCCCGGCGTTGCGCCTTTTCGTTGAGCAGTTCCGGGTCCAGGCCGTGGGCGAGCAGCCGGTGCCTGCGGTAGATGTTCATCAGCGCGATCGCGAAATACAGCACCGGGAACAACAACAGCGCCATCATCGCCAGCGGGATCCACCGCTCGCCGGGGATGAGCAGGTAGAACGCCAGGAACAGCGGGATCAGCGGCAGTGTGAACCGCAGCACGTAGCGCACCGAGGCGCCGGGGCCCACCAGGTCGTTGCGCACCCAGTCCTGCATGGAGTCGGGCAGGGTGCGGCCGAACAGGTAGCCGAGGTACTGCGTGAAGGAGGGTTTGCGCTGGTCGGGCATGGTCATAGGGTAGGGCACCCCTGGCCGGACCCGAGCGCCCGCTTGGTGGCGGATGGTCCGGCGACACCCGGCACCGAAACCGCCGGCTCGGACGAGGCCGGGCGGACCGCAACTTGCAGACCGACCGGTACGTGTCCTAAATTTCTGGTTTGCTCCCATCCGGGGGTACCGGAGGCTTGTTGTGGCGGCCCCGGAGGCAACACCGCAGCGAGACCGGCTCCGACTCGGGGCAGGCAATGTATTCCGGGGGGAATATGTATTTCGGGGGAATAGTCCCGCGCTCTGCGCCGGACCAGGTCATCTGTCGAGTCCAGCGCCGTTCGGCGCAGACCCGTCGTGCTCTCGACCGACACGGTTCTTCTCCACTTCGCTGACCCAGCAACCACGTCATCCATCCGCGGCCCAGCCGATCGGCGGCGCCGCGCGGCCCACTGCGGCCTCGGATCGCGTCGGCACCATCACGACCTCACGTGGTGGTGCCACCACCACGAAACATCGAAGGAGAACCCATGAACCACCACAGAGGCGCCCGTCATCGCGCGCGCACCGAGCGCGCAACGGTGGTGGGTGTGATCCCGCTGGCGATCGCGATCACCTGCGCGGGACCGGCTTTCGCCCAGCCCGGCGTGATGGTGCCGGAGGCCGAGCAGCCTGGCGTGGTGGCAGAGGCCGCCCCCGAGCCCGCGCCGGCGCCCGAGGCCGAGCCCGTCGACCCGGAGTCGAAGACCTACTGGATCGCCCCTCCGGTCGAGTACGCCGAGGTGCCGACCCGCCCGGTGCCCACCTACGACTACTCCGAGTACTCCGAGCCCGTCGCTCCGGTTCAGATCCAGGAACTGCACCTGCCCGTCCCGGTCGAGGTGGTGGCCCCCATCGAGGCGCCGAAGGAGCGGCTGCGGATCGGTGACTACGTCTCCGATCAGCCGAACTGGCTCTCCGACGAGTACCTGAACCGCACGAACAACACTTCCGCCGTGATCGAGGCACAGGTCAACACGTTCTGGAAGTCCATCGGTGTGGACGCCGAGCGCAGTGATCGCATCGCCGCCGCGACGATCGGCGGCGCCGCGGCCGGCGCGGTCACAGGCGCGATGACCGCCGGTGTCCCGTTCGCCGTCGGCGGTGCCCTCATCGGAGGCACCATCGGAGGCAACATCGGCGTGGGTATCGGCAATGCCTTCATTCCGGGAATCGGCTGGGTCGCAGCCGCCCCCGTCGGCACCGCCGCCGGAGCGGCCATCGGCGCCGCCGCGGCCGGAATCCCCGCGGCAGCGGTGGGCGCGGTCGTGGGTGGCGTGGCGGGCGGTGCCGCGGGTACCGCTTTCGGCGCCGGCGACAGCCTCGGCACCCCGACCGAGCTCGTCCTCCCGAACGTCACCGAGCCCGACGCCGCGGCGCTGAAGCTGCAGGCAGGCGAGGAGTACGCCCGGCTCGCCATGGAGCAGCCCGCCGCGGCCACCGCCGTTGTCGATGCTGTCGTTGCGGCTCCGCAGCTCGCGGAGCAGGTCACCGGTCAGGCGGTCGCGGCCCGCGAGGCCACCCTCGCCCAGCCTGGCGGCGAGCAGGTCATCGCCGGACTCGACGCCGCCGCTGTGGAGTTGAATCACGCGTTCGGCCCCGTCGCGGGCATGGTCGGCGAGGCGTTGGCCGCGGGCCGGGACGGCCTGGCCGTCTAGGGTCGCCAGCGCACCGGCAACAGGAGGTCCGACATCGTGGGCACACGACAACCGCCGCCGGGCGGCAGATTCGGCGAATCGTCGTCAGATCAGCGTCGCCCGCCCCCGTGGGTCCCGATAGCCGGAACGAAACCGGGCGCCTCCGACCCCGGTGCACCCGGTGCCTGGTTCGACAAACCGCAGGACGGTGCGCCGCCGGTCATCGACACGGGATGGGTGCCGCCGCAGTCCCAGCCGGGGTGGCTGCGGCGGCACCGGTTCGACGTGGCGCTGGCCGCTGCCGTCGCGGTGGTCGTCGCGGGCGGGGCGGCGACCGCGTTGCTGCTGGCCGACCGGGGGTCGTCAGACGGCACGGTCTCGCCTGCCACCTCTCCCGCCGCGGCCGAGGCCGACGACGCCGACGAGGAAACGTGGTGCGCCGGGTTCGCCGACGGTGAAGTGGTCACGCCCGACTCGTCGGACCGCGGCGCGGCGGCGATCGCAGGGTTCGAGGACGCCTACTACGTGGCCCGCGACGGGGTCCGGGCCCGCAGCTATGTCGCGCCCAACGCGCTCGTCGCCTCCGCGGAGCAGATCGGGCAGGGAATCTCCCAGATCCCTGTCGGCACAACGCATTGCCTGCTTGTCAAGCGGATCGGCGAGGGTCGGTACGCGGTCGACGTGTTCGACCGGCGTCCCGACAACAGTGCGAATCACTACCGCCACACCTTCACCACCGCGGCGGACCCGGGGTCGCCGACCGGGTCTGCCATCACGTCCATCACGCTTCGAGAGGGGAAGTGACCCGGCATGAGCCGCGGCTACACGGATTCGACTCGCACCTGGGCGATCCACACCTACAGGCAGACCCGCGACCAGTACCGGTCGCGGCTGGAATGCTGCGCCGCCATCGCCGCGGACGTCGGCGCACACACGAACACTGTGGTGCGCTGGGTCAACGACGAGCTGGGCCGCCCGCGAGTCGTGTCGGAGGAGGACCTCCCGCAGCGGGTCCGGGATCTCGAGAGTGAGGTCCGCAGGCTCAGGCAGGCGAATCGGGAACTGAGCGAACGTATTTCGCTCGGCACCTGATCCATATCCGCTCACTGCCGGGAGCGGCGCCGCTGCCGGGCGTTGGCCATGCTGACCGCGGCGCGCAGGATGTGCGGGGCGCGGCGGGCTGTTTGCAACACGGCCTGATCGATCATGTTGAGGCTCAGCTGTTTTCGAGGTTCGTCGTACGGCTCACCCTCGGTCGCGGCGTCGGTGGCGGCCAGCGCGTACAGCCGCCAACGGCCGGGGACGCCCTTGAGCTCGTGGTCACCACGGTCGACGAAGGTGAGCCCGGACCCGACCACCAGGTCCCGGACGGTCCGCGAGACCAGCACCTCGCCGGGCCCGGCCGCGGCTCCGATCCGGGCTCCGATGTGCACGGTCATCCCGGTCACGTCCGCCCCGATGCCCTCGATCTCCCCGGTGTGCACGCCCGCACGCACCGTCAGCCCCAGCTCCTCGGCCTGGTGGCACACGATCCGCGCGCATCGGACCGCCGCCGCCGGGCCGTCGAACACGCTGAGCGTGCCGTCGCCCGCGACGTTCACGAGCCTGCCGCCTGCCAACTCCACCTCGTTGCGGACCTGCCGCTCGTGGGTGGCCCGCAGGTCTCGGTAGGGGCCGTCGCCGATCCGGGCCAGCATCTCCGTGGACCCGGCGATGTCCGTGAACAGGACCGAGGCGAGGTGGCGGTCGGCGTCGACCGGCCGATGGACCCCGGTCGCGACCTCCTCGATGTGGTCGATGATCGGTATCCAGGCCTCGCCGAGTGACGAACCGGGTGCCGCGGCCGCCAGCGTGTGCAGCGTGGCGTGCGGGATCGAGTCGGTGACGTAGCGGGAGACCGCCTCGGGCATCGAACTCGCCGCCGGATGGAGCACCCGCGTCGTGCACTGGACGGAGGGGAGGGCGTCGGAGCAGTCGATCCGCAGCAGCCACTCGAGGTGCGCGCGGGCGGTCGCGGGCGGTGCGGAGCAGCGTTCGAGCAGCGCCAGCAGCCTGCGATTGAACGGCGAGTCCTGGCTGGGGTCCCACATGGACATGATCTGGCCGGAGCCCCAGTTGTCGTAGACGGCCCGCCAGCCCTCGACGTAGTGGACCAGGGTGTCGGGGTCCCAGCCGTGTGGGATGTCCGGGCCGTCGCGGAGCATGCCCTCGATGAACGGTTGCTGCAGCACCAGGCCGGTCACTCGCTCGGGCGCACGTGCTGCCACCAGGACGAGAGGCCCACAGGTGCTGCCGATGCCGACCAGGGTGGCGCGTTGCATGCCGACCGCGTCCATCACCGCGAGCACGTCGTCGGCCTGCTGCTCGAGGGTGGGGACGTGGTCGACCGGGTCGGACAGGCCGAGGCCGTGGCGTTGGAAATAGACGGTGCGCGAGAAGGTCGCGGTCCGCTCGAAGAGGTAGTGGATGTGCGGGTCGGTCCACATCAGGTCCGGGTGCAGGCCGATCTCGAGGAACAGCACCACGTCGGCGCCGCGCTCACCCACGACCTGATAAGCCAGCGCGTGACCGTCGCGCTCGACGTACCTGGTACCCGGGGGTCCATGAATCCAGGCTAGTCGCGTCAGTCGGGCCGACGGGACAATCGGCGCTGCCGTGCGTTGGCCATCCCCGCCGCGGCCCGCATCACGTTCGGGGCGCGGCGGGCCATTCGGAGCACCGCCCGATCGAGCATGGTGAGACCCAGGGTCTTTTGCGACGCGGTCGAGGGCTCGCACTCGGCCGCGGCGTCGGTGGCGGCGAGTGCGTACAGCCGCCAGCGGCCGGGGACGCCCTTGAGTTCGTGTGTCCCGTGATCGACGAAGGAGAGCCCGGAGCCGACCACCTGGTCCCGCACCGCACGGGAGACGAGCACCTCGCCCGGCCCGGCCGCGGCTCCGATCCGGGCGCCGATGTGCACGGTGATGCCGGTCAGTTCCGTTCCGATCCCCTCGATCTCGCCGGTGTGCACGCCCGCGCGCACCCCAAGTCCGAGGTCCTCGGCCTGGCGGCAGACGAGGTGCGCGCACCGGACAGCCGCTGCGGGACCGTCGAACACGCTGAGCGTGCCGTCGCCCGCGACGTTCACGAGCCGACCGCCCGCCAGCTCGACCTCGATGCGGACCTGCCGCTCGTGCGTGGCGCGGAGGTCCCGGTAGGGGGCGTCGCCGATCCGGGCCAGCGTCTCGGTGGACCCGGCGATGTCGGTGAACATCACCGAGGCGAGATAGCGCTCGGCGTCGACCGGCCGATGGACGCCGGTCGCGACCTCCTCGATGTGATCGAGGACCTCTATCCAGGCCTGGCCCATCGAGGTGCCGGGCGGAAGCGGGGGCAGCACGTGCAGTGTGCCGTGCGGAATCGCCGCGGCGATGTGCCGCGAGGCCGCCAGCGGGACCGCGCTCCGGGCGGAGTGGAGCACGCGCGTCCCGCACTGGATCGAGGCGAGCACATCGAAATAGTCGATCCGGAACAACCATTCGAGGTGGGCACGGGCGGTGGCGGGGGTCGCCGAGCAGCGTTCGAGAAGCGCCATCAGCCGCCGATTGAACGGCGAGTCCTGGGTGGGATCCCACATCGCGATGACCCCGCCGGACCCCAGTTGTCGTAGACCGTCCGCCACCCGTCGACGAAGCGGTCCCGCGCCTCGACGGTCCAGCCCCGCGGCAGGTCCACGCCCCCGCGGAGCGCGCCCTCGACGAACGGCTGCTGGAACACCATCCCGGTCACCCGGTCCGGGGTGCGCGCCGCGATCAACGCCAGGGCGCCGCATGTGCTGCCGATGCCGACCAGGGTGGCGCGTTCCATGCCGACCGCATCCATCACCGCGAGCACGTCGTCGGCCTGCTGCTCGAGCGTGGGGACGTGGTCGACCGGGTCGGACAGTCCGAAGCCGCGGCGCTGGAAGTACACCATCCGGCAGAAGGTCGTGGCGCGCTCGAAGACGTAGTGGATGTGCGGATCGGTCCACATCAGGTCCGGGTGCAGGCCGATCTCGAGGAAAAGGACCACGTCGACGTCTGCACCGCCCTCGCCCACGACCTGGTAGGCAAGCGCGTGACCGTCGCGCTCGACGTACCTGGTACCCGGTGGGTCCATGAGTCCAGGCTAGTCGCCGGACCGACCCCGCCGGGAGGCCGGCGCGACGGTTTCGGGGCGTGTGGTCCGTTATTCGTGCGGGTGCGGATCGCCGTCCTGGCCGTGCAGGTGGGCCCGCTCCCCGTCGCGATCGAAGATGGTGAGGATCTCCACGGGGCCCTCGTGCGCACCGATGGCGTGCGGGACCATGGTCGAGAACTCGGCCGCCTCACCGGCCTGGACCAGCAGTGTTCGCTCGCCCAGGTGCAGCCGGGCGGTGCCGGAGAGGACGGTGAACCAGTCGCGACCGGGGTGCACCCCCAGCTGCTCGGCCGTGGTGGGGCGTTCGGGGGTGATGCGCATCTTCGCCACGGTCACCCCTGGCAGGGCCCGGTCGCGGGAGAGGAGCCAGGTCGTCACCCCCCGCGTGTGCTCGGGCTGCGGACGGATCACCACGTCCTCGTCGTCGGCCGATTCGACCAGCTGGTCGAGGGTGGTGCCGAGGGCGCGGGCGATGGGGACCAGCTGATCGAGGGCGATCCTGCGGTGCCCGGTCTCGATGCGGCTCAGGGTCGAGGGGCTCAGAAAGCAGCGCGCCGCGAGGGCGTCCAGCGACCAGCCCCTGGCCAGGCGGAGGCCGCGGATGCGCTGCCGGATCATGGCGTCCATGGTGACTTCTTGCGTCATAGGCAAGATGGTATGCCTCATGCGCATGCCGCGCCTAGGGTGGAGGCATGACGCAGCACTCCCACCAGCACGGACACGGCCATCACCACGGACACGGACACCATGACGAGGCGGGCCTGGCGGACATGCTCGACCTCGACGCGGAGGTGCTCGGGGCGTACCTCGACGAGGTGACCGCGTGGGCGCAGCGGCACGCTCCCGACGCACCGCACACCGTCGTCGACCTCGGTGCGGGAACGGGCACCGGCAGCCTGGCGCTTGCGCGGCGGTTCGGGACCTCGCAGCTGATCGCTGTCGACAGGTCGGCGGTGATGCTCGAGCGTGTCCAGGCATCCGCCCGCGCGGCAGGCGTGGCCGATCGGCTGCGCGTCGTCCCGGCCGACCTGGACGCCGGCTGGCCAGCTGTCGGCTCAGTGGACGTCGCCTGGGCGGCCTCGTCGCTGCACGAGGTCGCCGACCCGGACCGGGTGCTGCGCGGGGTGCACGAGGGGCTGAACCCCGGCGGCCTGCTGGTCGTCGTCGAAATGGATGGGCTGCCGAGGTTTCTGCCCGACGACATCGGCGTCGGCCGTTCCGGCCTGGAGTCGCGGTGCCACGAGCTCCTGGCCAAGGCGAACTGGAACACCTACCCGGACTGGCGGCCGCACCTGGAGCTGGCCGGTTTCGATGTCCTCGAGCAGCGCACCTTCACTGTGGACGCGAGCACCGTCGACGCGGATCCGACACCGGAGCGCGCGGGACGGTACGCACACACCTTCCTGAGTCGTGTCCGCGCAGCCCTCGACGGCCAGCTGGCCGCCGACGACCTCGACACCCTCGACCACCTGCTCGCCGCTGACCACCCCGCATCGGTCCTGCGCCGCCGCGACCTGACCATCCGGGGCAGCCGGACCGCCTGGGCGGCCCGGCGACCCTGAGATCCCGGGAGACGAGACGCGGACACGAATTCAGCTCGGTGAGCACATCATTCGTGTTAGCTGGTCGCGAACCATTTCACCTGAAGCAAGGATTTCGGTCGTGCCGCTCAATATTGCCGATCTGTACGAGGCGGTCGCGGACGCGATCCCCGACCGCGTGCCGTTGATCTTCGGATCGCCGGATCCCGCGGGGGCCGGTCCGGGGAGGGCTGAGCGGCGCAGCTACGCGGAGCTCGAGCGCCGGGCGAATCGGCTCGCCCACCATCTGCAGTCGGTCGGGGTGCGGCCGGGCCAGCACGTCGGCATCCACATGCGTAACAGCATCGAGTACGTCGAGGGCCTGCTCGCCTGCCTGAAGATCCGGGCGGTGCCGGTCAACGTCAACTTCCGGTACACCGACGCGGAGCTGGTCTATCTCTACAACAACTCCGAGATCGTCGCCCTCATCGTCGAGGAGGAGTACCTCCCGACCGCTACCGCCGCGCTGTCGCGCTGCCCTGGCGTCGGGCATGTGCTGACCGTCGGCGCCGACTACGAGGCGGCGCTGGCGGCGCAGTCGCCGGATCGGGACTTCCCGCCGCGCAGCCAGGACGACCACTTCATCATCTACACCGGCGGCACCACGGGCATGCCCAAGGGCGTGGTCTGGCGGCACGAGGACTTCTTCTACGCCGCGCTGTCCGGCGCGAACCTGAGCGGCCCACCCCGCACCAGCGTGGCGGAGGTGGTCGAGGCAGCGGTTGCGAACACGAATCCCGCCGTGCTGATGCTCATTCCGCCGCTGATGCACGGGGCGGCGGTCTACTCGCTGCTGACCGCCTTCCTGATGGGGGCACCGCGGGTGATCGCGCGCAGCTTCGACCCCGTCGAGGTGCTGCGGCTGATCGAGGCCGAGAAGATCACCGGCATCACCGTGGTCGGCGACGCCATCGCCCGGCCGATCGCCGACGCCATGACGGCGCACGCGGGGGAGTACGACCTGTCCTCCCTCAAGCTGATCGGCTCCGGCGGGGCGCTGTTCTCGCCGCAGCTCAAGGACCGGCTGCGCGAGCTGGTGCCGGGGCTGGTCATCAAGGACGCGTTCGGAGCCTCCGAATCCGGCAACGACGGGGTGGTCGAGTTCGGCGAGGACGGCACCAAGCGGATCAGGGCCAACCCGAACATGCTGCTCGTCGACGAGCGGGGTCGGGCCGTCGCGCCGGGCTCGGACGAGCTGGGCTACATCGCGCGCCGCGGCCACGTCCCGGTCGCGTACTTCGGCGACCAGGAGAAGACGGCAGCGACGTTCCCGGTGGTGGACGGGGTGCGGATGGCCATCCTCGGCGACATGGGGCGGATGGAGGCGGACGGCACCATCGTGCTGCTCGGCCGGGGCTCGATGTGCATCAACTCCGGCGGCGAGAAGGTGTTCCCCGAGGAGGTGGAGCAGGCCCTCAAGACGCACCCGGCGGTGCTCGACGCCCTCGTCGCCGGCGTGCCCGACGCCCGGTTCGGCGAACGGGTCGCGGCGGTGGTGGAGCTGCGCGAGGGCGATCACGGCATCGACACCGCCGAGATCGCCGAGCACTGCCGCGAGCACGTCGCGGGCTACAAGATCCCGCGGTCGATCGTGGTGGTGCCGTCGATCGTGCGGTCGCCGAGCGGCAAGGCGGACTACCGCTGGGCCAAGGAGACGGTCGCGCAGGGCTGAGTCGCACTCCCCTGTGACGCCGGCCACGGACCAGGTAAGTTGTGTGTAACCGCAAGAACTACTCACCAGTAGGGGTACGAAATGCCTGCTCCGTCCGCCGCGACCTTCGCGCGGCTCGCCGACCTCATCGCCATTCCGGACGCGGCGAGCCGCCCGACCCGCCCCATCGTGGAGGCCTTCACCGGCCGCGAACTGACGACCGTCCCGGTCGGCACCGCGGAGGACGCCGTCGCTGCGATCGAGCGCGCCCGGGTGGCTCAGCGGGAGTGGGCCAAGCGTTCCGCCGACGACCGCGCCCGAGTCTTCCACCGCTACCGCGAGTTGGTGCTGGAGAACCGTGACGCGCTGCTGGACATGGCGCAGGCAGAGACCGGCAAGTCCAGGGCCGCCGCCCTGGAAGAGGTGCTCGACATCGCCATGACCTCGCGGTACTACGCCCGCGTCGCCCCGAAGCTGCTCAAGCCGAAGCGCGTCCAGGGCATGCTGCCCGGCCTCACCAAGACCGTCGTGCACCACCACGCGAAGGGCGTCGTCGGCGTCATCTCGCCGTGGAACTACCCGATGACCCTCGCGGTGTCCGACGCCATCGCCGCCCTGATGGCGGGCAACGCGGTGGTCATCAAGCCGGACAGTCAGACCCCGTACTGCGCGCTCGCCTGCGTCGACCTGATGTACCAGGCCGGCCTGCCCCGCGAGGTGTTCGCGGTGGTCCCCGGCCCCGGATCCGTGGTGGGCACCGCGATCGTCGAGAACACCGACTACCTGATGTTCACCGGCTCCACCGCCACCGGCCAGCTGCTCGCCGAGCAGGCCGGCCGCCGGCTGATCGGCTTCTCCGCCGAGCTCGGTGGCAAGAACCCGATGATCGTCACCAAGGGCGCCAACCTGCGCGAGGTGGCCGACGCGGCCGTCCGCGCCTGCTACTCGAACTCCGGCCAGCTGTGCATCTCCATCGAGCGGATCTACGTGGAGCAGCCGGTCGCGGACGAGTTCACCAAGCTCTTCGGTGAGCGCGTCCGGAACATGACCCTCGGCGCCGGCTACGAGTTCGGCATCGAGATGGGCAGCCTCGTCTCCGAGGCGCAGGTCAAGACCGTCTCCGGGCACGTCGACGACGCCGTGGTCAAGGGCGCCACCGTGGTCGCGGGCGGCAAGGCGCGCCCCGACCTGGGCCCGCTGTTCTACGAGCCGACCGTGCTCACCGGCGTCACCGACGAGATGGAGTGCGCCCGCAACGAGACCTTCGGTCCGCTGGTGTCGATCTACCCGGTCGCCGACGTGAACGAGGCGATCCGGCAGGCCAACGACACCGAGTACGGACTCAACGCCAGCGTCTGGGCGGGCAGCAAGGCCGAGGGGGAGGCCATCGCGGCCCAGGTCCGCGCGGGCACCGTCAACGTCGACGAGGGTTACGCGCCCGCATGGGGCAGCACCGCGGCGCCGATGGGCGGCATGGGTGTGTCCGGCGTCGGCCGCAGGCACGGTCCCGATGGTCTGCTCAAGTACACCGAGTCGCAGACCATCGCGACCACGCGGGTGCTGAATCTCGGTGGGCCCCGCGGGCTTCCGCCGAAGGTCTGGGCAAAGGTGCTGGCGCCGTTCATCAAGGTGCTGCAGTACGTCCCCGGACGCTGACCGGATGGATCACGCGAGCGTACTGATCGAGGCCGCGCCGTCGGCGGTGTGGGATGTGGTCACCGACATCGCACGCATGGGCCGGTTCAGCCCGGAGAACACCGGCGGGCGGTGGACCGGTGGCGAGCCGATGACCACCGGTGCGACCTTCACGGGCAGCAACCGGCACGGCCCCGTGCGGTGGACCACCCATTGCACGGTGGTCGATGTCGTTCCGGGCGAGCGGTTCTCGTTCGAGGCTGACGAGCCGAAGGCACGCTGGAGCTACCTGCTCGAGCCGTCCGGCACCGGCACCCGGCTCACCGAGACCAGGGAGATCTACGGGACACCCGCGCTGTGGGTGCGGATCGTGCAGCGCTCGAAGGTGCTCGGTCGGGACCGGGACACGCTGATGCGGGCGGGCATGCAGACCACGCTAGAGCGGATGAAGGCGCACCTGGAGGCGCACCTGGAGGTCTAGGGCACTTGCCCGGATCCCGCTCGGCGCCGCGGCGAATCCATCGAAAGTATGAAACTCGGCGCGCCCCCGGCATTTCGCGGCGACAGGGCGTGGCGACGGTGATGGAATCGTGGCGGCGCCGTTCGGCGCCCGCTGTCACGTGGAAGGGGCACCCCATGGCCGCCGAGTCGACCGACCTGGAGCCGAGGGCCGATCGGCGCGCCTGGATCGGGCTCGGGGTGCTCGCCGCGGGACTGTCCATGATCGTGGTGGACGGCACCATCGTCGGCGTCGCGCTGCCGGTGATCATCACCGACCTCGACCTCGACCTGACCGACGCCCAGTGGGTCAACAGCGTCTACTCGGTGGTGTTCGCCGCGCTGCTGCTCACCGCCGGGCGGCTCGGCGACCGGCTCGGCCGCCGCCGCATGTTCATCCTCGGCGTGCTGGTGTTCCTGTTGGGCAGCGTCTTCGCCGCGCTCGCCACCAGCGCGACCTCGCTCATCATCGCCCGCGTCATCCAGGGCGTCGGTGGCGCCTTCGTGCTCCCGACGACCCTCTCGAGCGTGAACGCGACCTTCCGCGGCAAGGACCGGATCGTCGCGTTCGCCGTGTGGGGAGCGGTGATCTCGGGCATGGCGGCGGTCGGACCGCTGCTCGGCGGCTGGCTCACCACCTACTTCACCTGGCCGTGGATCTTCATCGTGAACATCCCGATCGGCATCGCGGTGATCATCGGTGCCCTGTACGCGGTGCGGGAGACCAAGGCCACCATCACCGAGCCGGGCCTCGACGTGGACGGGCTGCTGCTCAGCGCGATCGGCTTCGGCGGCGTCATCTTCGCCCTGATCGAGGGGCAGAGCCTCGGCTGGTGGAAGCCGATCGCCCCGTTCAGCGTGTTCGGGATCGAGTGGCCGCAGGACGCGCCGGTGTCGGTGGTCCCGGTCGTCGGCGCGATCGGCGTGCTCTCCCTCGTGCTGTTCGTGGTCTGGGAGCGACACCGGGCCCGCGGCAGCCACCGCTCGGCGATCCTCGACCTGAGCCTGTTCTCCGTGCCGACGTTCAGCTGGGGCAACCTGACCGCGCTGACCGTGGCGATCGGCGAGTTCGGCCTGCTGCTGGTGCTGCCGCTGTTCCTCGTGAACGCGCTCGGCCTGACCACCATGGGCGCGGGCCTGGTGCTGGCCGCGATGGCGTTGGGCGCCTTCGCCTCCGGCGCAGCGGCCCGGCACGTCGCCGCCGCGCTCGGTGCGCCGAAGACCGTGATCCTGGGATTGGCGCTCGAGGCCGTCGGCGTGGCGGTGGTGGCGTTCGCGCTGTCCTCGACGGTGTCGCCGTGGCTGCTCGCCGCGCTGCTGGCGATCTACGGCGCGGGCCTCGGGCTGGCGTCGGCGCAGCTGACCGGAACGGTGCTCGCCGACATCCCCACCGAGAAGTCCGGGCAGGGCTCGGCCACGCAGAGCACCGTGCGTCAGCTCGGCGCCGCACTCGGGTCGGCGGTGCTGGGCGCGGTGCTCTCGATCTCGTTGGCGCAGAACCTCTCCGACAGCCTCGAGCCGGTCACGTCGGTGCCACCGCCGGTGCAGGAGCAGCTGGTCACCGCGACCAGGGACTCCGCGGGCGGCACCATCTCCGGGCTCCGCGAGCAGGGCGAGGACGGCAAGCTCGGCCCGTCCGGGCCCGAGGTGACCGCGGCGCTGTCGGAGGGCTTCGGCGACGCGACCCGCACGGCGCTGTTCGTGGCGTCCGGGTTCCTGGCGCTCGGCCTGGTCAGCGCGACCGCGCTGAACGCGCGGTCCCGCAAGGAGACCTAGCCGGCCGCCCGGTCGCGGTCGTAGGCGGCGACCACCCGCTTCGGGGCGGTCAGCCGCCACGCCTCCTCGACGAGCTCGGCCAGCTCCTGCGGATCCACCCGGTCGAGGACGACGTCGATCCAGCCCCAGCGCCCGAAAAAAGGGGCCACCAGGAAGGTCTCGGGGTCCTGTTCGAGCAGCGCGGCCTGATCGTCGCGGGTGGCCTTGAGGCACGCGGTGGGCGCGCCGTATCCGACCATCGCGAACATCTTCTTGCGCACCCGGAAGGTCGGTTGGTTGCCCCAGTTGTCGACCACGATCTCCTCCGCCTCGGGGAGGGCCAGCATCAGCGCGCGTACATCCTGCTCGGAGGGCATGGGGTAGTTATAGCGCCGCTCGCCGACACCCGCATGGTTCAGGCGGTGGTGGCGAGCGCGGCGGCCAGGCCGAAGGCGACGGCCATCGCCAGCACCTCCAGCACCGCGCGCCGCAGCGAATCCTCCGCCTGCATGCGGTGCGCACCCGCCGCGGGCACCCAGGTCCGGCGCCACCACCAGCCGAGCGCGCCGAGCGCGAGCAGCGCCGCGGTCTTGGCCAGCACGATCCGCCCGTAACCGGTGTCGACCAGCGCGCCGACGCCGCCGAGCTTGACCGCGGCGTCGATCACACCGGTCACCGTCAGCACCGCGACGCACCGCCAGGCCAGCTCCGAATACCTCGGCAGCAGGGTGGCCCAGGCGCCCCTTGCCCGCAGCAGCAGTGCCATAGCGACCAGCGGTCCCAGCCACAGCGCGGCGGCGAGCGCGTGCGCGGCGCCGAGCAGCGAACCGAGGGTCTGCGCCGACATGTGCCCGGTGACGGGACGGGCCGCGAGCGCGACCGCGGCGAGCACCGCGACAGAGGTGATCGGCCAGTCGGCGCCCCGCCGGAACGCCAGCGCCGCGATCACCGCGATCGCGGTGGTGCAGGCCACGGTGGCGCCGCCGATCTGGCCCGCGTTGACGTCACCGAGAAACCGGCCGAACGTGGTCGAGGAGAGCGCGCCTGCCCCGGTCTCGGTCGTCTCCGCCGCCGCGGCGACCACCAGGGCGACCTCGGCCAGCGTCCAGGCCCCGGCCAGCGCCGCGATCGGCCGCCACAGTTGGCCGCGCGCGATCACCGGCCGCGGCTCGGATCGCTGCAGCCACTCCAGTGCCGTCAGGCCGAGCACCGTCGACCCGAGGAGGACGGCGAGCACCCGGATCAGGCTCGACGGGTCGGGGCTGGCAGGGCGGGCCAGCAGCCAGGCCATCCCGACCCCGGCCAGGCCGGCGGGCGCGGCGAACAGCAGCCATCGTGGCGAGATCTGCCACCGCCGCCGCGCGCCCGCCGAGGCCACCGAGGTCAGCTCTTGCCGCTGGGACGGCGCAGCGCGAACGCCAGCCCGCCGCCGAACACCAGCACGCCCGCGACGATGAACGGCCACATCGGCAGCCCGTCCGAATCGCCGCCCTCGGCGTCGGCCTTGTCGCCACCCGGCTTCGCGCCGGGGGTGCCCGAGCCCTGCTCGGTGAGGGTGAAGGTGCGGGTACCGCTGACGGGATGGCCGTCGGCGGAGGTCACCCGGTAGGCGATCGTGTAGTCCCCGGTGGGGCCGAGCTCACCGACAGGGACGCTGACCGAGGGGCCCTGCACGGTGGGCTCCCCCTTCGACCACAGGTTGCCGTCCGGGCCGACAACGGTGAGGGTGGCGAAGCTGGGCTGCATCGGTTCGTTGAACGTGATGACGGCCTGCTCGGGGCCCACCGCGACGGACGAGCCGTCCGCGGGGTTCGAACTGGTCACCACCGCGTGTGCCCCGGCGACGCCCGCGCCGAGCAGCGCGGCCACCGCCGCGAACATCGTCACGGCCAGGACGCGGATCCGGGTGCTCATGAGCGCCGTCCGCGGACGGTCGCGCCGACGCCGAGCGCGGCGCCGAGTGCGCCGAGCACCAGGCCGATGCCGCCGAGCCAACGGGCCGTGGTGTCCACGCCGTCGTCGTCGGTGGTCGCGGCGGATGCGGTCGAGGCGCCGTGGTGGCCGTCCTCGGACTCCGAGGCGGGGGCCAGCGCGAGGGCGGGCGCCGGCTTGTCGGGCTCGCTGCCGTCGGGGCCGGGCTGCTGATCCCAGTTCACGACCTGGCCGTCGCTGTAGGTCTGCGTGGCGGCGAAGGACACCTCGTCCTGCTCCGGCAGCGGTCCCGTGGACAGCAGGAACTGCTGGAACTGGCCGGGTCCGACGCTGACGCCCGGATCGGCGGTCCAGGTGACGGAGGTGGCCTCGCCGGAGGCGGCGTCCTTGGTGACCTGCGACGTCCAGCCCGGCATCGGCTCGGTGCGGGCGGATGCCAGGTTGGGCAGCGCCACCGTCAGCTTGGTGGTGCCCGCGGTCTCCGACTCGGTGGGCACCTTGAAGGTCAGGACGGTGTAGCCGCCCTGCTCGGCGCCGGGGGCGCTGACGGAGACGTGAGCGGAGGCGAGGCCGGTGCCGAGCAGCAGGACGCCGCCGGTGGCGCCGACCGTGAGGAGGGCGCGGGAAATGAGGGTGGTCATGGGGTTCTTTCTCGAGAGGGGAGGGCGGGCTCGGGTCGCTGAGTCCGTTATGCGGGCACCGCCGCGGGCGGTCCCCGTCTCGAGATGCAGAAGTGCAGCAGCGTCACGGTCGCGATCGGGTCAGTCGATGCGGCGCGGAGCGAGAAGGTCGTGCGCGGCAGCGGATTCCACCGACGCAGGACGGACCGCAGCACCCGGGTGATCGGGCCGTACACGGCCTCCGCGGCCAGGATCAGCGCCGCGCACAGAGCCGTCGCGACGGCGTGGGCGGCGAGCATCGTCAGCCCGCGGGGGAGAGCTCCGGGCCGTGGAACTGGTGCGCGGTGAGGGCGGTCGACAGCGCGAGGTGCCCGACGAGCTGCCCGGCCGCCAGCGCCCCGAGCAGCGCGCCGCGGCCGCCGCCCAGGCCGCCGGCGAGCGCGCCGACGGCGGCGCAGCACAGCACCAGCAGCGTCAGGGCCGAGGAGTCCGGGTAGCCGCCGCCCGCGACCCCGTGGCCGGCCACGGCGAGCGCCGCGGTGAGCGCCCCGACCGCCGCGCCGCGCATGCGGGCGGTGTGGTCGGGGCGGGGGTCGGCATCGTCGGAGCGTCGGGCCTGGGGTCAGCGGACGCCGAGGCGGGCGAGCAGGTCGGCCTCGACGCCGTCGAGTTCGGCCGAGATCGCGTGGTGGGCGGCCCTGCGGCGCTGGACCGGCATCTGCTCGGAGGCCCGGACGGCCGTGCTGAGTTCGGCCAGGCGACCGAGGACGGCGCCGGTGAACCGGGTGGCCTCGGGGTCGGGGTACTGGGCGGCGATGGCGTTCGCGGACCGCTCGGCGCCGGCGATCCGGGCGCTGAGGTGGGCGCCGTGCCCGGTGTAGGTGCCCAGCTCCTCGGGGGCGATGCCCATCTTGTTGGCGCGCTGCTGGTCGAGCTGCGCGCGCAGCATGGTGGCGCCGCGGTAGACGAGGGGGGCGAGCACCGGCGTCAGCAGCCGGGCGATGCCGAGGTACTTGCGGATCTGGCCGACGCTGAGCTTGCCGCGGGTGGCGGCCTTCTCCTGCGCCTTCAGCGTCGCGAGCTGAGCCTTCTCGACCTTCTTCGCGGACTTGGCCTCGGTGCGCATCTTCTTGCGGTCGTTGCGGGCGCCGAGCTTCGCCTCGACCTTCGCCTTGTGCTTGAGGGCCTTCGCCTCGGCACGCCGGGTCGCGCGTGTCTTACGTTTCCTGAACAAACCCATGCGTAAGGCCCCTCATTCTTGGCGCTCGAGCGTCGGCACACCTCGTCCCCGACAGCCTATCCGCGACCGCCAAGGGCGGCGGCGGCGAGTCCGGCAGCGCTGGTTCTGGCCGCCGCGCAGGCGGGCGCGGTGCGGGTTGTCGGTGCGACGGACCATAATCTCGTCATCGTGAACTCTTCGCAGGACCTCCGGGATCCGCACCAGGACGCCGAGCCGGGCCGCAACGGCACTCGGTCGGTGCTCATCGATCCCAGGACGCTGACCACGTGCCGGCACCGGGTCCACCTCGACTCGGCCTATCCCGAGCTGATCGCGTCGGCGCCGGAGGACATCGGCGTCCAGCAGCGCCGGGAATCGGCCCAGGCGCACCGGGAGGACATGCTCCGGCGGTTGATGGCGCCCGGCGGTCACACCTGGGTGCTGATCGACCAGTCCGTCCCGACGCGGGAGCGGGCGGCGGCGACCCTGCGGGCCTGCGCCGAGGGCGCGGACCGGATCTGGGGCGCGGTGTTGCCGCTCGAGTTCGACACCGGCAGGCGCGGGCGGGCGGAGCTGTTGATCCGGGATGCCGATCGCGGGGGATACATCCCGGCCATCGTGGTGAACCACAAGGTCACCGATCCGGGCAGCGGCGCGGTCACCTCCGGCCTGGACGACTGGGCGCCGGGCGTGGACCCGGACCGGAAGGTGCGCGCCCAGCTCCGCGATCAGCTCCGCCTGGCGCATCTGCAGCGAATGCTGCAGGCGCAGGGTGTGGCGAGCCCGTCGATGCTCGGCGGCGTCATCGGGTACGGCGGCGAGCGCTTCCTCGTGCACGACCTCGCCGCGGTGATGGACGTGTACGACGAGCGGTTCGCCGACCGGCTGGCCGTCGCGCGCGGCGAACGCTTCACCTCGCCGTCGCAGATCGGTGAGTGCCGGTCCTGCCCCTGGTGGTCGCGGTGCAAGGAGAACCTGACGGCCGCGCGGGACGTCAGCCTGGTGGCGACGGGCTCGCGGGCCGAGGCGCTGCGCGCGGCCGGGGTCTACACCATCGACGACCTGGCGGCATGGGACGGACCTGCGCCGGAGGAGTGGCAGGGCAACGGGTTCGAGGACGTGGTGGTGATCGCGAAGGCCTGGCTGGGGCAGGTCCCGCTGGTGCGGCGGCGGCCCGAGGTCACGGTCCGCCGGGCCGACGTCGAGGTCGATGTGGACATGGAGAGCTACCAGGAGCACGGCGCCTACCTGTGGGGCACGCTGCTGACCGCGGACGGCGTGACCCAGCCGTACCGGCCGTTCGTCACCTGGGACCCGTTGCCGACCCGGGACGAGGGCAGGTCGTTCGCGGAGTTCTGGGGCTGGCTGATGGGGGTCAGGGAGGAGACCCTCGCGGCGGGCAAGACCTTCGCGGCCTACTGCTATTCCCGTGCGGCGGAAGACAAGTGGCTGCTCGACTCGGCGACCCGGTTTGCCGGGATGCCGGGGATCCCGACGGTCGCGCAGATCCGAGCCTTCATCGACAGCCCGGACTGGGTGGACGTCTATCAGGCGGTGAGCGACCAGTTCATCTGCCCGAACGGTAAGGGGCTCAAGAAGATTGCGCCCGTCGCCGGGTTCAACTGGCGGGACGCGGACGCCGGCGGCGAGGCGTCGATGAGTTGGTATCGGGAGGCGGTCGGCTACGACCACGATCCGGATCTCGAACAGCGGGAGCGGTTGTTCGTCTACAACGAGGACGACGTGCAGGCGACGCGGGTGCTGCGGGAGTGGATGACCGACCGCGCCGATCTTGAGGTCCCGCTCGCCTCGGACCTGTAGTCGAACGAGGGCCCGGGGGTAGCCCTCGGCCCCGCCGTGTGCAGAACTTCCTGATCGTGGGGAGGGCGATCTTCGTTGCGGGGTCGATGAGGTCACCGCGGATGCGAAAGTGTTGCGTAAGACGCTTGAGCTGCAAGTATGTGGTTTTTCGACATCCGGTGTGGGTGGGGATGTTGGGTGCTAGCGTACCGCCGTCGGGGTGTCCAATTGGTTGGATGCCCGTCATCGCTCGTGGAAGGGGAGTGCCATCGTGGGCAAAAGCATTGTGCGTCAGGGTGTATCGATGATCGGTGCCGTCGCGATCGTCGTGGGTGGGGTTGTCGCGGGTGGGGTCGTCGGGGCGGGGACCGCGAATGCGGCTTGTATCGAGGATGGCAATGGTGGATGTGCCAACGACACACCGATCTTCCCGGGGGTTGTCGGCGAGTTCCTCGCGGACATCTCTCGCACAGGCATTCTGCCGTACTTCTCCTCCTGACCGGTGTGGGTAGTCGCGCTGCATTGGCGCGACCACCCACGTTTGGCGACGGTGAGGCATTGAATTATCGGGTGGGTCCGGGATGAGGTTCGGCGTGCGGATTCGATCGGGTCCGGATGCGGGGGCCCGATCGAATCCGTGAACGGGTCGTTACCGCGGCGCCATGCGCAGCGCGCCGTCCATGCGGATCGTCTCGCCGTTGAGGTAGTCGTGCTCGACGATCATCTGCGCGAGCTGCGCGTACTCGGAGGGGTTGCCCAGGCGGGACGGGAACGGCACGCCAGCCTCGAGGCCCTTGCGGTACTCGTCGGTGACGCCCGCGAGCATCGGGGTGTCGATGATGCCGGGGGCGATGGTGTTGACGCGGATGCCGAACTGCGCCAGGTCGCGGGCGGCGGGCACGGTCATGCCCTGCACGCCACCCTTGGAGGCCGAGTAGGCGATCTGGCCGATCTGGCCCTCGAACGCGGCGACCGAGGCGGTGTTGATGACCACGCCGCGCTGGCCGGACTCGTCGACGGTGTCGGTCTTGGCGATCGCGTCGGCGGCCAGGCGCATCACGTTGAACGTGCCGAGCAGGTTGACGGTGATGACCGTGCGGAACAGCTCCAGATCGTGCGGGCCGTTCTTGGACAGGATGCGGCCGGCCCAGCCGACGCCCGCGCAGTTGACGACGGTGCGCAGCGGCACGCCGGACGCGACGATCTGCTCGACGGCGGCCTGGACCTCGTCGCCGCTGGTGACGTCGGTGGGGATGAGGGTGACGCCGGCGGGGACGCTGTCGCCCGCGCGCTCGATGGACTGGGCCAGGTCCAGCCCGAAGACGGTGGCGCCCGCGTCGGCGAAGCGCTTGGCGGTCGCAGCGCCGAGGCCGGAGGCAGCTCCGGTGACCAGTGCCGCGGTTCCCTGGATTTCCACAGTCGATCCTCTTTTCTGGCGGCCACCGTTGGCCGACCGGTAGTGACCTGAACGATAGCGCCCGGTCGTGAGTCTGGTTAACGACGGTTCACCGAACAGTGTGCCAGCTGTGCTGCTCCAGCCGGCGGTAGTCGTTGCGTATAACGGTTGACCTGCGACGATGCCGATTCTCGATTTCGCTGCGGCGATGGCCGGCCGGCCCTAGTCTGACGCGGTCGGGGGCGTTCCGTTGGGTGTGGCCGCCCCGGTCATCACACTTCGAACGAAGGAATTTGCATGCTGCGAAATCTGACGCGCCGCGGCGCGTCTTTGCTTGTCGCCGGGGCTCTGCTCGGCGGCGGTCTGGCCCTCGGCGGGGGCGCGGCGTCGGCCGAGGAAGCACCCGGCGACGCGAGCGGCTCCGCCGAGCCATTCATGATCACTGTCGGTTGCAATGCGGTACAAAGCGAAACGCCCTGTGAGGTTCAAATGGCCAACCAGTTTGTGAAGGCCCTGCTGCGGGGCCTCGGGTCCTGACAAGAACCTCGTCAGTCCGCTGGTTGGGTGTGGTTGCCCCTGTCATCACACTTCGAACGAAGGAATTTGCATGTTGCGAAATCTGACGCGCCGCGGCGCGTCCCTCCTTTTGGCCGCGGCTGTGCTCGGCGGCGGTCTGGCCCTCGGTGGAGGCACGGCGTCGGCCGAGGAACTCCAGAACAGCAGTCTGGACCTCAGTTCTCTTGGTACGGGGTCGGCCGAGGATGTCCCACTGTTGCGCGACCTGAACACGGCGACCGGCTCCGGGCTGATCAGCGGTGTAGATCTAATGGACGCCTGGATCAACAACGGCTTGTTTGACACCGGCAGCCGGGAGATCACGTGCACCGCTAATACCTATGATTGCCCGATTTAGGCGAGGCACTTCTCGCGTTTGACGACTCAGCTGCGAAATGTCGAAGTCCAATTCCCTACCGGACTGGCTGATCCGCCTATTCCGGAGCGATCGGGGCGTCCCGATTGTATAGCCGTCCCGTCACCACACTTCGAACGAAGGAATTTGCATGTTGCGATCTCTGACGCGCCGCGGCGCGTCCTCCTTTTGGCCGCGGCTGTGCTCGGCGGCGGTCTGGCCCTCGGTGGGGGCACGGCGTCGGCCGCAGAAGCTTCCGGCAGCGGGGAGGGTCTGGCCATTGGGTCCGACGAAATCCTGAGCGCGGTTCTCAGCGCCCCTTTCATGATCTTTATTGGTGTGGGGGCTGCTCTCGGCGACTCGTCTGACACCGACAGCGTCATCAGTGGGTGTCAAGGACAGGCCCGAATGTGCTGATAGGCCGGTCGACGTGTTCGTGCCGTACGACGTGAGTGCGTGTTGACGCGTGTTTCGCGTTCAACGCTTCGACCAGTGGAAGGTCGAGTTCCAGTTCGGCTGTCGGCGTTGTGGTTTCGCCCGATGCTGTACGCGGTCGGGGGCGTTCGAATGGTGGCGCCCCGTCATTTCGCTTTCGAATGAGGGGATCTGTATGTCTCGAAATCTTGTGCGTCGTGGTGCGTCCGTCTTGCTGGCGTCGGCTCTGCTCGGTGGTGGTCTGGTTCTCGGTGGGGGCACGGCGTCGGCCGCGGAAACTCCCGGCAGCGTGGAGGGTCTCGCCAGCGGCTCCTTCGACCTTCTGAACGCGGTCACCAGTGCTCCCGTGGTGATCTTCTTCGGTGTGACAAAGGTTCTCGCCGGCTCGTCGGATTCCGACAGCGTCGGTTTCGCCGGGTGCAACGCCATGCAGGGCGCCCCGTGCCCGATCACCTTCTAGGTGCCACCCAGTCGACCGTGATTCCGCCCGCCCAGGAATCCTGGGCGGGCGTTTTCGTGCGCTGGGGACGCAGCGCACGTTCGGCGCGTCGAGTTCACGCACCCGTTGCAGTCGGGGTTTAACGCTTCGACCTGCGAAGAGTCGAGCTTCCGTTCGGCTGTAGGTCGGGTCGTTTCACCCTATGCTGGCGCGGTCGGAGGGGGCGTTCGTCTTGGCGCCTTCGTCCCGCCATCACACTCGAACGAAGGAATCTGCATGTTGCGAAATCTGGTGCGCGCCGGCGCATCCGTCCTCGTCGCCGGGGCTCTGCTCGGTGGCGGTCTGGCCCTGGGCGCAGGCACGGCATCGGCCGAGGAGGCCCCCGGCAGCGCGAGTGGCTCGACCGAAATGTTCGGCAGCCCACTCGATTGGGTGGCCATGGGAGTGCTCGCCGCGGGGCAGGCGGGTGGCTCGGTCGGCGACCTCACCTTTGGGTGCAACCCCAAACAGGGTGCGGACTGCGATTTCCCCACCCCTTCGGAGATCCTGCTCGCCCTGTTGCAGGGTCGCGATCCTCACACGCTGTAGCCGTACCCACTCGATCGTGACGCCGCCCGCTCGGGTTTCCGGGCGGGTGTAGTCGCCCCTCATACCACTTCGAACGAAGGAGTTTGCATGTTGCGAAATCTGGCGCGCCGTGGCGCGTCCGTCCTTATTGCCGCGGCTGTGCTCGGTGGCGGTCTGGCCCTCGGTGGGGGCACGGCGTCGGCTGAGGAAGTCCCAAATAGCGGCCTGGCCCTCGGTATTGGTACGGGGTCGGCTGAGGATGTCCCACTGCTGCGCGACGTGAACACGGCGTCGGCCGAGGCGACCGGGTCCGTGTTCATTACCGCTGGAATGTTGATGGACGCCTGGATCAACAACGGCTTGATTGACACTGGCACTGTCAAATTTGGGTGTGATGCCAACACCATTGATTGCCCGATTTAGGCGAGGCACCTATCGCATGGTTGCAGGGGCGCCTTCGCGCCCTCGCAGCTGCGCCCGTCTTTCCTGCAGTGAGCTGCAACCCGGGTCGTGTTTAACGCTTTGACCTGCGGAAATATCTGCCCATTTGAACTACCGGACTGACCGATTCCTCCTATGCTGACGCGGTCGGGGGCGTCGGGTGGCTGTGGCGCCCAGTCATCACATGTCGAAGTGGAGAAACACCTTGTCCAACAACATGATGCGCCGCGGAGCATCGATCCTTGCCGCCGCGGCCGTCGTTGCCGGCGGACTCACAGTCGGCGCGGGTACCGCGAGTGCGTCCTGCATCGCAAGCGGAGGCCTGGAGCGACTCCAGTCGATCACGGAACCGCTGGGTGTCGAGTCGATTGGCCGGTACTGCTCGTGGTTCACCGAACATCTGAGCCGATCCGTCGAGAATGTCGACGTGGTCCAGGGGTACAAGCCGGGGGCCACGGCGGGTGACTTGATGAGCTACACCTACAGCTTCAGTCTGAGCAATGATCCAGCCAGGAATCTGACGAAGCTCGTCAGCAATGGACCGCCCGGGTACGCGATGACCGGCGTGGTGGTCGATCTGGTGGAGTGGATCAACGGTGTGCCCAAGCGCACACCGATCGAGGTGGGCCAGGTGGGTCAGGATCCCACCACGGGGACCGTCACCATCACCCCTCCGGGCGAGGGGTGGCCCATCCCGCGCCGGACCGACACCAGCCGTCCGGAACTCGAGGTGCGTGTCACCTACCGAGTTCCCTTGAACGTCAGACCCGGTTTCGTCACCGCCGGTGTCACATTCGAAGCGACCGGGCTGACGGGAACCCAGGGCTGGTCGCAGCTCGGGTCGACCGAAATCGACAACCCGTACGGGGATGCCTTCGGCAGTTCCGGTTCCTGATGAACCTTGCGGTGGTCGCTTCCGGTTATTCGGCGGCGGCCACCGGCTCACTCACATCGAGATGGAGAAACACCTTGTCCCACAACATGATGCGCCGCGGGGCATCGATCCTTGCCGCCGCGGCCGTCGTCGCCGGCGGGCTCACGGTCGGTGCGGGCACCGCGAGTGCGGTCTGCCAGATGAGTGGATCCCTGACACAGGTCGATTCGATTGCGAAATCTCCCTGCCTGAACATCAGTCATTGGTGGGTGGATGCAACGACTGCGGACTTCACCGTCACGCAGGGTGGCCCGAAGACGATCGCCACCGGCGAGGATGCGCGCTTCTTCGCCACCATCAAGAACTCGGGTGACCCGAACCGGGGTATGACGAAGTTCGTCCACCATGTGCCCGCGGGTTTCGTGTTGAAGACCGTGACCGGTAATTCGTACAGGTACATACCGGCTGGAAATCGCTACGAAAGTGTCCCGGTCGAGCTCACGTCCGAGGTCGATCCTGTCACCGGGGCCGTCCTCGTCAAGCCTGCGTCCGGACAGCCGCTGAGTGTTGTGGACCAGCTGTATGTGAACCTCACCTACGAGGTCCAGGGCGTTCTCGCCATCGGCACCAGCGGCATCACGTTCGAGGCAACAGGTGTCCCGGAAACGCGGGACTGGCTGGCGACGGGGACGACGACGGTCACGCCGATTCAAGATCCCATCGGCAGCGCCAGCGGCAGCACCGGCTCCTGACCGACCGGTGGTGGTCGCGGTTGGACCAGTCGCGACCACCACCACCTCGATCTTCTCGCCGGGTCAGGAGCAGTCGATGCAGCGCAACACTGCCGGCAGCACGTCGAGCCGCTCGGCGCCGATCGGCCGCCCGCACTTCGCGCAGACCCCGTAGCTGCCGTCCTCGACCCGGCGCCGGGCAGCGTCGAGGTCCTCCAGTTCCTGCCGAGCGTCGTCGAGCAGCGAAGCGACCTGCGCCCGCTCGAACGCGATCGTGGAGCCCTCGGGGTCGTGCTCGTCGTCGTTGGTGGTGAGTTCCGACCCGTCCAGGATGTCGGCCAGCCGCGCCGTCAGCGACTCGATCCGGTGCACGGTCGCGGCCTGCTCAGCCGCGATCCGGTCACGGGCGGTGGCAGCGGCGGACTCGGTCATGTCGGGTACAACGCCGGAGCGCCGCCGTTGCTTCCGTCGGGCCGCGAGCCGGTCACGGCGCGTGGAAGTCCGTCAGCTCGTAGTGGAGCGTGGGGGTGCGCATGACCTTGTGTGCCGCCCGCACCATGACTCGCTGCAGGATCGGGAAGCGGCGATCGATGGCCCGGCCGGCGGCGTCGGCCTCGGTGCCGGTGAGCAGGTGCGCGGTCGCATCCGCCTCCTCGCCGGTCGGCTTGCCCGACCAGGTGCAGGGCCACATCCGGACCTCGGGGAAGTTCCGTAGCCGCTTGTTCTTCGAGGCCCTGCCGGGTGTTCGGAAATACGCGTGGGTCCCGTCGACCGCGATGTTCACGGGGGTGTCGACCCAGCTGCCGTCCCGTTTGCGGGTCTGCAGCAACACCACCTTGGCGGCCGCGATCGGTTCCGGGGGAATCTGTTCGGTCATGTCACCCCTCCTGTGGGTGCCAGTGAGACCCCTTCAGTGTCCGTCGAACTCCTCCGTCGGTCCACCCGCTATTGCTAACGATAACGATTGTCAGTATCTTCTGCTGGTCCGGTTTGGGATCGAGCGGAAGGTCATGCGTGGCACACCTGCTGATGGTGGAGAGTTGGGTCGGCGCGATGGGCACGTTGCT
Organism: Rhodococcus sp. MTM3W5.2; assembly: GCF_001984015.1. Lineage (NCBI taxonomy): Bacteria > Bacillati > Actinomycetota > Actinomycetes > Mycobacteriales > Nocardiaceae > Rhodococcus > Rhodococcus sp. MTM3W5.2. The sequence continues at coordinate 5,570,616 of NZ_CP019572.1, read as the reverse complement.
GCCGAGAGCAGTGACCGACGCGGGTGCGACCTTCACCTTCCTGACCAGAGATCCCGGGCACTACCCGCAGACCACCCCGACGGAGCTCCCCACCCGCTGCGCCGGGGACGCGCGATCGTCACCACGGACACGAACGACGCCGTCGCCGCCGTGGATGCGGCGCGCCGTATCCACGCCGAATCGCGCCTCGATGGCGTCCTGAGCAGCTGCGACTACTACCTGCCGCTGGCGGCGGAGATCGCTGCCGAGCTCGGATTGCCGGGGCCGCGGCCGGAGGCGGTCGGGGTCGCGTGCGACAAGCGGCGCACCCGGGACAGGCTGGACCGGGCGGGCATCCCCGGCCCGCGTCATCGGCTCGTTCCTCTCGACGATGAGGCGGGTCTGGTGTCGGCGGTCGAGCATGTCGGATTTCCGCTGGTGGTCAAGCCGACCGATCTGTGCGCCGGGATGTTCGTGCGGCGCGCGGACGGCTGGGCGGAGGTCGCCGCCGCCGCGGCGGAACTCCGCCGGTTCGAGGTCAATGCCCGCGGCCAGTGGCGGGAACCGGTGGTGCTGCTCGAGGAGTACCTCGTCGGCCCGGAGTTCAGCGTGGAGAGCTGGGTTCGCGGCGGCGAGATCCACACGGTGGGCGTCACCGACAAGAGCCTCGGCGGGGCCTCCGGTTTCGTGGAGACCGGGCACATGTTCCCGGCCCGGCTCGACGCGGCGGACCGTGCCGGGCTGGTGTCGTCCGCCGAGAGTGCCATCCGCGCGGTCGGGCTGGACCACGGCGTCGTGCACACGGAGCTGCGCCTGACGGGCGCCGGTCCCCGCATCATCGAGATCAATCCCCGACCGGCCGGGAATCAGATCACCGAGCTGATCCGGCACGTCGAGGGCATCGACCTGCCCCGGGTCGCCGTGGAGCTGGCGCTAGGGCGTGACCCGAGCACCGCCGGTGGCGACGACACCGGTGGGCGGCCGCGCAGCGCGGCGGTGCAGATGCTCGTACCCGACCGGGTCGGGGTCCTCGACCGGATCGACGGGGCGAGCGGGGTCGCCGCACACCCGGCGATCGCGGCCGTCGACTTCAAGCAACCGGGCCATCGAGTCACCGTGGGCGCGGACAACAACAGCTATCTCGGCAGCGTTCTCGTCACCTCGGACGAGCCGACCGGGGCCCGGCCAATCGCCGAGCAGCTGATGGCGACGATCTCGGTCGGCTACCGCGAGGAATCCGCGCCGTGACCGCCGTCGCGACGCCGGGCGGCGTCGCCGAACTCCTGGAGCGCTATCGCACCGACCCCGCGCTCACACCCACGGCCGACGTGTCGGTGTCCGTCGCCTTCACCACCACCCAGGGCGTGCGGCATGCCGGGCGCGGCGGGGGCTACCGGAACCAGGTGATCAGTCTGCGGGTCGGCGCCGCAACCGGCTCGTGTGCGGTGGAACCTGGATCGGTCGACGTCGATCTCGTGCACGCGCTCGCCGGTACCCCCGTCGCGGAGCTGTTGGGCCATCCCCATCTCGCCGTCCAGGTCGCCGCCCTCGATGCGTACCTCGCCCACCGGCGGCCGTTCGAGGACGACCCGAACGCGACGACACGCTGGATTCCGGCGGGCGATTCGCTGCGACGTTCGCTGGCCCGGGCGCGTCAGGTGACGGGCCTTCTCGAGGCCCCTCCCGGCACCCACGTGCTGGTGATCGGCGTCGTGAACTCCCTGCTGTCCTGTCTGCGTGAGCGCGGGGTGCGGTACGTCCCCTGCGACCTCAAGGGTGGCACCACCGAGTGGGGTGAACCCGTCGTCACCGACTTCGCACCCTGGCTCGGCGAGTGTGACGCGGTCCTGGCCAGCGGAATGATGCTGGGGAACGGCACCTTCGACCGGCTGCTCCGGCTCGTCGCCGCGGGTCGACGGCCGACCTCGGTCGCCCTCTTCGCGCAGAGCGGTGCGGCGGTGGCCCGCGAGCTGCTCGGCGCCGGCGTCGACGCGCTCTCGGCCGAGCCGTACCCGTTCTTCTGGCTCACCGGCGACGCCGGTCCCATCCACCTGTACCGGGCGGCCAGATGACGGGGGTCGACCTGCTCCGACGGGTCGGTAACAGCCCGCTCGTCTCGGTGAAAACTCCTGTGCCGCTGGCTCATCCGGGCTATTTCGCGAAGATCGAGTCGCTGGGCGTAGGCGGGCTCAAGGCGCGATCGGCACTGTCGATGCTGGAGGGCGCGCGGCGGCGCGGGGAATTGCAGCCGGGTGCCCGGGTGGTCGAGTCCACCAGCGGCACACTCGGGCTCGGTCTCGCCTATGTGGCCCAGGCGCTGGGACATCCGGTGACCCTGGTCGTGGACGACGAGCTCGAGCCCGCGATGCGGAACCTGCTGTCCGCCTTGGGTGCCGAGGTCGTGATCGTGGATACGCCGCATCCCGAGGGCGGCTGGCAGCAGGCCCGGCTCGACAGGTTGCGGAGCATTGTGGCCGCCGAACCCGGGTCGTACTGGCCGAACCAGTACGACAATCCCGACAACGCGGCCGGATACCGGGGCCTGGCGGACGAGATCATGACCGGACTGGCGGCCGCGGGAATCGGCAAACCGTCCGCACTGGTCTGCAGCGTGGGGACCGGCGGTCACAGCAGCGGCGTCGGCGGCCGACTGCGGGAGCGCTGGCCCGACCTGCGGATCATCGGCGTCGACGCGCTGGGATCGAGGATCTTCGGCCAACCGGCCGCGCACCGCCTGATGCGCGGGCTGGGCAGCAGCGTGCACCCCGGAAACGTGCGGTACGACCTGTTCGACGAGGTCCATTGGGTTGGGCCGCGCGAGGCGGTACACGCTTGCCGCGCCCTCGCCCGCGAGGGCTTCCACACCGGCGGCTGGAGCACCGGCGCCGCCGCCACGGTGGCGGGATGGGCGGCTGCACAGTGGCCGGGCGCCGTCGTCACCGTCTTCCCGGACGGCCCGGAACGGTACCTGCGCAGCATCTTCGACGACGACTGGTGTCGTGAACACGGCCTGTTGGGCGCCCCGCGCAGTAGGCCCCACGAGATATCCGACTGCCGGCACCCCGCGACGTGCTGGACGCGGTGCCGAACGGTTCCCATACCGAGCGATGCCGCCGACCGACGAGACGAGGAGACCAGATGAGGCTCACCTGGCGGGCGACGACGCTCGAGCTCGCGCGCCCGTTCCGGATCAGCAGATCCGTGATGACCGGCCGCACGGCCGTCGAGATCGCCCTCGGCGGCGCCGACGCCGAGCTCGTCGGGCGGGGCGAGGTGGTCTCGTCCGCCCATGCGGAACTGGGGCCGGAGCGGATCGTTGCCGAACTCCGCCGCGTCCGCGCGAGCTGGGAAGGCCTTTCACTCGACCGGGTCCGCGTCCCGGGCGGCGCACACCCCGCGGTCGCGTCCGCGCTGCGCACGGCGGTGTCCGAGTACGAGGCGAGGGGGTCGGGCCGGACACTGGCCGCGCAGCTCGGGTTGCCGTTGCTCTCCGAGATACCGATCGCCAGGACGATCGGAATCGACTCGCCGCCGGAGATGACACACCAGGCGGCCGCCCTGGCGGCCAGCGGATTCGGGCTGCTCAAGGTCAAGTCGGACGCCGATGTCGGAGCCTCGGTGCGGAGGCTGGCGGCGGTCGCCGAGGCGGCGCCGGGTGCCGAGCTGATCGTCGACCCGAACGAGGCATGGACCGCGGGAACGGCGCTTCGCATCCTCGAGGAGGTGCGCGGGCTTCCGATCGTCGCGATGGAGCAGCCGCTCGCGGTCGCGGATCGTGGCGGTCAACGCGAGCTCCGCAGCCGGACCGACGTCCCGGTGATCGCGGACGAGTCGATCTCGACCGTTGCCGACCTCGATGGCCTCGACGGGCTCGCCGACGCGGTCAACATCAAACTGACCAAATGTGGTGGGGTACACCAGGCCCGGGTGCTCGCCGAGGAGGCCCGCCGCCGCGGGCTGGACGTGATGCTGGGTTGCCTGGTCTCCAGTTCGCTCGGCATCGCGCCCGCGGTGCACCTGGCCGCGTTGGCCCGGTGGTGCGATCTCGACGGGCACCTGCTGCTCGCCCGTGACCCCTGGCATGGCCTCGGCGGGGAGGACGGGCGGCTGCGGCCGACCGGGGAGCCCGGTCTCGGCGTGCGCCGGAGCGAGGAGGCCCGGTCGTGACCCGAACGGAGGGTGCCCCGCCGAGAGCGGGGACATTCGCGACCCTGCGCAGCTTCCCCCGATCGGTGCAGTTGCTGGTCGTCAACCAGTACGGGGTCAACACCGGCTTCTACATGCTGGTGCCGTTCCTCACGATGCACCTGACCGGTAGCCTCGGCCTCTCCGTGGCGATCACCGGTGTCGTTCTCGGCGTCCGCACGCTCAGCCAGCAGGGCATGTTCCTTCTCGGAGGGACAGCGTCGGACCGGCTCGGACCGCGCCGGGTGATCATCGCGGGATGTGCGCTGCGCTGTGTGGGTTTCGCGGTGTTCGGCTTCGGGACCTCGGTGCCGGTGCTGCTGACCGCCTCGATCCTGTCGGGACTCGCCGGGGCGTTGTTCAACCCCGCGGTCCGGTCCTACATCGCCGTGGCCGAACCGGACCGAAGGGCCGAGGCCTTCGCGGTGTTCAACGTGTTCGCGCAGGCCGGTGCGCTGTCCGGCCCGCTGGTCGGTGCCGCGCTGCTCGCGGTCGATTTCCGGACCGTCGCTGTGACCGCCGCCGCGATCTTCGCCGCGCTCACGCTTGCCCAGCTGCGTTGTCTTCCCGCGTACGAGGTGGAGCCGTCCGAGACGAGCGTGTTGCGGGGCTGGGGATCGATACTCGCCGATCGTCGGTTCGTCCTGTTCACCCTGTCCATGCTCGGGATGTTCGCCCTGCAGAGCCAGATGTACCTGGTCTACCCGGTGTTGGCCCGCCGGATCACCTCCTGGCAGGGCGCGGTCGCAGTGCTCTTCCTCAGCACCACCGTCTTCAGCCTGTTCTTCCAGGTCCGGATCACCAGGTGGCTGCAGGCTCGGGCCGCGCGCGGCACCGCGATAGCGGGTGGGCTCGCACTCATGGGTGGTGCGTTCGTACTCCTGCTGCCGGTGTTGTGGATCGGTCCCGTCGGCGACATCCGGTATGTCGTCCTCGCGCTGACCGTGGTGGTGATCTCGGCGCTCGTGTTGGAGGCAGGCATCATGGTGGCCCAGCCGTTCGTGATGGAACTGATTCCGGCATATGGCGATTCGCGCATCTCGGGCACCCTGTTCGGCATGTTCTACCTGGTGTCCGGGGTGGTGGCGGCCGGGGGCAACGCGGTGATCGGCTACGGAGTCGAGGTCTCCAACGGCTGGCCGGGGGTCTGTGTCTGCATCCTGCTCGGGGCCGGGTCCGCAGCCGCGGTGTGGCTGCTGCAGCGGCGCCGGCTGCTCGCCGACCCGAGCGGGGTGACCGCGTGAGCGTTCCCGAGGCACGAAACCTGTTGACCGACAACCCGGAACTCTACGAGGCGCGCTTTCCCGATCCGGACCATGTGGCCGCTCGTTTCGTCGACGATGTGCTGCGGACGTTCCTGCCGTCGGCGGTCGCGGGTGAGCCCGTCACCGTGTTGGATCTGGGCTGCGGAACCGGTCGGGACCTGGGGCATTTGGTTGGGTGCGGCTACCACGGGCTCGGCATCGACCGGTCGACGGCGATGGTGGGATACGCGAATCGGACCTACCCGGGGGTGTCGGCCACCGTCGGTGATCTGCGGAGCTTCGTCATCGGCGCCGCCGTCGACGCGATCATCTGTCTCGACAGCTCGCTGCTCTACTGCCACACCGACGCCGAGCTCGAGTCCTGTCTCCGGTGCTGCCGCGACCACCTGCGGCGCGGGGGCCTGCTGATTGCGGAGATGCGGAACGGCGCATTCTTCCTCGGCAACACCGAACTCCTCGACGGTCCGAGCCACTCCGCCTTCGAATGGCGCGGCCAGATGTGGCGGGCGGAGACCACCCTGTGGGTCGATCGCGCCGCCCAGCTGCTGCGCCGACGCCGGGAATGGCGGCTTCCGGCCTTCACCGAGCCGCTGGTCCAGGAGTCGGCATGGCGGCTGCTCTTCCCGGTCGAGCTGGCGAGCCACCTGCGCAGGGCCGGTTTCACGGTCCGGGCGATGTTCGATGCGCCCGGACCACGCGCCGAGGGCGGATGGCCGCGAGATCGGCGGTCGGATCCGGTCCCGGCCCTTGGATCCGCCGACCTGTCCGGTGATCGGCTGCACATCGTCGCCGAGGCCTGTTGAGCCGCACGCCGCGGCTTCGCATCACACCCTGTCAGTACATCCCAAGGAGAGAATCATGAATCCGCTCACCCGCACGGGCCTGCCGCACCTGAACCGCCGGACCTTCCTCGGCCTCGGCGCGGCCGCGACCGGTGCCGTCCTGCTGGGTGGCTGCGGCGCGGCCGACGGTGAGGCGGCGAGCAGCGCCGCGCCCAGAGACGGCGGACGGCTGCGGGCAGTGTTCGCGGGGGAGGAGCGCAGGAGGCGCTCGACCCGCACAAGACCAACCTCTACGCCGATGTCGCCCGTTCGAACGCCTTGTACGACAAGCTCGTCGAGTACGGGGACGACCTCGGTCCGGTGCCGCGGCTCGCCGTGAACTGGCGACCGAACGCGGACGCCACCTCATGGACGGTCGAACTTCGACAGGCGTCGTTCCATGACGGGCGACCGGTTCGGGCGGCCGACGTGCTGTACTCCTACGCCCGCATCCAGGACCCGCGGAATGCGTTGCGACCGCGGGCCTCGCTCGAGGTGATCGACATCGGGCGGTCCCGCGCGATCGACGATCGCACCATCGAATTCGCCTGCACCCGCCCGTGCGGTGACCTGGCCAACGTGCTGGCCGCCTTCGGCGCCTACGTCATCCCCGAGGGCACCACCGACTTCACCCGTCCCATCGGTTCCGGACCGTTCACCTTCGTCTCCTTCGAGCCGGGCCGCTCTTTCGTAAGCCGCCGATTCGCCGACTACTGGGACGGGGCACCGCATCTCGAGGAACTGGAGATCCTGATCGCACCGGAGGAGACCGCGCGGATCAACGCACTGCTCGGCGGTCAGGCCGAGTACGCCGACGATCTCGGCCCGACGTCGGCACGGACCTACGAGGGGGACCGTCGGGTCCGGATCCTGCGTTCGCCGCGCAGCTCGATGTCGGGCTTCGCGATGAAGGTGGATCGCCCGCCGTTCGACAACGTGGATCTGCGCCGGGCGATGTTCGCGCTCGTCGACCGTGAGCAGCTCGTCAACACCGTGCTGGGGACGTCCGGGGTGGTGGGCAACGACCTGTTCGGCAAGGGCGCCAAGTACTACGCCGACGACCTGCCGCAGCGCACCGCCGACCTCGAGGCCGCGCGGGCGCTGATCCGGAAGGCCGGCGCCGAGAACACCCGCATCGAGTTGCTCACGACCGGTGCGACCAACGGATTCGTCGAGGCGGCCAACATCTTCGCCGAGCAGGCCGGGCGCGCCGGACTACGGATCGAGGTGAAGGTGGGCGAGGGCTCCACCTACTGGACCCGCACCCTCGACGAGGGCGTGCTGTCCAGCTTCCGGTCGGGCGCGATGCCCATCGAATCGCACCTCGCGCAGCGGATGCTGTCGACGTCCGCCAAGAACTACACGCAGTGGCGTCGGCCCGAGTTCGACGCCCTGTTCGCCACCGCCAGCGCCACCACCGATGAGGAGGTGCGAGCCCGCGCCTACCGGGACATGCAGTCGCAGTTGTATTCCGACGGCGGCCTGCTGGTCTGGGGCTTCGCCGACGGGCTGCACGGGCTTGCACCCACCGTCGACGGCGTGGCGGAGGGAGCCCCCAGCAACACCCTCGGCTACGCGCGCTTCGACAAGGCGTGGCTTTCCTGATGCTCGTCCGGTACGTCGCCCTGCGCACCGCTCTCGGAGGTGCGCAGGTTCTCGGCGTCGTGGTGGTGGTGTTTCTGTTCGCGGCCCTGCTCCCCGGGGACGCCGCCGTCACCATCGCGGCCGACGACGCCGACCCCGAACGCATCGCCCGGCTCCGCCACGCCCTCGGCCTGGACCGGCCGCTGCTCGATCAGCTCGGGGGCTGGCTCGGTGGCCTGGCCCGCGGAGACCTGGGGACCTCGGCGATATCGGGGCGTCCGGTGTCCGAGTTATTGTCCGCGGCAATAGTTCCCACGGTCACCCTGGCGCTGCTCGCCCTCGCGGGCCTGATCCCGGTGGCCCTGCTGCTGGGGGTCACCGCGGCGGTGCGGCGGGGCGGGCGGGTGGACCGGGCGATCTCCTGGCTCACCGTCGCGCTGTACGCGGTGCCCGAGTTCGCCCTGGCGATCGTGGTGGTCGCGGTGTTCGCCGTGTGGCTCGGGTGGTTCGCCCCCACCGCGATCGGCGCGAGCGGTCCGCTGCTCGCGCAGCCGGAGCTGTGGTTGCTCCCGGTGACGGTGCTCGTGGTGCGACCGGTGTGCTCGCTGTCGCGACTGGTGCGGTCATCGATGATCACGTCGCTCGAGTCCGAATACACCCGGCACACCCTGCGGCTCGGCGTGCCGATGCGCCGGGTGGTCTGGCGGCACGCGCTGCCCGGGTCGATCACGCCGGCCGTGCAGCAGCTCGCACGGGTGTCGGACTGGTTGCTCGGTGGCGTGGTCGTGGTGGAGGCCGTCTTCGCGCTCGGCGGGCTCGGGCAGGTACTGGTCGGGGCGGTCAGCGGCCGGGACGTGCCGCTGCTGCTGGGCCTGGTGGTGCTGTTCTCGCTGATCACCGTGGGTGTGAACCTGCTCGCCGACATCGCGGCGTTCGCACTGAATCCCGTTGCGCGGGAGGCACGGTGATAGCGCGCCCCGAGGGTCCCAGGCGCGGAGGCCGAGGCTCGGGGGTCCTGGTGGGCGCGGCGCTCACGACGACCGCACTCCTTGTGGCTTTCGGCGGACCGCTCGTCGCCGAACCCGGCCCCCGCGGCCCGGCCTTCGCGTCGGGCGGCGACTGGCCGTTAGGCACGGACGCGGAGGGCCGCGACGTGCTGACCCAGGCCCTGCTCGGCGGCCGATCGTTGGTGCTCATCGCCGCGGCGGCGGTGCTCGCGATCTACCTGCTCGCCGTGCCATGGGGAGTGGCCGCGGCGACGTCGGGGCGGCGGTGGGTGGACGAGACGTTGATGCGCCCGCTGGACCTGCTGCTCTCGGTCCCGTCGATGATGCTGCTGCTCCTGGTGGTGGCGATGACGGAGGCGAACGCCGCGGTGCTGGCGCTGACGGTGGCGGTCCTGCAATTCCCGGATGCCGCCCGCCTGGTGCGAGCATCGGCGTTGTACGCCGCGCACAGCCCCGCGATGCAGGCGCTGCGTCTGCAGCGGGAGACCTGGTGGCGCCGCAACGTGGGCTACCTGGGGCGCACCCTGCTGCCCGTGCTGGCGGCCGACGCCGGGCTGCGCTTCGTTGGCGCGATCTACCTGGTGGCGTCCGCCAGCTTCCTCGGGCTGACGGCCGACGCCTCGGGCACCGATTGGGCGGTCATGGTCGATCGCAACCGGAGCGGAATCGCCCTCGCCCCCTGGGGTGTGCTGGTCCCGACCCTGTTGATCATCGGGCTCGCGGTCGGGGTGAATCTGTTGTTCGACTCGGGCGCCAGGGCGGCGTCGCGAGAGTCGTCCCCGGGGAGGAGTGGCACATGACCGAGGTCGTGCACGGGCGACGCCAGGCGATCCGGGTGCGTGGACTGACCGCGCGGGCCGGGGGCCGCATGCTGGTGGACGGCGTCGACCTGGACATCCCGGCCGGCGCCGTCACCGCCGTCATCGGCGGCTCGGGGAGCGGGAAGACCACCACGGCACTGGCCTTGATGGGGGAGCGGCGGCCGGGCGTGATCGTCGAGTCGCGCCGGCTCGAGTGCGAGGGGGTCCGGTTCGGATACGTGCCGCAACAGCCCTCCGCGGTGCTCACGCCCTGGCTGCGGATCGGGCGCGTGCTCCGCGATGTCGAACACGCCGCACACCGCGCGGGGCGCCGGGTCACCGTGCCGGATGCGTTGCGGCGCGCCAGTTTTCCCGAGGGCGTGCGGCTGCTGGACCGCTACCCGCACCAGCTCTCCGGCGGTCAGCAGCAGCGCCTGGCCCTCGCCCAGACCCTGCTGACGGACCCGAACTGCCTGATCCTGGACGAACCGACCACCGGCCAGGACCCCGCGAACCGGTCGGCCGTGCTGGACGAGATCGCCCGCCTCGCGAGCGAGGGGCTGACGATCGTCCTGCTCACACACGACCTCGATGCGGTCCGGGCGGTGGCCGGGAGCGTGGTCGTGATGTCGCAGGGCAGGGTCGTTGAGTCCGGCGACGTGGCGCTTCTCGACGCGCCCACCCACCCGCAGACGCTGGTCCTGCTCGAGGCCGGCGCAGCGCGTCGCGAGCGCGGCCGGAGTTCGGGGACCGGGGCTCGGAGCCCCCGGCTGGTGATGGACGGGGTGACCGCGGGCTACCGGAGCGACCCGGTCCTGCGGGACTTCTCCCTGGCCATCGGTCCGGGGGAGTGCGTTGCCCTGGTCGGTCCGTCCGGTTGCGGCAAGACCACCGCCGCCCGTGTTGTCGCCGGGCTGCACCGGCCGTCGGCGGGTCGGGTACTGCTCGACGGCGAGCCGTTGGCGCCAGACGCTCGGGGGCGTTCCCGCGCGCATGCAGCGGCGATCGCCTACGTGTTCCAGGATGCGAAGGCGGCCTTCGATCCGTTCCGGAGCGTGGGCGAGCAGATCGCCCGCGGTCCGATGCGACTGCGGGGCATGTCCAGGGCGGCCGCCGAGAACGCCGCGACGATCGCGCTGCGGCAGGTGGGTCTCGCTGCGGACATCGCGCGAGCACGCGTGTCCTCGCTGTCGGGCGGCGAGGCGCAACGCGCCGCGATCGCGCGGGCGCTGGCGACGTCGCCCGCGCTACTGATCTGTGACGAGGTGACGACCGGGCTCGACTCGGTATCGCAGCGACGCGTGCTCGAGATCCTGTCGGAACTCACTCGCGAGCAGGGGACGTCGCTCTTGGTGATCAGCCACGACGCCGCGGTGGTTGGCGCGGTCGCGGGTGAGGTGCTGGATCTGGGGAAGTCCGCCGCCCGCTGTGAGGAACCGCGCGAGCCGCGGACCAGTTCCGGCAGTGTTTAACGCTTTGACCTGGGAAAAGGCAATCGTTCGATTCCGCCGCGGAGCGCCGTTTCGCCCCCTACTCTTGGCGAGTTCTTGGGGGCGGGCGGTGGGCCGGTTCCCCCAACATTGAAGGAGACATGGTTGATGGGTGGACACCTGGTGCGTCGGGGCGGGTCGGTGCTCGCTGCGCTGGCCGTCATGGTTGGCGGCGCGACGATAGGTGCGGGGGCCGCCGCAGGTGAGCCTGGAGATGGGACCGGGAGTCTTGGGCAATCCTGCGTCGGGCTCTACGAACAGCTGTGCAACGGCGAGGCCTTCTTGGATCACGGTGCGAGGGGCAACATCCTGCTGGGATATCAGGGTCCCGCCAAGGCCGAAGTGGGCAGCGAAGTCACGTATTACCCGGGCCTCTCGGCCCGGGATGGCACACCCGGCTTGGCAGTAACGAGCGTCACTCACCATGTTCCGCGAGGACTTGAATTCGTCGGGGCCGAGGTAATTTCCCGCCCGCGATTCGCGCCCGACGTGGAGCTGGACTCGACCGCGGTGGTGGATCCCGTCACGGGGGATGTGACGGTCACGGCGCCCGCAGGTGGCTGGGCCATCCCGACGGCGGCAACCGACGCCGGCTCCCTCACCGGGTACCTATCCGTCGGGTTGCGCTACAAGGTGGTCAAGTCGTACCTCGATGGCACAACCGGGGTCACCTTCACCGGTACCGGCGTCCCGGCGTCGGAGGGGTGGGTGGCGACGGGGTTCACGAAGGTCACCCCCGTGGATCTAGGGACATTCGGCAGCTCGGGAAACTGATTGCGCGCGTTCCCCTTTCGAAACCCATTCAATCGGCGGCCCGACCGGGTCGCAGGCAAGCATCTCCGACTCAGAGTCTTGTGTCTCGAATTCCGACCGCGCACAGCGGCGGACTGATCGACGGCGTCAGGCTCTGCAAACCGAAGGGAAACTGTTCAATGGCTCGACGCCTGGTGCATAGGGGCGGGTCGGTGCTCGCAGCGCTGACCATCGTCGTGGGTGGTGCGATGCTCGGTGCGGGAGGCGCAGGGGCGGCGCCGACGGGAAGCGCGGGGCTCGGAAGCTCAGAGGTCCCGTGCGATGGTTGCGTCGACGAGGGCTTCCGGGATACCCAGAGCCGTGGTGACATTGCCGTGCACTACGAGGGTCCCGGCCGGGCCGTCGTGGGTCAGGAGGTTACGTTCACCGCCGAGTTCGGGGCTCGTTATCTCGGTCCCGGTTCGATCCCGGACGTGGCGGTTGCCACTGTCACGCACCGAGCGCCGGACGGGTTTGAGTTCACGCGGGCGGAGGTCACCTCCTATGACTGGACTCCCGGCAGATACCCGATCACGGTTCTGGACTCGTCCGCTGCGGTCGATCCCGTCAGGGGGGATGTCACGGTCGCGGCGCCCGCCGGTGGGTGGGCCATCCCGGAGGTGGTGATCAACAACGCGCCCGATCCGACTCGCTTTGTTTCGGGCAAGGTGTTCGTCAAGTTGCGCTATACGGCGACTGAGCCGATTCGTGACGGCGCCAGTGGCCTCACCTTCACCGGTACCGGCGTCCCGGCGTCGGAGGGCTGGGTGGCCAAGGGAACTACCCAGGTCACCGAGGCCGAGGCCGAGGCCCCGCAGCCCGGAGGCTTCGGCAGCTCGGGAAGCTGACTGCGCGCGACCCGCTTTCGAATACTCCTGTAACCGGCGGCCGGCACGGTCGCCGCGAAGACTCTCCGAGCCAAGCCGGCCCGCGTCTCGCCCTCTCACCGCATTCAGCGGGGGACTGCTCGACGGGGCAGGGCTCTGCAATCCGAAAGGATATCTATCAATGATTGGACATCTGGTGCGTAGGGGTGGGGCCGTGCTCGCGGCACTGACCATCGTCACGGGTGGTGCGGTGGCAGGTGCGGGTGGCGCTGGGGCCGTGTCAACGGGAAGCGCGGCCGGACAGCTGGACGAGATGTGGCAGAACCTGTTGCGTCCCTGCCGCGACACCAGCGCGCAGTACCCGGATTTTGGGCCGTGTTACCGCAACGGCTTTTGGGATAAGGGGATGCTCGGCAATTACATGGGCGTGTATTCCGGTGTCAAGGAGGTCGACCCGGGTGCCAACGCCACCTTTACCGCAGTCGTCGTGGCCGAGGAAGCCGCATTCCAGGTCGCCGCACCCGAGGTCAACGTGGACGTCACGAGCGTCACCCATCACGCTCCGAAGGGCTTTCAGTTCGTGAAGGTGAAGGTGACCGGCACTACCCCTACACCTACGCCGCCGTCGCCCGTCGTGGATCTGGATTCGACGGTGACGGTGGACCCCGCTACGGGGGACGTCACGGTCACGGCGCCGGATGGGGGCTGGGCGCTCTGGCCGGGGAGGAACGGCAACATGTTCGCGGGCGGCTCTGTCAGTCTCGTGTTCGAGTACAAGGCGCCCAACGTGGCTCTCGACGGGACCAACGGTTTCACCTTCACCGGCACCGGTGTCCCGGCGTCCGATGGTTGGGTGGCGTCCGGGAACACCCGGGTCCTGCCCGCCGGGGGAATGGGGAGTACCGGGAGCGCGGGTTCCTGACCTCTATTCCGCGCCTACCTGTCGAGGGGTTTCGTGAGTCTCCCCGACAGGTGGGGCCGCGGCCCGCCGGGACCGCACGTACCGCACGCCTCCCGCTATGGCCGCGACCGCGAGGATCGCGCCGCCTGCGATCGGGCCGGCCACGGTCCCGGGGAACAGGCCCTGGAGCAGCAGCATCACGCCGAAGACGAAGAACAGGGTGGCGGCCGCGAGCTGGATGAACCGCTCGGGCAGGTGCTTGCCCAGCACGGCGCCGACGACGATCGCGAGGGCGTCGGCCGCGACCATGCCGACCGTCGAGCCGATCCACACGCCGACCCAGTCGTTGTCCGCGGCCAGCGTGATGGTGGCGAGCATCGTCTTGTCGCCGAGCTCGGCCAGGAAGAACGCCGAGGCGACCGCGAGGAACGCCGAGGTGCCGACCCGGGCGGCCTTGTTCTGCTCGTCGTCGCTGAGGCTGTCGCCGCGCAGGGTCCAGAGGGCGAAGATCAGGAAGGCGATGCCACCGACGGTGCTGATCAGGTTCGTGGGGATGGCCACGCCCAGGTAGTGGCCGACGCCGACGGAGACCAGGTGCACCACGGTGGTGGCGACGGTGATGCCGCCGATCACGATCCACCACTTGTAGCGCAGCGCGAACGTCATCGCCATGAGCTGGGATTTGTCGCCGAGTTCGGCGACGAAGATGACGCCGAAGCTGAGCAGCAGCGCGGCAAGCATGCGAACCTCCTCCGTTATCTGGTTTCGGAGGATGTTGGGAACCGTTCCTCCGGCCGCCGACGTGTGGACGCCGACAGCCGAAGGTCTCGCCCACCGGGCCGGTCGAGTGAACGACGGCGTCGGTTCGGGCAGCCGGGCGCATCGGAATTCGCGATGCTGACCAGTATGTCGACTGCTCGATTGGGGGCTACTCCCCTTCGCTAGGCGTAAGACTACCCGAGGTTCACGAGATCACAAAGCGCACAACAAGTTTGGGAGGCCGAACTTTGTTCTTCCGGTCCGCGTCAAGAGGCCAGCAGCATGGCCAAAACGGCGGTGTCGGGGTCGGAGTTGGGATCGAGGCTCATCCGGCTGACCAGGGACGTGACGGTGCCGTCGGCGTCCGCCTCCACCCACGTTGCCCGGTGGTCCAGTCCGAGGTGCGGCACGCCCGGCAGTAACAGGCAGCCCGAGGCCGCGCCCACACACTCCGGCAACGACGGCATGGTCTCCGACGGAGGGTGCAGCACCAGCAGGGCGGGCGGCAGATGTTCCGCGAAACATCCTGGTGTGACGGCGGATTCGCCGAGCACCGGACCCTCCGCGACCACGAGTCCGACGGTGCCCGGTTCCGGGTCCTCGGGAAGGTCCTCGTGAGCGCCGAAAACCGTTGAGGTGGGGAGTAACCCGGGTACGCAGGCGACCCGGACGGCGAGCACCAGCAGCTGGGCCCACTCCTTGGTGGTGTCGGGCCACCGGCCGGAGATGATGAACCCGCGCAACGCCCCGGCGGCATGGAACGGCGAGACGCCGATGTGTCCGTGCTGGTTCACGTCCGTCCCCCTTCCGTGCGACGGGCGCCCCGGGAGCGCGCCCCGGGACACCTCCAGGATGCGCCGAACTCGGCTGGCAGACAAGCGGGATGGAGTGCCAGCCGGATCGCGGAACGCACTACTCCTGCGCGGCGGGAACCCGCACCCGGACCCGCCGGACGGCGCCGGCGCGGTCTCGTTCCGCCTCCTCCGGAACCCACGTCTCGGCGGTGCAGACGAACAGGTCGCGGCCGTCGGGCCCGCCAAGTGCGAGCGAGTACGGGCGGGGCGCGGACAGGCGGTCGGTGATGGCGCCCTCGGCGTCGACGCGGAAGACCTCGTCCCCGAACGGGGAGGCGACCCAGACGCCGTCCTCGGCGTCGATCGCGAGGCCGTCGGGGTGCACCGAGGCGTCGAACTCGGCGATCACCCGCCGCTGCTCGAGCCCGCCGTCGGGTTCGATGGTGAAGCCGGTCAGCCGGCCGGGGGTGGATCGGCTCTCGGCGACGATGAGGGTGCTGCCGTCGGAGGTCACGACCATGCCGCCCGCCAGCACCATCGCGGTCGCGACGTCGTGGACGGTGCCGTCGGGTTCGATCATCGCCAGATCGGCGGGCCGCGGCGGCCGCGGGGGATCGCTGCCGTCGCCGACGTTGCCGACGTAGGCGCGTCCGAACCGGTCGACGCACATCTCGTTCAGATACCAGGTGGCGACCCCGGAGAGGTCGGCGTGCACGACCAGGGTGCCGTCCGGTTCCCGGCGCAGCACGAGCAGGTCGCGGGTGGAGGCGATGAGGAGCCGGCCGTCGGGGAGAAAGCCCAGGCCCGCGGGTCGGCCGGGCACCTCGGCCACGGTGTTGAGCGCGCCCGTCAGCGGGTCGTACGCCAACACCTCACCGGCGTGCGTGTCCGAGAACCACAGGTGCCGGTCGTGCCAGCGTGCCCCATCGGGAAAGGTCAGACCCTCGACGAGGGTGTCCATCCCTTAACGATACGACCGTTTGCCGGAAACGACTCCGCCGCGCCCGGGGTCGGGCGCGGCGGAGTGGGTCGTGCGGCGGAGCTGCTTAGACGATGAGGCCTGCGGTCTGGGTGCGGGCGCGGTCGAAGCGGGCTGCGACGTCGTTCCAGTTGACGATGTTCCAGAAGGCGTTGACGTAGTCGCCCTTGACGTTCTGGTAGTCGAGGTAGAAGGCGTGCTCCCACATGTCGAGCATGAGCAGGGGGGTGAGGCCGATGGAGATGTTGCCCTGCTGGTCGTAGAGCTGGACGATGATCAGTCGCTGGCCGATGGAGTCCCAGGCGAGGATGGACCAGCCGGAGCCCTGGATGGCGTTGGCGTTGGCGTTGAAGTGGGTGCGGAAGGCGTCGAAGCCGCCGAACTGGTCGTCGATGGCTGCGGCGAGTTCGCCTTCGGGCTTGTCGCCGCCGTCGGGGCTGAGGTTGTTCCAGAAGACGGTGTGGTTGGTGTGGCCGCCGAGGTGGAAGGCGAGGTTCTTCTCGTGCAGGTTGACCACGGGGGCGACGGCGTCGGCGGCGCGGAGTTCGGCGAGCTTGTCGAGGGCGGCGTTGGCGCCTGCGACGTAGGCGGCGTGGTGCTTGTCGTGGTGCAGCTCCATGATCTTGCCGGAGATGTGCGGCTCGAGGGCGGCGTAGTCGTAGGGCAGTTCAGGCAGCGAGTAGACAGACACGAGGGTCCCTTCCTTACGGGCGCGCACGCCCGGCGTGTACCAAGTTCGATTTTGGGTCGATCCTTCTCGGGCATAACCCAATCTCATTCGTACACCGTCCGCAAGATTTGCGACCAAGCGGGCGCGGATGCGAGCGACGCGTCCAGGGGTGGTCGCCGGACGCCCCGATTTCCGACACCGGTTCGTCCGGTCGGTGAACAAAACCTTAATATTGGGTGGTGCTCCGACTGCAACACGTTTCCGTGCGCGCGTCATCGCCGCCTCGGATCGAGTTCGGCGGAGCCAATCTCCTCCGCGCGATCGCGGTGCTCGCCGTCATCTATTCGCACATCTCGTACTACCTGATCGACGACCTCGGCTCCGGCTGGTGGCTGATCGACGGCGTCTACACGGTGCTGGTGGCCGGTGGCGGACTCAATCAGCACCTTTCGTTCCTCGGCGTCGCGATCTTCATGATGCTCACGGGGCTGATGCTCACCGCGTCGGCCACTCGGCACACCCCCGGTCGGTTCCTCTTCAACCGGGTCGGCCGGCTGCTGCCCGCGCTGTGGGTGGCGATCCTGGTCGCCATCGTCCTGGTGCGCCTGGGCATCAATGGGATGTTCAGCGGCCAGGACGGGATCTCGAACTCGGAGGCGGCGCTCAGCTTCGTGCTCGGTGGGTTCTTCCTCACGCCTGAGGTCGCGGTGCTCGGGGTGACCTGGACGCTGGTCGTGCAGGTGCTCTTCTACCTGTACTGCGTCGCCGCCCGGCCGCTGCTGAGGACGATCCCGATCGCGGTACCCCTCGCGGGGGCGGCGCTGTGCAGCGCGGTGCTGCTCTACAACCTGTACGTGCCGCAGCCGTACGCGGTGCCGATGCTGTCCAAGGTCGCCGCGACTCTGCCCGCGGTGTTCATGGGCCAGATCATCTACCTGGGCTGGGCGCGGCTGGCGAACTGGCGCTGGGTCATCGTGGCGACCATGGCGCAGGCCGAGGTGGTGCGCCTGGCCACCGACAGTCACGTCTACTGGGCGGGGGACCGCTACCTGTGGACGATGGTCGTGGTCACCTGCGCGGTGCTGGCGCTGGTGCGGTACGACGGCTACCTCGGTCGGCTGAGTGTCGTGCGCTGGACCGCGACCCGCAGCTACGCGATCTACCTGCTGCACACGTTGATCCTGTACCGGGTGTACGAGAACACCGTCGGTCACCTGGGCCGGACGGGCGCGGTGCTCGCCTTCCTGCTGGTGACGGCCGGGGCGGCGGAGCTGCTGTACCGGTTCGTGGAGGTGCCCTCGAGCCGATGGATCGGCGCGCAGTCACACCGCTTCGGGCGGTCCGATCAGAGCACGACGAACGCGACGACGCCGGCGACCACGAGGACCAGCACGCCGATCAGCACCGCGAACGCGACCGACTGACGCCCAGGCGCGGACTGTTGGCCGTGCCCGGCGACGGGTTCCGGTGCGAGCCAGGGCGGGCTGACCGGTGGCGCGCCGAGCTCGGTGTCGGCCGACGGGGCCGCGGGCTGGGTCGAGATCGCGGGCGGGGTAGGGGTAGGGGACAGCGGCCTCGGAGAAACAGGCGGCTGCGCGAGGACAACCGGCGGCTCGGGGCGGGGTCCCTCGGGTCGCTGCTGCGCGGGTTTCGGGGCCGGCCGCGTGGCGCCCCACTTGAACGGCGGCGGGAACGGTGATCCCTGCGCATCGCCCTCGGGTTCCTGAGGTGACATCTACGCCTCCTGCGACGACGGTCGGCCCCCCAACTGCACCGGCGAGCTTACCGAGGCGGGCGGCCTCCGAGCCCGCGCAACGACGACGGAACCGCCGCGGCGGCGGCCGCGCGTAGCATCGGATCATGTCCTGGTACGACGACATCCTCGGCCGCACGGCGGCGAAAACAGCGATCGTGAGCGCCGACGAGGCGCTGCCCGGCCGGACCCAGCCGCTGCGGGTTCCCGACGCCCACTACGTCAACGGACACCCGCTGACCCCGCCGTTCCCTGAGGGAATGCAGACCGCGGTCGTCGGCATGGGCTGCTTCTGGGGCGCAGAGAAGGAGTTCTGGCAGCTCGACGGTGTGTACAGCACCGCGGCCGGATACGCGGGCGGGTTCACCCTCAACCCCACGTACGAGGAGGTCTGCTCGGGCCGGACCGGGCACACCGAGGTGGTGCTCGTGGTCTTCGATCCGGCGGTCATCAGCTACGCGAGCGTGCTGCAGCAGTTCTGGGAGAACCACGACCCCACGCAGGGCCTGCGGCAGGGCAACGACCACGGCTCCCAGTACCGCTCGGCGATCTACACCACCGACGACGCGCAGCAGTCGATCGCACACGCCACCGCGGAGACGTTCGCGGTCCGGTTGGCCGATGCCGGGTACGGGGCGATCACCACCGAGATCGCCCCGCTCCGCGAGTTCTACTACGCCGAGGACTATCACCAGCAGTACCTCGCCAAGAATCCCGGCGGTTACTGCCCGGTGCATGCCACCGGCGTCAGCTGCCCGGTCGGCCTGCTGAAGCAGGACGAGGTGCCCGCGCAGAAGGACATCCTGCCGCCGAGCTGAGGTACTGCCCTCAGCCGAGCTGCGGCAGTACCTCGTTCGCGACCAGTTCCAGGTGGTCGAGGTCCTCGAGGTCGAGGGTCTGCAGATAGATGCGGCTCGCGCCGAGCTCGCCGTACCGGCCGATCTTGTCGACGAGCTCGGCGGGTGAACCGGCCGCGCCGTTCTCCCGCAGTTCGGCGACCTCCCGCCCGATGCGCGCCGCGCGGGCGGCGAGCTCGCTCTCGGTGCGGCCGCAGCAGAGCACCAGCGCGTTGGAGTAGGTGAGTTCGGTGGGGTCGCGGTCGATCGTGCGGCAGGCCTGGCGCACCCGCTCGAACTGGGTGGCGGTGCCGTCGAGGGAGACGAACGGCAGGTTGAACTCGTCGGCGTAGCGGGCCGTCAGCTCGGGGGTGCGGCGCTTGCCCATGCCGCCCATGATGATCGGCGGCCCGGCGTGGTGGAACGGCTTCGGCAGCGCGGGCGAATCCTCGATGCGGTGGTGCGCGCCGTCGAACGAGAAGGACTCGCCGACCGGGGTCTCCCACATGCCGGTGATCACCGCCAGCGATTCCTCGAGCCGGTCGAAACGCTCCTTCAGCGACGGGAAGGGGATGCCGTAGGCGAGGTGCTCCTCCTCGTACCAGCCTGCGCCGATGCCGAACTCCACCCGGCCCTCGCTCATCGCGTCCACCTGGGCCACGCTGATCGCCAGCGGCCCCGGGTAGCGGAACGTCGCGGAGGTGACCAGCGTGCCGAGCCGGATCGTGGACGTCTCGCGGGCGAGGCCCGCCAGCGTGATCCAGGCGTCGGTGGGGCCGGGCAGCCCGTCGGAGTTCATCGCCAGGTAGTGGTCGGATCGGAAGAAGGCGCCGTAGCCGAGGTCCTCGGCGGCCTGCGCGACGCGCAGCAACTGCCCGTAGGTGGCGCCCTGCTGCGGTTCGGTGAAGATTCTCAGCTCCATGCGTGCCAGCCTGCCGTATCCGGCGCGGGCGCGCATGCACCACGACGCGGGCACCCCGCGCGCCGGGGGAATCGTTCCCGCCTCCACCGACGAGCCGCCGCCGAACGTGACAGTATCGATGGTGTGAGCTTTGGTGATGTGCCCTCGGTGCCCGCTGCGGAGGTACCGGCCGAGCTGTCCGACTCGGTGATCCT
Source organism: Rhodococcus sp. MTM3W5.2 (assembly GCF_001984015.1). Classification (NCBI taxonomy): domain Bacteria; kingdom Bacillati; phylum Actinomycetota; class Actinomycetes; order Mycobacteriales; family Nocardiaceae; genus Rhodococcus; species Rhodococcus sp. MTM3W5.2. Next base: position 5,550,058 of record NZ_CP019572.1, on the reverse strand, counting down.
GCTGGACGTGCGCGAGGACGAGGAGTGGGCGGAGGGGCACGCGCCCGGTGCCCTGCACATCCCGATGGTCGACGTGCCCGCGCGGATGGCCGAGATCGACATGGACGCCGAGGTGTATGTGGTGTGCCGTTCCGGCGGCCGGTCGATGCGGGTGGTCGAATACCTCAACCAGGTCGGGTTCGACGCGGTGAACGTCGTCGACGGGATGGTGGCCTGGCAGAAATGTGGCCGGCCGTTGACCGCCGACGGCGGCGGGTCGGCAAAGATCTACTAGATGAGCACCGTTCAGGTCTGTGCGCGCTGCGCCGCCCGATGGCCGGTCGTCGGGGGCCCGGCGCAGTGGTGCCCGCGGTGCCACGGTGTGCTGCTCTCGCCGACGGATCCGGCGCGCCCGGAACCGCCGAACCTGCGCAACTTCCGATGGGTCGCCCGAAGGCCAGGGGCGGCGACGAACCGGGTCCGCCCGGCCCGGACCCCGGCCCAACCGGGCCCGCCGTCCTACCGCGAGATCCCCCGATGGGGCCTGCGCGACGTGCCCGCCGCTCCCGACCGGGAACCGGTGGCCGGGCGTCGTGAGCAGCTCGCCGAACTGGCTCCCGCCCTGCTCAGCGCGGCGGCCGCGCTGTTCGCGCTGGCCGCGCTCGCCGAACTGTTCCGCTACGGCCTGTTGCTGCGCAACCGGAGCACGCTGATCGGGCCGGGGCTGCTCGCGGTGTCCGACGGGCTGGTCGCCGCGGCCGGTCTGCTCGCCCCGATCGTCGCCGTGTGCGCCGCCGTGGCCACTGTCGCCTGGTTGGTGGGGGCCCGGCGCCGTGCCTTCGCCCGCAGCGGACACGTCGACCCGCGGCGCCCGTCGACGCTCGCCCTCGGCTGCCTGGTCCCGGTGGTGAACCTGGCGATGCCGGGGGTGTTCCTGACCGAGCTGGACGAGCCGGACCCGCAGACACGCAAGCTGATCCGGGTGTGGTGGGTCACCTGGGCGTGCGGCGGTGTGCTGTTCGTGGTGAATCTGTGGTGGCGCACGCTCGACTCGCTGCAGGCGCAGGCCGACGGGGTGCTGCTCGCGGCGGTCACCGATCTGGTGGCGGTCGCTGTCGCGGTGCTGACGCTGCTGGTCATCCACCGCGTCGACGGCCTGAGCCCGACCGGGAAGCAGCGCGAGCTGACCCGCTGGCTCGTCGCGGTACCCGAGTCAGCCAAGTCTGTCGAGCCCGCCGGGACTGCCGAGCCCGCCGGGACTGTCGAGCCCGCCGGGACTGCCGAGCCGGCCCGGACCCCGGAGCGCGTGGAAGCGGGGGCGCCGTGACCCCCGAGCCCCGCGTCGTCGCGCATCGCGGCGCATCCGCCGCCCTGCCCGAACACACCCTCGCCGCGTACGAGTTGGCCCTCGACCAGGGCGCCGACGGGCTGGAATGCGACGTCCGGCTGACCCGCGACGGGCACCTGGTGTGCGTGCACGACCGGCGCGTCGACCGCACGTCCACGGGCACCGGGCTGGTCAGCGAGATGACGCTGAAGCACCTCAACGAGCTCGAGTTCGGTGCCAACGGGGAGCCGGTGCTCACCCTCGCCCAGCTGATCACGCTGGTGCTCGACCACACCAGCCGCCCGACCAAGCTCTTCATCGAGACCAAGCACCCGGTCCGCTTCGGCGGGCTGGTGGAGAGCAAGGTGCTCGCGGAGCTGTCCCGGTTCGGGCTGTCCGCACCCGTGTCCGCGGACCACTCTCGCGCCGTCATCATGTCCTTCTCGGCTGCCGCGGTCTGGCGGATCCGTCGGTCGGCGCCGCTGCTGCCCACGGTGCTGCTCGGGGAGTCGTCCCGATACCTGGGTGGCGGCGCGGCGACCACCGTCGGCGCCACCGCGGTCGGCCCGTCCATCAAGTCGCTGCGCGAACACCCCGAGATCGTGAACCGGGCGGCCGCGGCGGGCAGGGCCACGTACTGCTGGACGGTCGACGACTTCGACGACGTGCAGCTGTGCCGGGAGCTCGGCGTCGGCTGGATCGCCACCAACCATCCTGGCCGGACCAAGGAGTGGCTCGCTCAGTAGCCGCGACGTGTAGGTTTCCCGACGTGGGTAAGAGCAAAAGAAACAGTGGTCCGAAGCCCGGCAGCAACCGCGCGGCGAAGCTCGCCGAGCGCCGCGCCGCCCAGGAGAGCGCCGCGGCCGCCGCGGTGCCGCGCCCGTTCGAGGGACTGGCAGCCGAGTGTGATCTCGTCGCGATGCGCGAGTTCGTCCCGTCCGCGACGGCGACGCTGCCGCTGACCGGCGGCGAGCGCACGATCGTGGCCGCGACCGTGCTGCCGGGAGCGGTCGCCGGCCTCGTCCGCGACGACGCGACCTCCGGTGGCACCGGCTTCGTCGGCCTGCAGGTGCCCGGTCAGTCCGCCGATCTCTCGGCCGATCTGGCCGCCGCCGTCAACTGGGCCGTGAGCGCGGAGCCGGGGCAGTCCCTCGCCGCGACCGACGCCCAGCCGGGCGGACCGCGTCTCGGCGACGTGATCGAGGCGGGCACGCTGCTCGAGATCAGCGTGTTCCAGGACTTCAACTGGTGGATCCCGGAGGGCGTCACGCCCGCGCCGGAGGTCGCCGCCACCGTCGAGCAGGCCAACTCGGTGATCATGCCGTCCGCTCGCCTCGACGGCGAGGGCATCGTCGCCGCGTGGTGGGTCGACGCCGGGGAGAAGGCGCACCTGCGCTGGGTGCGGCCCGAGGACGAGGACCAGCTGATGCTGGCTCTGGCCCGCGTGCATGCGGCCGGTGGACTGCACCTCGGCGAGGGGTCGCGGTACGCCGGTTCGTTCCGCACCCACGGGCTGCTGGTGCCGGTATTCGACCTCGACCCCGAGCGGCACGCCCAGGAGTGGGCGCCCGCGACCGCCGACCTCGGAGTGCGGCTGGCCGACGCGCTGGCCGTCGACGCGCCCCTCACCTCCGACGAGCTGCGCTCGCGCGACGGTCTGCGCGCCCGCCAGGTCACCCTCCGCTGATCAGAGGCGGCTGCGCCGCCCGTGAGTGCTTGACGAGTCCCTGGACTCCACAAGCACGCACGGGCGGCGCAGCCGCCTTTTTCAGACGTCGAGGACGACCTTGCCGGGGATGCCCCGTCGCTTGGCGAGAAACGCGGTCCGCGCCTCGGCGAGCGGATAGGCGGCGCCGACGTGGGGGCGCAGTACCCCCCGCTCCGCCAGCCGCGCGAGTTCCAGGAGTTCGTGCCGGTCGGGCTCGACGATGAAGAAGACCGCGCGACCGTCGGCCGGGGTGACCGGGGGTGGCGCCGTGATCGACACCAGCGTGCCGCCGGGCCGCACGAGCGCGGCCGAGCGGGCCAGGACGTCCCCGCCTATCGTGTCGAACACCAGATCCGCCGGACCGAACCGGGTCTCGTCGAGGCCGCCGGAGTCGAGGTCACGGGAGTCGAGCGTCACGTAGTCGTCGGCGCCATGACCGCGTGCCGCCTCCTCGCCCGCCGCCCTGCCGGTCGCGATGACCCGCGCGCCCGCGGCATGAGCGAGCTGGACCACCAGCGAACCGGTGCCTCCTGCGCCGCCGTGCACCACGACCGTCCGCCCGGACGCGTCGCCGTAGGTCAGCCCGCCGTGCCTGAAGAGTCCCTGCCAGGCGGTGAGGCCCGCCAGAGGGAGGGCGGCGGCCTCACGGAACCCGATCGCCTCGGGAATCGTGGCCAGGTTGCGGGCCTCCACGGCCACGAACTCGGCGGCGGCGCCGTCGCGGTGCCAGTCGGTCAGGCCGAACACACGGTCCCCGACCTCGAAACCGGTAGTGCCGTAATGGATCTCGCTGACTACACCGGCGACCTCGTGGGCCGGGATGCTCGGGGTCCGGTCACGGCCGGCCCGGTCCGTCCAGGTTCCCGGCCAGTCGAGTTCGTCCGGGACGAAGGAGGCGGCGCGTACCCGGACGATCACATCGCCTGTCGCGGCCTGCGGGTACGGCGCCTCTTCGAGGACGAGCGCTTCCTGGTTGTCCGCGCCGCGGTTCTCCTGGATCCGAACAGCTTTCACTTCTCGATTCCTCTCAGGGGCGCGAGCTCAGCGGATCGGCGGGACGCGCCGGGTGCTGACCGCGATCCGGTTCCACGAGTTGATGGTGAAGATCACGGCGATCAGCTGGGACAGCTCCCGCTCCTCGAACTGCTCGGCGGCCCGCGCGTACACCTCGTCGGGAACGAAGCCGTCGGTCAGCACGGTGACCGCCTCGGTGAGGGCCAGGGCGGCGCGCTCACGCTCGGTGTAGAGACCCGGCACCTCCTCCCAGGCGTTGAGCAGGTAGAGCTTCTGCTCGCTGATGCCGACCTTGCGGGCGTCCTGGGTGTGCATGTCCAGGCACCAGGCGCAGTGGTTGATCTGTGAGGCACGGGTGAGCACGAGCTCGACGAGGACCGGGTCGAGGCCCTTCTTTGCGGCGGCGTCGAGGGCGATCATCGCCTGGTAGACCTCGGGGGACTGCTTGAAGATGTTGACCCGCTGTGCTGTCTCGGTTGTCGTCATGGGAATGACTCTAGGCGGGTAATGGACCGAATGAGTGGTTCAATTCAGGGGTGGAATCATGGGCCAATTCTGGACTGGATCTACACCTCGACCTCCGCGGTCGCGGTGGTCTGCGCTCGTCGCTGATGGCGACCCTCCGGGAGGACATCCGCTCCGGGCGGTTGGCCTCTGGTGCACTGCTACCGCCCTCGCGCACGCTGGCCGCGGATCTCGGCATCGCGCGGAACACCGTCGCGGACGCGTACGCCGAGTTGGTCGCGGAGGGCTGGCTGACCGCCCGCCGGGGTTCGGGCACCCGGGTTGCCCCGCGGGCCGCGCCCGTTGCCGACCCCAGGACGCCGCGGCCCGCCCCGCCGGTCCGGCCCGCGCACAACCTGATGCCGGGTTCCCCGGATGCTGCCTCGTTTCCGCGGTCCGCGTGGCTGGCCTCGACGCGGCGTGCCCTGACGGCGGCCCCGAGCAACGCGTTCGGCCCCGGCGATCCGAGAGGGCGGCCGGAGCTACGAAACGCCTTGGCGGACTATTTGGCCCGCGCCCGCGGCGTGCGCGCGGACCCCGACCGCATCGTCGTCTGCGCGGGCACCGCCCACGCTCTGACCCTGCTCGCCCCGCTGCTGGGTGGGGCCGTCGTGGTCGAGGGCCATGGCCTGCACGTGCACCGGGAGCTGCTCGGTGCCGCGGGGGTGCGCACGGTGCCGCTGTCCGTCGACTCGGACGGCGCGCGAGTCGACGAGCTCGCGCGGTCGGGAGCGGCCGCCGCGCTGCTCACGCCCGCCCACCAGTTCCCGATCGGGGGGCCGCTGCATCCGGAACGCCGTGCGGCGGCGGTCGATTGGGCGAGCCGATCGGGAGGGCTGATCCTCGAGGACGACTACGACGGCGAGTTCCGGTACGACCGCCAGCCGGTCGGGGCGATGCAGGACCTGGACCCCGAGCGGGTGGTGTACATGGGCTCGGTGAGCAAGAGTCTCTCGCCCGCGCTGCGCCTCGGCTGGATGGCGCTGCCCGACCGCCTCGTCGACCCCGTGCTGGAGGTCAAGGGAATCTGGGAGCGGTGGGTCAGCGTGCCCGATCAGCTGACGCTCGCGGACTTCATCGTCTCGGGTCGATACGACCGCCAGATCCGGCTGATGCGCGGCCGCTATCACCGGCGCCGCGACCAGTTGGTGGCCACCCTCGCGGATCGGGCTCCCGCAGTCCGGGTCACGGGTATCGCGGCGGGTCTGCACGCGGTGCTGGAGCTGCCGCCGGGCGCCGAGGCGCGGGCCCTGTCGGCCGCTGCCGCGGAAGGTCTTGCGGTGGGCGCACTGTCGACCTTCCGGCATCCGGATGCGCGCGACGCCCCGCGGGACGGCCTGGTGGTCGGTTACGGGGCCCCCGCCGAGCACGCCTTCGCCGGCGCACTGGAGGCGCTGTGCCGGGCGCTGGGTGTCGCCGTCCGACTGCGCTGAAACGCAAAGCGGCCGAGGGTGTGTGCGGTACACACCCTCGGCCGCGATGCCATGTCCGGCTCGAGGGTCTAGATCGACCCGCCCGCGGCAGGCGGCGCACCCGCGGTGTCGCCCACGCTGTTCATCTCGCGGGCGACGAAGTCCTCGAGGTGGAAGAGGTTGTCGCCTGCCCGATCGGCGATGGCGAGCAGGGTGGTCATGGAGGCGACCTCTTCGACCTGCTCCTTGAGGAACCACTGCATGAACTGCTCGCCGAGGTAGTCACCCTCCTCGCGGGCGGTGCTCGCGAGCTGGATGATCTGTTCGGTGACCACCTGCTCCTGCTTGAGTGCAAGCGCGATCGGTTCGCGGGTGTTCTCGAAGTACGACTTCGAGGCGTCGACGCCACTCAGTTCCACGGTCATGTCCCGATCCAGGAAGTACTGGACGATCATCATCGCGTGGTTGCGTTCCTCGACGGCCTGCGAATAGAAATGCTTGGCCAGCTGGGGCAGATCCGCGTTGTCGAAAAAGACCGCCGTCGCGATGTACTGATGCGAGGCGTTGAATTCGTTGCGAATCTGATCGTGCAGAAGCGCGTGAAATTTGGTCCGATGAGTGTCTGCGGAATCGCTCATGCGGCGAAACGATATAGCTGGTCAGGCCGCATGTCATCCAAGTCGAGCCTTATTGAGGGGAGTATTCCCTAATTTAGTGAAACCTAATTGAGCCGAACCTAAATGGCGCCGCCTGCCGGTTTCGGTGGGGAATGGGCTGTCCCCAGGACCGGCGTCCACCGATACCCTGGGGTCATGCCGACCGTAGGCCGCGCCGTGGAGCCGGCAGCGGACGTGATCACCCTCGACCCGCTCGGGAAGCTCCTGCCGGTGCGCGGATCGGCGGTGTCACGGGATTGGGACGAGATCAAGCAGTGGTCCGACTCGGTCTACATGCCCTATCTCGTCCGTCCGACCGGCCGTGCCCTGACGCCCGCGGCGAGTATGTACTCGGCGAAGATCGCGGACATCACGCTCACCCGGTTCTCCTACGGCGTCCCGGTCACGATCGGCGAGTTCGCGCCTGAGGCGGGAAACGTGTTGGTGCTCACGACGATCCGAGGCGAAACCCGGCACTCGGTCGCCCCCGGCAGGTCGGCGGAGGTCACCAGCGGGGGCACCTTCGTTGCGGACTGCAGCCGCGTCGACTACCGGTTCGAGGCGGACCCCGAACACCTCCAGCTGAACCTGACAATTCCGCATCAGCTGCTGGCGGACCTGGCGCTGTGTTGGTGGGGCAGCGTCCCCGATGACCGCCTGTGGCAACACAAGTGCGTGATCGGCGGCCCAGGGAGCACCTGGCTGGCGCTGATGGAATACGTCGTGCGCACGCTCGCCGAGGCGCCGGACCGGGTCGCCGGCGGTCGGGTCGGCGTCAACCTGCAGGAAATGATCGCGGCGCAGCTACTCACCGATTGGACCACCCGCGCGGGCACCGAGCTCGGCCCGCCGACCGCGCTCCACGCCCCCGGCTATGTGCGCCGGGCCGTGGGGTACATCGACGAGAATGCCCCTGACCTGCCCACGGCGTCGGAGATCGCACTCGCCGCGGGCGTCAGTGTGCGAGCGCTGTCGGGCGCGTTCCGCCGCTACCTCGACACCACCCCACGCGACTACCTGCGTGAACAACGGCTGCAGGGGGTGCGGAGGGAACTGTTGGCCGGGCGGTCGAGCACGGTGGCCGAGGCCGCCGGGGCCTGGGGGTACGTCAACCTGGGGATGTTCGCCGCGGCCTACCGCCGCCGCTTCGGTGAGAACCCGGCCCAGACGGTGCGCCGCGCTCAACTGTGACGCCGGTCATGGGGATTGTGCCGAGGCGAGACAGGCGGTGCCGACTTGAGACATCGCCCCCCGTCGGCCGGCCATAGCGTCACTTCCCACATCGACTTCAGGCATGACAGGAGAGTGGGATGTCCGATCCAAACGCCGCACTCGGCGCAGTTCTCGACGGTGTGACCACAGACGGTGCGCCGCGGGTTCCCGGTGTCGTCGCGATGGTCACCGACCGCGAGGGCACCGTGTTCGAGGGAGCCGCCGGGGTGCGGTCGCTGGCCGACGACCAGCCGATGACCCTCGACACCGTCTTCGCGATCTTCTCCACGACCAAGGCGATCACCGGCACCACGGTGCTGCAGTGCGTCGAGGAGGGCTTGCTCGATCTCGACGCGCCCGCCCGCGAGTACGTTCCCGAGCTCGGCGACATCCAGGTGATCGAGGGTTTCGACGGCCAGGGTGCGCCGATCCTGCGGGCGCCGAAACGCGACATCACGACGCGGATGCTGTTGTTGCACACCGCAGGTTTCGGTTACGACTTCTTCGACGAGGTTTACCACCGGCTCGGCGTCGAGCACGGCCAGCCAAGCGTGACCACCGCGTCCAAGGCCGCGCTGTCAACGCCGCTGCTCTTCGATCCCGGCGAGAAGTGGCAGTACGGGACGAACATCGACTGGGCGGGCCAGGTGGTCGAGTCCATCCGCGGCCGCCGTCTCGGCGAGGTGATGGCCGAGCGGGTGTTCGGGCCGCTGGGCATGCACGACACGGCGTTCACCCTGACCGGGTCGATGGCCGAGCGGCTGGCAGCCATTCACCAGCGGGAAGCCGACGGCCGCCTCACGCCGATGGACCTGGTGCTCCCGCAGGACCCCGAGGTCCACATGGGCGGGCACGGCCTGTACTCCACGGTGGGCGACTACCTGAAGTTCCTGCGGATGTGGCTGAACGACGGCGACGCGCCTGGTGGGCGGGTCCTGCGGGCCGACACGGTGCAGGCCGCCGCGTGCAACGGCCTCGACGGACAAGAGGTGACGGTGCTGCCGGGGGTGATCCCCGCACTCTCCAACAACGCCGAGTTCTTTCCGGGACAGCGCAAGTCGTGGGCGTACACCTTCATGGTGAACGAGGAGGACGCGCCCACCGGCAGGCCCGCGGGATCCCTCGGGTGGGCCGGGCTGGCGAACTCGTACTACTGGATCGACCGGTCCAACGGGATCGCGGGCTACTGGGCCACTCAGATCCTGCCGTTCGCCGACCCCGTCTCGTTCGGCGCCTATCTCGACTTCGAGACGGCCGCGTACCGCCACCGGGTGGTGGGCGCACCGGTCTGACGGGGTCGGTTCACGGACCGCAGGCGGTCGTCAGATCGAGCCGCCTGCGGGCCGGGGCGCCATGCCGTCCTTCGGCGCGGTCGAGCTCATCTCCCGCGCGACGAAATCCTCGATGGCGAACAGGTTCTCGCCAGCCCGGTCGACGATGGTGAGCAGGGTGGTCATCGAGGCGACCTCCTCGACCTGCTCCTTGAGGAACCACTGCATGAACTGCTCGCCGAGATAGTCGCCGGTGTCGCGGGCGGTGCGGGCGAGCTTGGTGATCTGGTCGGTGACCTGCCGCTCCTGCTCGAGCGCCAACTCGACAGGCGCGCGCACCGAGTCGAACTCGGTGACCACGGCGTCGATCCCGGGGATCGTGACCTCCAGGTCGTTGTCGATGAGGTACTGGATCATCATCATCGCGTGGTTGCGTTCTTCGTTGGCCTGCCCGTAGAAGCGCGCCGCCAGCTGCGGGAGGTCGTACCCGTCGAAGAACACCGCGACCGCGATGTACTGCTGCGAGGCGGTGAACTCGTTGCGCACCTGTTCGCTGAGGAGGTCGTGGAACTCGCTGCGCTGCCGGGAGTTGGTCATGGTCGTGAAGATTACCGGCGCGGGCACCGGAGTTGGTGAGCTCGCCTGGTGCCGGGAGGCCGTCGGACGCGGCCCTCAGCCCGTCGTCAGCAGCTCGGGGGGAACGGGTCGATCCTCGGCGAGGGCCTCGAAGAACGACGAGGCGCGCTCGCGGTCCCACAACAGCACGTCGCCGACGTCGAGGACCTCGAAGCCGCCCACCGGCACGGTGGTGGTGACCAGGTCGCTGCGCATCGCCCATCCCAGGCCCGCGAGGTTCCACAGGTGATCACCCTCGTCGACCTGGATCGTGTCGGCCGTCTTGGTGACGAGCGGCCACAGCCGGAACGGGTTGATCAGGGTGCCGATGCTCGTCGACTGCGCGAGCAGCGCGGACATGAAGGCCCGCTGGTTGTTCATCCGGTCCAGGTCCGCCATCGGGGTGGCCCTGGTGCGCACGAAGCCGAGGGCCTGCGCCCCGTTCAGGTCCTGGCAGCCCGGCTGCAGATTGATGCCGGCGAGCGGATCGTCGATCGGGTACGGCACACACAGATTGACGCCTCCGATCGCGTCGACGATGCCGGCGAACCCGCCGAACCCGATCTCGGCGTAGTGATCCATCCGCAGGCCCGTTGCCTCCTCGACGGTCTGCACCAGCAGCTGGGGACCGCCGATCGCGAAGGCCGCGTTGACCTTGTTCTTGCCCTCGCCCGGGATGCTGACGTAGGAGTCGCGGGGGATGGACACCATCGTCGCGGCGCCGCTCTTGGGATGTGCACCACCATGATGGTGTCGGTTCTACCGTTCCCGGTGTCCCCACCGGTCGCCAGCGCAGCCTCCTCCTCGGGTGTCATCCCGGCGCGGCTGTCCGATCCGACCAGCAGCCAGTTGGTGCCAGGGGTGTCGCCGATCCGCCCGGGGTAGTCGGCGAGCGCGTCGACCCGGTTCAGTCCGCGGTCCAGGTAGACGACGGAGCCGCCGACGAGGACCAGCAGTGCCACAAGGACGAGCCCGATTCGACGGCCCCAGTTCGCCTTCCGGCGCGTCTTCGCGGGACGGGGCGGCTGCGGGGAGGCGCCGCGGGACCGGTTCGGCGGGGCGGCTGGACCGGAGGGCCGACGCGGTCGGCCTGCCTGCGGTACGGGTCGGCGTACGGCTCCGGTGTCTGGGTCGGTGCGTAGGGCGACCCGCCCTGGGGGCGGTGGGCCCTGGTCGGCTCGGTCGCGCCCGGGCGGGCGCCGTGTTGCGGCGCCGGCTCGGGAGCCTGCGACCAGGCACGTGCGCCCTGCGTCGGCTCGGCGCGTCGGCCGTCGCGGCGGATCACCTGGGTGCCCTCGGGGCCCGGGGCATCGGCCTGCCCTGGCCCTGGGGCGGCGGCACCCGCCGCGGAGGCATCGGCTGGCCCTGTCGCGGCTGCTGTGGCGGCAGCGGACGGCCCTGCTGCGGGGGAATCGGACGGCCCTGTTGCGGCGGGACCGGACGGCCCTGCTGTGGGGGCATCGGACGGCCCTGCTGGGGCTGCGGTCCGCGCGGCGGCGCGCCGCGGCCCACCCGCGGATCGCGGGGGTCGCGGTACTGGGGATCCTCGCCGTTCACGGCTCGACTCTACTGGTCACGGCAGCCAGGAGACGTGGCCACGCAGGGCGGTGTACCCGACGAAGGCGACCGCGTCGATCAGCCAGTGCGCGACGATCAGCGGCCACAGCCGGTTGGTCCGCTGCCAGTACCGGCCAAGGACGAGGCCCATGACGACGTTGCCGATGCCGCCGCCGAGGCCCTGATAAAGGTGGTAGCTGCCGCGCAGCAGCGAGGAGGCCAGCAGCGACGAGTTCTCGCTCCAGCCGAGCCTGCGCAGCCGCGAGATCAGGTACGCGACGACCAGCACCTCTTCGGCGCCGGAGTTCGCGAGCGCCCACAGCAGCAGTGCGGGCAGCCGCCACCAGTGCTCCTCGATGGTGCTGGGCAGCACGGTCAGGTTTGCGCCGACGGCATTGGCGACCAGGTAGAGGGCGAGTCCGGGCAGTCCGATCAGCGCGGCCAGCCCGACCCCCGGCAGCAGGTCGGCGCGGGCTCGCGGCCGGCCGAGTCCGATCTTCGAGGGCCCAGGCCGCTGCGCCAGAGCAGGTACAGGCCGAGCGCGGCCCAGGCGCAGAGCCTGACGATGCCGAGCAGCTGGCGGCCGAGGTCGATCCAGCCGTGCTCGGATCGGGAGGCGTTCAGTGCCACCGTCTGGTCGGCGAGTCCGCCGGGGGCGAGCGCGTCCTCGATGAGCGAGAGGATGCCGGACAGGCCGCTGAGCCCGAAGGTGACCAGCAGCACGATGGTGATCTCGAGCCACAGGGCGCGACGACCTGCGGCGTCGAGCGGCGGTTCGGTCTGCGGGGGCGGGATAGGCCGGAGCCAGGCGTCGAACCGGGTCACACCGGTGAGGGTATGCCGCGTGTCAGCGCTGGGCGCGGAGGCCGTTCACGAACGGGCAGCCCACCAGCAGGCGCAGGGCGCGGCTCAGCTCGGACACGTCGTCCACCGGGTGGGCGAAGGCCATCCGGACGTCGCTGTCGCCCGTCTCGCCCTCGACACGCAGCCGGATGCCGTAACGGTCGATGCCGAGCGGGCGGACGCGACCGGTCCGCAGCGCCCGCGGCAATCGGCCGGCGAGCTGGTCGACGAGTTCGCCGTGGTCGGACTCCAGGTGTTCGAGCCAGGGGCCCTCGACCTCCCAGAACGGGTCGGGACGGGCGGCGAGCAGCGCGTCCACCGGCACCGGCTCCGCGCCGTGCGAATCCGCCACGACCGCCGAGTCCAGGATCAGTCGCAGCAGGGTGGTGGTGTGGCCGACGTCGAGCAACGCGGGGTCAGGGCGCTCGTCGGCGACGGCGGCCGCGAGCGCGCGGGAGGCCTCGGCGGGCACCGGGTGCAGGGCGCCGCGCAGCCAGACCAACGACCGCACCGGCTCCCGCAGGGAGAGCGGGGTCAGGTCGGTGAGCTCGAGCACCGCGGGCAGCCCGGCTCGGCCCGCCTGCCAGGTCAGTGCGGTGGCCACCGAGTCGGTACGGACGGTGAGCACCACGTCGCCGCAGGCCCGCAGGTGATGCACGGAGACCTCGACGGGATCGCTGCCGTCGATGGCCAGCACCGCCTGCTGGGCTCGGGCGCAGGCGCTGCGGACCCGCTCCGCGGTCGACGGACCCTGGGTGGTTGTGGCAGCAGTCATGTGGCGCTCGCTTCGTTCGGTCGGGGCAACGGAGATGCCGATCACAGTAGGTTAGCCATGCCTAAGTTACGGCAGGACCCGATGGCCCGCAAGATCTCCGTCCGCGGCGACTACGGTTGGGGCCGTGTCCACCCTGCTCACCCTTCATCCGCCGACGCCGAACGATCGTCAGCCGCCCTTCACGGGCCTGCTCTCGCAGCGGTGCCCGGACGCGGCCGCGGTGTCGCACAGGCGCCTCGGCGCGATCTTCGGTCCCCCGGTGGTGGCGGCGAGCGCACTCGGCCCTGGCATGGACGAGTCCGTCGTCGTGTCGCTCGACGTCGCGCCCGACACCCTCGCGTCGGACGGGCCCGTGGTCGCACGCTTCGACATCGACTGCAGCCTGGACCAGCTCGAGGACGCCATCGAGCTGACGCAACCCGAGTCGAACCCGCACCCGCTGTCGGCGCCCCTGGCAGTGTTCGTTGCCCCCGACGACGACGCGGAGGCCGGCTGGGTGGCCGAGGTCGCCACCCGGGTCGCCGATGCGGGGGCGCACCCCGGACTGCGCGCGGGTTCGGCCCCCGACGAGGTGGCCGACTTCCTGGCGGTCCTCGCGCACTCCGATGCGGGCTTCGTGGCCAGGGCGACCTCAGGGGCGGAGGCGCTGGCGATCCTCACGGCCACGGTTGCGGCCCTGCGTGGGGACGACGTCAGGACCGCGTTCGTTGCCCCCGACCCGGCCCGGGTCGCCGGGCTGAACCAGGACGCCGCCGAGGCGCTTCGCACGGTGCTGCTGAGCATCGAGGTCGACGACGCCGAGGAGGCGGAGCGTCACCTCGCCGCACACGGGATCACCGCCACCGCTGCGCCCTGAACTCCGGCTCCCATCGCGGCAGGTGAGTAACCTTGTCGTGTGCCTCGTATCGCCTACTTCGGACCGTCCGGAACGTTCACCGAGATGGCCCTCGCCCAGATGGAATCGGGTGGGGCCTTCGACGGTCCGGTGGAGCGAGTGTCCGCGCCCAGCCCGCCTGCCGCGCTCGCGCTGGTCCGGGAGGGCCGCGTCGACGGCGCTGTCGTCCCGATCGAGAGCTCGGTAGAGGGGCCGGTGCCGCCGACCCTGGACGCGCTCGCGGTCGACGAGCGGCTGCAGATCGTCGCGGAAACCGAACTGGACGTGAGTTTTACGATCCTCGGTCGCGCCGGGACCACCCTCGACCAGGTGCGCACCATCCGCGCGTACCCCGTCGCGGGAGCGCAGGTCCGCATGTGGATCGAGCGGAAGCTCCCGGACGCCGAGGTTCAATCCGCGTCCTCCAATGCCGGTGCGGCGGAGGATGTCGCGGCGGGGATCGCCGATGCCGCGGTGTCCACCGCGCTGGCCGGCGAACGGCTAGGGCTCAGCGTGCTCGCCGATTCGGTGGCCGACTTCGATGGCGCGCGAACGCGTTTCGTCCTCGTGACGCGCCCGGCTCCGGTACCCGCGGCCACCGGCGCGGACCGCACCGCGGTGGTCCTGCAGCTCAACAACGAACCCGGTTCCCTTGTCGGTGCGATGGCGGAGTTCTCCACCCGCGGAATCGATCTCACCAGGATCGAGTCGCGGCCGACCCGCATCGAGTTCGGCACCTACCGGTTCTTCCTGGACTGCATCGGGCACCTCGAGGACACCGCGGTGGCCGAGGCGCTCAAGGCCCTGCACCGCAAGCACGATGTGCGTTTCCTCGGTTCGTGGCCCGCCGCGACCCCCGGCGGGGTGCGGCCGCCGTCGGACGAGGAGGCGACAGAGTGGTTGCGCCGGGTACGGTCCGGCGAATCGGACGGGAGGTGACGGCATGGGCAAGCTGATCCTGGTTCGCCACGGCCAGACCGAGGCGAATGTCGAGCGGCGGCTGGACACCCGGCTGCCGGGGGCCCGGCTCACCGAGTACGGGGAGAGCCAGGCCCAGGCCTTCGGGCTCTCGGTGGCGGGCAGTGCGCCCCGTGCCCTTGTGGCCTCGCCTGCCTTGCGGGCGAGGCAGACCGCACAGTTCGTCGAGCGGGAATCGGGCATCGCGACTCAGGTGCGCGAGGGCATCCACGAGGCGCAGGCGGGGGAGTTGGAGGACCGCTCGGACCGCGAGTCGCACGAGCTGTTCATGAAGGTCTACCACTCCTGGCACGCCGGCGACCTCGGTGTGCGGGTGCCGGGGGTGAGTCCGGGCACGACATCCTCGAGCGCTACGTGCCGGTGCTGAGTTCGTTGCGCGAGGAGTTCCTCGAGGAGCAGGCGGACGACGACGCCGAGACGGGCTCCGGCGACGTGCTGGTGGTCAGCCACGGCGCCGCGATCCGCCTGGTCGCGGCGCATCTCGCTGGTATCAACGGCGTCTTCTCCGCGAATACGCACCTGGACAACACCCAGACCGTGGAGCTGGTGCCGACCGCGGACGGTGGCTGGCGATGCGTGCGGTGGGGGTTGCTGGTGCCGCCCTTCGAGCCCTTCGCCAGTGCCGGGCCCGACGACCCGATGGGCTGAGGCGGTGCCCGAGTCCGATCGTGTGGACAAGCGCACCCTGCGGTACGCCGGTCGGCGGGACGAGCTGCTCGCGTCGGTGACCGAGTACGTGATCGCCAACGGGGTCGGGGAGCTGTCGATGCGCCCGCTTGCCAAGGCGGTCGGGGTGTCGCATGCGTCGCTGCTGCACCACTTCGGCAGCAAGGAGAACCTGCTCGCCGAGGTGATCGAGGGGATGCGCGGAGAGTCGATCCCCGCGGAGTTGCTGGCCGAGTCGGGTGCCGATCCCATCGCCCTGCTCACCGCCTGGTGGGACGCGCGGACAACGCCGGAGACGCTGCCGCGCTTCCGGGTGATGCTCGAGATCTACGTGCAGGCGGTGCTCGACCCGACCGGGAACGAGCGCTTCCTCGAGCAACTCGTCGGCCAGTGGCTGGCCGCCCTCGAGCACGGCCTGCGCGGGGCCGGCTGCCCGGACGAGCAGGTGTCGCAGCTGGCCACCCTGATCCTCGCCCAGATCAGGGGCCTGTCGATGGACCTGCTCGCCACCGGTGACCGCCCACGGGTGGACCGGGCATTCGCATTCCTGGTCGACGATCTCGCCGCGCGGGTCCGCGATTGGAAGATTGCTTGACCGACCGGTAGGTCTAACTTTATGGTCTGTGTGCCCGGCTCTGAATGTGACCGGGCACACTGCCGTGAGGAGAGAGTGATGACCCACCGACTTCGTACCGCCCTGGTGGCTGCGGGCGTGACTCTTGTCGCCGCCACGTGGGCCGTGTCGCCGGCCGCGGCCGCCCCCGTCGTCGGCGAGGCCGAGGCCCCGGGCTCCGTCGTGAGCAACGAGGAACTGCCACGCGATCGCTGGCTGCCCGGCACCGCGGCGTCGTCGCTGCTGACGTACTGGTCCCAGGGGCCGCAGGACAAGCCGATGCTCAGCACGGGCGCCGTCTACCTGCCCGAGGGGACGCCACCCGAGGGCGGTTGGCCGGTGATCTCCTACGCGCACGGCACCACCGGGGTCGCGGACCAGTGCGCGCCCAGCGTCAATCCGCCGACCGAGCGGGCATTGACCCATCTCGGCCATTGGCTGGCCCAGGGCTACGCGGTGGTGGCGACCGACTATGTCGGGCTCGGCACCCCCGGTGTGCATCCATACCTGGACGGGCGCTCGGCCGCGCACAGCGTGATCGACATGGTGCGGGCCGCCCGCGCGGTCACGCCCGAGTTGTCGAAGAAGTGGGTCGCCACGGGGCAGTCGCAGGGTGGTCACGCGACGCTGTTCACCGCGAATATCGCCACTCGCTATGCCCCGGAGCTGGACTATCGAGGCGCAGTGACGACCGGTGCGCCCTCGAACATCGAGATGGCGCTGCCGCTGGGCGGCCCGGCGTTCCCGAAGCTGCCGCTCAAGGGCACCACGGTGTATATCGCCAACGTCCTCGACGGGCTCCGGGCCGCACGACCGGACGTCGATATCGACTCGTACCTCAGCCCGCTCGGGCGCAGCATTCTCGCCGATGTGGAGACCTCGATCTGCTACGTCGACGCGCGCACCAAGTACGCCGACGTCGGGATCGGGCAGCTGCTCTCGAGGTCCGTGGACACCCCCGAGTTCATGGAGGCGGTCCGCTCGATCATCACCGTCCCCACCAGCGGGTATGACCGCCCGCTGCTCATCGCGCAGGGCCAGCAGGACATGGACGTCCCGATCCCGCTGACGCTGAAGCTGGTCGCCGATCTGACCGCGAACGGGGTGGACTTCGCGTTCCGTACCTACCCGACGGACCACGGCGGCACGGTGGCCGCGTCGGTGCCGGACAGCACCCCGTTCATCGCGAAGCTGTTCGCCGGCGAGAAGCCGTGCACGGGGAGCTTCTGCTAGGCAACCGATCGCCGCTACGCATTGCATGGAACGTAACCGCGCGGGGCGCCACCGAATCACGGTGGCGCCCCGTGCCGTTGGGGAGGACGCGGCGCCGTGTCAACCGGTCGGTGATGTGGCCGATCGGGTTTCATCCATCGTCGCCTTGTTCAGGTGTGCTCGGAGAGCGTCCGCCACGATCTCGGGATTCTCGAGCATCGGAATGTGGCCGACGCCCGGGAGGGTGACTTCCTCGACGTGGTCGGGGAGTTCATCGATCAGCCGCTGCATGCAGGTGTCACGCGTCGCGAAGGTGTCGAATTCCGACAGGATCAACGAGGTGGGCGCCGTGACGTTTTCGAGGCCGGTGAGGGGTCCGTCGCGCAGAAATGCCAACTGGATCGGCATGTAGACCGGGCAGTGGGATACCGCGCGGATGACATCGGCCGCATCCTCGGGACTGACGCGGGACATGTCCCTACTGCAGTTGCGGATGACCGGGCGTTGAAAGAACTCGCGGTTCGCGGCCCGATCGCCGAGCAGTCGCGAGGTCACAGCCAGCGGATACTGGAGGGTGAATCCGATTCCCAAGCGAAACTCGGTGTAGGAGAACCTCTTCCATCCGCCGCTCGGATTGATCGGTGCGAGCGACCGTGCTCGACCTCGGCGTTCGAGTTCGAATCCCACCTGGCCGCCGAGCGAATTGCCAGAGATATGGCAGGTATCCCATCCGATGGCGTCGAGCTCGCGCTCGATGCCGTCGGCGATGCCGCGGACTCCGAGGTCGCGAAGGCGGAGTCGAGGGCCGCCCCAATGGCCCGGCATCGTCATCGCAAGCACATCGAAATCACTGGAGAGGCTGTCGACCACGCGGTGCCAAACATGATGGGACAGTGTGAATCCGTGCAGGAGCAGTACAGGCTCGCCCGATCCCGACCGGTTCGAAGATGTGACCATTGTTCCCCCTGATTTTGCCCCTACTCACAATTAACACCTGTGCCGGCCGATGTCCAGGACAGGAAGTCGTTCACGGCGCAGGGCACCGCCGGCGCCTCCCGTTTGTGGGTGGTGTCGGGCGGTGCCCGATGGTTTTCGCCTTTAGGCGGCGAAGGGGAGTTGGTTGCGCCGGTTGTGTGCCGGCACCGGTTGTCGTCTGGGGTCGATCCATGTGGGTGGGGTGAACCAGGGGTGGCCGTCGTCGTTGCTGATGTGAACGGTCCAGTCGCCGCGGTGGATGGTGGTGTGGTGGAAGCGGCAGAGCAGTACCAGGTTTGACAGGTTGGTGGGTCCGCCGTTGGACCAGTGTTGGATGTGGTGGCCTTCGGTCCAGGCGGCGGGTCGTCCGCAGCCGGGGAAGGCGCAGCCGCAGTCGCGCGAGTTGAGGGCGCGGCGGAGTTTGCGGGGGATGAGGCGGGTGGTGCGTCCGACGTCGATGGGGTTGCCGTGGGTGTCCATGGTGATGGGGGTGATGTCGGCGTCGCAGGAGATTCGGGCGGCGAGATCGAGCGAGATCGGCCCCAACCAGGGCATCCAGGCGGGTCCACGCCGTCGCCCGTGGTGGTGACGGTGTTCGTGGTGCTGGTGGTCGTCGGTGGTGGCGGCGAGGTCGTCGGCGTCGACGAAGACGTTGATGTGGGGTCGTTCGCCGCCCTCGGTGGGTGCCTGCCCGGTGTCGAGATAGGAGCGGACGATGTGGGTGAGGGCGTCGGCTCGGCGTTGGGCTGGGGTGCGTTGGTCTTTGCCGGTTTGTCCGTCGCGGTTGTCTGCCCCGGGGCGCGGCTTGGACAGCGCCGACAAGGCGGTGAGCAGGGCTTCGCCGGAGGCTGCGTCGAGGTGTCCCTTGAGGTGGACGCGGCCGCCGAGTCCGGGCGAGGCGTGGAACTCGTTGAGTTCGGCGTTCTCGGAGTCGGGATTCTTCTTGTCCCCGTTGAGGATCTGATCGAGTGCCTTCGCACGCCGGGCGAGGGTGGTGGAGTCTTCGGTGCGGGCTGCGTACAGGAGGTAGCGGGCGCAGGCCTGTGTTCGGGTGGCGTCGGTTCCGACGATGTCGAACACATTCTCGCCGTCGCCGTCGCCGTCGCCGTCGCCGTCCCCACCACCGTCCCCACCACCGTCACTGTCGGTCTCGGCTGCGGTGTCGGCGGTGTTGTCGTCGGAGCGGGCCGGGGCATCGGGGTCGGGCACCTTGGTCAGGAGTTCGACGATCACCCGAACCTGGTCGCAATCGGTCTCGCCGGCGTCGAATGCGGCGGCGACCTCCGGATGCTTCGCCAGTTCCCTCCCGAGTTTGACGATCTTGTTCGCCTGGCCGGGGTCATGGTGGTCGCGCCGGCGAGCCAGTTGCCGGGGAGGAGGCCCCGACCTGTTCGGCCACGCACCGCTGATCGACCTGGTGCATCAGCCGGACCCGCAGCGCCTCGAGTTGCCGCATCCGCAGCGAGAGTTCGGGGATCAACCTGAGGAGTTCGGCGTCCGCGAGCTGCCACGCGGCCACATCCGGTGGCGCGGTGAGCATCTCGTCGAGATCCATGCTCGAGGTCTACTCGAACACATGTTCGATGACAAAGTCTCGGATGGGGTCGTCATCAAGCCGCCGGTCGCCGCTCCAGCCAACTTCGGAGAAGTATTGGTTCCCGTGAGAGTGTCGGGTCATGAATGCTGATGAGCTGGCGGGTGACCATCGGCTGAGCCCGGAAGCCGGGCCCTTCGTCCTGACCGTTGATGGCGAGGTCTTCACGGTCACGCTGGGTCCAGGTCGCCGCTGCGACTACGCGTGGGATTCCGGCCCGAACAAGGGGTACGGATTCAGCAGTACGACATTCGTGGCCGGCGATCCAGCCGCGGTGCCTCCACTGTTGACCATCGATCAGCATCGGGAATCGATCCGCGACTTCCTCGGCTCGATCAACCCAGAGGCCGGGTACCTCGACTGAATCTTCTGCACAAAACGGTGGCACTGGGAGATGCGCGGTGACACGCCAATTCCGGGTCGACGGGCAAACGGGCCCGCGGCCACCGGCAATCGGCTACTCGGCAGGCGCGCCGCGGTCTGGGGGCAGGTAGCCGCCGAGAAATGCTCGGACACCGTCCTCGACGATGTCACGTATCTCGGCGTTGTCGAATGGAGCGGAGCCGCTGGCGGAGCGCTGCTGCACCTCGGTACCGACCAGTGCCAGGAAATGCTGCGCCATGCGCTCGGATCGGGCCGGGCGCAGTAGGCCCTGCGCCTGGAGTCGCTCGAAGCCCCGCGCCAACTCGCGATGGACGCGCCGTGGGCCCGATTCCTGCCAGGCCTCCAGCGACACCTGGGGGAAGTGCGCCGCCTCCGAGTTGATCTGTCGGACCATCGCGAAATGGTCCGCGAACTCCTCCTGCACTGGGCTGATGACCAGATCGAACCCGAGCGCGACGAGGTCTTCCTGAAGGTCGGTGACGTTGTCGAGGTGTCGGCCCACCGTCGCGATGTGAGCCGCGGAGACCCCGGTTGCGCTGTCGGTGACGGTTTCGGTGAACAGTGCCTCCTTGCCGCCGAAATGGTTGTACAGCGTCCGGGTGGAGACGCCGGCTTCGGCCGCGATCGTGTCGATGCTCGCTCGCGCATAGCCGTCGCGGCCGAACACCTTGCGTGCCGCCCGAAGGATCGCGTTGCGCTTCTCGGCGGACCCGCCCCTGGGTCGGGGGCTCGTCGCGTCTGTGCTGCTCATGCCCCTGATTCTAGCAAACTTACAACGACCGTTTTACAGAGTGCAACGATCGTTGTACCTTTGCCGCTATGACCATGACACGCGAAGCTCCCCGGGACGTCCTCGAGCCCGCCGGCGGACGGATCACGCTCTCCGTCGTTCTGCTGGGCGCCGTGATCGGGCCGATGCTGATGTCGGGGACGACCGTCGCACTCCCAGAGATCGGCGACGACCTGAACGCCTCCGGCGGCCCGCTGCAGTGGGTCGTCACGGGCTACTTCCTCTCGGCCGCGTGCTTCATGCTCATTGCGGGGTCGCTGGCCGACCTGCTCGGCAGGCGCCGGGTCCTGCGTGTCGGCGCACTCGTCTACGTCGCCGGGACCGCCTCGGTGGCCGCCGCGCCGAACATCTGGATCGTCGACGTGGCGCGGACCGTCTCCGGCGTCGGTGCCGCCGGGATCATGGCGGCCGGCGGCGCGCTGCTCGCCGCCACCTTCGACGGGCCTGCCAGGACGCGGGCCTTCGCCGCCGTCGGCACGGCGGCGGGCGTCGGGCTGGCCGTCGGTCCGACCATTGCGGGCCTGCTCATCGGCGGACTGGGCTGGCGGGCAACATTTCCGTCTTCGCGATCCTCGGATCGGTGATACTCATCGGCACCGCCTTCGCAACCGAGTCCCGGTCGGACGCGGACGTACGCATCGATTGGCGCGGCGCGGTCACGTTCATCGCCGGCCTCGGGCTCCTCATGCTGGCGATCACGCAGTTGCCCGGCGCGGCCTCCCTCAGCCCCCTGCTGCTGGCCCAGTTCGCGGCGGGCGTGGCGCTGCTGATCGCATTCGTCATGATCGAGAAGCGAGCTGCGCACCCCCTGCTCGATCTCGACCTGTTGCGGGACAGGCAATTTGCCGCATGGTGCCTGGCCTGTGCCAGCCTCGCTCTCGGCTCGACGGCCGTGCTCGTCACCCTGCCGACCTACCTTCAGGGGGTGAACGGCATCTCGCCGGGCCGCGCCGGCGCGGTGATGCTGATGCTCACGGTCCCGATCATCGCGGTCCCCTCGCTCGGTGCCCGGTTGGTCAACGGCGGGGCGCCGCCGCGACTGGTGATCACCGCGGCGTTGGCCGCGATGGCCCTCGGCAACGCCTGGCTGCTGGTGCTGCACCCAGGGATCTCCGCCGCGGGGCTCCTCGGACCCCTCGTCACCATCGGCGCAGGCGCGGGACTGGCCATCGGCATCATCGACGCGAGGGCCATGGCGCTCGTGTCACCAGATCGGGTCGGCATGGCCTCGGGCCTGCTCAACACGGTGCGAGGCGGTTCCAATGCCGTCCTCCTCGCGCTGGTCGGCGCCGCGATGGTCACGCTTCTCCGGGTGTCACTCGGTGACGATGCTCTGGCACAACAGGTTTCATCCGGAAACCTGCGCGGTCCGGATCCCGCCCTGCTCGCCGACTCACTGACCACCGTCTGGCGATTCACCCTCGTCGGCATCGCTGCGCTCTGCGCGGCATCCGCCGCGACCGTCGCCGTACTGCTCCGCCCGGCCCCGTCCCATCCGACCAAGGAGAACTGATCATGATCCGACCCCTTCGCCTCGTCGTCATCACCGGCAGCACCCGCGACGGCCGCTTCGGCCCCACGGTGACGAGCTGGTTCACCGGTCTCGCGTCGTCGGTCTCGGAGATGGACCTCGACGTCGTCGACCTCGCGGACATCGAATTGCCTGTGGCGCACCCGGCCTGGGGCGCTCAGCCCAGTGCGTCGGTCGCGGGCCTGGGGGCGCGGCTCGACGCTGCCGACGCCT
The DNA here is from genome assembly GCF_001984015.1 of Rhodococcus sp. MTM3W5.2. NCBI lineage: Bacteria > Bacillati > Actinomycetota > Actinomycetes > Mycobacteriales > Nocardiaceae > Rhodococcus > Rhodococcus sp. MTM3W5.2. The sequence continues at coordinate 5,527,355 of NZ_CP019572.1, read as the reverse complement.
TCGTCATCGTCACCCCCGAGTACAACCACAGCTTTCCCGCGGTGTTGAAGAACGCCATCGACCTGTTCCGTGCGGAATGGCGGGCCAAGCCGGTCGGATTCGTGTCGTACGGCGGCCAGGGCGGCGGCTTGCGAGCCGTCGAGCAGCTGCGACTCGTCTTCGCGGAACTGCACGCAACGAGCGTGCGCGACAGCGTCAGCTTCCATGGCGCTGCGTCGGTGTTCGACGGTGGCAGGCCGGTCGACCCGGCGATCAGTCACTCGGCGGGCGTGAACATGCTCGAGCAGCTCGCATGGTGGGGATCCGCCCTGCGCTCGGCACGCGAGGCCCGGCCCTACGCCGAGGCGGCTTGACGCTTGCGCCCCGCCGAATCGGCGGGGCGCAAGCGGGTTCTGGGGCGGGGCCGGCATTCGCCGGTACCCGTCAGCTGACGGCGCCGACCAGAACGTCGATCGCCTGACGGAAGCGCGCATCGCTGCCCGCGCTCAGCGTGGACCAGGCCACTCCGTCGGCCGAGACGCTCGAGGTACCGACGATCCGGCCCCTGTCGGTGTCGAACACGGTCACGGGACCGCCGATCGGTTCGATCTTGCCGTCGCCGTGCCGGATGGCGACGATCTCGGCGCGCTCCCGGCAGCAGGCAAGCGCGGCGGAGACCGCCACGACATCCTGATCGGCCACCCCGAGCGCGGCGAGCCGTCGCGCGGTGGACCTGGCGTCGGCGCAGTCCGCCAACGCGGCGACCAGTTGCTCGGTCGGCGCATTGACCACTCCGAGGTCGACCGGCGCCTGCCGTCCGATCGCGTCGAGCATCAGCTCCCCGGGGGATGCTCCGCGCGCTGCAGCACATACGAGTCCGGCCCGCGGAGGGCGAGCACCGATCCGGTCGGTCCGTGCGCGAGGCAGAGCCGGGAGATCTCCTCGGCAGGAGCGGAGCCTGCGGAGCGACCATCCGAAGGCACATACCACCGCAGCGCCACCTCCCAGTACGGACGGGCCAGCACCTGCAGCCATTCGGCGACGTCCGGGTGCACCGCGCCCGCCTCGAGGAGCCCGCGCTCGGCGAGGGACACCCGGGCGGTGTCGAACGCGGCGTCCCTTGCGGCCACCGAGTCGAACCGTGCCGTCGCGTTCAACACCACCGGCAGCTCGTCGATGCCGAGGACGTTCACCAGCAGGTCCAGCTCGTCGAGGCCGAGCGTCACCGACTCCAACCGGGACGGCGCGGAAAGGGTGCCCGAGTCGATCACCGCTCGTACTCCTGGGGATCCGCGCCCAGGACCGCGGGGATGACGACGCGGCCGTCGCTGAAGTGCTCGAAGTTCTTCAGATAGGCGGGGGTGTGGTGTTCCTCGTCGTCCTGGCCGCCGCCCGCCGCGCCGCCCATCATCGGGGCGCCGAGCTGGCCACCGCGCGGACCGGCCGCCATAGCCGCCTCCGCGCGTGTGGTTCCGGAGGCGAAGACCTCCGAGGCGCCCGGTACGCCCGTGACCCCGCCGCCGATGCCGCCACCGGTGCCGCGGCCCCAACCCTCGGGCAGCGTGGCGCGCCCCGCGCCACCGCCGCCGAAGCCGCCCCGGCCCATGCCGCCGGCCGAGGTCATGGTGCGGGTGGCGCCCGAACCCGAGCCCGAACGGCCGCCCGCACCGGCACCCGCCGTCGGACTCGCGGCGAAGCCGCCGAACGACTGGCCGGGGCCACCGCCGGTGATCGCGGACACCGCGGCGGGAGCGAGTGAGGTCGCGGTCGAGGTGACGGTGCTGAACCCGGCGCCTGCGATCGAACCGGCCTGCGATGCGGCGCTGACCACGGCCGGGTTCTGCGCCTGCGCCATCACCGCGGCCATCGCTGCGCCCGCCGGGTTGGTCCGCCAGTCGACGTCGTCCTTGTTCGTGGGCACCGCCTCCTGCGTGCCCGCGCCCGGGGCCTGCGCCCCGGTCGCCAACTGCGGCGGCGGGGTGAAGCTCTGCGGCACCGAGACCGCGGTCGACGCGGCCTCGTAGCTCTCCATGACCAGCGCCGCCCGCAGATCCATCGCCCGGTCGGCGGCCTCCGCGGCGGCGCCCGCACCGGCCAGCGAGCCCCCGACGGTGTGCGCCACCACCTTCGCGGTCTTGACGGCCGCGATCTCGGGCAGGCTCGGCATGGTGATCCGGGCCACCGAGTGCGTGCTGGCCGCGGCGGCGGCCTTGGCAGCCGTCGTCGTCGCCATCGCCGTGGATTCCTCGGTCCAGGCGGTGAACGGGACGAGCTTGGCGAGGGCGGCGTCGGAGGCGAGCCCCTCCCAGCCCACCCGCAGCTCACCCATCACCTTGGTCATGGTCGCGGACGCGTCCATCAGGCCTGCCGAGATGTTCGTCCAGGCGACGCCCGCCGCGGACAGCTGCACCGGCCCGACTCCCGCGTTGAGGGCGCTCGAGTTCCAGGTGGCCCCGCGAGGCATCCAGACGACGCCGGTGAATCCCATGGTCATATCGGTGTCTCCTCAGATCCGGTGTCGGACGCTCACATGCCCGCGGCGAGCGAGGCGCCGAGGGAATGGTCCTGGTTCTCGTACTCGGCGGCGTGCTTGCGCAGGGTTTCGGCGGCGACCCGCAGCTCGGCGACGCCGGTGGCGGCGGACGGCAGGAAGCTGTCGGCGACCGAGTTGAACGAGTTGGCGACCATGACAGAGACCTCTTCGGTCCCCGCGGGCGCCAGGTGCAGCGCAGGCGCGTTGACCCGGACCGTGGCCTCCAGGCGCGCCGCCAGGGCATCGAGCTGCGTCGCGGCGGAGATCAGGGCTTCGGGAGCGACATACACATGGCCTGACATGGTCGCGGCCTCCTTGAGGGCTCGGCGGAGCGGGGCCTGCGAGGCGATCCGCAGACACCGAGATTGGTCGTCAAGAGGTTGGACGCGGCGCGCGCCCGACCGGTTCCCACCAATTTCGCCGACCGCGCCCGCTACCCCCAGCCGAGCTGGTGCAGGCGCTCTTCCTCGATGCCGAAATAGTGCGCGACCTCATGGATCACCGTGATCGCGACCTCCTCGATCACCTGTTCCTCGGAATCGCAGACGTCGAGGAGGGCTTCGCGGTAGATGGTGATGGTGTCCGGCAGCGAACCGCCGTAGTGGCTGTCGCGTTCGGTCAGCGCGATGCCGTGATAGAGCCCGAGCAGTCCGGGTTCCTCGGGATCGCGGTCCTCCACCAGCACCACGACGTTGTCGATCGCGCGGGCGAGTTCGGCGGGGATGAGGTCCAGCGCCTCGGAGACCAGCTCCTCGAAGCGGGCCTCGGTCATCTGCACGGTCACGTCAATTGCCCGCGCCCGGCAGCGGAACGGGCAGCGAACGGCCCTCGGGAACCGGCGGCGGCGGAATCGGCGGGGCACCGTTGATCAGGATGTCGCCCTTGGCCGAGTTGACGATCGAGGCGAACCCGCCGGTGTCGAGTTCCTTGCCGACCGAGCAGGTGACCTTCCGGCTGCCCGCCAGCCAGCTGGTCAGGTCGATGTTGTCCCAGAACAGGGTGAGGGTCTTGTTCCGCAGCGCGTCCGGCGAGCCGAGGAACTCGTTCGACGCCTGCGTACACGTCTCCTCCAGGTACTTGTCCTGGTCCGGGATGTCCGGGAAGCCACCGGTGAACTTGGCGCCGAGGTCGACAACCGAGATCACCTCGAAGGCGTGCGGGTCCGTGCAGGGAACCGGGTCGGTGGGGACGTTCTGGTTGATGCCGATGCAGGTGCCTGCGTCCCATGTCTTCGACTGGTCCTGCCCGGCGACCGTCCCGTAGATCGGTTGCGGGTTGCCTGTCGTGCCCGAGTACTGCAGACCGCAGCGCAGCGTGCGTTCCCCGGCCGCCCAGCCGGCGACCCCCGGGTTGATCAGGCCGACGCTGAACTTGCCGTTCGGATCGAACTTGGCGCCGAGGTACTCGTTCACCGCCGGGGTGCAGTGCTCGTCGCGGAGCTGGGAGAACCGGAGCACGCCCGGGAACTTCGAGCCTGGGCCGAACTCGGTGCCGGGGAAGTTGCTCAGGTCCACCTCGGAGGCGACCTCGAACAGGTGCTCCGACGAGCAGTCCACCTTCTCCAGGTCGCTGGCGTCGTCCTCGGTCCAGCTCAGGCAGTCGCCCGCGTGGGCGGTGCCGAACGCGCTGCCCGACACAGCGCCGGTCGACATCGGGCCGCCGGTGTTGGCGTGCGTGCTGAGGTCGTTCTCGCTCTTGAAGCCGCCGGAGAAGACCGCGGTCGCGATGGCGGCGATGACCGCGCCGAGCGCGATCGCGACGAGGGCGCGCCGGGTCATGGTCGCGGACAGATGGTGTCCGGGTTTGTCGGCCGACGGGGTGCCCGATTCGTGGGTCGCCTCGGCGTCGAGGCGCGCGTCGTCGCCCCGCCCGGAGGCGTCGCGTTCGTTGGCGTGTTCGTCCGACATCTCGTCCATCATGCCCGTTGGTCCCGCCGATGCCGAACCTTCCCCTGCACGCGTTGAGGGCCGTGCTCGCGTACCAAGTAAGGTTTGTGGTCGTGATTGACCTCAAGTTCCTGCGCGAGAATCCCGACGTCGTCCGCGAGTCACAGCGCACAAGGGGCGAGGACCCGGCCCTGGTCGACGCGCTGCTGGCGGCCGACGAGGCCCGCCGCGCCGCGGTGCTGGCCGGCGACAACCTCCGGGCGGAGCAGAAGGCGCTCGGCAAGAAGGTCGGTCAGGCGTCCGCGGAGGAACGGCCCGCGCTGCTCGCCGGCTCGAAGGAACTGGCGCAGAAGGTCAAGGACGCCGAGGCCGCGCAGCACGAGGCGGACGCCGCCCTCGATGCCGCGGCCCGCGCCATCTCGAACATCGTGCAGGAGGGTGCACCGGCGGGCGGCGAGGACGACTTCATCACCCTCGACACCGTCGGCGAGATCCCGTCCTTCGACTTCGAGCCGAAGGATCACCTCGAGCTCAGCGAGTCGCTCGGCCTGATCGACATGGAGCGCGGCGCCAAGGTGTCCGGCGCGCGCTTCTACTTCATGACCGGCTACGGCGCGATGTTGCAGCTCGGCCTGCTGCAGCTGGCCGCGCAGAAGGCGACCGCGAACGGCTTCACGCTGATGATCCCGCCGGTGCTGGTGCGGCCGGAGATCATGCAGGGCACCGGGTTCCTCGGCCAGCACTCCGAGGAGGTGTACCACCTGGAGCAGGACGACCTGTACCTCGTCGGCACCTCCGAGGTCCCGCTCGCCGGATACCACTCCAGCGAGATCATCGACCTGAGCGAGGGCCCGAAGCGGTACGCCGGCTGGTCCTCCTGCTTCCGGCGTGAGGCGGGTAGCCACGGCAAGGACACCCGCGGCATCATTCGCGTGCACCAGTTCGACAAGGTGGAGATGTTCACCTACTGCAAGCCGGAGGATGCCGACGCCGAGCATCAGCGGCTGCTCGCATGGGAGCGGGAGATGCTCGCGGCCATCGAGGTGCCGTACCGGGTGATCGACGTCGCAGGCGGCGACCTCGGTTCGTCCGCGGCGCGAAAGTTCGACTGCGAGGCATGGGTTCCGACCCAGCAGGCCTACCGCGAGCTGTCGTCGACCTCGAACTGCACGACCTTCCAGGCCCGCAGGCTCGGCACCCGCTACCGGGACGAGAACGGCAAGCCGCAGACCGCCGCGACCCTCAACGGCACGCTGGCGACCACACGCTGGATCGTGGCGATCCTGGAGAACCATCAGCAAGCCGACGGCAGCGTCACCGTGCCCGTCGCGCTGCAGCCTTTCGTGGGGACCGACGTCCTGCGGCCGTAGTTCCCGGTAACTTCGGTCGACATGACGGACGATCCGATCGACCCCCGGCTCCAGGAGATCGCGGAGCGCGTCTTCGGCGCGGCAAGGGAGGGCGACGCCGCGACCATCGCCGCCTACGTCGACGCGGGTGTCCCGGTGAACCTCACCAACGGCGCAGGCGACACCTTGGTGATGCTCGCCGCGTACCACGGGCACGTCGAGGTGGTGCAGCTGCTGATCGACAGGGGCGCGGACGTCGATCGCCTCAACGACCGCGGTCAGTCGCCGGTCGCGGGCGCCATCTTCAAGGGCGAGGAGGCCGTGGTGCGTGCGCTCGCCGCCGCCGGGGCCGATCCGAATGCCGGCCATCCGACCGCGGTGGACTCGGCGAAGATGTTCGGCCGGGAGGACTATCTGCTGCTGTGGGGCTCGTAGTCGGTCAGCCGAGTCGGCGGGCTCAGCCGTGCTCGCCGCGGACCGACTGCCAGATCCGTTCGGGCAGTACCTTCGCCGCCTCGTCCAGGTCGATGCCCGGCGCCGCCGACAGCCAGCGCCTGCTGGTCTCCGCGACCGGTCCGATCACCAGCATCTCGATCAGGGCGGGGGACAGCGCGACCACCCGGCCCGCCTCGACGTGCGGGGTCATCCAGTCGGACATCGCCTGCATGCGGGGCGTCTTCTCGACCGCGAGCTCCTCGGCGTGCGCGGGCAGGAAGCCCGAGTACGCCGAGGCGTGGATGAAGTGTGCCTGGGCGCGGTGCCGCCCCACCCAGCGCAGGTAGGCCGCGGCCATCGCCTTGACCCCCGTCCGCGCGGTGCGGCAGCGCACCAATTCGGCGATCAGCGAGTCCAGCAGATCGGACATGCACCGGCTGTACAGCGCCGCGGACAAGCCGTCGAAGCTGCCGAAGTGGTGGTAGAGGCTGCCGACGCTGACGCCGCTCTCCGTGGTCACCGCGGTCATGGTGAACCCGGAGGGCCCGGACCGAGCGAACACAGTCAGCGCCCCGTCGAGGAGCCGCTGCCTGGTCTCGGTGCCCCGATGCTGCGTGCCGATGTCCACCTCCATGGCCCACGGGCAGGCCATTGACAGGCCGCCGCGCATTGACAATGCTTTCTAGAAAAGCTCTCTAATTTTAGCGGAGGGATCTGCGCATGCGCGAGTTCGAGGTTCCAGCGACGTTCACCATCCCGGCGGATGTGTCGATGGCGGACACGGTGTTCCGGTACGCGCAGGACTCGCCGGATTTCGTCCCTTTCCAGCTGCCGTCCGGGTCGGGCTGGTCCGACGTCACCGCCGCCCGGTTCGCCGAGAGCGTCACCGCGGTGGCGAAGGGCCTGGTCGCCTCCGGGGTCGCGCCGGGGGACCGCGTCGCGATCATGTCGGCGACCAGGTACGAGTGGGTGCTGCTCGACTACGCCATCTGGACCGCGGGCGCCTGCACGGTGGCGATCTACGAGACTTCGGCTGCGGCACAGGCGAAGTGGATCCTCGAGGACTCGGGGACCACGCTGCTGATCGTCGAGGCGCAGCGGCACGCCGACACGGTCCGAGAGGTGGCGGCCACCGCGCCCGCGCTGCGCGAGACGCTGCAGATCGACGAGGGCGCTGTCGATGAGCTGATCCGCCGCGGCGCGGGGGTGGACGACGCGGAGCTGCGCGCCCGGCGTACCGCGGTGGGGGCGAGCTCGCCGGCCACGCTCATCTACACCTCCGGCACCACCGGTCGCCCGAAGGGCGTGCAGCTGACCCACGCGAACCTGTACGCCGAGTCGGTGGCCGTGCGCACCGCGCTGAGCGAGGCCCTCGTCGAGGGCAAGCGGACCCTGATGTTCCTGCCGTTGGCGCACGTATTCGCGCGCGCCATCTCGGTGGGTGCGTTCGACGCCAAGGTCACCGTCGCGCACACTTCGGACTGGACGACGCTCGTCGACCAGTTCGCCGCGTTCAAACCGAATTTCATCCTGTCCGTGCCGCGGGTGTTCGAGAAGGTCTACAACGCGTCCCGGCAGAAGGCCGTCGACGGCGGCAAGGCCAAGATCTTCGACAAGGCGGCGGTGACCGCGATCGAGTGGAGTCGGGTCAGGGACGAGGGTGGCCCTGGGCTGGGGCTTCGGCTGCGGCACGCGCTGTTCGACCGGCTGGTCTACGGGAAGCTGCGGGCGGCGCTCGGCGGCGAGTGCGACCTGGCCGTCTCCGGTGGTGGCCCGCTCGGCGCCAGGCTCGGGCACTTCTTCCGCGGTGTCGGGTTGCCGATCTACGAGGGGTACGGCCTCACCGAGACCACCGCCGCGGTCACCGTGAACACCTCGTCACGCCAGCGGGTCGGCAGCGTGGGTCGCCCGCTCGACGGACACGGAGCGCGGATCGCAGACGACGGCGAGCTGCTGGTGCGCGGGCCGGTGGTGTTCGACGGGTACTGGCACAACGAGGAGGCCACCGCGGACGCCTTCGTCGACGGCTGGTTCCGGACCGGCGATCTCGGGACGATCGACGACGCCGGGTTCGTCACCATCACCGGCCGCAAGAAGGAGATCATCGTGACCGCGGCGGGAAAGAACGTCTCGCCGTCGCAGCCCGAGGACGCGCTGCGGGCACACCCGCTGATCGGTCAGTGCATGGTCGTCGGCGACGCGAAACCCTTTGTCGGGGCGCTTATCACGATCGACCCCGAGGCACTGCCCGGATGGCGGGAGCGCAACGGGGTGGCCGCCGAGGTGCCGCTCGCGGAGCTGATCGGTCACCCGGCTCTCGTCGCGGAGATCGATGCCGCGGTCGCGGAGACCAATGCGCAGGTGTCCTCAGCCGAGCAGATCAAGAAGGTGCGGATCCTGGCCGTCGACTGGACGCAGGAGACCGGCGAGCTGACCCCGAAGATGTCGCTCAAGCGCAACGTGGTCCTCGAGCGGCACGCGATCGACGTCGAGGAGATCTACGCCTGACGGTCAGCGGGCGCCGGTCACGAGGTCGCGCTCGGCGTCCGCGCGGAGGTCGTACTCGGCGCGGGCCTTCGCGACCTCGTCCTGATGCAGTTCGGTCCAGCTGACCAACGCCTGGATCGTCTCGTGCAGCGTCTCGCCGAGCGGGGTGAGCGCGTAGTCGACCCGTGGCGGCACCACGGGGTACACGGTGCGGCGGACCAGCCCGTCGCGTTCGAGTTGCCGCAGCGTGACGGTCAGCATCCGCTGGCTGATGCCGTCGATCTCCCGGCGCAATTCGGTGAAGCGCAGGGTTCGCCGGTCCAGCAGCGCGATCACCAACAGCGACCATTTGTCCGCGATCCGGTCCAGGATCTGCCGGACCTCGCAGTCCTCCCTGGTGTCCCACTGGTAAGGGTCCCGGTCGTCGCCGGTATCGGCGCAGTGAGTCGGTTCCTTCAAAGTGCCTTCTTCCATGGTTCTCAATGGTGCCGAATGATTGGGCCAGTTACAAGAGGGAACTGACCCCACGGCAAGGAACTCGGGGTGATCGGTTCCCGACGGTCGACCGAAGGAGCGTTCAGTGCTGGAATCACCGCAACCACCCCTACTCGAACGAGACCGCGACGGCTTCAGCGGGCGGGAGTGGGCCATGCTCCTCGTGCTGTGCGGCGCGATCTTCCTCGAGGGCGTCGACGTGTCGATGTTCGGCGTGGCGCTGCCCTCGATCCGCGCCGACCTGTCGATGTCCACCACAGAGCTGCAGTGGGTGATCAGCGCCTACGTACTCGGCTACGGCGGATTCATGCTGCTCGGGGCAGGGCGGCCGACCTGCTTGGCCGTCGCCGGATGTTCCTGCTGTGGCTCGCGGTGTTCATCGCGTTCTCCGGTCTCGGGGGACTCGCCTCCGAGGGCTGGGTCCTGATCGCCGCCCGCTTCGTGACCGGGGTGGCCGCCGGCTTCATGGCCCCGGCCGGACTGTCGATCATCACCACGACGATCGCCGAGGGGCGCAAACGCAACCAGGCGCTGCTGGTGTACGCGGGGACGGGCGCGGCCGGGTTCTCGCTTGGCCTCGTGGTCGGCGGCGTGCTCGCCGAGTTCTCTTGGCGCTGGGTCTTTTTCGCCCCGGTGATCCTCGCGACGCTGATCCTGCTCGCAGGCGTCCGGCTGATCCCGGTGCAGGCACGCCCGGCCGCCCGGTCGATGCGGGACTTCGACCTGATCGGTGCGTTCAGCGTCACCGGCGCGATGCTGCTGCTGGTCTACGGCGTGGTCCGGGCGCCCGACGTCCCGCTCGGCGCGACGGTGGCAGCGCTCGCGGGCAGCGCCGCGTTGCTGACCCTGTTCGTCGCAGTCGAGCGTCGGGTGCCCGCGCCGCTGGTACGCCTTGGCATCCTGCGCTCGGGGCCCCTGGTTCGGGCGAACCTGGGCGCGGTCCTGTTCGCAGGCTCGTTCGTCGGATTCCAGTTCATCCTGGTGCTCTACCTTCAGGAGATGCGTGGTTGGTCTGCGTTGGCGACCGGGCTGGCCATGCTCGCGGTGGCGGGCGACGCTGTGCTCGCGCCGACCCTGACGCCGTGGCTGGTGAACCGGTTCGGGAACGTCCGGGTGATCTTCGCGGGGCTGCTGGTGGCCGGGGTGGCGTATGCGGCCTTCCTGTGGATCGGCACCGACACGGCCTATGCCGCGATGCTGCCGGCGCTGGTCCTCATCGGTGTCGCGTTCGCGCTGGTGTACGGGCCGTTGACGATCGCAGGGACGGACGGGATCGCGGAGGACGAGCAGGGCCTGGCAGGCGCGCTGCTCTACACCTCCTGGCAGCTCGGATCCGCGCTCGGTCTGGCGGTGGTGACAGTGGTGCAGGTCACCACGCTCTCCGGTGACTCCTCGGAGGCAGGCCTGCTCGACAGTTACCGTGCCGCGCTGACGGTTCCGGTGCTCGCCATCGCCGCGGCTGCCGTCATCACCGCGTTCGGTCTGCGGGCCCGTGCGCAGGTGCGTTCGGCGGAAAGCGTGCCTGTGGCGGCCTGACCCCGCGCGCCCTCCAGGCGTCCCGCGCGCTGCCCGGCGCGCGGGGCGCTTTCGCGTGCCAGGGGAGATGCGCTGTTCAGCGCCTCACGCCGCGCTCTGGAAGATTCCGGGGGGCTCGCAGACGTCGGGCGGCACCTGGTCCCTCCGTTCCTGGAGGTCCTCGCCACGTTCCATCCGTTCTCGCTCCCGGTCGCGCCACGTGTCGTCGTCCCTGTCCATATCCCCGTCGTCGAAGGGCGAGCTCGCGCTCTCGGGCTGTACCTGACAGGGGACCGGGTCCCGCGCGGCCACGTTCGTTCCCGCCCGATCGTCACCGTAGCCGCCGAAGAGCACGGCGGCGGCGGCAAGGGATCCGAACATCCAGGTGATCGCGAGTTTCACTGCCTCGTCCTTCCTGTCATGGAAGGAGGGTCGACGCGATGTGGGCACAACGTTGCTCCGGCGACGATGCCGAATCGTCGTCGCCCAGCCTTCCTGCAGGCTTCCGTCATGCTCGCGACCTGGCAGTGCCATCGGTCTTCGCGATCGCCCGCTCGCCACCGTGGTGGTGGCCGTGGGCATGGCGCGCCTCGAATAACCGTGTTCAGGTGTAACCAGGTGGCGCCAGGAGATATTCCCGACCCCGGCAGCCGATTCAAGAACTGGGGCAAAGGAAACGGTCCAGCGCGGGAATGATCTTGCCTGTTACGGTCGGTGCGGCAGAGTCGGTGTCGACGGCTGCGGATGCGCGTACGCCTGTGGGGGCAAGATGATCAGTCGGATTGCAATGGGGACCGCGTGTGCATGCGCGTTGGTGCTGGGGAATGCCGCGGCCGCAGGAGCGTCGCCGGTAGGCGTGACCGTCCTTCCGCCTCCATCCGGTCAATCTCCGGTGGGTACCACGGTGATGCATCTCGTCGACGAGTCGCGGCAGGATCCGTTTCAGCCCGACCGTCGACGTGAGTTGATGGTGTCGGTGTTCTACCCGGCAGCCGATACCGAGAAGCACCCGCGCGCGCACTACGTGTCCACCGACGTTGTTCCGGGACTGGAGAAGCGGTTCGATGTCGAGTTGCCGGGGTTGTCGACCAATTCCCACACAGACGCACCGGCACTGCCCGACGGCGTACACCCCGTGCTCCTCTATTCGCCGGGCGGGGGAGTTTCGCGCCTGCTCGGGACCGGCCTGGCCGAGGACCTGGCCAGTCGGGGCTACGTGGTCGTGACCATCGACCACACCTACGAGGCCCCCGCCGTGGAATTCCCCGGAGGGAGGGTCGTCCAGGCATCCCCGGTCGAGGTGGGCATCGGGAAGGACATCCGGCAGAAGTTCATGACCGCGAGGCTGCTCGACACGCGATTCGTCCTCGACTCACTCGCCCAGTTGGCCAGCGGCACAAACCCCGACGCCGACCACCGCGAACCGCCGGTCGGCCTTGATCGCGCGCTCGATCTGGATCAGGTCGGGATGGTCGGCCACTCGTCAGGCGGGTACACCGCGGTCGAGGCGATGCACGGCGACCGCCGCATCGATGCCGCCGTCGATCTCGACGGTCAGATCGGTGTCGACGAGCAGTTCGGACGCGCCGCCACCGAGGGTGTGGACCGTCCGGTGCTGGTCATGACGAGTCAGCAGATCGAAGAGGTCGGGGACGCCAAGCCGTCGCTGGATGCGTTCTGGCAGCACGCCACGGGCTGGAAGCGTCAAGTGACGGTGCGGGATTCAGCGCACTACGACTTCACCGACATGTCCGTGCTTGTGCCCGCGGCGGTACAGCCTGCCGCCGCACGCTACATCGGGCCCATTGCGCCCGCGCGCTCCACCACACTCGTCCGCACGTATGTCGCGGCCATGTTCGACAAGTTCCTGCGCAACCGGTCGGGCACTGTGCTCGATCGACCGCCAACGGATACCGAGATCGCGGTCCTGCGCTGATACGCCGCGCAGGACCGTGTTCCGGTGCGGTGCTACAGCTTCGACGACCGCAGCTCGTGACCCTTCGACGTCTTGCAGCGTCCGGTCTCGAGGTCCCACTGCCAGCCGTGCAGGTTGCAGGTGAGATTGGTGCCCTCGACGACGCCGAACTTGGACAGGTCCGCCTTGAGGTGCGGGCAACGCCGCTGGATCTCGTAGCCGCCGACCTCGATCGACGCGGAGTCGTCGTGTGCCTCGGAGAACCAGCCGTCGGCGTACGCGATCCGCTCGTCGGTCAGGCACTTGAAGAAGGTGTAGAGGAACTCGTTGTAGCCACCGACCCGCCACGCCTGGAACCGGGTGGACAGGAAGATGGTGTTCACCCAGTCGGGCTCGTCGTCGCGCAGGACCGTGCGTACCAGCTCGGGGGCGATGCGGAAGCCGTACCGGTATTTGCCCTCGCCCTCGATCGGCTCGCGCACGGTGCGGTTCGGGAAGTCGAGGACGACCGTCTCCTCGCCCATCACCAGGCCGACCGGGTAGCCGATGCCGTCGCAGATCAGGTCGGACTGCGCCATGATCGGCTCGAACTTCGCCTTCAGCGGCCCGAGCAGCGGCTCGCCCTCGGCGGGCGCCCATGACGCCTTCTCCGCGGCGAGAACCGGCGCCATCCGCTGCGCCATGTCCTCGATGTAGGCGGCCTTGTCGCTGAAGATCTTGTCGACCTCGGCATCCGGGATCGGGTGCGTCAGGGTCAGTTCGGCGCCGTGGACTTCCACCGTCGAGCCGGGGATCATCAGCACGCCGCCGTCGTTGCCGTGGATGCGCATCTGCTCCAGGAAGACGATCTGATCCGGGAAGATGTTGCCCTCGTCGCCGCGATCGTCGTTGAGGTAGCGCAGCTCCTCGTCCAGGAACACCGGGGGACCGGCCGATGGCACCACCCAGGTGGCCCCGACCTGCTCGATGTAGCTGCGGCAGCGGTCCATGCCGCGCTGGCGCTTCTGCTTGCCGAAGTTCGACTTGGTCCGCGAGGGGATGTCGTAGACCATCGGGTACCAGATCGCGCCCGAGTACTGCAGCAGGTGAATGTCGATCTTGCCGAACTGCTCGTGCAGCACGTCCATGTCGACCGGCCGCGCGTCGTTCATGTTGAAGCAGGTGGTCTCGCCGTCGGAGATGACAAGGCCGGAGTCGCCGATCGGGCCGTCCGCTGGGGCGCGCAGCGCGATGATCATGACATCGAGGTCGCCCACCCTGTGCTTGACCGAGTCCTCGGTCTCGAAGAACTTGGTGAAGCCCAGCTTCTCCAGCTCACGCTTGAGGTCCGGCACCGGGTAGTCGGGCAGCAGCACCGTCGCGTCCTTGTTGACGTGCTTGGTGAGCGTCTCCGGGTCGAAGTGGTCCTTGTGCAGGTGCGATACGTAGAGGTAGTCGCAGTTGCCGAGGGCATCCCAGTCCAGCCCGGTGTTGTCCGGGAACGGGAACCACGATGCGAAGTACGCGGGGTTCACCCAGGGGTCGCACAGGATCGATCCGGCCTTGGTCTGGATGTGGAATCCGGCGTGTCCGACGCTGGTGACCTGCACTGGTAGTCCTCCTGGGGGGTTTACGACGCCTCCAGGGTAGGCGGCCGAGAGGCCGCCCGGCACCTCGCGTGGCGTCGGCCACTCCAAGAAGGGACCAAGGTCCTTGCTTCTGCGAGCGCGCCCGGCCCGTCCGTACGGTGGATGCGGTGAATGCCCGGAACAGTCCTCGCCCCCCGGTCCGTCACCAGCATGCGGCGGAGCGACGATCGGGGCGACACCGTTCACAGCGGCGCCGGCGACGGGGTGGGCGGGTGCGGCTGCTGTCGGCTTCGTTGTCCGCGATGGTGCTCGGCGGTGTCGGCCTCGGCTGGGCGGCACAGTCGCACCTGACCTCGGGGCTGCAGTTCTCGGACGCGCTCGATGCGCTCGCGGGGGCAGGCCCGAAGTCCCGGCACGGCGACGCGAACATCCTGTTGATCGGGTTGGACAGCCGCAAGGCGATGGACGGCAGCGACCTGCCCGCACAGTTCGTCACCGACGAACTGCACGCGGGGGACAGTGGCGTCGGCGGGTACAACACGAACACCCTGATCCTGCTTCACGTCCCCGGCGACGGGAGTCGGGCGACGGCCGCCGCGATCCCGCGCGATGACTACGTGAGCGTCCCGGGTACGGGATGCGCAAGATCAAGGAGGCCTACGGTCTCGCCAAGGCCGACGAGGACAGCCGGCTCGCAGAGGCCGGTGTCGACGACTCAGGGGAACGGGAACGGCAGTCGCGCGATGCGGGTCGTCGCTCGACGCTCGCGACGGTGCAGAACCTGCTGCAGGTGCCCATCGACCACTTCGCCGAGGTGAACATGCTCGGCTTCTACCACCTGGCGCAGGCGGTCGGTCCCGTCAAGGTCTGCCTGAACAACGCCGTGCAGGACGACTTCTCCGGGGCCGACTTCAAGGCCGGTCCGCAGTCGCTCGACCCGGCGCAGGCGCTGGCGTTCGTGCGCCAGCGGCACGGTCTCGACAACGGGGACCTGGACCGCACGCACCGCCAGCAGGCGTTCATCGCCGGGGTGATCGCCAATCTCAAGAGCAGCGGCGTCATCGGCAATATCGGCAAGATGCAGTCGCTGGTCGACATCGTCAAGAAGGACGTCGTCATCGATTCCGGGATGGACCCGGTGTCCTTCGCCTCCCAGGCCGACAATCTGACCTCCGGCAACCTGGACTTCTTCACGCTGCCGATCGAGGAATACGCCACGATCGACGGGCAGTCCGTGAACCGGGTCGACCCGGACCGGCTGCGGGCGGAGATCGCGGCGTTGTTCGGCAGCGGCCGGTCCGCGGTCGTCCAGGGCGGCAGGCAGGCGCCGAGTCTCCCGGACCGCGACGAGCCCGCGCGGGGCGCGGCGCCGGACCAGGGCCTGCGCGCCTTCGCGGGCGACGTGCCCTCCTCGGGGCCGCAGGGCGGGGCCGTGCGGGCGGACGACGGCATCCCCTGCGTCGACTGACCCGACCCGGGTGTGTCGACTGACCCGACCCGGGTGTGTCGACTGACCCGACCCGGGTGTGTCGACTGACCCGACCCGGGTGTGTCGACTGACCCGACCCGGGTGTGTCGACTGACCCGACCCGGGTGTGTTGAGTCCTGCCCGCTCGTCGTGGTGGGCCGGATCACGGCGGTCGGGCTACGCTGGCCGACGTGGAACCCGTCTACAGAACGATCATCGGCATCGCCCGCGTGGTGTTCGCCGCCGAGGGATTGAAGTTCACCGTCAAGGGTGACGAGCACATCCCGGCCACGGGTGGGGCGGTCATCGCCGTCAACCACACGGGGTACATGGACTTCACCTACGCCGGTTTGCCCGTGCGCACCGTGAAGCGCTACATCCGGTTCATGGCGAAGAAGGAGGTCTTCGACAACAAGATCTCCGGGCCGATCATGCGCGCGCTCAAGCACATCCCGGTCGACCGCGCCGCGGGCGCCGAGTCCTACCGGGCGGCCGTCGACGACCTGCGCGGCGGGGAACTGGTTGGCGTGTACCCGGAGGCGACGATCAGCCGCAGCTTCGAGCTCAAGGAGTTCAAGTCCGGCGCCGCGCGGATGGCCATCGAGGCCGGGGTGCCGATCATCCCGGTGGTGATCTGGGGCGCTCAGCGGGTCTGGACCAAGGGTCATCCGAAGCGGTTGGGGCGCACCAACACTCCGATCTCCATCGCCGTCGGCGAGCCGATCCAGCCGTTCGAGCCGGCAGGCGAGCTCACCGCGAAACTGCACGCGACGATGGAGTCGATGCTGCACGAGCTGCAGCGGGACTACGAGCACCCGGCCGGCGCCTACTGGGTTCCCGCGCGCCTCGGTGGCGGAGCCCCCACGCTCGAGGAGGCCAACCGGATGGATGCCGAAGAGGCCGAGGCGAAGGCGGCACGTCGGGCACAGCAGTGAGGCGCAGGCTGCTGCGCATCGCGGGAGCGGTCATCGCCGTGCCGGTGGTCGCGCTGCTTGGCTCGATGGCCTGGGTGGCCGTCGCATCGGCCGGGCACGTGTACGACCCGGAGGATGCCCCGGAGGCCCCGGTGGTGATCGTGCTCGGCGCCAAGGTCTCCGGCGGCAAGCCGATGTCCTTCCTCGCCGGTCGCCTGGACGTCGGCGCGCAGATGGTGCGCGAGGGCAAGGCCAGCGCGGTGCTGGTCTCCGGCGACGCGAACGGCACGTCCGGCAATGAGATCGCCGCGATGACCGACTATCTGGTGGCCAAGGGCATCGATCGGTCGTTGATCGTCGGCGACGACTACGGCCTGGACACCTACGACACCTGTGCGCGTGCCGCCACGACCTTCGGCGTGCGCAAGGCGCTGATCGTCAGCCAGGGCAATCATGTCGCCCGGGCGGTGGCGCTGTGCCGCGACGCAGGCATCGATGCCGACGGCGTCAAGGGCGACTGCGACTGCCGCTTCATCACCGTGGCCAGGAACACCGTCCGTGAGTGGCTGGCCAGCCCGAAGGCCGTCGCGGACATGCTCAGCAGCAGGGACCCGAAGGTCGTCTCGGCTCCCGACGACTCGCTCGAGCGGGCGTTGTCCGGCTGACGGCGCGCTCGGCCCCAGACGACAAGAGGCCGGCTCCCCGTTGGGGGAGCCGGCCTCCGTTGTCAGGTCAGGACCCTGTCAGGTCAGGATCCGAAGATGGACCCGACCGAACCGAGGTCGACGGATCCGGTTCCTGTGCCCGGATCCGGGTCGGGGCCCGGGTCGACCGGTCCGCCCGCGCCGACCTGGATGGTCGCGAGTGCCCTGCCGCCCGCGTTCACCGGCGCGTCGTTGGCGGGCCGGGTGCCGTCCTTCGGGGTGCAGAAGGTCGGAGCGTTCTGGTTCGAGCCGAGCGCGAACGCCCGGGCCAGGAAGGTGTCGTAGTTCTTCTCGCTGTTGTAGTTCGCGGCCTCGCCCGCGACCCGCACCTTGGGAGTGACGACGCCCTCGGCGACGGCCTTGACCGTGACCTCGACGGCGGGCAGCTGGAACTTGGTGGAACCGTCGGCGGTGGGGTTGCCGTCCATGTCGGTCTTCGTCTTCGCCACCGCGATGCCGCCCGGGGTGTTCAGGCTGGACTTCGGGCCGTTGCCGACGGTCTCGTTGTCGCCGGACAGCCGCAGGATGGTGCCTGCCGCGTCGGGCTCGCCCGCGTCGTTGACGCGGATGACCGAGGGTGCGACGCCGGTCAGGCCCTTGCCGGTGCCCGCAACGACCGTTGCCCCGACGAACTCGGTGTTCTCCGGGAGCTCCCAGTCGATCTTGAGCCGCTGGATGTCGGTGGTGGTGGCGATGGACTCCTTGTCCGGCAGGGAGCTCACCGTCGGTTGCAGGCGGTAGGTGAACTGTTCGCCGACCTTCACGGAGCCAGGGGCATCGATCGTCATGCCCAGCGGCTGCGACATGTGCTGGGTGAGGATCGCCCTCGCCTGGCAGGCACCCTGGAACTCGATCGAGGTGGGCGCGGCGGATGCGGGCGACGCCATCAGCAGGCTGCCCGCGGCCACCGCCGCGGCGGCGACCACGGGGACCGCACCCCGGCGAACGTGCGTGAAGGACATGCATTGCTCCTTACTGACTTCGGAAACAGTTAGTTGTACAGAAGTAAAGAGATTCTGTGACCTGGACCATAGAGGAGAACTCGTTCGCATAGGCATCGAATCGTTGAAACTGCGATCAGCCCAGCGTGGCGAGGGGTCGCGGCGTTGAGGATCCCGCCATGGGTGAAACGCGTTGCACCTGCTCGACGTCGTCTCGTCGCCGCGACCGCCGCGGTCCGCTGCGTCGGGGACGTCGAGTGGTTCCGGCATGATGGGTTCGATGCAGGACAACCGACACACCAAGCCCCTGCTGATCGCCAGCGACGTCGACGGCACCCTGATCGACGACGACGAGAAGGTCAGCGCCCGGACCAGGGCCGCCGTCCAGGCAGCGGTAGCCGACGGGACGCCCTTCGTGCTGTCCACCGGGCGCCCGCCGCGGTGGATCGCGCCGGTGGTCGACGAGCTCGGGTTCGCGCCGCTGGCCGTCTGCGCGAACGGTGCGGTGGTCTACGACAGCAACGCCGACCGGGTGCTCAGCGCCGTGACGCTGTCCACCGATGAGCTGGGCTGGCTGGCAGATCTGGCGATGAGCGCCCTGCCCGGCTGCGGCCTCGCCGCGGAGAGGGTCGGGGCCAGCGCCCACGACGCCGCCACCCCGCAGTTCGTCAGCTCGCCGGGCTACGAGCATGCCTGGTTGAACCCGGACAACACCGAGATGTCAGGGGACGAGGTGCTGGCTCACCCCGCCGTCAAGCTGCTGATCCGGTTGCCCGGCACCAGCAGCGCCGCGATGGCAGCCGCCCTCGCCCCGCTGATCGGCGCCAGCGCGGACCTGACGTATTCGACCGACAAAGGTCTGATCGAGGTCTCCGCCCCCGGGATCACCAAGGCGTCCGGGCTCACGGTGGTCGCCGAGCAGCTGGGCATCCCGGTGTCCGGCATAGTCGCGTTCGGTGACATGCCCAACGACGTGCCCATGCTCACCCTGGCCAGGCACGGGGTCGCCATGGAGAACGCACACCTCGACGCGATCACCGCTGCGGACGAGGTCACCACGTCGAATTCGGCGGACGGCGTGGCGCGGGTCCTCGAGCGCTGGTGGGGCTAGCTGTAAGCACCCCATTCCTTGCTTCCCGCCGCCTCCGGTAGCCCCACCGGAGGCGGCGAGGTGGCATCACTCGACGGCGGTTCCCTCGAGCTCGACCATCTGGCCGGGGATCGCCAGCCGGGTGACCCCGAGCATCGTGGTGGCCGGTGCCACCCCGGAAGCGCCCAGCCGCGACGCCAGCACGCCGTAGTGCTGGAACAGCAGATCGACGTCGGTGGTGTAGACGTTGAGCCGGACGAGGTTCGCGAGGGACATGCCCGCCTCTCCGAGCACGGCCTCCAGGTTCTCGAGGCTCAGCGCCAGCTGCTTCTCCATGTCACCGTCATGCTGGGGCTTGCCGTCGCCGCTCATCGCGGTCTGCCCGGAGCAATACAGGGTCCGGGTGTGCCCGGAGACGAGCTCACCCTGGTTGAACCCCATCTCCACCGACCATGTCACCGGGTTGACTGCCGTTCGTTCCACTGCCACATCAGCTCCATTCGTTTGTTGGTGTACGTACGTCCATCGGCCCTTGTAGCGGCTGTCTGCGACGCCGTAGTGGCAAGCCTCCCAACGAATCACGACATCCTGTGTCATGTATTCGGTAGTGTTTTCGTGTGCGCGCAGACCGGTTGGTGTCGCTGGTGCTGCTGCTGCGCCAGCGCGGTCAGCTGACTGCGGCCGAGCTGGCCGACGAGCTGGAGGTGTCCACCCGCACCGTGTTGCGCGACATCGAGGCGCTGTCCGTGGCCGGCGTCCCGGTCTTCGCCGAACGCGGCAGGCACGGCGGTTTCGCGTTGTTGCCCGGGTTTCGGACCGAGCTCACCGGGCTGAACCACGACGAGGCGCTTGCCCTGCTGGTCGCCGGATCGCGGCGCGGCGCGCAGGCATTCGGCCTCGACTCGGCGCTTGCCGCGGCGATGCTCAAAGTGGTTGACGCGCTACCCGAAAGCTATCGGGACACCGCGGCCGACGTGGCCGAGCGATTGCTCATCGACCCGGAGACCGATCTGTTGTCGCGTCGGCTGGACGCCGAGGAGGTGCCCGGCACCGTATTGGCAGAGATCCGGCGCGCGGTGTTCGCCGGAAACAAGCTGCGCATCCACTACGCGGCGATCGACCAGACCCCGCAGTGGCGCACCGTGGACCCGATCGGCCTGGTCACCGTG
Organism: Rhodococcus sp. MTM3W5.2; assembly: GCF_001984015.1. NCBI lineage: Bacteria > Bacillati > Actinomycetota > Actinomycetes > Mycobacteriales > Nocardiaceae > Rhodococcus > Rhodococcus sp. MTM3W5.2. The sequence continues at coordinate 5,506,907 of NZ_CP019572.1, read as the reverse complement.
CGCGACCGGGGCTACCTGCTGGCCACGAGATCTGGCGCGGACCGCACCTACCGGCTGTCGCGGGTGGTGGCAGCCGAGGAACTCCAGGAACCGGCACAGCGACCGGACCGGGTCGATCTGGACCGCGCCTGGCGGGAGCGCAGCACCCGGTTTCGCGCCGGCGGCGACCAAGTCGCCGTACTGGTACGGGTGAACCCGGCGCGGCGGGAGGTCCTGCTGGACACCGCGCTGGCCGTCCGTGCCGAGGAACCCGACGCACACGGGTGGCTGCGGCTGGAGGTGACCTTCCAAGATCCGCGACACGCCGAATGGGCGCTGTGGCAGCTTGCCACGGACGCGGAAGCCCTTGCCCCGCAGTGGTTGCGCGACTCCCTGCGCAACCGCGCCGCCGCGATCGCCACCTGCTACGGAGCGTCATCCTGAGGCGTCTATTCCTGGGTGGAGCGATCGAAGGAGCGGAGCGTGCGGGTGGTGCCGGTGACCAGGTGGTCGAAAACCTCTGTGGCGTCGTGTCGTTCGGTCAGCAGCGGTGCGCCCTGGCCGGACCACAGCGCGAGCAGCTCGGCGTCCCCGCTGTGCGCGGCCGCCGCCTTGATGGGGGCGGTGAGCCACAGTTGCTGCGGGTACGGGGGGAGGTCCGCGTTCGCGTGCTCATCGAGGAACTCGTTGCGGATGCCACGCGCGAGCCGCCCGGAGAACGCCGTGGTCAGTGCGGTGTACCGGGCCCGGGGCGAGCGGAGCATCTGCTTGTGCGCGTCCGGGGCGCCGGACTGGTCGGTGGCCAGGAAAGCGGTTCCGACCTGAACGGCGTCGGCGCCCAGCATCAGCGCGGAGGCGACGCCGCGTCCGTCAGCGATACCGCCCGCCGCGATCACCGGGATGTCGAGCGCGGCGGACAGTTGGGCGGTGAGCGGGCCGGTGGCGATGGAGTCCTCGGCCGGCCGCAGGAATGCCGGTCGATGCCCGCCCGCCTCGTAGCCGGACGCGACGACGGCGTCGATGCCCGCGTCGCGCAGCGCCAAGCCCTCGTCGAGATGCGTGGCAGCGCCGAGGGTTCGGATACCGCGACGGCGGCACTCGGCGAGGATGCCCGGTTCCGGGATCCCGAATACGAAACTGAACACCGCAGGCCGGCGCTCCAGGAGGACCTCGACCTGAGCCTCGAAGTCGGGCGGCGCGGGCGCCCGGTAGGCGGGGGGCTCGATCCGGGCGCGGCGGAACCACGGTGCCAGCGCGTCGGACTGGCCTGCGTGCGTCAGAGGATCGAGAGTTCTCGGCTCACCGGGCAGCGGCACCCACAGGTTCACCGCGAAGGGCCGGTCGGTCGCGGCGCTCAGCCGGGTGAGGGTGGCGTCGAGTTCGGTGGGGTGGAGGTGATGGGCGCCGAACGAGCCGAGTCCGCCCGCGTCGGAGACGGCGGCGGTGAGCTCGACGCGCGAGATCCCGCCCCGAACGGGCCCTGCACGATCGGGTACTGAACACCGAATTCCCTGGTGAAGCGTGTGTCTGTCCAGTCGGCCATGGCGATGGCGCTCCTTGTCCGGCCGAGTCGGTTTCGGCCCGAGCTCGAAACTAGACGACCGGTCAACTAAACGTCAATCGGACAATAGTTGACCGGTTGTATTGTGACCGGGTGGGACGAACCAGCGACGCTCGTGAACGCATGCTCGACGCCGCCTGCGGGCTGATCCGGGACCGCGGATATGCGGGGGTCGGCGTGGCCGAGGTGTGCGCCGTGGCCGACGTGCGCAAGGGCAGCTTCTATCACTACTTCGAGTCCAAGCAGGTCCTCACCCGTGAGGTGATCCGGGAACACTGGCAGACCCAGCGCGCCAGGTGGGTGGCGGTGCTCTCCGGCGACGAGCCCGCCCTCGAGCGGCTGGAGGCGCTCTTCGCGATGCAGGTCCAGGGCCTGCGCGCGGAGCAGGCGGACGGGGCGATCAACGGCTGCCTGTTCGCCAACCTGTCACTCGAGCTGTCGACGCAGGACGCGACCATCCGGGCGGACCTGGAGACGATCTTCGACGAGCAGGCCGCGCTGGTGGCCGCCGTGCTCGACGAGGCTGTCGCGGACGGCAGCCTCACGCCCGACGGCTCGAGCGGGGAGCTGGCGGCCGCCATGCTCGCCCAGCTCGAGGGCGCCGTGCTGTTCGCGAAGCTGCGCAACGATGCAGGCGCTCTCGACGGGCTGTGGGGACAGCTGGTCCGGCTGATGCGCTGAGAGCGACTGACGCCAGGGCGATCTCACTCCAGGTAGCGCAACACGGCGAGCACCCGTCGGTGGTGGCCGTCCGACGGCGGCAGGTCCAGCTTGGTGAAGATGTTGCCGATGTGCTTCTCGACGGCACGCTCGGTCACGTGCAACGAGGCGGCCAGGGCGGCGTTGGACAGCCCCTGCGCCATCAGTCCGAGTACCTCCCGCTCGCGTGGGGTGAGGGCGTCGAGGGCCTGGGCCTTGCGACTCGAGCCGATCAACTGGGTCACCACCTCCGGATCGAGGGCGGTCCCGCCCGCGGCCACCCGCTGCAGGGCGTCGACGAACTCGCCGACGTCCGCGACCCTGTCCTTGAGCAGATAGCCGACACCCGCGGCCTGGCCGGCGAGAAGCTCAGCGGCATACCGCGTCTCGACCCACTGGGAGAACACGAGAACCCCGACGTCGGGGAACCTGCGGCGCAGGGCCACCGCCTCGACCAGGCCTTCGTCGGTGAAGGTGGGCGGCATCCGGATGTCGACGACCGCGACATCCGGGAGGTGCTCGGCGACGGCCGCCCCCAGCGAGGTCGCGTCGCCGACGATGGCCACGACCTCGTGTCCACGTTCGATCAGCAACTGCGCCAGACCATCTCGGAGGATGGCGTTGTCCTCGGCGATCACGATCCGCATCAGTGTGTCCCGTCGACCGGCAACGAAAGGGTCACCACCGTAGGACCCCCGACAGGGCTGTCCACGTGCAGCGATCCGTCCACGGTACCGGCCCGGGCAGCGAGCCCGGCGAGCCCGCTGCCGGCGCCGATGATCGCCCCGCCGATGCCGTTGTCCCGCACCGACACCGACAGTCCATCACCATCGGACATCGCAGACACCCATGCGCGGGTGGCCCCGGAATGTCGAGCGACGTTGGTGAGCAGCTCGGCAACGGAGAAGTAGGCGATCGTCTCGGTGCCTGGCGTCGGCCGCGGATCCACCGACACCGCGAGGTCCACCGGCACGACGCTGCGGGCGGCCAGCGTCTGCAGCGCGGGAGCAAGGCCGAGGTCGAGGGCGGGCGGATGGATGCCCCGCACCATTTCCCGTAGCTCGGTCAGCGCCTCCTTGGCGGCGGAATGCGCGCTGTGCACCAGCTCCGAGGGGTCCTCGCCCGCCGCGATCCGCTCCTCCGCGCGGCCGAGGGTCATCGCCATCGCCACCAGTCGGGCCTGGGTGCCGTCGTGCAGGTCGCGCTCCACCCGTCGCAGCCTCGTGGCCGAGTCCTCGACCGCCTCGGTGCGGGTGCGCTCGAGCTCCTCGACGCGAACGTCGCGAGCCGCGGGCCCGAGAAGGGCCCGGATCAGCATCCGGTCCAGCGCGGCGAGCGCGCGGATCGGCCAGGGCGCCAGGAACAGGCCCACGATGCCTGCCGTCGACAGCACCAGCATCTGCGCCCAGGTGTCGAGGTACACATCGCCGAACTGGATGAGCGAACGCCGGGCGACGCCGTTCTCGTCGTAGTTCGTGGGCTCGATCAGCCACCACAGGAGCGGCGAGACCGCAAAGCCCAACGAGACGACCACGAAGAGCAGGGCGCCCCACACGGCGGCGATTGCGAGCACAGTCTTGATCAGCATGAACGCGATGACGCGCCATCCCGTTCGGTCGATGAGTCCGGACCAGATGAACCCGAGCGCACCCGGGCGAGGGGAGAACGGTGGCGGATCCACCACCGGCGAGCGGAGCATCGACGCGGAGAGGGTGCGATAGGCGTGGCCGAACCCCCTGGCCCCCACGATCATCGCCGCCAGCAGGGGGATGCCGATCAGGGTGATCACGAGTACGCCCCCGAACATGGCGCCAAGGAAGAGATACGTGATGCCGGCAAGTGCCAGCACGGCGGTCACCGCCAGGTATCCGCCCTCGCGCCAGGTCTGCGCCGCGATCGGGGCGCGGAGGAACTCGCGGAGCGCGGGTGGACGGGGAGTGGTCGTCGTCATGGGAACCATGTTTCCCGATGCCCGACGAGCGTTCGAGGGTGTTGCCAGGCGATTCGGGGGTGTGGCCAGCCACACCCCGGCGGGTGGCGTGGCGACGGGATCGGCCCCGCATCGGGGAAACCGATGCGGGGCCGATGTTCTCGTTGCTGTGCTTGCGGTCAGCCGACGGGCGCGGGTGCCGGTTCGGCAGCCGCGGGCGGAGCGGGAGGCGCCACAGGAGCGGGTGCCGCCTCGGCGACGGGTGCGGCTGCGGGGGTCGCGGCCGCGCCCTCCTGATAGGCCTTCGCGTAGGCGTCGTTGTAGGTCTTGAGGATCGTGGTGACGATGCCGGTGACCTCGTTGAAGATCAACGATCCGCCCTCGAAGTCGGTGCGCTTGCCATCCGGCACCGTGTACTCATCGCTGGTCGGCAGGCCGAGCGAACCGGAGTCGAGGCCGGAGGTCTGCCAGGTCTCGAAGATCTTGCCGAGCACCGTCCACACCCCACCGTTCGGGGAGGTGGCGATGGCGCCGTTGGTGAACTTCACGACCTTGTTGCCGCCCTTGACCGGGATCTCGCCGGACAGCGAGTTCCCGAGGCGTCCGGTGTCGCCGCCCTCCGCGATCCACTTCTGTGCGATGGGGGAGGGGTCGGTCAGCCGGAGCAGCTCGCCGACCAGTGCGCCGATGGCGCCCGCCGTCGAACCGGTGCCTGCTGCGGCAGCGTCAGGGGCGACGCCCGGGCTCGCGTTGTCGGTTGGCGGGTTGTTCGGTGCCGCGGCGAGCACGCCGGACGACGAACCGCCGCCCAGGTTCGCCGCCGCGATGTCGCGGATCTGGCCGAGCTTGGCGTAGCCGGCGTCGCCGGGGCAGCTGGTGTTGCCCACGTCGCGGTGCGCGAAGATGATCGGCAGGTCTACGGCCTCGCCCTGGGCGTACGGCGTGAACTCGGTGCCCTCGGAGTACATCGTGGTGCGGCCCTTGGGATCCAGGCCCGCCTTTGCGAGTCGCCAGCCGAGGAACTTGCCGACCGCGTTGACGGTCTCCTGCGGCGGGGTCACCGTGGAGAAGTCGCCCATCATCGCGATGCCCATGGTGTTCTCGTTGAACCCGCCCGCGTGTGCGCCCTGGACGTTGCGGTCCAGACCGCCCGCGCGGCCCTCGAAGATCTGGCCGTACTTGTCGACCAGCACGTTGTAGCCGACGTCGCACCAGCCGAGCGTGGAGGCGTGGTACGCGTAGATCGCGCGGACGATCTCGACCGACTCCGACTTGGAGTAGTCGTTACTACCCGCGGTGTGGTGCACCGTCGCGCCGCCGAGGGAATCGTCGTACACCGGCTCCTGGCAGCGGATGGACTCGTCGGCGCCCCACTGCGCGCGGGTGATCACCTTGGGGCCGGAAGTACTGCCAAGGGGAGTCGCGATGTCGCCGAGTGTGCTGTCCGATGCCGAGGTGCCGGGCTCGATGAGCACGGCCGTGACCGCCTCGGCGAGCTGCTGCACGGAGTTCGCCTGCTGTGCGGCGGCCTGCTGCGGTGCGGGCGCCTGCTGCGGTGCCTCCGGCTGCGGCGCGGGTTCCTGGCCGCGCAGTGGGCTCGACAGCGCGGCGGGCGCGAAGCCCATCGGCAGCTGCGCGGGATCGGCAGGGGCGAGCTGGTTCGGCAGCGCCGGTGCCGGAGCTGCGGGAGCCTCGGCTGTTCCCGACGCAGGCAGCGCCGCCGCGGCCTGCTCGACCTTGGTGACCAGCACCTGGACGGCCTTGGTGGCACCGACGAACACCGGCTCGGTGCCGGTCTTGCCGCCCGTGGTCTTGTCGTCCTTGCGGGAGTCGACCTTTTCGGTGGCGAACCAGGGACCCCACGAGCCGTCGGCGAGCTTGGCGCGGACCTTGGCGGCGGTGGCACCGAGTTCCGAGGTCAGCGCGATCATGCTGAACGGGGTGTCGCGGGTGATCTCCTTGACCGCGGTGCCGAACTGCTCCTCGGGGCTCGCGGCGGGAGCCGGTGCTGGCTCGGGTGCCGGTGCCGGCGCGGGGGCCGGTGCGCCGCCTGCGATGTCGCCGGGCGCGGTCAGCTGCGGGATCTGGATCGACGGCGGCAGCGAGATCCCGGGGGGCAGCGGCAGGTTCTGCGGCAGCGGGATCTCGGTCGGGAGGTTGGCCGGGATCGGGATCTTCTTCAGGTCGGACAGGTGGAGGTCGGGTAGGTCGAGTCCGGTGATGTCCTTGAGCGGAATCACGATGTCGGGAACCTGCGCGAGGACCACCTCGGCGATCTGGGTCGGGACCGCCGACGGCGCAGAGGTGGTGGTGGAGCGGACGCCGGTGGCGCTGGTGACGCCCCAGACCGCGAGCGGGCTCGCGATCGCCAAGGCGGCAACCGTGCCCAGAACGATTGACGGCTTTGGTCGGCGGTAAGGCAAAAGGGACTCCCTCAGTTGTGGTTCGCGGGTGTCGGTGTCAGCAACTGGTGTTACAGGTGTGACGGTTGTTGCCATCGCTAGTCACTCTTGCCACACTAGTCACAAACTTTCCAACGCTCAACCTTAACTTGAGGCTTTCGAGATCGGCACGTACGCGCCACCGCGCGTCATCCCGTATGTCGCGCGCTGACGATCAACTCCGTCGATGAGGAGATCAGGGTATGGCGAGGACCCGAAGGAAGAAGTTTGTCGTCGGTCGACCGATGCGGGGCGGCTGGACACCGTTCGCGATGCGGGCCGCGATCCTGGGGCTGGCGCCCGCACTCCTGGTCGGCGGCACCGTCGGCGTGGTGGTCGCGACCAGATCGGCCGGCCCGGATGTCGCCGAGACCGTCGCCGCCGACGCCCCGTACACACTGACCGGCTACGGCCACGGTCACGGCAGGGGGATGGGGCAGTGGGGCGCGTACGGCTACGCCAAGCAGGGCTGGACCGCCGAACGCATCCTCGGCTACTACTACGGCGGAACCACACTCGAAGCGTTGGGGGACAAGGCGATCGGCGTCCGGCTCATGGGCCTGGACGGTAAGGGACTCGACGTGTTCTCGGATTCGCCGATGGGGGTGGCGGGCCGGACCGTGGCGCCAGGGGAGGCCGTGCATCTCACCGCCTCTCCCGGCGGCGGCGCGACGGTGGTCGTCACCAGGGGCTGCGACGGCGAGGTGCTGTGGCAGGAGTCCACCGCGCACCCCTGGGTGGACCCCGTCGATCTCGGCCCGGACCGGCCGGCGAACGAACACCTGAAGCTGTGCGGTGGCGGCGCGCCGTTCCGCGGCTCGCTCGGCGTCGCGCTCGAGGGTGACGCGCCCCGGGTCGTCAACCACGTCGGTATGGAGGACTATCTGCTCGGCGTGGTGCCGGCGGAGTCGAGGGCCGAATGGGCCGACACCGGCGGTGCGGAGGCGCTGCGAGCGCAGGCTGTCGCGGCCCGGTCCTACGCGGCGGCCGAGAGCCGGTACGCCTACGCGGAGACCTGCGACACGCAGGACTGCCAGGTGTACGGCGGCTCCTCGAAGGAGAATCCGAAGACCACCGAGGCCGTCCGCTCCACCGCGGGCAAGGTGCTGATGAAGGAGGGCAAGCCGGTCTCCGCGGAGTTCTCGGCGTCGACCGGCGGGTACAGCGCCGGCGGCGCGTTCGGGGCCGTCGAGGACCTGGGCGACACCGAATCGCCCAACCACAAGTGGACGCAGACCCTGACCGCGGGCGAGATCGCCACCGCGTTCGGCGTCGGTGAGCTGCATTCGATCGAGGTCACCTCGCGTAACAACCTCGGTCCCGACGGCGGACGGGTCACCGGGCTGCGGGTGGCGGGTTCGACCGGCACCAAGGAGGTGACCGGCGACGAGGCGCGCACCAAGCTGGGGCTGAAGTCCGACTGGTTCACCATCACCGAGGGCGTCGGTCCCGCCGCGCCGCCGCCGGCCTCCGCTCTTGCGGCGCCTGGCGTCGACAACGCCGACCCGACCGGGGCCGTCGAGCCGACCGACATCGAGCGCAAGTACGCGGAGCTCGGTGGGCATCTGGGCGTGCTCGGGGCCCCTGTCGGTCCGGAGTTGGCGATGCCCGATGAGGCGGGCCGGTTCCGGATGTACACGCACGGGGCCATCGTCTGGACCAAGACCACCGGCGCGCAGGTGCTCGATGCCAGTGTCCTCACGGCCAAGCTTCCCGGCACGGGGAGCTGACCCGACCGCGATGAGTTTCGGCTGCCTCCCGGGTCACAACATGTGAGAGTGGAAAACCACGACCCGGGAGGCAACGATGCAGATCTATCCCTCACTCTGGTTCGACGATCAGGCCGAGGAGGCCGCGAACTACTACGTGTCGATCTTCAAGAACTCGAAAATCCTGACGATCGCCCGGTACCCGGCCGGAGCGCCGGGCCCGGAGGGCAGCGTGATGACCGTGGACTTCGAGCTGAACGGGCACCGCATCAACGCGATCAACGGTGGACCGCAGTTCACCTTCACCGAGGCGGTCTCCCTGCTCGTCGACTGTGATTCACAGGAGGAGGTCGACGAGTACTGGGCCAAGCTGACCGCGGACGGCGGGCAGGAAGTGCAGTGCGGCTGGCTCAAGGACAAGTACGGACTGTCCTGGCAGATCGTGCCCCGGGATTCGACGAGATGATGGTGACCGGCGATCCCGAGAAGGCGCAGCGAGCCATGCAGGCGATGATGCAGATGAAGAAGCTCGACGTGAACGAACTGCGACGCGCGTACGACGGGGAATAGCCGCCCGTCGGTGTCAGGCAACGCCTCCCGCGCAACCGCTGATCGGGTAGTCCACGTAGCCGCCTGCGTCGCCGGAGTAATAGGTGGCGGTATCGCCCGTGGCCAGATCGTGGTCAAGCGCGAACCGGCTGACGAGGTCGGGGTTGGCGATGAAGTGCGTGGCGAACGACACGGCGTCGGCGATACCCGCGTCGACGAGGGCGTTCCCGGATTCGCGATCGAACCCGTTGTTCGCGATGAGTGGGCCGTCGAACTGGCGTCGGTAGCGGGCGATCGCGTCGAAGTCGGGCGTGGCGCCCGGCGCGGCGGGGTTTCGTCCGCGCAGGTGCAGGTACGCCACGGGGTGGTCGGCGAGGGCGGCCACGAGCTCGTCGTAGTCGGCGAGTTCCTGATCGTCGGCGACGAAACGGTCGCCAGCTGTCCAGTAGGGCGACAGGCGGACCCCGACGCATCGTCCGTCCCACGGCTCCGCGACCGCATCGAGGATCTCGAGCAGCAGGCGCCGCCTCCGCGCGCTGTCGCCGCCATAGGAATCGGAGCGCCGGTTGAGGCGTGGGTTGAGGAACTGCGGGACCAGCGTCGAACCGATGGCGTGGACCTCGACCCCGTCGAACCCGGCGCGCCGGGCATTCTCCGAGGCGCGGTGGTACTCCGCGATCGTGTTCTCGATGTCCACCACGGTCATCGCGCGCGGCGTGACCGTGTTCTTGAATCCGTCGTGGGTGAAGGACAACTCGTGCGGATTGATCGCCGATGGTCCGGCGGGCAGCTCGCCGCGCAGGTGGTCGGGGTGCGAGGCGGCACCGTTGTGCCAGAGTTGCACCAGGATTCGACCGCCGACGGCGTGCACCACGTCGGTGACCCGACGCCACGCCGTGACCTGCTCCTCGCTGTAGATTCCTGGCACGTTGACGAACCCGATCGCCTGCTCGCTGACCCAGGTCCCCTCGGTGATGATCAACCCCGCGCTTGCCCGCTGGGCGTAGTAGGCGGCATGCATCTCCGTCGGCGCCAGCCCGTCGTTCGCCGCGCGAGCTCGGGTGGTCGGGGCCATGACGATGCGATTGGGTAGCTGGAAGTCTCGGAAGTCCGCTCGCCGCAGCAGTGGTTGCTGGAGCGCGGTCGTGTGGGTCCTGGTCATGTTCTCTCCTCATCATCGGGCCCGGTGGTGCCGGGGTCGGTCGGATCGCCTCGGCTGCGTTGTGCCTCAATGACGTAGACGGAGCACGGCGCGGAAAGGTGACCGATGGGTGATCAAGACGAGCTCGCACAGCGATTCGAATCGGAGCGCAGCCACCTGCGGGCGGTCGCCTACCGGATGCTCGGATCGCTGAGCGAGGTCGACGACGCGGTCCAGGAGGCGTGGCTGCGCCTGAGCCGTGCGGACGTCAGCGAGGTGGAGGATCTGGCCGCCTGGCTGCGGACCGTCGTGTCACGCCTGTGCCTGGACATGCTGCGCACCCGAAAGTCCCGGCGGGAGGACCCGGCAGGGCAGCAGGTCCCCGACCACTTCGTAAGCCCAGACACGGCGACTGATCCGGAAAATGAAGCGCTGCTGGCTGATTCGGTCGGACGCGCACTGCTTGTCGTGTTGGACAAGCTGGTTCCCGTCGAGCGAATCGTGTTCGTGCTCCATGACATGTTCGCGGTGCCGTTCAGTGAGATCGCCCTGATTGTGGGGCGGACCCCCGTCGCCACCAAGAAGATCGCCAGCCGCGCACGCCTGAGAGTGCAAGGTGTTGAATCGATTTCACGCGCCGACCTGGGCTCCCAACGGCACGTCGTGGAGGCATTCCTCGCCGCGTCGCGCAGCGGCGACCTGAACGCGCTGCTGGCTGTGCTGGCACCCGACGTCGTGCGGACTGCCGACCCGGCCGCCCTGCCTGCCGGTGCGGCGACCGTGGCCCGCGGTGTGCGCGCGGTGGTGGAGGGCGTCATGGCGTTCGGCAGGCGGGCGCGGTTCGCCGAGGCGGCCCTTGTCGACGGTGCCGTGGGGGTGATCGTGGCCCCACGCGGGCGGTTGCTCCTCGCCCTCACCTTCGTGATCGAGGGCGACCGGATCACGGAGTACGAGGTGATCGCCGACCCGGAGCGGCTGAGGGAGCTGGATCTGGCCGTCCTCGCCATCGATTGACAAAGTAGCTCATGTGTCTCACGCTCGACACATGATAACGACTATGTCCGGCCAGGCCGCCTACGTTCCGCCCTCTGCCGAGTCCTGGCGCGACCCCTGGGGCATGTACGCGGCGCTGCGCGAGCATGACCCGGTCCACCACGTGGTGCCCGAGCAGTCGCCCACGGACGACTACTGGGTGCTGACCAGGCACGCCGACGTGTACGCGGCCGCCCGCGACCATGAGACGTTCTCTTCCGCGGACGGCCTGACCACGAGCTACGGCGAGCTCGAGAAGATCGGGCTCAAGGACAACCCGCCCCTGGTGATGCTCGATCCGCCGGTCCACACCGACTTCCGCCGCCTGGTCGCCCGCGGGTTCACGCCGCGTCAGGTCGAGGCCGTTGAGCCTGCGGTCCGCGAGTTCGTGGTCGAGCGCATCGAGGGGTTGCGCTCGGCGGGCGGCGGCGACATCGTCACCGAGCTGTTCAAGCCGCTGCCGAGCATGGTGGTGGCGCACTACCTGGGCGTTCCCGAGGAGGACCGCGGGCAGTTCGACGGCTGGACCGAGGCGATCGTCGCCGCCAACGCCGCCGGCGACCCGCTCGAGGCGGCGACCGCGGTCGGCGACCTGATGGGCTACTTCGGCGGGCTGATCGAACGTCGCAAGGCCGACGTTGCCGCGGGCAGGGAAGCCGACGACACCATCTCGCACCTCGTTGCCGCCGGCATCGCCGCCGACGGGGACTTCGCGGGCGTGCTGTCCATCCTGGGCTTCGCGTTCACGATGGTCACCGGCGGCAACGACACCACCACAGGCATGCTCGGCGGCTCCTCGGCGCTGCTCACCCAGCACCGCGACCAGCGCGCGCTGCTGCTGGAGGATCCGTCCCGCATCCCCGACGCCGTCGACGAGCTGCTTCGCCTCACCTCGCCGGTCCAGGGCCTGGCCCGCACCACCACCCGGGACGTCACGATCGAGGGCGTCACCATCCCCGCGGGCCGCAAGACGCTGCTGGTCTACGGATCCGCGAACCGCGACCCCAGGGTCTACGGCGCCAACTCCGAGGAACTCGACGTGCTGCGGGCGCCCCGCCAGATCATGACCTTCAGTCACGGCAGCCACCACTGCCTCGGCGCGGCGGCCGCACGCATGCAGGCCCGCGTCGCGCTCGAGGAACTGCTGGCCCGCTGCCCCGACTTCGAGGTGGACGTCGACGGCATCGAGTACGCGGCCGGTAACTACGTCCGGCGGCCTACGCACGTACCGTTCCGGCCATGAGTTCCGGAACCTGGCTGCGCGACGAACGCACCGACCTCGCGGCGGAGCGCATCCTCGACGCGGCCGCGGAGCTGTTCGTCGAGCGTGGCGTCGCGACGACCGGCATGGCCGAGGTCGCCAAGGCCGCCGGGTGCTCGCGCGCGACCCTCTATCGCTACTTCGAGAACCGCCGCGCGCTGCACCTGGCGTTCGTGCACCGGGAGGCGCGGCGGCTCGGCGAGCGGGTGACCGGCCTGGTGGCAGGCATCGAGGATCCGCGCGAGCGGATCACCGCGGCCATCCTCGCCTCGGTGCGCGAGGTGCGCGCGACACCGACGCTGGCCGCCTGGTTCGGGCTCGGCGACGCGGGCATCGCCTCCGAGCTGGCCGGCACCTCGCAGGTGATCGAGGTGCTCGGCGCGAGCTTCCTCGCCGATGTGTGGGGCAGCGACGACCGCGAGATCTCCAGTCGGGCACGGTGGTTGGTGCGGGTCATCGTCTCGCTGCTCACCGTCCCCGGCGCCGACGAGGCCGACGAGCGGGCGATGATCGAGCAGTTCGTGATCCCGGTGCTGATGTCGGGAGCGGATCGGGCCTGAGGACCTCGATCCGCACGGCAACGGGCTCAGATGTGGACGGTGTCCACGATCTGCCCGATGCCGTAGGTGACCAGCATCGCGAGTGCGCCGCCTAGCACCACCCGCAGCACGGCCTTCCCGCGTGGTGACCCGCCGAGCCGGGCGCTGACGCTGCCGGTCAGCGCGAGCGCGACCAGCACCGCGACGAACGTGATCGGTACGCGCGAGGTGGCGGGCGGGACGAGGATCGCGATCAGCGGCAGCAGGGCGCCGAGGGTGAAGGAGATGGCCGAGGAGGCCGCCGCCTGCCACGGATTGGTCAGCTCGTCGGGGTCGATGCCCAGCTCGGCGTCGGCGTGCGCGGCGAAGGCGTCGTGTGCCGTCAGTTCCTCGGCCACGGTGCGGGCGGTCGCGGGGGTCAGGCCCTTCGCCTCGTACAGGGACGCGAGCTCGTCGAGTTCGGCGTCGGGCAGCTCGGCGAGTTCTCGGCGTTCCTTGGCCAGCAGCGACCGCTCGGTATCGCGCTGGGTACTGACCGAGACGTACTCGCCGAGGGCCATCGACACCGCCCCGGCCGCCAGCCCGGCGATGCCCGCGGTGAGGATCGGGCCGCGTGCGGTGCTCGCCGCGGCGACGCCGACGACCAGACCGGCGGTGGAGACGATGCCGTCGTTGGCGCCGAGTACGCCCGCCCGCAGCCAGTTCAGCTTGGCGGAGAGCCCCTGGACGTGCGGCTCCGCCGGATGCGACGCCGGGAGTTGATCCGGATCCGTGCTCATACGCGGAACGCTATCGGCATCAAGATGACTCGGCCAGCAATGCAAGGCTCGCCGAAGTCCGCCGCCGTATCCTCGGGCACGTGAGCATCGAACCGGAACCATGGCAGGATGCCGGGGCCGTCCACGCCGATCTGCTGGCGGCGAAGACGCAGGTGTTCGACCCGTGCGGCTTCGCCTGTTCGGCTCCCGTGCCCGAGCCGGAGAGCGCGGCCTACGGGGCGCACGAGTTCACGGTCGACGGCCGCCCGATCCGTTTCCGGGTCGCCAAGACGACACCGAAGAAGGTCGGCCAGTTCGTCACCCTGTGGAAGCGGTCGGCGCAGGGCCCCATCGCGCCCTTCGACATCGTCGACCCGGTCGAGTTGTTCATCGTCATCGCCCGCGGCGGCGATCACCTCGGGCAGTTCGTCTTCCCGAAGCGGGTGCTCGCCGATCGCGGCGTGCTGTCCCGAGACGGTGTGGGCGGGAAGCGGGCGATCCGCGTGTACCCGCCGTGGGCGGCGCCGACCAGTCGCCAGGCCCGCGGCACCCAGGCGTGGCAGCTGGATCATTTCCTGCCGATCGCCGACGCGGGCGCACTCGACACCGCCCGCGCCGTGGCGCTCTACCGGGCCTAGGCGTGTCACTCCCGCCGCGCCCTTGACATTGACGCAGCGTCAACCTCCATTCTTGTCCTGTCGGATCGCACCGACACCGACGAGCGGAGGAATTCTTCGATGGCAGGGGAATGGTCGATCCAGGACCTGGCCAAGGCGGCCGGGACCACCAGTCGCACGCTGCGCCACTACGGCGAGCGGGGACTGCTGGAACCGAGCCGGATCGGCGCCAACGGGTACCGCTACTACGACCAGGACGCCCTCGTGCGGCTGCAACGGATCCTGTTGCTGCGCGAACTCGGCCTCGGCCTCCCGGCCATCGCCGAGGTCCTGGCAGGCGAGCGGGACACGGCGGCCGCGCTGGGCACCCACCTCGGCCTCCTCGAGCAGGAGCTCGGCCGGGTGCGACGGCAGATCGAGTCGGTGCGGACGACATTGCGGAAAACGGAAGGAGGTGAACAACTGATGGCAGAGGAAGTTTTCGACGGCTTCGACCACACCCAGCACAAGGACGAGGTGATCGAGCGCTGGGGCGAGCAGGCCTACCAGTCCAGCGACCGCTGGTGGCGTGGCCTCACCGGCGATCAGCGTCGGGACTGGCAGGCGGCGTTGGCCCAGCTCAATGCCGACTGGATCGAGGCCGCGACCTCGGGCGCGACGCCCGACGGCGAGCGGGCGCAGGATCTGGCCCGTCGCCACGTCGAGTGGCTCGGCGGCATCCCCGGCACGCCGGGGTGCGGCGCTGCCCCGGACAAGGAGTACATCCTGGGCCTGGGTGAGATGTACGTCGCGGACGAGCGCTTCGCCGCGAACTACGGCGGAACGCATGGCGCGGTCTTCGTCCGGGACGCGTTGACCGTGTACGTCGAGCGCGGCCTGTAGGTGAAGAGGGCGTGAACTCCGGCTGCAGACGGAGTTCACCCCGGCCAGCTGGCCGCCGGATCGTCTGTGATGATCGACGCGGCCCGCGTGTGACGTACCACCCGGCAGCCACGGGTTGCCCGGGACCTCCATGTCAGGTCCGATACCCTGGTTGCCCGTGACCTCTGAAACCCCAGGCCCCGCCACCTCCGGCCAGTACGACCTGATCATCGTCGGTTCGGGATTCTTCGGACTGACCATCGCCGAGCGCGCCGCGACCGAGCTGGGTAAGCGGGTCCTCGTGCTGGACCGTCGCCACCACCTCGGGGGCAACGCCTACTCGGAGGCCGAGCCGGAGACCGGCATCGAGGTGCACATGTACGGCGCGCACCTGTTCCACACCTCGAACAAGCGGGTCTGGGACTACGTCACCCAGTTCACCGAGTTCACCGGCTACCAGCACCGCGTCTTCGCGATGCACAACGGGCAGTCCTACCAGTTCCCGATGGGCCTCGGCCTGGTGTCGCAGTTCTTCGGCCGTTACTTCAGCCCCGAAGAGGCACGCAAGCTGATCGCCGAGCAGTCCGCCGAGATCGACAGCAAGGACGCGACCAACCTCGAGGAGAAGGCGATCTCCCTGATCGGGCGCCCGCTGTACGAGGCGTTCGTCCGGGATTACACCGCCAAGCAGTGGCAGACGGACCCGAAGAACCTGCCCGCGGGAAACATCACCCGGCTGCCGGTCCGCTACACCTTCGACAACCGCTACTTCAACGACACCTACGAGGGCCTGCCGGTGGACGGCTACACCGCGTGGCTCGAGAACATGGCCAAGGACGAGAAGATCGAGGTCCGGCTGAACACCGACTGGTTCGACGTGCGGGACGAGCTGCGGGCCGCGAGCCCCGACGCCCCCGTCGTGTACACCGGTCCACTGGATCGCTACTTCGACTACTCCGAGGGCGAACTGGGCTGGCGCACCCTCGATTTCGAGACCGAGGTGCTGCCGACCGGCGACTTCCAGGGCACCCCGGTGATGAACTACAACGACGCGGACGTGCCGTTCACCCGCATCCACGAGTTCCGGCACTTCCACCCCGAGCGCGAGTACCCGTCGGACAAGACGGTCATCATGCGCGAGTTCTCCCGCTTCGCGGAGAGCGAGGACGAGCCGTACTACCCGATCAACACCCCGGAGGACCGCGAGAAGCTCGAGTCCTACCGGGCGCGGGCCAAGGCGGAGACCGCACAGAACAAGGTGCTGTTCGGCGGGCGCCTGGGTACCTACCAGTACCTCGACATGCACATGGCCATCGCGAGCGCGCTCAGCATGTTCGACAACACGCTCCGGCCGCACCTCGAAACCGGTGCGCCCCTCGGAAACGGGAACGGCGCATGAGCCCCCGGCACCTGATCGAGGCGGACGAGCACGCCGGCGACGAACTCGAGGTGCTCGGCAAGGCCCTGCTGCAGCGGGTCATCCTGCCCCGGCCCGGTGAGCCCCTGGACGTGCGCACCCTCTACCTGGAGGAGGCGACCACCAACGCAAGGCGCGCGCACGCGACATCGCGGACCTCGCTGTCGATCGGCGCCGAGTCCGAGGCCTCGTTCTGCACCTACTTCAACGCCTTCCCGGCCAGCTACTGGCGCCGCTGGTCGATCCTGACCTCCGTCGTGCTGCGCCTGGAGCTGTCCGGTCACGGTCGGGTGGATGTGTACCGCTCGAAGGCCGACTCCTCCCGAATCCACGTGGAGGGCAGGGAGTTCCAGGACGGTGACGCCGCGCTGGAGTTCGAGGTCGAGCTGGCTCCGTTCGAGGACGGTGGCTGGATCTGGTTCGACATCACCTCCGACAGCGAGGTGGTGCTCGAGAGCGCAGGCTGGTATGCCCCGATCGAGGCGCCCGGCGAGGCCAGCGTCGCTGTCGGCATCCCGACCTTCAACCGGCCGACGGACTGCGTGAAGGCGCTCACCGCCCTCGGCTCCGATCCGCTGGTGATGGACGTGGTCAAGGCCGTCATCATCCCCGACCAGGGCACCCGCAAGGTCCGCGACGAGCCCGGTTTCACCGAGGCCGCCGCTGTGCTCGGGGACCGGCTCGCCATGCACGACCAGGCGAACCTCGGCGGCTCCGGCGGCTACAGCCGGATCATGTACGAGGCGCTCAAGACGACCGACTGCCAGCAGATCCTGTTCATGGACGACGACATCGAGATCGAGCCGGACTCGATCCTGCGCGCGCTGGCGCTGTCCCGGTTCGCCAAGACCCCGACGCTGATCGGCGGCCAGATGCTGAACCTCCAGGAGCGCAGTCACCTGCACTCGATGGGCGAGGTGGTCAACCGCGGCATCTTCATGTGGTCGGCCGCCCCGAACGTCGAGTACGACCACGACTTCTCGCAGTTCCCGCTCAAGGACCGGGAGAACTCGAAGCTGCTGCACCGCCGCATCGACGTGGACTTCAACGGCTGGTGGATGTGCATGATCCCGCGCCAGGTCGCGGAGGAGATCGGCCAGCCGTTGCCGCTGTTCATCAAGTGGGACGACGTCGAGTACGGCCTGCGGGCCCGCGAGGCCGGCTACCCGACGGTGACCATGCCCGGCGCGGCCATCTGGCACATGGCCTGGTCCGACAAGGACGACGCCATCGACTGGCAGGCGTACTTCCACCTGCGCAACCGCCTGGTGGTGGCCGCGCTGCACATGCCGGGCAACGGCAGGGGCATGGTCGTCAACACGGTCAAGGCCACCCTCAAGCACCTGCTCTGCCTCGAGTACTCCACCGTCGCGATCCAGAACAAGGCCATCGCCGACTTTCTGCAGGGGCCGGAGCACATCTTCGAACTGCTTCCCACCGCGCTCGGCGACGTCCGGGCGATGCGGGAGGACTTCCCGGACGCCGTCGTGCTGCCGTCGTCCACCTCGCTGCCGCTGCCCTCGGGCGCCGAGGTCGGCGCGGTCGGTGAGCCGACCAACCCGCTCGCGAAGCTCGTCCGCCTCGGCAAGGGCCTGGTGCACAACGTCCGGCCCGCGCACGAGCAGCACCACGAGCGCCCGCAGCTCAACGTGCCGACCCTCGACGCCCGCTGGTTCCTGCTCTCCCAGGTGGACGGCGTCACAGTCACCACCGCGGACGGCCGCGGCGTGGTCTACCGCAAGCGCGATCCGCGTCAGGCCTGGGGTCTGCTGAAGGAGGCCATGCGGCTGCGCCGCGAACTGGCGACCCGGTTCCCCGAGCTCAAGCGCGTCTACGCCGACGCGGTTCCGTCGCTGACCAGCAAGGAGAGGTGGGAGAGTGTCTTTCATTACCCGGCGTAGGCCTGAGGGCGCCCTGCTCGACGGCGCCGCGACCACCGAGTCCGCCGCCGAGGTGAGGATCCTGGGCACCATCCAGTCCACCATCGGAGCACAGCCCGGCGTCATCGCCGCGGCCCGCGGCATGTCGCACTTCGGTGAGCACGCGCTCGGCTGGGTCGCGATCGCGGGCGTCGGCGCCGCGCTCGACAAGCCCCGCCGCCGTCAGTGGGCGGGCGTTGCGGTCGGCGCGGTCGGCGCGCACGCCGCCTCCATCGTCATCAAGCGGGTGGTCCGGCGTCCCCGGCCGAACGACCCGAGCGTGGCCGTCAACGTGTCGACGCCGAGCAAGCTCAGCTTCCCGTCGTCGCACGCCACGTCCACCACGGCCGCCGCGGTGCTCCTCGGCCGGCTGACCGGGCTACCCTTGCCCGCGGTGCTGGTGCCCCCGATGCTGCTCTCGCGGCTCGTGCTTGGGGTCCACTACCCGACCGATGTGCTTGCCGGATCCGCCTTGGGCGCAGCCTCGGCCGCAGTGGTGCTGCGTGCCGAACGGAAGTTTGGAGAGAAATGAGCGAGCACCCGACCGAGGTCTCCGGGCCGCCGAAGTCGCTGCCTGCCGGGATCGTCAAGGCACTGCGCCCGCGCCAGTGGGTGAAGAACGTCCTGGTGCTGGCCGCGCCGCTCGCCGCGGGCTCGGTGACCGAGGTCGACGTGCTGATGCCGGTGGCGCTGGCGTTCGTCGTGTTCTGCATGGCCGCCTCCGGCATCTACCTGGTCAACGACGCGATGGACGTCGAGGCCGACCGGGCGCACCCGACCAAGCGCTTCCGTCCGATCGCCGCGGGGGTGCTGCCGGTCCGCCTCGCCTACGCGATGGCCGTGGTGCTGCTGGCAGGGGCCATCGGCCTGTCGTTCCTCGCCAACTGGCAGCTCGCGGTCGTGATGGCGGTGTACATCGGCATCCAGCTCGCCTACTGCTTCGGCCTCAAGCACCAGGCCGTCCTCGACATCTGCATCGTCTCGTCCGGCTTCCTGCTGCGGGCGATCGCCGGTGGCGTGGCCGCCGAGATCCCGCTGTCGCAGTGGTTCCTGCTGATCATGGCGTTCGGTTCGCTGTTCATGGCGGCGGGCAAGCGCTACGCGGAGTTGCAGCTCGCCGAGCGCACCGGGGCGAAGATCCGCAAGTCGCTCGAGTACTACACCGGCACCTACCTGCGGTTCGTCTGGACGCTCTCGGCGACCGCGGTGGTGATCTGCTACGGACTGTGGGCCTTCGAGCGGGACCAGGTCAACAACACCAACTGGTTCGCGATCTCGATGGTCCCGTTCACGATCGCGATCCTGCGGTACGCGGTCGATGTCGACGGTGGCGAGGCGGGGGAGCCGGAGGAGATCGCGCTCGGCGATCGGGTGCTCCAATTCCTCGCGATTGCTTGGATTGGAGCGGTGGGTGTCGCTGTCTATATCGTCTGACAGGCCCCACGTGGAGAACACCGAGGCCACCGAGCAGACCGGCTCCGCGATGCGGTTGCCCGCATGGCTGCCCCGCTCGGTGTTCCTCGGTGGGATCGCGCTGACCGCCGCCCTCTTCGTCTGGGGTGGCTGGGAGCGCCGCTGGATCGCCGACGACGGGCTCATCGTGCTGCGCACGGTCCGCAACCTGCTCGCAGGCAACGGTCCGGTGTTCAACGCGGGGGAGCGGGTCGAGGCGAACACCAGCACCATCTGGACCTACCTGGTGTACGCGTTCAGCTGGCTCACGCAGGCCCGCCTCGAGTACGTGGTGCTCGGCATCGCGCTGGTGCTCTCCGGTGGCGCGATCGTGCTGGGCATGCTCGGGACCGGCGCCCTCTGGCGTGGGCTGGGCCGGGGCTCCGCAGGCTCCTCTCCCGGCCCTCTGGGTCGCTCCGCAGGCTCTGCTCCCGGCCCCCTGGGTCGCTCCGCGGGCTCCGCTCCCGCCACTCTGCTGCTGCCCGCGGGCGCGCTGGCCTACATCGCGGTGCCGCCTGCGCGCGACTACGCCACCTCCGGGCTGGAGTCCTGCCTGGTCATCTTCTGGATCGCCCTGCTGTGGCTGCTGCTGGTGCGCTGGACTCAGCGCCCGCCGACCACGGCCTCGGTGCTGATCCTCGCCTTTGTCGCGGGCCTCGGACCGCTGGTCAGGCCCGAGCTGGTCATTCTCGCCGGCCTCGCCCTGCTGATGATCTTCCTGGCGCCCGGCACCTGGAAGCTGCGCGCGTCGATCGTCGCGGTCGCGGGTGCGGTCCCGGTCGGCTACCAGATCTGGCGGATGGGCTACTACGGGCTGCCCTATCCCAACACTGCGGTTGCCAAGGACGCAGGCGGCGCCAAGTGGGGTCAGGGCTTCACGTATCTGTGGAACCTGGTGGGGCCGTACTGGCTGTGGCTGCCGCTGCTCGTGCTGGCCGTCGCGGTCCTGGTGACCCGACCCTGGTCGGCCGCAGTGAATCCGGACGGCTCGACCACAGCAACCTCGGACGGCTCAGCCACAGCAACCTCGGACGGCTCAGCCACAGCAACCTCGGACGGCTCAGCCATCGTGCGGTGGCAGTCGCGGCTGCGCACCCCCGGCGCCGTGGTCGCGGTCATCCTGGTCACCGGTCTGTTGCTGATGATCTACTCGCTGCGGGTCGGCGGCGACTTCATGCACGGCCGGGTGCTGCTGCCCGTGCTGTTCTGCTTCATGCTCCCCATCGCCGTGCTGCCGATCCGAATCCCGGCCCGCGAGGACTGGGGCAAGACGCGGTCCACCGCGCTGTTCGCGGTCGGTGCTGGCGCCTGGCTGATCACCGTGATCTGGGCGATCTCGGTGACGAACTCGTCGGGCATGCCGAACGGCACCGTGGTCGGCAAGTCCGGGATCGTCGACGAGCGGAACTTCTACGCCCTCAACACCGGCCACCCGCATCCGATCCTGGCCGAGGACTACCTGGACTACCCGCGCATGCGCCCGATGGTCGAGGCGATCGCCAACACCCCCGACGGCGGCCTGCTGCTGCCCGCCGCGGCCTTCACCTACTGGGACGTGGTGCCGCCGCCGGAGCCGATCCCCGAGGGTGGCGCCGGACACACCGTCTACTTCCTCAACCTGGGCATGACGAGCATGAACGTCGGCCTCGACGTGAAGGTGATCGACCAGATGGGCCTGGCCTATCCGTTGGCCGCGCACACCAAGCGCCTCGACGACGGCCGGATCGGCCACGACAAGGCCCTCTACCCGGACTGGGTGGTGGCCGACACCGGCATGGTCGACATCCATCCCTGGCTGCCCTGGTACATGGACGAGGACTGGGTGGCCGACGCCAAGGTCGCTCTCACCTGCCCCGAGACCCAGGAGGTGCTGGCGTCGAGCCGGGGGGAGCTCACCCGTCAGCTTTTCATCCGCAATTTCAAGCGCGCCTTCGACTACGCCAAGTACCGTTTCGACCGGGTTCCGGCCTACGAGCTCCAGCGGTGCAATCTGGTGCCGCCGCCGGTGGAACCCAGATGAGCGGGTGTCGAGTAGGCCTCGCTTACTTCGTCGTGCGAACTTGTCTCAGACGTGTAACGATGGCTACCAACGGGTCGATATAGATGTCGTGTGTGCCTCGGGGAACACAAGCCGAGGCACCGTTTGTCAGTGCTCGCTGTGTGACATACGCTCCACCGAGCGCAGTGTGATCTTGATCAGTTCCACTGTCGCTTCCACATGTGGTGGGGGCGACAGAGCATGGCTTCCGCCGGATCGTCGGGCCGCTTCGGCGGGCACCGCAGAGAAGAAAGAGAGCAGTATTCATGCGTATTGGCAGACCGAGGTTTTCTGAGCGCCTCAAGCAGCGCGCCCTCGGCCTCACAGCAGCCGCGCTCGTCCTGCCGATGGCTGCAGGTATTGCCGGCACCGCCGTCGCAGGCGCCGCGCCGGTCGCGCACCGCGCGCCCGCCGGTGGTTTCGAAGAGGTCTTCGTGCCCTCCGCAATGGGCCCCATCAAGGTCCAGATCCAGTGGGCGGCCCATGGTGGCAACGCCGCGCTGTACCTGCTCGACGGGTTGCGTGCGCGCAACGACCGCAACGCATGGACCTTCGAGACGAACGCGCTCGACCAGTTCCGCAACGACAACGTCACCCTGGTGATGCCCGTCGGCGGCGAGTCCAGCTTCTACACCGACTGGATGTCGCCCTCGAACTTCAACGGGCAGAAGGGCACCTACAAGTGGGAGACCTTCCTCACCCAGGAGCTGCCCGCCTACCTCGAGACCCGTGGCGTCTCGCGTAGCAACAACGGCGTGCTCGGCCTGTCGATGGGTGGCTCGGCCGCCCTGACCCTGGCCGCACACCACCGCGACCAGTTCAAGTTCGCCGGCTCGCTGTCGGGCTACCTGAACATCTCCGCGCCGGGCATGCGTGAGGCGATCCGCGTCGCGATGCTCGATGCCGGCCGCTACAACGTGGACGCCATGTGGGGCCCGCCGTGGAACAAGCAGTGGCTGCGCAACGACCCGTTCGTGTTCGCCCCGCAGCTCAAGGGCCTGTCGATGTACGTCTCGGCCGCCAGTGGCCTGCCCGGTGCGCATGACAACCCGCGCGCGCCGATCGACTACTTCAACACCGCGAACGGCATGGCGCTCGAGGCTCTCTCCCTCGCCAACACCCGCGCGTTCCAGGTCCGCCTTGGCACGCTCGGTATCCCGGCCACCTACAGCTTCCCGGCCAGGGGCACCCACGCGTGGAAGTACTGGGAGTCCGAGCTCTGGAATGCGCGCCCGCAGATCCTGTCGGCGCTCAACGCCTGATCGACCGGCTCAGGTCGCGGCGTAAACCGATGATGCCGCCCCTCGTGCCGATTCAGGCAGCGTGGGGCGGCATCGCCGTATCCGGAGCGGACCAGCGTCGCGACCATGGGGTTCTTACCCCGCAGAAGTAACAATTGCACCACCCGTCACAGCGCGTCACCCCCTGGCGCCCGTTCCCTGCGTGTAAAAAGAGCACGGGTGTAGGTGTCGCTCGATCGAACGACACCCACACGGGCCGGGGGGAACGGTCGAGGTCCGGATCTTCCGGGCCGAGGTCACAGCACTGGGGCCAAACAGCAGAAGGAGTGTCACGGTCAGATGCGAACAGCACTGAGGAATCCGGGAACGCATCCCGGGGGAAGGCGTCCGCACCGGGCGCGCGGGGCAGGGTCTTGCGACTGCTCGCGGCCGCACTCGTGCTGCCGACCGCGGCGGGCCTGACCACCGCGACAGCGACCGCATTCGCGGCGCCCGAGGCCTCCGAGACCACGACCACGACGACCACCACGACCACGACGGCGCCGAAGGCGACCACGACGGCGAAGGTGCCTGCGGCCGAGACCCTCGAGCCGGTCGCCAGCACCACCGAGGCCGTCGCCACCACCACCGAGGCACCCGCGCGGACCACGGTGGAGCAGACCACGACGGTCGCGCCGACCACCACGCCCGAGGCCGCGCCCGCCGCTGCCCCCGGGCGCCGCAGGCCGCGCCGTCCGTCGCCCGCGCCGCCGCGCCGGTGCTGTCGATCCCAGGCGTCTCCAAGGTCGAGTGGATCACCGATCGGCGCGTTGCCCTGTGGGTGGACTCCGCCGCGATGGGCGCCCCGTTCCAGGTGCAGGTCCTGCTGGCCAGGGACTGGAACTCGCGGCCCGACGCGTCGTTCCCCGCGCTGTACATGCTCGACGGTCTGCGCGCGCGCGACGACGAGAGCGGCTGGACGATCGAGACCGACGCCGCGAACTTCTATGCGGACAAGAACGTCAACGTGATCCTGCCGGTCGGCGGCGAGTCGAGCTTCTACGCCGACTGGCTCGCGCCGGACAACGGCAAGTTCTACAAGCTGGAGACCTTCCTGATGAAGGAGCTCCCGCCGGTCCTCGAGAACGGGCTGCGGACCACCACGACGCGCGGCATCATCGGCCTGTCCATGGGCGGCACCTCGGCGATGTTCCTCACCGAGCGCAACCCCGGCTTCTTCAAGTTCGCCGGCTCGTTCTCCGGTTACCTGAGCACCACCTCGCTCGGCATGCCGCAGGCGCTGCAGTACGCGATGACCGACGCGGGCGGCTACAACGTCTCGAAGATGTGGGGCCCGCCGGGCAGCCCGGCATGGGCGGCGCACGATCCGTACACCAACGCCGAGAAGCTCAGGGGCGTCAGCCTGTACGTTTCCAGCGGCAGCGGCATGACCGGTCCCTACGATCAGCCGTCCGGGATCCCCGGAGTCTCCACCAACTACGCGGGCATGGGTCTCGAGATCCTGTCCCGTCTCAGCTCGCAGAGCTTCGCCACCAAGCTGAACAAGCTCGGCATTCCCGCGCAGATCAACTACCGCCCGTCCGGCACGCACTCCTGGCCGTACTGGCAGTTCGAGATGCACCAGGCCTGGCCGCAGGTGGCCAACGCCCTCGGTGTCGACGCCAGCGCCCCGAACTGTGGCACCAGCGGTGACATCGGCGCGCTCGCGAACGCGAACCCGTGGCTCAGCGGCTGCGTCACCGGCGAGTACGACGTCGCGGGAGGCAAGGCGCAGGACTTCCGCAACGGCCGGATCTTCTGGTCGGGCGGTACCGGCGCGCACGTGCTGACCGGCATGATCGGCGGCTCGTACCAGGCCAACGGCGGTCCTGCGGGGCCGCTCGGACTGCCCACCACGGACGAGAACGGCACCCCGGACGGCCGCGGACGCTTCAACCACTTCCAGCACGGCTCCATCTACTGGACCCCGCAGACCGGCGCGCACGCGGTCCGCGGCGCGATCCGGGACGAGTGGTCACGTCAGGGCTGGGAGCGTGGACCGCTTGGCTACCCGATCCTCGACGAGGTGAAGGCGCCGGGCAAGGACGGCGCGATCCAGGGCTTCGAGATCGGCGCGATGTATCACAGCCCGCCGAACGGGACCCACGCCGTTCAGGGCCTGATCATGAAGAAGTACGGCGAACTGGGCTGGGAGGGCGGCTGGCTCGGCTTCCCGAGGACCAGCGAGGTCCCGGTCAAGGACAACGGCCGCTTCAACGAGTTCGAGAACGGCAACATCTACTGGAGTCCCCTCAGCGGGGCCTGGTCGGTGCGCAACGGCCCGATCTTCGACGCGTGGAAGAGCCAGAACTACGAGAACGGCAGGCTGGGCTTCCCGGTTGGTGACCAGCGCGACATCGCGGGTGGGATCCAGCAGGACTTCCAGGGCGGAAACATCACGGTCCGCAACGGCAACGCCGAGATCCACAACCGTTAGCCCCCTTCGCGCACGGGCCGGTGGCCGGGTGAACCCGGCGACCGGCCCGTTCGCGTCGGTAGCCTGTTCATCGACACCCGCGTGGCCGTTGGCACCTCGTCCGCCGGGTGGGTCGCACCCGCAGATCACGAATCCGAGGACTGAACACCATGCTTGTTTCCACTCGTAACTCCCTGGCCCGTGCGCTCACGATCGGCGCGCTCGCGGCGGTCACCGGTGGGCTGCTCGCCGGGTGTGGCAGCGACGACTCGACGGCCAGCAGCACGCCAACCCTGACCACCCATTCCAAGTCCGCGCCAGCACCCGAGACCTCGATCGAGGTGCCCCCGTTCACCACCCCGGCCGTCGCCGCGACCGCGCCCCCGGAGACGCCCCAGGCGGTTCCGAGTGGGTTCCCCGGCCCCACCGAGGCCCCCGCGCTGGACGACCGTGGAAAGGCCTATCTGGACGCACTGAAGAAGGGCGGCATCGCCGTCGCCGACAACGGTGACATCGCCATCGTGACCGCGAACTACATCTGTGGGGCCAAGGTCAGCGGTGCGAACAGCGAGGAGGTCACCGCCTACGTCACCGGCATGGCGGGCGCGGAGGCCAGCATCACCGGCGCCACGATGACCCCGGAGCAGGCCGCCGCGGCCGCCCAGGTGTACATCGACGCCGCCAATACCCACTACTGCAAGTAGTCGCGGATGAATGCTGCCGGACGTAAGGGCCGCAAGTCGGGTGTGCTGCGCCTGCTCATCGTGCTCATCGTGGTGCTGCTCCTCGCGCTCGTCGCGTTGGTGGCCTGGTACCTGCTGGCCGGGCGGGTGCCCCCGCCGCCACCGGGCCCCGGCCCGGAGCCGGAGCGGCCGAGCGCGCAGCCTGCGAGCTGCCCGGACGTCCAGGTGGTCGCCATCCCGGGCACCTGGGAGTCGAGCGCGATCGACGATCCCTTCAACCCGGGCGCGAACCCGGCGTCGTTGATGCTCAACATCACCCGGCCGCTGCAGGCGCAGTTCGAGGGCCAACGCGCGGAGGTGTACACCGTCCCGTACGTGGCGCAGTTCTCGAACCCGGTGGCGCTGCCGCCGGACGGTCAGATGTCGTACAACAAGAGTCGCGGCGAGGGCACCGCACGGGCCAGCGAGGCGATGTCGGCCATGCACGCGAACTGCCCGCTCACGACATTCATGCTGTTGGGCTTCTCGCAGGGCGCGGTCATCGCCGGTGACCTTGCATCGTCGATCGGCGAGGGCACCGGCCCGGTGCCAGCGGACCTGGTGCTCGGCGTCGGGTTGATCGCGGACGGCAGGCGCGAGCCCGGCACGGCCCAGATCGTCGGCACGCCGGTGGCCGGTGTGGGCGCGGAGCTGTCGCTCGGCGGCCTGAAGGTGCCGGGAATGACGATGACGGGGGCCCGGCCGGGTGGTTTCGGGTCGCTCGGCGATCGGGTGGTCGACATCTGCGCGCCATCGGACGGTATCTGCGACGCCCCGCCGAACGCCTTCAAGCCGGCGAATTTCCTCGCGAGCCTCGCCCGGATCGGCGAGTACATCAACAACCCGGTGCATGCCATGTACAACTCGTTCGTGGTGGATCAAAACGGCACCACGGCCACACAGTGGATGACAAACTGGGCGGCCGACAAGGTGAGGTCCGCGCCGACCCCAGCTCACGAATAGTGGGAACGGTGCGATGCCGATAGAGTGTCCCACCGGCCACGTTGCCGTACCGCGCCGTCCAGGTCCCCCGTTGTGCCCAGGTTTCAGGAGAAATGATCGATGAGTTCCGCCGACGCACCCGCGCCGCGCAAGTTCCGGTTTGCCGCCGGCGGAGAGGGAAACGCCGAAGAGGGCGGTGCCCGCCGGTTCATCAAGTTGGCCCAGAAGGCCGAGGAACTCGGCTACGACAGCTTCATGATTCCCGACCACCTCGGTAATCAGGTCGGCCCGATCGCCGCGCTGGGTGCCCTCGCGGTGGCGACGGACAAGATCCGGATCGGCACCGCGGTGCTGGCCAACGGATTCCGGCACCCGGCGGTGCTCGCCAAGGATGCGGCGACGATCGACGTGCTCTCCGGCGGACGGCTCGAACTCGGCATCGGTGCGGGCTGGATGAAGGAAGAGTTCGACAAGGGCGGCATCACGTACGACAGCCCGGGCGTGCGCATCGCCAAGCTCGCGGAGTCCCTCGAGATCCTCGACACGCTGCTGCGCGGCCAGGAGTGCAACTTCCAGGGCGAGTACTACCAGATCAACGGGCTCAAGGGCAGCCCGCGGCCCCGGCAGGGCCCGCGCCCACCCATCGTGGTCGGCGGCGGTGGACCGAAGATGCTGGCGCTGGCCGCCAAGTACGCGGACATCATCTCGCTCGCCCCGCCCAGCAACAAGGACGGCAAGATGCTGCTGTCCGGCATCACGATGGAGGCGACCGCCGCGCGGGTCGAGCGCATCCGTGAGGCAGCGGGCGACCGGTTCGACGACATCGAGCTGAACTGGACGATCACCACGATCATGCCGACCGATGATCGGGAGGCGATGGCCGAGATGGCGCTGGCGGCCCTGGACAACGGGTACCCGCCGAACATCGAGGTGGACGTCAAACTCACGGTGGAGCAGATCCTGAACTCCCCGTACCTCGCATTCGGCTCCTACGAGGAGATCGCGGACCAGATCCGCAGCGTGCGGGCGCAGACCTCCATGTCCTACGTGGGGATCTTCCCCACGCAGATGGAGGCATTCGCTCCGGTGATACCCCTGCTCAAGGGTGAATGAGAACGGCACTGTCTGTAACATGCTGTTGGTTTGGGATGGGGCGCACGTCGTTACCGATCTGAGACCTGCACGCATTGCCACCACTAGTCACTATTTGCACGATCCCACGCGGCTGCAGGGGACGAAGCTCACCGGTGTTCGTCGCGATCACCGGGAGCTTGCCTTGGAGGAGAAGGTATGAAGAACTTCGATGACTACGTCGACGAAGCCGGCAACATCAGGCTGATGCCCGGCAGCACCCTCGTCGATCACGTCGAACAGCACACCCGCGAGAACGCGGACGAGCTGGCATACCGCTATATCGACTACTCGCGCGAGCGGGACGGTGAGGTGCACGAGCTCACCTGGACCCAGTTCGGCAACCGGCTGCGCGCCGTCGCCGCCCGTCTGCAGCAGGTGACCGAGCCCGGTCAGCGTGTCGCGATCCTGGCGCCGCAGGGCCTGGACTACGTCATCTCCTTCTTCGCCGCGATGCACGCGGGCACCATCGCGGTGCCGCTGTTCGATCCGGACGAGCCCGGCCACGGCGACCGCCTGCACGCGGTCCTCGGCGACTGCAAGCCGTCGGCCATCCTCACCGCGTCGACTTCGGCCGCCGGCGTCCGTCAGCTCTTCCGTTCGCTGCCCGCGGCGGAGCGCCCCCGCATCATCGCGGTGGACGCGATCCCCGACACCGTCGGCGAGACCTGGGTGTACCCCGAGATCGGGCTCGACGACATCGCGTACCTGCAGTACACCTCCGGTTCGACCCGGGTGCCCGCAGGCGTGGAGATCACCCACAGGGCGGTCGGCACCAACGCGCTGCAGATGGTCGACGCCATCGAGCTGACCACCGACTCCCGCGGCGTCACCTGGCTGCCGCTGTTCCACGACATGGGCCTGCTCACGGTGATCCTGCCTGCGCTGGGCGGCAAGTACATCACCATCATGAGCCCGCGTGCCTTCGTGGCGCGTCCCTACCGCTGGATCAAGGAACTCGCCGCCATCACCGACGGCGCGGGCACCTTCGCCGCAGCGCCGAACTTCGCGTTCGAGCACGCCGCCGCCCGCGGCCTGCCCAAGGACGGCGAGAGCCTCGACCTGAGCAACGTCATCGGGCTGATCAACGGCAGCGAGCCGGTCACCACCTCGTCGATGCGCAAGTTCAACGACGCGTTCGGGCCGTACGGGCTGCCCAAGACCGCGATCAAGCCGTCCTACGGCATGGCCGAGGCGACGCTGTTCGTCTCCTCCACCAAGCACAGCGACGAGGCCAAGATCATCTACGTCGACCGCGCCCAGCTCAACGAGGGCCGCATGGTCAAGGTCGACAAGGATGCCGAGGGCGCCATCCCGCAGGTCTCCTGCGGCTACGTCTCGCGCAGCCAGTGGGCCGCGATCGTGGACGCCGACACGGGCGCCGAGCTCGAGGACGAGAACGTCGGCGAGATCTGGCTGCACGGCAACAACATGGGCCAGGGCTACTGGGGTCGCCCCGAGGAGACCGAGCAGACCTTCCACAACCGGCTGTCCTCGACGATCGCCACGGGCAGCCACGCGGACGGCGCGCCCGAGGACTCGAACTGGATGCGCACCGGCGACTACGGCGTCTACGTCGACGGCGAGCTGTACATCACCGGTCGCGTCAAGGACCTGGTGATCGTCGACGGTCGCAACCACTACCCGCAGGACCTCGAGGCCACCGCGCAGGAGGCGAGCGCCGCGCTCCGCCCCGGCTTCGTTGCGGCGTTCGCGGTGCCCGCGAACCAGCTCCCGAAGGAGGTGTTCGAGGCCGGCAGCGGGCTGACCTTCGACGCCGACGACGCCTCCGAGCAGCTCGTGCTGGTCGGCGAGCGGGCACCGGGCGCTGGCAAGGCCGACCCGGCCCCGATCGCGGACGCGGTGCGTGCTGCGATCTCCACCCGGCACGGCGTGACCGCCCGTGACGTGCTGCTGGTGCCCGCCGGATCCATCCCCAGGACCTCCAGCGGCAAGATCGCCAGGCGCGCCTGCAAGGCCGCATACATCGAGGGGACGCTCCGTGGTGGTTACACGCAGACCGCGTTCCCCGATAGCGTGTAAGACAACCTCTTCTTGACGGGTAGCGTGGTGTGTTGATGGCTGAGACAGAGATGACGGTCGCGCAGCTGCGCGAATGGCTGCGCAACTGGGTTGCCGAGGCGACCGGGCAACCGGTCGATCAGATCTCGGATGACCGTCCGATGGAGGAATTCGGGCTTTCATCCAGGGACGCCGTCGCTCTGAGCGGGGAGATCGAGGAACTGGTCGGCATCACGCTGAACGCCACGGTCGTCTATCAGCACCCCACGATCGCCGCGCTGGCGACCCTGATCATCGAGGGCGAGCCGGAGGTCCCCGAGGAGCCCGAGGACGCGTCGTTCTACGCGATCAAGGACACCTCGCAGTCGCATGACATCGCGATCGTCGGCATGTCCAGCCGGTTCCCCGGCACCGGTCACACCCCCGACGAGATGTGGCGGCTGCTGATCGAGGGCCGCGACGCGGTCACCGAGCTGCCGGAGGGTCGCTGGTCGGAGTTCGCCGCGGACCCGACCGTGGCCGCGGCCATCGAGAAGGCCAACACCAAGGGCGGCTACCTCGACGACGTCAAGGGCTTCGACGCGGAGTTCTTCGCGATGTCGCCGCTGGAGGTCCGCAACGTCGACCCGCAGCAGCGGTTGGCCATGGAGCTCACCTGGGAGGCGCTCGAGCACGCCCGCATCCCGGCCAGCGAGCTCAAGGGCGAGCAGGTCGGTGTGTTCATCGGCAGCTCCGCCAACGACTACCAGCTGCTCGCGGTCAGCGACCCGGTGCACGCGCACCCCTACGCCCTGACCGGCACCTCGACCGCCATCGTCGCGAACCGGGTCTCCTACTACTTCGACTTCCGCGGCCCCTCCGTCGCGATGGACACCGCGTGCTCGTCCTCGCTGGTGGCGGTGCACCAGGCGGTGCGCTCGCTGCGCACCGGTGAGTCGGACCTCGCACTCGCGGGCGGCGTCAACATGCTCGTCGCGCCGCCGGCCACGCTCGGCTTCGACGAGACCGGCATCCTCACCGACGACGGCAAGATCAAGGCCTTCTCCTCCGACGCGAGCGGCATCGTGCGCGCCGAGGGCGGTGGACTGGTCGTGCTCAAGCGCCTCGAGGACGCCGAGCGCGACGGTGACGACATCCTCGCGGTGATCGCAGGCTCGGCCGTAAACCAGGACGGCCGCTCCAACGGCATGCTCGCCCCGAACCCCGACGCGCAGGCCGCCGTGCTGCGCAGCGCCTACCGTGACGCGGGCATCGCCCCGTCCGGCGTCGACTACATCGAGGCGCACGGCACCGGCACCATCCTCGGCGACCCGATCGAGGCGGATGCCCTCGGCCGCGTCGTCGGCCGCGGCCGAACGGCCGACCAGCCCGCCCTTCTCGGGTCGGCGAAGACCAACTTCGGTCACCTCGAGGCCGCCGCGGGCGCCGCGGGCCTGATCAAGGTCGTGCTCGCGATGCGCGAGGACAAGCTCCCCCCGTCGCTGAACTATGCGGGCCCGAACCCGTACATCGACTTCGACAAGGCGCACCTGCAGGTGATCCCCGAGGCCACCGACTGGCCGCGGTACACCGGCCGTGCCGTCGCGGGCGTCTCCGGCTTCGGCTTCGGTGGCACCAACGCGCACGTCGTGGTCCGCGAGTACGAGGCGCCTGCGGCGCCCGTGAGCACTTCTGGCCCGGATGGGGACCAGAAGGACTCACAGGCCACGGAGTCGCTCGATGTCGAGACGGAGGCCGCGGGCGTGCTCGCCGACGCCGCCGAGTCGATGGGCGTCGAGCCGGTCGTGACCGCCGAGTCGGCCGAGGCCGATGCGGAGCCGACGCCGGTGCTGCTCGCGGTGTCCGCCTCGATGCCCTCGCGTCGCCGCCGCGCCGCCGCCGACCTGGCCGACTGGCTGGAGACCGAGGCAGGCAGCACGACCCCGCTCGAGGACGTCGGCCGCACGCTGGCCCGCCGCAACCACGGCCGGTCCCGCGCGGTGGTGCTCGCACGTACCCGCGCCGAGGCCATCACCGGCCTGCGCGCGGTCGCCGCGGGCAAGCCCGGCCAGGGCGTGCTGTCCGCGGACGCACCCGCCTCCAACGGACCGATCTGGGTGTTCTCGGGCTTCGGCTCGCAGCACCGCAAGATGGCCAAGCAGCTCTACCTGAACAATGCCGTGTTCCGGAAGACGGTCGACGCGGTCGACGAGCTGATCGAGTACGAGGCCGGCTACAAGATGGCCGAGAAGTTCCTCGACGACTCGGTCGACTACGACGTCGAGACCGCGCAGGTCGGCATCTTCACCATCCAGATCGGCCTTGCCGCGGTGCTCCGCCATCACGGCGCCGACCTGGAGGCCGCGGTCGGCCACTCGATGGGCGAGGCGGCCGCCGCGTACGTCACCGGCGGGCTCTCGCTCGAGGACGCGGTCCGGGTCATCACCGCTCGCTCCCGGCTGATGGGCGAGGCCGAGTCGACGCTGTCCGGCGACGACATCCGGCTGATGGCGCTCGTGGAGTACAGCGCCGCCGAGATCGAGGCCGTGCTCGGCGACTTCCCGCATCTCGAGGTCTGCGTGTACGCCGCGCCGACCCACACCGTCATCGGGGGCCCGCAGCCCGAGGTGGAGGCCATCGTGGCCCGGGCCGAGGCCGAGGAGAAGCTCGGCCGGATCCTGCAGACCAAGGGCGCCAGCCACACCTCGCAGGTCGACCCGATCCTGGGCGAGCTCGCCGCGGAGCTGGCAGGCATCGAGCCGCACAAGCTGAAGGCCGGGCTCTACTCCTCGGTCGACAAGGAGACCTTCTACCGCGCCGGGCACGACCCGATCCACCCGGTCGAGTACTGGACCAAGGGCCTGCGGCACAGCGTGTACTTCACCAACGCGGTCCGCCTCGCCGTCGACGCCGGGCACACCACGTTCGTCGAGCTGGCCCCGAACCCGGCGACGCTGATGTCGGTCGCGGCCACCGCGTTCGACGCCGGGCTGCACGACGCGCAGCTGATCCCGACCCTCAAGCGCAAGGAGGACGAGGAGCTGGGCGTGCTCAGTGCCCTCGCCCAGCTCTACGTCCACGGCCACCCGGTGAACCTGCCGTCGCTGTTCGCGGACGGCGGCTACGCGGACCTGCCGCGGACCGCGTTCCTCCGCAAGGAGCACTGGCTCGACATCCGCATCTCCTCGGGCGGCAACGCCCGGGTGCCCGGTGCGCACGTCTCGCTGCCCGACGGCAGGCACGTGTGGGAGGTCGAGGCCGCCGCGGTCTCCGACCTGAACGCGCTGGCGACCGAGGCCGCCGCGCAGGTGCTCTCGGATGTGGTGCTGACCGCCGCCGTCGCGCGCGGCGACGTCCCGGCCGCGGGCACCATGACCACGACGCTGAACCCGCACCCGGGCGGCGCCTCGCTGCAGGTGCACGCCAAGACCGCGGACGGCTTCGCGCTGCTGCTCGACGCGGTGGTCACCGCGGGCGAACCGCTGCCCGAGCTCGTCGTCGCCGCGGCAGCTCCATCGCCGCGCTCCAGCTCCCCGATGGAGGAGCTGCCAGAGGTGGTCGAGTCCTTCGGTGACCGTTGGGACCCGAGCAGCTCGCAGTCGATGGAGGAGCGGCTGGCGTTGATCGTCGCCGAGTCCATGGGCTATGCGCCCGAGGACCTGCCCGCCGAGATCCCGCTGATCGAGCTGGGACTGGACTCGCTGATGGCGGTGCGGATCAAGAACCGCGTCGAGTACGAGTTCGACATCCCGCAGCTGCAGCTGCAGGCGGTCCGCGACGCGAGCCTGCGCGAGGTGGAGAAGTACCTGCGCTACGCGATCGACAACCGTGAAGAGGTCGCCGCGCTCGCCGAGAAGCAGCGCGTCGAGAAGGAGGCCTCGAACGCGGCCGCCGCCGAGGAGGAGGCGCTCGCCGACGAGGACACCAGCCCCGTCGCCGAGGCCGAGGCCATCGTTGCTGCCGCCGCCGAGCAGGCCGCCCCTGCCGCGGAACCCGAGACGAAGGTCGACGCCCAGCAGGCCACGGCGGAGGCGACCGGAACCGATGTGCCCCCGCGTGACGCCGCCGAGCGGCTGACGTTCGCGACGTGGGCGGTCATCACCGGCCAGTCCGCGAAGGGCATCTTCAACACCCTGCCGGTGCTCGACGACGAGACCGCCGAGAAGCTGGCGGCCCGGTTGACCGAGCGTGCGGGCGGCGAGGTGACCTTCGACGACATCCTCGACTCGGAGACCATCGAGCAGCTCGCGGAGAAGGTGCGCGAGCACCTCGAGGACGGTGTCCGCATCGACGGGCTGGTCCGCACCCTGCGCCCCCGTCCCGAGGGATCCACTGCGGTGCCGGTGTTCGTGTTCCACCCGGCCGGCGGCTCGACGGTGGCCTACGAGCCGCTGCTCAAGCGGCTGCCCGAGGGCACCGCGATGTACGGGCTCGAGCGCACCGAGGGACCGATCGAGGAGCGCGCCAAGGCCTACCTGCCGCTGCTCCGCGAGATCCAGGGCGACGGCCCGTACGTGCTGTACGGCTGGTCGCTTGGCGGCGTGCTGGCATACGCGGTGGCCAAGCTGCTCCGCGAGGAGGGCGCCGACGTCCGGATCGTCGGACTGATCGACACCGTGATGGCGGGCGAGAAGGTCGAGGACACCCCGGAGGAGATCAAGGCCCGCTGGAAGCGGTACTCCGCCTTCGCGAAGAAGACCTACAACGTCGACGCCCCGCTGCCGTACGACAAGTTGGCGGCGGCCGAGTCCGACGAAGCGCAGATCCAGATCCTGATGGATCTGCTGAAGATGAGCGGGACCAAGATCCCGGGCGGCATCCTCGAGCACCAGCGCACCTCCTGGCTGGACAACCGTGCCATCCAGACCGCGCAGCTCGAGCAGTACGACGGCGACGTGGTGCTGTACCTGGCCGACCGCTACCACGACGATGCGATGGCCCTCGAGCCCGCGTTCAGCACCCGGCAGCCGGACGGGGGCTGGGGCGAGTGCGCGAAGAACCTGGAGATCGTCCACGTCGGTGGCGATCACATCCAGATCGTGGACGAGCCGTACATTGCCAAGGTGGGGGCGGACCTGACCAAGAAGCTGGCCGACATCGAGGCCGAGAATCGGAGCAACTGAGTGAGCACCACTACGGCCGAGAAGCTGGCGGACCTTCGCGAGAAGCTCGAGCTGTCGAAGGCGCCTGGTAACCCGAGGGCCATCGCGAGGCGCAAGGAAAAGGGTCTGCCGACTCCGCGTGAGCGCATCGACATGCTGCTCGATCCGGGCAGCTTCGTCGAGGTCGGCCAGCTCGCCAGGATGGCGGGCGATCCCAACAACCCGTACGGCGACGGCGTCGTCACCGGGCACGGCACGGTCGAGGGCCGTCCGGTCGCGGTGTTCTCGCACGACCAGACCGTCTTCGGTGGCGCGGCGGGCGAGATCTTCGGCCGGAAGGTCTCCGCGATCCTCGACTTCGCGATCAAGATCGGCTGCCCCGTCATCGGGATCAACGAGTCCGCGGGCGCGCGCGTTCAGGACGCCGTCGCGTCGGTGGCCTGGTACGCGGAGATGGGCAGGCGGCACGAGCCGCTGTCCGGACTGTGCCCGCAGATCTCGATCATCCTCGGCAAGTGCGCCGGTGGCGCGGTCTACGCGCCGATCAACACCGACGTCGTGATCGCCACCGAAGAGTCGTACATGTTCGTCACCGGTCCGGACGTCATCAAATCCGTCACGGGCGAGGATGTCAGCCTCGAGGACCTGGGCGGCGCGCGCAAGCAGGCCGAGTACGGCAACGTGCACCACGTCGCGGCCGACGAGAAGGCCGCGTTCGAGTGGGCCCGCAAGTACCTGAGCTACATGCCGTCCAGCTGCACCGAGAAGCCCCCGATCGTCAATCCCGGCCTGGAGCCGGAGATCACCGAGGACGACCTCTCGCTGGACACGTTCATGCCGGACGCCGACAACGCCGGTTACGACATGCACGACGTGCTGCTCAGGATCTTCGACGACGGCGATTTCCACGAGGTCCGCAGCCAGAGCGCGCAGAACATCATCACCGGTTTCGCCCGAGTGGACGGCCGCCCGGTCGGCGTGGTTGCGAACCAGCCGATGTCACTCTCCGGCGCGCTGGACGCGTCCGCCTCCGACAAGGCCGCGCATTTCGTGCAGGTCTGCGACGCGTACGACATCCCGCTGGTGTTGGTCGTGGACACCCCGGGCTTCCTGCCCGGCGTCGAACAGGAGAAGGTCGGCGTCATCAAGCGCGGCGGCCGGTTCCTGTTCTCCTACGTCTCGGCCACCGTGCCGAAGGTGACCGTCGTGGTCCGCAAGTCCTACGGCGGCGGGTACGCGGTGATGGGTTCCAAGCAGCTCGGCGCCGACGTGAACTTCGCGTGGCCGACCGCCCGGATCGCCGTGATGGGCGCGGAGAGCGCGGTCGCGGTGATCGGCCGCAAGCAGATCGAGGCGGCGGGCGAGAACGCCCCCGCGGTGCGCCGCCAGCTGATCAACTACTACAACGAGCACGTCGCTACCCCCTACGTCGCGGCGGAGCGTGGCTACATCGATGCGGTGATCGAGCCTGCGGCCACCCGCCTCGAGATCCGTAAGGCGCTGAACCTGCTCCGCGACAAGGAGCTTCCCAAGAACCCGCGAAAGCACTCGCTGATCCCGTTCTAGCGCAGGGCGATCGCGCCGCCCGCGGGGCTCACGCCGGATCGACAGGTCCGGTGTCGGGGTCCGCGGTCGGCGTCAGCAACCGTGTCCGCATCAGGTCGAGGACCTGGTCGAGCGCGGCGCGGGTGGGCTGACCTGGCTCGTCGATGAGGTGCTCGGTCAGCACCGAGTGTGGGGGCAGCAGCCCGTCCGGGTTCGCGGCGCCGCCGTCGATCTCGACGGCCACGAAGGCGTCGCCGAGCTGTTCGCGGAGGAAGTCGAAGCGTTCGGCGGGGGAGAGACGGTCGGAGTCGAAGCGCAGTCCCAGGACGGTCAGCCCGTTCGCGCAGCGCTGCTTCACCCTTGCCAGGTCGCCGGGCGAGATGTCGATGGTCCGCCGTCGTCGCGCGGAGACGCCGAGGGGCAGCGAGGGCTGCGACAGGACCGGGGCGACCAGGACGTCGTCAACGGCCATCGCGAGCGCGTAGCCACCGGTGAAGCACATGCCGACCGCGCCGACCCCCGGTCCGCCGCACCGATCGTGCTCGTGGGCCGCCAGCGCCCGCAACCACGTGACCACCGGCGAGCTGCGCCCGGTCGCCAGCATCGTGAACTCGCGGCTGACGCAGACCGGGATCATCGTGGTGACCGCGTTGGCCGCCGTCGCGACCCGTCCGTGGGTATCCGGATTCGGATCCCGGCCGGGGTCGCCGAACAGGTGCGGAAGCACTGCCGTGCACCCGATCTCGGCGACGCGGCGGGCGAACTCGAGCACCTTCGGGGTGATGCCCGGGATCTCCGCCATGATGATCACCGCAGGGCCGGTGCCGCGGCGGTAGATCGCGCGCGTCGTGCCGTCGTGGGTGAAATGTGCGGCCTCGAAATCGCTCAGGTCGTCGTCCGGCATGTAACCGAGTATGCGGCCGTAGGCCCTCCGATGCGACGAAGACCGGCTCCCCGTGTGGGGAGCCGGTCTTCGTCGTGTGGGCGACTACTTCTCGTACACGCGCATCATGCCTGGGCTCCAGAAGCCCGAGCGTCGCACCTCGCCGGTGTCGACGACGGCGGCCTCAGCCTGCGGGAAGTACGGCGTGTACCGCTCCAATGCGCCCCAGTCGCGGCCCCAGTCGTCGACCAGGTAGGTCGGCACCGTGGACGCCTCGGCGAGCATCTCGGTCCAGCCGAGCGGTCCGCCGTTCTCGTGGCTCTGCCAGGTGTCGGTGGAGCTGACCGCGAGCGGGCGGTCGGGGAGGATGCGGAATCCGGGGACCTCGGCGACGCCGTACTTGTGGTCGAACGGGCGCTGGCAGGGGAACTGCAGACCGACCGCCCAGTCGAGCAGCACCGGCTGGGTGGTGCCGATGTAGTCGTTGAGCGACTGCAGCTGCGGTACCCGCGGCGGGGTGAACGCGAGCCACTGATCGCCGGTCAGGTTCGGGTCGTTCGCGACGATCCGGACCACGTCGGTGCCCGCGGGCAGTTCGTCGATCGGGATCCGCAGGTTCCGCCAGGACGGCGCCGGGCCGATGTCCTTGGGCAGGTAGGTGCCCAGCGCGGTGATCGTGCCGTCGGCCTCGCGGTGCCCGGACTCGAGCAGCAGGGACTGACCGTAGGTGACCTCGCCGTCCTTGCTCTCCGACCAGATACGCCCGGCCGCGGAGATCACGACCAGCGGCGACTGTTCGCTGCGCGCAGGCAGCCCGTACCAGCTGGAGGTCAGGCTGGCCGGCTCCTGGACCCCGGTCTGGTAGCTGCCAAGAACTGGTGTGGTCGCGGGGTTCAGGCCGTACGGCAGCTTGACGTTGCTGCCGTTGACGCCGACAGCCCCGGTGCCGCCCTCGGTGCCCGCGCCAGCGCCGGTGGCGAAGTTCGGGCCGACCGTCTGGCCGTCGGTGTTCGACTGGCCGGGCTTGACCTCGGTGTAGTCCGCGGACAGGTCGGTGGGCACGCCGTTCGGGCTGAACCCGGTCGGATCGCTGCCGCCGAGGGGGTTGTTCGGGTTCGCGGCCGGGTCGGTCGGGTCGATGACCGGCTGCAGTCGGCCGGCGTTCGGATCCGCCTCGGTCAGCACGTCGTCGGCCAGACCGCACGGCGACCCGGTGACGGCGTCGATGTTGGAGCGGGCCAGCGAGTACGCCGGGTACTGGGATACCGCGCCCTTGGCCAGCGAGAGCACCTCGAACAGCACCATCATCGCGGCAACCACGGTCAGCGGCACGGCCGCGAACTTCTTGATGCGCCTGCCCTTCTCGCTGGACGCCTTCACCTCGGTGCCGATGAAGTCCTCGCGGAAGTACTGCCAGGCGACGACCAGCACGGCGACGACGAACAGCGCGAGCAACGCCGAGTTGAGCTGCCTGCCGCCGAGGGAGACGGTCTTGTCGAACCACGGGATGCCGTAGCTGGAGACGTACCACCAGCCGTTGATGCCGGAGAAGGAGAAGGCGAGCACCAGGAGCAGGCCGGCCGCGAACATGGTGCGGTTGCGGCGCGAGCGCAGCGCGGAGGCGGAGACCGCGACCGCGGTGAGCGCGGCCAGCGAACCGGCGATGCCCGCATACGCACCGAAGTGGTGGGTCCACTTGGTGGGGTTGAACATCATGAAGAAGATGGTTCCGAACACCACGCCGAGCAAGCGCCACGACGGACCGACCGCCGCACCAGGGATCTTCTTGCGGCGCAACAGCACGAACAGGGTGGTGAACAGGCAGAGGATCATCACCAGGAACGCGAACCGGCGGGCGACGGAACCGTCGACCGTCTGCACGAACAGGTAGTAGTACCGGAGGAACTCCTCGTACCAGTTCATGTTCGGGCCGATCAGGCTGCGCACCCGGGTGGCCTCGCGGACGCCCGCGAAGGTCTGATCGGCGAAGACCACGACGAGCACCACGGTGCCCGCCGCGAGCAGCGGAGAGATCAGCGGCCATGCGCCGACCTCGCGGTGCCTGCGGACCAGGATCCGGACCATCGGCCGGGCGCCGGCCAGCAGGGCCGCCACACACATCAGGCCCGTCGGGGCGGCGCCGAGCGAGAACGCGGCGATCAGGATCGCGACCGCGGCGGGCAGCAGCCTGCCGGTGGCGATGGCGCGCTCCACCGAGCACCACGTCAGCAGCGCGCCGAGGGCCACGATCGGTTCCGGGCGCAGGCCGTTGTTGTAGGCCATCCAGAACGCGAGGAACACCAGCCCGCCGGTCCACACCGCGGCCGAGCTGTGCCGGACCGCGCGGCCGAGGCGGGGGATCACCTCGCGGCTGATGACCAGCCAGCAGAGGATGCCTGCCAGCAGCGCGGGCAGGCGCATCCACGGACTGGCCGTGGAGATCTTGGCCATCGCGGCCAGCACCTCGTAGTACCAGCCGAACGGGGCCTCGGGGACGCCGAACCAGCGGAAGTAGTTAGCCATGTAGCCGGCGTGTTCCGACACCCGGGCCATCGTGAGCAGGTAGCCGTCGTCCGCGGTGTTCGCGCCGATGAAGTGCCAGACCAGGAGGATGCCGACGACCGCGCCGTCGACCGGCTTGAACTGCCACCAGTGCGACGGGAAGAAGCGCCGGTGGCCGCGGCCGTCGGTGCCGTCGAGCCGGGCGAGCGCGACCAGCGAGGCGATGGTCAGCAGGACCGCGAGCACCATCGCCGCGCTCTTGATCAGCGTGGGCGAGGAGGTGAACCGGGAATCGATGTTCGCCGTCAACGAGAGTCCGGCGGGTGCGGGGCCGTCCAGGCTGGTGAAGACGCCCACCACCTGAGGACGCAGGTCTCCGGTCAGGGTGCCGGTGACCGGGTTGCCGCCGATGGACAGCCCCTCGAAGGTGGCGGTGGTGCTGTTGATGTCGGAGGTGAAGGTGATGGCCGTGCAGCCACCGGCCTCCACCCGGGCGCGCGGGGCGGACGCGACGACCACGTTGCGGTCGAGCACGTCCACGGTCTCGGCGGTGACCCGCATGAACATCGCGTTGAGCGGGGCGTCCGTGCCCTGCGGCGGCGCGGTGGCCAGCAGCAGGCCGCCCTCAGGGGGCAGTTCGCGGACGAGCGCGCACGGCACCGTCGCCTGCAGGTCGATCGGCACCTGGGCCATCAGCGGCGCGTCGACGCTCGAGGTGACCCCCGCCTGGGGCCAGTTCAGTGTGGACGTCGTCTGGGCGACCGGCAGGAAAGGCGTCGCCACCGCGAACAGTGCACCGAGCAGCCCGGTGACGACCGCGATCAGCCGCGCGGTGCGGTACTTCGTTCTGCAGTCGACCGGTGGCGGCGGTGCGGAAATGGCTGGTTCAGGGCTGTCACGACGTCGGGCACGGTTCACGATGGTAGGCGAGGGTCGGTCGGCGTTCACATCGCTACGGAGAATCTCTGGAATCGGTGATCCACGCCCCCGTGACGCAGCTCCAATCCCCAGCTCAGCGGCCTGGTCGGCCGCCGCGGCGGAGGGATCGGCTGCGATCACGGGGTTCGCGATCGCAGCCGCCGTCACCGCGCCGGGATCGGCCCCGGGTCCCAAGTCCCTGACCGGGTGACGGTCGCGGTGTCCACCCGTGCCGGCACCTCGGATTCGATGAACGGGGTGAACCGCTCGAGCGAGCCCCAGTCCCGGTCCCAGTCGCGGTCGAGGTAGCTGGGCATGGTCTGCGCGGTGAGCAGCAGGTCGGTCCAGCCGAGCGGTCCGCCGCCGAGGCTGTCCTGCCAGCCGTTCGTGGAGTCGGCGCCGACCCGGTCCGGCAGGATCCGGTACTCGGGAACTTCCGCGACGCCGTACTCGTGGTCGAACGGCCGCTGGCAGGGGAAGGACAGGCCGACGGACCAGTCCAGCAGCACCGGCGCGCTGGAGCCGACCACGTCGTTCAGCGTCCGCAGCTGCGGCACCCGCGGCGGCGTGACGGCCAGCCACTGGCCCTGGGAGAGATCGTGGTCGTTCGCGACCAGCCGCACGGCGGTGGCATCGGCGGGGATGTCGGCCATCGGGACCCGGAGGTTCCGCCACGACGGCGACGGGCCGATGTCGATGGGCAGCACGCTGCCGCGGGCCTCGATCGTGCCGTCGGCAGCGGGGACGCCGTACTCGACGACCAGGTCCTGGCCGTAGGTGACGATGCCGTCGGCGTCGACGGACCGGATCCGGCCCGCGGCGGTGACCACCAGGATCGGGGCCGCATCGGTCCGTTCGGGCAGCCCGTACCACCCGGAGGTGAGCTTCGCGGTGGCCTGCTCGCCGGTCTGGTAGCTGCCGAGGACAGGGGTGCGCGCCGGGTCGAGTCCGAACGGAAGCGCAACGGAGCTGCCGTTGATGCCCGTGGAGCCGGTGCCGCCGCCGGTACCCGACGCGGTGCCGGAGGTGGTCTGGGTGGCGTCGCTGTCGACGGTGTTCGCGCCGCCCGCGGCCTTGCTCTCCTCGTCGGCGGTCAGGTCGACGGGCACCCCGTTGGGGGTGAAGCCGGAGTCCGCGTCCGCCCCGAGCGGGTTGTTCGAGGGGCTCACCGGGGTGAGCATCCCGGCGTTGGCGTCCGACTCGATGAGCACGTCGTCGGCGAGCGCACAGGTGTCGCCCGTGAGCGCCTCGATGTTCGAGCGGGCCACCGAGTACGCCGGATACTGCGCGACCGCGGCCTTGGCGAGCGACAGCACCTCGAAGAGCACCACGAACGCGGCCGCGAGCGTGAGCGGGGAACCGAGCAGCGCACGCAGCCCGCGCGGCGGAGCTGCCTGCTCCTCCGGCCGGTACGGTGCCCGCAGGTGTTGCCAGCCCGCCAGCAGCAGCGCCAGCACCGCCAGGCCGAGCAGCGCGGTGGAGAAGGCGTTGCCGCCGATGGACGGCGGCTTGTCCCACCACGGCACGCCGTAGCTGGAGACGTACCACCAGCCGTTCGAGCCGGTGAAGGCCAGCGCGAGCAGGAACAGCACGCCCGCCGCGAACAGCGTGCGGTTGCGGCGCGAGCGGAGGGTGGCCGCGGCGACCGCGACGGCGGTCAGCGCGGCGATGGAACCGGCCAGACCCGCGTAGACGCCGAAGTGATGGGTCCACTTGGTGGGCGTGAACATCATCAGCACCAGCGAGCCGAACACGATCCCGAGGATGCGGCGCGACGGCCCGGCGGCGGCGCCAGGGATCTTGCCGCCCCGGCGCAGCATGATCATCGCGCAGACGACCAGGCAGAGGATCATCGTGAACACGCCGAACCGCCGGGCCAGCGACCCGTCGGGGGAGACGTTCATCAGCGCGTCGTAGCGGTGGTATTCGTCGAACCACTTCACGTTCGGGCCAACCAGAGTGCGGACCCGGGTCGCCTCGAGCACGGTCGCGAGGGTCTGATCGGCGAAGACCACGGCCAACACCAGGGTGCCTGCGGCGGCGATCGGCGCGAGCAGCGGCAGCCACCCCACCTGGCGGGCCCGGGTGACCAGGATCGCCGTGATCGGCCGGGCGCCGACGATCAGCGCGGCGACGGCGATCACGCCGGTCGGCCCTGCGGCCAGCGAGAAGGCCGCGATGAGCACGCCGACCGCGGCGGGCAGCAGCCTGCCCGTGGCGATCGCGCGTTCGATCGAGCACCAGGTCAGCAGCGCGCCGAGCGCGATGATCGGCTCGGGCCGCAGGCCGTTGTTGTAGGGCAGCCAGAACGCGAGGAAGACCAGTCCGCCGGTCCAGATCGCGATCCGGTTGTGGCGCACCGCGTTACCGAGGCGGGGGATCACCTCGCGGCTGATCACCATCCAGCAGAGGACGCCGGCAATCAGTGCGGGCAGGCGCATCCAGGGGCTGGCCGTGGAGATCTTGGCCATCGCGGCCAGCACCTCGTAGTACCAGCCGAACGGGGCTTCGGGGACGCCGAACCAGCGGAAGTAGTTGGCCATGTAGCCGGCCTGTTCGGACGCCCGGGCCATGTTCAGCAGGTAGCCGTCGTCGGAGGTGTTCGCGCCGATGAAGTGCCACAGCGCGAGGGTGCCGACCACCAGGCCGTCGACTGCGGTGAAACGCAGCCAGTGCCGGGGCAGGAAGCGGCGGGCGGCACGGCCGTCGGTGCTGTCGAGGCGGTGCAGCGCGACGAGCGCGATCAGCGTGGCCAGCGTCCCGGCGATGATCGCGAGCAGTTTGAACAGCGTGGGGCTGGAGGAGAACCGCGAATCGATGTCCGCGCGTACCTCGAGGCCTGCGGGGGCGGTGCCCTGCAGGTCGCTGAAGATGCCGACCATCTGTGGGCGCAGGTCACCTGCGACGTCGACGCTCAGCGGCTCGCCCGCATCGTCGGTGAGCCCGGCGAAGGTGGCGGTGGTGTGCTCGGCG
The DNA here is from genome assembly GCF_001984015.1 of Rhodococcus sp. MTM3W5.2. Lineage (NCBI taxonomy): Bacteria > Bacillati > Actinomycetota > Actinomycetes > Mycobacteriales > Nocardiaceae > Rhodococcus > Rhodococcus sp. MTM3W5.2. The sequence goes on along the minus strand of NZ_CP019572.1, from coordinate 5,462,589 downwards.
TCCGTGAACACGGTGATCGCCGAGCATTTCGCCGCGACGTCGGCCAGCGGCGCCGAGAGCAGCACGCTGTTGCGCAGGATCACCTGCACCTCGCGGCCGGTCTCGCGCGCGGGATCGCCCGCGACCTTGACGGTGAGGCCGTCGAGCTCGGCGTCCGCCGCCTGCTTGGGGCGGTGGAGAGCAGGACCTGCCCGTCGGGCGGTAGCTGTGTCGCCACCGCGCAGGGGATGTGTGCGCTGAGGCTGAGCGGTTCGTAGCTGACAAGCGGCGCGGACACGCTGGTCAGGGCGCCGTTCTGCGGCCAGGACACGCTGGCGGTGGTCTGCTTGACCGGCAGCAGCGGGGTGAGGACGGCCAGCAGCAGCCCGGCCAGACCCGCGACGACCGCGATCAGGCGGGCGGTGCGCAGGGAGGTGCGGTCGGCTGGCGTGGATTCAGGCGCGTCGGACACAAGGTCCGATCGTATGGGACGGCGCCAGGGTCAGCGCCCCGCGGCGACCAGGGCGCGCACATCCCACACCCACACGTCGTCGGCGGCATGACCGCTGTCGCGGAGCAGCTCGCTCACGGTCTCGCGGAGCACCTGACGGTTCTTGCCCGGCGGGAGCACGAGAGCGTCGGCCCGCCAGAACCTCAGGTCCGCGACCGCCTGCGCGCGCAGTTCGTCGGTGATCGTCGGCGCCGCGCCGGTCTTGTCCGTCTCGGCCAGCAACAGGGCCGTCGGACGATCGTCCGGGCCGTACTTGGCCTTCTTGGCGGCGCCCGCTGGTCCGACGAAGTAGCCGCCCGCGAGCGGGAAGCCGAAATCGGCCTGGGCCTGCCAGGACAGCGCGCGCGCATCCTCGGGCCGGGGCAGCGGGACCGTCACGATGGAACCGTCGTCGACGTATCCGCGCCATGTCCCGTCGGCGAAGAATTCGGGAGCGGGCTTGCGGTCGACCGCGGGCAGCGGCATCGGGGTCAGCGGCAGCAGCGCGAGCACCAGACAGATGCACCAGGGAACCAGTGTCGCCCGCTCGCGGACGGCTCGGTCCGTCGCCATCGCCAGCAGCAGCGCGATCGCGGGGACCGCGCCCATCGCGAACCTGGTCTCGAGCACCGATTCGAGCAGCGGGACGTGCTCGAACCACGCCCACGGCAGGGTGATCCCGGTCTTGTTCCGCCCGACGGTCAGCTCGGACCCGAGCGAGAGCACGCCCATCGCGAGTGTCGTCATCGTCGCCGCCCGTGCGAGCGGTGACCGCCACAACCAGGCCGACGCCGCGGCGACGAGGGCCAACAGGGGCCAGCCGAAGTAGGCGTTCTCCTCGGTGGCGCCGATCGAGACGTCCTGCCCTGGGTTGGTGCGTCCGCCGAGTGACTGCTCCGGGAACTGCAGCAGCGCCTTGAGATCGTTGCCCATTGCCCCGTGGTCGATGACCCGGTAGCTCTGCGGCCCGAAGAACTGCCACCACAACGGGATCGCGGTGATCGTCAGCGCGATCGCCGCCGCGAGCAGCAGCGGTCGCCACGCGGACCGCACCGCGGCGCGGGCGAGTCGCGGACGAAAGGCGAAGTACGTCACCGTGAACACGGCGAAGGACATGGCGCAGATGAGCAGCGGTTCCTCGCCGAGCAGGATCTGCGCCGCGACCAGCAGGCCGAGCGCGATCGTGGTCCTGGTGCCCGCGCCGCGGCTGAGCCGGATCACGCAGCCGAGGATCAGCGGCAGCAGCGCCAGCGCCACGAAGTTCGGGTGACCGTTGGCGTGCGAGATCATCCCGGGGGCGAACCCGCAGAACAGGCCGCCGACGGCCGCCGCGGCCCGCGACCGCACCGCATACCGGGACAGCAGCCAGTACCAGGCGAAGGCGGTCCCGGCCAGGCCCGCGGTCAGCACCAGCGTCCAGGTGGCGGTCGGGCCGAACAACAGGGTGACGGGCGCGAGCGGGATGCTGACGCCGAACATGGCCGTGTTGGCCATCAGGTTCACGCCATCCGGGTAGTTCTGCAGGAGCGTGCCGAGGGGGTTCTCCAGCCGGGTGACCGAATGCGCCGCGACGGCGAAGAACCACTCCCACATCCGCTGGTCCTGGCCGCTGCCGATCAGGTAGCCGACGGTGGGGGAGCGCCACTGGCGGCCGAGCACCACCATCGCGAGCGCGGTGAACCCGAGCGCCGCGGCCACGTCCGGCCCGGCCCGGTGTCCCCGCAGGCGCCCGACGACGGCGCGCGCGGACCTCGGTGTTGTCGAGGTCCTCGCGGGGTCCGCCAGCATCGGTGCCTGGGGCATTGCACGTTCCTGTCCGTCGGCGGGCTGACGGATTGCCGAGCCCTTGGCCCCGGCCACCGTACTCACCGGCCCTGTGAGGTTCCTGTCGGTGGTCGGTCGGGCTCAGGACCGGGCGGCCACGAAGCGGTCCATGCAGCGTTCCGCCACCGCGGTGATCGTCAGCGCCGGATTGACCATGGCGGACGACCCCGGCAGCAGGGCGCCGTCGACGACGAACAGGTTGGCGTAGCCGTCGACCTGGCCCTCGTGGCTGCACGCCCGGCCCATCACCATGCCGCCGAGTCCGTGCCAGGTGCACCCGGAGCCGAAGTCGCTGAGCCGGGTGTAGATCGGGATCCCGGTGGCGGGTGAACCGAACCGGGTCTCGGTCCGCTCGTGGAAGCGGCCTGCGAAGTTCCGTCCGCGCGCGTCCACGTCGCTGTTCGACTCGCCGAACGGGTAGTTCAGTTCCGCCCGGCCGGTCGCCGGGTTGTAGTCGATCGAGCCGCGTTCGTCCGAGATGACCTGGATCAGGTTCGCCATGTTCGAGCCGCCCGCGATGTCCGGGAACGGTGACGCCTCCCAGGACATCGAGATCGGGCCGTCCGGATTGTCGTCGTCGTACATCACCGCGACGCCGGGGCCGCCCTGCTTGGCGCCGCAGTCCCTGCGCAACAGTCCGCGGGCGATCAGGAAGTCGCCGTTGTTGCCGTATCCCTTGCCGACGTGGTCGTTCAGCCGGGTCAGCGTGCCCTTCGCCTTGGCGGTCGCGAGCAGCGCGGAGGTGTAGTACGAGCCTGCCGCCATGAACACGTAGTCGGCCACCAGTGTCTTGTGTTCACGCACCGCGCCGGACTCGTCGATCCGCTTGACCACGACCTCGAACCGGTCCTGTCCGGAGATCTCCCGGATCTCGATGACCTCGTGCAACGGGAGGATCGTCACGTTCCCGGTGGCCTCGGCCGCGGGCAGGTAGTTGCGGTCGACGCTGTTCTTGGCGCCGGAGTTGCTGCCGTACGGGCCCTCGCCGATCGAGTACGACGCGGGTGCGCGGCCGGCGAGTTCCTCGCGGACGACGTCCCAGTCGACGCAGAAGTCGTGCAGGACGGGCTCGCCGCCGAAATCCTCGATGTAGTCCAGCCAGGCGCGGGCACCCCGGTAGGCGGGGTTCGCGAGGAGGTCCGCCGGGAGGGGGAGGTGCCCAGCATCTTCTTGGCGCGCGGGTAGTACGTCCGGTCGAGCTCGTCGTAGTCGATCTGGGCGGGGAAGACCGTGGCGAAATCCTTGCGCCGGGGCTGCGGCGTGAACGCGCCGAACGCGAGCGAGCCGCCGCCGACCCCGACGCCGTAGATGGCGTCGATGCCGTTGCCGTACACGCGGTCGATGAGGCCCGGGTACCGGGCGATGGACTGCAGCCGCGTCAGCTGGTTGATCGGCGGGTGGTCGGCGAACCACGCGGATCGGCCGTCGGGTTCGTTGATCGTGCAGAAGGTCGTGCCGTCCGGGTCGACCGGCCAGCGCCTGCCGCGCTCGAGGACCGTGGTCCGGACGCCCGCCTGGCCGAGCCTCAGCGCCGCGACCGCGCCACCGAATCCGCTGCCGACCACAACGGCGGTCTTGCCGGTGAGCGCGGACGGGGAGGCGCCCGCTCGCGCGGCGGACAGGGGCCCGAGGGCAGCACCCGCGGCCAGGGCACCGACGCCGAGGGCGGCGCCGCGCAGGACGGAACGGCGGTTCGGGGGGATTGCGGCGCTTGCTCGGCGATGGTCACGTCGGCAACCTACGCGGCGGCTGAGGAAACGAACAGTTAAACGATAAAGGTGTGAGCGCGGCCAGGGGCAGCGACGGTGCTGACGCGGTCCGGTGGCCAGTGCCGCGCGGCGGATGCCGTGATGGGCCCCGGCAGGGCGCGGTCGAGCGATTCCATGTAGCGGCCGAGCTCGCCGGCCGCGTCGAGCATGGCGAGACCCTGTGCGGTGAGCCTTCGCTGCCAGTCACCCAGCGTCGCGGCCAAAGCGTCTGTGCCGCCCGCGCTTCGGACCTGCTGGACCACGGCGGCGATGCGGTCCAGCGGGTAGCCCCCTCGTCGGAGGAGGTGTGCGAGCTCGGCGTCGCGGACATCGATCGCGCGGTAGTGGCGGTATCCGGTGGCCGGATCCCGCGTCGGGGCGAGGATGCCGGCGCCCTCCCAATTGCGAAGCGTCGCAGGGGTGACGCGGAGGTGGTGCGCGAGTTCGCCGATGGTGCGGGTGTCGGCGTCGTTCGATGGGTCCGTGGCGGGACCGGAATCGGCTGTCAGGTGATGTACCGCGTTCCTGACGGAATCGAGGGTGTCTCGGTCGCGGAGCGACTGGGCGTGGCCGCGGTCGATGATCATGAGGGCGTCGTCGAGTTCGCCATGGTGCAGCGCGGTCATGATCTGGCCGCCCACCGCGTGTCCGTACGCCGGGAGGAGCGCGAGGTAGGCGCGCAGCGCCGCCGCATGGATCTCGGTGTAGACCCGGTAGCCGCTGGGCGTGCGGTCTGCGGGTGGGATGAAGCCGTCCCGCTCGTAGTTGCGGACCGCCTGGGTTGAGATGCCGTGCTCGCGTGCGAGGTCGAATGGTCGCAGGTTGATCATCGATTTGAGACTTTACCGGCTTTATCGGTGGCTGATGCTCCACAAGTCTCAACCGATCTTTCAACGATACGATTGAGACACATGAGCCACGACATCAGAGACTTCGTACCCGCATCATGTGACATTCTCGCGCTCGGTGAGCCGACGCATCTGGAACCCGCCTTCGCGCGGGTCCGCAACGAACTGTTCGCGCAACTGGTCGACGGCGGCTTCCGGTCGATCGCACTGGAAACCGATCGCGTGGCTGCGCTCACCGTGAACGACTTCGTCCAGGAGGGAGTCGGAAGCCTCGACCTGGCGATGAGCGAGGGCTTCTCCCACGGCTTCGGCGACCTGGACGCCAACCGACAGCTGGTTGCCTGGATGCGCCGCTACAACGAGAACCGGCCGCCTGCAGAACGTTTGGCCTTTCACGGCATAGACGCTCCGTTGGAGAACACCAGCGCGCCCAGCCCGCGACGCTACCTCGAACACGCCCGCGACTATCTGGGGCTCGACCTCGACATCGCGAGTCTCTGCGGCGAGGACGAGCGCTGGAGTCGCGCGGAAGCGGTGATGGACTCGGCCGCGTCGATCGGAGCCACGGCCGAGGCCGAACGGCTGCGGACGACTGCCGACGACCTGCTCACCACCCTTTACGTACGGGCGCCGGAACTGATCGCGACGACCTCACGCGCCGAATGGCGCAGGGCCGAAACGTATCTCACCGCAGGTCTCGGCCTGCTCCGCTACCACAAGCAGGCGGCGCAGCGCATCGACGAGAGCGAGCGGATATCGCTCCTGCTGGGCACTCGAGATGCGCTCATGGCCCGGAATCTCCTCGATATCCGAGGCATCGAGGATCGGCGGGGAGCGACCCTGGTCTTCGCGCACAACAGCCACCTGCAGGAACGCCCGAGCACCATGCGGATGAGGGACATGGACCTCGAATGGTTCAGCGTCGGCGCCATCGTGGGGTCGCTGGTGGGCGACCGGTACGCCTTCATCGCGGGCAGCCTCGGCCGCAGCGACACGATCGGGCTCGGCGACCCGGAGCCGGACACCTACGAGGGCGTCCTCCAGGCCCGGATCGCCACCTGGGGTCTGACGCCCGCCACCGGGGTCGCCGCCGCGCGCACCCGCACCGATGCCACCCCGGCGCAGGGCTACTTCCCGCTCGACCGGGCGACCCTCGACACGGTCGGCACGATCCTGCACATCAGCTCGGGTGCAACGGCGCTCACGCACGCTCCCGGCTAGGCCTCGCCGGGTGTCGGCGGCGAGAGGGTACGCATCGCCTCGCAGATCGTGGCGTGGATCGTCGACTCCTCGGCGACGGCGTCGGGATCCCATGTCGGCTCGGGTGCGCCCTCGATCGCCGGGCCGAACAGCCACCACACGTTGTGCCAGGGGTCCGCGAACCGGGCGAGGGAGCTGCCCCCGTAGAACGGCGTGGTCGACGTGATCACCCGGGAGCCTCGGTCGCCTGCGCGCCGGAGTACCTCGTCGCAGTCGGTGACGTTCACCTGGAGCAGGGCGGGGGTGAACGCCCAGTCCGGCTTGGAGTCGACGACCATCAGGCAGGAGTCCCCGACCCGGACCTCCGCGTGGATCAGCAACCCGTCGGTGTCCACCGTGTGCGCTTCCTCGGTTTCTCGGCCGTCGAGCACCTCGGTGAGGAAACGGATGAACGCCCGTGCGCCTCCGCGGCCCTTCACCGCCGCGAAGGCGTTCAGGCTGCCGTAGCCGTTGGACAGGTCGGAATCGGATCGGATCAGCGCTCCCGTGGTCATGCCCGCGAGGCTGTCATCGAATCCGGTCAGCGGCTGTCCGCATTTTGCCTCGGCAGAGGAATGGAGCGCATTCCCCAGGACGTATTCAGATCAGTTCTTGGAGCTTCGCAGTGAGGAAGTCACGCTCAACGGCATTGCCGGTGAGCAGGATCGCCTCGTGATAGGCCGTTCGAGCTTGGGGTGTGTAGCCGAGTTCTGCGAGGAAGTGGGCTCGAGCGGCCGCGAGGTAGCTGTAACCGGCCAATCGGGGTTCTGCAGCCAGTTCGTCGAGGGCGGCCAGGCCGACCGCGGCACCGTCGGCGAAGCCAAGAGCAACCGCCCGATTGAGAGCCACCACCGGAGACGGCCATAGTTGGACCAGAACCGTGTACAGGCCGAGGATCTCGCGCCAGTCGGTGAGGTCGTAGCTGGGTGCCTCGGTGTGTACAGCGGAGATGGCGGCCTCCAAGGCGTACCGGCCCGGACCCTTCCGCAGCGCAGCCCGGACCAAGGCGATGCCCTCATTGATCTGAGCGCGGTTCCAGCGGCTTCGGTCCTGCTCGGAGATCCGAACCAGCTGTCCCTTTTCGTCGGTACGGGCTTCGCGGCGGGCGTCGGTCAGCAGAATCAACGCCAGCAACCCGGCCACATCGGGGTGGTCAGGAAAGAGTCCGGTCAGCATTCGGGCGAGTTCGACTGCGCGTTCGGTGAGATCACGTCGCACCAGCTCGTCACTGTAGGGCGCGGTGTGTCCGGTGGTGAACAGTAGATGCACAACGTTGAGCACGGCCTCGATCCGTTCCGGCAACTCGGCAGGACCAGGTACTCGGTAGGGGATGCGTGCGGCGGCGATCTTCTTCTTGGCCCTGGTGATTCGTGCCGCCATCGTCGACTCCGAGACCAGGAATGCGTGTGCGACTTCGGTGGTGCTGAGCCCACACAGCAGCCGTAGTGTCAGGGCCACTTGCGCCTCGATCGAGAGGGCCGGGTGGCAACAGGTGCAGATCAGGCGGAGCAGATCGTCGCGGATCATTCCGTCGACCCGCTCCACGGCGATATCGGCGATGTCATCATCGACATCGTCGAGTACCAACAGTGGCAGTGTTCGTTTCATCCTGGATTGAGACCGCAGCAGATTCAGTGCGCGGTTACGGGCGACGGTGGTCAGCCATGCTCCCGGCTTGGCGGGAACCCCGTTGGCAGTCCAGTTGGTCAGGGCATACGCATAGGCGTCTTGAACGCACTCTTCGGCTTGGTCGAGGTCGCGGGTGACGCGCACCGTCGCGGCGAGCACGAGGGCCCACTCACGTCGGTGCGCGTCGGCGACAGCCTGCTCAGGAGAGAACACGAACCGGCCGAACCTCGACGCCGCCGTAGTCCATCGGGATCTGTTGCGCGATGGCGATTGCCTCGTCCAGATTGGTGGCCTCGATTATGTAGTAGCCAACCAACTGTTCTTTGGTCTCGACGAACGGACCATCGCTGACAAAGAAACTGCCTCCGCCTTTCGGCCGGATGAAGGTCGCGGTGTGGCTGGGCTCGAGCGCAATCCCACCCGCCAGTGCAGCCTGGTTGGCCGCGATGAACGCCCCGTGGTCGGGGCCAAGGTCTCGCCCGCATAAGTATCGCCGAGCGATTGTTCGTCCTGATAGATCAGGGCCAGATACTGCGCCATAGCCTCGTTCTTCCTAGCCCGCATTGGCCGGGCTGTTGTGGTAGGCCGCGAGCAGCCACTTCTCGTCACGCTTCTCCAGCACCCACGTCGCGTTGGCGAGCCGGTCGGCCGGCACCTGGGTCTCACCAGGAAAAGTATGCCGGTCTCGCTCACGACAACGGCGGCATCCTTGCCCAGGAATCGGATGCTCCGGATCTCATCCCTTGTCGTCGAACCCTTCAGGAACGACGCGAACCCGTCGGCCATGCTCTGTCGGACTTCTTCCCTGGAACGCCGGAAGGAACCCGGCAGGATCGCGGTGGCGTCCTCGGTGTAATCAGCGACGAAAGCGTCGGCATCGTTGCCCCACGCTTGGTAGATACCCGCCAAGACGGTTCGGATGGCGGCCTCATCCTTCGACCGGGTGTCACTCATGCCCGTTCTCCTTCACTGTGTCGTGGCCCGCCGATCGGGCCATTCACCTACACGACACTCGCCACCCGTCGGAATCGACAGCTATGCAGAAATTCCCTCGGGTGGTCATTTTCGCCAGAACAGGTGGTGGGCCACACCACTCGGGCTTGGCACGATCTCGAGGTGGAACCGGTCGCGCAGTTCGTCTGGTGACTCCCAGAGTCGGAGTCCGGATCCGAACGTTATCGGGGAGACCGCCACGTGCATGGTGTCGACGAGGTCGGCGTCGAGGAACTGCTTGATGGCGGTGACTCCGCCGCCGAGTCGGACGTCCTTGCCCTGCGCTGCCTCGCGAGCCTGCTCGAGGATCGTGGCCGGGTCGCCGTCGACGAAATGGAACGTCGTGTCGGAGAGCGTGAACGAGGGACGCTTGTGGTGGGTCATGACGAACACCGGGGTGCGGAACGGCGGCTCGTCGCCCCACCACCCGCGCCATTCGAGATCCTCCCAGGGCCCGCGCTGGGGCCCGAACTTGTTTCGTCCCATGATCTCGGCCCCGATGTTGCGAGCGAAGTCTCTTGTGAAGTAGTCGTCGAGGCCGCGGCTGCCACCGGGGTCGGTGCGGGTGGGCCAGCTGGCCGTGGCGCCGCCCCACGCGAACATGGCTCCGGGGTCGAGGCCGAACGGGCTCTCGAAGCTCTGGTTTTCCCCTGCGCCGATTCCGTCACTCGAAACATTGAAGTTCTGGACTCGCAGTAGCTGACTCACTCTGTGCTCCCACACTCTCGATTGATGGTGATGGAAGTTGAGACTCCCCAGGACGCACAAACTCATCGGGAAGGTTGACCAGCATCCCCGGAACGGCGCGGAAGTGGACGTCCGCTCGATGCCTCAGGCCGGAGGATTCCCGGCGGGACCCCCGCCGTCGGAGGGTTGGCGGCTACGAGGCCGCTTCGCGCCGCGTGGGCGGATCGGCCAGCGCCTCGGCGACCAGGTCCAGCGACAGGCCGAGGACCTGGGCGAGGGCGGCGACGGTGAAGAACGCTGGCGTCGCGATCCGGCCGGTCTCGATCTTGCGGAGCGTCTCGACCGAGATGCCGGCGTCCAGCGCGACCTCGACCATGCTGGCCTCGCCGCGGGCTCCGCGCAGCAGCTCGCCGAGCCGCTTGCCCCGTTCGAGTTCCTCCGCCGTCAGCGGCACGCGCACCATGTCCCTTATAGTAATACCGGTATAGTTATTGGCTACATGGGAGAGGTGGGCATGGTCGAGATCAAGACCGAGGACGAGGTGCGTTCGATGCGGGCGGCCGGACGGGTGGTGGCGCAGGCCCTCGCGGCGGCGCGGGCGACGGCAGCGGTCGGGGTGCGCCTGCGCGACCTCGACGCGGCCGCCGCGGCGGTGATCCGGGAGGCGGGCGCCACCCCGGCCTTCCTCGACTACCACCCCGAGTGGGCGCCGACGCCGTTCCCCGGGGTGGTGTGCGCCAGCGTCAACGACGCGATCGTGCACGGCATCCCGACGGACCACCGGCTCGCCGACGGCGACCTGGTGAGCCTGGACTGCGGGGCCTTTCTCGACGGATGGTGCGGCGACTCGGCGATCAGCTTCGTGGTCGGCGAGGCCGATCCCGAGGACCTGAGGCTGATCGCGGACACCGAGGCGGCGCTCGCGCGGGGCATCGAGGCCGCGCGGGTTGGGAACCGGATCGGTGACATCGCCGACGCCATCGGCGCCTTCGCCAGGAGCAGGGGGCGTGGGGTGCTCGCCGATCACGGCGGCCACGGCATCGGTCGCGCCATGCACGAGGACCCCGACGTGCCCAACGAGGGACGGCGCGGCAGGGGGATGAAGCTGCGCGCGGGCCTGGTGCTGGCGCTCGAGCCGATGCTCATCGGCGGCGGCACCGACGACTACCGGCACGACCCGGACGGCTGGACGCTGCGCACCCTCGACGGCACTCGCGCGGCGCACAGCGAACACACCATCGCCATCACCCCGGACGGGCCGCTGATCCTCACCGCCGCATGAGGGCGCGATCACGAGGTCGCCGCCAGGTGATCGAGCAGCACCGGTGCGAGGGTCTCGGGCGGGACGTCGTGGAAGCCGCCGTCGAGCGTGCGGTGCCGGGCGCCGGGAATCATCTCCGCCACGGCGCGGGCGGGCAGCTGCAGCGACGGCGGGGCTGGCGGCGCTCGCCAGCGTCAGGGTCGGAGCCGAGATCCCGGCGAACCGGTCGGCGGTCATGGGTCGCACCGTGATGGCGCCGTCGTAGCCGAGGGTGTGCGCAAGGGATTCCATCCCCGCCCACATCGGCGACTGCCTGGTCTGCGCGACCGCCTCCGGCGGCAGCCCGACCGCCGCGGTCATGAAGTACTCGACGGCCTTCCCGCGGCGGTCCTCCGCCGTGAAGGTGGCCAGCCGGTCCAGGTAGTCGTCGGGAAGCTGCGGGCCGCCCTCGGTCTGGAACGGTGGTTCGAAGATCGCCACCGAGGTGACGGGCAACCCGGCGGCGGCCGCGTCCAGGGCCAGGATCGCGCCGGACGAGAGGCCGAACAGGCCCGCGGACCCGCCGACGTCCTCGATCAGGGCGGCGAGATCCTCGATCTCGCGCTCGACCGCGTACGGCGCGGTGTCGCCGCTGTCGCCGCGGCCGCGTCGGTCGTACGCGATCGCGGTGGCGCCGGGTGCCAGCGCGGCGGCCAGGGCGGCCGCGGTCGCGCGGTCGTTGAAGGCGCCTCCCACGATGATGATCGGCTGGCCGTCGCCGGACCGCTCATACGCGATGACGGTGCCGTCCCGCGAAATCGCCTTGTGCACGGGGTTCTGCTGCGGTGTTTCGGACGTCTCGGACATGGGCTTCCCTCGCTCCTCGGATCGTGTTCCTCTGTACTGACCGGGCGGGGCACGAAAATTCATCGCGCGAGACCGATGAGTTTGCCCCATGCGGCGGGTCTGTACTCGGGAAGGCATTCGACGAAGGGTGGGAAGCGATGACAGAGGGCGCGGTTCAGGAGGACTTTGCTCCGCTGGCGGAGCCGTATCGGCGGGAGTTGTTGGCGCACTGTTACCGGATGTCCGGTTCGGTGCACGACGCCGAGGACCTGGTGCAGGAGGTGTACCTGAAGGCGTGGCGTGCCTACGAGAAGTTCGAGGGTCGCTCCTCGCTGCGTACCTGGCTGTACCGGATCGCGACGACCACCTGCCTCACCGCGCTGGAGAGCAAGGGCAAGCGCCCCCTGCCCACCGGCCTCGGCGCGCCGAGCTCGGACCCGGCGGGCGAGCTGGTCGAGCAGGGCGAGGTGCCCTGGCTCGAGCCGATCCCGGACGCCATGCTCGGCACCGCCGCGAGTGACCCGGCTGTGGTCGCGACGTCCCGCGAGAGCATCAGGCTGGCCTTGATCGCCGCCCTGCAGTTCCTGCCGCCGAAGCAGCGGGCGGTGCTGATCCTGCGCGAGGTGCTGGCCTGGCCTGCGGCGGAGGTCGCGGAACTGCTCGGCATCAGCACGGCGGCCGTGAACAGCGCCCTGCAGCGGGCCCGCGCGCAGATCGATCATGCCTCGCCCGCCGAGGATGCCGTCGTGGAGCCGGTCGCGCCGGATCAGCGCGAGCTGCTCGACAAGTACATGGCGGCCTTCGAGACGTACGACATGGCCGCGCTCAAGGAGCTGTTCACCCAGGACGCCGTCTGGGAGATGCCGCCCTTCGTCGGCTGGTACCAGGGTCCCGACGCGATCCGTACCCTGATCGAGAACAACTGCCCGGCAAAGGGTCCGGGGGACATGAAGCTGATCCCCACGGTGTCGAACGGGCAGCCAGCGTTCGCGATGTACATGCGCGAACCCGATGGCGGGTACTCCGCCTTCCAGCTGCAGGTGGTCTCGCTCGGGCCGTCGGGGATCGGTCATGTGACGGTGTTCTTCGACAGGTCGCTGTTCGGCAAGTTCGGGCTGCCCGAGACGCTGCCGGTCGGGTCATGACGGGCGCCGCGGTCGCGTGGCCGCTGGCCGACCCGGTCGCGTTGCTGGAGCGTTCGATCGCGTACACGTTGGGCAGTCTGCAGCTCGTGACGGAGGAGTCCATGGACAGGGCCACGCCCTGTCGCGGATGGGACCTGCGACAGCTGTTGGCGCACATGAACGACGCCCTCGGCACGCTGCAGGAGGCCGCCATGGACCGGCACATCGCGCTGGCACCCGCCGCGGCTGCGCCCGATCCCGAGTCCGATCCCGTTGCAGCGCTGTGCGATCGCGCCTGCCGACTGCTCGGCGCGTGGGCGCGTTCGGGCGATCCGGAGGGGATCCAGATCGGTGGCGTCTCGATGGCCGCGGGCATCGTGCCCGCCGCCGGTGCGCTGGAGATCGCCGTGCATGGGTGGGACGTCGCCACGGCGTGTGGCCGCAACCGGCCGATCCCGCCGGACCTCGCAGAGGAACTGCTCACCTGTGCAACGCTTTTCGTCAGCGATGCGGACCGACCGGCCCGGTTCGCCGCCCCCGTCGAGTTGTCGGCAGGGGCGGGGCCGGGGGAGCGTCTGCTGGCCTACCTCGGTCGGGGTCCGCGACTCTAGGCGCCGGCGATGGCCCGCAACACCTCGAAGGTCTCCTGCTCGTCCTGCTCGGTGCCGTGGTCGCTGAGCTTGACGATGACGGTGCCGGTGGTCGGGTCGACGTAGGTGTACTGGCCGTAGACGCCGAGCGCGGACAGGTCCGGGCTGTCGGGCGTGGGGTGCCACCACTGCGCGGAGTAGCCCCATGGCGAGGTCGAAACCTGGTGCGGGGCAGGGGTGCTGATGCGGTCGATCCAGGCAGCTGGGACCACCTGGGTCTCACCCGCGCGCCCGCCGTCGAGGACGAGCTGGCCGATCTTGGCGTAGTCGCGGGCTGTCGCGTTGAGGCAGCAGAACGCCTTCTCCTGGCCGCCGTCCCGGTCGAGGTTCCAGGTGGCGCCGTCCTCGGCGCCGATCGGGGCCCACAGGTTCCGCTCGAGCAGCTCGGTCAGCGGTGTGCCCTCGACCCGGGCCAGCACCTGTCCAAGGAGCTGGGTCTCGACGCTCCGGTAGTCGCCCTCGCTGCCCGGAGTGGACGTGACCTCGCGGTGGTCGGCGACGAACTCGTCGAGGTCCTGGGTCAGGTACATCCGGGCGGTGCCGGTCAGCGGCCAGTACGGGTTGTAGTTCTCGGACACATCGACACCCGCGGTCATGTCCAGCAGGTGCCGCACCGTCACGGTGTCGTACTCCCCGCCGGTGGCGAGCTCCGGCAGGACGTCGACGAGTCGATCGTCCTCGCTGAGCTTGCCGGCGTCGATCGCCTGACCGATCATCAGCGAGACGACGGACTTGGCCATCGACCACGAGGCCAGCGGCGTCGTGGCCTCGACGCCGTCGCGGTACCACTCGTGGGTGAGCGCGCCGTCCCGCAGCACCAGGAAGGCGTTGGTGTGGGTGGTCTCGAGGAACTGTGCGACCGGGATCTGCTCACCCTTCCACGGCACCGTCTCGGGTAGCGGTATCGAGTTCGACTGCAGCGGAGTGGGATTCGGCGAGGCCGCCACCGTGCGCGATGGATACAGCTCGCCCTGCTTCGACGGAGCCTCGGTCAGCAGCCGGGCCAGGGTCAGGGGCGCGGGGATCGCGAGTACCGCGGTCGCCGCATAGGTCGCCGCCACCAGCGTCGCCGCGACCACCGGGACGACGATCGCGGCCGTGCGCAGTCGGGAGCGCTTGCGAGGCGGTTCAGTGACGGTCGGCTCGGCGGTGGTGGTGGGCTCGGTGGTGGTGCTGGGCTCGGTCATGCGTGGGTGATCCTCGATATCGGGGGTGGGTGGGTCTTGAGCGCCGCGCGGGCCGGGTCAGTCCGTGCGCACGCGGGCGGACGCGGTGTCAGCCCTGGCGTCGAGCGCGGTCCAGAAGGCCTCGATCATGGTGGCGAGTACAAGATCCGGGCCCACCTCGGCCAGGGCAGACGCGTGTACGGCGATCGCGGGGTAGCGCCCCGCGTCCGCGCCGACGTACTCGTGGGTCCAGGCGCGTTCGTCGCCCGCGCGCAGCTTGTCCGGCAGCAGCGCGTGGCCGGCCTGCATCCCCGCGTAGGACAGCACGGCCTCGGCCATCATCCGTTGGTAGCGGACCACATCCGCAGGCTCCAGCCCCAGCTCGTCGAGCGCGGCGAGCATCATCTCGACCAGGGCGAACTCGCCCGGGCCGCGGGTCGTGCGCGGGGCCACGGCGGCGCCGACATGGGGATGCTCGGTGAACACCGCGACCACGGCGCCGGCGAGATGTTCCATCCGCTCCTTCGGGCCGAGCCCGGCGGGGACGCGATCGTGCGCCATCGTCAACAGACGGTCGCCGACGGCTCGCAGGAGCGCGTCCTTGTCGGAGAAGTGCCGCCAGACCGCCGACCGGTCGACGCCGAGCTCCTCGCCGAGGGCGCGTCCGGTCAGTCCGTCGGGGCGGCCCCGCGCGGCGATCCGCACGGCGGCGTCCACGATCACCTCCGGTGTCAACCGCACCGGACGATTCGAACCGTCCTCGATCATCGCCTGTACCCCTCCTGCCGTGAGTCCTTCTGGCCTGCCACGGGGCCGGAAGGACTCACAGGTGCGCATCATCAGTGTTGTCATCAATGATGACATCGCTGATGTGGCGGCGGGGGCATACGGCGAAAGTGCTACGCGGCGCCCTCCCAGGCGAACGGTGCGAACGGCGGGTCCAGTGGCGCCTCGGTCATCCGGTTGGCGAAGGTGGACAGCGTGTAGGTGCCGACCCCCAGTACGACCTCGAGGGCGTTGCGGCGCGTGAAGCCACGCTCGAGGAACGCCCGCATCTGTTCCTCGTCGACACCTCCCGCCGTGTCCAGGACCGCGAGCGTGAACACGCGGATGGCGTCGAGCCGCGGGTCGGTGAGCGGTTGCCGGGCGCGCAGGGCCGCGACCAGCTCCGCCGGCGCCGCGGCGCGGGTGAGTGAGGCGGTGTGCAGGGCGACGCAGACGTGACACGCGTTGCGCGTCGCGATGGTCAGGACCAGTACCTCGCGTTCGAGCTCGGTCAGCGTGCTGCGCTCGAACAGCGCGTTCGACCGGGTGAAGGCCTGCAATAGCTCGGGCGATTCCGACATGAGCGCAACGGGGGCGGGCAGGAATCCGAACTTCCCCTCGATGGCCGTCATGGTCGGGCGCGCGGCGCCGGGGGCGGTCTGGGCGGTGTGGTGGTTGAAGGGCATCTGGAGTCCTCTCTGCGGTAATATCGTCAACGTGGTTGTCCATATAGTAAACATGGTTGTCTATATTCGGCAAGGGGTGCGCCGTGGCCGTCGATGAGAGCCCCGGCTACGAGCTGCCGCTGCTGCTGTTCGCCGGATTCCGGACCCTGATCGACGAGGTGCATCGCCAGCTGGCAGAGCAGGGGCACCCGGACATGCGCCCCGCCTACGGATTCGCGATGCAGGCGATCGGGATCGCGGGGACCAGCGCGAGCGAGCTGGGGCGAAGGCTCGGCGTCTCCAAGCAGGCGGCGGGCAAGACGGTCGATCGGCTCGAGGGCCTCGGTTACGTGGCGCGCGAGAGCGACCCGTCGGACGCCCGCAGCAAGCGGGTGGTGCTCACGGAACGGGGGCTCGACAGCCTGCGACGGTCTGCGGTCGCATTCGACCGGCTGCAGGCGGACTGGGCGGCGACGATCGGGCCGGAACGGCTGCGCGCGTTGGAGTCCGACCTGCGCACCGTCACCGCTGGTCAGGGCTTCCGTCTCGACGCGCAGGCCTGGTTCGGCGGATAATTGACCCGCGCGCGATGAGTTTTGCGGTCGTCGCCGGTCTATATGGCAACCGCTTCGCGCGCCGTGCACGAAGCAAACCAGCATCGGAGCCCGCCATGACCACCACGCCGCACACCACGACCACCGCACCCGCCGCCGCCGGCACCGCCGCCCCTCGCGGCGAGCCCGGATCGCCGGCCTGATCATCACCGGTCTGGTCGTCGTGTTCTTCCTCTTCGACTCGCTCACCCACATCGCCAACGTCGAACAGGTGCGCACCGCGATGGCAGACCTCGGGTTCGACCCGAGCCTGAACAGGGTCTTCGGCGTGGTGCTGCTGATCTGCCTCGCCCTCTACGTCGTGCCCGTCACGTCGATCCTCGGTGCCGTCCTGCTGACCGGCTACCTCGGCGGTGCCGTGGCCACCAACCTGCTCACCGAGCAGCCCATCCTGAGCACCACCCTCGCGCCGATCTACTTCGGCATCCTGGTGTGGGGCGGGCTGTACCTGCGCGATCTCCGGGTGCGCGCGATCATGCCGCTCGTCCGCGGCTGACCCATCTCGGATGCCGTCCCCCACACCGAACCGGTGTGGGGGACAGCCGTGTTCAGGCGACCCGGGTGACGATCACGAACGGACCGACCTCGGTGGTGGTGAACCGGGGGTCGTCGAACAGCTTCTCAGGGAAGGTCACGGTGTAGCGGCGCACGTTCGGATCGTTGGGGTACACGTCCTCCGCCAGGCGAAGGGTGTAGCCGTCGGCTCCCTTGCGGAAGACGAACACATCCGGTGTGCGCCAGGGGCTTTCGTCCATGGCCTTGACCAACTCGTCGGGGCTCTCGGTCTCGGCCCAGTCTGCGATCGCGGCGGCGCGGCGGTCGAACTGCGCCAACGGGTTCGCGTAGTGCGACGTCAGCCCCTGGAAGCCGAAGTACGGGTAGAAGCTGAGGAAACTGGTATCTGCGGTGAGCACCACGGTGCCCGAGCGCGGTCCCGGGCGCTGGGCGATGATGGCCGCGTCGACCTCGTCGTAGTAAGCGGCGGCGCCGGGCGGCCGCTTGTCCGCCCGCTCGCCGTTGCCGTCGGTGTCGGTGTACGCGGTGGTGATCTCCGATGCGAGGACCTGCGGGATGTTCTGCGCGAACGCCAAGGCGCCCAGCGCGCCGATCGCGACGATCGCGGCCCGGACACGCGGGTTCTCGCTGGTCGCCAGGATCGTCCAGCGCGCGAAATCGAGGAACCCGAAAACGCCTGCGGCGCCGAGTAGTACGAACAGCACCGGTTCGAGGCGGAAGGAGAGCAGGGTGTTGCCGATCGCCGTCACGGCCATCGAGAGCAGCCACCAGGC
Organism: Rhodococcus sp. MTM3W5.2; assembly: GCF_001984015.1. NCBI lineage: Bacteria > Bacillati > Actinomycetota > Actinomycetes > Mycobacteriales > Nocardiaceae > Rhodococcus > Rhodococcus sp. MTM3W5.2. The sequence continues at coordinate 5,444,793 of NZ_CP019572.1, read as the reverse complement.
GTACACGGCGACGACGCCGATCCCGAGTGCCTGTGCGCGCCGCGAGGAGGAGGCGCGGCCGACCAGCCACACCGTGCCGAGCAGGCACAGGCCGCCGAGCAGCGAGAAGTGGAACATCGGCAGGGGCAGATGGGCGCCGGCATCGGGCAGGTAGTGCAATGCCGTGCCGGAGCTCGCGGTCGGGCCGGTGCGCATCGCGTTCAGGTACGGCAGCCACACGATCAACGCGATGAGCCCGGCGATCACCCCCGCCACCACCAGGCGGAGCAGTGGGTCCAGCGCAGCCCGCGGCCCGTTCGCGCGCACCGCGAGCGCGGCGGCGAGCACGGCCATCAGCGTCACCGCGAACGCCGCCCAGCCCAGGTAGAGGGTGTAGAAGGTGGCGGCGACGCCGAGGAAGATGCCCGTCCCGACGATCGCACCCCAGCCGTCGGCCCCGCTCCGCCCCGGTCGGTACAGCCCGCCCCAGGCCAGCACCAGCACCGGCGGCAGCAGCACCACGAGGACCGCGCTGTACGCCTCGGGGGACGCGTACGCCAGCGCGATCGCCGTCACGGCCGTCGCGACCAGCACCGCAACGTGGTTGCGGATGAGCTTCGACCACAACACCAGCGACACGACGGCGGCCACCGCGATGGAGGCGATCGCGTACGGCTTGAACGCTTCCCAGCCCTCCATGCCGAGCAGGTTCGCGACCCGGCCGCCGACCCAGAACCAGCCCGCCGGGTAGAACGAGGGCAGGTCCGCGTAGGTCATGTCGTCGAGCGCGGCGGTGTCCGTCATCCGGGTGAGGAACTCGGTGCGGAACTCCTGGTCCACCGAGATGCCGTGCAGGTACAGCTTCGTCGCGGCCAGCGGCATCCCGAGGGTGACGGTGACGAAACCGGACAGCGCGGCCCAGGACAGCAGTTTCGCCGCGACCACCGCGCGGCGGGCCCGCAGCAGCCACACCGACAGACCAAGCGCCGTCAAGGTCACGACCTGCCCGACCGTGGTCAGCGCCTGGGTGACGTTGGAGGAGTTGAACGCCGGCCAGTCCACCAGCCCGAAGGCGATCAGTCCGACCGCGGCGATGGCGGCCGCGACGACCGCCGCCAGCCCCATCTCCCCGGCGGTGGACACCGCGCGACGCAGCGGATCCCTGCGGGCCGCGGACGTGCTCGGGGCTGTGTCGGGGATCGGAGCTGCGGGAGCGTCAGTCACGAGCACTGAGCTTAGTGAACCGAGGGTGAGCCCGACGCGAGCGCCGCGGCGGGGTTGCGGGGGTGGCCGAATCGGCACCCTAGGGTGCCTGGTGGTGTGGGCCTCGCCGTCCCATATTTGTTGTAGTCCACCCGCACCCGACCCCAACGGAAAGCCTCAGATGATCCCTCGAACCGCAAAGATGCTCGGCATCTCGTTACTCGTCGCCGCGGGATCGATCGGCGCCACCGCCTCGGTCGCGCAGGCGGAGATCCGCAGCTCGGCAGAGGGAACGCAGGCGGTCGTCTGTGTCCACGACGGCAAGGAGCACAGCGTCGGCAGCAAGATCTATCTCCCGGACGGCAGCTACCAGACCTGTGAGAGCAACGGCCAATGGCGGCGGGTCATGCCGGGATGAGCGACGTGCGGCCCTGCCCGCTGCGGTACGCCCCGAACGACGAAAGCGGCCCCACCACGATGCACTGTGGTGGGGCCGATTCGTCGGGTGCTGCGGTCGTGTGGGGCTAGATCGGCAGCTTGCGGAAGATCGCCCGCGGCACGTGCCGCAGCACCATCATCACGAAGCGCCAGGGACCCGGCGTCCAGACGATCTCCTTGCCCTTGTCGGACGCGGCAACGGCGAGCGTGGCGACGATGTCCTTGTTGACCGTCAGCGGAGCTTCCTTGACGTGCGCGCTGAACTGGGTGCGCACCATGCCGGGCCGGACCACCGTGACCTTCGGTCCGAACTGGGCGAGGGCCTCGCCGAGCCCGAGGTAGAAGCCGTCGAGGCCGGCCTTGGTGGAGCCGTAGACGAAGTTGGCGCGCTTGACGCGCTCACCGGCCACCGACGACATCGCGATGATGCGGCCGAAGCCCTGCGCCTTCATCTTCTCGCCGACGAGCACACCGACCGACACCGCCGCGGTGTAGTTGACGTTGGCCACCAGCACGGCCTTGCGCTGGTTCTGCCACAGCTCCTCGGAGTCGCCGTCCAGCGCGAACGCGACGATCGCGACATCGACGTCGCCCTTGGACCAGGCCGCGTCGATCACCTTCGGGTGCGACTCGGTGTCCACGGCGTCGAAGTCGACGACCTCGACCTCGGTGGCGCCCTTGGCCTTCAGCTGGGCGACGGCGGCGTCGCGGCCCGGATCACCCGGCAGCGCGGCAAGGATGACCCGCATCGGAGCCTTCTTCAGGTACTCCTCGCAGATGGCCAGGCCGATCTCGGAGGTGCCGCCGAGGAGCAGCAGCGTCTGGGGGTTACCCACGGCGTTGATCACAGTTCCAACCTTCTGGACATATCGGAGGCGAAAACGCCTGTGGGGTCGTACTTTCGGCGGGTCGCGATCCACTCGTCGATCCGCGGGTACATGGCGTGGAAGGTCTCGGCGGTGGTCCGCGAGTCCTTGGCGGTGTACAGCCGGCCGCCGAACTCGAGCACGCGCTTGTCGAGCTCGGTGACGAACTCGTTCAGGCCCGGCTTGATCCGGAAGTCGACGCAGATGTTCCAGCCGGCCATCGGGAAGCTCAGCGGCGCCTGGTTGCCCTCGCCGAACAGCTTGAACACGTTGAGGAACGAGTAGTGCCCGGAGCGCTGGATGTCGACGATGATCTTCTTGAACTCCTCGACGGCCTCCGGCGGCACCACGAACTGGTACTGCAGGAACCCGTTCGAACCGTAGGCGCGGTTCCACTCACCGAACATGTCGAGCGGGTGGTAGAACTGCGTCAGATTCTGGACCTTGCCGCGGTACGTGCCGGCCTTGCGGAACCAGAGTTCGCCGATCGCCCCGAAGTTGAACTTGTTCGCGAGACCGTTCGGGAAGATGTCCGGGAAGGTCATCAGGGTCGGCGCATCGAACGCGAGCGGGTTCTTCTGCAGCTTCGCCGGCAGCTGATCGAGCTTCGCCAGCGAGCCACGGGAGACCGCGGCACGACCCAGCTTCGGCGGCGCGGAGATCGCGTCGAACCAGGCGCTGGAGTACTCGTAGTTCGCCTCGGAGCCGTCGCTGTGCAGCGCGATGGTCTCGTCCAGGTTCTGGGTGACGTCGCCGTCGGCGATGAAGTACGCCGTTTCGGTCGGCGTCATCTTGATGGTGGCGCGCAGGATGATGCCCGTCAGGCCCATGCCGCCGACCGTCGCCCAGAAGAGCGCGGCCTTGGGATCGTTGCGCCCGCCCTTGGGGGTGAGCGTGCGGACCTTGCCGTCGGCGGTCAGCAGGTCCAGCGACACGACGTGGTTGCCGAAGCTGCCGGCGCTGTGGTGGTTCTTGCCGTGGATGTCGGAGCCGATGGCGCCGCCGATCGTGACCTGGCGGGTGCCAGGCAGCACCGGAACCCACAGGCCGAACGGCAGGGCCGCCTTCATCAGCTGGTCCAGATTCACACCGGCGTCGACGTCCACCAGGGCGGTGTCGCGATCGATGCGATGAATGCGATTGAGCGCATTCATGTCGATGACCAGGCCGCCTGCGTTCTGCGCCGGGTCGCCGTAGGACCGGCCGAGCCCGCGGGCGATGACGCCGCGCCGCAGGTAGGACGGCTTGCCCTCGTTCTGCTCGGCGACCTGCGCGACCGCGCTGGCGATCACCTCGACGTCGGGCGTGGACAGCACCTGGGCGGTGGTGGGCGCGGTGCGCCCCCAGCCGGTCAGGGTGCGGGTCTGGGTGGTCAGAGGCTGCGGCTGCACGGCGGCGGCCGGGGACTCTTCAGCTGTCGTGGACATCGTTGTAGAGGTTACCTGGCGGTAGCGGATCCGACCCCTGGCGAGTGTGCAGATATGGCCGCCGCCACTCGACATTTGGCCCGGTAGCTGCACACTCGGCACCCGGCCCGGACCCGCCGAGTGTGCAGCTCCCGTCGCCGTTCCTTGGGGTTTGGCCCGGCAAGTGCACACTCGGCAGGGAGGGACTAGACGATGAGGCCTGCGGTCTGGGTGCGGGCGCGGTCGAAGCGGGCTGCGACGTCGTTCCAGTTGACGATGTTCCAGAAGGCGTTGACGTAGTCGCCCTTGACGTTCTGGTAGTCGAGGTAGAAGGCGTGCTCCCACATGTCGAGCATGAGCAGGGGGGTGAGGCCGATGGAGATGTTGCCCTGCTGGTCGTAGAGCTGGACGATGATCAGTCGCTGGCCGATGGAGTCCCAGGCGAGGATGGACCAGCCGGAGCCCTGGATGGCGTTGGCGTTGGCGTTGAAGTGGGTGCGGAAGGCGTCGAAGCCGCCGAACTGGTCGTCGATGGCTGCGGCGAGTTCGCCTTCGGGCTTGTCGCCGCCGTCGGGGCTGAGGTTGTTCCAGAAGACGGTGTGGTTGGTGTGGCCGCCGAGGTGGAAGGCGAGGTTCTTCTCGTGCAGGTTGACCACGGGGGCGACGGCGTCGGCGGCGCGGAGTTCGGCGAGCTTGTCGAGGGCGGCGTTGGCGCCTGCGACGTAGGCGGCGTGGTGCTTGTCGTGGTGCAGCTCCATGATCTTGCCGGAGATGTGCGGCTCGAGGGCGGCGTAGTCGTAGGGCAGTTCAGGCAGCGAGTAGACGGACACGAGATGCTCCTTTTGCGGTTGACGTGACCCGATCCTGCAACCTCAACCGCACTGGAGGTCCAGGGGTTGTGTGGCACGTCACGCATGCCGGGACCGTGCGCGATTTGTACCCCCACTGGGGCGAGACACGCGCACGGGCGACGCAGTCGCCTACTCTCGACCGGTGTCCGGAACCGCCAGCGCCCCCGAGCCGCACCTGCCGCTACCCGTCGAGCTGCCCCTCGTCGACGAGCCGGGCGGCACCGATGTGGACCTCAAGACGCAGATGGTGCGCTTCATCGCCACCGGCGGGCTGTCCGCGGTCGTCGACTACGGGTTGTACACGCTGTTCCTTGCGCTCGGGCTGCCGCGCATCGTGGCCAAGTCGATCGGCTTCGTCGCCGGCACCAGCACCGCCTACCTGATCAACCGGCGCTGGACCTTCAAGGCGCCGCCCAGCCGCGCTCGATTCGTCGCGGTGGTGGTGCTCTACGCGGTGACCTTCCTCGTGCAGGTCGGGCTCAATGAGCTGATGAACAACGTGTTCGCGGATGAGTGGTGGCGGACCCCGCTGGCCTTCGTCATCGCGCAGGGCACCGCGACGGTGATCAACTTCGTCGTCCAGCGCGCGGTCATCTTCAAGATCCACTGAGCCGGCGGGCAGGTCACCGCGGCGGACCGGTCGTCAGCACGATCGTCGCGGACCGCGACCCGCCGCTCGCGTCGGTCCATCCCAGTTCGATGCGATCGCCTGGATGCCGAGCGACCATCATCGCGGTGAGTTCGGCCGCGGTCCGGATGGGCTTGCCGTCGAACGTCGTGATCACGTCGCCCCGCACCAGCCCGGCCCCCTCGGCTGGCGTGCCGTAGCTGACGGCGACCACCCGGGCGCCGGGGAGCGTGACGGAGTCGCTGACGCTGATGCCGAGCAGGGCCGTCGGCCCGATGTGCACGGTGTCCGAGCCGCGGCCCTCGCGGACCTGGTCCACGACCGTGATCGCCTCGTCGATCGGGACCGCGAACGACTTGATCTCCCGCGGCGGGGCGGGTGTCGGCCCCTCGTCGTGCGAGACGGCGGTGCCCGCGGTGCTGACCCCGATGACCGCGCCGGTGCCGTCGACCAGCGGCCCACCCGAGTCGCCGGGCCGGATGTCGGCGTTCACCTCGATCAGGCCGGACAACTTGTTGGTCGAGCCGTCGGCCGAGTCGCGCGCGGTGACAGATCGGTTCAGGGCGGTGACGATGCCGCCCGCGGCCAGCGGAACGCCCGCGCCCTCGGCGTTGCCGATGGCGGTCACCGGATCGCCGGTCCGCACCGCGGCGGAGCGGCCGAGCGCGGGCGTCGGTAGCCCGGTGGCGCCCGCGAGCCGTAGCACCGCGAGGTCGCGGGTCCGGTCGTACCCGGCCACCTCGACGTCGTAGCTCGCGCCGTTGCCCTGGTTCACCGCCATGATGTCGGTGGCGCCGTCGATCACGTGGTGGTTGGTCAGGACGAGGCCGTCGGGGGTGAGCACGATGCCGGTCCCCGCGGTCTCGCGCCAGCCAACCCGCGAGATCAGGTGCACGGTCGTCGGCGCCACCCGCTGGTGGATCTGTTCGGGGGTGAGCAGGACCGGCGGCGGCGGTGCCGGTGGCGGAATCGACTGCGGGGTGGCGACTTCCGGAGCGACGACGCCCGATTGCGCCGGGGCGGGAAGCTGGTTCGGCGGGTCCGAGGCCAGGCGTTGGCCTGCGAGCAGGCCTGCGGTGACGGCCGCGGCGACGGCCAGGATCGCCAGCGTCCGGCGGGCACGGCGACGCTGCGGGGTGGTCCGGTCGCGCTCGGTCCTGGTCATGTACACCCGGCATCCGGAGGGGGCTCTGGTCGGCGTGGTGCGGTCGTTCAAGATTACGCGGGCGGCCCATGCGTGGTCGGGCGTTTGGCGCCCCGCTTCATTGCCGGACTCGCCGAAAAGTGCCGATTTCGGCAGTTCGGCGTGGTTGCGGCGGTAGCGTCCCTGGCGCGTGCACGTTCATTCGTTGCGAACCGGGGAGGGGCACTTCCATGGAGGTCACATCGAAGGGGAGGTCGCGCCGGTTCGCACGGGCGACGACCATCGCCCTCGCGTCGGCGCTCGTGACGGCCGGCTCGGCAGGCATCGCCGTCGCATCCACCGGCCCTGCTGCGCCCGGCGCCGCCCCGCCGACGGGCCTGGCGGAGTTCGCGGACTCGCTGACCCACCCCGCCATCGGCAGCCTGAACACCGGCTTCGCCGGGCTCGGCAGCCTCGGGACCACCTTCGACTCCGGCAGCGCGGGATCGTCCAACAACGGACCCGACAACACCGGCTCGCAGAACACCGGGTCCTTCAACACCGGCTCCGACAACGTGGGGTCCGCGAACACCGGCTCGGGCAACATCGGGTTCGCGAACACGGGTTCGGGCAATGTCGGGTTCGGGAACACGGGTTCCGGCAACGTGGGGTCCCTGAACACCGGCTCGCTCAACACCGGCTCGGGGAACACCGGCATCCTCACCGAGGGAATCCTCGTCACCGGGCTGGGATCGGTCGGCTTCGGATCATTGGGCATCAACTGGAACTGAGCCGGCATCGGACCGGACAGGGGTCAGGCAAGGAGGCCTAGCCGACTGGGTGCGTCCCCGACTCGTAGCGAGGCAGCAGCCCGGCCTCCGACGCGGCGGCGAGCGTAGGTGCCGCGGCGTCCTTGTCGGAGAGCTGGAACGCGAACTCGGTTCCGTCCCGGCCCGCCGTGGGCCAGTTGATGCCCAGCTCCGGGTCGAGCGGATGCAGGTCCCGGTCGAGCGTCGGCGTGTACTCCAGCGAGCACAGGTACATCACCGTGGAGCCGTCCTCCAGGGAGAGGATCGCGTGTCCGAGCCCCTCGGACAGGAACACCGCCCGACGGTCGACGTCGTCGATCAGCACCGAATCCCATTGGCCGAACGTGGGCGATCCGACCCGCAGGTCGACGATCACGTCCAGGAAGGCGCCCCTGACGCAGGTGACGTACTTCGCCTGACCAGGTGGGTTGTCGGTGAAGTGGATGCCGCGCAGCACGCCCGCGGCCGATACCGAGCAGTTCGCCTGACGCAGGTCCAGCGGCCGGCCGACGGCCGCCTCGAACGCGGAGCCCTTGAACCACTCGAGGAAGACGCCGCGCCCGTCACCGAACTGCCGTGGGGTGATCTCCCAGGCGCCGGCGATCTTCAGTTCCCGAAACTCCACGTCACCAGTCCTTGCCGTGCTCGAGCAGCCCGAGCAGATAGCTTCCGTAGCCGGATCTCACCAGCCGTTCCGCGCGCTCGCGGAGCTCGTCGTCGTCGATGAAGCCCTGCCGCCACGCGACCTCCTCGGGCACACCGATCTTCAGGCCCTGCCGTTCCTCGATGGTGCGCACGTAGTTCGACGCATCCAGCAGCGAATCAAAGGTGCCGGTGTCGAGCCAGGCCGTCCCCCGTGGCAGCACTTCGACCTGCAGGGTGCCCGCCTCGAGGTAGGTGCGGTTGACGTCGGTGATCTCGTACTCGCCCCGCTCGGACGGCCGCAGGTCGCGGGCGATGGTGACCACGTCGTTGTCGTAGAAGTACAGGCCCGGCACCGCGAAGTTGGAGCGCGGCTTCTTCGGCTTCTCCTCCAGCGACACCGCCCGGCCTGCGGTGTCGAACTCGATCACGCCGTAGGCGCTGGGATCGGAGACCCGGTACGCGAACACCGCGCCCCCGGACAGCCGGTTGAACCGGGTCAGCCTGCTGCCCATGCCGGGCCCGTAGAAGATGTTGTCGCCGAGCACCAGCGCCGCGGTGTCGCCGCCGATGTGTTCGGCGCCGATCACGAAGGCCTGCGCCAGCCCGTTCGGGGTCTGTTGCACGCGGTAGGTGATGTGCACGCCGAACTGGGAGCCGTCGCCGAGCAACCGGGCGAAATGGTCGGAGTCCTCGGGGTGGTGATGACCAGGATGTCCCGGATGCCCGCCAGCATCAGGGTCGAGAGCGGGTAGTAGATCATCGGCTTGTCGTAGACCGGCACCAGCTGCTTGCTCACCCCGAGGGTGATCGGATGCAGCCGCGACCCCGTCCCACCGGCCAGAATGATTCCGCGCATGGTCTGCAGTGTCCCACGCAGGCACCGGGCACACGCTGCGACGCCGGTACTGTTCGAGCACATGAGGCTTCTCGTCACAGGCGGCGCCGGGTTTATCGGCGCCAACTTCGTGCACCAGACCGTGGCCGAGCACCCGGAGGTGCACGTGACGGTCCTCGATGCCCTCACCTACGCAGGCAATCGGGCGTCCCTGGACCCGGTGGCCGATCGGATCGAGTTCGTGCACGGCGACGTCACCGACGCGGCGCTGGTGGACGGGTTGATCGCCCGCTCGGACGCGGTGGTGCATTTCGCCGCGGAGTCGCACAACGACAACTCGCTCGCCGATCCGTGGCCGTTCGTCCACACCAACATCATCGGCACCTACAGCCTGCTGCAGGCGGTGCGCGCCCACGACGTCCGCTATCACCACATCTCCACCGACGAGGTCTACGGCGACCTCGAGCTCGGCGAGCCGGGTCGGTTCACCGAGGACACCGCCTACAACCCCTCTAGCCCGTACTCGTCGACGAAGGCCTCCAGCGACCTGCTGGTGCGGGCGTGGACGCGCTCGTTCGGCATCCGGGCGACGCTGTCGAACTGCTCCAACAACTACGGGCCGTACCAGCACGTGGAGAAGTTCATCCCCCGTCAGATCACCAACGTGCTCGACGGGGTGCGGCCCAAGCTCTACGGCAACGGCCTCAACGTCCGGGACTGGATCCACGTCGACGATCACAACCGGGCGGTGTGGGCGGTGCTCGAGCGCGGGCGGATCGGCGAGACCTACCTGATCGGCGCGGACGGCGAGACCGACAACCGGACCGTCGTCGAGTCGATTCTGGAGATTCTCGGCCGGGACCGGGACGAGTTCGACTTCGTCACGGACCGGCCCGGGCACGACCTGCGCTACGCCATCGACCCGAGCCGGCTCCGCGACGAGCTGGGGTGGCGCCCGCGCTATGTCGACTTCCGCGCCGGGCTCGAGGCCACCATCGGGTGGTACCGGGACAACGAGCAGTGGTGGCGACCACAGAAGGCGGCCACCGAGGCGGCGTACGCGGCGGCCGAACGGGGATCGGGGCCTGAACACCGGGTTCGCCCGGCTGGGTCGGTGCGGGTTCCTCCGGGACCTCGCGTCGCGCGATTCAGGGAGTACCCCGCGCATTGATAGTCTCGTCGCGGACTTGCTCGGGACAGACGACGGTTGGGACAGCTCGATGGATCAGGCAACTGCGGTCGGGGCGCCGCCGATCGAAAACAACGTCGACGCGTTGCAGGACGCGCTCGTCGAGCACGAGCGGCGCGACCGACTGGTGGTCCAGCGCGGCTTGTTCTCGTCGACGTCGCCGCGGGTGCCCCGCAAGATGTACGTCGACCTCAAGGGCGCGGCCACCGCGACCCGCGACTCCCTCCAGCTCGGTGAGGGTGCGCACGCCGACACCAACACCTACTTCGGCAGGGTTGCGGCCAGCTTCTGGCAGCGCTGGACCGCAGTCACCGCGCTCCGCTTCGAGGTGCGCTACGAGACCACCGGCACCGCGCGGATCGCGCTGCGGGCCTCCGACGCGCGCGGCCGCAAGCGGTTGATCCTGCAGGAGACCGTGACCGGATCCGGTGTACTGACCCTCGAGGGGAAGCTCGACCGGTTCGTCGACGGCGGTGCGCTCTGGTTCGAGGCGGACGCCGACCGCGGCGAGCTCAGCCTGTCCGAGGCCCGCTGGACCGTCCCCGCACCCGAGCACCTCCGCCCGGCGGCCGTGGTGATCTGCACCTTCAACCGCGCCGACGACTGTGCGGTGACCGTCGGAACCCTTGCCGCCGACGCAGGCGCCATGGCCGACATCGACGCCGTCTGCGTCGTGGACCAGGGCACCGACCAGGTGCAGTCGCGCCAGGAGTTCCAGGACGTCGCGGCCGCACTCGGCACGAAGCTCATCTACCTCACGCAGCCGAACCTCGGCGGCGCTGGCGGCTTCGCCCGTGGCATGCACGAGGTCACCTCGGCGCCCGGATCGGCGCACGCCAACGTCATCCTGATGGACGACGACATCCTCTGCGAGCCCGAGACGGTGCTGCGGATGAACGCGTTCGCCAACATGACGGTCAAGCCCGCCATCGTCGGCGCGCAGATGCTCTCGCTCAGCAACCCGCAGACCCTGCACGTGAGCGCGGAGCGGGAGGTGCTCGACGAGATCAAGGCCGGCACCCTCACCGCGGGCGCGATGATGGGCGTCGACCTGCTCAAGAAGAAGCAGGAAGAGCGTTTCGACGCGGGCTGGAACGGCTGGTGGACCTGCCTGCTGCCGGCCGAGATCATCGCCGACTGCGGGCTGCCGCTGCCGCTGTTCTTCCAGTGGGACGACATCGAGTACGGCATCAGAGCCCGCTTCAGGGGCCACCCCACGGTGACCCTGCCCAACGCAGGCGTGTGGCACGCCGACTTCCACCTCAAAGACTACGACGACTGGGCGCGGTACTTCAGCATCCGCAACGGGCTGATCGTTTCGTCGATCTACGGCCGGTTCGACGGCAAGACCATGTCCAAGTACCTGTTCCGCAAGATCAGCGAGCTGATCGTCTCCATGCAGTACGGGCTCGCCGCGACCTTCATCCAGGCCGCGGAGGACTTCCTCGCCGGTCCGTCCTTCCTCGAAGACGGCGGCCAGTCGGTGCTGTCGTCGATCCGCGAGCTGCGCGCCAAGTATCCCGAGACCGTCGCCCGCCCCGCCGTCGAGGCGGGAGCCGACGCCGATCCGCACACCCAGATGGACGTGTGGGACTTCGAGCCCGACGAGAGCCGTGAGGGCCTGGTGCTGGCGAAGCGGGCGGTCCAGCAGTTCCTCGGCAAGGTCGACGGCCGCCCGGTCACCATCCCGGCGCACTACGCGAACTGGTGGCATGTATCCCTGTTCTCGCAGGCCACGGTGACCGATTCCTCGCAGGGTGGCGTCCGGGTCCGCAGGCGTGACAAGCAGACCGCGCTGGACCTGACGAAGCGGGCGGCGAAGGTGTGCTGGCGGCTCCGCAAGGAGGCGCCGCAGATGAAGACCATCTACTCCGACGCTCTGCCGCGGATCACCAGCAAGGAGAACTGGACTCGCCTGTTCGGCGCCAAGGGGTGACCGGTGGCGCCACCGGCTGACGCTACGGGTCGGGCGCGGTGGCTGCTGCCGCTCGCCGCCGGTCTGTCGGCGGCGCTGATCGGGGTCGCGTGGTCCTGGCGGCCGTCCTTCTGGTGGGACGAGGCGGCGACGGTGTCCGCCGCGGACCGTTCGGTGCCGGAGCTGGTCGAGCTGCTGCGCGGGATCGACGCCGTGCACGGCCTGTACTACCTGGTGATGCACGGCTGGTTCGAGCTGTTCGGCGTCTCCGAGCTGTCCGCCCGGGCGCCCGGCGCCATCGCGATCGGGATCGGTACCGCCGCCCTGGTGCAGACGGCGAGCCTGCTCGCAGGCACCCGCACCGCGGTGGTGGCGGGCGCGGTGTTCGCGATCATGCCGCGCATCACCTGGGCGAGCACCGAGGCCAGGTCGTACGCGATGGTCGCGGCGCTGGCCGCGGTGGCCGGTCTGGTGCTGGTTCTCGCGATGCGCTCGACCAGCCGCTGGTGGTGGGCGTTGTATGCGGTGGTCGTCGCGCTCTCGATCATGCTGTTCGTCTACAGCGCGGCACTGGTCGCTGCGCACGCGGTGACCGTGGCCTGCACCCGCGGCGCGCCCAGGCTGCGATTCGTGGTCGCGGCCGCCGGGGCCACCGTCCTGGCGGCGCCCCTCGCCGGTCTCGCGATTGCGCAGGCAGGTCAGGTGTCCTGGGTGCCGCCGCTCGACGGCCGGTGGGTGCGGACCGTGCTCCTCGACCAGTGGTTCGAGCAGGCGCCGTGGTTCGCGGCCGGGTGCGCGGCGGTGGTGGTGGCCGGCCTGCTCCGAATGGTCCTGGCCGGGCCGTCGGTGGTTCGCGGTGGCGACGCCGACCTACTCCGGCTCGCCCTGCCCGCGATGGTGGTGCCGATCGCGGCGTTCCTGGCGTACTCCGCGCTCGCGACCAACATCTATGTCGGCCGCTATCTCATCTTCACCGCACCCTCGGTGGCGTTGCTGGTCGCCGTCTGCCTGGTGCGGCTGTTCGCCGCGCGGCTCGCGGTCGTCGTCGCGGTGCTGGCGCTGGGGTTGGCCGCGCTGCCCGCGTACCTGGCTCAGCGTCAGCCGTGGGGCAAGCAGGGCGGGATGGACTACAGCTCGGTCGCGGACTTCGTGGGGGATCACGCCGCCGGGGGTGACTGCGTGGTGTTCCAGCCGACGGTGCCCTGGCAGCCGACCTCGCTGCGCGCGATCGAGCAGGCTCGGCCGGACGCCTTCGCCGGGCTCGTCGACATCGGGTTCGGCCGGTCCGGTGCGTCGCGGGGGAGCTGTGGGACACAGATGTCGCCGACACGGTCGTCGCGGCGCGGGCGGCGCGCTGCCAGGTGGTGTGGGTTCTGACCGACACCGAGCGGGCCGGCGCCTCGCGACTGCTGGGCCCGGGAAACGTGTGGTGGCAGTTCGAGCCATTCCGTTTCGCCGGGTCAGCGCTGTACCGGACGCTCGCCTCGGATGGCTTCGTCATCGACCAGCGGACGCCCGTCAACCACACCCAGGTGGTGCGGATGGTGCGCGCGAACTGGTGACGCCCCTGGTCAGACCCAGTAGGCGACGCGCGAGCGGTAGTTGCGCATGGCGACAAGCGCCACGGTCCAGCCGACGACGGTCACGGCCAGCACGATCACCCAGTGGTAGAGCTGCTGGGTGCCGCCGAGGAGCGGGGTCCGCACGATGTCCAGGAAGTGGTAGAGCGGGTTGAGCTCGGCGATCTTGGCGCGCTCGGCGTTCGCGGTGCCCTCCAGCGACTGCGTGGTCCAGATGATCGGCGTCATGAAGAACAGCAGCTGCACGATGCTGTTCAGGAGCGGGCCGATGTCGCGGTAGCGGGTCGCGAGGATGCCGAACACCAGGCTGACCCAGACGGCGTTCAGTGCGATCAGCATCAGCCCCGGGATGAACGACAGGTCCGCCCAGGACAGGTTCTTCGGGAACACGAACAGGATCACGATGTAGATGACGAAGTTGTGCGCGAACAGGATCAACTGCCGCCACACCAGCCGGTACACGTGCACACTCAGTGGTGTGGGCAGCTGTTTGATCAGGCCCTCGTTCGAGATGAACACCTCGGCGCCCTCGAGGATCGAACCCTGGATGAGGTTCCAGATGATGAACCCGAGGGTCACATACGGCAGGAACTCGGCGACTTCGAGGTTGAAGAGCGAGGCGTACAGGATGCCCATCGCGACAGCGGTGGTACCGGTGGCGATGGTGATCCAGAACGGTCCGAGCACCGACCGGCGGTAGCGCTGCTTGATGTCCTGCCAGCCGAGGTGGAACCACAGCTGGTGGTGGCCGAGGCCCTCCCGCAGATCCTGGACGGCCCGGCGGAAGGTTCGGGAGTCCGAGGTGACGGGCTGCGCATCGGCTTCGGCGGGGACTACTGACACAGGGGACGAGACTACCCGTCCGTCCATGGCGTCTGCCTCGTCGCGAACGGCACTCAGGTCACGGTCGTTCAAAACGTTCCTCTCGGCCCAGCTTGCGCAGTCGCACCCATTCCCGCAGGCCGGCCGGGTCGCGCTTGGTGATCAGGAAATACCAGCCGAACCGCAGCCACTCCTGGGGCAGCAGCTTGCGCATGCCGGGCTGGGACAGCAGGTACCCGCGGTTGCGGTAGGTGAAGAAGCGTTTGGTGTCGTTGTCGGGGTACTGGGTGTGCATCCGCCCACCGAGGATCGGCTTGAACTCGTCGGTGCCGTAGGGGTGCAGGTACGCCGTCTGCAGGCAGGTGCCGAACGGCAACCCCGAGCGGACCAGCCGACGGTGCACCTCGACCTCGTCGCCCCGGACGAACAGTCGCAGGTCGGGCACCCCGACGGCGTCGATGGCATCGGCCGAGAACAGGGCGCCGTTGAAGAGCGAAGCGATCCCCGGCAGCAGGTCGTCCTCGCCCAGTTCGGAGCGCAGCCGCCGCCACTCGAGCCCGCGGCGCAGCGGGAAGGCCAGCCGGTCGGGATCGCCGATGTCGCACACCACGGGGGAGACCTCGGCCAACCCGTGCCGCTGCGCACAGTCGTAGAGCGTGGCCAGCACGTCCGGGCCGTCGGGCCTGCCGTCGTCGTCGGCGAGCCACACCCAGTCGGCACCGAGTGAGAGCGCATAGAGCATGCCGAGCGCGAAGCCGCCCGCGCCGCCCAGGTTGTGCTTGGAGCCCAGGTACGTGGTCGGCAGGTCGGCGCCGTCCACCAGTTCGGCGACCGCATCCTCGGCGGCGTTGTCGACCACGATGAGGTGATCGAGCGGCCGGGACTGGGTGGCGAGCACCTTCAGCGACTCGGCGAGCAGCTCGCGGCGCTGATGGGTGACCACCACTCCGATGATCTTGGGGTCGGACGGGACGCTCACGCGGTGCCGTTCGCCGCGCGCGCCGACTCGGTCGCCGACTCGGCATTCTCGCGTTCCATTTCCTTGATCACATGCGCGACGTGATCGGCCGCGTCGTCGCCCTCGTAGGCCCTGACCACGTCCTCGATCCCGCCGTGCATCCGGATCTGACCGTGGTCGATCCACATCGCGGAGTCGCAGAGCTGGGCGAGGAACTCGTTGGAATGGCTGGCGAAGACCAGGATCCCGGAGCGCTGCACCAGCGCCTGCAGCCGGACCCGGGCCTTCTTCATGAAGTCCGCGTCAACCGCCCCGATGCCCTCGTCGAGCAGCAGGATCTCGGGGTCGATGCTCGTCACGACGCCGAGGGCCACCCGCACCCGCATGCCGGTGGAGTAGGTCCGCAGCGGCATCGACAGGTACTCGCCGAGCTCGGTGAAGTCCGCGATCTCGTCCATCTTGGCGAGCATCTGTTTGCGGGTCATGCCAAGGAACATGCCGCGGATGATGATGTTCTCGTACCCGGAGATCTCCGGGTCCATGCCGACGCCGAGGTCGAAGACAGGGGCGACGCGGCCCCGCACGCGGGCGCTTCCCCTGGTCGGCTCGTAGATTCCGGACAGCAGCCGCAGCAGCGTCGACTTGCCCGCACCGTTGTGGCCGACCAGGCCGATCCGATCGCCCTCCTTGAGGGACATGGTGATGTCGCGTAGTGCCTCGACGACCACGACGTCCGAGCTGTTACGGCCGATCGAGCCGCCCGCCTTGCCCAGGAACGCCTTCTTCAGAGACCGGGTCTTGGCGTCGAAGATGGGGAAGTCGACGCACGCGTTGTCGGTCTCGATGCTCACGTGCTCAGTCATGCGCGCCTTTCATCCACGAGGGTCGAGCCTACTGGTCGCACCGGCGGGCCCAACCACGCGCACGGCTAGAGGTACTGGCCGGTACCCGAGCCCTGCTGCGGATTCTGGTGCCCGTGGCCTGCGCCCATGCCTGGTGGCAGCGCGCCCTGGCGAATCTGCTCGAGCTGGGACCGGGCCGCCATCTGCTGGGCGAACAGTGCGGTCTGGATGCCGTGGAAGAGGCCCTCGAGCCAGCCGACGAGCTGCGCCTGCGCGATCCGCAGCTCGGCGTCGGAGGGCACCGTGTCGTCGGTGAACGGCAGGGTCAGTCGTTCGAGTTCGTCGCGGAGTTCGGGGGCAAGCCCCTGCTCGAGCTCCCGGATCGAGGACTTGTGGATCTCCTTGAGCCGGTTCCGGCTGGCGTCGTCGAGCGGTGCCGCGCGGACCTCCTCGAGGAGTTGCTTGATCATGGTGCCGATCCGCATCACCTTGGCCGGCTGTTCGACCATTTCTGCGAGATTCTCGCCGTTCTCTCCGTCTGGCCGGCCCGCGCCCGCGAAGCCGGTGTCGCCCGGACCCGATCCGACGCCGGGGAGGCCTGCGGCGGCGACCATCATGGGTTGCCCGTCGGGTCCGATCACGACCACCTGCTCATTGTCCGGTTGCGTCATGGCTCCATCTTGTCTCAGGACGGCAGCCCGCGCATCGACCGGCTGCGAACCATGCACGGGTTTCGGCGTGCGGCACGGGCCCGGAAAAGTTTGTGTTGTATGCAGTTACAGATACTGTGATGCCTCACAATCCGGCCATCCGCATCGCACCGTTTCGAAATTAGGTCCTAGGCTGTCGGGCATGGCATACGACGTCGCCCGGGTGCGGGGACTTATCCCTTCGCTCGGAGACGGTTGGATCCATCTCGATCCTCAGGCCGGCATGCAGCATCCGGATTCGGTGTCCACCGCGGTCTCGACCGCGTTCCGTGGCTCCGCGGCCTCCCACACCGGCAAGCACGTCTCGTCGCGGCGCAGCGCCGCGACACTGGAGGCGGCCCGCGAGGCGGTCGCCGATCTCGTGGGCGGCGACCCGGCCGGCGTGGTGCTCGGCCAGGATCGGGCCGTGCTGTTGGCCTGGCTGGCCGAGGCGCTCAGCTCGAGGCTCGGCCTCGGTACCGGGGTCGTGCTCTCCCGGCTCGACGAGGAAGCCAATGTCGCGCCCTGGTTGCGGGTGGCGAATCGCTATGGCGCGCAGGTTCGTTGGGCCGAGGTCGAGATCGACACCTGCGACCTGCCCAGCTGGCAGTTCGCCGAGCTGATCGGGTCGACAACGCGACTGGTCGCGCTGACCGCGGCCTCCCCGATCGTCGGGTCGGCGCCGGACGTGCGGGTGGCCGCGGACCGGATCCACGAGGTCGGTGGCCTGCTGGTCGCCGACGCCATCGCTGCCGCGCCCTACGCACACGTTGACATCCACGAGATGGGTGCCGACGTGCTCGCGGTCAACGCGCCGAGCTGGGGCGGTCCGCAGATCGGCGCCCTGATCTTCCGCGAGCCCGCATTGCTCGACAAGATCCCCGCGATCTCGTTGAACCCGTACGCCACCGGGCCGGAGCGGCTGGAGATGGGCGGGCACCAGTACGCCCTGCTCGCCGGGCTGACGGCCTCGATCGACTACCTGGCCGGACTGGACGAGACCGCCCGCGGCAGCCGCAGGGAGCGCCTGGAGACCTCGATCAGCTCGCTGCAGGATTACCACGACCGGATCTTCGACTATCTGATGGCGTCGCTGCGGCGGCTGCCCCAGGTGATGCTGATCGGCACCTCACACAGCCGCGTGCCGACCATCAGCTTCACGGTCGCGGGGGTGCCAGCGGAGAAGGTGTCGCTGCACTTCGCCGAGCGCCGGATCGGGACCCTCGTCGGCGAGCGGGGCGGCAGCAGGCTGCTGGACTCGCTCGGGGTCAGTGACGAGGGCGGTGCCGTGACGATCGGTCTTGCGCCCTACACCACCCGGTACGAGATCGATCAGCTCGTGCGCGCCGTCGCCGCCCTCGGCTGATCGGCCTCACTCGAGCGTCAGCACGACCTTGCCGACGGTCTCGGGCGAATCCAGCAGGGCATGGGCCCGCGCGGCGTCGGTGATCGGCAGCTCGGCGTGCACCACAGGCCGGACGGCCCCGTCCGCGACCATCGGCCAGAGGCGCTCGGTGACCGCGGCGACGATGGCGGCCTTGCTCGAGCGCCCGGTCTCCGGCCTGCCGCGCAGGCCCGTCGCGAACACCCGGCCCCGCTTGGCGAGCAGCTTGCCCAGGTCCAGCTCGCCGACCCGGCCGCCCTGCATGCCGATGACGCATAGCTGCCCGTCCTTGGCCAGGGCGTCGATGTTCCGTCCGAGGTAGGCGCCGCCCATGTTGTCGAGGATCAGGTCGGCGCCGCCGCGGGGGGTCGCGGACAGCGCGGCCACGAAGTCGTCCTCGCGATAGTTGACGGCGATCGACGCGCCCAGCCGACGGCACACCGCCAGCTTGTGTTCGGAGCCCGCCGTCGCGGCGACGGTGGCGCCGAGCGCGGCCGCCACCTGGATCGCGTGGGTGCCGATGCCGCCCCCGCCGCCGTGGATCAACACCACCTGGCCCGCCTGCAGGCCGGCGATCATCACCAGGTTCGACCACACCGTGCAGGCCACCTCGGGCAGCGCCGCCGACGCGATCAGGTCCAGGCCGTCGGGTACCGGCAGGAGCTGGGTCGCCGGGACCGCCACCCGCTGCGCGTAGCCGCCGCCGGACAGCAGCGCGCACACCGGGTCGCCGACCGCCCAGCCGCGCACGCCGTCGCCGAGTTCGGCGATGGTGCCCGAACATTCGAGCCCGAGGATCTCGCTGGCTCCCGGCGGCGGGGGATACAGGCCCTCCCGCTGCAACAGGTCGGCGCGGTTGATCGCGGTGGCCGCGACGTCGATGAGGACCTGGCCCGGTCCCGGCCGCGGATCGGGGACCTCGGTCCACTCGAGCACCTCGGGTCCGCCGGGGCCGGTCACGGTGATGGCGCGCATGATGTCGACGCTATCCCCGCGGCCGTCCCGCTGTCGCGGGAGCGGCCGAACCGATGCGCCGACCCCTCCCGTCGGGGGCCGCGACCCGCTACCGTCACGCGGGTGACCTACTTCGGCAACTTGCAGAACGAGATCTACCTGTCCGGGGTCGGCGGCGCCAGGCCCGAGCTGCCGATGACCGCGGCCGGGCTCGAGGAGCTGGCCGCGATCACGCTGTCGGAGGAGGCCTTCGCCTACATCGCCGGCAGCGCATCGAGCGAGCGGACCGCCGCCGCGAACCTGGCTGCATTCCAGCGGCACTCGATCGTGCCCCGGATGCTGCGCGGGACCGCGGCCCCGGACGCGCGGGACCTGAGCGTGGAGGTGCTCGGCACCCGGCTGGCCGCACCGGTGCTGACCGCGCCCGTCGGGGTCCTCGAACTGGTGCACCCGAACGCGGAGCTCGCGGTCGGCGAGGCCGCCGACGAGCTCGGGATCGGCTCGGTGTTGTCCACGGCGTCGTCCACCCCCATCGAGCAGGTCGGGGCGGTGTCCGGCGAGAACTGGTGGTACCAGCTCTACTGGCCCGCCGACGACGAGGTGGCGCAGTCGCTGGTGCGCCGGGCCGAGGCCGCGGGCGCGAAGGCAATCGTGCTCACCGCGGACACGCCGGGAATGGGATGGCGCCCAAGAGATCTCGAGCTCGGTCACCTGCCGTTCCTGCAGGGCAAGGGGATCGCGAACTATCTCACCGACCCCGTCTTCCTGTCTCGGCTCGCCAGCGCGCCCGAGGAGAGCGCCGAGGCGATGCAGATGGCCGTGCTGACCTGGGTGTCGATGTTCGGGAACCACAGCCTGCGCCCGGCGGACGTGACCCGCCTGCGGGAGTGGACGGACCTGCCGATCGCGGTCAAGGGCATCCTGCACCCGGACGACGCACGCGCGGTGGTCGACGCGGGCGCGTCGGGCGTGGTGGTGAGCAATCACGGCGGCAGGCAGGTGGACGGTGCGATCGCCGCGCTCGACGCCCTCGCGCCGGTCGCCGCGGCGGTGGGCGACCACGCGGATGTGTTGCTGGACTCGGGAATTCGGTGTGGGGCGGACGTGCTCACGGCGTTGGCGCTCGGTGCGGACGCGGTGCTCTACGGCAGGCCATGGGTGTACGGGCTCGGTATAGCGGGCAAGGCGGGCGTCCGGCACGCGCTGCGAATTCTGCTGGCGGATTTCGATCTGACGCTCGGATTGGCCGGCTTCGCGAACCTCGCCGAGATCGACACCTCCGCGTTGCGCGCGGTGTCCGGCTGATGCAACGCCGGTCTTTCAGACCGAGCGGTATGAATCGTGAGGGCAGGCAACTAGAATGGTTGCGTGACAACACAGATCGACGGTTCTGAGGACGAGACCCCCGCTGGCTCGACGACACGGAGATGGCCGCGTGGCGCGCCTTCATCGACGGCTCCCAGCGGCTGATGGGCTTACTCAACCGCGAGTTACAGGATCGCCACGGGCTCACCACGGCCGATTATCGAATTCTCGTGATGCTGTCCGAATCGCCGGACGGGTCGGTCCGGATGAGCGATCTCGCGGACGGCGTGATCTCCTCACGCAGCAAGCTGACCCACCAGATCCGTCGGATGGAGGCGGACGGGATGGTCACCAGGAACACCTGCCTCGACGACGGCCGCGGGGTGTTGGCGATCCTCACCGAGGAGGGGCGCCGACGGCTCGAGGAGGCGGCCCCAACGCACGTCAACGGGGTTCGTCGCTATCTCGTCGATCTGCTGGACGCGGACGAGCTGACGAGCGTCGAGGGGGTGTTCACCAAGGTGAACACGGCCATCGGCGAGCGATCGGCGGGCTGACCCGGCGCGGTGGATTCCGCCGGGCACCGGGGGTGCCGTTAGGATCTGCGATGGAAGCGTGGCAGAGCGGCCGAATGCACTCGCCTTGAAAGCGAGCGTCGTGAGAGCGACCGGGGGTTCAAATCCCTCCGCTTCCGCCACTGGCCCCTCGCCTGTAAGTGCAGGTGAGGGCCATTTTCATGCGCTGCCGCGGTCGCTCCGGGGCGCTGGTGGGCACACTTTGGGCACACTCGCTCGCGAACGCGCGTCATCGAGGGCGCTTCCCACGGCCTCGAGATCGTCGTCGAACAGGTCCGCGTAGGTGTCCAGCGTCATCGCCGCCGACGCGTGTCCGAGCATCCGCTGCAGCGCCTTCACGTTGACGCCCGCCGACACCGCCAGCGACGCCGCGGTGTGCCGGAGGTCGTGCGGTGTCAGAGGAGGGACGTCCGCGCGCTGGACGGCCTTCGTGAACCACCCCGTGAAGCTCACCGGCCGCAGGAGATACCCGCCGCCGCGGCCGGGGAACACGAGGTCGCCGCGGGCCTGGCCCTCGCACTGCCGCGCCAGCATCTCGACGAGGAACGGTGGGATCGGCACCGAGCGGTGCACGTGCGACTTCGGGGTCCCGACGTGAATCTGCATGTTCACCTGCACCGCGTTGTCGACGACCGTGAGCCGCTTCCGGAGCAGGTCCAGGTGCTCGACGCGCAGCGCGATCGCCTCGCCCCAGCGCAGGCCGCAGTACGCGAGGAGGTAGACCAGGGTCTCGTGCTGGCCGGACTCCTCGGCGAGCGCCTGCACTTGCTCGTGTGTGAGGTAGACCCGCGCCTTGCGTTGTTTCCGAGGCAGGTTCTCGACGCCGCGGGCCGGGTTCGACGCCAGCCGCCTCGCCTTCACCGCGCCGTCCAGGATGCTCGCGAGCACGCCGTACGCCCGGATCACCACTGTCGGGCCCTTGCCTGCGCGCACCAGCTCCGTGATCCAGCGCTCGACCGCATCGAGGTCGATGTCCGCGATCCGGGTACGCCCCCACCGCGGCGCGACGTGGATCCGCCACGCGGTCTCGAGGCTGTTGTATGAGGACGGCTTTACGTCGGTCTGCTTGCGTGCCAGCCAGTCCGCACCGAGTTCGCCGACCGTGATCCGACCGAGCGCCGGGGCGACGTATGACCCGGTGAGCTTCTCGACTTCGACCGTCGCGGCGAACGCTTCGGCATCGCGCTTCGTCCTAAAGCCGCGCTTCTTCGTCTGGCCGTGCTCGGGCGTGCGGTAGCGGACCATGTACCGCTTGCCGGCCGCCGTCGAGTACGGCTCGATGGTTGCCATCAGTCGTCCTCGTCCTCCCGAGCCAGCACGCTTTCGTCCGACTCGGTGACTGACCACTTCACGTCATTCCCGTCCGTCTCCATAGCTCGGTAGATCCACGTGCGGCCCGGGGTGCTCCAGGAGTCGCGCCTGGCCTCCCGTCGGATATGGAGAAACTCGGGGAGCGAGCGGGCAGCGAACTCAAGGTTGTTGTCCCCGTTCAGGGTTCGAACTCCCTCGAGGAAGTAGTAAGCGTTCTCCACGGTCGACGCTTCGCGAGTTCCTGTTACCTCGACGGGCGTGTCACGGTCGCGGCCTCGAGGCTGAAGAAGGAAGTTTGGCGATACGCCTAGTGCGCTTGCGAGCGCCATCAAGTCATCCGCGTCCACCCGACGCTGTCCGGACTCGATACGAGACAGGCCCAGCGTGGCGATTGGCCGGCCGAGCTCAGTGAGCGTCTGGCTGAGCTCAACGTACGTCAGTCGGCGTTCTTCCCGAAGGCGCTTGATGTTCTCGGCGACCGTGATGCCGGTGGGTCCCAGCGGGTTCTTCTTCTCGCTCATCCCCGAAGTATGAACTATCAAAATGATATGCACCAGCATCGTATTGACTTCTCGTCGATCGCACTGCATAGTGCTCGTCAGACCTATCAAAATGATAGGCATCAGAATCATGACGGAGGTTCAACGATGCCAGAGTCCCCTCTCGCCACGCCGGACGAAGTTGCCGCTTACCTGCGGACCACTAGCTCCAAGCTCGCCCAGGACCGCTACCGCGGAGTCGGCCCGAAGTTCGTGAAGCACGGCCGCCGTGTGCTCTACCGCTGGGCGGACGTCCTGGCATGGGCTGATGCGAACACTCTGCAGCGCACAGACGACCGGCCGGGTGCTGCATGACCAGCACCCGTACCACGAGAAACGCCCCCGGCCACGCGGATGCAACCGCACATGTGGCCGAGGGCGCCGAGAACCACCCCAACACCCAAGAAGGAGCAGATTCGACCGTGAGCCTATCGCCCGATCAGCCCAGCGCCACCTCGTCGGGTTCGCGATGGAACGCCCTCGCTGAGAACAGCCAGCACGGTCGGTCCATCCATGTCGACGAGACCACTGCCGACCTCGAACTGCCCACCTGGTGGGCATACAGCGAGTTCGTCAGGCCCGCACCCAACGGCGTTGAGCTGCGATCCGAGGCGATGCGAAACACGTTGAGTCGTCACCCCGGTTCCTACGTCACCAATGGTGAACGAATCGACCCGGCGCACGTCTCGGTACAGATCCGCCAGTACGCGCTCGAGCGTGAGCCGTACATCCATGTCGAACGCTGGGCCGGCGTTGACGGTAGGCGTGAGCGAATCGCCGGCAGCGAGTATCGATTCACCCTCGACGAAGCCGCTGAACTGGCACACAGCTTGTTGCTGGCCGTGGACGCCGCCCGCGGAACGACCGAGGAGGTGGCGTGATGCACGTGTCCACAGACCACCAGATCGAGGCCGTAACGCCGACCGCGACCGCGGTGCACGATCAGCTCTCACCCGGCGTCCGGATCCGCTACGGGATGGGGCTGTACCTGTCCCTCACCACTGCAGAGGCCGTCGGTCTGGTCGACGCCCTTGCCGCTGCGCTCGTCGAGCTCGAGCAGGGCGGCCGCTGACCGTGTCCGCTGAGCCAGTGATCGAGTACGAGGGGCCGCAGCCGGTGCGCCGGTTCGAGTGGGAGCGCATCGTCCGCCGTGCGTCTATGCCCGCTGGGGTGAAGTTCCTCGCGTTCGTGCTGGCGAGCTATGCCGACGGTGACGGCACCCGGGTGCACCCGTCAAACATCCGTCTTGCCAACGTCATCGAGAAGACCCCTCGGACGGTCGAGCGAGGGATGGCGTGGCTGCAATCTGCTGGCTTCATCGTCCGCACCAAGTACGGCAACCGGCACATCGGCCTGCCGAACGAGTACCGCCTCACGGTGCCTGCCGATGTGCTCGATCGGCTGGTTCTCGATGCCGACGAGTGGAAGGTCTAGCCGACATGGGCGTCGGGCAGAGAACTCGTCTCTACCCGACACCACTGTCGGGTAGATCGAAATGTCTACCCGACACCGGTGACACGTCTACCCGACATGGGTGTCGCTTCTACCCGACACCCATGTCGGACACCCAGAACAAGACCACCCACTACCAGAACAAAGAGAGCGTTCCCGGCTTGAGAGCGCAACTCACCACCGCACGCGCGAGGAGGACGAACTATGCCTGATCGATATGGCGAAGAGCCCGAAGACGCCAAGCCGCCGCGGTTCCACGACCCCCGGTGTCAGAGCGGCTGGCTCGGAACAGACCTCGACGGCCGACCGGTGCCGTGCTTGCAGTGCCGGCCGCACCTGGCCCGCACCGCGACCGTCCATGACTTCGCAGCGAGGAACGCCACCGCATGACCATCCAACGCTGCGCAGCACCGAGCTGCGCGCATCTGATCCGGACGGGCACCTACTGCCCGATGCACCGCGAGGAGGACGAGAACTGATGCGCCTGCAGCCCCGCAGGGTCGATCCAACGGTCACCCACAACCCGAACTGCCGCAATCCGATCCTGCTGCTTCTGGGCAGTCAGGGCTACGCGCTCTCGTGCAATGAGGCCCGCGCGCTCGCCGACCAGCTGCACGACGCAGCCGACCAGGTCAAGCAGAGAGGGTGATCTGAGATGCTGACCCCACCGACCGTGGACAGTCCGCAGAACGCAACCACCGGGTGGTTTCGCAGCCCGAAAGTGTGGCGGCACCTCGGCGCCTACGTGCGTGGACGCGAGCGCTGCGACATTTGGTCGGCTGCCTGCTCGACGGGCGAGGAAGCGTACTCCGCGGCGATCATGCTCGACGCACTCGGCGTCGACGGCACTGTGTACGCCTCCGACGTCAATCCCGACGCGGTCGCCGCGGCACGCGCCAGCAGCTACGGCGTCGAGCTCATGGATGAGTACATGAACCGCGGGAGCCGACTCCCCTCAGGACTGCGCAGACTGACTGCCGCAGCTATGCGGCAGCGGGGGACCGGTACATCGTGCGCGAGCACATCCGACGTCGCGTGCGTTTCGCCGTGCGAGATCTCCGCCACTTCAATGCCCGGCTGTCGATGTGGTGATCGTGGCGAACTGCTGGCGCTTCTTCACGTCGGACGAGCAGCACCGCCTTCTCAGGGCAATTCACGGCGCGCTACCCCGGGACGGACGGCTGGTGATCGGACCAGCCGATCTGTACTCGCAACATCTGCGTGACCACCGGCCGCCGACCCTCGAAACCTACTTCAGCCCTGCGGGATACGAGCTCATCTTTCAGCCGAAGGAGGCAATCTGATGCCCACCGCACCACCTCGGATGTGCCCGAAGTGCCGCAAGGCGCACAGCAACCCCGCGGGTGCCCGACCTGCCGACCGCCGTGGGCCGGGTCCAAGAACCCTGGCAGCTCGACGCGCCGGGCGCGGGCACTGCGGCGCCAGGTGCTGGACGAGCAACCGTTCTGCGCGGTCCTCGGATGTCAGCGCGCGTCCGTCGAGGTCGACCACATCGTGCCGCTGGCGGCCGGAGGAGATCGCTACGACCGCACGAACCTCCGCGGCATCTGCGTTCCTCACCACCGGGAGAAGACCGCGCAGGAGGCAGCTGAGGGCCGGAAGCGACGGGCCGGGGGATAGGGGTCGGGATTTCTACACCCTGGCCGGCGGACTGCGCTGCGGTAGCCCCGCTTCTTCGCGCTCAGATTCGGGCTCATGGGGGTATCTCGCCCGGCCTGGGCCGCAGATCGAAACCACAACGACGACAGGACGGTTCACCATGACCGAGATCGATACCATCCACACAATCCGGGCCGCGAGCTTGCTGCTCGCCTGCCTCGA
Organism: Rhodococcus sp. MTM3W5.2; assembly: GCF_001984015.1. Lineage (NCBI taxonomy): Bacteria > Bacillati > Actinomycetota > Actinomycetes > Mycobacteriales > Nocardiaceae > Rhodococcus > Rhodococcus sp. MTM3W5.2. The sequence continues at coordinate 5,418,653 of NZ_CP019572.1, read as the reverse complement.
CGGCACGCCCGCCGAAGTCACCAAGATTCTCGACGAAGCCCACGCCTCACCGGCCGGGCTGCCCGGACTGCTCGCCGCGATGGCCTCTGCCACCGTGGAGCTGCTCGTCGGAACGGTCGGCGAGGACGGCGCGCGGAAGACGCTGAGCATGGTGCTGCTCGACGCGAGCGTGAGTCAGACCGAGGGGGCTTATGAGCGACACCGAGTCCGCTCCGGGCGAAGTCGTGGGCAGTTGGGGTCATCATGACCTCGGTTGCCGCGCGGAGACGACCGCCGAGACCCGTCCCGTCCGTGTGCGGAAGACCGTGCGGGGCCCGTTTGGCGTGGAGGACGGGGCCGAGGTCGCCACGATGCCCGTCGACACCGCCCGCGAATGGGACGAGCGATATTGGCACGCAAGGCCGTAGAATCTGCATCGACCTTTCTCGGGTTGTAGGCGACGTTCGAACTGTCCGTCCCCTGGTCTCGCCGGACGCGGCGAAGACGCAGGCAAGGGCCAGCAGTTCGGGCGTCGCTCCCGGAGGACGGTCGAGAAGACCAGGACTGGGCCACATGAATCCGCCCGCCTCCGAGGCCCTAGGGCGCCTTGGCAGGCCATCGGTAAACCCGTCCACCTGGCGAAACCCCCAAGTCATTTCGCGCTGCCTGCGAACCGTGAGCGGCGCTGTACCGAAAGAGGTTTCACCATGATGACCAAGAGCAAGCTCAAGGAGCTCCGCGACGAGGCCGAGACGGTTGTCGCGAAGGCGCAGGCAATCGCTGCGAAGACGCAGCTCGAGGGCCGCGAGTTCACCACGGACGAGCGGCGCGAGTTCGACAACAGCATGGCGAAGAGCAGGAGCCTCCTCGAGCAGATCAAGGAAGGCCGGCGCGATCTCGAGGTGTTCGACGCCGCGAAGTCCCTGGCCTCCGAAATCGGTTCACCGGAAGGTGAAGGCGGACAGGCGAAGGGCCGCGGGTACCTGGCCCTCGGCCGGAAGGCTGTGGCCGGGACAGTCTCCGGAATCGCCGAGAAGATGACCTATGACCAGGCGGGCGGCACGAAGGCGCTGCTGCCGTCCGGTGCGGTCGTCTCCACCGTGCCGATGCTCGCCGAGTCGCCGATCGCGCTCGGGCGCCGGGTGCTGTCGCTGCTTGACGCGGTGCCCGCCATCACCCGCGCGGCGCACTACAGCTACCTGAGGCAGAACGGGCGCACGAACAACGCTGCGCCCGTCGCGATCGGAGCGACCAAGCCGACGACCGTCCTCGGCCTCGAGAACATCGAGGCGGCGCTCGAAGTAGTGGCGCACCTGTCGGAGCCGGTTCACTCGTACTGGCTCACCGACAACACCAACCTTGAGCAGTTCATCGCGGCCGAGCTGCTGTACGGGCTGCAGGTTGCACTCGAAAATCAGTTCCTCAACGGCAGCGGCGCGAGCCCACAGCTTGACGGTGTGCTCGGCGCCTCCGGGATCCAGGTGCAGGCGTTCGCGACGAACCTGCTCACCACGACCCGGCAGGCGATCACGAAGGCCGAGACGGCCGGCCACGAGCCCGGCCTGTTCGTGCTGGCGCCGGGCGATTGGGAAGCGCTCGAGCTCGCTCGCACCGACACTGCGGGGCAGCTCGAGCTCGGCGGCCCGGTCGACCGCGCTGCGCGCAAGGTCTGGGGTGTGCCCGTTGCGGTCTCGACGGCCCTGCCCGCCAAGACGGGCGCACTGCTCGACCTCAGCTCGGTCGGGATCTCGACCGACGCCAACGGCATCGAGGTGAAGTGGAGCGAGAACGTAGCCGACGACTTCACGAAGAACCAGACCCGGGCCCGCGTCGAGGGCCGGTTCCAGGCTGACGTGTTCCAGCCGCTCGGCGTCGTGAAGATCGCGACCGCGACCGCGTAGTCGCTGGGGTACGCCTGCCGTACCCCAGCGAACAGAGAACGCCCCGACCTCGCAGCGAGGTCGGGGCGTTCTGCTGAGTCGATCCGGGCCTACGAGGCCGAGGCAAGCTCCTTGCCAGTGAAGTAGCGCGAGTGTGTTCGCTGCAGTGTCTCCAAAGACTTGCTGATCAGTGCGGCGATTTCCACATCTCGGTCGACTCGTTCGGCTTCAAGACGAAGGCGGTACCGCATCGCGTCCTGGTGGTCCACGAACTCGTGGACTCGGCGATCTCGGGTGCGACGATTGAACTCAATGACGTAGCCAGGCATGTCAAGCATCCTCCATATCGTCAAGAGTACGTTTCAGGTCAAGTAGCAGCTCAATGTACCTGCTTCTTGAATCCCTGACACCATCTTCGATCTCACCGACGCGCCGGACTAGGGCACGATGATTGTCATCTCTGTCACCGTGTGGGACGGCCTCTAGCTCGGCTTGGAGGTCGGAAAGTTGCTGCTCCAGCTGCTCCAGGGCTGCAATCTCATTCGAGAAGGTGTGGAGGTGTTCGACGACTCCGCGGATGCCGGGGGCGTCCGGAATCTCCCCATAGCGGATTCCGCGTCCGATCCTGTCGGCGAGACGTTCGTAAGTGTTCGCCCATGCGCTCTGCGTAGTCGTGCGTAACTGGATCTCCACACGGCCGGGTGGAAGCCGGAGCCACACATGCACCGCCCGGTAGCCGCTATGAGGATTGTCCCGTATGTCCTTGACAACGGAGTCCTCGCCGAAGAAAGCAACAACCTCGTGAGCGAGTGCGAGCTGAGAATCGAGTGTGAACTCTGCATCCACTCGCACCCCTGCGATGTCCTGGACCTGGTCTAAGGTGAGCCGCGGCGGACGGCGGCGGAGCTTCTGGACCAGGGTGTCGAGCGTTTTCGGCCGTGCAGCCAAGTCGAATGAATCTGAATCTATCGTCGTCCAATCGGTGATCGCGAGTGTCGCTGCTACCTCGGCGGCCAGGTCGTTGTGCCAGAGCATGACCTCGTCGTAGTGAGGGCAACCATCTGGCGATTCGTCGCCGGCCGCAAGGGCTTCGCCGAGGCGTCGCAGCTTCCGGCGCGACCACGGCAGGGTTTCCGTCAGATCCACTCGGGTAGTGAAGCACCAACCCGCGTGGCTGGATGACGCTATGGGCTGATATGAACTCGCCATGGCAAATCGAATCGTCTTCTGGGTCCCGCCGAATGACCTGTTCCCGTATGCAAACAGGCCGCATTCGCTGAGCTTGGATCCCACCAGCTTGCAGTCGTCCTATCCTGACCTCGCTGCAGAGATCGGCGGTGCGCGGATCGTCGGGCATCAGCTCACCTGGGTTGGCGGCGGTGGTGTCAACTGGATCATGACGTTCGAGGTTGAGGACTAGCTTCCCGGCGCCCGATCCGTGGGCACATTTTGGGCACACATGGCCGCAATTCCGGGCCATCCGACGGTACCCGGCGTCACCCGAAATGCCAGGTGAGAGGGCATCTTCTGTCCTGACCTGCAGGGTTCCGCAGAGTTCAAATCCCTCCGCTTCCGCCAACAACAAACGGCTCCGACCAGGTCCCCTGGTCGGAGCCGTTGTGGGTGGTATGGAGTCCTCAGCCCTGCTGGGAGGCCTTCCAGATGGGCAGCCCGGCCCCGAGGGCGAACGCCAGGAAGGTGTCGTTCTCGTCGGGATCGCCGATGGTGACGCGCACCCCGTCCCCGCGAACGGTCGCGTGAGCACCTTCGCGCTGACGCCTGCCTCGCCGAAGGCCGCGGCCTGGTCGCCGAGCGGGAGCCAGAGGAAGTTGGCAGAGGTCGGCGGCACGTCGTATCCGCCTGCGATCAGCGCGTCCCGCACCCGCGTCCGCTCGGCGACCACCCCGTCGGTGCGGGCGAGCAGTTCCGCGTCGGCGGCGAGCGAGGCGACCGCGGCGGCCTGGGCGACGCTGGTGACCGCGAACGGCAGGTGCACCTTGAACAGGGCGGCGATGATCTCCGGGTCGCCGATCGCGTATCCGATCCTCAGACCGGCCAGGCCGTAGGCCTTCGAGAAGGTCCGTAGTACAACGACATTCGGCCGCCCTTCGGCCAGGGCGATGCCGTCGGGCGCGGTCTCGGCGCCCGCGTCGGGTCGCACGTACTCGTAGTAGGCCTCGTCCAGCGCGACGAGGATGTGCGGGGGACCGCGTCGAGGAACCGCGCGAGGGCCTCGGCGTCGAGGACGGTCCCCGTCGGGTTGTTCGGGTTGCAGATGAAGATCAGCCGGGTGCGGTCGGTGATGGCCGCGAGCATGGCGTCCAGGTCGTGTTCGTAGTCGGCGGTCAGCGGGACCTCGACGGGGGTGGCGCCCGCGACCTTGACCACCACGGGATAGGCCTCGAACGAGCGCCACGCGTAGATCACCTCGTCGCCCGGCCCGGAGGTCGCCTGCACCAGTTCGAGGCAGATACCGACCGATCCGCAGCCGGTGGTGATCCGGTCTGCGCTCACGCCGAGCTTGGCGGCCAGCGCGTCGCGCACGGCGACCGACCCGTTGTCCGGGTAGCGATTGGCGCCTGCCGCGGCCTCGGCGATCGCGTCCATCACGCTGGGCAGCGGACCGGCGGTGGTCTCGTTACTGGCCAGTTTGATCGCGCCGGGAAAGTTGCGTCCCGGCACGTAGGGGGCGATTCTCGAGAGGTCGGGGCGGGTGCGCACGGTCATGGATCGACATTATGCGCCGCTTCCGATCGGGCGTGGCGGGTGCGGCGAAAAAGAATCCGGCGACCCCGAAAAGAATCTTGAACGGGTGGGCCGTGAGCGTGCCAAGGTATACGTATGTCGGGAATCTTCACGGACAGCGCGGTGCTGCGCGCCCTGGGGGAGCATCCGGACGAGCCTCCCGTTCGCGTCCCCGTTACGGCCGTCGAACCGGACGGACCCGCCCGCGGCGGCATCGTGGTCCTGCACGAATCGCGGGAGTTCACCGACAACCTGCTCGCTCTCATGCGCTCGCTGGCGGCTGAGGGCTGGCTGACGGTGGCGCCGCACCTGTTCCATCGGGAGCCGCTGCACAGCACCGCGGAGGTGTTCGGGGACAACCTGTTCGCCGACTTCGACGCGGCCTTCGACTGGCTCACCACGCGCGGGGTGTACCCGGACTGCGTCGGGGTGCTCGGCTTCGACGACGCGGGCACGGCCGCCCTGCTCGTCGCGACGTCGAGGCCGGTGGGCGCCGCGGTCAGCGTGTCGGCGCGCGGCATCGTCCACCCGCTCGCGGAGGGCGCCCCGGCTCTGGTGGATGCCGCCCCGAGGTTGCAGGCCCCGTGGCTGGGGCTGTACGGCGAGGACGACCCGGGCGCACCGCGCGAGGAGGTCGAACGACTGCGGGACGCGATCGCGCGCGCCGACGTCGCGACCCTGGTGGTCAGCTACACCGGTCTCGAGCACCGTGCGGACGAGCCGCCGGACTTCCCGGTGGACGGGGATGACAACGATCCGGCCGCGCAGGCGATGATGGATGCGCAGCGCCGGATCTTCGACTGGTTCGATGGCAATCTGCGCTAGAAATCGCTGTGACCGGCCGTTTTGCGCCCTACGCCGTGCCTGTGTAATCTTTCCATCCGGCGGTTCCGAAAGGACCTGAGCCTAGGAAGCGTGCCAGAGCGGCCGAATGGGACTCACTGCTAATGAGTTGTCCTCCTCAAAGGGGACCGGAGGTTCAAATCCTCTCGCTTCCGCCACGCTGGTGCTCGTAGGCCAGCACAACTGAAGACATGCGCCCGTAGCTCAACGGATAGAGCACTTGACTACGGATCAAGAGGTTAGGGGTTCGAATCCCTTCGGGCGCACAGTGAGGAACCCCTCACCGGCAGTAGTGCCGGTGAGGGGTTTTCTCGTGGGCCTCCCGGTCGAACTCCCGTCGGGCGCAGCGGCTTTCGGCCGCGCGACCGACGCGGGTCGACTAGCACGCACGTTCGATTACCGCTAAGGTGGTCGTCGCGGGCCGATGGAGCCAGCCAGCTCGAAGGCATGGGCCCGCACCAATCGTGCCGCCCGGTTCCCCGACCTGGGGCGGCATGCGGGCCCCGTCGATCCACGTGATCGGCGGGGCTTTTCGCATCGACGATCCGGCGCAGCGACACTCGAATTGCCGGGATTCTCCTCACCAACTGTGTGCCGCCTGTGGACGAGCCTCCGATCGGGCTAGGGATCAACAGCGCATGGCCATCGCGCCACCTCGTCATCCACAGGCCTGTGGATGGCAAAACCGCAGGTACAGGCTAATTACATCAATGTAATCCACAGATTCGTCCACACTGTCCACAGTCTGGCGTCGGGTGTTAACAGGATTTATCCACAGCTGTGGACAAGTCGCGGGATCGGGGACGGGGACGACGACCGCCCGGTTGGGGGACACTGGGGGACCCAGGGCCACGGAAGGAACGCAGCCATGACACTGGCGTCCGCGCTGATCGGTCGGACCGAGACCGGGCGCGCCCCGCGCAGGCCGCTGCTGCTGCGTGACGCGCAGGCCAGTTCGCTCGTCGAGGCGTTCGTCATCATCGGGGTGCTGACGATCCTGGTCACCCGCGCCTACCTGCATCTGACCGGATACCCACAGGTCGGCGGGTCCACTCTGCACGTCGCACACGTGCTGTGGGGCGGGCTGCTGATGGTGGCGGCCCTTGTCGTGGTCTTCTCGTTCCTCGGCCTGCGGCCGCGGCTCCTCGCGGTGGTGCTGGGCGGCATCGGATTCGGGCTCTTCCTCGACGAGGTCGGCAAGTTCGTCACCAAGACCAACGACTACTTCTATCGTCCCGCCGTCGCGATCATGTACGTCGTCGTGGTGGTCCTGCTGCTGCTCAACCGCTGGCTGCACGACTCCCGGCCGCCGAGCGTTGCCGAGGACATCAGCAACGCCGCCGCCATCGCGGTGGACGGCCTCATCCGGGGACTGCCGCCGGAGCGTCGGGCGCTCGCGGAGGTGCAACTGCACCGGGCCAAGGCGGCGGGCGCCGACGTGACCGCGATCGCGGACATCGGTGATCTGCTCGCGCGCTGCGATCCGCGGGAGCCCGGCCGGTTCGGGGGAGTGCGGGCGTGGGGATCGCGGCGGATCCCGTCCGCGCTGAGCAGCCGCACCGCGGTCGGCGTCGCAGCCTTCGTCCTTGTGCTCTTCTCGACGTCTGGGCTGATCAACGCCATCGTCACCCTGTCCTCCGATCTCGAGGGCTCGGCCGGGACCATCACCACCCTTGGCCAGCTCGCAGGCACCGCCGTCGCGTGCGCGCTGAGCTGGGTCGGCGTCGCGAGGCTGCGCAACGGCAAGCTGTGGCCGCTGCAGTTCCTGCGAGCCGCGGCGCTGGTCACGGTGCTGTTGACGCAGGTGTTCGACTTCGTCGCGCAGGAGTTCGGGGCGCTGCTCAACGTGGTGGTCGGGTTGTTCGCCCTCGCGGTGCTGTCGGCCAGGATCGCGGTGCTCGAGCGCCGCGCGGCCGAGGCGGCGTGAGTGGTCGGCGCATCCGCGACCCGCGAGGTTCGGCGCCACCGCTGCCCGAAGGCCCCACGTCGCTTACCGTAGTCAGGTGACCAATCCAGCTCAGGGCGCCGCGGCCACCGAATCGGTCTGGCCAGCTGTCCTCACGTGGCGGGCCCACACCGCTCCTCGGATGGAGTCGGTTCGTGTGCAGCTCGTCGGTAACCGGATCAAGGCGGCCGGCCGGATCATCGGTGGTCAGTGCGCCGAGCACCCCGCGTTCAGCGCGTCCTACGACCTGGTCACCGACGAGAACGGGGTGACCCGCAGGCTCTCGCTGCGGACCAGCCTGGCCTCGGGTGAGCGGCAGGTCTCGATCAGCAGGGACTCTGAGGGCAACTGGATGGTCGAGAACGGGACCAACCCCAAGCGATCCACCTTCGGCGGCGCGCTGGACGTCGACGTGGTGCTCAGCCCGTTCTTCAACACCCTGCCGATCCGGCGGCTGGGCATGCACACCGACTCCGAGGACATCCAGGTCCCGGTCGTGTACGTGTACCTGCCCGACCTGAGCGTGCAGGAGGCGAGCCTGACCTACAGCAGCGGTTCGGACGGCATCCACGTGCTCTCGCCGGTGTCGAGTTCCTCGGTCACCATCGACCGCGACGGCTTCATCCTCGACTACCAGGGCCTCGCCGAGCGGATCTAGGCGCTCCGCGCCTGTGCGTGGTTACCGAGTCCCTGCACTCGCAAAGCGCGCACGGGCGCGAAGCGCCCCACCCCGGCGGCCGGCGTCGCGCATCCGCTCCACCCAGCCGTCCTCGCCCACCGCGACGTCGGTGATCTCCCAGCGGTCCAGGTTCTCGTAGCGCAGCCGCGCGGCGTGCCCCGCCGTCACCAGCTCCTCCGTGCTGCCGCTGTCGGCGAGGGCGTCGCGGGCCTCGGTCAGCAGCCGCAGCGCCTCGTCCAGCGCCACGATCAGCGCGCCCGAGTTCGCCTCGCACATCGCGCGCACCAGCTCCGGCGCGGTGCCCGCGACCCGGGTGCCGTCCCGGAACGAGCCCGCCGCCAGCCCGAGTGCCAGGTCGCCGCCTGCCGCCGCGGTCACCGCGAGCGCCTCCGCCAGCAGGTGCGGCAGGTGCGAGATGCGGGCGGCCGCCGCGTCGTGCTCGTCGGCGGCGGCTGGTACCACCACCGAGCCGCAGTCCAGGGCCAGCGCGGCCACCTGGCCCCACACGACGGGGTCGACGCCGTCGTCGGTGCCGACCACCCACACCGCGTCGCGGAACAGGGCGACGTCGCCCGCCGCCCAGCCGGACTGCGAGGTCCCCGCCATCGGGTGCCCCCCGACGAACCGCGCGCCGAGGCCGTGGCCGCGCACCGCGTCGAGGACCGCCCGCTTCACGCTCACCACGTCGGTGAGCGCGCAGTCGGGGGCGTGCACCTCGACCGCGCCGAGCACGGTGTCGAGGGCAGGGACAGGCACCGCGACGACGATCAGCGCGCCGGACCGCTGCGCCCGTTCCAGCACCGCCTCGAGGTCGGTGTCGGCGTCGTATCCGTCGGCGCGGGCATCCTCGACGGCACCGGCGGAGCGGTTGTAGCCCCAGGCTGTCCGACCCGCGGCGACGGCGGCCCGCAGCACCGAACCGCCGATCAGTCCGAGCCCGAGAACGCACACCGGCGGGTCAGTCGCTTCATCAGACACCCGGATAGGTTGGCACATTTGCCAGCGGACTTCAGTTACCGGCGCCCGGCGGACTACGGTGACGGCATGGCTGCTCAGCGCGCGCGTGACAACAGCGCCCCCTCGGACCAGTTCGAGGATCTCGATGGCTTCGGCGTCGCGGTTGTCCTCGACGACGGCAAGTGGAAGTGCACAGCGCTGACCTCGGCCGCACTGAACAGTCTCGAGGCCGCGGAGACCGAGCTGCGCGAGATGCGGAGCTCCGGCGCCGTGTTCGGCCTGCTCGACATCGACGACGAGTTCTTCGTCATCCTCCGCCCGGCCCCGTCGGGCACCCGGCTGCTGCTCTCGGACGCCACCGCGGCGCTCGACTACGACATCGCCTCCGACGTGCTCGATGCGCTCAACATCGAGACCCCGGACCTCGACCCCGACGAACTCGACGACGTCGACCCGTGGGAGGAGGGCGACCTCAGTCTGCTGGCGGACCTCGGCCTGCCGGAGCCGGTGCTCGGGGTGATCCTCGCGGAGACCGAGCTGTACCCCGACGAGCAGCTGGGCATGATCGCGCAGCGGCTCGGCTTCGCCACCGAACTCTCCTCGGTGCTCGACACCCTGCCCCGGTAGATGTCGCTGCCCAGCGGGGCGAGGGACCGCGACGAGGCGATGATCCGGGCCGCGATCGCCGCCGCCTCCGCGGCCGCCTCCGCGGACGTCCCGGTCGGTGCCGTGGTCTTCGACGCGAACGGTGTCGAGCTGGCCAGGGCCGCGAACGCCCGCGAGGCCAACGCCGACCCGACCGCGCACGCCGAGATCCTGGCGCTGCGCGCGGCCGCGCTGGTGCACGGCGACGGCTGGCGGCTGGAGGGCGCGACCCTGGCGGTGACCCTGGAACCGTGCACGATGTGCGCGGGGGCGCTGGTGCTGGCCCGGATCGAGAAGGTCGTGTTCGGGGCGTGGGAGCCCAAGACCGGGGCCGTCGGGTCGCTGTGGGACGTGGTGCGCGACCGCAGGCTCACCCACCGTCCGCAGGTGCGTGGCGGCGTGCTCGAGGACGAGTGCGCGGCGCTGCTGGAGGGCTTCTTCCGCGAGCAGCGCTGATCGCGCGGAGACCCCGGTCAGCGGCCGATTTAGCGCCAGGCCCGGAGTCGGGTAAAGTCACCGGCGGTGGCGTGTCCGAGCGGCCTAAGGAGCACGCCTCGAAAGCGTGTGACGGGTAACCCCCGTCCGAGGGTTCAAATCCCTCCGCCACCGCCAAAGACCCTCACCTGCTCGCGCAGGTGAGGGTCTTTTTTGTCATCAGAGGCGCCGCAACGGGCGCGAACGCGAGCAAATGAGCTGCCCGAGGGCACGAGTTCGAGCGTCATAGATTGTGGGTACAGTCCCACTTGCCCCGTAGGCCAAGGGCATGGATACCCGTCCCTTGGCGGGAGTGAACCCAGCGATCGGAGGTGGACCCATGGCAACCGCGACCGCGAAGGACGCTGCCCGCAAACTGCGAATGCAGTACTGGAACGACGGCATGGGAAATATCGCTTTCCCGATCGATCCCTGGGAGATTGCCGAGCGCCTCGGTATCGCGGTTCGGCCTGCGATGCTGGACAACAACCTGGCTGGATTCATTGTCCGGGAGCAGGCAGACGGTCCGACCGAGATCTATGTGAACGAATCCGATCACCCGGTACGCCAGCGGTTTACCCTCGCGCACGAGATCGGCCACTACATTCGGCATCAAGACGACCCCGAGCCGATGGGGTTCGTCGACGAGCGCGCGGAGCTCGCCTCGTCAGGAACCGACCCCGAGGAGATCTGGGCAAACCAGTTCGCCGCCGAGTTGTTGATGCCGGCGGCGATCGTGAAAAAAGGGTGGGCCGAGGGCTTGTCGATCGGTGATCTGCGACGGAAGTTCAACGTGTCGACTCCCGCGATGAACAATCGCCTGGCCAGCCTGGGATTGCTCTGACTGTGAGTGGGGATGGAACTGCCGTCGATCAGAGTCAGGTCGGCGTCAAACTAGCGCGCGCGACCAGGTTGGAAGAGCTCCACAAGCGGTATGTCGCTGGAGAGGAGCCTTCAGGCGCCGGTGCTGGAGACACTGCTGCGGCGAATGCGCCCGCTGAATCCGACAGCGGTCTGGAATCTGGCGAGCAATCGGAGCGGGATGAGGACTCGAACAGTGCTCTCCTCGCGGCAGAGCTGCGCATTCGGACACTGAAGGCGAAGAACCGCGAACAGGACATCAAGCTTCGGAAGCGCCTTGCGCTCTGGTCGACCATCTTTGTCGGAGCGCAACTCCTCATGTCGAACGTGTTCTTCGGGGTGTATCTCTTTGTAAACAGGGAGAACCCCGATTCCCAGGTGATGATCGCGTGGCTGACTGCTTCGGTCGTGGAGGTCATCGGCATCCTGCTGGTCATCGCACGAAGTCTGTTCCCCGTCAAGAACGGGAACGCGCAGGGCTCCAGCTAGCGGGTTCTCACCGCGGTCACCGCCGAGCCGCGTCAACCGCCGTGTCGATCAGCCCGGACAGCTCGGCGCCCACGCGGTCGAGGGCCTGAACGCTGCGCTGCGCCCGTGCCACGAGCAGCGCCCCCTCGACGGCGGTGACGGCGGTGGTCGCCAGCGACGCGGCGCGGGCCGCGGGGACGTCGCGCTCGACGAGGGCGGCCGCGATGGCGTCCTCCCAGGCGGTGAAGCTCTCGCCCGCGATCTCCCGCACGGCCGCGAAGTCCCCGCTCTCCAGCGCGCCCGCGGCCACCGGGCAGCCCGACCGGAAGTCCGAGTCCAGCAGTTGGCGACGGAACATGCCGATGAGCCGTGCCAGGGTCTCGGACGGTCCGCCCTGCGCGAGGCTCGACTCGATCAGCGTCTCCATCAGCCCGCCCGCCGTGCGGGTGGCCTCCTCGGCCAGCTGGGTCTTCCCGCCGGGGAAGTGGTGGTAGATCGACCCGCGCGGGGCCTCGGCGCGCTCGATGACGTCGGCGAAGGAGGTTGCGTCGATGCCCCGCTCACGGAAGAGGGCGATGGCGCTCGTGAGCATCCGGTCGCGGGCGGTGGGGCGTTGTGTCACGTGCTCGTTCTCCCTTGCTGCCTATGTCGGTCAGCATAGTTCGGTACTGTCGGCCCTCGAGACATGTCGCGCGACACAATCGGCTGGCCCTCGAGCGAAAGCGAGCGACCATGCACTGGTTCGACCTCGACCCGATCGACGACTCCTACTTCGACACCGCGGATTTCGTCTACACCTACGGCATGGATCTGCGCGCGGGCGCGGACGAGGTGTGGCGGGGGTTGACCGGCGCCGAGCCGCTGTCGTGGTGCCGGCTGCTCGACGTGCACTACACCTCGGCGGCCCCGCACAGCACGGCGACGACCAGGGTCGCCAAGGTGGCGGGCGGCTTCATGCAACTGCGCGAGCAGTTCTTCGTCTGGGACGAGGAGCAACGGCGGCACGCGTTCTACGTGAAACAGGCCAACGTCCCGCTGTTCCGATCGTTCGCCGAGGACTACCGGGTCGAGCCGACGCCGACGGGTTGCCGATTCGTCTGGACCTTCGCGTTCACCCCGCGCCGCGGCTTCGGGGTCCCGGTCCTGCTCGCGCTGCCGGTGAACAAGGCACTGTTCGCGAGCTTCGTGCGGGACACCCGCAAGCACTTCGGTGCAGTGAACTGACACCCTGCGGAGGGCGCGGGAGATCAGTACTGTCCCCGACATGAGCAGACGCTGGTGGGTACTCGGCGGGATCGCGGTCGTCGCGGTGCTCGCGCTCGTCGTGGGGCCGTGGGTGTACGGCACCTGGATCGCCGAGGACGATGCGCCCGCCGCCTCGGTGTCCACCTCCGGCGCCGAGCCCGCCACCGGGGAGATGAACGGGCAGTGGGCGGTCTACGCGGGCCTACCGCCCAACGAGACCGCCGCCGGCTACACGGTGCACGAGATCCTCAACGGCGCCAGCGTCACCGTGGTCGGCTCCACCGGGGAGGTGAGTGGCTCGGCGACCGTCGAGGCCGAGAAGCTGACGGCAGGCGAGATCACCGTGCAGGTCGCGTCCATCGCCACGGACGACTCCCGCCGTGACGGGCAGTTCGACGGAAGGGTGATGTCGACCGACGAATTCCCCACCGCCACCTTCGTCCCCGACGGACCCGTTGACCTGTCCGGCCTGCCGGTCGACGGCACCAGCGGAACGGTCACCGCGACCGGAACCCTCACGATCAAGGGGGTGGCGCGGCCGGTCACCGTCGACGTCGAGGTGCTCCGGTCGGGCGATGCGCTGGTCGCCTCGGGCAGCATCCCTGTCACGTGGACAGACTTCGGTGTGCAGCCGCCGTCGCTGGGGTTCGTCACGGTGGACGGGTCCGGGACCGTCGACTTCCTGGTCAGCCTGCGGCGGGCCTGAGCGAACGGGACCCGAGGCCCACCGCGACGGCCAGCGCCGCCAGTGCGCCAACGTCCACCGCACGTACCCGCGACGACTGCGGGTTCGTCGGTCCCACCGCCGCGGTCAGCGCGACGTAGCTGCCCATGCTCGTCGCGGCGGCGGCGACGGTGGGGACGCGGATCGACGGCACGAACGTGCCCGCCAGCAGCCCGCCGCCGACGATCGCCAGCAGCGCGGCGCGGTGGCGCAGCAGCAGTTCCAGGTCGGCGTCGCCCACCCGCACGCCGTAGAGGGACTCGACCCGCGACGCCGACAGCGCCGCGGCGCCGGGCGCGAGGTTGACCAGTCCGACCCCGACCAACAATGCCCGTGCGATCCGATCGGCCCACATGGTTGCCCCTTCCGTGGTGGTTGTTGTGTCAGCATGGCGGTTGTGGACCGGTCGCCGCTTCCAGAAACGTGCGCTGCCACCCCGGCGCCCGCGCTGTGGGTCGGTTACGGGCATGCCGTCTATCTCGGACCCTCGCTGCGGCTGGACCCGCACTCGACGGCGGTGTACTGCCTGGCGGTCGGCGTGGACGCGCCGCTGATCCTGCGGGTGGACGGGAGCGCCGACGTGATGCTCCGATCGGTGCTCGTCCCGCCGCGGACGACGCACCAGATCGTCGCGACGGGGGAGCGAATGTTGTTCTGCTACTTCGACCCCGGCTCGGCGCGGGCGGACGGCTGCCTCGAGCGGATGGCGGCAGCGGAGAGCGGGTTCGGGAGCGGGCACCGGGCCGAAGCGGAGTTGGCCGGCCTCTGCGGGGGCCCGGTCCTCGACGCAGGCAGCATCCTGGACGCGGCGTCCGGCCCGGTCCGCGGGCCGGTCGACGAGCGGATCGGCGGGGTGATCCGGACGATCCGCGCGCAGCCCGGGGCGCCGGTCACCGCGGCGGAGTTCGCCCGAGACACGCACCTGTCGACGCCGTACTTCCTCCGGCTGTTCGCCGCGGAGACCGGGACCAGCTTCCGGCGCTACCGGCTGTGGGCCCGGATGCTGCACGTCGCGACGGCGGTGTCGAAGGGCTCCGACCTCACCCGCGCGGCCGTCGACGCGGGCTTCGCGAGCCCCTCGCATTTCAGCGACGCGTTCCATCGGATGTTCGGTCTGACCGCGACCACGCTGATGAGTGGCGGGGCCGCGATCGTGGTCGAGGGCGGCAGCTGAACCTCCTACTTCACGTTCGGGAAGAACGGGTCGACGGGGAAGCAGGGCACCGGCGTCTGGTGATCCGGATCGAGGGCGTTGAGGACGAACCGCCAGGCCCTTTCGCTGTAGAGCGAGGAGAGGTGTTCGGACCTGTCCGCCGCGCAGCCGTCCTGCAACAGGATGTTCGTGACGTTCGCGCCCTCGAGGAACTGCTGGGTGTAGGGGGTGACCACCTCGTCGTACTCGGTCACGATCGTCGTGTATCGCACACCCGGTCGGGTGTCGCCGGCACCGTAGGTCTGCGCCATCACGTCGGAGTCCACCGCCTGCTGGGTGAGGGCGGGGGTGAGTCCGGTTGTCACGTCGTAGAGGGCGCGGCCCACCGGAGGGACGAGGCTGCGGACGTAGACGCCGCCGCTGAGCGTGGTGCCGTGTGCGCTCGGCGAGATACCGATCTGCTTGTCCACCTTCTCATTCCCGCCCAGCACGTTGAGGTAGTAGTGCGAGAGCACGCCGCCGCCCTGTGAGTGGCCGACGAGGTCCACCTTCGTTGCGCCGGTGGCCGCGAGCACCCGATCGACGGTGCCGGACAGCGCCCGCGCCGATTCGCGGATGTCGCCGAGCGCCTGGACGGGGATCTCCGACACCCAGACGGGGTTGCCGAAGTTGAACGTGTAGACGCAGTAGCCGTTGTTGCGTAGGTAGGGCGCGCCTGCCTGCCACGCGGTCGCCTGCGTCGCGAAGGTCGGGTTCACCAGGACAACCGGGTTCGGGTGGGCGGCGGACGGACGGCAGGCCGGGTCGTTCGCGCCCGGCGGCACCACCTCGGGGAACGGCAGGGCCCGGAGTCCTGCGCCGAGGTCGAAGGGGACGGGAAGCGGACCGCTCGCCGGTTCGGCCGCGGCGGCGCCGGTTCCGGCTGTGACGGCGGCCAGTAGGCCGATCAGCGCCATTCCCGCTCGCAGACCTCGATCTCGGATCGCCATCGGTTCCCCTGTCGTCGCACGTTCTTACTTTTGAGTAAGTTAACACGTGAAGTGTGATGCAGGCCATCCACTGGCGGTGTGGTCAGGGCGTCCATCCCGGCGGGCCGAACACGTACCCGAACCGCTCTCGCCACGACCCGGCGGCCCGCACGTCGCGGCCGATGGCGGCGTACTCGTGTCCCTGCAGCGTGAGGATGTTGTGGGTGCGGACCGGCGTGGTCAGCCCGTAGGTGGGGCGATGCGTTTCGGGGGTGAAGGTGCCGAACATGCGGTCCCAGATGATCAGGATGCCCGCGTAGTTCTTGTCGAGGTACTCGGGGTCGCAGCCGTGATGCACCCGGTGGTGCGACGGTGTGTTGAACACCAACTCGAACGGCAGGGGCAGCCGGTCCACCCGTTCGGTGTGTACGAAAAACTGGTAGACCAGGTTGATCGAGAACCCGACGAACACCATCCACGGCGGGATCCCGATGAGCGGCAACGGGATCCACATCAGTATCTCGCCGCTGTTGTTCCATTTCTGGCGCAGCGCGGTGGCGAAGTTGAAGTACTCACTGGAATGGTGCGCCTGGTGGGTGGCCCACACGATCCGGGTGCGGTGGGCGATCCGGTGGTACCAGTAGAACAGCAGGTCGACGCCGACGATCAGGATCACCCAGGTGTACCAGGCGTCCGCAGGCAGGTGCCACGGCGCCAGGTACGCGTAGATCGCCGCGTACCCGACCAGGGCGAGCGCCTTCCATGCCGCGCTGGTCAGCACCGACACCGCACCCATCGAGATGCTGGTCCGCGCGTCCGTTGCGTCGTAACCGCCGCGCGGGGGATGAGCCCGCCCGTCCGCGCCGAGTTCGGGCGCGGCGAGGTACCGTGCCGCCGACCATTCCAAGGCGAGGAACAGGACGAAAAAGGGAATGGCGAAGGCGACCGGGTCGCGCAGCGGCGCCGGCAGCGAGTTCCACCATTCCGGTAGGGATTCCCACATGTAGAGCAGTGTGACCTGCGATACGGGACGCTGTCACCGGATGTTCACCCCCCGTGATGCGGGCGCCGACATTTGCATCCACAATGACCGGGTGAAACGCACTGTGACCGCCCTCGCACTCGGGGCCACTCTCCTCCTTGCCGGCTGCAGCTCCGAGGACACCTCGTCCGCGGCCGAGGCTTCCGCCGCTCCCACCGCAACCTGCCCCGGCGACGCCAGCGCCGACGATCCCACCGCGACCGTGATCGCGAAGTCCGCGGCGTTGCCCTCCGGCGTCACCGTCGACGGTGCCGTCACCAAGCTGAACAGCGGACAGACCCCGTCGACCGTGGATCTCACGGTCCGGGTCTGCGCGAGCGACCTCGACGGTGACGCGCTCAAGGACACCGCCTCCGCGATCGCCGTGACGGCCAAGCCGTCGCTGCTCGGGTCGATGATCGGGGTGCTGACCGTGACGGAGGTCGGCGGAGACTCCGTCCACACGACCAACTTCCAGGCCGAGAACTGGGATCCGGCGCAGCCGGCCGACAGCCACAGGGCCGCCTGGGCAAGCTAGTCCCTTCGACAACGAGCAGGGCCCGCCCTTTCCGCGATGACGGAATGGGCGGGCCCTGGGTTGTTTCCGGCTCGGCGGGGTCAGACCCGCGCGGGCTCCAGGTCCTCCTCGGGACGGCCGTGTTCGGTGACGGCGTCACCGTGGCCCGGCCACCAGGCCTTGTGGCCGAGCAGCGCGGTGATCGAGGGCACCAGGAACATCGACATCACGAACGACGAGAGCAGGATGCCCAGGGCGACAGCGAATCCCATCTCGGTCATGAAGGCGATCCCGGACAGCAGCATCGACCCGAAGGTGCCGGCCAGGATGATGCCTGCCGCGCCGACCGAGGGCCCGCCGTGTGCGATGGCCAATCGGGCTGCCTCCCTAGGGCTCTTGCCCTCGCGTGCCTCCTCGCGGAGTCGGGCGATCATCAGGATGTTGTAGTCCGTCCCGATCGCCACCACGAACAGATACAGCATGATCGGCAGCGAGAACGAGATGCCGGGCCGATCGCCGACCACGGTGAACAGGAACGCCGTCGCGCCCATGGTGGAGAAGAACACCAGCACCACCGACGCCATCAGGTAGAGCGGCGCCACCAGCGAACGCAGCAGCAGCGCCAGGATCAGCGCGATCAGCACGCCCGCGACAGGGAAGATCACCGACAGGTCGCGGTTGTTCGCGTCGCGGATGTCCGTGAACGCCGCGGTCGGCCCGCCGACGAGCACCTCGGTGCCCTCCGGTGCGGCGGCGTGCGCGGCCTCGCGCAGCGGGTCGACCGCGTCGAGTGCCTCGTTGGACTGCGGGCTGTACTCCAGCAGCAGGTTGATCTGCGCGGTGCTGCCGTCCTTGGAGATCAGTCCGAGGGCGCCCTGTTCGTTCGCGGGCATGGCGCCGCCGATGCCGGTGGAGGTGGTCAGTTCCTGTGCCACCCGCTCCACCTCGGCCGGGTCGAGCGGGGTGCCGTTGGTGGAGTGCAGGTACACCAGCGTCGGGTTGAGTGCGCCCGCGGGGAACCCGGACTGCAGGTCCTTGATGCCGCGCGCCGACTCCGTGGTCGACGGCAGCTGACCGAGCTGGTCGTAGTCCGTCTTGAAGCCGAACATGCCCAGTGCCATCACGACCAGCAGTCCGCCGGAGACAAGTGCGACCACGCCGGGGCGGCGGCCGGTGAACGCGCCGAGCTTGGCGAAGACGGTGCCCTTGGGCTCCTTCTGCCACGACTTCGACGGCCAGAACACCTTGGTGCCGATCAGCGACACGATCGCGGGGATCAGCGTCAGCGACGCGAGCGCCATGATGCCGACGCCGATGGCCAGACCGGGGCCGAGGCTGCGGAACGCGCCGAAGATCGCGAGCAGCAGCGCGCAGAACGCGACGATGATCGCGCCCGCCGCGGAGGCGATGACCTCGCCGACCCGCTCGACCGCATGGATCAGCGCGGTGGTCTTCTCCTCGCCCGCCCGCAGCCGCTCCCGGAAGCGGAACAGCAGGAACAGGATGTAGTCGGTGCCGACGCCGAACAGCACGACCGTCAGGATGATCTGCAGCGACTGGTCGACCTGCAGGCCGGTGCCCTTCGCGACCAGGGCGATGATGCCGGGCGCGATGGACGAGACGATGCCGACCGAGACGATCGGCAGCAGGGCCGCGACGGGGCTGCGGTAGATGACCAGCAGCAGCCCGATGATCAGCAGGACCGTGACGATGCCGATGATCGCCTCGGCGTTCTTGAACGCCTCCTCGTTGTCGACCATGAGGGCGGCGTCACCGGTGACGGACATCCGCAGACCGCTGTCCGCGAGGGTCTCGCCGCCGATCTTGCGGATCTCCTTGACCGCCTCACCGACCGGCTTCTCGTCGGGCATGCCCTGGAGTCCGACGCTGACCAGCTGGACTTCCTTGTTCTCGGCGAGTGCCTGCGGTCCGGTCTCGGCGACGACGACCCGATCGATGTCGGTCGCGTTGATCGAACCGGCCAGGCCCTCCACCTTGGCCTGGTCCTCCACCGTGAGCGGTTGACCGTCCTCGCGCTTGATCACGATGGTCGCCGTGGCGTCCTCGGACTTCCCGAACTGCTCCTCGGCGAGGTGCTGTGCCTGAATGGACTCGTAGGTGTCCGGCAGGAAGCCGGACTGCTCCTTGTTGAGCACGTCGGTCAGCGTGGGCGCGAGCGCCACGACCGCGACGGCGGCGATGATCCACGCCGCAATGATTTTCCATGGATTGTGTACAACGAATCGAGCAAGTTTCCCGAACATGTGCCCCTCCACACCGCGTTCTGCAAGTTTGCCTACCGTGCGGTAGGTAGACTACGCACCCATTCGGGTGACCGACAACTGGAATGATTCGTCGCCGCGCTGCACGGGGCCTTATGGTGCCGTTGTGTTCGGACAGGACCGGAGGAAGAAAGGTGGTCGACGATGGGCGCGCGAGATACCAGGTCGGCCATCAGGGAGGCCGCGCTTCGGCAGTTCATCGCCAAGGGCGTCGAGCAGACCAGCCTGAGGGAGATCGCCGACGAGGTCGGCATCACCAAGGCCTCGCTCTACTACCACTACGCCTCCAAGGCCGACTTGCTGCTGGCCATCGTGACGCCGATCCTGTTCGTCATGCGTGACGTCGCCGACGTGCTCGATCAGGCGCCGCACACCGCCGACGGAATCCGGGAGGTGTTGCGCCGCTACCTGATCGGGCTGCTCAACCACCGCGCAGAGGGGTCGCTGTTCGTCCGGGACGCCTCGGCGATGACCGCCACGCTCGGCCCGATCCTGCCCGAGCTGATCGAGATCAACCGGCGGATCAACATCTGGTTGGCGGGTCCCGACGCCCCCGCGGAGTCCACGATCCGCGCGGTCGCGGCGTTGGAGGTGCTCAACACGGCGCTGTCGGCGAACGCGGCGGTGCCGCAGGCCGACGACGAGGAGCTCTTGCGGGTGCTGCTCGACGCGGCGATGGGCGTACTGCGGCTGTAGGCCCGGTCGGCCGCAGACGCCCCGCCCGGCTCACGCAGGGATCAGCGCCCGCTCACTCGCCAGCAGGCCGCGGCGCGCCAGGATCGGCCGCACCCCCTCGCCGAACCAGTACGCCTCCTCCAGGTGCGGGTACCCGGAGAGCACGAACTCGTCCAGCCCCAGCGAGTGGTACTCCTCGATCCGGTCCGCGACCTCCTCGTGGCTGCCGACCAGCGCGGTGCCCGCCCCGCCGCGGACCAGCCCGACGCCCGCCCACAGGTTCGGGGAGATCTCAAGCGACGCGGTGCTGCCGGCGTGCAGGGCCGCCATCCGCCGCTGTCCCTCCGACTCGGACCGCGCGAACCGGGCGCTGGCCTCGGCGACCGCGGTGGGGTCGAGGCCTGCGAGCATCGTGTCGGCGACCGCCCACGCCTGACTCGAGGTGTCGCGGGTGATCACGTGCAGCCGGATGCCGAATCGGACGGTGCGCCCCGCCCGTTCGGCGTGCTCGCGGACCGCGGCGATCTTCGCGGCCACCTGTGCCGGCCGCTCGCCCCAGGTGAGGTACACGTCGGCGTGCGCAGCCGCCACCGGCAGTGCCGCCGCGGAGGAGCCGCCGAAGTAGATGGGCGGCACCGGGTTCGGCGGCGCCGAGGTGGTCGCGCCGACCAGCTTGTAGTGCTCGCCGTTGAAGTCGAAGGGGGCCTCGCCCCACGTCCCGCGCAGGGCCTGCAGGAACTCGGCGGTGCGGGCGTAGCGCTGGTCCTTGGTCAGCCAGTCGCCGTAACTCCGCTGCTCCTGCGAGTCGCCCCCGGTCACCACGTTGAGCAGCAGTCGCCCACCGGACAGGCGCTGGTAGCTGGCGGCCATCTGCGCGGCAAGCGTCGGCGAGATGACCCCGGGCCGGAACGCGACAAGGAACTTGAGCCGCTCGGTCAGCGGGATCAGGGCGGCCGTGGTCAGCCAGGCGTCCTCGCAGTGCGTCCCGGTGGGGGTGAGCACGCCGGTGAACCCGGCCTGCTCGGCCGCGCGGGCGACCTGGGTCAGGTACTCGAGGGTCGGGGCCCGGTTCCCGGCGGTCCTGGGATCGGCGGTGGAGGAGTTCGAGTTGTCCACGATGCCGCGGCCGTCGCCGGCGGTGGGCAGGAACCAGTGCAGGTCGATGCTCATGAAGGGTGCTCCGAGATGTCAGTGCGGCGGGCGTGCGCGCGCCGGTCGACGAGCCGTTATGGCCCGGTCGCGGGAGGGGGAGCGGGGCGGATCGCTACTGACAGAGCGCGGCGGCAACGCGCAGGAGGTCGACGTGGCGTCGCACCGTGAGCGCAGGGTTGCCGGACATGCGTCCAGGCTGGCAGTGGCGTGTGTGGCCTGTCAACTGCGCTTGCCCGATTTCATACCGCGATGGTAGGAATCAACCGCCGGACGGACCGGTCAGGCGAGGGGGCAGCCGTGCACATCACCGCGAAGGTGGACTACGCCGTGCGCACCCTGGTCGAACTGGCCGCGGCGGGGGAGGCGCCCGCGAAGGCGGAGTACCTCGCGAACGCGCAGACGATCCCGCACAAGTTCCTCGAGGCCGTCCTCGGTGACCTGCGCCGGGCAGGAATGGTGCACAGCAGGCGGGGTCCGGACGGCGGGTACTGGCTGGCCCGGCCCGCAGCCGAGATCACCGTCGCCGACGTGATCCGGGCCGTGGAGGGCCCGCTGGCCTCGGTGCGGGGCCAGCGCCCCGAGGAGGTGCACTACGACGGGCCCGCCGCCCCGCTGCTCGACGTGTGGATCGCGGTACGGGTGAACCTGCGGGTCGTCCTGGAGGGCGTCACCGTCGCGGACATCGCCTGCGGCAGGCTGCCCGGATTCGTCGAGCGGCTCACCGCCGACCCGGAGGCATGGCGGAGGCGCTGAGCTGCGGGTTCGACCGGTGTATCCCGCCGATCGCAGCGGCCGATTGGTAGCCTCGAAGCCTATGTTGTACTCACTGCTGCGCACCTACCTGCGCCCATACGGTGGTGACCTGGCGGGTGTCGTTGCGCTTCAGTTGATCTCGACCCTGACCACGCTGTATCTGCCGAGCCTCAACGCCGAGATCATCGACAACGGCGTCGCCAAGGGCGATACCAGTGTGGTGCTCTCCACAGGCGGCACGATGCTGCTCATCACCTGCCTGCAGGTCGCGTGCAGCATCGGCGCCGTGTACTTCGGCGCCCGCGCCGCGATGGGCATGGGCCGTGACCTGCGCGGCGCGGTCGTGCACCAGGTCGGCCGGTTCTCCGCGCGCGAGGTCGGCTACTTCGGGGCGCCGTCGCTGATCACCCGCAGCACGAACGACGTCCAGCAGATTCAGATGGTGGTGGTGATCAGCTGCACCATCCTGGTGGCTGCGCCGATCATGGGCATCGGCGGCATCGTCATGTCGATCCGTCAGTCGCAGGGCCTGGCCTGGGTGCTCGCCGTCGCGGTCCCGCTGCTGGGCCTGGCGATGTACCTGGTGATCTCGAAGATGGTGCCGCAGTTCCGGCTGATGCAGTCGCGGATCGACGCCATCAACCGGGTCCTGCGCGAACAGATCACCGGCATCCGGGTGGTCCGGGCGTTCGTCCGTGAATCGCACGAGATGCGGCGTTTCGGCGCGGCCAACGAGGACCTGGCAGGCACCGCGTTGCGGGTCGGCAAGCTGATGGCGCTGATGCTCCCGATGGTGATGCTCATCGCGAACATCACCAGCGTCGCGGTGCTCTGGCTCGGCGGCCACCTCATCGACAAGGGCTCCATGCAGATCGGCTCGCTCACCGCGGTGCTCTCCTACATCATGCAGATCCTGATGGCGGTGATGATGGTGACCGTCATCGCCGTGATCCTGCCGCGCGCCTCGGTGTGTGCCGAGCGGCTCACCGAGGTCCTCGACACCGAGCCGTCGGTGCAGGCCTCGCCGAAGCCGCTCACCAGCTGGCGCGAGCGCGGCATCGTCGAGATGCGCGGCGCGACCTTCGCCTTCCCCGGTGCCGAGGCGCCGGTGCTGCGGAACGTGAGCTTCCTGGCCGAACCCGGCATGACCACCGCCATCATCGGCGGCACCGGATCCGGCAAGTCCACCCTGCTGAACCTGATCCCGCGGCTGATCGACGTCACCGGCGGCGAGGTCCGCGTCGGGGCCGCCGACGTCCGGGTCATCGACCCCGACCAGCTGCGTTCCTCGATCGGCCTGGTCCCGCAGAAGCCGTATCTGTTCTCCGGGACGGTGGCAAGCAACCTGCGGTACGGCAGGCCGGACGCGACGGACGCCCAGCTGTGGCGATGTCTGGAGATCGCGCAGGCCGCCGACTTCGTCCGGGCCATGCCGGGGGGCCTCGAGTCCCCGATCGCGCAGGGCGGCGCCACCGTCTCCGGCGGTCAGCGGCAGCGGTTGGCGATCGCAAGGGCCCTGGTCCGGGAACCGGAGATCTACCTGTTCGACGACTCGTTCTCCGCGCTGGACCTGAGCACCGACGCCCGGCTGCGGGCCGCGTTGGCGCCGGTCACCAGGGACGCCTGCGTGATCATCGTCGCGCAGCGGGTCTCGACGATCATCGAGGCCGACCAGATCATCGTGCTCGAGGACGGTGCCATCGTGGGGATCGGTACCCACGCCGAGCTCGTCGACCGTTGTCAGACCTACGCGGAGATCGTCGCGTCCCAGCTCGCCGCTCAGGCGGCGTCGTGAGCGCCATGCGCGGCCCGATGGCCGCCGCGGGCCCGCCGTCGAAGAAGCCGATGGACTTCGGTCCGTCCGCGAGGCGTCTGCTCAAACGACTGTCCCCAGACAAGTTCGCGGTCGGACTGGTCCTCGTACTGGCGGCGATGAGCGTGGTGCTCAGCGTGGTGGCCCCGAAGATCCTCGGGCACGCCACCAACATCATCTTCGACGGTGTCGTCGGAAGGCAGCTGCCCGCGGGCCTCACCAAGGACCAAGCGGTCGACGAGTTGCGGGCACAGGGGCAGAACACCTTCGCGGACATGGTGTCCTCGATGGACGTGGTGCCCGGCACCGGGATCGACTTCGGCGCGCTTGGCCGGGTGCTCGCCGTCGTGCTCGTGATCTACCTGGCGGCCTCGCTGTTCAGCTGGGTGCAGGGCTACGTGCTCAACATCGTGGTGCAGCGCACCATCATGCGGTTGCGCGCGGATGTCGAGGAGAAGATCCACCGGCTGCCGTTGCGATATTTCGACACCAACCCCCGCGGCGACCTGCTCAGCCGCGTCACCAATGACATCGACAACATCGCCCAGACCGTGCAGCAGACGATCAGCCAGCTGCTGACGTCGGTGCTCTCGGTGATCGGCATCCTGGCCATGATGCTGTGGATCTCGCCGCTGCTGGCGATGGTCGCGGTGGCGACCGTGCCGCTGTCGGTGCTGGCGACCACGCTGATCGCGAAGCGGTCGCAGAAGCACTTCGTGGCGCAGTGGACCACCACTGGCGCGCTGAACGCGCAGATCGAGGAGTCCTTCACGGGGCACGAGCTGGTGACCGCGTTCGGCCGCCAGCGCGAGGTCGGGGCCGCCTTCGACGAGCGGAACGAGCAGCTCTACCAGTCCGGTTTCCAGGCGCAGTTCATCTCGGGCATGGTGATGCCCGCGATCAACTTCCTCGGCAACCTCAACTACGTGGCCGTCGCGGTGGTGGGCGGCATGCGGGTGGCGTCCGGGTCGATGAGCCTGGGCGACGTGCAGGCCTTCATCCAGTACTCGCGTCAGTTCACCCAGCCGCTCACCCAGATCGGCGCCATGACCAACCTGATGCAGTCCGGCGTCGCGTCCGCCGAGCGGGTCTTCGCGCTCCTCGACGAGGACGAGCAGTCGCCGGATCCCGCGTCACCCGCCACGCCGGTGGTCCGCCGCGGTCACGTCGAGTTCGAGAACGTGTCGTTCCGCTACAAGGAGGAGCAGCCGCTCATCGAGAACCTGTCGCTGACCGCGGAGCCGGGACACATGGTGGCGATCGTGGGTCCGACCGGGGCAGGCAAGACCACCCTGGTGAACCTGATCATGCGGTTCTACGAGGTGGACTCGGGCCGAATCAGGTTGGACGGCACCGACATCACCACCATGTCGCGCGACGACCTGCGGTCCCGCATCGGGATGGTGCTGCAGGACACCTGGTTGTTCGGCGGCACCATCCGGGAGAACATCGCCTACGGGCACCCCGACGCCACCGAGGCACAGATTCGCGAGGCGGCCCGGATGAGCTACGTGGACCGTTTCGTGCACTCGCTGCCCGCGGGATACGACACCGTCATCGACGAGGAGGGCGGCAATGTCAGCGCAGGCGAGAAGCAGCTCATCACGATCGCGCGGGCATTCCTCTCACAACCGTCGATCCTGATCCTCGACGAGGCCACCAGTTCGGTGGACACCCGCACCGAGCTTCTGGTCCAGCACGCCACCGCGGCGCTGCGCAGCGACCGGACGAGTTTCGTCATCGCGCACCGACTCTCGACCATCCGCGACGCGCACCTGATCGTGGTGATGGAGGAGGGTCACATCGTCGAGCAGGGCACCCACGAGGAACTGCTCGCCCGGCGCGGGGCGTACTTCGAGCTCTACAACAGCCAGTTCGTCGGACCGGCCGAGGCGGCCGTGTGAACAGGCTGATTGGATGACACGGTGAGCCAACCCTTCTTCACCCTCGGCACTCGGCTGCCGGACCGCCTGGGCCGGACCGGCACCATCCACACCCCGCACGGTGAGATCCAGACCCCGGCGTTCATCGCGGTCGGTACCAACGCCACCGTCAAGGCGGTGCTGCCGGAGACGATGAAAGAACTTGGCACGCAGGCTGTTCTGGCGAATGCGTATCACCTGTACCTGCAGCCGGGGCCGGACATCGTGGACGAGGCGGGCGGTCTTGGCCGGTTCATGAACTGGCCGGGCCCGACGTTCACCGACAGCGGCGGATTCCAGGTGATGTCGCTGGGCGTCGGCTTCAAGAAGGTGCTCTCGATGGACTCCGTCGGGGTCCAGTCCGACGACGTGATCGCCGTCGGCAAGGAGCGGCTCGCGCACGTCGACGACGACGGGGTGACCTTCAAGTCGCACCGGGACGGCTCCAGGCACCGGTTCACGCCGGAGATCTCGATGAGCATCCAGCACCGGCTCGGCGCGGACATCATCTTCGCGTTCGACGAGTTGACCACCCTGTTCAACACCCGTGGCTACCAGGAGGAGTCGGTCGAACGCACTCAGGCGTGGGCGGTGCGGTGCATCGCCGAGCACGAACGTCTGACCGCCGAGCGCAGCCACCGCCCGTACCAGGCGCTGTTCGGCGTCGTGCAGGGCGCGCAGTACGAGGACCTGCGCAGGCAGGCCTGTCGGGGGCTGGAGTCGATCGTCGGCGAGAGCGGCAACGGCTTCGACGGTTACGGGATCGGCGGGGCGCTGGAAAAGCAGAACCTCGGGACCATCGTGCGGTGGTGCAACGAGGAGCTGCCCGAGCACAAGCCGCGGCACCTGCTGGGCATCAGCGAGCCGGATGACCTGTTCGTGGCCATCGAGAACGGCGCCGACACGTTCGACTGCGTGAATCCGTCACGGGTGGCGCGAAATGCCGCGATTTACACGACCACCGGCCGGTTCAACATCAACACGAGCCGTTTCCGGCGCGATTACAACCCGATCGACGACGAGTGCGACTGCTACACCTGCAAGAACTATTCGCGGGCGTATCTGCACCACCTGTTCAAATCGAAAGAAATGCTGTCGTCGACGCTCGCGACCATTCACAACGAACGATTCACCATCCGGTTGGTGGACCGGATCCGGGAGAGCATCGAGGGTGGCTACTTCGACGAACTGAAGTCGGAGACGCTGGGACGGTTCTACGCCACCAGCCGCGTCTAGCCCGGCGTGCTCGGCGCTCCGACGCCGGTCGAGCAGCAGGTCAGCCCGGACCTCGAGGGGCTCCTCGGCCGCCCGCCCCGGACCTTCGCGGAGTGGGCGGCGCGCAACGTCGACGCCTTCCGGCGAGCGGTCAGCTCGCGATCACGTAGGTCGGTTCGTGCTTCTTGACATAAGCGATCGCGCGGTAGGTGATCGGCATGACCAGAACCTCGACCAGCGTCTTCCACAGGAAGCCGACGATCAGGTAGTTGAAGAAGTCGCCCCACGTGCTGATCCCGATCGCACCCGCCGCGATGGCGCAGAAGATCAGGGTGTCGGCGAATTCGCCGACCACGGTCGACCCGATCAGCCGGGCCCACAGGTGCTTCTCCTTGGTGCGCTCCTTGATGCTCACCATCACCAGCGAGTTCAGCAACTGGCCGACGAGGTACCCGGCCAGGCCTGCCAGCAGCAGCCGGGGGTACACCCCACCACGGCCTCGAGTGACGCCTGGTTGACATAGAAGTCCGCGGACGGCAGCTCCAGCAGCAGCCAGAAGCAGGCCGATGCCAGGATCATTGCCCCGAAGCCCAGGTAGATGGCCCGCCGGGTGGCCTTGAAGCCGTACACCTCGCTGAGCACGTCGCCGAGGATGTAGGCCATCGGGAAGAGGAAGAACCCGCCGTCGGTGATGATCGGCAGGATCTGCAGCGGGCCGACGCTGAGTTCGGCACCCGCGAAGAAGGCCACCCCCTTGGTGGCGCAGATATTCGAGATCAGCAACACGGCGGTGAAGAGCGCCACGATCGTGGGGTAGTAGCCGCGACTGACGTGCGCGAAGGTCGCGTGCTCGGGGTTCTTCTCGGCGTGCTCTGACACTGTCACGACGCCATCCAAGCATCACAACGCCGCAGGGCGCGACCTCGACCCTGATGGGAAGAGCTCGCGCCCTGCGGCGGGTGCGCGGTTTGTCCGGTTGTCCGGATCAGGGGGCGATCGGGCCCCTGACCACCACGCGGTAGGCGTACGTGGAGGCGATGACGGTCAGCGGGATGGTCACCAGCAGGCCGAGACCGCACAGCAGCGCGCCCACGATGTTGATGCCGACCAGCGCCAGCGCGAGGAGCAGCAGAGGTCCGACGTTCTGCGAGATGGCGCTGAAGCTGGACTTGATCGCGGTGATCGCGTCCTGGTTCTGGTCGATCACGAACTGCAGCGTCCACCAGGTCAGGAACACGATGATCAGGCCCGGGATGATGAACAGCACGAAGCCGATCGCCGACAGCACACCGACGATGAAGCTGGCGAGGATGATCGCCCCGACGTTGTTGAACTGGAAGAACGAGCCGATCGCCGGCTTGTTGCCGTCCACCTCGTGCAGGGCGCCCCGGATCATGGCCGCCTGGATGAGGTATGCGACGACGGTGGTGACGATGGTGCCGAGGATGCTCCATGGCGAGAAGGCATCGGAGAAGTCGGTCGAGTTGCCGGTCCCGAAGATCAGGCTGAGCGCCACCTGGATGACGGCCGCGATCAGGACGATGCCGATCCAGATCCCGGCGTTGGCCTTGAACTTGTTCCAGGAGTAGCCGAGCGCGTCACCGACCGTGAGCTGCGGGGTGCCGCCGGGGCCACCGAAGCCGGGGGCCGAGAACGCGTCCGCACCGTATCCGGGCGGCGGCGGGTAGCCACCTTCGCCCGCGCCGTATCCGGGGGGCGGCGGGTAGCCGCCGGGCATGTTGGGGGCGCCCTGCTGGTATCCGGGCGGGGGCGGGTAACCGCCGGGCTGCGGCGCGCCCTGCTGCGGGTATCCGGGCTGCGGTGCGCCCTGCTGCGGGTATCCGGGCGGCGGCGGGTAGCCACCGGGCGGGGGCGGGTAGCCACCGGGCGGGGGCGGGTAGCCGCCGGGAGGCGGGGTCGCGCCTGGCTGCGGGTGGCCGGGCGGCGGCGGGTACCCGCCGGCAGGCGGATTCTGCGGCGGAATCGGATTGTCCGGGGTGCCCTCGTTGCCAGGCTGGCCGGGCGGTGGGTTTTCGCTCACAGTCTTCCTTCTTTTGTGCGGTTGAGTTGTGGTGCATCCCGAACTCGAACAACGGCGGATTCGGGTGAAACGGTCGTGCGGTGATCGATCAGCCCCTGACGACCTGGGTTCCGCCTGCCAGTTCGTCGTGCTTGCCCTGCTTGGTGGGGCTCGAATTGATGGTCACCGCGATCACGATGACCGCGATCAGGCTCAGGAGCCCGCCGATGAACGGGATGATGTTGAGCAGGTTGAACGCCTCGCGGATGGAGGCCTGCTGCGGGGTCGGGTTGCCGCCGCCGGGACCGCGCACGCTCAGTCCGAGCATCTTCTTGCCCGGGGTCCAGCCCCTGATGTCGAAGACCACGAAATACGCGAACGTCAGGATGCCCGAGACCAATCCGCTGATGGCGATGTTGTCGGTGACGCCGAAGGCGATCAGCAGGATCCAGGTGACGACTCCGACCAGGATGTAGTCGACGAGCCGCGCGCCGAACCGAATCCCGAGGCTGCCGGGTTCGGCGCCGCCAGGGAATGCGCCCCCGCCACCTGGTCATTGAATTGTGGCGGAGTCGGGTAGGACGGTTCGCCTGGTTGGTTCTGGTTCTGATCAAATCCACCGGTGGTCATGTTTTCCCCTCGGATACGGTCTGATTGCTGCCATTCAACGGTGTTCGTCATACACAGTGCTTAGTGACCCTACGTGCGATCCCCATTGCCCGGTACCCTGCCGTTCGCCGAATACGTTGCGATTGCGCAAACATCCATTAAAGATCCGCGAATACCCAGGCGGTTCGCGGGAGCGCGACGGGATCGAAACCTCGAAGTAACTCGTCCAGTCCGGGCTTGTCGCCTGCCTCGGCCATTCCGAGCGAGGCGGCCAGGATTCCTCGCACCTCGTCGGGGGTGCGACCCAGGGCCCGCTGGTCGGCCAGCGTGACGGCGCCGTCGCGTTTGGCCAGCCGCTTACCGTCCGAATTGAGTGCCAGCGGGACATGCGCGTAGCGCGGCACCGTCAGCGAGAGCAGCGAGGCCAGGTAGGCCTGCCGCGGCGCGGAGGAGAGCAGGTCGTCCCCGCGTACCACCTGGTCGACGCCCTGCTCCGCGTCGTCGACCACCACTGCCAGGTTGTAGGCCGGGATGCCGTCGCCGCGCCGGAGCACCACGTCGTCGATGGCGCCGGTGTAGCGGCCGTGCAACTCGTCGTCGATCGCGAACTCGGTGATCTCCGCACGCAGCCGGATGGCCGGGGGCCTGCCCGAGTCGTGCTTCGCCGCGATCTCAGCGACGCTCAGGTCGCGGCAGGTACCGGGGTAGTGGCCGTCCGGTCCGTGCGGAGCCGAGGCGGCCTGCTGGATTTCTCTTCTGGTGCAGAAACATTCGTAGGTACGGCCGGCGGCGGTGAGTTCGTCGATGGCGGCGTCGTAGCGCACCAGGCGTTCCGACTGCCGGACGATCGGACCGTCCCAGTCCAGCCCCAGGGCGGCCAGGTCGTCGAGCTGTCGCGATTCGGCACCCGCCCGCACCCGGTCGAGATCCTCGATTCGCATCAGGAATCTCCGGTCGGTGGAGCGGGCGAACAGCCACGCCAGCATCGCGGTCCGGAGGTTGCCGAGGTGCAGGTCGCCGGACGGGCTCGGGGCGAACCGTCCAGCCCCGCTTGAACCTGCACCGTTCGGGGCCGACTGTGGCATGACGTCAGCCTAACGAGTGGGGGCGACCCGCCAGGAACGGTCCGGGTGTGACATCGGCCCCCGCCCGGGAGGGGCGGGGGCCGACGCTCGGCAACTGAGGGGGCTCAGCTGCTGAAGGCACCGACCAGGCTGCCGAAGATGCCGCCCGCGCCGGTGAGGACCTCGGAGATGACGTCGATTCCGCTGCTGCCGGTGTCGGCGCCTGCGGGTGCGGCTGCGATGGGGGTGATGTTTGCCATGGGATTCCTCCAGGAAGTCTGTGTCGTTCGATCTGCATCGCGGACTGTATCGGAGGTTCTGCGCGTGTGCATCCGTTGAAATCGCAGGGTTTCTGTTCGGTTAACGCCAGCCAACGCGGCGGGAAACAAGCTGTGTTGCAACCCTTCCGGAGTATGAACAGATCGTGTAGAAGCCGACGTCTTGGCGGGTCCGGATCGTCTCCGGCGGGGTGAGCTGGCCGGGCATGGTCGTCTGTGTGAACATCTGCGGAATATCGGTGGTTACTGAAATACCTTGATGGGCACTGTGCTTCGCCAGTTCTGATTTGAATACGAAAGAGCCCCGCCCGAAAACGGTTGGGCGGGGCCGATCTTGGCTGGACGAGTGTCAGCTGATGGTCACGTTGTTCAGCGTGTCGAGCACGGCCTTGATGGTGGTGCCGAGGATGTCGTTGATGCCGCCGGCGGTCGTGGCGGTGGTGTCGAGTACGGAGCTGCCGGTGTCTGCCATGGTGGTTCCTCCCGAGTGGATTGTGCGTCGACGGCCGACGCATCGCGGACAGTAGTGAAGGGTCCGGAGCCGCGCAGTGCGAGCGAAGCGGTCACCGTTGGCCGGCGCCCGCGGCCTGATCGATCGCCGTGGTCACGCGGGTTCCGCTTCGGGCGGCGTCCTTCACAGAGTGTCGACCGTCACAGCGCCCCGGGGCGGCTCAGGCCCGCCTGCCGAGCAGGCCGAGGACCCGCGTCTGCTCGTCCGCGTCGGCGGGAACCGCGACCGCGGGACCGCAGACCCCGGGTCCGTGCAGGGCCTCGCCCATCCGCTCGGCGAAGCGGGCGAGCATCGCCAGGTCCCCGGGATCGATGGCCGTGTCGGCACCGGTCGCCTTCGCGATGTCCCAGCCGTGCACCACCAGGTCGAAGGTGTAGAAGGAGCCGAACGTGTCGGAGACCTTCGCCGTACCCATCTGCCCCTCGTACTCGCGATCGGCGCGCTCGGGATCGTCGAGGATCTCCTGCACGGCGTCGCGGGTCTGCGTCCAGGCCCCGACAGGGTCGACAGCGACGTCGGGGACCGCCGGGAGCGTCATGCCCGCCGCGTTGACCGGGAAGGATTGGGTCTCGATGACGTGCCGGAGCACGTCCCTGGCGGTCCAGCCCTCGCAGGGTGAGCTGTTGTCCCAGCGGTCGGCGGGCACGGCTTCGACACGGCGGGTCAGTTCGGCGGCGAGTCGACGGTAGAGATCGGCGTTGCTGGTCGTGGTGGTCATGGCTCCATGGTGCGACCCGGCGACGAGCCGGTCTTGAAGATTCACGACATCCGTCCACCCCGGATACGACGATGGCCCCCGATCCGGAGATCGGGAGCCATCGTGTGGCGGAGGATAGGGGATTTGAACCCCTGAGGGCGTTAACCCAACCCGCGTTCCAGGCGAGCGCCATAGGCCACTAGGCGAATCCTCCGTGGGCGAGCATACCGGCTAACCCGCCCCGAAATGAAAACGGCCCCCCGAACGGGGCGAAAGCTCGGCCGCCTGTCGGCCCCCGGACGGGCATGGCTACACTCGTGGACGGATCCCGCGCGGCGCGCATCCTGTGAACTCCCCCAGGGCCGGAAGGCAGCAAGGGTCAATGGGCTCTGCCGGGTGCGCGGGGTCCCCTTTATTTTTGCGCACCTCCGACAGTCGCGCCGGTGAAAGGTCTTTCGGCATGCCTACCCAAACCCAAGTTGGGTTGATGAGCCATGAGGAACTCCGTTCGGAGCACGAGCGTCAGTCCGCGAATTACGCGCAGCTCAAGACGGAGAAGCTCACCCTCGACCTGACCCGTGGGAAGCCGTCGCCCGAGCAGCTGGACCTCTCGCAGGCGCTGCTCGCGTTGCCGGGAGCCGAGTACCGCGACGGCAACGGAGTGGACTGCCGCAACTACGGCGGCCTCACCGGGCTGCCGGAGCTGCGCGCCATCTTCGGGGAACTGCTCGGCATCCCGACCGAGAACCTGTTGGCCGGCAACAACGCGAGCCTCGAGATCATGCACGACATCATCGTGTTCGCGCTGCTGCACGGCACCCCCGACTCGGAGCGGCCGTGGTCGCAGGAGCCGAAGATCAAGTTCCTGTGCCCGAGCCCCGGCTACGACCGGCACTTCGCGATCACCGAGTCGTACGGGATCGAGATGATCCCGGTCCCGATGCGGCATGACGGCCCGGACGTCGCGCTGATCGCCCGGCTGGTCGCCGAGGACCCGCAGATCAAGGGAATGTGGGCGGTGCCCACTTACTCGAACCCGACCGGTGCCGTCTTCTCGGAGGAGGTCGTGCGGACGCTGGCCTCGATGCCGACCGCGGCCCCCGACTTCCGGCTCTTCTGGGACAACGCGTACGCGGTGCACCCGCTGGTCGAGGAGTTCGAGGCCCCGCTTGACGTGCTGGGCATCGCGGCGGCCGCCGGGCACCCGAACCGGCCGTTCGTGTTCGCGTCGACCTCGAAGATCACCTTCGCGGGCGCAGGCGTCAGCTTCGTCGGCGGGTCCACGCAGAACCTGGCCTGGTACCAGCAGCACCTGGGCAAGAAGAGCATCGGCCCGGACAAGATCAACCAGCTGCGACACCTGATGTTCTTCAAGGACGCCGACGGGGTCCGCGCGCACATGGACAAGCACCGGGAGATCCTGGCGCCGAAGTTCGCGCTGGTCCTGCAGATCCTCGAGGATCGGCTCGGGTCGTCGAAGGTGGCGTCCTGGACCGAACCCAAGGGCGGCTACTTCATCAGCCTCGACGTCGTCGAGGGCACCGCGAAGCGGGTCATCGGCCTGGCGAAGGAGGCCGGCATCGCATTGACCGCCGCCGGCTCGGCCTTCCCGTACGGCACCGACCCGGAGGACAAGAACATCCGGCTCGCGCCGAGCTTCCCGTCCACCGACGACCTCGCGAAGGCGATGGACGGCGTGGCGACCTGCGTGTTGCTGGCCGCCACCGAGAAGTCGCTCGAGCGCCTGTGAGCCCCGCCGCCGCTGCGGCGACGGAACTCACGGGGGCACCGCCTACGTCAATTCGTTGACGACGCGGTCGACGAAGTTCCCCGCGCTGTAGTAGTCGAGGCGGAAGCTGTCGTAGCCAAGTGCGAACACGGCGTGCCGCTGCACCGAGGGGATGCCCTGCAGCGTCGGGTCGGCGGCGAGCGCGTCGGCGGCGGGCTGTTCGGCGTTGATGATGAAGGTGGCCGCCCCAGGAAGCGCGCGGGAGAGGTTCTCCAGCCCGACCGGGACGACGTCCGCGCGACCAGCCATCACACCCTTGTCGGCGTTCGCGATGTCCGCAGGCAGCGGTGCGAGGGCCATGCCCAGGCGGTCGACCAGCTGGCCCTGCGCTGACTCGGCGGTGAACATCCGCGAATCCTGCGGCGAGTTGTAGGTCAGCAGATTCACCGGGGTGAAGCCCGCCTGCAATGCGGGGGCGATGGTGGACCGCGCCGCCGCGACCTTGGTGTCGAACTCGTTGATCAGCTGGCCGGCCCGGTCCTCGGCGCCGATGGCGTCGGCGATCTGGGTGGTCAACTCCTGCCAGGACTTGTCGGTGTAGTCGAAGACGAGCGTCGGCGCGATCTTGGAAAGCAGGTCGTACTGTTCGGCGGCGGAGTCGCCTCCGCGCGCGGCGACCACGATCAGATCCGGAGTCGCGGCAGTGATCTTCTCGATGTTGGTAACGCCCTGGTACAGGACGTCGACCCCGCGTTGCAGCGCGATGCCTGCCCACTGACTGAACAGGCCGTTCTCATCGGTGACCGTGCTCTTCGGCTGCGCGCCGGTGCCGATCAGCGGTGCGTCCAGCGAGAGCAGCGCCCCGGTCAGGGTGACGCTGGTGGACACGATGCGCTGCGGCTGCGTCTCGACGGTCACCGGTCCCCTTGCGGTGTCGACCGTGCGCGGCCATGCGCCCGACTCGCTCACGGCCGGAGCCTGGGCGGGGGCCTCCTCGGACGAGCAACCCACCGCGGTGGCGCCGATCACGAGCGCTCCCAGTAGTAGCGCGTACGGGGCACGGCGCGCCCGGTCTGCTGTGGTTCGGAACAACTTTCCTCCTATGGCAATCTGTACGATCAAACGAAAAGCTTAGGAGAGCATTGCCTAATTTTGGGAGGTTGGTTTCAGGGACCATCCCGGCCTCGGAGGTCGAAACCGTGCGCCGCAGGTTCGACGCTTCGGGGGGTCCGCTCGTCGGTCCGGGGCCGCCGGGGCACGTGACCGCGACGTTCATCTGGCGTCGGCCGCCCGGATCGCCGGTGCGGCACGTTTATCTGGACGCCAATGGCATCACCGACCGCAATTGCCCGGATCGCAACGCGCTGACGCCTGTCCCGGGCACCGACCTGTGGGCCCTGTCGATCCAGGTCCCGGAGCAATGGCGTGGCGGCTACGGGTTCCTGCCCCGCGTCGACCCCATCACCCGACCCGAGCCGGGACAGACGGAGTGGCAGTGGTGGCGGGGCGTCCTGGCCGGACTCGTCGTCGACGACGGCAATCCGCTCCCGACGACGGCGACCATGGGTCAGCCCGCGCGCTCGGAGGCGGTGATGCCGGGCGCGAACCCGCAGCGCTGGTGGGGTCCGGCACGCGCCGAACCCCGCGGCACCATGCGGTGCGAGGCCCGCACGCTGGCGGGCGTGTCGCGACGGATGTGGACCTACGAGCCGCCAGGACTGCCGGCCGATGACCGTCCGGTGGCGCTGCTGTTCGACGGTCAGGTGACCGCCCTCGAGACGCCCCTGGCCCCCGCGCTCGACCTGCTCGCCGACCGGGGCCATCGGGTGCCCCTCGTCGTCATGGTCGACAGCATCGGCCCCGAGCGGCGGTCGATCGAGTTGACCTGCAACGCGGACTTTCTGGCCGCCCTGACCGACGACCTGTTGCCGTCGCTGCGCGCAGATCTGGCCGTGACCGCCGATCCGCGGTCGGTCCTGGTCGCAGGGACGAGCTACGGAGGACTGGCCGCCACGTACGCTGCCCTGCACGCCCCCGGGCACATCGGCGGGGCCGTCAGCCTGTCCGGTTCGTTCTGGTTGCCGGGGCCGCAGATGTCGGGCCACCCGGTGCAGGAGCAGATCGGCCTCGCCGATGACGGCGAGGCTCGATTCTGGATGGCGGCGGGGACGCTCGAACCGCGATTGATCGAGCAGAACCGGCAGGTCCGAGACCTACTGAGGGCCAAGGGCTTCGATGTCGACTACCGCGAGTTCTGCGGTGGGCACGACTACATCCACTGGCGGGACGGGCTGGTCGAAGGTATTGCGACGCTGCTCGGAACGGTTCGGTGATCCCGCCCGGATTGATTGTCAGCCGATCCGCTTTCCGGCGGAGGCTGAGCCGAGCCAGGTGTGCGGGTTTCCGTTCCAGCACCAGCCCAGTTTCGGTCTGCGTTGGCTGATCCACAGCGCGGGCACCCGTTTGTCGCCGCACCGTGACGACAGCAGCGAGAAGCACTTGTTCTTGCGGAGCATGTCGGGCCGCACGGTGATCAGCGCGATGCCCTCCTCGACAGTGAGCCCGGTGCGTCCCATCGCGGTAAGCGACGCCATGGCGGTCTCGGGTGTGACGTTCAGGTACGCGCTCCCGGTGTCGATGTTCATCAGCGCGTAGCCGATCCCGTCCGGTATCTCGACGGACTCGATCGGTCGGAACCGGGCGAGCTCGGCAGGCTCGAAGTCGGCGAACCCCTGTTGGGTGCCGAGGGCGGTGCGCGACATCGCCTCGTGCGCGTCGATGGAGGCGCCCTGTGCGGTACGCGCGACGACCAGGACGAACGGGACGTGATCCTCCCCGTGGTCGGCGGCGCTCTCCGGGTGCGCGAGCACCGCCGCGCGGAGCGGTTCCAGCGCGGCCGCGAAGTCGGCATCGGACAGTCCAGTCAGGCCGGGGTGGCCCGCCTCGGTGAGTGCGCCGATCTGGCGGTCGAACTCGATGTCGGTCGTAGTCGCAGTCAAGGATCCCTCGTTTCCGTACGGTGTACCGAACTCAACGGGCGATGCCGCGAGATTGTTCCCGGACGCCGGGAGGGTCGAAAGTTCGCCGCCGGAAATGGCAGGATCGGGCCATGGCACTCACGCTGCACCTCGCCGGAGACGCTGATGCGGACGCGCTGCTCGCCGCGGATCCACTCGCCCTGCTGATCGGGATGCTGCTCGATCAGCAGATCCCGATGGAAGTGGCCTTCGCCGGTCCGAAGAAGCTCGACGACCGGCTGTCCGGATTGGACGTGCACAAGATCGCGGAGATGGATCCGGACGCGTTCCTCGCGCTCTGCGCGACGCCGCCCGCCGTGCACCGGTTCCCCGGGTCGATGGGCAAGCGAATCCAGGACCTGTGTATCTACCTCGTCGAGCACTACGACGGCCGGACCGAGGCGATCTGGACCGAGGGCGATCCCGACGGCCGTGAGGTGCTCAAGCGGCTCAAGGCGCTGCCCGGCTACGGGGATCAGAAGGCCAGGATCTTTCTCGCGTTGCTGGGCAAGCAGATCGGCGTAGCGCCGGAGGGCTGGCGGGAGGCGGCCGGGGCGTATGGGGACGACGGCTCGCGCCGGTCCATAGCCGACGTCGTCGACGACCGAACCCTTGGCGAGGTCCGCGAGTTCAAGAAGTCCGCGAAGGCGGCGGCGAAGGCCGCAAAGGCGAAGTGAGTGGTAGCCGTTCCCGGCCCTGATGGTCGGCCGGGAACGGCTACCCGTGGTCAGCTGCCGGAACTGCCGCTCGATCCCGAGCTGCCGCTGCCGTCGGCGCCCTCGAGCGGGTCGGTGCCGCCGTTGGCGGACGGGAACAGGTATCCGGTGGAAGTGCTTTTGAGTGAGGTGTTCTCGCTGCTGGGGACCTTGGCGCGCCAGTTGACGATCGGGTCGAGGGCGCCGAACGGTCCGCATCCGGTCGCGCCGGGCAGTGCGAAGCCAGTGGCCGCGTTCTTGACGTTCGACATCCACACGGTGCCGGCAGGGTAGGGGTCCTCGACGTGGGACTGGACGGCGTCCTCGGGGGTGTTGACGTTGTCGAGCTCGAAGACAACCGGGTTTTCCGGGGAGCCGATGTAGCAGTTGTCGCCGAGGA
This sequence comes from Rhodococcus sp. MTM3W5.2, assembly GCF_001984015.1. Classification (NCBI taxonomy): domain Bacteria; kingdom Bacillati; phylum Actinomycetota; class Actinomycetes; order Mycobacteriales; family Nocardiaceae; genus Rhodococcus; species Rhodococcus sp. MTM3W5.2. The sequence continues at coordinate 5,380,717 of NZ_CP019572.1, read as the reverse complement.
AGGCGTTGTTGATCTTCAGGCGGACCGGCAGCGTGAGGTCGAAGTCGGTGATGATGCCGTTGAGCTTGGGCACCGAGACCGCCTGCACCTCGGAGGTGACGGCCGCGAGGCCGAAGAGGTTGTCCAGCGGCAGGTCGACCCCGAGAACGCCGCCGGGCACGGTCATCGGCTTGCTGTAGACGCCGAAATGCCCGTCGTCCCTTGGGATCATGTCGCCCTCTGGCGGGAGCGTCGCGGCGATGATCATGTCGCCGTCCTCCATCGGCAGCGTGAAGCCGTTGTTGTCGAAGGTGCCGCTGTTCACGACGACGCTGAGGCAGCCCTCGCTGACCGCGGGGTCGCAGACCGCGCCGCCGGGGACCGGGGTGGTGCCGGGGGCGGCCGAGGCCGTCGGTGCGGCGAGGATCAGCGCGCCACCCGCGGCGAGCCCGGCGACCGCGCGCCGGGCGTATCGATGTCGATGCTCAGATCTCTTCATGCGTTTCCTTCACCAGTCGGACGGGCTGTGGCGGGATGTGTGCATGCGTGTGTCATCCCGGATGAGCTGTGTTTGCAATCACATTCGAAAGACAAGACAGAGTTATAGCACGCGCCAAGTCCTTCGTGTCCTTTTCTAAGGAAAGACATTCGGCCTGGTGAAAAGCGGCAAACCTCGCAAACCATCTATGCCAGACTCTGCGGCCATGAGATCTGTGCGAATCGCCGAAATCGCCGCGCTCATAGTGGGTTGCGGTGTCGTCGCCGCCTGCGGCGGGCAACAGGACGAGGCCGTCGGTGCGGAGCGGAGCTCGGTCGCGAGCCCGACCGTGGTGGCCGCGATGGCGTCGGCGGAGCAGTCGGCCGATGCACGGGCAGCGGTGATCGAGCCCCAAGCGCCGCCCGCCGTGGTTCCGTCGATTGCCGCGCCCGAGCCTGTGCCCGATCCCGGGCAGCCGGTACCCCCGCCGCCCCCCGAACCCCGTGTGGCGGAAGCGATCGATGCGCGCTCCCCGGACCAGGTCGTCGCGGAATCGGGGGAGAGGGGGCAGCGCTACCTCGGCGCCCTCCGCGCCGCTGGCCTGCCGCCGTCCGGAATGGATGCGGCGGAGATCCTCTACGCGCAGGGCGCCTGTGAGGCGCTGGCGGACGGCACGCCACGCCCGGAAGTGTTGCGGGAGTTCGCCGGAGTGGGCCAGGCGTACTCGAGGTTCATTCCGATGTCCTCGGATCAGGTTGCCGAGACGTACGTCTCGGCCGCCGAGCAGGTCTACTGCTGAGCGCCCTCAGGCGGACGGCTCGACCTCGCTCGGCGGCCGAGCATCAGCCCGCGAGCTTGCTGAAGTTCGGGAAGTTGGACAGTTCCCAGCCGCCGTCGACGACCAGGCTCGCACCGGTGATGTAGCCCGCGTCGTCGCTGGCCAGGTACAGGCAAGGCCCGGCGACCTCGTCGGGCGTCGCCGCCCGCGCCATCGGGATGCGTTCGAGGAACATCGCCTGCGCGGGCTCGTAGGCCAGCACCGGGGCGACCAGCGGGGTGTCGACGAGTCCCGGCAGCACGGAGTTGACCCGGATGCCCGACGATGCCAGCTCGAGAGCGGCATTCTTGCTGAACATCTCGACGCCCGCCTTGCCGGTCGCGTACGGGCTGCCCCCCGGCATCGGCACATGGGCGTTCAGCGAGGAGACGTTGACGATGGCCCCGCCGCGCCCACCGGCACTCATGCGCCGCGCCTCGTGCTTGGTGCAGAGGAAGACGCCCTTCTGCACCAGGTCGATGGTGAAGTCCCAGTCGGCTTCGTCGAGATCGACGATCGCGCCGACGCGGGACGCGCCCGCCACATTGAAGGCCAGATCCAGCGCCCCGAACCGGGTCACAGCGGCGTCCAGGGCCGCCGCGACCTCGTCCTCCTTGGTCACGTCGGCGGTGACGGGCAGAAACGCCTTCCCGAACTCGGTGGCCATGGCGCCGAGCGCATCACCGGCCAGGTCGATCCCGACGACGTTGGCGCCCTCGGCCATCAGGCGGATCGCGATGGCCTCGCCGATGCCGGACGCCGCGCCGGTCACCGCTGCCGTCTTGCCGGCAAACCTGGTCTCACTCATCCGTGCTACTTCCGTTCATCGGGTTTTGGGTCACTTTTCGCCCGCTCGCAGGAACCGCCCCGTGCGACGGGTCCCGAGCACGGCCGTCGGTTCCCCTTCTCGGACTACGCATTCGCCGCCGACGAACACCGCGGACACCGCGTCGTCGTTCCGGTTGACCATCCTGGAGAGTCCGTCGTACTCCGGGACCGGGCATTCGGCATAGGCCTCGAGCGAGGCGTCGAGATGTGCCGGGTCGATCACCACCACATCGGCCCGGTCACCCTTGCGCAGGTGCCCGGCGTCGAGTTGGTACCAGTCGGCGAGCTCGCCGGTGAGCCGGTGTACAGCCTGCTCCACGGACATGAACGGATTCCCCGCTTGCTCGGCGTCGCGCACGCGACGAAGCAGGCGGAGGCCGAAGTTGTAGAAGGCCATGTTGCGCAGGTGAGCGCCGGCATCCGAGAACCCGAGCTGCACACCGGGATCGGAGGCGAACTTGTTGAGCACCTCGGGCCGGTGGTTCGAGATCGTGGTGCGCCACCGCACCTTGGTTCCGTATTCGACCACGAGATCGAGGAAGGCGTCCACCGGGTGTATTCCACCCCGGTCGACCCCGACCTGTCCGAAGGTCTTGCCGATCACGGATTCGTCCGGGCATTCGACGATCTCGGCGTCGAAGAAGTCGCGGTGCCAGACCCGCGGTCCGTACTTCTTGTCGTAGTCCTTACGGAACCGGCGGCGGTAGGACTCGTCGGCCAGCAGCGCGCTCCGCGCCTCGAGCTGGTTGGACAGGTCCAACGCCGCAGCCCCGGACCCGAACTCCTCGAAGACCGGCAGGTCGATGCCGTCGGAGTACACCTCGAACGGGACGGGCAGGTGCTGCCACCGGAAGTCGCCGCGCATACCGTTGACGGCCCGTGCCATCGCCGGGAAGACGTGCGCCACAGCCGGTATCGCCTTGACGTCGGCGGCCGAGAGCAGGCTCACCTTCAAGGGGCGGCGGAAGAGCCCCACGCTACTCAGCGCCAACGCGACCATGGACTGCGGGCGGCCGACGTCCGGGCCCGCCTGCAATGCCCGGCCCCGGCGCCGGAGGATCGCACTGAGCCTGCGACGTTCCTGCCGCGTCGAGTACGTCGAGGGCAGGGTCCTGGACCGGCAGACCTCGCCGTCGAGCTTGTCGAACAGCAGTTCCTGCGAGGACATGCCGATGAAGCCCGCGTCGAGCGCCTCCTCGAGTTTGGCTGCCATCGCGTCGAGTTCGGCCGGGGTGGGCTTGACGTCCTTGCGGGTCGCCCGATCCAGACCCATCTGCGCGGCACGGATGTCCGAATGGCCGATGAAGGAGGCCACGTTCGGGCCAAGGGGCAACGCCTCGATCGCCTCGACGTACTCGTGCGCCGAGGTCCAGGTCTTGGACTCGGTGAGCGTGTCGACCACGTGTTTGCGCGGAATTGCCTCGACCCGGCCGAACAGGTCGCCCGCATCGGAGGGGCCGGCATGGACCGCCGACAGCGAGCACGACCCAAGGAAGATCGAGGTGACGCCGTGCCGCACCGACTCCTTGAGTCCCGGACTCAGGATGACCTCGATGTCGTAGTGGGTGTGGATGTCGACCATGCCAGGGATGACCCACTTCCCGGCGGCGTCGACGACCTGCGGGCAGTCCGCCTCGTCGAGTGCCTCGACCGATACGGCGGCCACCCGTCCGTCGCGGATGCCGAGGTTCCTGGTCTCGGACCGTGCGCCGGTGCCGTCGAACCACCGGCCGTTCTTGATGATCACGTCGTAGCTCATTGCAGACCACTCCATTCTCGAACGATGTTGGTTGGCGAGCAGCCGCCCATCAGACGACCACCTGGGTGCGCATCGTCTTGCCGGTCGCGTTGCGCGGCAGCGGGGTCGTGGTGATCCGCCACCGAGCGGGGACCTTGAAGTACGCGAGGCGTTCGCCGGCGAAGTCCCTAAGCTCGCTTTCCGTGACGGCGTCCTCCGATCGCGCGACCACCACCACGCCCACCTCCTGGCCGAGGTCGGGGTGGTCGACGCCGATCACCACGCATTCGAGGACCTCGGGGTGCTCGTCCAGGCACTGCTCGATCTCCATCGGGTACACGTTCTCGCCGCCGCGCAGGATCAGATCCGACCGTCGCCCGGTGAGCCGGACCATGCCGTTCTCGATCACACCGAAGTCGCCGGTCCGCAGCCAGCGGTCCTCGGTGATCGCCGCGGCGGTGGCCTCGGGGTTGTCCCAGTAGCCGAGCATCACGTAGGGGCTGCGCGCGCAGATCTCGCCCTCCACGCCGTCGGGGACCTTCTCCCCGAACGGATCCCGGACCTCGACGGCGACCCCGATGATGGGCCGGCCGAGGGTGCCGGGGAAATGCGCGAGGTCGAGGGGAGTGGCCACGGAGATCGCGGTGGCGCTCTCGGTCTGGCCGTAGCTGTCGACGAGGGAGTTGCGCGCGAACGGCACCTTCTCGCGCAGTCGGTCCTGGAACGCCGCGGACGACGGCGCCGCCGACAGCGCGAACGCGGTGACCGAGGACAGGTCGTAGCGCGAGAGGTCCTCGTGCTCGAGCAGACGATTCGCCATGGTGGGGACGGCGGCCCAGTTGGTCACGCGCTCGCGTTCGACCAGTCGGAGCATCCGGTCCACGTCGAACGAGCCCTGGTAGATCACCACCGCGCCGCCCGTGGCCAGCCGGGGGACGGCCAGGTTGTGCAGGCTGGCGATGTGGAACAGCGGCGAGGTCAGCAGGTACCGCCGGTCGCTCGGTGCGTCCGAGTTCGGGTCGCCACCGGTGAACGCGGCGGCGAGCGCGTCGCTGAACCGGTGATAGTCGATGGTCGCGAGCACGTTCCGGTGCGAATGCACGGCGCCCTTGGGTCGGCCGCTGGTCCCGCTGGTGTACAGGATCACCGCCGGATCGTCCTCGGCCACTGCGGTGTTCGGCAGTTCGGCGCCTGCGAACTCGGTGAACAGTCGGGGCAGGTCCTCTTCCATGGTGAGCACCGGGACGTCGGCGCCGAGCCCGGCGAGCACCGCGGCACGCTTGGCGTCGGCGATCACGACGGTGGGCGTGGTGTGGCCGATGCCGTACTCGACCTCCCGCGGAGCCCACCAGGCGTTGAAGCCGACCGCGATCGCGCCGAGGGCCTGGGCCGCCCAGAAGGTGACCAGCCACTCGGGGGTGTTCGCGGCGAGGATGCCGATCCGGTCGCCCTTGCCGACGCCGTACCGGTCCCGGAGTGCGGTGGCGAGTGCGGCCACGGCGGCCCCGTGCTGGGTGTAGCTCATCCGGGTGTCCTCGGTGACCAGGTAGTCCCGGTCACCGTAGGAGAGCGAGGCCCTCAGGACGTCACCGAGCGCCCGGTCGCGGCCCAGTATGACCCGGATCTCGGCCCCGAGCACGGACTCGACGCCGAGTTCGAAGCGCCCGCCGGGGCCCGTCAGCCCGGCCATCACGGAGGCGATGTACGCCTGGGGGTCAACAGACTTCGTCACTGCATTTCCTTTCGGATCGTGTTGTACCCGGTCACGGAACCAGCACCGCTCGTCCGCGGATCTTGCCCGCCTCGAGGCGGTCGAACGCCTCTCGGGCGTCGGCGAGGTCGAACCGGTCCACCTCGACGGTGAGCAGCCCGGCCTGGGCGAGGGCGACGGAGTCGACGAGGTCACTCCTGGTGCCGCCGTAGGACTTCCGAACCGACGCGCCCCATGGCCAGCCGGGGCCACCCGCCGGATCGGCCGTCACTCCTGGGACACCGCCGCCGAGCCCGACCATCCGGTACGCGCCGTTGGGTGCCACTGACTCGACCGCCATCTTGGCGGTGGGGTCGACGCCGACGAAGTCGAACACCGCTTCCGCGCCGCGGCCGTCGGTCAGCTCGAGGATCTGGCGTGCGGTGTCGGGACCGGATTCGAGGGTGATGTCGGCACCGCAGCGCTTTGCCAGGTCCAGCTGATCCTGGCCGAGGTCCACCGCGACGATCCTGGTCGGGCTGAGCGCGCGCAGGATCTGCACCGCGACGTGCCCGAGCCCACCGATGCCGATCACCACGGCCGTCGAGCCGGGACGCAGGTGCTCCTTGGCGCCCCGGATGGCGTGGTAGCTGGTCAGCGCGGCATCCGCCATCGGTGCCGCCTGGAGGAAGTCCAGGTCTCCGATGGGGACGAACGACCGGGCCGGGATCCGGACGTACTCCGCCATGCCGCCGTCGGGGCCGAGCCCGGGGCACGGGGGCATCGCGGTCCGGCCCGCGGCCAGGCAGACGTTCTCGTTGCCGCTGATGCACTCCCGGCAGACGCCACACGACCAGCACAGGTAGACGAGCCCGCGCTCGCCGACCTGCCGCACGTCGACCTCGCTGCCGACGGCCTCGATGGTGCCCGCGATCTCGTGCCCGATGGTGAGCGGTTCCTCCCGCATCTTCACCGGGAAGTGCAGCAGGTGCAGGTCGGATTGGCAGATGCCGGCCGCGCCGACGCGGATCAACAGGTCGGACGGGCCGATCTCCGGCACCGGGACGTCCCGGATCTCGATGACACCCGGATCGGTGAGCTGTAGTGCCCTCACAGGGAAACCTCGTTTCGCGCCGATCGAACGGCCTCGTTGGTGGCGTGCAGGTAGGCATCGCTGCGGTCGGAGCCGATCAGTCCCGGCGCCATCTTGTTCATCGTGTAGGCAAAGGTGACCCGGTTGTCGAGGTCGTTGACGAGCATGGAGCCGCCGAACCCTGCCCACCAGCACACCCGGCCGTCGCGCACCAGCGGGGCGGTATCCTGGTGGGGGAGGCCGTAGCCGATGCCGAACCGCAGCGGGGTGAGGATGGCCAGGTCGATGCCGTCGGCCTGCTGCTCGAAGATCAGGTCGATGGTGGCCTGGGAGAGCAGGCGGGTGCCGTCCAGTTCGCCGCCGCAGGAGATCAGCGACTGCAGGCGGGCGACCGAGCGCGCGTTGCCGTGACCGTTCATGGCGCCGAGCTCCGTCTGCCGCCACTCGGCGGTGTTGACCTTCTCCAGGTCGAGCCACGGGCAGGTCACCGACTTGACCAGGATGCTGTCCTGGTCGAGCGTGGACATGTCGAAGTTGATGGCCGGCGCCGGGATCATCGGGGCGATCCGGCCGAAGTGCTCGGGGCCGGTGCCGATGTGGAAGTCGGCGCCAAGCGGCCCGGCCAGCTCCTCGGCGAAGAAGCGGCCAAGGCTGCGGCCGTCCACTCGCCGGATCACCTCGCCGACGAGGTGCCCGTAGTTCAGCGCCTGGTAGCCCGACGCGGTGCCCGGCTCCCACCAGGGCGCCTGCGTGGCCAGCCGGGCGCTGGCGGCCTCGGTGTCGTAGATGTCCTCGAGTTCGATCGGCCGCTCCCAGCCGGACACGCCGGAGGTGTGTGAGAGCAGGTGTCGAACCTCGATGTCCGCCTTGCCGTTCGCCGCGAACTCGGGCCAGTAGTGCGCGACCTTCTGGTAGACGTCGAGCTCGCCGCGGTCGACAAGGAGCAGCGCGGACAGCGCCGTCATCGTCTTGGTGAGCGAGAAGACGTTGACGATCGTGTCCTCTGCCCAGGGGGTGGTCCGCTCCTGGTCGGCGTAGCCGCCCCAGACGTCGACGACCGGCTGCCCGTCGACGGTCACGCAGATCGACGCGCCGAGCTCCTCGCCCGAGGCGAGCTGCTGTTCGAGCGCATCGCGGACCGGCTCGAAGCCCGCCCGGCAGAATCCCTGTGTCAGTGTCATGTCGTTGTCCTCCCTCACGCGTTCTGCATGGCGCGGGCAGGCACGGGCAGGGCGTTGCCGGCGGCCTGGGCGCGCTTGCCGCCGCTGACGATTTCCTTCTTCAGGTTGCGCACGTACGGGTCGAACTCGCACTGGATGGTGTGCCTCGGCGACTTGTAGTACGGCTTGAGGTGGTACTCCTCGTCGGCGGCGAGGACGGCGCCCATCTCGCTGGGGCAGGCGGGAGGTACTTGCCCGCGAGGTAGGCGGCGACGAGCTTGCTCTGCTGCTCGGCAAAGTTCACCAGGGTCGGCATCGGCTGCGCGAGGCCCATGAAGAACAGGTTGTCGATGTCGGGCTTCATCATCCGCTTGAACAGCGGGAAGCGATTCTCGCTGTCGGGCAACAGGTTCGGATCGGTGAAGAACGGGAAGCTGATGTGGTAGCCGGTGGCGCATACGATCACGTCGACGTCCAGGGTGCTGCCGTCGGCGAAGCGCACCTGCTTGCCTTCCAGCGCGGTGATGGCCGGCTTGAACGCGATGTCGCCCGAGCCCGCCTTGCCGAGAAACTCGCCGCTCGCGGACGGGTGCGCCTCGAAGGGCAGATGGTCGGGCTTGGGCAGACCGTAGCCCTCCATGGAGCCGAGGTTCTTGTTCAGGAAGCGTCGTTTGAGCGCCAGGGAGAGCGGGCGCGGTATCCAGGCGGGCATCGACATCTTGTCGCCTGCCGTGCCCTTGAGGTACTTCGGCAGCACCCAGACCCCGCGGCGGGCGGAGACGGTCAGCGTCTTGGCCAGGAAGCGCTGCGAGAGCTCGGAGGCGATGTCGAGGCCGGAGTTGCCCATCCCGACCACCACGACGTTCTTGCCGCGCATGTCGATCGGGTCGAACGGGTCGTTGTATGCGTGGCTGTGGATGAGCGTGCCGTCGAACTCGCCGGGGTAGTCCGGGGTCCGCGGATCCCAGTGGTGGCCGTTGCACACGATCAGCGCGTCGTAGGTGCGCGCCTCGCCGTTGGACAGCGTGACCGTCCACAGTCCGTCGTCGGCCCGCTCGGCCCGCTCGACGGAGGTGTTGAACGTGATCTTCTCCCGCAGGCCGAAGTGGTCGACGTAGTCCTTGAAGTACTGGAACAGCTGCGAGTGGTGCGGGAAGTCGGGCCACTCGGCGGGCACCGGGAAGTCCTCGAAGGCCAGGCGCCACTTCGAGGTGTCGATGTGCAGGCTCTGGTAGCAGGCAGACATGCCGTTCGGGTTCTTGAAGTACCAGTTCCCGCCGACCTCGTCCGAGGCCTCGAAGCAGTCGAACGGGATGCCGAAGTCCTGCAGACGCTTGGCGGTGGTGATTCCTGACGGACCGGCGCCGATGACGCAGACGCGGGGCAAGTTCGGGGAGTGCATGGAGTTCTCTTTCTGCCGGAGTCGCGGTCCGCGGCCTCGTCCCTTTCCCTCCGGCGCGGTTGCGGCCCCGTGGAAACGCGATTGTGATGGCTGCGGCAAGTGCGACTCGATGTGACCTACGGCATAGACTAGCTTTGGCTGACGGTCTGTCAAGTGAATGACGTAAAGTTGCCTTGCTGGCGACGCGGCGACTGAATGGCCGCGAGTAAACTTCGATTGGTGGTGGATGCAGTGAGCAATGCGACGAGCACGGGCAACAGGCGTGGCACGCTCCGAGCGGAGCAGAAGCGGGCGACCCGCGCCCGGCTGTTGGAGGCGGCGCGGGGGCTCTTCGCCGGCAGGGGCTACGCGGCTGTGACGGTCGATGACATCGCCGCCGAGGTCGGCTGCAGCCGGGCGACCTTTTACCTGCATTTCCCCGGCAAGGTGGACATCCTGCTTGCAGTGGCCGGGGATGGCATGGCGCCGAGCGCCCTTGCCTTCTATCAGGACCTGGATCGTGTACTCGACACCGGATCGCGCGCCGAGTTCACGGATTGGATCACCCGGGCCATCGAGTGGTTCCACCTGTACAAGGAGATGCTCCCGGCCTGGGACGAGGCGACGGCACTCGAGCCCGACTTCCGGGCCGTCGCCAGGGACGGGATCCTCGCCCTGCCGAACTCGATGACGAGCTTCCTCATGCGCTGGCCGGAGGACAGGCGCGACGAGGCCCGGCTGCGCGTCGAACTCCTCGTGACGCAGCTCGAACGGTTCTTCACCCGGTGGGCGATGCTGGGGACGATTGACGTTTCGGTCGAGGAGGCCGCGGATGTCCTGACGGACATCTGGTTCCCGGCGCTGACGGCTCCCGTCGCGTCGTAACACCTCTCGGCGCGGTCCCGGTGGAACGCGTTGTCCCCCGATCGGGGACAACGGATTCATCCCCTGTGGGGCCTGTCCGGTGGACGGAGCCCGAGGCGGAAACGGGTGATAGTTGTCTCAGCGCCGGAACGGTCCGGCTCGAGATATCAAACATCCACCCGGACAGGATCATTCAGCATGAGCATTGCCACCGTTCGCCGCCGTCGCCTCGCCCGCATCGCCACCCTGCCCCCGCTTGCCCTGGCCTTTGCCGCCACGACCCTCGGCTTCACCGGCGCGACGGCGTCCGCCGGGACGCTCCCCATCACCGGCCCGACGATCGCGATGACGATCACCAACAACACCGGTCAGCCCATGGTGCTGCAGGGCTCGGACAATCCGTACGGCGAGTGGATCCAGGGGCCGCGTGCGGTTCTCGCGCCGTGGAGCTCGGAGATCGTCACCGCGACGAACAACGATCCGCGGGGGATCGGCGTCGATGTCACCTACCGGCTGCCCGGCGACGCCAAGGCCGTGTTCATGGCCAACAACTACCAGGGCGACGCGAGCCTCGACGGGACCCGGATGACCGGCAACGACGGGGTCTACTACGGCATCGCGAGCACCATGGACACCGGCTTCCCGAACCTGAACGCCGGCTACACCATCACCATGCACCCCTGAGGCGGCTCCGCCGCCTGTGAGTACTTGTGGCGACGAGGGGGGCCACAAGCACTCACGAGCGGCGCAGCACGCCTACTCGGCCATTGCGGCGCGCACCTTCTCGGTGTCCGCTGCCGTCCAGCCGTCGGGCGCGAGGATGTCCGCCCAGATGTTCGCGGCGTCCGCCTGGAAGGTGTGCCCGTGGCCGTCCGGCACGTCCGCCGAGAAGACCATGTCCATGGTCACCTGCCAGAAGGTGACGAACGGGATCCAGCGCATGTCCGGATTGACGTCGGGGCCCAGCGGCTCGCGCAGCCAGTCCGGCCGGTTCAGCAACAGGTCGAACGACCACCAGGTGATCGGATCGCTCGCGTGCTGCCAGTAGACGATCTGGGGCATGCCCCAGGGGCCGTCGAGTTCGAGATCCTGTGCGGCCGAGGCGAACCGGACGTTGGCCCCGCCGTCGATCACTGGAAGTCGTTCGGGCGAACCGGAATCGCGACTCTCGGTGATGCCCGACCATTGCGGGGAGAAGTTCGGGGTACCCACCCACAGCGCGCCGTCGGTTCGGGCCAGCATGTCCTGGGCGCCCGCGAACGCGGACTGGCCGCCGAAGGAGCCGAGGCTCTCGCCGAACGCCAGCAGCTTCGGGCGGCTCTCGGCGGGCCGCGACTCCCATTCCGCGTAGACCGCCTCGAACAGCGCCCGGCCCGCCTCCTTCGGTGACTCCCGGTCGGCGATGAACGACAACGCGCTGGGCAGGAAGGAGTACTGCATGGACGCGATTGCGGAGTCGCCGTCGGCCGTGTACTCGAGGGCGCCCGCCACCGAGGCGTTGACCCAGCCGCGACCGGTGCCGGTGGCGACGGCCAGCACCGCCCGGTCGAAGGCCCCGGTCCGCACCAGTTCCGCGACCACCTGATCGGCCGCGTCCGTGATCGATTCCGCGGACTCGCGTCCCACGTACACCCGGATCGGCGTCAGCGCGGGTCTGCCGGTGGCCGCGGTGATCTGCTCAGCGCTCGGTCCGCCCGCGACGAAGGTGCGGCCCTCTCGCCCGAGGCTTTCCCACGGCTCGGCGGACGCAGGAGATCCTGAGCGTTCGGGCATCTCGGGTCGGACCACGTTGTCCGCGGTGCTGTGATCGGCCGCGGCGGCCGATCGGTTCGCGAGGCCGATGAGTCCCTGGTACACGATGCCGTTGACGATCATCAGGCCGACGGCGACCACGACGACCAGGCTCGCGACCCTGGCCACCGGTGCGGGCACGTAGCGGCGGCCGAATGCCGCCATCCGGTTGGTGGCGCTCCGGGAGGCGCGGGCGATCCAGAGCAGCAACGCCGCGATGACGAGCGAGATCACCAGCACCAGAAGGTAGTTCGCCTCGTGCTCCTCCTCGACGCCGACGAGATCGCGCACCACCTGCTGGGACACCGCGCCGAGGATCGCGAAGGTCGGCACGAGAACCACCGTGAACCCGAGCAGGGTCCATCGGCCGATCCGTTTGGTCCGCTCGGAATATCGAGGCGAGACACCGCATTTGCGCACCGCCCAGGCCGCGAGGCAGCCGAGCCCGTAGCCCGTCGCGATGCTGATGCCGGTGGCGACGCCCTGCAGGTACCACACGCGCGGCAGTAGCGAGGGCGTCAGCGACCAGCAGAAGAAGAGCAGCGCGACGGCGAGCCCGACGGGATGGAGCGACCGGCCGTAGCGGCGCGCGCGTTCGGCGAACCCGTCTGTACCCGGGGCGTCGGCCGGGTGCGACCCGGCCGGGTGCGACCCGGCCGGGTGCGACCCGGCCGGGGGGAGCGTCGTCGTCATCGTCATCGTCGTTCCTGATCCGGTCGCGGGCGCCTCCGGGTGGAGGGTCGGCTGCTGAGGTCCTACCTATCCGGACCGGGCGGATCGTATCCGAACCAGGAAGCAGTGCGTCCCGGTTCAGTCGGTGACGTCGTCCGGGTCGGGCTCGACTGGGCGATGACGCTGCTCGTCGTGCTCGCGGGAGAAGATCCCCGGCGGCGGCCCGGTCGGCCCGCCGTGGGCGAGGACCGCGTGCTCGTAGGCGGACTCGGCGTGCAACGCCAGGTCGACACCCGCGATCTCGTCCTCGCGGCTGACCCGGAAGCCCATCCACCGGTCGATCGCCTTGCCGAGCGCGTAGGTGACCCCGAAGGCGTAGAGGCCGACCACGACGACGGCCAGGATCTGCTTGCCGAGCTGGGCGAGCCCACCGCCGTACAGCAGCCCCTCGGCCCCACCGGTCATCACCTCGGCGGCGAGCAGGCCGATCAGGACCGTGCCGACGATGCCGCCGATCAGGTGCACGCCGACCACGTCGAGCGAGTCGTCGTAGCCGAAACGGAACTTCAGGCCCACCGCGAAGGAGCAGACGACGCCGGCGAGGGTGCCGACCACGGCTGCGCCGAGGACCGTGACCCAGCCGCAGGACGGGGTGATCGCGACCAGGCCCGCCACCACGCCGGAGGCCGCACCGAAGGTGGTGGGGTGCCCGTCGCGCTTCTGCTCGACCAGCAGCCAGCCGAGCATGCCCGCGCAGCCCGCGACCAGGGTGTTGAGGAAGACGGCCGCGGCGGTGCCGTTCGCCGCGAGCGCGGAACCGGCGTTGAACCCGAACCAGCCGAACCACAGCAGTCCGACGCCGAGCAGCACCAGCGGCAGGTTGTGCGGGCGCATCGGCTCGGAACGGAAGCCGATGCGCGGGCCGAGGACCAGCGCCAGCGCCAGCCCGGACGCGCCGGAGACGATCTCGACCACCAGGCCGCCCGCGTAGTCGAGCGCGCCCAGCTGCGCGATCCAGCCATCCGGACCCCATACCCAGTGCGCGACCGGCGCGTAGACGGCCAGCGCCCAGATCGGGACGAAGACCATCCACGCGGAAAACTTGGTGCGGTCCGCGATCGCACCGCTGATCAAGGCGGCTGTGAGGATCGCGAAGGTCAGCTGGAAGGTGGCGAACAGGAACTCGGGGACGCCGCTGTGCACGGTGGCCGGGGTGATGTCCGCCATCCCCAGGTGCTCAAGTCCGCCGAGCAGGCCGCCGCCGATGTCCTCACCGAAGGCCAGGCTGTAGCCGACGACCAGCCAGACCACGGTGACCAGGGCGATCGAGACGAAACTCATCATGATCATGTTGAGCACGCCCTTGGAGCGGACCATGCCGCCGTAGAACAGGGCCAGCCCCGGTGTCATCAAAAGGACCAGGGCGGTGCTCACCAGCAGCCATGCGGTGGCTCCGGCGTCGATGGTCTCGGGCACGTCGGTTTCTCCTCACGCGTGCGGGCCTCGGCCGCACGCGAGTGGTGACGATGGTCTGTCGTGGTTTCGCCTGCGCTGCCAATGTGTTGCGGCTGTGTTTCGGATTCCGCTCACCCTGGACGCCGCGCAGGTGCGGGTTCCGGCGCCGGAGGCCGGGGGACGGCGGTCCGCCGACGCGGTGTCGCCCTTCGCCGGTACCCTCTCCGCGTGGCCCTCTACCGGAAATATCGACCGGCAACCTTCGCCGAGGTGGTGGGGCAGGAGCACGTCACCGACCCCCTGAGCACCGCCCTCGACGCCGGACGCATCAACCACGCGTACCTGTTCTCGGGCCCGCGCGGCTGCGGCAAGACGTCGTCCGCCCGGATCCTGGCCCGGTCGCTGAACTGTGTGGAGGGTCCGACCTCCACCCCGTGCGGGGTGTGTTCGTCGTGCGTGGCGCTCGCCCCCGGCGGCCCCGGCAACCTCGACGTGATCGAGCTGGACGCGGCCAGCCACGGCGGCGTCGACGACACCCGAGAGCTGCGTGACCGGGCGTTCTACGCGCCCGCGGAGTCCCGGTACCGCATCTTCATCGTGGACGAGGCCCACATGGTCACCACCGCGGGCTTCAATGCGCTGCTCAAGATCGTCGAGGAGCCGCCGGAGCACCTGATCTTCGTCTTCGCGACCACCGAGCCGGAGAAGGTGCTGCCGACGATCCGGTCGCGCACCCACCACTACCCGTTCCGGCTGCTGGCGCCGTCGACCATGCGCGGCCTGCTGGAGAAGATCTGCGCGCAGGAGGACGTCGCCGTCGAGGCCCCTGTCTATCCGCTGGTGATCCGCGTAGGCGGCGGATCGCCGCGCGATTCGCTCAGCGTGCTCGACCAGCTGCTGGCCGGAGCGGGCGACGAGGGCGTCACCTATCAGCGCGCGCTGTCGCTGCTCGGCGTCACCGACGTCGCGCTCATCGACGACGCGGTCGATGCGCTCGCAGCCGGTGACGGCGCCGCGCTCTTCGGCACCGTGGACAAGGTGATGGACGCCGGCCACGATCCGCGACGGTTCGCGGTGGATCTGCTCGAGCGGATCCGCGACCTGATCCTGATGCGTGCGGTCCCCGACGCGGGTGAGCGCGGCCTGGTCGACGCCCCAGGGGACGTGCTCGAGCGGATCCGCGAGGAGGCGGAACGGATCGGCCCCGCGACGCTGGCCCGCTACGCCGAGGTCCTGCACGCCGGACTGGGGGAGATGCGGGGGGCCACGGCACCCAGGCTGCTGCTCGAGGTGATGTGCGCCCGGATGCTCCTGCCGTCCGCAACGGACGCGGAATCGGCTGTGCTGCAACGGCTGGAGCGGCTCGAACGGCGGGCCGAGGGTGGCCTGCCGGTGGCGGAGCCGGTCGCCGGAACGCGATCGAGCGCGCCCGCGGAGCCCGCGGCGCGGCCGAGTGCCCCGGAGCCCGAGCCGATCTACCAGCGTCCGTCGCAGCGCGCGGCGGCGCAGCAGCGGCACCAGGAACCGGTTCAACCGGTGTCGCCGGAACCGGCCCCGCCGGTTCGGTCCGAGCCGGTCGCGCCGGAGGTCGTCGCCCCCGCGGTGGCCGAACGTGGTGCACCGGAACAGAGCGCGCCGCCCGCCACCGCGCCGGCCGTTGTTCCGGCCGAGGCGCCCGCCCCAGCTGCCGAGCCGGTGCCGGCCCCGTCGCCGGAGCCCGCTCTCGCGGCCCAGGAACCGTTTGCCCAGGAACCTTCGGTCTCGGAGTCCATCGTCCCCGAGCCCGTCGTTCCCGAGCCTGTCGTTCCCGAGCCCATCGCCCCGGAGCCTGTTGTCCCGGAAGCGATCACGCCCGAACCCGTTGCGCCTCCCGTCGAGCCGGCGCCTGCGCGCGAACCGGAACCGGCGGCCGTCGCGGAACCCGAGCCGGCGCCGTCCGAGCCGGTCGCGCCGCCGGTGTCCGCGCCCGCAGCGGCCGGTCAGCCCGACGCCACCGCGGTCCGCGCCGTGTGGTCGGAGGTCAGGGCGAAGGTGCGAGACCGGAGCCGCACCGTCGAGGTGATGCTCTCGGGCGCCACCGTCCGGGCGGTGGAGAACGGCCGCCTCATCCTCATCCATGCCTCCGCGCCGCTGGCCAAGCGTCTGGTGGAACCGCGCAACGCCGACGTGATCCGCGACGCGCTGCGGGAAGTGTTCGGCGTGGACTGGGCGATCGACTGCGAGGTCGGTACCGCCGCGCCCGCCGACGTTCCTCCGCGCGTTCAGCCCGCCCGCCAACAGCAGGCGAAACCGGCGGG
Source organism: Rhodococcus sp. MTM3W5.2 (assembly GCF_001984015.1). Taxonomy (NCBI): domain Bacteria; kingdom Bacillati; phylum Actinomycetota; class Actinomycetes; order Mycobacteriales; family Nocardiaceae; genus Rhodococcus; species Rhodococcus sp. MTM3W5.2. The sequence goes on along the minus strand of NZ_CP019572.1, from coordinate 5,364,474 downwards.
CGCGCCGCGATTCTCGCGTCCGAGCCAGGAGCAGGCGGCATCCGCCCCCGCCCCGCGGACCGAGGCGACGTCGGGGCCCGGCGCGGACGACATCCCGCCGCCCGAGGAACCCGACTATCCGGACGATCCGGGCCCGCCGCCCGCCACGCCGGAGTCGGTCACCCCGGAGGACGAGGAAGAGATGATGGCGCAGGCCGCCGAGCCGGCCGACCCGTCCGTCCGCCGCGATCCCGAGGAGATCGCGCTCCAGTTGCTGGAGACCCACCTCGGGGCCAAGCGCATCGACAGCTAGCCGGCCGGTTTCGTTCGTTCACCTGCGCCCGCCCGCCCGCCCCACCGAGTGTGCAGTTGTCGTCGCCTGTCCCGGGCCTTTGCCCCGGCAGGTGCACACTCGGCGGAAGCGGCCGCCAGCTCATGGTGAGCAGGACGTCCTGGTGGGCGCTCGCATCGCCGCGGGGCTACAACATGCAACCGATTGGTTGTATGTTGGGGAGGTGAACGGAGACGATGAGGATCGGGCGGATGCCCTGTTCTTTGCGCTCGCCGACCGGACCCGGCGCGACATCATGCGCCGCGTGCTGGCAGGGGAGCACTCGGTCTCCGGGCTCGCGGCGAAATACCAGATGAGCTTCGCGGCGGTACAGAAGCACGTCGCGGTACTGGAGAAGGCCGGCCTGCTGACCAAGCGACGCAGCGGTCGGGAGCAGCTGGCCAGCGGCGACGTGGCGGCGGTGCGATCGGTGGCGTCCATGCTCACCGAACTGGAGCAGGTGTGGCGCGGCCGCATCGCGCGAATCGACGAACTCATTGCATCCGACTCGACCAAGGAGGAGTGAATCATGCCTGTGACCAATGTCCAGCAGGACCTCGACAACCTGACCCTGACCATCACCGCCGACTTCGCGGCGCCGGTGACGCGGATCTGGCAGGTCTACGAAGACCCGCGCCAGCTGGAGAAGGTGTGGGGACCGCCGACGTACCCGGCGACGGTGGTCGACCACGACCTCACGCCCGGCGGCCGCACGACCTATTTCATGACCGGCCCGGAAGGCGAGAAGTTCGCCGGGTACTGGCAGATCACGGCCGTCGACGAGCCCACGAGTTTCTCGTTCGACGACGGCTTCGCCGACCTGGACTTCAACTCGAATCCCGAACTGCCGGTATCGAAGAACATCTTCACCTTCGCGGAGCACGATGGTGGCACCCGCGCAACATATGTGAGCACCTACGAGTCTGCCGAGGCGCTGCAGCAGGTGCTGGACATGGGAGTGGTCGAGGGGGCCTCGTCGGCGATCAACCAGATCGACGAGCTGATCGCCTCCTGACCGACGCGCCGCCGACACGCGAGTTCAGCAATGAACGGCCAAACGACGGCACCGTTCTAGCCTGGGTTCGTCGGTAACCAAGCGAGAGGATGCCCATCATGGCACTGCCCACCTTGACTCCCGAACAACGTGCCGCGGCCCTGGAGAAGGCGGCGGCGTCCCGCAAGGCCCGGTCGGAACTTCGTGAGGGCCTCAAGTCGGGGAAACTCACCTTCACCGAGATCCTGGACCGAGCAGAGTCGGACGAGATCGTCGGAAAGACGAAGGTGCTCTACCTGCTCGAGTCTCTGCCCCATTTCGGGAAGATCAAGGCTCGTGACATCGCCGAGTCGGTCGGGATCGCGGAGACACGGCGAGTGTCAGGCCTGGGTTCGCGCCAGCGCGCTGACCTACTCGCGAAACTCGGCTGAACTCACCCCATCCGCTCGGCGACCGCGACATGGTTCTGCGGTCGCCGAGCGGATCGGTGCCAAGCATCTCGAGGTGCTGCCGGCCTTATCGCTGAGTGGTCCGCGTGGGACTGGCCCATCGCAAGCGTTGGAACGCAAGGGAGATCGTTCAGGGTCGTTGGACAGGACTAGGCCGAACGACGCTCGCGCGACGCCACGTTCCGCCTGGCGAAGTCGATGCTGAGCGCGATCAGGGTCTTGCTCTCCTCGAGCATGACGCCGAGCACAGGGAAGGCGTGGATCTGACCGCTCCACAGGTGGGTCTCCACCGGCCGGCCCGCCCGTTCGAGACGCTCGGTCATGACCTCGACGTCGGGCCGCATCAGCTCGTACTCGGCGGCGGAGAGGAACACCGGCGGGAACAGCGCCGGGTCTGCCGTCACCGGCGACTGCGCCCCGACGATCAGGTCCGGACCCGCGAGCCAGCGGTCCTTGAGATTGCGCACCTGACGCATCGGCAGGTAGGCGTCGCGCTTCATGAATTCCGGATCGTGCGACTCGAGATCGACATTGAGCAGCGGCGAGTACCCGATGACCGCTGCCGGCGGCGTGATGCCCTGCAACGCGCAGATCTCGGCGACCTTCATCGCGAGATAGCCGCCCGCGGAATCGCCGGCGACGATGATCCGGGTCGGGTCGTCACAGGTCTCCAGCAGCGCGGTGTAGGCCGCCATCGCGTCGAACAGGGACGTGCCGATGCCGCCGTACGGCAGCTGCCGGTACTCCACCGAGATCACCGGGACACCCGAGCGGGCCGCGAGGGCCCCGCAGGCGCCGCGATGGGTGGCCAGCCCGCAGAAGACGAATCCGCCGCCGTGGAAGTAGAGGATGGTCGCGCCCTGCAGCGCGTCGGTGGCGCGCCTCGGATGGGTGACCTTCTCGCACCGCACCCCGCCCAGGGCCACCGGCTCGACGATCACCCCCTTGGGAGCGGGCGTCCGGTCGGACCACTCATCGAGCTTCCCGAGCGCGAGGATGCCGCGATCGGACATCGGCCACACCGTGAACAGCGGTTTGATGAAGATTCTCGCGAACCAGAACACCAGCCGTGCCCGAAGACTGACGTTCCAGTGCCACACAATTGATCCCTGCATCGGCCTGCTGCCCCTCGTTTGTGCCGGTTTCGGTTCCACCACGATAGGGCGGCGAGGTGCCGCCGACCAGCGTTGCCATCGCCTGCCCGGCGCGTGACGACTATTCCGCGCGCGCGGCCTCGCGGGCGAGCATCCGATCCCGCGATTCCTCGAACCGCTCGGCCGAGCGGCGGAGATCGTCGAGATGTGCCGCGAGCCGGTCCCGTGCCCGCTCGCCCGCATCGGTGAAGTCGTTGCGTTCGAACACGTTCCAGATGCGGAGCACCGGCATGACGACGTCGTCGAGGTGCTGTCGGAGATCGTAGATGCCGTGTTTGGCGAGGAGAACCGCGTTCCGCCGGAAGCCGGGCATGGATTGGCCGGGCATCTGGAAATTGATCAACACGTCGGTGATCGCCTCGAGTGCCGCGTCGGGGACGAGGTCCATGGCGGCGCCTGCGAGGGTTCGGTAGAAGACCATGTGCAGGTTCTCGTCCGCCGCGATCCGGTCGAGCATCCGCTCCGCTACGTCGTCCGCGCAGGCGTGCCCGGTGTTGCGGTGTGAGAGCCGGGTGGCGAGCTCCTGGAACGTCACGTAGGCCACCGAGGGCAGGAACGCGGCGTTCAGTGGAGAGTCGAGGCCGTTGGTCAGGTGTTCCATCCGGTACTGCTCGAGCTGGACGGGGTCGACGGCGCGGGTGACCACCAGGTAGTCGCGCATGACGATGCCATGCCGGTTCTCCTCCGCCGTCCACCGGTTGACCCAGGTGCCCCACGCCCCGTCGAGGGAGAAGCTGGCGGCGATCTCGCGGTGATACGAGGGCAGGTTGTCCTCGGTCAGGAGGTTCGTGATCATGGCGACCTTGGCCAGCTCGGAGAGTCGCGACTGATCCGGGTCCCAGTCCACCCCACCCATTTCCGCGAAGTTCCTGCCCTCGTCCCAGGGCACGTAGTCGTGCGGATTCCAGTTCTTGGTCATCGACAGGTGCCGGTTGAGATTGGCTTCGACCGTCGGCTCGAGTTCCCTGAGCAGGTCGAGCTGGGTGAACGTCATGGTCATGAGAACTCCTTGGGAAGGAAGAACCTCGAGAACCAGTACCTGGCCCGCGGCGATGGCCGCGGTTGTCCAGGCCCTATTGAACACCGCGAGTCGCGACACTTCCAGGAAAGCCGCAGATTCGGCGGCGGGCCACGCGCCCTCGCACGTCAACCCGTGGCCCGCCCCTTGCCCGACCGTGCCGCAGATGTCCGATCGGGTGCTCAGGCATCCACGGTCTGCGTGACGGCGGCCCATTCGTCGAGTTCGGCGATGCGCCCGGTGAGCGCAGAGCGCATGGCGTCGGCGCCCGCGACACCCAACGCCAGGCGCAGCGGCGGGTTGTCGCAGGCCACGGCGGTGCGGATCCCGGCCGCAACGCGGTCAACGTCGGAGAACGCCGACACCGGCAGTGCCCCGATTGCCTGCTGGACCGCGCGGACCGTCTGGTCGTAGTCGGAATGCGTCGCGCTGGCCGCGTCGAGATTGCCCAGGAACGGGGTCGCGGTGAGTCCGGGCTGGATGAGAGTTACCTTGATGCCCAACGGAGCCACCTCGGCGACCAGCGCGTCGGTGAGCCCCTCGACGGCGTATTTCGTCGCCGCGAGCAGGCCGACCCCGGGGTCCGCGGTCTGGCCGTAGTACGACGAGCCCTGCAGGATGTGGCCGGACCGCTGGCCCCGCAGCACGGGCAACGTCGCGCGGAGCACGTTCAGCACGCCGAAGACGTTGGTGTCGAAGATCGCCCGCGCCTGGGCGTCGTCCGCCTCCTCGACCGCGCCGAAGAGTCCGTAGCCCGCGTTGTTCGCGACGACGTCGATACGCCCGAACCGTGCCACCGTCTGCTCGACCGCCTTCTGCACGGCGGCCTCGTCGCGCACGTCCGCGTCGATCGTGAGCAACAGGTCGGGCTCGCCCAACTCGTCGAGGCCTGCGGTGTGTCGCGACACGGCTGCCACCGCTTCACCGGCCTCCAGGGCCTGACGCACGAGCTCGCGCCCTATGCCTGACGAAGCGCCGGTGACAAACCAGACGGACGAGGTGTTCGCGGAATCTTCTGAAGTGATCATGTTGCGACCGTAACACGATAGCTCGCAACGTACTAACTAGAAGTGCTCAGATGTTGCGGTCCTTCTCGTTACGGACGCATCGCTGTGTATCGTGTGGGGGTGGACGCACTGCATGAGTCGCCGGGCCGGCCCGACATGGTGTTGCGGTTCGTGAACACCAGAGCCGACGGCGCGGGGAACACCGAGGTCTTCGGCACGGCCACGGGCTTCGCCGACTGGGCCGTCGAGCAGGACCTGCTCACCACCGACACGGTCGTGACCGACTCGGATGCGGCAGCCGCGCGAGAGCTCCGCGATGCGTTGGTCACGGTCTTCCTGGCACACGCCGGCGACCCCGCGGTCGACGACGCGCGGATCGCCGACGCGGAGAGGTATCTCCGGCAGGCCGGTGCCCGCTATCCCCTGACGACGGTCGTCACCGCCGCGTCGGCACAGCTCATAGCCGGATCCGCCGGTGTCCCCGGCGCTCTTGGCGCCATCCTCGCAGCGGTGACCGAGGTGGCACAGAGTGGCGACTGGACGCGGATCAAGGCGTGCTGCAACCCGCCGTGCCATTTCGGCTTCGTCGATCGCACCCGCAACCGGGCGGCCCGCTTCTGCAGTCCCGGGTGCGGTTCCCAGGTGTCCATGCGCGCCTATCGTCAGCGCCAGAAGCAGTCCGGTTCCTGAACGAACCGACGTCCGGACGCAATTCCCGGTGGGTCGGGTCGGTTGTCCCTGGTGGTCGGGACACCGGGCGCGCCATCCTCGTCTGCAGTCGAAACGGTCGGGACAGAACCGGAGGAGCGTGCAGATGAGTACCACCATTCCCGCGGAGGGGCGGCAGGTCGACGCGGCCGATCGGCGCGGGCCGTCGTCGTGGTGGGCCGTGACCGGTGTGATCGCCGGACTCGCCGGGATCGTCGGCATCCAGGCCAGCGCCGCCCTCTCCGCCACCATCGACGAGGGCGTCGTGGGCAATGCCGTCGCCATGATGAACAGGATGGCCGAGCAGCGGACACTGATCCTGACCGAGCACGTGGCCATGAATGTGGCGGCGCTGCTGCTGCTCGTCTTCGCCGCCGGGCTGTGTCGCCGGCTCGCGGCCGGCCTCGAGTCGAACAGCCTGCTGCCGCAGGTCGCGGCGGGCGGGTTGATCCTCACCTCGGCCGCCCTGCTGATCGGCACCGGCCTGACCACCGAGCTCGTGTTCGGGCTGAGCGCGGGTGACCAGTTGCTGCCGGAGTTCGCGGCCTTCGGGGCGCACTGGATGGGCACCATCCCGTGGCTCTGGGCGGGTGCAGGCGTCAGTGCGCTCGCGGTCGCGGCGGCCTCGCTGCGACACGGCGCCCTGCCGCGATGGATCGGCTGGGCGAGCGCGGTGCTGGGCGCGGTCACGGCACTGTTCGGGATCTCCCCGCTGCAGTACATGGCGGGGTTCACCGGGCCGGTCTGGGTGTTGGTGTGCGCGGTCGGGCTGTGGCTCTCGGGGCGTTCCGCGCGAGGGTGACCCAGAATGAGCCTTCGGCCTGTGAGTCCTTCTGGCCCGCTGGCGGCCCAGAAGGACTCACAGGCGACGGAGTCGCCTCGAGGAGGAACGGTTGAGCGAGCGAAGTGGGGGGTCGGCGGGCACCGGCGGATGGCCGGTGCCCGCCGCCGCGCTCGCGTTCACCTCGTGGCTGCTGGGGGTGCTGGCGCTGGTGGCGTTCGTCGCCGCCGAGCCGACCCTCGACGCCGACCAGCTGTTCTTCCTCGTCGACCTGCTCGGTGCGGGCGTCTACGGCACGGTCGCCGGGGTGGTGCTCGCCCGGCGGGTGCACCCGGTGCCGATCATCCTCGGGCTCACCGGGATCGGGGTGGGACTGGCCGCGTTCAGCTACGCCTATACCCAGCTGGCGCTGGTCCGGCCGGGGCTGCCGGCCGTCGGGGCGATCGAGCCGCTGCAGAACACCGCATGGATTCCGGGCACGCTGGCGCTGTTCCTGGTGGTCCCCTGGCTGATCCGTGACAACAGGCTGGAGCCCGTGGCCCGCGTCGGCCTGGTCCTGGGTACCGCGACCATCGTCTGGTTCTTCGTGGCCCGCACCTACACCGAGATCGCGCAGATCTGGCTGATCGCGCCGGTGGTGGGGGTGGGGCTGCTCGCCGCGGCCGACGCCGCGTGGCGGTGGCTGCGGGGGCCGGTCGACGAGCGGGTCGGCCTGGGTTGGCTGTGCCTTGGCACCACGCTGATGGCGCTGTCGTTCGTGCCGCTCGCGCTGCCGCCGACCTGGCCGAGCCTGTGGATGCTCACCCCGCTGATCCACCTCGCGGTGCAGGCGTTCTATCCGGCGGCGATCCTGGTATCGATTCTGCGACAACGGATGTGGGGGCTGGACCTGGCGGTCAGCCGCGCGGTGCTCGCGGGCACCCTCACCGTCGGCCTTATCGCGCTGTACGTGGTGGTGGCCACGGCGCTGGCGCGGATGCTGCCCGCCGCGGATTCGGTGCTCGCACAGGCCGTCGCGGCAGGCGCCGTGGCCGTCGCGGTGCAGCCGTCCCGACTGTGGCTGCAGCGCCGCGTGCACGACCTCGTGTACGGGGAGGGCGGTGATCCCGCCAGGGCGGTGCGCCGGCTCGGTGCCCGGTTCGCGGAGGCGGAGACGCCCGAGGACCTGGTCTCCGAACTCGCGGGCGGCGTGGCGGTGGCCCTGCGCCTGGAATCGGTGACGGTCTGGCGTGCGGGGGACGCCGACCCCGCCGCGCGCCGCGGCGACCCGACGGGCGACCCGACGACGGTCCCGCTCATCCACCGCGGTGCCCCGGTCGGCCGGTTGACGGTGACCGCGCGGCCGGGGGAGATCCTCGGTGCGCGGAGCCGGAAGTCCTTGGGGGAGTTGGCCTCCGTGGTTGCCACCGGCCTTGCGCTGGTGCAGGCGACGCAGGATCTGGACGCTGCGCGCGAGCGGTTGTCCACGGTGCGCCTGGAGGAGCGGCGGGTGATCCGGCGGGAGCTGCACGACGGTCTCGGCCCCTCACTCGCCGGTATCCGGCTCGGGCTGCAGGGGGTGCGGAACCTGCTGCGCACCGATTCGGACGCGGCGGTGCGACTGCTCGAGTCGCTGCAGGTCCAGCTCGACCACCAGGTCGACGGCGTCCGATCGTTGTCCCGCAACCTCTTCCCCCCGATCCTGGACGAGCTGGGCCTGGCCGCCGCGCTGGAGGAGCTGGCCGCCCAGCACGCCCGCGGCGGGTTCGCGCTGGAGGTGCGCGCGCAGCTGCCCGCGCGGGTGGACCCGTACGCGGGCGCGGCCGCGTACGGGATCGTGGTGGAGGCCGTCTCGAACGCGCGCAGGCACAGCGGGGCCGACGGATGCCACGTCGAGGCGGTCTGTGCCGCAACGGAGTCCGGTAGCCGTCAGCTCACCGTCACGATCCGGGACGGCGGCACCGGCTTCGACCCGAGCCGGGACGCGGGCGTCGGGACCCGCTCGATGCGGGAGCGGGCGGGCGAGCTGGGCGGCACGCTTGTCATCGACTCGCTGCAACCACACGGCACCAGGGTCACCGCGCGGCTACCGTTGACCGCATCATGACCGCCATCCGCGTCGCCGTCGTCGACGACCACCCCGTCTTCCGGCTGGGGATGGTGGCACTGCTCTCCACGCTCGACGGGATCGAGGTGGTCGTCGAGGCCAGTTCGTCTGCGGAGGCCATCGCGCTGGTGACGGCCGACGTCGATGTGGTGCTGATGGACCTCGAGCTCGGCGACCGGTCCGGTGTCGAGACGACGCGGGACCTGCTCGCGCGGTTCCCGGCGTTGCGTGTGCTGATGGTGACGATGCACGAGGACGACGAGTCGATCGTGGCCTCGATGCGCGCTGGGGCCAGGGGCTACCTGGTCAAGGGTGCGGTCCCGGACGAGGTGGAACGGGCGATTCGGGCGGTCGCCAACGGCGAGCTGCTGCTGGGTGCGGCGGTGGCCGAGCGCGCGCTCGGCTTCATGGCGGCGTCCCGGAGCCTGGCCCCGGCGGTGTTCCCCGAGCTGACCGACCGGGAGCGTGAGGTGCTCGACCTGGTGGCGGGAGGGCTCGACACCGCGGCGATCTCCCGTCGCCTGGTGCTGAGCCCGAAGACGGTCCGCAACCACATCTCGAACATCCTGGCCAAGCTCGGGGTGCCGGACCGGTCCGCGGCCATCGTGCGGGCGCGGCAGGCCGGGCTGGGTTGAGCCTGGCCGACGGGCTGGACCGAGCCACGCCGCTAGAACCGAGCCCGCCCCGGCCCGCCGCGACGATCGCAACGGTCACAGAGCCCGCTCGGTTCGGTCCTAGACCCAATTTTGAAACGAGTTCTAGTATGGCTTGCGTCGAGGTCTATGCCTCGGGTCAGGCGCTGCTCGAGTCGGCGCCCGGCGATGACGTTTGTACTGCCATTGCGAACACCACGCACGCGGCGGAGCCGTGCACAGGAAGGAACACCTCACAGTGACCACAGAGGCATTCATTTATGAAGCCATCCGAACCCCACGTGGCCGAGGAAAGAAGACCGGTTCGCTTCACTCGGTCAAGCCGATCTCGCTGGTCACCGGCCTGATCGACGAGCTGCGCGTGCGCTTCCCCGACCTCGACGAGAACCGCATCTCGGACCTGGTCCTCGGTGTCGTCACCCCGGTCGGCGACCAGGGCATGGACATCGCGCGCATCGCGGTCAACGACGCCGGCCTGCCCGACACCGTCGGCGGCGTGCAGCTCAACCGTTTCTGTGCCTCCGGCCTCGAGGCCGTCAACATCGCCGCGCAGAAGGTCCGCTCCGGCTGGGACGAGCTGGTCATCGCCGGCGGTGTCGAGTCGATGTCCCGCGTTCCGATGGGCTCCGACGGCGGCCCGTGGGCGCTGGACCCGGCCACCAACTACGACAACTACTTCGTGCCGCAGGGCGTGGGTGCCGACCTGATCGCCACCATCGAGGGCTTCACCCGCGACATCGTCGACGCCTACGCGGTGCGCTCGCAGGACCTGGCCGCCAAGGCGTGGGCGGGCGGCTACTTCGCCAAGTCCGTCGTGCCGGTCAAGGACCTCAACGGCATCACCATCCTCGACAACGACGAGCACATGCGCCCCGGCACCACCGCGGAGTCGCTCGGCACCCTCGCCCCCGCGTTCGCGACGGTCGGCGAGATGGGCGGCTTCGACGCCGTCTCGCTGCAGAAGTACCACTTCGTCGAGAAGATCAACCACGTCCACCACGGCGGCAACAGCTCCGGCATCGTCGACGGCGCCGCGCTGGTGCTCGTCGGCTCCGAGCAGGCCGGCAAGGACATGGGCCTGACCCCGCGCGCCCGCGTCGTGGCCACCGCCACCTCCGGCGCCGACTCGACCATCATGCTGACCGGTCCGACGCCCGCCGCCAAGAAGGCGCTGGCCGCCGCGGGTCTGACGATCGAGGACATGGACCTCGTCGAGATCAACGAGGCGTTCGCGTCCGTGGTGCTCAAGTTCCAGAAGGACATGAACGTCCCGGACGAGAAGCTCAACGTCAACGGCGGCGCCATCGCGATGGGCCACCCGCTCGGCGCCACCGGCGCCATGATCACCGGAACCATGGTCGACGAGCTCGAGCGGCGCAACGCCCGCTACGCGCTCATCACGCTGTGCATCGGCGGCGGCATGGGCGTGGCCACCATCATCGAGCGCGTCTGACGCGGCCCGGACTACCAGGAGAACTGAAGCAGTGAGCGAGCAGAACATCATCAACTGGGAGCAGGACGCCGACGGAATCGTCGTGCTCACCATCGACGACCCCAACCAGGGCGCGAACACCATGAACGCGGCCTACATCGCCTCGATGAAGGCCACCGTCGACCGGCTGTACGCCGAGAAGGACGCCATCACCGGCGTCGTGCTGACCTCCGGCAAGAAGACCTTCTTCGCAGGCGGCGACCTGAAGAACATGATCAAGGTCGGCCCCGAGAACGCTGAGGAGATCTTCAACCACAGCGTCACGCTGAAGGCTGACCTGCGTCGCCTCGAGACCCTCGGCAAGCCGGTCGTCACCTGCATCAACGGTGCCGCGCTCGGTGGCGGTCTCGAGATCGCGCTGGCCACCCACCACCGCATCGCCGCGGACGTCAAGGGCGTCAAGATCGGCCTGCCCGAGGTCACCCTCGGCCTGCTCCCCGGCGGCGGCGGCGTCGTCCGCACCGTCCGCATGTTCGGCCTGATGACCGCGCTGACCCAGATGCTGCTGCAGGGCCAGCAGCGTGGACCGGTGCAGGCCAAGGAGGTCGGCCTGGTCGACGAGGTCGTCTCCTCGGTCGAGGAGCTCGTCCCCGCCGCCAAGGCATGGATCAAGGCCAACCCCGAGTCCGGCGTGCAGCCGTGGGATGTCAAGGGCTACAAGATCCCCGGCGGCACCCCCGCCACCCCGGCGTTCGCGGCGAACCTGCCCGCGTTCCCGGCGAACCTGCGCAAGACCCTCAAGGGTGCGCCCATGCCGGCCCCGCGCGCGATCATGGCCGCGGCCGTCGAGGGCTCGCAGGTCGACATCGACAACGCGCTGACCATCGAGTCGCGCTACTTCACCTCGCTGGTCACCGGCCAGGTCGCGAAGAACATGATCCAGGCGTTCTTCTTCGACCTGCAGTCGATCAACGGTGGCGGCTCGCGTCCCGAGGGCGTCGCGAAGACCGAGATCAAGAAGATCGGTGTGCTCGGCGCCGGCATGATGGGCGCGGGCATCGCCTACGTCTCGGCGAAGGCCGGCTTCGAGGTTGTGCTCAAGGACGTCACCATCGAGGCGGCGACCAAGGGCAAGGCGTACTCCGAGAAGATCGAGGCCAAGGCCCTCTCGCGCGGCAAGACCACGCAGGAGAAGTCGGACGCCCTGCTGGCGCGTATCACCCCGTCCGCGGACGCGGCGGACTTCGCGGGCGTCGACTTCGTCGTCGAGGCCGTGTTCGAGTCGCAGGACCTCAAGCACAAGGTGTTCCAGGAGATCGAGGACATCGTCGAGCCGAACGCGCTGCTCGGGTCGAACACCTCGACGCTGCCCATCACCGGTCTCGCGACCGGCGTCAAGCGCCAGGAAGACTTCATCGGCATCCACTTCTTCTCGCCCGTCGACAAGATGCCGCTGGTGGAGATCATCCGCGGTGAGAAGACCTCCGACGAGGCGCTTGCCCGGGTGTTCGACTTCGTCCAGGCCATCCGCAAGACCCCGATCGTGGTCAACGACTCGCGTGGCTTCTTCACCTCGCGCGTCATCGGCACCTTCATCAACGAGGCCATCGGCATGGTTGCCGAGGGCATCGAGCCGGCCACCATCGAGCAGGCGGGCATGCAGGCCGGTTACCCGGCGGCGCCGCTGCAGCTCTCGGACGAGCTGAACCTGACGCTGATGCAGAAGATCCGCGCGGAGTCCAAGGCCGCGGCGCTGGCCGAGGGCAAGGAACTGCCCGCCGACCCGGCAGGCGACGTCATCAACTTCCTCGTCGAGGGCAACGACCGCAAGGGCCGCCTCGGCGGTGCGGGCTTCTACGACTACGCCGATGGCAAGCGCACCGGCCTGTGGTCGGGCCTGCGTGAGCAGTTCAACTCGGGCTCGAACCAGGCCCCGATCCAGGACCTCATCGAGCGGATGCTGTTCATCGAGGCCATCGAGACGCAGAAGTGCTTCGACGAGGGCGTCCTGATGACCAGCGCCGACGCCAACATCGGCTCGATCATGGGCATCGGCTTCCCGGCGTGGACCGGTGGCGTGCACCAGTACGTCCTCGGCTACGAGGGCGGCAAGGCCGGCTTCGTCAAGCGTGCGGAGGAGCTCGCCGCCAAGTACGGCGAGCGCTTCACCCCGCCCGCCTCGCTGAAGGCCTAGGCACCGAACATCTGAAGGTGCCCCTCACCCGGTCAGACAGGGTGGGGGGCACCTTCAGTCGTTTCCGGGGTAGGGACGCCGCCCGGTAGCGGGGGATTCGGCAGTGCCGGATAGGCCGCGTGACCTGTGGTTTCCCGCGACGAGGGAAACCGTATGTTCGGCGGCGGATGCGGAGATTACGTTCAGCCGGTGTGGCCTGGAGCACACCGATGGCAACCGGTCACACACAGCGCGCGGCATCCGAGGGTGGCGCGGGATTCGGATCGGATACGAACGGGGCACGAACATGCTGACTTTGAGCTTTCCGGAGGGCGCCGCCCTGGTCTTCGGCGGTAGCGGCGGCATCGGGCGCGGCGTCGCCCGGGAGTTCGCCCGCGCAGGCAGCGCCGTCGCGGTCTGCTACAACTCCAAGCGCGAGGTGGCCGAGGACACGGTGACCGAGCTGCGGGCGCTCGGGGTGAAGGCGAGCGCGCACCAGGTCGACGTCCGCGCGGACGAGGACGTCTCCAGGGTGCTCGGGGAGGTGGTCGGCGAACACTCGCGGATCCACACCGTGGTGTGGGGAGCGGGCCCCGTCGTCGACCAGATCACCGTCGCCGAGACGACCCCCGCGCAATACCGGCGGTCGATCGAGATCGAGACCCTCGGACTGTTCACCGCCGCGCACGCCGTGCTGCCGCACTTTCGCGAGCACGGCGGCGGTTCGTTCGTCCACCTCGGCTCCGCGGGCGACCACTGGTTCCCGGCGCTCGACGGTCTGTCGGTGATCCCGAAGGCGGCGAACGAATCGTTGATCCGCGGCATCGCGAAGGAGGAAGGCGCGCACAACATCCGGGCCAACTCGGTGCTGGTCGGTGTCATCGAGGCCGGTATGTTCCTCGAGCTCAAGGCGCAGGGCGTCTTCGACGAGGAGTGGGAACGTGAGGTCCACAAACTGGTGCCGCTCAAGCGCTGGGGCAAGCCGGCCGACATCGGGGCGGCGTGCGTGTTCCTGGCGTCGAACGAGGCCAATTACATCACCGGGCAACAGATCTCGGTGTCCGGTGGTTTCGGCGTCTAGCCGACCCGGACGAGAAGGGACGTCGTGGCGGTGAACGACCGTGAGCAGACGCAGTCCATGGCGATGTTCGACAGGATCGAGCTGGTGCTGCAGGCGCTCGACGACTGTGGGCACCTCACGCTCAGCGAGACGTCTCGACTGACGGGGATCCCGACGTCGTCAGCACACCGGCTGCTCGAGAAGATGGTGCAGCGGCGGTGGCTCACCCGGGTCGGGACCCGGTACGAGATCGGCGTCCGCTTGTTCGAGCTGGGATCGAGGGCGGTGCGCAACCACTGGTTCCACCGGACCGCCCTGCCGATCATGCAGGAACTGCACCGATCCACGGGGGCCGTGGTGCACCTGGCCTTCCTCGACGGGGCCGACGGCGTCTATTGGGAGAAGATCTCCGGCGCGTTCGGCGCCAAGATCCCGTCGCGGATCGGTGGCCGGTACCCGGCGCACCGGTCGGCGGTGGGCAAGGCGCTGCTGAGTTCGCTCCCGCGGGAGGCGCTCGACCAGCCGGTGTTCGGTCGGCTGAACCACCGGGATGTGCAGCGGTCCGGCGGCAGGCGCGAGCTGGAGGACGAGCTCGATCGGGTGGCCGTCGATGGGGTCGCCTACGACCGGGGTGAGGCGTTGCCCGGCCTCGGGTGTGTCGCCTCGCCGATCGCGCACGGGCACCCGACACCAGCGGCCCTCTCGATCTGCGGACCGCTCAGCCGCATCACCACGGACCGCAGGATGAGTGCGGCTGTGCAGAGCGCCGCCGCCGAGATCGCCAGGAGTGTCCGGCAGGCCGCTCCCTCCGGAGAGCCCGTCGGATAGGCAGGGCTCCGTCTCGGGGGTCACGTCAGAGGCGCTGCTGGAGGAAGGCAAGAGTCGGGGCGAGAGCGGCGTCGGAATACGCCACCGCGTGCTTCGATCCGGGAATCACACGGGTTTCTGCGGGGGTGCCGACGGAACGCAGGCGATCGGCGAATGCGGTCATCTGCTCGACGGGCATGAACTCGTCGGCCGAATTGAACAGGAGCACCGGTGGATTCCCCGCCGAGACGTGCCGGATCGGGGATGCGTCAGCGGCCAGCTCGGCGCACGGACCGATGGTCGGCACGCAGCCGAGATGGACCGCGGCCGCGGCGATCGAGAGTGCGGAGTCCTTCGGGGTGCTCTGGACGGTCAGGTCGTAGGGACCGGACCACCCGACCACCGCCTTCAGCGGGGCGTGCCCCGCGGTCACGGCCTGCATGAGCAGGTGTGCGCCCGCCGATGTCCCGAGCCCACCGATCCGATCGGCGGCGATGCCGAAGTCGTCCGCATGTGCGTGGATGTAGTCGATCGCGGCAGTCACGTCCTGGTGCTGGCGTGGGTTTCGAGGCGCTGCCAGTTCGTAGTCGATGTTGAACACGACGAAACCCTCGGCGGCGGCCTTGCGGGCCTCCTCGTCGAGCAGTGCACGTGAACCCTGTGCCCAGGCGCCGCCGTGAACCATGACGATCGCCTGCGCCGCGGACGACGATGCCCTGCCGGCTGGGGAGTAGACGGTCATCGCGCCGGGGCCATGGCCTGTCGGGTACTCGAGGTCCGCGGTGGTCACTGATGAGGGAGTCGATTCGCCCGTGGCCGCGGGTGCCGGTATCCCGGCATTCACAACGGCGGCGGTGAACAGGCTGATCGCGGTCGTCAGGACCGCACAGGCCGCCGTGACACGTCCGTACTCGAAACCCCTGTTCATGCAGTTCCTTTCACATCCCGCGGTCATCGCCCGGATCCGTTCCCGGCGGTGCATTCGTTCCCGACGAACTCGGCGATGTCTACGGTGTCGGCGATCAGCCGATATCCCTCGGGAGTCGGGTGGAGGTTGTCCGCGCTGACATACTCGGGGTCGATGATGCTGGGATTGTTCGGGTCTCGAACGGCGGCGTCGAAGTCGATCACGCTGTCGGATAGTCGCTGAGTCCGGATCCAGGAGTTGACCCGGATCCGGACGGGATCGGCCGGCGGGAAGCTGGCCAGTCCGGCTGCGAGCGAGTTCGACGCGGGCATCATGGTGCCGAGGTGCGCCCGCAGGCCCGCGTCATGGAGTCGGTCGACGACCCTGGTGTACCCCGCGACGAGTTGTTCGTACGATGCGCCGATCGGCATTCCGAGGTCGTTCATCCCGATCCAGACGATCACATCGGTGACACCGGACTGGGCGAGGACGTCGGCCTCGATCCGCGACTCGCCTGCCCGCCCGAGCGCGGGGACCATCCCGTCGGAGAGCAGACGATTGCCGCCGATCCCGGCATTCGTGACGACGACCTCGCCACCGGCGTCGTCGAGCCTGCGCTGAAGGAAGTCCGGGTAGCGCACGTTCTGGTCGACGACCCTGTCAACCCGCGGGTTGCCCAGGAAGTCGGCGCCCACGTGCCCGTCGGTGGCGGAGTCCCCGAAGGCGACGACCGTCGCGACGCCGGCCGGGGCCAGCATGTCCACCTGGGACACGAACGGCACGCGCGTGGTGGTGTGGCTGAACGCGTCGCCCGCGGCATCCGAGGTGTGGTCCCCGACCCCCGACGGCGTGTAGTAGCTCGTCGCGTTCCCGCTGGCGTGCCCGGTGACCCGACCTACCCGGCCGTCGGTGTGGATGCTGATCGACAGCGGCTCGAAACCCTCGACGGTGATCGGCACGGGGTCGGTCAGGATGTCCGTCCCCGGCGCGGCCGTCGTCGATGCGTTGCCGCCGTCGAAGGTGACAGGGTGGACGGAATCCGGATCGATTGCCGCACCCCGGGTCTGGCGTCCGACGGTCACCCGAGTGAAGGTGACGGGTTCGCTTCCGAACCGGTTGCTGAGCCGGATCCGCGCGCTGTCCCCGCCGCGGTGTGGCGTCACCACGACACGGTATGTCTGCCCGCCGCCCGGAATCGCGGAACCGGTGGCCTCGTCAGCATCGGTCGGGCTCGCGGACCAGGTGCTCACCCAGTGCCGATCACCGCATCCGGCGATCGGCACGCCGGCCCATGCGCTGGCGGTGACACTCGTGCCCGCCAGCGCGGACACGCAGATTGCCGCCAGCAATCCATACCTGAAATCCCGTGACATGCAGATCCTTCTATCGCTCTACTCGGAACGCCAGCTGTCAGTTGGCCGGGCTCAGGCAGCTGTCGAGTCCGTCCACCAGTGAGCACGCGGTCGGTGGCCTGCTCGGCTGGTAGTCGGTCGGGACTCCGCCCTGTGCGATGAGGGACCGGTATGCCGCGACCGCCTCGGTCGGCTTCCGCTCGAGCGCAGGATCGTTCTTGACGTCGACGGTGTAGAGGCCGAAACGGGGTGTGTAGCTGCCCCATTCGTAGTTGTCGGTGGTAGCCCAGTAGTTGTATCCGACGACGTTGATGCCGTCGTCCTTGGCCCGCTGCAACCAGTAGGCGGCGTCGCGGAGGTGGTCGGCGCGGGCGTAGCCGTCCGGGCGGGGCTTGCCGTCCTCGGTGGGCATGCCGTTCTCGACGATGTACAGGGGCTTGCCCGGGAAGCGCTTCGCATAGTGACGCAGCGCGTAGTAGAGGCCATCGGGTGCCGCGCTGGCCTTCCACGGCTCCGAGAAGACGTTGGAGTAGCTCAGGTCCGTGGGGGACATCGAGTAGTAGTAGTCGAGGCCGATGAAGTCGAGCTTGTGGGCGACGCGGTCGAGGAAGGTCGTGTCGATCGCGGCCTCGACGGCCTGGAAGTAGGCCACGTTCGAGGACACCTGCGCGCCCGGCTGGGTCTGGTGGATGTAGTCGTAGATCCCGTTGTGGACGGCCACCCACCGATCGAGGGCGGCCTGGGTGTTCACGGGATCGAGGCCACCGTGGCTGATCTCCTGGAACAGGTACGCCGACGGTTCGTTGATGGTGATCCAGGACGGGTCGTATTTCGCGTACCGGTCGACGACCTTGCGGGCATTGGCCAGCCAGTCGGTGACCATGTCCGCGTTGTTCCATCCGCCGCGGTCGAACTCCCAACCGGGATACA
Source organism: Rhodococcus sp. MTM3W5.2 (assembly GCF_001984015.1). Lineage (NCBI taxonomy): Bacteria > Bacillati > Actinomycetota > Actinomycetes > Mycobacteriales > Nocardiaceae > Rhodococcus > Rhodococcus sp. MTM3W5.2. The sequence continues at coordinate 5,346,653 of NZ_CP019572.1, read as the reverse complement.
CCCAATGGTCGAGGGTGATCATCGGTTGCATGCCAGCGGCACGGATGCTCGCCACCACGTCGTCGTAGAACGCCCAAGCGCTCTCGTCGTAGCGGCCTTGCTGGGGTTCGAGGCGCGCCCACTCGACGCCCATGCGGTACACCTTGGCTCCGAGGTCCTTGGCGTACTGGATGTCCTCCTTGTAGCGGTGACGGAAGTCCGCGGACGTGCCGACCGGATCCTTGGTCTTGCCTGCCGCGATGTAGCGAGTCCAGTTGCTGTCGGGCGAATAGCCCTCCGACTGGAACCCCGATGAGGACACTCCCCACAGGAAATCCGAGGGCAGGCTGTCGACCGGCTCCGTGGACCCGGTGCTGCCGGTGCTGCCGACGCCATCCGCGCTGCCACCGCTGCCCTGTGCGGCGGCGGGGCCACCGGCCAGCAGCGCGAGCCCCGTCAGCACCGCCAGTAGGCCGCTCGATCGTCGACGCATTCAGTTCTCCTCGCATCCGTGCGCCCCTGGCGCCGTGGTGATGCGAGCCACACTAGCTGACCGAGTGATCGGTAGGCCAGCTTTGGATCAAATCGGTGTCGGGCCCAGATCCGTGTTCCTCACCCTCAGGTGTTTGCGTACACCTGAGGGTGAGTGGATGAGAGTCCTTGTCCGATCAGCCCTTCCACCACGGGCGCAGCGGTACCTCGGCCTGGCCCTTGGGGCCGAGCTTGACGGCCAGCACCTGGTGCAGCTGCACCACATTGCGTTCGAACCCGAGTCGCGAACCGGCCATGTAGAGCCCCCAGACCCGAGCCGTGCCCTCGCCGACCTCCGCGACGCAGGCGTCCCAGTTGTCCACCAGGTTCTGGCACCAGGCCTTGAGGGTCAGCGCGTAGTGCTCGCGCAGGTTCTCCTCGTGCCGGACCTCGAGGCCGATGTTCTGGATCTCGGTGATGATCCGGCCCGAGCCGGTCAGCTCGCCGTCCGGGAACACGTAGCGGTCGATGAACCCGCCCGCGCGCGCCTGGTGCCGATTGTCCGGGCGGGTGATGCAGTGGTTGAGCAGCCGGCCGCCGTCGCGCAGCTTGGACTGGATGAAACCGAAGTAGGCGGGGTAGTTGTGCACCCCGATGTGCTCGGTCAGCCCGATCGAGGACACCGCGTCGAAGCCGGTCTCGGTGATGTCCCTGTAGTCGGAGTGCCGGACCTCGGCGAGATCGGAGAGGCCCTCGTCGGCAATGGCCTTCTGCGCCCACGCGGCCTGCTCGGCGGACAGCGTCACCCCGATCACCTTGACGCCGCGCCGGGCCGCGAACCGGACCATCGACCCCCAGCCGCAGCCGATGTCGAGCAGACGGTCGCCCGCCTTGAGGCCGAGCTTGTCGAACACCAGCCGGTACTTGTTCTCCTGCGCGTCCTCGAGGCTCTGGTTCGGCGACTTGTACGCCGCGCAGGTGTAGGTCATCGAGGGGCCGAGCACGTGCTCGTAGAAGGTGTTCGACACGTCGTAGTGATGGTGGATGACCTCGGCATCGCGGGTCTTGGAGTGGCGCATGCCCTCCGCGAGCCTGCGCCAGCGGGGGAGGGCCTCCTGAGGCGGAGGGGCGATGGGCCGCAGCAGGTCCCAGCCGAGCGAGCGCGTGATGCTCGCGATCGTCAGTGCCGACGGCCGCCGGAAGTGCAGGTCGTCGCCCATCACCCGGAGGACCTCGTACGGGTCCCCGGGGTGGACGCCGGTCGCCTCGAGATCGCCCGCGACATAGGCACGTGCCATGCCGAGGTCGCCGGGCGCGGTCGCCAGGTAGGTGGTGCCCCGCGGGGACTTGAGCGTCAGCCCGTACTCGGCGTCCTCCGGGCCCGCGGCGCTCCCGTCGTAGGCGGTGAAGCGGACCGGGATGTCACCGTCCGCGACGGTCTCGAGGATCTCGGCGATCGAGAGCTTGTGGTGGCCGTTACGGGTCTGGGTACTGGCGTCTTTGAACGTGGTCACTTGCGTTGCACCGCCTTCGAATACAGGTCCAATAGTCGCGAATCGGGGTCGTACTTCTGCTTCAGGATGGAGTAGTTGTCGCCGCCGTAGAGGCGGGCGAAGTCGTCGGCTTCGTAGTAGGAGTCCGAGTACAGGGACTTGTGCCCTTCGAACCGTCCGACGGTGTCCTCGATCAGCCGGTTCGCCGCGCCCTCGGGGCACCCGGCGTGATCGGCACCGACGACCAGAAGCCGACGTTGACATAGGTGCGCTTCGGCTCGAGCGGATACAGCGGCCACGGCCGCACGGCGGACGCGCCCGCGGGCCCGGGCTCGCGTAACCGCAGCGGGCACAGCCACAGCGGCTCGATGGGGATCTCGCGCAGGAACCAGGACACGAAGTCCGCGGTGTGCTCGATCGGTACCTCGACGTCCTGCACGACCCGCTCACGCGGTGGATTGCCCTTGCGGCGTTCGAGCCGGTCGCCGATGTCGTACTTCTGGTCGAGGGCGATCAGCTTCCAGTAGAAACTGCTGCGCCGGTAGCGCTTCGGCCACAAGCGCCTGATCCGCGGATTCTGCGCGCCGAACGCCCGCGAGCACCAGAACCAGTCGGTGTCCCAGCGCCACAGGTAGTCCGCGATCGTGAGCCGATCCGTGGAGCGCTGCTGCAGCGAGCGGTAGTAGATCTGCTGGCCCGTGTAGTCGCTGACCTGACCGCCCTCGTCGGTCTGCGTGCCGAGTGTCAGATAGGCCTCGGTCGCCGAGAACACCACGCCGTCGAGGTAGTCCACCGCTACGCCGTCGTGGCTGCGATCGGTGCCGATGCGGTCCATCGCGTTCTGCAGGTCGGTGAGGTCGTCGAAGCGCAGGTGCCGCAGCGCGACAAACGGTTTCACCGGTTCCAGTTCGATGCGGAGCCGGGTGGAGTAGCCGAGGGTGCCGTAGGAATTCGGGAACCCCCAGAACAGATCCGAGTGCTCGCCGTCGGGGGTGGCGGTGATGATCTCCCCGTTGCCGGTCAGCACGTCGATCTCGAGCACCGACTCGTGCGGCAGCCCGTTCCGGAACGAGGTCGACTCGATGCCGAGGCCGGTGACGGCGCCCCCGAGGGTGATGGTCTTGAGCTGGGGGACCACCAGCGGCGCCAGGCCGTAGGGCAGGGTCGCGGCGACCAGGTCCTCGTAGGTGCACATGCCCGCGACGTCGGCGGTGCGGGCGGTGGGGTCGACCGAGATCACCCCGCCGAGCCCGGACACGTCCAGGCCGGGCGCATTCGTCTTTGCCCGCGCCCGGAACAGGTTTGAGGTCTTCTTCGCCAGGCGCACCGTCGCGGAGGGCGGGATCGCGTGATAACTGGCGAGCAGACGCTGGACACCGGCACGATGGGCCGCCGCGCCGGTGTGACCCGGCGTGGATGTTCGTCGACCCAGTCGTTGCAACGCACTCTGAGAGGCAGCCACCCCCCGACGCTATCGCCTGGGTGCGACACCGGCCACCCAAGTCGAAGTCGGTCCGGCGAAACGTCACGCAAATGTTGCGAACCGGTCGCGATCCGGGGTTCACAGCTCCGCTGTGATCCGACACACACGGGGCCGAGCGGGCTGGCCCGTCGGTTCTCGGAGCGGGCACGATGACGGGGTCGGCCACACACAGCGTCGAGGTCGGACGGGTCCTCCGGGATCCGGCGAGCAGAGCCAAGGAGATCCACAGTGGGACAGGTCAGCGCCAGCAGTTCGGTCGAGGTCGCGGCGGCACCGGAGCGGGCGCTCGCGGCGCTCACCGATTACGAGACGGTGCGACCCCGCATCCTCACCGAGCAGTACCTGGACTACCGGGTCCTCGAGGGCGGCCAGGGCGCGGGCACGGTCGCGCAGTGGACGCTGAAGGCGACCGAGAAGCGTTCGCGTGACATCAAGGCCACCGTGACCGTCGACGGCAACACCGTCACCGAGAAGGATGCCAACTCCACCCTCGTCACCACCTGGACAGTCGCCCCGTCCGGCGCCGGGTCCACGGTCACCACGACCACCGAGTGGAAGGGCGCGGGCGGCATCGGCGGCTTCTTCGAGCGCACCTTCGCGCCTGGCGGCCTGCGGAAGATCCAGGCGGCCGTGCTGGCGAACCTGGCCCGCGAACTGGCCTGACGCGGCCCCGCCGCGGCCGCTGACCGATGCGTTCGGTCAGCGGCCGTCGAGATAGCGGACGATGCCGAACACCACTGCCTGCGCGTACCGGGCCCTGCCCTCCTCGCTGGTCATGGCGTGCGCCTCGTCCGCGTTGCGCATGTTGCCCAGCTCGACCAGGATCGACGGCCGCTCGGACAGGTTGAGTCCGCTCAGGTCGTCGCGGGGCATCAGTCCGCCGGTGCCGACGTAGGTGGACGGGGTGAGCCCGGACGTCTCGAGTGCGTCGCGCATGGACTTGGCAAACGCGATCGACGCGCCGGCCTGGACGGCATTCAGCGGCGGCGCCGAGAAGCAGACGTGGAATCCGTGCTGCCCCGGTGCGGCGCCGTCGGCGTGGATCGCGACAACCACGTCGGCACCGGACGCATTGGCGTCGGCGGCCCGCCGGTCCACACACGCGGCGACGGAGGTGTCGTCGGGGCGGCTCAGCAGCACCCGGGCGCCGAGATTTTCGAGCTCGGTGCGCATCTGGGCGACGACCGCCCAGTTGAGGGAGTGCTCGGGGAAGCCGCTGTCGGTGCTGGTGCCGGTGGTCTGGCATTCCTTGGTGCCGCCGCGCCCGGTCGGGACCTGCGCGGTCATGCCCGCATCATTGGCGCCGTTGTGGCCGGGATCGAGGAACACGGTCTTGCCCTGCAGCGTTGCCGATCGCACCAGCTCGGCTGCGGTGGGGATGGGGGCCGCGGTCACGCCCGCGGCGGTCTCGGTGGGGATGGTGCAGCCCGAGAGCACCAGTGCCGAGGCAGCGGCGGCCGTGAGCAGGACACCCCGGTACCCGGCCGACTTCGCACGCACGGACCCACGCTATCCGGATGCGGCTACGCTGACGGGGCAACACGCAGAAAGGACATCGACGTGCAGCCCGGTGGACAACCCGATATGCAGCAGCTCCTCGCGCAGGCCCAGCAGATGCAGCAGCACCTGATGGCCGCGCAGGCAGAGATCGCCGAGGCGGAGGTCACCGGCCAGGCCGGCGGTGGACTCGTGACCGCCACGGTCAAGGGGACCGGCGAGGTCGTCGCGTTGACGATCGACCCGAAGGTCGTCGATCCCGACGACGTCGAGACCCTCCAGGACCTGGTGATCGGTGCGATCGCGGACGCATCGGGCAAGGCGCAGGAGATCGCGGCGGGCAAGCTCGGCCCCCTCGCGGGCGGCCTGCCCGGGCTCCCCTTCTAGAGGCCGCGGTGTACGAGGGTCCGGTACAGGATCTGATCGACGAGCTCGGCAAGCTGCCGGGTATCGGGCCCAAGAGCGCGCAGCGCATCGCCTTCCACCTGCTCAGCGTGGAGCCGCCGGACATCGACCGGCTGCAGAACGCGCTGCAGCGGGTCCGCGACGGGGTGCAGTTCTGCGTCGTGTGCGGGACGGTGTCCGACAAGGAGAAGTGCCGGATCTGTGCGGACGCCCGTCGCGACCGCACCGTCATCTGCGTCGTCGAGGAGCCCAAAGACGTCCAGGCGGTGGAGCGGACGCGGGAGTTCCGCGGCCGGTATCACGTGCTCGGCGGCGCGCTCGACCCGCTCAGCGGTGTCGGACCGGACCAGCTCCGTATTCGGGAGCTGTTGGCGCGCATCGGCAATCAGGAGGACGGCGTCGACGTCTCGGAGGTGATCATCGCGACCGATCCGAACACCGAGGGCGAGGCCACCGCGACGTATCTGGTCCGGATGCTGCGCGACTTCCCCGGCCTGACGGTCTCCCGGCTGGCCTCGGGTCTGCCGATGGGTGGAGACTTGGAGTTCGCCGACGAGCTCACCCTCGGGCGGGCACTCTCGGGGCGCCGGACCCTCTGACACGACCGGTGGGTCGACCCGGTTCGGCTGCATCGTGACGGCGGATTCCGGTGTTAGCGTGGGTGTATGCCGGTCCTTGGACCAGGGTCACGCCCGACCACGGGTGCCCTTGCGAGGCACACCCGCATCGGGGTCCTCGTGTGCTCCTGTGCGATCGCGCTCGCGGTGTCTTCCGGACCGGGGACGGCCGGTGCACAGGAGGCTGCTCCGTCGCTTCCCCTCTCCGGGCTCCCGGCACTCATCGATTCGATCGTGCCGCCACCGGCGCTCGGCCCCCCGCCGCGCGAGGTGCCGCCGATAGCGGCCGCTCCGGGTGAGCCCGCCGGCATCCAGGCGCTGCGGATCGCGGTCATGCCCTCGGACGTGGGCGACGCGTTCTTCGACGAGTGGCCGGATTCGATGGGGGACAGCGCGAACGGCGACGTGCTCGAGACGAGGGACGTGACCGCGGCGGCGGCTCCCCTCGTCGGCGCGCCGGTGCGCGAGGTCCGGCAGCTCAAGGTCCGGACGACCGACTCCGCGGGCGTGCCCTCCTTCGCGACCGCGACGCTGATCGTCCCCGCCACGCCGTGGACGGGGCCGGGCGGCCGACCGGTCGTGGTCAACAACCTGCCGATCGATGCGCTGGGTCGTGCCTGCACGCCCGGCTACACGCTGGCGCGCGGCCTGAGCCTGTCCACCAACGTCGCCGACTTCGTCCCGCCGACGACCGCCTTGGCGGCCCTGCACGGCTACGCGGTCCTCATCCCGGACCACGAGGGACCGCGGATGGCCTACGCCGAGCCGTATGTCGCCGGGCACGCGGTCCTGGACACCATCCGCGGACTGCGCCGCGCGCTGCCCGACGAGTTCGGCGCGAGCAGGGTCGTGATGACGGGCTATTCGGGCGGGGCGATCGCCACCCACGGCGCGGTCAAGCTGATCGACTCCTACGCCCCTGACCTGGCAGGCGACATCGTCGGTGCCGCGCTCGGCGGGGTTCCCGCCGACTTCGAGATGCTCACCAGGAGCATGAACGGCAACCTCGCGACCGGGCTGTTCCACGGTGCGACCCTTGGCATCGCAAGGGAACGCACCGAGATCCTCGGCCTCGCCAACAACCTGGCGCAGCAGCTGGCCACCTCCCCGCTCAAGGACCAGTGCGTCGTCACCCTCGGCGCGGCGGGTGTGACCTTCCTGCCGATGCAGGTGATGGCCGACATCGACAACCCGTTCGCCTCGCCGCAGGCACGCGAGCTCTATCGCGACATGAAGATGGCAGGCATCGCGTCCGGCGCCCCGCTGTACATCTACAACGGCGCGCAGGAGTTCTGGATCCCGGCGGCGGGGGCGAGGGACCTCTACGAGGAGCAGTGCGGGCTCGGCGTCCCCGCGGTGTACCGGGAGGTGTTCGGCGAACACCTCATCGCCGCCGTCACCGGCTATCCGGGGCGCTGCATTGGCTCGACGAGCGGTTGCGCGGGATCCCCGCGCCGGACGAGTGCCCGACTGCATGACCGCGGATGTCGGTGCGGGAGTGTAGGTTCGGCACCGCACACCGTCAGCAGCCATCACCTCGGCCCTAGGAGACAGCAGTGCCTGAACCCAAATCCATCGTCGGTGCCCCGTGTTGGGTGGACCTGACCAGTTCGGACCCGCAACGCGTCATCCCGTTCTACTCCGGGCTCTTCGGATGGTCGGCCGACACCAACGAGGATCCGCAGTACGGCGGCTACTCGATCTTCAGCAAGGACGGCAAGCCCATCGCCGGCCTCGGGCCGCAGCAAGAGGGTAATCCGTACGGCAACATCTGGACCGTCTATCTCGCGTCCGAGGACGCGGCGGCGACCGCGGACAAGGCCGCGGCCGCGGGCGGTCAGGTGATGATGCCCGCGATGGTGGTCGGCGACCAGGGCACGATGGCGATCATCGGTGACCCGGCAGGCGCCGTGGTCGGTGTCTGGCAGGCCGATCAGCACCGTGGATTCGGTCTGGTGGACGAGGCGGGCGCCCCGGTCTGGTTCGAGACGATGTCCCGCGACTACGCGGCGGCGTTGCCCTTCTACGAGAGCGTGTTCGGCTGGAGGTACGACGCGATCGGCGACGGCGACGAGTTCCGGTATTCCCAAGCCAAGATCGGCGACGAGATGGTGGCGGGCGCGATGGACGCATCCGGGTTCCTGCCCGAGGGTGTCCCGTCGTTCTGGCAGTTCTACGTCGGGGTACAGGACACGGATCTGGCACTCGAGAAGGTGGTCGAACTCGGGGGCACGGTCGTCCGCCCCGCGGAGGACACGCCGTTCGGCCGGCTGGCGGCGGTGGCCGATCCGCTGGGCGCGAACTTCCAGATCTCCTCGATCCAGCAGCAGTAGCGGCGTCGGGACGGCGCGCCGGGTCAGACCCGTTCGGTGAGCGTGGCCAGGCCGTCACCGGACAGGTCCACCAGTCCGGCGGGCCGTCCCGTCATCGCGAGGACGAGGGAGAGCATCGGTCCGGTGACCTCCGGCCCGGTGCCCGTCGACCAGTCGGCGTCCTCGGCACGGAGGGTGAGTCCGGAAATGCGGGTCTTCGTGCCGATGAGCAGGTTCGAGCCCTTGAAGAAGTCCGCAACGCGGATCAGCGCATCCGGCGGGTACTCGTGCGTGATGCCGAGGGGGCGCCGGATGTCCTCGGCATGCACGATCGTCTCGCCCAGCCAGGTGTCGACCGGGCCGGGCGGGCCCGTGGACGCACCCATGACGGTGCGAAACTCGGCAAGGGTGTCGGCGGGCGTGCCCGCGGTCTCCCGTGCGATCTCCTTCGCGAACATCGGCTCGAACCGGAACCCGGTCCCCGCCATCTTGCGGAGGAATCGCGGTCGCGTCATCTTCGCGGTCGCGGTCATGTGACCGAGCGTCTCCCACACCGACCACTGCCCGCACAGCGACGGGGTGGACCATTGCTCGTCGGTGAGCGAGGCGAGGTCGTCGGCGAGGGCCGACCGCTCGGCGTGAATCGTGGGCCACGGGCTGGGTGCTGCCATGGTGCCTCCCGGAACGGCTACCGACGCTGTCGTATCGGTACTCCTGACGATCGTCCTCGTCGAGCGATTTCGCAATCGCCGGCAGGGTCGCGTCGCCGCGGAAACAACCCCTGATTCGCAGGTCAGAACTATTGCAGAGGGTACGGAGCCGGGCGTACCCTCAAGAGTGCGGATCAAGAAGAGAGGCCGGTAACGGTCGGAAACTTGAGAAGCAGAGATCCGGCCGAGGATGCGATTAATCGCTACATCCCCGGCCGAACCCCTGTCTGGGGGAGGTTCGAGTCCTCGGCCCCGATCAGCTGAGCAGTTTGGCCTTGAGGTCGGCGATGTCCTGGCTCGTCAGACCGAGCCCCTGGCTCACGTAGTTGTCGAAGCTGCCGAACTTCTCGTTCGCCGTGGCGAAGGCGGAATCGAGCCAGGCCTGCTCCACGGTGTTGGACTGGATGCTCCCGGTGATGCTCGACCCGCCACCCTCGCCGGCGAGGTACTCGTTGCTGAGCATGAAGTCCTCGTTCACGGTCTCGCGGGGGACGCCGAGGATCGTGAGCAGCACCGCCGACAGCCAGCCGGTCCGGTCCTTGCCGCTCGTGCAGTGATAGAGCACCGTGTCGGGGGAGTTCTTGATGTCCAGCAGGACGGCCTTGAACGCGGCGGAGGCGGTGGGATCGCCGGCCATGAAGGGGTAGGCCCGCGCCAGATCCAGGATCGCGAGTGGATCGCCGCCTCCGCCGAACACGTCGCGGTGGTGCACGGTGGCGCCCGCGGGGATCTTGTCCTTCTCGAGCGCCTGCTCGTAGCCGGTCCGCAGGTCTTCGACCGTCTTGACGTTCAGCTGCACGAGCTTGGCCAGGTCGTCCGCGGTGAGGGCGTTGAGCGCGTCGCTGCGCAGCACGAGCCCGGACCGGACGGTCTTCCCGTCGGTGGTGGTGTAGCCGCCCAGGTCGCGGGCGTTCGGGGCGCCCGTCAGGTGCAGCGAGTGGTCGACCGAGGCCGGCGCGACGACCGGCGTCGGTGCGGCCGCGGCGATCGACGGGGCGGGAGCGAGCAGGAGGCCGGCGGTAAGGGCGAGGGCCGCCGCCGACTTGGTCCGGATGAGGGAGTGGTGGGACACGGAGGGTTCTCCTCTTTCGATCGAGGTGCATTGGCATGGTGCTCGAGCTCGAATGGATCAGAGGCTAGCGCCGTGCCGGATCGAGAGAGGGGCATATCGTTAAATTACGGATTGTAATTGCAGCCGTCGCCTGAACGACGCGGTCTAACGCCCGACTGCGAGGCGTTCCCGGCGCAGCCGGTCGACCTCCTCGAGCTCGAGCGGCTCGAGGGCGTCCACACCCAGCGCGCGGGCCAGCAGCAGGTCCGCCAGCTCCGGGTTGCGGGCCAGCGCGGGCCCGTGCATGTAGGTGCTGATCACCGAGCCCTGCACCACGCCCTCCAGTCCGTCGCCGACGCCGTTGCCGACCCCGTGCGTGACCCGGCCGAGCGGCTTCGCGTCCGCGCCGAGGCTGGTGCCGCCGCGATGGTTCTCGAACCCGGTGAGCGGCTGGGTCAGCCCGTCGAGCAGGGGGCGGGTGATCACCTCGCCGATCGAGCGCTCGGCCTGCGGCGAGGTGGTGACGTCGAGCAGCGACACGCCCTCGACGCGTTCGCCCGCCGAGGTCTCGTACCAGTGCCCGAGCACCTGGATGGCAGCGCAGATCGCCAGCACGGGGGCGCCGCGACCGGCCGCCTTCTGCAGTCCCGGGTAGCGGGCCAGGTGCCGGGTAGCGAGGCGCTGCGCCGAATCCTCCGCGCCGCCGAGGGTGTAGACGTCCAGCGACTCGGGCACCGGATCCGACAGCGTGATCTCGACGATCTCCGCGTCGATGCCGCGCATCCGCAGCCGCTGGCGCAGGATCAGCGCGTTGCCGCTGTCGCCGTAGGTTCCCATCACGTCGGGCAGCACCAGCCCGATCCGGACCGTCGACTCAGGCATCCCTGTTCTCCTTCGCGATGGCCGTGTTCAGGTCACGGAACGCCGTGTAGTTGGCCAGCACCTCGACCCGCCCGGGCGGGCAGGATGCGATGGCGCGCAGTGGGTTCGGTTCCAGTGTGTGTTCGACACCGGCATAGGTCAGGCGGACCGCGAGGTCCGTAGCCCGCTCGCCGGAGGCCACCACCTTGACGCCCTCGAAATGCTCGAACCGGACGTCCCACAGCCAGGACAGGTCCTCACCGTCGGGGACCTGGCCGTTGACCGCGATGACCAGGCCGTCGACGTCGTGGTCGATCATCGACAGCGCCTCCTGCCAGCCGGCCGGGTTCTTGGCCAGGAGCATCCGCAGCGTGTGCGCGCCGACCTGGACGGTGCTGTAGCGACCGGCGATCTCGCGGACCGAGGCGGCCGCGGCGACGGCGTCCTCCGCGCGCGCACCAAGCGCGACCGCCGCCGCGACGGCCTGGGCGGCGTTGCCGCGGTTCGCCTTTCCCGGCAGCGTCAGCGACATCGGGATCTTCGAACCGTCCGGACCGTAGAGGTGGTCGTCGTCGAGCCACCAGTCGGGGGTGGGCCGCTCGAAGTCGGTGCCGGTGCTGCGCCAGTGGTTGTAGGCGACGCCCGTCGCGTCGCCCGTGCGCTCCTCCCAGACGATCGGCTCACCGCTGCGCGGGCAGCTCACCGAGTCGCCAGCCCAGCCGCCGCCCGCCGCGACCCACACGACGTTCGGTGCGTCGTAGGCCGCGGAGGCGACCAGGACGTCATCGCAGTTGGCGATCACCACGGCGTCGGGATGCCGGGCCAGGCCGGCCCGCAGCTTGCGCTCGATCATGTTGATCTCGCCGACCCGGTCGAGCTGGTCGCGGCTGAGGTTGAGCAGCACGATCGCCTGCGGCTGCAGGGCGTCGCTCACGTGCGGGACGTGCAGCTCGTCGACCTCGATGGCGGCCAGCGACGCGTCCACGTGGGAGCTAAGCGCGGCCACGATGCCCGCGTCCATGTTCGCGCCGTCGGCCTGGGTCGCGACGTCGCCGATGGTGGCCAGCGCCGCCGCCGTCATCCGCGTGGTCGTCGACTTGCCGTTGGTCCCGGTGATCACGACGGTGCGCTTGCCGCTGCCGAGCTGGGTCATCAGGGTGGGGTCGATCTTGAGGGCGATCAGGCCGCCGATCATCGAGCCCTTGCCCCGGCCCGCCTTCTGCGAGGCCCAGGAGGCTGCGGCCGCGGCGCGCAGCGCGAGGCGGCCGCGCACGGAGAATCGGGTGGCCGGGCTGGTCGCCCCGGAATTGCCCGGGCGGGTGGCCCCATCATGACGTGTAGACACGGGCAGAGTTTTCCACACCCGCGGCCATGGTCAGATTCGTGCCGGTTCCGGGGTGGGCATCGTCACTGGTTCGTCCGTCGCAGGAGCCGTCGACGCGGGCTCACGCGTGGCGGACGGTGTGCTCGCGCGCGCCATTCCGCCGAGGCAGCCGCCGACAACGACCACCGCGCCGACCAGCGACAGGGCGCTTGGCCGCTCGCCCAGCACCAGCCAGGCCGCGCCGATCCCGACGACAGGGACCAGCAGCGAGAACGGCGCGACGACGCCGGCCGGGTAGCGGCTCATCAACGCGGACCACAGCCCGGAGCCGGCGATGGTGCCGAGCAGGACGATATAGGCGAGTCCGGCCAGAGCGGGCCAGCCGTCGGCGCTGAACGAGTCGCCGAGGGCGGACCAGCCGGTGGTGGGGCCCTCGACCACGGCGGAGAGCGCCAGCATGGGAAGCGGCGCCACCACGGTCATCCACAGCGTCAGCCGCAGCGGGTTGTCTGCCTTGGCGAGCCGGTTGCCCAGGTTGCCGAAGGCCCAGCCGAGAGCGGCGAGCAGGGTGAGCAGCACCGGCAGCAGCGCCGCATGCTGGGCGCGGTCCCAGCCGATCATCGACATCCCGCACACCGCGACCGCGATGCCGAGGAGTTGGCGGCGGCTCACGTGCTCGCGCAAGAGCAGGGCGCCGAGCAACACCGTGAACGGCGCCGAGGCCTGCAGCACGAGGGAGGCCAGTCCGGTCGGCATGCCGGCGTTCATCGCCCAGAACAGGAACCCGAACTGCGCCACGCCGAATCCGACCCCGTACAGCAGCAGCCAGCGCACCGGCACGTTCGGTCGCGGAACGAACAGCACCACCGGGATCGCGATGACCAGGAACCGCAGCGCTGCGAAGAAGAACGGCGGGAAGTGGTCGAGCCCGGCGCGGATCGCGAGGAAGTTCAGTCCCCACAGCAGCGCAACGGTCAGTCCGAGGGCTCGGTCACGGTTGGTCATGGCGTTAATCGTGAGCGAGCGAAAGCATCAGAACAATCGAATAAAAATGGACGGTTGATGTAGATCTTCTACATCAACCGTCCATCGATCGTGCGGCTGGTTGCTAGCGGGCGAGTGCCTGTTCGTGGACGCCCTGGACGGCGCGGCCGGAGGGGTCGGCCATCGCGGCGAATTCCGGGTCCCACTCGAGTGCGGCGGGGGTGGAGCAGGCGATGGACTTGCCGCCCGGCACGGTGGCCGCGCAGGCCTCGCCGGGGAAGTGCTGGGCGAAGATCCGCCGGTAGAGGTAGGCCTCCTTGGTTTCCGGGGTGTTGTGCGGGAACAGTTGCGCGGCGGACGCGAGCTCGACGTCGGTGACCACGGCCTCGGCGTGGTCCTTGAGGCCGTCGATCCAGCCGTAGCCGACGCCGTCGCTGAACTGTTCCTTCTGCCGCCACAGGATCTGCTCGGGCAACGCGCCCTCGAACGCCTCGCGGATCACGGCCTTCTCGATCCGGCCGCCGCCTGCCATCTTGTGGGTGGCGTCCATGCTCATCGCGGTGTCGAGGAACTCCAGGTCCAGGAACGGCACCCGCGCCTCCACACCCCAGGCCATCATCGACTTGTTCGCGCGCAGGCAGTCGTAGCTGTGCAGGGCGTCGAGCTTGGCGACGGTCTCCTCGTGGAAGGCCCGCGCGGACGGCGCCTTGTGGAAGTACAGGTAGCCGCCGAACATCTCGTCGGCGCCCTCCCCGGAGAGCACCATCTTCACGCCCATCGCCTTGATCCGACGCGCCAGCAGGAACATCGGGGTCGAGGCCCGGATGGTGGTCACGTCGTAGGTTTCGATGTGCCGGATCACCTCCGGCAACGCGTCGAGGCCCTCGGCGAAGGTGTAGACGAAGCCGTGGTGCTCGGTGCCGAGGGAATCGGCGGCGAGCTGGGCGGCCGCCAAGTCCGGCGAGCCCTCCAACCCGATCGCGAACGAATGCAGGTGCGGCCACCACGCCTCGCTGCGGTCGTCGTCCTCGACCCGGTCGCGGGCGAATTTGGCCGCGCACGCGGCCACCAGCGACGAATCCAGACCGCCGGAGAGCAGCACGCCGTAGGGGACGTCGGTCATCATCTGCCGGTGCACCGCCTGCTCGAACGCGGCCCGCAGCTCCTGCGGGGACACCCGGGTGCCGACGGTGGCCGAGTGCTCACGCCACGGCTTGTCGTAGTAGCGGCGCAGCTCACCGGTCGCGCTGTCGTAGAGGTGGCCCGGCGGGAACGCGGCCACGTCCTCGCACACCCCGACCAGTGCCTTCATCTCCGACGCGACCAGGATGCGGCCGTCGCCGTCGTGACCCCAGTACAGCGGGATCACCCCGATCGGGTCGCGGGCGATCAGGAACCGCTGCTGCTCGGCATCGAACAACGCGAACGCGAAGATGCCGTTGAGCCGGTTCACGAAATCGGTGTCCCCTCGCGGTAGAGGGCGCTGATCACCTCGCAGTCGGAGCCGGTGGTGAAGTCGTACCCGCTGGCCTCGCGCAGCTCACGGTGGTTGTAGATCTCCCCGTTGGCCGCCAACGCGAGGTGCCCGTCCCGCGAGCGCAGCGGCTGCGACCCGCTGGCCGGGTCCACGATCGCCAGGCGCTCGTGCACCAGGATCGCGCCGTCACCGACGAACACCCCGCTCCAGTCGGGCCCGCGGTGCCGTTGCCTGCGCGACAGTTCCACGGCCTGAACGCGCAGCGCGGCCAGATCGTCGCCGGACTGCAGACCGAAAATGCCGAGGATCGAACACACGGGGCCGAACTCCTTTGAATCGTGGCAGGAGAGGCCGACCGATGCCTGCCCCCGCTGGGTTGGTCGATGACGCAACACAGCGAGGGCCCACCGAGGCAGGCCCTCGCCATGTGAATCTGTTGAAGGTTACTCGTTGTTACCGTGCCGTTCGCCCGCCATTGCGGATTCGTGCCAACAGGCGGGATGACCGGCCATCCGATCGGAGCTATCCGGCGGCGATGTGCTCCTCGAGTAGATCGAGCGACTCGCCGTTGTCGTCGCCCACCTTGGCCAGCAGGCCGGTGGTCAGGAGCAGCCAGGACAGCAGCTGTGCCCCCGGCTTTCCCTTGAACGCCGGGCGGAAGCGAATGGTCTCGGTGACGATGTGGCCGCCGTCCGCCGGCTCCATGGTGAGCGCCACATCCTGCCGAATGCCCCGTTGCTTACCGGAGAACTCGAACACCCTGTTCGGCTCGTGCCGAGTGATGGTCCAGCGGACGACGTCGAAGTCGCATTCCTCACCGTGCCTGGCGTCCCAGCCGTGCCCGGCGGCCATCACGAAGTCCGGCCCGAGCACCGTCTCGGTCTTGTGCTCCTCGTACAGCCCCGACTCCGCCGGGTGGGTGAAGGCGTGCCAGATGACGTCCGGGTCACCTTCCAGCAGTCGCCAGTTCGTGAACGATGTGTAGCCCATGGCTGCTCCCCGATGGTGTGACCCGGCCCGCACCCACGAACGTGTGCGCGGCGGGCGAAGTTGTTGCCCGACAGAGTAGCTTTCGTGCATGGACGCCGAACGCCTCCGTGTGCTGCGCGAGCTGGCCGACCGGGGCACGGTGTCCGCGACCGCGGCCGCACTCTCGATGACCCCGTCGGCGGTGTCCCAGCAACTCAAGATCCTCGCCCGCGAGGCGGGGGTCGCGATCCTGGAACCGGACGGGCGTCGCCTGCGGCTCACCGATGCCGGGCACGCGCTGGTCCTGCGCGCCGAGGATGTGCTGGCCGCCCTGGACCGGGCAAGCGCGGAGATGGCCTCGTATCGGGGGTCACCGCGCGGGCGGGTCCGGGTCGCGCTGTTCCCCTCCGGGGCCGCGCTTCTGCTGCCGGGGGTCCTCGCCCGGATCTCCGAGCTCGGGGTCGAGATCGAGGCGCAGGACGTGGACGAGCCGGCATCGGCGGTGCCGGCGCTGTTGGCCGATTTCGACGTGGTCCTCACCCACCGCGACGAGCGGGCTCCCTCGCTGATCTCGCCGCGGGTGCGGACAGAGGCGCTGATGCGCGAGCCCATCGACCTGCTCCTGGGCCCGGGGCACCCGCTGGCCGACAGGTCCGAGGTGGGGCTCGACGAGCTGGCGGACGAGAGCTGGATCAGCGTGCGCGGCGGGTTCCCCGTCGACGATGTGTTGCAGTCGGTGGCCGCCGCCACCGGGGTCCAGCCCAGGGTGGTCCAGCGCATCAACGACTTCCGGGTGATCGAGGAGTTGGTCGCGGCGGGGTACGGGGTGGCACTGATGCCGCGATATGCGCTCGCGCACCCGGGGCTGGTGTGCAAGCGCCTCGCCGGTGTCCGGGCGGCCCGGATCTATGAGTTGGCGACCCGGCCGGCCGCGACGGACCGGCCCGCGGTCGGGGCGGTGCTCGCCGCCTTCCGGGAGGAATCGGCGACCGTGAACGGGTGAGGCAGAGACGGCGAAACTCCGGGCACCGCAGGGGCGCCCGGAGTTTCGTCGGCAGTGCGGGGGAAGGCTAGGAGAGCGCCTTGCTCTTGAGCGCCGTGAACTCGGCCTCGGTGATGGCGCCGCTGTCCAGCAGTGCCTTCGCGTCCGCGATCTGGTCCGCAGGGGACTTTCCGCCCGCGACGGTCTTGATGTACGCGTCCTGCTGCTCCTTGTACTGCTGCGCCTGAGCGATGGACCGCTTGGTCATGCTGTCACCGCGGGCGATGAGGTAGATCAGAGCCGTGATGAACGGCAGGAAGATCAGGAAGAAGACCCACACCGCCTTCCACCAACCCGACAGCTTGTGGTCGCGGAAGAGGTCGCCGATGATCGAGAAGAGCAGCATCAGGTACGCCACGAAGGCGAACGTGATGATGATCAGCCACAGGAAATCCCAAAACGAGTTCACGTCGTTCATCAAAAGCTCCATTCACATAAGGATCTGACTGTTCGTCAAAGGTTCCTCGGTTCCGGGCGATGGTGCCTCATCCGTATCAGGTGAAAACGATGCCTTCTCATCCGCCGAGGGTGAGGCGGATCGGACGGACGCGGCGGCACGCTTGAGGCATGAGCGACTCATTGAACATCGGCCCGGTGGAGCTGGTGGTGCTGACCTTTCCCGGTGCTCGAGTGCATCCCGGCACCATCGCGGCGCTCCAGGATGTGGTCGAACGGGGTTACGTGACGCTGCTCGACCTGGTCTACATCGCGAAGGACGCCGACGGCAACATCACCCAGGTGGACGTCGACGAGGACCTCGACGAGGTCGGCCTCGCCATCCTGTCGATCGAGGCGAAGGCGCTGATCAGCGACGAGGACCTCGACGTGGTTCGCGACTCGCTGGAGCCGGGCACCTCGGCCGCGGTCATCGTCTACGAGGAGACGTGGGCGCGCCAGATCGCTGCGTCCGTCCGCGGCGCGGGTGGCGAGGTCGCCCTGCACGTTCAGATCCCCCGCGAGGCTGTCGTGGCGGCTGTCGCAGCCGCACTGTAGGAATTCCGCACCAGCACAGGAGAGTCACATGGTTTTCAGAGCCGGCCGAAGGGGCCGTCCAGGATTGCTCGGCACCGTTGCGCGCACCGCCGTCATCGCCGGCACCGCCCAGGCGACGTCCAACGCGATGAACCGTCGGTCCCAGCAGAAGGCCGCTGAGCAGCAGGCCTATGTAGACCAGCAGGCGGCGCAGCAGCAGGCCGCGTACGCGCAACAGGCTCAGGCTCAGCAGGTTCCGGCGCCGCAGGCCGCGCCCGCGGGCGACGACCTCATCACCAAGCTGCAGCAGCTCGCTCAGCTGCACCAGTCTGGGGCGCTCTCCGACGAGGAGTTCGCCGCCGCGAAGGCGCAGCTGCTCGGTTAAGCGGCTCCGCCGCCCGTGAGTACTTGTGGCCCCGAGGCGGGCCACAGGTACTCACGGCTCAAGCCTTCTGCCCCATCGACGAGAGGATCAGCGGTTCCCATGACGACTCCCGAGGACGCGACCGCGACGATCGCGGCGGCCAACGAGCGGGCTGCTCACACCCTCCCGTTCGCCGACGACACCGACCTTGCCGATGCCGAGCGCGGGTTCATCGCGGCACTGAATCCGGGGGTGGTGACTGGTGTCGACGGAACGGTGGTGTGGGACAACGATTCCTACGCCTTCCTCGAGGAACCCTGCCCGCCGACCGTGAACCCGAGCCTGTGGCGCCAGTCGGGGCTGGTCGCGAGGCAGGGCCTGTTCGAGGTGTGTGAGCGGGTGTACCAGGTCCGCGGCCTCGACCTGTCGA
This sequence comes from Rhodococcus sp. MTM3W5.2, assembly GCF_001984015.1. NCBI lineage: Bacteria > Bacillati > Actinomycetota > Actinomycetes > Mycobacteriales > Nocardiaceae > Rhodococcus > Rhodococcus sp. MTM3W5.2. Next base: position 5,328,212 of record NZ_CP019572.1, on the reverse strand, counting down.
ACATGACGCTGATCGAGGGCGAGACAGGCGTGGTGGTGATCGACCCGCTGATCTCGCGGGAGACCGCGGCCGCCGGACTCGCGCTCTACCGCGAGCACCGCGGCGAACGGCCCGTCACCGGCGTCATCTACACGCACTCGCACATCGACCACTTCGGTGGCGTCAAGGGCGTCACGACGGAGGAGGACGTGGCCGCGGGGCGCTGCCCGATCCTCGCGCCGGTCGGCTTCGTGGAACACGCCGTCGAGGAGAACGTCTACGCGGGCACCGCGATGGCCCGGCGGGCCGCCTACATGTACGGCGCGGCGCTGCCCCGGGGACCCCGTGGCGGGGTCGGTGCCGGGCTGGGCCAGACGACGTCCACCGGCACGCCGACCCTGATCATGCCGACCCTGTACGTCTCCGCGACCGGGCAGGTGGAGACGGTCGACGGGCTCCGCATCGAGTTCCAGATGACGCCGGGCACCGAGGCGCCGTCCGAGATGAACTTCTACTTCCCGGATCTCCGGGCCCTGTGCATGGCGGAGAACGCGACCCACACCCTGCACAACCTGCTGACCCTGCGCGGCGCGCTGGTCCGGGATCCGCACGTGTGGTCCAAGTACCTCACCGAGTCGATCAACCGGTACGCCTCGAAGTCCGATGTGCTGTTCGCCTCGCATCACTGGCCGACGTGGGGGTCCGAGCGCCTCACCGAGTTCCTGTCGCTGCAGCGGGACCTCTATGGCTACCTGCACGACCAGACGCTGCGACGGATCAATCAGGGCCACACCGGAATCGAGATCGCGGAGGAGATCGAGCTGCCGCCCGCGCTGGCCGACACCTGGCACACCCGCGGCTACTACGGCTCGGTCAGCCACAACGTCAAGGCGATCTATCAGCGCTACATGGGCTGGTTCGACGGGAACCCGGCGCACCTCTGGGAACATCCGCCCGTGGAGTCGGCCACGAGGCACGTCGAGTTCATGGGCGGCTCGGCCGAGGTGCTGCGCAAGGCAAGGGAGTCGTTCGCGGCAGGTGACTTCCGTTGGGTCGCGCAGGTGGTCAACTACGTGATCTTCGCCGAACCCGACAACGCGGAGGCGAGGGCGCTGCAGGCCGACACCTTCGAACAGCTCGGCTACGGCGCCGAGAACGGAACCTGGCGGAACTTCTACCTCACCGGGGCCTACGAGCTGCGGAACGGGTCGGTGGGAACGCCGACCAAGGCCGACGCCCCAGACATCGCGGCGGCGTTGTCGGTGGAGCAGGTCTTCGACGCGGTGTCCCTGCGGATCGACGGACCGCGGGCATGGTCGGCACGCATCGTGATCGACTGGCGGGTCACCGACGAGGACCTGGTGCACCGGACCCAACTCAGCAACGGGCTGCTGGTCCATTTCGACCTCGATACGGAACCCACCGGCGCCGATGCCACTTTCACGCTCACCCGTCCGGTGCTCCTCGGGGTGCTGGTCGGCGGCGCGGACATCGCGAAGGCGATCGCCGACGGAACCATCGTCGCGGAGGGAGACGTCGCGAAGCTGGTCGAGCTCGCCGGTTATCTCGATGCGCCCGACCCCGATTTCGCGATCGTCACTCCCGACTGAGATCGGGCCCGGTGCAGCATGTGGAGCGGGCACCGGCATCGACAGACTGGAGGTTTCGAGCGGATGCCGCCGCGGTATCCAGTCACCATGACTGCAGCCCTACCGTTGCCGCGGGGTCCGATCTCATACGCACTCGTGTCCGCCCTGTCGCAGGGGGACCGTGGTTCGCTCCACACATTTCCGCACCTGGGCCAATCCGACGTGTTCGGCGGCGACCTCCAACTCGCCCTCCAGATCTGCTACGAGTTGCACTACCGCGGGTTCGAGGCCGTTGATCCCGAGTGGGAGTGGGATCCGGACCTCATCCGTGCGCGTGGGGCGATGGAACGCCGATTCCTCGATCGACTACACGCCGAGGTCTCAGGGGGCGTCGACGCCGACGGCGCGCTGGCCGCCGCGGCACATGAGCCGGACGGTGGTGCGGGCGCGTCGAAGTACCTTCTCGAGCACGGCACCTGGGACCAGATGTGCGAGTTCCTGGCCCACCGATCGATCTATCACCTCAAGGAGGCCGATCCGCACGCCTGGGCGATTCCGAGGCTCGAGGGGAGCGTGAAATGCGCATTCGTCGCTGTCGAATACGACGAGTACGGCGGGGGCCGATCGGAACGGATGCACGCCAGGCTGTTCGAGGATCTACTGCAGGCCGCCGGACTCGACCACCATTATCTCGGTTACCTCGACGACGTCCCCGCGGAGACGCTGGCGACCGTGAATTTGATGTCGCTGTTCGGATTGCACCGCAGCCTGCGTGGCGCGCTGGTCGGCCACTTCGCTGCAGCGGAGATCACCACTCCGCCTGCCGCGCGCCGGATGGTCAGCGCCCTGCTGCGGATGGATGCGCCCAGTGAATGCGTGCACTTCTATACCGAACACATCGAGGCAGACGCCGTGCACGAGCAGATACTTCGCCACGATGTGGTCGGCGCTCTCCTCGAGCAGGAACCTGATCTCGCCGGCGACGTCGTGTTCGGGATCCAGGCCACCGAACTCGTGGAGACTCGACTATCCGACCATCTGACACGCCACTGGCGAGCCGGTGCCAGTTCGCTACGGGCCGTCCATGACTTGCCCGTGAGTCGCACCGCAAGCAGTGTCAACGGGTAATTGCAGGTGTCACAGATATCCCTAGTCGGAATCGCGAGGCCGACGCCGGACGGCGCGACTCCGGTGGCTGGCATCGCACAACGGGTACAGGGCACTGAGTTTGCAGCGGCACACCGCCACCACGAACCGATCCGAGATCACAACTCGACCATCGCGCAGGGTGATGCGCACAGGCCCACGCACGAGCGCAGGGCCCCCGCGCACCAGGCGGAGGCACTCGGATTCGGGGCCGTCCCATTCCGGCGGCTGCTCCCCGTCGAGCCCCTCCTCACCCCTGGACACTGGTGGGCCTGTCCGCACGGATGACCACCAACTCCTCTTCGTGCTGGCCGCGCCCGCAGTATCCCGCGGACTCCAGGTATCTCGAACGCCTGCGCATCACCGGTCCGAACGAAAGGCGCTCGCGCCGCACCACCGCGGCCCGAAGACCCGTCGACCTCAATTCACGGAGCGTCAGCTCCACGCCCGATACCGCCGACTGCACGAGGAGCAGGGCGCCTCCGGGGCTCAGCAGCTCGAACGACGCCGAGCACAGTGGCCCGAGGACTGCGCGCCCATCCGGGCCGCCGTCCCAGCGATGCGAGTGTCCCGCAGGACCCACGAGCCGGACCGGGGGCTGGGTACGTAGGGAGGATTGGACACCACGACGTCGAAGGGGCCCTCCGAGACGGCAACCGCGAGACCACCGCGCCGGACTCTGATCGGCAGTCCGCGCCCACGCGCGTTCGCCCATGCCACCCCGGCCGCCAGCGACGAACGATCGACCGCGGTGACCTTTGCCGCCCCGGCTCTGGCCGCGACCATCGCCAATGCCCCACTACCACAGCAGAAATCGAGAACCTCTGCCTCCGGGGTGACCGACGCCGCGAGCGCCGACGCAAGCATCCACGTGTCCTCCTGCGGCCGGTACACCCCAGGGGTCCGCCAGACACGAGGGTGACCGGCAGCGCCGCCGAAGCCGACAGAGCCTGCGGTGTTGCCGCCCGCCGTCCCCGCCCTCGAACTCGTCTGATGAGTCATGACGTTCGAGTACCCCGGTCCCGGATCTCGAAACCGGCCAACCGGATTCTGTCCGTGGACCTGCGCCAATCACGGTGCCGCTCAGTAGTAATGGGCCCGTCCACCTACCGCGTGCCCCATCGACCCGAGTAGGTACAGCACCGCACCGACCACCAGAAGGACGATTCCGATCGTCCACAGGATCGGGATGCTCAGGAGAAACCCGACAACCAGCAAGATGAGTCCAAGAATGATCATGACAGGTATGCCTCACTTCGGTCACAGTGCTCGCGAGTCAACAGGAACACTGCCGCGAATTGCACCGTGATCCGCATACCCGCAACCCAGAGGATGCAAACCTGACAGCCGACCACCGCGGACGGTCGCGTCCGGCGGCGGACTGCCACCGGTGTGCGCGCGTCGTACCCCGACCGGGGTACGACGCGCGCACAGGCGCGTCAGCGCCTAGTAGGCGCGGTTGACCGCGGAGACCACGCCACGCAGCGAGGCGGTGGTGATCGAGGTCGCGATGCCGACGCCCCACACCGTCTTGGTGACACCGTCGGGCCGGGTGACCGCGCACTCCACGTAGGCCGCGGCCTGCGCGTCGTCGCCAGCGGACATGGCGTGCTCGCTGTAGTCCAGGACCCGGACGTCGAAGCCGATGGTCCCGATCGCGTCGACGAACGCGGCCAGCGGGCCGTTGCCGGAGCCGGTGATCTCGTGTTCCTTGCCGTTCGCCTTCACCACGGCGGTGATGGCGTCGGTGCCGCCGTCCTCCTCGGACGCGGTTACCTTCTGGCGGATCCGCTCCAGCGGGCTGATCGGGGCCAGGTACTCCTCGTTGAAGACGTCCCACATCTCCTTGGGGGAGACCTCGCCGCCCTCGCCGTCGGTGATCCTCTGGACGGCGGAGGAGAACTCCATCTGCAGGCGGCGCGGCAGCACCAGGCCGTGGTCGGCCTTCATGATGTAGGCGACGCCGCCCTTGCCGGACTGCGAGTTCACCCGGATCACGGCCTCGTAGCTGCGGCCCACATCCTTGGGGTCGATCGGCAGATAGGGGACCGCCCAGACGATGTCGTCGACGTCTGCGTCCTGCGCGTCCGCCGAGATCTTCATCTGGTCGAGGCCCTTGTTGATCGCGTCCTGGTGGCTACCCGAGAACGCGGTGTACACCAGGTCGCCGCCGTACGGGTGCCGCTCCGCGACGGGCAGCTGGTTGCAGTACTCGACGGTGCGGCGGATCTCGTCGATGCTGGAGAAGTCGATCTGCGGGTCGACGCCGCGAGTGAACATGTTCAGGCCGAGGGTGACCAGGCAGACGTTGCCGGTGCGCTCGCCGTTGCCGAACAGGCAGCCCTCGATGCGATCCGCCCCGGCCTGGAAGCCGAGCTCCGCTGCCGCGACGCCGGTGCCGCGGTCGTTGTGCGGGTGCAGCGACAGGATCACGGAGTCGCGACGGGCCAGGTTACGGCTCATCCACTCGATGGAGTCGGCGTACACGTTCGGCGTCGCCATCTCGACGGTGGCGGGCAGGTTCAGGATGATCGGGTTCTCGGGGTCGGCGCGATCACCTCGGTGACGGCGTCGCACACCTCCTTCGCGTACTCCAGCTCGGTGCCGGTGTACGACTCGGGGGAGTACTCGTACCGCCAGTTGGTGTCCGGGTACTTCGCCGCCTCCTGCAGGCACTTGCGGGCGCCTGCGGTGGCGATCTTCTTGATCGCCTCGCGCTCGGCCCGGAACACCACCCGCCGCTGCAGGATCGAGGTGGAGTTGTAGAAGTGCACGATGACGCTGCGGGCGCCGTCGCAGGCGGCGAACGTGCGCTCGATCAGCTCGTCGCGGCACTGGGTGAGGACCTGGATGGTCACGTCGTCGGGGATCGCCCCGTCCTCGATGATCTCGCGGACGAAGTCGAAATCGGTCTGGCTGGCCGACGGGAAGCCGACCTCGATCTCCTTGTAGCCCATCCGCACCAGCAGGTCGAACATGCGGCGCTTGCGGGCCGGGCTCATCGGGTCGATGAGGGCCTGGTTGCCGTCACGCAGGTCGACCGCGCACCACAGCGGGGCGCGGTCGATGATCTTGTCCGGCCAGGTGCGGTCCGGGAGGGAGATGGGCTCGACCTCCTCGGCGAACGGCCGGTACCGGTAGGTCGGCATGGAGGAGTTCTTCTGCGGGTTCCAGACGGGCTGGTCGGCAGGTGCGGGCTTCGACGGCGGCGTGATGGTGCGCGATCCGGAAGTAAAAGCGTCGGCGGATGACATTGACGATTCTCCGAGATGAAGGGGACGGGTGGTCCGATGGTGTCGACCGGCGCGTCAGAACCCCGCGACGGGTGGCCAGTCTGGATCAGACCCCGTCGCGGCGGTGAAGAAGGAGCGCCCGCTGCATGAGGAAGAGTCTACCTGCCTCGGCAATCCCACAGAATCTCACCCGTCGGGAGTGATGCCCGTCGATCGCGGGGCCGTGAGGCTGGCGGGATGGTGTCGACAGTGTCCGTGATCCGCGGTTGGGTGCGTTCGAGGATCCCCGAGCGCAGGTTCCTCAAGGCGGACCTCGTCGCGGCGATCCCCGGTGCGATCAGCAGCGTCCCTGACGGGATGGCGTCCGGGGTGCTGGCCGGGGTCAGCCCGGTACACGGCCTCTACGCGAGCTTCGCCGGACCGCTGTTCGGCGGGATGCAGACCAGCACCAAGCTGATGGTGATCACCACGACCAGCGCCTCGGCGCTCGCCGCCGGTTCGGCCCTCGCGGAGGTGCCGGAGGCGGAGCGGTCCGGTGCCCTGATCCTGCTGACCCTGATCGCGGGCGCCGTGATGGTCGCGGCCGCCGTGCTCCGGCTCGGCCGCTACACCCGCTTCGTCTCGCATTCGGTGATGACCGGCTTCCTCACCGGGATCGCCGTCAACATCGTGCTCGGGCAGCTCGTCGACCTGACGGGGGCGACTGTGTCGGGGTCCATCGCCCTCGCCAAGGCCTTCGACCTGGTCACGAACCCGACGCGCATCGATCTGCCGTCGCTGCTGACCGGGCTGTTGGCCCTCGTGCTGCTCATCGTCCTCGCGCGCACCAGGCTGGCGTTGTTCAGCGCCCTGATCGCGCTGGTGGTGCCCTGCCTGATCGTGATCCTCCTCGGCCTCGACAGCGTGGCCCGGGTGGCGGACGTGGGCGCGATCCCGACCGGGATCCCGCTGCCGCAGATCCCCGACCTCGGACTGCTGTCGCCGTCGCTGATCGGGGCCGGGTTCGCCGTGGCCGCGATCGTCCTGGTGCAGGGTGCCGGCGTCGCGGAGGCCTCGCCCAACCGGGACGGCTCCCGGTCCCTGCCGAACCAGGATTTCTCCGCGCAGGGCATCGGCAACATCGGTTCCGCACTGTTCGGCGGGATGCCGGTCGGCGGATCGGTCGGCCAGACGGCGTTGAACGCCACCGCAGGCGCGCGCAGTCGCTGGGGCGCGGTCTACTCCGGGATCTGGATGCTCGTGATCCTGGTGCTGTTCTCGGGGCTCGTCGGGAAGGTCCCGATGCCGACGCTGGCGGCGGTGCTGATCTTCGCCGCGGTTGGCTCCATCCGCCCCGCGCAGATCGCCTCGATCCTGCGCAGCGGACCCAGCTCGGTCATCGCGCTGGTGACCACCTTCATCGCGACCCTGCTGCTCCCGGTCACCGCTGCCGTCGGGATCGGCGTCGCGCTCTCGATCTTGCTGCAGCTCAACCAGGAGGCCGTCGACCTCAAGGTCGTCCGTTTGCGGCCGACCGATGATGGGCTGCTCGAGGAGGCCGACGCCCCGAAGACGCTGGCGAGCGGGGAGGTCGTCGTGCTCGACGTGTACGGCAGCCTCTTCTACGCGGGCGCGAGGACGCTGCAGGTGCACCTGCCGGACCCGGGCAACGCCCGCTCGCCCGAGGTCATCCTGCGGCTGCGGGGCCGAACCACGTTGGGTGCCACCTTCTTCAAGGTGGTCGCGGACTATGCGGGCAGGCTCGATCGACTCGGGGGCCGGTTGTATCTGAGCGGCCTCACGCCCGAGGTGCTCGACTACTGGGACGCCGACCGCCTCGACAGTCAGGGCGTGTCCCTCGAGACGTTCGCGGCCACGCCGATCCTCGGTGAATCGACCGGTCAGGCAATCGAGGAGGCCGAGCGCCGGCTGGTCCGTCAGCGTTCAGCGGGGGCCGGCCGAACTCGTCGGTAGCTTTGTTTCGCGAAAGACGAGAACGAGGGGGGCTCGTTCGTTTACTGTGTCCGCGTCGGGCTGTGATTTTGACCCGTGCAGGGGTCGTTCTGGAAGTAGGAAATTCATGTCGGCTTTGAACAATGCTGTCCGTGGGCTTGGCGTCGCGGTCCTCAGTACCGGAATTGCGATGGTGGGTCTGGCGGCGGTCGCCCCGACCGCGGGCGCCGACACGGTCCTCGGGACCTGCACCGTCGTCTCGAGCCCGAACCCCGAGCACGCCACCGATTGCATCGGGGCGAACCTGGCCGGGGCGAACCTGACGGGCGTGAACCTGTCCGGTGCGAACCTGTCCGGTGCGAACCTGCTCGGTGCGAACCTGTCCGGCGCGAAGCTGACCGGTGCGAACCTCAGCAGCGCGAACCTGGGTAACACGCTCCTCGCGAACGCGGACCTGGGCGGCGCGAACCTGACCAACGCCTACCTGGTCAGCGCGAACCTCGTCGACGCGAACCTGGCAGGCGCGAACATGGCGGGGGCGAACCTGTCCGGCGCCAACGTGTTCGGGGCCAAGCTCAAGGACGCGCTCTCGGTGAACCTCGCCGGTGCCAACGAGAACGGCACGCCGGTCGGCGGCGGCAGCAGCTCGATGCCGAACGGGCAGCCGCTGTTCGGCTCGAGCGTGACCGGTTCGACGAACATCTCCGGAATGGACCCCGTGATCGAGGAGGGGCAAGAGGCGCTGCAGCCGCTGATCGGTTCCGCTGTCACCGGCTCGACGAACATCAGTGGAATGAACTGACCGCACGACGCGGTAAGAATCCGCATCTCCGCGCGACCGGCACCCGCCGGTTCGCTCGGGGGTGCGGATTTCTTTTGCCCTGGCTCAGTCTGGGAGGCGTCGCATCTCGATGACCGTCAGGCCCATCGTGTCGAAGCGCGCCAGCATCCCGCGCAGCTGGACGTCGCCGTCGATCGGGCCGTACAGCGTCGTGTAGGCGTGCGGGGTGGGCGCCAGGCTCAGCTCCGGAAAGGCGGCCAGTACGCGCTCGGACAGGTCACCGCGTACAAGGAACTCGTAGCGGACCCGGGCGGGTTCGGGGTGTGCCACCGACGGGCCTCCTCCTGAGTCGACTGGGCTGATCCGTGATCAGTGGACCTTCGACTCCCAGTCTCCGCCGAGGTGAGGCGCGCGCCTCACCCGCGAGTGGTGAAATGCGCGGCCGCGGTCACAGCAGCCCGCGCGCCCTGGCCTCGGTGATGGCATCCCGCCGGGTCCGCACGTCCAATTTCCGGTAGATGCCGCGCAGGTGCGTCTTGACGGTGTTGACGGAGACGAACAGGTCCGCGGCGATCTGTTCGGCGGTGTGCCAGGAGGGCAGCTCGACGAGGAGTTCCATCTCGCGGGGGTGAGCAGGTCAGTCGTACCCTGCGCGGACTGCGGAATCACCGACCGCGCGCGTTCGGCGAACTTGTCGTACACCCCGAAACGGCCGCGGTGCCGGTCCAGCAGATCCCTCAGCGGCTCGCCGCCGTCGTAGAACGGCCGCAGGACGCCCTCGGGTTCGGCGATGGTCATGGCCTCGACCAGCGCGGAACGGGCGGTGATCGACTCGTTCCTGGTATCCGCGATGGTGGCCGCCATCAGCCAGGCGCGGATGAGGGTGACCTCCGACAGGCAGACGAGTTCGCCGCTGAGGACCGGGGCGAGTTCGCGGCGCGCCGCGTCCAGCCGTCGGTGGTGCAGCGACATCGTGGCGTGCAGCACGGCGACCTCGCCGCCATGCCCGAGTTCGGCCGCGGTCTGCTCCGCGACCTGGGCGGCCCAGACGGGCTCCCCGACCTGGAGGAACGCCCGTTGGGCGGACGTCGCGACGAGGGCGGTGGTGCCGGGCGGCAGCGGTCGGTTCCGCGCGGGCCCGCAATGGTCACGGATCACCCGCGCCACCGCATGCCGGTCATCGGTGGTCTCGAATTCGAGGATGGCTCCCAGGAGCACCGCGACCCGCCCCATCGCCGGGTTCTCGCAGTCCACGAGTTGGGGACACACTGGCTCATCAGTGGCGCGGTGGCCTCGTCCTCCATCCTCAGGTAGTGGCCGAGGGCGCCGAACAGCTGGGCGACGTGGAAGTGCCTGTGATCGGTGAGGTGGTGGGCCCGGCCGTGGTCCGCGGCCTCCGATGCTCTGGCAGTCATGTCGTTGAGGCGGCCCCTGTATCCCGCCACCGCGGTCAGCGCGGCGAGGGCCTGCAGCACGACGGCGGGCAATTCGGCGGCGCGAGCAGTGGCCAGTGCGTCTTCCAGGTGCCTGCCCGCGGGCTCGAGCCGGCCGAGATACATCTCGGCGATGCCCTCCTGCAGCAGCGCGAAGGAGTCGAGCTCCGGATCGCCGGCCTCGCCGACCGGATCGGACTGCAGTGTCTCGAGTGCGTTCTCGATTCCGCCGGTCTGAACGGCGACCTGCAGGCGGAGCCCGTCTCCGAGCATTTCGAGCTCGGCGGGCATTTCCGCGTCATCCTGTGCCGATTCGCGGTCGAGTGCGCTGAGGGTGGACGAGGCGGCGGCGGTGTTGCCCCTCGCGAGTTCCGCGGCGACCCTGAGCAGTCGGGTGGACGGATCGGCCCGAACGGCCGGTGACACGCGGTCGAGGACGCCGATCACGGCGGCCCAGTCGCCCGCGAGCACCAGCCGCAGGCCGCACTCTCGCAACAGCGTCAGCAGGGCGTCGTCGTCGCCGGCGTGCAGGGCGTGTTCGAGCGCGTGCACGTGATCGCCGCTCCGCGCGAACCATTCGGAGGCGACCGCCTCGAGGTCACCGACCGCGAGGCGCCCCAGCCGGCCGACCTCCGCGCGCAGATACTCGCGCAACAGGGGGTGATACCGATACCAGCCCGGCGCGCCGGACACCCGCTCGACGAGGAAGTTGGAGTGCTCGAGCGTGTCGAGGACATCGCGGCTGCCCTGATTCCCGGTGAGGACCTCGGCGAGTTCCGCGGTGAACGCGTCGGGGATCGACGTCTCGACGACGAACCCTCGCTCGTCCTCGGTGAGACCGTCCAGCACCTCGTTGACGAGATAGTCGGCGACGACCCTGCTGTCACCGTTGAAGTCGGTGATCATCGCGGTGGGGTCGGGGTGGCGCGCGAGCGAGATCGCGGCAAGCCGCAGGCCTGCCGCCCACCCCTCGGTTCGGCTGCGGATCTTGGCCAGGTCGCATTCGCCGAGGCGCACGCCGTGCTCGGCGAACAGGATCGCTGCCTCGTCCTCGGTGAAGGCGAGTTCGCGATGGGAGAGGTCGAAGACCCTGCCCTCGAGGCGCATTCGGTGGACGGCCAGCGGCGGTTCGAAGCGTCCGGCGAGGATCGTGCGCAGGTTCGGCGGTGCCCAACGAAGGAACTTCCCCAATGACTCCAGAGCCGCCGGGTCGTGCAGCAGATGCGCATCATCGATGATCAGCCAGATCGGAGCGTCGGCCGCCTCGAGCGCGTGAGCGAGGGCGGCGGGGTAGTCGTCGCCGGTCGTCGGGGGCAACTGGCGAATCGCCTCGGAGACTGCCGAGTTGCCGGTGTTCTCCAGGGCCGAACGGACCGCGGAACGGGCCGCGCCCAGTTCGTTGTCTTGTTCCTCGATGGTGAGCCAGGCGATGGTCGCCGGATCGGGCTGCGCGGCGGTGGCGGCGGCCCAGTCCGCGAGCAGCATCGTCTTGCCCGCACCCACGGGTGCGATGAGCAGTGCGATGGAGGGTGGGAGTCCCGGCGGCGAGGACGTCGCATCGGAGAGCGAGTCGAGAAGCCGCTGACGACGGATCACCGGGTGCGCGTAGTTCGGGACCTGATTGCGCGCCCGGTATGTATCCCAATTCACGACGGACATCTGGCCTCTTCCCGACGGTCGATCCCGCCGAGGCCCGTTGCATCGGCGTTTCCCCCGCTCGAAGCACCGCGCGGGGGCCAGTAAAGGGATCGTAACGGCAGGGCAGTGTCTTCGGGTGTCGTACCCGTGACTAATTGGTGTCCGAAGGGTGAGGCCCGTCCCTACTGCCGGATCAGCGGGGCCACTTTGGTTCCCAGCAGCTCGATGGTCCGCATCACCTTGTCGTGGGGGAGCGGGCCGACGCTGGGATGCAACATGAACCGTTCGATGCCGAGCGTCTCGCGCATGTCGACGATTTTCTCCGCGACCTGTTCCGGATTCCCCAGTACCAACGAACCGCCGGGTCCGCGGAGGCCGTCGAAGCTCTGGGGATTCATTGGCGCCCAGCCACGTTCCCGGCCGAGCCCGGTCATCGCGGCCGCGTAGCTCGGGTAGAACTCGGCCGCGGCCTGCTCCTCGGAGTCGGCTATGTACCCGTGTGCGTGCACCGCGATCGGCTGGGGGCCGTGGCCGCCCTCCGCCACGGCGCGCCGGTGCAGATCGGCAAGCGGGGCGAACCGTGCGGGACCACCGCCGATGATCGCGAGCGCCATCGGCAGGCCCAAGAGTCCCGCCCTGGCAACGGATTCGGGGTTGCCGCCGACCCCGACCCAGATCGGGAGCGGCCGTTCGGGCCGGGGGTAGACCGACTGGCGGTCCAGGGGCGCCCGGTGGTTCCCCGACCAGGTCACCGTCTCGGAATCGCGGATGGCCAGCAGCAGGCCCAGCTTCTCGGCGAACAGTTCGTCGTAGTCGGCGAGGTCGTAGCCGAACAGCGGGAACGACTCGGTGAACGAGCCTCGCCCCGCCATCACCTCGGCGCGGCCGCCCGAGATCAGGTCGAGGGTGGCGAACTCCTCGAACACGCGGACGGGATCGTCGGAACTCAGCACGGTCACCGCGCTGGTCAGCCGGATGTCCGAGGTGCGGGCCGCGGCGGTGGCCAGTACGACGGCGGGTGCGGACGCCACGAAGTCCGCGCGGTGGTGCTCGCCGACCCCGTACACATCGAGGCCGACCTGCTCCGCGAGTTCGACCTCCTCCAGGAGGTTGCGCAGCCGTTCTCGCGGCGACACGCCCCCGTCGGTGCCGACCTCCGCAAACGTCGTCAAACCGAGCTCCATCGAGCCACCCTCCATCATGTAGTCAAAAGATCAACTATGTGGGTAACTCGGAGCCCAGCGCAAAAATTCCGTCAGGCCTGTGAATCCCGCACGGCCTGCAGTGCCTCGCGTGTCACCGGGTCCACCGCGGCGGCGAAGTCGTCGTGCTTCTCGAGGTAGCCGGCGACGAAGGGGCAGATGGGGACTATCCGTTTGCCACCGCTGACGGTCTCGGCGAGCGCGTCGTGGATCAGCCGGCTCGCGAGGCCGCGGCCGCCGTACTGTTCCCCGATCTCGGTGTGGAAGAAGATCCGTTGGTCATCCCGATCCAGGTACTCGGTGAATCCGGCCAGCTCCGTGCCGAGGCGGATCTCGTAGCGGTGCAACGCGGGGGCGTCCAGGACCGCGGGTGCCGGTGCGTCTGCGACATGTTCGTCTGCCATGGCCCCACTATGCCGCAGCGATACCCTGGATGCGGTCCGACGTAGGTTCGGGCGGAGTCCGTCGAGGGGCCGCTGCGCCCAGGATCGAGGAACGATGAGCAATCTCGACCCCGCTCCCGATGAGCTGGTCTGCGCCGCCGACGACGGCCGCGAGAGCGGCCCGCGGCTCCTGGACTACCGCGACGTCCCCCTCGGCGGCCCGCGCGCGATGCCGGTGCGGCGCTCGCTCCCACAACGCGCGCAGTCATTCATCGGCGCTTGGTGCTTCCTCGATCACTATGGGCCAGACGATGTCTCGGCGAGCGGCGGTATGAAGGTCGCCGGTCACCCGCATACCGGGCTACAGACAGTGTCCTGGTTGTTCACCGGGGAGATCGAACACCGCGACACCACGGGTGTCCATGCGCTGGTCCGGCCGGGCGAGATCAACCTGATGACCGCGGGCTCGGGAATCGCGCACTCCGAGTTCTCGACGCCGCAGACCTCCGTGTTGCACGGTGTCCAACTGTGGGTGGCGCTCCCGGGTGAACATCGTTTCACCGCACCCGCTTTCGAGCACTACGCGCCGCCGGTGGTCGATCACGGCGGGGTGCGGGTGCTGGTCTTCCTCGGCACACTCTTCGGGCAGCGGTCCCCGGTGAAGACGTTCAGCCCGCTGCTCGGCGCCGAGCTGACCCTGCCGCCCGGCCGGTCCCTGCAGCTCGACCTCGACCCCGCCTTCGAGCACGGCGTGCTGGTGGACACCGGTGGCGCGACGGTCGGCGGGGTGGGCGCGAAGCCGGGGCAACTGGTGTATCTGTCGCCGGGTGCCTCCCGGGTGGAGGTGCGGGCCTCCGACGACGAGCAGACGCGCATCCTGCTGCTCGGCGGTGAACCGCTCGGCGAGGAGATCGTCATGTGGTGGAACTTCATCGGCCGCAGCCACGACGAGGTCGTGCAGTTCCGCGAGGACTGGCAGCGCGAACGCTCGGATCAGGCCGCGGCCACGCCCGGACGGTACGGGCCGTTTCCCGCGCAGTGGCGCGAGACCATCCCCGCGCCGATCCTGCCGAACACGCGCCTCAAGCCGCGGCGCTGAGAAAGGCAAACCCATGACCGATGATGTGGTTCTCGTCCGACGGGACGGACCGGTCACGACCATCAGTATCAACCGGCCCGCCGTCCGCAACGCGGTGGACCGGCCCACGGCCGAGGCACTCGCCGCCGCCTTCCGTGACTTCGACGACGACCAGGACGCCGCGGTCGCCGTGCTGCACGGCGAGGGCGGAACCTTCTGTGCGGGAGCGGATCTGAAGGCGATCAGCTCAGGGGCGGGCAATCGGGTCGCGCTCGACGGTGACGGCCCGATGGGCATCTCGCGGATGCGGCTCTCGAAGCCGGTGATCGCCGCGATCGCCGGTCACGCGGTGGCGGGTGGGCTGGAGCTCGCCCTGTGGGCGGACCTGCGGGTGGCGGAGGAGGGCGCCGTTCTCGGCGTCTTCTGTCGGCGCTGGGGCGTTCCGCTCATCGACGGCGGAACGGTGCGCCTGCCGCGCCTGATCGGTGCCAGCCACGCCATGGACCTGATCCTGACCGGGCGGCCGGTCGACGCGGACGAGGCGCACCGCATCGGGCTGGTGAATCGGAAGGTCCCTGCGGGTGAGGCGGTGGCTGCCGCTCAGCGGCTGGCGGCCGACCTGGCGGCGTTCCCTCAGACCTGCATGCGTCAGGATCGGCTCTCCGTCCTCGATCAGGAGGGGCTGGCGGAGGACCAGGCGATGCTCGTCGAGTTGCGGCACGGCGCGATCTCCCTTGCGGACGGCACCTTCGAGGGTGCGATGCGCTTCGCGGAGGGCGCGGGGCGGCACGGCACCTTCGAGTGACCGCGGGCGGACCAGAAGGCGGCCCGTCCTTCGGGAATAGGATACGAAACGGTAGCGTATCTATATTCCAAATGGAGGTCACCGTGTCATCGTCAGCCAAGGCCGGCCGTCCGCGCGACGCGGACCGCGATCGGGCGCTGCTGGTCGCGACCCAGGATCTGCTGGCGGAGGTCGGATTCGACCGGCTGTCGATCGACGCCGTGGCGGCGCGGTGCGGGGCGGGCAAGACGACCGTCTACCGGCGGTGGGCGGGCAAGCCGGAGCTCGTCGCCGACGCGGTCGCGTTGCTCCACGAGATCGCCCTCGCCCCCGACACCGGAGACCTCCGGACCGACTTGGTGCTCATGGCCAGGTCCTGGCACGACCCGGACTCGCGGCGCGACGCGGTTGTCGGCGGCCTGCTGACTGGGATGGTGCACGACTGCGGACTGCGTGAGGCGGTCAACAAGGCCATCTCGGTGCCGTACAAGGAGGTTTTCGCGACGGTCGTCGCCAGGGCGGTCGAACGGGGGGAGGTGCGCGGCGACCGGGACATCGATCTGATCGGCGCCGTCTTCCCCGCGATCACCTTCCATCGGCTCTCGGTCATGGCGGAGCCGATCGACCTGGACTTCATCGAGCGGCTGGTCGACGGCGTCGTCGTGCCGGCACTGATCTCGGGCGGCTCGTCTCCTGCAGGCGACGCGGCGTCCCGCTGAGGGGGACAGATGCGGATGTCCGCGTCGAGAAGGGGCTTTCATGGACGACGTGATCACGTACGGTGACGGTCGCGGCGAACCTGCGCCCGTCCGCGACGATCCCGACGGGTCCTATCCCTGGATCGGGGGACGGACCGGGAGTCGTCGGCTGCGGGGCGACGGCGTCACCGCGCAGTTCATCCGGTTCGTCCTCGTCGGCGGATCGAGCAACATCGTGTACGCACTGGTGTTCCTCCTGCTCCACTCCCGGGGCGCGCTCGCGGCCAACGTCGCGGGCGTGGTGGTCAGCACCGCCCTGGCCAACGAACTCCATCGCAGGCTGACCTTCCACGCGTCCGCGCGGGTCCGCTGGTTCCCGGCGCAATGGGAGGGCGGCGGGCTTGCGCTCGTCGGCCTGGCACTGAGCACGCTCTCGCTTGCCCTGCTCGATTTCTGGCTGCCGTCGGTGGGCGGCTTGGTGCAGGCGGTCGCGGTGGTCGCGGTCAGTGCGTTCGTCGGTGTCCTGCGCTTCCTGGCCCTGCGTGGTTGGGTGTTCTCGTAGCGGAGTCGACCGCGAAGGGGTGGTGCAGATGGCTGAACCGAGGCTTCTGCTCATCGGCAAGCTCCAATCCACGCTGGATGTTCTGGCCGAAGAGCTGCGCCGTTTCGGCCGCGACGTGGTCGCGACCAACGACCGCGCCCTGATCGGGCAGACCCTGACCGAGGGGAAGGCGGACCTCGTCGTCATCGGCGGCGGGCTCGACGAACCCGCGCGAGCGGAGATGCGGGACTACGTGCTCGGGATCAGCCCGGAGATCCCGCTGTACCTGGCGCCGCGCGGCGAGGGGACCAGTCCCGCGACGGCGCTCACGTTCGCGAACGAGCAGATCGTGTTGTACAAGGTGCTGGCCGCCGCCGGCCGGGATCGATCCGAGGGGCAGAGAGACCCGGACCGGTGAGGCGCCAGAGCCAGGGCACCGAACGCCGCCGTGGAGCCGGGATCAGTGCGGAATGTCCCGAGTGGCGTCGTAGGCCCGCGGCAGCGCGTCCCCGGCGTTGAGCGCCAGCAGCAGTTGGTGCAGGTCCTCGCGCCGTGCGGGGTCGAGATCGGCCAGGGTCTCCTCGTTGAGCGAGGCCAGCAATCCGTCGGACTCGGCGGCGGCGCGCCTGCCCTCGTCGGTGATCGCGATGAGGAAGCGCCTGCGGTCCTGCGGATCCCGTGTCCGGCCTGCCAGTCCCAGCCCCTCGAGGTGATCGATGGACGCGACCATGGTCGTGGGATCGATGCGCAGCTGACTGCCGAGTTCGAGCTGGGAGCGGGCGCCCGCCTCCGCGAGTGCCTGCAGGATCAGGTAGTGCCGGGTTCGCAGCCCCAGGTCGGCCAGCCGATCCTCGCTGAGGCGGGACATCGCCTGTCCGAGCTTCATCAGTAGGCAGCCGGTGTGGCGTGCCGCGGCGTCGGAGACCAAGGGCTCGGCCATGAGTCGGCACCTCCGATTCCAGGGCGGTTGGGAGTGACGATCATATGGTGCCCGCGCCCCAGCACCGTGCTCGGCTTCCAGTATGGTCCGCTACAGAAACCATTCGCAGCACTGATTATTTTCACAGCGAGGGAGTTGGCATGGCCACCGAGTTCGTCCAGTCGATCGATCTGACCGGCAAGACCGTGTTCGTTGCGGGCGGCACCAGCGGGATCAACCTCGGCATCGCCGAGGACTTCGCCAGGGCAGGCGCCCGGGTCGCGGTCATGAGCCGCAGGCAGGAGAAGGTTGACGCCGCGGTCGAGCGGCTGACCGCGCTCGGGGCCGAGGCCATGGGCGGCAGCGCGGACGTTCGCGACTATGCCGCGACGGAGACGGTGCTCAAGGCCGCGCACGACCGGTTCGGCGACTTCGACGTGATGGTCTCGGGCGCCGCGGGCAACTTTCCCGCCGCGGCACTGGGGCTCTCGGCCAACGGATTCAAGTCGGTCGTCGACATCGACCTGCTCGGCACCTTCAACGTCCTGCGCGCCGCGTACCCGTTCCTGCGCAAGCCCGGCGCCTCGGTCATCAACATCTCCGCGCCGCAGGCCGTCCTCCCGACGGTGACGCAGGCGCACGTGTGCGCGGCGAAGGCAGGCGTCGACATGCTCACCAAGGTGCTCGCCCTGGAGTGGGGTCCGGCCGGGGTCCGGGTCAACGGTGTGATCCCGGGCCCGATCGACGGGACCGAGGGCATGGCGCGCCTCGCACCGACCGAGGCGGACCGGGCCCTCGTCACCAACAGCGTTCCCCTGCGCCGATACGGCACCCCGCGCGACGTCGCCAACGTGTGCCGGTTCCTGGCGTCCCCGCTCGCCGATTACGTGTCGGGGGTTGTCCTGGCCACCGACGGCGGATGGGCGCTCGGTGGTGCGTCGGCCACGATGGGCGTCATCGGTCAGCCGTTGCTCGACGCCACCGGCGCCGGAGCCTGATCGGTCTCCCGTCGCGTCAGCCCGTCGACGACAGCCTCGTATTTTGTCGGCCGTTCCGGTCGAGCGGATGCGCCTCACCCTCACGAGGTGAGGCGCGTCCGGGGTCGGAGCACCGATCATGAGGCAACCGTACGAAGGGAGCCGGCCGAAAGTGAACACGACAGACAAGGCAGGGCGGCGCTGGTTGCTGTTCGGCTCCCTCCAGGGCTACCAGGGCAAGTGGGCCCGTCCCGACGTCATCGCCGGACTCACGGTCTGGGCGGTGCTGGTGCCAGAGGCCCTGGCCTATGCGACCATCGCCGGCGTGCCGCCGGTGGTGGGACTCTACGCCGCCATCCCGTCACTGATTCTCTATGCGGCGGTGGGCAGTTCGCGGCACCTGGTGGTCGGGCCGATGTCCGCGACGGCGGCCCTCTCCGCGGCCATCATCGCGCCACTGGCAGGGGCCGACGGCGGCAAGTACCTCGCGCTGTCCGCGGTGCTGGCCATCGCGACGGGCATCGTGGGCCTGCTCGCGGGGATGATCCGGCTCGGCTTCATCGCGTCCTTCATCTCCGAGCCGGTACTCAAGGGCTTCATCGTCGGACTCGCGCTGACCATCATCATCGGCCAGGTGCCCAAGCTGTTCGGGGTGCCGAAGTCCGAGGGCAACTTTTTCGAGCAGGCCTGGGGCGTCATCAGTCACCTCGGTGACACCGACTGGCGGACACTGACCGTCGGCCTGCTGAGTCTCGCTGTGGTGCTGGGGCTCAAGCGCTGGCTGCCGCTGGTCCCGGGTTCGCTGCTCGCCGTGCTGCTCGGGATCGCGGCGGTCACGGTGTTGGGATTGGACGGCGAGGGTGTCGAGATCGTCGGGCACATCGACTCCGGGCTGCCCTCGGTCGGGCTGCCGGGCGGCGTCGGGTTCGACGACTACGTTGACCTGCTGGGGCCTGCTGTCGGCGTGCTGCTCATCGGCTTCGCGGAGGGCCTTGGTGCGGCCAAGACGTACGCGGCGAAGGCCGGCTACGAGGTGGACGCCAACCGCGAGCTGATGGGCCTGGGGGCGGCGAACCTCGGATCGGGCCTGGCGTCGGGCATGGTCGTCAACGGCAGCCTCTCGAAGACCGCGGTCAACGGGGGAGCGGGTGCGAAGAGTCAGGTCAGTGGCCTGGTCGTGGCGGCGCTCACGGTGGTCACGCTGCTCTTCCTCACCGGGCTGTTCGAGAAGTTGCCCGAGGCCACGCTGGCCGCCGTCGTCATCGCGGCGGTGATCGAACTGGTCGACGTGTCCGCGCTGAGGCGGCTCTACGGTGTGTGGACGCAGCGGCTCGGCAGCATCTACGGGCCCGCCGCCCGCGCCGACTTCGCCGGCGCGGTCGCCGCGATGATGGGCGTGCTGCTGTTCGATACCCTCCCCGGCCTGGTGATCGGTATCGGGGTGTCGATGCTGCTGCTGCTCTATCGCTCGTCGCGTCCGCACGTCGCGGCACTCGCGAAGGAGGGCTCGCTGTGGGTCGACGCCGAGCGTCATCCGGAGATCGCCACCCGCCCGGACGTGGTGGTGGTCCGCGTCGAGGCCGGCCTGTTCTTCGCGAACGCCGATCATGTGAAAGATCGCATCGAGGCGCTCTGCACCGACGAGACCCGCACGATCGTGCTGGACGCCGAGACATCGCCGTTCGTCGATGTCAGCGCCGCCCAGATGTTGATGCAGCTGCGGGACACGCTCGGGCGCAAGGGGATCGAGCTACGGGTTGCTCGAGATATCGGGCAGTTCCGGGACACGCTCAAGCAAGCGGCTCCCGACGGTCGAAGCATCGGGTTGTATCCGACCGTCACCGAGGCCCTCGCGGATCAGGGTTCGGGCATCTGACATGGCAGTCCAGTCCACGGCCGGCTGGATGCGGGAACACGACGGAAAGGTCTCGACATCATGAGCAATGACGTGAATGGTCTTCAGCGCGGAACCCTTCCGATCCCGGACCTCGCGTACACCGGCACGGTCACCTACGACGCCACGGACCCGGACACCAAGTTCCCGCCGATCGGGCGGCTGCTCCCTCCCGAGGGCGCCCCGAACGTGCTCGTGGTGTTGATCGACGACGTGGGCTTCGGTGCCTCGAGCGCCTTCGGCGGTCCGATCGATACCCCGAATTTCGAGCGGGTCGCGGCGCAGGGCCTCAAGTACACCCGTTTCCACACCACCGCGCTGTGCTCCCCGACGCGCGCCGCCCTGCTGTCAGGGCGCAATCACCACACCGTCGGGATGGGCGGCATCACCGAGATCGCCACCAGTGCACCTGGCTACAGCTCGCTGCGGCCCAACAACTGTGCGCCCCTGGCCGAGACCTTGAAGCTCAACGGCTACAACACCGCCCAGTTCGGCAAGTGCCACGAGGTCCCGGTGTGGGAGGCCTCGGCGGTGGGACCGTTCGACCACTGGCCGCACCCCGGCGGCGGATTCGAGTACTTCTACGGGTTCCTCGGCGGCGAGACCAATCAGTGGTACCCGGCGATCTACGAGAACACCTCGCCGGTCGAGCCGTGGGGCACGCCCGAAGACGGCTACCACTTCATGGGCGACATGACTGACAAGGCCATCGACTGGACCCGGCAGCAGAAGTCCCTCGCCCCGGACAAGCCGTTCTTCACCTACTTCGCACCCGGCGCCACGCACGCCCCGCACCACGTGCCGACGGAATGGGCCGACAAGTACAAGGGGAAGTTCGACCAGGGCTGGGATGCCCTGCGCGAGGAGACCTTCGCCCGGCAGAAGGCGCTCGGCGTCATCCCGCAGGACGCCGTGCTCACCGAGCGCAGCCCCGGTATCCCCGCCTGGGACGAGATGAGCGAGACCATCAAGCCGGCCCTCGTCCGTCAGATGGAGGTCTACGCGGGCTTCCTCGACTACGCGGACCACCACGTCGGTCGCCTCCTCGACGCGCTCGAGGATCTCGACGTGCTCGGCGACACCCTCGTCTACGTGATCATCGGCGACAACGGCGCCTCGGCCGAGGGTTCGATGCACGGGACGACCAACGAGGGCTTCACGATCAACCACATGAACGACATCGAGACCGAGGAGTACGTCGCCGCCCACATCGACGACCTCGGCACCCCGAGTTCGTACAACCACTATGCGGTCGGCTGGGCACACGCCATGGACACGCCCTACCAGTGGACCAAGCAGGTGGCCTCGCACTGGGGCGGCACCCGCAACGGCACCATCGTCAGCTGGCCGAACGGCATCGCGGCGCGCGGCGAGATCCGCAGCCAGTTCGCCCACGTCATCGATGTTGCGCCGACGGTGCTGCAGGCGGCGGGGATTCCCGAACCGTCGACGGTGCACGGCGTGACGCAGCATCCGTACGAGGGCACCGCGATGAACTACACCTTCGCCGACGCCGACGCGGCCGAGCAGCACGTGACGCAGTACTTCGAGATGGTGGGGAACCGCGCGATCTATCACAAGGGCTGGACCGCGGTCGCCAAGCACAAGGATCCGTGGCTCGGTTCGGATCACGGCCTGGACGAGGACGTGTGGGAGCTGTACGACGTCGAGAACGATTGGACGCAGTCGAATGACCTGGCCGCCGAGTACCCGGACAAGCTCGCCCACCTGCAGCGGCTGTTCCTCGTCCAGGCGGCCCGATTCAACGTGTTGCCGATGGACATTCGGACGGCGGAGCGGTTCAACCCGGATCTCGCGGGCCGTCCGGCGCTGATCACGGCGCAGAGTCAGACGCTCTACCGCGGCATGCGGCGCCTGAGTGAGAACTCGGCCATCAACATCAAGAACAAGTCGTTCACGGTGACTGCCAAGGTCGAGGTGCCTGCCGACGGTGTGAACGGGGTGATTGTCGCGCAGGGAGGTGCCTACGGCGGGTGGTCGTTCTACGCGCTCGACGGCAAGCTCGCCTTCGCCTACAACCTGCTCGGCATCGACACGGCCATCGTCCGTTCGGATACCTCGGTGGCACCCGGAAAACAGGAACTGCGCGTGCATTTCGCGTACGACGGCGGAGGACTCGGTAAGGGCGGCACTGTCTCGCTCTTCGGTGCCGATCGGAAGGTCGGGGAGGGCCGCGTCGAACGCACCATCCCTTTCCAGTTCACCTTTGACGAGACCCTCGACGTCGGACAGGATCTCGCATCGCCGGTGTCGCCGGACTACGAGGCAACCGGGAATGCGTTCACCGGAACCATCGACCGGGTGGTCATCGACCTCGGGGAGGACGATCACAGTCACCTCGTCGAGCCCGAGCACCTGATGAACGTCGCGATGATGAAGCAGTAGTCGTGACTGGGCTCAAAACGCGGCGTGATGCCGCGGTGCTGGCTCCGACGCTGGTCGGCTACCGAAAGTCCTGGCTGCGTTCCGATGTGGTCGCGGGTCTCAGCGCCGGTGCCGTGGTGATCCCGCAGGCGATGGCCTACGCGACGATCGCGGACATGCCGGTGCAGATCGGTCTGTACACCTGCATGGTCCCGATGGTCGTGTACGCGATGCTCGGCGGGGCCAGGGCCGTCAGCGTCAGCACCACGTCGACGATCGCCGTGCTGACGGCGTCGACGATGATCGGGGCCGGCATCGCGGCCGGCTCGGAGGACGCGCAGACCTCGCTCATGACGCTGACCCTGCTGGTCGGCGTGATCCTGCTGTTGGCGCGGGTGCTCAAACTCGGTTCGATCATCGAGAACATCAACGAGGCGACGCTGACCGGCATCAAGGTGGGCGTCGGGTTGACGGTGGCCGCGAGTCAGCTGCCGAAGTTGCTCGGCGTGCCGTCCGACCCGGACGCGACGGGATTCTTCCGGGTGGTGTGGTCGGCGCTGCGGCAGATCGGTGACGCGAACGGTGCGACGGTGCTCCTCGCCGCCGGGTCGATCGGCGCGCTGTACGCGATGTCGAAGCTGGTGCCCCGGATCCCCGGACCGCTGGTGGTGGTCGCGGCCGGGATCGGGCTGGTCGCGTTCGCGGGACTGGACGGCCGCGGTGTGGAGCTGATCGCAGAAGTCCCGCAGGGCATTCCGCTACCGGGCATCCCGAGCCTCGATGACATCGGCGCGCTGATTCCCGGCGCGCTGGCGATCGCGGCGATGGCCTTCCTCGAGACCGTGTCGGTGGCGCGTGGGGTGCGCAGGCAGGGCGAGCCGCAGATCGACAGCGACCAGGAGATGCTGGCAAACGGTGTGGCCTCGGTGGCCGGGGCGTTCTTCCACACCCTGCCGCCTGCGGGCGGGTTCTCGCAGACGGCGGTGGCGTTGCGGGCCGGAGCGCGGACCCAGGCCAGCGGGCTGGTGACCGCGGCGCTGGCGGTACTGGTGGCCCTGTTCCTCGCCCCCGTGCTCAGCGACCTGCCGCAGGCGACGCTCGGGGCGATGGTGGTGGTCGCGACGCTCGGCCTGGTGGACATCGGCGCGTTCGCCAGGTTCTGGCGGATCAACAAGCTCGAGTTCTGGATTGCGCTGGCGACGGCCTTGATCGGGCTGACGGCAGGCCTGCTGCCCGCGGTTGCCGTCGGCGTGCTGTTCACCCTGTACCTGGTCCTGCGGGAGCTCAACCGACCGCACGTGGTCCAGCTGCACCAGGGCGCGGACGGTCGGTGGATCGGCGGTGACGAGGATGCGCCGACCGATCCGACCGATCCGCTTGTGCTTCGGATCAATTCGGCCCTGTACACCGCGAACGTGCTGGCCAACGTCACGGCGATCGCGGAACGCATCGAGGCCGCGGGCGCGAAGACCGTCGTGCTGGACTGTTCACGGGCGTGGAAGATCACCACCACGGTGATGCATCACATCCGGGACCTCGCGGAGGATCTGTCAGCTCGGGGCGTCACGATCTGTTTCGTGGCCGTGCCGCAGCGCGACCTGGAGACGGCCCGCAAGACGGAGCTGGGTCGGCAGTTCGAGGAGTCGGGACGGATCTTCGCGACCGTCGACGACGCGATAGGCGCTTCGCGCCCGTGAGTCCTTCTGGCCCCACTGCGGACCAAAAGGACTCACGGGCGGCGGAGCCGCCTACTGGTGCTTGAGCACCGCGGCGAGGGCGTCCTCGGGGTCGATCAGGTGGCTGTGGTCATCGTCGCCCAGCTCGATGTCGGCCCAGTCGATCTTGCCGTTGAACTTGCCACGCTCGGTCTTGTAACCCTCGTACACCGGCATGCCGGTGTCGATGCCGACGTCCAGGCCCTCGTCGAAGGAGAAGTACAGCGGATGGGTGCGCTCGACATGGGCACTGCCCGACTCGTCGCCGTCGACGTAGATCGTCGCGGTGCCACCGCGGCCGATTCCACCACCGTCGTAGGCGAATTCGACGCGCACCTGGTGCTCGCCGGGCGACAGGGCATCCTCCGAGAGCACCGTGGTCCGGCGCAGTCCGCAGTAGTTGTAGTGATAGCCGAGCTTGCCGCCCTCGGTGAACAGCGCCCAGCCGCCGGTCCGGCCACCCTGCGTGACGACCACTCCCTCGGCGCCGCCGTCGGGGACCTGGATCTGCGCGGTCACCGAGTAGCTGCGGTTCTTGATGTTGATCGCGACGTTCTCGCCCAACCGGGTCATGCCCTCGAACAGCCGTAGCTTGTCGCCCTGCACCAGGGTCGGGCGACCGGCGAGGACCGGGTTCATCCGCTCCGCGGCCCGGTCATCGAGCGGGAGCACGTTGTAGCGGGCGGCCTCGATGATGAACAGCTGCTGCAGCTGGGCCAGCTTCTCCGGGTGCTGCGCCGAGAGGTCGTGTGCCTGCGTCCAGTCCGTGGTGGTGTCGTAGAGCTCCCACACGTCCAGCGAGAAGTCCGGCGCCTGGGCCACCACGTCCCACGGCGTGCGGTGCTTGGTGACCGCGGTCCAGCCGTCGTGGTAGATGCCGCGGTTGCCCATCAGCTCGAAGTACTGGGTCTTGTGCCGCTCGTCGGCCTCGGAGTCGTTGAACGAGTAGGCGAACGAGGTGCCGTGCATCGGCACCTGGGTGACGCCGTTGACCGTGTGCGGCTGCGCCAGGCCCGCCAGCTCGAGGATGGTCGGGGCCACGTCGATCACGTGATGCCACTGGGTGCGGATCTCGCCCTTGGCGTCGATGCCGCCCGGCCAGTGCATGATCGTGCCGTTGCGGGTACCGCCGTAGTGCGAGGCCACCTGCTTGGTCCACTGGTACGGCGTGCACATCGCGTGTGCCCAGCCGACCGCGTAGTGGTTGTAGGCCTCCGGTCCGCCGATCTTGTCGAGGTGCTCGTTCCAGAACTCGACGGTCTCGTACTCGCCGCCACCGTTGGAGGCGGTGGTGATCATGTAGCTCCCTCGAGGCCGCCCTCGGCGGAGGCGCCGTTGTCGCCGATGATGTAGAGGATCAGGGTGTTGTCCAGCTCGCCGATCTCCTCGATGGCGTCGACGACCCGGCCCACGTGGAAATCCGCGTACTCCAGGAATGCCGCGTACACCTCCATCTGATGCGCCAGGATCGGCTTGCGTTCATCGGGGATGTCGTCCCACGCCATGATGCCGTCGGGGCGGGCGGTGAGGTCCGAGTCGGCGCCGATCACGCCGAGCTGCAGCTGCTTCTTGAAGGTCTCGTCGCGGACCGCGTCCCAGCCCTGGTCGAACTTGCCCTTGTACTTGGCGATCCAGTCCTTCGGCACGTGGTGCGGGGTGTGGGTGGCGCCCGGTGCGAAGTAGGTGAAGAACGGCTTGTCCGGGGTCAGCGCCTGCTGCTGCTTGATGTAGTCGATGGCCTTGTCCGCGAGGTCCGGCATCAGGTGGTAGTCCGGGTCGTCCGGCGGCAGGATCGCGGAGACACCGTCGACCAGGGCGGGCTGCCACTGGTTGGTCTCGCCGCCGATGAATCCGTAGAACCGCTCGAAGCCGCTGAACGCGGGCCAGTGGTCGAACGGTCCGGTGGGACCCGACTCCCAGGTCGGCACCTCGTGGCACTTGCCGAACTGCGCGGTGTTGTAGCCGTTCTGGCGCAGGATCTCCGCGAGCGGGGTGCAGGAGTTCGGTCGGGTGGACCGGTAGCCCGGCGCGGGCGTCGCGGTCTCGGTGATGTGCCCCATACCCACCGCGTGGTGGTTGCGGCCGGTGAGCATCGCGGCGCGGGTCGGCGAGCACAGCGAGGTGGTGTGGAACCGGGAGTACTTCAGCCCGCCAGCGGCCAGGCGCTCGGCAGTCGGCGTGTGCACCGGGCCGCCGAACGCGCTGGAAGCGCCGAATCCGACGTCGTCGAGCAGCACCAGCAGCACGTTGGGGGCGCCGGCGGGCGGCCGGTTCATCTCGATCGGGGGCAGCTTCGCTTCAGGGTGCTTGGCGTCGAAGAACAACGGCCCCTGATATTGCTGGTCGGGAATGGGGAGTACGGAACCGGGCAGCTGCTCGGGCATGGATGACCTTCCTGTCGACGACACGATTGCCACCGACGCTAGGTCGGCTCGATTGTTCGCAACTCACACGAGACGGGTGAGGTCGCCGGACCTTCCCCCGTGGTGCCATGGGGAACGTCGGAGAAGGGGTGTGTTCGGTGGGTAGCGAACTGAAGGATCTGGCCGCCAAGGCCTACGTGTACGGATTCCCTCTGGTGTTCAACCTGGATCAGGTCCGCCGCTACACGACGACGGGCGTCGGGGCCAACGCGGCAGCACCGTTCAACGAGTTCAGTCACGCCGCCGAGCTCGCCGGGCCGAAGGACACCTTCGTCTCCATCAACAACGACACCGTGTACTCCATGGGGCAGCTCGACCTCACCAATGGTCCGCTGCTGCTGGAGGTTCCGGACACCGACGGCGCCTACTACGTGCTCCAGTTCGTGGACGCCTGGACCGACAATTTCGCGTACGTGGGCAAGCGCGCCACCGGCACGGCCGCGGGGCGGTACCTGCTCACCCCGCCGGGCTGGTCGGGGCAGACGCCGGCTGGCGTCCGCAGGATCTCCTGCCCCACCGTGGTCGCGTCGATCGTGGGGCGGTGGGCCTGCGCCGGTGAGGACGACCTGCCCCGCGTTCGTGCCCTGCAGCAGCAGCTCACGCTGACGGAGGTGGGCGAGCAGACCCGACCCCTTGGTTTGCCCACCCCGGATCCGAACCTGCCCGAGGCGCTGGCGTTCTGGGAGAAGCTCCGGGTCTACCTGCAGGCCTACCCGCCCGCGGCCCAGGACCTGCCGCTCCAGCAGGCCTTCGAGCCGCTCGGCCTGCTGGAGTGGGGTGCCTCGCCGTACGCCGAGGCCGACCCGGAGTTGGTCGACGCGCTGACCGCCGGGGCGAAGGCGGGCCACGACGGACTCGTGGCCGCCCTCAAGTCCGGGGCGGGCGACACCATCGTCAACGGATGGCATCAGCCGTTCCACATCTTCGACTACAACGACGACTACTTCGAGATCGGCACCATCAACTCGCCGGAGTGGCGAATCGACGACCGCACCAAAGCGATCGGGCTGCGCGCGGCCGCGGCGATGGGCGGGCTGTGGGGCAACCACGGATACGAGGCGGCCTACGCCCCGGTCTACCTCGACGGCGACGGCGCCGAGTTGAGCGGAGAGCGCAGCTACACGCTGACCTTCGCGCAGACGCCGCCGGTGGACGCGTTCTGGTCGATCACCATGTACGACGTGCCGGAGTACTACCTGGTCGACAACCCGATCGACCGCTACTCGATCGGCGACCGCACCCCCGGGCTGGTCTACGCGGAGGACGGCTCGCTGACGATCACCCTCAGCGCCGCCGAACCGACCGACCCGACCGCGCTGGCGAACTGGCTGCCGACCCCTGCTGCGGGTTTCCGCCCGCTGCTGCGGATGTACAGCCCGCGGCCCGAGGTGTTCGACGGAACCTACGAGATCCCGCCGATCGTCAGGGTCGGCTGAACAGATTCAGCCCTGTCCCAGCCGCTCCCGGGCGGCCGCCACCAGCGCCTCCATGCCGATGGTCAGGGTCGGCTCGATGACAGGAGCGAACCGCGCTGAGTGGTTCGACGGGATGTCGTGGTCGGTGGTCCCGGCCGCGGCGGCCCGCATGAATGCCTCCGGATCGGCGCCGCCGAAAAGCCAATAGCAGCAGGGCGCCCCGGACGCGGTCGCGAAGACGCCGACGTCCTCGCTGCCCGTGACGGGCCCCGGGTCGAAGACGTGATCGCTGCCGAACCGGGCGCGGAATACGGCGGCGGTGCGCTCCACGGCCGCCGGGTCGTTGACCAGGACCGGAAAGCTGTCGATCGGGGTGATCTCGGGCGCACGGGTCGCGCCCGCGGCGGCGGCCTCGGCATCGACGATGCGGGTGACCGCGTCGAGGACCCTGGTACGTACCGCGGCATCGTAGGTGCGGATGTTGACCTCGAGCACGGCCTCGTCGGGGATGATGTTGTCCTTGGTGCCCGCGCGGAGTGAACCGACCGTCAGCACCACCGTGTCGGTCGCGGCCACCGTCCGCGACACCACGGTCTGCAGCCTCAGCACCGTCGACGCGGCCATCACCACCGGATCGATCGTGGTCTCGGGCCGCGAACCGTGGCCGCCTTTGCCGAACATCTTGATTCGCAGTGCGTCCGTCGCGGCGAAGGCGGGTCCCGGCCGGACGGCGAGCATGCCGGCCGGAAACGGGCCCACGTGCTGCCCGAGCACCACGTCTGGGGTGCCGAACCTGTCGAACAGGCCGTCGTCGACCATGGCCTGCGCGCCGCCACCGAGTTCCTCGGCCGGCTGGAATACCGCGAGAATCGTTCCACGCCAGCCGGTTCGGTCTCCCGCCAACTCCTCCAGCGCACCGAGCAGGCACACCACGTGCATGTCGTGGCCGCACGCGTGCGCCACCGGGACATCCGCGCCGTCGGGATCGGTGCCGCGCGCGGTGCTGGCGTAGGGCAGCCCGGTCTCCTCCGCGACCGGCAGTGCATCCATGTCGGCGCGCAGCAGCACGATGGGGCCGTCGCCGCGGCGCAGCGTTCCGACGACACCGGTCCCGCCCACGCCCGTGCTGGTCTCGAAACCCAGCGCGCGCAGCCGG
The DNA here is from genome assembly GCF_001984015.1 of Rhodococcus sp. MTM3W5.2. Lineage (NCBI taxonomy): Bacteria > Bacillati > Actinomycetota > Actinomycetes > Mycobacteriales > Nocardiaceae > Rhodococcus > Rhodococcus sp. MTM3W5.2. The sequence goes on along the minus strand of NZ_CP019572.1, from coordinate 5,298,911 downwards.
TCCGCGACGATGCCCGCGGTCCGGGTCTCGTGGAACGACAGCTCGGGGTTGGCGTGCAGGTCCTTGTACAGCTCGGTGAGTGCCGTGGTGTCGACCATGGCGGTCCTTCCGCTCGACGGGCACCCAGTCAAACCCGGACTGTCGGTCGGCGTCTCATGCTTCGCGGGTGAATCGGCGGACCGTGACGAACGCTAACCTTCGGCGGGATCGGCGGCAGTGCCCGCCGTCCGTATGAGTGGAGGACGACATGGGCGAGCTGATCTTGCTGCTGATCCCGGAGATGATCGGGCTGGTCATCACCCCGGCCGCGATCGCGGGCTGCGTGCTGCTGTTGCAGTCGGACAACCCGATCCGCAATGCGCTGAGCTTCGGTGGCGCATTCCTGATGGTGTACACCGTGATCGGGGTGGCGGCGCTGCTCGGCGGGGCAGGGGATCCGTCGGCGACCTCACAGACCGTGTCGCACTGGATCGGGCTCTGTGTCGGTGTGCTCTTCCTGGTGGTGGGACTGTTCCAGCTGCTGCAGCGCCGCAAGCTCGTCGCCGAGACGCCCAAGTGGATGCTCGAGCTGGAGGAGGCGACCCCGCGCACCTCATTCGTGATCGGTCTGCTCCTGGCCAATCTCAATCCGAACCTGTTCATCATGCTCTCGGGCATGAGCATCATCTCGAGCTACGGCTCGACGTGGCCGGAGGCACTGGTCGGGACCGTCCTGTTGCTGCTGGCCTCGGTGCTCGACTTCCTGGTCCCGATCGGGGTCTACCTGCTCCTCGGTGACCGCGCGCGTCGCGGGCTGGACCGCGCGAAGACGTGGATGATCCGCCGCAACAAGGAACTCGGTGTCGGGGTGTTCCTCGGATTCGGCGTGCTGTTCACCCTCCGCGGGGCGCTCGCGCTGATCTGACGGCGCGCACCCGATCCTCCCATCCGTCCGGATCGGCGAGCCGCCCCTCGGGGTCCGTCGCCCAGCACTGCGCGAGCAGGTCGTACCCCAGCGTGCAGATCTCGAGGTGCCGCGGCCACTGCCGCTGCGTCCACGCACGCTCGTTGTGAGCGGCATCGGCCGCGCTCAAACCCGCACCGATCAGCTCGAATTGGACGTCCCGTCGCAGCGCCATCACGGCGGGCGCGGTCGGTGCGGTGGTACGCAGCCCGGATACCAGGGCGAGCGCGGTGTCGAGCGTGCGGTTCTCGGTCCAGCGGAGGTCGCGACGGTGCGCGCGCGGGGCCACCGACCACAGGACGGCCAGCGCCACGACGACGCCGAGCAGGGTCTCGAGGAACCTGTTGAGGATCATCGGCCCGATGTCCGCGTCGGGATGCGAGGCGCCACCGATGAGCATCGCCAGCGGGGTGATGAAGATGACCGCGAGCCCGTAGTTGCGGGCTATGTACAGCTCGATCAGGAACTGCAACACCATCAGCAACACGATCAGGCCTGCGCCGGTCGGCGTGAGCGCATACAGCGCGGCGAACAGCACCAGACCCGCCGCCGTCCCGACGAAGCGGTGCACTCCGCGCACGGTGCCGCGGATCCGGTCGGGTCCCTGGTGCAGGACCAGGACCGCCGCGATCACCGCCCAGTCCGGCCGATCCAAGCCAACGGCCACGCTCAGCGAGCCCGCGACGAGGCACGCCAGCAGCACCCGCAGCGAGGTGGTGCAGGCGTGCGAGTCGAGGGCGAGCGAGCGCCGCATGCGGTACCGGAAATCGGGTCGCGCCAACGGGATCTGCGGGGCGGGCGCGTCGAGTTCGAGGTCCGGGCCGTCCTCGGCGTCGGAGCGGGCGACCCCCACCAGTCGCAGGTGTGCGGACAGCAGCGACCGGACGGGATCCGAGTTGGGTCGGCGCTCCGGCAGCCCCGCGTCGTAGACCGCCGCCCAGGCTGCGTGCACCGCGGTCGCGGCCTGGTGTCTCGCCGCGACCGCGGGGGCATCGCTGCTGCGCAGGTCGACATAGGCGTTCACCGACCGCACGGCCGCGGCCACGGCGTCGCGCTCGGGTGCCCGGCGGTCGCGGAGTGCCCCCGCCATCGCCACGACCAGCGCGCTGACCACGCCGATTGCCGTGCAGCCCACGATGACCGCGGCCGAGATCCCGGACCTGGACATGATCGTGGCGACCGCACACGTCAGCACGAAGAAGAACGATCCGGGCGGGCCGAGCCTCGCCGCGGACACCACATAGGTCCCGACGAGCGCGACCGCGGCGAGCATCGCGACCTCGATCAGCGCCGGTGTCGCCGAGTCGAAAGGCCAAGTCCGGTAGACGGTTCCGCCGACCAGCGCGCCGAGGCCCGCGGCCGTGAACAGTGCGGCGCCTGCCAGGAGAACGACTCGCCAGCGGGCCCGGTACGGCCTGCCCTCGCCGTAGATGACCGCAAAGGCGCCGAGGCTGAAGATCAGCGCCTGCTCCTGGTGGCCGAACGCGACGGCGAGGAGCGCGGGCACCCCGAACGCCAGTGCCGCCCGCACCCCACCCGGCCATCGCCTGCCCGCGGGCGGGAGACCGAACGCCAGCGACCGCGTCCGCGGTGCCGGAGGCAGCCGGGCATTGCGTGAGGGGTCGGGGGTCACATCGGGCACCGTCCAATTCAACTCCACCTCGATTCGGACGCCGCCACCTGCGTCCGCGTGCGTAGGCGGCGCCACGCTCGCGTGGGATGGGAGAAATGGCCGCGGAATCGATCCGCGGGACCGTGCGATTCGCGCACGAGGTTTCGACAATTCGCGCCTGGGTGCGCGCACCGGTTTCGGCCGCCGACGCCCGCGGGCCGGTCCTACCTGCGAGTTCGAGTCACCAGGTCGATATCGACAATGACCGTCCATTTCGGCACCCCGAAAACCAATGGTTTTAGGGGTCATTTACTTTCCGGCCCTGTGTGAGGATGCACCGATGACATTGGATGTCACTCATTCGCCGGACCGAATGCCGGTCTATGCGCGCTGACACCGAACGGCTGCCCATCGTCGCAGCGAATTCGACCGGTCTCGTCAGGCCACATGTCCCCGGGTGCGTCGCGCCGTCGGGACGCATCCCGGGCAGCACCTTCGCAGTCGGACGGTACCGCCTGCTCTCCTGCTGTGGCGCGGTGCCGTCTGCGGAGTTCTGGCGCGGGCTCGACCTGGTCACCGGCCGTGAGGTCGGGCTGACCCTCTTCACCGGCGACGGCGTCCGCGGCGACCCTGGCCCGCAGGTGGACACGGACGAGATCTTCGCCCGCACCGTCTGGATGTGCGGCATCCGCGCCTCGGCCGTCCCGCGGATCGTCGACATGGTCGACGCGGAATCGGCGGGGGCGGTCGTCACCGAGTGGGTACCGAGCTGCTCGCTGTCCGAGGTCGTGGAGGGCCGGCTGTCGGCGGTCGACGCCGCGGCCGCGGTCCGGCCCCTGGCGCACGCGGTGTGCCGGGCGCACGAGGTGGACGGCGTCCTCGCCCTCGACGATCCGGATCGGCTCCGCGTGAGCATGGAAGGACATGTGTTCCTGGCCTTTCCTGGACCGCTCCCGGATGCCGACCGTTCCTGCGACGTGCGTGGTCTCGGCGTGGCACTCGCCACCCTCGCGACCGGGGACCGTTCCGGGGCGGGTGCCGCGGCGCTGCACCCGCGGGCGCCCTCGCCCGTTGCGGAGATCATCCACCGGACCGTCGGCGGGGGCGCCGACGTCAGCGCGAAGTGGGTGGCGCACCTGCTCGACGAGGTCGCCGCCGCTCCGGCCTGGTGAATCGGTCTCGTACGAGACCGTACGGTCCGCTCGGGCTGTAGTCTTCACCGCACAGAAGGTTCCTTTGTCGGGGGTGGGCAGGGGTGCGTATGAAGGGGAAGTCTCTACCGCAGGCCGCGTCGTTGACCCAGCAGTTCGCCGACGGTCTGCGTCTCAGCGGGCCGGAAGGCCTCGAGACCCTGTCGGCGGCGGCCGACATGGTGGCGATCAACCCTGACCGTTTCCGTGCCGTCATGCACTCGGCGGATTTCGGTTCGATCCGGGTGAACAGGCTTCGGACCTCGGCGGTTTCGGGGATCCGGGCGCCGGACCGGCTGGCGGACGACCACGGCGTGTACCTGTCGATGGTGTGCGTTCGGTCGGGGGAGATCCGGATCCGGCAGAACCGCGTCGCCAGCTGTGCGGAGGCGGGCCAGATCGCCTTCGTGGACTTCGCCGCCCCCTTCGAGGTCGAGCTCTCCCATCGCGGGGACTACGTCTTCGTCTACCTGCCGCACGACCTGCTGACCGCACGGTCGGTGGACACCAGAACCCTGGTCGGGGCCGCGGTCACCGCCTCGCCGCTCGGAGACACGATCGCCGCGGCGATCGAGAAGTTCGCGGTAGCCGACGTGTGCGGCCCTGGCTCCGCGGAGGCCGCGCTGATCGAGCGCGCGATCCTCGACCTGTGCCTGGCGGTGATCCACCAGGCGACCGGCGATACCCAGGTTCGTGACGAGATCGGTCTCCGAAACCGAGCGCGGGCAAGGGAATTCGTCGAGAGCAACTTCACCGACCCCAGGCTGACGATTGCTCAGGTCGCCTCGAGCATCAACGTCAGCCCCCGCTACCTGCAGAAGCTGTTCGAGGACGAGGAGTACTCGGTCTACGAGTTGATCCGTCGACGTCGGGTCCGGTGGGGTGTCGCCCTGCTGACCGATCCGGGCGCCGCGCACCTCACCATCAGTCAGGTGGCGCTCCGCAGTGGCTTCGTCGGTCTGAGTCAGTTCAGTCGCGCGGTCCGGGACATCGCCGGAGACTCGCCGCGGGGGATCCGCCGGCAAGCCGAACTGGCTGCGCCACTTCAGGTCTCGAGTGGATCGGCGTAGCAGTCCCGCACCGCGACGTCCATCGGGAAGCGCACCCTCGTGTCGCCGAACAGCAGCCGGGTGGCGGCCTCCGTCGCGGCCAGCACGTGCGCGGTGGCGGACTCCGGATCGCGACAGTGTACGACCACCTCGTCGTGCTGGAAGAACACCAGTTCGGCGGTGTCGTCGTCCGCGATTCGTCGCCGGAGATCGGCCAGCAGGCACAGCGCCCACTCCGCCGCCGTTGCCTGCACCACGAAGTTGCGGGTGAACCGGCCGCGTGCGTGTGCATCTCCGCCGGACCACCAGTCGGCGTCCGGTGGCGGACAGGCCCTGCCCAGCCAGGAGTGCACAACCTCGCCGCGTTCGCCCGCCCGCGCGGCATCCTCGACGTAGTGAACCGCGACCGGAAAACGCTTGCGCAGCAAGGTCAGCAGTGCGCGGGACTCTCCTGCGGTGGCCCCGTACAGGACGCCGAGGATCGCCACCTTGGCCTTGCCGCGATCGTCGTCGAACACCTCGGTGGCGACCGGCGCATAGAGGTCGTCCGCGCCCGCCGCGGCGACCATAAGCGGGTCGCCGGACATGGCCGCCAGAATGCGGGGCTCGAGTTGCCCGGCGTCGGCGATGACGAATGTGTGCCCGGGGTCTGCGATGACGCTGGTGCGCAAGGCTTTCGGGATCTGCAGTGCCCCTCCGCCGCGACTGGCCCAGCGTCCGGACACCACCCCGCCCGGAACGTAGACGGGCCGGAATCGGTCGCCGCGCACCCAGGTGTCGAGCCAGGTCCAGCCGTTGGCGGCGTGCAGTTTGGCCAGATCGCGGTAGTGCAGCAGGGGCTCGATCGCCGGGTGGTCGACGTCGCGCAGCAGGTAGGCGCGGGTGGAGGTGAGCTCGACGCCGTCGCGGGCGAAGGCCTCGACCAACTCGATGTGCGACGCGGGGTTGACGCGCCGCCCGAATGCCGTGCTGATCACCTCGGTGATCTCCCGGATCCGCTGTGGCACAGCGTCTCCGGTGGTTCGCGGGCCGAGGGTGCGTTCGAGCAGCCGGTGGTGCTCGCGGGCGGAGAACGGCAGTCCGTGGTGACTCATCTCGGCGGCGGCGAGAGCGCCTGCGGACTCGGCGGCGACCAGCAGGCGCAGGCGCGGATCGTCACCGATCAGCGCGAGCTGCGCGTCGTGGTCCGCGACCACCCGCGCGGGGTCGAGGGGTGGCGCCGCGTCGAACAGGCCGGGGCGTTCGTCTGCCGGGGGCTGCGGGGAGACGGCGGGCCCGCCCGCCCGCACGCTCAGCAGGGCGCCGGTGAGCGCCAGGTCGTGGCAGCGCTGCACGCGAAGGCCGTCGCGCAGCACGGCGGGATAGACGGCAGCGGTGTCCGCCCACACCCACCGCGGGTGCTCGCCCGGTTCGAGGGCGCGCACCGCGGCGGACGGGTCGGGAAAGGGGAGCGGGTCGCCCAGCGCGCGCCCGCGGTCGTCCGTGCGGATCGCCAGGGCCCGCTCGGGTCCTGGCACCAACACGATTCGCACGGCGCCCAGTGTGCCGTGCGGGTACGACAACACCCGGGATCGGTCAGTGCGCGCCGTGCCGGATCTCGTCGCGGTGCTCGGCGAAGCGCACCGTCTCGAAGAGGATGAGCCCCAGCAGGACCGCGGCGAGCAGCCCGAGCGAGGCCAGCGCTGGCAGGTGCCAGGCCAGCGGGATCAGCGCCACCAGCACGACCGCGGTGGTGATCCGTCCGAGGTTGACCGGCCCCATCAGCCTGGTCACGTACGCCTTGAAGGCGGCCAACCCCAGTAGGAAGAGCGCCGCGCCGCCGAAGAGCGCCACCAGCGGGATGCCGTAGAGGGGGTCGGTGAGGGTGTGATGGCTGCCGTCGCCGACGTAGTTCAGCACCTTCTTCAGGCCCAGCGAGATCAGCACGATGCCGACCACCATCGGTAGGTGCAGGAAGGTGTACCCGCCGCGCGCCAGCTTGATCTGCGTCGCGCCGGTGGCTTCGGAGAGGGCGCGCTCGGCGGCCAGGGTGGTGGTGTCGAAGTACGCCCACCAGAGCAGCCCGCTGACTGCCAGCCCGAGCAGCGAGCCGACCACGATCGGCCAGGCGATGGGCAGCGCTGTCACCCCGATGCCGATGGACACGATGGACTCGCCGAGCGCGACGATGATGATCAGCCCGTGTCGTTCGGCGAAGTGGCTCGGGGAGTTCAGCCGCCAGCCCTCGCCGCCGAGCAGGGTGCCCAGGTAGTCGCCGACGAGCGCGGCCAGCCACATCAGGGTCTGCGCGGTGCCGGTGAGCTGGGACGCGATCAGCAGCAGGGTGGTGCCGGCGACCATGGACGGGACGAACCGGAGCAACTGGCCGCGCAGCTGGGGGTCGCCCGCGCTCGCGATCCAGAAGGTGACCAGGTGCATCAGCCGGACGAAGAAGTAGCCGACGGCGAAGACCACCGGGCCGGAGAGACCGCCGGGCAGGTCGTCGAAGGCCTCGGGGATGGTCAGCGCGACGATGAACATCGAGCCCATCGCGAAGAACATCGCCACCCGCGCGAAACCCTCGTCGGCGCGCACCACATTCGCCAGCCACGCGTAGCCGATCCAGCTCCACCACAGGACCGCCATCACCAGCACGCCGCGCACCAGGTTCCTGGCCGAGGTGTCGTCGGCCATCAGCGCCGTGACGCCTGTCAACGCGAAGACGAAGACGAGGTCGAAGAACAGCTCGAGTGGGGAGACGGAGGACCGTTCCTGCATTGCCTGCATATGGGTTCGCCTGGGAAATTCCACTCGGCTACTGTGCCACCACGAAAGGGCCTGCGCAGGGGGTCGGGGAGCACTAGTGTCCCGTCGGGTAACCGGGCGTCGCCCGGTCGCCCCGGCTGACTGCGAGCGAGCCCGGTGTCGTCGGTAAGCTTGCCAACTGGACTTCGTACCCAGTTCCCAGATCCGGAGGTTGATTAGCGTGGCGCTCGTCGTGCAGAAGTACGGCGGATCCTCGGTGGCATCTGCCGAGCGCATCCGACGCGTCGCCGAACGGATCGTGGAGACCAAGCGTGCGGGCAACGACGTGGTGGTCGTGGTCTCGGCGATGGGCGACACCACCGACGAGCTGCTCGACCTGGCTCAGCAGGTGTGCCCCGGCGGCCCGCCCGCCCGCGAGATGGACATGCTGCTGACCTCGGGCGAGCGCATCTCCAACTCGCTGGTGGCCATGGCGATCCACTCCCTCGGCGAAGAGGCCCGCTCCTTCACCGGGTCGCAGGCCGGGGTCATCACCACCGGCGCGCACGGCAACGCGAAGATCATCGACGTCACCCCTGGCCGCGTCCGGGACGCGCTCGACCGCGGCTCGATCGTCCTGGTCGCCGGGTTCCAGGGCGTCAGCCAGGACAGCAAGGACGTCACGACCCTCGGTCGCGGCGGTTCCGACACCACCGCCGTCGCCCTCGCCGCCGCGCTGAAGGCCGACGTCTGCGAGATCTACACCGATGTGGACGGCATCTTCACCGCGGACCCGCGAATCGTGCCCGACGCGCAGCGGCTCGACACCGTCTCCTTCGAGGAGATGCTGGAGATGGCCGCGTGCGGCGCGAAGGTGCTCATGTTGCGTTGCGTCGAGTACGCGCGCCGCTACAACGTGCCCGTGCACGTTCGTTCCTCGTACACCACAAAGCCCGGCACCATGGTGTCCGGATCGATGGAGGACATTCCCGTGGAAGAAGCCATCCTCACCGGCGTCGCGCACGATCGCAGCGAGGCCAAGGTCACCGTCGTCGGGCTGCCCGACGTGCCGGGCTACGCGGCCAAGGTGTTCCGCGCCGTCGCCGAGACCGAGATCAACATCGACATGGTGCTGCAGAACATCTCGAAGGTGGAGACCGGCAAGACCGACATCACCTTCACGCTGCCGAAGACGGATGTGCCCGCCGCGGTGGAGAAGCTGACGGAGCTGCAGGGCGAGATCGGGTTCACCCAGATCCTCTCCGACGAGCGCATCGGCAAGGTGTCGCTGGTCGGCGCAGGCATGAAGAGCCACCCGGGCGTCACGGCCACCTTCTGCGAGGCGCTCGCCGAGGCAGGCATCAACATCGACCTGATCTCGACCTCGGAGATCCGCATCTCGGTGCTGGTCGCCGACGACGATCTGGACGACGCGGTGCGCGCGATCCACAAGGCATTCGATCTGGGCGGCGACGAAGAGGCCGTCGTCCACGCGGGAACGGGACGCTAGAGATGACAACTGTTGCTGTAGTCGGCGCGACCGGACAGGTCGGCGCGGTCATGCGCGCGCTCCTCGCGGAACGCAACTTCCCCGCGGACAAGGTGCGGTTCTTCGCGTCCGCTCGCTCGGCGGGGACCAAGTTGCCGTTCCGCGGCGAGGAGATCGTGGTCGAGGACACCGCCGCGACCTCGGACGAGGACCTCAAGGGCATCGACATCGCGCTGTTCTCGGCGGGTGCGACCCTCTCTCGCGTCCAGGCCCCGCGGTTCGCCGCGGCTGGCGCGACCGTGATCGACAACTCCTCCGCCTGGCGCAAGGACCCCGAGGTCCCGCTGGTGGTCAGCGAGGTCAACCCGGAGGAGGCGAAGAACCCGCCGAAGGGCATCATCGCCAACCCGAACTGCACCACGATGGCCGCGATGCCGGTGCTGAAGGTGCTGCACGACGAGGCCGGACTGCAGCGGCTGATCATCAGCAGCTACCAGGCGGTGTCCGGCAGCGGCCTGGCAGGCGTCGAGGAGCTGGCGACCCAGGCCCGCGCGGTGATCGACGACGTCGAGAAGCTGGTGCACGACGGCAGCGCAGTGACGTTCCCGGAGCCGAACAAGTACGTCGCCCCGATCGCGTTCGATGTCATCCCCCTGGCCGGCTCGCTGGTCGAGGACGGCAGCGGCGAGACCGACGAGGACCAGAAGCTGCGCAACGAGAGCCGCAAGATCCTCGGACTGCCCGACCTGCTGGTCAGCGGCACCTGTGTCCGGGTGCCCGTGTTCACCGGCCACTCGCTCTCGATCAACGCCGAGTTCGGCAACCCGCTGTCCGTCGAGCGCGCCAAGGAGTTGCTGGCGACCGCGCCCGGTGTGCAGCTGGTCGACGTGCCAACCCCGCTGCAGGCGGCGGGCGGCGATCCGTCGCTGGTCGGCCGCATCCGTCAGGATCCGGGCGTGCCGGGCGGTCGTGGCCTGGCGCTGTTCGTCTCCGGCGACAACCTGCGTAAGGGTGCCGCGCTCAACACCATTCAGATCGCGGAGCTGCTCGTCGGCTGACCGTCCGCCGAGTGTGCACCTGCCGTCGCATCGCCCGAGTGCGGGCGTCGGGAGGTGCACATTCGCGGGTGGCGGCGCCGGTGACAGTTCAGACGGCTGCCTCGGCGATGCCTGCGCCGTTCGCCGGTTCGAGGACCGGGGCGGGACCGCGGAGCAGTCGCCCGATCCAGCCCTCGTCCAGGGCCACGGCCTTGACGATCGTCGCCGCGGCGACGACGACGCCCGACAGGACGAACATCCAGGTGATGGTGGTGAACACCAGCCCGAGTGAGCCGAACTTCTCCTGCGCGGACGCGCCCGCCATCGGCAGGTAGATCCGTCCCCGATGCGGAGCAGGGCCAGCCCGAGCGCGGTCAGCGCGGCGGTGGCCCACAGCACCCGGCCGGCCAGCCTGCCCTCGGTGAGCAGGTACGGCACCACGGCCCAGAGCCCGAACCAGATGGCCAGCTCGGTGCCGAACGCCAGTGGCGGCCCTACCCAGTCCATCCCGGCCAGTTGCCGGGCCACGCTGAGCAGCGCCACCGACGAGGCGACCGCGAACAGCACGGCAACCCACCGCCAGCTGCCGCGGATGGACAGGGTCGGGATGTTCCAGATCTTCCCGTAGAGCCGGCCCAACGCTCGGGCGAAGGACGTCCCGCTGAGAATGACCATCACCATGCCGATGACGCCGAAGGTGGCGAACGTCGGCGTGCTCTCTTCGAGCGCGCCGGGGGCGATGGCGTACAGGTCAAGTCCGGTGGGATCGAACCCGAGCTGCTCGGAGATGGTGCCGCCGACGGCGTGGAGGTCCCCGATGGTGCCGACCGCGATGATGACCGGCAGCACCGAGGTGAATTCCTGCGCGGCCAGGGTCATTGCGCGGTCGGCGAGCTCGATGTCCACGATTCCCTTGATGATCCGTGCCACCGTGCGCCCGGCCGAGGTTCGCTTCAGCCAGCCCCTGGCGGTCTGTTTCCGGACCTCCAGTGCTTCCTTGGCGAGGCTCACCGAGAGTTTCGAGGACTTCACGGTGGTCAAGTCAACGCGACCGTCGAGCCGGACTCCTCATCCGGGGTAGGTGAAAAACGTGTGCCCGCCGCCCGTCCTGTGGTGGGACGGGCGGCGGGCACAGGTGGGACTGCGTCAGGCGGGGGCGCTCTGCGCAGGCGCCCGGTTCGCCGGCCAGCCGGCGGTCAGGCCCCAGATGACACCGATGTTGATGGCGATCACCAGGATCGACAGCCAGGGCTGGGTGCCGATCAATGTCAGGTGCCCGACCGCGTTCAGCAGCGCGAGGGTGACACCGAAGACCCGGGCCCAGGTGGCCCCGGCCAGCAGCGCGCCACCACCGACGACGAGGAGGACGCCCCAGGCGATGAGCACCCACCCCAGCGGTCGTAGTCGAGGATCAGCATCTTCTCTTCCCCGACGAACAGCCGGGTGGGCGCGGTGAGGGACGCGATGCCCTCGACCGCGTTGAAGGTGCCGGTCATGATCAGCATGAGGCCGGCGAAAACGCCCCAGCCTCCGGGGCTCTTGTCGTCCATGGGTTCCTTCGGTGGGGTGTCGGTCGGGTGGCGGATCAGAAGATGAGCGCGACGAGGATCGGTGCTGCGGTCAGGACGATCGCGACGAGCGAGACGATCGCGATCGTCTTGACGGCCGTCGCTTGTCGGTTGGGGTCATAGGACATGACGCAAACGTTAGGGCGCGGGATTCGCCGATCGCGTCATCCTCTGTGGGTGAAATGGGGCGCGGAATCATGTACGGTGCTTCGCTGGCCTATATCATTCCGTGATAATTGGTTGAATTGTTCACAACGAAAGGACCAACAAGTGCTCAAGGGATTCAAGGAATTTCTCCTGCGGGGCAACGTGCTGGACCTCGCCGTTGCCGTCGTGGTCGGAGCTGCCTTCACCGCGATCGTGACCTCCTTCACCGAGAACATCGTGAATCCGCTGGTCGCGTCGTTGGGTGGATCCAACGAGATGGGCTTCGGTTTCCAGATCACCGACAGCCCCGAGACCTTCGTGAACCTCGGTGCCGTGCTGAGCGCGGTGATCAATTTCGTCCTCATCGCGGCGGTCGTGTACTTCGTGCTCATCGTCCCGTTCAACTCGGTCAAGGAACGCTTCATGACCGAGGAGGAGAAGGAGGCGACGGACATCGAGCTCCTGACCGAGATCCGGAACCTGCTCGCCGACGCCAACGCTGACGCCAACTCGACCCGGGTCGAGTCCTAGCAGTTCGTCGTCGCCTCGCGGCGTCTCGGACCCGAGGGGGCCGGGACGCCGCGTTGTTTTCCCTCATCCGGTGCGGGTGAGATTGCGGATCGGCGCTGTCGAATCGCCGCCCGAGGCCGCATGCTTTTTCTATGACGCCGACCGACGATGCGAAGCCGCTCGATGCCGACGAGCGGGCGGAGCTGATCCGCCTGCGCGCTCAGGTCGCCGCGACCGAACAAGCCCGGGTCGCAGGGACCGAGGTCGCCGAGCGGCGGGGGATCGGCGGCGCGCTGCGCTGGACCGCGTCCGCGCTCCTGATCGTCCTGGTCGCGGTGCTGCTGCTGACCTCGGTGCTGGCCCGCTTCACGAGGAGCGAGATCCTCGACACCGATCGGTACGTGGCGACCGTGGCGCCGCTCGGCTCCGATCCGGCAGTGCAGGACGAGATCACCGACCAGGTGACGCGCCAGATATTCACCCGGCTCGACGTCGAGAAGATCACGCAGGAGGCGCTGTCGGCGCTGACGGAGAACGCGCCGCGGGTGCCGCCGCAGGTGGTAGGCCTTGCCCCGGTGATCGCAGGCCAGGCCGAGGGGTTCATCCGGGACACCGTGCACTCGCTGGTGGCCAGCGATCAGTTCGAGAGCGCGTGGATCGATGCGAACCGGATCGCGCACGAGAACCTCGTGGCGGTCGCGACCGGCGAGACCGGTGTCGTCGAGATCGACGAGAAGGGCACGGTGAGCGTGCCGCTCGACGCGATACTCAAGACCGTCAAGGAGAATCTGACCGAGCGCGGGTTCGCCTTCGCCGACAAGATTCCCGATGTCAATGCGAGTTTCGTGATCTTCCAGTCCGCTGACCTCGTGAAGGCGCAGCGGGCCGTCAACGCCCTGGACAAGGCCGCCACCTGGCTGCCGTGGCTGGCGGTGCTCGCGGCGATCGGGGCGGTGTTCGCTGCGCCGCACGGCAGGCGACTGCGGGCCCTGTCGCTGGTGGGGCTGGGGGCCGCGATCGCGATGGCACTGCTGAGCGTGTCGCTCCACATCGCCCGCGCGGTGTACATCGACGAGATCCCGTCGGACGTGCTGTCCCCGGCGGCGGCCGCTGCGGTGGTGGACGCGGTGGCGGCCCCGCTCAAGACGATGGTGCGGGCGTGGTTCGTGGCCGGGATCGTGGTCGCGCTGATCGGCTTCCTGACCGGTGGTTCGAACTCCGCGCTCGCGGTGCGTCGCGGGTTCACCCGGGGTGTCGACAAGATCAGGAAAACGGGTGAGGGCAGGGCGCCGACCCAGCTCGAGGTGTGGACCGCGCGACTGCGGGTCCCGCTGCGGGTGGCGATCGTCGCGATCGCCGTCGCGGTGCTGGTCTTCTGGACCTATCCGTCCGGGGTTGTGGTGTTCACGATCGCGTTGCTGGCCCTGCTCGCGCTGATCGCCGTCGAGGTGCTGGCCCGGCCGGGAGTGGCCGCGGCGGCGGGGGCACCGTCGGCCGAGGTCGAGGGGTCGTCGCCCGACGTCGAGAATCAGACTTAGCAACAGTCTGGACTGTTTTTAATTCTCCCGCTACGGTCGTCGGTGTGACCCAGGACACCGAACAGGGCCCGCGCACCCAAGCGCAACGAACGGCTGCAACCCGTACGAAGCTGCTCGACGCGGCGATCGCGCTGCTCGTCGAGGTCGGCTACGCCCGGACCAGCACCCAGGAGATCGCGCGCCGGGCCGGGGTCTCCCGAGGGGCACAGCTGCATCACTTCCCGACCAAGGAATCGCTGGTGGTCGCCGCAGTCGAGCACCTGGTGGAGAAGCGGCTGGCCGAGATCCTCGACGCCCGGCCCGATCCCGACCACGGGATCGAGACCCTCGTCGACGCATTCACCGGCCCGCTGTTCTACGCCGCACTCGAGCTGTGGGTGGCAGCGCGCACCGATCCGGGTCTGCACGAGGCGATGATTCCGCTCGAGCGCAAGGTCGGCGACGCCCTGCGGCTCGGCAGCGCCGAGGTGATGGGCGAGCGGATGGGCGTGGACGCGATCGACCTGAGCATCGAGCTGGCCCGAGGCCTCGCCGTCTCGGCGCTGTTCCGCACCCCCGAATCCGACAGTGAACTCCGGGAGCGGCTGCTCCCGGTGTGGAAGGGCCTGGTGATGAAGTGAGCGCCACACCGAAACCGCTCGCGTTGCCGGGCCACGCCCGCGTCCTGGTGGTTGGCGCCGGGTTCGCGGGCCTCGCGGTCACCGAGCGGGTGCTGCGCGATGATCCGGCGGCCGACATCCTGGTCATCGAGCGGGCCGCCGACATCGGCGGAACCTGGCGCGACAACACCTACCCCGGGTGCGCGTGCGACGTCCCCACGGCCCTGTACTCGTTCTCGTTCGCGCCGAGCCCGGACTGGAGTCATACCTTCGCCCGGCAGCCGGAGATCCAGTCATACCTGCGGAAGATGGTCGCCGTCACCGGGATCCGTGATCGAATCCTGACCGGATGCGAGCTGCTCGATGCGTCGTGGGATGACGCCGTGGGCACCTGGAGGGTGCGCACCTCGCTGGGCGAGCTCACCGCGCAGACCCTGGTCGCCGCGACGGGTGCGCTGTCGACGCCCAGGCTGCCGGACGTGCCGGGCATCGAGACGTTCCGGGGACGGCTGTTCCACTCGGCGACCTGGGATCACGACTACGACCTGACGGGGAAGCGGGTGGCAGTGGTCGGGACGGGCGCCTCTGCCGTGCAATTCGTGCCGGAGATCGCCGACCGAGTGGAACGGTTGACCGTGTTCCAGCGCACGCCCGCCTGGGTCCTGCCGCGCGGCGACCGTACGCTCTCCCGCATGGAGAAGCGGCTCTATCGCCGTATTCCGCTCACGCAGAAGATTGTTCGGGCGGCCATCTACACCGCTCGTGAGGGATACGTGGTCGCGATGGCCAAGGCGCCGCGACTGTTGCCCGCCTTCCGGCTGTTCGCCGCGGCGCACCTGCGGCGGCAGGTGCCCGACCGGGCGCTGCGACGAAAGCTGACGCCGGAGTTCACGATCGCCTGCAAGCGGATCCTGCTGTCCAACGACTGGTTGCGGACCCTGGCCCGAGCCGACGTCGACCTGATCGACTCGGGGCTCGCCGGGGTCACCGCGGGAGGCGTCGTCGACGGCGCCGGCACGGAGACGCCGGTCGACGCGATCATCTTCGCCACCGGCTTCTCGCCCACCGAACCGCCCGTGGCCCGGCAGCTCCGCGGTCGCGACGGACGGACGCTGGCGCAGCACTGGTCGGGCAGCCCCGGGCGTACCTGGGTACCACCGTCGTCGGATTCCCCAACCTGTTCCTCATGTACGGGCCGAACACGAACCTGGGGCACAGCTCGATCGTGTACATGCTGGAGTCGCAGGCCGCGTACATCAACGGGGCGCTGGCGCACCTCGACGGCGGCGGGGTCGTCGAGGTCCTTCCCGCTGCACAGGCGCGCTACAACGAGGAGATAGCAGGCCAGCTCCGAAGCACGGTATGGAACACCGGTGGATGCTCGAGCTGGTACCTCGACAAGGAGGGGCGCAACTCGGTGATGTGGCCCACCTTCACCTTCCGGTATCGGTCCCGGACAAAGAGATTCGACGCCGAGAACTATCAGACTCGACGCGCAGTGCGGGAGAGTGTCGGGTGAACGAACAAGGACGGCTCCCGAATTCGCCCCTTTCGCCCTTTCTCGCCTTGTTCGGGGAAAGATGTATAAGTGGGAAGGGGTGACCGAGTCACAGCCCCAACGCCGCGCAGCCCAACGTCGCGGTGGGTCGCCCCTGCCCGGATTGGAAATTCTGACCGAGGTCCACAGCCGAGTGCGTGCTGATACCGCGAGGCGCGGAGAGTAAGGAAGGGATCCACTAGATGAGCAATGGCATTGATCCTCAGCACACCAAGGGCGCCGACGAGAAGCTGACCACGGCGGTCGGCGCACCGGTGCCCGACAATCAGAATGTCGCCACTGCAGGCCCGCGGGGGCCGCAGCTGTTGCAGGACGTCTGGTTTCTCGAGAAGCTCGCCCACTTCGACCGCGAGGTCATCCCGGAGCGGCGCATGCACGCCAAGGGCTCCGGCGCATACGGCACGTTCACCGTGACCAACGACATCACCCAGTACACGAGCGCGAAGATCTTCTCCGAGGTCGGCAAGAAGACGGAGCTGTTCGCGCGCTTCTCGACGGTGGCGGGTGAGCGCGGTGCGGCCGATGCCGAGCGCGACATCCGCGGTTTCGCCGTCAAGTTCTACACCGAGGAGGGCAACTGGGACCTCGTCGGCAACAACACCCCGGTCTTCTTCTTCCGCGATCCGCTGAAGTTCCCTGACCTCAATCACGCGGTCAAGCGCGATCCCCGCACGAACCTGCGCAGCGCCAACAACAACTGGGACTTCTGGACGAACCTGCCGGAGTCGCTGCACCAGGTGACGATCGTGATGAGCGACCGCGGCATCCCGGCCTCGTACCGGCACATGCACGGCTTCGGCTCGCACACGTTCAGCTTCATCAACGCCGAGGGCGAGCGCTTCTGGGTGAAGTTCCACCACCGCGTCCAGCAGGGCATCAAGAACCTCACCGACGCGGAGGCCGCCGAGCTGGTGGGCAACGACCGCGAGAGTCATCAGCGCGATCTGTTCGACGCCATCGAGGCAGGCGACTTCCCGAAGTGGAAGCTGTGTGTGCAGATCATGCCGGAGGCGGACGCGGCGAAGGTGCCGTACCACCCGTTCGACCTCACCAAGGTCTGGCCGAAGGGCGACTACCCGCTGATCGAGGTCGGCGAGTGGGAGCTCAACCGCAACCCAGACAACTACTTCGCCGAGGTCGAGCAGGCCGCGTTCAACCCCGCGCACGTGGTGCCCGGGATCAGCTTCTCCCCGGACCGGATGCTGCAGGGCCGGCTGTTCTCCTACGGTGACGCGCAGCGTTACCGGCTGGGAGTGAACAACTTCCAGATCCCGGTCAACGCGCCAAGGAGCCCGGTGTCCAACTTCCACCGGGACGGCGCCATGCGGGTCGATGGCAACCAGGGTGGCTCGCTGCACTACGAGCCGAACAGCTACGGCAAGTGGCAGGAGCAGCCGCAGTACCGGAACCCGGCGCAGGCGGTCGGCGCGATCGCGGATCATTTCGACTACCGCGAGGACGATGACAACTACTTCTCGCAGCCACGGGTGTTGTTCAACAACATGAGCGACGAGCAGAAGCAGGTGCTGTTCGACAACACCGCGCGAGCCATCAACGGCGCCTCGGACCAGGTCGTGCAGCGGCACATCGACAACTGCACCGCCTGTGACCCGGCCTACGGCGAGGGCGTCGCGAAGGCCATCAAAGCGCTGAGCTGACACCGAGCACGACCATCCGCCCGGACCGGGATCTCCCGGTCCGGGCGGACGTGTATCCGGGTCATATGCGGTGGTCACCGGCTCGGCGCCGGCCGGCGCCGAACCGGGGAACAAACTCGGGCCCGCGCCCGTTGAACCCCTCGTCGACGTCCGGACATGCCCGGGCCTCACCCCTTTAGTCGCTTCGTGCGACCACTCGCCGAGAGGCGCCTGTGGGACGTCGACCCGAAGGGCCGCCCGAACTTCTCGGGCGGCCCTTCATCGTGTCTGCGGCGCGTCGACCGAGGTCAGCGTGCCGCCACCTTCGCTCCGAGGCCGATGATGCCCGGTCGTCGATCGGCTGGTCCGTTTCTTTGATGTGTTCCAGGACCGGCGCATACTGGGGGCATGGGGCACGGCGGCGGTTACCTCGATCCCCGGGCGCAATTGCGCGCGGCGGGACTCCGGGTGACCGCTCCACGAGTTGCTGTATTGAATGCCGTTGCCGCGCAGCCACATTCGGATGTCGATCGGCTCGCCACCGAGGCGCGCCGGGAGCTCGGCTCCGTGTCCACCCAGGCCGTGTACGACGTGCTGAAGGCTTGCGTGGCCGCCGGGATACTCCGCCGATTCGAACCGGCGGGTTCGCCCGCCCGGTTCGAGGTACGAACCGGGGACAACCACCACCACCTGGTCTGCCGCGGCTGCGGCGCGGTGTTCGACTCCGACTGCGTCGTCGGCCGCGCCCCCTGCCTGCAGCCCTCGGATACCCATGGATTCGTGATCGACGAAGCCGAGGTCGTGTTCTGGGGAAGCTGCCCGCGGTGCCAGGCCGCGGCGAGCGAGCAGGCAGCTCAGATTCACTAGCCAAGGAAGGTTCGTCATGAACGCTGCACGTCAGCGAGCAACGACCACCAACGCAGGTATCCCCGTCGCGAGCGACGAACGATCGCTGACCCAGGGTCCGCAGGGCGGGGTGCTGCTACACGACCACTACCTGATCGAGAAGATGGCCCAGTTCAACCGCGAACGCGTCCCGGAGCGGGTCGTACACGCGAAGGGCGGCGGCGCGTTCGGCGAGTTCGAGGTCACGGCGGACGTCAGCGCCCACACCATGACCGACTGCTTCCAGCCGGGCAAGAAGACCGAGATGCTGGCCCGGTTCTCCACCGTGGCGGGCGAGCAGGGCAGCCCGGACACCTGGCGTGATCCGCGTGGGTTCGCATTGAAGTTCTATACCGAGGTGGGCAACTACGACCTGGTCGGCAACAACACCCCGGTGTTCTTCGTGCGTGACGCGATCAAGTTCCAGGACTTCATCCGGTCGCAGAAGCGGATGCCCGACTCCGGCCTGCGCGACAACAACATGCAGTGGGACTTCTGGACGAATTCGCCGGAATCCGCGCACCAGGTGACCTGGTTGATGGGTGACCGGGGCATCCCGAGGACCTGGCGGAACATGAACGGCTACGGCTCGCACACCTACATGTGGGTCAACGCCGATGGCAAGCGTGTCTGGGTCAAGTTCCACTTCAAGACCGACCAGGGCATCGAGTTCCTCACCCAGGCCGAGGCGGACAGCCTCGCAGGCAGCGACCCCGACCACCATCGCAAGGACCTGTTCGAAGCCATCGCGGGCGGGAACTTCCCGAGCTGGACGCTCAAGGTGCAGCTGATGCCGTACGAGGACGCCGAGAAGTACCGGTTCAACCCGTTCGACCTGACCAAGGTGTGGTCGCAGAAGGACTACCCGCTGCACGAGGTCGGCCGGATGACGCTCAACCGCAATCCGGAGAACTTCTTCGCCCAGATCGAGCAGGCCTCCTTCGAGCCGTCGAATGTCATTCCAGGCGTGGGGTTCTCGCCGGACAAGATGCTGCTCGGCCGGGTGTTCTCCTACGCGGACACGCACCGGTACCGGATCGGAACCAACTACATGGACCTTCCGGTGAACCGGCCCAAGGCGCAGGTGAACTCGTACTCCAAGGACGGCGCCATGCGGTACAGCTGGAACTCGCCGGAGACCCCGGTCTACGCGCCGAACGGCTATGGCGGACCCGCGGCCGACGAGTCCCTGGCCGGTCCGCCTGCCGCGTGGGAGGCGTCGGGAGACTTCGGGCGATTCGACTACATCAAGCACCCAGAGGATGACGATTTCGGGCAGCCCGGAACGCTCGTTCGCGAGGTGCTCGACGACGCCGCGCGCGAGCGCCTGGTCGGCAACATCGTCGGCCACGTGCTGAACGGGGTGCGGGAACCGGTGCTGTCCAAGGTCTTCGAGTACTGGAGGAACGTGGACGCGGACCTCGGCAAGAAGGTGGAGGAGGGCGTGCGCGCAGGTCAGAAGTAGCCGATGGTGAGGAGTCCTCGGTGCGGCGCAAGGGTAGCCGTTTCGTTTCCGCGATGTGCGCTTCGCCACATCCGGGAACGGATGCCAGGGCCGGACGTTGACCGTAGTGAGTGCCGATGACGTCATCCGCGCTCACTACGGAACCGAACGCATACGAAACCGCAGGAGTGAGTCAATGACCACCAGCCCCATCGTCAGCACCCTCGACGCCGGACAGCAGCAGATCGCGGGGGAGGCCCTACAGGGCACCGTCGTGGACTTGATCGACCTCGGACTCATCGCCAAGCAGGCGCACTGGAACGTCATCGGTCGGAGCTTCCTGTCGGTTCATCCCTCACTGGACGAACTGGTCGCCGCCGCACGTGATTTCACCGATCAGGCGGCCGAGCGTGCGACCGCGGTCGGGGTCAGCCCCGACGGCCGGTCCGCCACGGTCGCCGCGGACGCGGGGACAAAGGGCTTCGGCGCGGGCTGGACGAAGGACACCGACGTGATCGAGGCGATCGTGGCGAACCTGGCCGCGGTCATCGAACGCCTCCGCGCCCGCATCGAGCTCACCGAGAAGGCCGACCCGGTCACCCAGGACCTGCTCATCGCCATCACCGCGCGGCTCGAGCAGCTGCACTGGATGTGGCAGGCGCAGGGAGCCTGATGCCGCTGCGCCGCCTGTGAGTGATTTGTACCCCGACTGGGGTGTCGATCACGCACAGGCGCCGCAGGCGCCTACTCCATGAACCGCGCGAGGAACTCGATCAGCAGTCGCTCGGCCACCGGCTCGGGCAGCGCCTCGATCAGCGCCAGCACCTCGGCCAGCGGACCGTCCAGTCCGCCGCCGGGCTCCAGCCCCACGAGGGCGAGGACGGCGGCGCAATTGTCGCTGGTGAGGTCCTCCTGCCGGATCTGCCCGGCGGCCGCGACCACGTCGGCCGGTGCCTGCGCGCCCGGCACGCCGCGCACCGCATCCGCCGCCTCGACCAGCGCGTCGCACAGCTCCACGCTGACCCGCTCGGTGACCGGTGTGAGGGTCAGGTGGGTGGTGCGCGGCAGCGTGGTGCCGTCCGACTGGGTCCGCCCCGGCTGCGGCTGCAGCGTCCAGCCCAGGTCCTTCGCGGCGTCCGCCCAGCGGTGCGGATCCACGCTGCGCCCGGCGCCGACATCGGGGTCGGCGGCCACGGCGAGCAGCGGGCCGATCGGATCGCCCACGACCCGGAGCCCCTCGATGCCGTCGATCGCCTTGTGCACCTGTTCGGCCGCTCGGGCGATCTGCCCGGTCAGCTCGGCGAACCCCGTGCGCCCGAGCGTCTGCGACACCGCCCAGCCCGCGGCGATCGGCATCACTGTCCTGGAGCCGAGGATGGTGGGATTGACGACGGCGTAGCCGGGCCAGGCACTGGTCGCGAACCACTGACGCCGATGACGGTCGCGGTCCCGGTAGAGCAACACCGACACCCCCTTCGGGGCGTAGCCGTACTTGTGCAGGTCCACCGAGATGCTCGCGACGCCAGGCACCCGCAGGTCCCAGGCGGGGCGGTCCTCGGCTCCAGGCCACCACGGCAGCACCCAGGCCCCGATGCAACCGTCGACGTGCACGGCGACCCCTTGGGCCGCACAGACTTCCGCGATCTCCGCGACGGGATCCAGGGCGCCGTGCGGATAGGACGGCGTCGACGCGACCACCAGAGCGACGGTCTCGTCCAGCGCGGCCGCCACGTCCTCGGCGCGCAGCCTGCAGGTGTCGGGATCCACCGGCAACACCCGCAGTCGCAGGTCCAGGTAGTGCGCGGCCTTGATGAACGCGGCGTGCGCGGTGGACCCGACCACCAGGGTCGGCCGCGCCTCGCTTCCGGTGCTCGCGCGCCAGGTGTCCCGGGCCGACTTGACCGCGAGGATGCAGCTCTCGGTGCCGCCGCTGGTGACGCTGCCGACGACGTCGGGTACGCCGGCGGCCAGCACGTCGCGGGCCGTCGCGATGAGGTCGCGCTCGAGCGCAGCGACGGAGGGGAAGGTGGTGGGGTCGAGTCCGTTGAGCGGCTGTGCCTTTCGGGCCGCCTCCGCCGCCACCTCGTGAAGTTCCGCGACCCCGGGGTCGTACACGTAGGACAGCAGGTGCCCGCCCTCGGTCGGGGCGTCCGCCTTCCTCAGCTCATCGAGCTGGGCGAGCACCTCGGCGGTGCTGCGTTCGAAGATCACTTGCTGCTCCTGTTCAGTTCTTCGGCTGCCAGTCGGTACCCGCGCAGGGTCATCATGCTCGCGGCCACGAGCACCGCCGGCACGGCGGCGAGGGCGATCACGATGCCGGTGATCGCCCCGTCGGACTGCGCGACGGGGTGGTCGGAGGTGGAGGAGACGAATCCCGTCACGGCGAGAATGGCGAGCACGACGGCGGGGCCGAGCGCCAGACCGAGGGTCTCCGCGGCGGTCCACACCCCGCTGAAGGCGCCGGCGCGCACGGATCCGGCGGTGGTGTTCTCGTGGTCGCTGATCACGTCCGGCAACATCGACATCGGCAGCATCTGCATGCCGGCGTAACCGATCCCCGCCACCGCCACCACCGCATACACCCACGGCCCGGGGACGGCGATCAGACCGAGCATCGCGACGGAGGATGCCAGGAACAGGCCCGATGCCAGGAAATACGCGCGTTGCTTGCCCCACGCCCGCACCAGCCGGATCCACATCGGCATCACCGCCAGTGCCGGTGCGACCAGGGCGGCGAACAGGATCGACACCGCGCGCTCGGAATCGAGCACGTAGGTGGCCGCGTACTGGGCGGCGCCGAGCATGCTGCCGATGGCGAGGGCCTGGAGTGCGAAGGTGCCGAGCAGGAATCGGAACGGGCCGCTCGAGCGCACCGCGGCCAGGCTGTCGGCGAGCCCGTGGCCCGACGACGCCTCGACCGGTGTGTGAACGACGCCGACGCTGCGCGGCGCGATCCGCCAGGCGCCGAGCATGCCGAGTCCGAGGGTCAACCCGGCGATCACAGCCATCAGCAGGTATCCCGTCCTGCCCCCGCCGCCGAGTTCGCGCAGTTCCGGGCCGCCCGCACCGAACAGCAGGATCGCGACGGCGAGCACCGCGACGCGCCAGGACATCAACCGGGACCGCTCGTGATAGTCCTCGGTCAGCTCGGCGGGGAGCGCGATGTACGGAACCTGGAACAGTCCGAAGGCGATCGCGGCGAGGATGAAGGCCGTGGTCACCCAGAGGCAGCCGACGAGGGTGGATGCGCCTGCGGGCACCGCGAAGGTGAGCGCGAAGAACACCGGCAGAGTCAGTGCGCCGAGGAGCAGGAAGCGGCGACGGGTCCCGGTGCGGGCCGCGTCGGCATCGCTGCGAGACCCGATGTACGGGTTGATCAGCACGTCGAGTGCCTTGGGTACGAACACCACCATCGAGGCCGCCGCGGCGGCGACCCCGAGCGTGTCGGTGAGGTAGTAGGCGAGTACCAGCCCGGGCAGTGTGGCGAAGCCTCCGGTGCCGACCGAGCCGAGCGAGTAGCCGGTGACGGTCGATCTGCTCAGCCGTGGGGGAGCCATGGTCATCCGGTCAACATAGGTCATTGCGCGGGCCCGCGAGAGGGTTGCGCTCAGGGAGAATTCGTCGGCTCCGGTGGTCGCCCGGCCGGACACGGTGATTCACGTGAAACCTCCTCCCGGACGGCCGGGGTCCGGGCGCGGGGACGACGAACGCCCCCACCTGGCGGGTGGGGGCGTTCGTCAGGGTGCTGCTAGGAACCGAAGATGCTGCCGAGCGATCCGAGCGATCCGGTGCCGCCCGGGTTGCCGCCGCCGGAGACCTTCACGGTCGACGCGCTGGACGTCGACTCCTTGAATCCGGTTGCGCCGCTGTAGACGGCCTTGATCTGACGGTCACCGGTCTGGGTGAACTTGTAGGACAGCGTGGCCTGTCCGTTGACCACGTCGACCGCCTCGCCGATCGCGGTATTGCCGTCCATGAAGGTCACGGTGCCCGAGGTCACCGGGTCGCCGGACTCGGTCTTCACGGCCGCCGACAGGTCCACCGGCGAGCCCTTGGTTGCGGTGCCGGGAGCGGTCAGCGTCGTCACCGTCGCGACCTCGACGGGCGCCGGGTCGGTGACATTGACGGTCTGTGCCTGTCCGGTGGAGCCATTGAAGTTCTCCGCGCCGCTGTAGACGGCGGAGATCGAGTGTGCTCCGGTCGTGGTGAACGTGTGGCTCAGCTTCGCGCCACCGTCGACGAGCCCGATCGGGCTGCCGATGTTGGTGCTCCCGTCCTTGAACTGCACGGTGCCGCCGGCCGCATTGTTGCCCTCGTTGTCCTTCACCAGGGCCCAGAGGTCCACCGAGTCACCGGTTTTCGCCTCGCCCGGGACGTTGAGCGTGGTGACGGTGTCGACGATGACGGGGTCGGTGGAGACGTCGACGGTGGAGGCCGTGCTGGTGCTGGTGTTGAAGCCGTCGGCGCCGCTGTAGACAGCGGTCACCGGGTGCGCTCCGTCGGTGGTGAAGGTGTGGTTCAGGGTGGCGGTGGCGCCGTTGAGGGTGACCGGTCCGCCGATGTTGGTGCTCCCGTCCTTGAACTGGACGGTGCCGCCGCTGGGTGCGGGGGCGATGGTGGCGCTGAGGTCGACGGCGGTGCCGGTCTTGGCGGTGGCCGGGACGGTCAGCGTGGTGGTGGTGTCGACGGCGTTGACCGAGACGTCGACGTTCGATGCGGCACTGGTGCTGGTGTTGAAGCCGTCGGCGCCGCTGTAGACGGCGGTGACCGCGTGCGCACCGATGGTGGTGAAGGTGTGGTTCAGGGTGGCGGTGGCGCCGTTGAGGGTGACCGGTCCGCCGATGTTGGTGCTCCCGTCCTTGAACTGGACGGTGCCGCCGCTGGGTGCGGGGGCGATGGTGGCGCTGAGGTCGACGGCGGTGCCGGTCTTGGCGGTGGCCGGGACGTTCAGGGTGGTGGTGGTGTCGACGGCGTTGACCGAGACGTCGACGTTCGATGCGGCACTGGTGCTGGTGTTGAAGCCGTCGGCGCCGCTGTAGACGGCGGTGACCGCGTGTGCACCGATGGTGGTGAAGGTGTGGTTCAGGGTGGCGGTGGCGCCGTTGAGGGTGACCGGTCCGCCGATGTTGGTGTCGCCGTCCTTGAACTGGACGGTGCCGCCGCTGGGTGCGGGGGCGATGGTGGCGGTGAGGTCGACGGCGGTGCCGGTCTTGGCGGTGGCCGGGACGTTCAGGGTGGTGGTGGTGTCGACGGCGTTGACCGAGACGTCGACGTTCGATGCCGCCGAGGTGGACGGCTTGTTACCGGCGTCACCGCTGTAAACGGCGGTGACCGAATGGGCTCCGGTGGTGGTGAAGGTGTGGTTCAGGGTGGCGGTGCCGTTGTTGACCGGGACGGCGTTGCCGATGTTGTCGGCGCCGTCCTTGAACTGGACGGTGCCGGTGGCGCCTGCGGGGGCGACGGTGGCGGTGAGGTCGACGGCGGTGCCGGTCTTGGCGGTGGCCGGGACGTTCAGGGTGGTGGTGGTGTCGACGATGACCGGGTCCGTGCTGACGGTCACGGTCGCCGCAGCAGAGGTGGACGGCTTGTTGCCCGCGTCACCGCTGTAGACGGCGGTGATGGCGTGCGCCCCGTCGGCGCTGAAGGTGTGGTTCAGGGTGGCGGTGCCGTTGTTGACCGGGACGGCGTTGCCGATGTTGTCGGCGCCGTCCTTGAACTGGACGGTGCCGGTGGCGCCTGCGGGGGCGACGGTGGCGGTGAGGTCGACGGCGGTGCCGGTCTTGGCGGTGGCCGGGACGTTCAGCGTGGTGGTGGTGTCCGCCGCGGCGGCGCCCACGTTGATCGTGGCCAGCGGCCCCGCGCCCGCGTTCAGCGCTGAGCCCTGTGCGTCACGAGGCGTGCAACGCGTAGGCGCCCACTGGGTTCCGCCGAGGAAGGTCGCCCGGGGCAGGAAGGTGTAGTAGCTCTCGTTCGCGTTGTAATTTGCGGCGCTGCCTGCGGTGCGCACCTTCGGCGTGATGACGCCTGCCGCTCCAGCGGTGACGGTGACATCGATGGCGGGCAGTCGGTACCAGCTGTCGCCGTTGCCGTTGGTGCTGCCATCGAGGTTCTTCTTCAGCTTGGGTGCGCGGATGCCGCCCTCGCTGTTGGTGCTCGAGGATCCGCCATTGGCGATCACCTGGTTGCCGCCCGACAGGCGCAGGATGTTGCCGGCGCCGTCGGGATTGCCCGCGTCGTTGACGCGATCCACGGTCGGCGCGACGCCGTCGAGGTTCACGCCGCTGCCCGCCACGACGGCGGCGCTGACGAAGGTCGCGTTCGCGGGGATCGCGTAGTCGACCTTGAGCCGCGTGATGTTGGTGGTGGTCGCGCCCGACTCGCTGTTGGGGAAGGACGAGCCGCCCGGCTGGATGCGGTAGGTGAACGTCTCACCCGCCGTCACGGAGGCCGGTGCGTCGACGGTCATCGACGTGTCGGCGACCTTGTGCACGGTGAGTACCGCGCTGGCCTGGCAGGCGTTCTTGAACGAGGTGGTCGTGGGTGCCGCGGACGCGGGGCTGCCGATCAAGAGCAGGCCGGCGGCCAGCGCCACGGACGTGACCGGTACGGCGCATTGCCGCACTGTGGACTTGGACATAACACTCCTTGCGCCCGACTCGCGGGAGAGATGTCGAGCATCGGTTGGATGAAAGTGTCCACACTGTGCCACCGCAATCGGGAACTCGTTGCAGTTTTGACTACACGCGACACAAGTTACGGTCGGGTAACAAGTTGTGCCAGAATTTGCGCATAATGCCTGGAAAGGTGCCTCGAACTGGTCTCCGAGGACTCTCGGGCCGGGTTTTCGACTTGCGATCCGGCGCCAAAAATGCAACACGTTCATCGGAGCCCGAGCGCGCTCAGGCCCGCGCCGCCGCGAGTGGCAGGTCGACGATCAGCTCCGGTTCGGTGCACGCCAGCACCTGCGCCACCTCGACGCCCGGCGCGACCTCACGCAGGACCAGGCCGGCGGGGGTGACGTCGATGACGGCCAGATCGGTGATGATGCGGTGGACCACCGCCCGACCGGTGAGCGGCAGCGAACACCGCTGGACGATCTTCGGTGCGCCGTCCCTGGCGCAGTGCTCCATCAGCACGATCACCCGCCCGGCGCCGTGCACGAGGTCCATCGCCCCGCCCGGCCCCTTCACCATCTTGCCGGGGATCATCCAGTTCGCCAGGTCGCCGGTCGCCGAGACCTGCATGCCGCCGAGGATCGCCGCATCGATCTTGCCGCCCCGGATCATCCCGAAGCTGAGCGCGGAGTCGAAGAACGACGCACCCGGCAGCACCGTCACCGTCTCCTTACCCGCGTTGATCAGATCCGGATCCATCTCGGGCTCAGTCGGATACGGGCCGACGCCGAGGATTCCGTTCTCGGACTGCAGCACCACCGAGCAGTCCGGGGGTACGAAGTTCGGCACCAGGGTGGGCAGCCCGATCCCCAGGTTCACGTACCAGCCGTCGCGCAGTTCCTGCGCGGCCCGCGCCGCCATCTCCTCGCGGGTGCGGGCACCCGCCGTGGTGTTGCCGCCGGCCATGCTCATCGCTCGCTCTCGGTAGTCGTTCTGACGGTGCGCTTCTCGATCCTCTTGGTGATGCCGTGGCCGACCTCGAGGACGCGGTGCACGTACACCCCCGGCAGGTGCACGGCGTCGGGATCGAGCTCGCCCGGCTCCACCAGTTCCTCGACCTGCGCGACGGTGATCCGGCCCGCCATGGCCGCAAGCGGCGAGAAGTTGCGGGCAGACAGATCGAACACCAGATTGCCGTGGCGGTCGCCCCGCGCGGCGTGGACGAGGGCGAAGTCGGTGCTGATCGCCTCCTCGAGCACGTAGTCGCGACCGCCGAAGGCCTGCACCGGCTTGGCGGGCGAGGCCACCGCGACACCGCCGGCGCCGTCGTACCGACGCGGCAGCCCGCCCTCGGCGACCTGGGTGCCGACCCCGCTCTGGGTGTAGAACGCGGCGATGCCCGAACCGCCGGCCCGGAGCTTCTCCGCCAGCGTGCCCTGCGGGGTCAGCTCCAGTTCCAGTTCGCCGGAGAGGAACTGACGCTCGAACTCCTTGTTCTCCCCGACATAGGAGGAGACCATCTTCCGGATCCGGCCCGCACCGAGGAGCAATCCCAGGCCCCAGTCGTCGACGCCGCAGTTGTTGCTGACGACCTCGAGATCCGCTGCGCCGCCGTCGAGTACCGCCTGGATGAGGGCCGAGGGGATGCCGCAGAGCCCGAACCCGCCCACCGCCAGGCTGGAGCCGTCGGTGACGTCCGCGACGGCCTCGGCGGCCGTACGCACGGTCTTGTCCATCATCGCGCGCTCCACCCGCCGTCCATCGTGTACGAGGCGCCGGTCACCATGCCGGCCTCGTCTCCCGCCAGCCACGCCACCAGCGAGGCCACCTCGGCCGGTTCGACCAGTCGCTTGATCGCGCTCTCGGTGAGCATCACCCGCGCGAGCACCTCGTCCTCGGGGATGCCGTGTACGGCGGCCTGGTCGGCGATCTGCTTCTCGACCAGGGGGGTTCGCACGTACCCCGGGTTGACGCAGTTGCTGGTCACCCCGTGTCGGCCGCCCTCGAGTGCGGTCACCTTGGACAGTCCTTCGAGGCCGTGTTTCGCGGTGACATACGCGGATTTGAACTCGGAGGCGCGCAGCCCGTGCACCGAGGAGACGTTGATGATCCGGCCGAATCCGTTGGCGTACATGTGCGGAAGGGCCGCCCGGATCAGCAGGAACGGCGCCTCCACCATCAGCGTCAACAGCTTGCGGAACTCCGCGGGCGGGAAGTCCTCGATGGGGCTGATGCTCTGCACGCCCGCGTTGTTCACCAGGATGTCGGTCTCGAGCATGAGCCCGGCGAGCGCCTCGGTGTCGAGCAGGTCGACGGTCCAGGCCCGGCCGTCGAGTTCGTCCGCGAGCGTCTTGGCGGCGATGTCGTCGACGTCGGCAATCACGACCTGGGCGCCCCTGGCCGCGAGTGCCCTTGCGGTGGCCGCGCCGATCCCGCTCGCGCCGCCGGTGATCAGGGCCGAACGTCCGGCGAGGGTCTGCACGGTCATCGGGCCACCGCCGCGCTCTGTCCGGCGACGAGCGGTGCGTCCGCCGCCTTCTCCTCGGCGAGGGTCCTCGCGTCCGCGGCGTCGACGGATTCGAGCGAGATGCCCTTGGTCTCACGGGCGAAGGCGACCGCAACGATGGTCACGACCGAGGCGCCGAGCAGGTAGAAGGCGATCGGCACGGACGAGTCGAAGCGGCTGAGCAGGCTGGCCGCGATGATCGGCGCGAGCGAGCCCGCCACGATGGAGGTGACCTGGTAGCCGAGCGAGACGCCCGAGTAGCGCATCCGGGTCGGGAACATCTCCGCCATGATCGCGGGCTGGCCGGCATACATGAAGGCGTGGATGATCAGCCCGATCACGATGGCCGCCAAGACGATCGTGTTGTGCGCGCTGTCCATCATCGGGAAGGCGAAGAAGCCCCAAGTGCCCGCCAGGACGGCCCCGATCAGGTAGGTGGGGCGCCGGCCGAGGGTGTCGGACAGCCGGCCGCACAGCGGAACCGCGACGAAATGCACGCCGTGGGCGATGAGCATCATCCACAAGATCTTGCTGGTGTCGGCGTGCACGACCACCTTGAGATAGGTGATCGAGAAGGTCACCACCAGGTAGTACATGATGTTCTCCGCGAACCGCAGTCCCATCGCGGTGAGCACGCCGCGCGGGTAGCGGCGCAGCACTTCGAACACGCCGTACGAGGCGGCCTTGTTCTTCTCGACCAGCTTCTGGGCCTCGAGGAAGATCGGTGCGTCGCTCACCTTGGTGCGAATGTAGTAGCCCACCAACACGATCAGGGCGGACAGCCAGAACGCCACGCGCCAGCCCCAGCTGAGGAAGGCCGCGTCGGAGAGCGTGCTCGTCAGGATCAGGAGCACGATGGTGGCGAGCAGGTTGCCCGCCGGGACGCCCGCCTGCGGCCAGCTGGCCCAGAACCCGCGACTGCGGTTGGGGCTGTGCTCGGCGACGAGCAGCACTGCGCCGCCCCATTCGCCACCGACGGCGAAGCCCTGAATGAAGCGCAGCGCCACCAGGATCGCGGGCGCCCAGTAGCCGATCTGCCCGAAGGTGGGGATGCAGCCCATCAGGAACGTGGCCGCGCCGACGAGCAGCAGGCTGAACTGCAGCAGCTTCTTGCGTCCGAACTTGTCGCCGAAGTGCCCGAAGACGATGCCGCCGATGGGTCGGGCCGCGAAGCCGACAGCGTAGGTGACGAACGCGGCGATGATCGCGTCGAGCTCGTTACCGCCCGCGGGAAAGAAGACCTTGGAGAAGACCAGCGTCGCGGCGGTGCCGTAGAGGAAGAACTCGTACCACTCGACAACGGTGCCCGCCATCGACGCGCCGACGACCTTCTTCAGCCCGGACGGCGCGGTGTCCGGGGCCGGGGACGGGTCACCCCCGCCCGCCCGTGACAGTTGCTCGGTACTCATCGCTGAACTCCTCATGTGCTCGGCCCGACAATCGCGTTCGCCCTGTGATGCAGTGCACATCCGGCGTTATGCGATGAGTATTGGTGCACGCGATGCGCCTCACAATGGGGAAAATCGCACCTTGTATCTGCAAGAATGCAGATGTGGTGGATTCCGTGGACCGGCATTCTCTGAGTCGTCCGAGCGCCGATGATCTCCTGGTGCTGCTCGCCGTCGGCAGGACCGGGCGCTTCACCTCGGCCGCCGAGGATCTCGGCGTCAACCACACGACCATCTCCCGCCGCATCGCCGCGTTGGAGAAGAGCCTGGGTGGACGGCTGCTGGTACGGGCGGCGGGTGGCTGGGAGCTGACGGACCTCGGCAGGCAGGCGCTGGCCGCCGCGGAGAGCGTCGAGGCGGTCGTCGACGCGCTCTCCTCCGATTCCTCCGGGCAGGGCAGGCTCAAGGGGGTCGTGCGGGTGTCCGCGACGGACGGGTTCAGCGCGTACATCGCCGCGCCCGCCGCCGCGCGGGTGCGCAGGCGCCATCCGGACCTCGCGGTGGAGATCGTGGCGACCACCCGCCGGGCGTCCAGGCAGCGGTCCGGCATGGACGTGGAGATCGTCGTCGGGCGGCCGCAGGTGCACCGGGCCGAGGCCCTGCCACTGGCGGACTACGTGCTGGGGCTGTACGCCTCCAGGGACTATCTGCGCGAGCGCGGTACCCCGCACGCCATCGCGGAACTGGCCGAACACTCGCTGGTGTACTTCGTCGATTCGATGCTGCAGGTCGACGACCTGGATGTCGCGAGGAGCATCGCTCCCGAGATGCGCGAGTCGGTGAGCTCCACGAACGTCTTCGTGCACGTGGAGGCCACCAGGGCAGCGGCGGGGATCGGGCTGCTGCCCTGCTTCATGGCCGACCGGCACCCGGACCTGGTACGGCTGCTGCCGGAGTTGGTCTCGACGAAACTGACCTATTGGCTGGTGGCCCGGTCGGAGGCGCTGCGCAGGCGGGAGGTGGCGGCAGTGGTCGAGGAGATCAGGGACACCGTCGAGCGGGAGCGCGATCGGTTGCTCGGGACGTTTCGGTAGCGCCGATGAGTTTCGGTCTGACCGGGAGTCAGAACCTATGACACCCGCGGCACCGAGCACACAGGAGCACGACGATGAAACTGACTGTCACCACGTTCGTCACCCTCGACGGCGTCTACCAGGCACCGGGCGGCCCCCAGGAGGACCCCAGCGACGGGTTCGTCCACGGCGGGTGGTCGGCGCCGTACGGTGACGAGGACTTCGGGCGGTTCATGATCGAGGTGTTCGACCAGGCGGATACGTTTCTGCTCGGTCGCAAGACGTACGAGATCTTCGCGTCGTACTGGCCGAATCACGACGACCCGGCCGACCCGATCGCCGGCCGGCTCAACAGGCTGCCGAAGCACGTCGCCACTACCACCCTCACCGCGGCCGACTGGCAGAACAGTCGCCTGATCACCGGCGGCACGCGCCAGGCGGTCGCAGACCTCAAGGCGCAGGACGGGCGTGAGCTCCAGGTCCACGGCAGCGGGGTACTCGTGCGGTGGCTGCTGCGGGAGGGCCTGGTCGACACGCTTCACCTGCTGTCCTTCCCGGTCCTGCTCGGTACAGGAAAGCGGCTGTTCCCGACCGACGCGCTGCCGACCGCCTTCGCGTTGGCGCAGACGCGCGTCACGAGTTCGGGCGTGGTCATCAGCTCGTATGAGCGTTCGGGCCATCCCGAGTACGGCGACTTCGCCGAAGAGTAGCGGGCCTACGCGGGGTTCCGCAGCTCCGCGAGCGCCGCGCGGAACCGGTGCTCCTTGATGGTGCCCAGGGTCGCACCCGCCTTGGGCGCTAGGGCCCGGGCGCGGTCCATCGCGGCGGGCAGAACGGCCTGCTCGTCGACCGCCTCGTCGACGATGCCCTCGGCGATGGACTCGGCCCCGCCGTAGCGCCTGCCGGTGGTCATGGCGTCGTGCGCGGTCCGCACGGGAAGCTTGGCGGCGATCAGGTCGGACATGCCCACCGAGATGGGGATCTGGATGTCGACCTCGGGGAAGCAGAAGAACCCGCGGTCGGCGCGCATGACCCGCTGATCGTGGGCGAGTGCCAGCATGGCGCCCGCGCCGAAGGCATGTCCCTGCAGCGCTGCGACTGTCGGCAACCCCAGGGCGAGGACGCGGGCGAACAGGACCTCGACCCGCGCGCCGAACGCCGGGATCTGGTCGGCATTGGCCATCAGCCACGGCAGGTCGAGGCCGTTGCTCCAGATCTTCCCCGCGGCGGTGGTGACGAGGGCCCTTGGGCCCTCGGCGGCCTCGACGGTGTCGAGGTGCGCGTCGACCGCGTCGAGCCAGTCGGGGTTGAAGCGGTTCTCGCCGGAGCCCAGGTTCAGCACGTAGACGTCGCCGTCTCGGCTCAGGGTGGGCAGGTCGTCGGGGGTATTCGAGAATGTCATTTCTAGAAACTATCTTCTAGAACGGATGGCTGTCCAGCCGCGGATTCTGCGATACTCGGCGAATGGCCCGCACCACGTTCTCCATCGACGCATTGCTCGACGCCGCGCGCGAGGTGATCCTCGAGCGCGGTCCGCGGTCCGCGACGGTCGCCTTGATCGCCGCACGGGCGGGCGCGCCGACCGGGTCGATCTACCACCGCTTCGCCTCGGTCGACGAGCTGCTCGCGCGGACCTGGCTGCGTGCCGTGCGCCGCACCCAGCAGGTCCGGCCCGCCGGGTTCGACCCGGCCGGGGACCCTGTCGAGGTGGTGGTGGAGCTGGCCCTCGCGCTCTACGACCACTGCGTCGCCGAGCCGGGCGACATGCTGTTGCTGGACCGGCTCCGCCGCGAGGACGTGCTGCACCTGAACCTGGGCGACGAGCTGATCGCCGAGGTCGGACGGTCCGACGCGCAGGCAGGCAGCCTGATCGCGGAGCTGGCGCGCGCGGTGTTCGGGCGGGCGGGCAGGCGGGAGACGGACCTGGTGGTGCTGGCCCTGGTCGACCTGCCGTACAGCTTCGCCGGACGCTACCTCCAGGTGGGCGCCCGGCCGCCGAAGAGTCGCCGGGACCGGCTACCCGACGCCGTTCGGGCGATCATCGCGGCCCGTCCGCAGGACTAGCCCCACCTCAGGCCGGCCTGATGTTGGCATTGAGGTGGAAGGTGTTGCCGGGGTCGTACTGTGCCTTGACCGCGGCCAGCCGGTCGTACTTGCGCGGCCCGTACGCGGCACGGACCCGGTCCTCGTCCGGTTCCGCCATGAAGTTGACATAGCTGCCCTGGTTCGACGAGAGCGGTCGGAGCGCCTCCCAGATCGAGCGGGTCCACGCCCGGTCCGCGGCGAATACCTCTGGGGTGTCGGACATCCCGGCGATGTTGCAGACGTAGTGCGGGGTGCGGGCACCGCCGAATGCCGTGTCGTCCTCACCGACGGCCGTGAAGGCCCCGTCAAGGCGGAAGATCGGCATGAACGAGAGCGGAGAACTCTTACGCGGCGCCTGCTCGACGATCACGGCGATCACCTCGTCCGAGAGGGCGTCGAGGTCGAGCGCCTTCTCGTAGCCGAGGATGCCCCAGGGCGCTGCGTCGTCGAACATCTGCTGCAGTCCGGTGTAGGGGATCGGGGTGACGAACTCGAACAGCGGTGCCAGGGCGTCCCTGATCGGGGCAACCGTGGACGCGTGTTCCGCCGCCGACGAATACCCGGCGATGATGAGCGCGTGGCCGGGCATCCCCCGGAACTGCTCGGGCACAAAGGGTTCCGGTGGTGCGCACATCCCGGCCGCGATCAGGCAGCCGGCCCTCGCCGGCAGTGTCGGGATGAACTCCTGGCACAGGCGCAGCGCGGCGGCGCCGTCGTCGAGCGACCAGAAGAACAGCCCGAGGTTCACCGTGGGACCGACCGGGTGGAGTCTGTACTCGAACTCGGTGACCACACCGAAGTTCCCGCCGCCGCCCCGCAGCGCCCAGAACAGATCCGGATGCTCGTCGTCGGAGGCCCGGACGACACTGCCGTCCGCCAGCACCACCTCGGCCGATGCCAGGTTGTCGATGGACAGCCCCGCGAGCTGGGTCAGCCAACCCATGCCGCCGCCGAGGGTGAGCCCTCCGACCCCGGTGTGGCTGATCACCCCGCCGGTCACGGCCAGCCCGTGTGCCTGGGTCGCGGCGTCCAGGTCTGCCATGGTGGCGCCGCCCCCGATCCGCGCCATCCCGGTCTCGGGTTCCACCGAGGTGCCGTTCATCGCGCTGAGGTCGATCATCAGGCCGCCCTCGCTGACGGAGGTGCCGCTGTAGGCGTGCCCGCCGCCCCGGATCGAGACCTCGAGTTCCCGATCCCGGGCGAATCCAAGCGCGGAACCGACGTCACCAGCGGACACGCATTGCGCGACGCAGAGCGGACGGTGATCGATGTCGCCGTTCCAGATCGATCTGGCCTCGTCGTATCCGGTGTCATCGGGGCCGAACACCGGCCCGCCGATCGCCGACCTCAGCACGCCGAGGTCGTCGCTCACCTCAGTCATCACGCTCTCCGTCCGTCGGGGCCGGCTCCGCATGGCGTGCGGTCGCGCGTTGCTCCCCACTGTCCGAGAACGCCGGACCTCGGTGCCGACCGGACCGCGACGGCGCCCCGAACAAGGCACCTGTGACGTGCGTCAATCGTATTCGGTGGCGTTTGGGCGCGGCAAGGTCGCCGAACGAAGAGGAATCCCCAGCGCCTGCGGCACCGGCCCGGACCGTGGACCGGGAGCTCGGTCCAGATGTCCAGGGTCACTTTCTATTTGGCGACCACCGGATGACTCGGATCCCGCTCAGTTGGCGCCGAGCCTGCACCGCTTCTTCTGAAATGCCTGGGTGACCGCGAAGAAGAGGCGGCCACTCGTGCTGGACAGGCTCAGCCATTCGCCCCGAAAGTCGCGGGCGGACTCGTTCTTGTCGGTGAGATCACGCACTGTCGATGGGAACGCATCGAGAGCGGCAGGGTCAACCTGCAATGGATCGGACATCATTCCCCCTCCGGAATCCCCCCCCAAACCTCGCTATTACAGCACATCGCGTTCGGGCCGGCGCGGCGAATATTGCGGGACTCCTCGGGTGGTCATAGCGCCTGTTCGCCGGAGCCCTCCGGTGCGCCCCGACGTCGGGACGGCACCGGAGGGCCTCGAGCGAGCCGGGGGCCTCAGGCGAGCGCCGCGGCGTCCTCGGGCGCGTCCCGGTCGGCCCATTCGACGAACTGGACGACGATGCCGTTGGGGTCGGTCACCTGGAACAACTTCTCGCCCCATGGCTCTTCCCGCAGCGCCATCGTGATCTCGACGCCCTCCGACTTGATCCGCGCCTCTTGTGCGGCGAGATCGTCGACGGTGAACGCGAGGATGAGGCCGTCCGCGTGGCGGTCGCGGAACCCCTCGGGGAGCACCTCGATCCCACGCTGGAGCAGGACGATGTCGACCGCTGCGTCGGGCCGGTTCAGTGAGGCGAAGCCGTCCGCCGCGGCCTGCTCGCGGTAGCCGAGGTGGGTGACGAAGAACGTGCTCGAGGCGGCGACGTCGTCGACGGTGAGCGAGATGGTGGAAGCGGTGACCTGCATGGGTGTCTCCTTCGGGCGAGATGGGCGAGGTTGTGGCGCGGCGGGGCCCGAGGTCAGTAGCAGTGACGCCGCGGTGCGCCGAATGGGCGGCGTACCGGATTGACGCGGCCGGGGAGTGGCTGGTGCGGGCGGCTGGCGCGGGGAGCTTCGGTGCGCCCGGGGTGCTTGATACGGCGGCGAGGGTGCTGGGCAGGGAGTGCGGGTTGGCGGTCACGGGAGCCCCTGTTCTGTCGGCTGAAAACTTACGACGGACGTAATTATACATTCGGCGCATCTAAGGTCAAGGAAATTCTTACGTCGGATATAAAAGATGTCGGACCTATGGGAGGCTGCACTCATGGCAGATGGCGTGGGGTTGCGGGAACTGAAGAAGCAGGAGACCCGGCAGGAGATCTCGGACCGGGCGACCGAGCTGTTCCTCGAGCGCGGATTCGAGGAGACGACCATCGCGGACATCGCGTCCGCGGCACGGGTGGCCAAGAAGACCGTCACCAACTACTTCGCACGCAAGGAGGACCTGGCCCTCGATCACCACGAGGTGTTCACGTCCGGGCTCGCGAGGACGGTGGCGGAGCGGGAGCCGGGGGAGTCCGCGCTGGCGGCGCTGCGCCGGGTCTTCGCGGCCGACGTGCGGCGCCAGGACCCCGTCATCGGCTTCTCGGGGATGCCGTTCGCCCGGATGATCGCCGACAGCCCCACCCTGACCGCGCGGCTGCGTGAGCTGAACGAGCAGCGCGAGGAATCGCTCGCGGCGGTCCTGGCGGTCGAGACCCGCGCGGAGCCGGGTGACATCACCGCTCGCGCGGTCGCGGCCGTGCTCGGCGGCGTCCACCGGGTGCTCTTCGGGGACGTCGTGCGGTTCACGCTCGACGGTCTCGGCAATGACGAGATCGCCGAGCGTGTCGGTGAATCGGGGCGGCGGGCCTTCGACCTCATCGAGCCGGCGCTTGCGGACTACGCGGTGCGCGCGGGCGAGTGACCGGAGCGGCGGGGCCGAGGGGGACCGGATGTCGAGGGTGCTCGCAGGCGAGACGATCGGACATGTTTCCGAGCAATCAGGATATTCTCCGGCTCGTTGGATCTCCCTAATGTCGATGGCAACAACGAAAACGACAAAGGAGAGTTCCCATGTTGGCTGTCATCCAGAAGTCCTTCGGTGGTCCCGAGGTGCTCGAGATCGCCGAGACCGAACGACCCGCGCCGCTCAGCGGTGAGGTGCTCATCCGGGTCCACGCGAGCGCGGTGAACCCTGTGGACGTGGCCGTCCGAGCGGGCGCCCTCAAGCTGCTGGGGGAGCCGAGTTTCGGCGTCGGCTGGGACATCTCCGGGGTGGTCGAGGAGGCCGGTCCGGGGGCCCGGTTCGCGGTCGGCGACGAGGTCTTCGGGATGCCGTTCTTCCCCCGCGCCGCCACCGGCTATGCGGAGTACGTCGCCGCGCCGTCCCGACAGGTGGCCCGAAAGCCGGCTTCACTCGATCACGTGCAGGCGGCCGCCCTCCCGCTCGCCGCGCTCACCGCGTGGCAGGGGCTGGTCGACGCGGCACGGGTAGGCGCCGGTGACCGCGTGCTCATCCACCGGGCCGCGGGCGGTGTCGGCCACCTGGCGGTGCAGATCGCGAAATCCCGCGGGGCGCACGTGATCGCGTTGGCCAGTGCCGCAAAGCACGACTTCGTTCGCGGGCTCGGCGCCGACGAGGTGATCGATTACCAGGTCACCGACTTCACCGAGGTGCTCCGCGACGTCGACGTCGTGTTCGACTCGACTGCCCAGGGCGCTCGGTCGCTGAGCGTGCTGCGCCCTGGCGGCACCCTCGTCAGCATCCTCGAGCACTGGAACCGGGAACTCGCCGCCGAGGTCGAGGCGGCGGGACGGCGCTTCGCCGGGGTGTCGGTCGAACCGGATTACGCCGCACTCGAGGCGATCGCCGAGCTCGTCGACGCCGGGCGGATCCGCCCCCACATCGAGGAGACGTTCCCGCTCGCCGACGCGGGTAAGGCGCACGAGCTGCTCGAGTCGGGGCAGGTGCGGGGCAAGGTCGTGCTGAGGGTGGTCTGAGCCGGGGCGGCCGTATCGTTGCGATCCGAAGTAACCGAAGGAGGCGCAGGGCGTTGGACATCCTGACCGAGGCGCTGGCGTCGATGCGGACAGGACATCCGTCGTCCGTTCGCACCGACGGCCGTGCGCCGTGGGGGCTGCGGTTACCGCCGGTCGCGGGGGCGGGCTTCCACGTGGTGCTGCACGGCACCTGCTGGCTCGTGCCCCTCGAGGACGCGCCGCACCTGAAGCCGGTCGCGCTCAGCCCCGGTGACGTGATCTTCCTGCGCGACGGCCGCGGCCACATTCTCGCCGACCACCCGTCCACCCCGGCCGTGGTGGAGACGGCCGAGCAGTTTCAACCGGGGTCGCCGATCGGCACGGTGTCGGTCGGCGGCGACGGCCCCAGGACCAGCCTGCTGTGCGGGAACTACCACCTCGACCAACGGCGGCCGCACCCACTGGTCCGGCAGCTGCCCGAGGTGGTGCACCTGCCGACCGGACACGGCCGTCACCCCGAGCTCAGCGCGGCGGTCCAGCTCCTCGGCGCCGAGTTGGAGAACCCCCGCGTCGGGTCGGACGGGATCGTGCCGGCGTTGATCGACTCGTTGCTCTTGTACATCCTGCGGGCCTGGCTCGAGGCCCAGCCCGGTGCGGACGCGGAGGGTTGGGCCGCCGCGCTGGCCGACGGGGCGGTCGCTCCCGCACTGGCCGCCATCCACGGGGATCCGTCGGCCCCGTGGTCGGTCGAGTCGCTCGCCGGCCGGGCCGGGCTGTCCCGCGCGGCCTTCGCCCGGCGGTTCACGGCCCTGGTCGGGGAACCCCCGATGGCGTACCTGACCCGGTGGCGCATGACGACCGCTGCCAGGGTGTTGCGCGAATCCGACGCACCGCTCAGCGCCGTCGCCGGCCGGGCCGGCTACGGCTCGGAGTTCGCCTTCGCGAAGGCCTTCAAGCGCGAGTACGGGCTGGCGCCGGGGATCTATCGACGTCAGGTGCGGGCGGCCTGATTCCCGCGCGCCGCGGGGCGCGGGGACACCACGGGGGTGATCGACCTCCTCGCCGTCGGCTGATCCCCCGGATACGCAGAAGGACCCGATCCGCGTCGCGGATCGGGTCCTTCTGGCACTGTCGGGGTGGCGGGATTTGAACCCACGACCTCTTCGTCCCGAACGAAGCGCGCTACCAAGCTGCGCCACACCCCGTGCCCTGCATCTGCCCTCATCGGGCAGCGAGCGAAAGTCTAGCGCACGACTGCCGCGGAAGACGAAACGCCTGGTCGCACGCCCTTACTGGGGCCCTTGTTCGGCGCCGCGACCAGGGTCAGCAGCGTCGCCTCCGGGCGGCAGCAGAACCGCGCAGGCGCGTACGGGGACGTGCCGATGCCTGCGGAGACATGCAGCTGGGTGTGGGCTCCCCACTTCGACGGGCCCTTGACCCGCGAGCGGTCGATCTGGCAGTTGGTGACCAGCGCACCGTAGAACGGCAGGCACAACTGGCCGCCGTGGGTGTGCCCGGCGAGCACCAGGTCGTAACCGTCCTCCGCGAACCGATCCAGCACGCGGGGCTCCGGCGAGTGGGTGATGCCGAGCTTGAGGTTCGCCATCGGGTTCGGCGGCCCGGCGATGGTGTCGTAGCGATCGCGCTTGAGGTGCGGATCGTCGACGCCCGCTGTGGCGATCCGGATACCGGCGACCTCCAGCTCGCGCCGGGTGTGCGTGACGTCCAGCCAGCCGCGCTCGGTGAAGGCCGCGCGCAGGTCCTGCCACGGCAACGGCTCGCCGTGGGTGCGCTTGTGCTCCTTCTTGAAGTACTTGAACGGGTTCTTCGGCTTCGGGGCGAAGTAGTCGTTGCTGCCGAAGACGAACAGCCCCGGGCGGCCGAGCAGGTTGCTCAGCGACTGCACCACCGCAGGCACCGCACGCTGGTGCGACAGGTTGTCGCCGGTGTTCACCACCAGGTCGGGGTCGAGCCGGTCGAGCTCGCGCAGCCAGTTCTGCTTGAGCTTCTGGTTCGGCATCATGTGGAGGTCGCTGATGTGCAGCACCCGCAGCGACGATGACCCCGGTTCGAGGACCGGCATGGTGACCTCACGCAGGGTGAATGCGTTCCGCTCGATCAGCGAGGCATACCCGATTCCGAGCGCCGCGGCGCCCGCCAGTCCGGCCGCTGTTCCCCGGAGCACGTTGCGTGAGTCGTCTAACACCATTTCAGGATACGCAGCGCGCGCAATCGACATGCGCGTCAGTGCACGGAGCGCGTAGCGTTCGGCACCATGTCCGATTCGACTTCCTCCCTCAAATCCACGCTCCGGGCCGACATGACGGCCGCCATGAAGGCCAAGGACGCCCTCCGTCTGCAGACCCTGCGGATGCTGCTCGCCGCTGTGCAGACCGAGGAGGTCTCCGGCAAGGAGGCCCGCGAACTCACCGACGAAGAGGTCCTCAAGGTCCTGGCGAAGGAGTCCAAGAAGCGCGGCGAGTCCGCGGAGATCTACACCGAGGCGGGGCGCGGAGAGTTGGCCGCGACCGAGCGTGCCGAGGCGCAGATCATCGACGAGTACCTCCCGACCCCGCTGACCGACGCCGAGCTGGCCGACGTCGCGGACACCGCGATCGCGCAGGTCGCGGAGGAGATCGGTGAGCGGCCCGGGATGCGGCAGATGGGTCAGGTCATGAAGGCCGCCACCGCGCTCGCGGCAGGCAAGGCCGACGGCACCCGAGTCTCGAAGGCGGTCAAGGACCGGTTGTAGGCGCTGCGCGCCCGTGAGTGCTTTCGGCCCCTATGGGGTCCACAAGCACTCACGGGCGGCGCAGCCGCATCAGCGTGGCAGCGGGGGGAGCTGGATCGGCGGCAGGCCGGGGATCTGGATCGGCGGCGGGGGTGCCGCCGCGGCTCCTGGCGCCGGTGCGGGCGGCGCGGCGGCCTTCGCCGAGCCGTCGCTGACGTAGAGGGTGATCGCCGAACCCGGCACCGCCGAGCCGGCGGGCGAGGTGCTCAGCACGTTGCCGCGCGGTGACGGTCCGGACGTGGTGACGGCGTTGACGGTGAACCCGGCCGCCTGCAGTGCCCCGGTTGCCTGCGACTGGGTCATCCCGGCGACCTCCGGCACCTGGCCGTTCTTCGATCCCTTCTGGTACTTCGGGTCGATCGGCGGCAGCGAGGTCGGACCGTACTTGTCGACCACCGGCTTCATCGCGAGATACCAAGCCCTGGCGGGTTCGTTACCGCCGAACACGTTGCCGTCGCCGCACTGTCGCAGCGGCGAGGTGCAGATCTCGCGGGGGGTCGGCGAATCCGCGTACACGTAGACGCTGGCCGCCAGGTTGTTCGTGAAGCCGACGAATGCCGAGGACATGTGCGACTCGGTGGTACCGGTCTTGCCTGCCATCGGCAGCGTCCAACCGACGGATCCGGCGGCGCCCGCCGAGGTGCCACCCGGCTTGTCGTCCTTGCTCATCGCGTTGGCGAGGGTATCGGCCAGGCCCGGCTCGACGACCTGCTCACAGGCCTGCTGGGTGATGGACACCG
Organism: Rhodococcus sp. MTM3W5.2; assembly: GCF_001984015.1. Lineage (NCBI taxonomy): Bacteria > Bacillati > Actinomycetota > Actinomycetes > Mycobacteriales > Nocardiaceae > Rhodococcus > Rhodococcus sp. MTM3W5.2. The sequence goes on along the minus strand of NZ_CP019572.1, from coordinate 5,257,302 downwards.
GCTTGCCGTTGCGATCGTAGATCGAGTCGATCGGCGTTGGCGGGCACCACTTTCCGTGCGAGGCGAGGGTCGCGGCGACGTTCGAGAGCTCGAGCGGGTTGATCCAGGTGGGTCCGAGGGTGAACGACCCGAGGTTCTGCTCCTTCTGGAAGTCCGCCATCGACTGGTTGTCGTGACCGGAGGTGCCCGGCTGTGCGTAGGAGCGCATGCCGAGGCGCACCGCCATGTCGACGGTCGGGGCGACGCCCACCTGCTCGATCAGCTTGACGAACGCGGTGTTCGGAGACTGGGCGAGGGCGTCGGTGACCGACATCGAGGCGGGGTACTTACCGGCATTCTCGACGCAGTACATGTTGGCCGGGCAGCCCTTTGCGCCGCCGAAGCCCATGCCCTTGACCTCGGCGCGGCCGGGGACCTGGAGGGTCGCGTTGGTGCCGAGGCCCTTCTCCATCGCCGCGGCGGTGGTGAAGAGCTTGAACACCGAACCCGCGCCGCTGCCGACCAATGAGTACGGCTGCGGCTGCACGGTCTCGTTGATCTCGCCGTTGAGGCCATAGGTCCTGCTGCTGCTCATCGCCAGCACCCGGTGCTGATCCTGGCCGGGCTGCACGACGTTCATCACCTCGGCGACCCCGTCGACCGTGGGGTTGGCGGTGGTGGTGAGGGCGCTGTGCACCGAGTTCTGCAGGACGGGGTCGAGGGTGGTCTTGATCAGGTAGCCGCCCTTGTTGACCTGTTCGCGGCTGATCCCGGAGTTGGCCAGGTACTGCAGCGCGTAGTCGCAGAAGAAGCCGCGGTCGCCCGCGGCGATGCAGCCGCGGGGCAGGGTGTTCGGCTCGGGCAGGACGCCGAGCGGCTCCTCCTTGGCCGCGCGGATCTCGGCGGCGCGGTCGGGGATGTTCGCGATCATGGTGTCGAGCACGATGTTTCGGCGCTCGAGCACGCCCTCGGGGTTGGTGTACGGGTTCAGCGCGGAGCTGGACTGCACCATGCCCGCGAGCATCGCGGACTGGGTGAGCCCGAGATCCTTCGCGTCGATCCCGAAGTAGGTGCGGGCCGCGTCCTGGATGCCGAACGAGGCGTTGCCGAACGGAACCAGGTTCAGGTACCTGGTGAGGATCTCGTCCTTCGTCAGCTTCTTGTCCAGGGTCAACGCCATCCGGATCTCGCGCACCTTGCGGGCCGGGGTCGTCTCGATTGCGGCCCGGCGCTCCGCGTCGGTCTTGGCGACGACCAGCAGCTGGTAGTTCTTCACGTACTGCTGGTCGATCGTGGAGGCGCCCTGCTGGACCTGACCGCTTGTGGTGTTCGTCAGGAAGGCGCGCAGCGTGCCCTGCCAGTCCACGCCCTGGTGATCGGCGAACCGCTTGTCCTCGACGGAGACGATCGCCAGCTTCATGTTGTTGGAGATCTTGTCGCTTGGCACCTCGAATCGGCGCTGCTCATAGAGCCAGGCGATGGGGTTGCCCGCGGCATCGACCATCGTCGAGACGGTGGGGGCATCGCCCTGCACCAGCTCGGCCGAGACGTTGTCGACGGTATCGGCGGCCCGGTTCGAGAGGATTCCGAACCCGCCGGCCAGGGGAAACATGACGCCCGCGAGCAGAGCCCCGGCAAGAGCGGAGCATCCGGCGAGCTTCGCGACAGTTTTTGCGATCGGCACGGGGGACAGCCTACGTGGACGAGCGTCCGCGACCTGCAGATGTGGGCCGCATGCAGCACTTGATGGACGTCCGTACCAAAAAATGCCTCAGCACCTTGCGCTAGGCGATCTTCAATGCCTAAGTTGTCTTCTGAGTGTGATAGAGATAACACTCGTTGAGGAATGTGGTGTGACTCGCTGTGATACGGCGGGTCATACGTAATTCCAGAGCGTCTGCGAGGGCGACGCTTGGACTGCAGAGGGGCACCAGAATGACCGTTATCACCACGGCCCACCGGTTGGACGTCGAGGAAGCCGAGGCCCGTATCGCTTGGGTCGCACAGGCCAGATGCCGGGCAGTTGATCCTGACCAGTTGTTCGTTCGTGGTGCCGCGCAGCGCAAGGCCGCCACGATTTGTCGGCATTGCCCTGTTCTCATGCAGTGCGGCGCCGACGCCCTCGACAACAGGGTCGAGTTCGGTGTGTGGGGAGGCATGACCGAGCGTCAGCGCCGTGCCCTGCTCAAGCAGCACCCCGAGGTCGAGTCCTGGGCCGACTTCTTCGACACCCAGCGGTCGCAGTCCAACGCCGTCTGACACCGGCGCGCCGGCTGGGGCGAAACGCCCCGGCCGGGCCGGTCCGCGGAGGTAACGACACCCCGCGATATCGGCTGTGAGAACCCGCTCGATTCATTTCACCCGTAGAAACTCCTGCCGGTTTTCCCCGTGGACCGAATGGCCACGTGACCGTGTTGTTATCTACGGGGGTCCCGCCTCGTCCTCGGACTGAGCCGGCCGTGAACCGGGAGCGGCGTCGGTGACAAGTAGGCATGTGGACACTGATGCACTCCGCGAGGTCCCAGCCCCGCGAGACAATGAGCTGATCGCCCGGTCGCTGACGGATCCGGACGCCTTCGCAGGCATCTTCGATCGTCATTTCGGCACGATTCACCGCTACCTCGCTCGTCGGGCCGGGGCGGACACGGCCGACGATCTCGCCTCGGACGTGTTCACGATCGCGTTCGGTCGACGGGCCGGTTTCGACCTGGAGTACGAGCAGGCACTCCCGTGGCTGTACGGCATCGCAGGCAATCTCCTGCACGAGAACCGTCGCCGCCTCAGAAAAGAGGTCGCCCTGCTCGCCCGTCACGCGAGGCCCGAGGACCCGGTGGCCTTCGAGGAGCAGGTCGACACCTCCCTCGATGCCCGGCGTGAGTTCCGGGCACTCGAACGCCGACTCCGGCGATTGCCGCAGGCCGATCTCGACACGCTGCTTCTCCATGCATGGGAGGACCTCAGCTATGCCGAGATCGCCGAGGCACTACAGATCCCGATCGGAACCGTGCGGTCTCGATTGAACCGACTCCGCCGCAAGCTCCGTGAACCGGAACCCGCCGAACCCGCAAGAACAGGACGACAACAGACCGAGTCGAGGCAAGGAGAAGGACATGCGTGATTTCACGGAGATCCGCGGTCGGCGACCCGAGCCGCAGCCTCCCCGCGACGAGGTCGTCCTCCGAGCGAGAGAGAACCTGATGCGCACCATCGAGAACGAAAAGTCCACGCAGCCACCCGTCGAGGCCACTGATTCCGGTGCCTGCGTCGCTCGCCTCGACGAGCGCCGTCGGTGGGTACGGCGTGTTGTCGCGGGCGTGGGTGCAGCAGCGTGCGTTGCTGTCGCCGCGTCGATCTTCCTGGTCGGGAACGACGGACCGGTCGGGCCCGAGCAGGCGCAGGTCGTCGCATCCGGGCCGCAGCACGCGCTGGAGCAGGCGGCGACCCTGGTTGCGGTGAAGACAGATCTCGCCGGGACCGGACCGATCCGGCACCTGCGGTTCGTCAATCTCAGCGACGTGGATCAGCCGACATACGACACCTACGTGCGTCCGGACGGAACCGCCCTCGTCGGCAAGGCCGGGGGCGACCTCCAGGAAACCTCCGGGTACCTGACGAGCGCGCAGTTGGCCGGCCTTCCCGTCGACCCCTACCAGCTGCGGACACGAATGTTGAGCCTGTCCAGCGAGCTGGGGCTGGGGTATCCCGACGAGGCGCCCGATCGGGCGCTGTACCGGTTGGCGACCCAACTCATTCCTGACCCGGCCGTCACGCCCGAGATCAAGGCGGGGATCTACCGGGTACTGGCCGGGCTGAACCTCGAGGCGATCCGGGCACGTGACCTGGGCGTCGGCGCAGATCAGACCGGACGGCCAGGCGATGTCCTCGAGTTCACCTTCGAAGAGGGCTACATCGACCGACTGGTGATCGACAGTGCGACCGGGGCGTTGCTCAGCACCGAAACGGCGGACCGCGAGGGAAAGCCGGCCGGCGGTCAGGTCTACCTCTCTGCCGAGATGCTCGAGACGATGCCGGTGACACACGCCTGAGAGTTCATCGGATGAGGCCTACCGCGGGCTGCGGCGCATCGCAGCCCGCGGTGACGAGGACGATCTGGCCTGAGCGTGCGTCAGGTCACCCCGTCATCACCCGATCGGCGCGGCGGAACCGGAATTGATGCGGTCCGCAGAGCCCGACCCGGCGGAGGGGTCGGGTCGCTCTCCGACCACGATGGGCAGGCCGCTCGGGTTCCACTCCGTGCTCTGCTCCTGCCCGCGACGTCGAAGGTGACGCCGCTGGCGGGCCTCGATCCGTCCTGGGCGAGGTCGGGGACGCGATAGGTGGCCGAGAAGAGAACCCGTGTGTCATCGGCCGGCATCGTCCATCCCGTCCCCGGGGCGGCCGACACTGTGACCGTGCCGGGGCCGAGCTCGGGTGTGACCGGCACATCTTCCACGGGATTCGTGAAGCCGTGCTGAATCCGCACCTTCGCGCTGCCAGGGACGTACTCGAGACCGTCCGGACCGTGATCGGTGATGCGGGTGAGCAGTCGATCGGGTCCCTCGTTGACCTGGAACTCGTTCGTGATCGTGATGGTCTCGCCCGGCCGCACGTACGCGGGCCCATGGCCGGTTTGGTCCGCGATCCTGGCGACTGAAATGCCCCGAAGTGCTTGACCACCATGACGTCGACCATATTGGCCGACGCGGCACCGGATCCGACCGCTGCACCTCCGCCGACCATGAGGGCCGTAGCCGCGACCGCGGCCACCCGACCCACAACCGAACGAATCATCCCAACCTCCAGGTTCTCGATGGGACGATCTCCGCCCCCGTGCGCAGGGAGCATAGGCGTGCCTGCGCGGCTCCATTGGCGCTTCAAAACAATTGCGGCAGAATATAATTGCGTTAAACAATACGAAGATGGTCGACGCGATGCCGCTGGCCTATGTCGGATGATCCATCCGAGTACTAGTCGTCGACCAGCCGGAAGTCGGCGAAGTCGAATCCCGGTACGACCACGCAGCTGACCAGGGTCGGTTCGTCGCCGGCAGGCCGGGCCCGCTGCCAGTGCCGCGCCGGGACCACCAGCTGCGGAGCCTGGCCGGCGAGGATGTCGGGGCCGAGGAGATGCTCGGTGACCCGGCCGGGCCGGTCGCCGTCCCCGCCGAGGTCCAGTCGGAGCGGGCCGCCGCGGTGGTGGAGCCAGATCTCCTCGCTGCGCACGGTGTGCCACGCGGACTGTTGGCCCGGCATCAGCAGGAACAGGATGGCGGTCCCGGCTGCCCTGGCTCCGGGGTAGTCGCCGGGCAGGGAGGTCGCCGGGACGGTGATGCCACTGCGCCAGGTCTCCCGATACCAGCCGCCCTCGGGGTGTGGCGCGAGGTTCAGCTCGCGCGCCCAGTCGGGCAGTTCCGTCATGGCACCGATCATTGCAGCGCCCGTCGTCCCCGTCAGGCGGTCGACACGTTTCCCCTTGAGTTATATGCTTGCCGATAGGCAACTAAATGGGAGGGGTAGCGATGGCGACGGTGCACTCGGAGGACGAGGTCACCCGCCTCAAGATCGCCCTCGGCCGGATCGCTCGGTTGGTGGACCGGCAGGTCTCGGGCGACGGCATGACCCGCACGCAGCTCTCCGTGCTCGGCACCGTCGGGCGACTGGGCCCGCTGCGGTTGGGCGCGCTGGCCGAGACAGAGGGACTGAACCCGACCATGCTCTCGCGGGTGGTCGGCAAGCTCGAGTCCGACGGCCTGCTCGAGCGTTCGACCGACCCGGGGGACCGCCGGGTCGCGCAGGTGCAGGTCACCGAGGCAGGCGAGCGGATGCATCGCCGGCTGCGCGGCGAACGGACCCGACTGTTCACCGACGCGCTCTCCCGGCTGCCGGAGGAGCAGGAGCAGGCCCTTCGATCCGCCCTGCCCGCGCTCGAGTCGCTGGCCAGGGAGATCGCGCCGCAGCCCGCCGGATCCGGTTCGGGCACCGCCGCGCGCGGCCGGCCGTGACCACGCTCGCGGCGACCGCGCACCGGACCTTCGCGTCCCTCGCCACCCCGAACTTCCGCCGGTACTACGGCGGGCAGGCGGTGTCGATGGTCGGCACCTGGATGCAGGCCGTCGCGCAGGCCTGGTTGGTGCTGCAGCTGACCGGGTCGGGCACCGCGCTCGGCCTGGTGATCGCGCTGCAGACCCTGCCGGTGCTGCTGTTCGGCCCGTACGGCGGCGTCGTCGCCGACCGCCTGGACAAGCGCAGGCTGATGATCGGGCTGCAGTCGATGATGGGCGTGCTCGCGCTGGTGCTCGGAATTCTCACGGTGACCCACACCGTGACGCTGTGGCAGGTGTACGTGCTCGCGTTCCTGCTCGGGGTGAACAACAGCTTCGAGAACCCCGCACGACAGGCTTTCGTTCTGGAGATGGTCGGCCCCGAGGACCTTCGCAACGCGGTCAGCCTGAACTCGGTCCTGGTCAACGTGGCCCGCGCGGTCGGGCCCGCGATCGCAGGCATCATCATCGCGGCCGGTGGGCTCGGACTCTGTTTCCTCCTGAATGCGGTCAGTTTCGTCGCGGTGGTCGTGTCGCTGGTCACCCTCGACCTCGGCGCCCTGCGTCCCTCGCCGCCCGCGCTGCGCAGGCCGGGGCAGCTGCGGGAGGGCCTGCGGTACGTGCGGCGCACCCCGGCACTGCTGGTCCCGCTGCTGATGATGGCGCTGGTCGGCTGCCTGGCCTACGAGTTCCAGGTGGTGCTGCCGGTGCTCGCGCGCGACACCTTCGGGGGCGACGCCAGCGTCTACGGATTCATGACCGCCGCGATGGGATTCGGTGCGGTGGTCGGCGGGCTGTTCGTCGCCGCCCGCGGCAAGACCGGGATTCCCGCGTTGGTCCGGGCGGCGACGTCGTTCGGGGTGCTGATCGCCGCGGCCGCCGTCGCTCCCACCTTCTGGCTCGAGCTGGTGATCCTGGTGCTGGTCGGCGCCGCGAGCGTCGGATTCCTCTCCATCGGGAACAGCACCCTGCAGCTCGAGGCCGAACCCGGCATGCGCGGCCGGGTGATGGCCCTGTGGTCGGTGGCCTTCCTCGGATCGACGCCGATCGGCGGGCCGATCGCGGGTGCGGTCGCCGAGCAGTTCGGCGGCCGGGTCGCGCTCGCGATGGGCGCGGCCGCCTGCCTGGTGGCCGCCGGCGCCGCCGCGCTCGTGGTGCGGCAACCCCGGCCGGCGGTCGTCGACGAGGTCGGTCAGCCCCGGCCGGTCAGCTGATCGGCGACCGCCCGCAGCGCCTCGAGGTCGGAGACCTCGAACGGCAACGACGGCACGCCGACGACGGGCACCCGGGGATGCGCGCCCGTGAACCGGCCGAGCAGCCGCAGCTCTCGCTGAGCGGTGCGGGCCCGTTCGGCGTGGATCTTCAGGACCGCCGCCGCCAACGGGTGCTCGCCCCGTTCCTTCAGCTGATCGGCCGCGGCCGTCGCCCGATCCGCCGACAGGGAGCTCAGGGTCGGATGGGTCCGGTTGAGCACCAGCCCCGCCAGTGGCATCCCCTCGGTGGACAGCCGATCGACGAAGAACGACGCCTCCCGGAGCGCGTCCGGCTCGGCGGCCGCGATCACCAGGAAATGGGTGCCCTCCGCGCGGAGAAGTGAATAGGTGTGGTTGGCACGCTCCCGGAACCCGCCGAACATCGACTCGAATGACTGCACGAACGCCGATGCGTCGGACAGCATCTGGCTGCCGACGATGGTGTTCACCGCCTTGAGCGCCAGGCCCATCGCGCCGGTGACCAGGCGCCCGATCCCGCGGCCCGGAGCGGAGAGCATCCGGATCATCCGGCCGTCGAGGAACGCGCCGAGGCGTTGCGGGGCATCGAGGAAGTCGAGCGCGTTGCGCGAGGGCGGGGTGTCCACGACGACCAGATCCCACTCGTCGCTGGCGGCGAGCTGACCCAGCTTCTCCATGGCCATGTACTCCTGCGTGCCGGAGAAGGACGTGGCCACCGTTTGATAGAAGGGGTTGGCGAGGATCTGCTGCGCGGTGTCCGGGGCGGAGTGCTCGAGCACCATGTCGTCGAACGTGCGACGCATGTTCAGCATCATCGCGTGCAGCTCACCGGTGGCGCCAGGGGCCAGTTGCACGGGCTGCGGGGAGTTGTCGAGTTCGCGCACCCCGAGCGCCTGGGCGAGCCTGCGGGCGGGATCGATGGTGAGCACCACGACCCGGCGCCCCTCCTCGGCCGCGCGCAGCGCCATCGACGCGGCGGTGGTCGTCTTGCCGACCCCGCCCGCCCCGCAACACACCACGATCCGTGACGCGGGGTCGGTGAGGATCGCGTCGATGTCGAGAGTCGTGGTCATCGGACGCCCTGCTCGGCCAGCTGCTCGGCAAGCTCGTACAGGCCACCGAGGTCGATGCCGTCGGTCAGCGCCGTCAGGTGCAGGCGCGCGACGTCCAACTCGTCGAGGGTGGCGGCGCTGTCGTCCTGTGCGCGCAGCGTCGAGGCGTACTCGATGGTCTCGGTGAGCAGGCCCGCGAAGTCGGCCTCGGACAGTGAGATCCCGGCGGCCTCCAGCCCGGCCCGGACCGCGTCCGCGTCGATGGTGCCGTCGGCGGCCTGCGCCATCGCCTTGGTCGGCAGGTAGGCGGTGCCGCTGCGGTTGACGATCACCGTGCCCAGCCGAAGGTCGGCCGCCTCCAGCTCCACGACCGCGTCGGTGGTCTCCTGCACGGGCAGCGCCTCGAGCAGGGTCACCAGGTGCACCATCGTCTCGTCGGAGTGCAGCAGCCGGACCACCCCCTCGGACTGCGAATGCACCGGTCCGCCCTTGGCGAGGTCGGCCATCGCCTTCGTCACGTCGAGGAAGCTGCCGATCCGGCCGGTGGGTGGGGAGTCGACGACGACCTCGTCGTAGATCCGGGCGCCTGACTTGTCCGTGCGCACCACGCACTCCTTGATCTTGCCTGTGACCAGCACATCCCGCAGGCCGGGCGCGATGGTGGTGGCGAACTCGATGGCGCCGAGCTTGCGCATGGCCCGACCGGCGAAGCCGAGGTTGTAGAACATGTCCAGGTACTCGAGGAACGCGTGCTCGATGTCGAGGGCGAGCGCGTAGACCTCGCCGCCGTCGTCGGCCGTGGCGATCTTCGTTTCCTCGGGCGGCAGCGGGGGCACGTCGAAGAGCTGTGCGATGGACTGCCTGCCCTCGACCTCGACGAGCAGGACCCGTCGCCCGCCCGCGGCCAGCGCGAGCGCCAAAGCGGCCGCGACCGTGGACTTTCCGGTGCCGCCCTTGCCTGAGACGAAATGCAGGCGAGCCTTGTCCGCCTTGGCGGGCCACTCGTATACGGGTGCTGTCGCGGGTGCTGCCACCCCCGAGCCTATAAGTCGCGGAAGCGCGGCGTCGGCCGACTAGGCTCAGCGGCATGAGCGAATTGACTACCTGGGAATATGCCACCGTTCCGCTGTTGACCCATGCGACCAAGCAGATCCTCGATCAGTGGGGTGGCGACGGCTGGGAACTGGTGTCGGTGCTGCCCGGCCCGACCGGCGAGCAGCACGTGGCCTACCTCAAGCGTCCGAAGGGCTGATCGGCCATGACCGACTGGAAGGCCAGGCTCGCGGACCTGCGGATCGAGCTGCCCGCGGTGGCGGCGCCGGTTGCGGCCTACGTTCCGGCCGTGCGGACCGGGAACCTGGTGTACACGTCCGGCCAGCTGCCCTTCATCGACGGTGAGCTGCAGCTGACCGGCAAGGTCGGCGGCGCGGTCGGCGCGGACTTCGCCAAGATCGCCGCCCGGACCTGCGCGCTCAACGCGCTGGCCGCGATCGACGCGCTGGTCGGACTCGACTCGGTGGTGCGCATCGTCAAGGTGGTCGGCTTCGTGGCCTCCGCGGAGGGATTCACCGGGCAGCCAGGCGTCATCAACGGCGCCTCCGAGCTGTTCGGCGAGGTGTTCGGCGACGCGGGCGTGCACGCCCGGTCCGCGGTCGGCGTGTCCGAGCTGCCGCTGAACGCCCCCGTCGAGGTCGAGGTCATCGCGGAAGTCCGCTAGCAGCGGCGCGCCCGCGCGCGATCGCCCTCCGACCGGTGGGCCCGCGCGCGGGCGTCGACTCGAGGTTTCAATCCGCATGCGGCCCAACGCCCGCGGCACCGCCGGGGTCGTACAGTGAGCCCATGACCACGGCACATCCCGCGTACGCCCAGCTGCGCCAGGTCACCCCGATCGCGGCGGTGATGCTGGAGAACAACCCGGGCATGATGACGCTCGACGGCACCAACACCTGGATCCTGCGCGCGCCCGGCCGCGAGGAATGTGTGGTGATCGATCCGGGTGACGCCGACGAGGAGCACCTGCTGCGGGTGGCGGCGGTCGGCCCGGTGGCACTGACCCTGATCACGCACCGGCACGGGGACCACACCGGGGGCGCCGAGCGGTTCGCCGCGCTCACCGGCAGCCCGGTCCGGTCCGTTGACCCGCGGTTCCGCACGCACACCGACGCGGGCCTGCCGGACGGTGAGCTCATCGAAGAGGTCGGTCTCGCGATCCGGGTGCTGCGCACCCCCGGGCACACCAAGGACTCGACCTCGTTCGTGATCGAGGGGGAGGGGTCGGTGCTGACCGGCGACACCATCCTGGGGCGGGGTACCACCGTCCTGGACGCCTCCGACGGCGACCTCGGCGATTATCTGGCCTCGCTGCGCGCGCTCATCGACCTGGGCACGGGCCGCGCGGTGTTGCCCGGGCACGGACCCGACCTGCCGGACCTGCAGGCGGTGGCGAAGCAGTACCTCAGCCATCGCGAGGAGCGACTCGATCAGGTGCGCGCGGCGCTCGAGGTCCTCGGCGCCGACGCAGGCCCCCGCGCGGTGGTCGAGCACGTCTACTCCGACGTAGACCAGAGCCTGTGGCCGGTCGCGGAGCAGTCCGTGCGGGTGCAGTTGGAGTACCTGCGCCGCTGACCGTTGCGCATTCGGGCCATGTCGGTGACTGTGGACATCAGGCGCAGTCGAGACCGAGGAGCGCGGCGATGACCGACTACGGACGCCCACTGCAGTTCGGCATGTTCCCCACCCCGGATGCCGACCGGGTCGACGAGATCCTCGACCTCGTCGCGATGGCGGATGACGAGGGGCTCGATCTCGTCGGCATCCAGGACCACCCGTACCAGAAGCGATTCCTGGACACCTGGTCCCTGATGGCCTTAGTGCTCGCGCGCACCACCCGGGTCCGCGTCTTCCCCGACGTGGCCTGCCTGCCGCTGCGACCGCCCGCAGTGATGGCGAAGGCGGCCGCGAGCCTGGACGTGATCTCGGGCGGGCGGTTCGAGCTGGCGCTGGGGGCAGGTGCGTTCTGGCCGGCGATCGGGGGGATGGGCGGACCGGAACGCACGCCCGGCGAGGCCGCAGGCGCGTTGTCCGAGGCCGTCGACGTCATCCGGCTCATGTGGTCGGACGAGAAATCGGTGCGGTACGCGGGCGAGCACTACCGGCTCTCCGGTGCACACCCGGGGCCGCGGCCCGCGCACGACATCGCGCTGTGGCTGGGGGTCGGGGGCCCGCGGATGCTCGGCGTGCTCGGCCGCGAGGCAGACGGCTGGGTCCCGTCGGTCAGCTACTTCCCGCCGCCGGTGCTGCCCGGCATGCACGCGCGCATCGACGAGTCCGCGACGGCGGCCGGCCGCGACCCCGCGGCGATCCAGCGGATCTACAACGTGTTCGGCGCCATCACCGACGGGCCGAGCAGCGGGTTCCTCAACGGGCCGGTCGAGCAGTGGGTCGACGAGCTGACGGAGCTGGTGCTCGAGTCGGGCATGGACACCTTCGTGTTCGGCGCCGAGGGTGACGACCCGCACCAGCACCAGAAGTGGGCGGTGGAGGTGGTCCCTGCGGTTCGCGAGGCGGTCGCCGGCCGGCGGAGGTGAAGCTATGTCCATTCGTGCATAGCTTGCGAGGAATTTCGCATTTGTTCGGCATGGATTCCCCGCCAATCATGAATGCATGACCACACCCCGCGAAGCCTGGATTCGCAACTACGTGGACGGCGGCTTCGTCGACCCGGACCCGGAGCGCAGCTTCGAGAACCTCGACCCCGCCACCGGGCAGCTGGTGGCCCGAGTGCACGAGGCGGACATCGCTCTCGTCGACCGCGCCGTGCGATCGGCGCGGCGCGCGCTCGACAACGGGTGGGCCGATACCCCCGTGCGGGAGCGGGCGGCTCTGCTGCGGCGGGCGGCAGATCGGATCGAGGAGCGGTTCGAGGAGTTCGTCGTCGCGGAGATGGCCGATACAGGAAAGCCGATCACGCAGGCCCGCGAGCTCGACGTGGCCCGCGCGTTGACCAACTTCCGCACCTTTGCGGACGTGGTCGCCGCGGCGGGGCAGGAGTCGTTCCTCACCGACCTCGGCGGCGGACGGCAGGCGTTGAACTACGCGGTGCGCAAGCCCTTGGGGGTGGTAGCGGTGATCGTGCCGTGGAACCTGCCGCTGCTGCTGCTGACCTGGAAGGTGGCGCCCGCACTGGCCTGCGGGAACGCCGTTGTCGTCAAGCCGAGCGAGGAAACGCCCTCCACCGCGACGCTGCTCGCGGAGGTCTTGGAGGAGGTGGGACTGCCTGCGGGCGTGTACAACGTGGTGCACGGGTTCGGTGGGAACTCCGCGGGGGAATTCCTCACCGATCACCCCGACATCGACGGGGTCACCTTCACCGGCTCCTCGGCGACTGGATCCCATGTGATGAAGACGGTCGCGCCGCGAGTCCGACCCGTCTCCTTCGAGCTCGGCGGCAAGAACGCCGCGGTGGTGTTCGACGATGTCGACATCGACGAGGCCCTCACCGGGCTGACCCGGTCGGTCTTTGCGAACACCGGGCAGGTGTGCCTGTGCACCGAACGGGTGTACGTGCAGCGCAGCATCTTCGACGACATCGCGGCAGGGCTCGTCGAACGGGCCGAGGGACTTCGGCTCGGCGCGCCCGCCGACGCCACGACCACCACCGGGCCACTGATCTCCCAGGCCCACCGCGAGAAGGTCCGAAGCTACTTCGAGATCGCCGAACAGGCCGGGGCCAAGGTGCTCACCGGCGGCGGGATCCCCGACCTGGGTGCCGACCTCGCCGGCGGCTCCTGGATCGAGCCGACCCTCTGGACCGGCCTGACGAACGCCGATCGTGCAGTGCGAGAGGAGATCTTCGGCCCGGTCGCGGCGCTGATCCCGTTCGACACCGAGCAGGAGGCGATCTCGCTCGCCAACGACACCGAGTACGGACTCGCCGCGGCGGTCTGGACGAACGACCTGCGCCGCGGGCACCGCGTCGCGCAGCGGATGAGGGTCGGAATCTCCTGGGTGAACACCTGGTTCACGCGCGAGCTCCGCTCGCCGTTCGGTGGCGCGGGGCTCTCCGGGATCGGCCGCGAGGGCGGCGAATCATCACTCCACTTCTACACCGAACCCACGAATGTGTGTGTGCAACTGTGACTGTGACACCGGGATCGACCACGGCTCTCGATGCGGCTGCCGACCGACTCATCGCCGCCAGGGCCTCGCTGGTGCCGGCCGCGCCGGTGCGGGAGTTCCTGGGGGAGAGCGACCTCGACGCCGCTTACGAGGTCCAGCGTCGGGTCATCGCCGCCGAGGTGGCGCGCGGGGCGCGCGTGGTCGGCGCGAAGATCGGACTCACGGCGCCGGTGGTGCAGCAGCAGTTCGGTGTCTTCCGCCCGGACTTCGGCGTGCTTCTCGACGACATGATGTACGGCCATTCCGAGCCCGTGCCAGCCGCCCGGTTCCTGCAGCCGCGGGCCGAGGGTGAGATCGCGTTCGTGCTCGGACGGGATATCGACCGGCCGGGAGCGAGCGTCGCCGACGTCCTGCGCGCGACCGACTTCGTCCTGCCCGCCATCGAGATCGTCGACTCGCGGATCGCCGACTGGGATCTGGCGATCACCGACACGGTCGCGGACAACGCGTCGAGCGGAGCCGTCGTCCTGGGGACCACCCCGTTCTCGCTGACCGGACTGGATCTGTCCCGGGTCGGGATGACACTGGAACGGGACGGCGAGCCGGTGTCCTTCGGCGCGGGTCACGCCTGCCTCGGCTCTCCGGTCGTGGCTGTCGCCTGGTTGGCCAGGGAGCTCGTAACACGCGAGCAGCCGTTGCGGGCAGGCGACATCGTCATGTCCGGTGCACTGGGTCCCATGGTTCCGATCACCGAGGCCGGCACCTTCCGGCTTCGGCTCGACGGGCTGGGCGAGGTGGACGCAGTGATCGAGTCGACATTCGTAGGACGTGAGAAGTGAAGGAGCTCAACATGATCGACATCGACGGGCTCGTAGATCGCCTGGACCTCGCCCAACGGACCGTTTCCGACACGCCCAGCCTCGCAGACAGCCATGAGGTCGACATCGACGATGCCTACCGGATCCAGAACGCCCTGATCGGCCGCCGGATGGGCCGAGGGGAGTCCGTCGTCGGAGTGAAGCTCGGGTTCACGAGCAAGGCGAAGATGGCCCAGATGGGTGTGTCCGACGTGATCGTCGGGCAGCTCACCGACGCCATGCGGATCGAGGACGGCGGCGACGTCGACCTGGCCCGGTTCATCCACCCGAAGATCGAGCCGGAGATCGCGTACCGGCTCGCCCGCGACGTGGACCCAGGCGATCCGGCCGTGGACATCGTCTCCTGCGTGGACGCGGTGGCGCCTGCCATGGAGATCATCGACTCCCGCTACCGGGACTTCCGATTCACGTACACCGACGTGGTGGCCGACAACACCTCGGCAGCCGGCTATGTGGTCGGGCAATGGCAGCGGATGCAGGATGTCGACAACCGGGCTGTTCGGCTGGAGGTGGGCAGCCAGCAAGCGGTCGGATCCACCTCGGCGATCCTGGGGAATCCGGTGCGCGCGCTGCACGCGCTGGTGGACATGGCGCGTCGTCGGGCGATCCCACTGCGGGCGGGGCAGGTGGTCCTCGCAGGTGCGGCCACCGCGGCGGTCACGTTGACCGCCGAGGTCGCGCAGTGCCACATCGCCGGCCTCGGCCGCGTCAGTGTGAAGGGAGTGAAATGAGCAGCGCCAAGGTGATCGGCCGACTGGCCACGCCGCGGGGCCGGTTCCCGCACGCCAAGGTCGCCGGGGATTTCGTGTACGTCTCGGGAACCAGTTCGCGACGGCTGGACAACACGTTCGTCGGCGTCGCGGTCGACGAGATGGGCACCACCTCGCTCGACATCCGCGCCCAGACGCGCGCGGTCATCGAGAACATGCGCGCCATCCTCGCCGAGGTCGGCGCCGAGCTCTCCGATCTCGTCCAGGTCACCTCGTACCTGGTGTCGATGAACGACTTCGGCGGCTACAACGAGGTGTACGCCGAATTGTTCGACGAGACGGGTCCCACCCGCACCACCGTCGCGGTACACCAGCTCCCGCACCCCACCTGTTGATCGAGATGCAGGGCGTCGCGTACCGACCCGTCGCCCGCTCGCAGAACCGAACCGCCGCATCGGAGGCCACGTCATGACCCGAGTCCCGCCGACCATCAACTTCCAGAAGTGGATCGCCGACAACGAGCATCTGCTCAAGCCCCCGGTGAACAACCAGACCATGGCCCTCGGCAGCGACTTCATCGTCCAGGTGGTCGGTGGGCCGAACCAGCGCACGGATTACCACCTGGATCCGTACGAAGAGTGGTTCTACCAGCTCAAGGGCGATATCCACGTCAATGTCATGACGGAGAACGGCCCCGAGACCGTGCACATTCGCGAGGGCGAGACCTGGCTGCTGCCCGGCAACCTGCCTCATTCGCCGCAGCGCCCGACCGCGGGCTCGATCGGCCTGGTCATCGAGCGCGTGCGCGAGGAGGGCACGCTCGAGAAGTTCCAGTGGTACTGCATCGACTGTGACGCGCTGATCCACGAGGTCGAACTCCAGGTCCGCGACATCGTCGCCGACCTGCCTCCGGTGTTCACCCAGTTCTACGAGAGTGTGGAAGCCCGCACCTGCGGGAACTGCGGAACCCTCCATCCTGGCAAGGGGTGAGACGTGAGCGGAATGATCGACGTCCACACCCACTACGTGCCGAACGGCTGGCCCGACCTCACGGCGGTGGCGGGTCAGGACGCGCCATGGCTGCGGATCGAGTCCGAGTCCGAGGCGATGATCATGATGGGCACGAAGGAGTTCCGCCGGATCCAGGCGGACTGCTGGGATGCCGAGATCCGGTTGCGGGACATGGACGCGGACGGTGTCCGCACCCAGGTGGTCTCGCCAACCCCGGCGTTCTTCAATTACGGTCGGACCGGCGAGCAGGGCGAGCGGATCGCACGGATCTTCAACGACCTGGCGCTGGAGATCGTCGCGCCTGCCGCGGATCGGCTGATTCCGTTCTGTCAGGTTCCATTGCAGGACACCGATGCCGCGTGCCGTGAGCTCGAGCGGTGCGTCACCAACGGTCATCGGGGCGTCGAGATCGGCAACCACGTCGGCGACCTGGACCTCGACAGCGAGGGCGTGGTCACCTTTCTGCAGCACTGCGCCTCGCTGGGGGTGCCGGTGTTCGTGCACCCGTGGGACATGGCGAACTCTCCTCGGTTGGATCGGTGGATGGCGCAGTGGCTGACCGCGATGCCGGCCGAGACCCACCTCTCGATACTCGCGTTGATACTCGGCGGCGTGTTCGACCGGATCGACGAGAGCCTGAAGATCGGATTCGCTCATGGCGGTGGATCTTTCGCGTTCTGGCTGGGGAGGATGGAGAATGCCTGGCACGGGCGCAACGACGTGATCGGGACGTCCGAATTCCCCCCGTCGCACTACCTCGGGCGCTTCTACGTCGACTCTGTGGTCTTCGACGAACGGGCGCTGCGGCTGCTGGTCGACACAGTCGGTGTCGAGCGGGTGATGGTGGGCAGTGACTACCCCTATCCGCTCGGGGAACGTCCGGTCGGAGAGGTGGTGCGCAAGAGTGAGTTTCTCGATGATGCTGCACGGCAACTTATTTCCCGTGGCAATGCCGAGCGGTTCCTGGGGCTGAGCTGACCGGCCGGTGGGCGGGCCGGCCGGCTGTGCGATACCGATCCTGCTATGTCGAAATAGGTATGGCAGATCAGCGAATCGGCATTTGTGTGTCATGGCTCACAGAGTGAGACTGTGATCGTCACCCCTTCCCGCGCACGGCTCCGTGGTGAGCGGAACTTCGACCCTCGCGGCTATCGCAAACACATTCGTTGTCTCCCAACATGATAGGTCCCACGATGAACGAGAAACCGGAACACCGTCCCGGCCCTGCCGCGGCGGCCCGCAGCCGGGTGGCCATGGCCACCCTCGCGGGCACGACGCTCGAGTGGTACGACTTCTTCCTCTACGGCACCGCCGCAGCGCTCATCTTCAACAAGCAGTTCTTCCCCAGCCTGAGCCCGTCGGTGGGCACCCTCGCCGCATTCAGCACCTTCGCGGTCGGCTTCATCGCCCGCCCCTTGGCGGCCTGGTGTTCGGGCACTTCGGTGACCGCATCGGTCGCAAGGCGACACTGGTCGTATCGCTGGTGATGATGGGCGTCGGATCCACGCTCATCGGTCTCATCCCCAACTACGACTCGATCGGCTTCTGGGCCCCGGTCCTGCTGGTCGCGATGCGGATCGTCCAGGGCATCGGCCTCGGCGGCGAGGGCGCGGGCGCCACCCTGATGTCGATGGAGCATGCGCCCGAGGGCAAGAAGAACCTCTATGCCGGGTTCCCGCAGATGGGTACTCCCGCCGGACTCGTGCTCGCCAACGCCA
Source organism: Rhodococcus sp. MTM3W5.2 (assembly GCF_001984015.1). Taxonomy (NCBI): domain Bacteria; kingdom Bacillati; phylum Actinomycetota; class Actinomycetes; order Mycobacteriales; family Nocardiaceae; genus Rhodococcus; species Rhodococcus sp. MTM3W5.2. The sequence goes on along the minus strand of NZ_CP019572.1, from coordinate 5,239,564 downwards.
TCTTCCTGACGACGAACGCGGTGCTCTCGGACGCGGCCTTCGAGTCGTGGGGCTGGCGTATCCCGTTCCTGCTGAGCTTCGTGCTCGTCGCGATCGGCCTGGTGATCAGGCTGCGGGTGACCGAATCTCCTTCGTTTGCAGGCATTCTCGAGAAGGGGGACGTGGTCCGCTTCCCGCTGAAGGAGTCGCTCAAGGTCGGGTTCCCCCGGCTGTCGCTAACCCTGCTCGCGGTGGTGGCCAACTCCGCGGTCGCGTACGCCTTCATGGTGTTCACGCTGTCCTATGGCACCCAGCACCTGGGTTATGACAAGCAGTTCCTTGTGCTCAGCGTGACCGCCGCCGCCGTGTTGTGGTTCGCGACGATCCCGGTGTGGACGACGGTCGCGGACCGCTACGGCAGGCGGACGATGTTCATCGCGGGGTCGGCGGCCATCCTGCTGTGGTGCATCGCGTTCTTCCCGTTGCTCAACACCGAGAACTCGGTGCTCGCGGTGATCGCCTTCCTCGGGATGGGCCTGATCATTCCCGTCACGCACTGCGTGCAGGGCAGCATCATCGCGGACACCTTCCCGGCCAGGGTGCGCTACTCCGGATCGTCGCTCATCCTGCAGACCGCGGCCATCCTCGGTGGTGGACTCGCGCCGATGATCTCGACGGCGCTGCTGAACGCGACCGGTTCCTCGGTCGGAGTCACCTGGTACCTGGTGGTCATCTGCTCGATCAGTCTGGCCGGTGCGATCGCGCTGTTCCGGCTCGTCCCGTCGAGCTCACGGGGGCAGGAGCTCCCGGCCGCTGCGGAGCGCGCACGCGTGTAGGCCGCATCGGCCCAGGCGCATTCGGCGAGCCGCTCACCCGACGGGTGGGCGGCTCGCCGCTTTTGGTGTCGTGGGGCTCACCGATCTGTCGGTGCGATCTCCGCCGCGATGCGGCGCAGGTTGCCGACGAGCGCCTCGGCCGAAGGGCTGAGGGTGCGTCCGGGAGAGAGCGTGATCCCGACGCGGTGCCCGATCGGATCCAGCGCCACGGGGAGGGTGGTCAGCCGAGCGTCGTCGCGCGGGATCAGGCTCGGGAGCACGGCGATCATGTCGGTCTCGATGAGCAATTGGCGGACGGTGAGGAACGAGGTTGCCTCGACCCGGTTCTCGGGCAGCGGCATGCCGTTCCTGGCGAAGAACTCCTCCAGCTCGCGGCGCAGCGAGGTCTCGACGCCCGGCAGGATCCAGGGGTAGTCGGCCAGGTCCGCGAGGGTCAGGCTGTCGAGCTCGGCCAGTGGATGGCGGGCGCGGGTGACCAGTTCCACCGATTCCTCGTAGAGGGTGTCGCGGATGGCGGCCTGGTCGGTGGGGGAGGTGAGCCGGCCCACGATCAGGTCGACACGGCCGGCCTCGAGCTCGACGAGCAGCGTCTCGGGGGTGCCCTCGCGCACGATCACCGTGAGCAACGGTCGCTCCGCCTTCAGGCGCGCGATGGCCCCCGGGAGCAGGACGTTCGATCCGGCGAGATGGGTGCCGACCACCACGGTCCCGCGATCGGCGTCGGCCAGCTCGACCACATGCCTGCCTGCCTGCGTCAACTGTGCGATGACGGCCCTCGCGTGCGAGGTGAAGGCCTCGCCGAAGATCGTCGGCGTGATGCCGCGCGGTCCGCGCTCGTACAGCTCAACGCCGAGAATCGACTCGAGGTCGTGCAGGCTGCGGGTGGCCACGGGCTGGGTCACGTGGAGAGCCGCGGCCGCGCCGACCACACTGCCCTGCCGGGTCAGCGCGTCGACCAGCACCAGGTGCCGGAGCTTGAGCCGGCCGTCGAGGAGTCGGGGCGTGTCCATGCCGCCGAGCCTATCGGGCTCTGACCCCAGGTAATAGCCTAAACATACAGTTCATCGTCTTTTCTATACCCGTTTTGCTATACCTGCCTATCCCGCAGGTGAGCGCTGGTCCTCGAGTCCGTTGATCATGCCGACGAGGGCGCGATTGAGCGCCGTCGTGGAGTCGGCCAGATCGAGAAAGATGTCGTAGTGGTTGCGATCGGGAACGACGAGCAAGGTGCAGGGTGAGTGCTCCGCCCAGGCGTCGTGGAACCGGTGGGTCTGCGTGAGGAATCCGGCACCGTCTCGGTCCGCAACTGCGATCACGGCCGCCGGTCCGGGTCCGTCCACAAGAAGCAGTGGGCTCAACGCGTGCGCCCGCTCGATGTCGAGTTCGAGCCACTCGTTCGCGAACGAGTCGACGAGCGGGCGGAGGTCGAACAGTCCGCTGATCGGCATGGCGCCGCGCACGACGGTCTCGGGCAGGCCGAGCGCACGCTGCCAGCCCGGGACCATGACGGCGCCGGTGAGGTGCCCTCCGGCGGAGCTTCCACCGACGACGATGCGATCGGGGTCGAGCCCGTGACCGGCGCCGTGGTGGTAGACCCATGCGACCGCCGCTCGGACCTGGCGGACGATTTCCTCGAGTGTGGTTTCCGGCGCGAGACCGTAGTCGACGGTGACGGTGGCGATCCCCTCCGCGTCGAGGGCGCGCGCCATGAAGGCGGTGTGGTGACGGGACAGGGCGCGCCAGTAGCCCCCGTGGATGGCGATGAAAACTGGCCGGGGTCGTCGGAGATTCCCCAGACGTCCAATTTCTGTTGGCTGTGCGGGTCGTAGTAGATGTCGGTGAATCCGCGCAGGCCCTGTACCGCGGTCGCGGATCGGGCGAGGTATTCGCCGATGATCTCGTCGAACAGCGCTGGCGAAACTGTGTTTCGGACGTTGTATTCGACGTCGGTCTGCGGATCGGACATCGGATGCTCGATCTGGACACCCGCGCGGCGGCGGATCTCCACCCACGATCTGCTTCCCATCGCTGTGACCTCCCCGTCGATTCAGGCAAGGTCAATACTGCTGTCCCGGCCCCATGCCTGTCGAATGCAAAGTTCGCTCGCCGCCATGCCCGTTTGGCTATAGGAATTGGAGGTCGACGCAAAATCGGCCACCCCGGAAGATCCGGGGTGGCCGATTCGTGCGTGTGGGGGAGTTACCGGGCCCGTCGGGCCAGCCGCTCGGAGTCGGAGATCAGCACGCTCTTGCCCTCGAGCCGCAGCCAGCCGCGGTGCGCGAAGTCGGCGAGCGCCTTGTTCACGGTCTCGCGGGAGGCGCCGACCAGCTGGGCGATCTCTTCCTGGGTGAGGTCGTGCGTCACGCGCAGCGACCCGGCCTCCTGAGTGCCGAAGCGCTGGGCGAGCTGCAGCAGCGCCTTGGCGACACGGCCGGGGACGTCGGTGAAGATCAGGTCCGCGAGGTTGTTGTTGGTGCGGCGCAGGCGACGGGCCAGCACGCGCAGCAGCTGCTCCGCGATCTCGGGGCGTTGATCGATCCACGACTTGAGGGCGTCGCGGTCCATCTGCACAGCGCGGACCTCGGTGACCGTGGTGGCGGTGGAAGTACGCGGACCCGGGTCGAAGATCGAGAGCTCACCGAACATGTCGGACGGGCCCATGATCGTGAGCAGGTTCTCGCGACCGTCGGGGGAGCGGCGTCCGAGCTTGATCTTGCCGGACACGATGATGTACAGCCGGTCGCCGGGCTCGCCTTCGTTGAAGATCACATGCCCACGCGGGAAGTCGACCGGCTGCAGCTGCTTGACCAGCGCGGCCACCGCCGACGGTTCGACGCCCTGGAAGATTCCGGCTCTGGCCAGGATCTCGTCCACGTGTGCTCCTTCTTCGGGTCGTTGGGGACGCCATCGTGTGGTCTCCCCCGACGTGATCGACGCACGATCGCGTCGACCTATCGTTGAGTACTCGCTGGAAGTCTATCGTCCCGACGTCGAAGACTAGTGACCGACGCCACGCGGCGCATGCCGAACGGCGTCCGACACTCCGGAAAGGTCAGCTCGCGCGCTGCTCCGGCGCCTGCGATTCGTCGTCGTCCTCATCCTCGGCGCCGCGCTTGCGGCGGAGGTGGAACCGGGCGAGCGCCCGCGGCAGCCCCTCGTTGGCCAGGGTGGCGACGTCGGCATGACTCGCCTTGTCCAGGAACTCCTGGACCTCCTGCTCGCGCACGGTCAGCCGGCGCAGCCGGAACTCCACCCGCTCCATTGCCAGTGCAAAAAGAATGAGCAGCACTGGGAAGAGCACCACAGCCAGTCCTTGCATACCGGGTAGTAAACACGGCGTTTGTCTCAGAAGCGAAACGATGTCCAGTTCCGTTTGGCACCGTCCGTAGAGTTGGTCCGGTGTCCACCACCGCATCGCAGACCCCGGCCCCGCGTGGGGCGGCGCCGACCTCGCGACCGGCAAAGGAGGAGACCCGGCTCGGCCTCGTGCGCCGGGCGCGGCGGATGTACCGCACCCTCACCGTGGCGTTCCCGCACGTCTACTGCGAGCTCGACTTCACCACCCCGCTCGAGCTGTCGGTGGCGACGATCCTGTCCGCGCAGTGCACTGACGTGCGGGTTAACCAGGTGACGCCCGCGCTGTTCGCCCGGTACCGGACCGCCCGCGACTACGCAGAGGCGGATCGAACGGAGCTGGAGGAGTACATCCGGAGCACCGGCTTCTACCGCAACAAGACGAACTCGATCATCGGGCTCGGGCAGGCGCTGCTCGAGCGGTTCGACGGCGAGGTCCCGGGCGACCTGAAGAATCTGGTGACGCTGCCTGGCTTCGGCAGGAAGACGGCCAATGTGGTCCTCGGGAACGCGTTCGGTGTGCCCGGGATCACCGTCGACACCCACTTCGGCAGGCTCGTCCGGCGGTGGGGCTGGACGCAGGAGGAGGACCCGGTGAAGGTCGAGCACGCGGTCGGCGAGCTCATCCCGCGCAAGGAGTGGACCGACCTCTCGCACCGGGTGATCTTCCACGGCCGCCGGGTCTGTCACGCGAAGAAGCCGGCCTGCGGGGTGTGCCTGCTGGCCAAGGACTGCCCCTCCTACGGCATCGGGCCAACCGACCCGGTGGCCGCTGCCGCCCTGGTGAAGGGCCCCGAGACCGAACATCTGCTCGAGTTGGCGGGTCGGTGAGCTGACCGTGCGATTGTCGAACACCGGCCGTTGGAGCCTGGCCGCACTCGTCGTCGTGGCGGCCCTGATCGTCGCGATCTGGCCGCGGGGCGACTCGGACGAGTCCGGATCGCGCGGCTATGCGGACTCCATCGGCAACTCCACCGCCGCGCCGCAGGAACGGGCGCCAGGCGACACACCCGAGGCGCTGGCAGGGGTGCGTGCCGACGCCGCGCTGAGCGCCTGCCCCACCCCAACACCCGGCGCGATCCCGGCCGGACCGCTGGCCGGGATCGGGCTCGAATGCCTCTCCGACGGTGGCAGGATCGACGTCGGTGCCGCGCTGGCGGGCAAGCCCGCGCTGGTCAACCTCTGGGCCTACTGGTGTGGGCCCTGCGCCAGGGAACTGCCAGCCCTGCAGGAATACGCGGACCGCGCCGGGGACGCCGTCACCGTGCTGACCGTCCACCAGGACCCCAAGGAAGGGAACGCGTTGTCCGCGCTCACCGAATACGGCGTGCACCTGCCGGGCGTACAGGACGGCGCGGGCAAGATCGCCGCGGCCGTCGGGGCGCCGAACGTGCTGCCCGTGACCGTGCTGGTCCGGGCCGACGGCACCGTCGCAGGGGTGCTGCCGGTGCCGTTCGAGAGCGCCGACCAGATCGCCGCGGCGGTGCAGGAGAAGCTGGGCGTGAGCGCGTGAGCGAGACCAACCACCTGCCGCCGGAATGGCTGCGCCGGGTCTCGACGCTGCCGCCGTCGGACACCAATTCCGTCAACCCCGTGCTCCTGCGGCGGGCGCCGAGCGGAGTGCAGGCGCGCGAGGCCGCGGTGCTTGTGCTCTTCGGCGGGTCCCCCGAGGCCGATCCCATCGCGGTCGGTGGCCTGCCCGAGGACGCCGACCTGCTCCTGCTCCAGCGCGCCTCCACCCTCCGCCAGCACGGCGGCCAGATCGCCTTTCCCGGCGGCGCCAGCGATCCGGGGGACGACGGACCCGTCGGGACCGCGCTGCGGGAGGCGGAGGAGGAGACCGGGCTCGACCCGGCCGGGGTGCGCACCCTCGCGGTGCTGCCGGGCATCTTCGTCCCGCCCTCGGGCTTCGACGTCACGCCGGTGATCGGGTACTGGGACCGCCCCACCCCGGTCCGTGCGGTGGACCTCGCCGAGACCGAGCGGGTGGCCCGGGTGCCGATGCGCACTCTGCTCGACCCGGACAACCGCTTCCAGGTCCGGCACCGGCTCGGCTACCAGGGCCCGGCGTTCCTCGTCGACGACATGCTCGTGTGGGGCTTCACCGCAGGCGTGCTGGCCGGGCTGATCGCGATCTCCGGCTGGGAGATCGAATGGGACCGTTCCGACATCCGCGACCTCGAGGTCGCGCTGGCCGAGGTGGATGCGGGGATCGTGGAGGTACACGAGCGATGACCGGTTCAGCCTGGATCGACCTCGCGATCCTCGCGATCGCCGTTCTCGCGGCCACGTCGGGATGGCGGCACGGGGCGGTCGCGTCCGCACTCGCCTTCTTCGGCGTCGTGCTCGGCGCGGTCGCGGGGATCCTGATCGCGCCGCACGTGCTGGTGCACGTCGACGAGGGGCGGATGCGCGTGCTCGCGGGCATCACCTTGATCGTCGTGCTGGTGGTGATCGGCGAGGTCGCGGGCATGGTGCTCGGCCGCGCCGCCCGCGGCGGCATGCACAGCCCGGTCGCGCGGTCCGTGGACAGCGTCATCGGCGCCGGCCTGCAGCTGACCGCCGTCCTGGTCGCCGCGTGGCTGCTGGCCATCCCGCTGACCGCGTCCTCGCAACCGGAGGTCGCCAGCGCGGTGCGCGGGTCGCGGGTCCTGACTCAGGTCGACGAGTACGCCCCGAGTTGGATGCGCAGGCTGCCGGACGAGTTCTCGGCGCTGCTGGACACCTCCGGGCTGCCCGACGTGATCGGGCCGTTCGGCCGCACCCCGATCGCCGTCGTCGAGGCGCCCGACCCCGGCGTGCTGCGCAGTCCCGTGGCGCAGCGCCTGCAGACCAGCGTGCTCCGGGTTCGCGGAGTGGCGCCGAGCTGCCAGCGCGCGCTCGAGGGGTCCGGTTTCGTGGTGGCCCCGGAGCGGGTCATGACCAACGCGCACGTCGTGGCGGGGACGACCGGGGTCTCGGTGGACACCGCGGACGGGCCGCTGGACGCCGAGGTGGTGCTCTTCGATCCGGCCGTCGACGTCGCGGTGCTGGCGGTTCCCGGCCTGCGGGCCCCGGTGCTGCCGTTCGCGCCGGAGGAGGCCACGAGTGGGGACAGCGCGATCGTCCTCGGCTACCCGGGCGGCGGTCCGTACACGGCCAGCGCGGCCCGGGTGCGGGAGACCCTGGATCTGACCGGCCCCGACATCTACCGCGCCGCCGAGGTCGAGCGCGAGGTGTACACGGTGCGCGGCTCGATCCGTCAGGGCAATTCCGGTGGACCGCTGGTCGACGAGCAGGGCCAGGTGCTCGGCGTCGTATTCGGCGCGGCAGTGGACAACAGCGACACCGGCTTCGTGCTCACCGCCGAGGAGGTCTCGCGTCAGCTGGCGGGGGCCTCCGCGGCGAGCAGCGCCGTCAACACGGGCGGCTGCATCCTCTAGGCGGCTTCGCCGCCCGTGAGTCCTTGTGGCCCCTGTGCGGGCCAGAAGGACTCACGGGCGCGTCTGTCGAGATGCAGGGAGGACTACCGGGACCACACCGCTGCAGATTGACGGATCTCGGGCGTGTCGAAGAGACATCGCCAATGTTAGGTGGGGACTGGTCCCGTTCGCCGGGCTCAGCTTTCGTGGTGGGCCGTAACGGTGCCGTTCCGATCCCACACGGCGACAAGCAGCTGGTCGGTGGGCTTGTCAGCGCCGATTGCGAAGTCAAGTGCGAGGACACGTTCCTTCGCGGCGGGGTTGATTGCGATGCCGACGAGAACCAGATGGTCGAGAAAGACCTCGTCGGTAACAACCTCACAGGTGTCGACGTCGAACAAGTCGCACACCATCTCTTCGGGGATCTCCTCGAGATGAAACTCGCGAAACGATGAAGTTGTCGACCGGGAATCGGACAGCTCAGCAGCGAAAGCGACCAAGGCTTCAGCGACCAGGGCCGCCATATCGCGGAGAGCGGCTTCCGCCTTGTCGAGTTCGCTCTGGGTCAGAGTCTCATCACCGTGAATCCAATACCAGGCACCCGCTCCGAAACCGTGTACTCCAGCAGGTAGCGCGGCACCGGCCACAGAATCGTCGCCGAAATCGAGTTGCCCGACGAACCGGCTGGTCAGTTGAATCATGATCCGATCGTGCCATCCACCGGGGACATGAACTGACGCCGCTCCAGCTGATCTCGCGGCACGTTTCGTCAATCTTTGCTGCAAGTCGACAGCGTCAGCGGGCGAGGAACTCCGTGAGCGCGGCGGTCACCTCGGCCGGTCGTTCCTGGTGGGCGAAGTGGCCCGCGCCCGCGATGGTGAGCAGGCTCCGGCCAGGGGCCCACCTGGTGTCGCGGCGCAACGCGGCGGCCAGCACGTACGGGTCCTGGTCCCCGTGGATCTGCAGCACCGGGATGGTCATCACCTGGTTCATCGCCTTCATGAACCGGCGGCCGTCGGGCCGCCACTGGCTGCGGAACGCCCAGCGCTGGTACTCCAGCGAGCAGTGCGCGGCGCCCGGGATCTGGATCGCGGACCTGGCCCGCTCGACGACCTCGGCGAACTCCTCGGTCTGCGGCCATTGCGGACCGGATCGCCCGCGCAGCAGCCGCTCGACCTCGGCGCCGTCCCCGCGGGTCAACACCCGCTCGGGCCGCCACGGCAGCTGGCAGCGCAGGAACGCGGGCAGGAAGGCGGACCGCTGAGCCCGGTCGGCCAGCACCGATCGCTTGAGCGCGATCGGATGCGGCGAGCTGACGAGGGCGATCGAGCGCACCAGCCGTGGATGCAGCACCGCCGTCGCCCAGCACACCAGGCCTCCGTCGGCGTGGCCGACGAGCGTGGCCTCGGTGTGGCCGAGGGCGCGGATCAGGCCGGCAACGTCACCGGCCAGGGTCCAGCCGTCGTAGCCGCGCGGCGGCTTGTCGCTGTCCCGTAGCCGCGCAGGTCCAACGCGACCGCGCGGTAGCCGGCGTCCGCGAGGGCCGTCAACTGATGTCGCCAGGACCACCAGAAGTCGGCGAATCCGTGCAGCAGGACGACCAGCGGTGCGCCGGGGTCGGACGGGCCCGCCTCGACCGCGTGGAAGCGGATGCCGTTGGCGTGCACGTCGCGGTGTTGCCACGGGCCGTCGAATCGGACTGTGGAGGGATCCGGGTAGGTCACGGGAGGGGTGATGCTCTCGGTTCGATGCCGGGGCTACGGCGCGGTTCGGCGGGCGTACTCGCCGGGCGTGTAGTCGCCGTGCTTGTAGCTCGACTCCGCGGCGTTCGGCAGCACCGTCGCGGCCTGCCGGAGCGAGTCGATGGTCTTCTCCGGGGCACGCAGCTTGCGCACCCGCAGGTAGCCGAACAGCGCCAGCACCGCGGTGGTCACCACCATCAGCAGGAACACGATCAGGAACGCGAGCCAGCGCGGCGTCCAGACGGCGAGGGTCTCGGCGAGGAAGAAGAAAAAGAAGAAGGAGCTGAAGAGCAGGACGGTGAGCGCCAGGAGGAAGAACAGCGAGCCCTGCAGGCCCTTCTTGACCTCGCTGGTCACCTCGGCCTTCGCAAGCGCCACCTCGGCGCGGACCAGGGTGGAGACCTGCGTGGTCGCGTCCTTGACCAGGTTCCCGATGCTGGCTGTACCGGGGGCGTGCGCATCGACGTCGGTGAGCGGGATCGACGTGATGGTGTTCGGCACCCCGTCCCCGGTCAGCCGGTCGTACCTGTCGCCGTTGCGGTCACTGATGCTCACGTCTGCGCCCCTCCAGTGTGTCGTCGTCCGGCTCGCCGGAGTGTGTCGTCGTCCGGCTCGCCGGAATGTGGTCGTTGCTGACCGGTCGCGGAACCGGCCGCGTTGGCGCGCGCATGGTGGACGCGCCCCCGGCGTAACAGTAGCGCCGAGCCGATCAGCGACGCCGTCAGCGAGGTCAACAGGACCGCAGCCTTCGCCGTTTCCACCTCGGCTCCTTCGAGCGCGAGTTCGGCCACCAGAAGGCTAACGGTGAACCCGATCGCGCCGAGCACCGACAGCGCGAACATGTCGCGGAAGCCGAGGTTTCCCGGCTTCGTGGCTATGCCGAGCCGGACCGCGACCCACGAGACGCCGAAGATGCCGACGGTCTTGCCGACCAGCAGGCCCAGGATGATCGCCAGCGCGATGCGGTCAGTGAACATCGACTCGAGCACCTCGGGGCCCAGCGGGACCCCGGAGGCGAACAGGGCGAACACCGGCACACAGAACCCGGCGGAGAACGGCTGGATCCGGTGCTCGAGCCGGGTCGCGGGGGCCTCCGCCTCGCCCGGATCCTTGCGCACCCTGGTCAGCAGGCCGATGGCGACGCCCGCGAGGGTGGCGTGGATGCCCGCCTCGTGCATCGAGTACCAGGCGAGCAATGCCAGCGGGACGTACAGCAGTGGGGTGGTGATCCTCCGGTGCTGCGCGTACGCGTAGGCGGCCAGGCAGGCGACCGCGCCGAGCAGCCAGAGCATCGCGATCGAGGTGGTGAACAGCGCGGCGATGATGATGATGGCGAGCAGGTCGTCGACGACCGCGAGGCTCAGCAGGAACACCCTGGCGCTGGCCGGGATCCTCGACCCGGTCAGCGCGAGCACTCCGAGGGCAAAGGCGATGTCGGTGGCGACGGGGATCGCCCAGGCCTGCTCGATGCCGGGGGTGCCCCAGCCGACCGCGAGCGCGATCAGCGCGGGCAGGACCACGCCGCCGACCGCCGCGATGATCGGCAGCAGGGCCTTCTTGCGGTCGGCCAGCTCGCCGACGACCAGCTCGCGTTTGAGCTCGAGGCCCGCGACGAAGAAGAACACCGCCAGCAGGCCGTCTTGGGCCCAGGTGTTCAGGCTCAGGTTCAGATGGATCGCGCTCGGCCCGACCTGAAAGTCCCGAAGGGCGGTGTAGGCGTCGGCCCACGGGGAGTTCGCCCAGATGACGGCGACGGCAGCCGCCACCAGCAGGATCGACCCACCGACGGTCTCGGTGCGCAGGTAGCGGGTCAGTTCGGAGCGGAGCGGTTGGATCACGTCAGGATTCTCCCGAAGGTCGCGGGCGTACAGGTGTGCCATGTGCCGACCAGACTTCCCGGCGCTCCGATTGCAGCTTAACGCGATCTTGATACCGCTCGGCGCAAACACCTCGCGCTGGATTGCCCCGGAAACGACGGGAGTGATCTGCTTCCTGAGGTTTGGGCGGCGGATGTCCATTCCGTGGAACAGGTGTGCAGGAGAATCGGATGAGCAAAGCCCCGGACGTGCTGGTCGACGAGGCGGTTGCCGCGAAGGACGCGGTGCCCCGCAGTCGGATCGTGGTGGCCAGCATGATCGGCACCTCGATCGAGTTCTACGACTTCTACATCTATGCGACGGCGGCGGTCTCGGTCTTTCCGCACCTGTTCTTCCCCAAGGGGAACGGCACCACCGCGCTGCTGGCCTCGCTGGCCACCTTCGGCCTCGCGTTCGTCGCCCGCCCGCTCGGCTCGATCGTGTTCGGCCACTACGGCGACCGGATCGGTCGCAAGGCCACCCTGGTGGGATCGCTGCTCACCATGGGCATCGCGACGTTCGTCATCGGGCTGCTGCCGACGTACCACTCGGTCGGGCTCATCGCCCCCGCGCTGCTGGCCCTGATGCGGTTCTGCCAGGGCCTCGGGCTCGGTGGCGAATGGTCGGGGGCGGCGCTGCTCGCGACCGAGACGGCGAAGTCCGGCAAGCGGGCTTGGGCGGCGATGTGGCCGCAGCTCGGCGCGCCGATCGGGTTCTTCCTGGCCAACGGGCTGTTCCTGATCATCACCCTGTTCATGGGCCACGACAACGCGAACCCCGACCTGGACAGCGCCTTCCTGACCTGGGGCTGGCGAATCCCCTTCCTGCTCAGCGCGATCATGGTGATCATCGGCCTGTACGTGCGGCTGAAGCTAGAGGAGACCCCGGTGTTCGCGCGCGCCGTCGAGCGCGGCGAGAAGGTCAAGACCCCGCTGGCGACGGTGTTCAAGACGAGCTGGCGTCAACTGATCATCGGCACCTTCGTGATGCTCGCGACCTACACCCTCTTCTACATCATGACCACCTGGGTGCTTAGCTACGGCACCGGGAAAACCGTCGCCGCGGGCGGCACCGGGCTCGGCTTCAAGTACTCGGATTTCCTTGTGCTGCAGCTGATCGCCGTGCTGTTCTTCGCGGCGGGCGTGCCCATCACCGGCTGGCTCGCCGACCGGTACGGTCGGCGCATCACCCTGCTCGTCGCGACCGGCGCGATCATGGTCTTCGGGCTGACGTTCTCGGTGGCCCTCGACCCCGAGAAGATGACCGACGCCCGCATGCTGGTCTTCCTCATCGTCGGAATGCTGTTGATGGGCTTCACCTTCGGCCCGATGAGCGCGGTGCTGCCGGAGCTGTTCCCGACCAATGTGCGCTACACCGGCTCGGGCATCGCCTACAACACGGCGAGCATCCTGGGTGCGGCGGTGGCGCCGTTCATCGCGACCTGGCTCGCGACCAGCTACGGCGTCGGCTGGGTCGGCATCTACCTGCTGGCGGCGGGCGCCCTGACGTTCGTCGCGCTGCTGGTGATGCGCGAGACCAAGGACGCCTCGCTGGACGCGCCCGAGCTCGATCCGCGCGGAGCCGAGCTCTAGGCCTGATCCGCCCGCCGGATCACCACCACCACGCCTGCGCCCACCGCGAGCAGCACGGCCATGGCGGCGAGCAGGCCCCAGTTCGGGCCCGAGTCCGACGGCGCCGCGTCGCCGTACCGGTCCCGCTCCTGTTCGGCGCTGGTCCGGAGGTCCGCCGCCCCCGGATAGCCCGGCGCGAGGGACAGCACCTGGTCGAAGTCGGCGATGGCGGCGGTGTAGTTGCCGTCGACGTAGTGCTCGACCCCTGTGCGGTAGGCGGTGTCGGCAGGCCCGAGTGTCGGGGTGACACCCTTCTCGCGCATCAGGTCCGTGAGGCCGCGGGCCGGGGCGACGAAGGCGAACGGCTGTGTCTGCCCGTGGATTCCGAAGCTGTTCACCCCGATCGCGACACCCCCGAGGTCCGCGGTGGGGCCTCCGCTCATGGCTTCGGACACCTCCGCGTCGATCTGGTAGACCGGGACGGTTCCTGTGGCCTTCTTGGCACTGATCTCACCGCCCGCGACCGCGGGCCGCAGCGACGGCTCGGCCGCGGTATCGGTGTTGCCGGGGAATCCCGCCGACACCACCGGCGTGCCCAGGTCGACGCCGTCATCCGTGCTCAGCTCGGCGGCGGCAAGGCCGCCCCGCTGGACCTTGAGCAGCGCGACGTCCCCCGCGGTGAGCGGTACCAGGCCGGTGACCTCGGCGGGGAGTGCCTCGCCCTCGGCGGTCCCGCCTGCGATCACGGTCATGGCGATCGAGGGGGCCGATCCGGGCTCGTCGCCCTCCACCCGCCAGTTCGCTTGGGCGGTCTCGTTCACGAGCGCGGGGTCGAGGGTGGGGATCGCGTGTACCGCCCAGTCGACCGCGGTTCGCAGGAGGGCCTCGCGGGCGCCCTCGGCGCAGTGGCCGGCCGTGGCCACCCAGCCGTCCGGGTTGACGACGAATCCGCTACAGCGCCAGCCGGTTAGGAAGGGATCCACTTTGATCGGCTGGCCGTCGGGAAAGCGGACCCAGCCCCTGGCCTCCGCCTTGACCAGGACGACGGACGGGGTGATGAGGGCGGCCGCGCGTTGCTCCGGGCTCGGCACGGGACGTTCGGGGGAATCCTGGTCGCCGAGCGCGACGGCGGGGGAGCCGACGAGCGCCGCGAGGAGCAGCACGAGCAGGGCGGCGAACCTGGTTCGCCGGCGCCGATCAGGCATGACGGTCTCCGTTCGAGCTCGGACCCGCGGCTCACCCGTGAGCGTCACTCGGCTCGGCACTCGTCATGAATGGGACTGTGGGCCATCGCTGACGGACCCATGGTAGGCCAATCCGGCACGGCCGGGAAGGTTCGCGACGGCGGCCGGCCGCTGCGCCCGACGCGAGACGAGACGGCGGTGCCCCCGTGCGTTCGAGCCGCACGGGGGCACCGCCGTGGTGAGGGGAGGGAGGGTCAGTTGCCCCGGATCGCATCGAAAACCTTGGGATCGACCAGCGTCGAGGTGTCGCCCAGATCGCGGCCCTCGGCGACGTCCCGGAGCAGACGGCGCATGATCTTGCCGCTCCTGGTCTTCGGCAGCTCGGGGACGATGGTGATCTGACGCGGCCGGGCGATAGGGCTGATCTCCGTCGACACCTGGACCTTGAGCTCGGCGATCAGCGCCTCACCCGTGTTCTCGGCGCCCTCGCGCAGGATCACGAACGCGACGATGCCCTGGCCGGTGGTCTCGTCGGCGGCGCCGACCACCGCGGCCTCGGCCACGCTGTGGTGCCCGACCAGCGCCGACTCGACCTCGGAGGTGGAGATCCGGTGGCCGGAGACGTTCATGACGTCGTCCACCCTGCCGAGCACCCAGAGGTCGCCGTCCTCGTCGTAGCGGGCGCCGTCCCCGGCGAAGTACCAGCCCTCCACGGCGTACCGGGACCAGTAGGTGTCCTTGAAGCGCTCCATGTCGCCCCAGATGCCGCGCAGCATCGACGGCCACGGCTGGTCGAGCACCAGGTAGCCGTTGCCGCCCGCGCCGAGCGGCTTGGCATCGTCGTCGACGATCTTCGCGGAGATGCCGGGCAGCGGCGCCATCGCGGAGCCCGGCTTGGTGGCCGTGACACCGGGCAGCGGGGAGATCATGATCGCGCCGGTCTCGGTCTGCCACCAGGTGTCGACGATCGGGCAGCGCTCGCCACCGATCACGTCACGGAACCAGCGCCAGGCCTCGGGGTTGATCGGCTCGCCGACGCTGCCCAGCAGCCGCAGCGAGGACAGGTCGTGCGCGTCGGGGATCTCGCGGCCCCACTTCATGAAGGTCCGGACCAGGGTCGGTGCCGTGTAATAGGTGCTGACGCCGTACTTTTCGATGATGTTGAAGTGCCGGTGCTCGTCCGGCGAGTTCGGGGTGCCCTCGTAGACCACCTGGGTGGTCCGGTTCGACAGCGGCCCGTAGACGATGTAGCTGTGCCCGGTCACCCAGCCGATGTCGGCGGTGCACCAGTAGACGTCCTTGCCCGCCTTGTGGTCGAAGACGTTGTGGTGGGTGTACGACGCCTGGGTGAGGTAGCCGCCGGAGGTGTGGATGATGCCCTTGGGCTTACCCGTGGTGCCGGAGGTGTAGAGGATGAACAGCGGGTGCTCGGCGTCGAAGGCCTGCGCCTCGTGCTCGGGCGAGGCCGTGGCCACCGTCTCGTGCCACCAGAGGTCGCGGCCCTCGGTCCACTCGACATCGATGTCGGTGCGCTTGACCACCAGCACGTTCTGGACCGATTCCGCTCCGTCGACCGCGGTGTCCACGGCGGTCTTGAGGGGGGCAGCCTGCCCGCGGCGCCACTGGCCGTCGGTGGTGATGACCAGCTTGGCCTCGGCGTCGTCGATCCGCGACCGCAGCGCGGACGCGGAGAAGCCGGCGAAGACCACCGAATGGGTCAGGCCGAGCCGGGCGCAGGCCAGCATTGAGACGATCGCCTCGGGGACCATCGGCATGTAGATGGCGACGCGGTCGCCCGCCACGAGGCCGAGCTCGGTGAAAGTGTTTGCGGCCCTGCTCACCTCGGCGAGTAGGTCGTTGTAGGTGACGTCGCGGCTGTCGCCCGGCTCGCCCTCCCAGTGGATGGCGACCTGGTCGCCATGGCCGCCCTGGACATGCCGGTCGACGCAGTTGTACGCGACGTTGAGCTTGCCGCCGACGAACCATTTCGCGACAGGGGCGTCCGACCAGTCCAGGACCTCGCTCCACGGCTCGTGCCAGTGCAGGCGCGAAGCCTGGTCGGCCCAGAACCCCAGCCGGTCGGCATCCGCCGCGGCCTGGAGCTCCGGCCCGGCATTCGCTGTCGCGACGAACTCAGCGCTCGGCGGGTAGCTCGTCGCGTGCTCGGCTGCGTTGGTATCGGCGGTGCTACTGGTCATGTCGCCCGTGCCCTCTTTCGGTGATCCTGGGGGCGCTTTTCGCGCCTTTGTGAGGGTAGTCACATGTACCGGTGAGCGCATCGTTGCAATCGGTTGCAACCCCCGGATCTGCGGCGATCGGTCGCGTGTGTGCGCCCGATGGTCGAGGTGGGCGACGAACGGATCCATCCACCAGGTATCCGGGGTGTTGCGATTGCCCGACGACTTGGTTCCGACCGCGACAAACGCCGGACACCCGGGCACCCGGTGGCTAGTCTTCGCGACATCCACGGTCGGCCGTGTGCGCGCCGCGCTCACCCGGCGTGCCGACGGCGGCGTCTTCGTGTGAACGAGCAGGAGGCGACTCTTGAAGTTCCACAGGGTGACCGCACTGACAGCGCTCGCGTTGTCCGGGGTACTGGTGCTGTCCGCGTGCTCGTCGACCCCCGAGGGCGGCAGCGGCATGGTCACGGCCAACGGCAGCGAACCCCAGAACCCGCTGATCCCGACAAACACCAACGAGAACGGCGGCGGACGCATCGTCGACCGGCTCTTCGCAGGACTCGAGTCCTACGACGCGAGGGGCAATCTCCAGCACGAGGTCGCCCAGTCGATCGAGACCACGGATTTGAAGTCGTTCGAGATCAAGATTAAACCCGACTGGACCTTCACCGACGGGACACCGGTCACCGCGAAGTCGTTCGTGGACGCATGGAACTACGGTGCCCTCTCGACGAATGCCCAGCTGCAGTCCAGTTTCTTCGAGCCGATCATCGGCTACGACGAGGTCGCCGCGGGCCCGCCGACCGCGCAGACGATGTCCGGGCTCAAGATCGTCGACGACACCACCTTCACCGTCGACCTCAAGCAGCCGACAGTGGACTTCCGATTGCGGCTCGGCTTCACCCCGTTCTACCCGTTGCCGGAGGTGGCGTTCCTGGACATGGCGGCGTTCGGTGAGCGGCCGGTCGGAAACGGCCCGTACCGGTTCGCGGACGGCGACGCGTGGCAGCACAACGTCAAGCTGGACCTGGTGCCGAACCCCGACTACCGAGGCAATCGGACCCCGAACAACGGTGGCCTGAGCTTCGTCTTCTACAGCTCGCTCGACACCGCCTACTCGGATCTGCAGGCCGGCAACCTGGACGTTCTCGACACCGTCCCGGAGAGCGCGCTCAGCACGTTCATGGCGGATCTCGGTGACCGCGCCCTCGAGGCGCCGACCGCGCAGAACGCGCAGATCGGCATCCCGGGAGACCTGCCGCACTTCGCCGGCCCGGAGGGCGGTCTGCGCAGGCAGGCGCTGTCGCGGGCGATCGACCGCGGGCAGATCACCCAGCAGATCTTCCAGGGCCTGCGCACGCCCGCGCGCGATTTCACCGCGAGCTCGCTGCCCGGGTTCAACGCGAACCTGCCGGGCGTCCGGGCGCTCGAGTACGACGCGGAGGCCGCGAAGGCCCTGTGGGCGCAGGCCGACGCGCTCTCCCCGTGGAGCGGCCGGTTCGAGATCGCCTACAACTCCGACGGCGGCCACCAGGCGTGGGTCGACGCGGCCGCCAACAGCATCCGGAACACGCTCGGCATCGATGCGGTCGGCGCGCCGTATCCGACGTTCAAGCAGATCCGGACCGAGATCACGAACCGGACCATCGGGTCCGCCTTCCGGTCCGGCTGGCAGGGCGACTACCCGTCGATCCTCGAGTTCCTCGAGCCGCAGTTCGTCACAGGTGCGGGTTCGAACGACGAGGACTACTCGAACCCGGCGTTCGACGACCTGGTCCGCAGGGCAGAGGCCGCGACCGATCAGGACGAGTCGTTCGCGCTCGCCGGGCAGGCGCAGGAGATCCTGCTCCTGGACCTGCCCGTGCTCCCGCTGTGGGACTACATCGCGGCGGCAGGGCACTCCGAGGCGGTGAGCGACGTGCAGATCAGCTGGAACGGCCTGCCGATGTACGAGGCGATCAAGAAGTCCTGACGCCGTGCCCACGGCCGGAAGGAAGTGACCTGGTGGGGTGGTACATCGGGCGGAGACTGCTGCAGATGATCCCCGTGTTCATCGGGGCGACGCTGCTCATCTACGCGATGGTGTTCCTGATCCCGGGCGACCCCGTCCAGGCGCTCGCGGGCGACAAGCCGCTCAGCCCCGCCGTGGCGGACCAGTTACGCGAGCGATACCACCTCGACCGGCCCTTCGTCGTGCAGTACCTGCTCTACCTCAAGGGCATCTTCACCCTCGACTTCGGCACCTCGTTCTCCGGCCAGCCGGTGCGGGACGTGCTGGCAAGGGCGTTTCCCGTCACCATCAGGCTCGCGTTCATGGCGATCGTCATCGAGGCCGCGTTCGGCATCTTCTTCGGTGTCATCGCCGGACTGCGCAAGGGCAAGGCGTTCGACGCGACCCTGCTCGTGCTCAGCCTCTTCATCATCGCGGTGCCGGTATTCGTGATCGGCTTCCTGGCCCAGTTCTTCCTCGGCGTGAGGTGGGGGATCGCCCCGGTCACCGTCGGTGCCGATGCCAGCTTCTCGAGACTTCTGGTGCCCGCCATCGTGCTTGGCCTGGTCTCCTTCGCGTACGTGCTGCGGCTGACCAGGACGTCCGTGGCGGAGAACAAGGACGCCGATCACGTCCGTACCGCCACGGCCAAGGGCTTGAGCCGTCGCCGCGTCGTGGTGGTACACATCCTGCGCAACTCGCTGATCCCGGTGGTCACCTTCCTCGGCGCCGACCTGGGAGCGCTGATGGCGGGCGCGATCGTCACCGAGGGCATCTTCAACATCAACGGCGTCGGCGGCACGATCTACCAGGCCGTGATCCGCGGCGAGGCCCCCACCGTGGTGTCCTTCGTGACGGTGCTGGTGGTTGTGTTCCTGGTGGCGAACCTGCTGGTGGACCTGCTGTACGCCGCGCTCGACCCGAGGATCCGCTATGCCTGATCCGGACCTCCCCGGGACACCCGACCGCGCATCCCCCGATGCGCGCGCCGGGCAGAACTACTTCGTCGCCGGACCGGACGAGGAGGAGGTGCTCGGCGTCGATCGGCTCGACGAGGCCTCACCGCCGACCAGCATGTGGCGCGATGCCTGGCGTGGCCTGCGGCGCAACCCGATGTTCCTCGTCTCGGCCCTGCTGATCCTCTTCGTCCTCGTGGTGGTCGCGGTGCCCGGACTGTTCACAGGTCAGGATCCGCGAATGTGTCTGGGGCAGAACAGTATGCGGGGACCGGAGGCCGGGCATCCGTTCGGGTTCGACCTGCAGGGCTGCGATATCTTCGCCCGCACCGTGTACGGCGCGCGGGCCTCGGTGCTCACCGGCGTCGGCGCGACCGTGATCTTCCTGCTCATCGGTGGCACCGTCGGTGCCCTCGCGGGGTTCTACGGCGGCCGGCTCGATGCGGTCGTCTCCCGGATCACCGATGTCTTCTTCGGCATCCCGCTCATCCTCGCGGCGATCGTGATGATGCAGCTGTTCCGGAATCGGAGCATCTGGACGGTGATGCTGATCCTCGCCCTGTTTGCCTGGCCGCATGTGGCCAGGATCGCAAGGGGCTCGGTCATCTCGGTGCGCGGCAACGACTTCGTGCTTGCGGCGACGGCGCTGGGCGTCTCCCGTTTCCGCATCCTGTTGCGGCACGTGCTCCCGAACGCGATCGGTCCGGTGATCGTGGTGACCACGATCTGGCTCGGCGTCTTCATCGTCACCGAGGCGACGCTGTCCTACCTGGGCATCGGGCTGCCGCCGAGCGTGGTGTCGTGGGGAGGGGACATCAGCACCGGTCAGAGCAGACTGAGGTCCGGATCGGGGATCATCTTCTACCCCGCGGCGGCCCTGGCGGTCACGGTTCTTGGCTTCATCATGCTCGGCGACGCCCTGCGTGATGCGCTCGATCCCAAAGCGAGGAAGCAATGATCGAGCCGAGGCAGCGATGAGAGACCGCGAGCCCGGTCCGCTGCTCGAGATCCGCGACCTCAGCGTCGACTTCCGTTCCGGCGGTCGCGCGGTACCCGCGGTGCGCGGGGTGAGCCTGGCCGCCTACCCGGGGCAGACCGTGGCGATCGTGGGGGAGTCGGGCTCGGGCAAGTCGACCGTGGCTCACGCGATCATCGACCTGCTGCCCGGTACCGGGAAGGTCACCTCGGGGCAGATCCGTTTCGACGGGCAGGACCTGGTCGGGGCGCCGAAGGCCGACATGGTGGCGGTCCGTGGTCGCGGCATCGGGCTGGTTCCGCAGGACCCGATGTCGAATCTGAATCCCGTGTGGAAGATAGGCTTTCAGATTTCGGAAACCCTGGCGGCCAACGGGATCGCGAAGGGGAAAGCGGCAAGGGCGCGGGCCGTCGAGCTGCTCGCCGAGGCTGGCCTGCCGGATGCCGGGCACCGGGTCGATCAGTATCCGCACGAGTTCTCGGGCGGCATGTGCCAGCGTGCGCTCATCGCCATCGGGCTGTCCTGCCGGCCGAAGCTGCTGATCGCGGACGAGCCGACCTCCGCCCTGGACGTGACGGTGCAGCGGCAGATCCTCGACCATCTCGCCGGGCTCACCGGGGAACTCGGTACGGCCGTGCTGCTGATCACGCACGACCTGGGCCTGGCGGCGGAACGGGCCGAGCATCTGGTGGTGATGCATCGGGGGCGGGTGGTCGAATCCGGACCGGCCCGCCAGATCCTCGGCGATCCGCGGCACGCGTACACCCGGAAGCTGGTGTCCGCCGCGCCGTCCCTGGCCTCGCAGCAGCTCGAGTCCGTCAGGGCCCGCGCGCGGATCCGGGCGCGCGCGGTCGAGGTGGCAGAACACGCCGCGGCGGCGGAAGGCGGGCCCCTGCCGGCACGCGGCGACGTCGTGGTGGCCTCGGACCTGGTCAAAGAATTCAGGACCAGGGGCGGTGCGCCGTGGCGGCACACCGAATTCACGGCGGTCGACTCCGTGTCCTTCCGGCTCGAGCGCGGCACCACGACGGCGATAGTCGGGGAGTCGGGTTCGGGCAAATCGACTGTCGCGCACATGGTTCTGGGGCTGATGAAGCCGACCTCGGGGACCGTCACCTTCGAGGGGCGCGACCTGGCGGAGTTCGATGCGAAGGAGACCTTCGCCTTCCGGCGCCAGGTGCAGCCGATCTTCCAGAATCCGTACGGATCGCTTGACCCGATGTACTCGGTCTACCGCACCATCGAGGAGCCGTTGCGCACGCACCGGGTGGGGGACAGGGCTGAGCGGGAGCGGACCGTGCGCGACCTGCTGGACAGGGTGTCGCTGCCGAGCTCGGTGCTGCGGCGGTACCCCAATGAACTCTCCGGTGGCCAGCGGCAACGGGTGGCGATCGCGCGGGCGCTGGCACTGAGGCCCGAGGTGCTCGTCTGCGACGAGGCGGTCTCGGCGCTCGACGTGCTCGTGCAGGCGCAGATCCTGAACCTGCTGGGTGATCTGCAGGCCCAGCTCGGCCTGTCATACGTCTTCATCTCACACGATCTGGCGGTGGTGCGGCAGATCGCCGACGACGTGGTGGTGATGAGCCGGGGCCGGGTGGTCGAGGCCGCCACGACGGCGGAGGTGTTCGACAACCCGCAGCACGAATACACCAGGACGCTGCTCGAGGCGATCCCCGGCCGCGATCTCGTGCGGGGGTCCTGAGACCGACGGTCTGGCTCATCTGACGTGCACGGTGGTTCAGTGGAGGGGTGGACCAGCATCTGAGCGTGCTCACCCTCGGCGTCGTCGACCCGGCTCGATCGCACGCGTTCTTCGTAGGCGGACTGGGGTGGACGCCGACGCTGTACGTCCAGGGCGAGGTGCTGTTCCTGCAGATCGGGTCCGGCATTCTGCTCTCGCTGTGGTCGGTCGACGAGATGGTGCGGGAGGCAGGGCCGACGGCGCCGGTGGCGGGCGAGCAGGGTCGGGCGCCCATCATCCTCGGCCACAACGTCGGCAGCCAGGGGGAGGTGGACGAGGTCCTCGCGACCGCGGCGCGAGCAGGGGAACGGTGCTGGTGCCGGGTGCCTGGCGGGCCTGGGGCGGGTACAGCGGGTACTTCACCGATCCGGACGGCTACCGATGGGAGATCGCGCACAACCCGGGCCTGGTGGTGCACGAGGACGGTCGCGTCACCATCGGGGAGGCCGGCCCCGCGGGTGCGGGGGACCGATAGCCGCGCCGCCCGGCCTCCTCGCCCGCGTGACCGATGGGGCCGCCGGGTAGCGTTGAGCAGCGTGAACGACCCCCTGCAGCCCCTGGTGGACCTGCCCGGCGTGCGCGAGGCCGCCGACCGGGCACGCGATGCGCTCGGCGAGGTGCACCGGCACAAGACCAATCGCCGTGGTTGGCCGACGACCGCGGCCGAGGCGGCCATCCGCGCCGCGCGGGCGTCCGCGTCCATCGACGGGGGCAGCACCGAACTGCCCGCCGAGGGCGAAGAGGGTGACCCGATCCTGGCGGGTGCGCTGCGGGTGGCCCAGGCCATCGACGGCGACGCGCTCACCATCATGGTGCCGACCTGGCAGCGGGCGCCGCTCCAGGCGCTGGCCCGGCTGCACCTGCTCGCGGCGGCCGACCTGGGCACCGACGAGTCGACGTTGGGCCGCCCGCGGACGGACCCCGGGGTCGCCGAGCGGCTCGACGGTCTCGCGCAGTTGGTCACCGGCGGAACGAAGGCGCCCGCCCCGGTCCTCGCGGCCGTGGTGCACGGGGAGTTGTTGTCGCTGTCCCCGTTCGGTGCCGCCGATGGGGTCGTCGCGCGGGCCGCGTCCCGACTGGTGGCGGCGTCGACCGGGCTGGATCCCCACAATCTGGGTGTGCCCGAGGTGAGTTGGCTGCGGCGTCAGCAGGCGTACCGCGACGGTGTCACGGGCTTCGCGTCGGGAACCGCGGAGGGTGTCGGCAGCTGGGTGATCCTGTGCTGCGGCGCGATGGAGGCCGGGGCTCGGGAGGCCATGTCGATCGCGGACGCGGCGGCCGCGAGCTGATCAGATCGGGGTCGGACTTCGTCTGGGAGGCAACGGCACTGGGCTCGCTGCGTCAACGGCCCCGGACGCAATGCGAGCGGCGCTGCCGACTCTTGTCGACTTCGCCGCCCGCTAGCACGGATCGCCGGGTTACCAAGCGTGCTTTGGTGGGTTGTGTGTCCGGCCTCGGCGTAGGCTCGAGCATCGTCAGTTCGCCTCTGCAACTCGTGCAAGGTCCTCGCTGCCGAATGTCCGAGTCACGCAGGCCCACAACGCTGCTGCCCTTATAGTGGCTTGCGGCTCCGCGTGGGTGCCTGGTGTCCGTGCTGGGACTTCGCGGCCGGGAGACCGATCCTTCTCTTCCGGGTCGACCTTGGCCTGCCGTTCATCCGTAACTCCTTTGTACCCTGTGACCGCACTCGCTTCAAGGGGTTCGCACACCTGGATTGATCCCAGTCTTCGGGCCAGGTCAGCGCCGACGGCGCAGCATTCCGTACGTCAGCGCGCCCGCCGCCAACGCGCCGAAGCCCACCGCCGCGGTCGTCGCGACGGTGGACCTCGACGGCGGCTGAAGGCGGGCACGCAGGGACACCGGATTGGAGAAAGTCAGTATGGGCCAACCGTTTCCGGCGGCCTCCTTCCGAAGGGCGCGGTCCGGGTTGACAGCGGTGGGGTGGCCGACCGCGGCGAGCATCGGTAGGTCGGTCACCGAATCCGAGTAGGCGAAACTCCGATCGAGATCGTAGTTCTCCCGTCGCGCCAGTTCGCGGATCGCGTCGACCTTGCCCTCGCCGTAGCAGTAGAAGTCGACCTCGCCGGTGAAGCGGCCGTCCTTGACCTCCATCCGGGTCGCGGCGGCGTGGTCGGCCCCGAGGGCGTCGGCGATCGGAGACACCACCTCCTCGCCCGATGCCGACACCACGATGACATCGTGGCCGCGGAGCTTGTGGTCGGCGATCAGATCGGCCGCCTCGGCGAAGACGAGCGGGTCGACGATGTCGTGCAGCGTCTCCGCGACCACCGCGCGCACCTGCTCCACGTCCCAGCCCGCGCACATATTGGTCAGGTGGGTGCGCATTCGCTCCATCTGGTCGTGGTCGGCGCCCGCGAGCAGGAAGAGGAACTGGGCGTAACTGCTCTTGAGGACGGAGCGTCGATTGATCAGGCCCTGGTCGAAAAGGGCTTGCTGAACGCGAGCGTGCTCGACTTTGCGATGATCGTCTTGTCCAGGTCGAAGAACGCCGCGACCCGGCCGTTCCCGGGCTGTCTGTTCGCCTCTGCGGTCACGGAATCCAGGATAGAGCCCCCAGGTGAATCGTGGATCGGAGCGCGATTCTCAGTGTTCACCTTCGGATCTCCGACAGGAAATTCGAATTTGCAAACTCGGATCGCGGCGGGTGTAGTATCAAAAACACCTGGACTTGATCTGGGTGTGTTCAGCCCGACCCCCGGGGCTGAACTCTGAAGACCCCGCCTCCTCCCCCCTGGCGGGGGTCTTCCTCCATTTTCTGGCCGTTCGGGCCTCGTCCTCTCCCGCGTTCACGCGGTCGTTCCGCACGGTCCTCGACGCCGGAGTGGTTCGCGGGTACCGGAATCCATCCCCAGGCCCGATTCTGTCCACATTCGGCGAGATCTCCGGCCTGCGGTCCCGTCCGGTCGCGCAGGCTCGTCGGCATGGAACCCCCACATGCATCGGGTGCCCCGCATCCGCCGAATGTCCGGCCGGTCCTCGCGGTGCTCGAGGAGGACGGCCTTTCCCTGAGCGTGCGCCGTGCCGCCGCCGCGGCCGACCGCGCCCTTGACGAGCGGGTGCTCCCCATTCCCCGGCAGGTGTGGGACGGCGCGGCGACGATCGCGCTGGATCAGGCTGCCGCCCGAGCCTGCGCCGCCGACGCGTTGCCGCGCAGGTCGGCCGTCCATGTGGTGTGCTCGGGTCCGCCCGGCCTCCTCGAGTGGCAGGCCGCCGCCGCGGTCGGGGCGGAGTCCGTCCTCGTCCTGCCCGCCGACGAACCCGCCCTCGTCGAATCGCTGGCGCAGCGGCGCGACCGCACGGTGGCGGGTGGCTCGGTGGTCGCCGTGGTCGGTGGCTGTGGCGGTGCCGGGGCGTCCACCCTGGCCGCGGCGATCGCGCTGACCGGCCCCGCCCGGCGGGCCGGGAGTCGCGCGTTGCTGGTGGATGCCGACCCGCAGGGCGGCGGCCTCGACCTGCTGCTCGGTCTCGAGGATCGCCCGGGGCTGCGCTGGCCCGCGGTGGTCGTCGAGGGCGGACGGGTGTCGGCGGCCGCATTGCACGACGCCCTGCCCGGCGCGGGTGCCGGGGTGGCCGTGCTGTCATGCGGGCGCGGCGGGGACGCTGGCCGACCATCCGCGTCGGCGATGCGGGCGATGGTCGAATCAGGCTGCAGTGCTGGCGATCTCGTGGTGTGTGATGTCGGACGAGGCCTCGGTGACCTGGCCGGCGCGGTGTTCGATCTGGCCGATCTGGTGGCGGTCGTCGTGCCCGCCCAGGTGCGGTCGGCGGCGGCAGCCGAATCCGTGGTGGCCGCGGCACGCACCAGGAATCCGAACGTGGGCGTGGTGGTGCGCGGTCCGGCGCCCGGTGGGCTGCGCGGCACGGACGTCGGCGAGCTCCTCGGGCTCCCGGTGCTCGCGGTGATGCGGCCGCAGCCACGGCTGTCGGCTGCCCTCGAGCGCGGCGGCCTGCGGCTGCGCAGGCGATCGCCGTTGGCCGTGGGCGCGCGGGCGGTCCTCGAGGTGCTCGGGACGGGTGCCGGGGGGCGGGCCGCGTGAGCTCCCTGGTCTCGCCAGAACTCCTGGACCGGGTCAGGGAGCGATTGTCGCGGACGTCGGCGCAGCCCAGCCCGGCGATGGTGGCCGCCGCGATCCGGGCGGAGGCCTCCGGGGTGCTCGGGGACACGGACCTGCTCGACGCGCTGCAGGTGCTGCAGACCGAACTCACCGGTGCTGGAGCGCTGGAACCGCTTCTCGCGCAGCCGGATATCTCCGATGTCCTGGTCACCGCGCCGGACCAGGTCTGGGTGGACCGCGGCTCCGGTCTCGAGCGCGCACCGGTCCGGTTCGCCGACGAGGCCGCGGTGCGGCGGCTGGCGCAGCGCCTCGCGCTGGCGGCGGGCAGGCGACTCGACGACGCCCAGCCCTGGGTGGACGGCCGCCTCCCTGCGGCGGCGGGGGCCGGGTTCGGGGTCCGGTTGCATGCGGTGCTCGCCCCGCTCGCGTACGGCGGGACCTGCGTGTCGTTGCGGGTGCTGCGCCCAGCGACGCAGGGTCTCGACGCGCTCTGCTCGGGCGGCACGGTGCCCACCGAGGCCCGTGAACTGCTCGTGCGGATCGTCGCCGCCCGACTGGCGTTCCTGGTCGTCGGCGGCACGGGCGCGGGCAAGACCACCCTGCTCGCCGCGCTGCTGGCACAGGTCGACCGTCGTGAGCGGATCGTCTGTGTGGAGGACGCGGCCGAGCTGGCACCGACTCACCCGCACGTGGTGCGCCTGGTCGCCCGCGCGCCGAACGTCGAGGGGGTCGGCGAGGTGACGGTCCGGCAACTGGTGCGGCAGGCGCTCCGGATGCGGCCGGATCGCATCGTGGTCGGGGAGGTGCGCGGCGGCGAGGTGGTGGACCTCCTCACCGCGTTGAACACCGGCCACGACGGCGGGGCCGGCACCGTGCACGCGAACTCGCCGGAGGAGGTGCCGGCCCGGTTGGAGGCGTTGGCAGCGCTCGGCGGTCTGGACCGCGCCGCCCTGCACAGCCAGCTCGCGGCGGCGGTGCAGGTGGTGCTGCACGTACACCGTGCGGCGGACGGCAGGCGCAGGCTCGCTCAGATCGGCGTGCTGGATCGGGACGAGCGTGGGCAGGTCGGCGTGCTGCCGGCATGGACCCCGACCGCCGAGAGCTGTCCGGGAGCGCACCGCCTCGCGGACCTGCTCGAGCGACGCGGCGTCGGGGTGGGGTCGTGGTGATCGCGGCGCTGACGGTCTCCGCGCTCGCGCTGGTCGTCGCGCCGACCACCCGGACGATGGCGAGGCTGAGCCCACGGCGTCGCGGCGCCGGGCCGAGGGGGCATGCCCGGTTGTGGGCGGCCGTTGTGCTCGGATCGATTGCCGCCGTGATGATCTACGCGCCGACGGTGGGGTGTGCGGGTGCCGCGCTCGCGCTGACGACCGCATATCGACGCGCACGTCGTCGCCGCGAGGGCACGCGGAACGCGGAACTGCGCGGGCTGCTCGGCTGCCTGGAGGCGGCGACGGGGGAGCTGCGGGTTGGCGCCCATCCGGCGAACGCCTGCACCACGGCGGCGAGGGAATCGAGTGGTGCGGCGGCTGATGCGTTCCTGGCCGCCGCGGCCCGCGCCCGGCTCGGGGGCAGCGCCGCCGACGGATTGCAGGGCGCCGGAAGCGCGATCGACATCGAGTTGGCGCGGGTGTCGGCGGCATGGCGGGTGGCCGATCGCTACGGCGTGGCGCTGGCGGACCTGCTCGATGCGGTCCGTGCGGACCTGGTGGGGCGCATCAGGTTCCGGGACCGGGTGGAGGCGGGGCTGTCGGGGGCAAGGGCCACGGCAGCGGTGCTTGCCTGCCTGCCGTTGCTGGGGATCGCGCTGGGCCAGTTGATGGGCGCGAGCCCGCTGCGGGTCCTGCTGTCCGGCGGCCTCGGGGGGACGCTGCTGGTGCTCGGCACGTTGTTCGTGTGCGCCGGCCTGCTCTGGACGGACCGCATCACCGGGCGGGTGACCCGATGAGCGCCGCGGTGGCGGTGCTGTTCGCGGCGGCCGCGCTCGCCGCTCCCGGTGCCGGCTCGGCGGCGACGCGGCTGCGGGGGCCGGTGGCGGCACCCCATGGGCGGATCGAGCACACGCGGCACCGCGAGGCCACCGACCCCATGGCGATCGCCGCCGGATTCGACCTCTTGGCCGCGTGCCTGCAGTCGGGGATGCCCGTCGCCACCGCGGCGGAGGCGGTCGCGGTGTCCGCTCCGGAGCCGCTGGGCGGCGCGCTCGACTCGGCCGCGAGCCTGCTGGCCCTCGGCGCGGAGCCCGAGATCGCCTGGGAGCGTGCGGCGGCGCACTCGGAGACGGAGGGGCTCGCGCGGATGGCTCGCCGCTCCTCGCGGTCCGGCGCGGCCTTCGCGGGTGCGGTGGCCGAGTTGGCGGCGCGGCGCAGGCTCGCGCTCGAGGATCGGGCGGTGGCCGCGGCGGAGCGGGCGGGTGTGCTGATCAGTGGTCCGCTCGGGCTGTGCTTCCTCCCGGCCTTCCTCTGTCTCGGAATCGTCCCGGTGGTGGTCGGTCTGGCCACCCGGGTGCTGAGCGGGGGTGTGCTGTGAGCCCGCGCAGCCGAAGGGCCGACAGACCCCGTCGCGGAGATACCGCGATGGTGATCGAGAGGGGGGAACATCATGGTGACCAAGGGGATTGGTGTGCTGCGCACCCGATTGCTGCTCGCCGCGGCCGCCGAGGACGGCATGTCGACCGCGGAGTACGCGATCGGCACTATTGCCGCGGCGGCATTCGGGGCGGTGCTGTATTCGGTGGTGACGGGCGACTCCATCGTGACGGCGCTGACCGGGATCATCGACAAGGCGCTGAACACCGCGGTCTGAACGATGTCGGTGCGGTGACGGTAGAGGCCGCGATCGCGATCGCCTCGATCACGGTGGTCGTGGTGCTGTGCCTGGGTTCCTTTCTCGCGGTGTCCGCGCATGTTCGTTGCGTGGACGCCGCGCGGGAGGCGGCCCGGCTCGTCGCGCGCGGCGACCGGGCGGAGGCGATCCCCGCGGCGCAGCGGGTGGCTCCGCGGGGTGCGCGCATCACGGTGCGGGAGGTCGACGGGTTCGCCACGGCGGCGGTCGAGGTCGCGGTGCCGCTGCTGCCTGCACTCGACGTCTCCGCGGAAGCGGTTGCCGCCGTGGAGGACCCGGGCTCCGCAGGGTCGCCATCGGAGTCGTTGCCGAGGGGAGCCGGCGGGTGAGGGGCGAACGCGGAGCGGCGACCGTCCTCGCCTGCTGGGCGATGCTGGCGCTGATCGCGGTTGCGGCCCTGGTGATCCACCTCGGCTCCGCGGTGTCGGCACGGCACCGGGCGCAGTCGGCCGCGGACCTGGCGGCACTCGCGGCCGCGGCCGCCCTCGAGCGCGGCACGGAGGCGGCCTGCGCCGAGGCGACCACGATCGCCGGGCGGATGCGGGGGACGGTCCGCGACTGCCGGATCGAGGACTGGGACGTGGTGGTGACCGTCGGGGTCAGGCTGCCGCTACCGGCCGTCGGGGTGGTGATGCCGTCGCCGCGGCCAGGGCGGGCCCGGTCCCGTAGCGGCGTATCCCGGTGCGTCCGCCGGCGAACACCCTTACCCGATCGCAAACTTGAGCCTCACCTCACAGCAACCAATCGGTTGGTTGGGTTGACGAGCGATTCGGGTGGACCTAATTTTCTGTCCACGGTCATGAGTATCAGCGTCAAGCCCCGGCTCGCTGATCGGCAACCCTCCAGTGCGGCGGGGTGCTCCGGGTGACGACCGGATGGCGGTCATCCGACGCCATAAGCGCTCAATTCAGTCCTCGAAGGGGATACCCATGTCCGCAGTTCAGCTCGCCCCGGCGGCCCTCTCACCGCAGCTCCCGGCCGCCGAAGTCGTCGTCCCCGAGATCCCGCTGACGGATCTGGTCGTCGTCGCCGATCGATTCCGTGGCTTCACCGATGGCACACGCGTCCACACCGTGTCGGGTCTCGTCGCCGCACTGCGCGGCGGCGCGTTCAGGAACGTGCGCACCGACCTGACCATCAGGCTCGGGCAGGGGATCAAGCGGCACGACAAGGAATACGTCGAGCACGTCGCGTCGATCCATGCCCCGGCCGCGGAGGTTCGCCTGCTCGGCGACATCGCCGCCCCTGCGCCGCGCCATCACGTGCACAAGTACCAGGAGACCAACGTCCTCATCGCCAATCTGGCGCGCGCCGAGGACGGGAGCTTCACCTCCGACCTCCGGATCGACGGGGACAACGAGCTGCTCATCGATCATCAGACCGGCGAGCACGTCCAGGGGCTGGTGATCGTCGAGGCGGCACGGCAGCTGTTCCTCGGGGCCTTCGAGCTCGAGTACGGCAACCGCTCGCCCGAACAGCACTACTACGTCGTGTGGAACTCGATCGATCTGTCGTTCAAGACCTTCCTGTTCCCGTTGCCCGCATCGCTGCGTGCAAGGTTCGGAGCCGTGTCGATCCAAGATCCGGCCAAGCTGCAGTTCACGATCGACATCGAGGTGACCCAGTTCGGCCGCAGCGTCGCGACCGCGACGATCTCGTTTGCCGCGCTGGAGAACTCGACGATCAGCCAGATCGAGCGGCGCAAGGCGGCGAAGGCCATCGAGGCCTTCCTCGGGGTCACCGCGTGACGCACACCGGCTCCCGGCCCGTTCAGGTCGCCTTCTTCGACGTCGACGAAACGCTGATCACCGTCAAGAGTATGTTCGCGTTCCTCGAGCACTGGCTGCGCGAGCGGGGCGACGACGGCAGCGAGTACTCGAGGCTGCTCGCCGCACTGCGGCGGGCGTCGGATGAGGGCGCCCCGCGGGAGGAGGTCAACCGGAGCTACTACCGCACGTTTCGGGGTGTGCCACTCGTCGAGCTGGAGGAATCGGGTCGCCGGTGGTACCGGGAATTCGAGTCCACCGCCGCCCCGTACTACGCGGACACCCTCGCCGCGCTGCGCGACCATCGCGACGCCGGTGCCGCGATCGTGCTGCTGTCGGGCTCGTTCGCGCCAGCACTGGGGCCGATCGGGGAGGCCGTCTGCGCCGACCGGATCGTGGCGAGCCGCCCGGTCACCGACGGCCATGGGGTGCTGACCGGTGAGGTCGAGCGGCCGATGATCGGGAAGGCGAAGGCGGAGGCGGTCACCTCGGTACTGGAGGAACTCGGGATCGACACCGGGAACAGTTACGGGTACGGCGACCACGACAGCGACCTCGCCTTCCTCGAGGCGGTCGGGCACCCGGGGCTCCGGGGCAGCGATCCGGTACTCCGGGCGCACGCGGCCAGGAATCGGTGGCGGGTACTCGGCAGCGCGACCACCGGTCTGGCCGGAGCCGTCCCGCTGCTCGCCGCCACCAGCACAGGACAGCGAGGTCTTCGATGACAGAACGGGTTTCGGCCGAATCCAGGCTCTACGAGCTCACCCCCACCACGCAGGGCCCGCTCTATCCGCCCAGTGAGGCGGTCGACCGCGAAGGCAATTTCGTCGTGGTCGGGTGGATCACCCGGGACGCCGGCGACGGCTCCGTCAGGCGGGACTGGGGGAGTGCGATCGTCGATGCGGCGACCCCGGTTCCCGAGTTCGGGGGCGTGGAGCCGTACACGATCGTGCGCGAACTCGGCGCGGAGCTGTCGGCGGAGGACGGGGCGACGGTGCTCCACACCCTCCCGCTCCCGTTGCCCGCCAACAACTATCCGATCGTGTTCGCGCCCGATCAGGTCCCTGAGGCCGCGCAGGTCCGGCGGCCCAGCTATGCGTTCCACGAGACGCCGATCCCGGACCTCCGGCACGAGGACGGTAGGCGTCTGACCCAGCCGGTCACCCTCGGGACTGGCTGCGGGCGCGGGGCACCGTGCGGGTGGGGGTCAGCGCGGACGGCAGGCACGGCGAGTTCTTCTTCGAGTTCTCGGGCCTGATCCCGGAGTCGCTGTACACCGTGATGTCGCTGCGCCAGCGGGACCTGGACCCGGCCGCGCCGACGCGCCCCGGGCCACTGGGGGTGCCGAACGTGTTCGTCACCGACCGTGACGGTCGCGCGACGTACCGGGCCTCGCTGCCGAACGCGTTCCCGGCCGCGGACAGCCCGGGGGCCAATCGCATCGTCAGCGTTGTGGTGCTCTGGCAGAGCTACCAGCAGAACTACGGCGGCGCGATCGGTCAGTTCGGGCTCGGCGGCGACATCCATGCGCAGTTGAAGATCCCGGTTCCCGGCTTCGAGGAGTTCACCACCAGGGCCTGAGCCCGGGCGCATGCCATCGGCCGAACGGTAGGCCGGCGAGACCACCGTGGAATGGGTGGTGTCGCCGGCCTTGCCGTCTTGCTACCTCGAGGAGAAGCTCATCAGTGGTGGAACAAGCGGGTTCCGGTGTGGATGAGGGTCAATCCCAGCTCTCGGCATGCATCCACGACTTCGCCGGTTCGGGTGGAGCCGCCGGGTTCGACGATGTAGCGCACCCCGAGTCGGTTTGCGTGGTCGATGTTGTCGCGAAACGGGATGTATCCGTCCGAGACGAGGGTGGCATCGGTGAGTCGAGCGAGCCATCCCAGACGGTCGGCATCCTCCACCTCTGCGACCTGCGCGGCCGAGGTCACCTGAGCGGTGAGCGCCGTTCGCTGGGAGTCCGTCACAGCGTTCTCAGCAAGGCGGACTTGCCAGTTCAGCCGGTCCTGTCGGGATGTCCCCGCGGCGAATGCGAGTGCCTGGATAGCAGGCAGACGACGCAGCCACCAGATGCCGGCTTTCGTGCCTGCGAGTCGAGTGCAGTCCACTCGGGACTGCTGACCGGCCCCGACGCCTATCGTCATGCCGTCCTTCACGTAGGCCACCGAGTTCGACTGCGTGTAGCGCAGTGTGATCATGCCCAACAGCGCATCGCGGACGGTGTCCGGGCGCGGCATTGAGCCATGCACCACGCGCAGCAGGTCCGCCGTGATCGGTAGCCGATCGCGTTCTTGCTCGAGCACCATCCCGAACACCTCCCGGTGTTCCCATGGCGGCGGCTCGTAGGAGGCGTCTGCCTCGAGAACGAGGAACGTGCCGCGCTTCTTCCGCGCCAGAATCTCCACCGTGCCCGGCGCGAACCCCGGCGCGATGATTCCGTCGGAGACGACACCCGCCAGTAGGTCCGCCAGCTCACGGTCCACCGGCTCGGAGACTGCGATCAGATCCCCGAACGATGATTTCGGGTCGATGTCCCGCGCACGGACATAGGCAGCTGTAGCCGCACCGACGTCACCGTTGCCGAGATCCCAAGCGCGGCGCATGGTCTCGTCCAGATTGCCCGCCAGCGCAGCGCCGGCTGGGGAGACGTGTTTGAACGAGGCGGCCGCAGCGGCTCCCGTGACCGCCGCAGCCTCTCGGACCAACTGCCACCCGTTCAGCGCGTCGAGGTAGTTGATCAACGATGGGGATCCGTGAATGACCCGAACCGGTGACGCCTCTGGTGAGGTGATGCGAGCGCGCTGATGCGGGTTCATCCCGTACCGCAGATCCATGTGGGTGCTCCTCAGTAGTCAACTGAGGAGCACCCAGGCGTACGACGCTCCGAATTCGCTTCCTTGTGGTGTCCCACCAAACGCCAGTCGCGATACGCGCGACGCTAGCACCGTTGCCGCTTCCGGCTCAGGCGACCCTCGCCGCCACATAGGCGAGGGCGGCCCCAGCGAGGGCCACCGCGGCCATCGCGCCCGCGACGGCCCAGTAGCCGACCCCGGCGAGCAGATTGGCCACCTGCGGTCCGGCGCTCGCCCCGAGGAACAGGGTGAAGGTGTACAGCGAGGTGGCCGCGCCACGCGCAGCCCCTGCCCGCTCCGCGATGGCCTGCACCAGCGCGGGCGCCGCGACCGCGATCGCCGCCACGAAGATCAGCAGGCACAGCGCGACCCACGCGCTCCCGAACGGTGCCGCCGTGGCCGCGGCGGTGATCGCCGCGGCGAGCAGCGCCGACACGACACGGGTCGTCGGAGCCACCCCTGCCAGCCGGCCCGCCAGCAGCGGGACCGCGATCATCGCGGGAAGGGCGCTGGCCCGAAGCGCCAGCATTCCGCCGCCGTCGATGCCGTCCGGGGGGCTGAGCTGGATCCCGGTGTACAGGCCGACGAACACGCCGAGAACGCTGACACAGCTGACGAACAGCAAGGCCAGCACCGGGTTTCGCAGCAGCGCGACGAACGGGCCGAACGAGGCGCGCAGGCCGCGCGGCTCGTTCGTCGGCGGGCCGAGGTCGGGTGCCCGCGGCGCGAGCACGAGCCATGCCGCCGCGCCGAACAGCACGAATCCCATGCTGCTCAGCAGGAAGATCGCGCTCGGGCCCCATGCGGCCGCGACCGCCTGCGAGGCCACCTGCGCGAGCACCCCCGCCGCAAGGAAGGAGCTGGTCAGGCAGGTGAGCGCGAGCACCCGTCGCCGCGGGTCGATGTGCTCGGCGAGGTAGGCGAACGCGGCGGGGGCGAACAGCGACGCGGTCGCGCCCTGCGCGATCCGGGCCGCGAGCCCGAGCTCGAGGCTGGGGGCGAGTGCCACGAGCAGGGTCGTCAGCGAGGTCGCCAGCAGCCCGCCGACGATCACCGGGCGCCTGCCCCAACGGTCGGAGAGCGGACCCGTGACGAGAAACCCCAGCGCGTACGCCAGCCCGAAGCACGTCGTCGTCCACGTCACGGCCGAGCGCGTCGCCCCCACTCCCGCGCGAGGTCGTCGAGGAGGGGGAGGACGACGTACAGCTGCCCGACGACGAGGGTGCCGGCGAGACAGATCAGGCCGATCGTTCGTCCCGTCGGCGCCCAGCGCGGCTCCGTCGCCGCGACGGCGGGCGCCGCCGCGATATCAGAAGGCGGCGGCGAGCTCACGTGCCCGCTCCTGGGCGACGGCCAGGCCAACCGACGGGTCGGGCGTGAGGACCGTCGGGGCGTACCGGATCTCGGAGACGGAGTCGATGCCGACGAAACGCAGCCAGTCCTCGACGAACGGGGTCGCGAAATCGGCTCCGAACTCGAGGGGGACGCCGGGACTGTGGACACCGCTGGTGTAGACGGTCACGGCGCGCTTGCCCGTGAGGAGCCCGGAGTACCCCTGCGTGGGGTCGAACTCGAATGCCCACCCCGGCTGGGTGACGAGGTCGATCCACTGCTTGAGGATGTACGGGATCCCGGAGTTCCAGATCGGGATGCTCAGGACGTAGAGGTCCGCCGCCGCGAAGCGGTCGAAGACCTCTCGGGCCTGGTCCCAGGCCCGACGCTGCTCGAGCGTCTGCTCCTGGCCGGTGAAGACGGCGAGCTTCGCGCCAGCGGCGGCGGTGCCGAAGTCGGGCAGCCGCTCCTCGAACAGGTCGAGCGTGTCGACGGTGAGTGTCGGGTCCTTGGCGGTCAGGGCGTCCAGGAACGTCGTTGCGATGTTGCGCGAGTCGCTCGATTTGCCGCGCGCGGAGGCGTTGATATGCAGGGCGTTGGTCATCGAAGGGTCCTTCCATTGTGGGCAGGACCTACTTCTACCAACCAGTTGGTTGGAGCACAAGGGTTCCGGGACCCCGGAAATGTTGCGGATAGGATTCGCGCATGAATGAGCATGCCGAGGGATCATCGACGCGACGAAAACTCCTGGACGCGGCACGTTCTGAGTTCGCGGAGAACGGCATCGCGGGCGGTCGGGTCAACCGGATCGCCGAGCGTGCGGGGGTCAACAAGGAGCGCATCTACGGGTACTTCGGGAGCAAGGAGAAGCTGTTCGACGCGGTGATCATGGAGGCGCTCACCGAGCTCGGGCAGGCGCATCCGCTCACGCAGGAGACCGACCTCGACGAGTACATCGGCGCGGTGTTCGACTTCCATCGCGCGCGCCCGGACCTGCTGCGGCTGTTGATGTGGGAGTCGCTGCACTACCGGAAGGAGGACCTGCCGAGCGACGAGGCGCGCAGCCAGGTGTACCTCGACAAGGTGCAGAGCCTCGCGCAGCTGATCGGCCGTGAAGCCGACGCGCGCACCGCGATCTCCCTCTTCTCGTTGATCGGGATCGCGGCCTGGCCGTCCACCGTGCCGCAGCTGCTGACGATGGTGACGGGCGGGACCGAGCCCGCGGTGGATGAGGCCACGCTCCGGGCGTCGATCATCGAGCTCGGCAAGCGTGCCATCGGCGCCTAGCGCAGGCCCTGGCCGCCGTCGACCCCGAGTGTGACGCCGGTGATGTACGTGTTCGCCATCAGGAAGAGCGCGGCGTGCGCGGCCTCGTCGGCCGTGCCGACCCGGCCGAGGGGAATGGAACGTCCCGCGGCCGAAACCGATTCGTCGTCGACCGGGCCGCCCGCGCTGCGGGCGAGCGCGCCACGCAGCATCGGGGTGTCGATCCGGCCCGGCCGGATGGCGTTGACGCGATGTCTCGGCGCCAGCTCGAGAGCGAGCCCCCTGACGAACGTCTCGAGCGCGGCCAGTCCGGCGGCGACGACGCTCGTGTCGGCCGCGGGCCGGACCGCGAACCCGCCGGAGGTGAAGACGAGTGAGCCCCCGGGCGCAAGGGCAGGCGCCGCGCGCTGCGCGACGGCGTAGGCGGTCGCGACGCGGTCGGTGTACGCCGGTTCCATGGCCGACCACGGGGTGGTCCGGGTGGGACCGGTCGCGGCGAATCCCGCCGTCAGCAGCACGTGATCGACCGTCCCGGTGCGGGCGAAGATCGACTCGAGTCCGGCCGGATCGCGGACGTCTGCGGCGATCGGGAGCAGTCGGGCGGCATCCGATCCGCCGATCGCGGCGAAGGACCGCCTCAAGCAGGCCTCGCCCCGGGCGACGCCTACGACGGAGCCCCCCGCCCGGTATGCCATCGCGGCGGCCGCGAGACCTATCCCGCTGCTCGCGCCGATGACGAGTATTCGGCCGTCGGGCGCGAAGGGGTTGACCGGTGTCCAGCTGGATTCGTTCACGTCGCGAACACTACTGAATTGGGTTGGCGCCCATTGTTTTCACGGTGATCCGAATTATCGGGAACTGTTTCGAAATAGTAAATGTGCAGCGCTGGGCGGGTGTGGGGAGGCCGGCGCGGGGAGGGGTGAGCGCTGAGCGCCCAACCGAACGGTTGACACGTGGTGAGGGCCCGGATACCTTCTCTCCCAGCGGTCATGAGTATCAGCAGATAGCCCCGGCTTGCTGATCGGCAACCCTCGCGGAGCGGTGGGGTGCCCCGGGTGAGGACCGGGCTGTATCCATGCGGATACGGCAAGCGCCCCTACTGTCGCGAAAGCTGAATACGTTGATTGTCACCACGGAGTGTAGAAGCCGATCAGTGTAAGAACTGATCGGAATTCGAGTCGAGCGCTGGTATTGCATTTGCGCAGACCCAGTCGAGAATCCCAATAGGCGGATATCGACGTCGATACCCGCCTTTTCGAATGAAGGGCCGGAATCGGCGATCGGTGTATTTCGTCATGCCGCCGTCCCTTCAGTTCGCCGTCCTATTCCCATTCGCCGCCACGACAACGAGGTCGTGCGCGGTGACTTCCTGTCTGTCGCGGCGCGCTCGCGTGGACGAATACCCGGAGGAATTCGCAGAATGAGTACCAATCCAGCCGTCCCCGGACGCACCCGCAGGTTAGTGGCGGGAATGGTCGCCTCGGTGTCATTGCTCGGCTTGACCGCCGCGTGCAGCGACTCGGAGGCGGCCACGGCCGGCACCGTCTACTTCGGTGTGTCGGGACCCAAGACGGGTCCGTCGGCAGAGTACGGGCGACTGTGGCAGCAGGGCTTCGACCTGGCGCTGGAGGAGATCAATCAGAACGGTGGCATCGACGGGCGCAAGGTCGAGCTCAAATGGGAGGACTCGCAGTCCGATCCGAAGCAGACCGTGCCGATCGCGACGAAGTTCGTCGACGACCAGTCCGTGATCGCCGAGCTCGGCGACTTCTCCTCGCCCGCGTCGATCGCCGCCTCCCCGGTGTACAACCGGGGCAAGCTGGTGCAGTACGGATTCACCAACTCCGCGGTCGAGTTCACCAACGGGGGTGAGTATTCGTGGAGCCCGTCGATCACCCTCGACGTGTTCCAGGAACGCAACGCCGAGTGGGTCTCCCGCAAGGCGAAGAAGGTCTCCGTGGTCTATCTCGAAACCGACTGGGGCAAGCAGGCATTCAAGTACTTCTCGCAGTTCGCGGCCGAGAAGGGTATCGAGATCGTCTACTCGTCGCCGATCCTCCCGGACTCGACGGACGTCAAGCCGATCCTGATCAAGGGTCGTGAGGCGGCGCCGGAGGCCTTCGTGCACCTCGGCTACGGCCCCGACGGAGCCCTGGTGGTCAAACAGCTCCGGGATGTCGGGTTCGACAAGCAGTTCTTCGGGGGCCAGAACACGCCGCAGTTCATCAAGCTGGCGGGCCCGGCGGCGGAGGGCGACATCGTGAACGGGATCTTCAGCCCGGCGGACGCCGACCCCCGTATCCAGGACTTCGTCGGCAAGTTCCGGGCGAAGTTCGGGGTCG
Organism: Rhodococcus sp. MTM3W5.2; assembly: GCF_001984015.1. NCBI lineage: Bacteria > Bacillati > Actinomycetota > Actinomycetes > Mycobacteriales > Nocardiaceae > Rhodococcus > Rhodococcus sp. MTM3W5.2. The sequence continues at coordinate 5,201,317 of NZ_CP019572.1, read as the reverse complement.
ACCCGGGCGACTTCAACGTCTACGCCTATGACGCACTGAAGGTCCTCACCGACGCCGCGAACCACGGCGGTGCGACGAGGGAGGGTGTCCTCAAGGGCCTGAAGGAATCCGAGTTCAACGGAATCGGACTGGGCGAGTTCACCTTCGATCAGCAGTCCCGCCGTCCCGATGGCGTGGCGCCCCGCGAGCTCGTGCTCCAGAACGGGAAGTTCGTACCCACCACATGATCGACACCCTGCTCGCCGGACTCATCCACGGCAACGCCTACGCGCTGATCGCCGTCGGGATCACCCTGATATTCGGGGTCACCAACGTGATCAACTTCGCCCACGGCGCGGTGTTCGCGTTCGGATCGATCTTCGCGTGGTGGCTGATCGCCGAATTGGGCCTGTCCCTGTGGACCACCATCGTGGTGGTGGTCGGTGTCTCGGGCCTGCTCGGGTTCGTCGTCAACATCGTTGCGGTGCGGCCGCTGAGTCGGGGTCCGGCGGTGGCGGCGCTGCTTGCCACCGTCGCCGCGGGCATGATCATCGAGAACCTGGTCCAGATGGTCTTCGGCCCCGAGACCCGACCGTTCCCACCGGTGCTGCCGACCAACAACTGGCAGATCGGCGGCGTGCGGTTCGGGACCTCGGACCTCGTGATGCTCGCCATCACGATCGTGGTCATGGCAGGCCTCGCCTGCTTCCTCAAGTACGGCAGGTACGGGCTGGCGATCCGGGCGACGGCGCAGGACCCCGATGCGGCGCTGCAGATGGGGATCCCGGTACCCCGCGTGCAGAACCTGGCGTTCGTCATTGCGTCGGGCCTCGGTGGGCTGGCGGGAATCTTTGTCGGACTGTATAACTCGAATATCTCGCCGACCAGCGGCACGATCGCGGGGATGAGCGGATTTGTCGCGGCGACGATAGGCGGACTGGGATCGATCCCCGGCGCGGTGCTCGGAGGCTTCGTGCTCGGCGTCATCGAGGCCGTGGGGATCTACCAGTTCGGGGACGGATACCGGGATCTGATCACGTTCGGGGTGCTGATCGCGGTGCTCGTCTTGAGGCCGGGGGGACTGCTGGCGAAGGCGCCGTCGATCTCGAGTGAACCGTTGACCGGCACCTTCCTCGGTTCGGGTCGACAGATCCGGGTGCAGTGGTGGCAGGCGGCGGCCGCCTTCGCCGTGGTCGGGATCGCGGTGCCCCTGATCTCGGGCAGCTACGGACTGGTGGTCGGGACCCAGATCATCGCCTACGCCATCATCGCGGTCTCGATGACGCTGGTGGCGGGCTCGGCCGGTCAGCTCACCATCGGCCAGGCCGGCCCGATCGCGATCGGCGCGTACACCTCGGCCCTCCTCACGATCAGCTACGACTGGCCGTTCCTCGCGGCGGTGGCCGCGGCCGCGCTGACCGCGGCGATCGTGTCCTCCGTGCTGGCTGCTCCGGTCTGGAGGCTCAACGGTCACTACGTGGCGATCGCGACGCTCGGGATCGGTGTCGTCACGGTCGCGATCATCCGCAACTGGGAATCGGTGACCCGGGGCAGCTACGGACTGTTCGGGATCCCGGCGCCGCGGATCTTTGGATACGAGTTCTCCACCGCTGCAGACCTTTTCCGCCTCGATCTGGTGTTCCTGGCCCTGACCGTGCTGGTGGTGGCCGCGATCCAGCGGTCACACCTCGGCACGGTGCTCAGGTCGGTCGGATCCGATGAGGTGGCGGCGAGGTCGTCGGGCGTGCGGGTTCGCGACTACAAGGCGCTGGCCTTCGCCATCAGCGCGATCTTCTCCGGCGTCGGGGGTGCGCTCCTCGGGCACCAGTACTCGTACATCGATCCGACGGTGTTCAACCTGGGGCTCTCGCTCCTGGTGGTCACCATCATCGTGCTCGGCGGGACCGGGTCCCCTTACGGCGCGATCCTCGGCTCGGTTGTCCTGATCGGCGTCCCCGAGCTGTTCCGGCTGGCGCCCGAGGTTCGCATTCTGCTCTACGGGGTGATCCTGCTGTTGATCATCCGATTCAGGCCACAGGGAATCTGGACGAGGAGGGACCGTGTCAGCGCAGCAGTCTGAGCAGATCCTGTCGGTGGCGGGGCTGCGCCGCGCCTTCGGCGGCGTGCGCGCCGTCGACGGGATCGACTTCGAGGTCAACAGGGGCGAGTTCGTCTCCATCATCGGGCCCAACGGGTCGGGAAAGAGCACCACGATCAACCTGGTGTCCGGCGTTCTGCGGCCCGACTCCGGTCGGATCCTGCTGCGCGGCAATGCGGTACGGCCAGGCTCCCCGGAAGAGGCGGCCGAGGCGGGCATCGCGAGGACCTTTCAGAACGGCCGGGTATTCGGGAACCTCACGGTGGCCGAGAACGTGGAGGTGGGGCTGCACAGCACCCTCCGGGCCGCGCGACCGCTGCGCTCCCTGGTCCGGTATCCCGTGATCCGGTGGGTTCCGATCCTCGCGGAGACGGCGCTCGCGCTCGTGCCGACCCGGAAGGTACGGGCCGAGCGGGAACTCCTGCGCGCCGAGGTGGACTCCGGGCTGGCGAGATTCGGGGAACGGCTGGCTCCCCGCGCGGGCGACCCGGCGTACACGCTGTCATACGCGAACCGGCGACGCACCGAGATCGCAAGGGCCCTCGCCCTCGACCCCGTCCTGCTGCTGCTCGACGAACCCGCGGCGGGCATGAATCAGAGTGAAACCGCCGAGGTCGGCCGTCAACTGGCCGAACTCAAGGCGCACGGGCAGACCATCGTCCTGGTCGAGCACAAGCTCGAACTCGTCAACCAGCTCTCCGATCGGGTGATCGTGATGGACGAGGGTTCGATCATCGCGGTCGGGACCCCGGAAGAGGTGCAGGCCGACGAGCGGGTGATCGAGGCCTATCTCGGTCGTCGCCGGCTGCGGCCGGCCACGGTCGGCGCGGAAGGGCAGGTGGACACCGATGGCGGTCGATGAGAGCGCGGCCCCGATCCTCGAACTCGACGGGGTGAGCGTGTATTACGGACGCTCGCGAGCGCTGAACGAGGTGTCCATTCGGGTCCGGCCGGGCGAGATCGTGTCCCTGCTCGGGGGAAACGCCTCCGGCAAGTCGACGACCATGAAGACCGCCCTCGGGCTGCTGACCCCCACGACCGGGCGGGTGCTGATCGACGGGGAGGACGCCACGGCGGTGGCCCCGGCGGGCCGGATCAAGGCCGGGTTGGCCTCGGTTCCCGAAGCGCGACGGGTGTTCCCGGAGATGACGGTCGAGGAGAACCTGTACGTCGGTGGCTACGTGCACCGCGAGCGGCGATCGGTGCTGGCCGAGCGGGCAGCCGAGTTGTTCGACCACTTCCCGCGGCTGGCGGAGCGGCGCAGGCAGCACGCGGGGACGCTCTCCGGCGGCGAGCAGCAGATGCTGGCGTTCGCCCGTGCATTGATGAGCCGGCCTCGGCTGATCTGCATGGACGAACCGACGATGGGGCTGTCCCCGCTGTTCGTGGACCGGGTGCTGGACGAGATCGTCCGGCTCAACGAACGGTTCGGGCTCGCGATCCTGATCGTCGAGCAACAGGCCGAGCTCGCGCTGTCCATCGCGCATACCGGCAATGTCCTGGTGAGCGGCGAGATCGTGCTGCACGGCGAGGCCACAGACCTGTTGGGCAATCCCGCGGTACGAGAAGCATATTTGGGAAAGGTGGCATGACGTGACCGGGAGCAAGCGGCTCGGATGGTTCACCCGGCTGGTCGGTGACGAGAGCCGGGACGCGGGAGATCTCTACCGCGATGCGCTGGCGCAGCTCGGCCTCGCCGAGGAGCTGGGTTTCGACGTCGGCTGGGTGGCCCAGCATCACGTCGATCCGGCGGAGGGCGGCCTGCCCTCGCCGTTCGTCTTCCTGGCGCACGCGGCGGCCCGGCTGAGCGCGATCCGTCTGGGTACGGCCATCGTGACGCTCGGCCTGGAGGACCCGATCCGGGTGGCGGAGGACGCCGCGGTCCTCGACGCCCTGTCCGGCGGCCGGCTCGAACTGGGTCTCGGCACCGGCGGGTCGGCGAGCGCCTTCGCGTTGTTCGGGCAGGCCGATGCGGATCGGCGGGCCCTGTACGACAACAAGATCGAGCGCCTGACGGCCGCGTTGTCCGGGGCCCCGATAGTCGACGGCAAGGCGCTGTACCCCCGGGCGGCGCGGCTGCTCGAGCGTCGCTGGCAGGCGACCTTCTCGGTGTCGGGCGCCGTGCGGGCGGGCGAATCCGGGGACGGGCTCCTGCTGTCGCGGACCCAGCCGAGGGAGCCCGGTCTCGCGGATGCCGCCCTCGGGCAGGTCCAGGGGCCGCTGATCGCGGCGTACCTGGAGGCGCTCCCGCCGGGCACGCGCCCGCGGATCGGCGCCTCGCGCAGCGTGTTCGTCGCCGACGACCACGAGGCGGCCTGGGAACTCGCGCGCCGTGGCGCGCTGCGATTCCGGGCGTACCTGCAGGGTATCGGCCTCGCCGACGGCAGCGAGAGCGCCGAGGAGATCCTGCGCGATTCCGTGGTCGGCACCCCGGACGAGGTGACCGACCTGCTCGCCGCCGATCCGGCGGTGCAGCGGTCGACCGACCTGATCTTCCAGGTTCATCCGATCGATCCGGACCAGGCGGCCACGTTGCACTCCATCGAACTCATCGCCACGAAGGTGGCCCCGCGCCTCGGCTGGAATGGCGCCTACCGGAAGGAATCACGACCATGACGACGTCGTCGACCCATGCCCCACCGAACCGGACGGCGGACGTGCTGGACGGGGTGCTCGGCGCCCCGCTGGCCGACGCGGTGTCCCCGCTCAGATCGGCAAGGCCCGCGGTCGCGGAGCACACCCAGCGGCTGCACGACGCGTTCTTCGGAGCGCCGTCCCCTAACCGCGAGCAGCTCGCCGCGGTCGCGCTGAGGGCGGCGGTGCTTGCCGCGCAACCCGCACTCGCCGAACACTATTCGGCGCTGCTGCCCCCGGATCTCGCCGCGGCGGTGACGGCGGGAACCGTCGACGACCCGGAGCTCGCGGCGTTGCTGCGGCACGCCGAGCTGCTCACCGTGGACCCCGCCGCCGCCACCCGGGAGGCAATCGAGCGGCTGCGCTCGGCGGGCCTGACGGAGGCCGCGATCGTGACCGTGTCCCAGCTGATCGGCTACGTCAACTACCAGATCCGGCTGGTCGCCGGGTACACCCTGATCGGAGAGTCGGCATGAGCGAGGTACGCGAGGTCGAGCAGCATCGCCGCCCAAGCGATTTCACCCAGGACCACCTGGACTGGGTGCCCTGGCTGGAGCCGATCCGGCTCGAGGACGCTTCCGAGGAGCAGCGGACGCAGCTGGTGGGCTTCCGCGGCGAGAGCCCGTACTTCCGACTGCTGGCCCGCGATCCGCAGGTGCTCGGCGAGCGCAGCGCAAACGACAAGGAGATCTTCTACGGGCGCGGCGGGCTCTCTCGCACCGAGCGGGAGCTCGCGGCGACGGCCACCTCGCGGCTCAACGGGTGCGTGTACTGCACCTCGGTGCACGCCCGCTTCACATCCGAGCTGTCCAAGCGGCACGCCGACGTGCAGAAGATCATGGACGAGGGCGTCACGGCCCGCGTCGACGATCGGTGGGACGCCGTCGTCGACTTCGCGGCCGCGCTGGCCGCGCAGCCACCGCGCGCCGACTCCGGTCACCTGGCGCGGCTTCGTGCGGCCGGCTTCACCGATGAGGAGATCGGCGACCTGGTCCTGGCCGCCGCGTCGTTCTCGTGGGCGAACCGGCTGATGCTCAGCCTCGGCGAACCGGAGGTCCCCGTACCGGCCGCGTGAGGCCCGCGGCGGGCGCGGCGACGGCGCCACCGGACGCGTTTTCCCGGGTGAGACCCCCTGCCGGTGGCAGTATCGGCTTGTGACCACCAGGGGTCGAGCGCCGTCGCGGGTGCGGTCCTGGCTGTTCGAGAACATCACCGAGGAGCCGTCCGGGCACCAGGGGCCGTTCCGGGTGGTGTCGAAGCCGGAGCACAAGCACCCGTGGTGGAAGGTCATGTGCCTGACGGGCGTCGACTACTTCTCCTCGCTCGGGTACCAGCCGGGCATCGCCGCCCTTGCCGCCGGTGTGCTCTCGCCGATGGCGACCCTGGTCCTTGTCGCGCTGACGTTGTTCGGCGCGCTGCCGGTGTATCGCCGTGTCGCGCAGGAGAGCCCGCGCGGTGAGGGCTCGATCGCCATGCTGGCCCGGCTGCTGCCGAAGTGGGGCGGCAAGATCTTCGTCCTGGTTCTGCTGGGGTTCGCGGCGACCGACTTCATCATCACCATGACGCTGTCCGCGGCCGACGGTGCGGCGCACGTCGTGCAGAACCCGTTCGCGCCCGCGGCCCTGCGTGGGGAGAACCTGCTGGTCACGCTGGTCCTGCTGGGTCTACTCGCGGCCGTCTTCCTCAAGGGCTTTGCCGAGGCGATCGGGATCGCGGTCGCACTCGTCGCGGCGTACCTGGCGCTGAACCTCGTGGTGGTGGCCGCCGGACTGTGGCACGTGGCGACCGCGCCCTCCGTGGTGACGGACTGGACCGCGGCCCTGACGGCCGAGCACGGCAACCCCTGGATGATGGTCGCGATCTCGCTGCTGGTGTTCCCGAAACTCGCGCTCGGCCTGTCCGGCTTCGAGACGGGGGTCGCGGTGATGCCTCAGATCGAGGGCGATCCGAGCGACACCAGGTCGGCGCCGCGCGGCCGGATCCGCGGGGCGCGGCACCTGCTGACCACCGCCGCGCTGATCATGAGCGCGTTCCTCATCGTGACCAGCTTCCTGACCACCGTGCTGATCCCGGCGGACGAGTTCAAGGCCGGGGACAGGCGAACGGGCGCGCGCTGGCCTACCTGGCCCACGAGTACCTCGGCAACGTCTTCGGAACCGTGTACGACGTGAGCACCATCGCGATCCTCTGGTTCGCGGGCGCCTCGGCCATGGCGGGCTTGCTCAACCTGGTCCCGCGGTACCTGCCCCGGTTCGGGATGGCCCCGGACTGGGCGCGGGCGGTGCGCCCGCTGGTGCTGGTGTTCGCGGCGATCGCGTTCGGCATCACCTGGTATTTCGACGCCAGCGTCGACGCCCAGGGGTCGGCCTACGCCACCGGCGTCCTTGTGCTGATCACCTCCGCCTCCGTCGCCGTCGCGCTGTCCGCGTACCGGCGGGGCCAGCGACGCAAGGCGATCGGCTTCGCGGTGGTCGCGGTCATCTTCGTCTACACGACCGTCGTCAACATCGTCGAACGCCCCGAGGGCCTGCATCTGGCGATCCTGTTCATCCTCGCGATCCTTGGCGTCTCGTTCGCCTCCCGCTTCACGCGGGCCTACGAGCTGCGTGCCTACTCGGTGAGCTACGACGCCACGGCACGGGAGCTGATCGACGAGGCCGCGCGTGGGGTCATCCGGGTCATCGCGCACGACGCCGACCGCCCGGACCCGGCGGCGTACCGGGCGAAGGAGTCCGCCAGGCGTCGGGTCAGCCGGATCCCCGCAGCCGAGCCCATCCTCTTCCTCGAGGTGAGCGTGACCGATGCGTCGGAGTTCGCCACCGACCTGCGGGTGCACGGGCACCGCCGCGAGGGTTCCTGGTGCTGACGGTCCGCAGCGCGGCCATCCCCAACTCCATCGCCGCGATACTGCTCGACATCCGGGACCGGACCGGGACCGTCCCGCACGTGTACTTCGAGTGGACGGAGGGAAACCCGGTCCGCAACCTGCTGCAGTTCCTGTTCTTCGGGCACGGCGAGGTGGCGTCCGTGACCCGGGAGGTGCTGCGGCGCGCCGAGCCCGACGTGGCCCGCAGACCGCACGTGCACGTCGGATAGGCTCGATCACCCCATGCGAGTCGACGGACGAGAGATCCCGGTCCAGGGCAGCCTCCTGCAGCCTTTGCGTCGGCGTACCAATGATCAGCTCCGCGTCGTACTGGCGGCGCTGTGCATGGGCGCGGTGATCGCCACGTCGCTGATCACCCGCGGCCGCTGGGAGGCCGTGGAGAACTCGGTGTCGGACCTGATCGGCGTCGCGTCGCCGGAGGCCTCGACCCGGATCTACCTGCTGTACGGCGCCGCGATCGTGATCCTCCCGTTCGCGATCCTGGTCGGCCTCGTCCTCGGCCGACGCTGGAAGCTGCTCGCGGGGTACGCGACCGCGGGACTGCTCGCCGTCATCGCACTGTCCATCACAGGCACGGGGGTGTCCGCGCCGAAGTGGCACCTCGATCTGGACGGGCACCTCGACACCTTCCTGTCGCAGTTCCTCGACGACCCGCGCTGGATCGCGATGCTGGCCGCGATGCTGACCGTGTCCGGTCCGTGGCTGCCCGCCCGCTGGCGACGGATCTGGTGGCTGCTGCTGTTCGCCTTCGTGCCGATCCACCTGTTCGTCAGCGCCGTCGTCCCCGCGCGGTCGGTGTTGGGGCTGACCGCCGGCTGGCTGATCGGAGCGCTGGTGGTGCTGTTCGTCGGCACGCCCGCGCTTGAGGTCCCCGTCGATCTCGCGGTCCGGATCCTCGGCAGGCGCGGTCTGCGGGTGGACGCGCTGTCGGTGCTCAGCCCCACCGGATCGGGTCCGCTCGTGCTCGCCGCCGACTGCAGTCCCGGTTGGCGGAAGGTCGATCTCGGGGTCGATCTCCGGAAGGCGGGCGCGGACGACGAGGTGATCCTCGAGCTCTTCGGGCCGCACCAGCGCAGCGAGGGCGCGCTCCGTCAGGTCTGGCACTGGCTCACCTTCCGGAGCGCGGAGACGCCCGCGCCGTACGCGTCGCTGCGCCGGGCGGTCGAGCACCGGGCGCTGATGTCCACCGCGGTCGCACGGATGGGGCTGTCGTCCAGCCTGGCCGTCGCGGTGTCCCCGCTCGAGCGGGGCTGGATGCTCTACGCGCATTCGGTGCCAGCAGGGACCCCGCTCGAGCAGGCGCAGCCCGAGCACCTCGAGGCGGCCTGGTCCGGCCTGCGGGTCCTGCATGCGAATCAGGTCGCGCATGGCGACCTGCGCCCAGAAAACCTCCGGATCAGCGGGGACCGAGTGCATTTCGAGGGCTTCGCGCACGCGGAGGTCGGTGCGTCGGACGCGCAGCTCGAGTCGGACATCGCCCAGCTGCTGCTGACCACCGGGGCGCGGTTCGGGCCGGAACCGGCGGTGCGGGCGGCGCTCGCGACGCTGGGCGAGGACACGATCCTCGCGGCGTCGGGCCGGTTGACCAAGGCCGCGATGCCCAAGCGATTGCGCCGGGCGCTGCCGGACGCGGACGAACTGATGTCGGCCACCCGGCACCAGGTCAGGACCCAGACCGACTCCGAGGTGATCAAGACCGAACAGGTCACCCGCTTCAGCAGGAACCAGATCATCCAGCTGGTGCTGTTGATCGGACTGGTCTACGTCGCCTACCCGTTCGTCAGTCAGGTGCCGACCTTCCTCACCGAGCTGCGGAACGCGAACTGGTGGTGGGCGCTGCTCGGGCTGGTGGTCTCGGTGTTGAAGTACATCGGGACGGCGGTGGCGCTGTGGGCCTGTGCGTCCGAGTCGGTCCGGCTCAAGAACCTGGTGATCATGCAGTTCGCCAACACCTTCGCGGCCACCACCACCCCCGCGGGGGTCGGGGGCCTGGCGCTCAGCGTGCGGTTCCTGCAACACAACGGGCTCGGCGGGGTGCGGGCGACCGCGGCCGTCGCGCTGCAGCAGACGGTCCAGGTGGTCACCCACGTCGGGCTGCTGATCCTCTTCAGCATCGCGGCGGGCAGGAGCGCGGACCTGTCCGGCTTCATCCCGAACGCCACGGTCATCTACCTGGTGGTCGGTGTCCTGCTCGGCGTGGTCGGGGCCTTCATGATCGTGCCGAGGCTGCGGCGCTGGCTGATCGACGAGCTGCGCCCCCAGATCGCCGACGTGAGCACCGAGCTGCTGGACCTCGCCCGCGACCCGGGCCGGTTCCTGCTCATCGTCGGCGGGTGCGCGGGCACCACTCTCGGTGCCGCGCTTGCCCTCTGGGCGAGCGTCGAGGCGTTCGGCGGTGAGGTCAGCTTCGTCACCGTCACCATCGTGACGATGATCGGCGGCACACTGGCGTCCGCCGCGCCGACCCCCGGCGGTGTCGGCGCGGTCGAGGCGGCGCTGATCGGTGGACTCGCCGCCTTCGGGGTGCCCGCCGCGGTCGCGGTGCCGTCGGTGCTGCTCTACCGGGTGCTCACCTGCTGGCTGCCGGTCTTCGCCGGCTGGCCGATCCTGCGTTGGATGCAGAAGACCGACCTGATCTAGGGCTTTCCTCGGAGCGAGTCGACCACTGCGGTCAGCAGCCGGACCGCGCCGTCCTTGTCGAGGGGGTCGTTCCCGTTGCCGCACTTGGGGACTGCACGCAGGACGGGCACCCGGCCGCGCACTCGCAGGACCCGATCGCGTCCCTGGTGGCGCGCAGCCAGCGCAGCAACTCGGCGTGCCCGCGGTCCGCGAACCCGGCGCCGCCCTGATGGCCGTCGTAGACGAACACCGTCGGCAGACCGGTGTCCTGGTGCAGCGCCGTCGACACCCCGCCGATGTCGCCGCGGTCGCAGGTGGCCACCAGCGGCAGCAGGCCGATCGCGGCGTGTTCGGCGGCGTGTAGCGAGCCGGGGAACCGATCCGCCGTGATGCCTGCCCGTTCCATCAGCTCCGGTGTCACCGTGTACATCACGGCCCGCGTGTTCAGGCGCTGCGGCGGCATGTCGAGCTCGATGGAGTCGAGGACCTCGCCGGACGGCAGCCGCCGGAGGTAGCCCACCACCTGGTGGGTGACCTCGACCTCGGTCAGCGCCACCGTGACCGGGCCGTGCTCGCTGTGCTCGAGGAGGGAGGTGATGACGATCTCGGTGGTCTCGCGCGCCGAGGTGCTCCACTCCGGGGTCTCGGCGTGCACCAGCGCCAGGCCCTCCTCCAGGTCCAGCATGTCCACCACGAAGGACTCGCCCTGGTGCAGGTGCACCGCCCCCGGGTGGGCGGTCGCGGGGGCGCGGCCGCCGTCGACGGTGCCGAGCATCCGGCCGGACTCGGCGTCGACGATGGCGACCTGCTTGCCGATGCCGCCGCGGATGTCCACGGACGCATGGGGGTTGGATTCCGCGGTGACGAACCAGCCGTGCGCGCGACGCCGGATCAGACCCTGCTCGGCGAGCCGGTTGAGCAGCTCGACGGCGCCGAACTGCTCGACCTCGGCGTCGCTGAGCGGCAGCTCCATCGCCGCGCACAGCAGCTGCGGGCCGAGCACGTACGGGTTGGACGGATCCGTGACGGTGGCCTCGACGGGTTTGTCCAGCAGCGCGGCCGGATGGTGGACCAGGTACGTGTCGAGCGGATCGTCGCGCGCGACCAGCACCACGAGCGAGCCCTCGCCGCGGCGGCCGGATCGCCCGGCCTGCTGCCAGAACGAGGCGACGGTGCCGGGGAAGCCGGCCACCACGACCGCGTCCAGGCCGGCGATGTCGACCCCGAGCTCTAGGGCATTGGTGGTCGCGGCGCCGAGCAGGGTCCCGTCCGCGAGCGCGGCTTCCAGCTCGCGTCGGTCCTCGGCAAGGTAGCCGGCCCGGTAGGCGGCGACCCGTTCGGTCAGGTCCGGGGCGGCCTCTGCGAGCAGCCTTTTCGTGCCCATAGCGGTCAGCTCGGCACCGCGGCGCGAGCGGACGAAGGTCAGGGTCCTGGCGCCCTCGATCATCAGGTCGGCCATGATGCGGGAGGCCTCCGACCCGGCGGCGCGGCGGACCGGGGCGCCGTTCTCGCCGGTCACCTCGGCCATCAGCGGGGGCTCCCAGAGCGCAACCGTTCGCGGGCCGTGCGGGGAGCCGTCGACGGTGACCTCTGCGCAGGGGGCGCCGATCAACCGGGATGCCGCGGCCCCCGGTGCCGCGGTGGTGGCGCTGGCGAGGATGAACACCGGGTCGGCGGCGTAGCGGCGGGCGATCCGCTTCAGCCTGCGCAGGACCAGCGCCACGTTCGAGCCGAAAACGCCTCGGTAGGAGTGGCATTCGTCGATCACGACGTAGCGCAGGTTGCGGAAGAAGTGCGCCCAGCGCTGGTGCGAGCGCAGCATGCCGATGTGCAGCATGTCCGGATTGGTGAAGATCCAGCGCGAGTTGGCCCGCACCCACTGGCGCACCTCGGTCGGGGTGTCGCCGTCAAAGGCGTTGGGGTAGACGGTCGCGAGCGATTCGCCCTGCTCGGTCAGCGCGATGGTGGACCGGATCTGGTCGGCCCGAGTGCCTTGGTCGGGGCCAGGTAGAGGGCGGTCGCGCGCGGGTCCTCGGCAAGTGCGGTGAGGATGGGCAGCTGGTAGGCCAGCGATTTCCCGGATGCGGTGCCGGTCGCGACCACGACGTGCTGTCCCGCCGCGGCGAGCGAGGCGGCGGCCTCCTGATGTGTCCACGGCAGCGGGATTCCGTTGCCGCGCATGGCATCGACGACCTCGGGGTGAATCCACGGTGGCCATTGCGTGAACTGGGACTCGCGTGCTGGCAGTTCCGCCACGTGGGTGAGCGGGTCCTCGCCGCGAGGGGTGCCTGCCAGTACCCGATCGAGCAGTGACTGCCCGTAGCTGGCTGCGGCGGCCGGTTGGCTCACTGATAACTCCGAGTTCGTTGGTTGGCCGCGTACACGTGCCCGTTCACCTGCGGTTTTGATGGTACTTGCCGGGATGTGTTTAACACTGTGCAGCCCTTGCCAATAACTTGACGAGTGTCCAATAGAGCGGTTGCCGACGCGTCGTCGGATACAAGATCAATTCTTTACGACCATTGTTGGATTTCGACTGTTGCCATCGCACGAACCGTGATTGACTTATAAGTGGTCGCAGCTTCTGTGTTCGTGTACGCGCTCGCAGGATCGATGTTGCGAGCGCGGTGGCGATGCTTTTCCTGAGGGGGAAATCAGCGGTACAGCGGTCGGAACCGGCCCGGTGGACTGTTGACTGCTGTTCACCGAATCCGGTGTTAGAAAGTGAAGGAAAAGCATGGCACAGGGCACTGTGAAGTGGTTCAACGCGGAGAAGGGCTTTGGATTCATCGCCCCGAGGACGGCTCCGCTGACGTCTTCGTCCACTACTCCGAGATTCAGGGCAGCGGGTTCCGCACGCTCGAGGAGAACCAGCGCGTCGAGTTCGAGGTCGGTCAGGGCACCAAGGGTCCCCAGGCCACCGGCGTTCGCGCGGTCTGATTCATTCGTTCCTCGAGACGGATCAACTCGTCCCCCAGCACCGTGAGGTGGTGGGGACGAGTCGTTTCCCGCCAGGCGCCGCGCGCGGTCCGGCCGTGTCAGCACGGCCCGAGCGCCCGGATCTGGCCTACTGTCCTCTTGTGAACCAGCTGTCCTTCTTCTCCGCGGAGGCGGTGCCGCCCGCGGTATCGGACCTGAGCGGGCTGCTGGCCGCGCAGGGGCAGGTCTCCGTCGCCGCCGGCCGGGCCAGGGTCTCGGTTGTCGTCGATGCCTCGTGGCGGGCGGACGCCGTCGCCGAATTGATCGAGGAGGCCGGCCTGGCCGCCGAGATCACCCGGTCCGACGAGGGCAGCCCGCTGGTCCGCACCGCATCGGTGCCCGAGCTGGCCGCGCTCGCGGCCCAGTGGACCAAGGGTGCGGTCAAGGCCGTGCCGGTGGGCTGGATCCCGGACTCGCGTGCCCTGCGGGCCTGGGTGCTGGCAGCGGGCAGGTCCGAGGGCGAGGGCGATCGGTTCGTGCTCGGGCTGGACCCGCACGCCCCGACACCCACCCGATCCTCGCCCAATCGTTGATGCGGGCCGGGATCGCGCCCACCCTCATCGGCACCCGCGGGGCGGGCCCCGGGCTCCGGATCGTGGGGCACAAGCGGCTGATGCGGCTGGTCGAGAACATCGGTCAGGCCCCTGACCGGCAGGAGGCGCGGGAGGCCTGGCCGCAGGTGTAGAACAGTCGACACGGGATTGATCTGCAAGGATGGTCTCGCGGTGTGTCACTCTGTTACTGAAGTGATCGCCGATTCGAGTCGAGGAAGGTGCAGGCAGCAAGGTGGCAGCTCGGGAGAAGGACACGGCGGGCGACAGCCCCGCCACAGCCGACCAGACGCGCCGTCTCGTGATCGTCGAGTCGCCGACCAAGGCCAGGAAAATTGCCCCCTACCTGGGCAAGAACTACGTCGTCGAGGCCTCGGTCGGTCACATTCGCGACCTCCCGCGGGGCGCGGCGGACGTGCCTGCCAAGTACAAGGGCGAGTCGTGGGCCCGGCTCGGCGTCAATGTCGACCACGACTTCGAGCCGCTCTACGTGGTGAGCCCGGACAAGAAGACCAAGGTCGCCGAGCTCAAGAGCCTGCTCAAGGACGCCGACGAGCTCTACCTCGCCACTGACCCCGACCGCGAGGGCGAGGCCATCGCCTGGCACCTGCTCGAGACCCTCAAGCCGAAGATCCCGGTCCGCCGGATGGTCTTCCACGAGATCACCAAGCCGGCCATCCTGGCGGCCGCGCAGGACACCCGCGACCTCGACCAGGACCTGGTGGACGCGCAGGAGACCAGGCGCATCCTCGACCGCCTCTACGGCTACGAGGTCAGCCCGGTGCTGTGGAAGAAGGTCATGCCGAAGCTGTCGGCAGGCCGCGTGCAGTCGGTGGCGACGCGCGTCATCGTGCAGCGCGAACGCGAGCGGATGGCATTCCGGTCCGCCGAGTACTGGGACATCTCCGCCACCCTTGATGCGGGCGCCGAGGCGAACCCGCGCAGCTTCGGGGCGCGCCTGGTCAGCGTCGACGGCAGCCGCGTCGCCGCGGGCCGCGACTTCGGGGCCGACGGCCAGCTGAAGTCGACCGGCGTCACGGTGCTGGACGAGGGCTACGCACGTCGCCTCGCCGAGGCGTTGCACGGCACCGATCTCACCGTCTCGTCCGCCGAGGACAAGCCGTACACCCGCAAGCCGTACGCGCCGTTCATGACCTCGACGCTGCAGCAGGAGGCGGCGCGCAAACTGCGCTTCACATCCGAGCGCACCATGCGGACCGCGCAGCGGCTGTACGAGAACGGCCACATCACCTACATGCGTACCGACTCGACGACGCTGTCGGCGTCGGCGATCGCCGCGGCCAGGGCGCAGGCCACCGAGCTGTACGGCGCCGAGTACGTCAGCCCGTCGCCGCGGCAGTACACCCGCAAGGTGAAGAACGCGCAGGAGGCGCACGAGGCGATCCGCCCCGCCGGCGACGTCTTCGCCACGCCGGGCCAGCTGCACTCGCAGCTGGCCGCCGACGAGTTCAAGCTCTACGAGCTGATCTGGCAGCGCACCGTCGCCTCGCAGATGGCCGACGCGCGCGGCACCACCCTGACGCTGCGGATCACCGGCACCGCGGGCACCGGCGAGGAGTGCACCTTCTCCGCGTCCGGCCGCACCATCACGTTCGCGGGCTTCCTCAAGGCCTACGTCGAGAGCGTCGACGAGGAGGCGGGCGGCCAGTCCGACGACGCCGAGTCGAGGCTGCCGGTGCTCGTCGCCGGGCAGGCGGTCACGGCAACCAAGCTTGATCCGGACGGTCACACCACGAACCCGCCCGCCCGCTACACCGAGGCCAGCCTGATCAAGACCCTCGAGGAGCTGGGAATCGGTCGTCCGTCGACGTATTCGTCGATCATCAAGACGATCCTGGACCGCGGCTACGTCTACAAGCGCGGCAGTGCCCTGGTGCCGTCGTGGGTGGCGTTCGCCGTGATCGGGCTGTTGGAGGCGCATTTCGGCCGGCTGGTCGACTTCGACTTCACCGCGGGCATGGAGGACGACCTCGACGAGATCGCCGGTGGCCGCGAGCAGCGTGGAAACTGGTTGTCCAGCTTCTACTTCGGTGGTGAGCGCGGCGCCGAGGGTTCGGTCGCCCGCTCCGGCGGTCTGAAGAAGATGGTCGGCACCAATCTCGAGGACATCGACGCCCGCGAGGTGAACTCGATCCGGTTGTTCGCCGATTCCGAGGGCCGCGACGTCGTGGTGCGGGTCGGCCGGTTCGGGCCGTACCTCGAGCGCATGGTCGTCAATCCCGATGACCCCGACGGGGATCCGGTCTCGCAGCGCGCGAACCTGCCCGACGACCTGCCCCCGGACGAGCTCTCGCCGGAGTACGCGGAGAAGCTGTTCGCCACCCCGCAGGACGGGCGCAAGCTCGGCGTCGACCCGCTCACCGGGCACGAGATCGTCGCGAAGGAGGGGCGTTTCGGTCCGTACGTGACCGAGATCCTGCCCGAGCCGGAACCCGAACCCGAGCCGGACATCGTGCCGGTCACGGCCGAGGGGGAGGGCGCCGTCACCACCAAGGCGCCCGCGAAGAAGGCCGCGGCGAAGAAGACCGCCAAGAAGGCCGCGGGCCCGAAGCCGCGGACCGGCTCGCTGCTCAAGTCCATGGACGTGGCGACCGTGACGCTCGAGGACGCGCTGCGGCTGCTCTCGCTGCCGCGCGTGGTCGGCATCGACCCGGAGTCGAAGGAAGAGATCACCGCGCAGAACGGGCGCTACGGCCCGTACCTGAAGAAGGGCACCGATTCTCGTTCGCTGGAGAACGAGGAGCAGATGTTCACGGTGACCCTCGAGGACGCCATGAAGATCTACGCGGAGCCCAAGCGTCGGGGCCGCACCGGTGCGGCGACCCCGCCGCTGCGTGAGCTCGGCAACGACTCGGCGACGGACAAGCCGATGGTGATCAAGGACGGCCGCTTCGGCCCCTACGTCACCGACGGCGAGACGAACGCGAGCCTGCGCAAGGACGACGATGTCGCGACCATCACCGACGAGCGCGCCTCGGAGCTGCTCGCCGATCGGCGTGCGCGTGGACCGGTGAAGAAGAAGGCGGCCGCGAAGAAGGCGCCTGCCAAGAAGGCGGCAGCGAAGAAGACCGCGGCCAAGAAGGCGCCCGCCAAGGCGGCCGCGAAGAAGGCCGCCGCGAAGAAGTCCTGACCGGTCCGCACTGAGGTGGTGTAGCCGAGGTGGCGTATCGGGAACTGCGAGCGGAAGTTCCGGGAGCGGTCGCCTGGTCGGTGACCTCGGGTCCACCGGGGGACCGCCCGCAGCAGGACGAGGGCGCCCTGGTGCTGCCCGACGGGTGCATGGATCTGATCTGGCACGAGGGCGGGCTGCTGGTGGCCGGTCCGGACACCCGGGCGCACCGCACCACGGCCGCGGGTAGCAGGGCGATCGGTCTGAGGTTCGCGCCAGGCGTCGGACCGCACGTGTTCGGTGTCCGCGCCGACGAGCTGCGAGATGTGCGGGTGCCGCTGGAGCAGCTGTGGCCGGATGCGGTGGTGCGCAGCCTCTTCCATGCCGCCGAGCCGGATCCGCTGCGGGCGATCAGTGCGGCGGCACGCGACCGTCTCGACGGGGTCGGGCGGCCCGTCGAGACCGCGATCGCGGCGCAGCTGGCGCGCGGTGTCACTGTCGCGCAGGTCGCCGCGGGCCTGGGCTGGAGCGAACGCCGCCTGCATCGAAAGTCCTTGTCCGCATACGGGTACGGCCCGAAGACGCTGGCCAGGGTGCTCCGCTTCGAGCGCGCGCTCCGGCTCGCCCGAGGGGGCGTCCCGCTCGCCAGGGTCGCGGCGGATTCCGGCTTCAGCGATCAAGCGCACCTGGCCAGGGAGGTCCGGGCGCTGGCGGGGACCTCCCTGACCGGGCTGCTCGGTCAGCCGGGCAGGGCCGCGAACAGTTCGATGCCGTGGCCGTCCGGGTCCCTGACGACCGCGTAGCGCTGTCCCCAGAACGCGTCCCACGGCTTCGATTCACCGGTGCACCCGGCCTCGGTGAGCTCGGAGTACTTGGCGTCGACGGCCTCGGGCGTGCCGCAGTCGAAGGCCAGCGACGGGCCGCCGGTCCCCGGGGTGAAGTCGGGGGAGAAGCCGCGGATGACCTCGAGGGTGTCCCAGCCCACCCGCAGGCCGCCAGGCAGGGTGATCTCGTGGTGTTGCTCCTGGCCGGGAGCGGCGGGCAGGTCGAGGCCGAGCCGCCGGTAGATGTCGAAGGAGCGGGACAGGTCCGCGACGGCGAGACCGATCATCGAGAGCTGTGGTGTCATGCCGCGACGGTAGTTCCCCGCGGTCCGGACGGTCTTGAACGTTTCGGACGCCCGCCCGGCGGCGTCGGACCCGCCCGATAGGCTCGGCCCGTGGCGGGAGTATTCGATCGACTGGTCGGCCAGGAGCATGTCGAGATGGAGCTGACCGGTGCCGCGAGGGCGGCAAGGGGCGGCGCCGACGCGGCAGGCTCGCTGATGACGCACTCCTGGCTGTTCACCGGGCCGCCCGGCTCCGGACGCTCCGTCGCGGCGCTGTGCTTCGCCGCCGCGCTGCAGTGCACCGACGAGGGCGAGCCCGGCTGCGGGCGATGCCACGCCTGCACCACCACGATGGCGGGCACCCACGGCGATGTGCGCCGGGTGATCCCCGAGGGCCTGAGCATCAGCGTCGCGGAGATGCGCGGCATCGTGCAGACCGCGTCGCGTCGCCCCAGCACCGGGCGCTGGCAGGTGGTGGTGATCGAGGACGCCGACCGGCTGACCGAGGGCGCGGCCAACGCGCTGCTCAAGGTCGTCGAGGAACCGCCTGCGCGGACCGTGTTCCTGCTGTGCGCGCCCTCGGTGGACCCGCAGGACATCTCGGTGACGCTGCGGTCCCGGTGCAGGCACGTGGCGCTGGTGACCCCGTCGGTGGAGGCGATCGCCGGGGTGCTGCGCGAGCGCGATCAGCTCGACGCCGAGACCGCGCTGCTGGCCGCCTCGATCAGTGGCGGCCACGTCGGCCGGGCCCGACGGCTGGCGACGGACGAGGAGGCGCGGGCGCGGCGCGGTCAGGCGCTGGGTATCGCGTCCGCCGCGACCCGGCCTGCCACCGGATACGCGGCGGCCGACGAGCTGGTCCGGGCGGCGGAGGCCGAGGCCAAGGAGATGAGCGCGGCCCGCGACGAACGCGAGACCGAGGAGTTGCGCACCGCCCTCGGCGCGGGCGGCACCGGCAAGGGTGCGGCGGGCGCGCTGCGCGGATCGGCCGGCGCCCTCAAGGACCTCGAGCGCAGGCAGAAGTCGCGGGCCACCAGGACCGGCCGCGACAGCCTCGATCGCGCCCTGATGGACCTGGCGGGGCTCTACCGGGACGCGCTGGCGGTCGCGCTGGGGTCGGGGGCGCAGCCGAATCACCCGGACAAGGCGGACCAGGTCAGGAAGATGGCCGCGGCGGGCAGCCCCGAGGCGCTGCTGCGGTGTGTGGAGGCCGTGCTGGAGTGTCGCGAGGCGCTCTCGGTCAACGTCAAGCCCCGGTTCGCGGTGGCGTCCATGGTCGCCAAGCTGGGTGTCGAGCTGAAGTAGCGGGGGCCGTTTTCGCATCCGCGGGGTGAGCCGCTAGACTCCCTCTGGCTCGACCGCGAGGTCGGGCACGCCGCCTTAGCTCAGTCGGTAGAGCATTTCACTCGTAATGAAAAGGTCAAGAGTTCGATTCTCTTAGGCGGCTCCATCGAAAGGCCCCTCGCCCGCACCCGCGGGAGAGGGCCTTTCGAGTTTGCGCGAGAGTGCGGGAGACTCCTCGCATGACCTCCACCGAACTCGAGCCGACGAAGTCCACCCGCGCAGGTCGCCGCGTCGTGACGGGTGCCGTGGTGGGCGCACTCCTCGCGGTGGGGTTCGTCGCCGTCAACCGGTTCCGGACCAGGCCGCCGGTCAGCCAGGCCCTCTGGGATGCCGACCCGATCGGTCCGGACGACCTCGCCGGATAGCCGGACCCGCGCTCAGTCGGTGACGGCGGCCAGCGCCTCGAACTCGCTCGCGTCGTGCGCGCAGATGATGGTGACCTCGTCGCCGTGGGCGGCGTGCAGCTCGCGGAGCCTGCCCTGGTTGGCGATTCGCGAGCGGCGATCCATCTCCATCAGGATCTGTGTCGCCCGCAGGCCGGGCGGGCACGAGGGCGGGGTCAGCTTCTCGTCGGCGAAGTAGTACCCGTCGCCCGCGTGCAGGTACCAGCCGCCGCCGGGACGACGCACCGCCACCGCGCTGTGCCCGAAGGTGTGTCCACGCAGCGGAATCAGCAGCACGTCCTCGCTGACCGCCTGCACCGATTCGAACCCGAACCACCGGTCGCCACCAGGGCGGTGCTCGACCCAGGTCGGATCGTGTGCCCACTGCTTCGCGCTGTACCGCGTCTTGTCGAGCAGCGTGGGCCGGGTGCGCGCGGTCGCGAGCTCGTCGGCGTGCACGTGCACGCGCGCCCACGGAAAGTCGCCGAGGCCGCCCGCGTGGTCGCCGTCCAGATGGGTGACCACGATGTCGCGGACATCCGACGGGTCGTAGCCGAGCGCGCGCACCTGGGCGACGGCGGTGAGCGCGAGGTCCATCCTGGCGCCGACCGACATCACGAACGGCCGGCCGAGCCGGCCGATCGGATCGGCGACGTCGGCCGTGCCGAAGCCGGTGTCCACCAGCGTCAGGCCGTCGGGTCCCTCGACCAGCAGGCAGTGCGCGACCAGGCGGGACGGGGCGAGGCCGGGCACGAGGCCGGCACTGGGGCACATCGTCGCGCAGCTGAGGTGGTGGATGCGATGGCTCACGGGGGACCACTCTCCGGCCTGGGTGTGCCGGGCGCAACCGCGGGCCGAAGGAGGAGCCGTGGAGATTAAGTAAATGTACTTAAAAGATAAGTTTCAGGCATTGACCTCGGCGATGTGTGACCCTACTTTGGAGCGGTGAAGGTCGGGGAAGGACTGCGCGAGGGATCGGCTCCGCATGCCCTCATGCGTGCCGCGGAGGTGCTGATCGCCGAGGCCGGGATCGACGTCCCGCTGCAGGACATCGCCCGCGCGGCGGGACAGCGCAACAAGTCGGCGGTGCAGTACCACTTCGGTTCCCGCGACGGCCTGATCGCCGCGATCGTCGAGTATCACCTCCGCGGGCTGGAATTCCGGCGGATGGAGCTGCTCGCCGAGTGCGAGGGTGTGCCGGGTGGCGACGACCTCCTGGCACTGCTGAAGGTGCTGGCGCTTCCCCTGATCGAGGTGGTCGATCAGCCGGGATCGACGCATTTCGCCCGGTTCTTCGAGCGCGTGCGCCATCACCGCTCCGTCGCGGACGAGATGAACCTGGACGGCGACAGTCGGCCGACCGTCCGCATCGTCATGTCGCGGCTCGACCACCTGATCGGCGATCTGCCCGCCGTCGCCCGCCGCTACCGGCTCGAGTCGCTGGCGACGGTCCTGCTCGCCTTGATCGCCGACTACGAACGCATGTCCGACGCCGACCACCGCGGCAGGCCGGAACCCGACGACGTGATCGACCTGCTCTTCGGACTGCTCACTGCGGCCCACTCGTCCACGACGGTCTAGGCCATCGCCGGAATGCCGGGCCACGGAAAGGATTCGACGATGAAGTTGATGTACGCCCTGTGGGGGTCGCGATTGCAGGAGGCGTTGTTCGCGGAGCGTCTCCGCGAGCAACTGGCCGCGCTCGGCGCCACCAGGCTCCAGGTCAACATCGACGACGCCGACGTAGCCCCCGCCCAGCTCCGTCTCACGACCTATGACCAGCCGGTGGGTGCGATCGTCAGCGTCTGGATCCCAGACGAATTCGCGGCCGTCACCGGCCTCCTCTCGGCGGCGGCCGACCGGGTCGCGGGATGGGTGGTCGACGAACGGACGCCGATCCCGCCCCCGGAGTCGGACAACGGAGTTCGCGCCGATGCCCTCGCCGGTCTCGCGTTGCTGCGGATACCCGCGGGCATGGATCGGTCGGAATGGCTCCGCCGATGGCAGGACCACCACACCACCGTGGCGATCGAGACCCAGGCCACGTTCGGCTACGTGCAGAACACCGTGATCGAGACGCTCACCGCGGACGCTCGCGCCGACGCCCTTGTCGAGGAACTGTTCCCGATGGCCGCGATGACCGATCCGCACGCGTTCTACGGGAGCGGCGGGGACGATGCCGAGCTCGGGCGCCGGCTCTCACGCATGATCGAGAGCACGTCCACGTTCGGCGCGAGCACCGACGTGGACGTGATCCCCACGAGCCGATATGTGTACGACCTGACCGGAGTTCGGCCTACCGGGTGATCTGCTCCAGGATCACCCGGTGCACGTGCTGCGCCTTCTCGATGCCGCGGAAGTCGGCCTCGTAGGTCTGCTGGCCGATGTCGACGGCAATGCTGCTGGACGAGAAGAAATGTCCGGCCCACGATTTGTTGCTGAGAAAGGACACCGACCGGACATTCTTGTAAGGAATGGACGTGATCGCGGTTCGACTGCCGACGAAGCTCTTGTCCTGAATGACGAGGCGAAGATTGGTCAGACCCATGAATCCGGTGCCCGCGCCGATGCAGTCGTAGACGGCAATGATCGTCTCGCCCGCGAGAATTGCCTGTTGTACCTGCTTGAGTTGTTCGGACTTGTCGAATATCGGTTCGGTCATGTCTGTCTCCTTGTCGCTGCCGCACGTCTCGCAGTCTCAGGAGCCGACGTCGAAGGCCCTCGACGGTAGCGTTCCCGGCGTCGTTGCCCGTGCTTTCGGATCAGGCGAAATGTAGCCCCCGCGAACCGGACGGACAAGGAACGTGGCCGAATGTCGTTCGGGGCTATGGTTTGGGAAGTGAACCACCACCCTGCGGACAGGAAGTGGCGCCATGTCGGACCCGAATCAGCCCCAGCAGCCCGATCCCGCGCAGCCAGGCCCGACGCCGCCTGGTCCTCCTCCGCCCCAGCCCCAGTACGGCCAGCAGCCGCCGCAGTACGGCCAGCCGCAGTACGGTGCCCCGCAGTACCCGCCGCCGGGCCAGCCGCCCTACGGCGCCCCGCAGTACCCGCAGCAGCCGGGCTATCCGCCGCCGGGCCAGCCCTACGGCAGTCCGCCGCCGCCTGCGTATCCGTATGCCTCCTGGTGGTCTCGGGTCGGCGCCTATCTGCTCGACCGGATCGTGGTCCCGCTGCCGGGTTACCTGCTCGCGGGCCTCGGGGCATTCATCGCGTTCAAGGACGCGAGATCGGTCACGACCACCTATTCGGGCGACTACTACTACGACTCCGACAGCGAGCTGACGAACGTCAACGGCGTCGGCATCGCCATCATGGTGGCAGGCATCCTGCTGGCGCTCGCGTTGCTGGTCTGGAACATGGTGTTCCGGCAGGGCAACACCGGGCAGACACTCGGCAAGAAATGGCTGAGTATCTCGGTGGTCCGCGAGGCGGACGGACGCCCCCTCGGCCCGGGCATGGCATTCGTGCGGTGGTTGCTGCTGTGGATCCTCGGCGACCTCTGCTTCCTGAACTTTCTCTGGCCGCTGTGGGACCCGCGGCACCGGTGCTGGCACGACATGCTGGTCACCTCGGTCGTGATCAAGGGCGCGGTGACCGCACCCCAATGAGAATGAATGTGACGCGATGACGGTGATCCGATGACGATGACCAAGCCGGATACTCGGGCCCGCTCGCTGCGCGCGCCGATCGCGGTCGCGGCGGCAGGCCTCGGCGCGGCGACCCTGCTGTACCTGCGCGACCCGCACCGCGCGGGCGCCTACGGGTTCTGCCCGTTCCACGTGATCACCGGCTGGTGGTGCCCGGGCTGCGGCGGGCTGCGCGCGGTGAACGACCTCACCAACGGGGATCTGATCGGGTCGCTGTCGAGCAACGTGCTGATCCTGCCGCTTGTCGTGGTGCTGGTGGTGGCGTGGATGCGCTGGCTGCGGCGGCGATGGGGCGGAGTCGACGACCGGATGATCGTGCTCGGCAGGTCCGCCACGGCAGGGATACTGGTGGTGTTGGCGGTGTTCACCGTGGTGCGTAACACCCCATGGGGAGCGGTCCTCGCGCCGACCTGACGTTCGACGAACTCGACCCGGAGGTTCCGATGGCAATGCAGATCTTCTCGCTGATCGTGCTCGTCGGTGCGCTGGTCGTGCTCATCCCGATCGCGCGTCGGGTGTTCCGCAAGCACGACGACTGATTCGGCGCGTCCGGTCGACAGGGCGGCCGCTCTGGTCAATGCTCAGCTATGGCCGAATCGCTGAAGGACCGCGTGCGCGAGAAGCTGTTGCGTCAGATCGCCGAGGACGGCGGCTATCCCTCCGGGCGCGGCGAGGGCAACGATCCCCGACTGGTCGCGCTCGACGACGACCTGGCCGCATTGGATGAGGCGCTCGACGACGATCCCGTGATCGAGCACCTCGCGGCCAAGTACTGGGTCCCGTAAACCGCACCCGA
The DNA here is from genome assembly GCF_001984015.1 of Rhodococcus sp. MTM3W5.2. NCBI lineage: Bacteria > Bacillati > Actinomycetota > Actinomycetes > Mycobacteriales > Nocardiaceae > Rhodococcus > Rhodococcus sp. MTM3W5.2. The sequence continues at coordinate 5,177,159 of NZ_CP019572.1, read as the reverse complement.
AACACGACCCCACCTGCGGTGGTGCCGCGTGCGGTCGGTATAAATACATCTTGTGTCTAAGTTGCATTCGGCGGCGGAGGTCGTCTACCGCGAGGTGAAGGAGCGGATCCTGTCCGCTGCGCTGCCCGGTGGCGAGCTGATCAGCGAGGGCGAGATCGCCGCTGAGATGGGTACCAGCCGTACCCCCGTCCGCGAGGCGTTCCTCCGGCTCGAGGCCGAGGGCTGGATGCGGCTCTACCCCAAGCGCGGTGCGCTGATCGTGCCCGTCGCCGACGGCGAGGCCGAACACGTCGTCGCCGCGCGCAGGCTCGTCGAGACGGACGCCGTCCGGACTGTCATCGGCCACCCGACCGCCAGGACCGGGCTGGTCGCGGCCCTGCGCGCGAACCTCGTCGCCCAGCGCGAGGCGGCGGCGAGCGGGGACGTGGGCGGCTTCAGCGGCCTCGATGCCGACTTCCATGGACTGATCGTCCGCGCGGGCGGCAACCCGCTGCTCGTCACCTTCTACGCCGGCCTGCGTGAGCGGCAGCGCCGGATGACCGCTCGCTCGCTGGCCAGGGACCCGCTGCAGCTGGCGTCGATCATCGACGACCACACGGCGCTGGCAAACCTGGTCGAGGCGGCGGACGCCGACGGCTACGACGCCGCCGTGACGGTGCACATGCGTCGCGTGCACGGCCTGCCGCTGCTGCAGGCCGGTGCCCGATGAGCGTGCGGACCGACCAAGCGGCCTACACGGCGCCTGCCGCGCACGACCGCCGTTCGCGGAAACGGGCCGTGGCGCCGTGGGCACTCGTGTCCGCGGCGATGTTCGCCGTCGCGTGGGGCGGCAACGAGTTCACCCCGCTGCTGGTGATGTACCGCCTCGACCACGGCTACTCCCCGGTCGTGGTGGACAGCTTCCTGTTCGCGTACGTGTTCGGCATCGTGCCCGCCCTGCTCATCGGCGGCCCGCTGTCCGACCGGCTCGGGCGGCGGCCGGTGATGCTGCCCGCTCCCTTCATCGCGGCGGCCGGCTCGCTGGTGCTCGCCACCGGCGCCGACAGCTCCGCGCTGTTGGTCGCGGGCCGCATCCTCAGCGGCGTCGGCCTCGGTATCGGCATGGCGGTCGGCGGCAGCTGGCTCAAGGAACTGTCGACGTCGCCGTGGGATCGGCACGCGGGCACGGGTTCCGGGGCCAGACGCGCGGCCATGAGTCTGACCGCGGGGTTCGCCCTCGGTGCCGGGGTCGCGGGTGTGCTCGCACAGTGGGCACCGTGGCCGAGCGCACTGGCGTACCTGGTGCACATCTCGATCGCGGCGGCGGCGGGGGTCGCGCTGTTCGCGGCGCAGGAGACCCGGCCCGCGGTACCGGCCGGTCAGCGGGTACCGCTGCGCGAGGACCTGCGGATCCCGGCCGCCGGGCACCTGCGGTTCCGGTACGTCATCGCCCCGCTGGCGCCGTGGGTGTTCGGCTCGGCCAGCTGCGCCTACGCGGTGATGCCCGCACTGATGGCCCCACACAGCGGCGGTCGCCCTGTCGCGTTCTCAGCGCTGCTCTGCGTGGTCGCGCTGGCCGCGGGGTTCTCGATCCAGGCCGTTGGCAGGCGCATCGACACCCCGCGCAGCGCAAGGGCCGTCGCCGTCGCGCTGGCGATCCTGGTGGTGGGCATGACCGTCGCCGCGGTCGCCGCCGACCGGCTGACGGTTCCGCTGGCGCTGGCCGCGGCCGTCGTACTGGGCGGCGGCTACGGGATGGCGCTGGTGTCCGGGCTGCAGGAGATCCAGCGGATCGCGCGCCCCGACGACCTCGCCGGGCTCACCGCGGTCTTCTACTCGCTGACCTACATCGGGTTCGCGGTGCCCGCGGCGATGGCGCTGTGCGTGCAGGCCTGGCCGACGGTGTTCAGCTACCCGATGCTGTTCGTGATCGGCGCTGTGGTGGCCGCCGCGTCCCTGGTGCTGGTGCTGGCCAAGAGCCGATCGCACCTGCCGACCCGCTGACCGCCGGCTAGGGCATCGCCTTCTGGAACAGCCACGCGTCCCACAGCGGACGCAGCGAGCGATCGGTGTAATGCGCGGCGAGGTCGGTGAATTCCTCGGTGGTGACGGTGCCGTGGCGGTGCTTGGCGGTCCACTGCCGGAGCAGGTCGAAGAAGGCCTCGTCGCCGAGCGCGGTCCGTAGCGCGTGCAGGGTGAGGGCGCCGCGCTTGTAGACCCGGTCGTCGAACATCAGCTCGGGCCCGGGGTCGCCGAGCAGCACGTCGTATGGCAGCCCGGTGAGGTTGCGGTGCGCCTGGGTGGCGATCTCCTGTGCCGACGGCCCGCCGGAGTTCTCCGACCACAGCCATTCCGCGTAGCAGGCGAAGCCCTCGTGCAGCCAGATGTCGCGCCACGACCCCAGCGTCAGGCTGTTGCCGAACCACTGGTGCGCGAGCTCGTGCGCGACCAGCCGTTCCGCGCTGCGCCTGCCGTCGCAATGGTTCGCGCCGAACACCGAGATGCCCTGCGCCTCAATGGGGATCTCCAGTTCGTCGTCGGTGACGACAACGGTGTAGTCCGCGAACGGGTAGGGCCCGAACAGCCGGACGAAGGTCTCCATCATCTGCGGCTGCCTGCCGAAGTCGTGCTCGAACGCCGTCCGCAGCCGTTGCGGGAGCACCGCGTGCATGGGCACGCCGTCGTGATCGGCGTGCCTGCGCTCGTAATGCCCGATCTGGATGGTGGCCAGGTAGCTTGCCATCGGCTCGGTCTGCTCGTACACCCAGGTGGTGTGGCTGGCCCGGACCTGCTTGCGCACCAGCGCGCCGTTCGCCAGCGCGTAGTACGGCGAGTCAGTGGTGATCGAGATCTGGTAGCTGGCCTTGGAGCCAGGGTGGTCGTCGCAGGGAAACCAGGACGCGGCTCCGTTCGGCTGGCTGGCCACCAGCGCGCCCTCGGTCAGCTCTTCCCAGCCCACCTCGCCCCAGAGGCTGCGGATCGGCTTCGGGGTGCCCGCGTACTGCACGGTGACCGACAGCGCGCCGCCAGCCGGGATCGCATGCGCAGGGGTGATCGTCAGCTTCCCGTGCTGGTGGGTGTACTTCGCCGGCCTGGCGCCGTTGACCGACACCTTCGACACCGACAGGCTCTGCGACAGGTCGAACGCGAACTTCGTCCGGATCTCGGTGGTGGCGGCCGTGATCGACGCCTTGCCGGACAGCCGGTTGCCTGCCACCTTGTAGGTCAGGTCCAGCTCATAGCGCGACACCCGATAGCCGCGGTTGCCGACGTGCGGCAGGTACGAATCGAGCGGTTCCTCGTAAAACTTGCCGGGCTTGACCATCGTCACGCCCACGGGGTGATCGGGTTGCCCTGCCAGCGGGTGTTCGGCGGCACCGTGTCGCCGCGCATCACGAGCGACGCGGGTCCGACCGTGGCGCCGTCGCCGATGCCTGCCGCGGGCAGCGCGACGCAGTGCGGTCCCAGGGTTGCTCCGTTGCCGAGGGTGACGGTGTCCATGGACATGATCCGATCATGGAACAGGTGGGTTTGCACGACGCAACCCCGCTCGACGGTCGCGCCGTCGCCGAGGGTCACCAGGTCGGCCTCTGGGAGCCAATAGGATTCGCACCAGACACCGCGGCCGATCGTCGCACCCATGCCTCGAAGGTAGACGGCGAGGACGGCGGTGCCGGTGGCGGCGCGCGCGAACCAGGGCGCGGCGACGGTCTCGACGAACGCGTCCGACACCTCGTTGCGCCACACGAAGGAGCTCCACAGCGGGTGCTCCACCTTCCGGATCCGCCCGACGACGAGCCACTTCGCCACGATCGAGGCCGTGCCCGCCACCGCACCCGCGACCAGCAGCACGATCCCGCTGAACAGGGCAGCGAACCAGAAGCCGATCGCGCCCGCCATCGCCTGCAGCGCGAACAGCACGCCGAGGCCGATGCCGAAGGTGATCATGACCGGGATCAGCCGGCACGTCTCGACAACGGCCCTGGCGATCTTGAGCCGCAGCGGCGGTTCGAACGTCCGCGAGGAGTCGGTGTCGTTGGCCGACCGGCGCAGCCGCACCGGCGGGCTGCCAAGCCACGACGAGCCGGACTTGGCCTTGCTCGGCGCCGCGGACAGCACCGCGACAAGACCGTTCTTCGGAACCCGACGACCGGGTCCTGCCATCCCCGAGTTGCCGAGGAAGGCGCGCTTGCCGACCTTGGCCTCCTTGATGTGCAGCCAGCCGCCGCCGAGCTCGTAGGAGGCGACCATGGTGTCGTCGGCTAGGAACGCGCCGTCCGCGACCGTGGTGAACTTCGGCAGCACCAGCGCCGTGGAGATCTCGGTGTTCTTGCCGATGTTCGCGCCGAGCAGCCGCATCCACACCGGGGTGAGCAGGCTCGCGTACAGCGGGAACAGCAGGGTCCGCGCCGAGTCCATCAGCCGCTCGGTCGCCCAGACCTGCCAGCCGACGCGACTGCGCACCGGGTGGTAGCCCTCGCGCAGGCCGATGCCGAGCGCGCGGACCGCGATCAGGGTCAGCGCCGCGAACACGGCGAGCGTCAGGATTGTCGCGGCAGGCAGCCAGGCGAGCGCCATGACCGCCGCGGAGCCGAGGTCAGGGGTGTCGCGGACGCCCCAGCCGATCAGCGCGATCCCGGCCGCGAGCGCGAAGATCGGCATGCCTGCGATGACGACGGAGGTGAGCCCGAACACCGGCACCCACTGGGTCGCCAGCGGCGGGCGCTCGGTCGGCCACGGGTGGGTGGCCTTGCCGACCTTGACGGCGGGGGAGCCGGCCCAGCTCTGCCCGGCCTTGACCCGTCCTGTCACCGCCGAGCCGGGCGCGACCTCGGCGTTCTTGCCGACGCGGGCGCCGGGCAGCAGCGTGGAGCGGGCCCCGATGGCCGCGCCCGCGCCGATCCGGATCTCACCGATGTGCACCACGTCGCCGTCGATCCAGTGCCCGGTCAGGTCGACCTCCGGCTCCACCGAGCAGCCGTCGCCGAGCACGAGCATCCCGGTCACCGGCGGCAGGGTGTGCAGGTCGACGTCGCGGCCGACGGTCGCCCCGAGGGCCCGCGCGTAGTAGATCATCCACGGGGCGCCGGACAGGTTGGCCGCGCCGCTGGCCTCGGTGAGCCGGTGCGCGACCCACAGCCGCACGTGTTCGCTGCCGCCGCGCCGGTAGGTGCCGGGGGTGAGCCCCCGCAGCAGCAGCCGGCACCCGGCGACGGAGATCGCCATTCGGCCGATCGGGGTGATGAAGGCGACGAAAGCGGCCAGCAGCACCCACCAGGACACGGTCGGCGCCCACGGCACGTCGGCGAACAGGGCGAAGACGTTGTTGACGATCGCCAGCCAGGTCACCCACTGCAGCCCGGTCAGGGTGGTCAGGGGATCGTGAGCAGGATCTGCGCGAGCTGGGTGGAGCGCGGGGTCGGCTCGACGTTCCTCGGCTCCGCGGTGACACTCGGGGCGAACTCGTCGAGGAAGCCGGCCAACGAGCCGAGCCGTGGATGGTCGTAGACATGGGCGACGGTGACCTCGGGGAAGCGTTCCCGCAGCGCGGTCACCACCTGCGCGGCGGCCAGCGAGCCGCCGCCGCTGGCGAAGAAGTCGTCGTCGGGGCCGGTGATCTGCGCGCCGAGGATCGACGCCCACAGCTCGGCCACCCAGGCCGCTGTGCCCTCGAGCCCGGCGCCGGCGGCGTCCCCGGTGCCCGCGCCCGGCAACGGCCACGGCAGGGCCGCGCGGTCCACCTTGCCGGAGGTGCGGGTCGGCAGCTCGTCGAGCAGGGTCAGCCTCGGCACCAGCGCCGCGGGCAGGCGTTCGGCGAGCAGCTCGCGGGCCGCGGCGACGTCGAAGTCGGGGTCTGTGCTGGCCAGGTACCCGACCAGGATCGAGTTCCCGGCGGCGGTCTTGCGGACGGCGGCCGCCGCCCCGCTCACCCCGGGCAGGTTCTGCAGCGCGTTGTCCACCTCGCCGAGCTCGATGCGCCGACCCCCGAGCTTGACCTGGTCGTCGGCGCGACCCTGGAACAGCAGCCCCTCCAGCTCGAGGCGGACCAGGTCGCCGCTGCGGTAGGCACGGTCCCAGCCGAGCGATGGCATCGGCGCGTACTTCTCCGCGTCCTTCGCCGCGTCGAGGTAGCGGGCAAGGCCGACCCCGCCGATCACCAGCTCGCCGACCTCGCCGACCGCGACCGGGTTGCCCTCGCCGTCGACAACGGCCAGGTCCCAGCCGTCCAGCGGCAGCCCGATGCGCACCGGGCCGGTGCCGTCCATCAGCGCGCCACACGCGACGACCGTGGCCTCGGTCGGGCCGTAGGTGTTCCACACCTCGCGACCGTCGACCGCGAGTCGCTCGGCCAGCTCAGGCGGGCAGGCCTCCCCGCCGAAGATGAGCAGCCGCACGGCCTCGAGCGCCTCGGCGGGCCACAGCGCGGCCAGCGTGGGGACGGTGGAGACGACGCTGACATCGCGCGAGACCAGCCACGGGCCCAGGTCCATGCCGCTGCGGACCAGCGCGCGGGGCGCGGGCACCAGGGTGGCGCCGTGCCGCCAGGCCAGCCACATCTCCTCGCAGGAGGCGTCGAAGGCCACCGACAGCCCGGCGAGCACCCGGTCGCCCGGACCGATCGGCGCCTGCTGCAGGAACATCCGGGCCTCGGCGTCGACGAACGCCGCCGCGTTCCTGTGGCTGACCGCCACGCCCTTGGGGTCCCGGTGGATCCCGAGGTGAAGATGATCCACGCGTCGTCGGCGACGGTGGGGACCCGAGGTGCGGGCGGGTCCTCGCGCTCGGGGGCGGTGCCGGCCTCGATGGAGTCGCCGGTGATGATCGCGGCGACCTGGGCCTCGCCGAACACCAGCTCCGCCCGCTCGTCGGGGTCGTCCGCGTCCACCGGCACGTAGGCGCCGCCCGCGGCGAGCACGGACAGGATCGCCACGTACAGCGAATACGAGCCGGACGGCATCCGGATGCCGACCCGGTCGCCCGCGCCGACCCCGGCCTCGCCGAGCTGCTGCGCGCCGCGGTACATCTCCTCGAGCAATTCGAGGTAGGTCAGGGTGGTGGTGCCGTCGTCGATGGCGAGGGCCTCGGGGTTGGCCTCGGCGGACGCGATGACGATGTCGATCAGGGTGCGTGGCGCGGGAGCCAGCGACGACCGAAGGTACTCGGTCGGGATCAGCTGGGATCGGTCCGTTTCCGGTTGGGACTGCAGTGGCACCCGGATTTCCTGTCTGAGTCGGCTGATTGTCGAGTCGTTATCTCATGACAAGTTTGCTAGCTGGTGAACTCGGGGACGAGGGCGGCGCGCAGCAACGGGGGATTCGGACCCCGCACAACGACGGAAAATGCCGCTGAGACATGCGAGCAGACTACGCCCGAAAGATTCTTCGGCCGTGGTGTCGTATTCGGGGTGGCGCCTTCGTCGCCTGGGTAGAGAGGCTTCCTGGCCCCTCACCCACACGGAAGGATGACAACCATGTACTACCTGGCATTGCTGGCGGGCGAGGAGAACGGTGCGGCGTCGACCCCGGGGACCAAGGAGTTCGGGGATGCGGTGGCCCGGCACGAGAGGTTCTGGGAGGCCGCGGGCACCGCGCTCGTCGGCGGCGGCGCGCTGTACCCGACGGCGGAGGCGGTCACGATCCGGCACGAGAACGGCGGCGCGCTCGTCACGGACGGCCCGTTCGCCGAGTTCTCCGAGGTCGTCGGAGGGTTCTATGTGCTCGAGGCCGACGACCTGGACGCGGCGCTGGAGCTGACCCGACAGATTCCGGACGCCTCGGAGGGATTCGTCGAGCTGTGGCCGATGGTCTTCTGGCGGCTGGAGAACGAGCACGCCGGGTGCTATCTCGCGGTGCTGCGCGAGCCGGCGGGTGCGGCGAACACACCGGGGTCGGCGGAGTGGGACGAGAGCATCCAGGCGCACGGCCGGTTCGGGGAGTTCGCGGGGCCCGCCCTCCGCGGCGGTGGCGCGCTGCACCCGCCGTCGTCGGCCACCACGGTGCGCGTCCGCGACGACGAGTTGCTGCTGACCGACGGTCCGTTCAGCGAGGCCGCGGAGATCGCGAACGGCGTCTACCTGCTCGCGGCCGCGGATCGGGAGGCGGCGACGGCCCTGGCGGCGCGCATCCCGCTCGGCCCCAAGGGCTGCATCGAGCTGCGGCAGATCGTGGACGAGTAGATGCACGTCGACCCGGTGTTTCGGGCCGAATCCGGCCGCGCCATCGCGACGGTGGCGCGGCTGGTCGGCGATCTCTCGCTGGCCGAGGACGCGGTGCAGGAGGCCTTCGCCGAGGCGATGCGGAGCTGGCCGCGGACCGGGATGCCTGCGAACCCGGGCGCGTGGATCACCACGGTCGCGCGCAACCGCGCGCTGGACCGGCTGCGGCGGGAGTCGTTGCGGGGCAACAAGGAGCTCGACGCCGCGCGGCTGTTCCCGCCGACGGAGGAGGAGGTGTGGCCGGTGCGGGACGATCAGCTCCGCCTCATCTTCACGTGTGCACACCCCGCGCTGGCCCCGCAGGCCCAGGTCGCGTTGATGCTTCGCCTGGTCTGCGGCCTGACCGTTGCTGAGATAGCGCGGGCGTTCCTGCAGCCCGAGCCGACGGTGTCGCAGCGGCTGACCCGCGCGAAGAGCAAGATCCGGACGGCCGCGATCCCGTTTCGCCTGCCGCCGGAACACCTTCTCCCGGAGCGCGTTCCGCAGGTGCTCGCGTGCATCTACCTCGTCTTCACGGAGGGGTACTCGGCGACCTCGGGGAGCTCGGCGATCCGTGACGAGCTGTGTGAGGAGGCGATCCGGCTGGGTCGCTTGCTGTGCGAGCTGATGCCCGACGAGCCGGAGGCGTGGGCGCTGCTCGCCCTGATGCTGTTGCAGGACAGCCGCCGGGGGAGCGGATCGCCGCCGACGGAACGGCCCGACCGCTCGAGGAGCAGGACCGCTCGCGGTGGGATCGCGGCCGGATCGAGGAGGGGATGCGGTCCCTGGCCGCGGCCCGGCATTCCGCGGGCCAGTATTTCCCGCAGGCGGTGATCGCGGCCGCGCACGCCGGCGCGCCGAGTTGGGGTGCGACCGAGTGGACGGTGATCGTCGCGGCCTATGAGCGGTTGCTCGAGCTGACCGGTTCGCCGGTGGTGGCGGTGAACCGGGCCGTGGCGGTGGGCTTTCGGGACGGGCCCGAGCGGGGACTGGTGGCGCTGGACGAGGTTCCCGACGATCCGCGGCTGGCCCGGTTACGGGTCCCGGCCCGGGCCGACCTGCTGCGCCGGATGGGCCGGACTGCCGAGGCCGAGGACGCCTACCTCGCGGCGTTGGAGTTGGCGGGCAACGAGACGACAGAGCGGTTCCTACGGCGACGGCTCGAGGAGGTCCGGGCCACCCCTGAGGGTCGATGAGTTTCCGTCGGCTCGGGCGTCTACATCGGTAGGTACCGGCAGATGCATCAGGCGAAGGAGGGCGACGATGTTGGAGGCGGAATTCACCGCGACCATGCGCAAGAGTGCGAGCAAGGGTGGCTGGACGTATGTGCTGTGGCCGGAGTCGGTGACGTTCTTCGGGACCAGGGGCCTGGTGAAGGTCCGGGGCACGATCGATGGCTACCCGTTCCGGAGTTCGTTCATGGCGATGGGCGACGGAACGCACAAACTGCCGGTCCGCGCCGACATCCGGCGGGCTATCGGCAAGGGCGAGGGGGACACCGTGACGGTCCGGCTCATCGAGCGGATCGATCAGGCGGGCTCCGGTTCCTGAGGCCGCGCGGTCATGTCGCGGTGAGCGTGTCGAGCGCGTCCTCGATCGGGGTGTCGCCGGTGTTGAAACCGATGAACCGGCCGATGGTCGCCGGCCTGACCAGCGCAGCCGCCGCCACCCGCGCGACGTCCTCGCGGGGCACCGTGCCCGACTCCAGGCCAGGCCCCACCTCGATCCGACCCGTGCCCGCGTCGAGGGTGAGCGTGCTGGGACCGAGGATCGTCCAGGCGAGGGCGGTGCCGCGGAGATGGTCGTCGGCCGCGGCCTTCGCCTCCGCGTAGGGGAAGAACGAACTGTCGCGCGGGACGCCGTGATCGGTCCTGGCTCCGAAGTAGGACACCATCACGTACCGGTCGACGCCTGCGCGGGCGGCGGCGTCCATCGAGCGGATCGCCGCGTCCCGGTCGACGGCGTAGGTGCGGGCGGGGTCACCGCCGCCCGCACCCGCCGACCACACCACGGCGTCGTGCCCGCGGATCAGCTCGGCGATCCGGTCCGTGTCGAGGCTCTCGACATCGGCGACGACGGCGGTGGCGCCCGTCGCCTCGACGTCCTGGGCGTGCGCGGGATTGCGGATCAGGGAGGTGACCTCGTCGCCCCGGCCGGTGAGAATCCGCGAGAGCTGCAGGGCGATCTTGCCGTGACCGCCGATGATGACGACGCGTGCCATGCCGGTTCCTTCCGTCGGTGCCGCTGCCAGTACAGCGCGTCGGCCCGGCCCCGCGCAACGGAACGCGGGGCCGCCTCGGTCGGTCGTCAGCCCGCGGCCTTCTTCACCAGCTCGCCGATCCTCTTCTCGTCGGCGTCGGTCAACGTGGTCAGGGCGAAGGCGGTCGGCCACATGGTGCCGTCGTCGAGGTTCGCGGTGTCGTTGAAACCGAACGTCGCGTACCGCGCCTTGAACTTCTCCGCACTCTGGAAGAAGCACACGACCTTGCCGTCCTTGGCGTACGCGGGCATGCCGTACCAGGTCTTCGGCGCGAGGTCCGGCGCGTTGGCCCTGACGATGGCATGGATCCGTTCGGCCATGACGCGATCGGATTCCGCCATCCCGGCGATCTTCTCGAGCACGTCCTTCTCCCCGTCCGCCTTGGCATTGCGGGATCCGCGACGGGCGGCCGTCTTCAGTTCCTGGGCGTGCTCTTTCATCGCGGCACGTTCGTCGTCCGTGAATCCCACAGCGGACTTGGTCTTCTGAGCAGCCATCGGTCTGTCTCCTTCGTGTCGGGCTTGATCGGGACGATGTTGATGCGGGCTGATCGCAGGCGACTACGCCGTGGCGATGGCGCGCCTGCTGCCTGCCGCGCGCCGCCTGTACGGCAGCACGAACAGGTACAGGCCGCTGAGGAGCAGCACGGCGAGCGGGAGCAGCGGCAGGTAGGAAAACCAGATGGCGGCCTTCATGGACACCGCGATCGTGGCGACGATGACGGTGACCGTGAAGACGATGGCCGTCCAGCGGTGGATCTGGCGGAACCTGCTGTTCGAGTTCATGGGGACTCCTTGGGAAGGTGAGCGAGGGGCGTAGAGCGCGGCAGCGGGGCGGGACTCAGCGGTCCTGGATCAGCCCGAGGACATTGCCGTCGGCGTCGGTCACGGTGGCCACCAGGCGGCCGCCGCCGACCTCGTTCGCGGGTTCCTTCACGGTGGCGCCGGCGGCGGTCAGCTCGGCCAGCTTCGCCTCGATGTCCGGCACGTGCCAGTAGGCCACCGGTCCGGTCATGCCCTGCGGTCCACCGCCCGGTACCAGCCCGATGTGCTGGCCCTCGGCCTCGAAGCCGACGTAATAGGGCGAGTCGGTCTGCGGCTCCACGCCGAGCAGCGCGGCGTAGATCGTCTTGGCCGTCGCCAGGTCGGACACGGGATGCAGCACGGTCTTGATTCCCTGGGTGGCAGAGCTGGTCATGGTCACTCCTGAAGTTGGGGTGGATCGGATGTGTCACAACCATCGCTCCCGGCAGGGTCGCTCCACATCCGTGGCGACCACGGAACCGTCCACTGAGAGGGGGCACGGATCGTCGGTGCCCGACACGGAGAACGTCCGAAGGCCCTGAGTGCGAAGCGGATACTGCAAGATGAGGCCCATGATGGCGACGGTGGAGATCTCCGCTCGGGAAGCCGAGGTGCTCGCGTTGGTGGGGGAGCACCTCAGCAACGCCGAGATCGGCGCGCGATTGTTCATCTCGGTGCGAACCGTGGAGAGCCATGTCTCCTCGCTCCTGCGCAAGCTGGAGGTTCCGGATCGGCGGGCGCTCGCCCAGCGCGCGTCCGAGCCGGCGCGCGCCGACCGGTCGCACCCGACACCGGTCCTGCCCGCGCCGCTGACCTCGTTCATCGGCCGGAAGCGGGAACGGGCCGAGCTGACCGAGATGATCAAGAACGATCGGCAGGTGACCGCGGTCGGCCCTGGCGGAGTCGGCAAGACCCGGCTCGCGCTGACGGTCGCCGCCGAGCTGGCCGAGGAGTACTCCGACGGGGTGTGGTTCGTCGACCTGGTACCGATCACCAGCCCGGACATCTCGGTGGTCGCCGGCACGGTCGGCCTCGCGCTCGGCCTCGGCGAGCAGCCCGGCCGGGGCATGGACGAGTCGGTGGTGGCCGCGCTGGCGGACCGTCACGCCTTGCTGGTGCTGGACAACTGCGAACACGTGCGGGACGGGGTGGCACTCTTCATCGAACGGCTGCTCGCGGCCTGCCCACGAGTGACGGTGCTGGCGACCAGCCGGGCTCGGCTGATGGTGCCCTTCGAACGCGCGTACACGGTCCCGCCGATGTCGTTGACCGGTGACGGCGAATCGGACGCGGTCGCACTGTTCATGGATCGCGCGGCGGCGGGCGGATGGCCGCCGAATCATGCTCTGCGGGAACAGGTTGCCACGTTCTGCGGGGGTTTGGACGGGATGGCCCTTGCGATCGAGCTGGCCGCGGCCCGCTGGACCACTCTCGGGTTGGACGGCCTCACCGACGGGCTGTCCGACCAGCTCCGGATGCTCGCGGGCGGAGCCCGCACGGACGACCGGCACCGCTCGGTGCGGGCGGCGCTTGACTGGAGCCACGCCCTGCTGTCGCCGGACGATCGAGTGCTGCTGCGCCGGTTGTCGGTGTTCATGAAGTCGTTCACCGTCGCGGCGGCGGCGGAGGTGACCGCGTCCGAGAAGGGCGTTGTCGCGGACGGGCTGGCCCGGCTCGCCGAGCAGAGCCTGCTGGTGGTGATCGCGTCCCCGACCGGGACCGAGTACCGGGCGCTGGAAACCATCCGCCAGTACGGGATGGAGCGGCTCGTCGAGGCCGGTGAGCGCGACGAGGCCCGGTCCCTGCACCTTCGCTGGTGCCTGGCCGAGGCGGCGCACCTGGCGGTGGTCCGGGCGGACTGGCGGGCACGATTCGACGCGGTTGCCGACGACCTCCGCGCCGCCCTTGCGTGGGTGGCCGACCGGCCCGCGCAGCGCGCGGAGGCGTACGGCCTCGCCCGGCAGCTGGCGGAGCTGACCTTCACCCGTCACCTGATCGGCGAGTCCCAGCAGCGCTACGAGCAGGCGGCCGCGCTCGCGGACCAGGCGGCCGCCGCCTCGATGTTCCGGCAGGCCGCGGCGGTGGCCGGGTGCCGGATGCGGGGTGACGACATGTACCGCCTGAACCGGGCTGCCGCGGACGCGGCGCAGCGAGCCGGGGACACCGCAGGCGCCGCCGCCGACCTCGCGGCCGCCGCCACGAACGCCTACCGGTTCGCGAGCAAGTTCGTCCGGACCCTGCCGCCGGAGGAGGCGATCGCGCTCATCGCCGAGGCGAGCGAGCTGGCGGGCGATGACCAGGCCGCCAAGGCCGCGGTGGCGCTGGCCGAGGCCGGGAGGGGTCTCACCGAGGCGTTCGGTGCCGCCGAGGGCGCATCCGACGATGCCGTGGCGGAGACGATCGCCCGCGCCGAACGGGCGGTCGAACTCGCTCACCGCACGGGCGACCCCCTCGCCGAGTCCGCTGCGCTCGACACGCTCACCGGCGCCCAGAGCTGGTCCGGTGACGCGTTCGCGGCCGCGGCAACGGCCCGTCGCCGGATCACGCTGCTCGCGTCCGCGCCGCCGACTCCGACCGGCACCCACGAGCTGATCGACGCGCTCGGCGAGGCCACCGAGGCCGGACTCGGCGTGGGGGACCTGCCGGGTGCCCGCAGGTGGGCCAGGCAACTCGCGGATCATCCGATGCTGGCCGAGGTCGGCCATCGTGCGACGAGCCAGCTGCTGGTGGCCGACGCGTTGGCGGGCAATGTCGACGAGGTACTGACCCGCAGTGCTCGGTTCCTCGAGGCGTGGCAGCGGTCCGGCAGGCCCACCGGGTCGGTTCTCGGTGCGGCGGTGGCCGGTGTGGGGATGATCCACGGCCTGCGTGACGACGACGATGCGCGGCGCGAATGGGCCGAGGTCATGGATCAACTTGCCACCCCGGCGGAACAGGCCTACGGCTACCGGGCGGTCTACGACTCGATGCTGTTGCTGCACAACGGAGATGCGGGCGAGGCGCTGGAGCGGATGGCGCCGGAGCCCGGTGAGGTGTGGAGATGGGTCACGTGGGTGTGGCTGCACTGGTACGTGGCGCTGCGCGCCGAGGCCACCGTGCTCGCGGGCGGCCCCGATGCCGCCGATCGTCTGGCCGAGGCCCGGACCATCGTGGCGGGGAACCCCGTCGCCGGTGCCATCGTGGAGCGGGCCGAAGCGCTGCTCGCCCGGGACCGGGAGCGGCTGCTCGCCACGGCGGATGCCTTCGACGCCGCCGGTTGCCGCTATCAGTCGGCGCGGACAAGGGTGCTCGCGGGCGGTGACCACGCCGCCGTCGGGGCGGCCGCGCTCGCCGATCTCGGTCTCGCCCCGATGGCCACGACCCGGCAGCCGTGACGAGGCGGGTCCGCCTCGGTCAGGAACTGCCCGCCGAGGCGAGGGTGCCGACACCGAGGGCGGCGAGGATTCCCGCGCTGACGGTCTCCAGCCGTTCGGTCACCTTCGGCCTTCGCAGCAGCGCGACCAGGCGCGACGCGGCGACCGCGAACGCGCCCATCACCACCAGCGCCACGACGGCCTCGACCGCACCCAGGGTCATCGCCGAGCCGAAGGTCACCTGGTCGAGGAACTGCGGGACGACGGCGAGGTAGAACAGGCCCATCTTCGGGTTCAGGGCGCACGAGAGCACCCCGGCGCCGAAAGCGGACCCGGTCGAGGCCGCGACCGGTCCCGCCGCCGCGGGCCCTGCCGCGCGTCGCCGGAGCAGGGCGCGGACCCCGAGGTAGAGCAGGTACAGCCCGCCCGCGATCTTGACGACCCGGTAGGCGGACGCGGACTGTTCGAGCAGTGCCGCGACGCCGAGGGCCACCACCACGGCCCAGAACAGGCTGCCGATGGATACCCCGATGGCCGCGGCGACGCCAGGGCGGGTGCCGCCGATGCTGTAGCGGAGCACCAGGAACGAATCGGGTCCCGGCATGAGCGCGAGGAGCAGGCAGACGCCCGCGAAGCTGAGCAGGGTGGCGGCGGTCATGGCGACAGGAAACCGCGGATCAGGACGCGAATCAAATCGGCGTCAGGGGCGCAGCGCCGCGAAGTCGGCGCCGGTCATCTCGACGGACAGCTCCCACAGTTCCCGCGCCAGCTCCTGGTCCCGCGCGCTCTGGCTGCGCCCGCACCGGGCCACGGGTCCGCGCATGCCGCGCAGGCCCTCCGGGCCCAGGTAGTCGCCGTTCTCGACATCGGGCATCGTCGCGCCGTAGAGCTGGCTCAGCGCGCCGTCGGCCTCGCTGTTGACGACGATCCGCATGCCCAGCCGGGTGAGCGACGCGAGTCCGGGGATCGGCGGCAGCATCGAGTCGAAGAGGTTGGTCGCGGCCACACCGGGGTGCGCGCCGATCGAGATCAGCGGGCTGCCCGCGGCGGCCGCCCGCCGGGCGAGCTCGGCGCTGAAGATCAGGTTCGCGAGCTTGGACTGCCGGTACGCGGCCATACGCTCGTACGGGCGTCGTTCGAAGTTCGGGTCCTCGAGGTCGATGGTCCCGCCGTAATGCGCGATGCTCGCCAGGGTGACCACCCGCGGTGCCTCCGCCCGCAGGAGCAGCGGCAGCATCGCGTCGGTCAGCGCGAAATGGCCGAGATGGTTGGTGCCGAACTGGGTCTCGAAACCGTCGGCCGTCGTGCCCTGCGGGATCGCCATCACCCCGGCGTTGTTGACGAGCACATCGACGGACCCCACCGCCGCCGCGGTCTCCTCGGCCGCCGCCCGGACCGAGGCCAGGTCCGCCAGGTCGAGCCGGACCAGCACGTGTTCGGCCGTCGATCCGGCGGCGCGACCCGCCGCCCGGACCGATTCCAGCGCGCTCGCGGCGCGCTCGAGGTCGCGGCAGGCCAATACCACCCCGGCTCCCGCTCCCGCGAGCGCGGTCACGGCCTGCAGCCCGAGGCCGTTGTTGGCGCCGGTGACCATGATCGTCCGGCCGCGCTGGTCGGGCAGGTCCGCGACCCCGAACCGCGGCTTCACGAGCGGCGGCCGGGCCGCGCGCCCGGCGTCGATGACCGGGCCGGGGTCCTGTCGGTGGGATGCGGGCGGCTCGGATTCGGGCATGGCTTCTCCAGACGTTGCGGCGCGGTCCTCGTGCCCGACCCTACGGCCGCCCGCGCCACCACGCCCGGAGATGCGCTCAGCCGCGACCGAGTCGCTCGTCCGCGGCCGCGTGTGCGGCGGCCAGCGGGGTGATGCCCGCGCGCTCTGCCCGGTCGAACAGCTCGCCGAGGGTGCTGCCGATGAGGTTCACCCGGGCCAGGACCTCGTCGTAGCCCCGGTTCTCGCCGTCGGCCAGGATCGCGAACAGGGCGCCGCCCGCATTGGCGACGAAGTCGGGTGCCCACAGGATCCCCCTTGCGGCCAGGCGATCCGCGCCGTCCGGTCGTGCGAGCTGATTGTTCGCCGGACCCACGACAGCGCGGCAGTCGAGGCCGTCGATCACCTCGTCGGTGAGCACGCCGCCGACACCGGCAGGGACGAAGAGGTCCGCGGGCACGGCGGGGGCGTCCTCGGGCCGGACCCAGCGGGCGCCGAGCTCCTCGGCCAGCGCCTGCTTGCCGAGGTCGATGTCGCTGACGGTGAGAACGGCGCCCTCCGCGGCGAGCGTGCGTGCCAGCCGGGAGCCGACCTGCCCGAGCCCGCTGATCGTGACCCTCATGCCCGCAAGGCCGGAGCCGGGGAAGGCGCGATCGACCGTCGCGCGCAGGGCCGAGTAGACGCCGACCGCGGTGGGCTCGGCCGGTTCGCCGATCCCGCCCGCGGCGGTGGGCAGGCCGAAGACGTGCGCGGTCCGTTCCCGGACGATCTGCATGTCGGCCGCGCTGGTGCCGACATCCTCGGCGGTCCGGTAGCTGCCGCCGAGTCCGTCGACGATGTCGGCCAGGTCGAGCATGGCCGCGCGGCGCCGGTCCCCGTCGAGGACCTCGCCCGGCGCCAGGGCGATCACGGACTTGCCGCCGCCGGTGTCCAGGCCCGCGACCGCACACTTGAGGGTCATCGCGGCGGACAACCGGAGCGCGTCCTGCATGCCGTCCTGCCAGTCCGGGTACTGCCACACCCGGCAGCCGCCGAGCGCGGGTCCCAGCCGGGTGGAGTGCACGGCGACGGTGATCGGGAGGCCCGAGCGCGCACCGGCCTCGAGGGCGACGTGTTCGTGGTCGAAACCGCCGTGCGGGGTGCGGGTGACGGGTCGGGCTTCCAGGGTGGTCATCGTTGACGTCCTTCCGATAGCTGGGCTGGGTGGCGCTCAGTGCAGTGTCGAGGTGTGCTGTGTGTCGCCACTACAGTCGATATGGCTGGCAGAACAGTCAATAGTGAGATTTCTGGCTGATCACTGCGATCAGTAGGCGGTGGTGACTCGGGTCACTGGTGTGACGTAGCGCTCAGTTGTCCACCGATCGGCGGACCCGAGGTTCCACCGGCGGACCCGCCGATCGGCGGACAGACACGAGCGGCGCCCCCGACGAGAGTTGATTGCGTACCCGAACCCCAGGAAAGGGAATCGCATGACGACAACACAGGCGCCGCCGCAGCTCCGGCGGGTTCTGTTCATCGGAACCCCGGCGGCCTTCGTCGAGACCGAGCGGTGGGTCGCGGCGCACGGTCTGGAGTCCACGCGGACGCTCGGCGACGACCTGCTCGTCGCGATCGCCACCGAGGACGTGCTCGACGGGATCTGCTCGGCCGCCGACGCGGCGGCGGTGCAGCACGTGCGCGCGCTGGGGGTGCCGTGCATTGGGGTGGCTCCCACCGTGCCGGTGCTGTCCCTCGCGGCCTATTTGATCTGACCCAAAGGGGCTGCACACCAAGGTATTCCATTCGAAACAGAAGAAGCCATCGGGCGTCAGGGGCCGGCTCGCGGATCACGCGAGCCGGTCCTTGCTGTTGACAAGCCGCAGCCCGGGCTGCCATCCTCGCCGTAGGTCATGAGTGCCAGCAGATAGCCCCGGCTTGCTGGCCGGCAACCCTCCACCGCGGTGGGGTGCCCCGGGTGACGACCTGGCTGCGGTCCAACACCGGACCCGGCAAGCGCGGGCTCGTTGTCTTCCACAAGCACACGGGTCCCTGACCGAGGGATGTCTGATGACTGCTGTTCTCACCGCCACCGCCACCGCCACTGCCACCGCCGTTCGCTTCGCCGAGCGCTGCACCGACCGGCCGTTCGCCGAGGTCTCCGGGGCCGACCTGGCCGTCCCGCTGTCCGGAGGCGGGACCTGCACCTACGCGAACTTCGACTACGCGGCCAGCGCGCCTGCGTTGGCTCAGGTCACCGCGCGGGTGCAGGAGCTGTTGCCCTACTACGCCAGCGTGCACCGGGGTGCCGGGTACGCCTCGCAGGTGTCCACCGCCAGCTATGAGGGAGCCCGCGACGTGGTCGCCGGTTTCGTCGGGGCCCGGTCGGACGACGTGGTGGTGTTCACCAGGAACACCACCGACTCGCTGAACCTGCTCGCCGGCTGTGTGCCCGGTGAGACCGTCGTCCTCGACATCGAGCACCATGCAAATCTGTTGCCCTGGAAGAAGAACGGAGCGCGGGTCGTCCGGTCCGCGGACACCGTAGCCGAGACGGTGGAGCGGATCGTCGCCGAACTGTGCAGCAAGCCTGCCGCGCTGCTCGCCGTCACCGGCGCCTCCAATGTCACCGGCGAGGTACTGCCGATCGCCCGGCTCGCCGAGGTCGCGCACGCCTGCGGGGCGCGGATCCTCGTCGACGGCGCCCAGTTGCTGCCGCACCGGCGGGTGGACATCGCCTCGCTCGGCGTCGACTACCTGGCCTTCTCGGGGCACAAGCTGTACGCGCCGTTCGGGGCGGGCGCACTCATCGGCAGGCGGGACTGGCTGGACGCCGCCGAGCCGTACCTGGTCGGCGGCGGCGCCACCCGCGACGTCTCGGCGGAGGGTGTCGACTGGGCGCAGGCCCCGCAGCGGCACGAGGCGGGCACCCCCAACGTGCTCGGCGTCGCGGCGCTCGCGGCGGCCTGCACGGCGTTGGCCGGACTCGACGCGGAGGCGTCCGAGCTGCACGAGCGTGCCCTGTGCGCTCGGCTCGTCGACGGGCTGCGCGGCATCGACGGCGTCGAGCTGCTCCGGATCTGGTCCGACTCGCCGGATTCGGTCGGCATAGTCACCTTTGCCGTCGACGGATTCGCGCCCCGCGAGGTGGCGAGCTACCTCTCGGACCGGCACGGCATCGGGGTGCGCGACGGCCGGTTCTGCGCGCACCCGCTGCTGGCCCGGCTCGGCAGGCCGGACGGTGCGGTCCGGGCGAGCCTCGGCCTTGGCAGCCACGCCGCCGACGTGGACCGGCTGGTCGCGGCGCTGCGGGAACTGGTGGACGGCCGCCGCCCCGCCACGGGCCTCGCCGGGTAAACTCGCGCCATGGCACCCCTGACGACCGTGGCGACTGACGCCCGGTGGTGCCGTCGGCATGTGGATCTCTGCCGTACCGCGTCGGGCATGTGTCTGGGCTGAGCTCGCCCCCAGCTCACCAGCTCGCACGCATCTCTCGAGGAGACCCATGTCCATCGATTCGTCTTTCCGTACCCGGCCGCTGCATGTCGCGGTCGAATTGTCCGGCGCCGGTCACCACCCGGCGTCCGCGGCGCACACCGACTTCCGGATCCCGCTCGGGCTCACCGACTACTGGGTGGACCTGACCGCACCCGCGGACCCCGACGCGCAGCTCGACCTGGCCGCGGTTCCCGGCACCGTCGTCCGCATCCGAGCGCACGACCTCCGCGGTGCACAGCAACAGCGTGACAGGATCCGGGCAGACGCCGCGGCCGATGGCCGGGACCCGGACTCGGTCACGGTGCTGCTCGACGTCGAGGTGCTCCTCGGCGATGATTCGCGTTCCGCGCGAAGAGAACTGGCTCTGCTCGACGGTGGGCTCCTGGATGTGCGGGTGCCCGACTCGATCTCCTACGTCGGGACGGCATCCGGTCTGGCCGGGCTCATCGCCGACATCCGCGCGGCGGGCGTCGCCGACGGGGTGACCCTGCTGCCGCTGGTCCTGCCCCGCGTGCTGGACCGCGTGGTGGACGACGTGCTGCCACTGCTGCACGAGCGCGGCGTCACCCGCCCGTCGGCGGCGCTCGGCGAGGTGCTCGGGCAGTTCGGGTTGACCTCCGGCAGAAGCATTCTCGCGTCATAGCGGGCATCCGACGGCGGGAGCCATCGTCCGGTCACGCCGGTCGATGGCTCCCGCCGTTTGCCGGTCAGGCCGCCGCGGTTTCCGTGATGATGCGGACCCGGGGGTCGGGATCGAAGCGGTAGCCGGTGCCGCGGACGGTGGACACCAGCCAGCCGTAACGCCCGAGCTTCATCCGGACCCGGGAGACGTGGACGTCCACGCTGCGACCCGCCCGCTCGCGCTCGCCGAGGGTGCCGCTCAGCTCGAGCAGCCGACGCCTGGAGACCACCACCCGCGGCCGCCGGGCCAGGTGGGAGAGGATCTCGAACTCGGTGTGGCTCAACGAGACCGGCTCGCCGCGGGTGAACACCTGCCGGGCCGGGAGATCGATGACCAGCGGAGCGTCGATGGCCGTCGGCTTCGGGAGAGCGGCGGCAGGCGCAGGCGCGGTGTCCATCCGGGCCCGGGTGCTGACGCCGGGGAGGAGCTCCTGCGCGGTCGCGCGGAGTGCGTTTGCGAGGGCGACCAGCTGCTGCCGGTCGGTGGATCCGGTGTTGCTGAACTGCAGGGTGAGGATCAGGTCGGGATTCGAATCCCGCTGTCCCAGTGCGGAATCAACCATGGGTAACTCCCAGTTTTGAGTGTGTTGGTGTGCGCCGGTCGTGGTCAACGACAGCTGCGACACTCACTCCGAACGGGGGAGGTGACGGTGGGGGTGGGCATGGTGATGTTCGCCGCCGGGATCATTCGCCGAGCGGGGTCGGGCGGAAGTACCGGCCGTCGTGGTACAGCAGGGGAGCCGCTGCTGCCTCCGCGTCGTCCTCGTCGTGCACGCGCGTGACCAGCCCGATCACCAGCGTGTGGTCGCCGATCGGGATGAGCTGGTGGACGGTGGTGCGCAACCAGATCGGGGTGCCGTGCAGCACCGGCTCGCCGGTTTCGAGGCGCTTCCACAACGATTCGTCCGCGAAGCGCTGGTCGGCGCTGCGCGAGAACCGCTGGGCGAGATGCTGCTGGTGTTCGCCGAGCAGGTGGATCACCAGCGAGTCCGCTGCGTGCAGCGCCTTGATGCTCGAGGAGTTGTGCGCGATGTTGAACGAGACCAGCGGCGGGTCCAGCGAGATCGACGCGAAGGAGGTGGCGGTGAAGCCGACCGGGCCAGCCCCGGCGTCGAGCGTGACGATGGTGACGCCCGCCGGGTAACGGCGCATCGCCGCCCGGTACTGGTCGGCGGTGATGCCGATCGGGTCCTCGGGGGTGGCCGCGTTGGGCAGGTTCTCGAGTGGCTGTGACAACGGATTCTCCGGATCTTCGGCTGCGTGAGAAGCACGCACTACGGGTGCGTGCCGACGAGTCGGATCAGCGCGGACACCGGCTCGCGGAGGTGCGGCACAGGTCGACGTGTCGTCGGCTCCACACTCCGTCAGTCACTTCGCCTCCAGGGATCTGTTTCGCCCACTATAAGACCCGGGTCAGTCGACGTCGATGGCCAGCCCGGCCGTGATGCGGAGCAGCTCGGAGAAGGTGGTGCGGAACACGGTCGCGGGATGGCCGGCAGCCGCCCACAGTTCGGGGTATTGCGCGAGCGCCGCGTCCACGTACGTGGGCAGGTTCGTCGGGTGCCCCACCGGGGCGACGCCGCCGATCGGCTGGCCCGTCACCTCCCGGACCGTGTCGGCGGGTGCCCGGGTCAAGGTGCCCTCGAGTCTCTTGCCGGTGTGCTCGATGTCGACCCTGTGGGCGCCGGAGACCAGCAGCAGGATCGGGTCGTCGTCGAGCAGGAACACCAGTGACTTCGTGATCGCGCCGACATCGACCCCCAGCGCGGCGGCGGCCGCCTCCGCGGTGTGGGTCGACTCGTCCTGGGTGACCACCACGCCGTGATGGCCACGGGAGATCAGGACGCGCGCGACGTGGGCGGCGTTCGGGTGCAGGAGCCTGGCCATGCCCCACAGTAGGACCGGCGCGGCGGCCGCGCACGGCATCCGGGCCGACGTGTCGCGGCCCTCACGCCGTTGCGGCCGCGCGCCCGGTGTTCCTGGCGGCGAAGCCGAGCATCAGCGCGACCCCGACCACGGTGTAGATGGCGAGCGTGACGATCGGCTGACCGACTCCGGTGCCCTGGAAGTACACGATCGACCGCACGCCCTCGGTGCCTGCCCCTGGGGTGATCCAGCGCCCGATGGCGGCGTAGAAGCCCGGCAGCACGTTGGACCCGAAAGCGCCTCCTGCGCTCGGATTCCCGAGCACGACGAAGATCAGGATCGCCAGCGGCACCGCCAGGATCCCGACGGCCGCCCGCAGCCCCATGGTGAAGATGCCCGTCGCGAAGACCACGCCTGCACCCAGCAGTGAGAGCGGCAGCAGGTGGCCGGTGAAGGTGCCGAGCAGGTGCGTGGTGATGAGCGCGCCGAGGAATCCCGAGACGGCGGCGTACCCGGCCATGATCGCGATGTGTTTGCCCGCCTCCCGCAGGGTGCTCGGCGCGCCGATGAGCAGTCCGATGGCGGCGGCGAGCAGGTAGCCGCCCACCACCCAGCCGAGCGAGAGGTAGAAGCCGGACAGGCCGCGGTTGTCGTGCACCGCGACCGGCACCTCGTCGCGGACGACGAACGTGCGGTGCTTGACGGTGTCGACCTCGGTGAAGATGCCCTCGAGCGCGGTCGCAGCCGAACTGCCCGCGGCGTTGGCGGTGATGAGGGTGTCGGTGCCGGTGGGGCTGATGACGTAGGCGCCCATGATCTCGCGGTCCCGGATCATCGAGCGCGCCTCGTAGGTGTTCGCCGCCGTGCGCGCCTCGACCGGGTGGCCGTCGATGCCGTTGAGCTCGTCGGTGACCTGCTGGCCGATCCCGTCGGGCAGTCCGGACTCGGTGACCACCGCGATCGGGATGTCGCGCGGGGTCGGCTGGTGGAACGCGGCCACGTAGCTGGTGATGAAGCCGAGCTGCAGCAGCAGCACGCCCAGGACCACCGCGACCATGATCTGCCGCGGGCTGTAGCGGTCGGTCGGGCTGGTGGACCGGTGCGGTTCTGTGGTCGTGGTCGTCATGGCTTCCTTGCTCTCGCGGCGCATCCTTGCCGATACTCTCGGTATTGAATACCGTAGGTATCGTGAACGAGGTAGGTCAAGGGAGAGCTGCGTCACCGCCGGGCCCGCTCGCCCGGCCAGGACGCGACGTGGTGCGCCAACGGCTGATCGACGCGGCCGCCGAGGAGTTCGTGGAGAACGGCTTCGCCGCCGCCACGCTTGCGGACATCGCCCGCAGGGCGGGGTTCACCAAGGGCGCTGTGTACTCGAACTTCGAGTCCAAGCAGGACCTGTTCGCGGAGCTGTTCGCGCAGCGGTCCCTCGAGCTGGCAGGGCGGGTGCTCGCCGAGATCGCGGGGCTCAGTCCCACCGCCGCCGCGGGTCGGGGCGGCGAGACGATCAGCTCCTGGCTGGTCTCCGACCCGGGCTGGGCGTTGCTCGTGCTCGAGTTCGGCCTGCAGGCCGCCAGGGACCCGAAGATCGCGCAGGCCTACCTGCGCGAGCGGCGGCACCTGCGCGGCCAGCTCGAGGAACTCATCGCCGAGCGGGCATCGGATTGGGGTGTCGGGCGGCGCCTCGACGCCCGCAACACCGCGATCACGCTGATGGCGCTGATCTCCGGGCTGATGCTCGAGCACGCGGTCGACCCCGAGCAGGTCGACAGGCGCGCAGTTCAGACGGCGGTGTCAGCGCTGTTCGCCGGGGCGATCGCGAGCGCCACCCGCGGTTGAGCGGGCCCCTCACGGGGTCACTCAACCGCGGCGCGGCGGTCAGTACACCGATACCGGCGGGCGCCGGTCGGCCCAGGGCATCGCCCGCTCGAGGTCGCCGGCCAACGCCAGCAACGTCCCCTCGTCGCCGTACCGGCCGACGAACTGCATGCCGATCGGCCAGCCCCGCGTCGACTGGGCGAGTGGGAGCGAGATGGCGGGGTGCCCTGTCGCGTTGAACAGCGCCGTGAACGAGGCGTACTCGAAGATCCGGTCGTACCAGCCGCGTGCGTCCAGCGCGGGGTCGTCGGCGTCGAGGCGGCCGAGCGGGATGGTCGGTTGGCTCGTCGTGGGCGTCAGCAGAACATCGAACCCGGTGAGGAACCGTGCGACCTCTCGTGTCACGGTGTTGAACACCCGCTCGGCGGCGTAGATGTCGAAGGCGGACAGCGTCTTTCCGTGCTCCACGCATGCGAGGGTGGTCGCCTCGAGGTGTTCCCGTCCTGGGGTCAGGCCCAACTGGGCCGCGGCGCCCGTCACGGCATCGCCGAGGAAGCTGCACCAGGCGTCGAGGTTTGCGCGGTCGAACGCCGCGGAGTCGATCGACGGCGCCGCCTCGTGTACCTCGTGGCCCAGCTCCGACAACTGCTGCGCGACCATCTGGACCGCGGCCGCGCTCTCCGCGTCCACCGCGCGGTCCGGGTCGGCGGGCGTCGTGGTGAAGGCGATCCGGAGCCGCCGAGATCCGGTCCGCGCCAGCTCGGCGAAGGGCCGTTCCGGTGCGGGGAAGAGGTAGCGGTCGCCCGGCTCGGAGCCGTGCACGGCGTCGAACAGCGCTGCGCAGTCGCGCACGCTCCTGGTGATCGCGAACTCGACGCCGAGACCCATGAGTGGATCGGCGAAGTCCGGCCCCGCGGTGATCCGGCCCCTGCTCGGTTTGAGGCCGACGGCCCCGCAGGCCGCTGCCGGGATCCGGATCGACCCGCCGCCGTCGTTGGCGTGCGCCATCGGCAGTGCGCCCGCGGCGACCAGCGCGGCCGAACCCCCGCTGGAGCCGCCCGCGCTACGGGTGAGATCCCACGGATTGCGGGTCGGGCCGCCGTAGGCCAGCGCCTCCGTTGTGGCGTTGAAGCCGAACTCGGGCGAGGTGGTCGTCGCCATCGTGGCCAGGCCGGCCCGGCGGAAGCGGGCCATCAGGTGGGTGTCGTACGGATAGACGGCACCCGGGCCGAACAACCTGCTGCCGCTGCGGGTCGGGACACCCGCCGCATGCGCGATGAGGTCCTTGATCGCGAACGGGACTCCCGCGAAGACCCCCGTCTCGTCGCAGCCGAGCGGGGCCTCGTACCGCTCGCCGGCGATCGCGGACAACTGCGGATCGATCTTGTCGAGCGCCTGTCCTGCGGCCGCCGCGACCTCTGCCGCGCTGACCTGCCGGTCGCGGATCAGGGCCGCCAGGCCCGTCGCGTCCTGTGCCGCGTACTCACCGATGTCCATCCGGTCCTCCTCGTGGTGGTGTGGGTTCCGCGGACGGTAGGGCGGGCCGGTGCTCTCGGCCTCCGTCGTTCTGCGGAGGCGTGAATCGCGGTGGGCGCGGCCGGGGCGGGGCATACTCCTGCCATGAGTACGTCGTCCGCGCGTGAGCGTCTGGGGGCCGCCGTGCGTCTGCGCGCGGAGGTCGGTGCGGGTGCTCGGGCTCCGGAGGCCGGCCGGTTGCTGTTCGCATTGCGCGCCGCGGTCCCGCACGATCACGCGGCGCTCTCCCGTTGGGACCCGATGCGGCGGCAGCACCTGACCTCGGCCAGCTTCGGCTATTCGCCGGAGGCGGCCAGGACACTGAACGAGCGGATGCAGGATCTGTCCCTGTTCGCCGATCTGCAGCAGAACCGGATCCCGCTGCGGCTGCACGACATCGAGCCCGGCCGCAGGCACGGGGCGATCTTCGACGATGTCATCGGGGTGCACGGCTACCGGGACGGGCTCAGCCATTGCCTGTTCTCCCCGGACGGGCGGTACGTGGGGATGCTGAACCTGAGCACCTACGCGGAGGGCGGCGTGGACGACCAGTCGCTCGCGCTGGTCTCCCTGCTCGCCGAGACGCTGGCGGAGTCCATCGATCCGCTGGCAAGCACAGAGGGCGGCCGGGTTCGCGTCGAGCCCGGCGAGGAGGCCTTCGTGGTGGACGCCGTGGGTCGGCCGTGGCCGGTCACCGCGGGCGCCTCGCCGCGTCTGCTCGGCGCGGGGAGCCATGGCGGGATCAGTGCGCGGCCGGCGCGGAGTTCCGGATCCTGATCGTCGACGGGGAGGTGTTCCGGGTGCGCCTGGAGTCGGTCCGGGCGGGCACCCTTGTCCGGTACCGCGGCGTCGAGGCCCCCGCGGAGTTGACCCTGCGCGAGCTGGAGGTGTTGGTACTCGTCTCGGGCGGGCGATCGAATGCCCAGATCGCCGCCGCCCTCGGCGTCGGCGCCGCCACCGTGGCCACCCACGTCGAGAACATCTTGCGAAAGACCGGCTCGCCGAATCGGACGGCGGCGGCAGTGTTCGCGACGAGGGTCGGGCTGAGCGCGGTGCCCGCGCGTCAGTAGTCGAGGTAGCCGCCCTCCGGGCCGAGCATCCGCTCGATCCGGCTCCGGTTGATCTTCGCGAGCTCGCCGAGCATGGTCTTGAGTTCGGTGTCGGGGAGTTGCCCAGCCGATGGGTCAGGTCGTCGAGCAGGTCGGTGGCATCTCGACCGGCGGCACACCAGAGGTAGACGTGACCGAACCTCTCCTCGTAGCGGGCGGTTGCCTCCAGCACCGCGGACATGGTGGCCTCGTCGGGCGCCCAGACCGCGCACTGCTCCTGGCTCGAGGCCGTGGTCTGGGCCCGGCGGCCGATCCCGGGGTGACACTCCAGCGCCCGGTCGATATCCGCCTCGGACAGCTCGAACAGCTCGGAGTCCGCCGCGGTGAGCAGCTCGAGGTGCGATCCGTACGGCCTGCCCGCCGCGACATGCCGGGCCCAGGTGGCCGAGCAGCAGCACTCGAACAGCGCGTGCACCGCGCCCCGCTCGGACAGCGCATTGAACCTGTCGAGCCCGATCCCCTGATGCATCAACATGGCATCTCCGATCTCGCCCGGCTCCTGAAAGCCGATTCTGCGCCTCAGTCTGACCCCGGAAAAGACCCCGCGGGTGGAGTTTGCGCAGCCTTAACGTGCGCCGCCGGGGATTGTTACTCTTGAGTAATGACCGAGCAGACCTGGAATGCCTTCACCGTCGAGCGCAAGGACCGCGTCGCGCAGGTGACCCTCATCGGGCCCGGCAAGGGCAACGCGCAGGGTCCAGATTTCTGGCGTGAGCTGCCGCTGATCTTCGCCGAGCTGGACGCCGACCCGGAGGTGCGGGCCGTGGTCCTCGCCGGAGCGGGCAAGCACTTCTCCTTTGGCCTCGACCTCGCGGCGATGGCCCCGATGATGGCGCCGGTCCTCGGCGACAAGGCGCAGGCCGCACCGCGGACCGCCTTCCACGAGGACATCAAGCAGATGCAGCGCTCGATCAACGCCGTGGCCGACTGCCGCAAGCCGGTCGTCGCGGCCATCCAGGGCTGGTGCATCGGTGGCGCCGTCGACCTCGTGACCGCGGCCGACATCCGTTACGCCAGCGCGGATGCGAAGTTCAGCATTCGCGAGGTGAAGGTCGCGATCGTCGCCGACATGGGCACCCTCGCCCGGCTGCCCGCGATCATCGGCGACGGCCACCTGCGCGAGCTCGCGCTCACCGGCAAGGACATCGACGCGGCGCGGGCCGAGAAGATCGGCCTGGTCAACGACGTGTTCGCCGATGCCGACGCGGTCCTGGCGGCCGCACACGCCACCGCAGCCGAGATCGCCGCGAACCCGCCGCTGGTGGTGCACGGCATCAAGGACGTGCTCGATCACCGCCGTTCGGCCGGTGTGGACGACAGCCTGCGGTACGTGGCGGCCTGGAATGCGGCATTCCTCGCCTCCGAGGACATCGGTGAGGCCATGGCCGCGGTGTTCCAGAAGCGCACCCCGGACTTCCAGGGGCGCTGACCCCCTTCCCTCCGATGGTGGAACCCTCGTCCGGCCGAACCGGACGGGGGTTCTCGTCATTGTCGCTTGCCCAACGGCGGACCCCCGTCACATACTTGCGGCCGGAAACTAGTTGAGTGACGCAAGCATTGGGGCGCGGGATGCGAGACGAGATCGAGCCATACGCCGACGAGATCGGCAATTTCCTGGTTCGGCTGCAGCGGGTGCGGGAGCGGACCATCGCCCACGCGAAGTCCACCGACGGGATCGACCCGGCGGCCTACGGCTGCCTGTTCCGCCTGCTCAAGGACGGCCCGATGCGGTCGGGCGCGCTGGCGGAATCGATGTACACCGACCCGTCGACAGTCAGTCGCCAGGTGGCGCAGCTCGTCGAACGCGGGCACGTGCAGCGCCAGGCCGACCCCACCGACGGCAGGGCAAGCGTGCTCGCCGTCACCGAGTCCGGACGGGCCGCAGCGGGCCGGATCCGCGCCCTGCGCAACGAGCGGCTCGGGATGATGCTCGGTGAATGGTCCATCGAGGACCTGCAGGACTTCGCGCGCCTGATGGACCGGTTCGTGACGGACTACGAGCGGATGCGTCCACTGTTCTCACCCGAGCGGAGCCTGCGGAGCGAGACTGACGCAGAGCGGAGCCTGCGGAGCGAGACTGACGCAGAGCGGAGCCTGCCAAGCGACAGCGGCTCGGAGCGGGGTGTCCGATGACCAAATCGCCCGAACACACCGCCACCGCCCCCGCACCCGCTGCAGGAGAGTTCACACACCGCGAGATCCTGGTCATCCTGAGCGGACTGATGCTGGGCATGTTCCTGGCCTCGCTCGACCAGACCATCGTCTCGACGGCAATCCGGACGATCGCCGACGACCTGCAGGGTTACGCGCTGCAGGCCTGGGTGACCACGGCGTACCTGATCACCGCCACGCTCTCCACCCCGCTGTACGGCAAGTTGTCCGACATGTACGGCCGCAAGCCGTTCTTCATGGCCGCGATCGTCATCTTCGTGCTCGGCTCGCTGCTGTGCACCCTCGCCCAGTCGATGTACGCGCTGGCCGCGTTCCGCGCCTTCCAGGGCCTCGGCGCGGGCGGGCTGATGTCGCTGGCGCTCGCCATCCTCGGCGACATCGTCGGTCCGCGCGAGCGCGCCAAGTATCAGGGCTACTTCCTCGCCGTCTTCGGCACGTCCAGTGTGCTGGGTCCGGTGCTCGGCGGCCTGCTGGCCGGCCAGGAGACCATCCTCGGAATCGACGGCTGGCGTTGGGTTTTCCTGGTCAACGTCCCGATCGGTGTGTTCGCCCTTGCGGTCGTCTCGAAGGTGCTGCACCTGCCGAAGGTCCGGCGTCCCGGGGTTCGGATCGACTGGTGGGGTGCGCTCGTCCTCGCGATCGGCATTGTCCCGCTGCTGGTGGTCGCCGAGCAGGGGCGCGAATGGGGCTGGGGCAGTAGCCTTTCGATCGCCTGCTACGTCATCGGTGTGCTCGGTGTGCTCGGGTTCATCTTCGTGGAACGGGGGATGCGCGACGCCGCGCTGATCCCGCTGCGGATGTTCCGCAACTCCACCTTCGCGATGGGCGTGGTCATCTCGATCGTCGTCGGTGCCGCGATGTTCGGCGGCATCACGTTGCTGCCGCAGTACCTGCAGGTGGTTCGCGGGTCGAGCCCCACGTTGGCGGGCATGCAGATGCTGCCGATGGTGCTCGGGCTCATGGCGGGCTCGATCATCTCGGGTCAGCGGATCTCGAAGACGGGGCACTACCGGGCCTACCCGCTGATCGGCGCCTCGCTGCTCACCCTCGGCATGTTCCTGCTGCACTTCGTGCACGCGGATTCGCCGCTGCCGCTGGTCATGGTCTTCATGGCGATCACCGGGTTCGGTCTTGGCAACCTGATGCAGCCGTTGACGTTGGCGATCCAGAACGCGCTGCCCCCGCAGGACATGGGGGTGTCGACGGCGGCCGCGACCTTCTTCCGCCAGATCGGCGGCACCCTCGGTGTCGCGGTGTTCCTGTCGATCCTGTTCACGCAGCTGACCCCGAACATCAGCGACGAGCTGCGTTCGGCCGCCAAGGATCCGGCCTTCCAGCAGGCGGTCGTGGACGGACTGCACAGCGCGAACCCGGCCGATGTCGCGCTGTCGACCGGGCTGGCGAGCCAGGACGTCACCTCGGCCGGTCGGGTCCTCGAGGACAGCTCGATCATCCAGCAGCTCAGCCCGGCGCTGGCCCAGCCGTTCAAGGTCGGGTTCTCCGAGTCGATGTCGACGGTGTTCCTGTCGGTGACCGGCGTCGCGCTGGTCGGACTCGTGCTGGTCTTCTTCTGGAAGGAGGTCCCGCTGCGCACGGCAGGGGGCCTCGCGGCCTCGGCGGCCGCACGGAAGGAGAACGGCGACGGCGAGGAATAGGCCGACGCGTGCATGGAGTGGTCTCACCCGGCTACCGGGCGAGACCACTCAATGCGTCGTTCAGACTCGGCGCATGACCGAGACGACCTTGCCCAGCACCACGGCCTCGTCGCCGTCGAGGACCTTGTAGGCAGGGTTACGCGGTTCGAGGTAGGTGTGTCCGTTCCGGCGTCGGTACACCTTGACGGTGGCCTCGCCGTCGATCATCGCGGCGACGATCTGGCCCGAATGTGCCTCGTGCTGTTGCCGAACCATCACGATGTCGCCGTCGAGGATCGCGGCATCGACCATCGAATCGCCGCGCACGCGCAGGCCGAACACCGTGCCGGAGCCGACCAGTTCGCGCGGCACGGTCAGCATGTCGTCGGCGTGCTGCTCGGCGAGGATAGGGGTGCCAGCCGCGATGTCACCGACCACGGGCACCTGCACCGAGTCCTTCGCCGATTCCCGCGTCGCCGATCCCCGGAGGAACAGGCGCACGTCGATCGGCCGCGACACCGAGTCACCGCGCCGCAGAAAGCCGTTCTCCTCCAGGCTCTTCAGATGCTTCGACACCGTTGACGGGGACCGCAGGCCCACCGCGTCCCCGATCTGCCGGGTGCTCGGCGAATACCCCTTCTCGACCACGAAGTCTCGAATGACGGCCAGAATCCGCTGCTGGCGGGGCGGCAGCGTCGAGGTGTCGAGGTGGTCGAGATCGTCGTATCCGTTCACCTCGGGAATCCTAGTGAAGGCCTACGACGAGAAAAGTGTGGGATCCCGCCCGGAAACCGGGCGGGATCCCACACTTTCGGTGATTCAGTGGTCCAGAGGACCCTCAGCTCAGTGGCCGCCGTTGGCCTTCAGCCGCTCGACCGCCTCGGTGATGACCTTCTCGGCCTCCGCGCGGCCGACCCAGTCGGCGCCGGTGACGTGCTTGTTCGGCTCGAGGTCCTTGTAGTGCACGAAGAAGTGCTTGATCGCGTCCAGCTCGAACTGCGAGACGTCGGCGAGATCCTGGATGTGGTCCCAGCGCGGGTCGCCCGCGGGCACGCACAGCACCTTGTCGTCGCCGCCGGCCTCGTCGACCATCTTGAACATGCCGACGGGGCGGGCCTCGACGATCACGCCGGGGAAGACCGACTCGGGCAGCAGCACCATCGCGTCGAGCGGGTCGCCGTCCTCACCGAGGGTGTTCTCGATGTAGCCGTAGTCGGCGGGGTAGCCGAAGGAGGTGTAGAGGTAGCGGTCCAGCTTGACGCGGCCGGTCTCGTGATCGACCTCGTACTTGTTGCGCTGACCCTTGGGGATCTCGATGGTGACGTCGAACTCCACGCCTCTTCCTCGCTTTGTCTCGGTGGATGGTGCGGGGTCAGGGTAGCCGGTCCGGGATAATGTGGAGGTAATAGACGGACCTGCGGCGCAGCGGCGGGCCGGAAAACAAACGGAGGGGTGTTGGCAAAGCTCGGATCCAAGGACCGAAAGCTGGGGTCCTTGGCGGCGCGACGGCGCAAGCGGGTCCGGCTCCTCCTGTCCGCGGGGCTGGTCCTCGTCGTGGGCGCGGGCGCTGCGGTATTCGCCGGCCAGCGATTCGACGGCGATTCTTCCGCCGACGCGGCGACCACCACCATGCCGGAGCCGCCGCCGATCCTGCCCGACCCCAAGGTCGCGCCGGTGCCGACGGACGCCCCGGTGCCGAATCCCGCTGCCCTCGCCGCCGCTCTCGGTGCCGCGTTGGCCGACCCCGGTCTCGGCAACTTCACCGGCGCCGTGTCCGACGCGGCGACCGGAACCGTGCTCTGGAGCCAGCGTCCCGAGGTTCCGATGACCCCGGCGTCGACGACCAAGGTCGCCACCGCGGCGGCGGCGTTGCTCGCACTGCCCCCGGAGCACCGGGTGGCCACCAGGGTGGTGCAGGGCGCCGTGCCCGGCCAGATCGTGTTGATCGGCGGCGGCGATCCCACCCTCACCGCGCAGCCGGCCGGCCAGCCCGGCTTCTACCCGGGCGCGCCGCGCGTGGAGGATCTGGCCGCCCAGATCCGGGGCGCTGGGGCACCGGTGGACAACATCGTGGTGGACACGAGCGCGTTTGCCGGGCCGACCATGGCACAGGGCTGGTTCCCCGCGGACATCGGAGCCGGCTACATCGCGCCCATCGAGTCGCTGATGCTCGACGGCGGGCGGCTCAACCCGCTCGAGGACGAGTCGCCCCGCACCGCGACCGCGTCCCTGGACACGGGCCGCGCGCTGGCCGCCGCACTCGGCGTCGACCCCGCCAAGGTCGCCCCCGGGATCGCGCCGCCGGGCGCGGCGCCGCTGGCGTCCGTCGAATCCGCCGCCCTGCGTGACCGACTCGGCCAGATGATGGGCCATTCGGACAACGTGCTCGCCGAGGCCATCGGTCGGGAGATCGCCATCGCGGTCGGGACCGAACCCTCGTTCGCGGGCGCGGTCACCGCGATCGGCCAGACCCTCGACTCCGCGGGCATCGACACCAACGGGATGACGCTGCACGACGCCAGCGGGCTCTCCGTGGACAACCGCATCCCGGCGCGGCTGCTGGACCAGGCGCTCACCGACGCCGCCGGCGACGCCGACCAGCGGCTGCGGCCGATGCTGGACTACCTGCCGGTGGCCGGGGCCACCGGGACGCTGTCCGACCGCTACGCCTCGGGCGATCGCCGCGGCGCCGGATGGGTCCGGGCCAAGACCGGGACGCTGTCCAATGCGAGCGCGCTCGTCGGCTACGTCACCGACGTCGACAACCGGGTGCTGACCTTCGCGCTGATGTCCAATGACCGGCCGCCGGAGGTCAGTCGCCCCGCCCTCGACGCGATCGCGTCTGCCCTGCGATCCTGCGGGTGCCTGTGAGCCGCGAGGCGGCGAACTCTCCACGATCCGGCGGATTCGCCGGCGTCGTCGACTGGGACCTGGCTTCCCGAACCGGGGTGCGGCTGACCAAGCCCGGCCCGAGCACCACGAGATACTCCGCGGAGGCGGCGGTCGCGGAGCTGTCGGCGGCCTCCATCCGCGCGGAGGGACCGGTCCGGGACGTCACGGGCCTGGCCGACGGGCTGCCCGTCCCGGAGGCGCAGGTCGTGGACCGGGCCGGCTGGGTCCGCGCCGCGGCCCGATCGATGGCCAACCTCACCGGCGACGACGCGGTCACCGACCGCGGCCTGCTCGGCGGTGTGCCCGCCGGGCTGCAGGCGGGTGCGATGCTCGCGTTCCTGTCCTCGGCGATCCTCGGCCAGTACGACCCCTTCACCGGCGAGCACGGCACGCTGCTGCTGGTTGCGCCCAACGTGGTCAGCGTCGAGAGGGCGTTGAAGGTGGTCCCGAGCGACTTCCGGATGTGGGTGTGCCTGCACGAGGTCACCCATCGGGTCCAGTTCTCCTCCTCGCCCTGGCTGGCCGGATACATGCGGGACAACGTCGGTTCGATCGGTGAGGGCGGCGACGAGTCCGTCGCCGAGCTGCTCGGCAGGCTCACCACGGTG
Organism: Rhodococcus sp. MTM3W5.2; assembly: GCF_001984015.1. Classification (NCBI taxonomy): domain Bacteria; kingdom Bacillati; phylum Actinomycetota; class Actinomycetes; order Mycobacteriales; family Nocardiaceae; genus Rhodococcus; species Rhodococcus sp. MTM3W5.2. The sequence goes on along the minus strand of NZ_CP019572.1, from coordinate 5,143,096 downwards.
CTCCGCCAGCGCAGGGGCGACGATGCCGCGCCCGAGGACCGCGGTGTGCTCGGGCTGCTGCGCGCCACCCAGACGGAGTCGCAGCGGGCGGCCCTCGACCGGTTGCTGATGCTCGGCACGCTGCTGGAGGGGCACGCGGACCACGTGATGGACGCCGTCGGGCCCGCGGTCGTCCCGTCGGTGGTGGCGATCCGGCGGGCGTTCGACCGCCGCCGCGCCCGGCAGGTGAACCCGCTGCAACGGCTGGTCCGCGCGCTGCTCGGGATGGACGCCAAGATGGCCCAGTACGTGCGGGGCAAGGCCTTCGTCGACGCCGTCGTCGGCCGGGTCGGGATGGCCGAGTTCAACGCGATCTGGACCGGACCCGACACCCTGCCGCTGCTCGCCGAGATCGACGACCCCGAGAGCTGGATCGCCCGGGTCCTGGCATGAACCGGCCGCCGTTGCCCGAGGGACCGGCGTTGCTGGAGGTGCGGCACGCCGTTCGGCGCTGGGTCGTCGCGCACGGCACCGGCACGGGTGTCGCGGTGGCGCTGTCCGGTGGGGCCGACTCGCTGGCGCTGACCGCCGCCGCCGTCGCCGAGGCCGGGCCTGCGCACGCCCTCGTGGTCGACCACCGGCTGCAGGAGGGCTCGGGCGCGGTGGCCGAGCAGGCCGCCGCTCGCGCCCTGGCACTCGGCTGCGCCTCGGCGCGGGTGCTGACAGTGAGCGTCGACCGCGACGGGGGGCTGGAGGCCGCCGCCCGCCGCGCCCGGTACGAGGCGCTCGGCGCCGCACGGGCCGACCGGCCCGTCCTGCTCGGGCACACCCTCGACGATCAGGCGGAGACGGTCCTGCTCGGGCTGGCGCGTGGCTCGGGACCGCGCTCGCTCGCCGGGATGCGCGACTTCGACGCGCCATGGGGTCGGCCGCTGCTCACGGTGCGCCGCGGCGTCACGGCCAAGGCCTGCGAGGAGCTCGAGCTCGAGCCGTATCGGGATCCGCACAACCTCAGTCCCGAGTTCACTCGGGTGCGGTTGCGCTCGGAGGCGTTGCCGCTGCTCGAACAGATCCTCGGCGGCGGTGTGGCGCAGGCGCTTGCCCGAACCGCCGACCAGCTGCGCGAGGACGGCGAGGTGCTCGATGCGATCGCGGTCCGGGTGCTCGCCGACGCCGGGTCGGGCGGGGTCGACACAGCCGACGCGGTGGGCGGGCTGGACGTGGCCGAGCTGGTCGACATCCACCCGGCGGTGCGGCGCAGGGCACTGCGTCTGTGGCTGCTGGGGAACGGCGCGAGGGACCTGACCGACCGGCAGCTGCGGGCCGCGGACGACCTGATCGGGCGGTGGCGCGGGCAGGGCGGCGTCGCGATCGGCGGGGGTCGTCCGGGAGCCAGGTTGGTGCTGTCGCGACGGCATGGCAGGCTAACGCTCGGGCTGACAGCGATCGGCCCGGACCGGTGAATGAACAGTTCCGTCCATGACCAGGTCAGTCGAAACGAAGGGATTCGCGCCGTGTACGAAGGCGACATCGCATCGGTGTTGATTTCCGAGGAACAGATCCAGGACAAGATCACCGAATTGGCGGGGATCATCGCCGAGCGCTATCCGGTCGGCGCGCCTGAGGGCGACCTGCTGCTCGTCGGCGTCCTCAAGGGCGCGGTCTTCTTCATGACCGACCTGGCGAGGGCGTTGCCGATCCCGACCCAGATGGAGTTCATGGCCGTGAGCTCCTACGGCTCGTCGACCTCCTCGTCCGGTGTCGTCCGGATCCTCAAGGACCTGGACAAGGACATCGCCGGACGGCACGTGCTGATCGTCGAGGACATCATCGACTCCGGTCTCACGCTCTCCTGGCTGATGCGCAACCTACGCACCCGCAACCCCGCCTCGCTCGAGGTGGTCACCCTGCTCCGCAAGCCGGACGCCATCAAGGTGGACGTGGAGGTCGCGAACGTCGGCTTCGACATCCCCGACGAGTTCGTCGTCGGCTACGGCCTCGACTACGCCGAGCGGTACCGCGACCTGCCGTACATCGGAACGCTCGAACCCACGGTCTACGGCGGCTGACGGGCCATACTCGTGGCATGTCCACGGATCTGACCGCCGCTGCCATCGCCGCGCAGGTGCGCTCCGGCGCGCTGACTCCCCGCGACGCCGTCCAGGCGGCCCTGGCCCGGATCGCCGAGCGGGATCCGGGGCTGGGCGCGTTCGTCACGGTCCGCGCCGAGCAGGCCCTGGCCGAGGCCGACGCGGTCGCAGAGCGCTCCGACCTCGCGGCGCTGCCGCTGGCAGGTGTCCCGATCGCGGTCAAGGACAACGTCCCTGTGGCGGGACATCCCCTGGGCAACGGCTCGAGGGCGAGCTCCCGCGAGCCCTCGCCCGCGGATCATCCGGTGGTCGCGCGCCTGCGTGCGGCAGGGGCGGTCGTTGTCGGTCTCACCGCGGTGCCGGAGCTGTGCCTGTGGGGGAGCACCGACACCCCGGACGCCATCACCAGGAACCCGTGGAACCCCGGCCGGACGACCGGCGGTTCCTCCGGCGGTTCGGCCGCCGCGATCGCGGCCGGCATGGTGCCCGCGGCGCACGGGGCGGACGGGATGGGCTCGATCCGGATCCCCGCCGCCTGCTGCGGGCTGGTCGGCATCAAGCCCGGCCTGGGGGTCGTGCCCGCCGAACTGGGGGTCGACTCCTGGTTCGGGATGGCCGAGAACGGCCCGCTGGCGACGACGGTCGAGGACGCGGCGCTGATGCTGTCGGTGATGGCGGACCGACCCGAGCTGGCGACCGTAGCCGAGCCCGGTCCGCTGCGGATCGGGGTGGCAACCGGTTCGCCGCTTCCCCTGGTGCGGGTCGATCCGTACTGGCGGGCAGGCGCGGAGAGCGCGGCCGCGGTGCTGGGCGGGGCAGGCCACCACCTCGCGTCGGTTCGGCTGCCCTATCCGTCGAACCCTCTGGTGATCCTGGCGCGCTGGATGGGGGGTGCCGCGACCGACGCGGCCGGACTCGATCCGGCGTTGCTGCAGCCGCGGACCCGCAGGCACGTCGCCGTCGGACGCGTGGTGACCCGATTCGTCGACCCCGCGCAGGTGCGGAAGGTGGACGCCGCGTTGCGCAGGGTCTTCGCCGACGCCGACGTGGTGATCACCCCGACGCTGGCCCGTTCCCCGATCGAGGCGCTGCGCTGGAGCGAGAAGTCCTGGCTGTCCAACCTCGCGGCCAACATCCGCTATGCCCCGTTCCCGTCGCTGTGGAACCTGGTCGGCTGGCCCGCGGCGAGCGTGCCGGTGGGGATCCATCCGGAGTCGGGCACCCCGCTTGGTGTGCAGATCGCGGCCCCGCCCGGTGGGGAGGCGCTGATCCTGTCGGTGGCAGCGCAGCTGGAGCGCCTGCGGCCGTGGGAGCGTACGGCGCCGGTCTGACGGGCGCCGCGTCAGCCCACGCCGAGGGCCGTCAGCAGCACCAGGACGACGGTGACGACAGCGAAGGTCCCGTGTCCGGCGACGGCGGCCACCGGGAAGTGTTTCTCCGGCACCCCGTTCGGGGCCGTGCCCGGCGCCGAAGACCCGCCGTTCCCGGCGCCAACCCCGGCCGCACGGTAGACGGGAATCCAGCGGATCAGCATCGCGAAACCGAGGAGCGCAACCGGGACAAGCAGCACGAAGGCGGTCCACGCGAGGGCGTCCTCGTCGACGACGAGATACACGATCCACACGACCAGTCCGATCACGGCAAGAACGAAGTGTCCGAAGATCACGGCGGGAGGGAAGTGGCTGTTCCGCGGTTGCCGCACACCGCCTTTGGCGATCCAGGTCGCGAGTAGGTAGAAGCCGCCTGCGGCAGTCAGCAGCCAGGTCACGAGAGCTGCGATACCCATGTCATCTCCTAGGCAGTGGTGGACGGATCAGGTCTATGGGTGCCGGCCCGGCAGGGAACGCTGCTCGAATGCGGCGGCTTGGGTCGCTTCGTCCGCGACCCGTACCCCATCGCGAAAGACGAGCCGGCCGCCGAGATAGCCCGCGGTGGCCAACCCGGCCAGTGACACCGCGGAGAGCGCGAGCCGGCCGATGTCCACTGCGTCCGGGGTTCCGTAGTCGGTGTGGCGCCACACGAGGTTCACCGCATACGAGGCGGTCACCGCGAGGTTCAGCGACATGTGCGCCACACCGGTCCGGAACGCAGGGGTCCCCGTGGGGATGGCCATGAGGTCGAGGACGCCGATCGTCGCCGCGGCCAGCGCGCCGAGCAGGCCGATCGCGATGAGCCACACCGACCCCTTGGTCAGGAAACCCGGATCCCCGACGATTCGAGAAGAGACGTCGAACACCAGGCTGCTGACCCATGCACCGATCGGCAGCGTCACCAGGATCGGGTGGAACGGATGGCCATACGGCCCCGCGAGTACCGCGCTCACCGGGCGCTTTCCGTGATCTGCTTGCTCAGACATGCATTCACCGACCCACTGGACCGCAGGTTCATCTATCAGCCTGTTCCTCGCTCACCTGTCGGTCAAGACGCGAGGCCTGACGAATTCGGCTACGACCTCATAGCCGCGCGGGTCATGCGGACCGGGTCGCCGGTTCGTGCGAGACGACCCGCTCCAGCGCGCGCAGGTCCTTTTCCAGCAGCCGGAACAGCCAGTACACGACGATGAAGGCGGCAATGGCCCCGACGCACAAAACGCGGACGGCCACGATCACGGAGGTGATCTCGTCGGAGGACAGGAACGTCACCCCTGCCACCCCGACCAGCGGCACCGAGGCGGCCAGCGCCAGGTAGCGGACGCTGCGCCTGCTGAGCCCGCGCAGTTTGCGGGCGTCGTCGCTGCTGGTGATGCCCTGCGGCAGCATCATCGGATAGATGCACCGCATCAGGTAGAAGGTCACCAGGAAGAACGGGTACGCGACCGCGATCGCCCCGCACACGATCAGCGAGCCGATGAAATGTATGTAGGTGCTCGCGGGGATCTCGCCCGCGACGACCCGCAGGGTGATCGGATACGCGATCCCGGCCACGGCCCACATGCTGAAGATGACGAGCACTGCCCGGTCGGCGAGCAGCAGGGTGTCGGACCGCGCCTTCGCCAGGGTCTGCTTGTCGTAGATGCGGCCCTTGCGCAACCCGCGCGGCATCCTCATCGGATAGCGGCTCAGGTACACCACCACGACGATGCCGATCGGGTACGCGATCATGTTGATCGCGGATTGGATCTGCTCGAACTTCTGCTGGGCCTCCAGCGCCAGGTTGCTGATGATCAGCGATTTGTTGTGGTGGTAGTTGTAGACACCCGCCAGCACGTTCGGCACCAGCATCGCCACCACGGTGATCGGGACCACCCAGCGTCGCAGCCGCATCCGCCAGCTCCGCGGATCGGGGTCGACGAGGTCCCTTGCCCGCGGGTCCAGGCACAGTTCGAACTGCTGGGCCAGCTCAGCGCCCGTCGACCACCGGCTGCTCGGGTCCGGTGCGAGGCAGGTCAGCAGCACCCGCTTCAGGGCGGCGGGGCAGTCGGACGGCAGCTGGGCCTGTGCCTCCGCGTCGACGCCGCGCTCGCGGATCGCCAGCATCCGTTCCAGCGACTTCTCCGACTGGCCGCCCACCGCGGAGTCGTCGAAGGGGCGCGTGCCCGTGAGCAACTCCCACAGCATCACCCCGAGCCCGAAGATGTCGCTGCGGGTGTCGAGGTCGCTCGCCGTGCCAGGCAGGCCCGGATGGCAGGCCTCGAGTTGTTCGGGCGACATGTAGGCCAGGGACCCGCCGAAGTACGCGACGGGGCTCGTGCCCGCCACGGTGTCGCTGAAGCTGATGTTGAAGTCGGCGAGCTTCGGCACGCCGTCGGCGGTGAGCAGCACGTTTGCCGGCTTGATGTCGCGGTGCAGCACACCGTGTTTGCCCGCGTAGTCGAGTGCCTCGGCCAGTCGGCGGCCCAGCCACGCGACGGTCTCCGGCCAGCTAAGGGACGCGATCTCGGGCCGGACGCTGGAGTCCGCAGGCCGGATCTCGCCCTTGGCCTCGAGCGCATCGTCGATCACGTCCAGCAGCAGTTGCCCGGTGCGGTCCTCGGGCGGTGTCGCCTGGACCCGCCGCAGCACCCCGAGCAGGGTGCCCCCGGGGACGTACTGCATGTAGAGCAGTTTCAGCTTGTGTTCGTCGAGGACGCGCTGGTCGAAGACCCGGACGATGTAGTCGTGGTCGAGTTGGGCCAGTGTCTGCGGTTCGGTGCCGTGATCGTGGGACATCTTCACCGCGACCAGGCGTTGCATCGAGAGTTGACGGGCGAGGAAGACCCGGGCGAACGCGCCCCGTCCCAGACCCATCAGCAGGTCGAAGTCGTCCACCCGCTGGCCGACATCGATGTCGTCGAGCGCCGTCTCCGCGGCGGGCTTCGCGATCAGCGTGGACTTCTCGTCGCCGGGAATCGGCGATTGCTCGATCACCTGGGACTCCTCCGGAAAGTCCCGCGAGTAGTCGCTGGCCTCCACGGTGAGCCCGCTCTGGCGCCGTAGGCGGAACTCCTCGTCGATCAGCTCGGGAGGCAACGGCTCGGACTTCAGTTCGGGGAACTCTTCGCGGTAGGCGGCCAGGCGCTTGGGCTTCTCGTAATCCAGCCATCGGTACCGTAGGTCGACCCTGATCAGTTCGATCAACGAGTCGCGCCGCTGGTCCACCCGCTCAGGGAGGTAGTCCGCGAGATTCGGGGGAGTGCCGGTCGTCTCCCACTGGGCCGTGAAACGGGCGACCGGGGACTGCGCCGCGACCGTCGAGTCCAGCGATGACTGCGCCGCGACCGTCGAGTCCGGCGAGGATTGCGCCGCGACCGTAGGGTCCGGTGCTGGTCGAATGGTCCGTTTCATCACGAAAACCTCGGACTGTCTCGTGCGCCTGCGGCGCTCGATGTCGTGAGGGAAGCCCCTCGTCAGGATAGCGCCGCTGGGGTGTGAGCGCGGAGGCTCAATGCGGGACCGGGTTCGCCCGACACCACTCGTTCGAGGGCGTGCAGGTCCTGCTCGAGCTGCCGGAACATCCAGTAGGCCCCGACGAACGCGACGATCGCGCCAAGACAGAGCACCCGGATTGGCACGACGACCGCCCCCAGCTCTTCGGCGGGCAGGAACGTCGCCCCGGCGATCGCCACCAACGGGATGGAGGCGGCGACGGCCAGGTAGCGGGTGCTGCGCCGCTCCAGCCCCCGCAGCAGCCCGGCGTCGATGCCGCTGATGATGCCCGGCGGCAGCAACACCGGGTACACGCAGCGCACGACGTAGAAGGTCACCAGGAAGAACGGGTAGGCCACCGCGATGGCGCCGCACACCACGGTCGAGGCGAGGAAGTGCAGGTACGCCCCCAGCTGGATCGTCCCGCCCGCGACGTGCAGCAGGATCAGGTTGACGGCGGTCGCGACCCACCAGGCCGCAAAGAAGACGACCACCACCCGGTCGCCGAGCAGCAGGGCGTCGGTCCGTGCCCGGCCGAGGGTCCTGGCGTCGAAGACGTGGCCGCGCGCCAGCGCCCGCGACACCCGGATGGGGCGCCGGCACAGGGAGGCCAGCAGCACCGCCATCAGCGGGAAGGTGATCACGGTGATGACCAGCTGGATCTGCCCGAAATGGTCCTGCGCCGCCAGGGACAGCTTGCTGACGATCAGCGTGCGGTTGTGCGTGTAGTTGTAGAGGCCAGCCAAGGCGTTGGGCACCAGGATCCCGGCCACGATGATCGGTACCGCCCACGGGCGCAGCCGCAGCCGCCAGCTGCCGTGCGGCGGATCGACCAGGTCGCGGGCTTGCGGATCCAGGCACAGCTCGAACTGCTGGGCCAGATCCGCGCCCGTGGGCCAGCGGTCCCGCGGGTCGGGTTCGAGGCAGGTCAGCAGTACGCGGCGCAGGGTGGCCGGGCAGTCGGGTGGCAGCTCGGCCTGGATCTGCTGGCCGACCCGATGTCTGCGCAGATCCAGCATGGTGCCGAGCGACGCATCCGACTCGTCGGCGTCGATCGCGTCGCGGAACGGGCGTTTGCCGGTCAGCAGCTCCCACAGCATGACGCCGAGCGCGAAGATGTCGCTGCGGGTGTCGAGGTCGGCGGCGGTCCCGGGCTTGTTCGGGTGCCGCGCCGCCAGTTGCTCCGGCGACATGTATGCCAGTGAGCCGCCGAAGTACGCGACCGGACTCATTCCGTCGAGGCGGTTGCTGAAGCTGATGTTGAAATCCGTGAGTTTGGGGACCCCCTCCGCGGTGAGCAGCACGTTCGCCGGCTTGATGTCGCGGTGGATCACGCCGTGCCTGCTCGCGTGGTCGAGCGCCTCGGCGAGGCGCCTGCCCAGCCAGGCGATCGTCTCCGGCCAGGACAGGGCGGCGATCTCGGCCCGCACGCTGGAGTCGGTTGGCCTGATCTCGCCCTTGGCCTCGAGTTCACTGTCGATCGCGTCCAGCAGCACCTGGCCACCTCGTGGCTCCTGCGGTGCCTTCCGGATCCGCCGCAACACGGCGAGCAGGGTGCCGCCGGGGACGTACTGCATGTAGAGCAGTTTCACCCCGAGGCCCTCGAGTTGCCGCTGGTCGAAGACCCGGACGATGTAGTCGTGGTCGAGCTGGGCCATCGTCTGCGGTTCGGTGCCGTGGTCGCGCGAGACCTTCACCGCGACCAGCCGGTGCATCGAGCGTTGCCGGGCGAGGAACACCCGGGCGAAGGCGCCGCGGCCGAGCCTCATGAGCAGGTCGAAGTCGTCGATGCGTTGTCCGACGTCGACGTCGATGTCGCCGACCGCCTCGCTCGGACCGAGCGACGACGAGAGTTCGTCGTCGATCCGCTCGGGGGACAGGATGCGCGGGTAGGAATCACCCGTCGAGTCCGCCGCGACCGTCGCCTCGGGCGTCGACCGAACGGTCGGGTCCATCAGCGACTGACCGCCTTCTTGTAACGATGGATCGCGAACGGCACGAACACCACGAGAATCCCGACGATCCAGGCGAGGGAGGCCACCACCGGGTTCTGCAGGGGCCACACGTCCGGTACCACGAGCGCTGGATTGGTGTTGCCGAACAGTTCGCGGACCGCCTGTGTCACCGCCGAGACGGGGTTCCACTCGGCGATGACCTTGAGCACCGGGGGCAGATTCGTGGTGGGGACGAAGGTGTTCGCGATGAACGACAGCGGGAAGATCACCATGAAGCTGGCGTTGCTGTAGACCTCCGGAGTGCGGATCCACAGCCCCACAACGGCCATCACCCAGGACAGGGCGTAGGCGAACAGCAGCAGCAACACATAGGCGGCCGCGGCCTCGAGCAGGGAGGTGTGGATCCGCCAGCCCACCGCCAGTCCGGCCAGCGACATCACGACCAGGCTCACGACGTTGATCAGCACGTCACTGGTGGTGCGCCCGACGAGCACCGCCGACTGGGCCATCGGCAGCGACCGGAACCGGTCGATGAACCCCTTCTGGATGTCCTCGGCGAGCCCGAGTCCGGTCCATGTGGCGCCGAAGATGACCGACTGGGTGAAGATGCCCGCGATCAGGAACTCCTTGTACGACATCCCCGGCACCTCGATGGAGCTGCCGAAGACGTACGCGAACAGCAACACGAACATGATCGGTGACAGCGTCGTGAAGATCAGCAGGTCCGGCACCCGCCTGATCTTGATGACGTTTCGTTTGGCGATCGTCGCCCCGTCGCGGACCGCCATCTCCAGCCCGTTCACGACGCACGCTCCCGGTGCCGACCCTCGCTGCTCTGGTTGCCGACATCGGCCTCGTCGGCTCCGTTCCCCGCCTGCTCGGCCTGGTGGCCGGTCAGCGCGAGGAACACGTCGTCGAGGGTGGGTCTGCGCAGGGCGACGTCGGTGACCGTCACGTTCCGCCCCGCAAGGCTGCCGAGGGCGGCGACGAGGGCGCTCGACCCGTCGGCCACGGGAACGGTGATCCGGCGCGCGTGCTGATCCACCTGGATTTCGCCGTCGGCCATCGCGGTCAGTGCCGCCCGCGCGTCGTCGAGGCTGGCACCCGGGTCGAGGGCGAGCTCGATCCGCTCCCCGCCGACCTGGTCCTTGAGCTCGTCCGAGGTGCCTCTCGCGATCACCCTGCCGTGGTCGACCACGGCGATGGAATCGGCGAGTCGGTCCGCCTCGTCCATGTACTGGCTGGTCAGCAGCAGCGTGGTGCCGCCTGAGACGAGTTCGTCGATGACGTCCCATAGGCCGAGCCGCGCCCTGGGGTCGAGCCCGGTCGTCGGCTCGTCGAGGAACAGCACCGGCGGGTTCGCGACCAGCGCCCCGGCCAGGTCGAGACGGCGGCGCATGCCGCCGGAATACCCCTTGACCGGGCGGTCGGCGGCCTCGACGAGGTCGAACTGCTCCAGTAGCTCGCGCGCCCGGTCCCTGCTGAACTTGGTGCCGAGGTGGTACAGGCGCCCGACCATCTCCAGGTTCTCGAAGCCGGTCAGGTACTCGTCCACCGCCGCGTACTGGCCGGAGGCACCGATCTGGGAACGCAACTCCTTGGCGTCGGCGACCACGTCCAGTCCGTCGACGGTGGCGTGGCCCTCGTCGGGTTCGAGCAGCGTCGTGAACACGCGCACCGCCGTCGTCTTTCCGGCGCCGTTGGGGCCGAGTAGCGCGAGAACGGTGGCCTCGGGCACCGCGAGGTCGAGCCCGTCGAGGGCGACGACCTTGCCGTACCGCTTGACCAGTCCCTCGGCCACGATTGCATCAGCCATGCCTACCTCCGCGTGACGTGGATGGTTGGGGCTTGCCATGCAACGATCGCACTCCGGTCCGGCGGCAGCAACCGTTTTCGCTCTATACCAGGGTCTTCGTAATCCTCCATGGGTGGCCGATCGCAACCCATGGGTGCCTGGCGACGGGTCTCGCGAGGCAGGAGGATCGAGTGACCAACCAGGTGAGGCGGTTATTGCGTATGTCCAACCCTTCGGTGGGCGCCCTGTTCACCGGCGTCCAACTCGAATTCACCGCTGCCGCGATCGCAGCACGGGTGCGCTCGGGCGTGCTGTCGCCGATCGACGCGGTCGAGGGAGCGTTGAGCCGGATCTCCGAACGTGATCCCGAGCTGGACTCGTTCGTGATCGTGCGCGGCGAGCAGGCCCGTGCCGAGGCCGCGGCCCTGGCCGGGCGACCGGACCTGTCGGCGTTGCCCTTGGCGGGCGTGCCCATCGCGATCAAGGACAACATCCCGATCGTCGGGCATCCGCTGGGAAACGGTTCCGCGACCACCGTTGCGGAGGCCTCGACCGGGGACCATCCCGTGCTCGATCGGCTGCGTCGGGCAGGCGCGGTTCCGGTGGCACTGACCAGGCTGTCCGAGCTGTGTGTGTGGCCGTCGACCGATTCGCACGACTCGATCGTCAAGAACCCGTGGAATCACGAGCTGACCGCGGGTGGGTCGTCCGGCGGCGCGGGCGCCTCGGTGGCCGCCGGGATGGTGCCGGTGGCACACGGATCGGACTGTCTCGGCTCGATCCGGATCCCGGCCGCCGCCTGCGGGTTGGTCGGCATCAAACCCGGCAGCGGTCTGGTGCCTCGCGAGCTGGGCGAGAACTGGTTCGGGATGGCGGAGAACGGTCCGCTCACGACGACGGTCGAGGACGCCGCCCTGCTGTTGTCGGTGATGGCGGACCGGCCGGAGCTGGCGGAGCCCGCCGATCCGGGGCGACTGCGCGTCGCGGTGGCGGCTGGCTCGCCGAGTCCTTTGACGCCGGTGGACCGGCACTGGAAGGAGGGGGCCGAGCGAACCGCACGGGTGCTCGGTGATGCCGGGCACACGGTCACGGCCGCGAAGCTGCCGTACCCGAAGAACCCGATTCCCTTGGTGTCTCGCTGGACGGCCGGCACGGCCGCCTATGCCGAGGGGCTCGACCACACGCTGCTGCAGGCGCGCACGCGGACGCACATCGCGGTCGGGCACGCCATGCGAAGGCTCGTCCGACCCGGGCAGGTGGACAAGATGGAGGCCGCGATGCGTGCGTTCTTCGCGGATTTCGACGTGGTGCTGACACCGACGCTGGCCAGGCCGCCGATGGAGGCGCACGGCTGGAGCGACCGGTCCTGGCCGTCGAACGTCCTGGCGGCCGTGCGTTTCGCACCGTTCACCCCGGTCTGGAACCTGGTCGGCTGGCCTGCCGTGTCCGTGCCGGTGGGAATGCACCCCGAGTCCGGAACCCCGCTGGGTGTGCAGATCGCGGCGCCGCCCGGCGGGGAGGCGCGGATCCTGGCGGTGGCCGCGCAGCTGGAGGCGCTGCAGCCCTGGCCGAAAGTCGCGGTGATGTGACGGCCGCGGACGCGGCGGCGTGAGGGCCGCGGGTCAGAACGGCCAGGCGGGCAGCTCGGGTAGCCCGGCGCGCGTCGGCCTGCCGACCAGCCAGGCCAGCAGCTCGGCCCGGGGCAGGTCCGGCGGTACGACCTCGGGCGCCGCCTCGGCGAGTTCGGGAAGATCCCGCGTCAGGATCTCCTCGACGAACGCGTCGGGCCAGTTCGGGGCGATGTATCCGGTGCCGAGGTCGACGTGATGGATCTCGAGCTCGCACCAGCGGAGCACCGGGATGCCGCGCGCGGCGGTGGGCTTGCGCCACGACACCGGGGTGTCGAGCTGGTCTGGCCCGATCTTCCGCAGTGATTCGATCACCCGTCGCCCGGCGAATCGCAGGTCGGCGTCCAGCAGCTCGACGGGGCGGTCCGCGCCCTCCTCGATGGCGGCGCCCCGTGCCTCCCGCCCGCCTGGGTACATCTCGGGCCGGGTCCCGGACAACACGCCGACGGCAAGCCGGTTCAATGCGTCGCCGTTGCGCGCGAGGTGCGTGACGACGTGACCTCGGCTCCAGCCGGGCAGCAGCGAGTCGCCCCTGGCCTGCTCGTCCGACAGGTCGGCGACCGAGGATTCCAGTCGCGCCTGCGAGCGCTCGATCTCCGCCAGGACCTCGGGATACGGCAGCGTCATGGCCGCAGCGTATCGACATCCGGATTCGGCCGCTCGCGGTGGCGGGGCTCACGGAACCATCCGCTGTGCCCGCGCGTTCTACTTGGCAGAAGCCGCTGCGACAGCTGCTCCGCGCCGATGCCCGCGCTAACGGACACTGCTCGCGGCGGTCGCGGTAACCTTGAACCTCCGGTGAGCAGCCGGAACCCGGCGCACTGTGCTCGACCGGAACTGGAAAGGACTGGCCTGCAGAGGCTGAACCTGTATGAATCGCAAGACTGTGTTTCGCAACCTGGCGATTGTCGCCGGCATCCTGCTGATCATTTACGCGTTCAGCTATTTCGGTAACGACACCCGCGGGTACAAGAACGTCGACACCTCGGTGGCCATCGCCCAACTCGACGCGAAGAACGTCACCGATGCGCAGATCGACGACCGCGAGCAACAGCTCCGCCTCACCCTGAAGCAGGGCAACGACGCGACCGACAACTCGAACCAGATCCTCGCGAAGTACCCGAGTGCGGCCTCCGAGCAGATCTTCACCGCAGTCCAGAACGCGGGCGTGGAGAAGTACAACACCAAGGTGAGCCAGGAGAGCTGGCTGACCTCGATCCTGCTGTTCGTGCTGCCGATGGTGATCCTGCTCGGCCTGTTCGTCTTCGTGATGGGACGGATGCAGGGCGGTGGCCGCGGCGGCGTGATGGGCTTCGGGAAGTCGAAGGCCAAGCAGCTCACCAAGGACATGCCCAAGACCACGTTCGCGGATGTGGCAGGCGCCGATGAGGCCGTCGAAGAGCTGTACGAGATCAAGGACTTCCTGCAGAACCCGGCCCGCTACCAGGCGCTTGGTGCGAAGATCCCGAAGGGCGTCCTGCTCTACGGCCCGCCAGGAACCGGTAAGACGCTGCTCGCGAGGGCCGTCGCGGGTGAGGCCGGAGTGCCGTTCTTCACCATCTCGGGCTCGGACTTCGTCGAGATGTTCGTCGGTGTCGGCGCATCCCGGGTGCGCGACCTGTTCGAACAGGCCAAGCAGAACAGCCCCTGCATCATCTTCGTCGACGAGATCGACGCGGTCGGCCGTCAGCGTGGCGCCGGCCTCGGCGGCGGGCACGACGAGCGCGAGCAGACCCTCAACCAGCTGCTGGTCGAGATGGACGGCTTCGGCGACCGCACCGGCATCATCCTGATCGCCGCGACCAACCGTCCCGACATCCTCGACCCGGCGCTGCTGCGTCCGGGCCGGTTCGACCGGCAGATCCCGGTGAGCAACCCGGACCTGGCGGGCCGCCGGGCGATCCTCAAGGTGCATTCGCAGGGGAAGCCGCTCGATCAGCACGCGGATCTCGAGGGCCTGGCCAAGCGGACCGTCGGCATGTCGGGCGCGGACCTGGCGAACGTCATCAACGAGGCCGCGCTCCTGACCGCCCGCGAGAACGGCGCCCTGATCACGGAGGCGGCGCTCGAGGAGTCGGTCGACCGCGTCATCGGCGGCCCGCGCCGCAAGAGCAGGATCATCAGCGAGCACGAGAAGAAGATCACCGCGTACCACGAGGGCGGACACACCCTGGCCGCATGGGCGATGCCGGACATCGAGCCGATCTACAAGGTCACCATCCTGGCTCGCGGTCGCACCGGCGGACACGCCATGACGGTGCCCGAGGACGACAAGGGCCTGATGACCCGCTCGGAGATGATCGCCCGGCTGGTGATGGCGATGGGCGGCCGCGCCGCCGAGGAGCTCGTCTTCCACGAGCCGACCACCGGTGCCTCGTCCGATATCGACCAGGCCACCAAGATCGCCCGCGCGATGGTCACCGAGTACGGCATGAGCGCCAAGCTGGGTGCGGTCCGCTACGGGCAGGAGCAGGGCGATCCGTTCCTCGGCCGGTCGATGGGGGTGAGCTCCGAGTACTCACACGAGGTCGCAAGGGAGATCGACGAGGAGGTGCGCAACCTCATCGAGGCCGCGCACACCGAGGCATGGGCGATCCTCAACGAGCACCGCGACCTGCTGGACGTGGTGGCCACCGAGCTGCTCGAGCGCGAGACCCTCACCCGCAAGGATCTGGAGCAGATCTTCTCGAGTGTGGAGAAGCGACCCCGGATCACCGCGTTCAACGACTTCGGTGGTCGGACGCCGTCCGACAAGCCGCCGGTGAAGACGCCGCGTGAGCTGGCGATCGAGCGCGGTGAGCCGTTGCCCGACGACTCGGTGCGGCAGCCGACCTTCAGCAAGCCCCGCGAGACGGTTCCCCCCACCGCTCCGGTCCCGGGTCCGCAGAACGGCTACCCGATGCCTGCTCCGAATGGCGGCGGCTACCAGCCGTACCCGGACCCGCGGCAGCAGCAGCCTCAGCACGGCACGATGCCGGACTACGGTGCGCCTGCCGGTTGGTCGGCGCCCGGTTGGCCGCCGCGGGATGCGGGCGAGCACCAGCAGCAGCCGCAGCAGCACGCCCAGAACCCGCAGAACCCGTACGGCGGGTATCCGCAGTGGAGTCCGCCGCAGAAGCCCGAAGACGAGAGCGGGCCGGCAACCGAGCGCTGGGAAGGGCCGAACGGCCAGCAGTAGTCCGGCGGTAACTAGGCTTACCCACTGATCGCGTCGCACCGGCGTGGTCGGTGGGTAACGGTCGGCGAGAGTGGAGGTTCGGTCGCGTGTCGGTCAATCAACTCGGTGGTGCGAATTCCCGTGACGCATCGACGTCACAGGAACGCGACGCAGCGGAGTCCCCTGAGCGTGGCGCCGCGGCGCCGCTCGAGTGCGTCGAGACCGGGCGGGTCTTCGACCAGCCGCGCGCCGAGGCCGCGATTCGTGAACTGCTGATCGCGGTCGGCGAGAACCCGGATCGGCCGGGTCTGCTCGACACCCCCGCCCGGGTGGCCAGGGCGTACCGGGAGGTCTTCGCGGGCCTCTACACGGATCCGGATTCGGTGCTCAACACCACCTTCGACGAGGGACACCAGGAACTGGTGCTGGTCCGCGACATCCCGATGTACTCGACCTGCGAGCATCACCTGGTGTCGTTCCACGGCGTCGCACACGTCGGATACATCCCGGGCTCCACCGGCCGGGTCACCGGGCTCTCGAAGCTCGCGCGACTGGTCGACCTGTACGCGAAGCGTCCGCAGGTGCAGGAGCGGTTGACCAGTCAGATCGCCGACGCGATGGTGCGCAAGCTCGATCCCCGCGGGGTCATCGTCGTGGTGGAGGCCGAGCACCTGTGTATGGCGATGCGCGGCATCAGGAAGCCGGGTGCCAGCACCACCACCTCCGCCGTGCGCGGTCTGCTGCAGTCGAGTGCCGCCTCGCGTTCCGAGGCTCTGGACCTGATCCTGCGCAAGTGACGGTGCCGATGCCGGGCCGCTGCGTGGTGATGGGTGTTCTGAACGTCACCAGCGACTCGTTCTCGGACGGCGGCCGCTACCTGGACCAGGACGCCGCGATCGAGCACGGCCTCGAGCTGAGCCGGCTGGGCGTGGACATCGTGGACGTGGGCGGCGAATCGACCCGGCCCGGTGCGGCGCGGGTGGATCCGGTGGTCGAGGCCGAGCGCATCCGTCCGGTGATCGCGGCCCTGGCGGCCGAGAAGATCACGGTCAGCGTCGACACGATGCGTGCCTCGGTGGCCGCGGCCGCGATCGAGGCGGGGGCCACGATCGTCAACGACGTCTCCGGTGGCCGCGCCGATCCGGCGATGGCCGCGGTGATGGCCGACGCTGGCCTGCCCTGGATCCTGATGCACTGGCGCTCCGCGGGCGAATACGTGCACGCAGGCGGGGTGGAACACTACGACGACGTGGTGGCGGAGGTCGGTGAAGAACTGCTGACCCAGGTCGACCTCGCGGTTCGTGCCGGCGTCGATCCGAGCCGGCTGATCCTCGATCCCGGGCTCGGGTTCGCGAAGACCGCCGAACACAACTGGGCGCTGCTCGGCGCGCTGCCGCGGCTCAACGCGCTGGGTTTCCCTGTGCTGATCGGGGCCTCCCGCAAGCGCTTCCTCGGCAGCCTGCTCGCGGATGAACACGGCGACCGTGCGCCCGACGGGCGTGAGGTCGCGACGGCTGTCGTCTCGGCCCTCGCCGCGCGCGGCGGCGCATGGGGAGTGCGGGTGCACGACGCACGGGGATCCCTCGACGCGATCGCGGTGGTGAACGCGTGGAGCGCGGCTGAGGAGAAGCACGATGGCTGATCGAATCGAGTTGCGCGGGTTGCGGGTCCGCGGCAATCACGGCGTCTTCGAGCACGAGAAGCGGGACGGCCAGGACTTCGTCGTCGACGTCACGGTGTGGATGGACCTCGCGCCCGCGGCGGCCTCGGACGATCTCGCCGACACGATGCACTACGGCGAGCTCGCCGAGACGGCTGCCGCGATCGTGGCGGGCCCCTCGCGCGACCTCATCGAGACGGTGGCAGGGGAGATCGCCGACGCGGTGCTGACCGACGATCGGGTGAACGCGGTGGAGGTGACGGTCCACAAGCCGTCGGCACCGATCCCGCTGACCTTCGTCGACGTCGCCGTCGTGGCGCGCCGTTCCCGCAAGGGCCTGCGCGGATGAGTCGCGCGGTGCTCTCCATCGGGTCGAATCTCGGCGAACCGCTCGAGAACCTGCGGTCCGTCGTCGACGCGCTCGGCGATCGCCTGGTCGCGGCGTCGGGGGTGTACGCGACCGCGCCGTGGGGCGGGGTCGAGCAGCAGGATTTTCTCAACGCGACGCTGATCGTCGACGATCCCGAGCTGGACTGCCGCGGCTGGCTGCGGTTCGGGCAGGAGCTGGAGGCCGCCGCGGACCGGGTGCGCGAACAGCGTTGGGGTCCGCGCAGCCTCGACGTGGACGTGGTCGACTGTGACGGCATCGTCAGTGCGGACCCGGAACTGACGTTGCCCCATCCGAGGGCCCACGAGCGGGCGTTCGTGCTCGCCCCGTGGCTGGAGATCGACCCCGATGCCACGCTGACCGTGCGCGGAGCGAGGGTGCCCGCCGGAGAGCTGCTCGGCGACCTCGACGCCACCGAGCGCGACGGGGTGCGGCGGACCGAGCTCAGGTTGGTGCGGCCGTGACGGTGGTGCGCCGGTGATGTCGACGACCCGGATCCGGGACCTGCTGGGACTCGGGCCTTTGCGGCCATCGCAACCTGGCTCCTGGTTCGCGCCTTCTACGGTTCGCTGCCGCCGATCCCGCTGTTCGCCGGCGCCTCGCTCTATCCCGTCGCCGCCATCGAGGTGGGCGTCGCCTTCATGATCCGGTCGCGGGTCAGGGGGCATCAGCTCGGTCAGGGCCCGCGCCAGCTGCACCCCATCACCGCGGCGCGGGCAGTGGCGCTGGCCAAGGCATCGGCACTGGTGGGGGCCGCCACCTCAGGTGTCTGGCTCGGTTTGCTCCTGTATCTGCTGCCGCAGCGCTCGACGGTTCAGGCGGCCTCCGACGACACCTCGGGCACCGTTGTCGGTCTGGTCGCGGGCGTGGCGCTGGTCGCCGCGGCGCTCTGGCTCGAGCACTGCTGCAAGGCCCCGGACGAACCGCCGGACGAGCCAGCCGTCTAGCGGCGGCTCAGCCGGATTGGCGCTCGACGACCCATGCGGCGATCTGCGTGCGGGAGTTGAATCCCAGCTTCGCCAGCACATGCTCGACGTGTCCCTGCGCCGTCCGCTGCGCGATCACCAGCTTGGCGGCGATGGCCTTGTTGGTCAGGCCCTGCGCGACCAGTTCGGCGACCTGCAGTTCGCGTGGCGTCAGGGCCGTCGCAGCACCCGCAGGCTCCGGATTCTCCTCGCCGAGGTCCTCCCCGAGCGCGAACGCGATCGTCTCCTGCGCCGTCCAGCGCTCGCCGCTGCGGAAAGCCGACTCGAAAGCCTGCTCGCCCAGCGCCCGGCGGGTCCGCAGCTCGCACTCCTCGTGGTACGACTCCAGCTTCGGCACCACGGCTCCCGGGCTACCCACCCGCTGCCACATGGTCCGTGCCGCGCCGAACAGCAGCGCGGCACGGCGGGCCCGGTCCGTGACGATGGCGGTCCAGGCCTTCGCCTCCACACACATTGCGGTCGCGAGCATGTCGTCGGCCTCACGGGAGAGCCGCAGGCCCTTCTCGAGCAGCCCGTCCGCCCGCTGCGGATCGGTCTTCCACAGCGCCAGCCCGAGGGCGCAGACCGCGTAGGCGCGGTAGACGAACTCGCCGGTGGCCTCGCTGATCGCGAGGGCCTGTTCCTGGTACTCGATGGCCCGAGCGGCATCGTCGAGCAACCCGTACGCCACGGCGAGCCCGAGCAGGGTCGAGATCTGCCGGATGGGATTCCCCTGCGTGCGGAAGACCTCGAGGGCCTCTTCCAGGCAGGCAACCGCGCGAGGGAGATCGCCGCTGAAGGCGGCCAGGTACCCGGCGGCGTGCATCACGAGGGCGCGGGTGCCCGGATCACCGAGATCGTCGGCGAGCTGGAGCGCCTCCTCCGCCTGCGCCGTCCCTGCGGCGATGTCGCCCTGGTTGCTGGTGAGCAGGCAGTCGGCGCACAGCGCCTTGATCCGATGGGCGGTCGGGACCTCTCCTGGCAGGCCGAGTGCGCGGTCGAGCCAGTATCGCCCCTCGCTGAGCAGCCCGCGGGAGAGCCAGAACGGGAACAGCGCGATGGCGATCCGCAGGGCGTGGTCCGCCTCGCCGGGCTCGGTCGCACTGAACTGCATGGCCTCGCGCAGATTCGGTTGTTCCCTGGCTATACGGACCATCAGGTCCGGCTGCCGGGGGCCGATCCACTCGGAGCGTGCTCCCAGCACCAGCCCCTCGTACCAGTCCCTGTTCCGCCGGAGCAGGTCATCGAACTCGTGCGCTTCGTGCAGCTTCTCGCGCCCGTACTCGCGGAGGGTTTCGAGCATCCGGTACCGCACCGCGGCGCCGGCCTCCTCGCGGATCAGGATCGACTTGTCCACCAGCGAGGCCAGCACGTCGAGCAGGTCGCGCGGATCGACCATCCCGCCAGCACAGACGCCTTCGGCCGCATCCAGCCCGAAGCTGCCCGCGAACACCGAGAGCCGGCGCCAGAGCACCTGCTCGGTCTCCGTGCACAGCTCGTGGCTCCAGTCGATGCTCATCTGCAGTGACTGCAGTCGTGTCGGCGCGCCTCGATTGCCGGTGGTCAGCAACCGGTACCGGTCGGTCAGCCGGTCCAGGATCTGCTCCGCGGTCATGGCCCGCAGGCGCACCGCGGCCAACTCGATCGGCAGCGGCAACCCGTCCAGCTGACGACAGATCTGTGCGACGGGCTCCAGGTTCTCCTCGGTGAGAGCGAAGCCGGGCAGCGCCGCGGTGGCGCGTTCGACGAACAGCGTCACCGCCTCGGAGCCTGCCAGGGCCTGTGGCGTCGGACTGGCATCAGGGACCGTCAGCGCGGGCACCCGCAGCACCGCCTCGCCGCCGATGACGAGCGGTTCCCGGCTCGTCGCGAGGATCCGCAGGTCCGGGCAGGACCGGAGGAGGGAATCCGTGAGCTTCGCGACCGCGTCGATCAGGTGCTCGCAGTTGTCCAGCACCAACAACAGGGTGCGGGTGGACAGGTACTCGGTCAGCAGCACCAGCGGCGGGTGCGCCGGATGTTCCCGGAGGCCCAACGCGGTGGCGACGGTGTCGGGTACCAGCGCCTCGTCTTGGAGCTCCCCGAACTCGACGAGCCACACCCCGTCCTCGAACGCCCGACGCGAGTCCTCCGCCACCCGTAGTGCGAGACGGGTCTTCCCGACGCCGCCGATCCCGGTCAGTGTCACCAATCGGGCAACAGAGAGCAGCCGCTTTGCCTCGGCGAGTTCGGGCCGACGCCCGACGAAGCTCGTCGGTTCGATGGGTAGGTTCCCGATGACCTTGGCCCGGGTGGCGGGCGGCATCGCACCGTCCCTCTCGTCTCGTGGTCCCCTCTGGCTACGGTACCGTTCGGCCGCACATCCCCGGGTCGTCTCAGCTCAGGACGTGCCTCCCGAATTCCACCGATTCCGCTCCTGCCGGACACGGGCTCGGCCCGTTGTGACGGCGGGTGGTCGGTCCGGACGGCTATCCTCGGCTGCATGACGGTTTCTGGTCGCGCGGGCTCGCTTCGGCGGTACAAGCGCAGCACGAGCCAGATGTTCGTCGCCGCGCTTGTGGCGCTGGCGGTGATCGCGAGCCTGTTCATGATCTTCAGCAACAGCGTCCAATTGCTGCGTGTCGGCCTGGTCGTCGCCCTCTGGGCGGCGGTCATCGCGGCCATCGCGATGACCAAGTACCGCCGCGAATCGGCCGCCGACAAGGCGAAGGTGCGCGATCTGCAGACCGTGTACGAGTTGCAGCTCGAGCGCGAGATCACCGCAAGGCGTGAGTACGAGATGGGCGTCGAGGCCAAGGTTCGCGGCGAGGCGGATCTCGATGTCTCCGAGATCGCGGCCCTGCGGGCGGAGTTGGCTGCGCTGCGCGGCAGCCTCGAGGTGTTGTTCGAGGGCAGGCTGCCGGTCGACCGGGTCGCGCTGCAGGCCGATGCCACCCGGATCCCGGAGCTGGCGAGCCCGGCGCGGCCGAAGACGTTCACCCCCGACCCCGCGTACTCGGCCACCCCGGGCGCGAGGCCGACGTTCGCCACACCGGACGACGACCCGGTCACCGCCGAGGTCATGGTGGTGGGGGAGCCCGAGCCGGAGCCCTCCGCTCCGGCAGCGGCGTTCCCGATCCCGAGGCAGGCGCCCCCGCCGCGCCCGGCCCCACAGCCCGCCGCGACGCAGCCGCCCCCACGCCGGTGCCGCCGATCCCGGTGCCCGAGCCGGTGCCGCCCACCCCGGAACCCGCGCCGCTGCCCGAACCCGAGCCCGTCCCGGTACCCGAGCCGGGCCCGGCGCCGACGCCCGAGCCGGCCCCGACGGACGAGGTCTCGTCCCGCAGGGCGCGGCGACGCGCCGCCGAGGCGGAGCCGGCAGCCGAGGCCGAGGCGGCCGATCCCGCCGGGGCCCACTCGACGGGCCTCTCGGTCGCCGAGATCATGGCGAACATGAAGACCGCGGAGCCCGAGACGGACGGGCAGAGGTCCGGTCGCCGTCGCCGCGACTGAGCGGATCCCCTCCGGGGGCGTGCCCTAGATCACTCTGTTCCGCCATGGCGGCTGTCCCGGCGCGGCGGCTATCCTCGCTGTGAACGTCTGGTACCCGCCCTGCGGGACTGGAACGAACGAGAGGACAACGGTGACCTCCTCCGAGATCACTCAAGACCCCGCGCCCGCACGATTGACCATCGGAATCGTCTCGGCGGGACGCGTGGGAACGGCGATCGGTGCTGCGCTCGAGCGCGTCGGCCACATTGTCGTCGCCTGTTCCGCGGTGTCCGACGCGTCGATTCGCCGGGCCGAGACCAGGCTTCCCGAGACCGAGATCCTGCCCGCCGCCGAGGTGGCGTCGCGCTGCGAGCTGTTGCTGCTGGCCGTCCCGGACGCAGAGCTCGCGGGGCTGGTCAGCGGCCTGGCCGCCACCCGCTCCGTCAAGCCCGGCACCCTCGTCGCGCACACCTCGGGCGCCAACGGCGTTGGTGTGCTCGAGCCGCTGACCGCCCTCGGCGCGCTGCCGATGGCGATCCATCCCGCCATGACCTTCACCGGGCACGACGAGGACACCGCGCGGCTGTCCTCCGCGTGTTTCGGTATCACCGCGGCGGACGAGATCGGCTACGCGATCGCGCAGTCACTGGTCCTCGAGATCGGCGGGGAGCCCGTCCGGGTCCGCGAGGAGGCCCGTGCGCTGTACCACGCGGCGCTCGCGCACGGCAGCAATCACCTGGTCACCCTGGTCGTGGACGCCGTCGCCGCGCTCCGCGTCGCGCTGGCGGGAGACGAACTCCTCGGCCAGCAGCTCGTCGACGACCAGCCCAACGGGGTGGCCGAGCGGGTGCTGGGCCCGCTGCTGTCGGCCGCCCTGGACAACGCGCTCCGGCGCGGTCCTGCGGCGCTCACCGGGCCGGTGGCCCGCGGCGACGCCGCGGCCGTCGCGACCCATCTCAGGGTTCTCGAGGACGTCGACCCCCGGATCGCGGCCGGTTACCGCGCCCTTTCGCTCCGGTCCGCTCAGCGGACCGGGTCCAAGCCCGAACTGATCGAGATCCTGGAGGGCCGCTCGTGAACGGCTACGCACGCGGTGAACTGACCGTGCACCACGAACCCGCCGAGCTGACCAAGGTCACCAAGGCGCTGCGCGGCGTCGGGCGCCAGGTGGCGTTGGTGCCGACCATGGGCGCGCTGCACGCGGGTCACCTGGAGATCGTCCGCCAGGCCAAGCTGCGCGGCAGCGTGGTGGTGGTGTCCATCTTCGTCAACCCGTTGCAGTTCGGTGCGGGCGAGGATCTCGACGCGTACCCGCGCACCCTGGACCGGGACCTCGAACTGCTGCGCGAGGCCGGGGTGGAGCTGGTGTTCGCGCCGTCGGCCGCCGCGATGTACCCGGCGGGCAGGCGCACCATGATCCACCCGGGTCCGCTGGGCAGTGAGCTCGAAGGCGCCAGCCGCCCGACGCACTTCGCCGGGATGCTGACCGTCGTGAACAAGCTGTTCCAGATCGTCGGACCCAACCTCGCGTACTTCGGTGAGAAGGACTACCAGCAGCTCGCGCTGATCCGGCAGATGGTCCGCGACCTGAACCTGGACGTCGAGGTCTATGGCGTCCCGACGGTGCGCGAGCAGGACGGCCTCGCGCTGTCCTCGCGGAACCGGTACCTCGACGAGGCCCAGCGCACCGCGGCCGCGACCATCTCCGCCGCGCTGGTGGCGGGGGCGCACGCCGCGGCAGGTGGAGCCGAGGCGATCCTCGCCACCGCCCGCGAGGTGCTGGCGACGACCCCGGAGGTGGAAGTCGACTACCTCGAGGTCCGCGGCGTCGACCTGGGACCAGCGCCCGAGCGTGGGGACGGGCGGCTGCTCGTGGCGGCCAAGGTCGGTAGCACCCGACTGATCGACAACGTCGGCGTCGCCGTCGGCACCGGATTCCTCGAACGGGAAGAGGATTCCCGCACCACGCAGACGACAGCGGCGGGGTAAGTGCACCCCCTCTACCGACCCTGATTTCCAGCCAGACCCGAAGGACACAACATGTTTCGCACCATGATGAAGTCGAAGATCCACCGCGCCACCGTGACCCACGCCGACCTGCACTACGTCGGTTCGGTCACCGTGGACCAGGACCTGATGGACGCCGCCGACCTGCTCGAGGGCGAGCAGGTGTGCATCGTGGACATCAACAACGGCGCCCGTCTCGAGACCTACGTGATCGCGGGTGAGCGCGGCTCCGGGGTGATCGGGATCAACGGTGCGGCAGCGCATCTGGTTCACCCCGGCGACCTGGTCATCCTCATCGCCTATGGCGTGATGAACGAGCAGGAGGTCCGCGACTACCAGCCGCGTGTGGTCTTCGTCGACGCCGACAACAAGGCCATCGAGCTCGGTGCCGACCCGGCCCATGCCCCCGAGGGATCTGGCCTGATCACGCCGCGGATGCTCTCCACCCTCGAAGACGCCTCGGCGCTGGTGTAGCAGTGCTGCTCACCGTCGACGTCCGCAACACCAACATCTCACTCGGGTTGTTCACCGGCGCGGGTGACCACTCGAAGTTGGTGCGGGACTGGCGGATGCGCACGGATCCGCGGATGACGGCGGACGAGTTGGCCTGGATGCTGCGTGGCCTGCTCGGGGAGAGCGTGGACCAGATCGTCGGGGTGTCGGCACTGTCGACCGTTCCGTCGGTGCTGCGGGAACTGCGGGTGATGCTGTCCCGGTACTGGGAGCACGTCCCGCACGTGGTGGTCGAGCCCGGTGTGCGAACCGGGGTGCCGCTGCTGGTCGACAACCCGAAGGAGGTCGGGGCCGACCGGATTGTCAACAGTCTTGCCGCGCACCACCTTTACGGGGGACCGTGCATCGTCGTGGACTTCGGGGTCGCGACCTGTGTCGATGTGGTCTCGGCGAAGGGCGAGTTCCTGGGTGGTGCGATCGCGCCCGGTCTGGAGACCTCGACGGACGCGCTCGCCTCGCACTCGGCGGCGCTACGGAAGTTCGAGTTGGTGCGTCCGCGGGCGGTGGTCGGCAAGAACAGCGTCGAGTGCATGCAGGCCGGTGCGATCTTCGGGTTCGCCGGGTTGGTGGACGGTCTGGTGCGACGGGTGCGCGCCGAGGTGCCGGCGTTCGCGGGCAACGACGTGAACGTGATCGCCACGGGGGAGAGCGCCCCGCTTGTGATGCCGGAGTCGGAGACCATCGCGCACATCGAACGGGACCTCGCGCTCGAGGGGCTGCGGATCGTCTACGAGCGCAACCAGGCCCGACGGGCCGCGAAGCACCCGCCGGTCGGCTGACAGCCGATGGCAGGAGGGTTTGCCAATCCGGAGTTCTGTGCAACACTGGTTGCCGTGAATCGCCGCATGGTTGCTCAGGAGTGTTGTCGAGGCTGAACGCCGCCTCGATTCGTTGAGGCACGTCACAACGGCCTTGACCAATTCACCCTCCTGGAGTCTCTCCCATGCTTTCCACATCTGTGGTCTCTTCTTTGGTGCCATCACCAGTCAACGCGCTGTCCTCACCGAGCCGCCTGCGGCCGGCTGACCTGCTGCGCATCACCGATCAGGGCGCGCAGGACGTGCTCGACGGCCGCTTCGCCGATCTGCTGCCCGGTACCGGGTCGTGGCCGACGGACGAGCGCTGGTCCACCCGCCTGCACGCCGACGATGACGTCGACGTCTGGCTGATCAGCTGGGCGCCCGGCCTCGCGACCGAACTGCACGACCATGCCGGATCGCTCGGTGCGCTCACCGTACTGAGCGGTGTGCTGGCCGAATACCGTTGGAGCGGTGGTGAACTGAAGTACCGCACGCTCGACGCGGGCGATCAGGCCTCGTTCCCGCTCGGCTGGGTGCACGACGTCATGCAGGCCCCCGGCGACGCCGTTGCTCCGACGCTGAGCGTGCACGCCTACTCGCCGCCGCTCACGGCGATGTCCTACTACGAGGTGACCGATCAGGGCACCCTGCGACGTACCCGCACCGAGCTGACCGATCTCCCGGAAGGACAGTCGGCATGACCATCGACGAGATGCTCGAGAAGGCCCGCCGCAGCTACCGCCGCATGTACGTGTTCGAGGTCGCCGAGGCCGTCGCCCGCGGCGCGATCGTCGTCGACATCCGGCCGCAGGCCCAGCGTGCCGCCGAGGGTGCGCTGCCGGGCGCGCTGGCGATCGAAAGGAACGTGCTCGAGTGGCGCCTCGACCCGGCGAGCAGCGCGCGCATCGCGCTGGCCGCCGATCACGACGTCGAGTGGATCGTGGTCTGCTCGGAGGGCTACACCTCCAGCCTGGCCGCCGCGGCGCTGCAGGAACTGGGTCTGCACCGGGCGACCGACCTCGTCGGCGGGTACCAGGCGCTCCGTTCCGCCGGCCTGCTCGGCGTCGCAACCAGGGCCCGGCACTACGTTCGGGAGGCCGCGGCCGTCGCCGCTCACTGAGGGCGCATTATGCTGGTCACCCGTGAGTGATGCAGCAATCCAGCCGGCCGATGACACCCCGAGCAGCTCCGGATCCGCCGAGAGAAGCGGGACCGGATCCTGGCGCAGGGGCAGGAGGCCTATCCGGTCTCGGTGCCGCGCACCCACTCGCTCGCGCAGGTGCGCGCGCAGCACCCTGACCTGGAGCCGGACACGGCCACGGGCACCGAGGTCGGCGTCGTCGGCCGGGTGATCTTCGTCCGCAACACCGGCAAGCTCTGCTTCGCGACGTTGCAGGAAGGCGACGGCACCCAGCTGCAGGCCATGATCAGCCTGGCGTCCGTCGGCGAGGACGCGCTGGCGGCGTGGAAGTCGGACGTCGACCTGGGCGACTTCGTCTTCGTGCACGGCGAGGTGATCAGCTCCCGCCGCGGTGAGCTCTCGGTGATGGCCGACGCCTGGCAGATCGCCTCGAAGTCGCTGCGTCCGCTGCCGGTCGCGCACAAGGAGATGAACGAGGAGTCGCGGGTCCGTCAGCGCTACGCCGACCTGATCGTGCGGCCCGAGGCGCGGGAGATGGCCCGCAAGCGCGTCGCGGTGGTCCGTGAGCTGCGCAATGCGCTCGAGCGGCGCGGGTTCCTCGAGGTGGAGACCCCGATGCTGCAGACGCTGGCGGGCGGCGCCGCTGCGCGCCCGTTCATCACTCATTCGAATGCCCTCGACATCGATCTGTATCTGCGTATCGCCCCGGAACTGTTCCTCAAGCGATGCGTCGTCGGCGGTATCGAGAAGGTTTTCGAGATCAACAGGAACTTCCGCAACGAGGGCATCGATTCGACGCACTCGCCGGAGTTCGCGATGCTCGAGACGTACGAGGCGTACGGCACCTACGACGATTCAGCGACGATGACCCGCGAATTGATCCACGAGGTGGCGCAGGCCGCCTTCGGGACCCAGCTGGTGACGCTCGCGGACGGCACCGAATACGACCTCGGCGGCGAGTGGAAGACGCTCGAGATGTACCCGTCGCTGTCCGAGGCGATCGGGGTGTCCGTCACTCCCGAGACGACCGTCGACGAACTGCTGGCCCTCGCCGAGAAGGTCGGACTCGAGGTGCCCAAGGACAAGGGGTACGGCCACGGCAAGCTCGTCGAAGAGCTGTGGGAGCACCAGTGCGGCGACCAGCTCTTCGCGCCCACCTTCGTGCGGAACTTCCCGGTGGAGACCTCGCCGCTGACCCGTCAGCACCGCAGCGAGCCGGGCGTGACGGAGAAGTGGGACCTCTACGTTCGCGGGTTCGAGCTGGCCACCGGCTACTCGGAACTCGTCGACCCGGTGATCCAGCGCGAGCGGTTCGTGGACCAGGCACGGCTGGCATCGGCCGGCGACGACGAGGCGATGGCCCTTGACGAGGAGTTCCTCGCCGCGATGGAGCAGGGAATGCCGCCCACGACGGGCACCGGGATGGGGATCGACCGCCTGTTGATGGCGTTGACGGGATTGGGTATCCGCGAAACTATCCTCTTCCCAATTGTGCGCCCCTCGGCTCGCTGACCTCTTTCAATTGCTAATTTGCTTTTCTCCGGTATTGCGTCCGTCGGAATGGGCGTAGACTCGTCGCAGCCGGCGCGGGGAAGCGCAAAATTGCAGTTCATTGAAAGGAAACTCGATCCATGGCGAAAAAGGTCACCGTCACCCTGATCGATGATGTGGACCAGGAAGCGGCCGCCGACGAAACGGTCGAGTTCGGTCTCGACGGCGTCACGTACGAGATCGACCTGTCGTCAGCGAATGCCGCTAAACTGCGCGAGCAGCTTGAGGTTTGGGTTTCCCACGCACGACGGTCCACCGGGCGTCGGCGGGCCAAGGCCGCGGTAGCAGGCGGCAAGAGTCGGGTGGCGATCGACCGCGAACAGAGTGCGGCGATTCGCGAGTGGGCGCGGCGCAATGGCCACAAGGTTTCGGCCCGCGGTCGTATCTCGGCGGAAATCACCGAGGCGTACAACAAAGCCAACTGATCTTCCTGAAGTTTTGTGCTCTCGTTTCGCCCGCCCCATCGCATGCAGGCTGTTAGCCTCGCGATCGGGCGGGCGGGCGAGGGAGCAACTCGAGGGGAGTGTCATGCGCTGGCGAATTGTGATCGGTTCATTGATTTCGGCGGCCGCGTTGTTCTGGAGCACAGGCGCCGCGGGCGCAGCGCCCCTTCCCGAACCCGATACCTTTCTTTCCGGCGTCATGCCCGAATTGACCAATCCTGGCGGATCGGCGCCCGGCAGCAATGACTGGTCGTGCCGGCCGACCGCGGAACATCCAACACCCGTCGTCCTGGTGCACGGCACCGCGGGCAATCGGCAGACCAACTGGGCCGCGTACGCGCCGATGCTGGCGAACGAGGGTTTCTGCGTCTTCGCCCTCACCTATGGCAACTTCCCCGACCTCCCGGCGCCGCTGAGCGGGATCGGCGGCATGCTCCCCATGGAGGAGAGCACCGAGCAGCTCGCGGCGTTCGTGGACCTGGTTCTCGCCACGACCGGCGCCGACAAGGTGGACCTGGTCGGCCACTCCCAGGGCACCGTGGTGGCCAACAACTATGTGAAGTTCGGTGGCGGGGCGACCAAGGTCGGCCGGATCGTCTCGTTGGCGCCGCCGTGGGACGGGACCTATGGGGTCGATGGTTTCAGCCTCGGCGCCGCGCTGCGCGGGTTGGGCGTCGACGACGAATTCCAGCTCGGATTCCCTGTATGCAAGGCCTGTCCCGAGATGATGCACGGCTCGGGATTCGTGGACCGCATGCGGTCCGGCGGCCTGTACGTGCCGGGTATCGAGTACACCAACATCGTCACCCGCTACGACGAGATCGTGGTTCCGTACACCTCCGGCATCGAGCCAGGACCGCAGGCGACCAACATCGTCGTGCAGGACGGCTGCGAACAGGACTACTCGGACCACCTGTCGATCGCGGGCGAGCGGCGGGCGCGGACGATGGTGCTCAATGCGCTCGATCCCGCGCATCAGCGCGAGGTGCCCTGCGTGTTCGTGCCGCCCGTCGCAGGCTGAGCCCTTCTCCCGATCGACTGCGCACACTCTTTGGCAAGGTCGCACACGCGTTGGGTGCCCGATCGCTGTGCGAACTTGGGAAAAGGTGCGCGACCGACGTCGCATCTGCCCCTGTTCGCTGCTGGCGTAGAGCTGACGGGAAACGAAACCCCTGGCTGCTGCGTTAGGACCAGTAAGCAGGCACACTGTCCCGCAGTGAATGGGATGGAGGCGGCGCAGGTCGTACCACTGGCCACTAGAGTAGAGGTGCGGCTCGTGGATTCCGTGTAGGGATCTACCCCAAGAAGAACGTGAGGGAGAGCGATGTTCGAGAGGTTCACCGACCGCGCGCGGCGCGTTGTTGTCCTGGCCCAAGAAGAGGCCCGGATGCTCAACCACAACTACATCGGCACAGAGCACATCCTGCTCGGCCTCATCCACGAGGGTGAGGGCGTGGCGGCGAAGTCGCTGGAGTCGTTGGGTATCTCCCTTGAAGGCGTGCGCAGCCAGGTGGAAGAGATCATCGGCCAGGGCCAGCAGGCCCCGTCCGGTCACATCCCCTTCACCCCGCGCGCCAAGAAGGTGCTGGAGCTGAGCCTGCGCGAGGCGCTGCAGCTCGGCCACAACTACATCGGTACCGAGCACATCCTGCTCGGCCTCATCCGTGAGGGCGAGGGCGTGGCAGCCCAGGTGCTGGTCAAGCTGGGCGCCGACCTGAACAGGGTCCGTCAGCAGGTCATCCAGCTGCTGTCCGGCTACCAGGGCAAGGAACCCTCCGAGGCGGGCGGCACCCGCGGCGAGGCGGGCACCCCGTCGACGTCGCTGGTCCTCGACCAGTTCGGCCGGAACCTGACCCAGGCCGCCCTCGAGGGCAAGCTCGACCCGGTCATCGGCCGCTCGAAGGAAATCGAGCGGGTCATGCAGGTGCTCAGCCGCCGGACCAAGAATAACCCGGTCCTCATCGGTGAGCCCGGCGTCGGCAAGACCGCGGTCGTCGAGGGCCTGGCACAGGCCATCGTCAACGGCGAGGTCCCCGAGACGCTGAAGGACAAGCAGCTGTACACCCTCGACCTGGGTTCCCTGGTCGCGGGCAGCCGCTACCGCGGTGACTTCGAGGAGCGCCTGAAGAAGGTGCTCAAGGAGATCAACACCCGCGGCGACATCATCCTGTTCATCGACGAGCTGCACACGCTGGTCGGTGCGGGCGCGGCCGAGGGCGCCATCGACGCGGCCTCGATCCTCAAACCCAAGCTGGCCCGCGGCGAGCTGCAGACCATCGGTGCGACCACCCTCGACGAGTACCGCAAGTACATCGAGAAGGACGCCGCCCTCGAGCGCCGGTTCCAGCCGGTCCAGGTCGGCGAGCCGACGGTCGAGCACACCATCGAGATCCTCAAGGGTCTGCGGGACCGCTACGAGGCGCATCACCGCGTCTCGATCACCGACGGCGCGCTGGTGGCCGCGGCCACCCTGGCCGACCGGTACATCAACGACCGCTTCCTGCCGGACAAGGCGATCGACCTCATCGACGAGGCGGGCGCCCGAATGCGCATCCGCCGGATGACCGCGCCGCCGGACCTGCGCGAGTTCGACGACAAGATCGCCGACGCGCGCCGGGAGAAGGAGTCCGCGATCGACGCGCAGGACTTCGAGAAGGCCGCGAACCTCCGCGACAAGGAGAAGCAGCTGGTCGCCCAGCGCTCCGAGCGGGAGAAGCAGTGGCGTTCCGGTGACCTGGACGTCATCGCCGAGGTCGACGACGAGCAGATCGCCGAGGTCCTTGGCAACTGGACCGGCATCCCGGTGTTCAAGCTCACCGAGGAGGAGACCACCCGTCTGCTCCGCATGGAGGACGAGCTGCACAAGCGGATCATCGGCCAGGAGGACGCCGTCAAGGCGGTCTCCAAGGCGATCCGCCGCACCCGTGCCGGCCTGAAGGATCCGAAGCGTCCGTCCGGTTCGTTCATCTTCGCCGGCCCGTCCGGTGTCGGTAAGACCGAGCTGTCCAAGGCGCTGGCGAACTTCCTGTTCGGCGACGACGACGCGCTCATCCAGATCGACATGGGCGAGTTCCACGACCGCTTCACCGCCTCGCGGCTGTTCGGTGCCCCTCCCGGGTACGTCGGCTACGAGGAGGGCGGCCAGCTCACGGAGAAGGTCCGGCGCAAGCCGTTCTCGGTGGTGCTGTTCGACGAGATCGAGAAGGCGCACCAGGAGATCTACAACACCCTCCTGCAGGTGCTCGAGGACGGCCGTCTCACCGACGGTCAGGGCCGCACTGTCGACTTCAAGAACACCGTGCTGATCTTCACCTCGAACCTGGGCACCTCGGACATCTCCAAGGCCGTCGGGCTGGGCTTCTCGTCAGGAACGGGCAGCGAGTCGAACTACGAGCGGATGAAGCTCAAGGTCAACGACGAGCTCAAGAAGCACTTCCGGCCCGAGTTCCTCAACCGCATCGACGACATCATCGTCTTCCACCAGCTGACCAAGGATCAGATCATCCAGATGGTGGACCTGATGATCGGCCGCGTCGAGAAGCAGCTGAAGAACAAGGACATGGACATCGAGCTGACCGAGCAGGCGAAGTCGCTGCTCGCCAAGCGCGGGTTCGATCCCGTCCTTGGTGCGCGGCCGCTGCGTCGCACCATCCAGCGCGAGATCGAGGACCAGCTCTCGGAGAAGATCCTCTTCAACGAGCTCGGTGCCGGCCAGATCGTCCTGGTCGACGTCGAGGGCTGGGACGGCGAGAGCTCCGGCGAGGACGCGAAGTTCACGTTCACCGGTAGCCCGAAGCCGGTCAAGGTGCCCGATTCGCCTGCGGAGGCGCTGGCGGGTGCAGGCGAGGCCCCCGTCGAGGGCGGTTCCGCCGACTAGGTTTCACAGACGACAAACGCCCCGCGAGCGAGAGCTCGCGGGGCGTTGTCGTGTCTAATGCGGAATTCGCGGCTCAGGAGAGCGGCGTCACCGGGAAGGGGAGATCCGAGGATCCGCCGCCGTCGTCGACCTTCACCTCGACCAGAACCGTCTCGATGCCGCTGTTCGCGACGTCCTGGCCTGCCGCATAGGCGCGGGTGCCGTCGAATCCGAAGTCGTTGTCGGAGATCAGGATCAGCCGGTTGCCGTGCATCGCGGCGCCCTCGATCTTGCCGGGCACACCTGCGACGCCTGCGAGGTTCGCGAACAGCGTCTTGTCGGCGCTGGTGATCAGCGCGCGGCTGGGGTCCAGGTCAACGGCGTGGAAGCGGGCCTCGGTGTCGGTGCGCTCCTCGACGAGGACCCGGGTCTGCGACAGCGGGATCAGCGCCGAGATCTTCAGGTCGCGGCCCCTGGTGCCCGCGGCGAAGGTGGACGGGTCGTCGAACTGGTACCCGAACTCGTGCACGGTGGCACGGGTCGCGGTGTCGAAGGTGAGCAGCTCGGTGACGGTGCGGTCCTTGTCGCCGCTGACCACGAGCGAACTCTGCAGCGCGACGGCGACGGTGTGGCCGTCCGGGAGCAGGGCGATGTCCTCGAAGCCGCGGTTGGCCTTCCGGTCGGCCAGGCCCGCGGGGAGGCTGCCGGTCACCGGATAAGCCACACCGGCGCCGGCATAGTCGTCCTCGAGGCCGGCGGGCACGTGCCGGGCGACGACGCGGCCCTTGGCGTCGGCCTCGACGATGGAGGGGCCGTATTCGTCGACCAGCCAGAAATGGCCGTCCGGGGTGCGGACCACGCCCTCAGTGTCGAGTCCGTTGGGGTTCAGGGGGAGCGGTGTGGCGGCGTCGGCGGCGTACGGCTTCTCGTCGCGGGGGAGGTTCGAGAGTCCGGTGACGGGTGCGCCTGCGGGAGTGGTCAACGGCAGCGTCTCGAGCACGGCGATCCGGTCGCCCACGACCCGGATCCGGACCAGCGCGGGGGTGAACTCCGGGACGACGAAGGTGCGTCGGTCCGAGCCGTCCACCTTCACCTCGCCGTTCGGTCCACGATCGGTGACGGTCCAGTACTCGTTTCCACCGACGGGGAAGATCCCGCTGCCGATGCCGCCGAGGATGACGCCCCGGTCGTCGGTGATCTGTCGTTCGACGTCGGAGAGCGGGGTGGCGGGCAGCGTCGCGGACGACTTCACGATCGGGGCCGCAGGCGGCGCGGCGGAGGCGGGTGCGGCCGCGACGGCGGCGAGGACCGCGGCTGCCGCCGCGGTCAACATGGTTGTGTGGGTGCGCATGAGGGCTGAACCTAGGGCGGCCGGGTGACCATCAGCCGTCGGCCGGGCGAACATCGGGGTTGTGGTGGGTCATCTCGGTCGGGTCGTGATCTCGTCCGCCTGGTCGTCCGGTGCCGGGCCGGTCAGGAGGTGCTCGATGACGGGACCCGCCCACCGCGTGATCTCTGCGTGGCCGGCCTCGGCTATCCCGGGGGTGGCCAGCACGTAGCGGGCGGTGGCCAAACCGATGATGAACGAGCCGACCATGCCGATCCGCCGGGCGGGTTCGTCGGGGGTGACCACCGACAGTGCGGGCGCCACCTGGGTGATGAAGACCGCTCTCATCGTGGCCGCGGCGCTCTCGCTGGTCATCGCCGAGCGGAGTAGGGCGAGGAAGGTGCTCTGGCCCTCCCATACAGCGAAGAAGCGGGGCAGCAGGACCTCTGCCAGCATGTCGGGTCGCACGCCGCGCAGGTCCGGGAAATCGAGCGTGACGTGGGCTGCCGCTGCGAACAGGTCCTTCTTGCTGCCGAAGTAGCGAATCACCAGCGCGGGATCGATTCCCACGTCTGCCGCGACGGCCCGCAGGGTGGTGCGTTCGAATCCGTCCGCGGCGAAGCGAGCCCTGGCAGCGGAGAGGATGTCCGCGCTGGTCTGTTCGGCGTTCCTGGCGCGGGTGGGTCCGGTATCGCCGACGCTCGTGCTGGTCATTCCCCGAACCTATCCCGCGAGATCGGATAAGTCACCGAGCGTGGACTTGCGGTGTCGAGCGGCGTACCGTCTATGTCAACGGACGGTGACATAGCGGGAGCGCGAGTCATGGAACAGGTCGATGTGGTTGTGGTGGGCGGTGGCCCGACGGGCCTGACGATCGCGGGAGATCTGTCCCGCGCCGGACGTGAGGTCGCCGTCCTGGAACGCTGGCCGCAGATCAATCCGTCCAGCCGGGCCTTCGCGACGATGGCCCGCACGCTGGAGGTGCTCGACAGCCGCAACCTGGCGGAGGATCTCCTCGAACTGGGCACCACCATTGCCGAGGTGCACCTGTTCGCAGACGCGACACTCGACCTGGCGCGGCTGCCGTCGCGATACCGGTATGCCCTCATCACCCCCAGACCAATGTGGACCAGACCCTCCTGCGGTACGCCTGCGAGCAGGGTGCCGCGATTCACCGTGGCACCGAAGTCGTTGGCCTGGTAGAGGAATCCGACGGTGTCACCGTCACCGCCCAGCCCAAGGGCGGCGGCGCCACCCGAGCCTGGCGGGCCCGTTACGTCGTCGGTGCCGACGGCGCCCACAGCACCGTCCGCGAGTTGCTCGGCACACCGTTCCCCGGTAAGACCGTCCTCGAGTCCGTCGTCCTCGCGGACGTCCGTCTCGCGAACGGCCCAGGGGGCGGCGGGCCCGTTCTCGGCAGCACCGCGAACGAGTTCGCGTTCCTCGTGCCGTACGGCGACGGCTGGTATCGGTCCGTGACGTGGGACCGCAACCACCAGCTCCCGGACAGCGCCGGTGTGGAGCCAGGCGAGGTCGAGGAGGTCCTCGACCGGACCCTTGGCCGTGCGGTCGGCGTCAGCGAGATCAGCTGGCGGTCGCGGTTCCACTGCGACGAGCGGCAGGTCGAGAACTATCGACACGGACGCGTGTTCCTCGCAGGCGACGCCGCCCACGTGCATTCCCCGATGGGCGGACAGGGCATGAACACCGGCATCCAGGACGGCGCCAACCTGGCCTGGAAACTCGACCTCGCACTCGGCGGCGCCGATGACGCGATCCTCGACACCTACCAGTCCGAGCGACACCCGATCGGCCGCCGCGTGCTGTTCCAGAGCGGCGCGATGATGCGGGCCGTGACGCTGAAGCCGGCCCTGGCGCGGTGGGCCCGCGACCTCCTCGCGCCGAGGATCCTCCAGATCCGGCCGATCTCGAACCTGATCGCAGGCGCCTTCTCCGGCGTCACCCTGCATTATCAGCACGGTCGCGGGCAGCACTCGCTCGTCGGCACCCGCGCCACCGAGGTGCCGCTGCGGCGGGGTCGGCTGACCGAAGTGCAACGCACCCCTGGTTTCGTGCTCGTCCGTCGGCGCGGTGCGACCCGCCGCGACACCGACGTCCTCCAAGCCGAACGAACCGACGCCGGACCCGATCTGCTGGTGCGCCCCGACGGATACATCGCGTGGGTCGGGACCACGGCAGGCGACAGCGGCTGGCGCGCGGCGCTGCGTGCGTGGACGGGTGCAGCGGCCTAGGAGCCGATCACGCCGAGATCGACGCGGTGACTCGTCGACTCGTTCGTCCTCGTCGCGCGAGCGCGATCGCGAAGGCAGCGGTGCCGACCAGCACGAACAGGCCGGTGTCCCCGGCCAGGTACTCGTTGACGACGACGGGGCGGTCGGTGGTGATCACGTAGGTGGCGAGAACCGCGAACGAGGCGTTGTGCGCGAAGTGCGCGAGGACGGCCGGCCACACGCTGCCGGAGCGAATGCGCAAGTAGCCGAACAGGAACGAGAACGCGACCACCGTGCCGCCGAACAGCATGAGCACGACGGCGCGCTGCCCCTCGGCGTGGTAGTACGGGGTCAGCAGGATGTAGGGGAGGTGCCAGCAGATCCACACCACGCCAACCACGAGCATCGCCCGCCGCTCGCCGAGGAACTCCAGGCGCGGCTGCAGGTATCCCCGCCAGCCGATCTCCTCGGCGAACGCGAGGATCGGCCCCGTGATGCAGAGGACGAGCGTGGACTGCAGCCAGTCCCCCGAAGGGGCGGTGAGGCTTCCGGCGCCTGTCAGCGAGACGCCGACGATCGCGAGTGCCGACACCCCCGCGGTCGCCAGCAGCGCGAAGGGCCAGTACCGCAGGCCCAGTCGGGTCATGCCCAGCGGGCGCCACCCGGCGCGGCGGTAGCCCTCCCGCGTGACGATCAGCATCATGACCAGCACCACCAGCAGGGGTGAGAAGGCGAGCAGCAGTCCCTCGGCGATGTTCGCGGTGCCGAGCGCGAACGCCAGGACGAGGGCGATGTAGACGATCGCCGCGGTGCGATCGGGCAGGCGTGGGAACACGCGGGACCTACTTTCGGGAGACCGACCGGCTCAGCCTCGCGCGGGTGCGCCTCCTGGGGCATCCACCCCGGAACTGATCTTGGTCGCCCCGGTCTCCTACCGTGGGCCCAGTGACGGGGGCATCGGGCCCGGTGCCGCACCTGTACTCGTGATGACGACGACGTGGGCGGCCCACCGCGTCCTGTCCGACCCGAACAGCGCCGTCTCCTGCCGGGCCCAGCGGTCCCAGTGCGGCCGGAACATGTCGCCGTCGCGCCGCAGGGCGCGCCGCATCCGCTCGTCCGGGTCGGCGTCGACCCACACCCGCACCGCGTAGTACCCCCGAGCCCTCCCGGTGGTCGCGCCCGCACCCTCGACGATCAGGTATCGGTGGCGGTGGACCGCGCGCCATTCCGCGTATCCGCCGCGATGCCAGTCGTAGCGCCGATAGCGCGGGACCCGGCCGCGCCCGGCGGGGGAGAGGACCCACCGCACCAGCCGGGGAACGGCAGCGGCAAGGCCGTCCCAGCCGGGGTAGAGGTCGTCCATCCGGACGACCGGCGCGTCGTCCAGTGCCGCGGCGACCCGTTCGGCGAGGGCGGATTTCCCGCCGCCCGAGGGGCCGTCGATGCCGACCAGGACCGGCCCTCGCCCCGCAGCCTCCTCCTGTGGGCGGCGCGCGCCAGCGCCACGATCCGGGTGGCACCGCCGGCAGGAACCGGGGTTGTCGGATCGTCATCGGGGTCATGAACAGCACGTTATGCCGTCGTCGTGGTCAGTGATCTCTGAGCCGGTCGAGGGGGTTGAGGCGTAGGGGGATCCGCATCCCGCTGCGCCACAGCACGGCGACCGTCGATCGGGGCCTCACCCGGCTCTCGTGCCGGGCGAGCTCGCCGAATTCCGCGCCCAGCCCGTCGCGGGGGAGCGTCGCGATGACGGAGCGCAGCACCTCCGGCGCCAGGTCCCGAACCCGATACCCGGCGACGTCGAGGTGCGCGGCGTCGTGCAGCAGGGCGGCCTCGGGGCCGTGTCCGGTGGGCGTGCGCGGGTCCATGTGGCGCGCGATCGCGGTGGCCACCGTCTCCGCCGAGGCGGCGGGGGCACCACGGGCGACCACGAACCGCCTGGCCTCCTCGGCCCCCAGCAGAGCGAAGCAGCCGACGTGCGGGTCGGCGGGCGTGCCCAGTGCCGTGTCGTGCAGGATGCACGCGACGAACAGTGCCTCGGGGTCGGGTTCGAGGCCTTCCACCGCGCGAAATCGCATGGCCCACTGCCAGCACCGCAGGCTGTGCGCGAGGACACCGGGGCTGAGCACGTCGCGGGCGTGCTCGAGCGCCTCCCTGGCCAGGGCGGAATCGGGCGGGTCGACCAGCGCAGGGATCGCCGGGCCGGACTTCGGCACTCCCGCCAATTGGCTTGGCAGCGCACGGGTCTGGATGGTGGCCGCCTGCAGCATGACCCGGAGCCGGTCCGCCCGGCCCAGTTCACCTCTGAGCATGTGCCGACTCCTTCAATCTGCGGGCGCCGTCCGCCCGGGCCATCTCGATGAGCGCATCCGCGCTGCCGCGGGAGATCGTGCGGCGAAGCTCGAGGCTGAGCACCCCGTTGACGGTCGCCCAGGCCAGCAGCACGATCTCCTCGGTGCCGGGCAGGGTCGAACCGATCGCCGACACCAGTTCGCGAGTGATCCCGATCAGCGTCGCGTCGATGCGCGTTCGGGCCTGCGCCACGACCTCGGAATCCCGGTCGTCGACGTCCGTCAGGCCGAGGATCCGGAAGGCCAGCGGTCGGGCGCGATGGAACGCGACGTACGCGTCGAAGGTCGCCAGGAGCCGGTCCTCGGCGGTGTCGCCGGTCATCGCCTCGCGCATGCCCTCCGCGTGCTCGCTCGCCGTGCGGCAGGCGAGGGCGGCGTACACGTCGGACTTGCCGCCGGGGAAGTTCGCGTAGATAGAGCTGAGCGCGACGTCCGCCTCGTTCGCCAGGGCATCGACGCTCGTGGCGCGGTAGCCGTCCCGGGTGAACAGCAAATCCGCGGCGTCGAGGACGGCCGTGTGCGTGCGGCGGCGCCTGCGGTCGGCAGGCGGGTCTAGGCTCATGACAGAAACCGTAGTACAGTTCCGAAAACGTAGTCAAACTCTGATTGAGGGGTGAGGGTCATGTCCGAGGCAACAATCCAGGCGCCCACCACGGGCTCCGAGGCGATGCGGCTGTTCCTGCCGCATTCACCCTTCGTGCAACACCTCGGTATCGAGCTCATCGACATCGGTGACGATCACGCACGCCTGCGCATGCCCTTTCGCGAAAACCTGGTCACCGTCGGCGAGATGGTCCACGGCGGCGCGCTCGCCGGGTGCATCGACATCGGGATCATGGCCGCGGCGTGGGCCGGGCCGAGGGTCCCCGAAAAGCTGCGGGGCGTCACCGTCGCCATGTCGATCCAGTTCCTGGAGCCGGCGTTCGCCGAGGACGTCGACATCATCGGAACGCGCGTGCGCCAGGGCCGCCGGCTGAGCAGTTGCTCCGTGGACATCGTGACCACGGGCGGCGGCACGCTGGTGGCCAAGGGCATGGGGACGTATCAGGTCGGCTGAGCGGCGGCCATTCCCGCCGGTGGTGTCATTCGCGTTCGAACCGCTCCCGCACCGCCTCCATCTTCGACCGCAGTTCGTCCTGGTCGATGATGCCCAGGTCCAGCAGGGCGTGCGCGGTCACCACCGCGGAGCGCGCGCGGACCGGGAAATCGAGGTAGATGGTCTCGCCGAGCTCGTCCTCGGCCTCGCGTCGCTCCAGGTTGTCGAGCGCCCCACGCCAGGACAGGCATTCGCAGGTGGCCTGCATGCTCGATTCCCACGGCGCCGGCTTCCCGTCCAGCTCGGGCAGGCTCGACTCGCGCCGCGATCCGGGCTCGAGCGTGTCGAACAGCACCCGGTATCCGTCGCTCATCACGCACCTACCTTCGACGGGGGCTCGGAGGCGGTCCAGTCGACCTGGGGCAGCGCGACCCCGATCATGGTGTCGCGGGTGACGATGGCGGCGAGCTGTTCCTCGGTCCATCCCTCGGTGCCCTCGGGCCGCATCGGCATCACCATGAACCGCGACTTCTGGTTCGAGTCGTGCACCCGCACCTCGACCTCGGGCGGCATGTGTAACCCGAACTCCGCGAGCACCTCTCGCGGCCAGCGGACCAGGCGCCTGCGATAGTTGGGGGTGCGATACCAGTCCGGCGACATGCCGAGGACCGGCCGCGGATAGCAGGAACACAGGGTGCAGACGATGACGTTGTGCACCGTCGGGGTGTTCTCCAGGACGTAGAAGTACGTGTAGTCGCTCGGGGTCCCTGACCCGGTCGGGTCCCGCCAGTCGATGCCGACCTCCTTGCAGGTCTCGGTGCCGTCGGCGAGCAGCCGCGCCTTGAACTCCGGGTCCGTCCAGGCCTTGGCCACCAGCCGCGATCCGCCTGCTGGACCGACGGACTCGGCCCACTCCGAGAAGCGCCGGTGGTCCTCCGCCGAGAACAGGCCCTTCTCGATCGCCAGTTCCCGGACGGCCGTCTCCAATATCTCGAACTCGCTGATCTCTCCGGACTCCTGGATCGGTGCGTGGTGATCGTGCGTCTGGCTCACTTCGGCTCCTCCTCGGCGGGTTCCAGCCACCGCTCCGAGCACTCGGTCTCGAGGGTGTCGTCATCGAATCCGGTGTACTTCGGCCACAGGTCGCGCTGCCGGAACCGCACGACGTAGAAGGGTTCCTTGCGGCCGTCCTCGCGTCCCCACGCCTCGTCCTCGGGGATCACCCACTCCGGGCGGTGCTCGACCACCACCCCGGTCCGGCCGCGGGTGTACGCCTGGGTCCTGGTGTGGAACATCGAGGTCGCGTCCTTGACCGTGACGCGGTCTCCGATCTGGAACTTCGTCATGATGCCGCCTTCGTGCGGGCCCGCACCTCGTCCAGCTTGGCCGACAGTTCGTCGGGGGTGATCAGGCCCTTGTTGATCAGGGTCTTCGCGGCGACGGTGGCCCAACGGGCGTAGTAGGGGAGCCCGAAGTAGAGCGTCGCGCCGAGGTCGTTCTCCGCCCGGCGCCGCTCCTCGGAGTTCCACACGCCGCGCCAGCCCAGGCATTCGCAGGTGACGTAGGTGCTCATCTCCCAGGGCTCTTCGACCTTCTCCTTGTACTCGATCGGG
This sequence comes from Rhodococcus sp. MTM3W5.2, assembly GCF_001984015.1. Taxonomy (NCBI): domain Bacteria; kingdom Bacillati; phylum Actinomycetota; class Actinomycetes; order Mycobacteriales; family Nocardiaceae; genus Rhodococcus; species Rhodococcus sp. MTM3W5.2. The sequence goes on along the minus strand of NZ_CP019572.1, from coordinate 5,102,295 downwards.
AGGTCGGGTTGGCCGCCGACGTCGTGGAGGACGTGCCGCAACGCCGCGAACATCTCGTTGGAGAGCTCGTAGGGCGAGTCGAGCGGATTGCGGTAGACCGGTGCGATATCCGCGACACGAGTCTGCAGTGCGTCGAAACTGTTCGGTGAACTCATCGAGGTCTCCGTGGTTCGTCGAGCCGGCCGATCTCGTCTGTTGCCGCGGCTAGTGGCAGGGCAAGCCGAGCAGGTGACGGCCGTCGTGCATCAGTTCGTGCATGTACATGCCGGTGCGTGAGATCGCGCCCTGGTCGAATCCGACCAGGTAGAGGGTGAGCAGCGCGAGCAGGATCACGCCGACGGTGAGGGTGATCGCGCGCAGCGACTCCGCTGTCCCGCTTGGTGAATGGACTAGAGCCATGGTTCCTCCTGGTGACGGGACGTCCCGTGATCCAGCTGAAGCTCGGCGTGTGCCCGCGACACGGGGCCAGTGATCCCCGTCACGTTTTGCCGCATTCTGAGGCTACACCGCGGGTCCGCGCCGATCCCGGCTTTTTCGGGGAGTCCCGAAGAGGGATGTGGGCGCGCCGACGCTGCAGCGGCCCGATCTTGGTGTGAACTTGGCGGGTGGCGATCACTACCCCCGGCGACCGGCCCACGCGGGCCCCGTTCGTCCTGCTCTCGCTCATCATCGTCGCCGCTGTGGCGAACCTGAACCTCGCGGTTGCGAACGTCGCGCTACCGGACATCGGAAAGGCGTTCGACGCCAGCCAGACCCAGCTGAACCTGATCGCGGTCGGCTATTCGGTCGGTCTGGCCGCGTCGGTGCTGTACCTCGGTGCCCTCGGCGACCGGTACGGCCGCAAGACGATGCTGGTGCTCGGCATGGTGTTGTCGATACCGGCCAGCCTGGTCGCCGCCTTCGCGCCGAACGTCGAGGTGCTGTTCCTGGCCCGGCTGTTCGGCGGCATCAGCGCGGGGCTGGCCTTCCCGACCACGCTGGCACTGATCACGGCGCTGTGGTCCGGCGCCGCGAGGACCAAGGCGATCGCGCTGTGGTCGGCGATCGGCGGCGGCATCTCGGCGCTGGGGCCGCTCGCATCCGGGGCGTTGCTGCAGTGGTTCGAGTGGGGCTCGGTCTTCTTCATCACGCTGCCCCTGGCGTTGATCGCGCTCGTCCTGGCGATCACCTTCGTGCCCAGCCATGTCAACGAGTCGACCGATCCCGTCGATCATCTCGGCGGCATGGTGTCCGTCGTACTGGTCGCCGCACTGGTCCTCGGTATCAACTTCGCGCCGGTCGACGGGATGGGCGCGACCGCGGTGGGGCTGCTGATCATCGCGCTGGCGGCAGGCGCGGTCTTCGTGTTCCGGCAGCTGCGGGCGCCCGCACCGCTGTTCGACCTGCGGATCGCGAGTCGACGGATCTTCTGGGTGGCCGCGGTTGCGGGCATCGTGGTGTTCGGAACCCTGATGGGCACGATGTACATCGGGCAGCAGTTCATGCAGAACGTGCTGGGATATTCGACGCTCGCGGCGGGATCGGCAGGGCTGCCGGCAGCCGCGGTGATGGTGCTGGTCGCGCCGCAATCGGCAAAGCTGGTCGAGTCCCACGGTGCCCGGCTCACCCTGCTGCTCGGGTATACGGCCATCGTGGCGGGACTCCTGGTGGCGCTGCTGCTGTGGAAGGAGGACGCGCAGTACTGGAAGATCGCGCTCGGCTACATCTTCCTCGGCATCGGGGTGGGGCTCGCGGGGACGCCTGCCTCCCGGTCGCTGACCGGCTCGGTGCCGGTGTCCCGGGCCGGGATGGCCTCGGGCACGGCCGATCTGCAGCGCGACCTCGGCGGCGCCATCGTGCAGTCCGTGCTCGGCGCGCTCCTCACGGCCGGCTACACGGCCTCGTTCACCGCGGCGATCAACGCGACGCCGGAGGCGAGTCAGGTGAGCTCGGAGGTGGAATCCACCCTGGAGAAGTCGTTCGCGGGCGCCGCGAACATCGCGGAGCGGTATCCGCAGTACGCGGAGCCGATCATGAGCGCCGCGCGTTCGGCCTTCCTCGACGGCGACACCAAGGCCTATGCGGCGGCGATCCTCATCGTGCTGGTCGGCGCCGCCCTCGTCTTCTTCGCGTTCCCGAAGCGCGATGAGGAACGAAACCTGCTGGCGCGCTACCACGAGACGGACACCGCCGCGGAGCAGTCGAGCGGCGCGCAATAGCGCCTGCGACCGGTGTGCCGGATTCGGGTGTTCCCGGGTGCGCACGCGGGGAACACTGGTCCTGACCGCACTCACGCCCGACGGAAGGAACACCCATGCCTACACGCACCGCCCGCACGGCCTGGAACGGCACCCTGCAGGACGGGTCCGGTCAGGTCGAACTCAGCAGTTCAGGTGCGGGCACCTTCGAGGTCTCGTTCCCCAAGCGTGCCGCCGACGACGCCGACGGGACCACGAGCCCGGAGGAGTTGATCGCCGCGGCGCACACCTCCTGCTACGCCATGCAGCTCTCCGCATTGATCGCCGAGGCGGGCGGCACCCCACAGAGCCTTGAGGTAACAGCGGACGTCACGCTGGGCCCCGATGACCCCGGATTCAAGCTGACCGGGATCGCGCTCACCGTCAGGGGCGAGGTCGACGGACTCGACGCCGACGGGTTCGCCGCGGCGGCGCAGGCAGCCAAGCAGACCTGCCCGGTGAGCAAGGCCCTGACCGGGGTCCCGATCACCCTCGATGCGGCGCTGGTCACCTAGGGCCCAGGAACAGAATCGCGATGGTGGACGTTTCAACCATCTGTGAGCCTCGAAACGAACAGCCAGCCCGAATCAGCCACCGAGCCCGCCGTGGTGATGGAGATCTGGTCGGATATCGCCTGCCCGTGGTGCTACATCGGTAAGCGCCGCTTCGCGGCCGCGCTGGAGAAGTTCGAGCACCGTGACCAGGTGCGGGTGGTGTGGCGTTCCTACCAGCTGGCCCCCGAGACGCCGATCGGCGCCAGGGCCAGCGAGCTCGAGGCGCTGGCCCGGCACAAGGGCCTGCCCGCCGATCAGATCAGGCAGATGTTCGCCCACGTCGCGTCCACCGCTGCGGCCGACGGCCTCACGATGGACTTCGACACCGTGATCGCTGCGAACACCTTCGACGCCCACCGGCTGGTCCACCTCGCGGGGGACAGGAGCGTGGACGTGATGGAGGCGCTGTTCCGCGCCCATTTCACCGACGGCCGGGTGGTGGACGACCGCGACGAACTCGTCGCGATCGCCGCCGAGAGCGGGCTCGACGCGACCGCGATCCGCGCAGCGCTCGAGACCGACGCCGCGGCGGAGCAGGTGCGCGGGGACATCGAGGAGGCGCGCCTGCTCGGCGTGACCGGGGTGCCGTTCTTCGCCGCCAACCGGGCGATCGGTGTCTCCGGCGCGCAGCCCGTCGAGGTGTTCATCCAGCTGCTCGAGCAGGCCTACGCGCAGTCCGGGGCGATCGTCACGCTCGGTGACGACGCAGGCAGCTGCGCCGACGACTCCTGCGCCGTCTAGCGGCGCGCGAAGTACCTCCTGGCGCCCGCGCCCAGCAGCAGGCCGAGCCCGGCGACCACCGCGATCAGGTGGACGGTCCGTGCCAGACCGATGAGTGTCGACGCGACCGTGAGGTCGGCGACGTCGAATCCGTTCGCCGACAACAGCCAGGCCGCGGGTTCGATGACCAGCGACCCGATTCCGATCGTCCCGAGGCCGACCAGCAGGGTCAGCCGGGCGGGGTTCGAGCCGCGCCGCATCGCGACGGCGAGCGCGTACACCGCGCCGTAGATCGCCAGCCGGATCGCGCCCTGGACGGCGATCGCGGACGGACTCGCGCCGCCCTCGTCGAGCGCGCGAGCGGCCTGGAGGATCGCCTCGACGATGCCGGCGAGCAACGCGACGGACAGCAGGGTGAAGGAGTGCTCGACCTGGCGTGGCGGGCGGGTGCGGATCTCGGTGGTGGTCATGGTTTCCGAGCGTGCCGCCCGGTGGCGGCAACGGGCATCACCCCGTGGCGTGAATCCGGGCTCACCCCACGGTATCGGTCGACCGTGTGGGACAACGGAAGAAGCGGTGGAGCCCGGTGCAATGCACCGGGCTCCACCGCTTCGCTCGAGAGGTGACGTCAGCGGGCGGTCAGCGACTCCGACTGGGAGCTCGCCTTCGCGGCACGCTCGGTGAGGAACGCGAACCCGAGTCCGAGCGCCAGCCACAACGTGGCCTGGATCGTCAGCGAGGACACCCGGAAGTCCCACAGCAGGCTGGCGGGGAAGTCGGGGCCGACCTCGTTGATGTCCGGGAGCACCAGGTAGCCGATTCCGGCGACGGCAAGGAAGGCGAGCAGCGGTGCGGCGATCCGGACGGTCAGGAACTGGTTGGCCGCCACCACCTTTGCCACGTAGGCCGCGATCGACACCGCGGCCAGGCCGAGTACCACCGCGGCGAGCCACAGCCAGGTCCGATTGTTGATGGTCTCCGGGTCCCCGACCGCGGGCGGGTTCGCCGGATACTTGAAGAACGGCACCGCCTCGACCGCAAGCCAGCCGAGACCGGCAAGGGTCAGCGCGAGGATCGGTCCGGACAGTCCGCTGACCCGGCGTGCGTAGTACGCGACCGCGGCGAACAGGGCGCCGAGCGCGAGACCGGCGAGGCTGGTCGCGAGGAACAGGCCGAACCGCTGCCCGTCCCTGCTGACCAGCGGCTCCTCGGAATCGCCGTGCGAGTGTCCGCCGGACTCCGCGCCGGTCGTGGCCTCTGTCGTCCCGGCGTCGTGCCCGTGCGGTTCGACGGGCGCGGCCGCGGCCTCCTCGATCGCGATGGCCGCGTCGATGTGCGGTTCGCCGATCACGAACGCGACGGCACCGGCGAGCAGTCCGGCGATTAGGCCGGCCAGCAGGCCGCGGATGAGGAGGTTCTTGAAGGTTCCGGTCAGTGGCACGGCAGGCCCAGCAGGTGGCGACCGTCATGCATCAGCTCGTGCATGTACATGCCGGTGCGCGAGACCGCACCCTGGTCGAAGCCGACCAGGTAGAGGGTCAGCATCGCGAGCAGGACAACGCCCGCGATGATCATCGCGATGCCGACAGAATCGGTCGCCGTGCTGGGATTGTGTACGAGTGCCATGGTTCCTCCTGGGATTCCGCGTCCCTTAAAAGCCCATGCGATGGCCCCGGTATCTGGCTGTCGAGGGTGTGCCTCGATCACAGTGGCGCGACCGCTCCGGACTCTCACCGGATTCCCGTCAACCATCGCAATTACCAGCGCACTCTCGCACTCACCCGACAGTGGTGTCAATCGCAACGTGTTCGGCCGACCGGCGAGACGTTCGCGCGTACTTCATCGGGCGGTCTGCGACTGTTGGCGGGATCGCCATGCCGACAGGGATCGATGAGTCGGTGCGAATAGTGCAGCTGGCCAACTTCTACGGCCCCCGATCGGGCGGGCTGCGCACCGCGCTGCACAACTGGGGCGCCGGCTACTGCGGACGCGGGCACGAGGTGATCCTGGTTGTTCCTGGTAGGCGCGATGCCGAGGAGGTGATGGCGAGCGGGGTCCTCCGGATCACCCTGGCGGCGGTGCCGATCCCGGCCACCGGCGGTTATCGCGCCGTCAACCCGCGACGGGTGGCCGACGTCGTGCGGGGGCTGCGCCCGGCCGCCCTCGAGGTGTCGGACCGGCTGACGTTGCGCGGCTTCGGGCAGTGGGCGCGTCGGCGGGACATACGGAGCGTGGTGGTGTCCCACGAGCGACTCGACCGGCTGCTCGGACAGGTGCTGCCGCCGCGTACGGCGCGTTCGTGGGCGGACGTCGCCAACGCGCGGATGGTGCGCAACTTCGATGCGGTGGTCTGCACCACCGCGTTCGCGTCCGAGGAGTTCATCCGGATCGGCGCGGGAAACCTGTTCCGCGTTCCGCTTGGCGTCGACCTGACGCTGTTCCATCCGGATCGGCGGGACGAGGACGTGCGCGAGCACTACGCCCGGCCGTCGCAACGGCTGCTGCTGCACTGCGGACGGCTGTCGGTGGAGAAGCAGGTCGAACGCAGCATCGAGGCGGTCCGGTCCCTCGTCGGGCAGGGGCAGGACATCCGGTTGGTGATCGCAGGGGACGGGCCGAAGCGAGAAGCCTTGCGGCACAGGGCGAGGAAGCTGCCGGTGCACTTCACTGGGTTCATCGGCGACGCAGGCCGGCTGGCGACGCTGTTCGCCTCCGCAGACGTCACCCTTGCGCCCGGCCCGCACGAGACGTTCTGCCTGTCGGCACTCGAGTCGCTGGCAGCGGGGACGCCGGTGGTCGCGGCCAGATCGTCCGCCCTGGCGGAGATCATCACCCCGGACTGCGGGGCGCTTGCGCACGGGCGGGGCGTCGCGCTGGCGGACGCCGTCACCGGGGTGCTGGCCCTCCCTGCGGGTGCGCGCAGGGAGTCCGCCCGACTGCGGGCCGAACAGTTCAGCTGGTCGGCGTCAGTCGACGGGATGCTGTCGGTACTGGCGGGGAACTGACGGCGGGGTGGACAGCGCCCGCCGCAACGCGGCCGCGGCCCGGCCCATCGCCTCGGGTCCCGACCGACCGACTCCCACCATGTTCGCGAAGGAGTGGATCAGCCCGGGCTCGAGGACGTACTGCACCTCGACCCCCGCCTCGCGGAGCTTCTCGGCGTAGGCCTCGCCCTCGTCGCGCAGCGGATCGAACCCCGCGGTCACCAGGTAGGCGGGCGGCAGGCCGGTGAGGTCGCCATAGATCGGTGACAGCAGCGGATCGGTCCGGTCTGCGCCCGCCGGGATGTAGCTCTCGTCGGCGAGGTCCATGAACCGTGTGGTCAGGAAGAATTCCGCGAAGGTCGCCCGGCTGGGTCGCTTCACCGCGACATCCACCCCGGGATAGATCAGCAACTGGAACACCGGCGGCGCCCCGAGCCCGCCGTGTGCGGCGCGCTGGGCGAGGACGGCGGCGAGGTTTCCGCCCGCGCTGTCGCCGCCTACGGCGATCCGGTCGGGGTCGATGCCGAGCCCGGCCGCATTGGCGGTCACGAACGAGTACGCCGCCTCGACGTCGTGCAGCGCCGCGGGGAAGGGCGACTCGGGGGCCAACCGGTAGTCGACGGCGACGACCCGCACCCCGGCCCGTTCGGCCAGGAATCGGCACACCGCGTCGTGGCTGTCGAGGTCGCAGTAGATCCAGCCGCCGCCGTGCGCGTAGAGCAGCGCGGGCGACGTGGTGGTCAGGCCGCGCGGGGTATAGAACCGGAGCCGGAGAGGGCCACCTGGGCCGTCGATGTCGCGGTCGGTGACCGCGCCGATCGGTAGATTGCCGCCGACGGCCCTGGAACTGGACAGCAGCGCGCGCCGACCACTGGGGATCGGACGCTCGTCGAAGGGCCTGCCCTCGACCCTCTGCAAAGCGAGGATGAGCTGCATCTCCGGGTCGAGGACGTTGCCCTCGATCTCCACCGGACGCCCCGCCATGCGGCGGAGGACGCCCGCGGGCATCCGCAGGAGGATCTGCAGCGTGTGCCGCCTCGCGGCGTCGATCGCCCGGGCCATAGGTGCGAACCTACGCGCTCGACCAGGGGCGGATGCCCGTTTCGAGGCTCAGGCGTTCTTCGCAGCGGCGGCCACGTCGAGCACGACCTCGAACTCGAGCAGGGAGGCACCGGTTGCCACCGGCTTGGCGCGCTCACCCGAGTGCGCGGCCCTGGCCGGGCCGTCGGACCAGGCCTTGAAGGCCTCCTCGGATTCCCACTGCGTCACGACGAAGTAGCGCTCGTCGCCCTTGACGGGGCGCAGCAACTGGAAGCCGAGGAAGCCGGGGGAGTTCTCGACCGCGTGCGCGCGGTTCGCGAAGCGCTTCTCCAGCTCGGGGCCTGCGCCCTCGGGAACCTCGATTGCATTGATCTTCACGACTGCCATGCGGGCGAGCGTACTCCGCTCGCGGTCAGGCGCCGGTGGTGTCGGGTTCGGCGAGATGCTCGGTCAGCACTGCCAATTGGATCTTGCCCGCGTCGGCGTGGACCGCGCGGCCGGCGTCGGTGACGTCGACGAAAACCCCGCGACGATCCGATTCGCACAGCGACCGTGCAACCAGCCCCGCCTTCTCCAGCCGCGCGACGCTCCGGGAGAGGGCGCTCGGGCTCAGGTACATGTCCGCGGCGAGCTCCTGCATCCGCGGGTGCTTGCAGGTGACGCTCATCAGGCGGTCGAGGGTCTCGAAGTCGCTCATGCTCAGGCCGTGCGCGTTCTGCATCTGGCGATCGAGGTCGCACGCGATGCCGTTGTACCGGTCGAGCAGCGCTCGCCAGGTGCCGCGGAGCTCAGCTTCTGACGTCATGGCCGCATCCTAGTTCCAGTCCACACATTGATGCAAGCGAATTAAATGTTAACGAAATTAGTGCTTGCGCATTGATTGCACATGCACATACAGTCCTCGACGTGACTATCACCGAAACCACTCCGAACCTCACCGCCTCGCCGGGTTCGACCGCTCCTGCCGCAGGGCAGGCATGGACGGCCCGCCTCTGGGGGATCCTCGCGGTGCTGTGCGTCGTGATGTTCCTCGATGGGCTCGACGTCTCGATGGTGGGCGTCGCGCTGCCCTCGATCGGCACCGAACTCGGCCTCGACACCACCTCACTGCAGTGGATCATCAACGGCTACGTGCTCGGCTTCGGCGGCCTGCTGCTGCTCGGCGGGCGCACCGCCGACCTGCTCGGCAGGCGCAACGTCTTCCTGGTGGCGCTGGCGGTCTTCGCCGTCGCCTCGCTGGTCGGCGGGCTCGTCGACAACGGCACCCTGCTCATCGTCACCCGCTTCGTGAAGGGCCTCGCCGCGGCCTTCACCGCGCCGACCGCGATGTCGATCCTGACCACCACCTTCAAGGAGGGGCCTGCCCGCAACCGGGCGCTGTCGATCTTCTCCGTGTTCGGTGCGAGCGGCTACTCGTCGGGGCTGATCCTCGGCGGGCTGCTCACCAGCGCCGGCTGGCGGTGGACGTTCCTGATGCCGGTGCCGTTCGCGGTCGCCACCCTCGCCGCAGCCGTCGTCCTCATCCCGCGGGACCGGCCTGCCGACACCGGCGGGCACGATCTGGCCGGCGCGGTCACCCTGGTCGCAGGCATGATGCTCGCCGTCTACACCGTGGTCTCCGCGCCCGCACGGGGCTGGGCGGATCCGCTCACGCTCGGACTCTTCGCGCTCGCGGCGGTGCTGCTGGCCTCGTTCGTCGTGGTGGAGAGGCGAATTGCGCATCCGCTCGTCCGGCTGAGCATCCTCAAGGTGGGCGCGATCGTCCGGGCCAACCTGAGCATCATCGCGTTGTTCGGTTCCTACCTGAGCTTCCAGTTCATGGTGACGATCTTCCTGCAGTCCGGGCTCGGATGGTCGCCGCTGAAGATGGCGATGGCGCTGCTCCCTGCCGGACTGATCGTCGCGTTCGGCTCGCCCTTCGTTGGCCGCCTCGTCGACCGGTTCGGCACGCCGCGGATGATCATCGCCGCGCTCGGCTCGCTGAGCCTGGGCTACCTGTGGTTCCTGTTCGTCGGCAGCGATCAGCCGACGTACGCGGTCGCCATCCTGCCAAGCGTGATCCTGCTCGGCTTCGGTTTCACGTTCGGCTTCACCTCGATCATGGCCCAGGCCACCTCGGGCGTCGACGACTCCGAACAGGGCCTGGCCTCGGGTCTGGTGCAGACCTCGATGCAGGTCGGCGCGGCGCTGGTGCTCGCGCTGACCACCGCGCTCGTCACCGCCGGTTCGCACACCGGGGCGGGCACCGCGAGCTTCGAGCAGTTCCGCCCGGGCCTGATCCTGGTCACCGGCGTGGCGCTGCTCGGGCTGGCGATCACCGTCTGGCCGTTGATCCGCGGGCGGCGCTACTCGGCCGTGCCGGAGGCGAGCCGGGTCTGACCGGGCACACCGACCGCGAGGCAGCACGGCACCGGGATAACCTCGGTGCCGTGCTGCATGACGAGGGTGGGACCGGTCGGCCGATTCTGTTGCTCCACGGATTGATGGGCAGCGCCAGGACCTGGCGCAGGCACGTGCCGTGGCTGCGCGAGCACGGGCACGTCTACACCTTCGACGCGGCCGGGCACGGCAGGCCCGCCCCCGCCGAACTGACCACCGAGGCGTTCGTCGAGGATCTCGCCGCCGCACTGACGCCGATCACCGAGCCGATGGTGGTCATCGGACATTCGATGGGCGGGCTGCACGCCTGGTGCTTCGCCGCCGCGCACCCCGATCGCGTCAGCGCGCTCGTCGTCGAGGACATGGCGCCCGACTTCCAGGGGCGCACCGCGCGCGACTGGGCCGAGATGATCGGGTCCTGGCCGCAGCCGTTCCGCGACCGCGAGCACATGATCGATTTCTTCGGACCCGTTGCGGCGCAGTACTTCATGGATTCCTTCGAGGAGCGGTCCGACGGTTTCCATCTGCACGGCGAGGTGCCGGTGTGGCGGGATATCTCCGAGGAGTGGGGGACCCGCGATTTCTGGACGCAGTGGTCCGCGGTCCGCGCGCCCGCCCTGCTGCTGGAGGGTGAATTCACCATCACCCCGGCCGGGCAGATGCGCGCAATGGCCGACACCGCAAGGGAATCGGCGACGCGCTACGAGCTGGTCGCGGGTGCCGGTCACCTGGTGCACGACGACCGGCCGGTCGAGTATCGCGCGGCGGTGGAGGCGTTCCTCGACGGGTTGCCGGGGTACGCCGCCGGTCAGTGATTGAGGCTCGCCACCAACTCCCGTCCGTCCTGCGCTGCGCCGGCGGCGAACTCGCGCTCGAACGCCTCGGTACCGAGGATCCGCGTCGCCGCGGCGGTGATCCTGTCGACGTCGCCGCGCTCGCCGGACGGCAGGGGCGCGCCGACCGACCCGCGGGCGGTCGCGGCGGCGCCGAGCAACCGGGCGGCCTCCGCGGCACGCCCGGCAGGCACGTGGGCCCCGGCGAGGCCTTCCATCGCCAGGGCCACCGCGCGCGGATCCGCGAGGCCCAGTGCCTCGGCGTAGCCCTCCGAATGCAGGGCCCGCGCGCGGTCGGCATCGCCGCGCAGCTCCGCGATGAACCCGAGCTCGGCGAGCATCAGCGTGGTGATCGGCCCGAAGTCGCTGCGCCTGCCCCAGTCGAGCATCGCCCGAAGCCGGGGCTCCGCGTCCTCGAAGCGGCCGGCCCGGCGGTCCGTCAGGCCCAATCCGATCTCCGCGGACACCTCTCCGTTGTGGTACCCGTGCTCGAGCGCCATCTGGAGCGAGCGTCCGTGGAGCTCCCGCGACCGGTCGAGATCGCCTGTCAGGAGCGAGATCCGGGCGAGGCCGCACAATCGATCGGTCGCCTCACGCCACAGGCCGAGCTCCTGCGCCGCGCGGAGCCCGTCGGCGTGCAGGTCGCGTGCGCGCCCGTAGTCGCCCGCGATCTCGGCGAGGGTCGCGAGCGGGTAGGCGACCTGCGCCTGACCCCAGCGGTCGCCGAGTTCACGGAAGATCGCCAGGCTCCGCTCACCGTCGCGGGCGGCCGCCGCGAGCGAGTCGGGCCCGTCGCGGAACTGGGCGCGCGTACACAGGGCGGCGGCCACGGCCCACCGGTCGTCCTCGGTGCGCAACTGGGTCAACGCCCGATCCACCAGGTCTCGACTGCCACGCATGTCGACGGCACCGTACATCGCGTAGGCCAGGAACCAGGTGGTGCGGCCGCGGCCCGGGAGCTCGCCGACGATCGGGGGCATCTCGGGGTCGGAGTCCCGGCGACCGGACGTGCCGGGCAGGCGGCGGAGCAGTCGAATGCCACTGTGCCAGTGGGCCGCTCGGACCGCGATTCGGGTGTCGGTGCCGCCTGCGTTCCGCAGCGTCGCGTCGAGCCAGCGGTCCGCCTCGGTGAATCGGCCGCGCAGTACCCAGTACCAGGTCAACGCGTCGGCCAGGCGCAGCCCGAGGTCCGGGTGATCGACGGCGGCGGCGAGGGCACCGCGCAGGTTGGCGCTCTCCGCATCCAGTCGCGCCAGCCACGTCCGCTGCGAGTCCCGGTGCAGGTGCGGCCCTGCGGTCTCGGCCAGCTCCGTGAAGTACCGACAGTGCCGGTCGCGCAGCGCCTGGTGTTCTCCAGCCTCCCCGAGGCGTTCGGCGGCATAGGCATGGATCGACTCCAGGAGCCGGTACCTCAGTCCGTCCGGCGAGTCGGCCACGGTCACCAGTGAGCGGTCGACGAGACCGGTGAGCAGGTCGAGTACGTCGGCCGCGTCGATGCCGTCGCCCGAGCACACCGCCTCGGCGGATTCGAGTGTGCAGCCGTCCGCGTAGACGGCGAGGCGACGAAGGACGGTGCGTTCGGCGGCGGTGAGCAGCGAACTGCTCCAGTCGATCATCGCGCGCAGGGTCTGCTGTCGTGGGGGAGCATCCCGGTATCCGGTCGTCAGCAGTCCGAACCGGTCTTCGAGTCGCTCGAGCAGGCGCTGAGCGCCGAGCACCCGGACGCGCGGCGCGGCCAGTTCCAGCGCCAGCGGGATGCCGTCGAGCCGTCTGCAGATCGCCGCCACGGTCGCGGCGTTGTCGGCCGTCAGCTCGAAGCCGTGGGACGAGGCCGCCGCGCGGGTCACGAACAGTTCCACCGCGCTCGATGCGGCGACCGACCCGGGGTCGGTGGGAAGGCTCAACGGATCTACAGCCCAGAGGGTTTCGCCCATGATCGCCAGTGGTGACTGGCTGGTTGCGAGGATTCGCAGGCCGGGCGCAGCAGCGAGGAGGTGTCCGGCGATCAACCCCGCCTCGGTCGCCAGGTGCTCGCAGTTGTCGACCACCAGCAGCGCGTTCCTGGTCCGCAGGGCCTCGGTCAGGCGTGCGAGGGGAGCGGTGGGTTCCTGCGCGGGAACGGCCAGGGTCGGGGTGTGCTCTCGGATGGCGAGGGCGGTCAGCATCGCGTCGGCGATTGCCTCGGTGTCGGGATCCGTCGAAGCCAGCTCCACCAGCCAGACGCCGTCCGGTGTCGAATCCTGCAGCTGCCGTGCGGTTTCCACGGCGAGTCGAGTTTTTCCGACGCCACCTGGACCGGTGAGCGTGACCAGTCGGGAGTCGTCCAGCGCGGCGCGGACGCCCGCCACCGCCTCCGTGCGCCCGATCAGGGCGGTGATCGCCGCAGGCAGGTTGCCGCGTGGTACGGGCCGCGCCGCGCTCGGCGGCCCCAACGCGGGGTCGTGACGCAGGATCGCGCCGTGCAGCGCGACGAGTTCCGGATCGGGGTCGAGGCCGAAATCCTCGGACAGGGCCTCGCGCAGCCGCGCGTAGCTCGCGAGCGCCTCCTGCTGCCTCCCGGCGCGATAGAGCGCCCGCATATGGGCCCCGCGCAACCTGTTCCGGTGGGGATGTCGATCGACCAGTCCGGCCAGCTCGGCGACGAGAGCCGCATCATCGCCGAGCGCGAGGCGGGCCTCCGCCTGCTCCTCCACCGCGGTGAGCCGCCCTTCCTCGAGCCGGGTGGCGGTGGCTCGGGCGAACGGCTCCTCGGCGTAGCCGGCGAATGCCGGACCGCGCCAGAGTTCGAGGGCCTGACCGATCAGCGCGACCCGAGATCTCGGGTCGGGCTCGGCCCGTGCCCTTGCCGCCAGCTGTTCGAATCGGATCGCGTCCACCGCATCGCAATCGACCCTGAGCAGGTAGCCGGATGCCTCGAACGCGACGAGTTCCCTGCCTCCTGGCTCGCCCTGCTCGAGCGCACGGCGCAGCAACGAGATCTTGGTCTGCAGGGTGCTCGGCGCGCTCGGCGGCGGTTCGTCGCCCCACAGCGCCTCGATCAGTCGGTCCGCGGACACCGGCTTGCCCGGATGCACCAGCAGGGCCGCCAGCAGCGCGCGCACCTTGCGTTCGGTGATCGCGATCGGCCGGCCGAGTGCGGCCTCGGCGCGTAGGGGCCAAGGACTCCGAACCGCATGCAGGCAACGGTAGTGCAGGTCACCGACAGCGGCCCCATACGCCAGCGGACCACAAGCGATACGCAAGGGCGTACGCGCAGGCTCGGATCCGGCAGCAGCACACAGTCATACGAACGAAGGACACACGATGAGCGACAGCGCGAACACCCCGGTCACGGTCATCGGACTCGGACCGATGGGGCGGGCCATGGTCGGCGCCTATCTCGACAGGGGGCACCCGGTGACGGTGTGGAACCGGACGGCGAGCCGCGCCGACGAATTGGTCGCGAGGGGCGCGACACGAGCGGAGACGCCCACGGAGGCCGTGCAGGCGAGCGGGCTGGTGATCCTGAGCCTGACCCACTACGGCGCCATGTACGACATCCTCGACACCGTCGGGGACGCACTGGCCGGACGGGTGGTGGTCAACCTCAGCTCGGACACCCCCGAGGCAACGAGGGAGGCGGGCAGCTGGCTCGCCGATCGGGGCGCCGATCTCCTGGTCGGAGGGGTGATGGTGCCCGCACCGATGGTCGGGGGCGAGGGCGCCTACGTCTTCTACAGCGGCGCCGAGGCGACGATGGACGCACACCGGCAGACCCTGGCCGTGATCGGCAGGCCCGACTACCGTGGCGAGGACCCGGCGCTCGCGCAACTCTGGTACCAGGCGCAGCTCGACGTCTTCCTGACGGCGTTGTCGAGCTTTGCACACGCCGCCGCATTGGTCGGATCGGCGGGGGTGACCGCCGCGGAGCTCGCTCCGTACTCGGCTGAGACGTTCGGCCTCGCCTCGGCGATGCTGCAGGAGTCCGCGAGCAGGTTCGACCTCGGTGATCATCGCGACGACGGCGCCAACGTCGTCATGATGGGGGCGACCGCCGATCACATCGTCGGGGCCAGCCGCGCCGCCGGCATCGATCTCGCGCTGCCACTCGCGGTGAAGGATCACTACGACCGGGCTATCGCGGCAGGCCACGGTCGGGACAGCTGGACCAGCCTGTTCGAGGTGATCCGCAAGCCCGCGACGAACCGCTGATCGCCGAGGGCGTCGGGGGCCCGCGGCGGATGTTCGGGCAGCGCGCGTCGCAGGCAACGGCGCGCTGTCGCACCGTCTGGGTACGGTCTCGGCATGGCAACGCCCAGCGATTTCGACGCACTCGGTCCGGTCCTTCTCGTCTCCGGCGACAGCAGTTCCAGCATCATCTACTCGCCCGGCGGTCCGGAGTATCACCAGCACCGATCCGCGTTGGAGGCGCACGGCATCGAGGGCTCCGGGTACGAGTTCGCAGGTGCCCTCCGAGCGGTGCTCACCGACCGGGCCCCCGCCACCCTCGGCGCGGTCGGCTTCGACCCGGAGGCAGGCATGGTGAGCGTCTACGGCAACGATCTCGATGCACTGCTCGTCGCGGCGAGGACCCTGCACACCCTGGTGCTCGACGCGGACGCCCTCGACGCCGCGCTGACCCGGGCCGTCGAACTCGGCGTCGACGACGACTAGGCCGGGTCCCGCGACTGCCGTCAGGCTTCCCCTGCGAGCGCGAACAGCCCGTCCTCGGTCTGTTCGACAAGCCCGTCGACCAGTAGCGAGTCCAACGCCCGGTCCCGCTGCGCGGGGTCCGTCAGCCACGCCTGGTCGAGCCGCGCCCGCTCGACCGGCGCGTGGGTCTCCCGCAGCACGTCCAGCAGCAGGCCGCGGACCTGACGGTCGGTGCCCGCGAACTTCTGCACCTTGCGCGCCGGTCCGGTGTGCGCGGGGCGACCCGCGCTCACCCACGCGCAGTCGCTCAGCGGGCAGCGGTCGCAGTCGGCGTTGCGCGCGGTGCAGACGGTCGCGCCCAGCTCCATCAGCGCGGCCGAGAACACCGCGGCACTCGCCCTGGTCCTCGGGAGCAGTGCGTCGACGTCGGCGAGGTCGCGGGTGGTGGACGGATTGCCGGGCTCAGCGGCGCCGTGCACGGCCCTGGCCACCACGCGCCGGACGTTGGTGTCCACCACCGGGACCCGCTGCCCGTAAGCGAAACAGGCCACCGCCCGGGCGGTGTACGCGCCGATTCCAGGCAGGCCGAGCAGCACATCCACGTCGGCAGGTACCTCGTCGCCGTGTTCGGCGGCCAGCACCCGCGCGCATTCGTGCAGCCGCAGGGCCCGGCGCGGGTAGCCGAGCTTGCCCCAGGCGCGCAGCACCTCGCCCTGGCTCGACGCGGCCATCAACGAGGGCACCGGCCAGCGCTGCACCCACTGCTCCCAGATCGGCGCGACGCGGACCACCGGTGTCTGCTGCAGCATGATCTCGCTCATCAGGATCTGCCACGCGGTGACGCCCTCGCGCCTCCATGGCAGGTCACGGGCCTGACGCTCGTACCATGCGATCAGTGCGGAGGTGTTCACTTGAACTTCACACCTCCCATTTCACTGTTTTGCCAGGTGGCCAACGAATCGCAGAAAGTGCCGGGTGCACAATGGCTGACATGCCTAACTCGAATCCCATCTCGGCCTGGAAGGCACTGAAGCAGGGTAACGACCGCTTCGTGAACGACGCCTCGCTGCACCCCAGCCAGGGCATCGCCGACCGGGCGAAACTCGTCGACGGACAGCACCCGACGGCGGTGCTGTTCGGCTGCGGTGACTCACGCGTGGCCGCAGAGATCATCTTCGACCAGGGTCTCGGCGACATGTTCGTGGTGCGCACGGCAGGCCACGTCATCGACGGTTCCGTGCTCGGCTCCATCGAGTACGCGGTGGAGATCCTCAACGTGCCGCTGATCGTGGTCCTCGGCCACGACAGCTGCGGCGCGGTCAAGGCGACCCTCGACGCGCTCGACAAGGGGGCGATCCCGAACGGCTTCATCCGGGACGTCGTCGAGCGAGTCGCGCCGTCGATCCTGATGGGCCGCAATGAGGGCCTCACCGAAATCGACGAGCTCGAGGCCAGGCACGTTGTGGAGACCGGCGACCTGTTGATGCAGCGCTCGCGGATCATCGCCGATCGTGTGGAGGCGGGTACCTGCGCCATCGTCGGCGTCACGTACAAGCTCTCCGACGGTCGAGTGCACCTGCGGAACTCGGTCGGCGACATCGGTGAGGTCGCCGACTGAGCGACACGCCGGGGCTGGTGGAGGTCCGCCCGGGCCCGGGGACCTAACGTGGGTTCTGTGTTGGAACCAAACGGGCCGCTGCCCCCCGAGATCTACTGGCGACGACGCGCGCTCGCGATCGGGGCGGGTGTGGTCGCGCTCATCCTGTTTGTCTGGATCGTGACGTCGCTCGGCGGCGGCGGAGACGACCCCGAGGCCGAGGCCGCGGCCGCCAGCAGCTCGCAGAGCAGCACCTCCTCCGGCCAGGCGGCGCCCAGTTCCGCAGGCGACGGGGGCGGATCCGGTTCCGGATCCGGTGAGGCGTCCGCGTCCGGTTCGGGGTCCGGCGGTTCGGGCGGGGACACCGCGGTGTCCGGTTCCGTCTCGGGTGAGGCGGCGGCGTCCTCGTCGGCCGTGGTCCCCGCGGGCCAGTGCCCCGACCAGTCGCTCGCGATCAAGGCCAGCTCGAACCAGCCGAACTATCCGGCGGGTCAGGAGCCGCAGTTCGGCATCGTGGTCACCAACATCGGCTCCGCGACCTGCGAGCGCGATCTCGGCGCGGGCATGCAGCAGGTGCTGGTCTACAGCCTGGACGGGCAGCAGCGGATCTGGTCGAACACGGACTGCTTCCCCAACACGGCGCCGGACATCCGCTCCCTCAAGCCCGGCGAGCAGGCAGCGTTCACGGTCAAATGGTCGGGCGCCACGTCCGAGCCCGGTTGCACCGCCCCGCGTAACCCGGTCGGTCCGGGCGCTTACACGGTCGTCGGCCAGCTCGGCGCGCTGCGCAGCACCCCGGAGCCGTTCAACATCAGCTGACGCCGCTCCGCGGCCGTGCGCGATCCGTACCCGGTTGGGGTACCGATCGGGCACGGTTTCGCGGTCAGTCGAACGGGCCGGAGATCGATGTCTCGGCGAGGCGGGACAGGCCCTCCCGGATGTGCCGGGCCCACAGCCCGCCGATGCCCTCCACCGACTGCAGGTCGGCCGCGGTCGCGGCGAGCAGGCCCTGCAGGGTGCCGAACGATCCGACCAGCCGGTGGATCTGGTGGAACTGCAGGCGCGGCACCCGGGTCAGCACCCGGTACCCGCGCGGGCTCATCGGCGCCTCGAGCGCCTCGATGGTCGCCGGGTAGCCGTAGGCGCGGGCCAGCGTGGTCAGGTCGAGCAGGTCCGCGTCGGTGAGCTTGTCGAGCGCCTGGAGGGTTCGCTCGACGGCCTCGGTCGGGGCCTGGCCCTGGCCGGCCAGGTAGTCGCGGGCCACCAGCTGACGGGCGATGTCGTTGTCGCCGACCAGTTCCTCCAGCTGCAGGGCGAGCTGCCTGCCGTCGGTGCCGAGCTCGAGCACGTCGCGCTCGATCTCCACCGACACCCGGCGCACCATCTCGAGCCGCTGCACGACGGTGAGGGCGTCGCGCAGGGTCACGAAGTCCTCGATCTCCACGACGGAGAGCTGGTTGGTGACCTGGTTGAGCCTGGATTTGTACCGCTCGAGCGTCGCGACGGCCTGGTTCGCCCTCGACAGGATGGTCGGCGAGCCCTCCAGCACGTGCCGGATGCCACCGACGTACACGCTGACGATGCTCATCGACTGGCTCACCGAGACCACCGGGTAGCCGGTCTGGATCGCGGTCCGCTCCGCCGCGCGGTGCCGGGTGCCGGATTCCACGGTCGGGATCTTGTAGTCGGGGACCAGCTGCACGTTGGCCCGCACGATGCGGGTGCCGTCGGTGGACAACACCACGGCCCCGTCCATCTTGGAGAGCTCCCGCAGCCGGGTCGGTGCGAATTCGACGTCCAGCTCGAAGCCGCCGTCGCAGAGTTCCTCGATCTCGGCGTCGTAGCCGAGCACGATCAGGGCGCCGGTGCGGCCGCGCATGATCCGTTCCAGGCCGTCGCGGAGCTCGGTCCCCGGCGCCAGCCGAGCGATCGTTTCGCGGACGGTGGCAGACGGCGTGGCGTCGTCCATTGCCGTCCCCCTCGCTCGCGTGCGCGGCGCCTCATCGCCGGGCGGAGTCGGTCGATCCGCCGTCGCTTCGCGTCCAGGTTACCCAGCGGGGAGAGGCGACGGCCTCCCCGGGGCCGGACGCGCCGGTGCGGGGCAGGCCAGGGGCGCGTCGGGACCGCGATCGGCGAACCGATACTTTGTTAGCCGTGAGTAGTACCTGGACCTTGCCCGATGATCTCGTGTTGCCGATCCGCCCCGACTTCTTTCCCGCGCCGGGAGGGGCCCTTCCGCAGCATTGGTCCAAGTGCTTCGGCTGCGGCGACGACCAGCCCGCAGGGATGGCGATGACCTTCACAGCGGGCGAGGGCCTCGAGGTGTCCGGCAGGCTGACCGTGGCGAACCGATACCAGGGCGGACCAGGGGTTATCCATGGCGGCATCCTGTCCGTCGCCTTCGACGAGGTTCAGGGTATGGCCTGCATGGTGCTCGGCGGCCCCGTGGTCACCGGTCACCTGGAGATCGATTTCGCGAAGCCGATCCCGCTCGGATCGGTGCTCGAGTTCCGCGCCCGGATCGACGGCATGGTCCGGCGCAAGGTCTACACCACCGCAGAGGCCCGGATCGTCGAGGGACCGACCGCAGGTGACGACATCGTCGCCACCTCCCGCGGACTGTTCCTGACCATCAAGCCCGAGCACTTCGCGCCGATGCAGGACTTCGTGGACGGCGACGCGACCTCGCCGTTCGGCACGTCCTCCTCGCTGTAGGTCCGCTCAGCCCCGGGGCAGCACCCGCAGGGCCTCGCCGAGATTGGTGACCTCGGTGGCGCGCATCCCCTGCGGCGGTGTCCCGGAGTCGCGGGGCACCACCGCGTGGGTGAAGCCGAGCCGCTTCGCCTCGGCGAGCCGCCGGTCTACGCCGGTGACCCGGCGCACCTCGCCCGCCAGCCCGACCTCGCCGAGCACCACCACTCCCGGCGGCAGCGCCGCGTCCTTGAAGGCGGATGCCACCGCGACGGCCAGGGCCAGGTCCGCGGACGGTTCGGTCAGCCGCATTCCGCCGACCGTCGCCGCGTACACCTCCTTGTCGGAGACCTTGACCCCGCATCGACGTTCGAGCACGGCCAGCACCATCGAGACCCGCGCCGAGTCCATGCCGCTGACCGCGCGCCGGGGCGAGGGGTTGTGCGAGGTCGCGACGAGTGCCTGTACCTCGCCGAGCAGCGGGCGCTTGCCGTCCATGGTGACGGTGACGGCGGTGCCGGGGACGGTGTCGTCGCGATGGTGCAGGAAGAGCCCGGACGGGTCGCTGACGCATTCGATGCCGTCCTCGCGAAGCTCGAAACAGCCCACCTCGTCTGCCGCGCCGAAGCGGTTCTTGACGCCCCGCACCATGCGCAGGGTCGAGTGCTTGTCGCCCTCGAAGTGCAGCACCACGTCCACCAGGTGCTCCAGGGCGCGCGGCCCGGCAACCGCGCCGTCCTTGGTGACGTGTCCGATCAGCAGCACCGGGATGCCGCTGGACTTCGCCAGTGAGGTGAGCGCGCTGGTGATGGCGCGGACCTGGGTGACGCCGCCGACCACGCCCTCGACATCGGCGGCGAGCATCGTCTGCACGGAGTCCACGATCAGGAGCGTCGGGCGGACCTGCTCGACGTGCCCGAACACGGTGGCCAGGTCCGATTCGGCGGCAAGGAACACCCGCTCGTGCACGGAGTTGGTCCTGTCGGCCCGGAGCCGGACCTGCCCGGCCGACTCCTCGCCGGTGACGTAGAGGGCGCGGTCCTGCGGGTCGCGTTGCGCCCACCGGTGCACGACCTCGAGGAGCAGGGTCGACTTGCCGACGCCGGGCTCGCCTGCGAGCAGTACCACCGAACCGGGGACCAGGCCGCCGCCGAGCACCCGGTCGAGCTCGGACACACCCGTGGGTTTGGCCCTCGTGGAGGTGCCGTTGATCTGAGAGATCGGGGTCGCCGGGGAGGTCGGCACCATGGACACGCCGCGGGCAGCGGTGGCGCCCGGCCTGCTCGCGACGGCGGCGAGTACTGCCACCTCCTCGATCGAGCCCCACGACCCGCAGTCGGGGCAGCGGCCGACCCATTTGGCCATCGAGTGCTGACAGGACGAGCAGCGAAAGCTCGATTTGGGTTTGGCCACCACCGCAGCCTAGGCGTGGGGTCCGACAGTGCAGGCGGAGCGGCACCGCCGCAGTGCGGCAGGAGCGGCGCGGCCGGGGATGTCATCCGGGCCGAAACATGTTGCGCCGCAACAACGAGAACGGCCCCGACGCTGAGCG
The DNA here is from genome assembly GCF_001984015.1 of Rhodococcus sp. MTM3W5.2. Classification (NCBI taxonomy): domain Bacteria; kingdom Bacillati; phylum Actinomycetota; class Actinomycetes; order Mycobacteriales; family Nocardiaceae; genus Rhodococcus; species Rhodococcus sp. MTM3W5.2. The sequence goes on along the minus strand of NZ_CP019572.1, from coordinate 5,081,096 downwards.
TCGGGGCCGTTCTCGTTGAACCGTGGGGACTAGTGTCCGCCGCTGCCGAGGGGCTCGGCGCCTGCGTTGCCGGACTTGTCCGACTCGTGGCGCTCGGTCTTCGGCCCCGCATCGACCGGCACCGAGACGACGATGTCACCCGCGCGCTCGAAGCTGAAGGTGATCGGGACCGTCAGGCCGGGGTAGACGCCCTCGTTGATGTCGTTGAGCACCACCAGGATCAGCTGGGTGGGGTCCTCGGGGTTGTCGAGGACGGTCGCGGCGCGGGTGCCTGCGCCGAGGGAGGTCTGCGGATCGATGATCCGGCCGCCCACCTCGCCCGCGATGGTGACCGAGTCGGCCGCATCGGTGGTGATCTTGGTCAGGCGGTCGGCCTTCTCCTCGTTGTTGTTCACCGCGGTGAACGCGAGAGCGGCCTTTCCGCCGGGCTCGAGGCTGTACTCCTCGCTGTCGGGGTACAGGATGTGCACGTTGCGCAGGGAGATATCACCCTGGTTGGCGTAGTTGCCGTTCACGGCCGCAACCTGGGTTGCGGTCTGGGTGATCTGGCCCGCGCTGCAGGCGGACAGCGAGATCGCCGCGGCTGCGGCCAGGGCAACGGCGGTCGCGACTCGTCGAGTCGGCGCATTCAGGGCTGTCACGGGTTGTCCTCCACGGCGTCGGGTCGTACTCCACTAGGCAGAGTAGTAGTCAGGTCTGCGGACCGGGTCCCGGGGTCGTCCTTCGGGGCTTCGCGGCGGGGTTCGCGACGCCGAAACCTGAGGCCAGATGGTCGGTTTGGGTCTCACTGGATGCACGTTCAGGTCCGGCTGTCAACCCCTCCGATCACCCCTCTGTGCCCCTGACCAGGGCCGTTGGAAGCTGTGCCGCCGGGCCCCGTGTTAAACTGTGAAGATCGAAAGGGGCACGGGACAGATGATTTTTAAGGTCGGAGACACCGTCGTATACCCCCACCACGGAGCGGCGCTGATCGAGGCAATCGAAACTCGCACCATCAAGGGTGAACAAAAGGAATATCTCGTTCTCAAGGTCGCTCAGGGCGACCTGACCGTCCGGGTCCCCGCGGATAACGCCGAGTACGTCGGCGTCCGTGATGTTGTCGGGCAGGAAGGCCTCGACAAGGTCTTCCAGGTGTTGCGTGCGCCGCACACCGAGGAGCCGACCAACTGGTCGCGCCGGTACAAGGCAAACCTCGAGAAGCTCGCCTCCGGCGACGTGAACAAGGTTGCCGAGGTCGTCCGCGACCTGTGGCGTCGTGAGCAGGACCGCGGGCTGTCCGCGGGTGAGAAGCGGATGCTCGCCAAGGCACGTCAGATCCTCGTCGGTGAGCTCGCGCTCGCCGAGGGCACCGACGACGCCAAGGCCGAGATCATCCTCGACGAGGTTCTCGCAGCAGCGTCCTGACACATGAACAACGTGACTGACCCGGCCGAAGTGCGCAGCGGAGGCCGGGTCATTGCTTTGGTGCCCGCTGCCGGGCGCGGGGAGCGCCTCGGGGAGGGCATCCCGAAGGCGTTCGTCACGCTGCGCGGTGTCTCCATGCTCCGGCTCGCCGTCGAAGGACTGATCGAGTCCGGTGTCGTCGACCGTGTCGTGGTGATCGTGCCCGCGGACCGGATCGACTCGGTGCGCGCGGAGTTGCCCGAGGGCGTCGACGTCGTCGCAGGCGGCGCCGAACGGACCGACTCGGTGCGTGCGGGGCTCGCGGCCGCCGAGGACGCCGACCTGCTGCTCGTGCACGACGCGGCCCGGGCCCTGACCCCGCCGCCCCTGATCGCCCGCGTCGTGGCGGAGCTGCGTGCCGGCCGCGATGCGGTGGTACCCGCCCTGCCGGTCTCCGACACCATCAAGACGGTTGACCTGCTCGGCGCGGTGACCGGCACCCCGGAACGCTCGGAGCTGCGAGCCGTTCAGACGCCGCAGGGATTCACCGCGGATCTGCTGCGGCGCGCCTACGCGGCCGCCGACTCGCTTGCCACCGACGACGCGGGCCTTGTCGAACGGATCGGCGGGCGGGTCCGGACCATCGTCGGGGATCCGCTGGCCTTCAAGATCACCACCCCGCTGGACCTGGCGCTGGCCAGGGCGCTGGCGAACGACGAACCGATCGAGCAGTAGGGAGCCGGGCAACCGTGCGAGTGGGAATCGGCACCGACGTCCATCCGATCGAGGTCGGCAGGCCGTGCTGGATCGCCGGGCTGTTGTTCGCGGACGAGGACGGCTGCGCCGGTCACTCCGACGGCGACGTCGCCGCGCACGCGCTGTGCGACGCGCTGTTGTCGGCGGCGGGACTGGGCGACCTCGGCTCGGTGTTCGGCACCGGCAGGCCGGAATGGGACGGGGCCAGCGGTGCGGTGCTGCTGACCGAGGTGCGCAGGCTGATCGAGGCCGACGGCCTGCGGATCGGCAACGCCGCGGTCCAGGTGATCGGGAATCGTCCCAAGATCGGGCCGCGCCGGGTGGAGGCACAGGACGTGCTCTCCGAGGTGCTCGGGGCTCCCGTCTCCCTCTCCGCGACGACCACCGACGGTCTCGGGCTCACCGGCAGGGGCGAGGGCATCGCGGCCGTCGCGACCGCGCTGGTACTTGACACCGGTTCGGGCCGGTAAGATCGCACGTCGTGACCCTGCGCCTATTCGACACCGAGACGCGGGCCCTGCGTGACTTCGTTCCGCTGGCCCCCGGACACGCGTCGATCTATCTCTGTGGTGCGACCGTCCAGGGCGAGCCGCACATCGGCCATGTGCGCAGTGGCGTCGCGTTCGACGTGCTCCGGCGCTGGCTGCTCGCGCACGACTACGACGTCGCATTCATCCGGAACGTCACCGACATCGACGACAAGATCCTGAACAAGGCCGCCGACGCCGGGCGGCCGTGGTGGGAGTGGGCGGCGACCTACGAGCGCGCCTTCGACTGGGCCTACGACCGGCTCGGCGTGCTGCCGCCCTCGGCGGAGCCCCGCGCGACCGGCCACGTCACCCAGATGGTCGACATGATGCAGCGCCTGATCGACGCGGGCCACGCGTACGCCGCCGCGGGCGACGTGTACTTCGACGTGCGCAGCTACGCGCCGTACGGCGCGCTGTCCGGGCACAAGCTCGACGACGTGCACCAGGGCGAGAGCGCGGCCGAAGGCAAGCGCGACCCGCGGGACTTCACGCTGTGGAAGGCCGAGAAGCCGGGGGAGCCGTCCTGGCCGACGCCGTGGGGACGCGGACGTCCTGGCTGGCACCTGGAGTGCTCGGCGATGGCGGAGGCCTACCTGGGCGCCGAGTTCGACATCCACTGCGGCGGGCTGGACCTGGTGTTCCCGCACCACGAGAACGAGATGGCGCAGAGCCGGGCGGCGGGCGACGGGTTCGCCCGGTACTGGCTGCACAACGGCTGGGTCACCATGGGCGGCGAGAAGATGTCGAAGTCTCTCGGCAACGTGCTGTCGGTGCCGAACGTGCTGAAGAAGGTTCGGCCGCAAGAGCTCCGGTACTACCTGGGCGGAGCGCACTACCGCTCCATGCTCGAGTACTCCGACCACGCGCTCGAGGTGGCCGCCGAGTCCTACCGCGGCCTGGAGGCCTTCATCCTCAAGACCCGCGAGCGGGCGGGTGAGATCCCGGTCGGCAAATGGACCGAGGGCTTCGCGGCCGCGCTCGACGACGACCTTGCGGTGCCGAAGGCGCTGGCCGAGATCCACGGCAGCAAGACCGAGGGCAACAAGGCGCTCGACGCCGGCGACCTGACCGCGGCGTTGGAGATCGCCGGTCAGGTGCGGGCCATGATGGGCATCCTCGGGGTGGACCCTCTCGACCCGCACTGGGCGGCCGATGCCGACGACGGCTCGGCGGCCCACGCGGCGCTCGATGTTCTGGTGCGCGCGAATCTCGATGCGCGCCAGAAGGCGAAGGCGGAGAAGGACTGGGCCGCCGCCGATGAGATCCGGGACCGGCTCGCCGCGGCGGGCGTCGAGGTCACCGACACACCGAGCGGGCCCGAGTGGTCCCTCAAGACGAACCACAACGAAGCGGGACTGTAATGGCAGGCAATTCGAGCAGGCGCGGCGCGATCCGCAAGACCGGCACCAAGAAGGGCCAGGTCGCGGGCTCCGGAGGCAAGGGCAGGCGCAGCCTCGAGGGGCGCGGGGCCACCCCGCCCGCGGTCGAGCGCACCAAGCACCCCGCCGCCAAGCGGGCCAGGGCGGCTGCCCGCGCCGCCGACGCAAGTGGCCGCACCGGTGGCAGCGCGCCGCGCGGCCGCGGCGGCTCGCCGCGCAAGGGCGACGCCGGACCCGAGAACGTGTTGGGCCGTAACCCGGTCGTGGAGTGCCTGCGGGCGGGTGTGCCCGCGACCGCGCTGTACGTCGCGGTCGGCACCGAGAGCGACGAGCGGCTCACCGAGAGCGTGCAGCTGGCGGCCGAGGCCGGCATCTCGATCCTCGAGGTCCCGCGCACGGACCTGGACCGGATGAGCGCCAACGGGTTGCACCAGGGCGTCGCCCTGCAGGTGCCCCCGTACCGGTACGCGCACCCGGACGACCTCATCGCCGAGGCTCGCAAGCACCAGGAGCCCGCGCTGCTGGTGGCGCTCGACAACATCACCGACCCGCGCAACCTCGGCGCCGTGGTGCGTTCGGTGGCGGCGTTCGGCGGCCACGGCGTGGTCATCCCGCAGCGCCGCAGCGCCAGCGTCACCGCGGTCGCGTGGCGCACCAGCGCGGGCGCGGCGGCCCGGCTGCCGATCGCGCAGGCCACCAACCTGACCCGCACGCTGAAGGACTGGGCGTCCAAGGGCGTGCAGATCGTCGGCCTCGATGCCGGGGGCGACACCACCCTCGACGAGTACGACGGCACCGGACCGGTCGTCGTGGTCGTCGGCTCGGAGGGCAAGGGCCTGTCCCGTTTGGTCCGCGAGTCCTGCGACTCCATCCTCAGCATCCCGATGGCGGGTCCGGTCGAGTCGCTCAACGCCTCGGTCGCCGCGGGCGTCGTGCTCGCCGACATCGCCCGGCAGCGGAGGCGATAGGCGGCTCCGCCGCCCGTGAGTGAATTGCACCCCTATGGGGCCGCAATTCACTCACAGTGCCTGACCAGGAGGTTTCCGTGGTCGACCCGACGGTATGGCGGGAATTCGGCATGCCACTGGTCCCGCCAACGGGACGGGGACCGCTGGACGGGATGACCGTCGCGGTCAAGGAACTGTTCGACGTCGCCGGGTACCCGGCCGGGGCGGGCAACGCGCGGTGGCTCGCCGAATCCCGACCGGCAGGGTCGACGGCGCCCGTCGTCTCCGCCCTGCTCGAGGCGGGTGCGGCGATCGCCGGGATCGCGCGCACAGACGAGTTCGCCTACAGCCTGGCTGGCACCAATGCCCACTACGGGACCCCGCCGAATCCGAGCGCCCCGGACCGGATTCCCGGCGGGTCCAGCGCGGGACCCGCCGCGGCGGTCGCACTCGGCGAGGCGGACATCGGGCTCGGCACCGACACCGGCGGCTCGATCCGCGTCCCCGCGTCATATCAGGGGCTGTGCGGGATCCGGCCCACGCACGGCGTCGTCCGCGCCGTCAGCGTGCTCCCGCTGGCGCCGACCTTCGACACGGTCGGGTGGCTGACGCGCGACCCGCACACGCTGCTGACGGTCGGGCAGGTGCTGCTGCCCGCGGCTCCCGAGCGCGGGTTCGCTCGGGCGGTCGTGTCCGACGAGCTCATCGGGCTGGCCTCGCCGCAGGTGCGCGACGCGATCGAAGGCGCGGTGGCACTGTGGCGGGGCTCGGGCGACCTCCCGCGGATCGATCGGAGCACCTTCGACGCGAGCCAGTTGGCCGGCTGGGCCGAGGTCTTCCGCACGGTGCAGGGGTGGGAGGCGTGGCGGGCGCACGGCGCGTGGATCTCCCGGCATCGCGAGAGCCTCGGCCCGGACGTCGGCGCACGGTTCGAGACAGCGGCCGAGTACACCGACGCGCAGCGGGACCGTGCCGTCGACCGGATGCGGCAGATCCGCGACACAATCGACCAATGGCTAGGCGACGACCTGCTGGTACTGCCGTCCGCATCCTCGGTGGCGCCGACCCGGGTGGACGCGACGCTCGGCGGCCCGGTGATCGAGGGGGCCAGGGCCACCACCCTGGAGCTGACCTGCATAGCCGGACTGAGCGGCCGGTGCGCGGTGAGCGTGCCGCTGCCGACAGCCGACGGCGTCCCGGTCGGGCTGTGCATCCTCGGGCCGCGCGGACGCGACCTCGACCTGCTGCGGCTGGTCCGCGCCCTGGTTCCGGTCCTTCAGCCCGGCTGAGTCGAGCTGCCCGCGGGCTCGAACCGCACCTGGGCGCCCGGCACCAGCTGTGCGGCAACGCCCAGGTCGGCATCGATGACCACCGCGATCACCGGATAGCCGCCGGTCACGGGATGGTCCGCCAGGAACAGCACCGGCTGTCCGCCGCTCGGCACCTGCAGCGAACCCGGCACCATTCCCTCGCTCGCCAGCTCTGCGGTGCCCCGGCGCCGCAGCGGCTCGGCGCCCTTCAGCCGCGCGCCCACCCGGTTGCTGTCCGTCGACACCGTCCACGGCTGGCCGAACAGCATGTCGACGGCGGCGGTCTCGAACAGTTCCGATCGCGGCCCGAGCCGAACTCGCAGCCGAGCGGGGGACGGGTTGGCCGGGGGCGGCGGGATGATCTCGTCGGCGGGCCAGTCCGAACTCAGCTCGCCGACGGCCAGCCGGTCGCCGGCCCGCACCGGCTCCGGGCCGAGCCCGGCGAGCGTGTCGGTCGCGCGACTGCCGAGCGTCGGTGGGGCGTCCACTCCACCGCGCACGGCGAGGTAGCAGCGCAGGCCGTCGGTGGCGTTGCCGAGGGCCAGCACGTCGCCGTCGGACAGGTGCACCGCGCTGTAGTCCGCGCTCGGGGTGTGGTTGACCGACAACGGGACCCGGGCTCCGGTAACCGCGACGGTCAGGTCGCCGTGCGCTCGGACAGCGAGCCCGCCGAGCGTCACCTCCAGGGTCGCGGCCCCGGGGTCGTTGCCCACCAACCGGTTTGCGCTGTCGTGGGATCCGCGATCGGCGGCCCCCGACGCGCCGACGCCGAGCGCGGCGAATCCGGGCCTGCCACGGTCCTGGACCGTGGTCAGTGCCCCGGTGCGCAACACCTCGAGCCAAGCCACCCAACGATTGTCGCCCATCCCCGGCCTCGACAGTACGATCGCCGGATGGTCACTGCCGCCCTGTACGGGTTGGGAACCGCGGTTCCCCTGCTCATCGGGGCGATCGTCGGGCTCCGCTACGACCTGCCCCGCCCACTGCTGGCGGCCCTGATGGCGTTCGGCGCGGGCACCATGGTCGCGGCGGTGTCCACGGAGCTGTTCCAGCCGGCCTTCGAGGCCGAGGGCGTGCTGGTCGCCGGAATCGCCCTGATGGCGGGCGCGCTCGTCTACGTGGTGTCCGATCACCTGATCGAGAACAAGCTCGGCCCCGCGGCGCTCGGCTGGGCGCTGATGCTCGGCACTCTGCTGGACGGTATCCCGGAGAACACCGCGCTCGGTGTCTCGCTGAGCGCGGGTGGTGGCCTCGTGCTGCTGGTCGCGGTCGCGGTCGGCAATGTGCCCGAGGCGGTGGCGGGCGCGGCGTCGATGCGTAAGCAGCCGAACTTCAACCGCCGCCGCGCAATTCTGCTGTGGACGGTGACCGCGGTCGTGCTGGTGCTGGTGGTGATCGCCGCGAATGCGGCCGCCGACGCCATCCCGGATCGGCAGATCGCGGTGATCCAGGCGTTCGCGGGCGGCGCGACGATCGCGGTGCTCGCGGATTCGCTGATGCCGGAGGCGTATCGGGAGGGCGGTTGGTGGGTCGGGCTGTCCACCGCGCTCGGCTTCCTCGTCGCGTTCGCGCTCGGCGGCTAGCACCCGCGCTCGTCGAGTGTGCACCTACCGTCGCCGCTACCCGGGCGATGCCCCGACAACTGCACACTCGACGGGCCACCCGCGCCTTGACCTCGACTGAGCTTGAGGTTTTAGCCTGGTTGTCATGGCGCCGACCGACACCTCGACCACTCGGCTCGACCGCGGCTGGCGGCAGCTGCTCGGCCCCGACCACCTCGGGCCGATGGTGGTGCTGGCAGGCGGCGTCGCGCTGTATGCGATCAACATCTACCTGACCACCAGCCTGCTCCCGTCCGCCGTCGACGAGATCGGGGGAGCGCGGTTCTACGCGTGGGCCACCACGATTTTCCTTGTCGCCTCGGTGATCTCGGCGGTCCTGGTGAGCCGGCTGCTCGCGGTCGCGGGGCCGAGGGGCGCGTACCTCGCCGCCATCGGGTTGTTCGCGGCGGGCACGGTGGTGTGCGCCGCCGCGCCCGACATGTTCGTGTTGCTGGCGGGCCGTGGACTGCAGGGCTTCGGCGGTGGGCTGCTCAGCGGACTGGGCTACGCGCTGATCCGGTCCACGCTGTCGCAGCATCTGTGGGCCCGTGCCTCGGCGCTGGTCTCCGGGATGTGGGGCGTCGGGACGTTCGTGGGTCCCGCGCTGGGTGGGGTGTTCGCGCAGTTCGGGGCCTGGCGACTGGCCTTCATCGTGCTCGCGCTCCTGGCGGCGGGCATCGCGGCGATCGTGCCCCGGTACATCACGGGGGAGCGGATCGACGGCCCCAGGGTCGGCGTCCCCGCCGTGTCGATGCTGCTGCTGTCCGCGGCTGCGCTGCTGGTGAGCGTGGCGGGCATCGCGTCGAACGTGGCGCTCACCGCGCTTGGCGTCGTCGCGGGCGTCGCGCTGCTGGTCGCCTTCGTCGTGCACGAGCGCCGCGCGGTCACCAGGGTGCTCCCCGCGGTGACGTTCACCCCCGGCAACACCCTGAAGTGGACCTACGCGACGTTTGCCCTGCTGGCGGTCGCGTCGACCGCCGAGACCTTCGTGCCGCTGTTCGGTCAGCGGCTCGGCGGCCTCGAGCCCTTGGCGGCGGGTTTTCTCGGGGCCGCGCTCGCCGTCGGCTGGACCCTGGGCGAGATATCCAGCGCGGGCGCTTCGCGCAGGTCGACGGTGCGCGCGCTGGTCGTCGCCGGCCCCGCCCTGGTGACGATCGGGTTCCTCGTCGCGGCGGCGACGCAGCGGGAGGGTGCGACGGCGTGGGTGATCGGGGTGTGGGTCGCGGCGCTGGTGCTGGGCGGCGCTGGCATCGGCATGGCGTGGCCGCACCTGTCGACCTTCGCGATGGGCGCCGAGCACGACGAGGTCGAGGGCGGGAAGGCGGCCGCCGCGATCAACACCGTGCAGTTGGTCTCCAACGCCGTGGGGTCGGCGTCGGCGGGCGTCCTGGTCAATCTAGGCGGGACGATGGCGGATTCGGCGAGGCTGTTGTTCGGGTTCTTCGCCGCGTTCGCCGCGGCCGGTGTGCTGACCGCCTGGCGCAGCACGCGGCCGCGCCCCTGACCCCGCCGAGTGTGCACCTGCAGGCGCATCGTCCGAGTAGGTGCGTCGGCAGGTGCACACCCGGCGAACCGCTCAGACGGCGACGAACCGGACCGTGTCCCCTGGTCGGAGCAGTGCGGGCGGCTCGCGGACGGCGTCCCACATCTGCTCGGTGGTGTGGCCGATCAGCTGCCAGCCGCCCGGCGACTTCCGGGGGTAGACGCCGGAGAACTCGCCGGCCAGCCCGACCGCGCCCGCAGGCACCTCGGTGCGGGGGTCGTCCCGGCGGGGCACCCGCAGCCGGGGATCGCCACCGACGAGGTACCCGAACCCGGGGCGAACCCCGCGAAGGCGACGGTCCAATCACTGCCCGTGTGTGCCGCGACGACGCCGTCCGGCCCGAGGCCCGTCAGTGCACTGACTGTGGCCAGGTCCGGCCCGTCGTAGTGAACGGGAATCTGTATCAGCGCACCGGTCTCCGCGTAGGTTCCGGACTCCGGCCCGGTCTCGCGCAGCCAGCGCGCGATGTGGGCTCGATCGGTGCGACCGGGGTCGAACCGCACCAGGATCGTCCTGGCGGCCGGGACCAGATCGACGACGCCCGCCGGGCGGTTCGCGTCCAGTGCCCGATAGTGCGCGACGACGGCCTCCAGGTCGTCGAACTCGGCGAGCACCCCGCCGTCGCCCGCGTCCAGCAGGCGCATCAGACGAAGGGCTCCACGCGCACGCCCGCGTCGTCGAGTCGGGCGCGGATGGCAGCGGCCATCGCGACCGCGGACGGCGAATCCCCGTGCACGCAGACGGATTCGGCCGGCGAGGCGAGGACGGTGCCGTCGACGGCCTCGATCTCCGCGTGCTCGACCATCCGCAGCACCCGCGCGGCAACGGACTCCGGGTCCGAGAGCATCGCGCCCGGCAGTCCGCGCGGCACCAGCTCGCCGGTCGGGGTGTAGCCGCGGTCGGCGAACGCCTCTGCCACGGTGCGCAGGCCGGCGGCCTCCGCCTCCGCCAGGAAGACCGAACCCGGCAGTCCGAGCACCGGGAGGGTGGGGTCGTACGCGACGACGGCCGCGACGACGGCGCGGGCCTGCTCGCGGTGGTGCACGATCGCGTTGTACAGGGCGCCATGGGGTTTGACGTAGCCGACGGCGGAGCCGACGGTCTGCGCGAGGGCATCGAGGCCGCCGATCTGATAGATCACGTCCGCGGTCAGGTCCGTGGGGGCGATGTCGATGAACCGGCGTCCGAATCCGGCCAGGTCCCGATAACCGACCTGCGCGCCGATCCGCACGGTCCGCTGCGCCGCGGATCGGCAGGTGTTCAGCAGCGTGGTCGGATCACCCGCGTGGAACCCGCATGCGATATTCGCGCTGGTCACCAGGGCAAGCATGGCCTCGTCGTCGCCGAGCCGCCAGGCGCCGAAGCTTTCGCCGAGGTCGCTGTTGAGATCGATGGATGCCACGCCTCGAATCCTAGTGCCGCGTGCCCGAAGTCTTCTTGCGGTTGCCGGGGCCCACGCGGCGCCTCGCTGCGTTGTCGAAGTCCCAGGTAGAACACCGCTACCTGGGACTTCTCCGCCTTGCGATGCATCCACGCGGATCCCCGGCAACCATCAATGGACTTCGAGCACGAGGCACTGGCCGCGGCCAGGACTCAGGCCGGGACCGCGACCCGTCCGGTGCTGCCGCGACGCGACCCGATCGCCCGGCAGGCCAGGTAGATCACGAACGAGATGGTGGTGACGAAGCTGGACACCGGCACGCCTGGGGCCAGCGACAGCAGGATGCCACCGACCGCGGCGATCTCGGCGAACAGGATCGAGAACAGCGTCGTCCGGAGCGGGCTCGAGGTGATCCTGGCCGCGGCGGCCGCGGGGGTGATCAGCAGTGAGAGCACCAACAGCGCACCGACGATCTGCACGCCGAGCGCCGCGGCGACGCCGACCAGCACCGCGAACACGATGGACAGTGCTCGGACCGGAACGCCGCGGGCCCGCGCGACGTCCGGATCGGTGCTCGCGAACAGGAGCGGCCGGTACACCACGACCAGCACCGCCAGCACCAGCACGGCGCACACCAGCAGCAGCTGCAGGCCACTGTTGCCCACCCCGACGATCTGGCCGACCAGCAGCGAGAAGCTGGTGCCGGTGCGTCCCGGATACAGCCACATGAACAGCACGGATAGGCCGAGGCCGAACGAGAGGACCACGCCGATCACCGAGTCCCGTTCGCGCACTTTGGATCCGAGCAGCGCGAACAGAACGGCGGCGAACACCGAGCCGACGATGGCGCCGAGTCCGACGCTGATCCCGGCCAGCAGCGCGGCGGAGGCACCGGTCAGTGACAGCTCGCTGGTGCCGTGTACCGCGAACGACATCTGCCTGCTGATGATCAGCGGACCGATCGCACCCGCGAGCAGGCCGAGGATGGCCGCGGCGAGCAGGGCCTGCTGGACGAAGTCGTACTGCAGCAGGTCGATGGTGGCCTGCCAGTCGAACATCTTCGAAAACGTGTCTGCGAGCTTCTCGTTCATTCGTGCGCCTCGTGGTGGATTCCGTCGGCACCCGTGGAACCGAGCGCGTCGATGGCGTCGCCGGTGCCGACGACGACGAGCCGTCCGCGCACGTGCAGCACCTCGACGTCCGTCTGGTACAGCTCGGAGAGCACCTCCGAGGTCATCACCTCGGCGGCCGTCCCGATCCGGAACCGGCCGTCGACCAGGTACAGCACCCGGTCGACCAGCGGCAGGATCGGGTTGATCTCGTGGGTGACGAACAGCACGGCCGTGTCGTGATCGAGCCGGCGCTGGTTGATCAGGTCGGAGACCCGGTGCTGGTTGGCCAGGTCCAGGCTGAGCAGCGGCTCGTCGCAGAGCAGCACCTTGGGATCGCCGACAAGAGCCTGCGCGACCCGCAGTCGCTGCTGCTCGCCGCCGGACAGCGAGCCGACCGGTGCATCGGCGAAGGCCCGGGCACCCACCTGGTCGATGGCGTCGTCGACGATGGTCCGGCGGGAACGGCGGGAGCGGAACCCGGTGCCCCACCGGTGACCGTCCACTCCGAGCCCGACCAGGTCGCGTCCGCGCAGCGGCAGGCCCTCGTCCATCGTCTTCTGCTGCGGCACGTATCCGACGTGGGAGTTCCCTGTCCGGGCAGGAGTTCCCGCGATCGTGGCGGTGCCCTCGGACAGTGGGAGCTGGCCGAGCAGGACCTTCAGGAGCGAGGTCTTGCCGGACCCGTTGGGGCCGAGGACCGCGATGAACTCGCCCTGCTCGACGCTCAGGTCCAGTCCGGACCACAGGGTGCGGTCGCCGTATGCCAGCCGGGCGCCTCTCAGTTCGACGGCGGGTGTTCGGCTGACGCTCGGTGCGTCGGGGGCAGGGTGGGTCACGGGGCCATTCCGGGTCTGGTTGTCACGCGGCTCGTTGCCGGTACGCGTGACCGGTGGATTCTTCTTCGGCGCGCGGTTCTCAGTGGGCGGCGTTCAAGGCCGCGGCGAGCGATTCGGCGGTGCGGGTCTGCCACTGAATGTAGTCGAGCCCGTCGGGCAGGGTCTCGGTGACTTCGACGACCGGGATGCCGGCCGATTCGGCGGCCTCACGGATGTTCTGGGTCGCCTTGTCCTGCGTCTGGCTGTTGTAGATCAGGACCTTCACCTTCTTGTCGGCGAGCAGATCCCGTGTCGCGGCGACGGCCGCGGGCGGCGGGTCGTTGCCGTCCTCGATGGCCTTCGTGAAGTCCTGCGGCGTCTCGTCCCTGAGGTCGGTCGCCACCAGCAGGTAGTGCGCGATCGGCTCGGTCTGTGCGACCGGCGCCTGCGGATGCCCGGCGGCGATCGAATCGGTGACGGCCGTGACGGCGTGCAGTTGTTCGTGGAAGGTCGCCGCGTTGGCGGTGTACGCGGCGGCGTTGGTGGGGTCGATCGCGCCGAGTTCGGCGGCGATCTGCTTGGCGACGGCGTCAACGGTCGGGGTGTCGTACCAGACGTGCTCGTTGACGCCGGCGTTGTCGTGGTCGTGGCCGTCGTGCGAGTCGTGCTCGGAGGCAACGGGTTCCGCGGGGGCGGTCGTGGCGGCCGCCGCGGCGGCCGCCTCCTCGACCACGTGATCGTGGTCGCCGTGCAGGTCGGTGTCGGTGCCGTACAGGGCGAACGCGTCGACGGTCCGCTTGCCCGGTGTGCCTGCGAGGACGTCGTCGATGAACTCGTCGTAGCCGCCGCCGTTGTAGACGACCAGGTCGGCATCGGTGATGGCGGCGGCGTCCCGGGGGCTGGCCTCGAACGAGTGCGGGTCGGCGAACGCGTCGTCGATGATCGACGTGACGTCCGCCCGGTCGCCCGCGACGGCCGCCGCCACCGAGCCCCAGACGTCGGTGGAGGCGACGATGTTGGCGCGCTGTCCATCGGCGAGCGGGGTACCTGCGCCTGCGTCCGGGTCGGACGAGCAGGCGGCGAGGGTCAGTGCCCCCACGAGCGCCAGACCGGCAATGGCGAACGCCGAGCGGCGCCGGGTCGGGGCGGTGAGCGGCGTCAGATCTCCCTTGGGCATGGCCTAGATACTAATGGAAATCGTTTCCGTTGTACATTGGAGGGGGCGTGCTGACGGTCACTCGCGGCATTGCGTACCGTCCCGTTATGCCCAGGTCCCGTCATCCGCGCCGTCAGGCGACGCTGGCGTCCCTCGCGGCGGAGCTCAAGGTCTCCCGTACGACGGTCTCGAACGCTTACAACCGGCCCGATCAGCTGTCGACCGAACTCCGCGAACGGGTCCTCGAGGCGGCCAAGCGGCGCGGTTACCCCGGCCCGGACCCGGTCGCGCGCTCGCTGCGCACCCGCAAGGCGGGTGCGGTCGGTCTGTTGCTCACCGAGGCACTGAGCTACTCCTTCCGGGATCCGGCCGCGATGAGCTTCCTGGCCGGTCTTGCCGAGTCCTGTGAGGCGGCAGGGGAGGGACTGTTGCTGATCCCGGCCGGGCCGGGACGTGACGATGTCCAGTCCGCAGCCGTGGTGCAGCAGGCAGGGGTGGACGGTTTCGTCGTCTACTCCGTGGCCGACGACGACCCGTACCTGGCCGCGGTCCTCGAGCGCCGCCTGCCGATGGTGATCTGCGACCAGCCGCGCGAGATCGAGGGCGCGTCGCTGGTCGGGATCGACGATCGCGGCGCGATGCGCAAGATTGCAGACTATTTGTTGTCGTTGGGGCACAAGGACATCGGTGTGATCTGCATGAGGCTGGGTCGGGACCAGCGGGACGGTGTGGCGGGCTCCGACCGTCTCGATTCGCCGAACTTCCACGTCCAGCGCGAACGGATCGCCGGGGTGCGCGACGCCCTTGCCTCCGCCGGGCTGGACCCGCGATCGTTGACCGTGATCGAGCGCGCGGAGCACAGCTCCCGGTCCGGTCACTCGGCGGCCGAGCAGGCGCTCGCGACCAATCCGCGGATCACCGCGCTGCTGTGCACCACAGATGTGTTGGCGCTCGGTGCCCTGGACTTTGCGCGGTGGCGCGGCATCGACGTGCCCGGCCAGCTGTCCATCACCGGGTTCGACGGCGTCGACGAGGCGCTGCGCGAGGGCTTGACCACGGTCCGTCAGCCCGCGGAGGAAAAGGGAAGGCGGGCGGGAGCGCTGCTCCTGACGCCCTCACATTCCGGTGTGGCCACCGTCGAGATGCTCGACACCGAACTGGTGCGCGGTCACACCGCGGCGCCGCCGCCCGCCTGACCGGCCCAGTACGTGGCGAAGTGCCGAGTGGCCCAGACCCGGCCGTCCAGCGGCGCCGCAAGTGGTACCCAGTGCGGAACTCGTGCCGGCCCCGTCCGACTACCCCCGGAACACCAACAGTGGCACGTGCAGCTCGGCGGAGGTGAGTGATCCGTGGTGACCGATGAGCATGGACTGGAGCGGCTCGGCGCCGGTCCGGATCAGCGCGCTCGATCCGCGGGCTATCGCGATCACGTCACCGATCCGTTCGGTGGCTGCGGGGGAGACGGTCGGACCGAACCAGCCGTTGTCGATCGCCTCGGCGCGGGTCAGCACCGCGAACCCGTCGCCGAGGCGGTCCCGCCAGGACGCGACGACCTGGTCGGCGGCGCCGTCGTCGGTATAGACGTGGCGGGCCCGGGGCTCGCCGCCGATCAGGCGGACGCCCTCTGTCAGTTCGGGGAAGTGTCGATGTCGACGGGGGATCGCACTTCGACCATGCCGTGGTCGGCGGTGACGATCAGCGCGCCGTCGCGCGGCAGGCGCTCGGCGAGCTGGCGCGCCATCAGGTCGACCTGCGCCAACTCGAGAGCCCACGCGGCCGAGGCCGGGCCTCTGGCATGCCCGGTCAGGTCCAGTTCGCCGTGATAGGCGTAGACAAGGGATCGAGAACCCAGCCGGAGCGCACTCGCCGACGCGTCGACCAGGTCGCCGAGCGAGAAGCTGGGCCGGAACTCCCCGCCGCGCAGCGCGGCCCGGGTCAGTCCGGAACCGCCCTGGTAGGGCGGCGCCACCCTGGACACGGAGATGCCCGCCGCGGCGGCGCGTTCGAAAGCGGTCGGTATCGGCTGGAACTCCTCGGGTACCAGTTCCTTGAGCAGGTCCACCCGGGGGCCTTCGCCGTGCAGGCGCCATTTCAGCGGGTTCATCAACCGGTCGTGCCCGGTCGCTGGGATGAGGTAGCCGACAACCCCGTGCTGCCCGGAGGGCAGTCCCGTGCCGAGCGAG
>NZ_CP019572.1:4147500-5062500 GCF_001984015.1 Rhodococcus sp. MTM3W5.2 | reverse complement strand
GAACACGCGAGTGTTTCTTTCTAGGCAAGAACTTACAAGTGGGAGACCGCAGGTCATACCGTGAGGGGTGGGAACATCCTTTGGCTGGTGTCTGCATGATGGTTTTCTGGTTGTGTGTTGTTTGAGAACTGCACAGTGGACGCGAGCATCTTTGTTGTAAGTAATTAAGAGCGTACGGTGGATGCCTTGGCACCAGGAGCCGATGAAGGACGTAGTAGGCTGCGATAAGCCTCGGGGAGCTGTCAAACGAGCTGAGATCCGAGGGTCTCCGAATGGGGAAACCCAGCCACAGTGATGTGTGGTTACCCGCGCCTGAATATATAGGGCGTGTGGAGGGAACGTGGGGAAGTGAAACATCTCAGTACCCACAGGAAGAGAAAACAATAGTGATTCCGTGAGTAGTGGCGAGCGAAAGCGGAAGAGGCTAAACCATGTACATGTGATAGCCGGCAGGCGTTGTGTGCGTGGGGTTGTGGGGCCTTTCTTCTCATCACTGCCGTGGTGGGCGAGAGTAAGAAACCGGGTTGTTAGTCGAAGTGGTCTGGAACGGCCTGTCGTAGAGGGTGAGAATCCCGTAGACGAAAACTTCCCGGCTCTCGTGAATGGTTCCCAAGTAGCAGCGGGCCCGTGAAATCTGCTGTGAATCTGTCGGGACCACCCGATAAGCCTGAATACTCCCTGGTGACCGATAGCGGACTAGTACCGTGAGGGAAAGGTGAAAAGTACCCCGGGAGGGGAGTGAAATAGTACCTGAAACCGTGCGCTTACAATCCGTCAAAGCCTTTGCACAGCTTGCTGTGGGGGTGATGGCGTGCCTTTTGAAGAATGAGCCTGCGAGTTAGTGGCATGTGGCGAGGTTAACCCGTGAGGGGCAGCCGTAGCGAAAGCGAGTCCGAATAGGGCGGTCCAGTCGCATGCTCTAGACCCGAAGCGGAGTGATCTACCCATGGCCAGGGTGAAGCGACGGTAAGACGTCGTGGAGGCCCGAACCCACTTAGGTTGAAAACTGAGGGGATGAGCTGTGGGTAGGGGTGAAAGGCCAATCAAACTCCGTGATAGCTGGTTCTCCCCGAAATGCATTTAGGTGCAGCGTCGCGTGTTTCTCACCGGAGGTAGAGCTACTGGATGGTCTAGGGGGCCCACAAGCTTACCGAAATCAGCCAAACTCCGAATGCCGGTGAGTGAGAGCGCGGCAGTGAGACTGCGGGCGATAAGGTTCGTAGTCGAGAGGGAAACAGCCCAGATCGCCAGCTAAGGTCCCTAAGCGTGTACTAAGTGGAAAAGGATGTGGGGTCGCGAAGACAACCAGGAGGTTGGCTTAGAAGCAGCCACCCTTGAAAGAGTGCGTAATAGCTCACTGGTCAAGTGATCCTGCGCCGACAATGTAGCGGGGCTCAAGTACACCACCGAAGCTGCGGCATTCATGCAATACACCTCCTTGTTCCTGCGGGGACTTGGGCAGTGGTATGGATGGGTAGGGGAGCGTCGTGCAGCCATGGAAGCGTCGGAGTGATCCAGGCGTGGAGGCTGCACGAGTGAGAATGCAGGCATGAGTAGCGAAAGAAGAGTGAGAAACTCTTCCGCCGAATGACCAAGGGTTCCTGGGCCAGGTTAATCCGCCCAGGGTGAGTCGGGACCTAAGGCGAGGCCGACAGGCGTAGTCGATGGACAACGGGTTGATATTCCCGTACCCGTGTAAACGCGCCCATGGTGAATCAGTGATACTAACCGCCCTGAAGCCGGCCAATGTTCCTTCGGGATCATGGTCGGGGATGCGCGGGACCTGATCTGGTAGTAGCCAAGCGATGGGGTGACGCAGGAAGGTAGCTGAGCCAGTCAGTGGTAATACTGGTGTAAGCGTGTAGGGAGTGGCATAGGCAAATCCGTGCCACACATATCCTGAGACGTGATGCATAGCCGATTGAGGCGAATTCAGTGATCCTATGCTGCCGAGAAAAGCCTCTAGCGAGCTTTTACACGGCCCGTACCCCAAACCGACACAGGTGGTCAGGTAGAGAATACTAAGGCGATCGAGATAACTATGGTTAAGGAACTCGGCAAAATGCCCCCGTAACTTCGGGAGAAGGGGGCCTCGTCTGGTGATCGGATTTACTCCGTGAGCTGGGTGGGGCCGCAGAGACCAGTGAGAAGCGACTGTTTACTAAAACACAGGTCCGTGCGAAGTCGTAAGACGATGTATACGGACTGACGCCTGCCCGGTGCTGGAAGGTTAAGAGGACCGGTTAGCTTTTCGGAGCGAAGCTGAGAATTTAAGCCCCAGTAAACGGCGGTGGTAACTATAACCATCCTAAGGTAGCGAAATTCCTTGTCGGGTAAGTTCCGACCTGCACGAATGGCGTAACGACTTCTCAGCTGTCTCAACCATAGACTCGGCGAAATTGCATTACGAGTAAAGATGCTCGTTACGCGCGGCAGGACGAAAAGACCCCGGACCTTCACTATAGCTTGGTATTGGTGTTCGGTTCGGTTTGTGTAGGATAGGTGGGAGACTGTGAAGCGGGCACGCCAGTGTTCGTGGAGTCATTGTTGAAATACCACTCTGATCGTATTGGACATCTAACCTCGGACCATGATCTGGTTCAGGGACAGTGCCTGGTGGGTAGTTTAACTGGGGCGGTTGCCTCCCAAAATGTAACGGAGGCGCCCAAAGGTTCCCTCAGCCTGGTTGGCAATCAGGTGTTGAGTGCAAGTGCACAAGGGAGCTTGACTGTGAGACTGACAGGTCGAGCAGGGACGAAAGTCGGGACTAGTGATCCGGCACCGGCAAGTGGAAGCGGTGTCGCTCAACGGATAAAAGGTACCCCGGGGATAACAGGCTGATCTTCCCCAAGAGTCCATATCGACGGGATGGTTTGGCACCTCGATGTCGGCTCGTCGCATCCTGGGGCTGGAGTAGGTCCCAAGGGTTGGGCTGTTCGCCCATTAAAGCGGCACGCGAGCTGGGTTTAGAACGTCGTGAGACAGTTCGGTCTCTATCCGCCGCGCGCGTTAGAAACTTGAGGAAGGCTGTCCCTAGTACGAGAGGACCGGGACGGACGAACCTCTGGTGTGCCAGTTGTTCCACCAGGAGCACCGCTGGTTAGCTACGTTCGGAAGGGATAACCGCTGAAAGCATCTAAGCGGGAAGCCTGTTCCAAGATGAGGTTTCTCACCCCTTGAGGGGGTAAGGCCCCGGCAGACCACCGGGTTGATAGGCCAGAACTGGAAGCACGGTAACGTGTGCAGGTGACTGGTACTAATAGGCCGAGGACTTACCACAAAGAAGCTACGCGTCCACTGTGCGGTATCTGAAACAACACACGATTTGTTTCAAGAACCGGAAACGATTCCATCGATGATCACATCGATTTGGATTGTGACCGTGTTCCGTGTGAAAATTTCACAGAGTTACGGCGGCCATAGCGGAGGGGAAACGCCCGGCCCCATTCCGAACCCGGAAGCTAAGCCCTCCAGCGCCGATGGTACTGCACTCGACAGGGTGTGGGAGAGTAGGACACCGCCGAACATAAATTGCGAATGCCTCGCATCACAGTCTTGAAAGAGACTGCGATGCGAGGCATTTCGCATATCCAGGGCACGAACACATACACCAGCCACACCACCGCGGCCCGATCGAGTGTGCACCGACCCGCAGATCTACTCGGGCGATACCCCGTCCCCCAAGCATTTCGTGCAGGGAGGCGGCCCCCAACTGCACACTCGACGAGAAAACCCGGCCGTCGAGTCGACGGCCGGGTGTCTCAGTACTGCGGGATCAGCTCAGCAGGTGCGCGCAGCGCAGCAGGCCGAGATGGCTGTACGCCTGCGGGTGATTGCCGAGCGACCGCTCGGCCACCGGGTCGTACTCCTCGGCGAGCAGGCCGGTGGGGCCGGCCGCATCGACCAATTGCGCGAACAGGGCCTCGGCGTCCGATCGTTCCCCGATCAGCAGGTAGGCCTCGATCAACCAGGCCGCGCACAGGTGGAATCCACCCTCGCCGCCGGGCAGGCCGTCGTCGTGGTGGTACCGGTACACGGTCGAGCCGCTCCGCAGCTCCGCCTCGGTGGCCCGGACCGTTGCGATGAACCGCGGATCGGTCGGGTCGATGAGCCCGGAGAGCCCGATGTGCAGCGTCGCCGCGTCCAGGTCGGTGCCGTCATAGGCGGCGGTGTACGAGAGCGCACGATCGCTCCAACCGCGATCCTTGACCTCGTCGGCGATCTCGGCCCGCAGTGACGTCCATCCGGGTTCGGACTGTCGGCCGAAACGCTCGGCCAGTGTCAGGGCTCTGTCGACGGTGACCCAGCACATGACCTTCGAGTACACGTGGTGGCGCGGGTTCCCACGGATCTCCCAGATGCCGTTGTCCGGTTCGTCCCAGCGTCGCTCGACCGCGGAGACCATGGCCTGCACCAGGTTCCAATCGGCATCGGTGAGAACATCGGTCAGGCCTGCCTTCTCGCGGGCCTCGGCGAGGTGCGAGATCAGGTCGACGATGGGACCGAAGACATCGAGCTGCACCTGCGAGTTCGCGGCGTTGCCGACTCGGACCGGCCGTGAACCCGAGTATCCGGGCAGGGAGTCGAGCACCGCCTCGGGCGGCAGGTTGGCACCGTAGATCGTGTACAGCGGATGCAGGCGCTCGGGACCGGGCAGCGTCTCGAGCACCCCGTGCACCCACTCCAGGAAGTTCTCGGCCTCGCCCAGCGAGCCGAGCGAGACGAGCGCGGACGCGGTCAGCGACGCGTCCCGGAGCCAGCAGTAGCGGTAGTCCCAGTTGCGGACCCCACCGATCTCCTCGGGCAGCGAGGTGGTGGCTGCGGCCAGGATCGATCCCGAGTCGGCGTGCACGAGCCCCCGCAGTGTCAGGGCGGAGCGCTTCATCAGCCCGCGCTTGCGGGCGGGCAGGGTCAGGCTGTCGGCCCAGTCGCTCCAGTACGACTCGGCCAGCGACCTGCGCTCCGACTCCGGCACGGAGGTCGGTCCGAGTTCCGTGGTACCGCAGCGCAGTTCGAGGACGATCGGTCCCTGTGCGGGGTCGACGACGGCACGCGCGCTCTGCTGGACACCGTCGCTGGTGATCTCCCATTCGACGCCGGGGGAGCGCAGTACGAGCGGATCGCTGGTTCCGTACACCCGCAGGCCGTCGGCCTCCTGCTCGAGGTGCACCTGCACCTGTCCGAACTCGGGACGCGGCGCGAAGGTCACCACGGCCTTGGCCTGACCCGTGATCACGCGGGTGAGGTCGGTGCGGCCCTGCTCGACGTCGTGGGGCAGGTAGTCGGTGACCTGCAGGCTCGCCCAACGGGTCTCGACGGTCATGGTGCCGTCGACATATCGCTGGCTCAGCGGCAGCGCCTCCCTCAGGGGCCGACTGTGAAGTGGCCTGCGCCGACACCGCCGAGCAGGTGCGCGAACACCGCGGCGGAATCGGGCTCCGGGTGGCAGAGCCAGGTCAGGGTGGCGTCGGGGGTCAGCAGCGCGACCGTCCTTGGGTTCGCCAGCATGCTGAGACGCTCGATCGGGGTGGCGCTTTCGCCGTGGAGCCAGGTGCGCCGCTCCTCGAGCAGGAACGCCAGCGCGGCGGAGACGTCCTCGGTGCTCGACACCCGGAACTCGGCGAGCGATTCGCCGGGGCCCACCTTGACGCCGAGATCCGGTCCCTGGAGTCGGCTGAACGCCTTCTCGTCGGTGATGTCGTCGCCGAAGAACACGGTGGCGGAGGCACCCTCGCGGTGCCGCAGGATGTCGAGTGCCTCGCCCTTGTCGGTGGTGATCACCGCGAGTTCGATCACGGCCTTGCCCTCGGTGACCTGTACGCCGTTCCAGGTGGCGGCACCACCCCGCACGCGCGACAGCGCCGCCTCGGCGATCTCGGGAGCGGCATTGCGCACGTGCAGGGCGGCGCTGGCCGGCTTGATCTCGACGGTGACGCCGGGGCCCGCGGCGGCGACGGCCTGCAACTCCTCGGAGACCTCCCGAAGCAATCGCTTGGCGTCGTCGTCGATCTCGCGCACGAAGCCGACGTCGAACTCGGAGCCGTGGCTGCCGACCAACTGCACCTCGACCGGTAGTCGGGACAGCATCGCCAGGTCCCGGAGCGCACGGCCCGAGATCACCGCCGATGTGGTGGCGGGCAGGCTCGCCAACGCTCGGAGGGCCCGCACGGACTCGGCGTGCGGGAAGGCTTTCGCGGGGTCGGAGACGATGGGCGCCATCGTGCCGTCATAGTCCGACGCCACGAGGAGCCGAGGCGTTCTCGCGACTGATACGAGACGCCTGCGAAGCTCGACGGGTAGGTCTTGCGCACTCACTGCGCAAAGTCTACTTACGCGACGCCCGGATCCTTGTAACCGCCGCCGAGAAGGAGTTCGACGGTCAGTTCCAGGCGCTTGGCGACGTCCGTCGCGGAGGAGCGACGGGTGAGCCATGCGACGAGGTTCGAGAGCCACACATCGGAGATGACGCGAGCGATCGCGAGCTGCTCCTCGCTCGGATCGCCGTCGCTCATCGCGCGGGCGAACAGCGAGTCCATCAGCTTGCCGACCTGATCGACCTCGGCGGCCGCGGAGGCGTCGGCGAACATGAAGGCACGGGTCATGGCCTCGGTGAGCAGCGGATCGCGCTGCATCGCCCGGGTGATCTGGCCGAGGATCAGGTGCATGCGCTCGATCGGGGTGTCGCCGGGCGGCAACTTCTTGCGGGAGTCGATCTTCTCGAACTCGCGGGCGAGCGAGGACACCAGGAGGTGGACCTTCGACGGGAAGTACCGGTACAGGGTTCCCACCGCGACATCGGCTCGCTCGGCGACGGCGCGCATCTGCACGGCCTCGTACCCGCCCTTGGACGCGAGGGCCAGGGTGGCATCGAGGATCCGCTTGCGACGCTCGCGCTGCGCGTTGGAACTGAGATCCTCGTCGGTCAGCGTCGAGACGGCCCCGTTGGTCGAGGCGGTCTTAGCCGCGGAACGGGTTCGAGATGAGGAGGTCATCCACAGATTCCTTGATATCGGCGAGTAGTTGAGTTCGTGCAGTTCGTGCCAGGTCTTGACTCTTGCCCGGCCCACATATTAGAACACGTTCTAGACAAATTTGTCAGTAATGAAAGGTTGGCCTCCCTTGTGACAATCGCCACGACAGACGACCAGCGTGCCGTCCAGGAATCGATTCAGGCCTGGGCCCGCGCGACGAACCCGATCGAGACGCTACGGCAGGGGCCGGCCGATTCGTGGCGGTCGCACTGGTCCGCCATCGCTGACCTCGGCCTGTTCTCGGTCGCGCAGGCCGAGGAGGTCGGCGGCGCCGACGGCGAGATCGTCGACCTCGCGGTGATGCTCGAGCAGGCGGCCGCGGCGCTGGCCGCGGGTCCGGTGCTCTCGACCGCGCTCGCGGCGCTGGTCGTCGGCCGCAGCGGCGAGGCCGCGGCCAAGCAGTGGGGTCCCGAACTGGCCGAGGGCAACCTGCCGGTCGGCGTCGTGGTCGACGGCGTCGTGACGGCCGAGGCCGATGGCGACGGCGGCCTGGTCCTCAGCGGTGAGGCCGGGCTCGCGCTCGGCGGCGGGCCCGGCGTCGGCGTGCTGCTCGCGGCCTCGCGCGGCGACGACACCGTGTGGTGCCTCGTCGACGCCGAGGCGGACGGACTGACCGTCGAGGCGTTGGAGAACGTCGACGTGAGCACCCCGCTGGGCCGGGTGTCCTGTGCGGGTGTCCGGGTGAGCGCGGACCGGATCGTCGTCGGGCTGCGCCCCGGACTGGTCAGGGATCTGGCCGCGACGCTGGTCGCCGCGGAGGCGGCGGGTGTGGCGGGCTGGTGCCTGCGGACCGCCGTGGAGTACGCGAAGATCCGCGAGCAGTTCGGCAAGCCGATCGGCTCGTTCCAGGCCATCAAGCACCTGTGTGCCGAGATGCTGTGCCGTGTGGAGCAGACCCGGGCCGTGGCCTGGGATGCCGCGGTCGCGGCGGAATCCGACGCCGAACTGCCGATCGCGGCCGCGGTCGCCGCTTCGGTCGCCCTCGACGCGGCCGTGGACACCGCCAAGGACTGCATCCAGGTGCTCGGCGGCATCGGCTTCACCTGGGAGCACGACGCGCACTTCTACCTGCGACGAGTCCTCTCGCTGCGGCAGCTGCTCGGCGGCGGCGCGTTCTGGCGGGCCCGGGTCGCGGAGCTCACCCAGGCGGGCGAGCGCAGGCACCTGACCGTCGATCTGGGTGACCTCGAGGCCTCGCGGCCCGAGGTGCGCGCCGAGATCGAGGCGATCGTCGCGTTGCCCGAGGCGGAGCGTCGCGCCGCGTTCGCCGAGTCCGGGTACCTGGCTCCGCACTGGCCGGCGCCGTACGGAAAGTCCGCGAAGGCGGCCGAGCAGATCCTGATCGGCGAGGAGCTGGTGCGCGCCGAACTCGAGACGCCGAACCTGGTGATCGGGTGGTGGGCGGTGCCGACCATCCTCGAGCACGGCACCGCCGAGCAGATCGAGCGGTTCGCGATGCCCACGCTGCGCGGGGATCTGATCTGGTGCCAGCTGTTCTCCGAGCCGGGCGCAGGCTCCGACCTCGCGGCACTGCGCATGACCGCCGAGAAGGTTGACGGGGGCTGGGTCCTCAACGGCCAGAAGGTGTGGAATTCCCTGGCCCGCGAGGCGGATTGGGGCATCTGCCTGGCTCGCACCGACAAGGACGTGCCCAAGCACAAGGGCATCACCTACTTCCTGGTGGACATGCGCAGCGCGGGGATCCGGGTCTCGCCGCTGCGCGAGATCACCGGCGACGAACTGTTCAACGAGGTGTTCTTCGAGAACGTGTTCGTGCCCGATGACGGCGTGGTCGGGCAGGTCAACGGCGGGTGGAAGCTGGCCCGCACCACGCTGGCCAACGAGCGCGTCGCGATGAGCGGCGGCTCCTCGCTTGGCAAGGCGATGGAGGAACTGCTCGAACTGGCCGAGCGCGGCGGGCCGAACGCCGTCACCAAGGACCGGGTCGGATTCCTGATCGGCGAGGCCATGGTCGGCTCGCTGCTCGAGCACCGCACCACCCTGCGTCAGCTCGACGGTCAGGACCCCGGGCCCGAGTCGAGCGTGCGCAAGCTGGTCGGTGTCCGGCACCGACAGGCGGTCGCGGAGTTCGCGCTTGAGCTGTCCGGGCCGGGCGGCGCCATCGAGGGCCCGCTGTCCCGGGAGTTCCTGAACACCCGGTGCCTCTCGATCGCCGGCGGCACCGAGCAGATCCTGCTGACGGTGGCCGCGGAACGGATCCTCGGGCTGCCGCGGGACTAGCTGCGGCAGGAAGTGCCCGGCACGGGGGCGAAGCGTTGCTCCCGTGCCGGGCCCGAACCGTTGTCCCCGTGCCGGGGAGCTGATACAACTAGAACAGGTTCTAACTCGTAGGCGGGATTGTTCAGCGTGGATTTCTCTCTGGATCAGACACAAGAAACGGTGGCGGAGATCGTCGTGGGGCTGTTGGCCCGCGAGGTCTCCGATCCCGCCGATACCAGCGGCTTCAACCCAGCGTTGTGGGAGGCGATGGCGAAGGCCGACCTGCTCTCGCTCGCGGTGCCCGAGCGGCTCGGCGGCGCCGGGCTCGGCCTGCCCGAGGTGTTGCCACTGCTCACCGAGACCGGCCGCGGTGCCGCGCCGGTGCCTGCGCTGGCCACCCTCGGCTTCGGCCTGCTCCCCGTGCTCGCGCTGGGGACGCAGGAACAGCAGGACGCGATCCTCGCCGAGGTGGCGACCGGACGGGTGCTCACCGCGGCTCTGAACGAGCCGGGCGCGGCGTTTCCGACGTCGCCGTCGACCACCGCGGTTGCGGACGGTGACGGTGTCGTCGTCAACGGCCTGAAGGTCGCCGTTCCGTTCGCCGACCTCGCATACCGGATCCTGATGCCGACCGACGCAGGCGTCGTGCTCGTCGCGCCCGACGCCCCCGGCGTCACGCTGGCCAAGATCTCCTCGTCCTCGGGCAGCCCGGAGTTCTCGGTGCGGCTCGACGGCGTCCGGGTCCCCGCCGCGGAGGTCCTTGGCGGCGACAACGCCACCCTGTACCGGATCGCGCTCGCGAGCATCGGTGCGTACACCGACGGACTGCTGGCAGGCGCCACCACGCTGACCGCCGAGCACCTGCGCACCCGTGAGCAGTTCGGCAAGCCGCTGGCGACCTTCCAGGCCGTGGCCCAGCAGATCGCCGACGTCTACGTCACCTCGCGCACCCTGCACGTCTCGGCGCTGGCGTCGGGCTGGCGGGTGGCCGAGGGCCTCGAGGCGGATGACGACCTCGAGGTGCTGGCCTACTGGATCGCGGCAGAGGTGCCCGCCGCGATGCGCACCCTGCACCACCTGCACGGCGGGTTGGGTGTGGACGTGACCTACCCGATGCACCGCTACTTCTCCATTGCCAAAGACCTGGCCCGCCTCGTCGGCGGCGCCTCATCTCGACTCGACCTCGTGGGGGCCCGGTGTTCATCGATCTGACACCCGAACAGCGTGAGCTGCAGGCGGAACTGCGCCGTTACTTCGCAGGCCTGATCTCTCCGGAGGAGGCCGAGATCATGCTCACCGAGCGACACGGCCCCACCTACCGTGAGGTCATTCGCCGGATGGGCAAGGACGGCTGGCTCGGCGTCGGCTGGCCGGTGGAGTTCGGCGGCCGTGGCTTCGGCGAGATCGAACAGCAGATCTTCGTCAACGAGGCTGTGCGGGCGGATGTTCCGCTGCCGTCGGTCACCCTGCAGACCGTCGGCCCGACGCTGCAGACGTACGGAACCGAGGAGCAGAAGCGCAAGTTCCTGCCCTCGATCCTCGCGGGCGAGGTGCACTTCGCGATCGGCTACTCCGAGCCGGAGGCGGGCACCGACCTGGCCGCGCTGCGCACCACGGCGGTGCGCGACGGAGATGAGTACATCGTCAACGGCCAGAAGATCTTCACCACCGGTGGCCACGACGCCGACTACATCTGGCTCGCCGTGCGCACCGGCGATGCGGACTCGCGCCACCGCGGCATCTCGATCCTGATCGTGGACACCAAGGATCCCGGTTTCACGTGGACCCCGATCATCACCGCCGACGGCGCGCACCACGTCAACGCCACCTACTACTCCGACGTACGTGTGCCCGCGAGCATGCTTGTCGGCGAAGAGAACAAGGGCTGGCGCCTGATCACCACCCAGCTCAACCACGAGCGCGTCATGCTCGGACCGGCCGGCCGTGTTGCGGGCCTGTACGAGAAGGTGCACGAGTGGGCGGCCAAGCGGGACCTGCTCTCCGAACCGGACGTGCAGCGCGGTCTCGGCGAGATCCACGCGACCTACCGGCTCAACGAGCTCCTCAACTGGCAGGTGGCTGCGGCGACCGGCGACGTGGACATCGCCGACGCGTCGGCGACGAAGGTCTTTGCCACCGAGCGCATCCAGCGCGTCGGCCGGATCGCGGACGAGATCATCGGCGCGCACGGCGACCCCGGTGACCCGGAGACCGCGAAGCTGA
Organism: Rhodococcus sp. MTM3W5.2; assembly: GCF_001984015.1. NCBI lineage: Bacteria > Bacillati > Actinomycetota > Actinomycetes > Mycobacteriales > Nocardiaceae > Rhodococcus > Rhodococcus sp. MTM3W5.2. The sequence continues at coordinate 5,051,026 of NZ_CP019572.1, read as the reverse complement.
TGCGCTGGCTCGACGTGCAGGTCAAGCGGAACGTGGTGATCACGTTCGGCGGCGGCGTCAACGAGGTCATGCGCGAGCTCATCGCGATGGCGGGCCTCGGCCTGCCGAAGGTGCCCCGATGACCGCGACGGAGGTTTCAGTGAGCGACGGTTCAGCGAGCGACAAGGAAGCATCGATCCTCGCGGCGGCCGAGCGGGTGCGGGCGGGCGGCGCCAGCAAGGCCCGCGCAGGCCGCGACCCGATCAACATGCCGATGATCCGCAACTGGGTCGAGGCGATCGGCGACGAGAACCCCATCTACGTCGACGAGGACGCCGCAGTCGCGGCGGGCCACGGCGGCATCGTCGCCCCGCCCGCCATGGCGCAGGTCTGGACGATGCGCGGTCTCGGTGCCGTGCGCGAGGAGGACGATCCGCTCGGCCGGATGACGGAGATCCTCGACGAGGCCGGGTACACGTCGGTGGTCGCGACGAACTGCGACCAGACGTACCACCGCTATGTCCGTCCGGGCGAAGAGGTGACCATCGAGTCGGTCCTCGAAGACGTTGTGGGCCCGAAGAAGACGGGTCTGGGCGAGGGCTGGTTCTTCACCACCCGGAACTTCTGGAAGGTGGGCGACGAGGTCGTCGCCGAGATGCTCTTCCGGATCCTGAAGTTCGCGCCCCCAGCGAAGGAGGCGCCCGCTCCCGCGGGAGTCGCGTCGTCGAGCCTGGGCGAGTCGCTCGACGATCTCGACCCGACCCGGATGCTGCGTCCCTCGCAGTCGCGCGACACCGAGTTCTTCTGGGAGGGCGTCGCGGCGCACGAGCTGCGTCTCCAGCAGCGCCAGGACGGTTCGCTGCAGCACCCACCGGTGCCTGCGATCTGGAAGGACAAGTCGGAGCGGACGGACTACGTCGTGGCCTCCGGGCTCGGCACCGTCTTCAGCTACGTCGTGCACCACGCGCCGAAGGTGCCGGGTCGTTCGCTGCCGTTCGTCGTCGCGCTCGTGGAACTCGCTGAGGGCGTGCGGATGCTCGGCGAGCTCCGTGGCGTCGATCCGAGCGAGGTCACGATCGGGATGCCGGTGCAGGTGGAGTTCCTCGACCTGCCGGGCGACGACGAGACCGGACAACAGCCGTGGACCCTGTACGCGTGGCGTCCCGTGAAGGAGCAGGCATGAGCTCGACCCTGACAGCGACAGTGGGGGAGACCCTGCCCGCCCTGTCCATCCACGGCGACCCGACGTTCATCGTGTCGACGGCGTTGGCCACCAGGGACTTCCAGGATGTTCACCACGACCGGGACAAGGCGCAGCAGCGCGGCTCGAAGGACATCTTCGTCAACATCCTCACCGACACCGGGCTGGTGCAGCGGTACGTCACCGACTGGGCCGGTCCGCGTGCGGTCATCAAGTCGATCAAGCTGCGTCTCGGTGTGCCCTGGTACGCCTACGACACGCTGACCCTGACCGGTGCCGTCTCCTCGGTCGAGGACGGCCTCGTCACCCTCGACATCGTCGGCAAGGACAGTCTCGGTGACCACATCAAGTCGACGGTCACCCTCGTCATGGACGGAGCGACGGCATGAGTGAGCTGTCCGGCAAGGCCGCCATCGTCGGCATCGGCGCCACCGATTTCTCCAAGGATTCGGGGCGCAGCGAGCTGCGTCTCGCCGCCGAGGCGGTCCAGGCCGCGCTCGACGACGCGGGCCTGAAGCCGTCCGATGTGGACGGCCTGACCTCGTTCACCATGGACACCAACACCGAAGTGGCCGTGGCGCGTTCGGTCGGGATCCCGAACCTGAAGTTCTTCAGCCGGATCCACTACGGCGGCGGCGCGGCCTGCGCCACCATCCAGCAGGCCGCGATGGCGGTGGCCACCGGTGTCGCGGACGTGGTTGTCGCCTACCGTGCGTTCAACGAACGCTCGGGAATGCGCTTCGGGCAGGTGAATTCGGCGCTGGTGCAGCAGGTGAACTCCTCCGGTACCGACAACGCGTTCTCGTACCCGCACGGGCTCAGCACCCCGGCGTCGTTCGTCGCGATGATCGCTCAGCGCTACATGCACGTGTACGGCGCCACCAGTGCGGACTTCGGACGGGTCGCGGTCGCGGACCGCAAGCACGCGGCGACCAACCCGAACGCCTTCTTCTACGGCAAGCCGATCACGATCGAGGAGCACCAGGCCTCGCGGTGGATCGCCGAGCCTTTGCACCTGCTGGACTGCTGCCAGGAGACCGACGGAGGCATCGCCATCGTCGTGACCTCGCCGGAGCGCGCGAAGGACCTGCCGAACACGCCCGCGATCATCGCCGCCGCGGCGCAGGGCAGCGGGGCCGATCAGTACATCATGACCAGCTACTACCGGGACGGCCTGAGCGGTCTGCCGGAGATGGGTCTGGTCGGCGACCAGCTGTGGGCCCAGTCGGGGCTGCGTCCGCAGGACATGCAGACCGCGGTGCTCTACGACCACTTCACCCCGTACGTGCTGATGCAGCTCGAGGAGCTCGGCTTCTGCGGCCGCGGCGAGGCCAAGGACTTCATCGCGGACGGTGCCATCGAGCTGGGCGGGCGGCTGCCCCTGAACACCCACGGTGGGCAGCTGGGCGAGGGCTACATCCACGGCATGAACGGCATCGCCGAGGGTGTCCGCCAGATCCGCGGCACCTCGGTGAACCAGGTTCCGGACGTGCAGAACGTCCTCGTCACGGCAGGCACCGGTGTGCCGACCTCCGGGCTGGTCCTGACGGCGTAGGCGCCTCCGGCGCCCGTGCGCGGTTGACGAGTGCTAGGACTCGTCAACCGCGCACGGGCGCGTCAGCGCCTTTGCGATGGGCGCGGCGAGCGCGGCGATGCACTCGGCGGTACCCGGCACGGGGCCCTCGAGCGCCCTGGCGCCGACGGTCCGGTCGAAGACCAGGCCCTCCAGCAGGGCGATCAGGTCCGCCGCGTCCTGCTCCGGGTCGCCCGTGCCGAGCAGGCGGGTGAGCCCGACCGCCCGCTCCCTGGAGAACAGGCTCACGGCGAGCGCGGCCTGGATCTGCTTGTCGTGCACCATCTCCAGCGTGAGTGCGTAGCGGGCGCGGATGTCGCGGGCGCGGTCGGCGAGCAGTCCGTCGACGTAGATCGCGATCCCATGGGCGATCTCGGCGATGCCCGCGTCCGTGTTCGGCGCCTGCGGTTCCGGCTGGGAATCGGTGAAGGCGCGTCGTGACCGGTCGGTGAGGTGCCCGACCGTCGCGACCAGCAGGTCGCGTTTGGTCCGGAAGTAGTAGGACGTAGATCCCACGGGCAGTCCCAGGTGTCGGTCGATGCCGCGATGGGTGAGTGCCCGGATGCCGTCCGTGGCGATGATGTCGAGCGCGGCGTCCGCGATGCGCGCCCGCCGGTCCGTCGTTTCCGTCATTGAATGTCGCTCCGATCACGTTGACCCATCGAACTCTACATTTGTAGAGTCGCGCTATGAAATCGATCCGAGTGGACGTGTTCGACCGGGCCGCGCACGGCGCCGGATTCGTGCTCGATCCGGCGCAGCGGGCGGCCGCCGAGCGCATGGCCGCGATGGACCTCACCACCGGCCGCGGCATCTACCTCTGGGGCCCGGTCGGCAGGGGTAAGACCTGGCTGATGGACGTGTTCCGCGATGGCATGAGTGGCGTTCGGACCCTTCGCGTGCACTTCCACGAGTTCTTCCGCCGACTGCACGAGCTCGTGCACACCCAAGGGATCGAACGCGCGTTGGATTCGCTGCTCGAGCGCTGCAAGATCCTGTTCTTCGACGAGTTCCACGTGCACGACGTCGGGGACGGCGCGTTGCTGACGAGGCTGCTCGGGGCGCTGCGCAAGCGCAAGGTGACGCTGGTGGTCACCTCGAACTATCCGCCGGACGGGCTGATGCCGAACCCGCTGTTCCACGAGACGTTCGTGCCGACCATCGAGGTGCTCAAGGCGCGGATGGAGGTCGTCGAGGTGTCGGGCGCCGTCGACTACCGCGGATCGGGAACCGGTTCGCTGCGATTCGGTGCCGGGCGGTACCTGACCGATGCGGCCACCCTGCAATGGCCGGCGGCAGGCGATCGCGTCACGCTCCGCCCCACCACCCAGCCCATTACGGCGCTCTCGGCGGCAGGCGATCTGGTCTGGTTCGAGTTCGCGGACCTGTGCGAGCGGCCGACCTCGACGCTGGACTACCTGAGCCTGGCGGCGGCCTACCCGCGCTGGGTGCTGAGCGGCGTGCCGCAGATGGTCGACGCGAGTCCCGATGGGGTGCAACGATTCTGCAATGTCGTCGACATTCTCCACGACCAGGACACCGAACTAACCCTGGTCGGCGCGGATTGGCGGGTGCCCGGGGCCGACCCGGTCGCGGGCGGGCTGGACCTGGCACGCACCCGCAGCAGACTGGCGCTGCTCAGATGAGCTAGCCGGCGGCGGGGTCGAGGTCGCGATCGGCCGACGATCCCGCCGCCGCCGACGGACCCTGCTCGTCCGCGCGGCCGCGGGTGATCAGCCATCCGAAGGCCGTCGCGACGGGGAACATGACCACGCCGTACACCGCGGCGGGGACCGCGATGCGGGTGCTGTCGAGCAGGCTGATCGCGATCGTGATCGCGAGCGTGCTGTTGTGGATGCCGATCTCCATCGAGCTGGCGATCGACTGCCTGCTGGCGATGCCCAGCCTCCTCGGCAGCAAATAGCCGATGGTCAGGCTCAGGATGCAGAAGATCAGCGTGATCAGCCCGACATCCGCCAGGTACCCGGTGACGTTCTCCCGCTCGGCGATCACCGTACCGACGATGACCAGTGCCAGGACCACGGCCGAGCCGATCCGGACGGGACGATCCATCCGGTCCGCGAAGGCCGGCCACGCCCGCCGTACCCAGACGCCGACGGCCACCGGGATCAGCACGATCGCGAAGATCTGCACCACCTTCGAGAACTGCAGTCCGAGGGAACCCGTGCCGTCCGTTGGTGCGAAGTGCCCGAGCGCGAAGTTGGTGATCAGCGGCAGCGACACCACCGCGATCACCGAATTCACTGCCGTGAGTGTGACGTTCAGTGCCACATCGCCTCGGAACAGGTGGCTGAACAGGTTTGCCGTTGTCCCGCCGGGTGAGGCGGCCAGCAGCATCATGCCCACCGCCAGGAGAGGAGGCAGGTCGAACAGCAGCACCAGTCCGAACGCGATCGCGGGCAGCAGGATCAACTGGCAGACCAGCGCGATCACGACGGCCTTGGGGTGCTTGGCGACCCGGGCGAAGTCCCCGATGGTCAGGGACAGGCCGAGGCCGAACATGATGATCGCCAACGCGAGTGGCAGCGCGACCGTGGACAGCCCGGAATTCATCGCAGGTCCCCGTTTCCTGGAAGTCTTGCGACGTGCACGCGTCGCCGTCAGAAGCCTCGGCGCAAAGATACGGGTGTCCGCACCCGAATTGGGCATATCGCCCAGATTCGTCGTGCCGGAGGGCTCGCCGTCGTCGCCGCGTCGCCGAAGCGATCTTCCGCTGCTATGACGGGTGGCATAGCCTCGCTGGGACGGTATCCGGCGAGAGGTGGAATCGATGACGGTCGCACACGCGGTCAAAGACCAGATCCAGCAGATCGGTGGAGGATTCATGTTCTCCCGTGAAGCCAAGGAGTTCGGCCGCACCACCGGTGTGGACGGCTTCATCGGCCCGTACATGCGCGGCCGCTGCGGCGTCCTCGGCGAGGTCGACGCCGACGTCGTGACGGCCGCCGCGGGCTTCTTCCCCGCCGACAGCGTCAGGGCCGCCTGGGAGTCGGTGACGATGCCCGCCGCCGAGGCCGCCCGTGGCTACGCGCTCGCCGCGCAGCAGTTCGGTGTCCGCAAGCTCGCCGCGTTCGACGCCGCCGATCGGCTTGCCGAACTGATGGAGGCGGTCGCGGTCAACGCCGATCCCGCGGGCGTGCCGCTGTTCGCCGGCTGGCGTGCCGTGCCGCTGCCCGCGGATCCGCGGGCTCGGGTCCTCCAGCTCACCCACGTCCTGCGCGAGCTGCGCGGCGGGCTCCACCTCGTCGCGGTCAAGAGCCAGCGCGTCAGCCCGAGGGACGCCGTCCTGATCTCCGGGTCGCCGCTGGCCAGCGGACCCGACCAGGCCGCGCTCTACGGCTGGCCCGCGCCCTACACGGCGCCAGGGGAGGACATCCGGGCCAGGTGGGCGCGCGCCGAGGAGATCACCGACGAACTCGCCTCCCAGGCATTCGACGTCCTCGACGAGTCCGAGGGCAAGGAGCTCGTCACCCTCCTCGCGGACGCCCACGCGGGAGTATTCCCGCCTCGCTGATCGCGGATCGGCCCGCGCGCATCCATCGATCTCGTGCGGGCACCGTGCGACTATGGAGTGGTGGGCACGGCGGTCGGTCGCACTGCCACGGTTATCGCGTTGATCGTGGTGAGCGTCCTTGCGCTCCGCGGCTATCTGCCCGAGGTCGAGCGGCCGACGGCGCCGCCCCGGACCGACGGGAGGGCCGCGCTGGTCGCGATGCTCGTCATCGCCGCCCTCGCGGTCCTGGTGGCGGCGATCGCCCTCGTGGCGGTGCTGGTACTGGGCCCCTCGCGCAGGCCCGTGCGGCCGGCGCCGACGTGGATCGGCCATCGTCCGGCGCCCGGCCGGTGGTGGCAGGGGCGGCGTGGTTCGGGTTCGCGGGACTGGTGGTGGTCGCCGCGCTCGCCCTCGCGCCGAACCGGGACCGGGCGGCCCCCGCCGATCCGAATGGCGGTGCGGCGGATCCGAATGTGCCCGCGGTCGGACAGCTCCCGGCGCCGCGGGGCAGCGAGATCTGGCCGGACGTCCTGCTGGTGTTGCCGCTGTTGACCGCGCTGCTGTTGGCCGGGGCCGTCGCCCGCGCGCGGCTGCTGTTGCCCGACCGGAGCGACGTCCGCGAGGAGGACGCCGTCCCAGCGGCCCGGCGGGCGGCCGCCGAATCCTTGCGGCGCGCAGCGGAACTGGGCCTTGTCGAGGTCGCGAACACCGGGGCCGACCCCCGATCGGCCATCATCGCCTGCTACCTGGCGATGGAACGCGGTCTTGGTGCGGCCCCCGACGCCGCGCCGCTCGCATCCGACACCCCGTCGGAGGTGCTGGCACGTGCGGTACGCCACGGTGTGCTGCATCGGGAGAGCGCCACGGCGCTGGTCGGGCTCTTCGAGGAGGCCAGGTTCAGCGGACACGAGATGACCGAGGAGCACCGGAGCACCGCGGCGGAGTTGTTGCGCTCGGTCCTGGCCGAACTGGGGGAGGCGCGATGCGCCGCATCGCCGTGATCGGGATCCTCTTCGTCGCGGCGCTGGAGGCCACGGCGCTGCGGGCGGGAGCGCCTGCGGCCTCGTTGATCGCGGTCGGAGCATCGGCCGCCGTCGTGATCTTCGCGATGCGCCGAACCGTCGACGCGGCACCGGCGGCGGGCGAGGTCGCCGCGCCGCTGAACTCCCAGGAAGAGATGTTGCTTCGCTGGCGGCTGCGCACAGAGACGCTGGTGAGCTGGGCGGACGGTTCGTGCGCGGACTGGGACCGGCACCTGCGGCCACTGCTTGCCCGCGAGTTCGTGCACGTGAGCGGACCGCGTGCGCCGCGGGGTCATGCCGAGATCGAAGCGGCCGGGGCCGCGATGTTCGGCGCCGACCTGTGGCGGTGGGTGGACCCGGCGGGCGCCCGCGCGGGCGATCCGGATGGGCCCGGCCCCGGGCGCGGTGCACTCGAGCGCATCCTGACCCGACTGGAGCAGCTGTGACCGCCGCGACGCAGGCCACCACGGCCAGAGCAGGGGCGGTCCTCGCCGAGGTCGAACGGGCCGTGGTCGGCAAGCGGGACGCGATCACGACCGTGCTGCTGGTGGTCCTCGCCGGTGGACACGTGCTGATAGAGGATCTGCCGGGGTTGGGCAAGACGTTGATCGCGCGGTCCTTCGCGTCGGCGCTCGGGCTGGAGTTCACCCGAGTCCAGTTCACGCCGGACCTGCTGCCAGCCGACCTGCTCGGCTCGACCGTCTACGACATGCAGTCGGGACGGTTCGAGTTCCGGGCCGGCCCGGTGTTCACCAATGTCCTCCTCGCCGACGAGATCAACCGAACGCCGCCGAAAACCCAAGCGGCACTGCTGGAATCGATGGCGGAGGGACAGGTGAGCATCGACGGCGTCACCCGGCCGCTGCCGGATCCGTTCATCGTCCTCGCCACCGACAACCCGATCGAGTACGAGGGCACCTATCCGCTCCCGGAGGCGCAGCTCGACAGGTTCATGTTGCGGCTGCGGGTGGGATACCTCGGCGCCGCGGACGAGCAGGAGATGCTGCAGCGCCGCCTGGACCGGGGCGCTGCCACGGTGGCCGTCCGGGCGATCGTGACGGCCGAGGAACTGCATGCCATGCGTGGCAGCGTCGAGCAGGTCTCGGTGCATCCGGACGTGCTCCGCTACGTGGTCTCGCTGGCGGCAGCGACCCGCTCGCATCCCCAGGTGGAGGTCGGTGCGAGCCCACGGGCCGAGCTCGACCTCGTCCAGCTCGCCCGGGCGCGGGCGCTCCTCGGCGGTCGGGACTACGTCATCCCGAGGACGTCAAGGCGCTGGCCGCGCCCGCGATGGCACACCGGATCTCGCTGCGACCGGAGATGTGGGTACGCCGGATCCACGCGGAGGAGGTGGTCGCCGACATCCTGCGCCGGCTGCCGGTGCCGAGGGCGAGCACGTGAGCGCCATCGAGTGGCGGGCCTCGCCCGCGGCGGCGGCTCTTGCGACGTGCTCGGCCACCGCGCTGGTCGTCGCGCTCGTCGGCGGCAGGCCGGAGCTGCTGGCCTTCGCCGCCCCGATGCTCGGCGCGCTCGCGGCGCGCGCGCTGTTGCCGCGCCCCGTCGATCACGTGACCGTGCGCGGCGAGCCAACGACGGTCCGGTTGTTCGAGGGAGAGTCGGTGCGGCTGGCGGTCGCGGTGGACGAGGCCGGCTCGCGATCGGCGCTCGGTGTCCATGCACTTCCGCAGGACGGGCTGGAGATCGACAAGGCAGCGGCGAGCTCGGGCGACCCGCGCACGGGCGTGCGGATCACCGCCGGGCGGTGGGGGAGTTATCGGCCGCGGGTGGCCGTCGACGCGACCGCGGCGGGCGGGTTGCTGGTGGGTGTGGCGGTGGCCGAGGTTGCCACGGTCGATGTGTTCCCCCTTGTGGATCCGAGCCGGCCGGGGATCCCGCCGACGGACCTGCCCGATCGGTTCGGGGCGCATCCCACCGAACGGCACGGGCCCGGGGTGGAGTACGCGGACATCCGCGCCTACGTCCCCGGCGACCAACTGCGAGCGGTGAACTGGCCGGTGAGCGCACGCCGTCGTGCCCTGCACGTCACCGAACGTCGGACGGACCGAGCGGCGGATGTCGTGGTGCTGATCGACGCGCACCCGCAGGCTCCCGGGCCCGCGAGCGAGAGCCTGGATCGGTCGGTACGCGGTGGCTGTCAGGTCGCACAGGCGGCGCTTCGGCGTGGTGACCGCACCGCGGTCGTCGTGCTCGGTGCCCGATCGCGCTGGCTCGCACCGGATCTCGGTCGTCGGCAGTTCTATCGCATCGTCGAGGCCGTGCTCGGGGCCGGGGAGCGCACCCTGCCGCTCGAGGGCACGCTGGTGCCACGGCCCGCTGTGCCGCCCGGCGCCGCCGTGGTCGCCTTCACCACGCTGCTGGACACGGACTTCGCCCTGGCGCTCATCGACCTCCGCAAGCGGGGCCGCACCGTGGCCGTGGTGGACGTGCTCGCGGGCCCGCCGTTCGCGGACGAGCTCGATCCGACCGTCGCCAGGATGTGGCGGCTCGAACGCCGGAACATGTATCGGGATCTCGGCGTCCTCGGGATCGATATCGTCGGCTGGCAGGGGGATTCGTCTCTCGACCGCGTGCTGGCCGGGATCGGCCGTCGGGGCAGGCGGGTGGTGCCGCGATGACGGGGCTCGCCGGATCGAGCGTGATGGCCCTCGGGGCAGGCTGGTCGATGAGCGCCGCGGTCGTTCCGCACGCGCAGGCACAGGCACTGATCGCGGCCGGGCTCTCCGCCGCGGGGGTGCTCGCCGCCCGGTGGAGCCGGGTGGCCGTGATCTGTGCGGTACAGGGCGCGCTGCTCGCGTTGGCCCTTGGCGAGCCAACGCCGGTGCAGGCGGGCCTCGCCGGGGTCGGGGCGACGGTGTTCGTGCTGGCCGCCCATGCCGCCCACACACCCGGGACCGCGTTCGCAGAGGCGGGGCTGGTGCTGGCGGTGGCGGTCGTGACCGCCGTCGCGGCGGTGTCGGTGTTCCTGCTGCCCTTCGAGATCGCCTGGCTGCCGCTGGTGGGCCGATCGCCTGCCTGGCCGTGTATGCGCTGGTGCTCGCGCCCTATGCGAGGTCGGGAAACGGACAGGGGCCGCGCTCGCGATCGGCGAGCACGGCCCCTGACGGGTCGAGCGGCTACGGCAGCAGCTGATCCATGAAGGAGTTGCTGTAGATCCGGTGCGGGTCGAGCGTGTTGAACGCCGCCCGTGCGGTGTCCCAGTTGTCGCTCGCGGGCACGCCGTCGCGGTAACTCTGCGGCAGGGCGCCGCTGATGATCCCGCCGTCGGTGTACGGGTCCGCGCCGAACGCCCAGCCCTTCGACCACTCGGGGCGGAAGGTGTAGTCGTTGCCCGTGTAGTGCGAGCGCATCCACTGCTCCATCTCGCGGTAGAACTCGAACATGCCGGGGGTACCCGGGACGCCGAGCACGTTCAGCCAGATGGCGGTGTCCCACTCGGGTGGTCCGGGCGAGGACGCATCGCGGAGATGGTCGGAGCGCCTGCCGAGGGACCTTGACGTCCGCGGCCTGGTCGAGCCCGCAGCAGCGGATCTCGACGGGACCGTTGAGCGGGTACTGGCCCTTCGCCTTGTAGAACTCGATGCGCTCGTTGAACCAGTGGGTGAAGTCGTGGATGACCTGACCGATGTTGGCGCGGTTGGTGATGACCGCGCCGCCGCCCTCGGTCAGGCGGAGGGTGGTGGCCTTGATGTAGAACTGGATGTCCTTCGACCAGCCCCAGATGTCGTTGGCGCCGGTCGCGGCGAGCCCGGCGACCGTGGTCGTGTACATGATGTTGCCGAACGCCGGTGCGATGCCGGGGAGGCCCGAGTTCATCTGTCCGAGAAGGTCGGTGACCGCCTCGGGCAGGTTGTCCGAGAACGGGTAGTTGTACGGGCCGGTGACCTCGCGCGACCCGGCGGGCTTGGTGGGCGCGACCGACCACACCTTGAGCCACGGCTTCTCGGTGAAGGGGTACCAGATGGCCTCCACGCCGCCGTTGGAGGCGACATAGCTCTCGAAGGTGCGGCCCGAGGCGCCCTTGGCGCCGAACATCTCGGTCCACTTGATGTCGGTGTAGCTCTGGCACCGCATCCGGAAGTTCGGGCCCGCCTGCAGCGTCACCGAGGTGAGGAAGGTGCGACCGAGGTTGGTCAGCAGGGGCTTGATCTGAGGATCGTTGCGGGAGTAGGTCTTCTGCGCGTACTTGGAGCCGTCCCAGACCACCGCGGTCAGCGAGGTCACCAGGTTGCTCAGCGAGCCGTAGGTGTGGCCAGGAGTGGTGGCCTGTCCGTTGGCGGGCAGGGCGGCGCCGTGCGCATCCACGGCAAGAGAGCCCGCGATGGACAGCACGCCCGGAGCGGGCAGGTTCGCGAAGCCGAGGCCCTGTGCCTGCAGCGCGGTGGTGATCGCGTCAAGGGTGGCACCCGGGCCCGCGGTCACGGTCGCGGGCGAGCCGCCCGCGTTGACGGAGACGCCGTTGAGGTGCTTCATCGTGTCGACCAGGATGACCTTGTCGACGGGGGCGCCGTTGACGACGGTCAGCGGGGTCCAGCCGTGCATGGCGCCGCGAGGACGAATCTTGTACCCGTTGTCGTGCGCCCAGTTCGCCAGGCGGACGACGTCGTCGGGCGACTTGGGGTGACAGGTCCAGACGGAGTCCAGCATGATCTCCTTGGACCAGTTCTGGTACGCCTGCTGCGCGAGTTCGATGCCGTCCGGGAAGCTCGGCGGCGCGGGGAGCGTCGGCCCGCCAAGCGAACCCGAGCCGCCTGCCGAGCCCGATGAGCCGAGCGGAATGGCGTAGACGGGCGTCCACGCGCCCGCCGCCGTCGCTGCCAGGGCCCCCGCCCTGCAGCGAGGAATCCCCGCCTTGATAAGCCGAGACGCTTATCGTTCGATTCCGGCATGCGTTTACTCCAGTCGTGTGTGAGAGAGGGGGAGTTGTGTTCGTTGAAGTCGGGTAGAGCGGTCGGCCGTGCTGGGTACGGCCGACCGCTCTGTCGTGCTTGCTGGATCAGGCGAGCGTGAGGACCACGTCTGCCAAGGCGGGCGAGTCGCTGCGCTCGAGAACGCTTGCCGAGATGAGCAACTGGCCGGCTTCTTTCCAGATCCGGATCTTGAGGGTCTCGCCCGGGTAGACCACCCCGGCGAAGCGGGCCTTGTAGCCCTTCACCTTCGATGTGTCAGCGTCCAACGCGGCATCGACAGCGGCCTTGCAGACCATTCCGTACGTGCACAGTCCATGCAGGATAGGCGCAGGGAACCCCGCCGCGCTGGCGAATTGGGGATCCGAGTGCAACGGGTTCCGGTCACCGCACATCCGGTACAGCAACGCCTGCTGCGGCAGGATCGGCGCCTCGACCTCGAAGTCGGGGGACCGGTCGGGCAGCGCGACGGACTCCGACGGGCCGCGCTCGCCGCCGAAGCCGCCCTCACCGCGCGCGAAGATCGACGAGCGCGCGGTCCACAGCGGATTCCCGTCCAGGTCCGTTGTGGTGGACTCCTGGACGATGACCGCGGCCTTGCCCTTGTCCCACACCTCGGAGATCCGGGTGGTGGTGCGTGCACTTCCCTCGGCCGGAATCGGTTGGTGCACGGTCACTTCCTGGCTGCCGTGCACGACCTTGGCGAGGTCGATCTCCACACCGGGGAAGGACACCTTCGGTGCCTCGGTGGCGTGGAAGTTGGCCACCACGGTGGCGAAGGTCGGCAGCACCTGCGGCTTGCCGTCCTCGAGGTAACGCAGCTCCTTGGCGTCGAGCGGACGTGCGCCCGCTCCGATGCCGAGGTGGTAGAGCTGCACGTCCGAGCTGGTCCAGGAGAACTCCTGGGTGGGCAGCTCGGCGCCGATCGCGATGTTGGGGTCGATGGGCAACGTGGCTTCCTGTCAGTTCGAAGTGGCAGTGGCGGATTCGGCGCTCACGCCGGAAGCGGACTCGGTGCCCGACTTCGCCTTCTCGGCGATGTCCAGGACCGCGAGGTACGCGAAGGTCATCGCGGGACCGATGGTCGCGCCGGGACCCGCGTAGGTGTGGCCCATCACGGGGGCGCTGGCGTTGCCCGCCGCGTAGAGGCCCTCGATCACGGTGCCGTCCTCGCGCAGGGCACGACCCTCGGTGTCGGTGCAGATGCCGCCCTTGGTGCCGAGGTCGCCCGGCACCATCTTGATCGCGTAGAAGGGGGCCTTGCTGATCTCCCCGAGGCTCGGGTTCTTCAGACGCGGGTCGCCGTAGTAGGCGTCGTATCCACTGTCGCCGCGACCGAAGTCCTCGTCCTTACCGCTGCGCGCGAAACCGTTGAAGCGCTCGACCGTCTCGGTGAGGGCGTCGACGGGCAGGCCGGTCTTCTCGGCGAGCTCGGCGATGGTGCCCGCCTTGACCACGACGCCGGCCTTGAGCCAGCGGCCGGGGAAGGGAGAGCGCGGCGTGATGCCCGCGAAGGTGTAGCGGTTGCGGTAGCGCTGGTCCAGGATCATCCAGGTCGGGATGTTCTCGCCCGGGCCCTCGCCCTGGCCGTACTTGCCGCCGTACATCATGTGGGTGGCCTCGACGTACGGGGCGGCCTCGTTGCCGAAGCGCTTACCCGCGGTGTTGACCATCATCGAGCCGGGCAGGGTCCGCTCGGACAGGGCGAACCACGGGCCGCCGGTCAGCGGGATGGACGGACCCCACCAGGCGTCGTCCATGAAGTCCACTGCGGCACCGACGTTCTGGCCCGCCAGGATGCCGTCGCCGGTGTTCGCCTTGGCGCCGACCGTCCACTCGGTGGTGATCGGGGCGCGCTGGTACTGCTTGCGCATCTCCTCGTTGTGCTCGAACCCGCCGGAGCCAAGCACGACACCGTGCTTGGCGCGGATGACCTGCTCCTCGCCGTCGACGAGTACCTTCACGCCGCGGACGGCGCCGTCCTCCGTGTACAGCTCGGTCAGCGGGGTGTTCAGCAGGATCGGCACGCCCGCGTCACGCAGGCCGATGCGCATGCCCGCGACCAGGGCCTGCCCGCGGACCAGCAGGTCCTTGCCGGTGGCCTTGGCGGCCAGGAATCGCATGCCGACCTTCATCGCGCGGATGGGGCCACGGCGGTTGCGCATCAACAGGTTCAGCCACTTGTAGTCGGCCTGCGTGATGACGAAGTTCTTGGGGGCCTTGACGTAATCCGGCTCGAGGTTCTTGCGGTCGTCGCCGAGCTGGTTGCCGTCGAAGGGCGACGGCTCCACCGAACGTCCACCGAGGCGTCCGCCGGGGGCCTCGGGGTAGTAGTCCGAGTAGCCGGGCACCCACTGCAGCTTCAGCGCGCTGTTCTTCAGCACGAACGAGAGCATCTCCGGCCCACGGTCGAGGTAGGTGTCGATGCGCTCGGGCGCGACGACGTCGCCGATGATGCTGTGCAGGTACTCGCGGGCTGCCTCGCGGGTGTCGGTGACACCGTCGGCCTCGAGCACCTCGTTGTTGGGGATCCAGACGCCGCCACCGGACCTGGCGGTGGAGCCGCCGTAATGGGCGGCCTTCTCGACGATGACGACGCTCAAACCCTGGTGGGCGGCGGTCAGGGCCGCGGTCATGCCCGCCGCGCCGCTACCGACAACGACGATGTCGTATTCCTGCTTGCTCATGTAGAACACGTTATAGAATCAGGTGGGTCTCAGTCCATGCTTTCTGCCAGGAAGTATTGCCGAACTGGGTCTTGACAACCGGAACCAAACGAAAACACGTTGCAGGTGTACGGAAGGGTGGTGCGCGGTGTCCTGGGACCTTTCCGCGGATGTCGTTGTAGTCGGGGTGGGCGTCGCGGGTGTTTCCGCCGCTCTCGAGGCCGTCGCGGCGGGGGCGGATGTGATCGCGCTCGACCGCTACAGCGGCGGCGGGGCCAGCACCATCTCGGGTGGCATCGTCTATGCAGGCGGCGGGACGTGGGTCCAGAAGCAGGCGGGGGTCGCCGACAGCTCGGACGCGATGTTCGCCTACCTCAGCCGCGAGGTCGGGGACGCCGTCAGCGAGGAGACGCTGCGCAAGTTCTGCGACGAGAGCCCCGCGATGATCGACTGGCTGTCCGGCCACGGGGTGCCGTTCGAGGCGTCGCTGTGCCCGTACAAGACGTCGTACCCGAGCAACCGCCACTACCTGTACTACTCGGGTAGCGAGGCGGCGGGCGGCTTCCGCGACATCGCGAAGCCGGCGCCCCGCGGACACCGAGCCAAGGGCAAGGGCACCTCCGGCAAGATGCTCTACGGGCCGCTGATCGCCTCCGCGCTGGCGAATGGCGTCAGGCTTGAACAGCAATCCCGTGCGACGGAGCTGATCATGGACGACACTGGGACCGTGGTCGGGGTCCAGTGCCTGAGCCTTCGCGGTGCGCCCAAGCAGGTGCGCGCGCGATACGCCGCGCTGACCTCACTCTCCGCAAAGCCGGGCATCTACTACCCGCCCATGCGCAAGATCCTGCAGAAGCAGATCGAGAAGATGGAGGCGCGGTACGCCAAGCCGATCCGTATCCAGGCCCGTTCCGGTGTGGTGCTCAGCGCGGGCGGGTTCATCGCGAACCGCGAACTCGTCGCGGAACACGCGCCGCAGTACCGCGGCGGGCTTGCGCTCGGTACGGCTGGCGACGACGGCAGCGGAATCCAGATGGGAACCGCCGTCGGCGCGGCGACCGACAAGCTCTCCAACATCTCGGCCTGGCGTTTCATCGTCCCGCCCAGTGCTTTCCTCAGTTCGGTGCTCGTGAACGAGAAGGGCAACCGGATGGTCGACGAGTCCCGGTACGGGGCCGCGCTGGGCTACGCGATGATCGCCGAGAACTCCGGGCAGGGGTGGCTGCTGGCCGACGCCGACCTGGTGAAGGAGGCGCGCTCGCAGCTCGGCACCCAGACCATGTGGTTCCAGCGCGTTCAGGCGGAGACCCTGCTCCGCGGCGAGGGCGTCACGGGGAACACCCTCGAAGAGGTGGCGGCCAAGGTCGGAATCGACGCGGCGGGGCTGGCGGCGACGGTCGCGGCGCACAACGACGCGATCGTGGCAGGCGAGGCCGATCCGATGGGCAAGCCTGCGGACTTCGTGCGGCCGGTGCGGACGGCGCCGTTCTCGCTGTTCGACGTGTCGCTGAAGAAGAGCCTGACCAATCCGCTGCCGATGCTGACCCTCGGCGGTCTGGTCGTGGACGAGGGGACCGGTGAGGTCACCTCGACTGCGGGCGCAGCCATTCCGGGTCTGTACGCGGCGGGCCGCACCGCGGTGGGGATCTGCTCGAACTCGTACGTCAGCGGTCTCTCGCTAGCAGACTGTATCTACTCCGGCCGCCGGGCCGGTGGGCACGCCGCCGGGCGGGCACAGGCACGTCCGGACGGAGAACGCCCCTCGGGCTAGTCCCGACAACCGTCATCGAAGGGAACCGAAGATGCTCACGACCGAGTTGCGCAGCCAGATCGCGGATCGTCTCGACGCCGCAGAGAAGGGACGTCTGGCGATCGACCCGTTGTCGGAGCAATACCCGGACCTCGATGTCGTGGACGCCTACGAGATCCAGCTGATCAACATCCGCCGCCGGGTGGCGGAGGGTGCTCGGGTGGTCGGGCACAAGGTCGGCCTGACCGCGGCCGCGATGCGCGAGATGATGGGCGTCGACGAGCCCGACTACGGCCACCTGTTCGACGACAGGGAACTACGTGAGGGCGAGCCGGTGGACACCTCGCGCTACCTGTTGCCGCGCGTGGAGGTCGAGGTCTCCTTCATCCTGGGGCGGATCTGCCCGGCGCGGGGTGCACCGTCGATGACGTGATCGCCGCGACGGAGTTCGTCGTGCCGTCCATCGAGCTGATCGACACCCGGATCAAGGAGTGGAAGATCGGCATCTGCGACACGATCGCGGACAACGCCTCGTACGCCGGCCACGCGATCGGTGCCCAGCGCGTCCGGCCCGGCGACATCGACCTCACCTCCATCCAGGCCACCCTCCTGCGCAACGACGAGTTGGTCGCGGAGGGCTGCAGCGATGCCGTCCTCGGTAACCCTGCGGCAGGCGTGGCCTGGCTCGCTCAGGAGGTCGAGGGCTTCGGAGTGCAACTGAAGGCGGGCGACATCGTGCTTCCTGGGTCGTGCACCCGGGCCTTCGATGTCCGCCCGGGAGACAGGTTCCACGCCGAGTTCAGCGGGCTCGGTTCCGTTTCTCTGCAGTTCAAGTAGGAGACACCCTCACGTAGGAGATACCTATGACCAAGGCAAGTGTGGCGATCGTCGGGTCGGGCAACATCAGCACCGATCTCCTCTACAAGCTGCAGCGATCCGAGTGGCTCGAACCGCGCTGGATGATCGGCATCGATCCCGAGAGCGAGGGCCTCGCGCGGGCGCGCAAGATGGGCCTCGAGACCTCCGCGGAGGGCATCGACTGGCTGCTGAACCAGCCCGAGAAGCCGGACCTGGTGTTCGAGGCAACCTCGGCCTACGTACATCGCGACGCCGCGCCGCGGTACCAGGAGGCGGGCATCCGCGCGATCGACCTCACGCCCGCGGCCATCGGCCCGGCGGTCGTTCCGCCCGCCAATCTGCGCGAGCACCTCGACGCCCCGAACGTCAACATGATCACCTGCGGCGGTCAGGCGACCATCCCGATCGTGTACGCGGTCTCCCGCGTTGTCGACGTCGCGTACGCGGAGATCGTCGCGTCGGTCGCGTCCCTGTCCGCCGGGCCTGGCACCCGCGCCAACATCGACGAGTTCACCAAGACCACCAGCCGCGGCATCGAGGTCATCGGCGGTGCCCGCAAGGGCAAGGCGATCATCATCCTGAACCCGGCCGATCCGCCGATGATCATGCGCGACACCATCTTCTGCGCCATCCCCGAGGATGCGGACCATGCCGTGATCACCGACTCCATCCACCGCGTTGTGGCGGACATCCAGCAGTACGTGCCCGGATACCGTCTGCTCAACGAGCCTCAGTTCAACGAGCCGAGCGTGGTGTCGGGCGGCTATGCGACCGTCACGACCTTCGTCGAGGTCGAGGGCGCAGGCGACTTCCTGCCGCCGTACGCGGGCAACCTCGACATCATGACGGCGGCGGCAACCAAGGTGGGCGAGGAGATCGCCCAGAAGCTTCTCACCGTGAGGGCGTGAGCGCGATGGCACCGATCGACAGCACCGTTCATTTCGACTCGGCGTGGGACGTGCGGGTCACCGACACCTCGTTGCGGGACGGCTCGCACCACAAGCGGCACCAGTTCACCGGTGACGAGGTGCGGGCGATCGTCGGGGCACTCGATGCGTCCGGCGTGCCGGTCATCGAGGTCACCCACGGCGACGGCCTTGGCGGGTCCTCATTCAACTACGGCTTCTCCAAGACCCCCGAGCAGGAACTGATCAAGATCGCGGTTGACACCGCGACGCAGGCGAAGATCGCCTTCCTGATGCTGCCCGGACTGGGCATCAAGGAGGACATCATCGAGGCGCAGGGCAACGGGGCCTCGATCTGTCGCATCGCCACCCACTGCACGGAGGCGGACGTCTCGATCCAGCACTTCGGTCTTGCCCGCGAGCGCGGCCTCGAGACCGTCGGCTTCTTGATGATGGCGCACTCGAGCACCCCGGAGAAGCTCGCGGAGCAGGCCCGGATCATGGCCGACGCCGGCTGCCAGTGCGTGTACGTGGTCGACTCCGCGGGCGCGCTCGTGCTGGAGCAGGTGTCCGAGCGCATCGAGGCGCTGGTGACCGAGCTCGGCAACGATGCCCAGGTCGGCTTCCACGGCCACGAGAACCTCGGCCTCGGTGTCGCGAACTCGATCGCCGCGGTGCGCGCGGGCGCCAAGCAGATCGATGGCAGCACCCGCCGCTTCGGCGCGGGCGCGGGCAACGCACCGGTCGAGGCGTTCGTCGGTGTTTGCGACAAGATCGGCGTCAAGACCGGCATCGACTTCTTCTCGATCGCGGACGCGGCGGAAGACGTCGTCCGTCCGGCGATGCCCGCCGAGTGCCTGCTCGACCGCCAGGCCCTGATGATGGGTTACGCGGGGGTCTACTCCAGCTTCCTCAAGCACGCCGAGCGTCAGGCCGAGCGGTACGGCGTCTCGCCCGCCGAGCTGCTGGTGCGTGCGGGAAAGCGCAAGCTGGTCGGCGGTCAGGAAGACCAGCTGATCGATATCGCGCTCGAGCTGCAGCGCGAAGCCGCCGCCGGCTGAGATTTCCGGATACGGAGAAGGGGCGCGCATCCGGATGGATGCGCGCCCCTTCTTCTTGTTCGTGTTCGCTACGAGTCGGTGTCGCGCACCTCGAGGATGCCCTCCATGACCGCGTGTTCGATGCTGCTGAGCAGCCGCGGGCAGGTCTGCTGAGACCCGGTACGCCCACCGGATCTGGTGAACTCCGGGCACGCCTGCGCCGGATCGGCCTGCCACTGGATGCTGGTGTGCTTGAAGCTGTTCTTTCGAACGAGGACGCAGGTGCCGCAGGCGCGGCACTCCACCTCCTGCAGTCCGTCCTCGAGGTAGGTCTGCAGGTCGATGGCGGTCTGTGCGCGGACGGCCTCGACCCGGGCCGGGCTGTCGGCGAAGTCGGGGGCCTTGGCCCAGGTCGAGGTCATCTCACACTCCCGTCTTGTTGTCGGCGGCCTCCGCCGCTGCCTTCTCCTCCGCCTGGCGGGCCAGGTTCTCCTCGACCTCACGCTGCCAGGCCTCGACGGCCTTGGTGGTGTCGATCTCGAACTCGAAGCGCTGCGTCTGCTTCTCCTCGACATCGGCGACGTCGACATAGAACTGGTCGTACCAGCGGCGGAGCTGGTAAACGGGGCCGTCTTCCTCGCAGAGCAGCGGGTTGTCGATCTTGCTCTTGCTCTTCCAGATCGCGACGTCCTGCTCGAAGCCCATCGCAACACCCTCGGTGAACTTGCGCGAGATCTTCTCGGTGGTGGCGTCGTCGAGGCCCTTGGGCTTCTGCACGCTCACGCCGTACATCAGCACGAACGAGTCCTGCGTGACCGGGTAGTGGCAGTTGATCAGGATGCTCTCTGCCTTGTACCCGCTGTAGTCGTTGTGCAGCCAGTTGATCATGTACGACGGGCCGAAGTACGAGGCCTCCGAGTCCAGCACGGACTCGCCGTACTGGGTGCCCATGCTCTGCACGTCCGGGCGACCGTGGTTCTGCAGGTACTGCGTCGCGACGTGGCCCTCGAAGACGTTCTTGAAGTACTTCGGGAACCCGAAGTGCACGTAGAAGAAGTGCGCCATGTCCACCACGTTGTCGACGATCTCGCGGCAGTTCGAGCCCTCGACGAGGATCCGGTTCCAGCGCCAGTCGGTCCACTCGTCGGTGAACACCTCGGGCAGGTGCGGGATCGTCACGCCCTCCGGGGGCGGGTTGCCCTCGGGGTCGTTCCAGACGAACAGCTGCTTGTTCTCCTGCAGCGTGATCCACTTGCGGGTGCGTGCCAGCGGCGGGACGCGGCGGGCGTAGGGGATGCCCGTGCACTTGCCGTTGCCGCCCCAGCGCCAGTCGTGGAACGGGCAGGCGACGGAGTCGCCCTTGATGCTGCCCTCGCTCAGGTCACCGCCCATGTGCCGGCAGTACGCGTCGAGCACCTGCAGCTTGTTCTGGCTGTCGGCAAAGACGACGAGCTTGGTGCCGAACGCCTCGACCGCGTGCGGCTTGCCGTCCAGGAACTCGCTCTCCAGGCCGATGCAATGCCACCCGCGGGCGAATCGCGTCGGGTTGGCTCCCACGTCGATCTCGCGAATGCCCTTGCCGGATGCGCCGCTACTCTGCGTCATCTTTGCCCCTCACATCCCTTCGTTCTTGTACTAGAACACGTTATAGAACTTGTGCCAGTTTTGCTAGATATTGGCGCTAGTAGTCGCAGTCAGGGACTTTCGTCCCAGTGGAACCCATTCTGCTCGACACGAATGGGAACGTGTTCTAGTCTCAGGTGAAAGTGAAGCACCGAGACGCACGACACATGAGGAGTACCAGTGGGTGAGCACGACAGCCGCGCGGTGATCGAGAAGCTGAACGAGCTTCTGCCGACCCTGCGCGAGCGCGCACAGGAGACCGAGGATCTGCGTCGCATTCCCGACGACTCGATCAAGGGGCTCCAGGAGGCCGGCTTCTTCCGACTCCTGCAGCCGGCGCAGTGGGGTGGCTTCGAGGCCGATCCCGTCACCTTCTACACCGCTGTCCGCAACATCGCGAGCGCGTGTGGGTCCACCGGCTGGGTCTCCGGCATCATCGGCGTCCACAACTGGCACCTCGCGCTGTTCGATCAGCAGGCGCAGGAGGACGTGTGGGGCCAGGACACCGACGTGCGGATCTCCTCGTCGTACGCGCCGATGGGTGCGGGCGAGGTCGTCGAGGGTGGCTACAAGGTCAACGGCGCGTGGGCCTGGTCCTCGGGCTGTGACCACGCCAGCTGGGTTGTCGTCGGCGGACCGGTGATCAAGGACGGCCGCCCGGTCGACTTCGGCAGCTTCCTGATCCCCGCGAGGACTACCAGATCGACGACGTGTGGAACGTGGTCGGCCTGCGCGGCACCGGCAGCAACACGATCGTCGTCAAGGACGTGTTCGTGCCTCGGCACCGCTTCCTCAGCTTCAAGGCGATGAGCGATCTCACCGCGCCCGGCCTCGCGCAGAACACCGCGCCGGTCTACAAGATGCCGTGGGGCACCATCCACCCCACCACCATCTCGACCCCGATCGTCGGCATGGCGTACGGCGCCTACGATGCCCACGTCGAGCACCAGGGCAAGCGGGTCCGCGCGGCCTACGCCGGTGAGAAGGCCAAGGACGACCCGTTCGCCAAGGTCCGGATCGCCGAGGCCTCCAGCGACATCGATGCCGCATGGCGCCAGCTCTCCGGCAACGTCGCCGACGAGTACGCGCTGCTGCTGGCAGGCGAGGAGGTGCCGATCGAGCTGCGCCTGCGGGCCCGCCGCGACCAGGTGCGTGCCACCGGCCGCGCCATCGCCTCGATCGACCTGCTCTTCGAGAACTCCGGTGCGACCGCTCTCGCGAACGGCACTCCGATTCAGCGCTTCTGGCGCGACGCGCACGCAGGCCGCGTGCACGCCGCCAACGATGCCGAGCGCGCCTACGTCATGTTCGGTGGCGCCGAGTTCGGTCTGCCGCTCACGGACACGATGGTCTGAGGCGGGGCATCGTGACGACGACAGAACAGGCCGAGATCACCTACGAGTCGACCTCGAAGTTCGCCCAGGTCCGTCCGGACCTCAAGCTGCACTACCACGAGGCCGGCGTCGGCAACGGCCCGACGATCGTGCTGCTGCACGGCGGCGGACCCGGCGCCTCCTCCTGGTCGAACTTCTCCAAGAACATCCCCGTGCTGGCCGAGAAGTTCCACGTGCTCGCGGTGGACCAGCCCGGCTACGGGCTCTCGGACAAGCCGACCGAGCACCCGCAGTACTTCGTGCACAGCTCCTCCGCGCTCAAGGACCTGCTCGACACCCTCGAGATCACCGGGCGGGTGCACCTGCTCGGTAACTCGCTCGGTGGCGGCGCGGCCGTGCGGTTCGCGCTGGACTTCCCTGACCGTGCCGGCCGGCTGGTGCTGATGGGCCCCGGCGGGCTGAGCGTCAACCTGTTCTCGCCCGACCCGACCGAGGGCGTCAAGAACCTCGGCAAGTTCAGCTTCCAGCCGACGCGGGACAACCTCGAGGCCTTCCTGCGGATCATGGTGTTCGACCAGTCGCTCATCACCCCGGAGCTGGTCGAGGAGCGGTTCGCCGCGGCGAGCACCCCCGAGTCGTTGGCGGCCGCGAAGGCGATGGGCAAGTCCTTCGCCAGCGCCGACTTCGAGAAGGGCATGCTCTGGCGCGACGCGCACAAGCTGCGCCAGCGGGTGCTGCTGATCTGGGGCCGCGAGGACCGGGTCAACCCGCTCGACGGCGCCCTGGTGGCGACGAAGATGATCCCGCGTGCGCAGCTGCACGTGTTCGGTGGCTGCGGCCACTGGGCGCAGCTCGAGAAGTTCGACGAGTTCAACCGTCTGGCAAGTGATTTCCTTCTCGACGGAGGTAACTGATGGGTATTCGTTCGCTTGCGTACATGCGCATCGAGGCCACCGACATGGCGGCCTGGCGCGAGTACGGCCTGAAGGTCCTCGGCATGATCGAGGGCAAGGGCACCGACGCCAACTCGCTCTACCTCCGGATGGACGACTTCCCGGCCCGCCTGGTGATCGTGCCGGGTGAGCGCGACCGCCTGATGGTCTCCGGCTGGGAGACGGCCAATGCGGCCGAGCTGCAGGAGATCCGGGACAGTCTGTCCGCGGCCGGTGTGCCCTTCAAGGAGGGCACCGCAGACCAGATCGCGGACCGTCGGGTCGCCGAGCTGATCGTCTTCGAGGACACCTCGGGCAACACGCTCGAGGTGTTCCACGGCGCGGCCCTCGAGCACCGCCGGATCGTGAGCCCGTACGGACACAAGTTCGTGACCGGCGAGCAGGGTCTCGGACACGTCGTGCTCACCACGGACGACGACCAGGCTTCGTTGCGGTTCTACCGCGACGTGCTCGGGTTCAAGTTGCGCGACTCGATGCGACTGCCTCCGCAGATGGTCGGGCGTCCCGCCGATGGCGAGCCGGCCTGGCTCCGGTTCCTCGGCTGCAACCCGCGCCATCACAGCCTGGCGTTCCTGCCGATGCCGAACCCGACCGGCATCGTGCACCTGATGGTCGAGGTGGAGAACTCCGACGACGTCGGACTCTGCCTTGATCGGGCGATGCGCAAGAAGGTCAAGATGTCGGCCAGCCTCGGCAGGCACGTCAACGACCTGATGCTCTCGTTCTACATGAAGACGCCGGGCGGCTTTGACATCGAATTCGGTTGCGAGGGGCTCGAAGTCGAGGATGAAAGCTGGATCGCTCGGGAGAGCACCGCGGTGAGCCTGTGGGGTCACGATTTCACGGTGGGAATGAAGTAGTGACGGCGCCTCAGGAGTCGACGACTGGCGCGGAGATCGATCCGCGTCAGTTCCGTACCGTGCTCGGTCAGTTCTGCACCGGCGTCACGATCATCACGACGATCGACGACGGCGAGCCGGTCGGCTTCGCGTGCCAGTCGTTCGCGGCGCTGTCGCTGGATCCGCCGTTGGTGCTGTTCTGCCCGACCAAGGCGTCGCGGTCCTGGGCGGCGATCGAGAGCAGCGGCAAGTTCTGCGTCAATGTGCTCGCGGAGGAGCAGCAGGCGGTGTGTGCCCGGTTCGGATCTCGCGAACCGGACAAGTTCGCCGGAATCGGCTGGGAGGCGTCGCCTCTCGGATCTCCGATCATCGACAGGTCGCTCGCACACATCGACTGCACGGTGGAGACCGTGCACGACGGCGGCGACCACTTCGTGGTGTTCGGTCGGGTGCACTCGATGAGTGAGATCAAGACCGAGCGTCCGCTGCTGTTCTACCGTGGGCAGTACACCGGCATCGAGCCGGACAAGACGGTCCCCGCGCCCTGGCGCGACGACCTCGAGGCGTTCCTCACCGCGACGACCGAGGACACCTGGCTGTAGGGCAACATTGAATACGACGAAGGGCACCTCTGAGGGGAGGTGCCCTTCAGTCGTTTTCGGGTTCAGGCCCCAGCGTCGACCGGCTCAGATCTCGAACTCTGCCGAGGTGCCGGTGAATTCGGAGATCTTGCCGTCGCGGCTCTTCTGGTCGCCGAAGTGCTGGATCCGGTAGCGGCCGGCGGGCGTGCCCTCCGGCACGTCCCAGGTGATACGCGCGACCGAGGCGTTCGCACCCTCACGGCGCCAGCGGTACTTGGTGGACCAGTCTCCGTCGTCGGCGTGCCGGACCCAGCGTCCGCCGTCCCGGCGCTGCACCTCCAGGAAGGTCGCACCGTGGCGGAGATTGTTCTTGGGATGTCCGGTGACGAATTCCGCGACGACCTGCTGACCGGCAGCGGCACGCGGGTTGGGCTGGATCAGGACGTCGCCGAAGGCGCGACCGGGCGCCGGTTCGTCGAAGGTGACGCCTGCGACGAAGTTCGGCTGGAACGCGGACATGTCGCGGGGCGCGGGTCCACGCGGGACCTCGCCACCGGTGCGCAGCGCGCCCGCGAGCTGCGCGTAGCCCTGCTGGTAGGCCGGCAGAGTGTTGCGGCCGAACAGGGTCGAGCCGCCCTCGTACTGCTGGGCCTCGTATTCCTCGGGCGTCGTGCAGTAGCTCGAGTAGGAGTTCGCGTAGCCCTGGAAGATCACGTTCTCGAGCGGCACGCGGAGTTCCTCGGCCACGGTACGTCGAATCCGGAGGCCGGAGACGATCGTGAACTCGGCCGGTCCGCCGACCACGTAGAGGTCGCCGATCCGGATGATCTGGATCTTCAGCACGTGGGGGACCCAGCCGTCCGGTGGGAGCAGACCGACGGGGACCAGGACGAGCTTGGGTGCCTGTGCGTCGGCCAGCCAGTTCGGTACCGGGGCGTTCATCCCGCCCAGCGCATCGACCATCGGGTTGCGAGCGCCCTCGGGAAGATCGGGATCGCGGGGCCGTCCTCGGTGCTGCCCGCGCTCATCGCGGCGCCGACGCAGGCGGGGGCGGTGCGGCGCTGCTGCCCGTCGGGGGTGAAGCGCCCGTCGACGACCTGGTTGGCCATGTCGAGGTACATCACCCGGCTGTCGACGGTGGTCGAGGACATCGGGTCGGCATCGGCGTAGGCCTTGCGGGCCGCGGCGACCTGACGCTCGCCGATGATCCGGGTGTTCTCGAACTCGTCGTCGGTCGGGCCCTTGCCGGGCTCGAGGTGCAGGTTGGGCGACATGTCGCCGGAGTTGGTCTGCGCGAAGGCCGCAACGAATTCCGGGCTGCCGTCCAGGTAGCGGACGCCCTCGATGTCGTGCTCCCAGAAGTACGCCGCGGCGCCCTTGTTGTCGCCCGAGATCAGGTAGTTCTCGTTGGTCAGTGACGCGCAATGGGTGGCGAACCAGTTGATGGCGCCGATGTCCTTGCCGCCCTGAGCGATCCGCAGGGTTCGCATCGACGTATCGATCCCGAGCGGGTAGTAGTCCTTGTCGCGTTGCGGGTTCCGATCGAAGGCCACCCGCGACCGGTTGACGCTGGCGTCGGTGAGCTCGCTGCGGCCGTAGGCGAGGGAGCCTGCGGAGAGCGTCTTGTGCGCGGCGGTGATCGCGTCGACGATGCCGTTGACCTCGGAGTCGAAGACCTGCTGCTGGAATCCCATGATCGCCAGGTTGTAGGCGTAGTCGTGCGACGCCCCGCCGCAGGCCGCGTGCGAGTGCACGGCGGTCAGCATCACGTTGCGCTCGGTGTACGTGTCGCCGAAGGCATCGTGCAGGCGCCGGAGGACGGCGTCGTGCACGGACTGGAAGACCATGCAGGTGTCGACGCAGACGTAGACCACACGCGCGTCGGACGCGTCGGCGAACACGTACGCGCGGGCGCGGGTGCGCTGGTGCAGGCCCTGGGAGATCTGTTCGAAGCTCGAGTAGCCCATCATCCCGTTCTCGGCCACCGGGCCGGTCACGTCCGAGATCCCGACGCCGACACGGAAGCCGCCCTTGGCAGGCGCGGTTCGCGCGTGCTCGGTGGCGCGCGGCGCCGCTGCGGTGGCGCGGCCAGCGCCGAGGGCGGCCAGCGCCGGGGTGGCAGCGGCTCCCGCGAGCACGCTGCGTCGACTGATCGAGACCACTGGGGATCCTTTCGGGGAAATTCGGGCACCGTGTTGGTCAAGTGTCCAGATGACAGCACACACGACGGCACGCGCGTTGGCAAGGGCTTTCGCCGAGTTCGTCTTTCCTCGGTTGCCCGGTGGTGTCAGGTCCCGGAGGGGAGGGGTGTCGCCGAGCGGCTCGAGGACGTGCCGGTCGGTGGGCGTTCACACCACGCGCGCGTCCCCGAAGGTCATCTTCAGGTCGGGAATCGACGAGGTGAGCAGGGCGCGGCGCGGTAGGCCGAGCGAGCGCAGCTCGTCGGCGATGGGATGGGTGCCCAGCGTCAGGTCCGCGCCCCCGAGCCGCGAGCGGACGCCGGATGGGTTCATTTCCCACTGGGTGTGCCTGGTGACGCCGTCGAGATGCGAGTAGGCCTCCACCGCTGTGCCCGCTCCCGAGCCGGGCACCGCGATGCCCGGTTTGATGCGCAGCTCGGCGATGAGCTTGCCGTCCTGACTGACCGACGCCCGCTTGGCCGGGCTCGCGTGATCGGCGTCGAAATCCGCCAGCACCTTGGGGAATCCCCAGATCCCGCGACCGGCGGCCATCGTGAACTCGCCGTCGACGGGCAGCTGGTGGATCAGCGCGCCCGCCCCGCCCGTCGCCAACGACCTGAGGTCCGAGGCGACGGAGGTCCTGCCGGTGTTGCGATGGTTGCGAACCATGAAGCAGACACCGAACTCGTTGTAGGGGCCCAGGTCTCCGTCCACGTAGTCGACGAACACCAGCACGCACAGTCCGCGACCGGGGCGATACCGGAGGATCTCCAACCCGGTGTGTTCGATCAGTGCCTGCGCAGGGGCGGTCGGGACCGAGTACATGGCCATGAACGCCGTCGCCTGCCGGATCTGCACCGGCATCTCGACGCGCTTGCCGAGGACGTCGTGGGAGGTGGCGCTGTCGGAGGTCACTGCGTCACCACGCCGCGCAGGCCCTCGACGCCGTAGACCTGCTCGAGCATCGAGCTGAAATCAGGTCCGCGCCTCAACATCTGGCCACCGTCGACGTTGATGATCTGTCCGGTGATCCAGGTGGACTCGTCGCCGAGCAGGAACCGCGCCAGCGCCGCGATGTCCTCCGGCTCCCCGATGCGGGGCAGGGGAGTGCAGGCCCGGTAGTCCTCGAGCAGCGGCCCGCCCTCGGTGATGAGGGCGACCAGATCGGTGCGGGTGAGCCCGGGCCGGATGCAGTTGACCCGGACATTGCTGGCACCCAGTTCATCGGCGCCGAGCTGGACGAGGTGGTCGACGCCGGACTTCGAGACGCCGTACGCGCCGAACCAGCGGTGGGTGTTGCTGCTCGCGATGGAGGAGATCGCGACGAACGATCCGCCCCTCCGCGGACCAGCTCGCGGGCGGAGTGCTTGAGGGTGAGCATCGTGCCGGTGATGTTGAGCTCCACGGTGCGGCGCCAGGCATCGACGTCGATCTGGGTCACCGGGGCGATGGTCTCGTTGCCGCCCGCGCAGGCCACCACCCCGTCGAGGCGCCCGGTCACCGCCGCGGCGGCCGCGACCGCGGCGATCACCGAGTCCTCGTCGGTGACGTCGGCGGCGTGATGGGTGATCGACCCGTCGTGCGCCGGCGCGACCGACGCGGCGGCCTTGATCAGCTTCTCCTCAGTGCGTCCGCAGATGGTCACGTGGGCGCCGGAACCGGCCAGCAGGGAGGCGACGCCGAGGCCGATTCCGCTGCCGCCTCCCGTCACCAGGATCGACTTGCCCCGCACAGCGCCCGTGCCGTTCGCGTCCACCGCGACTCCCTCCGTTGTGCAACCTGTTCTACCACCGCCACGGTGATTTGGATATGCAATCCCGCCAGCAGGAATAGGCTCGATGAACCCGGTGCGAGCAGCTTCGACGAACGGCTGAGCGAGGGAGTGGACGGCATGCGACCCGACATCGAACTGGTGGATGGACGGTTCTACGCGGGTGAGCGCGGCGACCCGCGGGACGCCTACGCCTGGATGCGTGCCAACGAGCCGGTGTTCCGGGATCGGGACGGCACACCGGGCGCCGCCAGCTATGCCGCGGTGATCGACGCCGAGCGGGACGCCGGGCTGTTCTCCAACGCTGGGGGATTCGCCCGGAGGTGGGGCCGCTGCCGCACATGATCGACATGGACGACCCGGAGCATCTGCACCGGCGCAAGCTGGTCAACGCCGGCTTCACCCGCAAGCGGGTCGAGGCCAAGATCGGCGGCATAGGACGGATCTGCGACGAGCTGATCGACGCGGTGATCGACAGGGGTGAGTGCGACTTCGTCCGGGATCTCGCCGCGCCGCTGCCGATGGCGGTGATCGGCGACATGCTCGGCGTGCGGCCGCAGGAGCGGGAGATGTTCCTGCAGTGGAGCGACGACCTGGTCGAGGCCCAGGGCAGCAATGCCTCCGAGGAGATGCTGTCGAAGATGATGGCGGCGTACGTGTCTTTCGTCGAGTTCACCATGCGCACGATCGAACAGCGCCGCCGGGAACCGACCGAGGACCTGACCAGCGTGCTGGTGCACGCCGAGATCGACGGCCGCAGGCTCACGGACGAGGACATCGTGGCCGAGACCCTGCTGATCCTGGTCGGCGGCGACGAGACCACCCGGCACGTGCTCAGCGGCGGCATGGAACAGCTGATGCGCCACCCCGAGCAGCGGGACCAACTCGTCGCCGACCCGTCGCTGATCCCGCAGGCGCTCGAGGAGATGGTGCGCTGGGTGTCACCGGTGAAGAACATGTGCCGCACCGTGACCCGCGATGTGGAGTTCCACGGCACGCGGCTGCGCGCGGGCGAGAAGATGCTGCTGCTGTTCGAGTCCGCGAACTTCGACGAGTCGGTGTTCGAGGATCCGGCGCGGTTCGAAGCGTCCCGGAATCCGAATCCGCACGTGGCCTTCGGTTTCGGGTCGCACTTCTGCCTGGGCAACCAGCTCGCTCGACTCGAGGGCAGGCTGATGTTCGAGCGGCTGCTCGAGCGGATCCCGAAC
Source organism: Rhodococcus sp. MTM3W5.2 (assembly GCF_001984015.1). Classification (NCBI taxonomy): domain Bacteria; kingdom Bacillati; phylum Actinomycetota; class Actinomycetes; order Mycobacteriales; family Nocardiaceae; genus Rhodococcus; species Rhodococcus sp. MTM3W5.2. The sequence continues at coordinate 5,021,104 of NZ_CP019572.1, read as the reverse complement.
ATGGAACTGGCGACCGACCGGCCGCTACCGCGCCGACCCGCGAACTTCGTGACCGGCCTCGAGAAGATGCCGGTCCGCTGGTAGTCGGCGGTCGATGAGACGGCCCCGGATCAGGAGCTCGCCGCCGGGGGAGTGGCCCACATGTGCGAGAGGAACTGGAAGCTCGGGACGTCGTCGAGGGAGATGATCGACTCGTAGATCCGTTCGTACGAGGTCTCCGCGATCCGCCAGCGCCCGTCGTCGTCGCGGTGGTACCGGTCGGTGTAGTAGCCGGCACCGCGGATCAGCCTGTTGGCGGCGGGCACGATCACCGTGTCCTCGAAGTTCCACGAGCCGGACGCGTCCGATCCGTCGACCGAGATCTCCGGATGGTTCGCGATGTGCACGGTCGTGATCGCCGGGCCGAGCGCGTCACGCATGAACCCGGCGACGGCGTCACGGCCCTGGAAGACGAGCGGTTCGGCGAGCGCGTGCGTGCCGTAGTGCGCGACGATGCCCTCGGAGAGGGTGTCCGCGAACTCATCCCACCGTTTCAGGTCCAGCGCGCGGAAGTATCGGTACTTGAGCTGCCGGAGGTCCTCGAGCGAGCTGAGGTCTTCGAGCGATCGGGGGCCATTCGCGGAGCTTCTCACAGTCGATCACGCGGGGTTCGGAATTCGGTCGATATCGTCCCGACATGCAGAAGGCCGGCCCGGGAATCCGGGCCGGCCTTCGAGCTCAGTGCAACGGGATCAGGCGGGCAGGCCCGCGGCCGACTCCAGCGACTTCAGGTACCCCGCGGCTGGCCGAAGAGCTGGGCGCTGCCATGTGCGCGCTTGAAGTACAGCTGGGCGTCGTGCTCCCAGGTGATCGCGATGCCGCCGTGCAGCTGGATGCTGTCCGCCGCGACCGACTGCAGGGCCTCCGAGCAGTACACCTTGGCGACCGCGGCGTCCGTCGCCGCGGTGGGCGCGCCGTCGACGAGCGAGCGGACCGCGCCGTAGGACGCCGAACGGGCCGTCTCCACAAGGAAGTACAGGTCCGCCATCCGGTGCTTGAGTGCCTGGAAGCTGCCGATCGGACGACCGAACTGCACGCGGGACTTGCTGTACTCGACGGTGAGGTCCAGCGACTGTGCGGCCGCACCGATCTGCTCCGCGGACAGTGCGACGCAAGCGATCTCGCGCACCCGTTCCAGGGCCGCCGAGCCGTCGGCGGTGAGCAGACGGGCCGGGGCGCCGTCGAACTCCACGACCGACAGGGTCCGGGTCGGGTCCATCGTCGGCAGCCTGCGGCGGCTGACCGACTCCTGCGCGGGATCGACCTCGAACAGCGCCACGGCGCCGTCGATCTGGGCGGCGACGACGAGCACGTCCGCGTACGAGCCGTCCAGCACGAAGTGGCTCGCGCCGGTGAGCGAGTGCCCGTCACCGGTCGCCGTGGCCACCACGTCGACCGACTCGGTGTCCCAGCTGCCGTCGGCCCCGGTCCAGCACAGCGCCGCGACGGCGGTGCCCTCCGCGATCCCGGGCAGCAGTCGCTCGCAGGCCTCGGTGTCGCCGCTGGCCAGGATCGCCTGCGCGCCGAGCACCACCGAACCGAGCATCGGTGTCGGGGCGAGGGTGCGGCCGAGTTCCTCGAGCACCAGGTGCGTCTCGACCGCGGATGCGCCGATGCCGCCGAACTCCTCGGGGATCGCGAGCGCGGCGACGCCGACCTGCTGGCAGAGCATCTCCCACAGCGCGGTGTCGTAACCCTGCTCGGTCTCCGTCGCGCGGCGGACCGCACCGGGATCGGAGTGCTTGGCGAGCAGCGCCCGCACGGTCTTGCGGAGCTCGAGCTGCTCCTCGTCGAATGCGCCTACCGCGGCAACCTGGCTCACAGCGACTCCATCACTCGGGCGCGGTGCACCGACGGGGTGCCCCACGCGGTCAGCAGGGCCCGGGTCTTGGTCAGCCACAGGGACAGGTCGTGTTCCTGGGTGTACCCGATGGCGCCGTGCACCTGCAGCGCGATCCGCGATGCGCGGTACGCGGCGTCGCCACACGCGACCTTGGCCGCGGAGATGTCGCGGCGGGCGTCGACCGAGCCGTCCCGGACCGACAGCGCGGCGCCGTGCAGCAGCGGTCGTGCCATCTCGAGGCCGATGGCGACGTTCGCCAGGTGGTGCTTGATCGACTGCTGGCTGCCGATGGCCTTGCCGAACTGCTTGCGCTGCTTGGCGTATTCGGTGCTGATCTCGAGCATGGTGCGGCCGAGGCCGAGCAGCTGGGCTGCGGTGGCGAGCGCGCCCATGTCGAAAGCACGCTCGGTGTCCGCGTCGCCGAGCGTCTCGGCGGCGGTGACGGAGAACAGCTTCCTCGCCTGGTCCACGGAGCCGTGCTCGTCGCCGACGGTGGCGGTGGACACCGAGTCGCCGTCCACGAGCAAGGCCAGCTCGACGGCGTTCGCGTCGACGGCGAACGGCACCCGCGGCGGGGCCGCGACGGTGGCCAGCGCGCCCTCGGCCAGCGCGGACAGCCGGTCCGGCGCCGCGCCTGCGAGCAGAACCGGTGCGACGGCGATGGTCTCGGCGACCGGACCCGGCACCGCGTGCCTGCCCAGCTGCTCGACCGCGACGACCAGGTCGATGGCGTCGGCACCGAGGCCGTCGTGTGCCTCGTCGATGATCAGGCCGTTGACGCCGGTCTCCGCCAGGCGCTGCCACACCTTGAGGCCGGGCGCGGTGTCACCCGCATTCCAGGACCGGATCACGGCGGGCATGTCGGACTTGGCGAGCAGCGAGTCGATGCTGTCCGCGAAGTCGGTGTGCGAGGAGTCGAGTGCGAATCTCATCGGTCCGCCTTAGGTAGGCCGAGCAGCCGCTCGGCGATGACATTCTTCTGGATCTCGTTGGTGCCGGCGTAGATCGGACCGGAGAGGGAGAACAGGTAGCCGTCCATCCACGCGGTGTCGGCGAGCTCGGACTCGGGGCCGAGCAGGTCGAGCGCGGTCTCGTGGGTGGCCACGTCCCACTCGGACCAGAACACCTTGTTGATGGAGGACTCGGCGCCGAGCTGGCCGCCGCCGGCGAGCCGGGTGACGGTGCCCCACGTGCTCAGCTCGTAGGCGCGCGACCCGATCCACGCGTCGACGACCCGGTCGCGCAGCGCGGTGTCCGACTCGTCGCCGTTCGCCTTCCACAGCTTCACGAGCCGGTCGGTGGCCGCGAGGAAGCGGCCGGGGGAGCGCAGCGACAGGCCACGCTCGTTGCTCGCGGTGCTCATCGCGACCCGCCAGCCCTCGTTGACGGCGCCGATCACGCCGGACTCCGCGGGGTTCGCCGGGTCGTCGGGCACGAAGACGTCCTCGAGGAACACCTCGGCGAAGCCGGGCAGACCGTCGAGCTGGTCGATCGGACGCACGGTGACGCCCTTCGACCGCAGGTCGAACATGTAGTACGTGATGCCCTTGTGGCGCTGGGCCTCCGGGTCGGAGCGGAACAGACCGAATCCCCAGTCCGCGAACGCGGCGCGGGAGCTCCAGGTCTTCTGACCGTTGAGCAGCCAGCCGCCGTCGACCTTGGTGGCGGTGGCGCGCAGGCTGGCCAGGTCGGAGCCGGACTCGGGCTCGGACCAGGCCTGGGCCCAGATGTCGTCGGCGCGTGCCATGCGCGGCATGATCCGCGCGAGCTGCTCGGGCTTGGCATGCTCGAAGAGCGTGGGTGCCAGCAGGAAGATGCCGTTCTGGCTGACCCGACCGGGTGCGCCCGAGCGGTAGTACTCCTCCTCGAAGATGACCCACTGCTCGAGGGTCGCGTCGCGGCCGCCGTACTCGGCGGGCCAGGACACCACCGACAGTCGCGCGTCCGCGAGGGTGCGCTCCCACTGCCGGTGCGCCTCGAAGCCCTCCGCCGTGTCCATGTGCGGCAGCGGCTCGGCGGGGACGTTCGCCTTGAGGAACGCGCGCACTTCGTCGCGGAATGCGACTGTGGCGTCGTCGAATTCGAGATCCACTATTCTTCTCCAGCCTTCTTCATCGCCGCGGCTGCGCCGCGCTTCATTGCTGTGGCGTCCATGCCGCCCAGAGGCCCCTTGCCGATTTCGGCGTTGTGTGCGTGCGCGAAGTGGTGCAGACCGAAGACCGAGTCCATGCCGGCCCGCACGCCCATCAGGTCCTCGCACTGGTTGACGGCCTTCTTGGTCAGCGCGAGTCCGAACTGCGGCATGGTCGCGATCCGGTCGGCCAGGTCCATCGCGGTGGCCTCGAGGTCCTCACGCGGAACCACCCGGCTGACCATGCCCCACTCGTAGGCGCGCTGCGCGGTGAAGCGGTCGCCGGTGAACAGGATCTCCTTGGCCCCGCGCACCCCGAGCACCCACGGGTGCGCGAAGTACTCGACGCCCGGAATGCCCATCCGGACAACAGGGTCCGCGAAGAAGGCGTCGTCGGAGGCGACGATGAGGTCGCACACCCAGGACAGCATCAGGCCGCCGGCGATGCAGGCGCCGTGCACCATGGCGATGGTCGGCTTCGGCAGCTCGCGCCACCGCCGGCACATGCCGAGGTAGACCTCCATCTCGCGGGCGAACCGCTGGTCGCCGCCCTCGCGGTCGACGTGGTCCCACCACATGACGGCCTTGTTGTCGTAGGACACGTGGTGGTCGCGGCCGACGGTCCCGATGTCGTGCCCGGCGCTGAAGTGGTCGCCGTTGCCGGCCAACACGATCGCGCTCACCTCGGGGTCCTCGACGGCGCGCTGGAAGGCGGCGTCCAGGGCGTAGGTCATCACGGAGTTCTGCGCGTTGCGGAACTTCGGCCGGTTCATCGTGACGACAGCGACCTTGCCGCGGACCTCGTAGGTGACGACCTCGCCCTCGTCGGGAACGCTCACGACTTGCCCTCCCGGAGATCGTTCTTGAGGACCTTGCCGGACGGGTTGCGCGGCAGCGACCCGACGACGACGACCGAGCGCGGGATCTTGAAGTTGGCCAGGTGCTCCTTGCAGTACGCGAGGACCTCCTCGGCCGTGATCGTGCGACCGGGCTTCGCGACGACATAGGCGCGGCCGACCTCGCCCATCCGCTCGTCGGGCACCCCGATGACGGCCGACTCGGCGACCGCGTCGATCCGGGCGAGGGCGTTCTCGATCTCGGCGGGATAGACGTTGAAGCCGCCCGAGATGTACATGTCCTTGAGTCGGTCGGTGATGTCGATGTACCCGCGCTCGTCCATGACGCCGACGTCGCCGGTGTGCAGCCAGCCGTCCTTGTCGATGGTCGCCGCGGTGGCCTCCGGGTCGTCGAGGTAGCCGAGCATGACGTTCTCGCCGCGGACCAGGATCTCGCCGTTGTCCCCGATCCGGACCTCCATGCCGGGGATGGCGCGTCCGGAGGTGGTCGAGACGGTGACCGGGTCGTCGTCGGTGCGGCACATGGTCACCACGACGGCCTCGGTCTGCCCGTACGCGGTGAGCACGGCGTCGAAGCCCAGCTCCGACTGCATCCGTTCGACCAGTCGCACCGGGACGGCGGCGGCACCGGTGATGGCGATCCGCAGGCTCGACAGGTCGTACTCGTCGCGGGTGGGCAGGTCGAGGATCGACTGGTGGATGGTCGGGGCGCCCGGCAGGACGCTGACCCGGGTCTCGGCGATCTTCGCGGCGACCTTGGGTACGTCGAACAGCGCCATCGGGACGATCGTGGCGCCGCGCAGGACACACACCATGATCCCGGCCTTGTAGCCGAAGGTGTGGAAGAAGGGGTTGATGAGCAGCTCGGCGTCGGCGCTGGTGACCTCGGCGCAGGTCGCCCACGCGTCCGCGATGCCGACCGTCTGCCGGTGTGCGCTCAGCACGCCCTTGCTCTTGCCGGTGGTGCCGGAGGTGAACAGGATGTCGGCGATGTCGTCTGGATCGACGGCCTCGGCGCGGGCATCCGCCTGCTCGGTGGGCACCGGCGCGGCGAGGTCGTCCAGCTGCTGCCACTCGATGACGCCCTCGGTCGGGGCCGCCTCGTCGAAGGGGATCCGGATGACGGTGCCCAGGATGTCGAGGTCGCCCGGCGCGGCCGCACGGGACAGGTCGGCCCAGCGGTCGGTCTTGAGGAACGGACCGACGACGAACAGGGCCCTCGCCTTCGTCCGGATCACCAGGTCCAGCGCCTCGGTGCCGGTGTAACGGGTGTTGATCGGGACCAGCACGGCGCCGGCGTAGTGCGTGGCAAGGGCGGCGATGACCCAGTGATAGGTGTTCGGGGCCCAGAGCGCGACGCGGTCGCCGGGCTCGATCCCGCGCGCGATCAGCGCCCGTGCCACCGTGCGCACGCGGTCGAGGAGGTCGGAGTAGCTGAGATGGGTTTCGCCGTCGGCGATGGCCTCGGCGTCACCGAACTCGCGAGCCGCCCTCGCGAGGGCCGCGGGGTGGTATTCACATCACTGGTCACTGGACTCCTCTACAAAGCAAGTGCTTGGTAGGTTATCCTACCGGGGTGGATGTAAGCCAGGGGCTGGGGACAGCCAAAGACGACGAGCAGTTCGCCGCGACCGTCCGTGAGTGGTTGGCCGACAATCTCACCGGCGAGTTCGCCGGTCTGCGTGGGCTCGGTGGACCCGGACGTGAGCACGAGGCCTTCGAGGAGCGGCTCGCGTGGGACCGCCATCTGGCGGCCGCCGGGTGGACCTGCCTGGGCTGGCCGACCGAGTACGGCGGCAAGGGTGCGACGCTGAGCCAGCAGGTGATCTTCCATGAGGAGTACGCCCGCTCGGGCGCACCCGCTCGGGTGAGCCACCTCGGTGAGGAGCTGCTCGGGCCGACGCTGATCGCGTTCGGCACCGAGGAGCAGAAGCGGCGCTTCCTGCCCGGCATCAACACGGTCTCCGAACTGTGGTGCCAGGGGTACTCCGAGCCGGGCGCGGGCTCCGACCTCGCGGCGGTCTCCACCTCGGCGCGCCTCGACGGCGACCAGTGGCGGATCAACGGGCAGAAGGTGTGGACCTCGCTCGCGCACGTCGCGCAGTGGTGCTTCGTGGTCGCGCGGACCGAGCCCGGCTCGCAGCGCCACAAGGGCCTGTCCTACCTGCTGGTCCCGATGGACCAGCCTGGCATCGAGGTGCGGCCGATCCTGCAGCTCACCGGCACCTCCGAGTTCAACGAGGTGTTCTTCGACGACGCCCGCACCGATGCCGACCTGGTGGTCGGCGAGGTCGGCCAGGGCTGGTCGGTCGCGATGGGCACCCTCACCTTTGAGCGCGGCATCTCGACGCTCGGCCAGCAGGTCGGCTTCGCCAAGGAACTGTCGGAGATCGTCGAGCTGGCCGAGCGCAACGGCGCGGCTTCCGACCCCGTCATCAAGGACAAGCTCACCCGCGCATGGATGGGCCTGCAGGTGATGCGCGCGCACGCCATGCGCACCCTGTCCGCGGTCGACGCCAGCGCCCAGGGCGGCGAGGCCTCGGTGGCCAAGCTGCTGTGGGCCAACTGGCACCGCGGTCTCGGTGAGCTCGCGATGGAGGTCGCCGGTGCGGACTCGCTGCTGGCGGGCAACGGACCGTTCGGCGCCGACGCCGACCTGAGCGACCAGCAGCGGCTGTTCCTGTTCAGCCGGGCCGACACCATCTACGGCGGCTCGAACGAAATCCAACGAAACATCATCGCCGAGCGGGTGCTCGGACTTCCCGAGAGGCTCGACCGTGACCACTTCCCTCAAGTCCCCCTGGCAGTCGCCCCCGCCGAGATCGAGGGCCACAACCTGCTCAAGGGCAAGAAGGTCGTCGTGACCGCGGCCGCGGGCACCGGTATCGGTTTCGCCACCGCGCGCCGGGCGCTGCTCGAGGGCGCCGACGTGCTGGTCTCCGACTTCCACGAGCGTCGCCTCGGCGAGACCGTGGAGAAGCTGTCGGCCGAGTTCGGTGGCCAGCAGGTCGAGTCGTTCGTCTGCGACGTCTCGAGCACCGAGCAGGTCGACGCGCTGATCGCAGGCTCCGCCGAGAAGCTCGGCCGCATCGACGTCCTGGTCAACAACGCGGGCCTCGGCGGCGAGACCCCGGTCGTGGACATGACCGACGAGCAGTGGGACCGCGTCCTCGACATCACGTTGACGAGCACCTTCCGCGCCACCCGTGCTGCGCTGCGCTACTTCAAGTCCGTCGAGCACAACGGCGTCCTGGTCAACAACGCTTCTGTGCTCGGCTGGCGCGCGCAGCACTCGCAGGCGCACTACGCCGCGGCCAAGGCCGGCGTCATGGCGCTGACCCGCTGCAGCGCGATCGAGGCCGCCGAGTACGGCGTCCGCATCAACGCCGTCGCGCCGTCCATCGCCCGCCACGCGTTCCTGGCGAAGGTGACCAGCGAGGAACTGCTCGACAAGCTGGCCGAGGGTGAGGCCTTCGGTCGCGCCGCCGAGGTGTGGGAAATCGCCGCGACCATCGCGATGCTCGCCAGCGACTACACGACCTACCTCACCGGCGAGATCGTCTCCATCTCCAGCCAGCGCGCCTAGGCGGCTCCGCCGCCTGTGCGTGGTTGACGAGTGTCAGGACTCGTCAACCACGCACAGGCGCGTAGCGCCTGTGGATAACCCGGCCCGATCCCGTCGATCCGGTCGGTGCCCGACGCCAGTGTCGTCGGCATGCCAGCAACGTTCTCGCCCGCAGCGCTCCAGGCCCTCGTCGACCGCCAGTACGGATTGGTCACCGCTGCGCAACTGCACGCCATCGGATTCCCGCCGTCGCGAACGCGGCAGCGTCTCGAGGCCGGGCGCTGGCAGCGGGTGCTGCGCGGGGTGTACGCGATCACCTCGGGCCTGCTCACCCGGGACGCGATCCTCGAGGCCGCCCTGCTCTACGGCGGGACGACGGCGCTGCTCAGTCACCGGACGGCCGCGGAGCTGTGGGGGATGGTCCCGGTGGACGAGGCCGGTCCCGTCCACGTCACGGTCCCCTATGGTGTCTCCGCGATCGGTCAACCCGCGACCGCGATCGGACACGCGGCGTTCGGTGACCGTGTGGTGCCCGCGCGGGGGAGCGTCCTGCACCCCGGGGTGGCGGTGCACCGGTCGCGTGCGCAACGGCACATCGGCGCTGCAGACCTCCTGCCGCCGCGGACGACCCGCGCGGACACCGCGCTCGACCTCGCCATCGCGCAGCCGTCGGCGCACGAGGCATACGTCAGCCTGATCGGCGCCGTCACCAACGCTCGCGTCCGGTTGGACGACATCCGGCGCCGGATGAACGAGCGGACCCCACGCCGCTACCGGAAGGCGCTCGAGGCGGCCGTCCGGCTGCTGGCCGAGGGCGTCCAGTCGATGCTCGAGTACCGCTTCGCGGTCGATGTCGAACAGGCCCACGGACTTCCCACGGCACGCAGGCAGGAGCCGGTGGTGGTCGACGGTCGGACGCTCTGGGAGGACTGCGACTACACCGAACACGGTGTCCCGCTGATCGTGCGCCTCGACGGACGCCGGTCGCACTCGGCGCGCGAGGTCGCGTTCCGGGACCGTCGCCGCGACAACGCCGCCGAACTCGCAGATCGGCCACGGCTGGTGTTCGGGTACGAGGAGGTAGTCGGGACGCCGTGCCTGGTAGCCGGGGAGGTCGAGCAGGTACTGCGCCGCGAAGGCTGGGTCAGGCGGGACGAAAACCCGTGTCCCGCCTGTGCGCGGTTAGCGAGTCCTGAGACTCGTCAACCGCGCACGGGCGGCGGAGCCGCCTAGACGGTGTAGCCGCCGTCGACGTTCAGCTTCTGGCCGGTGATGAAGCCGGCTTTGTCGCTCGCGAGGAAGCAGACGGCCTCGGCGATGTCGACCGCGGAGCCGAAGCGCTGCAGGGGGATTCGGCTCATCGCGACGGCCTGTGCGCGCTCGTCGAGGTCGGCGTTGCCCATCAGGCGTTCGGCCATGCCGTCGGTGAGCATGCCGGGGCCAACGGAGTTGAAGCGGACGCCGTAGCGGCCCTCCTCGGCGGCGAACGCCCGGACCAGCGCCTCGACGGCGCCCTTGGTCCCGGACGAGAGGCCGTCCCGGACGGGGAAGCGGTCGGTGGCTGCCGTCGTCACCGCGACGACCGAGCCGCGCGCCGCGCGGAGCCCGGGCAGCAGGGCGTGCACGAGCGCGAAGAACGCGGTGGCCTCGGCGCCGAGATGCTCGGAGAAGGTGTCGGGGGAGACCTTGGACAGGTGGACCATCGGGATGTGCGGGCCCGCCGCGTGCACCAGCACCGACGGATCGCCGAGCTCGGCGGTGATCTCCTCCGCCCACCGTGCGACCCGGTCGCGGTCGGTCAGGTCGACGGCATCGGCACGGGCCCGCCCGCCCGCCGCGGTGATCTCCTCGACCAGGGCGGCGGCGCGGTCGGCGCCGGAACGGTAGGTGAACGCGACAGGGAGCCCCTGGGCGGCGAGCCGCCGGGTGATCTCGATCCCGATGCCGCCAGATCCGCCGGTGATCACGGCGCAAGTGTTTTGCTGCACCCCGATACCCTAACAAGCGCTTGGTTGATACTCTGTCGGGTGTGACCCCTCCGCCGAGAGCTGCCGAAGAGTCTGCCAGCAAGTCCGGCCGCCGCGCCGAACTCCTCGCGCTGGCCGCCGCCCTGTTCGCCGAGCGCGGTCTGCGCGCCACCACCGTGCGCGACATCGCCGACTCGGCCGGGATCCTGTCCGGCAGTCTCTACCACCACTTCGACTCCAAGGAGTCGATGGTCGACGAGATCCTCAAGGGCTTCCTGGACGAGCTGTTCGGCCGCTACCGCGACATCGTCGCGGCCGGTCTCGGATCGCGCGCCACCCTCGAGGCGATGGTGATCGCGTCCTTCGAGGCGATCGACGGTTCGCACGCCGCGGTCGCGATCTATCAGGACGAGGCCAAGCACCTGGTCGGCAACGAGCGCTTCGAGTACATCACCGAACGCAACAAGGAGTTCCGCGGCCTGTGGGTGTCGGTCCTCGAGGCAGGCATCGCCGACGGCAGCTTCCGTCCCGACATCGACGTGGAGCTGGTGTACCGCTTCATGCGCGACACCGTCTGGGTTCCGGTGCGCTGGTACCGGCCGGGAGGCCCGATGACCGCGGAAACGGTCGCCAAGCAGTATCTCGCCATTGTGCTCGACGGGCTCTCCAGCCCACAGTCACGGTCCGATTCGTAGGGAGTTTCCATGCCTGAGGCATACATTGTTGACGCCATCCGCACCGCGGTCGGCAAGAAGGGCGGTGCCCTCTCCGCGGTGCACCCCGCGGACCTCGGCGCCGGGGTGATCAAGCAGCTCCTCGAGCGCAACCAGGTCGACCCCAGCGAGATCGACGACGTCGTGTTCGGCTGTGTCGACGCGATCGGCCCGCAGGCCGGCAACATCGCGCGCACCGCCTGGCTGGCCGCCGGCTACCCGGAGGATGTCCCCGGCGTCACCGTCGACCGTCAGTGCGGATCCAGCCAGCAGGCCGTTCACTTTGCGGCGCAGGCGATCATGAGCGGAACCGCGGACCTGATGGTGGCCGGCGGCGTTCAGAACATGAGCATGATCCCGATCGCCTCCGCGATGGTCGTCGGCGAGCAGTTCGGTTTCGAGACCCCGTTCAAGGGTTCGAAGGGCTGGGAGCACCGCTACGGCGACGAAGAGGTCTCGCAGTTCCACGGCGCCGAGCTGATCGCCGAGAAGTGGGACATCAGCCGCGAGGAGATGGAGCGCTGGGCGCTGCAGAGCCACGAGCGTGCGCGCAAGGCGATCGCCGAGGGCCGCTTCGACAACGAGATCGTGCCGGTCGGTGAGTTCAGCATCGACGAGGGCCCGCGCGAGACCAGCCTGGAGAAGATGGCCGGGCTCAAGACACTGACCGACGGTGGACGCCTGACCGCGGCCCTGGCGAGCCAGATCTCCGACGGCGCAAGCGCGACGCTGCTCGCCTCCGAGGCTGCGGTGAAGGCGCACGGTCTCAAGCCCCGCGCCCGGATCCACCACATCAGCGCCCGCGGCGCCTCGCCGATCTTCATGCTCAGCGCGCCGATCCCCGCGACCAAGTACGCGCTGGAGAAGACCGGCCTGACCATCGACGACATCGACGTCATCGAGATCAACGAGGCGTTCGCCCCCGTCGTGCTGTCCTGGATCAAGGAGATCGGCGCGGACCCGGCGAAGGTCAACGCCAACGGCGGCGCGATCGCGAACGGGCACCCGCTCGGCGCGACCGGCACCAAGCTGTTCGCGACCATGCTCAACGAGCTTGAGCGCACCGGTGGGCGCTACGGCCTGCAGACCATCTGTGAGGGTGGCGGCACCGCGAACGTGACGATCATCGAGCGCCTGGGCTAGAAACCCTTTCGCGCAAGCAGATTCGGCCCCGTACCCCTCCGGCCGGAGGGGTACGGGGCCGAACTCGTCGTCGGTGGACCGGGCGGACGGTGTCCGTCAGTCGATGGTGCCGATCAGTGCGAACAGCGCGCCGGCGATCCGCTCGCACCACGCGTCCGAGTCCTCGAACCCGCGCGAGACGCCGCGGAGCATGGTGGCCGACACCAGCAGGTCGAAGACGGTGTCCGCGGTGGACACGGCGGTGGCAGGCTCCGCGTCCGGCTCGGCCAGCAGGATCCGGTCGAGCAGCGCCTTGCGGGCGGGCACCTCGGCCCGCTGGACGAGCCGCTCGTAGACGCCTTCGTTGTGATTCCAGGTGGACATCAGCCCGGGTATCGCGGAGCGGGCGGCCGGGTGCGCGGCGCGCTCGAGAAAACTGCGCGTCCAGGCCAGCAGGTCGGCGTGGAGGTCGTCGGTGATCGGGGGAGCGGCACGTCGCCCATGGACTCGAGGCCGAAGATCGCGTCCTCGATGATCATCTCGCGGGTGGCCCAGCGGCGGTAGATCGCGGGCGCGCTGACCTTGGCTCGTCGGGCGATGGCCTGGATGGTGGTCTTCTGGTAGCCCGACTCGACGAGCAGCGCGATGGTCGCATCGAGGACCGACCGGTCGACCTGGGGATCTCGGGGCCGGCCTGGGCCGGCTGCTTCGACTGGGTGGTCTCCGGATCCATTCACATCGCCGGACAATACCGGAGCGTATTGCCCCCGGAGTCAAAATAGTTACGGGGTGACACGGAACTCATCGCGCGCGGGAGGTGGCTCGGGGTTATCGTCGGGATATGTGCCGAAACATCACCGAGCTCCGCGGCCTCGAGCCGGCCGCCACCGCGGAGGAGATCGAGGCGGCCGCCCGTCAGTACGTGCGGAAGGTGAGTGGCGTGCAGAAGCTGTCCGACGCCACCCGGGAGCCCTTCGAGCAGGCGGTCGCCGAGGTCACGGCGACCACGATGCGGCTGCTCGGGGTGCTGCCCGCCCGCAAGCAGCCACCGGCCACGGTGCCGCCGCTGCGCAGGCCCGAGGTCCGCGCCCGGATGGCCGCGGTCGCCGCGAACGACTGAAGGGCACCGCCGGCCGGATGAACCGGCCGATGGTGCCCTTCAGTGTGGGGAGTGCGCTCCCACGCTCATGCGCTCAGGCGCGCACCGGCGGTGCCGGTCAGGCGCGCAGCGCGCCCAGCGCGTCGATCCGCTTCACGGCGTCGGCCATGATCCGGTCGATCAGTTCCTGGCAGCTCGGCAGGTCGTCGACCATGCCGACCACCTGACCGGACGCGAGCACGCCCGCCTCGGTGTTGCCGTCGACCAGGCCGGCCTTGAGCAGCATCGGGGTGTTGGCGTACATGATGATCTGCAGCCAGGTCTTGTCGGTGGTCTTACGCATCGCAAGGCCCTCTTTGATCAGGGTCGACCACTTCATGCCGGTCATCGCCCTGACCTTGGGGGCGTTCCTGGCCGCGGCGACGAGTCCCCGTGCGTAGCTGGACTTCTCGAGGCTGTTGACCAGGTCGGTGTTGAGCACCCGGTGCGGCATGCCGTCGACCTTCACGGACACGGTGGTGTCCTGCAGGCCGCGCTTGAGGTACTCCTGCTTGACCGAGTCCGGCACCGCCGAATCGCTGGTGAGCAGGAAGCGGGTGCCCATCGCGACGCCCGCGGCGCCGTAGGACAGCGCAGCGGCCAGGCCGCGGCCATCGAAGAAGCCGCCGGCCGCGATCACCGGGATGTCGACTGCGTCGAGCACCGACGGCAGCAGCAGCGTGGTCGCGACGGGGCCGGTGTGGCCGCCGCCCTCGCCGCCCTGCACGATCACCGCGTCGGCGCCCCAGGAGGCGACCTTGACGGCGTGCTTGGCGGCGCCGATGGACGGGACCACGACGACGCCGTTGTCCTTGAGCTTGCTGATCAGGTCCTTCTTGGGCGCCAGCGCGAACGAGGCGACCTTGACCTTCTCGCGGATGAGCAGGTCGATGCGCTCCTGCGCGTCCGTCGCGTCGGCGCGGATGTTGACGCCGAACGGCTTGTCGGTGAGCTCCTTGGTCCGCAGGACCGCTGCCTCGAGCTCGTCGTAGGTCATCGTCGCCGAGGCGAGGATGCCCAGGCCACCCGCATTGGACGTGCCCGCGGTCAGGCGCGGGCCGGAGACCCAGCCCATGCCGGTCTGCACGATCGGGTGCTCGATGCCGACCAGTTCGGTCAGCGGCGTGCGCAGGACGGCGGTCATGCCTGGACCTCGCGCTCACGCAGGCCGCGCGGGTCGATGACCTCGCGGATCAGGCGCAGCTCCTCGGCGGTGGGCTCGCGGGTGACGCCCGCCTCGGCCAGCCCGGCGACCTCGAAGGAGGTGTTCTCGGCGACCTCGGCCGCGGTGACGCCCGGGTGCAGGCTGAGCGCGCGCAGGGTGTGGTCCGGCCCGCCGAAGTCGAAGACGCCCAGGTTGCTCACCACGCGGTGCAGGTGCAGGTACTTGAACGCCGGGTTCGCGGGATCGACCTTGTCGTAGCCGACGCCCGAGACCACGTCCACCTTGTCCACGAACACCCGCGAGGAGTGCTTGGGGACGAAGTAGCTGGTGGCGTGGTTGATGGTGTTGCCGGGGGCGCCGCGGACGCCGAACATCTGCCGGGTCGGCTGCTGCAGCGGACCGAACGCGGACAGGTTCTGGTTGCCGTACCGGTCGATCTGGTTGGCGCCCATGACCACGTGGCGGCGGCCGGAGGCGACGACGTCGAACACCTTGCGGAACGGCATCCAGCCCTCGATCGGGGCCTTGGCGCCGACCGCGGGGGTGTCGGCGAAGATCAGCGCCTCACCGTCGGTGATGAGCAGGTCGGGCTCGGTGGTGAGCCGCGCCAGCCGCGCGCCGATGGTCGCCAGCGTCGACATCGGGCTGGCCATGATCTCGCCTGCGCCCGAGAAGATCTCGGCGCATGCGATCGCGCAGTACTCCGCGCGGGTGATGGTCTCGGTGGAGGTCATGCCTGCTCCTCTGCGAACTTCTTGACGGCGGCCTGGTAGTCGTCCTCGCTGCCGGACAGGTAGGTGTCGACGAAGACCTGCCACGACTCGGGGGTCTTGGCGGCCTCGGCGTAGTGACGCTGGAACTTCTCGTCGCGGCCGTAGCTCTCGCCTGCGAGGGTGAAGTGGGCGCCGTTCGGGGCCTCCACGACGCCGTCGACCATCATGCGGTTGAGGATCAGCTGCTGCAGCGGAACGGCCTTCACCAGCTCCTCGGTCTCGACGATGCGCTCGACGGAGACGTAGCGCTTCTCGGCGGCCATGCAGTACAGGTCGTCGAAGTACGGGTCGACGCCGTTGTAGGCGGCGTTGCCGTGCTTGTCGCCCAGGTTCAGGTGCACGAACGACGCGTCCAGGTTCAGCGCGGGCATCGCGATGAGCGTCTCGGCCTTGCCGGATTCGTCGGCGTACGGCGAGGTGACGGTCTTGAGCTCGTCGCCCCAGAAGTTCGTGACGTCCGAGCCGAGGCCTGCCCGGATCGGCAGGAACGGCAGGCGGGCCGCGGCGGCCTCGAGGCCACACTTGACCATGCCCTCGTCCATCTCGCGGACCTCGATGGCGCCGGTGGTGCGGGCCTTGGCGAACCAGGGGTCGTAGAACGGCGCGGAGTCCAGGGACACGAAGCCGTAGTAGGCCTTCTTGACCTTGCCCGCCGAGCACAGCAGGCCCAGGTCCGGTCCGCCGTAGGTGACGACGGTCAGGTCCTTGATGTCCGAGCGCAGAATCGCGCGTACGAACGCCATCGGCTTGCGGCGCGAGCCCCAGCCGCCGAGGCCGATCGTCATGCCACTGCGCAGTTCGCCGACGACCTCGTCGAGCGACATCCTCTTGTCACGCATTGTCTTTCAACTCCCTACTTGTTCGCGCGCGGCTTGCCGGTGGCGACGAACTCGTCGCGGTGCTCGTCGGCGACGCCGGCGAGGTTCAGCTCGAACGTGAAACCCTGCTCGATCCGGTAGCTGGTGTGCACGTCCATCACGTCGATGCGGTTGATCGCTTCCTTGGCGCGCCGGATGACCCGGGTGTCCTTGGCGGCGATCTCGCCTGCGATCTTGAGTGCACACGCGTCGAGCTCGGCGCGCGGGACGACGTCGTAGACGGAGCCGAAGTGCTTGAGCGTCTGGGCGTCGACGTTCTTGGCCGTGTAGTACAGCGTGCGCATCATGTGCTGGGGGACCAGGCGGGCCAGGTGCGTGGCCGCGCCGAGTGCGCCGCGGTCGACCTCGGGGAGGCCGAAGATGGCGTCGTCGGACGCGACGATGACGTCGGCGTTGCCGACCAGGCCGACGCCGCCGCCGACGCAGAAGCCGTTGACGGCGACCACGACGGGAACCTCGCAGTCGTAGACCGCGGAGAACGCCGCCGCGCAGCCGCGGTTGGCGTCGATCAGGGCGCCGTGACCCTCGGTGGCCTGCATCTCCTTGATGTCGACGCCGGCATTGAAGCCGCGACCCTCGGCTCGCAGGATCACCACGTGGGTGCTCGGATCCTTGCCCGCCGCGAGGACGGCGTCGGCCAGTTCGAACCATCCCTTAGACGGGATGGCGTTCACCGGCGGGTAGTCGACGGTGACCGTGGTGATGCCGGCCCCATCGGATTTGGAAGTGATTCCCATCGTGATTCCTTAGGTAGGTCGCCAAACCAAGCGATTGCTTGGTAAGTTAGCACACCTGCGGGTCGGGCTGGAGTTTGCTTTTCGGCGGATGACCCCCGACCCGCAGAGAATCCCTGACAGTGGAGGTACTGGTGGATCTAGGTCTTGACGGCAGCGTGGTGCTGGTCACCGGCGGAGTGCGCGGCGTTGGTGCGGGTATCAGCCGCGCGTTTCTGCGCGCGGGCGCCACGGTGGTGACCTGCGCGCGACGGCCGGCCGACGAGCCGATCGAGGTGGACGGCCGCGGCGTGGAGTTCATCTCCTGCGACCTGCGCGACGCCGAGCAGGTGCAGTCGATGATCGACTCGATCGTCGCCACCCACGGCCGCCTCGACGCCGTCGTCAACAACGCGGGTGGGGCGCCGTACGCACTGGCCGCGGACGCGAGCCCCCGCTTCCACTCGAAGATCGTCGAGCTCAACCTGCTCGCCCCGCTCCTGATCTCGCAGATCGCGAACGCCGTCATGCAGAAGCAGGACACCGGCGGCTCGATCGTGATGATCAGCAGCGTCAGCGGCAGCCGCCCGTCGCCCGGGACCGCCGCCTACGGCGCCGCCAAGGCAGGCATCGACAGCCTGGCGACCAGCCTCGCGGTGGAGTGGGCGCCGAAGGTCCGGGTGAACTCGATCGTGGTCGGCCTGGTCGAGACCGAGCAGAGCCACCTGCACTACGGCGGGGCCGACGGCCTCGCCGCGGTGAGCAAGACCGTCCCGCTGGGTCGGATGGCGCGGCCCGAGGACATCGGGAACTGTGCGACCTTCCTGGCATCGCCGCTGGCGTCCTACGTCAGCGGTTCGACACTGACGGTGCACGGCGGCGGCGAGCGCCCCGCGTTCCTGGCGGCGTCGGACGCAGAGACATCCAACAAGCCAGTGATGGAGGAGCAGAAGTGAGTGGATTGGTAGAGGGTCGCGTCGTCATCGTGACGGGCGCTGGCCGCGGTATCGGACGGGCGCACGCGCTGGCGTTCGCGGCCGAGGGCGCGAAGGTCGTCGTGAACGACATCGGCGTCGGCGGCGACGGCACCGCGACCGGTGAGAGCCCCGGCGAGCAGGTTGTCGCGGAGATCATCGCCGCGGGCGGACAGGCCGTGGTGAACGGCGACGACGTCGCGGACTGGGACGGCGCGCAGAACCTGATCAAGACCGCCATCGACAACTTCGGTGGCCTCGACGTGCTGGTCAACAACGCGGGCTTCCTCCGCGACCGGATGCTGGTCGGCATGAGCGAGCAGGAGTGGGACTCGGTCATCCGGGTGCACCTCAAGGGCCACTTCGCCCCGCTGCGGCACGCGGCCGCGTACTGGCGTGCCGAGTCCAAGGCCGGACGTCCTGTGGACGCGCGGATCATCAACACCAGCTCGGGTGCCGGCCTGCAGGGCAGCATCGGCCAGGGCAACTACGCGGCCGCCAAGGCCGGCATCGCGGAGATGACCATCCAGGCCGCCGCCGAGCTGAAGAACTACGGCGTCTCCGTCAACGCGATCGCGCCAGCGGCGCGCACCCGGATGACGGTGGGCGCGGGCGGCGCGATGGCCGAGGCGATGGCCGCTCCCGAGGAGGGCTTCGACGCGATGGCTCCGGAGAACATCTCCCCGCTGGTGGTCTGGCTGGGCAGCGCCGAGTCGAAGGACGTCAGCGGCCGGGTGTTCGAGGTCGAGGGCGGCAAGATCACCGTCGCCGAGGGCTGGCGGCACGGCCCCGTGCAGGACAAGGGTGATCGTTGGGACCCGAAGGAGATCGGCCCCGTCGTGGCGGATCTGCTCGAGAAGGCGGAGACCCCCACCCCGGTCTACGGGGCGTAAGGCAGCTCCGCTGCCCGTGCGCGGTTGACGAGTGTGTGGACTCGTCAACCGCGCACAGGCGCGAAGCGCCTAGACGGGGGAGCGGACGATGACCGTCGTGCCGGGGAAGTAGGCGGCGAGCTCTGGCCGCGACAGCTTGATCACGGCAGTGCCGTAGCCCTGCTTGCGCGCCTCGGGCGCCACCCACACCGCGAGGTCCACCTCGCCTTCGTGTAGTTCGCCGAACACGAGCCCGACGCATTCCGGCCGGTCGCCGCTCGTGTTCTCAGCGACGAACCATGCCGCGGTCTCCTCGTCGACGCGGTTCAGGCCTGCCCGGCGCTCCTCCTCGATGCGATCCGCAGGCCACGGCGTTCCGTCGGCATCGAGCTGCTCGGCCGAGCGCCGTCGGTAGAGCTCCGCGTCCTCGTCGTTGTAGGTGAACGGGCGCAGCCGCACGTTCGTGCCGGTGCTGAAGGGGCGCTGTTCCGGCAGCCACTTCAGCGTCGCGTCCAGGTTGGTCACCTCGTCGCGGAGGTGGTCGCGCTCGAGCCGGGTCAGGCGCCCGAGCTGCAGGCCCAGCACCGCATTCGCGTTGTCCTCGGTCGTCTCGAGGAGCGCGCTCACACTGCGTACGGCGGCGGCGTGGTCGTCACTGTCGACGATGGCATCGAGGACCTCGTGCCGCATTTCGAGCGCCCGCAGGAGCGCCGAAGCGAGTTCGCGTCGGTCCAGGATCTGATCTTGGGGGCCAGCCGTCATGACGAAATCTCCCTATCCGTTGAGGTGCAACAGCGCGGAGCACGCACCTGCCGGATGGGCAATCCTGCGGGCTCCCCCAGATTGTCTGTCAACGGGCCCGCAATTGCTACGAACAGACGATGACCGGGATCTTGCGTTCGACCCAGGACTGGTAATCGTCGAACTCGGGGTACATCGCCACCAGCTTGGGCCACAGCTCCGCGTGCTCGGCATCGTCCGCGACCTTCGCGACCAGATGGCGCACGTCGGAACGGATCTGGACCTTCACGTTGGGATCGGCCTTCAGGTTCAGGTACCACAGCGGGTTCTTGGGCTGGCCGCCCTGCGAGGCGACGAGCACGACCCGGTCGCCGTCCTCGAGGAACAGAAGCGGGCTCACCCGGGGCTCGCCGCTCTTGCGGCCGGTGGTGGTGAGCAGGCAGATCGGCAGGCCGCTCTTCGCGGCGCTGCCGACCCGCCACTTACCGCCGACGCGCCCACCGGTGGCCCGGTACGCGATCACGTTCGTCTTCGACATCCATTTGATGATGACTCGGGTGAACTGCGTATCGAGCATCGGTGGGCGCTTCATGGCCGGATCAGATCCGCTCGATGATGGTGCCGGTGGCGAGTGCGCCGCCGGCGCACATGGTGATCAGCGCGGTGGACTTGTCCGTCCGCTCGAGCTCGTGCAGTGCGGTGGTGATCAGCCGGGATCCGGTGCTGCCCACGGGGTGGCCGAGGGCCAGGGCGCCGCCGTTGACGTTGACCTTGTCCATGTCAGGACCGTGCACCCGAGCCCAGGACAGTGCGACGGAGGCGAAGGCCTCGTTGACCTCGAACAGGTCGAGGTCGCCGATCTTCATGCCTGCCTTCTCGAGCACCTTGGCGGTGGCCTGGACGGGGCCGTCGAGGTGGAACTCGGGCTCGGCGCCGACGAGCACCTGGGAGACGATCCGGGCGCGGGGCTTGAGGCCGAGGGCGAGGGCGCGGTCGGAGTCCATGAGCAGGACCGCGGCGGCGCCGTCGGAGATCTGCGAGGCGGTGCCCGCGGTGTGGATGCCGCCCTCGATGACCGGCTTGAGCTTGGCCAGCGACTCGAGCGTGGTGTCGCGCAGGCCCTGGTCCCGGGAGACCACTGTGGTCTCCGAGGTCGGCAGCTTGTCCTCGCCGATGACGGGGGCCGTCACGGGCAGCACCTCGCGGTCGAACCGGCCTTCTGCCCAGGCCTGCTTGGCCAGCGCCTGCGAGCGGACGCCGAGCGCCTCGATGTCGTCGCGGGTGATTCCGCGGCGCTTTGCGATCCGCTCGGCGGCCTCGAACTGGTTGGGCATGTCGATGTCCCACGACGCCGGGCGGCGCGGGCCTGCCTCGGTGCCGACGTTGGCGCCGAGCGGGACCTGGCTCATCTGCTCGACGCCGCAGGCGACGCCGATCTCGATGGCGCCGGTGGCGATCAGCCCGGCGATCAGGTGGTTGGCCTGCTGCGCGGAGCCGCACTGGCAGTCGATGGTGGTGGCGCCGGTCTGCCACGGCAGGCCCGCCGCCAGCCAGGCCACCCGGGTGACGTTGTTGGACTGTGCACCGGCCTGGGTGACGCAGCCGCCGATGGCCTGCTCGACGAGGAGGGGATCGATGCCCGCCCGCTCGAGCAGTCCGACCTGAACCGCGCCAAGGGTCTCCGCCGCGTGCAGGCCGGACAGCCAACCCCCTCGCTTGCCGATCGGGGTACGGACTGCCTCGACGATTACTGGTGTGCCCACGGCGGGCTCCTTTCCACGTGTCTACAAAAAGTAGAACAGGTTCTCCCCTTTGAGCAAGGAGAATGGGCCCAGTTCTTTGCCTAGTCTTTCCCCCATCGAAGCTCTATGCTTCAATCTTTGTAGAACGTGTTCCACATCACGCGCGGCGCCGATCGCGATGGCAGGAGACAACAGTGGCACAGCCCAACATTCCCGCGGGATTCGACTTTACGGACCCCGATATCTACGCGCACCGGCTGCCGGTGGAAGAACTCGCCGAGGTCCGCAAGGCCGAGCCGGTGTACTGGGTCGAGCAGCCCGACGGTGTCGGCGGATTCAACGACGGTGGCTACTGGTTGGTCACCCGTCACGAGGACATCCGCGACGTGTCGATGCGCGACGTGTTCTCCACCTGGGAGAACACCGCCATCCCGCGCTTCGCCGACGACATGAAGCGCGAGCAGATCGAACTGCAGCGCTTCGTGCTCCTGAACAAGGACGCGCCGGAGCACACCAAGCTGCGCAAGCTGGTCTCCCGCGGCTTCACCCCCCGCGCGATCAACGGGATCAAGGAAGAGCTGCGCGACCGCGCCGAGTCCATCGTCAAGGCTGCCGCTGCGGAGGGTAGCGGCGACTTCGTCACCCAGGTCGCGGCGGAGCTGCCGCTGCAGGCCATCGCCGAACTCATCGGCGTGCCGCAGGAGGACCGCGGCAAGGTCTTCGAGTGGTCCAACCAGATGACCTCGTACGACGATCCCGAGTTCGCCGACATCGATCCGGCTGCCGCGTCGATGGAGATCCTCGGCTACGCGTACCAGCTGGCCGAGGCGCGCAAGGCGAACCCGGGCGACGACCTCGTCACCACGCTCATCGAGGCGGACGTCGACGGCGACGAGCTCAGCCCGGAGGAGTTCGGCTTCTTCGTGATCGTGCTCGCGGTGGCAGGCAACGAGACCACCCGCAACGCCACCACGCACGGCATGAAGGCCTTCATGGACAACCCCGAGCAGTGGGAGCTGTACAAGAAGGAGCGTCCGAAGACCACGGCCGACGAGATCATCCGCTGGGCCACCCCGGTCGCCGCCTTCCAGCGCACCGCCCTCGAGGACACCGAGATCGGCGGCGTGGCGATCAAGAAGGGCCAGCGCGTGGTGATGAACTACGTGTCGGCGAACTTCGACGAGGAGGTGTTCGAGAACCCGGAGAAGTTCGACATCCTCCGCGACCCGAACCCGCACCTGTCCTTCGGCGGTACCGGCGCCCACTACTGCCTCGGCGCCAACCTGGCCCGCATGGAGATCGACCTGATCTTCAACGCGATCGCCGACTTCCTCCCGGACATCACCGAGGTCGGCGCGACCCGCCGCCTGCGCTCCGGCTGGCTCAACGGCATCAAGGAGTACCAGGTCGACTACAAGACCGGCGGTTGCCCGGTCGCCCACTAGGGCGCTCGATCCACAAGCATCATCCGGCAGCGCCGGCGCGGTCACCCCGCGCCGGCGCTGCCTTTTTCGTTCGCGGCGACCTCAGCGGCGCAGCCAGCCGTCCCATGCGGGTGCCACCAGTTCGAACAGGGCCGTGTAGCCCTCTGATCGCGGGTGGGCGCCGTCGCCGTCGCGCACCTGTCTGCGCCAGACGTCGTGCTTCTCCAGTGTGGTGAACACGTCGACAAAAGTGCAGCCCCGCGCATCGCAGATGTCGCGAAAATCATTGTTGAGCAATAGGATCCGGCTGTTGTGCTCCTCGTCGTGCACGGGCGGCGGCCCGACGAAGAGGACCGGTGCACCCGCGGCGGCGTCCAGGCAGTCGGTCAGGTTCTCCCGAGAGGTCGCGGCCGGGACCCGACGGCCGTCGTCCGTGGCGGTCGCGTCGTTGACCCCGAACGAGAACACCAGCCGCAGCTCCGTGTCCGCGGGCCTGCGGCGCTCGATCTCGTCGCGAAGCCGCGCCCGGATGTCGGTCGAGGTGTTGCGTCGGATCCCCAGGTTGTATCCGGTGGCCGGTCGTCCCGCCTGCGCGCTGCGGGCCAGCAGTCGGCCGGTCCAGCCGAGCGCGGTCTCGTCGCCGACACCCGCGACGAAGGAGTCGCCGATGAAACAGATCCGGAGATCCTCCGATTGCCTCTGCACTGAATGTCGTCCTTCCGATCGCCTGCGGTCGGACTCACCCTGCCGTGAAACGCAAAGGACCGCACCTCGATTTACGAGGTGCGGTCCTTCCGGCGTTCGTGCGTACTACAGCTTGACGAGCGTCTTCATCGCCCGGTCGACCTCCCAGAAGGCCCGAATCGACTGCAGCTTGCCCTCGTCGTTCACCCGGTAGATGAACACTCCTTCGGCATCGATCTGGTTGCCAGCCACGACGGACCGGATGCTGCCGATGTAGACCATCTCGTCACCGCACTGCAGGGTGTCCCTGATGTCGAAGACGAGCGACTCGGTGTTCGCGATGGTCATGTCGTAGAAGCGGGCGATGGCCTCGCGGCCGTGGTGGCCCTTGCCCTCGGGGTCGAAACCCGAAGGGCCGACCGGGTCCTCGACCCAACCGTCCTCCGCGAACAGCGCCAGCCACTCCTCCTTGCGCCTGCCGCTCGCGGCGGACTGGGACGCGCGCGACGCGATCCGGACGGGGTGCTCCGTCGTGGTGTCGGTCATGACGCTCCTCCCGTGATGTGGTCGGCCGCGAACTTGCGCAGCGAATCCTGCTTGGCCTCGAGCGGGCCGTCGAACGGAATGCCGTCGAAGATCCACGGCACCACGATGGAATCGGTGATGCCCGCGCCTGCCAGTTCGGCGTAGCCGTCCTTGCCGAAGCGGTCGATGCACACGGCCTGCAACTCGAAAGGCTGATCCGCGCGGTCGTATTCGGCCCGCAGATCATCGAGCTTGCGCTTGGTCTCGACCAGGTCCTTGAACTTCATCATCGCCGAGGTCCAGCCGTCGCCAACCCGGGCCGCCCGGCGCAGCGCCACGTCGGTGTGACCGCCGACGTAGAACGGCACCGGCTTGCTCGGCGCGGGGCTGATCTGCAGCCGGTCGAAATCGTAGAACTCTCCGTGGAACTCGACCATGCCGCCCGCGAGGGTCAGCTTGATGATCTCGATCATCTCGTCGACGCGGGCGCCGCGCTTCTTGAACGGCACGCCGCACCACTCGAACTCCTCAGGAGCCCAACCGATCCCGACACCGAATCCGAACCGGTTCCCGGTCAGGTTCGCAACGGACCCGACCTGCCGCGCGAGCAGCAGCGGGTTCCTGGACCCCAGCTTGAGCACGTTCGTGTAGAAGCCGATGGTGGAGGTGGCCGCGCCGAGAGCCGCGGCCGCGATCAGTGGATCCACCCACGGTGTCTCGGCGTTCCACATCCGGGAGCCGTCGGGGGTGTACGGGTAGTCCGCCGCCGCCGTCTCCATGTAGAACAGCGAGTCCGGCAGGGCGATGTTGGCGAACCCGCACTCCTCTGCGGTCTGCGCGAGCGGGATGAGTTGGTCGAGCGGACTCATCGCGATGCCTACGGTGAACTTCATGCTGATCTCCTACTCGAGCTCGTCGGATTCGTCGGGCTACTCGGGCGCGTCAGCACCGACGACCCACATCGAGAAGTATTGTGAGCCGCCGCCGTAGGCATGTCCGAAGGCCTTGCGGGCATCCTGGATCTGGTGGTCACCGGCGCGGTTCATCACCTGCATCGCGGCCTCCGCGAAGCGGATCATGCCGGAGGCGCCGATCGGGTTGGACGAGAGCACGCCGCCGGAGGCGTTGACCGGGAGGTTCCCGTCGCGGGCGGTCTCGCCTGCCTCGGTGAGCTTCCAGCCGGTGCCCTCCGCCGCGAATCCGAGGTTCTCCAGCCACATCGGCTCGAACCAGGAGAACGGGACGTAGATCTCGGCCGCGTCGATCTCCTTGAACGGGTCGGTGATGCCCGCGTCCTTCCACAGGGCGGCAGCGGCGTCGCGTCCGGCCTGCGGGTTGACCTGGTCGCGCCCGGAGAACGTGGTGGGCTCGGTGCGCATCGCGGTCGCGTGCACCCACGCCACCTGACGGCCCCGGGAGATCATCGACTTCGCCGAGTCCTCGTCGCCGATCACGATGGCGCAGGCGCCGTCCGAAGACGGGCAGGTCTCGTCGAAACGGATGGGGTCCCACAGCATCTGAGAAGCCTGCACCGACTCGAGCGTGATGTCGGGCTGCTTGAGGTGGGCGTACGGGTTGATGCTGCCGTTGAGCCGGTCCTTGACCGCGACCATCGCGCCGATGTGGCTGGGCGCGCCCGAACGGCGGATGTACGAACGCACGTGCGGCGCGAAGTAGCCGCCCGCTCCCGCGCCGACCGGCATCGTGAAGGGCACCGGGATCGACAGCGCCCACATGGCGTTCGACTCGGACTGCTTCTCCCAGGACACCGCCAGCACGCGCTTGTGCACGCCTGACTTGACCAGGGAGGCCGCAACGACGCCCGTGGACCCGCCGACGGAGCCCGCGGTGTGCACGCGCAGCAGCGGCTTGCCGACGGCGCCGAGCGCATTCGCCATCGCCAGCTCCGGCATCATCGAGCCCTCGAACATGTCGGGGCCTTGCCGACGACGACCGCGTCGATGTCGTCCCAGCTGACCTCGGCGTCGGTCATGGCGCGGTCGATGGCCTCGCGGACCAGGCCGGACATCGTGACGTCGGTCCGCTTGGCGACGTAGTGGGTCTGGCCGGTGCCGAGTACCGCGGCCTTGTGCTTACCACCCATGATCAGTTACGTCCTTCCATGACCGCGACCAGGTTCTGCTGCAGCGCGGGACCGCTGGTGGCGTGTGCCAGGGTGCGGCCGGCCTCGCCGGTGTGGATCTTGCGGGCGGCGTGACCGATCCGCTCGAGGCCCGCCGAGAAGAGCGGGTTGCCCGAGAGCGGGCCGCCGGACGGGTTGACGGTGACGGACTCCGAGAGCCCGATCGCCTCGGCCAGGATGAGCTCCTGGTGGCTGAACGGTCCGTGCAGCTCGGCGACCTCGATGCCGCCGAGGTCGCCGCCGGTGGCGGCGCGTGCCGCGGCCGCGGTGGACGGGGAGGTGGTGAGGTCACGCCCGCCGAGGGCGGGGGAGTCGATGATGTGGTCGAAACCGGTGATCCAGGCGGGGTTCTCGCACATCTCGCGGGCGCGATCGCCTCGGGCCAGCACGATCGCCGAGGCGCCGTCCGTGATCGGCGCGCAGTCGTGCGCGCGGAGCGGGTCGGCGATGAACGGCTGCGCGAGCAGCGATTCGATGTCGTAGTCGCCGGAGAGCTGGCTGAGCGGGTTGTCCTTGGCCGCCCTGCGGCTGCGCACCACGACCTCTGCCATCTGCTCGGGCGTCCACTTGCCCGCGTCGAGGCCGGCGCGGGCCTGCAGTCCCGCGACCGAGACCGAGTCGGGCCACAGCGGGGCGACCAGGTACGGGTCGAGCTGCATGGCGAGGACCTGGCGCAGGTTGCCTGCGGAGGACTTGCCGAAGCCGTAGACAAGGGCCGTGTCGACCTCGCCGGTCATGATCTTGATCCAGGCCTCGTACAGGGCCCAGGCCGCGTCCATCTCGACGTGCGACTCGTTGATCGGCGGCACGGCGCCGATCGAGTCGACCGCGGAGATGAACGAGAAGGCGCGTCCGGCGAGGTAGTCGGACGAACCCGAGCACCAGAAACCGATGTCGGACTTGGTGATTCCGAGGGTGGAGTAGAGCTCTTGGAAGATGGGGACCAGCATCTCGACACCGTTGGTGGTGCCTGTGGTCTCTCGACGATGGGGGCCTGCGCGAAGCCGACCACTGCAATCTCTGTCACGGGGGTGGCCTCTCTACAGGTGCTGCTTGTAGGTGTCGTACTCGGCGTCGGGCTCGCCGGTAGGACGGAAATGGGAGATCGATTCGAGCGTGTAGCCGCGCTCCTCGCGGGGACGCCAGACGGCCTCGACGCGCAGGCCCATGCGGACGTCCGCGGCGTCGATGTCGAGGATCAGGTGCTGGATCGCGATGTCGGCGCCGTCGAGCAGGATGTACGCCGCGACGTACGGCGGCTTGATGCGCTGACCGAGGAACGGCACGTTGACGATGCAGAACGTGGTGACGGTGCCGCGGTCGGAGAGTACGACCTGTTCCTTGGTCGGGATGCCGTCGGTGGGGTTGGCGCCGCGCGGGGGCACGTAGACCTTGCCGTTGGCGTCGGTCCGCCCGCCGAGGATCTTGCCCTCGACCAGTCCGCGGAGGTAGTAGCTCTCCTCGGCGGAGGCGGTGTGGGTGTACATCATGTCGACCGGCGTGGTGATGATGGTGACCGGTTCGGCGTCGGAAGGTGTTGCGGCGGTGGTGGTTCCGTCGCCCTCGCCCGGTGCGAAGGAAGCGATGTCCTTGATGTTCCCGACGGTCTCGTCGGCCCAGCGGATGTGCACGCGCATGCCCGTGCTCATCTCGTCGGGGGAGGAGACGTCGACGGCGTGCAGGAGCGAGGTGTCGGCGCCGTCCAGCTTGATCAGCGCCCACGCGAACGGGCGGTCGAGGGGCTGGCCCTCGATGGGCTCGGGCATCCACGTCCACGACTGGACCGTGCCGACCGGCGACACCTCGACGAAGTCGGTGAGCGGCTCGGCGGTCACCGGGTCGTACTCGGCGGGCGGCACGTGCACCCGGCCGTCCGACCCGCGAACGCCGACGACGCGACGCTCACGCAGCCCGTTCACGAAGGCACCGATGGTCGGTCCGACCGAGCGCGTGTAGTCGAACGCCATGCGCAGCGGGGCGCTCAGCGGCCGCTCCTGGCCCGCCGAATCTGGTTCTAGTTCCAGTGAACTCTTCCTCATGGTCACAAAGTCGAGTAGAACAGGTTCTTATTCCACTAGCAATAGTGAGTTCTGATCACCACGGATATGGAGGCAGTCGATGAAGCTCGGGTTGCAACTTGGGTACTGGGGCGCGCAGCCCCCGCCAACGCTCAGGAGTTGGTGACCGAGGCCGACACGGCGGGATTCGACGCGGTCTTCTCGGCCGAGTCCTGGGGCAACGACGCGTTCACCCCGCTGGCCTGGTGGGGCTCGAGCACCGAGCGGATCCGGCTCGGTACCTCGGTGGCGCAGCTGTCCGCACGTACGCCCACCGGCGCCGCCATGCACGCTCTGACCCTCGACCACCTCTCCGGCGGCCGCGCGATCCTCGGCCTCGGCGTCTCCGGTCCGCAGGTCGTCGAGGGCTGGTACGGCCAGCCCTTCCCGAAGCCGCTGGCACGGACGCGGGAGTACGTGTCGATCGTCCGGCAGGTGCTCGCGCGGGAGGCCCCGGTGACCAACGACGGCCCGCACTACCCGCTGCCGTTCCGCGGCGAGGGTGGCATGGGGCTCGGCAAGCCGCTCAAGCCGATCACCCATCCGCTGCGCGCTGACCTGCCGATCTGGCTCGGTGCGGAGGGGCCGAAGAACGTCGCGCTGACCGCCGAGATCGCCGACGGCTGGCTGGCGATCTACTACACCCCGCGCCTGGCCCCGATGTACAACGAATGGCTCGACGAGGGCTTCGCGCGTCCGGGCGCCCGGCGCAGCCGCGAGGACTTCGAGATCGCGGCCACCTGCCAGGTCGTCATCACCGACGACCGCGCGGCGGAGATCGCGAAGCTCAAGCCGATCACCGCGCTGTACGTCGGCGGGATGGGTGCGGCCGAGTTGAACTTCCACGCTCAGGTCTACACCCGGATGGGCTACGGCGAGGAGGTCAAGGAGATCCAGAATCTCTTCCTGTCGGGCCGCAAGGAGGAGGCGGCCGCGATCGTCCCGGACCAGATGGTCACCGACACGATGATCATCGGCAATGTCGACGAGGTGCGCACCCAGGTCAAGCAGTGGGAGGAAGCGGGCGTCACCATGCTGCTGGTGACCTGTCGGAGCGTCGAGCACATGCGCCAGCTCGTTGAGGCGGTCAACCCCGCCTGATGTGAGCGGAACACGTTCCAGAATCGGGCCCCGGATCGCCGATCCGGGGCCCGATTCGTCGGACGGGTCAGCGGGTGTCTCGGTCCGCCCCGGTCGCCAGGTCGTCGCAGTCGACCCGCCGCACGAGGCCTGCGTGCTCACGTAGGTACGGGAGGGCGCCCAGATCGCCCGTCGCCGTCCTCGACACCGCAGCCCAGTGCCCGCGGGCCATCACGACTGGGTGGCCCGGGTCGGCCCCGTAGAAGGCCCGGGCGAGCCCGCTCTCGGTGGCGGCCGCGGCGGCGATGACCCGGGCGACGGCATCGGCGTGGACGTCCGGCAGGTCGACCAGGTGTACGGCGGCGTAGTCGGCATCCGGATCTCCTGAGGCGGCCGCGAGGCCTGCCCGCAGCGAGGCGCCGACCCCCTCGCGCCAGTCGGGTGCGTAGACGGCCTCCGCGCCGTCCGGCACCGCGGTGTCCGCCGCGCCCAGCACCACGATGACCCGGGAGCAGCCCCCGCCCCACAGCGCCGCCACCGCGGATTCCAGCCAGGCGCCCCGATCCGCCAGGACCTTCGGCATGCCGTACCGGCTGCCCTGGCCCGCGGCAAGCAAAACCCCGACGACTCGGTGCTGTGTCGTCGGGGTCTGCATGTCGTTGCCGGGGATGGTTGCCGCTATTTGCCCTGGAACTTCGGGGCGCGCTTCTCGGCGAACGAGCGCGGACCCTCCTTGGCGTCGTCGCTCCGGAACACCTCGGCGCCGATCTCGGCCTCGAGCTTGAAGGCGTCCTCCTCGTGCATGCCCTCGGTGACGCGGATGGTCTTGAGGATCGCCTGGACGGCGATCGGGCCGTTGGCCGCGATCGCGTCGGCGATCTCGAGCGCCTTGGTGAGCGCCTGTCCGTCCGGGACGACGTGGCCGATCAGGCCGAGTTCCTTGGCCTCGGGTGCCGGGACGTTGCGGCCGGTCAGCAGGATCTCGGCGGCGACGGTGTACGGGATCTGGCGGACGAGGCGGACCGCGGAGCCACCGAGCGGGAACAGGCCCAACCGGGCCTCGGAGACGCCGAACTTGGCGCTCTCACCCGCGACCCGGATGTCGGTGCCCTGCAGGATCTCGGTGCCACCGGCGATGGCCGCGCCCTCGACCGCGGCGATCAGCGGCTTGGTCAGCCTGCGGCCCTTGAGCAGCGCAGGCAGCTTGGTCAGGTCCATGCCGCCCTTGACGAACTTGTCGCCGGGGGCGTTCTTGTTCATCGCCTTGAGGTCCATGCCTGCGCAGAACGTGCCCCCTGCGCCGGTGAGGATCGCGACCCGGATGTCGGGATCGGCGTCGACCTGGTCCCAGGCCTGGGTCATGATCGCCATCATCTCGCCCGACAGGGCGTTGCGCGCCTCGGGGCGGTTCATGGTCACGATGAGGACGTGACCGCGCTTCTCGACGAGGCAGTGAGCGGACTGTTCCGAAATGTCGGAAATCTCGGCTGTGGTGGAGGACACTCTCGGCTCCCGATATCGTGTGAGTTGAGTCTCACATTGGCTCTTGCCAGAAACGGTAACACGTTCTACTTTATGGGCGTGGCCCTAAATATCGCAGACTTCGTCGAGCACTCCATTGACCTGAATCCAGAGCGGGTGGCGCTGCTGGACAGCGACCGCGAGATCACCTATGCGCAGCTGGAGGAGCGGACCAACCGCCTCGCGCATTACCTGCAGGATCGCGGTGTCAAGCCGGGTGACAAGGTGGGCATCTACAGCCGCAACACCATCGAGGCCATCGAGGCCATGGTCGCGGTGTTCAAGGCCCGTGCGGTGATGGTCAACGTGAACTACCGCTACGTCGAGAACGAGTTGCAGTACATCTTCGAGAACTCGGACATGGCCGCGCTCATCGTCGAGCGCCGGTACGTGGACAAGGTGGCCAACGTGCTGCCGAACACGCCGCTGGTCAAGTCTGTGATCGTCGTCGAGGACGGCACCGATCTCGACTACGCCGAGTTCGGCGTCGAGTACGAGAAGGCCCTCGCGGAGAGCTCGCCCGAGCGCGACTTCGGCGAGCGCAGCCCCGACGACATCTTCATGCTGTACACCGGCGGCACCACCGGATTGCCGAAGGGCGTCATGTGGCGTCACGAGGACTGGTGGCGTGTGCTCGGCGGCGGCGTCAACTTCGTCACCGGTGAGCGCGTCGAGGACGAGTGGGAGCTGGCCAAGGTCGGCGCGGCGAACCCGGCGATGGTGCGGTTCCCGATCCCGCCGATGATCCACGGCGGCTCGCAGTCCGCGGTGTTCCACAGCCTCTTCGGCGGCGGCACCCTGGTGATGCACCCCGAGTTCGACGGCCACGAGGTGTGGCAGGTCATCGACCAGCACAAGGTCAACCTCATCTTCATCACGGGCGACGCGATGGCCCGACCGATGCTCGACGCGCTGAAGGCAGGCAACCCGAAGACCGGTGAGCCCTACGACCTGTCGAGCCTGTACGTGATGGCCTCCAGCGCGGCGCTGTTCTCGCCTGCACTCAAGGACGAGTTCCTCGACCTGCTCCCGAACCGCTACATCACCGACTCGATCGGTTCCTCCGAGACCGGTTTCGGTGGCCTGTCCGCCGTCACCAAGGGCGCCACCCACACCGGCGGCCCCCGGGTGAAGATCGACGCCGCGACCGTCGTGCTCGACGACGACGGCAACGTGGTCGAGGCCGGCTCGGGCAAGGTCGGCCTGCTGGCCCGCCACGGCCACATCCCGCTCGGCTACTACAAGGACGAGGTCAAGACCGCCGCGACCTTCAAGACGTACAACGGCGTCCGGTACTCGATCCCCGGCGACTACGCCACCGTCGAGGAGGACGGCACGGTCACGATGCTCGGCCGCGGCTCCGTCTCCATCAACAGCGGCGGCGAGAAGATCTACCCGGAGGAGGTCGAGGGCGCGATCAAGACGCATCCCGACGTCTTCGACGTCCTCGTCGTCGGTGTCCCGGACGAGCGTTTCGGTCAGCGAGTGGCGGCGGTCGTCGCCACTCGTGACGGCGCCCGCCCGAGCCTCGCCGACGTGGTGGCGGCGTCCCGCAAGGAGATCGCCGGCTACAAGGTGCCGCGCAGCATCTGGTTCGTCGACGAGATCAAGCGTTCGCCTGCGGGCAAGCCCGACTACCGGTGGGCCAAGGAGCAGACCGAAGCGCGCGAGGCCGACGAGAACTACAGCAACGGAAACTCCTGATGCGTAACGCGCTCGCCGACAAGTTCGGCATCCAGTACCCGATCTTCGCGTTCACCCCGTCCGAGCACGTGGCGGCTGCGGTGTCGCGGGCAGGCGGACTCGGCGTGCTGGGCTGTGTGCGGTTCAACGACCCGGAGGAGCTCGAGGCCGTCCTCACCTGGATGGACGAGAACACCGACGGCAAGCCGTACGGCGTCGACATCGTCATGCCTGCCAAGATCCCGACCGAGGGCAAGGCCGTCGATCTGGACAAGCTGATCCCGGCCGAGCACCGCGCGTTCGTCAACCGCACGCTCGAGGAGCTCGGCGTGCCGCCGCTGTCCGACGATGTCGAGCGTGCGACGGGCACCCTGGGCTGGCTGCACTCGGTGGCCCGCGCGCAGGTCGACGTCGCGCTCCGGCACCGTCCGGCTCTGATCGCCAACGCGCTCGGGTCGCCGCCGAAGGACGTCATCGACGAGGCGCACGAGCACGGCGTGCCGGTCGCGGCACTGGCGGGCGCGGTCGGTCACGCACTGAGTCACGTGGCCAACGGCGTCGACATCGTCATCGCCCAGGGCTACGAGGCGGGTGGCCACACCGGCGAGATCGCCTCGATGGTCCTGGTGCCCGAGATCGTCGACGCGGTGGGCGATTCCGCCACCGTGCTTGCCGCGGGCGGCATCGGCAGCGGTCGGCAGATCGCTGCGGCGATGAGCCTCGGCGCCTCCGGCGTGTGGATGGGTTCGTACTGGCTGACCGCCGCGGAGTACAAGCTGGGCAGTGCGGCAGATGGCACGTCCGCAACGCAGCGTGCGCTGCTCGCGGCGACCTCGAGCGACACCGTCCGCTCGCGGATCTACTCGGGTAAGCCTGCCCGCCTGCTCAAGACCAAGTGGACAGAGGCCTGGTCCAAGCCCGGCGCTCCGGACGCGCTGCCGATGCCGCTGCAGAACCTGCTGGTCGCCGAGGCGCACCAGCGGATCGTCGCCTCGGAGGATCCCGAGGTGGTCGCGATGCCCGCAGGCCAGATCGTCGGACGGATGAACGAGATCCGGCCGGTCGCCGAGTCGATCACAGAGCTGGTCGCCGAGTTCGACACCACCGTCGCGCGACTGAGCAAGCTCACATAGGTGCGGCGCCCGCGGGCGTCGGACAGCTAGGCCACACACGGAGGCCGGGTACGAATTCGTACCCGGCCTCCGTGCTGTCTCCGGAACCGCCCGAGGAGCTCTGGGGGACCAGTGAACGACGTCTAGGTGTTCAGCTCGGCGTCGAGCTTCGCCCGCAGCTCCGGGGTCACGGGTTCGAAGTCGATGCCACCGGGCGCGCGGTACCAGACCGGGTCGGCGCAGTGCCAGCGCTCGGCGCTGAGGGTGCGTCCGAGGACCTTGTAGGTGGCCGTGCGGGGCAGGTCCGCGCAGACCCGGACGAAGCTCGGCACCTGCTTCGGTCCGAGATCCGGCTGGGCGCCGAGGAAGTGGGAGAAGTCGGCGATGTCGAAGTCGCTCGTCGCCACCAGTGCGACGGCAACCCGGTCGCCGACCTCGGGGTCGGGAACCCCGTACGCGGCGACCTCGCCGACGTGAGGATGCCTGCCGAGGATCTGCTCGATGGGCGCGGTGCCGAGGTTCTCGCCGTCGACCCGCATCCAGCCGGAGCTGCGGCCTGCGAAGTACACGAAGCCCTCCGCGTCCCGGTAGCCCAGATCGCCGCTCCAGTACTGGCCGTTCCGGACCCGCTCGGCCTCGGCCTCAGGATTCTTGTAGTACCCCGCGAAACTCCCTGTGCCCGCGGTGTTCACCAGCTCGCCGGTCGCGACATCCGCGTTGACGATCCGCCCGGCGGCGTCGAACTCCGCGGCGGGGCACGGGACCCCGGTGTCCGGGTCGAGCACCTCGATGCCGGCGGGGAGCAGTCCGAGGGCGCCGACGGGGGTGCCGGGGCTCCGCGGGATCAGCACGCCGCCCTCGGTGGAACCGAACCCGTCGACCACCCGGACATCGAACCGGCGCCCGAACTCGGCGATCGAGGACGGGGATCCCTCGTTGCCGTAGAGCACCTTCAGTGGGTTGTCCGCGTCGTCGGCCGCCTCGGGGTGGCCAGCACGTAGGCAAGGGGTTTGCCGACGTAGTGCGCATAGGTGGCGCCGAACCGCCGGACGTCCGGGATGAACTGGGACGCGGAGAACTTGCGGCGCAATGCGAGATCCGCGCCGACGGCGACGGCGACCGCCCAACAGGCCATCACCGCGCCCGAGTGGAACATCGGCATCGAGATGTAGGCGGTGTCGGCGGCCGACAGCCCGAACCGATCGGCGAGCATGATACCGGGCCCGGCCACCATGCGGTGGGTCACCTGGACCGCCTTCGGATTCCCACTGGTGCCGGAGGTGAAGATCAGCATGAACAGGTCGTCGCCCGCGGGAGCCGGCGTCGGCAGGGCGCTGTCGCGGTGCGCGGCAAGCAGTTCCGGCCAGTCGGGGCCGTCGATCGTGATTACGCGAACGCCGCCCAGGTCGAGGCCGTCGAGCAGGGCGCGACGCTCGGTGTCGGTGACCACAACTTGGCAGTCGGCGCGCGCGATGTCGCCCGCGAGCGCCTCGCCGCGCCGGGTGGTGTTCAGACCCACCACGACCGAACCGCCCAACGCCGCGGCTCCGAGCAGGAGGGAGAACTCGGGAACGTTGTCCAGCAGCACCCCGACGTGTCGGGGTGCTGCCGGATCGAACAGGGCCGCAAGGCCCGCCGCCAGACCGGCGCTGAGTGCGAGGTGTTCGGACCAAGGAATTCTCTTGTCCTCGAACAGAATTCCGTGGTCGTCGTCGTCTCGAAGCCGGAGCAACAGATCGGTGACGGTGGGCATCGCGGTCGTCATGTGTGCAGCCTAGGTTCAGGCAGGCACGTCGGCGAGGATCTGTCCCAGCCTGCGCAACTGCTCGGTGGCCGAGCCCAGCGCGAACTCGTTGTGCTTGGCAGCCAGGAAGTACCGGTGCACCGGGTGGTCGCGGTCGAGGCCGACGCCGCCGTGGATGTGGATCACGGTGTGTGCGACGCGGTGGCCCGCATCGGCCGCCCAGAACTTCGCGGTCCGGACCTCTTCCTCTGCAGGCAGGTTCTCGCTGAGCCGCCAGGCGGCCTGCCACAGCGTGGACCGGACACCCTTGACGTCGATAAAGGCGTCGGCGAGGCGCTGGGCCACGGCCTGGAAGCTGCCGATCGGACGGTCGAACTGGACCCGCTCGCGCGCGTACTCCGCGACCAGTTCCAGGGCCCGCTCCAGGGTGCCGAGCTGGGTCGCGCTCAGCGCGACCGCGGCGCGGGCCAGGATCCAGTCCACGATCTCGGCGCCGTTCTCGGTGCTGCCGAGCAGCCGGTCCGCTCCGACCTTGGTGCCTGCCAGCTCGACGATCGACTCGGCGCTGAAGTCGGTGACACGCTGGCGGTCGATGGTGACCCCGGCATCGGACGGCTGCACCAGGAACACCGCGACACCCTCGGGGTGGTGGCGGGAACCAGGATCAGGTCCGCGAAAGCGGCCGCGGGCACGGTGATCTTGGTGCCGGTCAGCAGCCACTCGTCGCCGCTGCGGACCGCCGTGGTCACCGGCTTGGCCGGGTTGTCGTTGAGCTCCTCGGCGAGGGCGACGGTCAGGACGACCTCGCCCGCTCCGGCGCGCTGCGCCCACTGGCGCTGGGCGTCGTCACCGAACTCGGCGAGTGCCGACGCGGCGAGGACGATCGAGGACAGGTACGGCACCGCCGCGAGCGGCCGGCCCAGTTCGCGCAGCACGCTGCACTGTTCGAGGATGCCGAAGCCGCCGCCGCCGACCGACTCGGGCAGCGCAGCCGCGAGCACGCCCGCATCGGCGAGGGCCTGCCAGAGCTTGTCGTCGAAGCGGTCCTCGGCGGCGTCCAGTTCGCGCAGGCGGTCGTTGGTGGTGAGCTTCTCGGCGATGCTCCGGGTGAGTTGTTCGAGGTCCTGCTGGGCCTCTGTGTGGCTGAAATCCATGATGTTCCTTTGACTCGCGCGGTCAGCGCAGGATGGGGCCGGGGTCAGCGCCTGGTGGGCGGTGGTAGTCACCGCTTGGCGGGCGGCTGGCCCAGCGCCGTCATGGCGAGGATGTCGCGCTGCACCTCGTTGGTGCCGCCGCCGAAGGTCAGGATCAGGGCGGAACGGTGCCAACGCTCGAGGCGGCCGCGCACGGCGACGCCCTTCGAGTCCTGCCGCAGGTATGCCAGGGGGCCGAGGACCTCCATGAGCAGTCGGTACGCCTCGGTGGCGAACTCGGTGCCGAAGACCTTGCATGCCGACGCGTCGCCCTTGCTCGGGGCCTCCGCGGAGGACACCTCCCAGTTCAGCAGCTTGAGGTACTCGACCTTGGCGTGCACCCGGGCGAGGTTGATCTGCACCCATTCCTGGTCGATCACGCGACGGCCGTCGGCCAGCTTGGTGTTCTGCGCCCACTCGATGGTGTCGCGCAGCGCGCCCTGGATCTGCGCGGCGGAGACCAGCGCGACCCGTTCGTGGTTGAGCTGATTGGTCATCAGCCCCCAGCCACCGTTCTCCTCGCCGACCAGTGCGGACGACGGGACACGCACGTCCTGGTAGTACGTGGCGCTGGTGTCCGGACCGGCCATGGTGTGCACCGGGGTGTAGGAGAAGCCCTCGGCGGTCGTCGGGACGATCAGCATGCTGATGCCCTTGTGCTTCTTGACATTCGGGTCGGTGCGGACGGCGAGCCACACGTAGTCCGCGTACGCGATCAGGCTCGTCCACATCTTCTGGCCGTTGATGACGTAGTCGTCGCCGTCCTTGACCGCGGTGGTCCGCAGGCTGGCCAGGTCGGTGCCCGCGCCGGGCTCGGAGTACCCGATGGAGAAGTGCACCTCACCCGAGGAGATCTTGGGCAGGAAGAACTTCTTCTGCTCCTCCGAGCCGTAATGCATGATGGTCGGCGCGACGGAGTTGATCGTGAGGAACGGCACCGGGGCGCCTGCGATCGCGGCCTCGTCGGTGAAGATCAGCTGGTCGATCGGCGACCGCTCCTGTCCGCCGTACTCCTTGGGCCAGCCGAGCGTGAGCCAGCCGTCCTTGCCCATCTCGCGCACGACGTCGCGGTAGACGGTGCCCGAGCCGTACTCGCCGGTCTGGGCGTTGAGCGCTTCGCGACGCTCGGGAGTGATGAGCTTCGCGAAATAGGCGCGCAGCTCCTCCCGCAGCTTCTGCTGCTCGGCGCTGTAGGTGATTTGCATCGGTACCTCTCCGGTCTCTGACACAGGTTCTAGTCTGTTTTGGTGCCGTTATCTGGTTGCGATCGGCCGAGCTGGCGAGACGCACTTTCGGCCCGTCACTATGGGTTTTTCGCATCATTGCACAGGAGTGGAACGGGTTCTAGTCTTATGCTGGATCTGCCCGCGGGTCCAGCCCATAGACACGCGTGCCGCAGACGTCGATTCGAACGAGAAGTGAGGTTCATTCATGGAGGTCAAGGTCGATAGGGATCGCTGTGAGGCGAACGGTGTCTGCGTCGGCATCGCGCCGGACATCTTCGATCTGACGGACGATGACGAACTGGTGATCACCCAGCCCGGTGACGACGCCGATTCGGTGGCCAAGTTGGAGGAGTCCGTCGCCCAGTGCCCGCGCGCTGCGCTGACCCTCGAGCGCTAACTGTTCTTGCCGGGAATAAGAACACGTTCTAGAGTGAGCGCCGTCACGGATGTGACGGCGGAACCCGCTCCGGGGGCCGCATCGAAATCACGAAGGCAGTGGTGAGTTTGACTAGTCGCGAGGTAAGTCTGGACGGCAAGGTCGCAATCGTGACCGGTGGAGCGTCGGGTCTCGGCAAGGCCGAGGCGATCGGCCTCGCCAAGGCGGGCGCGAACGTCGTCATCAACGATCTGGTGGCCAACGAGAACGCCGATGCGGTCCTCGACGAGATCCAGACCCTCGGCGGCAAGGCGGTGTTCATCCCCGGCGACATCGGCGAGCGCGCCACCGCCGACGCGTTGATGGAGGCTGCCCAGCAGGCCGGCGGCGTCGACATCGTCGTCAACAACGCGGGCATCGTGCGGGACAAGATGCTGTTCAGCATGTCCGACGAGGACTGGGATCTCGTTCTCAAGGTCCACCTGCGCGGCCACTTCCTGCTGTGCCGCAACGCGGCGGTGCACTGGCGCGCCGAGTCGAAGGCGGCGGGCGCACCGGTCTACGGCCGTCTGATCAACACGTCGTCCGAGGCCGGCCTGCTCGGCCCGGCCGGACAGCCGAACTACGGTGCGGCCAAGGCGGGCATCACCGCCCTCACCCTGTCCGCGGCGCGCGGCCTCGAGCGCTACGGCGTTCGCGCCAACGCGATCTGCCCGCGCGCACGCACGGCGATGACCGAGAACGTCTTCGGTGACGCCCCCGAGGACGGAACCGATCCGCTCTCGCCGGAGCACGTCGTGAACCTGGTGTCGTACCTGGCTTCGCCCGCGGCCGACGCCATCAACGGTCAGGTCTTCATCGTCTACGGGCCGATGGTCGCGCTCATGGCCGCGCCGGTCGTCGAGCAGCGATTCGATTCGCCCGATGCTGTGTGGACTCCCGAGGGTCTCGCGGATTCGCTCGGCGGCTACTTCGACGGGCGCGATCCGGCTCGGATGTTCGCGGCGACCGAAGCGGTCAAGTCGCTCGGCTGACCTGCACGTTCGGCCCTACCTGAGAAACGTGCGAATTTCGGCACGCGGGTAGGCCGGCTGGGTGAAGATGATGGCCGGGGTGGGTTTGAGCTGCCCCGACGGCAATGAGTACGTGTTCTAGATTTCCGCACGTCCGGGTGGGGTGGGGACGAATCCCGGAGTGGTCGCGGCACGAGCCCGAGTGGCCGAACGAGCGTGGGGGAAAGCCTTCGCACTTGTGTGGATACTCGGTGTCGTGGTCGGTGGCCATCGGGACTCACCAGGCACGTGATCGATGAAAGACAAAGGGAGTCAACGTGGCCGGAGGTCGCATGCTCGGAGCCCCGCTCCTGGCATGCGGCACCGGCCACCGAACCCGCCGGCCGGGCCCCGCTGAACGCGGGTGCCCAGCCGCCGGGTCCGCCCTCCCGGTGGTACGAGTTGACCAGCACCGATGCGTCCGGAGGGGAACACCTTTGACAGGTGAACACGTTCTAGTTAGTATGACCTGGATCACAGGCATCCGGGGGATCTCGCATCTCCTCCGCGGTGCCCTGCGCGAGAACACTGACGAGGAGGCACGATGGATGACCTCCTTCTGGTGCCGCTGCGCGCCGTGGGCGGCTTCTTCGCGATGGCGGGGGAGACCTTCAAGGCGATGGGCAAGCGGCCTTTCCAGCGCCGTGAATTCGTAGACCAGGCCTGGTTCGTGGCCCGGGTGTCAATGGTGCCGACTGTGCTCGTCGCCATCCCGTTCACCGTGCTCGTGGTCTTCACGATCAACGTCCTGCTGCGCGAGATCGGCGCCGCCGACCTCAGCGGCGCGGGAACCGCGCTCGGCGCGGTCACCCAGGTGGGGCCGATGGTCACCGTGCTGATCGTCGCCGGTGCGGGCGCCACCGCGATCTGCGCCGACCTCGCCGCGCGAACCATCCGCGAAGAGATCGATGCGATGAAGGTGCTCGGCATCAACCCGATCCACCGACTGGTGGTGCCTCGGGTGCTCGCCTCGACGGTGGTCGCCCTGCTCCTCAACGGGCTGGTGTCCACCATCGGCATCGTCGGCGGCTTCGTATTCTCTGTCTTTCTGCAGGACGTGAACCCCGGCGCCTTCATCAACGGGATCACCCTGCTGACCGGTTTCGGTGAGCTGATGCTCTCGCAGCTCAAGGCCGGTTTGTTCGGCATGATCGCGGGCCTTGTCGCCTGCTTCCTGGGGCTCAACG
Organism: Rhodococcus sp. MTM3W5.2; assembly: GCF_001984015.1. Taxonomy (NCBI): domain Bacteria; kingdom Bacillati; phylum Actinomycetota; class Actinomycetes; order Mycobacteriales; family Nocardiaceae; genus Rhodococcus; species Rhodococcus sp. MTM3W5.2. The sequence goes on along the minus strand of NZ_CP019572.1, from coordinate 4,980,864 downwards.
TAAAGGGTGGCGCAAAGAGTGTGGGTGACGCGGTGAACCAGACGGTCGTCTTCGCGTTCATGGCGCTGTTCGTGGTGAACGTTCTCGTCACCGCCGTCGGTGTCAAGCTGACGGCGGGGTGACGGGATGGCATTCGCACTGACAGGGCGTTTCCGTGGGACCAGGAAGCGGATCAGCAAGTTCTCCGGTTCGATCGACGGCATCGGTGATCAGGCGCTGTTCTATTGGCGGGCAGTCGCCTCGGCCCCGCGCGCGTTCATCCACTACCGGAAAGAGACGATCCGGCTGATCGCCGAGATCAGCATGGGCACCGGCGCGCTCGCCGTGATCGGTGGCACCGTCGTGATCGTCGGCTTCCTGACCCTCTTCGCAGGCGGCACCATTGCCGTGCAGGGCTTCAGTTCCCTCGGCAACATCGGCGTCGAGGCTCTGACCGGCTTCTTCGCCGCCTTCATCAACGTGCGCATCGTCGCGCCGGTCATCGCGGGCATCGGGCTCGCGGCCACCATCGGCGCCGGCTCCACAGCACAGCTGGGCGCGATGCGGGTCACCGAGGAGATCGACGCGCTCGAGGTGATGGCGATCCCGTCGATTCCGTACCTGGTGAGCACCCGTGTGATGGCGGGGATGATCGCGATCGTGCCGCTCTACGCGCTGGCCGTGACCGCCTCGTTCATCGCCAGCCGATTCGCGACGGTCGTGATCTACGGGCAGTCGCCTGGCGTCTACGACCACTACTTCTCGACTTTCCTGATACCGACGGACATCCTCTGGTCCTTCGCCCAGGCGATCGTGATGGCGCTGGCCGTCATGCTCATCCACACCTACTACGGGTACAACGCCAGTGGAGGCCCGGTCGGCGTGGGCGTGGCGGTCGGTAATGCGGTGCGTACCTCGCTGATCGCGGTGGTCACGGTCACGCTGCTCATCTCGCTCGCCATCTACGGTGGGTCCGGCAACTTCAACCTCTCGGGATAGCGCGCATGTCTGAACCTGAACCCAAATGGAAGAAGAAGGTCGCCGCGCTGGTGCTCGTGGGCAGCCTGGTCGGCGTCGCGACCGTCGCGCTGACCATGTTCTCCGGTGGCTTCACCGACAGTGAGCCGGTGACGGTGACCGCCGACCGCGCGGGTCTGGTGATGGACCCCGACGCCAAGGTGAAGATGCGCGGCGTGCAGGTCGGCCGCGTCGCCTCCATCGGTCAGGAGGGCGACCAGGCCAAGCTCGAGTTGGCGATGGATCCGGCCTCCATGCACCTGATCCCGTCGAACGCACAGGTGGAGATCAAGTCCACCACCGTGTTCGGCGCCAAGTACGTGAACTTCGTTGTGCCGGAGAACCCGTCGTCGAGCTCGCTGTCGCCCGGCACCACCATCGAGGCCGACTCGGTGACCGTCGAGTTCAACACGCTGTTCGAGAACCTGTCGACGCTGCTGCAGCAGATCGAGCCGGAGAAGCTCAACGCCACTCTCGGCGCGATCTCAGAGGCGCTCAACGGCCGCGGGGATCAGCTCGGCCAGCTGCTGGAGGAGACCGACCAGTACCTGAAGAAGGTGAATCCCGCACTGCCGCAGTTGCAGCGCGACCTCCAGGCCGCCTCGACGGTCACCAACGTCTACGCCGACGTCACGCCGAACCTGATGCGGTTGCTCGACAACGCGACCGCGACCAGCGGCACCATCGTCGACGAGCAGGCGAACCTCGACCTGCTGCTGATGAACGTGACCGGGCTGGCGAACAACGCGAACGGCGTGCTCACCGAGAACGAGGCCAACCTGACGAAGGCGCTGGCGGACCTGCGGCCCACGACCGAGCTGCTGTCCGAGTACTCGCCCGTGATCGGGTGCCTGATCACCGGGCTGAACAAGCTCCGTCCTGCCGCGGAGCAACTCGAGGGTGGTCTGCAGCCGGGCTTCGCGCTGAGCACGAATTTCCAGTACGGCATCGAGCCGTACACCTACCCGAAGGACCTGCCGAAGGTGAACGCCACCGGCGGACCGAACTGCATGGGCCTGCCCGACTTCGATGTGCGGCGTGACGGTAACGCGAACTTCCTCGTCGCCGACACCGGGACGGTGCCGTACGTACCGGCCACGAAGGTGGGCACGAACATGCCCAAGGTCTTCCAGCTGCTGTACGCGGGCGTCTACCCGGAGGGGGGAAACTGATGCGGCCGACCACTGTCAAACTGCTCGTCTTCACCACGGTGATGGCGCTGATCTTCGCCGGCCTGGCGATCGTGTTCAGCCAGTACCGCTTCAGCAGCTCGAACTCCTTCACCGCGCAGTTCACCGATTCGTCCGGAGTGAAGCCGGGTGACAAGGTGCGCATCGCAGGCGTGCCGGTTGGTTCGGTGAAGGGCGTGAGCATCGACAGCGACAACCTCGCCGAGGTCGACTTCAACGTCGACAGCCAGTACGAGCTCTTCAAGAGCACCAGGGCCACCGTGCGCTACGAGAACCTGGTGGGTGACCGGTACCTCGAGCTGCTCGAGGGCGCCGGCTCGATGGAGCAGCTCGACGACGGCGGGACCATCCCGGACGATCAGACCTCGCCCGCGCTCGACCTCGATCTGCTGCTCGGCGGGTTCAAGCCGCTGCTCAAGGGCCTGGACGCTGAACAGGTCAACGACCTCTCCGGTGCGCTGTTGCAGGTGTTCCAGGGGCAGGGCGGCACGCTGGTCTCGCTACTCGGCAGCACCAGCTCCTTCACCAAGACCCTGGCCGACCGGGACGAGCTGATCGGCGAGGTGATCACCAACCTGAACACCACGCTCGGCACGATCAACAACAAGGGCGAACAGTTCTCCACGACGATCGATCAGCTCCAGCAGCTGGTCAGCGGGCTCGCGAAGGACAGTGATCCGATCGGTAACGCGATCCCGCAGATTGCCACCGCCACGGGAGATCTCGCCGAACTGTTGCAGGGTGCGCGGCCGGATCTGCAGTCCACCATCACCGAGACGGGCCGTGTCGCGACCCAGCTCGATCTGGGCCAGGACGACATCAACTGGGTGCTCGGGGCGTTGCCCGAGGCATACAAGAAGCTGATCCGGGTGGGTGCGTACGGCGGGTTCTTCCAGTTCTATACCTGCAGCGTGAGGTTCAAGTTCGACGGCCCGGATGGCAAGGACCTGATGGTGGACCTCCCCACGACCCCGACGCAGACGACAGGGAGGTGTGCGTTCAAGTGACGAAGCCACGCGAAAGAGACCCCGTTCAGATCGGGATCATTGGCCTCGTAGTCGCCGGCTCCTTGGTGATTGCAGGCATGCAGTACGACCAGCTGCCGTTCATCTCCGGCGGCGGCCAGTACACCGCGCATTTCGCCGACGCGGGCGGACTGATGACCGGGGACGATGTCACCGTCTCGGGCGTCAACGTCGGCACCGTCGACAAGGTCGACCTGGACGGCCCGCAGGTGCTGGTCACCTTCACCGTCCAGGACGGGATCGCGCTCGGCGACGAGACGAGCGCCGCGGTCAAGACCAACACCATCCTCGGTCGCAAGTCGCTCAAGGTGACCCCGCGGGCGGCGGGACGCTGCGCAAGTCCGAGACGATTCCGTTGGAGCGCACCAACTCCCCGTACTCGCTCAACGACGCGCTCGGCGACCTGTCCAACACCGTCTCCGACCTCGACACCGATCAGCTCAACAACTCGCTGAACGCGATGTCCGACACGCTCCAGGACACCCCGCCCGAGCTGCGGACCGCCTTGGACGGGGTCACTCGGCTCTCGGCGAGCATCAACTCGCGCGACGAGAGCCTGCGCGAGCTGCTCCATCGAGCTGAAGGCGTGACGGGGATCCTGGCGACCAGGAGCGACCAGATCAACGCCCTGCTGGTGGACGGCAACCAACTGCTCGGCGAGCTCGACCGCCGACGGAACGCGATCAGTGAGCTGATCGTGAACATCTCCGCGGTGTCCCGGCAGCTGTCCGGTGTGGTGCAGGACAACCAGGAACAGATCAAACCGACTCTGGAGAAGCTGAACTCGGTGGTGGCGGTGCTGCAGGAGAACAAGGACAACATCGGGAAGGCCCTCGACGGGCTCGGTCCCTACGCGACCGCGCTCGGCGAATCCGTCGGCAGCGGACCGTTCTTCATGGCGTACGTGGCGAACTTCCAAATCGGCGCCATGACGCAGACCCTGACCGACTCGCTGGTCTGGCCCGAGCACGTGCCCAAGGACCTGCAGCAGTTCCCGCCGCTGTCCGTCACTCCCGTGGATCCGAACCGGTGAGCGCCCCGATGACGGACCGCAAGAAGTGGATCCTGCGCGGTGTTTCCGCCGCTGTGGTGATAGCAGCGCTGGTGGCGGGCACCCTGTTCCTGTTCCCGGGGCTCGGGAAGAACCGGATCACCGCGTACTTCCCCACGACGACCGGCATCTACCCGGGCGACGACGTGCGGGTGCTCGGCGTGACGGTGGGCAAGATCGCCAGCATCGATCCAGAGGGCGACAACGCCAGGGTGGAGATGGACGTCGATTCGGGCGTGGACATCCCGCGGACGCCAAGGCGATCATCGTGGCGCCCAGCCTGGTGGCGGCGCGCTTCATCCAGCTGACGCCGGTGTACACCGGCGGCGAGACGATGGGCGACGACGCCGAGATCCCGGTGGAGCGCACCGCCGTTCCGGTCGAGTGGGACGAGATCAAGGCGGAACTCGCCAAGCTCTCCACCGCGCTCGGCCCGGAGGGCGGCGCCGACCAGGGCTCGCTCGGCCGGTTCATCGACACCGCGGCCGACAACCTCGAGGGCAACGGCGAGAGCATCAACAAGACCCTGCGCGAGCTCTCGGACACCATGCACACCCTCTCGCAGGGCCGAACGGACCTGTTCTCCACCATCCGGAACCTGCAGGCCTTCGTGAACGCGCTGTCCGCGAGCAACCAGCAGATCGTGCAGTTCAGCGGCCACCTCGCATCGGTGTCCTCCGTGCTCGCGGACAACACCGACGAGCTCGGCGTGGCGCTGAGCGACCTCAACGTGGCGATGGGCGATGTGCAGCGGTTCGTCAGCGACAACCGCGCCGGCCTCACCGAATCGGTGGAACGGCTCGCCGATGCCACCCAGGTGCTGGCGCAGAAGCGGCCGGAGATCGAGCGGGTCCTGCACATCGCGCCGAACGCGCTCGCGAACTTCAACAACATCTATCAGCCCGCGGCGGGCTCGCTGACCGGCGTGATCGCGGCGAGCAACGCGAACAACCCCATCAACATGATCTGCGGCATGGTCGAGGCCCTCGAGACCAACGACTCCGCCAAGAGCGCCGACCTGTGCGCGCAGTTCCTGGGGCCGGTGCTGAACTCGGTGAAGATGAACTACCCGGGGATCCTGACGAACCCGACCACGGGCGTCCAGGCCATGCCGGACCAGTTGACCTTCAGTCCTCCGAGCCTGGAGAACCAGATCCCGGCGCGGGCCGCCAAGTCGACGATCAAGCCCATCGCCGGGCCGCTCGCCGGCCTGCCGACGATCAACGTGCCCAAGGATCTCGAGTCCTTGCTCAAGCCGGGAGGTGGCCGATGACACGCACCAGCACCCACCGCCGGGTCGCGATCGGATCGATCGCGTTCGGGCTGACGATCGCCCTCACCGGATGCGAATGGACCGGCCTGAACTCGGTGCCCATGCCCGGCACCGAGGGCAGCGGGGACGGCGCGTACTCGGTGAAGATCGAGATGCCGAACGTGACCACCCTGTCGGAGAACTCGCCGGTGCGGGTGAACGACGTCACGGTCGGCACGGTCGATTCCATCGAGGTGCAGAACTGGCACGCGGTCGTCACCGTCTCGCTGAACGAGGACGTCGTGCTCCCCGCGAACGCGACCGCGAAGATCGGCCAGACCAGCCTCCTCGGCTCGCAGCACCTGGAGCTGGCGCCGCCCGTCGGGATCGCTCCTGAGGGAACGCTTTCCGACGGCGACGTCATCCCGGAGGCGCGCGCGGGCGCCTACCCGACCACCGAGCAGACGCTGTCCTCGCTCTCCGTCGTGCTCAACGGCGGCGGGCTGGCGCAGATCAACGACATCACAAGGGAACTCAACGCGGGCCTGGTCGGCCGCGAGGACTCGATCCGCGATCTGCTGCCGCAGCTCGACCAGCTGGTCGGCAGCCTGGACCGTCAGCGCGGCGATATCGTCACGGCGATGGAGGGCCTGGATCGACTGTCCACCAACGTGAATCAGCAGACCGCGACGCTGACCGCCGCGCTCGACGGTATCCCGCCCGCGCTCGAGGTGCTCGTGGGCCAGCGGCAGAACCTGACCGATGCCCTGATTGCACTGGGCAACCTCAGCGCCACGGCCACGCGGGTGATCAACGAGAGCGGCGACGACCTCAAGGCCAATCTGCACGCGCTGGTGCCGGTGCTCAATACGCTCGCCAACACCGGGAACTCGCTCACGGAGGTGCTCTCGCTCCTGCTCAGCTACCCGTTCGCGCTCAAGAACCTGGACCAGGTGTTCCGGGGGACTACGCGAACCTGATGATGACAATCGACCTGACCGGCAAGCGGTTGGACACCAACTTCCTGACCGGTACCGGCCTCGGCGGCACGCTCGGCGGCATCGAGGGCGCGCTCGGTAAGGCGGCAGGCGTCGCCGGGCAGTCGACGAACCCGCTGCAGAGCCCCGCACCGAAGCCCCCGGCCAAGCCTGCCGCGGCGCCCGCACCGGCCCCGTCGATCCCCGGCCTACCGCAGATCCAGCTCCCCCAGATCCCCGGCCTTCCGCAGCTAGGAGCGCCCAAGCCATGATGCTGTCGAAGTTCGTCCGCGTTCAGTTGGTCATCTTCTCGATCCTCACGGTGATCGGGTTGTCCGTGATGGCGACGCAGTACGTCCAACTCCCCGCCATGTTCGGGATCGGTCGGTACGACGTCACCGTCGAGCTGGCGTCCACCGGCGGCCTGTACCCGCACGCCAACGTGGCCTACCGCGGGACCAATGTGGGCACCGTCGACGAGGTGGTGCTCACCGAGTCCGGGGTGGACGCGAAGCTGTCCATCGCCAGCAAGTACAAGATCCCGGCCGACGTGGACGCGGCGGTCAAGAGCGTGTCCGCGGTCGGCGAGCAGTACGTGGACCTGATCCCGCGCGAGGATTCCGAGCCGTACCTGTCGGACGGGGATGTCATCCCCGAGGACCGGTCCTCGGTGCCACAGGAGGTCGGTGCGCTGCTCGATCAGGCCAACACCCTGGTCGAGAGCGTCTCCAACACCCAGCTGAAGCTGGTCGTCGACGAGGCCTTCAAGGCATTCAACGGCACCGGCCCCGAGCTGCAGCAGCTCATCGACTCGGCGCGGCTGTTCGTCCAGGAGGCGAACGCGAACTCCGACGCGACCCTGCAGCTGATCGATCAGATCGGCCCGCTGCTCGACACCCAGGTGGTCAGCAGCGACGCGATCCGGTCCTGGACCAAGAACCTGGTGACGTTCTCCGATCAGCTGCGCGCCAGCGACCCGGACCTGCGGGCCATTCTGGAGAAGGGCCCCGGCACCGCCGCGGAGGCCAACGCGCTGTTCCAGGACCTGAAGCCGACGCTGCCACTGCTGCTGGCGAACCTGGTGAGCGTCGGCGAGGTCGGGGTGATCTACAACAAGAGTCTCGAGCAGATCCTGGTGCTGTACCCGCCGATCACCGCGGGGCTGGCGACCGCCGCGTTCCAGGGGCCCATCGAGGAGGGCGCGATCGTGAACTTCGCGCTGGAGGTCAACGACCCTCCGCCGTGCACCACGGGCTTCCTCCCTCCCGACCAGTGGCGATCGGGCGCCGAGGTGTCCACGCCGGACACCCCGCCGGACCTGTTCTGCAAGGTGGCGCCAAACGATCCCAGCACCGTGCGCGGCGCCAGGAACAGCCCCTGTATGGAGTTCCCCGGCCGCCGGGCGCCGACTCCGGAGGAGTGCCGCACCGGGTATGTCCCGCTGGGCAACAACCCGCCCAACGGGCCGATCATGCCGCCGAATGTACCCTCGTACACGACAGTTCCCAGCTCCTATGACGAGTCGGTGGAGGCGCCGGTGACGGCGCGGCCCTACGACCCGAAGACGGGCAAGTACACCGGCCCCGATGGCCGGCTGTACACCCAACCGGCATTGGCGTCGGGGGGCTCGTCCGGAAAGGAGTCGACGTGGCAGACGATGATGACCGGTCAGCAGAGCTGACCAACGCGAACAAGCCGGCTCCCCGCAGGCGCGCGAGCCGTAGCGCGGGGCCCCCGGTGGAAGACCGGGCCGAGGCGACGGTCGTGACGACGACGGAGACGGCCGAGGCCGCCCCCGAGCAGAGCGCGCCGCAGACCGACGCGGACACGGCCACGCCCAAGGCGGCCGAGCCCGAGTCGGCTGTGGAAGCCGATTCTTCAGCGGATGCCGAGCCGGTGGACGCAGAGCCGGCCGCGAAGGCGCCCCGTCGCCGGCCGTCGGTCCTCATGGTCGTGGCGGGTGTGCTGGTGCTGGCGCTGATCGCGGCCGGGATCGTGCTGCTGTTCGACAGGAACGCGGCGAACGAGCGGGATGCCAAGCGGAACGCCTACGTGCAGACCGCCCGGCAGACCGTGCTGAACCTGACCACGATCAAGCCTGAAACCGCCAAGGAAGACGTCGAGCGCATCCTTGCGGGCGCGAGCGGCGACTTCAAGGCCGAGTTCGACGGCCGCCAGGACCCCTTTGTCAGCGTCGTGAAGGAGGCCTCGGTCACCACCGAGGGCCAGATCATCGAGGCCGGACTCGAGCGCGAGGACGGCAACAAAGCGCAGGTGCTGGTCGCCGCGCGGGCCAACGTGACCACACCGGATCAGTCCCAGTCGGGACCGCGCGACTTCCGGATGCGCGTGACGGTGACGGACGACGGCGGGACCATGACGGCGTCGAAGGTGGAGTTTGTGCCATGAGCGAGGACAAGTCGACCGAGCAGGTCACCGAGGACAAGTCGGCCGAGGCGGTCACCGAGCCGTCGGCCGAGCCTGGCACCACGGAGGTGACGCCGCGCAGTGTGCGGCGCACGGTGCTCGCGGCGGTCGCCGCGGCCCTGGTCATCGCCCTTGCCGCGGGTGTCGGGGTGCTGTTCTACCAGCACCTCCAGGACAACAAGACCGAGCAGGCGCGCACCGACGCGGTGGCGGCGGCGGGTGACCAGGCCGTCGCGATGCTGTCCTACAACTACAACACTGTCGACACCGATCTCGCCGAGGCCGCGAACGGCCTGACCGGGTCGTTCAAGGACGACTACAACACGCTGGTGGCGGAGGTGATCGCGCCCGGTGCGAAGGAGAAGAAACTCACCGTGCAGGTCACGGTGCAGGGCGGCTCCGTCGTCTCGGCCGACCCCGACGACGCCGTCGTGCTGCTGTTCCTGAACCAGATCACCACCAGTGCCGACGCCCCCGACGCGGCCACCACCGGTAGCCGGGTGCGGATGGAGATGCACAAGGACGGCGACCGCTGGCTGACCGGCCGGCTCACGCCGGTCTAACCGAGCGCAGACAAGGGTGCCGGCCCCGGGTTCACACCCGGGGCCGGCGCCCTTTTGCATGTCGGTCGGCTCAGGCCTTGAGTTCGTCGCCGAGCAGCGCGCCGCCCGCGACCGAATCCCGCGCCAGCGCGTTGAGGAACGACTTGGCCCAGCGGTCCACGTCGTGCGCGAGCACCTGACGGCGCATCGCGCGCATCCGGCGCCTGCCCGCCTCGCGGTCCTGGGTGAGCGCCGCGACCATCTCGTCCTTGACGCCGTCGAGATCGTGCGGGTTGGCCTGGTAGGCCTGGCGCAATTCGGCTGCGGCGCCGGTGAACTCGCTCAGCAGCAGGGCCCCACCGAGGTCGCTGCGGCAGGCCACGTACTCCTTGGCGACGAGGTTCATGCCGTCCCGGAGCGGGGTCACCAGCATGACGTCGGCGGCCACGAAGAAGGCGATAAGCTCCTCGCGGGGATCGGCCGGTGCAGGTAGTGCACCACCGGCCTGCCGACCTGGCCGAACTCGCCGTTGATCCGGCCGACCTGCTTCTCGATGTCGCCGCGCATCTGGATGTAGCTCTCGACCCGCTCCCTGCTGGGGTGGCGAGCTGGACCATGATGTTCTGGGCCGGATCCATCCGGCCCTCCTCGAGCAGCTCGCGAATGGCGTTGAGGCGGACGTCGATTCCCTTGGTGTAGTCCAGCCGGTCCACACCGAGCATGACCTTGTCCGGATTGCCGAGCTCCTTGCGGATCTGCTTGGCGCGATCCCTTATCGACTTCTTGCGGGAGAGCTCGTCGAGCTGGCCCGAGTCGATGGAGATCGGGAACGCGCCGACCCGCACGTTGCGGAAGCCCACCTGGACGACGCCGAGCTTGGACCGGACCCCGACATTGCCCCGCGACGTCGGCTGGCCCGCCAGCCGCCTCGCCAGGTACAGGAAGTTCTGTGCGCCGCCGGGCAGGTGGAAGCCGATCAGGTCGGCGCCCAGCAGGCCCTCGACGATCTCCCGCCGCCATGGCATCTGCATGAACAGCTCGACCGGCGGGAACGGGATGTGCAGGAAGAACCCGATGGTCAGGTCCGGGCGCAGCATCCGCAGCATCTTCGGCACCAGCTGGAGCTGGTAGTCCTGAATCCACACCGTCGCGCCGTGCGCGGCGGCCGCCGAGGTGGACTCGGCGAACCGGCGGTTGACCTCGACGTACGCGTTCCACCACGAACGGTCGTAGACCGGCTTGACGATCACGTCGTGGTACAGCGGCCACAGGGTGGCGTTGGAGAAGCCCTCGTAGTAGTCGGCGACCTCCTGCGCGCTCAGGCGCACGGGGTACAGCTCGATGCCATCCTCGACGATGGGGCCAAGATCGGTGTCCGGCACGCCCGGCCAGCCGACCCAGGCGCCCTTCTTGCCGCGCAGGATCGGTTCGAGCGCGGTGACGAGGCCACCCGGACTGCGCTTCCACCTGGTGCTGCCGTCGGGCAGGGTCTCGAGATCGACGGGCAACCGGTTGGCAACGACAACAAATTCCGAGGCGGAGCCCACAATCTTCCTTTGTTCGGATGCCGCCGCGACCGCGGCCGGCGCCGGCTGACTAGTCGATCTTGGCCGAGGGCCGATGCCGAGCATAGACAGCAACATCCGGCATTCGTCGGCATCTGTCGCATATGCCGCGACAACTCGCTGTGCCTGGCGGGCGGTCTCGTCCGCTACCGGCTCGAGCTCCTCGTCGGCGATGTCGTTCTCGGTGGTCGTCTTCGCGGCCATGTCGCTTGTTCCTCTCGGGCGGAGTACGCCTGCTGCGGCAGGTTCGTACGTGTCCGCGACTCTATGAGAACCGGGCGGTCCGGCGCTACTTCCACGTCAGTTAGGGTGTACTAACTTCAGCGGCATCTGGTCGCCGCACACTATCGGGAGGCTTGATGGGGCGCACATCTGCGCGCGACGGCGGTGCCGCCAATGGGCGCGGCGGCGGTGCCGCCAATGGGCAGGGCGGGGGTGCCGGGATTCTCCGGCGGACCGTCGCCAGGAACCGGGGACGTCTGACGATCGGTACGGCGCTGCTCGCAGTGCACCAGATCGCCGAGACGATGGTTCCCGTCGCCATCGGCATCATCGTCGGCCGCGCGATCTCGACCGGTGACACCGATGCGCTCGTCATCTCCGTGCTGGGGCTGGCGGCGCTGTTCCTGGTGCTGACGGCGGCCTGGCGGATGGGCGCCCGATTCATCGTGTTCGCGATGCAGAACGAGGCGCACCTGCTCCGGGTGGAGGTGGCGGGCCGGATCCTGCACCCAAGGGGTGTGCGGACGGACCTGCGCTCGGGTGAACTGCTCACCGTCTCCACCTCCGACGCGGACCGCGAGGCCTGGATCCTCGACGTGATCCCGCGCATCGTGGCAGCGCTCGTCGCGGCAGTGGCCTCCGCGGTGACCCTGCTGGTGATCGACGTCCCGCTCGGGCTCGCCGTCCTGATCGGCACGCCGGTGATCCTCGGCCTGATGCAGCTGGCGGCGCCGCTGATCACCCGTCGCGCCACCGCGGCGCAGGCGGCGACCGCCCGCGCGTCGGGCTCGGCCACCGACCTCGTGAGTGGGCTGCGTCCGCTGCGCGGGCTCGGCGCCGAGCGGGCCGCGGCGGCGCGCTATCGGGGGCCAGCGCCGACGCGCTGCGGTCGACCCTGCACGCGGCCAAGGCGACCGGCGTCTTCGTGGGCACCTCGGTGACGGTCAGCGCGCTGCTGGCCGTTGGGGTCGCGGGTGTGGCCGGCTGGTTCGCGCTGCAGGGCAGGATCTCGATCGGTGAACTGATCACCGTGGTCGGGCTGTCCCAGTTCATCATCGAGCCCCTCGGCACCCTCGCGAGGATGCCGGGCTTCCTCGCCACCGCACGGGCCTCCGCCGACCGGCTCGCGCTGGTGCTCGACGCCGATCCGATGGTCCCGGCAGGGTCGCAGTCGCTGCCGCCCCGGGTGACGCTGGAGCTGGCCGATGTCAGCTACCGGTCGCTGAGCGGCCTCGACCTCCACGCGCACCCCGGCGAGCTGGTGGGCGTCCTGGCGCACCGACCGCAGGACGCGGAGGCGCTGGCACACCTGCTGTCCGGGCACGTCGCGCCCGGCGACCACGGCGGCACCGTGGCCGTCGGCGGGGTGCACCTGGCCGAGATCGATCTGGCGCAGGCGCGCGGCGCCGTTGTCGTGGAGCCGCACAACACCGACCTGTTCGCTGGAACCGTCCGGTCGAACGTGCTGGCAAGCAGTCCCGACGCCGACCACGCCGAGGTGCGTCGGGCGCTGACGGCCTCCGCGGCGGTGGATGTCGTCGATGCGCACCCCGACGGACTCGACCTGCCGGTGACCGACCGCGGCGCGAGCCTGTCCGGCGGACAGCGACAGCGGGTGGCACTGGCGAGGGCGCTGCTCTCGCGGGCGCCGGTGCTGGTGCTGCACGATCCGACCACCGCCGTCGACGCGGTGACCGAACAGGCCATCGCGGAGGGCATCTCGCGGTTGCGACATGGGGCGAACGGGCACGTCGCCCCCGAGCGGGCACACACCACCGTGTTGATCACCAGCAGCCCCGCGCTGCTGGCGGTCGCGGACCGGGTGCTGGTCCTCGACGAGGGCCGGGTGGTCCGCGAGGGCACCCACGCCGACCTCGCCACGGCCGACGAGAACTACCGAAAGGTGGTGCTGCGATGAGCCTCACCGCAGAGCACCGGCCCCTGCTCCCGATCGCGACGGCGGGGGAGAGCTGGGCCTGGCTGCGAGCCGAGTTCGCGCGCGTCCGCCGCCTGACAGGGCTCACGCTCGCCGTCGGGACAGTCGGTGCGGCCGTGTCCCTAGTGCCGATCTACGTGTTCGGGATCCTGGTCGACCGGGTCCAGGCGAAGGCGCCGACCGAGATCATCGTCGGGGTGGTCGCGGTCATCGCCGTCGCCGCATTGCTCGGCGGGCTGTTCGCCGGCTGGGGCTCGGTGCTGATCAGCCGTCTCGGCGAGGGCATGCTCGCGCGGCTGCGGGAGCGGACGGTCGAGCGGGCGCTGACCCTGCCGATCGCGACGGTCGAGCGGGTGGGCAAGGGGACTTGCTCTCCCGCGTCGGCGACGACATCTCGGTGATCGGCAAGGCCGTCTCCGACGTGGTGCCGAACCTGGTCTCGGCGGTGTTGCTGGTGGCACTGAGCATGATCGCGATGCTCGGCATCGACTGGCGGCTCGGGCTGGCGGGCGCGGTGGCGCTGCCGATGTACGCGCTCGCGCTGCGCTGGTACCTGCCGCGGTCGGGCCCGATGTTCGCCGCGGAGCGGGTCGCGATGGGGGAGCGGTCCCAGGCGCTGATCAGCAGCATGCAGGGCGCGCGCACGGTCCGCGCGTACGGCCTCGAGAAGGTGCACCTGGCGGAGATCGACCGGGCATCCGGAAAGGCCAGGGACATCGCGACCGGGGTGTTCACCCTCTTCACCCGGTTCGCAGGCCGCGGCAACCGCGCCGAGTTCGTCGGGCTCTCGGTGATCCTGGTGGTCGGCTTCGCGCTGGTGAAGGGCGACATGGTGACCGTCGGCGAGACGACGGCCGCCGCTCTGCTGTTCCACCGGCTGTTCAACCCGATCGGCATGCTGATGTACACCTTCGGCGAGATCCAGTCGGCGGGCGCCAGCCTGGCGCGTCTGGTCGGCGTGGTGAACATCCCGGCGGAGAACGCGCCCCCGTCGGGGGCGGTGCCCGCGTCGGCGGAACTGCGCCTGACCGGGGTCCGGCACAGCTACGACGGATCCCGGGAGGTGGTGCGCGGCATCGACCTGCGCGTCGAGCCGGGGACGCGGGTGGCGCTGGTCGGCTCGACGGGTGCCGGGAAGACGACCGTCGCGGCGATCGCGTCGGGCTCGGTCACGCCAACCGCCGGCGAGGTGTCCATCGGCGGGGTCCCGCTGGCGGAGCTCGGCGAGAGCCTTCGTGAGCAGGTGGTGATCGTGAGCCAGGAGGTGCATGTCTTCGCAGGCCCGCTGATCGAGGACCTGCGCCTGGCCCGGCCGGACGCGACCGTGGAGCAGGCGCGGGCGGCGCTGCACACCGTCGGCGCGCTCGGTTGGGCGGACGTCCTCGAGGACGGGCTCGACACCGAGGTCGGCGAGGGCGGACACACCCTGACCGCGGCCCAGGCGCAGCAGCTGGCGCTGGCTCGCCTGGTGTTGGCCGATCCTGCGGTGGCGGTGCTCGACGAGGCCACCGCCGAGGCGGGCAGTGCGGGCGCACGCGACCTCGAGGTGGCGGCGGAGGCGGCGACCAGGGGGCGCACCACGCTGGTGGTGGCCCACCGGCTCACGCAGGCGGCCACCGCGGATCGGGTGCTGGTGCTCGAGCACGGCGAGGTCGTCGAGGAGGGGACACACGACGAGCTGGTCGCCGCGGGCGGACGGTACGCGCAGCTGTGGACGGCCTGGTCCGGTAGATAGGACCGGGCCGCCCACGACCGCCGCGCGAGTTCAGCCCTTCGCGGCGGCGGTGAACCGTTCGCGGATGAAGGACCCGGTTTCGAGGGTGTCGACGATTGCGGAGGCGTAATCGCCGGTGGTGATGCGGCTGTTCCCGGCCTCGTCGGTGAGCGGGGTGTCGCGGGCCTCTGCCAGGTACGACCCCGTCTTGTCGCCCGGGACCAGGTGGACAGGGGAGGGCTGGCGTAGGACCACTCGACCGGGCTGGCCGAGCCGCGGAAGATCTGCAGGGCCTCGGTCTGGTCGAGCGCGGTCTCCAGGTACTGCGCGGGGAAGTCGGGGGAGTCGACGAAGCGCTTGCCCGGCTCGGATTCCAGGCTGCCGCCACCACCGAGGAAGACCAGGCGGTTCACGCCTGCCACCGGGAGAGCCTCGAGGAGGGCCCGCGCGCCGCGCGGCACCAGCCGCTCGGGGCCCTTCACCGACACGACCACGGCATCGTGGCCCGCGACGGCGGCCGCGATGGAGGCCAGATCGGTGACGTCGACATCGCTGCTGCCAAGCGAGGTGACGTGATGGCCGCGGGCGGTGGCCTCCCGTGCCACGGCGCCGCCGAGGTTGCCGGTGGCGCCGATGATTGCGACCTTCATGTGTGCCTGCCTTTCGAGGAATTGTCCGATGAGGGGCGCGATCTCGGGGAGGTTCTCTTCCAGCGCGAAGTGGCCGGTGTCGAAGACGTGCAGCTCGGCGTCCGGCAGGTCGCGCAGGTATGCGTGTGCCCCCGGCTCGGTGAAGAAGGCGTCGCCGCGACCCCACAGGATCAGCGTGGGCGGCCGGTGCTCTCGGAGCCACGCCTGCCACTGCGGGTAGAGGGCGACGTTGCTCGTGTAGTCCAAGGCCAGCGCGCGCTGGGCGTCCTTGCGTCCGGGCAGGTCGAGGAAATGCTGGTCGAGGGTCCATCCGTCGGGGGCGATCAGCTCGGGCCTTGTGGTGCCGCCCTCGTACTGGCTGCGGGTCACGGGCAGGGTGAACAGGCCGTCGAGCGCGTCGGCGGGCGCGGCGATGGTGTCCAGTGCCAGGCCGGACAGTCCTTCTTCGTATGCGTTGGCGTTCTGCACGATCAGGCCGGAGATCCACTCCGGATGCCGGGTCGCCAACCGAAGGCCGACCGGGCCGCCGAAGTCGAAGAGGTACATGGCGAAGCGTTTCAGCCCCTTCGCGGTGACGAAGCCCTCCATCACGTCCGCCAACCGGTCGAAGGAATAGACGAAGTCGTCGGGCGTCTCGGTGTGGCCGAACCCCGGGTAGTCGGGCGCGATCAGCCGGTAGCGCGAGCCGAGCGCGTCCATGAGTCGACTGAACTGGTGCGAGGCCGTCGGGAAGCCGTGTAGCAGAAGGAGCGGGATTCCATCCTCGGGCCCGGTCTCCCGGTAGAAGACCCGGACGCCGTCGGCGTCGACATATCCGTGGCTGATGCGGGGGATCTGGATCGTCATGCCACATGCCTCTTTCGGTTGATGTTGCATTAGTTATAGTATCGCCCATCTAATGTGTCAAGCGCTTCATGTAGCATTACTTGCATGAGGTTCTTGACGGGCGAGCCGCTGGCGCTGGATCTGCTCAACACGCGCGCACACACCCCGAACGGTGAGATCGACGCACTGGACACGGGCGAGGACTTCCAGTTCTGGCTCGAGGCACAGGCCGACCGGCTCACCCCACTGTCGGCGGTGCCATCCGATGCCGACCGCGCCGCGGTCCGTCAGCTGCGTGAGTACGTGGCCGAAGCGGTCGAGCAGGCGCGGCAGGGCGCTCGGCCCTCGCCGGAAACGGTGGAGGCACTGAATCTGTCCGTCCGGTCGGCGCCGCGGTACACGGTCGCGACATGGGACGGCGAGAGGCTTGTCGCCGAGGTGCGCCGAGACGGCGACGAACGGGACCGGTTGCTCGCCGGGCTGGCCGAGGCTGCCGTTGAGTTGCTGACCGACCCCGACGTCGTCAAGGTGCGTGGGTGTGAGGGCCCGCACTGCACCCAGCTCTTCCTGCCTGCACACCCACGCCGACGCTGGTGCTCACCCGCGCTGTGTGGCAACCGCGTTCGGGTCGCCCGCTACCACCAGCGTCACAACGGCTGATCGTGCGCGGGCGGGCCGCGCCGCGGTGGAAGCCCTTCCGGTCGTAGAGCAGGGTCACGCTGGCGCCGAGCGCCAGCCCGACCAGCAGGCCTATCAGCGTCATCATCACGGCGTGCGTGAGGTCGCCCGCACCGCCGCTGGAGAAATAGAGCAGGGCGCGGGCGCCGAGGAATACCTGGTGCATGGGCTCGAAGTTCGCCAGCCAGCCGTAGATCGGTGGGGTCGCCTCGATCGGGATGGTGCCGCCCGAGGACGGCAATCCGAGGACGACGAACAGGATGAGGTTGACCAGCAGTCCGACGGTGCCGAACACCGCGAGCACCGACAGCGCGGTGATGCCGACCGCGGCGATGGCGAAGGTGCCGTACATCCACAACGCGAGCTGGTTGGGGATCGGCATGCCGAGGGCGCGGCCGACGGCCACGTACAGCCCCGAGACGACCGGGGCGAGCACCACCATCACGGCCCACTTCGACAGCAGTGTCCGGAACCGTGAGATCTCGACCGCTGGGTTGTGCACGTACCGCGGACCGAACTCGGTGGGCGCGAAACCCAGCATCCCGTCGGCCAGCGAGTTCACGATCATGCCGCCGGTGAACCCGGCGAGCACCAGCAGGAGCGCGTAGTAGAACGCGGACAGGCCGTTGCCGGTCCCGTCGGGCAGTGGATTGTGTGCGGTGGTGAGCACCTTGATCGGTTCGGCCAGGCTCAGCCGCGCGGCGCCCGAGAGCGCCGGGGCGTCCGCGATCGCGGCGAGCTGGGCGTTGACCTGCTCGGTCAGCTGCGCGCCGACCTTGTCGTTGACCGCGTTGAGGGCGGGCCAGGCGATGCCCGTGACCAGCCCGACGCCGAACGTCCCGGCGCGGGGATTGGTGTAGACGGTGATGATCGGCTTCTCGACGTCCCCGGGGATGACACCCGCCTTGGCCAGGATCAGCAGTCGCTTGGTGAAATCGCTCGGGATGACGATCGCGCCGTAGATCTCGCCGGTGTCCAGCCGGGACTGGGCCTGCGCGATCCCGATCTGCTGCAGGTCGACCTTGTCCGCGGGGACGTTCGCCACCAGTCCCTCGGTGATCTGGTTGCCGAAGTTCTCCGGCTTGTCGCCCTCGGGGTGGACACCGTGTCGCCCTCGTCCTGGTTGACGATCGCGAGGGGGAAGTCGTGCAGGTTGCCCTTCGCGTCGAGGATCCCGCCCAGGTACAGCGCCGCGAGCAGGGACATCAGCAGGGACACCACGACGAGCGGCGCCAACCAGAATCGGGGCGTGCGCACCACGTGCGTCGGACGGTCGGTCGAACCTCGCCTCAGCGATGTCACAGTGGTAACCCCTCGTCCGCGGATATCCGTGTGCCGATTGTCGCAGCAACGACGGAGGCCGGCAGCGCATCGCACTGCCGTGGGTGAACCCGATCGTCATAGAATTCCGGGCAGGGTCGCTCTGCCGGTTCAATGGGGGAATCGAAGGCGGTGGTCGATGTGGGCGGGGAATTCGAGCCCGGCACGATTCTCGCGGGCTACCGGATCGAACGGGTGTTGGGTCGAGGCGGGATGGGCGATGTGTACCTGGCCGATCATCCGAATCTGCCCCGCCAGGTTGCCCTCAAGGTGTTGCATGCGTCGTGGACCCGCGACGACTACGTCCGTTCGCGCTTCGAATCGGAGGCCGATCACGCCGCTCGGCTCGAGCACCCCAACATCGTCACCGTCCACGACCGCGGCAGGGAGGGCGATCTGTTGTGGATTGCGATGCAGTACGTTCCCGGAGTCGACGCCAAGCAGGCGCTCGAGTCAGGCCCGCTGGACGTCGAGCGCGCTGTGCACATCATCTCGGAAACCGCCAAGGCCCTCGACTACGCGCACGGCGCCGGGGTGCTGCACCGCGATGTGAAACCCGCGAACATTCTGCTCGCACCCGGTGAACCCGAACGCGTGCTGCTCACCGATTTGGGTACCGCGACGCGTGAGACGCTTCACCTGACCCAGACCGGAATGCTGGTCGCGACTCTCCTCTACGCCGCACCCGAGCAGATCCAGGGCGGCGATCTCGACCACCGCGTCGACATCTATGCGTTGGGTTGCACGTTCTTTCACCTGATCACCGGTCAGCCACCCTTTGCGGGCAGCTCGGCCGCCGCTGTCATGAACGCCCATCTGAACGCGCCGATCCCGAGACCGAGCGTGCTACGCCCGGAATTGCCAGGAGGATTCGACATCGCCATCGCGCGAGCGATGGCCAAGAACCGCGACGACCGCTTCTCCACGTGCCGAGAGCTCGTCGACGCCGCCCGTGCCGCGTTGCTGAGCGCACATGAATCGGCGACTCGACCGTCGCCGCATGTCGTCGCTCCGTCGGCAACCGAGACAATCGAGCATGCTCCCGAAACGGTGCGCCCAGACCAATTCGCCGGTCCGACCGCGCCGTCGCCAATGCCGGATCGAACCGAATTCGCGAAGGCGCCACCTCCCGCATCATTTCCCCAAATGCCTTGGTGGCGAAGACGATTAGCAATCGGCGTCGCCGCGCTCGTCGCGCTGATCGTTGGTGCGGCCGCAGTGTTCATCGTCTGGCCCGAATCGCGGCCCGCGTCGGAGCAGGTCGTACTGCCCCTGGAAGGCCTCGGCGAGCCCTTCGGCGTGGCGACCAGCGGCGACGGCGATGTATACGTCACCGATCAGAACAACAATCGGGTGATCATGAAAAGGACCGGCGTCGACAGCCAAACCGTCCTTCCGTTCACTGGATTGTCCCTCCCATCGGGCATTGCGGTCAGCGACCGCGGCGATGTCTATGTAGCCGACTCGGCAAACAACAGAGTCGTGATGCTCAGACCCGGTTCCGACTCGCAGACCGTGCTGCCGTTCACTGACCTGAAAGCGCCCCTCGCGGTGGCCGTGGGTGGTTTCGGCGACGTCTACGTAGCGGACACGATGAACAACCGGGTTCTCGTGCTCCCCGCTGCGTCGAGCACGGCTACGGTGCTCCCGTTCCCCGGGCTCATCGGTCCGTACGGCGTCGCCGTGAACGATCGCGGCGACGTGTATGTCTCGACCGCCAACAACGCTGTTCTGAACCTGAGCGCCATGTCGGGCACCATGACGGTGCTCCCGTTCAAGGACGTCAGCGGCGCCGACGCCGTCGCGGTGAGCGAATCTGGGGATGTATTCGTCGCGGACGGCCTCCACAACCGGGTTCTGGCGTTGCCCGCCGGATCCGACGAGCAGACGGTCCTGCCGTTCACCGGCCTCGACGGACCCGTCGGGCTTGCCGTCAACGGCGATGGGGACGTGTATGTCGCCGACCTCGGCAACAGTCGGGTGCTCATGTTGCCGGCAGGATCCGCTCGAAACTAGCAGCGACGACGGAGGCCGGCAGCGCATCGCGCTGCCGGCCTCCTCGATTCGATCCAGGGCCGCCGCCGCTAGCGGGCGGCCACCGTCTCCTCGCCCTCGAGCGCGTGAGCCGGCAGCTCGCGCTGCAGCTTCTCGCCCTCGATGTCGACGTTCGGCAGGATCCGGTCCAGCCACGCCGGGAGCCACCACGCCTTGTCGCCGAGCAGGGCCATAACCGCGGGGATGATCACCATGCGGACCACGAAGGCGTCGAAGAAGACCGCCGCCGCCAGGGCGAAGCCGATCGACTTGATGAACGAGTTCGGCTCCGCGATGAAGGCCGCGAACACCGACATCATGATCAGCGCGGCGGCGGTGACCACCCGCGACCCGTGGGTGAACCCGATCGTCATCGCGTCCTTGGCGGAGGCGCCGTGCACGTATTCCTCACGCATCCGGGTCACCAGGAATACCTGGTAGTCCATCGCCAGGCCGAAGACCACGCCGATCAGGAAGATCGGCATGAAGCTGACCAGCGGCTGCGGGTTCCCGACCAGACCGCCCCAGCCGTTCTGGAAGATCGCGACCGTGGCACCGAAGGTGGCCGCGACGCTGAGCAGGAAGCCAAGGGTGGCGGTCAGCGGCACGAGCAGCGACCGGAACACCAGCGTCAGCAGGATGAATGCCAGCCCGACCACCACCAGCAGGTAGGGGATCAGGGCGTCCTGCAGGCGGTCGGAGATGTCGGTCTCGAGCGCGGTCTGACCGGTGACGCCGTAGTTGACGCCGATCTGCTCGTGCATCCCGGTCTCGCTGTCCCGGATGGACTGCATCAGGTCGACGGTCTTCGGGTCGGTCGGTCCACTGGCAGGGGTGACCAGGATCTGCGCGGTATCGCCCGCCTGGTTGACGCCGATCACCTGCGCGTTGGCGACATCGGTCTGCTCGGAGATCGTCGCGGCGACATCGCCGAACGCCTGCATCGCCGGGACGGTGGCGTCGCGGGCATCGACGACCACCAGCAGCGGGCCGTTGCGGCCGGGGCCGAAGCCCTCGTCGATCAGGTCGTAGGCCTGACGGGCGCTGGTGGCGGGGTCGCCGGTGGCCTGGCTGGGCAGCGCCAGCTTGAGGCCGGTCGCGGGCACCGCGAGCACGGCGAGCAGCAGCACACCGCCGATGAGGGGATCAGCGGGACGCGCGCGACCCAGCGGGCGTAGCGCATGGCCGACCCCGGCTGCATCGAGCCGGACTCGGGATCCTTGGCCTTGACGAACGGGATCCGGCCCGCGAACACCTTGCTGCCGAACAGCCCGAGCATCGCGGGCAGGAAGGTCAGCGCGATCAGCACCGCGATGAACACGGAGAAGCCGGCGGCCATGCCCATGTCGGTGAGGAACTTGATGCCGACCACCCGCAGCGCGACGAGCGCGATGATCACGGTCAGCCCCGCGAAGACCACGGCCGATCCGGCGGTGCCCACGGCGCGTCCTGCCGCTTCCTCGCGGTTGTCGGTGACGGTCAGTTCGTGCCGGAAGCGCGAGACGATGAACAGCGAGTAGTCGATCGCGACGGCCAGGCCGATCATGATCGCCAGGGTCGGCGTCATCGATCCGAGTTCGGTGAATCCGGTCGCGATGGTGATGCCGAGGCTGCCGATGCCGACGCCGATTATCGCGGAGATCAGCGGCAGACCGGCGGCGACGAGCGAACCGAAGGTGATCATCAGGACGACCGCGGCCACGGCCATGCCGATCAGCTCGGTGGTGCCCCCTGGAGCCTCCTGGACCTGCGCGGCGCTGCCGCTGAGCTGAACGTTCAGCCCGGCGTCGCGGCCGACCTTGGCGGCGGCGTCGATCTCCGCGATCAGGTCGTCGGTGACGTCGGTGACCTCGCCGCTGAACGGCACGTCGACATAGCCGACGGTCGCGTCCGCGCTGAGCGAGGACAGCGCCTGCGCGTCGGCGAGCGCGCGGTTGAGCGGCTTGCCGGACTCCTGCGCCTGCTCGGTGACCATCTCGATCAGGCCGTCATGGGCGACGACGGGGTTGACCAGGGCCGCGCTGCGTTCCCCTGCGGCGGGCGGGGTGGCGGGGTCGGCCTTCGCGGCGGGCTCGACCTGCTCGATGCCGCGCACCTTGTCCAGCACGGCGTCCATCGCGGCCTCGTTCGCCGGGTCCGTCAGCGTCTGGCCGTTCGGCGCGGCGAAGACGAAGCGTGCGCTGAGCGAGTTGAAGGGGTCGCTGCCCGCGGCCTCAGGGAAGCGCTCGGCCATCAGGTCCTGCGCCTGCTGCGCGGGCGTCCCTGGGATCGAGAACGAGTCGTTGGTCGGCCCGGAGAGGGTTGCGGCGCCGACGCCCATCAGGACGAGAAGGGTGAGCCAGATGGACAGGACCGTGCCCTTTCGCCGATAGGCGAACTTGCCGATCCGATAGAGATAGGTGGCCATGGAGGACCCTTCGTTCGAGGTGGTACGGGTCGGTCAGTGCTGCGTGGGGAGGGGTGGCTGCGGGATGCCTGCGCGGAGTTGGCGGAACGCCTCGGTGACGAGCTCGCCAGGGTTCGCGTAGTCGGAGGTGCCCTGTATCCAGAGGTCGATCGCCGCCTTACAAGCGGCCCCCGAGGCCATCTGCAGCAGGTTCGGGTACAGGTCGCGCTCGATGTCGGTGCCGGTGCGTTCGGCGATCGCCTCGCCGAAGATGCGGGATACGCGCCCGTGCAGCTCGAGCCTGCGGGCGAGCAGCGCGGGGCTGTCCTCGACGAGGGCCATCACGGCGAAGGTGTCGGTGAGATCGCGCTCGGGATCCATCACGATGCCGACGACCAGTGTCTCGAGCGAGTCCCAGATGGGTTCCTCGGCCGGGCGTTCGCGGAGTTGCTGCACCCACTCGGTCACTTCGGTCTCGAAGCGGTAGAGGATGGCCTCTTCCTTGGACGGGAAGTAGTTGTGAAAGGTGCGCGTGGAGACGCCCGCGTCGGACGCGATGGCGTCCGCCGTCACGCAGTCGATGCCGAGGGTCCTGGCGAGCCGGACCGCGGCGTCGCTCAGTGCCCGTCGGGTGGCGGCCTTTTTGCGGTCGCGCAGGGGCAGTTCGTGGATCACTCCATCGACGGTACGGACTTTGCAGACCTCTGCAAGGTTGCAGAGGTCTGCAAAATTGGTGTGGTTGCCCACACTCGATGCCGCTCGGTGACGGGGGTCACCGAGCGGGGCCGTCAGCTCAGGTAGCCGCCGCCGTGCGGGAAGAACTCCTTGCCGGTCATCTCGGTGCCGTCTTCGAGGCGCACGCGCTCGATCGACAGGCCCCGGTTGCGGCCGCTCCACGCGTCGGGCCCGGCGACGATGACCATGCCGTCGCCCTCGTGGATGAAGACCCGGCCTGGGGTGCCGCCGTAACAGCCCTTGGACACCGAGGACTCGATGACGCGGATGCGCTGGCCCTTGAAGTGGGTGAACGCGTTCGGGTACGGGTCGGACTGCGCGCGGACGAGTCGCTCGATGACCTCGGCGGGCCAGGTCCAGTCGATCCGGCTGTCCTCCGCGGCGCGCTTGTGGAAGAAGGTGGCCTGCGACCGGTCCTGGGGCGTCCAGTCCGTGCGGCCGGACTCGATGAGGTCGAGGGCGTCGACGGTGATCGGGCCGATCATGTCGACGGTCCGGTGGAACAGGTCGGTGACCGTGTCCTTCGGGCCGACGGGGGTGCTGCGCTGCAGGATGATGTCGCCCGCGTCGAGTTCCTCGTCCATCAGGTGTGCGGTGAGGCCGACCTCGGGTTCGCCGTTGATCAGGGCCCAGATCAGCGGGGAGAACCCGGTGTACTTCGGCAGCAGCGAGTCGTGGATGTTGAGGGTGCCGTAGCGGGGGGCATCGAAGACGTCCTGCGGCAGCCAGGTGCGCCAGTTGTTCGCCACGATGATGTCGGGGTCGGCCTGCTTCAGTGCGGCCTTGAAATCCTCGTCGGGCTTGTTAGCGATGTGCACCGGCACCCCGTGCTCGGCGGCGAGATCGGCGACCGAATCGGCCCACATCCGCTCGTACGCGTGGTCGCTCTTGGGGTGGGTGATCGCAAGCACCACCTCATGTTTGGAATCCAGCAGCGCCTGCAGGGTACGGTGACCCCAGGTCTGGTATCCGAGCGTGGCGACTCTCAACGGGTTCCTCCTGGACGAGCGCGACAATTGCCGTCGATGTAATCGACGCGGGGCTAGCTTAGGCTATCCATAGCGCCGGCACCGGGCCGTGTCCCGGTTCTCGCCAGAAAGGCTCGTCGATGCCCCTCGCCACGATCAATGGGATTCAGCTGAATTACCAGGTCAAAGGCTCAGGAGACCTGGTCGTCCTGATCATGGGGACCGGCAGCCCCGGTCGGGTGTGGGACCTGCATCAGGTCCCCGCGCTGCTGGCCGCGGGATATCGCGTGTGCACCTTCGACAACCGCGGCATCGCCCCGACCGACGAGTGCGCGGACGGCATCGCCATCGAGGACATGGTCGCGGACACCGCGGCGCTGATCGAGCACCTCGGGGGCCCGGCCCACGTGATCGGTACCTCGCTCGGCGCCCGTGTCGCGCAGGAGCTCGCCCTCTCTCGCCCCGAGCTGGTGCGCAAGGCCGTCTTCCTCGCCGCGCACGGTCGCCGGGTCGCGCTGCAGAAGGCGTTGTCCGAGGGAGAGCGGGAACTCGACGCGCAGGGCATCACGTTGCCTGCGAGCTACCGGGCCGCGATCACCGCGGTGCTCAACCTCTCGCCCGCCTCGCTTGTGGATCAGATGGCGGCCCAGGACTGGCTGGACATCTTCGCCTTCTCCAAGGCCGAGACCAGCCGCGGCGTGCGCGCCCAGCAGAACCTGGACGACTTCGGCGACCGCCTCGCGGCCTACCGCCGGATCACCCGGCCCTGCCTTGCGATCGGGTTCGCCGACGACCGGTTGGTGCCGCCGCACCTGGCCGCCGAGGTGGCCAAGGCCATCCCGGGGGCGAACTACGTGGAGCTGCCCGACTGCGGCCACTACGGCTATCTCGAGCGCCCGGACGCGGTGAACTCCGCGATCCTGGACTTCCTCACCGGCTAGCTCTCACGAGTTGGGCCAGGCGATCCCACGCTGGGGACGAGGCTCCTGGCTGGGACAGTGCCGCCAACCGGGCGATGGTCGGGTTGTGGACGGGGCGGGTCTCGGATCGGCTGTCGTGGTTGGCGAACCAGTCCCGGGTACGGTCCGCGAGGGCGGGCAGGCGGGGATCGTTCGGCGACCAGTCGTACGCGGCGTCGTGTTCGAGGTAGACGACGCGGAAAGCGGGATCGGTGATGAGCTCGCGCTTTTCGGCGAGCCACACGGCGGCGTCCTCGGGTGAGGCTGTCTGCATGAGGATCCAGCCGTCGCGTTCCAGGCGCAACTGGCGTTCGCTGACGCCGAGTTCACGCAGATCGCCGAGATAGTCGGCGACTTCAGGAGAGACGAAAAGCCGGTCGCCGCCGCGCAACTGGGCGAGTTGATCGCGGGTTCGCCGCAGCTGCGCGATGCGGTCTCGGAGGTTGCGATCGACCTCGGCAATGGCTGCGGTGAGCGCATCCGAGCCGCCGTCGAGGAGATCCTTGATGCGGGCCAGTGGCACGCCCGCATCGGCCAGCGTCCTGATCTTGACGAGGTCGATGGCGTCTTGGGCGGTGTAGCGCCGGTAGCCGGACGAGTCGCGATCGGGCTCTGCGATCAGACCCCGCTCGTGATAGTGGCGAATGGCTTTGGTGGTCACCCCGGCGTAGTCCGCGAGCTGGCCGATCGTGATCATGCCGGTCATCCTTCCACTCGGTGCTCACGACGCGGGAACGGTCAGTCCCACTGCTCGTCCGCCAGCGAGGCGACCGGCTGGGGCTTGCCGATCAGGGCAAGGGCGATGAAGAAGTTGATCTGGCCGATCGCGATGGTGAGGGTGGCCAGCGCCTTCTCGTCGTAGTGCCGGGCCGCCTCCGTGTACAGCTCGTCACTGACGCGCTCCTTGCCGTTCGGGGCGGGCTGGAGGACCGCCTCCACCAGGGCAAGCGCTGCTCGCTCGGCCTCGGTGAAGTACGGGGCGTCCTGCCAGGACGACACGGCCGTGATGCGCTCCTCGGACTCGCCGGCCTTACGGAGGAAACCGGTGTTCAGGATGGTCAGGTAGGTGTTGCCGACGATCTGTCCGGCGCGCAGGTGGACCAGGCTCATCGTGGCGCGGGGGACCGACTGGTTGCCCGTGGCACGGAACAGGGCGGCGCTGATGTCCTTCAGCTCCGGCACGAACTCGCCGGGGTTGGGCATCCGCGAGATGGAGGTGGTGTTCGTCATGGTTGCTGCTCTCTTTCGGTTGGCGTCTACACATCACTGACAGACGGGGCGGCAGGAATGTGACATTGGGCCTTCGGTTCGTCGGTTGCGGACGGTCAGGCCCGTCGGGTCAGGCGGCCGCCGCCGTTGCGGAAGCGCGCCTGGCCGTTGCGGACGTCGTGGTAGGAGACGAGCAGCAGTCGCAGGTATCCGTCGAACGCCTCGAGTGGGTATCCGGCGGGTGCGAAAAGGCCGGGCCGGATCGGCACGTAGCGCTGCGGCGGGGCGGAGGTCATGCCGCCGGCGAACTCGGTGAAGATCCGCTCCTGCGACTCGTCCGCCGGTTCGTAGGTCACCCGCTCCTCCAGCTGGCCGTCGACGATGCTGACGTCGACGCGGAGCTGATCGGAGCGATAGGTCCCCACGTACGGGGTGAGGTCGACGTCCTGCTCCAATTCGGTGATCAGCGTGGGGATCTGGACGCCGAGATGCTCGCTCAGGAGCCACTGCAGGATCTGGTCCTGCAGCATGATCGCCCCAGGCGTGTTGCCGAAAGCGGTGAAGACCAGGTCGCGTTCGGGCACGACGCACAGGATGGACACGCCGCCCGGCGACGCGCCCGACATGGCGAGGACGGTCGTGTCGCCGAACGGGTACAGCACCCAACCCAGGCCGATCGGCGGGACGTTCGGGCTGGCCATGTCGTGGGCGACCTGCTGCATCAGCGCGGTCGACTCCGCCCGAGAACCCGTGTGCCGGTGGGGGACACCCCACCCGCGAGGTGGGTGCGTCCGAAGGCGAGCAGGTCGGCGATGGTCCCGATCGGCGTGCCGCCTGCAGGCCCCCAGGTGTCGGGCAGTGTGAACATGGCGGTGGGCTCGGCCGCCATCGTCTCGAGGTCATTGAAGTGGCCGACCGCGGTGCTGCGCAGGATGGCCTGCTCGGCCGAGGTGCTGGAGTACTGCATGCCGACCGGTGCGTAGATATCGCGCTCGAGCAGGTCGGGGAAGGTCCGGCCGGTCACCACTTCCAGTAGGCGCCCCGCAACGATCATGCCGCCGTTGGAGTAGCTGAGCTGCTCGCCGGGTTCGAACAGGGTGCCGCAGCTGCTCGCGAGGCCGTCGGCGTAGGTCTTCAGGGCGTCGCGCCCCTTGGCGTCGGGGAAGAACAGGTCCGCGTCGATGCCGTTGGTGTGCGAGATCAGGTGCCGGACCAGGATCTTGTCCGCCTCGCCCGGTGCGGTCAGGGCGAAGTCGGGCAGGTAGGTCACCACCGGCAGGTCCAGTTCGAGGAGTCCTCGCTCGACCTGTTGGAGGACCAGCGTGGTGGTCAGGACCTTGGTGACGGAGCCGAAGAGGAATCCGGTGTCCTCGAGCATCAGTGCGCCGGTGGCGATGTTCGCGGTGCCGTGTGCGACGACGATCTGCTCGCCGGCGTGGTAGACACCGGCGACGAAACCGGGGACGTTGTTCGACTCGCAGTAGGCGGCGGCCTGCTCGCGGATCCGGGCTTCGACGGTGTGCAGTGCGGTGTTGGTCATGGATTCATCGTCTGACCTTGCCCCAGGGGCAAGGTCAAGCCCCGAACCGAGAAACCCTGCGAGGACCGGGTAGTTTGTCTACCCTAAGGGTAGATAGCCTATCCTAAGGTCCGAAATCACGGCGACGACCGGCGCCGCGCGACGAAGATCGGACCTGTATGTCTTCTCCCTCGGACTCGACGGCTCTCCCGCACGCCACCGGCCAGTGGCTTCCCGTCACCGCCGCCCAGTCCGAGGTGTGGGTCGCGCAGCAGCTCACCCCAGCCAGCCCGGCCTACAACATCGCCCTCACCGTCGAGGTGAACGGACCGCTCGACATCGCCCGCGCGGTCGAGTCCGTGTACATGACCATCCGGCGCGCCGAGGCGCTGCACGTGCGGTTCGCGGTCGGGGCGGACGAGGTGCTGCGGCAGCAGCGGCTCGATCCGGAGGGGTGGACCCTGCGGATCGTCGATCTGCGCGGCCGGCCGGATCCCCTCGCCGCCGCGCGCGCGTGGGTCGAGAACGACATGCAGACCGTCGCCGAGCTCGAGAGCGACGAGCCGCTGTTCACCCAGGCGATCCTGCGGATCGACGACGAGCTCACCTGGTGGCACCAGCGGTACCACCACAGCATCATCGACGGGTACGGCATCGTGCTGCTGGTCGCCGAGGTCGTCGGCAGGCAGGAACACCCGGAGCTGCTGTTCGACGAGCAGGACTGGTCGCTGCAGACCGCGATCGACGCGGATGTCGAGTACCGCGAGTCAGGGCGGTACGCGGCGGATCGTGAACACTGGCTCGAGTCGCTGGCCGACGCCCCCGAACCCCCTGTGCTGCTGCCGCCTTCGCCGGACCCCACCGCGCCGCCGATCAAGGCGACCGTCGAACTCGACCCGGAGACCGTTGCCGGGCTGTTCCGGTTCGCCGACGCCCAGGACATCCGGCGCACCCGGATCCCGTTCGCGATGATCGCCGCCTATCTGCACCGAGTCAGCGGGCAGACCGACCTGATGCTGTCGGTGCCGCTAACCGGCCGCACCGGGCGGGCGCTGCGGAGCCTGCCGTCGATGGCCTCGACCATCCTGCCGATGCGACTGCGGGTGGACGGCGACAGCACGCTGGCGGCACTGGCGGCACACATCGACAAGGGGCTGGTCGGGCTGCTCCGGCACGGCCGCTACCGCGGTGAGGACCTCGCCAGGGAGATGCGTGCGCTCGACCCGTCCCGGCGCGTGTTCGGCCCCGGCGTGAACATCGTGATGTTCGAGCATCCCATGACCTTCGGCGGCAGCCCGGCGTCCGCGCAGAACATGGTCACCGGCGCGATCGGCGAGTTGGACTTCACCGTGCAGGGCGGCCAGGAGGGCCAGTCGATCAGGATCGACCTGCGCGTCGGTGCGGGCCTCGAGGACGAACTCGAGCGGCACCGTGTGCAGTTCACCGAATTCCTCGGCCAGCTCGCGGCCGCGCCCGAGGCCCCGGTCTCGCGGTTCGACGTGCTGTCGGATGCGCAGCGGCGCCAGGTGCTGGTGGACTTCAACGACACCGCCCGGCCGCAGCCCAGCCACACCGTGCCCGAACTGTTCGCCGCTCAGGTCGCGGCGACCCCCGACCGGGAAGCGCTGATCGCGGGCGACGTCCGGCTCAGCTACCGGGACCTCGGGGCGCGGGTGAACCAGCTCGCCCGACACCTGGCCGAGCGTGGACTTGCGCCGGAAGAAGTTGTCGCGGTCGGTGTTCCGCGCTCGGCCGAGATGGTCGTGGGACTGCTCGCGGTGATGGCCGCGGGCGGCGCCTTCGTGCCCCTCGACCCGGCCTGGCCGCAGGACCGCCGCGACCAGGTGCTCGCCGACGCGGGCGCTCGACTGGTGCTCACCGGACCGGGCGGGGTGCAGGCCTCACCGGACGCCGCGGTCGCAGTGGACCTGGCCGACTGGGCGCACGCGGGGCAGTCTGCGGATCCTCTCGGCACCGAGATCGAGGGCAGGTCGCTGGCCTACGTCATCTTCACCTCCGGTTCCACCGGCAGGCCCAAGGGCGCGATGATCCGCCACGAGGCGATCTGTGCCCGGTTGCAGTGGCAGGTCGAGGAGGTGCTCGGGTTCGGTGTCGACGATGCCTCACTGTTCAAGGCGCCGCTCTCCTTTGACATCTCGGTCAACGAGATCCTGCTGCCGCTGGTCTCAGGTGGCCGGCTGGTGGTCGCCGAGGCGGGCGGCGAGCGCGACCCGCATTACCTGCTCGATCTCATCGAACGCGAGCGGGTCACCTTCGTGTACCTGGTCTCCTCGATGCTCAGCGTGCTGCTGGACCTGGCCGAGGGCGGTCGTTCGCTCGACGGCCTCCGGCACGTCTGGTGCGGCGGCGAGGTGCTCACCCCGGAACTGTTCGACCGCTTCCGGCGCAGGCTCAGCACCACCCTCTACCACGGCTACGGCCCCGCCGAGGCGACCATCGGTGTCTCCCATGTGATCTACCGCGACCGGGCCGAGCGGATCGCGTCCTCGATCGGAAGGCCGAACCCCAACACCCAGCTGTACGTGCTGGATTCGCAGCTGCGGCCGGTGCCGCCAGGAGTCGGCGGCGAACTGTATGCAGGCGGCTACCTGCTCGGCCGCGGCTACGTCGGCGCCGCCGCCCTGACGGCCTCCCGGTTCATCGCCAATCCCTTCGCCGAGGACGGGTCCCGGCTCTACCGCACCGGCGACCTCGCGCGGTGGGCGGAGGACGGCAGCCTCGACTTCATCGGTCGCGCCGACAACCAGGTCAAGATCCGCGGCATGCGCCTCGAGCTCGAGGACGTCGAGGCCGCCCTCGCGTCGCACCCGGGCGTTCGTGACTGCGCGGTGCTGGTGCGCGAGAACAACGGATCCAAGTACCTTGCGGGCTACGTGGTCTCGCATGCGGACCACCCGGCGCTGACGTCCGACGAGGTGCGGGCCTGGGCGGCGGCCAAGCTGCCCGAGTACATGGTGCCCACCGCCGTGCTGGTCCTCGACCAGTTCCCGTTGACCGCGAACGGCAAGCTGGACCGGCGGGCGCTACCGGAACCGGACCTGCGCGCCGCGCTGCCAGGGCTGGCTCCGCGCACCGAGCGCGAGCGGCAGCTGTGCGCCATCATCGCCGGGGTGCTCGGCGTCGACAGTGTCGGCGTCACCGACGACTTCTTCGCGCTCGGCGGTGACAGCATCGTCGCCATCCAGCTGGTGAACCACGCTCGCGGTGCCGGCATGAGCTTCAGTGCCCGCGAGGTCTTCCAGTTGCGCACCGCGGAGGCCCTCGCCCGCGAGATCGAGGGCCGCGCGGAGGCGTTGGTTGACCGGCTCGACGAGCCCCTCGGCGAGGTCCCCGCGACGCCGATCATCGCGCACACCAGCGAATCCGGCGAGGCCATCGCCCGGTTCCACCAGTCGGTGCTCGTGCAGACGCCGATCGGGTTCCACGCGGACGCGGCGCGCGCGGCGCTGGCCGCGGTGATCGAGCGCCACGATGCGCTGCGCGCCGCGCTGGTCCGCGGTGAGCGCTGGGCGCTGTCGGTGCCCGAGGCCGCGGCCGCGACGGACCTGCGCGTGGTCGACGCGGAGCGCCTGTCCGCGGCCGAGCTGGACGCCGTGGTTTCACGCGAAACAATCGACGCCGCAGCGCGACTCGACCCCGACGCGGGCGTGATGGTGGCGGCGGTCTGGTTCGACGGCGGGGCGGACCGCCCGGGCCGGCTGTTGCTGGTGGTGCACCACCTGGTGGTGGACGGCGTGTCCTGGCGGATCCTGCTCGAGGACCTGGCCAGGGCGGGATCGGCGGCGACGGCGGGCATTCCCGTCGACCTGGCCCCGGTGGGCACCTCGCTGCGCCGGTGGTCCCAGCTGCTGTCGGAGCGGGCCGAATCCGGTGCGTTCGACGGCGAACTCGACCACTGGCTCTCGGTGTCGCGGACGCCGGACCCCACGCTCGGCTCCCGCGCGCTCGACCCGGCGCTCGACCGTTGCGGCGCAGCCGAGTCGATCACCGTGAGTCTGGCGCCCGAGTTCACAGGGCCGCTGCTCGGGGCCGTGCCCGCCGCGTTCGGCGGTCAGGTCGGCGACGTGCTGCTCACCGGACTCGCCGCCGTGCTGGCGAACTGGCGCGGTGGGGCCGGTTCCGGCGCTGGTTCATATGACAGCCAGGTGGTCATCGACCTCGAGGGCCACGGCCGCGAGGAGGACGCCGCGGGCAGGCCGGTCGACCTGGGCTGCACGGTCGGCTGGTTCACCAGCCTGTACCCGGTCCGGATCGACGCGGGTGCGCTCGCGGACGGCCTCGACCCGGCCGTGCTCGGCGCGGCGGTGAAGACGGTCAAGGAGCAGCTGCGGGCGGTGCCCGGCAACGGCATCGGCTACGGCGCGCTGCGATACCTGAGCCCCTCGGGCGCCGAGCTGGCAGGCGGCGTCACCCCGCAGGTGCTGTTCAACTACCTGGGCAGGGTTTCCGCGTCCCAGGGCGCGGACTGGCTGCCGATCGCGATGGACGGCGCCAACGACCCCGATGCGCCGATGGGCCACGCCATCGAGTTCAACGCGATCGCGGAGGACGGGCCCGATGGGCCGACCCTGCGCACCACCATCACCTGGGCGCCGGGGTTGTTCCCCGCGGCTCGGATCGCCGCCCTGTCCGAGGCCTGGACCGCGGTGCTGCGTGTGCTCGCGGCGAGCGCCCCGTTCGGCGGCCACACCCCTCGGACTTCCCGCACGCGCGGCTGGGCCAGGCGGACGTGGACCAGCTCGAGGTCGCGGCCGCCGACCTGGTCGACGTGCTGCCGATGACCCCGCTGCAGGAGGGCATCTATTTCCACAGCGCGTTCGAGACCGAGCACTCCGATCCCTATGTGGTGCAGCAGATAATCGAGCTGACCGGTCCGGTGGACCCGCAGGCGCTGCACACCGCGCTGCAGACGGTCGTGGACCGGCACGCGGCGCTGCGCACCGGGCTGCGGGCGGTGTCCGACGGCCG
The DNA here is from genome assembly GCF_001984015.1 of Rhodococcus sp. MTM3W5.2. Classification (NCBI taxonomy): domain Bacteria; kingdom Bacillati; phylum Actinomycetota; class Actinomycetes; order Mycobacteriales; family Nocardiaceae; genus Rhodococcus; species Rhodococcus sp. MTM3W5.2. The sequence goes on along the minus strand of NZ_CP019572.1, from coordinate 4,947,695 downwards.
CGTGGTGCAGGTGGTCTCCGGCGAGGCCCGGGTCCCGATGGATGCGGTGGACCTGCGTGGGCTGGGTGCCGACGAGGTCTCGTCCCGGGTCCGGCAGATCCTCGCCGACGAGCGGGTGCGCGGGTTCGACCTCGAGCAGGCGCCCCTGCTGCGGTACGTGCTGGTGCTCGTCGGACCGGATGAGCACCTGTTGCTGCAGTCGATCCACCACATCGTCGCCGACGGCTGGTCGGTGCCGGTGATGCTGCGCGAGCTGATGGCGCTGTACGCGCCCGCGGGTTCGGCACCGGTGGCGCTGCCCGCCCCGGAGCCGTACCGGAACTACCTGGGCTGGTTGGGCTCCCGTGATCGGGAGGCATCGATCGAGGTGTGGCGCGCCGCGCTCGACGGTGTCGACGAGCCGACCGGGCTCAGCAAGGCCGAACGCGGCACCGAGGTCGGCGTCCGCGAGGTCAAGGTCAACCTGTCGGCGGCGCAGACGGCGGACCTCATCGCGTTCGGTCGCGCCCGCGGATTGACGCTGAGCACCCTGGTGCACGGCGCATGGGGCCTGCTGCTGGGCCGGCTCACCAAGCGCCGCGACGTGCTGTTCGGCTCGACGGTGTCCGGACGCGGCGGCGACCTGCGCGGTATCGAGACGATGGTCGGGTTGTTCATCAACACGGTGCCCGCTCGATTGCGGTACCGCGCCGAGGAATTCGCCGCGGAGGCGCTGACGCGTTGGCAGGACGAGCAGTCGAGGCTGCTCGAGCACCAGTACATCGGCCTGAGCGAGCTGCGCAGGCTGACCGGTCTGCAGGAGCTCTTCGACACCTTGGTGGTGTTCGAGAACTACCCGATCGGCGAGGGCGCCGTCGCCGACCCCACCGGTCGGCTGGAGATCACCGGCATCACCTTCGAGGAGAACCCGCCGTACCCGGTGACGCTGATCGTCGCGCCCGGCGACGAGCTGCGGCTCGAGGTCAAATACCAGGCCGCGGTGGTCGACTCGGCAACGGCGAACCGGTTGGCCGATGGCATGGTGTCCTTCCTCGGCGAGCTGGTGCGCGACGGCGACCAGCCGATTTCCGCACTGGCGCTGGTGACCGCGGCCGAGCGGGACGAGCTGGAGGCGAGCTGGGCCGCGTCCCTCGGATCCGCCGAGGACCGCACCCTCACCGACCTGCTCGACGAGCAGGCCGCCCGGACCCCGGAGGCGGTCGCCGTCGAGTTCGAGGGACGGTCGCTGACCTATGCCGAACTGCATGCGCGGGCGAACCGGCTGGCGCGAGACCTCGTCGACCGCGGGGTGGGACCGGAGTCGCTCGTCGGCGTCGCGCTCGGACGTTCGCTCGAACTGGTGGTCGCGCTGCTGGCGATCGGCAAGGCGGGCGGCGCGTACCTGCCGCTCGACCTCGACTACCCGGCCGACCGGTTGTCGTACATGCTGGCCGACGCCGAGCCCGTGTGCGTGCTCACCGACGGCGGACCGTTCGACACCGTGCTGCCGGTGCTGACGGTGGATCTGTCCGAGCCGCTGGGGGATTCGGGTGTGTTGCCGACGGTCGCCAGGGCCACGGCAGGCAATCCCGCGTACGTCATCTACACCTCGGGTTCGACCGGCAGGCCCAAGGGCGTGCTGGTGCCGCACGAGGCCATCGTCAACCGGCTGCTCTGGATGCAGTCCGAGCACCCGCTTGCGGTCGGGGAGCGGGTGCTGCAGAAGACGCCGTCGAGCTTCGACGTCTCGGTGCCGGAGTTCTTCGGGCCGTTGATCGCCGGGGCCACCGTGGTGTTGGCCCGTCCCGGAGGGCACAAGGATCCGGCGTACCTCGCCGGCCTGATCGCCGAACGCGGCATCAGCCGTGCGCATTTCGTGCCGTCCATGCTGGACCTGTTCCTGGCCGAGCCGGGCGCCACCGCCTGCACCGAGCTGCGGGTGGTCGGCTGCTCGGGTGAGGCGCTGTCCGCCGCGTCGGCCCGGCGCTTCGCCGAGGTGCTGCCGGGTGTGCGGCTGGACAACCTCTACGGACCCACCGAGGCCGCGGTCGAGGTGAGCTACTTCTTCGGGGCGCAGGAGGTTTCGTCGGCGGCGCTCAGCGTGCCGATCGGCGCGCCGGTCGCGAACACCCGCCTGTACGTGCTCGATCAGTACCTGAACCCGGTGCCGCCGGGCACCGAGGGTGAGCTGTACCTGTCCGGGCCGCAGCTGGCCCGCGGCTACCTGGGCCGCGCCGCGCTGACCGCGGACCGGTTCGTGGCCGACCCGTTCGTCGCAGGCACCCGGATGTACCGGACCGGTGACCTGGTGCGGTCAGTCGACGGCGAACTGGACTACGTCGGCCGCGCCGACGACCAGGTGAAGCTGCGCGGCTTCCGGATCGAGCTCGGCGAGGTCGAGGCCGCGCTGCTGGCCGATCCGTCGGTGGCCCAGGCCGCCGTCCTGGTGCGCGAGGACCGCCCCGGCCAGCAGCGTCTGGTCGCCTACGTGGTGCCCTCCGGGCCCGTGCGTACTTCCGGTGTCCAGGGGGACCAGAAGTACGCACAGGCGCTGGCGGTCTTTTTGCCAGCGCATATGGTGCCCAGCGCCTTCGTGGAGCTCGATGCCTTGCCGCTGAGCCCGAGCGGCAAGCTGGACCGCAAGGCACTGCCCGCGCCGGACTTCTCCGCCGCGGTGTCGGCACCCGCCTCGAGCACGGGCACCGAGGGGCGCATCGCCGCCCAGTTCGCCGAGGTGCTCGGCCTGGACCGGGTGGGACCGGGCGACGACTTCTTCACCCTCGGCGGCGACAGCATCCTGGCGATCCGGCTGGTGAACCTGGCCCGCCGCGACGGTGTCACGCTCACCCCTCGCCAGATCTTCGAGCAGCGCACCCCGGCCGCGATCGCGCGGTTGGTCGGCGAGGCGGACCCGGTCGCTGAGGCCGCCACGCCCGACGCACCCGTGGCCGACGGCATCGGCGAGGTCATCCCGCTGCCGGTCGTGCACCGGCTCTCCGAATGGTCCGGCGGCACCGACCGTTTCAACCAGGCCGTGCTGCTGCACACCCCGGCGGGCGCCGACGCGCGCGGCCTGATGGCGGCGCTGCAGGCACTGCTCGATCACCACGACGGCCTGCGTGCCCGCCTGACCCGGCACGCGCCAGGCGTGTGGTCGACGGTGACCACCGAACCCGGTTCGGTGAGCGCCGAGGCCCTCTTCACCACCGTCGACGTCCGGGATCCGGAGTCCCTGCGCGACATCGTCACCGAGCACTCCGAGGCGGCGACCGAGCGTCTCGACCCCGAGTCGGGCGTGATGGTGCAGGCGGTGTGGTTCGACGCAGGACCGGAGACCATCGGCCGCCTGTTGATGGTCGCGCACCACCTCGTGGTGGACGGGGTGTCCTGGCGGATCCTGCTCGAGGACCTCGCGATGGCGAACGTGGCGTCGGCATCCGGTCAGGATGCGGCGCTCGACCCCGTCGGCACCTCGTTGCGTGGGTTCGGCCGGATCGTCGCCGAGCAGGCCCAGGGCGCCGAGCGTCTCGCCGAGCTGTCCCACTGGACCGCCGTCACGGCACCAGGAGCGGCGCTGGTGCCGGAGGTCAGCGGTCACGCGACCATCGGAACCGGCTCCCAGCACCGGGTTTCGCTGTCCGTGGACGAGACCGCTGCCGCGCTGACGACAGTGCCCGCGCTGGCGAATGCCGACGTGACCGACGTGCTGCTCAGCGCGCTGCGGATCGCCGTGAGCCGCTGGCACCGTGACACCGGCCGCGCCGCCTCGGACCTGCTGGTCGACCTGGAGCGACACGGCCGCGAGGAGCTGACGTCGGGTGTTGACCTGTCCCGTACCGTCGGCTGGTTCACCAGCATCAGTCCGGTCCGACTGCGGGCGGGCGAGCGACCGCTGGACGTGCTCAAGGACGTGAAGGAGCGGCTGCGGGACGCGCCCGACGGCGGCATCGGCTTCGGCATGCTGCGGTACTCGAACGCCCGCACCGCCGGCCTGCTCGCCGCCCGCGCGGAGTCGCAGGTCCTGTTCAACTACCTGGGCCGGATGCCGTCGGCCGATCTCGGCATCGCGGTCCCGTGGGCCCCGGCGCCCGAGACCGATGCGCTGTCAACCGATCCCGATGCCGACATGGGCGGCCCCTACCAGCTGATCGTCAACGCGATCTGCGAGGACACCGCCGAGGGCCCCGTACTGACCGCGGTGTTCGGCCGCTCCGACCTGGGGCTGACCGAATCCGACGGTGAGGCGCTGAGTCAGGGCTGGGCCCAGGCGGTGCGCGAGCTCGTCGAGACCGCCTCGCGCCACGACGGGCCCGGCGTCCTGACGCCATCCGACGCGCCGCTGGTGGCGCTGACCCAGGACGAGCTGGACCTGATCGCCGAGCGCAGCCCCGCCGGGGTCGACGCGGTGTGGCCGCTGTCCCCGCTGCAGGAGGGCCTGTACTTCCAGGCGACCTTCGACGAGGGCGCCGACATCTACACCGCTCAGTTCTCGCTGGACTTCGAGCATCGCCTCGACGTCGAGCGGCTGGCCGCGGCGCTGCGCACCCTGCAGCGCCGGAACCCGACGCTGCGTGCGGGATTCCTCAGCGACGGCCTCACCACGCCGGTGCAGTTCATCACCGCCGACCTCGACGTCCCGATCGCCCTGTTCGACCTGCGCGAGCTGGCGGAGTCCGAGCGCGACGCCCATGCCGCCGAGCTGATGGCCACCGACCGGCTCGCCCCGTTCGACCTTGCGGCGCCGCCGCTGTGGCGGGCGATGGTGATCCGTCTCGACGACGACCGCGACCGCCTGGTGGTCAACCGGCAGTTCCTGCTCTGGGACGGCTGGTCGAACGGCATCGTCGTCAGTCAGCTGCTGGCGCTCTACGAGTCCGCGGGTGACGACAGCGGGTTCCCCACCGCGACGGGCGGTTTCGACGACTACCTGGGCTGGCTGCGCGACCGCGACAGCGAGTCGGGGAAGGCGGAGTGGCGGCGCGCCCTGGCCGGTCTCGAGGAGCCGACGCTGCTGGGGTCGGCCGTGGCCGGGGCGCCCGCGTTGCCCGGCCGTCGCGACACCGTGCTCACGGCGGAGCTCAGCGAGCGACTGCGGGCCAGGGCATCGGCGAGCGGGGTCACCTTCAACGCCGTCCTCAGCGGCGCGCTGGCGCTGGTGCTCGGTGCGGCGACCGGTCGTGACGACGTCGTGTTCGGCATCACCGTTGCCGGCAGGCCCCCCGAGGTCGAGGGCCTCGACACGGTGGCCGGACTGTTCCTCAACACGGTCCCTGTCCGCACCACGCTGCGTCCGGCGGAGCGGGTGGAGGACCTGTTGCGGCGCAGCCAGTCCGAGCGTCTCGGCCTGATGCCGCACGACTATCTCGGACTGGCCACCATCGGACGCGAGTCCGATCACCGCCAGCTCTTCGACGTGCTCTACGTGCTGCAGAACTTCGTCGACGAGAACCAGGTGTCGGCTCTCAACAGCGCCCACGACATCAGCGGCGGCGACAGCGTCGACCACACCCACTACCCGCTGACCGTGGTGGTGACACCCGGCAACCGGGTGAAGATCAAGTTCGAGTTCCGCCCCGAGGCGGTGGCCGAGGCGACCGTCGAGTCGATGCTGGCGCGGTTCGTCGGGCTGCTCGAACTGTTCGCCGACGACGTGTCCGCGCCGGTCGGGTCGCTGGACCTGTCGCTACCCGGCGAGCGCGCGGCGATGGCGTCCCGCTGGGCCGAGCGGGAGCTGCCCGAATCCACCATCGCGGACCTGTTCGCGGAGGCGGCCGCGCGTACCCCGGACGAGGTCGCGCTGGTCTTCGGTTCGGAGTCGGTGACCTACGGGGACCTCGACGGCCGGATCAACGCGATGGCCCGGCTGCTGCTGGCACACGGCGCCGGCCCGGAACGGATTGTGGCGCTTGGCCTGCCGCGGTCGATCGAGATGGTGGTCGCGCTGTTCGCGGTGCTGCGCACCGGGTCGGCGTACCTGCCGCTCGAGCTGGACCACCCGGCGGAGCGACTGGTCGGGATGCTCCAGGATGCGCGCCCGGTGGCCCTCGTGACCACCGCCGCGGTCCGCGAGACCCTCGCCGGTTTCGAGGGTGAGGCGATCGTCCTCGAGGGGGGCGAGGCACCCGGCCACGGCACCGGACCGTTGACCGATGCCGAGCTGGGCGGCTTCGCTCCCGGTACTCCCGGGCGGCTGGACCACCCGGCGTACGTCATCTACACCTCCGGCTCGACCGGCAAGCCGAAGGGCGTGGTCACCGGCTACCGCGGCCTGACCAACATGCAGTTCAACCACCGCGCGGAGATCTTCGACCCGACGATTTCCATGACCGGCGGCCGACGCCTCCGGATCGCGCACACGGTGTCGTTCGCCTTCGACATGTCCTGGGAGGAGCTGCTCTGGCTCGTCGAGGGACACGAGGTGCACATCTGCGACGAGAACCTGCGCCGCGACGCGGAGGCCCTTGTCGCGTACTGCAACGCGCACGCCATCGACGTCGTCAACGTGACTCCGACCTACGCGCAGCACCTGTTCGAGGAGGGCCTGCTCGGCGACGGTCCTGCCGAGCACCGGCCGCCGCTGGTGCTGCTCGGCGGCGAGGCGGTGCCGGATTCGGTGTGGAGCAGGCTGCGGGACACGGAGGGGACGTTCGGCTACAACCTGTACGGCCCCACCGAGTACACGATCAACACGCTCGGCGGCGGCACCGCGGACTCCGCGACGCCCACTGTCGGGAAGCCGATCTGGAACACCAGGGCCCACATCCTCGACTCGTGGCTGCGTCCCGTCGCGGACGGGGTGGCAGGCGAGCTGTACATCGCGGGCATCGGCCTGGCCCGCGGCTACCTGGACCGCTTCGGCCTGACCGCCGAGCGCTTCGTGGCCGACCCGTTCGCTGCGGGCGGCCGGATGTACCGCACCGGCGACCTGGTGCGGCGCGGCGGAGACGGCAACATCGACTTCCTCGGCCGCACCGACGACCAGGTGAAGATCCGCGGTCACCGCGTCGAGCTGGGCGAGATCGAATCGGTCCTCGCCGGCCTCGACGGGGTGCGGCAGTGCGCCGTCATCGCGGCGCCAGGCCCCGGCGGCGTCAAGCGGCTGGTCGCCTACGTGGTGCCCTCCGGGCCCGTGAGTGGTTTCGGCCCGCAGGAGGGCCAGAAGTACTCACAGGCGCTCCGCGCCTCGTTGCCGGACTACATGATTCCGGCGGCCTTCGTGCCCACCGAGACCTTGCCGATGACGGTGAACGGCAAGCTCGACGTGCGGGCGCTGCCGCCGGTGCCGGACGCGGTCGGTTCGGGCTCACGTCCGCCCGCCGACCACATCGAGCAGGCGCTGTGCGAGCTGTTCGGTGAGGTGCTCGACGTCAGCGCACTCGGCGTCGAGGACAGCTTCTTCGACCTCGGCGGCCACTCGTTGCTGGCGACCAGGCTGATCAGCCGGGCCCGGTCGGCGCTGTCGACCGAGCTGACCATGCGGGACATCTTCGAGGCGCCCACCGTGGCGGAACTGGCGGAGCGGGTCCGCGCGCGGGGGCAGGCTGTGCGCCCGGTACTGGCGCCCGTGGTCCGGCCGGAGCACCTGCCGATGTCCTCCGCGCAGCAGCGGCTCTGGCTGATCCAGCAGATCGAGGGGGACTCGGCCGCGTACAACTTCCCGATCGTGTTGCGCCTCAAGGGCGAGCTCGACGCCGAACTGTTCGCGACCGCACTCGCGGACGTGGTCGCCAGGCACGAGTCGCTGCGCACCGTGTTCGGCGAGGTCGACGGACTGCCCGTGCAGCGGATCCTCGACGAGGCGACCCCGGAGCTGACGGTGGTGGACGGCACGGAGACCGAGATCGCGGGCCTGGTCCGCGGCGCCGTGCTGCGGCCCTTCGACCTGACCCGTGAGATCCCGGTGCGCGGCACCGTGATCCGGCTGGCCGCGAACGATCACATCCTCGCGCTGGTGCTGCACCACATCGCCACCGACGAGTGGTCGGACCGGCCGTTCCTGCGTGACCTGATGCTCGCCTACGCCTCCCGGGCGCACGGGCAGGCTCCGCAGTGGGAGCCGCTGGCCGTGCAGTACGCGGACTACACGCTCTGGCAGCGCGAGTTGCTCGGCGACCCAACGGACCCGGATTCGGTACTGAGCGAGCAGCTCTCGTACTGGGAGCGGACGCTGTCGGGTGCGCCGGAGGAGCTGACGCTGCCCACCGATCGGGCCAGGCCCGCGCGACCGAGTTTCGCGGGCGGGGCGATCGAACTGGACCTGGACCCGCGCACCACCGCGGCGCTGCGGGTGCTGGCCGCCGACAGCGGAGCGAGCATGTTCATGGTGCTGCACGCCGCCGCCGCGGCGCTGCTGCACCGCATCGGCGCAGGCGAGGACCTGCCGCTCGGTGCGCCCATCGCGGGCCGCACCGAACAGGGCCTCGACGAGCTGGTCGGGTTCTTCGTCAACACGCTGGTGCTGCGCACCGACGTGAGCGGCAACCCGACGTTCGGCGAGCTGCTCGGCCGGGTCCGTGAGCTCGACCTCGCGGCGTTCACTCACGCCGACGTCCCGTTCGAATCCGTTGTCGAGCGCCTGAACCCGGCCCGCACGCTGGCCAGGAACCCGCTGTTCCAGGTGATGGTCGGCTACCACAGCCGGGCCGCCGACATCACCGAGCTGGGCGGGCTGACACTGGAGCCAGTACCGCTGCAGGAGCGGACCGCCAAGTTCGACCTGGTGTTCAACTTCACCGAGTTCCTGCCCGCGGCAGCGGGTTCGGATCCCGGCGACGGCAAGATCTCGCTGCGCCTGGAGTACGGCGCGGACCTGTTCGACCGGTCCACCGCCGACGCGATCGCGCACCGTCAGCTGGCGCTCCTCGACGCCGTCGCGCAGGAGCCGTCGACGCCGATCGGCGCGGTCGACGTGTTCCTGCCCGGCGAGCGGGACCTGGTGCTGGTGGACTTCAACGACACCCGCCGGGAGGTGCCGGAGGAGACCCTCGACGCCTCGTTCGCGCGCTGGGTCGCGGCAACGCCGGACGCGGTTGCCGCGCTCGACGAGCACCACAGCGTCACGTATGCCGAGCTCGACGAGCGGTCCGACCGGATCGCCGCGGTGCTCGCCTGCCGCGGCGTCGGCGCGGAATCGGTGGTGGGCCTTGCCGTGCCGCGCTCGGTGGACATGGTCGCCTCGGTGCTGGCCGTCCTCAAGCTGGGTGCGGCCTACCTACCGCTCGACCTCAGCCACCCCGCCGACCGGATCTCGTACATGCTGGTCGACTCGAACGCGGGGGTGCTGCTGAGCACCGCCACGGAGTCCGCGCGGATCGAGGAGGTGCCGGGCCTGCGCCGGGTCCTGCTCGACGGGCCGGATGTGGTCGCCGAACTGGCCGCGGCATCGAGGCCGCAGGCCGTGGTGCCCGCGGGCATCGACCACGCCGCCTACGTCATCTACACCTCCGGGTCCACCGGCAGGCCGAAGGGCGTGGTGGTCTCGCACGAGGGCATCTCCAGCCTGGTCGCCACCGCCGAGGACCGGATGCGGCTGATCCCGGGATCGACCGTGCTGCAGTTCGCCTCGGTCGGGTTCGACGTCGCGGTGTTCGAGCTGTCGATGGCGCTGTGCACCGGGTCGCGCCTGGTGATCGTGCCGGACCGCTCTCGGGTCGCTGGCCCGGAGCTCACCGATTTCATGCACGAGCACGAGGTCACGCACGCGATCATCCCGCCGTCGCTGATGGCCGCGCTGCCGCCGGGTGCCCTGGTGCCCGCGGGCTGCACGGTCCTGGTCGGCACCGAGACCGTGCCGCCGGACCTGATCGGGCGGTGGGCGGAGCGGCTGAACCTGCTGGCCGCCTACGGCCTCACCGAGGCAACCGTGAACAACACCCTGTGGCAGGCGCAGCCGGGCTGGAACCAGGCCGTGCCGATCGGCATCCCGGACCCCAACGAGCAGGCGTTCATCCTCGACGCGCGACTGCGACCGGTTCCGGTCGGCGTCGCGGGCGAGTTGTACATCGCCGGCCGCGGGCTGGCCCGCGGCTACCTCGGCAAGCCGGCGCTGACGGCGGGGCGTTTCGTCGCCAACCCGTTCGGCCCCGGCCGGATGTACCGCACCGGTGACCTGGCGCGCTGGCGGGCGGAGGGCAACATCGACTTCCTCGGCAGGGTCGACGACCAGGTGAAGATCCGGGGCTTCCGCATCGAGCTCGGCGAGATCATCGCGGCGCTGGCGGACAGCCCGGGCGTCAACCAGTCCGCGGTGGTCACCGACCGGGACGGGTCGATCGCCCGGCTGATCGGGTACGTGGTGCCGCATGAGGGTGCGGTGGTCGATCCGGCCGCGGTGCGCGCCCACGTGGCGTCGTCGCTTCCGGACTACATGGTGCCGAGCGTGGTCATCGTGCTGGACGGGCCGCTGCCGCTCACGCCGAACGGCAAGCTGGACCGCAAGGCGCTGCCCGCGCCGGACTGGTCGGAGCTGACCGGCGACGTCGCGCCGCGGACGCCGAGGGAGCGGGTGATCGCGGACCTGTTCGCGGAGATCCTGCACCTGCCCTCGGTCGGTGTGCACGACAACTTCTTCGACCTCGGCGGTCACTCGATGGCCTCGATGCAACTGGTCGGCCGGGTGCGCACGGAACTGGGTGCCCAGCTGAGCATTCGGGAGGTGTTCGACGCACCGACGGTCGCGGAGCTCGCCGAGCTGACCGAGGTGGACAACGGTGAGGGCAGGCCGGCCCTGCTCGCGGGTGCGCCCCGCGACGGCGCCGCGCCACTGTCTCCGCCGCAGCGCAGGCAGTGGCGGATGTACCGGGAGTCGCCGACCGCCAGCCACGCCCTCTCGCTCTACCCGGAGCGTCGACTCGACGCCGAGTCGCTGGCGTTGGCGCTCGACGACGTGGTCTCGCGGCACGAGCCGCTGCGCACGGTGTTCTTCGAGCGCGACGACGAGGTGTTCGGCCAGGAGGCGGTGCGTCCGCAGGTCGGGCTTGTCGACGTCGGCGACGGCGATCTGCACGCGCGGGTCTTCGAGCTGGCCCAGCAGCCGATGGATCTCACCGAGGAGGCACCGCTGCGGGTGCAGCTCGTGGAGGACTCGTCGGGTCGCCAGGCCCTGCTACTGGTGATGCACTACCTGGCCGTCGACGAGTGGTCCGTGGTGCCGTTGCTCGGGGAACTGCTCGCCGGCTACCTGGCGCGGCAGGCGGGACATGCGCCCGAGCTGCCGCAGCTGCCGGTGACCTACGGCGACTACGAGCTGTGGTCGCGGCAGGTGCTCGGCGATCCCACCGACGAGTCGAGCAGGCACGCAAGGCAACTCGCGTACTGGCGGGATCGGCTGTCCGGCGTCCCTGAGGCCCTGGCCATGCCCGGCGAGCGGCCGGGCGGTCCCCGCCGCGGCGACGTGGTGCCGCTGCCGATCGACGAGTCACTGCATCGTGAGATCGACGCGCTGGCCCGCCGGACCGGCACCTCGATGTTCATGGTGTTGCAGTCGGCACTGGCCGTTGCGCTCACCGAGGCCGGTGTGGGCGAAGACCTCCCGATCGGGGCCCTGGTCGCAGGCAGGACCGAGGAGGCGCTGGCCGGGTTGATCGGTTGCTTCTTCAACACGGTGGTGCTGCGGACGGACACCTCGGGTGAACCGACCTTCGCGGAGTTGCTCGCCCGGGTCCGGGAGAGCAACCTGTCCGCGCTCGAGCATCAGGATGTCGGATTCGACGACGTGGCAACCGATCTCGGCGGTGATGCGCTGCGGCCTCAGGTGATGGTGGTGCACCACGAACAGGCGCGCCTCGGCGAGGTGGACGGGGTCTTCGGAGGGCTGCTGCCGGTCCCGGTGGGGAGCCGGTGTCGGACCTGACGCTGAGCTTCTACGAGCCGGTGGGGGAGGGCCCCGTGCACGCCTACCTCGGCTACCGGGCGGACGTGCTCGAGCCCGCCGTCGCGTCCGCGCTGGCGGACCGACTGCTGGCCGTGCTCGGCGCCGCGTGCGCCGACGCGGATCGCCGGATCGGGGTGATCGGGTGATGACCCGCCCCGCCACCCGAATTAGGGTAGGCTGCGCTACTATTCAGCGCGGCCCGAATGTTGGACCCCGAGCTATGTCAGCAACAAGCAGCACTGCCGCCGGCCGAACCGGCGAGGATGGATGACCGTCATGGATACGACTCTCTCGGCCGCTGACCGCGACCAGTCGCCGACCTACGACCTGGTCGGTGTCGGCTTCGGGCCGTCCAACCTGGCGCTGGCCATCGCCATCGAGGAGCACAACGCGAGCTGCGCCCCCGGCGACCGGATCCGGGCACACTTCCTGGAGAAGCAGGACTGCTTCCGCTGGCACCCCGGCATGCTGCTGGACGGCGCGACCATGCAGATCGCGTTCCCGAAGGACCTGGTGACCTTCCGGAACCCGGCCAGCTCGTTCAGCTTCTTCTCCTACCTGTTCGACAAGGGCCGGCTGGTCGACTTCGTCAACCACCAGACCTTCTTCCCGACCCGGCACGAATTCAACGACTACCTGCAGTGGGCGGCAGGCCGGGTCGACGCCGACGTGCGATACGGCACCGCCGTCACCGGCGTTCGCGGCCTGCCCGCCGCGGATGGGGCGGTGGACGAGTTCGCGGTCGAGACGGCCGACGGGCAGGTCCTGCGGACGCGGAACCTGATCGTCGGGGCCGGGTTGCGCGAGCGGATCCCGGAGTGGGCGACGCCGTCGGCGCGCTGCTTCCACAACCATCAGTTCCTGTTCCGGATCGACGAGTTGCCCGAGCTGCGGCACCAGCGCTTCGTGGTGCTCGGCGCAGGCCAGAGCGCGGCCGAGGTGGTCCAGTACCTGCACCGCAACTACCCGCAGGCCGAGGTGCACAGCGTCTTCTCGCGCTACGGCTACAGCCCGGCCGACGACAGCCCGTACGCCAACCGCATCTTCGACCCCGGCGCCGTCGACGAGTTGCACGGTGCCGACAGCACCGAGCGCGAGCGGATCCTGGCCCTGCACAAGAGCACCAACTACTCGGTGGTCGACATCGAGCTGATCAACGAGCTGTACACCACCGAATACCAGGAACTGGTGCGCGGACAGCGGCGCCTGTTTATGCGCCGGGCCTCCGAGATCGACGGCGTGGTCGAGACCGAGGAGGGCATCGAGGTGAGCGTGCGCAGCAGCCTCGACGGCCTGACCGACTCGCTGATGTGCGACGCGCTGGTGCTCGCCACCGGGTTCACCCCCACCCCGCTGAGCAACCTCATCGGCGACCTGGCCCCCGAGGGCGGGGTGGCCACCGAGGTGGACCGCGACTACCGGCTGGTCACCCCGAGAACGTCCGGGGTGGCATCTATCTCCAGGGCGGCACCGAGAAGACGCACGGCCTCACCTCGTCGCTGCTGTCCAACGTCGCCGTTCGCGCCGGTGAGATCCTGAATTCTGTGCTGGATAATCGTCCCGACCACGGCGATCTTGATAGGGTCGAGGCGTCCGCTGGGACGGAAACCTCAGCGCTGGAAACACCGATGAACGAATTTGCGACAAGCGAGGCCAGATGAGCACCAATCCCTTTGACGACGAAGACGGCCGTTTCTACGTGCTCGTCAACGACGAGGACCAGCATTCGCTGTGGCCGACGTTCTCGGACGTCCCGCAGGGGTGGCGTGTGGTGTTCGGTGAGGACAGCCGCCAGGCGTGCGTCGAGTACGTCGAGGCCAACTGGACCGACATGCGCCCGAAGAGCCTGCGTGAGGCCATGGAACGCGACGCTGCCGAGCGCGGAAACCAGAGTTGACAACCCGGCGCCACCGGCGCCGGCGCACTGACTACAACGCCCGATTCTGACCCGACCTCCGTCGGCTCAGGGTCGGGCGTTTCAGCGTTCCGGTGCGGCGCAGGATGCGCGGCCGCCGCATGGTCCTGGCGATCCACTCGCCGAGCGTGACCCCCGCGGCGAGCGCGCACCCGATGCCGAACGCCGACAGCAGCGCGCTGAACCCGTCCAGCAACTCGTTGTTGAGCAGGGCGTACAGGCCGCGGTAGAGGGCGAGACCCGGCAACAGCGGGGTGATGCCGGCGACCGCGATCACCTGCGGCGGCGTCAGCGCCCTACGGGCCAGGATGCCACCGACGGAGCCGACAACGGTCGCGGCGATGGCCGAGGCGATGACTGGGCCGATGCTCACGCTCAGCGCCAGGGCGTAGACGAGGATTCCTGCGGCGCCGCCGATGCCCGCGATGGGCAGCGCCCGCCGCTCCGCGTAGCAGGCCACCGCGAAGAACAGCGAGGTGAACGCGCCCGCGACCACCTGGACCGGGATCTGGGCCAGCGCGGGCGGCGGGACGGTTGTCAGCACCGGCAGCGTCGAACCGAGTGCGCCCGCGATCCGCAGCGAGATCGCGACGCCCGCGATGATGCCGCCGGTCATCATGAGGACCTCGAAGAATCTGGCGACGGCGGTGATCGGCGCGCCGGTGATGGCGTCTTGCACCGAGCCGACCAGCGACAGCCCCGACAGCAGCACGATCACCCCGGCCGCGATGATCAGCGACGGCCGGATGGTGATGCCCAGCTGGTCGCTGAAGGTGTACAGCAGGCTGGCAGGCGCGGCGGCGATCAGTCCGCCCATCACGTGCTGGAAGAAGAACGGGAGCCCGATGGCGTTCAGCCTGCGGTTGACCCGGTCGATGACCATGGTGGTCAGGAAGCTGACGACCGCCACCAGCAGGTTGCCGCCGAGCAACACCGAGGCGGACGCGGCCATCGACGCCCACGCCAGCGTCGCGGTCCAGCGGTTGTAGGGATGCGGCGCGCGGGTGATCCGGGTCAGCTCGTCGTGTGCCTCGTCCGGACTGACCGCCTCTGTCCGAAGTCGGCGGGTGAGCCGGTCGACCGCGGCGAGCCGGGTGAAGTCCAGCGCCCGGTAGTGCACGATCCGCATCGTCGCCGCGGGCGGCATCGTCGGCCCGCGGTGCGCGCTGATGCGGATCGCGTTGTAGGTGACGTCGACGTCGCAGCGCGCGAGCCCATAGCTCGCGGCAACGAACTGGACCTGCGCGGTGGTGTCCATCGCGGAGGTGCCGGACGCGAGCAGCACCTCGCCGGACCGGAGGGCGATGTCGAGGACCTCCGCGACCTTGGCGTCGTCGGTCAGGTCGATCGGCTGCAGCGGCGCGGGGGCCGACGTCTGGTCGTCGACCACCGCCCGCTCTTCACCGATCAGCCGGTTCAGCGAGGTGAGTGCGTCGCGCAGGCGCCCCCTCGCCACGTCAGGACACCGCGTCCGCTTCGCTCAGATCCGTTGCCGCGAAAGCAGATTCGAGGTCGTTGTGCCGGAAGACCGATGTCACCTGGTCGTGCACCACGCGGAAGGCTGTGGCGACCGTCGACTTCTCGCCGGGCTTCGAGGCCCAGCTGGCCTCCTCCTCGACCACGACGACGCCCTCGTGCACGAACATGCGTCCGGCGATCAGGGTCAGCCCGGACTCGGATGCCCACTCGCGCAGCACGGACAGGCCCTGCCCGGCCCCGTCGGCGTCGCCGATCTCGATGTCGTCGCTCGAGAGCGCGAGGAGGGTGTCGATGTCGGAATCGTTGAATGCGTCGTGCCACGCGAGAACCGTGGCGATCTCCGAGGTGCTCATGCCGTCCACGCTATCGGGTTTACCGGCGCGGGGGCCGCGCACCAGGCCGAGCGCCGTTTCGTATGCGACCGCCCCGGCGGCGAACTAGGCTTTTGAGGCGCTGACGCTGGAGCGCCGGTGCCCGTATTCGTTCACGGAACGGGGCAGCGAGATGGTCGCGAATCGTCGAAGGCCGATCTCTGTCGCCGCGTGCGCCGCGGTCGCCATGGCGCTGGTCCTCACCTCGTGCTTCTCGACGACGGGGGAGCCGGGGGTCAACGCAGGCCCCGACGGCGTCCCCGCCGCCTACCGGGAGCCGGTCAAGCTCTCGAGCGAGGACGGCGTGCTCGAGGTGCGGCTGTCGGCACACCAGGGCACGGTCGCCCTCGACACGGCCTCGGGGCCGGTCTCGAATTTCCTGCTGTTCGGGTACGAGGTCATCCGGGGGACGGCCTCGGACGGCTCGACCGAGGGCCGAGACGTGTACCCGGCGCCGACGCTGAGGGTCGATCCGGGCGAGCGCCTGATCATCCACTACGACAACGACCTGCGGGGCCTGACGATCGAGGACTTCAACGACCCCGCCTTCACCCCGGCCGGCGGCGACGTGCCGATCTACCCGCAGGCGCTGGAATCCGCGCCGCTGAACCTGCACACCCACGGGCTGCACGTGAGCCCCGACGGCAACGCCGACAACGTGCTGCTCGACATCCCCGCCGGGATGGGCAACCGCTACGACTACGCGGTCCCGGAGGACATGCCGAACGGAATGTACTGGTACCACAGTCATCGCCACACCCTCACCGCGCAGCAGACATACCTGGGGCTCGCCGGTCTGCTGGAGATAGGGCGGCCGGACGGAAACCTGCCGCTGGTGACGCAGAACGAGATCCCGATCCGCGACATGGCGTTGCAGTACAACTTCGTCTTCGACCGCAAGGGCAACGGCCGGCAACTGAACAACGCGTACTGGTCGCAATGGGTGAGCACCCTGAAGCCTCCGGGAGGAGCGCAACTCGCCGACGGCACCTACCGGCCGAGCCTGGCCCCGGTGAACTTCGACCAGACGACGACGGGCTCCCGGTACATCACCAACTGGTACACCGGGCCGCTGTCCCCTGCCAACCATCGCGGGCAGAACCAGTTCATACCCGGCAACCTGCAGACCTTCACCAGTGACACGGTGACCGTCCCGGCGGACCCGTCGCTGCCGGACAACCAGCGGGACGTCCAATTCACCATCAACGGCCAGTTCCAGCCGGAGCTGAAACTCGAACCGGGTCAGACGGAGATCTGGGTGCTGGCCAACATCAGCGACATCGCCTACATGCCGGTCCGGCTCACCGAAACGGCGACGGGCAACCATCCGACCTTCGCCGTCGTCGGCCAGGACGGTAACCCCTTCACCCGGGTGGAGCTGCCGGTCGGCGGCGACGGCACCCGGCTCGTCATCCCGCCCGGCTCGCGGTTCGCGATCGCGGTGACGATGCCGGAGACCGGCGACCTCGTCCTCGACATCCCGCCGCTGGAGGGGGCGAAGCCCGTCGCCGAACCGGGCGTCATCTACACCAACGACGGCACCGAGAACCCGCCCGCGGTGCTGGGCACGGTGACGGTGGACCCGTCCGTGATCAGCTACGCCGACGGCTTCTTCACCTTCCCCACCCAGACGCTGCTGCGCGCGACGCCCGCGAGCGGGGAGGGGCAGACGACGGCGTTCGTGCCCGGCCAGAACCTGGACGCGTACACCTCGTTCGTGGACACCTCGGTGATGACGCCGGACGTGAAGCGGACGCTGACGGTCTCGGGTGGCTTCGGCAACGACAAGGCAAGCAACAGCGATCCGAAGGCGTTCACCTACGAGTTCGACGACAACACCTTCCCGAACATCCCCCTGCTCCAGCCGCGGCTCAACTCGGTCGAGGAGTGGTCGATCACGAACCTCAACAACGACGAGCATCCGATGCACATCCACGTCAACGACTTCCAGGTGATGGAGGTCGTGGATCCGGTGGCGGGTACCAGGACCGGCGTGCAGCCGTGGGGGATGGACAACGTCAACGTCCCAGCGCCGGTGACCGACGAGAACGAGAGCGCGCTCGAACCGGCCTCGGTGACGCTGCGCACGAAGTTCACCGAGTACACCGGCACCTTCGTGATCCACTGCCACCGCCTCAACCACGAGGACAACGGCCTGATGGCGCTCGTCAATGTGATCCCGGAGGTGTCCACGTACGCGGTCGCGGTACCCGGCTCGCCCGGCACGCCCGCCACGGTGCGGGTCCACGACGGCAACGGTGACAGGGTGATCGCCGCCGTCACGCCGTTCCCGTCGTTCGAGGGCACCCCGACGGTGGCGATGGCCGACGTGAACGGCGACATGGTGCTCGACCTCGTCGTCGGTACCGGCGCGGGCCCCGAGCCGGAGGTGGTGGCCTACGACGGCGCCGACCGCGCCGACGGCGCGTTCAGTGCCGAGCTGACCCGGTTCGCCCCGTTCGACTCCGGATTCCGCGGTGGGGTGAACGTCGCGGGCGTCGACATCGACGGAAATGCCCTGGCCGACAACATCATCGTGGGCACCGGCCCGGGCGTGGAGACGCAGGTGAAGGTGTTCTCCTCGACTCTTCCCTCCGCGAAGGGTGAGGCGCCGGAGGTGTTCTCGACCTTCACGCCGTACCCGGGGTCCGAGGCAGGGGTGTCGGTCGCGACCGGGCTGGTGGACACCGCCTCGGGCCGGGCCAGCATCGTGACAGCGCCGGGCCGGGGGGAGGCGCCGCGGGTGAAGACCTTCCGCTACGACCTGTTCGAGCCGACCGCGGCCGCGGCGGCGTCGAAGAGCGGCCACGGCGGGCACGGCGGCGCGAGCGGTGGCGGCACGGACGAGCCGACGATGACGTCGGAGTTCCTGGCCTTCGACGAGGGCTACCGCGACGGCGTCTCGCTCTCGACGGGCTGGGTGGCCGGCGCCGAGGGCGGCGCGAAAAGCATCGTGACCGGCATGGCGGGCGGTGCGGGCACGGTGCGGGTGTGGTCGAGCGGCTCCCGGCTCGACGGCGCGCCCGGGATGTACCTCGAGAGCCCGGATCACCACTCGGGCCCGGTGGATTTCCGGCAGATCGTCTCATTCGAGCCGTTCGCGGGCGGCGGGGTGCAGGTGGCCACCACCAGCACCACCGCAGGCGCCGACCTGCTCGTCAGCGGTGCCGGTGCGGCCGGATCCGAGGTCCGCAAGTTCGGGCTCGGCCGGGCGGACCCGCAGTCGACGACGCTGACGCCCGCGCCGCTGGGGGCGCTTCCCCCGCTGCCCGCGGCGGGCGCGGTTCCGCTGGGCGGACGGTAGTTCCGCGATCGACCCCGAAAACTCTTGACCGAGTCCAGAACAATGCGCCATTGTATTGATGTGCCCTCCGCGAGGGAATACGCAGCGCATTTGCGCACGGCAGAGCTTCGCGTGACCCGCCCCCGGGCCACGGTGCTCGAGGCTGTGCACAAGCACCCGCATGCCGACACGAAGACGATCTACCGCGCCGTGCGCGCCGTCCTGCCCGAGGTCTCCCGCCAAACCGTCTACGACGTGCTGCAGGCACTCAGCGATGCGGGCCTGGTGCGGCGGATCCAGCCGGCGGGCACCGCCGTGCGGTACGAGGCCCGCGTCGGCGACAACCACCATCACTTCGTCTGCCGTACCTGCGGGGTCATCACCGACGTCGACTGTGTGGTCGGCTCGGCCCCCTGCCTGACCGCGCCCGGCGACAACGGCTTCGTCGTCGATGAGGCCGAGGTCACCTACTGGGGATCGTGTCCCGACTGCTCGGCAGCACAGGTTTCGCGACCAGGTTCGCGATCGCAGTCCGATTCAACCACTCCCGGAAGGAAGGACCGTCGTGTCCAACAGTGAAAGCGAATGCCCCGCAATGGGTTCCCCGACCCCGCAGGAGCACCGGCCCAGGACCAACAGGGACTGGTGGCCGAATCAGCTCGACCTGCAGGTTCTCCATCAGCACTCGCCACTGTCCGACCCCATGGGCGAGGACTTCGACTACGCGGCAGAGTTCGCGACGCTCGACGTGGACGCGCTGAAACGGGACGTCATCGAGTTGATGACGGCGTCGCAGGACTGGTGGCCCGCCGATTTCGGACACTACGGGCCTCTGTTCATCCGGATGAGCTGGCATGCGGCGGGCACGTACCGCATCGCGGACGGCCGTGGCGGCGGCGGCGAGGGCGCCCAACGGTTCGCCCCCCTCAACAGTTGGCCCGACAACGCGAGCCTCGACAAGGCACGCCGGCTGCTCTGGCCGGTCAAGCAGAAGTACGGCAGGAAGATCTCCTGGGCGGATCTGCTGGTTTTCGCCGGCAACTGTGCCTACGAATCGATGGGCTTCGAGACGTTCGGCTTCGGTTTCGGCCGCGAGGACATCTGGGAGCCCGACGAGGTGTTCTGGGGGCCGGAGGACACCTGGCTCGGCGACGAGCGCTACACCGGCGACCGGGAGCTCACCGGTCCCTTCGGTGCCGTGCAGATGGGCCTGATCTACGTGAATCCGGAAGGGCCCAACGGAAACCCGGACCCGCTCGCCGCGGCCGTCGACATCCGCGAGACCTTCCGCCGGATGGCGATGAACGACGTCGAGACCGCCGCACTGATCGTCGGCGGCCACACGGTCGGCAAGACCCACGGCGCGGGACCGGCCGACCTCGTCGGGCCCGAGCCCGAGGCCGCGCCGATCGAGCAGCAGGGCCTCGGCTGGAAGAGCTCCTTCGGCACCGGCGTCGGAGGGGACGCGATCACCAGCGGCCTCGAGGGCACGTGGACGCCCACCCCGACCAGGTGGGACAACAGCTTCCTCGAGACCCTGTACGGCTACGAGTGGGAGAAGACCAAGAGCCCGGCAGGGGCGTGGCAGTACATTCCCAAGGACGGCGCCGGGGCGGGCACCGTCCGTGACGCCCACGATCCGTCGAAGTCCCACAGCCCGGTGATGCTGACGACGGACCTCTCGCTGCGGCTCGACCCGGTCTACGGGCCCATCACCCGGCGCTGGCTGGATCACCCCGAGGAGCTCGCCGAGGAGTTCGCCAAGGCCTGGTACAAGCTGCTGCATCGCGACATGGGGCCCGTCTCGCGCTATCTCGGCCCATGGATTGCGGAGCCCCAGTTGTGGCAGGACCCGGTCCCAGACGTCGATCACGATCTGGTCGGGCCGGACGAGATCGCCGCGCTCAAGGCCACGGTCCTCGGGTCGGGTCTGTCCATTCCCCGGCTGGTCGGTGCGGCATGGGCGTCGGCCGCCTCCTTCCGCGGCACCGACAACCGCGGCGGGGCCAACGGGGCGCGGATTCGGCTTGCGCCGCAGAAGGACTGGGAGTCCAACAACCCGGCGGGCCTGGCCGAGGTGCTGCAGACGCTCGAGCGGATCCGGGGCGACTTCAACGGTGGGAGGTCCGACGGCAAGAGGATCTCGCTGGCCGACCTGATCGTGCTGGCGGGTTGTGCGGCGGTGGAGCAGGCGGCGAAGGACGCCGGGCACGACGTCACGGTCCCGTTCGCGCCGGGCCGCACCGACGCCGCCCAGGAGCAGACCGACGTGGAGGCGTTCGAGGTGCTCGAGCCAAGGGCCGACGGGTTCCGCAACTACCTGCGCGCCGGGGAGAAGCTGCCCGCCGAGCGGCTGTTGCTGGACAAGGCGAACCTGCTGACGTTGACCGCTCCCGAGATGACGGTTCTCATCGGTGGGATGCGCGCGCTGAACGCCAACGTCGCGCAGTCCGCGAACGGTGTCCTCACCGCCCGTCCCGGGACGTTGACCACCGACTTCTTCGTGAACCTGCTCGACATGGGCACGGAGTGGAAGGCATCGGCCGAGTCCGAGAACGTCTACGAGGGCCGGGCTCGCGGCACGGATGCGGTCAAGTGGACGGCCACCACCGTCGACCTGGTCTTCGGTTCGAACTCGCAGTTGCGTGCGCTTGCCGAGGTCTACGCGAGCGACGACGCGCAGCCGAAGTTCGTGGCGGACTTCGTCTCCGCGTGGGACAAGGTGATGAACCTGGACCGCTTCGACCTCGCCTGATCGTGGCACGGCGCCCCGCGAGCCGACTCGGCTCGCGGGGCGCCCGCGTTTGTTCGATCCCGTTAGATCATGGCGCGGTGCGCGCCCTGGGGCTCACCGCCGAGCTGGGTCAGCGCCGACGAGTGGAAGATCGAACCGGGCACATGAATGGCGTGCGACAGGCCGGCATGTGCGTCCCGCCAGAAGCGCTGCATCGGCGTCTTCATCTGCAGCGCACCGCCGCCCGACCGCGCGAAGATCTCGTCGACCGCGCGTACCGCCCGCCACGCGGCGGCGGTCTGGGTCCGGCGGCCGATCGCCCGCTGCTCGAAGGTGACCTCCTTGCCCTGGTCGGTGAGGTCCCAGAACCGGTCCACCGTCTCGAGGATCGCCGCCCGTGACGCGGCGATCTCCGCCGCGGCCTCGCCGATCGCGAACAGCACGTACGGGTCGTCCTTGATCGCCGTGCCGGACACCGTGATCCGCTCGCGCTGCGCGTTCAGGTGGCAGGCCAGCGCGCCCTCGGCGATGCCGATCAGCGACGAGGTGATGCCCAGCGGGAAGATGCACGAGAACGGGAAGTTGTACAGCGTCTGCGTGCGCCCGGCCTCCTTCGGCGCGGTGCCGTCGAAGACCTTCGCCGCCTCCAGGGTCCGGTGCGTCGGGATGAATGCATCCTTGACGATCAGGTCCTTGCTGCCGGTGCCGCGCAGTCCGACGACGTCCCAGCTGTCCTGATCGATGTCGTAGTCGCTTCGCGGCAGCAGCACGTGCAGGATCTTCGGCGGCATCTGCGGCGTGCCGTCCTGGTTCCCGACCATCGCACCGATCATCACCCACTGGCAGTGATCGGTACCCGAGGAGAACGACCAGCGGCCGTTGAGGACGTAGCCGCCGTCGGTCGGGACCGCGACACCCATGGGCGCGTACGGCGAGGCCATCCAGGTGTCGGGGTCCCCACCCCACACCTCCTCCTGGGCCTTCGGGTCGAAGAACGCCAGCTCCCACGGGTGCACGCCGACGATGCCGCTGACCCAGCCGGTGGCACCGTCCATCGCGCCGATCGCCATCGCGGTCTCGGCGAACTCCCGCGGATGCGATTCGAGGCCGCCGTGATCCTTCGGCTGCAGCATCCGGATCACCCCCGACTCACGCAGCCGCTTGGCCGAGGCGTCGGTGAGGCGCATGAGCCTGTCGCCCTCGACACCGTTGGCGCGGATCTCGTCCGCGTACTGCTCGATCCGCTCGTGAACCTGACCCATGACTCCCTC
Organism: Rhodococcus sp. MTM3W5.2; assembly: GCF_001984015.1. Classification (NCBI taxonomy): domain Bacteria; kingdom Bacillati; phylum Actinomycetota; class Actinomycetes; order Mycobacteriales; family Nocardiaceae; genus Rhodococcus; species Rhodococcus sp. MTM3W5.2. Next base: position 4,924,791 of record NZ_CP019572.1, on the reverse strand, counting down.
GTCTCGGTAGAAGTTGCCGGCTGACTGGAACCAAAACTAGAACAAGTTCCACGCTTGTGAAAGGGGAACGAACTCATCGGTTTCCTTTCCCATTGCGGCCGGGTCCCGTTGCGCGTTGGTGATCGGGTAGTGGGTTTCAGCAGGCAAAAGCCGATTATTGGGGCGATGTCGGGTCTCCGGCATGGCGGCCGGACGCCTGGAGTTGGTGTCGCGAATCACTGAAGTGGGGTGATCTGTCCAATCGGGTGCACAGAAACTAGAATGTGTTCTAGTGTCGAGTGATGGATGTGACCTACGAGGGGACCAAGAGGGAAGTCGCTACCGGCAAGGGGGTGTTGCGCTATCACGAGGCAGGCGAGGGGCCGCCGCTGATCCTGTTGCACGGCTCCGGCATCGGAGTCAGCGGCTGGCGAAACTACCGGGGGAACCTGGACGTCTTCGCCCGGCACTTCCATTGCTACATCCTGGAATTCCCCGGATTCGGCGTGAGTGATCCGGTGGACGGACATCCCGTGCTCACCGCGGGTTCGTCGGTGATCCGCTTCATGGACGCGCTCGGTATCCGATCGGCAGCGATGGTCGGCAATTCGATGGGCGGCGTCGTCGGTGTGAATGTCGCGATGAGGCACCCCGAGCGGGTCGCCAAGCTCGTCACCATCGGTGGGGTGGGGCCGAACATCTTCAGTCAGAACCCGAGCGAGGGCACGCGGCTACTGCAGGAGTTCGCGGACGGTCCGAGCCGCGAAAGGCTGGTCCGCTGGCTCGAGTGCATGGTCTACGACCCCGCGGTGATCACGGAGGAGCGGGTCGAGGAACGCTGGGTGACCGCCAACGATCCGGCGTCGCACAAGACGCTCGCGGCGATGTACGGCTCCACAGCGTTTGCGGCGCAACAACAGTTCATGGCCTCGTCGGATGCGCCGCCGTACTGGTCGATGATGCACAAGGTGCAGTGTCCGACCTTGCTCACCTGGGGCCGAGACGACCGGCAGTGCCCGCCGGACATGCCCATGGTGCCGATGCGGCTGATCCCCAATGCCGAGCTGCACGTGTTCCCGAACTGCGGTCACTGGGTGATGGTCGAGGCGAAGGAGGCGTTCGAGCGGATCGCTATCGAGTTCCTGCTTCGGTGACCTGACAACATTTCGCGGTCATGACCGAGGCCCTGCGGGGCAGAAGTTTCGGAATGTACCTCGGGTGCCAGGATTCCATACAAAGGGTCTGGCTGGGTGGATGGATCAGGAAAGGGTGGCAGGCGTGTTCAGATATGGCGAGTCCTGCTGAGCCGCATCTGGATTGATGAAACCAATGGGCCTGAGTCATGTGAATTCGGCTTGCTGATCACGGATAGGAGCGCTCGTGGACAGACGAAGGCGCCGGACGAGGCTACGTTACGTAGTAGCCAGGAGCGCCGACGTCGGCCGACCGGGTCGTGACAGGTCGACCTGTCACGGCATGGATGCCCTGTGTCATGCACTTACCTCAGAACGAGGCCATTCTGAAGAGACGGCCCTCCTCGCCCTCATCGCTTAGAGTGCGGACGACTTCGTTCGATGACAATGCAGCTGAGGAGGAATCTATCGGATCCGGTAGGTCTGAATCCAAAGTAGTAATAACTGGCTGTAAGCCCAAATGTGCATAACTGCGGAGCACTTCGAGTAGGCGTCGCTTAGCACGAGTCTCAAGACTCTCGAATGCGCCGTCATGGAACGCAAATCTCGGGAATGCCTGTTCTTTGTAGGACCTCAACACGGCTAGATCGAACGCGATACATAGTAACTTCTTGACCGTGAATCCCCTTGCGGCGCTCGTTTGGGCGCCCGCTGAATCCACTATATCCGCTGAGAATTCAAGAGAACCAGTGGAGGATACTGAGACCGTCAACAGGGCATGCTCGCCGAGTACCGAGTGCACGATCTCATCAAAATAGCGCTGAATCTCCAGGTAACGGCTATTCGAGTTCTCGGCGCATGCCTGTACGTCCAACTCGATAGCTGTCTGCAGCTGATTCTTCTTTTCTTGGATCTGTCGCTGTTCCTGTCGAAGGTGAACAATCGCGTTGAGTGCATCGCGTCGCCGCGTAAGTGACATGATATCCGCGCGTAGTGCAATCACGCGCTCGGATATCTCTTTGTACTTTGCGATCGTGTCGGATCCTTCTAGAAAGTCGAACAGACGTGCTCGCTGTATCTGTAGTTCCTCTTGTGCAGAGCCTATCGCGCGTAGTCGATCGGCCGCCTTCTGTCGATCTTTCAGTAGATACTCTCGACGCTCTTCGGCAATGGATCGATTGAATTCAACTAACTGATCAAATTCTTTCTTTAGTTGCCCGCTGAATGCGATTCCTGCCTCCGAGAATAACTGGGCGGACTGTTCGGTATTGAATAGGATTGATTCTTCCCTCAGTGACTCGTCAAGCCGCCACATTAGCTGGGAGAGTCTATAAGTCTCCTCATTGTGTTGAGAGATCTGTTCTTCGACATGCTCGACGAGTTCCTGATTTGCATCTGCATCCGCCTGGGAGAAGTCGAAAGTGTCTAGAGTCTGAGTGAGTTCTTCTAACTCACGGACTCGAATAGAAATTACGCCGTCGATCTTGACCACGTCAGCGTCGGTTGAAGCCCCACATTCGGTTCGGCGTCGCGCAATCTCATGATCCAGTGCAGCTTCCTCATCGATTTCGTTGTATAGATCGACAGTAAGTTGGGCATTCAGGCCGAGGAGATGTGCAAGGAATGGCTTCCATTCTCTGTGTTTTCCTCGGAACTTTCGTAGGTGAAAGACGTCACCGTAGTCATCCTGCTCTCGCAGGACATATCCCATGATGTCGCGATAGTCATAGGGGATACTACCGAGAATCCGAACAAGCCATCAAGCAGTCGTTTGGCGGGTGAGACGCCCAATCCGATGTGCAGCCAATCATTCGGACCGACGATGGTGGCGTCTGTGACATCGTCATCTGACACAAGAATTGAAACAGAATTTCGGGATTCAAGCGACCGGGCGACGGTCAGATAGGTTCCATTGTCTAACTGGACCTCCAGAAAGAAGACGAATCCCTCGAAGAGGCTCCCATGCTTGAATAGGAAGAAGGAAGCGTGTTTGCCTTTCAGGAGGCAAAAGTCGACAAGGCGAGCCACGGTGCTCTTGCCGAGGTTGTGAACCGTCTTGCCCTTATTTTCTGGCATTCTGATCTCTGCAACGACAACCGAGAGGCCGTCGTGGAATTGAATCGCATCAAAAATATTGGGCTTGTTTGTGTAGAGCCTGACAAGTCTCATGCGACAACCTTCCTGTTCCACTCGAAGGCATCAGCCTTTGGCAGGTACTCGACGAGTCCCAAGAGGTAGAGCAGGCTGACGGCGGGAGTAAAGAGATAGTCGACCCGTGCGCCGTGCTTGCGGCAGTGATCCAACAGAGCGTCATACCGCACAATCTGATGGCGGGATAGGTGCTTAATCATGATGCTAGCAACCGCCATGACTGTCTGGTCGGGGTGGTCGTGCTTACTGGGAAATAGCATTTGCGTCCACCTCGGTTTCTCCGATGTCGCAGTTCCAATACATGTAGAACACCATGGCTCGTGTGAGTCTGCGGTTGCGGCCTAGTAGGGGTCACGTGAAGTGAGTAGTTCCACCAGGTGGCTGAAGACTCTGTCGAATGTGTGGTGTTCTCCGCGGTGTGCGACGATCTTTAGGTCAAAATCCTCGGCGCAGTCTTCATAGATTTCCCGGATGTGAACGTTCCCTGGATCGGCTAAGAAGTCTTTTATTTGACGGAGGAGGTGTCCGTGATTTCTCATGAGCCGCGCAGATGTCTCGGCTGTCATGGAGTTTAGGACGTTTTTCGTCGCCAATGAGGTTCTCTCTTGTGGGCGACTTCCGCTGTTTGTAAGTTGTGCATCGATTCCATTTGAAATTGCTTCCACAACTTCGGCTAGTTCGCGGCTCGAGACGATCAGCGGTCCGTCAAGTGGGCTAATGCCAGCGAGTTGAGCTAGTCGTGGCTCCTCGCGGAAGGCCTCATCGAGGGCTTCGATGCCACACAGGTGCACGCTCTCGGGTGGAATCCCGATTCCTTGTGAGACTCTACCAATTAGATTTTCGTTTGCATTGGCAGTCAGATAGCGGTTGGAGTACAGGAGGTAGTTATTCAACTTGCCAGACTCGCGCAGTTGGCGCGCTCGCGGGAGTTCGGTTGTCAACACAGCGCTCTGTACGGTCCCGCTAAAGTCGGGATCAGAGAAGTACCCATATGACATTGTATGTTTAGCTTGAATGATTGAAATTCCGTCCCACGGGCGTGCGCGACTGGGGAAGCCGTCCGCGAGTCCCTCAAACCGAGCGTCTCGACCACCGTCGACACCGGCAGCGAACCCTTGGACGCCCTTACCAAGCTTGAGTTTCGCCGCCTGCACCACCAATGCCTCGAACTGTGCCTCGCTGAGGTCTTCGTATGCGTAGCCCACACCGCATGTTAGCGGTCGGTCTGGGAGACATGGCTGGGTATCGGTCTTGGAGGGTCCGCCTCGAGCGCGTTCGACGGAGGATCCCGTCGTTTGTCGGCAGTTTCAGATTCGCGGTGCCCAGTTCGTCTCTTGAACGCCGACACTGGCTCGGGTTAGGTCCATGTGTCGCTCGCGGCCCGAGACCTAGCGGCCTGTTCTCAAACGATGAAGTCCGAGTTCACTGCTCGCGGGCATAACGACCGGCCGGCTTGACTCCGGTGCGCGCCAACTTGTCTCATACCGACTGCGGCTCGAGTTCCTCGGCGTCCGCCCCAGCCGGCGAGGTTGCGGGCGATGTCGAGCGGGGTGGGTGCGGCGAGGCGGACCCGGGTGCGGCCGTCCTCGGCCTCGCCTTCGGTGTGGCAGTGCCTGCCGAAGTGGTCGCGCAGGATCGACGCGTTCCTGGCCTCGATGAGCACGGTCGCCCAGGTGGACCCGCGTCGCTCTTCCATCTTCCCAACCACCTGCTCCCATGCGGCGGCGAGCTCGAAGTCGTCGGGCCGATCGGCGGGCTGATCACCTGGGCCGCGAACCGGCAGTTCCCGCCGGACATGCCCATGGTGCCGATGCGGCTGATCCCCAATGCCGAGCTGCACGTGTTCCCGAACTGCGGTCACTGGGTGATGGTCGAGGCCAAGGAGGCGTTCGAGCGAATCGCCATCGAGTTCCTGCTTCGGTGAGGGTGTACCTACTGCAGCGGTACCCAGAGCTGGCACAGGTGGCGTGCGAGCAATTCTGATGTGTACATCTCGAAGATCGGTTCGTTGTTCACTGCCAGCCCGCGGGTTTCGATCTCCCCGAAAATGCTCGACCATGCCTCACCCACGCCCTCGGCGGTGTGCGGCACATCGAATACCGCGTATTCCCCGCCGTGGAGGCTGTCATCGCCAACTGCGCCGTCGAGTTCGAGACCGTCGCTCACGACTATCGCCGCGTCATAGCGGCACTCGTCGGGCGGTGTCACCGAGGGATCGTCCCTCGGAATCCCGCACAGGATCGCATCGTCGCGGAGCAGTCCTCGGCGAGATGCCCACTGCCTGATGTCGGCTATCGCCTGGGCGTTGCCCTGTCCGAACGGTCCGGTCACACGCACAAAGGCGAGGCGGCGAGTCGGAATGTGTTGAAGCGTCATGCGCATGATTTCTCCCACTGTTGTTCGGCGGCAGCGAAGGTATCACGGTTTAAATAGGGTCTGACCAGCATTTTAATACTTGCGATAGGCTGTCCGTGATTGCTGGTCGCACGAATTGCACAGTCCGGAGGAAGTCCGGATGGCACGTCCCGATGGGTCCTCGGGCCCCCGGCTCGGGCGTGCTCGTCACTTCGCCGTCGAAGACTCCTGATGCTGCCAGGTTGCATACGCATACCTGGAGGTTGGAAGTGAGTCGCACGACGTTCACCGTCTTCTACGACGGACAGTTTTGGGTCGGCCTGCTCGAGGTCGTCGACGACGGCGAATTGCGCGTCGCCCGTCACGTGTTCGGGTCCGAACCCAGCGGCCCCGAACTCTACGAGTTCTCGCTGCGTGACTACGGCGCGTTGTCCGCTCGCGCGCACCGCTCACGCGCGGTGCCGGTCGACCAGCGGCAGCCAGCACCGCGGCCGGTCAATCCCAAGCGGCTGGCGCGGCAGGTCGCGAAGGAACGAGCCCAGCCGGCGGTCAGCACGGTCGCCCAGGAGGCCATCAAGCAGAGCATTTCCGAGAACGCCGTTGCTCGGAAGTCCAGGAGTAGGCACCGCCGCGACACCGCCGCGCATGCCCGCCGACAGATCGCCCGCGCGAAGGCGAAGGCGCGACACCGGGGAAAGGCATGAAACGCCCGGCCGCCTAGCCCTCTTCGTCTTGTGTCGGTGTGGTGCCGCCGGCATACCGACCGGCGAGCTCGATCCCGATGCGCGCCAACTCGTCCCGCACCGACCGCGGCTCGAGCACCTCGACGTCCGCGCCCCAGCCGGCGAGGTTGCGGGCGATGTCGAGCGGGGTGGGTGCGGCGAGGCGGACCCGGATGCGGCCGTCCTCCGCCTCGCCTTCGGTGTGGCAGTGCCTGCCGAAGTGGTCGCGCAGGATCCGCACGAATCTGGCCTCGATGAGCACGGTCGCCCATGTCGTCGAGCGTCGCTCTTCCATCCTCCCGACCACCTCTTCCCAAGCGGCGGCGAGCTCGAAGTCGTCGGGCCGGTCGGCGGGCTGATCGGTCGCCTCGGCCTCGGTGATCCGGTCCACTCGGAAGGTTCGCCTGCCGCGCTCGGTCCCGGCGATCAGGTACCAGGTGTCATCCTTGTCGACCAGGCCCCACGGGTCGACGAGGCGTTCGCTCCGCTCGCGGGCGCCGTTCACATACGTCAACCGGACCCTGCGCCTGCGGACCACGGCGGACTGCAGTTGGTCCACCAACTCGGGTCGGCGGCGATCCCTCTCGCCCCAGCGGGTCGGGTCGATCATGGTGGCGCCCGCGGCTGCCTCGGCCTCGGCCCGAAACGTCTGGGGCAGAGCACGTACGAGCTTGCGCAGCGCCGCCTTGGCCTCGCCCGACACCGCCGCGGCGGGGCCGACGAGCAGGAACAGGGCCTGCGCCTCGTTGGACGACAGTCCGGACAGGTCCGTGCGGGCGCCACCGACGAGCGCCCAGCCGCCACCGCGGCCGGGCTGCGGGTACACCGGGATGCCTGCCGCGGACAGTGCCTCCAGGTCGCGGCGGGCGGTGGCGACGGAAACCTCGAGCTCGTCGGCCAGCTCGGCGGCCGTCACCCGGCCGCGGGACTGCATGAGCAGGAGGGTGGCGACGAGTCGGTCTGCGCGCATGTTTTTCAGTTTCCCCGCAAAAGTGCTCAATTGGTGAGCACTTTGGTCGGAATGATGGTTCGTGTCACCAACCGAACGAGGGAAGGAACCACCGATGTTGCGAGGACTCACCACCGTCAGCTTCTTCGCCGACGATGTCGCGGCCGCCAAGGACTGGTACACCGAGGTGCTCGGGATCGAGCCGTACTTTGCCCGCGAGATCGACGGGCAGACCGCCTACGTCGAGTTCCGCATCGGCGACTTCCAGCACGAGCTCGGCATCATCGACGGCCGGTTCGCGCCGCATGACCGCTCGGACAGGGCCGGTGGCCAGGTGACCTACTGGCACGTGGACGACGTCGAGGCCGCGTTCGAGCGGCTGCTGGCGTTGGGCGCCACCGTGCACGACAAGCCGACCGAGCGCGGACCCGGATTCGTCACCGCCTCCGTCGTCGACCCGTTCGGGAACATCCTCGGTGTCATGTACAACCAGCACTACCTCGACATCCTCGGCTCGAAGGAGGCATGAGATGACCGACGTGAGCACCCCCGACGTCGGCACCTTCGCCCCGCGAACCACCGCCGACTGGCGCGACTGGCTGGCACGAAACGGCCGGTCGGAGAAGGAGATCTGGCTGATCATCCACCACAAGGACAGCGGCACACCGAGCCCGCGCTACCACGAGGCGATCGAGCAGGCCCTCTGCTTCGGCTGGATCGACGGCCTGCACCGCAAGCACGATGCGGACAGTTCCCGGCTGCGGTTCACCCCCGCAACCCGCGCAGCACGTGGAGCCGGGTGAACCGGGAACGCGCGGCGAACATGATCGAGCTGGGCCAGATGACCCCGCACGGCCAGGCCCTGATCGATGTCGCCAAGGCCGCCGGGACCTGGCAGGTGGTGCCCGACGACGGCGCCGAGCTGCCCGACGATCTGCGGGAACCGCTGCACCGCAACGAGGCGGCCCGCGCCAACTTCGAGGGCTTTCCGCCGTCCTCGAAGAGGCTGATCCTCGAGTGGATCGCGACGGCGAAGCGACCGGAGACGAGGCAGCGACGGATCGATCGGACGGTCGAGCTCGCGGCGGTCAACATCCGGGCCAATCACCCCGGGGTGCGGGCCGGCGCCGGTGCCCTCCCGCACAGCGTCGCGGTGTGACACGCTGAGATCATGCGCGCCACTCCGGGCGGGCGCCTCGCCGCCCTGCGGTTCGCGGCGGCCGTCCTCGGCGTCACGGCGTCGCTGATCGCGTGTGGCAGCCAGGAGGAGAACCCCGCGGGCAACACGGTGCCCACGGCGGACACGCCGCAGGCCGACATCGCCCGGACGTTCGACATCGGCGACGGGCGGCAGATGTACCTGGAGTGCCGCGGCACCAGATCTCGCGATGATGAAGTCCCGACGGTGGTGCTGGTGCCCGGCGCCGTCGCCGCCGCGGACACCTGGAGCGAGGTCGCCGATCAATCCGGTGACATGGTGCCGAGCGGGTCCGCCGTGTATCCGGAGGTCGGCGCGTTCACGCGGGTCTGCTCCTACGACCGGCCAGGGACCGCACGCGCGGGCGACGAGTTCACCCCGTCCACGCCGGTGTCGCAGCCGACCGACCCGCAGCGGGACACCGCCGACCTGCACGCGTTGTTGACGGCGGCGGAGGTGCCCGGTCCCTACGTGCTCGTCGGGTGGTCGTACGGGGGACCGATCGCGCGGGTGTACGCGGGCACCCATCCCGACGAGACGGCGGGCCTGGTTCTCGTGGACGGCATGTCGGAGTTCCTCCAGAGCGAGATGACCCCCGCCGAGTTCTCGGTGTTCCTGCGGATGAACGAGCTGGACAACGAACGCCGCACCGCCCAGTGGGCGGACGTCGAGCAGCTCGACCCCACCGCGATCTTCGCTCAACTGCACGCCGCTCCGCCGGTTCCCGACGTGCCGGTTGTGGTGCTCAGCGGGGACACCTTCGACCCGGACGCCTTCCGCGCCCGCCTGCCCGCCGACGCGCCCGCCGACTACCCGGAGGTGTTCTGGCGGGCGCAGCTGGCGTCGCAGGACAGCCTCGCCCTGCTGTTTCCCGGCGCGCAGCACATCACGAAGACGAACAGCGGCCACAACATCCACAACGAGTCGCCGCAGCTGGTGATCGACGCGATTCGTGACGTGGTCGCGGCGGCGCGAGGCTAGGACGTCGCCGTATTCGAACCGCTCGAAACACTATTTCCTGCAAGCTGATTCGCTTGGTGAGCAGCGCCCCTTCCGAGGTCATCGCTCGAAGACCTTTATGCATGGGCGCCGATCAGTGTAAGAGTGCGTTCCATGACGATGAACGATGCTCCGGACGATCTGATCGAGGTGGTCTGGGTGTTTACCGGGTTGTTGCTTCTGCTGGTCGTGGTCTGTGTTGCCGCCGGCCGCGGAGCGATCCCGGTCAACTCCTTCGTCGGTATCCGCATCCCCGCATTGAAGCGCAGTGAGGCTGCATGGCGGGCGGGGCATGCGGCCGCTGTGATGCCCGCGGCGATCGCGTTCGTGATCGCCGGCATGTGCAGCGGGATCGGACTCGTCGCGCCGGTTGCCTATTGGGGCACGATCATCGCGATGGTGGGCGGAGTGATCTGGGCGTTGGTCCGCGCGGCGAGGGCCGCCGCCTGAGTTGCAGGATCCTCGTCTCGTCACCCGTCCTCGGCCGGCACGAGGGCCGCGGTGATGTGGGTCAGCACGCACAGCCACCGGTTCTCGCGCCGGACGAACACGTCCGACGTCCATTCATCGGCGTCGAACTGTTGGCCCGCGTAGTGCGCGGTGTTCGTCACCCGCGCCGTGAACACCGCGGTGTCACCGTGGATCCGGACCCTCGCCCCACTGGCCCGGTCCATGGCGGAATGGGTCAACTCGCCCGACCTGACAAAGCCGAGGAACTGCGCTTTCGGGGCGATCCCCGATTCGGACACGATCACCCAGTCGTCCGCCATGAAGGCGGCGATCCGTTCGGCGTCGTTGGACACGATCGCCTCGTACCAGTCGTCGCAGATCGTGACGAGTTCCGCCCCCGCGTCCGCGATCAGGTCGTCGTCCATGGAATGCTCCGTCCTTCGGCTTCACCTGCAGACCCTATGAACGGCCGGGCGCTGCAGACTTGGACGATTGGGAACCCGGTCAGGCCTTGCCGTACCGCGAGTAGGTGATGCCAGAGCGGAAGACCTTCGCGTCGAGCAGTGCCAACTCCGGTATCTCGAACCCGTCGGGGAACAACCGGCGGCCCCGGCCCTGCACGACCGGGTAGACGAACAGTCGATACTCGTCGACGAGCCCTGCCTCGATCAGGGTGTGACACAGCGTGATGCTGCCGGTGATCACGATGTCCTTGCCCGGCAGCATCTTCAACGCGCGGACCTCCTCGGTGGGTTCGCCGGAGAGGACCGTCGAGTTCTGCCACTGGGGGTCGGTCATGGTCGAGGAGACGACGTACTTCTGTACTCGGTTGAGGTAGTCGGTGATCCCCGTGGCATCGTCGGACTGCTTGGGCCAGTATCCGCGTAGGTCTTCGAATGTGCGCCTGCCCACCAGAAACCCGTCGGCTGCACGGTCTTGACGGTGCGACTCCTCGAGCAGATCAGAGTTGTCCACCCCGCTCTGACCCTGGGGATCGAACCAATCTCCCAACATCTCGACCGAGCCGTCGATGGTGATGTTCTGTGTGATTGCCAGCGTGCGCATCTCGGCGTCCCGCGGATCAGTTGTCGGGCACGACCGCGCCGGTGGTGGCGTCGACGTCCACGTCGTAGTCCCACCCTTGGGTGTTGCGGATGTGGACGTGCCACACCGTCTTGCCGTCGTGCTGAGACGTTTCCGAGGAGACGATCGTGCCGCCGGGGACGGTCGCGAGGGCGGTCTGCTCCGCCTGTTCCTTGGTGACCGTCACCGCCGGGTTCGGTGAGGCCGGCATCGTCGTGCGGTTGTCGTCGTCGTGATCGTCCTGGTCTCGGTCCACCACGGCGCCGGTGGCGGCGTCGACGTCCACGTCGTAGTCCCAGCCTTGGGTGTTGCGGATGTGGACGTGCCACACGGCCGTGCCGTCGTGCTGAGCGGTCTCGGAGGAGACGACCACGCCGCCGGGGACGGTCGCGAGGGCGGCCTGCTCCGCCTTCTCCTTGCTGACCGCCGCCATCACCGGCGAGCTCGTGGCAGGCGCGGTCGTCACCGCCGCTGTGGCGGACGTCGTGGGAGTGTCATCGCTGTCCGAGTCACATCCGGCCAGCAGCAGCGCCGCAGCCGCGGCGATGGGGATCAGGCTCGCGCCTCGCACCATTCTCGGGTTCATCGTGGTTCCTCGATTCGGTTGAAGGTGAACTCTCTGTTTTCAAGGCAGCGTCCAGAACTGCCGCGTCACGAGATAGAAGACGACGACCCAGAACGTCATCATCCCGGCGACGATGGCGATCCCCCGTATGTTCGACCTGGCTTCGGGCACGTCCGGGGGCGGCCGCAACCAGCTCCCCAGCAGCCGGTTCACGTAGTGCGGCATGGTCACGAAGGTCATGGCGAAGCTGGAGAACAGGTTTCCGATGAGCAGGCCAAGCCACAGCGGCATCTTCAGCGGGGACATCGCGAGGGCGAGCAGCACGACGGTGGGGTAGAGGCCGACCCAGACGGCGATGGAGGTCTTGACGTCGGATGGTGGCGGCGCCTCGTTCCCCTTCTCGTCGAAGGCGAACCAGCTGCCGAAGGAGTTGTCGACGGTGCGTGAGGAGAACTCGTGGAACCCCTCGCCCTCGGCCAGGAGCTGCTGCCGCTTGTTGGAGGTGAGCCACGTGAAGAGGTTCGCGGCGTTGTCGTAGCGGTAGAGCGCGGTCCACTCGTCCTGGATGCCCTCGATGGGGCGGAACAGTTCGCTGCCGCGAAAGCCCTCGAACTTGCACTCCGCCAGCCGCATCCGGTTCTGCCATTCGAGGAAGGCGTCGACGTTGTCCGGCGCAACGCGGTGGGTCACGACGACCGTCACGAGCTGGTCGGTCGGCCGGGATCCGCCGGTGATCACCTGCTGCGTCGCGGGGCCGTCGAGGTACTGCTGCCCCCGGTCGAGCCAGGCCTGGCGGGTGGCGCTGTTGACCCAGGCCTGCACGTTGGCGACGGAGTCGAAGCGGTAGACCACCACCCAATCGGGTTGCACGGCAGTGGGTGCCGAGATCTGGGCACCGAGGAAACCGGCGTAGTGCGAGGCGGCGACGTTGATCTCCTCCTGCCAGGCCTTGAACGCCGACTCGCAGCCGCGGCGCACCCGCTGCCCGATGATGACCGTGGCGGTGTCGCGGGTGCGCTCCTCGGCTGCCATGGCCGCCTCCCTACGGCCGCACCGACGGGGCGCGGGTCCGCGACTCGACCAGCGGGCCGTAGATGCGCTCGGGTGTCAGCGGCAGCGCCCGGAACCGCACCCCCGTCGCGTTCTGGAGGGCGTTGGCCAGCGCGGGTGCGACCGGGTTGATGCAGCACTCCGCCATGCCCTTCGCGCGCATCGGCCCTACCGAGTCCGCCGAGTCGACCAGGAGCACCTCGGTGCGGGGCACGTCGGCGTAGGTGGGGATGCGGTAGTTGCGTAGGTTCGGGTTGACCATCGCCCCGGCGCCGTCGACGTGGAAGTTCTCGGTCAGCGCGAAGCCGATGCCCTGCGCGACGCCGCCCTCGACCTGCCCGCGCACCTGCGCCGGGTTGATGATCACCCCGGCGTCGGTGGCCTGCACGCTGCGCAGGACGCGGATCTCGCCGGTGACCCGGTGCACGGCGATCCGGAAGCCGTGCGTGTTGGACACCACGCTGCGCGGCGAGCCGTATGCCTTGCGGGCGGCGGTGAACCGGATGCCGCGGGCACCTGCGGCCAACTGGAGCACGGTCAGCGGTACGCGGGTGCCGTCGCAGAGGACGCCGCCGTCGTCCATGGCGCAGGCGGCGACGTCGACCCCCGTGTGCGCGGCGGCGAACGCGAGGATCCGGTCGCGCAGGGCGTTCGACGCCCGCAGTACGGCGTTGCCGGACACGAACAGGCCCGCGCTGGCGAAGGCGCCGGTGTCGAAGCCGGTGCGGTCGGTGTCGGACTGAACCAGGCGTATCCGCGACGGCGTGGTCCCGAGCTGGTTCGCGGCGATCTGCACGTGTGCGGTCGAGGTGCCCTCGCCGAACTCGACGGTGCCGACGGCGAGCTCGTAGACGCCGTCGTCGCCGAGGGTCACCCAGGCCTCGGAGACGTGCTCGGTCGGGGGAGCGGTCTCGTGCAGTGAGCTCGCGGCGCCGGTCCCCACGAGCCAGTCGTCACCGGCGGGCGGGTCGGAGCCGCCGTGCCGCAGGGCCTCGTCGACAAGGTCGATGCAAGTTCCGAGCCCGTCCTCCGCGAACACGACGTCGTCGGGTCCGTCCTCGAAGGCGACCAGGGAGTCGCCGGGGCGCACGATGTTGCGGCGTCGCAGCTCGAGGGGTCGATACCGAGCGCGACCGCCAGCTCGTGCATGGCGGACTCCACCGCGAACGCGGGCTGGGTCATGCCGTATCCGCGCAGCGCGCCGCTGGGCACGGTGTTGGTGTACACCGAGTACGCGTCGTATTTCTTGTTGGCGCACCGGTAGATCGAGACGGCGGCCCCGCCCGCGAAGAGCGTCTCGCCGCCGTGGTTGCCGTAGGCGCCGGTGTTCGAGACGTTGCGGATCTTCATCGCGGTGAGGGTGCCGTCGGCCTTCGCACCGAGGGTGACCGTCAGCTTCATCGGGTGACGCGGCGAGGCCGTCGTGAACTCCTCCTCCCTGGTGTACTCCAGGCAGACCGGGCGTCCGGTGTCCAGCGTGGCGAGGGCTACCAGGTCCTCGGAGATCACCTCCTGCTTGCCGCCGAATCCGCCGCCGACCCGCTTGCAGAACACCCGCAGCTGGTCGGGACGCAGGGCGAACAGGTGGGCCAGCTTGACCTTCGCGATCGACGGCGACTGGGAGCTGGTCCGCACGTGCAGGCGGCCCTCCTCCATCCACGCGATGGACCCGTGCGTCTCCAGGTGCGCGTGCTGCACGCGCGGGGAGAAGTAGGTGCCCTCGTGGACGACATCGGCCTCCGCCAACCCGGTCTCGACGTCGCCGACGTGCCCGTGCAGTTCGAGCAGGATGTTGTGCACGGGGTCCCGCACGAACGGGTCGTGCGAGCCGTGCAGCGCGGGCGCGCCGTGGGCCATCGCCTCCTCCGGGTCGAACACCGCCTGCAGCGGCTCGTATTCGACGACCACCCGGCGGCAGCCCTCCTCCGCGGCCCCGACGGTGTCGGCCAGCACCGCGACCACCCGCTGCCCGACGAAGCGCACCGTGTCGTCGAGGATGTAGGTGTCGTCGGGGTCGACGAGGTGATCGGTGTGGATCGCGGTGGTGAAGCGCTTCCGCGGCACGTCCTCCCAGGTGTAGACGCGGTGCACGCCGGGCACCGCGAGCGCGGCGGTCTTGTCGATCGAGACGATGCGGGCGTGCGCGTGCGGCGAGTGCAGCACCTTCAGGTGCAGCATGCCCTCGATCTCGGTGTCCATCGTGAACTCGGCGCGGCCGGTCACCACGTCGGTGGCGGCCGGGGCGGCGACGCTGGTGCCGACGGCGCGACCGGGGAGCGCGTCCTCGATCCCCGTGACCCCGTGCACGGCGTCCTCGATCGACCGGTAGCCGGTGCAGCGGCAGAGGTTGCCCTTGAGCGCGCGGGGCAGGTCCAGCTTCTGGGCGTCGGTGAAGGTCGCCGACGTCATGATCATGCCCGCGGTGCAGAAGCCGCACTGGAAGCCGGGGGCGTCGCGGAACTGCCGTTGCAGCGGGTGCAGATTCTCGGGGGTGCCGAGGCCCTCGATGGTCGTCACCTCGCGGCCCTCCGCCCGGAACGCGGGGGTGATGCAGCTGTGCACCGGATCACCGTCGAGCCATACCGTGCAGGCGCCGCAATCGCCTGCGTCGCAACCCTTCTTGACGCCGTGGTGGCCGAGTTCCCGCAGGTGCGTCCGCAGGCACTGGCCGGGGCGCGGCTCCTCGTCGAAGGTCTTGCCGTTGACGGTGTACGTCATGACCGGTCTCCCGATTCCAACTCCACGCGGATCTCCTCCGCGAAGTGCCGCGCGAGGTGGTGGCGGTGCTCGGGGGTGCCGTTCGGGTCGTCGAACCACAGGTCGTCGGGGAGGGAGTCGATGCCGCGTCGCATCGTCTCGGCGTCCGGCACGGCCTCGAACTGCATGCGCACCGGACGCGTGGTGCCCGCCGTGATGGTGAGGGCGAGGTCGGCGGTGCCGGGGGTCTGGGTGGCGATCATGAACAGGGTGGAGCGCCCCAGTCGGGTGAGGGTGAAGCGGCGGTGGGTGTGGCGTTTGCGCAGTGCGGCGGCGGGGATGTCGATGCGGCGCAGGACCTCGCCGGGCGCCAGCACATTGAGGTGGTCGCCGGTGACGAAGTCGGCCGCGTCGACGGTGCGCTGCGATCCGTCGGGCGCCCACAGCGTGTAGGTCGCCTCGAGCGCCACGGTCATCGTGATCATCGGGCCCGCGGGCAGCGACATGCAGATGTTGCCGCCCACCGTCGCCGAGTTCCACACCTTGAACGAGGCCAGGAACGCCTCGCAGCTCGTCCTCAGCAGCGGGCCCGCCCGCCAATCGCTCTGCGGCGCAAGGTCGTACAGATCGCGAACCGTGCACGTCGCGCCGATCTCCAAGCCGGACTCGCTCGGTATGAGGGCATCCCAGCCGAGTGCGGTGAGGTCCACCAGCCTGCGCAGTTCGGGCTGCGGAACGGAGAACAGCCACGTTCCCCCGGCCAGCCAGGCATCGCCGTCGCGCCAGTCCGCGCCGGGGCGGTCGGGTGGTCGCCGCACGACATCGCTGATGGTGTTGAGATCCATGGGACCGCTCCCGTCAGGGAATGTGTCGTGCCAAACATACGCCGACCGGGTCCGCGCGGGTCGGCGTTTGGGGCGCCGGGAGGCATATTCGTGCGGCCTCGTATGGCTGGTCCGGCCGGGTGGGTCTCCGTATGTCGCGCCTGGCGTGGCGGTGCTCAGTTTCCCGGGGTGATCAGGCCCGATTCGTACGCGAGCACCACGGCCTGCACCCGGTCACGCAGGTCCAGCTTCGACAGAATTCGTCCCACGTGGATTTTCACGGTGCCCTCGGACACCTCCAGGTCGCCCGCTATCTCGCGATTCGACCGGCCGGCCGCGAGCCCGGCGAACACCGTCCGCTCCCGGTCGGTGAGCGCGTTGAGCACCGTGTCTCGCCTGGCCTGCCGGTCCGGTTCGGGCAGAAGCGGCATGAACTGATCGATCAGGCGTCGGGTCGCGGTCGGAGCGAGCACGGCCTCCCCGTCCGCCACCGTGCGAATCGCGGCGAGTAGAGCCGTCGGGGGCGCATCCTTGAGCAGAAACCCGCTGGCACCGGCCTTCAGGCCGGCATAGAGGTACTGGTCCACATCGAAGGTGGTGAGGATCAGGATCTTGCAGGCGGGCTGGGCGTCGAGAATGGCTGCGGTGGCCGCGATGCCGTCCATGGTCGGCATCCGGACGTCCATCATCACGACGTCCGGTTCGAGAGCTGCCGCCATCCGGACCCCGGTCGCGCCGTCCCCGGCCTCGCCGACCACCTCGATGTCGGATTCGGCCTCCAGGATCAGCCGAAATCCCATCCGCAGTAGGGATTGATCGTCGACCAACAGCACACGGATCACGTGCTCTGTCCTTCGTCCAGGCGAAGCCGCGCGGAGACCCGCCAACCGCGGGGCCCCCTCGGACCGGACCGCAACACGCCGCCATACGTGTGGACTCGCTCCCGCATGCCGATCAGGCCGCCGCCCCCGCCGGGCGGCGTCGTCGCGGCCGCTCCGTCACCGTCGTCCTCGACGTCCACCCGGATCTCGCCGGGCAGGTACCGCAGGCACACGGAGGCGCGGGTGCCCTTGCCGCCGTGTTTGAGGGTGTTGGTGAGCGCCTCTTGCACCAGCCGATAGACCGTGAGCTGGATGGTGGCGGGTAGGGCGGTGGCGTTCCCGTGCACCTCGAATGAGGTCGGAAGTCCTGCGTCACGCACCCGGGCGATGAGCACGTCGAGTTCGGTCAGGTCCGGGACGGGCGCGAGCACGTCATCGCCGGGGCTCCCGATCTCGTTCTCGCGCATGACTCCGAGCAGCCTTCTGGTGTCGGCCAGTGCCTGTCGGCCGGTGGCGGACACAGTGCGCATCACCTCGATCCCGCGTTCGGGCGAGGTTGCGCTCGCGGCGACGGCACCCTCGCTGAGGGCAACCATGACGGTCAGGTGGTGCGCGACGATGTCGTGCATCTCGCGGCTGATCCGCGCGCGTTCAGCGGCCGCGGCCAGCGCACCCTGCTGGTCGCGCTCGTGTTCCAAACGCACCGCGCGATCGCGGAGTTCGGCAAGGTATGCGCGCCGGGTCGATGCGTACAGTCCGAGCCCGAGTGCGGTACCGACCAGGCCTGACACGAGGATCGAGGCGTGCCACCAACTGCTGCCGGTGGTGCGGACGGTGGAGACGATCATGGCGAATTCGAGGGAGGCTGCCGCTGCCAGCGCCTCCAGTCGCGATTGTGCAGCGGCGACGGTGTAGAGCGCGATGAGCAGGCCCAGGTCGGCGGCGATGTTGTCGTTCCAGAGTCCGGCGGCGACCGCGCTGATCAGGACCCAGGTGAATACCGGGATCGGAAAGATGCGCCGGACCGTCAGCGGTGCAAGCACGGCGACCAAGACCGCGATCGCGAACAAGGGCGGGTCCTCGCCGTCGTGGAAGAGGTCGGGCATCGCCACCGCCACCGCCACCGCCGCGACGATCGCATCGAAGGCCCAGCGGGCCGACGAACGGTCATCGAGATGTTCTGCCGGGCGGAGGCAACGCATGGTGGTCATCGGCGCGCGTGCCTCCTTCTGTCGTCTCGGCGACTGCGACTCGATCGACGCTAGGACCACTATGCCCGTCTTCGCATCGTCCGAGCGGACACAATCGGGGCCTATCGGTATGCCCCAAGGCATATGCGCATGTACGCCGCAGGTCGCGATCTTTCTGAAATGCGTAGTCCTGTATCGGTTTTAGTCAATTCGACTGCTCTACTGGGCTCGCGTCCATGGTGGATGCGCTGGAGCGGGAGGGCAGGTCGATGTCGATCAACTGTGAATTGCGTTCGAGGAGGGCCTTGTGTGCCGTCATGGGGGCGCTCGTGGTGGCGGTCGGGGCCACCGGATGCGCAGGTACGAGTGAGGGCTCCGCTTCGATCGGCTCGGAGTCCTCGGCGCCCGCCGGCGTGCAGATGGATCAGGCGACGTCCGCGAAGCTGGACACGGCAATAGCGGAGGCGGTCCGGAAGACCGGGGTACCTGGCGCGATCGTGGGCGTGTGGGGACCGAATGGCAGCTATGTCCGTGCAACGGGGACGGCGGACACCGCGACCGGTGCTCCCATGAAGACCGACTTCTACAGCCGGATCGGTAGCGTGACCAAGACTTTCACGGCGACGGCGCTGCTACAGCTGGTCGATGAGGGCAAGGTCGGACTCGATGATCCGATCTCGATGTACGTCGACGGTGTGACCGAGGGCGACAGAATCACCCTGCGCCACCTGGCGGGCATGCGAAGCGGGCTGGCCGACTACACCTACGCCGAACAGTTCAGCACCGATTTCCTTGCCGACCCCAAGGGTGATTTCAGCCCGGGGCAGCTGGTGGGATACATCAAGGGCGAAGCATTGCATTTCGAGCCGGGTGACCGGCTCGAATACTCCAACACCAACTTCATCCTGCTGGGGATGGTCGTAGAGAAGGTGTCGGGGGACTCGATGACGAACATCATCAAGGCGAAGATCCTTGAGCCGCTGGGGATGAAGGACACCAACTTTCCGACGTCGAACGCCTTTCCGGAGCCGCACGCCCAGGGCTACACGACGCAGACGAAGGACGAAACGCTCGCTGTCGCGACCGATTGGAATCCGTCGTGGGGCTGGGCCGCCGGGTCGATGATCTCGACGCTCGACGATCTGCGGACCTGGGCGCACGCGCTGTACAAGGGCGACCTGCTCGATGCGGATACCCAGCGGCAGCGAATGCAGATGTTGCCGGCTGAGGGGATCGACGGCGTCGGGTATGGCCTCGGGGTCTTCGATGTGCAGGGATGGATCGGGCACAACGGGAGCCTGCCCGGCTACAAGAGCGTCGTCGTGTACCTGCCGGAGAAGGATCTGACCATGGTCATTCTGATCAACTCGGACATCGACACGCTGGACACCGGCTCGAGCGGTGTCCTCGCCACCGCCGTCACCGAGGTGATCAGCCCCGATCACGTCTACACGTTGAGCGGATAGGTCCGGATGGCGGGCAGGCGCATCCACGCTGGCGGTTTCGGTGCCTCGGAGGCGGCCGGATATGATGGGCGCGCTTTGTCCGCCTCCTTAGCTCAGTGGTAGAGCACTCGCCTTGTAAGCGAAAGGTCGTCAGTTCAATCCTGACAGGGGGCTCAACGAGTCGGATGCACTCCGCTGCAGGTGAGGGCCATTTCCTTTCGGAAGTGGTCCTCACTGCGCTCTTGCCCGCATCGTGCCCACCCTCTCCTCAAGTCGGTTCGCCTCGTCGTCGAGATCGTCATCGAACGGATCTGCGTATCGGACGGCCCCGCCCTCAATCCGTCTGCTGGCGATGGTGAGCATGGCGGATCGGTACGGTCCTGCCCGGACCAGTGGTTACCAGGCGAGGCCGAGTGCGCACCGTCCGACGTGGATTTCCGGTCTCACCCGTATTGTGCTCCGGCCCCGTACATTTGCATCGTTGTCGGCTCATCCAGGTTCACTTGACGTCAAGGTGAGGGGTAGTTCGGATGGATCTGTCCTCGATGCTCGAGGTAACACATAACGCCCGCGGTCTCGAGGGGCTACCACTCGTGGGCGGCGGCGCGGTGCGTGCTGGGGTGCTGTATCGCTCCTACGCGTTGAGTTCGCTCACCCCGATGGGAGTTGAGCAGTTGGTGTCGTTGGGGATCGGGACGGTCGTGGATCTACGGACCGAGGGAGAGCGGCATCGGGCACCGGATGTGCTTCCTGCGGACGGTTCCGTCCGGCTCATCTCGCTGCCTGTCGAGGGTGGGGCCATGGACGAGCTCGTGCAGCAACTGCTTCCCTCCGATGGCCGCAGTAGATCGCTGACGCACGATCAGATTCAGAGCATCGTCGATCGGGTTCCGGCGTTGAGTGATCTCTACGTGACGATTCTCGAGAACAGTGCTGCCGCGTTCGCGACCGCAGCGAGGAGCATCGTCACTCCTACGGACCGGTCTCGTCAGGGCGTGCTTTTCCACTGCACCGCCGGAAAGGACCGGACCGGGTTGGTATCGGCGATACTGCTGATGCTCGCCGATGTCGAACGGCGGGCGATCGTCGAGGACTACATGCGTACGGGAGAGAACCTGGCGGGTCCGTTCGCCGAGCAGTTGCTCGGCCTCATCACGTCCTTGGGCATTCCTGCTGTGCCGAGACTCCGCGCCCTGGCGACGGAGTCGCCGGTCGATGCGATCGAGACGGCTATGGACTGGCTTGATCGGGTGCACGGCGGCGCCGCTGGATACCTGCGTGCAGGTGGGTTGTCCGACGCCGAAATCGAGAGCGTGCGAACACAGCTACGCGACGCGGTCGACCCGGTCACGATGAAGCCCGATGAACTGATCCCGGCGGGCGGGTAGCGCGACACGATCGGCGGCCGCCGGATCACTCGTTTCATGGACCAGGAGTCGGCGTCGTGCCCGTCGGGATCATCTGCGACAGGTGACGCGTGGAAAGTGCCGCTCGGCGCGCGCTGACCGGCGGATACTGGACGAGACCTGGCAGCCCGGCGACGTGAAGTAGGGCGGTGGCGGCATGACGTGGGCGCTACCCGTGATCGCCGGGGTCCTGCTCGTCTTCGCGGCGCTGTCCCGGCGCCTCGCGGGCACGCCGATCACGGCTCCGATCGTCTTCACCGCCGCAGGCCTCCTGCTCGGAGGGAAGTCCGCGGGCCTGATCGACGTGCACGTCACCGCCGAGACGGTGAAGCTGCTCGCCGAGGTCACACTCGCGCTGGTGCTGTTCTCCGATGCCGCCCGGGTGGACCTGTCCGCCCTCCGCACGGAGATCTCCCTGCCTGCTCGGCTGCTCGGCATCGGCCTGCCGCTGACCATCCTGGCGGGCTTCGGTGCCGCGGTGGTCGTGCTCGGCGACCTCGCCTGGCCCGAGGCCCTGCTACTCGCGGTGATCCTCGCCCCGACCGACGCCGCGCTCGGACAGGCCGTCGTCACGCTCCAGTCCCTGCCGTTGCGGGTGCGGCAGGGACTGAACGTCGAGAGCGGGCTCAACGACGGCATCTGCGTGCCGCTCTTCCTCGTCGTGCTGGCCATCGCGGAGGCGGAAGCCGGCGCGATCGGCGGCGGTTCAGCGGCCCGGCTGGTCACCGAGCAGATCGGGTACGGGATCGCGGCGGGCGTCGGATCGGGCGCGGTCGCCGCCGCGGTCCTGGCCGCCGCACGTCGTCGCGACACGATCGACCCGCTGTGGGCGCAGATCGTCCCGGTGACGGCGGCCGTGCTCGCCTACACCGTCGCCGTGCCACTGGGCGGCTCGGGTTTCATCGCCGCGTTCGTCGGCGGACTGACCTTCGGCGCGATCCGGCGCAGAAGCGGCGGCGGGGAAGAGGGCGAACGCCTGCTCGACGAGGCCGGCGACCTGTTCAGCGCCGTCACCTTCATCGTCTTCGGTGCCGTGCTGCTCGGCCCCGCCCTCGGGCACCTGTCCTGGGCGGTGCTCGGCTACGCGGTGCTGAGCCTGACCGTCGTCCGGATGGTCCCCGTCGCGCTGTCACTGGTCGGCACGCACCCGCGCGCGCCGACCGTCGCGTTCCTCGGTTGGTTCGGTCCCCGCGGACTCGCCACGATCGTCTTCGTCATCCTCATCCTCGAGGAACCGGGGCAGCTGCCCCACGAGAACCTGCTCGTGACGACGGCGGTGCTCACGATCGGGGCCTCAGTGCTGGCCCACGGGCTCAGCGCGGCGCCGCTGGCCGACCGCTACGCCGCCTGGTTCCGCCGCCACCCGCGCGACGAGGACGACCTCGCGAAGCGGGGGTCGCCGTGAGAGCTTCTGGCCCGGCGGGGCGCGGCGAATCGCCCCAGTGCGGCGGCGCCGCCAGCGCGGCGGGCAGGCGGGTCGTCGAGTCGCCCTTCGCGGCATTGACCTGGAACCGGGTCAGGAAGATGCTCTCGGTCAGATCCGCGCCCCGAAGGTCCGCTCCCCGGAGGTCGGCGCCGATGAGATCGGACGACCGCAGGTCGGCCGTACGCAGGTCGGCGCCGATCAGGTACGCGCCCCGCATGTTCGCGCCCCGCAGGTTCGCGCCGCGAAGCTTGGCGCCGATGAGGTCGGCGCCCCGGTGCTCACGCTTGCGGCCCGGCACGGCCCCGCGGACCAGTTCGCTGACCCGGAGCAGCAGCACGTTCACCTCCTGGCGGTGGCGATCGACATCGGTCAGGGCCACCGCCGCGGCGTCGCCGTCGGTGAGCTCCACCGTCCGGTCCCAGGCGTCGCGGAGTTCGGCGTGGACCGGTTCGGCGGCCGCGGTCGTCAGCGACTCGTTCAGGTACCAGAGCAGCTCGTGTAGCTGCCGCATGATCGGGAAGACCTCGAACATCGCGCCTGCCCCGGCCGGGTCCCGGCGCCAGTCGCGCCCCTCGAAGGTCTGCTGCGACACCTTCTGGCCTGCGCCGAAGCAGTCGTAGACGGTGCAGCCCGTGAACCCCCGGTGCCGCAGATCGGTGTGGATCCCGCACCGGAAATCGTCCAGGAGGTTCGTGCACGGCCGGCCTGCGGACTTGTCGACGGCGAAGTCCGCGGACTTGGCGAAGGGCAGCGCCACACAGCACAGCGCGAAGCAATTGCCGCAGTCCGCGTTCAGGCTCGGGGTCGTCGGTGGGGGAGCTGGTCGGCAGGCACGGAAGGTGATCTCTCGGTCGGGTGATTGCCGCGAGTCTAGTTGCCCCGCGGGGGCGCCCATCCGCCGAACGCGCGCTCCAACTCGAGCGCGGCGGCGATCGTCAGGTGGTCGTTGCCCATTCCGCCGACGATCTGGACGCCAAGCGGCAGCCCGGCCGAGCCCAGTCCGAGCGGTGCCTGGGTGACCGGCAGCCCGGCGAGGCTGAACGGGGCGACCGCGTTGGTCCGCCACGGCTGGCCGGTGGACGCGCCGTGCCGCGGCGCGACGGCGGGCATCGTCGGGTGCAGCAGCAGGCCGTCCCCGATGATCGCCGTCACCTCGTCCGCCGCCGTGTGGGCGGCGGTGGCCAGCCGCCGCACCAGCGACTTGGGCAGCAGCTTCTCGAGGACCTCGCCGATCACCAGCGATCGCATCGGCGCCGTGTGCTTGCCGCGTGGCGCGACCAGCTCCGGCAGTGATAGGGGATGGGCGCCCTCCCGCGCATGATCTCCGCGAAGCTGATGCCCGTCTCCTCGGCCAGGACGATGGTGGTGAACAGGCCGATCTGGCGCAGCGACGTCATCGTGACGTGCTCGACCTTTGCACCTGCGTCCTCCAGCGCGGCGGCGGCCCGGTCCCGCGCGCGCAGCATCTCGCGACCGGTCCCCGGCAGGAACGCGTCCTCGACGAGGGTGACCCGGACACCGGTCAGCGAGGTCGACGTGGGGTCGCGCAGCGGCAGCTCGCGCACGAGGGGGTCGACACCGTCGGGTCCCGCCATGATCTCCAGCAGGGGCATCAGGTCCTGGGCGCGGCGCGCGAGCGGACCGTTCGCGCACATCCGCGCGACCCCGTAGGGCGGTGGCCAGGATCCGGTGACCGGCAGCAGTCCGGTCGAGGGCCGGTGCCCGAAGACCCCGTTGCAGAACGCCGGAATGCGAATCGACCCCAGCGTGTCGGTGGCGATCCCGATCGGGGACCCGCCGCTACCGATGACGGCACCCTCGCCGCCGGAGGAGCCGCCTGCGCTGCGCCGACGGTCGTAGGCGTTGTTGGTGCGTCCGTAGACCCGGTTGTTGCTCTCGATCCACATGCAGCCCTCGGACGTGTTCGTCAGGCCGAGCACGATCGCGCCCGCGTCGAGGACGCGCTGTACCACCGGCGCGTGTGCCGCGGGTCGGATGTGCTTGCGCGCAACGACTCCCGCGGTGTTGGGCATGCCTGCGACGGCGAGCGACTCCTTGACGGTCACCGGAACGCCCGCGAGCGGCGGGAGTGCGTCCGGCCCATCGGCGGCCAGTCGCGCGTCGACCTCGTCCGCCTCCCGCCGGGCGGCGTCGTACCGTTCGACCACCACCGCGTTCAACGCCGGGTTGACCCGCTCGAGCACCGCGATGTGCGCTTCGATCACCTCGCGCGAACTGAGCGACCCCGCCCTGATCGCACCGGCCAGCGCGACGGCGGACTGCTGAGTGATCTCCACGTGCC
The DNA here is from genome assembly GCF_001984015.1 of Rhodococcus sp. MTM3W5.2. Lineage (NCBI taxonomy): Bacteria > Bacillati > Actinomycetota > Actinomycetes > Mycobacteriales > Nocardiaceae > Rhodococcus > Rhodococcus sp. MTM3W5.2. The sequence continues at coordinate 4,900,046 of NZ_CP019572.1, read as the reverse complement.
CTCCTGAGCCTGCACTTGCTAACGCGTGACAGTTTGACATGACATGTCAATGTGCATCGAGGTGGTGGACGGCCGTGCCCTGGCCGCGCTGTCGGTTGCTGAGGCGGAACCGACGAGAACGCCCCCGCCGAGCAGGTCGGCGGGGGCGTTCTCGTCACGGTGGGGAGCGGTCAGCACTCGCCCTTGATGCCGGCGTCCACGCCGCGCTGGAAGTCCTTCTGATCCTGCTCGGACTTGGTGGCCCAGTCCGGCGCTGCCTTCGCGAGGTTCGCGAACTCGGCGCCGATGGCCTCCGGCGTGCTGGCCTCGTCGGTGATGCCTGCGTCCTTGAGGGTCTTGATGTACTCGCTGATCCCGATGCAGGTGTCGTGGTAGATGTCGCCGGTCAGCTGCGGGGTCTCGCCGATCGCCAGCTCCTCGACCGTGCTTGCGGTGGAGTCGCTCGTCTTCTCCTCGGAATCAGAGCTGCAGCCGACGAGAAGGAAGGGCACGGCGGCGGCCGCGACGGCGGCGATCAGGGTTCGTTTCATGCCCGTATCAGTACCAGACGATCGGGCCGGCTCCGACAGCGCACTCCCCGTTCCGTCCGATCCCGGATCTGTTGTCCCACAAGACCTAGACGTTCGGAGCGAGCTCGGCGATCAGGGCCTCGACCCGGGACCGGATCTCGTCGCGGATCGGGCGCACCTGCTCGACGCCCTGGCCCGCCGGATCGGCCAGCCGCCAGTCGCGGTAGCTCACTGCGGGGAACACCGGGCAGCTGTCCCCGCACCCCATGGTGATGACCACGGTCGAGGACTCGACCGCGTCGGGGGTGAGGATCTTCGGAGACTGCGCGGAGATGTCGATGCCGAGCTCAGCCATCGCGGCGACGGCGGCCGGGTTGACGGTGTCGGCGGGCGCGGAGCCCGCGGAGCGGACCTCGATCGCGTCGCCCGCCAGGTGGGTGAGGAAGCCTGCGGCCATCTGGGATCGGCCGGCGTTGTGCACGCAGACGAACAGGACGCTGGGTGTGGTTGCCATGATCGGCCTTTCGTCAGGCGGGGAGGTCGGCGGAACGGAAGCGCCCGCGCAGCGCGAGCGAGACATAGACGAGCCCGACCAGGACCGGAACCTCGATCAGCGGTCCGACCACCCCGGCCAGCGCCTGCCCGGAGGCGGCGCCGTAGGTGGCGATCGCGACGGCGATGGCGAGCTCGAAGTTGTTGCCCGCGGCGGTGAAGGCGAGGGTGGTGGTGCGCTGATAGCCGAGGCCCAGCCCGGCGCCGAGCGCGTAGCCACCGCCCCACATCACCGCGAAGTACACCAGCAACGGGATCGCGATGCGGACGACATCGAGGGGATGCGAGGTGACCTGATCGCCCTGCAATGCGAAGAGCACCACGATGGTGAACAGCAGTCCGTACAGCGCCCACGGCCCGACCTTGGGCAGGAACGTGCCCTCGTACCAGTCTCGGCCCCTTGCTTTTTCGCCGAATCGGCGGGACAGGTAGCCGGCGAGGAGCGGGATGCCGAGGAAGATCAGCACCGACCTCGCGATCTGCCACGGCGAGGCGTCGATGGTGGTCTGTTCGAGGCCGAGCCAGCCGGGTAGCACGGAGAGGTAGAACCAGCCGAGGGCGGCGAACATGATCACCTGGAACATCGAGTTGATCGCGACAAGGACGGCGGCGGCCTCGCGGTCCCCGCAGGCCAGGTCGTTCCAGATGATGACCATCGCGATGCAGCGGGCCAGGCCGACGATGATCAGTCCGGTGCGGTACTCGGGCAGGTCGGGGAGGAAGATCCAGGCCAGCGCGAACATCAGCGCGGGGCCGAGCACCCAGTTCAGCACCAGCGAGCTGACAAGGAGCTTGCGGTCACCGGTGACGGTGTCGAGTCGGTCGTAGCGGACCTTCGCCAGCACCGGGTACATCATGATCAGCAGCCCGAGGGCGATCGGCAGTGAGATGCCGTCGATTTCCACCGCGCCGAGCACGTCGCCGAGTCCCGGGATCATGTTGCCGAGCAGCAGCCCGGCGACCATCGCGGCGCCGATCCACACCGGCAGGAAGCGGTCGAGGGTGGACAGCTTGCCGACGACGGCGGGGTGGCCCTCGGTGGTCGCGGGCGCGCTCACGCGGTCACCGCGGCGGTGGGATCGGCATCCGCGAGTGCCGACGAGAGTTGGTGCAGCGCGGCGGGGATCACCCGGTAATGGACCCAGGTGCCGCGGCGCTCGGAGTCCAGCAGGCCCGCCTCGCGCAGCACCTTGAGGTGATGCGAGATCGTCGGCTGGGACAGATCGAAGGAGGGGGAGATGTCGCAGACGCAGGCCTCGCCACCGTCGTGGCTCGCGATCAGGCTCAGCAGCCGCAGTCGGACCGGGTCGCCGAGGGCCTTGAACGTGCGGGCGATCTCGTGCGCGCGGCCCTCGCTCAACGGTTCGCGGACCAGCGGCGAGCATCGCTCGGCGACGTCGGTCAGCGCCAGATCTTGATTCGACATCGGTCTATATTGACACCTGTCGATGTAAAGCGCCACCGCGCCTGTGCGCGATCCGTACCCCGGTCGGGGTACGGATCGCGCACAGGCGGCTATGCCGCCTGCACCGCCTGCTCCTCGGCGGACGTGATGGCCGACCGCAGCAGGTCCGCGACGTCGGACACCAACCGCACCTCGACGGACTCGAGGACGTCCGCGGGGACGTCGTCCAGGTCCGGCTCGTTGCGGGCGGGCAGGAACACCGTGCTCAGCCCCGCCCGCTGCGCCGCCAGCAGCTTCTGCTTGGCGCCGCCGATCGGCAGCACCCGTCCGTTGAGCGTGACCTCGCCGGTCATGCCGACGTCGGAGCGCACCGGGCGGCCCAGTGCCAGCGACACCAGCGCCGTCACCATCGTCACCCCGCGGACGGCCCGTCCTTGGGCACCGCACCCGCCGGGACGTGGATGTGGATGCTCCGGTCCAGGACCGCGGGGTCGACGCCCAGTTCCGCCGCGTGCGAGCGGACGTAGGACAGCGCGATCTGCGCCGACTCCTTCATCACGTCGCCGAGCTGCCCGGTCAGGGTCAGCCCCGCCTTGCCCTCGGTGGCGTTCGCCTCGATGAACAGCACGTCGCCGCCGAGCCCGGTGACGGCGAGCCCGGTCGCGACCCCGGGAACCGAGGTCCGCTCGTGTGCCTCGGGGGTGAAGCGCGGCCGGCCGAGGAGGTCCATGAGCTGGTCGATGCCGATCACGACCCGTTCCGGTGCGGCCACGCCCGCGAGCCGGGTCGCGGCCTTGCGGAGCGCCTTCGCCAGCAGCCGTTCGAGCTGCCGCACCCCGGCCTCCCTCGTGTAGTCGGCCGCGATCTCGCGCAGCGCATCCTCGGTGACCTCGACCTCATCCGGGGTCAGCGCGGCGCGTTCGAGCTGGCGCGGCACCAGGAAGTCCCTCGCGATCGCCACCTTGTCGTCGGCGGTGTAGCCGTCGACGGTGACGAGCTCCATGCGGTCCAGCAGGGCGGCCGGGATCGACTCGACCACGTTGGCCGTGCCGATGAACACCACGTCGGACAGGTCGAGGTCGAGATCGAGGTAGTGGTCGCGGAACGTGTGGTTCTGCGCCGGGTCCAGCACCTCGAGCAGGGCAGCCGCGGGGTCGCCGCGGTAGTCCGAGCCGACCTTGTCGATCTCGTCGAGCAGCACGACCGGGTTCATCGACCCGGCCTCGTTGATCGCGCGGACGATCCGTCCGGGCAGCGCGCCGACGTAGGTGCGCCGGTGTCCGCGGATCTCGGCCTCGTCGCGGACGCCTCCGAGGGCGACGCGAACGAACTTGCGTCCCAACGCCCGTGCGACGCTCTCGCCCAGCGAGGTCTTGCCGACGCCTGGCGGACCGGCGAGCACCATGACCGCGCCCGAGCCACGACCGCCGACGACCTCCATGCCCCGCTCCGCGCGGCGCGCGCGGACCGCCAGGTACTCCACGATCCGGTCCTTGACCTCCTCCAGGCCGTGGTGGTCGGCGTCGAGGACCGCGCGGGCGGCCGCGACGTCGGTGCTGTCCGTGGTGCGGACCGTCCACGGGAGTTCGAGCACCGTGTCGAGCCAGGTGCGGATCCAGCCGGACTCGGGGCTCTGATCGCCCGCTCGTTCCAGCCGTCCGACCTCGCGTAGTGCGGCCTCGCGCACCGAATCCGGCAGGTCCGCACCCTCGACGCGGGAGCGGTAGTCGTCCGCCCCGTCGGCCTCGCTCTCGCCGAGTTCCTTCCGGATCGCGGCGAGCTGCTGCCGCAGCAGGAACTCGCGCTGGCTCTTCTCCATGCCCTCTCGGACGTCGTCGCCGATCTTGTCGGCCACCTCGACCTCGGCGAGGTGCTCCTTTGTCCAGTCGATCAACACGGTCAGACGCTCTGTCGCCGAAGGCGTTTCGAGGAGCTGTCGCTTCTGCAGGTCGGTCAGGTACGGGGCGTATCCGGCGGTGTCGGCGATCGCGGAGGGGTCGGTGAGCCGGTTGACCGAGTCGATGACCTGCCAGGCCTCGCGGCGCTGCAGTACCGCGACCACCAGGTTCTTGTACTCGTGGGCGAGTTCGGTGGTCCGGCCGTCGGGCGCGTGGTCCTCGACGAGTTCGGCCTCGACCCACAGCGCGGCGCCCGGTCCGGTGACGCCGGTGCCGATGCGGGCGCGCCTTCCGGCCTTGAGGACGGCGGCAGGGGCCCCGCCGCTGAGCCTGCCGATCTGTTCGATGGAGGCGACCACGCCGAACGCCGCGTATCGGTCCTCGAGGCGTGGGGCGAGCAGCACGCGGCCGTCGCTGCTGCTGCGGGCAGCATCGATGGCGGCCTGTGCAGGTTCGTCGAGTTCGATGGGGACGACCATTCCTGGCAGCACCACCGGTTCCGCCACGAACAGCACGGGGAGACGTTCGGTTGTTGTCATGACCCTGCCCTTCTGAAGTTGAGCGTAAGCAACTCAACCCGGTCGGCCGGGGGTCTGTTCCCGTGGGTGCGGGGTTTCGCCGTGGGCGGACGCGGCGCCGAAGTGTGGCGCGCGAGATAGGTGAGGCTACCCTGTGTTCTTGTTCACAATGGTGACCTTCTGAGGTACGTAGGCAAGGCATGCCTAGCCTAAGTCTGTGTAGCGTTCCGGTCGCATCACCAGGTGCGACCCATTTCTCGAAAGGCTGACCATGTTCCCCGCGCTGACCCAGTTCCTCAACGACTTCGCCCTGTTCGGCGGCGACCTCTTCAGCTTCGCGATCCACGTCAACCTCTGACGCACTCAGCGCGATGACGAAGGGGGTGCCTCCCGGCGGGGAGGCGCCCCCTCTGTGTGTCACGAGGGGTCGTGCGCCGCCTGATCACGTACACCAGCGCACCCGCGCCGAGCACCGCCAGTCCGCTGAGCACGGAGGCGAGGGGTAGCGCGAACCCCAGCACCACGCAGCCGAGGGCGCCGAGGATCGGGATCCCCGGCCATGCCCTGCCTTCCGTGCGGGTCAGCGTCAGCGCCGAGCAGTTCGCGATCAGGTAGTAGGCCAGCACGGCGAACGAGGAGAACCCGATCGCGTGCCGCAGGTCCGCGACTGCGGCGAGCCCCGCGACGACCACGCCCACCAGCAACTCCGCGCGGTGCGGCACGCCGAAGCGCGGGTGCACGGCGGCCAGCCCGCTCGGCAGGTGGCCGTCGCGCGCCATCGCCAGTGTGGTGCGCGAGACCCGAGGATCAGCGCGAGCAGGGAGCCGAGCGCGGCCAACACCGCACCGACCCGGACCACCGGCTCCAGACCGGGCGCGCCGGCCGCCCGCACCGCCTGCGCCAGCGGATCGGTCGCCGCGGCCAGCCCTTGCGGACTAAGGGTTTTCAGGGCTGCCGCCGCGACCAGGGCATACACGACCAGCGTGATGCCCAGCGCGATGGGGATGGCCAGGCCGATGGTGCGGCGCGGGTCGCGGACCTCCTCGCCGAGGGTGGCGATCCGGGCGTAGCCGGCGAACGAGAAGAACAGCAGCCCGGCGGCCTGCAGGACACCAACGGCGCCTCCCGAGCCGCCGTCCGCCCAGCGGCTCGGCTGCGCGGAGCCCAGGCCCACCACGACCATGACCGCAAGCACGGCGAGCACCACCGCGACCAGGATCCGGGTCAGCAGTGCCGACTTGTGCACTCCCACATAGTTGACCGCGGTCAGCGCGAGCACGGCGGCCACCGCGACGCCGTGCGCGTGTGGGGGCCAGGCGTAGGCCCCGACGGTCAGGGCGATCGCGGCGCAGGACGCGGTCTTGCCGATCACGAAGCCCCAGCCGGCCAGGTATCCCCAGAACTCGCCGAGCCGCTCCCGGCCGTACACATAGGTCCCGCCCGAGCTCGGGTACCGGGCGGCGAGCCGGGCCGACGAGGTGGCGTTGCAGTAGGCGACGATCCCGGCGACGGCCAGTGCGAGGGGCAGCGCGGTCCCCGCGGCCTGCGCGGCAGGGGCGAGGGCGGCGAAGATCCCGGCCCCGATCATCGAGCCGAGGCCGATCAGCACGCTGTCGCGGACCCCGAGTGTGCGGGCGAGTTCGGGCACCGTCACACGGTAGGGGCGGATTCGCTTCGGCGCCACCGGAAACCGGTTGCCGCGCAGCAGCTAGCTGTACTCGGTGCCGTTGCCCCTGCCGCCCTTGAGCCAGCGGCCGGGCAGTCGGCCGGCGAGGTCGCCGAGCGGGCCCACCGCCGCGCTGAGGACCCCGACCGTCTCGCGGAGCAGTTCGATGCTGTCGCCCATCTTCTCGAGGTTGGGCGCAAGGGACGCCAGCGTCTCGGAGAGGCTGACGATCTGGTCGAGCGGGCCGCCGTCCGCGATGATCCGTTCGAGCGCGCCGTCCTTGGCCAGCAGCGTCTCGAGGATGCCGCCCTCCTCGATCGCGCGCTCGATGAGTCCGCCCTCCCGGGTGAGGGTTTCGAGGGGTCCGGCGGTCGCGGTGAGGCGTTCGAGCGGTCCCTCCTCGGCGGTGAGCCGGTCGAGCAGCCCGCCGGGGGCGAGCAGTCGCTCCACCGGTCCGTCCACGTCGAGCAGTCGGTCGACGGGTCCGCCGGTGGCGAGCACCCGCTCGAGCGGCCCCCTGGTTCGATGATCCGTTCCAGGGTGCCGCCGGGCGCGGTGAGCCGGTCGACAACGCCGCCCGGTTCGAGGAGTCGGTCCAGTGGCCCGCCGGGGCGCATCGCCTGGCCGAGCGGGCGCTGGTCGGAGGCGAGTTCCGCGACCTGTTGCAGCAGTTTCAGCGGTCCGGAGGGGTTGGCCGCGGCGAATCCGCCGAGGCTCGCCGCCGCCCCAGGGGAGGTCGAGGCGGCGAGCATGACGCGGGCGGCACCGAGCGCGGTTTCGGCTACTCCCAGCGCCGAGTCGGTGATCGCGAGGCTGGCCCGCACCGGGAGTGTGACCATCGCCACCAGGTTCATGGGGTAACTGTAACCCTGAGGTGACGGGCAACACGCCCGGTCCGGGCGCGGCGGGTTGTCAGTGCAGGACCTTGAGCCCGATCACGCAGCCGACGATGCCGAGGATCAGCAGAATCTTCACGATCGACGACGATTCGGAGCCGGTGATCATCGCGTAGGCGACCGTGAGGGAGGCGCCGATGCCGACCCACACCGCGTACGAGGTGCCGATGGGCAGGGAACGCATCGCGTAGGCGAGCCCGCCCATGCTGATCACGAGGGCGACGCCGAAGATGATCGAGGGGTTGAGCTTCGAGAAGCCCTCGGACTTGCCGAGAGCGGTGGCCCAGATGGCCTCGAAGATTCCGGAAATGACGAGCACAATCCATGCCATGGTGTGATTCTCCCAAGGCACCGTCTTGTCGCTGGCCGGGTACGGTGCTGCTCGTCCGGATGTCATGTTGACGTCTTTACCGTAGCAAACGAAGCGCCCCGCCGATGGTGTGTTCGGTCACCACGGGCGGACAGGCGAGCACTAGCGCTGCGGTATCCGCGAGATCTGAACGATCGCAAGGCGATTGCCCAGCCCGCCCGGATACGGCGAGATGCGCAGGCTGGACAGCGCCCACTCGTCCTCGCCCGCCCGAAGCCGTACCGCCGCCTCGACGGGCTCGACGGATCCGGAATCGAAACGGGCGCGGGCCAGCTCCAGCACGCCCTGGTCCTCCGGGTGGATGACCCGGTTGCCGCCCTCGATGCCGCGCCAGTGCACCCACGGGGCGGGCTCCGCCAACCACATGGTCAGCACCCCCAGCTCGGTCTCGAACAGCGCGGTGTAGATCCCGGCCCCCCGCATCACCTCCTGCATGCCGAGTTCGGCGAGCGTCGGCCTGCGCGGCTCGACAGTGTCGGTGACGTCATGCCAGAGCAGGCGCAGGCCCGCCTGCCCCGGTTCGGTCCTGGCCCTGGCCCAACAGTGCCACCGCATGATCCGGCCGTCCGCGTGCAGCACGCTCATGTCGGCGTCCCATCGGGCGCCCGGCTGCGGATTGAAGGCCAGTGCGAACAGCGATTCCGACTCGTCGAACTTGATCGCCTTGGCGTAGTACTCGGCCGGTGTCCGTTCGGCGACGTGGTCGGCGGGGCGGACCCCGGACATCATCGACGCCTCGAGCGTCTGCGCGATCATGAGGCGCTCGAGCAGCCAGGAGATACCGGACGCCATTCGCGGCGGCGACGGCTCGACGCCGGCCTCCCCGATCCACAGCTGGACGCCGTGGGTGTCGCCGGACGGTCCGAGGACGGGGAAGGCCTCGAGGCGGTACCGCTTGCGTTCGCCCCGCTGGCTCTGCGCCTCCAGGACCTCGCGGCGGCGGCCTGACCGTACGGCCTCGACCAGTGGTTCGACCCGGACGCCGGGGGAGGGGGACAGCCTGCCGGCCGAGGTCCACGCGCGCACCGTCCCGCCGGTGCTGACCACGGTCGGCGAGTCCTCGGCCAACGTTTCGATCAGGTGCCATTCGTTCACGGTGTGTCGACGCTCCCGGTCATCGCGATCGGATCCGGAGCGTGAAGCCTCGTGGCTTGAGGGTGACCGCTTCCTGGACGTCGAGCGTGTACGCCGGGTCGCCGGTGAACTCGTACCGGCGCAGCAGTTCCGCCAGCGTCAGCACGGCCTCGTGGAGCGCGAACTGGCGCCCGATGCAGGACCGGGGGCCGGTCCCGAACGGCCGGTACGCGTCGCGGGGCCGCTTGCGGACCTGTTCCGGCAGGAAACGGTCCGGATCGAAGGTCTCGGTGTCGTTGCCCCACACCGGGTCTCGATGCAACTGCGGCAGCAGCACGAACACCCATGATCCCAGCGGCATCGCGTACCGGCCGCCGAGCACGGTGTCCGTCCGGACCTTGCGGAAGTAGCCCGGCGCGGCAGGCCACAGACGCAGGGTCTCGTCGACCACCCGGCGCAGGTACCGCAGCTTCCCGATCTGATCGAAGGAGAGCGGGTCGTCGCCGGGGGCCACGGCGGCGATCTCGGCGCGGGCGGCGGCCGCGATCTCCGGGTGCTTCGCCAGGTAGTAGAGGGCGAATCCGAGTGTTCCCGCAGTGGTCTCGTTGCCCGCGACCAGGAAGGTGAGTACCTGGTTGCGGATGTTCACCGGGTCGAGGGATTCCCCGCTGACCGGGTCGGCGGTGCCCAGCATCAGGTCCAAGAGGTCGTCGTGGCCACCCTGGTGTCGGCTCCGCTCCGCGATCACGTCGTCGACGACCGAGCGCATCAGCGCGATGTCGGCCTTGTGCTGTTCGGCGGCCTTCCTGCCGAACAGCTTTCGGACGAACGGCAGGTCGTTCGAGGTGCGGTTGATGTGAGCCAGCGCCCGCGACATGGCCGTCACGAACGGGTCCTCCGTCACTGGTCGCTCGGCAGGCTCCGCTCCTGCCGCCTTCGTGAACGAGCCGAAGTCGTAGCTGAACCCTGCCAGTCCGATGACATCGAGGGTGAGCCGGTTCATGTCCCGGGAGACGTCGACCGGGTCGCCGGTGGCCGCGGCACCGTCCCAAGCCGACCGAAGGCCGTCGAGGGCCCGGAGCATCGAACCGTGATAGCCACGCAGCGCGGCCTGGCTGAAGCCGGGGGCCAGGATGTTGTGTGCCTTGGCCCAGTTCGGCTCGTTGTTGAACGCCGTGAACAGCCCGTCCTCCGCGATGCTACGGAGTTTGCGGATCGGCTGGCCGAGGGACTTCGCCCAGGTCGATTCGTCGTTGACCTCCGACACCAGGTCGACGCCCGAGACGACGACGAGGCGCTGGCCGACGATCTTGCGCTCGAAGATCGGCCCCAGTTCGGCGGCCATCCGCATTTCCTTCTGCACCGGCTTGGCCGGGTCGACGCTCAGCAGATCGCCCAGCACCGGTAGCCGGTGGCGGGGCCTCGGGATGACGGCCGCCGGTCCGACCGGCACGGCCGGCGCCGGATCGGTCGCAGGGGGCGGCCCGGCGATGGTGTGCGGGCACTTGTCGGCGGTCACACCCAGAGTCTGCCGCATCGACGGGTGCGGCCATCCGCGGTGCCGCCAGGTGCTCGTCGGTGGGTCGTCCGCCGGGCGAATCCCAGGTGGGACCGCCCGGCGGGCGCCTCGCGATCCGGACCCCTCGAGAATGCGTGAGCACCCGATTTCCGGATCGAGTCGGTGGACGGCGCGAAGAGGACACCGGACGACGCGCGTCCGGTGCTGTGACCGTCGAGGTCGGCGTGGCCCAGGAGAATCAGGCGAGCCACACCGTGAGTGCTGCATCCGGTTCCGACGTCGACAGGAACCGGGGAACTCCCGAAGGAGCGCAGGAGAAACTCTAGCGCACGGGTTCCCGAGCCGACTCACAGGAAGTTCACAGCCGATGTCCAGCCTCCTGGCAGCGACCACGAACATGATGGGGGAGTGAGCGCCACCAGAACCGAGGCCAGGGTGTTGGTCGTCGACGACGAGCCGACCATCGTCGAACTGCTGTCGGTGAGCCTGCGGTTCCAGGGCTTCGAGGTCGAGACCGCCGCGACCGGGCCGGAGGCCCTCGACCGGGCGCGCGGCTTCCGGCCGGACGCGGTGATCCTGGACGTGATGATGCCCGGCATGGACGGCTTCGGCCTGCTGCGCAGGCTGCGGGCCGACGGCGTCGACGCGCCGGTGCTGTTCCTCACCGCGCGGGACGCGGTGGAGGACAAGGTCGCCGGGCTCACCCTCGGCGCCGACGACTACGTCACCAAACCGTTCAGCCTGGAGGAGGTGGTGGCCCGGCTGCGGGTGATCCTGCGACGGGCGGCGGGCGGCGCGCAGTCCGCCGAGTCCGCCCGAATCCGGTTCGCGGACCTCGAGCTCGACGACGACACCCATGAGGTGTGGAAGGCAGGCGAGCCGGTGTCGTTGTCGCCGACCGAGTTCACGCTGCTGCGGTACTTCATGGTCAACGCCGGTGTGGTGCTGAGCAAGCCGCGGATCCTCGATCACGTGTGGCACTACGACTTCGGGGGCGAGGTCGGTGTGGTCGAGTCGTACGTGTCGTACCTGCGGCGCAAGGTCGACACCGGGGACCGGCGGCTGATCCACACCCTGCGCGGGGTCGGCTACGTCATGCGCGAGCCCAGGGAAGCGTGATGGCGCGCCTGGTCCCGCTGCGGTTGTCGCTGATGGCGGCGCTCGTGCTGCTCGCGGGCCTGGGGTTGCTCGTGTCGGGGGCCGCGGTCAGCTCGTCCCTGGAGAACTCGTTGGTCGCCCGCACCGATGAGATGCTGCGCGACGCGGCTCACGGCTGGGCGAACCCGCAGGCGCTGCCGTTGCCGCCGCCTCCGTTCCTGCTGCCCGAGCCCGGGCCCGAGCGGCCGCCGACCCCGTTCTTTGTCTTCGTTCAGGACCCCGGCGGACAGTCCCAGTTCGTCATCAACGACGACGCCCGCCAACCGGATCTGCCGCAGGATCTCGGTTCGGAGCCGGTCACCGTGGGCTCGGTCGGTGACCCAGGGGAGCGTTGGCGGGTGCTGGCCAACACCTCGCCGATGGGCACGGTGACGGTCGCGATGAGCCTGTCCGACATCGACGCCACGGTGCAACACCTGGTGATCCTCCAGCTCGTGATCGGGGCCGTGGTCCTGCTGATCCTGGCCGTGCTCGGGTATTTCGTGGTGCGGCGCAGCCTGCGTCCGCTGGTCGAGGTGGAGCACACGGCCGCGGCCATTGCGGCGGGGGACCTGCACAGTCGGGTCCCCGAGTACGGCGGCAGGACCGAGGTCGGCAGGTTGTCGGCTGCGCTCAACGGGATGCTCGCCCAGATCCAGACCGCGTTCGCGGCCACCGAGGCCTCCGAGGAATCGGCCCGCAGGTCCGAGCAGAAGATGCGACGCTTCGTCGCCGACGCCAGCCACGAGCTGCGCACCCCGCTGACCACCATCCGCGGGTTCGCCGAGCTGTACCGGCAGGGCGCGATGACCGACACCGGACTGCTGATGTCGCGGATCGAGGGCGAGGCCGCCCGGATGGGTCTGCTGGTCGAGGACCTGCTGATGCTGGCCCGGCTCGACGCGCAGCGCCCGCTCGAACGCGCGCAGGTGGATCTGCTCACCGTCGCCTCCGACGCTGTCCACGATGCCAGAGCAGTTGCACCGCAACGCGAGATCGGTCTCGAGGTTCTCGGCGGCCCAGGGCAGGCCGAGGTCCTCGGCGACGAGGCGCGCCTTCGCCAGGTGCTCGGCAATCTGGTTGGCAACGCGCTCAGTCACACCCCGGCCGATGCCGCGGTCACCGTTCGGGTCGGGACCGAGGGGCCGGATGCAGTGTTGGAGGTCGCCGACACCGGGCCCGGACTGGACGTGGAGACGCGGGAGCGGGTCTTCGAGCGGTTCTACCGCGCGGACAGCTCTCGCACCCGGGAGTCCGGCGGCAGCGGGCTCGGCCTGTCCATCGTGTCGGCGCTGGTCGCCGCGCACGGTGGCACGGTCGCGGTGGAGTCGCCGGAGGGCGGCGGCGCGGTGTTCCGGGTGCTGCTGCCGCGGATCGAGCGGCCCGACTGACCCCACCAGCCCTCGGCGGGGTGTGCCCCGCGGCGGTGTCAGTCCGGGACGTTCGACCCGTGGCCGAGCTCGCGCAGCGTCGCCTTGATGGTGGCCTGTGCCTCGTCAAGGGACTCCGGCGAGGGGTTCGGGTCGGCGCCCGAGATGTTGAAGTCCCCGAGGCTGAACGCCGGGAACACGTGCAGGTGCAGGTGCGGCACCTCCAGCCCGGCGATCAGCAGGCCGGCGCGCGGGGCGTCGAACCCCTTGCGTACCGCCTGTCCGATGATCTGCGCGACCTTCGTGCACTTGGCGAGCACCTCGCCGTCGAGGTCCTGCCACTGGTCGATCTCGGCGCGCGGGACCACGAGCGTGTGGCCCTGGGTGATCGGGTTGATGGTGAGGAACGCGACGACCTCGTCGTCCTCCCAGACGAACCGGCCCGGGAGGTCGCCGGCGATGATCATGCTGAAGACGGATGCCATGCCGCGATTATGCCGGGTGACCCGTTACGTCGGCGAGATGCACTTTGGCGTCGTCGTAGCCGGCGGTGCCCGCGGCTTCGGCCGAGGTGTAGATCAGGTGCAGCACCCCGGTGGTGAACGTCTGGGCGGAGATCAGGCGCAGTGGGATCGGCGCGCCCTCCTCGAACAGTCGCTTACCGCTGCGCAACGCGATGGGGTGCACGAGCAGATGCAGCTCGTCGATCAGCCCTGCTGCCAGCAACTGCTGGACGATCGACGGGGAACCGCTCATGGCGATGTCCGTCGCGCCCTGCTGCTGCTTGAGCTCGGTGACGGCGTCGACCAGCGAGCCCGCCAGCTGTTCGGAGTTGCGCCAGGTGAATTCGAGATCCTGATGGGAGACGACGATCTTGCGGGCATCGCCGAGGGCCTTGGCCATGCCCGCGTCCTCGCCGCCCTCGGCTTCCCGCCCCGGCCATGCCCCGGCGAAACTGTCGTAGGTCTCGCGGCCGAGGAGCAGGGTGTCGGCCGACGCGAGCTGTGCGCCGACGGCCGCGCCCATCTCGTCGTTGAAGTAGGGGAAGTGCCAGTCCTGAGGTTCGCCGACGATGCCGTCGAGCGAAATGAACAGGCCTGCGGTGATTCTGCGCATGGGAGTGCTCCTGGCGGTGTTGTCGGGATGGGTGGATCAGACGGCGTATTTTGCTGTACCGGTGAGGAATTCGCCGGCGGGCGGAGTGAGGAGCGCGATGTTCGGGTTGTGACTCAGCTTGGCCAGTTCCACGTGCTGGGCGTTGGGAAGGACCGCGGTGATCGCGCGAGCGGCGGTGCGCAGCAGATCGCCGCTCTTTCCGCCGGAGATGACCAGGGTCGGCACGGTGATGTCGGACCAATCCGCGGCACGCAACGGTTCACCGCGCATGTAGTCGCCCATGACAGCCCAGTCGTGGGCCGTCGCAGGGGCGGTCGCCTTCAGGCTCTTCCAGAACGGCGTGAACCGCATGACGGCGACGAAGGGTCGGGGCATGCCCATGGCGTGGGTCATGTAGAACTTCACGACCTCGGCGCGGCGGTCCTCGGCGATCAGCTTGTGCAGCGTCACATCAAGATTCGCTGCGGGAACGAAGTCCTCGTGGTTCACGACGAACGGCGGCTCGAAGGCGATGACCTTGGTGATGCCGGCCACCCGGCCCGAGGCGGCCGCCAGCAGTGCGAGTCCCGCGCCGGAAGACCAGCCGAACAGGGCGGCGGATCCACCCGTCGCCTCGACCAGAGCGGCGATATCGTCGATCTCGTTCTCGACGTCGTACACGCCCGGCGAATCGCTGCTGTCGCCCCGGCCGCGGCGGTCGTAATTGATGACGGTGAGACGGTATTCATCGGCCAGCTTCTGGGCCAGTTCCACCATTTTCGGGAAGGTGCGGTAGCTGAATGCACCACCGACGAGAATGACTGTTCCGGCATCGCCGCCGACGTAGCGGTCGAAGGCGAGCGTGATTCCGGCTGGCGTGGTGATGGATTCCATGATCTGAGTCCTTTCGTCGAACTCTCTTGTCACCCTGCGGTGGGTACAGCAATAGAGACGGCGGTCGACCCGGTTATCCATCGCCACCGCGATGTGATGTAGGTCACAACGGGCGTCCGCAGGAAGTTGCCAGCCACGGTCCAGGGACACCACAGGTTCGGCCGCGATTGTGGGCCGCATGACGAACTCACTGGTCCGGGGCGAGACGGCACCCGAACCGCCACCGGACACTCAGGCCGTGGCGCTCGACGTGGTCATCCCGGTGTACAACGAGGAACGCGACCTCGAGCGCTGCGTGCGGCGGCTGCGCTCGCACCTCGACGCGTCGGTTCCGTACCCGAGCCGAATCACCGTCGCGGACAACGCGAGCACCGACTCGACCCTCGCGGTCGCGGCGCGGCTCGCCACCGAGTTCGACGGGGTCCGCGTGGTGCATCTCGACGAGAAGGGCCGCGGCCGGGCACTGAGCGCGGTGTGGGGCGGATCGGACGCGCAGGTCGTCGCGTACATGGACGTGGACCTGTCCACCGACCTCAACGCGTTGCTGCCGCTGGTGGCGCCGCTGCTGTCCGGGCACTCGGATCTCGCGATCGGATCGAGGCTCTCCCGCTCGTCACGGGTGGTGCGCGGGCCCAAACGCGAGGTGATCTCCCGCTGCTACAACCTCATCCTGCGCGGCGCCCTGCGGGCGAGGTTCACCGACGCCCAGTGCGGCTTCAAGGCGATCCGGACGGACGTCGCGCGCCGGCTGCTGCCCCTGGTGCAGGACACCGGCTGGTTCTTCGACACCGAACTGCTGGTGCTGGCCGAGCGGGTGGGTCTGCGGATCCACGAGGTGCCGGTGGACTGGGTCGACGACCCCGACAGTTCCGTCGACCTCGTCGCCACCGCGCTCGCCGACCTCAGGGGGGTGGTGCGGGTGGGACGGGCGCTGGCCACCGGCGCCCTGCCGGTCGCCGCGCTGCGGGAGGGGCTCGGCCGCGAGCCGCTGGTGCCGGGCGTGCCGCGCGGGATGGTCGGGCAACTGGTCCGGTTCGCGGTCGTCGGGGTCGCCTCGACCCTCGCCTACGCGATGCTCTACCTGGCGCTGCATCCCGTGATCGGCGCCCAGGCGGCGAATCTCGTCGCGCTGCTCGTCACCGCGGTGCTCAACACCGCCGCCAACCGGGCGTTCACCTTCGGGGTGCGCGGCCGGTCGGATGCCGCCAAACACCAGGCCAAGGGCCTCGTGGTGTTCGCGTTCGGGTTGCTGCTCACCAGCGGATCCCTTTTCGCCCTGCACCGCTGGCTGCCCGACGCCTCCAAACACCTCGAACTCGCGGTACTCGTCGCCGCGAACCTCGTCGCCACCGTCACCCGGTTCGTCGCCTTGCGCTGGGTGTTCCGCAATCACCACGAAGGAGTCACGCCGTGACCACCACCACCGACGCACCGACGCACATGACGGCGCCCCCCGATCCCGTGCCGCCGCGCGCTCGGTGGGAGCCGTGGCTGCTCGCCGCGCTGCTGATCGGGACCGCCGTCGCCTACCTCTGGGGACTCGGCGCCTCCGGCTGGGCCAACTCGTTCTACTCCGCCGCGGTGCAGGCGGGTTCGGTGTCCTGGAAGGCCTTCTTCTTCGGCTCGTCGGACGCCGCGAACTCGATCACCGTCGACAAGCCGCCCGCCTCGTTGTGGGTGATGGCGCTGTCGGTGCGCGCGTTCGGCCTCAGCTCGTGGAGCATCCTCGTGCCGCAGGCACTGATGGGAGTCGCCACCGTCGCTCTGCTGTGGGCGACGGTGCGGCGGTACTTCGGCGCCGCGGCCGGGTTGCTCGCCGGGCTCGTCCTGGCGCTCACGCCGGTCGCGGTGCTGATGTTCCGGTTCAACAACCCGGACGCGTTGCTGGTGCTGCTCATGGTCGCCTCCGTCTGGGCGCTGCTGCGCGGCGTGTCGGACGGCCGGACCCGGTGGCTGGTGCTGGCGGGCGCGTTCGTCGGGCTGGGCTTCCTGACCAAGCAGCTGCAGGTCATGCTCGTGGTGCCGCCGCTGGCGCTGACCTACCTGCTGTTCGGCCCACCGAAGCTGGGCAGAAGGGTGCTGCAGCTGTTCGCCGCGCTGGCCGCGATGGTCGCCGCCGCCGGCTGGTGGCTGCTGACCGTGGAGCTGTGGCCGGCCGACTCCCGTCCGTGGATCGGCGGCTCGCAAGACAACTCGATCCTCGAACTCACCCTTGGCTACAACGGGCTCGGCCGACTCAACGGCAACGAGAGCGGTAGCGTCACACCCGGCGCGGGACCGGGCGCCGAGGCCGTCGGGATGCCACCGTTCGGCGAACCGCCTGCCGGTGGCCCGGGTGGGGCCGTCGGGATGCCCCCGTTCGGTGAACTCCCCGCCGGTGGTCCCGGCGGGATGTGGGGGGGTACCGGCGTCACCCGGATGTTCGACATCCAGCAGGGTGGACAGATCGCATGGCTGATGCCCGCCGCGCTCATTCTCGGCGTGCTCGGAATCGTGTTGTGCGGCAGGAGTGCCCGTGTCGATCCCCGGCGGGCGGCGTTCGTGCTGTTCGGGTCCTGGCTGGTCGTGACGGGGCTGGTGTTCAGCTTCATGGCCGGGATCTTCCACTCGTACTACACAATCGCCATGGCCCCGCAGGTAGGCGCATTGGTCGGCGCGGGTGCGGTGCTGGCCTGGCGCCGACGCGCCGACTGGCGGGTTCGTGTCGCTCTGGCTGTCACTGTGGCCGTGACCGCCGTGTGGTCGTGGGAGCTGCTCGGCCGAAGCGAGTCCTTCCTGCCCTGGCTGCGTTGGGCCGTGCTGGTAGTCGGGACTCTCGCAGCGGTGGCACTGCTGTGGCCGCGCCTGAGCGGATCGGTGGCAGCAGCGGTCGCGGTGGCGGGGGTGCTCACCGGGCTGGCGGGCCCGGCCGCGTACGCGGCCGACACCATCGGGACCCCACACGGAGGCGCGCTGCCCACCGCAGGTCCGAGTGCCGGCTTGGGCCTGCCGTTCGACCTCGGCGAATATGCCGGTGCGGGCTGGATGATCATCCAGGACGGCACGGTGATGGTGGGTCCGCCGCCCGGCCCCGCCGCCGGGACCCCGGGCCAGGGGCCCGCGCTGGGCGGACCCGCCGGGAACCAGCCGGACGCACCCGCGGGAAACCGGCTAGACGGGCAGGAACCGATGGATGGGGGCGGTCCCGGCGGCGGTTTGCTGCACGGCAGCGAGCCCACCGCCGAGATGACCGAACTACTCGAAC
Source organism: Rhodococcus sp. MTM3W5.2 (assembly GCF_001984015.1). Lineage (NCBI taxonomy): Bacteria > Bacillati > Actinomycetota > Actinomycetes > Mycobacteriales > Nocardiaceae > Rhodococcus > Rhodococcus sp. MTM3W5.2. Next base: position 4,881,899 of record NZ_CP019572.1, on the reverse strand, counting down.
GCGACGCCGACCGGTACACCTGGGTGGCCGCCACCGTCGGCTCGAACAGCGCCGCCGGCTACCAGCTCACTACCGGCCGCCCCGTGATGCCGATCGGCGGGTTCAACGGCAGCGACCCCTCGCCGACCCTCGAGCAGTTCCAGCAGTACGTGGCCGACGGCCGGATCCACTACTTCATCGGCGACAGCATGGAGATGGGCGGGATGGGCCCCGGCCAGGTCGGCACGGGCGCACAGATCGCAGAGTGGGTGAAGCAGAACTTCGCGGTGACCACCGTCGACGGGATGCCGATGTACGACCTGACCGCGCCGCGGGTACAGGCCGGGCCGTAGTCTGAGGTCCGTGCGCGTACTCGTTATCGGCTCCGGAGCCCGTGAACATGCCCTTCTTCTCGCCCTCGGGCGCGACCCGGGTGTGACGGCATTGTTCGCCGCACCCGGCAACGCCGGGATCGCGAAGATCGCCGAGCAGCACCCTGTGGACGTCGCGTCCGGGGAGGCCGTGGTGGCACTGGCGCAGAAGGTCGCCGCGGACCTGGTCGTGATCGGCCCCGAGGTGCCGCTGGTGGTCGGCGTCGCCGACGCGGTCCGCGCGGCCGGGATCGCATGCTTCGGGCCGTCCGCCGACGCCGCGCGGATCGAGGGTTCCAAGGCGTTCGCGAAGGACGTGATGGCGGCGGCAGGCGTGCGGACCGCGCACAGCGAGATCGTCGACAGCCCCGCCAACCTGGACGAGGCCCTTGACCGCTTCGGCCCGCACTGGGTGGTCAAGGACGATGGGCTGGCCGCAGGCAAGGGCGTCGTCGTCACCACCGACCGCGGCGCCGCCCGCGATCACGCCGCCGAGCTGCTCGAGACCGGGCACCCGGTCCTGCTGGAGTCCTACCTCGACGGGCCGGAGGTGTCGCTGTTCTGCCTGGTCGACGGCGAGACCGTGGTCCCGCTGCTGCCCGCGCAGGACCACAAGCGGGTCGGCGACGGCGACACCGGGCCGAACACCGGCGGCATGGGCGCCTACACCCCGCTGCCGTGGCTGCCCGAGGAGACGGTGACCCAGATCGTCGACGAGGTCGTCGTCCCGGTGGCCGCGGAGCTGGTCAAGCGCGGCAGCGGCTTCTCGGGGCTGCTGTACGCCGGACTCGCGATCGGCAAGGACGGCCCCGCCGTGGTCGAGTTCAACTGCCGCTTCGGCGACCCGGAGACCCAGGCGGTGCTGGCGCTGCTGGAGTCCCCGCTCGGTGAGCTCCTGAACGCCACCGCGACCGGAACCCTCGCGGACGTGGCCCCGCTGCGCTGGCGCGACGGTGCCGCGGTGACCGTGGTGCTGGCCGCCGAGAACTACCCAGGGCGTCCCCGCACGGGCGACGTGATCAACGGTTCCGACGCGGACGGTGTGCTGCATGCGGGCACCGGCCTGCGCGAGGACGGCGCCGTGGTGTCCTCCGGCGGCCGGGTGCTCAGCGTCGTCGGGGTCGGCACCGACCTGACCAGTGCGCGCGAGGACGCCTACGCCAAGCTCGCCGAGGTGCGGCTGGCAGGCGGGCACTTCCGCCGCGACATCGGGCTCGCCGCCGTCGAGGGCCGCATCACCATCTAGTTGGTCGTTGGTCCAGGTCGTCGACGCGTAAAACAGTACCGGCGATTGTGTTCTCGCACTGTCGTTTCCGCAATCCATTCCGGACTGTGAGCGGCGGCAGGATTACCGAACGGTAACGTGCGACTTCTCTCGTATAACAGGTTCCAGTTTTGTTGGCCCCTGACAGAGAGGTTCCGTTGAGCGAGTACCAGGCGTCGCGAGGCACGGCAGCGACCACTTTCAATCCCCAGCTCTCCCGCAGGAAGTTCATGGCGGCAACGGGTTTCGCGGTGGGGGCCGCGGCGCTCTCCTCCTCGTGGACCTCGGCGGCGGCATCGCCGCGGCGTGCCCTCAACAGCGGTGACCGGGTGCCCGCCCTGATCATCGGCAGCGGGTACGGCGGCGCGGTTGCGGCGCTGCGGCTGACGCAGGCGGGTATCGACACCCACATCATCGAGATGGGCCGGGCGTGGACGACGCCCGGCTCCGACGGCAAGATCTTCTCCCCGATGCTCACCCCGGACAAGCGGGCCTACTGGTTGAGGACCCGTACGGCGCAGCCGGTTTCGCACTTCTCGGGTGGCTCGGTGGACAAGGACATCGAGAAGTACGTCGGCGTCCTCGACTGCGAGAACATGGGCGGGATCAACGTCTACCAGGGCCGCGGGGTCGGCGGCGGATCGCTGGCCAACGGCGGCATGGCCGTGACGCCCAAACGCGGCTACTTCGAGGAGATCCTGCCCTCGGTCGACTCCAACGAGATGTACGGGACGTTCTTCCCGAGGGCGAATGCCGGTCTCGGCGTGAACAACATCGATCAGGCCTGGTTCGAGTCCACCGACTACTACCAGTTCGCGCGGGTCGGCAGGAAGACCGCGCAGCGCTCCGGATTCCAGACGACCTTCGTGCCCAACGTCTACGACTTCGACTACATGAAGAAGGAGGATGCCGGTCAGGTCGCCAAGTCCGCGCTGGCAGGCGAGGTCATCTACGGCAACAACGCCGGTAAGAAGTCGCTGGACAAGACCTATCTGGCGCAGGCATCGGCCACCGGCAAGCTCACCATCACCACGCTGCACGAGGTGACCAAGGTGGCGCCCGCCGCCAGCGGCGGCGGGTACTCGGTCGAGATGAAGCAGATCGACGAACAGGGCAACACCGTCGCGACCAAGACGGTCACCGCGGACAAGGTCTTCTTCGCCGCCGGCAGCGTCGGCACCAGCAAGCTGCTGGTCGCGATGAAGGCGCAGGGTCATCTGCCGAACCTTCCCGGTGCGGTCGGTCAGGGCTGGGGCAACAACGGAAACATCATGGTCGGCCGGGCCAACCAGGGCTGGGACCCGACCGGGGCCAAGCAGTCGTCGATCCCGACGATGGGCATCGACAACTGGGCCGACCCGGCCGGTCCGGTCTTTGCGGAGATCGCGCCGTTCCCTGCGGGCACCGAGCTGTGGGTCAGCCTCTATCTGGCGATCACCAAGAACCCGGAACGTGCCCAGTTCCAGTACAACTCGTCGACCGGCAAGGTGGGGCTGTCCTGGCAGGCCTCGCAGAACCAGCCCGGCATCAACATGGCCAAGCGGGTGTTCGACAAGATCAACTCCAAGGAGGGCACGATCTACCGCACCGACCTGTTCGGTGTGTACAAGACGTGGGGCGACGGGCTGACCTACCACCCCCTCGGTGGCTGCATCCTGAACCAGGCCACCGACAACTTCGGGCGGCTCCCGGAGTACCCGGGCCTGTACGTGATGGACGGGTCGCTGGTGCCGGGCAATGTCGGCGTCAATCCGTTCGTCACCATCACCGCCCTCGCGGAGCGGAACATGGCCACGATCGTCGCGAACGATCTGCATTAGTTCCACCGGTCGGTGAACGTGTTCTCAGAATATCGGGGCGCCCCGGCAGGGCCCCGGCCCGGTCCGTGGCGCCCCCGGTTTCCGAGAATCGTTGAACAGTACTGGTAATAGCGCTGTAGCACAGGGGTTTCGAGTATTTCGATATGAGCTGCGGGTTTTCGATTTATTACCGGTCGGTATTGCGAATCTCGACGCAGTCACGGCTGTATAACGAGTTCTACTTTATTGGCCCGTGATCAGAGAGGTTCCGTTGACCGAATACCAAGCGTCACGAAGCTATACAGCGACCACCAAGTCGCAGTTCTCCCGCCGTAGGTTCATGGCGGCGACGGGCCTGGCGGCGGGCGCCGTCGCCCTCGCGCCGTCGCTGGCTGCCACCACGGCCGCGGCATCGCCGCGTCGCGCCCTCAACACCGGTGACCGGGTGCCCGCCCTGATCATCGGTAGTGGCTACGGCGGTTCGGTGACCGCACTGCGACTGGCACAGGCGGGCATCGACGCCCACATCGTCGAGATGGGCCGGGACTGGGGCACGGCCGGTTCCGGGGTCTTCACCTCCACCACCTCGCCGGACAAGCGTGGGTTCTGGCTGAGAGACCGCACGGCGCAGCCGGTCTCGCACTTCATGGGCGTCTCGATCGACAAGCCCATCGAGAAGTACGTCGGAATCCTCGACTGCGAGAACATGGGCGGGGTCAACGTCTACCAGGGCCGCGGCGTCGGCGGCGGTTCCCTGGTCAACGGCGGCATGGCCGTCACGCCCCGGCGCGGCTACTTCGAGGAGATCCTGCCCTCGGTCGACTCCAACGAGATGTACAACGTCTTCTTCCCGAGGGCGACCGCCGGGCTCGGCGTCAACAACATCGACCAGGCCTGGTTCGAGTCGACCGAGTGGTACAAGTTCGCGCGCACCGGACGCAAGACCGCGGAACGGTCGGGCTTCAAGACCACCTTCGTGCCCAACGTGTACGACATGAACTACATGAAGCAGGAGGCGGCGGGCTCCGTGCCCAAGTCCGCTCTTGCGGGCGAGGTCATCTTCGGCAACCACGCGGGCAAGAAGTCGCTGCCCAAGACGTACCTCGCGCAGGCTGCGTCGACCGGCAAGGTCACCATCACCACCCTGCACCGCGTCACCAAGGTCGTGCCCAGCGGGGCCGGGTACTCCGTCGAGATGGAGCAGATCAACGAGCAGGGCGGTGTCGTGGCGACCAAGACGGTCACCGCGGACAAGGTGTTCTTCGCGGCGGGCAGCGTTGGCACCAGCAAGCTGCTGGTGGCGATGAAGGCGCAGGGACATCTGCCGAACCTGTCCGGCGAGGTCGGACAGGGCTGGGGCAACAACGGCAACGTCATGGTCGCCCGCGCCAACCACCTGTGGGATGCGACGGGCGGCAAGCAGTCGTCGATCCCGACGATGGGCATCGACAACTGGGACGACGCCGGGGGACCGGCGTTCGCGGAGATCGCGCCCTTCCCTGCCGGCGCCGACCTGTTCATCAGCCTGTACCTGTCGATCACCAAGAACCCGGAACGCGCGCAGTTCCAGTACAACTCGTCGACCGGCAAGGTCGGGCTGTCCTGGCAGACCTCGCAGAACCAGCCCGCGATCAACATGGCGAAGCGGATCTTCGACAAGATCAACTCCAAGGAGGGCACGATCTACCGCACCGACATGTTCGGTGGGTACAAGGTCTGGGGCGACAACCTCACGTACCACCCCCTCGGCGGCGCCATCCTGAACAAGGCCACCGACAACCACGGTCGGCTGCACGGGCACCCGGGCCTGTACGTGATGGACGGCGCGCTGGTGCCGGGCAACCTGGGCGTCAACCCGTTCGTCACCATCACCGCTCTCGCGGAACGGAACATCGCCGCGATCGTGGCGAACGACATGCACTGACACGAGCACCATCGGTACCGGATAACAGCATCCCCCTGCCGGCAGCGGCCCCGAGGATTCGATCCTCGGGGCCGCTGTCGTCGCGGTTGCGGTCGGTCAAACGGCCCGGGCGCTCAGTGCCCCGCGCCCGAAGTCTTCTTGCGCTTGCCGGGGCCCACGCGGCGCCTCGCGGCGTTGTCGCAGGTCCAGGTAGAACCCCGCTACCTGGACCTGCTCCGCCTTGCGACGCATCCACGTGGATCCCCGGCAATCATCAATGGACTTCGAGCGCAAGGCACTAGCCTCGTCCCGGTGCGAGAAGAGTCCCAGCGATCCCAGGTCCCCACCTTCCATGTGATGGACGTCTGGAAGGCCGCCACCGAGCGGGCCCGAACCCACGGCGATGTCCTGACGCTGGCAGCGGGGCAGCCGTCCACCCAGGCGCCCGGCCCCGTGCTGCGTGCGGCGCACGAGGCGCTCGGCGCCCAATTACTCGGCTACACCGAGACGTTCGGGATCCTGCCGCTGCGGGAGGCGATCGCCGGGTACCACAGTGCGAAGTCGTCGATCGAGGTCGATCCGGACGAGGTCGTGGTGACCACCGGCTCGTCCGGCGCCTTCACCCTGATCTTCCTCGCGGCGTTCGACGCGGGCGACACGGTGGTGGTGGCGCGGCCCGGCTACCCGGCGTACCGCAACACGCTCACCGCGCTCGGCTGTCGGGTGCTCGAACTCGACTGCGGGCCGGACACCCGATTCCAGCCGACGGTCGCGATGCTCGAGGCGCTGGACGAGCCGCCCGCAGGTCTGGTCGTCGCGAGCCCGGCCAACCCGACCGGCACCGTCATCGACCCGACCGAACTCGCCGCCCTCGCTCGCTGGTGCGAGGAGCACGGCACCCTGCTGATCTCCGACGAGATCTATCACGGGATCGAATTCGGTTCCGGCCACTCGGCGACCGCGTCGGCCTGGGAGAGCTCGCGCGAGGCCGTCGTGGTCGGCTCGGTCTCCAAATACTTCTCGATGACCGGCTGGCGCCTCGGCTGGATGCTGGTGCCCGCGTCGCTGCGGCGCGCGCTGCAGCGACTCGCCTCGAACATGACGGTGTGCCCGCCCGCGATCTCGCAGTATGCGGCGGTCGCGGCGTTCACCGACGAGTCCATGGCCGAGCTGGACGGGCATGTGCGGCGGTACGCGGCGAACCGTGACCTGGTGCTGGCCGCGCTGCCTACACTGGGAATCACGGACCTGGCCCCGGCGGACGGCGCCTTCTACGCCTACGCCGACATCGGCCATCTCACCGACGATTCGACGGCCTGGTGCGCGGAACTGCTCCGGGAGACCGGGGTGGCGCTGGCGCCGGGCGTCGACTTCGACACGGTCCGCGGAGACCGGACCGTGCGGATCTCGTTCGCCGGCGCGACGGCCGACGTGGAAGAGGCCCTGGAGCGATTGGGGCGAAGTGCTGCACTCGGACACTGACGGGACGGCGGCCTCGCCCGCGCCCGCTCAAACGAAATCGACTCGGCGCAGCGCTTCCGCTGGCACGATGGGCCGGGTGTCTTCCGCGGCGACTCCCAAGGGCGAACGACGTCGGATGGCGCTCGTCGAGGCCGCGGCCGACCTGATGCTCGAGGGCGGGTTCGAGGCGGTCCGCCATCGGGCGGTGGCGCAGCGCGCCGGCCTGCCGCTCGCGTCGACCACCTACTACTTCGATTCCCTCGACGACCTGATCGCGCGGGCGGTGGAACTGAGCGGTAGCCGGGAGATGGACGCCATGCGCGCCCGGATCGACCAGATCGCGCAGGCCGACCGCGACTCCGCGGCCGTCGTCGAACTGATCATCGAGCTGTTGGTGGGCCCGATCGAGGGCGTCACGCGAGAACACCTCATCGCCAGGTACGAGTGCTTCATCGCGTCCGCGCGGCATCCGCAGCTTCACGAGGTGCAGAAGCGGCTGCGGGTCCAGTTCGACGATGCCCTCGGCGACGTGCTGCGCCGGTCCGGACGGCAGGTCCGGCAGGAGGGCCTGCGCAGGCTGATCTGCGTGGTGGACGGGGCCATCGTCGGGGCGCTGAGCGAGTCCGACCCCGACCCCGAGCAGCTGGCAAGAGAGATGCTGTCGGAGGTCATCGAGGTCGCGGCGCCGCCGCTCCCGCAGGAGGAGCAGGAGCAGTAGCCGCACGCCCCGGGTGGCGCGGCTGCCGGTCCCGCGGGCGGCGGCCGTAAACTGGGCGCTCGTGAGCCGCATCCCCAACGTCCTTGCCAACCGATACGCCAGCCCCGACCTGCGGGAGCTGTGGTCGCCCGAGCACAAGATCGTGCTGGAGCGTCAGCTGTGGCTGGCGGTGCTGCGGGCGCAGGCCTCGCTCGGCATCGACGTGCCCGAGGACGCGCTCGCCGACTACGAGCGGGTGCTGGAGCAGGTGGACCTCGACTCCATCGCGGACCGCGAGCGGGTGACCCGGCACGACGTCAAGGCACGGATCGAGGAGTTCAACGCCCTCGCCGGACACGAGCACGTGCACAAGGGCCTGACCAGCCGCGACCTCACCGAGAACGTCGAGCAGCTGCAGATCTTCCGCTCGCTCGAGCACGTGTACGCGCACGGCGTCGCGGTCGCGGCGCGGCTCGCCGAGAAGGCCGCCGAGTACTCGTCGCTGGTGATGGCGGGCCGCAGCCACAACGTCGCAGCGCAGGCCACCACCCTTGGCAAGCGTTTCGCCTCCGCCGCGGACGAGGTGCTGGTCGCGCTGACCCGCCTGCGCGAGCTGATCGACCGGTACCCGCTGCGCGGCATCAAGGGCCCGATGGGCACCGCCCAGGACATGCTCGACCTGCTCGGCGGCGACACCGAGAAGCTCGACTTCCTCGAGGCGAAGGTCGCCGAGCACCTCGGCTTCGCCCACGTGCTGACCAGCGTCGGTCAGGTGTACCCGCGCTCGCTGGACCACGACGTGCTGTCCGCGCTGGTCCAGGTGGGTGCGGGCCCGTCCTCGTTCGCGCACACCATCCGCCTGATGGCGGGCCACGAGCTGGTCACCGAGGGCTTCCAGCCCGGCCAGGTCGGCTCGTCCGCGATGCCGCACAAGATGAACACCCGTTCCTGCGAGCGGGTCAACGGCCTGCAGGTCGTGCTGCGCGGCTACGCGTCGATGGCCGCGGAGCTGGCAGGCGCGCAGTGGAACGAGGGCGACGTGTTCTGCTCGGTGGTCCGCCGGGTGGCGCTGCCGGACGCGTTCTTCGCGATCGACGGACAGATCGAGACCTTCCTGACCGTGCTCGACGAGTTCGGCGCGTACCCGGCGGTGATCGAGAAGGAACTCACCCGCTACCTGCCGTTCCTGGCCACCACCCGGATGCTGATGGCCGCCGTGCGTGCGGGCACCGGCCGCGAGACCGCGCACGAGGTCATCAAGGAGCATGCGGTCGCCGTCGCGCTGGCGATGCGCGAGGACGGCCGCGAGCCGGACCTGCTCGACCGCCTGGCCGCCGACGACCGCTTCCCGCTGGACCGCGCGCAGCTGGACGCCGCGCTGGCCGACAAGTCCGCCTTCATCGGCGCTGCCGAGTCCCAGGTGGCCACGGTGGTGCGGCGGGTCGGTCTGCTGGTGGAGCAGAACCCCGAGGCGGCGAAGTACTCGCCGTCGCCCATCCTGTAGGCGGCTTCGCCGCCTGTGCGCGGTTGACGAGTGTCTGGACTCGTCAACCGCGCACAGGCGCGTCAGCGCAGTTTGTCGAGGATGCGGCGCAACTCGGCGCGATCGTGCCCATCGAGCGCCGCGAAGAAGTCCTCGGCATCGTCGGCGCGCGCCGTCTCGAGTTCGCCGATGATGCGGAGGCCGGCGTCGGTCAGGCGGACGCACGTGGCGCGCCGGTCGGCGGCGTCCGGGACCCGCTCGGTGAGCCCCCGTTCCTCGAGCCTGTCGACGACCTCGGTCGCGGACCGCGGCGCGATGCGCAGCGCCTTCGCGACGTCGCCGAGCCGAGGATTCCTGTCGGTGTCGCGGTAGATCACCTGCAGCGCGCGGTATTCGTGCGGCGACAGCTGCCAGGGCTCCAGTGCGACGAACCAGCGTCGGCGCAGGGCGCGGGCGCTGGACATCAGGAGATCCCGGAGGGTGTCGGGGTGCTGCTGGTCCATGGTGACTTAGGCTACCTCACTTGACAGGCACCTCATAGTGAGGGAACCTCAGTATGTCTTACCCCGACATACCGAGAGGGGTGGTTGTATGACAAGCCCCCGAAGCGGCGAGCCCGGACCGGGTCCCCGCTCACGCAAGATCGATCCCGCCGACCGCGCCCAGCTGGCCGAGTCGCCGGTGAGCCTGCGCCGGATCGGCGCCCTGTTCTCGCCCTATCGACCGCAGATCGCCGTGGTCACCGTGCTGATCATCGCGGCCTCCGCCGTCTCACTCGCCAACCCGTTCCTGGTCCGCGCCGTCATCGACAAGGCCATCCCAGATCAGGACGTCACGCTGCTGGTGTGGGCGGTGATCGGCATGCTCGCGGTGACCGTCGTCGGCTCGGTGCTCGGTGTCGTGCAGACCTGGATCTCGACCACGGTCGGCCAGCGCATCATGCACGGACTCCGGACCCGGGTGTTCGCGCACCTGCAACGGCAGTCGCTCGGCTTCTTCACCCGTACCAGGGGAGGGGAGATCCAGTCCCGCCTCACCAACGACATCGGCGGCATGCAGACCGTGGTCACCTCGACCGCCACCTCGATCGCCTCCAACGTCACCACCGTCGTCGGCACGGCCATCGCGATGGCCGTGTTGAGCTGGCGGCTCTCGCTGCTCTCGCTGATCGTGCTGCCGCCCGCGATCTGGTTGACCCGCAAGGTCGCCCGGATGAGACGGGAGATCACGGCGCAGCGCCAGCGCACCCTCGCCGACATGCAGACGCAGATCGAGGAGTCCCTGTCCATCAGCGGAATCCAGCTCGGCAAGACGCTGGGGGCGGGCCCCGCGATGTCGGAACGCTTCGCGGACACCTCGCACCTCCTCGCTGATCTCGAGGTCAGGTCGCAGCTCTCCGGCCGCTGGCGGATGGCCACGATGAACATCGTCTTCGCCGCCATCCCGGCGCTGCTCTACCTCGCGGCGGGCCTGCCGGCGACGTCCGGCGGCATGACCATCGGCACCCTGGTCGCCTTCACCGGGCTGCAGGCGGCGCTGTTCCGGCCGCTGATGAGCCTGCTCGACGTCGGTGTCTCGGTGACCAGTTCGCTCGCCCTGTTCAGCCGCATCTTCGAGTACCTCGACCTCCCCGTCGAGATCGACGACCCCGAGCACCCCGTGCACCTGCGCCGCGAGGACGTGGCGGGCGCGGTTCGGTTGGACGACATCTGTTTCCGCTACGAGGGGGCGGACCGCAACGCCCTCGACTCCGTGAGCATCGAGGTGCCCGCCGGGTCCTCGCTCGCCCTGGTCGGCGAAACCGGTTCGGGCAAGACCACTCTCGCCTCCCTGGTTGCGCGCCTCCACGACCCAAACACCGGCTCGGTGAGCATCGACGCGGTCGACCTGCGGTCGATCCCGTTGGCGGAACTGTCCGAACTGGTCGGCGTCGTCTCCCAGGAGACGTACCTGCTGCACGCCACCATCCGCGAGAACCTGCGGCACGCCAGGCCCGATGCCACCGACGCCGACATCGAGGCGGCGGCGCGCGACGCCCAGGTGCACGAGCTGATCGCGTCCCTGCCCGACGGCTATGACACCGTCGTCGGCGCGCGCGGTCACCGGTTCTCGGGCGGCGAGAAGCAGCGCATCGCGATCGCGCGCACCCTGCTGCGCGATCCGCGGGTGCTGATCCTCGACGAGGCGACCAGCGCGCTGGACAACGAGACGGAGCGGGCAGTGCAGTCCGCGCTCGACACCGTCAGCCGGGGACGCACCACGATCACCATCGCGCACCGGTTGTCCACGATCCGCGACGCGGACCAGATCGTCGTTCTCGATCGCGGACGCGTCGCCGAGCGCGGTACCCACGACGAGCTGGTCGAGCTCGGCGGTCGGTACGCGGCGCTACTGGCTCGCGGCGGCCACGCCGGCGCGGCGGCCGAAGAACGTGCCGTCGCCTAGCGACGTGCCACTGATGTAGCCCCAGGAGTGCAGCCCCGAGGTGGCGCGGCCCGCGGCGAACAGCCCCTGGATCGGGTCGCCGTCGAGGTCGAGAACCTGGCCGTCGACGGTGGTGCACAGCCCGCCGATGGTGAACACCTCCGCGCCGCCGCGGCCCGCCTCGCCGTACTCCGGCGGGGCGATGCCGCGCTGGACGTCGATCGCGGCGAACGGCGACTGCAGCGGTCGCAGCCACGTCGCGGACTTGTGGAAGTACGGGTCCTCGCCCTCGGCGGCGTGCCGGTTGTACTCGCCGACGGTGGTGACCAGAGCGCCGGGCGGCATGCCGATCTGCTGCTCCAGCTCCTCGAGCGTCTCGGCCACGAAATGCGGTTGTACGCCCCAGCGTTCGTTGGCCGGCACCTCCTCGTAGGCCTGCTCGTCGAGGATCACCCACACCTTCAGTCCGTGCTTGTACAGCGCCGCCTGCCCGACAAGGCCGGGGTAGACGTCCTCGTTGATGAAGCGCTGGCCGACGCTGTTGACGATCATGCCGCGCACCATCATCCCGGGGATCAGCGAGATGCCGACCTGCCCGGCGGACATGTGCTTGACGGCGGCGCCGACGGCCTGGGCCATCACGATGCCGCGGCCGTCGTCGCCGCCGTCGCTGTTGACGCCGAGCCCCACCAGTTGCGGCGCGTGCTGCGCGACCATCTCCGCGTTGTCGGCGAATCCGCCGGTGGTGAGCACAACGCCGCGTCGCGCCCGGTAGGCGTATGTCTTGCCGTACTGGCGGGCGAGGACACCCACCACCCGGCCGGCCTCCACGATCAGCCGGGTCGCGTAGGTGTCGGTATGCACAGCCGCGTCGGTGGCCGTGACGGCCTCGGACAGCTTGTGCATCAGGACCTTGCCGCCGAACCCGTCGGAGGTGACCCGGTGTCCGCGGGGCGCGGGCCTGGCGAGCTCCGCGAAGGGATAGGAGTTCTCGCCCATCCACATCAGGCCGTCGTCGGTCGGCGGTACCCAGGTAGGGGAGTTCCACAGCGACGGCTTGAACGGCACGCCGTGCTCGACCAGCCACTGGTAGTGCGCGACGCTTTCCCGGCTGTAGAGGCCGACCTTCTCCTTGTCGGCGTCGGGTCCGAGGGCGGCCAGCAGGAACGCCTCCATGTCCTGCGCGGAGTCCTCGAATCCGCAGGCCCGCTGGATCTCGGTGCCGCCGCCGAGGTACATCTCGCCGCCGGACAGCGCCGACGATCCGCCGCCCCCGCTGGCCTTCTCCAGGATGATGACCTCGGCGCCCGCGGCCGTCGCCTCCAGGGCCGCGGCCGCGCCCGCGCAGCCGTAGCCGACTATCAGGACGTCGGTCTCGTGGTCGAAGTGTTCGACGTCGCCCGCATCGAGGGGCGCCACCGGATTGCGTGCGCTCATGTCGCAACTCCCATCCACTGTCGGTGGGCATACCCTAGGACCATCGCGCCGGACCGAGAAGGGGATTGCCCGTCCACCGGGAAGACCCCGGGGGCCTATCATCAATCCCCATGAGCCACTGCATATTCTGTGCCATCATCGCGCGCGAGGCGGAGGCGAGCCTCGTGTACGAGGACGAGCACACCGTGGCGTTCATGGACATCCGCCCGTTCACCCCTGGCCACCTGCTGGTGGTCCCGAAGCGGCACGCGTCGGGGCTCGCGCAGCTCGACCAGGAGGACGGCGGCCGCATCTTCGCCGTCGGCCAGCGATTGGCGGCCGCGTTGCGGGACAACGGCACCGACGCGGCGGGCCTGCCCGCCGACGGCCCGCGCGCCGACGGGGTGAACCTCTTCCTCGCGGACGGCGCAGTCGCAGGCCAGGAGGTCTTCCACGTGCACCTGCATGTCATCCCGCGCACCTCAGGCGACGGTTTCGGTCTCCGCGGCCGCCCCGTCGCCGCGCGTCGGCCGGATCTCGACTACCTGGCCGGTGCGCTCCGCCGCAGGCTCGACTCGGTATAGGCGATCACATGGACAAGACGACCGGCCCCGCGCTGCACCGGCTCTTCCCGGAACTCGAGGCGACCCTCCCGTACCGCAGGCTCGGCTCCGGCCCGACCCCGATCACCCACCTGGATGGGCTGGGCCCGGCGAACCGGCTGTGGTGCAAGGACGAGGGCGTGTACGGGGCAGGCGGCTGGGGCGGCAACAAGGTGCGCAAGCTGGAATGGATCATCCCGGATGTCCTCGCCCGTGGTTCCCGGCAGATCTTCAGCGTTGGCGGCCAGGGCACCAATTGGGGGCTGGCGACGGCGCTGTACGCCCACGAGTTCGGCATCGACACGGCCCTGGCCCTGATCGATCAGCCGATGGACGAACACGTGCACGCGCAGCTCGAACGGTTGCGGCGCTCCGGTGCCGCACTGCATTTCACCCGGACGAAGGCCCGCACGATCGCGGCGGCGCCGTGGCTGTTGCTGCGGCACGCGCGTGGCGGACGCCTGCCCTACTTCCTGCCCGCGGGCGGATCCTCGCCCCTCGGGACGCTCGGCTATGTGGAGGCCGCGCTGGAGCTGGCCGCGCAGATCGAGGCGGGTGCGATGCCGGAGCCGACGCACGTGGTGACCCCGGTGGGCTCGGGCGGCACCGCAGCAGGGCTGCTGCTGGGGCTCCGCCTGGCAGGCCTGCGCACCCGGGTGGTCGGGGTGGTCGTCAACGACACCCTGCCGCTGGCCGAGCGGGACCTCGTCGGGCTGGCGCACAAGACCGCGCGGCTGCTCACCCGGCGCGGTGCCGCGCTCGGCCCGGTCGAGTTCGAACCGGGAGCGCTCACGGTCACCCGCGACTGGCTCGGGCCCGGATACGGCTTCGCGACGCCCGAGGGGTCGGCCGCGGAGCGGATCGGCGCGGACCACGGGCTGACCCTCGATTCCGTCTACACCGCGAAGGCACTCGCGGGCGCGCTGGCGTTGGACGCGGACGGCGCTCTTGGCGACGGGCCGGTCCTCGTCGTCGACACCTACGGCCCGCGGGGCGACTGAGCGATCAGCGGTCGCGACCGCGGTCCGCGTGACCCAGGTCCCGCTCCGGCGCCACCACGTCGCGCACGAGCTGCTTGAGCGTGACGATGTCGGGAAAACCACCGTCGCGCTTGCGATCCCACAGCAGGTCGTCGCCGATCGTGATCCGGAAGACGCCGCCGGTGCCCGGGATCAGGGCCACCTCGCCGAGGTCGGTGCCGAACGTGTTCAGAAGTTCCTGCGCCATCCAGCCGGCCCGGAGCAGCCAGTTGCACTGCGTGCAGTAGGTGACGGTGACGCGGGGCGCGGCGGTGGTCATGCCTCCAGGGTGTCAGACATCCGCCGCGCACCGCTCCACTCGGTGATGGGTCTTGCCTCGACCAGGTGTTCGTCGACGAACCGTTCGACCCGGTCGGCGCGCAGTTCCGCGTACCAGGTGTTGTCGGGATACACCGCCATGACGGGCGCCTGCGAGCACGGGAACAGGCAGCCGGTCTGGGTGACGAGGACGTCGTCGTCGCCAAGACCGCGGGCCTCGAGCGCGCGGTCCAGTGCCTGCGCGGCCTCCGGGCCGCCGCGGGCCGAGCAGCGCGGACCCCGGCACACCAGGACGTGCCGAGCGAAGCCCGGCACCTCGTCCCACGCGGGGGAGGTGAGGGGAGCGGTGGTGGTGCGGGCTGCGGAGGTGGGGCCCGAGATCGCGGCGTCGAGCAGGTCGACGTACGTGTCGGTGTCGCTCAGCGGCCCGGCGAGGCGGACGTCGGGGACGTCCGGTCCGCGCTCGCGCAACCAGTGCCCGACGACGCGGCGGAACCACGCGTCCATCTTGCGGTCGAGCACGGTCTGGGCACTGACCACCACGACCTCGGTGGCGCCTGCCGCGGCCGCCTCGTCGAGCGCCGTGGTCACGGATGTCCCCGAGCCGCCGAGCACCGCCGTCACGAAGACGGTGTCCGGGTGCCGGTCCCGCAGCGCTCGCAGCGCCCCGAGTACCTGGTCGCGTGGATCGGCGCCGCGATCGGTCGGCGCGGTGACGATCACCCACCGATTCCGCTGAATCATGTTCACGAGAAAGACCTTTCGGCGGTGGCGTCGACGGTGCCGCACAGCACCACCAGTGGTCGCCCTGTCCGTGGATGGGGCTGCACCAGGGCGTCGAGGCCGTACACCTCCGCGAGCAGTTCGGCGGTCAGCACCGACTCCGTCGGGCCCTCGGCGACCACCCGGCCGTCGCGCAGCACCACCAGGTGATCGCAGTACATCGCGGCCAGGTTCAGGTCGTGCATCGCGGCCACCGTGGTCAGTCCGCGGGCCCGGATCAGCTCGAGGAGTTCGAGCGAAGCCGAGACGTCGAGGTGGTTGGTCGGCTCGTCCAGCAGCAGCACGCATGGTCGCTGCGCGAACGCCCGGGCCAGCTGGGTCTTCTGCTTCTCGCCGCCGGACAGGCTCTGCCACAACCGGTGTCGCAGGTCGGTTATCCCGGCCGTCGCGAGGCATTCGGTGACGACCTCGCCCGTGCCGAGTGCGGCGGGGCGGGCCCAGCCGCCGCGCTGCGGGATGGTGCCGAGTTCGACGATCTGTTCCACCGTCAGGTCCAGTTCTGTGGCCGAATGCTGTTCCACCAGTGCGACGGTCCGCGCGAACTCGCGCCGGTGCATCACGGTCGCCGGTACGTCACCGAGCAGCACCCGTCCGTTCTCGGGACGCTCGAGCCGGGCGATGGTCGACAGCAACGACGTCTTGCCCGACCCGTTCGGACCGATCAGCCCGGTGACCTGTCCGGCAGGGGCCGTGCATGCGACCCGGTCGAGGATCCGACTGCCCCCGGCCGACCAGGTGACGTTCTCGACTCGGATCTCCGGAGTGTGGTGGCTCACGCGCGAACTCCCGGTCGTCGGAGCAGCCACACGAACGCCGGTACCCCGACGATGGCGGTGACGATGCTGATGGGCAGTTCTCGCCCGGGCATGACGGTGCGGGCGGCGATGTCGGCCCACACCAGCAGCAGCGCGCCCATCAGGGCCACCACCGGGAGCAGGCGCGCGTGCAGCGGCCCGACGAGCATGCGGGCCGCATGCGGCACCACGAGCCCGACGAACCCGATGATGCCTGCCTGCGCGACCAGCGCCGCCGTGCACAGCGACGCCACCGCGTACAGCACCCAGCGGGAGCGTTCGACGTTGGTGCCCAGGCTCGCGGCGGCGCGCTCACCGAATGCGAACGAGTCCAGCACCCGGCTGTAGGCGAGGACGATCGTCATCGTCGCAGCGACGACGATCAGGATGCCGACCAGGCCCGGCCAGCGCACACCCGCCACCGAACCGAGGGTCCAGCTCAACACCCGGTGGGCGGCGTCCCGGTCGCCGAAGAGCACCAGCGCCGACGTCAGCGCCGCCGCCAGCTGCCCCACCGCTATCCCGGCGAGGACGAGCCGACCGGACAGCAGCGCACCGGACCGGGAGGTCGCGATGACGAACACCAGCAGCAGGCTCCCGATGGCACCGAGGAACGCGGCCGTCGAGACGGCACCGAATCCGAGGGCGCCCACCGCACTCGCGCCGGTGGTGAGCGCCAGGACCGCGCCCAATGACGCGCCCCCCGACATGCCGAGCAGGTAGGGGTCGGCCAACTGGTTGCCGGTCAGCGACTGGAGCACCGCACCGCACAGGGCGAGCCCTGCGCCGATCGCCGCGGCGGCCAGCACCCGCGGCAACCGCAGGTCGACGACGATGTGCGTGGTGAGCAGGTCGGTGCCAGGGCCGATGCCGAGCCGTCCGGCGATCGACTCGACGACCGTGCCGATCGACAGGTCGGCCGCGCCGATCGCGACCCCGGCCGCGCAGCTCACCGCGAGCAGCGCGACCAGGATCGCCGACCATGCAGTGCTGGTCGTGGTGGCTGCCCGGGCAGGGGCCCGGGTGGACGCGGTCACGCCCCTTCGCCGCCCAACTGCCCCGCGACGAGCGTCGCGCCCTCGATGGTGCGCGGACCCGGCGTGGTCGTCGAGAACGGGAGGACGACGAACGCGTCCTCGCGCACCGCCTTCAGGTCACGCAGCGCCGGGTCGCCGCGGAGGTAGTTCTTCTTCTCCTCGGCCGTGTCCCATGAGGCGTCGGCGAGCACGATGACGTCCGGGTTCGCGGCCAGCACCGTCTCCCAGCTGCCGTCGGCCCAGGATCCGTCCGTGCCTGCGAAGATGTTGGTGCCGCCGACCGCGTCGATGATCAGCTGTGGCCCGCCTGCATTGGCCCCGACGTACGGCGTCGTGGTGTTGCTGTCGTACCAGAAGATGCTCTTGCCCTTCGCGGGCGCCGCCGCCTCGATGCCGGTCAGCGTCTCGCGCATCTGCGCGACCACCGCGTCGGCCTCGTCCTTGCGGCCGAACATCATCCCGTAGTCGGTGATCTCGGTCGCGATCGAATCCCATGCGACCGCGGGTCGCTTCGATTTGTCCTTGCAGCCGAACGGGGAGACATAGGTGGCGACGCCGAGCTCGTCGAACGACTCGTGCGAGCCGACGGCCTTGTCGTCGAACGCGCTCGAGTACGACGCCGTCACCAGGTCGGGCTTGGTCTCGAGCAGGGCCTCCCGGCTCGGGAAGTCCTTCTCGTCGAGAGTCGGGACCTCGGCGTACGCAGACTGCCACTGGGGAGCGATCGTGTCGTCGAGGTAGGCCGTGCCCGCCATCTGGCCCTTGGCGCCGATCGACAGCGCTGTCTCGGTGGCGCCCTGGTTGAGGGTGACGCCCCGTTCGGCGGGCCCGTCGAGGGTCACGGTGCGGCCGCAGTTCTGCAGGGAGACCGCGGCGGTGTGGGTGTCGGAGTTCGACGATCCGCCGCACGCGGACAGGGTGAGAGCGGCAGCGATCGCCGCTGCGGTAGATGCGATGACTCGGTGTGAAACAGGGGTGCGCAAAGCGACCCGCCTTCCATGACTCGTGGAAAACATGCAGGTATGCGTCACGGCCGGTCTCCTGGCTCGGCAGGGATGGCCGCCGGCTACGCCTTCCCGGACGCTTGCGCATCCAGTGGCTGGGGTGGACCCCGAGTAGCCGACGTACCTGCTCACAGTGGCGAGTACCGCGCCGGCTTTGCACCGGACTTCCCGAACACCGCGACAACGGTTGCAGGATAGACCAACGCCCTCTGTGGGCGATCGCCCGCGAATCGGCCGGGCAGCGACCCGATAGGGTTCCGGTGTGCGCCCCTCACTCTCCGACTACGCCCACCTGGCCGGCGGCAAGGTCCGCGACCTCTACACGATCGACGACGAGCACCTGCTGCTGGTCGCGAGCGACCGGATCTCCGCCTACGACCACGTGCTGAGCACCCCGATCCCCGATAAGGGTCGCGTGCTCACCGCGATGAGCGTGTTCTTCTTCGAGCAGCTCGGCGGCACCAACCACCTGGCAGGCGCGCCCGACGACGAGCGGATCCCGGCCGAGGTGCTCGGCCGCGCCCTCGTGGTGCGCAAGCTGAACATGGTGCCGGTCGAGTGCGTGGCCCGTGGCTACCTCACCGGGTCCGGGCTCGCCGACTACCAGCGCACCGGCGCCGTCTGCGGCGTCGAGCTGCCCGAGGGCCTCGTCGAGGCCAGCAAGCTGCCCGAGCCGATCTTCACCCCCGCCACCAAAGCGGTGCTCGGCGAGCACGACGAGAACGTCGACTTCGCGACCGTGATCGATCAGCTCGGTCAGGAGCTGGCGATCAAGCTGCGCGAGGACACCCTCGACATCTATTTCCGGGCAGCCAGTTTCGCCGCGGACCGGGGCATCATCCTGGCCGACACCAAGTTCGAGTTCGGCCTCGACGCCGACGGCAACCTGGTCCTCGCCGACGAGGTGCTCACCCCGGACTCGTCCCGCTACTGGCCAGCCGATGGCTATGAGCCGGGCCGGGTGCAGCCGAGCTTCGACAAGCAGTTCGTCCGCAACTGGCTCACCGGCCAGGAGTCCGGCTGGGACCGGGCGAGCGACACGCCCCCGCCGCCGCTGCCCCAGGAGATCGTCGACGCCACCCGGGCCCGGTACATCGAGGCCTACGAGCGCATCTCCGGGCTGTCCTTCGACGACTGGGTCCAGAGCCCGGTGTAGCCCGCCGCGCCGCGGCACGCACCGCCTAGGCTGGGCGGCATGACTTCGTCCGTCACCCCGGTCAGCAGCCCCATCGCAGCCCCGGTCGCCAAGAAGGTCCCCTCGAGCGCACCCACCACGGCGACACCTTCGTCGACAACTACGAGTGGCTGCGCGAGAAGGACGACCCCGAGGTGCGCGCGTACCTCGAGGCGGAGAACGCCTACACGGAGCAGCAGACCGAGCACCTCGCGCCGTTGCGGGAAACGATCTTCCAGGAGATCAAGGCCCGCACCCAGGAGACCGACCTTTCGGTGCCGTCCCGGATGGGCCAGTGGTGGTACTACTCCCGCAGCTTCGAGGGCAAGCAGTACGGGGTGCAGTGCCGGTGCCCGATCTCAGGCCCGGACGACTGGACCCCGCCGGTGCTCTCCGCCGAGACGGAGATCGAGGGTGAGCAGGTGCTGCTCGACAGCAACCTGCTCGCCGAGGGGCACGACTTCTTCTCCCTTGGTGCGTTCTCGATCACCCTCGACGGCCATCTGCTGGCGTACTCCGTGGACACCGCCGGCGACGAGCGGTACACCCTGCGGTTCAAGGACCTGCGCACCGGTGAGCTGCTCGCCGACGAGATCCCCGGCACCGCGCCCGGCGCCACCTGGTCGGTGGACAACGAGCACGTCTTCTACATGACGGTGGACGAGGCCTGGCGGCCCGACACCGTCTGGCGGCACAAGCTGGGCACCGCGCAGTCCGAGGACGCGCAGGTCTTCCACGAGCCGGACGAGCGGTTCTGGGTCGGCTTCGGGTCCACCCGCAGCGAGAAGTACCTGATGATCTGGATCGGCTCCAAGATCACCTCGGAGATCCGCTGCCTCGAATCGGACGACCCCGAGGGCGAGTTCCGGGTGGTGCTGCCCCGCGTCGACGGTGTCGAGTACAGCGTCGAGCACGCGGTCGTCGCGGGCGAGGACCGGTTCCTGATCCTGCACAACGGCGACGTCGACGGTGTGAAGGCGGAGAACTTCACCCTGGTCGACGCCCCGGTGGCCGACCCGACCGATCAGCGCACCCTGCTCGCGCCGCGCGCGGACGTCCGGCTCGAGGACGCGGAGGCGTTCGCCGGTCACCTGGTGCTGAGCTACCGGCGCGAGGCCCTCACCCGGCTCGCGGTGTGGCCGTTGACCGCCGACGGCTACGGCGAGCTGCGCGAGCTCGAGTTCGACGAGGAGCTGTACTCGGTCGGCGCCGGGTCCAACCCGGAGTGGACGGGGCCGCTGCTGCGGCTGGGCTTCACCTCGTTCATCACGCCCAGCCGGGTGTACGACTACGACGTCGCGACCGGCGAGCTGATGCTGCGTAAGTCGCAGCCGGTGCTCGGCGGCTACGACCCCGACGACTATGAGCAGCATCGGGATTGGGCCACCGCGGCGGACGGGACCAAGATCCCGATCTCGATCGTGCAGCGCAAGGGTGTGACGGCCCCCGCGTCGACGCTGCTCTACGGCTACGGCTCCTACGAGTCCAGCATGGACCCGGGCTTCTCGGTTGCCCGCCTCTCGCTGCTCGACCGGGGCGTGGTGTTCGTGGTCGCGCACGTGCGCGGCGGCGGCGAGATGGGCAGGCACTGGTACGACAACGGCAAGATGCTGACGAAGAAGAACACCTTCACCGACTTCGTCGACTGCGCCCGTCATCTCATCGATGCCGGACGCACCACGCCCGCGCAGCTGGTCGCGGACGGCGGCAGCGCAGGCGGACTGCTGATGGGCGCGGTCGCGAACCTGGCGCCGGAGCTGTTCGCGGGCATCCTGGCGAACGTGCCGTTCGTGGACCCGCTCACCTCGATCCTCGACCCTTCGTTGCCGCTGACGGTGATCGAATGGGACGAGTGGGGAAACCCGCTGGCGGACAAGGCCGTCTACGAGTACATGCGGTCCTACAGTCCCTACGAGAACGTCGCGGCCAAGGACTACCCTGCGATCCTCGCGATCACCAGCATCAACGACACCCGGGTGCTGTACGTCGAGCCTGCCAAGTGGGTGGCCGCGTTGCGTGCGACGAAGACGGGTGACGCGCCGCTGCTGCTCAAGACCGAGATGAGCGCAGGCCACGGCGGCGTGAGCGGTCGCTACGAGAAGTGGAAAGAGGTCGCGTTCGAGTACGCCTGGGTGCTCGCCACGGCGGGCGCGGTGCGGTAATTCGCGCAGCGAAGGATTACATTCATCCCATGACCGACGCAGTGACCCGCCACCACCGCGACCCGATGCCGCGAGAGGAACGGGACGACTGGGTTCCGGTCGACCGACGCATCCTCGGCCTGGATCGTCGAACCCTGTTGCCTGCCATGGGGATTCTCGCGCTGGCGTTCCTGTACGCCACCGTGATCCCCGCGATCGACCGGTCGATCGCCTACGACGACCCGGTGGTGGCGGGCGAGGTGCTGGTGCTCAAGGAGGGGGTGACTGTGGACCCGCCGGACGGGTGGAACCTCGCGTCCGGCCTGCGTACGACCGACGCCACCACGAGCGGTGTCACGGGCACCGACGCGGTGCTCGGCAGCGGGACCATGGTCCTCTCGATGCGGACCACCGACTTCGGCGGGTCTGTCGACGCGCTGCTCGACGAGAGTGCCGGACGCAGCGAGGGGATGTACCGGGCGGAGGGTCTGCGGCTCACCGGTGAGCGGCAGGAGATCTACTCCACCACGGGCACCCGCGGCGTCCTGGAGAAGTTCACCGAACCGGACCGGGAGGGCTTCCTCGCGGCCTTCGTCGACGACGGGACCGCCGTCCTGATCACCGGTGTGGGACTGCCCGGCGACGTCATCGCCGACAACGCCGACGTCGAGGCGACACTCGGCAGCATCCGGTTCGAGCGCAAGGAGGCCACCGAATGACCGCCATCGCCGATGACGCGACCCCGGATGTGGACAAGCAGCGGCAGCTGACCGCGATCGCGCGGTCCGGGTACGGCCGCCCCTACCGGATCTACCAGCCGCGCAACCTCGCGTTCTGGGTGTACTGGCTGATCATGGCGGCCGGGGTGCTCCGCCTGGTGGAGAACCTGAGTCCGGGGGCGCGCGTGCTGACCACCGCGCTGGTGTCCGCTGTGATCGTGTTCGCCCTCTACGCGGTGCCGTTCTGGCTGATCATCGGCCATGTCGACCGATTCAGGAGCGTGCCTGTCAAGGTGCGGGTGCTCGCGTTCCTCTGGGGTGGCTTCGGCGCGACCTTCGGCCTGGCGATCGCCGCGAACGACCCGATCCGCGCGATGTACGCCAAGTTCTACGGCCAGGCGTTCGCGCTGGACTGGAGCGCCGCGCTGACCGCGCCGTTCACCGAGGAGATCGGGAAGGCCGCCGGTTTTGTCTTGATCCTGTTGCTCGCGCCGCGGGTCGTGCGGACCGCTTTCGACGGGGCGATCATCGGCGCATTCATCGGCCTCGGCTTCCAGATCTTCGAGAATGTGCTGTACGCGGTGTCCGCCGCGGGCGGAGCCTTCGGCGCGGAACAGGGGCCGGCCGTGACGCAGGTCATCGTGATGCGCGCCGCCACCGGCATCGCCTCACACACCGTGTACAGCGCGATCTTCTGCATGGGCCTGGTGTGGCTGATCGGCCGCCCGGACGAACCCCGCCGCATCGGCCGCGGCCTGGCGCTCATGGTGGGCGCCATGGCGCTGCACGGCGCATGGGACAGTGCATCCGCGCTGGCGCAGGGCTCGCTCCTCGGCGTGGTCGTGGTGTGGATCCTGGTGCCTGCCGCGATGTTCATCCTGCTGGTGATGGGCCTGCGCCGGGCCGCCGAGCCCGAGCGCGCCTGGGTTCGCGCGATCCTCACCCCCGAGGCCGACCGCGGGATCCTCACCGGCCCCGAGCTGGCCGCGGCGAGCGGCACCGGCCGCGAACGCAAGGCATTCGTCAAGGCGGCGGGTGATCACGCCGCGCGCAAGCGCGCGCGGCACGTGCTGGCCGCGGCCGGCGAACTCGCCGAACAGATCGCGGAGGACGGTGGGCGCGAGACCCCCGCGACCGCGTTCGCCCGAGCCGAGGTCGCCCGGCTCCGCTGATCGATCTCGGGTCCGTGCCTACCGGGCAGGGGGGCGCCCGGCCACACCGCCGAGGAGGATGTCCGGCATTCGCTGGGCGAGAGTCTCGGCCTCGTCGTCCGCCATCAGCAGGCGCAGCACCATGCTGCCGCCGACGATGAACAGCATGGTGGCCTGCGCGTCCAGTGCCGCGGCGTCGGGTTCTCCCTCGCCCCGGTCGTCCGCGCCGCCCCGGCGCAGGGTGTCGGCCAGCATGCCGACGCCGGGCCCGCCGAAGTCGGTCCACAGCGCCGTCAGCAGGTCCTCGCGGTCGCGGAACGCGGCCAGCAGGCCGGGCAGCGCGGCCTTCACCTCCGGCCGGCCGAAGAGCTCGAGGGTGTACGTGCAGGACCGCCGGATCCACTCCGCCGGGTCGGCGGCGTCGGCAACCGGCGTCGCGTCGTCCACCCAGCCGAAGATCGCCTCGAACACCAGGTGCGTCTTGGACGGCCAGCGGCGGTAGAGGGCGGGCTTGCCGACCCCCGCGCGCTCGGCGATCGCCACCATCGTGGTCTGGTCCCACCCTGTCTCGGCCAGCAGCTCCCTGGCAGCGGTCAGCGCGGCGTCGTCGATCGCCGGATTCCGCGGCCGCCCGCGCCTGCGCTCGCCGTCCTTCTCCGCTGTCTCTTCGCCAGAAGTCATTGTGAATAGCGTAACGCGGTGTTACGTTGCAAAAATCGTAACTCGACGTTACGTAATGACGTGGATCACACCGGAGGAAGCTGACATGGCGGAGCTGTTGGAGGGCAAGACGGTCGTGGTCTCGGGGGTCGGTAACGGCCTCGGGCGGGAGATCGCGCTGGCCGCGTACCGCGACGGCGCGAACGTCGTGCTCGGCGCGCGGACCGAGGCGAACCTCAAGGCGGTCGCCGAGGAGGTCGACCCCACCGGGGAGCGGGTCGCGTACGCGGTCACCGACATCCTCGAGAAGGAGGCCTGCGGTGAGCTGATCCGCACGGCCGCCGATCGCTTCGGGGGAGTGGACGCCCTGGTGAACGTGGCCGCGAAGGAGGACGTCTTCGGCGGGCTGGAGGGCGCCGACCTGGACGCATGGAAGTCGATGCTCGACGCCAACGTGATCGGCACGCTCACCCTGACCCAGGCCGCGCTGCCGGAGCTGAAGAAGCGGGGCGGGTCGGTGGTGTTGATCGGTTCGCAGGCGATGTTCCACCCGCAGCTCCCGCAGTCCGCGTACGCCACGTCGAAGGGCGCGTTGCATGCGGCGATGTGGTCGCTGGCGAAGGAGCTCGGCCCGTACAAGATCCGGGTCAACACCGTCGTCCCCACCTGGATGTGGGGACCCCCTGTCGAGCTGTACGTCGGGCTCGCGGCCGCCGAGCGCAAGGTTCCCGAGGAGACCATCATCGGCGAGATCACCAAGAACATGCCGCTCGGCGAGGTGCCCGCCGACGACGATGTGGCCAACTCGGTGGTCTTCTTCGCCTCCGACCGGGCCCGGATGCTCACCGGCCAGACCCTGTTCGTCAACGCCGGCGAGTACTTCCGCTGATCGGTGAAACCTGTTGATGCACATCACTCTTTGAGAGGCAGCAAGGCATGAAGCACAAGGTCATCGTCTGGGGAACCGGCGTCGTCGGCAAGCTGGTCATCCGTGAGCTGATCGATCACCCGGCCTTCGAGCTGGTCGGCGTCATCGTGCACGACCCCGCCAAGGACGGCGTCGATGTCGGCACCCTGATCGGTGTCGATCCGGTAGGGCTGTCCGCCACAACAGATTTCGAGGCGGCCCTCGCCGTCGAGGCCGACGCGGTGGCCTACTACGGTCCGACCGCGGAGTACGCGGTGCAGAACATCGACAACATGACGGCGGCGCTGCGCTCCGGCAAGCACGTGGTGTCCACCTCGATGACGCCGTTGGTCTACCCCGAGCCGTGCCCGCCGGAGATGAAGGTCGCGCTTGAGCAGGCCTGTCAGGAGAGCGGAAAGTCCTGCTTTACCACGGGAATCGACCCCGGGTTCGCCAACGACCTGTTCCCGATGACCCTGATGGGCGTCTGCGGCCGGGTCGACAGCGTGCGGGTGCAGGAACTGCTGGACTACGCCACCTACGAGGGTGACTACGGCCCCACCATGGGTATCGGCGCGCCGATCGAGCAGGCTGCGGTGCTGGAGATCCCGGAGGTCCTGATCTTCGCCTGGGGCCACACCATCCCGATGATCGCCGATGCGGTGGGGGTGAAGCTGGACCGGATCGACACCGTCTACGAGAAGTGGGCGGCCACCGAGCCGATCGAGTACAAGTTCGGCGTCATCGAACCCGGCCACTGCGCCGCGGTGCGATTCGAGATCCGCGGCTGGGTGGGCGACGAGGCGAAGATCGTCATCGAGCACGTCAACCGGATCACCAACGACGCGGCCACCCACTGGCCGCGGGCCACCTCGGTGGACAACGACGTGTACCGGGTGATCATCAAGGGCAGCCCGAACATCACCCAGGAGACCGTGTTCCGCGGCGAACAGGATGACAACCCGATCACCGGTGGTTGTCTGGCGACCGGGATGCGCGCCATCAACGCGATCCCGTTCCTTGGCGACGCCAAGCCCGGCCTGCTCTCCGCGCTCGACTTGCCGCTGATCGCAGGCAGGGGCACCATCCGATCATGAACCTCCTGCTGACCGGCGCGTTCGGCAACATCGGCTCGCACGTGCTGGCCGAGTTGCTGGCCCGCGGTCACCGGGTGCGATGTCTCGCCCTCGACACCCCCGAGGACCGGCGCCGGGCGCGCGGGTTCGCGGGGTGGACACGGTGTGGGGCGACATCCGGGACGCCGAGGTGGTCGCGGCGGCCGTCGCGGGCGTCGAGGTGGTGCTGCACCTGGCGGCGATGATCCCGCCCGCGAGCGAGCTCGATCCGGAGCTGGCCAGGCAGATCAACGTGGACGGCACCCGCAATGTCGTCGACGCGTGCCTGGCGCAGCCGCGTCCGCCGAAGCTGTTGTTCGCCTCCACCTTCGACGTGCACGGTCACACGCTGGACCGGGACCCGCCGCGGCGGGTTGACGATCCGCGGGTCGCCACCGATGCGTACACGGCGCACAAGATCGAGGGCGAGGACATGGTGCGGGAGTCCGGCCTGGACTGGTTCATCCCCCGCTTCGCGGATGTCCCGATCCTGGGGCTGCGCAAGCCGGACCCGATCATGTTCGAGATCGGCCTGGAGAACCGGATCGAGGTGCTGCACCCCGCCGACGCCGCGGTCGCGGTCGCGAACGCCCTCGAGACCCCGGCGGTGTGGGGACGGGTGTTGTTCCTCGGCGGCGGCGCGGGCTGTCAGATCACCTATCGCCAGTTCCTGACCGAGATGCTGGGCGCGATGGGCCTGGACATGCTGCCGGACGATGCGTTCAGCGGCAAGGTCTACGCCACCGACTGGGTGGACACGGCGGCCGGTCAGCGACTGCTGGGCTACCAGCGCCGCGTCTTCGACGACATCGTCTCGGACATCGCCGCGACCCTCGGGTGGCGGCGGCACCTGATGCCGCTCGCCAGGCCGTTCGCGCGGCGGGCCATGCTGCGGATGAGTCCCTATGCGGGCCCAACACGGGTGCCCGCCGCGCCGCGGTGAGGCGTCAGCGCCAGACGTAGCGCACCTGCGGCCTGCCCGCGCGCCCGTACTCCGTGTGCCGGTCCACCAGTCCGTCCTCGGCCATCCGCTCGAGATACCGCCAGGCGGTGACCCGGGAGACGCCTGCGGCCTCCGCCGCCTGTGAGGCGTTCACGCCGGATTCCGAGGCTCGCACTGCCGAGGAGATCTCCTGCAGGGTCTGCGGTGCAACACCTTTCGGTGCGGACGAGCGCTCATCGGCGCTCCGTAGGACGGC
Organism: Rhodococcus sp. MTM3W5.2; assembly: GCF_001984015.1. Classification (NCBI taxonomy): domain Bacteria; kingdom Bacillati; phylum Actinomycetota; class Actinomycetes; order Mycobacteriales; family Nocardiaceae; genus Rhodococcus; species Rhodococcus sp. MTM3W5.2. The sequence continues at coordinate 4,854,518 of NZ_CP019572.1, read as the reverse complement.
CATCGCGCGGTCCACGTCCCGCTGGCTGACCGCCTTTTCGCCGGTCGGCAGCGCCCGGCGGAACTCGAGGTACCGCTCGAGCTTGTCCCGGAAGGCCGCGAAGGTGAACGGCTTGAGCAGGTACAGCACGACGCCCTGCGCGACGGCCGCGCGGACCATCGACAGGTCGCGGGCCGAGGTGATCGCGATGATGTCGGGGGTCGGCCGCACCCCGCCGAGCGCGGCCGCGACGTCGAGGCCGCTGCCGTCGGGCAGCCCGAGGTCGAGCAGGATCAGGTCGATCGGCTCGTCGGTGGCGTTGGCCGCGGCGACCGCCCGGACCGCTGCGCCGCCGGTGTGCACCACCGAGTGCACCGTGAACCCTGGCACCCGGCCGACGTAGGTGCGGTGCGCCTCCGCGATGAGGGGCTCGTCCTCGACGACCAGTACGCGGATCATTCGGTGTCTCCGAGGGGGATGCGGACGAGGACCACCGAACCGTAGGTCATCTCGGCGCTGATGGTGCCGCCGTGCCGGGTGACCACCTGCATCACCAGCGCCAGGCCGAGCCCGCGTTGATCGGACTTGGTCGAGTATCCCCGCGCGGTGGCCCGCTCCAGTGCCTCGGGGACATCCCCGGTCCGCTGTCCGCGACCCGGACGCTGAGCTCGGGGCCGTCGGACCGCAGCGTGACCTCCACCCACGGCCGCTCGTCCCCGGCGTCCGCGCCGGCCGCGTCGATGGCGTTGTCGACGAGATTGCCCACGAGCGTGACCAATTCGCGGGCGGTGAGGGGGCCGGTGGCAGGCAGCGCGGTGTCATCGGTGACCGTGAGGTCGACCCCACGCTCGGCGGCCTGGTTCACCTTGCCCAACAGCAGGGCCGCCAGGGCCGGCTCCGCGATGGCCGTGGTCAACCGGTCGATGAGCTGCTGCGACAGCGCGAGCTCGGCCGTGGCGAACGCGACGGCCTCCTCGGTGCGGCCGAGTTCGACCATGGTGACGACGGTGTGCAGCCGGTTCGCCGACTCGTGCGCCTGGGAGCGGAGCGACTCGGTGAACAGTCGCACGGAATCGAGTTCACCGGTGATGCTCTGCAGTTCGGTGTGATCGCGCAGGGTGGTCACGGTGCCGATCATCCGGCCATCGAAGGACACCGGATCCTGGTTCACCACGAGCACGCGGTCCCCGGTCAGGTGGACCTCGTCCTTCACCGGGCCCGGCCCCATGGTTCGCAGCGACTCCGGCAGCTGCGCGCGGGTGACCGGGCCGTCGGGCAGCGTCAACAGGCGTCGCGCCTCGTCGTTGACCACCTCGGCGACGTCCGAACCCGCGTCGAAGACGAGCAGACCCTCGCCGATCGAGTGCAGCACCGCGTCGTGGTGTTCGTAGAGGGTGCGCAGCTCGGCGGGGGCGAGGCCGAGCGTCTGGCGGCGCAGTCGCCTGCTGAGCAGGACCGAGCCGAGGGCCGCCACGACGAGGGCAACGGCCGTCACCGCGAGCAGCAGCGGCAGCCCGCGCAGGAACTGGTCGCTGATCTTCTCCCTGGTGACGCCCGCCGCCACCAGCCCGACGATGCGGCCCCCGGCGTACACCGGTGTCACCGCGCGGATCGACGGGCCGAGCGATCCGGCGTAGGTCTCCGTGAAGGTCTCGCCCGCCAGCGCGCGCTCGATGTGGCCGCTGAACGGCTGCCCGATCAGGGCGGGATTGGTGTGCGTATACCGGGTGCGGTCCGGCGCCATCACGACGATGAAATCGATGCCGGTGGCCAGTCGGATCCGCTCGGTCTGCGGCTGCAGCGCCGCGCTGGGGTCGGGGGAGAGCAGCCCCGCCGCCGTCGAATCGGCCCAGGCGATCGACTCGGCGACCGCCGTCACCTCGCGCTCGGTGGCCGCGTCGGCGTCGCGTCGCTCGTCGAGAATCGTCACCACGCTGCCGGTCAGCACGACCACGGCCAGCACCAACAGCTGCAGCACCAACACCTGGCCGGCGAGACTCGCGCGCCGTCGGGACCTGATCATTCGTCCGTCCTCTCGTGAACGAAATGCACGCAACCGTGACTGCCGTCGCGGCGCGCTACACCATTCTTCATGAGGCGAAGTGATGCAGCTCACTTCCTTGAGAGGCAGTCAAGAGGACCAGTCATGACCATCGATTCGAAGCGGGACGATACGCCACCACCGCCGACCGCGGGCAAGCGTGACCGGACCCATTGGCTGTACCTGGGAGTGATCGTCGCAGTGGTCGCCGGTGTGCTCGTCGGCTGGCTCGCACCGGAATTGGGCAAGTCCCTCGGGGTGCTCGGCACCCTGTTCATCAGCCTGATCAAGATGATGATCAGCCCGGTCATCTTCTGCACGATCGTGCTGGGCATCGGCTCGGTGAAGGCGGCGGCCAGCGTCGGCAAGGTCGGCGGGCTGGCACTGGCCTACTTCCTCGGGATGTCAACGGTCGCGCTCGGTATCGGCCTGCTCGTCGGCAACCTGCTCGACCCCGGTAGCGGACTGCACCTGAGCGCCGCGACCTCCTCGGCCGGCGCGGACCTCGCCGAGAAGGCGCACGGCGCGGGCGGCACCATGGACTTCATCGCCGGGATCATCCCGACGTCGCTGCTGTCCTCTCTCACGGTCGGCAGCGTGTTGCAGACGCTGTTCGTGGCGCTGCTGGTCGGGTTCGGGCTGCAGTCCATGGGCAAGCAGGGCGAACCGATCCTGCGCGGGATCGGCTACGTCCAGAAGTTGGTGTTCCGGATCCTGGCGATGATCCTGTGGCTGGCGCCCATCGGTGCCTTCGGGGCCATCGCGAACGTGGTCGGCCAGACCGGTCTCGGCGCCGTCGTGCAGCTGGGCACGCTGATGGTCGGCTTCTACATCACCTGCGCGATCTTCGTCTTCGGTGTGCTCGGCCTGATGCTGCGGGCGGTGTCCGGGTTCTCGATCTTCAAGCTGGTCCGCTACCTGGCCCGGGAATACCTGCTGATCTTCGCGACCTCCTCCTCCGAGTCGGCGCTGCCGCGGCTGATCGCGAAGATGGAGCACGTCGGGGTGCAGCGCACCACCGTCGGCATCGTGGTGCCCACCGGGTACTCCTTCAACCTCGACGGCACCGCCATCTACCTGACCATGGCGTCGATCTTCATCGCCGACGCGATGGGGCAGCCGCTCGCGATCCCAGAACAGCTCTCCCTGCTGGTGTTCATGATCATCGCGTCGAAGGGTGCTGCGGGCGTCAGCGGGGCGGGCCTGGCGACCCTCGCCGGTGGGCTGCAGAGCCATCGGCCGGAACTGCTCGACGGCGTCGGGCTGATCGTCGGCATCGACCGGTTCATGTCCGAGGCCCGCGCGGTCACCAACTTCTCCGGCAACGCGGTGGCCACCCTGCTGATCGGGACCTGGACGCGCACCGTCGACGCGTCGCGGGTGCGGACGGTGCTGGACGGGAAGCTGCCGTTCGACGAGACGACCATGGTGGACGATCACCTGCCCGAGGACGGTCCGATCGCCGTCCCGCACGATGGCAGCGAGAAGGTCGGCGCCGCACGAGTTCCCGTACCGTTGGCCTCATGACGAACCCCCTGAACATCGAGATCAACACCCTCGGCGGGGCCCCGACCTCGCTCGGCGCCTACGACGGCAACGCGATCCTGCTGGTCAATGTCGCCTCCAAGTGCGGGCTCACGCCGCAGTACACGGCGCTCGAGCAGCTGGCAAAGGACTACGCGGACCGCGGCCTCACCGTGGTCGGCGTGCCCTGCAACCAGTTCATGGGGCAGGAGCCCGGCACCGCCGAGGAGATCGAGACCTTCTGCTCGACGACCTACGGTGTCTCGTTCCCGCTGCTGGAGAAGATCGAGGTCAACGGCGAGGGCAGGCACCCGCTGTACGCCGAGGTCACCAAGGCCGCCGACGCCGAGGGCGCGGCAGGCGACGTGCAGTGGAACTTCGAGAAGTTCCTGCTCGCGCCCGACGGCACCGTGGCGAACCGCTTCCGCCCGACAACCGTTCCGGATGCGCCCGAGGTCGTCGCGGCCATCGAGGCCGTGCTGCCGAAGTAGCAACGCAGCCGACGAAGGCGGTCACGCACCTGGTGCGTGACCGCCTTCTCGCGTTCACCCGAACAGTGCGGCGAGCCGCTCGACGCGCGCGGCCTCGTTGTCCGGCGCGAGCCGCTGCCCGCGCGTGAGCACGCACATCCCGTGCAGCGCGCTCCAGAAGACCTCGGCCCTGGTCCCGGCGTCGCCGGTCGAACTGCCTCCGATCGCCGACACCAGCGTCTCGAATCCGGCCCGTAGTTCCGGCGGGGTCGATTCGTGTGCGAACCGCACCCCCAGTCGCATCGAGAACATGGCCTCGTAGGTCGCGGGATTGACCGCCGCGAAGTCCAGGTAGGCGCGGATGAACGCCGTCAGCCGTCCAGCCTCGTCGGCGTCCTCCAGTGCCTGCCGCATGGCCGTGGTGAAATCCCCGAATCCGGCCAGCGCGACCGCGCTGACGATGCCGTCCCTGCCCTCCGGGAAGTGCCCGTACAGCACCGGAGGGCTGTACTCGATCTCATCGGCCAGGCGCCGCGTGGTCACGGCGGGCCAGCCCTCCTTCTCGGCGATGGTCCGAGCGCATTCGACGATCCTGTGCGCGCGATCCTGCCGCTCCCTCTCCTTGCGTTCTCGAACTCCCATGCCAAAACTCTATCACTGATAGACAAGCGTTCATCGGTACGCTAACGTTGGTAGAAATACTACAAACGAAAGGCTCGGCCATGTTGAACTGGATCGGACTCGTCATCAGCTGGATCGGTGCGCTCGGAATCATCACCATCGGTGTGGCCTACATGGGCAAGAACGCGAAGAACGCGGCCGGCTTCGGTCTGCCCACCAGCCCGGCGCCGGAAGCGCGCGGCTGGTGGCAGGTCAAGGGCATTCGCGACATCGTTACGGGCCTGCTGGTGATCGTCTTCACCTTCGCCGCGCGCGACCAGCTCGCGCTCCTGATGCTGCTGCTGGCCGTCATTCCCCTCGGCGACATGTGGATCGTGTTGACCAACGGTGGTCCGCGCAAGACCGCGTACGGAGTCCACGGGGCCACCGCGGTCGCGATGATCGCCGCAGCCGGGCTGTTGGTCGCATGACCGGCGAGGAGCGCGCGGCCTCGGCCCGGGCGGACCAGGCCGAGGTCGTGGGGAACGACCGCGCCGCGATGCACCTGCTGTACGACGCCTCGGACACGGCTGGCGCGCTCAGCTCGCTCGAGGTCCGGCTCGGGGTCGGGGCGGACGGCGCAGCCCCGCACTTCCACACCAGATCCTCGGAGCTGTTCTATGTCCTCGACGGCGAGCTGCGCGTGATGGCAGGCGACGAGATCGTGACCGTGGCTGCGGGCGGATCCCTCGTGGTGCCCAAGCTCATGCCGCATGCGTTCGGCGCGACGCCGGACTCCGCGGCCCGGGTGCTGATCGTGCTGACCCCGGGGTGCAGCGGTTCGAGTACTTCCGGCTGCTCGCGAGGATCCAGGCGGGGGAGGCGTCGGTGGAGGAGCTCGCACCCGCCCAGGAGGAGTACGACAACCACTTCGTCGATGCGCCGCAGTGGTGGGAGGACCGCAACGGGTCGCGCGACCGCCAGTAGGTTCGGCTGCAGTGGTGCTCGCCGAATGCTCACGTCGGCGTCAGCGGCCGTACATCTTCGGGTGCCACCCTTGGCGTATGGCCGGACAGCTGATCGTGTCGCTCTCGGGGATCCGGGTGGAGACCAGGGACCTCGCCGCCGACTTCGCTCGGGAGATGGACGAGCGCGGGGTGCCGCTCTCGCTGCTCGTCGCCCCGCGCTTGAAGGACAAGTACCGGCTGGTCCGCGACGAGGACACCCAGGTCTGGCTGCGGCGGCGGCAGGCGGGCGGCGACGCCATCGTGCTGCACGGATACGACCAGGCCGCCACCAAGAAGCGCCGCGCCGAGTTCGCGGCCCTGCCCGAGCACGAGGCCGCGCTGCGGTTGCTGGCCGCGGACCGGGTGATGGAGGAGACCGGGCTGCGCACGCGCGTGTTCGCCGCGCCCCGCTGGCTGGCCTCGCCCGGCGCGGTGGCCGCGCTGCCCCGCACCGGGTTCCGGCTGCTCGCCGGGGCCACGGGCATCCACGACCTCGAGCGCGGCACGGTGGTACGGGCCCGGGTTCTCGGTGTCGGCGAGGGTTTCCGGGCGGAGCCCTGGTGGTGCCGGGCGCTGGTGCTGGGCGCGGGCCGGGCCGCCCGTCGCGGCGGGGTGGTTCGCCTCGCGATCTCCGCCAAGCAGCTCGGGCGGTCCGGCCCGCGGCAGGCCCTGCTCGACGCCGTCGACCTGTCGCTGCACCACGGCGCGCAGCCGACCGGATACCGCTGGCAGGACAGGGGTTCCGGGTCACGGGTGGCCTGAGTCGGTCCCACCGCTGGTCCGCGGTTGAGTTTGTTGGGCGAGGCCCTCCGACGTATGCCACGGCCGCGTAATCTCCGCTATTAGTTCGAGATCTGCCACGCCAACTGGACGTTTGGTCTAGTGTCCGATTCGTTTGACGTATGGACCAATCGGACAGTGGAGGTCACGTGACCCGGAAATCTCTCTCCCGGCGGGGGTTTCTTGCTGCCGGCGCCGGCGCGGCCGCCGCTGTCGCCGCCACCTCGATGCTGCCGCCGTCGCTGCAGCGTGCGCTGGCTACGCCGGCCCGCCCGGGAGGACTCGAGTCGGTCGAGCACGTCGTCCTGATCATGCAGGAGAACCGGTCGTTCGACCACTACTACGGAATGTTGCGCGGCGTACGCGGATTCGGTGACCCCAACTCGTTGCGGTTGCGGACCGGAGCCTCCGTATTCGAGCAGCCGGGCCCGAACGGTCCGGTGCTCCCGTTCCCGATCCGGGACTCCGCCGCCGCCCAGCGGATGGACACCCAGAACGTCACCGGGCTCGACCACAGCTGGGAGGGCGGACACCAGTCCCTTGCCGACGGCTGGCACGACGGCTGGATCGCGGCGAAGACGGGCACGACGATGGCCTACTACGACCGCCAGGACATCCCGTTCCACTACGAGCTCGCGGACGCCTTCACGATCTGCGACGCGTACCACTGCTCGGTGCCGACGTCGACCAGCCCGAACCGCAACTACTGGGTGTCCGGGTACACCGGATTCGAACCCGCCGGCCTGCTCCCGGCCGGGGCGGCCGGGTTGACCGGGTCGGCGGGGCCGGCCGGGTCGTCGGAGCCGGGTCCGGAGGGGCGCGCTGTCACCAACGCCGCCTACGACCCCTGGCACGCCGGCTACGGGTGGACCACTGTCCCGGAGCGGCTGCAGGCCGCAGGCATCTCCTGGAAGACGTACCAGGAGTGGGACAACTTCGGAGACAACAACCTCGAGTACTTCACCACCTTCAAGAAGGTCGGTGCCCACCTGCTGGGGAACCCCGGCCTTGTCCCGTACGAGCTGCAGACGCTGGCAGGCTTCTACCTCGCGCTGCCCGAGTTGCCGCCCGCTGCCCAGGACGTGGCGATCCGCGCCCTCGAGGCCGCCGTCGGCCAGCTGTCCCCGGCCGACCGGCAGCTGTACGACCGTGCGCTGTACCGGTCGCGGCCGGGCACCCTTGCCGCCGAGTTCCGCAAGGACGTCGAGTCGGGCAAGCTGCCGCAGGTCAGCTATCTGGTTCCGTCCGAGGTCGATTCGGAGCATCCGTCCGGATCGTCGCCTGCGGCGAGCGCGACGCTGCTGTACCAGGTGCTCGACGCCATCGCCTCCGACCCGGATCTCTGGGCGAAGACCGCCGTGATCGTCAACTTCGACGAGAACGACGGCTACTTCGACCACGTTCCGCCGCCGCGCCCGCCGCTCTCGGTCGGCTCGGAGTGGGTGGCCGGTCAGCCCCTCGGTCTCGGGCCTCGGGTACCGATGACGATCATCTCGCCATGGACCGTTGGCGGGTTCGTGTGTTCGCAGGTGTTCGACCACACGTCGGTGAACCAGTTCCTGGAGAAGCGATTCGGGATCACGCAACCGGAGATCGACCCGTGGCGACGCACGGTCAGTGGGGACCTGACCTCGGCCTTCGACTTCGCCAACCCGCGCAGTCGGCCGAACGTCGCCCGCCCGCGGCCCACCCCGCCGCTGGAGCCGAGGTGGACGCCGACTCCGCCTGCCCTGCAGCGAATGCCGCTGCAGGAGAGTGGAAGCCGACCCGCCAGGGCGCTGCCGTACCAGCCCGACGCGTCTGCGACGGTGGACCCTGGTGCTCGTTCGCTGACGGTGCGTCTGGTCAATGCCGGTGCCGCCTCGGCACATCTCGCCCTGTACCCCTACGCCGGTGAGTTCGACGCGCCGCGGCACTACGACGTCCGCGGTGAGGCAGACGACACCGTCGCTCTCCCCGGTCCGCGTTACAGCCTGACCCTATTGGGCCCCAACGGTTTCAGGAGAGAGTTCGCAGGCTCGACCGACGGTGCGGCGGCCGCGCTCGAACTGTCCACCAGGGTCGATGCGGCGGCGGGAGCGCTCGACCTGACGGTGAAGAACCCCGGGGAGCGTGAGCTGACCGTCGTGATCGACGGCCAGCGCCGTCGACTAGCGGCAGGCGGAAGGGAATCGCTGAGGGTGCGGTCGGTCGACGGCTGGTATCAGGCGACCGTGACCGTCGATGAGGACCCGGACTTCCGGCGCAGTCTCGTCGGACACATCGAGAACGGCCGGGCCAGCGTCAGCCAACCGATCTGAGTCGGCGACGGGGCGTTACGCCCGGGAAGGGCACGTTTGTTCAACCAATCGTCCTAGGAGGTTCTGTGCGGCGCATCCGGCTCTTGGCAATGATCATGGCGGGCTCGCTGGCTGTGGGTGGCGGCGTTGCCGCCGCCCGGAGCAGCCTGCCCGCGACGGGGAGCGGAGGTGGCAGCACCGCGTCGGCACCGTCCTACCTGAAGGACGATGCCGGCCGCTCCCTGATCCTGCGAGGGTTCAACACCGCATCGAGCGCAAAGGGTGCGCCCGATGGCATGCCGAAGTTCACCGAGGCGGACCTCGAACGCGAGCATGCCGACATGGGAACGAACTTCGTGCGCTTCCTGATCTCGTGGCGCTCGGTGGAACCCGCTCCGGGACAGTACGACCAGGCGTACCTGGATCGCGTCGAGGATCGGGTCAGCTGGTACGCCGAGCGCGGCTACAAGGTGATGCTCGACATGCACCAGGACGTGTACTCGGGTGCGATCACTCCCGAGGGCAATGCCGGCAACGGCGCCGGAAACATCGGCAACGGCGCGCCGGAATGGGCGACGTACACGGACGGGCTCCCGGTCGGAAAGCAGGACCGGTGGGAGTTGTTGTACCTCGAGCCCGGCGTGACGCGGGCATTCGACAACTTCTGGAACACCACCGGCAAGCACCCCGAACTCATGGAGCACTACGCGAACACGTGGCGGGCGGTTGCCGAGCGGTTCGCGGCCAACGACGCCGTCGTTGCGTACGACCTGATGAACGAGCCGTGGGGAGGCTCCATGCAGGGTTCGGCGTTCGAGTCCGGACCGCTCGCCTCGCTGTATCAGCGGACCACCGACGCCATTCGCCAAGTCGACCAGGACAGCTGGGTGTGTGTGGCCCCGCAGGCGGTCGGCGTCAACCAGGGAATCCCCAGCGGGCTCACCAAGATCGACGACCCCCGCGCCGGCGAGCAGCGAATCGCCTACTGCCCGCACCTCTACCCGCTTCCCCTCGACATCGGTGACGGGTACTCGGGTGTGTCGCGCACCCTCACCGACGCGACCATCGCCGCCTGGCGCGCCAGCGTCGAGCACATCGCGGGCACCGTACTCGGCGGCGCACCGATCATCGTCGGCGAGTTCGGCCTCGACACCACGCTGCCCGGCGCCCGTGATTACCTCGATCGCGTCTACGGGACCGCCCGAGAACTCGGGGCGGGAGTCTCGTACTGGTCCAGCGATCCAGGACCATGGGGCCCGTACCTGCCCGACGGCACGCGGACGCTGCTCGTCGGCACCCTGAACAAGCCGTACCCGCGTGCTGTGGCGGGCACGCCAACCGATTGGTCGTCGGCTGTTGACCGCCTACAGCTGACGCTGCACCCCGACCCCGCGGTCACGGCACCCACCGAGATCTACCTGCCCAAGAGCGGATTCCCCGGCGACGTCAAGGTCGAGGGCGCGGACGTCGTGGACTGGAATCGGCAGAGCCGACTGCTCACCGTCCGGACCGCAACCGGCGCAAGTAGCGCGACCGTCACGGTGACGCCTGCAGCCTGATCCCGGTTGCAGCGGCACCGGCGCACGAAAACGGGGCGCGACCCGATGGGTCGCGCCCCGTTCAGACGATCAGAGTCGGGTGACCTTCAGCCCACCGTCGTGATAGTCGGCGCGCAGGCGCTTCTTGTCGAACTTGCCGACGCTGGTCTTCGGGACCGCGTCGATCAGAGTCCAGTTCTCCGGCACCTGCCACTTGGCGACCTTGCCCGCCAGGAACTGCTGCAGCTCCGCGACGGTCGTCGTGGCGCCCTCGCGCAGCACCACCGCGACCAGGGGGCGTTCGTCCCACTTCTCGTCGGGCACGCCGATGACAGCGGCCTCGGCGACGGAGGGGTGTCCCATCACGGCGTTCTCCAGGTCGACCGAGGAGATCCACTCGCCGCCGGACTTGATGATGTCCTTCGAGCGGTCCGAGAGGCTGAGGTAGCCGTCGGGCGTGATCGATCCGACGTCGCCGGTCCTGAGCCAGCCCTTGTCGAACTTGTCCGCCGCGTCGACCCCGTAGTAGGACGCGGTGATCCAGGGTCCGCGGACCTCGAGCTCGCCGACGGAAGTGCCGTCGTTGGGGAGGACGGCACCGTCGTCGCCGACGAGGCGGGCCTGCACGGAGGCGGGGAACCGGCCCTGGGTGTAGCGGTACTTCCACATCTCCTCGCCGGTGGTGCCTGCGGGCGGACGGGCCACCGAACCCAGCGGGGAGGTCTCGGTCATGCCCCAGGCGTGCAGCACCGAGACGCTGTGCTCGTCCTCGAAGGTGTGCATGAGGGCGGGCGGCACCGCGGATCCGCCGATCAGCACCTCCCGCATCGAGGAGATGTCCTGCGGGTGGTGCTCGAGGTGCAGGTGCAGGCCCTGCCAGATGGTGGGCACCGCGGCGGCGAGGGTGGGCTTCTCGGCGGCGATCAGCTCGGCGAGCGGGGCGGGCTGCAGGAAGCGGTCCGGCATGATCAGCGAGGCGCCGATCATGAACGCGGCGTACGGCAGGCCCCAGGACATGGCGTGGAACTGCGGCACAACCGCCAGTGCGCGGTCGCCCTGTGCGAGGTTCGGGCCGTCGGACATGCACACCTGCATCGAATGCAGGTAGATCGAACGGTGCGAGTAGACAACACCTTTCGGGTCACCGGTGGTGCCGGAGGTGTAACACATCGCCGCGGCGCTGCGCTCGTCGACCTCCGGCCAGTCGAACTCGCCCGGCCGGCCCTCGATCAGGCCCTCGTAGGTGTGCACCTGCACCCCCTCGGGGCCTCGAGCCCGGCGGTGGAGGAGCCGGTGACGATCACGTGCTTGACGGTGGTCAGCTGTGGCAGCTGCGGCGCCAGCAGTGGGACGAGGGACGGATCGACGATGATCACGTGGTCTTCGGCGTGGTTGGCCACGTGCACCAGCTGCTCCGGGAACAGTCGGATGTTCAGCGTGTGCAGGACCGCGCCCATCGACGGCACCGCAAGGTATGCCTCGAGGTGCTCGGAGTTGTTCCACATGAACGTCGCGACCCGCTGGTCGCCGGTGACACCGAGGCCGCGCAGGGCGTGCGCCAGCGCCGCGCAACGCCTACCCACCTCGGCGTAGGAGGTGCGGCGGGGGCCCGACGCGGTCCACGTCACCACCTCCGCCGCGCCGTGCACCGTGCTCCCGTGCCGAAGCAGTTGGGCGATCGACAGCGGGGCGTCTTGCATCGTGCTCAGCATGTGTGACTCCTGTGTGACGGCGACTGATGACTGTGACCGTAGTCACCCTGCCGTGCCGGTGCTCGTCCGCCCCATGGCCGCCGCGGCGGGTCAGCTCACCTCGGTGCCGGACTCGGCCGGCAGCACCAGGAACTCGGTTCCGACGGGCCCCATCTCGCGCAGTCGGCCGTAGTAGATGCCGGTCGCGGGGTCGTTGATGATGCCCTGGTGGATCGGCACCGCGACCCGCGGCGCGACAGCCCGCAGGTAGTCGACGGTCTCGGAGATCTTCATCCACGGCGCGACGGCGGGGATGGCCAGCACGTCGACCTGCTGCTCGGGCACGAACAGGGCATCGCCCGGGTGCAGCAGCCGCGCGGGCGCGGCCGGATCGCCGAGGAGGTAGCCGGTGTTGTCGATCACCGGGATCTCCGGGTGGATCACCGCGTGCCGCCCGCCGACCCCGGTGACCTGGACGTCGCCGATGGCGAACGAGTCGCCCGCGTGCACAGCCGTCCATCGGCCGCCGAGCTGCCCCGCCGTCTGCGGATCCGCGTACAGCGCCGCCCCGGGTTCGCCTCGACCAGGGCGGGCAGCCGCGCCGGGTCGGCGTGGTCGGGATGCTGGTGGGTGATGAGGATGGCGTCAAGGCCGGTGATGCCCTCGAAGCCGTGCGAGAAGTTGCCGGGGTCGAACAGGACGGTTGCCCCGTCGATCTCGGCGAGCACGCAGGAGTGGCCGAAGTGGGTCAGTCGCATGGGTTCGAGTATGCGCCGGTAAACTGCCTGTTGCCCGGCGGATCATTCCCGGGCGCACCGGAGCACCTAGCGAGGAGCAGCACGTGGCCCGTGTCGTTGTCGATGTCATGCCCAAGGCCGAGATTCTCGATCCCCAAGGGCAGGCAGTTGTCGGCGCCCTGCCCCGACTCGGGTTCACCGGAGTGTCGGATGTTCGCCAGGGCAAGCGTTTCGAGCTCGAGGTCGACGACAGCGTCGACGACGCCGAGCTGGAGAAGATCGCCGAGTCGCTGCTGTGCAACACGGTGATCGAGGACTGGAAGGTCACCCGAGTCCAGTGAGCGCCCGTATCGGAGTCATCACTTTCCCCGGCACCCTCGACGACGTCGACGCTGCCCGTGCGGTGAACCTGGCAGGCGGCGAGGCGGTCAGCCTCTGGCACGGCGATGCCGATCTCAAGGGCGTCGACGGGGTCATCGTGCCCGGCGGCTTCTCCTACGGCGACTACCTGCGCTGCGGCGCCATCGCCCGGTTCGCGCCGGTGATGGAAGAGGTCATCAAGGCCGCGGCGGGCGGCATGCCGGTGCTCGGCATCTGCAACGGCTTCCAGGTGCTGTGCGAGGCGGGACTGCTCCCCGGCGCCCTGACCCGCAACGAGGGCCTGCACTTCATCTGCCGGGACCAGTGGCTGAAGGTGGAGTCCACCTCGACCGCGTGGTCCTCGAGGTACGAGTCGGGCGCCGAGATCCTCATCCCGCTCAAGTCCGGCGAGGGCCGGTACCAGGCCTCGGAGAAGGTCCTCGACGAGCTCGAGGGCGAGGGCCGCGTGGTGTTCCGCTACTCGGGCGACAACCCGAACGGCTCGCAGCGCGCGATCGCGGGCATCGCCTCGGCGAACGGCCGGGTCGTCGGCCTGATGCCGCATCCCGAGCACGCGACCGAGTCGCTGACCGGACCCAGCGACGACGGCCTCGGCATGTTCTACTCGGCGCTGGACGCGGTCCTCACCGCCTGAGCTGAGTTCGAGTCGAATCCCGCACAAAGGGCGGACCGGTCATCCGGTCCGCCTTTTTGCTACCGTCCGGCCATGATCTCGACGATCGTGTGGGGGACAGGGAACTTCGGGCGCGCGGCGATTCGCGCGGTCGACGCGCACCCTCGTCTGGAACTGGCGGCCGTGCTCGTGCACAACCCCGGCAGGTCCGGGCGCGACGCGGGCGACCTCGGCGGCCTGGGCCGGGTGCTCGGGGTGCGCTCGACCGACGACGTCGCGGCCGTCCTGGCGACCGGCCCGCGCGCGGTGGTGTACGCGGCCTCGGGTGACATCCGCTCGGCCGAGGTGGTCGCCGACATCTGCGCGGCGCTCCGGGTCGGCGCGATCGTGGTGACCCCGTCGATCTACCCGCTGTACGACCATCGCGACGATCGGCACGAGCTGCGCGAGGAGATCCGCGCCGCGATCGCGGAGGGCACCGGCTCGCTCTTCGTGACGTGCGTCGACGCCGACTGGACGAACGAGATGGTGCCGCTGCTGGTCGGTGGGCTCGGCGCGGGCGTCGACCGGATCCACTGCCAGGAGATCGTGGACTATTCCGGTTTCGACCAGCCCGACTCGGTGCGCTACCTCGTGGGGATGGGCGAGCCGCTGGACTATCTGGCTCCGATGATCGCGCCAAGGATGCCGACGACGGTATGGGGCGGCCAGGTGCGGTTGATGGCCAGGGCGCTCGGCGTCGAGCTCGACGAGATCCGCGAGACCCTCGAACGGCGGCCGCTCGAGGCCTCGATCGAGACCGACACGATGGGCAAGTTCGACGCCGGTGGGCAGGGCGCGCTGCGCCTGCAGGTGCAGGGCATCGTCGGCGGTGAGCCGCGCATCGTGATCGAGCACGTCAATCGCATCGACCCGACGTGCGCGCCGGACTGGCCGAGCCCGCCGCACGGGCAGTCCGCGGCGCATCGGGTGATGGTCGAGGGCGAGGCACAGATCGCGATGATCGTGGTGGGCGCCGCCCCCACCGGCGGCGACGAGGCGATGTCGGTGGGGCGGCTGGTCGGCGCCATCGACTGGCTCGCCGGCCAGGCCCCTGGCCTCTACGACGCGCTCGACGTCCCGGTGCGCCCGGCGAGCGCACCGGAGTTGGCGGACGCCCCCGCCTGAGTCGGCCGAACGCCCACGAGAACGTGTTTCAGTTGGGTAGCGTCCCGGCCATGATCTCAACGGTGGTGTGGGGTACCGGAAATGTCGGCCGGGCGGCTATCCGGGCAGTCGATGCGCACCCGGCGCTCAAGCTCACGAACGTGATCGTGAACAACCCCGACAAGGTGGGTCGCGACGCGGGCGACCTGTCCGGGCTCGGCGCCGAGCTGGGGGTCGCCGCGACCGACGACATCGAGGCGGTGCTGGCCGCCAGCCCGGGGGCGGTGGTGTACGCGGCCTCCGGCGACATCCGGCCGGATGACGCCCTCGCCGACATCTGCCGGGCGATCCGCGCAGGCGCCGTCGTCGTCAGTCCCGCGCTGTACCCGCTCTATGACCCGACCAACGCCCCTCCCGAACTGCGGGACCCGGTGCTGGCCGCCATCGCGGAGGGCGGCGGCTCGCTGTTCGCCTCCGGTGTCGACCCCGGCTGGGGCAACGACGTGCTGCCGCTGCTGCTCAGCGGGCTCGGCAGCACCGTCGACGTCATCCGCTGCCAGGAGATCTTCGACTACTCCACCTACGACCAGCCCGACTCGGTGCGCTACCTGGTGGGCATGGGCCAGCCGATGGACTACCTGCCGCCGATGATCGCGCCGACGATCCCGACCATGGTGTGGGGCGGGCAGATCCGGATGATGGCGCGAGCGCTGGGCGTCGAGCTCGAGGAGATCCGCGAGACCCTCGATCGGCGCGCGCTCGACGCGACCGTCACCACCAAGACGATGGGCGACTTCGAGGCGGGCACCCAGGGTGCGGTGCGGTTCGAGGTGCAGGGCATCGTCGATGGCGAGCCCCGCATCGTCATCGAACACGTCACCCGGATCCACCCGACGTGCGCCACCGACTGGCCGATGCCGCCGGACGGCGACGGCGCCCACCGGGTCATCATCGAGGGCCGGCCGCGCATCGAGGTGTCGGTCGAGTGCACCGACGAGGACGGCAGCCGGTCCGCGGGCGGAAACGCCACCGCGGTCGGGCGACTGGTGAGCGCCATCGACTGGCTGGTGGCCGCGGAACCAGGAATCTACGACGCACTCGACGTCCCGCTGCGCCCCGCAGTCGGCAAACTCGGAAAACGGTAGTCACGAAAGGACGAGCCATGCTCATCGACATTCCCGAAGACAAGGACCCGATCGGGTACGTCTGGGGCGAGATGGTCCCCGGTATCGGGATCGCGGCCTCGAAGTTCTCGCTGTCCGTGTACGAACACTCGACCATCGACCTGCGCGCGTTCGAGGCCGCCCGGCTGCGGATCGCGCAGATCAACGGCTGCATCTTCTGCCAGGACTGGCGCACCGAACGGGACGGCAAGAAGGTGGAGGCCGGTTTCGACGACGCGGTCGAGAACTGGCGCACCACCGACGTTTTCGACGACCGCACCCGGCTGGCGGCCGAGTACGCGGAGCGGTACGCGCTCGACCACCACGGGCTGGACGACGAGTTCTGGACCCGGATGTTCGAGCACTACACCCAGGCCGAGGTCGTCGAGCTGTCCATGAGCATCGGCTCGTGGCTGGCGTTCGGCCGGCTCAATCACGTGCTCGGCCTCGACAGCGTCTGCGTGCTGCCGGGCCACTGAGGCCCCGCCGGGGCCCGGCCCGATCAGTCGGTCGGAGCCCCGGGTAGCGCGTCGAAGAAGTCGGCGCTCGGGGTGAAGAACGCCGATCCGGTGACCGGAACCGAGAAGTCGAGCAGCCGATCGTGATTGCCGGGCGGATCGCCGAGGAACATGTTCGCGAGCATCCGTTCGGTGATCGCCGGCGTGCGGCAGTAGCCGATGAAGTACGTGCCCATCTCGCCGTCGCCGACGCGGCCGAACGGCATGTTCGCGCGCAGGATCTCCAGCGACCCGCCGTCCTCGTCCTCGATGGCGGTCAACGCGACGTGCGAGTTCGCGGGCTTGACGTCGGCGCTCATCTCGATGTCCTCGAGCTTGGTGCGCCCGATCACGTTCTCCTGCTCGGGAACCGGCAGCGCCTCCCATGCCGACATGTCGTGCAGGTACTTCTGCACGTGCACGTAGGAGCCACCCGCGAAGGCCGGGTCCTCGTCTCCAACGGTGACCGCCGCGACGGCGCCTCGCCCGGACGGGTTCTCGGTGCCGTCCACGAAGCCGATCAGGTCGCGGTTCTCGAAGTACTGGAACCCGTGCACCTCGTCGACGACGGTGGCCGCGCCCGCGAGCCGCTTGGCGATCTGGTGTGCGAGTTCGAAACAGGCGTCGAGGCTCATCGCCCGGATGTGGAAGAGCAGGTCGCCCGGGGTCGACGGGGCCTGGTGCTTCCCGCCGCGCAACGCCGGGAACCGGTGCAGCTGCGCGGGCCGCGGCCCGGCGAACAGTCGGTCCCAGGCGTCCGAGCCGATGCTGACGATCAGTTCCAGGCCCGATCCCGGCACCCGCAGCCCGACCGCCCGCCGTAGGCCCGCGGCGTCCGCGAGCAGCGAGCGGGTGAGCGCCTCGCCCTCGGCGTCGACGGTCGCGACGAGGAAGATCGCAGCAGGGGAGAGGGGACTGGCCACCGTCTGGGACTCGGGAGCCCGAGGCGGGCGAGGCGATTCGGTCATCGAGGACTCCGGTTTTCATGGTGATTTGGTCATCGGCGGTTGCGACCCTCGCGATCAGCGACGCCCGAACGTCGTCATGAGGATGCCACCGAAGTCGATTCCGGATGGCTGGGCGAGCCATTCGATTCCCTTTGCCATGTCATCTGCAGCCGACGTGTGACCGGAAGCGCGCAGGAGCGGTTGGAATCGGTTCAGCATCGCGCCGAAGAACTGGTCTCCCGTGCCCCCGTCGCCAAGGACGAACGGCGTACCGGTGAGCGTGACGTCGCGCAGCCCGAGTTCACGCATCGTCCCTGTCGCACGCCGCCCGTATCCGATGTCCGCGCCGAGGTGTGCGCGCATCGCTGCAGCGAGACTCGTCATCGCTGCACGAACGGGTGGAAACGGAGAGGACAGGCCCTCGCTGATATCCAGACTCCCCAGACATAACCAACCTCCTGGGGCGAGCCACCCAGCCATGCGGCGCAAGATCTCGTCGCGCGCCGGAAGGTATTCGAGGACGAGCCGCGAATGAACCAGGTCGAACGAGGCATGCGGGAAGTCATCGATGACGATGTCGTGCGCTGCCGGCTTCAGATTGTGGATATCGGTCGGCAAGAAGCGAACATCCACGTCGGTGGCGACGACGCTGCCATCAGCCGCGCTGGAGGCGAGGCTGCGCGCGACCGATCCGGCTCCGGCGCCGACGTCGAGGCATCGCCATGTTGATCCGACATCGAGCGATTCCAAAATGGGCAACGTCACCGGATCGGTGAACGACTCGAGCAGTCGTAGTCGCTGAAGCTCGTCAGGCATGTCATGTCCCAGAACGCTCTGAGCGTAGTTACGCATCGTTGCCTCGTTCGCCCGTTGGGTGCAACCCTTCGTGGCCGTCACCACGACCTGTGCAGTCTCACAGAGGAACTGGACCTCGGCAAGGAAGGCGCTCGGTAGGTTTCCGCGGTGGATGTCGGTGCCCGGCGGTAGCGTTCGGCCATGACACTGACACTGGGCATGATCACCTTCGACAGCGTCGAACCGGGGCCGCTCGCCGCGTGGTGGGCGGAGCAGGTCGGCGGCAGCGTCGAACAGGAGAACGACGGCTGGTTCTACATGGTCGATGTACCGGGCGCCGCGCACAAGATGGCCTTTCAGAAGGTGCCGGACCCCACGCCTGGCAAGAACCGGGTGCATCTCGACCTGATCGCGGAGGACCTCGACGCGGAGGTGGCCCGGCTGACCACTGCAGGCGCGCAGGAGTACGAGCGGCACGACATGGACGGCTTCCGGTGGGTCACCCTCACCGACCCGGACGGGAACAGGTTCTGCGTGTCGGGCAGCCACTGACGGGGTCGACCCGGTCACTAGGATCGACTCATGCCGCAGCTCACCGACGCCACCGCAACCGGGCTCTGCTCCTTCGTCGACGCGTCGCCGTCGCCGTTCCACGTCTGTGAAACGGTCGCGGCCGAGCTGACCGCCGCTGGGTTCGTGCGGCTGCGGGAGACCCAGGGCTGGCCGTCGGCGCCCGGCCGCTATTTCCTCGTGCGCGGCGGCTCGCTGGTCGCGTGGAGCACCGAGGCCAGCGGGCGGGAGGCGGCGCCGTTCCGGATCGTCGGCGGCCACACCGACAGCCCGAACCTGCGGGTCAAGCAGCACCCCGACCTCGAGTCCGCAGGCTGGCAGCTGGTCGGCCTCGAGCCGTACGGCGGTGCGTGGCTCAACTCCTGGCTGGACCGCGACCTGGGCATCTCCGGCAGGTTGAGCATCCGCGACGGAAACACGCTGCGGGAGAAGCTGATCCGAGTGGATCGGCCGATCCTGCGGGTGCCGCAGCTGGCCATCCACCTGTCGGAGGATCGCAAGGGGGTGCAGCTCGACCCGCAGCGGCACGTGAACGCGATCTGGGGTGTCGGCTCCTCGCCGCGGCGGTTCCTCGGCTTCCTGGCCGAGGAGGCGGGCGTCGATCAGGGTGCGGTGCTCGGCTGGGAACTGATGACCCACGACCTGGCGCCGAGCGCGGTGGTCGGGCCGCACGACGAGCTGGTCAGCGCGCCCCGACTGGACAACCAGGGCACCTGCTACGCGGGCAGCCGGGCGCTGCTCGCCGCGGTGGAGAACCCGGCCGAGGCGATTCCGGTGCTGGCCCTGTTCGACCACGAGGAGGTCGGCAGCATGTCCGACCGCGGCGCCTTCTCCGACCTGCTGAACTCGGTGCTCGAGCGGATCGTGCTGGCGCGCGGCGGCGGCCGTGAGGACTTCCTGCGCGCGATGGCAGGCTCGGTGTGCGCGTCCGGGACATGGCGCACGCCACCCACCCGAACTACCCGGACCGGCACGAGCCCGCGCACCGGATCGAGATCAACGGTGGCCCGGTGCTCAAGGTCAACCAGAACCTGCGCTACGCCACCGATGCGGCAGGGGCGGGCGCCTTCGCCCTCGCCTGCGATCAGGCGGGTGTGCCGCTGCAGCGCTACGTGCACCGCGCGGACCTGCCGTGTGGTTCCACCATCGGACCGATCACCGCGTCGCGGACCGGGCTGTCCACCGTCGACGTGGGGGCCGCGCAACTCGCGATGCACTCGGCGCGGGAGCTGATGGGCGCGGCCGACGTGACCTCGTATGCCGAGGCGCTCGCGGCCTTCCTGACGCCCGCGGACTAGGGCCGGTCGACGAAGGTGTTTGTTGACGTTTAGTAACAATTGCCCCAGCAGTCACCTCAGTAACAAATTTCTCGTGGTTGGCTGGGCCGCGCACCTTTCCGCGCGCCCTGCCCAGCCCCGAGAGGAACATCTCCGTGCATGCACTGAGTCGGTCGTGGTCGTCTGCCCTGTCCACCACGGTGGTCGCGGTTGCCCTTGCGGCGTCGGCGGTTTCGCCGGCCTCGGCGGCCGAGGGCGGCCCATGTGGTCAGGGCGGATCGGGCAGTTCCGGCGGTAGCAGCACGGGCTCGCTTGCCGGGGCGTTGCCGTGGATCACCGGCTCGCCGGACGGCGGCGTCCCGCAGTTGACCGGAAAGACCAAGGCGATCGAAATGGTCACGGGGCCGGGCAGTCCGAACAACACCATCTCGCGCTTCAACGTCTCGGGAACCGACCTGGGCATCATGTGGGACAACGGAAACGCGCTCGGCCGCCACGACGTGCTGATGGCCTTCGGCGACACCGTCGGCGACTGCGAGGCGGACGGCGACGACTGGCGGAGCAACGTCCTGTTCCGCAGTTCCGACACCGTGCTGTCCGACGGCATGCGGATCGACAGCTCGCCGCTGGCAGGCCCGAACAACTCCAAGGAGATCATCCCCGGCTTCGCGATCCCCGGCGAGTACACGACCATCCCCACCGCGGGCATCGCGGTGAACGGGGTGCAGTACGTCCGGTTCATGTCGGTGCGGTCCTGGGACACCCCCGGCAACTGGACCACCAACTACTCGGCCATCGCGTACTCGACCGACAACGGGGAGAACTGGACCGCGGACCTGGCGACCGTCCGCGCCAACACCGAGGGCATCGGAATCCCGGGCATCCCTGCGGTCAGCCCGGCCAATTCGAAGTTCCAGCAGAGCGCTTTCGTCGACGGCAAGGACGGCTTCGTCTACGAGTACGGCACCGAGTCCGGCAGGCAGGGCACCGCGCTGCTCGCCCGTGTCCCTGCCGCTCAGATCCGCGACCTGAACGCCTACACGTACTGGAACGGCAGCGCATGGGTCGCCGACCTCGCGCAGGCGACACCGGTGATCGGCTCGCCGGTCAGCGAGCTCCAGGTGCAGTGGAACGACTATCTGAACAAGTGGGTGGCGATGTACACCGACGAGACCAACTCGCTCGTGATCCGGCAGGCGGATCGGCTCGAGGGTCCGTGGAGCGGCAAGCAGACCATTCTCAGCGGGGTGCTGGTGCCCGCGCTCTACGGCGGCTTCATGCATCCGTGGGCCACGGGCCAGCACCTGGAGTTCGTGGCCACCACCTGGGATCGCTACAACGTCATCTACATGCGCACCGACCTGAACGGTCTGCAGATGAAGGCCACGGATCAGGTCGACCGTCCCGACCCGGCGACCACAGGAGACGCGCGGCTGCTGCGGGTGGAGTACCCCGACGAGCAGTGACGGCGCGGGTGGCCGCTACCAGTGCGGGGGCACGCTGTCCTGGCAGTTAGACTTTGCCCAGGCAGCGTGGCGCCAGCCGCGGCCGATTTGACTCCTCCAGGGAAGGGACCCGACTCCCCGTGTCTTCAGAGACGAGCACCGTGCAGGTCGACACCGTCACCAAGGCCGCAGCGACCCCGGATGTCGCCCAGCCCTTCAAGGAACTGGGACTCAAGGAAGACGAGTACGCCCGGATCAAGGAGATCCTCGGTCGGCGCCCGACCGATGCCGAGCTCGCGATGTACTCGGTGATGTGGAGCGAGCACTGCTCCTACAAGTCCTCCAAGGTGCACCTGAAGTACTTCGGCGAGACCACCACCGACGAGATGCGCTCCTCGATGCTCGCGGGCATCGGTGAGAACGCAGGCGTCGTCGACATCGGCGACGGCTGGGCGGTCACCTTCAAGGTGGAGTCGCACAACCACCCCTCCTACATCGAGCCCTACCAGGGCGCGGCGACCGGCGTCGGCGGCATCGTCCGCGACATCATGGCGATGGGCGCCCGCCCGATCGCGGTCATGGACCAGCTCCGCTTCGGCGCGGCGGACGCGCCCGACACCCGCCGGGTCGTCGACGGCGTGGTGCGCGGCATCGGCGGCTACGGCAACTCCCTCGGCCTGCCGAACGTCGGTGGCGAGACGGTGTTCGACGCCTCCTACGCGGGCAACCCGCTGGTGAACGCGCTGTGCGCGGGCGCGATGCGGGTCGAGGACCTGCACCTGGCCTTCGCCTCCGGCGCGGGCAACAAGATCATCCTGTTCGGCGCGCGCACCGGCCTCGACGGCATCGGCGGCGTTTCCGTGCTCGCATCGGAGACCTTCGACGAGTCGTCCGGCGGCCGCCCCAAGAAGCTGCCCGCCGTGCAGGTCGGCGACCCGTTCACCGAGAAGGTGCTCATCGAGTGCTGTCTCGACCTGTACAAGGCGAAGCTGGTCGTCGGCATCCAGGACCTCGGCGGTGCCGGGCTGTCCTGTGCCACCTCCGAGCTCGCGGCCGCGGGCGACGGCGGCATGCACATCGACCTGGACAAGGTGCCGACCCGCGCGACCGGCATGACCGCGGCGGAGATCCTCTCCAGCGAGTCGCAGGAGCGGATGTGCGCCGTGGTCACCCCGAGAACGTGGACGCGTTCATGGAGGTCTGCCGCAAGTGGGACGTGCTCGCCACCGTCATCGGTGAGGTCACCGACGGCGACCGGCTCACCATCGACTGGCACGGCGAGAACGTGGTGGACGTGCCGCCGCGCACCGTCGCGCACGAGGGCCCCGTCTACGAGCGTCCCGTGCAGCGCCCCGCCACCCAGGACGCGCTCGTCGCGGACACCACCGCAGCCCTCGCGCGTCCGACCACGCCGGAGGAGCTGAAGACGACGCTGCTGAACATGGTGGCCTCGCCGCAGCTGTGCAGCCGCAAGTGGATCACCGAGCAGTACGACCGCTACGTGCGCGGCAACACCGTGCTCGCCGAGCAGGCCGATGCGGGCGTCATCCGGATCGACGAGGAGACCGGCCGCGGTATCGCGCTGGCCACCGACGCCTCCGGCCGCTACACCGTGCTGGACCCGTACGCCGGTGCCCAGCTCGCGCTCGCCGAGGCGTTCCGGAACGTTGCGGTCACCGGTGCGACCCCGAAGGCCGTCAGCAACTGCCTCAACTTCGGCTCGCCGGAGGACCCGGGCGTGATGTGGCAGTTCCAGCAGGCCGTGCGCGGCCTCGCGGACGGGTGCGCCACCCTCGGCATCCCGGTCACCGGCGGCAACGTCAGCTTCTACAACCAGACCGGCTCGACGGCGATCCTGCCGACCCCTGTGGTCGCCGTGCTCGGCGTGATCGACGACGTGCACCGCCGCATCCCCACCGGACTGGGCCTGGAGCCGGGCGAGACCCTGATCCTGCTGGGCGACACCCACGATGAGCTCGATGGCTCGATCTGGGCACAGGTCGAGCACGATCACCTCGGTGGCGTGCCGCCGAAGGTCGATCTGGCGCGCGAGCAGCTGCTCGCCGACATCCTGCTGGCCGGCTCGCGGGACGGGCTGATCAGCGCCGCGCACGACCTGTCAGAGGGCGGCCTCGCGCAGGCGGTCGTCGAGGCCGCGCTGGCAGGCGAGACCGGCTGCCGGATCCTGCTCCCCGAGGGCGCGGACCCGTTCGTCACGCTGTTCTCCGAGTCGGCCGGACGAGTCCTGGTCGCGGTGCCGCGCACCGAGGAGACCCGGTTCACCGGCATGTGCACCGCCCGCGGCCTGCCGTGGGTGCGCATCGGCGTCGTCGACGAGGGCTCCGACTCGCTCGAGGTCCAGGGTCAGTTCTCGGTGACCATGGCCGAGCTGCGCGAACTGTCGGAGGCGACTCTCCCCGAACTCTTCGGCTGAGTCCTTGACCGGGGGAGAGGTCGGGACCAAGCAGGCCGGGGGAACGGTCGGGACGAAGCACGAGCAGTCCAGCTGGGTCGAGGTCCTCGCCTCTCCCGAGGAACTTCGGGAGCGGCACCCCTTCGTGGGCTGGGCGTGGGGTCTGCTGCGGCTGGACTACACGGGCATCGCGTTCGCTGCGCTGTTCTTCTGCTGGTCGCTGACGCCGTCCCTGCTTCCCCGGGACTGGCTCTACCAGGGCCTGATCGGTGGCATCACCGCGGCCATCGGCTACGGCGTCGGAACCGCGGTCGGATGGGCGGTCAACCGGCTGCTGCTGGCGCGGCTGCCCTGGTGGCCGCCGCCCACCAAGGTCCAGCTGGCGCTCAAGATCGCGGTGCCAACCCTGTCGCTGCTGGTGTCGATCGGCATGCTCATCGCGGCGGCCGCCTGGCAGCGTGAGCTGGCCGCGCTGACCGACGCGGAGGGCACCACCACCACCGGCTACCTGCGGACGCTGTTGCTCAGCATGCTGGTCGCGGCGCTGCTGATCTCGTTGTGGCGGGTGCTCCGGGACCTGGTCAGGTTGGTCGCCCGCTACCTGAACCGGTGGCTGAAGGTGCCGCGTTCCGCCGCGGCCCCGATCGGCGTGGTGCTGGTGGCGTTCCTCAGCTACACCATGGTGACGGACGTGCTGTTCGACGCCACCTACGCGGCGATCAACTCCGCGTTCAGCCTGCAGAACAACACCACCCGCGAGGGTGTCGAGCAGCCGACCGCCCCGAGCGGTCCGGCAGCCCCGACTCGTACGCCAGCTGGGAGTCGCTCGGCTTCGAAGGCCGCAACTTCGTCTCGCGGGGCATGCACGCCGACGAGCTGACGGCCGTGAACGGGAAGCCTGCGCCCGAACCGATCCGGGTGTACGCCGGGCTCGAGACGGCGCAGGACGCCGATGCCCGGCTGGACGTCGTGATCTCCGAGCTCGAGCGCACCGGTGCCTTCCAGCGCAGCGTGCTGGTGGTCATCCCGACCACCGGCACCGGCTGGGTCAACCCGACCGCGGCCGAGGCGATCGAGCTGGTGCACAACGGTGACAGCGCCCTCGTCGCCAGCCAGTACTCGTACTTGCCCAGCTGGATCTCGTTCCTCGCGGACCGGAACAAGGCGGCCGAGGCCGGGAGCGCGCTGATCGACCGCGTGCACGAGCGCTGGCTGCGCGAGCCCGCGGAGACCAGGCCCAAACTGCTGATCTACGGCGAGAGCCTCGGGACGCAGGCAGGCGAGGCGGCATTCGACGGCCTCGCCGACATCCGGGAGACCGTCGACGGGGTGCTGTGGGTGGGTCCGCCGAACTCGAACACCCTGTGGAGCCAGCTCGAAGCGCGGCGGGACCCGGGCACCCGGCAGGTCGAACCGGTGTACTCCGACGGGCTGGTGGTGCGTTTCGCCAACGACGCGGCCTCGATCGGGAGTCCGCCCTCCCCGTGGATGAAGCCGCGGGTGCTCTACATCCAGCACCCGTCGGACCCGGTGGTGTGGTGGAGCCCCGACCTGATCTTCAATCGCCCGGACTGGCTGTCGGAGGCGCCGGGCGACGACCGCCTGCCGGACATGCGCTGGTTCCCGTTCGTCACGTTCTGGCAGGTCGCGGCCGACCTCGCCAACGCGGCGGGGGTGCCCGACGGTCACGGCCACAACTACGGCACCACCGTGCTCGACGGCTGGGTCGCGGTGGCCGCTCCCGAGGGCTGGACAGCCGACGACACCGAACGTGTCCGCGCGGCGATCGATGCGAGGGCAGGAACGCAGGGACCGGAGAAGTGACGTGGACAGCGGGGGGATCGTGACGGACCACTGGCGCGAGGCGCCGACACTGCGTGGTGAGTTCGTGCTGCTGCGCCCGACGACGCCTGCCGACGTCGACGGGCTGGCGAGGGCGCACGACGATCCCGAGACGTTGCGCTTCTTCCCGTATGGGATCGAGTCGGAGCCGCCGTCGGTGGCGTCGGTCGACCACGCGCTACGGTCCGGGCGGCAGACACTCACGCAGGTGGACGTCGCGACCGGTGAGATCGTCGGTACCACCTCGATCTACAACATGAGCGAGCTACACGGTCGGGTGACGGTGGGCTACACCTGGCTCGCATCCCGCGTGCGGGGCACGGCGATCAATGCCGAGTCGAAACTGCTTGTGCTGGAACATGTTTTCGACACTCTTGGGGCGCGCCGGGTGGAACTCAACGTCGACGACCAGAACATACGCTCGCGCGCCGCCGTCACCGCGATCGGCGCAATCGAGGAGGGTGCGCTGCGTCGGCACGCCCGCAGGCGCGACGGCACGGTGCGGACCACGATCGTCTACTCGGTGACGGACGAAGAATGGACCCGGGTGCGGGACGGCCTGCTCGCGCGCATCTCGCGCCGATCCGCGAACCGGCCCGCCGCCGATGGGTTGGCGCGGTGACCGCACGCAAGAAGATCGAGCCCGCCGACCTGAGGGCGGCGCTGCTCGAGGTCCGCGACTGGCTGGCCGACTCGGAGGCTCCTGCGCCGAGCCGCGCCCAGCTGGCGGCCGCCGTCCGGCTCAGCGCGAGGACCCTCGAGAACACCGCGCCGGGCTCCTCGGTGGAGGTGCGGGTGCCGCCGTTCGTCGCGGTGCAGTGCGTCGCGGGGCCGCGCCACACCAGGGGCACCCCGCCGAACGTGGTGGAGACCGATCCGCGGAGCTGGCTGCTGCTGGTGACCGGGGGACTGACGTTCGACGACGCCTCGGCGACGGGCGCGCTCACGGCGTCGGGCACCAGGGCCCGCGAGATCGAGCACTGGCTGCCGCTGCTCCGCTTCTGAGACCGGGAGGCCTGTGGTCAGTACACGCGCCGTTAACCCGTAGAATGACCTTGCCCCCATCCCACCCCCTAGGGAGCAACCCCGGTGACTCCAGCCGAATTGTCGGTCAACAGCCCGAATCTTCTCGCACCCGCAGACCTGTCGGATCAGGACGAGCAGCCGCCCCGCGAGGAGTGTGGCGTCTTCGGCGTCTGGGCTCCCGGTGAGGATGTGGCGAAGCTCACCTATTACGGCCTCTACGCGCTGCAGCACCGTGGCCAGGAGGCAGCGGGCATCGCCGTCGCCGACGGCTCTCAGGTGCTGGTCTTCAAGGACCTCGGCCTGGTCAGCCAGGTGTTCGACGAGCAGACTCTCGGCGCGATGCCGGGGCACGTCGCCGTCGGGCACTGTCGGTACTCGACCACCGGGTCCACCACCTGGGAGAACGCCCAGCCGATCTTCCGGACCACCGCGGCGGGCACGGGCATCGCGCTCGGCCACAACGGCAACCTGGTGAACACGGCGGAGCTGGCGACCAGGGCGCGCGAGGCCGGGCTCATCAACCCCAAGCAGCCAGGCCGGGGCACCTCCGACTCCGACCTCGTCGGCGCGCTGCTCGCCCACGCGGCTGCCGACCGCACCATCGAGCAGGCCGCGATGGAGCTGCTGCCCACTCTGCGTGGCGCGTTCTGCCTGACCTTCATGGACGAGCACACCCTGTACGCGGCACGCGATCCGCACGGTGTCCGCCCCCTCTGCCTCGGCCGTCTCGACCGCGGCTGGGTCGTCGCCAGCGAGACCGCCGCGCTCGACATCGTCGGCGCCTCGTTCGTCCGCGACATCGAGCCGGGCGAGATGCTGGCGATCGACGCCGACGGCGTCCGCTCCTCGCGTTTCGCGAACCCGACGCCCAAGGGCTGTGTGTTCGAGTACGTCTACCTGGCACGCCCGGACAGCATCATCTCCGGCCGTTCGGTGCATGCCACCCGCGTCGAGATCGGTCGCAGGCTCGCCAAGGAGCATCCGATCGAGGGCGACCTGGTGATCCCCGTTCCCGAGTCCGGCACCCCGGCCGCGGTCGGCTACGCGCAGGGTTCCGGCATTCCCTACGGCCAGGGCCTGATGAAGAATGCCTACGTCGGCCGCACCTTCATCCAGCCGTCGCAGACGATCCGGCAGCTCGGCATCCGGCTCAAGCTCAATCCGCTCAAAGAGGTCATCCGCGGCAAGCGCCTGATCGTCGTGGACGACTCCATCGTCCGCGGCAACACCCAGCGCGCGCTGATCCGGATGCTCCGCGAGGCGGGCGCGTTGGAGATCCACGTGCGGATCGCCTCCCCGCCGGTCAAGTGGCCCTGCTTCTACGGCATCGACTTCGCCTCACCCGCGGAGCTGATCGCCAACGGCGCAGGGGCCAGCGAGGCCGGCGGCGTGACCAGTCACAGCATGGACGAGATGCTCGAGGGCGTGCGCCGCTCGATCGGCGCCGACACCCTGGGCTACGTCTCGATCGAGGGCATGATCGCCGCAACCGAGCAGCCCGCGTCCCGACTGTGCTCGGCGTGCTTCGACGGCAATTACCCGATTGCGCTGCCGACCGAGACCTCGATGGGTAAGAACGTGCTCGAGGGAATGCTGGAGAGCACCGCGGGCGCCGCGGCGAAGCAGGACAACGACAACGCGAGCGCGTTGAGTCGACCGTAGGCGCTTTGCGCCCACACGTAGATCACCATGCGGTGCCCCAAGGCGCCGCCGAGAAGATGGCTGGAGCAGCGAATCCGATGACCGACGACAACGACCGCCCACCGGCGCCTCCTACGCGGCGGCGGGGTGGACATCGAGGCCGGAGACAGGGCCGTCGAGCTGTTCGCCCCGCTGGCCAAGAAGGCGAGCCGCCCCGAGGTGATCGGCGGCCTCGGCGGGTTCGCCGGGCTGTTCGCGCTCAAGGGTGGGTACAAGGAGCCGCTGCTCGCGGCCTCCACCGACGGCGTCGGCACCAAGATCGCCGTCGCGCAGGCCATGGACAAGCACGACACCCTCGGCCTCGACCTGGTCGCGATGGTCGTCGACGACCTCGTGGTGTGCGGCGCCGAGCCGCTGTTCCTGCAGGACTACATCGCCGTCGGCCGGGTCGTGCCGGAGCGGGTCGCCGAGCTGGTCAAGGGCATCGCCGACGGCTGCATCATCGCCGGCTGCGCGCTGCTCGGCGGCGAGACCGCGGAGCACCCGGGGCTGATGGCGGACGGCGACTACGACCTCTCCGCCACCGGCGTCGGCGTCGTCGAGGCGGATGCCGTGCTCGGCCCGCAGCGGGTGCGCCCTGGCGACGTGGTGATCGGCATGGGCTCGTCGGGCCTGCACTCCAACGGCTACTCGCTGGCCCGCAAGGTGTTGCTCGAGATCGACCGCATGTCGCTCGGCGGCCACGTCGAGGAGTTCGGCCGGACCCTCGGTGAGGAGCTGCTCGAGCCGACCAAGATCTACGCCAAGGACTGCCTGGCCCTGATCGCCGAGACCGACGTGCGCACGTTCTGCCACGTCACCGGCGGCGGCCTGGCGAACAACCTCGCCCGGGTGATGCCGAAGGGGCTCGTCGCCGAGCTCGACCGTGGCACCTGGAGCCCGGCGCCGGTGTTCGCGATGATCGCGCAGCGCGGCCGGGTGGAGCGGGCCGAGATGGAGCAGACCTTCAACATGGGCGTCGGCATGGTCGCCATCGTGGCGCCGGAGGACGTCGACCGTGCGCTGGCGGTGCTGACCGCCCGCCACATCGACTGCTGGACGCTCGGCACCGTCGCCAAGGCATCGGACAAGCAGGAAGGATCCGACCTGGTTCGCATGGTCGGAGACCACCCGCGCTTCTGATCCCACAGGACAGACACGAACGGACCGTTGACACCCTTCAGGGGGAGTCAACGGTCCGTTCGTTTATGTGTTCAGCAGATCGAGATTGCGCGCCGACCGTACATGCCGAAATGCGGGGGAGCCGGTGGGCTTCCCCGCATTCCTGTACTTCGCCGTGTCAGCGGCGCCAGTCGTCGTTTTCGTCGTCGTCCCAGCGCGACGCAGTGTCGTCGGAACGCTGGTCGGCGAGGACCCCGTTCCGGTGGGAGCTGGACGAACCTCCGGACAGTTCCTTTTGCAGGCTGTCGAAGTTCGTGGACGGCGAGCTGTACTTGAGCTCGCGTGCAACCTTGGTCTGCTTTGCCTTAGCCCGGCCGCGGCCCATGGCCAACCCCTCGCGCTTCCGCGGGGCGGCCTGGGAATTTTGGCGGCCCCGTTTGAGTGTGTATTTCTTCCTGACACACACTCTAGCCTGAGAACTCGGCGTGCGCTCCCACCCCAGGCCGCGTTGGGTGTCTGATTTATCTCAGAACGCCGGGAATCGCCCGAATTGTGCCCACCCGAACACCCCCACCCAGTACCGGTGGCGAGGCGAGTTCCGCCAGATCCTCGGTCCAGGCGACCCCGAGTCGGTGCAGCAGCGCGGCCGTGAGCGGCAGGCGGGCGCGTTCGCCGCCGTCGTCGATCTTGAGCGCGAAGGACGTGCCGTCGGGCAGCGCACCCGCGTGCACGCCGTCGGCGCCCACCTTGCAGAGCAGGCCCGGTACGGCGCTCATCAGCAGGAAGTCGTCGTGACCGGTGCCGGACACCAGCCACGGTTGCTCGCGGACGGCATCGGCCACCGCTCGTTCCTGGCTGTCGGCGGCCGCGGTGGCCAGCGTGGCGAATCCGCGCGCGAGGGCGGAGAGCGAGAGCGGCACGATCGGCAGACCGCAGCTGTCGATGCCCAGCTCGTAATCCGTCTCACCGGCCAGTTCGGCGATGGTGTCCATCACCGCCAGCTGGATGGGGTGTGTGGGCTCCAGGTAGCTCTCCAGCGGCCAGTCGCGGGCCACGCAGGCCGCGAGCATGGCCGCGTGCTTGCCGGAGCAGTTCATGAAGATGCGGCGCGGCAGCGCCCCGGAGGCGAGGACGCGGGCGCGGGCTGTCTCGTTCGACGGCAACTCGGGAGGGCACCGCAGTTGGTGCTCGGCGAGCCCGTTGCGGGTGAGCAGCCGGTGCACCACCGCGACGTGCTCGGGCTCACCCTCGTGGGAGCCGGCGGCGATCGCCAGTTCGCGGTTGTCGGCAGGGGCGAATCCACTGCGCAGCAGGGCCACGGCCTGCATGAGCTTGTTCGACGAACGGGGGTAGATCGGGGTGTGTACCTCGCCGAGGGCCAGGATGACCTCGCCGTCCGGGTCCAGCACGACCACCGAACCGCGGTGCACGCACTCGCGGAAACCGGAGCGATCCACTTCGACCAGTTCGACGCTCAATACTCCACCTGCACCTTCCGTCCGGCGATCCGTCGGCGTGCCTTGTCTGCGACAGTAGGCGACAGGTCGGGCTGCTGCTCGAGCATCGCGACCAGACTTTCCGGGTCCCGCCCGGTGAACAGGTCGCGCACGGTCACCCCGTGGGCCGGCACGTGCACGCGGTGGATCGCATCGCCCGCGGTCACCAGGCCGCCGCGCACCACCCGCAGGTAGGCGCCGGTGTCGGCGCGGTCGGCGAAGCGCTTGACCCAGCGAGGCTCCCCGGCCCACACGCCGAAGGTGCCGCACGGGGTCCGCGGGCCGCTCACCTCCAGCTCGGCGGCGAGATCGCCGTCACCAAGGCGCCAGCGTTCGCCGATCACCGCGTCGCTCGCGGCGATCCCGCTGACCCGGAGGTTCTCGCCGAACCAGCCGGCCGGCAGCGGGCGCCCCAACTCCGACTCCCACCGCTGCGCCTCGTCCTGCTGGTACGCGTACACCGCCTTGAACGTCCCGCCGTGGAACTCGGTGTCGCAGATGTGGTCCCCGTCCAGGCCCGCGGGGCCGATCCGTACCGGCCCGTCGACCGGACGCTTGTCGATCGCGGTGCGCGGCACCCGCTTGGTGCCGCTGTCGCGCTCGGCGTACACCACGCAGACGGCGTCGACGCGCCCCGCGCCGCTCACCGGCCGCGCAGCCGGTCGACGGCGGCCCGGCCGGCCTGCACGGCGTCGTAGCTGGGCACTGAGTCGGCATCGATCGAGGCGGCCACCGAGCCGGCGAGCAGCGCGGTGTCCACCGGCACGGTCCGCTTGACCAGGGCCAGTGCGATGGGGCCGAGCTCGTGGTGGTCGACGACGGTGCCCAGGTGCCCGACGGTCCTGCCGTCCGCGGTGACCGCGTCGCCTGGCTCCGGGCGGGTGTCCGCGGACCCGTCGAGATGCAGCAGCACCAGGTGTCGGGGCGGCTTGCCGAGGTTGTGCACCCGGGCCACGGTCTCCTGCCCCCGGTAGCACCCCTTGTCCAGGTGCACGGCCCCGTGCTCGGCGATGCCGCCGATCCAGCGGGCCTCGTGCGGGATGGTGCGCTCGTCGGTGTCGACGCCGATCCGGGGGCGCACTGCGGCCACCCGCAGCGCCTCGAACGCCCAACTGCCCGCGGGCGCGGCGCCCGCGGCGGTCAGCGTCTCCCACCAGCGGGCGAGCTGGTCGCGCGGCACGATCAGATCGAAGGCGTGTTCGCCTGGCCACGGCATCGAGCGCAGGAACCCGCCGCCGGGCAGCGCCACCGCCTCGTAGACGGGGGGAAGCGAGGCGATGCCGAGCGCGGCAAGGATTTTCGGCCGGCGCACGTCGGGCCCGAGCAGACTCAGGACGGCCATCTCCGGCGCGGCGGCGGGCTCGGCCTTGGCCCAGAACACCATCTTCTGGAGGAAGGCCAGCAGGCCGGGGCCGTGGCTGCGTTCGGTGTCGATCCAGGTGACCCCGTCCAGGTCGGTCAGCACGAAGTGCTCTTCGACCCGGCCCTGCAGGTCCAGGCTCAGGTTCTCCGCGGAACCGCCGTCGGGCAGCTGCGCGATGTGCTGGCTGGAGATGGTGTGCAGCCAGGTCAGGCGCTCGTCGCCGGCGATGGAGAGCACGAAGCGGTTCGAGCGGTCCACGATGGCGGCGGTGTTCTCGGCGCTGCGCTGCTCGCGCAGCGGGTCGCCGTAGTGCCAGGCCACCCCGGCGTCGAGGGAATCATCCGGACCGGCGACGGCACCGGGGATGGACAGCAGCGGACTGGGGGCGACGCTCGGCGACTCGGACACAGCTCCATAGTAGGAGCGTCCAGCCGCGGCCGGTGGGTCGTCCTAGGCTGTTGGCATGGCCCCGCGCGTACTGGTGACCCTCGACGGCAAGGTGCACGACCCCGACGTCCCGCTGCTCTACGCGGACGACCTGGCGGCAGTGCGTGGTGACGGAGTGTTCGAGACCGTGCTGGTGCGGGGCGGATCCCCGTGCACCATCGAGCTGCATCTCGAACGGCTGAACAACTCCGCGGCGGCGATGGACCTGCCGGAACAAGACCTGGACCGCTGGCGCACGGCAGTGAAGACCGCGCTCGCGGAGTGGGACGGCGACGGAGAGGGACTGATGCGGCTGGTGCTCAGTCGTGGCCGCGAGATCGGCGGGGGGCCGACCGGTTACCTCACGATCAGCCCCATCGACGATCGGGTCGCGGCCGCGCGGCGCGACGGGATCGCGGTGGTCACCCTGCCCCGCGGGTTCTCGGTGGACCTGGCGGCGCTCGCGCCCTGGCAGCTGCTTGGCGCGAAGACGCTGTCCTACGCGACCAACATGGCGGCGCTGCGGCACGCGAACTCGCTTGGCGCTGACGACGTGATCTTCACCAGCAGCGAGGGTCTCGTGCTCGAGGGCCCCCGCTCCACGGTCGTCATCGCTCGCGGCCGCACGCTGATCACGCCGCCGATCGAGCAGGGGATCCTGCCGGGAACCACCCAGCGGGCGCTTTTCGAGATCGCGGGCGAGCACAGGTTCCGCACCGAGGTGGCGCCGCTTCGGCCAGCGGATCTCATTCTGGCGGACGGTGTCTGGCTGCTCTCGAGTGTGACTCTCGCCGCACGGGTGCGGGCGTTGAACGGTCGGGTGACGGCGGTGCCGGAGATCGCCGAGGAGCTGTCGGCGCTGGTCGACCTGTCGGCGGAGACCGTTGGGGCGATGCCGGACGCCGTCTGAGCGCGGTTCGGGACGGCGCGGACGACTTGACTCCGCTACTACTGTCGGTAGTAGATAAAGGCCTGCGGCAACGGGTCGCAGGACGTACCTTTTGAAGCGGGACTGAGGCGTCAGCCCACGACTCGGCCCCGGTCACGCCTGTCCAACGGGCACTGCATGGGAGAAGCCATGGACGCACTGGACGTATCTCGGTGGCAATTCGGAATCACGACCGTCTACCACTTCATTCTCGTCCCGCTCACGATCGGGCTCGCCCCGCTCATCGCGATCATGCAGACGATGTGGGTGATCACCAAGAAGGATCACTGGTATCGGCTCACCAAGTTCTTCGGCAAGTTCTTCCTCATCAACTTCGCGCTCGGCGTCGCCACCGGCATCGTGCAGGAGTTCCAGTTCGGCATGAACTGGAGCGAGTACTCACGCTTCGTCGGTGACGTGTTCGGGGCGCCGCTGGCGCTGGAGGGCCTGGTCGCCTTCTTCCTCGAATCCACCTTCCTCGGCCTGTGGATCTTCGGCTGGGGACGGTTGCCGAAACTCGTTCACCTGGCGACGATCTGGTTGGTCGCGATCGGTGTGAACGCCTCCGCGTTCTTCATCATCGCCGCGAACTCGTTCATGCAGCACCCGGTGGGCGCGCGGTACAACGCCGAGCGCGGCCGCGCCGAGCTGACGAGCATCTGGGAACTGCTCACCAACAACACGGCTTTGGCGGCCTTCCCCCACGTGGTGGCGGGCGCCCTCCTCACCGCGGGCACGTTCGTCGCCGGCATCGGCGGCTGGTCGATGGTGCGCAGCATGCGCAGGGCCAAGGAGGCCACCGATCTGGCGGTCGCAGCCGAACACGAGAGCACCGCCAGGACGATGTTCCGTCCGGTCACCATCCTCGCCCTGTGGGTGATGGTCGCCTCGGGTGTCGGCCTCGCGATCACCGGCGACATCCAGGCCAAGCTGATGTTCGAACAGCAGCCGATGAAGATGGCATCCGCGGAATCGTTGTGCCACACCGAGACCGGCGCCGATTTCTCCATCCTGACGGTCGGAACCCAGAACAACTGCGAGAACATCACCCAGCTCATCAGCATCCCCGGACTCACCTCGTTCCTGGCGAACGGCGACCCCAACTCCACCCTCCAGGGCGTCACCGAACTGCAGGCCCAGTACGAGGAGCAGTTCGGGCCGGGCAACTACAAGCCCAACCTGTTCGTCACCTACTGGACCTTCCGCGCGATGATCGGCTGGGCGGCCGGCTCGGCCGTGCTCGCGGTGGTCGGGCTGTGGATGACGCGCGGCGGCCGGGTCCCGGACAAGAAGTGGTTCGGGTGGCTGTCCCTCCTGGCCATTCCCACGCCGTTCCTCGGCAACAGCGCCGGATGGGTGTTCACCGAGATGGGCCGCCAGCCCTGGGTCGTGCACCCGAATCCGACCGGCGTGGACCAGATCAGGCTGACCGTGGACCAGGGTGTGTCGGATCATCCGACGAGCCTTGTGGTCTTCTCGCTGATCGTCTTCACGCTCCTCTATGCCGCGCTCGGGGTGGTGTGGTTCATGCTGATCCGGCGCTATGCGATCGCCGGACCGTCCGACCACGACAAGCATCCGCCGGGTGACGAAGAAGAGCCCGAGGAGCCGGGCGAGCCCAAACAACTGTCGTTCGCGTACTGAGGGAGAAGACCATGGGACTTCAGGAATTCTGGTTCATCCTCATCGCGGTGCTCTTCGTCGGCTACTTCGTCCTCGAGGGCTTCGACTTCGGCGTCGGCATGCTGTTCCCGGTGCTCGGCCGCACCGACACCCGGCGACGGGTCATGCTCAACACCATCGGCCCGGTCTGGGACGGCAACGAGGTCTGGCTGATCACCGCGGGCGGTGCGTTGTTCGCGGCCTTCCCGGACTGGTACGCGACCCTGTTCTCGGGGTTCTACCTCCCGCTGCTGTTGATTCTGGTCGCGCTCATCCTGCGCATCTGCGCGATCGAGTGGCGCGGCAAGATCGACGATCCGACCTGGCGGTCGCGCTGCGACATCGGCATCATGATCGGCTCGTGGGTGCCCGCCGTCCTCTGGGGCGTCGCGTTTGCCAACATCGTGCGCGGCGTGGCCATCGACGAGAACAAGAAGGTCGTTTCCGGCTTCTTCGACCTGCTCAACCCGTACGCGCTGCTCGGCGGCGCGACGACGGCCATCGTGTTCGCACTGCACGGCGCGGTGTTCCTCGCACTCAAGACCTCCGGTGAGGTCCGCGAGGACGCGGTGAAACTCGCTGCGCGACTGTCGATCCCGACGGTAGTGGTGGCCGGGGCGTTCGTGCTGTGGACGCAGCTGTCCTTCGGCAAGGGCTGGACCTGGATCCTCGTCGCGGTGGCGGCAGCCGCCCTGCTCGGGGTGGTCGCGCTGACCGCCGTGGCACGGGAGGGCTGGGCCTTCGTGCTCACCACAGTCGCTGTGATCGCCACGGTGGCCCTGTTGTTCGGCTCGCTCTACCCGAACCTGATGCCGTCCACCATCGACGAGGCGTACAACCTGACGATCTACAACGCCTCGTCGAGCCCGTACACGCTCAAGGTGATGACCTGGGCGGCCGTGTTCATGACGCCGGTGGTCATCGGTTACCAGGCCTGGACCTACTGGGTTTTCCGTCAGCGGATCTCGACCAAGCAGATCCCGCCGTCGATCGGTCTGCCCCTGAAGACGCGTTAGATGTCGCTCGACGCACCGGCCGCGCCCGTGGAGCACGCTCGCAGGCGCGGTCCGGTGGATCCCCGGCTCTGGCACTACTCGAGATCGGCCCGCGGCTACCTGCTGCTCACGGTGGCGCTGTCCCTGGTCACCGCCGGCACGGTCATCGTGTCGGCACTGATGATCGGCACCGTCCTGGCCGGGGTGATCACCGACCCGGACGCGCGGACGCCAGCCGCGTGGGGCACCGAGCTGGCGGTGCTGGCCGCCGCGGTCGCGGTGCGGACGGCGTCCACCTGGGCGCACACCCGATACGCGCACCGTTCGGCGTCGAGGGTGATCGGGGAGCTCCGCGGCGAGGTGCTCGAGGCGGCCACCGAGCTGCCCCCGCGAGAGCTGGACCCGCGGCGCGGTGAGCTCGCCACCGTCCTCACCCGCGGGATCGAGGGCCTGCGTGCGTATCTCACCGGCTACCTGCCCGCCCTGATGCTGGCGGTCACCGTCACACCGCTCACCCTGCTGGTGATCCTGTTCGCCGATCGGACCTCCGCGGTGATCATCGCGCTCACGTTGCCGCTGGTGCCGGTCTTCATGATCCTGATCGGGCTGCTGACCAAGGGCAAGGCGGCCGCCTCGCTGACCACGATGACCGCGCTGTCCGCGCAGCTGCTCGACCTGCTGGCAGGTCTGCCAACGTTGCGGGCGCTCGGTCGCGAACGGGGCCCGGCGGCACGGGTCCGGGCGCTCGGGGACGCGCACCGGCACACCACCATGTCGGCCTTGCGGATCGCGTTCCTGTCGGCGATGGTGCTCGAGCTGTTGGCCACTCTCTGCGTCGCGCTCGTCGCGGTGAGCATCGGCCTGCGACTCGTGTTCGGCGGCATGGAACTACGCGGAGGCGTGATCGCGCTGATCCTCGCCGCCGAGGTGTACCTGCCGTTGCGGATGGTCGGCGCGCAGTTCCACGCCGCCGAGGACGGGATGGCGGCCGCCGAGAAGGCCTTCGGGGTGCTGGACGACAGGGAACCGGTCGTCGCGGGGGAGGGCGACCGCGCCGTGCCCCTCGGCCCGATCGTGCTGCGCGCGGTGGGGATGCGGGCCCGCGGACAGTGGGCCCCGCGCGGCCTGGACGCGGTCCTGGAACCGGGCCGGGTCACCGTGCTCACCGGCGCCAACGGATCCGGCAAGTCCACCGTGTTGCACCTGATCCTCGGGCTCGCCGACCCCGACGAGGGCGAGGTGTCGGTCGGCGGGGTGCCCGTGCGCGCACTCGACGCCGAGCAGTGGTGGCGCGAGGTGGCGTGGCTGCCCCAACACCCGGTGCTGATGCCCGGCACCCTGCGCGAGAACCTGGAACTAACCGGGCCGGTGGCCAGCGATGCCGATGCCGTCGACAGAGCCTGTGAAGCAACGGGATTCGATTCGGTGCTGGCCGATCTCCCGGACGGCTGGCAGACACGGGTGGGGGTGGGCGGCCTCGGCCTCTCGCTCGGTCAGCGGCAGCGGCTGGCGCTGACCCGGGTGCTGCTCTCCGATGCCACGGTGGTGCTTCTCGACGAGCCGACCGCGCACCTCGATCCCGCCACCGAGGCGACGGTGCTCCGGTCGGTGTGCGGCCTCGCAGCCCGCGGACGCACCGTGGTGATGGTCGGGCACCGGGACACGGTGCTCCGGGCCGGCGACGAGGTGGTGCTGGTCGAGGGTGCCGACGGTGTGGACCTGGAGTCGGAGGTGCCGGCATGAGCCGCGATCCGCTCCTGCGTGCCCTCCGGCTGCTGGAACTGCGCCCGGGCCGGGTCCTGTCCGCGGTCGCGGCCGGGGTCGCCACCCTCGGCAGCGCGCTCGCCCTTGCCGCGTTGTCCGCCTGGCTGATCACCAGGGCCTGGCAGATGCCGCCGGTGCTGGATCTCTCGGTCGCGGTGGTCTCGGTTCGCGCCCTTGGCATCTCGCGCGGAGTGTTCCGCTACCTCGAACGGCTCGCCACCCATGACGCGGCGCTGCGCGGCACCACAGCGGCCCGCGAACGGATCTACCGTCGGCTCTCCACCGGCGACCCGGCCGCGCCTGCCGGATTGCGCCGAGGGGACCTGCTCGCGCGCACCGGGGCGGACGTCGACGCGCTCGGCGACGTGGTGGTCCGGGCGCTGATCCCGATGGCCGTCGCCGCGATTCTGGCCGTAGCGGCGACCGTCGGGCTCGCGCTGATCTCTCCCGCCGCGGCACTGGTGCTGGCCGTCGCGCTCGTGGTCTCGGGGGTGCTCGCGCCGGTGCTGTCCGCAAGGGCCGCGCGGATGGCGGAGGCGGACGGCGCCGTCGCGTCTGCGCGATTCAGTGAGACCGCGGTGCTGGCGCTCGACCACGCCGCCGAACTCCGGGTCGCGGGCCGACTCGGCGAGACGGTCCTGGCAGCCGACGACTGGGAGGCCCGCGCGATCCGCGCCACCGACCGATCCGCGGTCCCGTCCGCCTTCGCAGCGGCGGCGACGCCGCTCGCCATCGGGGCGAGCGTGCTGGGATCGCTGCTGATCGGTATCTCGCTGTACGGCCCCGACGGAGGGGCCCCGGGCGAGATGACCCCGATGGCGTTGGCGATCCTGGTGTTGGTGCCGCTCGCGGCGTTCGAGGGCACGGCTGCGTTGCCCGCGGCGGCGGTCGCGTTGACCAGGGCGAGGCTCGCGTCGGTGCGCATCATGGACCTGCTCGACCGGTCGGGTGATCCGGTGCCGACCGGGGGTGTGGCGGTCGAGGCGCCGGTACACCTGCGCACCGAGAACCTGCGCTGCGGGTGGCCGGGCGGCGCGGTGACCGAGCCGCTGGACCTGCACCTGGCGCCGGGCGCCCGGGTCGTGATCGTCGGACCCAGCGGCGCGGGCAAGACCACCATGTTGATGACGCTGGCGGGGCTGCTCGCCCCCGTCGCCGGGGCGCTGACGGTGAACGGGACCCCGGCCGGATCGGTCGACGCCGACTCGCTGCGTCGCGCGGTGGGGTTCTTCGCCGAGGACGCCCACCTGTTCGACACCTCGCTGCTGGAGAACCTGCGCGTCGCGGACGGCGAACTG
This sequence comes from Rhodococcus sp. MTM3W5.2, assembly GCF_001984015.1. Taxonomy (NCBI): domain Bacteria; kingdom Bacillati; phylum Actinomycetota; class Actinomycetes; order Mycobacteriales; family Nocardiaceae; genus Rhodococcus; species Rhodococcus sp. MTM3W5.2. The sequence goes on along the minus strand of NZ_CP019572.1, from coordinate 4,815,023 downwards.
GACGAGGAGGGCGCGCGGGCGGTGCTCGAGAAGGTCGGGCTGGGGGACTGGGTGTCGGGGCTCCCGGACGGCGTGCACACCTCGCTGGCGTCGGGGGCCGGTCGGTGTCCGGTGGTCAGCGTCGACGTCTGCTGCTGGCGCGGGCCATCGCCTCGCCTGCTCGGGTGCTGCTGCTGGACGAGCCGACCGAGCACCTCGACGCGGAGGCGGGCGCCGCGCTGCTGCGGGGCCTGCTCGATCGCGGGGCCGGCCTGGTCGACCCCGGCCGCACGGTGGTCGTTGTGACGCATCAGCTGCCCGCCGACACGGGCGCCGACCTGGTGATCGCGGTCGGGAGCGAGTCGGCATCCGCGCAGGAAGAGGCGGCGATTTAATCGATTGCCAGGCCCTCGCAGCGGGCGTATTTTCGTCCGTACACGAGGAAGGAGGTGGTCTGAAGTTGAAGAACTACAGGACGCGTGAGGTGGCTGTCAGCTAGCCGCTACCGCTGACGGTGGGGTTCCATCAACCGCGCATTGCGGCTGGCGAATCCCAGGCAGCTACCCGGCCCCCGAGTCCCCGGTCGAGTCCCGACCGGGATCCGTGCGACAAACGTCCGCGCACGGGTACGGCTCGGGGGCCGTTCTGCGCTCCGCGCCCGTGCGCGCGTCTCACCCCGACTGGGGTACAAAGCGCGCACAGTTCGGGCAGGGGTTCGCACCCCGCCAACCGCCGCGCTCGAGGAGGGCGCGTACCTCGGCGGCCACCAGACACGGCTCCTCGTTCACCTCCTCCCATCCGAAGACCAGTTGGTCCCTGCCGGCCAGCGAAGCCGCGTTCGAACGGCGACGGTCGCGTCGGCGCACCTTCCGCGAGGAGTGCCACTTGTGTCCGTCCAGTCGCACGACCAGCACCGCCGCGGACCCGGTGTACGTGACGTCCTCGTAGAGTGTCACTCCGTCGACCGCCACCGGGCCCTGCCGCACGGCGTCCGGGAGTCCGTGCGCTCGTTCGACGTCGATTGCGTAGTGGAATTCGAGTACCGACTGGATCCCGTTTGCAAGCATCGAGCAGGCGTCGGCGATGGCCCGGTTGTACCGTCGCGGTTTGCGGTCGACGATCCGTGACTGCAGCCGGGACAGTCGGATTCCGCCATTGGTGACGCTAGCGACGACCGATCCGTAGGCCAGTCGCGCCGTCGGCTGATCGACTGCGAGATCGATCGCGGTGTCCGGCGGCGAGGTCCGTGGCGGTTCCGTTTCGACGCCGATGCGAGAGAAGGCACGGGAGCGGTGCACGATCACCCCGGGATGCAGCAATTCGCCGATGGACGGGACGGGTTCGTGGGCGCGCGGTGGCCTGCGGATTGCCGTCGCATACTGGTTCACAGCGGACGAGCCGTACGGCACTGTGATGTGCACCGGCCCGCCGGGCGCCGTCGGTAACAGTCCCCACTCCTCCGCCGCGGTGTCGTGGCTGAGCATCGCGACCCCGCCATAGAGCAGCGCTGCACGGAGGAGCATGGGGCGGCTCAGGGGCCCTGTCGTCACGGCATAGACACCGTGCAGCGGACGCTGCCACTGGCCGGATTCGAGAAGGTACTGGACATGCTTACGTGTGTAGCCCGACCGCTGTGCTTGTGCGGCCGACAGCAGGCCGTCCTGCGACTCGAGCAGCTGCTCCAGTGCTTCCAGATCTGTGGAGTTCGTCATGGGCCGGACATTGTCGGGCGGCACCGACCGACAACGTCACGACAGCCGCAGCACCGACTTTGCGTGTGGACTATTCGGGGCCTGTTGGTAAGGCGAGAACCGTGCGTGGTTTTTACCCCGACTGGGGTGCAACACGCGCACGGGCGGCGCAGCCGCGGCTATCCGATGTAGCGGGAGAGGCGGGCCGAGAGGTGCGGCTTCAGCGGGCCGTCGGCGAGGATGCGCTCCTCGACGTAGGCGAGGTCGCCGCCCTCGACGATGCCGTACAGGCGCTTGGCGCCGCCGACCAGTGCACCCTGCTTGCTGCGGATGACCACGTCGGTCGCGAGCTCCCAGCTGGACTGGGTCAGTGCCTGGCCGTAGTACAGCTCGACGACGCCGGAGCTGTGCGTGAGCAGCAGCTCGACGACCTCCTCGTCGATGCTCCCGGGGATGCCGTCTCCTGCGACGCGCCAGTACCCGCTCTCGCGCAGGTCCGGCCGGACGTACTCGCCGTCGGCGTCGAGGACCCAGGTCTGCGAATCCCAGTGCAGATAGTTGCCGCCGTCGTGCGAGACCACGATCTGCTGACCGAAGCGGTACTCGCCATCGGTCGGGTTGTTGGCCTCGCCCTCGCCGCGCCAGACGCCGACCATGGGGAGCAGCGCGAGCATGCCCGGGTTCAGGTCGGGGCCGAGGCGGAGGTTGGCGGTGTCCTCGGGGACGGGGAGGCCGGGCAGCACCGGGATGTTGCGCGCGCTGGTTTCCTTCGCGCGCTCCTCGGCGGCGGCTACGGCACGATCGCCGCTGCCACGCTGCACGGACACCGCATCAGACGGTGCGCCCTCGCCCGATTGGGGCTGCGCACCGTCGTCCGGACCGGACGTCTGGCTCACGACTCGTCGGTCACCAGGCGGTACACGACATACAGCGAGAACCAAGCAATCAGCACGGAGGCGAAGGCGAGTAGAACCTCGAAGAAGATGACCACGGCATCAGTGTAAACCGCTGCGTCGCAGCCGCATGCCGTGGGTGCCGACTGCACCGGAAACGCCGAAGCGGCCCCGCTCCCTGGTGGGGGAGCGGGGCCGCTGAGTCGAACTGTGCGCGCTTTTCACCCTGGTTGGGGTGAGACTCGCGCACGGGCGCCGGAGGCGCTACTTCGAGACGGTGATGTCCACGTTGTGGACGCCGTTGCCCTCGGGGGTGACGGTGGTGTCGCCGTTGCCGGTGCTGGACAGCGCACGCACGGTCCAGGTGCCGGGGGCGGCGAAGAACCGGAAGTCGCCGGTGCCGGAGGCCACGACCTCGGCGGTGAACTCGCCGGTGCCGTCGAGCAGGCGGACGAACGCGCCGCCGACCGGCTGGCCGTCAGCGGCCAGCACGCGGCCCGTGATGACGGTTTCCTTCTCGACGTCCACGCCCGCGGGCAGGGTCTGACCCTGAACAGGTGCTCCACACATAACTAGGCTCCCAACTCGATCGGTGCACCCACGAGGGAGCCGTACTCAACCCAGCTGCCGTCGTAGTTCTTGACATTGTTCTTGCCGAGGATCTCCTGCAGCACGAACCAGGTGTGGCTCGAGCGCTCGCCGATGCGGCAGTAGGCGATCGTTTCCTTGCTCTCGTCGAAGCCCTTTTCGGCGTAGAGCTTCGTCAGGTCCTCGTCGGACTTGAAGGTGCCGTCCTCGTTGGCGGTGGTGCTCCACGGGATGTTGATGGCGCCGGGGACGTGGCCACGCTGCTGCGCCTGCTCCTGCGGGAGGTGCGCCGGCGCGAGGATCTTGCCGGAGAACTCGTCGGGCGAGCGCACGTCGACCAGGTTCTTGCTGCCGATGGCGTTGATGACCTCGTCGCGGAAGGCGCGGATGGAGGTGTCCGGCTCGCCGGCCTGGTAGGTGGTGGCCGGGCGGACGACCTCGTCCTTCGACAGCGGGCGGCCGTCGAGCTCCCACTTCTTGCGGCCGCCGTCGATCAGCTTGATGTCCTGGTGGCCGTACAGCTTGAAGTACCAGTACGCGTACGCGGCGAACCAGTTGTTGTTGCCGCCGTAGAGCACGACGGTGTCGTCGTTGGCGATGCCCTTGGCGGACAGCAGCGCGGAGAACTGCTCGCGGTTGAGGAAGTCACGACGGACGCCGTCCTGCAGGTCCTTGCGCCAGTCGAGCCGGACAGCGCCCTCGATGTGGCCGCCGTCGTAGGCCGAGGTGTCTTCGTCGACCTCGACGAAGACAGTCTTCGGTGCGTTGAGGTTCTGCTCGGCCCAGTCGGCAGAGACCAGGACGTCGGAGCGAGCCATGGTTTTCCTTTCGATACTTCTTGCGGGGTATGTGGGGTGGTGCGGCCTAGGCCGGTTGGATTGCGCGGCTACGCCGCGGTGATCGATGTCGACCTGCGGAAGCGGGCCACGAGCGGGTAGATCTGGCAGCCGAGGCAGAACGCGAAGGCCGCGTTCAGCAGTGCGGCGAAGAGGGCGAACCCGGTGGCCACGGTGCCGACGACCGTGAGGCCGGTGAGGAAGCCCACCACGCCGACGACGGCGAAGACCAGGCCGACGAGCTGGGCGAACCGCAGCGGGGCGACCGGCTCGCGCTCGGTGGTCGGGGACAGCCGCGGCGCGACGAACCGGGCGAACACCTGGCCGTACGGGCTGTTGCGAGGGCCGCGGGCTGCGCCGAGCCCGAAGACCACGGCCTGCGCCGCGAGCAGCAGACCGGCCGCGACCAGGGAGAACGTCGACAGCACGAGCACGGTCACGAGGACACCGGTGGTGATCCAGGCCGCGAACCGCGGCCCGCGGACGTCGACCTGGTCGGCACTACCGGTGCGGGACCGGGAGGTGGTGGAGGTGGACATGGGAGTGAACTCCTGCGCTTGAAACGGATGCCTTGACGTGCGGAGATGAACCGCGGGTATTCCGGATTGCGATCACGGCGCGGTGCTCAGGCAAGAGATGCCGGATGAGCGGAGAACGTCAGCCGTGGAATCAGCAGCAGGTACAGCAACAACCGCCGAGGCGGCACAGATCAACTGTGCGGCGTCGGGTGAGCATGAGCTCCTGGCTGGTTTGCACGAGTGGCAGCTTACCCGTTTTCGGGCGGGTGTGAATCCCCGGGTCCGCACAGGGGGAGCAGCGCGGCCCGCAGGTCGGCGGCGGTCGGAACCCCGGACACCCGGTACCGCGACGTGCCCTCGGCGTCGAAGATGAACGTGGTCGGCAGCGACAGGACGCCGAGTTCGGCTGCGAGCGCGGGGTTCTCGTCGATGTCGACCTCGATCTCCACGGCCCTGGTCGATGCCGGGTCGAGCTCCCCGTCGAGTGTCTCGAGCACCTGGCCGATCACCCGGCGGACGGCCGCGCACGGCCCGCACCAGTCGGCGGAGAAATGCAGGACGGCAGGGCCCGCGCCCGCCACCCCGGCCTCGGCGAGCAGGGTGCGGCGGGTGTCGGAGCCGGAATCGGACGGTGCGGTGGCCCGCACGGCGCCCGACCGGGCCCGCAGCACCAGCCCCGCCGCCGCTGCAGCGACGAGGACAAGCGCGAGGACGAGCAGACCGGTCATGGCGTCTGCAGATCGTCGAGGTTGATCACCACGTTCTCGCCGGAGCCCTCGATGACGACCTGCGAGCCCTCCGCGTAGACCTTGGTCGGCAGCACGCCGAAGGGCAGTTGCTGGGCCTCGACGGTGCGGGTGAACAGACCGAGCACGGCGGGTTTGAACGGACCGGGGACGGTGAAGTCCGCATTGCCCTCGGGGCCGAAGTAGAGATCGGTGGCGACGATCTTGACGTCCTCGCCGTCGAGGAGGAGGTCGGCCTGCACGCTGACGGCAGCCGACAGCGGACCGATCGGAACCGTTCCGGTCAGCACAACGCCGCCGGAGGTGGTCATCCCGGAACCGCCGGACCCGCCGGTGCCGTCGGACTTGTCCGCGGGCGGCGCGGACACCTGGAGGTCGGGGATGCCGAGGAACTGGCCAAGAGCGGTGGCGTCGATCAGGATCCGGCCGTCGAGCTGGTCGACGGGGACCGTCTTGACGGTGCCGTTCACCAGGTCGGATGCGGGGATGTTCACCCCGCGCAGGTTCGCCTCGACGGTGACCTCGCCGAGAACCTGGCTGTCGACGCCCCTCGCACGGATCTCGACGTTCTCGTATTTGCCGTTCACGGCCTGGGTGAGGAAAGGGAAGCCGCCGATGGTCACGTCGGGGTCCGAATTGAGCTCACCGCCCTCGCGCAGGCTCCGTGAGACCCGATACTCGGAGTAGGCGGCCGCGCCGAAGTCGATGACGACCGCGAGCGCCAAGAGCAACACCAGGCTGAGAATCAGTTTCCGCACCGCACCATTGTTGCTGACCGGAACGGGGCTGTGTGGGGTGCCCACCGGGCGCGGCACGTTAGTCTGTTCGAGTATCGCGTCACTGTCGGCCGTGCCCGGGCACATGAAACGGCGAGAAGGGGAGGCCGCGTGGAGCTGCTCCTGCTGACCTCGGACCCACACCCTGAGTCGGTGCTGCCTTCACTTGCGCTCCTGGCACATACCGTGCGACCAGCCCCGACGGAGGTCGCCTCGCTGCTCGAGGCCGGATCCGCCGACATAGCGCTGGTCGATGCCCGGACCGATCTGGCCGCCGCGCGCGGCCTGTGCAGGCTGCTCGGCAGCACCGGATCCGCGGTTCCCGTCGTCGCGGTCCTCACCGAGGGCGGCTTGGTCGCGGTGAACGCCGACTGGGGTCTCGACGACATCCTGCTGCCCGGCACCGGGCCCGCCGAGCTCGACGCCCGGCTGCGGCTCCTGGTGGGGCGCAGCGGCGGCGTCGCCAGCCCGGAGAGCTCCGGCAAGATCACGCTCGGCGAGTTGGTCATTGACGAGGGCACCTATACGGCCCGGCTCCGTGGTCGCCCGCTCGACCTCACCTACAAGGAGTTCGAGCTCCTCAAGTACCTCGCGCAGCACGCGGGCCGGGTGTTCACCCGCGCGCAGCTGCTGCAGGAGGTCTGGGGTTACGACTTCTTCGGCGGCACCCGCACGGTGGACGTGCACGTCCGACGGCTCCGCGCCAAGCTCGGCCCCGAGTACGAAGCCCTCATCGGCACCGTGCGCAACGTCGGCTACAAGGCCGTCCGGCCCAGCCGGAAGTCCGGCGCCGCGCCACAGCCCGTCGACGACGGCGGCGATGACGACGGCGGCGCGGTCGACGATTCGGAGCTGACCCCGGCCAACGGGACGGTCCTGTAGATGCAAGAGGCGGCAAGGAGCTGGTTCTATCTGCTCGACGACGACCAGGTCGCGCAGGTGCACGGTGTGCTGGACCGGGCGCTCGCGGCCGACGGGACCGCGCCGCTCTCCGAGCAGGCCGTCCACCACATCGTGGGTAAGTCGGAGTCGTCGCGGCATCTGCTGTGGACGCTGGACGATTCGATCGTCGGTTACGCGAGCCTCGAGCCGCCGCACGGAGAGCATCCGGCGATGGTGGAGGTCGCCGTCGACCCGGCGCATCGGGGTACCGGGATCGGCCGCGGCCTGGTCAGGGAGGCCCTGGCGAAGGGCGGCGAGGGCGCCCGGGTCTGGGCGCACGGCGACCTGCCCGCCGCCCGTGCCGTCGCCGCGCGCCTCGGCCTGAGTCCCGTCCGCGAGCTGTTGCAGCTGCGTCGACCCTTGGACCGGCCGGAACTGCCCGACGTCGCGGTTCCCGATGGCGTGATCCTGCGGACCTACGCGGGGGCGGAGGACGACGCCGAGTTGCTGCGCGTCAACGCCGCGGCCTTCGACTGGCATCCCGAGCAGGGGTCGTGGACCGAGCGGGAGATCGCCGAGCGGCGCGCCGAGTCCTGGTTCGACCCCGAGGGCCTGTTCATCGCGGCCGACGCGGGGACCGGCGACGTCCTGGGATTCCACTGGACCAAGGTGCACCCGGCGACGTCCGAATCGGGCGAGCTCGGCGAGGTGTACGTGGTGGCGGTCGACCCGGCGGCACAGGGCAGGGGCCTTGGCAGGCTGCTCACCGTCGCGGGCCTGCGGTATCTGCGCGAGCGTGGCCTGGGGACGGTGCTGCTGTACACCGAGGCGGACAACGTCGCCGCCCTGCACACCTACGAGCGGCTCGGATTCGAGCGGTTCCACGTGGATGTCGCCTACGCCTGAGGGGCCGTTTGCCGTGGCCCGGGGTGAGATCCGCCTCACCCGGCCATGAGTTCACCCTCCGTTCACCCTTCTGGGACGCTCTGTCCACCACCTGCCCCTACCTTTCTCGTTGGGCGGCGCCGTGCTGCCTGGTGCAGCGCTGATGCGGACTGCGCCACGGAACACCGCCCGACAATGGGCGTGAAGTTGAGCCTCCCGGAGGAAATAGCGTGAACCTCAAGCGCAGTGCTGCGATGTTCGGTGTGCTGGCCGCAGGTGCCATGGCCCTGACCGCGTGCGGCAGCGACGACAACTCCTCCTCGGGCACGACGGTGGACACCTCCGCCTCGAACGCCGCCTGCGAGGGCAAGGACACGCTGTCCGCGGCCGGTTCCTCCGCGCAGAAGAACGCGATGGACGCCTTCACCTCCACCTACATCGCGGTGTGCAAGGACAAGGGCAAGACCGTCAACGTCGCCTACAACCCCAGCGGTTCCGGTGACGGGCGCACCCAGTTCATCGCCAAGCAGATCGACTTCGCCGGCTCCGACTCCGCCATCAAGGCCGAGCAGGCCGCAGCGGCCAAGGAGCGTTGCGCGGGCAACGACGCCTGGAACCTGCCGCTGGTCTTCGGTCCGGTCGCCCTCGCCTACAACATCGACGGCGTCGACAACCTGACGCTCAACGGCGAGGTCATCGCCAAGATCTTCAACGGCGGCATCAAGAAGTGGAACGACCCGGCCATCGCCGCGCTCAACAGCGGCGCCACCCTGCCGGATCAGGACATCACCGTGATCGTCCGCTCCGACTCCTCGGGCACCACCGACAACTTCCAGCAGTACCTGACCACCGCCTCGAAGGGCGCGTGGACCCAGGGCGCCGGCTCCGACTTCAAGGGCGGCATCGGTGAGGGCGCGAAGGGTTCGGCAGGCGTCGCGCAGGCCGTCGCGGGTGCGCCCGGCTCGATCACCTACGTCGAGAAGTCCTTCGCGGACCAGAACAAGCTCAAGGCCGCCCAGATCGACAGCGGCGCGGGCGCGGTTGCGCTGACCGAGGACTCGGCAAGCAAGGCGATCGAGGGCGCGGCCTTCAAGACCGAGGGCGTCGGCGACCTGACGCTCGACCTGAACTCGATCTACGGCACCACCGAGGCCGGCGCCTACCCGCTGGTCCTGGCGACCTACGAGATCGTCTGCTCCAAGGGCTACGACGCCGACACCTCCGCGGCCGTCAAGTCGTTCCTGACCAGCGCGGCCAACGAGGGCCAGTCGGAGCTGTCCGCGCAGGGCTACGTGCCGCTGCCCGCCACGGTCAAGGACAAGCTGAACGCGTCCATCTCGGCCATCGGCTGATTGTTCCGACCGGTCCAGGCTCTATATTCAACGAAGAAGATTGCGAGCGCAGATGAGCGACGCGCCCACCCAATCGGCACCTCGCACCCCCAACCCCGGTGATGCCGGGGTGGGGGTGGGCGGTCCGCTCGGAACACCGGAGGCACCGATCACTCCATCACCTGCAGCCTCGTCGAAGACGGTGACGCGCCCGGGCGACCGGGTCTTCACCTCGATGGCGACCGGCTCGGCCGTGTTCATCTCGGTGCTGATCGGTGCCATCGGCGCGTTCCTGGTGTGGCGGGCGGTGCCCGCACTCGCCCGCAACGAGGTGAACTTCCTCACCAGCAGCACATGGGACACCGACAACATCAACAGCATGGCGTTCGGCGTCCTGGACCTGTTCCAGGTCACCGTGCTGGTGTCGGTGTTCGCCCTGGCGCTGGCCATGCCGGTTGCGCTTGGCATCGCGATCTTCCTCACCGAGTACTCGCCGAAGCGGCTCGCACGGCCGCTGGCGTACGTGATCGACCTGCTCGCCGCCGTGCCGTCCATCGTGTACGGCCTGTGGGGCCTGCTGATCTTCGCCCCCGCGATCAAGCCGCTGGCCGTCTGGCTCAACGAGAACCTGTCCTGGATCCCGTTGTTCGCCACCGGCTCCGGCTCGATCGCGGGCGGCGGCACGATCTTCACCGCGGGCATCGTGCTCGCTGTGATGATCCTGCCGATCATCACAGCGGTCACCCGCGAGGTCTTCGTGCAGACCCCGACCTCGCAGATCGAGGCGGCGCTGGCGCTCGGCGCCACCAAGTGGGAGGTCGTCAAGACCACCATCATCCCGTTCGGGAAGTCCGGCTACATCAGCGGTTCCATGCTCGGCCTCGGCCGGGCGCTCGGCGAGACGATGGCGCTCTACATGATCCTGCGCACCACCTCGAAGGCGTTCGGATGGTCGCTGTTCGACAGCGGTTCCACCATCGCCTCGAAGATCGCGCTCGGTTACGCCGAGTTCAACAACGAGATCCAGGCCGGCGCCTACATCGCGGTCGGACTGGTGCTGTTCATCCTGACCTTCGTGGTCAACGCAGCGGCCCGCGCCGCGATCGCCGGAAAGAGGGCCTGACATGACGGTGACCCTCGATCGACCCGTCAAGAAGCCGACCTTCCAGGGGGTCAGCGGGCGACGACGCTTCGCCGACCTGGCGGCGGCGGTGCTCGTGACTCTCGCGGTGCTGGTGGCGCTGGTGCCGCTGGTGTGGGTGCTCTACACGGTGATCGTCCGCGGCTTTCCCGCGATGACCAGCGCGACCTGGTTCACCAACTCGTTCAGCGGCCTGTCCGCCTCCGCCACCGGCGGCGGCATCTACCACGCCCTGATCGGAACCCTGATCCAGGGACTGGTGTGCGCGGTTCTGTCGATCCCGCTCGGACTGTTCGTCGCCATCTACCTGGTGGAGTACGCGGGCCCGTCCAAGCTGGGTCGGCTGACCACGTTCATGGTCGACATCCTCAGCGGTGTCCCGTCCATCGTGGCCGCGCTGTTCATCTACGCCCTGTGGATCGCGACCTTCGGCTTCCCCAAGTCGGCGTTCGCTGTGTCCCTGGCCCTGGTCCTGCTGATGGTCCCCGTCGTCGTCCGCAGCACCGAGGAGATGCTCCGCATCGTGCCGCAGGATCTGCGCGAGGCCTCCTACGCGCTCGGCGTGCCGAAGTGGAAGACGATCATGCGGATCGTCGTCCCCACCGCGCTGCCGGGCATCATCACCGGCGTCATGCTGGCCCTGGCCCGCGTGCTCGGTGAGACCGCGCCGCTGCTGATCCTGGTCGGCTACGCACCCTTCATCAACTTCGACATGTTCAACGGCGAGATGGGGTCGCTGCCCGGCGTCATGGTCGCCGAGATGAACAATCCGACCGACGCGGGCGCCAGCCGCATCTGGGGCGCGGCGCTCACGCTGATCATGCTGATCGCGGTGCTGAACATCGCGGCGAAGGCGATCGGTCACCTCTCCCGGGTCCGGAGCAAGTGACCCCATGACGACCACACCGCTCACACAACCTCGAGGGAGCCACCATGGCCAAGCGTCTTGATCTCAAGGACGTCAACATCTACTACGGCAAGTTCCACGCCGTCGCGGATGTGGGTCTGTCCGTGCCCCCGCGCAATGTGACCGCCTTCATCGGCCCCTCCGGCTGCGGCAAGTCGACGGTGCTGCGCTCGCTCAACCGCATGCACGAGGTCACCCCGGGTGCCCGCGTCGAGGGCGCCATCCTGCTCGACGGCGAGGACATCTACGGCTCGCAGGTCGACCCGGTCGGCGTCCGCCGCACCATCGGCATGGTGTTCCAGCGTCCGAACCCGTTCCCCACCATGTCGATTCGCGACAACGTGGTGGCCGGGCTGAAGCTGCAGGGGGTGCGCAACAAGAAGCAGCTCGACGAGGTCGCCGAGCAGTCGCTGCGCGGCGCCAACCTGTGGAACGAGGTCAAGGACCGCCTCGACAAGCCCGGTGGCGGGCTGTCCGGCGGCCAGCAGCAGCGTCTGTGCATCGCGCGCGCGATCGCGGTCTCGCCCGACGTGCTGCTCATGGACGAGCCGTGTTCGGCGCTCGACCCGATCTCGACGCTGGCCATCGAGGACCTGATCACGGAGCTGAAGAAGGACTTCACCATCGTGATCGTCACGCACAACATGCAGCAGGCCGCCCGGGTCAGCGATCAGACCGCGTTCTTCAATCTCGAGGCCACCGGCAAGCCGGGCCGGCTCGTCGAGATCGACGACACCGAGAAGATCTTCTCCAACCCGACGCAGAAGGCCACCGAGGACTACATCTCGGGCCGCTTCGGCTAGACAGCCTTCGTCGAACGGGCCGTTGTCGGGTATCGCTCTCGGGCGATGCTCCGGCAGCGGCCCGTTCGCTTTTCCGTGCCTGCCGATACGAGAACGCCCCGACCGGTGATCCGGTCGGGGCGTCGTGGTTGTGTGGTCAGGATTCCAGCGAGGTGGTCTCTTCGGGGTCGACGGGCATCTTGCCGGTGACCAGGAAGATGACGCGGCGGGCGACCTCGACCGCGTGATCGGCGAAGCGCTCGTAGAACCGGCCCAGCAGGGTCACGTCGACGGCCGCGGCCACGCCGTGCTTCCACTCCCGGTCCATCAGCACGCTGAAGAGGTGGCGGTGCAGATCGTCCATCGCGTCGTCCTCCTCGCGGAGCTTCGCGGCCCGCTCGGGGTCGCGGGTCTCGAGGACCTCACGCGCGCCGGCCCCGAGGGCCACCGCGATCCGGCCCATCTCGGCGAAGTAGCCGTTGACCTCCTCGGGCAGCACGTGGTTCGGATGTCGACGGCGAGCGATCTTGGCGACGTGCAGCGCCAGGGCCCCCATCCGGTCGATGTCCGAGACGATCTGGATTCCACTCACCACGGACCGGAGATCCCCTGCGACCGGCGCCTGCAGCGCGAGCAGGGCGAACGCCCGCTCCTCGCAGGCGACGCTGAGCTCGGTGATCTGGTCGTGATCGCTGATGACCTGCTCGGCCAGCGAGAGATCGGCCTGGAGCAGCGACTGGGTCGCCCGCTCCATGGCCGCGCCCGCCAGGCCCGCCATCTCGCCGAGCATGTCGGCGAGCTCGGTCATCTGTTCGTTGTAAGCCACGCGCATGGAATCAAAGCCTACGGCGTGTGGGATACCAAGTCACGGTCATTGGGTTAACGCGGCATGAATGACGGTGCACGTCAGGGCGGTAAAAGCCGGTCAGGCGCAGGAATCGTCTGCCGCATTGGTGAACGCCAGATCGGCGGGCAGGGCGTCGGCCGCCTCGCCGCTCGCGGAGGAGTTCTTGGGGGCCATTGTCGGGGTCAGCGCGGCGCCGACGGACTTGGGCTGGGCGACGGTTCCCGAGAAGCTCGACCCGAGCACCACCTCGACGATGCCGCCGAGATCGGAGGACTCCTGCAGCACCGCGCCGGGCAGCGAGGAGGCCACCGTCGCGGCCTCCGCCTCGAGCCCGGGCGAGAAGCGGACCAGCGTGTTCGTGCTGGTACCGGTGTAGTTCCCGACGCTGTAGATCTGGAATCCGTACGAGCCGAGATCGTCGGCGGCGGTGGCGGCGAGCCCGGTGACACCCGATCCGTTGGACACCTGCAGCGAGACGTCCATCGGGCTGACCGCCTCGAGCGCAGGCGGTGCGGGCGCGGTGGGCTTCGGGCCGACTGGGCGGAGGAGGGCGCCGGGTCCTTGCGCTCCTCGCCCGGAAGAGGCTCGTCGTCGATGATCGCCTGGAAGATCGCGTCGATGTCGTCCTGGCGGGGGATCTCATTGCCCAGCTCGTTGGTGCCCGCGGTGGGGACGGTGAGGAACGTGACAGCGCCCGCGTCCACGTTCTGCAGCGATCGGCCCAGCATCACGAGCGACTTGGTGTCGATGTTCTGGACGAAGGTGTCGCGGGTGAAGGCGTTGATGAAGCCGTTGAGCTTGCCCGGGTCGAACAGCACTTTGTTCGACAGCGCCCCGCGCAGCAGCGAGGACAGGAACATCTGCTGGCGCTTGATCCGGCCGTAATCCCCGTTGCCCTCTGCCTCGACCTTGCGCGCCCGCACGTAGTTCAGCGCGGTGGCGCCGTCGATCGTCTGCTTGCCCGCATTCGGCAGAACCGTTCCGAGTTCCCCGTCGATCAGAGGTGTGGTCGTGCAGACCTCGACCCCGCCGACCTGGTTGACCATCGACTCGAATCCGGAGAAGTCCATGGCAACGAAGTGGCCGATCTTGAGGCCTGACATCTTCTGGATCACCTTGACCAGGCACTTCGGCCCGCCGAACGCGTAGGCGGAATTGAGCTTGTCGTTGTCCGCGGGCGGATTCATCTCGGTCGAATACTGGCCCGTGTCGCTGTTCCAGTCCGCGCAACTGGGCCGAGCGATGTCCAGGTCGCGGGGGAACGACACCGCGACGACCCGGCTGCGGTCCGCCGGGATGTTGACCAGGATCACCGTGTCCGCGCGGGCGCCCTCGGCGTCTTCGACCGAACCGGCGCCCACGCCGCCGTTCGCGCCCGCCCTGGTGTCGGTGCCGACGATCAGGTAGGTCTCGTCGCCGGTCTGCCCGCCGGGGTCGACGACGTCGGTGCTGTCGAGGTCGAGGGCGGCAACCTGGCTGAAGCCGTTGTCGGTGTTGCGCAGGTAGCCCCACGCGACGCCGGTGATCCCGACGGAGGCGGCCGCGGCCACCGCGACCGCGCTGCGGCCGAGCACCCGCCACCGCTTCTGCTTGCGGTTCTTGCTCGCGGCGAGGCGGGTCTCGCCGGGTGCGCCGACACGGACAGGATCACCTGCGGCGGGGCCGACGTGTTCGGGCTCCGCCCGGCGCAGCCAGCCGGTGGTTGGCGCAGGCGGCGGGTCGGGCACCGGGTCCTGCCGCGGACGGGCGGGTGGCAGCGGCGACATCGCGGGAGTCTTCATCCGGCCGCTGTCGGCCGGGGCGGGCTGTCGCGGTTCACCAGGTCGGAGACGGAGATCCGCTCGGTGTGCTCGCCGGGTTCGCCGTGCCTGCGACCGATCCGGCCACTGTCGGCCCGCTGCTGGTCGGGAGGGCCGGGAGGCTGCTGCGATTCGGGCCGGTACTGGGGTCGGCTCACGTGCGAGAGCGGTCGTTCCCAGGGAGCGCGACCTTCAGGCACTGGGCCTGGTGTCTGATCGTCGCTCACCTACTTGAACCCTGCCTCTCACGTCTGCATTCACCGCCGCACCGGACGATCACAACATGATACTTATCGGGACCGCTGGTTCCACTCAGGCTCGAGAGCCGCAAGTGCGGAGCCTGCGCAGCGACCAGAGTTCAGAGGGTCAGCCGCCCGAGTGCATCAGGTCGGCACCCGCGGGAACCAGGCAGTCCTCCGGATCGTCGAGCCAACCCTCGGGCAGGGAGACCTTGCCGGGCGACCCCTGGCGTCCACGCGGACCCTCGGCGTCCTTGGGGAAGGGCACCGTCGGGTCGAGCTGGGCGAGGAGGTCGTCGAGCTCGGTGAGGGTGGACACCATGGCCATCGCCACCCGCATCTCCGACCCGGCGGGGAAGCCGCGGAGATACCAGGCGACGTGCTTGCGCAGCTCGCGCAGGCCCTTGTCCTCGCCGTGGTGGTCCGCCAGGAGTTCGGCATGCCGCCGGATGATGGACGCGACCTCACCGAGGTTGGGCGGGGTCGGCTCGGGGGTGCCCGCGAGAGCGGCGCTCAGCTCGGCGAACAGCCACGGCCTGCCGAGGCAGCCGCGGCCGACGACGACGCCGTCGCAGCCGGTCTCCGCCATCATCCGGACCGCGTCCTCGGCGGCGAAGATGTCGCCGTTGCCGAGGACCGGGACGTCGGTGACGTGCTCCTTGAGCCGGGCGATCTCGTTCCAGTCCGCAGTGCCCGAATACCGCTGGGCGGCGGTGCGCGCGTGCAGTGCCACCGCGGCCGCGCCCTCGCCTGCGGCGATGCGTCCGGCATCCAGGTGAGTGTGGTGCTCGTCGTCGATCCCGACCCGGAACTTCACGGTGACAGGGATGTCGGTGCCCTCGGTCGCGCGGACCGCGGCCGCGACGATCTGGCCGAACAGGGTGCGCTTGTACGGCAGGGCCGCGCCGCCGCCCTTGCTCGTCACCTTGGGAACCGGGCAGCCGAAGTTCATGTCGATGTGGTCGGCCATGTTCTCGTCGACGATCATCTTCGCGGCGGCGTAGGTGGTCGCCGGGTCCACGGTGTACAGCTGCAGCGACCGCGGCGTCTCGGTGGGCCCGAAAGTGGTCATGTGCAGGGTCGCGGGCTGGCGCTCGACCAGCGCCCGAGCGGTCACCATCTCGCAGACGTACAGCCCCGAGGTGCTGCCCGAGCGGGCGAGCTCCAGCTCACGGCACAGGGTGCGGAACGCCACGTTCGTGATGCCCGCCATCGGGGCGAGCACCACGGGGCTGCGCAGCTCCAATGAGCCGATTCGGAGGTGCTGGCCGGCGGGTGATGACATTCGATACCTCGATAGAAAGGGCTGTGCCCGGTACCTGTTTCGGTACCGGGCACAGAATAGCTGGCGCTCTCAGGAAGCCTGCTGCTCGCGCTTGGCGGCCTCGCGGGCCAGCATGCGGTCGCGCTGCTCCTCGAACTTGGTGGCCTGCGCGTCGAGGTTCTCGAGGAACTTGGCGAGGTCCTCGCGGGTCTGTTCGCCCTCGGCGGTGAAGTCGGTGCGGTCGAAGATGTTCCACTTGCGGAGCACCGGCATCACCACCTCCTCGAGGTGCTGGCGGAGGTCGTAGATGCCGTGCTTGGCCATCAGGACGCCGTTGCGGCGGAAGTTGGGCATGCCCGCCCCTGGCATCTGGAAGTTCTGGACGATCGTGTTGATCGATCGCAGCGCCTGATCGGGCGCCAGGTCCAGCGCCGCGCCGCAGATGTTGCGGTAGAAGATCATGTGCAGGTTCTCGTCCGCGGCGATGCGCTGCAGCATCTTGTCGGCGACGGGCTCGTTGCAGGCCTTGCCGGTGTTGCGGTGTGAGACGCGGGTCGCGAGTTCCTGGAAGGTCACGTAGGCGACGGAGTGCAGCAGCCCGGCGGCGCCGCCGTCGGGGAGCGACGAGTAGCCGTTGGTCATGTGTTCCATGCGGAAGCGCTCGAGCTCGACGGGGTCGACGGCGCGGGTCACGACGAGGTAGTCGCGCATCACGATGCCGTGCCGGTTCTCCTCGGCGGTCCATCGACCGACCCAGGTGCCCCAGGCGTGGTCCATCGAGAAGTTCTCGGCGATCTCGCGGTGGTAGGAGGGCAGGTTGTCCTCGGTGAGCAGGTTGGTGATCATGGCCGCGCGCGCGACCTCGTCGAGCTGCGACTGCTCGATGTCCCAGTCGTCGCCACCCATGGCGGCGAAGTTGCGGCCCTCGTCCCACGGGACGTAATCGTGGGGGTGCCATTCCTTGGCCATGGAGATATGGCGATTCACGTTCTCCTCAGCAACCTGCGCCAGCTCCTGAAGCAGTTCGAGTTGGGTCAGATCCCTGGCCATACGCATGCCCTCCAAGTGTTGTCTGAAATCGGCTCAACGTAGCCTACGGGACCGTAACCACGTTGTGAATCGTTTGAAATGCTCACAGCCTGGGAATAACCACCGGGTATGGGACACCCCGTCCGGGTCATCGGGTCCCTCCGGCAGTCCGTTACAGCACTGCACGGACGGGATGTGGCGCGTACTTTCTCCGCGCACGGAACTGGCGGCGTCCCGATTCGGGACGCCGCCAGTTCTGCAGGGATTCGAGCGTGCGGACTACTTGCGCCCGCCGCCGAGCAGGCCGCCGAGCAGGTCGCCGAGGCCGCCGGCCGCGCCGCCGCCCGCCGCGCCGCCGAGGATGCTGCCGAGGACGTTTCCGAGGCCGCCCGCGGACTGTCCGCCGCCGCCGAGCAGGCCGCCGAGCAGGTCACCGATACCGCCGCCGGACTGGGCCTGAGCGGGCGCCGCGGCGCCGCCGCCGGAGAACTGCTTGGCGATGAACGCCAGCACGATGGGGGCCAGGATCGGGAGCAGCTTGCCGACGAGGTTGCTGTCACCGGCGCCGCCCGTGTTGCCGAGCGCGCTGATCACCTGGTTCTTGTTGTCACCGAAAACGTTGTTGACGATCTTCTCACCGTCGGCCTCGTCGACCTGGTCGATATCGACGCCGCCGGTGAGCAGGGCCGGGTCGGAGTGCTGCGCGAGGGCGGATTCCAGCGATGCGGCACCCGCCGGGTCCTGGGCGTTCGCCTCGAGGCCGCCGACAAGGGTCGGGATGGCCGTCTTCACTGCCGCGGTCGCGGTCTCTTCGTCGACCCCGAGCTTGGCAGCGATCTGGCTGATCGGGATCTGGGACAAAAGGTCGTCAAGTGATGCCATGGGTGCCCGCCTTTTCGTGGACGCCTCTTTTCTCGAGCGTCCGGGTGCGTCCGACACTAGTGACCGTTCCGGCAGGTTGGGAGGATCGCCGCGCGGACCGGCGCGTCGATTCAGACGGTCGCGGAGGCCTTTTCACGTGGGACGAGGCATGCGAACAGCGCCACGACGAGCCCACCGGCAACGAGATTGAGCCCCATCTGATTGGTCAGCAGGTTCGATGCGTGGTCGCGGAACTCGTCGCCGAAGCGTTCATTGACCCGAAAGAAGAACGCGGCCAAGGTGATCACGCCGACGATGATGCCGACCCAGCCGAGCGCCCTTGAGCCGACGAGCGCGCTGAGCAGGATGAGTGCCGCCGAGATCACGAGCAGCATCGCCATCGACTTGTAGAACGTCACCGTCTGATCGCCGAGCTGCTCGAGGACCCATCCTGCTGGGAATCCGTTTCGGAGATCGTCGATCCCGACATCGGTTGGAGTGACGTCCTGCATGATCGGCAGGAATGCGCCGATGCCGACCGCGATCCCGCACAGAAGCAGGACGAAGTGGACCCAAGTTCGCATGGCGCTCTCCCTCGCATCGGATCGGGTGTCACGCGTGCTGCATCCACGGTAACAACACGCACGGTCCGCCGCTGGCGGAACCCGAGCGATGCGAGCAGGATTCACGCCATGGGCGACAACATGCGACGTCTCGAGGAGATCATCGCCGATCTCCCGGAAGCCGAGCGGGTCGATGTGGCCGCGTGGGGCGACCACCCCACGTTCCGGGTGCGCGGCAAGAACTTCGTCTTCAGTGACGCCACGGCCGAACATCTCTCGTTCAAGCTGACCATGGACGAGGCCGCCGCGGTGGTCGCCACCGAACCGGGGGCGAGTCCGTCCGGTTACGGCCTCGGCAGGCACGGGTGGGTGGCGCTCGAGGTCGAAACGGGGGCGGACGAGGAGCGCTGGGCGCAATTGCGCGAGTGGGTCCGGACGAGCTTCATCTTGGTGGCGCCGAAGACGCTCGCGCGCCGGGTGCTCGAGGAGGACGGTGCGACATGAGCGAGGAGAACACGACCACCGGTGCGGTGCAGGCAGGGAAGGAAGGTCTGCCCGGCTGGGCCAGGAAAGTGATCGCCGGGCTGGTGCTCGCTGTCGTCCTGGTGATCACGTACTTCATCCTGGCCGCCTTCCTGCCGAGGTGGTGGGCGCAGCAGGCCGGGGCGTTGTCGTCGGGCAGCTTCACGAGGGGCATCGCCTGGGGGCTGATGTACGGCGTGCTGTGCACGGTGGTGCCGCTGTTGCTGTTCTTCTTGGCCTGGCGGGTCCGCGGCCGGAAGCACAGTCGCGTGGTGCAGGTGGTGGCGGTGATCCTGGGAATCGTTGCGGCGCTGCCGAACTTGCTGACCCTGACCGTGGTTTTCGGTGGGAACACCGCCGCGCATGCGGGGGAGCGGATCCTCGACGTGGACGCGCCTGGATTCCGAGGCGCGTCGCTGGTCGGCGCGATCATCGGGGTACTGGCCTTCGCGGTGTTCGTCGCGCGCAGCGTGTCCTATCGACGCCGAGGCGCCGAGCTCGCCAGGATGCGCGAGGAGGAGAGGGTGCGCCGAGAGGCGGTCGCGGCGGACGCGGAAGCAGCGTCGGGCCAGGACGAGCAGCGCTGAGTCCCGCGACTCAGGTCCGCCGGGCGACGAAGTCGCGGAAGCGCAGGACCGGTGGGGTCAGTGGGCGGTCCTGGGCCCAGATCATCCCGATCTCGCGCGCCGCACGCGCGCCGCGGACGGGGATGATCACGATCCCGTCGGGCCAGCGGGCCGCCTGCGAGACCGGGACCAGCGCCACCCCCAGCCCGGCGGACACCAGGCCAGTCGCCGTGGCGAGCTCACTGCTCTCGAAGACGATCTCGGGCGTGAACCCGGCCCCCTCCGCTGCCTCGTCGAGCAGCCGTCGCATGCCGAAATCGGGATGCATGGCGATGAAGGGCTCGTCGGCGGCGTCACCGAGGTCGATGGCCGCCCGGACGGCCAGGCGATGCCCGGCGGGAACCGCGAGGGCGAGGGGCTGACGGCTCAGCAGCAACCACTGCAGGTCGGCGGCGTCCGGTCGGGGCGAGACAACGGCCAGATCGGCGTGGCCGGACCGGACCCGTTCACCGAGGAGCCCGGCGGCGTCCTGGTGCAGCGCGAACCGGATCTGCGGCGCCTCGGAGCGGAAGCCCCGGATCAGGTCGGGGATCAGCCAGGTGCCGAACGAATGGAGGAAGTCGAGTCGCACCGTGCCTGCCGTGGGACTGATCATCGTGGCGATCCGCTCCTCGGCGCTCGTGAGTTCTGTCAGTGCGCGCGAGGCGTGCTCGAACATCAACCGGCCGTGCTGGTTGAGGCGGAGGCGGCGTCCGTGGCGGTCGAACAGCTCGACGCCGAGCTGTCGCTCGAGCCGGGCCAACCGTCGCGACAGCGTCGGTTGGGACAGCCGCAGTATGTCGGCCGCGGAGGTCACCTGCCCCTCCTCGGCGAGGACCACGAACCACTTCAGGTCGGCGGAGAGCATGTCGGTCCCGATCCCTTGACGACTACATATGTTCTATCTGCATATAGAACACCGAAAACTCTCATTTTGTCGATAAGTGCAGGTCGGTCAGGATGGATTCGGAGGCCATTCGATGACTATGACGACGACACTCACAGGGCAGGACGCACCGCACCGGCGCGGATCGCCCGGCTATGCCCGGATCACGGTCGCCCTGTTCGCGGCCGGACTGACCACTTTCATCTCGATGTACTCGACGCAGGCGCTGCTGCCCGCGCTGGCACAGGGCTTCGCGGTGCCGCCCGGCACGGCCGCGCTGGCGGTCTCGGTGACCACCGGCGTGCTCGCGCTGGCCATCATCCCGGCGAGCGTGCTCTCCGAGCGGTTCGGACGCACCACGGTGATGGTCTGGTCGGCCGTGCTGTCCTGCGCGGTGGGATTGGTGCTGCCCCTCAGCCCGACGATCGAATGGCTGCTCGTCGGGCGCGTGGTCCAGGGGTTGGCCCTGGCGGGGATCCCGGCCGTTGCGATGGCGTATCTCGCGGAAGAGGTGCACGGCAGGGATCTGGGGGCCGCGATGGGCCGGTACGTCGCAGGAACCACGATCGGCGGACTCCTGGGCAGGCTGATCCCGTCCACGGTGCTCGACATGAGCACGTGGCGTTGGGCGATGGAGGCGTCCGCGGTGGCGGCGGTGCTGCTGGCGGTGGTGATGGCCAAGACAATGCCGGAGTCGCGCTTCTTTCGTCCGAAGCGGGTCAGCTGGGGGACTGTCACGGCCAATCTCGTTCTGCACCTTCGCAACCGGGATCTCAAGGCGCTGTTCGCGCTCGGTTTCATCCTGATGGGCGGTTTCGTCTCCGCCTACAATTTCCTCGGTTTTCGGCTGCTGGCCCGCCGTTCGATCTGACGGAGGCCGCGGTCGGCGCGGTCTTCCTGCTCTACCTCTCGGGACGGTCACGGCCGCGGTGGCCGGTCGGCTGGGCGACCTGGTCGGCAGGCGATGGGTGCTCCTGGCAGCGGTATGTGTGAGCGCGGTCGGCCTGGTGGTGACATTGCCGGACGTTCTCGCGCTGGTGTTGGTCGGCATGCTGCTGTTCACCGGTGGTTTCTTCGCGGCGCACTCGGTGGCGAGTGGCTGGGTGGGTGCACTCGCAACCGAGCACCGTGCGGAGGCGTCATCGCTGTACCTGTGCGCCTACTACCTCGGCTCGAGCCTGGCCGCCACAGGCGCCGGCCTCGCCTTCGGGTGGGGCGGATGGACGGCGACCGTGGCCTATATCGGCGCGCTGCTGCTGGCCGCCATCTGGCTCTCGCTGTTGATGCTGCGGACGCCCGAGGTCAGACGCGCTGACGCGCCCGTGTGAGGGGCGGGCCGGCCTGCTGTTTTGCCGCCAGGCCGAGCGCGCCCGCAGCCGTGACGATCGCCCCAGCGGCCACGGACACTATCGCCGCAGCGGTCGTGCCGTTGGGGAAGTCCATCGCCAGCGGTGTGGCGAGCAGGAAGAGCCCGAGTGCGATGAGACCCCAATGGCTCGACCGCGATTCGGTGGACATGGCCCACAGGCCGACGGAGTAGGCGAGTAGGCCGAGGATGAGGATGGCGCCGGTGATCTGCCGGTAACCCCGATCCGGCACCCACATGCTCAGCAGCACGAGGGCGATTCCGGTCGCGACGACGACCATGTCGCGGCGTACCTCGCGGACGTGTTCGGAATCGCTCATGGCAGCCTCCCTGATGGTGCGCCGCCACGCTCACCGGCTTCGGGGATCGGAGCGTGACGTCACTCGCTTCCGGTGTCCCCATTCTGGACCCGCGGTGGGTGGGTGTCGAGCCACGAATCGGATTCGGGAGGAACTCAGTCCAGGCAGGCATTCCCGCTGGACGGGCTGCTGAAAAGGGGCTGCGGAGCGGGTGCAGAACTCGGCGTCGAGGCCGAGGCGGTGAGGCTGGTGTTGTCGGGATGGCTGAAGAGCGGGACCGGGGGGTCGACCATGTGTTCCATTGGGAGAGCATGCTCCAATCCGGCGCGGAAGGCCATTGACGCGGCCTTGGCGTGTCGACGGAGGGCAGCGGGGCCGGAAACGAAACGGTCCCGCCGGGCGATCGCCCGGCGGGACCGATGGTGCCCCCAGTAGGGCTCGAACCTACGACCTGCGGATTAAAAGTCCGTAGCTCTACCAACTGAGCTATAGGGGCGCGGTGCAGGAGTCTAGTGGCTTCGCCGCGTCGGCGAGGACAGGACCCCGGCAACGGTGAGCGCGCCGATCTAGGCCGCGTCGGCGCTCGTTCGCGGCCGAGTGCGCGATGATGGCGGGGAGGCCATGGGAGGGCTGATGGAGAAGCCGCGAATCGACACGGTTCAGGTGTCGTGCGAAGTCCGAAACCGGCTCTACCGGAAGGCGGTGCTGGCCGGTTCGGATCTTCCGCTCGACGAGATCGCCTCGTACCGGTCCGACGAGGACGCGCTCATCTGGGTCGACCTGCTCGCCCCGTCGGTAGGTGACATCGTGGCGCTGTCCCCGCTGATCGGCGGAGCGGTGGCCTTGCATCCGTTGGCCGTGGAGGGGGCGATCACCGGACATCAGCGACCCCGGCTGGTCAGGTTCCGCGACCACAGCATGTTGCATACGCGCGCTGTGCGTTTCGACGCGAAGGGCGGTCAGCTCAGCTCCACCGACATCTCGATCTTCATCCTCGACCGCGCGCTGATCACCATCCGGTCCGATGACCGTTTCGCGATCGATCCGATCCTCGAGGACTGGGACGACAACCCGGATCTCGCGGGTTTCGGCGTCGGCTTCCTGCTGCACACCGTCCTCGACGAGATCGTGGACGGGTATTTCGTCGCCCTCGATGCCCTGGACGAGGAGATCCAGGGCTCGAGGACGAGCTGTTGATCTCGGACGGCGCGCAGAGCGCGGGACGGTCGAGGAACGCGGTCCAGTTGCAGAGCTTCACGCTCCGCAAGGCGGTGGTGCAGTTGTCCCGGTCGGTGCTCCCGATGAACGAGGCCTTCAGTGCGCTGCTCCGGCAGGGCGCGCACGTGCTCGACGCCGAGATGACGCCCTACTACCAGGACATCTACGACCATGCCCTGCGCGCCACCGAACGAATCGACGGGTTGCGTGACACCATCGAGTCGATTCTCGCAACCCACCTTGCGATGCAAGGTAATTCACTGAACGAGATCATGAAGAAGCTCACCGCATGGGCCGCGATCATCGCCATTCCCACCGGGGTGACGGGCTACTTCGGTCAGAACATCCCGTTTCCCGGTTTCGGTCAGACGGAAGGATTCTGGCTGAGCACGGTCTTGCTGGTCGGGCTCGCCTTCGGGCTGTGGCTGAGCTTCAAGCGCCGAGACTGGCTGTGAACGAGGGTGCCGCCGCACCGTGCCGAGAACGCAAACAGCTCGGGTGCGCACCCCCTGCGCCGCACCCGAGCCGGCTGAATCGTACCACTCGGTGTGTTCTGCGGTCTGGATACTTTACCCGCAGGTAGGTGGAATCCGCATGAGGTTCCCCCGAAACGGTCCAAATTAGGGCTAAGGTGACAACGAGGTCGTCTGGTGGCCTGTCGGGGCACGGGATAGAGCTGCACGGTTTTCGGAGGCGACTGGCTCACATGGCACGTCAACAGGAACGCGCACGTAGGACGCGCGCGGCGATCGTCGAAGCCGCTGCGGTGGAGTTCGCCCGCCGGGGCTACGCCGCCGCGTCGGTGAACACGATCCTGGAGGGGTCGCACGCCACCAAGGGCGCGATGTACTTCCACTTCGAGTCGAAGGAAGAGCTGGCCCGGGCCGTCCTCGCCTCAGCGCTCGATCACTACACGCAGACCAATGATCGTTGGAAGGCCGTCGACGCCGACCCGTTCCAGGTGCTGCACTCGATCATCGTGGAGCTGGCGGAGCGGTTCGCCAACGACGTCATTGTCCAGGCGGAGTTCCGGCTGATCGTCGAGCCCGAGTTCTACGCCGAGGTGCGGTCCGGTGGTTCGCAGGTGTGGGGGCAGACGGCGCACGAACTCGTGCTGCGCGCACAGGCCGAGGGTCATCTCCGGCCGGGGGCCGACCCCGGCACGTTCACTCGCGTCCTCGGTGCGGCCCTGGCAGGCCAGCGCTACATGCTCGACCTCACCGCCGACAGCACGCCGCTGCCCGAACGATTCGAGGAGGCGCTCGCGGTCGTGCTCGAGGCGATGGCGTCGCGGGAGTGGCTCGAGGGCTGGCATCGCACCGGTTGGCTGGACCTGCGTGCCGACACTGGTGCCGAAACCCCCGAAAATGGGCCAGAAACCGCCTCTGACCATTCGATTTGAGTTTTCCTGAATCAGTGTCTTAAGCTATCCCAGCTCCCAACGGAAAGCCGTTGAGGGAATTGCCGGAGAGATCCGGCGGGGCCCCTTCGTTTAGCGGCCTAGGACGCCGCCCTTTCAAGGCGGTAGCGCGGGTTCGAATCCCGTAGGGGGTACAGTTCGACCGGTAAGATCGAGTGTTGTTGACACCAACACTCTGCAAGGCCCTGTGGCGCAGTTGGTTAGCGCGCCGCCCTGTCACGGCGGAGGTCGCGGGTTCGAGTCCCGTCAGGGTCGCAAAGTGCCGTTAGTTAGGCGCAGTGCGATAGGCATTCGGTTCGGGTGCCGCCCGGCCAGGTAGCTCAGTTGGTACGAGCGTCCGCCTGAAAAGCGGAAGGTCGCCGGTTCGATCCCGGCCCTGGCCACCATGAGTGGTTACTGAAACTCCGGCTTCGAGTTCAACTCGAAGTCGGAGTTTTTTCGTTGGTTCGCAGGGTCACCGGCTCCCGGGGCTCACGACTCCGTTGTCGAAGGCGTACACGATCGCGGCGGCCCGGTCCCGAAGACCGAGCTTGAGGAAGATGTGACCGACGTGACTCTTCACGGTCACCCCGGAAATACCTAGCTCCCGACCGATCTCGGCGTTGGTGTGTCCACGCCCGATCAGGGTCAGCACGTCGAGTTCGCGTGCGGTCAGATCGTCGAGGGTCGATGTGCCGTTGCCGGGAACCGGCGCGGAGGTGCGGTAGGTGGCGAGGACCCGCTCGGTGACCGCCGGGTCGAGGCAGGCACCGCCCTCGGCGATGGTCCGAATGGCGCGAATGAGTTCCTCGGCGGGCGAATCCTTGAGGATGAAGCCGGCGGCACCCGCGCGCAACGCGCCGGAGAGCAGATGATCGTCGTCGAAGGTGGTCAGCACCAGCACGGGCGGCGGTCGATCAGTCGATTGCAGCTGCCTCGTCGCCTCGATCCCGTCGACCCGTTTCATCCGCAGGTCCATCACCACGACGTCGGGGGAGTGGAGCGCCACCGCGGCGGGCACCTCGGCGCCGTCGGCGCACTCGCCCGCGATGATGAAGCCGTCCTTGCGCCGCAGGATCCGTCGCAGTCCCGAGCGCACCAACTCCTGGTCGTCGACCAGGAGCACCTTGACGTCCGTCGCGGTCACGAGAGCCCGGGGATCCCGCGCGAGAGCATGCAGTTGCGGAATTCGATCCCGAGCGGGAACTCGGCGCGCACCGACCATCCGTTCGCGTCCGGGCCCGCGACCAACGAGCCGCCAAGGAGTTCGGCGCGCTGTCGCATCCCCCTCAGCCCGGAGCCGACGCCGGGCTCGGATCGCGGCGCGCGGTGGGTGCCGTTGACAATCGACACGACGACCGCATCGTCCGCCACGCGGAGCCGGACCTTCGCGGTCTCGCCCGGCGCATGCTTGACGACGTTGGCCAGCGATTCCTGGGTGATCCGATACAGGCCGAGACCGGTGGCCGCGGACACGGCCTCCGGACTGCCGGTCAGGTCGTACTTCACGTGCACGCCCGCGCGGACGAAGTCTGCGACGAGTTCCGGGATGTCGGCGATGTCCGGCTCTGGTGTGACCCTGGAGGGTCCGGCGTCGAGCAGGCCGACGGTCTGCCGGATGTCGGCCATCGCCTGCCGGCCCAGGCGCTCCGCGTCGGTGAGGGCCTCGATCGCCTCGTCGACATCGCGATCCTCCTGGAGCGCTCGGCGGGCACCGGTCAGGTGCAGCAGCGTGATGCTCAACGAATGCGCGATGACGTCGTGAACCTCGCGGGCGATGCGCCGCCGTTCGTCGCCCGCGGCCTGCTCGGCGCGGCGGGCCACGGCTTCGCGCTCCCGTTGGAGCAGGCGCAACTGGGTCTGGAGCACGAAACCCACCATCCACCCGAGCACAACACCGGTGAGGTAGGGCGGGATCCCTTCGAGGTCGCCGAGGGTGGCCGCGGCCACGATCATTCCGACCGCCGCGACGGCAACCGAGACGCTGACCCTCGGTCCGGTGGTCGCCGCGACCTGGGCGACGCCGACGATGAGAATGAACGGCGCGACGTCGTTGGGCACCGGATCCAGCAGCAGCAGCGCCGTTCCGACGAAGGTGCTGGCGATGAGGGTGACGGGCACCAGCCGGGGTGGGGCACCGGCAGGCCGAGCATCACCCCCAGGCAGGCGCTCATCGCGATCAGCCCGCCGATCAGCGCCCAACCGGGTGGGATGAGGGCGCCGCGCTGCGCGACCGCGACGATGGCGGCGGCGATCAGGCCGAGATCGCTCGCGATCGGGATCGCGGGCGGGTAGTCATAGGGCAGCACCGCCACGCGTCGGTGCAGGTACTCCGTTACCACCTTCACCCCGCCAGCCTAAGGGCTGATCCGGCCGCCGGCATCGTGCCACGAGCGGTCACGATCTCCACCCACGGTAGGAGACGAAGTCGCGACCCTGGCATGTCGATCCGGGTCCGAGGACTCCGTAGCGTCAGCGGTACCGACAGATACGGAGGTGAGTTCAGTGTCCTGGAATGACTTTCACGCACGCGGTGCCGTGCTTCAGCTGGTCTTGGAGCGGGCTCGGGTCGACCCGAGCGATCCCGGGCTGTTCGTGGACCTGCCCGACATACAGAAGCTGTTCGGCGGGCCCGACGGTGTCCTGCTCGCGCTCGAGCATCGATGGACCACCCACCTCGCGGCGAAACTCGATCAGGCGATCGAGGATGGCGCCCCGCCGAACACCGCATGGAACGAGCTGACCGCAGAGCAGCCCGAGTTGCGGGCGATACTGGACCGCTATGCCCGTCGCTCGCCGTCCCTGCGCGCGGCCCAGCATGCCGAGCGGGGGATGATCGGCGCACATTTCAACGCCCAGGTCCATGCCGACGACAGCGGCGGGCTCGGCGGCGGCCGCCCGGAGTCCGGTGCCGCCGCGGCCTCGCCCGCCTCGGAGTCGGTGGTCAGCCGATGCTGAAGGGCTGGCCCCAGAAGGTGACGGTGCCCTTGACGTTCTCGGTGTCGACGGTGACGTTGACGTAGGAGCGGGCCTGCGCGTAGCCGGCGCAGCCCTCGACGCCCATGGTGGAGTCGGCCCAGGTGACGCTGCCGGTGGCGCCTTCGAAGGAGTGCTCGCCGGAGTGCGACTCGCCGCCGAAGTCGTCGGCGGACTCGAGGTCGAGGACCGAGAAGCTCGCGGCCTCGCCGGGTCCGATGGTGACGTTGCCCGCGGTAGCGGCCTCGGGCTCGCCCGCGGTGCCGTCCCAGCCGGCGCCCATACCGGACTCGGCACCGGTCTCGCCGCCGAGGGTGAGCTGGCAGGCCACGATGTAGCCGGGCTCGATGTCGCCGCCCTCGGCGCCGGAGCCGCCGGAGATCTCGACCTTCGCCGAGCCCGACACCCACACGTTGCGGTGCAGCGGGGTCGCGCCCATGGAGCCGGAGATGTTCGCGGACTCGCCGGTCATGGTGACGGTGACGACGGTGCCGTCGGCGAGGGTCTTGGTGATGGTGCCGCCGGGCAGCGGCACGAAGGTGTCGGCATTGGCCGCACCCGCGGACAGGAAGCCGACCGCGACGGCCGTGGCCGCGCCGACGGCAGAGATCTGCAGCCCGCGACGCAGGCCGTTCTTGCTGGAGTTCATGAATTTTCCTCTGAGGGTTCAGGTATCGGGTTCAGGCGTGGACTGTGCGCGCGTTGTACCCCAGTCGGGGTGCAACACGCGCACGGGCGGCGGAGCCGCTATCCGATGCTGAAGGGCTGGCCGTACAGGGTGGTCTTGGAGTAGTCGTTGCCGACGATCTCGACCACCGTGTACGAGCGGGCCTGCGCGTAGCCGCCGCAGTTCTGGATCTCGATCTGGGTGTCCTGGTACTGCACGGCGTACTTGCCGTTCTTCTTGATGTCCTTGCCCGCGACACCGACGAACTTGACCTGACCGGCGGACACCGGGACCGTCAGCGACCCGGAGATCGACGGACCGTCCATGCTCACGCCCATCCCGATGGACCCACCCAGACCGGTGATGTCGACCTGGCAGCCCACGATGTAGCCGGTGCTGATCCGCGAGACCCCATGCGTCGAGGAGTTGTTGGTGCCCTTGTCGTTGGTCGCACCGTTCCACGGACCAGCCTCGCCCTCACCGGAGACACCGGTGACATCGGCGGTGACGGTGCCCGAGACCCACGCGGTGCGGCCGGCACCATTGGCGGCCAGCGACGGCGAGATCAGGACACTCTCACCGGTACGCCCGACGACCGCACCCGGCCCGGCCTTCTGCCCGTCCGGCAGCGGCACAAACGTGTCGGCATGCGCCGCACCGGTCGACATCAGGCCGATAGCCACGGCCACGGCCGCGGCCGCACCGACACCAGCAATACGGAACTTGCTCATTGAATCCCCTTCATCGGCCGCGGCACGCGGGCATGCGGCACCAGGTCACATGGAAATGATTTCCAGAAACCTAGGGAGGATAGGGGCCCGCTGTCAAATGCGCTCCCAGGGAAGGCCTTTCGGCCAAATGGGTGCACGTATGCGCATTATATACTTTGACAATCATTTGCAATAAGGCCGAAGCTGGTGGGCATGACCAAGACCCCCACTCCTCGTGTTCGCGCCGCGGCGGCGTCCGCCGTCCTCGCGACCGCCCTGCTCGCCGGCTGCTCGTCCGGGATCGACCCGCAGGACCAGGCCACTGCCACCGCTGGATCCGAAACCGCTGGACCGGTGGAGGTTTCGGGCGCGACACCGCGTCTCGCGGTGTCATACGACGGCGGCGTCCTGGTGCTCGACGCCGAGAGTCTCGAGGTGGTCGGGCAGGTGCCCGTCGACGGCTTCACCCGGCTGAACCCGGCGGGAGACGGCAGGCACGTCCTCGTCACCACCGGCGACGCCTTCGAGGTGCTCGACGTCGGGACCTGGTCCGAGCCGCACGGCGACCACTCGCATCACTACACCGCGGCCCCGGCGTTCACCGGCACCGAGTTCGCCGCGAACAAGCCCGGCCACGTGGTCCGGCATGCCGATCGCACCGTGCTGTTCCACGATGGGTCCGGGCTGGTCGAGATGTTCGATCCGCACGGGCTCGCGGACGGGAAACCGGCGGTGGACAGCCACGCGACCGCCGAGCCGCACCACGGGGTGGCGGTGGAACTGGCGAACGGCGGGCTGATCACCACGCTCGGCGACGAGAAGACCCGCACCGGCATCGTCGTCCTCGACCGGGAACGCAGGGAGGTCACCCGCAACGAACAGTGCCCCGGCGTGCACGGCGAGGCGGCGGCCGCAGACGAGGTTGTCGTGTTCGGATGCCAGGACGGGGTGCTCGTCTACCGCGACGGTGTGGTCACGAAGATCTCGAGCCCGGATGCCTACGGCCGGATCGGCAACCAGGCAGGCACGGGCACCTCCGATGTGGTGCTGGGCGACTACAAGACGGACCGCGGCGCGGAACTCGAACGGCCGCAGCGGGTGATGCTGGTCAACACGACGACAGCCGCGATGACGCCCGTCGACCTCGGCGCCAGCTACACCTTTCGGTCCCTCGGTCGAGGCCCGCGCGGAGAGGCGCTGGTGTTGGGCACCGACGGCCTCCTGCGCGTGATCGACCAGCACACGGGCGCGGTGACCAACCGGATACCGGTGCTGGGTGCCTGGACCGAGCCGGAGAAGTGGCAGTCGCCGCGGCCCGCCCTGTTCGTCGACGGCGGCACGGCCTACGTCAGTGATCCGGCCGCGAAGTCGATCCATGCGGTCGACCTCGAGGCCGGCGCCGTGGTCCGTTCGGCGGTGCTGCCGCAGTCGCCCATCGAGCTGACCGGCGTCGGCGGCCGGATTTAAGGCCGGCCGCCGCGCGGACGGTCAGCCTGCCGAGGCCCAGCTGTCCGGGCCGAACACCTCGTAGTGGATGTGCTCGGCCGGGACCTGGCGTTCCATCAGCGTCTCGCGGACGGAGAGCATGAACGGCAACGGCCCGCACAGGTAGACCTGGGTGTCCGGCTCGATCTGGACGGCGGACAGGTCCGCCCGGCCGAGGTGCGTGGTGTCGCCCGCGGCTCGGGTGCCCAGGTCCTCGTACCACCGGTGCATCACCGCGAACGGCATCCGCTGCACCAGCTCTGTCAGCTCCGCCCGGTGCGCATGCTGGGCCGGGGAGCGGTCCGCGTGCAGCACGGAGACCTGACGCGGGTCGCCGGTGGCGGCGAGGTGGTTGAGCATCCCGATCATCGGGGTGCAGCCGATCCCGGCGGACACCAGCAGCAGGGGAGCGTCGTCGTCCTCGAGGACCAGGTCGCCGAAGGGCAGCGACACGGAAACCTCGTCGCCCTCGAAAAGATTGCGGTACAAGTGGTTCGAGACCTCGCCCGCCGGACTCGCCGACCCGTCGGGCAGCGTCTGCGCCGGGACCGCCTTGACGCTGATCTGCCACTCGGACTGCGACGGCGCGCCGACCAGGCTGTACTGCCGGATCTGGCGCGCGCCGTCGGGCAGTCGCACGCCGACGGAGACGTACTGTCCCGGCCGGTACGCGGGCAGGGGTTCGCCGTCGGCCGGCTCGAGGATGAAGGTGACGGTGTCCGCGGACTGGAGGACGCGTCGGCCCACCACCATTCGGCGCCAGACGTCGCCGGCCTGGACCCCGGACGCGGAGTAGAGGTCGGCCTCGAGCCCGATCAGGGTGTCGGCCATCAGCCAGTAGACCTCGTCCCAGGCGGCCGCGACCTCCGGGGTGACGGCTTCGCCGAGGACCTCCACGATCGCCTCGAACAGGTACTTGTGCACGATCACGTACTGGTCCGCGGTGATTCCGAGCGAGGCGTGCTTGTTCGCGATCCGCGACATGATCAGTTCCGTGCGGGGGCGTCGGGGCTGACCTGCAGTGCCGCGAATGCGGCGATCGCGCCTGCGAGGGCCTTCTGCTGCTGGCCCTGCTTCTGGTTGCCCCGATTGAACAGATCGCGTTCGAGCTCGGGATGGGCGGCGAACATCTTCGGATAGAAGAGCGCGGTGATGTCCTCGATGGCAGCGCCCACGGCGGGGAGGGTCGCCTTGATGACTTCGGTGGATGCGGGGGAGAGGGTCATGACCCGACGGTATTTAACTTGCATCTGAGATGCCAGTATTGTGACGTAGTCCACTACGGTGCGTAGTAGTTCCCCTACCTGTGGGTTCGCCGGTATCTCATGCCGCGTCCGGCAGGTTCGCGAGGCAGGATGCGGCGTGTGCGGCCAGGAACCGGTCGGCGTCCTCCTCGTGGCCGGTGGTGGTCAGCAGCTCCGCGAGGATGTGGGCCTGGCGGAGGTTCGCGGCCCGCGCGACGGCCTGGAGGAAGTCGCGATCACTGAAGAGGTCCGCGGCGTCGTCCGCGCGCTGGAGAATCATGCAGAGGTCGGTCATCTCGGGCTCCGATCGGTGTGCGGATCCGCCGGGGTGTCCGGCGGTTTTTCCGATATACCGATGGTGACGGAGATCTGTGAGCGCACGGTGTGCGCTCCTTGGCAATTCGCTAAGGGTTGGGTTTGCCGGTCTTCCCCCAGGCGGACAGGTGTCGCCCGCTCACGAACCGTCTCGGCTCGCCGGTGTGCGGGTCATCGAACTCGACCGAGCGGGCCAGGAGTTGCAGCGGATTCGAATAGTCCTCCGGTGCAACGTCATACAGCTGTGGATAGAAACTGTCGCCGATGATCGGGATGCCGAGTGAGTTCAGGTGAACCCGCAGTTGATGCATCTTCCCGGTGCTCGGGAGCAGTCGATAGCGGGCCAGATCGCCGCGCGCCTCGAGGAGCTCGATGCGGGTATGGGCGTTCGGTTCCCCGGTGCCTCGATGCACTGCAGCATTCCGCGTTCCTTGACGATGCGGCTGTGCACGGTCCGCGGCAGCGTCAGCGCCGGGTCGAATCCGGCGATCGCCTCGTACTCCTTGGCCACCAGCCGCTGTTCGAACAGCAGTTGGTACGCCCGCCTGGCCTCCTGCCGGACGGTGAACACCAGCACGCCTGCCGTCACGCGGTCCAGGCGATGGGCGGGTGTGAGCTCGGGAAGGTCCAGGTCGCGGCGCAGCCGGACCAGCGCCGACTCCACGATGTGCCTGCCCCGCGGCGTGCTGGCGAGAAAGTGTGGTTTGTCCACGACCAGCAGGTCCCGGTCCCGGTGCAGGATCTCGATCTCGAACGGCACCCGCGCCTCGACCGGCGGGTCTCGGTAGAGGTATACGAACGAGCGCGGCGCGAACTCGGTCTCGCTGGTGACCGGCACCCCGTCCCCGCCCATCACCTCGGCCAGTGCGACCTTCTCCCGGAGCCGCGCTGCATCGTCGGGGAACCGGGCGAGCAGGTACGCCATCACCGTGGTCCATGGGCCGCGTTCGGGCAGCCTCAGCCGGGTGGGGTTGAGGCCGTCGCGGACGGGGAGCGGGGCGGCGGACACACCTCGGAGGGTAGGCGGTCGCCCCCGGTCGAGGCCAGAATCGGCCCGGGTCTAGGGGCCTCGACCCGCACGGACCGCCCCTCTCGACCCGAGCGGCGAATGGCGTCCAGCACAGCCTGTCCCGCGACACCGTCCCGGAAGGTCGCCGCCGGGGCTCGTTCGGGTCGGGGGCCTGCCCGAGGATGCGCCTGCGGAACGCATCGGCGAGCCGGGCATACGGGGCGCGATCCAGCCCGGTCGAGTGCATCCAGTCGTAGGTGGTCTGGAAGAGGTCGTGCGGCGGCGGTTGTGGGGCCGGGTTGGTCAGGTCGGCGGGCATCGGTACCTCGTGCTCACCGGTCGCGTCGGCGTGGAACACCTTGTCGCCGTTTATCGACAGTGTGCCGAGTGTGCCCGCGATGCGGGTGGTCATCAGCAGCGGCCCCCACGCGCCGACCGTGCTCTGCAGCACGCCGTCGACTCCGGTCGTGGTGCGGAAGTGCACGGTGAAGGAGTCCTCCGCGCTCTGCCCACGATCGGCGACGACCGGCAGCCCGGCGCTGACCATCTCGAATTCGCCCAGGGTGCTACGGATCTGGTCGATCATGTGAGTGCCCTGCGCGCCGAGCCAGCCGCCGCCACTACTCGCGTCGGTCCACCAGCCGGGCGCCTCGCTGCCCTCGGCGGCGAACAGCGGCAGATGCATGAGGAAGGTGGCGAGCCGCGGGGCGCCGATCGCCCCGTTGCGGATCTGCCGGGCAAGCAGCGCCTGTGGGCTCGCGTAGCGGAACTCGGTGCCGACCATGTGCACGACGTCGGACTTCTCGGCGGCGGCCAGCATCGCCCGAGCCTCGGCCAGGTCTGCCGCGAACGGCTTCTCGCACACCACATGCAGCCCTCGCTCGGCCGCCTCGACTGCCAGCGCGGCATGGGTGTGTGGCGGCGTCGCGATGGTGACTGCGTCGATGTCCGCGACCGAGAGGGCCTCGTCGAGGGAGGTTGCGGCGTGCGGTATCCCCATGCGCTCGGCGCGGTCCACAGTGCGATCTCGATCGCGGCCGACGAGCGCGCGGACCTCGAACCCGGCATCCCGGAACGCCGGTACGTGGGTGATGCAGCCGAAGCCGGTCCCGATCACGGCCAGCCCAAGTGTCTTGTCCGTCATGCTTTTCCTGCCTGATTCTGCTCGGCGCCCGTCGAATTGCGATACGGTCCAGCACGTTAGTGTGCCGCTGTCGGGGGCGGTATGGAATCCGACTACATAGGAGTTCCGTATGACCCGACGCTCTGGTGCATGCCTGTTGTTCGCCGCAGTAGGGGCGCTGATGCTGCCCGGGATCGCTGCCGCGGACACGGCGGATGGTGGTGGCGGTGGCTGGGGGCCGTTGACGGTCGGCGGCGCCACCCAGGCCTTCACCGGCACCATGACACTCGGCGGCGGTTTCCCCGCAGCGACCTTCGTCAGCGACTCCCGAGCCCCGGTGCAGATTCCATCCGGTGCCAGCACCTATCTCAACGCGAACACCCCGGTCGGCGCGAAATACGGGTCGAGTCAGGGCAAGGGCTACATCAACCTGCACCCGAAGGCCGACAACGCGACGTCGCCGTCGACCACCACGTACACCTTCGACGCCGCGACGCCGACCGCGGGCTGGACCTTCGTCCTCGGAGACATCGACGCGGACCGCGTCGTCATCTCGGCGACCGACGCCACGGGGGCCGCGGTCCCTGCTGCCGGGCTCGGGTTCAGGGGGCCTTCAACTATTGCGGGGGAAGCCCGGCACCGTGTCCGGCGGATCAGGATGTGCCGGCGTGGAACGGCGCGGGCGAACTGATCGGCAACGCGGGGCGAGCGACACGTCCGGTGCCGCGGCGTGGTTCGAGCCGACGGCGGCCCTCAAGACGCTGACCTTCACCTACTACCAGCGCTCGGGTCTGCCGGTGTATCAGACCTGGTTCGCCTCGCTGGCCAACGATGTCTCCGGCACCGTCACCGGGTGCCCGGGCGCCGCGGCGACGCCGGCGGCCGGGGTGCCCGTGAAACTGATCGGACCCGCAGGCGTTGAGGTCGCTGCCACGGTGACCGCGGCCGACGGGACCTACTCGTTCACGAACTACACCGCCGCACCGGGGTACCAGGTCGAGGCGACCGTCGCCGCGGACTGCGTTCTCGACGCCACGAGCAAGCCGGCCGATCTCGGGGCGGGCGATGTGGCCGGACTGAACTTCGTCTCGACGCCGAAGTCGGTCGATCCTGAGCCCTGCGACCAGGCCGGGACGGGCAGCGCCGGTAGCTCGGGAAGCGCAGGCGGTTCGGGCAGTCCCGACAGGTGCGCGGGCGGCTCCGGGTCCGGCTCGGGATCGATCACGGACCTGCTCGAGTTGGGTAGCTCGGGCGGTGCGGCCGGCGGCAGCACGATCACCAGCGGCATGCAGTAGCCGTCGAGATCTGCTGGGTTTTAGCAATATTCGAAGAATCGCCCTGAACGGACGTCCGTATATGTAGGGTCTCGCGCATCGAGAGCCGGCACCGCCATGGGGGCCGGATGTGATTGCACAGGAGTACGAATGACTCGGCGTTCCATCGCGTGCCTGTTCCTCGTCGGCGCAGGTCTTATGGCTGCCCCGGCGGTCGCCAATGCGACCCCGACCCCGCCTCCGCCGCAGACGTGCGACAGCACGAACCAGACCCCCACGGAGGATGACGATTGCGGGGGCGGTTCGAGCGCCATCGACCTCGCGGCCCTGTTCGCGTCCCTGACGACGGGCGCCAACAGCGGCCAGAACTAGCACAGCGGCACCACGGGTGCGGGCGCGGATCCATCGGATCCGCGCCCGCACTCGTCGTAAGCTGGACTGATGGTGAAGTGGACCGCACAGGACATTGCCGATCAGCAGGGCCGCACCTTCGTGGTGACCGGCGCAAACAGCGGGCTGGGTGCTGTCGCCGCGCGCGCTCTGGGAGCGGCGGGAGCCACTGTGATCCTTGCCTGTCGCAACGTCGACAAGGGCGGTGCCGTTGCCGCCCAGATCGGGGAGAACGCGCAGGTCCGCCGCCTCGACCTCGCCGACCTGGCATCGGTGCGCGAGTTCGCCGCCGGCGTCGAGAAGGTCGACGTGTTGATCAACAACGCGGGGCTGATGGCCGTGCCGAAGGGCACCACCGCCGACGGGTTCGAGACACAGTTCGGCACGAACCACCTGGGCCACTTCGCGTTGACCGGGCTGCTGCTCGACCGGATCTCCGATCGCGTCGTCACGATGTCGAGCCTCTTTCACCGGCTCGGCAGCATCGATCTCGACGACCCGAACTACCAGCGCCGCACCTACCGCCGCTGGCCGGCGTATGGACAGTCGAAGCTGGCCAACCTGATGTTCGCCTACGAGCTCGACCGTCGACTGAGCCAGGCGGGGTCGAGCGTGAAATCCGTTGCTGCCCATCCCGGATACGCGTCCACCGGCCTGCAGGGGCACACCGAGTCCATCTGGGACCGACTGATGGGCATCGGTGACCTGATGGCGCAGAGCGCGGAGATGGGAGCCCTGCCCGAGCTGTACGCAGCGACGGCCGCCGACGTGGCGGGCGGCACCTACTTCGGGCCCGACGGGCCCTTCGAGCAGCGTGGCTACCCCAAGGTGGTCGGCTCCTCTTCGAAGTCGCGGGACAAGACGGTGGCCCGGGCGCTGTGGGGCGAGTCCGAGCGGCTGACCGGCGTCACCTACTCATTCGAAAGCTGAGCACACAGATGTCGATTCGCCGACTGAACCATGCCGTGTTGTTCGTGGCCGACCTCGAGCGCAGCCTGGCGTTCTACCAGGACGTGCTCGGATTCCGTCCGCTGCCGGGGGATTTCCTGGCGCGGCCTTCCTGCAGGCCGCGAACTCGGCCAACGATCACGACCTGGGCCTGTTCCAGAGCCCGAGCGGGCCGAGCCGTGCCCGCCAGGGCGACGTGGGGCTCTACCACCTCGCCTGGGAGGTGGACACCCTCACCGACCTGGCGTCGATGCGCGAGAAGCTCATCGAGGCAGGGGCGCTGACCGGTGCGAGCAATCACGGGTCGACCAAGGCCCTGTACGCCAGGGACCCGGACGGTATCGAGTTCGAGGTGTGCTGGCTCGTTCCGGACGACCGGGTGGAGGAGGAGCTGGTGCCTGGCATGCCGCCGACCCGCCCCCTCGACATCGACGGCGAGATCGAGAGGTACGGGCCGGAGACCCCGAGCGGTCCGCGCACCGATCCCGCCGTGTGGGAACGGATCTTCGCCCGCCGGTCCTGATCTTCTTGCCGGTGAGGCCTATTCGTCGGCCTCGGCAACCACGAGGGTGACCTCGATGTTCCCGCGGGTGGCGTTCGAGTACGGGCAGACCTGGTGGGCCTTCGCCGTCAGGTCCTCGGCCTCGGCGCGAGCCAGGTGCGGTAGCGACACCTCGAGGGTGACCTCGAGGCCGAATCCGCCGCCGTCGAGCGAGCCGATGCCGACCCGGGCGCCGACCGCCGAGTCGGCGACGTTCGCCTTGGCCTGACGGGCGACCAGCTGCAGCGCGGAGTGGAAGCAGGCCGCGTAGCCGGCCGCGAAGAGCTGCTCGGGGTTGGTGCCGTCGCCGGTGCCGCCCATCGCGGCCGGGATGGCGAGATCAAAGTCCAGCCTGCCGTCCGAGGAGCGGGCGTGGCCGTTGCGTCCGTCGCCGGTGGCGAGGGCCTCCGCGGTATAGAGCGTCTTCATCTGTTTCTCCTTCGGGTGGGGAATGGGTTGGCGTGGTTCAAGGTCGGGCCGAGGCCTGTAATGCGCGGGTGACCCGGACCAGGGCCTCCCGGAGGGCGGCCAGCTCCGGCTCGGACATCCCGGTGGAATCGGCGAGCCGGCGCGGGATGTCCTGCGCGCGGTCGCGCAGGGTGCGTCCGACGGCGGTCAGGTGGATCTCCACGCGACGCTCGTCGGTGCTCAGACGTCGGCGCTCGATGAGTCCGAGGCCCTCCAGCCTTTTGAGCAGGGGAGAGAGGGTGCCGGTGTCCAGGCCGAGCTCCGTGCAGATCTCGCGGACCCCGCGGCCGTCGCGTTCCCAGAGCGTCAGCATCACCAGGTACTGCGGGTAGGTGAGGCCGAGATCCTCCAGGAGTGGGCGATACGCCGCGGTGGCGGCGCGCGAGGCCGAGTAGAGGGCGAAGCACACCTGCCGGTCGAGGGCGAGTTCATCGGTCACGAGAATGAAGGTAGTGCACGGTTAGATTGTGCACAACCAAGTGTGATGCGGCTCAAACGGAGCTCGGTATATCGGTGGCCGCTCCGTGATGGCTCGGGTATCGTTCGCGTCCGCAGTAGTCGTCCGACCGAGGAGGTGAGACCGGTGTCCGTTTTGGCAACCCGGGTGCTCTCACCGTGTGCGGTCCGACCGACGTAGGTGATCGCGAGAGCGCCCATAGGAATTTCCCGAAAGGCGTTCCCATGTCTGCTATCTCATCGCTGTGCCCGCAAACCTCCATCGTCACCCGGCTGCGCGCAGCCGGCTGCGTCTTCGCGGAGGACGAGGCGCGCCTGCTCGCCGGCGCCGCCGCGACCCCCGACGACCTCGAGGCCATGGTGGACCGCCGCGTCGCCGGCCTGCCCCTCGAGCAGATCCTCGGCTGGGCCGAGTTCTGCGGCCTGCGCATCGCCGTGGACCCCGGGGTCTTCGTGCCCCGCCGCCGCACCGAGTTCCTCGCCCGTCAGGCGGCGGCCGTCGCCCGCCACCAGGCGGTCGTCCTCGATCTCTGTTGCGGGTCCGGTGCGGTGGGCGTCGCGCTGACCGCGGCCGGGGGTGACATCGAACTGCACGCGGTCGACGTCGATCCGGCCGCCGTCCGCTGCGCGCGTCGCAATGCCGCCGACGCCCGGGTATACGAGGGCGATCTCTACGATCCGCTGCCCCGGTCCCTGCGCGGTCGGGTCGATGTCCTGGTGGCCAACGCGCCCTACGTGCCCACCGGCTCGATCGGAATGCTGCCGCCGGAGGCCCGTGTCCACGAGCCGCTGGTGGCGCTCGACGGTGGGACCGACGGCGTCGACATCCAGCGAAAGGTCGCCGCCGGCGCCACCCGCTGGCTGGCGCCGGGCGGACACCTGTTGATCGAGACGA
Organism: Rhodococcus sp. MTM3W5.2; assembly: GCF_001984015.1. NCBI lineage: Bacteria > Bacillati > Actinomycetota > Actinomycetes > Mycobacteriales > Nocardiaceae > Rhodococcus > Rhodococcus sp. MTM3W5.2. Next base: position 4,775,670 of record NZ_CP019572.1, on the reverse strand, counting down.
GTGAACGGCAGGTGCCGCTCACGGTCGACGCCTTTGCCCGCGGTGGACTGACTCCCCGCGTCGCCCGCTCGGACGAGGCCGGCGCCACCGTCGTGATCGGAACCAGGCGCCCCGGCTGAGGGCGCGATGCCGGGTAACGTGATGTCCTGCGGTGCGTGCGTGTCGACGTAGTCACCTGCGTTGCCTTGTGCCGAGCGGACCGGACCCGCGCGCGACCCAGCTTGTGGCTGTGTGACGAGGTAGGAGGAATGAGCATGAAGATCGTTGTTGTCGGCGGCACCGGGCTGATCGGCTCGAAGCTCGTCGCTCGATTGAGTGAGGATGGCCACCAGGCGGTTCCGGCCGCACCGAGCACGGGCGTGAACACCCTCACCGGTGAGGGCGTCCAAGAGGCGCTGCAGGATGCGAACGTGGTGGTCGATGTATCCAATTCGCCGTCGTTCGCCGACGACGACGTCATGAACTTCTTCCGGACCTCCACCGCGAACCTGCTCGAGGCTGCCGCCGCGGCCGGCGTCGGACACTATGTCGCCTTGTCGGTGGTGGGTACGGATCGGTTGCCGGAATCCGGGTACCTGCGGGCGAAGCTGGCGCAGGAAGATCTGATCAAGGGATCGGGCCTGCCCTACTCGCTGGTCCACGCGACGCAGTTCTTCGAATTCGCCGGTGGCATAGCCGATTCCGCGACTGTCGACGGCGAGGTGCGGCTCCCGGATGCCGGTGTGCAGCCCATCGCCGCGGACGAGGTGGCACCGGCCGTGGGTCGCGCGGCGGTAGGCGCTCCGCTGAGCGGCATCGTCGAGGTCGCGGGTCCGGAAGTGCTCGGCATGGACCAGTGGATCCGCACCGTGCTGGCCGCGCGTTCAGACCCGCGCACGGTGGTCACCGATCCCCAGGCGCGGTATTTCGGGGCGGTGCTCGGACCCGAGAGCCTGCTGCCCGGCAGTGGTGCACAGCTGGCGCGAACATCACTGTCGGAGTGGCTGGCCCGCCAGTGATCTGATCGGGCGGTCGAATCCGCGATCCCGAGAGCTGGTGCGGGGCCGGCATTGGTCTCGCACGACAACGACATTACAACCGCAGGCCTGCCCGCCGGCAGTTGGTAGCGTGATCGTCGTGGCAGATCTGGAAGACCTGGTCCTGACCCCCGCCGAGCGGACCCAGGGGGTCCGAGTCGACAGTGTGATGTTCAGGATGGACTGGACCGGAGAGGATTACCCAGGCCATCTGGCGGCGTTCGTGGCCGGTCGGGTACGTGCCTTCGGGGTAGAGCCGACGGCCGTCGACACCGACGTCGTCTACCACGCGGCCGAGACCGACCCGACTCTGCGCCGCGGTGATTTCCCGGTCCGCCAGCTCGATCATCTGTCCGGTGTACTGGCAAATCTCGGCTGCACGCTCGCGGTGCGGGACAGCGGCACCGACACCTACGAGGTACTGGTCGCGCTGACCGGTGAGCGTGAGCTGACCGAGCTGACGCACCAGGGCATCCCGGTGCGGGCCTGGGGCTCGGAACCCGAAGAGACCCTGGTCAGCCTGAACTGCCCGGACTGCTCGGAGATGCTGGTCTGGGAGCTGCCTGCGACGGAGACCCTGGCCGACGAGCGCTGCGATTGTGGAGCCGTGTTGTTCGACGCCAGTGGCCGCCCACTGCCCAACGTCACTCTCCACGACTGAGCCGCGACGTCCTGCAGCCGGGCGCGACGCTCCGACTGGCGATGACCTTCGGGGTTTGTCCCGCCTACGCCATGCCTCGCAGGTGGCCCGAGGGCTGTAGTCGATCTTCCAGTCCGCGTACACGCCGAGCATCCCGTCTCGCAGACACCGAAGCCCGATGCTCACCCAGCGCACGTCGTCGCTCCCGTCGCCGACCGGGGCGAAGCCGACGGCGATGGCGAACTCCATACCGCCGCACGGGCATTCACACTGGCCCGGTTCGGCCTCGGGCCAGTGGTCCACGCTGTCGGCGATCAGGACGGCGTCGTCGCAGGCCACGCAGAGCCGTTCGGCGCAACCCGCATCGTCGTCCACGCCTATCTCGAAGGCCCGTCCGCCGCATCGTGCGCACACCGACTCGGTGACGGTGTCGACGTCGTAGCCACCGGCGCGGTAGTCCTTCACGTACGCGGCGAGGGTGGCGAAATCCTCGCCGTACCCCGGTCCCTGCATTTCCTCTGACGTCACCGCGCCATTGTGCACGGGCGAGTGGGCGCCCTCGAGTCAGCAGTCGGGCAGCTCTTGAGGTCCGCGGGTTGGCCGTTCACACCGGAGGATGTGAATCACCAATGCTGTTGGCGATTCCCGAGGACCTGACCCGCAGTGTGCCAACAACGTGACCACTTCGTTCGCGATCGTGGTCAAGACAGTTGGCCCTAGTTCGCGGATCCGCTGCGTGAATTCGGCCGCTTTCGGCGGACGAACGCCACCAGGCCATGAATCCGGCTTGCCGGGGAAGCCGTGGGGCACCCGGAGCGTGGCCGAGCTCGGTAACGCGGGGCGGGAGGAAACAGACACACCGAGTGAATTCAGTCAATCCGGTGTGGGGGGTCATCGATGATCAGACGACTGTTCGCAGTGACCGCACTGACTGGTGGCGCTTGAGGACGATCAGTATCAGTCGTGCTGCTCAGCACGGAACGGGGGAGAACAGCATGAGGAAGGTCATCAGGGGTCGCAGCGCGATCGGCGTTGCCGCGCTGGCCGCGACGACGATGCTCGGCTTCGGAACGGCAGGCGCGGCGCCCGTGCCGTCACCGGCGCGCGCCCTGGACACGTGGGCGCTGTCGGACGACATCGGTCGGTGCGGCATCGTCCGTATCCCGATGACCGTGGGACTGACCAGTGGATGGCCCGGCGGCGAGGCCTACATCCTGCTGTCCCCGGAGTTCTTCGTCCCGGACCTGACCCATCAGCTGACCCAGTGCATGATCGCGGTGACGGTGCACTGGGAGAACCTCGACACTGGCGCCACCGGCAGTCGCACCGTGTATCCGATGGACAGCCGGGAGAACCCGGCTGCCTACCAGACCTCCGGGAACGCCGCATATGTCGCGTCGGGGTATGGGCGGGTCCGGTTCTGGCTCAGCACCGCGACTCCGCACGTGTCTGCGCCGTCGATCGAGACCGTCATTTCACTCTGATCCGACCCCGATAGTTGGCAATTGTTCGCGATCCGCCGGGTGAACGGCTGCGATCACCGACAAATGGCATGAGGCGGTCAGCGAGCTGGGGCAGGTGCTCCGGTAGCGCCGAAGCTCTACGAGTTCGGCTGACGGAGTGGCCCCTTTTCGAGCTGTTCGCGGAGGATGTCGCCGTGGCCTGCGTGCCTGGCGAACTCTTGGATGAAGGTGAGCAGCGTCCACCGCATGCTGACGCTTCCCTCGCGGGGTTGTCCTTGGTGTCGTCGAGATCGAAGCGGGACGCGATCTCACGTGATCGTTGGCTTGCGCGCTCGAATTCGGCAATGACATCTGCTAGCGACTCGTCGTCGGCGACGGCGAAGGTGCCCTCGTCGCGGCGCGAGTATCCATCACACTCGGATTCGTCGAGCCCTGCCCAGAACCGTTGGAACCAAATCCGTTCCGCGGCAGCAGCATGCTTGATCAATGAGATCGGCGTCGTCAGCGACGCGACGAGGCGTCGGCGGGCATCGGCTTCAGACAGGCCACGTGCGGTCTCGATGAGTGCTTCGCGGTTACGGTCGAGCATGGTCTCGATGATCGCTCGCTCGGCGCCGCTGGTGGTTCCGTAGGTGCTCATGCTTCTACTCCATTCTGTTGTGTGGGTGAAGGCCCGCAGTAGGGGATCGGTCGGGCTGAATTGCACAAGGCGGCGCAGCGGTGATCGGTCTCGAGCGGGGACGAAACGTCCGGTGTCAGAGAACAACCGGGGTAAGGGAGGCATTCGATCCGCTCGTCGCGAGGATTGCGCACGGAGCGTAGAGAGGCGGGTCGACGTCAACACCGCAGCCCAGGCCTGTCACGAGGCGCTGCCTGGGGTCAATGTAGCGCAGATTTCAGAAGGGAACACTGTCCGGATGGGTGTCGTGATTCTTCTACTCGCCCTGTTGGTTCTGGTCTCGATCGCCGGGAATGTCATCCTCGGCCGGCGCACAAGCACTCCCGGTGCGCTACCGCTGGTCGATCCGCTCGCCGCCGACTCGGAGGCCTACGACCCGCTCCGGATCGGTGTCGGTGACATCGTCACGTACGCCGGTGTCGACCACGTCGTCGGCGGCACGATCAACTTCGACCAGGAGGGATTTCGCTGGCACGAGCACCTGCTCGACGGCCCGACCGGCCGTCGCCGGCTCACGGTCGAGTACGACGAGGGCGAACTGGAGATGACGCTGTGGACGCGGTGCGAGGGGACCGGCCTCGCGCCCGGCGACGACGTGGTCCTCGACAACCGCGTGTACCGGCAGGTCAAGTCCGGTGCAGTTCAGTTCACTGCCGAGGGAACCACCGGCACCGCACCGTCCGGATCGATGGACTATGCGGACTACGCGACCGCCGACAGGAGCGGGCTGCTCGCGTTCGAGCGATGGGCGAAGACCGCGTCATGGGAGGTGTCGACCGTACGAGCCGTCACTCGCGGCGAGCTGACGGTCATCCACGCGGGTTCCGTCGAGTGAGCACCTGCGCGGTTCCCAAACAATGTTGACGAAGTGGCCAACTGTCTTGGCGATTGGCCAACTGTGGTGACCGATCACACGCACGGTTGTGAATCGCCATCGTAGTTGGCAATTCCCGGCGCCCTGACCTGCGGTGTGACGACCATCCTGACCACGACCGGTCGCAATCGTTGTCATCGAAGTTGGCAATTGTTCAGAGCTGTTCGTTGGCCGAACGAATGTGGGTGCGACGATGCGCGCCGCCTTGGGCACCGAACTCGGCCTCACTCATGAAACGAGCCCCGCCGAATGTCGCGCATCCGGCGGGGCTCGTGTGCCACACACAGGGGGATGGGAGTGGCACATTCTGGAAATCGAGGACACATGGCGTCGCGTTACCGCAGCGTGCCGGGCCGCGGCCGCAAAGTGCGCCGTGGAACGCGGAGTAGGGCGCGGCAGTTCTGCCACCGGCGCGACGCGCGTCACGTCGGTATCGGAAAGGGCCTCGCCGCCCGACTGGGGGAGCGGCGACGCCAACGCGCCATCGGAGTGGTCGGCTACGCGGGCCCGGGAGCGATCCCGAAGGTCTCCCGGAGCTGAGCGTGCAGTTCGCGTGCGTCCCGTTGGAAAGTGACTGAGGCGGAGGAGAGCGCATCGAACGCCGCTCGCCTCGGATCCGGGCCGGCGGCGGCGAAGATCGTGGGCAGCGCATAGGAGGGGCGGCTGATCGGGCCGTGGTCGAACGGGTCGAACTCGCCGCTCGAGTAGGTGACGAAGACACCCTGTCCAGAGCCCTCGCTGGCCGGCGCCTCTTTGCGGCGATCGGCCTCGAGGTGCGCGAACGCCGACGCTATGTCGTCGAACGGCGGGGGCAGCGGCTCGCCGGCGTGCAGGGCGGCCAATGCGGGTGCAACCCAAGTTCGGTCGGCGAGGCCCGCGAACTCGTACGCCTTGCTCGCGCACCATCGCGCGATCTCGCGCAGTCGGCCGCCATCCATCTCGAGGAGCGCGAGAACCAGTGCCCGGTCGTACTTGGTGAGGGACTGTCCGCCGTTGTACTCGAGCATCTCGGGGATGGGGTCACCGCCACCCCACGCCTGCCGTTGCGCCTCGGCGGCTTCGGCGCGCAGCTCGGAGGTTCTGACCATGCGGCTGCCGCCGCCGGGCTCGAACACGGTGATCCACTTCGGCTCGTCCGATTCCACTGGCCCCGCTGCGGGTTCGGGTCGCGGGCTGTTCTCGGGGACCCCGAAGCCGGGCATGACCCACATCTGCGCTGGCTCGGGTTCGGTGCCATCGTTGGGCCACATCCGAATTCGCCACACATCCCCGGGAGTGGTGGATCCGGGCCAGCCGTAGTTGACGAACCCGCGGCCGCTGACCTCGATCAGATAGTCCCCCTCGGGGACCTCGCAGAACACCTCACCGGTGGTGGGTGAGGCGATCATGATCTGCCCCGCCTCGGAGACCCGGAGTCGTCCCTCGCTGACCTGCTGCCACTCGTCCCGGTCCGCGGGTGGGCGCCCGTTCCACACCTGCACCGAGGTTGGCATCTCGAAGTTGTTCTGGTGCGGGCTCAGCACCACGAGCGCGTTGCCGTTACCTGCGGACGGCTGCGCGGCCTGTGCCTGCTCGAGCAGTTCGAGATTGTCCTCGTAGTCCCCGAGGCCGCCGGAGATGCTGAACTGCCCGTAGTCCACCGCCAAGACGACGGCCTGCTCGCTGATCTGACTCGCGCTGCTCATCGGTCGATCCTGACACGCCGCGTGCGGGTGCACCCAGCTGGTGATCGACTTCAACGCTCGACCGGGTCCTCCTTTGGCTGCGTGAACCACCCCGGGGTGGTTCAGTAGATTCCTGATCATGCACGCCGATATCGAAGGCGCGGTCCGGACCGCGCGCCTGGCAGCCCATTTCGACTGGACGTGGGACTCCGAGGACCTCGAACGTTTCTGCGCCGCCGCCGGCTGGCAAGCAGAGCGCTTCTCCGACAACGCAGCCACCCTCACCACGAACCTCGACATCAACCGTCCCAGCGGGGGAGCGTCACTGACTTGGGGACCCCTCCAAATCATACGGTTGAAGGTGACCGACGTAGCCGACCCTGGTACGAGCATGCCGGAGGTGATGGCGGAGCTACTGGGTGAGTTGAGTGCGCCGATGGCCGCGGAGTTCGGGGAGGGAACCCCCGTCACCGCCGGTATTGTCAAGGAACTTCGCTGGGATCTGCCGAACGTGGTGATCATCCTCTCGGCTGGGCGCTGGTCCGTCACCATGCGCCTCGTCAGCCCCAAGCACCAAGCATGGACCGACGAACCCGAAGATGAATGGGACGAAGTAGAGGACGAGGACGCCGAAGACTGATCCGCGCATACATGTGCACCGCACCAGGAGAGTGCCGCGTCGCCGAAGCTGGTGTGGCGCCGATGCGTTGGTCGGCGGTGGCCCTCATGCCGACACCAGCAGCCGGTGTGGGCGCGACGCCCATCGCGGCACCACGGTGGATCACCGACGTGATGTCGTCAGGCCTGAACGACCTGAACAATCTGAACCTGTGGACCGCGCTGGCGTTGCCCGCCCTCGCGCCCTTCGCCGGCCTCGTATGGCCCGCGAACACCGACAAGAAGGTCGACCAGTCGATGGTCGTCAGCATCAGCATGCCGCAACCAACTGTCACCGACGTCGACCCACGCGAGGCTGGCAAGGTGCTGACCTATGGCGCTCACATCCGGTGACCGACAACCCGCCAGCCCTCACCTCGACGCCCCCGCGATTGGGCCGTCGTCAACAACGATCGAGAAGGAAGTAGCATCCACGCGTGCACGTCGACATCGAAGGCGCCACCCGGATCGCCCGCCTCGCAGCAGAATTCGACTGGACCTGGGCCGTCGACGACCTGGAATCCTTCTGCGCACAAGCCGGATGGGAGCTCGTCGAACTCCGGGAAGGCGGCGGCTCGATTCGGACGAACCTTCCTGTCAGCCGACCAGAGGCGCACATGTACGGGCGGCAGCACAGAATGAAATGGATCTCGATCTACGTCACGGACGTGGCAGATGACGCTACGCCCATGACAGTGGTGCGTCCGCTGCTGGACGAAGGATTCGCGAATCTCACTGCGGCACTGATTCCCGTCCTGCCGATTCCCACGTACTCCGAGCCCGGACCTGAGGCAACTATCCGGTGGGACCTGCCCAAAGTGGTCGTCGAACTCAGTATGAGCCCCAGCGCGATCCACCTCCATCTGACGAGTCCGGGGTATCAGGCATGGGTGGATGAGCCCGAACCGGAGTACGAGGACGAGGACTAGCGATCGAGGTCGGCGAGATCGCATCCGGTGCGGGAACAGGTTAGCGCGCTCCTCACGCGAATCGGACCCCTCACATCGAATGGTGGCTGGCTATGGAGGCGCTAGCAGTGTGGGCATACAGTGCGAATTTCTGATATCTAGGGTGAATTGATCTGGTGGGGCTCTCGCCTGAAAGGGGTAGGTTGTGGCTGCTCGCAAAAGAGACCGTGTTGCCAATATGGTTAAAGAGGAATTGACCGATGCAATGGTGCGTGCGGGGTACATGCCGTTTGATCCCCTAGTGGAGAGGAATGAGGGTGCCTTTTGGTTCAAGAGTGATGCTGTTGGCATTCCGCATACCTTCGCTGCCGTGCAGGCACTTATTGGCTTTTCGAGGGACGGTGCCGTGAGGTGCACGGGAACTGCATTCCTGTTATCTCCGGCGGTAGGTGACATACTACGGTCAATGCCATCGGACGCACTGCTTAAAGGCCGTGGGCCGGACAGCTCCTCCCTTGAGTACGTTGACTATCGGTTTTTCAACGAACTGCCAGGTCTGGAGTTGGTGGGGAAGGCGCCATGGGTGATTACTGAAGCGGACGTGCCGATTTCCGTGCAGTGGTTTGAGAATCGCGTATCCGGGGCGGTTGCGAAATGGTTCGACGATCGCAACTCGCTTGAGAAGTTGATTTGGGTGGCGGAGGAGCCGATCCCGGGAACCTCGCACGACCGGATTTACCCCGATGTTCTACGGGCGACGATCATCTTGTGCATCGTCAATGGTTACTTCACTGAGGCAGCAGGATTGATGACGACGCACCTTGAACGCGATCACGTGCATCCGAATATTGATTCATTCGAGCGTGCTGCCGCGTTTGATAGTGCTCTAGCGGATAGGTTTCCAGAGTATCGGCGTGCCCGAGGCCGCTGAACTTGCCATAAACGATGGCACCGGACCCGAGTCGGCGCAGAGGTGGGACATGCCCGGCTTCGGGATCCCCGAGAACACCCCGCTGCCCGAGCATCCGCCGGCGCCAGCGGAGCCCGCGGAGCCGGGGATCGATAGTCGTGCAGACAGGGATCCAGACGATTCGACCCAGCGGACGGGCGAACCATCCGCCAACTAGGTGACCATCCGCCAACTATCGTGACGACTCCGCCAACTTGGTGACCATCCGCCAACTACGGTGACCATTCACACCGGGGTCGCGGGGCGCTGCTACAGTGGCCCCCATGCAGCGCGCATATTTCTGGTTTAGCAGGCTGGCCCCGGGTGGGCCGGTCGGCGTAACCACGCGCTGACTTCCTTCCACCCCGAGCCGCTATCGACCGGCTCGCGGGTGTGCACGCATTCTCCTGGGTCGGCCTGAACGAACAGGACCCCCCATGACCCTCACCATCGACACCGATGTGCTCGGCCTCGACGACCAGCGCACCGTCTCGATCAGTCCCTTGGCCGCGCCGGCCGAACTGCGCCGCGAACACGCCGTCGACCCCGCCGTCGCCGCGACGGTGCGCGGCGGCCGGGACGCGACCGTGAACATCCTCGACGGCCGCGACGACCGCCTCATCGTGGTGGTCGGGCCATGCTCCGTGCACGACACGGACGCCGCGATGGACTACGCGCGCCGGCTCGCGGCCAAGGCCGAGCAGCACCGCGACAACCTGCACATCGTGATGCGGGTGTACTTCGAGAAGCCGCGCACCACGCTCGGGTGGAAGGGTCTGGTCAACGACCCGCACCTCGACGGCAGCTTCGACATCAATACCGGCTTGCGGATGGGACGCAAACTGCTGCTGGACATCTCGTCGCTCGGCCTGCCGGTCGGCTGCGAGTTCCTGGACCCGATCACGCCGCAGTACATCGCGGATCTGGTCAGCTACGGCGCGATCGGCGCCAGGACCGCCGCGAGCCAGGTGCACCGCCAGCTCTGCAGCGCGCTGTCCATGCCGGTCGGGATCAAGAACTCGACCGAGGGCGACGTGCAGGTGGCGGTCGACGGGACCAGGGCGGCGGCGGCGAGCCACGTGTTCCCCGGCACCGACCTCAACGGGCTGTCAGCGCTGATCCGCACCGCGGGTAACCCGGATTGCCACGTCATCCTGCGCGGCGGCGACGACGGCCCGAACTACGACGCTGCGACCGTCGCCGACACCATGGCGCGGCTGGCGAAGGCGGGCCTGCCCGAGCGGGTCGTCATCGACGCCAGTCACGGCAACAGCCGCAAGGACCACAACAAGCAGGTCGACGTGGTCACCGATGTCGCGGCACGGATCGAGGCTGGCGAGGCGGGCATCTCGGGGCTGATGCTGGAGAGCTTCCTCGTCGCGGGCCGTCAGGACCTGACCCTCGGGCGGGCGGACGAGCTCACCTACGGACAGTCGATCACGGATGCATGCCTGGACTGGGACACCACCGCGACCCAGCTCGACCGGCTCGCGGGCGCGGTCAGCGCACGCCGCGCGTCCGGAACTGCACGCTGATCCGCGGTCCGGTGGGGCGGGTGCTCTTGGGGACCGCGTGCTCCCAGGTCCGCTGGCAGGATCCGCCCATGACCAGCAGGTCGCCGTGCCCGAGCGAGTATCGAAGGGAGGCGCCGCCCCCGCGGGGGCGCAGGGCCAGGGTCCTCGCGGCGCCGAGGGAGACGATCGCGACCATCGTGTCCTCGGTGCCGCCGCGCCCGATGGTGTCGCCGTGCCAGGCGACGCTGTCCGCACCGTCGCGGTAGTAGCAGAGGCCCGCGGTGGCGAACGGCTCGCCGAGTTCGCGCCGGTAGTGGGCGTCGAGGGCGGTCCTGGCCTCGGTGAGCAGTGGGTCGGGGAGCGTGGCGTCCTCGGCGTAGAAGCTCACCAGCCGCGGGACGTCGACGACGCGGTCGTACATCTGCCTGCGCTCGGCCCGCCACGGGACGGTGTCGACGAGATCGGTGAACAGTCGCTCGGATCCCTGCAGCCAGCCGGGTCGCACGTCGATCCAGGCGCCCGCCGTCAGCACACGCCTGCGGACGCTGTCGCCGAGCGGCTCGAACCGAGCCCCCTCGGTCGCGTCGTCGAACAGCGACGCCTGTACTGCGATGTCCACGGGCGGAATTCTACGCCTGCATCGAACAATTGTTCTAGTGTCGTGCTATTCGGCGGTGAGCTCCGCGAGCTGCTCGGCCGCGGTGATGTTGCCCAGGTCGGCGAGGCGCCGCAGCTCGTCCAGGTCGTCCCGTTCGGTGGCGAGTTCGATGAGCTGGTCGGCCGCGTCGGAGCTCCCGCCATCGGCGAGTCGCCGCAGTTCCTGCATGTCGCCCAGCTCGCCTGCCAGCTGGATCAGCTCGTCGGTCGCGTCGGCGCTTCCGCCGTCGGCGAGGCGCCGGAGTTCGTCCATGTCGCCCAGCTCGACTGCGAGCTGGATCAGTTCGTCGAGGGCGGTCTCGTCGCCGCTCTCGGCCCGCTCCCGCAGGGCGGACAGGTCGAAGTCGGTCATGATCGGCAACCTCTCAGTTGTTGGGAGCGGGAAGTGCTCCCGATCGGCGCAGTTCGTCGCGATGTGTGTGCCATTCGTCGCGCAGGGCGGGCAGTCGCTCGCTGAGGAACTCGGCAAGGGCGACCATCTCCTCGAGTGGTGCCCGACGGTCGGGCGGGGCGTCGGCCAGCAGCGCCAGTCCCTCCCGGAACAGGGCCGCGTGCTCGCGGTGGACGGCGGAATCGAAGTTCTGGGGTTGCCGGCTCGTGGGGTCCAGGCTCACCCGGTCCACCCGCTCGCCCGCGGCACGGGTCCGCCGCGCCAGCTGATAGCCCTCGAGCAGCTTGACGGCGCCGGTCACAGCGCTGCGGCTCGCCAGCAAGGCGTCGCCGAGCTCGTCGATCGTCTGCTGCGGCGGATCGCAGACGAACAGGTATCCCAGCAGCCGCCCCGCCATCGGAGGGAACCCGTACTGGCGCGCATAGAAGCGGCCGACATGGTCGGCGAAGATCAGCTGCGTGTCGTGTGGCACCCCTGGACTGTAACAGTTCCGACTGAGATGACACAGATCTGTGTCATTTGGGTTGTGGGTCCAGTGGTGCGCAACTGGCCCGCGACAGCGGTGCGCGGACCGTGCGAACCTGATCGCCATGATCACCGGCGCGGCAGTTCTCGGGGTCTCGGCGGTCGCACTCGGCATGGTGCTCACCCCCGGGCCGAACATGATGTACCTCGTCTCCCGCAGCGTCACCCAGGGCCGACGCGCGGGACTGATCTCACTCGGCGGCGTCGCCGTCGGTTTCGCCTGCTACCTGGCGGCGGCGACGGCGGGGATCTCGGCGGTCTTCGTCGCGGTGCCGCAGCTCTACCTCGCGGTGAAGCTCGCGGGCGCCGGCTATCTGGGGTGGCTGGCCTGGCAGGCTCTCCGGCCGGGCGGGGCCTCGGTGTTCGCACCCCGGCGGTTGCCCGTCGATTCCGCCACGCGCCTGTTCACGATGGGGCTGGTCACGAACCTGCTCAACCCGAAGATCGCCATCATGTACCTGGCGCTGATCCCGCAGTTCATCGATCCGGCGGCGGGGCGGGTCTGGGCCCAGAGTCTCGGTCTCGGCGGCGTGCAGATCGCGGTCGCGCTGACCGTCAATGCCGCGATAGTCGTTGTGGCAGGAACTATTTCGACGCTCCTCGACGCCAGGCCCGGCTGGCTGAGGGTACAGCGCTACGTGATGGGATCGGTCCTCGGCGGGCTGGCCGTCACCCTCGCCCTCGACAGGTCCCGGCCTGCGGTCGCCTGACCGGCGGCGATGCGCCCCGGATTCCTTCGTCCGTTGATGGTCGGCGGGGCTTCCGGCTGCCTATGATCGACACAGCGGTAGCCGAGCGCGGATGGATCGGGGTGTCCAGATGCAAATAGCGGATGTGTTGCGGAACAAGGGCCCGGCGGTGGCGACGGTCGGGCCGGGGATCACCGTCAGCGTGCTGATCGGCGAACTCGCCAGGCACAACGTGGGCGCCCTCGTCGTGGTCGAGAACGACGAGGTGGTCGGCATCGTGACCGAGCGCGACGTGGTGCGCCGCATCCACGAGCGTGGCGCCGAGCTGCTGAACGACCGGGTCGGGGACATCATGACCACGGCGGTGTTCGCCTGTCTGCCGACCGACAGCGTCGACAGCCTCGCCGAGACCATGACCGAGCGCCGGATCCGGCACCTGCCCGTGATCGTGGACGGTCAGCTGGTCGGCATCGTCAGCATCGGCGACGTGGTGAAGAGCCGGATCGGTGAGCTGCAGGGTGAACGCGACCAACTCGAGGCCTACATCGAACACGGCTGACGGGAGCCGAACATGGCGGAGGCCATGCGCGCCGCACGATTCCATGCCGACTCCAAAAAGACTGTGGTGGAGGACGTCCCGATACCCGAGCCGGGTCAGGGGAGGCGCTCGTCAAGGTCGAGTACTGCGGGATCTGCCACTCCGACCTGAGCCTGATCAACGGAACCTTCCCCGCGATGCTGCCGGTCGTCACCCAGGGCCACGAGGCGTCCGGCACCATCGCGGAACTCGGTGCGGGAGTAGCGGGCTGGGCGGTGGGCGACCGGGTCATCCCGTCCGCGGGCAAGGCCTGCCTCCGGTGCCGCAACTGCAGGCGTGGGGATCTCACCAACTGCTTGAACATCCAGCTGATGGCGTTCGCCTACGACGGCGCCTGGGCGGAGTACACGGTGGCGCAGGCAGGCGGGTTGACCCGGATCCCCGACAACGTCCCGTTCGATCAGGCGGCGATCCTCCCCAAGGACTACGTCCAGGGCGGGACCCCCAGCCGACGCGGTGTCCACGCCGTACGGTGCCGTCGTGCGCGCTGGACTGCCTCGCTGTCGCCGGCAGGCTCATCGTGGTCGGGCTGAGCGACCAGGAGGCTGTCCTGAGCACCACCACCGCCTTCGGGCTGTCGAAGAAGCAGGTCAAGGGCCATCTCGGCTACAAGAACGTCGACATCGAGACCCTGGCGGAACTGCTGGCCCGCGGTCGTCTCGACGTCTCGCGCTTGATCAGCGAGATCGTCTCGCTGGAGGACGTCCTGGTCGGCATCGAGAAGCTGGACAAGCACGAGGGCGATCCGATCAGGATCCTGGTCAGGCCCTGAGTCCCCGGACACTGTCGGTCCCCGGTCGTACTGTCGCGACATGGGATACGAATTTCAGGTGACAGTGGACGCCGCCGACCCGCACACCCAGGCCAAGTGGTGGGCGGAGACACTCGGTTGGCGGGTCGAGCCGAGCGACGAGGACTTCATCCGGAGGATGGTCGCGGCCGGGCACGCCACCGAGGAGGACACTCAGGTCTTCGAGGGCACCCTGGTCTGGAAGCTGGGCGCTGCGATCAGTGACCCCGAGCATCAGGAACGCCCGCGGGTGCTGTTCCAGGTGGTGCCCGAGACGAAGTCGGTGAAGAACCGGCTGCATTTCGACGTCCGGGTCGGCGAGGACAAGCAGGCGGTGGCCGATGCCCTCGTCGCCCGCGGCGCGACGTTCCTGCATCGCGGGCAGGTGGGTCCGCAGTGGTGGATCACGATGGCCGACCCCGAGGGCAACGAGTTCTGCGTCAGCTGAGCGCCTGCTCGGCGGCTAGCGGTAGGCGCCGGGGGTCTCGCCGGTCCACCGTTTGAAGGCGCGCCGGAACGCACTGGGCTCGGAGAACCCCAGCCGCGCCGACAGGTCGTCGACGGACTCGCCGCGGCCGAGTCCGGAGATGGCCGCGTCGCGGAGCACCTCCTCCCGGAGCTGATTGAGTGAGGTGCCCTCCTGCCGCAGCAGCCGGCGCAGGTGCGGGACGCTGATCGAGAGCATCTCCGCGATGTCGTCGGCCGTGGACGTGCGGCCCTTGACCCCGGACTCGAGAACCTTGCGGACCTGCGCGGAGGCCGTGCTGTCGTAATCCCGTTCGGAGAAAAGCAGATTCGGAGACTCCCGCAGATAGTCCTCCAGCGTCTCCTCGGTCTGGATGATCGGCGCACGCATCACGGCGTTGTCGAATTCGAGTGCCGCCATGTCGGCGCCGAAGGTGACCTTGACGCCGAAGATCACGTCGTAATTCCTGGCCAGCGACGGATCCGGAGCCGGATACGGCACTTCCACCGAGATCAGCTTGACCCGCTTGCCGACCAGCCAGGCCGCGAACCGGTGCAGGAGTATCAGCTCGAAGTCGGTGAGCAGACGGTCGGCGGCGTCCGCGGTCGCTGCGGGCAGCGCTTCGTCCCGCCGGGGATCACGACCTGGAGCCGGGTGGTCGACTCTCCGGTCCGGATCCGCAGCGGCGGCGGACCAGGGAGCGCGCGCATGACGTCGGCCATCCGCTCGAGCGCGCTGCCGAGGTCGGGGGTGTGGATCAGCGACAGGCAGACCAGTTTGAACGTGCCGCGCGGCACCGGTGCCGCGCCGAGGCCGAACAGTTCGTCGCCGGTCAGCTGCCAGGCCGCCTGGGTGAACAGTGTCAGCTGGTCGGCGGTCAACCGTGCGTTCTCGTCGCGCAGCATGGGCAGGGTGATGCCCGCGGCCGCAAGGGGAATGGACATGTCGAACCCGCCGCTCGCCGCCAAGGCGGCGGCCCTGCGCACGAAGTCCGCGGGAATGGTGCGCTGACTCATCGCCGCGTCACCACCGCCCCGCCAGCCCCATGAGGCGCTCGGCGGCCTCGGCGAGCACCTCGTCGCGCTTACAGAATGCGAAGCGCACCACGTGATTCCACGGCGCCTTGTGGTCCGCGAAGACGCTGACCGGCACCGCGGCCACCCCGATCCGCTCCGGCAACGCGCGGCAGAACGCCTCGCCGTCGGTGGTGCCGAACGGGGTGATGTCCGCACACACGAAGTAGGTGCCTCCGCTGGCGTGCACCCCGAACCCCGCCTCGCGCAAGGCCCCGCTGAGCACGTCCCGCTTGCGCTGCAGGTCTTCTCGCAGACCGGTCACCCACGCCTGCTCGTGGGTCAGCGCGTGCGCGACCGCGGGCTGGAACGGCCCACCCGCGACGAAGGTCAGGAACTGCTTGGCCGCGCGGACCGCGTCCACCAGCTCGGCGGGGCCGCACACCCAGCCGGTCTTCCATCCGGTCACGCTGAAGGTCTTGCCCGCGCTGGACACCGTGACCGTCCGGTCCGCCATTCCCGGCAGCGCCGCCACGGGGGTATGAGTGCGCCCGTCGAAGACCAGGTGCTCGTACACCTCGTCGCTCAGCACCAGCAGGTCGCGCTCGACGGCGAGCTCGGCAACGGCCCGCAGTTCCGCGTCCGTGAACACCGTGCCGGTCGGGTTGTGCGGGGTGTTGAGCACCAGCATCCGCGTGTTCGGGCCGACCGCGGCGCGCAGCGCGTCGAGGTCGAGGGCGAAGCCGTCGCCGTCCGGGACCAGGGACACGGACCGGCGCACGCCGCCTGCGAGGGCGACGGCCGCGGCGTACGAGTCGTAGTACGGCTCGATGAGCACCACCTCCTGGCCCGGTTCGACCAGGCCGAGCAGGGTCGCGCTGATCGCCTCGGTGGCGCCGACCGTCACCAGCACCTCGGTGTCCGGGTCGTACTCCAGGCCGTATCGCGCCGCGCGGTCGGCGGCGATGGCCTCCCGCAGGACCGGCATCCCCGGACCCGGCGGATATTGATTGAGACCGTCGGCGATCGCGGATCTGGCGACCTCGAGCATCGCGTTCGGGCCGTCCGTGTCGGGAAAGCCCTGGCCCAGGTTGATCGCGCCCGTCCGCACGGCGAGCGCTGTCATCTCCGCGAAGATGGTGGAGCTGAACGGTTGCAGGCGCGAGACCGTCTGCGAGTGGCGTGCTGCGGGCATCGTCACAGCCTATTCGCCGTCCGGGCGGGTTCCGACCGCATGGTCGACGAACTGCAGGCGCCCCGACTCGGCAATCCGCAGCAGGGCGCGGCCGGACCGTTCTACCGTCGATACATGAGCGCCGCGATCGAGATCTCGGACCTGGTCAAGACCTTCGGCCGAACGCGGGCCCTGGACGGCCTCGAACTCCAGGTGCGCACCGGGGAGGTGCACGGCTTCCTCGGCCCCAACGGGTCGGGCAAGTCCACCACCATCCGGGTCCTGCTCGGCCTGCTCCGCGCCGACAGCGGCGACGTGCGACTTCTCGGTGGCGACCCCTGGCGCGAGGCGGCCGGACTCCACAAGCGTCTCGCCTACGTCCCCGGCGACGTGAATCTGTGGCCGAACCTCTCCGGCGGCGAGGTGATCGACCTGCTCGGACGGCTGCGCGGCGGCCTCGACGGGCGACGCCGGGCCGAGCTGCTCGAGCGGTTCGACCTGGACCCGACCAAGAAGGGCCGGACCTACTCCAAGGGCAATCGGCAGAAGGTGGCGCTGGTCGCGGCCCTGTCCTCCGACGTGGAACTGCTGATCCTCGACGAGCCCACCTCCGGGTTGGACCCGCTCATGGAGGCGGTGTTCCAGGAGTGCATCGCCGAGGTCACGGGGCAGGGGCGCACGGTGCTGTTGTCGAGCCACATCCTCGCCCAGGTGGAGGCCCTGTGCGACCGACTCACGATCATCCGGCTCGGAAGATCGATCGAGACCGGCAGCATGGCCGACCTGCGCCACCTCACCCGTACCTCCATCGCCTGCGAGACCAGGAACCCGGCGACCGGTCTGGACGAGCTGGCCGGTGTGCACGACCTGGTGGTGGAGGGACAAGGGCCCGGTTCCAGGTGGACACGGGCGAACTGGACGGGGCGATCACGCACCTCACCCGTTTCGGCATCCGCACCCTCACCAGCCAGCCGCCGACCCTGGAGGAGTTGTTCCTGCGACACTACGGCGACGAGCTCGCGGCGGCCGGGGTGGACGAATCGTGACCACGCTGGCCGGAACCGCGACACTGACCCGGTTCGGTTTCCGGCGCGAGAGGTTGGCCCTGGTCCTGTGGGTCCTCGCGGGCGCCTTCGTCTACTACTCGCAGGCAGTCGGGGTCGACATCGCGTATCCGACCCAGCCGGAGCTCGATGCGGTCGCCGCCAGCATGGAGGGCAACGCGGCCATGGTGGCAATGGCAGGACCGCCGCGCGCCCTCGACACGATCGGGGGTCAGGTGGCCTTCCAGGCCAGCGCCTTCGGGACGATCGTCGCGGGCCTGATGAGCATGTTCGTGATCGGACGGCACACCCGCGCCAACGAGGAGACCGGCCGCGACGAGCTGATCCGGTCCTCCGTCGTCGGGCGCCACGCCTCTTTCGCCGCGGCGGCGATCATCGCGACGGTGGCGAACGTGCTCTACGGCGCGGTGGTCGCGCTGAGTCTGATCTCCTACGGTCTGGCCGCTGCGGGATCGCTCGCCCTCGGCGTCGGCGCCACCTGCGCGGGCCTGGTGTTCGCGGCGATCGCGCTGCTGGCCGCGCAGATCACGGAGAACACCCGAACCGTCTACGGCATCACCGGGGCCGCGATCGGCGTCGCCTACGTGCTGCGCGCGGTCGGCGACGTCGGAAGTGGTGCGCTGTCGTGGCTCTCGCCGCTGGGCTGGGGCCAGGCGATGCGGCCCTACGACGGCGAGATCTGGTGGCCCGCGCTGCTGTCGCTCACCGTCGCCGTGGCCGTCGGCCTCGTCGCGCTCCGCGTGCTGGACCATCGCGACGTCGGCGCGGGCGTGTTCCCTCCTCGGCCGGGCCCGGCTCGCGCTCCGCAGGGGTTGCTGGGCGAGTTCGGGCTCGCCTGGCGGCTGCAGCGCGGCACGCTCGTCGGCTGGTCGGTCGGGTTGTTCCTCGGCGGACTGGCGTTCGGCACGATCGGCAATGACGTGGGCGACCTGCTCGGCGACGTCGACATCGGGGAGTTGCTGGGGCAGGAGAGCGCGAGCATGGTCGACGCGTTCTACGCGATGGCCGCCGCGATGCTGGCCATGATCGGGTCCGCGTACACGATCTCCTCCGCCCTCCGGCCGCGTGCGGAGGAGGCGGCCGGGCATCTCGAGCCGCTGCTCTCCACCGCGCTGACCCGGATCCGCTGGATCGCGGGCCACGCGGTGATCACGCTGGCCGGTTCGGCCCTGGTGCTGGCGCTCGCCGGTCTCGGTATGGGACTGATGTACGGGATCATCGCCGACGACATGGCGCAGGTGCCGCGGATGCTCGGCGCCACCCTCGTCTACCTGCCTGCGGTCTGGGTCCTGGGCGGGCTCACCCTGCTCCTGTTCGGCCTCCTGCCGCGGCTGGCCTCCGCCGCCTGGATCGGCTTGGCCTTCTGCTTCTTCGTCCTGATGTTCGGGACGACGCTGAAGTTCCCGGACCGGCTGATGAGCGTCTCGCCGTTCGAGAACCTGCCGTTGGTGCCCGCGGTGGACTTCCGGTTGGCGCCGGTGCTGGTCACCACAATCGTCGCGGGTGCGCTGTGCCTGCTGGGGACGGCGGCGTTCCGGCGGCGCGATCTGCAGACGAACTGAGGGTTGTCACGTTTTCCTGGGCTGTCTCGTCCAAGGGTAGGCGGCTCGAACGGTCGCCGCTATGAGAAACAGGAGGGCGTCATGACTCGAATCCAGCCGGTGGCTCCGAAGGATGCCGGACCGCTGATCAAGGTGGCCTACAAGTTCGCCGGCCGCAGGTTCGGCGCGGTGCCCGAGCCCTTCACCGTGTTGGCGAATCATCGCAAGCTCTTCGTGGCCTGCGCGCGGCACGAGATGGCGGCGGAGAAGGCCTCCAAGGTGCTGCCCGCGAACATTCGCGAGCTGGCGGTGTTCCGGGTCGCGTGGACCGTCGGGTGCTCCTGGTGCGTGGACTTCGGCACCATGTTGCAGCGCCTCGACGGCCTCGACATCGAGCGGCTCCAGAAGATCGGCGACTACGAGAACTCCCCGCTCTACAGCGAGGACGAGCGCGCGGCGATCGCATACGCCGACGCGGTGACGGCAACTCCGGGGACCGTGACCGACGAGCAGGTGGCCGACCTGGAACGCCGGTTCGGCAAGGACGGGGTCGTCGAACTGACCTATCAGATCGGGCTGGAGAACATGCGGGCCCGGATGTACTCCGCGCTCGGGATCACCGAGCAGGGATTCAACTCGGGGACGCGTGCCGGGTGCCGTGGGCCGATCAGGCGGTCACGGGGCAGGCCGGTCAGGGAGCCTGACACCCGCGAACTTCTCCGGGTTCGCGATGTCATAGGCGGCGCTCACCTTGCCGTCGCGGACGGTGAATCCCCCCACGCGCGACGGGAAGCCCGGGTGGGTCTCGTCCCCGGGCGACCCGTGCGTGTAGAAACCGAGCTGGCCGTTGACCATGGCCGGTTCGAGCGCCAGGAGTGCCTGTGGCCCATAGCGATTGATCAGGCCGAGGAAGAAGCGGGCGAACTTGTCGGACCCGTGGATGACGTTGACGGCGGTGCGGGTGGTGCCGTTGGCATCGCCCATCACCAGGGCGTCCGGGTGTAGCGCGTCCAGCACGGCCTGGAGGTCGCCCGCCGCCATCGCGGCCATCAGCCTGCCGACCGCCTCCGCGTGCTCGTCGTCCGGGGTCGGCCGCTCGGCGCCGGCCACCGCGCGTCGTCCGCGCGAGGCCAGTTGCCGGGTCGCGGCGGTCGAGGTGCCGAGGACCCCGGCGATCTCGTCGAAGGGGACACCGAACCCGTCGTGCAGCACGAAGGCGGTGCGCTGATCCGGGCCGAGGGTGTCGAGGACCACCATCGCCGCCAACCGCGCATCCTCCTCGCGCACAACGGCTTCCAGCGGGTCCATCGACCCCGAGGATTCCAGCGGCATCACGATCGGTTCCGGAAGCCACTGTCCGACATAGCTTTCGCGCCGGACGGCGGCGCTGCGAAGGTGGTCGAGGCAGATCCGTCCGACCACGGTGGTCAACCAGGCGCGCAGGTCGCGGACGGAGTCGGGGTCGGTCTCGCTCAGCCGCAACCAGGCCTCCTGCACGGCGTCCTCGGCGTCGGACACGCTGCCCGTCATCCGATAGCCGACCGACAGCAGGTGACGGCGGTGGGATTCGAAGGTCTCGGCGAGTGCGACGGTGGCCATGGGTCGATTCTACGAACGCCTTCTACTTAAAACCCCGGTGAACGGAACTGTTCCCGGTGGCCGCGGCGTCCGTCATCTTTGACGCACCATCCAGCCACGCCCGACCTGAGGACTCAGACCATGGCATCACCGACGCTCAAGAGACGATCAACGCAGTCGCGAACCCTGCGCGCCCTCGCGGCTCTCGCCGCGCTTCTGACGATCGGTTCCCTGGTCGGGGCGCGCGCGGGGTCATCCGAGACCGAGCAGACCGCGGACGGCAAGACCGTGCTGCGCTACCAGGGCGCGGCCGGACAGGTCACCTTCCCGGAGTTGGCAGCAGACCTCGGCTACTTCCAGGACATCGAGCTGAAGTGGGTCGGTGACACCACCAGCGGGCCGCAGGACATCCAGTCCGTGGCGACCGGGCAGACGGAGTTCGGCAGCGCCTTCAACGGCGCGATCGTCAAGCTGCGCTCCGCAGGTTCCCCGATCACCTCGGTGGTGAGCTCGTACGGTGCCGATCAGGGCACCTTCACCGGGTACTTCGTGCTCGACGGCGCGCCGATCACCGGTGCGCGGGATCTGATCGGCAAAAAGGTCGGCATGAACACCCTTGGTGCCCATCATGAATTCGTCGTGCGCGAATGGCTGGCCAAGCAGGGGCTCACGCCCGAGGAGATCAAGCAGGTCGAGTTGATCGTGGTTCCCCCGATCAACACCGAGCAGGCGCTGCGGGAAGGCCAGATCGACGTCGCCGCACTCGGGAGTGTCTTCCGGGAGACCGCGGTCGGCCGCGGCGGGCTGCGTCCGCTCTTCACGGATTCGGCCATCTTCGGGGACTTCAGCTACGGCACCTACGTCCTGCGTGACGATTTCATCGCCGAGAACCCCGAGGCCGCTAAGGACTTCACGCAGGGCGTGGCACGGGCCGTCCGATGGACCCAGACCACACCGCGGGATCAGGTCGTGGCCAGGTTCAAGGAGATCATCGGTGAACGAGGCCGCAACGAGAACACGAGTTTGACGGACTACTGGCGTAGTCCGGGTATCCCGGTCGCGGGGGCGGTCATCGCCGACCGCGAGTTGCAGACCTGGATCGACTGGTTGGTCAGGAACGGCGAACTGAAGCCGGGTGAGTTGACGGCCGCCGACCTGTTCACGAACGAATACAACCCGTATGCGAACGGCGCGTACGCCGCCACCAGCGGCGCCGACGGGCAAGCATTGGGGGCAGCGAAATGACCGCCGAACCCAAACTCCGGCTCGACCGGGTCAGCAAGCATTTCGGTATTCGCGGGTCCGATGCCCGGTTCACCGCGATCGAGGACATCAGCATCGACGTCGCCGACGGCGAGTTCCTCGTCCTTGTGGGACCGAGTGGCTGCGGCAAGTCCACCCTGCTCGATCTCCTCGGCGGCCTGACCACACCGTCGTCGGGGCGGATCCTGCTCGATGGTGAACCGATCACCGGACCAGGCCTCGACCGGGGGATCGTCTTTCAGCAGTACGCGCTGCTGCCGTGGCGGACCGCGCAGCACAACATCGAATTCGGGTTGGAGGCGAAGGGCCTGCCGAAGCGGGAGCGGCGGGAGATCGCCGGCCACTACCTGGAACTGGTCGGGCTGCAGGGCTTCGGCGACCGGTACCCGCACGAGCTGTCGGGCGGGATGAAGCAACGGGTCGCGATCGCACGGAGCCTGGCCTTCGACCCGGAGGTGCTGCTGATGGACGAGCCGTTCGCGGCGCTCGATGCCCAGACCAGGGAGTCCCTGCAGGACGAGCTGCTGCGGATCTGGCGCACCACCGGCAAGACCATCCTGTTCATCACCCACGGCATCGACGAGGCCGTGTACCTGGGGCAGCGGGTGGCGGTGCTCACCTCCAGGCCGGGTCGCGTGAAGACGGTGGTCGACATCGACATCGACCGCACCGCGGCGGATGTCCGCTCCGACGCGCGCTTCCGGGAATTCCGCCACCACATCTGGAGCCAACTGCAGGGCGAGGTGGCGCGCGCTCAGCACCAGGAACTCGAGGCGCAGGCGCCCGCACAGAAGGAGACGGCTCATGTCTAGTGTCGAACTGCTCGCGCCGCCGGTCGCCGCCCGCGGCCAGGTGCCACGCTCCGCGCAAGCGGCGCCGCGACGTCCGGGGCTCTCACCCGCGGCGGCCGGGCGGTCCGCGCCACCGCCTGGCGGATTCTCAAGCCATCGCTGGCGATCGGTCTGTTCCTGCTGTTGTGGGAGCTGGCCCCGCGGTTGGGCCTGGTGGACAAGGTGTTCCTGCCGCCGTTCTCCGGTGTGGCGGGCGCCTTCGGTGACCTGGCCGCCAGCGGCGAGCTGTGGAACCACGCCTCCGCGAGCCTGAGCCGGGCGTTGACCGGTTTCGCGATCGCCATCGCGATCGCCATCCCGCTCGGCGTCGCCATAGCGTGGTACCGCCCGGTGGCCGAGTTCGTCAATCCCATCCTCGAACTGCTGCGCAACACGGCCGCGCTCGCGTTGCTGCCGGTCTTCGTGCTCGTGCTCGGCATCGGGGAGACCTCCAAGGTCGCCCTTGTGATCTACGCGAGCACCTTCCCGATCCTGCTGAACACCATCTCGGGCGTCCGGACGGTGGATCCGCTGCTGGTCAAGTCCGCCCTGTCCTTGGGCCTCACACCGATCCGGCTGTTCCAGAAAGTGATCCTCCCCGCTGCCGTCCCGACCATCTTCACGGGCATCAGGATGGCGGCGGCATCCTCGATCCTCGTCCTGATCGCCGCCGAGATGGTCGGCGCCAAAGCAGGTTTGGGATATCTGATCACGGCCTCGCAGTACAACTTCCAGATCCCGAAGATGTACGCCGGAATCATCGCGATCTCGCTTCTCGGTCTCGTCTTCAACGGAATCCTCATCCTCGCCGAGCGCCGCCTGTCTCGCTGGCGCGTCGGTCCGATCTAAGGAGATCATCGCAATGTCTCAGCGGTCCAAGCAGTTTCACCTCAATGCGTTTCTCATGGGCGTCGGCCACCACGAGGCGGCCTGGCGTCACCCGCGCACCGATGCCAACGACGTGCGGTCGGTCGAGCATTTCGCCGAGCTCGGCCGGATCGCCGAACGGGGCAAGCTCGACTCGGTGTTCTTCGCCGACGGCCTCGCGGTCGGCCCTCGCATCAAGCACAACGCGCTGGCCACCTTCGAGCCGGTCACCCTGCTCACCGCGATCGCGGGCGCCACCGAGCAGATCGGGTTGATCGCCACATCCTCGACCACATACAGCGATCCGTTCACCACCGCCCGCAAGTTCGCGTCGCTCGACCACATCAGCGGCGGAAGGGCGGGCTGGAACATCGTCACGAGCGCAGGCGAGGACGAGGCCGCCAACTTCGGCCTCGACGCGATCCCGGATCACCTCGGCAGGTATCAGCGCGCCGAGGAGTTCGTCGAAGCAGCGGTCGCCCTGTGGGACAGCTGGGAGGACGACGCAGTCGTGCTGGACCCGGGTACCGGGGTGTTCGCCGATCCGGACAAGGTGCACGCGATCGACCACGATGGCGAGCACTTCCGGATCCGTGGCCCGCTGAACTCGCCGCGCTCACCGCAGGGCCGCCCCTGCTGGTACAGGCGGGCTCGTCCGAGAGTGGGAAGGAGTTCGCGGCACGGCACGCCGAGGCGGTGTTCACCGCGCAACGCACGCTCGCCCAGGGCAGGAGTTCTATCGGGACCTGAAGGCCAGGGTGACCGCGCACGGGCGCCACGCGGACGAGTTGAAGGTGCTGCCGGGGATCGTCCCGTTCATCGCCCCGACCGAGGCCGAGGCGAGGGCGCTGGAGCGGGAGTTCACCGATCTGATCTCGCCCGACTACGCGCTCCGCCAACTGTCCGCCATCCTCCGCGTCGACCTCACCGAGCACTCCCTCGACGCGCCCCTGCCGCCGTTGCCGCCTGTGCACGAGATCCAGGGCAACAAGAGCCGCTACGAGTTGGTCAAGGAGCTTGCCGAATCCGATTCCCTGACCGTGCGGGAGCTCATCGGGTTGCTCGGGGGCGGGCGCGGGCATCGGACCTTCGCGGGCACCCCGGAGCAGATCGCGGACGAGCTCCAGCTGTGGTTCGAGCAGGGGGCTGCCGACGGCTTCAACATCATGCCGCCCTTCCTGCCTGGCGGTCTGACCGATTTCGTCGACCAGGTCGTGCCGATCCTGCAACGCCGCGGGCTGTTCCGCACGGAGTACACGGCGTCGACCCTGCGCGGGCACTACGGGCTGGCGCATCCGGCCAGCCAGTTCGCCGCGTCGCAGGCCAGGAACAGCGCATGAGCGAAGCCTGATGGGCAGGCCGGCTCCTCGGTAGGATCAGCGCCATGCGTTTCGGGATGTTCGTACCGCAGGGTTGGCGTCTGGACCTGGTGGGCATCGACCCGGCCGAGCAGTGGGACGCGATGAAGTCGGTCACGCTGCGGGCCGAGTCCGGACCGTGGGAGTCGGCCTGGGTGTACGACCATTTCCACACCGTGCCCGCGCCGACGGACCAGGCCACCCACGAGGCCTGGTCGTTGATGTCCGCGCTCGGCGCGGTGACCTCCACCATCCGGCTCGGGCAGATGTGCACCGCGATCAGCTACCGCAATCCCGCCTACCTGGCCAAGATCGCCGCCACCGCGGACCTCATCTCGGGTGGCCGAATCGAGATGGGCATCGGTGCGGGCTGGTACGAACACGAATGGCGTGCCTACGGGTACGGATTCCCGTCCGCCGGTGAGCGTCTGGCCCGTCTCGACGAGGGCGTACAGATCCTGCGGCAGGCCTGGACCACCGGGTCCGCGACCCTGGACGGCAAGCACTACCGGGTCGACGGCGCCATCGTGCGCCCGCTGCCGCTGGAGGAGGGCGGCATCCCGCTGTGGATCGCGGGCGGCGGCGAGAAGGTGACCCTCAAGATCGCGGCGAAGTACGCCCAGTACACCAATTTCGACGGCACCCTCGAGGGCTTCACCCAGAAGTCCGCCGTGCTCAAAAAGCACTGCGCGGCGGTCGGCACCGACTTCGACGCGATCGTGCGTTCGGCGAACTACAACGTGGCGATCGGTGCCACCGAGGCGGAGGTCGAGGACCGGCTGGCCGCGACCAAGGCCAGGATGGCGAGATTCGTGGGCGAGGACCTCGCGGAGGCGTCGATGGCGGCGTTTCGCGGGATGCCGGGGGTCGGGACGCCTGAGCAGATCATCGAGAACCTGACCGCGCTGCGCGATCAGGGCCTGAGCTACGGGATCTGTTATTTCCCCGAGGCCGCGTACGACACCTCGGGCATCGAGTTGTTCGAACGCGAGGTGATCCCCGCACTGGCGCGGAGCCCGCGGAGTGCCCAGGAAGCACAGCCGGGTACGTGAGGCAGGAGCCGACATGTTCGTGGAATCGCTCAGCGACGAGGGTCTGTGGCTGACGCCGCCGGGACCCGGCGACGTCGAGTCCATCACCAGGTGCTGTCAGGACGAGGCGGTGGGGGAGTGGACCACACTGCCGGTGCCGTATACCCACGACGACGCGCAACGGTTCGTCGAGCGGGTGGTGCCCGTCGGATGGGCGGATCGCAGTCCGACCTGGGCGATGCGGCACACCCCCGCGGGCGCCGTGGTCGGGATGATCGGTCTCGCAGGCCGTGACGACTCGGCCGCGGACATCGGCTTCTGGCTGAACCAGGCGGTCCGGGGCCGCGGCCTGATGGCCAGGGCGGTGAACATGGTGTGCGACTTCGGTTTCCGTCCGGACGGGATGGCGCTGGAACGGATCGAGTGGCGCGCCTACGTCGGCAACAAGCAATCCGCTTCCGTGGCGCGGCGGGTGGGTTTCCGATTCGAGGGCACTCTGCGCGCGGGCGGTCTCCAGCGCGGGCGCAGGCGCGACGAATGGGTCGCGGGCCTGCTCTACGAGGATCCTCGGGAGCAGGCCGGGGGCTGGCCGGATCTCGGCTAGCGCAGGTCCGCCGGGTCGACGGGGATCTGCTGGTTCTCGGCGCGCGGGACCTGTTCGGCCAGGGGGATCGACTTCGCCAGCAGCTTCCACTCCGTGCCGCTGATCGAGTCCGCCGCCCGCCGGATCACCTTCTGGTCCTTGGTGCCCCAGGCGATCGGCATCGGGCTGACCATCTGCCAGGTGTCCGCGGTGGACTTGGTGCTGCGGTCGGAGAGCACCGCGATCGACGGCACCCGCTCGCCGACGTTGGTCAGCGAATGTCCCGGCAGCGCCCGGATGTTGCGGGTGACCAGGGCGTAGTGCGGGCGATCCGCGGATGGCTTGGCCACGTCCACCAGCGCCAACAGCGTGGCCCCGCGGGGCCGGGTCACCGCCACGACGGCGGGCACCAGCGGGCCCTCGGCGTAGAGCTTCTCGACCGAGCCCACCTTCTTCGGGGCCCAGAACGCCACCCACAGCGAGGTGACGGCCAGCAGGGCGACCACAACGCCGACGATGTAGGACCACGGATGGGCCAGGGAGATCAGCCAGGCCGCGAGCCCGGCCAGCAGCAGGGCCGTGACGATGGCCGAGGCCCGGAGTCGACGGACGTCGCCGACCGTCTCGTTGACGGAGTTGGCGTGGGAGTGGTCGACGGGGAACTCGAAGCTGCGCACGGTCCTATTCCTACCCGATGGTCGGGCCGAGCAGGTCGTCAGCATCGGTGATCCGGTAGGCGTAGCCCTGCTCGGCGAGGAAACGCTGGCGGTGCGCGGCATACTCGGCGTCCAGCGTGTCGCGGGCCACGACCGAGTAGAAGTGCGCCTGGCCCCCGTCCTGCTTCGGGCGCAGCAGGCGGCCGAGCCGCTGTGCCTCCTCCTGCCGGGAACCGAAGGTCCCCGAGACCTGCACCGCGACAGAGGCCTCGGGCAGGTCGATGGAGAAGTTCGCGACCTTGCTCACCACCAGCGTCTGGATCTCGCCGCGCCGGAACGCGTCGAACAGCGCCTCGCGTTCCTTGTTCTTCGTCGACCCCTGGATGACCGGTGCGTTCAACGCCTCGCCGAGTTCCTCGAGTTGGTCGAGGTAGGCGCCGATGACCAGGGTGGGCGAATTCGGGTGCCGGTCCAGGATCGACTTCACCACCGCGATCTTGGTGTGCGCCGTCGAGCACAGCTTGTACCGCTCCTCCGGCTCCGAGGTGGCATACGCCATCCGCTCGGCATCGGTCAGCGTCACCCGGACCTCGATGCAGTCCGCGGGCGCGATCCAGCCCTGCGCCTCGATGTCCTTCCACGGCGCGTCGTACCGCTTGGGGCCGATGAGCGAGAACACGTCGCCCTCGCGCCCGTCCTCGCGGACCAGGGTCGCCGTCAGGCCGAGGCGACGCCTCGATTGCAGGTCCGCCGTCATCCGGAAGACCGGCGCGGGCAGCAGGTGCACCTCGTCGTAGATGACCAGGCCCCAGTCGCGGGAGTCGAACAGCTCCAGGTGCTTGTACTCGCCCTTGGTGCGGCGGGTGATCACCTGATAGGTCGCGATGGTGACCGGGCGGATCTCCTTGCGCTCGCCCGAGTACTCGCCGATCTCCTCCTCGGTGAGCGAGGTCCTGGCGATCAGCTCCCGCTTCCACTGCCTGCCTGCGACCGTGTTGGTCACCAGGATCAGCGTGGTGGCCTTGGCCTTGGCCATCGCCGCCGCGCCGACCATCGTCTTGCCCGCGCCGCACGGCAGCACGACGACGCCGGAGCCGCCGGCCCAGAAGGAGTCGGCCGCCATCTGCTGATAGTCGCGCAGCTCCCAGTGCCCCTCCTCGAAGGCGAGGTCGATCGGGTGTGCCTCGCCGTCCACGTAGCCGGCGAGGTCCTCGGCCGGCCAGCCGATCTTGAGCAGCATCTGCTTGAGGTGGCCGCGCTCGCTCGGGTGCACCACGACGGTGTCCTCGTCGACCATGGCGCCGAGCATCGGCGAGATCTTCTTGTGCCGCATCACCTCGGTGAGCACCGCGCGGTCCATGCTGACCAGGATCAGGCCGTGCACCGGACTCTTCACCAGCTGCAACCGGCCGTACCGGGCCATCGTGTCGACGATGTCGACCAGCAGCGGCTGCGGGACCGCGTACCGGGAGAATGTGACGAGCGCGTCCACCACCTGTTCGGCGTCGTGTCCCGCTGCCCGCGCGTTCCACAACGCGAGCGGGGTCACCCGGTAGGTGTGCACGTGCTCGGGCGCGCGCTCGAGTTCGGCGAACGGGGCGATGGCCTGTCGGGCCTGGCCGGCGAGCTCGTGGTCGACCTCCAGGAGCAGGGTCTTGTCGGACTGGACGATCAAGGGCCGTCGGACACGTGCGCCTCCTACGTAGACAACCACTCCATTGTCCACACTTTGCTGTGGGGTGGTCGTCACAGGCCCGCGGTCCCGGCTGATCCGTGTCCGTGGCCGAAAAAAGTGAAGGATTCTCCCGCGATCCGGAGAATCCGTCACTATTAGTGCGTCACCGTTGTGTGGCCACCCTTTTCTTCGTCTCCATTACATGCACGAGCGCCTCGGAAATTCCGGAACGGTATCCGGCGTCTCGCTCGGTGCGGACCTCCGTGGTGTCGAGTTCATTTTCCAGCCTGGCCTGAATTCGGTCCAGGGCGAGAAGTGTTCTTTTCACGGATGGTCCTTCTTGTCTTTTACGGTTGGGCGGCATTCTGGAAGTGCGCACTGCCGTGCTCGTTCATCCAGTACGAACAGTCTGGCGGAACGCAGTGCGGCGTGATACCCGCTGGACCGCGCATTCGAGAACATCGCCTCCCCGGTTAGTTCGTAGATCCGGCTGTGCAGGGTGTCGAGGACCAGGGGGATGGGTGGTGCGGTCACCTCGGTGCGCATCAGTGGCGTTTCCGTTTTCTGATCAGCTCTCCGGAATCGGCTGCGCGATCCCTTTTTTCGGCACGTCGTTCCTTGAGGGACTGTGCCGGTTTCTTCAGGCTCTTGCCGGGTTTCTTGTCTGCCATTGTCGCTCCTGAATTCGAAGTGGCAATCACTTGGGCCGACCATACGTCATTTCCAGGAAAAAGCCAGTCGCGCACGCGGGCGTGCTTTTCCTACCCGCGCGGCCCGGAATCAGTCGAGGAGGTTCACCGAGGTGATCCGGTGCAGGGTGAATCGGCGGACCGCCCCGGTGTCCGGATCCAGTGCATCGAGCTGTCCGCCACCGACGCTGATCGGATCGACGACGCGCTCCGTCGCCACGCCCTGCGCGTCCACATAACCGATCGCCACGCTGCGGCGTACCTTCGCCGCGAGCTGGAGCAGCGCCATCGTCGCGGCGCCGCCCGCCCGGCTGCCGTCCGAACGCACACCCTGACCACGCTGGGCGGTTGCGGCCCGCTGGCCGGCCCGCAGCTGGCTGACGAGGGACCCGAGCTGGTCATCGGTGGGGATCGCGGGCATCCGCAGCGCGGGGCGCGTCCGGCGTCGCGGCACCCGGGCGCCGCGCGGTCGCAGGTCCACGATCGCGCCGGAGGAGTCCTCTCCCGCCGGTGCGAACCCGGCCGACCGGAGCTGGTCGAGCACCTCGCTCAGCGGCGCCTGCGAGATCGCGACGGTCGGGGCCAGGGCACGCAGCGCCAGCTGCTCGGACACCGCGGAGGCCAGCACCTCGGCGAGCAGCGCCGGGTCCTCGCAGCGGATGAACGAGGACGCCACCCCCGCCCGCAGCTGGCCGTGCCTGCGCGCGACATCGTCGATGAGGTAGGTCAGGGCCTGCGGCACCGGCGTCTTCGAGCGCTTCTCGAACAGCGCGTGCAGCTCCGAGGCGCTCTTCCCGGCGTCGAGCGCCCGTCGCACGCTGTCCTCCCGGATCCGGTACATGGTCGCTGCACCGGCCGATTCGATGTCCGCGACCAGGGTGATCTGCTCCTGCAGCTCCGGGATCAGCGGGCCGGGAGCCATCACCGTCAGGTCCGCCTGCACCAGGACGTAGTCGATGGGGGCGGGCAGGCTCGCCGTCATCTCGGCGACCACCGCCTCTGCGGCGGCCCCGTGCAGCAGCCCGCGGCCAGGTGACGCGAGCGCGCCTCGGCCGATCAGGCCGACCGCGGCCGCCTCGGCGACGGTGTGCTCGACGGCCCCAGCACCGAACCGGCCGGACCAGCGCGGGCGCCGCCACGCGACCAGCGCGGCGAGCTCGGAGGTGGTCGCGCCCTGCCCCGGCGAGAGCTCACCGAGCAGCTCGAGCACGAATTTGCGGTCGCGGGGGCGCCGGATGCGCGTACCTCCTCGGACAGCGCGGCGATCGCCTTGTCGTTGGGATCGCGCAGCCCGATCACCCAGGGCCTGCGGGGCATCTCCAGCCATCCGTGGGCGAGGGTGTACCACCTCTGGGCGGTACCGGTGTTGAGCCAGGCATCCGCGGCGACCGTCGGTGCCCAGTAGTCGTCGCCGGTGTCGGCGGCGGGGGCCGGGTCGGGGGCGCCGCTCGCGATCAGGCCCGCCCCGGACAGTAGTTCCACGATCAGGCCGACCCGGTTCTCGTCGACGCCGGCCGCCTTCGCCAGGCGCCTGGTCTCGCGGACCCCGAGCCCGCCCGCCTTGAGGGTCGGTGCGGGCTGGTCGCCGAGGGCCGCGATCAGGTCCTCGCAGTGCCGGATCAGCTCGAGCGCCTCGCCGGCCGCGACCGCGTTCACGTCCGCGATCTTCTGCTTGTTGGTGCGGATCGGCGGCGGGGTGAGGGCCATCGGGTCGGTGATCGTCTCGCCGCGCAGTGCCTGGCCGACCTGGTGGGGCAGCTCGACGGTCTGCTCGTCCACCCAGGTCAGCAGGCCGAGCGACAGCAGTCGCTGGACGGGGCGGTCCGGTGGCGTGCCGGGCGCGGCGTCGCGGGTGCGGCCGATCGGCGAGCTGGTGGCCAGGGTTTCGAGCAGCCTGCGCTCGGCATCGGTCACGGTCGCCAGGCCCGCGATGACCTGCGCCGCGGACATCGGCTCCTGCGGCCGGTCGACCCGCCAGGAGACGGCGTCGTTCGCGGTCGCCACGACCCGCAGCACCTGCGTGCCCCAGACCAGTGCTCGGGCGCGCAGCGCCTTGAGCGCCCGGTCGACGGCCTTGACCGGCGCCCGTCCGGCGAGCGCCTCCGCGAGGACCTCGCGCCGGACCCCGACCTCCGCCCCGCGTTCGAGCGAGAGCACGCCGATCACGGTGAGTTCGAGAACGTTCAGGTCGTCGGCGACCCGAAGCACCGATGCGCGTTGTTCGGCACGGGCCGCCAGGACCGCCAGGTTCGCTGGTGGCGGCACCGCGAGATCCGGGCGCAGCCTGAGCAGTTCGGCCAGCTCCGCATCGGTCCTCGCGGTCAGCCAGGCGAGCAGGCTGTCCGGCACGGCGGTGCCGTGAGGTGATTCGGCGGCGGGGGCAGCACCTTCGGTATCGGTCATCAACTATCAGATTAGAGACCTGGGGTGTACCACGGCGCGAGCTCCTGCCAAAATGGGACTGTGGCTAACAATTCGAGCAAGCGATACGTAGATCCAGGCTGGCCGGCGCCGGAACTCCAGGATGGCGATCATGCCGTCACGGAGCTCTCGTCGAGCCGCTCCGGTGGGCTGTCCCCGTTCGGGGAGGACACCGAGTTCCCCCTCCCCGTCTCTGAACTGCCCTACACCCACCCGCACACGGTCATCAATCGCTGACCTCGGATACCGAACGCGAAAGGCCCCGCACCTCGTAGGTGCGGGGCCTTTCACGTGAAGGGGGAGTCTCAGCGGGGCAGGAGACCCGAGTTGGCCTTCAGGAAGTCGATGACCTGGGGGTTCAACTTGGCCTGCTCGAAGAGCGCCTCGATCTGCGGATCGAGCGCGATGCCCTTGGCCTGGACCGCCTCGAGGGCGCTGTCGAGGCTGTCGAGCACGTCGGCTGCGCCGTCGGTGGTCGGGAGGCTGGTCACGGCGGGCAGCTCGGCCGCCGGAGCAACCTCGGCGGCGGGAGCGGAGCGCGGGGTCGAGCCGCTGGTCAGGCCGAGGCTCGAGGAGCAGGACGGCCAGGCGCCCCAACCCTGCGAGGCGAGGACCTTCTCGGCGACCGCGATCTGCTGCTCACGGGTGGCCTGGTTGGCGGTCGCGGCGTACTCGCCACCACCGTGGGCGTTCCAGGTGCTGGGGAGAACTGCAGTCCACCCTGGTAGCCGTTGCCGGTGTTGATGCCCCAGTTGCCGCCTGCTTCGCACTGTGCGAGGCGGTCCCAGTCGGAATCGGGGGCTGCATTGGCCGGGGCCGCGAAGGCCGCGCCGGCTGCGCCCAACACTGCGCCGGTCACGACGACCTTGGCTGCGTTGCGGCGGGTGTTCGTGGGCTTGCGATGGCGTCCAGTGCTCATGCGGGTTTTCCTCTCCTCACGCGCCTGCGAGGTCAGCTGTCGGGTTCGGGCTGAGAGGTCGCCCGGCCTCGCCGCTCCTGGATGGTGCGGGTCTGGCTTCACCCCAAGAGAAATTCGCTTGCGCGATTTCCTCGGTGTCCACTGGGGACGTGGGTCCCCCGTCCTCGTCCCTGGGTAACTCGTAGGAATCCGGTTCCGCGGGACGAGGTTTGGCGCGGCGGATCGGATCTGGCCGAACTTCTCCGGCCGCAGATGACCGTACGTGGCCGAGGCCGTGTAGTCATCTGTTACCTAAATTTCGATTCTTTCGGCGTTTCGCCCGAAAATTCGAGCGTATTCGCAGGTCAGATCGGGTCACCTCGGCCCGAGACCGTCCTGTTATGTTACCGTGATGTGAGGTAGATCACAGTTTCGATCGGGGCTGACCTCGGGCTCCGCCTGGCGTGGACCCTGGCGCAGCGCGATCAGCGTGGTCACGGCGATGACGACGAACATCAGCGGGTACACCGCGGCGAAGAACGGAGCCAGGGCATCGGAGGTGGGGACCATGAACAGGCCGATCGCCTGCACGCTGTCCGGGAACTCATGCGTCCAGCAGAGCAGCGGCAGCGCGAGTGCCGCGGGCACTAGCCAGGCGGTCGCCCGCCCGGCGCCGAGCGCGCGGTGCATGGCCAGGACCAGTAGCGGCACGAACCACACCCAGTGGTGGCCCCAGGAGAACGGCGAGACCGCCGCGGAGGTCAACCCGCACAGGGTGGTGGCCAGCAGCGCCTGTCCGCGCTTGTGCGCCAGCCAGGAGGCGCCGAGTCCGAGCGCGGTCAGGACGGCCGCGCAGAGCAGCCACAGCATCAGCGGCGGGTCCGCGACGTCCAGCCAGCGGGCCAGTACCCCGGCGGCGGACTGGTTGGCGGGCCACGCAGTCTCGCCGATTCGCGTCGAGTGCAGGATCACCGCGGTCCAGTAGGACCACGAGTCCGAGAAGATCACCACGAACCCGACGACGACGGTCGCGAGGAAGCCTGCGATCGCGGTCGCCGCCGCGCGCCACTGCCGGGTGACGAGCAGTTCGACGATGAACAGACCGGGCGTCAGCTTGATCCCGGTCGCGATCCCGACGCCGATGCCGCGCAGCCTGCTGCCCTCGGGGCGTCCGAGGTCCCAGATGATCAGCACCATCAACAGCAGATTGATCTGGCCCAGCCAGATCGTCGTGCGGACCGGCTCGAGCCAGGTGAAGGTCACCGTCATCAGTCCGGTCGCCACGTACAGCCTGCGGTCCGTCCGGTACCCGAGCTGCCGCCAGCACAACAGGACGACGGCGTAGAGGATCCCGAAGTTCGCGAGATATCCGAGAATGGTGGTGAGCTCCGCCGACACGGCGTTGAGCGGGGCGAACAGGACGGCCGAGAATGGCGGATAGGTGAACCACATGCCGCCGTGCAGCGCGTGGTCGTAGAGCCCGTCGGACCGCAGCACGGTGGCGCCGCCGCTGCGGTAGACCAGCAGGTCGAGACCGTTCTGGAACAGGCCCCACAGCGGGTATCCCATCGGCACCACCCGGTCGTGCGCCACGACGACGGCGAGGGCAAGGGCGCCGAGTGAGCCGAGGAACAGTGGGTGAGAGGGGAGTGCGCGCCCCGCAGCCGGGGTGGCGCGGGGCGGCGGCATCATGCCGGGAAGCTCGTTGACGACGTGGGCGCCGCACCGACGTCCACGATCTCCTTGCCGAGCGGCATCAGCGAGATCGGGATCATCTTCAGGTTCGCGATGGCGAGCGGGATCCCGATGATCGTGATCGCCATCGCGATCGCGCTCACCACGTGGCCGATGGCCAGCCAGATACCGGCCACGATCAGCCAGATCACGTTGCCGATCAACGAGGCGATCCCCGACGTCGGGCGCTCGACGACGGTCTTGCCGAAGGGCCACAGCGCGTAGACGCCGATCCGGAAGGACGCGATCCCGAACGGGATGGTGATGATCAGGATGCAGCAGATGATGCCCGCGACGAAGTAGCCGAGCGCGAGCCAGAGGCCACCGAAGATCAGCCAGATGATGTTGAGCAGGATTCTCATTGGTTTCCCTCTCTTCGAACGCGGCGGCCGGACCGCAGCGCGAAAACAATGCCGAGCAGGAACCCGATCGGGCAGGCAAGGGCGATCAGGTACAGCACCAGTCCCGGCTCGTGGCCGGTCGCGGCCACCACGAAGATCGCGACGATGGCGAGGACGCCGACAAAGAAGAACAGGAGCGCGGCACGGAAGAGTCCGTTGCCGCGGGGAGAGGATTGGCTGACCACGTTCCAACCGTATCCCCCGGAAACCCCGGTGCTCGGGAGGGGCACGCGGGGGTAGACTTCGGTCCATCGCGTCCCGCAAACGGTGGGGCGCGTTCATTTATGTAGATGAGCAGGTGAACGCAGTGCCTACCGGCAAGGTCAAGTGGTACGACGTTGAAAAGGGCTTCGGCTTCCTCTCCCAGGAAGAGGGGGAGGACGTCTACGTCCGTTCGTCTGCGCTGCCCGACGGTGTCGAGGGGCTGAAGGCGGGCCAGCGCGTCGAGTTCGGGATGGCCGCGGGACGTCGTGGTCCGCAGGCGCTGAGCCTCAAGGTGCTCGATCCGGCGCCGTCGATCCGGCAGAGCGGTGGCGCCCGCAAGGACGACACGGCGCGCAAGCACACGCCCGACGAGCTGCACGGCATGGTCGAGGACATGATCACGCTGCTCGAGGCCAAGGTGCAGCCCGACCTGCGCAAGGGCAAGTACCCGGACCGCAAGACCGCGCAGCGCATCTCCGAGGTCGTGCGCGCCGTCGCCCGCGAGCTCGACAGCTAGCCGCACGCGACACCAACGCCGAGGGGCACCGTCACGAGACGGTGCCCCTCGGCGTTGCTGTACCCGATCAGGCGGTCTTGATGGCCCACGTCGCGTGCACCAGCGGCAGGCCCTGCTCGTTGACGACGGCCGACGGCTGCTGGATCTCGATGCCGTTGAGCTGCATGCCCTCCGGCGTCTCGACGGTGATCGCGAGGGACTCACCCGGCGAGTGGTACCGCTCGTCGACGCCAACCCGGCCGTCGTCGAGCTGGTAGACCATCACCACTCGCCACAGCCCGTCGGCGATGTCGCCGGGCAGGGAGATCTGCAGCGGCTTGCCGCGAGGGACCTGGAGCTCGGCGACGGGGCTCTCGACGCAGTCCTCCAGATAGAGGTTGCAGTACTGGGTCGGCTCCACCACGAGGGACTTGCCGCCCGCGAACGCGGTGACCGTCGGCGGCTCCTCGTCGGCTCCCCGCACCAGCGCGGTCACGACGGCCGCGAACCCGGCGAGCGCGATCAGCAGCCCAAGGGTCCCTATGAGGACGATCTTCTTTGTCTTGGTCACGACGTTCGGTTCCCTGCGTTCGCGGAGATCGGTCGAGTGATCTCCTGGTTGGCCACATTCGGGCGTTTGCCACCGAGGCCGGGGAGCAGCGTCGAACCCCGGTAGGTGAGGAAGGTCTGGGCCAGGCCGAGCACGAGCAGCACCGACACCACGGAGAATCCGATCCAGTACTCGGTTGGCAGCAGCACGCCGAGCGCCCCACCGATGACCCAGCTCAGCTGCAGGACGGTCTCCGAGCGCCCGAAGCCGGAGGCGATGGACTCCTCGGGCAGGTCGTGTTGCAGCGAGGCGTCCAGCGACACCTTGGCCAGCGCACTCGCACCCGACGCGACCAGGGTGGCGAGCGCCGCGGTGAGCAGGCTGTCGGTGAGGGCGGCAATGATCGCGATCGCGGTGACGGCGGCCGTGCAGCGCAGCACGATCACCGACGGTCTGCCGAGCTTGAGCCGCGCACCGGTGGCGTTGCCCGCGAAGTTGCCGATCGCGGCCGCGGCGCCCACCAGGGCCAGCATGGCGGCCTGCGCCATCGGCTCGTGCTCGGTGCGGGACTTCGCGACGAAGGCGATGTAGAGCGTCAGGAACCCGGTCAACACCCTGATCGTGCTGTTACCCCAGAGACCCGTGATGACAGCGCGGCCGAGCGGCTGGCGCCGCTTGCTCGCCTTCGCCGCCTCGCCCACGTCCTTGCCGATCGGCTCGGTGCGCGCGTCGTCGCCGTGATAGGTCAGGGTGGCGGGCACCTCGCCCTCCGTGACCTCCACCCATGCCGGGATCCGCATGCTCAGGTACGCGCCGAGTGCGGCGACCGCGGCGGCGAACCACAACGGTCCCGAGGACGACCTGACGATGAGCGCGAGCGCGCCTGCCACCGCCCCCGCGCCGATGGTGCCGCCGATCAGTCCGAAGACCGTCAATCGGGAGTTCACCCGGACCAGGTCGATCTCCGGCGGCAGCACGCGCGGGGTGACGGCGCTCTTGAGCACCGAGAAGGATTTGCTCAGCACCATCATCGCGAGCGCGGCCGGATACAGGCCCCAGCTGTCGAAGTTGAAGACCAGCACGACCGCCAGCACGGTGCGCAGCGCGAACGAGGACGCCAGCGCGAGCCGGCGTCCGTGCTGCAGCCGGTCGAGCATCGGGCCGATCAGCGGGGCGATGACCGCGAACGGGGCGATGGTGATCAGCAGGTACAGCGCGACCTTCGTCTTGTCCTCGCCGGTGGCTGCCGAGAAGAACAGCGTGTTCGCCAGCGCGACCGCGATGGCGGCGTCGGTGGCGAAGTTCGCCATCACCGCATAGGTCAGCGCGGTCAGTCCCGACTTCTCGGCGCCGTCGGCCTTGGCCGCCCGGTGGAACGTGGCGATGCCCCGGTTCGTCAGTTCGCGGCTGCGCATCGCCGCCACCCGGGTGACGGTGAGCTTGCGGGGGATCGGTGGCGGCTTCGGCGAGGAACCCTGCCGGGTTTCACTCGAGGAGCCCTGCCGGGTTTCACCGGAGGAACCCTGTCGGGTGTCACCAACGGGATGCAGCGGGGGCAGCGGCGCGCGGCGGGCCGAGGTCCGGCGCGTCGGCGGATAGTTCTCGAATCCCGGATGGCCCTGGCCCGGTCCGAGGTCGTCGGATGCCCGACTCCCGTCGGGATCGTTGGGCACGCGTGGTCCGGTCACGGGTCAATTCTGTCCTAGATGGGCGACAAAGGACCACACGCCTCGCCCGTCGCGGGTGTCAGGGGACGAAGCGGACCTCGAACAGGCGTGGGTAGTACTTGCCCGTGATCAGGAATCGGTCGGTGCCCGGCACTTCCGCGATCCCGTTGAGCACGTCCACCGAGCGGCTCTCCTCGTCCGTGAGCAGGCCCGACGCGTCGATCACCGCGGTGATCCGGCCGGAGTCCGGGTCGATCCGCACGATCTGCTGGGTCTGCCACACGTTCGCGTAAACCGCTGTGTCCCCGACGCATTCGAGTTCGTTCAGTCGGTCCTGCGGTTGCCCGTCGAGCGTGACCGCCACGGTGCCGCGCGGCTCGAAGGTGACCGGGTCGCGGAAGGTGAGGGTGTCCGAGCCGTCGCTCATCACGAGGCGGTCCGACTGCGCGCACAGGCCCCAGCCCTCGCCCTCGTACCTAGTGCGGGAGCGCTCGGCGAGGGTGTCGCGATCGCGCGCGATCGCCACGCCGTCACGCCAGGTGATCTGCCAGACGGTGTCGCCCGCGACGGTGATGCCCTCGCCGAACATCTGCTCGGGCACCGGCACCCGGAGGCGCTCCACGCCGGTTTCCAGCGAGGCGGCCCGCAGGTCCGACCGTCCGGCCATTCCGGTGCCCTCGAGCAGTTCGCCGTCGGAGACCTCGAGGCCCTGGGTGAAGGCTCCCCGGTCGT
Source organism: Rhodococcus sp. MTM3W5.2 (assembly GCF_001984015.1). Lineage (NCBI taxonomy): Bacteria > Bacillati > Actinomycetota > Actinomycetes > Mycobacteriales > Nocardiaceae > Rhodococcus > Rhodococcus sp. MTM3W5.2. Next base: position 4,736,765 of record NZ_CP019572.1, on the reverse strand, counting down.
GTGGCCGCTCGCCCACGACCTCGACGCGAAGTCGCTCGACGCGGTCCGCGTCCGGTTCCGTGCCGGAATTCGTGGCCGCGTTCGCGCAGCCGGTGAGCATCAAGGCGGCCACAACGGCCGCGATCTGGGGTAGCCGTCGCCCGGTCATCGGACCAGCATTGCAGCCCGTTGCGCCGATGATTTGCTGCGATACGGCAAAATGGGGGTGTGAGTGCCCAATCTGCCCCCGAGCTTGCCCCCGTGCGCCCCGTCCTCGCCGATGCGGTGGACCTGGCCCGTCAGGCGTTGATCGACCTCGGCGAGGGGGAAGTCGGTGCACACCTGGGAGTCACCTCCGAGGGCGAGTGCGCCGCCACCCATCGGTTCGCCGCGCAGCTGCCCGGTTACCGCGGCTGGCAGTGGGCGGTGGTTCTCGCGGCCGACCCGGAGTCCGACCACGCGACCGTCAGTGAGCTGGCCCTGCTGCCCGGTCCTGACGCGCTGACCGCGCCCGACTGGCTTCCGTGGGATGAGCGGATCCGCCCAGGCGACCTCTCGCCGGGCGACCTGCTGGCCCCGCTGCCCGGCGACCCGCGGCTGGTGCCCGGTTACGTGGCGACCGGCGACCCCGCGGTCGACGAGGTGGCGCTCGAGGTCGGGCTCGGCCGCAAGCAGGTCATGAGTCTCGAGGGCCGACTGGACGCCGCGGAGCGTTGGCGCGACGGCGACTACGGTCCCGACTCCGAGATGGCGAAGGCCGCGCCGTCCACCTGCGAGCTGTGCGGGTTCTACCTGCCGCTGTCCGGTTCGCTGAAGGTGGCGTTCGGGGTGTGTGGCAACGAGATGGCCGCCGACGGTCACGTCGTGTACGCCGAGTACGGCTGCGGCGCCCACTCGGACACCACGTTGCCCACCGGCGCGGGTAGCCCGCAGTTCGACGCCTACGACGACGGCGCGGTGGAAATGGTCGCGTTGCCGGAACCGAAGGTGGAAGCTCCGGCAGACGAGGCACCCACGGACGAAGCGCCCGCGGACGAGGCGCCCGCAGTCGAGGTGCCCGCGGACGAGGCGCCCGCGGACGAGGCGCCCACAGTCGAGGTGCCCGCGGACGAGGTGCCCGCGGACGAGGCGCCGACCTCCGACGCCGCCGGGGAACCGGCATCGACGGACTGACGGTCGCCGATCCCTTCGGCGCCGATGCGCTGAGGGAATCGACGCTGCTCGCGTGGCGTTCCTCGCCGACCAGGCTCCGCGAGGATGCCGCAACCGAGGCCGACCTCGCGGCCGCGGGGTACCGCGACCGATTGCTGACCGAGCTGGCCCAGAACGCCGCGGACGCCGCCGCCAGGGCCGGAGTGCCGGGAGCGATGCGGATCACGCTCGACGGCACCCGACTGCACGTCGCGAACACCGGTACCCCCTCGATCAGTCGGGGGTACAGGCCCTGTCCGCGCTGCGGGTCTCGGGCAAGGACACCGACGGCGCCCCGGTGGTCGGCAGGTTCGGGGTCGGATTCACCGCCGTGCTGTCGGTGAGCGACGAGGTCGAGGTGCGGTCCAGGACCGGCTCGATCGCCTTCTCCGCCGAGCGGACCCGCGACGAACTCCGCGCCGCCGGGTTGGACGAACCTGAGCGGGGCGTGCCCGTGCTGCGGTTGGTGTGGCCCACCGAGGCGGCGCCCGCCGCTGGTTTCGACTCGGAGGTGGTGCTGGCGCTGCGGCCGGGGGTGGACGGGGAGGAGCTGCTGCGGCAGCTGGCCGACGACGCCCCAGACCTGCTGCTGGAGCTGCCCGCGCTGGCGTCGATCGAGCTCGCCGACCAGACCTTCACCCGATTCGAGCGGCCGCTCGCCGACGGGCTGACAGAGCTCCGCGTTGAGATCGCCCCGCAGGATCCGGCAGGCGAGCGCACCTGGTGGCAGTACTCGGCGGGGCAGTCCGCTCGCTGGGCGGTGCCGGTCAGCGACGGACGGGTCCGTCCGGTCTCGGCCGATGTGCTGCGCGCGCCGACCCGGTCGGACGAGGAGCTGTCGCTGCCCGCGATCCTGATCGCGGACGCGGCGCTGCAGCCCGACCGCAGGCGTCTGATGCCGGGTGCCGCCCTCGAGCATCTGGCCGAGGGATATGCCGATTTCGTTGCGGCGCTTCCTGAGTCGCAACGACTGCGGCTGGTGCCGCTGCCCGGATTCGCGCGCGGTGAGGTGGATGCGGTGCTGCGCGAGGCGGTACTGCGGGAGCTGACCGGCAACGCCTGGCTGCCGGGCGCCGACGGGCTGGCGCTGGTGCCGGGATCCGCTGTCGTGCTGCCGGGGCTGTCGGCAGAGCTGGTCGATCTGCTGCAGGACGTGATCCCCGGGCTGCTCGGTCCCGGGCTGTCCACCGAGCGCGAGGCCCAGGCGCTGTCCGCCGTCGGGGTGCACCGCATCGGGCTGGCGCACCTGACCGAGCTGCTCGCCGAGATCCATCGCGAACCGGGTTGGTGGGGAAGGCTTTACGCGGCGTTGGAGCCGCTGGTCGTGGACTCGGTCGCCGCGGAAGAGCTCGCCGCCATCCCGGTGCCGCTGACGGACGGGCGCACGGTGACCGGCCCGCGAACCGTCGTGCTCGGCCACGACCTCGGGGCGCTCGGTCACGGCGTCGACGCGCACGGGGTCCATTGGATCCGGCTGGTGCATCCCGATGCCGCCCACCGGCTGCTCGGCCGGCTAGGGCGGGCAGCGCATCCGCGCTCGACGTTCTCGCCGACCCCGCCCTGCGGTCGGCGATCGAGGACATCGATCTCGACGATCCCACCGCCGCAAGTGAACTCGTCGAACCGGTACTGTCGCTGTCCGCGGTCGCCGCCGCGGCGGGCGACCTGCCCGGCTGGCTCGGCCAACTGCCCCTGCCGGATGCGGACGGAACGCTGCGCGCCGCGGACGAGTTGCTGCTGCCGGGCGCGCCGCTCGCCCGCGTGCTCGCGGCGGACTCGCCGTTCGGAACCGTGTCGTCCGAGTTGGTCGAGCGGTTCGGCGAGGCAGCGCTGCGCGGCGTCGGGGTCGGCTGGGGATTCACCGTGCTCCGGGCGGACCTGCCGACCGGACCCGAGCAGGACCTCGACGACGAGGACGCCTGGTGGTCGACGCTCGAGGAGGATCCGGAGGTGCTGCTCGCCGTCCGTGACCTCGATCTCGTGGACTCCGGCGCCTGGCAGGAGGCGCTCGGCCTGCTGGCCGGTGAGCCCGCGACCGCGGCGCTGCTCTCCGACCGGACCGGGTACACCGCCTGGTGGTTGCGCAGGCACGGGCTCCTCGGCGGGGTTCAGCTGGGGGCGATGCGCCTGCCCGACGATCACACCTTCGAGGGGCTGCTCGACGTGTTCGAGCACCCGGACGCCCCGGCGTTGTCGGGGGTCGTGGCCGCAGACCGGGTCGACGGTGTCGAGATGGCGGAATTGCTGCTGGACCGGCTCGCCGACCGCGACAGGGATCCGGGCCCCGCAGTGGTGGCGCGTGCGCACCGGCTGCTGGCGGAGGCGACCGCGTCGGGGATCCTCGATCTCGACGAGCTCTCGCCACCCGCGGCGGTCCGGACGCTGTCCGGGCAACTGGCCGACCCGGCGGAGGCCGTCGTGCTGGACCGGCCCTGGCTGGCGGCGGCCGTGCCGCCGGAACTGCTGGTGGTCGGTGACCTGCCGAGCGCGGCCGGGCTGGCCGAGCTGCTCGACCTGCCGCCCGCGTCCGAGGCGATCCGCGGCGAGGTGCTCGGCGCAGGCCGCCGCGTCAGCGCCTGGGACCGCGAGCCCGCCGCGGTGCTCGCCCATATCGCGCTCGGCCTGCCACTGCCCGAGGGCACCCTGGTGGTGCACGACCGCCTGACCGTTCGGCTCAGCGGCGCGGTGCGGGGCGACGTCGAACTGCCGTGGTGGGTGGACGAGGAGGGGCGCACGCACTGCACGGAGCGCGGGTTGTTGGCCGGAGCGGAGCCCGCGGAGCGACAGGATCTCGAAAGGGGCCGGCCGGATGCCGATTGACCAGGCGGTGCTGGATTTCATGGTCGGGATCCGGACCCCCTGGCTCACCGACGTCGTCATGGTGATCACGAATCTCGGTGGCACGGTGGCCTCGTGGGTGATCACCTCGGTGATCGTGCTCGCGCTGCTGGCGCGACGGCATCGGGCGGAGGCGCTGCTGGTCGGCGGCGCGATGTTCACCGGCCAGCTGGTGATGTCCCTGCTCAAGCTCGCATTCGGCCGGGAACGACCGCCGGAACCGGAACGGTTGGTGGTCGAGCTGACCCATTCGTTCCCGTCAGGGCACGCGATGATGTCGTCGATCCTGGTGTGCGTCGTTGCGGCGGTGATCGTCCGGATCGGGGGGCCGCGCTGGAACACCCCCGTTGTGTTCGTGGGGCTGGGCCTGTGGACGCTGGCGGTCGGGCTCTCCCGGGTCTACCTGGGCGCGCACTGGCTCACGGACGTGATCGCAGGCTGGCTCTTCGGCGCGGCCTGGGCGGGTCTGTGGATCTGGGCGATTGTTAAATCTTCGCGAAACTCTGCCAATGGAGCGCCGTCTTCCCTAAGGTGACCGCTTTGGACGATCGTCCAGCTTTGCGGTCACGAGAAGAGGTCACCCATGGCGGCAGCAGCCACCCCTGGCGTTCCCGACCAGCCCACGCGGCGGATCCACCTGAGCCGTGGGGTGCTCGCCGCGATCGTGATCGCCCCGCTGGCGCTGATCGGCTTCTACATGTGGGCGTTGTGGAACCCCGGTGACACCCTCGACCGGCTGCCCGTCGCGATCGTCAACAACGACGCGGGCGCGGACATGGACGGGACCCGGCTCGAGGCGGGCAAGGAGGTGGCCGCCTCGCTGGTCGAGAGCGGCGACGTCGCCTGGCAGGAGGTGGACCTGGAGCAGGCCACCGAGGGCGTCGAGGACGGGGAGTACTACTTCTCGCTGGTGATCCCGCAGGACTTCAGCGCCGACATCGCGAGTGCCGGGACGCCCGACGCGCAGAAGGCGCGGCTCGAGGTCGTCTACAACGACCACAACAGCCTGGTCGCGACGCCGGTCGGCGAGGGCCTGATGGCGCAGGTGCGTTCCGCGGTCTCCGAGTCGATCGGCGAACAGTCGGTGGATCAGGTGCTCGTCGGGCTCGGTGACGTGGGCAAGGGGCTCGAGGAGGCCGCCTCGGGCGCTCGCCAGCTCTCGGCCGGTACCGGGGAGGCGTTGTCGGGCACCACCCAGCTCGCCGACGGCAGCGTCGAGCTCTCCTCGGGCCTGAGTGAGGCGTACGCGGGCAGCGGGGAGCTCTCCGCGGGCGCCTCGGAGCTGGCCGCGGGCAGCGATGAGGCAGCGGCGGGCGCGGCCGAACTGAACAGCGGACTCTCGCAGCTGGTCTCGGGCACCGACGAGCTGGGCGCGGGCGCCAAGCAGATCAGCGAGGTGATCGACACGGTGGTCGGTCCGCTCGTCGACACCATGGTCGCCGCCGGGCTCCCGACCGGCGACGAGGATGTGGCGGGTCAGCTCAAGCAGCTGCAGGCGGGCGCGCGGGAGCTCGCCTTCCAGCTCTCGGACCCGGCGGCGGACTACAGGGGCGGGCTTCAGTCCGCGGCCGCGGGTGCCGGCGAACTGTCGGGCGGGCTGGGTCAACTGGCCGACGGCGCGCACCAGCTCGACGCGGGCGCGGCCGAGCTGAACTCCGGACTTGGACAGCTCGACGCGGGCGGCGTGCAGCTGCGCGACGGCCTCGGTGAGCTCCAGGTCGGCGTCGGACAGCTCGACGACGGCAGCGCGGAGCTCGCCAAGGGTCTCGCCGACGGCGCGGCGCAGGTGCCTGCGTTCACGCCGGACGAGCGCAAGGCCACAGCCGCGATGCTCGCATCGCCGGTGAGCCTGAGCCCCAAGAACATCAACGTCGCGGCCGGTTTCGGTCCGGGTGCCGTGCCGGTGGTGATGTCCGTTGCGTTGTTCCTGCTCGGGATCCTCATCTGGTTCGTGGTCAGGCCGACCAGGCGCGACGGGCTCCGGCGCTACCGGATGCCGGCCGCGATCATGGCCGGCGGCGCCGTGCTGGCCTCGATCGCCGCGATCACCCTGACGGGCGCGGAGCCGCCAAGCGTGGTGATGATGGTCGCGGTGATGCTGCTGATCGGCGCGGCGGCCCTCGCCCTCGCCCGGATGTTGACCGTCGTCTTCGGCGCCGTCAACGGCACCTTCATCGCGCTGGGTCTGTTGATGGTCCAGCTGTTCTCGTTCGGCGGCGTGTTCCCGATCGAGCAGATGCCGCAGCCGTTCCGGTGGCTTCAGGCGCTGATGCCGCTCACCTACGCGAGGAACGCTCTCCGGATGACGCTGAGCGGCTACTACGGTCCGAGGTTCTGGTTCGCGGTCCTGGTACTGCTGGCGCTGGTGGCCGCCGCCGTGGCGGTGACACTCTGGTGGCGCAGGCGAACGGAGGATCCCGTCGCGGGTGAGGAGTATCACGACGAGTACGACGAGCTGGAGGAGTTCGAGGCAGGGGACGACCCGACGATGGAGCCGAGCCGGGTCTAGGCCCGGTCAGCTCAGGCCGCGCTGCGCGCCCTTGCTGCCGCGGCGCGCGGCGGCCCGCTGCACGAGGAACAGCGTGAATCCGAGTGCGCCGACGGCCAATCCGGCCAGACAGATCGGCAGCGCCGCGTGCCAGCGCTCACCCGAGGCGAGCACCACCGCGGTGGTGACCAGCCAGGCGAGTGTGCCGATCGTCACCACCGGACGCGGATCGGTGAGCCTGCGAGGGATCAACGGGTCATCGCGGGTCTCGGTCACATAATTAAGCTACCCGTTCCCCTTTGCCCTAACCTCCCAGGTGCGACGCGCACCTTCGGCGATTGGGACATTGGACGCTATGGCTGGAACCTCGAGGCTCCTGGACAACTACTTCAAGATCACGGAACGTGGTTCCACGGTCAGCAACGAGGTCCGCGGCGGCCTGGTCACCTTCGTGGCGATGGCATACATCGTCGTGCTCAACCCGCTGATCCTCGGCAGCTTCTCGCCTGACGACGCGGCCGCGAAGACGGACGTGCTCGGCAACATCCTGCCGGTCACTCAGGTGGCGGCGGTAACGGCGCTCGTCGCCGGTGTCATGAGCATCGCGTTCGGCATCATCGCGAACTACCCCTTCGGCATCGCCGCCGGCCTCGGCATCAACGCGCTGCTCGCGGTGACGATCGCGCCGCAGGTCACCTGGCCGGAGGCGATGGGCCTGGTGGTGATCGACGGCATCATCATCGTGGTGTTGGCGATCTCGGGCTTCCGGACCGCGGTGTTCAACGCGGTCCCCGACGCGCTCAAGTCGGCCATCGTCGCGGGTATCGGCATGTTCATCGCGTTCATCGGATTCGTCGACGCCGGCTTCGTCCGCCGCATTCCCGACGTCGCGGGCACGAGCGTTCCTGTCGGCTTGGGTATCAGCGGCTCCATCTCCACCTGGCCGACGGTCATCTTCGTCTTCGGCGTGCTGCTGATGGGAATCCTGGTGGCGCGCAAGGTCCGCGGTGGCCTGCTCATCGGCATCGTGGTGACGACGGTGCTGGCCGCGGTCATCGAGGCGATCTGGCATGTCGGCCCCTCGAAGGGGGTGAACCCGAGCGGCTGGAACCTCAGTGTCCCGACGATGCCGGACGTGCTCGCGCAGATGCCGGATCTGAGCCTGGTCGGCGACGTCAACCTGTTCGGGGCCTTCACCCGGATCGGCGTGCTGGCCGCCAGCCTGCTGGTCTTCACCCTGGTGCTGGCCAACTTCTTCGACGCGATGGGCACCATGACCGGCCTCGGCAAGGAGGCCGGACTCGCCGATGAGCACGGCAATCTGCCCGGGATCGGGAAGGCCTTCGTCGTGGAGGGTGCAGGCGCGATCGTCGGCGGCGGCGCGTCCGCCTCCTCGAACACGGTGTTCGTCGAATCCGCCTCCGGCATCGCGGAGGGCGCCCGCACAGGGCTTTCCAACGTGGTCACCGGACTGTTGTTCCTCGCCGCGATGTTCCTGACCCCGCTGTATTCCGTGGTGCCGATCGAGGCCGCGGCGCCCGCCCTCGTGATCGTCGGCGCGCTGATGATCGGCCAGGTCCGGGACATCGATTTCACCAAGTTCGACATCGCGCTGCCCGCGTTCCTGACCATGGTCGTGATGCCCTTCACCTACTCGATCGCGAACGGCATCGGCGTCGGCTTCATCGCCTGGGTCGTGATCGGTGCGTTCAGCGGCAAGATCAAGCAGATCCACCCGCTGTTGTGGGTGGTCGCGGGCCTGTTCGTGGCCTATTTCGCGGTCGGGCCCATCACGGATGCGATTACCTGAACCGCTTGTCAGGTAGTGCCGTATCCTCCGGAGGGTGACATTGGATACTCGCACTCTGGCCAGTGATCTCTCGTTGGCCGTCGTGCGTCTGACGCGGCATCTCCGCGGGCGGCGCACCGACTCTCAGGTGTCGTTGACGCAGCTGTCGGCGCTTGCCAGCCTCTCCGCGGACGGGCCGATGACGCCGGGTGCGCTTGCGGCCAAGGAGCGGGTGCAGCCGCCGTCGATGACCCGGGTCATCGCTTCGCTCGCGGACCTGGGCCTGGTCGTGCGGACCCCGCACCCCACCGATGGCCGTCAGATCATCGTGTCCCTATCGGACTCCGGTCAGGCCCTGGTGACAGACGAGACCAGCGCCAGGGAGAAGTGGATGAACGATCGTCTGGCAGCGCTCGACGACTCGCAGATCGCCGTGCTTCGCGAGTCGGTCGAGATCATCAGTTCGATGGTCAGCGACTCGGAATAGGGCCTTCGGTCGCTCCGGAGGCTCCGCTCCTGTCCTGTTGGTCGCTCCGCAGGCTCCGCTCCTGCCCCAGCCTCAGAAGTGCCAGCCGGCGAACGGTTCCCGGTCGGCACGGAAGGCCAGATCCAGCAGGTCCAGGACCGCCTCGTCGCTCGTCCACAGCCGCCCGGCCCGAGCGAACGAGCGCGCCCGGTGGCCGCCGAGGTACAGGCTGCCGAGTACGTCGAGATCGAGACGGGCCTGCGGGGGAGCATCGGTTCGGGTGACCGTGGCCCGGCCGTCCACCACGCGCAGTGAGAAATTGCCGCCCGCGTCGAGGAACGGGTCGTGAATCTCGAGGATCACGTCCAGGTCGACGGCGAAGGTGCGCGCGGTGAGCGCGGCAGGCACGTCCATGATGCGCACCCAGACGGCGTCGTCCCGCGAGGTCACCCGCGGCAGCCGGGCGTCGGTCAGCAGCCACGGCAGCGGGTCGTCCGCGGCCTGATCGACCCGGATCTCGCTCATCAGGTCCATGCCCGCGAGCACCCGCCACAACGCCGCATACGACTCGTCGGTCGCGGCGACGAGGTCATCGACCACCGCGACCATCCCGCCAGGGGTCTGCTTGCGACGATAGGTCGCGTAGCCGTCCGCGTGCACCAGGTAGAACAGGGCGGAGGCGCCGTCGCGGCGGTGCTCGAGATCGGCGAACATCCGGTCCCAGAACACCTTCGGCCGGGCCAGGGCCCCGGGAGTGCGCGCCTGCCAACGGTCGTAGATCGCAGGTAGTGCCGCGCGGGCGTCGGCGGGTGGCACCAGGGCCACCCCGCCCGGATCCGCTGCTGTGTCACGGATCCGGGCCGAACGCCGGTCGACCGACACCGCGAGCTCGCTGGTCGCGGGACCGTAGCCGAAGCGGCCGTAGATGGTGGCCTCGGTGGCGGTGAGGATCGACAACGGTGCTCCCGCCGCGACGAACCGCCGGTGCTGTTCGGTGAACAGCGCGCGCAGGATGCCGCGCCTGCGGTGGGTCGGCGCGACCGAGACCCAGGAAACCCCCGGCAGATCCAACTGGGTACCGCCGGGGACGGTGATCCGCATCGCGAAGTGCATCACCACCGCGACGGGCCTGTCGTCGTCGGTGGCCAGGATGACATCCTCCGTCCGGGCGAACCGCCTGGTGAAGGCCATGTCCTCGTCGGTGGGGTGGAAACCGAACGCGTGCGCATCGAGCAGCGCGACCGCGTCCCAGTCCGTCTCCGTTGCCGTCCTGATCGCGATCGCCCTCTCGGTCATCCTTCGAGGGTGGCACAGATTTGTAGGTGGCACTGTTGTGTACGGCAGGATGGCTGTGTGGTTCACGTAATCGATATCGACGATCCGGCCGACACCCGCCTGGACGACTTCCGCGACCTGAACTCGTCGGATCGGCGCCCGGATCTGCCGGAGGGCAAGGGTCTGGTGATCGCCGAGGGCGTGCTGGTGGCCCAGCGGTTGCTCGCCTCCCGGTTCGAGCCGATCAGTCTGCTGGGTGTGGATCGGCGGCTCAGCGAACTGGCCGACGATCTCGAGGGCGTCGACGTGCCGTTCTACCGGACCTCCGCCGATGTGATGGCCGAGGTGGTCGGATTCCATCTCAACCGTGGCGTGCTGGCCGCCGCACACCGCCCACCCCCGCTGGAGCTGCAGGAGGTGCTGCGCGGTGCGCGTACCGTCGCGGTGCTCGAGGGCGTCAACGATCACGAGAACATCGGCTCGATGTTCCGCAATGCCGCGGGACTCGGTGTTGACGCCGTCCTCTTCGGCGGTAGCACCGCCGACCCGCTGTACCGGCGGGCTGTGCGGGTGTCGATGGGGCACGTGCTGCGGGTGCCGTTCGCGCGGGTGCCGGAGTGGCCGCGCGGGTTGCATGTGCTCAGGGACAACGGATTTCAACTGATCTCCCTGACTCCGAATCCGTCCGCGGTGACGCTGGCCGAGGCGATGACGGGGGACAAGGTGGCGCTGCTGCTCGGGGCCGAGGGCCGGGCCTGTCGGAGTACGCGATGCGCAACACCGATGTGCGCGCGCGGATCCCGATGGCGCCGGGAACCGATTCACTGAACGTGGCGACCGCGGCCGCGATGGCGTTCTACGAACGGGTCAGGACGGCCGGATGAGTGGTCCGGTCGGCGCCCGCACACCGTGGGCCACCGGCCTGTTGGTGTCGGGTTTCGCGGCCGTGCTCACCGGCATCGGGGTGGCCGCCTGCGGGGCGGCGATGGCGGCGGTGCACCCGCTGCTGGCGCTGGTGGTGAACGTGCTGGTCGCGGTCGGTGTGGCGCCGACGCTGTGGCAGTGGCGGACGGTGCCGGTGTGGCGCTGGGCGGTGCTCGGTGCCGTGGTGGGAGTCGTCGCCGGGTGGATCGCCTTGCTGGCCGGGGCCGGCTGACCTCGGGTCAGCCGAAGCCGAACCCGAACCACTGGCGGATCCCGCGGAAGAGTCCGACCCGGGGCGCACTGTCGGGCTTCCCGGAGAGGATCGCGGGCGGCGCCTCGCCCTCCTTGTAGATCGCGAATCCGCAGACCCCGACGATGGCGGGGTCGATCTCGCCGTCGCGGACGGGCCCGGTGTAGCGAAACCCGAGCCACTCGGCGTTGGCCGCCTCGGCGAACTCGCCGGGATGGAACGGCAGCGCCTGCGGGTCGGGCAGCGCCTCCGCCGGGTAGGCCATAGGATGTTCCCCGGCCCAGAACCCTCGCTCCCACACCAGCGGCAATCCGAAGTCCTCGTAGATGTGCACCGGCGTCGCGCTGAACGAGCGGCGCAGTGCCCCGCGTTCCCAGTACGCGAAAGACGCCCAGGCGGTGTCCGGTTCGGTACACATCAGATAGGTACGCTCGGAAGCCAGTGGGCGAGTCCAGGATTCATCGAGTTTCGACGGCTCGTGCACCGTGAGGTTCGATCCGCACACCACGGTGAGCCCCGGATAACTGCCGACGTAGACCACGCCGGGTGGCACCCCGGCCGAGGTGGCGAGGAGGCCGGGTTCGAGTGGCGTGACGATCATTTCGGGATAGAGCTTGCCGACCAGCGCGTGTGCCGCCTCGGCGTCGGGCTCGGGATGATCGCGGAGGACGGCCATGGGGTCGGGGGCGTCGACGTACCAGATAGTTGATGCTTTGGCCCCCACAGCCTGCACCTCCCTTTCGTCGCTTACCTGAAAGGGTACGACCTGGGCGCGGTTTCGTGTGGGAGCGAAACCCCCACCCGTTTGGCGGCATACGCGTCCACGTATTCCTGGTCGGAGTTGGCGAGCAGGGTCCGCATCAGTTCGTCGGTCGCCTCGCGCACCGACCGTTCGCTGGGGACGGCCGCGCGGTGGTGCGCCAGATCCAGTGGCGCGCACACGGTGATATGGACCTTGCCGAATCGCCACATCCGGGAACCGACCGGATTGACCGCGGGCGTGCCACGCATCACCACGGGCACGACCGGGGCGTCGGTGGGCAGCGCGACCCGCATGACGCCCGTCTTGCCGCGGTGCAACCGCCCGTCGGGTGAACGGCTGCCCTCGGGGTAGATGCCCCAGACGCCGCCGGCCTCGAGAATCCCGGTCGCCGTCGCCAGTGCGCCCCGAGCGGCGTCCGCCCCGCTGCGGTCGATGGGGACCTGGCCGGTGCAGGAGAAGAACCAGCGCGTGAGCCTGCCCTTGAGTCCGGTGCCGGTGAAGTACTCGCTCTTTGCCACGAAGGTGATGCGCCGTCGCACCATCAGGACCAGGAAGAACGAGTCGGCGACAGTCAGGTGGTTGCTTGCAAGGATCACCGGCCCGGTCGGCGGAATGTGCTCGGCGCCTTCGATCGTCGGTCTGCCGAACAGGCGCAGGACGGGTCCGATCAGGACGTACTTGAACAGCCAGTACCACACAGTGCGCGCTCCCGAGGTGATCGATCGACAGGTCGTAGACAATGTCTACGCGTAGGTCGCCGATTCTGTCACCGAGTGTTAGACAATGTCTACGTGGACGACGAACCATTACGGGACAAGCTGGTCAGGTGTGGTGTCGAGCTTCTCGAGCGGGAGGGCATCGCGGGGGTGAGCCTGCGCGCGATCACCAGGGCGGCGGAGGTGTCGCACGGCGCCCCGCGCCGGTACTTCCCGACTCACAAGGCGCTGCTCGCGGCGATCGCGGCCGAGGGCCTCGGCGACCTCGCGGCGGTTGTCCGGTCCATCCTGGACGACCGCGACCTGCCTGCCCGAGACCGGCTCGTCGCGCTCGGCTGGGCCTATGTGCGCTTTGCCGATCGCCGGCGCGCGATGTTCGAGCTGATGTTCCGCCACGACCTGCTTGAGGGCTCGGGGGCGGACCTGCGGCGCACGAGTCTGCCGTTGTTCGCGTCGCTCGTCGCGCTGGTGGAGGAGGCGACCGCGGACGGCGCGGATGCGCGGGAGCGGGCGCTCGGGATCTGGACGGGACTGCACGGGATGGCCGTGCTGGCGGCCGGCCGGGCCCTGCAGGTCATCGGGGACCCGCAGGGCGCGGCCGCCCTCGTCGGTCGGACCGTGGACGCGCACCTCGCCCACGGGTGAGCCCTCAGACCGAAAGTGAACAGTCACTGATTCACTTTTCAGTAGGCTCCGCGTGACCATCGATCACAACTGGAAAGAGAAGCGATATGGGATCTGTCGGTGAATGGCTGCTCAGCGATGCCAACCCCCTCTCGGGCGTGATCGGGGGCATCTTGTTGACGATCGCCATGATTTTCGGCTCGTCGGGGATCTAGCTTGTCGAGGGCTCGGGTGCGGAGCTGTGACGCACCCGAGCCTGCCGCTGTTCGACGGGTGAGCCCTCAGACCAGCTGCGGCGCGGTTTCGCTCAGGAAGTCGTCGATGTGCGCCCAGGTGGTCTGCTTCGCTCCCGGGCCCGCGAGCAATCCGAGGTGGCTGCCCGGCGCGGTCTCGAAGCGGACCGATGGGGCCCCCGTCAGCAGGTCGGTGATGCGCGCGACGGAGGCGACCGGCGCGATGACATCGTCGGTGCCGCCGATAGCCAGCACCGGCACCGACAGCGCGGACAGCTCGACCGTGCGGGATCCGAGCCGGAATTGCCCCGCCGCCAGAGTGTTTCCCAGGATCAACTGGGTGCAGATCTGATGGAAGAACCGGGCCGGGTACCCGGGCATGGCGGCCATGAACTTGTCGATGGATTCCATCCGGGCCAACGTCTCGGTGTCGTGCAGGTTGCGCGCGATGAACCACGGCTTGGTCAACTCACGCTGCAGTGCCGTGACCCGGTAGCTGGCCTGCACCACGGGGGCGGGCAGGCCGCCCAGCGCCCAGGTGGCGGCGGTGAGCGGCCGGTCTCCTGTGATCCGGCCGATGGCCCGCAGTGGCGCGATGGCCGCGATCTCCGTGTAGTCGACAGGGGTGCCGATCGCGGTGATCGACCGGATCGGGAGGTCGGCGTGCGCCGCCCCGGTGAGCAGCGAGATCGTCCCGCCCAGGCTCCACCCGATCAGGTCGACCGGCGCGCCGTCGTGCAGCTCGGAGACGTGCCGCAGGGCCTCGGGGATGATGTCGTCGACCCAGGCCTCGAAGCCGAGGCCCCGGTCCGTGGAGGTCATGGTGCCGTAGTCGACGAGATAGGGCGTGCGACCGCTGTCGAGCAGGTGTGCCGCGAGGCTCTGGCCGGGGCGCAGGTCGTAGCACTGGGCAGGCGCGGCGAGCGGGGGCACCAGGAGGACCGGGTGGGTGCCGATCTGGGGGCCGATCTGGGGGCCGAACCGGTACAGGTCCCGGTGTAGGCCCCGGGTGATCTGCTCGGACGGGGTCGGCTCGGCCTCCTGGACTCCGTCGCCGAACGTCAGGCCCCAGGCGTTCCGGGTCAGCGTGTTCAGCCGCGGACGCCAGTCGAAATCAAGCACAGTCTTCCCCCTGCTCACTTCAGGAACTTAGTGTTACTCGGCGTAACTCTAAGTGATCCCTGTGGCGGGAGTCGGTCCGGGTATCGGTCAGCCGCGACCGCTGCTGCGCACGCCGAGCAGGACGTCGTCCCAGGAGGGCAGCGAGGGCTTGCCGCGCTTGTCCTTGGCGCCCTGATGTTGCGGCGCCGGCTTCGGTTGGTGCTCCTCGTCCTCGGCGGGGACGATGTCCTCCTCCTCGAAGAGGGCATCCATGGCACCGGGTTCGAGCGGCTCGGACTCCGCCAATTCTTCTTCGACCTCGGCCTCGATCACGGCTTCGAGGACGGGGAGTGCGGGTCCTCGGCGGAGATCGGGGCGAGTCCGCGTAGCGGGCGCCCGAAATCGGGGTCGATCAGGTCGGTCGCGGCCGCGTCGAGGGGGGCGATGGTGCCGCCGTGGGAGTCCGGCTGGAAACGCCAGTGCGCCGCATTGCGAGTGCGTCCGGCCTGCCACTCGAGCTGGGCGATCCAATGGCCCTCGTCGTCGCGCCACGCGTCCCACTCGGCCTCGTCGAGGTTGTGGCCGCGGGCGCGGAAGGCAAGGCCGACGATCTCGGCCAGGGTCAGGACGGTGGGGCCGTTCTCGCGCACCGGGTGACCGGCCTGCGCCATCTCGGCGGCACGCGAGCGTTCGAGCAGCACCGGGTGTGCGAAGGTCTCGATCTTCTTGACCGACACACCGGCCTCGGTCGCCACCTGCTCGACCGTGGCACCGGCCCGGATGCGGGCCTGGATGTCGCGGGGTCGGATGCGGCTCTCGGTCTCGATCTCGATCTGCCCGAACCGGGCGACGTCGCCCCGAGAGGCGGCGCGAAGCTTGTCGTCGGCTGGTACGCGAAAGCGCTCGCCGCTCTCGCTGTCGGCGCACACGATGTGTGTTCCGTCGGGCTCAAGTCCGATCACTCGAAGTTCTCGCACCGTGACCTCCCTCATCGCGTAGCTCGCGATATTGCCCTTGCCGACTGTAATCGACCCGTGATGGGGGTCGGGTCAGGACACGCCTCGCCCGGTCAACAGGTTTGGATCGGGGCGCGCTATTGTCTCTGGCCGAAATTCTGTCGAATTCGGGGCTACCCTCAGGAAATCGGATGTGGTCGGACCGGCGGGGGCGCAGCGATGATCGAGAAGGCTCCGGATACGCGGGCAGGTCCCTCGCCCGTGCGTCGGGCGTGGGATGCGCTCGGCGCGGTGCTGGACGGCCCCCTGACCGGGCTCGCTCCGTGGATCGTGCTCGCGGTCGTCGAGGGTCCTGGGCGCCTCGCATGGGCGGCCGGGATCGCACTGTCCCTCTCTGTGTTGTTCGTCGCCGTCGATCTGCTGCGGGGGCGGTCCCTGAAACTGCTCGGCGTGATCGACGTCGTGTTCTTCGCGGCGCTGCTGGCCGTCCACTTCCTGCTCGACCAAGCCGGGCAGGACTGGATGGAGACCTGGGTCGGCGAGATCGCGAACATCACGCTGGTGGTCATCGCGGTCGGCTCGATGCTGGCCCGGATGCCGTTCACCATCCAGTACGCGCGCGAGGAGGTGGACGAGCAGTACTGGCGGACACCGCGGTTCCTGCGGATCAACTACGTGATCACCGGTGTGTGGGCCGCGGCGTTCCTGGTCGCCGCGATCGCCGGGTTCTACGGCGATGCGGTGCTGCGCGACAGCGACAACCTGTGGACGGGGTGGGTGATCCAGACCGCGGCGATGCTGATCGCGCTGCAGTTCTCGGCCTGGTATCCGGAGGATCCGCGGCCACCGCTGAGCGCGTTGCTGGCCCCGCTGGCCGTGTGGCTGATCCCGGTCGGCATCCTGATCCTCACAGCCGACGGCGGCCCCGGCTGGTTGGGGTACACGTTCATCGCGGCGGGGATCGCCGTACAGGCATTTCTGCGACGGTCGGACGAGGGCTCAGCGCTTTCGCGGTGAGCGTTGCCGGGTGCGGGTCGCCTCGAGCGGATCGACGGCGGGTGTGGACCACCCCTCGGCGAGCTCGAGGCTCTGCCCGCGTCCCGACGCCACGTGGAGGTAGGCGATCTCCGCCGCCCGCTCGGGATCGCCTGCCGCGATGGCGGTGCAGAGCTCTTCGTGCTCCTCGCACTGCTTGCCCGGGTCGCGCTCCTTCGTCAGGTGGAACAGCCACTGCACCCGGGCCTCGAGCGGCTGCAGCAAGGATCGCAGCAGTGGATTGCCGGACATCTCGACGATGAGGGAGTGGAAGCGGGCGTTGGCTGCCGCGATGGCAGGCTCGTCGTGCCGCTCGGTGGCGGCGCGGGCGGCTTGCAGCTGATCACGTAGTGCGGTCAGTGAGTCGGGCTCGGCGCGCTCGGCGGCGAGCCGTGCGGCGAGCACCTCGAGGCTTTCCCGAACGTCGAAGAGGTCGCGGACCTCGTCGACGCCGAACGGGGCGACGATCGCACCCCGCCTCGGCACGATCACCACCAGTCCGTCGTTCTGCAGCAGCTGGAGCGCCTCGCGCAGTGGGATGCGGGAGACCTGGAGCTCGGCCGCCAGGTCGCGCTCGATCAGTCGCTGCCCAGGCGCGAGGCGCAGGTCCACGATGCGCTGCCGCAGCTCGTCGTACGCGATTTCCCGCAGCGACTTTCGGCTCGCTTGGTCCGGCGCGGTGCTCACGTCGCCTCCTGTTGTCCGAAGTTGTCTCAGGCCACCGTAGAACGCGTCATCGGACCGTTTCGCCGGGGACGCCGGTACTTACGTTGCGGTAACGCGGCGGAAATACGGCGACCCCAGGATTCTCGAATAACGGTATACCGCTAATTGGTGGCGGTGTCTTCAGTCAAGGAGTCCAGCGCGTGAATCACTCTTCCTCCCCACGCCGTGCCCGCGTCGCCGTACCCGCCGCGTGCGCGGTCGTCGCGCTCGGCGCGATGCTCACCGGCTGTGGCTCCTCGGACGCGGACAGCGCCGCCTCCGGCTCATCGGGAGACAAGCTCAAGGTCGGCGTGTTCTTCCCCGGCTCGATCTCCGACACCGGATTCATGGAGTCCGGCTACCTCGGATACGAGCGCATCGAGAAAGAGCTCGGCGACAAGGTCGAACTGAGCCACGTCGAGCAGGTCGCCGCCGCGGACTACCAGCAGGCCCTCGTCCGGTTCGCGACCGGCAACGACCTGGTCATCTCGCTGGGCGGTCAGACCGATGCCGACGTGCGCAAAGTCGCGCCGCAGTTCCCGGACGTGAAGTTCGTCGAGATCGGCGGCCCCGCCGACGCGGTTCCGTTGCCGAACCTGGCGTACTACGACCCGCAGCAGGCGGAGGCCGAGTTCCTCAGCGGCACGGTGACCGCCAGCGGGTCCAAGTCCGGGTCGGTCGCCTTCATCGGCGGAGTCGAACTGCCTGCGATCGTCAACGCGGCCAAGGCGTTCGGGAACGGCGCGGCGTTCGGCCGGCCCGACGCGAAGGTGCTCACCCCGCAGTATCTAGGTGACTTCAACGATCCGGCGAAGGCGAAGCAGGCGGCGCTGGCGGACTACGGCGCGGGGGCCGACGCACTCGGGCAGATCGTCAACCTCGGGAAGGCGGGCATGGAGCAGGCCGCAGGACAGTCCGGCGCCGCGATGGTCGGCGGCCCGATCCCGGGCGACTGCACCGACAAGGCCTACCTCGGATACGTGCACACCGACATCGGCAAAGAACTCGAGTACGCCGTGGACGCCGTTCTCGACGGCAGCTGGAAGGCGGAGAACGTGCGATTCGGGCTCACCTCCCCGAACGGCGGCACCGACTTCGTGTTGTGCAGCACGGATCCTGTCGTCGCCGCGAAGCTCGGCGAGGCGAAGGCTGGACTGGCGTCCGGCGCGATCACGGCCTACTGAGATGTCGGAGGCGCACGATGAGTAGTCCCGCACTGGAGTTGTCCGGGATCAGCAAGAGTTTCGGAAAGGTGCAGGCGTTGCGCGGTGTCGACCTGGCCGTCCAGCCCGGCACCGTGCACTGCATTCTCGGGGAGAACGGTGCGGGCAAGTCGACCGTCTGCAACCTGGTCTACGGCGGCTATCGGCCGGATGCGGGAGCCATGACGCTCGGCGGAGCGCCGTACGCACCCGCATCGCCCGCCGCCGCCATGGCGGCAGGGGTCGCCATGGTGCATCAGCATTTCAGCTTGATCTCCACGATGACGGTGGCGGAGAACCTGATGCTGACCGGCTCCGGGTTCCTGATGCGCAGGGCCCACTTGGAGCGGAGGCTCGAGCGCCTCGCCGACGAGTTCAAGCTTCGTGTCGACCTGGACGCGACGGTCTCCGCCATGCCCATCGGAGCCCGGCAGAAGGTGGAGATCGTCAAGGCGCTGCTCGGCGACCCGTCCCTGATCCTGCTCGACGAGCCGACCGGTGTCCTCGATCCGGGCGAGATCGACGCGCTCATCGGGACCTGCCAAGCAGTGGCGGCCTCGGGCAAGTCGGTGGTCATGGTCACCCACAAGCTCGGCGAGGTGGCCAGGGTTGCCGACGCGGCGACGGTGTTGCGCGGCGGCGAGGTGGCAGGCGGCGGCAGGATGTCGGAGCTGACCATCCCGCAACTACTCACCTCCATGGTCGGCCGGCCAGTGTCGGACCTGAACCCGGCACTGGCCGCGAGCCTCGGCATCGACGCCGAGGCGCCGGATGTGGTGGCGCCCGACATGATCCCCGCACCGACCGGTTCGGCGATATTGACTCTCGACGGCCTCGCGGCCACCCGTGGCGATGGCAGCGTCGCGTTGGCCGGTGTCCGGCTCGAGGTCCGCCCGCACGAGATAGTCGGGGTCGCCGGGGTCGAGGGCAACGGGCAGAGCGAGCTCGTCGCGATCATCTCCGGTTCGCTCCGTCCTGACTCGGGCACCGTGACCCTCGGCGATGTCGACATCACCACCATGTCCCCTCGACGAGGACGGGACTGGGGCTCGGCGTGGTACCGGAGGACCGGCACCGCGAGGCGATGATCTCGGAGATGTCCGTCGCCGAGAACCTCTTTCTCGGCAGGCTGAACCGCTTCCGGCGGCTGGGCGTGGTGAGCCGCCGGGCGATGGAGGCGGCGGCCCGCGAGCAGCTCGAGCGGTTCTCGGTGCGGGCCGCCGGGCCGTGGGCTCCCATGGGGTCGCTGTCCGGTGGCAATCAGCAGAAGGTGGTGCTGGCAAGGGAACTCACGATCGAGAACCTGCGGTGCCTCGTCGCGGCCCAGCCCACCAGGGGCCTCGACATCGGCGCTGTCGACTTCGTGTTGACGCAGCTGCGCGCCGCGTCGGCGCAGGGGTGCGGGGTGCTGGTGGTCTCCAGCGAGATACCGGAACTGCTGGCGCTGTGCGATCGGGTGTTCGTCTCCTATCGAGGCGCACTTCGTGGCCCCGTCGAAACGGGCTCTGCCACAGCGATGCAGGAGATCAGCGAGCTGATGATGGGGACGGCGGCATGAACAGGATCAGGATCTGGACGCACCACCCGCTCGCCGTCGCGCTGCTCGCGATCGTGGCGGCTGGTGCGGTCGGGCTCGTGCTCGCGGCGGCCGCGGGCGCCTCGCCTTCCGACACGGTGAACGCGTTGGCGGAGGGGATGTTCGGTAGCGGTTACGCGATCGGTGTCTCCCTCAACACCGCCGCGGTCCTGATGCTCATCGCGGCGGGCTTCACCGTCGCGCACCGCGCAGGCTTGGTCAATGTCGGCGGCGAGGGCCAGCTCTGTGTCGGCGGCATCGCGGCCACAGCGGTCGGCACCAACCTCGGTTCGGGAACGCCGCCCCGGTGGCGATCGTGGCAGTGCTGCTCGCCGCCGCCGCGGCCGGCTGGGTGTGGGCGGCCATCGCCGCCTACCTGCGCGTGCGCCGCGGCACCAGCGAGATCATCACCACGCTGCTGCTCAACTTCGTCGGCCTGGCGTTGGTCCTGCTCATGGTGCACGAGCCTGCCCTGCTGCGGCAGCCGGTGACCTCTTCGGAGACACTCCCGCAGTCCGCGCCGCTGTCCGACCCGGCGCAGCTCCCGCTCCTCGGCATCGAGCGTTCGCCCGCCACGATCGCGTTGTGGATCGCCGTGATCGGCGTCATCTGCGTGGGGTGGTGCTGCGGCACACCGCTGTCGGCGTCCGGCTCCGGTCGGTCGGGTTGAATCCGGACGCATCCGCGCGGCTGGGCGTCCGCGTGGACCGGCTCCGGTTCCTCAGCCTGTCCTGCGCGGGCGCGTTCGCCGGACTGGCGGGCGGGATCCTGGTGGCGACCGCGCCGTTCATCCTCGTCGAGGGGTTCTCCTCCGGCTACGGGTTCTCGGGCCTCGTGGTGGGCCTGCTCGCACGCGGCTCGATGCTCGCGGTGGTGGCTGTCTCGCTGCTGCTCGGGTTCCTCGTGTCGGGTGGGATCAATCTCCAGTTGGCGGCTGGTGTGCCCGCCTCGACCGTGTCGATCATGGAGTCGCTGATGATCATCCTCATCGCGGGCGCGGTGCTGTGGACGGCCGGTTCCCGACGGTCGAAACCCGTTGCCGCCCAGCAGGCAGAACCCGAAACAGTGCCGGATCTGGCAGGAGCGCACCGATGACCATGAGCACCGTGTCCGATGTCGTCAGCAGCGGGGTCGGCTTTGCGTTGCCCATCCTGGTCGCTGCCAGCGGCGAACTGGTCAGCGAGCGTGCAGGCGTGCTGAACCTCAGCCTCGAGGGCATGATGCTGACCGGCGCGTTCGCGAGCATCCTCGGGTCCGTCGCCACCGGGTCCCCGGTCCTGGGTCTCGTGGCGGGTGTCGTGGCGGGTCTGGTGTTCGGCCTGCTCCAGGCGGTGCTGAGCATTCGACTCTGCGCAGACCAGATCGTGGTCGGCATCGCCTGCAACGCGCTAGCCCTCGGCGGCACCACCTATGCGGCCCGCCTGCTGCTCTCGGACGGCAAGGGTCAGGGCGCACCGGGCTTCTCGGCGATCGATATCCCCGTGCTGCACCGCATCCCGGTGCTCGGACCCGCGCTGTTCAGCCAGACCGCGCTCGGCTACGTCTGCATCGCCGTCGTCGCCACGCTCGCGGTGGCGCTGTCGCGACGGACCAGGGCCGGGCTGGTCATCGACGCGGTCGGCGAGGACGCGGTGTCGGCGGACTGGACCGGACTGCCGGTGCGCCGCGTCCGGTACCTCTGCGTGTTGGTCGCGGCGGGCACGGCCGGACTCGCCGGGTCGCACCTGGCGTTGTCCGAGGTGCGCTCGTTCAGCGACAACATGACCGCGGGCATCGGCTACCTGGCCGTGGTCGCGGTGATCGCGGGCCGATGGCGCGCGCTCGGGTGATCTGGGCGTCGGTCTTCTTCGGGATCGCCCAGGCGCTGCAGTTCGCCCTGCCCGCGCTCGGGGTCAGTGTCCCGTTCGCCCTGCTGGTGATGCTGCCCTACGTGATCGCGATCGCCGCCGTGAGCGGACTGGTCGGCCGCAGCCGTTCACCGGGAAACCTCACTGTCGCCTTCGCCCGGACTTCCTGATCTGCAACCTGATTCGAGGACTCTGCCCGTGACCCTGATCCTGTCCCATTCCGACGTCGAGCGCCTGCTCGACCGCGCCGAGGTGTTCGCGGCGATCGAACGAGCGCACGCCGACCTGGCCGACGGCGCCGCGGCCGCACCGGCCCCGCCCGCGATGAGCTCGGGCGCCACCGCCTTCATCCCGATGGTGGCCACCGCGCGGTCAGCCGCGGCCGCGGGGGTGAAACTACTCGCGGACCTGCCCGTCAACCGGGAACGGGGTCTGCCCGTGCAGCGCTCGGCGATCCTGGTCACCTCGGCGGAGACGGGCGAGTGCGAGGCGTTGCTCGACGGCAGGCTGATCACCGCGACCAGGACGGCGGCGGCGAGCGCGGTCGCCACCAAGTACCTGGCGCGCAACGACAGCACGGTGCTGGGGGTGGTCGGCGCGGGTGCGCTTGCGGTCGAGCACGTCCGGGCCATCGCCCAGATCCTCGAACTGCAGACCGTGCTGGTCTGGTCCCGCTCCGGCACCACCGTCGAGGCGTTCCGTCACCGCCTGGCCGACCTCGGGGTCGCGGTCAAGGCGATGGAGTCGCCGGAGGCGGTGACCAGGGCCGCGGACGTACTGTGCACGCTCACCCCGTCCCGTGATCCGATCGTGCTCGGGGAGTGGTTCGGCGAGGGCCTTCATGTCAACGCCGTCGGGGCGCCGCCGCGCGCGGATCACCGCGAGATCGACGGCGTCGGCATGCGCCGGGCCCGCGTGGTGGTCGACTCGGCGGCCACGACGCTGACGAAATCGGGGGAGTCGCTGCTGGCGATCGCCGAGGGGGCGATCACCGAGACCGATGTCAGCACGGAGCTCGGCGATGTGATCACGGGCAGGAGGGCCGGGCGCGTGTCGGACCTCGACATCACGCTGTACAACTCGGTGGGGATCGGACTCCAGGACCTGGTCACGGCGCGCATACTGATCGACAGAGCCAGAACGGTCGGAGTGGGAACGGAAGTGGATCTGAGCCGATGAGCGACAAGGGTATTGACGACAACGCCTTCGATGACCAGGACCGCGCACTCCTGCGCAGGGCGATCGAGCTCGCGAACGAGACAGGAGAGGCAGGCAACCGGCCATTCGGTGCGGTGATCGTCGGCGCGGACGGCGAGGTGATCAGCGAGGGCGCGAACTCCGTTGCCACTTCCGGTGACGTGACCGAGCACGCGGAACTCGACGCCATCACCACCGCCTGCGCGGAGGATCGCACGGACGACCTGGTCGGCAGCACCGTGTACGCGAGCGGGGAGCCGTGCCCGATGTGCGGCGCGGCGATGGTGTGGGCGGGGTGAGCCGGGTCGTGTTCGCGGCGTCGGCTGCGGAGTTCGGCGCGATCCTCGAGGGCGGACCGCGCTTCGCGCTCGGGTGTGCGGACATCACCGCGTCCGCCGATGCAGGCATCGAGGTGACCGGGCCGCACCTCGGCGACGAGGCGCTCGACCCGTTCCGACGCTTCGTAGCGGCAAACCCGGACTAGCCTGCGGAAGGCGACTCGGCGGCCTGACAGAATCAGCGCCATGTCGAATCGAAACAACATCTCGTCCGGCTCCGACTGGGAGTCGAAGATCGGATACTCGCGGGCCGTCCGCATCGGCCAGCAGGTGTCGGTGTCCGGTACCACCGCGTCGGGCCCCGACGGCCCGGTCGGCGGCGACAGCCTCGCCGAGCAGACCCGTGAGGCGGTCAGCCGGATCGTCGCCGCCCTCGCCGAGGCGGGCGCAAAGCCCGAGGACGTCATCCGCACCCGGATCTACCTCACCGACATGAGCCGCTGGGAAGAGGCCGGTCTCGCGCACGGTGAGGTCTTCGGCGAGATCCGTCCCGCCACCACGATCCTCGAGGTGAGCGCGCTCATCGATCCCGCGCTGCTGGTCGAGATTGAGGCCGACGCGATCATCGCGGAGTAGATCTCCACTCGCAGCAGACAGGTCAGCCCCCGACGCGATGTCGGGGGCCGACCTGTTTCCCGGGTCAGGAGCTGAACTGCATCGCGTCGTCCTCGAGCCGGCCGTGCCGTAGCGTCACCACATCGTGTGCGTAGCTCATGCCGAGCTGCCACGGCGCCTTGGTGCCGGTCCTGGGGAACTCGTCGATCGAGCGCTGGACATAACCGGCGGCGAAATCGAGCAGCGGGCGGGTGGACAGCGCCGGGTCGTCGTTGGTCGGCACGCACACCGTGTGGCCCTGCCGGTCCATGTGTGCGAGCAGACGGCACACGTAGTCGGCGACGAGGTCGGCCTTGAGCGTCCAGGACGCATTGGTGTAGCCGACCGTGAAGGCGAAGTTGGGCACGTCGCTGAGCATCATGCCCTTGTAGGCGAGGGTGTCCGGCAGAGATACCTCGCGGTCGTCGACCGCGAATTCGATCCCGCCGAACGCGAGCAGGTTCAGGCCGGTCGCGGTCACGATCACGTCGGCCGCGAGCTCCGCGCCGGACTCGAGCTCGAGGCCCCGCTCGGTGAAGGTCGCGATCCGGTCGGTGACCACCGACGCCTTGCCGTGTCGGATCGCCCGGAACAGGTCGCCGTCCGGCACCAGGCACATCCGCTGGTCCCATGGGTTGTAGCTCGGCGTGAAGTGGGTGTCGATGTCGTACCCGGCGGGCAGCGCGCGCTGCTGGGCTCGCCGAAGGTACCACTTGACCAGGCGCGGCTGCCGCTGGCTGAGTTGGTAGGTGACGGTGGAGAAGGCGACGTTCTTCCATCGGGCTATCGGGTAGGAGAGCCTGTCGCCGAGCAGTCGCCGCAGCCCGTTGGTGGTCGGATCCTTGGCGGGCAGGGCGGCGATGTAGGTGGGGGAGCGCTGCAGCATCGTCACGTGCTCGGCCCGGTCGGACATCGAGGGCACCAGGGTGACGGCGGTGGCGCCGCTGCCGATGACGACGACCTTCTTGCCGGTGTAGTCGAGGTCCGCAGGCCAGTGCTGGGGGTGCACGATCCGGCCCTGAAAGCGGTCGGTGCCCTCGAAGTTCGGCGTGAATCCCTCGTCGTAGCGGTAGTAGCCGCTGC
The DNA here is from genome assembly GCF_001984015.1 of Rhodococcus sp. MTM3W5.2. Taxonomy (NCBI): domain Bacteria; kingdom Bacillati; phylum Actinomycetota; class Actinomycetes; order Mycobacteriales; family Nocardiaceae; genus Rhodococcus; species Rhodococcus sp. MTM3W5.2. The sequence goes on along the minus strand of NZ_CP019572.1, from coordinate 4,711,595 downwards.
AGACGTAGAGGAAGTCGCAGGTGACCGTGACGGTGTCGTCGCCGTGCGTGGCCTCGACGGTCCATCGGGTGTCCTCGCTCGACCACTGAGCGCGCACCACCCGGTGTCCGAAGCGGATCTGCTTGTCGATCCCCGCCTCGCGGGCGGTGTCCCGGACATACTCCAGGATGGCCGGGCCGTCCGCGATCGACTTCTCGTCCGTCCACGGCCGAAACCGATAGCCGAGGGTCTGCATGTCGGAGTCCGACCGGATCCCGGGATAGCGGAACAGATCCCAGGTGCCCCCGATGGCATCGCGGGACTCGAAGATCGCGAAGGAGCGGGTGGGGAACTTGGCCTGGATCTGGTGGGCGGCGCCGATCCCGGACAGTCCTGCACCGACGATCAGCACGTCGATGTGTTCGGTCACGGCGGACCTCCTCGGAGACGGGGCAATGTATATGTGACCGAAGGTACCGCATAGGCTGTGGTTGTGAAATGGCGACCGGTCTCCACCTGTGTTGACTTGCGTTCCCTCGTCGCCTTTACTTAGGCAGACCTAACGAAGGGCACGCTAAGCTAATTACTGGCGGAGGGCCTTCGTGCTCACCGCAGTTGTCAGGACCGATCTGCCATGTATGACATCTTCACCCTGGCCCGTGCGGCCGACGCCGTCGCCGACCTGTTCGACGACCCGACCTTCCTCGCCGACACGGCCCGCCGCGCATCCGCGGAGGAGGCCACCGCGTTCTCCGCGTTGCTCGAGGCGGCGGGCCGCGACGATATCCGAGCGAGTTTCCTGACCACGATCACCGGGCCTTAGGGCGACTACCCACCCGCGCCGTTGTTCGGGTTGGTGCAGATGGTGCCCTCGCAGGGGACGTCGGTGCCGTCGCCGTTCGGGTTCTCCATCACCGCGCCGCCGTTCTGCTGCGGGTCGGTGCCTGCGCCGTGGTTCGGGTTGGTGCAGATGGTGCCTTCACACGGGACGTACTTTCCGCTGCCGTCGGGGTGCGGGATGGCGTTCGGTGCGACGTAGCTGCCGATGGGGCATCCCGGATCCTGGTTGCGCGCACAGTATTCGGTGCTCAGGTTGTTGCCGGTGGAGCCGTCCGCGCCGACGGGTCCCGCCGCCGGGGTCTCGGGCGCGGCCGTGGTGGTCGGCGCGGTCGTGGTCGACATCGCCGCCGATGTCGTGGTCGTGGTCGTGGACGTGTCCGATGAGTCGCTCCCACATCCCGCGGCGAACGCGGCCAGGGTCAGTGCGGCGAGGACGACGAAACTGCGTTTGAACATCAAGCGATTCCCTCCCAATCGATGTCAGTCGCTGCCGATCCTGTCATCCCCGGCCGAAAAGTGCGGCAACCCATGCGGATGCGGTCTGCCGTAGAAAGCAGTCAGCCCCGGCAAGCGATGCCGGGGGCTGACGTATTGGGTTCGGCTCAGAGCTGGCCGACGACCCAGTCGATGCTCTTGGTCAGCGCGGTGACGTCCTCGGGGTCGATCGCCGGGAACATGCCGACACGCAGCTGGTTGCGGCCCAGCTTGCGGTACGGCTCGGTGTCCACGATTCCGTTGGCGCGCAGGATCTTCGCCACCGCGGCGGCGTCGATCTTGTCGTCGAAGTCGATGGTGCCGACGACCTGGGAGCGGTGCGCCGGATCGGCAACGAACGGGGTGGCGAACTCGCTGGCCTCGGCCCAGTTGTACAGGCGCGAGGACGAATCGGCGGTGCGCTTGGTGGCCCAGTCCAGCCCGCCGTTGCTGTTCATCCACTCGATCTGGTTCGCGAACAGCAGCAGGGTGGCCAGCGCCGGGGTGTTGTACGTCTGGTCCTTGGAGCTGTTGTCCACCGCGATCGGCAGCGACAGGAAGTCCGGGGTCCAGCGACCGGTGGACTTGATCTCCTCCACGCGGGCAAGGGCGGCCGGGCTCATGATCGCGATCCACAGCCCGCCGTCGGAGGCGAAGCACTTCTGCGGTGCGAAGTAGTAGACGTCCGAGTCGGCGATGTTCACCGGCAGGCCGCCCGCACCGGAGGTGGCGTCGATCGCGATGAGCGCGTTCTCCGAGCCGGCAGGACGCGACACGGGGATCGCGACACCGGTGGAGGTCTCGTTGTGGGCCCAGCCGATGAGGTCGACCGACGGGTCCGACACGGGCGCGGGCGCGCTGCCCGGCTCGGCCGAGACGACGATCGGGTCACCGATGAACGGGTTGGCCTTGGCCACCGAGGCGAACTTGGAGCTGAACTCGCCGTTGGTCAGGTGCAGGGACTTCTCGCGGATCAGGCCGAACGCGGCCGCGTCCCAGAACGCGGTGGTGCCACCGTTGCCGAGCACCACCTCGTAGCCCTCGGGCAGCGAGAAGAGGTCGGCCAGGCCGGAACGCACCCGGGCGACGACGTCCTTGACCGGCTTCTGACGGTGGCTGGTGCCGAACACCGAGGCGCCCACGTCCACGAGCGACTGGAGCTGCTCGGGGCGGACCTTGGACGGTCCGCAACCGAATCGGCCATCGACGGGCTTGAGGTCGGCGGGGATGATCGGGGTGGTCATCGGTTCGAGTTCCTTCTCGTTGGTGGTGCGAACGGGCAGAGGGCCCGAATCAGCCGGCGATCTGGTCCCAGCCCTGGACGGACTCGGGGGTGCGGGGCTCGGGTCCGGTGTAGATGGCAGCCGGGCGGACCAGCTTGCCGAGACGCTTCTGCTCCATGATGTGCGCGCACCAGCCGGCGGTACGGCCGCAGGTGAACATCGCGGGCATCATGTGCGCCGGGACCTCGGCGAAGTCGAGGATGACGGCGGCCCAGAACTCGACGTTCGTCTCGATCGCGCGGTCCGGGCGGCGCTCGCGCAGCTCGGCGAGGGCGGCCTGCTCGAGCGCGGCGGCGGCCTCGTAGCGGGGCGCGTTCAGGCGCTTGGCGGTGGCGCGGAGCACGCGGGCGCGGGGGTCCTCGGCGCGGTACACGCGATGCCCGAAGCCCATCAGCTTCTCCTTGCGGTCCAGGATGCCCTTGACCAGAGCGCGGGCGTCGCCGCTCTTCTCGGTTTCCTCGATCATCGGGAGGACGCGGGCAGGGGCGCCGCCGTGCAGCGGGCCGGACATCGCGCCGATGGCGCCGGAGAGCGAGGCCGCGACGTCGGCGCCGGTGGAGGCGATGACCCGGGCGGTGAAGGTGGAGGCGTTCATGCCGTGCTCGGCGGCGGAGACCCAGTACGCGTCGATGGCCTCGGTGTGCGCCGGGTCCGGGTCACCCTTCCAGCGGGTCATGAAACGCGCGGTGACGGTGGGGCATTCGTCGATGACCTTCTGCGGCACGGCGGGCTGGTAGACACCGCGGGCCGACTGCGCCACGTAGGACAGCGCCATCACCGAGGCGCGGGCGAGCTGCTCGCGGGCGGTGTCGTCGTCGATGTCGAGCAGCGGCTGGTATCCCCAGATCGGCGCCAGCATGGCCAGGCCGGCCTGCACGTCGACGCGGACGTCGCCCGTGTGGATCGGCAGCGGGAAGGGCTCGGCGGGCGGCAGGCCCTGGCCGAACTCGCCGTCGACGAGCAGTGCCCAGACGTCGCCGAAGGTGACGCCGCGACCGACCAGGTCCTCGATGTCGACTCCGCGGTAGCGCAGCGCGCCACCGTCCTTGTCAGGCTCGGCGATGTCGGTGGTGAAGGCGACGACGCCCTCGAGACCGCTGACAAAATCCTCGGGTACTGCCGCGCTCGCTGCCATTGCTCGTGGACTCTCCTCGTCGTCTTCGGTATTCGCCCGGTCCGGGCTGCTCCGCCTAAGTCATCGCCGTCTGCGGGGCGCATGCATGGTGTGCAGGCTCTGCGCCGCCGTGACTGGTGACCCTGCCTCACGGGAATCGCGGGTGCGATACACGGTCGACAGGGTGGGTCAGGTCAAACTCTAGCCCGTTGCGTGGCGTGGGTGAGCGGCACATACCCGGGAGTAACGTCAGCGGCTGTGTCACCCGATTCCGAGCCCGAGTCCGCCGCGAACCCCGACCTCGCCGCGATGCGGGTCGGCTATGCCCATCAGGACCCGAATCCTGCTGTGCCGGAGGGAAATCTCGGTGCGGAATCGCTGCGCGGAGGCTGGTACCCGTTGCTGCGCCGGTGGCTGGACCAGGCCCGCTCGTCCGGCATCGCCGAGCCCAATGCGATGGTGCTCGCCACGGTCGACGCGGCGGGCAGGCCCGCCTCGCGGACGGTGCTGTGCAAGGGCCTGTCCGAGGACGGGCTGGTGTTCTACACCAACTACGAGTCGAACAAGGCGCGGGAGCTGGCCGGCTTCCCCTACGCGTCGGCGACCTTCTCCTGGATCGCGTTCGCCCACCAGGTGACCGTCAGGGGATCGGTCTCCCGGGTGGACCCGCTGGTGACCGAGAAGTATTGGCACACCCGGCCGCGCGGATCCCAGCTCGGGGCCTGGGCCTCGAATCAGTCGAGCCCCATCGACTCGCGCGCCGCGCTCGAGGCGCAGCTGGCCGAGGTCACGGCCAGGTTTGCGGACGTCGACGACGTGCCGGTGCCCCCGAACTGGGGCGGCTTCCTGCTCCGTCCGGACAGCGTGGAGTTCTGGCAGGGCAGGGCGAACCGGATGCACAACCGGGTGAAGACCACGCTGACGGACGGCGTCTGGACCGCGGAGCGATTGCAGCCTTGACCGAGGTCACGCGCAGGCGGCTGCTGGCCGACGTCACGCCGCTGCAGAACCAGGACTTCCGTCGGCTGTGGGTGGCTGGCATCGTCACCGTGATCGGCGCCCAGATCAGTGTCGTTCTGGTGCCGCTCCAGGTCTACGAGATCACCAGGAGTTCGGCCTACGTCGGATTGACCGGTCTGTTCGGGCTGGTCCCGCTCGTCGTCTTCGGGCTGTGGGGCGGCGCGCTCGCCGATGTGATGGATCGCCGCAGGCTGATGACGATCACGACGATCGGGCTCGCGGTCACCTCGGTGCTGTTCTGGGCGCAGGCCGCGGCAGGGGTGAACAACGTCTGGCTGGTGCTGGGGCTGTTCTCGCTGCAGCAGTCGTTCTTCGCGGTCAACTCGCCGACCCGCAATGCGATCATCCCGCGGCTGCTGCCCTCGCGAGCGCTGCCCGCCGCCAACTCGTTGAACATGACGGTCTTCCAGTTCGGTGCGATCGCGGGCCCGCTGCTGGCGGGCGTGCTCGTCCCGTTGACCGGGCTGGCCGTGCTGTACCTGGTCGACGCGGTCGCGCTGATGGCGACGCTGTGGGCGGTGTTGCGGTTGCCCGCGCTGCCGCCGACCGGCACCGCCACCAGGGCCGGGCTCCGGGCGGTGCTCGACGGCTTCGCGTACCTGTCCACGCAGAAGGTGCTGCTCGCGTCGTTCGTCGTCGACATCATCGCGATGGTGTTCGGCATGCCGAGGGCGCTGTTCCCCAGATCGCGCACGAGAGCTTCGGCGACCCGGTGAGCGGCGGCGTCGCGCTGGGCCTGCTGTTCGCGGCCATGTCGGCGGGCGCAGTGATCGGCGGCGTGTTCTCGGGCTGGCTGCCGGGGGTCAGGTACCAGGGCCGGGCGGTGGTGGTCTGCATCGTGGCGTGGGGCCTGGCGATGGTCGGCTTCGGTGTCGCGGTCGGGTTCGCCACCCCAGAAAGCTCGGTGGCACTGCTGTGGGTCGCCCTCGGCTTCCTCGCGTTCGGCGGTGCCGTGGACATGGTCTCGGCCGCGTTCCGCAGCACGATGCTCCAGCAGGTGGCGACCGACGAGATGCGTGGGCGGCTGCAGGGGGTGTTCATCGTGGTGGTCGCGGGCGGGCCGCGGATCGGCGACGTCCTGCACGGCGCGGCGGCCTTCGCGGTTGGCACCGCGGCCGCCGCCGCGGGCGGCGGTGTGCTGGTGGTCATCGGCGTCGGTCTGGCCTGCCTCGCGTTCCCGATGTTCCTGCGGTACCGGGTGCGGCGCGACTGATCCCAACGGGCGGTGGCTTTGGTGGGATGGATGCCGTCGCGCGCCGATTGGTGGACACTGTTTGCCATGTGCGAGTCGTGTCATGTCTGAGTCCGTCAACGGCGCCGTTCGCTCGTCCGGTGTGCGCAGCCTCAAGATCGAGCACGGTGACTACCGCGCCGAGGTCGTCTCCCGTGGCGCCGGTCTCCTGCTGCTCGAGATCGGCGGCAGGCCGCTCACCGAGACCTCGCCCGCGGGGGAGAAGCCGCCGCTGTCCGCGGGGCTGGTCCTCGCGCCGTGGCCGAACCGGATTCGCGACGGCTACTTCATCTTCGACGGCGTCGAACATCAGCTGGCCATCACCGAGCCGGCCAGGAACAACGCGATCCACGGGCTGGTGCGCCGCGACGACTGGGAGCTCGAGGAGCACACCCAGAACCGGGTGCGGCAGAGCATCCGCCTCGGCCTGCACAAGGGCTGGCCCTACCCGCTGCAGCTCACGACCACGCACGAGCTGGGACCGGCGGGGCTGACCGTCACGCACACGGCCGAGAACATCGGCGCGATGCCCGCACCGTTCGGGATGGGCGTGCACACCTTCGTCCGGGCGGGCGACACCCCGCTCGACGAGTGCACCCTGCGGCTGACCGCGGGCACCCGGTTGCCGCTGGACCAGGAGCGGATGCTGCCGGTGGGCAACTCCGAGTCGGTGTACGGGACCGAATTCGACTTCACCGCCCCGCGCTCGCTCGACGGCGTCTGGCTGGACACGCCTTTCAGCTCGATCGTCCCGGATCCGGACGGCCGTGCCCGGCACGAGTTGCGCGCCCCGGACGGTTCGGGGGCTGTGCTGTGGACCGACCGCCAGTTCGGCTGGATCCAGGTGTTCACAGCGGATCCGGAGCGCGGTCAGGGCTATCCCGGCCGCGGCAGAGCCCTGGCGATCGAACCGATGACCTGCCCGCCCGACGCGTTCAACACGGGCATCGACCAGGTGGTACTGCGGTCCGGCGAGACCTGGACGGGGACCTGGGGTCTCGGCGCGCTCTAGTGGTAAATCCCACTCGGCGTGGACCCTCCCTGGGCAAGTGGGTGTAACAGCGACTAGGTTCTATCCGACTGATAGTGCTACTCGCTGATCCGAGTTTGAGAGGGATCCTTCGTGCCCGCTGCCGATGACACCACACCGACGCTCAGCTACCCCGGTGGCGAACATGCGATGACGATTGCCCGAGCAACTGAGGGCAATGACGGCATCGAGCTGGGCAAGCTCCTGTCCGCGACCGGGTACACCACCCTGGATCCCGGATTCGTCAACACCGCCTCCACCAAGTCGGCGATCACCTACATCGACGGCGAACAGGGAATCCTGCGCTACCGCGGCTACCCGATCGAGCAGCTCGCGGAGGGCTCGACCTTCCTCGAGGTCAGCTACCTGCTGATCTACGGCGAGCTGCCCTCGGTCGACGAGCTGGCCGCCTTCACCACCCGCATCCAGCGCCACACGCTGCTGCACGAGGACCTCAAGCGGTTCTTCGACGGCTTCCCGCGCAACGCGCACCCGATGCCGGTGCTCTCCTCCGCGGTCAACGCGCTGTCCGCGTACTACCAGGACTCGCTGGACCCCGATGACCCGGAGCAGGTGGAGCTGTCCACCACGCGCCTGCTCGCGAAGATGCCGACCATCGCGGCCTACGCGTACAAGAAGTCCGTCGGGCAGCCGTTCCTGTACCCGGACAACTCGCTGTCGCTCGTCGAGAACTTCCTCCGGATGACGTTCGGCTTCCCGGCCGAGCCGTACGAGGTCGATCCCGAGGTCGCCAAGGCGCTGGACATGCTGCTGATCCTGCACGCCGACCACGAGCAGAACTGCTCGACGTCGACGGTGCGCATGGTCGGCTCGTCGGACGCCAACCTGTTCACCTCGGTCTCGGCAGGCATCAATGCGCTGTGGGGCCCGCTGCACGGCGGCGCCAACCAGGCCGTGCTCGAGATGCTCGACGAGATCAAGGCCGGCGGCGGCGACGTCAAGGAGTTCGTCCGCAAGGTCAAGAACAAGGAAGACGGCGTGAAGCTCATGGGCTTCGGGCACCGCGTCTACCGCAACTACGATCCGCGCGCGGCGATCGCCAAGAAGGCCGCGGACACCATCCTGGCCAAGCTCGGCGGCGACGACGAGCTGCTCGAGATCGCGAAGGCGCTCGAGGAGGCCGCGCTCACCGATGACTACTTCATCGAGCGCAAGCTGTACCCGAACGTCGACTTCTACACCGGCCTGATCTACCGCGCGATGGGCTTCCCGACCCGGATGTTCACCGTGCTGTTCGCCATGGGCCGGCTGCCCGGCTGGATCGCGCACTGGCGCGAGATGCACGAGGACCCGGCCACCAAGATCGGCCGCCCGCGTCAGATCTACACCGGCTACAACGAGCGCAACTACACCGATCTGGGAAGCAGGTGACTCGGATGAGTGACGAGCCCGTGATCGAGTTCCAGGACGGCCCCCGCCGACCGAGCTCGTGATCAAGGACATCACCGTCGGCGACGGTGCGGAGGCAACGCCCGGCGCCAAGGTCGAGGTCCACTACCTCGGCGTCGAGTTCGAGTCCGGCGAGGAGTTCGACTCCTCCTGGAGCCGCGGCGAGTCCATCAACTTCCCGCTGTCCGGCCTCATCGCCGGCTGGCAGGAGGGCATCCCCGGGATGAAGGTCGGTGGGCGCAGGCAGCTCACCATCCCGCCGGAGCTGGCCTACGGTCCTGCAGGCGCCGGGCACCAGCTCTCGGGCAAGACCCTGGTCTTCGTCATCGACCTGCTCGATGTCGTGGTTCCGCCCGCCGCACCGGTCATCGAGCCCGCGACGGGTCCGGCCCCGACCGAGCTGGTCATCGAGGACATCACCGTCGGTGACGGCGCGGAGGCGCAGCCCGGTGGCGTCGTCGACGTCCACTACCACGGTGTCGAGTTCGACACGAACAAGGTGTTCGACTCCTCGTTCCAGCGTGGTGAGTCCGTGAAGTTCCCGCTCGGCCGGCTGATCCCCGGTTGGCAGGAGGGGATCCCCGGGATGAAGGTGGGCGGTCGCCGCAAGCTGACCGTCCCGCCGGAGCTCGCCTACGGGCCTGCCGGCTCGGGTCACCCGCTCGGCGGCAAGACCCTGGTCTTCGTCATCGACCTGCTGGACGTCTAGTAGATCTTCGCCTCGAGAGGCCCCGTATCGCGTTGCGGTACGGGGCCTTTCGCATGCTCAGGGACCGGCTCACGGCCGGTGCGGGAACTCCAGCACCAGCCGGGCCCCACCGAGGTCGCTGACCTCGAAGTGTGCGCGGCCGCCGTGCAGCTGCGCCTGCTGCGCCACGAGCGCCAGGCCGAGCCCGGAACCGCCCTTGCTGGCGCCGGCGCCGCGGTAGAAACGCGCGAAGACCGCCTCGCGCTCGCCCTCGGGCACCCCGGCGCCGTCGTCGTCGACGGTGATCGTGACGGTGTCGGGGGACGTGCGGCGGGCGGCGAGTACCACCGTCGTGGCGCCGCCGTGGCGGATCGCGTTGGCAATGGCGTTGTCCAGCGCCAGCCGCAGGCCGGCAGGCAGGCCGCGGATCACCAGCGAGGGCTCGGATTCGACCCGGACCTGTACGTCCGGATGGTGCCGCCGCGCGTCCTGGGCGGCGAGGTCGCAGAGTTCGACGACATCGGTCGGGACGTGGTCGTCGTCGCTCGACAGTTCCCCGGACGCGAGGCGTTCGAGCGCGGACAGGGTTGCCTCGACGCGGCCCTGGGTCCTGGCCAGGTCGGCGAGGATCTCTGCCCTCTGCGACTCGTCGAGTTCGAGGGTGCTGAGCACCTCGATGTCGGTGCGCATCGCGGTCAGCGGCGTGCGCAGCTCGTGCGCGGAGACGGCCGCGAAGTCGCGTGCGGTGTCGAGGGCGGCGGTGGTCTGGGACTGGGCCTCGGCGATGCGTCGCAGCATGAGCTCGATGGCGTCGGCCAGTTCCTCGGCCTCGCGGACCCCGGACGCAGTCGGCGGCGGGCCCTCCTGCGGTGGTCCGCCGCCGATCTGGTGGGTGAGCTGCACGATCGGGCGGACGGCCCGTCCGCCGAAGATCCAGCCGAGTCCGGCCGCGGCGGCGATCGCGAGCAGCCCGGCGATCAGCACCCATTGCTGCTGATCGGCGGTCACGTCCTTTGCCTCGGCGGCGGGCACCGCCAGCGAGACCGTCGTGTTGGTGCCCGCCACCGCGGTGGTGTTCACGCGGTACGCGGTGTGCTCGACGTTCACCGTGGCCGCGCCAACGGGCAGCTCGGGGAGCTGGGTGGGGGTGCTGGCGGCGAGCGCACCGTCGTTGCGGATCGTGACGGCGAACGCGCCGGCGTCGCCGAACCGGGGCAGGAACATCGAGGCGGTGCCGATGTTGACGATCAGCACCTTCGCAGCGGTCTCCAGCCGGCGGTCGAGCTGGCTCATGTTGTTGCGGGAGATCGCGAGGGCGACGAATACGCCGAGCAGCGCGACGATGATGGTGGCACCGAGGGCGGTGGCGGCCGCCACCCGGACCCGCAGCGAGTACGAGTGCCCGCGCTTCACGGCATTTCCCGGAGCACGAACCCGACTCCGCGGACGGTGTGCAGGAGACGGGGCGAGCCGTTCGATTCGAGCTTGCGTCGCAGGTAGCCGACGAACACGTCGACCACGTTGGTGTCGGCGACGAAGTCGTAGCCCCACACCAGTTCGAGCAGCCGCTCCCGGCTCAGCACAACGCCGCTGTTGCGAGCGAGGATGGCCAGCAGCTCGAATTCTCTTTTGGTGAGCTCGATTTCGCGGTCGCCCTCGTGTGCTCGCCTGCCCAGCAGGTCGACGGTCAGTGGGCCGACGGTGATCGCGCCCTGCGGCGTCGGCGCGGCGGGCGGCGTCGTCCTGCGGCGCAGCATCGCGCGGATGCGGGCGACCAGTTCGGCGAGCACGAAGGGTTTGACGAGGTAGTCGTCGGCGCCCGCCTCGAGCCCCGACACCCGGTCGTCGACCGAGGCGCGGGCGCTGAGCACACAGATGGGGATGTCGTTTCCCATCGCACGCAACGCCGTGACGACGCTCGCGCCGTCGAGGACCGGCATGTTCATGTCGAGGACGATGGCGTCGGGGGAGCGGTCGGCGACCACGGTGAGCGCCTCGGCCCCGTCCGAGGCCGTCAGGATCGTGAAGCCGGACAGGCGCAGGCCCCGTCGCAGGGACACGAGCACGTCCTCGTCGTCATCGACGACGAGGAGGGTGGCGTTGGCGGGTTCGGTCACCACGCCATTGTGCCCGGAACGATGGTGGAAATTCTGTCGCCTTCTCGAAAGCGGACCTGTCGTCAAACCTCTGGGCATAGAATCGAATGTATGTTCGAGAGCGGTGGCGCGGTCGGGGTTGGCGAGGTGGGGTCCGGTGTCGAGGCGGAGGTCGCCTCGTTGCTGGCCGATGTCGCTGCCCTCGACGAGGTGGCCTGGTCCTGCCGGGCGGAGAATCGGTTCGCGGCGCGGAAGGTGTTGGCGGCGGGCCGGTTCTGGGAGTCGTGGATCGAACGCGATGTGCGGTTGGGTTCGGGTGACATCGTCGATTGCGGCAATGGTGCGGTCGCGGAGTTGGCGGTGCGGATGGGTTGCTCGAAGACCGTGGCCGAGTCCCATGCCGCGCTGGGGATGGATCTCCGGTTGCGGCTGCCGCTGGCCCGTGCCGTGTTCGAGTCCGGTGAGCTGGATCTGCCGCGGGTGCGGGTGATCAGTCGTGAGACGGCGGGGCTGAGGCCGGAGACGGTGGCGGCGTTGGAGCTGGGGATCGTGGCGGCCGCGCGGCGGCTGACGCCGGGCCCGTTGGCCGGTGAGATCGGTCGGCTCGTCTCGGAGTTTTCGGCGGAGGAGGCGGCCGCGCGACGGGAAACCGCGCAGGAGTTGGGGCGCCGGATCGTCAAGCGTTCCCGCGGCATCATTTCCACCATCGAGGTGAATGTGTCGCCGGAGGAGGCCGAGCAGGTGATGCAGCTGGTCGCGGAGTTCGCGGCCACGGTGTGCCCGCATGACAAGCGCGGCAAGCAGTGCCGGCTGGTGGATTCGGTGATGGCGATCATGCACGGCGAGCCGTACCTGCGGTGCAGCTGCGGGCGCGCCGACTGCACACAGGCCGAGCGGGCCGCGCTGCCGGGTCGGCGGGCGCCGCTGACGCAGGTCACCATTGATATTGCGACGCTGCTCGGGTTGTTGTCCGAGCCGGCGTACCTGCACGGGCACGGGCTGATCGACCCGGAGCTGGCACGCAAACTGGCCGCGGACGGAACCTGGCAGGCACTGCTCACCGAGGCACTCAATCTGGCCGAGGAGCTGGGGCTGGTCACCCACCCGGAGGGCGACGACACCGACGGTGAGGGCAACCACCGCGCCGCCGACTGCGAGGGTGTCCACGACTCCGACAATCAGCCGACGGCGGAACCGGTCGACTACCCGGCGGGAAGGGTCGGAGCGGTCGATGAGATTGCGCCGGAGTCGAAGTCAGCAGACAGGTCAGCTCGGACCGAGGCCGACCCACCCGAATTCGCTACTCCGCCACCACCGCTACCTCCGCGGTTCTGCGTGCGGTCGTTCCTCTCCCGAGGCAGTCGCCGAAAAGCCGGCTACATCCCGAATTCGGTATGGCACCTCCACCGCGATCGTGCACTTCACCACCACCCCCGACCAGCATCGGCACCATCACCGACGCGATCCTCGCCGCCATCGAAGCCGACCCCACCCTCGCCCGACCGGAACACCCCGACGGACACGGCGGCCTCACCACCCCACCCGTCGGCGCCCTCACCTACCGTCCCGACGCCGCCACCACCGCGCTCGTCCACGCCCGCGACGGCCACTGCCGATTCCCCGGCTGCACCCGCCCCGCCGCCGGATGCCAACTCGACCACATCATCGAATACCGCGCTCACGACCCCATCGCCGGCGGCTGGACCATCACCACCAACCTGCAATGCCTCTGCCAGTTCCATCATCAACTCAAAACCCTCGGCCTCTGGACCGTCACCGCACTACCCGGCCACGCCATGCTCTGGACGTCCCGCACCGGCACCACCGCCCTCACCCTCCCCACCGGCGCCCACGGCAGCCACACCCTCACGACTCCGGCCCCGCGGATCACCGGCCGCCGCGGCCACACCCCACCACCGGTGACATCACCGGACCCGCCACCGTTCTGAGTCGGGCGGCGCAGCGAAACCGGCCGCGCTGCGGTGTAGAAATGCAGGCATGGGCCCCGCGATCGTGTGGTTTCGGCGTGACCTGCGCACCGGCGACCTTCCGCCGCTGTCGGCGGCCGCCGGGGACGAGGTGCTGGGGCTCTTCGTGCTCGACGAGGCGTTGCTGCGACCGTCCGGCGAGCCGCGGCGCGACTTCCTCTACGCCTGCCTGGCAGCGCTCGACGAGGAGCTCGGAGGCAGGCTGTGTGTGGTCAGGGGCGATCCACGGGTCGTCGTCCCGCAGGTGGCCAGGGACATCGGCGCAGGCGCGGTGCACGTCAGCGCCGACTTCGGGCCATACGGGCGTGCTCGCGACGACGCCGTGGCGAGGGAGGTCGATCTCGTCCGTACCGGTTCGCCCTACGCGGTGGCGCCGGGCCGGGTGACGAAGGCCGACGGCGCGCCCTACCGGGTGTTCACCCCGTACTTCGGTCGCTGGCTCGACCACGGCTGGCGTGCACCCGCGGACACCTCCGCGCGCACGGTTTCGTGGCTGGATCCGGGGCTGTCGATCCGGGTGCCGATTCCGCGGACCGGCCCCGCGACCCGAGAGCGGGCGGGGGAGCGGGCGGCGCTCGCGCGGTGGGCGGAATTCCGGGACGACGACCTGGCGGACTACGACACCGGCAGGGACCGGCCCGACCTCGACCGCACGAGCCGAATGTCGGTGTACCTCAAGTACGGGTGCATTCACCCGCGCACGATGCTCGCGGATCTCGCCGGTCGGAGCGGCGCCGGTCCTGCGGCGTTCCGGCGGCAGCTGGCCTGGCGGGATTTCTATGCCGACGTCCTGCACCACCGCCCCGACACCGCACGGTGCAACCACGACCCGCGTTTCGACGCGCTGCGCTACGACAGCGGACCCGATGCGGAATCGGCGTGGTCGGCCTGGTGCGCAGGCCGGACCGGATACCCGATCGTCGATGCCGGCATGCGTCAGCTGCTGGCCGAGGGCTGGATGCACAATCGGGTCCGGATGATCGTCGCGTCCTTTCTGGTGAAGGACCTGCACCTGCCGTGGTGGCGCGGGGCCAGGTACTTCATGCGGCACCTGATCGACGGTGACCTGGCCTCGAATCAGCACGGCTGGCAGTGGACCGCCGGATCGGGAACCGATGCGGCCCCGTACTTTCGGGTGTTCAACCCGATCAGCCAGGGCAGAAGTTCGACCCCGACGGCGACTACGTACGCCGTTGGGTGCCGGAGCTGCGCGGCATCGCCGGAGCCCGGGTACACACGTTGGCCGACGGTCGCCCCCACGGCTACCCGGACCCGATCGTGGATCACGGCATCGAGCGTCGGGAGGCGCTGGCACGCTACGGCGAGCTGAAACGGGGCTAGGGTCGAACGATGGGCATCGTGTACTCGAGCGTGGTGGACACGCCCCGAGCCGAGGTCTTCGACTGGTACGGCAGGCCGGGCGCCTTCGCCCGGCTGTCCCCGCCGTGGCAGCCGCTGCAGATCGTCTCCGAGGCGGACTCGCTCGCCACCGGACGCGCTGTGCTCGCACTGCCCGGTGGGCTGCGGTGGGTGGCCCGCCACGACGGCGCCGCATACGACCCACCCCATCGCTTCGTCGACGAGCTCGCCGCCGACGGGCCGGCATCGATCCCGGTCCGGGCCACCCTGTCCTGGAGGCACATTCACGATTTCGCCGAGGTCACCGCGGGATCGACCCGGGTGATCGACCGGGTCGAGACCTCGGTGCCGGAGTTCCTGTTGCGGTCGACGTTCGCCTATCGGCATCGCCAGCTCGCCGGGGACCTGGCCGCACACCGCTGGGCGAGCGAGCGGGGTGTCCGGCATGCGGTGGTGGCAGTCACCGGCGCCTCCGGTCTCGTCGGGTCGGCGCTGACCGCATTCCTGAGCACGGGCGGGCACCGGGTGATCCGCCTGGTGCGGCGCGCGCCGCGGACGCAGGACGAACGACGGTGGGATCCCACGAATCCCGCCGCGGACCTGTTGGCGGGCGTCGACGCCGTGGTGCACCTGGCCGGGGCGTCGATCGCCGGGAGATTCACCTCGGCACACATGCGGGAGATCAGGGACAGCCGCGTCGGGCCCACCCGGCTGCTGGCGGAGCTCGCGGGCCGCACCGACGGCGGTCCGCGAACCTTTGTGTCAGCCTCGGCCATCGGGTACTACGGATTCGATCGCGGCGAGGAACTCCTGTCCGAGGACAGCTCCCGCGGCGACGGGTTCCTCGCCGACGTGGTCGCCGACTGGGAGGCGGCCACCGGGCCCGCGGAGGAGGCCGGGCTGAGGGTCGTCCGGGTGCGCACCGGGGTCGTACAGTCCGCCAGGGGCGGCACCCTCGCGCTGCTCCATCCGCTGTTCGCGGCGGGGCTGGGTGGGCGGATCGGCGACGGTAGCCAGTGGCTGTCGTGGATCGGGCTCGACGACCTGGTGGACGTCTATCACCGGGCCCTGTTCGATGACGCGCTCCGCGGACCGGTCAACGCGGTGGCGCCCGCCCCGGTCCGCAATGTCGACTACACCCGCACCCTCGCGCGGGTCCTGCACCGCCCCGCGGTCCTGCCGGTCCCGAGCTTCGGTCCGCGCCTGCTGCTCGGCGAGCGGGGTGCCCGCGAGCTGGCCGAGGCCGATCAGCACGTGGTCCCGACGAGGCTCGCGCTCGCGGGGCACGGGTTCCGGCACCCCGAGGTCGACGCGGTGCTGCGCCACCAGCTCGGCAAGGCGATCGACACCCCATGAGTGGCTCGCACGTCCTGGTGCTGGGCGCGACCGGCTACATCGGTGGCCGATTGACGCCGCGGTTGCTCGCGGCCGGCCACCGCGTCAGGGTGCTGGTGCGTTCCCCGGACAAGTTGCACGACGTGCCGTGGGCGACCGATGTGGAGATCGTGCGTGGCGATCTGAACGATCCCATGTCGCTTGCGGGGGCGTTCGCCGACATCGAGGTCGTCTACTACCTCGTCCACTCGATGGGCAGCAGCGCCGAGTTCGTCGAAACCGAGCGACGCGGAGCGCTGAATGTGGCTGCGGCCGCGCTGTCCTCGGGAGTATCGCGGATCGTCTACCTCGGCGGTTTGCACCCCGCCACGGCCGACCTCTCGGCGCACCTGAGATCGCGCACCCAGGTCGGGCAGATCCTCGTCGGCTCGGGGATCCCGACGATGGTGCTGCAGGCCGGGGTGGTCATCGGGTCAGGATCCGCGTCGTTCGAGATGATCCGGCACCTGACCAATCGGTTGCCGGTGATGACGACACCGAGGTGGGTGAACAACCGCATCCAGCCGATCGCGGTCCGCGACGTCCTGTACTACCTGATCGCGGCCGCCGAGGCCCCACTGCCGCATAGCCGCAGTTACGACATCGGGGGACCGGACGTGCTGCGCTATGGCGACATGATGAAGGTCTACGCGCAGGTCGCGGGCCTGGCGAACCGCCGCATCGTGGTGCTCCCGGTGCTGACACCGAGGCTGGCCGGTCTGTGGATCGGGCTGGTGACGCCGATCCCCACCGGCCTGGGCCGGGCCCTGATCGAGTCGCTGCACAACGATGCCGTGATGGTCGAACACGGCATCGACGAGGTCATCCCGCCGCCTGTGGAGGGGCTGACCTCGTACCGCGACGCTGTTGGTCTGGCTCTTCGCCGCATCGAACGCGGGGAGGTGGAGACCACGTGGGCCAATGCCTCACCGGTGGGGGCACCCTCGGACCCCCTTCCGTCGGACCCGACCTGGGCAGGCGAGGTGGTCTACACCGATGAGCGCAGCAAGATGTGCGATGCCGACGCGCGGACGTTGTGGCAGGTTGTCGAGAGTATCGGCGGAGAGAACGGCTGGTACTCGTTCCCGCTCGCATGGGCGGTCCGTGGCTGGCTCGACCGACTGGTCGGGGGAGTCGGATTGTCGCGTGGCCGCCGCGACGCGCGGCGGCTCCAGACCGGAGACGCGCTGGATTTCTGGCGGGTGGAAAAGATCGAGCGCGGCACCCTGCTGCGACTGCGGGCGGAGATGCGTGCACCTGGAGGGGCGTGGCTGGAGTGGCGTGTGCGTCCAGGCGACGCGGGCACCGCCCGGCTGGATCAGCGGGCCATCTTCTTCCCGCGTGGCATCGCGGGGCGCGTCTACTGGTACGCGATCCTCCCGTTCCACGGGATCATCTTCAAGGGCATGGTCAACAACATCACGGGCACCGCGGCCCGGCAGCATCCCCACGAAACCTGAACCCAGCCGGCGCTTGTCAGACCGTGCACAGCGGACGGATGTCCTCGCGCCCGCCGGTCGTTGGCGAGGTGAGGAGCAGACACGAGTTGTACCCGCGTGATTCGACGACGGCGCGGATCTCCCGCCAGCGTTCGGCGGAGGCGGAGGCGGACCGGGACAGCACGAATCCGGAGAGTCGGGCCGGGTCCCCGACGAGTGCCCACGAGTAGTCGTCGGCGATGTGGCTCACGACGTAGTTCGTCGGCCCGTCCAGCGAGTCCTGCGTGGACACCCCGGGGAAACTCACATGCAGCTGCGCCATGGTGGCGGGGTCGTTCACCCGCGCATTGCCGGTGACACCGCTGCTGCCCCCGGTCCACGTGGTGCAGCTGTTCTCGACGCGCACGTTCCGCGCGTCGAGCAACGAGTACGTGGCCCGGGTGTCACGGGCACAGGTCAGGCTGAACGGTTGCGGTATAGCGGCGAGCTGATGCCACGTGCCCAGGTAGCGCTGCACGTCGAGCGACGGGACCGGACTCAGGGGCGCGGCGGTGGCGGGCGCCGCGACGAGCACGGTGCCCGCGAGCACGGCGAAGCCAACGGCGGCGTGGAAGATCGGATTCTTCGTCATGCGATGTGGTTCGTAGCGGACGGCCGGCCGGATTGGTCCGAATTGCCACCCATCCGAATCCGGACCTGCTCCGAACCACTCGTATGCAGAACCTCCCCGCGGGCCGGAACGTCGCCGTGATCGGTGGCGGCGTCGCCGGTCTGACCGCCGCCCACGTCCTGTCCCGCCGAGATCGGGTCACCCTGTACGAGGCCGACGACCGGCTCGGCGGGCATGCGCACACGCACAGGGTGCACCTCGACACGGGGCAGACGGTGTCGCTGGACACCGGGTTCATCGTGCACAACGACCGGACGTATCCCACGTTGCTCCATCTCTTCTCCGAGTTCGGCGTCGACACGCAGGAGTCGGACATGTCCATGTCGATCCGGTCCGACATCAACGGCCTCGAATACGCGGGCGCGCGGGGTCTGCGTGGGTTGTTCCCGACGGTAGGCGCGCTGCGGCGTACGCGGCACTGGCGCATGCTCGCGGAGATCACGAGGTTTCACCGGTCCGCCCGTGGCGTCCTCGGCATGCCTGCCGACCACCCCGACTCGCACGAGACACTCGCCGACTTCCTCGCCCGGCACCGCTTCAGCCGGTACTTCCTCGACCACTTCATGACGCCGCTGGTGGCGGCGGTCTGGTCCTGCGACCCCGCGTTGGCCGCGAGCTATCCGGCGCGGTACCTGTTCACCTTCCTCGACCACCACGGCATGCTGACGGTTTTCGGTTCGGTGCCCTGGCGGACCGTCACCGGCGGATCGTCGAACTACGTCGAGAAGATCGCATCCAGGATCGACGAGGTACTCACCGGCACGGCGGTCACCCGGATCGACCGCCGCGACGGGGTGTGCGTGATCGACTCGACGGGCGAGGTGCGCTACTTCGACGCCGCCGTGGTCGCCGTGCACCCGCACCAGGCCTTGGCGATGCTCGGCGGCCGCGCCTCCGCGCTCGAGAGGTCCGTGCTGGGCGCCATGCCCTACTCGACCAATCACGCTCAGCTGCACACCGATCAGTCCGTTCTGCCGCGGGCACGGCGGGCACGAGCCTCCTGGAACTACCTGATTCCCGAGCGCGGCGTCGGCCCGCACGGTGTCATCGTCACCTACGACCTCACTCGCCTGATGCGCATCGACTCGGTCACCGACCGTCGATTCCTCGTGACGCTGGGCGGATCGCACCTGGTGGACCCGGCGTCGGTGATCGCGGAGATGACCTACGAGCATCCGATCTACACACCGGAGTCCGTTGAGGCGCAGTCCCGTCTGGCGGACCTCGGCTCGGACACGGTCGCATTCGCCGGTGCCTATCACGGTTGGGGGTTCCACGAGGACGGGGCGCTCTCCGGAGTGCGCGCCGCGCAGCGGCTCGGTGGTGTGTGGGATGCGAACGCGGCCACCACGGTTCGGCAGGCCGCGCGGTGAACGGGTCAGCCGCCCTCTACCGGACCAGGATCCGGCACGTCCGAACCGAACCCGTTCACAACGCGTTCGGCTACCGCAGCTACAGCTGGTTCATCGACCTCGACGCGCTGCCCCGCTTACCGTGGTGGCTCCGGCCGTTCGCCGGATTCCGGGCAGAGGACCATCTCGAGCCCGGCGGGGGCAGAACCCTCAGGGACCGCGTCGATGCCCTGCTGGCTGTGCACGGCATCGACCTGCGGGGCGGGCGGGTGACGGCGCTGATGAACGCGCGGGTGCTGGGCTACGTGTTCAACCCGCTGAGCCTGTTCTGGTGTCACGACAAAGCCGGTGACCTGCGCTGCGTGCTCGCCGAGGTACACAACACCTACGGGGGCAGGCACTGCTACCTCGTCCGCACGGATCGGAACGGTCGCGCCGAGACCGACAAGCGGTTCTACGTCTCGCCGTTCAACGAGGTCGATGGCGTCTACGCGATGCGGCTGACGGAACCCTCCGAGGATCTCGACGTCCGCGTCGTGTTGTACCGGGACGGGCGGGCACCGTTCGCCGCGACGATGCGCGGCCGGCGACGACCCGCGACCGCCGCGAACGTGGTGCGCGCACTTCTGGCGGCGCCGCTGGCCCCGCTGGTGGTTGCGGCGCGAATCAGAGTCCAGGGCGTCAGGTTGTGGGCGCGCGGGGTACCCATCGCGCCCCGCCCGGCCACCGAGGAAAAGGAGAGGGCCCAGTGACCGCGGAGAGTGTGAGAACCGATATCGACGACCGGATCTGGCCTGGTCTCGCAGGTGTCCCCACGGGGCCGCGCGCGCGATTTCTTGCGGCCGGCGCCGATCGACTGTTCCGTCGCGCGGCCGGTCGCCTCGAGATCCGCGTCGAGTACCCGGACGGCTCGATCGTCGGAGCAGGCGACCGCCGAGACATCCTGCCGCGAATGATCATTCGTAGACCGGACGCGTTCGCCGCGCGGCTCGCCGACGGTGGGCTGATCGGGTTCGCGGAGGCCTACATGGCGGGCGACTGGACCGCGCCAGACCTGGCCGCGGTCCTGGCGACCTTCGCCGCGGGCGTGGAGACGCTGGTCCCGCGTCCGCTGCAGCGGCTCCGCAGGCTGTTCGTCGCCGCGCAACCCACTGGTGACCTCGGCACCGAACAGAACGCGCGGTCGAATGTGTCCCGGCACTACGACCTGTCGAATGAACTGTTCGAGCTATTCCTCGACGAGACGATGACCTACTCCAGCGGGTTGTTCGACGGGGGACCGGTCGGATGGGACCAGCTCGCAAACGCGCAGCGCCGCAAGATCGATCGGCTGCTCGATGCCGCGGGCGTGGGACCGGGCACCCGGCTGCTCGAGATCGGCACCGGGTGGGGGAGCTGTGTATCCGCGCCGCGCAGCGGGGTGCCACCGTCCGCTCGGTCACCTTGTCGACGCAGCAGCGGGCGCTGGCGCGCCGTCGCGTGGCCGAGGCCGGGCACGCCGACTCGGTGCAGATCGACCTGCTCGACTATCGCGCGGTCGAGGGCGAATACGACGCGATCGTCTCCGTGGAGATGATCGAGGCGGTGGGTCATCGGTTCTGGGAGACGTACTTCGCCGCGCTGGACCGACTGCTCACCCCGAGGGCACGGTGGCACTGCAGGCGATCACGATGGCGCACGACCGGATGCTGGCGACCAGGGACACCTACACCTGGGTGCACAAGTACATCTTCCCCGGCGGTTGCCTGCCGTCGACGGAGGCGATCGAGGCCGTCACCTCGCGGCACACGACGCTCCGGGTGCGGGAGCTGACCTCGATGGGCGGGCACTACGCGGAAACGTTGCGGTTGTGGAAGGAGCGGTTTGCCGCGCGTAGCGCCGACGTCGCCGCGCTCGGGTTCGACGAGACCTTCCGGCGGATGTGGCTGTTCTATCTCGCGTACTCCGAGGCGGGGTTTCGTTCGGGCTATCTCGACGTCCAGCAGATCGTGCTCGACCGTGGGACCGGTCCGCGGTGAACGCCACCGGCCCCGCGGGTTTTGCCGCGGTCAGCGTCGCCAGCCTGGTGGTGTTGGCGCTGCTGCAGGCCGCCACGTTCGCGATCGGCCGCAGGGTCGGGCGCTTCAACGTGGTCGATGTGTCCTGGGGCCTGGGCTTTGTCCTTGTTGCGGTGGTGGCGGCGACGGTCGGCGGGGGCGACCTGACCCGCCGGGTCCTGCTGGTGCTCCTGGTCGCGGTGTGGGGGCTGCGCCTGAGCTGGCACATGCACGCCAAGTCCAGGGGGCGCGGCGAGGACCCCCGCTACGAGGAGCTGCTGGCTCGGTCGGCGGGTTCTCGCACCGCGGTGGTGATTCGGAAGATCTTTCTCACCCAGGGTGCCGCGCAGTGGTTCGTGTCGTTGCCGCTGCAACTGTCCGCGGTGCTCGGAGTCACCCATGGGCCCGGTCTAGCGGTTATCGGCCTCGGCGTGGCCGTGTGGGTCGTGGGCTTCGCGTTCGAGGCTGTCGGCGACAGCCAACTCGAGCGCTTCAAGGCCGAGCCCGCCAACCGCGGCCGGATCATGGACGTCGGACTGTGGGCGTGGACCCGCCACCCGAACTACTTCGGCGACGCCTGCGTGTGGTGGGGGCTGTGGCTTGTGACCGCGAGCGTCTGGCCGGGGCCGCTCACCGTCCTCTCGCCGCTCCTGATGACCTATTTCCTCGTGTACGCCACCGGGGCCGCGCTTCTCGAGAAGTCGATGTCGCGGCGCCCGGGGTACGCCGAGTATCAGAGGCGCACCGGGTTCTTCTTCCCCCGCGCGCCCCGACCGTCCTAGGCGTCCAGCCCGCCCAGCAATCGGGCCAGGTCGTCGAGCACCGCGGGGTCCTCGATGGTCGAGGGCACTGTGTACTCGTCGTGGTCGGCGATCTGACGCATCGTCTTGCGGAGGATCTTTCCGGACCGGGTCTTGGGCAGTGCCTGCACGACGGTGACGTCGCGGAACGTCGCGACCGCGCCGATCTGATCGCGCACCATGGCCACCAGCTCCACCCTGAGCTGCTCCGGGTCGATGTCGGCGCCCGCCTTGAGCACGACGTATCCGCTCGGTCGCTGGCCCTTGAGCTCGTCCTTGATCCCGATCACCGCGCACTCGGCGACCGCGACGTGCCCGGCGACCACGGCCTCCATGCTCCCGGTCGAAAGCCGGTGCCCCGCAACGTTGATGACGTCATCGCTGCGACCGAGCACGAACACGTAGCCGTCCGAGTCGATGTAGCCGGAGTCGCCGGTCAGGTAGTAGCCGGGGAAGGTCGCCAGGTAGGACTTGACGTACCGGTCCTCGTCGCGCCAGAGCCCGGCAAGCGTGCCGGGCGGCATCGGCAGCGTGATGACGATATTGCCCTCGGCGCCTGCGGGCAGCGGCGCGCCCTCACCGTCCAGGATCTCGACGTGATAGCCGGGCACCGGCACGGTGGGGGAGCCGGCCTTGATGGGCATCGGGTCGAGCCCGCGCAGGTTCGCGCAGATGGCCCAGCCGGTCTCGGTCTGCCACCAGTGATCGATGACCGGGACGCCGAGCTTCTCGGTGGCCCACTCGTAGGTGTCGGGGTCGAGTCGCTCGCCGGCCGCGAACAGCGTCTCGAGGGAGGAGATGTCGTACTTGGCAAGCTCTTTCGCCTCGGGATCGACCTTGCGGATCGCCCGGATCGCGGTCGGCGCGGTGAACAGCGCGCGCACGCCGTGGTCGCCGATCACGCGCCAGAATGCGCCCGCGTCGGGGGTTCCGACCGGCTTGCCCTCGTAGAGCACCGTCGTCGCGCCGACCAGGAGCGGGCCGTACACGATGTACGAGTGCCCGACGACCCAGCCGACATCGGACGCCGTCCACATCACCTGGCCCGGGCCGATGTCGTAGAGGTTGCGCATCGACCAGGCCAGCGCGACCGCGTGGCCGCCGTTGTCGCGCACCACGCCCTTCGGCTTCCCGGTGGTACCGGAGGTGTACAGGATGTAGAGCGGATCGGTCGCGGCCACCGACACGCAGCCGGCCGGTTCGGCATCGGCGACCGCGGCGTCCCAGTCCAGCCAGCCCGCGACGTCGCTCGCCGATCCCGGGATCTGCTCGCGGTTCTTGACGATCACGGTGCCGGGGGCGTTCGCGGCCAACCCGAGCGCCCGCTCCACCATGGGCAGGTACTCGATGGTCCGGCCCGGCTCGAGTCCGCCGGACGCGGTGATCAGGGCCTTCGGCTCGGCATCGTCGATGCGGGCGGCCAGCTCCGCGGCCGCGAAACCGCCGAACACCACGGAGTGGATCGCGCCGATGCGGGCACAGGCGAGCATCGCGATCGCGGCCTCCGGGATCATCGGCATGTACACGATCACCCGGTCGCCCGCCGTCACGCCCTGCGCGACCAGCGCGCCCGCGAAACGCGATACCTCGTCGAGCATCTCGGCGTAGCTGTAGGTGCGGGTGGTTCCCAGCATCGCGGAGT
This sequence comes from Rhodococcus sp. MTM3W5.2, assembly GCF_001984015.1. Classification (NCBI taxonomy): domain Bacteria; kingdom Bacillati; phylum Actinomycetota; class Actinomycetes; order Mycobacteriales; family Nocardiaceae; genus Rhodococcus; species Rhodococcus sp. MTM3W5.2. The sequence continues at coordinate 4,687,770 of NZ_CP019572.1, read as the reverse complement.
CGTAGATCAGCGCCGCCTGCTCGCCGCGACCGGCGGCGACGTGCCGGTCGAGCGCGTTGAAGCAGGTGTTCAGCGTGGCGCCGGGAAACCACCGGTACATCGGGGCGTCGGAGTCGTCGAGGGCACTCGTCGGCGCGGTGTCCCAGTCGATGGCCTCCGCGGCCCGGAGCCAGAAGGCTTCCGGGTCGGCGGTGCTCTCGGCGATGGCTGACCTGTACGCGCCCGCGGTGCTCATGGCCCTCACCCTACTGATCCGAAGTACCGTGGATGCATGACTCTTCTCGCCGAAGATCTGCTCCTGCTCCTGCTCGATGACGAATCCGGCAAGCCGCTGATCGACAGCACCGCGCTGCCCAGGGCGTTGGCCGGTGCCGTCCTCCTCGAACTCGCGTTGGGTGGCCTGGTTCACCCGGCCGGTGAGGGGGAGGAGGTGAAGAAGGGCAGGCTCGTGCTGAGCGAGGACGCGCCGCCCGAGGACCCGATCCTCGCGGGTGCGGTCGCTCGGATCCGGGAATCGAAGCCGCTCAAGCCGGAGCGCGCGATCGAGAAGATCGACCAGCGGCTGCGCGAGGCCCTTCTCCAGCGAATCGTGGACAGGGGCTGGGTCCGCGAGTCGAAGGGGCGCCTGCTCGGGATCTTCCCGACCACGGTGTGGCCCGCGGTCGACGAGAGCCACGAGCGTGCGGTCCGCGACGAGCTACGTGCGGCATTGGTGGACGGCGCCACGCCGACCGAGCGGACCGCCGCGCTGATCTCGCTGCTCTCCGCCGTCGACGCGACGACCAAGGTCGTCACGGACGGTGACCGACGCGCAATCAAGAAGCGGGCCAAGGAGATCGCCGACGGTGAGTGGGCGGGGGTGGCGGTTCGCAGGACGGTCGAGGCCGTGAACGCGGCGATCGTGGTGGCGGTGATCATCCCCGCGACCGCGGCGGGCGGAGCTTCCTGATGCGCGGGAAGGTGGCACTGGTCGCGGGCGCGACCAGGGGCGCGGGCCGGGGGATCGCCACCGAGCTCGGTGCGGCGGGCGCCACCGTCTACGTCACCGGCCGCACCAGTGGGTCGGAGCGGTCGGAGATGGACCGGTCGGAGACGATCGAGGAGACCGCGGCCCTCGTGGACGCCGCGGGTGGTCACGGGATCCCGGTCCGGGTCGACCATCTGGTGCCGGAGGAGGTGCGCGCGCTGGTGGCGCGGATCCGGGACGAGCAGGGCGCCCTGCACGTGTTGGTCAACGACATCTGGGGAGCCACCGAGATGGAATGGGACAAGACGGTGTGGGAGTCCTCCCTCGATGTTGGCCTGCGGTACCTGCGGCTCGGCGTCGACACCCACGCCATCACAAGCCATTTCGCGATCCCGCTCCTCCTGGAGACCCCGGGTGGCCTGGTCGTCGAGGTGACCGACGGGACCGACGAGTACAACGCCGCCAATTACCGGGTGTCGTTCTTCTACGACCTGGCCAAGGCCGCGGTCAGCCGGATGGCTTTCGGGCTGGCCCACGAGCTGGGCCCGCGCGGTGCGACCGCGGTCCTGGTCACTCCGGGCTGGCTGCGGTCGGAGATGATGCTCGACAACTTCGGGGTCACCGAAGCGAACTGGCGCGATGCCACCGAGCGGATCCCGCATTTCGCCATCTCGGAGAGCCCCAGCTACGTGGGCCGAGGCGTCGCGGCCCTCGCGCAGGATCCCGATGTCGCGCGCTGGAACGGGCAGTCGCTCTCCAGCGGGCAGTTGGCGCGCGAGTACGGCTTCACCGATCTCGACGGCAGCAGGCCCGATGCGTGGCGATACCTGGTCGAGGTCCAGGACCCCGGCAAACCGGCCGACACCACCGGGTATCGCTGACGGTTCAGCGCGGCACGCCCAGGTTCCTGTAGCGCGCGATCCGGGCCGCGTACCGATCCGCCGCGGGCTGATCGACCAGGCCGGACAGCTCCCTGGCGATCGCCTCGCCGACCCGCTTGGAGAACCCGATCGGCTCGTCAGCCGCGTCGGGCAATTCCGGGATGATCGCGTCGATGATGCCGTCCCGCAACAGGTCCAATGAGCGGATGCCCTGAGCGGCGGCCATCTGTGGCGCGTGCGTGGTGTCGCGGTGCACGATGGCGCTCGCGCCCTCCGGGGGAAGCGGTGCGAGCCAACCGTTCTGCGCGGACAACACCCGGTCCGCCGGCAGCAGCGCGAGGGCGCCGCCGCCGGTGCCCTGCCCGAGCAGCACCGAGACGGTGGCCGTGTCGAGGGTGACCAGGTCCGCGAGGCAGCGCGCGATCTCCGGGGCCAGCCCCTTCTCCTCGGCCTCCTTCGACAGCGAGGCACCGAGCGTGTCGATGACCAGCACAAGCGGGATCCGCAGTTCCTCGGCGAGTTTCATCGCCCGCCTCGCCTCGCGGAGCGCGGCCGGACCCATCGTGTGTTCCGGGGACTGACCGCTGCGGTCCTGGCCGAACAGCACGCACGGCGCCCCCCGGAACCGCGCCAGCGACACCAGCACGGTCTGGTCCGCCTCGCCCTGACCGGTGCCGCTGAGCGGGATCTGCTCGGTGGCCGCGTACCGCAGCAGTTGCCGGATGCCGGGGCGGTCGGCCCGGCGCGAGAGCATCACCGACTGCCAGGCGGGCACGTCCGGGATGTCGGCGGGCTCGGGATGCGGATCCTGCCACCGCCCGGTCTCGCCGGTCATCACCCGCAACGCGCGATGAACCAGGTGCCGCAACCACTCCGGTGCCACGACGCCGTCGATGACCCCGCTGTTGTAGAGATTCTCGGCGGTCTGCACGCCCTCGGGGAACTTCTCGCCGTACAGCGCCTGGTAGACCCGAGGACCCAGGAAACCGATCAGCGCCCCCGGCTCGGCGACCGTGACGTGCCCGAGCGAACCCCAGGACGCGAACACCCCGCCGGTCGTCGGGTTGCGCAGGTACACCAGGTACGGCAGGTGCGCGGCCTTGTGCACGGTGACCGCCGCCGCGATCTTCACCATCTGCACGAAGGCGAGGGTGCCCTCCTGCATCCGGGTGCCGCCCGACGTCGGGGAGGCCAGCAGCGGCAGCCGCTCGGCGGTCGCCCGCTCGATCGCGGTGACGATCCGCTCGGCGGCGGCGACGCCGATGGACCCGGCGAGGAAGCCGAACTCGCAGGCGATCACCGCGACCCGGCGACCCCGAACCGTCCCGACTCCGGTGATCACCGACTCGTCCAGGCCGGTCTTGGCGGCGGCCGCGTCGAGGTCGGCGCGGTAGGAGGCGTTCGCCTGGACCGGTACCGGCGGCCGGTCCCAGGGCTCGAAGCTCCCCGAATCGAGTACCAGGTCCAGGATCTGCTGGGCCGACAGGCGCACGGTCATGGCCCGACCCTATCGGCCGAACGCCTCCCGCCAGGACACCGTCTTGCCGACCCGCAGGATCGAGCGCTGGTAGATCTTCGCGGCGACGAGCGAGAGCGCCACGGTGACCGCTGTCATCAGCACGATAGTGCCGATCACCTGCACCGGGCCTGTCACCCCGGCCGCGATCCGCAGCGGCATCAGGATCGCCGAGAACGGCGGGATCCAGCTCAGCACGTTGCTCAGGGTGCCGTCCGGGTTGCCGACCGCGGAGAAGGCGGAGAAGAACATCGCCATGATCAGCAGCATCAGGGGCATCGTGGTGGAGTTCACGTCCTCCTGGCGCGAGACCATCGAGCCGGCCGCGGCGTAGAGCACCGCGAAGAACGTGAAGCCGAGGACGAACCAGCCGAGGGTGCCCGCGAACACGCCGAGCGCGGTGCCGGTGACGGTCAGGACGCCGGTGGCGAGCCCGGCGCCGACCCCAGCGACACCGTATGCCGTCAGCTGCACCAGTCCGACCGCGCCGATGCCGATGACCTTGCCCCACAACAGTTGCAGCGGGCGCAGGGTGGACAGCAGCAGCTCGACCACCCGGCTGGACTTCTCCTCCACGACGCCCATCGCGACGTACATGCCGAAGCCGAGGATCTGCATGTACAACAGGGTCACCGCGGCGATGGACATCGCGACGCGCTGGCCCTCCTCGGGGTCGGGCGGATCGATCGTCTCCACCGTGACCACGGCCGCGCCCACGTCCGCGCTCAGTTGTTCGACGTCGACGCCCTGGGCCGTCAGCGCCCGCTGCTGTGCCTGGCCGGTGACCGCGATGTCGACCACGGTGCGCAGCCCGGCGTCGATCTCGGTTTCGGTGACCGCGGTGGCGGAACCGTCCGGGTTCGGGATCAGGGCCACGTCCAGGTCACCGCTGCCGACGCGATCTCGAGCGGTCTGTTCGTCGGGGATCTCGGACACCTCAACCGACGTGCCCACCTGCTCACCGGCGGCCACCAGGGCCGGGGACAGCGACTGGTCCCCGACCAGTCCGATGGCGGCGCGGTCGGCCTCGTCGCCGCCCGAGAAGATCGAGTACCCGACGATGCCGCCGACGATGGCGATCAGGATGACCAGATTGCTGATCAGGAAGCTCTTCTTGCGGACCTGGGTGAGGAACTCGCGCTTGGCGACCAGGCGTACCGCGCGGGCGGTGTTCATGCCGCGACCACCTCTCGGAACAGTTCGGTGAGGGACGGGCGGTGCAACGAGAACTCGTGCACCGGTCCGGTTTTCAGGGCGGCGGCGAGGATCTCCTGGTCGTCGGCGCCGGGGTCGAGCGTCAGCACGGTGCGCCCGTCGGTGTGGCTGACCGTGCTCACCCCTGCCAGGTGCCGTGCCCAGTCCGCGGTCGCGCCGGGGGCGTGCACGACGAGCTGGGTGTTCTCGCCGCCGCGCAGTTCGTCAACTGTGCCGATCGCACGCATCTTGCCGTGCTTGATGATGCCGACGCGGTCGCACAGTCGCTGCACGAGGTCGAGCTGGTGGCTGGAGAAGATCACCGGCACCCCGGTCTTCGCCTTCTCGATCAGGACGTCGCTCATCACGTCCACCGCGACCGGGTCGAGCCCGGAGAACGGCTCGTCCAGGACCAGCACCGCCGGGTCGTGCACCAGCGCCGCGGCCAACTGGACCCGCTGCTGGTTGCCCAGGCTCAGCGAGTCGACCGTGTCACCGACGCGTTCGGCGATACCGAGCCGCTCGGTCCAGCGGGCCACCGCCGACCTCGCCTCGGCGCGCGAGAGTCCGTGCAGTTCGGCAAGGTACGAAAGCTGGGCGCCGACCTTCATCTTCGGGTAGAGGCCGCGCTCCTCGGGCATGTACCCGATGGTGCGACGCACGTCCAGGTCGACGGGCCTGCCGCCGAGTCGCACCTCGCCGGAATCGGCGGACAGCACGCCGAGCGCGATCCGCATGGTGGTGGTCTTGCCCGCGCCGTTGCTGCCGACGAATCCGAAGATCTCGCCCTGGCGCACCTCGAAGCTGAGGTCGTCGAGCGCGACCACGTCGCCGTAGCGCTTGGAGATGCGGTCGATGGTGAGGGTGTTGCTGTCGGTCACGCTGCCTCCATGGGGAATTCGTCGGACTCGGGATCGGGATCGGGTCGGCTCCAGGCCAGGATCATGGCGGGCGAGCAGCCGCCGATCATCAGCGTGGTGAGGGTCAGCAGCCCGCCGGTGTAGGCCATCGTGGTGTGGTTTCCCTCGGTGACCACGCTACCGACGATCAGGTAGGTCACCGGGATCATCACCAGCGACTGGGTGATGGACAGTCCGGTGGAGCGGGCGGCGTTCTGCTGCTGCACCTCCCACTCGTCGAGGGTCCCGGAGGGCGCGTCGCCAAGGCGGCCGGAGACGATCTGCAGTGAGGTCCAGATCGGGATGAACAGCAGGCAGGCGGGCAGCCACAGCAGCGGGCCGCGTTCGAAGAAGTGGCACAACACCCCGACCGTGAGCATGAAGGCGAAGGTCGCGGCGAGCGCGATCACGAGGATTCGACGCCGGCGCTGGGTACGCCAGCCGGGCAGCATGTGCCGCCACTTCTCGGAGTTCGCGAGGAACCGGCGCACTCGGTACGCCTGATAGCGCTCGACGAGGTTCATCTCAGGCATCTCGGTTCGCTCCTGATTCGCGTGATCGGTAGAGCTCGGTGGACAGTGGCGTGAACTCGGACCGCGAGAACACCGCCTCGATCGGCAGGCCGAACACCTCGCAGATCCGCATCGCCACGTCGAGGCTCGGGTAGTGGTCGCCGCGTTCGAGCGCGCCAACGGTCTGCGGGTTCACCTCGATCAGTTCCGCCAGCCGGACCCGACTCAGCGAGCGCTCGGCCCGCAGCACCGCGATGCGGTTGAAGATCGGGCGCGATTCGCCGCGTCGTACCGGGCTCATGCATCAGATTGTTGGGAAAACACAACAGTCTGTCAAGTAGTTCCCACGGCCGGCGAATGAGTCCTACTCGATGTAGTACGGTTCGCCCATGCGCGTCGGCCCAGGTGAGAAGCTCTCTCGCCGTGTGCGCTGCGCGTCCGTGGGTTCGACCACCGCGGCCGTGGCCGTTGCCGCGCACGGCGCGGGCGGCGGCGGACTGCCTTCCGGATCCACCCTCATGCTCCTCGTCGGATTCTCCGCGGTGCTGGTCGCCGTGATGGCCGCGGTGCCCGTGCTTCGCCGTGGGGGACCCGCGCTGGTCCCGATCCTGGCGGTCGGGCAGCTCGGCGCCCACACGACGCTGGCGTTCGGCGGCGGCGGTCACCACGCGGACATGTCCTCGGGGCCGATCGGCGGCATGAGCACGCAGATGCTCGCCGCGCACGCCGTCGCGATCGGCGTCTGTGCCGCACTCATCGCGGCGGCCGAACGGATCGGCCCGCGCACGGAGGCCGCGCTGCGCGCGATCGTCGCCGCGGTCGTCGTCGCCATCCCGGTCCTCGAACGACCCCGCAGCTGGCGACCTGTCGCCGAGGTGCACCCGCTCGTATCCGCGCTCTGCCGCGTGTCGGTATCGCGGCGCGGCCCACCGCTTTTCGTCTGATCACACCTCACCCCACCGCGTAACCACGGCCGCTTGGCCGGGGCGCGGTCTCTCGCGGTTCCCATAGGGTCCCGCGCACCCAAAGTCTGATCGACGAAAGCGATGTCATGACCATCACCACCGAACCCGGCGTGCCCAAATCCACCCCGCCGGGCACCGAATCCCAGGCGCTACGCAAGCTCTTGCTGCGGCTGCACTTCTATGCCGGCGTGTTCGTCGGCCCGTTCCTCCTGGTCGCGGCCATGACGGGATTCGTCTACGCGTTCGCGCCGACGCTGGAGAAGCTCGCCTACGGGAGCTACCTCGAGGCGCCCGCCTCGGATAGCCCGCTGCCCGCGTCCGAGCAGCTCCAGGCCGCGCTCGACGGCCGCGACCCGTCCACGGTGCTGTCGCTGCAGACCGCCGAGGCCGGAGGGTCGACCCGAGTGGTGTTCGCCGACCCGAGCGTCGGCTCGGGGGAGACGACCGTTTTCGTCGACCCGGGCAGCGGCAAGGTGCTCGGCGCACTCGCGACGGACTCCGGTGACCTCCCGCTGCGGGCCTGGCTGTCGGCGTTGCACAAGAACCTGCACCTGGGCGAGGTCGGCAACCTCTACAGCGAGTTGGCGGCATCCTGGCTCGGCGTGATCGCGCTGGCCGGTCTGTACCTGTGGTGGACCAAGTACCGCCGCGACCGCGCGAACGGCACCCGGGGCCGGTTGCTGACTGTGGACCGGTCGGTGACCGGCCGACGGAGCACGCTGAACTGGCACGGTGTCGTCGGTGCCTGCGCGGCGCTCGGCCTGATCTTCCTCTCGATCACCGGACTGACCTGGTCGGACCATGCCGGCAAGAACGTGAAGACGGTCCGCACCGAGATGAGCTGGACCACCCCGAAGCTGGACACCACGCTCGGGTCCGTCCCGGCTGCGCCCGCGGGCGAGCACGCGGGGCACGGCGCACCGGCCGTCCCGGTCGTCGACGGCGCGCCGGTGGACCCGTCGGCCGTGGACGGCGTGCTGGCGGTGGCCCGCAATCAGGGGATGACCGGATCGCTGTCCGCGACGATCCCGGCCAGCGCCTCGAAGGCCTGGACGGTGAAGGAGACCGCGACCGGCGGCGATTCGATCGCGGTCGACGCCGCGACGATGCAGGTCACCGACGAGCTCCGGTTCGCGGACTGGCCGCTGGCGGCCAAGCTGAGCCAGTGGGGGATCGCCGGCCACATGGGCACCCTGTTCGGCTTCGCCAACCAGCTGCTGCTCGGGGCGCTCGCGCTGTCGCTGATCACGCTGATCGTGACCGGCTACCGGATGTGGTGGCAGCGACGTCCCCGCCGCTCGGAGGGCTTCGCGCTCGGCACCGTGCCGCGCCGCGGCGCCCTGCGGCGGCTGCCCTGGCCCGCCATCGGTGGCATCGCGGCGGTCGCGGTTGCCGTCGGCATCTTCGTGCCGCTGCTCGGCCTCTCGCTGCTCGGCTTCCTCATCGTGGACGTGTTGCTGGGGCTGCGTTCGAGGCGGCAACCGGCATGAGGCGGGCGGCGATCGCCCTGCTGCTGGCCATGGGCGCGGTCCTGCTGACCGCACCGATGGCGTCGGCGCACTCCGAACTGCTGTCCACGTCTCCCGCTCGTGACGGCGTGCTGGCGGCGCCGCCAACCGAGGTGGTGTTGACCTTCTCCACGGCGGTGCAGAAGACGGGTGCCGCGATCGTGGTCACCACCGCGGACGGGACCCGGCTCGACGACGGTCCGGTCACGCGCGACGGCGCCAGGATGATCCAACGGGTGAAGGCAGGCTCCGGGTCCGTCAACGTCCGCTGGCGGGCGGTGTCCGACGACGGGCACCCGCTCACCGGCACGTTCGGCTACCAGGTGGGCGCGCCCTCAGGGGACTCGGTCGCCGCGACGACGCAGGCGCCGGTCTCCGCTGCCCAGGTGCCCGCCGAGCGGCCGCCTACCGCGGAATCATCGCCGCTGTATCGCCGCCTGCTCGGGCCGGCCGCCCTGGTGATCGCCGGGCTCGCGCTCGCGATCGCCGCGTGGCGCTCCGGAAAACACTCCAAGACAAACGAACTCGTATCGAAGGAACATCAGTCATGAGCAACAACATCTTCACTCGCAGGCGAATGCTGGCCGCAGGCGCCGCTCTGTCCATGGGACTCGCACTCGCGGGCTGCTCCTCGGACTCCGACAACTCTGCCGACGAGGCGCGTCCGGCCGCCGAATCGGTGACCCTGACCGAGTCCTGGGTGAAGGCGGCCGACAGCGGGATGACCGCGGCCTTCGGCACCCTCGTCAACGAATCGGGGACCGACGCGACCCTGGTCGCGGTGAGCAGCCCGATCTCGCCTGCCGTCGAGGTGCACGAGATGGCGATGGGCCCCGACGGGACCATGGTGATGCAGAAGAAGGAGGGCGGGGTGGCGATCCCCGCCTCGGGTACGCACAAGCTCGAGCCAGGGGCGGACCACATCATGTTCCTTCGCCTGCCCGCTCCCGTGAAGGCGGGCACCGACGTGCCGCTGACCCTCACCTTCGGCGACGGGTCCACCTCCGAGACCAACGTTCAGGTTCGGGATTTCACAGGAGCCAACGAGAGCTACGAAGGGAATCATGGCTGAGCTGAGCCGGCGCCGCCTGCTCAGCGCCGGTGCCGTCGTTCTCGGCGGCACCGGCCTGGCCTGGGGCGCACGCGAGGTCACGCTCGACAAGGAGCAGCAGGCGGCGGTGCCGTCGGTGCCAACCGAATCGGAGGTCGAGCCGTTCTACGGCACGCATCAGGCGGGCATCGCCACGGCGCCGCAGGCGCACTCGACGTTCGTCGCGCTCGATCTCCGACCGGAGGTGGACCGGGCCGCGCTGATCCGCTTGCTGAAGGTGTGGACCGAGGACGCGGCCCGGCTCACCGAGGGCCGAGCGGCGCTGGCGGACACCGAACCGGACCTGGCCACCGAGCCGACCCGACTCACGGTCACGGTCGGCTTCGGTCCTGGCGTCTTCCGGCTCGGGGACGTCGAGCACCTGCGTCCGGCATGGCTGCGGCCGCTGCCCCCGTTCGCGGTTGACAAGCTCGAGGACCGGTGGAGCGGAGGTGATCTGCTGCTCCAGGTCGGCGCGGAGGACCCGGTCACCGTGGCGCACGCGCTGCGGGTGCTGCTCAAGGGCTCCGCGGGTTTCAGCTCGGTGCGCTGGACCCAGCGCGGCTTCCGCCGGGCCCGTGGCACGCAGGCTCCCGGCACCACGATGCGGAACCTGTTCGGTCAGGTGGACGGCACGGTGAACCCGTCACCCGGTACCGCGGATTTCGCGGACCTGGTCTGGGACACCGGGTCCGGGCAGGCGTGGATGGCGGGCGGAACCTCGGTGGTGATCCGGCGCACCCACCTCGACCTCGACGAGTGGGACAAGGTGGACCGGCCGGGACGCGAGCAATCGGTGGGGCGCAGGCTGTCGGACGGAGCGCCGCTGACAGGCGATTCGGAACATGACGAGCCCGACTTCGCCGCGATGGGCGCGACCGGGTTTCCGGTGATCCCGGAGTTCTCGCACATCGCCAGGGCCAGGTCGGCGGACCCGCGGCAGCGGATCCACCGGCGCGGGTACAACTACGACGAGGCGCCGGCTGGGGGCGAGATCTCGGACTCGGGTCTGATCTTCGTCTGCTACCAGGCCGACGTCGATGCCCAGTTCGTGCCCATCCAGCAACGACTTTCGGAGCTGGACATGCTGAACCAGTGGACGACGCCGATCGGGTCCGCGGTGTTCGCGATCCCGCCCGGCTGTGCCAAGGGTGGCTATATCGGTCAGCAGCTCTTCGGTGGCTGATCAGGATTCCGTGAGCTGACCGCCGTCCATCCGCCACCGGCGGGTGCTGCGCATCGTGTCCAGCATCCGCCGGTCGTGGGTGACGAGCAGCAGTGTGCCCTCGTACTCGTCCATCGCGCGCTCGAGCTGCTCGATGGCGGGCAGGTCCAGATGGTTGGTCGGCTCGTCGAGGACCAGCAGGTTCACCCCGCGGGCCTGGAGGAGAGCCAGTGCGGCCCTGGTGCGTTCGCCGGGGGAGAGCGAGCTCGCCGACCGCAGGACGTGCGCGCCGCGTAGGCCGAACTTGGCGAGCAGGGTGCGCACCTCGGCGTCGGGCCAGTCGGGGACCTGGGCGCCGAACGCCGCCGCCAGGGCCTCGTCGCCCTCGAACAGTCCGCGGGCCTGGTCGACCTCACCGACCGCGACGCCGGACCCGAGCGCAGCGGTGCCCGCGTCGGGAACGAGCTTGCCGAGGAGCAGCCGAAGCAGTGTCGTCTTGCCCGAACCGTTCGGCCCGGTGATGAGAACCCGGTCGCCCCATTCGATCTGGGCGCTGATCGGTCCGAGTCGGAATGTTTCACGCTGAACAACCGCGCCACTGACGGTGGCCACCACGGTGCCGCTTCGTGGTGCGTCCGCGATCTGCATCCGAAGTTCCCACTCCTTGCGGGGCTCCTCGACGACCTCGAGCCGCTCGATGCGGCGCTGCGTCTGCCTGGCCTTCGCGGCCTGCTTCTCGGTGGACTCGGAGCGGGCCTTGCGTCCCATCTTGTCGGAGTCTGCGCCCTTGGCTTTCCGCCGGGCGTTGCGGACACCGTGCTCGAGCCAATTGCGCTGCATCTGAGCGCGATCCTCGAGACCGGACTTGGTGTCGGCGTAGTCCTCGTAGCGTTCCCGCGCGTGCTGGCGGGCGATGGCCCGCTCCGCGAGGTAGGCCTCGTAGCCGCCGTCGTAGACCGCGATCTGCTGCTGGGCGAGATCGAGTTCGACGATTCCGGTCACGGTCCGCGCCAGGAACTCTCGATCGTGGCTGACCACCACGATGCCGGTGCGGGCCTCCTCGACGAACCGTTCGAGCCGCTCGAGGCCGTCGAGGTCCAGGTCGTTTGTCGGTTCGTCGAGCAGCAGCACGTCGTATCGGGAGAGCAGTAGCGAGGCGAGGCCGGCACGCGCGGCCTGGCCGCCGGACAGTGCGGTCATCTCCGCGTCGAGTCCGACGTCCAGGCCGAGGTCGCTCAGTACCTTCTCGGCGCGCTCGGACAGGTCGGCGCCGCCGAGGCCGAGCCACCGCTCGAGCGCGTGCGAGTACCGGTCGTCGCCGCCGTCCTCCGCGAGCGCCTCCGCGGCCGCGTTCATCTCCTCCTCTGCCCCGGTGACGCCCGTGCGCCTGCCGAGGAATCCCTCGACACTCTCGCCTGCGAGGCGTTCGGGTTCCTGAGTGAGATAGCCCACGGTGGCGTGCGGCGGGCTGAGCGTCACCGCGCCCTCGATGTCGGCGGTGCTGTGTCCGGACAGGATGGAGAGCAGGGTCGACTTGCCCGCGCCGTTGGCGCCTACCAGCCCGATCACGTCGCCGGGGGCCACGACGAGGTCGAGCCCGGAGAAGAGGGTGCGCTCGCCGCGGGATGCGGACAGCCCGTCGGCGTGCAGTGTTGCGGTCATGGCGACGATTGTCTCAGTCGCGTGGGGAACAAGGCTCCGACGGCCGGAGTTGTCCGTTGCATGACCTCTGTGAGCCCTGTCCCGAACGTGACGTTGAACGACGGCAACACCATCCCGCAGCTCGGCTTCGGCGTGTGGCAGGTGCCCGACGACGAGAGCTATTCGGCCGTCACCAGCGCGTTGAGCATCGGTTACCGGAGCATCGACACCGCGGCCATCTACCGCAACGAGGTGGGCACCGGCCGGGCGATCGCGGACTCCGGGGTGGCGCGGGACGAGTTGTTCGTCACCACCAAGCTGTGGAACGGCGCGGGGGAGACCTGGACGGCGGACTCGGTTCGCCGCGAGTTCGACGCCTCCCTCGAGCGCCTCGGCCTCGACTACCTCGACCTGTACCTGATCCACTGGCCTCGCGCGGCGCGCGAGGACTACATCGCCATCTGGCGTGCCTTCGCCGAGCTGAAGGCGGAGGGACGGGTGCGCTCCATCGGGGTCTCCAACTTCCAGCCCGCGCAGCTGAGCCGCATCATCGACGAAACGTCCGTGATCCCCGCCGTCAACCAGATCGAGCTGCATCCCGACTTCGCGCAGCCGGGGCTGCGGGCGTTCCATGCCGAGCACGGCATCGTCACCGAGGCGTGGTCGCCCCTCGGCCAGGGCGGTGCGCTGCTCGACGATCCGGTGTTGGCCCGGATCGCCGAGAAGCATCAGCGCTCCACCGCGCAGGTGGTGCTGCGGTGGCACCTGCAGATCGGCAACGTCGTCATCCCGAAGTCCGTGACGCCGTACCGGATTCGGCAGAACATCGACGTCTTCGAATTCGAGCTCGACGCGGATGACCTCGTCGCGATCGCCGGCCTGGACTCCGGCAACCGGCTGGGACCGGATCCGGACGTGTTCGACATGTGAGTGCCTCCGAGGCGGCCCGGCGTCAGCGCCGGCGTTTGGGTCGCCTTGCGTGTGTCGGGCGAACGCCGGGGCGGGGTGCGGCCGATGCCTGCTCCGCGGTGATCTTTCGTTGCCGAGCGTCCTCCTCGGCGTCGATCCGGCGGAAAATGAGATGCTGCTGCCCGTAGGTCCAGAGGTTGTTGCTCACCCAATAGATCAGAATCGCGATGGGTAGGAATGGCCCGCCGACGAGGACGCCGAGCGGAAACACCCAGAGCATCAATCTGTTCATGATTGCGGCCTGCGGGTTCTCCCGAGCCGCCTGGCTCTGTCGCCGAATCGAGGCGCGGGCATTCGCATGGGTGGCGATGCCAGCGGCGACCATCAGCGGGATCGCTACTGCCGCGATACTCGCGACCGATGGGATCCCTCCGAACGGAGCGAACGCCTCGAGGGCTTCTCTCGGCTGGGTGATCCACGCCGAGATCGGGGCCCCGAACACGCGCGCCGAGAGGAACGACTGAACCTCGTCGACGCTGAAGAAATAGTTCGGAGTGCTCGCATTGGCCTCAGGCGACATACCGAGTTGCCCGAATCCGTCGCCGGTCCGATTGAACGACCGGAGGACGTGGAGAAGGCCGATGAAAACCGGTGCCTGCACCAGTATCGGCAGGCAGCCCATGAGTGGGTTGAACCCGTGTTCTTTCTGTAGCTTCTGGATTTCGAGGGCTTGCCGCTGGCGATCACCCTGATACTTCTTCTGCAGGGCCTTGATCTGCGGCTGCAATTCCTGCATCTGCCGCGCGGTGCGTATTTGTTTGACCGCGGGTACGTACAGGAATGCCCGCAGGGTGAAGACGAGAAACGTGACGGCAAGGACCCAGGTGAGTCCGCTGTCCGGGCCGAAGGCGAACCCGAAGATGGCGTGCCAGATCCATAGGATTCCCGATACCGGGTAGTAGATGAAATCGAGCATGAGTGAACACCTCCTGCGAGGCGCGCTCTACGAGTGCAGGCGGGAATTGCGACGCTTGACCGTCGATTGCTCAACGCTGCACGGGAGCGCGCAGGGATAAGTCAGGGAACGAGCTACGCGAGTGAGAGGTGAGTTCCTGGAGCCCGGGGCTGCGGCTTTCCCGGTGTATCGGGGCTGCTCTGGCGGCGGAATGAGCCACGCCGGCGTTGTTCATCGCGCGCGGGCCCTGTCGAGGGCGCGAAAAGAAGGCACAGCGGTTCGATCGCGCTGCGACCGGCAATCGCAAGGAGGGCGAGAACCGTCACTGTCGCGCCGATTGCCGTCGCGGGGCCGTTCGGGGCGACGGCCGGTGCGATCAGCATCGCAATGGTGGAAATGAGGAGCAGATGCCGGAGATGCAGCGATCGCATCGGCCCGACCCCATTCCACGTCACCCGCCCGACAATACCCGTCGGTCAGGAGGGCAGGAGTGGCGTGAGGCTCGCCCAGCGCAATTCCACGGCAACGGGTGCCGGACGGTCAGTAGTTCACTGTCAGGTTGTGTCGACCGGATTTGACCCAGTCGGTGACGACGGCCCGCTCCGCCTGCTTGGCTGTTCCCCCGCACCCGACGACGAGTCGGAATCGCTCGGCGTCATAGGCCGTGTACGAGTACTCGCGCACCGATCCGCGGGCGCCGACCGGGTCGTCGAGTTCCGCCCACCCGGATTCGCCCTTCTCGGCGACCACCCACACCGCCACCGGTGGCGAACTCCGCTGACCCTGTTTGCAGGTCACCGTCCCGAAGACGGTCCGCGGAGTCAGAGCCTGTGCGGCTGGTGCCGCGAGGGCGGCGGGCACAGCGATGAGTGCGGCGGCAGTGGCGGCAAGCTTGAGGAAACGCATTCGGGTCCTCTCGGTCGCACGGGACTCTCAGGAAACACCAGCACCGATTCTAGCCAGCGTCAGCACGAATGCGGGCTCAATGGACTCGAGCCACTAGGGTCGGTGCAACCATGCGCGCAGAGATGCTCGTCCCCGCGGACCCGGCGTCCGCCTCGGGGTCTGCCGCCGACGGGCGGCGGACCCGGGCGCCTCGCTGGTGGCGCTCGGGGTCTGCCGCCGACGGGCGGCGGACCCGGGCGCCTCGCTGGTGGCAACTGTCGGGCATCCGGGTCATGCAACTCGCGCTGGCACTGATCGCCCTGCAGCTGGTCGTGCGGGGTCTGGTCCTGAGTCGCGGCTACTTCTACTGGGACGACCTGATCCTGACCGGACGGTCCGGATCGATGTCGCTGCTGTCGTCGCAGTTCCTGTTCTACGACCACGATGGTCATTTCATGCCGGCGGCATTCCTCGTCGCCGGGATCGCAACGAGGGTGGCGCCGTACAACTGGCTGGTGGCGGCTCTGATGCTGCTCGTCCTCCAGACGCTGGCCTCGTTGGCCCTGCTGCGATTGCTCCGTCTGATCCTCGGTCGCCGCCCGGTCATCCTGATCCCGCTGGTGTTCTACCTCTTCTCGCCGCTGACCCTGCCCGCTTTCGCGTGGTGGGCCGCGGGTCTCAATGCGTTACCGCTGCAGATCGGCCTCGCCTGGGTGGCGGGGGACGCGATTCGGCTGTGCCGCACCGGTAATGCGCGCTATGCGATCTCCGGGTTCCTGGCATTCGCCGTATCGCTGCAGTTTTTCGAGAAGGCGGTGCTGGTGCCGCTGGTGGCCTTTGCCGCGGTCGCGCTGATCTACCGGGTGGACGGCCGGGTACGACCGATTCGGGCCGCCGCCGTCAGGGGGGCGCTCCTCTGGGCGCCCACGCTGCTCCTGGCAGTCGTGTGGTCGCTCATCTACCGCCTCACCGTCACCGTGGATTTCGCGGAATACGACGGCTCGTCGGCAGTCGAGATGGTCCGGCATGCGACGTCGAAAGGGCTGCTGCCGACGCTCTTCGGCGGGCCATGGACCTGGGACCGCTGGCCACCGAGTCCGCCGTGGGCGGACCCACCCGGGGTGCTCATCGCAGCGAGCGGGGTCCTCGCCGCCGCGGTTGTCGTCGCCACGATCGTCTGGAAGCGACGGGTCGCGTGGGTGTGGATCGCGGTGGGAGCCTATGTGTTCGCCTCGGTCGCGGCGATGGTCGTCACCCGATCGGGTGCGGAGACGACCTTCGAGCTCGGGCAGACGCTGCGCTACCTGACCGACAGCGCCGTCATCATCGCCATCGCGCTTGCCGTCATCCTGCGCGCCCCCGCCCGAACCGCAAGGGCGGGTTCCCGGCGCGGACCGGCGGTGGCGGTGGCGGTGATGTCCACGTTCGTCGCAGGCAGCCTGGTCTCGACCGCGACCTTTGCCGACAGCTGGCGGGACGACACGACACGCGACTACCTGGCCAACGCACGGTCGGCGCTCGCGGCGCATCCCGAGGTTCCGCTGCTGGAGCAGCCTGCGTCGATTTGGGTGCTGCTGCCCGTCGCCCATCCCCACAACCTGGTCAGTCATGTCCTCGGGCCGCTGCCGGATCGCCCGGAGTTCGCGGCGTCCACACCGGAGCTGCGCATGCTCGACGATGACGGCCGACTGGTCGACGCGCAGGTGACGTGGGTTCGGGCCATCGATCCGGGCCAGGAACCGGGCTGCGGGCACCGCGTCGGAACGGACGTCTCCGAGCTGTCGCTCGACGGACCGCTGGCCGGCTGGGAGTGGACCGTTCGGCTGAACTACCTGGCCTCGGCCGACGGCGAGATCACGGTGTCGCTCCAGCAGGGGGAGCCGGTGACGGTCCCGGTTGGGCGCGGAGCGAACAGTGTCTTCGTGCGCCTGACGGGTGGCGGCGGCCTGCTCAAGGTGCGCGCGGCCGAGCCGGACCTCACGCTGTGCGTGGGATCAGGACCCATTGGTGTGGTGGTGCCGAGTCCGTGACCGGACTGGGTGATCCGCGCATGGGGATTCGACGATTCGCGCATCAGGGTCACAATTGGGTATTCGGTCCGGTCTGAACGGTTGTCCGGATGTCATCATGCCCGCTATGACGTGGGTTATCGCACACGCGGATTCGGTTCCGCCGCTCCAGTGTCCCGACATCTCCCGGCTGCGTTGGGTCGGGTCCTCCACCGCTGGACCGGAGTTCGCGCATCCACCCGAGATGCGCGTCGCCGAGTGGCTGTTCGGGGAGGGTTGTGGTGTGCGGCGCGAGAGCGCATCGGTGTCGGCGCTCGAGGTGACCTTCACCCCGCCGCGATCGGTTCTGCGTGCGGCATTCGGGGGAAGGTTGCGGGACCGCCTGGACGCGGTGCTGTCGGCCCACGAGCATGCGGTCGAGGAGACGTTGGCGACCTGGGAGCGGCATGCGACGGCCGTCAGGTTCGACACCTGTGCGGGGGTCGAGTGGTGTCCCGCGGTGGGTCTGGCCGGGCTGTCGGACACCGAGATCTGCGCCGAGCGACAGCTGATCTGCACCCGTTTGCACGTGTCCACCGTTGCGCTGACCCTGGACGATGCCCAGTGGCGCACGCTCGTGGTCGAGCGGTTCCTGGACTGGCAGTCGCATGCCTGGTCCCAGTACCAGCGGCTGCTCACATTGGGCGTGCGGCGGTCGCTCGGTTGGGGATTCGAGTTCGCTCCGCTGACGCAGACGCGCCAGGTGGTCGCCGACGCGGGCTGACCGACTGACCACGGGTTCCGTTGCGTTGCGTTACAGTGCGTTCTGAAACTCATGTCGGGGGGCACGGGCGACACTGGGGGCGAATTGAACGCTGGCACGGCAACTCTGCAGACCGCGGGTCTGACGCAACGGTTTCTTGGCGGTCTCCACATGCGCGGGGCCGATGGGATCGACATGATCTCCGGGATCTGCCGATTCAGGGCCGAGCAACCGTCGCAGTTCCGGGCGACGATGGGATCCACGGACTTCGGGACGATCCGCGTGAATCGGATGAAATCGACCGCGGTCACGGCGGTCCGCACCCGCACCATGTTGGACGACGAGATGGGTGACTACGTCTCGGTGGCGACCATCCGGTCGGGCACCGTTGGCGTGGAACAGGATCGGTCCTCGGGTCGGGGCGCGGCCGGGGACATCACGTTCGTCGATTTCGGGCGTGAGTTCGAGCTCGATGTCGCGGCAGGCAGCGAGGTCGTCTTCGTCTATCTCCCTCGCCGGCTGCTCGCGGAGAGGTCGATCGACACTCGAAAGCTCACCGGCGCCGTCATTCCGGGATCGCCCGTCGGGAGCGCGCTGGCGGGAATGCTGGAGCCGCTCACCCGCCACCACCCAAACACCCTCGCGGAACAGTCGTTGATCGAGCACGCGATCGTGGATCTGGCGCTTGCCGTGATCCAGTCATCGGCCGACGAGGCGCCAACGCCGGAGGAGAGGGCCGTCGGCAACCGGGCCCGGGTGTACGACTTCATCGAGCGCAACTTCACGGACCCGACCCTCAACGTCGATCGCGTCGCCGCGGGGATCAACGTCAGCCCCCGGTACCTCCATAAACTCATGGAGGGCGACGGCATTTCGGTCTACGGCATGATCCGCAGGCGACGGGTCAGACATGGCATCGACCTGCTCTCGGATCCGGACGCCGCGCACCTGTCGGTCGGCCAGATCGCGAGCAGGAGCGGGTTCACCGGGTTGAGCCAGTTCGGTCGCGCCGTCAGGGACCTCGCCGGTGAGTCTCCGCGGCAGATCCGGCAACGGGCCGCGGCCTCGGTCTGACGGGCCGGGTGCGGTCCGCTACCGAGTGGTCGCGCCCAGATGCTCGATCAGCTCCGCCGCGGCCGCCCGTCCACCCCGGTTTGCGCCGATCGTGCTCGCGGACGGGCCGTACCCGAGCAGGTGGATCCGCGGGTCGGACGCAACCTGCGTGGCCAGCCGCCCGGTCATGGTGATCCCGCCGCCGGGCCCGCGCAGCCGGAGCGGGGCCAGATGGTCGAGCGAGCTGCGGAAGCCCGTACACCACAGGATCACCTCGGCGCGACGGTGTGTGCCGTCCGCCCAGCGCACCCCGTCCGCGGTGATCTCACTGAACATCGGCAGTCGCGCGAGGACGCCGCGGGCCCGGGCTGCCCGGATCGCCGGGGTGACCGGGAGCCCGGTCACCGACACCACCGAGCCGGGCGGCAGGCCGCGCCGCACCCGGTCCTCGACCACCGCGACTGCGGCCCTGCCCTCCTCCGCGGTGAACGGTTCGTCCCGGAACTGCGGGACGCTGCGGGTCACCCAGGTGGTGGAGGTGACCAGGGAGATCTCGTCGAGCAGCTGCACGGCGGAGATGCCGCCGCCCACGACGACCACGTGACGGCCCTCGAACTCGGCGGCGCTCCGGTAGTCCCTGGTGTGCAGCTGACGCCCCGAGAACAGCTCGGCGCCGGGGTAGCGCGGGATGAACGGACGCTCCCAGGTGCCGGTGGCGTTGATGATCCCGCGGGCGGTGACCGCGCCGGAGTCGGTCTCCAGGCTGAGCAGGCCGTCGCCCGCCTGATCACACACCACCCGGGTGTGCACCGGCCGGTGCACCGGCAGTTCGAAGCGGCGCTCGTACTCGGCGAAGTATCGCGGTACGGCCTCGGCGGCGTGTACCTCGGCGGTGTCGTCCAGAACATCGGTGAACGGCATGCCGGGCAGGTCGTGCACGCGATTGACGGTACTCAATGTCAGTGAGGGCCACCGGAACTGCCACGCACCTCCCGCGCCGGGGGAGTGGTCGAGGATCACGAATCCCGCACCGGGCTCGAGTCCGAACCGGCGCAGGTAGTAGCCCGCGGACAGGCCTGCCTGCCCGGCGCCGATGACCACGACGTCCGACCGTGTCTGCATGGTGGCAACCTCCCGGGTGTGAACGGTACGGTCATTCACATGATCGGGACCAGCCGCGACGGTGATGTGGTGACCATCGAGCTCCAGCGAGAGGAGCGGCGGAACGCTCTGAACACCGAGCAATGCGTGCTCCTGCGCGATGCCGTCGACGAGGCCGTTGCCCTTGGGGCGCGGGCGATCGTGCTGACCGGGCAGGGCTCCGCGTTCTGCGCGGGCGCCGACCTGTCCGGTGACGTGTACGCCGACGGTTTCACCGACACCCTGCTCGAGATGCTGCACACCATCGACGCGGCGCCGATCCCGGTGATCGCGGCGGTGAACGGCCCTGCGGTCGGTGCGGGCACCCAGTTGGCCCTGGCCTCGGACCTGCGGGTCGTCGCCCCCGACGCCCATTTCGCGATCCCCGCCGCCAAGTTCGGCATCTCCGTCGACACCTGGACCGTGAAGCGGTTGGTGTCCCTCGCGGGCGGCGGCCCGGCCCGCACCATGCTGCTCGGAGCCGAGTCGTTGACCGCCGAGGCGGCGCTGACCGCGGGCCTGGCGAACAAGATCGGCAACCTCGCGGCCGCGCAGGACTGGGCCAAGCGCATCGGGGCGCTGGCCCCGCTGTCGCTGCGACACCTCAAGATGGTGTTCAACGACGACGGCACCCAGGACGACCCGACTCCCGAACAGCTCAGCGCGCTGCAGGCGGCCTGGCGAAGCGAGGACATGGACGAGGCCCGCCAGGCTCGGTGGGAGAAGCGGCAGCCGGAGTTCAAGGGCCGATGAGACTCGGGATCAAGGGCGCCATCGCGGCCGCGGCCGGCCTGGCAGGGGTCGCGGCGCTCGTGCGCGTCGGCACGGACCTGTCCTCGGCGATGGGCGCCTCGACCACGGCGATCGTGCCGCACGCGAAGGGTTCCGCCCGGTATCGCGGCAAACGGTTCCACAACACCGAACCCAGCAGCCAGTTCGTGACCACCCGCTCGAGCATCGTGACCTCGTTGCTCACCCGCGGCCGGCTGGGACGTCCGCGCAACCCGATCCCGCTGGCCACCCCGCTCGCACCCGCGCAGCCCGCGGAACTCGCCGTCACCTGGTACGGCCACTCCAGCGCGCTGATCGAGATCGACGGGCACCGGGTGCTCACCGACCCCGTCTGGAGCCATCGGGTCTCGCCCTCCCGGCTTGTCGGCCCCGCCCGGCTGCATCCGACCCCGGTCGGGATCGAGGCGCTGCCACAGATCGATGCCGTCGTCGTCTCGCACGACCACTACGACCACCTCGACAAGGCCACCGTCATGGCCCTGGTGCGCACCCAGCGGGCCCCGTTCGTGGTGCCGAAGGGCATCGGGGCGCACCTGCGGCACTGGGGGGTGCCGGACGATCGGATCATCGAGCTCGACTGGGACGAGCAGGCGACGGTCGGTGCCATGACCCTCACCTGCACCGAGGCGCGGCACTTCTCCGGCCGCGGACTGGTGCGCAACCCGACGCTCTGGTCGTCCTGGGTGATCGCAGGACCGCAGCGAGCGGTGTTCTTCGGTGGTGACACTGGTTACACCCCGAGGTTCGCGGAGATCGGCAGGCGGCACGGCCCGTTCGACCTGACACTGCTCCCGGTCGGCGCCTACGACGAGCACTGGCCGGACATCCACATGAACCCGGAGGAGGCGGTCCGGATGCACGCCGACCTCAACCTGGGCGAGCCCGGATCCGGCGTGCTGGTGCCTGTGCACTGGGCGACCTTCAATCTGGCTTTCCATCCGTGGGCGGAGCCGGTGACCCGGCTGCTGGCGGCGGCGGGCGAGGTGGAAACGAAGGTGAGCGTGCCGATGCCGGGACAGCGGATCGACGTGCTGCGGCCGGCCTCGCAGCGGCAGTGGTGGCTGCGGCTCGCGTGATCGAGAGGCGGCGGGTGTCCCCGGGTCTGGCATAGCCTGGCGGCATGGCCCCGACGAGAATTCCGGCGACGGTGTGACGGTCGCGACACTGACGGCAGGCGAGGTCGACGTCTCGACCGGATTGACAGCGGCGCAGGTGTCGCGACGGGTCGTGGACGGGCAGACCAATGACGTGCCCGGGCGCGCGAGCCGGTCGGTCAAGGAGATCGTCCGCGCCAATGTGTTCACCCGGATCAACGCGATCCTCGGTGTGCTGCTGATCATCGTGCTGGCCACGGGCTCGGTGATCGACGGCATGTTCGGGCTGCTGATCATCGCGAACAGTGCGATCGGCATCATCCAGGAGGTCAGGGCCAAGCAGACCCTCGACAAGCTGGCGATCGTCAGCCAGGCCAAGCCCCAGGTGCGCCGCGACGGCGTAGCGGTGTCGGTGGCACCGAACGAGGTGGTTCTCGACGAGATCATCGAATTGGGCGCGGGCGACCAGATCGTGGTCGACGGCGCCGTTGTCGAGGGCGAGGTCCTCGAGGTCGACGAATCGCTGCTGACCGGCGAGGCCGACCCCGTCCACAAGCGGCCGGGCGAGCAGGTGCTCTCGGGCAGTTTCGTGGTGTCCGGCAGCGGCGCCTATCAGGCCACGAAGGTCGGCAAGGACGCCTACGCGGCGAAGCTGGCGGCGGAGGCGAGCAAGTTCACCCTGGTGCATTCCGAGCTGCGCAGCGGCGTCGACAGGATCCTCAAGTTCATCACGTACCTGATGATCCCGGCGGGCCTGCTGATCATCTACAACCAGTTGTTCGTCAGCGAGCAGGATCTGTCCGCGGCGCTCAACGGCATGGTCGCGGCGTTGGTCCCGATGGTGCCGGAGGGCCTGGTGCTGATGACCTCGCTGGCCTTCGCGGTTGGCGTGGTCCGGCTCGGGCGCAGGCAGTGCCTGGTGCAGGAACTGCCCGCGATCGAGGGGCTCGCCCGCGTCGACGTGGTGTGCGCGGACAAGACCGGCACGCTCACCGAGAACGGCATGCGGCTGTCGGAGTTGCGTTCCCTCGACGGGAACGAGGCCTCGGCCCGCGACGCGCTGGCGGCGATGGCGGGCAGCGACCCCCGTCCGAACGCGAGCATGCTGGCGATCGCGGAATCCTGTGACGGCGATCCCGGCTGGACCAGCACGGCCACAGCGCCGTTCACCTCCGCCAAGAAATGGAGCGGTATCTCCTACGGCGACAACGGGAACTGGGTGCTCGGCGCCCCCGACGTGTTGCTCGACCCGGAGACCGAGACCGCCCGTGAGGCCGAGGAGCTTGGCTCGAAGGGCCTGCGCGTGCTGATGCTCGGCAGCAGTGACATGTCGGTGGACGACTCCGCGGCACCGGGTCGGGTGACGCCTGCGGCGCTGGTGGTGCTCGAGCAGCGGGTGCGGCCCGACGCCCGGGAGACCCTCGAGTACTTCGCCGATCAGCATGTCGCGGTCAAGGTGATCTCCGGGGACAACGCGGTTTCCGTTGGCGCGGTCGCTGATTCACTCGGATTGCCTGGCGGTGACCGTCCGATCGACGCGAGGGAGCTGCCGAAAGATCGGGAGGCGCTGGCCGACACCCTGGACACGGCCACCACGTTCGGCCGGGTGCGGCCGGACCAGAAGCGCGAGATGGTCGGGGCGCTGCAGTCGCGCGGTCACACCGTGGCCATGACCGGTGACGGCGTCAACGACGTGCTTGCGCTCAAGGATGCCGACATCGGGGTGTCGATGGGCTCGGGTAGCCCCGCGACCAGGGCGGTCGCCCAGATCGTGCTGCTGGACAACAAGTTCGCCACCCTGCCGTACGTGGTGGGCGAGGGGCGCCGGGTGATCGGCAACATCGAGCGCGTCTCGAACCTGTTCCTCACCAAGACCGTGTACTCGGTGTTGCTGGCACTGCTCGTCGGGCTGTCGGGGTGCTCTCCGAGTTCTTCGACTTCGAGCCGATGCCGTACCCGTTCCTGCCGCGGCACGTCACGATCGCAGCCTGGTTCACGATCGGCATCCCGGCGTTCATCCTGTCGCTGGCGCCCAACAACGAGCGGGCGCGCAGCGGATTCGTCCCGCGGGTGATGCGGCTCGCGGTGCCGTCCGGCCTGGTCATCGGTGTCGCCACGTTTGTCGCCTATGCCCTGGTGTATGCGGGGCCGGAGGCCACCGAGACGCAGCGGGTGCAGGCCGGGACCACGGCCCTGATCACCCTGATCATGATCGCGCTCTGGGTGCTGGCCATCGTGGCGCGGCCGTACACGTGGTGGAAGGTGCCGCTGATCGCCGGGTCGGTGGCCGGATACCTCGTCCTGTTCGCGCTGCCCTTCACCCGTGAGTTCTTCAAGCTCGACCCGTCGAACGTGGCGGCCACGACCACGGCGCTCGTCTGCGGCGCGGTTGGCATCGTGCTGGTGGAGGCGGCGTGGTGGGTCTCCGGTGCGATCCACGGCGAGAAGCGGCGGCTGTTCGCAGCGCCGGATGTCGGCGGCGTGACCGGCTCGAATGGCCCGGATCCGGTGGCGTGACCACGGGATCTCTGTGAGACTGGGGTCGGAGCGGGGGAACGCCCCGGCGACCCAAGGTGCCTGGTCGGCACCGGAGGAGGAGACGCTATGAGCTTCATGGACACCCTCAAGGGCCTGTTCGGCAAGGGCAAGCAGGCGGCCGCCCAGCACTCCGACAAGATCGAGGACGCCGTCGACAAGGCGGGCGATTTCATCGACGACAAGACCGGCGGCAAGTACGCCCAGCACGTCGACAAGGCCCAGGACGCGGCCAAGAAGATCATCCCGAACGAATAGCCGATCCCGAACAGGAGCCGCAATGCCCGATCATTCCCCGTACACGGTGGAGCTGTTGTTCGATCGGGATTGCGGCTTCTGTGTACGTAGTGCAAAGTTCCTCGAGCGCATCGACCGCCGCGGTCGGGTCAGCGCGGTCGCGCTGCAGCAGCGGGGCGCGCCGGAGAGATTCGGAGTGGACACCGAGGCCGCGCTCGAGCAGGCATGGGCGGTGGACTCCCGAGGTGACCGATACGCGGGCGCCGGCGCCATCAACGCTGCGCTCTCGGGGGTGCTCGGTACCCGAATCCCCCTGTTCGTCTACAGGATCTGGGGTGTTCGCCAGCTCCAGGACCGCCTGTATCACTGGGTGGCGGCCAACAGGCATCGGCTGCCGGGTAAGGGTGGAAGCTGCGCGGTGAACTAGGCCGATGTCGGTCACCTGGCTCTTCCTCGTCGTGATCGTCGCGATGGCCGTGACGGGGTTTGCCAAGCGGTTCGATCTCCAGGTCCCCTGGTGCTCGTCGCCATCGGAGGCGCCGCCTCGTTCATCCCCGGACTTCCTCGCCTCGAGCTCTCGCCGGAGCTGATGCTCGGCGTCGTCCTGCCGCCACTGCTCTTCTCGGCGGCACTCGACTTCTCGTTCAGTACCTTTCGGCGCAATCTCGCGCCCATCCTGCGGCTCGGCATCGGAATGGTCGTCGTCACCACTTTCGCCGTCGGATGGTTTGCCAACTGGCTGGTGCCGGAGCTGACCCTGGGAGCCGCGCTCGTTCTCGGTGCCGTGGTGGCGCCGCCCGACGCCGTGGCCGCGGTCGCGGTGGGCCGGAAGTTGGGTCTGCCTCGCCGCATGATGGCGATCCTCAAGGGCGAATCCCTGGTCAACGATGCTGCGGCGCTGACCCTCTTCGCCCTTGCGACCGCGGCGGTCACCGGCAGAAAGATCGCGATCGGGTCGCCGGTGTTGTACTTCCTCTACGAGGTCGTGGGCGGAGTCCTTGTCGGGCTTGCTCTTTCGTTCGCGGTCCGGTTCGTTCGCGCGCGGATCGCAGACCCGCCGATGGAGACCGTGCTGGGGTTGTTGCTGCCGTTTGCCGCGTACTTCGCGGCAGAGGAGGTCCATTCCTCCGGGGTGCTCGCCGTCGTCACGGCGGGATTCGTCCTCGGGCGCGATGTCGGGGACGAGTCCGTCTCCACTCGTCTCCAGGAGAGCGCGGTGTGGCCGACGATCGACCTGGTCATGGAGACCTTCGTCTTCGCGTACATGGGATTGCAGTTGCGGTTCGTCATCGAGGACGTGCGCGACGAGGGGCTCCCCGTCCACCACATCTTCGCCTACGGGCTGGCGATCCTCGCCCTGGTGATCCTGATCCGCCCCGTGTGGATTTTCGCCACCCAGGCCAGGAGTGAGGGCTGGCGCCAGAACCTGGTGATCTCCTGGGCGGGGATGCGCGGCGTCGTCACCCTCGCCGCCGCGTCCGGTGTGCCGCTGACGACCCTGGCGGGCGATCCGTTCCCCGGACGAGGCGTCATCGTGGCGGTCGCCTTCACCGTGGCGGTGGGAACGCTGCTGATCCAGGGCCTGACTCTGCCGCTGCTGATCCGGCGGCTCGATGTGGCCGATCCGGATGAGGACCAGCGACAAGGCGAGCAGATGATGCTCGCGCGGCGGATCTCTCACGATGCGGCCGCGCAGTTCCTCGAGGAGGCGCTGCGGGATCCGCCTGCCGGGATGCCGACCGCGGAGCTGTCGGCGCTGGTGCAGCGGGTCCAGCGGGTGTCCGAGGCCAGGGCGAACGTGGATCGGGCCGAGGAGGTCAGCGAATACGAGGCCAAGGCACTGCGGGCGAGCGCGGTGTTCAACCGGCTGCGTCGTGGGGTTCTCCAGGACCAGCGGGCGGCGCTGATCGCGGCCAGGAACGCGGGCGAACTCGACGACGAGGTGCTGAGGTACGTGCTCGACGGGCTCGACATCGAAGAGGTCGCGGCCGAGTCGAGGGTGCGGCGGTCGCGGTGGTGAGCACCCGGGCGCAGCTCGGGCACAATCGGATCGTGAACCGGACCAAGGCGATCCTCGCCGCGATCGCGTGTGTGGCGCTCGCCGCCGGCTGCTCCGATGCGCCCGCCGAGTCCGTGCGCGACGCCACGACCTCGGCCGCTGACGAGGATGCCGCGATCACGTCGGCGCAGGCGCCCATTGGCGACGAGCGAGGGGCGCTGATCGAGGACCAGCCGCTCGCCGAGACCGCGGCGGCGAGTCCGCACGGCCCGGTCACGGCCCGCAAGCTCGTCTACCGCTCCACCTCGGGCCTGGACGGCAGCGGAACCGAGGTGTCCGGCACGGTCTTCGTCCCGCCGGGCGCAGCGCCGGAGGGCGGGTGGCCGATTGTCACCGTCGGGCACGGCACCACCGGCGTCACCGACGAGTGTGCGCCCTCGCAGTACCCCGACCTGCTCGGGGCTGTCGGTATGGTCACCGCGCTGCTCGATCGGGGCTATGTCGTCGTCGCCTCCGACTACCAGGGGCTCGGCACACCGGGACCGCACCCGTACCTGGAGCCGAAGTCCGCCGCCTACAACCTGATCGACGGGGTCCGGGCCGCCCGGGCGGCGGTGCCGGGCACCTCGAACCGCTGGGCGGCGCTCGGCCTCTCGCAGGGTGGTCAGGCGTCGTGGTCCGCGGCCGAACACGCGGCCGGATACGGCGACGGGCTCGAGTTCGTCGGCGCGGCAAACCTGTCCCCGGCAGCGGACCTGTCGCATATCGCCGACGACCTCGGCGGAATCTCGCTGACGCTGCCGCAACAGATCTTCCTGCCGATGCTGCTCGCGGGCGGCGAGGCGCAGCACGCCGGCCTCGATCCGGCGAACTACATCCGGGGCGCGCTGGCGGACAGTCGCGAGATCCTGATGTCGTGCACCGGGCCGGCGGCCGAGCGAAAATGGGATGCGGCGGTGCAGATCACCCGGGCCGACAGCCTCCCGCTGACCACCGCCGACACCGATCGGATGCGGGCGTGGCTGGAGCGGATCGCGCTGCCGCAGCAACGCACCGAGGCGCCGATGCTGGTGGTGGTCGGGGACACCGACGATCTGATCCCCGCGGACTGGACAAGGGTGGCGGTGTCGAAGGCCTGTGCCCTCGGCGACGTGATCGCGCTGGAGTCGCGGCCGGGTGAGGGACATGCCGACCCGCGGGCCACCCCGGGGGCGGTGGCCTGGATCGCGGACCGGTTCGCCGGGGTGCCCGCGCCGAACACCTGCCCGGGCACCCCGTGAGCGTCTCGCGGTCGGCGACCGCCCGGCTGTCGTAGCGTCTACTCATGACCGCGACCAGCCCGCTCGACCGGCTCCGCGAGCTGTGCCTGCGGATGCCCGAGGCGACGGAGCGGATCAGCCACGGCGAGCCGGCCTGGTTCGTCCGCAAGGCCCCGCAGTTCGCGACCCTGTCCGACCACCATCACGACGACCGGCTGGCCTTCTGGGCGGCGGCGCCCGCCGGGGCGCAGTCGGATTGGGTGGCCCGTGACCCGGAGCGCTTCTTCGTGCCGCCGTACGTGGGCGGGCGCGGCTGGATCGGCGTGTACCTCGACCGTCCGCAGGAGTGGGACGACATCGCGGACATCGTCGAGGACGCGTACCGCACGGTCGCCCCGCGGAAGCTGCTCGCCCTGCTCGATGAGAGTCGGGACCGGTGACCGGCACCACCGCCGCGGTTCTACTGGTCATCGTCGCCGCGGCCCTCGCGCTCGGCGCGTGGTGGCTGCGCGGCCGCAGAACACTCACCACGCCTGCGGAGCGAGCCGTGCACGCCACCCTGCACACGGCCGCCCTCGCCGCGAAACCGCTGCGCCGCGGCCTCGACGCCACGTCCGCGGCCGAGGCTGCCCCGCACCTGCAGGCACTGACCGGTGCGGATGCCGTGGCGCTGGCCTCCGCGGACGGGGTGCTGCTGGCCTGGCACGGACCGCACGCGGACCTGGCCGAGCGGTTCCGGGAGGCCGGGCTCCGGGCCGTCGCCGGTGAGCGACGGGTACTGGTCGAATCGGCCGAACTCGGCAAGCCCGAGGTCGGGGCGTTGATCGCCCAACCGCTGCTCATCGAGGATTCCGGGGTGGTCGGGGTGATGGGCGTGCTGACCGCGGGTGCGCCCGGCCCCGGCCTGCTGGGTGCGATAGCGGAGGTGGCCCGGTATGCGTGCAGCCAGATCGAGCTGGCCGAACTCGACACGTCCCGGGCGCGGCTGGACCGGGCCGAGGTGCGCGCCCTGCGCGCGCAGATCAGCCCACACTTCATCTACAACGCACTCAACACGGTGGCGTCCTTCGTCCGTACCGATCCTGACCGGGCGAGGGAGCTGATCCTCGAGTTCGCCGACTTCACCCGGTACTCGTTCCGGTCCGCGGGCGAGTACACCCTGCTGGCCGACGAACTGCGCAACATCGACAGGTATCTGACCCTCGAGCGGGCCCGGTTCGGCAAGGCCCTCGAGGTACGCCTGCAGGTCGCCCCGGAGGTGCTTGGTGTCGTGCTGCCGTTCCTTGCACTGCAGCCCCTGGTGGAAAACGCCGTGCGACACGGGATCTCGAGTAAGCCGCAGGGTGGAACCGTGAGCATCGTCGCGGCGGACGAGGGCACCGACTGCGTCATCAGCGTGGAGGACGACGGCGTCGGCATGGATCCCGAGCTGTTGCGCTCGGGCTCGCTGGACGCGATCAAGTCCGGCGGCGACCGGCCGAGCGCCAGGGAATCCGCGCACGTCGGCCTGGCGAACGTGGACGACCGACTGCGCGCCGCGTTCGGGAACGACTACGGGCTGGTGGTGGAGACGGCGCCGGGCGCTGGCACCAAGGTGAGCATGCGGGTGCCGAAGTTCCGTCCCGGAATCCGGGCCTGAGTGTGACGTCGGGGAGATTCACCCATGGCACGATGGTTCCGTTGTGACGCAGAACTCCGATGGGCCGACGCTCGCCCCGCTGACCGTGCTTGCCGTCGACGATGAGCGCCCCGCCCTCGACGAGCTGGCCTATTTGCTGCGCGCCCAGGATTCGGTCGGCGACATCCTCACCGCGAGCGACGCCACCACCGCGCTGCGGGTGATCAAGGATCGTCTCGGCAGGTCAGCGGCCATCGACGCGGTGTTCCTCGACATCAACATGCCCGGCCTCGACGGGCTGGAGCTGGCCGGGGTGCTCGCCGCATTCGCCGACCCGCCCGCGGTGGTGTTCGTGACCGCGCACGACGATCGCGCGGTCGCGGCGTTCGACCTCGGAGCCGTCGACTACCTGCTCAAGCCGTTGCGTGAGGAACGGCTGGCGGAATCGGTCCGAAGGATCGTCGCGCTCAAACAGCAGCACGAGCGTGCGGGCGCGGGCAGGCCCGAACCGGACGCGGATGAGGTGATCCCGGTCGAACTGGGCGGCGTCACGACCCTGGTTCCCCGATCCGCGGTGGCCTGGGTGGAGGCCGACGGCGACTACGCCAGGCTGCACACGGCGACCGGGTCGCATCTGGTGCGGATCCCGATCTCAGCCCTGGAGAGCCGCTGGGAACAGGCCGGATTCCTTCGGGTGCACCGCTCGTACCTGGTGTCGCTGCAGTTGGTCACGGGGATCCGCAGCGTCGGCAACGGCACGGTGGTGTGTCTGCGGGCCGTCGGCGACGGACCGGCCGTCGAGCTGCCGGTGAGCAGGCGGCACACCAGGGAGCTCAAGGATCGGTTGGTGCGTGCGCCGCGGCAGAGCTGGACCGGCCGGTGACAGCGCCAGGGGGAGCGCCGAGGGCGAGGGAGCGGGTGGTGCTGGCCAAAAGGCACGGCGCCCGGATCGTGCGCACTCGGGTGGAGGTCCAGGAGCAGACCGAGGTCGGCGACGCGATGATCCGCGGGCTGGTCCGCGCCCAGCTGGGGCTGGCCCTGCGGCTGGCCCTGCTCGCCGCCGGGCTGCTGTCCGCGGTGCCGCTGCTGATCATCGCGTTTCCCGGGCTCGCCGAGGCGGAGGTGCTCGGGATCCGGCTGCCCTGGCTGGTCCTCGGGGTCCTGGTGTACCCGGTGCTGCTGATCGTCGGCAGGCTCTACATCGGGCGCGCGGAACGCAACGAGCAAGAGTTCGTCGACCTGGCCGACGACTGAGCGCGGTTGGTGGCCACGGTGTCCGGACAGCCCATCCCGGTGGCAACGGTGCTCGGCCTGCTGGCCGCGGCGGTGGTGACGGTGGCCATCGGCATCTACGGGGTGCGGCTGGCGCGAACCACCTCGGACTTCCTGGTCGCCTCGCGCAGCGTCGGTCCACGCTGGAACGCCGCCGCGATCTCCGGTGAATACCTTTCGGCGGCATCGTTTCTCGGTGTCGCCGGGTTGATCGCCAAGTACGGCGCGGACGCCCTCTGGTATCCGGTCGGTTTCACGGCCGGCTACCTGGGGTTGCTGTTGTTCGTGGCCGCGCCGTTGCGGAGGTCCGGCGCCTACACGGTTCCCGACTTCGCCGAATTCCGTTTGGGTTCAACCCGACTGCGCAAACTTGCCATGGTGGTCGTGGCGGTGATCTGCACTCTGTACATGGTCCCGCAGTTCCAGGGTGCGGGCCTGACGGTCGGCATCCTGCTGGGCATCCCCACCTGGGTCGGCGCGGTCGCGGTCGCGCTGATCGTCATCGCGAACGTGGTCGGCGGCGGGATGCGCTCGATCACCTTCGTGCAGGCATTCCAGTACTGGCTCAAGCTCACGGCGGTCGCGGTGCCCGCCCTGGTGCTCGGGGTGCACTTCCTCGGTGAGGAGCACGATCTCGGTGCGCCCGCGCCGCCCACCGTGGGGGAGCGCACCACGGTGGAGATCACCACCGACGTCGTCGTCCAGGTGTCGGGGCCGATCGCCGCAGGCGTCCACGGAACCCTCGACGGCGCGGACGTGGACGGCATCATCACCCTTGGGCCGGGTGAACACGAGCTGGGCGCGGGGACCGCGCTGGTCCTCGAGGCGGGCTCGCCGGTGCCGGTGGTCGCGGGTGCCCCCGCCACGGACGCCGACTGGCTCGAGCCCGGTTCGGGGCTCGGCGGCGAGCACCCGCTCTTCCAGGTGTATTCGCTGATGATCGGGATCTTTCTCGGCACGGTGGGTCTGCCGCATGTGCTGGTCCGCTTCTACACCAACCCGGACGGCCGGACGGCAAGGAGGACCTCGCTGGCGGTGATCGGGCTGCTCGGCGTGTTCTACCTGTTCCCGACCCTGCTCGGGGTGTTCGCGAGGTTGTGGGTGCCGCAGCTGCTCATCACCGGCACCTCGGATGCGGCGGTGTTGTTGCTACCCGGGTCGGTGCTGTCCGGTCCCGGCGGCCAGTTGCTGGCCGCACTCGTCGCGGCCGGGGCGATCGCGGCATTCCTGTCGACCTCCTCGGGGCTGCTGGTCAGCGTCGCGGGCGTGCTGAGCACCGACGTGCTGCGCGGCCGCGTCCGCGACTTCCGGGTGGCGGCGGTGCTGACGGGGGTCGTGCCGCTGTTGCTCGCGCTCGGCATGGTGTCCGTCGACCTGTCCCGGACCGTAGGGCTGGTGTTCGCCGTCGCGGCGTCCACCTTGTGCCCGCTGCTGGTGCTCGGTATCTGGTGGCGTGGGCTGACGGCGGTCGGGGCGGCGGCCGGGATGGTCACCGGTGGCCTGGTGGCCGGGGCCGCGGCCCTGCTGACCTCGGTCGGAGGGGCGCCGGGCGGATGGGCGGACTGGACGCTGACCGGTTGGCCAGGGGCGGTTGTCGGCTACCCGGCTGCGGTGAGCGTGCCGCTGGCGTTCCTGGTCATGGTGCTCGTCAGCCGGGGCACCCGCGGCCGGGTGCCCCAGGACATCGGCCGGACCTTCGCCCGAATGCACGCGCCGGAACGGCTCGGCGTCGGAAGGGACCGGGAAGGGGACCTCCGGTCCCTGTGAGTACTTATGGCCCCTATGGACCCCATACGTACTCACAGGCGGCGCAGCCGCCTACGCCGTTCGCCGTTCGTCGTGTGGTGGCGACCGTCCGGCGAGGGATCCGACGCTTCGGCGTGTGACCGCCGCCACTGTCTGTCTCTGTGACCTGGGTCTCACTAGCGTCTGTGACCTGCCGGTCCTCACGGGATCTGGCCCCACCGACCGAGGAGTCCGCAGTGACCACAGCCGACCTGATCCCGGAGAGGTCGCCCGAGCGACCGACCCCGGACGCGCAGGCCTTCATCGACATGCAGGCCAGTCCCGAGTTCCAGGAGTTGCGTAGCCGGCTGCGGCGCTTCGTCTTCCCGATGACCGCGTTCTTCCTGGCCTGGTATGCGACGTACGTGCTGCTGGCCACCTACGCGACCGACTTCATGGCCACCAAGGTGATCGGCAACGTCAACCTCGGCGTCATCCTCGGGCTCGGCCAGTTCGTGTCGACCTTCGTCATCACCGCGCTCTACGTGAGGTTCGCGAACCGCGAGCTCGATCCCCGCGCCACCGCGATCCGCGAAGAGCTGGAAGGACCGGCCAAGTGACCATTCTGGCAGCGGGTACGGCCTCGGTCGGCAACCCGGCACTGAACATCGCGATCTTCGTGGCGTTCGTCGTGATCACCATGACCATCGTGATCCGCGCGAGCCGCACCACCAAGAAGGCGTCCGACTTCTACACCGGCGGCGCCCAGTTCTCCGGCCCGCAGAACGGCTTCGCCATCGCGGGCGACTACCTGTCGGCCGCCTCCTTCCTCGGCATCGCGGGGCCATCGCCGTCTACGGCTACGACGGGTTCCTCTACTCGGTGGGCTTCCTGGTCGCCTGGCTGGTGGCGCTGCTGCTGGTTGCCGAATTGCTCCGCAACACAGGCAGATTCACGATGGCCGACGTGCTCAGCTTCAGGCTGCGGGAGCGTCCGGTCCGGATGGCCGCCGCGCTGTCCACACTGGTGGTCTCGCTGTTCTACCTGCTCGCCCAGATGGCGGGCGCGGGCGGACTCGTTGCCCTGCTGCTGAACATCAACGGCAAGGTCGGCCAGGCCGTCGTCGTCGCGGTGGTCGGGGTCCTGATGATCGTCTACGTGCTCATCGGCGGCATGAAGGGCACCACCTACGTGCAGATGGTCAAGGCCGTGCTGCTCATCCTGGGCGCCGGGATCATGTTCGTGCTGGTGCTCTTCGCGGTGAAGGGCAACTTCTCGCAGCTGCTCGCGGACGCGCAGGCGATGGTCAACGGCTCCGCCAACGAGGCGGTCGCGGGCCGCGACATCCTCGCGCCCGGCGCGAAGTACGGCATCAGCTCCATGTCGCGGCTGGACTTCATCTCGCTCGGCATCGCGCTGGTGCTCGGCACCGCAGGACTGCCGCACGTGCTGATGCGCTTCTACACCGTGCCCACCTCGAAGGAGGCCAGGCGATCGGTGACCTGGGCGATCGGCCTGATCGGGGCGTTCTACCTGTTCACCCTGGTACTCGGATACGGCGCCGCCCGCATGGTCGGGCCCGACAAGATCCTCGCGGCGCCGGGCAAGGAGAACTCCGCCGCGCCGCTGCTCGCGTTCGAACTCGGCGGCACCATCTTCCTCGCGGTCATCTCCGCGGTGGCCTTCGCGACCATCCTCGCCGTCGTGGCCGGCCTGGCGATCACCGCCTCGGCCTCCTTCGCCCACGACATCTACGCCAGTGTCATCAAGCGGGGCAAGGCTTCCGAGGAGCAGCAGGTCCGGGTCTCGAGGATCACCGTGGTGGTCATCGGACTGGTCTCGATCGTCCTCGGCATTCTCGCCATGGGGCAGAACATCGCCTTCCTGGTCGCGCTCGCCTTCGCCGTCGCGGCCTCCGCGAACCTGCCGACGCTGCTGTACTCGCTGTTCTGGAAGAGGTTCAACACCACCGGCGCCCTGTGGAGCATCTACGGCGGCCTGATCAGCTGCCTCGTGCTGATCGTGTTCTCGCCAGCGGTGTCCGGCAAGGCCTCGTCGATGTTCCCGAGCGCCGACTTCGACTTCTTCCCGCTGGCGAACCCCGGCATCGTCTCCATCCCGCTCGCCTTCCTGCTCGGCATCGTCGGCACCCACGTCGGCCGGGCCAAGCAGGAGAACGCGGCGAAGCAGGCCGAGATGGAGGTTCGCTCCCTGACCGGGGTCGGCGTCGAGAAGGCCGTCGCCCACTAGCGGAGCGTTGACTGTTCGCTACGATTCGTCAATGGCGAAGCTGAAGGTGTCGATCGATGTGCCATTGTCCCCACAGGAAGCGTGGGAGAAGGCAAGCGCTCTGGAGGAATTCGAGAAGTGGCTCTCGATTCACGACGGTTGGCGCTCCGAGATCCCCGAGCAGCTGACGGCCGGGACCACCGCCGAGTCGGTGGTCTCGGTCAAGGGGATGCGGAATCGGATCAAGTGGGTCATCAAGGAGTACAACCCGCCCAAGACCCTGCTCCTGAAGGGGGACGGCAAGGGCGGCGTCAAGGTGAACCTCACGCTCTCGGTGACGCCCAAGGGTGACGGCGCCGAGGTCGGTCTGAACATCGACCTCGGCGGGGCGCCGCTGTTCGGCCCGATCGGTTCCGGCGTCGCCCGCGCCCTCAAGGGCGACATCGAGGGCTCGCTGCGCACGTTCGTCACCCTCTACGCCTAGGTCGGACTAGACCAGGAGCTTGGCCCGCACCGTGTTCACCGTGTTCTGATCCAGCCGGAGCCCGTCGCGCACGTAGCGGTCGAAGCTGCCGTACAGCCGGTTGACCTGATCGAACGCGGCGTCGAGCCAGGACTGTTCGACGGCGTCGCTGCGGCCGAGGAAGGTGTTGCTGGCCAGGAAGTCCGCGTTCACCGTTGCGCGGGGGACGCCGAGGATCGTCAGCAGGACGGCGGTCGCCCATCCGGTGCGGTCCTTGCCCGCGCTGCAGTGGTAGACGACCGCGCCGCTCTGTTGCTGCGCGATCGCGGTGAGCAGGTCGCGGAACGCGACGTCGGAGCCCTGGAAGCTGACCATGAAGGGGTAGCCGATGCTCTGGCCGATGTCGGAGGAACCCTTGACGGCCGCGTCGATGATGGCCCGCCCCAGGGTGATCGGCACGAACTCGTGGAATCCGAGCCCGTTGTTCAGGCTCACCACATCCGCGACCTTGTACTCGACGCCTGCGGGCAGACGGTCCGGTTCGTCCTTGCGCTCCATGGCGTTGCGCAGGTCCACGTCAAGGGTGACATTCGCCGCGGTGAGCTTCGCCTGGTCGGCGTCGGTGAGCTTGCTGAGCCTGTTCGACCGGTACACCAGGTCCTCGCGTACCCGGCGGCCGTCGGCGGTCAGGTAGCCGCCGATGTCGCGGAAGTTCTTGGCGCCCTCGAGCTGGACGTCGGGGTGGTCGGCTGGGCCGAGGCGGCCGCCGGGACCAGCAGGCCGGGCGTGAGCACGACCGTCGCCGCCAGCAGTGAACCGATCAACCGTGCCCGAACTCCGCGTGTCATCGCCGTCCGCCCCTCGTGATTGCGCACCCGGTCGTCCCGCCGGGATCCGAGGGGAGGCTACGACAGATCGACGATCGGCACCGGCGTTCGATCGGAATCCGCCTTTGTCAGCCCAGGACCGGAACCCCGGCCGTGTCGGCCAGCCAGGTCTGGGCGAGCCGGTCGAGCGTGCCGTCGGCGTAGAGCGCGTCGACGGCCGCGGAGGCGCATGCCGTCATCGGGCTGTTCTTCTCGAGCACCAGGCCGAAGAACTCGGTGACCGTGTTCGGGCGCGGGAACTGGCCGATCAGTGTGCTGTTCGGCAGATCGGTTGCGGTGATCTGGAATCCGGTCGGGATGTCGACGACCAGCGCGTCGATCGTGCCCGCCGCCAGTGCGGCCTTCGCCTCGTCGTTGGTGGCGAACTCGACGGGCGGCCGGGACGGCCGGATCGTCCCGGTGATCGAGGCCAGGCTGGTGGAGCCGCTCTGCGCGCCGAGCCGGAAGGGGGCGAGCCCGTTGAGGGAATCGATCGCCGCGGCCGGGGTCCCCTTCATCGCGACGATGGACTGTGCAACCGCGTAGTACGGCGACGAGAAGTCGACGGCATCGCGCCGGTCGCCCACGATGGTGACCTGGTTGATGTCGAAGTCGAAG
Source organism: Rhodococcus sp. MTM3W5.2 (assembly GCF_001984015.1). Lineage (NCBI taxonomy): Bacteria > Bacillati > Actinomycetota > Actinomycetes > Mycobacteriales > Nocardiaceae > Rhodococcus > Rhodococcus sp. MTM3W5.2. The sequence continues at coordinate 4,651,032 of NZ_CP019572.1, read as the reverse complement.
TTCTTCTCGCCGGACGCGATCGCGTCGTTGAAGGGCACCCGGATGAACTCGACCTGATCCGGTCGGTACCCGAGCTTCTCGGACACCGAGCGGGCAACCGCGCCCTCGAAGCCCTTGCCGTTCGACGGGTCGTTGCCGACGATCCAGGGCTCGTAGGCCGGTGAATCGGTGGCGATGGTGAGTTCGCCGTCGGCCACGGTGGCCCCGCTGCCCGGGCCGCAGTTGCCGACCGCCGCGGTGGCGGGCAGCTTGGTGTACGCCTCGGGAATCGATGTCGGCCCCGCCTCGGACTCGGCCCCGGCAGAACACCCGCCGAGGATCAGCGCGGACACCGCGGCGAGAGAAACGAGGACGGCGGGACGATGGCCGATTCTGGACACCCGGTCATAGTGCCCAGAATCGAGAGCCAGAGCAATAGGAACGGTCGGTATGTCAGCGTCCGACGGTGAGCAGGTGGAACGTGGTCTTTCCTGCGATGCCGAAGTTGTCGTCGGCCACCAGCACGAGGGTGCGGGTGCCGTCCGGTCGGGTGGGACCCCAGGTGATGCCCTCGATGCACTCCGGGTTCACCCCTGCCGCGGCGAAGTCGAAGACCAATTCCTTGCGCATCTTCCGTTCGGTTCCGCTCAGGACGGCCCTGCCCGCGACGTTCTCGGCACCGTGGATGCTGGTCCGATACAGCTTCACCGAGAATCCACCTGCCGCCGAGACATTGCGCTCCACGGTGAGATAGTCGGAGTCGTCGATCGCCAGGATCTCGCCGATCCCGTTCACCGACGACACGGGATTGAACGCCTCGCCGGGCGCGAGGCGGACGGGGTCGACCTCGTAGACGAACTCGCCGAGGTTGGCGCCGGTGGCCCGGTCAAGGCGCAGGACGCGGGACGAGCTGCCCACCTGATCCGAGATGGCCGGGCCGTCCTGGGCCAGGGCGTTCTCGCTCGCGGCGGTGACGGTGGTGCCCGCGCGGTCGACGGTCATGGCCTCGAAGCCGAGGTTGTCCCGGAATCCCGACGGCGGGGCGGCCGTCGGCGCGTATGCCTCGGGGAGCGCGTAGTCCCGCACGAACGCGCCGTCGCGGGCGGTCTCACGGACGAAGCCGGGCAGGCCGATGCGAGCGGATCCCTCGCTGGTGTAGAGGAGGGTGCCGGAGCCGGGGAGAAAGCGGATCGACTCGGTGTCCGCGGTCTTGGGGGCGTAGGGAGCCTGATTCGTGTCGAGCAGGGCGGCCTGGGCCGTGAAGTCGGCCGTGGTCAGCCTGCCGGCCTGGTCGAGCGGCAGGCGCAGCGAGTAGTGGCGGACCGGGCCCTGCTCGCCGCGGTTGTCGCTGATGGCGACGTATTCGCCGCGCTGCGCGTCGTAGTCGATGCCCGACAGCCCGCCGATCGGGAACCCGTCGAACGGGGTGCCGGTGGGCACTGTCAGCGAGTTGACGTACGTCAGCTCCAGGTCGCCGTTGCCGCTGGACCCGGTGGATCCGAAGTCGGGAACGGCGCTCGCGGACGGTGCGGCGCACAGGACGAGGGCCGCGGACACCGCGACGGTGCTGACGAGATGAACCCGATTTCGGGCGGAACGCATGACCTGATTGGTTGCCTGCACGAAAGACCCACTCTCGAATCAGTTTTCGGCGCCGGAACGGCGCGCGGTCCTGAAGCACCGTAGGTAGGCGCCGAGAGCGGTGCGTCCGGTGTCTCCCGCTGGGTGGGACTTTCGTATTCGGCCTGGTGGACGGTGGTGCCAGCACCACCCGAGATTCGGGTGGTGGCTGCCTGATCACAGACGGCCATTCGTCGTAGCTTGATGGTGTGAAGGTGAAACTTGCGGTGCTGGTGGCGGCGATGGTGACGGCGACGTCCTGCGGTGTGGACGATGCGTCCGACGTGCGAGAACTGGGGAGGGAGCAGGTCGCGGCGGCTCTCAATGATGCCGTGCAGCTGGGATATCCGGGTGCGGAGGCGGTGATCGACGACAGGGGGCGCAGCTGGCGGGTCACCGCGGGCGTCGGCGATCTGGCTACCGGAGAGCCGTTCGCTGACAATGCCCGGGTCCGGATCGGCAGCAACACAAAGACATTCGTGTCGACGGTCATGTTGCAGTTGGTGGCCGAGGGCAAGGCCGAACTGGACGCCCCGGTCGAGCGGTATCTGCCCGGAGTGGTGCATGGGCCGGGTATCGACGGGAACCGGATCACGATCCGAAATCTGCTGCAGCACACCAGCGGGCTCCCCGAGTATGCGGCGGAGTTCGGTGCGACGCCGATGCCTTGGCAAATGGAGATCCTCAGCGAACAGGCACGGTGGCAGACCGCGGATATGGCCGCTGTCCTGCGCACCGCGCTGACCGGTCCCGCCGCGTTCGAGCCCGGAGCGAAATGGGAGTACTCCAACACGAATTACGCCATCGTCGGGATGGTGATCGAGAGGATCACCGGTGCTTCGGTGGGCGTGGAGATCACCCGTCGCATCGTCGAACCACTCGGCCTCCACGACACCTACTACCCGGCACCGGACGAAACCGATATGCGTGGCCCGCATCCCATCGGCTATACCGAGGTCGGCGGCCGGCGGACCGACTACACCAGCCAGAACGTGTCCGCGGCCGGTGCGGCGGGCGCGATGGTCGCCAGCGGCGCGGACCTCAACCGCTTCTTCACCGCTCTCCTCGACGGCAAACTGCTTCCGCCAGCCCAATTGGCCGAGATGCAGAATGTCCGGGCCATCGGCGAAAGCGGCACGATGGCATACGGTCTCGGGTTGATGCGCCTATCGATGCCGTGCGGACAGTACTTCTGGGGCCACAGCGGAGGCATCTCAGGGTCGATCACCTACGCCGGTGTGGTTCCGGCGACCGGGCGGGCCGTAACCATCTCGCTGAACCAGGACTTCACCGATGAAGCGCGGTCTCCCGCCGCCAGTCGCGCACTCACCGCCGCGGTGTGCCCGGCGCCGTGAGCATCGCGTGCGGACTAACTCAGCAACGAGTGGGAGCCGGCTCCCCACGGAAGCGCGCCTCGACGTAGTTCCAGGCGTCGCCGAACCCGGCCGCAGCGGTGGTCATGTGCTCGGCGATGTCGTACGGCACGAAGGTCAGGGGTGCTCCTGCCGCGCAATACCGGTGTGCGACATCGGCTACCGCGTCATAGGGGGTCAGCCCGTCGTACATGCCGTGCCAGATGTACATCGGTACGGTCGGGATCGTCGGGTAGTACCGGAGGCTGTTCTCGCGTAGGACCCCGAGTGCCTCCGGACTTCCCAACAGGCTGGTCGACGCGGCGAGCTGTTCCGCGTTGCGGAACACGCCGTGGAAGAGCAGGAATCGACGGCACTCGTTGGTCACCCAGTCGCGGAACCACAGGCCCGTCGGGTTCAGCTGCGACGAGACCGGCAGCCGCTCGGGATACTCGCGTTCGAGTCCCATGGCCGCCGCGAAGGCGAGGCCGAAGCCCGGATGCGGGTTGAGGCCGAGGCCCTGCACCATCTCCCAGAGGTCCGCCGGGATGCCGCCCGCGGCCACCCCGGCGAGCTTCAGTTCGGGTGCGTAGGTCGGTTGCAGCGCCGCCGCCCATGCACTCGCCATGCCGCCGCCGGAGTACCCGGCAAGGGCGACCGGACTGTTCGCGAGACCCAGCTCGGCCACCTTCTGCACGGCGCGAACGCTGTCGAGCGTGATCAGGCCGCCGAGCTTGGCGGCACCGTAGGCCCCGGTCGGCCCGATGTGATCGGGCACCGAGACCGCCCAACCGCGGTTGATCGGCAGGTACATGCCGGGGGCGTCGTTCAACTCGCCGTTGAACAGCGCCCGCGAGGGGTTGCACTTGGTGCCCAGAGAATTGATGATCGCCTGGTAGGAGACGAGCGGCGGATTCTTGATGCCGTGGGGCAGGAACACCGTGGTCATGCCCATGATGGGCTTGCCGGTGGAGTTGGTCGAGCGGAACGCGACCTGCCAGCCGTCGCTGTTCGCGTACAGCGAGGCGTCGATGGGGCGGACCCGGACCACATCGCCGGGACGCAGATTCGCAAGGTCGGGCGGGGCCAGATAGAAGGGGTCCGGATCGGGCGTGGGGTAGAGGGGTCCCGCCGGTGTGGCAGTCGCGGGCAGGGCCAGCCCCGCCAGCAGGAGCAGGACACCGAGCGTTGTTGTCAAAAAGCGGAGGCGCTGACGCATACTCCGAGCTCCCTTGCATCGATCCAATGCAGTGACGGTCGAACGCTGTGACGGTGGTTTCCCGGGTAGACGCGTAACACGCTAACCCACGGAGCCCGTGCGGGCAGCGCGTAGCGGCGAAAAAACCCGCCCTGATCACCTTGTCTGCCGTCCAGGTGGTAACCAGTCGGGTGGTCGGTTTCGGGGTCGATCCGGGGGCATCGGCGATATATTCATAGATGGGGGTCGCCTGGAAGGAGACCCGTGACGCAATTCGACAGGACCGTCGAGGTTGCGCTCGAGCCTGACGCGGCGTTCGAGCTGATCAGCCGTCCGGAACGGCTGCGACGATGGTTGACCGTGGCCGCGAGGGTCGATCTGCGTCAGGGCGGGCGGTACCGGTGGACGGTGGTGCCCGGCCACTCCGCGTCCGGCACGTTCGAAGAGGTCGTGCCCGGTCAACGACTCAAGCTCCGGTGGTGGTGGGAGGACAGCGACGACCTGCCGCCGGGTGGTTCGACGGTCGCGATGACGCTGACCCCGCTTGACGGTTCGACCGAGATCCGGTGGGTGCACGATGGCCTGACCGACGCACAGGCGCCGAGCCACGCCGAGGTGTGGAATCACTACCTCGACCGGTTGGCCGTCGCCGCCCGCAGCGGCGACGCGGGACCAGACGACTGGGCGGTCGCGCTCGAACCGACGGACGAACTCACCTGCGCCGAAGCCACGCTTGTGGTGTTGCAGGGAGTGCTGCGCGGACTCACCGCCGACGACATGCAGCGGCGGACCCCGTGCCGCGACTTCACGGTCGCCGAGTTGGCCGAGCACCTGCTCGGGTCGATCGCGAGCCTCGGGTCGGCTGGGGGCGCGACGATGCCGGTCGCCGCCGCGGACGAGGCTGTGGAGGTGCGGATAGCCGACGCCGCCGCGGCGGCGACCGAGGGCTGGCACCGCCGCGGTCTGCACGGCACCGTGTCGCCGGGCTCGACCCCGATGCCCGCGACGACGGCCGTGAGCATCCTGTCGATCGAATTCCTTGTCCACGCATGGGATTTCGCGGTGGCGACGGGGCAAGGGCTCGAGGTTCCCGACCAGCTCGCGAGCTACGTACTGGGACTGGCGAACACGGTCATCGGGCCGCCGCAGCGGGAGAGTGGGGATTTCGGGGACCCGGTACCCGTCGAGGAGGGCGCTGGGGCTCTCGAGCGGCTCATCGCGTTCACGGGGAGGCGGCAGCCCACCTGAGCGGGCGTCGCTGTCGGGCCGTGGTGGTGCCCTCGGCAGGATTCGAACCTGCGACCTACCCTTTAGGAGAGGGTTGCTCTATCCCCTGAGCTACGAGGGCGTCCGGCCCGCAGAGCACCTGCGGGCCGTATTGCACGGTAGGAGTGTAGCGGGTACGGGTTGATTCCTAGCCGTTCGCCCGGCCGACGACCCGGCGGCGGAGCAGTTCGAGGCTCGCCACGATCGCCGCCGCCATCAGCACGTGCATCAGGATCAGGGCGGTCTTCGTGACGCCGTCGGTGTCGGCCATCGCGGCGAGCGCGATGGTGAGCAGGGGAAGAGCCGCGCCGACCACCTGGCCGACCCGGATCAGGACCGCCCACCGCAGGGACAGCAGCACGACCAGTCCGACGCCGATCGCGGTCGGCAATGCCGAGATCCCCACGATTCCGGTCGCGGAGATCGGTTTGGCGGTGCCCTTGTCGATGACCTCGAGCGAGCCGCCCGCGATCAGGGCGATCAGGTAGATCGCGAGGTTGCCCACCACGGCCGCCACGGTCGCGGCGAGGATTGTCTGCCACCGCCCCAGGCTGAGGGTCGTCGAGTCGGGGGAGGTGGTCGGACGCAGGATGGTGGACATGGCGCGCTCCTAGTAACCGGGTTTCCGCCGCGCGGGTTCGCGCTGCATGGACAGAGCGTGCAACCTCAACCATTGTTCAGGTCAAGCGGGTGTCGGGAATCACTCGCCGCTGTCGGTGGTTGCCGTGATCATGACCACCACCGAGTCCGTAGTTGCGAACGCGTTCGGAGGACCCGAGGTCCTCACGGTGATCGAGGAGGCGCTGCCCGATCCAGGTCCGGGGCAGGTGCTTCTCGAGCTGCGCGCGGTGGGCGTGAATCCCATCGACCACAAGCTCTACAGCGGCGCCTTCGGTGCCGACGCGTCCATGCTGCCGATCCGGCCGGGAGTCGAGGCGTCGGGGGTGGTGCTCGCGGTCGGTCCGGCGGCGGTCGGTCCCGCGGGCCCCATCGCCGTGGGCGACGAGGTGATCGCCTATGCGGGCGCGGGCGCCTACACCCGGCGGCTCGTGCTCGGGGCCGAGTCGGTGTTCCCGCGGCCGCAGGCACTGACCTGGGAGCAGTCCGCGGGGCTGCTGGTGACCGGCGGCACCGCCGCGGAGGCGATCGTCGTGACCGGGGTCATCGAGGGCGAGACCCTGCTGATCCACGGGGCAGCGGGCGGCGTCGGCTCGCTCGCCGTGCAGCTGGCGGTCGCCAAGGGCGTCACGGTGATCGGAACCGCGGCGGCGGCCAATCACGACTACCTGCGCGGCCTCGGGGCGATCCCGGTGACCTACGGGGACGGGCTGGAGGCCCGGGTGCGCGAGCTGGCCCCGAACGGTGTCGATGCCGCCTTCGACACCGCCGGAACGGATGAGGCGGTTGACGTCTCGCTCGCGTTGGTCTCCGACCGCAAGCGGATCGTCACCATCGTCTCGTTCGGCCGGGCGCAGGGGGAGGGCTTCGTCGCGATCGGCGGAGGCAATCCCGACAGCGTCGGTCTCCGAGAGGCGGGCCGGCTCGGGCTGATCGAGACGGCCGCGCGCGGCGAACTCGAAGTCGTTGTGGCCAAGACCTTTCCGCTCGCCGAGGCCGCTCGCGCACACGCCGAGCTCCAGCGGCCCCATCCGCGCGGCAAGTTCATCCTGATTCCCTAGCCCTCCGGATCGTGCGGACCAGGATCGGGCGGACGATCGGTTCGACGATGCCGCCTGCCCGCACGAGCACCCGGGTGAGCAGGTCGATCGCAATGTGGTGGCGGCCCTTGTCGATTCCGGCGATCACGGCCGCCGCCACCACGTCCGCGGAGACCGGGGTGATCGCGCCCGACACGGCCGCGGTCTCCGGGGGTTTGCGGGTGTTCTCCGCCGCGAAACCGGGGGTGTCGGTGTCCGGGGGATACAACACGGCGACCGTGACGCCCGCCGGCTCGACCTCGTAGCGCAGGCAGTGCGCGAGCTCGTGCACCGCGGCCTTGCTCGGCCCGTATCCGGTGTAGCCGACTACTCCGATCACTCCCGCCGTGGAACTGGTCAGCACGAGGTGGCCGCGCCCACGGGACACCATCCCGGGCAGCACCGCGCGCGCGGCGTGCACCGCGCCCAGGTAGTTCAGCCGCATCTGCGACTCGAATTCGTCGATGGGTACCTCGAGGAACCGCCCAGGCAACGCGGTCCCGGCGCAGGCGACGAGGGCGTCGCAGGGACCGGAGCGCGCCTCGAGCTGGTCGACGGCCCGCTGCATTGCCGTCGGATCGGTGACGTCGGCGCAGGCCCAGGCCGCGCCGATCGGCTCTGCGGTGGCCCGGAGTTGCTCCTCGCCGCGGGCGATGACCGATACCGCCGCGCCCCTTGCCCGCGCGGCGCGGGCGACCGCGGCACCGATGCCCTGCGAGCCGCCCGTCACGATGACGTGCGAGCGCTGCCAGTCGAACCGGGATCTCTTCGCCACCGCGCGATCGTAGAACTTCGGTCACAAATGCCGGTCGGTTCTGTCATTCGATTTCGCGGCGGTACTGCGTAGGGTGCGAGGTGATATTCACATCGAGTCGATTAGAGGTGTCCGGGTGCGAGTCGGAATGCAGATCACCTACAGCGGCGGGTTCGCCGAGACCGTCGCGGAGGTCGCCGACCTCGAGCGCGCCGGCCTCGACATCGCGTTCATCGCGGAGGCGTACTCCTACGACGCGGTCAGCCAGCTCGGCTTCCTCGCGGCGAGGACCTCGACGATCGAGCTGGCGTCGGGAATCTTCCAGATCTACACCCGGACGCCGTCGCTGATGGCGATGACTGCGGCGGGCCTGGATTTCGTCTCCGACGGCCGGTTCGTGCTCGGTCTCGGCGCGTCCGGACCGCAGGTGATCGAGGGCTTCCACGGCGTGCCGTACACCGCCCCGCTCGGCCGGACCCGCGAGATCGTCGACATCTGCCGTCAGGTGTGGCGGCGCGAGAAGGTCCAGTACGACGGCAAGTACTACCAGATCCCGCTGCCCGCGGAGAAGGGCACCGGACTCGGCAAGCCGCTCAAGCTGATCAACCACCCCGTGCGCGATCGCATCCCGATCGTCATCGCCGCGCTCGGCCCGAAGAACGTCGCGCTGACCGCCGAGATCGCCGAGGGCTGGCAGCCGATCTTCTTCGATCCCGAGCGCGCGAACGACGTGTGGGGCGAGTCCCTCGCGCAGGGCAAGGCCAAGCGCGACCCCAGCCTGGGCGAGCTGCAGATCTACGCGGGCCCCGCGCTGGCGATCGGCGACGACGTCGACCACCTGCTGGAGTGGGTCAAGCCGAGCCTGGCGCTGTACATCGGCGGCATGGGCGCCAAGGGCAAGAACTTCTACAACGACCTGGCCTGCCGGTACGGCTACGAGACCGAGGCCGCGACGATCCAGGAGCTGTACCTGTCCGGCAAGAAGGCGGAGGCCGTCGCGGCCGTGCCGGACGAGCTGGTGCGCGCGATCTCCCTCATCGGCCCCGCCGGCTACGTCAAGGAGCGGGTCGCGGCGTTCGCCGAGGCGGGCGTCACCACGCTGACCGTGAGCCCGCTGGCGGGCGATTCCGCCGGCCGCGTCGCGTTGATCGACCAGTTCCGCAAGCTCGTCGACTGAATCCCTCGAGCGTGCAGCTCCCGTCGCGTCGGCCGAGAGGCGGCGACGGGAGCTGCGCCCTCGACGAGGGGGTTCAGCGGCAGCCCCCGGGCCGTCGTCAGTTGATCGACTCGCCTTCCCTCGGGGCCAGGCCGCGGACGACCGCGTTGTAGTAGGCCGCGAGGTCGTCGACGAGCTCGCGGGCGAGGGCTGTATCCGTCACGTCGGCGTCGATTAGCCAACCCCCGATGACATCAAAGATCCCGCCGACCACCGCGACCGCGACCCGCTGGTGGTCGCCCACTCTGCCGTTGCGTCGCCACAACTCCTCGAGTTCCCGTGCCGCCCAACCCCTGTTGCGCTGCCGCACTTTCTCGAATCCGGGGAAGTCCGCGCCGGCCAGACCGAAGGTGACCAGCGCCCGGCGCGGATCCTCGGCGAGCGCGCCGACGAAGGCAGCCAGCAGGGCGTGGGCCGCGGCCGCATCGTCGGATGCCTCGGCCATCGCCGCCCCCAGCTGGACGCGGAGCTGATCGGACGTGCGCTCGAACAATTCCAGTGCGCACTCCTCACGCCCGCCGAACACCTCGTAGAAGCTCTTGGTGCTGACAAACGCCGTCTGACACAGCAACTCGATCGAGGTGTTCAGGTAGCCGCGCGTGGCGAACAACTCGAGTGCCGCATCGAGGATCTGCTCTCGCCGTTGGGCCCGGCGCTGTTCGGCGTCGAGCCCACGGATCCGGCGCGACTTCGGCAGCTCTGGTGATGTCGTGGCCACGCCGACAGGCTACCTCGGCCACTCTCGCTTATGGAAAAGCTCTCTTGTTTCGAACAATCAATCGTGCTCTAATCGTCCGAGAATGTGACGCACATCCCATGGGCCGTCACGCAGAACGGCACGCGCAGCACCGTCTCCAGCGCCCGAGCGAACCAGGAGCACCATGACGCCCTCAGCGTTGCCGACGGCGAACACCTCAGCCTGGAGGTGGCCGCCGTCCCGAGCGTGATCCTGTGGCTGCGGGACCGGTTCGCTGGAGTCCCCGCTCAACAAGGCTGCAAGACAGTCGATGTCGGATCGATCGCGCTGGACGCCAAGACCTGGCCGGCGCCACACCACGAGTCCCGGATGCCAGGCCTGTCGGGGACTCGACCGATCGAGAAACGCCTGGACAATCGCTGCCCACTCACTGTGCGGCAGACCACATCGAGGGGGTATCAATGAAGGCTCGGCAATCTCGGCCCGGCATCCGGCGGCCAAGGCGATCGGAGTCACGACGGCGAGTGTGGCTGGGTGCTGTCCTCGCATCCGTGATCGCGGGGCCCGTGCTGGCGATCGGCGTACAGGCTCCGGCCGTCGCCGCGCCGAGTACCAACACGCAGTGGCTGTGCAATCCGGACACTGCCTCGGACCCCTGCGACCTTCCGCGGGATACCACCGACCTGCTCACCGGCGAGGTCGCAGACCCGGCGCCGGTCGAGGAATCGGACAAGCCGGTCGACTGCTTCTACGTGTACCCGACTGTCAGCAACCAGGTGGCGTTGAACGCCGACCCGGTCGCATCGCCAGAGGTGCAATCCATCGCGCGATTCCAGGCCGCCCACTTCTCGAGCGTCTGCCGGGTGTTCGCGCCGGTCTACCGGCAGGTGCCCTTGCTGGGGATGCCCGTCGCGCTCGCCGGACTGGATGCACCGATCGACGTCGGCTACGGCGATGTCCTCGCTGCGTGGAACGACTACCTCGCGCACGACAACGACGGTCGCGGTGTCATCTTCGTCGGGCACTCGCAGGGAACGCTGATGCTGCGCAAGCTCATCCGTGAGCACGTCGACCCGAACCCCCAGCTGCGCAAGCAGTTGGTCGGTGCGTTCCTGATGGGTGGCAACGTCACCACCGCCGCGGGGAGCACCGTGGGAGGGGACTTCGCGAACATTCCGGTGTGTACTCGCCGAGGCGAGGCCGGGTGCGTGACCGCGTACTCCACCGAACTGATCGGGCTGCCCTCGCTGTTCGGGAACAGTTCACATGACCTGCTGACGCAGCGACTCGGGCTGCCCAACGGACCTGGGTTCCAGGTCGCGTGCACGGATCCCGCAGTGCTGAGCGGAGATGCGCGCCCCGTCGGTGCGACGGTGCCGAGCGCGCCCTACTCGTTCGGGATCATCGCGGTCCTGATGGACTACACGAAGCTGCCCGAGGGGCTGCCCACCTCGGCATCCACGTGGACGACGAGCAAGGGCCGCGGCGTCGGGCAATGCGTCGAGACGAACGGCTTCCACCGCTACCGTCTCGAGATGACCGTTCCGGAGGCGATCAACGAGCTACCCCTGTTCGACACGCACCTGCTCGACATCAACTTCGGGCTCGACCGACTCGTCGGCATCGCGAATCAGCAAACCGAGACCTGGCAGACGACAGCGCACTGAGCGAGGCGCAGGCCACCCACCGTCACCGCGCTGCGATGCTGCGGTGTCGGAGGGATGTCGGCTGAGCTGCGAACACCGGGACCTGGTGCCTATTGTCGGGGGATGCGCCACACGATGGTCGCGGCCGTCCGTTCGGAGTGGGTGCGAGCGTGGCGGTGGCCCGCACAGGTGCCGATGACGGTGCTGGGTAATGCGGCGCTCGTCTGCGTCGCCTGGTTCCTCATCCCGCGCAGCTGGCTGTTCGACTTCACCGGCGCGTGGGGATTCCCGATCGCGATGGCCGGGTGGATGTACGCGGACGTGTCCGCGACCAATGTGCTGGGACAGGACCCGGCCGACGCAATGATCGTGCTGTCCGACGGCGCCGCGATCGAACGGTTGCTGCGGGCCAAGACCATCGTGCTGTGGCTGATGGTCGCACCGGCCTGCACTGCGGTCGCCCTCGCACTCGGGGTCGTCGAACACGACATGACGCTGGCCGCGCTGATGATGGTCGGGCTGTGCGTGATCCCGCTCGGCCCGCTCGCGCTGTCCGGCTGGGTCGGCGTCGTCTTCCCCTATCACCAGCGTCCACTGAGGTGGCGATGGGCGAACCGGCGCCGGTTCCGGTCGGTCGTGGCGCGCTGGCTGATCCTGGTGGTGCTGCCGTACGGGGTGTTCCCGGCCGCGATCGTGGTGGTCCTCGCGGTGCCCCTGCTGATGTTCCACCTGCTGCCCCCGTTCGACGTCGGGGCGGTGCTGACCGCGGACGGACGGGTCGGGTTCGTGGTGTCGGCGAGCGTGGTGTCGCTGTTCGCCTGGTTCGCGGCGATCCGGGGCACGGCGGTCCTGGCGGGTCGCCGGGCTGGGCGCTTGACCGACTACCTCGGCGACGCCGAGCGGGGCTGACGCCGGCGCCACTCGGGGTTTCTCGGGGTGCGAATCTGGGTGGCTTCCTGGATGTGGCGGCGTGGCCGACCGGCGAGCATCGGGGGCATGGATAAAACACGCGTTCGGTGGCTGCGGGTGATCGGTGGTCTGTTCGCCGCCGTCGCCATCGTGATCGGCGTCGTGGCGGGCGGTGTCGTCTATGCGTGGCAGAGCGCCAGGGTGGACACCGCCGGTCAGGTGCGCTTCGATCGCCCGCTGGCGATCCCGCCACTCGCCGCGTCCACGATTGCCCCGGACGGGACCAGGGAATTCGACCTCGAACTGCGCAGTGGCACCACCGACCTCGGGCACGGTCCCGGCACCGAGACCTGGGGCGTGAACGGCTCCTACCTCGGCCCGACGGTGCGCGCGGAGCGCGGCGAGCGGGTCCGGATGAACGTGCGAAACGGCCTGGACGAGGCCAGCACGCTGCACTGGCACGGCATGCACCTGCCCGCGGCCATGGACGGCGGGCCGCATCAGATGGTCGATCCCGGCACCACCTGGTCGCCGCACTGGACGGTCGATCAGCCTGCGGCCACGCTCTGGTACCACCCGCACCTGCACGGGGCGACCGCCGAGCACGTCTACCGCGGTGTCGCGGGCATGTTCCTCGTCGACGACCCTGCCGGGCCCATGCTTCCGGACCGATACGGCATCGACGACGTCCCGGTGATCGTGCAGGACAAGAAGTTCGACGGGGACCGCCTGGACGACGGCGCGGCGATGTTCAGCGACACCGGGGTGCTCGGCGACGAGGTGCTCGTCAACGGCACCCCGGGGCCCTACCTCGACGTCACCACCGAGCGGGTGCGGCTGCGGTTGCTCAATGCGTCCAACGCGCGGGTGTACCGGTTCGGGTTCGACACCGGTCTCGGGTTCTCGCTCATCGGCACCGACGGCGGTCTGTTGCCGAAACCCGTTGAGATGACCAGCCTTCAGCTCTCGCCCGGTGAACGAGCGGAGATCGTGGTCGCCGTTCCGGCGGGCACCTCGCCAGTGTTGCGCAGTACGCCGCCCGACCTCGGTGCCGACTTCTGGGGCACCCGGTTCGCAGGCGGGTCGGACACCATGGACATCTTGCAACTGCGCGCGGCCGACCGGCTCGAGTCGACTGCCATCGTCCCGAGTTCGCTTGCCGCGCAAGATGATCTGGGAGTGCCGAGCGTGACCCGAAAGTTCGACCTGACCAGCTCGACGCAGATCAACGGGAAGTCGATGGACATGGGGCGGATCGACGAGGTGGTCACAATCGGTACGACGGAGGTCTGGGAGGTGCGCAACGTGAGCGGGGGAGTGCACAACTTTCACGTCCATGACGTGCAGTTCCAGGTCCTGGACACGGACGATCCCGCGCTGACCGGGCCGAAGGACACCGTCTATCTGCCGCCAGGACGGACCCTGCGACTGCTGATGCGGTTCACCGACTTCTCCGACCCGTCGACCCCGTACATGTTCCACTGCCACCTGCTCCGGCACGAGGACAACGGGCTGATGGGGCAGTTCGTGGTGGTCGAACCGGGTCAGCAGCCGGTGCCACCGCCGATGCCGCAATCGGACGCCGCGCGCGGTCACCACTGAACATTTGCGAAACCTTCCGGGTCGAAAACGAATGAGGACCGTTCCTGACCGCGATTCGCGCAACACTCGATGGGTCGCTCAGTCAATTCGAAACGAAGGACAGGTCATGGACATCAAGCTCGAACTGGTCGCGATCCCCGTCACCGACATCGACCGCGCCAAGGAGTTCTACGTCCGGCTCGGTTTCAACGCGGACCACGACCACACTGTCAACGAGGACCTCCGCTTCGTCCAGCTCACGCCGCCCGGGTCGGCCTGCTCGATCTGTATCGGCAAGGGCGTGACCGATGCCGAGCCCGGCTCGGTTGTCGGTATGCAGGTGGTGGTCAAGGACATCGAGGAAGCCGAGCGCGAGTTCAAGAGCCGAGGCATCGACATCAGCCCGATCGACCGTCAGCCGTGGGGCAACTTCGTGTACTTCAGCGATCCCGACGGGAACAAGTGGGCGGTCCAGGAGATCGTGATCCCGGCGGTCGGGTGACCAGCGCAACACCGATCGGTCCGCAAGAGTGACCTTCGACCCTGACAGCGCGCAGGCAAATTCAGGACAATGGTCCGGGCAGACCAATCGTGATCGTGAAGGGAGAACCATGAGCGCAGGAAAGCCCATCGTGGTGGGTGTGGACGGATCGGAATCCTCGACGGCGGCGGTGGCGTGGGCGGCACGCACCGCGGCGATGAGGAAGACGCCGCTGGTCCTCGTGTCGGTGGTGCACGTCCCTGCGTACTACTACTCCGAGCCGTACCTCGCCAGGGGCTACGGCGACGACCTCATGAACGCGGGCCGCGCCCACCTGGACTCCGCGGCGGTGCTCGCCGCGCAGGCCGTGGACGGCCTCGCGCCTGTCGACATCAGCACGAAGCTGCACGAGGGGCAGATCGCGGACACGCTGCTGCAGTATTCGGACGGCGCGACCATGATCGTGCTCGGGTCGCGTGGTCTCGGGGAGTTCACCGGAGCGCTGATGGGATCGGTCACCGTCGCGGTGTCCTCGCACTCGACGGCCCCGGTCGCGGTCGTCCGCGGCCGCACCCTCGACGGCAGGCCGCCGACCGAGGGTCCCGTCGTCGTCGGGGTCGACGGCTCGGCGGTGAGTGAGGCGGCCGTCGCGGTGGCGTTCGAGGAGGCCGCGACCCGGCACGCCACGCTGGTCGCGGTGCACGTCTGGAGCGACGTGTCGGTCCAGCCCTCGCTTGGCGCTACCGCCGACGACCCGCATTGGAGCGGGATCCAGTCGTTCGAGGAGGCGGTGCTGTCCGAGCGGCTCGCCGGCTGGACCGAGCGCTACCCCGACGTCTCCGTGCAGCGGGTCGTGGCAAGGGATCGCCCGGTGCGGGTGCTCAGCGAGTACGCCGAGCGCGCGCAGTTGCTGGTGGTCGGCAGCCACGGCCGAGGTGGTTTCAAGGGCATGCTGCTCGGCTCGACCAGCAACGCGCTGATGCGTACCGCGGACTGCCCGGTGCTCATCGTCCGCCCGACGGACAAGGCCTAGTCGGGGCCGCGGGCGGTCGGGGCTTCAGCCGAAGTCCGCCAGACCGCCCGCGCGCAGCTGGGCCCACGCGTCGGCCGGGTGCACCCCGCGGCGGACGGCATCGTTCTCGATGAGCACGCCGAGCAGCACCGAGTTCATGAATGCGAGACCCTCCGACTGGTGCTGGGTGGTCTTCGCCTCCGTCCACCGCATGACGTTGCCCCGCTTGGCGGCCGCCGCCATCTCCAGGACCGCATCGAACATCGCCGACGTCTCGCTCATCGCACGGACACCTTCTCCTCGTCGCGGGCAGCCGCGCGCGCGAGCGCACGATCGCGGGCATCCTCGAATCGTTCCGCATCGGCCTGCAGGCCGATCAGGAACCGCTCCAGCCGTTCGCGCTGTTCCTCGCCCTCCGCGGTGAAGTCGTTGCGCTCGAAGATCTTCCAGGTTCGGAGCACGGGCATGACCACGTCGTCGAGGTGCTGGCGGAGGTCGTAGATGCCGCCCTTCGCGATCAGCACCGCGTTGCGGCGGAAGCCTGGCATGCCGGATCCCGGCATCCGGAAGTTGGTCAGCACCTTGGTGATCGCCCGGATGGTCTGATCGGGGACACATCGAGGGCCGCCCCGCAGATGTTGCGATAGAACATCATGTGCAGGTTCTCGTCGGCCGCGACGCGGGCGAGCATGCGGTCCGCGATCGGGTCACCGCAGGCCTTGCCGGTGTTGCGATGCGAGACCCGGGTCGCCAGTTCCTGGAACGTCACGTACGAGACCGAATCGAGCAGTCCTGCGTTCCCGCCCGGCGCGAATCCGTTGGTCATGTGCGTCATCCTGGCGTTCTCCAGCGCCACCGGGTCGACGCCCCTGGTGACCACCAGATAGTCCCGCATGACGATCGAGTGCTTGTTCTCCTCCGCCGTCCACCGGCCCACCCAGGTGCCCCATGCCCCGTCGAGGGAGAAGTGCTCGGCGATCTCGCGGTGGTACGAGGGCAGGTTGTCCTCGGTGAGCAGGTTCGTGATCATCGCCGCCTTGGCGGTGTCGCTGAGGGTGGACTGGCCGGGGTCCCAGTCGATCCCGCCGAGCGCGGCGAAGTTCCGCCCGTCGTCCCACGGCACGTAGTCGTGCGGGTGCCAGTCCTTGGTCATCGACAGGTGTCGATGCACGTTCTCCTCGGCCACGGCCTCCAGTTCGTGCAGCAATTCGAGCTCGGTCAGTTCGCGGGTCACGGTCGATCCCCATTCGCAGTGCCGGTGGTCCGCGTCAAGGATTCCCGGGGCCGGGCGGACCGGGCTAGGGCCGAAGGTCCCCGATGTGCTGGGATCGATGCCATGAGCATGCGGATCTTCCTGGTCGACGACCACGAGATCGTCCGCCGCGGTCTGGTGGACCTGCTCGCGGGCGTCCCAGACTTCACCGTCGTCGGCGAGGCGGCCTCGGTGGGTGAGGCGCTGGTGGCGGTGCCGAAGGCGGAGGTCGACGTCGCGGTCCTCGACGTCCGGTTGCCCGACGGCAGTGGCGTCGAGCTGTGCCGGGACCTGCGCTCGGCGCAGCCGGACCTGCGCTGCCTGATGCTCACCTCCTACTCGGACGACGAGGCGCTGTTCGACGCGGTGATGGCGGGTGCCTCGGGGTACCTGCTCAAGCAGATCCTCGGCACGGACCTGGTCGCGGCCATCCGGACGGTCGGCGCAGGCGGCTCCCTGATCGACGCCGACGCCACCGCGGCGGTGCTGGGCCGGATCCGCGCGCAACGCGATCAGGGCGCCGCGGTGTCCGGGCTGTCGGAGCAGGAGCGGGCCGTGTTCGAGCTCATCGGTGAGGGGCTGACGAACCGGGAGATCGGGGGGCGCCTGTTCCTGGCCGAGAAGACGGTGAAGAACTACGTGTCAAGGATTCTCGCGAAGCTCGGCATGCAGCGCCGGACCCAGGCCGCGGTGCTGGCCACCGAGCTGCGGGGCAGGCCGGGACGGGACCGCTAGCCGGGCACGCCCATCGGTACCCGCCAGGTCAGGACGGTTCCGCCGCCGACGGCCGCGGTCACCTCACACCGACCGGCGCACGTGGCCGCGCGACGGTCCAGGTTGGCCAGTCCGCTTCGTGGCTCGTCGCCGGACATGCCGATCCCGTCATCGGTGATCGCGATCGTGAATTCTTTTGCGGCGGTGATGGATACGGCTATCGATGAGGCGCTCGCATGTCGCCTGGCGTTGCTCAGTCCCTCCCGTAACACCGCCTCGGCGTGCGGGTGGACCGGCGCCGGGACCAGGGTGTCGATCGGCCCCGAGAACTGGACCGTGGGGGTGATCGCGGACTGCGGGGTGACCTCGCCGATCACGTCGAGCAGCCGCCTGCGCAGACTCGCAGGGGCGGCGGTGTCGCCGGTCTGTAGGTCGAAGATGGTGGTGCGGATCTCCCGCACGGTCCGGTCGAGCTGCTCGACGGACCTGGCCAGCACCTCGCCATCGGGCGCGGGCAAGGCGATGCTCTGCAGGCTCATGCCGGTGGCGAACAGGCGCTGGATGACGTTGTCGTGCAGGTCCCTGGCGATGCGGTCGCGGTCGGCGAGGACGTCGAGCAGTCGCTGCTGACGTTGCCGGTGCGCGAACTCCAGCGCGACCGCCGCCAGATCCGCCATCGAGGCCAGCCTGCTGAGCTCGTCGGCCTCCCAGGCGTCGGCGCCCGTTCTCAGGGTCACCACCAGCGCGCCCTGGATGTGCTGCGGCCCGGACACGGGGAGGGCCGCAGCCGGGCCCGCACCCGAGGCGGGCTCGGCGAGCTGGGCCCGGCCGGTCCGGAGCGCCTCCTCGACCGGCGTGCCTGCGAGCTCGGCCACCGCGTCGCCGCGCCGGTGGTCGGTGGTGGCCGCGACGATCGCGGTGCCGGACGAGGCATCGAGCAGTGTGACCGCCTCCGCCGAGGTCAGCTCCCGGACCCGGCGCACCAGCAGGTCGAGGGTCTCCGGGACGGACCCGCCGATCAGCAGGCTCGAGTTGATCGCCGCCACCGCGCGCAGCCAGCGTTCCCTGGTACGGGACTCCTCGAACAACCGCGCGTTGTCGACGGCGAGCGCGGCGGACTCGGCGAGCACGGTGAGGATCACTTCGTCCTCGTCGGTGAACTCAGGCGCGTCCCGCTTCTCGGTGAGGTAGATGCTGCCGAACGCCCGGCCCCGGACGATGATCGGGACGCCGAGGAAGCTGCTCATCGGCGGGTGGTTCGGCGGGAACCCGACCGAGGCCGCGTGCCGGTCGAGTTCGCGGATGCGAACGGGCCGGGGGTCGTCGATGAGCAGTCCGAGCAGCCCACGGCCCTCGGGCAGGTGTCCCATCGTCGCTCGTTCTCCCGCGTCGATCCCCTCGTAGACGAACTCCGACAGCCCGCCGCCGGGTGCCCGGACCCCGAGTGCGCCGTACCGGGCGCCGAGGAGCTGGGTGGCCGCCTGCACGATCCGCTGCAGGGTGGGGTCGAGTTCGAGCCCCGCCCCCACCACGAGGGTCGCGCGGAGTAGATCGCGCAGTTTCTCGGGCGACGTGACGACCTCGCTGAGCCGTTCGTGGACGTCGCTGAGCAGGGCATTCAGGCCGTCGGCTGGAATTTCGACCATGAGCCGCAGCGTAGTCGCTGTAACGGAAACAGACCGGTTCCGATGCTTTTGATAGCTAACCCTTCGGTAAAAGGAGCCTCAATGAAGCAGCGATTCACCGTCCGCCGCCGGATTGCCGTGGCCCTCACGTCCGCAGCAGCCGCGACCGCTCTCTTCACCGGGACGGCCGCCGCCGCACCCGCCGCCCAGCCCGCCGACCCCGGCGCGGCCGCCTCCGGGCTGCGCGCCGCCGCCGCGGGCAACGCCGACGCGGAGGCGGCGATCGAGCGGCTGATCGCCTCGCCACAGGACGTGGCGAAGGGTCTCGGCAAGCCCGTCCTCACCCTGCCAGGGCAGATCTTCCCGGTGCCCGCGTACTCCGACACCGGACAGGGCGGCGAGGTCCTCGGCCAGCTCTACGGCTCGGGGGTGGCCACCAACATGAACAACGAGTTCCGCTTCGGCTTCTTCGGCGGACCGGGGAGCATCGCCGACAATCAGACGGGCGCCGAACTGAACGTCGTCTGGTACAGCCTTGCCAACGGAACGAGCGGCATCACCCGGCTCGATCAGAACAACAAGGTCGTCCCCACCGTCATCTCGACCGCACCGCTGAACGTCGGCAAGGGCATGGTCGTCGGCGCGGTCTACGGCTCGCTCTGGCACAAGGTCGGCCCGAAGCCGGAGGACGTCGTCAAGAGCACCATCTGGATGCCGAGCATGGGCATGGTGATGAGCTAGCAGCAGGTCCCGGGACTCTCCCTGGTCTCCCACCAGTGGGTCCACCGGTCAGCGAGAGACTCGAACTCCTCGGCGCCCCGGCCGTAGCCGCTCAGGATGATCTGGGCGCCGCCGCCGGGGCGCTGCTCGTTCTGCGGCTGGATCGCGAGGATCAGGAGTCCAGGGCCGAGGGCGTCCACGGTCAGCCCGAGCTGCTTGGGCGCGCGGAACCACACAGTGCCGCTGAGGGCATCACCGGTCGCGACGAGGGCGGTGTAGGCAGATCCGGGCGGTCCGGTTATCGCCGCCACGCCCAGCAATTCCATCGCGGTGGCCCCCGAGGTCGGGCCGTCGAGGTACAGGGTGTGCCGTTCGGCGAGATCGTGCCGCTCGAGCGCGAACTTCAGTTGCTGGAGGAACGTCGTCCAGCCCTCGGTGACGTCCTCGTACCAGTCGTCCCACTCCGGGTGGGAACCCTTGGCGGGTCGGGTGATCCGTACGACGGTGCCCTCGGCGGCGGGCCTCAGGGTGAACCGGTCGCCGCCCTGGAACGTCAGCGTCAGCGCCTCGGCATCCGCGTCGGCGCCGTCGATGTAGATCTCACGGATCTCGTCGTCGAGCCCGCCGGGAACTTCGTATTCCCAGCCGTGCCAGCGCCGGATGAGTGCGGGATCGCGCAACGCCCGCCACACGCGTTCCGGCACGGCCGCGATGGTGGTCTCGATGACGATCTCGGGTTCGGTCATGGTCTCGATTTTGCTGCATCGAGCGCGTCGGGACCAGGCCGAACCGGCAGAAGATGTTGAAGATCAAATGATTTCGTGGGCCGGGATGTGCTTCCAGAGCAGTCGTGTCCCACGCGATAGGTGTGCAATCGGGGAATCTCTGAAATAGGGTCATGCCAGGCCGTCGGGTGAGTCGGCCGCCTGCCGGGGGTGTGGGCAGGCAGCGAGCGGGCACATGCGTACTGAAGGAAATGTGAGAACACTTCGATTCAGGGGGCGTTGCGATGACCACCAGTTCAGTTCTGTCCGGAGTGCTCGTACGAGACCTGGATTCGAGGCTGGGCCGCTGAGGTGGCCGTCGTCGGCTTGTCGGCCGGCGTGTCGGCGCCAGCTCGGACCACCGCGGTGGATGCGGGTGATCTCGGTGCATGGCCGTTGCTCGCGACGCTCACCGGTCCGGCTGATATCCGGGGCCTCGATCCCGATGAGGTCGCCGAGCTGTGCGCGCAGATCCGGGACTTCCTGATCCAGAAGGTGTGCGCCACCGGCGGGCATCTCGGCGGGAACCTGGGGGTCGTCGAGCTGACCGTTGCCCTGCACCGGGCCTTCGACTCGCCGCGCGACGTCCTGATCTTCGACACCGGACACCAGACCTATGTCCACAAGATCCTGACCGGCCGCGGTGCCGACTTCGGCGGGCTGCGCCAGGAGGGCGGACTGTCGGGCTATCCGAGCAGGGGTGAATCGGCGCACGACACTGTGGAGAACTCCCACGCCTCGACCGCGCTCTCCTACGCCGATGGACTGGCCAAGGCCTTCCAGCTGCGGGGCGAGGAGGGGCGCCGGGTCGTCGCGGTGATCGGGGACGGCGGGATGACCGGCGGCCTCGCATGGGAAGGACTCAACAACCTGTCCGTCCCGGGATCGGGCAGGCCCGTGGTGGTGGTGCTCAACGACAACGGTCGCTCCTATGACGCCACGATCGGCGGCCTGGCGGCGCACCTGGCCGCGCTGCGGAGAACTCGCCCCGAGGACGCCTCTGCCACCGGACCGTCGGCTGCTCCCCGATGGGTCGCGAACACCGTGTTCGAGCACTTCGGTCTCGCCTACATCGGGCCCGTCGACGGCCACGACGTGGCGGCCCTCGAGTCCGCGTTCGACCATGCCTGCTCGCTCGGACGGCCGGTCCTCGTGCACGTCGTCACAGCCAAGGGCAGGGCTACGGGCCTGCGGAATCAGACGACGCCGACCGGATGCACGGCATCGGGGTGCTCGATCCCGCGACGGGTACCGCCGCGGCGCCGGGGAAGCCAACGTGGACAGATGTTTTCGGCGACGAGATCGTGCGGATCGGCGAGCGTCGTCCCGACGTGGTCTGCGTGACCGCTGCGATGACGAACCCGGTCGGGCTCGGCCCTTCGCCCGGTCGTTCCCCGACCGGGTCTTCGACGTGGGAATCGCCGAACAGCATGCCGTCTGCTCGGCCGCGGGCCTGGCGATGGGTGGACTGCACCCCGTGGTGTGCCTCTACGCCACCTTCCTCAACCGGGCCTTCGACCAGGTGCTGATGGACGTCGCGCTGCAGCGGCAGCCGGTCACCTTCGTGCTGGACCGGGCCGGCATCACCGGTCCCGACGGCGCCTCCCACCACGGCATGTGGGACACCGGGATCCTGAGCGTGGTGCCGGGGCTGCGCGTCGCGGCGCCGCGGGATCCCGCCTCCCTGCGCGAGCTCCTCGACGAGGCCATCGCCGACGATCGTGGGCCGACGGTGATCCGCTATCCGAAAGCGACTGCGGGGATCGATATCCCGGCGATCGCCCGGGTGGACGGTCTGGACATCGTGTACTCGTCTGGGACGGCGTCGCGGGAGGTGTTGCTGGTCGCCGCCGGAGCGATGGCCGGTCCGTGCCTCGACGCCGCCGCACTCCTGCACGGCTCCGGGATCGAAGTCACGGTGGTGGATCCGCGCTGGATCACCCCGATCAGCCCGGCCCTGATCGAGCTGGCCGCGCGTCACCGCATCGTCGTCACGGTCGAGGATGCCGCCCGCTCCGGGGGCATGGGGGCACTTCTCGTGGAGGCCTGCGCCGACGCAGACGTGACGACGCCCGTTCTGCCACTCGGCCTCCCACGTGCCTTCATCGATCACGGCGGGCGCGGGGACCTGCTGGCCCAGCACGGGCTCACGGCAGAGCGGATCGCGGCCGCCGCGGCGCGACTGTTCGCGCGGCCCTCGGGTGAGGCCGGTGATCCCGCGCATGAGTGAGCGCACCGAACTGCGGTCAAGGGACGAGGTGCTGGCGATCTTCGATGACGCGGGCCGCGAGATCGGCACCGCGCCCAGGTCGCGGGTGTTCGCGGAAGGACTGTGGCTGGCCAGCGCGGGGGTACTGCTGAGGTCCCTCGACGGCAGGTGGATCTACGTGCACCGCCGCTCGCACAACAAGGAGGTGTTCGGGGGATTGCACGACTGCATCGCGGGCGGTGGAGTCGACCCGGGGGAGAGCCCCGAGCAGACCGCCCGCCGCGAGCTGGGGGAGGAACTGGGGGTCACCGGCGTCGGACTGTCGCCTCTGGCTCGGATCTCCTGGGACGGGAGCTGGGCCGGCCGACCGCTGCGGTGCCACCTCCATGCGTTCGTGGGGGAGTACGACGGGCCGATCCGGCACCAGGACAAGGAGATCGCCGACGGCGGGTGGTGGACCGAGGCGAGCCTTCGGCGACGCATCGCGGACCCGTCGTGGCCGTTCGCGCCGCACAGTCGGGCCCTGCTCGGTGCCTCGCTCGGGTGGGCGACGGGTCGCTAGGTCGGCTCAGAATCCGAACAGCTCGGCGGCGGCCTCGACCGCCAGCGGCGCGGCCGTGCTCTTGTCAGGGGCGAGATCGTGTCCGGTGCCCTCGACCAGGACCAGTCGTGTCGGCGTCGGCACCAATTCGAGGGCAGCGCGCATCTCGTCGGGGGTCCCGAACGGGTCCCGGGTGCCGTGCACGAAAACGCAGGGAACGCGCAGGTCCGGGAGGTGGGCGGTCCTCGCCTTCTCCGGCTTTCCCGGCGGGTGCAGCGGGTACGAGAACAGCACCAGTCCGTCGCAGGATTCGGGATGCTCCGCAGCGAGCATGGTGGACTGACGGCCGCCGTAGGAGTGCCCGCCGAGAATCACTGGGCCCGAGCAGAGTTCGCGCACCGCAGTCGCGGCTGCCGCGATGCCCTCGCGATCGCCATCCGCGGTGGACGGGCTCGGCGGGCCCTTCGGCCTGCGCTGGCGGAACGGCAGGTCGTAGCGGAGGACGAGCAGCCCGTGCTCCGCGAATTCCGTTGCCGCCCGCTGCAGCATCTTGGCGTCGCGGTTGCCGCCTGCGCCGTGTGCGAGCAGAAGGGCGCCGGTCGGATCCCCTGCGGGCCGATGGAGAACGCCGCTCACGCCCTCGCGTTCGAACAGATCGGTCATGACCTCGACGCTATCGCGACTCGGACCAGAGTGTTTAGGAGCCCGAACCAACGCAGACATCCGTACGCGATCGGAGGACGATGAAACAGACCGGTCTCGCTCTGACCTCCCGGAGACCTGTCACGACAACTCCCGCGGGTTTCCGACGGAAGACGGGGTGGCTGCGATGGTCGAAGCTACGGCGGGCGCGGCGGACGCCGAGAGTTCCGTCGAGAGTGGTGGCTACCACCAGGAACTGAAGCGGACCCTCGGTTCCTTTCAGGTGTTCGCGATCTCGTTCGCGTTCATCTCGGTGGCTGTCGGCATCTTCGGGACCTACGACGACGTGCTGCTGAACGCGGGGCCGGTCGGGATCTGGCTCTGGGTGATGGCGGTGGTCGGGCAGATCCTGGTGGCCCTGGTGTATGCGCAGTTCGCGGCACGCATCCCGCTCAGCGGCTCCACCTACCAGTGGGCCTCCCGCCTGGCCAACCCGAAGATCGGCTGGGGGTTCGGGTGGCTGACCGTCTGCTACCTGTCGTTCGGTGTCGTGGCTACCGACAATGCCCTTGCCAGCCAGGCGTTCATGCCGCTCTTCGGCATGGCGCCGGACGAAGACACCGCGCGCGTGATCACGCTGGTGATGATGCTCGTCCAGGCATTGCTCGTGGTGTTCTCCACGCGCATCGTCGCGATGATCAACGCGAGCGCGGTGGGGCTCGAGCTGGTGATCGTCGTGGTGCTGGCGATCGCGCTCATCGTCGCCGTCCTGATCACGGGTGACGGCGGGGCGGGCAACCTCACCTCGCGCGGTGTCACCGAGAACGCACCCGACTACTTCGCCGTCGGCGGCGGGCTGATGGCCGCGATGATCATGGGCCTGGCGACGCTCGTCGGCTTCGACGCGGCGGCGAACCTTGCCGAGGAAGCCAAGGATCCCTTCCGCAGCGTCCCGCGCGCGATCGTGGGATCGGTGGTGGCAGCCGGGGCGCTGGGAATGGTGTTCCTGATCGCGCTCACCGTCGCGATCGACGACATCCCCCGGATCAGCAAGAGCGAGTCGCCGGTCGCCGCGATCATGCGCGATCAGCTCGGTCCCGTGATGGAGCGAACACTCCTGGTCGCGATCACGTTCGCCTTCTTCGCCGCCGGGATGGTGACGATGGCCGCGTGTTCGCGCATCGTCTTCGCCATGGCGCGCGACTCCCGGTTCCCGGCGTACCGCGTGATGCGGCGAATCAACCCGCGCACGCAGACCCCGATCCAGGCGACGATCCTGATCCTCGTCGTCGGGGTCGTCCTGATGGTCGCGCTTCCTGGCGATGCGCTGCTGAAGCTGATCGTGGCTGGGACGCTCCTCACGGCCATCGTCTACGCAGCGACCGTTGTCCTCTACCTTGCGGTGCGCAAGCGGTTGGACCGCAAGGAGGGCGGATTCAATCTCGGGCGGTTCGAACTGCCCGTCGCGGTCGGGGCGCTGGTGTGGATGGCGGTCGTGCTGTTCGTGCTGATTTCCCCGGGGGAGGCGTTCGTCCCCGTCCTGATCGTGGGGGGTCTGCTCGTATTGGGCGGGCTGTTCTTCCTCGCCATGTGGTTCTTCGACCGCGAGGTTCTCGAGACCGAGCCAGGCGATATCAGCGTCTACAAGCATTGACCGGAGGTGACCGAGTGAGTGCTATCGCCAGGCTGACAGGTGAGGTGGTGCGTCCTGGCGATCCGGGCTACGAGGCGGCGCGGGTCGGCTGGAACCGCCTGTACTCCCGCTATCCCGAGGCGATCGTGTTCTGCTGCGACGCGCACGAGGTGGTCGATGCGGTCGAGTGGGCTCGGGAGGAGGGCATCGCCCTGCGCGCCAGGAGCGGCCGCCACAGCCTCGAGGGCTGGTCCTCGCTCGACGGCGGCCTGGTCGTCGACGTCAGCCGGATGAAGGACGTCGAGATCGACGAGACGGCGCGCACGGCGACCGTGGGGACGGGGCTCACCCAGGCGGAGGTGGTCGCGGCGCTCGGGCAGCGCGGATATGTCGTCCCTACCGGCTCCGAGGGCGGTGTCGGCCTCGGCGGCGTGATCCTGGGCGGCGGTTTCGGATTGCTCACCCGCCGCATGGGAATGGCCAGCGACAACCTGCTCGCCGCCGAGGTCGTGGTGGCCGACGGCGCGCGCTCGGCGAAGATGGTCGAGGCCACCGAGACCACCAACTCCGACCTGCTCTGGGCATGCCGCGGCGGGGGCGGCGGCAACTTCGGGATCGCGACGTCCTACACGCTGAGGCTGCACGAGCTATCCGATGTCACCTTCCTGATCGCCAGGTGGACCGGGCACGCCGAGTTGGGCGCGCTGCTGCGCACGTGGCAGCGGGATGCGCCGGTCGCCGACGAGCGGCTGACCAGCGCGCTCGAGATCGATTCCATCGCGGTCGAGCTCTCCGCGTTGCTCTACGACGGCTCGCGCGGGGAGCTGACCGACCAGCTGCGCTCGCTGCTGACGATCGGCGACCCCGAGGTGACGGTCATGGAGGACGCCTGGCCCGCGGTGTACGGCAGCGTCGACAGGGGTCCGGACGACGTGGCCAACTGGAAGTTCTACTCCCACTTCATCACCCGTCCGTTCCCCGACGAGGCGATCGATCTGGTCGTCCGCTACATGGCCGACACGCCCAGCGCGCCGAGCAACTTCTTCTGCTCGAGCTTCGGTGGTGCCGTGCGGCACGCCCCGCCCGGCGG
This sequence comes from Rhodococcus sp. MTM3W5.2, assembly GCF_001984015.1. NCBI lineage: Bacteria > Bacillati > Actinomycetota > Actinomycetes > Mycobacteriales > Nocardiaceae > Rhodococcus > Rhodococcus sp. MTM3W5.2. Next base: position 4,624,434 of record NZ_CP019572.1, on the reverse strand, counting down.
GTCGGCGTTCCCGCACCGCGACGCGCTGTTCTACTGCGAGCCGGGCGCGGCCTGGAACGATCCGGAGCTGAACTCGAAGGCTCTCGGCTGGGCGGCCGGCTTCTGGCGCGCGCTGCGCCCGTTCAGCGACGGTGCCTACGTCAACGTGCCCAACGCCTCCGCATCGGATTGGGAGCGCGACTATTACGGTCCCAACCGCGAGCGCCTGCGGCAGGTCAAGGCCGCCTATGACCCGGAGAACGTGTTCCGTTTCGAACAGAGCGTGCCCCCGCGCCCTGCTGAGGGCGGACCTCCACGATCTCGACCGGTTCGAGCGGGAACGGGGGAGCGCCGACCCCGGTGATCCGGTAGTTGCCCCATGGGTCCTGTTCGGCCAGCGTCGCGGGCGTCTCGGGTCCGCCGGGGATGGTGAGGTGCATCGCGGATCGGCCCCGCTGCTTGAGCTCAGTCAGTTCGTCGCCCGCGATCCGGCCGTACCAGTGGTAGTTCCCGTCGAGTGGTTCGAAATGGCCGCTCAGATGCACCTGCACCGACAGGGTGACCTCGTCGGTCGTCAGCGCCGCGGCCCCGGCGTAGGCGTCGTCGTCCTCGCGTTCGTCGACATTGCTGAGTTCGAAGGCGTTCCGCTGGGGGCCGCGCACGGCGCGCGGCTTCCACAGGGACCGTGCGGGCGTGCGGTGGATGATCCGGTTGAACTCCCGTTGGGCCCCCGCGCGCAGCTCGATCCGGGTCGCCTCCTCGGTCGCCATCATCGTCAGGCAGGTGCGGATGTGACGGGACTCGTCCGCGGCGTGCCGGTCGGTGACGAGGAAGAGGTTGGGGAAGCCGGTGTGCGCGATGCCGAGATAGGCCGCCTGCTCGCCGCGCATAGCATCCTCGAGGCTCACCCCGCCCCTGCCCGCGATCGAGATGGTGGTTCCCGGACCTGCCACCAGGATCCGCGGGTGGTGGATCTCGCCCGACTCGGTCCGCACCCGCCATCGGTCGGTCGCCTCGTCGAAGTCGCAGGAGACCGGCCCCGGCCGGCCGGACAGGTCGAGGACCAGGTGGCCGTGTCGTCCGGAGCCCTCGAGAGCGCGCGCGATGCCCGGTCCCGCGGATCCGGCGCCGACGACCAGGATCCCGGTCTCGGGCATCACAGGAAGCCGCCGCGCCGCCACATCGCCCGGGAGCTCGCCCGCATCAGCCCGTTCTCCTCCAGGAACGCGGCGAGCGATTCGAAGCCGCGGCGCTGGTTCTCCCGGAAGTAGGGGTTCGCCAGTGCCTGCCTGCGGGCCTCCTTGGGGTCGAGCCCGGCCCGCGAATACATCACCGGGTTGGTGAACAACCGCTGGAACAGCGGACCACCGATGCCCTGCACCGTTCCGACCCACAGCTGCTCGATCCGATGGCTCTGCGCCACCCGGCGGCGCACGCCCTCGCGCGCGAAGCGGATGTGCCGCGATTCCTCGGTGACGTGGATCTTCATCAGTCGCGAGATCATCGGCTGCAGCTGCGGGTCGTCGAGTACGCGGCGCTGGGTGGCGTCGAAGATCTCCTCGCCGATCAGGGCGGCCACCCACAGCATGGTGCCGCGGAACGTCTTGGGTAGGAGGTTCACCACCAGGGCCTGGTGTCGTCGTAGCTGGTAGGGCTTGGCGCCCATCCGCTCGATCGCCCGGCCGAACATGGTCATGTGCCTGCACTCGTCGCCCATCTCGGTGAGCACGTACCGGGTGTGCAGCGAGGCCGGGTCGTTGTGCAGCAACGCCCGCAGCAGGGCCTGGTTGAGGATGTTCTCGAACCAGATTCCGACGCTGAGGATGTTCGCGGATTCTTGCCTGGAGAGCTCGATCCGCTGCGCCTCGGTCATCGATTCCCACAGTGGCGTCCCGTAGAGGGACAGCACGTGCGGGGGCAGGAAGTACTTGTCCTCCTCGAGTGGCGCGTCCCAGTCGATGTCCACGACGGGGGCGTACGAGCGTTTGACCGAGCCCTTGAGCAGTCGATCCGCGACCGTCTCCCGGTCGAGCGGTGTGGCGGCCTGCGACATGGCTGTCCTCCGTGACTGATCACTGTGTGGTGCCGGGTATTTCGCGTGCACGTTTTCGTTCTCTGTAAAAACGTAAACCGCTCGACGAGTGAGGTCAATAGATACCTGTGAACCGAATTCACATTCTTTTGGGCTCCTGGCGTCGGCGTCGTCCGAGGCGGCCGCGCCATAGAATCGGCCGGTGAGGCCTTCAGTGAGACCAGTGGATCCGGACGCGATCCGGGAGCAGATCCTGGACGCGGCGAAGGAGTGCGTCATCGAACTGGGGTACACCTCCCGCCTGCACGCGGCCATCGCGCAACGCGCGGGACTGTCGCGGCCCACCGTCTACAAGTACGTCGGGGATCAGGACGCGATCTTCGGCGCCCTGTTCCAGCGGGAGATCACCCAATTCTTCGTCGTGCTCGATCCGGTGTTGCGGGGACAAGAACGGGACCTGCGGGTCGGGTTCGTCGACGCGATCGTGTTCGCCGTCCAGTACGCGCGTGCGCACCCGCTGCTGCAGAAGGGCCTGCACGACGATCCGCAGGTGGTGCTGCCCTGGTTCACGGTGCAGGCCAAGCCCTTCGTCGAGCTCGGTGCGGACCTGCTGACCCCGCACTTCCAGCGGCTGTTCACCCCCGAGCAGCTCGCGGAGGTCAGCCCGAAGGCGATCTCCGAGTGGGCCTTTCGGATCATCGGGTCGCTGATCGTCACCGAAGGCATCGTGGACATCACGCAGGAGCAGTCGCTGCGCGAGTTCGTCAGCTCGCTGCTGTCGATCGCGTTCATCCCCGCGCCGGATCCGGAGTTGGTGCGCGGCGCTGGGTGATTCCCGCTCGGCCTGGCCGCTACTTGGGCACGGCCACCGTCAGCAGGAACGCGACGTCCTCGAGTGCCTCGACGCTGTGCCGGGCCGCAGGGATGACCAGCATGTCGCCGGTCGAGCCCTTCCATGAGTCCTCGCCGCTGATCAGCGCGAGCTTGCCGCTGAGCACCAGCAGTGTGGCCTCGCCGGGGCTGTCGTGCTCGGCCATCACTTCGCCCGCGCTCAGTCCGACGACCGTCTGCCGGAGGCTGCGCTGATGGCCCCCGTAGATGGTCTGCGAGCTGCGCCCGCTGGTGGCCGCGGCGGCCAGCTTGAGCTGCTGCCGGGCGACGGCTGTCAATGACTTCTTGTCCATGAAGCGCCTCTCCTTGGGCTTGGGGAAAGACCTGCCCTTGGAGTATGACGCACCACCCCACCCATCGGGCGTTACTGACGGAACCGATCAGCCGCGGATGTAGGTGCGGAACCGGAACCGCAGTCCGTCCCGCTCCGAGGTCAGCCAGTCGCCGGTCGTCGCGGGCGTCCAGTCCTCGCCGATGCTCGGCGCGTAGGCGTCGCCCTCGGTGTCCAGGTCCACCTCGGTCACGAACAGTCGGTCGGCGAACGGCATTGCCGCGGTGTATATTTCACCGCCGCCCATCACCCAGGTCTCGCCGGGTCCCGCCAGCGCGATGGCGGACTCGACCGAGTGCGCGGCCTCGGCGCCTTCGGCCCGCCAGTCCGGGTCGCGGGTCACCACAATGTTGCGCCTGTCCGTGAGTGGCCGGAACCTGGGTGGCAGCGAGTCCCAGGTCTTTCGGCCCATCACCACGGGGTGCCCCGAGGTGACGTCCTTGAAGTAGGCCATGTCCTCGGGAATCCGCCACGGGATCGCGCCGTCGCGGCCGATGACGCCTGCCGGGTTCTGCGCCCAGATCAGTCCGAGCACTAGATCGCCACCGGTGCCTTGATGGCGGGGTGATGGCGGTAGTCGACGATCTCGATGTCCTCGAACTCGTAGTCGAAGATGGAATCGCGGGGCGCGAGCACGAGCTTCGGGTACTCGTACGGCTCGCGGCCGAGCTGCTCGGTGACCTGGTCCACGTGGTTGTCGTAGATGTGGCAGTCACCGCCGGTCCAGATGAACTCGCCCACCTCGAGGCCGGTCTGCGCGGCGACCATGTGGGTGAGCAACGCATAGCTCGCGATGTTGAACGGCACGCCGAGGAACAGATCCGCGCTGCGCTGGTACAGCTGGCAGCTGAGCCTGCCGTCGGCGACGTAGAACTGGAAGAAGGCGTGGCACGGCGCGAGCGCCATCTGCGGGATCTCGCCCACGTTCCACGCCGAGACGATCATCCGCCGTGAGTCGGGATCGGTCTTGAGGGTCTCGATGACCTGGGCGATCTGGTCGATGTGCTCGCCGCTGGGCGTGGGCCAGTTCCGCCACTGCACGCCGTACACCGGGCCGAGCTCGCCCTCGGGGGAGGCCCACTCGTCCCAGATCGTGACGCCGCGGTCCTGCAGCCACTTCACGTTCGACTCGCCGCGCAGGAACCAGAGCAGCTCGTAGACGATGGACTTGAGGTGCACCTTCTTGGTGGTGATCAGCGGGAAGCCCTCGGACAGGTCGAACCGCATCTGGTGGCCGAATACACTGCGCGTGCCCGTGCCGGTGCGGTCCGCCTTCGGGGTACCGGTCTCCATGACGAGTCGCAGCAGGTCTTCGTAGGGCGTGTGCACGGCCGCCAGTTTAGGCGGCTCCGCCACCCGTGAGTCCTTTCGGCCCGCGGGGGACCGGAAAGACTCACGGGCGATAGCCTGCCGTCATGCGTGAACTCCTCGTGATCGGCATCGGCGCCGGCGACCCCGACCAGGTGACCGTGCAGGCGATCAAGGCGATGAACCGCGCCGAGGTGTTCTTCGTCATCGGCAAGGGCGCCGAGAAACAGGACCTCGTCGACCTGCGCACCGGCATCCTCGACGAGCACATGCGCGGCGACTATCGGATCGTCGATATCGTCGACCCGCCGCGCGACCGGACCCCCGCGGACTACGGCACCGTGGTCGACGACTGGCACGACCGGCGGGCCGCGATCTTCGAGGAGCGGTTCGGTGCCGTCGAGGGCGTCGGCGCGATCCTGGTGTGGGGTGATCCGTCGCTCTACGACAGCACCCTGCGGATCGTCGAGCGGGTGCTCGCCCGGGGCATCGAGACGTTCGAGTACTCGGTGATCCCCGGCGTCACGAGTGTGCAGTCGCTGGCCGCGCAGCACCGCATCGTGCTCAACCGGATCGGCGAGCCCGTGCACATCACGACCGGCCGACGCCTGCGCGACGGCCTCCCCGAGGGCGTGCGGGACGCCGTGGTGATGCTCGACGCCGACTGCAGCTTCACCGAGGTGCCAGGCGACGACGTGCAGATCTGGTGGGGCGCGTACCTGGGCACCGGCGACGAGGTGCTGATCTCCGGGAATCTGCGTGAGGTCGAGGCCGAGATCATCCGCGTGCGGGCCGAGCTGCGCGAGCGCAAGGGCTGGATCATGGACACCTACCTGCTGAGGCGCTGACGCGCCCGTGCGCGGTTGACGAGTCCCTGGACTCATTAAGCGCGCACGGGCGGCGAAGCCGCCTACCCTGGTCTCATGCCCGAACTGCCCGAGGTAGAGGCCCTGGCACAGTTCCTGCGCACGCATGCCGTCGGCTCGGTGGTGGGCCGGATCGACATCGCGGCGCTGAGCGTGCTCAAGACATTCGACCCGCCGATCACCGACCTGCAGGGCAAAGACGTCGTCGGCGCCGCCCGGTTCGGCAAGCACCTGGGGATCCGGTGCGGCGACGAGGACGGGCTGTGGCTGATCACGCACCTCTCCCGCGCCGGCTGGCTGCGCTGGGCCGACAACCCGAGCGCGACGCCGCCGAAGCCAGGCGGCAAGAGCCCGCTGGCGTTGCGGGTGCACCTGTTCACCCCCGACGGCGGGACCCCCGCCTTCGACCTCACCGAGGCGGGCACCAAGAAGCGGCTCGCGGTCTGGGTGGTGCGCACCCCCGCCGAGGTGCCGGGGATCGCGAAGCTCGGGCCCGACGCGCTCGACATCACCGAGCCGGCCTTCGCCGAGCTGCTGGGCAAGAGCTCGCAGCGGATCAAGACCGTGCTCACGGACCAGTCCGTGCTGGCCGGGATCGGCAACGCGTATTCCGACGAGATCCTGCACCTGGCCAAGCTGTCGCCGTTCGCCACCGCGAACAAGCTGACCGCCGAGGAGGTGGCCACCCTGCACGCGGCGATGCGGGCGGAGCTGACCGACGCCGTGGACCGCTCGGTTGGCCAGGACGCCGCGCGGCTCAAGGGTGAGAAGCGCTCCGGGTTGCGGGTGCACGCCAGGACCGGCATGCCCTGCCCGGTGTGCGGCGACACCGTCCGTGAGGTGTCCTTCGCGGAGCGGTCATTTCAGTACTGCGCGACCTGCCAGACCGGCGGCAAGATCCTCGCCGACCGGCGACTGTCGAGGTTGCTGAAATAGGTTCGCCGCTCCCTCAGCGCCGGTGCCGGTACCCGATCCATGCCCGGCGGAGGTCGCCCTGCGGGTCGTGCTCGATCCGCGCCGTGGTGTCGATGATCAGCGTCTCGCGCCGCGCCACCGTGTAGGCGGGCCAGGTGGACCGGGGCGCCCCGTACCGCGCGAAATGCAACCAGTGCGACTGCATGATGGCCGTGGCCTCCCGCAGTCCACGGCGCCCGCCCAGCGCGGTGGCCGCCCGGCCGAGCATCCGATCGCCGTCGCCGAATACCGCGAGTAGCTCGGTCGCGTGGGTGGCGCCGAAGCCGGTGACGTTCAGCAGCCGTGGGGCGAAGTCGTAGCGATAGCCGAAGGTCGGTGCTGTGGCCGTGTGTGCCTGCGCGACCAGGATCGACGGCTCCCAGAAGGTGGCGTCACCGCCGATCCGCACGGCGGCCCTGCGATCCGGGTAGCCCGGGTAGGCAGCCAGGATGCGGGCCTTTAGCTCGGGGGCCGTCTCCGAGAACATCTTCTCGATCCGGACCGGGTCGGTAGGGATGATGTCGAGGAACCGCGGGAACATCGTGCCCTCACGGGCATTGGTGCCGATGATCAGCGGGACGGCATGCGCGAGGCCCTCGGCGAACGCGTCGAGTGGGTGTCGCGGCAGGAGGTCGCCGTCGACGAGCGGGGCGAACGCCCTGGTGCCGGGCGCCTCGTCGGCGCCGCGCGCTGTGAGGGCGTCGCCCGCGCGGACCAGGGCGTCGGGGTCGGCGGTGGTGAGCGCGAGGGCCGGATCGTCGGCGGCGCCCAGGATCTCGAGGAATTCGGCCGCCCAGGCCTTGGCGCGGCCGGGTCCGTACGCGGAGGCGGCGGGCGGGCTCTGCGCGATGGCGCGGGCGAACAGGCCCTCGGCCGCGGGTACGCACATCAGGGTGGTCACCGCGTTGGCTCCTGAGGATTCCCCGAACAGCGTGACGTTGTCCGGATCGCCGCCGAACGCGGCGATGTTGCGGCGCACCCACCGCAGCGCCGCGAGTTGATCGCGCAGACCGAGGTTGGAATCGAAAGTTCTCTCGGGGGTGGAGTATTCGCTGAAGTCGAGATAGCCGAGCGCGCCGAGCCGGTAGTTCAGCGACACGTACACGATGTCGCCACGCCGGACCAGCGTGTCGCCCCGGTAGAGCCCGGTGGCCGTGGATCCGCCGCTGTACGCGCCGCCGTGGATGAACACCATCACGGGCCGCGGGGTGGAACTCCGCGCGGCGGGCGCGAGCACGTTCATGGTCAGGCAGTCCTCGTCGGTGCGGGTCCCGAGCCGCTCGGCTCGCCCGGACTGGGGAGCGGCCGGGCCGAAGTCCAGCGCGTCGCGCACCCCTGGCCACGGCGCGACAGGCTGCGGGGCCCGCAGCCGGAGGTCGCCCACCGGTGGTGCGGCGTAGGGGATCGCGCGCCAGGACCTGAGCCCGTCGTGTTCCCGGCCGCGGACCAGACCCGCGTCGGTGGCGACGGTCAACGGGTCAGCCACGCCGGGCCTCGAGCAGCCTCAGCCATACCTCGCTGACCGTCGGGTACGACGGCACCGCGTGCCACAGTGACTCCATCGGCACCGCGCCGACCACCGCGACGGTGGCCGCGTGGACCAACTCCGCCACCTCGGTTCCCGCGAAGGTCGCGCCAACGAGGGTGTCGGTGCCGCGATCGATCACCAGCTTCGCCCGACCGGCGAAATCGTCTCGCGCCAGCGATGATCCGGCCACCGCGATATCGATCTCGACGGTCTCGACATCGATGCCGTCCGCGCGGGCCGCGCGCTCGGTCCGCCCGACGGACGCGACCTCGGGGGAGGTGAACACCACCTGTGGCACCTGGGCGTGGTCCGCACTCGCGGTGAACCTCGCCCCGTCCAACGCGCGGCCCTCCGCCCGGGCGGAGATCACGTCGCCGCACACCCGACCCTGGTACTTGCCCATGTGTGTGAGCGCCGCGCGGCCGTTGACGTCGCCGACGGCGTAGAGCCACTCGCCGGGCACGCCTAGTACGGCGAGGTGGTCGTCGGTGGGCGTGCGCCCGTCCGTCAGTCCCACCGAGGCGAGGCCGAGACCGGAGGTGGCGGGGTGGCGTCCGGCCGCGACGATCACCTCGTCGACGGTGATCTCGCCCCGTTCCCGGCCGTCGAGGGTGATGGTCACAGGTCCGCCGTGGATCCGGCCAACACCGGTGTCGCGCGGCTGCTCGCGGCGCACGGCGCCGGGGCTGGTGCCGAACAGCACGGTGGCACCCGACGCCCGCAGGGACTCGGTGACGAGGTCGCCCGCGAACGGCTCGGCGGACGCGAGCAGTGCTGATCCGCGGACGATCACGGTCAGCTCGCGTACCCCGAGGGCCAGCAGCCACGTCGCGCATTCGGTGGCGACCACCCCGCCGCCGATGATGGCGACCCGTTCGGGCACCTCCCGAAGGTTGGTGGCGTCCCTGGAGATCCACGGCAGCGCCTCGCGCAGCCCCGGCACGGGCGGTATCGAGGCGAGGGTGCCGGTGGCGAGCACCACCGCGTGCCGCGCCCGCAATGTTCGGGTCGGGGGATCGCCGTGGCCGCCTGTCGAGAGTTCGACGGTGCGTTCGCCGGTGAGGGCGGCGGACCCGTGGATCACGTCGACGCCGACCGACGCGGCCCACTGCCGCTGGCCGGAATCGTCGTGGTGACTGGTGAATTCGTCGCGACGGGTGAACACGGCGCGGCGGTCCAGTGTCGCCTCGCCGATGGTCTCGCGAACGCCGGGCATGGCGCGGCCCGCCGCCAGCACCTCGGCGGGACGCAGCAGGGCCTTGCTGGGCATGCAGGCCCAGTAGGAGCATTCGCCGCCCAGCAGTTCGTGTTCGATGATCGCGGCGCTCCGATCCGAACCGGCGACGGCATAGGCGGCGGCGTTCTCGCCCGCCGGCCCACCGCCGATCACGATGACGTCGTACTCGTCCGTCGATGTGGCCATGGTTCCCACCGTAGAGCGGTCAGCGGCGGCGGGCGAGACATTCGCGCGGCGGCGCATCACGGTTCCGCAATGCTTGCGCTGCGCATTTCGACCGGCCGATACTCCAAGGTGGGACTTCCGTTCGCGAGACACCCTCGGGCAGGAGGGGCGTTATGAGCACCGAACCCGGCGCCGCCGCCGCTGACCATGCGGCGACGGTCGGCGCCCTCTACGCCGCGTTCGCGCGTGGCGACATCCGTGCGGTTCTCGGCATGCTCGCCGAGGACGTGCGCTGGGAGGACTGGGCCGACAACTTCGCGCAACGCGCCGACGTGCCGTGGCTGCGTCGGCGGGGCGGCCGCGAGGGCGCGGCCGAGTTCTTCGGGATCGTGGGCGGATTCGACATCGGCGAGTTCGCGGTCCTGTCGATCATGGCGGGCGAGAGCCAGGTGGCCGCGGAGATCAGCATCGACGCCGTGGTTCCTGGCGGGGGCCACTACCGCGACGAGGAGCTGCACCTGTGGTCCTTCGACGGGACAGGGAAGATCTCGCGGATGCGGCACTACGTGGACACCGCGAAGCACATCGCGGCCGCGGGCGGCGTCGACACCACGGCGCGTGTGGTGAACGGATCGTCAACCGAGGGTTGACGGCTCGGGGAATGTCAACCTAGGGTTGACGCATGGCGAATCCGACGAAGATGACGAACCCCGTCCGCCTCGACGACCTGATCGAGGGAATCAAGAAGGCGCACACCGATGCGCTCGACCAACTGTCCGACGCGGTCATCGCGGCCGATCACCTCGGGGAGGTGGCCGACCACCTGATCGGGCACTTCGTCGACCAGGCCCGCCGGTCCGGGGCGTCCTGGAAGGACATCGGCGCCAGCATGGGCGTCAGCAAGCAGGCCGCGCAGAAGCGCTTCGTGCCGAAGGGCGAATCGCCGGACCTGGATCCGAGTCAGGGCTTCAGCCGGTTCACCCCCCGGGCCAAGAACGTGGTGATGGCGGCGCAGAACGAGGCCCGCGCCGCGGGCAACGACCAGATCTGTCCCGCGCACCTGGTCCTCGGCCTGCTCACCGAGCCCGAGGGCCTCGCCGCGGTGCAGATCGTCGCCCAGGGCGTCGCGCTCGAGGCGACCCGTGCCGCCGCGACGGCGTCCCTGCCCGCGCCTGCAGGGGAGCTGCCCGAACTCATCCCCTTCGATGCGCAGGCCAAGAAGGCCCTCGAACTCACCTTCCGCGCGGCACTCCGATTGGGGCACAACTACATCGGCACCGAGCACATCCTGCTCGCCCTGCTCGAACTCGAGGACGGCTCGGGCGTGCTCACCGGCCTCGGCCTCGACAGGGCGACCATCGAGGCCGAGGTCGGCGCAGCGGTGGCCGCGATGGCCGCCGCAGCCGAGCGGGAGTGATCGCCGGATAGCGGGCGACGGGTCAGGCGCGCCTGCGGGCGCGCAGGACCGCGTCGTGGATGGTGACCTCCCGGCCGTCGGGATCCGTCGCCGTGCGTGCCCGTGCCTCGGCTGCCACGATGTCCCACTGGTCGGGGTCGAGCGAGCCCGCGAGCTCCTCCGCGGTGAAGAACAGCTCCGGCACCGGTGGCCGCGGCACGGTGGTCTGCAGGTCGGACGGGTGATGCCCGACGATGAGCAGGCTCCCGCCCGGCGCGACGGCCGCCGCCAGCCGGGCATACAGGACACCGCGCTGCGGCTCCGGCAGGTGCATGAAGTGTGCGGTGACGAGGTCGAAGAGACCCTCGAGCGGCTCGGCCGTCAGGTCGGCGTGCACCCAGTTCAGCCGGTGCACCACGTCCGCGCCGAGGGCCTCGGCGCGCGCGGCCGCCCGCTGCAGCGCGGTGGTCGAGAAGTCCACCGCGGTCACCCGCCAGCCCCTTTCGGCCAGCCAATGTGCGTCGGCCCCCTCGCCCGCGCCGACCTCGAGTGCGGTGCCCGGCGTCAGCTCGGCGGCCTCGGCCACGAGGTGGGGATTCGGGCTACCGCTCCAGATCCCGGACCTCGAGCGGTATCGCTCCTCCCATGCCCGCTCGTCGAACATGCTCATCGGGCCGCCAGGCGCCGGATCCTCCGAGTGCGCGTTGGCGGTCACCGCGAGGCGGGTGTCCTCCGCGATGAGGTCGGCATTGATGGCCGCGCCCGCGTTCAGCCCGGCGGCGGCCGCCACGATCACCTGGGCCTTGAGGTCGGAGACGTTGCCCGCCGCCCACACCCCCTTGACCGCGGTGGCGCCCATCGGATCTGCGGGGACGTAGCTGCCGATCACGTGCCCGGCCATCGTCTGCTCGGTGGGCTCGAGGCCGAGTTCACGCAGGAATCCGGCGCGGGCCTCGAAGCGCGGGGCGACCACGATCGCGTCGCGCGACACGAGCTCGCCGGTGCGCAGGCGGACCCCGGTGAACCGGTCGTCGTCGACCTCCAGGCCGGCGACCTCGCCGCGGACGACCACGATGCCGCGGGCGTCGAACTGCTCGAGTTCCTCGGCACTGGGCTCGGCCGCGGTGTGCAGGAACACGGTGATGTCCGCGCTCCACTGCCGCCACATCAGCGCCTGGTGCGCGGCCATCGGGCCGGTCGCAAGGATCCCGATCGCCCGGTCGCGGACCTCCCAGCCGTGGCAGTACGGGCAGTGCAGCACCTCGCGCCCCCAGCGCTCGGCGACGCCCGGCACGTCCGGCAGCTCGTCCACCAGGCCCGTGGCCACCAGCAGCCTGCGGGCCGACACGGCCACGCCGTCGGCGAGTTCCACGCGGAAGCCGTCGTCCACGGCCCGAGCCGAGGACACGGTGCCGCTGACGAACTCGGCGCCGTATCCCCGCGCCTCTGCCCTGCCCGCCGTCAGCAGCTCGGCGGGTGGGGTGCCCTCGCGAGTCAGGTAATTGTGCGCGTGTGCCGCGGGGGCATTGCGTGGCTCGCCCGCATCGACCACCAATACCGAGCGCCGCGCGCGGGTCAGGGCCACCGCCCCGCTGAGCCCGGCAGCACCGCCTCCGACGATCACCACGTCGTACTTCTGCTCCACCGTCGTCTCCTCCGTTCGTTCGCCTCGTCCTTGCACTGTCCGTCCCTCGGGAGGATTCCCGCAAGCTGCGTTGCGAAAGTGGCAAAATGGGTGCATGGCCGACGACCCGCACGCGCTCGACGACGTTCTCGACGCGGTCGGACCGCGACTGCGGGCGATTCGCAAGCAGCGGGGCGCGACGCTGGCGCAGCTCGCCGAGAGCACCGGGATCTCGGTGAGCACCCTCTCGCGGCTCGAATCCGGGCAGCGCAGGCCGACACTCGAATTGCTGCTCCCGCTGGCCCGCGCGCACCAGCTGCCCCTTGACGAGCTCGTCGACGCACCCGCGACCGGCGACCCGCGGATCCACCCCCGCCCGATCAGCCGCAACGGCGTCACGATCATCCCGCTGACCCGCAGGCCGGGCGGGATCCAGGCCTTCAAGCACGTCTTCCCTCCTGGCACTCCGTCCGTGGAGCCCCGGCTGTTGACGCACGAGGGCTACGAGTGGCTCTACGTCCTGTCCGGTCGGGTGCGGATGGTGCTCGGCGAGCACGACGTGATCCTGATGCCGGGCGAGGTGGCGGAGTTCGACACCCGCGTCCCGCACTGGTTCGGCAACCCCGGGCCAGAGCCCGCGGAGATCCTGAGCCTGTTCGGGCCGCAGGGCGAGCGGGCGCACGTGCGCACCCGGCGATGACCCCGACGCGGCGCTAGGCTCATCCGCTGTGACCTCCACGGCGAAGACGCGAACCACGATCCTGATCACCGGCGCCAGTTCCGGGCTGGGCGCGGAGATGGCGCGCCAGTTCGCTTCCAAGGGGCGCGATCTCGCGCTGTGTGCCCGCCGCATCGATCGGCTCGAGGAACTGCGCGCGGAACTTCTCGCCGCGCACCCGTCGATCAGGGTCGCGGTCCGGACCCTCGACGTCAACGATCACCGCGCGGTGTCCCGCGTGTTCGGCGAACTCGACGATGAGCTGGGCGGGCTCGATCGGATTGTCGTCAACGCCGGGCTGGGCAAGGGCGCGCCGATCGGCACCGGCAAGCCCGAGGCGAATCTGGAGACCGCGCAGACGAACTTCCTCGGTGCGCTCGCACAGGCGGAGGCCGCGATGGAGTTGTTCCGCTCCCGCGGCGCAGGCCATCTGGTGCTGGTGTCCTCGATGAGCGCGGTGCGCGGACTGCCGAAGGCGCAGACCGCCTACTCGGCGAGCAAGGCGGCGGTGTCCGCGATCGGGGAGGGGCTCGCCGCGGAACTCTCGCGCAGCCCGATCGCCGTCACCACCATCCTGCCCGGCTACATCCGGACCCCGATCAACGAGAAGGTGGCCAAGACACCGCTGATGGCGGACACCGTCGCAGGCGTGCGGTCGATGGTGAAGGCGATCGAGCGGGAGCCGCGGCGGGCCGTCGTCCCGGGCTGGCCGTGGCGCCCGATCGACCTGGCGTTGCGGGTTCTGCCTCAGCGGCTGACCGGCCGGTTCCTGTGATCGCTTCCGCCGGTGGCTACTGCAGGTAGCCCTCGACCTGGCCTGCGGGGCTGACCGGCACCTCGTCCGGCGGGAGGCCGGCGTCTATACGTGCCCGGCGCTGGCGCAACAGGTCCCAGCACTGGTCGAGGGTCTCCTCGATGGCGGCGAGTTGCTTCTGCTCCTGCTCGGGATCGAGCTCGCCCGCCTCGGTCTTCGCGCGCAGTTGGTGCTCGGTGTCGACGAGCCGGCGGATGCTCGCGAGGATGTCCTGTTCGCTCATCAGTGAACTCCACTCCTAGGGGACTGCGGGTTCCGCGATCCACCATAGGCCGGTTCCGTGTCCACTGTCCGGCGCCAGGAGACTACCGGCGCCGACGGAGCCGCCCGAGCACGGACGCCTCGGTGCCCCGTCCCGCCTCCCCTGCGATGAGCGCGAGTTCGGCCTGGTCGGTGATCTTCTCGCGGATGCGGCCCCGTTCGGCGCCGCGCCTGCGCTCGGCCTCGTCGATCAGCTTCCAGCCCGCGCGGTCGATCACCGCAGACTGCCGCTCGCGCACCAGCCGGTTCAATGCGGTCGCGCTCGACCTGGGCTCGCGCAGCCGACCCGAGTTGAAATCGTCGACGAGCCGAGTCAGGGTCTCCTGTGCGCAGGACTTGTTCGTGCCGATGAACCCGGTCGGCCCGCGCTTGATCCAGCCGGTGGCGTACGCGCCCGCGAGCACGGATCCGCCCGGTCCGTCGAGGACACGTCCGTCGGTATTGGGGATCACTCCGGCCGAATGATCGAACGGCACCCCCGCGATCGGCACCCCGCGATAGCCGATCGAGGTGAGGAGGAGGCCTGCCTCGAGTCGTTCCGTCTCGCCGGTCGGTTCGACTCGCACGCTGCCGTCCTCCCGACGGTCAGCGCGTTGCGGGCGAACTCGACGCCGGTGACCCGGTCGTCGCCGCTGATCGCGGTCGGGGACAACAGGTAGCGCAGCGAGATCCGCCGCCGATCCTGACCCGGCTCGCGTTCTCGGCGGGCGGACCGGAGCAGCGACAACTTCTGCGCCACCGCGTGCGAGAGTCCGCCGTCCAGGGCGAGGCGCTCGGTCGTCGGGTCGAGCACCATCTCGTCGGGACGGACCACCACGTCGGCGTCGGGGGCATCCAGAAGGCCGGTGAACTCGGGAACCGTGAAGGCGGACTGGGCGATTCCGCGGCGCGCGACGATCACGACCTCCTCGATCCGGCTGCCGCGCAGCGCCTCGAGGGCGGCGGGGGCGATGTCGGTGGCGGCCAGGCGGTCGGGGTCCGCGGTCAGTATCCGCGCGACGTCGAGCGCAACATTGCCGTTTCCGATGATGACGGCACGTCGGTGGGACAGGTCGAAGCGATCGTCGGCGTGGTCGGGATGGCCGTTGTACCAGGCCACCAGGTTCGTCGCGGAGGTCGAGCCAGGGAGGTCCTCGCCGGGGATCCCGAGGCCGCGGTCGGTCGAGGCGCCGACCGCGTAGATCACGGCGTGGTGATGTGCGAGCAGTTCGTCGTGGGTCAGGTGTTCGCCGATCTCCACGTTCAGGAAGTACTCGAATCCCGGCTGGGCGGCGATCTTGTCGTACAACCGGGAGACCTGCTTGGTCTTCTGGTGATCGGGCGCGACACCCGCGCGGACCAGGCCGTGCGGCACCGGAAGCCGGTCGAACACGTTGACCTGCACCCCTGGCTGGGTGAGCAGCTCGTCGGCGGCGTACATCGCGGCCGGGCCCGCCCCGACGATCGCCACCCGCAGCGGACCCCGGTCGCGGCGGACCTCGGGCGCGGGCACGACGGGCGCCAGCACGGGCCGGGGGCGCGGCTCCTTGTAGAAGTCCGCGTTGATCGTCAGGAACGGCTGCTGGGATTCCGCGAGCTTCGAGTGCGGGACGATCGCGTCCACCGGGCACGCGGAGATGCAGGCACCGCAGTCGACGCACGAGGCCGGGTCGATGTGCAGCATCTCCGCGGTCAGGAAGTCGGGCTCGTCCGGCGTCGGATGGATGCAGTTGACGGGGCAGGCGTACACGCAGGACGCGTCGCTGCAGCAGGATTGGGTGACGACATGGGGCATTGCGAAACAGCTTCCGATCTGGGGGTCTGGTCAGGCGGCGCTGCGGACCGGCTCGCTGCGGTAGCGCGAGCTCTTGCCGTCGATCTTCAGGCCCTTCCAGACCAGGCGCGACGCGGGGTTCATCAGCCCGCTGTCGGTGGCCAGCATCCGCACGTCCGCGAAGTAGTCACGCAGGGTCTGGCGCGCCTCGGGGCTGCCCCAGAACAGGTCCTTCTTGACCTGCTTCGGGATGTCGAACTCGCGCCAGAACTGCTTCGGCGGGATGACGATGACGTCGCACAGGATGCGCATGATGATTGGCATCGCGAGCGAGGCGAAGAACCGCCCCACCTTGGACATCTTCGGGACGCGCCGACGCAGGAACTGGTGCGCGAAGGAGATGTGCCTTGCCTCCTCGGCGACGTGAATCGCCATGACACCCTTCATGATCGGGTGGATGACGCCGTCCTCACGCAGTACGGCCTTCTGGATGTGGTCGATCGGCTCCTCGCCAGCGAGGACACCCATGAAGAAGATCACCGGCAGCGTCGAGCCGGCCAGAGGGAGGAACGGCGAGACGAAGCGCATCAGCGGCCCCATGCCTGGGGTGTCCTTGCCGATCCGGTTGACCATCTCCTGGAACATCAGGGTGTGGTTGCACTCCTCGATGGTCTCGTGGGTGCAGTAGCGGGCCTCGGGGGAGCCGTTCTCCAGCGAGAACACGTACTGCATCATCCCGCGGATCAGGATGTTCTCGAACTGCAGGCCGACTTTGGCGACATTGGCCTGCCGCCACATGCCGATCTCGATCTGCTTCTCCAGGGGCAGCGCCTGGTACCACGGATGGCTGCCGAGGGGATCGCTCTCCTTCTGGAGGACCCATCGGGGATCGTTCGGGATCACCGCGAACTCCGGGGAATCCCAGTCGATGTCCTCGAAGGGATCGAAGTGCTTGTGCACCGAGGCTTCCGACAGCATCGTCAGGGACTCGTCGTACCGGGCCTGATCGGATCGATCGGTCGCTGTCGTCAGTGTCATGGCTACTCCCGCTGTCGCTGTCGTTGCTGAGCCGATCGCGCACGGCATCGTCTCTTCGGTGCGGCGTTCCGGGCCGCGGTGTCTCGATGTTGAGGTAACTGTAACTGCGAGTCGCATGCAAATCCAGGCCTTTGGGCAATTCGATCGCTGCGACGGGAAAATTCGCTCAGTCCCAGCTCAGAAACCTGGCGCATACTGGTTTCAGCAGACCCGCCACATCGGCGGCCCATCCGTGGAGCACAATCATGGTTCCGAGCATGCAGTGGCACACCTGGGGTAGCGAGGTGGAAATCCAGGTGACCGAGGGGGCCGCGCTCGGCGCTGCGGCCGATATCGCCGCGGCCACGCTCGATGAGGTCCGCGCGGCCTGCGACCTCACCCGTGGCGATGCCGAGATCCATGCCGTCAACCTCTCCCAGGGCATGCCGGTCAAGATCAGCCGACGGCTCACCGCGCTGATCCGGGCGGCGCTGTGGGCGGCCCGGATGACCGGGGGCGCCGTCGACCCGCTCTCCCGCGACGCGGCGGACCCGTGCCGGGTGCCTCCCATTCACCCCGAAAGCACGTTCGAGGACATTCGGCTGGACGGTGACACGGTATTCGCCCCGTTCGGGGTCTATCTCGACCTCACCAGCACCGCGAAGGCGGGCATCGCGGATCGGGTGGCCCAAGCCGCCGCGGGCACACTCGAATGCGGTGTCTTGGTCCGGATCGGTGACACCATCTCGACCGCAGGGCACTGCCCGATCGGGGGATGGCAGGTGGAGATCGGGGCGGGCGCGCCGATCGAGGTGCTCACCGGGAAGGCGCTGTCCTCAGCACGTCCCGCGGTCCTGGCGGAATGGGACGCGGACGGCGGACTGGACGGTGTCACCGTGATCACCGAGGACAGTCTCTGGGCCTATGCGGCGGCGGCCGCTGCCGTGAGTCGGGGAGTGGCCGCGTTGCGCTGGCTCGACGAGAACGAACTCGCCGCCCGCGTCGCGTACCGACGGGGCGCGGTGCGCACCACCGACGCGTGGACGCACCTGCTGCCCCACGGTCACGTCGCCTAGCGGGTGCCGGCCCGCGCCAGTGTTCAAGCGGCGACGGCTCGTTCGGCGCAGGGGAATTGGGCGATCATGGATCGACACGACGCACGGGAAGGTCGAACCCTGATGGAGGAAACAGTGATGGCGGAACGCTCCGTTTCCGGCACGCGACAGCCGGCGGACTATGGCGACGTGGCGGGCGCGGTCCTTCATGCACTCCCGGACGAGGAGCACCGCGGCGCGAACCGCCTCAGCGTCGCGCTCATCACCGACCCGGAGTCGTTCGGTGCGCTGCTCGCGGCGTTTCGGCGGGTCGAGGCGGCGCATCTCCGCGTCGGCCGGTGCTTTCTGACGCTCGACGATCCGAACCAGTGCCTCTACACGAGCGGACATGCGCGCGCCAAGCACGATCTGGACGGAGACATCGCGTACCCGGACGACGACACCGACGACGCGCTCGCCGCCTACGACGCGGCGGTGTTCGAGTCGGCCGGAGCGGCGCTCCGAGATCCGGACCGGGCTGTGCGCTGGGAGGGCGTGGGCAACTCGCTCGTCACGGCGCCGAGCGACATCGAGGCATTGGTGGCGCTCAATCGCGACCCGGGGTTGGTCCTGGACGACGTGCACGTGGTGCAGTGCCTTCCGACAACGGACGACACCGATCTGCTCGCCGACCTGCCGAACGGCTACTTCGCCTGCGACTGGACGCCGTTCGAATGCCACGCGGTGGCGCGCCGGATGGGCGAGCGGCACGGGTACTCGCTGATCGGGATCGGCGCGTCCACGCTCGGGTTCCACAGCATCGTCGAACCAGGGCAGCGGGACGTCGACGCCCTGATCGCCGATCTGCGGGAGCTGTACGGGCATCGTGACGTCGACGCCTGGAACGAGCTCGCGGACTTGCTGCGGGGTCGGCGGTGCTCCTCCTCGGATACACGGAGAACTTCGCGGACCTGACAGAGACTTAGGCCGTCACAGGTGATCGAGTGCTCACAGCGCCTGCGTCCTTACCGGCCCGACTCGGAGTCGAGCCCGCGTGCTGGGGCTCGCACGACAATCGGTCGGGACGGTGTGCCCGCTTCCGTAATGGGTTCCCGTAGGCCGAGCTGCTCTTCTTCGGCAGCAGAACCGACCACGGCAGATATCGCCCGTTGCAGGTGAAGGAAATCCTCCCATTTGCCATCGCACTCGATCGAGGGGAGCCCGAAACTCTCCGCTCGTCGAGCCCAGGTCAAATGCACCTCGGTAAAGCGTTCGGGATCCTCCACGTGCTGGAGAAGAACGTCGTCAAAGGCGACATCGTGCGCTACGACCTCAACAGCCACCCCGAACAACGGATGCTCGGCTGACACTTCTACAGCGACTTCCTCGGTGATCCCGGAGTGGGACAAGTCGCATTCGTCGCTTGGCCGGGCGGTCGCGCACCATCCTTCGGGCAATGCGGAAAGCTGTGACTCGGTCAGGGGCATGCGCTTCTCTCAGTCAACGTGCGTGAGTTGAACTCAACCCGGCGCGACTCCCGGTACTCGGGCAAGGTCGCTGGATGCCTTCGCTGTGGTTCCTCACCGTATAGGCGACACGCTCTAGGCGCCGCGCGGAACTCAGACCGCGCGGCCCCGCCTGCTGCGGTACCACCGCACCAGGGTGTCGGTGGACGAATCGGCTTGCTCCGCAGGGGCTTCGGGGTTGGTGAGGATAGGGCCGAGCTCGAGTGCCTGGGTCTTGCCCAGCTCGACGCCCCACTGGTCGAAGGAATCGATGCCGAACACGACACCCTCGACGAAGACCTGGTGCTCGTACAGCGCGATCAGCTGGCCGAGTGCTGAGGGGGTGATCCGGGGGGCGAGGATGGTCGTCGACGGCCGGTTGCCGGGCATCACCTTGTGCGGCACCAGTTCCGGTGCGGTGCCCTCCGCCGCGATCTCCTCCGCGGTCTTTCCGAACGCCAGGACCTTGGTCTGCGCGAACAGATTGCTCATCAGGATGTCGTGCATGCTGCCGGTGCCGTCGAGCGTCGGCAGATCATCGGTGGGCTCGGCGAATCCGATGAAATCGGCGGGGGAGAGCCTCGTGCCCTGGTGCAGCAACTGATAGAAGGCGTGCTGGCCGTTGGTACCCGGCTCGCCCCAGAAGATCTCGCCGGTCGGGGTGGTCACCGGGGACCCGTCGGCGCGCACCGACTTGCCGTTCGACTCCATGGTGAGCTGCTGCAGGTAGGCCGCGAACCGGCCGAGATCGTTCGAATAGGGCAGCACCGCACGCGAGTCCGAGTCGAAGAAGCTCGAGTACCAGAGGCCGATGAGGCCGAGCAGCACCGGCGCGTTGTTCTCGAGGGGGGCGGTCGCGAAATGCCGGTCGATGGTGTGGAAGCCCTCGAGGAACTCGCCGAACCCTTCCTTGCCGATCACGCACATCAGTGACAGCCCGATGGCCGAGTCCACGGAATAGCGTCCGCCGACCCAGTCCCAGAAGCCGAACATGTTGTCGGTGTCGATGCCGAACTCGGACACCCGCTCTGCGTGGGTGGACACGGCGACGAAGTGCTTGGCGACGGCGTCCTCGCCGAGGGCCGCGGTGAGCCAGCGCCTGGCCGCCGTTGCGTTGGTGAGGGTCTCGAGGGTGGAGAAGGTCTTCGAGGCGACGATGAACAGCGTGGTCGCCGGGTCGAGACCGGCCAGCTTGCTCACGAGATCGGCGGGATCGATGTTGGAGACGAACCGGGCCGCGATGCCGGCGTCCGCGTAGTGGCGCAGCGCCCGATACGCCATCACCGGACCCAGATCGGATCCGCCGATCCCGATGTTGACCACGGTGGTGATGCGCTCACCGGTGGCCCCACGCCAGTCGCCCGAGCGCAGCCGATCGGTGAAGCGCCCCATCCGTTCGAGCACCTCGTGGACGTCGGCGACCACGTCCTGGCCGTCGACCACCAGGGCCGCGTCGGCGGGCAGTCGCAGCGCCGTGTGCAATACGGCGCGGTCCTCGGAGGTGTTGATGTGCTCGCCCCGGAACATCGCGTCCCTGCGCTCCTCGACCCCGGCCGCGCGGGCCAGTTCGATCAGCAATCGCAGGGTCTCGCGTTCGACCCGGTGCTTGCTGTAATCGATGTAGAGATCGCCTGCCGTTACCGTGAGCTCGCTGCCGCGCTTGGGGTCCTCGGCGAAGATCTCGCGCAGGTGTCGCGTCCCGACCTCGTCGTGGTGCGCGCGAAGCTCCTGCCAGGCGGCCGTGGCGGTGATGTCGAGACTCATACGTCGAGACTAGTGGGGGAGAACCTGCGGCGCTCAGCGCTTCCCGGTGCGGGTGCTCCTTGATCGATCGTGTCCGGCGGTTCGCCGAGTGTGCACCTACGGTCGGGACCACTCGGCCGACGCGGCGGGATCTGCACACTCGATGGGGCCTTCCAATACGCGCGCGGGCGGGCAGTATGGAGCCATGGACGAGCGAACTCTGATCGAGTCGGTTCCCACGAAGCTCTGGATCGGCGGCAAACAGGTGGACGCGGCCGGCGGCGCGACGTTCACGGTGGTCAACCCCGCGACCGGCGAGCCCCTCGTCGAGGTCGCGGACGCAGGCCCGGCCGACGGCCTGCTGGCGCTCGACGCGGCGGCGGCCGCCCAGCGCGAGTGGGCGGCCACCCCGGCGCGCAAACGCGGCGAGATCCTGCGGGCCGTGTTCGAGGCGATCACCGCCCGCGCCGACGACTTCGCCCTGCTGATGACGCTGGAGATGGGCAAGGTGCTGGCCGAGAGCAAGGGCGAGGTGGCCTACGGCGCCGAATTCTTCCGTTGGTTCAGCGAGGAGGCGGTGCGGATCGCAGGCCGCTACACCCACGCGCCCGCGGGCACCGGCCGGATCCTGGTCGGCAAGGCCCCGGTCGGGCCGTGCCTGGCGATCACCCCGTGGAACTTCCCGCTGGCGATGGGGACCCGCAAGATCGGGCCCGCCCTCGCCGCAGGCTGCACGATGATCGTCAAGCCCGCAGCCGAGACGCCGCTGACCATGCTGTTGCTCGGACAGCTCATCGCCGACGCCGGGCTGCCCGACGGCGTCCTGTCGGTGCTGCCCACCTCGAACGCGGGCGCGCTCACCGGGCCGCTGATCGACGATCCGCGGCTGCGCAAGCTCACCTTCACCGGGTCCACCGGAGTCGGGCGCAAGCTGATCGAGCAGTCCGCGAAGGGCCTACTGCGCACCTCGATGGAGCTCGGCGGAAACGCGCCCTTCGTCGTGTTCGACGACGCGGATCTGGACGCCGCGGTGGACGGGGCGATGCTGGCCAAGCTGCGCAACGGCGGCGAGGCCTGCACCGCTGCGAACCGATTCCACGTGCAGAACTCGGTCCGCGAGGAGTTCAGTGCCAGGCTGACCGAGCGGATGCGGTCGATGACCCTCGGGCCGGGCACCGACCCGGATTCGAAGCTCGGACCCCTGATCAACCCCGCCCAGCTCGACACCGTCAGCGAGCTGGTGCGGGACGCGATCGCGGTGGGGGCGCAGGTGCGACTCGGCGGCAAGGCACCGGGCGGGCCGGGCTACTTCTACCCGGCGACCGTGCTGGCGGACGTGCCCGTCGAGGCCCGCATCCTGCGCGAGGAGGTGTTCGGTCCGGTCGCCGCGATCGCCGGGTTCGACACCGAGGAGGAGGGCATCGCCGCCGCCAACGACACCGAGTACGGGCTGGCCGCCTACATCTACACGCAGAGCCTGGATCGGGCGCTGCGGGTGGCAGAGGCGCTCGAGACCGGGATGGTCGGCGTGAACAGGGGCGTGATCTCCGACGCCGCCGCGCCGTTCGGGGGCGTCAAGTCCTCCGGGTTCGGACGCGAGGGCGGTAGCGAGGGCATCGAGGAGTACCTGGAGACCAAGTACATCGCGCTGCAGTAGTGGCGGGCTGCGGTGCTACTGGCCGAGCCGGCCGGGTCCTACTGGCCGAGCCGGCCGCGGCCGAGGCGCAGCAGCAGCATCGCCAGGGTGTGACCCTCCTGGCCGAGGTCGCTGAAGCGCTCGAGGACCTTCATCTCGCGGCTGTGCACGAGGCGGGGGCCGCCGGAGGCCATCCGGGTGCGGCCGATGATCTGGGAGACCTCGCTGCGGCGCTTGATCGCGGCGAGGATCTCGGCGTCCAGTCGGTCGATCTCCAGTCGGAGCTCCTCGATCTCGGCCTCGCTGGTCGGGAGGTCGGGGTCGGTGGCATCCGATGGAACTGAGCCGCCCATGTGTATTTCTCCTCGTGTCAGATCAGGAATCACAGTTTGCCACGGGTGTGAGGGGCTGACCATCGGCGGGGGCGCGGGCCGGTCCGGGGGCGCCGCTGTCGGTGCGCGGCGGTAGCGTTGACGACGATGAACACATTCTCAGCAGCAGGTCACGCACGCTTTGTGACGGCGCCGTCGCGCACCCCTTCGGCGGCCCTCCTCGAGGGGCTCAACCCGCAGCAGCGCGAGGCAGTGGTGCACGCCGGTTCGCCGCTGCTCATCGTGGCGGGCGCGGGCTCGGGGAAGACCGCCGTGCTGACCCGTCGGATCGCGTATCTGCTCGCCGAGCGGGACGTCGCGCCCGGGCAGGTGCTCGCGATCACGTTCACCAACAAGGCCGCCGCGGAGATGCGCGAGCGCGTGGCGCACCTCGTCGGGCCCCGGGCCAACAACATGTGGGTCTCGACGTTCCACTCGAGCTGCGTGCGGATCCTGCGGATGCAGGCCGCGCTGCTGCCGGGACTGAACTCGAACTTCACCATCTACGACGCGGACGATTCGCGCAGGCTGCTGACGATGATCTCGAAGGACCTGGAGATCGACGCGAAGCGGTACTCCGCGCGACTGCTGGCCACCCACATCTCGAACCTCAAGAACGAGCTGATCGACCCGGAGCGGGCCGCGGCCGACGCCGACAAGGACCCGAACGAGCTGGTCCGGCTGGTCGCGAAGGTGTACGGCCATTACCAGGCTCGACTGCGCGCGGCCAACGCGATGGACTTCGACGACCTGATCGGCGAGACCGTCGCACTGCTGCAGAACTTCCCACAGGTGGCCGAGTACTACCGGCGCCGGTTCCGGCACGTGCTGGTCGACGAGTACCAGGACACCAACCATGCGCAGTACGTGCTGGTGCGCGAGCTGGTCGGCGGGATCGCGGACAGCGGGACCCTGGTCCCGCCCGCAGAGTTGTGCGTCGTCGGCGACGCGGACCAGTCGATCTACGCGTTCCGCGGCGCCACCATCCGCAACATCGAGGAGTTCGAGCGCGACTACCCCGACGCCAGGACCATCCTGCTCGAACAGAACTACCGATCCACCCAGAACATCCTGTCGGCCGCGAACGCGGTGATCTCCCGCAACACCGGCAGGCGCGAGAAGCGGCTGTGGACCGAGTCCGGCGAGGGCGAGCTGATCACCGGCTACGTCGCCGACAACGAGCACGACGAGGCCTACTTCGTCGCCTCCGAGATCGACAAGCTGGTGGATGCGGGCGACGCGAAGTTCGGCGAGGTCGCGGTGTTCTACCGCACCAACAACTCGTCGCGGGCGCTTGAGGAGATCTTCATCCGCCTCGGCCTGCCGTACAAGGTGGTCGGCGGCGTCCGGTTCTACGAGCGCAAGGAGGTTCGCGACGTGGTCGCGTACCTGCGGGTGCTGCAGAACCCCGACGACACCGTCAGCCTGCGCCGGATCCTCAACACCCCGCGCCGCGGCATCGGCGACAGGGCCGAGGCCTGCGTGGCCGTGCACTCGGAGCAGCGCGGCGTCGGCTTCGCACAGGCGCTGCGGGACGCGGCGGACGGCGTGGTGCCGCTGCTGAACACCCGCTCGCAGAAGGCGATCTCGGCGTTCCTCGAGATGATGGACGACATCCGCGAGACGTTGCAGCCCGACGATGCCGGGCTGATCGACATCGGCGAGGTGGTCGAGGCCGTGCTCGACCGGACCCGCTACCGGGCGGAGCTCGAGGCGAGTAGCGATCCGCAGGACGGCGCGCGACTGGACAACCTCAACGAGTTGGTCAGCGTGGCGCAGGAATTCAGCTCCGATGCGCGCAATGCCGCGGGCGTGGAGACGGAGATCGACGAGAGCCTCGAGGGCGCGCTGGCGGCCGCGGCCGACGGCGATCTCGACCCCACCGAGGGCGAGCCGGACCCGGGCTCGCTCGCCGCGTTCCTCGAGCGGGTGTCCCTGGTGGCCGATTCCGACCAGCTGCCCGACAACGGCGACGGTGTGGTGACCCTGATGACCCTGCACACCGCGAAGGGCCTCGAATTCCCGGTGGTCTTCGTGACCGGCTGGGAGGACGGCCAGTTCCCGCACATGCGCGCGCTCGGCGACCCGGCGGAGCTGTCCGAGGAACGCAGGCTGGCCTACGTCGGCATCACCAGGGCCCGCCATCGCCTGTACCTCACCCGCGCGATCATGCGCTCGGCGTGGGGACAGCCGATCACCAACCCGGAATCACGATTCCTGCAGGAGATCCCGTCCGACCTGCTTCACTGGCGGCGGGAGGATCCGGGTACCGGCGCCGGTGGCGCGATCGGGGGCGGGCGTCCCCGCGGCGGCCAGGGCTACGGCGGTGGCGGCGGCTTCGGTGGCGGTCAGGGTTACGGCGGGTCGGGCAACGCCACACCGAGCTTCGGTGCCGCCCGGGCACGCAACAACCACCTGGTGCTCGCCGTCGGCGATCGCGTCAGCCACGACAAGTACGGTCTCGGAACGGTTTTGGAGACCAAGGGCAGCGGGCCGACGGCGACGGTCACCGTCGACTTCGGGTCCGCGGGCAAGGTGCGCCTGATGCTCATCGGCGGAGTCCCTATGGTCAAGCTCTAGCCCCATGGTCAAGCTCTAGCCGCCGCTAGGAGGAACTTCCCAACGGCGACGGGATGGCGTCGAACTGCAGTGTGGTCGTGGCAGGGTCGCCGCCGGGCGCGTCGAACGTGAAGACCGCGACGTACCGTCCTGGTTCGTTGACCCGGGTGGCCACCGTTGCCCCGCCGAGGGTCAGGGGACGGTGAGGGTCCGGTCGTCGCCGTCCGGTTCGGTGATGTGGACCAGGACCGGGGTGGTCGCGTCCGCGCCGGCCGGGACGGGGCTGACGGCCATGGCGAGCGTCACCAGGTTGTCCGAGTACACGGTTCCGATCGGTGGCATGGCGGTGATCTGATAGGTGGCGGCCGATGCGGTGGGCGCCAGTGCGAGCGAGACTGCGCCGGTGAGAGCGGCGGCGACGACGGACCCTCGGAAGTAGTTCACGCGAACCCCTTGCTACGTAGACGTCAACGGAGTCTGGCGCACCGAAGGCTAATGCAGGCAGCGCCGTTCCGCCGGACGAATGCCGGGGTGAGGGTCGTTCCTAGTCGCGCTCGACGCCGAGGCTGATGCCGCGGGTTGCGAGCCAGGGGAGCGGATCGATCTTGTTCTCGCCGCCCAGATGCACCTCGAAGTGCAGGTGCGGTCCGGTGGAGAAGCCGCGGTTGCCCATCCGTGCGATCTGATCGCCCGCCATGACCTTCTGGCCGACCGAGACGTTGGACGAGTCGATGTGGCCGTAGACGGTGACGGTGCCGTCGGCGTGCCGCAGTCGCACCCACATGCCGAAGCCCTGCGCGGGCCCGGAGTCGATGACCTCGCCGTCGGCGACCGCATAGATCGGGGTGCCGATGGCGTTCGCGATGTCGACGCCCGCGTGAAGCGTGCCCCATCGGGCGCCGTAGCCGGAGGTGTAGGAGCCCACGGCGGGCAGTACGAAGAGGGGGCGACGGGCGGCGGCCTCGCGGGCGGCACGCTCCTCGCTGAATCGCTGGCCCTTGGCGAGAAGGTTCGAGAACTGGCTGAGGTCCGTCGGTGCCGCGATGTTGAGGACCTGCGGGGCCTGGGAGCCCGTGTTCGCGGCCGTGTCGGCGGCGAACTGGGCGGCCTGCGGCTCGGCGGTGGCGGCGGTGCCCGTGGAGCTGTCGTCCGCGGCCAGATTGAGCTCGGCGGTATCGGTGCTGCTGGGGCCGCTCAGTCCGGCCTGGCCCGCGGCGACGACGGCGCCTGCGGCGACCGCGATGACTGCGGCGCGGCCCTTGAGGGCGGTGGGGGAGCGGGGATCCGGTGCGCTCCACCGCGGCGAGCGGGAGCTGCGAGATCCGAATCGAAAGAGGTGTCGAGCTGGTCGAGCGAGGCGGAGCGGTAGTTCGTGGAGCGCGGTGTTCCGAGATTCGCGGATCCGATGTAACGATCCGGCACGCGATGCGAATAAGTCTGCGTGGTCTCGTTGTCGCCTGCGTATTCGAAGTTCGATCTACTGGGTTCAACCGGGGCCTTGTAGCGAGGCTCTACGGCGTGACCTGCGGAAATCGAGTAAACCGTCGTTGAGGCCTCGGTGGCCTGCTCCTGCGGGGCGAAGCGGCTGGATTGGAAGGGTGCGCGATGCCTGGACACTTGCCGCCTTCCTGTTCGTGATCTGTCTGTGACTTTGACCCAAGCGACGGTAACGAAACGGTTGCGAGCGCCGCAACTCCTAGCGCCATCTCATTGGGATATGTGAGATGCATCACAGAGTGATTACGGCCGGGCCTGGGAATACGCCGGAAGGCGGCTGTAACGGGGCGAGCTGGATTCTTGTGAAGTTCGGTCGAGACCGACACCGATGACCCACTAGCGTCGTCCGCGTGGCGCCCTCACCCGATCTCAGAACCAGTTCTCGGGCCAAGCCCGAACGCATCGACGCCCAGGACGGGTTCGGCTCGTCTGAGCCGTCCCGCGGCCCGGGTCCGGTCGCGATCGCGGCGGTTGTGCTCGCCCTGCTCGGTGTCGCCGCGACGGCGGTCGCCCCGGTGCTCGGCATCATCCGCCAGGAGACCGGGCCCGCCGTTGCCGCTGCCGCCGTTACCGCCCTCGTCTGTGCGGCGCTGGCGCCGGCATTGGCCGTGCTGGCGCTGGCGGGCCGCAGGCCTGCCGTCGCGGGGACTGTGTTGGCAGGCGCAGGCGGCGTTTCGGTCGGGCTGGTGGTGCTCGACCTCCAGCTCCTCGACGACCCGATCAACGCGAACCGGCTCGAGCTGTTCCGTCCGCTGACCGCCGCCTCGCTCAGCGCGGGTCCCGGTGCCTACGCGATCCTGGCGGGGCACGTCCTCGCGGCGCTGGCCGGGTTCCTCGGACTCGTCGCGGCGGCGAGGGCCTCGAACGCCGACGGCTACGGCCACTCCGATTACCCGGATCACGACGGGGCGGGCGTCGGCCGCCGGATCGGCGCCGGACTCTCGATTCTCGCGGTGGCGGCCGCGGTGGTCCTCGCCGCGGCACTCTTCGCGCCGCCGCTGAGATCCACCGACCCGGTGCTGCTCGTGCCCGCCGTCATCGAGTCCGCGCCCCCGATTGCGTTGGGCGCGGGGCTGGTCGGGGTGGCGGTGCTGATCGTGGTCGCAGCGGCACTGGCCGCGATCTCGCCGCTGGGCGCGGCGGGCGCCATCGTCGGGGCCGCAGTGGCTGCGCTGGGTGTGGTCGGCGTGCGACTGGTCGCGGGCCTGGTGGCGGGTGACGGCGTCTCGATCGGTCCAGGGTCGGTGGTGGCGATCGCGGCGTGCGCGGTCCTCATCGCGGTCGGCTGCGTGATCCCGGCCGCGGCGGCCGCCAGGGCGCGCCGGGGGCTGGCGCAGCTCCTGGCGCAGTCCGCCGCCGCTGCCACGGCGGCGCCCGTGGCGGCGGGCACCTCCAAGTCCGCCGCCCGCGCGAGGGCGGCCGCGGCCGAACGGGCCCGGGTCGGGCGCTGGCACGTCGCCACCGCCGTGGCCGGGATCGGGGCCGGGCTGCTCGGCGCGGTCGGCGCGCTCCTGCCCGTGCTGTCGGTTCCTGGCGGGGTGCCGGAGCCGCGGATCCTGGCGACCAGGGTGGTGCTGCTTGCGGGTGTGGTGCTTGTGGTCGCCTGCGTCTGGTTGCTGCTCTCGGAGTTCGCGGGCCTGGTGCGCCCCGCGGTCGGGGTGCTGTGGGCCGCTCAGGTGATGGCGGTCGCCGCGGCGCTGCAGGCGGTGGTGGTCGCGGGCGACCTGCCGGGGTTCGGACCCGGCCCCGGCGCGGCGCTGCTCGCCCTGTCCGCGGTCGCGGCGGCCGCGACCGGACTCCTCGCGCTCTGCGCGGGGTCGGCGGAGCGCGACGGCATCGACACCTCGGTCGACGTGCCCGTCCAGGTGCCGGTGCTGATCGTCGGCTCGGTCGCGGCGCTCGCGTCGGTGGCCGCCCTGGGTTTGCCGCTGTATCGCGGTCGCGACTTCGGCCCGGACTCGTTCGCGCAGTGGCCGTGGGGCTGGGACCTGTGGGGTCGCGCACTCCTCGCGGTCGTGATCGTGGCGGCGGTGCTCGTCGCAATGCGGTCCAGGGCGGCACGGGGTGCGTCCCTGATGATCGGCGCGGTGACCGGAATGTCCGTATACCTGATGGCGTGGCCGTTGACGCGCGCCCGGGTTGCCGAGCCCGCCATGGGCGCGGGGGCGGTCTGCGGGCTCGTCGCGGTGGCGTTGCTGGCGGTGACCGCTTTCATGGTGGTTCGTCGAAATCGCCGGTGAGCTGACGCTCACGCCCCCTTGTGCCGTGAGATATGCCACATAGCATCAATGCGGTCGATAGACGATTGATTCAACTAGATAAAGTCCGGGACGGACCCGCTCTTACCCCTCGAGCGGGCGTCAACACTGACGAGACGGTGAGCAGATGGATCTCTTCGAATACCAGGCGAAGGAACTCTTCGCCAAGCACGGCGTGCCCACGTCGGCAGGACGTGTTACCGACACTGTCGCCGGCGCACGTGAGATTGCCGAGGAAATCGGCAAGCCCGTGATGATCAAGGCGCAGGTCAAGGTCGGAGGCCGTGGCAAGGCCGGCGGCGTGAAGTACTCCGCCGACGTCGATGCGGCTGTCGCGAACGCCGAGTCCATCCTCGGGCTCGACATCAAGGGACACGTCGTCAAGAAGCTGCTGGTCGCAGAGGCGAGTGACATCGCCGAGGAGTACTACATCTCCTTCCTGCTCGACCGCACGAACCGCACCTACCTGGCCATGTGCTCGGTCGAGGGTGGCGTCGAGATCGAGGTCACCGCCGAGGAGAACCCCGACGCCCTCGCGAAGATCCCGGTGGACGCCGTCAAGGGTGTCGACCTCGCGTTCGCGCGCAGCATCGCCGAGGCGGGCAAGCTCCCGGCCGAGGTGCTCGACGCCGCGGCCGTGACCATCCAGAAGCTCTGGGAGGTCTTCATCAAGGAGGACGCGCTCCTCGTCGAGGTCAACCCCCTCGTGCGCACCCCCGATGACCAGATCCTGGCCCTCGACGGCAAGGTCACCCTTGACGAGAACGCCGGCTTCCGTCAGCCCGGCCACGAGGCCTTCGAGGACCGGGACGCCACCGATCCCCTCGAGCTCAAGGCCAAGGAGAACGACCTCAACTACGTCAAGCTCGACGGCTCCGTCGGCATCATCGGCAACGGCGCGGGTCTGGTCATGTCCACGCTCGACGTGGTCGCGTACGCGGGCGAGAAGCACGGCAACGTCAAGCCGGCCAACTTCCTCGACATCGGTGGCGGCGCCTCGGCGGCCGTCATGGCCGCCGGCCTCGACGTCATCCTGAACGACGCCCAGGTCAAGAGCGTCTTCGTCAACGTCTTCGGTGGCATCACCGCCTGTGACGCGGTCGCCAACGGCATCGTCGGTGCCCTGCAGACCCTGGGCGACGAGGCCAACAAGCCGCTCGTCGTGCGCCTGGACGGCAACAACGTCGAAGAGGGTCGTCGCATCCTCGCCGAGGCCAACCACCCGCTGGTGACCGTTGTCGCCACCATGGACGAGGCCGCCGACAAGGCCGCCGAACTCGCCTTCGCAGCGAAGTAAAGGGACTAGAACAATGGCAATCTTCCTGACCAAGGACTCCAAGGTCATCGTCCAGGGCATCACCGGCGGCGAGGGCACCAAGCACACCGCCCTGATGCTCAAGGCGGGCACCCAGGTCGTCGGCGGCGTCAACGCCCGCAAGGCCGGCACCACCGTCTCGCACACCGCCGCCGACGGTTCCGCCGTCGAGCTGCCGGTCTACGCGACCGTCGCCGAGGCCATGGAGAAGACCGGCGCGGACGTCTCCATCGCGTTCGTCCCCCCGGCCTTCTCCAAGGACGCCATCGTCGAGGCCATCGATGCGGAGATCCCGCTCCTCGTGGTCATCACCGAGGGCATCCCGGTGCAGGACTCCGCGTTCGCGTGGGCCTACAACGTCGAGAAGGGCAACAAGACCCGGATCATCGGCCCCAACTGCCCCGGCATCATCACCCCGGGCGAGGCGCTGGTCGGCATCACCCCGGCCAACATCTCCGGCAAGGGCCCGGTCGGCCTGGTGTCCAAGTCCGGCACCCTGACCTACCAGATGATGTTCGAGCTCCGTGAGTACGGCTTCTCGACCGCCATCGGCATCGGCGGCGACCCGGTCATCGGCACCACCCACATCGACGCCATCGAGGCGTTCGAGAAGGACCCCGAGACCAAGATCATCGTGATGATCGGCGAGATCGGCGGCGACGCCGAGGAGCGTGCGGCCGACTACATCAAGGCCAACGTCACCAAGCCGGTCGTCGGCTACGTCGCGGGCTTCACCGCCCCGAGGGCAAGACCATGGGCCACGCAGGCGCCATCGTCTCCGGCTCCTCGGGCACCGCGCAGGCCAAGAAGGACGCCCTCGAGGCGGCAGGCGTCAAGGTCGGCAAGACGCCGTCCGAGACCGCCGCTCTCGCGCGCGAGATCCTGCAGAGCCTGGTCGTCGAGGCCTGAGTGAACTGAGCGGCTGACGCCGCTCCGGTCTCACCGAACGAGGGGCACCTGCCCGCGCCACCGCGCGGGAAGGTGCCCCTCGTTCTTTTTGTCCGACGGGCGGGCGCCGCGGGCTCAGGGTTCACACAGAGAAATACGCTAGCGTTCATTGAGGAATTGACCAGTCGCACAATGCAGACCCTCCCTAGGAGATGTCATGACTTTCACGCCTGCAGGGTCCGGTTACGGTCCGGGCGAGCCGCCGTCCGGGGGACTCGGGTCGAAGGGCCTGCCCTACCTGCTCACCCTCGGCGTCCTGGGGCTCGCCATCATCAACTTCCTGCTCGGGTTCGCCCCGTTCGCGAAGGTGACCACCTTCGGTGACGAGACCCTGACGCAGAGCTCCTTCGAGGCCGGCTACCCGATCCTGGCGCTGGCCTTCCTGCTCTTCGGTGGGCTGCTGGCCGGGCTGTCGCTGCTGCCCGAGCAGCCGTACAAGGGAGCGGCCGCGGCCGCGTCGGTGGTGGGATTCCTCATCGCGTTGTTCTTCATGTTCAGCCTGTCCGAGGGCGTCTCGCTGGCCGTCGGCGGCGTCACCGGCCTGATCCTGGCGTTCGTCCAGGCCGCAGTCGCGGTGGCCGTGCTGCTGTTCTCGCTTGGCATGCTCAAGGTGCCCGCCCCGAAGCCTGCCGGTTACGCGCCCCAGGGTTACCCGCAGGGCTACGGCCAGCCGCCGCAGGGGTACGGCCAGCAGCAGGCGCCCGGCCAGCCGTACGGCCAGGCGCCCCAGGGCTACGGCCAGCCGCAGGCACCCGGTCAGACCCAGCCGCAGGCCCAGCCCGGCTACGGACAGCCGCAGCCCGGCTACGGACAGCCGCAGACCGGTTACGGCCAGCCGCAGCCGTATCCCGGTGGCTACGGTCAGCAGGGCTACGCGCAGCCCACGAACCCGTACGCCCCGCCCGCGCCGCAGCAGGGCTACGGCCAGGCGCCGCAGGGCTACGGCCAGCCGCAGCAGTCCGGCCCACAGGATGCCGCCACCGGCGGCGCGCCGCAGTCGCCCGAGACCCCGGCACCCGCCGCGGACGACGGCACCGCCGCTCCCACCCAGGCCTTCGGATCGGCCCCGAAGCGGGACGCGGACTAGCGACGCCCACGCTCGACGCCCCCCGGTGAGCCGGGGGGCGTCGTCGTTTCCTGACCTGTCGGCGCGCCTGGCAGATCGCCCCGAACACAGATGCCACCCTCGAGGAGATGAGTTCCTTGCGCAGCAGCGACACCCTCCGCAGTCCGAGCAGACGGCGGACACCGGCGGCACCGAGGCCGACGCCGAACCCCGAGCAGATCCGCACCCTGCTCGCGGTGGCGTTGCGGCCCGCTCTGGTCGCGCTGGCGCTGATCGCCGCCTGCATCCTCGTGACGCTGGTCGCGGCGAACAGTGATCTCACCGGCACCAGTGGCGCCGTCGCGGCGAGCTGGCTGGCCGTGCACCAGGTGCAGCTCACCATCGGCGGCGCCTCGCTCGGCGTGCTGCCGTTGGTCCCGACGATCCTGATGATCTGGTCGGTCGCGCGCGGTTGCGCGCACGCCGTCACCGAGCAGACCCCGCGACACGAACAACTCTGGGTGCTCGGCGCCGCGCTCGCCGGTCCGTTGCTGGTCACCGCGCTGGCATTGGCCGTGATCAAGGATGCGTCGTCGGTGATCGCACTGGCCCCGCCCAACGCGCTGGCCGCCTTCGGCTGGGTGCTGGGCGTGCACCTGATCGGCGCGGGCATCGGGATGGGCAGCAAGCTGTGGCGCCCGATCTGCGCCCGGCTCGGCGTACCGGAGTGGGTGCGCGCGTCCGCAAGGCCCGCGCTGAGGGTCGGGTTGGCGCTGCTGGCGTCCGGTGCGGCCCTGACCGCGGTGGCGCTGATCTCGTCGTGGGCCGAGGTGGGTGAGCTGCTCGAGGCGGGTGACGGCTTCGGCGGCGCGCTCGGCCTCACCCTGCTCTCGATCCTGTACCTGCCGAACCTCGCGGTCGGCAGCGCGGCGATGCTGGTCGGGTCGACGGCGCACCTCGGCGACGCGTCGCTGAGCGTGTTCACCGTCGTCGGCGGGCCGCTGCCGGCGCTGCCCCTGCTCGGGGCGGTGCCCGCCGGGCCGAGCGGTGGCGGCTGGCCCGCCCTGTTGCTGATCCCCGCGGCCCTCGGCATCCAGCTCGGACGGGACTGCGCGCACCGCGCGGGCGGTCCGGCGGTGGCGGTGCGCAAGGTGCTGGTCGCGGCCGCCGCGGCGGCCCTGGCGCTGGGCCTGCTCGGTTTCGCCGCGGGCGGGGAGCTCGGTTCCTTCGGGACGGTCGGGGTGGACCTCGCGACGTTCACCGGGCTGTCCTTCGCCTGGTTCGCGGTGTTCGGCTCGCTGACCGCGCTGGTCGTGGCCAAGCGCGGGGGTGCAGGCCGGGAGCAGTCGAAGCCCGCCGAACAGCCCGATCCGCCGCGGACCTACACGCTTGCCGCCCGAATGCTCGATCGCCCGGTGCCGGAACCGGCGAAGGAGCTGCCGGGTGGCTCGTACATCGAGGGCGAGGTGGTGGTCGAGGCCGAGGTGGTCGACTCCGGCGGCGACCGGGTCGCGGCGGCGAGCGATCAGGGGGTCGAGGCCACCGACGCGGTGGACGCCGAGATCGACGAGGCGGTGGTGGACGCCGAGGTGGCGGAGGTCACGTCCGATCCGGCCGAAGCGGACCTGCCCGACGGCACCCGGACCAGCAGCGACTAGGCTTCTTCCCGGCCGGGGCACACTCCGGTCGCTGGCCCGCACACAGGAGTAGAGCGCTGACTGCCTCGCGTGAGTACTTCCGCCCCGGCTCGACCGAGCCGGTCCGAGTCGTGGTCCTCGCTTCCGGTACCGGGAGCCTGCTGCAGTCGCTGATCGCGGCCGCCGTCGACGACTATCCCGCCCGCATCGTCGCGGTCGGAGTGGACCGCGACTGCGACGCCGCCGGGCACGCTGAGGCCGCAGGCATCCCCGCCTTCCGGGTGGGACTGCGCGACCACGCCGACCGGGCCGCCTGGGACCGGGCGCTGACCAAGGCGACGGACGCGCACCAGCCGGACCTCATCGTCTCGGCCGGGTTCATGAAGATCCTCGGCCCCGAGTTCCTCGACCGCTTCGGCGGCCGCATCATCAATACCCATCCCGCCCTGCTGCCCTCGTTCCCCGGCGCGCACGCGGTGCCCGACGCCCTGGCCTACGGCGTGAAGATCACCGGTTCGACCGTGCACCTGGTCGATGCGGGGGTCGACACCGGACCGATCCTGGCCCAGGAGCCCGTGCCCGTGCTCGAGTCCGACGACGAGTCGAGCCTGCACGAGCGGATCAAAACGGTGGAACGGCGACTGCTGGCGGAGGTTCTCGCCGCCGTCGCCACCCGAGGTGTTATTTCCGATGGACGAAAGGCCGTGATCCCGAAGTGACCGAACGTAAGGCTGTGCGCCGCGCATTGGTGAGCGTCTACGACAAGACCGGCCTCGTGGAACTGGCCACCGGGCTGCACCAGGCCGGGGTCGAGCTGGTCTCCACCGGCTCCACGGCCTCGAAGATCGCCGATGCCGGCATCCCCGTCACCAAGGTCGAGGACCTGACCGGTTTCCCGGAGACCCTCGACGGTCGCGTCAAGACCCTGCACCCGCGCGTGCACGCAGGCATCCTCGCCGACACGCGCAAGGACGAGCACCTCGATCAGCTCGTCGAGCTGGGCGTCGAGGCGTTCCAGCTGGTGGTCGTGAACCTGTACCCGTTCACCGCCACGGTCGCGTCCGGCGCCACCCCGGACGAGTGCGTCGAGCAGATCGACATCGGCGGTCCGTCGATGGTGCGCGCCGCCGCCAAGAACCATCCGTCGGTCGCGGTCGTCGTGGACCCGGGCAAGTACGAGGACGTGCTCGCCGCGATCTCGGCGGGCGGGTTCACCATGGCCGAGCGCACTGCCCTTGCCGCGCAGGCCTTCCAGCACACCGCGTCCTACGACGTCGCGGTCGCCAGCTGGATGACCTCGACCCTTGTCGAGTCCGACTCGCAGTTCCCCGAGTGGGCAGGCGCGAGCTGGAACCGCACCGCGGTCCTGCGTTACGGCGAGAACCCGCACCAGGCCGCGGCGCTGTACGAGGACCCGGCTGCCCCCGCGGGCCTCGCGCAGGCGAAGCAGTTGCACGGCAAGGAGATGTCGTACAACAACTACACCGACGGTGACGCCGCTTGGCGCGCCGCCTTCGACCACGCCGAGCCCGCGGTCGCGATCATCAAGCACGCCAACCCCTGCGGCATCGCCGTCGGTGCCGACATCGCCGAGGCGCACCGCAAGGCGCACGCCTGCGATCCGGTCAGCGCGTTCGGTGGCGTCATCGCGGCGAACCGCGAGGTGACCGTCGAGATGGCCGAGCAGGTCGCCGAGATCTTCACCGAGGTCGTGATCGCGCCCTCCTACGCCCCCGGTGCCGTCGAGGTGCTGGCCCGCAAGAAGAACGTGCGGGTGCTCGAGGCCGCGGTCCCGAACGCGACCGGCGTGGAGCTGCGCCCCATCTCCGGCGGCGCGCTGCTGCAGGAGCGGGACGTGCTCGACGCCGAGGGCGACGACTCGGCCAACTGGACCCTGGTCACCGGTGACGCGGCCGACGCCGCGACCCTGAAGGATCTCGAATTCGCTTGGCGCGCATGCCGTGCCGTGAAGTCGAACGCGATCCTGCTCGCCCACGACGGCGCCTCGGTCGGCGTCGGCATGGGTCAGGTCAACCGCGTCGACTCGGCGCACCTGGCCGTGCAGCGCGCAGGGGACCGGGTCGCCGGTTCGGTGGGCGCCTCCGACGCGTTCTTCCCGTTCCCGGACGGCTTCCAGGTGCTCGCGACCGCGGGCGTCAAGGCGGTCGTGCAGCCGGGCGGTTCGGTTCGCGACAACGAGGTGATCGAGGCCGCCCGCGAGGCAGGCGTCACGATGTACCTGACCGGGGCGCGTCACTTCGCGCACTGAGGTTCTTCTCGCGCACTGAGGTTCTGACGAAAGGTGCACGCTCGCTTCCCGCCGAGTGTGCACCTTTCGTCGTTCCTACCCGGGCGATGCCCCGGTCAGTGCACACTCGACGCCGTCGTCAGGCGGCCGACCCGGAGATCACGATCCGGGCCGCGCCGCGGTCGAGCAGCTCGCGGGCCAGGTCGGTCGCGGCCGCGCGCTGAGCGGCGTCGGTGTGGGACAGGTCGAGGGTGACCGCGTGGCCGGTGAGGTCGGCGGGCAGGGAGGTCAACGGCGGCGCCGTGGACAGTTGGCTGATACGAAGCTTCATGTGGATTCCTTGCTGTTGAAAATGCTGGGGGTAGTAAAAGAAACGGCACCCGGGCGTGTGCCCTGGGTGCCGAGAACGGATCCGCTACGTCAGGATCGTTCTCGGGATACGCGCTTGGCCGACATGTGGCAATGCCACGCGGGTACGGCGCTGAGGTGCGCGTAGTGCGTCATTGTGGCCGTCCCTTCGGTCTAGGCGTCGTTGGTTAGGCGAGAACGCTACAGCACGCCGAGCGCGAGCGCATCTCGGATTTCGCGACGGCTCTCGGCGGTCAGTCGCGGTGAGGGGCAGACGAGTGCACCGTGAAGCGTGTCGTCCATGAATCGCGCGGGGAAAAGCGCGGACTGGATAGGGTGCGGCCATGGATGTGAGATGGGCGCGTGTCTGGTTTGCTGCCACGGCAGTGTGCGTAGTTGTGGGTGTGATCATTCAGGTGGTGCTGGATTGGCAGAACAACATGCCCCTCGTCGCCGAGACCGGCGAGTCGTTCCAGAAGTTCGGCGGTAGCCCACTCGGGCGGGCCCTGAATGTCTTCGCGTTCTTCACGATCCAGTCGAACCTGATCGTGGGTGCGACGAGTCTGCTCCTTGCCATCAACCCGAACCGGTCCTCGACCGTGTTCTCGGTGTTCAGGCTGACCGGTCTGGTCGCGATCACGGTCACCGGCATCGTCACCTACGTCGCACTGGATGGCCTGCTCGTGTTCGACACCTGGGCACTGACTGCCGACAAGCTGCTGCACGTCGCGGTCCCGATCATGGCGGTCGTGGGGTGGTTGGCGTTCGGGCCGCGTGGGCTCACCTCACCGCGAGTCGTCAAGCTGGCGGTCCTGTTCCCCTCGCATACATGCTTTTCACCGCGATCCGTGGCCCGCTCTCCTCGGACTGGTACCCGTACCCGTTTGCGGACGTGCACGAGCTCGGCTACCTGCGAGTGCTCATCAACGGTCTCGTGATCGGGCTGCTGTTCGTCGCCCTCGCCGCCGCCGCCGCCTGGCTGGACAAACGCCTGCCCGCCAAGCAAGGGGCGGCTCCCACCCACACCGAGCCCGCCCTCTAGGAACGCTGCCGGCCCACGCGGACTACAGCCCAGCGAGCCAGTTCCGGAACCCGGTGCCGAATTCCGCTGAGTAGGGCAGGTCCTCGATGTAGTCGGCGCCGGTCGAGTCCCGCTCGCCGATCTCCTTGAGCACGTGGTTGGCCGTGGTCATCCGCACCGACGTCAACGCGGCGGCGGACAGGGCCGCGTCCAGCGCGTCCACGTCGGCGACCGCGACCTGGGTGTCCCGCGCGGAGCAGCTGGTGAGCACCGGCAGTCCCGCGGGCAGTGTGCCTGCCAGTACGCGCGGGTCGAGCGCGTCCTCCTCGGCGAGCGCCTTGGCGTTGACCGGTACGAACCCGGCCATCCGCAGCGGCTCGGGCAGGTCGTCGGGGAGGGTGCCGTCCGCGCGCAACGACTCGACGGCCTCGGTCAGCGCCGTGCGCAGCTCGTCGGCCAGTTCGAGCGGGAGCGCCCCGGCGCCGAGGGCGCCTTCCACCTGAGCGTTGATCTGTCGGGTCAGCAGGTCCAGCAGCCGGACCGCGAGCGGCTCGAGCAGACCCAGGCCGACGAGGGCAGGGGCGTCGTCGGCGACGGCCAGCGCCAGACCGACGAGCGCGCCCTCGCTGTGCCCGATCACCAGCAGCCGGTCCGGGTCGATATCTGGTTGCGCCGCAAGGTAATCCAGCCCGTCGGCGGCCGCCTCGATGAAGGTGGAGAAGCCGAGCCCCGCGACGTCCTCGACCTCGTACGGACCCAGTCCGGTTTCCCCGCTGCCGAGCTTGTCGTAGCGCAGGCTCGCGAAGCCGGCGTCCGCCAGCGTGTCGGCGAGGAAGCGGAGGGTGCCGATGGACCCGGGCATCAGGGCGCTGTCCCCGTTGCGGTCGGTCGGCCCGCTGCCGGCGAGGAGCAGGGCCGCGGGCACCGGTCCCGACACGCCGTCGGGGAGCCGCAGGCTGCCGTGCAGGGTGACGTCGCCGCTGGCAAAGGTGATCTCGGTGTCGGCCATGGCCCACTGTCTACCAGAGCGTGGGGCCGGGGAACGAGCCCGTCGGCGCCGCCCCGCGAGCTACCATCCGCTCATCGCGCACCGCGCCTGCGGCGGCGGGATGGTCTCGTGGAGAAGGGCGGCGGCTGGGTGCGCGACGGGGACAACGCCTCACACATCCTGACCGCGGTGGCACGGCCGCTCTCAGGGCGACTGCCCGCGATCGCCGAGGGGCTGGCCGATCAGATCCTCGCCGAGGACGGCGCCTACGCCGGGCTGGTCGCCCCCGCGGAGCTGCGGGACACGATCCTGCACAACCTGGGCCAGGCCATGACCTCGATGCTGGACCGCTCCGAGGATCGCCCCGTCGACCTCTCCGCCGCCGCATGGACCGGCCGGACCCGGGCCGAGCAGGGCCTGCCGCTGTCCTCGCTGCAGGACGCGTACCGGCGCGGCTGCCGGCTGCTCTGGCAGGCCATGATCGAGACGGTGGCCGAGGAGTACCCGGCCTCGCTGCCCGACCTGCTGCCGTGCGTCGGCGACCTGTGGGACATCGTCGACCTCCTCGTCGGCGCGGTCGCCGATGCCTACCAGGAGGCGGAATCCGAGCGCCTGGCGCGGGACGGCGAGCGGCGGAACGCCGTGCTCGACGTCCTGCTCGGCGGGCCGGGAGCCGACTTCCCCGTCGGCGGGGGAGCGGGCCTCGTCGCGGAGGCGTCGGCGTTTCTCGGCCTGGCCGAGCGCGGCCGCTACGCGGTGGCCGTGGTGCGGTCGGTCGGGCGGGGTGCCGGTCTGCCCCGGGACAGGGGCTACTCGGCGACAGGGGGCTTCCACATCCTGTGGCGGATCCGCGCAGATCACGAGGTGGGGCTGATCTCACTCGGGTCGGACGAGGTGGCCGAGCCCGCCCGGCTGCTGGAGGAACAGGGCGTGGCCGCCGGGATCAGCCCGGTGGTGGGTTCGCTGGCCGAGCTGGCCAGGGCCCGTTGGCTCGCCGAGATCGCGTTGCAGACCTGCGCCCCCGACACCGACGAGGTGGTGGTGCTCGATCGGCGACTGCCGGTCGCACTGGTCGCCGCCCAGCCGGACCTCGCGGAGCGACTCCGAACGGTGGTGCTGGGCCCGGTGCTCCGGTTGCCGCCGGTCGAACGCGACCTGCTGCTCGACACCGTCACCGCCTGGCTCGACGCGGGCGGCTCGGCGGCGGGCGCGGCCACGATGCTGTTCTGCCACCGCAACACCGTCCTGAACCGGTTGCGGCGGATCGAGGACCTCACCGCCCGATCCATCACCGACCCGCGCGCGATGATCGAGCTGGCCCTGGCCGTCGAGGCCGCCCGCCGATAGCCGATCTGGGCAGCCGAGCCAGTGCAGGGGGCGCCCCATTGTGCTCGGGCACAAGGCAGGCGCGGAGATCGGATTTTCGCCCGCACGCGGCGGGAGCGCGGCATAGCTTTCACGCCAGGAACTCCCCGTCAC
The DNA here is from genome assembly GCF_001984015.1 of Rhodococcus sp. MTM3W5.2. Lineage (NCBI taxonomy): Bacteria > Bacillati > Actinomycetota > Actinomycetes > Mycobacteriales > Nocardiaceae > Rhodococcus > Rhodococcus sp. MTM3W5.2. The sequence continues at coordinate 4,583,928 of NZ_CP019572.1, read as the reverse complement.
CGGCCCGGAGACATGCTGTGCCGGTGCGCAACCCGCCCTCGGGCGACAATCGAAAGGGAAGGTGTTCGCGCATGCGTACTCGCACTTCCATCCTCCGTGCCTGGCTGGCCGCCGCCGTCACGGCCGCGCTCACCGCGGTGACACTGACGGCCGTCGCCGCGCCCGCGCAGGCCGAGGGCATCCCGAGCGTCGGGCGGAACTGGTCCGCGCCTGGTCCCTACGCGCCGGAGGTCAGCATCGGTGCGGTGCACACGCTGTACTACCCGCAGAACATGGGGGCGCGCGGGAGAAGCACCCCGTGGTCATCTGGGGCAACGGCACCGGGGTGCTCCCCGGCGCGTACACCCTCCTGCTGCGGCACTACGCCAGCCACGGCTTCATCGTGGTCGCCGCCAACACCCCGCGAGCAACTTCGCGATCACCATGCGCAGCGGCATCGACCTCATCGAGAACCTCAACGCCGACCCCGCCAGCGTCTTCCACGGCAAGGTGGACCTGGACCGGGTCGGATCCGCGGGACACTCCCAGGGGGATCGGGCGCGATCAACGCCGCCGTCGACCCCGGGTGGACACCGTCGTCGCGATCCAGCCGGGACCGCTCAACGACGTCGATCTGATCGACGAGCCCGTGCTGTTCCTCGCCGGGCAGTTCGACGCGATCGTGTGGCCGATCCTGGTGAAGGGGATGTACAACGACGCCGACCACGTCCCGGCCGAGTACGCGGAACTGCGCGGCGCCACCCACTTCGGCACCGGCATCTCGGGCGGTGACATGCGCGCACCGTCCACGGCCTGGCTCCGGTACTGGCTGATGGACGACGCGAACGCCCGCGCCGAGTTCTTCGGTCCGAATTGCGGCTTCTGCTCGGACAGCCGCCAGTTCTCCGATTTCAAGCGGAACGGGTTGGCAGGCCAGATCCCGGGCTGAGCCGACGGGTGTCGGGTGCTGTGAACGGCGGGCGTGGAGCCCTAAGTCCGCAGCGCCCGCACCCGGCGCGCGCCCTTCCATGCGAACCACAGCATCAGTCCCAGCACCAGCGGGATGAGCAGCGGAAGCAGGAAGGCCACCAGCACCATGCCGAACGAGACGCCGTCCTCGATCACCGACAGCGCCGGGTTCGCGAGACCGCCGGTGGTCGCGGTGCTCACGGCGCGGGTTCCGGTCTGCGCCGCGCTGAACGCGAGCGCGGTGGGTGCGCCGACGATGATGCCCGCGATCACGGCCGTCGACGGGTCGAGGTCGGTGAACACCGCGCCCGCCGCGATGGCCGCCGCGATCGGCCTCGAGATGGTGCCGAACATTCCGAGTGCGTTGTCCACCAACGGAATCAGATCGGCGAGCAGCTCGGCTGCGGTGGCGGCAGCAAGGGCGACCAACGCGCCGGTCGATCCGACCCATGCGAAGCTCTCGCCGAGGGAGATGCCGAACAGCTCGAAGTGCGCGGCCGCGCTGAGCATCAACAGCGGCAGGAAGGTGCGCAGGCCGGTGGCGGCGGCAAGTCCGAGTCCGAGCAGGGCGGGCAGCAGCCAGGTCTCCATGGGCAGAGTCTAGGAGTCGACGGTGTCGGCCCGTCGCATTCCGGACCGTCCCGTCACGGGCTGGGGGTGGCCTCCGTCGGGGTCGGTGGCAGTGGTGCGACCCGGGGATCGCCGGCGTCCGCGAAGTAGTCGCCCCTGATGGTGGAGTCCACCCCCTCCGGGGCCTTGACCGCCCGCATGACCAGCGTGAGCACCGCGGCGACGATGATGTTGACCACGAACGCCGTCAACGCGATGTAGCCCATCTGCGCGATACCGGGGATCGAGGCGAGCGATCCGGCGAAATGCGCCGCGGTGGCGGACGAGACGTTGTACGCCGCGATCGTGCCGTACACCATGCCGACCGCCCATCCCGCGAGCAGCGCCCACCGATGGAACCAGCGGGTGTAGAGCCCGAACACGATGGCGGGGAACGTCTGCAGGATCCAGATGCCGCCCAGCAGCTGGAAGTTGATGGCGTTCTGCTTGTCGAGGGTCAGCACGAAGATCAGCGCGACGAACTTGACGAACAGCGAGGTCAGCTTGCTGACCTTGGCCTCCTGCGCGGGCGTCGCGCCGGGCCTGAACCATTCGCGGTACACGTTGCGGGTGAACAGGTTCGCCGCCGCGATGGACATGATCGCCGCGGGCACCAGCGCGCCGATCGCGATCGCCGAGAACGCGACCCCGGCGAACCAGGCGGGGAAGGCGTCCTCGAACAGCTGCGGGACCACCAGCTGCGCATTGGGTTTGCCATCCAGTCCGATCGGCTTGGTGCCCGCGGCGATCGCCACCCAGCCGAGCAGGGCGAGCAGACCGAGCAGGAACGTGTAGGCGGGCAGGATCGCGGCGTTGCGCCGAATGGTGTTGCGGGACTTTGACGACAGGGTGGCAGTGATCGAGTGCGGGTACATGAACAGCGCCAGCGCCGAGCCGAGCGCCAATGTCGCGTAGGCCCAGTACTGCTGGCTGTTCGGGATGAACGTCCCTGTCGGCTTGCCGGTGGCGGGGTTCGGGGTGGTCATCTTCTGCTCGGCGGCGTCGAAGATGTGGCCCCAGCCGCCGTAGCGGGACGGCAGGTAGATCACCGCAACGATGATGACCAGGTAGATCAGCGTGTCCTTGACGAACGCGATGATCGCGGGCGCGCGCAGGCCCGACGAGTAGGTGTAGGCGGCCAGCACCGCGAACGCGATGAGCAGCGGCAGGTCCCTGGCGATCACGTTGTCCGCGCCGCCGATGCCGATGACCTCGAGCACGGCCTGGATGCCCACCAGCTGCAGCGCGATGTACGGCATGGTCGCGAGGATGCCGGTCAGCGCCATCGCCAGCGAGAGCCAGCGGGAGCCGTACCGGCCGCCGACGAAGTCCGCGGTGGTGATGTACCCGTGCCGGTGGCTCACCGACCACAGTCGCGACATGAAGACGAAGATGATCGGGTACACCACGATCGCGTACGGGATCGCGAAGAAGCCGCTCACCGAGCCGAGCGCGAACATCGCGGCAGGCACTGCGATGAAGGTGTACGCGGTGTAGATGTCGCCGCCGATCAGGAACCACGTCACCCAGGTGCCGAAGCTGCGGCCGCCGAGCCCCCACTCGTCGAGGGTCTGCAGGTTCGACGCCCGGCGCCAGCGCGAGGCCAGGAATCCCATCACCGTGACGAGCGAGAACAGAGCGATCAGGACGGCCAGAGCCACGCCGTTGACGCCGGTGTCGCTCGCGGCCAGCGTGGTCACCGGTCGGACCCGCCGTCGGTGACCTTGGGCGCGGGCCCCTCGGTCATCGGCCGGTGCGGGCGGGCCTTCAACACGATCTTGTAGGCCGACCAGGTGGCGCCTGCGCAGAGGAAGACCCAGAGGAACTGGTACCAGAAGAAGAAGGGCACGCCGCCCAGTTCGGGGCCACTGCGCGCGTAGCTCGAGACCCACAGGATGGCGACGATCGGCAGCAGCAGCAGGACCACGGCGAGGGCCAGCAGGCGCTTGTTCGCAGGTGGGGTGGTGTTGTGATCGTGCTCCGCAGTCATGATGGGCGCTCCGCATCTCGACGCGGCGGACTGCCGAGTGCAACCCGCACCCGCGGAAAACTACCCCTCGGTGTGCCGCGGTGTCCGCGATCCGAGGTCTCGAATCGGCTACGCGGCCCGCAGCACGGTAGATGCCGATTTGGCCACACGCGTGCCGAATTCGCCGAACGCTCGTAGCGTGAAGTGGTGACTGCCACCGCCCCGATGGTTATCCGCGCACGGTCGGCGAACTGCGCGCGTCCGGACACGTGCTGCGACCGGTTCGGGACGAGATGCGAGAGAACCTGCTCGCGGCGCTGCGCGACGGCCGCGAGCCGTGGCCGGGGATCGTCGGTTTCGACGACACGGTGCTGCCGCAGCTCGAGCGGGCCCTGATCGCAGGCCACGATGTCGTGCTGCTCGGCGAGCGTGGCCAGGGCAAGACCCGGCTGCTCCGCACCCTGCCGCTGCTGCTCGACGAGTGGACCCCGGTGATCGAGGGTTCGGAGCTGGGCGAGCACCCGTACGAGCCGATCACGCCCGCCTCGATCCGCCGAGCCGCCGCCATGGGGGACGAGCTGCCGGTGGCCTGGCGGCACCGCGATGAGCGCTACTCGGAGAAGCTCGCGACCCCGGACACCTCGGTGGCGGACCTGGTCGGTGACGTGGATCCGGTGAAGGTCGCCGAGGGCCGCAGCCTGGGTGATCCGGAGACCATCCACTTCGGGTTGGTCCCGCGTGCGCACCGAGGCATCGTCGGCATCAACGAGCTCCCCGACCTGGCCGAGCGGATCCAGGTCTCGCTGCTGAACGTGATGGAGGAGCGCGACATCCAGGTGCGCGGGTACACGCTGCGGCTGCCGCTGGACGTGCTCCTGGTGGCAAGCGCGAACCCGGAGGACTACACGAACCGCGGCCGCATCATCACCCCGCTCAAGGACCGCTTCGGCGCCGAGATCCGCACCCACTACCCGGCCGCGCTCGAGGACGAGATCGCGGTCATCGAGCAGGAGGCGCACCTGCGCGCCGAGGTGCCCGACCACCTCCTGGAGATCCTGGCCCGGTTCACCCGGCTGCTGCGCGAGTCCGCCTCGGTTGACCAGCGATCGGGGGTGTCCGCCCGGTTCGCGGTGGCAGGGGCCGAGACCGTCAGCGCGGCCGCCGTGCACCGCGGGGCGGTGCTCGGTGAGTCCGATCCGGTGGCACGGCCGGTCGATCTGGGCACGGTGATCGAGGTGCTGCGCGGCAAGGTGGAGTTCGAGTCCGGCGAGGAGGGCCGCGAGTTGGACGTGCTCGAACACCTGCTGCGCCGGGCGACCGCGGACACGGTGCGCGAGCGGCTCGGCGGCGTGGACCTGGCGCCCCTTGTGGCGGCGGTGGAGGCGGGCGGACCCGTGGTCACCGGCGACCGCGTGACCGCGAAGGACCTGCTCGGCGAGCTGCCCGAGATCGATGTGCTGGACGAGGTGGCCGAGCGCTTCGGCGCCGAGAGCACGGGGGCGCGGGCGTCCGCGGTGGAGCTGGCGTTGGAGGGGCTCTACCTGGCCCGGCGCATCGCGAAGTTCCCCGACGACGACGGACAGCTGGTGTACAGCGGATGACCGAGCCGCCGCGGCCGGGTTCCCGGCGTCCCCGGTCCGGGGGCCGGGGTGATCCGCACCGGGCGCGGTACGGGCCGTACCAGGGTGGACCGGACCCGCTGCTCCCACCGGTCGACCTGCGGGAGGCGCTGGAGGCGATCGGCAACGACGTGCTCGAGGGCGCGTCTCCCCGACGGGCGCTGCGGGAGCTGATGCGCCGCGGTACCGCGGACACCCGCGGGCTCGACGATCTCGCGGCGCGGGCGAATCGGCGCAGGCGAGAGCTGTTGGAGCGCAATCATCTCGGCGGCACCCTCGACGAGGTCCGAGAGCTGCTGGAGCGGGCGCTGCTGACCGAGCGCAAGGAGCTGGCGCGCGCGTTGGACGACGACGCCCGATTCTCCGAGTTGCAGCTCGACGAGCTCCCCTCGTCGACAGCGCAGGCCGTCCGGGACCTGTCGGAGTACCGCTGGCGGGACGCGTCGGCCCGCGAGGATTACGAGAAGATCCGCGAGCTACTCGGACGGGAGTTGCTCGATGAGCGGTTCGCGGGGATGAAGGAGGCCCTCGCCGGCGCGACCGACGAGGACCGCGACCGCATCGACGCGATGCTCCACGACCTGAACGATCTGCTGGACAAGTACTCTCGCGGTGAGGACACCCAGTCCGACTTCGACGAGTTCATGGCAGCGCACGGCGACTACTTCCCGGAGAACCCGCGCAACACCGAGGAGCTGCTCGATTCGCTTGCGCGGCGGGCCGCAGCTGCGCAGCGGCTGCGCAACTCGCTCACCACGGAGCAGCGCGCCGAGCTGGACGCGTTGGCGCAGCAGGCGTTCGGCAGCCCCAGCCTGATCGATCAGCTGGACCGCCTGGACGCGAACCTGCGGGCGGCGCGTCCCGGGGAGGACTGGGACGGCACCCAGCGCTTTCGCGGCGACGACGGCATGGGCCTCGGGAGGGGACGGGGCCCTTGCGGACATCGCCGAGCTGGAGCAGCTCGCCGAGCAGCTCTCGCAGCAGTACGCGGGCGCACAACTCGACGACATCGATCCCGAGGCACTGGCCCGACAGCTCGGTGACGGCGCGGCGGCCGACGCCCGCACGCTGGCCGAACTGGAGCGGGCGTTGCAGCGGCAGGGCTTCCTCGCCCGCGGGGCCGACGGCCAGTGGCGGCTCTCCCCGAAGGCCATGCGCCAGCTCGGGCAGTCGGCGTTCCGGGATGTGGCGCAGCGGCTCTCGGGTCGGAGCGGCGAACGCGACACCCAGCGGGCAGGCGCGACGGGGGAGCCGACGGGGGCCAGCAGGGGCTGGGAGTTCGGCGACACCGAACCCTGGGACGTGACCCGGACGGTGACGAACGCGGTGCTCCGTGCCGCGCAGCAGGGGAATCCGCTGACGTCGGATCGGATCCAGCTGCAGGTCTCGGACGTCGAGGTCGCCGAGACCGAGCAGCGCGTGCACGCCGCGGTCGCGCTGCTCGTCGACACCTCGTTCTCGATGGTGATGGACGGCAGGTGGGTGCCGATGAAGCGCACTGCCCTGGCATTGAACCACCTGATCACCACGCGCTTTCGCGGCGACGACCTCCAGCTGATCGCGTTCGGCCGACTGGCGCAGCAGCTCACCCCGGCCGAGCTCGCGGGGCTCGACGGTGCATGGGACCAGGGCACCAACCTCCATCACGCGTTGTTGCTCGCGGGCAGGCACCTGCGGCGCAATCCGAACGCGCAACCGGTCGTCCTCATCGTCACCGACGGGGAACCGACGGCGCACCTGGAACCGGACGGGCACGCCTTCTTCGACTATCCGCCACACCCGAAGACGTTGGGGCTGACCGTCCGCGAGTTCGACAACCTCGCGCGGCTCGGCGCTGCGGTGACGATATTCCGGCTCGGCGACGACCCGGGACTGGCCAGGGTGGTCGACAAGATGGCGCAGCGGGTCGGCGGCCGGGTGGTGGCCCCGGACCTGGACGGGCTCGGTGCGGCGGTGGTCAGCGACTACATGCGCCTGCGTCGGCGCTGATCGGGTCGGTTGGCGCTAGCCGCTGATCACCTGTCGGTTGCCGAGGGGCGCGGCGAGCTGCACCTCGAGGGTGGCCTGCACCGCGATCATGACGCAGACCCGGTCCACCGCGTCGGCCCTTGTGCCGGCGCGCAACGCGATGGTGACGCTGGAGGCGGACTCGGTGACGGTGGCATCGGCGCCGTAGCACTCGGGGGCCCCGGCGGTGAAGTGCACGGCCACGCGGTCGCCTGCCTCGCCGACCACGGTGTAGGACTCGAAGGGGTGGGGTGCGCATCGACGATGGTCGGGTCGGCCGTGAACATCATGCCGGGCTCGGCGTCGGGGTCGTTCACCGGCGGCGGCGCCGGGCTCGTCACATCGACGATCGGTGCCTGCGTGGTCACCGCGGGTGAGCTCGGGGCGGTTTCGGGGTCCGAGGAGTCGCCGCCGGCGCAACCGGCCAGGGCCAGGCTCAGCAGGGCCGCGACGACGAGGGTGCGCATGACCTCACCGTAACGCGCCGAGCGCGGTGGGCGGCCGTGCAGGCGAGTCTCGGCGGGTCAGGCCAGCGCCAGGGCGACGAGCGCGATGGCGGGGATAGAGGCCAGGGTAGTGACCAGGGCGGTGTCGCGGGCGAGCACCGTGCCGCGCTGGTAGCGGCTGGCGTACACGAACACGTTCTGCGCGGTCGGCAGCGCGGAGACGACCACCACCGCGAACAGGTCGTGGCCGTCGAGGCCGAGCAGGAAGCGGGCCATCAGGTAGGCCAACACCGGCTGGACCAGGATCTTGAGCACCGAGGCGAGCGCGATCTCGCGGCGGGGACTGACGCCGCGTTGCAGCACGCGGACCCCGTACAGCGACAGCCCGAAGGCCAGCAGCGCGCCAGGCACGGAGGCGCCGCCGATCAGCCGGAACGGCTGGATCAGCGATTCCGGCAGCGTCCAGCCTGCGATGGCGACCACGAGTCCGGCGATCCCGGCGACCACGATGGGGTTGAGGAACGGGGTGATGAGGGTGTCGCGGATCGAGGTGCCCTTGCGGGTGGTCGCCAGGTCGAGCGCGGTCAGCGCGATCGGGGAGTACACCACGATCTGGAACAGCAGCAGCGGCGCCACGAACGACGCGTCGCCGAGCACGAACACCGAGATCGGGATGCCCAGGTTGGCGGAGTTCACGTAGGAGGCGGCCAGCGCCCCGATCGTGGATTCGGGCAGCGGCCTGCGCAGCCAGCCGAGCGCGATCGCAAGGTACACGCCGCCGACCGCGAAGGCCGTGGCCGCGGCCACCGCGAGGGTGGGGGAGAAGACCGTCGCCAGGTCCGCGGTGGCGAGGGTGTCGAAGAGCAGCGCGGGGGTGGCGACGAAGAACACCAACCGCCCGAGCACGAATTCGCCGTGCTCGCCGAGCACCCGTGTCCGGCCGAGGATGTAGCCGATGGCGATGACGACGAAGATGACGGTGAAGCCCGCGAACACACCTGACACCCCGCGGACCTCCTCGTAGAACCCGCAAGAGTCTAGTCGTCCGCCACGCGGAGAACTCCGGTGCGCCTCGCGGGACAGGCATGGGGCGCATCATGGATCCACCCCGTCGAGAGGAGTGCACCCATGCGAGCGTCTCGTGTCCTGCGCCGAGGAGCCGTGGCGCTCGTGCTCCTGGCCGGCCTTGCCGCCTGTTCCTCGGGGGTGGTGGGACCGCGGTGCCCGAGCCGTCAGCGGTGCAGTCGTCCCCGCCTGCTGCGACGCAGGAGGTGACGCCGTCCACGGCCGACGGTCCGCAGGCCGCCGGGCCGTACATCGCGACGACCAGCCGGTCGAATGGCGACACCGGGCGCGTTCGCTACGACGTCACGCTCCCCCGGATCGAGGGCGGCGATCCCGCGGTGGCCGCCGAGTTCAACGAATCCGTCGCGGCGGCGCTGCAGGACCAGATCGACGGCCCTGGCGATGAACGGTTCACGCTGGAGGGCAGGGAGGCGTTCGCCCGGATCGGGGGTCGGGTGGTCAGCGGCCTGCTGGTGACCTCGTGGAATGCCAACCCGCCCGGGGCGCACCCCACCCCGCTGGTCGCCACGGTGGTGGTGGGCGTCGACGATGCCCAGCCGATCACGCTGGCGGCGCTGTTTCCCGACCTGCAGGCCGGGCTGAACCGGCTCTCCGGGGAGTCCGCGCGGTTGCTTCCTGCCACCGCGGCCGGTGCGGAGTTCGAGCGCGAGGGGATCGCGCCCACCGAGCTCAACTTCGCGAACTGGCTGCCGACGCCCGCCGGGATGGAGATCCACTTCTCGGACTACCAGGTGGGCCCGCATGCGATCGGGCTGGTGGTGATCACGGTGCCGTGGGATCGGCTGGCCGACGTCGTCGAGCCCGAGCTGCTCGAGGTGGTCCGCAGCTGACCGGTGCGGCGGCCCGGAAATGCAGAAGGCCGCGCAGTCCTTGCGGACTGCGCGGCCTCGGCTTCTGCGCTGACTACCGGCTGGTGCTGGTGAACGGCAGCAGGGCCATCTCGCGGGCGTTCTTCACCGCGACGGCAACCTGACGCTGCTGCTGCGGGGTCAGGCCCGTGACGCGACGGCTGCGGATCTTGCCGCGGTCGGAGATGAACGTGCGGAGCAGGTTCACGTCCTTGTAGTCGACGTGCGTGATCTTCGCCGCGAAAAGCGGGTTCTTCTTGGGCTTGCGGCCCGCGTCAGCGCCGCGCGGCTTCTTGGACGGGGCTCTCTTGACTGCCATTGCTTCCCTTACGGCTCGAATTACCAGCTGGACTTGCGGACGCCTGGCAGTTCCCCACGATGGGCCATCTCGCGCACACGCACACGAGACAGGCCGAATTTCCGTAGGTGACCTCGCGGACGTCCGTCCGCAGCGTCACGATTTCGCAATCGTACCGGACTCGCATCGCGCGGCAGACGCTGCAGGGCGGTGCGGGCGCTCGCACGCTCCTCGTCGCTGCTCGACGGCCGCCGGATGATCTCCTTCAGTTCGGCCCGGCGCTCGGCGAACCGTGCGACCACGAGCTTGCGTTGCTCGTTCTTTGCGATCTTGGACTTCTTGGCCATGCCTAGCGCTCTTCCCTGAAATCGACGTGCCTGCGGACCACCGGGTCGTACTTGCGGAGCACCATCCGGTCCGGGTCGTTGCGGCGGTTCTTGCGGGTGACGTAGGTGTACCCGGTGCCGGCGGTGGACTTGAGCTTCACGATCGGGCGGACCTCGTTGCGCGCCATCAGACCTTTTCTCCCCGTGCGCGGATCCGGGCAACGACGGCCTCGATGCCGTCCCGGTCGATGGTCTTGATGCCCTTTGCGGAGACGGTCAGCGTGATGCGGCGGCCCTCGCCGGCCAGGTAGTAGGTCTTCTTCTGGATGTTCGGGTCCCAGCGGCGGTTGGTCCGCGTGTGGGAGTGGGACACGGATTTACCGAATCCCGGTTTGCGTCCGGTCACCTGGCAGTGCGCCGACATGGTGTTCCTCCTGAGCCCTCTCGCATAGAGATGACAATCATTTTCGACAACAGCGTGAGTTCACTGTAGCGTTGCCTTCAGCTAATGACAATCGTTATCGAAAGAGGTGTTGAAGGTGAGTGATCGGCGGACGCCGCTGGTTCTGGTGTCAGGGTGGACGGACGCCGTCGACGCCACCGCGCGGGCCCTACTCGACGACGGGACCGTGCTGGTGCACCACGACCTCGGGCACCTGCGGGAGGGCATCCTGCGCCGCACGGTCACCGGGACCGACGGCATCGCTCGGACCCACATCCTCGAGCTCGCCCACGGCTGCGTCTCCTGCACGCTCCGTGAGGACCTGCTGCCCCTGCTGCGTCGCCTGCACGCCCGCAGTTCGGTCCGGCGGATCGTGCTGCACCTGGACCGGGCGCTCGAACCCGAGGCGCTGTGCTGGGCGATCGAGCACGTCGCGGTCGCGGGGGTGGTCGGGCAGATCGACGGTCCGGCATCGCGCGACGTGCGGGTCGAGGCCGTCGTCACCTGCATCGACGCCGCGACCTGGCTCGACGACGCGACCGGCGACGACGGGTTGGACGATCGGGGACTGACGGCGGGCGGCGACGACGAGCGCACGGTCGCGCAGCTGGTCGTCGGGCAGGTGGACCACGCCGACGCCCTGGTGGTCTCCGGTCGCGCGGCCGACGGCTGGGCGCAGGCGAAGCTGCATGCCGTGCTGACCCGGCTCGCGCCGTCGGCGCCGATCGACTGGGTGGCCGAGGGGGGCGCGGTCGAGGCCGAGCGGCTGCTCGCGCGGATTCCCGCGGGCGCCAGGCGAGGCGAGGTCGGCGACGCGCACTCGGCCCTGCTGCGTGGGGAACCGCCGCTCGACGAGGACTGTGGCGTCGCGATCATCGAGTTCACCGCCGATCGTCCCTTCCATCCGGAACGCCTGCACGAGGCCGTCGACGTGCTGCTCGACGGCGTGGTCACCGCGCGCGGTCGGCTGTGGTTGGCCACCCAGCCCGAGCACGTGTGTTGGCTCGAATCCGCGGGCGGCGGGCTGCGGGTCGCGGCCGCAGGACGCTGGCTCGCGGCCATGACCGCGGAGGAGCAGGAGTCGGTGTCGACCGCCCGCCGCGCCCTGGCGGCGCTGCGCTGGGACGAGCGGTTCGGCGACCGCGACACCTCGCTGATCGTGCTCGTGCACGCCGCCGATCCGGACCACATCGACCGGACCCTGCGGTGGGCCCTCGTCACCGACGAGGAGCTGCGCCGCGAGTCCGACTGGGCCGGCTGGCCGGACCCGTTCGGGGAATGGCACGAGGACCCCTGCGAGGACGGGGGCACCGACGGCGTGCCAGGACCGCAGGCAATCGACTCGCTACCCGGCGAGACCAACAGAGAGGACCGCGCATGAAGAACGGCATCCACCCCGACTACCACCCGGTGGTGTTCCAGGACTCGGCCACGGGGTCGACGTTCCTGACCAGGTCCACGATCGTCAGCGACCGCAGCATCGACTGGGAGGACGGCAACCGCTACCCCCTCGTCGTGGTCGACGTGACCAACGAGTCGCACCCGTTCTGGACCGGAGCCGCCAGGTTGATGGACACCGCGGGCCGCGTCGAGAAATTCGAGCGCCGGTACGGCAAGCGCACGCGCTGACGGCCTCACCCGACACCACAGAAGGAGCGAACAGGAAATGGCAGTCCCGAAGCGACGCATGTCGCGCTCGAACACCCGCAGCCGCCGAGCCCAGTGGAAGACCACCGCACCGGACCTGGTCGAGGTGACCGTCGGCGGGGTGACCCACCGGGTGCCGCGGCGACTGGTCCGCGCGGTGCGGCTCGGGATCTACGAACCCGGCGCGCGCTGACCCGATGGCCGTCGGCCGGTCCCGGACCGGCTGACGGCTGACCGCACGCCGCCGTGGCACCCTGGACCGGTGCTGCTCAAGGTGCTGGAGTTGATCGGCGTCGTGGCGTTCGCCGCCTCCGGCGCCCTCGTCGGCGTCAGCAAGCGCCTCGACATCTTCGGGGTCTGTCTGCTCGGGGTGTTCACCGCCATCGGCGGCGGTGTCATCCGCGACGTGCTCCTCGGCATCCACCCGCCGACCGCGCTGAACACCTGGCCGACGTTCACCACCGCGTTGGTCACCTCCGTGATCGTGTTCTTCCTGCACCCGGCGTTCTCGAAACTGCGCCGCGAGATCCTGGTGCTCGACGCCATCGGCATGGGGCTGTTCGCCAGCAGTGGTGCGGTCATCGCGCTCGCCGCGGGCGCCAGCAACCAGGCCGCGTGCCTGATCGGGGCGACAACCGCGATCGGCGGCGGCGTGCTGCGCGACATGCTCGTCAACGAGATGCCGCTGCTGCTGCACCGCGACCTGTACGCGGTGCCCGCGCTGATCGGGTCCACGGTCACGGTGGCGTGCCTGGAGTTCGGGCTCACGCCGAACCTCGGGCTCGTGGTGGGCACGGTGTCGGCCTCGACGGTGCGACTGCTCGCGCTGTGGCGGCACTGGAACCTGCCAGGCCCCCGGGTGTCCGAGAGCTGAGGGGTCACAATTGACCGTCGCCGCTCAGACCCCTCTCAGCGTGATCTCAGTTCGTGGGGTCAAACTGTGACCATGCGCATCCTGGTGGTCGACGACGACCGTGCCGTGCGGGAATCCCTCCGCCGATCCCTGACCTTCAACAGCTACACCGTCGACCTCGCCGTCGACGGCGTCGATGCGCTCGAGAAGGTCGCGGCGGCGCGACCCGACGCGCTGGTGCTGGACGTGATGATGCCGCGGCTCGACGGGCTCGAGGTGTGCCGGCGGCTGCGCAGCACGGGTGACGACCTCCCGATCCTCGTTCTGACGGCGCGGGACTCGGTGTCGGAGCGGGTCGCGGGCCTCGACGCGGGGGCGGATGACTACCTGCCCAAGCCATTCGCGCTCGAGGAGTTGCTCGCCCGGCTGCGCGCGCTGCTGCGCCGTGCCACGCCCGACGTGGGGGCCGAATCGGAGGCGATGACCTTCGAGGACCTCACCCTCGACCCGGTCACCCGCGAGGTCACAAGGGCGGGCCGCTCGATCAGCCTCACCCGCACCGAGTTCTCACTGCTCGAGATGCTGATGGCGAATCCGCGCCGGGTGCTCACCCGCAGCCGCATCCTCGAGGAGGTATGGGGCTACGACTTCCCGACCTCGGGCAACGCACTGGAGGTGTATGTGGGGTATCTGCGGCGAAAGACCGAGGCGGAGGGGAATCTCGCCTCATCCACACCGTGCGCGGTGTGGGCTACGTGCTCCGGGAGACGCCCCCGTGATGGTTGCCCCCTTCGGTCGGAACGGCACGGCCACGAACGGCAACGGCACCAACGGTGAGCCGACACCGATGCCCGAGATGCGGCCACCGATGCCGCTGACGCGGTCGGTGTCGCTGCGCTGGCGCGTCACCCTGCTCGCGGCCTCGGTGGTGGCGATCGCGGTGGCGGTCATGGCCATCGCCGCGTACGCGGTGGTCTCCCGCGCGCTCTACGCCGAGGTCGACTCGCAGCTGCGTACGCGCTCGGCCACCCTCATCGACAACAACCTCGACGCGATGGACTTCCGGTACATCTCGCTGGCCACCTTCTACTCCGACGACATCAGCGTCGCGCTGATCTTCCCTGACCAGAACGTGTACATGCCGCCCGGCTCCAACGCGCCGATCGGGAACGCCGAGATGTCGGTGGCCAAGGGCGAACACGACAGCTCGCTGCGCACCGTCGACGGCCAGCGCGTGCTCACCCAGCGGACGAATCTCGGCAGCACCCTGGTGATCGCACAACGCCTTGCCACGACGGGGGAGGTGCTCGATCGGCTCGCGTGGGTGCTGTTCACCGTCGGCGGTTGTGGAGTCGGACTCGCCGCCCTGGCCGGAATGGCAGTGGGACGAACCGGATTACGACCGATCGCGCGTCTCACCGCGGCCGCCGAGCGGGTTGCCAAAACCGACGACCTCACCCCGATCCCGGTCACCGGCAACGACGAGTTGGCGCGGCTGACCGTGTCGTTCAACACGATGCTGCGGGCGCTCGCCGAGTCGCGAGACCGGCAGAGCCGGCTGGTCGCGGACGCGGGCCACGAGCTGCGTACGCCTCTGACCTCGCTCCGCACCAACATGGAATTGCTCATCGCTGCGGGACGCCCTGGGGCGCCGCAGATTCCGGACGAGGACATGGCGGAACTGCGCGAGGACGTGGTCGCACAGATCGAGGAGCTCTCCACCCTGGTCGGCGATCTCGTCGATCTGGCCAGGGAGGATGCGCCCGAGACCGTGCACGAGAGGATCGATCTCAGCGACACCGTTGAACGCTCGCTCGAACGGGTTCGCAGGCGGCGCAACGAGGTCGACTTCGAGGCACACACGATCCCGTGGTTCGTCTACGGCGACGGCGCCGGCCTCGCGAGGGCCGTGCTGAACGTGCTCGACAACGCGGCCAAGTGGAGTCCGCCCGGCCAGGCAGTCCAGGTCCGGATGCAGCAGCTCGACAGCGGTCGCCTCGCTTTGACCGTCGCCGACGCGGGCCCCGGCATCCCGGAGGAGGACCGACAGCTGGTGTTCGAGCGGTTCCACCGGTCGACCGCCGCCCGATCGATGCCCGGATCCGGGCTGGGGCTGGCCATCGTCCGGCAGGTCGTGGTCAAGCACGGTGGCACGGTCGAGGCGGGCCGGTCCGAGCTCGGGGGTGCGCTCATCACGATCGTGCTGCCTGGAGAGGCCGAATTCGTGCCGGGCGGACAGGCGAGCGGAAGGGTCTCGGCAAACTGACAGCCTGATCTCAGCACCCTCTCAGACCGCTCGGGCAGAGTCGTGAGTAACGAGATCGAACACAGTGCGCCGAGGGCGCGCAGGGGAGAAACGGATACCAATCGCGATGACCGACGACCGCAGCAGTCAGCCGAACCAGCCGCAGCCGGGCCAAGAGCAGGCGCCGTCGCAGCCCAGCCACCAGTCGACCCCCCCGACCGTCGGAATGCCGCAGGCAGGCCACGAGCAGGCGTCGGCCGAGGCGACTGCTGCGTACCCGCAGTACCAGCAGCCCTATCAGCAGCAGGGGTACGCGCAGGCACCGTACGGCGCCTACCGGCCGACCGAGCAGTACCCGACCGCGGGGTAGGCGCCGCCGCCCCGACCGCGGACGCGGGCAGCGCGCTTGGTGCGTCCACGGCCACCAAACCCCGGCCCTCCCGCGTCGCCCTCGCCACCGGTGCGATCGCGCTTGCCCTTGTCAGCGGCGGTATCGGCGGGATCGCGGGTGCCTGGGCAGCTGGCGACAGTTCCGGTCCGGTCACGAACTCGCTGAACGCCCCGCAGGCCAATGCCAAGCCGGCGGCGAACGCGCCCGCGGGCTCCGTGCAGGCGGTGGCGCAGAAGGTGCTGCCGAGCGTGGTGCAGATCCAGGTCGCGGGCAGACAGGCCGAGGGCGAGGGCTCGGGCGTCATCCTGTCCTCGGACGGGCTGATCCTGACCAACAATCACGTCGCGGCGGGCGCGGGCCCGGACGGCAAGATCATGGTCGCGTTCTCCGATGGATCCACTGCCGCCGCCAAGCTGGTCGGCACGGACCCGATGTCGGACCTCGCGGTGATCAAGGTCGACGGCAAGAGCGACCTGACCCCGATCGAGCTGGGAAACTCCGCCGACCTCCAGGTCGGTCAGGGCGTCGTGGCGATCGGGTCGCCGCTCGGATTGGCCGGCACCGTCACCAGCGGCATCATCTCCTCGCTGAACCGGCCGGTGTCCACCAGCGGGGAAGCCGCGAACCAGAGCACGGTCATCGACGCCATCCAGACCGACGCGGCGATCAACCCGGGCAACTCCGGCGGGGCGCTCGTCGACATGGAGGGCAGGCTGATCGGTATCAACACGGCGATCGCCACGCTCGGCGGCGCCCAGGCGGGCGGCCAGCAGGGCGGCTCGATCGGCCTCGGATTCGCGATTCCGGTCGACCAGGCCCGGCGCATCGCCGACGAGCTGAGCAAGACCGGCAAGGCCTCGCAGGCGATCATCGGAGTCACGGTTCCCTCCAAGGATGATTCGCACGGGGCAGGCGTCAAGGACGTCTCGCCCGGTGGTCCCGCCGAGCAGGCAGGAATCCCCGGGGGCGCGGTGATCACCCGGGTCGACGATCGCGTCATCGACAGTGGTGACGCCCTGATCGCGGCGGTCCGCTCGCACGCGCCGGGGGACAAGGTGAAGATCACCTACACCGATGCCAAGGGACTCGGGGAAAAGACAGTCGAGGTCACCCTCGGCACCGCACCGACGCAGGGCGGTCGCTGATGTACCCGACGAACGGTCGTGCCGACGGGCACGGCCGTTCGTCCGTCGCGGTCCGTCGGATTCACGGGCGGTCGGGTCCTGCCGTGGTGCCGGGCACTACCGTAGGAGTCATGGACATCGAAGCCACACTTGCCGGGCGGGCCCTCGTCGTGATCGTCGACGACCGCGCTGCCCACGGTGCAGAGGTCGACGCGATCGGACCGCTGGTCACTGAACTGCTCGGAGAGGCGGGCTTCCTCGTCGATGCGACCGTCGCGGTGTCGGCGGACGAGGTGGAGATCCGCAACGCACTCAACACCGCGGTGATCGGTGGTGTGGACCTGGTCATCTCCGTTGGCGGAACCGGGGTCTCGCCCCGCGACGTCACGCCGGACGCAACCGCGGCGGTGCTCGACCGTGAGATCCCGGGCATCAGCGAGGCGCTGCGCTCGTCGGGCCTGGCGGCGGGAGCGCTCGACGCCGGGCTGTCCAGGGGACTCGTCGGGGTCTCCGGCAGTACCCTCGTGGTGAACCTGGCATCGTCCCGAGCGGCCATTCGAGACGGGATGGCCACGCTCAGCCCGCTCGCCGGTCACGTGATCGGCGAGCTCTCCGGGATAGAGGACTAGTCATCGCCGACCGCGCCGAGAACGCACCCAGCCGGGACCCGATCGAT
Source organism: Rhodococcus sp. MTM3W5.2 (assembly GCF_001984015.1). Taxonomy (NCBI): domain Bacteria; kingdom Bacillati; phylum Actinomycetota; class Actinomycetes; order Mycobacteriales; family Nocardiaceae; genus Rhodococcus; species Rhodococcus sp. MTM3W5.2. The sequence continues at coordinate 4,566,394 of NZ_CP019572.1, read as the reverse complement.
CGGGCCCGGCTGGCGCGCGTCTTCGGCGATGTCCTGCCCGAGACCACCAGGGACGAACGTTCCGACGGCTCGGCCGATGAGTCCTCGTCGGCCGACGATTGGCTGCGGCGGCAGGTTCCTCCACACCACGGCTGATCCCGTTTTGTCCGATTGCGAATATCGGCCGAGGAAGCCGCGACATTGACGGCGATGAAACGCTGGGTGAACACCTCCCCCGCGAAATTGTCAACCCTTTCGTTCACGTTTCGCCGAATGGCGAAACACAACCTTGACGAAGTGGTGCGGTTCACCCGGTTCTCCGGTTCTCCAAACGTTGCCATGCTGGTCAGGCGTGGTTAATCTCCTCCGCGAGTCAGTACAGGAACAGGGTCGGCGGAGCTCAGAAATGCGCGTCTGCCGGGAGCTTTTCCCTCGTATTCGGGGAAATATCTCCGGCGAATCTCAGCCCCGCATTGATCACCTCGAGTTCACCTCGCGGTCACCATTGTTGGCAATACTTCGCCGGGCCGTATGGACCACTCATCAGCCTCGGCGGTCGAGGTTGAGAAGTAGCAGAACCTTTGAGGGGAACGAATGAGCGAGAACCGCAAGTCCGGCCTGCGCCGTGGCGCCCGCATCGCAGGCGCAGGCGCCGCTGCGGCGGTGGCGATCGGCCTGATGTCCACCGGTGCGGCGCAGGCCGACACCCTGGTGCCGCTGCCCGACGGGCAGAAGGCCGGACCGGGAGCGGTCGTCTCCCGCACCGGCGAGAGCGCCCTGATCTCCCCGTCGCTGGCCGCCAATGGCGCAGGCCGCACCGCGTGGGTCTCGGGCACGGTCACCGCGGACGTCAAGGGCATCACCAAGGAAGGCGAGGTGGGGCCGTTCAACGGTGCCACCAACGACAAGGGCACCAACAACTCCTCGACGCACGGGGTCTCGCGGATCAGCACCGGCTACATCGTCGGCTGCCAGGTCGACATCACCGGACTCGGCGGCTCCATCGGCGCAGGCATCGACCTCTCCGGTCCCTCGATCTCCGGTTCGCTGACCGTCCCGGTCTCCGCAGGCCAGGTCAAGTTCGTGAACGTCGCGGGCAAGGACATCAAGAAGAACGGTAAGTACTCCGTCCAGTACCAGGACACCCAGCTCGAGATCCAGAACTGCGGCGGGTTCGCCCAGGCCCGTTCCTACACGGTGGTCGAGATCGTCGGCGACAACTACTCCAAGACCACCCTGTACGGCCAGCCGTTCAGCATCGGCTGACCTGATCTTCTTCGCCCACACACTTTCTCGCTATCGCGAACCCAGACCCTCAGAGGGGAACAATGAACGCCAGTAAGAACGGCCTGCGCCGCGGGCTGCAGACCGCCGCCGTCGGTGCCACCGCCGCGATCGCCCTCGGCTTCCTGTCCGCAGGCGCGGCGAACGCCGACACCTTGGTCCCGCTGCCCGACGGCTCGATCACCGAGACCCTCGTCGACGGCACCGTCGTCACCATCACGCGCACCGGCGAGTCCGCCAACATCTCCCCGTCGTTGGGCTCGACCCCCTGCACCGCAACGTGTGGGTCTCCGGCTCCACCAAGGTCGAACTCTCCGGCGCCAACGCCGACGGCGGCAAGATCGAGCCCGGCTACGTCGTCGCCTGCCAGCTGACCCTGGGCGGCAAGGGCGGCGCCGACACCGGAATGTCCTCCAACTGGGAGGGCGAGAGCGTCAAGCAGACCGCCAAGAGCGCGGGCAACCTGTCCATCGCTCCCGGCCAGGCCAAGAACGTCAAGCTCCTCGACCTGGAGAAGGCCGACGACTTCGGTGGCGAGTCGCACTCCGGCGCCAACAGCTTCAAGGGCAAGAGCGGCAGCGTCACCTGGGCCGACTCCACCCTGGGCGTCGAGGGCTGCGCCGGCTACGCGCAGGCCCGCTCCTACGTGAAGGTCACCGCCAACACCAAGAACGTCAGCAGCACCATCACCCTGTGGGGTCAGCCGTTCAGCCTCGGCTGATCTCAGGCCCGACGAACCATCGGTGAGATGAATCACAAAACAGTCAAGGCCCAATCACGAACGGGATGAGACTCAATCACGCTCGTGTGATCGGCCGGCAGAAGCCGGGGACGAAACGGACATTTCCGTCGTCCCCGGCTTTTTGCTGTTACCTGGGTCACCCCCTCAGTTAATGATGTGTAAAAGTGAGGTTTCCGATCTATTCGTGGGGTGTTCAACCATTTAGCTTTGCGGGGCAACCGTGCTCACCGCCTGGTCAGGCGAGAGGTGAGCGCTAGACCTGTGAGGGGATTCAATGAGCGAGATCCGTAAGCGCGGCATCCGTATTGCTGGTGTCGGTGCGGCCGCGGCCGTGGCTATCGGCCTGATGTCAACCGGCGCGGCGCATGCCGACACGTTTGTGCCGCTGCCGGACGGGCAGAAGGCCGGGCCGGGTGCGGTCGTCGGGCGTACCGGCGAGAGTGTCCTGATCTCGCCGTCGCTGGCCGCCAACGGCGCCGGCCGCACCGCGTGGGTCTCGGGCACCGTCACCGCCGATGTCACCGGTGTCTCCGGTGAGGGCGAGGCCGGTCCGTGGAACGGGGCGACCAACGACAAGGGCACCAACAACTCCTCCACGCACGGGGTCTCGCGGATCAGCACCGGCTACATCGTGGGCTGCCAGGTCGACATCACCGGTCTGGGTGGGTCCATCGGGATGGGCGTGAGCATGGACGGTCCGTCGATCTCCGGGTCGCTGACGGTCCCGGTGTCCGCCGGTCAGGTCAAGTTCGTCGGTGTCGCGGGTAAGGACATCAAGAAGAACGGCAAGTACGCCGTGCAGTACCAGGACACCCAGATCGAGATCCAGAACTGCGGCGGCTACGCGCAGGCCCGCTCGTACACGGTGGTCGAGATCGTCGGCAACGACTACTCCAAGACCACCCTGTACGGCCAGCCCTTCAGCATCGGCTGACACGCGCGCCCTCCGCTCTTCCTTTCGTCCATCCCTTTTGCTCGCGGTGACGCGAGCTGACCGACCCTGAACAGGGGAAACATGAACGTCTCCAGCACCGGCCTGCGTCGCGGGCTCAAGACCGCCGCGCTCGGCAGCGCCGCCGCCATCGCCCTCGGCTTCTTCTCCGCGGGTGCGGCGAACGCCGACACCTTCGTGCCGCTGCCCGGCGGCACCATCACCAAGACCCTCGCCGACGGCACCGTCGTCACCGTCACCATGTCCGGCGAGTCCGCGAACATCTCCGGCTCCATGGGCGCGACCCCGCTGCACCGCAACGTGTGGGTCTCCGGCTCGGCGAAGGTCGAGATCTCCGGCGGCTCCGGCGCCGAGGGCGGCGACATCGAGCCCGGCTACATCGTGGCCTGCCAGCTCACCCTCGGCGGCGAGACCGGCCACAACGCCGGCGGCGGCACCACATGGGCCAACGAGGACGGCGACGCAGCGATGACCGCCGACAGCGCGGGCAACATCTCCATCGGACCCGGCGAGGCAGCGAGCTTCTCGGTCCTCGACCTCGAGTCCGCCGACGACTTCGGCGGCGAGTCGCACTCCGGCGAGCACTCCTTCGAGGGCGCCACTGGCAGCGTCACCTGGGCCGACTCCACCATGGGCGTCGAGGGCTGCGCCGGCTACGCGCAGGCCCGCTCCTACGTCAACGTCACCGTCGACACCGAGAACGTCAAGGGCACCGTCACCCTCTGGGGCCAGCCCTTCAGCATCGGCTGATCAGACGCCGCTAGCGACTGCTTGCAGGTCGCTCGAAACTGCACCGACCTGATCTGGAAACGTTGGGCCCGTATCGAATTCGGTACGGGCCCGACGTGTGTCCGTCTCCTCAGCCCCGGTGCCTGGCGGTGTCACTGCCCAGCAGGTCGCGGATCTCGGTGAGCAACTCGATGTCCGTTGCCTCCTTCTCCTCCTGCTTCATGTACCGCTCCTTGGTGTGGTTGTAGGGCACGATGAGGATGAAATACACGACGGCCGCGATGATGATGAAGTTGATCGCCGCGGTGATCACGGCGCCGATGTTCACGAACGTCTCCGGGCTGTCGGTGATCTGGAAGCCGAAGCCCATCTCGTTCGAGCCGCCGAGGGCGGCGATCAGGGGTTCGACGATATTTGCGGTGAATGCGGTGACGATGGCGGTGAAGGCCGCGCCGACGATCACCGCGACGGCCAGGTCGAGCACGTTTCCCTTGAGCAGGAAGTCTTTGAAGCCCTTCAACATGAGTTGGGTCTCCGTTCCGTCGGCTGGTGATGCTCTCGGACAGGGAAATGCTATGGACACCGGAGGTGGCGGGGCAACCGGACGCCCGTCCGGGCGTCAATGGAACGTGACCGTCAGTGCGGTCGACAGCGAGGCCGCGGCGACCGTCGTCGCCTCGCCCGCAGGCAGCGCGAGCATCACAACGCGCTCGCGTGCACCACGGCCGGAATCTTTGGGGGACACCAGGATCACCGTCGCGGCGGAGGCCAGCACCCGGGCGTCGGGCGCGGGCCCCTCGGTGTCGGAATTCACGGTCAGCACGTCCACCCGGTCGCCCTCGCGTAACAGGTCGGTCACTTCGGGGTCGGCGAGCCGGATCGGCACCACGCGGGCGTCGGACGAGTTGGTGGCCGCGTTGGCCAGCCGCGGACCGAGCATGCGGAGGTCGGTCAGGATCTCGCCCGCCCTGGCGGGGCCGGTCAGGGTGTGGCCAACGGCGTCCTCGATGCCACGCAGGGCGCCAGTGGGCACCGTCGCGGCACCCAACTGCACGAGCCGCACGTCGTCGGCGCCGAGGACGAGGCCGGGCGTCAGGTCGCGTGCGGCCGCGACGACGGCCACCTGATCGTCTGACGGGTCGCCGCGCAGCAGCAGGATCAGGGCGGTCAGGGCCAGTGCGGCGGCGAGCACCCGGCGGGCGACGGCGATGCGGGCCGATCCCGGCCGGGTCAGCAGGGAGAGCCGGTCGCCCCAGGTCGGGTCTAGCCGTTCGGCGCGACGGCTGCCGGGGATCGGTGCGCGGTCCATGGGGCCACGCTAGGGTCCGCGGCCGGCCGTCAGAGCCGCCGCAGGGCGCGCCTGTGGAGGGATCAGACGGCTGTGGAGAACCTAGGGGCTAGGTGGCAGACGAGGTCGCGCCCGCGCTCGCGGTGGACGTCGACGTGCTGGTCGACGGGCTGCTCGCCGGGGTCGAGGACGCCGACGAATCGGACTTGGCTGGCTCGCTGGCGGTGCCGCCGCCACCGCGGCTGTCGGTGCGGTAGAAACCGCTGCCCTTGAAGACGATGCCGACGGAGTTGAACAGCTTGCGCAGCTTGCCGGAGCACTCGGAGCACACGGTCAGGGTGTCGTCGGTGAAGGACTGGACGATGTCGAACCGGTTGCTGCATTCGGTGCAGGCATACGAGTAGGTGGGCACTGAAGGATCCTCCGCACGGGGTACTCAGGCCTGGGTGGTGATACGGCAGGCGTTAGCACTTTACAGTCAGGAGTGCCAACGCCGGTAATCAGCTTCCTATTCCCAGTGCACGAAGCCCGCCGACCGGGGTGAGGACCCAGCCGACCCGGATGTCGTGTGACTCGTCGGGCAGCTCGCCGACCACCTCGTCGTCACGGACCACCGCGATCAGGCGGGCAGCCGGATCGGCAAGGTCGAGGGTTCGGTCGTAGAAACCCGCCCCCGACCGAGACGGACCCCCCGTTCGTCGACCGCGAGCGCGGGGATCAGGATCGCCGTCGCCTCCGAGATCACCGAGGGCGGTAGGTGTGGATGCCCGGGTTCGCGCAGGCCGAACGGCGCGCTGACCAGGGCCTCGGTGCCGTGGTACTCCGCCCAGTGCAGCGGGCCGGGTTCCCTGGCAACGGGCAGCAGGACCCGTCCGACCCGAGGTCGGAGGGCGTCGAGGAGTGCCGTCGATCCCGGTTCGACCCCGACCGGCACATACGCGCAGACCGTGGCGTCGGGTCCGAGCGTGTCGCCGAGCGCCGAGGCCGCCGCGGCGAGGGCGCGGTCCTCCGCCTCCCTGGTCACGGCGTCGCGTGAACGACGGGCGGCGAGCACCCTGGCCCGCCACTGCGCTTTCGTCGTCACCTCGGTCACCGATGCCACCCTGTTCCCCTGATCCGCGTTCCCATCGTGCTCACCCTAGAATCCGGTGCGCACGGACGAGATGGATAGGGTGTGCTCATGACACAGGCCGGCACCAACAAGAACAGGCACTTCCGCACGGCGGTGGTGCCCGCGGCGGGTCTGGGCACCAGATTCCTGCCCGCGACCAAGACGGTGCCGAAGGAATTGCTGCCGGTGGTGGACACGCCTGGCATCGAGCTCGTCGCCGGTGAGGCCGCCGATTCCGGTGCGAGCCGGCTGGTGATCGTCACCTCGGAGGGCAAGGACGGGGTCGTCGCGCACTTCGTCGAGGACCTGGTGCTCGAGAGCAAGCTCGAGGCCAGCGGCAAGTCGCATCTGCTCGAGAAGGTCCGCAAGGCTCAGGGTCTGCTCGAGGTGGAGTCGGTGATCCAGGAGGAACCGCTCGGGCTCGGTCATGCCGTCGGGTGCGTGGAGTGTGTGCTCGACGACGACGAGGATGCGATCGCGGTTCTGTTGCCCGATGACCTGGTGATGCCGCGTGGGGTGCTCGAGACGATGGCCCGGGTCCGGGAGAAGCGCGGCGGCAGCGTGCTGTGTGCGATCGACGTGCCCAAGGATCAGGTCAGTGCGTACGGCGTCTTCGATGTCGAGGAGGTGCCGGACGCGACGAATCCGGACGTCCTCAAGGTCGTGGGGATGGTGGAGAAGCCGAAGCCGGAGGACGCGCCGTCGACGTTCGCGGCGGCGGGCCGGTACCTGTTGGACCGGGCGATCTTCGATGCGTTGCGCCGGATCACCCCGGGTCAGGGTGGCGAACTGCAGTTGACCGATGCGATCGCGTTGCTGATCTCGGAGGGTCACCCGGTGCACGTGGTGGTGCATCGTGGGTCGAGACACGACCTCGGAAATCCCGGAGGCTACCTGCGGGCTGCGGTTGACTTTGCCCTGGACAGTGAAGAATACGGTCCTTCGTTGCGCGACTGGCTCACTCAGAGACTGCAGCAGACGGGACATTAGTGGGGTCGGGAGGCAGTGACTACATGCGCTCGGTTGAGGAGCAGCAGACGAGAGTGACGGCTGCCGCGGTCGCACCCCGGCCGGTCCGGGTGGCGATCTCGGAGGCCCAGGGTCTGTTGTGTGCCGAAGAGGTGGTCACCGAGCGCCCGCTGCCGGGATTCGATCAGGCCGCGATCGACGGCTACGCCGTGCGCAGCGTCGATGTCGCCGGTGCAGGCGGGGAGAACCGGGGCGAGGACGACGAGCCCGTCGAGGTGACGCTGCCCGTGGTCGGCGAGGTCGCCGCCGGTTCGCGCCAGCCGATCCGGCTGCAGCCGCGTCAGGCGGTGCGCGTGGACACCGGGGCGCCGCTGCCGACCCTCGCCGACGCGGTCCTGCCGCTCGACCGCACCGATGGCGGCCTGAACCGCGTGAAGGTGCTCTGGCCGGTCCGTTCCGGTGACTACGTCCGGCGCATCGGCGACGATGTGCAGCCCGGCGACGTCGCGGTGCGTGCGGGCACCATCATCGGCGCGGCCCAGGTCGGTCTGCTCGCCGCGGTGGGGCGCGACAAGGTGCTGGTGCATCCCCGACCGCGGCTGTCGGTCATCTCCGTCGGCGGCGAGCTGGTCGACATCGACCGCACCCCCGGCCCCGGTCAGGTCTATGACGTGAACTCGTACGCGCTCGCCGCGGCCGCGCGCGACGCAGGCGCCGACGTGAACCGGGTGGGCATCGCAGGCACCGATCCCCGTCGGCTGCGCGAGGTGGTCGAGGGTCAGCTGATCCGATCGGAGATCGTGGTCATCGCGGGGGCGGTCGGCGGCGGGGCCTCCGATCAGGTCCGCGAGGCGCTCCGCGACCTCGGCGACCTCGAGGTGGAGCGGGTGGCGATGCACCCGGGTTCGGTGCAGGGATTCGGTCAGCTCGGCCGTGACGAGGTGCCGACGTTCCTGTTGCCGTCCAACCCGGTCAGTGCGCTGGTCGTGTTCGAGGTGATGGTCCGGCCGCTGATCCGGATCGCCCTCGGCCGTAGGCAGCCGATGCGCCGGGTGGTGACTGCGCGCACGGTGGCGCCGATCACCTCGATCGAGAACCGCAAGGGTTTCCTGCGTGGGCAGCTGATGCGCGACGAGTCGACGGGGGAGTACCTGGTGCAGGCGCTCGGCGGGGCGCCAGGCGCGTCCTCGCACCTCCTGGCGACGCTGGCGGAGGCGAACTGTCTCGTCCTGGTCGCTCCGGAGGTCACCGAGGTCCGGACCGGCGACGAGGTCGACGTTGCCTTCCTTGCGCAGCGAGGCTGAGGGTTGGGCACATCGCTGCGCAAGTACTCGATTCACCCGGGTTGGCCGGCGCATCTGGGCCCGCTGACGGTGGGCGCCGGACGGGTGACGCTGCGCCCGATCCGGCTGCGCGACGCCGCTGCCTGGAGCCGTATCCGAATTCGCGACCAGGAGCATCTCGAACCCTGGGAGCCGACCGGTGAGGGCCCGTGGGAGGACCGCCATCACATCGGGAACTGGCCCGGGCTGTGCGCCTCGCTGCGCTCGGAGGCGCGCAAGGGCCGGATGGTGCCGCTGGTCATCGAACTCGACGGAAAGTTCTGTGGGCAGCTGACGATCGGAAACGTCGTGCGCGGGGCGCTGCGGTCCGCATGGATCGGCTACTGGGTGACCAGGGAGGTGGGCGGTCAGGGGGTGGCCACCGCCGCGGTGGCGCTCGGGCTCGACCACAGCTTCGGTGCGCTCGGGTTGCATCGGGTCGAGGCCACCGTTCGCCCGGAGAACCTGGCGAGTCAGGCGGTGCTGCGCAACGTCGGGTTCCGCGAGGAGGGACTGTTGCGCCGGTACCTGGACGTGGACGGTGCGTGGCGCGATCACCTGCTGGTGGCGATGACAATCGAGGAGGTCGAGGGCACCGTCAGCGACCGGTTGGTCCGGGCGGGCAAGGCAGCCTGGGGGTGACCCCTGACCCGGGCGGATCCGCTTGGGGACGGGTAGTGCAAAACACCACTGGAGCGAGTGACTATTGTGACAGTTGGGAAAGTTGAGTCGGCGCGTCTGCGGGGAACTGCGCGCCGTGGCAATTAGCCTGAATGGGCTGATTGAGTCATATGTGCTGGTAGACGACTGGGAGGGAGGTCGCCGGTATGCCGAACTCGATCCTGTGGATCGCCTTGGTCGGGATGTGGCTGTTCGTCCTGCTGCCCATGCAGGTGAAACGTCGCCCCCGAATCCGTCAGACCACCGATGCAGCACTGGCGACCCGTGTGCTCGACCGCGACCAGCTCGCGCGTCAGCAGCACCGCGGACCCGCCTCAGGACACCGCAGCGACCCGAACTGGCGCCGCGAACCCACTCGCCCCAGGTATGCGGAGGACCGCATGGACACCCAGGTAGAAGTCGACGAGTTGGACGACGAGCGGGCCGAGGCTCGTGAGTACGTCCCGCAGCGCCGCGGTCGCGGCGGGTTCGACCCCGAGGCCGATGCCCTCGCGCGGGCCGCGCGGTACGGCTTCCGGCAGCGTGCCGTCCTCGGTCTGATCCTGCTGGCGATCATGTCGGCCGCGCTCGCGCTCATCATCTCGCCGATGCTGTGGTGGGTCGCCGCGGCCGCCTTTGTCGGCCTCGGTGGGTACCTGGCGTACATGCGCAGGCAGGTTCAGTTCGAGCAGGAGATCCGACGTCGCCGTATGGCACGCCTGAGCCGCTCCCGGCTCGGCGTGGAGTCCCGAGAGGACGACGAGCTGCGGTTGATCCCGTCGCGGCTGCGCAGGCCAGGGGCGGTGGTGCTCGAAGTGGACGACGAGGACCCGGTGTTCGAGCACCTCGAGCACTACGACGTCCGGTTCGAGGAGGAGGCGGCTCCTCAGGAGATGCGCCGGGTCGTCGGTCAGTAGCCTGACGCGGATGGCGGACGGAGCCGGGCCGGAGCGGATCGTGCTGCTCCGGCACGGCGAGTCCGAGGCGAACATCGATCCAGGGATCTACGAGCGGGTGCCCGACTACCGGATCCCGTTGACCGCGCGCGGTGTGGAGCAGTCCAGGGTCGCGGGGGAGCGACTGCGCGAACAGTTCGACGGGCAGAAGGTCTGTGTGTACGTCTCGCCGTACCTGCGGGCTTACCAGACCCTCGAGGCGCTCGGCATCGACGATCTGATCGAGCGCCGGATCGAGGAACCGCGTCTGCGCGAGCAGGACTGGGCGAACTATCAGGACCCGGACGAGATCGCCAGGCAGACCGGGCTGCGCAACACATACGGGCACTTCTTCTATCGGTTCAACGAGGGTGAGTCGGGCGCCGACGTCTTCGATCGCGTGAGCACCTTCATGGAGACGCTGTACCGGCACCGCGCCAAGCCCGGTTTCCCTCCGAACACTCTCGTAGTGACGCACGGGCTGACCATGCGGCTGTTCTGCATGCGCTGGTTCCACTGGTCGGTCGAGTACTTCGAGTCGCTGAACAACCCGGGCAATGCCGAGACCCGGACGCTGGTGCGGCAGGCCGACGGCCGGTTCGCACTGGAGCAGCCGTTCGATCAATGGCGGGCCGTCCCGGAGGGGCAGACCATCCTGGACACCACTCGCGCGGGCGTCGCCGGCCCCGAGTGACCCGCGTTCACCGGGGTCGGAAACGCCGCCGATGCGAGGTGAATCCCCTCCGGACCGGGCGATTTTTCTGTGGCGGGCCGGGCTGCTACAGTTGCCGAGCGTTCCTACGGGAGCGTGGTTCGGGGCTGTGGCGCAGTTGGTAGCGCGCTTCGTTCGCATCGAAGAGGTCAGGGGTTCGATTCCCCTCAGCTCCACCAGTCGAAAGGCGCTTCTCCTCCGGGAGGAGCGCCTTTTGCGTTGTCCGGGCCTTAATCTTGATGCGGTGAACGCACCTGAACATGAGGCCGCCCCCCGCATCACCGGGCGGCATCTTTCCTACCTTGCCTTCGCCGTTGTCGTCATCGTGTACCTGGCGATCATCCAGTTCGGCGGCCACCTCATCGCGGGTTGGGGCGACGAGGGTGACACCCTCACCACCCGCGGGGTCGTCTTCACGATGGTGATCCCCCTCGGGCTCGCTCTGGCGTTCACGTACGGGGTCATCGCGGCTCTGGGATGGTGGCGGCCTGCCATCAAGGACGACCGCCCGGTCAACCGCTGGGTATGGATCGTGCCCGTCATTCTGCTCGCCTCCATCCTGCTGGGCATCGACTACAGCGCGCTCTCGGAGAAGGGTTGGCTGTTCATCATCGCCCTCCTCGTCGCCACCCAGTTCGTCGGATGGGGCGAGGAAGGAATGTTCCGTGGCATCGGTGTGACCATGCTGCGCAATCACGGCCTCCGGGAGGGCCGGGTTGCCCTGTGGTCCAGCCTCATCTTCGGCGCTGTCCACCTGTCGAACATCTTCGGACATGGCGTTTCCGCGATCCCTCAGGCGATCATGGTCAGCCTCGCCGGGTACTTCTTCTATCTCACTCGCCGGGTCTCTGGCAGCAACGCGCTCAACTCCGTGTTGCACGGACTCTTCGACTTTGCACTGCTCAGCGGTTCCGCCATCGTGCTGGACCAGCACGGCTACATCGGGTCGTTCGCCCCCATCCTCGCCTACCCGATCCTGGCCATCATTCTGTTGGTGAAACGGCGTGACATCGAACCGTCCCACCGCACCGACCACGCGGTGGCACCCCGCACGTAGACGCTCGGGTCGACAGGCTGTCGGACAGCTGTCCATGTCATTCGCGAAACAGACATTCGGCGCACGCCGGATGTGATCTACTTCATGTCGCCTCAGCGGCCCGGGACGTCATCGCCGTGCGACGGAGGGGCGCTGGTCATTACAAGAATCTGGACGGCCTGGACGTCTTTCTGTGTCCGCGGTCTGCCGCATAGAGGGGAAATGTATGTCTGACAAGAGCATTCGTCGCGTGGTTGGCGGGGCTGGCGTGCTGGCCTTGTCGGCCGGGTTCGCGGCAACGGTGGGCGCGGGTGTCGCGGGCGCGGCGCCTGCGAGCGTGACCTGGGACGACGGCAGCGAGCGGATCACCCGCACGATCAGCGACACCACCCCCGCCGAGGGCGACATCATCACCTCGACCACCCAGTTCGACCGGACCGGCGGCGTCGTCGAGTACATCTACGAGGTCAAGGATGTCCACCCGGCCTGCCTGACGTACGTGGACGGTTCGGCGAAGGTGGACGGCTCGCCGCGCGGACTGGACAGCCAGGGCGCGGACTTCGCGAAGGTCAAGGGCAGCAGCATCGAGTGGCCGCTGTACCCGCACATCAGCCCCAATCTGCGGACGTTCGAGTTCTCCTACAAGGTCGGCGCGAACTGTGACCGCAACGTCCCGCTGATGACGACGGTGCACTACGGCGGCTCGCTCGGTTCCGGCACCTACCAGGACAAGGGCCCCACGGTCTCGGTGCGGATCAACACCTCCACGACCGCTCTGGCCACCCCGGCCAACGTGCAGGTCGGCCAGTCGGTTCCGCTGAAGGCGACCGTGACCGGTGGCGCCGAGGGCAATCCCGTCGAGTTCTTCGACGGCACGGTGAAGATCGGTCAGGCCGCGCTGAACGGTGCAGGCGAGGCGACGTTCAACTGGACGCCCGCCACCCGCGGCGCGCACGGCCTGTCCGCGAAGTTCCTGGCGACCCCGCGGGCCGAGGGCTCGCAGTCGCCGGTGCAGACCGTGCAGGTCTCGCAGGCCGATGCGGTGTCCTCGACCGTGCTCGCCCCGATCTCGGGCGCTGAGGTCGGTCGGTCCACCGTGTTGAAGGCGACCGTCTCTCCCACGGGCGCGGGCGGCACCGTCGCGTTCAAGGACGGCGCTGCGACGCTGGCCGACGTGCCGGTGGATGCCAACGGCGTGGCCACCTACACCTGGGTGCCGTCGACCGCGGGCAGCCACTCGATCGCCGCGACGTTCTCCGGGCGCTCCGGCGTCACGGGGTCGACGGCCAACGCGACAGTGACCGTGGCGGAGGCCCCGGCGGGCAACACCAACTCGACCACGGTGCTCACCCTGGGTGGCGCTCCCAAGGTCGGCGCGGCGCAGACGATCTCGGCGCAGGTCACGCCCGGCGACGCGGGTGGCACGGTCACGTTCAAGGACGGTGACATCGTCATCGGCACCGCGCAGGTGAACGCGGGCGGCCAGGCCAGCCTCTCGTGGACTCCCGCGAACGAGGGTCAGCGCATCATCACCGCTGAGTACTCCGGTGCGGGCACCGTGAACGCGTCCGCCGACCAGGAATCCGTCGTCGTGACGGGCACCGGCGGTGGCACCCCCGGTGGTGCGGGCAGCCTCGGATCGATCTTCGGATCCTGATCTAGATCCTGCGAAGGCGGCCCCTGACGATTAGTCGTCAGGGGCCGCCTTCGTCGTGTCAGCCGGCGTACAGCTCCTCGATCTCGCGGGCGTACTTGGCGTCGATGGGCTTGCGGCGCAGCTTCATGGTCGGGGTGAACTCGTCACCACCCGGCTCCCAGATCGCCGCCAGCAGCGTGAACTTCTTGACCTGCTCGACGCGAGAGAGTTTCGCGTTGGCCGATGCGATGGCGCTGTCGATCTCCGCGCGCACCACGGGGTTCGAGGCGAGGTCGCCGGGGGACCCGTTGTGGATGCCGTTGCGGGTGGCGAAGGCGGCCGCGGCGTCGGGGTCCAGTGTCAGCAGGGCGACGACGTAGGGGCGGTCGTTGCCGATGACCACCGCGCCGCCGATCAGCGAGCTGGCGGCACGGATGGTGCCCTCGATGTTCGACGGCGACATGTTCTTTCCCCCGGCGTTGATGATCAGTTCCTTCTTCCGGTCCACGATCGTGACGTAGCCGTCGGCGTCGATGGTCGCGATGTCGCCGGTGTGCAACCAGCCGTCGGGGTCGAGGGCCTCGGCGGTCTTGGCGGGGTCGTTTCGGTAGCCCTTCATGACGACGGGACCGGAAACCAACAGTTCGCCGTCCTCGGCCAGCCTGAGCACCGCACCCTTGACGGCCCGCCCGACGGTGCCGATCCGAATGGCGTCCGGTCGGTTGACGGTGACGCCGCCGGTGGTCTCGGACAGGCCCCATGCCTCGACGCACGGTATGCCGAGCCCGAGCACGAACTCCAGCGTGTCCGGCGACAGCGCGGCGGCCGCCGAAATCGCGACGCGCACCTGGTCCAGCCCGAGTTTCGCGCGGACGGAGCCGAGTACGAGGCGGTCGGCGACCGCGTGCTGGATGCGCAGGGTCCGCGGCACCGGAGCCTGGTCGGATTCCAATCGGACCTTGCGGCGACCGAGCCCGATGGCCCAGTCCGCCAGACGTCTCTTCGCAGTGCTGGGTTCGTCGATGAGCGCCAGCTCGATCGCTGCCTTGAGTTTGTACCAAACCTGCGGCACGGCCAGGAGCACCGTGGGCCGAACGTCCGGCAAGGCCGTTACCGCCTGCTTCGCGTCCGCGAGCGTGGTGATCTGGATGCCGCCCTTGAGGCTGCCGTAGTGAAAAAGCCGGTTCGCGATGTGCGCGTCGGGCAGATAGGAGAGGTACCGGTCGGCCGGACCCAGATTCGCGATGTCCCTCACCGCGTCGTACTCGGCGAGGATGTTCGCGTGCGTGAGCTCCACACCTTTCGGCGGCCCGGTGGTGCCCGAGGTGTAGATGATGGTGAGCAGGTCGTCTGGTTCGACGGCCCGCCAGGAGGCCTCGAAGTCGAAGTCCCGGTCGCCGTTCGCCTCGAGATCCCGCAGGCTCGTCGTGTCCTCGGCGTCCCCGTCCACGCAGACGATCCGCTCGACGGCGGTGCCCGCGATCGCGTCGCGCAGGACGGGCAGGAACTGCTCTTCGCAGATCATGACCTTGTTTCCGGCGTTCGTCAGCACGTAGTTCAGCTGCTCGGCGGCGAGCATGTTGTACACCGAGAACGGGGTCGCGCCCGCGTGCAGCGCAGCGGTGTCGAGCAGGTGGAACTCGGGGCGGTTGGTCAGCATGAGCCCGACGGTGTCGCGGTGGCGGACACCGAGTTTCGCCAGGCCCGCGGCGATCCGGCGGACTCGTTCGGCGTAGAGGCGCCAGGTGATCACCACGCCGTCGCCGGGGGTTCGGAGCGCGACGGCGTCCGGGTAGGTCGCGGCGGTGGTCTGGAAGGCCTCACACAGTGTCTGAGGTGACGCGTTGCTCGTGTTCATCGTGAAACTCCTCGAGGTGAGACGAACGAGGGCTAGAGAAACCTGCGCATGACCTTGATCGCACGGTCCGTGTAAGGCGGGTAGAAGTAGCGAGGGTCTGGCTTGAAAGGCTTGACCAGCACGGACTTTCGGTGACTAAGCGCCTCGAACCCCCACCTGCCCTTGTAGGAGCCCATGCCACTGGCGCCGACCCCACCGAACGGGAGTTGAGGCGGTACGTACTGAAACATCAGATGGTTGACTACCGCGCCACCGGAGCTCACCTCGGACAGCATTCGGCGACGGTCGGTACGCGACCCCGTGAAGATATACGCGGCAAGGGGTTTGGGCCGGGAGTTGACGAAGGTGATGGCCTCGTTCAGTGAATCGACGGCAAGTACCGGCAGGATTGGCCCGAAGATCTCCTCGGTCATCACCGGTTCGTCGTGGCTCGGTTCCACCAGCACGGTGGGTTCGATCGTCAGCGCAGCCCGGTCGGAGCTGCCGCCGAGCGCAACGGTGGCTCCGGTGGTCGAGAGATACCCGGTCAGCCGCTCGAACTGGCGCTCGTTGACTATTCGCAAGCCCGGAGACGGCTCCTGCGCCCGGATTTCGGTGACGGTTGTGGCGATCCGCTCGACGAGCTCGTCCCGGATGGCGCGATCGACCAGCACGTAGTCCGGTGCCATGCAGATCTGGCCGGAATTGAGCAGGTTCGTCCAGGCGATGCGTCGAGCGGTGACGGCGAGATCCGCGTCTCTCGTGACGATTGCCGGGCTCTTGCCGCCGAGTTCGAGCGTCACCGGGGTCAGGTGCGCGGCGGCACCGGCCATCACCTTCTTGCCGATTTCGGTGCCGCCGGTGAAGAACGCGTGATCGAACCCTTGGGCGAGGAGTTCCTGCGTCGTGCGCCCGTCGCCTTCGACCACCACGACTGCCTCGTCGTCGAGGTAGTGGGGATCAGTCGGGCCAGCAGGCGCGAGGTGGCCGGGGCGAGCTCGGACGGTTTGACCACCGCGCAGTTCCCCGCAGCAAGCGCCGCGACCAGCGGATTCAGAGCGAGGACAACCGGGGCGTTCCATGGCGCGATCACGAGCACCACCCCGAGTGGCTCGTACTGCACCCACCCCAGCGCCGGAAGTTGGTTGAGCGGCAGTGGCTGTGGTCGGCGGCGCATCCACCTTCGTACCCGTTTGCGCGCATAGGCCGCCTCGACCTTGGGGTTGCTGATGTCGATCAGCCATGCCTCGACGGCGCTGCGCCCGAGATCCTCGGCGAGCGCCGCCGCGATCTCACCCTCACGCTCGTCCAGCAGTCGCTCGATGCCGCGCAGCTGCTCGATGCGCCACGTCGCGGGCCTGGTGCGACCCGAGGCGTATGTCGCGCGCAGCGCCGCGACCACCTCGGGAATCGGTATGGGCGAGTCGGTGGCGTGGGGCGCTGAGTGCAGATCGCTCTTCATGGCTGCCTCTTCTCTGCGTGCGAAGAAGGCCGGACTCGCCACATCGGTCGATCTGGAGCACGGGCGAGACGGCGTAGGCCACGTTCGAGGCGGGTGCGGACTGCCCGGGAGCCGGTGGTCTCCACGCGGGTCAGAGGGTGCCCGCACGAGCCGTTGCGCGGTTCGTGCGTATGCGACTTCGCGAATGTCCTCGCGACCCATCCATCGGGGCGCGAGGCCCCCGAATACATGTGATCAACACTCGTCGCGTGCGGCGTGAGCGTCAAGGCTCGCGACCGCCCATCGCGCCGGATTCAGCACTGGCCTCGAGTCGCCGAGCCGGGCACACTTGGTGACATGGATCACAGGATGACCGACAACGAATTGCGCAAGGCGATCAGGACGTTGCGGGATCGCGCGGACGAGGCCCGCCGCCATGGGGATCCGGAGGATGCCGACAGCATCGAGAAGACGATCCGGGACTACCAGGACGAGATGTCCACCAGGCTGTGACGCCTGTGGCGAGCGGGACGCGCGTGCCCTAGCTGCGCAGATGCGTTCCGTTCGAGCGCCCGTTCGCGGCCGCTCGGCGCCGTACGCGACCGGGTCGCGATGACTTGCACAACCGTCCACTTTCTTCTGCCAAAACGACATCGGGCGCGGGACCGGCGTGGTCTACTTCTGCTCGATTCTGTGCACGCCGACGGCTCCGCTGCGGGTGAGTCGGATTCCGTGACGACACAACAGGGCAACCCCAACACGTGTGGGCGCCCTCGTCTTTGGGAGGAAATGCATGTCGGGGAGGTCTGTGCGCCGCACCATTGCGATGGGAGGCGCTTTCGCGGTCACCGCGGGGTTCGCGGTGACGCTGGGGGCGGGTGGCGCGAGCGCCGCGCCCGCGACGATCACATGGGCGGACGGGGGTAAGAACTTCACCCGCACGATCAGCAACGTCGCACCGGCCGAGGGCGAGGTGGTCACGGTGTCCACCACGATCGCCGGAACCGACACCGTCAACTGGTTCGAGGATCACCGCAACACCTGCCTCACCTACAAGAAGGACTCGGCGAAGGTCGCCGGCCTCCCCGTTCCCCTGGCGAGCAACGGTGCGGGCCTGCTGCGGGTCGCGGGCAGCTGGGACGCGTCCACCTCACCGACCTTCGAGTTCCAGTACGTCATCGGGGCCAACTGCGCCAGGGAGGTGGCGCTGAACACCGGCATCAAGTACGGCGCCGTCGCGTCCTCGGGGAGAACCTCACCCTCGGTCCGGCGTACGTGGTGACAAAGAACGTCAGCACGACCGTGCTCGAGCCGGTCGGCCCGCTCAAGGCGGGCGTCGAGTCGACGCTGAAGTCCAAGGTGCTCGGCGGCCGCGCGGGCGACCTCGTGAAGTTCTTCTCCGGCACGAACGAGATCGGCTCAGGCGCGCTTGACGCCGCGGGGGCTGCCTCGTTCAAGTGGAAGCCTGCCGCCAACCAGGCCGGTCCGCACGATCTGACCGCGAAGTTCCTCGCGACGCCGTTCGCGACCGAGTCGGTGTCCGCCGTGCAGTCGGTCACCGTCGACCCGGGCGATCAGACCACGCAGACGACCCTGATCATGCCGAGCTCGTCCCCGATCAACGTCGACGTGATCATCGAGGCGCAGGTTTCGCCGTTCCCCGGCGCGGGCACCCTCACGTTCAAGAACGGCCTCACCGTGCTGGGGACCGCTCCGGTCGGTGCCGACGGCAAGGCCAGCGTCACCCAGAACTTCACGGTGCCGGGCAACAAGACCATCACCGCGGTGTTCTCCGGCGCCCCCGGGTTCGCCGGCTCCACCTCCGTTGCCCAGACCCTGAACATCACGGATCCGGGCGCGGCTGATGTCGCGACCACGACCACTCTGAATGTCCCGGCGATCGCGCAGAAGGGTGTTTTCGTGTTCCTGCGGGCCAACGTCGCACCGAGGGCGAACGGCGGCACCGTCCAGTTCTTCAGCGGCGCCGAGCCGCTCGGCAACCCCGCCACGGTGAAGGACGGGCAGGCCAGCCTGAGCTACCTGTTCACCACCAGTGGCGTCCGTGACGTGCGCGCGGTGTACTCCGGTGCGCCTGGCTACCTCGGTTCGGAGGCGTCCACGACGGTCACCGTCCAGGACGAGCCGGTTACCGGTGGCGGGGGCGGCTCGCTCCCGAACTTCGGTTCCTGATCGCTGACAGCTGACGGCGCCCCGCCCCGGATCTCCCGGGCGGGGCGCCGTTGTCGTTAGACTCCGCGTGAGCGACCGGACGACGTGAGGGAAGGCCATCGTGAAGGACCTGCGGGGAAGAAGTGCCTGATCACCGGGGCCGGTAGCGGGATCGGCCGGGCGACGGCCCTTGCCGCCGCGGCGGAGGGCGCCGAGCTGTTCCTCACCGACATCAACGAGGTCGGTCTGGCCGAGACGGTGGTCATGGCAGGAAGCGCGGTGACCGCCTCGAAGGCGCTGGACGTGTCCGACTACGACGCCGTCACCGCGTGGGCGACGGAGATCGACGGTGCGCACGGCGCCATGGACGTGGTGATGAACGTCGCGGGCATCTCCGCCTGGGGCACCGTGGAGAACCTCGAACACCGGCACTGGAAGTCGATGGTCGACGTCAACCTGATGGGGCCCATCCACATCATCGAGAACTTCGTGCCGCCGATGGTGCGCGCAGGCCGCGGCGGGCACCTGGTCAACGTCTCCTCCGCTGCGGGCCTGCTCGCGTTGCCGTGGCACGCCGCCTACAGCGCCAGCAAGTTCGGTCTCCGCGGCGTCTCGGAGGTCCTGCGCTTCGACCTCAAGCGGCACGGCATCGGCGTCAGCCTCGTCGTGCCGGGGGGAGTGAAGACCCCGCTGGTCGGAACCGTCCAGATCGCCGGGGTGGACCGCGATGATCCGCGGATCCGAAAGCTGGTGCACCGCTTCGAGAAGCGCGCGGTCTCGCCGGAGAAGGTCGCGGAGTGCATCGTCCGCGGCATCAAGAAGGACCGCTACCTGGTCTACACCTCGAACGACATCCGGTTCGGCTACTGGTGGGCGCGCAAGTTCGCCCCGCCGTACGAGTTCGTGATGCAGAAGGCCAACGACCAGTTCAGCAAGCTCCTGCCGCCGGTCTGAACCGGCGGTCCTCTGATCGCGTTCGAAACACCCGCTCGGTTCTCGAGGGTGGGTGGCGGTGACCCTTGGGTGCCTATCTGGGCGGCGGGTGGTGCCGGAGGCTGGTTGTAGGAGCCCACCAGCTCCCCGACACCCAGGAGGCACTCCATCGCTCGCAACATCACTTCCCGCAATACGCTCGCCGCACTCGCCGTGGCGGGGTTCGCGCTCGCCGGTATCGCCACGCTGTCGGCGTGCGGTAGCAGCACCGACGGTGTCCCCGCACCGGGCCAGGGGTCGGAGCGCGCCGCCGCAGGTGAAGCAGGGAAACGTGGTGAACAGCGACGGTGGGCAGGAGGAGTCGGCCGGCTCCGTCCCCGAGGCCGACGACGCCGGGAACCCGGGCTCGTACACCACTGATCCCGGCCCCGTCTTCGCTCCGCCGGTCGCGGCTCCCGCCGCCCCTCCGGCGCACCAGCCGGTCGTCGAGCCGCCGGTCGTCGAGCCGCCCCGCGGTCCGAAGGGCCCGTTCGAGGGTCCGGGCAAGGTCGGCGACACGGATGTTCTCGATCCGGGCCAGGCCGAGCCGCCGGTCGGTCCGAAGGGACCCTTCGAGGGTCCGGGCCACGTCGCCGATTCGGATGTTCTCGAACCGGGCCAGGCCCAGCCGCCGGTCGTTCCGAACCCGCCCAGTGGTCCCGCCGGTCCTGTCATCGGTCCCGCCGGGCCGGTCATCGGCCCCTGAGATCCGACGGATCAGGTCACCGCGCTTCGGCGCAGCATGATGAGCCCCCGCCAACGCGGGGGCTCATTCGCGTGCAGCTACGCGGACACTGCCGCCGTCGACAGGGCCCCGCTGTGCATCTCGTAGACGCCGTCGACAAGGTCGAGCTGGCTGAGGTCGTGGGTGACCATCACGATCGCCACGTTGCGTTCGTGGCTGAGCGCGGCCAGCAGTTCCACGATCTCGCGGCTGCGGTCCTCGTCCAGCGCCGAGGTCGGCTCGTCCACGAGCAACACCGACGGGTCGTTCATCAGGCTGCGCGCGATCGCGACCCGCTGCCGTTGTCCGCCGGAGAGCTGGTGCGGTCGCCGGTCCAGCTGCTTCTCGAGCCCCAAGGTGGACAGCAGGTCCCTTGCCCTGGCGCGCTGGCCGCGAACGCTTCCGCCGCCGAGGTGGGTGATCATCAGCAACTGCTCCGTTGCGGTCAGAGATGCCATCAGGTTGGCCTGCTGGAAGACGAATCCGAGCTGCTGGCGGCGCACGGTGGTGCGGGCCGTCCGGTCCAGGCCGGTGACGTCGGTGCCGTCGATGGTGACGGTGCCCGAGTCGGGGGTGATCAGCAGGCCTGCGACGGCGAGCAGGCTGGATTTGCCCGAGCCGGACGGCCCGGTGATCGCGGCGAGTTGGCCGCGCTCGACCGTGAGGGACACATCGTCGAGGGCACGCAGCCGGGTGTCGCCGTCGGGGTAGGTGAGGACCGTGTTCTTCAGTGTGATGCTCATGGATACTCCTGGGGCGTGGGGTTTAGGTGTGCCGGCGGTACGGTCGGCGGTTACCTGGCCGCGCCGAGCGCGGTCAGCGGGTCGACCTTGACGATGCGTGTCAGGGCCGCCGCGGCGCCGAGCATGCCCAGTGCGATCAGCGCGAAGAACGGGACGAGAGTGCCGGTCACAGTGAGGGTGAACGGGACCGCGGCCGCGGCCACCGAGCCGAGCCCGATGGCGGCGAGGGTGCCGAGGCCCGCGCCGAGGGTGAGCACGATCAGCCCCTGGCCGAGTGCGTCGACGAGCAGGTACCAGGTGGAGGCGCCGACGGCCTTGAGGACCGCCAGGTCCTGACCGCGCTGGATGGTCCAGATGGTGAAGAAGGCACCGACGACCAACGCGCTGATCGCCAGCAGCATCCCCTGCATCAGCAGCAGCGAGCCGCGCTCGGAGGAGTATGCGCCGATCGCGTTGAGCGCGCCCTTCTCGTCGGTGATGGCGGTGCCGGTGAGGGACTCGGCGGCCGCCGCGTCGAAGTCGGAGGAGGTGCGCAGCGCGATCGTCGTGCCCTCGCTGTCGCCCGCGGTCGGCAGCAGGCGCCAGTCCGCGAGGTCGAGCCACACCACCGACTGGTGGCTGTAGTACGAGTCGTCGACGAGCGTGCCGATCGTGAGCGGGTGCCCGGCGATGTCGACGGTGGTGCCGACGGCCCAGCCGTTGTCGTCCGCGAGCTTCCGGTCGACCGCGATCTCGCCGGTGTGCAGCTGGGCAGGCGCGGCGAAGGAATCGCCCGCGACGCCGAAGCCGCTGGCGCTGACATCGCGACCGTCAGCGGTGATCCGCACCGGCGCGATGCCGAGGATCGAGGCCTCGTCCACGCCGGGGGTGGAGGCGAGCTGTGCCCGCTGGGCCTCGGTGACCTGGGAGTCGGTGAACGCGACCTTCTGACCCTCGGCGGGCTCGCCGAACGCGAACCGATCGGCGCCCACGCTCTGGATCGCCGCGATCGACTGGTTCCCGAGCCCGGCAGTGAGGCCGGAGAGCATCACGACCATCAGCGAGATGAGGAAGAGGACCGCGCTCATCAGAGCGAAGCGGCCCTTGGCGAATCGGAGGTCACGAATACTGAGGAACATGGCTTCCAGCCTCGCGAAAGGGGCCCGGTCCGGCATCGCGCAACGGATGGGTACCCGGGTCAATCGAAAGTTGGACATCGCCGATCGAGGCCGGTCAGAGCCCCGGGGTGGTGTTAGCGTGGATGAAATGCTGCTGCCCGAATACCGCCACGCCCGCGGCACGACGCCTGTGCTGCGCATCATGCAGTTCGGCGCGCACGGGCTGTTCCTCGTCCTGCTGGCCGTCGGAACCGCAAGGGCGGCCGTCGATGAGCCGGATCCGCTGCCCGCATTCGTGCTGGCCGCGGCGGTACTGGTCTGGTATCTGCTCGGGGTGTGGTTCGCCCGTCGCGCCGCCGAGGCAACGGGCCGCGACTGGTATGGACCGCTGTGGCTGGGGGTCCTGGTGCTCGGCTGGCTCGGGCTGTCCGTGCTCGGTGCCGGCTTCGTGTGGGTGGCGTTCCCGCTGTTCTTCCTGTGCTTCCATCTGCTCTCGACCAGGGTGGCGCTGGCGGCGACGGTCGCGATCACCGCTGTTGTCATCGCCGCCTCGCTCTGGCACGGAACCAGCAACACCGTTGCGTCCTTCCTCGGTCCGATCTTCGGGGCGACCGCCGCCGCGGGGATGGCGCTGATCTACCAGCAGTTGCTGCGCGACACCCAGCAACGTCAGCGCCTGTTGGACGAGCTGACCCGATCTCACGACGAATTGCTCAGCGCGCAGGGCGAATTGAATGCGCTGCAACGCGAGGCGGGCGCGGTGGCCGAGCGAGCGCGGCTGGCGAGGGATATCCATGACACCCTCGCGCAGGGCTTCTCGTCCATCGTGCTGTTGGCGCGCGCGGGGGAGCGCGGCGATGACCCGAAGGCGGTCCTGGCGCAGATCGCGGAGACCGCCCAGGACAACCTCGGCGAGGCTCGCAGGGTGGTCGGGGCGCTGACGCCGTCGGCGCTCGAGGACGCCTCGCTGGAGTCCGCGCTCGGCCGCCAGTTGACGCAGCTGGGTACGCACACCGGGATCGTCGGCCTGCTACATGTCGAGGGGGATCCGTTGCCGCTGCCGATGGACTTCGATGTGGCGTTGTTGCGGGTGGCCCAGAGTGCGCTGGCCAACGTCCGGCTGCATTCGCTGGCCGAGAACGTCCGGGTGACACTGAGCTACGATCAGGACGAGGTGCGTCTCGATGTCGTGGACGACGGGGTGGGGTTCGATCCCGCTTCCGTGGTCGATCCGGCCTCGTTCGGACTGCGCGCGATGCGCGACCGGCTCGAGACGCTGGGCGGCTCGCTGGTCGTCGAATCGGCGCCGGGCGACGGAACTGCCCTGGCGGCAACCCTTCCCGTCTCGGGGCACAGTCGTGACCGGCCCGCGGCTGCGGCTGTTGCTGGTCGACGATCATCCGGTGGTCCGGGCGGGGTTGCGGGCCCTGCTGTCCTCGCACGAGGGCCTGGACGTGGTGGCGGAGGCGGCCTCGGGCGAGCAGGCGCTCGAATTGGTCGAGACGACCCGACCGGACGTGGTGCTGATGGACCTGCGGCTCGGCGCGGGCATGGACGGCGCGCAGTCCACCGAGGCGATCATGGCCCGACCCGATCCGCCGCGGGTGGTGGTGCTCACCACCTATGACACCGACGCCGACATCCTGCGCGCGGTCGAGGCCGGTGCGGCCGGGTACCTGCTCAAGGACAGCGATCCGCAGGTGCTGCTGGACGCGGTGTGGGCCGCGTCCAGGGGCGAGACGGTACTCAATCCGGATGTGGCGCAACGGTTATACCGGCGGATTCGCGAGCCCCGGGTCGACCTGAGCGCCCGCGAGACGGAGATCGTCCGGCTGGTGGCGGACGGGCTGTCGAACCGGGCCATCGCCAAGCAACTGTTCGTCACCGAGGCGACCGTGAAGTCACATCTGGTGCATGTGTTCTCGAAGCTCGGCGTGGACAGCAGGACGGCCGCCGTTGCCGCGGCGCGCGAGCGCGGCCTGCTGCGCTGAGGCCGTGCGCCGAGCCCGGGTGGTCAGCAGCGGAGTCTAACGTCCAGTACCCGGGCGCCGGGGCCCGCGGTGGCGAGCCGGTCGTGCGGGTTGGCGAGCGCGCAGCTGTTCATGGACAGGCAACCGCAGCCGATGCAGCCGGTGAGGTTGTCCCGGAGTCGGGTCAACTGCTCGATGCGCCGGTCCAGGTCGGCGTGCCAGCTCGTCGAGAGCCGTTCCCAGTCGGCCCGGGTCGGGGTCCGTCCCTCGGGCAGGGTGTCGAGCGCCTCCCGGATCTCCGCGAGCGGGATGCCGACCTGCTGGGAGATCCGGATGAAGGCCACCCGGCGCAGGGTGTCGCGTGCATAGCGGCGCTGGTTCCCGCTGGTTCGCCGACTCTCGATGAGCCCCTCGCGCTCGTAGAAGTGCAACGCGGACACCGCCACCCCGCTGCGTTCGGACAGCTGCCCTGGGGTGAGTTGCTTGGCCTTCCAGTCCGGCATCTCCACCGGCGCCTCCCCTCGTCGACCTCGACCATAGTTGAGGGAATCGGGTCGGCCCGTGAATCGAAGCCCTCGCGGCGCGGCCCGGCGCGCACTACCGTCTAGCCATGGAGCGCAGCGTCGTGGGAAACGAGGGGCCGTCCGTACTGGGGGCCAACTCCGAGGTGGGCACCCTGCGCACCGTGCTGCTGCACCGCCCCGGCGACGAGCTCAAGCGGCTGACCCCGCGCAACAACGACCAACTGCTGTTCGACGGGTTGCCCTGGGTGGACCGGGCGCAGGAGGAACACGACGCGTTCGCCGCGCTGCTGCGCTCGCGTGGGGTCGAGGTGCTGCTGTTGTCCGAGGTGCTCACCGAGACCCTGACCGTGAGCGGGGCGGCCCGCATGCAGGGCATCTCGGCGGCCGTCGACCCCCGCAGGCTCGGGCACCCGCTCGCCCAGGAGCTCGCCGCGCACCTGCGGACCGTCGAGCCCGCGGCCCTGGCCACCATCCTGACCGCGGGCATGACATTCGACGAGCTCCCGCTCGGGCCCGGTGGCGCATCGCTGGTGCGGCGGATGCACCACGGTGGCGACTTCGTGATCGAGCCGCTGCCGAACCTGCTGTTCACCAGGGACTCCTCCTTCTGGATCGGGGATCGGGTCGCTATCACCGCGCTGGCCCTGCCTGCCCGGGTGCGCGAGGCCTCGCTGACCGACCTGATCTACGCGCACCACCCCCGCTTCCTCGGGGTGCGGCGGGCCTACGAGTCGCACACCGCGCCGGTCGAGGGCGGCGACGTGTTGTTGCTCGCGCCGGGTGTGGTGGCCGTCGGGGTGGGGGAGCGGACCACCCCGGCCGGGGCGGAGGCGTTGGCGCGCAGCGTTTTCGAGGACGGCCTCGCGCACTCGGTGCTGGTGGTCCCGATCGCCCAGTCGCGAGCGTCGATGCACCTGGACACGGTGTGCACGATGGTCGACGTCGACGCCGTTGTGATGTATCCCGCCATTCAGGACAGTCTGTCCGCGTTCACCATTCACCGTGAGGACGTGGGGGTGAGCATTCGAGGGGCCGAACCGTTCCTTAAGGCGGCGGCCGACGCGATGGGCATCGGCAAGCTCCGGGTGATCGACACCGGGCTCGACAACGTCACCGCCGAACGCGAGCAGTGGGACGACGGCAACAACACTCTCGCCCTGGAGCCGGGGGTGGTCGTCGCCTACGAGCGGAACGTCGTGACGAACTCGCGACTGGAGGCATCGGGGATCGAGGTGCTGCGCATCTCCGGGTCTGAGCTCGGCTCGGGCCGGGGCGGCCCGCGGTGCATGTCCTGCCCGGTGTCGCGCGATCTGCTCTGACCGCCAAAGGTCCGATGCGGCAGGCGAAACCGTCGCCGCCGCACCCCTTCTGTGACTCGCGTCACCAATGCGGGATTCGTCGTGTGATTGCCCCGTTTGTGGCTACCTTCTCGCTTGGACAATTGTCCAACTTGGACGAAGTGTGGAAGGAAGTTATGCGCAAGCTGGTTTCGATGTCGATCGCATCCGTGGCGGTTGCGGGAGGCGTTCTCGCGGGCGCGGGCGTCGCCTTTGCTGGCACCCCGGTGATCACCCACGACGGGGGGTTCCAGGTGGGTTCCGCCGGGCTCGCGCCGGGCACCTACGAGTCGACGGGGCCGACCACGCTCGGTGCACCGTGCACCTGGACGCGGCTCTCGCTCACGAACGGGCAGCCGACGGTCATCGAGTACATGCAGACCAACGGCCCGTCGGCGGTCACGCTGCAGGCCACCGACAGCACCTTCGTCACCTACAACTGCGGCGTCTGGACGCCGGAGGAGGTCGTGGTGCCCGAGACCCCGGTCGTGACGGAGCCGGAGCCGGTGGAGGCCGAGGAGGAGGACGCGTCGGGCTCGCTCGACTTCGGGTCGATGGACCTGGGATCGGTCGATTTCCTCGGTTCGGCGGGATCGTAGGGATTCAGAAGTGAACGCAGCACGGCCCCGTCGGCGTGAGCCGGCGGGGCCGTGTTCGGATCGGCGTGGCTACAGGATCGTGGAGACCCGCTCGGCAGGCCTGGCGAGCACGGTGCCCTTGGCCGTCACCACGATGGGCCGCTCGATGAGGATCGGGTTCTCCACCATGGCCTCGAGCAATTCGTCCTCGCTCGCCTCGGCCAGGCCGAGTTCCTTGTAGAGCGCTTCCTTCTTGCGGATCGCCTCGCTCGGCTTGAGCCCGGCGTCGTCAAGGAGCTTCCGCAGTCCGTCTCGCGAGGGCGGTGTCTCCAGGTACTTGACGATGGTCGGCTCGATGCCGGCCTCCTCGATCAGCTTCAGAACGGTGCGCGAGGTGCTGCAGCGCTGGTTGTGGTAAATAGTCGCGTCGGCCATGAGGTCATTGTCCCGGAACCGTTCACCGGCTTTCCAGTGACCGGCGCATCCGGGTGGAGTCGGCGGCGATGGTTCGGGTGGCCAGGTAGATGAACACGGCCGTGAGGACCAACATCAGCGGGATCAGGTACATCGCCGAGTTCAGCCCCTGGCCCGAATACTGTGCCAGCGTGCCGGTGCCCGCCGCGTCGAGGGCCCGCTGAGCGAACCAGTCGGAGATGGCGCCGACCACGACCGGGCCCGAGAATCCACCGAGCAGGTACATGGCCGCGAAGAACAGTGCGGTCGCGGTGGCGCGCAGTCGCGGGACCACCACGTCGTGGATCGCGGGGTAGACGCTGATGTAGAAGCCGTAGGCGAGCAGCCAGCCTGCGGCGAAGAGCGCGGTGAAGGCCACGACGCTCCCGCCGTTCTGCATCAGCGCGAGGGCGGTCAGCGGCGCGGCCACCGCGCAGCTGACGACGCCGATGGTGAGCCGCGCGTTCGGTGACGTGGTCGCCGCGCGGTCCGCCAGTCGCGCGCCCGCCAGCAGGCCGATCAGCCCGGTCAAGCCGACGATGATCCCGGTGACCGCGGCGGCAGGCGTCAGCTTCAGTTCGTACTGGCGCATCAGCAGCGGAACCACGAACGAGTTCACCGCGTACGCGGCGAAGTTGAAGGTCAAGCCCGCGAGGATCAGCCAACGCAGGGTCGGGATCGAAAGCAGTCGGCGGATCGGCCGGGTGATCGCGGCGTCGTCCGTGAGCACGGCGCCTGCCGCGGTGTGCTCCGAGCCGCCGCGTTCGGGGTCGCGCATCCGGAACATGACAAGGGCGAGCAGCACACCGGGCACGGCCGCAACGAAGAACGGCGCCCGCCAGGAACCGAAGGCCTCCGTGATCTTGCCGACGGTGAAGTACGCCAGCATGAGTCCGACCGGGAGTCCGAGCATGAAGACGCCGAGCGCCCGTGAGCGTCGCTCCGCCGGATACATGTCGCCGATCATCGAATTCGCGGCCGGGGTGAAGCTGGCCTCGCCGACGCCGACGCCGAGTCGGGCCAGGATGAAGAGCACATAGTTGCCCGCGGCGCCGGTCGCCGCGGTCAGTCCGCTCCACAGCAGCAGCCCGGCGCCGATGATCTTCGGCCGGTTGCCGCGGTCCGCGAGTCGGCCGAGCGGCAGTCCCGCCACCGCGTACACCAACGTGAACGCCGACATGATGAGGCCGAGTTGCAGGTCGCTGAGCGAGAACTCGGCCTTGATGGGTTCGGCGACCACCGACGGGATCGCGCGGTCGAAGAAGTTGACAAGATTCGCCAGGAACAGGGCGATCAGCGCCCCGCTGACGACCTTGGTCGTGGCGGCAGGCAGCGCCGATGGCGCAACCGTTGGTTCGTGCACGGACATGGGGCCTCGCTGGTTCGGTGAGGATGGGGACGGAAGGCGCACTGCCGCAGGCGGTGCGGTGGGATGGGGTGCGGCGCTCAGCGCAGCTCGCCGGCGACGTGTGCGCCGATCGCCTGCATGCCGAGCACCGTCGGGTGCAGCGGCACCGAGGGCTCCGCCGGGACCAGGCCCGCATAGTGGGCCTGGGTGGGGCCCGCGCAGATGTCGTGGCCGGAGGTGGCCTGCCTGATGTCGATGAATCGGATGTCGCGCCGGGCCGCCTCGGCCGCCATCGCCTCGTTCGCGTCTGCCATCACGCTCTGCAGGTAGTCGGCGTCCTGCGGCCAGATCGGCTGCTGCGCAGGGCATCCGCCCGGGCGGAGGTAGGTTCCGTACCCGACCACCGCGATCTCGGCGTGGGGTGCGCGTTCGCGGATCTTGTCGAGCATCGCCCCCCAGGTCGGGGCCCAGTCGCGGATCAGGTCCCGCTGCTGGTTGCGCCCACCCGCGGTGAACTTGTCGCGGCAGGACGTGCCGGTCGGCTGCGGCAGCGGGTTGGTGCAGCTGAGGGCAGTGCTGAAGAGGTTGAAGTCGTTCGCTCCGATGGTGACCGTGACGAGGTCGGTGTCGGGACTGAGCGCATCGAGCTGCGGGGGCACGGCGCCGGCGAACGTGCCCTGCCGCGTGTCGGTGATGTGCGCCGTCCTTGCGGACGAGCAGGTGACGTCGGTGAGGGTGGCGCCGAGGGCCGCGGCGACCACCGCGGGGTAGTTGTCCCGCGACCGCAGGCATCCGGGTGCGCTCATGTCCTGGTCGGGGAGCAACGGCCCGGCGGCGGCGGAGTCGCCGAGCGCGACGTAGTCGATCGCGCCGGGTTGCAGCGGCGCAGCGCCGGCGTTGCCCGCGGCCGCAGCCGCCAACAGACACAGTGTGGCGGCGGCCGTGGCTCCCGACCGGGTGGCGCGACGGATCATGTTGGTCACCGAGACTCCTTCTCTCATAGCCCGCCCCCGTGTGATGCGCCCTTTGTGCATCTGAGAGTGGCGTGGATTACATAGTGATCGGAAAACTGCTGGTCGTGGTTGTAGATTGCGATCAACTATTCGGAGGTTTTTGTGTCTGGAATCAAAAATGACCCGGACGGGCCCATCACGATCGGCGGTCGGTCGCTGGCGGACCAGCTGGCCCAGCGGACGCACGCCCTGGTCGCGGAGACGGTGCACGCGGTGCGGACCGATGTGCCCTTCTACCGGTCGCTACCCGAGGAAGCCATCCGCATCGACGTCACCGCCATCGTGCGCCGGAACCTGGAACTGTTCATCGCGATGCTGAGGACCGCAGGTGAGCCGACCCCGGGGAGGTGGCGGAGCTGCGTGATTCCGCCGGCCGCCGTGCGGAGGAGCTGGTACCGCTCGCCGAGGTGCTGCACGCCTACCACCTCGGGATCCAGCACTGGTGGGCGGCGATCGCGGAGCTGGCCACCGACGGGGACGGCCCGGCCCTGGCGCGGGCCGGCCGGCAGCTGCACACCTACCTGCTGGCCGCCACGTCCGCGGTGGTGGCCGGATACGGGTCGGACCATGCGCCGGCGGGGGAGGACGACGCCGCCAGGCGCGCCCTGCTGATGGCGTTGTCCGCGGGAACCGACCCGGCCGGGACCGCGGATCGGGTCGGTCTGACGCTCGCCCGGCTCTACTGGATCGTCGCGATACACGTCGATCCGCACCCCGACGAATCCGCGGCAGAGGTGGACACAGCGGTGGCCGAGCGGCGCAAGGTGCGGCGGCTGCAGCGTGAGCTCGACAACGTCGGCCGGGACAAGGCGCTGTGCGCGGTGACCAGCAGCGGCGGGACGGCGCTGATCCCCATCGTCGATTCCGATCCAGCCGAGGACAACTGGGAGGACAGCGCCCAGTATGCGCAGCTGCGGCGCAATCTGCTCGATCTCGAACGGGCGATCGGCGCCGCGGTCGTCGTCGCGGTCTCCGCCGCGGCGCCGTCCCGGGTGCCAGGCGCGTTGCAGGAGGCCCGCGAGGTGCTCGAGGTGGCACGGTGTCACGGGCACGGGAGCGGGCTCTTCCGGCTGCGGGACGTCCCTGTCGAGTATCAGCTGACCCGGCCGAGCGCAGCGCACGCGGTGCTGGCGAATCTGTTGTCCCCTTTGGATACCCACGAGCCGATCCTGCGCACCCTCGAGGCATTCGTGGACGCCGGCTACGACCGGGCGGCCGCGGCCGTTGCCCTGCATGTCCATCCGAACACGGTGCTCTACCGGCTTCGCAAGCTCGCGACGCTGACCGGGCTGGACGTGTCGTCGCCGCGGGATCTGGTCCGCGTCACCGCGGCGCTCGCGGCGAGGCGCTCTGGCTCCGGGCGGACCTGAACGGCAGTCGTTGTCGCATTCGGCGGCGCGACCGGCCGCCGGTGCGTTTGTATGTCGGCATGGACCTGCAGACGATCTCCGACCGCATCGAGATTCAGGATCTGTTCACCCGCTATGCGCACGCGGTGGACAGCAAGGACTGGGATCTCTATCGCACCGTGTTCATCCCGGACGCGCACATCGACTACTCCACCGCCGGCGGGCCGGTCGGTGACCTGGAGTTCGTCGTCGCGCAGCTGGCGACGATGCTCGACCTGTTCGCGCAGACGCAGCATTTCGTCTCGAACATCGACGTGGAACTCGACGGTGACCGGGCCCGGGTCCGGGCCATGTTCTTCAATCCGATGATCGTCAAGAAGGACAGGCAGTTCTTCTGCGGCGGCTGGTACAACCACGAGCTCGTCCGCACGCCCGAGGGCTGGCGCAGCCGCAGCCTGGTCGAGGAGTCGGCGTGGTTCGACGGTGTCGCGGAGGCGTTCGCGGACTGACCGCGGCGTCGCGGGGTTAGCGTTGATCATGCGCATCGACATCGACCCACACTCGTCCACGGCGCCGTACGAGCAGCTGCGGCTGCAGATACTCGATCGCGTCCGGCGCGGCGAGCTGATCGCGGGCACCAAGCTGCCGACGGTGCGGGCCCTCGCCGAGGAGCTGGGGCTGGCCGCGAACACCGTGGCCCGGGCGTATCGAGAGCTCGAACAGCTCGGAGCGATCGAGACGAGGGGGCGGCTGGGGTCCTTCGTGGCCGCGATCGGCGACGCCTCGATGGCCGCCGCGCAGCGCGCCGCCACCGACTACGTCGCAACCGTCCGCGGACTCGGCCTCGGCGACGAGACCGCCGAGCGGTTGTTCAAGGCGGCGCTGCGCGGGCCTGAACGATCCGCGCGATCGGCAGATTGGTTGACGCTTCAACCATGGTGTGTCAGAGTTGGTGGTGTTCCCGTCCGTCGCGCCGCACACCGAAAAGGACCCCATCATGAAATCCGCCGCATTCCGCGACCTCGCCATCCTCATCGCCCGGGTCGGCATCGGCGTCATCTTCGTCGCCCACGGCTGGCAGAAGTTCTTCACCATGGGGATCGACAAGACGCAGGTCGCGTTCGAGGGCATGGGCGCGCCCATGCCGGACCTCTCCGCGATCGTGGCCGCGACCATCGAGCTGGTGGGTGGCTTCGCCCTCATTGCGGGCATCGCCACCCCGATCGCCGGGATCCTGTTGTTCCTCAACATGGTCGGGGCGTTCGTCATCGTGCATTACGACAAGGGCATCTTCGTCGGCGAAGGCGGATACGAGCTGGTGCTGGCGCTCGGAGTGGGATCGCTGCTGCTCGCCGCGACCGGCGCAGGACGGTTCAGCGTCGACGGGATCCTCGGCCGCAAATCGTCGGTACGGTCGAAGGCGTAGCGGTACGGAGCCGCTCGGGTAGGTCGCCGTTCCGCGCCTGTCGCGCTTGCTTTTGCCGGACAGGGCAAGCAACGTAGGAGCACATGGCGTCGAATTCCGATCTATCCGAGCAGGATTCCGACCGCACCGACGACGAGATCATCGGTCATGTCTTGACGCGCACGACCGGTGTCCGGACCGACCATGTGGTATTCGGGGTCACGGCCGCGATCGTCGCTGCGATCGTGGTCTGGGGCCTGGTCGGTCCGGACAGCCTCGACTCCGTCACCGGCACCGTGCTCGATTGGCTGGTCACCAACCTGGGCTGGCTGTTCATTCTCGCCGCCACCGGATTCGTGTTGTTCGCCCTGTGGCTGGCGCTGAGCAAGTACGGCCGGATTCCGCTCGGGAAGGACGGCGAGAAGCCGGAGTTCAACACCGTCAGCTGGATCGCCATGATGTTCAGTGCGGGAATGGGCATCGGGCTCATGTACTTCGGTGTCGCCGAGCCGCTCGCACATTTCGTGAACCCGCCGCCGGGGACCGACGGGGGCGTCGGCACCGCGATGGCGACCACGATGTTCCACTGGAGCCTGCATCCGTGGTCCACCTACGCGGTGGTGGGGTTGGCGCTGGCTTACGGCACCTACCGACGTGGCCGCAAGCAACTCTTCAGCTCCGCGTTCGTCGCGCTGCTCGGGCGTCGCGCGGAGGGCCCGATCGGCAAGGTGATCGACATCCTGGCCATCTTCGCGACCATGTTCGGAACCGCCGCGTCCCTCGGGTTGGGCGCGCTGCAGATCGGCTCGGGCTTCGAGGTCGCGGGCTGGTTGGACGAAGCGGGCACGCTACTGCTGGTCGCCATCGTCGCAGTGCTGACGCTGGTGTTCGTCGCGTCCGCGGTCTCAGGGGTGGCCAAGGGTATCCAGTGGTTGTCGAACATCAACATGGTGCTGGCGCTGGTGCTCGCGCTGTTCGTGTTCGTGCTCGGGCCGACGGTACTGATCCTCAACCTGATCCCAACCGCACTCGGCGCCTATGCCGCCGAGATCGCGGAGATGTCCGCCCGCACAGCGGCATCGAGCAATCCGGAAACCGCCGAGTGGCTGTCCTCGTGGACGATCTTCTACTGGGCGTGGTGGATCTCGTGGACCCCGTTCGTCGGCATGTTCCTGGCCCGCATCAGCCGCGGCCGCACCATCCGCGAGTTCGTGATCGGCGTGATCCTGGTCCCCAGTCTCGTGAGCCTGTTCTGGTTCTCGGTGTTCGGCGGCGCGGCCATCGGCGAGCAGCGCAGCGGCATCGACCTGGCGGGGCGCGGTAGCTCCGAATCCCAACTCTTCGGCATGCTGGACAATCTCCCGCTGGCCGGCATCTCGACCGTCCTGGTGATGCTCCTGGTCTCGATCTTCTTCGTCTCCGGCGCGGACGCCGCGTCGATGGTGATGGGCACGCTCTCGCAGCGCGGCACCCTCGACCCCAGCCGCTGGGTCGTGATCTTCTGGGGTCTGGCCACCGGCGGGGTCGCGGCGTTGCTGCTGTGGACGGGCGGCGAGGACGCGCTGCACGGTCTGCAGACGATGACGATCATCGCGGCTGCGCCGTTCGTCCTGGTGATGATCGGCCTGTGCGTCTCGCTCTACCGGGACCTGTGTCACGACCCGATGATCCTGGAGGCGAAGAGGGAGCGGCGGCGGACGCCGCGCCCCCGACGCGGGCCGAGTAGGTCGGTCGGTAACGGTTCCTCGGCCTGATGGGACGGAAGCCCGTGAGCAGCACGGGTTTCCGTCCCAACAGCGTGCTCAGTGGCTCAAGCCGGCCCTGAGTTCGTGCTTGCGGGCCTTGCCAGTCGCCGTCTTGGGCAACTCGTCGACGACGATCACTCGCTTGGGCACCTGGAAGCCCGCCAGGTGCTGCCTGGCGTGGGCGATCACCTGGGCTTCGAGGTCGCCGGGTGCGACGGTGGCGTCGACGGCGACGACCACCGCGCACACCGCCTCGCCCCAGCGCTCGTCCGGCAGACCGACGACGGAGCACTCCTGGACCCCGGCGCCGCCGAGACGACACGCTCGACATCCACGGACGAGACGTTCTCGCCACCGCTCTTGATGATGTCCTTGAGTCGATCGGTGAACCAGACGACCCCGTCCTCGTCGAGATGGCCGACGTCGCCGCTGTGGAACCAACCGTGCGCGAAGGACGCCCGATTGGCGTCGGCGTTGTTCCAGTAGCCGCTGCTGACATGCGGTCCCCGATAGACGATCTCGCCGTTCTCGCCCGCGGGCAGCAGCGTGCCGTCGCTGTCCATGATCTGCACCTCGACGGTCGGGACCGGCGGGCCCCACGAGTTCGCCTTGGTGTGTCGGTGCTCCGGCCACTGCAACACGGTCGCCGGCACCACCTCGGTCTGACCGGACCCGAGGATCACCGCCGCGTTCGGGAACGCCTCGTCGACCTGGTCCAGGAGTGCGTCGGGCATGGGGGCCATCGCGTAGATGCACAGCTTGACCGAGGAGACGTCCCGCGCCGCGGCGGCCTGTGTGCCCACCAGCGCGCGGTACATGATCGGCAGGAACATCACATGCGTCGCCCTGTGCGCCTCGATGGCGTCGAGGACCGCGCCCGGGTCGAACGGTCCGGGCAGCACGACCGTGCCGCCGATCATCAGGGTCGGCAGGACCAGCGTGTTCAGGCCCGTGGTGTGGAACATCGGCAACACGTTGACCAGGGTTGCGTGCTCGCCACCCCAGGACGCGCCCTGCATCAGCGCGTTGGTCAGGCCCGCAACGAAGACCGCGGTGTGGCTGACCAGAACGCCCTTGGGGCGGGATGTGGTGCCGGAGGTGTACAGGCACTGCACAACGTCGCGGTCCTCGACGAGCACCTCGAGCGGACCGGCCGACTCGCGGAATGCGAGACCATCCCAGTTACTTTCGAGCGACCTGCAAGCAGTCGCTAGCGGCCCGGTCGGTACCCCGCCGGTCGACTCGGCGACCTCGGCGCCGACGAGGATCACGGACTTCACCTCGGTCAGCCCGGGCAGGATCTTCTCGAGCAGCGGGGCGAAGGCGGCATCGGCGACGACGGTGGTGGTGCCGGAGTCGTTCAGGATCCATGCGATGTCCTCGGGCGCGAGCACGACGTTCACCGGCATCGCCACCAGGCCCGCCTTGGCGCAGGCGAAGTAGGTCGCCACGAACTGCCACGAATTGCCCATCAGCATCGCGACCGGTTGCTGGTGGGACAGCCCCGACTCGAGGAGCGAGCGCCCGACGGACTCCGCGGCGGCGTCGAGTTCGCGGTAGGTGACCGAACGGCCGCGGTCCGCGATCGCGGTGCGGGAGCCGAACATTCGGGCCGACCGGGTGAGGGCGTCGCCCAGCGAGGTGCGGGTGGCCAGATTGACCTCGAGCGCGGTCAGACCGGACAGATCGGGTTGCATACGTGGCCTCCACTGGACGTCGAAAGGACGCGCCACCCGAACGGCTGGGCGCCCACGAGGTTGGTGACTGGGGTCACATTCGGCCCCTTGGGAGGCGACTGTAGGCGCGAACGGAAAAACAATCAAGCATGCTTGATTGAATTGAATGGAGGCTGCCCGAAGTCCGGGGTCAGCGCCAGCTCGGCAGCCACAGCTGCTGCTGCCAGGCCTCCGGCGTGATCGGGATCGCGGTGAGGACCGGCCAGAGCCAGATGAAGTTCGCGATCACCAGGCCGAGGTAGAGGCAGACCGCGAGCAGGCCGGTGCCGCGTCGTTCCGCGGAGGCTCGGGCCCGGCCGATGATCTCGCCCAGCGCCAGCGCCAGTCCCATCACGAGGAACGGGGCAAGGGCGACGGCGTAGAAGAAGTACATCTGTCGGTCCATGGTGACGAACCACGGCAGCAGTCCGGCGCCGTAGCCGGTGAGCACGGCCGCGTAGCGCCAGTCCTTCGATACAACCGTGCGCCACAGTGCCCAGGCGATCATCGGCAGCGCCAGCCACCAGATCGCCGGGGTGCCGATCAGCATGACCGCCTTGACGCAGCTCGATGCGCCGCACCCGGAGATCTGCTCGCCGTCGGCGAAGTAGTACAGCATCGGGCGTAGCCCCATCGGCCACGACCACGGCTTGGACTCCCACGGGTGATGGTTGCCCGCGGAATTGGTGAGCCCGGAATGGAATTCGAGCACGTTTCCGCTGTAGTACCAGAGCGAGCGCAGCGCGTCCGGGACGAACGCGAAGTGCCCGCCGAGGCCCACCTTGGTGCCGACGGCGTTCCGGTCGACGCCGGTCTCCGAGGCGAACCACGGCCAGTAGCTCGCCAGGTACACCAGCAGCGGGATCACCACCAGCGCGTAGAGCGCGGGCCCCACGTCGCGCAGCCCGGCGCCGATCCACGGTCGGCGGACGCCGTAGGCGCGCCGGGCGGCAACGTCGAACGCGACGCTCAGGAGACCGAAGAAGACGATGAAGTACACGCCCGACCATTTGGTGCCGCACGCCAGCCCGAGCAGCACGCCCGCGCCGAATCGCCACCAGCGCACGCCGAGGCGCGGCCCGTAGGGGGAGTCGTGGATCCGGCCCTCGACCCACACCAGGGCCATCCGTTCGCGTACCTGGTCCCTGTCGACCACGAGGCAGCCGAACGCCGCGACCACGAACACGGCCATGAAGATGTCCAGCATCCCTATCCGCGAGGACACGAACGTGACGCCGTCGGCGATGATCAGCAGCCCGGCGATCGCCCCGACGAGGGTGGAGCGGGCCATCCGGCGGACGATCCGCACCACCAGCAGCACCAGGATGGTGCCTGCGACCGCGGATGCGAACCGCCAGCCCCAGCCGTTGTAGCCGAAGATCGCCTCGCCGACGGCGATCAACTGCTTGCCGATCGGGGGGTGCACCACGAGGCCGTAGCCGGGGTTGTCCTCGAGCCAGCCGCCGGTGAGCACCTGCCAGCCCTGGGGCGCATAGTGCTTCTCGTCGAACACCGGGGTGCCCGCGTCGGTGGGGTAGCCGAGCATGACGAAGCGGGTGATCGCCGCCAGCGTGGTGAGGAAGATGGTGACCACCCAGCCGCGCAGCCGGTCGGTGGGGCCGGGATCGAGGGCCGGCGCCGTCGGCGCCGGGCTGACGATCAAGGTGTCGACTGCGGGCGTCGCGCGCTCGTCGGTCAACTGGGTCACGTGGTCGATCGTAGGCTGTGGGATATGAACGGTCGTCTTGTCCTAGCCGCGACACCGATGGGTGAGGTCCGTGACGCCTCCGAACGCCTCAAGGAGGCCCTCGCCACCGCGGACGTCGTCGCGGCGGAGGACACCCGCCGCACCAAGCATCTGGCGTCCGCGCTCGGGGTGGTGATCACCGGCAAGGTGGTCAGTTTCTACGACCAGGTGGAGACGACCCGGCTGCCGGCGTTGGTCGCCGATGTCTCCGAGGGCAAGACGGTGCTGCTGGTGACCGACGCGGGGATGCCGTCGGTCAGCGATCCCGGCTACCGGTTGGTGGCGGCGTGTGTAGAGAAGGACCTGCCGGTGACCTGCCTGCCGGGGCCGTCGGCCGTGACGACCGCCCTGGCGCTGTCCGGGCTGCCGGTCGAGCGCTTCTGCTTCGACGGGTTCCCGCCGCGCAAGCAGGGCCAGCGCCGAACCTGGCTGGAGTCGCTTCGCACCGAGCAGCGGGCGTGCGTGTTCTTCGAGGCGCCGCACCGGCTGGCCGCGTGCCTCGCCGACGCGGTCGAGGTGCTCGGCGGGGACCGCCGCGCGGCGGTGTGCCGGGAGCTGACCAAGACCTATGAAGAGGTGCGCCGCGGCACCCTGGCCGAGCTGGCCGAGTGGGCGATCGAGGGGGCGCGCGGGGAGATCACCGTCGTGCTGGAGGCCGCGCGTCTGGTCGCCGCGGAGCCCGAGGATCTGGTCGGGGAGGTGGAGCGGCTCGTGGAGGGCGGGGCGCGGCTCAAGGACGCGTGCGCGATGGTGGCGACCGCCGGGGTGTCCAAGCGTGAGGTCTACGAGGCGGTGCTGGCGGCACGACAGGACTGAGTGTGTCCGGGCAGCGCCGGAGCGTCAGTTCGGCGGTGCGCCCATCAGCATGATGAGGCCGACCGCGGCGGCGAGGACGAGTGCTGCGGCGAGGGTCGGTGGAACCGTGGACGCGATCTTGGCGGCGATTCTGCTCATGGTCACTCCGTCGTGTGTGGTCGGCCACGTGCACACCGGCGGGAACAACCCCCCTCGGGCTGAACAGTTCCCGCCGGTGTGGCGCGGTGATGCAGGGCCCCCGTGCGTCGAGATCAACTCTGGCCGGTGGTCGGGACCCAACCAAACCGCGTGTCCCGGTATCCGGGTATCGTCCCAGTTCGCAGTGGGTGAGGAACTTTTCCGCAGCGGATTTTCCACGGCAGGAACTGGGGTGATCGACGATGTCCGGTGGCGATTCGGCCGATGCGGTGGAGGATGCTGCGGGCAGCGCCGCGGATGCACAGGCGCGGAGCCAGCGGAGCGACCCGGATGCACAGGCGCGGAGCCAGCGGAGCGACCCGGATGCACAGGCACGCCTGCACTTCGCGGATCAGTTGCGCCTGCTGTTCGCGACGGCGGGCGGGCCAGCCCTGAAAAAGGTCGTCTCAGAGGCGTCGGCGGTCGGCCGGACCATCGGCACGGACCGGCAGATCTCGGTCCAGCGACTGAGCGACTGGCGTTCGGGCAAGCGGGTCCCCGCGACGTTCGATTCCGTTCGCCCGGTTCTGGTTGTCCTCATCCGCGGGGCCCAGGCGCTGCACGGCACCCAGCCGCCGGTCCCCGGCCTGTACTCGATGAAGCAATGGCTGGCGTGGTGGTCGAGTGCCCGCGACGCGAACGTAACGCGCGGCCGCGGCGAGCAGACCGATCAGGTCGCGGCCGTCCCGGTGACCGGGGTGCGCCCGTATCGGGGGCTCGAGCCGTACCGGGCCGAGGACTCGCGGCTGTTC
The DNA here is from genome assembly GCF_001984015.1 of Rhodococcus sp. MTM3W5.2. Classification (NCBI taxonomy): domain Bacteria; kingdom Bacillati; phylum Actinomycetota; class Actinomycetes; order Mycobacteriales; family Nocardiaceae; genus Rhodococcus; species Rhodococcus sp. MTM3W5.2. Next base: position 4,527,127 of record NZ_CP019572.1, on the reverse strand, counting down.
TTCGGCCGTGGCGCCAGCTTGCCCGGCCTCGTCCAGACGGTCACCTCCGCGCACGGGCACGGGCTGGTGATCGTGACCGGTGCCTCGGGAGTGGGGAAGTCCTCGTTGGTCCAGGCCGGTCTCGTCGCGGAACTGGCGGGCCCGGGATCCGACGCCGGTGGCCGGCCGGTGGTGCTCACTCCGGGACCGCGTCCCTTGCAGGCGCTGGGCGAGGCGCTCCCGGAGCTGCGGGAGGCTGCCTCGGATCCTCGGCCGGAGATCGTGCGCCGCGCGGTCCGTGCTGTCGCCACTCGGCTGGAGTCGAACCCGCTGCTGATCGTCGTGGACCAGATCGAGGAGCTGTTCACCCAGTGCGACGATCCCCAGGAGCGCGACAGTTTCCTCACCCTCCTCGATCTCGCGGCGAGGACGGTCGGCGCTGACGAGACACCCGATGCAGCGCCCGTCGTCGTCGCGACGATGCGTTCCGACTTCTACGAGCAGGCACTGTCCCAGCCGGTGCTCGCCCGCGCACTCGAACGCCACAGCAAGGTCCTCGCGCCGTTGACGCGGGAGGACATGGTGGAGGTGATCACCCAGCCCGCCCGGATGATCGGTCTCAAACTCGAGGCGGGGCTGGTCGACCTCATCCTGCACGATCTCGGGGTGCTCACCTCGGACGAGGGCGCGGGCACGGTCCTGCCGCTGCTCTCGCATCTGCTCGACACGATGTGGGAGCGCAGGCGCGGGGGAGTGCTCACCGTGGCGAGCTACCGCGCGACCGGCGGCGTGCGCGGGTCCGTCGCGGCGACGGCCGAGCGCACCTGGGCGGCGCTGGACGAGCGGGGCCGCGTGTTCGGCCGGGCGATGCTGGTGCACCTGGTGTACGTCACGGACACCGGCACCGACGTGAAGATCCGGCGCACGCTGCCGCAGTTGCTGGCCTTCGCCGGCGAGGACACGGCCACCGGCAGGCAGGTGGTGGACCAGTTCATCGCGGCCCGGGTCCTTGTCGCGGACACGGAGAGCGTCGAGCTCATCCACGACGCGGTGATCGATGCCTGGCCGCGGCTGAAACAGTGGATCCAGGAGGACCGCCGATATACCGCGCTGCGCCAGCAGATCGAGGCGGACGCCGCGAACTGGGAACAGGCGGACCGCAACAGCAGCCTGCTCTATCAGCGCGGCCGCCTCGACATGGTCGCCGAGCACGATGCGTCGAGGGTCGCCGTCGAGGGGCTGGGCGCGACGAAGGTGGCTGCCTCTCTGACCCCGACCGCCTCGGAGTTCCTCGCCACCTCGACCGGGCACGTGCGGCGGGACACCTGGATCCAGCGGGCCGTGATGGCGGCGCTGGTGGTGTCCACGGTGATCGCGTTGGTCGCGGTGTCGATGGCATGGACGGCGAAGCAGCGCGCCGAATCGGAACGCTCGGCCGCTCAGTTCCGCCAGCTGATCGCGCTGACGGATTCGTTGCGGGACTCCGACCCGACGACCTCCGCGCGGCTGGCCATCGAGGCCTGGCAGATGAAGCCGGGCAACGACGCCGCGTACTCACGCCTGATCGCGACCGAATCGACCCCGGTGGGCCGCGTCCTGACCGGCCATCAGGGCCCGGTCTACGGTGTGGCGGTCTCGCGCGACGGTTCGACGATCGCCTCGGCCAGCGACGACCGCACCGTTCGACTGTGGGACCTCACCGACCGCACCGACCCACGACCGATCGGCGCACCTCTCGGCGGGGCCGAGAAGTACATGGCGTCGGTGTCCTTCAGCCCGGACGGCAAGATCTTGGCCGCGGGCAGCGGCGACGGGCTCGTGTTCATCTGGGACATCACCGACAGGTCCGCGCCGCGACCGCTACTCGACGGGACCAAGGTCGGGACCCGGGCGGTCCACAACCTCCGGTTCAGCCCGGACGGCCGGATCCTGGCCGTGCCGAACGACGACGGCACCGTGACGATGTTCGACACCTCGGATCCGTTCTCGGGTCACTTCGGGTCAACGGTGCTGCCCGCGCATCAGGGCGCGGTCCGGACGGTGTCGTTCCGCGGGGACTCGGCGGTGCTGGCGACCGCGAGCGATGACCGCAGCATCCGGCTGTGGGACATCGCCGGGGTGGGCGGGGGCGTCGCGCCCGTAGCCCTGCCGTCGGTGCTGACCGGATTCGGCGACGTCGTGCACTCGGTGGCGTTCGCGCCCGACGGGCGGACCCTCGCCGCCAGCAGCGATGACGGGGTCCTCCGGGTGTTCGACACCACCGACGTACGGGCGGTCGGCGAGATCGGGGCCCCGATCCAGGCCCACACCGGTGGGGTGTGGACGATCGCCTTCGCGCCGGACGGCGCGACACTGGCGAGCGCCTCGTGGGACGGCACGGTGAAGACGTGGTCCCTCGACCCCGCCTCGCGGACCCTGCGCGAGCTGCGTCCGGCGTTGACCGGCAACGGCGGCGGAGTCCCCGCGCTCGCTCTGGTGCCCGACGGAGCCGCCATCGTGACCGGGGGACAGGACTCGACGGTCCGGGTGTGGACCCTGCCGACGACCGCGATCCATGTCTCGGGGTCGGGGCTCACCCAACCCGCGCCGAGCCGCGACGGATCGTTGGTGGCGACCGGCGGATACGACTCGGTGATCCGGCTGTGGCGGGTCGACGGTGACCGACGGTTGTCCCTGGCGAGCGCGCTCGCCCTGCCGCGCCCGCTCGGTGGAGCCCACGTGGTGGCGCTGGCTCCGGACGGCGGCACGATGGCGACCGCACCGACCTCCGGCGGTCAGGTGCAGCTCTGGGACGTGCACGACCCGGCCAACCCGAGTGCTCTCGGCGGACCGATCCTGACGCAGACGAGATTCACCTGGGAGTTGGCCTTCAGCCCGGACGGATCGACGCTCGCCATCGGTGCGGACGACGTCAGCGTCCGGCTGTGGAACCTGGCGGATCCGGAACGGCCGGTGCCGTGGGGTGAACCGCTCGGCGGTCCGACCAATCTCGTTCGCACGGTGGCCTTCAGCCCGGACGGGCGCAACCTGGTGGCGGCAGACGCGGACGGCGGGATGCACGCATGGGACGTGCGGGACGCGGCGAGCCCGCGCGGGGTAGCGGTTCCGGACGGCGGTCAGGCGGACGGGATCAACTCGATCTCGTTCAGCCCGGACGGGACGATGCTGGCGACCGGGGGCGACGAGCAGTCGATCGTGCTGTGGGACCGGGCAGGCGACGGATCGCTCACCATGCGGGGTGCGCCGCTGCGTGGACACACCGGCACCGTGTACTCGGTGTCGTTCGACCCCGACGGCCGCCACGTGATCAGTGGCAGCGACGACGGCACGGTGCGGCTGTGGGACGTCGCCGACGCGGGGTCGATGCGCAACGTCGGCGGGCCGATCACCACCGCCGGTACCGGTCGATGGCAGGTGGCCTTCCTGCCCGGCAGCCACGCCGCCCTCTCCGGGGACGGTGAGGGCGTGCTGCGGATCTGGGAGCTGGACGGGCCGTCGATCATCCGCCGGATCTGCTCGTCGACGGCGCCGCTTTCGGCGGACCGCGCGGCGGACTTCGAGCTGTCCGGTTCGGGCGAGCAGGCCTGCGCGCAGGCGTGAGGACGACTATCCGAGCGACATGATGCTCGACGCCTTGTCCAGGCATTCCTGCCATTCGGCGTCCGGGTCGGAGTCGATGGTGATGCCGCCGCCGACGCCGAGCACCGTGTTCCCGTCCGGGTCGAACTCGACGGTGCGGATCGCCACGTTCAGTTCGGTGCCTGCGAGCGGGGACGCGAACCCGACTGCGCCGCAGTACACCCCGCGATGGTCCGGCTCCCATTGGGAGAGGAGTTGGCGGGCGCGGTGTTTCGGGCAGCCGGTGACCGAGGCGGGCGGAAAGGAGGCCTCCAGCAGGGCCGCGGTGGTGGTGCCGGGCGCGGCGGTCGCGGCGACGGTGGAGACCAGGTGCCAGACCCCAGGTGCGGGGTAGACACCGAGCAGATCGGTGACCGTGACCGATCCGGGCACCGCGACCCGGCCGAGGTCGTTGCGCACCAGGTCGACGATCATCACGTTCTCCGCGACGTCCTTGACGGAGGCGCGGAGGCGGTCCGGATCGTCGGCGATCGGCAGCGTGCCCTTGATCGGGCTCGAGCGGAGCGAGTCCCCGTGGCGGGAGAGGAACAGTTCGGGGGAGAGCGATGCCACCGCACCCCACTCGCCCTGCACCAAGGCGGCGCGGGCGGGCCGGGTCGCGGCCACGGCGTCGGCGAAGAAATGCAGCGGATCGCCGTCCGCGCGGCCGTGGAACTGGGTGCACACGCAGGCCTGGTACACCTCGCCCTGCCGGATGGCCTCGAGGCATTGCAGCACGCCGTTGCGGTGCGCCTCCCGGTCGGGGGCGGTCCACTCGATCCGCCAGGGCTGTGCCGGGGCGGCAGCCGCGGTGACCGCGTCCGACCACGACGCGGGGCAGGGGTCGTCGGTCAGGCTCTCGTACCACCAGCAGCCGTCGCGGTCCTGCCGCAATACCGAGTCCGTCCAGCCGCCTGCCGCGGCTGGGAGCGCGGCGGTGGCCCGCTTGCGGGGGTGTCCGGGTAGGCGAGATAGCCGATCCAGCCGCCGCCGATCACCGGGCCGTCGTCTCCGCGCGGTCCCGTGTCCCCGACGGTTTCTCGGTCCGAGAGGTCGAAGGTGCTCGCCGGGCCGACGGGGGCGGTGTGCACGGTCGGGGCCAGTACCGCCCGGGATCCGAACCAGTCACCGATCAGCGCCGCTGGCGCGGGTGCGCCGCGGTCGACGGCGAGGCTCGCGAGGGCGCGCAACACGTCGGCCGGGTCGCCGCCGTCACCAATCCGCTCGATCCGCACCTGACAAGCGTGACACGGCCCTACCCACACACCCGAATCGAGCGGTCAGGGACCGTCAGCGCGGACCGCGACGCCACCGGTACGCGCCTCGTGTCCCCTGCTTCGTCATCCACCGCACCGTCGTGAGGCAGACCTGCTCCTTCACGAGCGCTCCCACGCGGCCGGTGATCGCAGGCCAGGCAGGGGAATCGTCCGCACGGGTCGGTTGGAAGGCTCCGCGCCGCCGGCCGAGACTGATGCACTGGCCCACGAATCCGAGCGAGAGCGGCGTCGGTTCGGCGCCGCCGAGGCGGGCGAGGATGGTGTCGGCGGCGTGCGCGCCCATCGGGAGGGCGGCCTGGCAGCTCATCCGGAGGTGGCCGAGTTCGTCCGCGGGTCCGGCGACCGCGTCACCGGCGCCGACGATCGACGGCGCGCTTCGGCTGGTCAACGTCGCGTCGACCAACAGTTTGCCGATGGCGTCGACCTCGAGCCCACTCCTGCGCGCCAGGTCGGGCACCGCGAAGGAGGTCGCGAGCACCGTGCAGTCGCTCCGCAGGATCCGCCCGTCCGCGAGAGTGACCTTGCCCTCGGCGATTTCGGTCACCCGGACCCCGTCGACCACCGCAACGCCGAGCGTGGCGAGCGTGGCGAGGACCTTGCGTCGCGTCCGGGGCGGCAGGGCCTGCACCACAGGGGAGTCGGACACCAGAGTCACGGCGAGCTCGGGATCGTTCTCGGCGAACTCGGCCGCGGCCTCGATGCCGGTCAGTCCGCCCCCGATCACGGTGACGGCGAGCGGTCGCGGGAGGGCCCGCAGCCGGAGCCGGAGCAGGTGTGCCTGTTCGAGCTCGGACAGGGAGAAGGCGTGTTCGGATGCCCCCGGGATGTGGTCGCGTCGGTCGGTGCTGCCGACCGCGTAGATCAGGTGGTCGTAGGCCAGGTGCTCGCCATCGCTCAATACGATCGAACTGCCTTGCGCATCGATCCGCTCGACTGTCCCCACTCGCAGCTCTACTCCGGGGTGGAGTATCTGCTCGAATGAGACTGTGGCGTCCGAGCTTCCGGTGACGAGCTGATGGAGCCGGATGCGCTCGACGAACGAGGGGCGGGGATTGACGACGATGACTTGCGTGTCCTCGCTCCGTGATCTCAGCCGGTTCGCCGCCATCACCCCGGCATAGCCCGCTCCCACGACCACCACTCTTGCGCTCATCGGCGCACTCCTTTCGACATCGTCAGCTCCGCGGCCACGGACGTGGCCGCGCGCAGCGCACTGTTGATCGCGATCTCCCCGCGCATCCCGAGGGCGGCGACCATGTCCCCGACGAGGTACACCCCGAGCCCCGCTCGATCGCGGGTCGGTCGCGCCAGGTCTGGCCCGGCAGGTCGACGGCTCCTGTCCGGCCCCTCGCCGTCGCGGTTCGTTGCCAGGTGGCCCGGTCCCGCCAACCCGGAACCGTGAGGTCGGTGAAGTGGTGTAGACGGGTGCGCGCCTGGTCGATCGACTCGCTCGCGCGCACCGGCATGTCGATCTGGAACAGGGACTCGCCACGCGGTGCGACGGAGCGGTCCTGCATCGAGTAGCACTCGTGGAAGCCGCCCTCATCGAGGTCGGCGACGGTGAACAGGTCGCGCCGTCCCTCGCGGACTGCGAGGTCGAGCATCACGCAATGCCCACTCTGCCAGTGCAGCGAAGAGTCCCCGAGGAGGGTTCGTGCGGAGGACAGTTCGGTCGCGACGATCGTCGGTGTGGAGGGGATCGTGTCCACCCGGGAGCCGAGTTCGATCCGGACCCCGAGGTCGCGCGCGCCGACGGCCATCCTGTCGATGAGCGCCTGCCAGCCGCCTGCCAGGTAGCGCACGCCCGGCACCCTCGGCCCGTAGATCCGTTGAAACAGATTCCACACGAACGCGGCCGAGAGCCTCCCGGTGTCCGCGTCGTAGGTGGCTACGCCGACGGAGTTCGCCATCGCAGTCGCGGCGTCGTGCCCGAAACGCTGTGCGGCCCATGAATGAAAGTCCGTGTCGATGGGTGCGGTGGCCCATGGCGTGAGCTGAGCCCGCAGCATTCCCTTCGGCGGCCGCCTGCGAAATCCGCCGCGCGACCGGAAGCCGAGCAGTCCGAGGCTGCGGATAGGGGGGAGGCACAGGTCTGCGACGAATCCGCGTCGCTTGAGCCACTGCCAGTGCGGGCCGTCCGCGTAGAACACGTGCGCGCCCTCGTGGGCGACGTACGGGCCGGCCGTTGCGCGGGCCCGTCCGCCGAGCGTGGTGTGTGCCTCGTGCAGGGTGACCCGGGCACCCGCCTCCGCGCACGCGATCGCCGCGGTGAGTCCGGCCAGGCCGCCGCCGATCACAGAAACCGAATCTGTCATGACGGTGACGTTAGGGAGCGGAGGATGATTACTCCAATGCATTGTTCGGGTCGTCTCGATGCGCTAGACGTATAGATATGACCCTGACGCAGCTCGCCTGTTTCCTCGCTGTCGCGCGCACCGGGCATTTCACCAAGGCAGCCCGCGAGGTGCACCTGGCCCAACCGTCACTGAGCCGACAGATTCTGGCGCTGGAGAAGAGCCTGGGCGCCAGCCTGTTTCACCGCGCGCGGGGAACATCGCGCTGACCGCGGCGGGCGAGGCGTTGTTGCCGTTGGCGACGAGGATGCTCGCGGACGAGGAGCTCGCGTACCGCGAGATCGCCGAGCTGACCGGGTTGCGTCGCGGCCGGGTGCGTTTGGGTGCGCCGCCGAGCCTGTGTGTCAGTCTCGTCGCGGACCTTCTCGAGCGCTATCTCGCGGCGTACCCGGGGATTACGTTGAACGTGAGCGAGAGTGGATCGCGCGCGCTGGTCGACGCATTGACCGGCGGACTGGTCGACATGGCCTTGATCGTCTCGAACGAGGGTCGTGGCGAGGCGGCCCTCGAAGTCACGCCGTTGTTGCGGGAGGACCTCGTCGTGGTGTCCTCGGCCGCCGCCGATCCGCTGACCGCGCGAGGTGTGTTGACGCTCGACGAACTCGCGAACTCCCCCTTGGTGATGTTCCACCGTGGGTACGACCTGCGTGCGGCAACCGACGCCGCGTTTCAGCGGGCCGGATTGACGCCGCGGGTCGCGGTGGAGGGCGCGGAGATGGAGGGGGTGCTGCGGTTCGTCGAGCGCGGTCTCGGTGTGGCCGTGGTGCCGTCGCTGGTGGCGGCCCATCGGCCCGGCCTGCGTCCGATGCGGCTGAAAGCGCCCGAGCTCAGCCGCACCATTTCCTTGGCACGCCGGGCCGACGTGCAATCGACCCACGCCGCGCGCGCGATGCAGGACATGCTGATTGCGGTCGTCGACGACATGGTCGCGGAAGGGACGCACGGGCTCACGCGCCTCTGATCCGCTTCACCCCGCGATCGCCTGCCCGCCCGCCGACAGCGTTGCCGCATCGGCCGCCGACCGTCCGGCCAGCACGCCCCGCGGATCGACCGCGGAATGCTGCCATGTCTTCGTGGGACCGAACAGGCGGTCCACCTCGGCCTTCACCGCCGCCGCGCGCCCCGCGAGGAGGGGGAGCAGGTCCCCGAACCGGACCTCGGCGTCGACAACCACCCGCGCGGTCGCGGCCTTGTCGGCCTCGGTCAGTCGTTGACCGATCCGGATGGCGAAACCGAAGAGGAACGCCTTACGGAACGATGTGGACCGCGAACCGTCCTCGCCCGCCTTGTTCATCGCCCTGTTCGCCTGGATGAGCAGCGAGGTGAACAACATCTCGACCTGTTCGAGATCGACTGCAGCGCCGACCATCGTGGCGGTGGCCATTCGTGAGTTGTAGAGGGTCCGAACATGATTGGCATGGCCGATCATGGTGAGCAGCAGCGCCTTCTGCTTGACGTACGGGTTGTCGAGGTGGACTCGCCTGCTGTGCACGGTGACGCCGACGCCGGGCTCGCCGGACTCGAGCAGCGCGGAGCTGATCGCATACCGGGTCATCAGCTCCTGGGCCTTGGCCGTGAGCGTCTCGGCCTCCTCGGTGAACTCGGTGCTCTCGGCCTTCGCGAGCAGTCCGCGAATCTTGTTCAGCACCTTGATGTCTGCCGGGCGAGAGGGCTGAGTCGCTATTTCGCTGCGCTGCCGCGGCCAGGCGGAGGGTGGCGGGCACAGTGCCGTCCAGGGGCCCAGGTGCTGCCACAGGAACCCGAGCGATCGGCTGTGCGCCTGGTCGGCCGCGGCGGTCACCTCCGCGCCGGGATGTGCGTCCGCGATCGCGCGGAGCTGATCGAGCCACTGCTGCGGAGCCCTCGACCACGCGCGGCTTCGTCGCGATTCTTCGAGGACCAGCGAGGCAGCGGTAGGGGTCAGTGCCGCGTCGAGCGCGCGTCTGGTGACGTGGATGACGTCGGCGGGCTGCCAGCCGCGCTCGTACGCCTGGGCGAGCGCGTCGACTGCGGACATCTGTCGAATGTGTGTTCGATTATCGCTCATGGCGACAGTGTGCACCGGGGGTCCGACATGTGTTCCCGTTGCAGGTCGAGGGCGGGTTCGGTGCTACTTGCGTCTGATGGCGCGCTCACCCTTGGCCAGCGACGCGTTGTCCGCCGCGGCCCGCCCGGCGTGCCAACCTCTGGCGTCCACCGACCGGGCCCTGGCAGTCTTGGTGCCGGGAACAGCCGGGTGAACTCGGCGTCGACCGCCGCGGAGGTGGTCGCGAGGACCGGCAGCAGATCGCCCAACGGGATGGATTCCTCGGCGGCCGCCGCCTCGGTGGCCCTGGCGTCGGCATCGCGCAGTCGCTGCCCGATCCGGCTGGCGAACCCCGCGAGGAAGGCCTTCCGGAACCCCGTGGTGCGCGCACCGCTTCGGCCCTCCGCGGCGCCGGACTGCAGGGCACGGGCCGACTGCACGAGCAGCGAGGTGAACAGCAGGTCGACCTGCTGTAGATCGACCGGGGTCCCGACCGCGGTGGCGATGTCGAGGTCGCCGAACAGGACGGTGCGAACCCGGTTCGCGTCGCCGATCGCGGTCAGCAGGTGCACCTTCTCCTTCAGGTACGGATTCTCGAAGTGAAACCGGCGGCTGTGCACCACGGTCCCGCCCGCGTGGGCGTGTGAACGCAGCAGCGCGGCGGTGATCGCGTACCGCGACATCAGTTCCTGTGCCTTCGCGGTGAATGCCTCGGCCTCCTCCGCGAACTCGGTGCGTTCCGCCTTGGCGAGCAGCCCCCGGATCCGGCCAAGCACCTTGGGATCCGCGGTGGTCGCGGACTCCGGGGCCTCCGCGTCCGGTCGGGCCGCGCCTTCGGGGGCCACTGCGACGGCGGGGGCAGGAGGAACATCCAGCCCGACAGCCGGTTCCACTCCGCGGCCAGCTCGGACAGCTGGTATCCCAGGAAGCCCGACCGCCCTGCGGTCAGGGCGCCGGCGAGGTGCCCGCCACGGGGACCGGCGACCGGCGTCCCGTCCGCCAGGCGAGCCTGGTCCGGGTACATCTCGGCGACGGCGTGCAGCTGATCGGACCACTCCGTTGGCGCCCGATCCGCCGCACCGCTCAGCCGCGCCTCGTACAGCAGCACGGCCGCGGCGAGGGCGGGCGGCGACTCCGCGGCCCTGCGGGTCAGGTGCAGCAGGTCCGCGGGTTGCCAACCTCGCTCGTAGGCGCCCGCGAGCGCGTCGAGGAGCGCCGGGGCCTCGCCCGACGGTCGGCCGTCGTCGGGCACGCCCTCGTTCGTCATGTCAGGCGGTTTCGGGCTCCACGTACCGGGGGAACACCGGCGACGGCGCGGGCAGCGGGGTGCCCGCCACGATCCGCACGCCGAGGCTCGCGAAGGCGCGGGCGTCCTCGTCCTGCCCGAGCAGGTCCAGGATCTTCGCCCCGGAGTCCGGCATCACCGGCTGGACCAGGATCCCCACGATGCGCACGACCTCGAGGGTCACATAGAGCACCGTCGCCATCCGGGCCGGGTCGGTCTTGCGGAGCACCCACGGCTCCTGCTGCGAGAAGTACCGGTTGGTCTCGCCAAGCACATGCCAGATCGCCTCGAGCGCCTGGTGCAGTGCCTGCTTGTCGAAGTCGGCGCGCACCGCCTCGAGCAGGGCGTCGGCCTTGGCCAGCAGCGCGCTGTCGTCGTCGGTGAGGTCGCCGGGCGTCGGGACCTGGGCGTCGCAGTTCTTCGCGACCATCGTCAGCGAGCGCTGCGCGAGGTTGCCCAGCTCGTTCGCCAGGTCCGCGTTCATCCGGGTGACGATGGACTCGTGGCTGTAGTTGCCGTCCTGGCCGTAGGAGATCTCGCGGAGCAGGAAGAAGCGGAGCGCGTCGAGGCCGTACTGATCGACCATCTCGAGCGGGTCGACGACATTGCCGACCGACTTCGACATCTTCTCGCCCTTGTTGTAGAGGAAGCCGTGCACGAAGACGCGCTTCGGCAGCTCCAGGCCCGCGGACATCAGGAATGCCGGCCAGTACACCGTGTGGAAGCGGGTGATGTCCTTGCCGATGATGTGCAGGTCCGCAGGCCAGAATTTGCCGAAGGCCTCGCCGTCGGTGGCCGGGTAGCCTGCGCCGGTGAGGTAGTTGGCGAGGGCGTCGACCCACACGTACATGACGTGCTCGGGGTGACCGGGCACCGGCACGCCCCAGTCGAAGGTGGTCCGCGAGATCGACAGGTCCTTCAGGCCGCCCTTGACGAAGCTGACAATCTCGTTGCGCCTGGTGTCGGGGGCGATGAACTCGGGCTGCGACTCGTACAGCGCGAGGAGCTTGTCCTGGTACGCGGAGAGCCGGAAGAAGTAGGTGGACTCCTCCGTCCACACGACGGGGGTGCCGGTCAGCGTCGAGATGCGCGAGCCGTCCTCGAGGAGGGTGGTCTCCGCCTCGGTGTGGAACGCCTCGTCGCGCACCGAGTACCAGCCGGCATAGGTGTCGAGGTAGATGTCGCCTGCCTCGGCCATCCGCTCCCAGAGCACCTTGCAGGCGGCCTCGTGGTCCTCGTCGGTGGTCCGGATGAACCGGTCGTAGGAGACGCCCAGGACCTTGTCTAGCGCCTGGAACTCGTCGGAGTTCCTGGCCGCGAGCTCGCGGACGGGAATGCCCTCCTTGGCCGCGGTCTGCTGCATCTTCAGGCCGTGCTCGTCCGTGCCGGTCATGAAGAACACGTCGAAGCCGTCGAGTCGCTTGAAGCGCGCGAGGGCGTCCGAGGAGATGTACTCGTACGCGTGGCCGACGTGCGGGACGCCGTTCGGGTACGCGATCGCCGTGGTCATGTAGAACGGCGGTCGGGTGGCTTCGGGGCGGCTGGGTGCGGGTGACACAGTCATGGTGCGCCTACTCTATCTGCGTGCCAAGAGACCGTCCGGCCCCGGACCTGCCAGAGCCGCTCGAGCCCCTGATCGACTCACACACCCACCTCGACGCGTGCGGCGCAACCGACGCCGCGTCGGTGGCCGAGATCGTCGACCGCGCGGAGCGGGTCGGCGTCGGTCGCGTGGTCACGGTGGCGGACGATCTTGCCGCCGCGCGGTTCGCGGTAAACGCCGCGAACTGGGACCCGAGGGTGTACGCGGCGACCGCCATCCATCCGACCAGGGCGAACGTGCTCGACGACGCGACCAAGGCCGAGATCGAGCGCCTCGCGGGCGATCCGCGAACCGTCGCGGTGGGGGAGACCGGGCTCGACTACTACTGGCCGGGCAAGCTCGAGGGCTGCGCCACCGTCGAGGAGCAGGTCGAGGGATTCCGCTGGCACATCGACCTGGCCAAGCGGCTGCGCAAGCCGCTGATGATCCACAACCGGGAGGCGGACCACGACCTGCTGGCGGTGCTGATCGACGAGGGCGCGCCGGAGACGGTCATCTTCCACTGCTTCTCGTCCGACGCGAACATGGCGCTGGCGTGCGTGGAGGCGGGCTACGTGCTCAGCTTCTCCGGCACCGTCAGCTTCCGGAACGCGCGCGAGCTGCACGAGGCCGCGAAGCTGGTGCCCGACGATCAGCTGATCGTCGAGACCGACGCGCCGTTCCTCACCCCGCACCCGTTCCGCGGCGCACCGAACGAGCCGTACTGCCTGCCGTACACCGTCCGGGCGCTGGCCCACACGCGCGGACAGGACCCGCTCGAGCTGGCGCGGGCCTCGACCGCGACCGCCCGCCGCGTGTACCGGATCTAGCCCTCAGGCGAGCGAGCGTGCAGTGGGGGTACCTCCCTGCACGAAGTGCTGGGGGGAAGGTCGCATCGCCCGAGAGCGAGCGGCGGCAACTGCTCGCTCGGCGAGTAGATTGGGCCGCACGGGTAGGCGACGAATGCACGGGTTCACGAATGCGACTCCCGTCGACCGCGACGTCGACGTCATCGACGTGTACATCGCGGCGTGGGAGATCGAGTGCTGCGCCCCACCACCCGAGGTCGGCCGCGAGGCGACGTGGGTGCTCGCCTACACCGCAGACGACACCGAGCCGGAGATCTTCCACCGACCGGTTCGCTGGGATCGGAGCAGCCGCAAGCTCAGCGTCGGGGGCATCAGCGCCTACTGGCGAGACGCGCCCGACGACCTGCCCGACCACCCCACCGGGCTACGCGGGCGGCTGTGGGGGACGGTGCACGGCGCGGATGTCCCGGATGGATTCGACGGCACCACCGGCTCGGTTCTTGGCGTGTACCTGCTCGACGAGTTGTACCGCGAGAACGAGATCGGCGCGTGGTGCCCGCTCCCCGGGACCGCGGTGCGGACCTCGGTGTCGAAGAGCCCCGGCTGGTTCGGCGGCAGCGGGACCTTCGTGTCCGGCATGGACTGCCGCAAGCAGACCGGGGTGGTGATGGACCTGGCGGTCCGGGGCTGACGCGGCCGCCGCCGAGTGTGCAGTTGTCGGGGCATCGCCCGAGAGCGATAGATGACAACCGCACACTCGGCGAGCGGCGCGTGCTCGGCCTACAGGACCTTCTTGAGGAAGTCCTGGGTGCGCGGTTGCTGCGGGTTGCCGAACAGCTCCGCGGGGGTGCCCTCCTCGACGACGAACCCGTCGGCCATGAAGATCACCCGGTCGGACACCTCGCGCGCGAAGCCCATCTCGTGGGTCACCACGACCATCGTCATGCCCTGATCGGCGAGGTCGCGCAGCACCTGCAGCACCTCGCCGACCATCTCCGGGTCGAGCGCGCTGGTGGCCTCGTCGAACAGCATGATGTCCGGGTTCATGGCCAGCGCCCTGGCGATCGCGACGCGCTGCTTCTGGCCACCGGACAGGTTGGCGGGCTTGGCGTTCGCCTTCTCGCCGAGACCCACCTGCTCGAGCAATTTCTGCCCGGTCGCCCTGGCCTCTTCCTTGGTGGCGCGCTTGGTCTGCACCGGCGCCAGCATCACGTTCTCCAGCGCGGTCATGTGCGGGAAGAGGTTGAAGTGCTGGAACACCATGCCGATGTGCTGGCGCACCTTGTCGATGTCGACCTTCTTGTCGGTCAGGTCGTAGCCGTCGACGATCACGGTGCCGTCGGTGATGTCCTCGAGCTTGTTCAGGCAGCGCAGGAAGGTGCTCTTGCCGGACCCGGAGGGCCCGATCACGCAGACCACTTCGCCGTTCGCGATGTCCACGTCGATGCCCTTGAGCACCTCGTTGTCCCCGTACGACTTCTTGAGGCCGGAGACCTGAATCTTGGTGGTGGGCGACGCAACCGGCGCCGCTGACGACTCGGTCATGCGTTGATCCTCTTTTCGAGCCGGTCGGACAGTTTGGTCAGCGCCATGATGATGACGAAGTAGAAGATGCCGACGATCAGCCACATGTTGAAGGACTCGAAGTTCCTCGCGATGATGATCTTGCCGGTCTGGGTGAGTTCGGCGATGCCGATCACCGACAGGATCGAGGTGTCCTTGAGGGTGATGACCGCCTGGTTGACGAACGACGGCATCATCGTGCGCACCGCCTGCGGCAGCACCACCTTGCGCATCGAGGCCATGTAGTTCATGCCGAGGCTGCGGGAGGCCTCCATCTGGCCCTTGTCGACGGACTGGATGCCGCCGCGGATGATCTCGGTGATGTAGGCGCCCGCGTTCAGGCTCAGGGTGATCACACCCGCGGTGAACGCCGGCATCTGGAACCCGAGCGCGGCCGGGATGCCGAAGTAGATGAAGAACGCCTGCACCAGCAGCGGGGTGCCGCGGAAGATGTCGACGTAGGTGACACCGATGGCGCGCAGGACCTTGCGATGCGAGACCCGCAGGAAACCGAATATCAGGCCGAGCACCAGCGCGATCGCCAGCGAGACCACGGTCAGCACTATGGTCATCCACAGGCCCTTGAGCAGCTGCGGGTAGGTGTCCTTGAGGAGCGAGAAGAAGTTGTTCCCGCCCTGGGCCTCCTGCGCCCCCTCGCCGAGGTAGGTGTCGAGGATCTCGTCGTACTGCCCGCTGGCGCGCAGGTTCGCGAGCCCGGCGTTGAACTTCTGGATCAGCTCGGCGTTCTGGCCCTTGGAGACCGCGAACCCGTAGGAGTTGCCCGCCTCCTTCTCGCCGACCGCCTTCAGGCCGTTGCCCTGCGCGATGCCGTACAGCAGCACCGGGTAGTCGTCGAAGACCGCGACCGAGTTACCGGTCTTGACGTCGTCGTACATGCTGGCGGAGTCGTCGAAGGTGACCGTGGTGAAGCCGTACTTGTCCTTGATGGACTCGGCGAACATCGCGCCCTCGGTGCCGGTCTTGATCGCGACCCGCTTGCCCCGGAGGTCCTCGTAGGACTCGATGTCGTCGTTCGACTTCGCGACCGCCATCTGGACGCCGGAGTCGAAGTACGGATCGGAGAAGTCGAAGACCAGCTTGCGCTCGTCGGTGATCGACATGCCGGCGATGACCCCGTCGACCTGACGCGACTGCAGCGCCTGGACGGCGGCGTTGAAGCCGAGCGGCTTGACCTGGTACCGGAAGCCCTGGTCCTCGGAGATGGCCTTGAGCAGGTCCATGTCGATGCCGACGAAGTCGCCCTGCTCGTTCTGGAACTCGAACGGAGCGAAGGTCACGTCGGTGGCGATGACGTAGGTCTTGTCGGGGTCGGATTGCGCGTTGGCGGTCCCGACTCCGAGGACGAGGGCGAGCAGGGCGAGGAGGCCGATCACGACGGGTAGTCGGTCGAGTCTTCGGCGCGATTGTGTACGCATCCGCGTGAGCATTCCTGGTCACGATTCCATGAGCAAACGACTCGGCGCTGTGTACCGTTCTGAGACCTTTATTTACGCTGGTCAGAGGCTCGCGGTTGCCAGGAGTCCCCATGCTCGTTACCGTACTGTGATCGAACCGCGTCGGGAATACCCCCGATGACCGTCAGCCCTCAGGACTCCTCGTGTCACCTTTTGCTCGGATCAACAACGCCAACTCCCCGCTTCTGCGCGTGGTCGTCGGGGCCCTGCTCCTCACCCTGATCGCGGGTGGACTGCTCGCGGTGTTCCGCCACAAGACGGTCACCGTGGACGTCGACGGGGAGACGATCGCGTTGAGCACGATGAGCACCGAGGTGGTCGACGTCCTCGCCGACGCCGGCTACTCGGTCGGTGACAAGGACGTGGTGGCGCCCGCCGCCGATTCCGCCGTCGCCGACGGCTCGACGGTGGTGCTGCGTCGCGCCCGTGAGCTCGCGCTCACCGTCGACGGCGAGCCGCGCACCATCTGGACCACCGCGCTGACGGTGGACGAGGCCCTGCAGCAGCAGCGCCTCGAGGCGGACGTGCACGTCTCGGCCTCCCGTTCGCAGCGACTCCCGCTCGACGGCGCCGCCCTCGACGTGGTGAGCCCCAAGCTGGTCAGCCTGGTCGACGGCGCCGCCCCGGCGGCCGAGGTCCGGTTGGCTGCGCCGACCGTGGGCGAACTGCTGGCCGCCAAGGGCGTGCCGCTCGAGCCGACGGACACCGTGGCGCCCGCGGCCGACACCAAGATCACGGACGGCATGCAGATCGCGGTCACCCGCACGCGGACCGAGAACGTGACCGAGACGCTGCCCCTCCTGCCGCCGGAGCAGCGCATCGAGGACCCGACGATGAACATGAGCCGGACCATCGTCGAGAACCCCGGCGCCCCCGGCGTGCACGACGTCACCTTTGCGGTCACCAAGGTCAACGGCGCCGAAACCGGCCGCCAGCAGCTCGATGCCGTCGTCACCACCCCCGCCCAGCCGAAGGTGGTCCGGGTCGGCGCCAAGCCGGGCACCGAGGTTCCGCCGGTGAGCAACGGCGCCACCTGGGACGCGCTCGCCCAGTGCGAGGCGACCGGCAACTGGCACATCAACACCGGCAACGGCTTCTACGGCGGCGTGCAGTTCGACCAGAACACCTGGGAGCGGCAGGGCGGGCTGCGGTACGCGCCGCGCGCCGACCTGGCCACCCGCGAGGAGCAGATCGCCATCGCGAGCAGGACACAGGCGACCCAGGGCTGGGGCGCGTGGCCGGCCTGCACGTCTCGCCTCGGCATGCGCTGAGTGTCGGATTTCGCGGCAGCTCGGCAGAGGCGATAGGTTCATCTCGTGACAAACCCCGAGGTGAACCCCCTGTGACCAGCCCCGAGGTGAACCCCGCCCAGGGGAACCCGCGCGGTCAGGCCGCGCTACTCGGCCCAGTCGAGGTGCGTGCGCTCGCCGCCGAGCTGGGCGTGCGGCCCACCAAGCAGCTCGGCCAGAACTTCGTGCACGACGCCAACACGGTGCGCCGCATCGTGACCACGGCCGGCGTCGGCCGCGACGACATCGTGCTCGAGGTCGGCCCGGGGCTCGGCTCGCTGACACTGGCACTGCTCGACGCCGTCGACTCGGTCATCGCGGTCGAGATCGACCCGGTGCTCGCCGCGCGGCTCCCGGATACCGCGGCGAAACGGGCCCCGGAGCTCGCGGATCGGCTGACGGTCGTCGGCGCCGACGCCATGAAGGTGCTGCCCGCCGACCTGCCCGCCGCACCGACCGCGCTGGTCGCGAACCTGCCGTACAACGTCGCGGTGCCGGTGCTGCTGCACCTGTTCTCCGAGTTTCCCAGCCTGCGCACCGCCCTGGTGATGGTGCAGGCGGAGGTCGCGGACCGGCTGGCCGCGGTGCCGGGCAGCAAGATCTACGGGGTGCCCAGCGTCAAGGCCCGGTTCTTCGGTGACGTCCGGCGCGCGGGTGCCGTCGGCCCGCAGGTCTTCTGGCCGGTGCCCAAGGTGGAGTCCGGGCTGGTGCGGGTGGACCGCTATGCGGAGCCGCCGTGGCCGATCGACGAGGAGCACCGGCAGCGTGTGTGGGCCGTGGTCAACGCGGCCTTCGCGCAGCGCCGCAAGACGCTGCGGGCCGCGCTGGCGACCTGGGCGGGCTCTCCCGTCGAGGCCGAGCGCAGGCTGGTCGCGGCGGGAATCGACCCGTCCGCGCGCGGCGAGACCCTGGACGCGGCCGCCTACGTGCGTCTGGCCGGGGTCGAGCCGTCCGATCCGATCGGATGACCCGGCACTAGCGTTCGAACGGGCTCCATCGGGACTCGGTTGCGTTTAACGAATTGCCAAGTGTGGCAACAGAATGCGGATTCCTGCACTGGGTCGAATCTTCGTGGGTACGGTGACCCGCAGCGTGCTCGGCGTCGGCTCGGTTTGCCGCCGCCGGCGCGCGACCCAATCGTCGTCACCGAATGGAGTTCGTACATGCGTCGTCTTGCCGCCACAATTCTCGTCTCGGCAGCACTGACCGGTGGCCTCGCTGCCGGATCCGGAACCGCTTCCGCAGCCGGATCGTTCGACGCCGCTGAATCTTCCGAGCAGCAGCTTTCGCCCCCCGTAGCCGAGATTCTCAGCGGGATCGTTCGTTTCGTGGCGATGGATGTTCTCGGGAGTTCTGAGGTCGGGATTGGGGGCGGCATCCAGTAGTCGGTCGTTGGCGCAGGCGACGGAGTCGCTGCTACTTGAACCGACGCAGGCGCAGGCTGTTGCTCACCACGAAGACCGAGGAGAAGGCCATCGCGGCGCCGGCGAGCATCGGGTTGAGCAGGCCGGCTGCGGCGAGCGGGATGGCCGCCGCGTTGTAGGCGAACGCCCAGAACAGATTGCCGCGAATCGTCCCGAGTGTCTTGCGGGACAACCGGATCGCGTCGGCGACCGAGCGCAGGTCACCGCGGACCAGGGTGATGTCGCTGGCCTCGATCGCCGCGTCGGTGCCGGTGCCCATCGCCAGTCCCAGGTCCGCCTGGGCCAGTGCGGCGGCGTCGTTCACGCCGTCGCCCACCATCGCGACCACTTTCCCGCGTGCCTGCAGCTCCTTGACGGCGTCGACCTTGTCCGCGGGCATGACCTCCGCCAGCACCGTGTCGATGCCGACCTGGTCGGCCACGTTCCTGGCGGCCGCCGCGTTGTCGCCGGTCAGCAGCACCGGTTCGAGGCCGAGTCGCTTGAACTGCGCGATCGGCGCTGGTGTCCTTGATATTCGAATCCGGATGTGGGGTAGCGCCGTGTCACCTAGGCTGTCGCGAGCGCCGATTCGGTGCCGCCGGACGGTGCATGGGGAACATCGTCGGCAACTCTGACTGAGGGGGTTCGTCATGTCTCGATTCACGGGACGTCGTATTGCATCCACGATGCTGGCTACGGCCGTGCTCGCCGGCGGCCTCGCTGCCGGCGCCGGCACCGCGGCGGCGTCCGCATCGGTCGACGAGTGGTCGGGGCTCGATCCGTTGCAGGCCGTCGCGACCGGTTCCGCCGAAGGCGGATCTTCCGCCAGATTCTTCGAGGATCCTTCGCTCGAGAACCTGGTCTTCCCGCTGGTCGCGATGGCTGGGGCGTCCATCTCCCTGTTGTTGCAGGATCTGGGAAGCCTGGGCGGGATCGGGCCGTCGGGGCAGGCGTAGCGCTCTGTGTCGCTCCGTATCGGAGCGACCCTGTAGCGAATCATCCTTTCCTGTAAAGGCATTCGGAAGTGTGGTGCGCGGACGGGTGGACGGCACCAGGCCGCAGCCTGGTGTCGGACGGGCGCCCTGGCGACCGTGTGAGTCGGATCGTCGGTCGGTCGAGATTACGGAGGCGCGTGCTGGGGTCTGTTGCAGGTGTGGCTATGTCGTCCTGTTGACTTGGCCAACCGCCGCAGGCGCGGACCGGTTGCTCACCGCAAACACGTTCGCAAGCCTCCGTTCAGCGAATCATCCTGTACTGCAACAGGTATACGCATTCTCAGATTTGGCCTGCATGTCGTGGGTATGGTGACGCGCGGCGTATGGAGAATCGGTGGGACTTCATGCTGTCGATCGGTTCACACCCACCACCAACTGATCGGAGTATCGAGATATGCGTGGTCCCAAGGTCGGGCGCCTTGCTTCCGTGATTGTTGCCTCTACCGTGCTGGCAGGAGGCCTCGCCGCCGGGTCGGGTGCTGCCTCCGCGGCACCCGCCGAAGCCCTCCCGTCGGTAGGGTCCGTTGCCGTGGGCTTGCCCGACGGATCGGTGGATGGCTTCTTGGCGAACCCCATCTATTTTCTCTTCAATCCGATCTTCGGGCTGGGTGGGAGTAGTCAGCCCTGCCCCGCTACCCCTGGTTGTGGCCAGATGTGAGGCTGAGTCGAACTTCACCCCGGTCGTGACGATGGCGCGGCGCTGACGCCCTAGGCCGTGTTTCGAAGGTGGTTCCACCGGCGGGAACCACACCCAGGCAGGCGTGTCGTGACAGCTGAATGAATGAGGTCTCCGGTAGAGGGTTGTTCGACCAAGAAGAACCAACCTGAATACCGGAGACCCCGTGCTCAGCGGCGCGGTGCCGGGGCGGGCGGACCTGATCGACGCACGGTTGGCGTTGTTGGGTCCGTTGCTGCCCCGCGGGAGGAAGACGGGTGGACCGCGACGCCGAGCCGCCGTGGCCCATTGACGAGGAGCATCGGCATCGGGTGTTCGCCGTGGTCGACGCGGCCTTCGCGCAGCGCCGCAAGACGCTCCGGGCCGCGCTGGCGACGTGGGCGGGCTCGCCAGCCGAGGCCGAGCGCCTGCTGGTCGCGGCGGGGATCGCCCCGTCCGCCCGCGGGGAGGTTCTCGGCGCTGCGGACTTTGTTCGATTGGCGAGCGTCGAGTAGATCACCCGACTCGTTCGCGTTTAACGAATCATCAAGTGCCGCACCAATGTCTGATTCTCACACCGGGCCTGACTGATGTCGGTAGGGTGGCGCGAAGCGTGCTCGGGGGTGGCGCTCTTCGGCGCCGACGATGCACGACTCAATCGCCGTCTCTGAATGGAGTTCGTATATGCCTCGTTCCACGATGCGTCGTCTCGCCGCTACTGTGGTTGCGTCGGCCGTGCTGGCTGGTGGTCTCGCCGCCGGGTCCGGTGCCGCGTCCGCGGCGCCCGCCGGATCCCTCTTGCCGGCCGAATCCGTCGCCGCCAATACCACCGGATCCCTGGATGGCGTGGAGAACCTTCCCTCTACGAGAACAAATACGGGGTGCTCGGCGCTCCGCTCGTCCTGCTCTCCTATTTTGGCGGAAGTTATGAGGAATGTAACTTCGCCCCTACGGTTGCATGATCCAGTAGGGAAACCGTCGCGGCCTGGTGTGCGCCTGCGCTGGGGCCGCGCTGCTCCGCACGGGCGGAGCATTGGCCGCTGATGTCGCAGCCTTGGTCACGTGATCGCAGCCGAGTCGCTGGACTTCATCGCGTGACGGGCGGCTGGCGGCGTGGCAGATTCCGTCGATAGTCCGTTACGTTGAACGAATCGACAAGTGCGGCAACAATGTACGAATCTTCGCACCCTGCTTGATCGTTGTCGGTACGGTGTCGCGAACCGTGTTTGGTATCGGCGTATCCAAGCCGTGCCGAGTGCGACACAATCTCGAAACCTACGAATGGAGTTCGTACATGCCTCGTCCGACGATGCGTCGTCTCGCGGCCACGGTTCTCGTCTCGGCAGCGCTGGCCGGCGGCCTCGCCGCCGGAGCCGGCACCGCCGCCGCCATCCCCGTCGATTCCCTCCCGCCTGCCGGATCGGTCACCACTCTGTCCGTTGACATCAGCGGTGGAATCGTCGGCTTTCTGGCAGAACTCCCACTCGGGAGTGCTGGGAGCTGCAACCCATTCTGCTGGCAGCAGGGCGGATAGGACCAGGAGCGGGTCGTGACCGGTTTCGCCCGTGAGTCCTTTTGGTGCGCAGTGACGCCAGAAGGACTCACGGGCGGCGCAGCCGCGGCTACTTGAACCGGCGCAGCCGCAGGCTGTTGCTCACCACGAAAACACTCGAGAACGCCATCGCGGCGCCGGC
Source organism: Rhodococcus sp. MTM3W5.2 (assembly GCF_001984015.1). Classification (NCBI taxonomy): domain Bacteria; kingdom Bacillati; phylum Actinomycetota; class Actinomycetes; order Mycobacteriales; family Nocardiaceae; genus Rhodococcus; species Rhodococcus sp. MTM3W5.2. Next base: position 4,505,123 of record NZ_CP019572.1, on the reverse strand, counting down.
GAGCATCGGGTTGAGCAGGCCGGCCGCGGCCAGCGGGATGGCCGCCGCGTTGTAGGCGAACGCCCAGAACAGGTTGCCGCGGATGGTGCCGAGTGTCTTGCGGGACAGCCGGATCGCGTCGGCGGCCGAGCGCAGGTCGCCGCGGACCAGGGTGATGTCGCTGGCCTCGATCGCGGCGTCGGTGCCGGTGCCCATCGCCAGTCCCAGGTCCGCCTGGGCCAGTGCGGCGGCGTCGTTCACGCCGTCGCCCACCATCGCGACCACTTTCCCGCGTGCCTGCAGCTCCTTGACGGCGTCGACCTTGTCCGCGGGCATGACCTCTGCCAGCACCGTGTCGATGCCGACCTGGTCGGCCACGTTCCTGGCGGCCGCCGCGTTGTCGCCGGTCAGCAGCACCGGTTCGAGGCCGAGTCGCTTGAACTGCGCGATCGCCTCGGCGCTGGTGTCCTTCACCGCGTCGGCGACCACCAGCACGGCCCGCGCCGTGCCGTCCCAGCCGACCGCGATTGCGGTCTTGCCCGCGTTCTCGGCGGCCGCCTTCGCCTCGCTCAACTCGACCGGCAGGTGCAGCGACCAGTCCTCGAGCAGGGAGGTCCGGCCTGCGACCACGGCGTGCCCGTCCACGATGCCCTGGACCCCGCGACCCTCGACGTTCTCGAACCCCTCCACAGGCGGCAGCGGACCGGTCGCGTCGGCCGCGGCGGCGGTCGCGATCGCCTTGGCGATCGGGTGCTCGGAGGCGTGCTCCAGGGCGCCGGCCAGGCGCAGCGCCTCGGCGCGGTCGGTGCCCTCGGCCACGATCACGTCCTGCAGCGTCATCTTGCCGGTGGTGACCGTGCCGGTCTTGTCCAGCACGATGGTGTCCACCTTGCGGGTGGACTCGAGTACCTCGGGTCCCTTGATCAGGATGCCCATCTGGGCGCCGCGCCCGGTGCCGACGAGCAAGGCCGTCGGGGTGGCGAGGCCGAGCGCGCAGGGGCAGGCGATGATGAGCACCGCGACCGCGGCGGTGAACGCGACCGACAGCGGGTTGCCGGTTCCGATCCAGTAGCCCAGTGCGGCAACGGCAATCGCGATGGCGATCGGCACGAACACCCCGGCGATGGTGTCGGCGAGCCGCTGCACCTGTGCCTTCCCGTTCTGTGCGTCCTCGACCAGGGCCGCCATCTGTGCCAGTTGGGTGTCGGCGCCGACCCTGGTCGCCCGGACGACGAGCCTGCCGCCGGCGTTGACGGTCGCACCGACCACCGCGTCGCCCTCGGCCACCTCGATCGGGACGGACTCACCCGTCAGCATCGACATGTCCACCGCTGATCGGCCCTCGACGACCTGGCCGTCGGTGGCGATCTTCTCTCCCGGTCGCACAACGAACAGGTCGCCGACCGCGAGTTCCGTTGCCGGAATGCGGGTCTCGACACCGCCGCGGAGCACCGAGACCTCCTTGGCCCGAGCTCGAACAGCGCGCGCATGGCGGCCCCTGCCCGCCGCTTGGACCGCTGCTCGAAGTAGCGGCCCGCGAGCACGAACGTGATGACGCCGGCGGCCACCTCGAGGTAGATGTTGGCGGCGCCGTCGGTGCGCCCGATCGTCAGCGAGAACGGGTGCGTCATCCCGGGTTTGCCCGCGGTCCCGAAGAACAGCGCGTACAGGGACCAGAGGAATGCCGAACCGGTGCCGATGGTGATCAGGGTGTCCATCGTGGCGGCGCCGTGCTTGAGGTTGGCCCAGGTGGCCTTGTGGAACGGCAGCCCGGCCCACACGATGACCGGTGCGGCCAGCGTGAGCGAGAGCCACTGCCAGTTGGTGAACTGCAGCGCCGGGATCATCGCCATGGCGATGACGGGGACGGACAGGATCGCCGAGACGATCAGCCGGGTCCGCAGGGCGGCGAGTGCCCTCGACTGCTCGTCCTCGGGCTCGGCGCCGGCGGCGGCGTCGCGGTCGGTCGAGGGCGGCTGGGGAACTGTGGCCGAGTACCCCGCCTTCTCGACCTCGGCGACGAGGTCGGCCGAGGTGACCGCGGGGTCGAAGACGACCTTGGCCTTCTCGGTGGCGTAGTTGACGGTGGCGGTCACGCCCTCCATCTTGTTGAGCCGCTTCTCGATCCTGGCCGCGCAGGAGGCACAGGTCATCCCGCCGATGGCGAGCTCGATGCTGGCGGTGCCGGTGGTCTCGGGAGCGAGGTACTCGGTGGTCATGTCAGTGGCCTTCGTGGGTGGAGACCGTGAATTCCGCTGTGCGGACCACGTTCTCGTGTTGGAAGTCGAGGAACAGGCGGTAGGTGCCGTCGGACGGCGCCTGCGCGTGGAAATTGACGTCCGGTCCTGGCGCGGTGACGCCGTCGCCTGGCTCGCCCTGCGGGTGGACGTGCAGGTAGGCGAGGTCGCCGGTGCGCAGCGCGACCAGGTGCCCGAACGCACCGAGGTACGGCTGCAGGTCGGTGACCGGCTTCCCGTCGCGGGCCACGGTCAGGGTCACCTCTCCGCCTGCGGTGCTGAGGTCGCCGGACAGGGTGACCTGGTAGCCGTCCACCTCAGCGACCCGAGTTTCCCGGGGCAGGGGGCCGGGGTGAAGTCGCCCGCGACGTCGACATTGCGGCCGAGCGTCAGCTGCGGACCGCCGGTCGGCTGGAAGTCGGCGAACACGCGGTAGGTGCCGCCCCTCGGCCAGCTCCAGTCGATGGACCAGGTGCCGTCCGCCGCCCGGACCGGGTGGACGTGGCGGAATTCGCTGGTGTCGCTGCGGACCACGATCAGGTGCAGCTGCTTCTCGTGCAGCTCGTCGTACTCGGTGACCGCGGCGCCGGACGGGCCGAGGATCCGGAAGTTCAATTTGCCGGGGCTACCCGCTTCCGCGGGGCGGTGACCTCGGACAGGGTGTAGCCCTGCTCGGAGACCTGAAGGCCCGCGGGGGCGGGGCCGTGGTGACGGCGGTGCCCGCTTCAGCGTGTCCGCCGTGGGTGGTGGTGTCGTGGGTGTTCGACATGTCGATCGGGTTTCCTGTTGCCGCGCCCAGCCCGAGGGCCGCCGCGAAGATCACGGCGAGCCCTCCGGCGTAGGCGGCGAGTTTGATCGGGGTGTTCATGGCCGTTCCTATGCGGGAGTGGCCGAGTAGCCGGCCTCGTCGACGGCGCCGAGCACGGCCGATTCGTCGAGCGGCGCGGCGCTTGTGATCGTGAGCCTGCCGGTGGGGACGTCGACCGCGATGTCGGTGACCCCGCCGAGCTTGCCGACCTCGGCGCGGACCGAGCCCGCGCAGTGGCCGCAGGTCATGCCGGTGACGGTGTAGTTCGCGATGGTCATGTCGTTCTCCCTCTGTGTGCGTCCATACCGATGGGGGTACGGGCTCTTGCATGGATGAAGGTACCCCCAGGGGGTAGGTGTTCGCAAGTCCCATTCGAGTGTTGCGCGTCATACCCCTAGGGGGTATAAACCAACCCACGGCATTCGCCGAGACAGTCGCCCGCATTATCAGAAGGAGTGAACGAGATGAATCGGATACAGGACTCCACCCAGACCCGAAAATGGTTGGCGCTGGGGTTGATTGCCCTCGCGCAGTTTGTGGTCATCATGGACACGTCGATCATCGGCGTCGCCCTGCCGGAGATGCGCGAGGATCTCGGCTTCACCCAGGGGAATCTCACCTGGGTGTTCAACGCATACGTGGTGATGTTCGGGGGATGCTGCTCCTCGGTGGTCGGCTCTCCGACTTGTACGGCGCACGCCGGATGTTCGGCCTCGGCTGGGTCATCCTGCTGGCAGGTTCGGCGGCCGCTGGTCTGGCGGGCAACGTGCCCACCGAACTCGTCGGGCGGGCCGTGCAGGGCGCAGGCGCCGCGCTGATCGCGCCCGCTGCGCTCACCCTGCTGATGATGCTGTTCGGGTCCACCCCGAGGGAACTGACCAGGGCGCTGGCCATCTACGGCGCCGCGGCACCGGCCGGTGGAACCGCGGGCGTGTTCCTGGGCGGACTGCTCACCGAGTACGCCTCGTGGCCGTGGGTGTTCTTCATCAACATCCCGATCGCGGTGATCGCGCTCGTCGCGGCGCCCGCTCTGCTGCCAGGCGGCCGCGGCGGCGCGACCGGCAGCGTCGACCTGCTCGGCGCGCTCACCGTCACCCTCGGCATCGGGGCGGCGGTCTTCGGCATCGTCCGCGCGCCTGAGGTCGGCTGGGCCTCCGCGCAGACGTGGGGGACCCTGCTCGCCGCCGCGGCGCTGATCGCGGGGTTCGTGCTGATCCAGTCCCGGCGGCGCGAACCGCTGGTCCGGCTCGCGATCTTCCGGACCCCCAACCTGGGCGCCGCCAACCTCGCGCAGTTCCTGCTCGGGGCCGCGTGGATCCCGATGTGGTTCTTCCTGAACCTGTATCTGCAGCAGGTGCTCGGCTATTCGGCGTTCCCCAGCGGCGCCGCCCTCATCCCGATGACGGCGCTGATCATGATCGGCATGATCGTGCTCGCGCCCCGGCTGATCGCGAGGTTCGGGCCGAAGCCGATGGTGGTCTCGGGCCTGATCCTGCTGTCGGCGGGCCTGGCCTGGCTGTCGCTGGTTCGCCCGGACGGCAACTTCTGGGTCGACGTGCTGCCCGCCTCGCTGGTCTCGGCGCTCGGCATGGCGCTGGCCTTCATCCCCTCGCTTGGCACCGCGATCTCCAGCGCCCGGCCGGAGGAGGGCGGACTGGCGTCGGGCATTGTCAACACCAGCTATCAGCTCGGCTCCGCGCTGGGTCTGGCCGCCGCGACGGCGGTCGGCGCCGCGCTCGGGGCGAACGAGCTGGGGGATCGTGGCGCCCTGACGGACGGGTTCTCGGCTGCATTCCTGGTCGCGGCGGGCGTGGCGTTGGCCGGTGCCGTTCTGGCCGGGCTGACGCTGCGCGGTTCGCGGGAGTCCGCGCCGGACACCGAGTCGGTGACGGTCTGATGGCGGGCGGAGCGGTCCGGCTGGACGATCCGAGGGTCAGGGCCGTGCTGCGCTGCGCGGCGGGCTGCCTGCTGGCAGCCCTGCGGGTCCGGCTGGATCCGCGCTCCCGCGACGGCGAGCGCTGAGCGTCGGTGGGTCATGGGGCGCTGGCGCTCCCGCTGTGGGCGAGTTCCCACGCGGGCGCGTCGGCGCCCCGCAGCATCACCGGCGATCGTGGGTCCGTGCTGCGGGGGCCCATCGTGGATCGCGACCGAGGAGCGCGACCAGTTGGTCGAGGACGGGGGCGTCCGGGGCCGTGGCCCGGACCGGGGCGAACAGCGCGCCCGACCCGCGCATCGCGGGTGAGTCGGGGTAGCCGGCGGCGAACCGCACCGCGGTGGCCACCCGGCGATCCGAGGGACGGTAGTCGATGCCGATCGCCCGACTCAGATCCCAGCCGTGGGTGAGGACATCGACGAAGTGGACACCGATGGCGATCGAGCCGGGCACCGTCCCGGAGCCCGTGACGGCGACGCTCCGGCTCAGGACGGCATCGTCGGTCAGCACCGAGCCGAGTTCGCGTGCGGCCGTTGCGAAGTCGGTGCGGGGGTCCGGTGTCTGTGGTGCGTCACCGGTGAGTCCCGCACGCGTGCTGTCGGCGATGCCGGACAGGTGCGAGCGCATCGCCAGGGTGTTGGCAGTCAGGTGGCAGATCATCGCCCGGACGTCCCACTCGTCGCATGGTGTCGGGAGATCGAGTTGATGCTCGCCCAGGTCGGCGACGAGGGCTCCCGTCAGTCCGAGTGCCTCCAGATAGTGCTCGCGCAGGTCCATTGACGCCTCCCTCAATATGTACGAACGATCGTGCTGTTATTTGACCATTCGTAGGGCTTGCGGAGCAAGGGGGTTCCGGATGCCGGGCGGCGAACGGTGAGCCGTCGCGCTCAGCTCCGGCGGTAGCGCTCGCTGAGCATCGCGTGGTGCTCGGCCCGCCGAAGACACTCCTCGCGGAGCTCCGGTGGGTCGAGCACAGTGAAGTCGACGCCAAAGGCGGTGAGCCATCCGGCGATGCCTGCGACCGACTCGCCGCGCAGCGCGACCACGCAGCGGTCGCCGTCGGCCGACTCGAGCGCGCCCCAGTACTCGTCGACCATCGGGGCGATCTGCTGGATCGGGGCGTCCAGCAGTACCCGCGCCGTGACCTGGCTGAGGGCCCGGCTGATGCCGCGGGACACGAACGCGGCGGCGTCGCCGGTCGGCAGTTCGCGCGGGGTGAACCTGGGTCCGCTGGGTGTCTTCGGGGTCATCCGGTCCACCCGGAACGATCGCCAGTCCTCGCGGGTCAGGTCCCAGGCGACCAGGTACCACCGTGCTCCGGCCCGGACCAGTCGGTGCGGTTCGACCTCCCGCCTGCTCTCGGTGCCGTCGTTGGTGCGGTAGTCGAAACGCAGCCGCTCGTGCACGTGGCAGAGCGAGGCGATCGCGGAGAGCACCTTCGCGTCGACCGCTGACCGGGGTGCGCCCTGCGGCACCACGTCGATTCGCAGCGCGTCGAGGCGGTGTCGCAGCCGCGAGGGCATCACCTGCCGCAGCTTGGTCAGCGCGCGCAGCGACGAGTCGCCGAGGCCCTCGACAGATCCGGTGGCGCCGGATTGCAGCCCGAACGCGACGGCCAGCGCCTCCTCGTCGTCCAGCAGCAGCGGCGGCATCTCCGCGCCCGCGCCGAGCTGATACCCGCCCCCGACGCCAACACTCGCGTTGACCGGGTAGCCAAGGTCGCGCAGCTTATCCACGTCGCGGCGCACCGTCCTCGGCGTCACGTCCAGCCGTTCCGCCAGGTCTGCGCCCGACCACTCCCGCCGCATCTGCAGCAGCGACAGCAGTCGGAGCAATCTCGCCGAGGTTTCCCGCATGGCTACACCCTGCCAGCCATTGCGGACAGTTGTGGTCCGCAATGGCCGGCCCGACGCCGGCTCGAAGGGGACGTTCTGGGGCCGACTCGCCGTTCGCGCGCCCGAAAACCTCCCCCTCGATCGAGTGGATCACTGGAACACTCGAGGAATCCGGGGAGGGGGAGTCGCGATGTCCGACCCGTGGCGGAGAACCCGACCACCGGCGCTGTCCACGGCCGTCGCCGGCGACGCGGATCTGGTGAGCCGGGCGAGGCCACTGATCGAGGCCGGCGTGCGCGATCGTGTCAGCGTCGTCGAGATCGACAACGGGCTCGAGCTCGCGGCACATTTCGGTTTGTCCGGCGACGCCTCGTTCGAGATCGGCTCGATCACCAAGGCCATGACCGGCATGCTGCTCGCGGATGCCATCGATCGCGGCGAAGTCGCGGAGGGGACCAGGCTCGTCGAGCTGCTTCCCGTGCGGGGCAGCGGCGTCGCCGCGGTGACGCTCGGGGACCTGGCCGGTCATCGGTCCGGATTGCCGCGCCTGTCATCACGGACACGCGACGCGCTCGGCGCGGCCATCGCTGTCGCCGCCCGCCGCGACCCCTGCCGCGCCGACCTGGACGGACTGCTCGCTCAGGCGCGAGCCGCCGCACTCGGCCCACCCGGTCGCATGGCGTACTCGAACCTGGGCGGCGCGCTGTTGGGTCAGGCGCTTGCCGCCGCGGCGGGCAGCGGCTACGCGGTCCTGCTCACCGAACGGTTGTTGGCGCCCCTGGGCATGATCGACACATATCCGCCCGTCACGCGGAAAGGTATCCGGCCGGGTGCCCTGACCGGGTACGACCAACGCGGTCGGCCCACGGGTCCGTGGACGATGAATGCTGCGGCGCCGGCGGGCGGAGTGCGGTCCACTCCGGCCGACATGGCGCGGTTCGCGCGCGCGGTCCTCGACGGCTCGGCGCCCGGAATCTCGGCGGTCGCGCCCCGGTGGGATACCGATGGCGACGGTCGGATCGGGTACGGCTGGCTCACGAATCGGGTCGGCGATCGCACCGTCACCTGGCACAACGGCGCTACGGGCGGCTTCGCGAGCATGCTCGCTCTCGACCGTGACCGCCGGCGTGCGGTGCTCGTCCTGTCGAACACCGCCGCGCCCGTCGACGGGCCGGCCGTCGAACTGCTCCTGGGGCCGGTCGGCCCTCGCTGATGGCCTGTCGCACACGCAAACCCGGGGAATGCCGAACGGCCTCGCTTCACGGAACGATCTGTACGTCATGTCGGGCCCCGTGGTGTGCCTGGCGAGGCCGTATCGACGGCATGATTCGTTGTGTATGACGAATCATGTTGTGTCGCAGTGATTGAATTCGCGATCGCGGGTGCGGGGCACAGGGTACGGTGACCCCCGATCACGACCGCGTCGACCGATCCCGCCGGAGTCTCGTCCGGTTCGATCCGTCTCATCGAGTACCTGTGGTGCTCGACCGGGGCGGGTGGGATAGGTCGGTCCCGCGTGCAGCCGCTACAGTGGGGCCTCGTCTGAGGTCCTGCCCCTTTCACACAGGAGGATCTTGATGACACATCATTCCGGGCGTCGAATCATCTCGACGGCCATCGTCGCCACCGCGCTGGCAGGCGCACTGGCCACCGGCGGCGGAAGCGCGGCGGCAGATTCCTTGGACCCGATCGAGAACGTCGTTGGCGCCGGATCGGCGGCCACGTTGGTGATCGCGGACGAGATCGGGTCGTCGGAAGCGCTCACGACGGTAAGCAACGAGATCTTGGGCCCGGTTCTGGATGTGGGAAGCACGGAGCTCGGCTCTGTCTGCGCCGCCGCGCGGAACCTGTTGTTGGGCCAGAATTACTGCATCGCCCCTTTCAGCATGGGCGGACAGGGCTGATACCACTTCGAGCCGCAGCAACAACAGTGGGCGCCGCCGGAATCTCTCCGGCGGCGCCCACTGCTGTTACAGATCGATCCCTACATGTTCAGAGCCTTGCCCATGCCCCGCTCCACCGCGTCGACCAGGCGCGGACGCAGCTCGGCCGCCGGGACGATCGCGTGCACCGAGCCGACCTCGCGGGCCCGCTCGATGTTGTGGATCGCCTCGAACTCGGCGGCCACCTCGCCCAGCTTGGCCGACCGGACGGCGGAGCGCTCGGCGGCGAGCTCGACCCGCAGGCGGGTGCGTTCGGCGTTGTCCTCGGTCTCGGCCAGGCGAGCCTCGAGGTCCCGGACCGCGGGATCCGCCGCGGTGCGGGCGTTGACGTCGCGGGTGAACACCACGGCCGCGGCGGGCGCGCCGCCGAGCACCGAGGCGAAGGAGCCCTCGACCGCGAGCACCTCCATGTTCTCGTTCAGCGCACCGGAGAACACCACGAACGCGCCGCCGTGGTAGCGCGAGACCACCACGAACACGATCGGTCCGTCGAAGTTCACGATGGCGCGGCCGATCTCGGCGCCGTACTCGAGCTGCAGGTTCCGCAGCGACTCCGGGGAGCCGTCGAAGCCGGACAGGTTCGCCAGCACCACGACCGGGCGGTTGCCGCTGGCCGCGTTGATCGCGCGGGCCGTCTTCTTCGACGAGCGCGGGAACAGCGTGCCCGAGGTCCACTGGTCCGGGCCGTCGGTCGGGAACCAGCCCTTGCGGGCGATGGCGCGCGACTCGATGCCGATCACCGTCACCGCGTTGCCGCCGAGGTGGGCGTCGAACACCACGGAGGTGTCGGCGTCGGCCATGTCGGCCCACCGTTCGAGCACCGCGTGGTCCTGGTCGACCACGGAGCGCATCACGGTCCGGATGTCGAAGGGCTTCTTGCGGTCCGGGTTCGTCTCCCGAGAGAAGATCTCGCCGACCGTGGTGAACTCGCTCGACGGATGCACGTGCGGGAAGGTGCGGACGTCGCGGTCGATCGGGTCCGTGGACTCGGCCTTGCGCGGGAAGCGTTCGCCCGCAGCGAGGTACGAGTGCTCGTAGTGCGTGAACAGGACGCCGATGGCCGCCGTCAGGTTCGGCGCCCAGTACTGCGCCTGGCCGTTCGGGCCCATCACCCGGTCGTAGCCGCCGATGCCGAAGTTGTCCTCCGCGGAGACGCCGCCCGAGTAGTCGAGTGACTGCTTGCCGGTCAGCACCATCGCGCTGTCCGGGGTCATCACCAGGATGCCCTTGGTGTGCATCAACATCGTCGCCTCGGCGTTCCAGTAGGGCTGGGCGCCGACGTTGATCCCGGCGACGAGGACGTTGATCTCGCCGCCGTTCTGGGTGAACGTGATGATCCGGCGCAGCCCGCGCGAGACCCAGTCCATGTTCTCGGTGCCGGATTCCATCGAGATGGTGGCGCCGGACGAGAGGGCGAACCACTCGACGGGCACGCCGAGGCGCTCCGCCATGTCGATCGCGGCGACAACCCGGGAGCACTCGGCCTCGGCCACGGTGCCCAGCGCCTTCGTCGGGTCACCGAACAGTGCGACGCGGGTCATGCCCTCGGGGTGCCGCTTGGTGGGCGTGGTCACCAGGCCGACGATGATGCCCGCGGTGTTCCGCCCGTAGGCGCGCTCGACCGGGACCAACACGCCGGACTCGTCGAGGTCGTACTCGACGAACGTGCCGCCCGCCGACAGGGCGGGGATCAACTCGTAGGGGTAGACGGTGCCGCGGGCCTTGGAGCGCTGCACCTTCTGGGTGTACGCGTCCAACGGCTTGAGCGGCTCGGTCGGCGGCTCGGTGACCGCGACCTGCAGGCCCGCGCCCGAGCGGTACGAGAACCGAACCGCCACCTGACGCGGCGCCTCGTTGGGGGTCTCCTGCAGGCGGCCGATGATGGTGAGCTGCTCGAGTCCGGCGCCAACGGTCAGCGGTGCGACGTGCTGGGCGATCCGGGCGATCCGGTCGGCCGACACCTCGAACTTCGGCCACACGTAGAGCACAACGCGGTTGTTCTCGATGCGCTTGCTGCCGCGCTCGGCCTGGACCCGGCGGATGCCGTCGAGGCAGGCCACGACGGCCCGCTCGATGGCTGGCGCGGCGGCGATCTCGCCGTCCGCGTCCATCTGCAGCGTCAGGTCCCGCACCTGCGCCATCGCGATCAGCCGCTCGTCGGTCTGGTTCTCCTTGGCGACGAGACGGTACAGGAAGGTGTCGGCCGGGGCGGGCAGGCGGGTGCCGTCGAAGTTCTTGAGCCGCCACATGTTCAGACGCTGAGCGGTGAGCGGATGCATGTCGCGGATGATCTTGTCCTCGACCAGCCCGGCATCCGGCTCGGCCGCGGGCCGGAAGGTCACGACGCGCTGCACCGTGATGTCGCCGGGGGTCGCCACCGTGACGGTGACACGGCGCCAGGACACCGCTCCGCCGTGCTCCTGCAACGCGGTGCGCAGCGACTCGGCGAGGGTGTCGCCGTCGGTGGGGGCGTCCGGCCAGGCGAGATACAGGTCGATGACCTGGTTGACAGGGGCCGGACCGACCGCCGCGTCGACGACGGCCAGCGCCTCGTCGAGGCGGGCCCGCTCGGCGGCGACAGAGACCAGGCTCAGCTGCTCACCCGCGAGCTCGAAAGTGCCGGTGACGCAGGGCAACCCGTGGCCATCGAGGGTCTTGACGTCGTGCAGGCCGCGGATCTTGTAGTACTGCCGGGTGACCACCTCCAGCAGGTCACCGGGCAGCGACAGCGGGTCGGCGAGGAGGCCGACCAGCGGCTCGGGGGTGTCCACCAACGCGTCGATCCGCTCCGCGCGGTCGACCGCGCCCGGACGCTCCGCGAGGTACTGCAGGCTGCCCCGCACGCCGTCGTAGACCTGCTCGCGGGCCTTGCGGATCGCCGGCTCGTCGAAGATCCGGAACTGCAGGTTGCGGGCGACGTCGCCGACGACCGGGTAGCGCAGCTGGGTGGCGAGGACGAGACGGTCGAGGACCTCCGCAAGGGCGGGGTAGTTGTCCGTGCAGACGCGGCCGTCGTGCAGCCACTGCGCGAGCAGGCCGGCGACGATCGGAACCTGGGTCTCCATCCGCTGCTGCGCGACGAAGATCCGGTAGACGGCCTCCTCCAGCTCCTGGGTGCGGTCCAGGTCGTTGACGTCGTAGTGACGCAGCGACCGGGAGAGCTTGGCGCGGAACGAGTCCGGCATCCCGTGCACGTCCACGTCGAGGGACTGCAGGAAGGAGTGGAAATGCTCGCGCGGGCTGTGCACCCGCTCGACGGTGTCCTCCTCGTCGACGGTCGGCCGGTTGCGGGAGAGCTCGCACAGGTCCGCGAACGTGGTCAGCAGGTTCAGCTCGGCGGCGACGAGGGTGGTGTCGGACTCGGGGAGCGACTCACGCAGTGCGAGGTACTCGGCCAGCAGCGCGCGCGAGCGGGCGGCGTCGACGTCGAAGCCGGTGATCATCGCGCTCAGGGCGTCGAGCCGGGCCAGTGCCTCGGTGAGGTCGTCGCGGTCGCTGGTCTCGGGGGCGACGAACTCGACCCGCGGGGCCTGGGTGGTGACCGTCTCCTCGGCGACCTGGTCGACGCGCAGCAGCGGCGCGCCTGCGTCCACCTGGGCATTGACGACGGCGAGCACCTCGCGGACGGTGCCCGCGTAGGGCGCCCGGATCGCGGTCTCCATCTTCATCGCCTCGAGCACCACGAGGGTGTCGCCTGCCTCCACCTCGTCGCCGACGGCGACCGGGAGGGCGACCACCACGGCGGGGAGGGGGCGCGCACGACACCCGCCTCGTCCTGGCTGATCTGGTGGCTGATGCCGTCGACCTCGACGAGGTGATGGGCGGGGCCGGTGACGGAGACGATGTGGAACCGGCGGCCGCCGACCACGATCCGGCTCTCGAACTCGCTGAGCCGGTCGACGTCGACCTCGATCTCGCCGCTGTCGCCGTCGATCCGGTAGCGATGCGGTCCGATCTGACCGACCACGAACTGGTAGGCCTGGCCCTGGTAGCTGAGTTCGACGGGCCGGCCCACACCGTGCTTGGCGCGCGGCCTGCCGCCGCGTGCGGCGGCGAGGAACGCGCCGCGCTCGTGGGCCTCCTCCGCGTCGTACACGCCGACCGCGGTCGCCAGCAACGCCACTGCGGCGGCGGGCGTCGGGCCGTTCGCGCTGCCCGCGCCGGTGCGGTCGAGCCATCCGGTGTCCGCGCTGGCGGTGATCACCTCTTCGCGGTCCAGCAGGTCCAGCAGGAACGACTTGGTGGTGGTGCCGCCGTCGAGGACCACGGTGGTCTCGCGCAGCGCTGTGCGCAGCCGGGCGAGGGCCTCGGACCGGTCCCGGCCCCAGGCGATGACCTTGGCGACCATGGAGTCGTAGTCGGGCGGGATGACATCGCCCTGGGCGATGCCGGTGTCCACGCGCAGCCCGGATCCGAGCGGGAACTTGAGCAGGCGCACGGTGCCGGGGGCCGGGGCGAACCCGTTGTCGGCGTCCTCCGCGTTGAGCCGGGCCTCGACGGCGTGGCCGAACTCGGGCGGGCAGTCGCCGACCAGCGGGTCGCCGCCCGCGACCTGGATCTGCAGCTTGACCAGGTCGATGCCGGTGGTGGCCTCGGTGATGGGGTGCTCGACCTGCAGGCGGGTGTTGACCTCGAGGAAGGTGAAGACCTGCTGGGAGGGCTGGTACAGGTACTCGACGGTGGCGGCGCCGCAGTAGCCGGCCGCGCGCACCAGGTCGGCGGAGACGCCGCGCAGGTGGTCGGCCTGCTCCTTGCTCAGCAGGGGAGAGGCCGACTCCTCGATGACCTTCTGGTTCTTGCGCTGGATGGAGCAGTCCCGCACGCCGGGAGCCCAGACGTTGCCGTGTGCGTCGGCGATGACCTGGACCTCGACGTGCCGGGCCTCGGTGACCAGGCGCTCGATGAACACGACCGGGTCGCCGAAGGAACGCTCCGCCTCGCCCTGGGTGCGCTCGAGGGCGAGCTCGAGCTCGTCCTCGGCGAAGACCTTGCGGATGCCACGGCCACCGCCGCCGGAGCGGGCCTTGATGATCAGCGGGTACCCGATGGCCTGCGCGTGCCTGCGGGCGTCGGCGCGGGTCTCGACGGGGCCGCCGGACCACGGCGCGACCGGGACGCCGACCTTCTCGGCGAGCAGCTTGGCCTCGACCTTGTCACCGAGCAGGCGCATGGCGTCGCCGGAGGGGCCGATGAAGGTGATGTTCAGGCGGGCACAGAGGTCCGCGAAGGCCGGGTCCTCGGCGACGAAGCCCCAGCCAACCCAGACGGCGTCGGCCCTGGCCTCGATCAGCGCGCGCTCGAGCTCGGCGTGGTCGAGGTAGGGGGTGGCGGCTGTGGTGGACGGCCGCAGGGTGACACCCTCGTCCGCCTGCCGGACGAACATCGCCCGCCGCTCGGCATCCGTGTGCAGCGCGATCGTCGTGATGCCGTACGGGTGCTCGGCATTGAGCTCGCGCACTGCCCGGATCAGGCGAACCGCCGCCTCACCCCGATTGACCACCGCTACACGTTTGAACATCCTCGCCCACCGTTCTCGAAATGTGTGTGTCGACTGCGCCGCGCCTGCGCGACCGTCCGCCGTCCCGAACCCCCAGAAGGGGCCGGAGCCGGTGTGCAGTCCGGACCGGTTGGCCTGGGACATGCCCGACCGAGTGCGGTTGGGACCCGAAACCTCGTGTGGAAACGAAGTCGAGGCGCGAGCGAATTCGATCCGGTCACGCTTAATCCTCGCCCGGCCTGGCGTCCCAAGTCGACCCTGCCGGTACGCAAGCATGCAGTATTTCGTCGACATTGTCATGTCGCGTCCGCCGGGGCCGGCGGATCGACGAATGTCGTTGCAGTGCAGTCTGATTCGATCAGGCCCTGGCGGGGCCCGAACGGTGAATCGGTACTACCAACCGGTAATAAGATTCATACTGGCGAGTAGGTATAACGCGTACTCGTGAGTAGGAATTGATTTACTCGCGAGTAGGGTTACCGGCAGGCGAAGTTTTCATATTGAGAAAGATGCTGTTACGTCGAGTATCAATTTCCTGGCGAGAACACTTGATCTTGATAGTCGCAGGTGAATGGATTGTGCCCCGTGTGCCAAATCAAGTTGATCTTGCCGGCACCCCGGCAGGCCCCGGACCTGGACGTTTGCTCAAGTGGATTCGGTTTTCCGAATGATGTAGAACGGGTCTCAAGCGCTACTGGTCCGTGATCTTTCTCACAGAATCTCTGCGGGAATGCGACACGGCCGGAGCGCGGAAAGACAGGTCCCCGGGGACCGGAGCCGCTCACGGTTCCGGGCACGGGATTTCAGGAAAGGCGCGTAATGCTGCTGCCGATGTCACCGACCGACTCGATGTTCCTGCTGGGGAGTCCCGAGACCATCCGATGCACGTCGGGGGTCTGGCGCTCTTCACGCCGCCGGAGGGTGCAGGGGCGCGGGACGTGCGGGCGATGCTCGACGCGGCCTTCGCCAGGGGTGAGGTCTCGCCGCTGCTGCGCAAGCGGGCGCGGCGATCGGTGACCTCGCTCGGGCAGTGGGGCTGGGAGACCGACACCGACATCGACCTCGGCCACCACGTCAGCCACGAGGCGCTCCCGGCACCCGGTGGGCTCACCGAATTGCTCGAACTGGTCTCCCGCCTGCACAGCGGCCTGCTCGACCGCAGCCGCCCGCTGTGGGAGATGCATCTGATCGAGGGCCTCGAGGACGGCCGGTTCGCGGTCTACACGAAGATCCACCACGCCCTGGCCGACGGCGTGTCCGCGATGAAGCTGCTGCGCAGCGCGCTCAGCGAGGATCCGGAGGCGCGCGAGATGCCCGCCCCGTGGGAGCCGCTGGTACGGGAGCGTCCCGCGCTCGCGCTCGTCCCGGACGTCTCCGACGACGGTGCCGTCGAGCCCGCCCGCGGTGGTCCCCTCGACCTGGCGTCCGCGGTGCTGCGCGTCGCGCGTGGCGCCGTCGGCGAGGCGGTCGGCCTCCTGCCCGCGCTCGCGGGCACCGTCGACCGGGCCAGGCACGACCGCGGCGGGTCGCTCTCGTTCGCGGCGCCCAGCAGCATCTTCAACGTGCCGATCGGGGGTGCCCGGCGGTTCGCGGCGCAGTCCTGGCCGATCGAGCGGCTGCGGCTCGTCGCGAAGTGCGGTGACGCCACGATCAACGACGTGGTGCTGGCGATGTGCGCGGGCGCGCTGCGCGCCTACATGGACGAACTCGACGCGCTGCCTGCCGACCCGCTGATCGCGATGGTGCCCGTCTCGCTGCGGCGTGAGCCGCGGGAGGTCAAGGCGGGCAACGAGATCGGGCTGCTGATGTGCAATCTCGCCACGCATCTCGACGACCCGGCGGCCCGGCTCGACACGGTGCGCACCGCCATGCGCGAGGGGAAGGACTCGATGCGGACCATGAGCACCGCGCAGGTCCTGGCCACCAGCGCGCTCGGTGTCGCGCCGTTGGCGCTGGGCATGTTCGGGCTCGGCGGGCCGATCCGCCCGGCAAACGTGATGGTCTCCAACGTGCCGGGTCCAGGGACGCCCCTCTACTGGAACGGGGCCCGGCTGAGCGCGCTGTACCCGCTGTCGATCCCCGTCGACGGGCAGGCGCTGAACATCACCTGCACCAGCACCGACGACGAGATCGCGTTCGGGTTGACCGGCTGCCGCCGCAGCGTGCCGCCGCTGCAGCCACTACTCGGATATCTCGACGACGAGCTCACCGCGCTCGAGCGGGCCGTCGGATTGTGAAACCGGAGAGGGAGAGGACGATTCAATGCAGCTCGCCGCACATGACCAGTCCCTGTTTCGAGATGAGCCCGCGCCACACCGGGTCCGTTCTGCCGTGGCCATCGCGCTGGCCGCATCCGTCCCCTCCGCCGCGTCTGCGCTCCTGGTCACCGGGTCCGCGCTCGCGGGAGTTCTGATCGCCGCATTCACCGTCATCTGCGTCGGCCTGGCCGCCGTGATGATCTGACGCCGGACTGAGCTCACACGCTGCGCGCGGATCGCCTGATTCCGCGCATCGGCGCCACCGAATGTGCGGAGATTCCGCCTGCTCACGGTGGACCTCCTGCTCACCCGATCGGCCCGGCCAGCATCCACCGGTGACCGAACGGGTCCACCAGGGTGGCGCCGCGATGGCCGTTCTCGTTCGCAGGTTCGCGTTCGACGGCCGCGCCCGTCGCGCGAGCCCGCTCCAGGGTGGCGTCGGTGTCGGCGACCGGCAGCATCAGGCTCACCCCGGAACGGCCGGGGGCAGGCGCGGTGAAGCCGATCTCGGGGAACTCGTCGGCCAGGTACAGCGTGCCGTCGCCGATCGCCAGCTCGCAGTGACCGACCCGGCCGTCGGGCATCATCATCGGCTCGCCGTCGACGTGGGCGCCGAAGGCCTCGGCGTACCACTCGATCGCGCGGCGGGCGTCGGGCACGGACAGGTAGGGCAGGGCGGCGGGCCGGGGCACCACGGTCCGCTCCTGGTCGGGGTCGCGGGGGTCGGTCATGACGGCTCCTTGGTGGGTCGGCGGCGTCCACCTCCATCGTCGTCCCCTCGGCGCGGTCATCGGACCGCATTTGTTCCACTACGCTGGTGCCTTGTGCTGTCCGCTGTTCCTCGCCCGGTGATCGTCCGGGCACCGTCGAAGGTCAATCTGCACCTCGGCGTCGGTGACCTGCGCGAAGACGGCTATCACGAGCTCACCTCGGTCTTCCAGGCGCTCTCGCTGCACGACGACGTCGAGGTCCGCCATGCGGACGAGCTCTCGGTCGTGGTGCAGGGCGAGAGCGCGCGGGTGGTGCCGACGGACCACCGCAACCTGGTCTGGCAGGCGGCCGAGTTGCTCGCCGAGCGGGCGGGCCGGGAACCCGCGGTCGCGATCGCGATCGCCAAGGGCATCCCGGTCGCGGGTGGCATGGCCGGCGGTAGCGCCGACGCCGCGGCGACGCTGGTCGCCCTCGACGAGCTCTGGGAGCTCGGCCTCGAGCGCGCCGATCTGGACGAGTACGCGGCCCGGCTCGGCAGCGACGTGCCGTTCTCGCTGCGCGGCGGCACCGCGATCGGTACCGGTCGCGGGGAGAAGCTGCTGCCGGTGCTGTCCCGCAACACCTTTCACTGGGTCCTCGCGCTCGCCAAGGGTGGGCTGCGGACCCCGGACGTGTTCCGCGAGCTGGACCGGTTGCGGGCCGAGGGCGACCCGCCCCGGCTCGGTGACCCCGACGAGCTGATGCACGCACTGGCCATCGGCGATCCCCATCAGCTGGCCCCCCTGCTCGGTAACGACCTGCAGCCCGCGGCGCTGTCCCTCAAGCCGGAGCTGCGCCGCACCCTGCGGGCGGGTACCGCCGCGGGTGCCCTGGCCGGGATCGTCTCGGGCTCTGGGCCCACCTGTGCCTTTCTCTGCGCGGACGCCGACGCGGCCGTGGCGGTCAGCGCGGAACTGGCGGGCGCGGGCGTCTGCCGGACCGTGCGAACAGCCCACGGCCCGGTGCCCGGTGCCCGCGTGATCGACGACAAGACGGAGCACTGATGGCGAATCTGATCAATCTGGAGCAGGTCTCGAAGTCATTCGGGATCAAACCGCTGCTCGACTCGGTGTCGCTCGGCGTCCAGGAGGGCGAGCGGATCGGTGTCGTGGGCCTCAACGGCGGCGGCAAGACGACCATGCTCGAGGTGCTCGCAGGCATCGAGCCGCCGGACTCCGGCCGGGTGAGCCGGGTCGGCGGACTGCGGATGGCGGTGGTGACCCAGCGCGGCGTGCTGCCCGCGGGCTCGAGCGTCGCCGACGTGGTCCTCGCCCCGCTCGGGGTCGACGAACACGAATGGGCGGGCAACGCCCGGATCCGGTCGATCCTGACAGGCATCGGCATCGACGCCGTCGGCCTCGATCGCATGGTCGAGGGGCTGTCCGGTGGCGAGCGGCGCCGGGTGGCGCTGGCCGCGGCGCTGGTGCAAGACCTGGACCTGCTGGTGCTCGACGAGCCGACCAACCACCTCGACGTCGAGGGCGTGCAGTGGCTGGCCGAGCATCTCGTCGACCGGCGCAGTGCCCTCGTCGTGGTGACCCACGACCGGTGGTTCCTCGACACCGTCGCCAACCGCACGTGGGAGGTCGTCGGCGGAAAGGTCGAGGCCTACGAGGGCGGCTACAACGACTGGATCTTCGCCCGCGCCGAGCGTTCCCGGCAGGCCGACGCCTCCGAGGAGCGTCGCCGGAACCTGGCCCGCAAGGAACTCGCCTGGCTGCGTCGCGGTGCGCCCGCGCGTACCTCCAAGCCCAAGTACCGGATCGAGGCAGCCGAGGCGCTGATCGCCGACGTGCCCCCGCCGCGGGACAAGGTCGCGCTGGCGTCGTTCGCGAACAGCCGACTCGGCAAGGTGGTCATCGAACTCGAGGACGCCACGATCGCCGCGCCGGACGGCCGGGAACTGGTGAACGATCTGACCTGGCGCTTGGCGCCCGGCGAGCGCATCGGCCTGGTCGGCGTCAACGGCTCCGGCAAGACCACGCTGCTGCGCACCCTCGCGGGTGAACTCGAGCCCGCGACGGGCCGACGGAAGCAGGGTCAGACCGTCAAGATCGGTTGGCTCCGCCAGGAACTCGACGACCTGCCGACCGACCTGCGCGTGCTCGAGGCGGTCAAGGACGTCGCCGAGCGGATCGTGTTGGGCGACAAGGAAATATCCGCTGGTCAGCTGGCCGAGCGGCTGGGCTTCACACCGGCCCGTCAGCGCACCCGGGTGGGCGATCTGTCCGGCGGCGAGCGCCGACGGCTGCAGCTGACCCGGGTCCTGATGTCCGAGCCGAACGTGCTGCTGCTCGACGAGCCGACCAACGATCTGGACATCGACACGTTGCAGCAGCTCGAGGACATCCTCGACGGCTGGGCGGGCACGATGGTGGTGATCAGTCACGATCGCTACCTGATCGAGCGGATCTGTGACTCCACCTGGGCGCTGTTCGGTGACGGCAAGCTCACCAACCTGCCCGGGGGCATCGTCGACTACCTGCGCAGGCGTCGGGCCGCGGTCGAGGCCGCCGGTACCACCAGCCAGGCGCTGTCGGGTTCGTCCGCACCCGCACAGGTGAGGGACGGCGCCGCGGACCGGGCGGCCCGCAAGGAGCTGAGCAAGCTCGAGCGCCAGATCGTCAAGCTCGACGAGCGCGAGACCAAGCTGCACGCGGCGTTGGCGGAGGCCGCGACCGATCCGGCGAAGCTGCAGTCGCTGGACGCGGAGCTCAAGCAGGTCGTGATGGACAAGGACGGCGCCGAGGAGCGCTGGATGGAGCTGGCCGCCGAGCTGGAGTGAACCGGCGCTCACCCATTCCGGTCTCCTTCGCAGGCGAAGAAGACTAGTCTGCGAGCAGGTCAGTATCTGTGCATGAGTCCCGTCATGGAAGGCGTGCATCATGGATCTGGAGGCCGTCGCCGAGATCTGCAGACTCAAATACCGGTACACCCGCGCGCTGGATACCAAGGATTGGGCCACGTTCCGCGACACCCTGTTGCCCGACGCGACGGCGACCTACGGCGAGCATCTCCGGTTCGAGGATCGTGATGCGCTGGTCTCCTTCATGGAGATCACGCTCGCCCCGCACGTGCTGACCGAGCACCTGACCGGACAGCCCGAGATCGACGTGAACGGTGACAGCGCGTCCGGGGTCTGGGTGCTCTCGGACACGGTGATCATTCCGGAGGACGGGATGATGCTGCGCGGTGCGGCCTACTATCACGATCGGTACGCCAGGGGCGCGGACGGTCAATGGCGCATCTCGCACACGGGCTACGAGCGCACCTACGAGGTGGTCATCTCCCTCGCCGACATCCCGAGCTTCCAGGTCACCTCGAGCCGGTGGGCGCTCTCGGTGACCCCGGCCGCCACCCAGGCCTCCGCCTGACGGAGACCGGCGGGTCGAAACGTGTTCGGCCCGAGGCACTCTCGGTCGGCGGTTCGGCGTCGAGGTGCGCGCAACCGCGGTCGGGGCCTAGGGTTCGATCGTGCCTGACATCGCGCCCCGGTCCTCGTTTGCCGACACCCGCGCGTGGCTGCGCGCCCTGCCCGCCCTGACGGCCAACGCGGCGCCTGCCGATGTCCTGGACCCGACGCCCACCCCGTCGCCGCTGTTCCTGCGCTGGCTGGAGGACGCGGTCGCGGCCGGGGTGCCGGAACCCCAGGCCGCCGTGCTGTCGACGACGGGGGACGACGGCCGGGTCGACGCCCGGGTGCTCATCCTCAAGGACCTCGACGAGCGGGGCTGGTGGTTCTCGGGCTCGGTGGTCTCCCCGAAGGGTCGTCAGCTGGCGGCGAACCCCTCGGCGGCGCTGACCTTCTACTGGGCGGGGGTGGGCAGGCAGGTCCGGGTCCGCGGCCACGCCGAGCCGGGGGAGGCGCAGGTGAGCGCGCGGGACTACCTCGAACGCTCGGTGACCGCCCGCGCGGTGGCCGCTGCCAGCCGACAGAGCGAGGTCCTGGTCGATGCGGTCGAGTACGACCACGCGGTCGCCGAGACGGTCGTCCGGATCGAGGCCGACCCGGGCCTCGTCGCGCCCGCCTGGCAGGCTTGGTGCCTGGTCCCGGACAGCGTCGAGTTCTGGCTCGCCGATCCGGGGCGCAGACACCAACGGTTGCGGTACCGGCGGCCCGGGCCGCCCGCGGGGCGGTCGACCGCTGGGTGGATCACGGACGTCCTGTGGCCGTGACCAGAACATGTGAACGGGAGTGTGCATGAGCTTCATCCGGACCAACGTCGCGGGCGGCGTCGGCGAGATCGTGCTGGATCGGCCGAAGGCGCTCAACGCCCTCGACCCGAGCATGATCCGTGACCTGTACGAGCCGCTGCTGCGCTGGCGTGACGACCCGGCGGTCGAGACGGTCCTTGTGACCAGCGGTTCCGAGCGGGCGTTCTGCGCGGGCGGCGACATCAAGGCCGTGCGCGAGGCTGTGCTGCGCGGCGACCGGGAGTTCGTGCACGGGTTCTTCGCCGACGAGTACCGCCTCAACCTGCTGATCGGCGAGTACCCGAAGCCGTACATCTCGCTGATCGACGGCGCCGCGATGGGCGGCGGGCTCGGCATCTCGGTGCACGGCTCGGTCCGGGTGGTGACCGAGCGGGCGGTGCTGGCCATGCCGGAGACCGCGATCGGGTTCTTCCCGGACGTGGGCGCGAGCCACTTCCTGCCGCGGCTGACCGGCGCGGCCGGGATGTATCTCGGGCTCACCGGCGCCAGGGCCTCGGCGGGCGACGCGGTCGCGTTCGGACTGGCGACGCATTTCGTGCCGAGCGAGCGGTTGGCGGAGCTGGCCGACGCGATCCGCGGTGGCTCGGCCACCGAGGCGCTCGAGAAGTTCGGCGAGCAGGCCCCCGAGGCGCCGCTGGCCGCGCGGCAGGCGGAGATCGACGAGGTGTTCGCGCAGGGCACCCCCGCGGACATGCTGGCGGGGCTGACCGGGGACGACGAGTGGACGACGCAGGCGCGGACCGCGCTGACCGCGGTGTCGCCGACCGCCGCCTTCGTCACCGCGGAGCTGATCCGGCGCGGCGCGGACGACGAGCTGTCGCGGTGCCTCGATCGTGAGCTGGCGCTGACCGCCCCTGTGACCACCGGGCCCGACTTCGCCGAGGGCGTGCGCGCGGTGCTGGTCGACAAGGACCGCAACCCATCCTGGTCGCCGTCGAGCCTCGCCGAGGTGGACCGCGACGCGATCGCCGCGCTGTTCGCCTAGCCCGCCCGCCCCGCCGAGTGTGCAGCTGCGGTCGCCCTTCCCTGGCGATGCCCCGGCAACTGCACACTCGGCCGGGTTCGGGGGCGCGCGGATAGCATCGAATCCGCCATCCCTACTGGAGGAGCCAGCAATCGTGATCACCGAGATCCTCGCCCGTGCGGCGCTGAGCCCGATCCCGTCCGCCCGGGCGATCGCCGCGAAGTTCCTGCCGATCCGCGAGCACCGGATCGAGGGCAAGCGGATCCTGCTGACCGGGGCCTCGTCCGGGGTGGGGGAGGCTGCCGCACGGCGACTCGCCGCCGAGGGCGCCGAGCTGATCCTCGTCGCACGGGGCGCCGAGGCGCTCGAGGCCGTGCGCGACGAGATCGTGGGCGAGGGCGGGACCGCGCACGCCGTGCCCTGCGACCTCACCGACCCCGACGACGTGGACCGGTTGCGGACCCTCGTCCGTGACGAGCTCGGTCCCGTCGACGTGCTCGTCAACAATGCGGGCCGGTCGATCCGCCGCCCGGTCGAGGAATCTCTCGATCGGTTCCACGACTTCGAACGCACGATGGCCCTGAACTACTTCGGCCCGGTGCGGCTCACCCTCGCGCTGTTGCCGGAGATGCTCGAGCGACGGCAGGGACACGTGGTCAACGTGGCCACCTGGGGCGTGCCGGGCGGCGTCATGCCCAAGTTCGCGGCGTACCACGCGTCGAAGTCCGCGGTCAGCGCGTTCGGGCGCGACCTCGGCGCCGAACTCGACGGCCGCGGGGTATCCGTGACGACCGTGCACTTCCCGCTGATCCGCACCCCGATGATCGCGCCGACCAAGGACTACGACGCGATGCCAGCGCTGACCCCAGAGGACGCGGCGTCCTGGCTGGTCACCGCGATCCGAACCCGGCCGGTCGAGCTGCTCCCGACCTACGCGGAGCTGCTGCGGTTCCTGGACAACTTCGCCCCGACGGTCACCGACGCCCTCGTGCGGCGCGCCGGGATCTGACCGCTGCCGGTCGAGTGTGCGGCTATCGGGGCATCGCCCGGGTGGCGGCGACGGTGGGTGCACACTCGGCGGGGCCGGAGCGGGGGAGCCGAAGGGCAAGCCGGACGCCGCCGAGCGGGCTGTCCACCAACTCCACGGTGCCGCCGTGCAGCTCGGCCTGCTGGGCGACCAGCGCGAGCCCCAGCCCGGACCCCTCGGAGTCGGAGCCGGAGCCGGTGCCGCGGACGAAGCGCTCGAACACCGATGCCCGCTCGGCCTCCGGCACGCCGCTTCCGTCGTCGTCGACGGTGATGACGGCGGCGCCGTCGGCGTCAGCGCGGACGGTGACGAGCACCCGCCCGGCCCCGCCGTGCCGGACCGAGTTGGTGATGGCGTTGTCGAGCACAACTCGTAGCCCGGTCGGAATGCCGCGCACGACAACGGGTTCGGGTGCGGAGACGGTGATGTCCAGGTCGGGGTGGATGCGCTCGGCCGCCTGCACGCAGCGGTCGACGAGCTCGGCCAGGTCCAGCTGCTCGTGGTCCGCGACGTCGGACAGCTCGCCGACCGCGAGCCGTTCGAGGTCGGTCAGGGTCGTCTCGACCTGACGCTGCGTGCCGAGCAGGTCGCGGAGGATCTCCTCGCGCTCCTCGCCGGTGAGCCGCATCGTCGAGAGCACCTCGAGGTCGGTCCGCATCGAGGTCAGCGGGGTGCGCAACTCGTGCGCGGACACCGCGGCGAAGTCGCGTGCCGAACCAAGAGCTTCCTCGGTCCGCTTCTGGGCAGCGGCGATCCGGTCGAGCATGTGCCCCATCGCCTCCGACAGGTCCTCGGCCTCCCGCGCCCCGCGCACGCTCGGACGCGCCGCCCTTGGGTCGTCGCCGATGTCGTGGGTGGCATCGGCCAGTAGCCGCAGCGGGCGCACCGCCCGCCCGGCCAGCAGCCAGCCCAGCCCGCCCGCCGCCGCGATCGCCACCACGGCGGCGATCGCGACCGCCACCTGCTGCTGCCGGATGGCCTGGGTCAGCGGGTCCTCCGGGACGGTCAGCGCGAGGAAGGCGCCCGGTTCTCCGGGGACCGCGACGTCGCGGACGCGGACCGCGGTGCCTGCCATCAGCTCGGTTCTGGTCGCATCCTCGGCCACGGCGGCCTCCGCGGACCCTGTGGCCACGACGGCGGGCAGCGGGAGGGCCGGCGCCATGACTGCCGTGTCGGCCGCGTCGGTCGGGACCGCCAACGTCACCGAGTCGAGCGTCCGGTCGATCTGCTCGGAGCCGTTCACCCGCAGGAATATGGCGATGGCGGCGCCGATCGCGACGATGACCACGGCCGCGGACAGCGCCGACACGATGGCGACCCGCGCCCGCAGCGACAGCGACCGCCTCACGGTTGCGCCCGCAGGACGAATCCGACGCCGCGGACGGTGTGCAGAACTCGTGGCATCGAGTTCGCCTCCAGTTTCTTGCGTAGATAGGTGACGAAGACGTCGACCACGTTGGTGTCGGCGTCGAAGTCATAGCCCCAGACCAGGCGCAGCAGCTGGGGCCGGCTGAGAACGACGCCCGCGTTCTCCGCCAGCGCGCCGAGCAGGTCGAATTCGCGCTTGGTCAGGTCGAGCCTGCGGCCGGCGACATGGGCGCGCCGCCCGGGCAGGTCCACCTCAAGGGCCCCGACCGTCACGGTCCCGGCCGGTGCGACGGCCCTGGGTGCCCGCCGCAGCAGTGCCCGCAGCCGGGCGACCAGCTCGCCGAGCTCGAACGGCTTGGTCAGGTAGTCGTCCGCGCCCGCCTCGAGGCCCGCGATCCGGTCCCCGACCGAGCTGCGCGCGCTGAGCACGCAGATCGGCACCTCGTTGCCCATCGCCCGCAGCGCGGTGACCACGCCAACGCCGTCGAGGCCCGGCATGTTCACGTCGAGGACGATCGCGGCGGGGCATTCGTCGGACACGGCCCGCAGGGCGGAGGCCCCGTCCGTCGCGGTGTCGGTGTGAAACCCGGACAGACGGAGCCCCCGCTCCAGCGAGGCCAGGACCTTGGGGTCGTCGTCGACGACGAGGATGCGGGCGGTATCGGTCACCGCATCCATGGTGCCAGGGCCGCGAGGGTGTCCTAGCAGGCGCGGGCCACGGTCACGGCACCTGCCGGGGCGCTCTCGTCCATCTGGATGTCCAGCGTCTGCACCTCGCCCTCGGGAGAACGGCAGGGGCGGCGTCGCGCACGATCATTCCGTCGGCGATCATCCGCTGCGCTTCCTCCTCGGTCAGCATCTTCGTGACGGCAAGTCCCGGCTCGCCTGCGGGGGTGGCAGGGACAGTCGCGACGGCGGGCGCCGCGGTCCCGTTCTCGATCATCTTCTGCAGTGTCTCCGGGCTGAGTTCGATGGCCATCGCCGCGCAGGTCTCCGCGTCCAGGGGCACGCCGGCCACCGCGGGGGCCGACTCGCCGACGGCGACCGCCGCGCCCTGCGGGATGGCGTCGTTCGCCCACGCCACGCCGGGCACCGCGATCGCGGCGGCGGCAGCCAGCCCGGCGGCCGCGATCCCGGCGCGCTTGCGGACGATGCCGGTGTTGAGGGACTTACGCATTGGGGTCTCCTTCGGTCGTGTGTCGGAGCCGGAGGTGGCCTCGACACGACCCAAGGTAGGGACGAAAAACTCGGCGCCCGTTAGCGAATCATTAGGGGTTGGTTAGACCCGCACGGGTGTCGTCCGACGCTGGATCCGCAGCCACACCGCGAACCCCCACACCACGAAGCCCGCGTAGACCAGGTACAGGATCGCCGACGGGTAGTAGCCGGCCTTGAGCAGCAGCGGGACGCCGACGACGTCGACGGCGATCCAGATCAACCAGAACTCGGTCCAGCCGCGGGCCATCCCGTAGGTGGCGAGCATCGAGCCCATGAAGATCCACGCCTCCGCCCACGGCCCGTATGACCCGAGCCGGGCGAAGATCTGCGCGAACGCCACGGTGCCCGCGGCCATCGCGAGGACCAGCAGGAGCCGGTCCCGCGGCGGCGCCCACCGCGGCTGCACCGCCTGGCCGGACTCGTGCCGCGAACGCACCCACTGCGTCCAGCCGTACACGCTCACGCTGATGAACATCAGCTGGCGGCCGGCCTGGCCGTACAGGTTCAGCTCCTGTGGGGTGTGGAACAGCGCGCCCATGAACACGGTGAACAGCAACGCGTTTCCGGCGATGCCGACCGGCCACGCCCACACCACGCGCTTCATCCCGCCGATCGCGGACGCGATACCGAATGTGTTGCCGACGATCTCGCGCCACAGGATCGTGGCCCCGCCGATGTGCAGTTCCGCATCGAACAGGGTGAGCAGCGGGTTCACGGAGCTAGTCGGCGGTCGCGACGAGCGGCTCGAGGGTCAGCTCAGGAAGCTCCTTCTGCAGGTACTGCAGCCGCCACTTGTCGCTGATCAGGGCGAGCATCACACCGTCGGACCTGGTGAAGACCTCGACCCCGCGCTGGCGGCCCAGCTCGGTGGCCGACTCGGCGTCCGTGCGGCGGGCCAGCGCGTAGGGCAGGCCCTCCATCCGGGCCTCCACCGAGAATTCCGCCTTCATCCGCGCGGCAACCACCTCGAACTGCATCGGGCCGACGGCCGCCATCACCGGCGCCGCGTCGCCGCGAATGTCGTTGCGCAGCACCTGGACCACGCCCTCGGAGTCGAGCTGCTCCACCGCACGGCGGAACTGCTTGTACTTGCTCGCGCTCTCCGCGCGCAGCACCGAGAAGTGCTCGGGCGCGAACGAGGGGATCGGCGGGAACTCCACCTTCTTGTCCGTGAACAGGGTGTGGCCGGGGGCAAGGGCGGTCGCGTTCACCAGGCCGACCACGTCGCCCGGGTACGCCGACTCGACAGTGGAGCGCTCGCGGCCGAACACGGTCTGCGCGTACTTGGTGGTGAAGGGCTTGCCGGTCTGGGCATGCGTCACCACCATCCCGCGCTCGAAGACGCCGGAGACGATCCGCATGAACGCCAAGCGATCTCGGTGGCTCGTGTCCATGCCCGCCTGCACCTTGAACACCACCGCGCTGAACGGATCCGTGACCTCGCGCAGGGCGCCCTTGATGTCGTCGCGCGGGCCGGGGGCCGGCGCGAGCGCCACCAGGGTGTCGAGGATCTGCCGGACACCGAAGTTCAGCATCGCGGAGGCGAAGATGACCGGGGAGGTCTGCCCGGCCAGGAACATCTCCTGGTCGTGGTCCTGCCCGCTGGCGGAGAGCAGCTCGCTCTCCTCGACCGCGGTGTCCCAGTCGGAGCCGTCACGCGCCGCGGCGGCGTCGGCGTCGAGGATCTCCTCGGGTGCGATCGTGGCGCCGCCCGCGGTGCGGGTGAACCGGATGTACTCCTGCGGGGCGCCGTCCTCGCCGCGCCGCAGCAGGCCGCGGAAGTCGCCCGCGATGCCCACCGGCCAGTACAGGGGAGTCGGGGTCAGGCCGATCCGCTCGTGGATCTCGTCGAGCAGCTCCAGCGGGGTCTGTCCCGGGCGGTCCCACTTGTTGATCACGGTGATGACCGGGATGCCGCGGTGGCGACACACCTGGAACAGCTTGAGGGTCTGCGGCTCGAGGCCCTTGGCGGCGTCGATCAGCATGACCGCGGCGTCGACGGCGGTGAGCACCCGGTAGGTGTCCTCCGAGAAGTCGGAGTGACCCGGGGTGTCGACGAGGTTGATGACGCTGATCGGATCGTTCGGCTCGGACTCGCCGGACTTGTAGTTGAACTGCAGTGCGGTCGAGCTGACCGAGATGCCGCGGGCCTTCTCCATCTCCATCCAGTCGGAGACGGTGGACCGGCGACCGGCCTTGCCGTGCACGGCGCCCGCCTCCGAGATCATCTTCGCGTGCAGCGCGAGCGCTTCGGTGAGCGTGGACTTACCGGCGTCCGGGTGCGAGATGACCGCGAAGGTCCGTCGCCGGGCGGCCTCGGCGGCCAGGCCCTTCGGCGTTGCGGGGGTCCCGGCCGAGGCGACCTCCGCGGGGGCGTCGGGGAGGTGGAGGCAGACGCCGGCGCGGGCTCGGTGGTCACCGGGATTCCTAACTGATATGAGACGGACAAGATGGCGAAACGCCAATATGCCAGGCTACCCGTGCGGGTGGCGCCTATGCTCGAGTGCACCCCGAACCAGGCCGTGGCCCCGCGGGAGTAACGGCCGAACTGCGTTTCCGGAAGTACCAGTGAGGGCTCTGGGGCCCTCGGTGCGGCGTTCACCGCGCCCGACCGCCTCGTCCCTCCATCGTGCGGAGGAGGGCGTCATGAGCCGGTTCACCGATGAGATGTATGCCAACGCTGCGGACAGTCTCCATGGGCTCGTCACAGGGGAACCGGACAGTCCGCACCGCCAGGTCTGGAGCGAGATCCATGCGGTCGCCCGCGCGATGGCAGGCGCGCTCGCGGCCGCGGGCATCGGCCACGGCGATGCGATCGGGATCCTCGCCGGTCAGCCGGTGGACATCGCCCCGTCCGTGCAGGCCATCTGGATGCGTGGGGCATCCGTGACCATGCTGCACCAGCCGACTCCGCGCACCGACCTGATCGTCTGGGCGGAGGACACCGAGACGGTCATCGACATGATCTCGGCCAAGGCGGTCATCCTCGGCGCACCCTTCGACGCGGCGGCGCCGCTGCTCGAGGAGCGCGGCATCAGGGTCGTCACGATCGGCGACCTGCGCGCGGGACCCGAGATCGATCCCGTGCGGACCGCCGAATCCGACATCGCTTTGCAGCAGCTCACGTCGGGATCGACGGGCTCACCGAAGGCCGTGCAGATCACGCACGGGAACTTCTACACGAACTCCTGCGCGATGCTCTCCCGGATCAAGTTCTCGGTCGACGACGACGTGATGGTGAGCTGGCTGCCCCTGTTCCACGACATGGGCATGGTCGGTTTCCTCACCCTGCCGATGCAGATCGGCGCCGAGATCGTCAGCATCACGCCGATGGACTTCCTCACCTCGCCGCTGTTGTGGGCGGAACTGATGGGCAAGTACCGGGGCTCGGTCACCGCCGCGCCGAACTTTGCGTACTCCCTGCTCGCCAGGCGGCTCGCACAGGCCGAGGACGGCGTCGTGGACCTGTCGACGGTGCGCTGCCTGCTCAACGGGGCGGAGCCGGTGGACGCCGACACGATGCTCGCGCTCGCGGAGGCGGGGGCACGATTCGGGCTTGACCCGTCGGCGCTGGCGCCGACGTACGGGATGGCCGAGGTGACCCTCGCGGTCTCCCTGCCCCAGCCGGGGCAGGGATTGGTGCTGGACCTGGTGGATCCGGACCTGTTCGAGGCGGGGGCCTGGCGGTACCGACCGACCGCGCCAATGCCCGCAGGCTCCCGACGCTCGGCCCGCTGGTGTCGGGCCTGGAGGGGCGCATCGTCGGTGAGGACGGACGGGTGCTCCCACGCCGAGGGGTCGGCATCATCGAGCTCAGGGGCGGGTCCGTCACCCCCGGCTACCTCACGGTGGACGGGCACAGGCCAGCGCAGGATGCGGACGGGTGGTTCAACACCGGCGACGTCGGATACTTCACCGAAGAGGGTCTGATGGTGGTGTGCGGGCGCGTCAAGGACGTGATCATCATGGGTGGGCGCAACGTCTACCCGACCGACATCGAGCGGGCCGCGTGCACCGTCAGGGGAGTGCGTCCGGGCAACGCCGTCGCGGTGCGGCTCGATGCAGGGCAGAAGCGGGAGTCCTTCGCGGTCGCGGTGGAGACCAACGACCACGAGGACCCCGAGGAGGTCAAGCGGATCGAGCACGAGGTGGTGCACGCGGTGGTCTCGGAGGTCGGCGTGCGGCCGAGGACGGTTGCCGTGCTCGGTCCTGGCAGCATCCCGAAGACGTCCTCCGGCAAGCTGCGGCGCGGGCGGTCGGCCTCGCTGGTGAGCGGGGCGTGATCGGGCGGAGCGTCGAAAGGGCCGGCTATTCGCGGATGCTGACCTCGGCGGTCGATCCGTCGAAACTGAACGATCCGGCCGGTCCCCTGCAGGACATGGACTTGCCGTCGAGAGCGGTGCAGGACAGCTCCCCGACCGTGAGCGTCGAGCCGGGCGGCAGCAACTGGCCCGTGATGAAGGCCCCGGCGACGTTGACGACCTTGTGGACCCCGTCGGGCTCGATGACGATCGCGTCGGCGGGCGCCCGCACGCCGGTCTGGGGGTCGACGATCGGCGGATCCGACTTCGGCAGCGGGAGGTCACACAGCATGTGCGGCGCCTGGTTGTCGGCCTGGTTGGGGTTGAACCAGCAGCCCGCGGCCCCGGACACGAGGTGGAACACGTGCTTGCCGTCGCCGATCGCGTACTCGGCTGGATCGACCTGGACCGCCTCGGCCGCGGTGGCGACCCCGGGGGTACCCGAATTCGCGCAGCCGCCCACCAGGATCCCGGCCACGAGCACGAGCCCGGCACCCGCCGCGCCGCCCCACCGAACCACTACGCCCCCTGCGTTATTTTCGATTTCCACACCATCGCGACGTCCGCCGCATAGCCCAGATAGTAGCCAGCCCGGTTCGATCAGTGCAGTTGGTTCTGCGCGGCCTCGAGCCCGACGCGGAGCAGCAGCTCGACGGCGTCCGCGGCCTCCTCGCAGACCAGGTCCAGTTCCTTGCGCTCGACCGACGAGAACGGCTTGAGCACGTAGTCCGCGGGATCCATCCGGCCGGGCGGCCTGCCGATGCCGACGCGGGCGCGCAGGTAGTCCTTGGTGCCGATCGCGCTGGAGATCGAGCGGAGGCCGTTGTGCCCGCCCTCGCCGCCGCCGAGCTTGAGCCGGAGCGTGCCGAAGTCCAGGTCCAGCTCATCGTGCACGACCACAAGATTTGCGGGTTCGACCGAGAAGAACCGGGCGAGCGCGGCCACCGGCTTGCCGGACAGGTTCATGTACGAGCGCGGCTTCGCCACGATCACCTGACGGCCCGCGATGCGGAGCGTGACCGCGTCCGAGCCGCTCTTCTTGTGCGCGCTGAACCGGGCCCGCTCGCGGGCGGCCAGGGCGTCGACCACCATGAACCCGACGTTGTGCCTGGTGCGTTCGTACTGCGGTCCTGGATTTCCCAGCCCGACGACGAGGGCAGTTGATTCGGATGGCTGGGTCAACGCGGTCGGCTCTCGGTCGTAGGGGTGGGGCCGCGAACGGCAACGGCGCGCCGTCCCTCGCGGGATGGCGCGCCGTTGACGTTAGCGCTGCACTGATGTGTGCGGTGGAGCGACTCAGCCCTCGGCGGACTCGGCCTCGGCGGCGGTCTCCTCGGCGGGGGCCTCGGCGCCCTCGGCGCCCGCACCCTCGGCCTCCATGGCCTCGGCGGACGGGGCGGCGACGATGTTGACGATCAGCAGCTCCGGGTCACCCTGCAGGGTGGAGCCCGCGGGCAGGGTCAGGGCGGAGGCGTGGATCTGGCTGCCGACCTCGAGGCCCTCGACCGAGACCTCGATGGACTCGGGCAGGTTCATGGCGTCGGCCTCGACGGAGACGGTGGCGGCGTCCTGGGCGACCAGGCTGCCTGCCGCGGCCTCGCCGGTGACTACGACGGGCACCTCGACGGTGACCTTCTCGCCCTTCTTGATGACCAGCAGGTCCGCGTGCTCGATGTAGTTGCGGATCGGGTGGACGACGACCGACTTGGTGAGCGCGATCTGCTCCGTGCCCTCGATGTCGAGGGTGAGGACGGCGTTGGTGCCGTGCGCGCGCAGGACCTTGGCGAACTCGCGGGCGTTCAGCGCGAGGTGGCGCGGCTCTTCCTGGTGGCCGTAGAGGACCGCGGGGACCTGGCCGTCGCGGCGGGCGCGGCGTGCGGCACCCTTGCCGAACTCGGTGCGGACGGCGGCTTCGAGGCGATTGGCATCGGTCGACATGGGGAAACAGCTCCTACGGCTCACATCAGATTTGATTCGGTGGCATTGCGGTGATCTCGACGGGGGCGGACGAACGCGCACGGCCCGGAGCGCAAACTGCTCGAAAGGTAGCCGTAGCCGCGTCGATCACGGTGAGCCAACGAAGTGGTTCACCCTCGCCGAGACAACGCAGGCCAGCATACCGGAGATGCCCGACCCCCCGCCAATCGGCCTCGACACGCCTGCCGCGCGCAATCGAGCGGGGGTCGGGGGTGGCCGATAGGTTTGGACGGAGATCGAAGAACACGACAACTCCCGGGAGCACCGATGACTGACGTAACCGCCGCGCTGGCGCCACTGGGCGTGCTCGCCCCGTTCGCCGGCCACTGGGCGGGCTCCGGCGAGGGGCACTACCCGACGATCGAGGATTTCGCGTACGACGAGCAGGTGAACCTGACGCCGATCGGGAAGCCCTTCCTGACCTACCTGTCCCGGACCCGCAAGCCGGGCGGCGGGCCGCCGATGCACACCGAGAACGGTTACCTGCGGCTCACCGGAGGGGACAGCGTCGAGCTGCTGGTCAGCCAGCCAACGGGATTCGTCGAGATCCATCAGGGTGAGGTCCGCGACGGCGTGCTCGAGATGACGGCGCTGACGCTCAGCCGGTCCCCGAACGCCAAGCCCGTGCACGAGATCCGCCGACGCTGGGTGGTCGCGGGAGATCTGCTCACCTACGACATGTGGATGGCGCACGACGCGACGCCGCTCACCCACCACCTGCACGCCGAGCTGCGCAGACAGGACCAGACCGGCTAGAGCGCCGCGACCGCCTCGACGAGCCGCTCGAGGTCCTCGAACGAGTTGAAGCAGTGCGGCGACGCCCGCACCACCGCCTCCAGGTCCCGGTTGCTCATGTCCACCAGCGTCGAGCCGCGGCCGCTGACGGTCACCGTGATGTCCTTGGCTGCCAACGCTTCCCGCACGGCCGCCGGGGCAACCCCGTCGACGGTGAAGGAGACGATGCCGCTGCGGGTGTGGCCGAGGTCGCGCACCGTCGCGCCGGGGACCGTGGCCAGCCCGGCGCGCGCGGCCTCGGCACGCTCGGACACCGCGGCGCTCACCTCGTCGATCCCCAGTTCGAGCAGGTAGCGGACCGCCGCGCCCAGGCCAAGCCGGCCCGCGACGCTGCACTCCCAGAACTCGAACCGCGACGCGTCGCCTGCCATCCGGTAGCCGTCGGTCGCCGTCCACTGCGCGCCGTGCAGGTCAAGCGCTGCGGGTTCGAGGGCGCGGGCCAGCTCGGGGCGCACGTAGAGGAATCCGGTGCCGCGCGGGGCCCGCAGCCACTTGCGGCCCGTCGCCGAGAGCGCATCGACGCCGAGCGTGGCGACGTCCACGGGGATCTGGCCGACCGACTGACAGGCGTCGAGCAGCACCAGCGCGCCGACGCCGTGCGCCAGGTCAACCACCTCGCGGACGGGATTGATCAGCCCGCCGTTGGTCGGCGCGTGTACCAGCGACACCAGCCGCACCCGCTCGTCGAGCATCCGGGACAGGGCGTCGAGGTCGACCTCCCCGGTCGGCGTGGACGGGACCACCTCGACGACAGCGCCGGTCGCCCTGGCGCGCTGCAGGGCCGCGATGGCGTTGCTGGCGTACTCGACCTCGGTGATCAGGACTCGATCACCCGCGGCGAGCGGCACCGCGTAGAAGAAGTCCGTCCACGCCCTGGTCGCGCTCTCCACCAGCGCGAAGTCGTCTGCCCGGGCGCCGAGCAGCTCGCCTAGCGCGGTCTTCACGTCGGCCAGGTCGTCGGCGCGCTCCCCGGCGGCGAGGTAGCCGCCGATCTCGGCCTCCCGTCTCAGGTGGGCGATGACCGCCTCGAGCACCGGCTCAGGGGCAGCGACGACCCGGCACTGTCGAGGAAGACCTTGTCGAGGCAGCCGGGCGTATCGCGGCGCAGGCGTTGCTGATCGAGCATCTTCAGGCCCTCCGGACTGACTGAGCTGGCGTTGTCTGTCGGACAGTACCGTCGCCGCGGTCGGCGCGACGGGTGCGCGATCGGCGATCGCGGTTTAGTGTCGGTGACGGTCTCTATTGTCGAATTCGTACTTGCCGAACACGCGCCGCCGACGATCGGAGCAGCTGATGGCGATGGCAGTGGATTCGCGCCGGCTCACCACCCGAGCCGCCGCGGAGGCGTACGTCGGTGGTGTGTGTTTCAAGCTCGGCCCACCCCGGCTCATCGGTGCCGAACTGGAATGGCTGACCGCGCGTGACGACCCCGCGCGGGGCAGGCCGGACCTCGGCGACGTCGCCGCTGCGCTGGGGCCGCACGCACCGACATCGATTGCCCCTTCTTCACCCGCTCTGAGTCTGCCGAGCGGAAGCGCCGTCACCATCGAACCCGGCGGCCAGATAGAACTCTCCAGCGCGCCCCTGTCCTCGGCCGAGGACCTGTGTGTCGCGCTCGCCGCCGACGAAGCCGTCCTTCGTCGCCTGCTGACCGCGGCGGGCATCACCGTCCGTTCCCATGCCGCCGACCGGTCCCGTCATGCCGAGCGGCTGCTGCGACTGCCTCGCTACCGGGCCATGGAGGAGCGGTTCGACGGGATCGGGCCGTTCGGCAGGCTGATGATGTGCAACACCGCGGCCACCCAGGTGAGCGTCGACGCAGGCGCGGATCCGGCCGAGGTGGCCGCCCGCTGGCGGTTGCTGCACGACGCCGGGCCCGCGTTGCTCGCGGCCTTCGCCTGTTCGCCTCGGCTGCGCGGCACACCGGACGGCGGGTGGGCCTCGCAGCGGATGCGGACCTGGCTCGAGCTCGATCCGGACCGGACCCGGCCGCTGCACACCGCCGATCCGATCGCCGACTACGGCCGCTGGGCGCTCGACGTGCCGCTGCTCTGCGTGACCGGCGGGCGGGGCGCGGATTCCGACGGCGACTGGTCGGCGCCGCCAGGTGCCACCTTCGCGGACTGGATCGCAGGGGCGCTGGACGCCGAGATCGACAGGCGCCCGGACCCTGCCGACCTCGACTACCACCTGACCACGCTGTTCCCTCCTGTCCGCGCCGCGGGCCACCTGGAGGTGCGGTACCTGGACGCACAGCCCGGTGACCTGTGGCGGGTGCCCATCGCGGCGCTGGCCGCGCTGCTCGGCAACCGGGACACCGTCGCGGAGGCCACCGCCATCGCGGCGTCGACAGCGGGGCGGTGGCGCGACGGCGCCGAGTTCGGGCTGCGTGACGGCGAACTGCGGCGCGCCGCAAGCGAACTGCTGTTCCTGGCCGCGGCGCGGTCACCCCGGTTCGAGGAGGAGCTCGCGTCCGCGGCCGAACGATGTTGCCGCGGAGTGACCCCAGCAGAGGAGTACGACCGATGACCGCCGGCCCCTCGACCCGCCCGACGGCACCCGAGACCCCGACGCCCGAGGCCCTGCGGGCCCAACTCGCGACGGTGCTGGCCCGCGCCCGCGCCCGCAGCGTGGCCCTCACCGACTGCGTCGACGAGTCGGAACTGATCGCGCAGCACTCGCCGTTGATGAGCCCGCTGGTGTGGGATCTCGCGCACATCGGCAACCAGGAGGAGCTGTGGCTGGTTCGCGACGTGGGTGGCCGCGAACCGGTGCGCCGCGACATCGACGAGATCTACGACGCCTTCAAACATGCTCGCGCGGACCGGCCCGCATTGCCGTTGCTGAACCCGGAGGAGGCGCGCGGTTACGTCGCCGAGGTCAGGGACAAGGTGTGGGACATCCTCGATCGTTCGCCGTTGGCGGGCCGACCGGTCGAGCGGGACGGTTTCGCGTTCGCGATGATCGCCCAGCACGAGCAGCAGCACGACGAGACGATGCTCGCCACCCACCAGTTGCGTAGCGGCCCAGCGGTCTTGCGCGCCGTCCCGGCGCCGCCTGCGGCGGTGCGTGCGGTGACACCGGAGGAGGTGGTGATCCCCGGCGGGGAGTTCACCATGGGCACCTCCACGGATCCATGGGCGCTGGACAACGAGCGGCCCGCGCACACGGTGAACGTCGCGACATTCGCGCTCGACGTCGCCCCGGTCACCAACGGGCAGTACCGGGAGTTCATCGCGGACGGCGGGTACGAGCGCGCCGAGTTGTGGAGCGAACGCGGGTGGGCGCACCGGCGGTCGGCCGGCCTGACCGCGCCGCAGTTCTGGGAGCGCGACGGCGCGGGGGACTGGTGGCGGCGATCGTTTGGGACACTCGCGCCCCTGAACCCGAACCAGCCGGTGGTGCACGTCTGCTACTTCGAGGCGCAGGCGTACGCCCGGTGGGCGGGCAAGCGGCTGCCCACCGAGAGCGAGTGGGAGAAGGCCGCCCGGTGGGACCCGGCGACCCGCCGATCTCGCCGATACCCCTGGGGCGACGAGGAACCCGGCTCCTTGCACGCGAACCTCGGGCAGCGGCACCTCGAGCCCGCCGGTGTCGGCGCATACCCGCGCGGCCGATCCCCGCACGGCGTGGACCAGTTGATCGGCGACGTCTGGGAATGGACCTCGTCGGACTTCCTGCCCTATCCGGGTTTCGCGGCGTTCCCCTACCGGGAGTACTCGGAGGTCTTCCACGGCGGCGACTACAAGGTGCTGCGCGGCGGCTCGTTCGGCACCGACCCGGTGGCCTGCCGCGGCACCTTCCGGAACTGGGACCATCCCGTGCGGCGGCAGATCTTCGCCGGATTCCGCTGCGCGCGCGACGTGCAGGAGAGCGCATAGATGTGCAGGCATCTGGGCTACCTGGGCCCACCGCGCGCGGTGGGCGAACTGATCACCGCCGGATCGCACAGTCTGCGTGACCAGTCCTGGGCCCCGCGGGACATGCGCAGGGGCGGCACGATCAACGCGGACGGATTCGGCGCGGCGTGGTGGAAGGGCGATCCGGGTTCGCCGGACGGCGTGCAGGCATACCGGAATCCGGTGCCCATGTGGGCGGACCCTGCGGTCGACGGGGTGCTCGGTCAGGTCCGGTCGGGTGCCGTGCTCGCGGCGGTTCGCTCGGCGACCGTCGGCATGCCGCTCGAGCGCGCCGCGTGCGCCCCGTTCACCGGCGACGGGTGGGCACTGAGCCACAACGGCCGGATCGTGGGCTGGCCGGATTCGATGGCCGGGCTCGCCGAGTGGTTGCCTGCCGTTGAGCTGCTGCGGATGCCTGCGTTGACGGACTCGGCCCTGCTGTGGACGCTGGTGCGGCGCCGCCTTGATGCGGGTACACCGGCCGCCGCTCTGGCATCGGTCACCGCTGACGTTCTCGAGGCCGCGCCCGAATCGCGGCTGAACCTGTTGTTAGGCAACGGGACGACGCTGTGGGCGACGACCGTCTACCACTCGCTGTCGGTGAAGGTGGACGAGCTCAGCGCGATGATCTCGTCGGAGCCGATCGACGACGACCCGGGCTGGCAGCCCGTACCGGATGGGCACCTCGTCGAGGCACGACCGGGACACCTGAACATCACCGAGTTGGGAGATCATCTATGAGCGAACCGACCCTGGAGATCCACTTGGCGCCGGAGCAGCTGCTCGGCAACCTACGCGAGGACGCCCTGATCGGGCTCAAGTCGACACCGAAGTCGCTGCCGCCCAAATGGTTCTATGACGCGAGGGGCAGCGAGCTGTTCGAGGAGATCACCAGGCTGCCCGAGTACTTCCCGACCCGAACCGAGCGGGAGCTGCTGCGGGCGAGCGCCGCGGACATCGCGGAGGCCACCTCCGCGCAGATCCTCGTCGAGCTGGGCTCGGGTTCCTCGGAGAAGACCCGATTGCTCCTCGGCGCGCTGACCGAGCACGGAACGCTGGAGCGCTATGTGCCGCAGGATGTGTCGGAGGCAGCGCTGGCGTCCGCCGTCGGGCAGCTCGCCGACGAGTTCCCGTCGTTGGCCGTGCACGGAATCGTCAGCGACTTCACCGACACCCTGCACAACCTGCCGCGGGGCGGCACGAGGATGATCGCTTTTCTCGGCGGCACCCTCGGCAACCTGGTGCCCGACGAGCGGGCCGAGTTCCTGGCGTCGATCGCCGAGGTGCTCGACGAGGGGGAGCAACTGCTACTGGGCGTCGGGCTGGTCACCGACCCCGCGGTGCTGGTGCCGGCCTACGACGACGCGGCGGGGGTGACCGCACAGTTCAACCGGAACGTCCTGTCCGTGCTCAACGAGCAACTCGGCGCCGACTTCGATGTGGATCGGTTCCGGCACGTGGCGCTCTGGGACGAGACCAACGAGTGGATCGAGATGCGGCTGGAGGCCGCCGAGGCGATGAGCGTGTGCCTGCCGGGAATCGGCCTGGACGTGCGGTTCGACGCGGGGGAGCAGATGCGTACCGAGATCTCGGCGAAGTTCCGGGTGGAGGGCATCGGCAAGGAGCTCGACGCCGCGGGGTTCGGCAGCGACCGGGTGTGGACCGATCCGGACGAGCGGTTCGCGCTGATCCTGGCGGACAAGAAGTAGGCCCGCGCCGGGCCCGCACGGTGTTTGCGTGGTGCCCGGCGCGGGGACGGCTACCCGGCCGCGCTCGGAGCCGGAGTGGTGGTGGTCGGGACGACTGTGGTGGTTGCCGCGACCGCCGTGGTCGGGGGCGTCGCGATTTCCGGCTGTGAGTCTGCCGGGACGGCGGCCTCCGTTGAGGGGGTCGCGCTCGGCGTCGATGCCGATCCGGCCGCCGAGGCCGCCGGTGTCTCGGTGGGCGTCGCGCCGGTCGTGGTCGGTGCGGTGGACTCCGTCGCCGACACGGTGCCCGCGACGGGAGCGGTGGTCGGGGCCGTCGGCGCGGACGTGGCCGTGGCTGTGGCCGACGAGAGTGCGGCGGCCAGGCTTCCGGCGTCCGGCTTCGCCGACGGGTCGATGGGCTGTCCGTTCTGCGCCTGCTGAGCGAGGTGGGTCAGCCATGCCGCCGCGTACTCGGCGGAGGTCAGCGGCTTGCCGTTGGCGGCATCCTTGTCGCGCCAGTAGTCGAAGTGGTGGCCGACGTCCGGAGCGAGCGTCAGCTGGTAGGGATCGCTCAGGACCACCGGGATGGTGTTCTGGTTCGTCGTGATCAGTCCGATGATCTCCTTGAACACCTTCTGCGGCAGGTAGGCAAGCGGGGACATCTGGTCGGCCGCGATGGACGCGGCCTTCGCCGGCGCCTTCGCGGTCTCACCCGGCTTGTACGATGGGGACGACACCGTCAGCAGCACGTCGAGGAAGGTCTGGTCACCCTTCATCCAGTCCGGCTCGGACCGAATCTCCGCGAACGCATTGAACGCGATCTGGCTGAGGGCGACCGCGACATCCTGACCCGT
Source organism: Rhodococcus sp. MTM3W5.2 (assembly GCF_001984015.1). Lineage (NCBI taxonomy): Bacteria > Bacillati > Actinomycetota > Actinomycetes > Mycobacteriales > Nocardiaceae > Rhodococcus > Rhodococcus sp. MTM3W5.2. The sequence continues at coordinate 4,465,577 of NZ_CP019572.1, read as the reverse complement.
CGCCGGTGTGAGGCCGTCGCGCTGGAGTGCGTCGACGTTCAGTTGCCTGCCCACGTTGATGGCGAGCTGCAGAAGCGAGATGTTCTCCGGCACTGCGCAGGTGAAGTCCTTGTCGGAGCAGAACGAGGCGACCTTGCCACCCAGCGCACCGAAATCGTCGCCGCCGGTGTCCGGGAGGGCGCCCGCTCCTGCGGTCGGGTTGGTTCCGTTCTGGTACTGCCGGTCGAATCCATCCGGATTGGCAAACGGGTTCTTCGCCCCGGGGAAGGGGCCCTGACCGTTTGCCCGGCCCGCGTCGGCCAGGATGACCACGCCGACGACATTGCCCGGGTTGACGATCCCGTATTCGCCGTTGGTGTCCGCATCCTGATGGCCGACGTCCATCGCGACCCGCCGGGCGACGTCCGCGCCCTCGCTGTAGCCGACGACGGCGAACTTCGTGTCGGGGCAGGCCACCCGGATCTCGCGCATCACCGATTCGGTGTTGGCCACGCCCTTGGCGACGGCCTCTTCGTAGCTGTCCATGTTCGCGGGGTACGCGATGTAGACGGCGGCATACGCGTTCGGGTCGACGACACCGTTCGGTGCGTTGATCACCGGATCGACCCAGTGGCTGCTGTAGTCGCTCGACAACGCGGCGGGCAGCGCCTCGCCGTTGGGTCCGACCAGCATCTTCGTGGTGCCCGCCACCGGGGTGTCATTGCGGCCGGCGATCGAGACGGTCACCATGTCGTGGCACTCGGTCACCGACGACGTGAGCTCGGTGTCCGCTGTGCGCGGCGCCGGCGACAGGGCCCACGTCAGCCCGAGTATCGCCGTCACCCCCACGACGGCCGGCACGAAGGCTGCCGAGGCTATCCGATGGCGTGCGATGAACCCGCGAACTGTCATGTCGTCTCCCCATTCCGACTACCGAGGCACGCGTCGGTACTACCCCCGAGCGGTGCGTCACATCACCAGATACATCGTGACACGAGACGGAAGTGCTACATGCGATCTCGATGATTGATTCGACTACAGCGTCAGCTGCATGAATGTCATGTCCAGCCAGCGCCCGAACTTCATCCCGACCTCGGGCATCACTGCGACCGTCCGGAAGCCGAACCGCTCGTGCAGCGCGATCGAGGTGGTGTTGCCGGACTCGATGCTCGCCACCATCACGTGCACACTGCCCGCCCGGGCCCGCTCGATCAGTGCCGCCATCAGCTGGGACGCGATCCCCTTGCGGTGGTGGTCGACGTGCACGTACACCGAGTTCTCCACCGTGTACCGGTAGCCGCTCTTGGCCCGCCACACGCCGTAGGACGCGTAACCCGCCACCCGGCCGTCGGATTCCGCGACGAGCACCGGATACCCGGCCCGGTGGCGGGCCTCGAGCCACTCGCGGCGGTCCTCGACGTCCACCGTCTCCTCGTCCCAGATGGCGGTGGTGTTGAGCACCGCCTCGTTGTGGATCTCGAGGATGCCGGGCAGATCGTGGTGGTCGGCGTCGCGGATCAACAGGCTCACCGCCTCATCGTGCCGCACCGGGACGGTCCGCCGCACCGGGACCGTCGGGTCAGCCGTCGATGCCGCGGCGGGTCTTCTCCAGCGCGGCCAGCATGCGCAGGATCGAGGCCTTCTGGTTGCCGAGATCGGTGAGGCGGGCTCGGGCGGCCAGGCCCTGGCCGGCCTCCGCGACGGTGATCTGCTCGTCGACCGACGCAAGCTGGTCGAGCAGGCCGGTGACGCGTGCCTCGAGGGTCGCCATGTCGACGGTGGTCGTCGGTGCCGACGCGGCCGGGGTCGAGGCGGAGGAGGCGGCCTTCGGTGCGGCCGTGCGGCGGGGTGCGGGCGCGGTCTCCGCGACGACTGCGGCGGCGCGCGGCCGCAGGGCCTTGCGGACCAGGGCCGGGTCCGGCGGGGTCTCGAGCTTGATCTGGTTCAGCACGGCGCGGGCGTCGCGGGCGGTGACGCGCCACTCCCGCTCTTCCTCGTCGTCGGACTGCAGCGTGCCGCCGAGCGGGCGCAGACCGTACATCCCGAGGAAGCGCCGGGCGCCCTCGATGATCTCCTCGTTCTCGCGGCAGGTTCCGCAGCGCGGCTCGTTGCGGTACATGTCAACCGACTCCGCGTCTCCGCACCAGACGCAGGCGCCGGGGACCCATCGCCTGGCCGTCCGCATCGTCGTTGTTCCGGACTGGCCATCGAGTGTCTGCGCGTCAATCACGACGCATGACAATAGGGCAGAGCGAAGTGGCCCTCGACACCGGCTGGCAACCAACCTGCGGTTCTGCATTCCGGCGTGATCAATCTCATGTTCATGTCCCGGCGCGGCGCGGCGCGACCCGGTCAAACGCTTGCCGCGCAAGAGGTTCCGGCACCCGTCGGGACGTCGAACGGAGCCGGGCGACGGGCCGCCGGTCACCGCTGCGGCGGGGGCGGAGGCGCGTCGCCCGGGGCGAGCTGGGCGCCTATCTTCCTGAAGATCGATTCGGCCGCGTTCTTGTACAGGCCGGCGTCGTCGAAGGCCTCCTGGTCGTAGGTGACGGCGACGGCGATCGCGACCTTCTTCGACGGCAGGTAGGCCTCCGCGGCCGCGTACCCGGAGAACAACGGGTTCTGCATCAGCCAGTCGCCGGTGATGATGATCCCGAGCCCGTAGGTGTAGCCCTCCGACATCGTGGTGCAGGTGGGGCACCCGGGCAGGGTCGTCGTCTTGCCGCGCAGGTCAGTCGACACCATCTTCTTGTACGACTCCGCGGACAGGAGCTTGCCGGTGCCGATCGCGACCGCGGTGTCGTGCATGTCGGAGATGTCGGTGGTCTGGACGGCCCCGCGGGTGATGGTCCAGGACGGGTTCCAGTAGGTGGATTCCTCGTAGAACGGGGCGCCTGCCGGGATCTTGAGGGCCTCGCGACGCTCGGAGCTGAAGGCGTGCAGGGCGGGTTCGGTGATGGCGGCGGTGCCGGGGTCGGTGGTGTTGGTCAGCCCGAGCGGGCCGAGCACCCTCTCCTGCATGAGGTCCGTCATCCGCTTGCCGGTGATCTTCTCCAGCGCCAGCCCGAGGATGACGTAGTTGGTGTGCGCGTAGTTCCAGTTCGTCCCGGGCTCGTAGAGCAGCGGCTTGGCGGTCGCGGAGGCGATGAGTTCCTCGGGGGTCCACCTGCGGAAGGGGTCGGCGTAGATGGCCGCGTCGAACTCGGTGGCGCCAAGGACGTAGTCGGGGTAGCCCGAGGTCATCTGGGCCAGCTGGCCGAGGGTCACGAGGTCGCTGTGGGGGATGTAGGGCAGCCAGGTCGAGACCTTGTCGTCGAGGCTCACCTTCCCCTCGTCGACGAGCTGGAGCAGCAGGGTGGAGACGTAGGAGATGGCCACGGCGCCGTTGCGGAAGTGCATGTCGGTGGTGGCAGGCACGCCCGTCATCGACTCCCCGACGGCCTCGGTGAGGACCTCCCTGCCGTCGACGGTGGCGCGCACGATCACCGACTTCAGGTGGCTCTCGGCCATGGCCTCGCGCACGATCGTCTTGACGGCCTCGGTCTGCGCCGGATCGGCGGGTGACGGGGGTGGCGACGAGGTGTCCGTCGAGGTGCATGCGGCCACGAGGCCGACCAGGCTTACGAGCACGAGAACGCGCCGAATCATCGCCATAGTTGATCATCGCAGATCGGGTGGGCCGACCTGGTGCTTTCTAGGCAGGGGCCCCGACCACATCGGTGGCCCATTCGACCAGGGGCCGCAACGATTCCCAGGCCTTGCGGACCTCGGTCGCGGTGCGCCTGGTGTCGAGCCACTTCGGTGAGGCGTACAGGCGACTGGCCGTCAGCGACTTGTGACGAAGTAGCTCGATCCGCGGATGCTCGACGCTGTAGCCGCGCGGCGTCGTCTTGAGCCGGTCGCCGCCGATCTCGAACTTCGCCGCCTCGAGGTCCCTGGTGATCGTCTCGAGCTGTCCGCCGCGGAGGTCGCTGTCGACCGCGGCACGGAACCGCCCGACCCGATCCGGGTCGGCCTGGTAGAAGCCGCCGGCCACGAAGAGCCCGCGGGCGTCGAGCTGCACGTAGTAGCCGAGGGCGGGCCCCACCGCGCAGAAGCCGCCCTGATGCGTCTTGTACGGCGACTTGTCCTTGGCGAACCGGACATCGCGGTACGGGCGGAACAGCTTGGCCTGCCCGAAATCGGGCTCGAGCTCGGCGAGCAACGCGGCCATCGGCGCGTGCACGCTCTCGTCGTAGACGGCCTTGTGCGCCGTCCACCAACTCTTGCTGTTGTCCGCCTCGAGGTCCTCGTAGAAGTCCAGGGCGGCGACGGGGAACCCGGAGAACGCGGTCATGTGAAAAGGCTAGCGCCTGTGCGCGGTTGACGGGTCCAGGGACTCGTCAACCGCGCACAGGCGCGAAGCGCCTAGGCGCTGCCGTTGAACAGCGAGGTCACCGAGCCGTTCTCGAAGACCTCCTTGATGGTGCGCGCGAGCAGCGGCGCGATCGAGAGCACGGTCAGCGTCGGGAAACGCTTCTCCTCGGGGATCGGCAGCGTGTTGGTCGCGATGACCTCCTTGGCGCCGCAGGCCGCGAGTCGCTCGGCGGCCGGGTGCGAGAAGATCCCGTGCGTGGTGGCGATGATGACGTCGCCTGCACCGGCGTCCTTGAGCACCTTGACGGCGCCCGCGATGGTGCCGCCGGTGTCGATCATGTCGTCGATCAGGACGCAGGTGCGGCCGTTGACGTCACCGACGACGCGGTTGGACTTGACCTGGTTCGGGACCAGCGGGTCGCGCGTCTTGTGCACGAACGCCAGCGGCGCGCCGTCGAGGGCATCCGCCCACTTCTCGGCGACCTTGACGCGTCCGGCGTCCGGGGAGACGACGCAGATGTTGTCGGTGCCGTAGTTCTCCCGCACGTACTCGGCGAGCTGGCCCTGCGCGTGCATGTGGTCGACGGGGCCGTCGAAGAAGCCCTGGATCTGATCGGTGTGCAGGTCGACCGTGATGATCCGGTCGGCGCCCGCGGTCTTGAGCAGGTCCGCGATCAGGCGGGCCGAGATGGGCTCGCGGCCGCGGTGCTTCTTGTCCTGGCGGGCGTACGGGTAGAACGGCAGCACCGCGGTGATGCGCTTGGCGGACCCACGCTTGAGCGCGTCGATCATGATCAGCTGCTCCATGACCCACTGGTTCAGCGGGGCCGGGTGGCTCTGCAGCACGAATGCGTCGGATCCACGCACCGACTCCTCGAACCGGACGAAGATCTCGCCGTTGGCGAAGTCGCGGGCGGTCTGCGGGGTGACCTGGATGTCCAGTTCTTTCGCGACCTGCTCGGCCAACTCGGGATGGGCGCGACCAGAGAAGAGCATCAGGTTCTTCTGGTTGTCGATCCAATTCGCGCTAGTCACTGATCTTCGCCATCCTTGTTCGTGTTTTCGGCTTGTTGCTGCTGTGCCCGCGCCGCCGCTTCGGCCGCCGCGGTGCCGGGTCGGTTCCGCTCGACCCAACCTTCGATGTTGCGCTGCTTACCCCCGGACACGGCGAGCGCGCCGGGCGGAACGTCGAACCGCAGCACCGTACCCGCACCGGTGTACGCGCCGTCGCCCACCTGCACCGGGGCGACGAACATCGTGTCGGAGCCCGTGCGGACGTGCGACCCCACCACCGTACGGCTCTTGCTGACGCCGTCGTAGTTGACGAAGACGCTCGACGCCCCGATGTTGCTGTGCTCACCGACGGTGGCGTCGCCGACATAGGTCAGGTGCGGCACCTTCGAGTGCGCCCCGATGTCGGAGTTCTTCACCTCGACGAAGGCGCCCAGCTTGCCGGCCTCGCCGAGCACGGTGCCGGGGCGCAGGTAGGTGAACGGCCCGACGGTGGCGCCCGCGCCGATCGTCGAGCGGTCGGCGTGGGTGCGGATCACGGTGGCGCCCTCGCCGACGGTGACGTCGTTGAGGGTCGAGTCAGGGCCGATGACGGCGTCCTCGCCCACGGTGGTGCGGCCGCGCAGCTGCACGCCGGGCTCGATGGTCACGTCGGGCCCGAGCTCCACGTCGACGTCGATCCACGTACTCGTGGGGTCGATGACGGTGACCCCGGCGCGCATGTGCTGCACCAGGATCCGACGGTTGAGCTCGTGCGCGAGGGTCGCGAGCTGGACCCGGTCGTTGGCGCCTGCAACGAGCAGTGAATCGGCGAGGTGCTTGGCGCGCACCGTCTTGCCCGCGCGGCGGGCGATGGCGATGACGTCCGTCAGGTAGAGCTCGCCCTGCGCGTTGTTCGCGCTGAGTGAGGCGAGCGCGGATCGCAGGGTGGCGACGTCGAAGGCGTAGACCCCGGAGTTCACCTCGGTGATGGCGCGCTGCGAATCGGTCGCGTCGGCCTGCTCGACGATCGCGTTCACCTCGCCGTCCGTGGTGCGCAGGATGCGTCCGTAGCCGGTGGGGTCGGCGGCGGTGGAGGTGAGAACGGTCACGGCGGCCGCGGGGGCTGCGGTGTGGGTGGCGAGCAGCGCGCGCAGCGCCTCCCCGTCGAGCAACGGGACATCGGCGGAGGTGACAAGGACGGTGCCGTCGAAGTCGTCGGGCAGCGCGCTCAGCCCGCATGCCACCGCGTGCCCGGTGCCCTTCTGCTCGTCCTGCACCGCGGTGAGGATCTTGCGGCCCAGGTCCCCGGCGACCTGTGCGGTCGCGGCGCCGACGGCCTCGCGCTCGTGGCCGACGACGGTGACCAGGTGCGCGGGATCGAGCTCGGAGGCCGCGTGCAGGGAGTGCGCGAGCATCGTCCGACCTGCGATCGCGTGCAGCACTTTGGGGGTCTTGGACCGCATCCGAGTTCCTGCCCCTGCGGCGAGGACGACCACGGCGGTCTCGGCTGGCATGACGCTCCCTCGAACTCGAACCGGTCTCTACAGCTGCTGGCTGACCCAGCACTTCGCGCTCCGCCGCCAGGACTCGAACCTGAACTATCTGAACCAAAATCAGAGGTGCTGCCATTACACTACGGCGGATTGCCGCACCTGCGGAAACGCGTCAGAAACCGGAGGCTCCACCCGGCCCCGCCTGTGCGCCCACGATCCTCGCATGCTGGCGCGGATTTGGTCGAACCGCCTCGACTGAATCGATTCGCGTGCCGGATAGGCTGGCGGCATGTCCCGACCCCCGCAGGCCCCCGGCGAACGACCTCCGCGGACGCGGATGACCGGCACGCAGCGTCGCGAGCAGTTGATCGAGATCGCCCGCACCCTGTTCGCGGAACGCGGGTACGAGGCCACCTCCATCGAGGAGATCTCCGCCCGCGCGAGCGTCTCCAAGCCCGTGGTCTACGAGCACTTCGGCGGCAAGGAGGGCCTCTACGCCGTGGTCGTGGACCGCGAGATGTCGACGCTGCTCAACATGATCACCGCCTCGCTCTCGCAGAACAGGTCCCGCGTCCGGGTCGAGCGGGTGGCCTTGGCCCTGCTCACCTACGTCGAGGAGCGCACCGACGGCTTCCGCATCCTGGTGCGCGACTCCTCGGTGACGGCCGCCGACGGCACCTATTCGTCCCTGCTCAACGACGCGGTCAGCCAGGTCGGGCACATCCTGGCCTCGGACTTCTCCAAGCGCGGCTTCGACCCCGAGCTCGCCCCGCTCTACGCGCAGGCGTTGGTCGGGATGGTGTCGATGACCGCGCAGTGGTGGCTGGACGAGCGCACCCCGCCCAAGGAGGTGGTGGCCGCGCACGTGGTGAACCTGTGCTGGAACGGCCTGACCAACCTGGAGGCCGATCCGAAACTCGGCGGCCAGTAGCTGCGGCCGGGCCGCGCCACCGCGGCGGGCCCATCGGAAAACGTCGGTGGCCGCGCCTAGACTCTTCTGTGGTCGTCCCCAGTGGCGGCTTCACCCGTTCGGCGAGCCCAGGAGCATCGACGTTGTCTTCCCGTTCTTCGAACCCGGTGGCCGTCGACTCCGCTGCGTTTCCCCTCGCCGGAGTGTTTTCGGTGGCCCTCGCCGACCCCGCCTTCGGCGGCATCCGCGAGGCCGTCGGCTCGGCCTCGCTCGACATCGTCGCGCCCACCCCGGCCCGGCCCTTCATCGCCTCGGCCATCGCGGAGGAGACGCAGCTGCTGCTCGTCACCGCGACCGGCCGCGAGGCCGACGACCTGACCGGTGAGCTCCGCGAGGTGCTCGGCGACGCGGTCGCGCAGTTCCCGTCCTGGGAGACGCTGCCGCACGAGCGGCTCTCGCCCGGCGCGGACACGGTCGGCCGCAGGCTCGAGGTGCTGCGCAGGCTGGCCCACCCGGACGACGCCGACTACGGCCCGCCGCTGCGGGTCATCGTCACCACCGTCCGCTCGCTGGTGCAGCCGATGGCCCCCGGGCTCGGCGAGATCGAACCGATCACGCTGCGGGTCGGCTCCGAACACGACTTCGACGCGCTGACACACCGTCTCGTCGAACTGGCCTACGAGCGCGTCGACATGGTCGGCAAGCGCGGCGAATTCGCCGTCCGAGGCGGCATCCTCGACATCTTCTCGCCGACCGCCGATCACCCGGTGCGGGTGGAGTTCTGGGGCGACGAGGTCACCGAGCTGCGCGCGTTCTCGGTGGCCGATCAGCGGTCGCTGCCCGAGTTGGAGGTCGCCACCCTGATCGCGCCGCCCTGCCGCGAGCTGCTGCTCACCGCGGCGGTGCGTGATCGCGCGGCCGCACTGGCCGCCGACAACCAGGCCGACGCGGCGCTGGTGGAGATGCTCGACAAGCTGTCCGCAGGCATCCCGGTCGAGGGCATGGAGGCGCTGCTGCCAGTGCTGCAGAACGGCGAGCTGGCGCTGCTCACCGACGCGCTGCCCGCGAAAACGCACGTACTGCTCTGCGACCCGGAGAAGATCCGGACCCGCGCGACCGACCTGGTGCGCACCGGCCAGGAGTTCCTCGAGGCGTCCTGGACGGCGGCCTCGCTCGGCGGGGCGGCGCCGCTGGACGCGTCCGCGATCGACACCTCGAGCGTGGGCGGCAAGGGCCTCGACCTCGCGGCCTCCGCCTACCGGTCGTTGCGGCAGGTACGCGAGAGCGTCGAGGCGTCCGGCCGGCCGTGGTGGACTGTCAGTCCGCTGGCCTCGGGCAGCGGCGAGGAACTGGCCCTCGAACTGCGGTCGGTGCCGGAGGTCCGCGGTTCCGACGAGCTACTGGCCGAACTGTTCGTGACGCTGCGGGCGCACGTGAGCGCGGGCGGTCGGGCCGCGATCGTGGTGGCCGGCTCCGGCACCGCACACCGGGTGTTGGAACGGCTCGCCGAGGCGGAGGTCCCGGCGACCCAGCTCGCGCCGGGCGCGGCGCCAGGGCCGGGCGTGGTCGGGGTGCTCTGCGGCAGCCTGCACGACGGACTGATGTTCCCTGGCGGCGAGGCCGCCGACACCGATGCCGGCCTGGTGCTGATCACCGAGTCCGACCTCACCGGCAACCGCGTCGCGGCGGTCGGGGACGGCAAGCGGCTACCCGCCAAGCGGCGCAATCAGGTCGATCCGCTGGCGCTGACCGCGGGCGACATGGTGGTGCACGATCAGCACGGCATCGGCCGCTTCGTCGAGATGGTCGAGCGGACCGTTGGTGGCGCGCGCCGCGAGTACCTGGTAATCGAGTACGCGGCCAGCAAGCGGGGTCACCCCGGCGACCGGCTGTTCGTGCCGATGGAGTCCCTGGACCAGCTCTCCCGGTACGTCGGCGGCGAGCTGCCCGCGCTCTCGAAGCTCGGCGGCTCCGACTGGACCAACACGAAGCGCAAGGCCCGCAAGGCGGTTCGCGAGATCGCCGGCGAGCTGGTGCAGCTGTACGCCGCCCGGCAGGCCGCGCCGGGCCACGCCTTCGGCCCGGACACCCCGTGGCAGAAGGAGATGGAGGACGCGTTCGCGTTCACCGAGACCCACGACCAGTTGACGGTCATCGACGAGGTCAAGGGCGACATGGAGAAGCCGGTCCCGATGGACCGCGTGGTGATCGGCGACGTCGGCTACGGCAAGACCGAGGTCGCGGTCCGGGCCGCCTTCAAGGCCGTCCAGGACGGCAAGCAGGTGGCGGTGCTGGTGCCGACCACCCTTCTCGCGCAACAGCATCTGCAGACATTCACCGAGCGGATGGCCGCCTTCCCGGTCAAGGTCCGGGGCCTGTCCCGGTTCACCGATGCGGGGGAGTCGAAGGAGATCATCGCCGGCATGGCGGACGGCGAGGTCGACGTCGTCGTCGGCACCCATCGGCTGCTGCAGACCGCGGTCCGCTGGAAGGACCTCGGCCTGGTGATCGTCGACGAGGAGCAGCGGTTCGGTGTCGAGCACAAGGAACACATCAAGGCGCTGCGCACCCACGTCGACGTGCTGACCATGTCCGCCACCCCGATTCCGCGAACTCTCGAGATGAGCATGGCGGGCATCCGCGAGATGTCGACCATCCTCACCCCGCCCGAGGAGCGGCACCCGGTGCTCACCTACGTCGGCGCGTACGCCGACAAGCAGGTGGCCGCCGCAATCCGGCGCGAGCTGCTGCGCGACGGCCAGGTGTTCTACGTGCACAACAGGGTCAGCTCGATCGACAAGGCCGCCAAGCGACTTCGCGACCTGGTGCCCGAAGCCCGGGTGGTGGTCGCGCACGGCCAGATGAACGAGGAGACCCTCGAGAAGACCGTGCAGGGCTTCTGGGAGCGCGAGTTCGACGTGCTGGTGTGCACCACGATCATCGAGACCGGGCTGGACATCTCCAACGCCAACACCCTGCTCGTGGAGCGGGCCGATTCGCTCGGCCTGTCCCAGCTGCACCAGCTCCGCGGGCGCGTCGGGCGCAGCCGTGAGCGCGGGTACGCGTACTTCCTGTACCCGCCGGAGAAGCCGCTCACCGAGACCGCGTACGACCGCCTCGCCACCATCTCGCAGAACTCCGATCTCGGCGCCGGCATGGCCGTCGCCATGAAGGACCTCGAGATCCGCGGCGCGGGAAATGTGTTGGGGGCGGAACAGTCCGGTCACGTCGCGGGCGTCGGTTTCGACCTCTACGTGCGGCTGGTCGGCGAGGCCGTCGAGGCGTTCCGCGCGGTTGCCGACGGCAGGCCGGTCACCACCGATGAGGCGCCGAAGGAGGTCCGCATCGACCTGCCGGTGGACGCGCACATCCCGCCCGACTACGTGACAAGCGACCGGCTCCGGCTCGAGGCGTACCGGAAGCTGGCCGCCGCCACCGACCCGGAGGCCATCGCCGCGGTGATCGAGGAACTGGTCGACCGGTACGGCCCGGTGCCGGAGGAGGTGGGTCGGCTGGTGTCGGTCGCCAAGCTGCGCCTGCTCTGCCGCGAGTTCGGCCTCGAGGAGGTCTCGGTGGCGGGCACCCAGCTCAAGATCGCGCCGATGCACCTCCCGGACTCGAAGCAGCTGCGCCTCAAGCGCCTGTATCCGAGCGCGCAGTACCGCGCGACGACAGGGATGGTGCAGCTCCCGTTGCCGCGCACCGGTTCCGGCGGGGTCGGGGCGGACCGGGTGCGCGATGTCGCGCTGCTGCAGTACATCGCGGACTTCCTGCTCGCACTCGACGGCCGCGCCGCAGGCGCAGTAGACGTCAGCTTGCCCGCGAGGGTGTGAGGCGGTGACGAGCGAGCCCGGACGTACCGAGCCACGGCCGGGCGACAGTGTCACGGAGCCGCCACGGCCGGGCGACAGTGTCACGGAGCCGCCACGGCCGGGCGACAGTGTCACGGAGCCGCCACGGCCGGGCGACAGTGTCGTCGAGGCCATCGACGTGATGGACAAGCTGTGGGGCTACGGCGGCTGGGAGGTCACCCAGACCCATGACTCACTGACGGTCTACCTCGTCGAGGAGACCTACGAGCTGCTCGACGCGATCGCCGCGGGCGACCCGGCCGAGATCCGTGAGGAACTCGGGGATCTGTTGCTGCAGGTGCTCTTCCAGTCCCGGATCGCGCAGGCGGCCGGGCACTTCGACGTCGACGACGTCGCGGCCACGCTGGTTGCCAAGCTGGCGCACCGCAGCCCGCACCTGGCCGAGGATGCCGTCGGCCCGATCGACATCGCCGAGCAGGAGGCGGCGTGGGAGCGCCGCAAGACCGCGGAGAAATCACGCGCCTCGTGCATCGATGGCATCGCCACCAGCCTGCCCGCCCTGGCGTTGGCGGAGAAGGTGATCGGCAGGGCCCGCAAGGCCGGGTTGCCCGCCGAGCTGGTGCCCGAGGACCTCACGACGGTGCGGATCGGGGAGAACGGCAACGCGGAGGTGACCCTGCGGCGGGCCGTGCTGGCCTTCGCGGACCGGATCCGGGCCGCCGAGCGCGCCGCCGCGGCGGCAGGGATCGCGCCCGGCGCACTCGCCCCGGAGGTCTGGAAGGCGCACTGGGTCTAGCGGATCCGCTCCGCCGCGGTCAGTGCCCGGGCCCGGCCACCGGTTCCGCCGGGGACGCCTGCCCCTCGAACAGCGTCGAACCCCAGTACCCGCCGTCGTCCTGGACGCCGGGCGGCACGGCGAACACCGCGGACCCGACGTGCTTGATGTACTCGTTGAGCGCGTCGTTGCGCGAGAGCGACAACTGCATCGGCACGAACTGCTTCTGCGGATCGCGGCAGTAGGCGATGAAGAACAATCCGGCGTCGAGGTGCCCGAAGCCGTCGGACCCATCGGTGAAGTTGTAGCCGCGACGCAGGATCTTGATGCCGCCGAGCTCCTCGTCGGAGGCGAGCCGGACGTGCGCGTCGGTGTCGATGACGGGCTGCCCGCCCGCGCCCTTCGCGTCGAGGTTCAGCGGATCGAACTCGTTCTTCTCGCCGAGCGGTGCACCGGTGCCCTTGCTTCGCCCGATCACCCGCTCCTGTTCGTGGAGCGCGGTGCGGTCCCACGATTCGATCAGCATCCGGATGCGCCGGGCCACCAGGTACGAGCCGCCCGCCATCCACTCCTGGTCGTCGGCCCCGGCCACCCAGACCTGCTCGTCCACGGCGGCCTGGTCCTCGGCTTTGATATTGCGCGTTCCGTCCTTGAACCCGAACAGGTTCCGCGGCGTCGACTGGGTCGTCGAGGTCGAGGAGGTCCGGCCGAACCCGAGCTGCGACCACTTCACCGCGACGGTGCCGAAGCCGACCCTGGCGAGGTTGCGGATGGCGTGCACGGCCACCTGGGGGTCGTCCGCGCAGGCCTGGATGCAGATGTCCCCGCCGCTGCGGGCCGGGTCGAGTGAGTCGCCGGTGAACTTGGGCAACTCGGCCAGCGCCGCGGGCCGCTTGCCTGCCAGGTCGAACCGCTCGAACAGCGACGGCCCGAACCCGATGGTCAGCGTCAGTCGGCTCGCGTGCAGGTCGAGTGCCTCGCCGGTGTCGGTCGGCGGGGAGTAGTCGCCCGCGCCGATCGCGCCGTCGGGCACGGCCTCCTCGCCCGCCGTCATCCGCTCCGTCATCTCGGTCCACTTCCTCAGCAGGGCGACCAGGTCGTCCCGGGAGTCGGTGGTGACATCGAACGCGACGAAGTGCATGCGGTCCTGCGCCGGGGTGACGATCCCGGCCTGGTGGGCGCCGCGGAAGGCGACAACCTGGGTGTCCGCCGTTGCGGGCTCGGGTGCGGTCAGGCGACCGACCGCGGCGCCCGCGCCCACCGCGAGCGCCCCGGCGCCAACGGCGCCGAAGAGGCGGCGCCGCGAGAGTGCGGGACGGCCGGCGCCGTCACTGCCCGGCGACGACACCCTGCACCTGGCTCACCTCGGCGGACAGCGCGTCGATCTTCTGTGAGAGCGCCTGTCGCTGCGGCTCGGTTACCGTGCTGTACAGCACGAAGCCGTCGCCGCTGCGGTACAGGGCCAGCTCCGCATCGAGCTCGGCGAATCGCTGATCGATCCGGGTGCCCAGCGCGGGATCCTTCTCGTCGACGATCGGGCGGAGCGTGGCGATCGCGGCCTGGGAGCCGTCGACGTTGGCCTGGAAGTCCCACAGGTCGGTGCCGCTGAAGATGTCCTCCTCGCCGGTGATCTTGGTGCGGGAGACCTCGTCGAGCAGCGTCTGGGCGCCGCCTGCGACCTGGATCGGGTCGACGGTGAAGTCGGGGGAGTTGATGCCGTCGGACAGTTCCTTGAGGTCGGCGAGGAGCTGGTCGGCGATGGCGTTCGTGTCGGGCTGCAGGCCCTGCGCCCACAGGTCCTTCTCGAGCCGGTGGAAGCCGGTCCACTTCTGGCCCGGCTCGAGGTCGACCTCGCGCAGGTCCAGGCGCGGGTCGAGGTCGTCGGGGAAGGACTCGGCGATCGGCTCGATGCGCTCGTAGTAGGTGCGGGTGGTCGGGAACTTCGCCTTGGCGGCCTCGATGTCGCCGGACTTGACCGCGGCGACGAACACCGCCGCCGTCTCCTGGAGGGCGGTGACCTGGCTTGTGACGTAGCGCTTGTACTCGGCCGCGGCGTCGGCCAGCCGGCCGCTCTCGTCGGCGGCCTTGGAGGAGTCGCCGGTCACCGTGAACTCGGAGCGGATGCCGTCGCCGACCATGCCCGGCTTGCATGCGGTGTGGTAGGTGCCTGCCTCGGCGAAGTTCACGATCAGGGTTCGGGTCAGGCCCGGACCGACGTTCTCGACCTCGCCCATGACGCGGTCGCCCTCGCCGTAGACGTAGAACTCGGTGACCTTCGAACCGTTGTTGGTGATCTCGAAGGTGTTGTTGCCGGTCTCCCCGGTGTCGCGCGCGACCTCGCAGCTGGTGTCGGTGGCGGTGACCGCGATCGCGCCCTCGGCGCTCTCGGACTTGGAGGTGCAGGCGGCCAGCGCCACCGGCGCGAGGGCCAGCAGTGCAATGGCGGGAACGGTGCGACGCACGATGGAGCCTTTCAGGATGCGGGGATGTTGGAGGGTTCGGGGAGCGGGGCCCGCTCGGGCCCGGGCTTGGCAGGCAGGGGGCGCAGGAACAGGGTGAGCACGACGACCAGGTACACCGCCCAGGCGACCACCTGGAGGACCGTCGGGTCCGGCCGGAAGTTGAAGATGCCCTGCAGCACGGTGCCGTACCAGGTCGAGGTGTCGAAGTGCGCCGAGACATCGAACGCCAGGTTCGATCCGCCAGGGAGCCAGCCGGCGATCTGCAGGGCGCGGACGCCGTACGCCAGGATCCCGGCCGCGACGACGACCAGGAACACGCCTGTGTAGCGGAAGAAGGCCGCGAAGTTGATCCGGACCGCGCCGAAGTACAGGGCGACGGTCAGGGCAGCGGCGACGGCGATCCCGAGGAGCAGTCCGACGAGCGGCCAGATGCTGCCCGCGGTGTTCTCCGCGTAGCCGACCAGCAGCAGCGCGGTCTCCACCCCCTCGCGGCCGACGGCGAAGAAGGCCATCGACGCGACCGCGAACGGTCCGACCGCGAGCGCCTTCGACAGCCCGCGCGCAGGTGCCCGGAGATCGAGGCCGCGGCCTTGCGCATCCACAGGATCATCGCGGTCACGATGACCACGGCGACCAGGGACGCGAGCCCGCTGATGAGCTCGGCAGCGAGTCCGGTGACCGTCGAGGTGCCGAAATGGATGGCGACGAAGATGATCGCGACCATGGCGACGGCAGCGGCGACGCCGAGCCACACCCATTTGAGGGCGTCGCGCCGGTCGGACTTGACCAGGAACGCGACCAGGATCATCACGACGATGCCGGTCTCGAGCCCCTCGCGGAGTCCGATGAGCCCGCTGCCGACCAGTTGCGTCGCGACGCTCGGCGCGCTCGCGCCCACGGCGAGTGTGAGCACCGGCGGCTCCTCATCTGTGCATGTCCGCAGCCCATGCACAGGCAAGGCGAACCTTCTCTTGAACCGAACTAAGGTAGCACTTACCAGGTGCCCGCCCCTGCCGCGGCGGCGGCCCGTCCGAATTGCCCGGATTGCCGCCCGCGGGGCGGTTCCTGAACCCGCTCGGTCGTCGTGGCGGTGCGGGGTCGCGCTCTCGGGGCGGTGCCGGGCCCCTATCGTTCGGGGAATCGATTCCGGCGGAGATGGATGGGGTACAGGACATGCCGTGGGACGCATTGCTGGCCGGTGGCGATCGGATCGAGCCGGTCGAACTCGATCGGTGGTACGCCGTGGTTCGGCAACGGTGGGCGGGAGCGTCCGCGTTCGAGTCCGCGGTGCTCGGCGGTGGGTTCGCCAGCACGCCGGGTTTCGCCTTCCTGGCCGGGTATCAGGGTGGTCTGCGCGTGCTCTGGCCGGACGCGCCCGCGACATTGGGGGCGCTGTGCGTCACCGAGAACCGCAGCACCCGACCGGCCGATCTGGCCACCCGGCTCGACGGCCGGACCCTCAACGGGCAGAAGGACTTCGTCACCGCGGGCGACAGCGCCGCGTGGCTGCTGGTCGCGGCCAGGGAGGACGAGGCGGGTGCGTCACCGCGGCTGGTGCTGACGGCGGTCGCCGCGGGCGCCCCCGGCGTGACGGTCGAATCGCTGCCTGCGCTGGCGTTGATGCCCGACATCGGCCACGCGCGGCTGAGACTGACGGACGTGCCGTGCGAGCGCCTACCGGGCGACGGCTGGGACTCCTACGTCAAGCCCTTCCGCACGATCGAGGACCTGTACGTCCTCGCCGCGCTCACAGCGTGGCTGTACGGGGTGGGCCGCGACTGCGGCTGGCCGCAGGAGCTGAGGCTGCGCCTGCTCGGCCAGCTGTCCGGCGCGGCCGAGTTGGCCAGGCACGATCCCGCACGGCCGGCCACGCACCTGCTGTTGGCGGGGCTGTTCGCCGAGCAGGATGCGCTGCTCGGCGACCTCGATGCGGCCTTCGCTGCCGGTCCCGCGCACTGGGCGCGGCTGTGGGAGCGTGACCGCGGGGTGCTCCGGATCGCCGAGCACCCCCGTCGGGTACGGCTGCAGCGGGCGCTGGCCGCGCTCGACGGGACGGCGGACTCGGTCCGGTAGTCCGAGGTGGGCGCGGCGTCGTCCCGGCCGAGTCGCGGATCTGGATGATGGACGGGGTGAACGGACAGAAGCGGTGGGTGATCCCTGGGTGGGCCGTGGCGGTGACGGCCTGCGGGATGTTGGCGGTGGGTTGCGCCGAGCAGTCGAGGGTGCCGATCCCCGAAGGGATCCCGCCGGGCCCCGGTGCGCCCGTGCCCCCGATCGACATCGACGCGCCAGGACGGACCGCCGATCAGTTGCGGGACTGGGCCGCAGGCCAGACCGATGCCCTCGGCATCCCGGTCACCGCGCTCGAGGCCTACGGCTACGCGGCCGCGGTGATGGCGCAGAGCCGGCCTGAGTGTGGCATCGGATGGACGACGCTGGCAGGTATCGCGAGCGTCGAGAGCAGGCACGGCACCTACCGCGGTTCTTCCGTCGCGCCGACCGGCGACGTCAGCCCGCAGATCCGGGGGATACCGCTCGACGGGGGACCGGGGGTCGCCGAGATCCCGGACACCGACGGCGGCGCGATGGACGGCGACCCCGTGCACGACCGTGCGATGGGCCCGCTGCAGTTCATCCCCGAGACATGGAAGCGGTGGGGCGTCGACGCCAACGGTGACGGGGTGGCGAATCCGGACAACATCGACGACGCGGCGCTGACGGCGGCGCGGTATCTCTGCGCAAGGGCGGGACCTGACCTCCGAGGAGGGCTGGCGCCGGGCCCTGATGGCCTACAACCTCTCCGGCGAGTACCTGGACGACGTTCGCGACCGCGCGGCCGCCTACTCGGTGGGGATTCGGCCGTGACCGCGCGGCGCGACGACACGGCCGGTTGCTGTCGTTAGGCTCAGAACTGGCACTATGTAGCGAAATCGTCTACTGGAAACGCCGCCAAAAGGAGAACCATCCGTGGCCATCATTGAGCAGGTCGGAGCTCGCGAGATCCTCGATTCCCGGGGAAACCCCACGGTGGAGGTCGAGGTGCTGCTCGACGACGGCAGCTTCGCGCGCGCCGCGGTGCCCTCGGGTGCCTCCACCGGCGAGCACGAGGCCGTGGAGCTGCGTGACGGCGGCGACCGCTACGGCGGCAAGGGCGTCGAGAAGGCCGTCGAGGCCGTGCTCGGCGAGATCGCCCCTGCCATCATCGGCATCGACGCCACCGAGCAGCGCGTGGTCGACCAGGCCCTGCTGGATCTCGACGGCACCCCGGACAAGTCCCGCCTCGGCGCCAACGCCCTGCTCGGCGCGTCGCTTGCCGTCGCCCGCGCGGGCGCCGAGTCCTCCGGCCTGGAGCTCTTCCGCTACGTCGGCGGCCCGAACGCGCACGTCCTGCCCGTCCCGATGATGAACATCCTCAACGGCGGCGCGCACGCGGACACCGGCGTCGACGTCCAGGAGTTCATGGTCGCGCCGATCGGCGCCGCCACCTTCAAGGAGTCGCTGCGCTGGGGCACCGAGGTGTACCACTCGCTCAAGTCGGTGCTCAAGGCCAAGGGCCTGTCCACCGGCCTCGGTGACGAGGGCGGCTTCGCCCCAGACGTCGCGGGCACCAAGGAAGCACTCGACCTGATCATCGAGGCCATCGCCAAGACGGGCCTGAACCTGGGCACCGACGTCGCGCTGGCGCTCGACGTCGCGGCCACGGAGTTCTACACCAAGGGCACCGGCTACAAGTTCGAGGGCAAGATCCGCACCGCAGCCGAGATGTCGGCCTTCTACGCCGAGCTGATCGCCGCGTACCCGCTGGTCTCCATCGAGGACCCGCTGGACGAGGACGACTGGGAGGGCTGGGTCGCGCTCACGGAGCAGATCGGTGACAAGGTCCAGCTCGTCGGCGACGACCTGTTCGTCACCAACCCGGATCGCCTCGAAGAGGGCATCGTCAAGGGCGCCGCGAACGCGCTGCTGGTGAAGGTGAACCAGATCGGCACGCTGACCGAGACCCTGGACGCCGTCGACCTGGCGCACCGCAACGGCTACAAGACGATGATGAGCCACCGCTCGGGCGAGACCGAGGACACCACCATCGCCGACCTGGCCGTCGCCGTCGGCAGCGGCCAGATCAAGACCGGCGCCCCCGCCCGCAGCGAGCGCGTCGCGAAGTACAACCAGCTCCTTCGCATCGAGGAGGCCCTCGGCGACGCCGCCCGCTACGCAGGCGAGCTCGCGTTCCCGCGCTTCTCCTTCGACGGCTCGGCGAGCTGAGAACGGAAGCGGTACTGAGCCTATGAGCCAACGCGGTAGGTCACGTCCGGGCGGCAGCCCGGCCGGTCGGGACTCCCGTCGCACCCGCGACGAGTCGGCTGCGCGGCGTCCGTCGCGCGGCCGTACGACCGGACCTACCGCGTCGGCTCCCGGCTCCGGCCCCGCCGCGGGTGGTAAGCCCGCACCGGAGTTCGAGCCCGAGTCCTCCAGCGAGAAGCCCATCCGCGCACGGGGTTCGCGGGCCGGCTCCTCGGGCGAGGACAAGCCCGAACGCACCATCCTCGGGCTGTCCACCGGCAAGGCGGTGATGCTGGCGGTGGTGGTCTGCGCCCTCGCGCTCACCCTGGCCGTCCCGCTGCGCAACTACCTCACCCAGCGCAGCGAGGCGGACCGGGTTGCCGCGCAGCAGCAGGAACTCGAGGAAGACCTCAAGCAGTTGACCCGGCAGAAGCAGCAGAACGACGACCCCGCGTACATCTCCGCCGAGGCCCGGGAGCGGTTGCAGTACGTCAAGCCCGGCGAGACGCCGTTCCAGGTGCAGCTGCCGGTCGAGGTGGCGACCAGGCCCGAGCAGCTCAGCGAGCGCAAGCGCACCGGGGATCCCTGGTACACCGACCTGTGGCGGCCCATCGTGGAGCCGCAGCCGGAACCGAGCGCGACGCCAGCGCCGCCAGTTCAGGGACCGCCACCGCCCGCACCGGATTCGACCGGCGCGGGTTCGATGACCATTCCTCACGATCAAGGAGGGCCCGTCGGGTGACCGATCCGGCTGACAGCACTTCCCGCCCCGCGGTGTCCCAGGACGACCTGGCCGCCGTGGCCGCGCAGCTCGGCCGCGATCCGCGCGGCGTGCTCGCCATCGCCTACCGGGCGCCGGACGGCACGCCCGGCGTGGTCAAGACCGCGCCCCGGCTGCCGGACGGCACGCCGTTCCCCACGCTGTACTACCTGACCGATCCGCGCCTCACCGCCGAGGCGAGCCGGCAGGAGTCGGCCGGGGTCATGCGCGAGATGACCGAGCGCCTCGAGCACGATCCGGAGCTGGCGCAGGCCTACCTCCGCGCGCACGAGTCCTACCTCGCCGAGCGGAACGAGATCGATTCGCTCGGAACCGATTTCACCGGCGGCGGCATGCCCGACCGGGTCAAGTGCCTGCACGTGCTGATGGCGCACTCGCTGGCGAAGGGGCCGGGGCTCAACCCGCTCGGCGACGAGTCGGTCGCGCTGGCCGCACAGGGCAAGCTGCGCGGCACCGCCATCCCGGCGGACTGGCCCGTCTACCAGGGACCCGGTGAGACCGGGGACGACGAATGACCAGGGTCGCCGCCGTCGACTGTGGTACCAACTCGATCCGCCTGCTGATCGCGGACGCCGATGCGGCGGGACGCCTGCACGACGTTCGGCGTGAGATGCGGGTCGTGCGCCTCGGGCAGGGCGTCGACGCCACCGGCGCGTTCGCGCCCGAGGCCATCGAACGCACCCGGGTCGCGCTGCAGGAGTACGCGGACATGATTCGCGAGACCGGTGCCACCGCGGTCCGGATGGTCGCGACGTCGGCGACCAGGGACGCCTCCAACCGCGAGGACTTCTTCGCGATGACCAGGGAGGTCCTCGGCGCCGTGATCGAGGGAGCAGAGGCGGAGGTGATCTCCGGGGACGAGGAGGCACGGCTGTCCTTCGCGGGCGCCGTCGGCGAACTCGACCCTGCCGCAGGACCTTTCGTTGTCGTCGATCTCGGCGGTGGATCCACCGAGGTGGTCCTCGGTGACGGCGGCGGGGTGCACGCGGCGCACTCGACCGACATCGGCTGCGTGCGGATCACCGAGCGCTGCCTGCACGACGACCCGCCGACGGCCGAGCAGATCGCGCAGGCGCGCGAGTTCGCGCTGGCGAAGCTCACCGAGGCCTTCGATGTGGTGCCGGTGGAGCAGGCACACACCTGGGTCGGCGTGGCGGGCACGATGACGACCATCGCCGCGGTCTCACTGGAGCTGCCGCACTACGACGCCGAGAAGGTGCACCTGTCGCGGATGACGCTGCCGCGACTGCACGAGGTGAACGATTCGCTCGTGCACATGACCCACGACCAGCGCGCCGCCCTCGGGCCGATGCACCCGGGTCGGGTCGACGTGATCGGTGGGGGAGCGATCGTCTCCGACGTCCTCGCCGAGGAGCTCGCGCGCCGGGCGGGGATCACCGAACTGGTGGTCAGCGAGCACGACATCCTCGACGGGATCGCACTCTCGATCCTGTAGTGCGCCTTGATTCGTCGGCGCCCCCTGGTAGCGGATACCCCAGTGTGAGTTCCAGGGGAAGAAGATCTTGATAAAGATTTCGTAACAGTAACCGAGATTGATGCGGTTTTGTTATCTTCGTCACGGGGGCTCGAGGGTTCGCGATCAGGAGCGGCCCAGCCAACGAAAAGAAGGTAGTGCTGTGGGAAATCACCACGGGACGGGCAATTCGAACTTCATCATCGATCCACTCCCCAGGCATGGCCGGCACAGCTCGCCGGTTGACCATGGCCGGCACCGCTTGCCGGTCGACAGCGGTCCGGTTGCGGGCGCGCCGTACGGCCGCCATTGCTTGCCGACCGTCGCGGGTTTCGTCGAAGTCACCACACAGGCCAGGGTTGCCGTGCGGGGCAAGAATGCCGCGCAAGCCAAGGCTGCTGCGCACGGTCGCCACCGCGCGCCGGCCGGTCCGGGTCCGATCAAGGCCGTCACGGTTGCCGCCGCGACGGGCGCGATCCTGGTCGGAGGCACGCAGCTAGGTGCGACCGCGTCGGCAGTTCCGGTTCAGATACCCGGATTGCCGTCGATCGAGATTCCGGATGCGCTGTTGCCGGAGGGCGTTCAGCTTCCCCCGGTCAACCAGGCGCCCGCGGTTCTTCCGGTACCCCCGGCCTTCCGGGTGCCGCCGGTTCATGTGGTGCCGCAGGTAGCCCCGGTCGAGGTGCCCGGCGCGGCAGGCGCCGCGCAATGGGCGGAAGAGCAGCTCGGCGCGCTCCCGTCGAACAATCCGATTGCGGCCCGAGCCGTGCAGCCGGTATCGGGCACGCTGACGTCCCCTTCGGGCAGCGCTGGGGGACGCAGCATGGTGGTATCGACATCGCGGCGCCGATCGGTACCCCGATTCAGGCAGCCACCGACGGCACTGTCATTTCTGCGGGTCCGGCGTCAGGCTTCGGGCTGTGGGTTCGCGTACAAGATGACGATGGAACGACCACGGTGTATGGCCACATCAACGAGTTCCTGGTCGACATCGGCCAGCAGGTGGCGGCCGGTGAGCAGATCGCAACCGTCGGAAATCGTGGTCAGTCGACAGGGCCACACCTGCACTTCGAGGTTCATAATCCCGACGGGCAGAAGATCGACCCGGCCCAGTGGCTCCAGGAGCGTGGCGTTTCGCCGACCTGGAACGGCGACTAGCCTCGATCTTTCCCAGGGTTGAGCTGCCGGCCTGACTGGTGTACGCGGTTTGCGCCGATCGGTGTGGCGGACACGCTAGCATCACGTGTCCAGTTCGACCGTTTCCCGCGGTCGGACCGGTAGCGGCTGTCGCGGTGTCGGCGCCGCGGCCCCATAGCCCAATTGGCAGAGGCAGCGGACTTAAAATCCGCCGAGTGTCGGTTCGAGTCCGACTGGGGGCACTACGTGTTTTTAGTCAGAGTCGCGGGGCAGAGTCGTTTTCCTGCGAGACTTGAGAAGCTTTCGCGCCTTTGCCCACACACTCATCGAGGCGTTTCGCCCCGTCCTCGAGGTCGCCTTCGCACAGATCTGCGTAGGCGTCCAGCGTCATGGCTGTTGTCGAATGGCCGATCATCGGCTGGACGGCCTTGACGTTGGCGCCCTATGAGACCGCCAGCGACGCGGCCGTATGCCGAAGGTCACGCGCGGTGACCCGTGGAAACTCGGGCGTAGTCGAATCGACGCCCTCGGTCGCACGCGCACGGCGATCGCAAATGACCGCCAGACTGCGAAGGCCACAACAGGTCGCCCGATGCCTTCACCCTGAGTGTTTGTTCCGTTGAGCGGGAGATCGATGCAGTAGGACTCTCTTAGGTGTCCGTGTCGATTCGGGACCGCGCGGATAACGGTTGATCCGGCGTCTGACCTCCCCGCCGAGGTTTGCTTGGCGGGGAGGCCGGATTCCCTACGAATGCCTAGAGTGGGCCAGCACTTCCTCAACCTGCCCGCAGAGCGGACGCAGCCTGGACGCGCGGTTGAATTGTTTGCCGTCACCTCGGCGGACTCTGAGAGATGTGTTCTCGCAGGCGTCGTAGAAATCTCTCGCGATGCCCGTGGAGCAGCTCCGCCTCGGCCGCATTCACGGACTCTTCGTGCTGCTCGACTCTGCGCAGCTCGAGTGCGCGGGTGACGCGTGCCGGGGCAGTCTGCTCATGGAGCCGGCAGGCGCGCGCCGCTGCCGACTCGTCATGCAGCAACTCGGCGGCCGCGTGATCGCAGTCGATGAGGATTCGTTCATATCCGAGACGGAGCGCTGACTCCTCGGGAAGCCGCGCCACAGCGGCATCCTCGATCAGTTGGAGCGGCAGGCGTGCGAGCCGGTAGTTGAATCGGGCCATCGCCAGCGTGAGGCCGAGCACGGCTTCGATCGTATCCGACGCCCCGCGGCGGCCGAGGTCCCTGGAAACGGGGATACCCGGCACGGCGATATACCCAGCGGAGGGGGCTGTCAACCAAAGGGTGGTGAGAATGATGGGTTCCGTCGGCGTCGACTTCAATGTCGCGATGCAGGCCTTCCTGCACTGGCTGAGCATCAACTTCGGTATCGGAGGTGGAGTGGGTATCAGCTGACAACGGCGCCAGCCATCGGGTCGCGGATCGCACTGGTCAGCGACCCGTTTCATGTGGCGGGTCAGTGCCGTTAGTTCGAGTCCGGCTGGGGGGCACTGGTCGGTGCTGTTCCGCCGTCAGGATCCGGGCGCCCACCGCCTCGCGCCGTTACTCGATCACAATGAATTTGCCCCGCCCTACCATGGGCAGATGAGCAGTAACCCTGCTGCGGAACAAGTTGCTCGCCTGCTGGTTGAGCGGGAGGAGCTCCTGCTCAGAGTCCGCGAACTCGAAGCTCTCCTGGACCGATCGAGGCGACAGCTCGACGACGTGAACGCAGAGATCTCCTCGCTGCGCCGAGTCGAGAGCGAATTGCTCCGGCGCCACCCTGAGCTCAAACAGGAATGACTCGATACGGCGCGGTGATGCCGGTGGGCGGTGGGCGGACTCATCGAGCCTGCCCCAGTGCGGCGCTACGCAGACCTAGGGATGTCGTCCCTCTCGCGCGTTGGGTGGGGCGCCTCGATTGGGATGCCGACGAACATCCGGCGCATCACGGCTCGCGTCAACGAGCCCACGGCGCGAGTCTGGAGGTCCAAGACCGCGTCGGTCGTCGCCAACGCGAGCACCAGGGGTGTGCCGATCCACACCGGAATCTTCATCGCCTTCTCCTCGGGACTGCGGGCGCCCGTCAGTGATGGGAGTTCTGGCGGGATGACATAGGCGGCCCCGCCGACGCAGGGGGCTTTGTCGACGGGGCCTACGTCACTCATCGAGGGATGGTGGCGCGAACTCACCGTAGATGGAGCAAGTCGTTACTCGCGCGTACAAAACTGGACGGTTCTCCAGATTTGGCCGATGGCCTCCCATTTGGGTTTCACCCATGCCGGATGAGGTGTCGGTGGCACATCCGAGAAAATCTGAACTCCTCGATC
The DNA here is from genome assembly GCF_001984015.1 of Rhodococcus sp. MTM3W5.2. Classification (NCBI taxonomy): domain Bacteria; kingdom Bacillati; phylum Actinomycetota; class Actinomycetes; order Mycobacteriales; family Nocardiaceae; genus Rhodococcus; species Rhodococcus sp. MTM3W5.2. The sequence goes on along the minus strand of NZ_CP019572.1, from coordinate 4,440,800 downwards.
GCTCGAATAGAGGAGAGAAACGGCATGGATGGTTCCGGATCCGTTGATCTGACTGCAGCGCTGACCGCGATTGGTGTCCCGGACCGCGTGGAGACACCGCTAGGCGCATTCGAGTTCTTCGACGGCGTGCCGCTACCCGAGTCGACCCGCAAGCTGTACGACGGTTTGGATTTCGTCCGGGGCATCGACGCCTTCCTCAATGCCGTGCCCGGAGCGTCTCTTGTGGCGATGAGGCGCGGCCTCCGCAGTGTCGGCGTCGACGGGCTGGGCGTCCTCGGCGTCACCGATCCCAGGGCCAACTCGGGAAGCCTGTTCCTTACCCCGAACACCGCGACCGCCTACGGGACGATGTTCATCGACCTGCGCGACGGGCCCGTGGTCATCGAGCCGCCGACGAACTCACTGTGCGTCGTCGACGATTTCTGGTTCCGATACGTGACGGACATGGGTATCGCCGGGCCGGACAAGGGGCAGGGCGGAAAGTACCTGTTCCTCCCGCCCGGATACACCGGCGACGAGCCCGACGGCTACTACATCTGTCGCACACCCACTTTCACCAACTGGGTGGTCATCCGCGCCCTCGACGGGATCGGGGCCGTCAAGCGGTCCCGCGTCTACCGGCTCTCCGACGCGGGCGCGCCCCCGAGATGGCCTTCGTCAACCTCGCGGAGCAGGTGTTCAACACCGTCCACGCCAACGACATCTCCTTCTTTCACGAGATCGACGAACTCGTCCAGGAGGAGCCGGACGGTTCACTCGACCCCGAGCGGGCCGGCCAGCTCGCGGCCATCGGCATCGAGCACGGGCGCCCCTTCGCGCCCGACGAGCGCCTCACCGCGATCCTCGACTCGGCGGCGAGGACGGCCGCGGGTATGAGCCGCGCGCTGGTGTACTTCCCGCGCGGCGCGGAGAACTTCACCTTCGACGGCGGGTCCTGGAAGGAGGCGTTCGTCGGGGGCAGCTACGAGTTCCTGCGGGGACAGGCCCGGATGCTCGACGCCAGGACGCTGTTCCACTACGCGGCCACCGTCATCACGCCGGCGATGGCCCACGCCCAGGTGGGGGCTGGCTCCGCCTACACCTACACGGCCGAGGACTCGCAGGGGCGCCTGCTGGACGGCGCGAAGACCTACCGGCTGGTGCTCCCGCCGAACCCCCGGCGAAGAACTTCTGGTCGGTCGACGTCTACGACACCCAGACGCGGTCGCTGCTGCAGACGGACAACCCGTACCCGAGCCTGATGAGCCTCAGCGGCACCGTCCTGGAGGAGCAGGACGGATCGATCGTGCTGTGGTTCGGTCCGACCGCGCCCCAAGGCAAGGAATCGAACTGGATCCAGACCGTCGCCCACAAGAGCTGGTTCCCGATTCTCCGCCTCTACGGCCCGCTCCAGCCCTGGTTCGACAAGTCTTGGCAGCCCGGCGAGATCGAAGAAGCAAGCTGAGGATCGCCCGTCAGGAGCGCGGCGGCGTCTCGCCTCGGAAGGCCTGGTGGCGGTGCATGAACTTGGCGCGGTGCCCGCGGAGGAGCTGCACCTCGTCCGCGTCCTTGACATGCTCCCGCAGCTCGGCCTGACGTTGCTCGAGCACCAGGGCGATCCGGGCCGGGTTCGTTTGTTCGCGCAGATCGCGGGCCCGCATGGCGGCGGACTCGTCATGCAGTAGAAGCGCGGCGGCACGGTCGCAATAGATGAGCATTCGCTCGTATCCCAGTCTCAGCGCCGCGCCTTCGTCGAGCCTTGTTGCGCCGATGTCCTCGATCAGCTGAAACGGAAGACGCGCGAACCGGTAGTTGAATCGGGCCACCGCCATGGGTATCCCGAGCACGGTTCGATCGTATCGGCGTCGCCCTGGGCAGGCTGTGGACAACCGCTGTGGAAATCAGCGCATGGCGGGGAGGCCGTACCTCTTGAGGGCGGCCGCGACCACGCCTGTTGCGAGGGCGGCTGCTGCCACGGCTCGAATAGCGGCCGACCTGATCCGGGGTGCTGTGTGCGATGCCATTGGTGACGGTTCTCCCTCGTTGGCGCGCCTCCGGTTGAGGCGGCGGAGCCAAAGGTATTCCACGTCACACGTGTTGGCCACCAATGGAACGCTTGGTTTCCACCGAGGTGAAACACGTTTTCGCGCTACATGAGTTGGCACAAAAAGGCTCGCCGTCCGAAGGGTGTCGGCTCAGGGCAGGTCGATGCCGGCGAAGGCGGCGGTGGACTGGCGCAGCAGATCGGTGACCCGTTTGTCCGAGTATCCGGTGGGAGTGATCACGACGCCCCTGCGCGGGCACCACACCACGCCTTTGTCGATACGGGTCGCGGATTCGGCGAGGCCGACCTCCCACTTCCCGAGCACGACCGAGTCGGGTTCCGCCGATACTTCCCAGTCGAGGATCCAGGACTCGAGGGCCGCCCACTGAAAGGCGGGGTCAGCGATTCTTGCGCGCACCGCGGCCATTGTGGCGACGCGAGAAGAAGCTGGCAAGTGTCGCACCAGAGAGCGACGCTCGGCCGACTTTCGCGGGATCGTCGAATCCCCGAACGAGCTGACCGAGTACTCGGTAGGCTCCGTCCCGAATCCGGCTCGTAGCCGCTCCATCTCACGAACTCGAGGAAGTGCATGAACGTACGTCGAGCGGCCGCGCCAGTGGTGGCCGAATGGAGCCGACGAGCCCTCATCGGCTCGGTCGGAGTTCTCATTGCCGCCAATCTGCAAGCACCGCAGGCGATCGCATCGACGGGCGACGAGGTTTCCGTCTACCTCACCACTCGTGACCTGAGCTCGACGCTGGCGCGCCAGCCCGATCTGGCCTTCGGGCGAGCGGCTGCACCGGTCGGAGAGCGCATCGAAGTCGATCCCGGAGCGAAGGGCCAGACCCTCACGGCCGGCTTCGGTGTGGCGATGACCGAGTCCTCGGCCTTCCTGCTGCAGGACAAGTTGCCCACAGCGACACGCAACGAGGTGATGCGCTCGCTGTTCTCGCCCGACGAGGGGATCGGACTGTCGTTTCTGCGGATTCCCATCGGCGCCACCGACTATGTGGTCGGCGAGCCCGCCACCCTCGACGACCAGCCACCCGGCGGGAGCGACCCGTCGTTGTCGGGCTTCTCCATCGATCGCGACCGGAAATACCTGATACCCGCGATCCAGCAAGCGCTGGAGATGAATCCCGACATGAAGGTGATGGCCAACCCGTGGACGCCTCCGGCCTGGATGAAGTCCGATGACGCGCTCGTCACGAAGACCGGGCCGTTGGGCCACCTGAAGCCCGAGTACTACGGCGCGTACGCAAACTACCTGGTCAAGTATCTGCAGGCCTACCGGGACCAGGGAATCGGCGTCGACTACCTCGGCATCCAGAACGAGCCGTTGACGCCGCTGGCCTTCGTCATCGGCATTCCGGAGAGCTTCATGGACCCGATTCAGCAGGGGATCCTCATCCGCGATCACCTCGCCCCTGCGCTGGCCGAGGCCGGCCTGTCGCCGGGTGTGCTGGCCTATGACGACGGCTTCCAGCGGTCGGAGGTCTACATCCCTAGTGTCATGGGCGTGGCGGGCGAGCAGGTGGCCGGTTTCGCCTACCACTGCTACCTGACCGACCCGTCGAGCATCGAGGTACAGACCCGCGCCTATCCGGGCAAAGAACAGCTGGTCACCGAGTGCTCCAGCAAACTGAGCAATGTCGACCCGCAACAGATGATGATCCGATCGCTGCGCGCGGGTGCGGGCGGTGTACAGCTGTGGAACGCGGTGCTCGATCAGGACGGCGGCCCGAAAATGGGCAACGGCTGCCGGGGAATCGTCGCGCCGTACGCCGGCCAGGACTGCATCGCGCCTGTTGCCGTCGACACTGACAAGGGCACCTACAGCCTGACCTCCGACTACTGGGCGCTCGCGCACTTCAGTCAGTTCATCCGGCCCGGCTCGCGTCGGCTCGCGTCGTCGACACCCAGTGCGTGCCTCACCACCCCGGTCTCCGGCCACCGCTGCGGTCTAGAGGACGTCGCCTTCGAGAACCCGGACGGCAGCCGCGTGCTCGTCGTCACCGCCAACGACGGCGCGGACCACACCTTCACGGTCACCGAATCGGGCCGCCAGGTCACCTATTCGCTGCCGGACGGCGCCACCGCGACTCTGGTATGGAACGGAACCGGCGAGCAGCGGGTTCAGGAGTAGGCGGCGGCCTTCAGGTTCTCGAACGATTCGCGCAGCAACTCGGCGTAGCGACGGTCGTCGCGCAGCTGCCGCGGGTCCGCGGTGATGTTGACCGCCAGGGAATCGCCCACCGAACTCACCGAGTGCACCACGCCGCCGAGGCCGACGAGCGGGGCCACCCCGAAGTTCGCGGCGACGGTGGACCCGCACAGCACCATGTCGGCTGGGCCCTTGGGCACGTTGGTGACCAGGGTGTTGGCGAGCCGGATGGTCGACGACCGCCGGGTGGGGAGCGCGCCGAGGACGCGGAGGCCGTTCCGCACCACGAACCCAGGGATCGAATTGGCGAGCGCGTCGAACTGCGTCTCGCCGGGGCCGGTCTTGCGCGCCGTGTCCATCAGTACCGAGCGATGGATCGCCCGGGCACGCTCGATGAGGTCGGGGAGGTCGGTGTGCAGGTCCACGGCGAGGGTGACGAACCGGTTCCGGGAGGTCGCCTCGGTGACATCGCGGGTCGAGAGCGGGACCCCGGCAGCCAACGATCCGTCCGGCGCGGGGCCGACCTCGCACAGATATCTGTGCAGGGTCGAGCCGACGATCGTGAGCATCAGGTCGTTGACGGTTACGCCGCCGATCGCGCTCCGCATCGCCCGCAGCTCGGGGACCGAGAAGAACACGGCGTCGAAGACGCGATCCGGGCCGAGGGGTTGATTCAGCACAGTGCGCGGGCGCAGCGCGGCGGGAGCCTCGTACATCCCCTGCGCGCGCTCCGCCCGCATCAGTCGCTGGACCCGTCGCGCCCGGGGTACGACGCCGGCGAGCAGGCAGAGGTTCCGGGGTAGGGAGGAAACCGCGGCGGCGGCCATCGAGTACCGGGAAGGAATCGCAGCCACCGCGGCCGGGCGCTCATCGATTGGCAGGTTCTCGGTGAACAGCTGTCGGGAGATCCGGGCGCCGAGGCCGCCGTCCGCCATCGAGTGGTGCATCTTGATGGCCACCACGGTGGCGTCGCCCGGGATCTCGTCGACGCCGGCGACCCCGGTGACGACGTGGATCTCCCACAGGGGCCGCGACGGGTTCAAGGGCCGCCGCTGGATGTCCGCCAGCAGCGTCCGCAGTTCCTCCCAGCCTCGCCCGTCGTGGAAGACGATGTGGTCCTCGGCTGCGAACGCGGGATCCTCGGCCCAGTACGGGTGATCGAGGTCGAAGGGAACACGGATCATGCGCTGGCGCAGGATGCCGATCCGGCCGGCCCGTTCCGTGATCCACCGCAGCAGCTCGTCCCGGCTCGGCCGGGGGCGCCCACCCGAGTCGAAGGCGTAGGTCGAGACGGAGGTCTGATTCGCCGCCGGCGTCTCGACGTACGCGAACACAGCGTCGCGCGGATCGACCTGCATCGTGAGTCCCCCTCGGGCCGAGCGTCGGCGGCCCGGTAAACGTACCGCCCAGTTCGATCCTCGGCTGGCGCCCACGCCGAACTTCCGCCGGCGCACTCATAGCACCCTCATTGCCCGATCTCGGTCAATCGGGCGCCGCCTGTCGGGTGACGTCGGTCACTGATTCTTTGCCGTGGTCCGGCGCTCGAAACTGGGTGGCTCGGCCCGCGGTCGACGCAAAACCGGCCGGTTTGTTATCTCGTCGTTACTCAAACCGTCTCGCGCGGGTTTCAACGGCTGACCACCTATTTCTATCTGCGTGACGGGCGGCAGCGGCGACTTACTGCAGGTGGGATGGCACGTCGCGTCGGGTTGATGGACGCACCGTGGGGCTCGTCGATCGCGTTTGGCGCGATCAAGATCGTATTCAGATAAAGATCTGATCACGGTGGACGTATCGATATCGTTTCGTTACCTTCGTTTTGGGGGTCCGAGGTTGCACGGCCCAAAAGGTGCGACCAAGAAGCCAACGAAGATGAGGTAAAAGACTGTGGGAACTCTCCGCAGGACGTTCAATCGTTCCAGCTCGATCACCACCGCGCGTCGCCTGAAGGGCGCAACCGTCGCCGTCGCGACCGGCGCGATCCTGGTCGGCGGCATGCAGCTCGGATCCGCCACCGCGACCGCCGCGCCGATCGATCACCAGGCCTTCGCCGCCGTGCCCTTCCAGCTTCCGCAGGAACTGCTTCCTCAGGGAGCCCCCGCGGCACCGGCTCCGCTGCCCGAGATCACCGGCGCGCAGCAGTGGGTCAACGACCAGCTCCGCGCGCTCAACCCCGGCGGGTCGGTCGCCCCGCTCAAGGCGCGCACCGTTCAGCCCGTCAACGGCCACATGACCTCCGGCTACGGCGCTCGCTGGGGCTCGCATCACGGCGGTATCGACATCGGCGCCAACCTCGGCACCCCGATCATGTCCGCTGCCAACGGTGAGGTCATCTCCGCGGGCCCGGCCTCCGGCTTCGGGCTGTGGGTCCGCGTGCGTCACGACGACGGCACCGTCACCGTCTACGGACACGTCAACGAGTACACCGTCAACGTCGGCCAGCGGGTCGAGGCCGGTCAGCAGATCGCCACCGTCGGCAACCGTGGCCAGTCCACCGGACCGCACCTGCACTTCGAGGTGTGGGACGCGAACGGTGTGCAGCAGGACCCGAGCGAGTGGCTGGCGGCCAACGGTGTCGCGGTGACCTGGGGCAGCGCCTAACCCTCGTCGAGGCTGAGGACCACCACGCGCGGGGCGTGGGCACGCTGTCGGAAGACTGCGATGCTCACGCCCCGCGCGCTCGGCGTCTCAGATGCCGACGGCCGTCTCGAGTGCGTGCAGCTCGGCGTCGAGGTGGCCCAGGATCGCCTCGACGTCCGGCAATGCCCGCCTGCAGCCGGTCAGCCCGAACGCGATCGCGTCGTCGGAACTGGTGCAGGTGATGTTCAGGGCCTGGCCCTCCTGCGGGAACGCGATCGGATACAGCCCGTCGAGCCGGGCCCCGTTCCAGTACAGCGGTGTGCGGGGGCCGGGAACGTTGGAGATCACGACGTTGAACGGCGGGCGGACCGCCCCGCTGCTGCCCGCGACCACGTGCAGCGCCGCAGGCACCATTCCGGCCGCGCTCACCGCGAGGATCTGCGACGAACTCATGCCGATCATCGACTCCTTGCCCTCGAGCATCGACGTTCGCACGGTCTCGAGCCGCTGCGCCGGGTCGGCGGAGTGGGTCGCGAGGTTGCACATCAGCACGCCGAACGAGTTGCCCGCCTGGCTTTCGTCCGGGCCGCCGCGCAGCGACACCGGCACGGCGGCGATCAGCGGGACCTCGGGCAGGGCCTCCTGCGACTGCAGATACGTGCGCAGGCCGCCCGAGCACATCGCGAGCACCACGTCGTTGACGGTGGCGTCGGACGCCTTGGCGATCAGGCGGAGTCGCTCGATCGGCCAGGACCGCGCGGCGTAGCGCCGTGCCCCGGCGATGGGCACGTTGAGGATGGTGTTCGGGGCCGCAAATGACAGGGAGCCGCCCTGTTCGCGGAGCGCGCGGACCACGGTGCCCGCGAGCGCCGAGCCGAGCCCGGCTGCCCCTCCCAGCAGCGACGCGGCCCCGCGGACCGCGGCGGCGGGCAGTCCGAGGACGCCGCCACCGTCACCGGTCTCGACGGCCGGTTCGTCCGATGCGGGGCGCGCAGGCTCCGGGTCCTTCATGTCCCAGACGGCGGGCATCGCCCGGTCCGTCGGGTCCTCGCTCAGTGACTGCGCCAGCAGTCGCATCGCCGAGACCCCGTCGGCGAATGCGTGGTGAAACTTCGTGTACACCGCGAATCGGCCATCGTTCAGGCCCTCGATCAGGTGCATCTCCCACAGTGGACGGTGGCGGTCGAGGGGGCCGAGTGCAGTTGGGAGCACAGGTCGAGTAGTTCACGCATGCCGCCGGGCTGCGGCAGGGCGTCGTGGCGCACGTGATACCCGAGGTCGAACCCGTTGTCCTCCTCCCATGCCCACTGTCCGAGTGTGGACCACGAGCGCGTCGGCCGCTGGCGGAATCTTTGTGCCGCAGTATCATTCGCGAGAGCGGCATCGAACGCCGCGCGGACGTCGGAGGCGGTGGTGCCCTCCGGCGGCTCGAACAGCTGCAGCCCGCCGACGTGCATGGGGTGTTCGCGCGATTCTGCCAGCAGCCACATCGAGTCGGCGGGAGACATAGACAGCGGCATGGGCGGCCCTCCTGGGTTCTCGACCGCTGCCCCGGTCGGATTGTGGATTCTGTCGAATTTGTTGTACCCGTTCGTGTATCGCCCCGCTACTTGTCACTTGTCCAGTCATGGGACGGACGGCCGAGGTGGTCGCTCGTCCATGTCGCGGCCGGGACCTGGAACAATCGAGCGGTGCCGGTCCCCGAAGAAGTCCTGTCCCGACTGCGTCGGTTCCCCGACGTGGAGGCGCCGAACCTGTTCGCTGTCGACGCCGCGGATCGGCTGATCCTCGACGAGGCGGGCCCGTCGCTGGAGGCCGCGGCGGACGCGACGGTCGCGGTGATCGGCGACCACTACGGCGCCCTCGCCCTTGGGGCGATCGCGGGCTTCGGCGTCACCGACGTCCGGGTTCACCAGGACCCGATCACCGGCGAGCTCGCGCTGTCGCACAACGCTGCGCGAGCCGGGCTGCGCGAGGCCTACCGGTCCTGCGGGCTGGACGAGTCCCTGCTCTCGGGAGCGCGGGTGGTGCTGGTCCAGTTGCCGCGCAGCCTGGCCGCCCTCGCCGAGATCGCCGAGGCCGTCGCCCGGCACGCCGATCCGGAGGTGGTGATCTACGCGGGCGGCCGCGACAAGCACATCACCCCCGCGATGAACGAGGTGCTCGCCCGCAGCTTCGGCGACGTGCATGCCACCCGTGGCAGGCAGAAGTCCCGGGTGCTCGTCGCCCGCGGCCCGCTCGATCCGCCCGCCGAGCCGACCTACCCGCTGCGCGAGCACCTGGGCGAGCTCGACATGGAGGTGGTCGCGCACGGGGCCGCCTTCGCGGGCACCAAGCTCGACATCGGAACCCGGTTCCTGCTCGACTACCTGCCCCGGATGAACCCTGATGCGCGATCGGCGGTCGACCTCGGTTGCGGCACAGGGATTCTCGCAGTGGCCCTGGCTCGTTCCCGTGACGACATGCGGGTGATCGCGACCGATCAGTCCGCCGCGGCCGTCGCGTCGACGGCGGCGACCGCGTATGCGAACGGTGTCGGCGACCGGGTGACCGCGCTGCGGGACGATGCGATGTCCACCCTCGGCGATGCCACGGCCGACCTGATCGTCTGCAATCCGCCGTTTCACGTGGGTGCGGCCGTCCACACCGGGGCGGCGCTGTCGATGTTCCGCGGCGCGGGCCGGGTGCTGCGCGAGGGGGTGAGCTGTGGACCGTCTACAACTCACACCTGGGATACCGCGGTGCGCTCAGGAAGTCGGTCGGCCCCACCGAACTGATCGGGAGGAACCCGAAGTTCACGGTCGCCCGGTCGGTCAAAGGGGCGTGACGGTTCGGCCCGCTACTTGACCGGCCCGCCGCCGATCGGGTCGCCGTCGAACTGGTCGCGGTTGATGCCGAGGTCCTCGATGATGACGCCGTCGACCACCTCCGCCTCGACGGACTCGGGATCGCCCGGCTGCTGACCGTCGTCGTCGAGCGGGGTGTCGGGCTCTTCTTCGGCGAGCCGCTCGTCGAGGGTCTCGCCCGCGGCGGCCTCGGCCGCGGTCGTTCCGAAGCGATCGGCCTCGCTCCAGTGATCGGGGGCGTCGACGACATCGTCGCCGTCGTCGTTGCGAACCTCGTCCGAGTCGAGCGACTCGCTGGCGTTGAGGGTCTGGCCCGGGCCGTCCTCGGTGCTCATGTGTCAATAATGCCACCGTTGGGTGCAATGTCGTGCCAGGTGAACCTCGTTTTCGTGCGAGGCGGGCGCGATCCCGGCCCGGTAGAGTCCCCACTGTTCCTGTTGGCGACTCGTTTAAGTTCGAAGCGCTGGGAACTTACGGTCACATGTGAGACGTTTTACCAACAGAACGGGATTTCCCGTCGCGGTCGGGCCACAGCGGCACGGCAGGATCCCCAGGGATCCACCTATAGAAGGGACACGCACGGTGCGCACCACCAGCAACCCGGTGTTCCGCAACCTCCCCAAGCAGGAGGGCAGCGGATACGCCTCGTTCGGTTCTGCCGCGGCAGGCGCGGGGCAGATGACACAGCAGTTCGGTCAGCCCCAGTACACGCAGGCTGAGCCGTACACGACAGGTCCTGCTCAGCGGGCCATGACCATCGACGACGTCGTCACCAAGACGGGCATCACGCTCGGCGTGCTGACGGTCGCGGCGATCATCTCCTACGTGCTCGTCAACTCGAACGTCGACCTCGCGACGCCGTTCGTGATCGGCGGCGGACTCATCGGGCTCGTCCTGGTCCTGGTCGCGACCTTCGGCCGCAAGATGGACAACCCGGCGATCGTGCTGGCCTACGCCGCGGCGGAGGGCGTCTTCCTTGGCGCGCTGTCGTTCATGTTCACCGACATCACGTTCGGCGGCACCGGCGGCTCCACCCTCATCGCCCAGGCAGTGCTCGGCACCTTCGGCGTGTTCTTCGGCATGCTCGTGGTCTACAAGACCGGCGCCATCCGCGTCACCCCGCGGCTGACCCGGATGATCATCGGCGCACTGATCGGTGTCGTGGTGCTCTCGCTCGGCAACCTGATCGCCAGCTTCTTCACGCCCGGTGGCCTCGGCCTCCGCGACGGCGGCGGACTCGCGATCATCTTCAGCCTCGTCTGCATCGGCATCGCCGCGTTCAGCTTCCTGCTGGACTTCGACGCCGCCGACCAGCTGATCCGCGCGCAGGCGCCGGAGAAGGCGGCCTGGGGCGTCGCGTTCGGTCTCACCGTCACCCTGGTGTGGCTGTACGTCGAGATCCTGCGACTGCTGAGCTACTTCAACAGCGACTAGTCACCGCACGCCTGACCACGAACGGGCGGTTACCGGGGCAACGGCCGAGAGGCCTCCTCGATAACCGCCCTTTCGTTTTCATACCGGGGCCCCGGCGGCCAGGAGTTTCTCGCGAACCCGCCAGACCAGCGCGGCCGGTCGGTCGTAGAGCAACTCTGCCCCGACCCGCACCACCGTCCAGCCGAGCGCCTCGATTCTCGCCAGGCGCTCGATGTCCCATGCCCGCTGGCGGCGCTGCTTCCAGTGGTGTTCGCCGTCGTACTCCACAAGCACCCGCCACACCCGCCAGCCCATGTCGGCGCGGGCGAACTCCCAGCCGTCCTCCGCGACGAGCACGATCTGGGTGTCCGGTCGGGGCAGCCCGGCGTCGATGATCTCCAGCCGGGTGTGGGTCTCGGGCGGGGACTCGGCACCGCCGTCGACATCGGCGAGGATCGACCGCAGCGCGGCGATTCCGCGAGCACCCGGGTGCCGGTCCGCGAGGATGCCTACTTCTTCGGGCTTCAGGCCGGTGGCATGGCAGAGCGCGTCGAGCGCCACGATCGCCTCGCGCCGGGGGAGGCGTCGCCCGAGGTCGAACGCCGTCCGTGCCGGCGTCGCTACCCGCATTCCCTCGCCGAAGGTGCTCTCGCCGGGTTCGAGGCGGTAATCGTGCACGAGCAGATTCGGGGCCGGCCGGTGATGCCCCGACCTGATCACCTCGGCGGGCGCGCACGCGTCGATCCACTTGGAACCGTGCAGGGCCGCCGCCGAGAACCCGGTGAGGACTGCATCCGGGGCTGCGAAGACCCACGCGGCGCGGGCGCGTACAGCGGCTGTGAGCTCGACACGCTTGGCCACGTAGACGTCGCGGTAGAGGCGGGTGAAGTCACGGCGAAGTTGGTGTTCAGTCAGCCCGCCGTTGGCGATGGCCATCGAACCACGGAACGGCGCGTCGAAGGTCCCCATCGCCTAACCCTGCCGGGCCCGCACCACCGTAAAGGGGTGCCAGGCGACATGTGCACAACTCGCGACGTTGTCCACAGATGGCGAACGGGCGGTTACCGGGGAGGCCTCTCGGCCGTTGTCCCGGTAACCGCCCGTTCGCGGTGGTGCAGAGGAACTAGCTCAGGCGCTCGAGCACCATCGCCATGCCCTGGCCGCCGCCGACGCACATGGTCTCGACGCCGAAGGTCTTGTCCTGCTCACGCAGGTTGTTGAGCAGGGTGTTGGTGATGCGGGCACCGGTCATACCGAACGGGTGGCCGAGGGCGATCGCGCCACCGGAGATGTTGATCTTGTCCTCGTCGAGGTTGAGCGCGCGGGCGGATCCGAGGACCTGCACCGCGAACGCCTCGTTGATCTCGTACAGGTCGATGTCCGAGGTGGTCATCTTCGCGTAGCCGAGGGCCTTCTTGACGGCCTCGATCGGGCCGAGGCCCATGATCTCGGGGGACAGGCCGCTCGCTGCGGTGGCGACGACGCGTGCCAGCGGGGTCAGGCCGAGGGCCTTCGCCTTGGTGTCGCTCATGATGACGAGCGCGGCCGCGCCGTCGTTGAGCGGGCAGGCGTTGCCGGCGGTGACGGTGCCGTCGGGACGGAAGACCGGCTTGAGCTGGCTGATCTTGTCGTAGCTGGTGCCTGCGCGCGGGCCGTCGTCGGTGGACACGACGGTGCCGTCGGCGAGGGTGACCGGGGTGATCTCGTTGGCGAAGAAGCCGCGGTTGATGGCCTCCTCCGCGCGGTTCTGGCTGCGGACGCCCCAGCGGTCCTGGTCCTCGCGGCTGATGCCGGTCAGCGAGGCGACGTTCTCCGCGGTCTGGCCCATGGAGATGTAGATGTCGGGGGTCAGGCCGTCCTCGCGGGGGTCCTTCCACGCGACGCCACCCTGCGCGGCCAGCTCGGTGCGGGCCTGCGCGTCGGCGTACAGGGCGTTCTTGGTGTTCGGCCAGCCGTCGGCGGTGCCGGTGGTGAAGGACGAGACGGACTCGACGCCCGCCGAGATGAACACGTCGCCCTCGCCCGCGCGGATCGCGTGCATCGCCATCCGGGTGGTCTGCAGCGAGGAGGAGCAGTAGCGGTTGACGGTGACGCCGGGCAGGAAGTCGTAGCCGATCGCGGTCGCGACGACCTTGGCGATGTTGTAGCCCGACTGGCCGCCGGGCTGGCCACAGCCCATCATCAGGTCGTCGATGTCGGCGGGGTCGAGCTCCGGGATCTTCGCGAGGGCCGCGGCGACCATCTGGGCGGCCAGGTCGTCGGGACGGATGTCCTTGAGCGAACCCTTGCCGGCCCGGCCGATGGGCGAACGTACAGCGGAGACAATGACGGCCTCAGGCATGAGAACTCCTTGCAGTAATCGGGGTGCATGGTGGGTGCCACACACTGTGGATTTGACCCAGACGTTACGTGGCGCTCGCGGCGCGCTGACGACGCCGTCGGTCATCGACGATCTTGAGCACTCCGGAGGTCGGTTCCGGGGCCACCTGATCGGCCCCCGGCTCGCCCCTGCTGGCCCGGCGCTCGGTGTCCCGGCGCCACAGGAACCGGTTCGCGGCCTCGGTGATCCGGGCGGAGATCCGGCGCGACTCCGCGGCCTCGGAGACCTCGGGCAGCTCGGGCAGCGGACCGCCCTCCCATTCCCCGAGCGCGGTGGCGAGCACGGGCAGCAACTGCTGCGCCGCGAGCTCGTACCCGGCCGCCGAGGGATGGAAGTGGTCGGCGGAGAACATGGTGTCCGGGGCGGCAAGGAACTCCGGCGCGAGCAGGTCGGCGAGGGCGACGGGATGGCCGCCGGCTCGCAGCACCGCCGCCGCCTGCGCGCGGGCCAGCCGGTGGCCCCACTCGCGCACCACCGATCGCAGCGGCTGCGGGATCGCCGTGACCACCCCCAGGTCCGGACAGGTACCGACGACCACCACCGCGCCTGCCTGGCGGAGCCGCGCCACCGCGTCGCCGAGCCTGCGGGCGGACGAGTGGATCGAGTTCTTGGCGGTGACGTCGTTGGCGCCCACCAGGATCACCGCTGCGTCCGGTGGTGGGCCCGCGATGAACATGGCATCGACCTGCCCCTTGAGCCCCTTCGAAGTGGCGCCGCCGATCGCCTTGGTGGACAACCAGATCCGCTTGCCCGTCTCCTCGGCGAGGCCGCGGGCGATCCGCACGCCCGGCACCTCGTCGGGGATCGCGCAGCCGACCCCTGCCGCGGTCGAGTCGCCGAAGATCATCAGGTGGATGTCGAATTCCGCGCCAAGGCGCCAGCGCTCGGGCGCGTCGCACCCGGCGGTGTAGATGCCGTCGGCCTCGGGTGGTTTCGCGACGTTGCGGCCGATCACGCCGCGCGCGGCGGTGGCCTGGCCCATCAGGTAGTTGTAGAGCGCCCACGACGCCGTGCCTGCCGAGGACCCCGCGACGACCGCTGCCGCGCTTGCTTTCGCGGCCGTTTTCCATCCGCTGGTGGGCACCGGATCCACCCTCCGCTCGTCGCGAGTGCTACCCGGCCACAAATCTAGTGCGAAAGCTCGCGCGGCGTGGGGTCTGCGCTCGGGGACCCGACATCAAGATCGGAGCGGGCGGAGCGACGCTCGAGGAGGGACCTGGTGTTGCCCCCGTCGCGCGCTCTGGGACCATGTAGGCATGCGCATCGCGGATCATGTCACCGACCTCATCGGAAATACTCCGCTGGTCAAGCTGAACTCGGTGGTCGAGCCCGGCTCGGGCCTGGTGGCCGCCAAGATCGAGTACCTCAACCCGGGCGGCAGCTCCAAGGACCGGATCGCGGTCAAGATGATCGACGCCGCCGAGGCGTCGGGCGAGCTGAAGCCCGGCGGGACCATCGTCGAGCCGACGTCGGGCAACACCGGCATCGGGCTGGCGCTTGTCGCGCAGCAGCGCGGCTACAAGTGCGTCTTCGTCTGCCCGGACAAGGTCAGCGAGGACAAGCGCAACGTCCTCAAGGCCTACGGCGCCGAGGTCGTGGTGTGCCCGACCGCGGTGGCACCGGAGCACCCGGACAGCTACTACAACGTCTCCGACCGGCTGGCGCGGGAGCTGCCCGGCGGCTGGAAGCCCAACCAGTACTCCAACCCGGGCGGGCCGGCGAGCCACTACGAGACCACGGGCCCTGAGATCTGGCGGGACACCGAGGGCAAGATCACGCACTTCGTGGCCGGCGTCGGCACCGGCGGCACGATCACCGGCACCGGTCGCTACCTCAAGGAGGTCTCCGGCGGCAAGGTCAAGGTCATCGGCGCGGACCCGGAGGGCTCGGTGTACTCGGGCGGCACCGGTCGGCCGTACCTGGTCGAGGGCGTCGGCGAGGACTTCTGGCCCACCGCCTACGACCCCTCGGTCCCCGACGAGATCATCGCGGTCTCCGATGCCGACTCCTTCGACATGACGCGGCGCCTTGCCCGCGAGGAGGGCCTGCTGGTCGGCGGCTCCTGCGGCATGGCCGTGGTGGCCGCGCTGCGGGTCGCCGAGCGCGAGCCCGACGCGGTGATCGTGGTGCTGCTGCCCGATGGCGGCCGCGGTTACCTGTCGAAGATCTTCAACGACAAGTGGATGGCCTCGTACGGCTTCCTGCGCACCCCGCTGGACGGCAAGGTCCACGAGCCGACCGTCGGCGACGTGTTGCGGGGCAAGTCGGGCGAGCTGCCCGACCTGGTGCACACGCATCCGTCGGAGACGCTGCGCGACGCGATCGAGATCCTGCGCGAGTACGGCGTCTCGCAGATGCCGGTTGTCGGCGCCGAGCCCCCGGTGATGGCGGGCGAGGTCGCAGGCAGCGTCAGCGAGCGGGACCTGCTCTCGGCGGTGTTCGAGGGCCGGGCGCAGCTGGCCGATCCGGTCGCCAAGCACATGAGCCCGCCGTTCCCGCTGATCGGCTCGGGCGAGCCGGTGACCGCCGCGACCAAGGCGCTCGGCGACTCGGACGCGCTGATGGTGGTCGACGACGGCAAGCCCGTCGGCGTCATCACCCGGCACGACCTGCTCGGATTCCTCAGCGCCGGGGGATAGCTCGACCTGAGCCCGCCCCGCCCGGTGCCGTTAGGATCCCCGCATGGGGGAGATGAGATCTCGGGTGGGGATGGTCGCCGCGGCGACCGCGGTGCTGGTATCCGGATGTTCGACTGTGACCAGCGGGACACCGGTCGCGGAGTCGGAGGGTTCGGACGGCGGTGCCGCGGTGGCGCTGTCCGCGGGCGAAGCGCCGGACTGCGCCACGATGGCCGGGGCGTTGGGTGGCCTGGTGGCAGGAATGTCCCTGGCGAACCAGACCACCCTGCCGGGCTCCACGGACCCGCTCTGCCTGTGGTCGGACGGGGATTTCACAGGAACCCAGCGCAATCTCTTCGTCAGCGTCAAGGCCAACGGGTTCACCGAGGCGATGCTCGAGGCCTCCAGGGGGAAGGCGAGCCTCGGCGTGGTCGACGAGCCGCGCGCCGACGCGCTGGGTGGGCTCGTGATCAAGGTCAACGACACCGTGTACACGCTGACGATGGCCGGCCGCAGTGTCGACGCAGGCAGCCACGGCAGCCAGGGGTACACGGAATCGGAGTACATCGACGGGCTGCTCGCGGTTGCCCGATTACTGACCGAATAGCGGCTCGCTAGGCTTACCGGCATGAGCGAGCACAGCAACGCAGAGCAGGGGTTCTCCACCAGGGCCGTTCACGCCGGGTACGAGCCGGATCCGCTGACCGGTGCGGTGAACGTGCCGATCTACGCCAGCTCGACCTTCGCCCAGGACGGCGTCGGCGGCATGCGGAGCGGGTTCGAGTACGCGCGCACCGGGAACCCGACCCGGCGTCCGCTCGAGGCCAACCTCGCCGCCCTCGAGTCGGGCACCTACGGTCGCGCGTTCGCGTCCGGCATGGCGGCCACGGACTGCCTCCTGCGCTCGGTCCTGCGTCCCGGTGATCACCTGGTGATCCCGAACGACGCCTACGGCGGCACCTTCCGGCTGATCGACAAGGTGTTCACCCAGTGGGGCATCGAGCACACCCCCGCCGCGGTGTCCGATGTCGACGCGGTCCGCGCCGCGATCCGCCCGAACACCAAGCTGGTGTGGGTGGAGACCCCGACCAACCCGCTGCTCAACATCGGCGACATCGAGGCACTCGCAGGGGTCGCGCACGAGGCCGGGGCAAAGCTGGTGGTGGACAACACCTTCGCGTCGCCGTACCTGCAGCAGCCGCTCGGCCTCGGCGCCGACATCGCGCTGCACTCGACCACCAAGTACATCGGTGGGCACTCTGACGTCGTGGGCGGCGCGCTCGTCACCGACGACGAGGAACTCGACACCGCCTTCGCGTTCCTGCAGAACGGCGCGGGCGCGGTGCCCGGCCCGTTCGATGCCTACCTGACCATGCGCGGCATCAAGACCCTCGCGCTGCGGATGGAGCGGCACAGCGAGAACGCCGAGCAGATCGTCGACCTGCTCACCGGCCACGCCGCGGTCTCTCAGGTGATCTACCCCGGCCTCGAGTCGCACCCGGGCCACCAGGTCGCAGCCAAGCAGATGCGCCGATTCGGCGGCATGATCTCGGTGCGCCTCAAGGGCGGCAAGCAGGCCGCGCTCGACTTCTGCTCGCGGACCGAGATCTTCACCCTCGCCGAGTCCCTCGGCGGTGTCGAGTCGCTGATCGAGCACCCCGGCGCGATGACCCACGCGTCGACCGCGGGCTCCGCGCTCGAGGTGCCGGACGACCTGGTCCGGCTCTCGGTCGGCATCGAGGACGCCGCCGACCTCATCGCCGATGTGGAGCAGGCACTGAAGTAGGCAGCTCCGCTGCCCGTGCGCGGTTGACGAGTCTCAGGACTCGTCGACCGCGCACGGGCGCCGCAGGCGCCTTACGCTGGCGCTGTGGAACTCGTGACGAGGGACCAGATCGCGGCGGCGGCCGACCGGCTCGCCCCGGTGATGCGCAGGACACCAATGCTCGCGTCGAGGGTGCTCTCGGAGCGCTGCGCCCACGACGTGTGGCTCAAGTGTGAAAATCTCCAGCGCACAGGCTCTTTCAAACCCCGCGGCGCCTACAACCGGATCGCGAACCTGACCCCCGAGCAGCGGGCGGGCGGCGTGGTCGCGGCCAGCGCGGGCAACCACGCCCAGGGCGTCGCCTGGGCCGCCAGCCGGCTCGGCATCGAGTCCACGGTCTTCATGCCGGTCGGGGCGGCGCTGCCGAAGCTCGTCGCGACCAAGGCGTACGGCGCGACGGTCCACCTGCGCGGGCACACCGTCGACGAGGCGCTCGTGTCCGCCAAGGAGTTCGCCGCCGCGACGGGCGCCGTGCTCATCCACCCGTTCGATCACGTCGACGTGGTCGCGGGCCAGGCCACCGTCGGGCTGGAAATCCTCGAGCAGCTGCCAGCGGTCGGGACCATCGTTGTGCCGACCGGTGGCGGCGGGCTGCTCGCCGGGATCGCGGCGGCGGTCCGGGACTCGGGCCGCCGCGTGCGCCTCGTCGGCGTGCAGGCCGAGCAGGCGGCGGCCTGGCCGAGGTCGCTCGCCGAGGGCGCCCCCGTCGAGGCGGAGGCCCTGTCCACCATGGCCGACGGGATCGCCATCGGGCTCCCGGGTGCGGTGCCGTTCGCACATGTCAACGCCCTGGTGGACGAGGTGGTCACGGTCAGCGAGGACGCGCTGTCCCGGGCCCTGTTGCTGTGCAGCGAGCGGGCCAAGCTGATCGTCGAGCCGGCGGGGGCTGCGGCGGTGGCCGCCCTGATGACCTGCGCGGCGGAGCAACTGCGGCTGGAGGGGCCCGTGTGCGCGGTGCTGTCCGGCGGCAACATCGACCCGTTGCTGCTCACCCACGTGATCACCCACGGTCTGCGGGCCGCCGGACGCTACCTGGTGGTGCGCGTCACCATCCCGGATCGGCCCGGCGGGCTGGTGCGGTTGCTCGGTGTGGTGAGTGCGCGCGGCGCCAGCGTGGTGGACGTGGTGCACTCGCGGACGGCCCGCGACCTCGGCCTGGACGAGGTGGAGGTGCTGCTGACCCTGGAGACCAGGGGCCCGACCACCGGGACGAGGTGCTGGGCGCCCTCGACACCGCCGGCTTCGCCGCGCGGGTGCAGGAGTAGGCGCTCCGCGCCCGTGCGCGGTCAACGAGTCTTCACACTCGTCAACCGCGCACAGGCGGCGCAGCCGCCAGTAGCCGGGCGGAACCCGTTGCGTCGTGGTCGATTCCGACGAAGTCTGCGGCGCCGATCTCGGGCCCGGATCGAATCGCCATGTCGTCAAGCGTAGGCCCGGGCGCTCGCCCCGGTGGCGTTGTTCTCCTGCGTGATGACGCGGTCGATCACGGCCAGCCGCAGAGCCGGGTGACCCGGAAGTCCTGGTCCACCAGCCGGGCGGGCATCCCGAGCTCCTCGAGCCAGGCGAGCGTCTCCTCGCCCCCGAGGACCGCCGCCCTGCTCGCCGCGGCGGCGGCCAGGGCGGAGCCGGCGACCACGGACACGGTGCGCCAGTGCGGCGCCCCGGCGGGATCGGGGTGCAGCGGGCTGACCGTGCTGGCGGTCGCGAGGCCGGAGCCGGACGGGATCGAGACCTGACACGACGGGTCGCCGGGCAGGTCCTCGACCTTGATCTGCCAGCCGCTGAGCGGCTCAGGACCCGCGGTCGCCACGTCGCCGCCGAGGCTGACCAGCACCCCGCAGCCGAGCAGCTCGGCGACGGCGGTGGCGCACCGGTCGGCCGTGACGGAGCGGGCGGTCGCGGACACGTCGAGGGTCAGCCCTGCGGGGAGGGTGACGTCGGGTCCGCGGACGGTCACGGAGCGCCACTGGTCCGGTTGAGTGCCGCCGACGGTGGGGTCGAGGACGCCCGCGGTCAGCTCGGCGGCCAGGAGGGCCCTGCTGACCTGCTCGGCGAGCAGGACACTCACCCGGGTCGTGGTGCCCGCGGACCGGTTGAGCGCCGCGATCTCGGAGTCTTCTCGGGTGGCACTGGTCGCGACATCGGCGGCGGCCAGGTGGCCGCGGACCATGTTCCAGGCGGACTCCAGCATGTCGGGGTCGGCCACGACCACCGTCGCGCGCACGCCCCACATCGACCAGCTCTTCGCGGCCTTGTCCGCCGCGAGGGTCACGACCCGCCCGAGATCACGTCGAACTGCCCGGCTCCCCTGGTGACGATCGGGCCTGCGCCGTTCGAGCGGTTCGAATCGGCGGCGATGACCGTCCCCGAATCCGAGGAGGGGGCGTCTCCGAGCGCGAACGATGTGCCGGTGAGGGATCCGACGCTGAGCGCACCGACGATGCCGGACGCCGCGACGGCGCGGCGGAATCGGGACGTTCGGTGGGGTTGCTCTGCGGGGCGCTCGCTCATGACGACCAGGATCCACCGCGAGCCTGAGAGAGACCTGAGGGTCTGCTGAAATTCTGGTTCTTGGCCTGAAATGTCGCGGCGCGCGGGCATACGCTCCGTGAGTGCGCAGTTTTCCCCGCCCGAAGTGGGCCGATTCGCCGGCAGATGCACAGTCGGCGGCCGCTAACGCCGGACCTGCACGCCGCGATACAGGCGGCGTGTGGGTTCGGGAAACACGGTTCGATCGATGTGATCGAAATCGCCCCGCGGCCGGGTCGGGGGACCTAGCGTTGCACCTGATAACCCGCTCGAAGTTTGGAGTTGCGAATGCCGGTTGATCCAACGGCGGTGATCGTGGCGGTTGCCACTGCCCTCGGCGGCTTCGTTCAGGGAGCCGACATCCCCTTACCGGTGAAGGATCAAGCAGCACAAGCGATTCAGTCTTTCGAGGCGTCGGCTCCCGCGGCGTCGCAGCAGATCAACGACATCATCGGGATGCTGCCCCAGCAGATGCAGGGTCAGGCACAACAGGCCGTCACGGATGCGGCTGCCGCAGTGGAGGATTCGCTCCAGCCGTACCTCCCGCCTGCCCCGCAGATCGCCCCGGGGGCGCCTGCAGTTCCGCCGCCCGCGGTGGTCGCGCCACCGGTGCAGGAGGCGCCGCGCTACACGGCGCCGCCCGCGCTGCAGGCGACCCCCATCGGCGGCGACCCGAGCCGAATGCTGCCGGGCGCGTTGACCGACCTCCCCGAGATGGTGATGGCCCCGATCGGCGCGATCGCGGTCTTCGTGCCGTGGCTGAAGAAGGCGGGTGAGATCTGCGAGGGCATCAAGCCGCCGGTCCTCGCCGCGCTCTATTCGGCGGAGAACGGTTTCCGGTACGGCCCGACGGCGCCGGTGTCCAGGGACGGAGCGCGCGGGCCGGGTCAGTTCATGCCGGGCACCTGGGCCAAGTACGGCAAGGACGCCGACGGCGACGGTAAGGCGGACATCCTCGGCGTCGCGGACTCGGTGATGGCGTCAGGGCACCTACTCTGCGACATGTACACCGAGATCGAGGGCTGGCAGAAGCAGGGCCTGGTCAAGGGCGACACCCTCGATCTGGCCATCGCCGGGTACAACGCGGGGGTCGGGGCCGTTCGGCGGTCCGGCGGGATGCCGTCCGGGCTGCCCGACTACGAGAACCAGACCAAGCCGTACGTGAAGAAGATCCGGGCAACCGAGGCTCGATTCGCGGGGATCCTCACCCCGTTCGTCGGCGGCAACTTCGGCGACGGGATCGGCGGCAAGATCGTCGAGGCCGCGCTCCGCTACCTGGGCCTGCCCTACGTCTGGGGCGGCGGCAACATCAACGGACCCTCCGGCGGTGGCTTCGACTGCTCCGGGCTGACGTCCTACGCGGTATACGCCGCGACCGGTGACCTGCTGAAGCTGCCGCGGACCTCGGAAACCCAGTGGAACGTCGGTGAGGAGATCCCGCTGGCCGAGGCCAGGCCGGGTGACCTGCTGTTCGGCAACTGGCAGTCGGGTGGGCCGGGGCACGTCGCGATCTACATCGGCAACGGGCAGATGGTGCACGCCCCGCAGACCGGTGATGTGGTCCGGGTCGGGCCGGTGTTCGACGGGATGAAGGTCCGCCGGATGGTGTGACGGAGCTCGCCACAGACGAACGAACCCCGGTCCGAGTTGCTCGGACCGGGGTTCATCTGTGCGGTGAGACCGCGGATCAGCTGTGGTACGGCTCCGCGCTGACGAGCGTCACCTGCATGGTGTTGCCGTTGGGGAGCGTGTACTTGCGGGTCTCGCCGACCTTCGCCTCGAGCAGCGCGCTGCCCAGCGGGGAGTTGGGGGAGTAGACCTCGAGCTTGTTGTCGCGGGCACCCTCTTCGCGGGTGGCGATCAGGAACGTCTCGGTGTCGGACTTGTCGCCGTCGTAGTAGACCTTGACCACGGAACCGGGCAGTGCCACACCGGACTGGGTCGGCGCCTCGCCGACCTTCGCGCTGTTGAGCAGCTCCTGGAGCTGGCGGATGCGGGCCTCCTGCTGGCCCTGCTCCTCGCGTGCCGCGTGGTAGCCGCCGTTCTCCTTGAGGTCGCCTTCCTCGCGTCGCTCGTTGATCTCGGCCGCGATGACCGGGCGGTTGGCAATGAGCTGGTCGAGTTCGCTCTTGAGCCGGTCGTGTGACTCCTGGGTAAGCCAGGTCACCTGGGTCTCGGTCATGCTCGATCACTCCTCGTAGTCGGAACCCATCCGGGTCCCCTGGGCGGACCACTGAACTCCAGTGGCCTTCGGCGACGAGAGCGCGCCTACCCCCGGTGGTTGGCTCCCCCCGGTTCGCTCAGTCATGTGAGCGGTGCACCCTGCCGCTATGCATCTGTACGCAAATGCAGCAATACACGGTTCCAAAGCCGGAACCGTGTACCCGAGGATTCTAGCACGAGCAGGGATTTCTCCATGAAAATCGCGCTGGTGCCGGCCCGGGGCGGACTCGCCGGATCAGCCGGTGGTCAGGTACTCCGGGACGGTCGTCCCGCAGCCGTAGATGTCGGCGATGGCGGGGCGCTGAGACGTTCTGATCAGCGTGGTCACGTCGACGGTTCCGCTGTCCGACGGTCCCAGGTACACCTCGCGGCGACCGGTCTCGGAGCCGTCCCTCGACCTGGCCCGCACGATGCAGACGGCGGGCTCGGACGGGTCCTCGCGGGTCACGGTGAACCGGATGCTGATCGTCGACTCGTCCACCAGGTTGTACGCGATCGACTGGCCCTCGACGTCGTCGCCTGCGAACTTGTTGTACGCAAAGAAGGCCAGAGCGAGCCCGAGGAGCACGACGCCGATGCTCAGGATGATCGCCACCACCCGGGATCCGCGCAGATCGCGCGTTGGCGTCGGGTAACGGTCGGCGGGAGGCGTCTCGGTCATATCGCTCAGCTCTCGTACAGCGGCACCGGGCCTGCGGCGGCCCGGTCGGTGTACCTCGCGCGCTGCTGGGGCGGGGCCACGGCTGACGGCAGAAGTACCGGGTGGAACTATAGGGGAAGGACAACGGTGCGTTGTCGGCGGACGTCGGCGTCGGACCACCACGTCGCTACAGGCGAAGCTGAGGTGAAGGAGCACTGTGAGCGGATTGCGTCTCATGGCCGTGCACGCCCATCCCGACGACGAGTCGAGCAAGGGCGCCGCCACCACGGCCCGGTACTCGGCCGAGGGCAACGAGGTTCTTGTGGTGACGCTGACCGGTGGCGAGCGCGGCGACATCCTCAACCCCGCGATGGATGTGCCAGGCGTGCGCGACCGGATCAGCGAGGTGCGCAAGGAGGAGATGGCCGAGGCCGCTCGCATCCTCGGCGTCCAGCAGCTCTGGCTCGGCTTCGTCGACTCCGGGCTGCCCGAGGGCGACCCGCTGCCGCCGCTGCCCGAGGGCTGCTTCGCGTTGGTGCCGCTGGAGGAGTCCACCGAGGCGCTGGTCAAGGTGATCCGCGAGTTCCGCCCGCACGTCATCACCACCTACGACGAGAACGGCGGATACCCGCACCCCGATCACATCCGCTGTCACGAGGTGTCGATGGCCGCGTTCGAGGCCGCGGGCGACCCCGAGCGTTTTCCGGGGGCGGGGGAGCCGTGGGAGCCGCTGAAGCTCTACTACTCGCACGGATTCATCCGTAAGCGCCTGCTGCTGTTCCAGGACGAGTACGACCGCCGCGGCGAGGAGTTCCCGATGGCGGAGTGGCTCAAGAAGTGGCGGACCGAGCAGGGCGACTTGATGGCGCGGGTGACCACCCAGATCGTCTGCGGTGACTACTTTCCGCAGCGTGACGACGCCCTGCGGGCGCACGCCACCCAGATCGACCCCAACGGGTCGTTCTTCGCGGTGCCGCTGGACATTCAGCAGAAGATCTGGCCGACCGAGGAGTTCGAGCTCGCGAAGACGAGGGTGCGCACCGCGATCCCGGAGTCGGACCTGTTCGCAGGCATCGACCACGTCGGCTACGGCCACCCTGAGGAGAAGAAGTGATCTTGGCAAGTGCGGCCGGCTGGCTGGCACAGACCCCCAGTAACCCGGTCGGGCCGGAGTTCGGCAAGGCGTCACCGATCGGCTTCGTCATCATCGTCGCCCTGCTCGTCGGCACGGTGCTGCTGGTCCGCTCGATGAACAAGCAGCTCCGCAAGCTGCCCGACACCTTCGAGCCGGAGCATCCCGAGGCCGACCAGGCCGCGGACGAGGGCACCGATCGGGGCGCGGCGGGCGAGGCGCCCACCGACGGGAAGAACGCCGAACCGCCGACCGGCTCGGCGAGCTAGGCAGCGCGCCATGTCGGCCCTGGCCCGAAACACTCTCGGCGGGGCGACGAGCCCCTACCTGCGTCAGCACGCCGACAATCCCGTGCACTGGCAGCAGTGGGGCCAGGAGGCGCTGGAGTGGGCGCGCGAGCGCGACGTGCCGATCCTGCTCTCTGTCGGCTACTCCGCCTGCCATTGGTGTCACGTGATGGCCCACGAGTCCTTCGAGGACGAGGCGACCGCGGCGCTGATGAACGAGAACTTCGTCTGCATCAAGGTGGACCGCGAGGAGCGGCCGGACCTCGACGCGGTCTACATGAACGCGACGGTCGCGATGACCGGCCAGGGCGGCTGGCCGATGACCTGCTTCCTGACCCCCTCGGCGGAGCCGTTCTACTGCGGCACCTACTACCCGACGGTGCCGCGCGGTGGGATGCCGTCGTTCACTCAGCTGCTCGAGGCCATCGCGGACACCTGGCGGGGCAGGCGCGGGGAGGTGGAGGAGGCGTCCGCCGCGATCACGGCGCAGCTGACCGCCAACGCAGCCGGGGTTCCAGGGGGGCAGGTGGTCCTCGACGCGAACCTGCTGGACGCAGCGATCGTCGCCGCACTGCGCGACGAGGACCAGGACAGGGGCGGATTCGGGGCGGCGCCCAAGTTTCCGCCGTCCGCGCTGATGGAGGGGCTGCTGCGCGGCTACGAGCGCAGCGGGGACGCGAGAGTGCTTGCCGCGGTGGAACGTACCGCGGAGGCGATGGCGCGCGGCGGGATCTACGACCAGCTGGGCGGTGGGTTCGCGCGCTACTCGGTGGATGCCGACTGGGTGGTCCCTCACTTCGAGAAGATGCTCTACGACAACGCCCAGCTGTTGCGGGCGTATGCCCACCTGGGCCGGCGGACTGGGTCGGCGCTGGCGATCCGGGTGGCCGAGGAGACGGTCGAGTTCCTGCTGCGGGATCTGCGCACCGAGTCCGGCTGTTTCGCCTCGGCGCTGGACGCCGACACCGACGGCATCGAGGGCCTGACCTACGCGTGGACCCCGGACGAGCTGCTCTCGGTCCTGGGCTTCGAGGACGGTGTGTGGGCCGCCGGGCTGCTGGCCGTGAGCTCCGCGGGCACCTTCGAGGCGGGCACCTCAGTGCTGCAGCTGCCGGCGGATCCCGAGGACCCCGCGCGCTGGGATTCGGTGCGGTCGAGGCTGTTCGAGGCGCGGTCGGGTCGCCCGCAGCCGGGGCGCGACGACAAGGTCGTCACCGCCTGGAACGGTCTCGTGGTCACGGCCCTGGCCGAGGCGGGCGCCGGGCTCGGTCGCCCCGAGTGGGTCGAGGCCGCGGCGCACTGCGCCAGGACGCTCCTCGGCGAGCATCTGGTCGACGGTCGGCTGCGCCGGGCCTCGCTCGGCGGGGTGGTCGGCGACGCGGCCGCGGTGCTCGACGATCACAGCGCCATGGCGGTCGGGCTGCTCGCCCTGCACCAGGCGACCGGCGACCTCGAATGGCTCACCCGCGCAGAGGAACTCATCGACCTGGCGATCGACCACTTCGCCGATCCCGACGAGCCGGGCAGTTGGTTCGACACTGCCGACGACGCCGAGGCCCTGATCACCCGCCCGCGCGACCCCTTCGACGGGGCGACGCCGTCGGGGGCATCCACGATGGCGGAGGCGTTGCTGGCCGCCGCCGCGCTGGCCGGTCCCGAGCGTTCCGCCCGGTACGCCGCGGCGGCCGCGGACAGCCTGGACCGAGGGGCACTGTTGCTCGCGCGGGCGGCCAGGTCTGCGGGGCACTGGCTGGCCGTGGCCGAGGCCTCGGTGCGCGGACCGATCCAGGTGGCGGTGTCGATGACCGGCGACGGCGCCGACCTGCTGGACGCGGCCCGTCGCGAGGCGCCGGGTGGCGCGGTGGTGATCGGCGGTGCACCGGACACGTCGCCGCTGCTCGTCGACCGCCCGCTGGTCGACGGCGAACCGGCCGCCTACGTGTGTCGAGGGTTCGTCTGCGACCGGCCGGTGTCCGACGCCGAGGAGTTGCGTGGACTGCTGGGCTTCCCCGCGCCGTAGCGGCCGCTAGGAGGGTTCAGCCGCCGGTGGCCGCGCGAATCGTGGGCCACGACCTGCCGAGTTCGTCCCGCCAGTAGGGCCATGCGTGCAGCCCCACGGGGGAGGCGCCGCGGGTGACGTGGGCGCCTGCCTCGCGCAGGGTCTGGGCGAGCTGGTCGGTGCACAGCGAGACGGCGAATTCCATCACGCCGCCGACCACGAGCGACTGTGCGAAGCCGGGGGCGTTCGGGTTCTCGTGCGGTCCGGGCAGCCCGGAACCGGAGGACAGGTACACGGGCTTGCCCGCCAGCCGTGGGGCTCCGAGAAACACGTCGTGCGAGCGCCACGCCTCGCTGCCGGGTGGCCCCCACATCTGGTCGGAGGTCCCGTTGCCGTTGATGACCACGAGATCGGTCAGTGCCTTGCCCGCCGGTCCCTCGGTGAGATAGCAGCCGCTGTATCCGACGGCGCCGTCGTAGACCTCGGGCGCCCGCTCGGCGAGCATCATCGCCGCGGTGGCACCCATCGAGATCCCGCCGATCGCGTTGCGGCCGTTGGTGCCGAACCGGGCGTCGATCAGCGGCGGCAGTTCCCGGGACAAGAACGACTCCCATTGGGTGCGACCGAATTTCGGGTGGTCCTGTACCCAGTCGGTGTACATGCTGCCGGTGCCGCCGATCGGGAAGACGACGTTGACGTCCTTGTCGGCGAAGAACGCCGCCGCATCGCCCCGAGCGGGGTCGAGCCAGTTGTTGTCGTCGACCTGTCCGGAATTGCCGTCGAGCAGGTAGTAGACGCCGTGGGGTCGGCTGCGGTCGGCGGCGGGAAGCACCTTCACCGGCACCTCGCGTCGCATCGCGGGGGAGGCGACCTGTAGCAACATCACGCCACCGCTCAGCTCGGTGGCGCTGGTGACGGCGGGTGTGGCGTCCGCAGCCACCGGGACGTAAGCCGGGACCGCGGTCTGCGTCGCGGCAGCAGGCGCGGCCAGGACCGCAACCGCGATCGCCGCGATCGCTGTCGATGTTTTTCGCATGCCGCCTCAGATCCCGAGCGAACGGGCGATCATCGGCCACGACCCGTGGAGGTCGTCCTGCCAGTAGCCCCACGAGTGGGTTCCGGCGGGCCGGAAGTCGAAGACCACGTTGTCCATGCCGAGTTCGCGGGTGCGGTCGGCGAGCCTGTGGGTGCAGTAGTTGGTGGCGGACTCGATCACGCCGCCGACCACGATCTGACTGCCAAGGGTGAGTGGGTTGCCCTTCAGCCTCGGGTTGCCCAACGTGTCGTGCGGGCCAGGCAACCCGCTGCCGTTGGAGACGTAGATGGGGATGCGCGGCAGCCTGGCCGCGTTCACGTAGGGGTCGCGGGCGGTCCACTCGGGATCGCCGGGCGGCCCCCACATGTTCTCCGCCTTCCCGCTGCCCGCCCCGACCACCATCGTCACGAACTGGCGCCCCGGCATCTCGCTGGTCATCGCGCAGCCACTGTAGGAGGCGACGCTGCGATAGAGCGTCGGAGCCTGGATGGCGAGGTCGAGCACGGCGGTGCCCGTCATGGACAGGCCCGCCAGCGAGTTCTCGCCGGTGGTGGCGAAAGCGGAGTCGATCACCGGCGGGAGCTCCCGCGTCAGGAACGTGGTCCACATGTTCCTGCCGTTGTTGTCGTTGGTCTTCGCCAGACCGGGATCCGGGTTACGCCAGTCGGTGTAGTAGCTGAACGCGCCCTCCATCGGGGTCACCACGGTGACGTGCTTGTCCGCGAAGAACTGGGCGACGTCGGTCTGCGCCTGCCAGGACGCGCCGTCCTCGCCGCCGCCAGCCCCGTTGAGCAGGTACAGCGTCGGCGCCGGGCGGTCCATGTCCTTCGGGCGCAGCACCTGAAGCGGGATGTTCCGGTCCATCGAGGGCGAATAGACCTCGATGTCGACGCGCCGGTCGGGGCCCTGGTGCTCGCTGACGATCGCGGCCCCGGCTGGCTGGGCGGCTGCGGTCGGCGCACCGGCGACGGCGATCGCCGTGCACACCCCGAGGATCAGGGTCGCGGAAACACCGCGTCGGCGCCGCGCGGGCATCTCGCTGTGGCTGTCCATCTGGCTCCTCCTGATCACGCAGGGAAGGCGGCGGGGTCTTGCCCGGCTCGGGCCCGCGTGGGGAGAACCCGCGCGGGCCCGAGGTCACACTCGATGTCGAACGAGGCTACTTACCGGCTCCCGGCGTGCCGCCGCTGAGCGCGATCAGCGCGTTGATCACCTTTTGGCCGTTGTCGTTCATGCTCGTCACGATGGGTCCGAGCACTTCACCGATCGATCCCATTTCTCTCCTCAAGGTAGGACGAGGGTCGTCACATCCACCCCGCGTGGTCGAAAGTGGTGTCGCAGTTGGTGTTACAACGAATTCGCGCGGTCGCGGAGACCGCCCCGTGTATCAGGCGGGCGGCGTCCCCACGCTGCCCTCCACCGATCCCATGAAGACCTCGAACAACCCGTCAGCGGCCATCATCGACCCCAGCCCGGGGATGATCGCCCCGATGATGTCTCCCAAAGACCCCACGTGTGCCTCCTCAAGTCATACCTCGGATGCGGTGCGTGATCTCGCCAGTGATTCCGCGGGCTCATGCACCGTTCGGATCGTCACGACCGGTTGGTTCGTGACGTCAGAACGGTAACAACGAGCTAATGATTGTGTAGTGAATTCGCAAAGTTTCGTGACCTTGGGTAACGGATAGGTCGCGGCGGGGCTCAGATGCCGACTTCGCGTGCCCGCTCCGCGAGGTCGCGGAGCGAGTCACGCAGGAGGTCCCGGTAGCGGTCCGTGTCGGGCATCATCGCGGCGTCCGTGCTGAAGGACAGCGCGACCCCGTCGCCGCGGGAGGACACGATCAGGTGCCGAAGGCCCGAGCCGTCGAGGATCTCGAGGATGCCGAACGTCCGGACCAGCGGGGCCGAGCGCAGCAGCAGGTCATCCCCTGCCCACGGGACGTTGCTGATCATGGTGTTGTACCGCTCGACGGTGGGGCCGGAATGGTTCTTGAAGGCCTTGGCCCGGCCGGCGAGCCGCAGCAGGAGCGCAGGCGAGGACTCGATCCGCCGCGCCGAGCGTCGCACGTGCTCGTTGCGGCTGCGCAGCTTCTCCATGCGCACGGAGGCGCCGATCGCCCGCAGCCGCTCGAGCGGGTCGCCGATGTCGGTGTGCAGATCCACCGCCATCAACGCGAGGTGGGTCGCGCGGGTGCCCTCGGGGCCGTCTGCGACGCCCTTTCCGGTGCCGCGCAAGGACATCGGGACCATGGCGGCCAGCGAACCGCCCGGTGACTCGTCCTGCTCGGCCAGGTAGGTGCGGAGTGCGCCCGAGATCGTCGCCAGCATCACGTCGTTGACCGTCGCGCCGTCGGCCGCCGCCTGTGCCGCCCTGATCTGGTCGCCGGGAAGGATCACCAGGTCGAAGGTCAGCTCGGCTGAGATCGGGCGGTTGAAGCGGCAGGACGGGCGCGACAATGCCGGTTCGACGATGGTCCCGTCGGCCACCTCGGCCCGGATGCGCTCATCGGCGGCGCCGGCTGCCGCGAGGCCGCGGCGAAAGCGCAGGCACTGCAACGGGAGTGAGGCGAGCGCGCGCGTCACCGCGGTGGTGGTCGACCAGCCGCGCGGCCGGGTGGGGACGGGCGGGTGCGCGGTGTCCGGCCCGAACAGCCGCCGCCCGAGGTCTCGCGTGGCGATCCCGTCACCGGCGCTGTGATGGAACTTGAGCACGGCCGCCGTCATGCGGTCAGGGTCCCCGGCAGACGTCGGGTCACAGCGAAGGCTCCGCTCCCGCGTGGTGACACCGGTGATGAAGTGCAACTCCCACGGGGGACGCGTCAGGTCGATCGGGGCGTCTGCGATGCGGGAGATCTTTCGCCGCAACGGATCCCAGCCCGGGTCCTCGACCGGCGACACGTGGACGTGGTCGCGCAGGTTCATCCGGGGGTCGGGCGCCCAGTACGGCAGGTCGAGGTCGAGCGGCACCCGTCGTAGCCGGCGCGTGAACATCCCGGCGTGGCCGAGGCGCTCCCGCATCCAGGCGATCGCCTCGGGTTCGGTCAGCGGCGCTGGCTCGGCGGACGTGTCGAACAGGTACACCACGACGATGTTCGAGCGGTGACGTGACGACTCGCTGTACACGAACTCGGCATCCTGCGGCGCCAACTGCGTGACCCCGGCCCCCGATGCCCTCACCGCTCTCCCTCCCATGCGTGCAGAGCGACGGACCGGCGCAGGGCCCGCCGCGGTTCGTGTCCCAGGCTAAGCACATCGCGCCGTCCCGGGGTCACATTGCCGCAATCCGGATCACTGGATTCGACGGGTCGCCGGTGCCCGATCCGGGCCTGGGGTGTCGTCGGGCGTGCTCAGCCGAGGACGACGAGCCATACCGCGATGTAGTGGCACAGCGCCGCGATCACCGTGCCCGCGTGGAAGAACTCGTGGTGGCCGAAGGTGTCGGGCCAGGGGTTCGGCCACTTGGTGGCGTAGAGGATGGCGCCGACGCTGTAGAGCACCCCGCCGACCGCGAGCAGGATCAGCGGTAGCCAGCCGACCTCGTCGACGAGTTGTCCCGCGACCGGCACGATCGCCCAGCCGAGGATCAGGTAGAGCGGGACGCCGACCCAGCGTGGCGCGGTGGGCCACAGCATCTTCATGGCCACCCCTGCCAGTGCGCCGGTCCACACAACGGCCAGCAGCGTCCGGCCGGTCTCGGGCGGAAGCGCGAGCAGCGCGAACGGGGTATAGCTGCCCGCGATGAACAGGAAGATCATCGAGTGGTCGGCGCGCTTCATCCAGATCCGGCCGCGCGTGGTCGCCCAGTGCACCCGGTGGTACGTGGCACTCACGCCGAACACCCCACAGACCGTTACGGAGTAGATCGCGGTCGCGACTGCGGCCCGGCCGGATTCCTGCGCTGCGGCGGCGACGAGCACGGCGCACGCGATCACCGCGGCCACGAATGCCCACAGGTGGATCCAGCCCCGCATCCGCGGCTTCGCCGGCGGCGCTGCGAGGTCGAGTTCGGACATTGCTGCTCCCGGGCGGTCGTGAACCTACGGTTGCGTAGGTTCGGGCGTCGGTCGCCACTGTAGCGGCCGCAGGAACCGCCGGAAACGGGGTGAGACGACGATTACAGCGGCGGCCGTCGGGGCCCGCGTGAGCCGCGTAATGTGGGCTCTCGTGGTGATGTCCAGGTGAAGGTCCCGAACCTGCTGTACAGCATCTACGAGCGACGCCTGCACCGTCAGCTCGAGGGGCTCCAGCACCCGCGACACGTCGCGGTGATGTGTGATGGCAATCGTCGGTGGGCAAGGGAGAACGGTTTCACCGACGTCAGCCACGGTCACCGAATGGGTGCGCTGAAGATCGCCGAGATGCTCGGCTGGTGCGATCAGGCGGGCATCGAGATGGCCACCATCTACCTGCTCTCCACCGAGAACCTGCGGCGCGAACCGGAGGAGCTCGACACCCTCCTCGAGATCATCACCGATGTGGTGGAGGAGATCTCGGGTCCCGGGCAGAACTGGAGCGTCAAGATAGTCGGCACCCTCGACCTGCTCCCGGAGGAGCAGGCGCGGCGTTTGCGGGAGGCCGCCGAGCGCACCGCGGGTCGCACGGGCACGCACGTCAACGTCGCCGTCGGCTACGGCGGCCGGCAGGAGATCGCCGACGCCGTGCAGTCGCTGCTGCGCGAGAAGCTCGACGAGGGGCTGTCCGGGGACGCACTGGTCCGGGCGATGTCCGTGAAGGGCATCGACGGCCACCTCTACACCTCGGGGCAGCCGGACCCGGATCTGGTGATCCGCACCTCGGGGGAGCAGCGACTGTCCGGCTTCCTGCTGTGGCAGAGCGCGTACTCCGAGATCTGGTTCACCGAGGCGTACTGGCCGGAGTTCCGGCACGTCGACTTCCTGCGCGCGCTGCGTGACTACGCGGCCCGGCATCGCCGATTCGGCGCATAGGCGCTTCGCGCCCGTGCGCGGTTGACGAGTCCTGAGACTCGTCGACCGCGCACGGGCGGCGTAGCCGCCCTACAGCTTGCGCAGCCGGAGACGGTTGATGGAGTGGTCGGCGTCCTTGCGCAACACCAGCGTGGCGCGCGGGCGGGTCGGCAGGATGTTCTCGACCAGGTTCGGCCGGTTGATCGAGTTCCAGATGTCGTCCGCGGCCAGGGTGGCGTGCTCGTCGGACAGCCCGGAGTAGTGGTGGAAGTGCGACGTCGGGTCCGCGAACGACGTCTTGCGCAGCGCCAGGAATCGCTTGATGTACCAGCGCTCGATGTCCTCGATCCGCGCGTCGACGTAGATGGAGAAGTCGAACAGGTCCGAGACCATCAGCCGCGGTCCGGTCTGCAGGACGTTGAGGCCCTCGATGATCAGGATGTCGGGCTGGCGCACCAGGTGGTACTGGCCGGGCAGCACGTCGTACGAGACGTGTGAGTACACCGGCGCCGCGACCTCTTCCGCGCCGGACTTGACCTCGGTGACGAAGCGCAGCAGCTTGCGGCGGTCGTAGCTCTCGGGAAAACCCTTGCGGTGCATGAGGCCCCGGCGCGTCAGCTCGGCCGTCGAGTACAGGAAGCCGTCGGTGGTGACCAGGTCGACGCGCGGGTGGTGATCCCAGCGCGCGAGCAGGGCCTGCAGCACGCGGGCGGTGGTGGACTTGCCCACCGCGACACTGCCTGCGACACCGATCACGAAGGGCACCTGCCGATCCGGGTGCTTCTCGCCGAGGAACGTCGCGGTGGCGGCGAACAGGCGCTGCCGGGCGGCCACCTGGAGGTGGATGAGCCTGGAGAGCGGCAGGTAGACCTCGGCGACCTCGTCGAGGTCGATCTGTTCGCCGAGGCCGCGCAGGCCGAGGAGCTCTTCCTCGGTGAGCACGAGCGGTGTCGACTTACGCAGGGTTCGCCATTGCTTGCGGTCGAACTCGACGTAGGGGCTGCTCTCGCTCACTCGTGCCATGCGCGCACCTGGATCTCGCTCTGCATAGTCGGATTGTGCTCGACACCACTGTGCGCGGCGGCGGCGGGTCGGACAACTCACCGATGGTTAGGGTGGACGACCATGGACCCCGTCGCACTTGTCCGCGAATACCTGCTGCTCGGACTCGGTTTCGACCGGCTGGAGGAGGGCTTCGTCGATGCCTTCACCGGCGACCAGGCGCTGCGCAGGCAGGTGGAGAACGCGCCGCCGCCCGATCCGCGCCTGCTCGCGCGCCGCGCCGCCGAATTGCGTGACGAGGTGGCCGGTTCCGGGTTGCCGGCCGAACGGGCGGCGTTTCTCGACGTGCACCTGCGCGCGCTGGAGTGCTCCGCGCGGAAGTTCGCCGGCGAGCAGATCGGCTTCGTCGACGAGGTGCAGGCCTACTTCGACGTGCGCATCGAGCCGGGCTCCGAGGACGAGTACCGGGCGGCGCACCTGGCGATGGACGAGGTGCTGGCGGGCGACGCCGCGCGCCCGCTGGCCGAGCGGCTGCAGGCGCACCGCGCCGCCGACGAGATCCCGCCGGAGCGGCTCCCGGAATGCGTCGAGGCCTTCTCCAGCGCGCTGCGCGACCGGGTGCGGGCGGAGTACGCGCTGCCCGAGACGGAGCGGGTCGAGTACGAGGTGGTCGGGGACAAGCCCTGGTCCGGGTTCAACTACTACCTCGGTGACTACCGGTCGAAGGTGGCGATCAACTCCGACCTCAAGCAGCACATGGCGAACCTGCCGCACCTGATCGCCCACGAGTCGTATCCCGGCCACCACACCGAGCACTGCCGCAAGGAGGCGGGACTGGTCGGAGCGGGGCAGGCCGAGCAGACCCTGTTCCTGGTCAACACGCCGCAGTGCCTGATGGCGGAGGGTCTGGCGGACCACGCGCTCGGCTCGATCGTGGGGCCGGGCTGGGGGCCGTGGGCCCAGGAGATCTACGCGGACCTGGGGCTGCGCTTCGACGGCGAACGCGCGGAGCGGCTGGCGAACGCGTCGGCCTCGCTGCTCGGGGTCCGGCAGGACGCGGCGCTGCTGCTGCACGACCGCGGCCGCAGCCAGGACGACGTCGCCGCGTTCCTGCAGCGGTGGACCCTGTCCACGCCGGAGCGGGCCAGGCAGACGCTGCGATTCCTGTCCGACCCGCTGTGGCGCGCCTACATCAGCACCTACGTCGAGGGGTACCGGCTGCTCGGGAGCTGGCTCGACCGCGGGGCCGACGCGGCAGGCCGGTCCGAGTTGTTCCGGCGGTTGCTGGACGAGCCGTTGATCCCGTCTGCGCTGCGCTGACAGCCATTGCCTAGACTGAGCGTGCCCCTGCCGTAGCTCCCGCTTGGAGATTCCTCGATGACCGCTGTGCCCAGCACCGACGTCAACAATGCCTCGCTCGCCGAACTCGATCCCGAGGTCGCGGCCGCGATGAACGGCGAGCTGGCCCGTCAGCGCGACACCCTCGAGATGATCGCGTCCGAGAACTTCGTGCCGCGCGCGGTGCTGCAGGCCCAGGGCAGCGTGCTGACCAACAAGTACGCCGAGGGTTACCCGGGCCGCCGCTACTACGGCGGCTGCGAGCACGTCGACGTCATCGAGGACCTGGCGCGCAACCGTGCCAAGGAGCTCTTCGGCGCCGAGTTCGCGAACGTCCAGCCGCACTCCGGCGCGCAGGCGAACGCCGCGGTGCTGATGGCGCTGATGAACCCGGGCGAGAAGCTGCTCGGCCTGGACCTGGCGCACGGCGGCCACCTGACGCACGGGATGAAGCTCAACTTCTCCGGCAAGCTCTACGACGTGGCGTCCTACGGGGTCAGCAAGGAAGACCACCGCATCGACATGGACGAGGTCCGCAAGATCGCGGTGGCCGAGAAGCCGAAGGTGATCGTCGCCGGCTGGTCCGCGTACCCGCGGCACGAGGACTTCGCCGAGTTCCGGTCCATCGCGGACGAGGTCGGCGCCTACCTGTGGGTCGACATGGCGCACTTCGCCGGGCTGGTCGCGGCCGGACTGCACCCGTCGCCGGTGCCCTACGCGGACGTCGTGTCCACCACCGTGCACAAGACCCTCGGCGGCCCCCGCTCCGGCCTGATCCTGGCCAAGCAGGAGTGGGCCAAGAAGATCAACTCCGCGGTGTTCCCCGGCCAGCAGGGCGGGCCGCTCATGCACGCCATCGCCGCGAAGGCCGTCTCGCTCAAGATCGCGGGCACCGAGGAGTTCAAGGACCGTCAGGCCCGCACCCTGTCCGGCGCCCGGATCCTGGCCGAGCGCCTCACCGGCGCCGACGTCGCGGACAAGGGCATCTCCGTGCTCACGGGCGGCACCGACGTGCACCTGGTCCTGGTGGACCTGCGCAACTCGGCACTGGACGGCCAGCAGGGCGAGGATCTGCTGCACGAGGTCGGCATCACCGTCAACCGCAACGCGGTGCCCTTCGACCCGCGTCCGCCGATGGTCACCTCCGGCCTGCGCATCGGCACCGCCGCGCTGGCGACCCGCGGGTTCGGCGACGCCGAGTTCACCGAGGTCGCGGACATCATCGCGACCGCGCTGGCCCAGGGCTCGGACACCGATTTCGCCGCGCTGCGCGCCCGGGTCTCGAAGCTTGCCCTCGACCTGCCGCTGTACGAGGGCCTCGAGGACTGGGGCCTGCTCTCCAAGACCGTCTAGCGCCTGAGCTGGAGTTAACGACGCGTTCATCGGCGCCCTGCGTGTTGCGAGTGCAGCAGGGCGCCGATCGCAGTAGCGTCCCCGGTAACAGGCAGCGGACGAGTTGCCTGTCCGGGAGGTTCTGATCGTGGCTGAAGTATTCAGTGCGAGGGGGCCGGCGCCCGGCCCTCGTGCGGATTGACGCACCAGGGACGGACCGGCCCAGCGAACTGAAGTTTGCGCGGGTGCCGCGCAGACGTAGGAGCCTCACGTGACCGCAACTCGCTCCGTATCTGCCCATTCCGGACATGCCGGGAATTCCCCGAGGTCCGCATCCACGAAGTCTCCCGAACGGTCAGTTCGCACCTACGTACTCGACACCTCGGTTCTGCTCTCGGATCCGTGGGCCGTCACGCGTTTCGCGGAGCACGAGGTGGTGCTGCCCCTGGTGGTCATCGGGGAGTTGGAGGGCAAACGCCACCACCACGAGCTGGGATGGTTTGCCCGCGAGGCACTTCGGATGCTCGACGACCTGCGGATCGAGCACGGACGGCTGGATCAGCCGGTTCCGATCGGCTCCGAGAACGGCACGCTCCAGGTGGAGCTCAATCACACGGACCCCTCGGTCCTCCCGATCGGATTCCGCACCGACTCAAACGATTCCAGGATCCTGGCCTGCGCCCTCAACCTCGCCGCCGAGGGCAAAGAGGTGGTTCTGGTCAGCAAGGACATCCCCCTGCGGGTCAAGGCCGGCGCTGTGGGCCTGCCCGCCGACGAGTACCACGCGCACGATGTGGTCCCGTCGGGATGGACGGGGATGACCGAACTCGACGTCGCGTCGACCCGGATCGACGAGATGTTCTCGGAGGGGGTCATCGATCTCGACGAGGCGCGAGAACTGCCCTGTCACACCGGAATCCGGCTGATGGGTGGCAGCTCCAGCGCGCTGGGCCGGGTGACCCCGGACAAGCGGGTGCAGCTGGTCCGCGGCGAACGGGAGGCCTTCGGCCTGCACGGCCGCTCGGCCGAGCAGCGGATCGCCCTCGATCTGTTGCTCGACGAGAGCATCGGCATCATCTCGCTCGGCGGCAAGGCCGGTACCGGCAAGTCGGCGCTGGCCCTGACCGCCGGGCTGGAGGCGGTGCTCGAGCGTCGCACCCACAGGAAGGTGGTCGTCTTCCGGCCGCTGTACGCGGTCGGTGGACAGGAGCTCGGCTACCTCCCGGGCAGCGAGAGCGAGAAGATGGGTCCGTGGGCGCAGGCGGTGTTCGACACCCTCGACGGCCTGGCGAGCCCCGAGGTGATGGACGAGGTGATCAACCGCGGGATGCTGGAAGTGTTGCCGCTCACCCACATTCGCGGCCGGTCGCTGCACGACTCGTTCGTGATCGTGGACGAGGCGCAGTCCCTCGAGCGCAACGTGCTGCTCACGGTGTTGTCCCGGTTGGGCACGGGGTCGCGGGTGGTGCTCACCCATGACGTCGCCCAGCGCGACAACCTCAGGGTCGGCAGGCACGACGGCGTCGCCGCGGTGATCGAGAAGCTCAAGGGGCACCCGCTCTTCGCCCACATCACGCTCACCCGCAGCGAGCGGTCGCCGATCGCGGCGCTGGTGACCGAGATGCTCGAGGAGTTCGGCCCGACCGCCTGACGCGCGGGTGGGGAGGCCCGGTCTCGGGCCTCCCCATCTGCTACTGCTGCGGAGCCTGGTCCTGGGCCGGCGTCTGGGCCGTCTTGTCCGTGCCGCGGAGCTTGCGCCACTGGGTGGTGGCGACGTACTTGATGAGCAGGCCGTAGTTGCGGAGCTTTTCCATCATGGGTCCCTTCGGTACCGGATCGTAAGTCGATCCGGTGAATTCTATGGGGCGACAGACACGCCGGATCGACACCCGTCAATGTCGGGATGAACACACCTCACCAGGGCTTTTCGAGGCCCTTGTCGATGGCGCATACCGCAGGGGCCTCCGTACCATCGGCGGACGTGCACGGTGAGAGCGAAGTGATCGACGCGGATTCGGGCTGGGTTCGCCCTGGCCTGCTGCAGGCGACCTTCATCCCGGTTCTCGGGGCGATGGCGTGGTGGGGCACAGACGATGTGGCCGCCGAGCTGGCTCGGGTGGGCCTACCTCAGGGGCGGGCGGCGAGCTGCCGGTTCGCGGTTCCGGTCGGCGGTGCCGTCGCGCCTCGCACGGTCGATGCGCGACTGATCGATCTGGTGGATGTGCTGCCCGCGCTGCGGGCGATGGACCCGGGCCCGGGCGCGGGGAGATCCGTCCGGTCATGGTGCGCGGCAGCGCATCTCGCGGGTGGGAACCGGGCGGCGAGTGGGGAGTTGTGCGCGGAGCTCGCGGCGCGGATGCCCGCCGCCGCCCACGCCGTGCTCGACGAGGACGAATCGGCGATCCAGACCGCCGCCGCCCTGCTGAGCAGCTTCATCTCGGCGGCGCGGACCACCGACGACCTGGCGACGGCGCGCATCCGCGCCACGCTGCGGCCGTACCAGGTCCAGGGTGTCGCCTGGCTCCTGGCGCTCGACGAGGTTGGCGGCGGCATCCTCGCCGACGAGATGGGGCTCGGCAAGACGCTGCAGGCCATCTGCGTGCTCGCCACCCGAAACGAGTTGGGGCCCCACCTCGTGGTGTGCCCGACCTCGGTGGTCGGGAACTGGCGTCGCGAGCTGGCACGGTTCGCCCCCGACGTCCCGGTGATCGTCCATCACGGCGCGGGCAGGGCGCTGCCGGCGACGATGAGCCCGGGGACCGTGGTGCTGACCAGTTACGGCCTGCTGCGCTCGGACGTCGACCGATTGTGCGAAGCGTCCTGGGACGTAGTCATATTCGATGAGGCGCAACAGATCAAGAACCCCGATTCCCTCGCGGCCAGGGCGGCGGCACGGCTGACCGCGCGGATTCGGGTCGCCATGACCGGCACCCCGGTCGAGAACCGGCTCGACGAGCTGTGGTCGATCTTCCGCGCGGCCAATCCGGCTCTTTTGGGCACCAGGGCGCGCTTCCGTCAGCGGTTCGTGGTGCCGATCGAGTCCCGACGATCGGCGACGGCCGCGGCCAGGCTCGGCGCCCTCATCGCGCCACACGTGCTGCGGCGTACCAAGGCCGAGGTGGCCACCGAGCTGCCGGACAAGCAGTACTCGACCGTCGCGTGCACGCTGTCCGAGGAGCAGACGAGGCTGTACCGCCAGGCGGTGGAGCGCGCGTTCGACGCGGGGCTCGGTAGTGGAATCACCAGGCGCGGCAACGTGCTCGCGTTGCTGACCACCCTCAAGCAGGTCTGCAACCATCCCGAACAGCTCCTGGGCGACGGCGGCGCGTTGCGCGGCAGGTCGGGCAAGTTCGACCGGGCCACCGAAATGCTCTCGGAGATAGTCGAAGACGGCGACCGGGCCCTGGTGTTCACGCAGTACCGCACGATGGGGGAGCTGCTGTCGACGCACCTGACCACCGAGCTCGGGGTCGGCGAGATCCCCTTCCTGCACGGTGGCCTGAGCGCACGATCGCGCGACCGGATGGTCGAGGAATTCCAGGACGGCCCCGACGCGGCCCCCGTTCTCGTTCTCAGTCTCCGCGCGGCGGGATTCGGCCTGAACCTGACCCGGGCCAGCAACGTCGTGCACTACGACCGATGGTGGAATCCCGCGGTCGAGGACCAGGCCACGGACCGGGCGCACCGGATCGGCCAACGCCGAACGGTGAACGTGTACACCCTCGTCACCGGCGGCACCATCGAGGACCACATCGCCTCGATGCACGAATCGAAGCGTGCTCTGGCGGAGTCGATTTCGGGGAACTCTGAGGCCGCGCTTGCCGAGCTGGCCGACGGCGAGCTGCGCTCGCTGCTCGATCTCGACACGGTGGAGGTTCGATGACGGCGGCAGAGTTCGGAGCGACGGCGTGGGGGCGGGCGTGGCTGCGCACGATCGAGTCGACGGCCGCCTCGGCGCCGAATGCGCAGCTGCCACAGGCCAGGAGAATCGCCAGGGGCGGCGCGGTGACTTTCACGGGCGTGTCGGTGGGCCGGGTCGACGCGGAGGTAGCGGCGAAGCAGAAGGCCCACGCGGTCACGATCGAGGTGCCGCGCTGGGACGATGCCGCGCTGGCACGGGTGCGCGAGGTGCTCGGCTCGGCAGGGCTCGGCGACGCAGGCGCATCCGGTGATCTCCCGGATGCGCCGGTGGCGGAGCTGCAGGGCGCGGGCATCGCGGTGGCGGCAACACCGGCGGAGTGCGGGGCGACGTGTACCTGCACGAGTCGCCGGACGCCATGCCTGCACCACCTGGCGACCGTGTACGCCCTCGTCCAGCTGATCGACGAGGAACCGGCGCTGGCCGTCCGGCTGCGGTCCGACGACTCGGTCGCCGTCGTCTCAGCGGGTCCAGGGTCGCCGGAACGGCCGGACTGGATCACCCTGTCCGAGGTGGACCCGGCGTCGTTCTACGGCTGACGAGACGGTGCTCGTCCGTTCGCTCACCAGGCGTTCGCTTCTCACGCGTCCAGCGCAGCAGCCTCGCTGAGGTAGCCCGTACCGCGTCCGCCGCGCCTGCCGGTCGCGGCCCTGGCAACGCCGACCACGATGCCGCGGACGACGTCACGGACGCTGAAGTAGTCCCGCCACACCGCGATCTTGCCGTCGCGCAGCTCGAACGTGCCGCACACCCAGAACTCGGTGTTGATCGGCCCCGCGCCGAGCAGGTCGGTGCGCTCGGTGAGGACCACGCCGTTCTCGCCCGCTGCGTGATGCACGATCACGTCGAACCGCAGGCCGGGGCGGGCGAGCTGCCGCAGCACCCGGGTCACCAGGGGTATCCACGCAGGATCGGCAGCGAGACGTTGTGCCAGGCGATCTCGGGGTGCAGGTGCCCGGCCGCGGTGTCGACATCGGCCCTGGCCAGGGCGGCCAGGAACGCGCGCACCACCAGGACGTCGGCGGGTGTGTCCACGGAACCCGGTTCGATGGTTGCAAGGCTCATGTCGGTCCGATCGCTCGTGTGGCCGGGGATGACGGTATCCCGACCGTACCGGCCAGGTGCTTGACCGCGCGGGCCTCGCGGGACACCATGTGGTGTGCGCAAACTGGCGAGCGCGATCCTATCGACCGTCATCGCAACGGTGCTGGCGCTGCTCTGTGCGCCGCACGCCCTTGCTCAGGGGCCCTGGTTCGACGGGGCCGTCGGAGGGGCCACTCAAGTCATCGCCGTCCGCGGGGCGGGCGGCTCGAATGCCACTCTGGAGGCCTGGCAGCGCTCCCCGCTCGGCTGGCACCGGATCTCCCCGAGCCTGCCCGCGCAGGTCGGGGCGGACGGGTTCACGGATGCGGCCGCGGACGGCGTGCCCGCGACCCCGGAGGGCGTGTTCAGCCTGGACGCGGCGTTCGGCACCGCAGGGAACCCCGGCGGCGGCCTGCCGTACCGGAAGGTGGGTCCGAACGACTGGTGGGATGGCGACCCGGACAGCGCGACATACAACACGCATCAGGTCTGTGCCCCCGGGTCCTGCGCCTTCGACGAGTCGGCCAGCGAGGAGCTGGAGATCCCCGCCTACCGCTACGCGGTGGTGATGGGCGTCAACAAGGAGCGGGTGCCCGGCGGTGGCGGCGCCTTCTTCCTGCACGTCTCGAACGGTGAGCCCACGTTGGGCTGCGTCGCGGTGAGCGAGGGCGCACTGGTCTGGCTGATCCGGTGGCTGCAGCCGGGTGCGGTCATCGCCATCGCGGACTGAGCAAGGCTCGTCGACTGCCGGGAGGCCGGAGTGAACAGCGATCGATCCACCCCCTCGGCGGACGCGAAGTCGATCGCCGTGCGCAGCATCGAGTTCGTGGCCGCGGGCAGCCGCGAGGACTTCGACGCCATCATCCATCCGGATGCCGTCAACCACGAGACCAAGACCGAGCCGCCGCACACCCGGGTCCGCGGACCGGGATCCTGGCATGCGACCGCACTGTGGCTGCGCCGGCCGTTCGCGGACCTGCATTTCGAGATCCGGAACGTGGTGGCGGACGGTGATCTCGTCGCGGTCGAGGTGACCATGAGCGGTCGCCACGTTGGGCTGTTCGTGAACTTCGACGAGAGCGGCGCCGTCGCCGGGGCCTTCCCGCCGACCGGCCGGAGTTTCGCTGTCACCCAATCACATTGGGTTCGAATCGAGGACGGACTCGTGATCGAGCACTGGGCGAACCGCGACGATCTGGGCATGGCTGAGCAACTCGGCTGGTTGCAGCCGAGCCCGGCCTACCTGGCGCGGATGCTGTGGGCCAAGAGTCGAGCGCGGAAGGCGCCGCCGGCCTGAACCACTACTCCTGGACCTTCGCCATCGCGAGGACGTCGAGACGGCGGTCGAGCTCGGCCTCGGTCAGCTTCTCGGGAACCAGCCCGCGGTCGATCACCGTCTGGCGGATCGTCTTGCGCTCCTTGAGCGCCTCCTTCGCGACGGCGGCGGCCTCCTCGTAACCGATAGCGGAGTTCAGTGGCGTCACGATCGACGGCGACGACTCCGCGAGCGTCTTGAGGTGATCGGTGTTGGCGACAAGGCCCGAGACGCATTTGTCGGCGAACAGCCGGGAGACGTTGGCGAGCAAGCGAAATGACTCGAGCAGGTTTCGGGCCATCATCGGGATGTACACGTTGAGCTCGAAGGCGCCGGCCGCGCCACCCCATGCGACGGCCGCATCGTTGCCCACGACCTGCGCGGCCACCTGCGTGACCGCTTCCGGCAGAACGGGATTCACCTTGCCGGGCATGATCGACGAGCCGGGCTGCAGGTCGGGGAGCCGGATCTCGCCGAGTCCGGTCAGCGGTCCCGATCCCATCCAGCGGATGTCGTTCGCGATCTTGGTGAGCGAGACCGCGATCGTCCGCAGTGCGCCCGATGCCTCGACCAATCCGTCGCGGGCGGCCTGAGC
Source organism: Rhodococcus sp. MTM3W5.2 (assembly GCF_001984015.1). Taxonomy (NCBI): domain Bacteria; kingdom Bacillati; phylum Actinomycetota; class Actinomycetes; order Mycobacteriales; family Nocardiaceae; genus Rhodococcus; species Rhodococcus sp. MTM3W5.2. The sequence goes on along the minus strand of NZ_CP019572.1, from coordinate 4,397,596 downwards.
CTCAAAGCTGTTGCGCGCCGGGGAGAGTGCGTCGATCCCGGTGGCCCGGACGAGCTCGGCGACCACCAACGGCCCGAACCCGTCGGGGGCGTTGAGTCCGGTGCCGACCGCGGTGCCGCCGATAGGCAGCTCGCCGAGCCGGGGGAGGGCAGACATGATCCGCTCGATGCCTGCCTCGACCTGCCGGGCGTAGCCGCCGAATTCCTGCCCGAGGGTGACCGGCACGGCGTCCATGAGATGGGTCCGGCCGGACTTGACGACGGACTTCCATTCGGCGGCCTTGTCGAACAGCGCCAGCCGCAGATGGTCGAGCGCGGGGATCAGCGCCTTCACCGCGGATTCCGTCGCCGCGAGGTGGGTTGCCGTCGGGAAGGTGTCGTTCGACGATTGCGACATGTTGACGTGATCGTTGGGGTGTACCTCGACGCCGTTCGCCTTTGCGATCGACGCGATGACCTCGTTGGCGTTCATGTTGGAGCTGGTGCCCGAGCCCGTCTGGAACACGTCGATCGGGAACTGGTCGTCGTGCTTGCCCTCGGCGATCTCGTCGGCGGCCGCGATGATCGCGTCTGCCTTGACGGCGTCGAGCAGGCCGAGGTCCTTGTTGACCTGCGCGCAGGCGGCCTTGAGCAGGCCCATCGCCCGGATCTGCGCGCGTTCGAGGCCGCGGCCGCTGATCGGGAAATTCTCCACCGCGCGCTGGGTCTGGGCCCGCCACAGCGCGTCGATCGGGACCCGGACCTCGCCCATGGTGTCGTGCTCGATGCGGAACTGCGATTCGGCGTTCTCAGTCATACCTAGCAGCTTGCCACTGAAGCGGCTGCGCCGCCTGTGAGTCCTTTTGGCCCCTATACGGACCAAAAGGACTCACAGGCGCGGAGCGCCTTACGGCATGGGGAACTGGGCGTCCGGGTCGCCGTCGAAGTCGACCGAGGAGTACTCGCGCAGCTTCGACAGGCGGTGGTACGCGTCGATCATCCGGACGGTGCCGGACTTGCTGCGCATCACGATCGACTGGGTGTGCGCGCCGCCGCCGCTGTAGCGGACGCCGCGCAGCAGGTCACCGTCGGTGACGCCGGTGGCGGTGAAGAAGACGTTCTCGCCGGAGACCAGGTCCTCGGTGAGCAGCACCCGATCCAGGTCGTGGCCCGCGTCGATGGCCTTCTGGCGCTCGGCGTCGTCGGTCGGGGCGAGCCGGCCCTGCAGCGCGCCGCCCATGCAGCGCATGGCGGCGGCGGCGATGATGCCCTCGGGGGTGCCGCCGATGCCGATCAGCATGTCGGTGCCGGAGTCGGGGCGCGCCGCGGCGATGGCGCCTGCGACGTCGCCGTCGGAGATCAGCCGGATCCTGGCGCCGGTCGCGCGGACGTCGGAGATCAGCTGCGCGTGCCGGGGCCTGTCCAGGATGCAGACGGTGACGTCGGAGACGGAGGACTTGCGGACCTTCGCGATGCGCTTGATGTTCTCCGCGACAGGGGCCGTGATGTCGATGACGTCGGCGGCGTCGGGGCCGACGGCGATCTTCTCCATGTAGAAGACGGCCGACGGGTCGAACATGGCGCCCCGCTCGGCGACCGCGAGGACGGAGATCGCGTTCGGCATGCCCTTGGACATCAGCGTGGTGCCGTCGACGGGGTCGACCGCGAAGTCACAGTCCGGGCCGTCGCCGTTGCCGACCTCTTCGCCGTTGTAGAGCATGGGCGCCTCGTCCTTCTCGCCCTCGCCGATGACCACGACGCCGCGCATGGACACGCTGCTCACGAGCTGACGCATGGCGTCGACGGCGGCACCGTCACCGCCCTCCTTGTCGCCCTTGCCGACCCAGCGGCCCGCGGCCAGCGCGCCCGCCTCGGTGACGCGGACCAGCTCCATCGCCAGGTTGCGGTCCGGCGCCTCGCGGCGACTCGATGGGGTGCTGGCCGTCATGTGCGGTGCCTCCTAGTGGTCGGCGCATGCGGCGCCGCCATAGATTCCGTCGGGGAAGTCAGGGTTCGACTCGAGCGTGATTGTCTCATCACCGGTGGCCGGCTGATGAGGCTGGGCTACGGCTGCCTCTCGAGCGACCACCCCGTGCTCAGGTCGCGGAGCAGGTCGGGGGCGCGGTGCACGGCTCGCTGCTGGTCGGCGAACTGACGGAACGGCTGGGTGAGCAGTGCGGCGGCCACCCCCGGTCGATCCTCGGCGAGGCGCCGATAGGCGACAGCGATGTCTCCGGCGATGTACGTCCAGCGCGGTCCGCGATCCGCCCAGTTGAAGTCGGGCAGCGGCGCCCGCAGCCGGTAGGTGGCGCCTGCGACCTCGCCGGTGACCGAGACCGGGGCGAACACCCCCGGGGCCATCGAGCCGGGGACCGAGGGCTTCGCGGCGATGGTCGTCACATAGGTCAGTGCCCGCCCGATGCCACCGCGCGCCGCCGACGTGGCATCCCACTGGTCGGCGACGACCTGGTTCTGTTCCCGGTCCGCCATCCGGACCATCGCATCGGCGTAGCCGGCGGGGGTACCGGAGTAGATGCCCGCCCACGCGGCCCTGGCGTTGTCGTCGAGCAGGCCCGCCTCGTCGAGTTCGTCGACCGCGGCCCGCCCGCCCGCGAGGTACGCCTCGTGCATCGGGACCATGTCGAAGAAGATGTGCTTCTGCATGATCAGCAGGCGCTTCTGGTACCAGTCCAGATCCTGCGCCGTCACGGTCGGGCCGACGGTCGCGAGCACCCGGGCGTCCGGCGGCAGCAGCGCCGTTGCCGCCTCGGGCAGCGCGCCGGTGGCCGCGGCCACCGCGCCGCCGAGGCCGCGGACGGCGTCGACACCGAGCGCCGCGCGGCCCATGTCGAGGTCCCAGAAGCCGCCGGTGAAGGACGCGCCTGCCATCCCCGCCATCCCGGCCCAGTACAGCTCGGCGCGGGCGCGTTGGTACCGGCCGTAGTTCTCGTACACCCGGTCCACCAGTGTGGCGTTGGCGGCGAGGCCGGTGTTCGGGTCCCAGGTGGCCAGGTCGATGCCGGCCGACCGGGCGCCGCGGGCGAGCCAGTACTGGTGCAGCAGTGCGGAATAGCGGCCGGTCGGCAGGCCGGCCGCCCTGGCCTCGCCGAGCGCGTCGCCGAGGACGGCGGGGTCGGTCGGCAGCCGGGGGTCGAGCCCGCCCGCCCGCTCCGCCTTCGCGTTGGCAGGCGCGATGTCGAGCAGAGCGGCGTAGCCGGCGGGCTGGGCGACTGCCGCTGCAGGCGCGGCCGTGGCTACCGCGGCGATTCCGAGCACGAGGAGCACCCCGCGGATCGCGGCGGTACGAATGGCAGGCGGGCGGATGAAGATCCTCGTACGCATGCCGGACATCTAACAACATATATTTGATTTCCGGCGGCGATTGCGCCCGCGGTGGGAACCGCCGGACCTCGGCGGATGCGCGGCTGGGATACTAGCTGCGTGGCCGAGAAGAAACCCCGGATTCTGCAGAACAACAAAGACATGATGTGGTCGATCATCCCGCTGGTCCTGTTGTGCCTGATCGTCGCCGGGGTCGCGAGTCGCTGCTCGTTCAGCCCTGGCGGTCCCACCTCCGGGCCGGTGCCGCAGTTCGACGTCGACGCGTCGCTCAAATACGACGCCGGGGTGCTCGGGTTCCCGGTCCGTGACCCCGCCGTGCCCGAGGACTGGCAGCCGAACTCCGGCAGCCGCGGAGTGGTGGGCGGTGACAGTGGCGGCGACGTGACCACCGTCGGCTACATCACCCCGAAGGGTCGCTACCTGCAGCTGAGTCAGAGCGCGGCGACCGAGGAGGCGCTGGTGCCCTGGGTCGCAGGCGACCTGCGTAGCCCCACGGGTGTCGCCCCGGTCGCGGGTGATCGGTGGGTGGAGTACGCCGAGGAGGGCAGCGAGCCGATCTGGGTGACCGATCTCGGCGATGTCCGGGTCCTCATCAAGGGCAGCGGCACGACCGAGGAGTTCACCGAGCTCGCCACGGCCGTCGACGCGGCCCAGCCGCTGACGCCCTGACCAGGGCCCTGCGCCCGGTCCTCTAGACGACCGAACCGTCGAGCGCGCAGAAGCTGTGGCAGACCCGGTCGCGGACGATCACGTCCGGGCACTCGGGGTCGAACCACCGGTCGATGTACGCCCAGTGCACCGGGTGTGCGAGATAGGGGCCCATCAGTCCCTGTAGGTCCGTGAACTCCTGTTCCCACACGTGCGTCCACGGCGAGGCGCCCTCCGCCCGTGACACCCGGCTGAGCTGCCAGGCTCGGATCGCGGGGACGTGGCGGGGCATCCGGAGCAGCTCGGCCTCGAATCGCTCCACCACGGTGTCCGCCGCGCTGGGATCCACCCGTAACAGCAGCGCCCGGTAGACCCCGCCCTCGGCGCCGACGCCGAGCTGTCCGCGGGGCTCGCCGCGGTATTCGGCGCCGTCGACGTGGTCGACGACCGAGGGATCGAGGAGCGCATCGACGGCCGGTTCGGCGGCGCGCCACCGATCCTCGGCGTCGAATTGGAGGTGCGCGAGCAGGTCGCCGCCGTTGCGGACACCGGGCAGCGTCGGCTGGATCAGCGCGCGGTGCGCACCCGCAAGGGCCGCGGTGCGGCGCAGGTCGTCGGCCAGCCGGGCCCGGGCACCGTCATCGACACCGGGGCGGTGGTGAAAGAGCTTGGTGATCTTAAACATCGGTCAACCCGTCCACGTCCTGCGCGGCGGAGGCCATCGTGCGGGTGCGCTCGAGCACCAGCTCGTCCATCCGCGTCCACCATTGCCCGAGAGTGGGGTCCGGGCGTCCCTGCCACGTCATCTGCCACCAGCCCTCCGCGCCATCGAGCGTCCAGGTGGCGGTGATCGTGTTCGACTCGTCGTCGAACCAGATCGGCGGACTCACCAGCACGTGTTCGAGGGCCATGCCCCGCCCGCGCGCTCCTGGGGCGTACTCGGCCAGGTACGCGTCGACGAATTCTCGTGCGCGCCCTGGCCTGGTGACCACCCGGTCGATGACGTACACCTTTTCGCCTGCCATGCGCCGAGGCTAGGGAGTCGCCGGTGACGGGGGCAGCGGGCGATCCCGCTCATCGGGAGTGCGCTCAGCGGACGACACGCGCCATCGTCCTCATCGGCCGGCGACCCGGACCACCCGGCGATCAGCACGAGTCCGAGCGCGCCAGACCGGCTCGAGCCCACACACTTCGCGCAATCCGACAGGATTCGCGCATCGACGCCGCAGACTGTGAGGGGAATCCGGAAGTGTCAATTTCCTCGGAGGCGACATGGACCTGATCTTCACCAACGGAATCGTTGTCACGATGGATGAGGTTCTGCCCCTTGCGGAAGCGCTCGCGGTGCGCGACGGGCGGATCGCGGCGGTGGGGACGGCCGAGGAGATCCTCGCGCTGCGGACCGTCGACACGGAGGTCGTCGATCTCGGCGGACGGGCCGTGCTGCCCGGCTTCGTGGAGGCGCACGGCCACCCCACCATGGACATGACCCGCTACGCGGACACCGTCGTCGACATCCGTCCCGTCATCGTTCCGGACGCGGACGCGGTGATCGCCCTCATGCGGGACACGCTGGCGAGTGCGCCCGCGACCACGCCGCTCATCTTCAGCGGGCTCGATCCGTTGCTCCAATCGGGGTTCCCCGAACCGACAAGGCCCTGGCTCGACGAACTCGCCGGGGAGCGGCCGGTTCTGGTGATGCACAACTCGGGTCACCTCGCATGGGCGAACACGGCGGCGCTGAGGCTGTCGGGTCTGCCTGCGGACGCACCGGATCCGACCGGCGCGCATTTCGAGCGTGACGCCGACGGGAAACTGACAGGCAAGGCGTACGAGGTCCCGGCGATCTTCGCTCTCGCGGGCCCCATGCAGAGCCGGGACGTCGACCCGGCGGCCCTGTGGCGTGCCGAGTTGCAGGGGCTGGCCGCGCGTGGCATCACCACCATCGCGGACCTCGCGTTCTCGCCGCACCAACTGTCGCTGATGCGCGCCCACTACGCGGGCGATCACCCCCTCGTCCGGCTGCGGACGTACGAGATGTCCACCGCCGAAATGCGTTCCGAGTCTTCGCCGGACGACGGTGACGACGTGTTCCGGCAGATCGGCATCAAGCTGTGGGTCGACGGGTCGCCATGGGTGGGCAACATCGACACCTCGTTCCCGTACCTCAACACCGACGCCACGCTCAACGTGATCGGCCTCGGGCACGACCACCGTGGCCAGGCGAACTACACGGGCGAACAGCTCGCGGCGATCGTCGGCGCGTATTTCCCGCTGGGGTGGCAGATGGCGTGCCACGTCCTCGGCGACCGCGGCGTGGACACGATCCTCGACGTGTACGAGGCCGCGCTGACCGAGCATCCCCGGGCCGATCACCGGTTGCGCTTGGAACACTGCGGGGCGATGACCGCGGCCCAGTTTCGGCGGGCCGCCCGGCTGGGCGTGACCTGCAGCCTGCTCATCGACCACCTCTACTACTGGGGCGATGTGCTCGTCGACGGGCTGTTCGGCGAGGAGATCGGCGCGCACTGGATGCGCGCGCGCTCCGCCCTCGACGCGGGCATCCGGATCTCCCTGCACAACGATTCGCCGGTCACACCGGTCGAGCCGCTGCGCAACATCTCCGTCGCGGTGACCAGGACCAGCCGCACCGGACGGGTCCTCGCGCCGGAGGAGCGCATCACCGTCGAGGAGGCACTGCGCGCCCAGACGATCTGGCCGGCGAACCAGCTCTTCGCCGACGAGATCATCGGGACGCTGGCCCCGGTAAGTACGCCGACCTCGTGGTGCTGTCCGCCGACCCCCGCGCCGTGGATCCCGCCGCGATAGCCGATCTCACGGTGGAGGCGACCTACCTGTCCGGCCGCCCGACCTACTCGGCGAGCAGCTGAGGCCGGCTCCGCGCTAGCGCGGGTCGCCCTCGTCCTCGGCGTGCGAGAGCGCCTTCTCGACCCGTGCCCGCGCCCCGCGAGGTGCTCCTCGCAGCGCTTGGCCAGCGCCTCGCCGCGCTCCCACAGCGCGAGGGAGTGGTCGAGGTCGAGGCCGCCCTGCTCGAGCATCTTGACCACGTCGGCCAGCTCGTCGCGCGCGGCCTCGTAGCCGAGCTCCGATACCGGTTGGCTCACTGTGCTTCTCCTGACTTGTCCTTGCCCATGACGGCGGCGATGACCGCGCCGTCGGCGACCCGCACCCGCAACTGGGTGCCGGGCGGGGCGTCTTCCACCGAGCGCAGCACCTCCGGATCCGACCCGGGCACCACCTTCTGCACGACCGAGTACCCGCGGGCGAGCGTCGCCGCCGGTCCGAGGGTGGTCAGCCGGGCCGCAAGGTGCTCGACGACGGTGGCCTGACCGGCGACCAGCCGGTTGACGTCGCGCCTGCCCGCCTCGCGCAGCCGCGCGATCTCCTCGGCCCGCCGCTCGACGGCGGCAAGCGGGTCGGCGAGCACCGGCCTGCTGCGCAGGTCGGCCAGCGACCGCGCCTCGCGTGCCACCCAGTTCCGCAGTGCGGCCGCGCCGCGCGCCCGGAATTCGGCGACCAGGGCCTGCTCGGCAACCGCGTCGGGCACCACCCGCTTGGCGGCGTCGGTCGGCGTCGCGGCGCGCACATCCGCGACGTGATCACACAGCGGGTTGTCCGGTTCGTGGCCGATCGCGCTGACCACCGGGGTGGTGCACGCGGCGATCGCGCGGCACAGGGTCTCGTCGGAGAACGGCAGCAGGTCCTCGACGCTGCCGCCACCGCGCGCCAGGACGATCACCTCCACCGCCGGGTTCGAATCCAGTTCGGCCAGCGCCGCGACGATCTGCGCGGTCGCCGTCGGGCCCTGTACCGCGGTGTTGCGGATCTCGAACTGGACAGCGGGCCAACGCTTTCCGGCGACGCTGAGCACGTCACGCTCGGCGGCACTTGCCCGCCCGGTGATCAGGCCGACGGTGTGCGGGAGGAACGGCAGCGGCCGCTTGAGCCGCGGATCGAACAGGCCCTCAGCCGCGAGCAGCGCGCGCAGCCGCTCGATCCGGGCGAGCAGTTCGCCGATCCCGACGGCCCGGATCTCGGTGACGCGCAGGGACACGGTGCCGCGCCCCGTGTAGAAGGACAGCTTGCCGAACATCACGACCCGGCTGCCCTCGGTCAGCGGAACAGGGGAGTCGCGGATCAGCGCGGGGGAGCAGGTGACCGACAGCGACATGTCCACGGAGGCGTCGCGCAGCACCAGGAACGCGGTGCGGGTGCCGGGACGGACGTTGATCTGGGTGATCTGGCCTTCGACCCAGATGCTGCCGAGGCGATCGATCCACTGCGAGACCTTGGTCGCGACGGATCGGACCGGCCACGGGTGCTCGGGCGAGTTCGAGGTCGGCGCGCCCGTCTGGCTCGGCTGGACGGAGCTCACTTGGCCTTGGCGCTGGTGATCCGGTTACCGAGCATGGTCTGGAACGGAGCGCGGGCGCGGGCGGCGTTCTCGTAGGCCAGCAGGGCATCGAGCTCCTCGACCGACAGCGTCCGCAGCCGCGCCCGGAGCTGGGCGAGCGTCAGGTTGTCGTAGTCGAGGTACTCGGCGATCTCGGGCCGTGTCGCCGCCGTCTTTGTCTGTGTCGACGCGGGGGTGCCGTTGGCGGACTTGTTCGCGGCCGCCTTCTCGGGTGCGCCGGTCGCAGGCGTCGCGGCGGGCGCGTCCGGCTCGGACTCCGGCTGCATCGAGTACAGCGCGAACCGGCCCTGGTTCGCGGGCTTGGCCGCGGCCCCGTCGCCGCCCGACGGCGCGGGCGCGGCGTCCTCGTCGAAGACCGCCCACTCCGGCTGCTCCTCGTCCTGATGGAAGAGCATCGAGAACGCCTGATCGCCCTTGATCGCCAGCGCCGTCATGGACTGCTGGACGCGCATCGTCGTCTGCAGCATGTGGCTGATGGTGGTCATGGGGAGCGCGACCGCGGTGTTCGGCAGCTTCTGCACCTCTTCGACAACCGTGACGGCGATCCCGGCAGCGACCCGCGCAGCGAAAGGGGGACGAATCATGGCACTAAGACTGCCTGACGAATGCCCCTTTTGGTAGCTGGGCGCGCGGCGTGCCTGATCGGGCGCCCCGTCATGGCTGCCCGTACCCTGGTGTCATGTCTTCCGCAGTCCCCCTGAACCTGGGCATCGCCCGTTCCAGCGCCCCTGCTCCGGGCGGCTCCGGCAAGCGCGTCCTGCTCGCCGAACCACGTGGATACTGCGCGGGTGTCGACCGTGCAGTCGAGACCGTCGAGCGGGCCCTCGAGAAGCACGGCGCGCCGATCTACGTGCGCAAGGAGATCGTGCACAACCGGCACGTGGTCGAGACGCTGTCGGACCGCGGTGTCGTCTTCGTCGACGAGACCGACGAGGTGCCGGAGGGCTCGCTGCTGGTGTTCTCCGCCCACGGGGTGTCGCCTGCCGTGCACGAGTCGGCGGCCGAGCGCAACCTCAAGACCATCGACGCGACCTGTCCGCTGGTGACGAAGGTGCACCAGGAGGCCAAGCGCTTCGCGCGGGACGACTTCGACATCCTGCTGATCGGGCACGAGGGCCACGAGGAGGTCGAGGGCACCGCGGGCGAGGCCCCTGATCACGTCCAGTTGGTGGACGGACCCGAGTCGGTCGACGCCGTCACCGTGCGCGACGAGACGAAGGTGATCTGGCTGTCGCAGACCACGCTCAGCGTCGACGAGACGATGGCGACGGTGGCCCGGCTCCGCGAGAAGTTCCCGCTGCTGCAGGACCCGCCCAGCGACGACATCTGCTACGCCACCCAGAACCGGCAGGTCGCGGTGAAGGCGATGGCCCCTGAGTGCGACCTGGTGATCGTGGTCGGGTCGCGGAACTCGTCGAACTCGGTGCGACTGGTCGAGGTGGCCCTCGGCGCGGGCGCGCGGGCGAGCTACCTGGTCGACTACGCGCGCGAGATCGACACCGCATGGCTCGACGGCGTCACCACCGTCGGTCTCACCTCGGGTGCCTCGGTGCCGGAGATCCTGGTCAGCGGCGTGATCGAGCTTCTCGCCGAGCATGGATTCCACGATGTGCAGCCGGTGACCACCGCGAACGAGACTCTCGTCTTCTCGCTGCCGCGCGAGCTGCGCAAGCCGAGCAACACCGGTTCCTAGCGCGGGCGGTGACGCCCCGGTCCCGGCCCATACGGAGCCGGTCCGCGGGCGTCAGTACCTGCCGCGCGGCTGATCGTGAGCCGAGTCCTCGCGGTCCCGGTATCGGACCTGCGGGATCGGGTGCACGGGGGTGTACGGGTCGGCGGCGCCACGTGGGGCTGCACCCGCGCGGTCGCGGCGCTGGGCGTGCGTTCCGGCCTCCGGCCGAGATTCCCCGGCGCGGGCGGCGGGGGACCGGACGGCGCTGGACCTGGGTCGGCGCCGGGTCCCGGTACACCGCGCGTCCGGGCTGGGTCTGCGGAGCGCCCTGCGGGCGCGGTGCCGGTGCGGTGCGCTGCGCCGCCGTGCGCGGCTGGTCGGTCCGTCGTGCCGCCTGTTGCGGCCGGGTCGCGGGGCGATCGGTGCGGCGGGCGGAGCCTGCCTCTGCGGACCTGCTCTTCGCGCGGGCAGGGGTGCGGACCGCCTGCTGGCCGAGGTAGAGCCGGACCCCGCCGATGATGAGGACGGCGAGGGTGGTGGTCAACATCAGCGGAAAGCGGTTGACCAGCGGGATCGCCACGTTGAACATCAGATCCTTGAGTCCGCCCTTGGATCCCGTGGTCAGGAACTGGTAGGCCAGCGGCACGGCCGCGAACAGGATCAGCGGCGGCTGGACCATCGCGGCGAACAGGCCGCGGCTGCGGACCGCGAGGACAGCGCCGACACAGCCGAGGAAGTAGAAGACGGAGAACGCGGACGTCAGTTCGTTGCCACGGACCGCGTCAATGGCGAATCCAACGAAGGTCGTCGCCACCGCGATGAGAACGGCGGCCGCTGCGGGCACGCCGGGCACAGTGGGGAGAACAGACCGCATCTCGAGCGGCACCCCAGAGCGAGCACGTTGGGTTGCAGACACCCTTAGACACTAGCCGTTCACGATCCGATCGCCTCGTTGGCGCGACCGTTAGTGGGCAAGTTCTCGCCGAGGCCGACCGCCCTCGGCCACGAGTCGATCCGCCCGATCTCGGCGACCTCCCCGTCCCCGACCTCCAGTTCGTGGAGCTTGCGGGCGGTCACGATGACCCGCGACTCCATGGAGGCGGCCGTCAGATTGAACGAGTCGACGGCCTTGCCCAATTGGGATCCGAGCCGGTCGAGGTGGCTGCCGACCACCCCGAGCCGGGTGTACAGCTCGCGGCCGAGGCGGTGAATGGTCGCGGCCTCACGGGAGAGCGTCTCCTGCCGCCAGGTGTGCGCGATGGTGCGCAGCAGTGCGACGAGGGTGGTCGGGGTGGCCAGGATCACGTTCTTCGCGAACGCGTGCTCGAGCAGCTCGGCGTCGGCGGTGAGCGCGGCGTCCAGGAACGGGTCACCGGGGACGAACAGCACCACGAACTCCGGGCTCGGATCGAACGAGGCCCAGTAGGCCTTGGCGGAGAGCTGGTCGACGTGGGTACGCAGCTGTCGGGCGTGCCGGGTGAGGTGACCGTCCCTGACGCGGGGATCCTCTTCCTGCGCGGCGTCCAGGTATGCGGCGAGGGGAACCTTGGCGTCGACCACGATCTGCTTGCCGCCTGCCAGCCGGACCAGCAGGTCCGGCCGGACGCCCTCGCCACTGACCTGGGTGTCGAAGTCGCAGTGCTTGACCATGCCCGCAAGCTCGACCACCCGCTCGAGCTGGATCTCACCCCAACGGCCACGGATCTGCGGGGCGCGCAGCGCGGTGACGAGCTGGCTGGTCTGGGTGGTGAGCAACTGGGAGGCGCGATGCATGCCGGCAACCTGTTCGGACAGCCCGGCGTACGCGTGCACCCGGCTGCGTTCGACCTGGTGGACCTGGTTTGCGAGCGCGTCGACAGCGTCGTGCAGCGGGCCGACCAGGTGGGAGACCTGTTCGCTGACCGCGCCCGACGTGCGGCGGGCCGAGTCCTCGTTGACCGCGGCGAGGGACTGTCGCAGCGTCTTCTCGTTCTCGCGCAGTGCCGCGAGCTGGGCCTCGGCCCGTGCCGCGTGCTGGCCGGACCGGGATGCGTGCCAGAGCCAGCCGACGGCGATGCCGAGGCCGAGCGCGACGAGCAGTCCGAGTGCGGTGACGGGGTCCATGGGGCAGATGGTGCACGAGGGCACCGACACGCTCCGGTACGGAGTGACCTTGGGCGCCCCTCGCGCCGTGCCCGGCGCGCGTCACCGATCGTGTCGGCGCCGTGATCTACGGTCGGCGCATGCGAATCCTGCACACCTCCGATTGGCACATCGGGCGCACCTTCCACGGCGTGGACCTGCTCGCCGATCAGGCGAGCGCGCTCGAGGCCATCGCGGCTCTTGTCGCGGAGAACGAGGTGGACGTGGTCGTCGTCCCCGGCGACGTGTACGACCGTGCGATCCCGAGCGCGGACGCGGTGACGGTGTGCAACAAGGGTTTCGAGTCGATCCGTGCGGCGGGAGCGGTGATCGTCGCGACCTCCGGCAATCACGACTCCCCTGCGCGGCTCGGTGCGGGCTCGGCGTTCTCGGCCGCGGGCGGACTGCACCTGATGACACGGGTGTCCGAGGTGGACCGCCCGGTGCTGCTCGAGGACGAGCACGGCGAGGTCGCCTTCTACGGCCTGCCGTACCTCGAGCCCGAGACCACGAGGGCGGAGCTGGGCGTGCCGACCGCGCGCTCGCACGCCGAGATCCTGGATGCGGCGATGGCGCGCGTCCGTGTGGATCTCGGGGGCCGCGCCGTCGACGGCACCCGGCCGCGCGCGGTCCTGCTCGCGCACGCCTTCGTAGTCGGGGCCGAGGCGACCGGCTCGGAACGATCCATCTCGGTCGGCGGGGTCGAGACGGTCTCGGCCTCCGCGTTCGACGGCGTCGACTATGTGGCGCTCGGGCACCTGCACTCGCCGCAGACCCTCACCGATCGGGTGCGCTATTCCGGTTCGCCGCTGCCGTATTCGTTCGGCGAGCGGACCCACCGCAAGGCGGTGTGGATAGCCGATCTGGATGCCACGGGCCTCGCGGAGGTGCGCCGCGTCGACCTGCCGGTTGTGCGCGGGCTGAGCCAGCTGACCGGCACCGTGGACGAGCTGCTCGACGACGAACGGTTCACCGCGGACGAGGCCAACTACATCTCGGCGATCCTCACCGATCCGGTCCGGCCACAGGATCCGATGCGCACCCTGCAGACCCGGTTCCCGCACATGGTGCACCTCGAATGGCAGCGACCCGAGGGCAGCGCGGACCTGCACTACGGGGAGCGCGTTCGCGGGCGCAGCGACCTGCAGATCGCCACCAGCTTCCTCACCGACATGCGCGGCGAACCGACGGCGAGCGAACTGCGCCTGGTCGAGCGCGCGCTGAGCGCCGCGGTCCACGAGAACGAGCTCGGCGAACCGGCGGCCCTGGAAGAGATCGCGTGAGGCTGCACAGTCTGGAGGTCTCGGCGTTCGGTCCGTTCGGCGACACCGCGGCGGTGGACTTCGACGCCCTCGGCGCGGACGGCTTGTTCCTGCTGCACGGACAGACCGGGGCGGGGAAGACCACGATCCTCGACGCGGTGGCCTTCGCGCTGTACGGCACGGTCCCTGGTGCCAGGCAGCAGGGCAAGCGACTGCTCTCGGATCACGCCGCCGTGGGTTCGGTGCCGAAGGTGGTGCTGGAGGCGACAATCGGCGGCCGCAGGCTCCGCCTGACCCGTAGCCCCGAATACGAACGGGCAAAACTCCGCGGCACCGGCACCACCAAGGAGAACGCAAAGGCGACGCTCACCTGGCTGGACGGTCACGGTCAGAACCTGACCCGCCTCGACGAGATCGGCGAGGAGATCGGCCGGCTGCTCGGCATGAGCGCGGACCAGTTCTTCCAGGTGGTACTGCTCCCGCAGGGGGAGTTCGCGCGATTCCTGCGTGCGGACACCGACGAGCGGGGCGACCTGCTGGAGCGGCTGTTCGACACCACCCGGTTCGGCACGGTCGAGGACTGGTTCGCAGAACGCAGGCGCGAGAGCGCGGCGACGCTGGAATCCGGACGCAAGTCCGTGGACCTGATGCTCGCACGTGTCTCCACGGCGGCGGGCATCGAGGCGGGCGCCGACGCCGATCCACTGACTTGGGCACACAAGTTGCGGGCCGACGCGGAGGAGGCCAGGGACACCGCAACCGCGGAACTCGTCGCGGCAAAGGCGGCCGCCGCGCGGGCCACCGCGACGCTCGCCGAGGTGACCCGGATCCGGGGCCTCCAGCAGCGCGCAGCCAAGGCAGAGGCGGAGCTGCGCGCCCACGCCGGGGGCGCGGACGCGCGGGCAGCGCAGACCGAGGAACTCGCAAGGGCGGTGCGGGCCGCGCCGATCGCCGAGATCCGTGTCGAGGCAGCCGCGGCGGCGGAAACCGCTGCGCGGGAACTGAAGTTGATGGACACCCTGGCCGGAGGCATCGGCGCGGTCGACGAGGGCAGGGCGCTGCTGGAGCGGCTGTCCTGGCCCGAGGCCGCCGAGGACCGCGACGTCATCGCCGCGACGATCCGCGGCTGGACCGATGAGGTCGCGCGGCTCGACGACCTCATCGCCGAATCGTTGGTCGCCGACGCCCTGCAGGAGACCGTGGACCGGCACGGCGAGCGGCGCCGCGAGCTCGCCTCCGCCGCAGCGGAACTCGAGCTCCGTCGAACCGCGCTGCCCGAGCAGCTGCGCGCCGCCGAGGACGATCTCGCCGCCGCGCGGCAGGCGGTCGCGGCGCTGCCCGCCCTCGACGAGGCGCGGGGCAGGGCGGCCGACGTGCAGGGCGCCGCCGTCGCCCTCGCGCAGCAGCGACAGCTCCGGGCGGACGCCGCGGACCAGCTGTCGGCGGCGCGGGGCCGACATCAGGACGCGCGGGGCGAGCTGCTCGACCTTCGCGAACGCCGCCTCGCGGGCATGGCGGCCGAGCTCGCGGCCGGACTCGCCGACGGCGAACCATGCGTGGTGTGCGGTTCGGCGGAACACCCGAACCCGGCCGAGGCGTCGGAGACGATGGTGACCAGGTCCGACGAGGACGCCGCCCGGGTGGCGGAGCAGCGATTCGCCCAGGAGGTCGATGTCGCGACCGATCGCCTCGCGAAGATCGATCAGGCCATCGAGGTCCTGCTCGAGCGGGGCGGCGACCGCGACCGAGATCAGCTCGCGGCAGAACTGTCGGCGGCCACCGAGGCGCACGCGGCCGCGCAGACGTCGGCAGCGCGAGAGCAGGCGCTCGCCGATCGCCTGTCCGGACTGCGCGCCGAACAGGAAGGCCTGCAGGAACGTTCACGCGTCGCCACTGCCGAGCTCGCGACCCTCGATGAGCGGATCGCGGGGTCGGTGCATCAGCTGGAGACCATCAGGAAGCGGATCGCGGAGGCCTCGGGCGTCGACGAGAGCCCGCAGGCGCGCCGCGACCGGCTCGACGCGCTCGCGGCGGCGGTGTCGCGACTGCGAGATCTGCGCGCGCAGGTCACCGCCGCGCAGGAGAGCGCGGAGGCGTTGTCCGTGAAGGTCGCCCTGGCGGCGGCCGAGGCCGGGTTCGAGTCGGTGGACGAGGCGGTCGCTGCCACCAGGGACGAGCGTCGGGTGGCGGCCATCGAGGCCGCGCTCGAGCAGGCGCGGGATCAGCGGGTGCGGGCCGAATCAGTCCTTGCGGAGGCGGAGGTGGCCGCCGTCGCCGGGATGGACCCCGTCGACCCGTCGGTCGCCGAGTCCGAGGTCGAGGGCGCGAACGCGGTGGCGAACTCGGCGATCGCCGTCGCGTCAGAGGCCGACCGCAGGCTGGCGGACCTCGAGAGGCTGGTCGCGCAGCTGGCGAAGGAGGTCGGCGCGCTGGCCCCGATGCAGGAGCGGCACGCGGAACTGGCGGGCCTGGCCGAGGTGATCGCCGGGCGGGGACAGAATGCCCGTAAGATGTCGCTGCGGTCCTATGTCCTCGCCGCCAGGCTCGAGGAGGTCGCGATTGCCGCCTCGACCAGGCTGCGCCGGATGTCAGGTGGCCGTTACGAATTCGTGCACGCGGACGGGGCAGGGCCGCGCGGCAAGCGGGGCGGACTCGGCCTGGACATCCGCGACGACTACACCGGGGTGGTGCGCTCGGCGAAGACCCTCTCTGGCGGCGAATCGTTCCTCGCGTCGCTGTCGCTGGCGCTGGGTCTGGCCGACGTCGTCGCCGCGGAGTCGGGCGGGCTGGTGCTCGACACCATGTTCATCGACGAGGGATTCGGCACCCTCGACTCGGACGCGCTGGAGTCGGTGATGGGAGTTCTCGACGAGCTGCGTGCGGGCGGACGGGTGGTCGGCATCGTCAGCCATGTCGACGAGATGCGGCAGCGGATCCCGAGCCGGCTGCACGTGATCCGCGGGCGTGCCGGGTCGAGCGTGGAGGTCGTCGCGGGCTGATCGGGCCGCCGCCGCGACCCGCGCAGCCGCCTTGGCCGGCGCGGGTCGGGCCGTTGATCACGAGATCCGCCGGACTCCGGTGGCGCCCTTGACCTCAAGTGTGGTTGAGATTTTAGCGTCGTCGAGGACGAGAGGAGTTCGATGATGACAACACTGGTTACAGGCGCCACCGGAAACACCGGCCGCCATGTGGTGGCAGAGCTGGTGCGCCGCGGCGAGCATGTCCGGGCGCTGACTCGCAATCCCGGTGCGGCAGCGAGGGTGCTGCCGGCGGGGGTGGAGTTGGTGGCCGGCACACACACCGCGCCGGAGACGCTGGGCATCGCCCTCGACGGCGTCAGTCGACTGCACATCACCGTGACGGCGGGGCTCGCCGACGTCGGTCCCGAGCTGGTGCGGCGCGCGGTCGGCGCGGGGGTGCGGCGCATCACCGTGCTGTGGGGCGGGGGAGTCGGGCCGGTGGAGCAGGCCGTGGCGGATTCGGGCGTGGAGTGGACACGGCTGGAGCCGCAGGAGTTCATGTCCAACACACTGACCTGGGCCGAGTCGATCCGGGCCGAGGGTGTCGTGCGCGAACCGTACGATTTCCCCAGCGCGCTGGTGCACGAGGCCGACATCGGGGCCGTCGCAGCGGCCGCACTGCTCGACGACGGCCACGTGGGACTTGCCTACAACCTCACTGGGCCGGAGACGCTGACACCGCGGGAGCGGATCGCGATCCTGTCGCGGGCTATCGGTCGCGACATCGCGTTCGTCCCGATCACTCACGAACAGGCCGTCGACCGGCTGATTGCCACCGGAGTCCCGCGGGCGGACGCCGAGTATGTCATCGGTTGGTATTCCACCCCCACCGACGACTCCACGACCGTCGTGGACACCGTCGAGCGGGTGACCGGCCGTCCCGCACGGACTTTCGCCCAGTGGATGGCCGACCATGCGGACCGCTTCGTCGGGCACTCGGTGCCCGACCGCGCAAGGGCCACCTAGTCCGGCGATCAGACGGAGCCGGCCTCCGCCTCAACCGTCACCAGTCCGGTCGACCCGGGTTCGTCGTCCGCGACGGCGGGCCCGGGCTCGGCGCTGGCACCCTCGTCGAGTTTCAGGTCCACCTGTTCGCCGATGTAGCGGATCACCACGGCCACCACGGCCGCGACCGGGACGGCGAGGAACGCTCCGACGATCCCGAACATGGAGCCGCCCGCGGTCACCGCGAGCAGCACGATCACCGCGTGCAGCTTCATGGTGCGGCTCTGCAGCACCGGCTGGAGCACGTTGCCCTCGAGCTGCTGGACCGCGATCACGATGACCAGGACGATCAGCGCGGTCGTCCAGCCCTTCGCGACGAGCGCGACCAGGACGGCGAGGGCGCCCGCGACGAAGGCGCCGACGATCGGGATGAAGCCGGCGATGAAGGTGAGCAGGGCGAGCATCGGGGCCAGCGGCACACCCAGGATGATCAGGCCGAGGCCGATGAAGAAGGCGTCGACGAAGCTGACAAGCGCCTGGGTGCGGATGAAGCCGCCGAGGGTGTCCCAGATCCGGACGGACACCGCCTCGAAGTGCCGTCCGGCGCGACCGCCGGTGACGCTGTGCAGCCACGGCAGGAAGCGCGGCCCGTCCTTGATGAAGAAGAACGCGAGCACCAGCACCAGCGTGAGCGTCACGAGCATGGAGCCGGCCGCGCTGACGCCGCTGAACACGCCGGTGGCGATGGCCTGAGCACTGGTCTGCAATTTGTGGATGATCGCCTGGACCGCGGAGTCGATCTGATCGTCCTGCAGGTTGATCGGCGGGCCCTTGATCCACTCCTGCACCTGCGTGATGCCCTGGCTGGCCTTGTTTGCGAGCTCGGGCGCCTGGTCGACCACCGAGGGCACGATCAGCGCGATGATCCCGCCGAAGAAGCCGAGGAACGCGATCAGGGTGATGCCGGCCGCCGCCCCAGGGGGAACGCCGCGAGAGGTCATCGCGCGGGTGGGCGGCCACAACACCGTCGAGACCACGATCGCGAGCAGGACCGGCAGGACCGCGACCCACAGGACGCCGAGCAGGGTCCACACCACCCAGCCGCCGGCGGCGATGAGCACCAGGCACAGCGACCACTTGGCGAGCCACATGCCGCCCATGCCGAGTATCTCGCCGCGGTCGCGGGGTGGTGCTGACGCGGCTCGGTCGGCGGCGCGGTGGGCTGATCGCTCACGGTCGGTCCTTCCTGGCGGTGATGGACCGAATCTACCGTGCGTGCTCGTGCGAGATCAGCCAGCGCTTGGCAGGCAGGCCCCAGCGGAACCCACCGAGCGTGCCGTCGGTGCGCAGCACCCGGTGGCAGGGCACGAACAGCGCGGCGGCGTTGCGGGCGCAGGCCGACGCTGCTCCGCGCACCGCGGCGGGACGTCCCGAGCGGCCGGCGAACTCGGTGTAGGTGATCGGGTCCCCGGCTGGCACAGTGCGCAGCACATCCCAGGCGTGCACCAGGAATTCGCCCGACTGCTGCCGGACGGCGATCGAATCGATGCTGGTCAGATCGCCGCGATGGTAATCGGCGATGGCGCGGGTGACGGCCCCGAGATCGCAGAGCCGGGTGAGTTCGTTGGGGCGCAGGCTCGGGTGGATCAGCGCCCGCAGTCCCTCGGCGTCGTCCGTCCATCCCGACGCCAGGACCGCGCCGTCGCCGTCGACGAGGGCGGTGAACGGGCCGATCGGGGTCGTGGTGGTGGCGTACTGGGCGATCATTTCTGGTCCTCCGTATCGGGGTCGGGGTGGGATCGAGCGCACCGCGCGCGGCAAGTGCGCTGCGCCACAAGTGCATTGATGCGTACGAGCGCCAGGGTGTCCAGCGCGCGGAGTCGGTCAGATCGGCGCCCACCGCTTGCGCGCCCTGGCGGACGACGAGGTCCGTGTCGAGCAGCACGTCGGGGTCCGCGAGGGTGCGCATCACCACATAGTCGGCCGTCCATGGTCCGATGCCCTTGTACGACAACAGATCCGCGCGAAGATCCTCGGCGGTGCGGCCGGCGTGCAGGGTCAGGGTGCCAGAGGCGAGCGCCTCCGCGACCCCGATGACGGCGTCGATCCGGCGGGCAGGACCGGCGAGCACCTCGCGCCCGCGCGCCGCGATGACATCGGCGCCGGGGAAGCTGTGGGTCAGCTGCGGGTCGTCGACCGGGGCGCCGAGCGCGGCCACCAGGCGGGCGGTCTGGGTGGACGCCGCGGCCAGCGAGATCTGTTGCCCGATCATCGTGCGCAGCAGGAGTTCGTCCGCGTCGAGGCTGCCCGGTACCCGGATGCCGGGGGCCGCGCGGACGCTCGTCGCCAGCGCGGGATCAGCGGCGAGGGCACCGTCGACCGCCTCGGGGTCCGCGTCCAGGTCCAGGAGATGTCGCAGCCGGGCGACGGCGGGCGCGAGGTCGCGCATGTCCCGCAGGGTGAGTTCGGCCCGCACGTACTCGGGCAGGACGCGCAGCGCGACCACCCCGCAGCCGCGGGGGAGTCGGAGCGTTCGGCGGTACTCGCCGTCGGACCAGCGCTCCATGCCCGCGACGGCGTGCCCGGACAGGAACCAGGCCAGCCAGCCGGCGTCGAGGGGTTTGCGGTACGGCAGTCGCAACGACACCGTGCCCTTGGCGGGCGGCACGTCGGCGCGCTTGGCGGCCTCGGCGCGCATCGTCGAGGGGGCCACCGCGAACACCTCGCGGACCGTGTCGTTGAACTGCCGGATGCTCGAGAATCCCGCGGCGAACGCGATGTCCGACATCGACATCGCCGTGGTCTGGATCAGCAGCCGGGCGGTGTGCGCGCGATGTGCCCGGGCGAGGGCGAGCGGTCCTGCGCCGAGTTCCGCGGTCAACGCCCTGGTGAGGTGCCGCGACGAGTATCCGAGCGAGGCGGACAGCGATTCCACCCCGCCGCGCTCGACGGCGCCGTCGGAGATCAGCCGCATGGCGCGGGCGGCGAGATCCGAGCGCACGTTCCACAGCGGCGAGCCGGGCGCGGCGTCGGGCAGGCACCGGCGGCAGGCGCGGTACCCGGCCTGCTGGGCGGCGGCCGCGGTCGGCAGAAAGCTGACGTTGCCCGGCTTCGGCGTGATCGCCGGGCACGAGGGCCTGCAGTAGATGCCCGTGGTCCGCACCGCGGTGATGAACTGCCCGTCGAAGCGGGCATCGCGGGAGGACACGGCGCGGTAGCAGCGGTCGAAGTCGAGATGCGGTGCGGTCACAGTCACCACTGTGGCAGCGCGCCCGCGGCCACGCTAGCGGGAATCGGACATCACCGTCTCGACGGATCAGGCGCCGCCGGTACGGACCTCGTAGTCGCCGGTGGCGCACCCGGTCATCAGCGAGCCCTCGCCGAGCGGGGTGAACGCGACGTCCTCGACCCCGACCGTGTCGACGGCCGAGGGATCCGTGCCGATCGGACTGGGGAACCAGACTTCGAGCCGGCAGCTGCCCTCGCCCGCGGTGCCGGTCAGCTCCAGCCGGTCACCCTCGGCCGCGAGATGAGTGATCCGTCCTGGCGCGTATCGCGGGTAGGCGCGGGTGAGTACGTCGAGCAGCGCGGTGTTCCTCGGGGCGTCCTCCCCGGTGCTGCACAGCACCGGCATCAGTCCGTTGCCCAGTTCCTGGATGCCGTTCTGCGGGTCCCCGCAGGCCTGCTTCCACACCCAGTAGGTGCCGCCCTGGATGTGCGCGTCCTGCTCCTGTGCGAAGCGGGCGGCCTTGTCGACGAGCCCATCGCCCCAGTAGCCGTACTCACCGGTCCAGACCGGGATGTCGCCGTACTTGTGCGCCACCCGGTCGGCGAGGGTGAAGCCCCGTTCGATGCTGACGATCGTGGGTAGGCCCAGTGAGGCGTCCATCGTGATGGACTCGGCATAGAGGTGCGGGGAGAAGACGATGTTGGTGTCGTCCGTGAAGCCGGCCGGGGGGCCACTGTCGAACCCGAGCCCGGACCACAGGATGCTCGGCTCGAAGTAGACGATCTGCTCGGCGCCCGCCTCGCGGATGGCGTCGATGGTCCGGTCGTAGAAGCGGCCGAGCAGCAGCGACGAGGTGAGCGGCGCGGACTCGCCGAAGTTCGGCTCGTTCAGCAGGTCGTACCCGGCGACCGCATCCTCGTCCTTGAACTCGCCCGCGAGCATCGCCCAGGCCTGGACCAGCTGCTCCTGCACGCCGTCGGTGTCGTAGTAGAAGTTGTTGAAGGCGCGGCCGCCCGCGGGCGAGATGTCGCGCCCGGTGAACTGGCAGCGCGGTGCGCCGTCGGTGATCGTGGCCCACTCGGGTGCGCCGTCGTAGCCCCACATGGGCGAGGTGCCCGGCCTGCAGCTGACGTCGTCGGGTGACGGGGCGTTCGACCAGCCGTCCTGATGCATGTCGAGCACGGTGTAGAGGCCGTGCGCCTTGGCCTGCGCGACGGCGACCCGGATCTGGTCGACATAGGCCTCGTCGTAGCGCCCGCGTTCGGGCTCGAGGGCCGACCAGGACAACGCGAGCCGGACCACGTTGAATCCGTGATCGGCGATGCCTGCGAAGTCCGCGTCGGTCAGCGGCAGGGTCGAGGGGACCTCGGGCCGCGGCGCATAGAAGTCGACGAGCTGGTTGACGTTGACGCCGCGCAGCAGGACCTCGCGGCCGGCCGCGTCGGCGATGACCTCGCCCGAGACGCGCAGGGGCAGAAGGGTTCCCGCCTCGACGGAGTCGATGGGAGCAGGCGACGCCGGCTGCGCGTCGGGGCGGGCCAGGAACGGGACGGCCACCGCGACGGCGGCCAAGGTCACCGCTCCTGCCCGCAGGGCCGGGCGGGGGATCGGCGACGGCTGAGTCGACTGCCGCCGCGACCAGACGGCCGCGAGTCCGACGATCCATCCCGTGCATGCGCCGTAGGCGACGCCGTCCGCGAGCCGGATGTACCCGCCCATCAGCGGCCAGAGGTCGCCCGCGAAACCGTCGTCGGAGACCATTCCGACGATCGATGCGGCGAGGGCGAGCAGCGCGCCGGCGCCCATGGCCGCGAACCATCCGGCGAGGAAGGTCGCCGCGGTCCCGCCCGCCACCCGGCGGCCGAGCACCCGCTGGCAGCCGATGGCGCCGAGGGCGAGCACGACGATCCCGCCGACTGTCGCGAGCACGCCGTTGAGGACATTCGGTGCGGGCATCCACCGGTCGTAGGGGGCGCCTGCCCACCACTGTCCCGCCAGGAGCGGGGCGATGGCGCCGAAGAGCAGCGCCCCGGCCCACACCGACGGCGCGTCGTCCGGTGCGTCGGCCACGCTGCGGCTGCGGCCCGCGATCGCGACGACGCCCGCGACGATCAGTCCGGCCGGAATAGCCTTGGCGAGGGCGAATCCGCTGCCCCACGCCGCGGTCCCGAGGTCGCCTGCCGCCACCAACGACATCGCGAACTTCGCAAGCAGCACCGCGAGCACGACGCTTCCGGTGGTGGCCGCGAACAGCCAGCGGGACCCGGCGATCGACCGCACGGCCCACCACGTGACGCCGAGCAGCACCGGCAGGTAGACGACGAACGGCGCGATCTGCCAGGGCGCCCGGATCGGCCACAGGTCCGCGCCCGTCCAGCCGAGCAGGCTCAGCAGGCCGCTCGGATCCGCGGCGGCCTGGACGATCACCAGCAGACCCAAGGCGAGGGTCGCGATCCAGGCAAGGCGATTCGAAGACATCCGACACATTCCGTTCACTAAGGAGTTCTCGGATCCTAAATGCAGCCGCTCCCGCTCGCGCCCGGAACTGGACGATTGTCCGAATCGCGGGACCATCTAGCTTGCCAATCTGGAAAGTATGGGGCACGCTTTCCATTATGGAAACTCCGGGAGTAGGGCCGAGCGAGGCCGCCGACGCCCTCGAGGCCGCCGAGGCGTCGCGATCCAGGCTTGCCAGGGGCGTGGTCATTCCGCCGTGGACGCATGCGTGGCTGGGTGCGGCGGTCGCGGTGCAGATCGCGACAGCAGCTGTCGGCCTCACGTGGGGGCAGGGGTCGGCGCCCTGGTGGATCGCGGTCGGCGTCGTGGTCTTCGGCGTCGTGGCGTGGTGGCAGCTGCGCCGGTTCCGCCGCGCCAACGGCGTCCGGCTCGAGGGCTTCGCCAGTCGCGTCGTGTTCGGCGCCGCGGCGATGGCCACTGTCGGTTACCTGGCCGGACTGGTGGCGGCGTACGCCGCGATGACGCACGGCTGGTGGTGGCTGGCCGCACCGGCGGCGGCCGCCGGGGGAGTCGCCTACGCCGTGAGCGGCCGGCACTGGGTCGCCTCATACCGGCGAGAGCCTGCGCGCCTGGCCACCGCCGAGAGCGTCGCGTGGCTGGTCGTGCTCGGGGTCCTCGCCCTTGGCGGTCTGGTGCTGTTGGTGATCGGCCACTGATGCCGGAGCTCGACGCGCACCTCCAGCAGCCGGCCCGGCTACGGCTGATGTCGATGCTGACCGCGGTCACGGAGGCGGAGTTCGCGACGGTGCGGGATCGGCTCGAGGTCAGTGACTCGGTGCTCTCCAAGCATGTGTCGGCGCTCGCCGCCGCCGGGTATGTCCGCAGCCGCAAGGGCGTGCACCTGGGCCGCCGGACCACCTGGCTCTCGTTGTCCGCGACGGGTCGTAAGTCGCTGCAGGCACACGTCGCTGCGCTGCGCGAGATCATCGCAGGCGTGGAGTAGGGCTGCCGAGGGGTCGGTCCGCCGAAAACGCCCAGAGCCTCCCGGAGCGTGAACTAGTCTCGGAAAACCTACTTCGCGGTATGTTCCGACACCGGGAGAGCCATGAGTGCTCGCACCGCCCGCGCGCCGTCGCGGTCCTCCGTTCTCCGGAGGTGCCTGCCCGCGCTGGCCGCCGTCGTGCTCGGGCTGGCGGTGGCGGTGGCGGGACCACCTGCTCCAGCCACCGCATCCGACGCCGACACCTACCTGAACCTGCCCCTGGTCAACCGCGACGCCGCGCACGGGCCGGGCGGGGTGAACCCGGCGCTGCCGACCGATCGCGTCGTGCTGGCGCGGCTGCTCGACCAGGCCAGGGCGTCCGGCGCGGCGCCGACCTCGTACGCGGCGTTGCTCTATCAGTACTGGCTGGCCGATGTCACCGCAGAGGCCGGTATCGACCTGGCACGGTGGGACCCCCGCACCGGGGTCGAGGCGAACAGGGAGAACCTGATCCGGTCGTACCGGTACTACGAGCACCTGCAGCTGCAGCACCGCGAGCTGCAATGGGCGGGCATGGCCGGGCAGGTCGGCGCCGACTTCGGCGGCGGGCTCATCGATTTCGAGCTGATCACGAACATCTACGACTTTCCGCAGCTGCAACAGAGCACGCGCGCCATCGTCGCGACGGCGACCGACGTGGCGGGCCCGCAGATCGTCGACCGGCTCCCGAAGGGGTTGCGCGCGTTGGCCGGGGCAGGCGCCACGGTGACCGGCGACGACCTGCACGACATCCTGGGCATGATCCTGGTGATGCAGAAGAACATCTTCTCGGATCTGATGCCGATGCACCGCGCGTACGTCACCGAGGGCCTGCCAGCTCTCGAGGAGATGCGCGCGGCGGGGCTGTTCGGGCAGGATGTGATGGACGCGTGGCACGACATCGCCTCGACGGATGCGGACCGGATCGCCCGTGGCAACGTGGCCCTGCTGCGTCGCGAACAGGGTGTGATCATCCGGGAACAATGGGACGCCGTGCGGGCCTACAAGGGCGACGTCGGCGAGGCTGTCAGCTACCTGTCCACGGTCGCGGGGTCACCCTCGGTCGCAGGCGTGCTGCCGCCACGCTCGTTCCGTCCCATCGAGATCGCCGCCACCTTGCCCGACGGCCGGACCGCCACCCTGACGACGCCGCTGCCGAGCTGGAATTGGTCGGTCTACGAGGAGCGGTGGGACTACATCACCACCCAGTTGCTGCCCAGGTACAAGGCGACGGTGGAAAACGACTGGCCGCGGCTCGAGGCGGAGCTCCGCACCCCTTACGAGATCCAGATCGAGAGCCACCGGCCGTTGTTGAACATTCCGCAGATCCTGCAATCGGCCCTCCAGAACACGAAAGTGACGGTGTCCTGATGTCGACCGATCCGCTCCACCATCGCCCCCGCGTCGGCGGGGCGCGATCGCTCTCGGCCGCTGCCGCGGCTGTCGTCCTCGCGATCCTGTCGCCGGGTGTCGGTGCGGCGCAGGCACCCCCGCCGTCCGTCGCGGTCGACACGCCCGCCTTGCAGGGGGAAGTGTTCAACCCGTTCGTCGACGGCGCGTTCGAGGGTGGGGAGTTCGGCACCCGCGACGAGATCCTCGGCGCGCTGCGGCCGAACGATCCGTTCTACGCCGAGCCGCCGCTCACCGGCGCGGAAAAGCCGGGCACCCTCCTCAAGGCCAAGCGGGTGGACGTTATGTTCACCGGCTTCAAGCCGGCAAACCTCGAGGCGTACAAGATCATGTACGTCACGACGGGGAACGACGGGGTTACCCCGACGATCAGCACCGGGTTCGTGATGATCCCGGTCGACGGCGTGCCCGCGTCGGAGAAGAAGGTCATCGGGTACCAGGAGGCCAATGACAGCGTGGGTGCCTACTGTCACCCCAGCACCCAGTGGACGGGCGGGGACCCCCTCGACGGCGCCTCGTGGTCCGCGCTCGGCCCGCTGGCGCTGATGTTCGGCAAGGGGTACGCCGTCGTGATCTCCGATGTCGGCAACGATGCCGACCCGGATCCGCACGGCGTCTTCGCGGCGAAGTTCGCCGGCCATGCCCAGCTCGACGCACTGCGCGCGGCCACCTCGGGCGGCGGGACGGGGCTGAGCCCGCAGGCCCCCATCGCGCTGTTCGGCGTCGCAGGCGGCGGCGTCGGCGCGGCCTCCGCTGCGGAGATGCAGGCCGGCTACGCACCCGAGCTGAACGTCAAATCCACTGTCCTCGAGGGCATGGTCATCGATCAGCGGAACTTCATGCGGACCGCGGACGGCTCGGTCGGATCGGGGTTCGCGTTCGCGACCCTGCTCGGGCTCGAGCCCTGGTACCCGGAGATGCGGATCAACGACAAGCTCAACCCGGTCGGCAGGGCGCTGGCGGACGAGTACCGCGTGCAGTGTCAGATGCCGTCCTACTTCACGGCGCCCTTCGTGCCGCTCCGGCTGCTGTTCTCCAGCGGTCAGAGTCCCGCCGACATCCCCGAGTTCCAGCACGTCTACGACGACAACAGGCTCGGTGGTCAGGCGCCGAGGTCCAAGGTGCTGATCTCCTCGTGCGGCAAGGACGATTCGCCGATGTCCCTTGTGCCCGCACAGGATTCCCGCGACCTTGCGGCCCGCTACCGGGCGGGCGGTACCGACGTCACCTATGCGCCGAGCGATTGCAACCTGAACCGGTTGTTCGCCGACCCGTACGGGTGGGGGACCGACCTGTTCGGCATGCAGACGATCGACTGGATCGATCGGAACTTCGCGGACTGACGTCGCGGCGCGGCCGCGCGGTCAGAACCGGGCGGCGTCCGCGTCGATCCAGTCATTCAGCCAGCCGGCGGGCGGGTCCTCGAGCAACTCGCCCGACTGCAGCCACTCATAAAGATCCGCATAGGTTTTCGTGGTGAACGCATCGACGCGCCGATTGAGCATGGACGGCCGCAGCTCGTCGAACCCGTCCAGGCCCATCGAGGCGATCAGCTGCTTCGCGCTGGCCACCGTCGACTTCTGGAACCGGTACACCCGGGCGGACTTGTCCGGCACGTCGATCGACTTCGAGCGGGAGCGGTCCTGCGTCGCGACCCCGACCGGGCAGTGGTTGGTGTGGCAGGCCTGGGCCTGGATGCAGCCGACCGCGAACATCATCGCTCGGGCCGCCATGGTGAAGTCGGCGCCCTGGATGATGCGCTTGACGATGTCGCTGCCGCTCGCGACCTTGCCGGAGGCGCCGATCCTGATCCGGTCACGCAGGCCCGCGCCGACCAGGGCGTTGTGCACGAGCATCAGGCCCTCGGTCAGTGGCATACCCATGTGATCCTCGAATTCGACGGGGGCGGCACCGGTTCCGCCCTCCGAGCCGTCCACGATGATGAAGTCCGGCGCGGTCCCGGTCTCCAGCATGGCCTTGCAGATGCCGAGGAACTCCGCACGCGAGCCAACGCAGAGCTTGAACCCGACGGGCTTGCCTCCGGAGAGGGCGCGCAGCGTCGCGACGAACTCGATCAGCCCGGCGGGGGTGTCGAAGGCGCTGTGTGCGGGCGGCGAGATCACGGTGACCCCCACCGGGACGCCGCGGGTGTCGGCGATCTCCTGGCTCACCTTCGCGCCCGGCAGCACGCCGCCCAGGCCGGGCTTGGCGCCCTGGGACAGCTTGATCGAGATCGCCTTGACCTGAGGGTCGACCGCCTTCGCGGCGAAGGCCTCCGGATCGAACCGCCCGTCCGGCGTGCGACATCCGAAGTAGCCGGAGCCGATCTCCCAGATCAGGTCGCCACCGTGCTTGCGGTGGTAGGGGCTGATGCCGCCCTCGCCGGTGTCGTGGGCGAATCCGCCGCGCGCGGCGCCCGCGTTCATCGCCTCGACCGCGTTGGCGGACAGCGAGCCGAAGCTCATCGCGGAGACGTTGAGCAGCGCGATGTCGTACGGCTGGGTGCAGTCGGGCCCGCCGAGCCGGACCGTCGGGGTCGCCTCCGGGGCGTGCCGTGCCCGCAGCGAGTGCGCCATGAACTCGTACCCGGGCGCGTGTACGTCGCGTTCGGTGCCGAAGGGCTCGTCATCCTTGGTGCCCTTGGCGCGTTCGTACACGAGATCGCGGGTTTCACGATCGAATGGCGTTCCATCGGTGGACGATTCGATGAAGTACTGCTGGATCTCGGGGCGGATCTTCTCGAGCAGGAACCGGGCGTGCCCGAGGATGGGGTAGTTGCGCAGGATGCTGTGTCGGCGCTGGAGCAGATCCCAGGTGCCCAGGCCCGCGAGCGCCACGAGGATTGCGGCGAGAACCGCGATGACGACCCGCCATCCGGACTCCGTGAGGAGGGCGAGCGCCAGTGCCGCCAGCCCGGCCAGCCACACTCCGGCAACGATCAGCCATCTCACCACGGTGCATCCTCTCGCGTCACGTCCATCGCCGGTCGGGTCGACCGAGTGTCGCACCCGGACGAGCGGGGCTCCGAAAACGACACGGCGGCCCCGGAAATGAGTTCCGGGACCGCCGCGTCGGGTGGAGCGGGTGTACTACGCCGGGATGGTCAGAACCTGGCCGACGTTGATGGCGTCCGGGTTCGGGATGCCGTTGGCGTCGGCGATGCGCTGGTACTGGTTGCCGTCGCCGTAGAAGTGGGTGGCGAGGTCCCAGAGGGTGTCGCCGGGGGCGACGGTGTGGGTGCGCGGGGCCGGGGGCGCCGGCGGAGCCTCGGCGGCGGCCGGGGCGACGGGGGCGGGCTCGGGCTCCGGCTCGGCCACGACCTCGACGGCGGTGTCCGAGGCCCAGACGGCCTTGTCGCCCGCGTACAGCACCACGTTGCGGTCGTCCTGGACGACCAGCTTGACGTCGGAGTTGCCCGAGGTCTCGGAGGCCCACACGGCGTCGTTGCCCTCGGTGTACAGCACGAAGTTGCCGTCGTCCTGCAGGTCGGCCTTGACTGCGCTCTTGCCGTTGGTCTTGCTGGCCCACACAGCGTTGCCGCCCTCGCTGAGCACGAGGTTGCCGTCGTCCTGCAGCGTCAGCGCGTATGCGCCGTTGTTGGAGGTGATCGACTGTCCGGCCGTGAGGCTCGAACCGGCCTGCAAGGTGTCCGCCACGTTGTTCCCCTTTCAGAGGTGATCGTCGGTGAAGCGCTTGTAGTGCTGATCCACACGGGGACCGCATGATCCGGCCCTCGGCGTGCTCACAGAGCGTACGCGGCGCGAATGAGTTTCGCTGGGGCTGAGCGGCGATCTGAACATAGTCTGAACAATGTGACGCGCTGGGAGAACGAACGTAACGAAGAGCAATCACGCGCCTATATCCGGCGTTTCGAGGAGTTGGCGGCGCAGGGCGTGGATCTGCACGGCGAGGCCCGGATGCTCGATGCCGTGATCGCGCCGGGTTCGCGGGTGCTCGACGCCGGATGTGGCACCGGGCGTGTCGGCGTCGAATTGGCCAGGCGCGGGCACCATGTCACGGCGGTCGACCTGGATCCTGTGTTGGTCGAGGCCGCGCGGGCGCACCAGGAGCTGACCGTGCACCGGGCGGACCTCTCCGAGCTCGACCTGCCCGGCGAGGTGTTCGATGCGATCATCGCGGCAGGGAATGTGCTGATCTTCCTCGAGCCCGGCACGGAACAGACTGTGCTGCAACGATTTGCCGCGCACCTGGCCGACGGCGGGGTGTTGGTGACGGGGTTCGCCACCGACTACCGGTACACGGTCCGGGACTTCGACGCGGACCTGGAGGCGGCCGGGCTGGTGCTCGAGCAGCGCTTCGCGACGTGGGACCTGCGGCCCTGGCGGCCGGACGCGACGTGGGCGGTGACGGTCGCGCGCAAGCGAGGGTAGCGGCCGCCTCAGACCCAACAGGCTATGGCGATGGGCCCGGCGAACGGAATGAAGGCCAAGGGCGAGCAGGTCAGTGCGGCGCCCAATGGGCCCTGCTGTGGGTTGAAGTATGCGGGCTGGACGGGTGTGGGGACCGGCGATGCCGGTGCCGCGGCGGCGATCGCCGGGCCGAACACGAACACCGGCACCGTGGCTGCGGCCACTATCGCTGCGCGGAGTGAATTTCTGGTCATGGTGTTCCTCCTGGTGGCGGCGTGGCGCACCGCGCGGTTCCGGGGTGCCCTCGGATTGCGCTCTTCTCATTGTGAGCGCCGGGACACCGCATGTCACGGCCGTGGGCTACTCGTTTTCCCGCCATCGCTGAGCCGTGGGTGCACGCCCGCAGGTCGGGCCTGCTCTGACGACAGGGTGACGACTTGCTCGGATAGGGTGCTTGCGCTGTATCCGAATGACCTTCTGGGGGAACATGTCCGAGACCGATCTTGCGAGCGCGCCCACGACCGCGGCGGCGCCGCCCTACGGGGCGCCCGCGTACCCGTCCTATCCGCAGCCCGCGCAGGTCCCGCAGCCGATGCAGGCCCCCGTGCAGTACGGGCCTCCGGTTCCCGGCGCGGTGCCCGCGCCGCCGCCGTCGAACGCAGGCTGGGCGGTGGCCGCGGTCGTCTTTTTCTGGCCGCTGGCGTTCGCCGCGTTCAACCACTCGTCCTCGGTGTACCCGCGATGGGCACTCGGCGACTACCAGGGCGCCCAGTACGCCTCCGACCGCGCCAAGCAACTCGGGAAGATCTCGCTTGGGCTGGCGATCGGCCTCGGGGTGCTGTTCTTCATCCTCTACGGGGTGATCATCGCCGCCGCGATCAGCGGCATCGAGGACAGCACCAGCGGGTACTGATCCGCAGGTCTACGGACCGGTGTGTGCAGGGCGCCCACACCGGTCCGTAGACTCTGGAGACCGTGAGCCTTACCCTCGGAATCGTCGGACTGCCCAACGTCGGCAAGTCCACCCTCTTCAACGCGCTGACCAACAACGACGTGCTGGCCGCGAACTACCCGTTCGCGACCATCGAGCCCAACGTCGGCATGGTCGAGCTGCCCGATCCGCGGCTGGTCAGGCTCGCCGAGATCTTCGGCTCCGAGCGGATCCTGCCCGCGACGGTCTCGTTCGTCGACATCGCCGGGATCGTGAAGGGCGCGTCCGAGGGCGCCGGCCTCGGCAACAAGTTCCTGGCCAACATCCGCGAGGCCGACGCCATCTGCCAGGTGGTTCGCGTGTTCGCCGACGACGACGTGGTGCACGTCGACGGCCGCGTCGACCCCGCGTCGGACATCGAGGTGATCGAGACCGAGCTGGTCATCGCCGACATGCAGACCCTCGAGAAGGCGCTTCCTCGGCTGGACAAGGAAGCGCGCAAGAACAAGGAGCTCAAGCCGCTGCACGACGAGGCGGTCAAGGCCCAGGCCTTCCTCGACGAGGGCAAGACCCTGTTCAGCGTCAAGGACAAGCTGGACTTCGGGCTGCTGCGCGAGCTGAGCCTGCTCACCACCAAGCCGTTCCTGTACGTCTTCAACGCGGACGAGGCGGTGCTCACCGACGAGGCGAAGGTCGCCGAGTTGCGGGCGTCGGTCGCCCCCGCGGATGCGGTGTTCCTCGACGCGAAGGTCGAGCAGGAGCTGCTCGAGCTGGACGAGGAGGACCGCCAGGAGATGCTCGACTCGATCGGCCAGTCCGAGCCCGGCCTGCACGCGCTGGCCCGGACCGGTTTCCACACCCTCGGGCTGCAGACCTACCTCACCGCCGGCCCCAAGGAGTCGCGCGCCTGGACCATCCACAAGGGCGACACCGCCCCGCAGGCGGCCGGCGTCATCCACACCGACTTCGAGCGCGGCTTCATCAAGGCCGAGATCGTGTCCTTCGCGGACCTGGACGAGGCGGGTTCGATGGCCGCGGCCAAGGCCGCAGGCAAGGTGCGCATGGAGGGCAAGGAGTACGTGATGGCCGACGGGGACGTCGTGGAGTTCCGCTTCAACGTGTAGGACCCCAGGTCAACGGCCTATTTGAGGCCATCGGTACGCAGTGGGTACGCAACAGAACCCGCAGAGGCTCGGAACAGCTCGTCCGCAGCCCTGCGGGTTCTGTCGTCCGCATCGGGCCACAGGTGGCTGTACGTGTTCAGAGTGACCGTCGCCGAGGAGTGTCCGAGCGCCCGCTGCACGGTCACCACGTCGCACCCAGCAGCGATCAACCCCGAGGCGTAGAAGTGCCGCAGGTCGTGTAGCCGCAGTGTGTCCACGCCGGCGGATAACCTCGTCCTACGCCAGCGGTATCCCACTGAGTTCTGATGCCATGGATGCTCACCCTCTCCCGGGAACAGCCACCTGGTTGGATCATCGCCAGGCCGCCAGTGCGCGATGTGCAGCGACACCAGCTCGAGCAGGCCGTCCGGCGCGGGGATCGTTCGTTCGCTGCCGTACTTGGGTGCCCGGATCTCGACGGCGTGCCCGTTGGCGCGTTGCACCTGGCGCTGTACCTGGATCTCCCGTCGCAGGAAGTCAATATCGCCGACCTGCAGCGCCGCGGCCTCACCCAGGCGTAGGCCGGCGAACGCACACAACCCGACGAAGGCGTCGAACTCGATGCCCGCCTCGGTGAGCAGTGCCCCAACCTGCTCGCTAGTCGGAATGACCATCGCGGCGTCGGCTCGTCGCCTGCGGGGGAGCGACACCAGCTCCGCCGGGTCCTACGCAAGCACCTTGTCTCGGATCGCCGCCCGCAGCACCGAGCGCACGTTATTGAATCGGGTCTTGATCGTCCCGGGTGCCAGGCCGCGGTCCTGCATCCCCTTCACCCACGTTTCGAGGTGTGAGGGCCGCAGGTCTGCGAACGCCACGTCGGGGAAGGTCACGCCGCCGGCCGCAAGGTTCATCGCCTGCAGGGTGCCGGGAACCCATACCTGGCGAGACGACCACTCCTGGTAGAACGATCGAAAGGTGATCTTCCCGCGCACTGGGTCGACGTAGTTGCCGACCACCTGGCTCGTCGTGATGCCATCGAGGAACGCCTGAGCGTCTACCTTACGATCGAACCGTCGCGTGTGCTCCCGGCTCTGATCATCCACATACCTTGCGCGCCAACGCTTTCCGATTCCGTGAAGCTTCGACTCGACGCGCTTCTCGCTGTCTCCCTCTCGGACCGTCTTCCACCACAGGTCCTCGACGTCAGCGCGACGATTACGACGGGGAATCATCTTGGTCCGTACGCAATGCAGCCCGGTTGATTGCGTCCGCCATAGATGCCCGTGACGCCTCGTAGTACGCCAAGGTCTTGGCCTGGCTCTCCAGGTGCGTTTGCGCTTCCTGTGCGGCAGTCTCGAGCAGCTCCATATGTTCTCGCATCTGAGCCAGACTCCACGGCTCATTCTCCGGACCCGGCCCGTAGAACACCGACAGCGGTGGAACGCCAAAGATCTGCGCTAGTGCTACAGCTTCGGCCACTCGCAGCGGGCGCGCACCGCGTTCGATTTGGCAACGGTTGTTTGGTGCATCTCGAAGCCAAGCTCGTTAAGTCGCTGCGCCAGATCGTCCTGCGACCATCCCCGTGCTTTCCGCCAGTCTCTGGTCTTGACCCCGAATGATTTTTCCCACCACTCGAAGGACTCCCGGGTTTGGGCTCGGATCTCGCCTATCTCGGATTCGTGCTGGTCCTGAAGCTCCTGCAGGCGGACCCGGTGGAGCATCTCAGCCAGCTCCTTTTTCTCACGGATCTGGTCATCAGACGGGAATGGGGGTTTTCGTCACTGTCCACAAGAGCACCGTAAGCGCTAGAAGCGTTGATTCCAAGCGTTTCAGGTGGACAACCCGCATCCTCGTTGGTACCGTCTTGGGTAGCTTGAGAGTCAAGCGTGTGGAGCTTAAGAGGTAGCGGTGACTCAATCGGAGATCTTGACCACCAAGCAGGTGGCGCAGGAGTTCGGAATAAGTGAGGGGACGCTGCGGTACTGGCGTCATTGCGACGAGGGTCCAGCCTCGTTCCGTCTGGGTGCGAAGCGTGTTGTGTACCGGCGCAGCGCAGTCGAGGACTGGATATTCGCGCAGGAAGCGGCGACCACCCGCGGGGGCGTCGCCTAATGCCACTGACCCCAGACCCATACGAAGAAGCCCCCGCCGTTAATCCCGTGGCTGCAACCGCGGGCGACGAGGGCCAGAACCGCACCAACCGAGAAGAAGGAGCAGATTCGTTGACCACTCTATCTATCGCCGAGCTGATCGGCCCCGATTGGTCCTACCTTGACGATCCCAGCCGTGAGTGCCTGACGGTGCTCCACGCGGAGGGGATCCGGCTCGATCTGATGAGGTACCTGGCCGCGAACAGCGCCGTCAACCGCCGCGCAGAACTGGCGGTGATCTAGATGGCTGCCACCCTGCACGCCTCCACTCGGTCTGCCGACTCGATGGACCACTACGCCGATCAGTTCATCCGCATGGTGCAGGAAGCGCCGGAGCCCGTCCGCAGGAGCGTCATCGCCCACCTCAGGCTGTGTGCAGGCCTCGACTCGGCGGAGGTTCGCTGATGTATGCCGATCTCACTTACCGCGACGACAACATCACTCCGAAGGTGACGCCGGTCCACGACAGGCTCACGCCCGGCGTCCGCATCACGTTCGGGTCGCTGTACTTCTCCCTCGACGACGCTGAGGCGGCAGAGCTCGCCGCCGGACTGCTGACCGCGCTCGCCGAACTCAAGCGGATCGCCGCCGCTCCGGAGCTGGTGCGCGACGAGGACGAGATCCGCACCGCCGCCGAGATTCGGGAGGCGCTGTGAGCGGTGTGCAGGATGCGGTTGAGAACCGCGACGAGTGGTGGTGGGCGGGCGCTATGGCTGCACTCAAGGCCGCCGCCGCGACGGGCAGAGAGTTCGACTCATACGACCTGACCGAGTGGTACGGGATCAACGGACCTGATCATCCCGCCCGCTGGGGCGGTCTGTTCGCTTCCGCGAAGAAGGAGGGGTTGATCGAACCGGCCGGATTCTGTGTCTCCCGACGACCAACCAGGTCCGGTGGGATAACCCGGCGATGGAGGGGGCGAGGAGCTTGACTGACGCCCGACTCCCTGAACGACTGCTCACTGATCGCCGGTATCAGACCCTCCCGCTCGACGCCTTCAAGAGCTATCACGTGGCTCTGATGTGGGCCGTGTCGAATCGAACGGAAGGCCTCATCTCTCCGGGGATCTTCCGCTGATTCTGGGATTCATCCCCGGCGCGGAGCAGAAGCTCACGGAGTCGGGCCTCTGGCTCCAGTCGGGGTCAGGCTGGTGGATCGAGCGATTCGACCACGACCAGACCACGAGAGCCAAGCTCGAATCCGCTGAGCGTAAGCGAGTCCTCGACCGCGATCGCCAAGCCCGTCACCGGGCGAGAAAGTCGGGCGATGAGGATGCGCCCCCTGACCCGCCTGTCACGCGTGACGTAACGCGTGACTTCAAAGGACAGGACAGGACAGGACAGGCAAGGACAGGAAAGGACAGGAAAGGCTCTAGAGACAACAACATCTTCTGAAGAAGTTGTTGTCTCCGACGACTTCCTCCAGTCCTTGCTTCCGTCTGACCGGAGGGCATCGTGACCGCAACGATCTACTGCCTCGTCTGCCGTCTCACCCCGTGCGTCTGCCGGTACATCGACAAGCTCCGTCCCGGTGGGGAACTGGCTGATCGTCTGCCTGAGGCGCAGCGGATGGTGCAGTTCCCGCTGCCCGTCGTGGAGGGCCGGGAGACCTATCACTACTCGACGTGCCCGTGCGTGCGCTGTCACTCGCTGCGCCTGTCCACGTTCACCGACTACCCGAACATCACATCCATGCCAGCTCCACCTGAGTGGGAGAGCTGGCAGAACCTGGAGGTGCAATGACTGACGAAGCTAAGGCCGACGAGCTCTCGATGCGGTACATGGGCAAGCCATGGGACGACCTCTCTGACACCGAGATCGAACAGTGCCTCGAGCTAGCCAAGCTCGACACCGAGATGACGCAGGCATACGTCGAGTGGCTGCAGGTCAAGGCCGACCGCTACGACGAGATGCTCGCCGCCGGACTGACCTACCTGGAGGCCTACGCCAACCACTGGAGGCCCCTATGGCCATGCAGCCGTGCCTCGAGTGCGGAGAGGTCAGCGACGGCAACCGCTGCCCCGAGCACCGTGTCGACAGCAAGCCACCCCCAGCATCACGTGGGTATGACACGGCGTGGCGCAAGCTCTCCACCCGCGCCCGCCAGCTCCAACCGTTCTGCACCGACTGCGGAACAACCGACGACCTACAGGCAGACCACACCCGCAAGCCTGGCAGCGCAAGGCCGCCGGCAAGCCGATCAGGCTGCTCGATGTTGCCGTCGTCTGCGGCCGATGCAACCGTGCCCGCGGAGCAGCCAGGGGGGAAGGGGTCGACCGACCCACAGCGTCACCCGATGGCAAGGCTGAGTTTGAGTCAGTAGTCGCCCAGGGGCACGAATGCTAAGCGGGTCGAACGGTGTAATCGACCACGTCGGTGTAGAGGAATCCCCCGTGAGTGGCGGGGCGTACTTGACCTCCATCGTCCGGTTGTCGGGGTCGTACTCGTACCGGACCACGGTGGCCTCGATTTGCACCCTCCGGTTGTTCGGCCCCTGGTCCTCGAACACAGTCAGGTCATAGATCCTCTGCCCCATATAGGGATGGTGCCATGAAAGCGGGTGCGAAGGGCGCCGTCACCGCCGAACCCCTCGACTTCAAGGGCTGGCCCAAGGACCGTGCCAAACGTCGGGAGCGGTTCATTCGGGAGTACGTCGTCACGCCCCGTGGTCACGGCGCGGGGATCCGTTCAAGCTGAGGGACTTCCAGACCGAGATCGTGCGCGGCGCGTTCGCGAACGGTATGCGTACGGCCCTGGTGTCCATCCCTCGTGCGAACGGCAAGACGATGCTGGCCGCGGCGCTAGCGGTGGCCGAGCTGTTCGTCGGGCCGCCGTCCGCTGAGGTGCTGGTCGTGGCGTCTGACCAACGGCAGGCGAACATCACGCTCAAGTACGCCAGGCGGATGGTGGAGCTGCACCCGGAACTTGCCGAGCGGGTGCAGATCTACGCCGATCGGCTCTACGTCCCCGAGAACGACGCCACCCTGACGCCGCTGCCCGCGGAACCCGGTGCGCTGCACGGTCACGACCCGTCGCTGCAGATCGTGGACGAGCTGCACGTGGTCACAGAGGACGTATGGGAGGCGGTCACCTCTGTGTCGGGCAAGCGCCCGGAGTCGCTGACATTGGCGATCTCCACGCCCGCCTCGTCGCCAGACTCGATCATGTGGCGACTAGTCGAGCACGGCCGCTCGGGGAGGACCCAGCGTTCTTCTTCAAGGAGTTCGCCGCCCCGGACGGATGCGACGCGAAGGACCGTGACGCCTGGCGGGTCGCCAATCCGGCGCTGTCGTGCAAGGACCCGTTCCTGTCCGAGGACGGTCTCGAGGCCGCCCGAAAGACGATCCGGGAGCCGGTGTTCCGCCAGCTCCGCCTCGGGCAGTGGGTTACCGGTGTGGAGTCGTGGTTGCCGTTCGGCATGTGGGACGCCTGTACCGACGCCGACCGGGTGCTCACGGGCAAGGAGAAGGTGATCCTGGCGTTCGACGGTTCCGCGTCGGGTGACTCCACGGCGCTGGTCGGCTGCACCCTCGACGGGCATCTGTGGGTGGAGGGTCTGTGGGAGAACCCCGGGGATCCGCGCTGGCGGGTGCCGCGGGAGGACGTGGACAACGCGGTCGATGTGGCGTTCTCCCGGTACGAGGTGCTTGAGGTGGCCTGTGATCCGTGGGGCTGGCGCTCGGAGATCGAGGCGTGGGCGAAACGGCACGGAGAGAAGCGGGTTCTCGAGTGGAACACCGCGAACGCCCAACGCATGGCCCCGGCCACGGACCGGCTCTATCAGGCGGTCGCCACGAAATCTGTCACTCACGACGGGGATTCACGCCTGGCGTTGCATGTGGCGCATTGCGTCGCCAAACCCACCCCGATGGGCGATCTCGTCAGCAAGGACAAGAAGGGCTCGCCCCGGAAGATCGACGCCGCTGTGGCCGCGATCGTCGCGTTCGACCGTGCCGCCTGGCACGCATCCAAAGCAACCAAGAGACGAGGAGCTTCTTTCCGATGACCACCGATCTGCTCAAGTCCCTGTCCGACAAGCTGGACGAGTCCATCCCGGAGCTGTCCCGGCTCGATAGCTACTGGACCGGCAGCCAGCCGGCCGCGTTCCTGTCCCCGGTGGCGAAGGAGGCGCTGGCCAACAAGCTCAAGGTGCTCGCCGTCAACTTCCCGCGGCTGACCGTCACGTCCCTGGCCGAACGCCTGACGGTCGCCGGGTTCCGCCTCGACGGCCCTGAGGACGCCCCCGACGCCGAACTGTGGAAGATCTGGCGGCGCAACGGCATGGAGGACGCCAGCGCACAGGCCCACGTCGACGCCCTCGTCTACGGTCGATCGTTCGTCATCGTGTGGGCTGGCCCCCGAGGTCCGCGCATCACCGTGGAGTCCCCGCGTCAGGTCGCTGTGATCCGCGACCCCGCATCCGGTCAGGTGGTCGCCGCGCTCAAGCGTTGGGTGGGCGACGGCCGCGGACACGCTGTCCTGTACCGCCCGGATGAGATCACCCGGTATGTCTCCGATGCGCTCGTGGCCGATCCCGCGGCGATGCCCGCCACATCGTGGCAGCAGGTCGAGACCATTCCGAACCCGCTCGGGGTGGTGCCCGTCGTCCCGGTTCTCAACCGCGGCCGGCTGATGGACTTCGACGGGGTATCGGAGATGCGCGACATTCTGGATCTGACCGACGCGCTCAACAAGCTGATGTCCGATGCCCTGGTCACGTCCGAGTTCTTCGCCCGCCCGCGCCGTTGGGTGACCGGCCTGGAGGTCGTGGAGGACGCCGACGGCAACGCGGTGAACCCCTTCTCCGATGAGATGGGCCGACTGTGGCAGTCCGAGGACCCAGCAACGAAGTTCGGGCAGTTCGATGGTGCCCGCCTCGACGGCTACAGCGACCTGACCGCGACGGTCACGCAGCAGATCGGCGCGCTGACCGGGCTGCCCCCGCACTACCTCGGGTTGAACGGGGACCAGCCGCCGAGCGCAGACGGGATCCGCTCGGCCGAGGCGTCGCTCGTCTCCCGCGCCTATGCACTGCACCGCACCTTTGGTCAGGCATGGGCCGACGTGGCGCGTCTAGTGATTGCGGTCCGCGACGGTGTGGACCCGGAGAGCCTGGACGTGGAGACGGTGTGGGCGAACCCGGAGACCCGCACCCCGGCGCAGGCCGCGGACGCCGCCGCCAAGCTCGCCGGAATCGGTGTGCCGCTGTCGGTGATCCTGGCCGACACATTGGGGATGACCCCGGCGCAGGTGGACCGGGTGCGCCAGGCCCGCCGAGGTGACGCCCTCGACACCGCGGGTGTGGATCTGCGGGAGCTGTCCGCGTGAGCTACCGCGATCTGATCGTGAGGCTCGGTGACGCCACCGAGCAGAAGGTGCTCGGGATCTACCGGCAGTTCGTGGCCGGCCAGCTCTCCCGCGACAAGACAGTGGCGCTGATGGCGCGGATCATCGCCGTGGCGAACTCCCGCCGTGGCCCTGGCGGATATGTCTCTGGCGTCCACGCTCATGCTCGAACTCGCTACCCCCGTGGAGACCGCGGGAGTTGTTCGCCCCGTGGAGGATCTGGACCGGTTGCACAAGGCGTCTACGACGGTCCTGCTGGTTGCGGAGGCATCCGCGGCACCGGAGGCGATCGTCGGGCGTCTGGCGCGCTCTGAGCCGCTGGAGTCGGCCGCTCGGGCATATGGCCAGGCGATCGCCAGCAACAAGCGGGTGAAGGGATGGATCCGGCAACGCTCGCCGGGGTCCTGCCAGCTCTGCGAATGGTGGTGGCGCGACGGCCGCGTCTGGCCTGCCGATCACCGGATGCCCACACACAAGGGCTGTACGTGTCACCAGAAACCTGTCCTGCGGGACGAAGTCCAATCCACCGGCTACACAAGGAGGCTCAACAATGCCTGAGAACACCGATGACCAGCTCGACGCCGAACACACGACGGATCTCCCCGAACTCACTGAAACTCCGCCGAGTTTGGATGAGGCCGAGGATCCCGACACGTTCGACCGCGCCTACGTGGAGAAGTTGCGGGACGAGAACGCGAAGTACCGGCAGCGCGCCGGCCGCGCCGACGAGCTCTCGCAGCGCCTGCACACCGCACTCGTCGCCGCCACGGGCAGGCTGGCTGATCCCATGGACCTGGTGTTCGATCCCGAGCACCTCGAGTCTGACGAGGCGCTGACAGCGGCGATTGACGAACTGCTCACCCGGAAGGCGCACCTGGCCTCAAGGAAGCCTGTCGGTGATGTAGGGCAGGGTGTTGTACCGACCGCGGAATCGGTCTCGCTGGCGGGACTACTCCGGTCCCGCGCAATCTAAGAGGAGAAGCAACGATGGCAACCTTCATTGTGAACGGGGAATACAGCGATCGCCGCGAAGTTCAGGCTGACCACTTTATCGAGAAGGGATCGTTCGTGGTCTTCTCCGGATCAGCGAAGGAGCAGGTCTTCGCGATGCCGACCGGGCGTGTGCAGACGATCGAGCTGAAAACCACCCCTAGGGGTATAGTGGAGGGGTCGCACCTGGTGTGCGGCCCCTTCGCTCGTCCTGGTGGCCGGTGAGATTCCCAATCCCTCCACCGTTAGGACCCAGTCATGGTCAACTCGACCACAACCGCCCCCGAACTCACCGCCGAGCAGGTCCAGAAGATCCTCGTGCAGCCTCTACAGGCCGCGTCGGTATTTCTCGCCGCTGGCCCGCGGATCTTCGACTCCGCGTCGCCCGTGCGGATCCCGAAGCTCGGTGGCCCGACCACCGACCCCGGCTGGACCGGGGAGAACGAGCAGATCCCCGAGCGGGACGCCGACTTCGACGAGATCACCCTGCTCCCGTCCACCATGAAGTCCGTCAAGGTACTGACCCGCTACTCCAACGAGCTGGCCCGTCAGTCCGTCGTCGCCCTCGACGCCACCCTCCGGGACCGCCTGGTCCTCGACGTGGCGAACAAGCTCGACACCCAGTTCCTCGGTGCCGGCGGCGACGGAATCGCCACCCCCAAGGGACTGTTCGCCTACGCGGGCACCCAGACCGTCGCAGTGGGCGGCGCGCTCGGCCTGGACCACCTCATCGACGCATGGGGCAAGGCACTGTCTGCCAACATCAACATGGCGAACCTGCGCTGGCTGATCACCCCGCGGGAGTTCGTGGCGCTCCGCAAGATCAAGCAGGGCACCGGCAGCAACCAGTACGTACTCACCCCTGACGCTACCCAGGACGGCGTTTTCCGCCTGTTCGGCTCCCCGGTGATCGTCACCAAGCGGATCCCGGACACCACCGGCGGCACCCCGACCGGCCGCGCCGCCCTGGTGGACTTCTCTCAGATCGCCGTGGCCCGCGACCTCGCCCCGTCGGTGAAGATCCTGGACCAGACGTTCGGTGACTACGACCAGCAGGCAATCCGGGTTGTGGCGCGCTACGACGCTGCCCCGATGAACCCGGAGGCCATCGTCACCCTGACCGGGATCACCATCTGATGGCAGTTACCGGCGCTGAGGTTGCCGGGTTCCTCGGTCAGGGTGACGACACAACGCTCGTCGCCCTGGCCGGGCAGCATGTCGGCATTGTCACGGCTATGG
The DNA here is from genome assembly GCF_001984015.1 of Rhodococcus sp. MTM3W5.2. Classification (NCBI taxonomy): domain Bacteria; kingdom Bacillati; phylum Actinomycetota; class Actinomycetes; order Mycobacteriales; family Nocardiaceae; genus Rhodococcus; species Rhodococcus sp. MTM3W5.2. The sequence continues at coordinate 4,355,928 of NZ_CP019572.1, read as the reverse complement.
CCCGCGCCTACACCCGAGGAAACGGGTTCACTGGCACGGATCCGGCGGAGGACGTGGCCGCGGTCATCGTCACCGCGACCGCTCGCCTGCTGTCGAACCCGGAGCAAGTGGACCAGACCGTCGGCTCTGTGGCGGTTCGGGGAGCGTTCACCGGCTGGACCTTGGCGGAACTGTTCGTCCTGAACGCCTACCGGAGGCGGACACGATGATCTTCCACGACAAGGTGCAGATCCGGATGGAGGTACCCACCGGGGAGGAAGACGCCCACGGCAACCCGATCGTCGACATCACCGAGGCAGATACTCGGGCCGAGGTGTTCCCACTCGACACCGCCAACAGCATCGACCAGAGCGGTCGTGTGATCTCTCGATACCGGATGGTTCTTCGCACCGATGTGGATATCCCGTCGGATATTGGCTCGGCGCTGACGATGAGGTGGTCCGGGTTCTCGGGTGTGCTGTTGGTGGACGGGACGGTCGAGCGGCACATGCTTCGTGGCCGGCTCCACCACTACGAGCTGATCACCAAGGCCGTCACATAGATCAGCTGGCTAGTGACACAAATGTGTCAGTTGATCCGGGCGAGATCACAGGCACATGAAGTGCGCCGACTTGATCTATCGAACCCTTCCGGAAGGGTTCCTCAAGGGTTCACCCGGTCGGTCACACTGATGTCACACCGGACATTTCCGGACGCGTCCAAGGGTCTGCGCGGTACGCAGAGAGTACGCAGTAGAACTGAGAGGCCCCGATCCTGACCAACCTTGCCAACGGTAGAATCTGCAGGTAGAGCGCGAATTCCGGTACATGCCGCAGACTGCAAACTCCCAGCACTGAGTTCCGCTTCAACGTGTAGAGGCCCAGCTCAACAGCCTATTTGAGACTCTTCGTCCGCAGTCGCGTAGATCATTGGCGCCCTGTTGCGACCAACTCGCGCTTACCTATCGGGCCGGCGTGATGCTCTCAGCGGTTTGCACCTGGCTTAGACTCCTTGCCGATTAGGAGGCATGCCCTAGTCGTTCCACTACTCTTGGGTCGGATTCGAGACCAGCTTGTCGCCGCCTGGCTCGAACGCGACGTCGTCCGCGAAACGCGATGGCCGGGCTGGCCGCCGCAGCCGCGAACGGTCGACTCGGTGGTCGGCGCCCGCTGTTCGACGCCACCCAGACCGCCGGGCGTGGCCCGCAGTACTCGGGCACCGTGCGTGCGGGCGCGCGGCGCCTCGAATTCGTTCGCGGGTGACCTTAGTCGGGTAGCGGCGCACGGTGTCACGTCTATCCAGGTGCCTGGTCGGGAGCTTTGGGCAGATCGCGGCATGGCTTGTCGTACGGGATGGAAGGATCGACCCATTCATTCCATTGTTCTTCATTCATGTTTTGAGTTAGCTTGGCACACAGTAGGTCTGGCCACTCTGCTGGGCCGGGCCAAAGTCCTGCAGCCGTGAATTTGTCGGACTGCAAATTATCAGCGACGATGTGTCGGTTGTCGTCGGTGATTGCGAGGCTGCCAATGTCTTTGCTTCCCTCGGTAAGGTCGCCGATGGCCAGATGGGTTTCGGCGTCCCAGATGCGGATGTTGCCTCCTTGGCCGGAGATGATGTATTTGCCGTCAGCGCTGAATGCCGGTGTTTGCATCCCGCCGGTGTCGGTCATTTCGGCGAGGACCTGACCGGAGTGGGTGCCGAGCAGACGGATGGTTTTATCGTCTGCGGTCAGGAGCTGCGTACCGTCGGGTCGGTAGACCAGATAAAGCACACGTCGGTTGTCGGCGGACAGCTCTTTCTCCGTGTGGTCCGGCGCCACATCCACGATTCTTAGTTGCTGGTCCTTGTTGTAGGCGAGGTATTGTGAATCCGGGCTGAATGCCGCGCTGCTGACCCAGTCGATATGCTGGTCCACTGGGAGGCCGATCTGTTCGCCGGATCTTGCGTCCCAGACAATGATGCTCATGTCGGAAGTCTGGTTCAGGCCGATATTGTCCACGGTGCCTCCGAATGTCGCGATCTTCTGGCCGTCTGGGCTGAAGGAGATCCCGCTGAAGGAAGGGCTAAGCTCTTGGCCGGTCTTCCATTCATTTAGTCGTTCGCCGGTATTCGCATCCCAAATGGTGACAGTGGTTGCGTTCACAGTGGCGATGCGTGAGCCGTCGCGGCTAAGCGCAAAAGTGTACGCTTCTCCCACTAACGGAGCGAGGACAGGCTTGAATGTTTGCGCGTCCCAGACGTTGATTTTTGCGCCGCCGTACCACACGATCCGCCGCGCGTCGGGGCTAATCGCGACGTCGGATTTGATGGCGCCCGTAATCGGTTTGCTCAAGGAATTGCTCGGGTTGGCCTTCCAGATGCGAATAGTCTTGTCCGAGCTTCCTGAGATGATCTGCTCCCCATCGGCGCTGAACGCGAGAGCAGCCACTTCGTCGCGGTGTCCGGTCAGCGGGCCCCAATCGGCACTGCTGTTTCCGCATCGTATATCTGGATCGTGTGGTCCATGCTTCCGGACACGATTCGACGGCCATCACGGCTGACAGCGACCGACCTGACGTAGTTTTGGAACTTCGCCGCGTGTTCTTCCCCGTGCGCGATCAGATGTCCAGTCTCCAGGTCCCAAATGCGGATTCCGTTGCTGAGCTCGCCGTCGGTTATGAGGCGCCGCCCGTCCTTTGATACCGCAAGCGCAGAGGCCGAGTCCGGGTCTTTCATCGAGATAGGCTGCGAAAGTTGAAGACCGGACTCGGCGTCCCAAACGCGGATGGAACCGTCGTAGCCGCTCGTCACCACTCGGCGACCGTCCGGCACGAAGGCGACGCCGCTGATGCCTTCGGAGAACCCGGTCATCTGGATAACCTTGCCGCTCTCGATGTCCCACAAGTGCAGAAGTGCGGGATACTGGGCGAACACGATCTTGCGGCTGTCTGGGCTGAATTCCAAGTCCATGAGGGAGCCGCCATCCTTGTTCGGAACTGTCGCGGGTCCCACCGGCTGTCCCGTTCGTGTGTCGCGCACTTGAAGAGTGCGGTCGTCGGTGAACGACAGAACTCGACTGCCGTCCGCACTGAACGTGAACGCGGGAAAGGTCGCCGTGACGAGGCCCGTGCCGGCATCCCGGAATGTCACGGTGGAGTCGTTGAATGACCGAGTGCCGCTCGCGGACATGATTCGCTGACCATCAGTGGAGACCGCGGCCCGGTGGACGACCGCCCCGGTGTCGATGATTTTCAGTTGGTCGGGCGTGGCCTGCAATGCGTTGAGGAGCGCGCCTTCGTCTGGTTTGGCTGCGATCTTTTGCGCGGCGAGGATTTGGTTTATCGCGCGCACATCGCCGCCCTCATGAACGTTGGCGAGCATCGCTTGCCCCTCCGACACCAGTCGGAGCGCGGTCGATTCTTGCAGGCGCTGGTATGCGCGCTCCGCGGCGTAGTTGGCTTGGACAAAGCCCACCCCCGCGGTGATGGCTGCGACTGTGAGGACCACGATGACACCCACCACTTGGATGATTCGGAGTCGGCGGCGGGATCGATCGGTTCGGATGCTGGCTTCGAGGAACGCCCGCCCCCCTTGTTGAGGTCTACCCGGGTGACCAGCCGACGGTCCCCGGGCCACCATGTGGGTAACGTCAAGCGCCGTTCTCCAGCCGAGGTGAGGGTCCCGTCGCCGTTGGCGACGCGTTCCAACTCCGCGCCGATGTCAACGGTTGCCTTGGCGAGTCGCCGGCCCTGCAGCAGCGCGCTGTCGTCGCGGCCGCCCGCAGCCCAGTCATTTGCGGCGCTTTCCACCACGCGACGCGCTCGCAGGGCGGCTGCCTGCGCCTCGATCTCATTATTGAGCGGTGGCCAATTCACCAGGAATGCTTCATGCGCCACCGAAACGGACGTGCGCTCACCTTCGGCTTCGGTGGACAGCAGTCGCCGATCCACGAACGGCTCAAGCTCGTCAACGATGGTGCTCGAGAATTCGTCGAGTGCAGCTCGCCGTTTCGTCGGTCTGCCCTGCTCATCGATCGTCACCAGGTCCAGCAACGCTGAAATGATCTGATGGCGCGTCACCCCGGCCTTGCTGCACGCGTCTGCTAGCGCTGCATCGGCTTGACGTTGAAGGGCGCCCCGCACGCCGCCGATACCGACGTAGTGCTGGTGCGTCAGTTCGCCTCCCCGCTTGGTGCCGCGGGTGAGCTGCTCGAGTGTGAAGGCCAGCAGCGGGAGTGCCTCGCCGCTGCCGGTGTCCGCGATTAGGCGAGTGACCAGATCGTCTTCGAACTCTAGTCCGGCGACCTTAGCGGGCTCCTCAACGACTGAGCGCAAGGCGTCGGATTGAAGGGGTCGAACCTGGTGTATTCGCAGCGCCAGTTTCGACAAGTCTGCGTCTGTGGACAGGGGGTCGAGGAACTCCGGGCGCAGCGTTGCCAGGACCTGAACGGGGCCTCCGAGGGCCGGTTCGAGCGCGGCCACCAACTCGGCGCGTTCGTCCCGTTCGGTTTGGGTGAGTAACTCTTCGTACTGGTCGATGACTATCAACAGCTTGCACTGGCTGTCGACGCCCGCCGCAAGGAGAAGGTCGGTTGAGATGGCTTTGAGCCCGTCGCGGTGGAGGTCCTTACGCAGTGATGTCACATCGAAGGGAATGTGCCGTCCACGGGTGACAGCGGCGATTGCACGCGTAAGGCTTCCCAGCGGATCAGTTCCCGGCTGGATCGGTGGTAAGGGCAGCCAGTGTTCTTCGCCGGCAATACGGGGAAGAACCCCGGCGCGAATCAGCGACGACTTCCCGCACCCGGAGGGTCCCACAACGGTGAGAATTGTCCGTGCGGCTCGTTCCGCGGGTGACCGAAGCCTTTCGGCGATCTGGGTGATTTCGCGGCTCCGCCCGAAGAACACACGGTGCTCACTGGTTTCGAATGCGCGCAACCCCGGGTAGGGCGACTGGTCGTCTGGCCAGCCCCGGCCACCGCCGCCGTCGATTACGCTCAATCGTGACCGCAAACGCTCACGCGCGTCCACTGGGTCCCGAGCCACGTCGACGTACTGTTTGAGCTTCAACAGTCGATGGTTCACTGACTCGGAAGTGGCACGCACAGGCAGCAGTTCACTGCCCAACGCGCGCGCGGCACCAATCTCCGCCGCACACCATACCGACTCTAGATATGAGGGTGTGACAATACAGACGACGGCGTCTGCCCACCGAAGACGTTCGTATAGTCGCGGTTCCCACTCGTCCCCCGCGGGTATTCCATCACGCTTATCGCGGTCGAAGAACACCTCGTGCGCGTCTTCGGACAGCCACCGACGTATCTCCTCCGCCCAGGCATGGTCGGCGCTTGCGTGACTGATGAAGACGTTTGCCACGAGTGCCTCCCTGCTCTATTGCTGGCGCCACAGCCAAACCTAGCTCTCGTTCACCGATCCGGAATGCGTAGTGGACTACTCGAATACGCTGTAATTCATTGGTCACCGCGTGAGTACGTCTTCCCTTGATGGCCGCGATGGATCAGTGCGGAGCGTTCGACCGCCTGACGGCCGGGGAGGTGGTGGCCTTCGCCTAGGAGCCGCCGAATTCGAGGACCTTGCAGCCGATCTTGCCGTTCGCGTCCTTTGGTGACGACCACCTCGATCGTCAGCTTGATCGGGTCGAGAGCGAACTGGATCTGCTGATCGGGCGTTCCGATTCAACGTGTAGTGGCATAGTCCTCGCTCATATACGGCGTCGTCATACTGCCGTCGGTAACGATCAGCTGCGCCTGTTGCCAAAGCTGTGCATTGTGCGCCTGTTGCCAGAGATACTGCACCGGTGACGCTCACCAAGCGAACCACCTTTTCCGCTATATCGACGGTGATGCTCGTTGTCGCGGGCCTGCTGGTCGCGGCCTCGGGGAGCAGTGGCGCCGCGCCGCCGCCAGACTGGCGATACACGATGGTGGCGTTTAGCAACGTCAGCGACCACGACCTGGATGTATACGAGTCGGCGGACGCCACTCATTTCCAGCCCCTCCGACTGTCGGCGTATCGGCCCCCGTCGGGGGTGGTGCGCGACTCGAGCATCTTCCGGCATACGGACGGGTCCTACTACCTCACCTACACGACCGTCGACGGGGCGAACATCGGCTTCGCGCGCAGCAGTGACCGGATCGACTGGACGTACCTGGCCTCCTGGCCGGTCCCGTTCTGCTGCGCCTTCCTGCCGGGCACCGGGGACGGCACCGGCTCGGCGAGCCCGCCGGGTTCCTCGGGGTCGGCCGGGTTCAGCGACGGACCGTCGCTGTCGCCGTTCACCACCAAGGCCTGGGCGCCCGAATGGTTTGTGGACGGCGACCGCGTCAACGTCATCCTGTCGATGTCGACCGGCGGAGGATTCGTGCCGTATCTGATGACGGCGCTCGACCCGTCACTCCGGTTCTGGAGCCTGCCGGTCCCGCTCGACGGGATCGGCGCGGACCACATCGACACCACCGTGGTCAAGGTGGGATCGACCTACCATGCGTTCACCAAGAACGAGACGAAGAAGGTCATCGAGCATGCGGTCGCGTCGTCGGTGACGGGACCCTATTCGTTCGTCCCGCCCGGAAATTGGGGTTCGCCGGTGGAGGGCCCGGCCGTGGTCCAGTTGCCGAACGGCTCCTGGCGGATGTATCTCGACGCCTATACCGACGGAAAGTACCTCTATTCCGACAGCACGGATGGGCTGAACACCTGGTCGCCCGTGCAAGAGCTTCCAGGCCTTTCCGGGACGGTGCGCCATGTCGGCGTGATGAGAGAACCTGCGTAACAGCATGCTCAGCGCCCCGACACGGGCGCCTCGCTCAACGTCCGCCGGGTGACGAACCGTTGCGGCATCCCCGACAGCGGATCGGTGAATTCCAGTTCTCGCGCGAGCAATTGGAGCGGGAGATAATGATCGTCCGGCGCCTCAGGCTGTAGGTCGGGGTACAAGCGGTCGCCCAGGATCCCGACGCCGAGCGCCGCCAGATGGATCCGCAACTGGTGCATCCGCCCGGTGTGCGGACGCAGGACCGTGTGCATCACAGCGCGTCCGGAGGCGCTGACGCCGGTGTCACGCACCTCGACTGCCGTCTCGGCGTTGGGCTCACGTGAGTCGTCGACGACGGCCCGCAACTCGCCTCGCCGAGCCTGGATGTGGTTGCGGTAGACGAGGGGAACGGCGCGACCGGCAAGCGTCGGGGCGTCCGGGTCCCACCTGGGCGGTCGCGCCGACACCGCCTCGTAGACCTTCGTGACCCGCCGCTTCTCGAACAGCGACTGGTATGCGCCTCGCGTCGCGGGGCGGGCCGAGAACATCACCAGGCCTGCGGTCCCGCGGTCGAGTCGATGGATCGGCGCCAGGTCCGGGTTGTCGAGGCGGACCCGCAGCCGGACGAGTGCCGACTCGCGCAGGTAGCGCCCGCTCGGCGTGGTCGGGAGGAAGTGCGGCTTGTCGATCACGACGAGGTCGTCGTCGACGTGCAGGATCTCCTCGTGGAACGGCACCGGGTCCTCCGCCGGCAGGTTGCGGTAGTACCAGACGAACGGGTGCGCGCCCAGCGCCGTGCCGCGGCCGATCGGACGGCCGTCGGTGCCCACGATCTCGCCGGCGTCGAACCGCCGGTGCAGTGCGTCCGCGTCGAGGTGGTCGAACCTGTCGACGACGTACTCGGCGATCGTCGCCCACGGCCCGGACGTCGGGACGCGCAGCCGCGTCGGTCCGACCCCGTTCTTGACGGGCAGCGGTGAGGGCATCGGCACGAGCATCATCATCCCACCGATAACTGGCGCGGACGTGCCGCGGGCCGCGACGAGGGGCTGGAACGCTACCCAGGCAAACAACGCACGGTACCGCCGTCTCAGCCCGTAGGCCACGAAGACTGACAGCGCAGGGCACCGCCGGCGCCTCCCGTTTCTGGGTGGTGTCGGGCGGTGCCCTGTGGTTTCGCTGTTAGGCGGCGAAGGGGAGTTGGTTGCGCCGGTTGTGTGCCGGCAGTGGTTTTCGTTGGGGGTCGATCCAGGCGGGTGGGGTGAACCAGGGGTGGCCGTCGTCTTTGCTGATGTGAACGGTCCAGTCGCCGCGGTGGATGGTGGTGTGGTGGAAGCGGCAGAGCAGTACCAGGTTTGACAGGTTGGTGGGTCCGCCGTTCGACCAGTGGATTATGTGGTGGCCTTCGGTCCAGGCGGCGGGTCGTCCGCAGCCGGGGAAGGCGCAGCCGCAGTCTCGCGCGGCCAGGGCGCGGCGGAGTTTGCGGGGGATCAGGCGGGTGGTGCGTCCGACGTCGATGGGGTTGCCGTCGGAGTCCATGGTGATGGGGTGATGTCGGCGTCGCAGGAGATCTGGGCGGCGAGGTCGAGCGAGATCGGCCCCAACCAGGGCATCCAGGCCGGTCCGCGCCGGCGCCCCTTGTGGTGGTGACGGTGCTGGTGGTCGTCGGTGGTGGCGGCGAGGTCGTCGGCGTCGACGAAGACGTTGATGTGTGGTCGTTCGCCGCCCTCGGTGGGCGCCTGCCCGGAGTCCAGATATGAGCGGACGATGTGGGTGAGGGCGTCGGCTCGGCGTTGGGCTGGGGTGCGTTGGTCTTTGCCGTGTTGTCCGTCGCGGTTGTCGGCTCCGGGGCGCGGCTTGGACAGCGCCGACAAGGCTGTGAGGAGGGCTTCGCCGGAGGCGGCGTCGAGGTGTCCTTTGAGATGGACGCGGCCGCCGAGTCCGGGTGAGGCGTGGAATTCGTTGAGTTCGGTGTTCTCGGAGTCGGGGTTCTTCTTGTCCCCGTTGAGGATCAGCTCGAGTGCCTTCGCGCGCCGGGCGAGGGTGGTGGAGTCTTCGGTGCGGGCGGCGTAGAGGAGGTAGCGGGCGCAGGCCTCGGTTCGGGTGGCGTCGGTTCCGACGATGTCGAACACATTCTCGCCGTCGCCGTCGCCGTCGCCGTCGCCGTCGCCGTCACCGGAAGCGTCGCTGTCGGTCTCGGTTGCGGCGTTGTCGTCGGAGCGGGCCGGGGCATCAGGGTCGGGCACCTTGTTCAGGAGTTCGACGATCACCCGGATCTGGTCGTAATCGGTGTCGCCGGCGTCGAATGCGGCGGCGACCTCCGGATGATTGGCCAGTTCCCGCCCGAGTTTGACGATCTTGTTCGCCTGGCCGGGGGTCATGGTGGCCGCGCCGGCGAGCCAGTTGCCGGGGGAGGAGGCCCCGACCTGTTCGGCGACGCACCGCTGATCGACCTGATGAATCAGACGGACCCGCAGCGCCTCGAGCTGCCGCATCCGCAACGAAAGCTCGGGGATCAACCTGAGGAGTTCGGCGTCTGCGAGCTGCCACGCGGCCACATCCGGTGGCGCGGTGAGCATCTCATCGAGATCCATGCCCCTGAAGTATATTCGAACAAGTGTTCGATATCAAGACCTCGCGATGATGCCGCCGCCGGGCCAATGGTGAACAGTGGGGAAACAACCACGGAACGGTCGGTTCACATCTAGTGTCATCTGGAATTTGTCCCTACCGCACCTGAGGTGGCTTGTGTCCTTTCCGCCCACCAACGTTTCCCGCCGCGCCTTCCTGGCCGGCCTGTCCGTGCTCGGCGGCGCGACCCTGCTGCCCGCCGCGGCGAACGCCACGCCCGTCCTCCGCCAGGCCCCGATGCCGGGGCTGGACTGATACGCAACCCCGAGTTCGGCAACGGGGTCATGGCCGGGGTGCCGCGCACCGACGGCGCGACCTTGTGGACGCGCGTGGGCGCGGCGGGGGAACCGGCAGCGCCACCGGCAGCCTCGGGACCGGCAGCCTCGGCAGCGGCAGTGCCGGTAGCAGCGGCGCGGGCGGCGAATTGGCGTTGGTCGTCTCGAAGCGGGAGGACCTGTCCAGCCCGGTGCTCGCCGAGCGGGTTCAGGTACGTGAAGATGCCGACGGCACAGTGCATTTCGATGTGAACGGACTGGCTCCGGGGGAGGCCTACTACTACCAGTTCCGGGGTAACGGGGGCGAGTCGCCCGTCGGTCGCTTCCGGACGCTGCGGCCCGCCGACTCCAACGAGCCGGTCCGCATCGGCTGGTTCACCTGCCAGGGCTTCGAGGAGGGCTACTACGCGGCACACCGGCATCTCGCCGCGGAGGACCTCGACTTCGTCGTGTGCCTCGGCGACTACGTGTACGAGTTCACCAAGCCCGGCGTCCGGGGTGTCGCGACCAACGCGTTCCCGCAGACCATCGACGCCATGCGGGACAAGTACCGCCAATACCGTACCGACGAAAATCTGCGGCAGATGCACAGTCAGCACGCGTTCATCCCGATCTGGGACGACCACGAGTTCCGCAACAACTACAGCAAGGACGGCTGGTCGTTCCCGGTGGTCTCGGACATCGACGGCGCGATCGGGTTCCAGCAGAAGAAGCAGTGGGCGTGGCAGTCGTGGTTCGAGCACATGCCGGTTCCCCGTTTCGCCAACGACCCGACGCGCACGTACCGCTCGCTGAGGGTGGGCAAGACGGTGGAGCTGTTCGCGCCGGACACCAGGCAGTACCGCGACCGACAGGCCTGCGGCGACGCTGAACTCGTCGTCTGCGCCGAGGCTGATGCGCCGAGCCGGACCATGCTCGGAGCGACGCAGAAGCGGTGGCTCCTCGACGGGCTGACCGGATCGGATGCGCGGTGGAAGGTGATCGCGAACGCCAACATGATGATGGGCATGGCGGTGGCGGACGACGGCGCCCGCGCCTACATGGACACCTGGGACGGCTATGGCGCCGAGCGAACCGAGATCCTGTCCACCGCGGCCCAGTCGGTGGAGAACCTGGTCCTGGTGACCGGTGACGACCACGACGGATGGGCGGGCGAGTTGTGGGACACCGGATTCGCGCCGGGCACGTCGACCGGTGCCCAGGTGAACGCGCCCGGCACCCGGCGCGCGGGCGTCGAGTTCGTGGTCCCGTCGGTCACCTCAGCCAACACCGGGGACGGCGGTGCCACCGGCAGCAGTGACACGGGAGCGGCGCGGGCCGAAGAGGCGAGCAGGCGCGCCAAGAACCCGCACCTGCGGCACGCCGACATGGTCGATCACGGCTACGGGGTTCTCGAGGTCGACGCCGCCGAGGCGCGCTTCCAGTTCCGGACCGTAGACAAGCTGAACCCGAACTCGGGCGTGGAGACGACGAAGGCGCTGCGCACCCCGGCCGGGCAGTCGGTGATCGAGACCCTGTGACCAGCGCTCGATAGCGCCTAGGCCCCACGAACGGGCGGTTTCCGGAACGAACGTCGAGTAGGCGTCCCGGAAAACCGCCCGTTCGTCGGTGTATCTGGTGTCAGGGCACGTAGAGCGTCGCGAAACCGGGAGTGACGGCCCCGGCTACCGGGTTGAGGATCACGGCGACCTGACCGATCCCGGTGTTCACCGTCGCCGCGGCCGGGATCCCGTTCAACCCATCCGACAGGTGGGTGGTGCCGGTCGCGCCGGTCGACAGGTTCATCCACTGCACCTGCGAGGACAGCGGGCAGCCCCAGCCGCCGGGATTCCCGCCGGTGATCACCACAGCTCCGGGCTGGGTGCCGACCACCGCCGCGCACCGAGGCGCGGGAGCGTCGAAGCTCCCGTTGGGATTCCCGTACGGGGCCGGGTTCACCTGAAACGGAACGGTCACCGGCGCCGCCCCCGCAACCCCGCGGTCGACAACCCCAACGCGGCGGCAGAGATGGCACACATACCGAGCTTGCGAGCGAGCTTCACAACAGATCTCCTGCAACGCTAGAGGACCCGACCCTGAACACGACCCACCGTATCGCGCGCGTACTGGACGGTCCGCATGTTGACGGGCCGGAGTGTCCGGAGACACTGCCGTAAGGCCGGAGTGGGCCGCCAGCACGAGGGAGGTCCCGATCGATGCCGATGCAACAAGCGCAGGCTCGGATGTTCCTGGCCATGCTCCGTCGGGAGGTCGATGACCTGGCGTCAGGCATCGAATCGGCCGAGGCCGACGCGGTCCACGCCCGAAGCGATGGCAACCTCACCCGTCACGCCGAACTGCTCGTCAGGGCAGGCGCGCTGGATCGGCGCATGTATGAGGTGCACCGAATGATCGCCAGGCTGCAGATGCGGTTCCCCGACGCCGACGACCTCGCGCCCGAGCCCGCCTGACCCAGATCCACAGCGAAGTGAGCGCTCGTCGTGCTCAGGCGGACCGGGTCAGCGTGCGGCGCGCATGTCGAGCCCCGAACGTCGCCTGCACCTGGATCCACTGCGCCAGCACCTGGCATCCGGTCAGCCCGCCCGCGTCGAGCGGTTCGGTGGCGTAGGCGACGTGCCGCCCGCCCCGCGGATTGCGCACCCGGACGCCACCCCAGGTCAAGCGCGCGGGTAGGTAACCGAGCACCTCGAGCGCGGCGGTGCGCAGGCGCCGCAGGTCCGTGCGCCACTGCCGGACGCTCAGACGGGTCTTCGTCGCGTTCTGGAAGCTGTTGTCTCGGAGCAGTTCCCAGAGCTTGCCCAGCCAGGTGCGGGGTTCCCGGAGCGACATCCAACGAGTGAGATCCGCGATGTCGCGCACGTAGCTGTCATCGCTGGCGTTGCAGATCATGTCCTCGGGGTGACCGACCCACAGGACCGGGACCGACTCCGGTATCGCGGGTCCAGGCCCGGCGACGCCGTACCCGCGGCAGCCCGGCACGGCGCCGTCCGGCTGCTCGGGGTCGGAGATCAGCCCGACCGCGGCGATACCGCCCGCGGCCAGGTGCCCCGCGGCGATGTGCCCCAGCACCTCGCGGATCACCGTGCAGCCCTGCGAGTAGCCGATCAGCATCACCGGGCCGTCGGTCTCCGCAACCGCCTCGATCACCCGTCGCACGCCGACCTCGGTGCTCTGCCGGTAGCTGAGCCCGCCGACGGCGACGGGGCCGTAGGAGGCGGGGTAGCCGACCCAGCGGGCGTCGAAGCGGCCGTCGAGCGTGTCGGTGACCTCGCGCAGCAGCCCGGACACCTCGGTGCGGCGGTCGTCGGGGTGCGACTCCCCGGTGCCACCGACGGCGAGCACGGTTATCTGCGACATGAGTCCACGATGCCCGCGCCGGGTAAGGATCCGTTCAGGGACGCCTGAGAAGATCCTGGCAATCGGGGCCCGGCGCGGCCTAGGGTCGAGGCCATGACCCGTCCCGCCATCGGTATGGAATACACCGTTCTGGACTGTCCAGATCCCGGCGCGTTGGCCGCCTTCTATGGCGCGGTGCTCGGCTGGGAGGTCACGCGGTCGGACGACCACTGGGTGGTCCTGCAGGGGCAGGGCGCCCTCCGGCTGGCGTTCCAGCTCGCGCCCGACTTCGTCCCGGTCGACTGGCCGGCCCGCGGCGTGCGGGTGCACCTCGACCTGCGGATCGACGACATGGATGCCTCCACGAGATGGGTGCTCGGGCTGGGCGCGGAGCTCGTCGAGGGACCGGCGGACCACCCGGACTTCGCGGTGTTCCGGGATCCGGCCGGGCACCTCTTCTGCCTGTGCCTGAACGACTGAGCGGCGGCGTTCACCCAGTCTTCGCGAGCAGCGCGTCGAGCGCCGCGTAGCTGTCGTTCATGCCGCCCTCCATGCCCGACTGCAGCATGCCGTCGCGTTCGGCGGCGGTGAAGAACTGGCTGTCGATGACGACCTTGGTGCGGCCGTCGCCGAGGTCGACGAATTCGACGGAATCGATGCACGGGTGCGCGGGCATGCCGTCCCATTCAAAGGAGTAGACAAGCCGCTCCTTCGGGGTGATCTCCCGGAAGCGCCCCTCGAAGCCGTCGGTTCCGCCCTCGTGATGCTCGACCAACCGCCAGTGGCCGCCGCGCTCGAAGTCCCAGCGTTCGACGTCGAGCGGGTTCCCGCGACCCCACCACTTGGCGAGTTGCTCGGGTTCGGTGTACGCGGCCCAGACTCGATCGCGGGTGGCGTTGAAGACGCGTTCGACGTGGATGTCGCGGTCCCCGGGGTGGACACGGTCGCGGCGGCGGGGGTGTGTTGTGTGGTCATCGTTACTCCTCCATGCGGTTGAGGAACTGTCCGAGACGGTCCAGGCGGCCCTCGATCTCGAGTTGGTGACCCCGGATCCAGGCGAGCTCGCGGTCGAACGGGTTCGTGCCGAGTCGGCAGTGGCGCACGCGGCCGCGCTTCTCGGTCACGACCATGCCCGCATCCTCGAGGAGGCGCAGGTGCTTCGTGATCCCGGTGAGGGTCATCTCGAAGCGTTCCGCCAGCTCGCTGACCGTGGCGTCCGTCCGGCCGAGGTGTTCGAGGATCCCGCGTCGGGTGGGATCCGAGAGCGCCGCGAACGAGGCGTCGAGCCGTGAATGCTGAACCATCTAGTTCAGTATTGACCGCGGGTCTGACGGTGTCAATGGCGGGAATGACGAGACTCTGGGAGGTAGCGTCCCATTCATGACTGAAGCAGTGAAGGGTCCGGCGTCCTACTTCCCGTCGATCGAGAAGAAGTACGGCCGGCCGATCGCGGAGTGGCAGACCATGATCCGGTCGTCGGACCTGACCAAGCACAAGGAACTCGTCGACTGGCTCAAGGCCGAGCACGAGATGGGGCACGGGCACGCCAACGCGCTGGTCAAGCACACCCTGGACGAGGACGCGGCCGGCTAGATCGGCCACGGACGCGAAGGACGAGGAGGCGGTGCCGTGCTCCCGCTCTTCGCGTCCGACCCCGCCGCCGGGGCGATCCTCGCGGCGGCTTTCACGGCCTTTGTGTTCTCGGAGTTCTGGATCGGGCGTACCCGCCCGGCAGCGCCGGGCGGGATCAGGACGCCCGCAGCGGGCTCGCAGTCGGGTTGGGGCTGCTGGTCGCCTACGCGGGTGGGCTGGCGATCAGCCTGCTCGTCACGTCGACGGTGATCACCAGGGGCGCAGTCTGGTATTTCGTTGCGGGCCTGGCGATCGCGGCCGCGGGTCAGGGCATGCGCCTGCGTGCGGTGTCCGAACTCGGGGCCGCCTTCACGTTCAGGGTCCAGGTCGCGCCTGGTCAGACAGTGGTGGACAGCGGCCTGTACCGGTGGATCCGGCACCCCTCGTACACCGGCGCGCTGATCTGTGCCCTTGGGTTCACGATCGCATACACCAACTGGCTCGCACCCCTCGCGGTGCTGGGGCTCGTGCTCGGCTACGTGGTGCGGATCCCGCACGAGGAGCGGACCCTGGCCGAGGGTCTCGGCGAGCCGTACCGGCTGTACATGCGCCGGACCAAACGGCTGATCCCGTTCGTGTTCTAGGCGCCGACCGGATCCGTCTGCCCTCGGCAGACAAATCGATTCGCCACCGCGCCAAGCGGATACAACGGAACACATGACCGCGACACCAGCCCTGACCTACCGAGACCAACTCACCGACCGACTGTTCCGGCAGCGCACCGTGATGCTGACCGGTGAGGTGAACGACGAGATGGCCGAGCGGGCCTGCGCCGAGATGGTGCTGCTCGCGACGGCCGACGCCGAGCGCGACGTCGTCGTCTACATCAACTCACCCGGCGGCTCCGTGCTGGCCGGGCTCGCCATCTACGACACCATGAAGCTGATCCCCAACGACGTGGTGACCGTCGCGCTGGGGTTCGCCGCGAGCATGGGCCAGGTATTGCTCGCCTCCGGCACCCACGGGAAGCGAATAAGCCTGGCGCACAGCCGGATCATGATGCATCAGCCGTCGGCAGGCATCGGCGGCACGGCGATGGACATCGCCATCCAGGCCGACAACTGGGAGTACATGAAGCGGCAGTCGGAGGAGATCCTGGCGGCCGAGACCGGCCGCACGGTCGAGGAGATCGCCGCCGACAGCGACAGGGACCGCTGGTTCACCCCGAGCAGGCACGCGAGTACGGGATGGTCGACCACGTGGTCGGATCGTTCGCGCAGATCGCGCCGTTCGCGACCACAGGACGGATGGGGCTGTAGCCATGGCGCAGTACGCGATTCCCAGCGTCATCGAGCGGACCCCGGCGGGCGAACGATCCTTCGACGTGTTCAGCCGGCTGCTCAACGAACGGATCATCTTCCTTGGTACCGAGATCGACGACGGTGTGGCGAATGTGGTGATGGCGCAGCTGCTGCACCTCGAGGCGGATGCGCCGGACCGCGAGATCGGCCTGTACATCAACTCACCAGGCGGCTCGACCACAGCAATGCTCGCCATCTACGACACCATGCAGTTCCTGCGCCCCACGGTCGCCACGTATTGCATGGGTCAGGCCGCGTCCGCCTCGGCGGTGCTGCTCGCCGCAGGCGCGCCGGGGCGCAGGCACGTGCTCGCGCATTCACGGGTGTTGCTGCATCAACCGTCCGCGCAGGGCCAGGGCACCATCTCCGATCTCGCCCTGCAGGCCGCGGAGGTGCTGCGGGTCCGGTCGCAGACCGAGGAGATCCTCAGCGCGCATACCGGTCAAGACGTGGCACGACTGCGCAAAGACACCGACCGGGATCGGATCTTCACCGCCCGGGAGGCGCTCGACTACGGCCTCGCGGACCAGATCATCATCTCCAGGGACGCGGCGTAGCGGACGGCGTCGCCGATCAGGCGGCCACCAGCTCCACCCGCGGCGGACCGGTCACCGTGCGCTGACCGGCGTGCCGCTGGGACGACAGTCGCCGCACACCTCGGGCCAGCAGATTCTCCAGCGGCATGCCGAGCGCGTCGCACACCGAGCGCAGCATCTCCGACGACGGCTCCTTGCGTCCGCGCTCCATTTCGGAGAGGTACTGCTTGGACATGCCCACCGTGCGTGCCACGTCGTCGAGGGTGCGGTCCTGATCGCGGCGCTCGTCGCGCAGGATCTCGCCATAGACCTGCCGCAGCAGGGGAGCGGGTCGGTCGTCGCGGTCCGGGCGTCGGCCGTCGCGTCGCCTCGTGGTGATGTCGACGACGACGGGCCGGTCCGCAGCTGTCATGTCCGCAAGCCTGCCACCGGTCCGCGGCGACAGTCGCGGTTGTTCGCTGAGGGCTGACCCGGCGACGCGTTCGGGCGTCGCGCGTGGTTCGGTGGCGACCGTCCGTTCCGCGGTGGACAATTCGGCGAGAGCCCGGCCGTCGGGCGCAACGGAAACGGAGACCGCAATGGCACCCGAGAGCACGGACAGCTTCCTGGTGGAACGCTCCATCGACGTCGCCGCGAGCCCGGCCACGCTGCACGGCCTCATCGAGGACTTCCGCCGCTGGCCCGAGTGGTCGCCCTGGGAGGAGCTCGACCCCACCATGACCAGGACCTACGGCGGGGCCGACCGCGGGGTCGGCGCCACCTACTCCTGGTCGGGCAACCGCAAGGCCGGATCGGGGTCGATGGTCATCACCGAGTCGGTCCCCGGGCAGAAGGTGGTGCTGGACCTGGCGTTCCTCAAGCCGTTCAAGGCCGAGAACGTGACGACCTTCCTGCTGGAGCCGAGCGGTGCGCGCACCACGCTCCGTTGGCAGATGACCGGTAGGAAGAACTGGTTCTTCAAGGTCTTCGGGTTCGTCTTCAGCATGGACAAGATGGTGGGCAAGGACTTCGAGAAGGGCCTGGCCAAGCTGAAGGCCCTCGCCGAGGCCGGATAGCTCCCTAGTCCGCCCCTGCGGGCGCATCGGCGGCCGGCGGTCGGTGATACCTTCCGTCGGTGCCGCGGATGAGTCCCCCTGATGCGCAGACGTACTGGATCTCCACCAAGATCCACAGCGACCAGTTCCTGCTCTACTGCTTCGAGGACCCGGCCGACTCGACGGCTGCGATGCGCCGCTCGCTCCTCGCGCGCGCCGCGCTCGTCCCGGATCTGCGGCTCAAGATCCGCGAGGTCCCGTTCCACGCCGACTACCCGCACTGGGTCCCGATGGACCTCGGCGCCGAGCACGTGGTGGTCCACGAGCCGCTCGAGAGCTGGCCGGACTGCCTGCGGGCGGTGGGAGAGCTGCTGACCGAACGACTGGACTCGCGCGAATCACCGTGGCAGCTGCACCTTTTCGCGGTCGCGCACGGGGCGCCGCGGTGCGGCGACGGACCCGCGGTGGTCGCGGTGCTGCAGGTCGCGCACGCACTGGCCGACGGTCGAGGCGCCTCGACGCTGGCCCGAGCCCTGTTCGGTGGGCAGGACGCTGCGGTGCGGCGGGCGCCGAGCCGCGCGCCGTGGCGGCCGGCCTGGGCGCTCACGCTGGCGGCCGCCCGACTCCCGGCGCAGCTGGCCGCCCTCCTGGCCGCCGCGGTGCCCGCCCACCGGACCCACCGCGACCTCGAGCGCGACACCGCCGCGGGGGTGCTGCCGCCGCAGCCGCCGAGCCTCCCCAAGGGGCCGACCAATGCCCGGCCGGACGAGCGCCGGTCGGTGCGGATGGTGGTCCGCGACGCCGCGGACCTGCGCGGGCCCGGCGTCACCGTCACGGTGGGGGCGATGACCGCGATCTCGCTGGCGCTGACCCGGTACCTGCGGGCGCAGGGGAGCGCGGCGCCGGGAGACCTCGCCGCGGAGGTGACGGTCGCCAAGCCCGGGCAGTCGACGGCGCGGAACCACTTCCGCAACGTCGCGGTCGACTTGCATCCCGGCGTCGCCGATCCGCGGGAACGTGCCGCGGCGATCGCCGCGTCGATGGCAACCCGTCGGATCCGCGGCGAGCACCCGGCCGCGGCGGCCGCGGACCGCGCGCTGCGCTCGGTTCCTGGTCCGCTGGTGCGGTGGGGCGTCGAGCAGTTCGATTTCGGCGCGATCCCCGACACCGTCACCGGCAACACCGTGGTCTCCAGCGTCGACCGCGGTCCGGCCGACCTGTCTCTCGGCGGCGGACCGGTGCGTTTCACGGCCGGATTCCCGGCGTTGTCCCAGTTCATGGGCCTGACACACGGAGTGCACGGCATCGGTGACACCGTCACGATCGGTGTCAGCACCAGTCCGTCCGTGCTGGCCGACCTCGACGCCTACGAGACCATGCTGCACGAGGCGATAGACGAGGTCAGCGCCGCATTCGGGCCAATCGGGTGGCGAGCCGCGCCGTCCCCGGATACCCTGCATTCGGTGTCGGAAGCTCCGGCAGAGCAGTGACGACTCGACGAGTCATCGAAGGAGTACCCAGATGTCGACCTACATTTATGATGCGCTGGTTCCCTACGTCGGACCGGCCGAGGCCGCGAACCTGGCCACCCTGCTGGCCGTCGGACCGTAAGGACCACACACAACCTCACGTGAGGCCCGGTGGAGCGTGCGCTCCACCGGGCCTCACGCATGTCCGGGGTCGGGTGTCGTGTGGGTGATGCCCAGACGGGCTGCCTCGGGGTCGGCGTTATATTCGACTACGAATCAGGTGTCGAGGACCCGACATTGAGGGCCTCGGCTGTCGAAGGGAATCGGATTGAACGCGCACGTTGAGCAGCTCGAATTCCAGGCGGAAACCCGTCAGCTGCTGGACCTGATGGTCCACTCGGTCTACTCGAACAAGGACTCCTTCCTCCGCGAGCTGGTCTCCAACGCCTCGGATGCGCTGGACAAGTTACGCCTTGAGGCGTTTCGCGACAAGGATCTCGACGTGGACACCTCGGATCTGCACATCGAGATCGAGGTGGACAAGCAGGCACGCACGCTGACCGTGCGCGACAACGGCATCGGCATGTCCCGCGAGGAGGTCGTGGACCTGATCGGCACGCTGGCCCGCTCCGGCACCGCGGATCTGCGTCGCAAGCTGCGCGAGGCCAAAGACGCGGCCGCCGCCGGGGCATTGGGCGCTTCAGAAGAGCTGATCGGGCAGTTCGGCATCGGCTTCTACTCGACCTTCATGGTGGCGGACAAGGTCACCCTGCTGACCCGCCGCGCGGGCCAGAGCCAGGCGACTCGCTGGGAGTCGAGCGGCGAGGGAACCTACACGATCGAGACGGTCGACGACGCGCCGCAGGGCAGCTCCGTGACCCTGCACCTCAAGCCCGAGGACGCCGAGGATCACCTGCACGACTACACCTCCGAGTACAAGATCAAGGAACTGGTCAAGCGCTACTCCGACTTCATCGCGTGGCCGATCCGGATGGACGTCGCGCGCAGTGTGCCTGGCGAGGACGGCGCCGAGGCGACGGTGACCGTCGAGTCCGAGACGATCAACTCCATGAAGGCGCTGTGGGCGCGCTCGAAGGACGAGGTCTCCGACGAGGAGTACCAGGAGTTCTACCGCCACATCGCGCACGCATGGGACGAGCCGCTCGAGACCATCGCGATGAAGGCGGAGGGCACCTTCGAGTACCAGGCGCTGCTGTTCATCCCCACCCACGCGCCGTTCGACCTCTTCCAGCGCGACGCCAAGACCGGCGTGCAGCTCTACGTCAAGCGCGTGTTCATCATGGATGACTGTGACCAGCTGATCCCGAGTACCTGCGCTTCGTCAAGGGTGTGGTGGACGCACAGGACCTCTCGCTCAACGTCTCGCGCGAGATCCTGCAGCAGGACCGCCAGATCCGGGCCATCCGGCGCAGGCTCACCAAGAAGGTGCTGTCCACCATCAAGGACATCCAGACCGAACGCCCCGAGGACTACCGCACCCTGTGGACCCAGTTCGGTCGCGTGCTCAAGGAGGGCCTGCTGTCCGACACGGACAATCGCGATGCGCTGCTGGGCATCTCGTCGTTCGCGTCCACCCACAGCGAGGACGAGCCGACCACGCTGGACGACTACCTCGCGCGTATGAAGGACGGGCAGGAGCAGATCTACTACGCGACGGGCGAGACGCGGCAGCTGCTCGAGAGCTCGCCGCACATGGAGGCGTTCCGAGCCCGCGGCCTCGAGGTGCTGTTGCTGACCGATCCCGTTGACGAGATGTGGGTCGGCGCGGTGCCCGAATACGAGGGCAAGGTCTTCCAGTCCATCGCCAAGGGAGAGGTCGACCTCGACACCGAGGAAGACAAGAAGGCCAGCGAGTCCGAGCGCGAGGAAAAGGAGAAGGACTTCGCGGGCCTGCTCACCTGGATGACCGAGGCGCTCAGCGAGCAGGTCAAGCAGGTGCGGCTGTCCACCCGGTTGACCACCTCCCCGGCGTGCATCGTCGGTGACGCGTTCAGCATGTCGCCGACCCTGGAGAAGATGTACCGCGCCTCGGGTCAGATGCTCCCGCCCACCAAGCGGATCCTCGAGCTCAACCCGGAGCACCCTCTCGTGGCGGCGCTGCGGACGGCCCAGACCGACCGCGCCGACGATCCGGCGCTGGCGGAGACCGCCGAATTGCTCTACGGGATGGCGCTGCTCGCCGAGGGCGGCGAGCTCGACGACCCCGCGCGGTTCACCGGCATGCTCGCCGACCGACTGGCTCGAACGGTCTAGACCCGCGGTTGCCGACGCGCCGCGCCGATCTCGTGGGATAGCGAATCGGCGCGGCGCTCCTGCGTTCCGGCGGATACAGTGCGGGTATGTCTGTCGTATACAACGTCTTCGTCGCCATCCACCTGCTCGGTATGGCCGCCATCGTCGGTGGCTACTTCGCCGTGCTGGCGGAGCCGCGGGTGTCCGAGGTCATGGTGTGGGGCGCCCGGATCCAGTTCCTGACCGGACTGATCATCGTCGGGATCGGCGAGGGTGCGCTGGACAAGGAGTACATCACCGCCAAGATCGCGACCAAGCTGGTGCTCTCACTCGTGGTGGTCGCGCTCGCCGAGATCGGTCGGGCCAAGCAGAAGCGGGGCGAGGCGAACCCGAACCTGGCGCACGCGGCCGGGGTGCTCGCGATCATCACCGCTCTGATCGCCGCGCTCTGGACGTAGCCGGGGGCAGGCACGGCTCCAGGTAGGTCATCTCGGTGAGACCCGAAACCAGAACCCGCACAGAGCGACTCGACGAGCTCCCGTTCACCCGTCGGCACGGCAGGTTGCTGGTCGGTTCCGGGATCGGTTGGGCGCTCGACGCGATGGACGTCGGCCTCATCTCGTTCGTGATGGCCGCGTTGGCCGTGCACTGGGACCTGAGCAGGACACAGCTGTCCTGGGTCGGTTCGATCGGCTTCGTCGGGATGGCCATCGGGGCCAGCGTCGGTGGGCTGCTGGCGGACCGGATCGGTCGCAGGCAGGTGTTCGCGGCGACCCTGCTCGTCTACGGGCTCGCCACCGGTGCCACCGCGCTCGCGGGGTCGCTTGCGGTGCTCATCGCGCTCCGGTTCGTGGTCGGGCTCGGGCTCGGCGCCGAGCTGCCTGTCGCGTCGACCCTGGTCAGCGAGTACGCGCCGCGAAAGCAGCGGGGCCGCATGGTGGTTGCGCTCGAGGCGTTCTGGGCGGTGGGCTGGATCCTGGCCGCCCTGATCGGCTATTTCGTGATCCCGCTCTCCGACGACGGCTGGCGCTGGGCGCTGGCGGTCGGCATCGTGCCGACCGCCTACGCGGTGGTGGTCCGGATGGGCCTGCCCGAATCGGTGCGCTTCCTCGAGGGCCGCGGCAGGTATGCCGAGGCCGAGGCGGCCGTGCGGTCCTTCGAGGAGTCGGCGCCGATCCGCCGGGCGCAGCGGACCGCGACCGCGCCCCACACCTCGACCGAGCCCGGGGCGGGGCGACCGGATCAGCCTGCCGACGACACCGTCGTCGAGTCGATCTGGTCGCCGCGGCTGCGCAGGCGGACGGGCGCCCTGTGGGCGATCTGGTTCTGCATCAACCTGTCCTACTACGGCGCCTTCATCTGGCTACCGAGCCTGCTGCTCGCGCAGGGCTTCGACCTGGTGAAGTCCTTCCAGTACACGCTGATCATCACCCTCGCCCAGCTGCCCGGGTACGCGATGGCGGCCTGGCTGATCGAGGCGTGGGGCCGCCGCGGCACCCTGGCGACCTTCCTCCTCGGATCCGCGGTCGCCGCAGGCCTGTTCGGGTTGGCGGACTCACCGACGCAGATCGTCGCGGCGGGTATGGCGTTGTCGTTCTTCAATCTCGGCGCGTGGGGCGCGCTGTACGCGATCGGTCCGGAGCTCTACCCCACGACGGTGCGGGGAGCGGGCACCGGCGCGGCGGCGGCCTTCGGACGGATCGCGTCCATCATCGCGCCGCTGATCGTGCCGTGGCTGCTGACCGGCGTCAACGGACTGGTGTTCGGGGTGTTCGCGGTGTCCTTCGGGTTCGCCGCGGCCGCGACCCTCGCGCTGCCCGAACTCAAGGGTCAGGCGCTGGCCGAGCGCTGACGAACCCGGCCTCCTCTCAGGCCATCTCAGGTACGTGCAGGTGGGCGATGGCGAGTTCGAATTCGCACACCTCGAGGATCTCGCCGCCCATCTCGCGGACCGCTGCCGCTCGGATCTCCTGGGCCAGCTCGCGATTGTTGTCCATCGCCTCGTGGCTGTCGAAGGTCACCGAGGACACCGCACGTCCGGCCGCGTGGTCGACGAGCAGGCTGGCGCTGCAGAACCCCTCGAGGTCCTCCATCGCGGGCATGGACACCATCTTGTAGACGTCGATGGCGTGGTCCATCCGGCCCGGCTCGAGCTTGAGCCACACGGCCCGCACACACGCCCCGTGGCCCGAATGGTGGTCGCGGTGCAGGACCGCGATGTCCCAGCGTTCGACCGTGGTGGTGCCGCCGAAGACCTTGGCGGCCTCGTCGCGCAGCTGCAGGACGGGCCCCTCGCTCCTGCGCAGCGATTCCTCGTCCATCCAGGAGCTGGTGGCGATGCACCGCCCGGTGTCGTGGTCGACCAGCAGGGACAGTCCCGCGCAGCCCTCGAGTTCGGCGAGTGCAGGCATCACCGTGTCGCGAATATGTTTGATTCCCGCGTCGATGAACGACGGGTGGGCCTGGATAGTGGTTGAGCGTGCAAACACGATCCACCTCCTTGTTCTCGAGGCAGCACCCGGCGGGCGCCACCGGTCAACCCCCCTCCATGCCTCACCCTCCTCCCACCGGGTGCGCATGGCAATGGTGGATCGAAACGACAAAGGCCCGGCGGAGCGTGAGCTCCGCCGGGCCTCGGGTCGTGTCGTCTCAGCTCACAGGCCGGGACGCTTGCCCACCGTCAGGGTGACCTCGCCGGTGTGCGCGAAGAAGTCGTTGCCCTTGTCGTCGACCACGATGAAGGCAGGGAAGTCCTCGACGTCGATCTTCCAGACCGCCTCCATGCCGAGCTCCTCGTACTCGATGACCTCGACCTTCTTGATGCAGTCGAGCGCAAGCCGCGCGGCCGGCCCGCCGATGGAACCGAGGTAGAAGCCGCCGTGCGCGTCGCAGGCGTCGGTGACCTGCTTGGACCGGTTGCCCTTGGCCAGCATCACCATCGAGCCGCCCGCCGCCTGGAACTGCTCGACGTACGAGTCCATCCGGCCGGCCGTGGTGGGGCCGAACGAGCCGGACGCGAGACCCTCGGGGTCTTGGCCGGACCGGCGTAGTACACCGGGTGGTCCTTGAGGTACTGCGGCATCTCCTCGCCCGCGTCGAGACGTTCCTTGATCTTCGCGTGCGCGATGTCGCGCGCGACGACCAGCGGGCCGGTCAGCGACAGCCGGGTCTTGACCGGGTGCTTGGACAGCTCCGCGAGGATCTCGGGCATCGGCTTGGTGAGGTCGATCTTGACCGCGGCGCCCTTGCCGGTGCCCGAGATGCCGTCGGTCTCGGCGTCGAGCTGGGTGTCGGTGACCTCGGGCAGGAAACGGCCAGGGTTGAACTCGAGCTGCTCGAGGAAAATGCCCTCGGGGGTGATCTTCGCCTTCGCCTGGCGGTCCGCCGAGCAGGAGACGGCGATCGCGACGGGCAGCGAGGCACCGTGGCGGGGGAGCCGGACGACGCGGACGTCGTGGCAGAAGTACTTGCCGCCGAACTGCGCGCCGATGCCGATCTTCTGGGTGAGCTCGAAGACCTTCTTCTCGAGCTCGTGGTCACGGAAACCGCGGCCGGTGATCGCGCCCTCGGAGGGCAGCTCGTCGAGGTAGTGCGCGGACGCGTACTTGGCCGTCTTGAGCGCGAACTCGGCTGACGTGCCGCCGACGACGATCGCGAGGTGGTACGGCGGGCAGGCCGCGGTACCGATCGAGCGGATCTTGGCCTCGAGAAACTGCATCATCGAGTCCGGGTTCAGGATCGCCTTCGTCTCCTGGAACAGGTAGGACTTGTTGGCGCTGCCGCCGCCCTTGGCCATGAACAGGAACTTGTACGAGTTCTCGTGGCCCTTGGCCGTGTCCGCGTACAGCTCGACCTGCGCGGGCAGGTTGCTGCCGGTGTTCTTCTCGTCCCACATGGTCACCGGGGCCATCTGCGAGTACCGCAGGTTCAGCTTGGTGAAGGCGTCGTAGACGCCGCGCGAGATGGCCTGCTCGTCGTCCCCTGGGGTGAGGACCTGCTGGCCGCGCTTGCCCATGACGATGGCGGTGCCGGTGTCCTGGCACATCGGCAGCACGCCCGCCGCGGCGATGTTCGCGTTCTTGAGCAGGTCGAGCGCCACGAACTTGTCGTTGTTCGAGGCCTCCGGGTCGTCGAGGATGCTCGCGAGCTGCGTCAGGTGGTCGGTGCGCAGGTAGTGCGAGATGTCGTGCAGTGCGGTCTCGGTGAGCAGCCGCAGCGCCTCGGGCTCGACGTTCAGGAAGGTGCGCCCGTCCGGTCCCTCGACGGTGGACACCCCCTCGGTGGTCAGCAGCCGGTACTCGGTGTTGTCGTCACCGATCGGCAGCAGGTCCTCATAGAGGAAGTCGGCCATCATCTCTCCTGTACACGGGGCGTGCGATGCACGTTCAGGCTAGCGGCGCTGCTCCCGCGCCCCGATCCGGGGGCGGGAACGAGCCTGTCGCCCGCGCGGGCGGTCCGTACACTTGACGAGATGCACACCCACCCCAGGCTGCACGCCTACCTCGACGTCGCCGTCGTGGTGCTGGTCCTGGTGGGAACCAACCTGATCGCACATTTCACCAATGCCTGGGCGAGCATCGCCACCGTGCCGATCGCCGCGATCGTGCTGGTCGCCATGATCCGCCGCCGCGGTCTGGGCTGGTCGGAGCTGGGCCTGTCGCGGCGGCACTGGCGCACCGGGTCGATCTACGCGCTCGCCGCGGTCGGGGTTGTCGTCGCGGTCGTCGCGATCGGGGCCCTGCTCCCGATCACCCGGCCGTTCTTCATGGCTGATCGCTACGCCACCATCTCGGGCGCGCTGATCGCGTCGATGATCGTCATCCCGTTGCAGACGGTGATCCCGGAGGAACTCGCGTTCCGGGGGGTGCTGCACGGCACCCTGGATCGCGCATGGGGTGCGCGCGGGGTGTTCGCCGCGGGGTCGCTGCTGTTCGGCCTGTGGCACATCGCGTCGTCGCTCGGGCTGACGAGCGGGAACCGCGGGCTCACCGGGATCCTCGGCGGTGGGGTGTGGGGGCAGGTGCTCGGGATCGCGGGGGCGGTGCTCGCCACCGCCGCGGCGGGATTCGTCTTCACCTGGCTGCGCAGCCGCAGCGGCAGCCTCATCGCACCGATCGCGCTGCACTGGTCGCTGAACGGGGCAGGCGCGCTCGCCGCCGCCGTGGTGTGGCAGATGTCCGTAGCCTGACCTCGGGCGGACACCCAGGTCAAACAGCCGTCGGCGTGCGTCGACGCTGACTACGCTTGCCGAGTATGACGGCCGGCGATCGCCGGCTTCTCGCGGCGACAGGGCTGCGCTCGGCCGGGACCGCCGCGGGTCGCTGGGTGAAGCACGCGAGCTACCTGAAGAAATGGCTGGTGCTCGGCACCGCCATCGGCATCATCGCGGGGCTCGGTGCCGTGGTCTTCTACCTCGCGCTCTCCGAGGCCACCCACCTGCTGCTCGGCGTGCTCGGCGGCTACACGCCGCCGGAGGCCGCGGGGACGGCGGCGGAGCAGGCAGCGGCGACTCGACCCGCCCGTGGGCCATCCCGATCGTCGTCTGCCTTGGCGGGCTGGCCTCCGGGGTCATCGTGTTCACCTTCGCCCCGAGGCGCAGGGACACGGGACCGACGCGGCCATCGAGGCGATCCACAGGAACCCGCGGATGATCCGCATGCGCGCGGTGCTGGTGAAGCTCGTCGCCTCGGCGATCATGATCGGCTCGGGCGGCTCAGGTGGACGCGAGGGCCCGACCGCCCAGATCTCCGCCGGGTTCGGCTCCCTGCTCGCGCGCACCCTCGACCTGTCGCCGAAGGACGGTCGGGTCGCCGTCGCGGTCGGCATCGGATCCGGCATCGGCGCGATCTTCGGTGCCCCGCTCGGCGGCGCCCTGCTCGCCGGGTCGATCGCCTACCGGGACGACTTCGAGTTCGACGCGGTGGTGCCGGGGCTGATCACCTCGATCGTCGGCTACACGGTTTATGGGTCCCTGCTGGGCTTCGCGCCGCTCTTCGGCTACGCCGCGGCCGACTACCGGTTCGACGACCCTCTGCAGCTGGTGTGGTTCGCGGCCATCGGCGTGCTCGGGGGGCTCGTCGGGCTGCTCTACAGCAGGACGTTCTACGGCACCGTCGCGATATCGGACCGGGTGCGCTGCAGCCGGATCCTCAAGCCGGCGATCGGCGGACTCCTGGTCGGCCTGATGGCCCTGGCGTTGCCCGAGGTGCTCGGGAGCGGATACGGCTGGGTGCAGCAGTCGCTGGACCGGACGGGTCTGCTGGCGATCCCGCTCTGGGTGGTGCTCGTGCTGCCGATCGCGAAGATCCTGGCCACCTCGCTCTCGATCGGGACCGGAGGATCGGGTGGCATCTTCGGGCCCGGCATGGTGATCGGCGCCTTCACCGGCGCGGCGGTGTGGCGGCTCCTCGAACCGATCGCGCCCGCGGTCCCGGACTCGCCCGCGCCGTTCGTCATCGTCGGGATGATGGCCTGCTTCGGCAGCATCGCCCGCGCGCCGATCGCGGTGATGCTGATGGTCGCCGAGATGACCGGCAGCCTCACCATCCTCACGCCCGCGATGGTCGCGGTCGGGCTGGCCTACCTCATCGTTCGTCGCTCCGGTGAGACGATCTACCGGGCCCAGTTGGGCACCCGCGAGGACGCTCGCGCGGCGCGGCTGATGGCGGGGATGCCGCTGCTGGGCCGGGTCGGCGTCGGCGAGGCGATGTCGCCCCCGCGGCTGGTCCTCGGCGGCGGCACCGACGTCGCCGACGCGCTGGCGCGATTGCGAGCTGCGGGAGTGCCGGGGGCGCCCGTCGTCGACGGCGAGCGGCGTTTCATCGGCGCGGTCTCGCCGTCGGAACTCGCGACCGCTGCTCCGGATGCGACCCTCGCGCGGCGCGCCGATGCCGGGGCGCCGACGGTCGACGTCACCGCGACCCTCGACGAGGCGCTGGAGGCGATGCCGGACGAGACCCGGTGGCTAACCGTGCTCGACGGGCAACGGCGGGTGTGCGGCATCGTCGGGGTGCCGGACGTCGTCCACGGCTATCGGATCGAGGTCATGGCCGAGCAGCGGCGAGTGGAGCGGGTCGGGACGCACGTCGAGGTGCTGGACGTGCGCGCGGCCGAAGACTCGCCCGTACTGGGAAAACGGCTGGCGGACAGGGCCCTTCCCGCGGGGTCGCTGGTGGTCTCGGTGCGGCGGGGCGACGCGGTGCTCCCAGGCACCGCCGCGACCCGGCTGCGCGCAGGCGACCTCGTCACCGTCCTGGTTCCGCCCGAACAGAGCGAGTCGGTCCGACTGCTTGTCGAGGGCGACTCCGCGGGAGGTGACCGATGAGCGCCGCGACCGCCGTGACGGTGTTCCACCGGACACCCGATGTCGCCGGTTTCGCCGGGTGGGCCGACAGCATGGGCGTCGCCGCGCGGGACGCGGACGGCTTCGTCGACGCCAGGGTCGCCGCGTACGAGGCGCCCGAACTGGACTGGGCGGTGTCGGTGACGTTCGACTCCGAGGAGCACCTGCACCGCTGGCTGGACTCGGCCGGGCGGGCGGGGCTGATCGCGACGGGGGAGAGCATGGGATTCCGGCGCGCGAGCTCGGACCTGATCCTGCTCGAGGGTTGTCTGCCACCAGGAACCGCGGTCTTCGAGCACCCGGTGGCGCTGGGGCGCGAAGGGGCCTTCGAGGCGACGCAGGTGCGACTGTCCGCGTTGATCGCCACCTTCTCGGGGTTCGAGGGCACCACGGTGCTGCGGCCTGCGGGTTCGGGCACCTGGATGTCGGTGCTCCGGTTCCGCACCGATCGCCAGCTGGCGGCCTGGATGCGCTCGAAGGAGCGCACCGAGGCGCTTCCGGAGCTCCGCTCGCAGCTGTCGGAGGACTTCTCAGTGGTCGCGAGGAGCACACCGTTCGGGTCGATCCTGCGGGTGCAGGACGGCACGACGCGGATCACGCCGCAGTGGCGCACGGCGATGCTGATCCTGCTCGTGCTCTACCCGACCGTGATGACCCTCTCGCGATTCCTCGGCCCGGTGCTGAACGAGTGGGGCGTGCCGCCCTGGCTGTCGATGTGGCTCAGCCAGATCGTCAGCGTCGGGTTGATGACCTGGCTGCTGATGCCCGCGGTCACCCGGTGGTTCCGGCGCTGGCTCGATCCCGTGGACGGCGCAGGGCCGCGCGTGGGGCTGATCGGGGCGTTCGCGGTCGCGGTCGTCTACACGGCGACGCTGACCACGTTCGCAACGGTGCACTGGCTGCAGTTCTGGGACTACATGGACTGAGCGTCCGGCGAACGGGCGGTTTCCCTGGCATCCGTCGGGTGACGGAGCGGGAAACCGCCCGTTCGTGGCGGCTCAACTCAGCGCAGCACCTCGCGGTGCTCGTTGGCGTATGGCACGTGCTCGTCGACGCGCCCGGCCTGCAGCTTGTTCACCCACTCCGGGTCGGCGAGCAGCGCCCGTCCGACGGCGACGAGGTCGAACTCCTGATTCTCGTACTGCTCGAGCACGCGGTCGATGCCGACGGTGTTCGAGGCGCCGTCGGGGGAGAACGCCGTGGTGAACACCTTGTCGAGTCCGACGGAGCCGACCGTGATCGTCGGCAGCCCGGAGAGCTTCTTCGTCCACCCGGCCAGGCCGAGCTTCCCGTCGGAGCCATCGAGTTCGGTGAACGCGGGTTCCCAGTGCCTGCGGGTGGACGCGTGCAGCACGTCGACACCGGCGGCGACCAGCGGGTCGAGAACCTGCTCGAGCTCCGCGGGTGACTGCGCGATGCGCGCGTCGTAGTGGTTCGACTTCCACTGGGAGAAGCGGTAGACGATGGCGAAGTCCTCGCCGACCGCCGCGCGGATGGCCGCGACCACCTCGGCGGGGAACCGGGTCCGCGACTGCAGCGAGCCCCCGTAACCGTCCGAGCGCTGGTTGGTGCCCGCCCAGAGGAACTCGTCGAGCAGGTAGCCGTGCGCGCCGTGCAGTTCGATGCCGTCGAATCCGATGTCCTTCGCGTTGACCGCGGCCGCGACCCAGGCCTCACGCAGGTCGTCGAGGTCGCCCGTCGTCAGCGCCCGCCCGACCGGCGAGCCGTCGAGCGCGAGGCCGGAGGGGCTGACCGTGGTCGACTCCGGGTTGAGGTGGGGGTTCTCGCCGCGCTCGACCCCGAGGTGCCAGAGCTGCGGGATGATCGCACCGCCCTCCGTGTGCACGGCGTCGACCACGCCGCGCCAGCCCGCCAGGCTCTCGGTGCCGTAGAGGTGCGGCACCCGGGTGTGCGGGCCCGCGGCCGGGTCAGGGATGTAGGTCCCCTCGGTGATGATGAGGCCGACCCCACCCGCGGCGCGACGGCGGTAGTACTCCGCCACGTCCGCGCCCGGGATCCCGTCCGGCGAGAAGCCCCGCGTCATCGGGGCCATCGCAAAACGGTTCTTCAGGGTCAGGGACTTGACCGCGAACGGTTCGAAGAGTCCGTCGACGGGCAGGGGGACGTGTGATTCGGTCATGACCCTGGGTAACTACATGCAGGCGCAACTTATTCCAGGGGTGGTCGACGCCCGGCTAGTCGAGGTCGCGCTCGCGGCTCTCGCGTTCGACCCGCTGCTGCTTGGCGATCCGGCGCTGTTCCTCGGCCCGCTCTCGGCACTGGCGCAGGAAGGCCTCGTCGTCGTCGGGATTCTGCGGGAGCTGCCTGCCAGGGCGGTCGTACTCGCTGTAGGCGGAGGGGTGCGGTCGCCCGCGCTGCGGTCGCGCGCCCTGTGGGCGGCCGAGGATCAGCCACAGCAGGGAGCCGACTGTCGGGATCAACAGCACGATCAGGATCCAGCCGATCCGGGGGAGGTGGCGTACCTCGTGGTCCTCACAGGTGAGCACGTCGACGATGCAGAAGATCCACAGCGCCATCATCACGAGTCCGAAAGCCGCGTACGGCATGAAAATGTCCTCCCCAGTCCAGCACCGCGCCCTGTTGCGCCGCGTCACCCGGCCGCGCGCGCATGGCTGCTGTGCCGGGATGACCCCGCGGGGAGAATATGTGTTGCGGGCGCCGATTCGTGAGCTTTGCTCAGATTGTGATCCCCGTCATCCCTCGTCGAGGACGATCCACTTACCGAAGGGCGGCGGGCCCTCGCCGTGGACCTTGATTCTCTGCTCGGTGGTGTCGGGGTGTTTGACGTGCATCCACTCATAGCCGTGCAGGACGTGTTCCTCGGCCGCGGATTCGTCGACCACCACCATGTCGCCGTTGGCGCGCTGCTCGAACGCGAATCCACTTTCGGGAGCGATGACCCACCACGTCTGATTGCCCATGACCTCGAGTCCCATCCGGGAGAAGTTGTGCGGACAGGTCAGACGTTACCGCCGATCGACACCAGGCGGGCGTCCCGATTCGGCGTCGAAGGGCCGATACGCTGCGGCGACGCCGCAACAGATGTTGCTGGAGATACTAATGTGACTGGCGACACCAGAGTGATTGTGATGGAATGGCCGAACCACCCAGGTCACCGTGGCCCCTCGTCGGCAGTCGGGGCGTGCCGGTGACGACAGCAATCAGTGATGTGAGGGCGTCGTGCAGGTTTCCCGTCGAGAACTATTCAAGTACGTGGCCGCCGGATCCGCCGCTCTTGGCGTCACGGCGCTCGGATCCAATTCCCTGCTCGCGCAGGCATCCCCGAACCTCGGCACCCTGATCGACTACGCGGGCGGGGTTCCGTCCGCGGAGGCCATCCTCGCCGCCGGACACGTCGGTGCCATCCGCTACGTCTCGGACCGTCGGCCAGGGGCGGAGTGGATGGAGGGCAAGCCGATGCTGGAGGCGGAGGCAACGGCGCTAGCCGAGTCCGGGCTGGAGGTCGTCTCCTGCTACCAGTTCGGCAAGGCGGACACCGCGGACTGGCGCGGCGGATTCGAGGCAGGGGTGGAGCATGCCGAGCGCGGACTCGAGCTGCACCTGGCCGCGGGCGGTCCGGAGAACCGGCCCATCTACGCCTCCATCGACGACAACCCGAGCGAGGACGACTTCACCGAGCTGATCGCCCCATACATCCAGGGTTGGGAATCGGTTGTCGGGCACGAGAACACGGGCGTCTACGCGAACTCCCCGACCCTCGATCTGCTGGTGGCCGAGGGCCTGGGTGCGTTCTACTGGCAGCACAACTGGGGCACGCCCTCGGGATTCGTGCACCCCGAGGCGCATCTGCACCAGTACGAGATCGACAAGCGAGCCGTCGACGGTGTCGGCATCGACCTGAACGCGATCCTCAAGGCCGACTACGGCCAGTGGTCGCTGGCCTGACCGAACGCCGTGCCCCGGGCACGCCCGGGCACGGCGATCGGTCAGATGATCAGCAGGCCGGCTTGGCGATGTTGTAGATCTGCTGTGCCTGGTCCGGGGTGGCCTTGACGCCGTTGTTCTCGGCCCTGGTCTCGAGGCCGGCGACGATCTCCTGCTCGGACTGGCCTGCGTCGATGTCGGCGCAGGTCTGCGCGAGGATGTCTTCGATCGCGTCGTCGTCGCGGCCCTCGGCCAGATCGGGATTCGCGACCTTGAACGCCGCGGTGAACGTCGCCACCTTCGCGCTGTCCAGGGCACCCCTTGCCTTCGAGGCTGCGGTGCTGGCCGCGGCATTCGCCGAGGAC
This sequence comes from Rhodococcus sp. MTM3W5.2, assembly GCF_001984015.1. Classification (NCBI taxonomy): domain Bacteria; kingdom Bacillati; phylum Actinomycetota; class Actinomycetes; order Mycobacteriales; family Nocardiaceae; genus Rhodococcus; species Rhodococcus sp. MTM3W5.2. The sequence continues at coordinate 4,323,113 of NZ_CP019572.1, read as the reverse complement.
ATGGCGCCCTCCGCGGCGTTGGCGGCGGACGACATCGCGCCCTCTGCGGCACCGGCGGCGGACGACATCGCGGCCGATGCCTTGTCCTTGGCGGTCTGGGCGTTGTCGCTGGCTTCGTCGGAACTACAGCCGGTGAGGGCGAGCGCGAGGGCGGCGGTGGAGGCGGCGAGCACTGCTGCTGCTTTTCTCATGCGGTCGAGCCTAGCCGCGACGGCGGGGGATTCGGAGCAAGACGAGCGCAGTCCGATCACGACTCGATGACAGACTTCTCGCATGGGTATCGGTCGCTACGCCGCACTGCTGGCACGCCGGCCGGTGCGCAGGCTGATCCTGGTCGGGATGATCGCGCGGCTGCCGCACTCCGCGGCCGGGCTGATACTCACCCTGCACGTCGTGCAGACCCTCGGTCGGGGATACGCGGCCGCGGGACTCGCGGCGGCGGCGCTGACCATCGGCATCGCGGTCGGCTCGCCCTGGCGCGGCCGGCTGATCGACCGGATCGGGCTGCGAAGAACCTTGCTGCCCTCCGTGATCGCCGAGGGCGTGCTGTGGCCGATCGCCGCCTTCGTCCCCTTTGAGGCGCTGATCCCGGTCGCCTTCGTCTGCGGGGCCTTCGCGCTGCCGATCTTCACGGTGGTCCGCCAGAGCATCAGCGTGCTCGTCGGCGAGGCGGATCGGCGGACCGCGTACGCGCTCGACTCGATCGGCACCGAGCTGGTGTTCATCGTCGGCCCGGCGACCGGGGTCTTTCTCGGCACCCACTTCAGCACCAGGGTCACCCTCATCGCGATCGGCGCGTCCGTCGTGGTGGCCGGGCTGTTCCTGATGTGGTTCAACCCGCCGACCCGCAGCCAGATCGCCGTCGCGGCCGGTGCCGAGTCGGCGGTCGCACCCGCGGTCGACGACGCGACGGCCGCCGCCATGAGCGCCGCGACGCGCCCCGGCTGGCTCACCGCCGCCGCTGTCGGGGTGTTCGCCGCCTCGGCGGGTGCCACGTTGATCCTGGCTGGCACGGACGTCGGCATCCTGGCCGCGCTCCGGGCGAGCGGGGAGGTGCAGTCCCTCGGTGTGGTGTTCTTCTTCTGGTGCGCGTCCTCGATCGTCGGCGGTCTGATCTACGGCGCGATGCACCGCCCGGTGAGCCCGGCGCTACTGCTGTTCCTGCTCGGCCTGTTCACGCTTCCGATGGCCTTCGCCACCTCGACCTTCACGCTGGCGGCACTCGCCATCCCTGCCGGGCTGTTCTGCGCGCCGGTGATGGCGGCGACGGGCGAGGCGATCGCAGACCTGGTTCCGGAGGACCGGCGGGGCGAGGCGATGGGATGGCAGGGGACCTCGTTCACCCTGGGCGGCGCGGTCGGTTCGCCGCTCGCCGGTGCGATGGTCGACCGTGCAGGACCGTCGGCCGGATTCACCGCGGTCGCGGCGGTGGGCATGGTGATCGGCTTGGTGGGGTACGTGGCCAGGCTGTGGGGCGCGGCCGCGCGGGCAGGCCGACACGACCGCGTGTAGCACAGCAGGTCGGTCCCGCTGCCGGTACCGTCAGCGGGACCATTTCGAGAGAGGACAGACGTGGAACCGATCATCAACATCCTGTACGCCCTCGCGGCGAACATCTACGACCGCGTGTCGAGCGGATCCGTGGCCCCGCAGGAACCGCAGAACCCCTAGTGCGCGACGCGCCCTAGGCGCCGCCGACCGCGGACAGCCACGCGCGGGCCTCGTCCGGAAGTCCTCCGGACGATTCCGCGGCGCGGCACCACTTCTTGGCCATCTTCAGGAACTTCATCGGGTTGTAGACGTCCTCCTCGCAGGACCACAGCCCGTCGCCCGCGTAGTGCAGGATCGTCAGGTTCGAGGCCTCGTGGAGCGTGCCGTCGCCGGGATCGCGCATCGGGTTTCGGATCTCGCAGATCACCCAGCCGCGCTCCTCGTCGATCGTGTACCAGGCCGCGGGGAACTCCGTCATGTGGCTGCCGGGGAAGCTCGTCATCGTCCGCACCACCCACTCCCGGATCTGTTCCCGGCCACTGAAGTTCCCATATGCGTGCTCGATGTAGGTGGCGTCCTCGGTGAACATGTCGGCGAAGAGGTTCCAGTCGCCCGTCGCGGTGGCCTTCTCAACGGTGCGCTGGTAGCCCTCGAAGGCCGACTCCAGTTCGGCCCTCGTCCACGTCCGGTTGTCGGTCTTGTCCGCCTCGGTCACGTGCATCCTCCGTCGAATCGTGTTGTGCGGCTGTCAGTTTCTGGGTAATGCGGCTCAGGTCTGGGTGTGCGACATCGGCGATACCGCGAGTCCGGGCTCTTCCGCCAGCACATGCAGCGGGCGGTCGCTCGGGCTCGTGGTGTCGGCTCGCCAGGACAGCACCGACCACTTCGAAAGTCCGGACAGCGCCGAACCCAGGCTGCCGAACGAGGCGGAGGACAGGGCGGAACCGGCCGAGCCGATGGAGCCTATCGAGAGGATCGAGCCGACGCTGCCGATCGAGAGAATCGAGTAGGCCGAGCCGATCGAGAGGATGGAGCCCTCGGATCGGATGGACAGGATCGAGCGTCGCGAGTGCACGGACTTCACCGAATGCGGTACGGAGGCCATCGCTGAGGTTTACCACAGGGCCGGGCAAAGCAGAAGGGCCCCTTCGCGATGCGAAAGGGCCCTTCTGGGATGGCTGGTGACTTACGGAACGACAACCATTCCGACGGTCGGCAGGAAGCTGCAGGTGATCGGCGCGGCGCCCTCGGCCTGGGTGGTGAGGGAACCGGAGATCACCGCGAGAACGCGGCCGCGGCCGGTGTCGGCGATGGCGGACAGGGTGGCCGGTCCGTCCGGGTTGATCTTCGACTCGGACGTCAGGTTCTGGGTCGCCGACTTCTGGTTGTCGATGTTGACCCAGCTGACGGTGAGCGGGACCGGCTGCACGTCGGCGGGCTTCTTGGTGCCCAGCGCGGTGAAGACGAACCCGGCCTGGCCGGCCTTCGGTCCCGGAGGGGGCAGGTGCGCGGGGCCGGGGACTGCCAGCGCGGTACCCACCGAGTCGGCGGTGGCCGAGATGCAGCCCTTGCCGAGGGTCGGGTAGAGGAACTGGGCGATCACGGGGCCGCTCTCCGGCGGGAGCTCGGGGCCGCCGCCGCCGCTGCCGTCGAGGAAGGTGATGACCTTGGCGAGGGTCGCCTTGGTCGACTCGGGCAGGTTGGAGGACTCGAGCAGCGCCTTCGCCTGGGCGAGCAGGTCTGCCTGCGGTCCGCCTGCGATGTCGGACGGGCCTGCGGCGGCACCGATGATGGCCGGTGCCAGCGAGGCCAGGGCCTCGATGTTGAGGCCTTCCGGGAGCACGGGCGCGGGCTGCGCCACAGCGTTGGTCGGAGCAGCCAAGGCAGCGGCCGCGGCTATCGCTAGCGCGGTGATCGTTCTGCGCGGTCCTCGCGTACGAAGCACAGTCGTCCCATCCTTATTTTCTTCAAGCGTCGGTTGGCCTGCAGGCCCCCAGCGGTAACGAGGGGCCACTCTATGCAGGCCATCAGGCGGTTGTACAGCGCTAGCCGAGACAACCCTGTTATTTCTTTGTCACCCGAGAGTGACTCCGGGTCGGGAGTCTATGGCAATGCTGGCCGGATGATGCTTGCCCGGTGACCATATCGTGTGACTAGAGTGAAAATTGAGATTGTTGATGCAACTGTTATCCACAATTTTCGGGGAGGTTCAGCGGCCGACGCGGCTGCCGTTAGGCTCGCTGTCGAACGCTTCGGGTTCCACCCGTCGGCCCACACCACACGGGAGAACGCGAGACGTGTCCGAGATGCCACCCGCACCCCAGACCCGGGATGCTCGCACCGATAGCCGGTCGGCATCGATCCTTCGCTTCGCCCCGCTGCTGCTGGCGGTCTCCGTCGCGGTGCGGATGGCATGGGTGCTCCTGAGCCCGAACGGCATGAACCTGGTCGATCTGCACGTCTATGTGGACGGCTCGGCCGCGCTCCTCAGCGACAACCTCTACGACTTCACCTACGCCGAGCTGACCCCGGACTTTCCGCTCCCGTTCACGTACCCGCCGTTCGCCGCGCTGGTGTTCTTCCCGCTGCACTACCTGCCCTTCCCTGTGGTGGGGGTGTGCTGGACGCTGCTCACCATCGCGGCGCTGTTCCTGGTGATCCGGATCAGCCTGGAACTGATCTACGGCGCGGCGGCGAGGGAACCCCGCTGGACCGCGATCGCGCTGACCTGGACGGCGGTCGGGATCTGGACCGAGCCGGTTCGCACCACGCTCGACTACGGGCAGGTCAACGTGTTCCTGGTGCTCGGCGCTATGGTCGCCGTCCGCAGCACCCGGTGGTGGATCGCGGGCGGGCTGGTCGGCTTCATCGCGGGCATCAAGCTCACGCCCGCGATCACCGGCCTCTATTTCGTGGCGCGAAGGCGATGGAAGGCCGCCGTCTTCTCCGCGGTCGCTTTCGGGCTGACGGTGGCGGTCAGCTACCTCACGATCGGCCCGTCGGCGCGCGAGTATTTCGAACACCTGCTCGGCGATGCATCCCGCATCGGCCCGGTCGGGTCGGTGTGGAACCAGTCGGCGCGCGGCGCGTTGAGTCGGGTACTCGGCCATGACGTCGAGAGCGGCTGGCCGTGGCTGGTCGCGGTGGCGGTCGCGGCACTGCTCGCCTTCTTCGCCTGGCGGGCGCTCGGGGCCGACGACAGGCTCGGCACCCTCGTCGTGGTGCAGCTCTTCGGGCTGTTGATCTCGCCGATCTCGTGGTCGCACCACTGGGTATGGCTGATCCCGATGCTGATCTGGCTCGTGCACGGACCGCTGGCGGAGCGGCTGGGGTCGAAGATCCTTGCAGGCTGCTGGCTGGCGTCGACCATCGTCGGGGTGCCGTGGGTGCTGTCCTTCTTCCAGGACTCGATCTGGCTGATCTCCAGGCCTGCCGTGCTGGCCTGGCTGGGCGCCGTGAACGTGGTGGGCGCCGTCGCGTTCTACGCCTGGGTGATCTACGCCGGACGGCTCAGCCTTCGGCAGCCAGACGATCGATCTCCTGCGCAAGGCCCACGTCCAGATCGGTGATCCCGCCCATGGAATGGGTGGCGCAGGTGAAGGTGAGCGTGCGCCAGCGGATGTCGATGTCCGGGTGGTGATTGCGGCTCTCGGCGGCTGCCGCGACCCGATCGACCAGCGCGATGGCGGCGGGAAAGGTCGGGCACTTCAGTGTTCGGGTGATCGAGTCGCCCGCGCGCTGCCAATCGGGCAGCGATCCCAGCGCGGCTTCGACCTCGGCGTCCGACAGCAACTCGGCCATGACAATGATGGTGCCATGCATGAAGCCCGGGCGGAAACGAATGCGGTGCGAGAGGTCGCGGCGGCGGCGATCATCGCGGGCGGTCGGCTGTTGCTCGCGCAGCGGGTCGCGCCGCCGGAACTGGCCGGCATGTGGGAGCTGCCCGGCGGCAAGATCGAGCCGGGGGAGACCCCGGCACAGGGCCTGCGCCGCGAGCTCCGCGAGGAACTGGGGGTGGACACCGTGGTCGGCGATCGGATCGGAGTGGACGTGCCGCTGCCGAAGGGCATGGTCCTGCGCGCCTACCTGGTGTCACTGTGCGACGGGACCCCGACAGCGCTGGAACATTCCGCGGTGCGCTGGGTGACCGGGCCGGAGCTCGCCGCCGCCGATCTGGTGCCGAACGACAGGGCGTGGCTGGCGGAGTTGATGGCGGTGCTGCACGCGGGGTGAGTCGCGCACAGCGTCGGAACCGCGTCAGACCCTTTCCATTTCGGATGGTTTCGAAATGATCATGATCGACCTGGACGGGTGCTAGGTTTCGGCTGCGGTCTCACACAGGCCCAGTGCAGACCGTGAAAAGTGTCTCAAGGCAGTGATTTTTGAGCTTCCGGCCCGCCAATGAAAGGTGTGTGAACGGTGCGAACAAGAACACTCTCCACGATGATACGAAGATCGGCGGTGGTCGCCGCGGCGGCCGCAGTCGCGATCGCGGCCCCGGGAATTGCGAACGCCCAGACGCCATCCAATCCCACCGGTGACCCCAGCCTTGACTGGCTGTACGGACAGAACAGCGACTTCGCCGGGGGCGGCGGCAGTCTCGCCGGACTCGGCAGCAGCGGCGCCGGATTCAAGGACGCCTTCTACTCCCCACCCGCGAATCTCGCCTCGCTGCCGAACGGCGCGATCATCCGCGAGCGCGATGTTCGGCCGATCCCGATCGTGGGCGGCAAGGCAAGGCAGCTCGCATACAAGACCACCAACTCGCAGGACAAGCCGATCCTCGCGGTGACCTCGGTGTTCACGCCCGAATGCGGCGGCGCGGGGTCGTCCGGTTCGATCGGCACGCTGCTCGGGTCAGCCGGCGGTTCGCTCGGCGGCGGCGGAGAGTGTGGCGTCGGCGCGGGCAAGCTGCTGTCGTATCAGCACGCGACCAACAGCCTCGGCATGAAATGCCAGCCGTCGGTGCTGTTCAACGACAGCAATCCGATCACCACCCTGACGGTGGCGGTGCCGTTCCTGCAGGAGGCGCTCAAGCGCGGCTACACGGTGTCGGCGCCTGACCACAACGGCCCGCTGTCCTCCTTCATCGCCGGTAACACCGAAGGACATTCGGTGCTCGACGGTATCCGCGCGACCGAGAGCCATCTCGGGCTCGCGGCCGACACGGAGGTGGCCCTCGTCGGTCAGTCCGGTGGCGCACACGCCACGGCGTGGGGTGCTCAGCTCGCCCCGACATATGCACCGGAGCTCAACGTGATCAGCGCCGCGATGGCAGGCCCGCCGCTGGACATCCTGGCCACCGGGCGTCAGAACAACGGGAAGGGCACCTCGTTCTTCTACATGGCGGCGGTCGTCGCGCTGTTCCGCGAGTACCCGGAGGAGGCGGACCCGAACGGGTTCTTCACCGAAGAGGGCAAGCAGGTCGTCAAGCAGTTCGGTGACGCCTGCATGCTCGGTGACGGTCTCGGCACGGGTCCGAACGGGTACGGAACGCGCACGCTCCAGAGCCTCACCCACTGGCCGGAGTCGGACGATCCGATTCCGCACTGGCCCAAGGCCGTCGCGGTCGGCGAGAAGAACCAGGCCGCCAGGCCGGGGCAGATCCCGGAGGTGCCGCTGCTGATCGTGCACGGCACCGAGGACGGCATCGTGCCCGTGGAGTCGACCACGGCGATGGTCGGGAAGTACTGCGCCGCGGGTGTGACGGTCGATTGCCGGCGGGTCCCCGGTGGTCACGTCGACGTCAGCATGAACCACTGGAACGAGCTGATGGACTACACCGATGACCGGTTTGCACACAAGCAGGCGCCGAACAATTGCGCGTGACAACCGATAACTGACTGGGGCCGTCGGGAAACCGGCGGCCCCAGTCGTTTCCGCTGCCCGCTGGTAGCGTTCATCGGCGAATCGAGGGGAAGGCATCAGCCATGGGGCGATCGACGAGAGCAATTCTCGGCTTGGTGGTGGCCTGCGCCGCCGCGCTGACACTGGGGGTGACCCCCTCAGCGGCGGCCGAACCGCTGGCCGGTCCGACGCCGTTGGTGGACAACTGGTTTCAGGGTCCCGGTGATCTGTCGGGGTACGCGAACGGGGACGTGATCCGCAGCCGCCCGGTGGAGGTCCGCTTCCCGGCCAACACTCCGTGGCCGGTGGTCAAGACCACCCAACTGCTCTACCGCACCACCGATTCGTTCGGGGCGCCGGTGACCACGACGGCGACGGTGATGGTCCCCGACCGCCCGTGGACCGGACCGGGGGCCCGCCCGCTGCTCTCCCAGCAGCAGGCGATGGACGCCCTCGGTCTGGCGTGCAACCCCTCGGTGACCCTGCCCGCGGGCAAGTCCCAGGACCTGGCCCTCATCTCTCCGATGCTCGCGCTCGGCTACGCGGTCGTCGCCTCCGACTACCAGGGCCCCGAGATGGCATGGATTGCCGGACGACAGACCGCACACGGCGTGCTCGACGGCATTCGTGCCGCGCAACGCTTTGAGCCGCTTGGGCTCTCGCAGGCGCCGGTCGTCATGTACGGCTACTCGGGCGGCGGCCATGCCACCGCATGGGCGGCCGAGCAGAAGGCCACCTACGCGCCGGAACTCAACGTCATCGGTGTCGCCGAGGGCGGGGTCCCCGGCGACCTGGCCGGGCTCAGCGAGAAACAGCCGGCCGTCGGCTTCACCGCCTGGGGCACCCTGCTCGGGTTGTCGAGGGAGTACCCGGACAAGATCAGGCCGCAGGACTACCTCACCCCCGAGGGGATCGAGTTCGCCAAGACGCTGACCGACGGGTGCCTGACGGACCTGCTCGGCAAGACCAAGGGCATCAGCCTCGCCCAGTACTCGAAGGTGGGCGACATCCTCACCATCCCGAGCGTCGAGGCCGTCATCGAGGAGAACTCGCTGGCACGCACCGCCGCCACGCCGGACATGCCGCTGTTCGTCTTCCACGACACCAAGGACGTGCTGATCCCGGACTGGGGATGACCGGAGTGGTCCGCGAGTACTGCAACCGTGGGGTCGACGTCCAGTACGCGCCAGGACTGGGCGTCGATCATGTCGGTGGGGCGTTCGTCGGGATGCCGCCCGCCTACAAGTGGCTCGACGACCGCGTCGTCGGCCGTCCGACCACGCCGAACTGCTGATCTAGACGGCGCGCGAGGGGAAGGGGCTCAGGAGGCGCGTGCCTTCTTGAGCCCCTTCTTCAGGTCCTTGCCCGTGACGCCCTCGTTCTCGAGCTTCTTCATCCGCATGATGACGACGGGACACTTGAGGCATCGCGTCTTGCTGCGGCAGCACTTCTTCTTCGGCTTGAGGCTCGAGACCTTCTTCGCCTTGACCTTGCCCATGTCGGCACGGCCCTCCTGCCCGGTCGGATACCGGATCATCCCGGCCTACCCGAGGTTAGCTTGCCCTCACGAATCGGCCAGGCGCAGGCGCGTGCCGCGGTCGGGATGGCGGCCTCGTCGGTCGGTCCGGGTAGATCGCCGAGTAGCAGATCCAGGGTGATTCACAACTCGTTTTCGGCGGAATTGCCGCGGGCGGGTAGTATCTAGCTGGCCGCAATGCCTGCACAGGTCGTCCTGTGCTGATGGATTCGCATTCGCGACGCGGCCGCCCGAGCCGTGCGAGCCTAGGTTTCGCGTGGCTGAATCAAGCCAGCCAGGAGACCGCAGCGTGCCCAGCACCACCTTCCGCAATGTTGCCATCGTCGCACACGTCGACCATGGCAAGACCACCCTCGTCGACGCCATGCTCCGGCAGTCCGGCGCCTTCGCCGAGCGTGCCGAACTGGTCGACCGCGTGATGGACTCCGGTGACCTGGAGCGCGAAAAGGGCATCACCATCCTCGCGAAGAACACCGCCGTGCATAAGCACAACGAGGACGGTTCGGTCACGGTCATCAACGTGATCGACACCCCCGGCCACGCCGACTTCGGTGGCGAGGTGGAGCGCGGCCTGTCCATGGTGGACGGCGTTGTGCTGCTCGTCGACGCCTCCGAGGGCCCGCTGCCGCAGACCCGTTTCGTGCTCCGCAAGGCGCTCGCCGCCTCGCTGCCCGTCATCCTGGTCGTCAACAAGACCGACCGCCCCGATGCCCGCATCGAGGAGGTCGTCTCCGAGAGCCACGACCTGCTCCTCGACCTGGCGTCCGACCTGGACGACGAGGCCGCCGAGGCCGCCGAGCTCGCCCTCGACCTGCCGGTGCTCTACGCCTCCGGCCGTGAGGGCAAGGCCAGCAAGGTCCAGCCCGAGAACGGCCAGGCCCCCGACGCCGAGAACCTCGACGCGCTGTTCGAGGTCCTGATGGAGAACGTCCCGGCGCCCAAGGGCACCGTCGACGCGCCGCTGCAGGCACACGTCACCAACCTCGACGCCTCCGCCTTCCTCGGCCGCCTGGCCCTGGTCCGCATCCACAACGGCGAGCTCCGCAAGGGCCAGACCGTCTCCTGGATGCGTGAGGTCGACGGCGAGCCCGTCGTCACCAAGACCAAGATCACCGAGCTGCTGCAGACCGTCGGCGTCGAGCGTCAGCCGGGAGAGGTCGCCGTCGCCGGTGACATCGTCGCGGTCGCCGGCTTCCCCGACATCATGATCGGCGACACCCTCGCCGACCTGGAGAACCCGGTCGCGCTGCCGCGGATCACCGTCGACCAGCCCGCCATCTCCGTCACCATCGGCACCAACACCTCGCCGCTCGTCGGCCGGGTGAGCGGCCACAAGCTGACCGCCCGCATGATCAAGTCGCGTCTCGATCAGGAGCTCGTCGGCAACGTCTCGCTCAAGGTCCTCGACATCGGTCGCCCGGACGCATGGGAGGTGCAGGGCCGTGGTGAGCTGGCGCTGGCCATCCTGGTCGAGCAGATGCGCCGCGAGGGCTTCGAGATGACCGTCGGCAAGCCGCAGGTGGTCACCCGTCAGGTCGACGGCAAGGTGCACGAGCCCTTCGAGGAGCTCACCATCGACAGCCCCGAGGAGTACCTCGGCGCCATCACCCAGCTCCTGGCGAACCGCAAGGGCAAGATGGTCCAGATGGCCAACCACGGCGCCGGCTGGGTTCGCATGGAGTTCATCGTTCCCTCGCGTGGCCTGATCGGTTTCCGCACCGACTTCCTCACCGAGACCCGCGGCACCGGCATCGCCAACGCCGTCTTCCACGGCTACGCGCCGTGGGCGGGAGAGATCCGCGCCCGCCACACCGGGTCGCTCGTCTCCGACCGCACCGGCTCGGTGACCCCGTTCGCGATGATCCAGCTCGCCGACCGCGGCACCTTCTTCGTCGAGCCCGGCGCGGACACCTACGAGGGCATGGTCGTGGGCATCAACCCGCGTCAGGAAGACCTCGACATCAACGTCACCCGCGAGAAGAAGCTGACCAACATGCGTCAGTCCTCCGCCGACGTGATGGAGACCCTGGCCAAGCCGATCAAGCTCGAGCTCGAGGGCGCCATGGAGTTCTGTGCAGGCGACGAGTGCGTCGAGGTCACCCCGAGGTGGTCCGCGTCCGCAAGGTGCACCTGTCGCAGACCGACCGCGCCCGCGAGCGTTCGCGCAGCAAGTCCCGCGACAAGGCCGCGCTGTAGAGTTGCGCTTCGCGCCTGTGCGCGGTTGACGAGTCTGCGGACCCGTCAGCCGCGCACAGGCGTTTACAGCCGTAGATCGAAAGGGACGTGCGAGTGCATCGAGCGGGACGACGAACCCGACGGATCCTGCCGATCGCGACAGCCCTTGTCGCCGGCCTGGTGCTGGCGGGCTGCACCGCGAACCCGCCGCCGCCGGTGGAGAGCACCGACAGTCCCAAGCCGACGACGGCGGTGCCCACCAAGAACACCGTCGTGGTCGCGATCGACGACGTGGGCCTCGGCTTCAATCCGCACCTGCTCTCCGACCAGTCCCCGGTCACCTCGGCGGTCAGCTCGATGGTGCTGCCGAGCGCCTTCCGCCCGGTGCCGAGCCCGACGCGCCCCGGCGGCACGGACTGGCTCCCCGACGAATCCCTGCTGATCTCCGCGGACGTCACCTCCCAGAATCCGTTCACGGTCACGTACCAGCTCCGCAACGAGGCGCAGTGGTCCGACAGCGCGCCGATCGCCGCCGAGGACTTCCGCTACCTGTGGCGGCAGATGATCAGCCAGCCCGGCGTCGTCGACCCGGCCGGCTACGGCCTCATCACCGACATCGGCTCCTCGGGCGGCGGCAAGACCGTCACCGTGACGATGAGCTCGCCGTATCCGGCGTGGCGGGAGCTGTTCACGGACCTGCTCCCCTCGCACCTGGTGAAGGACTCGCCGGGTGGGTTCACCCGCGGACTGGCGGAGAACATCCCGGTGTCCGGCGCCGACTTCCACATCAAGTCCATCGACCGCGGCCGTGACGAGATCCTGCTCGAACGCAACGACCGGTTCTGGGGCAAGCCCGCGACCCCCGATCAGATCCTCATGCGTCGCGGTGGTTCGTCCGCGCAGCTGGCCGACTCGATCCGTTCCGGTGACGCCCAGGTCGCGCAGGTGCGGGGCAGCGGCCCGCTGCAGGCTCAGTTGGCCGCGATCCCCTCGGTGCGCGCCGCCGTCACCCCCGCGCCCCGGGTGCTGGAGCTGACCCTGAACGGCAGGGTCCCCGCGCTCGCCGACCAGCGGCTGCGTCGCGGTCTGATGGGGCTGCTCAGCCCCGACCTGCTGGCCTCCGTCGGCACCCCGACCGGCGCGAACGCGACGCCTGCCCGGGCCCAGGTGCTGGCGCCGTCCGATCCGGGCTACGTCCCGACCGCCCCGCCCGCGCCGAGCCGCGAGCAGGCGCTCGGGTTGCTCGCCGAGGCGGGCTGGGTTCACGCGTCCGTTGAAGGCCCCGGGGAGACGACGACGGCCACGATCGCGAAGGACGGCGAGCAGCTGGCCCTGGTCATCGGTGCGCCCGAGGGCGACGACTCCGCCATCGCCGTCGCGAACACGGCGGCCGACCAGCTTCGAGGCGCCGGGGTGGATGCCTCGGTGACGACGATGCGTCCGGACGAGCTGTACGGCAAGTCGCTCGTCGAGGGCGAGGTCGATGCCGTGGTCGGCTGGTCGCGCGCGGGCTCCGACCCGGCGACCTCGATGGCCTCCCGGTTCGCCTGCCCCCGCCCGCGATGCCTGCCCCGGCCCCATCCGGCGCCGGTGAGTCGACAGACGCCGATCCCGACGTCGTGCCCGATCCGCTTGCCCCGAGCAATCTGTCGGGACTCTGTGACTCGGCCCTGCAGGCGGGGATCGACGAGGCGCTTCGCGGGACCGCGGATGTCGGACACGTGATCGCGCAGGCCGAGCCGAAGCTGTGGGATCTCGCCGCCGTGCTGCCCGTCCTGCAGGACACGACCGTGGTCGCTGCCGGGCCAGGCGTCCAGGGTGTGTCGCTGACCGGCGCGATCCAGGTCGGCATCTTCGCCGATGCCGCAGGCTGGTCGAGGAGCCCCCAGTGAGCGAACGTCGACTGCTGCTGGTGCACGCCCATCCCGACGACGAGACCCTCACCACCGGGGGCACCATCGCGCGGTACGCCGCCGAGGGCGCGCAGGTGACCGTGCTGACCTGCACGCTCGGCGAGGAGGGCGAGGTGATCGGTGAGCGGTGGGCCGGTCTCGTCGCGGACCGGGCCGATCAGCTCGGCGGCTACCGCATCCTCGAACTGACCGAGGCGCTCGCAAGGCTTGGCGTCGACGGACCCAGGTTCCTCGGCGGGGCGGGACGCTGGCGGGATTCCGGCATGATCGGCACCCCGTCAGCAGCCAACCCGCGCGCCTTCGTCAACGCGGACCCCGAGGAGGCGGTCGCGGCTCTGGTCGCGGTGATCCGGGAGGTCCGTCCCCACGTGGTGGTCTGCTACGACCCGGACGGCGGTTACGGCCACCCCGATCACATCCAGGCGCACCGCTTCACGATGGACGCGGCCCTGGCCGCGGGCACTGATGCGTATCCGGACGCGGGCCGGCCCTGGGAGCCGGCAAAGGTGTATTGGACTGTCACCGAGGCGAACTCGTTGGCGCAGGGGATGGAGTGCATCACCGAGATCCCGGCGTCGTGGCGGATGCCGGAGCCGGGGGAGTTGCCCTGTGTGCTCGACGAGACGGTGACCGCCGCGGTGGACGTGCGGGCGGTGCTCGATGCGAAGCGGGCCGCGCTGGCCTCGCATGCGACGCAGGTGACGGTCTCGGAGACGGGCACGGAGTACGCGCTGTCGAACAACGTCGCGCAGCCGATCCTGGCCGAGGAACACTACGTCCTGGTGCGCGGCGCCCGCGGCGCGGTCGATGCCGACGGTCGCGAGCGGGACCTGTTCTCCGGCATCGCCTTCTAGCAAGCGGTCGTCCCGAAGGCTTCCAGTCCCCCCACGGCGTGACCCGATCCGGGTTACCCTCGGGTGCTTCATCAGTCGTTCCTGAGTTCTCTCGCACGTTGTATCCAGATCGATTATCGATTTCCGGATCACGAAGGGATCAGCCCGATGGCGTTGCACAGGGTCACCGACAGGGGCGGGGACGCCCAGGACATCTACTCGACGCCGCTCAGCCGAGAAGTGTTGCCGAAGTACCAGATGCCGGACGAAGCGTCGGACCCGCGGATCGCCTACGCGCTGATCCACAGCGAACTCCAGCTGGACGGCAACTCCTCGCAGAACCTCGCGACGTTCTGCTCGACCTGGTCCGAGGACGAGGTCCACCGGCTGATGAACGACTGCCTCGACAAGAACATGATCGACAAGGACGAGTATCCGCAGACCGCGGAACTCGAGTCCCGGTGCGTGCACATGCTGGCGGACCTGTGGAACTCGCCTGCGGGCCGCGACACCATGGGCTGCTCCACGACCGGATCGAGCGAGGCCGCGATGCTCGGTGGGCTGGCCCTCAAGTGGCGTTGGCGCCAGCGGCGGCAGGCGGAGGGCAAGCCCACCGACCGCCCGAACCTGGTGTGCGGACCGGTGCAGATCTGCTGGGACAAGTTCGCCCGGTACTTCGACGTGGAACTGCGCCAGGTCCCGCTCGAGCCGGGCGCGACGGGGATCCGTCCGCACCAATTGCGGGAGTACGTCGACGAGAACACCATCGGTGTCGTCGCGATCCTCGGCGTCACGTACACCTGCGACTACGAGCCCGTGGAGGAGATCGCGGCGGAGCTGGACGCGATCATGGCGGATACCGGGCTGGACGTGCCCGTTCACGTCGACGCGGCCAGCGGGGGATTCATCGCCCCGTTCGTGCAGCCGGAGTTGGTGTGGGACTTCCGGATCCCGCGGGTAGCCTCCATCAACACCTCCGGTCACAAGTACGGACTGGCCCCGCTCGGGGTCGGCTGGGTGGTGTGGCGGTCGGCGGACCTGCTGCCTGAGGACCTGGTGTTCCGGGTGAGTTATCTCGGTGGCAACATGCCGACCTTCGCGCTCAACTTCTCCCGGCCGGGCGGCGAGATCGTCGCCCAGTACTACCTGATGCTGCGCCTCGGCCGCGAGGGCTACCGCAGGATTCAGCAGACGTGCGCCGAGACCGCCCAGGCCCTCGCGGAGGAGATCAAGACGATGGGGCCGTTCACCCTGCTCTACGACGGGACCGGCGGGCTGCCCGCGGTGTCCTACACCCTGACCGACCCGGCGACGGCGGGCTTCTCGCTGTACGACCTCAGTGACGAGCTGCGGCGGCGCGGCTGGCAGGTGCCCTCGTACCCGTTGCCCGCAAACCGTCAGGAGACCGTCATCCAGCGGGTCCTGGTACGGCACGGGATCTCCCGCGATGTGATCTCCCTGCTGGCGGAGGACATCCGTCGATCGCTGGCGCGGCTGGCCGGGGGCACGCCGTCCGACGAGGCCCGGTCGGGGTTCCATCACTGACGGGTTCAGGTACCTCCCGAGGCAGGGGTCGGCTGTGACGGCCGACACCAATCCGATTAGACTGTGATGCGGGTCATAGCCGGGTCGGGCTGACGGAAGGGTGTCGATGTACAACTGGAGTGTTCAGAACGCGATCGTGGCATTCGTGGATTCGCTGCGTCCCCACTCGGAGCAGCATCACGAGATGTACATGAACGCGCTGTACAACTTCGTCGACATGCAGAGTCACCTGCTCACGCTCCTCGGCTACCCGCCGGTGGGCTGAAGCCCCCGGCCTACGATTGGTGCCATGACTTCCGGCACCAGCCCCGCACCGACCGGGCGTCGCATCCTCGACTCGGCGATTCTCGGCCTGCTGATGTTCGACGGCGCGCTCACGGCCGTGCTGGCCGTGCTGTTCCTGCCCACCTACCTGGGTGCGGTGGCGTTTCCGATCAGCGCGCTCGCCGCGGGCGTCGTCAACGTGTTGCTGGTGCTCGGGGCCCGCACCGTGACCGACCGGGCCTCGATGGCGGCGCTGCCGCTGGTCGGCTGGTTCCTCGGCTTCGTGCTGTGCATGGTCGGCGGTCCGGGTGGGGACGCCCTGTTGCTCGCGAGCCCACTGACCCTGGTGCTGCTCGGGTTTGCGGTGGTGCCCGCCGGGCTGCTCCTGCTGAGGTACGCCTCCGAGGACGCCGTCGCGCGCGGCAACTCCGCCCGCCGGGCCTAGACGCGGGTAAGTGAGAGTGTCGGCTACCGGGGCAGCAACCCCGCAGCCAGACCGGCATCGGACAACACCGCCTCGACCATCGCCTGCGTGAGCCTGCCGGTGAAGGTGTTCTGCTGGCTGACGTGGAAGCATCCGAACACCTCCAGCGCGCTGCCGTCGCCGGTCGGGGCAGGACAACGTGGGCGCCGTGGCCGAACTTCGGCCGCGGCCGCGGTACCGCCCAGCCTGCGTCGGCCAGCGCGGGAAACAGTGCCTGCCAACCGAATCCGCCGAGCACGACTACCGCCCGCAGGGTGGGGCTGAGCAGTCGCAGTTCCTCGTCGATCCAGCGGCGGCAGGTGTCCCGCTCGGTGGGCGTCGGCTTGTTGTCCGGGGGCGCGCAGTGCACGGGTGCGGTGACCCTGACCCCGCGCAGCCGCAGGCCGTCGTCGCGGCTGACTGCGGCCGGTTGGTTCGCCAGCCCGACCGCGTGCAGCGCCGCGTACAGCACGTCCCCGCTGCGGTCGCCGGTGAACATCCGGCCGGTCCGGTTCCCGCCGTGCGCGGCGGGGGCGAGCCCGACGATCAACAGCGCGGCATCGGCCGGACCGAACCCGGGAACGGGTCTGCCCCAGTACGTCTCGTCGCGGAATGCGGCTCGCTTCTCGACGGCCACGCGCTCGCGCCACTCGACCAGCCGTGGGCAGCGCCTGCAGTCGACGAGCTCGCCGTCCATCTCGGCGAGGGTGGCATGGGCTTCCACAGATCCGACGGTACCCGCGCGTGGTCCAGGTCGGTCAGGAGCAGGGAACCGTGCCCGTCAGCGTCGGGTCGAGTGCCTTGCGGGCGAGGAAGATCGGAGCCGAGTGCTCGAGGAGGCCGACCTGCGGATTCGGGCCGGTGTCGAAGCTCTTCCTGGAGTGCCCGACAAAGAGGTCCTGGTCCTGGCACTCGTCCTGCACGTACACATTGTTGAGGGACGGTCCGGGGGCGGCGTCGAGGAACGACCCCGTGTACGGGGTGATGGTCCGGTCCGTCTTCGATGCGATGACGGTGTAGTCGATCCCCGGGAACGTCTCCTGGCCTGCGTTGAGTTTGGCCAGGAATTCCGATCCGATGATCTGCTGCTGCGAGGACTTCGAGGCGCCCGCTGCCCTGGCCGCCTCCACGGTCGGGTACTGGTCGCGGTAGCTCGTCCCGTGGGTGGACGGCGCGAGCATGACCAGGGTGTGAACCTTGCTGTTCGCGGGGTTCTGCTGGTCCGCCCCGCCGGCGAACCGGAGGTACTGCCGGGTCACGGTGCCACCCTGCGAGTGCCCGACGACGTCGACCTGCGCGGAACCGGTTTCCGTGCGAACTCTGTCGATGAACTCGGCCAGCTCGACCGCCGCGTCCTCGATCGCCGCGTGTCCCCACCAGTCCCGGCCTGCCGGGATGGGGGTCGGGCCAAGGAAGAGCGAGGGGGCGAAGCCGTAGTTCAGCGCGAAGACGCAGTACCCATCGTCCTTGAGCGGCTTGATCAGCGGGCCCTTGTCGCTCGGGTTCTCCGTGTTACCCCAGCTCTCCTGCATGCTCCTACCGGTGCCGTGCACGAGCACGACCGGTCGAGGGTGCTCCGGCGACGGCTCGCATTCCCAGTCGTTCGCGCCTGCGAGCAGTCCCTGTTCGGGCTCCGCCGCGGAACCCGTCATCGAGGACTGGGCGGACGCCGTCGCCGACGGGAGGATCGCGGTGGTGAGGGCGAACAGTGCGACGGTTGCGACGCTCGTCGCGACCGCGCGGAGCCGGTCGTTCACGTGAGTACTCCTGAGGCTGGGTGCGGGAAGTGCGAGACAGTGCAGCCGTCATCTGTAACACCCCCGACGGGGTCGGCGCAGGAGAATGCCCCGTTCGGTCAGTCCGACGCGGCTCGCACTCTGAGCGTAAGCACCTGGAACGGCCTCAGCGTCACCGTGATCGTGTCGCCGTCGACCGTGGCGCCGGTGGGGGCGGCCACCGGCCGTTCGAGCAGGTCGACGGTCTCGATGCCCGCGTGCGGGAAGTCCACGTCGATCCGCGCGGTCGATCTGGCGCCGGTGGATTCGTACAGCCGGACCACGACGTCGCCGCTGCGGTCCTCGGCGAGCTTGACTGCCTCCACCACCACCGCGGGATTCGACACCCGCAGCAGCGGTTCGACCGGCGCGCCGCCCGTGATCGTGCGGGGTGGCAGGTTGATCCGATAGCCCTCGGCGACGGCGTCGCCGATCGTGGCAGCCGGCCGGACGGAGACCCGCAACGTGTGTGCGCCCTGATCGGAGGTGGGGTCCGGGTACAGCGGCGCGCGCAGCAGCGACAGGCGCACGGTGGTGGTGCTGCCGCCGTCCTGCCGGGCGGAGCGTCCGATGTCGTGGCCGTAGGTGGAGTCGTTGGCGACCGCGACGCCGTACCCGGGCTCACCGACGTGGACCCAGCGGTGCGCGCAGATCTCGAACTTCGCGAAGTCCCAGGACGTGTTGGAGTGCGTCGGTCGGAAGACGTGGCCGAACTGTGTCTCCGCGGCGCTGCGGTCGGCGTGCACGTCGAATGGGAAGGCCAGCTTGAGCAGCTTCTGCCGTTCGTGCCAATCGATCTCGTTGCTGATCTCCAGCGCGCAGGCGCCGGGGGCGAGCTCGAGCCGCTGCACGACGGTCGAGTCCCCGAACGACCTGCGCACCACCACGGCGTCGCCGTCACGATCGACGGAGTCGGCATCCCGCAGGTCGGTCACCGTGCGGCGATAGAACTCGTCGATGTCCCAGGCGTCCCACTGGTTCGGCACGTCCCGGTGCAGCTGAAGCAGGTTGCCGACCGCGCCGGGTGCGATGGCGTCGCGTCCGGTGTCGGCATCGGTCAGCGAGGTGATCAGGCCGTCGCCGTTGATCCTGACCCGGACGTGGCCGTTGTCGAGGACAAAACCCTTGCCTCGCCCGGTGATCCGGGTGGGGGTGGCCTCGGGGACTGCGGTCGCGATGCCGAACGCGGGCACGCCCTCGCGCGCCTGGGGGCCCGCGTTCAGGGTGAGGGTCGCCGAGCCCTCCCCGGTCACTGCTCCTGCCGCGTCGGCGATGATCTCCTCCAGACCGGCCGCGACGGCGGCGTAGTTGCGTTCGGCGTCGCGGTGCACCCACGCGATGGAGCTGCCCGGCAGGATGTCGTGGAACTGCTGCAGCAGCACCAGATGCCAGAGCCGCTCGAGCTCGTCGTACGGGTAGTGCGCCCCGGCCCGCACGGCGGCCGTGGTCGCCCACAGTTCCGCCTCGCGCAGGAGGTGCTCGCTGCGCCGGTTGCCTTGCTTGGTCCTGGCCTGCGAGGTGTAGGTCCCGCGGTGCAGCTCCAGATAAAGCTCGCCGGACCACACGGGCGGGGTGGGGTACTCGGCTTCGGCCCGGCGGAAGAAGTTCACCGGCGAGTCCAGCGTCACGGTGGGTGAGCCCTCGAGCGAACGGGTCCGCTCTGCCGCGGCCAGCATCTCGCGGGTCGGCCCGCCGCCGCCGTCGCCCCACCCGAACGGGACAAGGGACACCGTCCCCGCGCCCTGCTCCCGGTAGTTGCGTTGGGCGTGACCGAGGTCGTGTCCGGACAGGTCCGAGTTGTACTTGTCGACAGGGGGGAAGTGGGTGAAGACCTGGGTGCCGTCGATGCCCTCCCATCGAAAGGTGTGGTGCGGCATCCGGTTCGTCTTGTTCCAGGAGATCTTCTGGGTGAGGAAGTACTGCGACCCCGACAGGTGGACCAACTGCGGCAGCGCGGCCGAATAGCCGAACGAATCGGGCAGCCAGACCTCGGGGGTGTCGACGCCGAACTCGTCGAGGAAGAACCGCTTGCCCGCCACGAACTGCCGCGCCATGGCCTCGCCGCCGGGCATGTTGGTGTCGGCCTCCACCCACATGCCGCCGACCGGGACGAACTGGCCGGTCGCGACCTTGTCCCGGATCCGCTCGAACAGCTCCGGATAGCCGTCCCTGACCCAGGCGAGCTGCTGCGCGGACGAGCAGGCGAACCGGAAGTCCGGGTGATCGTCCATCAGCGCAACGACATTGGAGAAGGTGCGGGCGCACTTTCGGATCGTCTCGCGCACCGGCCACAGCCAGGCCGAGTCGATGTGAGCGTGCCCGACGGCGATCAGGTTGTGTGCGCTGGCGTAGGCCGGTCGCGCGAGCACCTCGCGCAGTTGCTTGCGGCCGGCCGCGGCGGTGCCCGCGATGTCGTCCGGGTCGACGGCGTCGAGCATCCGCTCGAGGGCGCGCAGGATCTCGTGCCTGCGCGGCAGGTCGAACGGCAGCGCGTGCATCAGGCCGCTGAGCGCCGCGATGTCCTGCGTCAGCTCCCACACCGTGCGGTCGCGAAGCGCGAAGTCGACCTGGCGGAGCTGGTAGATCGGTTCCTCGCCGGCGGTGTCCAGGTCGCCGAGCGCGGTGGGCTGGAAGCCGAAACTCCGTGCCACATCGGGATTCGCGGCCAGCTCGAGGTAGAGGTCGACCGGCCGGTGCGGGTCAACAGGAAGGTAGGTGTTGAACGGGGAGATCGCCTTGATGACGGTGCCGTCGGGCCGGTAGGCGAGCGCCTCGGCGTTGAATCCGGGGCCGCCCGTGAACCCGGGATCGACCACCAGTTCCACCTCGACGTCGTCGCCCAGGCCCTGCCAACGATCCGGCACCCGCCCGGTCACGTGCAGCCACATCGTCCCCCACGGCCTGCCCCAGCGGGTCCCGATCGCGATGGCCGCGAACTCCTGCCTCAGTGCCTCCGACACGGGCACCGGCTCGCCCGGCACCTGCCACGCCGTGAGCTCGACCGGGGCGGTGTCCCGGTAGAGCGCCGCACCGAGCCGCTGATCGACGAACCGTCGCAGCCGCTCCTCCACGATTTCGCGATCGTCGTGCATCGGTGTCCTCCGTGCGTCGATGAGGGTCAGAAGGATCGGCTCAGGTGGTGCGGGTCCAGATGTCGCCCGCGCCAGGGGTCACGGTCTCGATCAGGGCCCAGGCGCGGTCGGCGGGCAGATCGAGGACCTCGTAGTGGCCGGCACCGGCCGGGGTGGCCGCCACCACGGTGGCGACCCCGGCGCGCCGCTGGAACCAGCTCTGCCGCACGGTCCATCCGATGATGCCGTCGGCCTCGAGGCTGGCCCGGCTGCGGTCCAGCGAGCCACTGCGGGTGATGAGCCATCCGGGCGGCGTGGCGTGACCGAGGCCGCGATAGCGGTCCCAGGCCAGCGCGGTGGCGGCCACAGCCAGGACCGCCAGCCCGGCCCATGCCTGCCACCGCAGCGGCACGCCAAGAGCCGTTGCGACCGCGGTAGCAACGGCCAGCGCTGCCACCGGGAGCAATGCCCGGGTGTACCGGCGGCGCCTGGCCGCCGGGCCGTGTGGGGTGAGTGCCACGGGGGAGTGGTCGCCGCCGAGGACAACGGCCGCCACCCGCTCGGCCTCGGCCCGCGGCGACTGCGGCATCAGCAGGGTGGACTGTCCCTTGCCTGCGCTGATCCCGGTCATGATCGCGTCGAGGTGGGCACCGCCCGCGGCCCGCAGCAGCAGCGGCTCCCGCAGCGAGGTTCCGCGCAGCCGGGCCCGGTCCAGGGTGGTCTGCCTGATCTTGAGCAGGCCGTGGCTGACGTGCAGCACCTTGCCGTTGTCGGTGACCCGGAGGTTGCCGAACGCGATGAGGTAGCGCACGCAGGAGAGCCCGCTCGCCACGACGATGAGTGCGACCAGCCCGAGCACGACGGCGGCGGCGATGCCGAGGTGCTGCATGGAGTCGACCCCTCGACTCACCGCCGAGGAGTCGGCGATCCGCTTGCCGAGCCCGTATTGGAAGGCGAGGCCGATCGCGGCGGCCACCGTCACCACCCCGGTGACGGAGAACGGTGCGTAGCGGACCCACGCCGGCGTCCAGTGCGCGATCTCCGTTTCCGGGTTCGGGGTGCCCGCGTCCGCGCCCACCCGGACCGTCTCGGCATCGGCAGGCGCCGCGGGCTGCTGGTGCCCGGCCAGCAGGGCCGCGCGCAGTGCTGGGACAAGGGCGGAATCGAGCGCGTTGAGCTCGAACCTCTTGGAGTCGCCGTGTCCGGACTGCTGGCCGGTACCGATCCGGACGACCGACAGGCCAAGGAACCTGTGCAGCACGCCGGATTCCACGTCGACCGAACGGATCCGGTTGCGCGGCACCGAGAGCAGGTTCTTCTGGAACACCCCGGTGCGCAGCTGCACGTGGACCGGGCCGATCCGGTAGCTGGTGGTGAACCAGCGCAGCAGCGCGTACGCCACCAGGACGGCGACGACGATCAGCCCGAACGTGTGGTTGCCGCTCTGGGTGCCGACGACCAGTGAGATCAGCAGCACCGGTAGCAGTTTGACGACCTCGTCGACCGGATGGACGAGCAGCATCCGCTTGTCGAGCCGCAGCCACGGCTGTTCCTGCTCGGCCGCCAGGGCGGCGGCGCCCGAGGCCTCCGGTGGGGCGGTACCGGGTGCGGGGTGCGGTGTCGCGTAGTGCGGCGGGGCCGGGTGCCCTGGTGCGTTCACGTCGCGTCCCCGACGTTGCGGCCCGCGATCTCGGTGAGCTGCGCGACGGTCCGGTCCGCGACCTCGCGGTCGAGCGCGGTGATGGTGACCGCGCCCGCGGACGAGGCGGTGGTGACGGTGACCGTGGCGAGGCCGAGCATCCGGTCGATCGGTCCGCGCTCGGTGTCGACGGTCTGCACCCGGGAGATCGGGGCGATGCGGCGCTCCTGGGTGAACCAGCCGGTCTTCGTGTACACCGCGTCGGCGCTGATCTCCCAGCGGTGCACGCGGTACCGCCATTGCGGGACGACCAAGACGTGCGTCGCCGCAACCGCGAGGCTGACGACGAACACCGCGACATGCGGCCAGGTGGTCCAGCGCCCGTCGACGAATCCCCAGACGATCTGGGCGATGAAGACAGGGATCCACATCAGCGCGGCGTTGATCGCCCACAACTGCGGGGCGCGGGTGCTGGGTCGCCACTGGGGGTCGGCCATGGTGACGACGGGGGGAGGGGAGTGCTCACCTCTCCAGCCTGCCCGATCCGGTGCCGTCACAGTGCGATCATCCGCCGGTTTCGGTCGATGTCGCCCCTCTCCCGCGGGTCCGCGGGAGGGTTAGCCTGGGAGAGGCGAGGGAAGGAACGACCATGGACCGATTCGATCCCGCCTCCGGACCCGAGGTCCCCGAGGCCGACCGCGCCGAGCAGGAGACCCCCGTCGTCGAGCAGGACGACGCGGAAACCACGGCGGAAGCGTCGCCCGGCTCGCTCGAGGTCAACGACGCCGACGCGGCCGAACAGGCGCGTGTCGTGCCTGACGACGACGAGTATCCGCACGGGTGACCGGGCGCGTTTGCGGCGGCGGGGAGGCCTCCCCTGGCAGGTCCAACGGGTGATGGCGCATGATCGAACGCGTGAGCACTGACGACGCCCCCTCGACCACGCCCGCGATGCTGCCCGATCCCGCGATGCCGTCGGGATCCGCGCAGGTGGGTGCACCGGCCCCGCCCGCAGGTCTGGCGGCCCCGTCGGCGTCCGCGATGCGAAGGGCGCTTCGCCGCGCCCGCGACGGCGCCACCCTCAACGTCGACGAGGCGACGGTGCTGCTGCACGCCCGCGGCGCCGACCTCGAGGATCTGTGCACCTCGGCGGCACGGGTCCGCGATGCCGGCCTCGAGGCGGCGGGGCGGCCGAAGACGGTCAGCTACTCGCGCAAGGTCTTCATCCCGCTGACCCGGCTGTGCCGCGACAAGTGCCATTACTGCACGTTCGTCACCGTCCCCGGCAAGCTGCGGGCCGAGGGGCGGGGGATGTACCTGGACCCGGACGAGGTGCTCGACATTGCCCGCCGTGGCGCCGAACTCGGCTGCAAGGAGGCGCTGTTCACCCTCGGTGACCGGCCCGAGGAACGGTGGCCGGAGGCGCAGGAGTGGCTCGAGTCCCGGGGCTACGACTCCACCCTGGATTACGTGCGCGCGATGTCGATCCGGGTGCTCGAGGAGACCGGACTGCTGCCGCACTTGAACCCGGGCGTGATGAGCTGGGAGGAGATCTCACGGCTCAAGCCGGTCGCGCCGTCGATGGGCATGATGCTCGAGACCACGTCCACCCGGCTCTTCACCGAGAAGGGTGAATGCCACTACGGCAGCCCCGACAAGGATCCGGCCGTGCGGTTGCGCACCCTCACCGACGCGGGCAGGCTCTCGGTCCCGTTCACCACCGGCATCCTGGTCGGGATCGGCGAGACGATGACCGAACGGGCCGAGTCCATTCTCGCGATCCGCAAGTCCCACAAGGCGTTCGGTCACATCCAGGAAGTCATCATCCAGAACTTCCTTGCCAAGGACGACACCGCGATGCGCGACGCGCCGGACGCGGGAATCGAGGAGTTCCGGGCCGCCATCGCCGTCGCCCGGCTGCTGCTCGGGCCCGGCATGCGGATCCAGTCACCGCCGAACCTGGTGTCCGCGGACGAGTGCCTCGCCCTGATCGCCGCGGGCGTCGACGACTGGGGCGGCGTCTCGCCGCTCACCCCGGACCACGTCAACCCCGAGCGGCCGTGGCCGAACCTCGACACGCTGGCCGCGATCACAGCCGAGGCGGGCTACACCCTCACCGAGCGGACGGCCGCGCAGCCGCCGTACGTGCTCGCCGGCTCGCCGTGGATCGACCCCCGCATCTCCGCGCACGTCCAGGCCCTCGCCGACCCGGTGACCGGGCTGGCCAGGCCGGACACCCGGCCGACCGGCCTGCCCTGGCAGGAGCCGGACGAGGCGTGGGTGTCGGCCGGGCGCATCGACCTGAACACCGCGATCGACACCGAGGGCCGCAACACCGAGACCCGCAGCGACCTCGGCAGCGCGTTCGGTGACTGGGACTCGGTCCGCGAGCAGGTCCTCGAGCTGTCCAGCCAGGGCGCGCCGGTGCGGCTCGACTCCGAGGTACTGGCGGCGCTCCGCAGCGCCGAGCGCGACCCCGGCGCCTGCACCGACGACGAGTACCGGGCCCTGGCCACCGCCGACGGCGAGGGCCTCGAGGCGATGGTCGCGTTGGCCGACGCCTTGCGTCGCGACGCCGTCGGCGACGACGTCACCTACGTGGTGAACCGGAACATCAACTTCACCAACATCTGCTACACCGGCTGCCGGTTCTGCGCCTTCGCGCAGCGCAAGGGCGACGCCGACGCGTTCACCCTGTCCACCGCCGAGGTGGCCGACCGGGCGTGGGAGGCGCACGTCGCCGGGGCCACCGAGGTGTGCATGCAGGGCGGCATCGACCCCGAGCTGCCCGTCACCGGCTACGCGGACCTCGTTCGCGCCGTCAAGGCGCGGGTGCCGTCGATGCACGTGCACGCCTTCAGCCCGATGGAGATCGTCAACGGCGCCTCCCGCGGCGGCCAGAGCGTGCGGGACTGGCTCACCGACCTGCGCGCGGCGGGCCTGGACTCGATCCCCGGCACCGCGGCCGAGATCCTCGACGACGAGGTGCGCTGGGTGCTCACCAAGGGCAAGCTGCCGACGAGCACCTGGATCGACGTGGTCACCACCGCGCACGAGGTGGGCCTGCGATCCAGCTCGACGATGATGTACGGGCACGTCGATCAGCCGCACCACTGGGTGGGGCACCTCAACGTGCTCCGCGGAATCCAGGACCGCACCGGCGGATTCACCGAGTTCGTGCTGCTGCCGTTCGTGCACCAGAGTTCGCCGCTGTACCTGGCAGGGGCGTCTCGGCCGGGGCCGACGCAGCGCGACAACCGGGCCGCGCACGCGCTGGCGCGGATCATGCTGCACGGGCGGATCCACAACATCCAGACCAGCTGGGTCAAGCTCGGCGTCGCGGGGACGCAGGCGATGCTCCAGGGCGGCGCCAACGACCTGGGCGGCACCTTGATGGAGGAGACCATCTCGCGGATGGCCGGTTCGCAGCACGGATCGGAGATGACGGTGGCGGAGCTCCGGGCGATCGCCGAGGGGATCGGACGCCCGGCCCGGCAGCGCACGACGGGTTATGCCGAAAGGGTGGGAGTGGCATGAGCGAGAAGGATCGGATCGGTGACGGCAGGGTCGTCGCGGTGCTCGACCGCGCGGCCTGGGGGATCAACCCGGTGCTCGACCTGATGAGCACCGACCCGCTGCGGATCAAGGCTCGGACCTTCACACCGACGGCCGAGCAGCGCTCGATCGCGGAGAAGGTGCTCGACGCCGCGGCCTGGCTGCTCGATGTAGCCGAGGTGCCCGGCACCGCGGCGTGGGAGCGGGCGAGCGACGAGCGCCGCGCCCGGTGGTGGGTGACCCGGCTCGGCGCGCTGAACACCATCGCGGTGGCGTTCCCCGGCGTGTTCGGGCCGCTCGTCCGGCGGCTGCCGATCCAGGACCTGCTGGCGTTCGCGAATCAGACGCTGGTGCTGGTCGCGGTGGCCAGGGAGCTCGGCGTCACCGATCGCAGCGCCCAGGTGGATCTGCTCGCCTCGGTGCTCTGCCGCAGGCAGACCGACGCCAGGACGCTGCTCGCGCACCCGGATGCGACGCCCCCCGAGGCCGGTTCGTCCTGGCGGCCGTTCGCCCTGCTCGGCGCGATGTGGACCACCTCCCGGATGCTGCGGGCGATCCCCGACGAGCTCGGGAAGCGGCCGAGGCCGGGCCAGCCCTATCGGACCCTCGGGAAGCTGCCCCTGGTCGGCGCGGTGGCTGACTACTTCGGTGAGCGGGGCGCCCTCGCCAGGGCGGCCGCGCAGGGCCAGCGCTGGATCGACGGCCACACGGTGCGGACGGCTGCGGGCCGATCGGGCGTGCAGGGCCTGTCGAGCGTCTGACTTTCGACCCGGTGCCGCGGGCCGCTCCCCAGTAGTCTGTGAGTGCTCCCCGGTTTCGCGCCGAATCCGGCGGTCAGGGCACCCTAAGCGGGTGTCCCCGGCCCGGGGAGGAGATACTGGTAACTCCTGGGCGGACATGGGGGTTCGCCCGGCGTGATGGTTTTTGACGAAAGGCAGGGAGAGCAGCAGTGCCCTACACGATTGCTGAACCGTGCGTGGATGTTCTCGACAAGGCGTGCATCGAGGAATGCCCTGTCGACTGTATCTACGAGGGTGGCCGCATGCTCTACATCCACCCCGATGAGTGCGTGGACTGCGGCGCGTGCGAGCCCGTCTGCCCCGTCGAGGCGATCTTCTACGAAGACGACGTGCCGGATCAGTGGAATGCCTACGTGAGCGCGAACGTCGACTTCTTCGTCGACCTCGGATCGCCCGGTGGCGCAGCCAAGCTCGGCAAGGTCGACTACGACCCGCCGTTCATCAAGGCGCTGCCGCCGATGGGCGAGCACTGAGTTGCTCGGTACCGCCGTGACCGCTCGCACCCGGGTCCCCGTGTCCGCGGGGCTGCCCGACTTCCCCTGGGACTCGTTGGCAGGCGCCAAGGCCAAGGCCGAGTCCCATCCCGACGGGATCGTCAACCTCTCGGTCGGCACCCCGGTCGACCCGGTGGACCCGCTGATCCGCGAGGCGCTGGCCTCCGTGTCGGAGGTGCCGGGGTACCCGACCACGCACGGCACTCCGGAGCTGCGCGCGGCCGCGGTCGGTGCGCTGGCCCGGCGGTACGGGGTCACCGGGCTCGATCCGGCGGCCGTGCTGCCGGCGATCGGCACCAAGGAAGCGATCGCATGGCTGCCTCGGCTGCTGGGGTTGGGCGCCGATGACCTGGTCGTGATCCCCGAGGTCGCCTACCCCACCTACGAGGTGGGCGCGCTGCTCGCAGGCGCCAGGGTGTTGCGCGCCGACGGCACCATGCGGCTCGGCCCCGAGAGTCCGGCACTGATCTTCATCAACTCGCCGTCGAACCCGACCGGCAAGGTGCTCGGCATCGACCACCTGCGCAAGGTCGTCGACTTCGCCCGGCAGCGCGGCGCGATCGTCGTCTCCGACGAGTGCTACCTGGGCCTGACCTGGGAGGCCGAGGCGTACTCGATCCTCGACCCCCGCGTCTGCGACGGCGACCACACCGGTCTGCTGGCGGTGCACTCGCTGTCGAAGACCTCGAACCTGGCCAGCTACCGGGCCGGCTTCATCACCGGTGACGCCGCCCTGGTCGCGGAGCTGCTGGAGGTGCGCAAGCACGCCGGGATGATCATGCCGTTCCCCGTGCAGGCCGCGATGACCGCGGCGCTGAACGACGACGCGCACGAGAACGAGCAGCGTGAGCGGTACCGCGCGCGCCGCGAGGTGCTGCTGCCCGCCGTGCGCGCCGCCGGGTTCGCCGTCGACAACTCGGAGGCGGGCCTGTACCTGTGGGCCACCCGCGAGGAGGCCTGCCGGGACACGGTGGACTGGTTCGCGGACCGGGGCATCCTGGTCGCGCCCGGCGACTTCTACGGGCCCGGCAGCAGGCGGCACGTGCGGATCGCGCTCACCGCGACCGATGAGCGGATCGCCGCCGCCGCGACGCGACTCACTGCCTGACCCTCGTTACCTGGCCGCGGACCCGCCACGGCGCTAGCCTGGGGCGGAGTTCCTCGTTGCCGGGGTACCGCCCCTGCAGCGTCCCCCGCGGGCAGGAGGCAGCATGGACGCCGTCACTCGGGTTCCCTCGCCCAGCAACGAACCGGTGTACTCGTACGCACCGGGTAGCCGCGAGCGGCTGTTGCTCACCGCCAAGCTCACCGTGCTGGCCTCGGAGCCGCTCGAGCTGCCGCACGTGATCGGTGGCGTGCACCGGCAGGGCGCCGGTGAGCGGGTGGACGTCGTTCAACCGCATCGGCATTCGGCGGTGCTCGGGACGCTCACCAACGCCACCCACGAGGATGCGGACGACGCGATCGAGGCCGCGGTCGCCGCCGCGCCCGGCTGGCGGGCCCTGTCCTTCGACGACCGGGCCGCCGTGCTGCTGCGGGCCGCGGACCTGCTCTCCGGTCCCTGGCGGGAGACGCTGGCAGCCGCCACCATGCTCGGTCAGTCCAAGTCGGTCCAGCAGGCCGAGATCGACGCGCCGTGCGAGCTGATCGACTTCTGGCGGTTCAACGTGCACTTCGCCCGGCAGATCCTGGCCGACCAGCCGGTCTCCGGTCCTGGGGTGTGGAACCGGCTCGAGTACCGGCCGCTCGAGGGCTTTGTCTACGCGATCACGCCGTTCAATTTCTCCGCCATCGCGGGCAACCTGCCGACCGCGCCCGCGCTGATGGGCAACACCGTCGTCTGGAAACCGTCGACCACGCAGACCGTCGCCGCCTACTGGACGATGAAGCTGCTCGAGGAGGCGGGGCTGCCGCCGGGCGTCATCAACCTCGTCACCGGCTCGGGCGCCGCGGTTTCCGATGTGGCGCTGAGCGATCCGCGCCTGGCAGGCATCCACTTCACCGGCTCGACCAGGACCTTCCAGCACCTCTGGCGGGAGGTGGGGGCCAATATCGGTTCGTACCGGGGGTACCCGCGGTTGGTCGGCGAGACCGGCGGCAAGGACTTCGTGGTCGCGCATTCCTCGGCGAATCCGGAGGTGCTGAGCACGGCGCTGGTGCGCGGAGCCTTCGAGTACCAGGGCCAGAAGTGTTCGGCCGCGTCCCGCGCCTACGTCCCGAAGTCGGTGTGGCACAGGATGGGAGAGTCCTTCCTGGCCGAGGTCGATCAGGTCAGCTACGGCGACGTGACGGACCTGTCGAACTTCGGCGGGGCCCTCATCGACCGCGCGGCTTACGACAAGAACGTCGCCGCGATCGAGCGGGCGCGCGACGCAGCCGGGGTGCGGATCGCGGTCGGTGGCAAGTACGACGACAGCGAGGGGTACTTCGTCCGGCCGACGGTGCTGCTCGCCGAGGATCCGCGCGACGAGTCCTTCGCCACCGAGTACTTCGGACCGATCCTGTCGGTGCACGTCTACGACGACGACAAGCCAGGTGCCTTCGAGGACATGCTCGCGGTGGTGGACTCGGGCGCCCCCTATGCGCTCACCGGATCGATCATCGCGGACGACCGGGTCGCGGTCGACAAGGCAGCCGCGGCACTGCGATTCGCGGCAGGCAACTTCTACGTCAACGACAAACCGACCGGTGCGGTGGTCGGACAGCAACCCTTCGGTGGGGCCCGTGCGTCCGGCACCAACGACAAGGCGGGCTCGCCGATCAACCTGCTGCGCTGGACGTCCGCCCGGACGATCAAGGAGACCTTCGTCCCGCCGACGGACCACCGCTACCCGCACATGGAGCCGGAAGAGTAGCCGTGGTGGCTCAGGTGTTCGAGAACCCGCTGCGGCCCGCCATCCTGGCGGCCGCGCGATCGACGACGCTCAAGGCGGCGATCACCAAGGCGCCCGTCACCCGATCCATCGTCAAACGGTTCATCGCGGGGGAGACCAGGGCGGAAGCACTGACGGCCGCGCGCGCGATCCTCGACACCGGCCGGCTGATCAGCATCGACCACCTCGGCGAGGACACCACCGACGAGGCCCAGGCGGGGGCCGCCGTCGCCGAGTACCTGGCCCTGCTCTCCGACCTGGCGGAGCTGCAGGAGGCGAAGGAGCCCGGCGGGGTGCGCCCACTCGAGGTGTCGGTGAAGCTGTCCGCGCTGGGGCAGGCGCTGCCGGTCGACGGCCGCGCGATCGCGCTGGCGAACGCGCGGACGCTCTGCGCAGCGGCGGAGCGGAGCGGGGTCTGGATCACCGTCGACGCCGAGGACCACACCACCACCGACTCGACCCTGTCCATCGTCCGCGAACTGCGGGCCGACTATCCGTGGCTGGGTGCGGTGCTGCAGTCGTACCTGCGCCGCGCCGAGGCAGACTGCCGCGACCTGGCGGGACCGGACTCGCGGATCCGGCTGTGCAAGGGCGCGTACCGGGAACCGGAATCGGTCGCCTTCCAGGCCAAGGCCGACGTGGACGCCTCCTACCTGCGCTGCCTGCGGGTGCTGATGGAGGGCAGCGGCTACCCGATGGTGGCCTCCCACGACCCGGCGATCATCGCGGACGCGGGCTCGATGGCGGCGGCGTCCGGGCGGGACGCGGCGGACTTCGAACACCAGATGCTCTACGGGATCAGGGACGGCGAACAGCTCCGCCTGGCCGGGCTCGGCGCCCAGATGCGGGTCTACCTGCCGTACGGCGGCCAGTGGTACGGCTACTTCATGCGCAGGCTCGCGGAGCGGCCCGCCAACCTCGGCTTCTTCGTCCGTTCGGTCTTCACGAGGGACTGAGAAGGGGCAACCGCCCGGTGGGTGGGAACAGCTATGGAGAACGGGTTCTCGGCCAAGGAGATTGAAGGGAGCTGTGACCGGTATCACTGCGGTCACCCCGGGGGCCGCTGAACGAGAGGACGCTTCATGACCAACGTGGAAACCGAGATAACCGATGAGGTTCGCGTCATCGACCAGGGCGCCCCGCCCGCTCGCTTCGCACGTGGCTGGCACTGCCTTGGGCTTGCGGAGGAGTTCCGGGACGGGAAGCCGCACTCCATCGAGGCCTTCGGGACCAAGCTCGTCGTGTTCGCCGACAGCAACGGCGAGATCAAGATCCTCGACGCCTACTGCAGGCACATGGGCGGCGACCTGAGCCAGGGCACCGTCAAGGGCGACTCGATCGCCTGCCCGTTCCACGACTGGCGCTGGGGCGGCAACGGCAAGTGCACCGCGATCCCCTACGCCCGCCGCGTCCCGCCGCTGGCCCGCACTCGCGCCTGGAAGATCATGGAGCAGGACGAGCTGCTGTTCGTCTGGAACGACCCCGAGGGCAACCCGCCGCCCGCGGACGTGACGATCCCGCAGATGTGCCCCGAGGGCACGGAGTGGACCGACTGGGTGTGGAAGTCGATCGTCATCGACACCAACTGCCGCGAGATCATCGACAACGTCGTCGACATGGCGCACTTCTTCTACGTGCACTACTCGTTCCCGACGTATTTCAAGAACATCTTCGAGGGACACGTCGCGATCCAGGAGTACGAGGGCGTCGGCCGCGAGGACATCACCGAGTGGGACGACCCGGACGTCCCGCAGCTGGTCTCGACCACCTCGACCGCGGCGTACCACGGCCCGTCGTTCATGATCGACGACCTGACGTACCACTACGAGCACTTCAAGGCCGAGTCGATCCTCATCAACTGCCACTACCCGGTCGGCCCGGACCAGTTCGTGCTGATGTACGGCATCAAGGTCAAGAAGACCGCGGAGGTCCCGGCGGAGATCGCCGACCAGATGGTGCAGGCGATGATCGGCTACATCGGCATCGGCTTCGAGCAGGACATCGAGATCTGGAAGAACAAGACCAGGATCGACAACCCGCTGCTCACCAACGAGGACGGCCCCGTCTACCAGCTGCGCCGCTGGTACGAGCAGTTCTACGTGGACGTCGCCGACGTCAAGCCGGAGATGGTGGACCGCTTCGAGTTCGAGCTCGACACCACAAGGCCGGTGGAGGCGTGGAAGCAGGAAGTCGCCGACAACATCGCCCGCAAGGCCGACGCGGAGGCCTCGGCCTGATGGAGCCGGTCGATTGCCAACGCTGCGGCAACCGGGTGCTCGTCGAGAAGAGCAGCTGGGAGCACACCACTGTCCAGTGGAGCACCGACCACCCCGAGGTCATCTGCGAGGAGTACCAGAAGGATCCGTCGCTGACCCAGCGCGGTGCGCGGGTCGGTCGCTGTTCGGCGTTGCGCGAATCGATCCGCAAGGCCGTCCTGGACGGACGCATTCCCGTCCCGGAGTGAGTTACCGCCCTCGCCGGGCGCGGCACGAGCACGCCGCGCCCGGCGAGTTCCATAGGAGCCCTTATCGGATTCTTGGGTTGCCGGGTTTGTCTGATATTTCTTCTGTATGAGTGCACCCCAGCAAGTCCAAGACGTCGCGGCACCCCGGAAACGGAAGAGCCGAGTCTTGAGTGTCCTCGGTGTCGTCGTCGGGGCCGTCGTCGGCTATGTGGTCATCACTCCAATCATCCGCGGCGAGAACACGCCGCAGCCGACCGCCGAGGACCTGGCCGCCCCGCGGGCGGCGGACGCACGCGATCGCGCCTCCGCGGCGCAGGCCGCCCTCGATGCGGAATCGCGCTGTGAGGAGGCCGTGGCGGAACGATTGAATTCGCCTGCGACCCCGGACTTCCCGGAGGCACACGAGACGACTCTCGCGGGGCTCGGTCACGAGGTCCGTGGCGTGGTCGATTCGCTAGACAGCTCCGGGGGAGTGTCCGCAGCACCTTCGAATGCAGCGTGTTTCCGGTCGGCTCCGGGCAGTTTTCCGTCACGGTGACCGAGCTGTCCGAGCAGTGAGCTGGTAGCCCCACGGCCTAGCGATCAGGTTCGGGCGCCGACCGGCCGCGCGTCGCCGCCCCGCCGGTAGGACAGCGCGTACAGCGTGAACCCGATGACGGGCAGGATGATGTCGAACCACAGCGGCGCGCCGATGTTGCCCGACTTGGTGTTGTCCTCGGCGATCCAGAAGTACACGTGTCCCGCCGCATCCCCGAGGTACTGGATCGTGGTGACGGTCAGCAACGCCAGCCAGAAGTAGCCGCGGAACCAGAAGCACAGGACGCCGGTGACGCCGATCGCGAGGTCACCCATCGCGTTCTCGAACTGGAATCCGCCGTCGCCCCTGGTGTACCCGATCATCTCGGCGATGGCCGGGCCGTCGAACACGTGGAAGGCGGCGCCGACCACCGAGCTCAGCCCGATCGCCAGCACCAGCCACCACACGAGGTAGGTGTCGATCACCGCCGCGGGCCTGGTGTCCGTCCGGTGTCGGCGGGCCTGTATCGCGGCGACGATCAACGCCAGCGCAACGGCGATCACAGTGGTCACTGGACCTCCTCGGATTGAACGTCACGGGCGTCGATTCCATGGTTGCGGCTCGGACGTCGTCGTGTTGCCCTTTTGGTGAACGCTCCGTGTGAGACGCTGGGCTGGTGCTGCTTCGATCGCTAGACGCCCTCGCCGTCGCCAGAGGCGACGATGTCGCCGACGCCGTCCGGATCGGCGACACCACGCTCTCGCGCAGCGACCTCCTCGGCGCTGCAGGAGCGCTCGCCAAGCGCATCGGCGGCGCCGAGCGGGTCGCCGTCCTCGCCACGCCGACCGCGTCGACGGTGATCGCGGTGGTCGGTTGCCTGCTCGCGGGAGTCACGGTCGTGCCGGTGCCGCCGGACTCCGGTCAGACCGAGTTGAGCCACATTCTGTCCGATTCGGGGGCGCAGGCCTGGCTCGGGAAGGCTCCTGACGGCAGCGGGTTGCCGGTCGTGCCGGTGCGGTTGCACACCCGTGACTGGCACTCTCACCCCGAACCGCCCCCGTCCTCGATCGCCTTCGTGCTCTACACCTCCGGCACCACGGGCCCGCCGAAGGGCGTGCTGCTGAGCAGGGGCGCCATCGCCGCCGGCCTCGACGCGCTCGCGGATGCCTGGAAGTGGACCGCGAACGACACACTGGTGCACGGACTTCCGCTGTTCCACGTGCACGGCCTGATCCTGGGGCTGCTCGGCCCGCTGCGGGTCGGCAGCAGGCTGGTCCACACCGTGCGGCCAACGCCCGAGGCGTATGCGCAGGCCAACGGCTCGCTCTACTTCGGTGTGCCGACGGTGTGGTCGCGGATCGTCGAGGACGAGGCGTCGGCCAAGGCGCTGAGCGGCGCCCGGCTGCTGGTCTCCGGCAGCGCCCCGCTCCCGGTGCCGGTGTTCGAGCGGCTCGCGGACCTGACCGGGCTGGTGCCGATCGAGCGATATGGCATGAGCGAGACCATGATCACGGTCAGCACCCGGGTCGGCGGCGAGCACCGCCCGGGTTGGGTGGGGCTGCCGGTCGCGGGCGCGGAGACCCGGCTGATCGACGAGGACGGGACCCCGGTCCAGCACGACGGCGAGAGTATCGGCGAACTGCAGGTGCGCGGTCCGATGCTGTTCGACGGGTATCTGAACCGCCCGGAGGCGACCGCGGCCTCGTGGACCGAGGACGGCTGGTTCAAGACCGGGGACGTCGCGGTGATCGACGAGCACGGATTCCATCGGATCGTGGGCCGCGAATCGACCGACCTGATCAAGTCCGGTGGGTACCGGATCGGGGCAGGCGAGGTGGAGGCCTCGCTGCTGGGCCACCCGGCGGTCCGCGAGGTCGCGGTGGTCGGGGTGCCGGACGACGACCTCGGTCAGCGGCTGGTCGCCTACGTTGTCGGCGATGTGCCCTCGCCCGAGGACCTGATCGAGCACGTGGTCGCGGAGCTGTCCGCGCACAAGCGGCCCCGCGAGATCCGGGTGGTGGACTCGTTGCCGCGCAACGCACTCGGCAAGGTGCAGAAGAAGCAGCTCGGCTGATCCCGCGGTGCCCTAGGTCAACGCGCCCGCACCGCCGAGCGTGACGAACTCGCGACCCTGAGCCCGCAGCGCGGGCAGGGCCGCGGCCAGACCCTCGGCGGTTGCGCCCAGCGGGCGGTTGAGGTGCGCGATCACGATCGAGCCGGGTGCCGCTGAGGTCAGCGCGTCCTGGACCTTCGCGGCGGGCATGCTCGCGCCGGAGTCGCCGTTCACCGTGAAACCGACGACCTCCTCGCCGAGATCCCGGACGACGGCGGCCGCGACCTCGTCGCAGTGGGCGGTGCCGGGCCGGAACCAGCGCGGCGGGACGCCGGTGATCGATTGCAGGCGTTGGTGGTTGACCATCACCTCGTCGATCACCTCGGTGACCGACGCGGTGCCCGCGATCCCGTACGCGGAGCGCCCGGACACCGAGAGCGGTAGGTGCATGGTGCCGTGGTTCGCGAGCTCGAGGAGCGGGTTCGCGGCGAGCCGGTCGGTGAGCTCCCGGTTCGCGTCGATCCACCTGGCGTTCAGGAACAGTGTGGCGGCCAGGTGCTCGCGTTCGAGGAGGGCGATCAGGTCGGGGTCGACCGCGCTGCCGCGCGGTCCGCCGCAGCCGTCGAAGGTCAGGGCCATACGCGGGCCGGGTGCCGCGAGGCGGGTCCGGGTCCCTGTCACGGCCGGGCCCCATTCATGGGGAACGGCGCCCGCGTGGCGCGCGATCAGGGTGGCAGGGTCAGGTGGCGGCGGGGGCAGCAGTGGGGGCTGCGGCACCGCGCCGCCCTGGATCTCGGCGGACCTGGGAGGGGAGGTCGTCCCGGCGTTCGAGACCGAGGAGACGCCGAGATCCGCGCAGCCCGTCGCTGCGGATGCGGCCCCGCCGAGCAGGCCGAATAGGAGGGCCCGACGGGTCGGTGTCGCACGCACTCGGTCACCGTAGGGCATCGCAGTCGATCCCGCGCGCCGGCGCGAACCGCCCGATTGGCGGCTCTTTTCCGGGCCGACGCGACTAACCTCGATAACCATGACCAAGCCAGCCGAGAACACCCGTATCGTGCTCGCGTCACGCCCCGTCGGCGAACCCCAGCCGTCCGATTTCCGGATCGAGACAGTCCCGGTCCCGGTTCCCGGCGATGGGCAGTTGCTGCTCAAGACCCTCTACCTCTCCCTCGATCCGTACATGCGGGGCCGGATGAGTGCGGCGAAGTCGTACGCCGATCCGGTCGAGCTCGGCGACGTGATGGTCGGCGGCACCGTGTGCGAGGTGATCGATTCGAAGGACCCGGCCTTCCACCCGGGCGATGTGGTGCTGTCCTTCTCGGGCTGGCAGACGCACTCGGCGATCGACGCGGATCACGTGCGCAAGCTCGACCCGCATGCCGCGCCGGTGCAGAGCTGGTTGGGCGTGCTGGGGATGCCCGGCTTCACCGGCTACGCCGGGCTGCTGCGCATCGGCGATCCCAAGCCGGGGGAGACGGTGGTCGTCGCCGCCGCGACGGGGCCGGTCGGATCGGCCGTCGGGCAGATCGCAAAGATCAAGGGTGCCAGGGCGGTCGGCATCGCGGGCGGGCCCGAGAAGGTCGCCTACCTGCGCGAGATCGGTTTCGACGCCGCGATCGACCACCGCGCACCGGATTTCGCCGAGCAACTCGCGGCGGCCTGTCCCGACGGCATCGACGTGTACTTCGAGAATGTCGGCGGAGCGGTGTGGGCCGCGGTGTTCCCGCTGCTGAACGACTTCGCCCGGGTTCCGGTGTGCGGGCTGGTGTCGCACTACAACGAGACCGCGGCCCCCACCGGCCCCGACCGGCTGCCTGGCTTCATGAACGATGTGCTGAAGAAGAGCCTGACGATCCGCGGCTTCATCCAGAGCGAGTTCGTCAAGAGCGATTTCAAGGCGTTCGTCGCCGACATGTCCGGCTGGATGCACAACGGCCGCATCGCGTACCGCGAGGACATCGTCGAGGGGTTGGAGAATGCGCCCGCCGCGTTCAACGGGATGCTGGCCGGGCGCAACTTCGGCAAGCTGATCATCAAGGTCGCGGAGATGGGCGGGTGACAGAGTTGGGTGAACGGCCGCAGGAGAAGGTCGGTCCGCTCGAACTGATCGCGTTCCTGTGCGAGCTGGCGATGCTCGTTCTGCTCGCCCTGGCCGGGATCGCGATGATGGATTCAATTCTCGGTCGGGTGCTGGTGGCGATCGCGTTGCCGACCGCGGCGGCGGGGATCTGGGCTGTCTGGATGGCGCCGACGTCCCGCCGGAGGCTCCCCAATCCCTCCCGGCTGTACGCGCAGGTCGCGCTGTTCGCGGTGGTCGGGCTGATCGTCGGGTCGGCCCTCGGCTGGCTCGTCGGCGCGGCCTTCTTCGTGGTGTCCGCGGTCGTGTTCGCGGAGCGGTGGAGGCGGGAGTTGCGCGCCACTTAGCGACCCACCCTTGTGGTTCCGTGGCGTGGCCTCCTCGAAGTTGTCGGGCATCAGCCGGATCATCAACTGGCCCAGTCCTCTTGGTTCATGTGCATGGCCATCGAGGAGGCGTTCGGGCTCGACTTCGGCACGCTGATCATCAAGGGTGGCGTGACCACGCAACCCCGCCAAGGGTGAACATTCCGACCTCCTCAGGGTGCCCCTCCAACACCCCAGGGCGGCTACTGAAAAACGTTGGTGCAGATGACGATTGATGGGCAAACCAATCCCAAACCATTGGAGTCCCAGATGTCCAGCTCGAAGATCCGCACCGCAATCGCAGTCGCCGCCGCCAGCTTCGCCGTTGCCGCGGCCGCCGCCGGTCCTGCCTACGCGGTCACGGCCGCAAGCGCCGTCAAGCCCGCCGATCCCGTACCGGGTCCCACGGCTCCGGCTCCGACGCCCTGCCCGCCGAAGAGTGTCGCTGCCGCGTCCTACGTCGCCGCGCCGGCCGGTGGCGGCACCGGACCCACCATTCCCAAGCCCTGCCCGGGCCGACCCGGTGGTGGCACCGGCGGCGGTGGCGGCACCGGTGGGGGAACGGGTGGTGGCACCGGCGGAGGCGGTGGCCCCAAGTAGAGCCGGACATCAGCTGCCCGCCGTCACCTCGACGGCGGGCAGCTACTCGTGCGGATCCACCCTGGATGTCATGTCCGGCTCGAGGGCGACCGATCGCTACTTGACCTGAACCGCGGTTGAGGTCATAGCGTCGCGGGTGCATCGCACCGACGACGGGAGCCCCCATGACCGCGACAGCGTCCGCCCTCACGCCCGCTCAGATCGAGTACCTCGGCAGCCAGCGGCTCGGCCGTCTCGCGACGGTCGATCGCCGCGGCGCCCCGCAGAACAACCCGGTGGGATATCGGTACAACGCCGAACTCGGCACCATCGACATCGGCGGCCACAACCTCGGTGCCAGCAGGAAGTTCCGCAATCTCGCGGGCAATGACCGGGTGGCCTTCGTCGTCGACGACCTCGCGTCGATCCAGCCGTGGATGGTGCGATGCATCGAGATCCGCGGCAGGGCAGAGGCGTTGACGGGCGTGGAGCCGTGGGGGAGGGGGATGTCGCCGGAGCTGATCCGCATCCACCCCGACCGGGTGATCGCGTTCGGGCTGGACTCCGGCGTGGGCGCCTGAACTATTTGCTGTCCCGGAAAACCGGCTCCCGCTTCTCGCGCCGGGCCAGGGTGGCCTCCTCGAAGTTGTCGGTCATCAGCCGGATCATCAACTGACCCAGGCCTTCCTGGTTCATGTGCTGCGCCATCGAGGAGGCGTCCAGGCTGGACCACAGGGTGCGCTTGGTGAGCTCGACGCCGGGCCGGGAGAAGGCCGCGATCCGCGTCGCCAGGTCGAAGCACTCGTCGAGCAGGGTTTGGCCGTCGACGATGCGGGAGACGAGCCCGATCCGCTCCGCCTCCGCGGCATCGACATCTCGACCGGACAGCATGATCTCGAACGCGCGGGACGATCCGATCGCACGCGGCAGCAGGTAGCTCAGCCCGAGCTCGCTGGCGGTCAGTCCGTTGTTGATGCCTGCCGCCCGGAAGTATGCCTCCGGGGCGGCCATCCGGATGTCGGCGGCCAGCGACAGGCAGAAGCCGCCGCCGATCGCGGCACCGTTGACCGCGGCGATCACCGGCTGGTGCATCCGGCGGATTGCCAGCACCACGTCGTCGAGGATCTCCATCGCGCGCAACGCGATCGACGGACGGGTGAGGCCGTCGATGTGCGGGGGACTGCCCGCGGAGGCCTGGTCGGCGCCCGAGCAGAAGCCGTGGCCCGCGCCGGTGAGGACGACCGCGCGCACCGAGTTGTCGTTGCTGATCGCCTCGAGGGATTCCTTCAGCGGAACCATCACGTCGAACGCCATGGCGTTCATCCGCTCGGGGCGGTTGAGGGTCACCAGGGCCACGTTCTCGCGGGGCCGCTCGACGAGGACAAAACTCATGGCCGTTCTCCTGCTCGACGACGGACGTAGGTCGCGCCGACACTACGTCCTGCCGGGCCGCAGCGGAGCGGTTTCTGGCACCAGGTGCAGGATGCGCGTCGGGGAGGTGTCCACCCCGACCCGACTCGTCCGGAAACGCGTGGTCCGATTCCCGCCAGCACCGAGTCCCGGGATTCCGCAGTCTGAATCAGGTGCTCACCGCACCGCTTTCAGCAGATCCCCCGAAAGGACTCATCATGTCTTCGCGCCTGGACTCCAAGGTCTTCATCGTCACCGGCGGCACCTCCGGCATCGGCCTCGCGGTCGCCCGTCGGCTCACGGCGGAGGGCGCCGCGGTCGTGCTCGGCGCTCGCCGCCGGGAGGTCGGCGAGGACGCAGCCGCGGGCATCCGAGCCTCGGGAGGCACCGCGATCTTCGTGCCTGCGGACGTGTCGGTGGAGGCGGACGCCGCGGCACTGGTCGCCGCTGCGGTCGCCGAGTTCGGGCGGCTGGACGGGGCCTTCAACAACGCCG
The DNA here is from genome assembly GCF_001984015.1 of Rhodococcus sp. MTM3W5.2. Classification (NCBI taxonomy): domain Bacteria; kingdom Bacillati; phylum Actinomycetota; class Actinomycetes; order Mycobacteriales; family Nocardiaceae; genus Rhodococcus; species Rhodococcus sp. MTM3W5.2. Next base: position 4,282,875 of record NZ_CP019572.1, on the reverse strand, counting down.
GCGGCGTCAACGCGTCCGGCCCGGTGTCCGGGATCGACGGGGCCGACTGGGACGCGGAGCTCGCGCAGAACGTCACCAGCGTCTTCCACTGCCTCAAGCACCAGATTCCCGCCGTGCTCGAGACCCGCGGGGCCATCGTCAACAACGCGTCCAACCTGGGAGCCGTCGGGCTGCCAGGGGTCGCGCCCTATGTCGCAGCCAAGCACGCCGTCGTGGGACTGACCCGGGCCGTCGCGCTGGAGGTCGCCGAGCGGGGGGTGCGGGTCAACGCCATCACCACCGGCGGGGTCGACACGCCGCTCTCCCGCGAATCGATGGCCCCCACCGACGAGGCGATGGCGCAGATCGCGGCCCTGCATCCGGTGAACCGCGTCGCCCAGCCGGAGGAGATCGCGCCGTTCGTCGCCTTCCTGCTGAGCGAAGAGGCGTCGTTCGTCACCGGCGCCGCGCTCGCGATCGACGGGGGCTTCACTGCGCGCTGAGCGGAACCGGGCGCGTGCGGACGCCTAGGCGTCCGCACGCCGCCTGCGCGCGTTGAGCACCGACAGACCGGCGATCACCGCGAACAGCACGGCCGTGGAGATCAGCTGTTTGCGGGCGTCGGCGTCGGTCAGCATCAGCAGGATCAGGCCGCCGAGCGCGGCCAGGGTGAACCAGCTCAGGTAGGGGAAGCCCCACATCCGGAGGCTGAGCTTGCCCTCGGCCTCCAGCCGCGGTCGAAGCCGCAACTGCGAGACCACGATGAAGATCCAGATCACCAGCAGCGCGGCGCCGACGGCGTTGAGCAGGATCGACAGCAGCGAGTCCGGCAGCAGCCAGTTCAGCAGCACGCTGACGAAGCCGAAGAACACCGAGAGCAGCACCGCGTTGGTCGGCACCCCGGTCTTGGACAGGCCACTCAGCAACGCCGGACCGTCGCCGCGACGGGCGAGCGAATAGGCCATCCGGGAGGTGCCGTAGACGTTGGCGTTGAACGCTGACAGCAGCGCCACCACGACCACCAGTTCCATGAACCCGGCCACGTAGGAGATGTGTGCCTGGTTCAGGACGGCCACGAAGGGACCGCTCTGCAGCTGCGGCGAGTTCCAGGGCAGCACCAGCACCATGATCGCGATCGAGCCGATGTAGAACACACTGATGCGCCACACCACGCTGCGCACCGCCGTGGCGATCGAGTGCTCCGGGTCCTTCGACTCGGCGGCGGCGATCGTCACGATCTCGATGCCGCCGAACGCGAACGCGACCACGAGCAGGCCCGCGGCGATGCCCGCGAAGCCGTTCGGCATGAAGCCGCCCTGGCCGAACAGGTTCGTGAACCCGACCGGGTCGGTGTCCGGCAGCAGCCCGAAGACCAGCAGCACGCCGATCACCAGGAAGGCGATGATGACCGCGACCTTGATGGCGGCGAACCAGAACTCGAACTCGCCGAAGTTGCTCACCTTGGCCAGGTTCACCACCGCGAAGAAGGTGACGAAGACCAGCGCGACCACCCACTGCGGCACGCCGGGCAGCCATCCGTGCACGATCGCCGAGGCACCGGTGATCTCGGCGCCGAGCACCATGATCAGCATGAACCAGTACAGCCAGCCCATCGTGAAGCCGGCCCACTCGCCGATGCCGATGCGCGCGTAGTGGCTGAAGGAGCCGCTGGCCGGGATCGCGGCGCCCATCTCGCCGAGCATCCGCATCACGAAGACCACGATGATGCCGGCGATGATGTACGAGATCAGCACGGCCGGGCCTGCCTTCGCGATCCCGACACCTGTGCCGAGGAACAACCCGGCGCCGATCGCGGAACCGAGGCCCATCATCGTCAGATGGCGGACCTTGAGCCCGTGCCCGAGGTGCGAGGTGTCGCCCTCCTCGGCGAGGGCTGTTGCGGTGTCCTTTGCCGGGTCGCTCGTCGACATCGTCAGTCGTTCTTGTGCAACGCGGCGTTGAGCTCGACGCCGGTGCCCTTCCACGGCGCCACCTCGACGGCGCCGGACACCGAATTGCGGCGGAACAGGATGTTCGACTGGCCGTTGAGCTCCTTGGCCTTGATCACCGTGCCGTCCGGGCCGGAGACCTTGGTGCCGGAGGTGATGTACAGGCCCGCCTCGACCACGCAGTCGTCGCCGAGGGAGATGCCGAGACCGGAGTTCGCGCCCAGCAGGCAGCGCTTGCCCACCGAGATGACCTCCTTGCCGCCGCCGGAGAGGGTGCCCATGATCGAGGCGCCGCCGCCGACATCGGAACCGTCGTCGACGACGACGCCCGCGGAGATGCGGCCCTCGACCATCGAGTTGCCGAGGGTGCCTGCGTTGAAGTTCACGAAGCCCTCGTGCATGACCGTGGTGCCGCTGGCCAGGTGCGCGCCGAGGCGGACCCGGTCCGCGTCGGCGATCCGGACGCCGGAGGGGACCACGTAGTCGACGAGGCGCGGGAACTTGTCGATGCCGTACACGGTGACCTGGCCGCGGGCGCGCAGCTTGGCGCGGACCACCTCGAAGCCGTCGACCGCGCAGGGGCCGAAGTTGGTCCACACCACGTTGGCGAGCAGGCCGAAGACGCCGTCGAGGTTGGCGCCGTGCGGCTGGACGAGGCGGTGCGAGATCAGGTGCAGGCGCAGGTAGGCATCGTGCGCGTCGACCGGCGCGGCGGCCAGATCGGCGATCGAGGTGCGCACCGCGACCTGCTTGACGCCGCGGGCCTCGTCCTCGCCGACCAGCGCGGCCAGCTCGGCCGGGATGTCGGCGCCCTCGAGCACGACTGTGCCCGTCTCGGCCACATCGCCCAGCGTGGGCTCCGGGTACCAGGTGTCGAGGACGACCCCGCCCGTGGTCACGTTTGCGATACCGACTGCCGATGCTCCCTGAGTGCTCACGGGCAGTCAGGGTACCGGCTGGAGTAATTGAACCGTCACCCGCGCGCATCCCGTGCAAGGCTGAGCGCAGACCGTCGTACCGGCCGAATGGATGTGGGGACGCATGCGTGGAATCGGATTCGCCAGCTCGGTCAGGATCGCCGCGGTCGGGGCAGCGGTGGTCGCGGCTCTCTCGCTGCTGTCGACGCCGCAGGTGGGCGCCGCGCCCCTCTGCCCCGGCGCGGGGCAGGCGCCCGTGCTGGTCGGACGGGTGCCGGGCGCGGCCATCGAGGGAGCGGCCGTCGACGGTGCGGGCAGGCTCTACCTCACGGACCTGCGCAGCAACCGGGTGCTCCGGATCGATCGGCCCGGCGGCCCGGCGGTCCCGTTCGCGACCCTGCCCGGCCCGATCGGCGGCGGCCTTGCCTTCGCGCCGGACGGCGCCCTGCTGGTCGGCTACGGCGACGCTCGCGTGTTCGTGGGCGATATCGCGCGGCAGGCGGGGATCGTCAGGATCGACGTCGGGACCGGCGCGGTGCACCCGTTCGCGTCGGGGCTCTCCGCGGCGAATGGCCTGGCCGTGACCCACGACGGCACCGTGTACGCCACCAACGACCTCGCGTCGCTGGTCGGGCGGGTGCTGCCGAACGGTGTCGTGCAGCCCGACTGGGCCGTGCTGCCCAGCGCCAACGGTGCCGCGCTCAGCGGCGACGACCGCTATCTCTACGTCTCGCGGACCTTCGCCAACCCGGGCGTGAGCCGGATCCCGCTGGCGAACCCTGCGGCGCCCGAGTCGCTGGTGGACTTCGGCGGCGCCGACACGTTCGTCGCGCCGGACGGGCTGGCGCTGGACGCGGCGGGCCGTCCGATCGTGCCCACCGACATCAGCGGCGAGATCCTGCGGGTGGACGGGCCGAACCGGTACTGCGCCCTCGCCGGTGGCCTGCCGGGTTCCAGCGTGCTGACCTTCGGCAGCGGTGGCTCCGGGTTCTCCGCAGGCCGGCTGTTCCGGGCCGGCTTCGACGGCGACATCTACGAGATCTAGGCGCTCCGCGCCCGTGCGCGGTTGACGAGTCCCTGGACTCGGTAACCACGCACAGGCGGCGGAGTCGCCTTGGGCTTTTCCTCAATACAAACCGACCGGATGGTTTATCGTGCGCCTGTCATGTCCACGAGACCCAGCAGGAGCTCTACATGAAACGTTCGACCCGGTATTTCGCCGGCCTGCTCACCGCGTGTGCGCTGACTGTGGGCCTCGCCGGCGGTACCGCCCAGGCCACTCAGCCGCCTGGCGCGGGGACCGGAGTTCAGATTCCTGGCCCCGCTGTCCCGCCCGCCAAGACGGTTTCGGCGGGCATGCGGATCACATTCGACGACTACACGCGCGAAGGGGGTTCCTGCTCCCTCGGTGCAGTCGGCACCGACTCGCAGAACCGGAAGATCGGTATCACTGCGGGGCACTGCAATCCCTGGGAGAGCCACAGGCGCTATATCGGTCCGGGGCGACAGGTCCAAGTTCTGGACAACACGCACCGGGTCTGGGATTGGCGCGACGTGGGCGCCGGGCCCATCGGCTGGATCCGCTATGTGTCGAACGACGATCGGGACGGATTCGGTGCCCTGGTTGGCACGCTCGACTACATGGTGATCGAGTTCGCCGACAACATCACTCTTTCCAGCCAGGTGATGACGACCCCGAAGTACGGCCCCGATGCGAGCGGAACTGCCTTCCCTCCCAATGAGCCGTATGACCCCGGTCCGATCGAGGTTGCCTCCGTGCCCTGGTTCAAGATGAACGCGATCTATGGCGACGCGGCAGGCAATCCGACGGACCCGTCGGTGAACCAAACGCTGTGCAACGCCGGTACGACAACGACCCAGTACTTCGCCCAGAGTGGCGATGCGAAGCAGGTCCAGTGCGGCCCGATCCTGGGCAACAGCAACGGAATACTCACCACCCAGGCAGGCTCGAAGCAGGGTGATTCCGGCGGTCCCGCCTTCATTCAGGGGAGAGCGCCAAATGGGCCGGGATCGCCTCGTGGATCACGGACATCATTCCGTACGTGCCATGGGTGGGCCAGCACTACAAGTACACCTCCGCCAGGCGGATCCTCGACGATCTGAACTCGAGGCCGCAGAACGTCGGTGCCGGATTCCAGATCACCAACAACTAGGCGAAGGCGCTTCGCGCCCGTGAGCGGTTGACGAGTCCCTGGACTCGCTTACCGCGCACAGGCGGCGGAGCCGCCTAATCTGATCTGGTGACTCCGACGCCCCGCCTGGACCTGCACGCCGACCCGATCGAGTTGACCGCCGCGCTGGTCGACATCCCGAGCGTCTCCCACGACGAGGCGCTGATCGCGGATGCGGTGGAGGCGGCGCTGCGCGAGCAGACCATCGGCTTCGAGGTGATCCGCAACGGCAACGCGGTGCTCGCGCGCACCGACCTGGGACTGCCGAGCCGGGTGATGCTGGCCGGCCACCTGGACACGGTGCCGATCGCCGACAACGTGCCGAGCACCCGCACCTTCGACCCCGTGCAGGGGGAGCTGCTGCACGGCTGCGGCACCGTCGACATGAAGTCCGGCGACGCGGTGTTCCTGCACCTGGCCGCGACGATCGAGGAACTCGCGCACGATCTGACGCTGGTGTTCTACGACTGCGAGGAGATCGCGGCCGTGCACAACGGGCTGGGCCGGATCGAGCGCGAGCTGCCGCAGTGGCTGCGGGCCGACGTCGCGGTGCTCGGCGAACCGTCGGGCGGGTTCATCGAGGCAGGCTGCCAGGGCACCCTTCGGGTGCGGCTGACGACCTCCGGCACGCGCGCGCACTCGGCGCGATCCTGGCTGGGGGACAACGCGATCCACAAGTTCGGGCCGCTGCTGGCCCGGCTCGCCGAATACCAGGCGCGCTCGGTGGACATCGACGGCTGCGTCTACCGCGAGGGCCTGTCCGCGGTGCGCATCGCCGGGGGAGTGGCCGGGAACGTGGTGCCCGACGCGGCCGAACTGGACGTGAACTTCCGGTTCGCGCCCGACCGCAGCGTGGACCAGGCGATCGAGCATGTCCGGGAGGTGGTGGACGGACTCGGACTCGGCTTCGAGGTGACGGACAGTTCGGCGGGGGCGCTTCCCGGTCTGGGTGCCCCTGCCGCCGCCGCGCTGATCGGAGCGGCGGGCGGACAGTTCCGAGCGAAGTACGGCTGGACCGATGTCGCCCGGTTCTCGGCGCTGGGCATCCCGGCCGTCAACTACGGCCCCGGAGACCCGAACCTGGCGCACAAGCGGGACGAGCACGTCCCGACCACGCAGATCACCGAGGTCACGCGGGTACTGCGCGGCTACCTCAGCGCCTGACGTCTCACGCGGACGCGTCCGTTCCGTCGATCGCCGGCAGCCAGCGGTCGGCGAGCGACCGAACCCAGTCGGCCGCCGCGCTCGGCTCGTCCGGCGGAGCCTGGACGAGCACCAGCTCATCGACGCCCGACCCGGCGAGTGCGGTGACGTCGCCGAGATCGACGTCGCGCAGCGCCACGGCCATCCGCAGCTCGCCGGGGTCGCGGCCGATCGTGCGGCACAGTCCACGGAGGGTGTCGATCCGTTCCGCGACCTCCATGGCGTCGGAGAGATTGAAGCCGTACCACCCGTCGCCCCAGGTCGCGGCCCGCCGCAGCGCCGAGTCGCTGTTGCCGCCGACGACAATGGGGATGCGACGCTCACGGACCGGTTTGGGATTGACCCGCACGGCGTCGAAGCTGACGAACTCGCCATCGAAGGAGGCGACGTCGTCACGCCAGAGCGCCCGCATGGCCGCGACGTACTCGGCGGCGCGCGGGCCACGCCGAGCGAACGGGACACCGAGTGCGGCGAATTCCTCCTCGGACCAACCGATGCCGACGCCGAGCGTCAACCGGCCACCGCTCATCAGGTCCAATGTCGCCGCCTGCTTGGCCACCAGCACGGGGTTGTGCTCGGGGAGAAGGAGTATGCCCGTCGCGATGTGGATCCTGCGCGTCGCCGCGGCGGCGAAGCTGAGCCCGATCATCGGGTCGAGCCAGTCCGCGACGGCAGGCACGGCGATCCTGCCGTCGTCGGAATACGGGTAGCGGGAGGTCGGATGGTCCACCATCACGACATGCTCACCCGCCCAGAGCGTCGCGAATCCGGAGTCGTCGGCGGCGACTGCGACGGCGTCGATCACCTCCCGGCGAGCGCCGGTGCCGATTCCCAGCGCGTGGAGCCCCAGACGCATCGGTCAATCGTGGCACACGCGACGCGGCGCCGCCGGTGGAACGCGGCCGGCCTCACCCAGGCGGTCGATGGGTGAGGCCGGCCGAGGTGACTAGCCGATGCTGAACGGCTGTCCCCACAGCGTGGTGCTGCTGGTGATGTTGTCCGTGCTCACCGAAACGGTGGCGTAGGAGCGGGCCTGTGCGTAGCCGGCGCAGCCCTCGACACCGATGGTGGAGTCGGCGTAGGTGACGCTGCCGCTCGTGCCCTTGAACGAGTTTGCGCCGGAGTGGGATTCGTTGCCGAAGCCGTCCTCCTTCTCCAGGTCGAGGAGCCGGATGTTCTTCGCCTGGCCGGGGCCGATGCTGACGGTGCCCGCGCCCTTGGCGGTCTGCTTGACGCTCTCGCCCTCCCAACCAGACGACATCCCGGTGTCGGCGCCACCCTTGCCGCCGAGGGTCAGCTGGCAGGCCACCACGTAGCCCGCGGTGATGCTGCCGCCCTTGGCGTTCGGCCCGGTGACCTCGGCGCCGATCCGGCCGGACACCCACACGTTGCGGTGCAGCGGGGTCGCGCCCATCGACGGCGAGATGTTGGCGGTTTCACCGCTGCGGGTGATCGTGACGACGGTGCCGTCGGCGAGGGTCTTGCTGATGCTGCCGTCCGGCAGGGGACGAAGGTGTCGGCGTTCGCGGCGCCCGCGGACAGGAAGCCGACCACGACGGCGGTGGCGGCGCCGATGGCGGCGATCTGCAGCCCGCGACGCAGGCCGGTGTTGCTGGAGTTCATGATTTCCCTTGTTATCCGATGCTGAACGGCTGGCCGTACAGGGTGGTCTTGGAGTAGTTGTCGCCGACGATCTCGACCACCGTGTAGGAACGGGCCTGGGCGAAGCCGCCGCAGTTCTGGACCTCGAGCTGGGTGTCCTGGTACTGGACGGAGTACTTGCCGTTCTTCTTGATGTCCTTGCCGGAGACGCCCACGAACTTGACTTGGCCCGCGGAGACCGGGACGGTCAGCGAACCCGAGACCGACGGACCGGTCAGGTCCATCGAGGCGCCGATCGAGCCGCCGAGCCCGGTGATGTCGACCTGGCATCCGACGATGTAGCCGGTGCTGATCCGCGAGACCCCGTGCGTGGACGAGTTGTTGGTGCCCTTGTCATTGGTGGCACCGTTGGACGGCCCGGCCTCGGTTTCCTTGGCGATGCCGGTGACATCGGCGGTGACGGTGCCCGAGACCCATGCGGTGCGGCCTGCGCCGTTGGCGGCCAGCGACGGGGAGATCAGGGCACTCTCGCCGGTGCGGGAGATGACCGCACCCGGTCCTGCCTTCTGCCCGTCGGGCAGCGGCACGAAGGTGTCGGCGTTGGCCGCGCCCGTCGACATCAGGCCGATCGCGACCGCCGCGACCGCGGTTGCGCCCGCCATGCGGGCGCCGCGCACCACGGACATGTTCTTCACACTCAAAGCAATCCCCTCACAAGGAATCTCGACCGGGCAGCTCGGGTGACCGAGGCGGGCGGGGGCGTATCGTTGCCGCCGCGAACAAGAAGTTAGTGAAGGCTAAGCTATTTTGCAATCGCTTGCTTTGGCGTTTGCCCGGTGAATTGGGTCACCCGCGTCGGGATAGCCTTGCTCGCATGGCACCCGACAAGACGCCCGGCCGGGCCGCGAAGCAGAACACCTCGAAGCGGGGCAGCGCCTCGGTCAAGCACCGCGGGCCGATCCTGCTGCGCCGCGATCGCAAGGCGGGCACCAGCACCACCGATCAGCGGCTACTCGATCAGCGCGGTCCGACCGACTGGGTGCACACCGATCCGTGGCGGGTGCTGCGGATCCAGAGCGAGTTCGTCGAGGGTTTCGGGGCGCTCGCGGAGGTGCCGCGGGCGGTGACGGTGTTCGGCTCGGCGCGAACCGGGCCCGATCACCCCGAGTACACCGCGGGCCGTGAACTCGGCGCCGCGCTGGCCGAGGCCGGGTACGCCGTCATCACCGGGGGCGGCCCCGGCGTGATGGAGGCCGCGAACCGTGGCGCCAGCGAGTCGGGCGGCTACTCGATCGGGCTCGGCATCGAACTGCCGTTCGAGCAGGGCCTCAACGAGTGGGTCGACCTCGGCATCAACTTCCGCTACTTCTTCGCCCGCAAGACCATGTTCGTCAAGTACTCGCAGGCCTTCATCTGTCTGCCTGGCGGCTTCGGCACCCTCGACGAACTGTTCGAGGCGCTGACCCTGGTGCAGACCCGCAAGGTCACCCGGTTCCCCATCGTGTTGTTCGGTACCCAGTACTGGTCCGGCTTGCTCGAGTGGATCAAGACGACGCTGGTGGAGAGCGGCAAGATCTCCGAGAGCGACGTCGAACTGCTGCATGTGACCGACAGCATCGAGGAGGCCGTGCGCATCGTCGTCGAGTCGCAGCACGGCGTCGATGCCGCCGAGCTGATGGGCACCGAGGAGGAGTGGTGATCTTCCCGATCCGCACCATCTGTGTGTACTGCGCCTCCGGGCCGGTCGACGAGTCGTACCTGGCGCTCGCGGCGGAACTGGGCACCGAGATCGGCCGACGGGGGATGCGGCTGGTCTCGGGCGGCGGCAACGTCTCGATGATGGGCGCGGTGGCGAGGGCCACCCGCGAGGCCGGTGGCTGGACCATCGGCGTCATCCCGAAGGCGTTGGTGCACAGGGAGGTCGCCGATACCGACGCCGACGAACTGATCGTCACCGACACGATGCGTCAGCGGAAGCAGATCATGGAGGACCGGGCCGATGCCTTCATCACCCTGCCGGGTGGGATCGGCACGCTCGAGGAGCTCTTCGAGACCTGGACTGCGGGCTACCTGGGCATGCATGCCAAGCCGGTGGTCCTGCTCGACCCGGTCGGCCACTACTCGGGCCTGTTGAGCTGGCTGGACGGACTGCGTGACGGCGGCTTCGTGCAGCAGCGGGCCCTCGACGGGCTGCTCGTGACGTCCGGGGTCGGCGAGGCGCTCGACGCCTGCACCACCCCGTGATCGTCGGTCCCTGCATGTCACTATGAAGCCATGACCGAACCCCACCTCGCGGCCTCGCCGACCCTGTGCGGCAAGCCGGTGGCGACCGATCGGGCCCTGGTGATGGCGATCGTCAACCGCACCCCGGATTCGTTCTACGACAAGGGTGCCACCTTCACCGATGAGGCGGCCATGGCGGCCGTCCACCGGGCGGTCGACGAGGGTGCGGACCTGGTCGACATCGGCGGCGTCAAGGCGGGCCCGGGAGACGAGGTGGACACCGCCGAGGAGATCCGCCGGGTGGTGCCGTTCGTGGAGGCGATCCGCGGCCGGTACCCGGACCTGCTGATCTCCGTGGACACCTGGCGCGGCCCCGTCGCCCGGCTGGCCTGTGGTGCGGGCGCCGACCTGATCAATGACACCTGGTCCGGTGCCGATCCGACCCTGGTGGAGGTCGCGGCCGAACTGGGCGCCGGTTACGTCTGCTCGCACACCGGCGGCGCCGTGCCCCGGACCCGGCCACACCGGGTCCGCTACACGGACGTGGTCGCGGATGTGGTCGACGAGGTGGTGACGGCGGCGCAGCGGGCGCGCGATCTCGGCGTCCCCGCCGACGGGATCCTCATCGATCCGACCCACGATTTCGGCAAAAACACCTTCCACGGGCTCGAGTTGTTGCGGCGCGTGGACGTTCTTGTTAACACCGGGTGGCCTGTCCTGATGGCACTGAGCAACAAGGATTTTATCGGGGAGACTCTAGGTGTAGAACTCGCCGAGCGGTTGGAGGGTACGTTGGCAGCGACAGCATTGGCAGCCGCAGAAGGTGCCCGAGTCTTCAGGGTCCACGAGGTCGCATCCACCAGACGAGTGGTCGACATGGTCGCCGCGATCATCGGCACCAGGGCGCCGGCCCGGACGGTCAGGGGGCTGGCATGAGGACGAGCACGAGCGGTGAGCGTGTCTGGTCGGAGGCGAACAGCTGGGACCACCCCGCGTGGAGCATCGCCGACCTGATCGCGGCGAAGGCAGGCCGGACGGTGTCCGTCGTGCTGCCCGCACTGAACGAGGAGAAGACGGTCTCCGCCGTGGTGGACACCATCCATCCGCTGCTCGGCAGCCTGGTGGACGAGCTGATCGTGCTCGACTCCGGGTCCACCGACGAGACCGCGGAGCGGGCCGCTGCGGCCGGGGCCACCGTGGTCAGTCGCGAGCAGGCGGTGCCCGGCCTCGCGCCGGTCCCCGGCAAGGGCGAGGTGCTCTGGCGCTCGATCGCGGCGAGCACGGGCGACCTGATCGCCTTCGTCGATTCCGACCTGATCAACCCCGACCCGGAGTTCGTGCCGAAGTTGCTCGGCCCGCTGCTGACGGTCGACGGCATCCACCTCGTGAAGGGGTACTACCGGCGGCCGCTGCGGGTCAGCGGGACCGAGGATGCGAACGGCGGCGGCCGGGTCACCGAGTTGGTCGCGCGACCGCTGCTTGCGGCGATGCGGCCCGAGCTGACCTCGGTGCTGCAACCCCTCGGCGGTGAGTACGCGGGGACGAGGGAACTGTTGTCCGCGGTCCCGTTCGCGCCGGGGTACGGGGTGGAGATCGGGCTGCTGCTCGACACCTACGACCGGCTCGGGCTCAGCGCCATCGGCCAGGTGAACCTGGGGGTGCGCAAGCACCGCAACCGGCCGCTGGTCGAGCTCGGCGTGATGAGCAGGCAGATCATCGGCACCATGCTCCGCCGGTGCGGTATCGAGGATTCCGGAGCGGGGCTGACGCAGTTCCTTGCCGAGGGTGACTCGTTCGTGCCTGTGACCACCGAGGTGTCGCTGGCGGATCGGCCGCCGATGAACACGCTCAGGCCGTAGGCGGGCGGGTCACCGGGTTGCGGCGCATGTCGGACCGCCGTGACAGGATCGGATCATGTTCACGGTGCTGCTCTATCTGCTGATCATGGCGCTGGTCGGTGGGCTGTTGTTCCTGGCCGCCTCGGCGGTGTTCGGACGCGGTGAGGAGATGGCCCCGCTGCCGCCGGGGACCACCGCCACCATGCTCCCGGCCGAGGACGTCACCGGCGCCGACGTCCGCGCGCTGCGGTTCCAGCAGACCGTGCGCGGGTACAAGGCCGCCGAGGTGGATTGGGCACTCGATCGGCTGGGTCGCGAGATCGATTCGCTGCGGGGCGAATTGGCGAGCCTGCGCGAGGCGCCGGTCTCCGGGCCGGAAAAGCCATGAGCGGGGACGCGTCCTACGACGGCCGGACCAGGTGCCCGTGGGCGGTCGACGGGTCGGGATCGCGGATCTACCGCGACTACCACGACCAGGAATGGGGTGTGCCCCTGCGAGGTCGGGACGAGCTCTTCGAGCGGCTGTGCCTGGAGGCCTTCCAATCGGGGCTGTCCTGGATCACCGTGCTCCGCAAGCGGGAGGCGTTCCGCTCCGCGTTCGCGGGGTTCGACGTCGAGGCGGTTGCCGCGTTCGGAGCCGACGATGTCGAGCGACTGCTCGCCGATCCGGGAATCGTCCGCAATCGGGCGAAGATCGAGGCCTGCACCGCGAACGCGAGGGCCGTGCTCGAGATGACGGACACCGATCTCGACTCGCTGCTCTGGTCGTTCGCCCCCGAGCCACGCCCGAGCCGGTTACGCACCGTCGACGAGGTGCCCGCGGTGACCGCGGAATCGACGGCGATGGCCAAGGAACTCAAGCGCCGGGGATTCAAGTTTGTGGGTCCCACCACGGCTTATGCCCTGATGCAGGCGACCGGGATGGTCGACGATCACCTGCTCGATTGCTGGGTGGAGGTGCGCCGCTGAGCCCGGTTTCCGGTCCGCATTCGATCGGAAACGAGACTCAGGTTCCCGGCATTCCTTGCAATAGGGAAGAATGGCACATGTGATCCCCGACAACAGCTGTCGGGGTACCGACGGTAAGCCTAGGCGCAGAGCTTGTCAGCGCAGATCTGGAGGGAGCAGGTAATGGCGGCCATGAAGCCCCGGACCGGTGACGGTCCCCTCGAAGCCACCAAGGAAGGGCGAGGAATCGTCATGCGGGTTCCGCTCGAGGGTGGAGGTCGGCTCGTCGTCGAGCTGACCCCGGAAGAAGCCGCCGCGCTCGGAGACGAGCTGAAGGGCGTCACCAGCTAACTCCTCGCAAGGTTCGGTGCGGTGCCCTTGCCGGACTCGGACCTTCAGGCATACGGCCCCGCTTGCCACCTCGGCTCGCGGGGTCTTTGCGGTGCAATCGACAGAGAGGCGGACCGATGCTGGCCGAGGTCGTCGGGCTGCTCGCCTGCCCACACTGCGGCGGCGGACTGGACGTCGCCGACCGCACCCTGCTGTGCGAACAGGGACACAGCTTCGACATCGCCAGGCAGGGCTACGTCAGCCTGCTGTCCGGGGCCGCGAAGTTCACCGGCGACAGCGCCGAGATGATCGCGGCCCGTGCCCGATTCCTCGACGGCCACCATTTCGACCCGCTGATGGACGCGGTTGCGCGCGCGTGCGCCACCGCTGTCCCGGCGGACCCGGCGGTGCTCGAGGTCGGCGCGGGTACCGGGCATTACCTCGCCGCCGTCCTCGACGCCCTGCCCGCCGCGCGGGGTATCGGTGTCGACGTCTCCAAGGCCGCCGCGCGATGGCTCGCCCGCAGCCATCCCCGGGCCGGCTCGGTGGTCGCCGACATCTGGACCCAGCTGCCGGTCCGCGCGCACGCCCTCAGCCATGTGCTGTCGATCTTCGCCCCGCGCAACGCCGCGGAGTTGCGCCGGGTACTGCGGCAGGACGGAACGCTGATCGTGCTGACCCCGACGGATCGGCACCTGCGTGAACTCGTGGACCTGCTCGGCCTGGTTCGGGTGGACGAGAACAAGACGGTGCGCCTCGGCGCCAGCATGTCCGGGTACTTCGAGCGGGCTGACCGGGTCGCCGTCGAGTACCCGATGACACTCTCGCGCACCGATGTCGACAGCCTGATCGCGATGGGCCCGTCGGCGCGTCACCTCGGCGACGAGGCGCGGGCGCAGCGTATCGCCGGGTTGCCCGAGACCTCGACGGTGACGGCCTCCGTCACGATCAGCAGCTACCGCCCGGTCCCGGCAGCCGGCTGACGCCCGCCGTAGCCCTGGGCCGCGGCCTCGTAGACCGCGAGGGTCTGCTTGGCGATCTCCTCCCAGGAGAACTCGGCGATCGCCCGTTCCCGGCCTGCCCGGCCCATCGCGGCCGCGCCGTCGCGGTCGGAGGCGACCGTGTTGACCGCCGCCGCCAGCGCGTGCTCGAACGCCTCCGGCTCGTAGGAGTTGTAATGCACCAGCGTCCCTGTGACGCCGTCCTCGACCACCTCGGGAATGCCGCCGACGTCCGAGGCCACCACGGCGGTCTCGGTGGCCATCGCCTCCAGGTTCACGATGCCGAGCGGCTCGTACACCGAGGGGCACACGAACACCGTTGCCGCGGAAAGAATCTCCCGGACCTGTGCGGTGGGCAGCATCTCCCTGACCCAGAACACGTTGCGCCGTGCCTCGGACAGCTTCGCGACCGCCCGCTCGGTCTCCTCGGCGATCTCCGCGGTGTCGGGCGCACCGGCGCACAGCACCAGCTGCACGTCCGGGTCGAAGTCGTGGGCCGCCGCGATCAGGTGGCCGACGCCCTTCTGCCGGGTGATCCGGCCGACGAACGCCGCGATGGGAGCGTCCGGGTCGACGCCCAGATCGCGCAGGACGGAGGTCGGGCGTTCGCCGCCGAAGTCGGGGTACCAGACATCGGTGTCAATCCCGTTGCGCACCACGTGCACTCGATCCGGATTGACGAACGGGTAGGCGTCGAGCAGGTCGAGCCGCATGCCGGCGCTGACGGCGATGATGGCGTCGGCGTACTCGACCGCGTTGCGTTCGGACCAGGAGGAGATGCGGTAGCCGCCGCCGAGCTGCTCGGCCTTCCACGGGCGCCGGGGCTCGAGCGAGTGCGCGGTCATGATGTGCGGCAACCCGTAGAGCTCGCCTGCGAGGTGGCCCGCAAGGCCGGTGTACCAGGTATGCGAGTGCACCACGTCGGCCGCGGCCGCGGCCTGCGCCATCCGCAGCTGCGCCGACAGCATGGTCAGCGCGGGGTTCGAGCCTGTCAGAGCGGGATCGGGCCGGTGCACGATGGCACCCTCACGGGGCTCGCCCATGCAGTGCACCTCGACATCGCAGAGCCGCGTGAGCTGGGCCACGAGCTCAGTGACATGGACCCCCGCGCCACCGTAGATCTCCGGGGGGTACTCCCTGGTCATCATCGCAACCCGCACGCGATAAACGTAGCCGCCGAGCCGACTTGGGGCTACCGCTGGCGGGGGTCAGGCGCGGCCGATAGGTTGACAGGGTGAGGAGCCAGCCGCATGTGCTCGGAATCGTGCTCGCCGGAGGCGAAGGGAAACGTCTGTACCCCTTGACCGCTGACCGGGCCAAGCCGGCGGTGCCGTTCGGCGGGGCCTACCGCCTGATCGACTTCGTGCTGAGCAACCTGGTCAACGCCGGCTATCTCCGGATCTGCGTGCTGACCCAGTACAAGTCGCATTCCCTCGACCGCCACATCTCGCAGACGTGGCGGCTGTCGGGTTTCGCGGGGGAGTACATCACCCCTGTCCCGGCGCAGCAGCGGCTCGGCCCGCGCTGGTACACCGGCAGTGCGGACGCGATCTTCCAGTCGCTCAACCTGGTCTACGACGAGGACCCCGAGTACATCGTGGTGTTCGGCGCCGACCATGTGTACCGGATGGATCCCGAGCAGATGGTCCAGCACCACATCGACTCGGGTGCGGGGGTCACCGTGGCCGGGATCCGGGTACCGCGCAGCGAGGCGTTCGCGTTCGGCTGCATCGACAGCGACGAGTCGGGCCGGATCACCCAGTTCCTGGAGAAGCCGGCGCATCCGCCCGGTACCCCGGACGACCCGAACGCGACGTTCGCGTCGATGGGCAACTACGTGTTCACCACGAAGGTGCTGGTGGACGCCATCCGCGCCGACTCGGAGAACTCGGACTCCGACCACGACATGGGCGGCGACATCATCCCCGCGCTTGTCGCCGCCGGGATGGCCAATGTCTACGACTTCAAAGACAACGTGGTGCCCGGCGCCACCGACCGGGACCGCGGGTACTGGCGTGACGTCGGCACCCTCGACGCGTTCTACGAGGCGCACATGGACCTGGTGTCCGTGCACCCGGTGTTCAACCTCTACAACCGGCGCTGGCCGATCCGCGGCGCGGCGGAGAACCTGGCGCCCGCCAAGTTCGTGCAGGGCGGGCTCGCCCAGGAATCGGTGGTGGGCGCCGGCTGCATCCTGTCCGCCGCGACCGTGCGCAACTCCGTGCTCAGCTCCAACGTGATGGTCGACGACGGTGCCACCGTGGAGGGCAGCGTGTTGATGCCGGGCGTCCGCGTCGGCAAGGGCGCGGTGGTGCGGCACGCGATCCTGGACAAGAACGTGGTGGTCGGTGAGGGCGAGATCATCGGTGTCGACCTCGAGCGCGACCGGCAGCGGTTTGCGATCAGCCCCGGCGGCGTCGTCGCGATCGGCAAGGGCGTCTGGATCTAGGGCATCTCTCCCAATCGCGTCGTCCGCGGCCGGTCGGGTAACGGTTCGGTGTGCCGGTTCGCCGCGGCGTCTCGGATGAGTAACGAGATCTTCGTCCGTAATCCCTGAATCTCGCCTGCCTGGTCTAATGGAATGCACAGAGACAGAATGGATTTCGACAGCGAGTACGCACCAACCCAAGATCCGCCGGCCACCCGTACCGGTCAGTCGTACACGCGCGCGGGGGCCCAGAGTTTCGGGACGCGCGATGAGCGAAGCAGTGCTGGGGCTCTCCGTGAGCAGAAGCGAGCCGGCGCAACCCCGCCTCGAGCCGGTGCAGCGAATCGGCAACGAGGCTCGCGGTGGTGGTGTCGTTCTCCACGGGCTGCTCGCGATTGCGACGTTGACACCGGCGCAGGCCGCGCTGCTTGTCACCGATGTCATCGATCAGCTCGAGCTGGTGCGGAGCCGGGACGGCTACCCCATCCTCCTGGACCACGCGGTGACGGTCTCCGACCGGGGACAGCTCGCGATCGATTGCACCGGGAGTGCGCAGTCGTGGCACGACGTGGACGACGCGGTGGCGGGTCTGCTTCGAAGTATCGCGACGAACTGTCGTGATCACGCGCTCGCCGACCGGTTGGACGAATCGATCGCCCGAACAACAGATCTGGCCGACCTGGCGCAGAGGGTTCGCGGCGCGGTCGCAACGGAGCTCGACCCGTCCACGGTGCGAAGGACGCGGTGCCAGCTCGCGGAGCTCGTCTCGGCGACCAAGGGACGGGCGCTCTCGGACGACCGGGCGGTGACGGAGCCCGCGAACTCGCAGAGCCCGCCGTCCCCTGCGGCCGGATCGTCGCTCGCCCCGAAGGGCTGGTATCCACCCGTCGGGAACCCGTGGCATCGCAAACGGAGACGGCTGTCGCGTCGCCGGGGTGTACTCGGCCTGATATCGATCCTGCTGCTCGTCGGGGTGGTGTGGGCGGCGCCAGGTGCGTGGTCGGAGCTGAGCCGCGGCTGGGATGCCCTTCTCCATCCGGTGAACCTGTCGGAGCAGAATCACATCAGTCCGGTCTCGCCGCCGCCACCCACGCCCGAGGCAGACCAGGCGACCTCGCCGACCGCGCAGGGAACCGCCGAGCCGGGTCCGGTCGACACCGGGCTTCCTGGCAGGGCCGGGCCGATCACCCTCGTCACCGCCACCTTCGCCAACGGGGAATGCGCGACGGGACAACCGTGCACCATCCGGGTCGACGTCCACGTCGATCCCGCGGCGAATCTCGGCGCGGTGACCTGGCATTCGAGTGTGTACGACCGATGCTCCGGAGCCGTCCTTCCCGGCAATGACGTCACGATGCACGTGCCGCCGGGTGGGCAGCAGGTGTATGGCATCACCAGGGTCGTCCTGCCGCCCGCCCCCGCGCTTGCCGTCGCCGCGCTGACCAGCGCCCCGGCGAACGCCGCGTCGGAGCCTGTGTTCGTGCCCGCCGCGAACGCACGTTGTTGAGGTGGGGGTCGTATGCAGGCACACAAGCGAGAATCAGACCCCTGGCTCGTCGCGGCGGCGATCACCCTCGTCGTTCTCGGCCTGCTCAACCTGGTCTCGACGGGGAAGACGACGGATGCCGTCCGTCACGCACTCTTCGCTGCCATCGGCCTCGGTGCGATGTACGCGATATCGCGCCTGCGGACCAGCAACCTCCGGCGATTCGGCTGGTCGTTGTACGCAGCTTCGGTCGTCCTGCTCGCTGCGGTGCCACTCATCGGGATCGCGACCAAGGGTGCCCAGCGCTGGCTGAACTTCGGCCTGTTCACCGTTCAACCGTCCGAGCTCGCCAAGTTGGCACTGGTCATGGTCCCCGCGGCGATCTTGGCGGGTGGGTACACCCTCGGCCGGTTCGCGGCTGCCCTTCTGATCTCGAGTGTGCCGATCGGCCTCGTCGCGCTGCAGCCCGACCTGTCGACGGCGGTGGTGCTCGCCTCGACCGTGATACTCATGCTGATCCTGGCCAGGGTGCCGATGCTGCCCCTGTTACCGCTGTTCGCGCTCGGGATCGCGTCGTTACCCCTTGCCGTGCTGTTTCTCCGGCCCTACCAGCTCGAGCGCATTCACGTGTTCCTGTCGAGCAACGCCGACCCGCAGGGGTCGGGGTGGGCGGCGTTGCAGGCGGACATCGCGATCGGCAGCGGCGGGTGGTTCGGTCTGGGGCGTGAACCGTTTTACGACCTGAGGGCCGAGTACCTTCCGGAGTCGGAGCACGACCTCGCCTTCGCGAGCCTCGTGTACGGATGGGGTCTGTTCGCCGGTCTGGCAGTAGTGGTCGCCACGATGATCATCGTGTGGCGGGCCGCGCTGGCCGCCCGAACGGCAAGGACAAGGGAAGCCGCCCTCGTCGCGGCCGGGATCGGTGGGCTGTTCGGAGTGCAGGCCGTGGTCTCCATCGCTCAGAGCCTCTCGCTCCTGCCGCACACCGGCATGCCGATCCCGCTGTTCAGCTACGGGGGCACGGCCGCAATCGTCGGATTCGTTGCGATCGGGCTGGTGCTCGCGATCCGCAGGGACGGCGTCACACGTCCCCTGTGGGCCACCGAGTCCAGGCGGCGCCGCCTGCCCAGGGGAGTGTCGGCAGGAGCCGTCACGGTCACGGCGATGCTCCTCGTGCTGTCGGTGTTCGCGTGGCAGCTGCAGAGCGGTCGGGGTACGGAGTTGCGCGCGATGAGCGACGTGCAGATGGAGCGGTGCATCCGCCTCCCCGCCGAGCGTGGTCACATCCTCGACCGCAACGGCGAGCCGCTGGCGTACAACGTCCCCGAGTACGCCGTCGCGGTGGTTGCCCGAATGTTCGACCGTGACGACGGGCCCGTGCGCGCCGAACTGGCCGCGCTGCTCGGCGTCACGCCGGAACAGCTGGCGGCGACTCTGGAGAGCGGTGGCGAGGAGTTGGAGGTCGTACTGGGACGGGTCACCGCCGAGCAGGCTCGGCGAATCGTGGACGCCCAACTCCCGTGGGTGCTCGTGTATCCGACCGGGCGCAGGCACTACCCGCACGGGGCATCGCTGGCATCCGTCCTCGGGTATGTCGGGATGGCGGACCCGCAGGACATGGCACGCTGGCCGCACCTCGCCCTCGGATCGCGGGTCGGCAAGGCGGGACTCGAGAAGGAGTACGACGCGCTGCTCCGAGGCACCGACGGCAAGCAGTGCATGTTCGTCGATCCGTCCGGGCGTCTGGTGGCCACCGGAGACCGGGTGGACCCGGTGCGGGGACACGACCTGCGGTTGCACCTCGACATGGGGATGCAGCAGCTCGCGACCGATGCGCTGACCGACGCGGTGCGCAGCAGTGGGGGCGACATGGGTGCGGCGATCGTGATGGACGCCCGCACGGGGGCGGTGCTGACGCTGGCCAGCGTGCCCGGGTTCGACAACAACGTCTACGGTCCCCCGGTCGACGCGGTTGCGCTGGCGGCACAGACCGAGGGCCCCGGGCCGGGACGGATGCTCAACCACGCCGACCAGTCCGCGGCACCGCCGGGCTCGACCTTCAAGATCGTCGTCGCGGCGGCGAACGCGAAGTACAACGTGCTGTCGCCGGACGCCGAACTCGCAGGCGGTGCGTCGTACACCTATGGAGGTCACACCTTCGCGAACTGGCAACCGATGGGACCGAACAGCTTGGTCGGGGCGATCCAGTGGTCGGACAACGTCTACTTCTACCAGCTCGCGGAACTCCTCGGCCCCGAGCGCATCGCGGCGACCGCCGCAGAGTTGGGTGTGGGCGAGGAGTCGGGGATCGACCTGCCGGGCGAGGCCGCGGGCTTCCTTGGCACTCCGGAGAACGTCGCCAGCATCGGGGGAACCTGGTATCCGGGATCGACGCTGCTGATGGGTATCGGACAGGGCACCGTCAGTGCGACTCCTGTGCAGTTGGCGCGCTGGACGTCGGGCATCGCCACCGGCTCGACGGTGACCCCCCAGTTGGCTGCGGCGTACGGGCCGGACGCGTTGCCCATTCCTACCGCCGAGCCTCGTCGACTGTCCTTCGCGGACCAACTCGGCCCCGTGCGAGCGGGGATGCGGGCATCTGCCGCAGCCGGTACCGCCGGGCAGCTTGCCACCTTGCCGGTCGCGGCGGGCGCCAAGACAGGAACGGCGGAAGATCCGTCGGCGCCAGGGAAAGGCCTCAATGCCTGGTTCTCCGCGGTGGTGCCCTTCGACGCTCCCGAGATCGTGGTCTCGGTGCTGGTCCGTGGTGGTGGTTTCGGATCGGCGACATCCGGGCCCGTCGCCAAGAAACTCCTCGAGCGTTACCTCGCGCCACGGGCCGTGGTACCGAACCGCTGATCACTGATCCACCGCGGGGCGCTCCTGATGCGCGCTGGTCAGTCGCTGTAGGCGGCAACCACTTCGGGGTGGTCGAGACAAGCAGTCGCACCTTCGGCGACGCAGGTCAGCGGGCGCTCGGCCGTCTTCACCGGGAGCCCGAAGGACTCTTCGAGCAGCTGTGACAGGCCGCGCAGCATCGACCCACCGCCGAGCACCAGGAGCCCCTCGGACATCACGTCACCGATCGCCTGCGCGGGAATGTCCTCCAGGCACTCGGCCAGTGTCTGCACAATCCCAATTGCGGTCGGCCGCAGCGCATCCACGATCTCCTCGGTCTCGAGCGTGACCAGACGTGCCCGGCCGGTCACGGCGTCGCGGCCCTCGACGACGAGCGACTGCCCCTCGGCGGTCTCGGGCGCACCGACCTTCACCCGCTCAGCGGTGAGCTCGCCGACGATGATGTTGTGCTCGGTCCGCAAGTAGTGAGACAGCGCGTTGGTCAGTTCATCCCCGCGAGTCGGCAACTGCGATGCGAGAGCATGCCGCCGAAACAGAATGCGGTGACTTCCGAAGTGCCGCCGCCGATATCGACGACGAGGTGGGCGCGGGGTTCGAGCGGGTTGATCCCGCAGCCGAGTGCCCCCGCGACCGGCTCGGGGATCAGCCCGACCTTGCGCAGACCGGCCTCGTGTCCGACCTCGAGTAGTGCCCGACGCTCGAGCGAGGTGGCGCCCGCAGGAACGGAGAAGACGCCCTTCGGCCGCAGACCGTAGTGCCTGCTCGGGGCCGCGCGCTTGATGACGGCCGTGACGAATGCCCTGGCCGACTCGAGGTCCACGATCACCCCATCGCGCATCGGACGAACGGGCGTGACTCCCACGGGATTGCGGCCTACGAGGTCCCGCGCGTCGATGCCGATCGAGAGCGCGTGGTGCGGATCCTTCTCTCGAACGAGCATGAACGATGGCTCGTTCAGGACGATGCCGTCTTCGGGGTGCCGACGACAGTGTTGGTGGTTCCGAGATCGATACCAAGTCCGCTCACGTCGGCCTCCGAGAGGTGTTCCAGCGAGATGGTTTGATCGTACGCAGCGGCTCCGAGGTTCGGTCCATATCGCGCTGACTCGTCAAAGATCTCGCGAATCTGCTCCAACCCGGTGGCGTCGCTCCATCGGCGCGGGCGTGTGGATCTAGCCCGCGGTCGCGCGCACCGGCTCGGAGGACCTCATCAGCTCGGCCCACGACTCGACGTTCGGATGGCGCTTGAGCAGCGCACGGCGCTGACGCTCGGTCATCCCGCCCCAGACACCGAACTCGACACGGTTGTCGAGGGCCTCGGCGCCGCACTGGACGATGACGGGGCACCGGCGGCACGCAGCGGCCGCCTCGCGCTGGGCGGCGCCGCGCACGAACATCTGATCGGGGTGTTCGGCGCGGCACAGCGCGCGCTCCACCCAGGTGTGTGGCAGGGCGAGGCGCGGACGGTCGCAGTCAGCGGGGGCGGAGCCCCCGACTCCGATCGGGGGCGGTCTGAGCAGATCACGAGACCTCATGGTGCCCCCGATCCAGTCCCTCCGATAGCCGTTCAACCGGAAGTTGGTCAACTGTCCATCTCTGGGTAACGGTACGGATCCGGCGGGACCCAGGGAGGGTGCCTATTGACGGAGGTCCCGTCGTCGGAACGCGATCAGGCCGGCGACGAGCAGCGCCGCATCGATCGCCAGGAGCCACACCAGCGGGGTGGCCTCGAACTCCGCGCCGGGCAACTTGGGTGTGTGGCTGAAGGGTTGGAGGTCGAGCACCCACTGCGGGACGCCGGAGATGGAGCCGAGCAGGAACAGGGCGACGAAGGTCACCAGCACGCCCCACGCCACCGGGGTGAAACGCGGAACCAGTCCGAAGAGCAGCACCGTCACGGCCGCCAGCATCCAGACCGCGGGCAGCTGCACGAGCCCGGTGGCGAGCACCCCGGGTAGCTTCCCTCCGACATCGCCCGCCGCGATTCCGTATGTCACCCCGGCCACCAGCCCGGCGGCGAGCAGGGCGACGGCCGGGCCAGCGATGGCGAAGACGATATGGCTTGCGGCCCATCGGATCCGGCCGACCGCGCCGGAGGTCACCGACTCGGCGCGCTGCGCGGTCTCCTCGCCGTGGAGCCGCAGCGCCGAGGAGATCGCGAGGGCCGCGGCGCCGACCGCGAGCATGGTGAACGCGATCGTGATGAACGCGTCCTCGAGCGCCTGCGTTCCGCCGATCCGGCTGACGATCTCCAGTACCGCGTCGCTGCCACCGAGTTCGTCGCCGATCCCGTGTACGACGCTGCCGATCAGCAGGGCGTACAGACCGATCCCGACAGTCCAGGCGATCACCGTGCCGCGCTGCAGCCGCCAGGCAAGGCCGAACGGGCCGCTCAGCGTCCCCGTCGCCGTTGGCGAGCCCAGACGCTCGGCGATGACCCCCGCGCCGACGTCCCGCCTGCGCAGCAGCGCATACGCCACCGCGGTGAGCGCGACCGCCGTGGTCAGGTGCAGCAGCAGCACCCACCAGCGGTCGCCCGCGTACGGGCGCACCTGCAGCGACCAGCCCAGCGGCGACAGCCAGGACAGCGCGGCCGGTCCGGCGTCGCCGACGGCACGGAGCGCGAAGGCGGTGCCAAGGACGGCAAAGGCGATGCCGCGGGCGGTGCGGGCGCTGGTGCTCAGCTGCGCCGCGACGGCGGCGACCGCGGTGAACACGATCCCGGACGCCGCCAGCGCGAGCCCGAACGCGATCGAGCCTGCGCGCGGCACGTCGGTGCCGAGCAGTCCCACCGCGCCGATCAGCCCGGTCGCGATCGATGCGCCGAAGGCGACCAGCAACGCGGCGGTCAGGCCGGCGTACCGGCCGACGACGGTCGAATCGAGTAGCTCCGTCCGACCGCTCTCCTCCTCCGCCCGGGTGTGCCGGATGACGGTGAGGATCACCGCGATGGCGATCAGCGTGTAGAACATCCCGGCTTTCCAGATGCCGACGGCGCCAAGGCTGTCGTTGTAGATCTCGCCGTACATGGCGCGTTGCGCCGGGCTTCCCATGATGGTGGCCGCGAAGGCAGCGCGGTCCGACTCGGTGGGGTAGATGCTCTCGATGCTGCCCATGTAGACGGGCGCCAGCGGCAGCGAGAGGAGCAGCACCCACAACGGCAGCACGATCCGGTCCCGCCGGAGGAAGAGCCGGACGAAGCCGAGGGTTCCTGTGAAATTCGATGTCCCGCGCGGGACCGCCGCGGCCGGATGCCGGGGGCCCGCGACCGTCGCGGTGCTCATGCCGACACCTTCTCCCCGGTGTGCTCGGGTCCCTCGACCTGGTAATGGCGCAGGAACAGTTCCTCGAGCGTCGGCGGCTTGCTGACCAGGCTGCGCACCCCGGCATCACCGAGCACGCGGATCAGCTCGCCCAGGTGCTCGCTGTCGACCTGGCAATGGAGCGTGTGATCGTCGATCGAGACGTCCTCGACGCCTGCGAGCCTGCTGAGGTCGCCCGGGTCGCCCGTCAGCTCGGCGCTGATCGAGGTGCGGCTCAGGTGTCGCATCGACGACAGCGAGCCGCTCTCCACCGTCTTGCCCGCGCGGATGATCGTCACCCGATCGCACAGCGCCTCGACTTCGGACAGGATGTGGCTGGACAGCAGCACGGTGACGCCGCGGCTGGCCGCCTCGGCGACACTCTTGCGGAAGACCTGTTCCATCAGCGGGTCCAGGCCGGAGGTCGGCTCGTCGAGCAGGAGCAGCCGGGCGTTGGACGACAACGCCGAGATCAGGGACACCTTCTGCCGGTTGCCCTTCGAGTAGGTGCGCGACTTCTTGCGTGGATCGAGGTCGAAGCGCTCGATGAGCTCGGAGCGCCTGGCTTCGTCGATGCCGCCGCGCATCCGGGCCAGCATGTCGATGGTCTCGCCGCCGGTCAGCGACGGCCACAGGGTGACGTCGCCCGGCACGTAGGCCAGGTCGCGGTGCAGGGTGACGGCGTCGCGCCACGGGTCGCGGCCCAGAACCGTTGCGCTGCCCGCGGTGGCGCGCAGGCTGCCGAGCAGCACCCGGATGGTGGTCGATTTGCCCGCGCCGTTGGGGCCGAGGAAGCCGTGCACCTCGCCTGGCGCGACCTGCAGGTCGAGGCCGTCGAGGGCACGGATCTGGCCGAAGGTCTTGACCAGGTCGCGAACGTCGATCAGTGGGGTCGTCATGGCATCTCCTCGGTCGGGGATTCCGTGTCGGGATGGGTGGTGGGGTCGTCGGCCTCGGTGGCCAGGAACGCGTCGAGCAGCGAGGAGTCGGTGAAGATCCCCTCGGCGTACATCTCGAGTGCGGGCAGGGTGATCTCGTCCGAGAGGTCGCGGATGGCCGTTGCGTAGTCGAGCGTGCCCTCCCGGTCCGCTCGTATCTGCAGGTAGAGCAGCAGCGCGCCGACGTTGTTGAGGGTGAGGTACCGCGCGCGCGCCTTCGGGTCGCGGCTGGCTCGCAGCTTGCCGGAGCGCACGCCGATCGCGAGGTACTCCTCGGTGTCGGCCACCATGTGTTCGAAGAGGGACTCCGCGAGTCGGCCGCCGGCCTGGAAGCTGCGCACCATGTACGCGACGACCGGCGCGTACTGCTCGAGTTCGCTCAGCGCCGCGATCGCGCCCGCTGGGCCGGGCGTCGACATGGCCTGAGCCTTCTGCTCCCGGATGATCTCGAGAACGTGCGCGTCGCATTCGGCGCGCAGGCCCTCCTTGGAGCCGAAATGGTGATTCACCAGTCCGGGGGAGACGCCCGCCGCGGTCGCGATGGCGCGGACGCCGGTGACGAAGCCCTGCTCGCCGAAGACCCGGATCGCCGTGTCGCGGATCCGCGCACGGGCGGTCAGGTCCCGGTCGGGGGTAGGGGAGTCGGCCATTGCTGAACGCATGTTTAGTAGATTAAACACTCGTTCAGTTGCTCGGCAAGGGTCTCCCGTCAAGACGCCGTAAAAATTCGCCGACGCAGGTGGGAGGCTGTGCAGCTACTCCGAACGCGACGCGCAGAGCAGGCCGTCGCCGACCGGCAGGAGCACCTTCGTCAAGCGGTCGTCCTCCGCGATCGCCCTGGCGGCCGCACGCACGGCCAGTGTGGTCGCGTCGCGCTGGCTTGGGTCGGCCACGCGCCCACCGAGCAGCGCGTTGTGCAGGACGATCACCCCTCCTGGTCGGAGGAGTCGAACCCCCTCGGCGACGAACTGCGGGTGGTCGGCGGGCGAGGTGTCCACGAATACCAGGTCGTAGGCGGCGTCGGCGAGGCGGGGGAGCACGTCAAGGCCCCAGCCGTTGATGAGCCGGGTTCGGCCGGGCGCGATCTCGCCGGACCGGAACGCGTCCTTGGCGGCCCGCTGGTGCTCCGGCTCGGTGTCGATGGTGGTGAGCACCCCGTCGGCACGCATGCCGTCGAGCAGCCACAACCCGCTCACCCCTGCGCCTGTCCCGATCTCCACCACGGTCTTGGCGTCGAGCATCTGGGTGAACAGGCTCAACAGCGCGCCGACCGACGGCGGAACCGGAGTCGCGCCGAGATCCTCCGCCCGTTCGCGTGCGAGCGTGAGGACCGCGTCCTCCAGGACCGATTCCTCGGTGTGAGCCAGCAGCTGCTCGGCGTTGTTGTGCACGAATCCGAGGTTATAGCCGACCCGCTGCGCTGGAGTCGAGGCGCGCACGTGATTTTGGCCGCTGACCCGCAGATTCTCAGCTGAACCTCAGGTTGCTCACACATCTCACACATTTGGATCGGAAAAGGTAGGGGCACACGAGATCGCTGACCGCCCCGGAAGGGGGTACCGGACGACACCGACGCGAGGGAACAAACCCGACATTGTGGGGGTTGTGCCTTTTATTCGTATCGTCCTGTGCTCGCTCACCAGCTGTCCTTAGCAGGAGGTTTCCACAATCTCGATGGTCAACGCCGTACCCGCCTTCGATGCGGAATTCACCGAGTCGGTGCCGATGGGCGGCCCCGACGCCGCCGATCTGAGCGGCACCGCCGCCTTCGACGCCACCGGCGATCAGACCAGCATGCCTTCATGGGACGAGCTCGTCCGTGAGCACGGCGACCGGGTGTACAGGCTGGCCTACCGGCTCTCGGGCAACGCCCAGGACGCCGAGGACCTCACTCAGGAGACCTTCATCCGGGTGTTCCGGTCGCTCTCGAACTACCAGGCGGGCACCTTCGAGGGTGGTTGCACCGGATCACCACGAACCTGTTTCTCGACATGGTGCGGCGCCGCAACCGGATCAAGATGGAGGCGCTGCCCGAGGACTACGAGCGGGTCCCGTCCGACCGCCCGAATCCCGAGCAGATCTATCACGATGCCCGGCTCGATCCGGAGTTGCAGTCCGCGCTGGACTCGCTGGCCCCCGAGTTCCGTGCCGCGGTGGTGCTCTGTGACGTCGAAGGCCTGTCATACGAGGAGATCGGTGCCACACTGGGAGTCAAGCTCGGTACCGTACGCAGCCGAATCCATCGTGGACGGCAGGCGCTGAAGGAGTATCTGACCGCGGTGTCGGGGACAGGGAAGATGACATTCGCATGACCGTGCAGGAGGGTTGGATGACGCAGGCCCGGAAACCGCGCCGCTTCAGCTCTACCGAACATCTGGCCAGTGAGGCGATTGCGGCGTACGTCGACGGCGAACTGCAGATGAACGCCTACTTGCGGGCCGCGCAGCACCTGTCGGTGTGTCCGGAGTGCGCGGCCGAGGTCGACGCCCAGCACCACGCGCGCGGCGCGCTCCGCCAGGCCTCCGAGATCAGCATGCCCAGTTCGCTTCTCGGCATTCTCAGCCAGATCCCGATGTGCAACCCGCTCCCGGACGTCGACGCAACGGCTCAGGGCCGCGGTCGTCGCTTCGCCGAGCGGTCCGGCTTCCGGCGTCCCGACGGCAAGGCAGGCGCCGTGCTCGCGGCGATGGTCACCTCGTACTCGTTCGCGTCGTCGTGGCGCAGGCGGCGCTAGTCGCCACCGCGTCGGTGATGATGCGACGCACCGCGTCGGTGAACCCGCGTCGCGCCGCGTCGGTGATACTGGGATCCGTGACTGACGCCAACGAGGGGTACACAGCCGCGTGAACTCGGATCCCACATCCCCGGCCGCCGGCGCGCTGGATGCAGCAGCCGAACAGGATTCGGCACCGCCCCGGCTGGCACCGCGACCGCTCTACCGTCCCACCGTCGATCCCGCGGCCGCCGCGGCCTTCGGGCGGCCCGACGGTGTCGACTCCTCCTTCGCGCCCGGCGCGGACCGCACCGCGGATCCGAAGGTCGCCGTCCGGCGTCCCGATCCGGTGCTCGCCGAGGCCTTCGGCCGCCCGGCAGGTGAAACCGAGTCGATCCAGCGCGATCCGTCCGCGGGCGACTCCGACGAGGCGGCGGACGAGGCGCCTGCCGATCCGTGGCGGGATCCGGATGCGCCGGCACGACTCGGTTCCCCCGCCCTCGATGCCCCCGCTGCCGGGGATCTGCCGCCCGCGCCAGCCCTCGGCATTCGCGACGTTCTGCTCGGCGAGCGCATCGCGCCGCGGGCGCTGGCCGCGCTGGCAGGCGTCGCGTTGGCGATCGGCCTGGTCGGCGGCATCATCGGCCGGGTCACGGCCGAGAATGTCGGTGCACTGACCAGTCAGCGGGTCGAGCTGACGCAGTCGAGCGGCGACGACGCCGAACTCGGCCAGGTCGCAAAGGTCGCCGAGGCGGTGCTCCCGTCGGTGGTGTCCATCCAGGTCGCGCTCGGTGAGCAGTCCGGCACCGGCTCCGGCGTCGTGATCAACGGCGAGGGCTACATCGTCACCAACAACCACGTGATCTCGATGGCCGCGACGAACCCGGACGCGGCAACGCTCCGCGTCGTCTTTGCGGACGGCACCAAGGCGCCCGCACGCGTCGTCGGCCGCGACACGAAGACCGACCTCGCGGTGCTCAAGGTGGACGTCGGCAACCTGACCGTCGCCGAGCTCGGCCGGTCAGCGGACCTGAAGGTCGGCGACGACGTGGTGGCGGTCGGTTCGCCGCTGGGTCTGAGCAAGACGGTCACAAGCGGGATCGTCAGCGCGCTGCACCGCCCGGTCCGGCTGTCCGGCGAGGGCACCGACACCGATGCGGTCATCGATGCCGTCCAGACCGATGCCGCTATCAACCCCGGCAACTCCGGCGGACCGTTGGTGGACCGCGAGGGCCGGGTGATCGGGATCAACTCCGCCATCCGAAGCGAGAGCGGGGATCGGTTGGCCTGGGGTTCGCCATCCCCGTCGACGACGTCACCGCGGTGGCGCAGGAACTGATCCGTACCGGATCAATGCATCACCCCGAGATCGGCGTGAACGCGCGGTCGGTGACCAACGAGCAGACCAGTGGCGCCGAGGTTGCGAACGTCAAGGAGGGTGGGCCAGCGCAGCAGGCCGGGATCATCGAAGGCGATGTCATCGTCAAGGTCGGTGGGCGTGACGTGACCAGCGCGGACGAGCTGGTGGTCGCGGTGCACCAGCAGGCTGTAGACCAGCCGGTTCCCGTGCAACTGGTGCGGGCGGGCCGGACGGTCGAAGTCCAGGTCACGCCCGCTTCGGACTGAGCGGCGCCGTCGGAGGGCAGCGGTATGCGATGTGAATTCGGCACTGATAGCGGCGCGGATCGCCGTGGGCACGTAGGCTGACCCGGTGTTTGGCAACATTGGCTGGGGCGAGTTCATGGTCCTACTCGTCGCAGCGCTCGTGATCCTCGGACCCGAGCGGTTGCCCGGTGCCGTCTCCTGGGTGACGAAGTCGCTGCGCCAGGTCCGCGACTACGCGGGCGGCGCGACGCAGCAGCTCAAGGACGAGCTCGGTCCCGAGTTCGAGGACCTGCGCAAGCCGCTCTCCGATCTGCAGCAGCTCCGGGGGATGACGCCGCGCTCGATGATCACCAAGCATCTGCTCGACGGCGACGACTCGATCCTGACCGGGAACTTCGACGCGAAGCCGCAGAGCAGCGGCGGGCCCGGCGGCAGCGCCCTGCCCCTACGCCGCAACGCGAGTCGACCCCCCTCGCCTCCGGCGAGCGCCCGCCGTACGACGCCGACGCGACGTAGCGTCGCACGGAACCGATGACGGCAGCGCCGCGCACACCTGGGTGCGAGTTTTCGTCGTGATCCGCAGGTCGCGGTCTGGCTTGCCTGTGGATCCTTCGCTGACGGTCCGTCGACGAATGGTTCCGTGACATGACCAATCCACGGGATCCGATCTTTGACGGGGCCGAGCGTCGTGATTGCAACCCGGCTGGCCACGGCGAATCGACTTTCGACTTCCTCAACCGGGTATCCGGTGACTACTGGCATCAGCCGCGCCAGTTGATGCAGACATGGGCCGACCACATCACTGATGACGAGGACTACAACGACCTGTGTCAGCGGTTCAGGTCCGGCAAGGACGATCAATTTCGAAGCGCATTCCTGGAGTTGTACATCCACGAGTGTCTGATGCGATCGGGTTTCGCCGTGACCGTTCATCCGAGCGTGCCGCATACGCCACGTCGGCCCGACTTTTACGCTGAGCGTGATGGATTCGGCCTCTATCTGGAAGCGATCGCTCCTGGCACCAGTGCAAAAGCGGAAGCTGCCGCTAATCGTCGCGCAGTGCTGCTGGATACCGTGAACCAACTCAGAGACCCCAACTTCACGCTGTGCCTCGAGCGGCTTCGGGAAGGTCCGAACCCGCCCGCATCGGCACGGCTACGCAATGATCTGCGTGGTTGGCTTGCCGGCTTGAACCCGGACGACTACTCAGACCTTGAACATGCGCCTCAGCGGGACTGGCAGCATGGAGGTTGGGCCACGACATTCAAGGCAATCCCCAAAAGGGAGCACGCGCGCGGTGTCCGGTCATCCGACCGAGCGATAGGTGTGTACGCCTACGGGGAAGCGAGCTTCATCGACGATGCCCCTGCAATCCGCCGCGCGCTGGACGTCAAGCACCATGCATATGGTGACCTGAGTATTCCGTTTGTCGTCGCGGTCGGCACCTATATTCACGACTCAGATTATTGGCACAGTACGAACGCGCTCTACGGCAATGACGCTATCCAGTTTGGTCAAACTGTGGATGGCGAGACAGTCACTCGAGCGGTGCGGCAGCCTGATGGGTACTTCGGAGTTCCCCCAGATTGGCAGAATCGAAACGTCTCCGCCGTGCTGTTGGTTAATCAGCTAATGCCGTACCACGTCCACAAAGCCGAAACCACGCTGTGGCGACACCCCAATCCACTCCACCCGCTACCCGACGTCCTCGGATTCCCCGGTGTGACAGTTGGCTGGGACGGCGCCCATCCCGTCGCGACACCGTCGCCGATCACTGCAGCGAATCTGTTCGGGTTGTCTGAACCGTGGCCGCCCGGCGAGCCCTGGCCGAAATCCATCCCAGAGGGACTCACTCCGTAGGTGATCGGCTACGAACGGGTGCACTACGACCAGTCCGCGATTTGGTTACGACTCGGACTGTTGGCACGCTGTTGAGTGCTGAATTTCCCTACTTGCGTCGGATGCGCCCGCGCGTCCGGTATCGGCCGCCATCTCGCTAGCGGACGGAATCATCGGGAATCCAGTCGCTGGTCGCCGGGTTCCGGTGGAAAGCAACGAATATCGAGCCCTCGTCGCCGGGGCGTTCCGGATCGAACAGGACCTGTGTCGTGCCCTGGTCCGGTGCCCGGTGCAGGCTCGGAACCCTTCGCGTGACCCACCGTGTTACGCCCTGGGCGTCGGTGAACGTCACCGTCGCGTCGATACCCGCGATCGACACCGAGCCGTCCTCCTGAGGACTGTCGACGAGCACGTTGACGTCGGCGATGATGCCCGGCACCCGTAGCCCGCGTGCCAACAGCCGGTCACGCTCCGCGAGTTGGACGTTCTGCCTGCGGAACCCGGAAACGGTCCGCGACACCGCCGCTCCGGTCGTCACCAGCAGGAGCAGGGGAATCCAGATCTCGGTGTAGTAGCCCACCCAGGCGAGCGGGCTCCACGGCGTCTCGGTCAGGGTGACCGGGTCGATGGCCGCGCCGACCTGCGCCGGTGGCCACCAGTTCAGGGTGGACACCGAGAAGCCGAGGGTGATTCCCGCCCAGCCGGCCGCGGCCATGAGGCCGGGGCAGCGGTGGCGCCCCAGGAAGGTCGCGAGGTCGTGGGACATCCCGATGCCGAACAGGACGTAGCCGAAGGCCGCCCCGAACGGCCACCATAGCCATGTCGGAGCCTCGTCGAACCGGGCCTCGTCGGCGAACGCGGTGTCGATGACGGCGTGCCGGAAGATGTCGGCGACACAGGCCAGGCCGTAACCCAGCAGCGCCGCGCAGGCCACGAACACCGCGAACCGGAAGCAGAGCCAAAGCAAAAAGGTGGGGCTGCCGCGCTGGGACTCGAGCTCGTCGTGCCGCCGCCGCGCCGGATCCAGTGTGCTCAATGCCCCCGCCTCGTCCACCGTCCAGGAAGCCACACTCTATCGAGCGCATTCGGCGTAGCGTCCAGCCATGGGAACCACCCAGGGCGCCCGCAACCAGCTGTGCCACGCAGACGGTGACGTCTGATGCGCGATGTCCTCACCGAGCTGATGGCGATCTGGCGTGCGGGCGGGACCGCGGGTGTCGGCACGGTGGTGCAGACCTTCAGGTCGGCACCGAGGCCCCCGGCGCGGCGATGGTGGTCGCCCCCGACGGCACCGTGGCCGGCTCGGTCTCGGGTGGCTGTGTGGAGGGCGCCGTATACGAGCTCGCCCGAGACGTGGTCGAGTCCGGCCTGCCGGAGCTCGAGCGGTATGGCGTCACCGATGACGATGCCTTCGCGGTGGGGCTGACCTGCGGCGGCATTCTCGACATCTACGTCGAGCCGGTCTCCCGCCGCACCTTTCCT
This sequence comes from Rhodococcus sp. MTM3W5.2, assembly GCF_001984015.1. Classification (NCBI taxonomy): domain Bacteria; kingdom Bacillati; phylum Actinomycetota; class Actinomycetes; order Mycobacteriales; family Nocardiaceae; genus Rhodococcus; species Rhodococcus sp. MTM3W5.2. The sequence goes on along the minus strand of NZ_CP019572.1, from coordinate 4,250,042 downwards.
GAGCTCGCCGAGGTCGCCGCGGACATCGAGCACGAACGCCCGGTGGCCGTGGCGACCGTGATCGAGCACCCACAGACCGCGTGGGTCGGGCGCCGGATGATCGTGCGGCCGGACGGGATCGGTGGAACGGTCGGTTCGGCGCGTGCCGACTCCGCGATCGGCGATGACGCCCGAGGTCTGCTCGCGGCGGGACGGACCGGGGTACTCACCTACGGTCCCGACGGGCAGCGGCGCGGTGAGGGTATGCGCGTGTTCGTCGCGAGTCATGCCCCGAGTCCACGCATGCTCGTCTTCGGCGCCATCGACTTCGCCGCGGCGGTGGCCCATCAGGGCGCTTTCCTCGGCTATCGCGTCACGGTGTGCGACGCCAGGGCGGTGTTCGCCACGCACACCCGCTTCCCGACCGCGGACGAGGTCGTCGTCGACTGGCCGCACCGCTACCTGCAGTCGCAGATCGACGCCGAGGCGATCGACGGGCGCACGGTGATCTGCGTGCTCACCCACGACCCCAAGTTCGACGTCCCGCTGCTGGCGCTTGCGCTCCGGCTGCCCGAGGTCGCCTATGTCGGGGCGATGGGGTCGCGGCGTACCCACCGCGATCGGCTTCAGCGCCTGCGCGAGGCCGGGCTCGGCGAGGCGGAGTTGGCACGGCTGTCGAGCCCGATCGGACTCGACATCGGGGCCCGCACGCCCGAGGAGACCGCGGTGTCCATCGCCGCGGAGATCATCGAGCTGCGCTGGGGCGGGGGCGGCGAACGGTTGACAGCGATCGAGGGCCGGATCCACCACGACGAGACCTCCTGACCGGGGCCTGCACGAGTCGTGTGCGGACCGTTTGTGCTGATCGCTCGGGGCGCTTGACACCCCCGGTGGACCGGTCGAGTCTGGATTTGTCCCCATGCGATGCGAGGTGGATCAGATGCAGGTCCCTGGACCCTTTGAATACGAGCGAGCGACGAGCGTGGTCGACGCGATCGGACTGCTCGAACGACTGGGGAGCGAGGCCCGACTGGTGGCCGGTGGCCACAGCCTGCTCCCGATGATGAAGCTGCGGCTGGCGAACCCCGAATACCTCATCGACATCAACCCGCTGCACGACGAGCTGGGTCACATCACGGTGGAGCCGTCGGGCGTGCGGATCGGTGCGATGGTGCGACACCGGGAACTGCTCGAGTCCGCGGAACTGGCCGCGCTGTGGCCCATCTTCCGGGACGCCGAGCGGGTGATCGCCGACCCGGTGGTGCGCAACCGCGGCACGATCGGCGGATCGCTCTGCCAGGCGGACCCGGCCGAGGACCTCAGCACGGTGTGCGAGGTGCTCGACGCGACCTGCGTGCTGCGGGGGCCGGGCGGCGAGCGCTCGATCGGCATGTCCGAGTTCCACCTCGGGCCATACGAGACCGCCGCGGCGGACACCGAGATCCTCACCGAGATCCGGATTCCCTTCCGCGATCACGGGTCGAATGCCTACGCGAAAGTGGAAAGACGCGTAGGGGATTGGGCGATCGCGGCGGCGGGTGCCGCGGTGTGGTTGGACGGACCGGTCGTCGTCGAGGCGAGGATCGGTCTCACAGCGGTGAACGCCGACCCGTCCGGATTCGGCGAGGTGTACGAGTTCCTCATCGGCAAGCCGTGCACCGACGAGGTCGCCCTCTATGCAGGCGATCTGGCATCACGGCACTGCGAACCGGTCACCGACGCGCGGGGGACCGCGGAGTACAAGCGGCACCTGGCCAAGGAACTCACCCGCCGCGCGCTGCGGACGGCCGCCGGACGGGTCCACTAGCGAGGGCAGGTCGGGGGACCAGGGAAGGACGAAAGACATGCAGGTGACGATGACCGTCAACGGCAGCGAGGTCACGGAGGACGTCGAGCCCCGGATGCTTCTGGTGCACTTCCTGCGAGATCAGCTGCGACTGACCGGAACCCACTGGGGCTGCGACACCAGCAACTGTGGCACCTGCGTGGTGCTGGTGGACGGCGAGCCTGTGAAGTCCTGCACGATGCTGGCCGCGATGGCAGCAGGGCACGAGGTGCGAACCGTCGAGGGCCTCGAACGCGACGGCGAACTCGACCCGGTCCAGCAGGGCTTCATGGAATGCCACGGCCTGCAGTGCGGCTTCTGCACTCCCGGCATGATGATGACCGCCAGGGCCCTGCTCGACAGCACCCCGCATCCGGACGAACAGACAATTCGCGAGGCGATCTCCGGACAGATCTGCCGGTGCACCGGGTACACCACGATCGTCCGCTCCGTGCAGTGGGCCGCGGCGCACGAAGAGGGCGCGGCACGCGAACCGGAACCGGAGCGCGGCACCGGTCCCACCGCGGCGCAGCCCGAGACGACCTCACCGCCGCGCGTCAGCGAGCACGCCGGAGGTGCATCATGACCACCGTCGACCATCCACCGACCGGACCCGTGACCGACGAGTCGGACAATGAGCACTTCGACAACAACAAGAAGCCGGTCGGGTACGGGCGGATGCTCCGCAAGGAGGATCCCCGCTTCATCCGTGGTCGCGGGAACTATGTCGACGACATCGTGCTTCCCGGCATGCTGCACCTGGCCATCCTGCGGTCGCCCGTCGCACACGCACGCATCGTGCGCGTGGACACGACGGAGGCGCAGGCGCATCCGAAGGTGAAGGCGGTCATCACCGGCGCCGACCTGGCCGAGCAGGGCCTGGCCTGGATGCCGACTCTCTCCAACGACGTGCAGGCGGTCCTCGCCACCGACAAGGTGCGTTTCCAGGGGCAGGAGGTGGCGTGCGTCATCGCCGAGGACAGGTACTCGGCGCGTGACGCGCTCGAGCTGATCGACGTCGAGTACGACATCCTCGATCCGGTGATCGACGCCCGCAAGGCGCTCGCTCCCGACGCACCGGTGATCCGCACGGACCTCGAGGGCAAGACCGACAACCATGTATTCGACTGGGAGGCGGGCGATCCGAAGGCGACCGAAGAGGCGTTCGCCAGGGCAGAGGTGATCACCACCCAGGAGATCGTCTACCCCCGGGTGCACCCGGCGCCGATGGAAACCTGTGGTGCCGTAGCGGATTTCGACGCGGTCAACGGAAAACTGACGCTCTGGTCCACCTCCCAGGCGCCGCACGCCCACCGGACCCTGTACGCGCTGGTGGCGGGGCTGCCCGAGCACAAGATCCGGGTGGTCTCGCCGGACATCGGGGGTGGGTTCGGCAACAAGGTGCCGATCTACCCCGGATACGTGTGCGCGATCGTCGCCTCGCTGGTGACCGGGAAGCCGGTCAAGTGGATGGAGGACCGCAGCGAGAACCTGATGAGCACCGGTTTCGCGCGGGACTACATCATGCAGGGTGAGATCGCAGCCACCCGGGAGGGCAAAATTCTCGCGATCCGGACGAACGTGCTGGCCGACCACGGCGCCTTCAACGGCACCGCGGCTCCGGTGAAGTACCCGGCCGGCTTCTTCGGGGTGTTCACAGGAAGCTACGACCTCGAGGCCGCCTATTGCAAGATGACGGCGGTCTACACCGACAAGGCTCCTGGTGGGGTGGCGTATGCCTGCTCGTTCCGGATCACCGAGGCGGTGTATCTCGTTGAGCGACTGGTCGATTGCCTCGCCTATGACCTCGACATGGATCCCGCCGAGTTGCGGCTGAAGAACCTTCTCAAGCCGGACCAGTTCCCGTATACCTCGAAGACCGGCTGGGTCTACGACTCGGGCGACTACGAGGTGACCATGCGCAAGGCCATGGACATGATCGGCTATGCCGACCTGCGCCGGGAGCAGGCCGAGAAGCGTGAGCGGGGCGAGCTGATGGGAATCGGCATGTCCTTCTTCACGGAGGCGGTCGGCGCCGGGCCCCGTAAGCACATGGACATCCTCGGGCTCGGCATGGCGGACGGTTGCGAACTGCGCGTGCACCCGACCGGCAAGGCCGTGGTGCGGCTGTCGGTGCAGACCCAGGGGCAAGGGCACGAGACGACCTTCGCGCAGATCGTCGCGGAGGAACTCGGCATCCCGCCGGACGACATCGAGTGGTGCACGGCGACACCGACAACACCCCGTTCGGCCTCGGCACCTACGGCAGCCGGTCGACGCCGGTGTCAGGGGCGGCCGCGGCGCTGGTCGCGCGGAAGGTGCGGGACAAGGCGAAGATCATCGCGTCGGGGATGCTCGAGGTGTCCGTGGCCGACCTGGAATGGGAGAAGGGTTCCTTCCACGTGAAGGGCGATCCGACGACGGCCGTGACGATCCAGGACATCGCGATGCGGTCGTACGGTGCAGGCGACCTGCCGGAGGGTCTCGAGGGCGGGCTCGAAGCCCAGATCTGTTACAACCCCGAGAATCTCACCTACCCGTACGGGTCGTATTTCTGCGTCGTCGACATCGATCCCGGCACCGCCGAGGTGAAGGTGCGCAGGTTCCTCGCGGTCGACGACTGCGGTACCCGGATCAACCCGATGATCATCGAGGGACAGGTGCACGGCGGCATCACCGACGGGATCGGGATGGCGCTGATGGAGATCATGGCGTTCGACGAGGACGGGAACTGCCTTGGCGGCTCGCTGATGGACTACCTGATACCGACCGCGCTCGAGGTACCCCACCTCGAGACCGGTTTCACGGTGACGCCCTCGCCGCATCATCCGATCGGTGCCAAGGGTGTCGGCGAGTCGGCGACCGTTGGTTCGCCGCCCGCCGTCGTGAACGCCGTGATTGACGCGCTGAAGCCGTTCGGCGTCCGGCACGCCGACATGCCGCTGACACCCTCGCGGGTGTGGGAGGCGATGCAGGGCAGAGCGGCGCCACCGATCTAGCCCGCGGCCGGAGACCGGGCAGGACCCAGCACAGCGCAGGAGGGTGCGGGCATGGAGACGAACGCGCGGATCGCCGAGCTGATCGACCGCAGGCAACCGTTCGTGCACGCGACCGTGGTTCGTGCCGAGCCGCCGACCTCCGCGCGTACCGGCGACGAGGCGATCGTGCTCCCGGACGGCACCATCGAGGGTTTCGTCGGCGGTCAGTGCGCCGAGAGTTCGGTGCGCAGGGCCGCGCTCGATGCCCTGCAGTCCGAGGAGAGCGTCCTGCTGAGGGTGCTGCCGGACGGCCAGGCCCAGTTCCCGGAGGCCCCGGGGGCGACGGTCGTCGTCAACCCGTGCCTGTCCGGGGGTGCACTGGAGATCTTCCTCGCGCCGCGACTGCCCGCCGCCCGTCTGTATCTGATGGGCACCAATCCCGCCGCGGACGCGGTCGCCGAGCTGGCCCGGATTCTGGGTCTCCAGATCGAGCGGGTCGAGGAGGGCGGCAGGCCCGACGGCGCGGTGGCGGCGGTGATCGTCGGTCTCGGGGGGAACGAGGCGGAGTCCATCAGGGCCGCGCTCGACGCGGGGGTGGGATACATCGGGTTGGTCGCCAGCAGGATCCGCGGCGCGAGTGTGCTGGATCAGCTCGAACTCGACGAGGCGGAGCGGGCCAGGATCCACACCCCGGCCGGGTTGCCCATCGGGGCGCGCACCCCTGCCGAGATCGCGTTGTCGATCCTCGCGCAGATCGTGCAGGGCATCCGGCTCGGCGGGCTGGCCCGCCGAAGTCCGGCGCTGGACGCGGCACTCGCCGCCGCCGCACAGGACACGGTCACCGATCCGAACTGCGGCATGACGGTGACGGTCCGCGCGGACACCCCGCGAGTCGAACTCGACGGGCAGACGTATTGGTTCTGCAGCACCGGGTGCCGCGACCAGTACGCGCGGGAGCGGTCCCCGTGACGGTCACCGGCATCGTCCTCGCGGCCGGGGGATCGGCCCGCCTCGGCAGGCCCAAGCAGCTGCTGGAGTACCGGGGCGCCCCGCTACTGGCGGCGGTGCTGCGGGTCGCGCGCGAGTGCCGCCTCGACCAGGTGCTGGTGGCCCTCGGCGGGGCGGCCGCCGAGGTGGAGGCCGCCGTCGACCTGTCCGGGGTACAGGTCGTGCACAACCCCGACTTCGGCTCGGGCTGCGCCTCGACGATCTCGCGCGCACTGGACGAGGTCGACCCGCACGCGCGGGGCATCGTCCTGATGCTCGGCGACCAACCCGGGGTCCGATCGGCGACGGTCGCGGCGCTGCTGGACGTCGCGCCGCCGGACGCGAGCGCGGTCTGCCGATACCGGGACGGCCGCGGGCACCCGCTCTGGTTCGGTCGCGGCATCTTCCCCGAGCTGCGGAGGCTGCACGGCGACAAGGGGGTGTGGACACTGCTCGAATCGGGCCGGATCCCGGTGCTGGAGGTGCCGGTCGATGCCGAGATCCCGCTCGACGTCGACACGTGGGACGACTACCTGGCGCTGCAGGCGCAGGATTCTCGGTGAGCCATGAGCCGGCCGGGGTTCGCCGATCTCGCCGACGTCGTCGGGCGTTTCGACGCGCAGGACTATCTGCTTGACGAGGGCACGGCGTCGGCGATCTACCTGGCGCTGGCCCTCGGGCGGCCGCTGTTGCTCGAAGGCGAGCCGGGAGTGGGTAAGACGACCGCCGCAAAAGCCCTCGCCGCCGCGCTCGAGACCACGCTGATCCGGCTCCAGTGCTACGAGGGGCTCGGTGCCGGTGAGGCCCTGTACGACTGGAATTACCAACGGCAGCTGCTCGCGATCCGGATGGCCGAGTCGCGCGCGGGCCGGCTGGACGAGTCGGATCTGTTCACCGAGGAGTTCCTGCTGCCGCGCCCGATCCTGCAGTGCGTGCGGCACAGGGGCGCAGGGGCCCCCGTGCTCCTGGTCGACGAGATCGACCGTGCCGATGATGAATTCGAGGCATTGCTGCTGGAGTTCCTCGGCGAGTCGTCCGTCACTGTGCCGGAGCTCGGGACCTTCTCCGCGGAGCGACCACCCGTGGTGGTCCTCACCTCGAACCGCAGCCGCGATCTGCACGACGCGCTCCGCAGGCGCTGCCTCTACCACTGGATCGAGTATCCGAAACCCGAACGCGCGGTGGCGATCCTGCGGCGCACCGTGCCGGAGGCGAACACGGCGCTGATCAAACAGGTCACCGAGTTCGTCGGCGATGCCCGCGGGCTCGACCTCGACAAGCCGCCTGGTCTGGCCGAGTCGATCGACTGGGTGTCGGCGCTCGCGGCACTGGGCGCGACCGAACTCGGCCGCGCCGAGGCGGTGACGAGCCTCGGTGCGATCGCCAAGACCCCGGACGACCGGGACTCGATCATCGCGCTGCTCGACGACAACGAACGCGATCGGGCCACGCCGTGTGCGGCGCCCGATGCCACCACATGAGAGGTCAAGGGCGATGAAGCTGGAAAATCAGTTCACGGTGCACGCGCCGATCGAGACGGCCTGGGACACCCTGACCGATCTCGATGTGGTCGCGCCGTTGCTCCCGGGTGCGCAGCTGACGGGCCGCGACGGCGACGCCTACCTGGGCAAGATGAAGGTCAAGGTCGGCCCCGTGACGAGCGAGTTCTCCGGCCGGGCCGCGCTGACGGAAGCCGACCGCGGCGCGCACCGTGCCGTGATCGAGGCCAACGGCCGGGATTCACGGGGCGCGGGCAACGCCTCCGCCACCATCACCGCGCGCCTGGTCGAGGTCGGCGATGCGACGAGGGTGACCGTCGACACCGACATGAAGGTGGTCGGAAAGCTGGCGCAGTTCGGCAGCGGCGTCATCGCACAGGTGTCGGAGAAGATGATGAACCAGTTCGCGGCCTCGCTCGAGGCCAAGCTGGCCGCGGGGGAGCAGGCGACCGAGCCGGTCAAGGCGGCCCCTGCCGAGCCGGCCCGGTCCGGTGCGCCCTTCCTGGCGCCGGAGCCTGCCGCGGAGCCCGAGCCGCTCGACCTGCTCGGGTTGGCCGGACCGGCCCTCGCGAAGCGGCTGCTCCCACTCGCGGCCGCGCTGCTGGCCGGTCTCGTGGTCGGGCTGGCCATTCGATACCTGCGGCGGCACTGAGCCGTTGCCATGGGCGAACCGGCGCTGGCCAGGGGGATGGACCTGGCAGCCTTCTCCATCGCGCTGACGATGCGCCTGCGGGCCGCGCGGATCCCGGTGACCGAGGGCGCCGCGGCGGAGTTCGCCAGGGCGCTGGCGTCGTTGCGGCCGACGTCGATGTCCCGCCTGTACTGGGCGGCGCGCCTGACACTGGTGCGCAGGCAGGTCGATCTCGCCGGTTTCGACCGGGTGTTCACGGGCGTCTTCGGTGCGTCGCTGTTGGCGATGGACCCGAATGCACGCCGCGCGCTGCGTGATTCGCTGCCCGATTCCCACATTGCGGCGCTGTTGTCGCGCGCGGGGAGCGACTCGACCGAATCACAGGGTGTGGGACTGCCCTGGGCGACGATGGAGGCGGTCCGGGTCACGCGCGACCGTGGCGAGGAGGGGCCGAGCCTGCCCCTGCGATTGCCCGGCCGTCTTGAGGCGGTGGAGGGCCTGCCGTTCGGGGAGTTCAGGGAGGACGAGCTGCGGGCCCTGCGCAGCTGGTTGGACCGGGCATCGGTCGCCTGGCCGCAACGACGCACGAGGCGCAGGCGACGCCACCCGGCGGGAAGGCGGATCGCGCTCCGGGAGACGATCGCCCGGTCGCGGCGCACCGGCTGGGAGACCCTGACGATCGTGCGCACCAGACCGGTGATCCGGCCCCGGCGGATGGTCATGCTCTGCGACGTGAGCCAGTCCATGCAGCCGTATACCGACGTCTACCTGCACCTGATGCGTGCCGCCGTGACCCGTGGCAACGCGGAGGTCTTCGCCTTCTCGACGCGGCTGACCAGGTTGACCGCCGTGCTCGCACACCGATCCGCCGAGGCCGCGCTCGCGCACGCCAACGACAGGGTGGTCGACCGGTTCGGCGGCACCCACATCGGCGGCAGTGTGCGCGACCTGCTCGCGTCGCACCACGGCAATGCGTTGCGTGGGGCGGTAGTGCTCATCGCCTCGGACGGCTGGGACAGCGACGGCCCGGAGGAGCTGGGTGCCGCGATGGCCCGCCTGCACCGCAGGGCGTACCGCGTGATCTGGCTCAACCCCCGCGCGGGGGCCACGGGGTTCGAGCCGCTGGTCGGGGCGATGGCCGCGGCGCTGCCGTACTGCGACCGGCTGCTGGCAGCCGACACCCTGATCGCGGTGCGCGAGGCGCTGGAGGTGATCGGTACCGACGCGTGGCGCGGCCGTTGAGCGCCGGGCCTACAGGTGCCGCGTGGTGTCGATGCCGAGCGACATGCCCGCCAGGCCGCGCGAGCGGACCGAGAGCTTCTCGGCGATCTCGCGCAGCGCCGTGCCTGCCGGGGAGTCGGGTGCGCTGAGCACGATCGGGACGCCCTCGTCGCCGCCCTCGCGGACGGCCTGCTCGAGCGGGATCTGCCCGAGCAGCGGGACCTTCGCGCCGACGGCCTTGGTGAGCCGGTCGGACACCGCCTGACCGCCGCCGGAGCCGAACACCTCCATCCGGGTGCCGTCCGGCAGCTCCATCCAGGACATGTTCTCGACGACGCCGACGATGCGCTGGCGGGTCTGCAGCGCGATCGCGCCCGCGCGCTCGGCCACCTCGGCCGCGGCCTGCTGCGGGGTGGTGACCACCAGGATCTCCGCGCCGGGGATCAGCTGGGCGACGGAGATCGCCACGTCGCCGGTGCCGGGCGGCAGGTCGAGCAGCAGCACGTCCAGGTCGCCCCAGAACACGTCGGCCAGGAACTGCTGGAGCGCGCGGTGCAGCATCGGCCCGCGCCAGACGACGGGGGTGTTGCCCTGGGTGAACTGCGCGATCGAGATGAGCTTCACGTCATGCGACTGCGGCGGCATGATCATCCGCTCGACCTGCGTCGGCTTGGCGTCGGTGCCGAGCATGCGGGGGACGGAGTGGCCGTAGATGTCCGCGTCGAGGACACCGACCGAGAGGCCGCGGGCGGCCATGGCGGCCGCGAGATTGACTGTGACGGAAGACTTTCCGACACCGCCCTTGCCGGATGCCACGGCGTACACGCGGGTCAGCGAGCCGGGCTGGGCGAACGGGATGACCGGCTCGGCCGAGTCGCCGCGCAGTGACTTGCGCAGCTCGGTGCGCTGCTCGTCGTTCATCACGTCGAGCTCGACGCGGATGGCGCCGATGCCGGACACGTCGGAGACCGCCTTGGTGACCCGATCGGTGATCTCGGTCCGCATGGGGCAGCCCGCGGTCGTCAGGTAGATCTCGATGTCGACGCTGGCGTCGTCGGACAGCGCGACGCTCTTGACCATCCCCAGCTCGGTGATGGGTTTGCGGATCTCCGGATCGAGCACCCGGGACAGCGCGCTACGAACGTCGGACTCGGTCACTACTGGCATGCCCTAATCCTAGGTGGCCTGGACTCAGTGGATACGCGGCAGGGCGTCCGCGGTGGGGGTGATGCCGGTCGAGTAGGCCAGCGCCCATGCGGTCACGTTGGCCACGTACGCCATCGAATTGTTGTAGCGGTGGATCGCCATGGTGGCCGAGCCGATGTCGCGCATGTTGGTCCCGCGGTCGCACAGGTACTTGCCGGTCGCGGCTGCGGAGTCGAACAGGTTCTGCGGGTCGATCTTGCCGTCGCCGTTGCCGTCGGCGCCGAACTGTGCCCAGGTGGTCGGGATGAACTGGGTGGGTCCGACCGCGCGGTCGTAGACGGTGTCGCCGTCGAGGGCGCCGCCGTCGGTGTCCATGATGACGGCTTGTCCGGGCAGGCTGCCGTTGAGGGGCAGCCCGATCACCGGCTCGAACACGTCACCATTGTCGTGGGCCTGGCCGCCGTTGGCGTGGTGCGACTCCACCATGCCGATGCCTGCGATCTGCATCCAGGTGATGCCACAGCCGGGCAGGTCCTTCGCGAGCAGCTTCTCGGCGGACTGGTAGGCGGCGAAGTTGATGCCGGGGATGCCGAGCGGACCGTCGGGCAGGGGGCGGGCGCGGGCGCGGGTGCGGGCTCGGGGCGGGCGCGAGGACCGGGGCGACATCCGGGGCGGGCGTCGCCACGGCGGCGGGCTCGGCCTCGGGCTGCGGGGCGGCGGGAACGTCGGCGATCGGTGCGGACTCGGCGGCGACCGTGAACGGGAGCGAGGGGAGGCGCTTGCCGTGGTCCCGACAACCAGCCCGGCGGGGACTAACCCGGCGAGTGCCACGACGGAGTTGCGGCGAAGATTCGAATCGTTCTTCTTGCTGTGGCGACCCACGGTGATCCTCCTGCGTCCCGGTCGGGGCACTGATTTGTTATCGACCGGAGCCGAGGCTACCCGAATTCGAGATACTTCCGTTACTTTACCGTGATCTGCGTAGCGGAATTCTGGACATAGTTGCAGGTCGAAGCGAAAAGAAGATAGTTTCAGTTAGGTCACGTCGAGGGCGAGTCGAGACCGAAAAGTGAGCCCGTTTGAGACCTGGCGGCGGGCGTCCGAGCGTTCCGCCCGGACGGTCAGGGCGCGGGCGGGGAAGGCGGCGTCGCCGGTGCGGCTGGCGCACCGCCGGGCGGCGGGCAGAAGATCAGGCACGGCAGCTCGGGCAGGCCGGGGATCAGCGGTGCCGGCGCGGGGCCGGTGCGGCGGGCGCGACGGGTGCGGCCGCATCGACCGCTCGGCCCGGCTCGGGTGTCGATGTCGGCTCGGCCGGCTCCGGCCGGACCTCCGGGATCGAACCGGGGGCGGGCGTCCCGCCACCCGCATACGCCGCGGACCACGCCAGCACATTGGCCGCGTAGGCCATCGAATTGTTGTAGCGCAGAACCGCCCGGACCTCCTGGGCGCTGTCGCGCAGGTTCAGTCCACCCGAGCAGAGGTACCGGGCGGCCGCCAGCGAGGCGTCGAAGACGTTGTTCGGGTCGGCGGTGCCGTCGCCGTTCCCGTCGGCGGCGTATCGAGCCCAGGTGCTGGGGATGAACTGCATGGGTCCGACCGCGCGGTCGTGCTTCTTGTCGCCGTCCAGGGCGCCGCCGTCGGTGTCGGTGATGACCTGGTTGCCCGCGAGGTGCCCGTTCAGGACCGGTCCCAGGATCGGGGTCACCGTGGTGCCCGCCGCGTCGGTTCGGCCGCCACCCGCGTGCCCGGACTCGATCCGGCCGATCCCGGCCAGGAGATGCCACGTGACCCCGCAGCCGGGTGCCTCGGCGGCCATCGTCGACTCGGCCATCCGGTACGCACCGAGCACCAGTTCGGGGATGCCGAGTTCGCTCACCGTGATCGCCGCAGGCATCGGGGACAGGCGGGGCGCCAGTGCGGGCGGCAGCTCGAACTGGACCGGTGGCGGCGGGGTGTACGCATGCGGTGCGCGGGCGGGCCTCGGTGCGGGCGGCAACACCCCGACCGTGCCCGCGGGATCGAGGGCGTTCTGCGTCGTGACCGCGACGCCGGCAAGGGCGGGTGCGGCGGTACCGAACGGTCCGAAGCCGAGCGCGGCGCCCACGACCGTTGCCGCGGCCCCGACCGCGACCAGCGTCGCCGTCGACCCGGCCGCAAGACCCCTGATCTGCATGCGCCCACCCTTCGCGATGCCCGACCCACGAAATGTGACCCAGATTACATAGCGGAAACGCTGGGGGTGGCTCTTTCGGGTGGTGCTACCGGCGCGGTGGCCTCGGTTCGTCCTCGTCCTGAGGGGTCAGCAGGGACTTGATCTCCTCGAGCTCGCGGCGCAGGTAATCCCTGGTGGCCACCTCGCCGACGGCCAGGCGCAGCGCGGCGAGCTCGCGCGCAAGGAACTCGGTGTCGGCCTTGGTCTGCTCGGCCCTTGCCCGGTCCTCCCCGAGCGAGACGCGGTCCCGGTTCTCCTGCCGGTTCTGCGCCAGCAGGATCAGCGGCGCCGCGTACGCGGCCTGGGTGGAGAACGCCAGGTTGAGCAGGATGAACGGGTACGGATCCCATTGCAGTCGGACCGCGAACACATTGAGGGTGATCCAGACGATCACCACGATCGTCTGGATGGCCAGGTATCGCCCGGTGCCGAGGAACCGCGCGAACCGCTCGCCGACCCGGCCGACGGCTTCGACGTCGATCTGGAAATTGAACAGCCGGGATCCGCGTGGTGTGTCGAGCCGCTGACGTGCGCTCAGTGCCGTCGTCTTCTCCGACGATGTCCGCTTCTCACTCATCGGCCACTTCCTGTTCGCGCCAGTCCTCCGGGAGCAGGTGATCGAGCACGTCGTCGACGGTGACGGCGCCGAGCAGGTGCTCCTCGTCATCGACGACCGGGCCGCACACCAGGTTGTATCTCGCGAAGTAGCGGGTCACCGCCGTCAGCGATTCGTCCGGGTCGAGCCGGGTGAGGTCGGTGTCCAGCACCCCGCCGACCAGGGTCGCGGGCGGCTCCCGCAGCAGCTGCTGCAGGTGCACGCAGCCGAGATATCGGCCGGTCGGCGTCGAGATCGGGGGCCGGACGACGAACACCAGGCTGGCCAGGGCCGGCGTCAGATCCGGGTTCCGGACCCGGGCCAGCGCCTCGGCGACGGTGGTCGAGGGTGTGAGGATCACCGGCTCGGGCGTCATCAGGCCGCCCGCGGTGTCGGGGGAGTGCTCGAGCAGCCGGCGCACGGGCTCGGAGTCCTCGGGATCCATCAGCTGCAGCAGCGACTCCGCCTCCGCGTCGGGCAGCTCGCCAAGCAGGTCGGCGGCGTCGTCGGGGTCCATCGCCTCGAGCACGTCGGCCGCCCGCTCCACCTCGAGGTGGGTGAGCAGGTCGGTTTGATCGTCGGACGGCAACTCCTGCAGCACATCCGCGAGCCGCTCGTCGTCGAGCGCGACCGCGACCTCGTGACGGCGTTTGTCGGGCAGCTCGCGGATGGCCTCGGCGACATCGGCGGGACGCATGCCCTCGAACTGTGCCAACAGCTGCGAGACGCCCTGTCCCGGCAGGGCCAGCTGGGATTGTGTCAGCCCCTGCACGTGCTGCCAGTCGACGATCTGCATCGCGGTGCGGCGGGCAAGCCGACCTCGGGGCTTGCGGACCGCGACGCGGGAGACCACCCAGTCCCGCGTCCTGGTCAGCTCGATGCCCAGGTCCGCGACCAGAACCTCCTGACCGGCCAGGTCATCGTGTTCGGGGTCGTCGACGCGCACCCGGCTGTCGAGTATCTGGGCCAGGGCCAGTACCTCGCCGGGCTTCTGCGTGAACCGGCGCAGGCTCACGTTTCCGGTCAGCGTCACCGAGCCGGGCTCGATGGCCGTCACCCGCAGCATCGGGATGAATATCCTTCGCCGGGTGAGCAATTCGACGACCAGTCCGAGGACTCGGGGGCGTTGTCGGCCGACCCGGATGGTGATGACGACGTCGCGGACGCGACCGATCGATTCTCCGTCGGGCCCGAGCACCACCAGGCCGGCGAGCCTGGCTACGAAGACCTTGCTCACTGCTGCCATGATGGCCAGGCTAATTCACACTGGAGGTCCACATGCAGGTCGCGCGCCCGCGTCGGTCGATTCTTGCCGTTCCCGGCAGCAGCAGGAAGATGATCGACAAGGCCAAGGGATTGCCCGCCGACGAGATCTTCCTCGATCTCGAGGATGCCGTCGCGCCGATAGCCAAGGCACAGGCCAGGGCCGAGATCGTCGATGCGCTGAACTCCGACGGGTGGGGTGAGCAGATCCGGGTCGTCCGGGTCAACGACTGGACAACCGAGTGGACCCACGCCGACGTCATCGAGGTGGTCTCCGGCGCCGGTGCCCGGATCGACGCGATCCTGTTGCCGAAGGTGACCGATGCGAGTCACGTGCAGGCACTCGATCTGCTGCTCACCCAGGTCGAGCGTGCCAACGGGCTCGAGGTGGGCCGGATCGGCATCGAGGCGCAGATCGAGAACGCGATCGGCCTGACCAACATCAACGCCATCGCGACCGCCAGCCCGCGGGTGCAGACGCTGGTCTTCGGCCCCGCGGACTTCATGGCGAGCATCAACATGCGCACCCTGGTCGTCGGCGAGCAGCCCGAGGGATACGAGCCGGGCGACGCTTACCACCACATCCTGATGACGATCCTGATGGCGGCGCGGGCGCACGGGCTCGAGGCGATCGACGGGCCGTACCTGCAGATCCGCGACGTCGAGGCCTTCCGGCGCGCGGCCGGGCGGACCGCGGCGCTCGGTTTCGACGGCAAGTGGGTGCTCCACCCCGGCCAGATCGACGCGGCCAACGAGGTTTTCAGCCCGCGTCAGGCCGATTACGACCACGCCGAGATGATCCTCGACGCGTACGAGTTCCACACCTCCGCGGCGGGCGGCGGGCGCGGCGCCGCGATGCTCGGTGACGAGATGATCGACGAGGCGAGCGCCAAGATGGCGCTGGTCGTCGCGGGCAAGGGGCGCGCGGCGGGCATGGTGCGGACCACACGGTTCGACCCGAACTCTCAGTAAGATGGACATCGACGAGAGTGCAGTTCTCACGAGCTGAATCACCGATGAGGGAGCACAGACGATGACCAATCCGCTCGCACAGCCGAATCGGACCGGACGCGGCGGGCCGCTGCCGACCCCTCCCACCGGTTGGCCGATCGGTTCGTACCCGACCTATGCCGAGGCACAGCGCGCCGTCGATCACCTGTCGGATCAGGCCTTCCCTGTCGAGGACGTCACCATCGTCGGTGTCGACCTGATGCAGGTCGAGCGCGTTCTCGGACGCCTCACCTGGGCGAAAGTGATTGGTGGCGGAATCGTTTCGGGAGCCTGGCTGGGCGTGTTCCTCGGCCTGCTGCTCGGACTCTTCACCGACAGCCTCCTCGGCCCGCTGGTCGCGGGCATCATCGGCGGCATCATCTTCGGGTTGATCTCCACCACCATCCCGTACGCCGCCACGCGTGGTCAGCGTGATTTCGCGTCCACCATGCAGTTGGTGGCAGGCCGCTATGACGTGCTCTGCGAGCCGAAGACCGCCGAGCGGGCGCGGGATCTGCTCGCCAAGCTGGCCATCTGACAGCTCCCGCCGGACCAGGGGTCTCCACACGGGTGACTCATGGCGAAGTCATGGCCTCGACCACCGCGGCGGTGGTGTCGGCGACCACCTGATTGTTCCCCTGTGCGTCTTCCTGATTCGTCAGGCTGTCGGTGAGGATGGCGAGAACCAGGGGGTTGCTGTCCCGGTCCCACGCGACGCCTGCGTCGTTGACGGTCCCGAACCGGCCCGCGCCGGATTTGGCAGCAGCGGTCCACCCTTCCGGCAGCCCTGCGCGAATTCGCTTGTCCGACGTTTTGCTCGCCCGCATCCAATCGACGAGTTGTGCGCGCTCGGGCGATCCGAGCGCGTCTCCGAGGAGCAGTGCCCGGTAGCCGTCCGCGAGATCGTTCGGAGTTGAGGTGTCCCGGGGGTCGCCGCGGAGCGCGCTGTTCAGTTCGGTCTCCCACCGATCCAGACGGGTGCTCTCGTCTCCGATTTCGCGGGCGAGTGAGGTGACCGCGGGTGGTCCACCGATTTCCTCGAGCAGGTAGTTTCCTGCCGTGTTGTCACTCCGGGTCAGCGCTGCTTCGGCGATCTGCCGCAGTGTCATCGGGGTGCCGACGGCGGCCGCGGTGATCGGTGAATTCTCCACAAGGTCACCGGGTTCGACCAGGACGGATTTGTCGAGTGACGAAGTGCCCGCGCGGGTCCGGCGGAGTACCTCGGCGACCGCGTACGTCTTGAATGTCGAGCACAGGGCGAACCGTTCGTCGCCCCGATGCTGGTAGATCTGGCCGGTGGCCGGGTCGATTGCGGTGACCCCGATTCGCGTGGCGTAGCGGGCCTCCAGCGCGTCGAGTTTCGTGTCGAGGGACTGCAGTTCCTGTGTCTCGGCCACCGACGTGTCCGGCACGGTCTGATCCGCGGCGGCAGTGCACGCGCCCAGAAGCAGGGGAAGAGCGAGGGCGAGGGTGCGGGCACCGCGATATCCGACGCTGCCCCGCTTTGATTTCGGATGAACTCGACGTCTTGTCATGACCCCAATGTCGGGGTCGACGCCGCCGTGCGCAAAGACGCTCACAGCGTCTAGACGAGTCGAGAATGCTATCTCTCCAGCTCAGAGGGTCGTTCTGTGCGGAGCATTTCGTAACGAACCCCTGAGGTCCCCTGATCGGCTGTTTCAATGGTGGCTATGGATCTGGTCCGCCATTTGAATTTCTTTGTCGCCGTTGCGGAAGAGGGGCATTTCGGAAATGCCGCGGCACGATTGGGAATGACACAACCGCCGTTGTCGCAGGGCGTACGGCGTCTCGAACAGAGGTTGGGCACCGAACTCGTCCACCGCAGCGCTCGTGGCGTCGGGCTCACGGACGCTGGGCGACAGTTGCTTCCGCGAGCACGGCTCCTGGTCTCCGACGCTGCCAGGTTCGAGGACGAGGCTCGGCGCATCGCGGGCGGACATGACGCACCGGTGCGGTGGGGTGTCACTCACGGGCTCGGCGACGACGTGGTGGTGCGGTGTGTCCACGCTCTCCGCGACGCCGACAAGGCAAGGATCACCAGGGTCGTCACCACCACTGCGACCACCACCGAACTGGTGGAGAGCGTCCGAACGGGGAGTCTCGACGTCGCTGTGGTCGAACACCCGGCGCTGCTCACGGGTCTCGACAGTGGTCCCGTCCTGAAGATTCGGCGTTGGGTGGTCGTGCCGGAAGACCATCCGGCCGCGATCGCGAAGAAGGCGCAGGTCCGGATGCTTCGGGGGCTGATATTGGCGGCAGGTCCACGGTCGGACAACCCTCCCGCTCACGACCTGTTCGTGGACATGTGGCGGGCCCGTGGCCTGGACCCGGAAGTGGTCGTCTCGACGGGGCCGCGAGACCTCCTCGTCCGCGTGGCGGCCGGTGGCACTTTCGGGGTGACGACGACTCCGCCGACACCGATGCCAGGCGTGTCCTGGGTCGACATGTTGCGAGAGGAACTTGCGCTGCGCCTTCGTATCGTCTGGCGGTCGGGTGCCGATCTCGGGCTGTCGGCCGGCGCCTTGGACCGGGTGCTCCTGCGGGCGGGACGATGAGGACGACCGCAGAGAAGCGGATCCGCGACGTGTTCGCCGACGCCGGTTGTACGGGCTGGCTTCACGCCCGTCGCATCGGAACGCGGCCCGCGGACAATGACGATGACGTCGTCTCGGTCGGTGCCGACGAACTCGTCGTGACGGCGTCCGTCTACAAGCTCCCGCTCGTGGTCGCTCTGTGCAGGGCATTCGACGCGGGATCCCTCTCGCCGACAGCGAGGGTGCGCATCAATCCCGCGGACTGCACACCGGGGCCGACCGGGGTGTCGACCTTCAGGGACCCGGTGGTGATGAGTTGGCGTGATCTGGCTCTGTCGATGATGACCGTGTCCGACAACGCCGCCGCGGACCTCATCCTCGGAAGGGTGGGACTGGATGGCATCGATCGAGTACTCGCAGAACTGGGCCTGACCCGTACGCGAATCATCGGCGGTACAGCGGATGTCCATCGGAGTCTGCTCGAGGACGCACATTCACACACGACGAGAGAGGCGTTCGAGGCACTTGCCGACAATGACGAGGCGTGGGCGGTCTCGGCCTACGATCCGGCCTTCACGAGTGCGACCACCCCTCGCGAGATGACGTCGCTACTCGACGCGATCTGGACGGACAGGGCGGTGTCCGCGGTCCAGGGGGAGTTCATCAGGGAGGTCATGGCCGGACAGATCTGGCCGCATCGAATCCGCTCGGGATTTCCCTATGCGGGGGTGACCGTGGCGGGGAAGACCGGGACGATCGGGGCGATCCGGAACGAGGTAGCAGTGGTGGGCTTCCCAGGCGAGACTCCTGTTGCTGTAGCTGTTTTCACCCGGGCGGCGCGTGCCGATCCTGCCCTACCCGTGGTCGACCGGGCGATCGGCCGGGCCGCCCACATCGCGGTGACCGAACTTCGTTCCGGCCGCATCGCGTGAGCGCACCGTGCCGAGGATTTCGTGGTGCGGTGACCTACCCTTGGTGCGGCGACGGAAGTCATTCGGCGGTAGGGGAGTGAAATGTCAGCAGGGCTGGAGGCTAGGCGACAACGATTGTCCCGCAGGGCCCTGAGCCGCGCGACGCTCGACCGTCAGCACCTGCTGCGCCGCGCGGATGGCGACAGTGCGCTGACGATGGTGGGTCACCTTTTCGGGCTGCAGGCGCAGGCCCCGATGGCGCCGTACTTCGCGCTGTGGGCCCGGCTCAAGGGTTTTCGGCCTGCAGATCTGTCAACGCTGATCGAGGACCGAGACGTCGTGCGGATCGTCCTGATGCGCGGCACGGTGCACGCGGTCACCGCGGCCGACGCTCGCGCACTCCGGCCGTGGGTTCAGCCGATCATGGACGCGGACCTGCGGACGAACACCCTGCACAAGAAGGGCCTCGCAGGCATGGACATCGCGGCGCTGGCCGACTGGAGCCGCGAGGTCGTCGACCGCACCCCGATGGCGATGGCTGAGCTGCGACCCCTGCTGGCCGAGCGCTGGCCGGACCGTGACCCGGCCGCCCTCGCGCATGGGGTCAGGAATCTGCTCCCGCTCGTGCAGGTGCCCCCGCGGGGGATCTGGGGCAGGTCAGGTCAGCCGGTCTGCACCACCCTGGAGCGGTGGACGGATACGCCGCTGTCCGAACCGATTCCGGACGAGATCATCCTGCGTTACCTGGCGGCCTACGGCCCGGCATCGGCC
Source organism: Rhodococcus sp. MTM3W5.2 (assembly GCF_001984015.1). Classification (NCBI taxonomy): domain Bacteria; kingdom Bacillati; phylum Actinomycetota; class Actinomycetes; order Mycobacteriales; family Nocardiaceae; genus Rhodococcus; species Rhodococcus sp. MTM3W5.2. The sequence goes on along the minus strand of NZ_CP019572.1, from coordinate 4,230,479 downwards.
GCGGACGCCCAGGCCTGGTCCGGCCTGACCAGGCTGGGGGAGGTGTTCGACCGACTCCGTCCGCGGTTGCGGGTGTTCGTCGACGAGGACGGCGCCGAACTGTTCGATCTGCCCGACGCCCCGCGTCCGGACCCGGCAGGCAGCCTGCCGCCACGGATCCTGGCGCCGTACGACAGCGTCCTGCTGGGCCATGCGAACCGGAGCCGGGTGATCGCCGACGAGCACCGCAAGGCGGTGTTCACCGTGAACGGGATCATCAAGCCGACGGTGCTGGTCGGTGGCCAGGTCGCCGGATTCGTCACGATCACCGCCAAGAAGCGTTCGGCGGCACTCGAGATCGCGACATTCGCCCCGGTCGCGAAGGGCGCAGCGTCCGCGCTCGAGGCCGAGGCGCAGCGGTTGCTGACGTTCGCGCACCCCGACGCCGACGATCACGACATCCGGTTCACGGACGCGCGGTAGCCGCCTCCGCGATCGACGACTCGCCTGCTGCGGGAAGGTCGTTGCCCGCTTCCTGGGCCGCCGCACCCTGCGAGATCCGCCGCGCGAGCGCATGGGCCGCGCCAACGAACAGCCCGACGATCGCGCCCCAGAGCACCGACACGAGCGCGCCGCCGACGAGCGAGGCCAGGTAGGCGCCCGGTCCCTCCTGCAGCACGAAGCTGAGATACACCGTGCGGATCAGGTTGCCTGCGAGGACGCCGATCACGGTGGCGCCCAGGCCCGCCCAGAAGGCGCGCCCGACACCGCCGCCGGGGTGCCTGCGCGCCGAGTCGGTCAGCCGCATCCAGACGACGGCGAGCATCACCAGTGCCGCAGCGCAATCGACGAGCCAGTTGGTGGTGGTCGTCTCGCCCAGCGGGAACAGGCGCAGTGCCGGGATGCCGAAGGGCAGCCCGATCGCACTCGGGACGAGCAACTCCGGGACTCGGGTGAGCACGGCGCCCGTGATCGACCAGACCCCGAACAGGACCGAGATCGCCGCAAGCGTCGCGACAGCCGGCCACGGGGCACGGAAATCGGCATCGACCTGCGGATTCACCGAAACAGCAGCGCTGGCGTCAGACATGCCGCAACATTAACGGGATCGAATGGACCAAGCGTCCAGAATCATGCAGAAAGTTGGGTGTGGGTCCTGTGCGGCGAATCAGAGTGGTGTCCCTCGTTGCGGCCGGTGCGCTCGTGCTCGCCGGTGGTGTTGGCGCGATGCTGCGATCCGATCCGGCCCCCGCCGAGTCGTACCTCACCGACGACCAGGGGCGTTCGCTCGTCCTGCGCGGATTCAACACCGCGTCCAGCGCGAAGAGCACCCCCGACGGCATGCCCGACTTAACCGAGGCCGACCTCGAGCGGGAACACGCCGACATGGGCACCAACTTCGTCCGGTTCCTGATCTCCTGGCGCTCGGTCGAGCCGGAGCCCGGCGTCTACAGCCAGGAGTACCTGGACCGGGTCGAGGAACGCATCGGGTGGTACGCGGACCGCGGCTATCACGTCATGCTCGACATGCACCAGGACACCTGGGGGGACGCGATCACCCCGGGCGGCAAGGCCGGCAACGGCGCCCCCGCATGGGCCACGTACATGGACGGGTTGCCGGTCGGATCGCACGACATGTGGGAGCAGTACTACCTCGACGCAGGCGTGATCCGGGCCTTCGACAACTTCTGGAACACCACCGGCGCGCACCCCGAACTCTCCGAGCACTACGCGAACGCGTGGCGAGCGGTGGCCGAGCGATTCGCCGACCATCCCGCGGTCGTCGCCTACGATCTGATGAACGAGCCCTACGGCGGCACCCTGCAGGGCCCCGTCTTCGAGTCCGGGCCGCTCACGTCGCTCTACCAGAAGACGACCGACGCGATCCGCACGGTCGATCAGGACAGCTGGGTCTGTGTGGCGCCGCAGGCGATGGGCAACAACTGGGGCACCCCGAGCGGCCTCGGCGCGATCACCGACAGCCGCGACGGCGACCAGCGGATCGCCTACTGCCCCCACATCTATCCGCTGCCGATGGACCTCGGCGCGGGTTACGAGGGCACCTCCCGTGACCTGGTCGACGCGACGGTCGCCTCGTGGCGCGACAACACCGTCCGCACCGCGGCCGCCCTCGGTGACGCCCCGATCATCCTGGGGGAGTTCGGGCTCGACACCACGCTCCCGGGTGCGCTCGACTACGTGGACCGGATCTACGCCACGGCCGCGGAGATCGGTGCGGGCGTGAGCTACTGGTCGCGCGATCCGGGTCCGTGGGGCCCGTACGGGGAGGACGGCACCGCACGGAACCTCGTCACCGCGCTCGACACGCCGTACCCGCGCGCGGTCGCCGGTACGCCGATCTCCTGGGAGGCGTCCGCGGACCGGCTCCAGCTGACCTTCCGGCCCGACCGCGATGTGTCGGCGCCGACCGAGGTCTACCTGCCGCAGCGCGGCTTCCCTGCAGGCGTGGCGGTCGATGGCGGCGAGGTGCTGGCCTGGGATCAGCAATCCCGGCTGCTGACCCTCCGGCAGCCGCAGTCGGGCGAGGACGTCACCGTGACGCTCACCCCGGCGCCCTGATCGGTGCCTGCCTGCCATGGGGTGTTAGATGAACGGGTGAGTGACAGCGTCATCGCCTCCGTCCGTGCGCACCTCACCGAGCGGATCGGTGGGCCCGCGCCCTCCGCCGCCTCCGTGACCTTCCTCGGGCTCGAACCGCTGGAGGTACTCCGTTTTCCCGCCGACTCCGACGACCTGGTCCGGTACGTCTCGCTCGGCTGTTCGCGGCATCCGATGGGTGATCCGAGCGACGCCATCGCGGACCCCGTGCGGGGGCCGCGCGCGGAACTGATGCTGACCCTGCGCGGCGGCGTCGGCGTCGCCTCCGGCGTGCACAAGACGCTGGCGATCCTTGCCGCCGCGCCCGCGGTGGAGGGCGTGGTCCTCACGGTCGACGGCCTGCTCGACGTGGGCGAGCCGCTGTGGAAGGGCGCCCCGTTCACCGCGGTGCTGCTGGGGGAGAGCGACGTCGAGGATCTCGAGCTGCCCGAGCCCGCCGATCCTGTGCGTTTCCTCGCCGCGGTGCCGATCACCGGCACCGAGGCCGCCTGGGTGCGGCTGCGCGGCGCCGCGGCGCTGCGGGAGGCGTGGGCGGAGGCCGGGATCGACGTGCGCGACCCGGCGCGCGGGGCAGCCTCGCTCTAGTCAGAGCCAGTTGTTGCGGCGGAACGTGACGAACAGGCCGGTGCACGCGATCACGATCAGCACGATCACCCCGTAATAGCCGTAGCTCCAGCGCAGCTCCGGCATGTGGTCGAAGTTCATACCGTAGATGCCCGCGATCATCGTCGGCACCGCGGCGATCGCGACCCAGGCCGAGATCTTGCGCATGTCGGTGTTCTGCTGCACTGCCACCTTGGCAAGGGCCGCCTCGACGAGGGTGCTGAGCACCTCGTCGAACTCGGCGATCCGCTCGGCGACGATGGTGTGGTGGTCCTGCACGTCGCGGAGGTAGCGCCTGACCTCCTTCGGCACAGCGGTGGTGGTGGTGTCCTGGCTCAGCCGCTGCAGGGGACTGGCGAGCGGGTTCACCGACTTGCGCAGCTCGACGATCTCCCTCTTGAGCAGGTAGATCTGCTCGATCGGGACTCGGGTGCGGGGGCTGAAGACCTCCTCCTCCATGAGATCGACGTCCTTCTCGACGGATTCGGTGACCGCGAGGTACTGATCCACGACGTGGTCGGCGATCGCGTGCAACACGGCCGACGGACCGAGCGCGAGTCGTCCGGGGTTGGCCTCCATCAGCGCCCGTACCCCGGCCAGGCCGGAATGCTCGCCGTGCCGGACGGTGACCACGAAGTCGGTGCCGAGGAAGATCATGATCTCGCCGGTCTCGACCACCTCGTTGGCCGTGGTGATCGACTCGTGCTCAACGTAATTCACGGTGCGCAGGACCAGGAAGAGCACGTCGTCGTACAGCTCGAGCTTGGGTCGCTGGTGGGCGTGCACGGCGTCCTCGACCGTCAGCTCGTGCAGGCCGAAAACCTCTGCGACACTGCCCATCTGATATTCGTCTGGGGCGTGCAAGCCGACCCAGGCGAAGCCCTTGCCCCGGGCGCGGACCTCGGCGAGGGCCGCGGAGTGGGTGAACTTCCCCGGCAGTCGCTCGCCGTCGATGTACACGGCGCAGTCCACGATGGCCCTTGCGGTCGGGACGGGGATCCGCACCGGGGCGGTGCCGGGCGACCTGCGGGTCGGGCGTAGCGACGGCATGGACGGCACGGCAGCCACTCCCTCTCGAGCCCGGCGATGATCTCGGGTCAATCCTAGCCCGGTGGATCCGGGCGGACGCCGCGCCGCGAGGTGTCGAACCCGCTTCCCACAGCCTGAGACAATGGCTCGGTGCGCATCGACCTCCACACCCATACAACTGCCTCGGACGGGACGGACAGTCCCGCTGACCTGGTGCGGCACGCCGCGGACGCCGGGCTGGACGTGGTGGCCCTGACGGACCACGACACCACCGCCGGCTGGGCCGAGGCCGCCGCCGCGCTGCCCGCCGGGCTGAGCCTGGTCCGAGGCATGGAGATGTCCTGCGAGGGCCGTGGCGAGGACGGCAGGCCGGTCGCGGTTCACCTGCTCGCCTACCTCTTCGATCCGAAGAATGCGGCCTTCGCCGCGGAACGCGAACGGCTGCGCGCCGAGCGGACGTCGCGGCTGCGGGCAATGGCCGAGCGGATGGCACTCGACGGCCTGCCCGTGGACCCGGACGAGGTGATGGCGGCGGCGGGGCCCGCGGCCGGTCGCCCGCACCTGGCGCAGGCGCTCGTGGCGGCGGGGGTGGTCGGATCCGTCGACGAGGCATTCGGTGAACTGCTCAAGACCGGCGGCCGCTACTACGTGCACAAGGCGGACACGCCGCTGCCCGAGGCGGTGCGGATGGTGGCTGACGCGGGCGGGGTGAGTGTGATCGCGCACGGGCGGGCCGCCAGCCGCGGCCGCCTGCTCGCGATGGAGCAGATCGGCGAACTCGTCGCGGACGGTCTCGCCGGTGTGGAGATCGACCATCACGACCACCTGCCCGCGGATCGGGAGATCCTCGCCGCGATCGCCCGCGAACACGATCTCATCGTGACCGGGTCCTCGGACTATCACGGCGTCAACAAGTCGGTGAAGCTCGGCGAATTTCTCACCGCGCCAAGCGAGTTCGACCGGATCGTGGCCAGGTCCAGTGGCGTCGACGTGATCTCGGGATGAGGGAGGAGCGCTGATGTCCTTCGATACCACCCTGTACATGACGGCCGTGATCACGCTCTTCGTGATCATGGACCCGCCGGGCGCCATCCCCGTCTTCCTGTCCCTGGTCGGCCGCAAGAGCAAGGAGGCGCGTAACCGGGCCGCGTGGCAGGCACCCGCGGTCTCGCTGGCCGTCATCACGGTGTTCGCGATCGGCGGCCAGGCGATCCTCAACTACCTGCACATCGGGATCCCCGCGCTGCAGGGCGCGGGCGGCCTGCTGCTGTTGCTGATCGCGTTGGAGCTGTTGACAGGCCGGGACGCGAATCAGCCGAAGGGCAATGAGGACGTCAACGTCGCGCTGGTGCCGCTCGGGACGCCGCTGATGGCGGGGCCGGGTGCGATCGCCGCGGTGATCGTCTTCGTGAACCAGGCCGAGGGGCATTCGGGTGCCCCGCTGGCCGTGGGGTTGGCGATTCTGACGATTCACCTCATCCTGTTCGTGGTGCTGCGGTTCTCCACGGTGCTGATCCGGCTGCTGGGCGTGAGCGGCATCTCGTTGCTGGCCCGGATCGCCGGACTCCTGCTGGCCGCGATCGCGGTGCAGCTCATTGCGGACTCGGTCCGCGGATTCATCGCAGGTGGGTAGGGACGTGTCGGTCGACGAGTACGAGGGCCACGCCGAGAGCAACGGGGGAGTCGTCCGCGGCTTGAGGGCGCTGAGCGGTGCCGTCGCGGCAGGCGTTGTGGTGCTGGCGGTGGTCGTCCTCGGCACGTCGTATCTGGGCGGCCAGCGCGGGTTCCCCGGGCCGGGGAAGGTGTCGGTCGGTGCCCACATCGTTGCGGTCGTGTTGGTGTTGCTGGCGCAGCGGGTGGCCGATCACCGGCGGGGTGTCACGGCCGTCTTCGGCTCGGTGGGCGTGTTCTTGGTCACAGGCCTCCTGCTGTGGACCCAGTGGTGGCGTTAGCTCACCAAAAAGCTACTCACCGGTGAGATTTGCGTGCGGTGAGGCCGCGGTGGCACACTTGTTGCACTTCGCGCCGGTGCTACCCCCGGTAACGGAGCGAGAGTCGGATTCACCAGCGGCAGATTTCGCGCCCGGGCTCACCCCGCCTGGCGCCTTCGCGCTTCCGAGTTGAGTGCAGCGGCCCGTAGACCAATCGGGAATTGATCGTGCACCCTCGGTTAGCCTCACCCCCATCTCGACCAAAAACCTGCGGCTGCGTCGATTTCCACCTCGGCGCTGCTACTTCCCAGTAACCCGCCCCCGAGTGGGAGCGGCATGAGTAGGAGTGCAATCGTGTCTCTTGTGTCTGAAGCAACCACACCGAAAAAGGTTGAGCTGACCGACGAAGAGATCTTCGCGGGCCACGTCGGCGGCAAGCTCTCTGTCGAGACGACCGCCCCCTCGATTCTCAGCGCGCCCTGTCGATCGCATACACGCCCGGTGTGGCACAGGTCAGCCGCGCGATCGCGGCCGACGAGACGCTCGCGGACCGCTACACGTGGACCAGCCGTCTCGTCGTCGTCGTGAGTGACGGCACCGCGGTGCTCGGACTCGGCGACATCGGACCGCGCGCCTCGCTGCCGGTGATGGAGGGTAAGTCCGCGCTGTTCAAGCAGTTCGCCGGTCTGAACTCGATCCCGCTTGTGCTCGACACCAAGGACCCCGACGAGATCGTCGAGACCCTCATCCGGCTGCGCCCGAGCTTCGGTGCCGTCAACCTCGAGGACATCTCGGCCCCGCGCTGTTTCGAGATCGAGAAGCGGGTCATCGAGGCCCTCGACTGCCCCGTCATGCACGACGACCAGCACGGCACCGCCATCGTCGCGCTCGCCGCGCTCAAGGGCGCGGTCAAGGTCCAGGACCGTGACATCACGGCGCTGCGCGTGGTGATCTCCGGTGCCGGTGCGGCAGGCGTCGCCTGCGCGAACATCCTGCTCGCGGCCGGCATCGCCGACGTCACCGTCCTCGACTCCAAGGGCATCGTGTCCAGCGACCGTGCCGACCTGAACGAGATCAAGGCGGACCTCGCCGCTCGCACCAACCCGGCCGGACGCACTGGCGGCATCGTCGAGGCGCTCGACGGCGCCGACGTGTTCCTCGGCGTGTCCGCGGGCACCGTGCCGGAGGAGATCATCGCGACGATGGCCCCGAGGCGATCATCTTCGCGATGTCCAACCCGGACCCGGAGATCCACCCGGACATCGCACGCAAGCACGCCGCGATCGTCGCGACCGGCCGCAGCGACTTCCCGAACCAGATCAACAATGTGCTCGCCTTCCCCGGTGTGTTCAAGGGTGCGCTCGACGCAGGCGCCCGCCGCATCACCGAGGGCATGAAGCTCGCCGCGGCGGAGGCGATCCTGTCCGTCGTCGCCGACGAGCTGGCCGTCGACAAGATCGTGCCGAGCCCGCTCGATCCGCGGGTGGCCCCCGCGGTCGCCGAGGCCGTCGCGGCCGCGGCCAAGGCCGAGGGCGTCGCCCAGGCCTGAGCCTCCAGTTCTGCGTAGAAGGGCCCCGTCGAGCGGTTGACACCGCACGACGGGGCCCTTCGCGTTGTCCGGTCTTTTTCCGGGCGGGCTCAGGTCAGCGTCGGCGTGCGGCGCAGTCGGCCCGTGCCCGGCACCGAGGCCCACACCGCGACCGCGAGGATGCCGTCGAGGATCAGGGCCAGCGCCGCGACGAGGATCGCGCCCACCAGGATGCGGGCATAGTCACCGAGCGCCAGGCCGTCGAACATGTACCGCCCCAGTCCGCCCAGGTTGACGTAGGCGGCGACCGTGGCGGTGGCGATGACCTGCAGCGTCGCGTTGCGCAGCCCGCCGACGATCAGCGGCAGCGCGTTGGGGACCTCCACCCGGCCGAGTACCTGTGCCCTGGTCATCCCCATCGATCGCGCGGCGTCGACCACGACCGCGTCGACGTTCGCGACGCCTGCGTAGGTGCCTGCCAGGATCGGCGGGATACCGAGCAGGACCAGCGCGATGATCGGCGGGATCAGGCCGAGCCCGAGGAGCAGCACCAGGAACGTCAGGATGCCGAGGGTCGGCAGTGAGCGGAGCGAATTGACCAGCCCGACCAGGATCGCATCGCCCCTGCGGAAGTGCCCGATGAGCAGTCCCAACGGGATCGCGATGGCCGCGGAGATGGCGACCGCGAGCAGGCTGTACCAGAGGTGTTCGACGATCCGGGCGCCGATGCCGGTGGGGCCGGACCAGTTCGACGGGTCGGCGATGAAGTCGAAGGCGGATCCGAACAGGTTCATGCGGGGCCCTCCGTCGCGCGGAGGAGCGCCGCCGGTCCGTCCGCCCTGCGGCTACGGGCGGTCCTGGTCCACGGGGTGAGCAGGCGGCCCGCAAGATAGAGCAGGCCGTCGATCACCAACGCCAGGAAGACGATCGCGATGATCCCCGCCAGGATCTGGTCCGGGTAGTCGCGCTGGTAGCCCTTGGTGAACAGCTCACCGAGTCCGCCGATGCCGATCAGCGAGCCGACCGACACCAGCGAGATGTTGGTGACGGCGACGACCCGGATGCTGGAGATCAGCACCGGGAGGGCAAGCGGCAGTTCGACGGTCAGCGCGCGGCGAAGCGGGGTGAAGCCCATCGCGGTGGCCGAGTCGATCACCGATTCGGGCACCGAGTCGAGGGCCTCGGGCACGGCGCGCACCAGCAGTGCGGTCGAGTAGATCGCCAGCGCGATCACCACGTTCATCTCGTCGAGGATGTTCAGCCCGAGCAGGGGCGGGATGGTGACGAACAGCGCGAGCGAGGGGATCGTGAACGCGAGCGAGGCGAGCGTCATGGTGGTCTTGCGCAGCCACGGGATATTTCGGATGGCGACGCCGGCGGGCACCGCGATCAGCAGCCCGATCAGCAGCGGCAGCAGCGCCAGGTAGAGGTGCGTCTTCGCGAGGTCGACAACCTGCGAGAAGTTGTCGATCAACCAGCGCATCAGCCGGCCGTCTCGCCGTTGAAGAAGTGCCGGTTCCTGGCCCGGTCCTCGGCCTGTCGCTGATCCGCGAGTTTGCGGATCACCTCGGATCCGTTGACCCCGCCCACCACCGAGCCGGAATGGTCCACCACGACCCCGATTCCGGACGGCGACGAGATCGCGGCGTCCAGTGCCTGCCGTAGGTCCCCGCCCCGCGTGAACAGCGAACCGCCCGCGGACGTGCTCTCGGCCAGTGTGTTGCCTGCCCGGATGCCCTCGACGCCGGTGACGTCGATCCAGCCGCGCGGCGCCGCGCCGTCCTCGGTGACCACGAGCACCCACTCGCCCTGGCCGAGGCGAAGCGCGGCGAGTTCGGATTCGACGGCGGTGCGGATCTCGTGCACCGGCACCTCGTCGGCGGGCCGGAACGACAGCCCGCGGTACCCGCGATCGCGTCCCACGAAGTCGGCGACGAAATCCGTTGCGGGGGAGGCGAGCACGGTCTGCGGATCGGCGTACTGCTGAAGCCTGCCGTGCGGGCCGAACACCGCGACGCGGTCGCCGAGCCGGACCGCCTCGTCGATGTCGTGGGTGACGAACACGATGGTCTTGCGCAGCTGCGCCTGCAGGCGCTGCATCTCGGCCTGTAGGTCCTCGCGGACCACCGGATCGACCGCGCTGAAAGGCTCGTCCATCAGCAGGATCGGTGGGTCGGCCGCCAGGGCCCTTGCGACGCCGACGCGCTGCTGCTGGCCGCCGGAGAGCTGGGACGGGTAGCGGGTGGCAAGCGCGGGGTCGAGCCCGACCCGCTCGAGCACCTCGAGCGCGGCCTTGCGGGCCGCGCGTCGCGAATCGCCGCGCAGCACAGGCACGGTGGCCACGTTGTCGACCACGGTCCGGTGCGGCAGCAGGCCCGCGCTCTGGATCACGTAGCCGATGCCGAGGCGGAGCTTGACCGCGTCCGTGCGGGTGACGTCCTGGCCGTTCACGATCACCTTGCCGGAGGTGGGGGTGATCATCCGGTTGATCATCCGCATGGACGTGGTCTTGCCGCAGCCCGACGGTCCGACGAACACGGTGAAGGACTCGGGCTCGATGACCAGGTCGAGGTTGTCGACCGCGGTGGTGCCGTCCGGGTAGCGCTTGGTGACCGACTCGAAGGAGATCAAGGCCGGCCGCCTACGACACCGGCTTGTCGAGCCCCTGTGCCGACACCCATTCGGTGGCGGCGGCGTCCGGTTCGGTCTTCGAGTCGCCGGACACCGAGGTGTTCAGGGCGATGAGCTCGTCGGTGGTCAGCTTGGCCGACACCGCATTCAGGACCGCCGCCAGCTTCTCGGACTGCTTGTTCGCGCGCAGGACCGGCACCACGTTCTGCGCCGGGAAGTTGTTCTTCGGGTCCTCGAGGACCACGAAGTTGTTCTTGGCGATGGCAGGCGAGGTGGTGAAGATGTTCGCCGCGGTGACCTGGCCGGAGGAGAGGGCGGCCACCGTGGCCGGTCCGCCGCCGTCCGCGATCGGCACGAAGTTCTGCGGGCTGATGACGAGGCCGTAGTCGGCCTCGAGTCCGGGCAGCCCTCCCGCGCGCTCCTGGAACTCGGCTGGGGCGCCGAACTTCACCTCGGCGGAGTGCGGCGCCAGGTCCGCGATCGAGGTCAGCTGCCACTTGTCGGCGGTCTCGCGGGTGACCACCACCGCGTCCTTGTCCTCGCCGGGTGCGGGCGTGGTGATCGCCAGGTCGGGGCCGAGCGCCTCGGGCAGGGCCGCGTCCACCTCGGCGGCGCTGGTCGCGGTGGTGTCCTTGTCGAGGTACTGCAGCAGATTGCCGGTGTAGTCCGGGATCACGTCGATGGACCCGTCCTTGACCGCGGGGATGTAGGTCTCGCGGCTGCCGATGTTGAGCTTCGTCTGCACGTCGAAGCCATTGGCACGCAGGGCCTCCGCGTAGATGTTCGCCACGGTCTCGGACTCGGGGAAGTTTGCCGACCCCACGATGATCGCGTTCGGGTCCGAGCTCGTGCCACCGCCGCTGCTGAGCGGGTCGGAGTCGCCGCCGCATCCGGTGAGGGCAAGGGAGGTGACCGCCGCGGCGACGGCAAACGGGAGCAGGCGTGCGGAGCGGAGAGCTGAGAACCTCATGGCGTCCTTCCATCGGTTCCGGCGGTAGCACCCGTCCCCTTCGGACTGGTTGCTGCGGCGTCAACAAGCCGGATCTCTCGGCCGCTCGAGATGGTGCTGGCCACCGAGTGTAACGATAGGGAGGACATTCGCTGGGTGAGGAGAGGGAGCGTGGCGCGCCATGACGGCTCGGTGGAGGAAGGCCGCGATGACAGCGATGTCCGCGGCCGTGGTGTGCGCGCTCGCCGGATGCACGGTGGACAATTCCCGGCTCGACGAGACACAGGCACCGGCAGCGATCACCGTCGGATCCGGGGAGAGCGCGGAGTCACAGGTCGTCGCGGAGATCTATGCGGGGATCCTGCGTGGCACCGGATCCCCGGTCGAGGTGGGTTCCCCGGAGACCAGGGCGGAGTACGTGGAGGGACTCGGGGCGGCGGACATCACGGTGGTGCCGGACTTCACCGGGCAGCTGCTGCACTACTTCCAGCCGGATTCGGCGCTCACCGATCCGGACGAGGTGTTCGAGGAGCTGAACAGGTCTCTGCCGGAGGGGCTCTCGGTGTCCGACTACAGCGAGGCAGAGTTGGAGACCGAGGAATCTGCGCCGGCCGAGAACGTCGTGCCCCTGATTCGCAGCGGGGTGCTCACCGAGGATCAGGTCAAGGCGCTCAACGTCGTTGCGGGCGAGCTGACCTCGGCCGACCTGGCGTCGATGGCGGAGCGGGTCCGCGTCGGCGAGCTCACCTCGGCGCAGGCCGCGGACGAATGGCGCGCGGCTCGCTGAGCGCGGTGACGCACGAACGGGCGGTTACCGGGTTCGCCTCTCGGCGATCCTCCCGGTAACCACCCGTTCGATGCGTGAGCTAGACCTCGGTGCGTTCGAGCGCCTCGCGCAGGAAGCCGCCGAGCTCGCGCACGGCGTCGTTTGCCTCCCGCAGGATCGACGCCTGCAGGTGCGCGACGTGCCACAGGTTCGGGTACTCGGTGAACCGAACCGTGACGTCGGCGGCGCGCATCTTCTGCACCAGTTCCGTCACCTGTGGGTACAGCACCTCGGAGGTGCCGACGTGCACGATGGTCGGCGGTAGCCCGGCCATGTCGGCGTGCAGCGGCGCGAAGCCCGGGTCGGCCGGGTCTCCGCCGCCGAGGTACGCCTCGGCGGCGACGAACGACCACGCCGTGTTGACCACGAGATCGCGATCCTTCGGGGCGTCCCTGGCGCCGGGGTCCACCCATGGCGCGATCAGCCCGAGCGCAGCCGGGCGCACGTCGTGCGCGTCGATCAGGCGGCGCGTGGTGGCAAGCGACAGTCCGCCGCCCGCCGAATCCCCCGCGATGGCAACCTGATCGGCGGAGTACCCGTGCTCGACCAACAGCTCGAGGTACGCGTCGACCGCGTCCTCCAGTCCGGCCGGGTACGGATCCTCCGGAGCGAGGCGGTAGTCGAGCAGGTACACCGCGGCCTCGGACTCGCGTGCCAGGTACGCGGCCAGCGACCGGTGGGTGGCGAGCGATCCGAGGGTGTACCCGCCGCCGTGCAGGTACAGCACGGCGGTGCGGCGCTCGGTGGCCCCGACCGTGATGCGCTCGGCCCTGCGGCCTGCCAGGGTCAGCTCGCGCACGACGGTGTCGCGGGGGAGCCGCTGCAATGGGGAACCGGCGTCGAGCAGGGCACGCGCCGCGGGTACCGGCATCTTCGCGTGCAGGGCCACCCGGTAGAAGGCGCCGAGGTTCGCCGCGACCAGCGGTCGGGGGAGGAACACCACTGGGCTACTTCCCCTTCGGCATCACGCGGCCGGCGATCTCGGCGACAACGCGTTGGTAGCTCGAGCCGACCAGGCGTACCCAGGCGTCGAGGAACTTGGCGTCGGCGCCGATCAGCACCCGCGCCTTGCCCTTCTGCACGCCGTTCACGATGACCTTCGCGGCCTGCTCAGGCGTGGTGCGCGCCAGCTTCTTGTCGAAGAACTCGGAGAAGGCCGCGAGGTCCTCCCCTGGCCCCGCGGTCGCGTTGCGGGCGATGGCGGTCTTGATGCCGCCGGGGTGCACACAGGTCACCTTGACCGGGTGCTTGGCGATCAGCATCTCCTGCCGCAGCGACTCGGTGAAGCCCCGGACCGCGAACTTCGCGGAGTTGTATGCGGACTGACCGGGCATCGAGAGCAGCCCGAAGAGGCTCGAGACGTTCACCACGTGCCCGTCGCCGGATGCGACCAGGTGCGGCAGGAATGCCTTGGTGCCGTTGACGACTCCCCAGAAGTCCACGTCCATGATCTTCTCGATGTCCTTGAACTCGGACTTCTCGAACTCACCGTGGTACGCGATGCCTGCGTTGTTGTAGATCTGGTTGACCTTGCCGAAGTGGGCGGCGATCGCGTCGGCGTATTCCAGTACGGCCTCGCGCTGGGACACGTCCAGGTGGTCGGACCTGACCTCGGCGCCGAGCGCCTCGGCCTGGCGCACGGTCTCGGCCAGTCCGATGCTGTCGAAGTCGGACAGGGCGAGCCGGGCGCCCTTCTGCGCCAGGTTCAGCGCGAGCGCGCGACCGATGCCGGATCCCGCTCCGGTGATGACCACGACCTTGCCTGCGAAATCGCTCACTGTGCAACAACCTTCTCGTCGTCATCGCCGGCGGTGCCGGCAAGCGGTGCATCGCCGGCGGTGCCGGCAATCGGTGCATCGCCTGCGGTGCCGGCGATGGGTGCAATACCGCGTTCGATCTCGGCGGCGATCTCGTCGCCGGTGATCGCGGGCAGATCCCTGGTGGCCACGCTGCGGTAGGCGGCGAGGTCGAACTTCTTTGTCGTGTTGCGGAACTGGAAGGTGAAGCCCGGCCACAGCGTGGTGTTGTTGCCGTGCTTGTCGAGGTACCAGCTGGCGCAGCCGCCGTTGTTCCAGACGCTGCGCGCGAGCTTGTCCTGCAGGTCCTTGTTGTAGGCGTCCTGCACCTCCTGGCGGACCTCGATGGTCCCGATACCGTTGCGCTCGATGGTGTTGATCGCGTCGATGACGTAGTTGAGCTGCGACTCGATCATGAAGACCATCGAGGTGTGGCCAAGGCCGGTGTTCGGGCCGACGAGGAAGAACATGTTGGGGAAGTTGGCGATCGCCGATCCCTTGTAGCCCTGCTGTCCGCTGGCCTCGAAGACCTCCGCGGCGGAGCGGCCGTCCTTGCCGATGATCCCGGCGAAGGTGGGGGAGTCCGTCACGTGGAAGCCGGTGGCCACCACGATCGCGTCGACCTCGCGGGTCGCGCCGTTGCGGTCGACGATGCCGTTGGCCGTGACCTCCGCGATGCCGTCGGTGACCAGGTCGACGTTCGGCTGGGCCAGCGCGGGGTAGTAGTTGTTGGAGATCAGCATGCGCTTGCAGCCGATCTGGAAGTTCGGGGTGACCTTCTTGCGCAGGTCCCGGTCCTTGATCTGCATGCGCAGGTGGCGCTCGGCCGCGAACTGCAGCGGCTTCATGAAGATCGGGGCCTTGGCCAGGCCGACGACCTGGGTCTCGCGCATCCAGTAGATGCCGGTGCGGGAGAGCTTCTGGAACCCGGGCACGTACTTGAACGCGAGCTTCTCGAGCGTGGTGTACTCGCGGTCCGCGCGGGGCAGGACCCACGGCGCCGTGCGCTGGTAGACGTCGAGCCGGCCGGCCTTCGCGGCGAGTTGGGGGACGATCTGGATGGCGGAGGCGCCGGTGCCGATCACGGCGATGCGCTTACCTGCCAGGTCGGCGTCGTGGTTCCAACGGGCGGAGTGGAAGATCTCGCCCTCGAATCCGTCGATGCCCTTGATGTCCGGCAGCGACGGCTCGCACAGCGCGCCGACGGCCGAGATCACGATCTTGGCGGTGAATGCGCCCTGCGAGGTCTGCACCTCCCAGCGTGCGCTGACGTCGTTCCAGCGCGCCTCCTGCACGTCGCAGTCGAAGACGTGCTTGTCGAGCACGTTGTACTTGCGCGCGACGGAGCTGATGTAGTTCTGGATCTCCGGCTGCTTGGAGAACGACCGGGTCCAGGTCGGATTCAGCGCGAAGGAGTACGAGTACAGATGCGAGGGGACGTCGCAGGCCGCGCCGGGGTAGGTGTTGTCGCGCCAGGTGCCGCCCACCTCGCTGCCGCGTTCGAGGACGACGAAGTCCCGCTTGCCCTCTTGAACCAGCTTGATCGCGGCGCCCAGGCCCGCGAAGCCACTGCCGATGATCAGCGTGTCGACGTGTCGCGGAGCTCCACCCGGCTTCACGGCGGTATCTGTAACTGGAAGACTCATGTACCACACAGTAGGGGCTTGTTGAGTCACAGTCAATAGCTTATTGACGACAATTCAGTAAGCTGATGGTCATGGCGGTCACCAAGCGCACCCGGCTCAGCCCGGAGGAGAGGCGCGCTCAGCTCATCGACCTGGGCGCACGCATGCTCGCGGAGCGACCCCTCGAGCAGGTCTCGGTCGAGGAGATCGCGGACCAGGCAGGCGTCTCCCGCGGACTGCTCTTCCACTACTTCGCGTCCAAGCGCGACTTCCATCTCGCCATCGTGCGCCACACCAACGTCGAGATGCTCGCCCACACCGAACCCGACCTCAGCCTGGAGCCGCTCGAGATCCTGAGGTCCGCGATCACCTCCTATGTCGACTATGTCTCGGAGAACCGAAACACCTACGTCTCGCTGCTCCGCGGCACCGCGAGCGGGGACCCCGAGATGCGCGACGAGTTCGAGCGGACCCGGGCGATCATGGCGGAACGGATCACCCTGCAACTGCCGAAGCTGGGCATCGAACCGGGACCCCGGATCACCCTCGCGGTCCGCGGCTGGATCGCGTTCGTCGAGGAGGCCACGATCAGCTGGCTCAGGGACCCCGAGATCGCCCGCGAGGAACTGATCGACCTGATCGTCACCGCCCTGCCCGCGGTCGCGCTGAGCTCGGAGACGGCGGCGGCGTTGCTGGGCGCGTAACCGTCCGACTCGCTCTCCGGGGATAGACTTGTCGCTGTTCACAGCGGAGGGTGCCGCGATGGATCCCGTGTCTCGTAGGGACTTCCTGAAGTACGCTGCCGCGGCGACGGTGTCAGGCGGTCTCGCCGTGGCGTGCTCGAGTGCACCGCCGCAGCCGCGCTTCATCACTCCCTCCGACCCCGAGATCGCGGCGCGCGATCGGGCGCTTGCTCGTTCGGCGGCGGTGGTACCGATGGCCCTGTCGGCCAGGCCGGTGACCGTGGACCTTGGCGGAGTCGCTGCGAACACCTGGGGGTTCGGCACCACCGCGGTGGGCCCCGAGATCAGGCTCAGGGCAGGCGAACGGTTGCGCGCCGAGGTGGCCAACGACCTGCCAGTCGGCACGACGATCCACTGGCACGGGATCGCGATCCGGAATGACATGGACGGTGTCCCGGTCC
The DNA here is from genome assembly GCF_001984015.1 of Rhodococcus sp. MTM3W5.2. Classification (NCBI taxonomy): domain Bacteria; kingdom Bacillati; phylum Actinomycetota; class Actinomycetes; order Mycobacteriales; family Nocardiaceae; genus Rhodococcus; species Rhodococcus sp. MTM3W5.2. The sequence continues at coordinate 4,213,819 of NZ_CP019572.1, read as the reverse complement.
TCACCCAACCGCCGATAGCGCCGGGGCAGACCTTTGTCTATGAGGCGGTGATGCCGGACCCGGGAACGTACTGGTACCACTCGCATTCCGGGCTGCAGCTCGACCGGGGTCTGTCCGGACCGCTGATCATCGAGGACCCGAACGAGGGCCTGCGCTACGACCACGAGTGGACGGTGTTCCTCAAGGACTGGATGGACGGGATCACCGGCACGCCCGACGACGTCTACCGCGAATTGACGGCAGGAATGGGCGGCATGAGCGGGATGCCCGGCATGACCGCGCCGCAGTACATGCTCACCGACGGCGAGAGCGCACTGCTCGGCGGCGACGCAGGCGACGTGAAGTACCCCTACTACCTCGTGAACGGCAGGATCCCCGCCGATCCGCCACAGTTCGCCGCGAGGCCAGGCGACCGTGCCCGGCTCCGCATCGTCAACGCAGGCGCCGACACGGCGTTCCGGGTGGCGCTCGGCGGCCACGAGCTCACCGTGACGCACACCGACGGCTACCCGATCGACCCGGTGCGAGCCGACGCGGTACTGCTCGGGATGGGCGAGCGGTACGACGCTCTGGTCACGCTTCAGGACGGGGTGTTCCCACTCGTCGCCTCCGCGGAGGGAAAGAACGCCAGGGCGCTGGCGATCGTCCGCACCGGTCCGGGTGAGCGGCCGCCCGCGGACATTCCGGTGGCCGAGCTGGACGGAAGGATCCCGATGGCGTGGGACATGTCGGCGACCGAGGCCGACCGGCTCCCGCGCCGCGATGTCACCCGCACCCTCGATATCCGGCTCACGGGGTCGATGAGCCCGTACACGTGGAGCATCGACGGCGTCCCCTTCGACCCCAACAGCGTCGAGTCGAACCGATACGGGGTGCGCAGCGGTGAGCGAGTGCGCATCAGCTGGCGCAACGACACCGATATGTGGCACCCCATGCACCTGCACGGCCACACCTTCCAGCTCGCCGAGTCGGGCGCGCGCAAGGACACCGTCATCGTGCTGCCGAGGACCACGATGGCGACCCACTTCGACGCCGACAATCCCGGGGTGTGGGCCTTCCACTGTCACAACAGCTTTCATCAGGATTCGGGCATGATGGGCAGCGTCTCCTACGAGATCTAGTCGCGCCTTCTCATACCTGGGTAGGGGATCCGATCTCACTCCGCAGCGGGACGCGCCGATCGGGTCCGCGTCCATACCGTCGGTGCATGGACACCCTCGGATCGCAGGTTCGCTCCCTGTTCGCCCGGCAGCGGCCCCTCATGGTGATGGTCACCGCGATGATGTTGCTCGCGTTCGCCTGCGCCGTCGGCATGGTGGTCGACGACCGCATGCTGCTGGGGGTGTCGGTCTGGGTGAAACCGTTCAAATTCGCGATCGCCTTCGCGCTCTACGGCGCCACCCTGGCGTGGCTGCTGAACCTGCCGCACCGGGGGAGTCGTTGGACTGGCGTGCTGGCTCTCGTCTTCGCGGTGGCAGGCCTCACCGATGTCGGTTTCATCGCAGTGCAGGCAGCCCGCGGAACCTTCAGCCATTTCAACAATTCCGACGACATCGTCAACTCGGTAGGGCAGACGATCTTCGGGTTCGGCGTGCTGGGGCTGTTCGCCGCCAACCTCGTGATCGCCGTGATCCTGCTCCGACAGCGGCTGACCGACCGCACGACCACCCGGGCCATCAAGGCCGGGCTGTGGCTCGCGCTGGCCGGGATGGGGATCGCGTACATGGTGGGCTTCCAGGGCGATCAATCGGCACGCGACGCAAACGGCCGGATGGTCGAGCTCGGCGCCCGGCACACCGTCGGGGCGACCGACGACCGACCCGGCATGCCGATCACCAACTGGAGCACCACCGGTGGGGACCTGCGCATCCCGCACTTCGTCGGCCTGCACGCGCTGCAGATCCTGCTGCTGGCCGCGGTCGTGCTTGCGGCGCTCGCCCCGCGCGTCGCGTGGCTCCGGGAGGAGGGCGCGCGGGCGGCGGTGATGGGGGTGCTGGCCGGTGGCTACACGGGCCTGCTGGTGCTGCTGTCGTGGCAGGCGCTGCGCGGACAGCCGTTCACCGACCCCGATGCGCTCACACTGGCGGCCGGCGGCGCCCTGCTCGCCGCCACGGTGCTCGGGGTCGCGGCCGTGCGTGCGTTTCACCCCGGTAGGGGTACGGATCGCGCACGGGCGGCGAAGCCGCTACAGGTGCCGCAGGAACCGGTCGGGGCCGTCCAGGAATGAGCGCCAGTTCCGGACCAGGTCGAGCTCGTCCCACTGCGGGTACTCGATGCCGTCCTCGGTCAGCTCCCAGATCTCGGCGCCGGGACAGGCGGCCAGCACGGGGGAGTGGGTCGCCATGATCACCTGGGAGCCCTCGGCAGCCAGGTCCTTGATCACCCCGAGCAGCGCCAGGCAGGACTGGAACGAGAGCGCGGCCTCCGGCTCGTCCAGGATCCACAGGCCGACACCGATCGGCCGGTCCGCCACGTAGCGCAGGAACGACTGGCCGTGGGAGAGCTCGTTGAGCCCCTGGTCGGTGTCCCGGACGCGATCGCCGTCGGCCCGGTCGAAGAGCGAGTGCATGGCCTCGGCCCGCAGGAAGCAGCCGCCGTACGGCCGGGGCTGCGCCCCGATGCAGGTGAGGTGGCGGGGCAGGTCGGTGTCCTCGGCGCTGCCGCCTGCCGACCACAGCCGGTCCTGGGCGCCGCGGAATCCGTTCTGCCAGGCGCCGGCGATGGCCTCGACCAGGGTCGACTTGCCGACGCCGTTCTCGCCGACGACGACAGTCACCGGGCTGGTGAAATCGAGTCCGTCCCTGCACAGTTCGCCGATCGCGGGCAGGTCGAGATACCACGAAGCCGGGTCGAATTCGCTCCTGCGAGTGAATTCGACCCGGCTCAGTGGCAGTACGGGTGCGGTCAAGCTACGCGATCGGCTTGAACGCCTCGTCGATGATCTCCTGCTGCTCGACGGCGTGCACCTTGCTCGAGCCCGAGGACGGGGCCGACATGGCGCGGCGAGAGATCCGCTTGATCCCGGTCAGCTTGTCGGGGATCAGCTCCGGCAGCGCCAGGCCGAACAGCGGCCAGGCACCCTGGTTCGCCGGTTCCTCCTGGACCCAACGGAACTCGGTCGCGTTCGGGTACCGGTCGAGGGTCTCGCGCAGGCGCCGGCTGGGCAGCGGGTACAGCTGCTCGATCCTCACGATCGCGATGTCCTCGCGGTTGTCCTTCTGCTTGCGGGCCAGCAGTTCCCAGTACAGCTTGCCGCTGACCAGCAGCACGCGCTTGACCTTGTCGCGCTCGCCGCCGCCGGTCTCGTACTCCGGCTCCTCGAACACCGAGCGGAACTTGCCGGTGGTGAAGTCCGCGAGATCGCTGACCGCGGCCTTGTTGCGCAGCATCGACTTCGGGGTGAAGACCACCAGCGGACGGCGGATGCCGTCGAGGTGGTGACGACGCAGCAGGTGGAAGTACGACGCAGGGGTGGACGGCACCGCCACGGTCATCGAGCCCTCCGCGCACAGCTGGAGGAACCGCTCGATGCGGCCGGACGTGTGGTCCGGGCCCTGGCCCTCGTGGCCGTGCGGCAGCAGCAGCACGACGTCGGAGAGCTGGCCCCACTTGGCCTCACCGGAGGAGATGAACTCGTCGATGATCGTCTGGGCGCCGTTGACGAAGTCGCCGAACTGCGCCTCCCACAGCACCAGCGCGTCGGGGTTGCCCACCGAGTAGCCGTACTCGAAGCCCACGCCCGCGTACTCGGTCAGTGCCGAGTCGTAAACCATGAACTTGCCGCCGTTGCCCGCGTTCGCCGCGATCGCCGAGATCGGGTTGTACTCGCCGCCGGTCTTGCGGTCGATGAGTACCGAATGACGCTGGGTGAACGTGCCGCGGCGCGAGTCCTGACCGGTCAGGCGCACCAGCGCGCCCTGCTCGACCAGCGAACCGAACGCCAGCAGTTCCGCGTACGCCCAGTCGATCTTGCCGTCGCGCGACATCTCCTGGCGCTTCTCGATGACCGGCTTGACGCGCGGGTGCACCGTGAAGCCCTCGGGCACGTTGACGAATGCGTCGCCGATCCGCTCGAGGACGGCAGGCTCGACGGCGGTCGTCAGGCGGGCGGGCGGGGTCTGGTCGAGCTCGACCGACTCCGACGGCTCCGGCTTGAACTTCTCCAGCTCTCGGACCTCGTTGAACACCCGCTCCAGCTGACCCTGGTAGTCACGCAGCGCGTCTTCCGCTTCCTTGAGCGAGATGTCGCCACGGCCGATCAGAGCCTCGGTGTAGCTCTTGCGGACGCTGCGCTTGGTGTCGATGAGGTCGTACATCGCCGGCTGCGTCATCGACGGGTCGTCGCCCTCGTTGTGGCCGCGACGGCGGTAGCAGATCATGTCGATGACGACGTCCTTGCCGAACTCCTCGCGGTAGTCCACGGCGAGCTGCGCGACCCAGACACAGGCCTCGGGGTCGTCGCCGTTCACGTGGAAGACCGGTGCGGCGATCATCTTCGCGACGTCGGTGCAGTACTCCGAGGAGCGCGAGTGCTCCGGGGCGGTGGTGAAGCCGACCTGGTTGTTGACGACGATGTGCACGGTGCCACCGGTGCGGTAGCCGCGCAGCAGCGACAGGTTCAGCGTCTCCGCGACCACGCCCTGGCCTGCGAAGGCGGCGTCGCCGTGCAGCATCAGCGGCAGCACGGTGAAGCCTTCCTCGCCCTTGTCGAGGATGTCCTGCTTGGCGCGGACGAGGCCCTCGAGGACCGGGTCGACGGCCTCGAGGTGCGACGGGTTCGCGGTGAGCGAGACCTTGATGTCGTTGTCGCCGAACATCTGGATGTAGGTGCCCTCGGCGCCGAGGTGGTACTTCACGTCACCGGAGCCGTGTGCGGCCGCCGGGTTCATGTTGCCCTCGAACTCGGTGAAGATCTTCGAGTACGGCTTGCCGACGATGTTGGCGAGCACGTTGAGGCGACCGCGGTGCGGCATGCCGATGACGACCTCGTCGAGCTCGTGCTCGGCGCTCTGGTCGATGACGGCGTCCATCATCGGGATGACCGACTCGGCGCCCTCGAGCGAGAACCGCTTCTGGCCGACGTACTTGGTCTGCAGGAAGGTCTCGAAGGCCTCGGCGGCGTTCAGCTTGCTCAGGATGTACTTCTGCTGGGCGACGGTCGGCTTGACGTGCTTGGCCTCGACGCGCTCCTGTAGCCACTGCTGCTGCTTGGGGTCGAGGATGTGCGTGTACTCGACGCCGATGTGCCTGCAGTACGCGTCGCGCAGGATCGACAGCACGTCGCGCAGCTTCATCCGCTGCTTGCCGTGGAAGCCGCCGACGTTGAACTCGCGGTCGAGGTCCCACAGCGTCAGGTCGTGGGTGGTGACGTCGAGGTCGGGGTGGCTGCGGAACTTGTCCTTGACGAACTGCAGCGGGTCGGTGTCCGCCATCAGGTGTCCGCGGTTGCGGTACGCCGCGATCAGCTCGAGCACACGGGTGCTCTTGTCGATGTCCGTCGCGGAGATGTCCTGGCGCCACCGCACGGGCTCGTACGGGATGTGCAGCGCGTGGAACAGCTCGTCGTAGAAATCGTCGCTGATCAGCAGGTTGTGGATGGTCCGGAGGAAGTCGCCGGACTCCGCGCCCTGAATGATGCGGTGATCGTAGGTCGAGGTCAGCGTCATCAGCTTGCCGACGCCCATCTCGGCGATCTTCTCGTTGCTGGCGCCCTGGAACTCGGCCGGGTACTCCATCGCGCCGGCGCCGATGATGGCGCCCTGGCCCTGCATCAGGCGCGGCACGGAGTGCACGGTGCCGATGGTGCCGGGGTTGGTGAGCGAGATGGTGACGCCCGCGAAGTCCTCCGCGGTGAGCTTGCCGTCCCTGGCGCGGCGGACGATGTCCTCGTACGCGCCGTGGAACTGGGCGAAGTTCATCGACTCGGTGCCCTTGATGGCGGCGACGACCAGCGAGCGGCTGCCGTCCTTGCCGGGCAGGTCGATGGCCAGACCGAGGTTGGTGTGCGCGGGGGTGATCGCGTTCGGCTTGCCGTCCACCTCGGCGAAGTGCCGGTTCATGTTCGGGAAGGCCTTGACGGCCTGGACGATGGCGTAGCCCAGCAGGTGGGTGAACGAGATCTTGCCGCCGCGGGTCCTGGCGAGGTGGTTGTTGATGACGACACGGTTGTCGAACATCAGCTTCGCCGGGATGGCGCGCACGCTGGTTGCGGTGGGGATCGCGAGCGAGGCGGACATGTTGCGCGCGACCGCGGCAGCGGCGCCACGCAGGATCTTGGACTCGTCGGTGCTGGCAGCGGGGGCTGCGGGCGCGGGCTTGGCTGCGGGAGCCGGGGCCGCGGGCTTGGCAGCGGGGGCCGGGGCGGTGGCCGCGGGCTGGGCTGCCGGTGCAGCTGCTGCGGGGGCCGGCGCCGGGGCTGCCGGGGCGGGGGCAGGCGGTGCTGCGGCAGGCGGTGCGGCAGCGGCCGGGGCGGGCGGCGTGCCGTTCGTCGCTGCGGGTGCGGCGGTGCCGTTCGTCGGGGCGGGCGCCGCGGGAACAGCAGGGCTGCTCACGCCGTTGCCGGCTCCGGAAGCATCTGGCGTGTAATCGGTGAGGAATTCGTGCCAACTCGCGTCGACTGATGCCGGGTCCTTTTGGAACCTCTGGTACATCTCGTCGACCAGCCACTGGTTCTGTCCGAATTGTGACGTAGAACTGCTGCTCACGGCAGGTGTTCGCCTCGTTTCTCTCTTGGTCCCAGATCAGCGCGGATAGACCTGAGGCTAGACCCCATCTGTGACGAGCGCGCACCGGGCGCCCGCCGAGTGAAGTACATCACTTCAGGCCGCCGGGTTCACTACTATCGATGACGGTTAGTCCCCGCGAATTATTCCCTTCTTGGCTCTGCGCTGCATCCCAGAGTCGCTCATAGTGACCACCGGCACGCCGCAAATCGCCGTGCCGTCCCTTCTCCACGATCCGCCCGTCGTCGATCACGACCACGAGGTCGGCCTGAGCGGCGGTCGCGAGGCGGTGCGCCACGATGACCGCCGTCCGGCGGCGGGTGAGCAGCCGGCCCGCCTCGAGCACGGTCCGCTCGGTCGCGGGATCGAGCGTCGCTGTGGCCTCGTCGAGCAACAGGAGGTCGGGGTCGACCAGCTCGGCGCGGGCCAAGGCGATCAGTTGTCGCTGCCCGGCCGACAGCCCCTGGCCGCGTTCCCCGATGGGTTGGAACATCCCGCCCCGGAATCCGGCGATGGTCGGCAGCGCCCCGACCGCGCGGGCCGCGGCCACGATCTCGTCACGGGTGGCGTCGGGTTTGCCGTAGGCGATGTTGCTCGCCACGTCCCCGAGAAGAGGTGCGCCTCCTGTGGGACCACACCGAGGCGGCCGCGGTACCGGTGCAGCGGATAGGCCCGCAGGTCGACGTCGTCGACCCGAACCGAACCGGTGCTCGGGTCGTAGAAGCGGGCGAGCAGCTTGACCACGGTCGACTTGCCCGCGCCGGTCTTGCCGACGAGCGCGACGGTGGTGCCGGACTCGATCCGTAGGTCCACCCCGCTCAGTGCCTCCCGTTCGGCGCCGCTGTAGCGGAAGCTCACCGCGCCGAAGGAGACGTCGCCGCGCAGGTGGCCCTCGATGGGAACGGTGTCGGTCTGGGTCGCGGTCTCGATCGAACTCGAGGTGCGCAGCAGGTCGCCGATGCGGCTGAGGCCGACGCTGGCCTGCTGGTAGCCGTCGAACACCTGCGAGAGCTGCTGGATGGGGCCGAACAGCAGCCCCAGGTACAGGACGAACGCGACGAGCGTCCCCGCGGTGGCGTCGCCGCTCGCGACCTCGCGCGAACCGACAAGGACAACCGCGGCAAGTGCCAGGTCGGAGAGCAGCGTGATGAACGGGAAGAAGATGGAGATCGCGAGCTGCGAGCGCATCCGGCTGCGGCGGTAGCTGTCCGCCCTGGCGGCGAAGCGTTCCGCCGCGAAGTCCTCCCGGCGGTATGCCTGTGCGGCGCGCAGGCCGGCGATGTTCTCCTGGAAGTCGGCATTCACGATGGAGATGCGTTCGCGGGAGACCGAGTACGCGACGGAGGACACCCGCCGGAAGATCAGGGTGGCGACGATCAGTGGCGGAACAACGGCGAGGGCGACGAGCGCGAGGACGACGTCGGTGAGCAGCAGCGCCACCGAGATGCCGACGACGGTCAGCACGCTGACCACGGCGGTGGACAGGCCGGTCTGGAGGAACGACGACAGCGCGTCGACGTCGGTGGTCATCCGCGTCATGATCCGGCCGGACAGCTCGCGCTCGTAGTAGTCGAGTCCGAGCCGCTGCAGGTGCGCGTAGCTGCGCACCCGCAGGCCGTAGAGAACCTTCTCGCCCGCGCGGGCGGTGATCACCGTCATCACCGCGACCACAACCCAGTTGGTGGCCACCAGCGCGATCCCCGCGAGGGTGGCCCACCACAGCGCCGACGGCTGGTCGGGGACCACGCCGTGATCGATGGCGAACTTCACGATCGACGGGAACAGCACACCCGCGAGCGAATCGAGCGCGAGGCAGACGACGACCGCGGCCAGGATCCAGCGGACCGGCCGCAGCAGCGAGGACAGTCGGAAGTCGGGATCGGGCCTGCGGAGGCCTGCGTCGTCCATCCGAGGGTTCTCGACCGCGGGCGGCAGCGCCTCGACCGCGGCCCGCAGCTCGGGGGTCGCAGCGACGTCGCCGAGGGCGCCTGCCATCGGCCCTCCGCCACCGCCTCCTCCGCCGCGGCCGGGGGCGCCGCCGTGCCCGTGCCCCGCCGACGCGGTCGGGTTGTCGGAGACGATCGCGTCGAACTCGGTGGACGGCACGGTCTCGGGCCACAGTTGGGCGTCGGTGGGTTCGGGCACCGTCGGCACCGGCGTCGGGTCCGAGCGCGCGCCTTCCGGGTCAGGGTCGGCGAGCAGCGCACGGAACAACGGACAGCGCTCGTCGAGCTCGGCGATCGTCCCGCTGTCGATGATCCGGCCCTCGTCGAGGACGGCGACCCGGTCCGCCAGGGTCAGCGTCGAGCGTCGGTGCGCCAGGATCAGCGTGGTCCGATCGCGTTGGGAGCGCAGGGTGTCGAAGATCGCGGCCTCGGTGGCTGCGTCGACGGCAGAGGTGGCGTCGTCGAGGATGAGCAGCCGGGGATCGACGAGCAGCGCGCGCGCCAGTGCGACCCGCTGGCGTTGGCCGCCGGAGAGGGTGAGCCCGCGCTCGCCGACGACGGTGTCGTAGCCGTCGGGCAGCGCCTCGATGAACTCGTCCGCCTGCGCCATCTTCGCAGCGATCGTGATCTCCTCGGCGCTGGCGTCGGAGCGGCCGAGCGCGATGTTCGCGGAGATGGTGTCGGAGAACAGGAACGGCTCGTCGAAGACCAGCCCGACGGCCTCGCGCAGCTGATCGGCGCGCAGGTCCGACACGTCGATGGCCTGTCCGTCCGAGGTGAGCCCCACGCTGCCCTCGGTTGGCGCGTAGAAGCGGGGGAGCAGCAGCGACAGCGCGGTCTTGCCGGAGCCGGCCCGACCCACGACGGCCACCGTCTCGCCGGGAGCGATGTCGAGGTCCAGGTCCCGCAGCACCTCGCGGCCGGACTCGAAGCCGAAGGTGACCCCGCGCAGCCGGACCCCGATCGGCCCGGCGGGCAACGGGATCGGCCGCGCCGGGTCCGCGACCGACGGCTCGGTGTCGATCACCTCGTAGACGCGTTCGACCGCGGCCCGCGACAGCTGGGCCATGATCACCACCGACGACAGCAGGCGGCTGATGTTCGACATGGTCGCCACGTAGGTCGCGAACGCGAGGAAGGTGCCCACCGAGATCGAGCCCTGCAGCGCCAACGCGCCGCCGAGGGCGATCACCCCGACCAGTCCGAGCTGCGGCAGCGCGGCCATCGTCGGGGTGAAGCGCGAGTTGATCCGGGCGGCCCGCATCCGTTCGGCATAGAGGTCGCGGCCGAGGCCCTCGAGGCGCTGCACCGCCCGGGCCTCCTGGCCGAACCCCTTGACCACCCGGACCCCGGTGACGGTTTCCTCGACGTGCTGTGCGAGGTCGGCGGCGCGTTGCTGGGCGGACCAGGTGGCCGCGTACAGCTTGGGCCGGATCAGCCAGACCACCAGCGAAACCGCAGGGACCACGAGCAGCGCGACGACGGTGAGCAGGGGGACAGGTAGGCCATCACCACGACCGCGAGCAGGAACTGGATCAGCGCGCCCGCGGACAGCGGGACCATGGCGAGCAGGCCCTGCACCAGCTGCAGATCGGTGATAGAGCGGGACACCACCTGTCCGGTGCGGATCTGGTCCTGGCCGGCGCCGTCGAGGCGTTGCAGCGAGCCGAGCAGTCCGAGCCGGAGATCGTGCTGCACATCGATGGAGAGCCGCCCGGCGAGCATCCGGCGGCCGAACTGGCAGCCGAACCGGACCACGGCCAGCGCCGCGATGGTCGCGGCCACGGTCGCGATCATCTCGGTTGCGCCGCTGGTGGCGTCGTCGATCGCGATCCGGGTCAGGAGTGGGAACGAGATGTCGATGATCGCGGCGATCACCGTGACCGCGAGCGCGCCGAGCACGACGGTCCGGTGCGCCCAGCATTCGGCCGTCAGCCGACGTATCCAGCCGCGTTTGCTCTTCGAGGTCACCATCGAAATCCACGGTAGCCCCGGGGTCCGACGCGGACGACTCAGCCCTAGGTGATGTCGCGGGTTCGCGTCAGCCACCAGCCGAGGCCGGCGGACAGCGCCGCCCAGGCCAGCAGCACGATCGGCGCGAGCGGCCACGGGGCGGTGTCGGAGAGCCCGTCGGTGGCCGCGCCAAGCACGGTGGACAGGGTGAGCGCGCCGGGCAACCACTGCACTACCGATCCCGCACCGAACCCGGCGAGGATCGCGCCGACGATCATCTCGCCGACCGGGTACCAGGCCAGCAGCGCGATCGCTGCGCCGATCGAGGAGGCGAACGCCAGACCCAGCCCGGCCCCGATCAGCGACCAGGCGATGGACGTCAGCACCCCGGCGGCAAACAGTTCCGCCAGCGAGCCGTCGAATTCCACGGCGCCGCCGAACGCCGTCAGGCAGATCGCCGCGAGCGCCATGGCCGCGATCGCGTACAGCGCGCCGAAGGCCGCCGTCACGATCAGTTTCGCGGCGAGCACCCGGTCCCGGTCGGAGGACGTGAGGAAGGTGGGAGTCAGTGTGCTGTATCGGAATTCGGTACCCGCGTTCACCGCGCCGAACAGGCCGGCGAACAGGGCCACCCAGCCGATGGTGATGAAGAGCCCGACGTTCGCCGCGCTGGTGGTGAGTTCGGCGTCCATGGTGGTGAGGGTGTCGTCGACCGCCGCGAAGATCGCCCCGGCGAACAGAGCGACCGCCAGCGGTGCGATCGCCAGGGCCCACCAGAAGCGCAGGGTGGTGACCTTGCGGAGTTCGGCGGTGAGCAGCGCGGTCATCGGGGACCTCCGTAATGGTGACCCGGCTGGTAGTCGGCCGCGTACCGGCCGGATGTCATCGACAGGAACACCTGCTCGAGGTCGACCGGCTCGGCTGTGGCGCCGAAGATGCGCACGCCTGCGGGCTGGGCGATGGCGGCGATCGTGTCGAGCTCGGCGCCGGTGACGGCCAGGCGGCCGTCGGGCAGCACCTGGGCGTCGGTGATCCCGTTGGCGGCCAAGGCGATCGCAAGGGTGGCGGGATCGGAGCCCGCGATCAGGATGCGGCCCTGGCGAGAGCGCCGCAGGTCGTCGATACCGCCCTGGTAGACCAGGCGGCCCTCGCTCACGATGACCAGGCGGTCGACGGTCTGCTCCACCTCGCGCAGGATGTGGCTGGAGACCAGGACCGTGCGGCCGGACCGGGCGAATGCCTTGAGGAACTCGCGCAGCCAGGCGATGCCCTCGGGGTCGAGGCCGTTCGCGGGTTCGTCGAGGACCAGCATCTTGGGGTCGCCGAGCAGCGCGGTGGCCAGCGCGAGCCGCTGCCGCATGCCGAGCGAGAAGGTGCCTGCCTTCTGGTGTGCGGCCTGTTCGAGCCCGACCAGCGCCAGGACCTGCCGGGCGCGCGAATCGGGGAGTCCGGTCGCGGCCGTGTAGACGAGGAGATGGCCGAGCGCGGTGCGGTTCGGGTGCAGGCTCAGCGAATCGAGAACCGCGCCGACCACGCGCGCGGGTTGCGTGAGCTCCGCGAACGGCACACCGGCGATGGTTGCGGTGCCCGCGGTCGGGCGCACCAGGCCCAGCAGCATGCGCAGGGTGGTGGTCTTGCCTGCGCCGTTCGGGCCGAGGAACCCGGTGATCGATCCCTGCGGCACGGTGAAGCTCAGATCCGATACGGCGTCAACGGTTTTGAACTGCTTGGACAGTCCGATCGCCTCGAGTGCCGCCGGGTATCCCCCTGCGCTCATGCCGTGCCCTCCCTCCGTGATGGGCGACAGCCTATCCGCGGAGGGAGGGGCGGGGAGATCTCCCGCGTGGTTTCAGTTCTGTACGCCGATCAGTTCTGTATGCCCAGTGCCGTGGCCAGCGCGGAGAGGGCCGGCAGCTGGTCGCCGTCGACGGGGAGCACCTGAATGGCGACATGGTTCGCGCCCGCGTCGAGGTGTTCGGTGAGGCGGGCAGCGATCGCGGCGGCATCACCGTGAGCGACGAGGGCGTCGATCACCCGGTCGCTGCCGCCGTCGGAGAGTTCGGCCTCGGTGAATCCGAGCCGGGTGAGGTTCGCGATGTAGTTCTGCAGGTGCAGGTACGGGTTCTCCACGACGGGGCGGCCGATCGCCCTTGCCGCCGCGGCGTCGGTGTCGAGCACGACCTTGTGCTCGGGTGCGAGGAGTGGTGCGGGGCCGAGCAACTCGCGTGCCTCGCGGGTGTGCTCGGGGGTGGTCAGGTAGGGGTGCGCGCCCGCGGTGCGGTCCGCCGCGAGCCTGAGCACGCGCGGTCCGAGAGCCGCGAGGACACGGCGCCCGGCGGGGACTCCGGCCGCGTCGAGTTCGTCGAGGTAGGAGACGAGTGCCTGGTAGGGCTTCGCGTAGACCTGTCCGGAGTGCTCGGGATGACCGGCGCCGATGCCGAGCAGGAACCTGCCCGGGTGGCGCGCCTCCAGCCGGTGGAACGACGCGGCGACCTCGGCGGCGGGGGAGACCCAGATGTTGGTGATCCCGGTGGCGACGGTGAGACCGGTGGTCGCGTCGAGCAGGGACTCGGCCGTCTTCAGGTCCGCGGGTGGGGAACCGCCGAGCCAGACGGTGCCGTAACCCAGACGTTCCAGCGCCTGACCGAACTCGGGAGTCGCAAAGTATGCGGGCTGCCACACACCGATTCGGCCGAGGTCGGGGGTTTCTTCGATGACGCTCATGGGCTCTCCGTCCGATTGGCTTGCCATAGGGGTGCTTTGCGCAACCCCGCGATGCCGGCGTTCATTCCGGCAGCTGATTCGGCGATCCTCGGAGGGTCGTAGCCTGCTGATCATGGTGGTTACCGGGGGCAAAGATCGGCTGCTCGTGCTGCGCGCGAGCCTCACGCTGGCCGTCGCCATGGGGCTGGGCCGGTTCGCGTTCACGCCGATCCTGCCGTTGATGGTGGGTCAGACGGGGCTGACCGCGGAGTCCGCGGCCACGCTGGCGACGGCGAACTACCTCGGCTATCTGGTGGGTGCGGTGGCGGCGATCTTCGCGCATTGGATTCCCAGGAGCAGGGCGGCGCTGCGGGTCTCGCTTGTCCTGCTGATCGCGACCCTGGCGCTGATGCCTGCGGCGGAGTCGATGTCGCTGTGGCTGACGTTGCGGTTCCTGGCCGGTGTCGCCAGCGCGGTGCTGTTCGTGTTCACCGCGCGGGTGGCGCACCAGCAGGTCACGGGCGGCGGGGACGGTGTCGGCTGGGTGTTCGGTGGCATCGGGGCCGGAATCGCGTTGTCCGGCTGCGCGCTTCTCGCGTTGGGGTCGGGCGGATCGTGGCGGGTGAGTTGGCTGGTGGTGGCCGCATTGGCGGCGGTGCTGGCTTTGTTCGCGTGGTCGCTGCCGGGCGGTGAACCCGCAACCGCGACCTCGGCGGGCAGGCGGTCGCCGGTGTCGCGCCGGGACCGGACGCGATTCGCCTGGCTGATGGCGGCCTACTTCTGCGAGGGAATCGGCTACATCGTGTCCGCCACCTTCATCGTCGCCGCGGTGGCCTCCATCGGAACGGCGACCTGGTTGGGCAGCGCGGTGTGGATCGCGGTCGGGCTGGCCGGGCTGCCGTCGTGCGTGCTGTGGATCAGGCTGTCACGCAGGCACTCCCGGGTGGCGATGCTCGCGGTGGCGTTCGCCGTCCAGATCACCGGGGTGGGGGCCTCTGCCCTGTTCGATTCGACGGCGGTGCAATTACTGGCGGCGTTGGCCTTCGGCGGCACGTTCATGGGAATCGTGATGCTGACGCTCGCGGAGGGCACGGAGCTGGTGGGCCCGCGTGCCCCCGCGATCGGCACCGCGCTGTACGGGCTCGGCCAGGTGCTCGGCCCGCTGATGGTGGCCCCGTTGCTCGACACCGGGTACTCGCGGTCGCTCGCCGTCGCGGCGGGAATCCTGGTGCTCGGGTTGGCGTTCCTGGTGCCGCTGCTCCGTTCTGCTCGGGCGGAGGTGCCGGAGTCGGAGCAGGTGGTCGCGCGCTAGTTGAGTCCTGCATAGGAGTGCAGGCCCGAGACGACGAAGTTGATAGCGAACATGTTGAACAGTGTGGTGGCCAGTGCCGCGACGTTGATCCACGACGCGCGAAGGGTCCCCCACCCGCTCGTAGCTCGCGCGTGTAGATAGGCGGCGTAGAGCACCCACGCGATGAAGGAAACGGTCTCCTTCGGATCCCAGCCCCAGAAGCGTCCCCATGCGGCTTCGGCCCAGATCGCGCCGCAGATGACTCCGATGGTGTACAGCGGGAAGCCGACGATGGTCGTGCGGTAGGCGACTCGATCGAGCAGGTCTGCGGATGGAAGTCGGTTGGCGATCCAGACTTTCGGGCCGCGGTCGTTGGCGTGTCCGTGGACGGCGACGATGTGGAGCAGGCTGGCTGTGCTGGCGAACGTGAGGATCCCGCAGGCGGACACGATGATGGTGACGTGGATGGCGATCCAGTAGGAGCGCAGCGCCGGCACGAGGGGAGCGGCGTCGTTGTACATCGCCGCTGCTGCGATGAACAGGAGTACGACCACCGGAGCGAGTACGAACACCGTCAGGTTGCGGATCGGGTACTTCCGCACCGCGACCAGCCAGCACACGACAGTCGCTGCGCACAAGAACAGTGCGTACTCGTAGAGGTTGCCCAGCGGCCAGCGGTCGGTCGCCAGGCCACGCAGGACGATCGCGGCCGCGTTCAGTGCCAGGGCGACGAGCGTGACCGCGATGGCGGCATGTCCAGCTCGCTCGCTTGGCGGGCGGCTGCTGTCCGCAGCCGAGATCCGCCCCGGCATATCCGGGGCTGATGCGCCGACAATGGCCACGGCCCGCACCTGGGCGTCCGCTGCGGCGCGGCGGCGAACGGAAGTGCCCGCAAATCGAATGCCGAAAGACCCAGAGCAAGAACGTAGATCGCGAACGCGGACGCGAACGCGAAGTCGCTGTACTGCGCCAGTGTGGTGTCGACCGGCATGAGGCCCCCCTCGCAACTCATCGGCTACTACGGTGGATAGTAGACGACTCGGCGCTGGGCCGAACTTCGTGCAAGTTCTGATTTATGTCGGACCCCCGGCGTAGTATCGAATGTATGTTCGAGAACGGTGGCGTGGTCGGGGTTGGCGAGGTGAGGTCCGGTGTCGAGGCGGAGGTCGCCTCGTTGCTGGCCGATGTCGCTGCCCTCGACGAGGTGGCCTGGTCCTGCCGGGCGGAGAATCGGTTCGCGGCGCGGAAGGTGTTGGCGGCGGGCCGGTTCTGGGAGTCGTGGATCGAGCGCGATGTGCGGTTGGGGTCGGGTGACATCGTCGATTGCGGCAACGGTGCGATCGCGGAGTTGGCGGTGCGGATGGGCTGCTCGAAGACCGTCGCCGAGTCCCACGCCGCGCTGGGCATGGACCTACGGTTGCGGCTGCCCCTGGCCCGCTCCGCGTTCGAGTCCGGTGAGCTGGATCTGCCGCGGGTGCGGGCGATCAGTCGCGAGACGACGGGACTGAAACCGGAGACGGTGGCCGCGCTGGAGCCGGGGATCGTGGCGGCCGCGCGGCGGCTGACGCCGGGCCCGCTCGCCGGTGAGATCGGACGGCTGGTGGCCGAGTTCTCGGCGGAGGAGGCGGCCGCGCAACGGGAAACCGCGCAGGAGTTGGGGCGCCGCATCGTCAAGCGTTCCCGCGGCACCATCTCCACCATCGAGGTGAATGTGTCGCCGGAGGAGGCCGAGCAGGTGATGCAGCTGGTCGCCGAGTTCGCGGCCACGGTCTGCCCGCATGACAAGCGCGGCAAGCAGTGCCGGCTGGTGGATTCGGTGATGGCGATCATGCACGGCGAGCCGTACCTGCGGTGCAGCTGCGACCGAGAGGACTGTACCCAGGCGGGCCGGGCCGCGCTGCCCGGTCGGCGGGCGCCGCTGACGCAGATCACCATCGATGTCGCGACGCTGGTGGGGTTGCTGTCTGAGCCCGCGTACCTGCACGGGCACGGGCTGATCGACCCGGAGCTGGCACGCAAGCTGGCCGCGGACGGGACGTGGCAGGCACTGCTCACCGAGGCACTGAACCTGGCCGAGGAGCTCGGGCTGATCGCCCATGACGAGGACGCCGCCGGTTGCGGCGACCGCGCGGCCACAGGAACTGTCAATGACATTGCCCCGGAGCCGGAGCCGGAGCCGGAGCCGGAGCGGGAGCGGGGGCCAGCCCCGGACGTTGTCGACGAGCCAGAAGATGAAACTGCTGGCGAGAAGTCTGCCCACATCACGGCCGACCCGCCCGGCCTCGAGGCATCGCCCCCACCGCTCCCGCCGCGGTTCTGCGTGCGGTCGTTCCTCGCCCGCGGCGGTCGCCGAAAAGCCGGCTACATCCCCGAATTCGGTATGGCACCTCCACCGCGATCGTGCACTTCACCACCACCACCACCACCACCGGCCAGCGTCGGTACCATCACCGACGCGATCCTCGCCGCCATCGAAGCCGACCCCACCCTCGCCCGACCACAACACCCCGACGGACACGGCGGCCTCACCACCCCACCCGTCGGAGCCCTCACCTACCGACCCGACGCCGCCACCACCGCGCTCGTCCACGCCCGCGACGGCCACTGCCGATTCCCCGGCTGCACCCGCCCCGCCACCGGATGCCAACTCGACCACATCATCGAATACCGCGCTCACGACCCCATCGCCGGCGGCTGGACCATCGCCACCAACCTGCAATGCCTCTGCCAGTTCCATCATCAACTCAAAACCCTCGGCCTCTGGACAGTCACCGCACTACCCGGCCACGCCCTTCTCTGGACCTCCCGCACAGGCACCACCGCCCTCACCCTCCCCGCAGGCGCCCACGGCAGCCACACCCTCACCAGCCCGGCCCCGCGGATCACCGGCCGCCGCGGCCACACCCCACCGCCGCTACCAGCGACATCACCGGACCCGCCACCGTTCTGAAGGACGCCGGCACTGACGCAGTGCGAGCTGCCCGCTCTCGCCTGACGTCCATGCCCACGCAGGTATGCGTCGTAAGCTCGCGGCCCGTGTGCGTGCCTTGCGCGGTGTGCCGGCGGACCCCGATCGAGCGCGCCGACCAACAGCATTCATGGAACCGCGACGACCAATTGACCCGCACCGTTCTCGGATGAACTAGCCCGAGATGATGGGATGTACTAGGCCGAGATGATGGTCAGAACGTTGCGGGATCCCACACGTAGAACCCTAGGGGCGGGTTGATGCTGCCCAGGTTCGCACTGGCCATGGTGATCCGGTGCTTCTTGCCCCACGGGTCGAGCTGGTAGACCTGGGTGACGCCGTGCCAGGACGCGCAGAACATCTCGGCCGTGCCGAACGGGCTGAGAACGACGTCCGTGGTGGGCGAGGCCTGCTCCCACGGGAGCCGGAACCGATCGCTGCACGGTCCGTGCTCTACGAGGTTGCCGAAGTCCTG
Organism: Rhodococcus sp. MTM3W5.2; assembly: GCF_001984015.1. Classification (NCBI taxonomy): domain Bacteria; kingdom Bacillati; phylum Actinomycetota; class Actinomycetes; order Mycobacteriales; family Nocardiaceae; genus Rhodococcus; species Rhodococcus sp. MTM3W5.2. The sequence goes on along the minus strand of NZ_CP019572.1, from coordinate 4,195,761 downwards.
AGCCGCTGCCGTTGGCGCCAGCGGACTGGCCAAGCCGATGGCCAGCACACTGGCCGCGACGAATCCCGAACGCTTCATACGACAAACCCCCAAAACGTAGTCGTTGGTCTGTTTTTCGAACAAGGGACCGTTGGCGTTACAGCGCGATGGATCGTCGTCGACCGGTGCGCGTCGCGCTCACTCGAACGATGCCCCTACTTACGATCAAACATCTCGGTTGGGAGTGTCGAGATGCTGCCGACGTTTGTGCGTGACCGACCAGTCGAAGTCGAATCCAGCGGTTACACGCACAGTCAGTCCGGACCCAGTGTGAGGTCGGCGATGGACGGTGCCGAGCACGACCCGGCTTCGGATGTAGGAGGGCTTCCTGTATTCATCCCGTACCTGTCAGCTGACCTCGGCGAGGGACCGACGGCGGGCCGGAACGGGATTCCGCCCCGACCCGCCTTCGCGCTCGACTACTGCCCGAGCATCGCCTTCATCTGGGTGATCTCGGTCTGCTGGCCTGCGATGATCTTCTTCGCGAGCTCCTGGACCTGCTCGCTCTGTCCGTCGGTCAGGATCGCGGACGAGGAATCCACCGCGCCCTGATGGTGGGCGATCATCATCTCCAGCCACGCCCGGTCGAAATCGGCCCCCGACGACTGCTCGAGCTGCGTCATCTGCTCCGTCGTCATCATCCCGTCGCCGCCGTCGCCGTGGCCCATGTCGGCGTGGCTCATCTCGGCTGCCATCGTCGGCACGCCCCACTCGGTGAGCCACCCCGTCATCTGCACGATCTCGGGGTCCTGGGCGGCCTTGATCTGGCCGGCGAGCGCCAGCAGTTCCGCGTTCTCGGTGCGGCCCTCGGCCAGCGCCGCCATCTCCACGGCCTGCTGGTGGTGCGGAATCATCATCTGCACCCACATGACATCGGCGTTGTTATGTGTGCCCGACTCCGCGGACTGCGCCGCACTCGAGGTCATCGACGTCGAGCCCATCGAATCCATCGAGTGGCCAGATCCGGAGTCGTCATTGGAGCAGCCCGCGATCAGAGCGACGGCGGCAGCGGCCGCGGCGATCAGGCCTGTGGTCTTGGTACGTGTGTTCATCGTTCTTCCTTGGTCTTTCGAGTGGAACAGTGGCCGAACTGCGTCGAGCACGACGCAGTGGCCCTGTCAGACCCGCAGAAGGCACAAGGTGGCAAGGCGACTAGAGGTGGGCACGGCAAACGGCGGCCCGCGACCGGTGTAGGTGACCGCGGACCGGCCGCGGCGCATCCGGGTGCCCGCGCCCGACGGCAGGCCGAACGCGATCAGGGACATCGCCAGCAGCACTGCCGAGAGCAGGACGGCGACGCACGCGTTGAGCATGTGGTGGCCGCCGGTGTGGTCGGCCGGCTGTTGGTCCGCAGGTGCTGCCACAGGGGCTGAGGTCTCGACATGTGATGGCAGCTGGTCGGGTGCCATGTCGGTGGATGCGGATCGAGCCATCGCCCCATGCATGTCCATCGCAGGCGCGCCGACTGACGCAGCCGAACCGTGCGCCTGCCCGGCGTCCTGCACGGCCGCGGCCACGTGATGCATCGCCAGCAGGCCGCAGACCAGCGCGCCGAGGAGCAGTGCGCACGACAGTGCGGCGCGCTGCGGGGCGAGGCGGAGCCGGTCCATTCCTAGACCATACCCTGCGGGGGTCAGGTAGTAAGCTCCAGCGGCCACCGCGCGGGTGCGGGCCCGAAGGCGTCGCGAGCGTTGTTGATCACGCCCTTGCCGATCACCCGGTTGCCCGTGCCGCCGATCGCCGCTCCGATACCCGCGGGTACCAGTTTGCCCAGGATCAGCGCACTACGACGGGCCGCGTACTTGGTGACGAACTTGTGGATCAGTTTCCGGTTCATCCCCGACATCGTCTGCGCCGGGAGTCGGTTGGTGATGAGCGAGCCCCAGTTCTTCGTGGTCGCGCCGACGGCCTTCTCCACGATCTCCATGCCAGAGGCGCCCAGCGCCACCGCGAGGACCAGCGCTCGGCGCTGCTCGTGCTGCTGCACCGAGATGCCGTGCACCGAGGCGATCGCCAGTGTCAACAGGGCCGAGGCCTCCAGGAAGAACACCGACTCCGCGCCGACTGCCGCGATCGAGCCGACCGTGCCGATGCCGGGCACCGCCGCGGCCGCGCCCACCGCGCCGCCGCTGCCGGTCACAGCGGTGAGGAAGATCTTCTCCATCCGCTCGATGATCTGCTGGGGATTCTCGTCGGGATGGGCGCGGCGAACCCGGTCCACGTACTTCTGGATCGCAGGTCCCTGCAGCTTGGCGCCATTGTCGAGCAGCGACACGATGACCTGCTCGATACGTCCCAGCTTGTCCGCCATGGTCTTCCCCTCCGTCACGGCCAGCACCGTCCGCGGCCGAACTCCTGTCCAACGGTCAGCCTCGTCACGTTTGTTCCTGGCCCGGGCACGTCATCCCTGGATGCGACGCAGATCACTGCCTACGCTGAGTTCATGACCGGGCACTCGGAGGGTAGACGGGCGTCGCCCGCACTGGCCCTGCGCCCGTTCGTCGGTCCCTACGAGGGCTATCGACTGACCGGGTTCGAGCCCGGCTCGCACCTGGGACTGCCCTCGCCGTACCTGACGGTGATCATCGCGCTCGACGCCCCGCTCGAGCTCGCACGGATGTCCGATCCGCGGCAGCAGCCCGGCGCCTGGGCCACCCTGGCCAGCGGCCTGTCCACCGCGCCGGTGACGATCCGGCACGACGGCAACCAGCACGGTGTCCAGCTCGCCCTCACCCCGGCCGGCTCCAGGGCGCTCCTCGGTGTGCCCGCCGCAGAGCTCGGCGCCTGGGTCGTCGAGCTCGAGGACCTGCTCGGCGCCGACGCCGACGAGCTGAGCGACCGGATCGCGGCGCAGCCCTCCTGGGAGGCCAGGTTCGCGGTGCTCGACGACGTGCTGTCCCGCCGCCTCGCCGACGCCGAGATCGACCCACACCTCGCGCACGCGTGGCAGCTCCTGACAGCCGGCGACGGTGTGGTGCGGGTGGGCCAGGTGGCCCGCGAGGTCGGTTGGAGCAGAAGGCACCTGGTCGGCCGGTTCGCCGCCGAGTTCGGAATCAGCCCCAAGGAGGCGGCAAAGCTGGCTCGCTTCCACCGCTCGCACCAACTCCTGCGCAGCAGGCCGTCCATCTCGCTCGCCGACGCCGCAGTCCGGTGCGGCTTCTACGACCAGGCCCACCTGGCGCGCGATTGGCGGGACATCGTCGGGATCCCGCCCTCGAGGTGGCGGGCCGAGGAGCTGTTCTCATTCATCCAAGCGGACCAGACGTCGGAAGGAGCAGTGTCGAGGGCATGAGCACACAGACGACAAACACCACCACCATCTGGCCCACGCTCAGCTACGCGAACGCGCGAGGGGCCATCGCGTTCCTCGTGAAGGCCTTCGGATTCATCGAGACCGCCGTCTACGGCGAGGGGGAGCGGGTCGACCACGCCCAGCTCGACTGGCCGGGTGGCGGCGGCGTCATGCTCGGCTCGCAACGCCCGGACTCCGCGGTGGGGACCTGCCGACGGGGGTCGGCTCGGTGTACATCGTCGTCCCGGATCCCGACGCGCTGTACAGGCGTGCCGTCGACGCCGGGGCCACCATCGTGAAGGGGCTGACCGACGAGGACTACGGCTCGCGCGGATTCACCTGCCGGGACCCCGAAGGGGTGTACTGGAGCTTCGGCACTTACGCAGGAGAGCCGCCCAGGACCCAGTGATCGGCGGGGACCACCTCGTCGGGCTTCGGCGGATGCGGCGGCGTGCCGTCGCCGAACGGTCTGCCGCCCAACGCTTCCCGTCCGTGCGGCTCGAGCCAGTTGGCGAGATCCGGTCCCTTGGGGATGATCTGGGTCGGGTTCACGTCGGAGTGCACCACGTAGTAGTGCTTCTTGATCTGCGCGAAGTCGATGGTGTCGCCGAAGCCGGGCGTCTGGAACAGGTCTCGTGCGTAGTCCCACAGCACGTGCATCTCGGTGAGCTTGCTGCGGTTGCACTTGAAGTGCCCGTGGTAGACCGGATCGAACCGGACCAGGGTAGTGAACAGTCGGACGTCCGCCTCGGTGATGGTGTCGCCCACCAGGAATCGCTGCGTCGCGAGCCGGTGGGTCAGCCAGTCCAACCTCGCGAAGAGACGGTCATAGGCCTCGTCGTACGAATCCTGGGTGCCGGCGAATCCGCAGCGGTACACGCCGTTGTTGACGTCCTTGAACACCAGCTCGGCGACCTCGTCGATCTCCGGTCGCAGCGCCTCCGGGTACAGGTCGGGTGCGCCCTCGCGGTGGTACACCTTCCACTCGGTCGCGAGGTCGAGAGTGATCTGCGGATAGTTGTTGGTCACCACCTGACCGGTCGGGATGTCGACGATCGCGGGCACCGTGATCCCGCGCGGATAGTCGGGGAAGCGGGCGAAGTACGCGTCCTGCAGGCGCGGGATCTTCAGCACCGGGTCCAGCCCGCCCGGATCGAGGTCGAAGGTCCAGCTCCGCTGGTCGTGGGTCGGCCCGCAGATGCCCATCGACAGGACGCCCTCGAGGCCGAGCAGGCGCCGCACGATGATGGCCCGATTCGCCCAGGGGCAGGCTCGCGCGACGACGAGTCGGTAGCGACCGGGTTCGACCGGATAGCCGTCGCGGCCGTCCGCGGTGATCCGGGTGGTGATGTAGCGGGTGTCGCGGGTGAACTCCTGGCCCGCTTCGACGTACGAGCCGGTGGTGCTGTTCTCGTCGGTCACTGTTCATCAACTCCGTCGACGGTGGGCAACAATCACACGGTACTTCGCGGGAGCGTGGCCGCGGTATGGACACCCAGCTCCTCGTAGCCCAGCGACGCGGCCAGCCGGCGCGAGGCCGTGTTGCCGGGGTGGCTGCGCCACTGGGGGATCAGACCGGCGTCGATCGCGTCGTTCGTCGTCAGCCGGGCCACCACGGCTCCGTGTCCGCGCCTGCGATGGTCCGGCGACGTGAGCGTGCCCATGTGGGCCAGGATGCCCTGCCATTCCGAGTACCCGGACGAGGCCAGTGGCGTCCCGGCGGCATCGACGAGCGTGAACCAGTTCCGCTTGCCGGTGAGGTCGGCCTCCGCCGCATCGTCGGGCGGGCAGGCCGACTGCAGGGCCAGCACGTGTTCGAGGTCGTGCGAGATCAACGGGTCCTCGCGGCCGATCTCGGTGCCCACGTCGGCGGCGAAGGACAGCAGCCGCGGGCCGGAACAGCTGCCGCCGTGGTCCTTGGTGATCGTGAGCATCGTCGAGCCGTCGGTCAGTTCATCGTCGCTGTAACGCTCCGCCCGTTCGATCGCCCAGTCCGGGCCGACCAGCGCGCTCGCCCCAGCCAGTCGGAGGAACCGGACCCGGTCGGAACTCTGGTCCACCCGGATATGCCGGGTACCCGGCCGGACCAGGCCGAGGTCCGGCAGTCCCAGTTCCCTGGCCCAGGCCAGGGCGATGATGTCGATCTGATGGGCGTCCACCCTCGCCACGGTATCGGTCCCTGCGCGCGGCGCACGCCGGCCACAGCATCGCCGCCCAGCCGACGACGACGAGCACCGCGGCGATCACGTCGCTCGGCCGGTGCCACTGGCAGATCATCACCGCGGACCCGGCCGCGGCGGCAGCCCCACACATCAGCGCGGCCGCCGCCGACCGCGAGCCCGGGGTCAGGACCATCGCCAACCCGACGGCCAGCGAGGTGATCACGGTGACGTGTCCACTGGGCAGCGTGTTCTGCGCGCCCCAGCCGAGGTACGGCCGATCGAGCAGCACCTTGACCGCCTGCGTGGTGAGGTTCGCGCCCGCGATCACCGCCAACGCGACGACGATCGAGCGCGGTCGACGACGGATCAGCCCGATGAGGACGATCGCGCCGATCGCCGCGGCGATGACCGTTGCGTTCACCGCGCCGAGCAGGGCGAAGCCCGCCTCGTGCCAGAAGTCGGGTGCGGCGTTCGCGGTGCGCATGATCTGCTGGTCGAGGAGCTGGCCACCCTCGGTGGTGACGAACACCGAGTGCACCAGCATCAGCGCGACCGCGCACATCGCCGCGATCGTCGCGCCCGGGATGAACCGCGGTACGCGGCCACGGGCCTTCGCCTTCGGGGTCCACATTCGGATCAGGATGCCGCGCCCACATGAGAGCTTCATGAGAAAGCTGTTGCCGACGATGCTTCCGCGCCGTATATTCCATCTGGATTAATTGGTACGGAATAGGAAGGCGTGAGCGTGGCGGCAACGGCGTTGACTCCCCTCGGGATCACGGTGCTGGCGCTGCTGTTCGAGCGCCCCATGCATCCGTACGAGATGTACCAACTGCTCATCCAGCGGCGCGACGATCGGCTGGTGAAGATCAGGCCGGGCTCGCTCTATCACACGGTCGACAGGCTGGAGCGGCAGGAACTCGTCGTAGCGCTCGGCACGGAACGTGAGGGCAACCGCCCGAGCGCACCACCTACGCCATCACCGAGGCGGGCCGGGCGGCGCTGACCGTGCGGATCCGCGAGATCCTGGCCACCCCGGTCAGCGAGTACCCGCAGTTCCCGGTGGCGCTGGCCGAGGCGCACAACCTCGACGCGGGCACCGTCTGCGAGCTGCTCGGTGAACGGGTGTCCCGGATCGACGAGGACATCCGGGAACTCGAAGGGATGCGGCAGGCGGTGGTGGCCGAGGACATCCCGCGGGTCTTCTGGTTCGGGATGGACTACCTGCGGGCCGTCGCGAAGGCCGAGGCGGACTGGCTGCGGGGCCTGATCGTGGAGATCGAGAGCGGCGAACTACCTTGGCTCACAGAGGAACTCATCAGTAAGCGCAATCCCCAACTCGCGAAGGATTGACATGCAAACCGAGATCAAGCAATGGCCGGCGCTGTGGGCGCTGTGCCTCGGGTTCTTCATGATCCTGGTGGATTCCACCATCGTCGCGGTCGCGAACCCGGCGATCATGGAGGATCTGCAGACCGACATCAACAGCGTCGTGTGGGTGACCAGTGCCTACCTGCTGGCCTACGCGGTCCCCCTGCTCGTCACGGGCAGGCTCGGTGACCGATTCGGTCCCAAGAACCTCTACCTGATCGGGCTCACGCTGTTCACCGCGTCCTCGCTCTGGTGTGGTCTGTCCGGCAACATCGAGATGCTCATCGTCGCCCGCGTGTTCCAGGGCTTCGGTGCCGCACTGATGACCCCGCAGACGATGGCCGTGATCACCCGGATCTTCCCGCCGGACAAGCGCGGTACCGCGATGGGGCTGTGGGGTGCCGTCGCCGGTGTCGCCACCCTGGTCGGCCCGCTCGCGGGCGGCGTCCTGGTCGACGGACTCGGCTGGCAGTGGATCTTCATCGTCAATGTCCCGGTCGGCATCATCGCCTTCTTCGCAGCGTGGCGGTTCGTGCCGTCGCTCGAGACCCATCAGCACCGTTTCGACATCCCCGGGGTGATCCTGAGTGCCGCGGGCATGTTCTTCCTGGTCTTCGGCCTGCAGGAGGGCAACACCTACGACTGGTCCGGGCTGGTCTGGCTGTCGATCGTCGCCGGCCTGATCCTGCTCGGGGTCTTCATCTGGTACCAGTCGTGGAACAAGAACGAGCCCCTGCTGCCGCTGGGACTGTTCAAGGACCGCAACTTTTCCCTGGCCAATATCGCCATCACGTCGATGGGCTTCTCGATCACCGCGATGGTGGTGCCGCTGATGTTCTACGCGCAGGCCGTCCGCGGGCTCTCGCCGACCGGTTCGGCGCTGCTGATGGTCCCGATGGCGGTGCTCACCGGCGCGCTGGCGCCGAACGTCGGCAAGCTCGTGGACCGGGTGCACCCGCGCTACATCGCCGCGCCCGGCTTCCTGATGCTCTCGATCTCGCTCGGGTGGCTCGCGTTGGTGATGAAGCCGGACGTCGCGATCTGGGAACTGCTGCTGCCCATCGCCCTGATGGGCGTCGCGAACGCCTTCATCTGGTCGCCGCTGGCGGCAACCGCGACCAGGAACCTGCCGATGAACGCGGCGGGCGCGGGCTCCGGTGTGTACAACACCACCCGCCAGGTCGGTGCGGTGCTCGGTAGCGCCGGCATCGGTGCCCTGATCACCTCACGGCTGACAGCCAATGGCGTACCCACCGGCGGTGAGCACGAGGCGGGCGGTCCGATGCCGAGCTTCATCGTCGACGGGTTCAGCACCTCGATGGCGCAGGCGGTGCTGCTGCCCGCGGGTGTGCTGCTGATCGGTTTCATTGCGTCGCTGTGCTTCTCGCGGCCGATCCGGGAAGGGGACAAGCCCCCGGTTGACGTCGAACAGGAGCGCGTCCAGGCCTAGGCCGCGCGGGCTCGGGTGTGGCAGGCTGACGCCATGACTGCGTCGTTCCCGCCTGCCGGTTCCGAGCCCGCACAGCCGACCCGGCTGGAGCGCATCACCACGGACGCCGGTGCCGAGATCGCCGTGCTGACCTTCGCGCACGGACCGTTGAACCTGTTCGACCAGGCTATGTTCGACGCGATCACCGCCGACGTGGATGCGCTGAGCGCGGCCCCGCCGCGTGCGGTGCTGCTGCGCGCCGAGGGCAAGGTCGTCTCCGGCGGCGTCGACGTACACGTCTTCGAGGGGTTGAGCGCCGAGCAGGGCGCCGAGCTGTGGCAGACCCTGTTCGCGGAGATCATCCACCAGATCGAGGCCCTGCCCTGCCCTGTGGTGTACGCCGCGCACGGGCTGACGCTCACCGCCGCCTTCGAGATCGCGCTCGCCTGCGACATCATCCTCGCCGCGCCCAAGGCCAAGTTCGGTCTGGTCGAGACGGTTGTCGGGTTGACGCCGTCGATGGGCGGGCCGCAGCGGCTCGCCGAGCGCGCCGGTTCGGGCCGGGCCAGGGAACTGGTGATGACCGGCGATCTGTACGACGCCGCGACGCTGGCCTCCTGGGGCGTCGTCAACGCCGTGCACGAGGATGTCGACTCGGCCGCGCGCGCCCTGGTCGCGAGGCTCGCGGACGGCCCGACCCGTGCGCACCACGCCACCAAGCAGATCATCGAGGCCTGGCGCTCCGGCGGTGTCGCACACGCGGACTCGATCACCCCGGAGGTCTCGGGCCGGCTGTTCGGCACCGAGGACCTCGCGGGCGCGGTCCGCAGTTTCCTCGACGTCGGACCCGGCAAGGCCACCTACACGGGGCGCTGAGCGCGGAGTCGGCTCGCGTCGGCGCGGTAGCGCCTAGGGTTGGCGGCATGTCTGATGAAGTGCTGCTCGAACGTCGTGGCCGCATCCTGGTCATCACCATCAATCGCCCGCAGGCGCGCAACGCGATCAACGCCGCGATCAGCAACGGGCTCGCCGCCGCGGTCGACGAACTCGACGCCGATGCGGACCTGTCGCTCGCCGTTCTGACCGGCGCCGGGGGCAACTTCTGCGCGGGCATGGATCTCAAGGCGTTCGTCGCGGGCGAGAACGTGATCGCCCCCGGCAAGGGGCTCGGCTTCACCGAGGCACCGCCCCGCAAGCCGATCATCTCCGCCGTCGAGGGATACGCACTCGCGGGCGGCACCGAGCTGGTACTGGCGACGGACCTGGTGGTCGCGTCCTCGGAGGCCAGGTTCGGCATCCCCGAGGTCAAGCGGGGACTGGTCGCCGCGGGCGGCGGCCTGCTGCGGCTGCCGAAGCGGATTCCGTACCAGAAGGCGCTCGAATTGGCGCTCACCGGAGACAGTTTCACCGCCGAGGAGGCGCACGGTTACGGCTTCGTCAACCGGCTGACCGAGCCAGGCAAGGCGCTCGAGGGCGCGCTGGAGCTGGCCGAGCGGATCACCGCCAACGGCCCGCTCGCGGTCGCGGCCACCAAGGAGGTGATCGTCAAGTCGTCCGGCTGGACCGACGAGGAGGCGTTCACCCGGCAGCTGGAGCTGATGGGTCCGGTCTTCGCCTCGGAGGACGCGCAGGAGGGGGCGATCGCCTTCGCGCAGAAGCGCGCCCCGGTCTGGAAGGGCCGATAGGGGTGCGTCGACGCCGGGTGGCGGTGCTGTCGACACTCGTGCTGGTGGCCGGACTGCTCGGCGGGTGCGCCTCGCAGGAACAGGATTCGGCGAAGGCGCAGGCAGACGTCGCGGCCGACGGCTACGTCTACGGCTACGCGCCGATCGCCCTTGCCCGGACCCGGGCCAACATGATCTGCCTGCTGCCGGTCAACCAGCTGTACAGCCAGGCCGCCATGTCCGGGCCGGAGACCAGGGTGGTCGTCGCCCCGAACGCGGACACCCTGTACTCGATCGCCTGGCTCGACCTCCGGTCCGGCCCGGTGCTGCTGACCCATCCGGAGATGGGGAGCGGTACTTCGATTTCCAGCTGCTCGACATGTACACCAACGTGTTCGGCAACATCGGCACCAGGGAGACCGGGCAGGCGGCGGGCTCGCACGTGATCGTGCCGCCCGGGTGGCACGGCGAGACACCCGCGGGCGCTGCGGTGATCGAGTCGCCCACCTGGGATGCCTGGATGATCGGGCGCACCCTGGTGGAGTCCGACGCGGACCTGGCGGCGGCTCGCGCCGCCCAGCAGCAGTACACGATGACCGTGCTCGCCGCCCCGATCCCGGACGCGCCGCCGCCACTGCCGCCGACCGACTGCGGCAACAACCCGGCGCCACAGGCGATCGCGGGCTCCGGCCCGAAGGTCTTCGACGAGCTGTCCGCGATCCTCGCGGCCAACCCGCCGCCCGCGGCGGACGCGCCGATGCTCGAGCAGCTCGCCACCCTCGGGGTGACTCCCGGCGCGACCCCCAGCGGCGGTGAGCCGGACGACGTCGCGGCCCTTGCGGCGGGAGTGGTCCGCGGCGACAAGCAGATCGTCGGGCTCGCGAACACCTCCTTCGGCGGCGACGGGCCGTGGAGCTCGCTGCAGGAGGCGGGCCGATACGGCACCGACTACCTGCACCGCGCCGGGGTCGCGAAGATCGGGCTCGGGGCGAACGTGCCCGAGGAGTCGATGTACTACGTCGCCAGGACCGACTCGGACGGCGCACCGCTGCGTGGAGAGAGCGGCTACCGGCTGCACTTCCCCGCGGGCGGGCTGCCGCCGATCGACGAGCGCGGCTTCTGGTCCGTCACCCTGTACGGACCGGACATGTTCTTCGTGGCGAACCCGTTGGGCCGCTATGCGATCGGTGACCGCACCCCCGGACTGGTGCGGGGCGCCGACGGATCCCTCGACCTCTGGATCGGGGCCAAGCCGCCCGCGTCCGGCCCTTCGAACTGGTTGCCCGCCCCGCCCGGCGAGTTCGTCCTCATGCTGCGCGCCTACCTGCCGACCGACCAGTCGTGGACGCCGCCGAGTCCGGAATCGGCGAGCTGACGCGGGATACTGGACGCCTGACGACCTCAGGAGGACACCGTGTCGACCCCGCTCGCCGAGCTGCACATGCACATAGAGGGATCCCTCGAGCCGGAGCTGATCTTCGCGCTCGCCGAGCGCAACAAGGTGGAGCTGCCCTACCGGGACCTCGATGACCTGCGCGGACGCTACGAGTTCAGCGACCTGCAGTCCTTCCTGGACCTCTACTTCGCGAACATGGCGGTGTTGCGGACCGAGCAGGACTTCGCCGACCTGGCCCGCGCCTACTTCGCACGCGCGGCGGCGGGCGGTGTCCGGCACGCGGAGATCTTCTTCAACCCGCAGGCGCACACGGTTCGTGGGGTGCCGCTGCGTGCGGTCCTCGACGGGCTGGCCGATGCCGTCCGCGCCAGCGAGGCCGAGTTCGGGGTGTCGAGCGACCTGATCGCGGCCGTGCTGCGGGACCGGCCGGTGCCCGAGGCCGAGGCGATGCTGGACGAGGTGCTCCGGCTGGACGTCCCGGTTCTCGGTCTCGGCCTGGACTCCGCCGAGGTCGGCTATCCGCCGTCGCTGTTCGTGGACGTGTTCGCGCGGGCGCGGGCGAACGGGCTGCACACCGTGGCCCACGCGGGGAGGAGGGCCCGCCCGACTACATCTGGCAGGCGCTGGATCTGCTCGAGGTGGAGCGGATCGACCACGGCGTGCGGTGCCTGGAGGACGAGGCTCTGATCGCGCGGCTCGTGGACGAGCAGATCCCCCTGACCGTCTGCCCGCTGTCGAACGTGCGGCTGAAGGTGGTCGACACCCTGGCCGAGCATCCGCTGCGCCGCATGCTCGAGGCGGGACTGCTGGTCACGGTGAACTCCGACGACCCCGCGTACTTCGGCGGGTACGTCGACGACAACTTCGCGCGCCTGCAGGCTGAGCTCGGGCTCACCGAGCAGGAACGGGAAACCCTTGCCCGCAATTCGATCCGGGCCTCGTTCGCCTCGCAGGAGCGCAAGGCGGCGCTGCTCGGCTGAACTGTGAGTGTGTCGTACCCCCATCGGGGTACGACACACTCACAGGGCGCGGAGCGCCGTTATCCCAGCACCTGGCGCAGGTAGGCGTTGTCGAACACCCGGGCCGGGTCGTACTTGTCCCGCACCGAACGGAACTCGTCGAAGTGCGCGTAGGTCGGCTGCAGATCCGCCGCGGTGCGCGAGTGCAGCTTGCCCCAGTGCGGCCGTCCGTCGACGGCGCGGGCGATCGACTCTACGGCGTTGAAGTACTCGCTGTGATCGCGACGGTGGTACTGGTGCACGGCGATGTAGGCGGTGGCGCGGCCGTTCGCGGTCGACAGCCAGACATCGTCGGCCGCCGCGAAACGGACCTCGACCGGGAACGCGACCCGGAAGTCGGACCTCTGCAGCCAGCCGTCGATCTCGCGCAGCGTCTCGGGAAGCGCCTCGGCGGGGATCGCGTACTCCATCTCGCGGAACCGCACCCGGCGCGGAGAGGCGAAGACCGCGTAGTTGCGATCGGTGAACTCGCGCGCCGAGAGCGCCCGCGAGGAGAGGTTGTTGATCCGCGGGATCGCGGCAGGGAACCGGGCGGCGACGCGGTTGACGCCCTCGAACAGGGTGTTGGAGAGCAGTTCGTCGTCGATGTAACCGCGGACCTTGTTGACGGGGGTGAGCGGGGTGTCCCGGGCAGGCGGGTGTTGTGCTTGGTCAGCACCCGGTCGGTGTGCGGGAACCAGTAGAACTCGAAGTGGTCGACGCCGTGGGCGTGCTCGTCGATCCGTTCCATGGTCTCGCTCAGCCGCGCGGGGGCCTCGACCGCACGCATGGCGTAGGCAGGCTCGCACAGCAGCGTCATCGACGCGATGACGCCGAGCGCGCCAAGGCCGAGCCGCGCGGCGTTGAACAGTTCCGCGTTCTCCTCTGCGGAACAGTTCATCACCGAGCCGTCCGCCAGCACGATCTGCAGCGCGCGGACCTGGGTGGCCAGACCCCCGAAACGGGCGCCCGTGCCGTGGGTGCCGGTCGAGATCGCGCCTGCGATGGACTGTACGTCGATGTCGCCGAGGTTCGTCATCGCGAGACCCAGAGACCACAATGTGGGATTGAGTTCGTTCAGGCGAGTGCCCGCGAGGACGGTGACGAGGGCGCCCGACGGTTCCACCGGGATCACGGACTGGATCCCCGTAAGGTTGTCCAGGCTGATCTGCACGCCGTCGGTGACCGCGACGGGTGTGAAGGAATGTCCGGCACCAACGCACTTGACGTGCAAGCCTTCCGCTGCGGCGCGGGTGATCTCGTCACTCAGCTCCGCGACACTCGCGGGTGCAGCGAGGCGAGTGGGCCGTGCGCTGGCGCAGCCGGCCCAGTTCTGCCAGAAATGTGATTCCATTCACTCATAATCTACTGGACGATCGTCCAGGTCAACACCTGATACGGATCTGGCTCCGGCGTTCTAGGATCGGCAGATGCTGAATCGGCTTCCTGCGGACGAACGTCGCGCCCAACTCGTAGAGTCCGCGATGGGTATCGCGGAACGCACCGGGATCAACTCCGTCACCATTCGTGCCGTCGCCGAGGAGGCGGGGGTCTCGCTCGGGGTGGTCCATTATTGCTTCGAGAACAAGGAGGCGCTGGTCGCCGCCATGGGCGAGGCCCTCGTTCTCCAGCTCAGCGCTGCGCTGCGGTACGCATTCGGCACTGCGCAGGGTGAGGGTGACCAGAGTGGCCTGCGTGGCCTGCGCGAGGTGCTGCACAGCGGCCTGTCCAATATGTGGCCTCTCATCGAGATGACGCCGAACCGGCAGCTGCTCACCTACGAGATCACTGCGTACGGGCTCAGGCAGCAGGCCGCGGGCGCCGAGCTGGCCGGGTCCATCGCCTCGCTGCAGTATCGGACGATGGACATCGAGGCGACCGCCTTCCTTGAGGAGACGGCCCGGTACACGGGGACCACCTGGACCGAACCGGTCGAGCACATCGCCCGCTTCTGCCTCGCGGTGATCGACGGCATCGTGCTGCGGTGGCTTGTCGACCGGGACGGTGAGGCGGTGATCGCCCAGCTCGACGACGCGGTGCAGATGATCGCCATGAAGGCGGTCGAGGCGGAAGCCGAGCAGGCCTAAAACCTGGACACTCGTCCAGTTGGATGGTTGACTCAGGCCATGACCTCGACCCGCGAACGGCTGGACTCCTACGCCATGACCTCCACCCGCGAACGGCTGGACGCCGCAACCCGTGAACTCGATCCGCCGCTGGCCGCGGTGGACCTCGGCACGCTGCGCACCAACGCCGCGGACCTCGTCCGGCGCGCCGGTGGCACCCCGGTCCGGGTGGCCAGCAAGTCGGTTCGCTGCCGGGCGGTGCTCGAGGAGACGCTGGGCTCCGGGCTCACGGCGCAGGGTGGATTCCGGGGCATCATGTCCTACTCGCTGCGCGAGGCGATCTGGCTGGTGCGGCTCGGCGCGCGCGACGTGCTCATGGGATACCCCACCGTCGACCGGGGTGCGCTCGCCGAGCTCGCCTCTGACCCGCTGCTGCTCGAGTCGATCACGCTGATGGTCGACAACCCGGCCCAGCTCGATGTGCTGCACGACGCGGCGGGCAGCACATCGGTGCCTGCGCGGGTGTGCCTCGACATCGACGCCTCGCTGCGGGTGGGCCCGCTCCATCTCGGCGTCCGGAGGTCGCCGCTGCGGACCCCCGACGAGGCCGCGGCTGTCGCCCGCGAGGCCAAGCGCCGCGGGTTCGTGGTGGTGGGCGTGATGTTCTACGAGGCGCAGATCGCCGGCCTGCCGGACACCAGTGCGCCGGTCCGGCTGGTCAAGCGCGCCTCCGCTGCCGAGCTCGCGACCAGGCGCACGGCGGTCGTGGATGCCGTCACCGCCACCGTCGGCCAGTTGCAGATCGTCAACAGCGGCGGCACCGGCTCGCTCGAGGTCAGCTCCGCCGACAGCTCGGTCACCGAGGTGACGGCCGGTTCCGGGTTGTACGTGCCGACGCTCTTCGACCGGTACAACGCCTTCACCCCCGCCCGTCGGTGTACTTCGCGCTGTCCGCGGTCCGCAAGCCGACGCCCCGCATCGCCACCCTGTTCGGCGGCGGCTACATCGCGTCCGGGCCCGCGGGCCCAACGCGGGTGCCGACCCCGGTCTGGCCCGCGGGCCTCAAGCTCACAAGGAACGAGGGCGCAGGCGAGGTCCAGACCCCGGTGACCGGCGATCCGGCCGCGGCCCTCCGGATCGGGGACCGCGTGTGGTTCCGGCACGCCAAGGCCGGCGAGCTCTGCGAGCGGTTCAACGAGCTGCACCTCGTCGAGGCCGACGGGACCCGCACCACGGTGCCGACCTTCCGCGGCGAGGGCAGTGCTTCGGCTAGAGGTGAGTCCGCATGAACGCGCCGAGCTCGGTCAGTCCGGCGGGCGTGGTCGGTAGGTAGTGGGTCAGTGCCGGGGAGCGGACGATCACGGCACGCCACTTCCCGCGGGAGAGGGCCACGTTGAGTCGGTTCCTGGACAGCAGGAAGCCCATGCCTCGGGGACCTCGTCGGCTGAGGACGCCGTCATCGACATCAGCACCACCGCGGCCTCTCGGCCCTGGAACTTGTCGACGGTGCCGACAAGGACCTCGTCGAGTCCCGCATCGGCGAGGGTCCGGCGGAGCAGGCTCACCTGGGCGTTGAAGGGGGCGACGACGAGGATGTCCGACTGTGCGAGCGGGCGGGTGTCCTCGCCGGCACCGGGGGTCCACGGGGTGCCGAGCAACGCGCCCACCTCCGCCGCGATGGCCTCGGCTTCCTCGACCGACTCGGTCGAGTTGCCGTGATGCTCGACGTACAGGGCCGCAACGCCGGGTTCCACGCCTGCGAGGGCGCGGGCGGTGGTGGCCGGCTCCTGCGAGTGCAGCCGTCCGTCGTAGGACAGGTCCGAGACCGCCGTGCACACCGCGGGGTGCATCCGCCAGGTCCGGTCCAGGAAGTAGCCGAGCTCCGGCGGCAGTGCGCCGTGACCCTCCGCCAACCAGCCGAGGGCCGAGGTGTCCACCGGCTCGGGATGGGTGCCCTGGCTGACCTGTGGCAACTGCTGAGGGTCGCCGAGCAGTAGCAGGTTGCGTGCGGAGATCCCCACCGCGACGGTGTTGGCGAGCGAGAACTGACCGGCCTCGTCGACCACCAGTAGGTCCAGGCTGCCTGCGGGAACCCGGGCGGTGTGCGCGAGATCCCATGCGGTCCCGCCGATCACGCAGCCCGTCGGCTCGTGCTCGGTGAGGAAGGCTGCGAGTCCGCTGGACTCGACCTTTGTCCACTCCGGGTTCTCGGCCAGGCCGGAACCGGGCTTCTTCGCGACCTGCTCGCCGGGCACCCCGGCGCGCACGATCCCGTCGAGCATGTTCTCGACCACCGAATGGGATTGGGCGACAACGCCGATTCGCCAGCCGTGCCGGTTCACCAGCTCGGCGACCACCGCGGCGCCGGTGTGGGTCTTGCCGGTGCCGGGTGGCCCCTGCACCGCGAGGTAGGAGTCGTCGAGGTCGCGCAGCGCTGCCACGATCGCGGCGGCCTTGTGGTCCGGGTCGGCGATGGGGAGCGGATTGCCGGAACGCGTGCGGGGCGGCACCCGGCGCAGCACGTCGACGGCGGCCGAGGCGGGCATCGACGGCAGGGCAGCGGCCATCGCGGCGGCCTGCTCGGCGATCGCGGCCTCGATGGCCACCGTCCGGATCGGCTGGCCGGGGGCCAGTGCCATCGGCAGGACGGCGTGCGGGCCGGTGCCGGTCGGCTCGAGTTCCTCCACGACCGCCACCTCGCGCGGCTCGCCGTCGGGTCCGTCCTCCTCCTCGAGAGCGAGGACCGTGACGAGGACGGCGCCGCGGGTGCGCGGGTCGTCGGAGCCGATCCCGGTGCCCTGCTCGTAGAGCGCGTACAGCTGGTCGCCGACGCGAACCGTGGTGCCGGCGCCCCAGTGCCCAGCGAGGCGAACGTGCCTGCGCTGCTTGCGTTGCCGCGGGGTGCTCTTGTGCCACTCCACGGGCACCTCGGCCCGCTCGGCCACCAGCACGTCGGCGGCCTCCGCCCACTCGTCCTCGGGTTGGACGAGCCGGTCGAAGTGCGCCCACCAGAACGGTTTGCGCTCGCGTCGGTGGTAGCCGACCGCGGCAGCCATCAGGGCCGCGGCCCGCTGGTCGTCGGTGCGCTCTCCTGGCAGGGCGTCGCCGACATGGTCGCGGAGCGCGGTCTCGGCCGCGCTCGCTTCCTCGACGGGCGCCGAGAGCACCTGTTGCGCCGGGTGGGGCTGCACTCCGTGCTCCGCCGCGACGGCCCGCAGCCAGTCCCGCAGCCGCAGCGTGGAGACGCAGTCGTACTCGTTGTAGTCGGCGATCTCCTTCAGGAGGTCCTGTGCCTCGCGCTCGCGCCCCGCGTCGCGCAGCGCGCAGTAGTCCGCGTAGGCGACGATCGAGGCGGCGGCGTTGGTCACGTCGCCGTCGCGCAGCTGCTCGCCCATGTACAGGGGTTCGAGCTTCTTGATCGAGTACGACGAGGTGCCGACCCGGACCGCGCCGCGGACCACCGGGTACAGGTCGACCAGCACGTTCTCCCGCAACAGCGTGTCAACCGATTCCTCGCCGACGCCGTAGCGGCCGGCCAGCCGCAGCAGCGCGGACTTTTCGTAGGCCGCGTAGTGGTAGACGTGCATGCCCGGGAAACGTGTGCGGCGCTCGGCGACATAGTCGAGGAAGTCGAGCAGGGCGCGGCGTTCCTGGGCGCGGTCGTGCGCCCAGAACGGGCGGAAGGTCCCTTCGGTCTCCGTCACGCCGAACAGGTATTCGAGGCCCCAGTCGGTGGATCCGTCCTCCGCCCACAGCGGGTCGCCCTCGAAGTCGAAGAAGATGTCGCCCGGGTCGGGCTCCGGGACGGCGGCGAGCGCGCTCGCACCGTCGATCACCTCGTACACCGGGGTGTCCGAGCGCGCTTGCCGGACCTGCGCGGCGGCCTGGGCCTGCAGTCCGCCGAAGGTGCGTGCGCTCATGCCCTCGACCGGCTCGGTGCGGTCGGCTAGGGCGTCGAGGTCCGCGACGCCGCCGCGAATCAGCTTCTCCCGCTGCGAGAATCGCATCCCGGCCACCAGCAGCAGGTCCCGGGTCCGCGCGATCTCCGGCGTGCACTGCTCGCATCGGCCGCAGCAGCGGTAGCGCGGATCGGACCAGGCCACCGGCGCCTGCTCGCGGTGGTGCCCGTCGAGGACCCGGATCAGCTCGTCGCGACGCTGTCGGAACACCGGCGCGATGTCGCCCAGTGCGAAGTCCGCGGTGCTGTGATCACCGAGGACCAGCGTTGCGTGCGGCGCGGCGGGGACCCCGTCCGCAGTCAGCGCATCCGCGTAGGCCGCCAACTGCAGCAGGGCGGTCACCTTGGCGTGGCGCGAGAGCTTGGTGTCGACCACCACGTACCGGCCGCCCTCACGCACCAGGAAGTCGCAGAAGCCGAGGAAGCGTCCGTCGAAGAAGGTGCCCTGGTAGATCACGTCCGCACCGGACCGGGCCGCTGCCACCGTCGCCTTGTTCGCCCGGGTCAGTTCCTCCCAGTCCAGGCGCGGTCGGTCGATCCGCACCACACCATCCCGAAGAGCTCGACGTACCGGTCGAGCTGACGCTGTTCGTGCGCGTCGCCGAGCTCCGACGTCCGGGCCAGCATCGGGTCCGTCCGGTCGGCGCCTGCCGGTTCGATCCGCCCCAGCTTCGCGTCGAGCCGGCGCAGCAGCGCGTATTCACACTCCGCGGCCTGGGACAAGTCGCTGGCGCTGAAGATCAACACGTCGTCGAGGAGGAACACGGGGACGACTATCGCAGACGGCACCGACCGAGCCGGGTGAACGCCACCCGGATCCGGGCGCGGGCGGTCGTCAGCCGCGCCCGCCGCAGGCCGCGGAGACACCGGCCAGGGTCTGGGCCGCCGCCAACTCGGCGTCGAGCGCCGCGTCCCCCAGCAGGTCCGGGTCGGCGGGGTGGTCGATGCCGAGCACCGTCACCGGGCGGCCGTCGGCCGGGGTCAGCGTCAATCGGGCGCCGGGCGCGAACCCCGGAGCGGGCTCGGGCGGTACGACGCCCGCCGCCGCCAGCGCACGCAGCGTCGCATCCCAGCCGGCCGGGCCGAGCGCGACGATCACCCGCACCCAGCGGCCCACCTCGGCGTACTCCCCGTCCAGCCACGACGCGTCGCCGACCGCGGAGACGATCCGGGTCCCGAACAGGTGCTGGCCCGGCGCGCGCAGCCCGGTGGGCCGGGAGGCGACACCGATGCGGTGCAGCGACCCGGCGATCCGGTCCTCCGCGGCCGGGTCCGGTGCCGGGTCCACGATCAGCAGCTTGGGCAGGGTGTCGCCGTATCCGGGCACAATCGTCGACATGAGCCCCATTGAACCCGATCCGGTGCTGATCGACGCGGCCCGCACCGCGGCCAGGGTGGTGGTGTTCTCCGGGGCTGGCATGTCCGCAGAGTCCGGCGTGCCCACCTTCCGCGACGCGCTCACCGGGCTGTGGCAGCGGTTCGACCCGACCGAGCTGGCCACCCGCGGGCGTGGGAACGTGATCGCGAGCTGGTGTGGGCCTGGTACCAGTGGCGCAGCACGCTGGTGCGACGGGTCCAGCCGAACGCCGGTCACCGCGCCGTGGCGGACTGGGCACGGTTCGCCGAGCTGGCCGTGGTCACCCAGAACGTCGACGACCTGCACGAGCGGGCCGGCTCGGACGTCGCCGCGCACCTGCACGGCAGCCTCTTCGCGCCGCGGTGCAGTGCGTGCGGAACGGCGGCGCACGTCGACGTCATTCCGGATCGAGAACCGGTGGAACGTCTTTCGCCACCCGAATGTGCGGCGTGCGGCGCGGCGGTTCGGCCGGGCGTGGTCTGGTTCGGCGAGCCGTTGCCGCAGGCGGCGTGGGACGTCGCGGAGGGTGCCGTCGAGGGGTGCGACCTGATGGTGGTCGTCGGCACCTCGGGGATGGTGTACCCGGCGGCAGAACTCCCGGCGCGGGCGGCCGCGTCGGGTGCGACAGTGGTCGAGATCAATCCGGAGCCAACCGAATTGACCGCCGTGGCAACCCATTGCTGGCGGGCCACCGCGGCCGAGGCGCTGCCGGCGCTGGTGGCGGCCTGTGCTCCGACCGGGCGCTGACAGGCGGCTTCGTCCTAGAAAGTCCGCAGCGCCTCACGACTGAGTTGGTAACCGTGCCCGGAAACCTCGTTGGCGCAGAGCAATCCGCCCTCGGTGCTCAGGCAGCCGAAGTCGCCCATCCGGATACTGCTGCCGTAGGGCAGCACCTTGCTGCCCCGGGTGACCAGCGGTCTGGGCAGACACACGCCTGCGGCGACGCCCTCGTCGGTGAGCATCGCGTAATCGGGGAACCACTGGCACGGCTCCTTCGCGTCTTCGGGTTTGGCCGAGGACGGATAGGTGTGGTCCCTGACCTCGCACAGCAGCACGGTCGGCTCCTTCGGCGTCGAGCAGCGGATGTTGCCGCTCGGTGTCGTGAAGTGAAATCCGATGGTGGCGCGGCGGGGGAGGAGTCGGTCTCCTTCGCGTCGTGGTAGGCCTCGGGGTCGACCGGGGACCCGGCGCCGATCCGGGCGGCGTCGGTTGCGGCAGCCGGATCAGGCGGGCGCGTCGGCGCAGGCCCTCTGGAGGTGGCGGGGGTGCCCCAGTCCTTGGCGGCGACCGCAGTCCCCTCGATGCCCGCGCCGCCGCATCCGCTGACCGCCGTGCCGATCGCGACTACGCCGAGGACGCGCAGGAGGGTGGGGGCACATGCGAGGAAGCGTCGCGGCATCGGTCGACTATCTCAGATGATTTCGTGCCGCTGCGCGGTGTGCTGACGGCACAATGTCCCGATGCCATTCTTCTCGGGGGTCAGCGGGCAGATTCACTATCGACATTGGCCGGTGCCGGATCCGGTCGCCGTCATGGTGTTCCTGCACGGGTTGGGCCAGCACAGCGGTAACTATCACCGGTTCGGTCGGGCCATGTCGGCCGAGCACATCGAGGTGTGGGCCCTCGATCACATCGGCCATGGTTTGTCGGAGGGTGACCTCGGGGTGATCGGTCCGCTGCCAGGACTGGGCGCCAATGCCCTGCGGCTCGCCGCGATCGCGGAGGAACAGCGTCCGGATCTGCCGGTGGTCGTGATGGGGCACTCGCTCGGCGCGGCCGCGGCGCTCGCCGCGATCGAGGTGGAGCCGACGAGGTTTCGCGCGGCGGTGCTCAGCGCACTGCCGCGCGTCATCGCCTCGCGGCCGCCGATCGCCACGCGGCTGCCGATCCTGACCCTGCACGGCGTCGACGACAGGATGGCGCCGATCGACCCGGTCCGGTCGTGGGCGGCGGCACTGCCGTCCGCCGCGCTGCGCGAATACCCGGACGCCGGTCACGATCTGCTGCACGAACCGGTGCAGCGGGTCGTGACTTCCGACGTCGCGGCCTTCGTGCTGGGTACCGTTCAGGAATGACACCGGACCAACACCTCGAGACGCTGCGAACCGAGGGCCTGCGGCTCGCCGCGATGCCCGCGGCGGCGCTCGACGCCCATGTCCCGACGGTGCCGGGGTGGACCCTGGAGCGGGTCGTGCGGCACACCGGGCGGGTACACCGATGGGTGCGGACGACGCTCGCGGCGGGGCCGGGAGCCGAGTTGCACGGGGCCGGTCAGCCAGAGTCGCTGCCCCGCGGCCCGGACTGCCTGCCCGCATATCGGGAATCCCTCGAGCAGCTCCTGGCCGAGATCTCCGCCCACGATTTCGACCGCGGCGCACCGACGTTCGCGGGTCCCGGCACCGTGGGGTTCTGGGCGCGCAGGCAGGCCCACGAGGTCGCGGTGCACCGGGTCGACGCCGCCGACGCGCTGCACGCCGCGGGTGGCCCCCGCCGGAGGACATCTCCGCGGAGTCGGCCGCGGACGGCGTCGACGAGTGGGCCCGCCTGATGCTGGTCCGCGCCATGCCAGCCGATCGGATCCCACCGGAGCTGCACGGCAGGACCGTGCACCTGCACGGCACCGACACCGACGATGCGGAATGGCTGCTGCGGTTCGGACCCGAGGGGGTCACCGTCGAGGCCGGGCACGCCAAGGGCGATGTCGCGGTCCGCGGCACCGCGCAGGAGCTGCTGCTTACGATGTGGCGGCGACGACCGCTCGCGGCGCTCGAGGTGTTCGGCGATGTCACGGTGGCGCAGCGGCTGGTGGACGCGGCCCGGATCTAGCCGAGCGAGCGCGGAGGTGGAACCGCGTCGGGCGCGTGTGCGTCCAACCGGAACAGGGGCACGTAGTCGGGGACGGACGGTTGATCAGGATGCGATGGAATCTCAGCTCGGATGAGTTCGACCATGCCTGGCGCGAGGCCGGACTAGACCGGTTCCCGTACCCGCTGGAGGTACATCGCAGCGGCGACGACAGTGCCGCCCACGCGCAAGCGCTGTCCGATTGGTACGAGGGCTACCGCTCCGCGGAGCTCGACGTGGCGTTGGGGATTCTCGCGAAACCGTCCGTGCGGGTGGAGATATTCGGGGTGGAGGGCGGCGCCGCCGTCAGCGATGGCCGGCCTGCCGCGGTCAGCGACGGGCGGCTCGCCGCCGAATGGGATGGGCGACCCGCAGCCGTGGTCCGGGTGCTGGGGTGCGCGAGCGAGCGCACCTCCGTTGTCGTCGCGCAGCGCCCCGGCCCCACCGCGGACACGGGTGGGGACCTGGCGATGTGTCTCGGCGGGGTGGACACGCTGGCCCAGCGCATCATGGACATGCTGCCGGGGGCCGAAGCGGGTGGCGGGCGGGCGATGAGGGCTCCGGTGTCCGAGGTCCGCGGCGGACGCCGGTCCTCACTCCTGGTACCAGTGCGTTCGGCAACCACGGCGGCCCGGATCCGAGCGCTGCTCGATCTGCCGCGTAACGGGGTGGGGCAGGTGACCGTGACCACAGGAGTCGACCAGCCCGCGGCGTCGGCGAGCCGGGCGTTCAGCTGGATCGACGTGAGCGGTGACGGTCGGTACCTGGTGCGGACCGAGTCCGCGGTCGAGATTCGGCCGCTCTCGGTCGCCGACTTCACCGCGGAGTTGCGCGCGGATCTGCCGGCGACCTACTGAGTCGGATCAGGTCATGATGACCGCGTCGGCCGAGCCGAACGCGAGCGCGAGGTTGTTGAAGAAGGTCGTCACCGGGTCGTACACGAGTACGTCCTGCGGGTTGAGCATCTGGCAGTCCTCCTTGAAAACGAATGGGTCGTCCCCCGATCGGAGGGACGACCCATTCACTCATGGCCGGGGCTCGCTCAGGTGTAAATGGCCTCGATCGCCGTCGCGAATTCCTGGTGGATGATGTTGCGCTTGAGCTTGAGGGTGGGGGTCAGCTCGCCGGTCTCGACGGTGAAGTCGACATCCAGGATGCGGTACTTCTTGATCTGCTCCGGGTTGGAGACCTTCTTGTTCCCCTCGGCGACCGCGGCGTCGATCTCGGCGACCAGGTCCGGGTGCTTGACGATCTCCGAGATCGCGATGTCCGCGGCGATGCCGTTGCGCTCGAGCCAACCCGGCAGCGCCTCGGGGTCGATGGTGATCAGCGCACCGATGAACGGCTTCGCGTCGCCGACGACCAGGCACTGGCTGATCAGGGCGTGGGCGCGCAGCGCGTCCTCGAGCACGGCCGGGGCGACGTTCTTGCCGCCGGCGGTCACGATGATCTCCTTCTTGCGACCCGTGATCGAGACGAAGCCCTCAGAGTCGATCGAGCCGAGGTCACCGGTGTGGAACCAGCCGTCGCGGATGGAATCCGCAGTTGCCGCGTCGTTGTGCCAGTAGCCGTTGAACACGACCGGCCCCTTGACCAGCAGCTCGCCGTCCTCAGCGATCTTGGCCGCGTGCCCGTTGATCGGCTTTCCGACAGAGCCGACCTTCTGGGCATCCGTGGTGTTCACGGTGATCGCGGCGCTGGTCTCGGTCAGGCCGTAGCCCTCGTAGATCGGGAGGCCGATGCCACGGAAGAAGTGGCCGAGACGCGCGCCGAGCGCCGCGCCGCCGGACACCGCGCGGTCACACTCGCCGCCGAGCGCAGCCCGCAGCTTGCCGTAGACCAGCTTGTCGAACAGGGCGTGCTTGAGCTTGAGCCCGAGGCCCGCTCCGCCGGTGTCCTGGGCCTCGCTCCAGGCGATGGCGGTGTCGGCGGCCTTCGCGAAGATCTTGCCCTTGCCGCCGTCCTCGGCCTTCTGCTTGGCGGAGTTGTACACCTTCTCGAACACGCGGGGCACCGAGAGGATGAAGTTCGGCTTGAACGCCGCGAACTGCTCGAGCAGGGTGCTGATGTCGGCGGTGTGGCCGACGGTCACCTTGTTGTCGAAGGCGCCGAAGGAGATGGCGCGGGCGAACACGTGCGCCAGCGGCAGGAACATCAGGGTGCTCTGGCCCTCGTACATCGCGTCGTTCAGTGCGATCTTCACGGCCTTGGATTCGGCGTAGAAGTTCGAGTGGGTGAGCTGGACGCCCTTGGGGCGGCCGGTGGTGCCGGAGGTGTAGATGAGCGTGGCGGGGGAGGAGGCGTTCACCTGTCCGCGGCGCTCGTGCAGTTCCTCGTCGGTGATGGCGGAGCCGCGGGCGGTGAGCTCGTCGAGGGCTCCCGCCTCGATCTGCAGCATCTCCCGCAGCGCGGGGGCGGCCTCGGCGACGTCCTTGACGGTGGCGGCGTGCTTCGCGGTCTCGACGACAAGCACGGAGGTGGCGGAGTCCTCGAGGATCCACTGCGCCTGGTCGGCGGAGGAGGTCTCGTAGATGGCGACGGTGCAGCCGCCCGCAGTCCAGATGGCGTAGTCCAGCACGACCCACTCGTAGCGGGTGGCGGACAGGATGGCGACGCGATCGCCGAGTGCGATGCCGGAGGCCATCAGGCCCTTTGCGACACCCTTGACCTGCGTGGCGAACTCAGCCGCGGTGACGTTGACCCAGGTGCCGTCGACCAGTCGCTTGAAGGGAACGTGCTGGGGGCTCTCCTTCTCGAGGCGGAACACCGTATCGGCCATGGAGATGTCTTCCGGGATGGAAAACGACGCCGGAACTTCGAACTCTCGCACTGTGACCCCTCCAGGTACTACTGACGTGTGGAGTGTGCATTGGATCACATCCGTGGTCGGTATGCACTCTCAAGCTTGTCCGAATTGCGAGGGTTAGCCTCGCTACGGAGTTTTACGTGTAACCCCAAGTCTCGTGATCTGCGGGTTTTTCGCCGGGTTGAGGTGAAGATCACGTGGCGAGCAGGTCGGTCACCTCCTGGTCCGTCAGCTGGTGGAAATCCCGGTAGGCGCCGCCGACACCGCCTAGCCAGCGCGGGACGAGCGGGCAGATCACCTCGTCCGCCTCCCTGGTCAGCCGTGCGACCGCCTCCTCGGAGGAGACGGGCACCGCGACCACCACGCGGGCGGCCCCGTCGGCCCTGGCCACCCGGCACGCGACCGCCGCCGTCGCCCCGGTGGCCATGCCGTCGTCGACGATCACCACGGTCCGGTCGCGCAGCGGGATCCGCCCCGATCGCCGCGCAGCACCCTGGCGCGCCGCTCGAGTTCGCGGCGCTCCCGCGATTCGACGGTGGCCAGCCCGAGCGGGCTCATCCCGGTCTGCGCGAGGACGTCGTCGTTGAGCACCCGGATGCCCCCCTCGCCGAGCGCGCCCATCGCCAACTCCGGCTGCCATGGCACTCCGAGCTTGCGGACGAGGATCACGTCGAGTTCGCCGCCGAGTTCGTGCGCGACCTCGGTCGCGACGGGCACCCCACCCCTTGGCAGCCCGAGCACGAGCGGGTCCGCGTCGCGCAGGTGGCCGAGCGACTCGGCCAACGCGCGACCGGCTTTCGCGCGAGTCTCGTACAGCATCCTGTCTCTGACGCTACGCCGCTCGAGCGCCTCCGGCGCCCGTGCGCGTGTTTCACCCCAGTCGGGGTGAAACACGCGCACAGTTCGCGGGCCGGGTCGAGGGACCTAGCGCTCGGTGATGCCGAACCGGCGCAGCGCCAGTGCCGGGTTGGTCGCCCGAACCTGGGCGATCCGCTCGGCGGTGGCCTCGGCGCGCGCGGTTCCGACCTGATCGCCGAGCGACGCGAGCACCACGCCCATCGGGTCGACGATCATCGAGTTGCCCGCCCCGGTCCTGGCGCTCTGGTCGGCGGCGGCGACGTAGATGGTGTTCTCGATCGCGCGCGCACGCACCAGCGTGGTCCAGTGGTCCTCTTTCATGGGCCCGGGCACCCACTGCGCCGGCAGCAACAGCACGTCCGCGCCCGCGTCCACGATCCGCCGAGTCACCTCAGGGAACCGCAGGTCGTAGCAGGTCTGCATGCCGAAGGTGAGCCCGTCCACCTCGAAGGTCGCCGGATCGTCGATCGCGCCGGCCCGGAAGAACTCCGACTCCCGGTAACCGAAGGCGTCGTAGAGGTGGAGCTTGCGGTAGACGGCCGTGATCCGGCCGTCAGGGGCCGCGGCGACAAGGGTGTTGGAGACCCGGTCGTCGCCGTCGAGGGCCTCGTTGATGCCGGCAATCACGTGCACGCCGAACTGGCCGGCGATCTCGAGCATCCCGCCGACGAACGGTCCGTCCAGTGGCTCGGCCGCGGCGAGGATGCGTTCGTCCGTCGGCGGCGCCGTGAACATGGCGTACTCGGGTGCCACCACGACGTGCGCGCCCCGCGCCGCGGCCTCGCCGACGAGGTTGCGCAGTGTCAGGTGGTTCTCCCGCTTGTCCTGTCCTGCGGAGAACTGGGCAACGGCGATCTCGACCATGGCACGAGTATGGCCCAGCCGGCGGGCGCGACGCAGGCGCGCCCGCCGGTGTGCCTATGTGGTGGAGGTCAGGTTCCCGTCCAGGTAGGCCTGGTAGGCGGGCAGATCCAGCATGCCGTGCCCGGACAGGCCGATGACCAGGACCTCCGGCTCGGTCAGGCCACGCGCGTACTCGGCGCAGGCGGCGATCGCATGGGCCGACTCGGGTGCGGGCACGATGCCCTCGGCGCGTGCGAACAGCACGCCCGCGGCGAACGAGTCGGTCTGGTCGACGGCCTGGCCCTGCACGTAACCGAGCTCGACGGTGTGGCTGAGCAGCGGCGCCATGCCGTGATAGCGCAGTCCGCCTGCGTGGATCGGGTCAGGGACGAAGTCCTGCCCGAGGGTGTGCATCTTCAGCAGCGGCGTCAGGCCCGCGACGTCGCCGTGGTCGTAGCGGTACTCGCCCTTGGTGATCGATGGGCAGGCGGCGGGCTCGGCGGCGACGATGCGCGTGCGGGCCCGGTCGTGCAGTACCTCACGGATGAACGGGAACGCGAGCCCGGCCAGGTTGGAACCGCCACCGGCGCAACCGAACACCACGTCCGCGTTCTCCTCGCCCGCGGCACGCAGCTGCTCGACGGCCTCGAGGCCGATCACGGTCTGGTGCAGGACCACATGGTTGAGCACGCTGCCGAGGGCGTAGCGGGCGTCGGGGTCACCGGCCGCGACCTCCACTGCCTCGCTGACCGCGATGCCGAGCGAGCCGGGGGTGTCGGGGAACTCGGCCAGCATTTTGCGCCCGGACTCGGTGAGATCCGAGGGGCTCGGATGGACGGTGGCGCCGTAGGTCTCGATGAGGTGCCTGCGGTACGGCTTGGAGGCGTAGGAGGCGCGCACCTGCCAGACCTCCAGCTCGATGCCGAACTTGGCGCACGCGAACGACAGCGCGCTGCCCCACTGGCCTGCGCCGGTCTCGGTGGTGATCTTCTTGACCCCGTCCTGGGCGTTGTAATACGCCTGCGCCACCGCGGTGTTGGTCTTGTGGCTGCCGACCGGGCTGACGCCCTCGTACTTGACGTAGATGCGGGCCGGGGTGCCAAGCGCCTTCTCGAACTCGCGGGCCCGGATCAGCGGCGCCGGGCGCCACGTCTTGTACACCTCGCGGATCGCCTCGGGGATCTCGATGTACTGCTCGGTGGCGGCCTCCTGTGCGATGAGGGCGCTCGGGAACAGTGCCTCGAGGTCGGCGGGGGTCACCGGTTCCCGGGTACCCGGGTGCAGGTGGGGCGGCGGCGGCACGGGGAGGTCCGCCGCGATGTTGTACCAGTGGGTGGGGATCGGCGTCTGCTCGGGCACTGTCGCTCCTAGTCGGATTCGGGCGAATGGGACGGGCACATTGTGATCAGCGGCCGCCGCGGAGCCGCGACCAGGGTGGCCGTGCGGCCCACGCCACTTATATCCTAGTGCTAGGATATGCGGGTGCCCGCAGACCTGACCGAATCCGAGGTGACCGTCCTCGGCCTGATCGCCGAGCGTCCGCGCCACGGCTTCGACCTCGAGAAGGTGATCGACGAGCGCGGCATGCGGCAGTGGACGCAGATCGGGTTCTCCTCGATCTATTACCTCCTCGGCAAGCTCGACAAGCGCGGCCTCATCGAGGAGGTGGCGGCCGAGGTCGGCGGACCCGGCCGACCCCGCCGGGTCTACGCGATCACCGCGGCCGGCCGCGCGGCCGCCGCGGAGCGGACCGCGCAGTTGCTCGCCGAGCCGTCCGCGACCGCCGCACCGGTGCTGGTCGGGATGGCGAACTGGCCGCTCATCCCGCCCGCAGAGTCGGTCGCCGCACTTCGGCGACGCTCGGACGCCTTGTTGCGCAAGCGCGCCGAGGTGCTCGCCGCGCGTGACGCCCAACAACCGCTACCGGATTTCGTCGAGGCCGTCTTCGAGTACTCGGTCGTGATGCTCGACGCGGAACTGAGCTGGGTCGCCCGGACCCTGACATCCCTTGAGAGGAAACGATGACCAAGCTGGACTTCAAGAAGCAGAAGGAGCTCTACTCGCCGGCGGCCGGTGACTTCGCATTGGTGGAGGTTCCGCCGATGTGGTTCCTCATGATCGACGGACACGGCGATCCGAACGTCTCCGAGGACTATCGGCTGGCGGTGGAGGCGCTGTACGCCGCCTCGTACGCGGTGAAGTTCGCGAGCAAGAAGAGGCACGAGGCCGACTATGTGGTCGGGCCGCTGGAGGGCCGGTGGTGGGCGCCGGACCCCGCCGTCTTCGTCGACCGCAGCAAGTCGGAGTGGTACTGGACCATGCAGATCCGACAGCCGGACTGGATGGCCGCCGAGGAGGTCGCGGCAATCCTCGCCGAGACGGAGTCCAAGAAGAAGCTGCCCGTCGTGGGGGAGTTGCGGCACGAACTGCTCGACGAAGGCCTGTCGGTGCAGATCATGCACGTCGGCTCGTACGACGACGAGGCGCCGACCCTCGAGCGGTTGCACACCGAGTTCATTCCCGGCCGCGGTCTCGAATTCAATGGCAAGCACCACGAGATCTACCTCGGGGACCCCAGGAAGTCGGCGCCCGAGAAGCTGCGGACGGTGCTCCGTCAGCCCGTCCGGCCGGTGTCGGCGACGGGCGCGACAAGGGCGTGAACGGGACTCCCGGCGGCGACGTACTAAACTCCTGGTGAGATGAGCGACACCGAGCACAACCCCGAGCCGGAAACCGACACCACCACCTTTGCCGATCTCGGCATCGATGAACGGGTGCTGCGGGCACTCTCGGACGTCGGCTACGAGTCGCCGTCGCCGATCCAGGCCGCGACGATCCCGCCGCTGATGTCCGGAAACGACGTCGTCGGACTCGCGCAGACCGGCACCGGCAAGACCGCGGCGTTCGCCGTTCCGATCCTTTCCCGCATCGACACCGAGCAGAAGCGGCCGCAGGCGCTGGTGCTGGCGCCGACCCGCGAGCTCGCCCTGCAGGTTGCCGAGGCGTTCGGCAAGTACTCGGCGCACATCCCGGGACTGCAGGTGCTGCCCATCTACGGTGGCCAGGCCTACGGCGTGCAGCTGTCCGGGCTGCGCCGCGGCGCACAGATCATCGTCGGCACGCCGGGCCGGGTGATCGATCACCTGGAGAAGGGCACCCTCGACCTCTCGCACCTGGACTACCTGGTGCTCGACGAGGCCGACGAGATGCTCAAGATGGGCTTCCAGGACGACGTCGAGCGGATCCTCGCCGACACCCCGGAGTACAAGCAGGTGGCGCTGTTCTCGGCGACCATGCCCGCGGCGATTCGCAAGATCTCCAAGCAGTACCTGCACGACCCGGTCGAGATCACGGTCAAGACCAAGACGTCGACCGCGCCGAACATCACGCAGCGGTACGTGCAGGTCGCGCACCAGCGGAAGCTGGACGCGCTCACCAGGGTCCTCGAGGTCGAGACCTTCGAGGCGATGATCATCTTCGTCCGCACCAAGCAGGCCACCGAGGACCTCGCCGAAAGGCTTCGGGCGCGGGGGTTCTCGGCCGCCGCCATCAATGGCGACATCGTGCAGGCGCAGCGTGAGCGCACCATCGGCCAGCTCAAGAGCGGCGCGCTCGACATCCTCGTCGCGACCGACGTCGCGGCCCGTGGCCTCGACGTCGAGCGCATCTCACACGTCGTCAACTACGACATCCCGCACGACACCGAGTCCTACGTCCACCGGATCGGCCGTACGGGCCGCGCCGGACGCTCCGGCGAGGCGCTGCTGTTCGTGGCGCCGCGGGAAAGGCACCTGCTCAAGGCGATCGAGAAGGCCACGCGCCAGCCGTTGACGGAGATGCAGCTGCCGACCGTCGAGGACGTCAACGCGCAGCGCGTCGCCAAGTTCGGCGACTCGATCACCGAGAGCCTGAACTCCGACAACCTGGCGCTGTTCCGGACTCTGATCGAGGACTACGAGCGCGAGCACGACGTGCCGCTCGCCGACATCGCCGCGGCCCTGGCCGTGCTCTCGCGCGACGGGGAGACCTTCTTGATGCCGCCCGAGCCGCCGGCGCCGCCGCGCCGCGAGCGCGAGCCGCGCGCGGAGCGCCCGCCCCGCAAGTTCGACGACACGCCCAAGTTCGGTCGGGAGGGGCAGGAGCTCGCCACCTACCGGATCGCGGTCGGCAAGCGGCACCGGGTGGCGCCGGGCGCGATCGTCGGCGCGATCGCCAACGAGGGCGGCCTTCGGCGAAGCGACTTCGGCCACATCAGCATTCGGCCCGATCACAGCCTGGTGGAGCTGCCCGCGGACCTCGCGAGCGAGACCCTCGAGGCGCTGCGGCGGACCCGGATCTCCGGTGTGCTCATCCAGCTGACCCCTGACCAGGGCCCGCCAGGGCAGCGGCCCCCGCGCGACGGCGGCAAGGGCAAGTTCGACCGCAAGCCCAAGCGCGACCGCTACTGACCACACAAGAACAACGCCCGGCCACATCGTGGCCGGGCGTTGTTTGCTTTGGGGCGGAAGGCTACTTGGCGGGTGCGGCAGGCGCGTCAGGCGCCACGGTGAACATCCCGACGGTCGGCAGCACCACGCAGGTCGCGTCCGCGTAGGTGACCGTGCCGAACAGTGCGGCGGCGACGTTGCCGGGGCCCGAGTCGACGACCTTCGACAGCGACGGGGTGCCGAACTCGGTGACACCGTCGATGGGCGCGATCCCGCGGGCGCCAGTGCTGGTGTTGACCCACACAGCGGTGAGGCCGGAGCCCTTCGCCACGCCGGAGACGCGGGGGAGGCCTGGAACCGGATCTGGCCGGCCTTGAGGTCGCCGCCGCTGCTGGCGGAGGCGCCGGTGAGCGTGATCGGGACGCCGGGGCCGCAGCCGATCGTCGGCGAGGTGAACGCGAACAGGCCGAAGGAGCTCGCGATGTTGGTGGTGACCAGGGGAGAGCCGACCAGGACGTCGACGGCGGCGCTGTTCGCCTCGGAGTTGGCGGCGGCCTTGCGGAGATCCTGGATGCCGTCCGACTGGGGGTCGGCGCCCGCGGTGCCCGCGAACACGAGGGTGGCGGTCGCGCCGATCGCGAATGCGGCCGTGGTGCGACGTGCCAGGTTCTTGCCGTTCACTCAATGCTCCTCGTGTCGTGTGCTGCTCCGAGGTGAAGGTACCGGATAACCGTGCCCCCGGCGAGAGATGATTTCAGCGGCTGGCTGCCCGGTGTCGGGGCGCCAGGCAGAACCGCCGACCACGACCCGTTCAGCGTGCAGGCGTGAGCGGCTGCTCCCCGAGTGACTCCCGGATCGCACCGATCAGTGCGGACTTCTTGTCGTTGTACCGGGTCCGGAACGCGTCCTGGTCGGTGACGCCGTCGATGGTGGAGTCGGTGACGAATCCGAAGAGGGCGACGGTCGCGTCGACCACCGGGCCGGGGGCGCAGATCCGGAGTTCGTTTGCGATCGAGTCCATCTCGACGATGGACCGGGCCAGGGCCTTCAGCTGCGGGTCGTCGGACTCGAGCGACTCCTCGAGGTCCGCGTCGGCGAGCACGGCATGGTCGACCTCGACGATGCTGTTGTGTGCCCGGTCGGCCGCGGCAAGGAAGCGCACGTAGGTGGATCGGGCCTGCGGGTCGGACGTGTTGATGCGGACCGGTTCCGGTGTCGATGCCGATCTGCCGCGCCGGACGGCGAACACGCCGAGCAGGATCCCGAGGATCATCGACAGCGGTACCGCCCACCAGGGTGCGGTATCGGAGCTGAGGGCCTCGACCAGCGAGTTCACTTGCCGATCCTAACAATCGGCGACCCGAATTCCCGGGACGACGGGCAGCGACACGCGACCTCCTTGATGCAACCGGAGAGTTGCATTGGTTGACCGTAAGTGCAACCATTGAGTTGCAGATATCGCGGGCAACCCACAGGAGGAGATCGAGATGACGTCGACAGGTCAGGCAATCGTGGACGAGGGGCGCTACACCGTCAGCCGCACCGTGATCATCGACGCGACGCGCGATCGGGTCTGGCAGGCACTGACCGATCCGGAGCACATCGCGAAATGGTTCGGCCAGCGTGCGGTCATCGATTCGCTCACCGTCGGGGCCAGGGGCGTCTTCAGCTGGGACGAGCACGGCGACATGCCGCTCGAGATCATCGAGGTCGACGAGCCAGATCGCTTCGGTTACCGCTGGGGCCAGGCCGATGACCCTGACCTGATCCGCGGCACGGACGTGCGATTTGCGCTCCGTGAGCTCGGTGGCTCGACCGAGCTCACCGTCGTCGAGACCGGATTCGACCGGGTCAGCAACGTGGAGTCCGAGCGCCGCGACGCGCTCGAGGGCAACCGGCAGGGCTGGAACGCCGAACTGGACGAGCTCGTGGCCTACCTCGAGGCGAAGGCGGCATGACAAGAGGGGGCCCGGTAACGACCCGCGTGTTCGCGGCGCTCGCCGACGACACCCGCTGGGACATCCTCGTGCTGCTCGGCGAGGCGGACCTGTCGGCGTCCGCGCTCGCCGATCGCCTGCCCGTCAGCAGGCAGGCGATCGCGAAGCACCTCGTGGCGCTCGAGGCCGCCGGGCTCGTCGAACGCGTCCCGGTGGGCCGGGAGGTGCGATACCGCGCGATCGGCGCCACCCTCAGCGCGGTCGGTCGCCGGCTCGAGGCGATCGGCGCGCAATGGGACGCGCGGCTCGACGAGATCAAGCGGATCGCCGAGGCGCTGTAGGGGGTCGGCTCAGGCGTTGCCGACGGCCTCGCGCAGGTAGGCGAGGTCGTCGGCGAGGCCGTCCGCCGGGGTCTCGAGGATGACGGGGGCCTGCGCGGCGAGCACGACGGCCGCGAGCACCTCCGGGTCGATGGTGCCGTCGGTCAGGTTCGCGTGCCTGTCCCGCGCGGAGTTGAACTCGTCGCGGGAATTGTTCAAGTGCACCAGGTCGATGCGCCCGGTGATCGCCTTGATCCGCTCCACCACGCCGACCAGTTCCTCGCCGCCGGCCCACGCGTGGCAGGTGTCGAGGCAGAAGCCGGCGCCGAACTCGCCGACCTGGTCCCACAGCCGGGCGATGTCGTCGAACCGCCGGGCCATCGAGGATTCCCCGCCCGCGGTGTTCTCGATCAGGATCGGCACCTCGAAGCCGCCCTTGTCGGCCTGCCGCTCGAACAGCTTGCGCCAGTTGTCGAAACCGGCGGCTGGGTCCTCGCCGTCGCGGACATGCCCGCCGTGCACGACCAGGCCGATCGCGCCGAGGTCAGCCGCGGCCTTCGCCTGATCCGCCACCGACTTGCGGGAGGGGATCCGGATCCGGTTGTTCAGGCTCGCCACGTTGATGACGTACGACGAGTGGACCACGACGTCGATCGCGCTGTCGCGGATCTGCTCGGCCCTCGGATGCGGGGTCAGCTTGTTCCACTTCTGCGGATCGGTGAGGAACAGCTGCACCACCTCCGCGCCGAGCCGCTCACCTGCCCCGATGGGATCGTCGTCCTCGCGTACGTGTGCTCCGATGCGCATGGCTACCAGGGTAGGGCCTGGGTCGGACAGACGACTTCGAGAACCCCTTCTCGGCCGATCTTCACCGCTCGAACTCGACCTGCACCGCTGTCGCACCGCGCAGCTCGGCCACGTGATCGGCCTCCTCGTGCAGCTGCTTGCGGAGCTCGGGGCCCAGCGATCGGAATGTCGTCACCGTCAGCGTCAGTGTGCGGCCGCTCTTGCGAGGCCGCCAGATTCCCACGATCGTGCCGTCGGCCAGCACCGCGCCGGGCTCGCCGACCGTCTTCCACACCTCGCGATGGTGTTTCTGGTCGACGATGGTGTCGCGATCACGCATTTGCGTATAGGGGTCGCGTGGCGGCAGCAGCCGCACCCCGCGAGCCTCGGGCGGCGACCGGAGCGTGTCCAGATCGTCGGAGTGGATCCACGTCCGGTTACCGTTGAATTCGACGGGGGTGAGCTCCTCATCCAGCAGGGTCCACCACGGGTCCACGTCGCCGGCGCGGACACCGACCCAGGCCGCGAAGTCCTTGCGGGTGGATGGCCCGTAGCAGTGCAGGTATCGACGCAGCAGGGTGGCGCGGGCGCTGTCGGGGTCGACCTGCGGCAGAGGGTTTCCCAGCCATTCTTCGAGCAGGACGAACGGTGCCTTGTTCTCGGTGCGCGGTGCGATGCAGACGACGCCGCGCAACGTCAGGATCCGGATGCAGAAGTGCACGACGGCCTCACCGAGCGGCTGGTTCGCGGCATAGGGGCCGGTCGCCTGCCAGGTCTCGCGTCGGGCGGGTGATAGTCTGCCCGCGATGCGCTCGGCCAGTTCTTCGCCGAGTTCATTGATCGCGAGCTGCCGCGTCGACAGCACCGCCCCGATCTCGTCGGCAGTGAGGTCGACAGCCTCGTCCAAACCCATCCCGAGTTCGTTCAGCGCGTGGTCGACGCCGACGATCAGATGCAGTCGAGCCGTCTCGGTGGTCGGCAGGACGCCCGTGGTGAAGACAGGAGCGTCGACGGTCGGGAAATAGAACGGCGAGCCGCGCATGCACCAGGTCTGCAGCAGGCTCTTCTCCTCGCCGACGAGGCGGTCGATGCGGTCCTGCGTCACGCCCACGACGCGGGCGTGCAGCGCCAGCAGTGCCGAACCAGGCGGACTGTTCTGGATTCCGCATGCACCCGCGATCTCGTGCAACCCGTCGGCCGGTTGCCGGTCTGTGAGATGGTGCGCGTGTAGTCGAAACGCGACGACGTCGCTGGTTCGCGCCTCGACGGCGGTGCCGCCGACGTTCTGACGAGCTGCCACTGATCGCCTCCCGTGATGGTTCGATTGTGCCAAAAGATCAGGGTGGTCCCTGATGGCGCTCGCATATCGGCTCCGACAAGACTGATGCGGTCGCAGTGTCAGCCCAGCCCCAGGACGAAAGGCAGTCATGAGCTCGCATGCCCTCGGCGCCGTCGCGGTGTCAACCGAAACGCCGGCCCCCACCCCCGTCGCCGCCCGCGCGCAGAACCTGAACAAGACGTACGGCTCCGGGGACACCCAGGTCCGCGCGCTGGACGGGGTGTCGGCCGACTTCGCGCGCGGCGAGTTCACCGCGATCATGGGGCCCTCGGGGTCCGGTAAGTCGACGCTGATGCACTGCCTGGCCGGGCTGGACTCCGCCACTTCGGGGTCGGTCATGATCGGGGACACCGAGCTGACCACCCTCTCCGACAAGCAGATGACGCAGCTGCGGCGCGACCGGATCGGATTCGTCTTCCAGGCGTTCAACCTGGTTCCGACGCTCACGGCGCTGGAGAACATCACCCTCCCGCTCGACATCGCGGGCCGCAAGGCCGACCCGTCCTGGCTCGACAACGTGCTCACCCGGCTCGGGCTCAAGGACCGGCTCGACCATCGGCCGAGCGAGCTGTCCGGCGGCCAGCAACAGCGTGTCGCCTGCGCGCGGGCGCTGGCGGGTCAGCCGGAGATCATCTTCGGCGACGAGCCCACCGGCAACCTGGACTCCCGCTCCTCCGGCGAGGTGCTGGCCATCCTGCGGGCCGCGGTCGACGAGTTCGGCCAGACCGTCGTGATCGTCACCCACGATCCGCGGGCCGCGAGCTACGCGGACCGGGTGGTGTTCCTTGCCGACGGCCACATCGTCGACGAGCTGCGTGACCCGACCGCCGAGACCGTCCTGGACCGGATGAAGCGGCTCGACACCGTCGACACCGTCTCCGTCGACGGACAGGGCTGAACCATGTCCTCACCCATGCGCAAGGTGTCGCTGCGAAACCTCGCGGCGCACAAGGTCAGGCTCGCGCTGACCGTGCTCTCCGTCGTCCTCGGCACCGCCTTCGTTGCCGGGTCGTTCGTGTTCACCGACACGCTGCAGAAGACCTTCGACGGGCTGTTCGCGGACGCGGCGAAGGGCGTCGACGTCCGGGTCAGCGGACTGGAGGAGGGGTCGAGTGGGGTGCCGCTGACCGAGCTCCCGAAGCTCGAGGCGGTCGACGGGGTGCGCGCGGTCGTGCCTGCCGTCGACGGCCCGATCGTGCTGCTCGGCGCCGACAAGAAGCCGCTGCAGTCCGGCGGCGCGCCCAGCATCGGGCTGTCGTACACCCCGCCGGAGCAGGCGCTCGGCGATCCCGATGTGATGGTCGCGGGGGCGCCGCCCGCCGCTCCGGGTCAGATCGCGCTCAACGAGGGCGCGGCACGCAAGGCCGGTCTCGCGGTGGGGGACCGCACCCAGGTGCTGGTGCCCACGAGCGGCGTCATCGACGTCACGGTCAGCGGGATCTACCAAACACCGTCCGACTCCGGCGGATTCGTCGGCGCGCAGTTCGACGGCGCGCAGGCGCGCGAACTCTTCACCGACGGCAGCCACGTGGACTACATCGACGTCGCGGGCACCGGGGTCTCGCAGTCCGAGCTCCGCGACCGGGTCGCGACCGCCCTCCCGAACCTCAAGGTGGACACCGGCGATCAGGTCCGCGAGGACGTGAAGGCGGAGGTGAACTCGGCGCTCAGCTTCATGAACTACTTCCTGCTCGCGTTCGGCGCGATCGCGCTGCTGGTCGGAACGTTCATCATCTACAACACCTTCTCGATGATCGTGGCCCAGCGGCTGCGCGAGCTCGCGCTGCTGCGGGCGATCGGGGCCAGCCGCAAGCAGGTGGGGCGTTCGGTGGTGCTCGAGGCGCTCATCGTCGGCCTGCTCGGCAGCGCGCTCGGCATCGCCGCGGGCGTCGGCCTCGCCTACGGGCTGCGCGCGATGCTCAACGGCTTCGATGTCGGGTTGCCGTCCGGGCCGTTGCAGCTCGAGCCCCGCACCGTCATCGTCGCGCTCCTCGTCGGCGTGCTCGTCACGGTGGTCAGTGCCTATGCCCCGCGCGCCGGGCGGCCAAGGTACCGCCGGTCGCCGCGATGCGGGAGGAGTTCTCCTCCACCGGTGACTCGCTGCGGGTGCGGACGCTGGTCGGCGCGATCGCCGCGGTGGTCGGCGGCGCGCTGCTGCTGGTCGGCTCTCGCGGCACCGGCGGCGGGGCGGCCACGACGGTCGGCCTCGGTGCGGCCGCGTTGATCGTCGCGGTCCTGCTCGCGGCCCCGGCGCTCTCGCGCCCGGTGGTGGGCGCGCTCGGCGCGGTATTC
This sequence comes from Rhodococcus sp. MTM3W5.2, assembly GCF_001984015.1. Taxonomy (NCBI): domain Bacteria; kingdom Bacillati; phylum Actinomycetota; class Actinomycetes; order Mycobacteriales; family Nocardiaceae; genus Rhodococcus; species Rhodococcus sp. MTM3W5.2. The sequence goes on along the minus strand of NZ_CP019572.1, from coordinate 4,157,577 downwards.
GCCAAGCCGTTCGGTCCGGTGGGCCGGCTGGCCCGCACCAACGCCGTGCGCAACCCCCGCCGCACCGCGGCGACCGCGTTCGCGTTGACCCTCGGGCTGATGCTGGTGTCGGTGATCGGGGTGTTCGGCGCTTCCGCGAAGGAGAGCGTGAACTCCCTGGTGGACAACGGTGTTCGCGCCGACTACATCCTCGCGGGCCCGGATTCGATGGGTGTTCCCCTCGGTGCGGCGGCCGCCGTCGAGGACGTGCCAGGGGTTGCGGACGCGGTCGAACTGCACGGCGTTGCGGTCAAGATCGACGACGAGCAGCAGTTCGGTACCGCCCTCAGCGGACAGCTCGACGGTGTCCTCGACTACACCCTCGAGGAGGGGTCGGCCGAGCTGGCAGGCACCAACATGCTGGTCTCCCGGACGACAGCCGCAGAGAAGGGATGGCGGATCGGTACGCCGGTCGTCCTGACCGACCGCGACGGCGAGCAGGTGACCACCAATGTCACCGGCATCTACGCCGACTCCCAGCTCCTCGGCAAGTGGATGGTGCCCGAATCGGTGTACGAGCAGGTGACCCCGGCCGCGGTCAGGGCGGTCTGGGCGGTGCTGATCGAGGCCCAGCCCGGCGCCGACCTGGCGGCGATGCGCGGCGATCTGGCGGCGGCCACTGACAAGTTCCTGGTGGTGCAGGTCAAGGACCGTGAGGAGTTCAAGGGCAGCCAGGGCAAGCAGATCGACACCCTGCTGGCGGTGCTCTACGGACTGCTCGCGTTGGCCATCGTGATCGCGATCCTCGGCATCATCAACACCCTCGCGTTGTCGGTGGTGGAGCGGCGCCGCGAGATCGGAATGCTCAGGGCCGTCGGTATGCAGCGGCCGCAGGTGCGTCGCACCATCTACCTCGAGTCGGTGCTCATCGCGGTCTTCGGTGCGGCGGTCGGTGTGCTGCTCGGAGTCGCGTTCGGCTGGGGCTTCGTCAGCACGCTTGCGGATGAGGGCCTCGACGTGATCGCGGTGCCGTGGGGGCAGGTGGTCGCCATGCTGCTCGGCTCCGCGGTGGTCGGAGTGCTGGCCGCACTGTGGCCGGCCGCGCGGGCCGCGCGCACCAAGCCGCTTGAGGCGATCGCAGGGGTGTGATCGCCTGTGCCGCCGGGCTGGTCGTCGACGTCAGTGCTCGATGTCGACGACCAGCCTGGTCGGGTCGCTCAGGGTGGACACCGTGAACGGATGACCGCCGGACTCGAGTCCGATGAACGACTGGGTGGTCCCCTCGAACACCCCGGAGATCCGGGTCTCGGTGATCAACTCGGAACCCTCGCCCGGCAACGGGTTCGGTCCGTCGTACTCGGCGACACCTGTGTCGAACGGGTAGCCGCTGCCGGTGATGAGGACCTCGAGGATCGAGTTGCCTGCCATCGGGATCACCTCCCCGCTGCCCTCCTGGACGGCGAGGTCGGCGTAGCGGACCGAAAAGCCGGGGACGCCGGTGCCGCCCAGTTCGTAGACCACGCGGTCATAGCCGTCGTGACCGCCGACGCGCAGGCCGGTGACCGTCAGGTGCGCGTCGTCGGACGCGTCGGCCCGCTGGGGGTCGGTGCTCCAGGCGGTGTTCGGGGTGGTCGACATGAGCGTGGCGCCCGACCCGGAGGTGGGGGAGTCGACCGGCGCTGCGGTGACCGACCCCGAGGTGGTCGCGAGGCCCTCGCTGCCGTCTCCGCAGCCGGTTAGCGCGAGCACCCCGCCCACCGTCAGCACGCCACAGAGCACGACGAGTCGGGGGCGGGGTGCGGTGGCGCGGTTCATGATTCCGGCATCTCGGAGGAGTGGTGGTTCACGATCAGCCATTTGCCGTCCCTCTTCTCGTATACGAACGTGTAACGGGCATCGACGACCTCCTGGCCCTCTGGCTTGTTCATGGTGAATCGGTAGACGCCGGTGTCGATCGCGCTGTCCGCGTCGAGCACGTTGACGACGGACTGCTCGATCACCGCGCTCGGCTTGCTGGGCAGGAAGCCGGTGAAGTAGTCGACGATGCCGGCGCGGTCGGTGCGTACTTCATTGGACACAGTGGGGAGGAGCACCGCGTCCGGGGCGTACAGGTCGGCGACGGCCTCGGGGTCGCCCGTCGCCAGCGTCTCGTTCCAGGTGTCGAACAGCTCGCCAACCTGTTCGGGCGACGGCGGATCATCCTGCGCGACTCCGGAGATCGGGTCCGCGCACGCCGTGAGGGCCGCGATGGCGCCGGCAGTCAGTGCGATGGATCGAACGGTGAGCTTGTGCATCGCGGCACCTGATTTCCTCGGTTGTCGTTCGATGGGTTCGACGGTGCTACCTCACCACCAGATCGTGGTCGGTGGCGCTGAGGGTGATGGCGGCGATCTGCCTGCCCCGCATCCAGTCCCGGACGAAGCCGTCGAGCGCGGGATCGTCGCCGCGCGTGTCGAAGGCATCGCGGGGGACCTCGACGGCGCCGACCAGATGGCGCGGCTCCCCGTCGAGCCCGGCGGCGCGGGGGCCGAGGCGCAGTCCGTCCGCGGTGTGCAGGATCACCGGGATCTCGGCGCCGTCGGGTGCGGTCACCGTCGCCGCCCTGCTGGTGGCCGCCGGGTCGAAGTGCGACGCCGAGATGCGGTAACCCGATGGTGCGGCTTGCGATCCGACCGCGTCGAGCAGCCGTGGGTCGACGACCGAGTAGGGGAGGCCGATGTCGATCAGGGTCTGCCCGTCGATGCTGCCGTCGCGCGCGGGCAGGTTCCCGGACAGGTGCCAGGGTGCGGGCGGGGCAAGGGTGTCCTTCGACCGGTCCGCCGACGGGTTGTCCACGGGGGTGCCAAGGCGCGCCGCGTCAGTGCGGGTGAATTCCCAGTCGGGCGCGGTCGGGCTCTTGTGCCAGAACCCGGTGGCGCCGTCGCGGCGGCCCTCGACCCGCAGTTCGCGCTGGCCCGGGCCCGGCCCGGTTGAGTTGACGCTGATCGCCGAGGTGATCTCGCCGGGGACCTTGGGCTGATGGACCCAGTCGGGCGCGGGCAGTTGGATGGCGGCGGTGCTGCGATCGAGCAGTTCGGCGAAGATGTTGGGTGCGGTTGGCTTACCGGCCTGGCTGTCCCAGCTGTACCGGAAGAAGACCGAGTCCGAGCCCGACGAGTCGAAATCGAAACTGCGGGTGTACATGTCGCCGTACCTGTTCATCACGAACGTCGTCGACCCGGCCGCGGACAGCGAGATCGACTGGAATCGGCCACCGACCGGGCCGCCGATCTCGTAGCTGTCGTCGTTCGGCAGCCACGGGTCCGCGAAGGTGATGCGGCTGCCGTCGCCGGTCAGCGCGGGCAGCATCGTCATCTTCCCCAGCCCCACGTAGTGGATTCGCCCCGCGATGTCCGTGAAGGTCTGGTTGTCCCACGGGGAGGAGACGCTCAGCGCCCAGCCGTTCCCGTTCTCGCCCGGAAGTTGTTGTCCCGGAGCGAACCACAGCGGCGAGCCCCACGCGGACGTCCAGTTCCAGAAGATCGGGTCCTGCGAGGCGTTGTCCATCGTGTAGATCCAGCCGTTGTCGCCGATGGCGGCCAACTCGTCGTCGTCCACGGAGATCCCGATAATGCGGCCCCGCAGGCACTCGGGCATCGGGACGTAGCGCCACGGTTCGGCGTTGGCACCGCCTGCCGTTCGGGGACGGGTGAGCAGGTCGTGGCCGACCAGTGCGAAATCGGAGAACCGGTTGAACTGCGTGGTCGGCGTGCGTAGTTCGACGCTGGCAGGGGCGGACTGTCCGGTGAACACCGGCAGGTTCATCAACCCGAGCCTGCCGCCGCCGGACGGGACTCCCGGCGGCAGCTGCGCGGTCCCGAACGGCACGCAGGCGGCGGGCTGGCTCGGCGGCGCCTGTGCCGCGGCGACGGGTACCGGCCACAGCAGGCCGACCGCCGCGATGCCCCACAACCGCAGCAGTGATGGACGAATCCGGCGTCTGTTTCCGCGTTCGGGTGATTGCGTCACCGTCAGAGTTTCCCATCCCGGGTGTGCAAGATCCACGAAAGCGGTCGCGGCGCGTTCCCCGGATTTCTGGAACAGTGGAGTCCTGGAACTCGAGGAGGCTCGATGTCGGATGACCCGCAGGTCCCGGGCGATTACGAGACCGCGGCGCAGCGCCGCGAGCGCATCTCGCTGCAGGTGCGGCGGTGGAGCGAGGGGGCGTGGGTCGAGGCCCGGCTGCCGGTGCTGTCCGACGAGGCGGCCGTGCTGATCGCGGCCGGACACGTCGACGTCGCCACCCGCGAGATCCTCGCCGAGCGGCGGCGGACGGGCCGGACCATCCCGTCGATCGGGGGCTTCGGTGCCCTCCGACGGCTCACCGACGAGCAGGCCCGGCTCGCGGGTCGGGCGGCGGAGCTGCGGCCGGGGCCCGTGCAGGCGGTGTTCACCTTCCGGGCGGCGGAGGTCGCCAAGCGGCTCGATCACCTGCGGTCTGCCATGGTGCTGTCCGCCACGCACTACGCGAGCGGGGTACGTGCGATCCGGCGGGAGCGCCGCGACGGGGTGCACCTCGAACCCGACCAGCGGGAGGCGTTGTTCGCCGCGCTGCAGCGGACCCCGGTGCCCGTCACCTCGGGCGATCGCCCCGTCGACCAGGTGCGGAACGCGACCCTCGGCGCCGCCGCGGAGCGGGTGGCCGCGCTCACCGAGAGCACCCCGCTGGCCGGCGTCGGTCGCCGGGCCGCCGAGGCCCTCGCCCAGGGCGCTGCGCCCGAGGGCGAGCGGTTCGCGGACCGCTACGACACCCTGCTCTACCTGGCGGGCACGCTGTACGACCGGATCGACGGGTCGTCGGCCTGGCATTCGGAGCACTTCCTCATCCAGCGTGCCCAGCTGGACCTGGCGGACGAGCTGATCCAGATCGCGGCCGACACGGTGGCGCTGCGGGGGATCACCGCCGAGCTCGCCGCTGCCATGCGGTCCACGCGGGGCGAGGGTGCCCGCGCCCAGATCACGGCGCGGCAGACGGCGCTGGCTCCGGTGTGGCAACAGCTGGTCGACCGGGTCGCGGCGCTGGCCCGCATCGGCGACCTGCTCTCCCAGGCGGAGGAGCAGTTGCAGGCGATCGCCGCGGTGCAGCGGACGATGAGCCTCGATTCGCGGATCGACGACCTCATCGCGCGCTCGGGCAACCGGGAACTCTCGGCGGAGAACACCCATCACGTCGGCGACCAGTTCGGCGGGGTCGAGGAGCTGATGGGGGCGTATCAGAGCGTCCTGTACCGGGACATCCTGGCGCTCACCTCGCGCGCGGAACCGGGCCGCGGGCGGGACTGACGGTCAGGCGGTGGCCGCGACGAGTCGAAGGGCCAGTTCGGAATACAGCTCCGCGACCCGATCCGGTTCGGTGAACCCGCCACCGGGGAACCATCGGCACACGTCGACGCAGAGCGAGGTGATCGCGAGGGTCACGCCCTCGACGTCCGGCACGACGAACGAGCCGTCCGCGGCGCCCGCCCTGACGATCCGCTTGACGATCCGGTTCACGTCGCGGCGGAGCCCGATGATCGTGCGGTAGTGCTCGGGTGAGAGCGCGGTCAGCTCGTATTGCACCACCCGTCCGCGGGCGTGGTGCGTTGCATGCCAGCGGGTGAAGGCGCCGACGACCGCGCGCAGCCTGGCGGTGGGTGGCGAGTCGACGGGATCGGCGTCGGTGAGCAGCTCGACGCACCGCTGGTGGCCCTCGTAGCTGATCGCGTAGAGCAGCTCTTCCTTGGACTTGTAGTGCGGGTACATCGCGGCGGGGCTCAGGCCGAGGCGGGCGGCGATGTCGCGGGTGGTGGTCCCGCCATAGCCGTTCTCGGCGAACGCCTCCACGGCTGCGGCCCGGATCCGCGCGGCGGCCTTGGAGCTGCTCACCACGCCGGGTGTCTCCGCCGCCACTGATTCGCTCACCCTTGGCCTCCGCTTCACGTTCTGCACCTTGACAACACCCGCCAACGGGACAAGTATAAGCATGCGCTTAGGAAATGAGCGTGCGCTTAGTTCTGCGGTGCGCGCTCTCGGCTCGCCCCGTCCGGTTCGGCCGGCCGGGGTTCGGCGATCTGACACAGAAAGCACACAATGAACCTGAAACTCACCGACGAGGAACTCGCCTTTCGCGACGAGATGCGCACGTTCTTCACCACCCAGGTCCCGGCCGACATCCGTGAGCGCGCCGCGCGCGGCGGTGAGCTGACCGCCGAGGATTTCAAGACCACCCAGGCGATCCTCAACGCCAACGGGCTCGCCGTGCCGAACTGGCCGGTCGAGTGGGGCGGCCGCGACTGGACGCCGGTGCAGCGTCACATCTGGCTGGACGAGATGCAGCTGGCCTCGGTGCCGGACCCGCTGGCGTTCAACGCCGACATGGTCGGACCGGTCATCGCGGCGTTCGGCTCGCAGGAGCAAAAGGAGAAGTTCCTGCCCGCCACGGCGAACCTCGACATCTGGTGGTGCCAGGGCTTCTCCGAGCCGGAGGCGGGCTCAGACCTGGCGTCGCTCAAGACCCGAGCCGTCCGCGACGGCGACGACTACATCGTCAACGGCCAGAAGACCTGGACCACGCTGGCACAGCACGCCGACTGGATCTTCTGCCTGGTCCGGACCGATCCGAACGCCCCGAAGCGGCAGGCAGGCATCTCGTTCCTGCTCATCGACATGAAGACCCCCGGCGTCACCGTCCGCCCGATCAAGCTGATCGACGGCAGTTACGAGGTCAACGAGGTGTGGTTCGAGGACGTTCGCGTCCCTGCCGAGAACCTCGTGGGCGAGGAGAACGCCGGCTGGGGATACGCGAAGTTCCTGCTCGGCAACGAGCGCACCGGCGTCACCCGGGTCGGCACCTCCAAGGTGCGCCTGGCCAAGGCGAAGGAGCTGGCGGCCCAGACCAAGGTCGGCGACGGGACGCTGCTGCAGGACCCGCTGTTCGCGGCGCGGCTCGCGGAGCTGGAGAACGAGCTGCTCGCGCTCGAGCTGACCCAGCTGCGGGTGGTCGCCGGCTCGGCGGACGGCAAGCCCAACCCGGCGTCCTCGCTGCTCAAGCTGCGCGGCTCGGAGCTGCAGCAGGCCTCCACCGAGATCCTCATGGACGTCGCGGGCCCCGATTCGCTGCCGTTCGGTGCGGCCGACATCGACTCGCCGTCCTGGGCGCAGCACGCCGCCCCGACCTACCTGAACTACCGAAAGGTATCCATCTACAGCGGATCGAGCGAGGTGCAGCGCACCATCATCGCCTCTTCGATCCTCGGATTGTGAGGCGCCGCAATGGACTTCGAACTCAATGACGAACAGGTCATGCTGCGCGACACGACCCGTGAGCTGCTCGCCCGCAGCTACGATGCCGAGAAGCGCAACGCCGTCACCGCCACGGACCTCGGCTGGAGTCGGGACGTGTGGAAGAGCTTCGCCGAGATCGGTCTGCTCGGACTGCCTTTCGCCGAGGAGGACGGCGGGATGGGTGCCGGACCGGTCGAGACGATGGCCGTGATGAACGAGATCGGCCGGGCCCTGGCGCCGGAGCCGTACCTCGCAGTGCTGCTCGCCGGTGGGCTGATCGCCGACGCAGGCTCGGCCGACCAGCGCGCGCGCTACCTGCCTCGGGTCGCCGAGGGCACCGTGCTGCTGGCGTTCGCGCACGCCGAACCCGGTAGTCGGTGGCCTGCGAGCGAGGTCTCGACGACCGCCACCGCGCGCGGCGACGGATGGGTCCTCACCGGTCGCAAGAACCCGGTGCTGCACGGCGACTGCGCCGACAGCCTGGTCGTCAGCGCGACCCTCCCCGGCGGGGGAGTGGGCCTGTTCGTGGTCGACGCCGCCGCCGAGGGCGTGACGCGGCGCGGCTACGCCACCCACGACGGGCTCCGCGGCGCCCAGGTCGAGTTCGTCGACGCGCCTGCCGAGCAGCTCGGTGACGGCGGCGACGTCACCGCCGCGATCACCGCGTCCGAGGTGCGCGCGCAGGCCGCACTGTGCGCCGAGGCGGTCGGGGCGATGGCGGAGACGCTGCGGCTGACCACGGAATACCTCAAGCAGCGCAAGCAGTTCGGTGTTCCGCTGGCGAAGTTCCAGACCCTGACGCAGCGCGCGGCGGACATGTACGTCTCGCTGGAGTTGGCGAGCAGCATGAGCCTGTACGCCACGATGTCCCTTGCCGACGGCGTGAAGGATCCGACGATCGCCTCGCGGGCCAAGCTGCAGATCGGGCGGGCCTCGCGGCACATCGGTCAGGAGGCCATCCAGATGCACGGCGGCATCGGCATGACCGCCGAGTACCCGGTGGGGCACTACGTCTCCCGGCTCGTCGCGATCGAGCACACGCTTGGCAGCGCCGACGACCACCTCCGCGTGCTGGCGGGCACGGTCGCCGACTACGAGATGGTCAACGTCTCGCAGTAACCGGTAAGCGGCCGAGAGCCCCGTCGACCCGTGCGGTCGGCGGGGCTCTCGCTCGTCGGGGTCAGCGGCTGAGCTTGGTGCGCATCATCATCACGTTGTAGTCGGACCAGGTCGTGGCCAGGAAGTACAGGTTCTCGCCCTCCGACCAGGGATGCATGTATGCGCCGTACAGGCCGGGCACGGTCGCGCTGCTGATCAGCGTCTCCGGTGTGCTCCACGGCCCGGTCAGCACCGGCGCGGTCCGCATGATCAGCGCGTTCGATTCGTTGGAGTACAGCGCGATGAACTTGCCCAGGTAGGCGCTGTACTGGACCGACAGCTCGCTGACGCTGCCGTCCAGCACCGGCACCGCGACGGCGGGGTTGCCGACCACCCAGCCGTGGCCGTCCCAGTACTCGTAGCCGGCGACGTTCAGGATCGAGGCTTCCGGGGTGCGGGAGAGCCGGGCCTGCCCGGAACGGCCCGAGGGCGTGCCGAAGTTGTAGATGAAGCCGTCGTGCTTGACAAAGGCGCCCATCTGAAAATTCTGATTTCCCGTCGCCGGGAGATTCGCCAGGGAGAGGGCGTCGTCGAGGACATTCAGCCGCACCGATTCCGGCCGCGGCGTCCAGGTCTCGCCATTGTCGGTGGAGGTTGCGATCTGGGAGTAATTGGTGACCCATTCGCCCGGCGCCGCCCAGCTGCGGATGGACATGTAGTTGATGTATTGCACCCCGTTGACGGAGATACCGGTGGTCGGGATGACGGTGTGTTCGACGCCGGGGATCTTCTTGCTCGGGAGGAATTCCTTCGAGTGATTCGGCCGGTCAAGGGGCGAGCTGTCGATGCTCATCCCGTCGCCGAGGTCGCGGTCGGAGCTGCGGAAGAGCACGTTGCTCCGCCAGTCGCCGACCAGCCCCTCGCACAGGGGAGCCTGGCTGAGCCCGGTGGTGTCGCCGAACGCGGTGAGGACCTGGCCTGCGCCGTTGTCCCACATGATGCCGAGGTCGGTGCCGACCACGTTGAACCGCCGTGCGGTGTCGTTGGGGCCGTTGAGGCCGGTGACATGCTCGATCGCCTGGGTCTTGCCCTTCAGGTTGGGGAGCCGCCCGTCCTGACCGTTCAACCACGGGATCGGGTTGCCCGCGCCGCCGGTGCTCCCGAACCCGCTGCTCCCGCCGCTGCCGGTACCGCCGCAGAACGGATCCGCCGTGGCGGAGGGCGCGGAGACGGCGAGCGCCGCCGTCGACGCCAACGTCGCGGCGAGGGACAGCATCAGGAACTTGGGGGTACGGGTCATCGGTTGGGCCTTCCCTCTCGATTCGGCGTAACGGCCGAACATCAATCGCGGCCGCTGACAATCTAACGAAGCGGGAGAAAAGGGCCGTGCCCTTGGATAACCGTTCGGACAAGACTTCGAATTGCCTCCGAAAGCGGCGAAGGTCTCGATTTGGATAACGACGCCGCGCCTATCGGGATTGTCGGCATCGTGCCGCTAGCGTTTCGTGCGGAAATGCGGCTCAGGAGTCTTACGCACCCGAGAGGCGTAATTCTCGACGATGCAGATACCAAGCCGGCGGCTCGCGTGCGAGGCGCCGAAGAACTTCCGAGTAGGTGTTCGAGCATGACCACAATCGCCCCACCCGCCCTCAAGACCCTCAGTGCCTGCGTCTTCGTGACCGGGCTCGTCGGCGCCGC
>NZ_CP019572.1:3080000-4142500 GCF_001984015.1 Rhodococcus sp. MTM3W5.2 | reverse complement strand
GTGGCATAGGCAAATCCGTGCCACACATATCCTGAGACGTGATGCATAGCCGATTGAGGCGAATTCAGTGATCCTATGCTGCCGAGAAAAGCCTCTAGCGAGCTTTTACACGGCCCGTACCCCAAACCGACACAGGTGGTCAGGTAGAGAATACTAAGGCGATCGAGATAACTATGGTTAAGGAACTCGGCAAAATGCCCCCGTAACTTCGGGAGAAGGGGGCCTCGTCTGGTGATCGGATTTACTCCGTGAGCTGGGTGGGGCCGCAGAGACCAGTGAGAAGCGACTGTTTACTAAAAACACAGGTCCGTGCGAAGTCGTAAGACGATGTATACGGACTGACGCCTGCCCGGTGCTGGAAGGTTAAGAGGACCGGTTAGCTTTTCGGAGCGAAGCTGAGAATTTAAGCCCCAGTAAACGGCGGTGGTAACTATAACCATCCTAAGGTAGCGAAATTCCTTGTCGGGTAAGTTCCGACCTGCACGAATGGCGTAACGACTTCTCAGCTGTCTCAACCATAGACTCGGCGAAATTGCATTACGAGTAAAGATGCTCGTTACGCGCGGCAGGACGAAAAGACCCCGGGACCTTCACTATAGCTTGGTATTGGTGTTCGGTTCGGTTTGTGTAGGATAGGTGGGAGACTGTGAAGCGGGCACGCCAGTGTTCGTGGAGTCATTGTTGAAATACCACTCTGATCGTATTGGACATCTAACCTCGGACCATGATCTGGTTCAGGGACAGTGCCTGGTGGGTAGTTTAACTGGGGCGGTTGCCTCCCAAAATGTAACGGAGGCGCCCAAAGGTTCCCTCAGCCTGGTTGGCAATCAGGTGTTGAGTGCAAGTGCACAAGGGAGCTTGACTGTGAGACTGACAGGTCGAGCAGGGACGAAAGTCGGGACTAGTGATCCGGCACCGGCAAGTGGAAGCGGTGTCGCTCAACGGATAAAAGGTACCCCGGGGATAACAGGCTGATCTTCCCCAAGAGTCCATATCGACGGGATGGTTTGGCACCTCGATGTCGGCTCGTCGCATCCTGGGGCTGGAGTAGGTCCCAAGGGTTGGGCTGTTCGCCCATTAAAGCGGCACGCGAGCTGGGTTTAGAACGTCGTGAGACAGTTCGGTCTCTATCCGCCGCGCGCGTTAGAAACTTGAGGAAGGCTGTCCCTAGTACGAGAGGACCGGGACGGACGAACCTCTGGTGTGCCAGTTGTTCCACCAGGAGCACCGCTGGTTAGCTACGTTCGGAAGGGATAACCGCTGAAAGCATCTAAGCGGGAAGCCTGTTCCAAGATGAGGTTTCTCACCCCCTTGAGGGGTAAGGCCCCGGCAGACCACCGGGTTGATAGGCCAGAACTGGAAGCACGGTAACGTGTGCAGGTGACTGGTACTAATAGGCCGAGGACTTACCACAAAGAAGCTACGCGTCCACTGTGCGGTATCTGAAACAACACACGATTTGTTTCAAGAACCGGAAACGATTCCATCGATGATCACATCGATTTGGATTGTGACCAGGTTCCGTGTGAAAATTTCACAGAGTTACGGCGGCCATAGCGGAGGGGAAACGCCCGGCCCCATTCCGAACCCGGAAGCTAAGCCCTCCAGCGCCGATGGTACTGCACTCGACAGGGTGTGGGAGAGTAGGACACCGCCGAACATAAATTGCGAATGCCTCGCATCACAGTCTTGAAAGAGACTGCGATGCGAGGCATTTCGCATATCCAGGGTCTGTTGAGCACAACTAGGATCGCGTTGTGGGTGACGACCTGGTGGAAGCAATGGATCTCAATCTCGCGTCTCATGCGTCGCACCTGCATCCCACGGTCGGCGGCGCGACGGTATACGAATCCGGCGACATCCTGATCGCGGACAGCGGACTGGACGATGACACCTTCAACATCGTGTGCCGGGCGCGATTGGCGCCGCACACGGCGCAGGCGCGGCTCGAGGAGATTCTGGCCACGGTGCGCGCGGCCGGTCGTCCGTTCTCGTGGTGGGTGGCGCCGACCTCGACGCCCTCGAACCTGGGAGAGCTGCTGCGAGCGAGGGGCGTTCGGCCGTCGGAGACAGAGCTGGCGATGACCGCGCTGATGACGGAGATTCCGTCGCCCGCGCCGCCTGCGGTCCTGACAGTCGTGAATGTGACCAATCGCGAGCAGTTGCGTGACTACGCGGACCTGATGGCCAGGAACTGGACGCCGCCCTCATCGGCGGTGTTCGACTACTTCGACGCCGCGGGGTCGGCGATCCTGAGTGGCGAGTGCGCCAGCACCTTCGTCGTCGGTTATCGCGCTGGAGAACCGGTGGCGGGGCGGAGATTCATCTCGCAGCCGGTGTTGCCGGCCTCTATGGCGTGGTGACCCACGAGGACCATCGCCGGCGGGGATATGGGACGGCGGTGACCCTGGCGGCGATCGACCACGTCAGGAGGGAAGGCGCGGAGCGCGTCGTGTTGCAGGCCTCCGAAGACGGTGCCTCCGTGTACGAGCGGATCGGATTCACCCCCGTCGGCACGTATACCGAATACGCGCTGCGACGGGGGTGAACCGAGTGTCGGACCCGTGTCTCAGGCCCGGACCCGTTCGGTGAGCGCGCGCCGGGCGTAGGCACGCACGTCGGCGTCCGAGTCGTCGATCGCGATGCTCAGTACCTGTTGTGCCGCAGGGTCTTCCACCCAGGTGGTGAGCGTGAGCACGGCGGCCTTGCGGACATCGAGGTGCACGTCGCCGAGGGCCGTCTCGAGTGCGGGCACCGCGTCCTCAGGGAGTGCACCGGCGAGGGCACGGGCCGCGCCCTGCCGGATCTGCCAGGCCGACTCCGTCAGCCCGGCGACGGCCAGCGCCACATCGTTCTCGGTGGGGCGCAGCGAGGCGAATGCCGTCAGCGCGGCCGCGCGGACGAGGGGGTCACGATCGGCCGCGAGGGTGCGGACCGCCTCGAGACCCCGAGGCCGATTGTCGCGAGGCCCTGGGCGCTGGCGATCCGCACCTCACGATTCTCGTCCTCGGATGCGGTGGCCACCGTCTGCCAGTCGTCCAGGGATACCAGCGCGCGCACCGACTCGATGCGGACCCGATGGTCGACGTCGGCGAGCGCCGCGCGGTACTGCGCCGCCGTCCCGGTGCGCAGTGCTCGTAGGAGGTCGACCACGGTGGACCGGACGATCGCGTCGCCGGAGGCGAGATGGAGTGCCAGCCCGTCCGCCGCGGGCAGCACCTCTACCAGCTCGCGGAGTCCCTCCGCGGCCGTCCGGCGTACGGCGGCGTCCTCGTCCCCGAGGGCGTCGACGAGTAGGTTGTCGAAGCCGTCGGGGGTGGCCTCGGTCAGCGTGGCGATGGCGGTGGAGCGCACCTGCGGGTCCGCATCGATCAGATAGGGGCGCAGCTGTGCCGCGGTCGGACTGTCGAGTCCGAGGATCTCCACGATCCGGGGGAGCGGGGCTCTGCTCGTGCGGGACTGGCGTCGACCCGAGTGGGGGACTCGACCGGCGCGCGCCCGCCCACAAGCGGCGGCTGTGTCACCGGTACGACCCGCTGATCACGGGGAGGAAGGTCGTCCAGTCCAGGGACCGGCACGAAGTACGGTGCCACCGGGCGCTTGAGGAACTCCATCTCGCCCCCGGCGCCCTTGCGAAGGTTCAGGTGGTACCCCCACTCGGAGTCGTCCTGGCCGGGTAGGTCCGCCCGCTCGTGGTACAGACCCCACCGGCTCTCCGTGCGGGTGAGCGAGCTGCGCGATGCCATTTCCGCACAGTCCCGGATGAACGAGACCTCCGCGCACCGCATCAGCTCGTGCGGGCTGGTCGCCCCCATGCCCTCGATCTCCGTGGTCATCCGCTCGAAGGTCTCGACCGCGATGGACAGCTTGGTCGCGGTCTTCGGGGGCGCCACATAGTCATTGACGAACCGCCGCAGCTTGTACTCGACCTGCGGTTGCGGCGGTCCGTCCGGGTGCAGGAGCGGCCGGTAGATCAGCTCGTGCGCCTCGCGCAGCTGATCGGTGGGCAATTCGGTGGGCGCGTCCACTGCAGGCAGGGTGCCGGTGGCGTGGGTACCCGCCAGGTCCCCGTACACGAAGGCACCGATCATGTAGTTGTGTGGCACGCACGCCAGGTCGCCTGCCGCGTACAGCCCGGGCACGGTCGTCGCGCCGTGCTCGTCCACCCACACGCCGGACGCCGAATGTCCACTGCACAGACCTATCTCGGAGATGTGCATCTCGATGTCGTGGGTGCGGTAGTCGTGGCCACGATTCACGTGAAACGTTCCGCGCGTGGGCCGTTCGGTGGTGTGCAGGATGGACTCGAGCGTGTCCAGGGTCTCGGTCGGCAGGTGACTGACCTTGAGGTAGATGGGGCCTCGGGCGGATTCGATCTCCTGCTTGACCTCGCTCATCATCTGCCCCGACCAGTAGTCGGAGTCGACGAAGCGTTCGCCCTGCGCGTTGACCTGGTAGCCGCCGAAGGGGTTCGCGACGTACGCGCAGGCCGGTCCGTTGTAATCCTTGATCAGCGGGTTGATCTGGAAGCACTCGATGCCGCTGAGCTCGGCCCCCGCGTGGTACGCCATCGAATAGCCGTCGCCGGCGTTGGTCGGGTTCTCGTAGGTGCCGTACAGGTATCCCGACGCGGGCAGCCCGAGCCGTCCGCAGGGGCCGGTCGCCAGGATGACGGCCTTCGCCCCGACCGCGACGAACTCCCCGGTCCTGGTGTTCAGGGCCGCCGCACCGACAGCCCGACCCCGATCCGTCAGCACCCGCACCGGCATCAGTCGGTTCTCGATCCGGATCTTCTCGCGCATCCTCCGCTGCCGCAGCACCCGGTACAGCGCCTTCTTCACGTCCTTGCCCTCGGGCATCGGCAGCACGTAGGAACCCGAGCGGTGCACCCGGCGGACCGCGTATTCGCCGTACTCGTCCTTCTCGAACTTGACGCCGTACTTCTCGAGCCGTTGCACCATCGCGAAGCCGCGGGTCGCGGTCTGGTAGACGGTGCGCTGGTTCACGATTCCGTCGTTGGCGCGGGTGATCTCCGCGACGTAGTCCTCCGGCTCTGCCTTGCCAGGGATGACGGCGTTGTTGACGCCGTCCATTCCCATGGCCAGCGCGCCGGAATGCCGGACGTGTGCCTTCTCGAGCAGCAGCACGTCGGCACCGTTCTCGGCGGCGGTCAGCGCGGCCATCGTGCCTGCGGTGCCGCCGCCGATGACCAGTACGTCGCAATCGAGACGGATGGTGTCGGCCAGGTCTGGGATGTCCATCAGTTCTCCGGGGTGTTCGTCGGGCCGACGCTCGGGTGGCCCAGCGCGGCCAGGACTTTCGTGCGGGCGGCTCGGGTGTCGGGGTGGTCGAGGGCGTCGCGTTCGCGCGGCCGTGGCACGTCGACGATGGTGCGCAGCGGGGCGCCCGCGTGCCCGAGCACCGCCACCCGGTCGCCGAGCAGGACCGCCTCGTCCACGTCGTGGGTCACGAAGACCACCGTCGTGGGGTGCGTGCGCCAGGTCTCGACGAGCAGGCGTTGCATGGTCGCGCGGGTCTGGGTATCGAGCGCCCCGAATGGTTCGTCCATCATCACGGCCCGGGGCGCACCGGCCAGGCCGCGCGCCAGCTGTACCCGCTGACGCATACCGCCGGAGAGGTTCTTGGGCAGGAAGTCAGCGAAGCCGGTGAGCCCGACCTCCTCGATCCATCGCTCCGCGTCGCGCCTGCGCCCCGACCTCGGCTGTCCGCGAAGCGCAAGGGCGAGTTCGATATTGGACCGGACCGTGCGCCACGGCAGGAGCGCGTTGTCCTGGAACACCACCGCGCGATCCCGCGAGGTGGTGGTGACGGCGGCTCCGTCCGCGAGGATGCGGCCGGAGTCCGGCGCCAGCAGACCCGCCAGGGCCCGGAGCACCGTCGACTTCCCGCAGCCGGAGGGTCCGGTCAGGACCAGGATCTGACCGGGCAGGGCGGTCAGGGACAGGGAACGGACCACGGGGGTGCCGGTGTAGGACAGCGTGACGCCGTCCAGGGCCAACGACATGCCCGCCGTGGCCTTCGATTCGCTTGTTGCCGTGGTCATCTGGTGTTCTCCCCTCGGGGCAGCCACCGGGTGACGCGGCGGCCGAGCAGCTCGACGGCCGCGGACGTGGCGAACCCGAGGACGCCGATGGTGATCATGCCGACGAAGACGCCCGGGTAGTCGACGATCGTGTATGCCTGCCAGGTGCGGTAGCCGACCCCGAGTCGGCCCGAGATCATCTCGGCGGAGATCACGCAGATCCACGCGACCCCGATGCCGACCGACAGCCCGCCGAACAGCCCGGGCAGGATCCCGGGGAGCACCACGCGGCCGAGGACGTCCCAGCGGCTGCCGCCCAGGGTGCGCACGGAGTCCTCCCAGATGGTCGGGAGCGCCCGCACCGCGTGCCGGGTGCTGACCATGATCGGGAAGAAGGCGGCGATGAAGGTGATGAAGACGATGCCTGCCTCGTCGCTGGGGAACAGCAGGATCGCCACCGGCACGATGGCGATCGCCGGGATTGGCCGCGCCAGTTCGGTCAGTGGGCCGACGGTGTCGGCGAACAGGCGGGAGCGTCCGAGCGCGATGCCGACGGCCACACCCGCCACCGTGGCGAGGCCGAACCCGGACACGATCCGGATCAGCGACTGACCGAGGTCCAGGTAGAAGAGGTCGGTCTGGAGCTGTTCGCCGTACGCCGAGACGATCTCGGTCACCGTCGGCAACGTGTCGAACCGCAGCCACAGTCGAACGCCGTTGGCCGTCAGCAACTGCCAGGCCAGCACCGCGGCGATCACCGAGGTGATCCGGATGGCCCTGGACCGCCACCGGGCGGGCCCGTCGGTCCGGTTCACCGCGCCGGGGTCGGGCGTCGCGTCCTCCGCAGGCACGACCGGCTCCGGGGCGGTCGCCCGTGTGCCGGGGGCGGTCACGGACGCGGTCACTGCCGGACCTCCTCGACGGCGCGGTCGTAGGTGATCGGGACGCTTGCAGGGTTCTTGTGCAGGTAGCGCTCCGCTGCGGCCGCCGTGGTGAAGGGCAGGAAGCGAGCTCCGTCGCGCACCCACACCGCCTTGTCCGCGAACCAGCGGGTGCCCAGTTCCGCGTCGGGAACGTAGGCGGCCCGGATTCCCCTGCCCTCGGCGCGCGCCTTCTTGACCGAGCGCAGGAGGCAGGTGGGGTCGGTCGCGGGCTCCGTCTGTGTCGCGCCCTCGAACCACAGCTCGCCCGCCTGCGTGGGTTCGGCGACGGGGACTCCGCACACGGGGTCGGTTCCGGTCAGGGCCGTGGGGTTGGTGGTGACTGCGACCGCGGCGTCGTAGGCCTCGATGCCCTCGGCCGCGTAGGCGGCACGCAGCGGCGCGTCGTCGACGAATCCGTCGATGTTCAGATCGGCGAAGTCGCCGATCGACTTCAGGTAGGGCACATCGGTTTTCAGTGCATCGACCAGGCGGGGCTTGAGGGTCGGGTCGAACGAGGTGCCGCCGGGGCCGTTGTAGAGGTAGACCACCTCCTGCGGCAGTCCGCTCTGCTCGGCGACGATCCGCGACGCCTCGAGGGGCTCGCCGCGGATGAATCGGGTGGCGTCGAGCTGTGCGAGCAGGAAGGCGTCGAGCACCTCGGGGTGCTGCTCGGCGTACGACTCGCGCACCACCACCCCGTGCAGCGTCGGCTGGTTGAGCTCCGCGCCGTCGTAGAGCAGCTTCGCCTTGTCCTGGAACACCAGCAGGCCCGGCCACGCCACGAACTGTGACAGCGCGGCCACCTGCCCGGACTCGAGCGCGGACGAGCCGACCTGTGGCTGCTGGTTGAGCACCTCGACTCCGGTGGCGGGGTCGAGTCCGGCGCGGTCGAGGGCCTGCACCAGGGTGCCGTGGCCGGCGGAGCCGACACTGGCGGAGACCTTCTGTCCGGCCAGGTCGGCGAGCCCTGTTGCCGTCGAATCCGGCGGCACCACAACCATGTTCAGCGCGCCCTTGGGGTTGTACCCGGTGACCGAGACGATCTCGGTCTTCGCGCGCGGGTTGGCCTGGGTTCGGGACCCATTGATGAGCATCGGATAGTCGCCCATCGAACCGATGTCGATCTTCTCGGCGACCATCTGGGCGGTGATGGGTGCGCCGGTGTCGTAGTCCTGCCATTGCACGGAGTACGGGGTGCCGGTCCGCTCGGTGACAGCCGCCAGGCGCTTCTCGAGGTAGCCCTGTGCCTTGAGGAGGGTGCCGGCGGTGACCGTGTTGATCGTCTTGGACTGGTAGCCGATGACGACGGGCACGGCGTCCGCGCCGCCCGCGCCGCCGCCGGAGTCACTGTCGAGGGAGCAGCCGGCGAGCAGGGCCGTGGTGAGGGCAGCGGCCATCGCCGCCGCGGGGATGCGGCGTTTCATGTTCGGGTCCTTGGTGGTCGAGTTGTCCGGTGCCAGGCGGCTAGCGGAGCAGGAAGGGCATGTTGACGGTGACCGCGCCGGTGGGACAGCGGGCCGCGCAGGGGCCGCAGTACCAGCACTCGTCGACGTGCATGAAGGCCTTGCCGTTGTCCGGGTTGATCGCCAGCGAGTCCAGCGGGCAGATCTCGACGCAGAGGGTGCACCCCTCGATGCAGAGCGACTCATCAATGGTGACGGGGACGTCGGCGCGTTGGTTGACCAGTGCCATCAGGTCAGCTCCCAGGGTTGGCTCGTGCGGAAGAGGTTGCCCCGCATGGTGATGCGGTCTCCTCGCATGCGGATGTACTCGAGGTCGACGGGCCTGCCGTCGTCGAGGGTGGTGAGTCGTTCGAGAAGCAGCAGCGCGGCGCCCTCGGGGGCCTGCAGCGCGGCCGCGGTGTGTGCGTCGGCGTTGACGGATTCGATGGCCAGCTCGGCCGATCCGAGCGGCCTGCCCGAGACCTCCTCGATCAGGGCGAATATGTCGTTGCCCGCGAGGTCGCGGCGCAGCAGTTCCTCGCCGAGGTCCGGGACGAGGTAGGTCAGGTCCAGGCTGAGCGGCAGGTCGCCGAGGTAGCGCAGCCGCTCGATGTAGACCGCGGGCTCGCCCCGGTCCAACTCGAGGCGGCGAGCGACGGCGGGCGGAGGCACGAGGCGCAGGGCCGCGCGTACCTCGTTGCGCACCTCGCCGTGCTCGCGGAGCGTCTCTTTGAGGCCTAGCAGGGTGTCGATGCCGTGGTCGAACTTGCGCCCGGACACCTGGGTGCCGACCCGCGGCGCGCGGTCGATCAGGCCCTCGTCCTTGAGCAGCGCGAGGGCGGCTCGCACGGTGTTCCTGGAGACCGCGAACTCGACGGCGAGGTCGTGCTCGGGCGGCAGGGTGCCCGCGAACGCGCCGGCCAGGGTCTGCTGACGCAGTACGTCCGCGACCTGGCGGGCCCGATCGGCGCGGGAGCGGCGGTTCGGCGGCGGCTCGATGGCTGCGCTCATCTGCTTCCCTCCTTCGGGGCCGGTGACCTGGACGAATGCCGACAGTAGTGGCGGTTTCGCGGGCTGCTGGCCGCTCACTTCGCGGCTGTCGGGGTGGTGAGGCGATTGCGCCACCCGCGGTGTGGGCGTACCTGGGCAAACGACGGGCCGGTGCGCGATTGCGCCGCCGCGAGGGGGCGCGGCGGAGTTCGGATCACGCTGATCCGAATGTTCGGATTCGCCGTCCGGGCCCGGGCCCGAGTCGTACGGCGTCTGGGCGGGTTTATAGTTGCGTTGTGCAACAACGATCGACCGCGGCCGTCGCCCAGGTACACGAGGAGCTCGTGCACCTGGTCCGCCAGCTGATGACGGGGGAGCGTCCCGCCGAGGGGCTGCCCACCTTCGCCCAGCACTCGGTGCTCTCCTATATCGAGCGCAATCCGGGATGCCGGGCGACCGAGATCTCCGAGGCGTTCGGGGTGCACCGGTCGACCGTGTCGCGGCAGCTGCGCGGATGCGTCGACGCCGGGTGGGTCCAGGCCGAACCCGGACCGATCCGCAGTGGGCACCCGCTCAGCCTCACGGACGCGGGCCGCGACGTCCTCACCGGCGCCGACCGGCGTCGCCGCGACGAGGTGGGGAGCGGGTCCGGGACTGGTCGTCCGCGGACATCGCCGACCTCGCCCGCATGCTGCACCGGTTCCGCACCAGTACCGCAGACCATGACACCGACCAGAGCATCGGAGCAGACCCCCGTGCGTGAATTCACCACCGAAGCCCAGTTCGCCATCGCGGACGACGACGCCCTCGTCCGATCCGTCTACCGGCACGCGCAGGAGGCACCCCAGCGGGTGCTGTTCAGCCGACCGATCGGCGGCGACTGGGTCGACGTCACCGCGGCCGAGTTCGCGGATCTGGTGGTCGGCGTCGCGAAGGGCCTGATCGCGGGAGGTGTGGCCCGGGGAGACCGAGTGATCCTGCTGTCGGCCACCCGGTTCGAATGGTCACTGTTCGACTTCGCGATCTGGGCGGCGGGCGCGGCCTCGGTACCGATCTACGACTCGTCCTCGCCCGACCAGATCCGTTGGATCGCAGAGGATTCGGGCGCGGTGACGGCGATCGTCGAAACCGAGCGGCACGCCTCGGCCTTCGACGGCTCCGGACTGGGTGTCCGCCAGATCGACGACAACGCGGTTGGTGCGCTGATCGCGGCGGGCGCGCATCTCGACGATGCCGAGGTGCACGACCGGGTCGCGGCGATCCGGGCCGACGACCTGGCATCGCTGGTGTACACCTCCGGCACCACGGGCAGGCCCAAGGGCTGCATTCTCACCCACCGCAACTTCCTGTCCGAGGTTCGCGGCATCCTGAGCGCCAGCATCGGTGAGGTGGCCAAGCCCGGCAACCGGATGCTCACCTTCCTGCCGCTCGCCCATGTCCTCGCCCGCGCCGTGTCATTGGCGATGTTCGAAGCCGGTGGGGCGCAGGCGCACTGGTCGAACTTCAGTACCGTCGTCGGGCAGTTCGCCCGGTACCAGCCGCATACCATCCTCGGGGTGCCGCGGGTCTTCGAGAAGGTTCGCGACTCGGCCGCGCACAGCGCCGCGCAGGGCGGCGCCGCCAAGAAGGCGATCTTCGACTTCGCCGAGAAGACCGCCGTCCGCTACAGCGAGGCGCTCGATGCGGGCGGGCCGTCCCCGGTGCTCCGCGCCCAGCACTGGGTCGCGGACCGGCTCGTCTACTCGAAGCTCCTGGCCGCGCTCGGCGGGGAGTGCTGGTGGGCCATCTCCGGCGGCGGCGCGCTGATGCCCAGCCTCGGGCACTTCTTCCGTGGCGTCGGCGTGCCGATCTACGAGGGCTACGGACTCACCGAGACCACCGCCGCGCACTGCGTCAACATCCCGGGTGCGCACAAGATGGGTACCGTCGGACGGCCGATGGGCGGCAACGGCGTTCGGATCGCGGCCGACGGCGAGATCGAACTGTGCGGCGGTGTGGTGTTCGGCGGGTACTGGCACAACGAGCAGGCCACGGCCGACACCTTCGACGGGGGCTGGCTGCGGACCGGCGACCTCGGCGAGCTGGACGAGGACGGCTTCCTCACCATCACCGGACGGAAGAAGGACCTGCTGATCACGGCGGGCGGCAAGAACGTCTCGCCGGGCCCGCTCGAGGACCGGATGCGCTCGCACGCCCTGATCTCGCAGGCCGTGGTCGTCGGGGACGCGCGCCCCTTCATCGCCGCGCTGCTCACCGTGGATCCGGACGTGTTCGCGCTGTGGAAGGGCGAGAACGGCAAGCCCGCCTCGGCCTCCGTCGCCGACCTGAGCGAGGACCGTGACCTGCACGCCGCGCTGCAGCAGGTGGTGGACGACGCGAACAGCACCGTCTCGCATTCCGAGGCGATCAAGAAGTTCGCGATCCTGCACCGCGACCTCACCGAGGCCGACGGCGAGATGACCGCCACCCTGAAGATCAAGCGCAAGGTGGTCACCGAGCGCTTCGCCGACGAGATCGACGCGCTGTACCGCTGACCCGATTCGGCCCTGGCGCGCTCAGCGGACCTCGCGGACGAGCGGGTACCGCGGCGTCGGATTCTCCAGCACCGGGTCCTGCCGGTCCTTGAGGTGGCGATCGAACATCGCCGTGATCAGGCCGTCGATCGTCCTCGTCACCTCCTGTCGCGGGGCGGTTCCGAGGCTAAGGCCGCCGGGGATCTGGAAGGCCGGGAGGTCGGGCACGCTCTGCGGGACGAAGTGCTCGGCGTCGGTGAAACTGGCGTGCCCGGTGTCGGCGATCGCGTACACGCGGCTCCACCCGCGGGGCGTCCGGAAGTACTGGTCCCAGAACCGTTCCCGGCCCTCGGGGCTGTCGGCGTGCAGCGAGCTGATGACGCTCAGCAGGGGACGGGTGGTGCCCTCGGTGACGATCGGGCTCGGCGCCGTGCCGTAGAAGAGGGCGCCGTCGAGGTTCACGCCTGCGTCGAGTCGGGGCTCGGTGCGCAGCACCTCGGCGGTGGACGCGCCGCCCATCGAATGGCCGAACATGCCGATCCTGGACGGGTCGACGGCGTCGGCGAGACCCTCGGGGAGGGGCACCTCCTTGGCCTCCCCGCGCGCGAGCGACTCGACGAAATCGATCACGAACCTCGCGTCGGCGACCCTGGCGTCGATGGCCTTGCGCAGGGTGGCGTCCGAGTACGAGTCGGTCATCCGCTGCGGAACGACCCGGCCGTCGGGGAAGACCGTGGCCAGGGCGTCGCCTGTGTGATCGATGCTGATCACCACGTACCCGCGGCCTGCGAGGTGCTCGGCGGTCCCGGTCGAGAGCGTCCGGGGATGTAGAACCCGGGGGAGAAGAGCACCACAGGGAGCGAGCGTCGTCCGCTCTCGGCGACGGGCGCATCCAGGTGGCCGTTCGTCCGGAGCCCGGTCCCCGGGAGGTACTCGGTGGGTTCGCGCCCGATCGCGGACGCGGCGGGGTAGGTGACGGTCACGGCGAGCTCGCGCCGGGTGCCGGGCGCCCAGGGGTCCTCGCGGTCGCGGTCGACGAGGCTCAGGTCGGTCACGCCGATGGCGGTGTCGCCGCCGGGCGCAGGCAGGATCGGGGCCGCGGTCGCGGGGGAGCCGATGGCGACGCCACCGAACGCAACGGCCGCGACGAGCAGCGGGGCCAGCGGGGAGAAGTGCGCACGCTTCACTGAGAACATCCCTCTGTCGGTCGGTGCTGGTGTCCTGGCGAACCGTAGTTGCCGGGCATCGCCCGTGGGGAAGCTACGTTTTCGTAAATCGAGCAGGTCCTCCCGGCGGGTCGCCCTTGCGCCAGGGCCCGGTCGGGTGCAGTGTCGAGACCGGCACTCGCATCCGGGAGGACACATGACCAGCCCCGACCTCGGTTCCATTCTGCTTGCGAGCGCGGACCCCGATCGCCTTCGGGACTGGTATTGCCGGGCGTTCGACGCCGCACCGACCCCGGACGGCGACGTCCGATTCGGCGGCGTCAGCGTCCTGTTCGACAAGCGCGACGATGTCGCCGAGAAGAACCCCGAGCCCGGCCGCACAATCCTCAACTTCCACGTGGACGACGCGGCAGCGGTCGCGGCCCGGCTGGACGAGATGGGTGCCGACTGGCTGGTCCGGCTCGAGGAACGCTCCGAGGGGATGCTGTTCGGGACGCTGATCGACCCGGACGGGAACTACTTCCAGATCATCGAGCTCGGTGCGCGATACCTGGCCGCCCGGGTACCCGCCCCGTCCACCACGCTGAACTCGGCGCCGTACAGCGGCTTCGCGGTCGACGACATCGAGGTGGCTGCGGCCTTCTACCGCGACACCCTCGGCCTGACCGTCACCGAGCAGTTCGGCCTGCTCGCGCTGCAGGTCGGCGGGGGTAAGACGGTGCTGGTGTACCCGAAGGAAGACCACACCCCGGCGACGTACACCATCCTGAACTTCCCGGTCGAGGACATCGACGCGGCGGTCGACGCGCTGCGCGAGCGGGGCGTGGCCTTCGAGCGGTACCCGGGGTTGGAGGCCGACGAGCGGGGCATCTTCCGGGGCGGTGGACCCTACATCGCCTGGTTCACCGATCCGGCCGGCAACGTCCTCTCGGTGCTGCAAGAACGGTGATCTCCGTGCTGTGGGTCACGGCGCGCCCACATGCACGTAAGGTGGAGGTCAGAGACCGAGTCGTGTCCGCGTCGCCCGTCGCCCCACTGCTCTCACATTTGCACGGGCTGAGCGGCACGGACGGACACCATGGAGAACACTGCCAGCCTGGGCATTCAGGCATTCATCTCGGAGGTCGTCCAGCGCGGTGGCCGCGCGGTCCGGCTCACCCACTCGCGGCGTAACCCGGTTCAGGTATGGGGCGTCGGCGACGGCAGTTGCGTGGTGCGGGTGCGAACCAAGCTCGACGGCGACTGGCAGGCGCGCAAGCAGGACGGCGCGCTGGACACCGATGACACGGGATCCCAGTTCTGGGTGTTCGTCGACCTGGCGACCTCCCCGGAGGAGTACTTCGTCGTCCCGTCCGAGGAGGTCGCCGCCGACATCCACAGCGAGGTCGATCTGTGGGTGAAGGAGGTTCCCGGGCGCACCCGGACGGGTAGCCACGCCATCGCCGTCGAGCGGGTGGAGCACGGCCGCGCACGCTGGGACCTGCTCGGGCTGTCCGACGTCAAGGACCCCAGTCGCAAGCCCGTCGGCGCGGCGGCCGAGCCGAGCCGGCCGAAGCTGGTGCCGATCACCCGTACGAAGAAGTCCGCGGTCGTCGAAGAGGTCGTCGACCTGAGGCTGCAGGTGGTCGCGGACTTCGAGGGCTACCGGCTCGTCGGCATGTACGACGAGCAGACGGGTCGGCTCGAGATCACCCGCGGGCCGATGGAGGGCCGCCGCTTCGACAACCCGACCGTCGCGGCCAATGCCGTCGCCAGCCACATCAGCGGCGACGTGGAGACCAGGGACGGGTGGACGTTCTGGCAGATCGAGGGCGCCGACCGCGCGCCGCTCGGATCCCGCCGCGCCGGATAGCCGCCGCCGACCAGTCCGGCCGCCGCATGCGCCGAGTGTGCACCTGCCGGCGGTCGCTCTCGGGCGATGCCCCGGCAGGTGCACACTCGGCGAGACGCGGGCTGGTGCCCCGGGTGGGTCGATCAGTTCCAGTTGTCGATCTTGACGTCGTGCGGATCCGGCGCGCCCGTCCCGGTTTCGATCAGCGACTTCAGGCTCATCAGGAAGAGCGCCCACTTGGTGCTGCAGTGGTGCATGAACTCCACCGGCTCCTTCCAACCCTGGTGGTTGAAGAGAATGACGGTGTAGTCGTCGACCTGATCGAGGTCCCAGATCACATGGGTGCCGACCCATTCCTCCGGTCCGTCGATCACCTCCCACTGGACTCGCTTGCCGGGCACGAGTTCGTCGACCTTCATGTCGAATCCGCCTGCCCCGAAACGAAATTGGAGCACGCCGCCGACGTCGTTGCCTTCGCCCTTGGTGTCGGTCGTCCACCAGGCGGCGAGCCCCTCGGCTGTGGTCAAGGCCGCGTAGACCTCGGCCGTCGATGACTTGATACCGACCCTGTGCAGGATGTCTACCATTTTCGGTCCCTCTTTCCCGTGTTGGTTTTCGAATGACCTGTCGAATTCAGTGCTGTGTGTCGCGTTGGTCTTTGGTGCGCTGAATCGCCTCGGCGATGCGCTTGATCCGCTGGAGCCTGGCGTCCCACGCCGCCCCGACCGAGGACAACTGCGCGACCGCACGAGCGAGTTGCGCCTCGTCCACCCGATACCTCCTCTCGCGCCCGGCAGGCGTGGCGTGTACCAGGCCGACCCGGTCGAGCACGCCGAGATGCTTCGCGATGGCCTGCCGTGTCACGGGCAGCTGCTCGCTGAGGCTGGTGGCCGTGCCGTCGCCGGCCGCCAGGAGCAGGTCGAGCATCCGCCGACGGGTCGGATCCCCGACCGCGGACCACAGGTCGTCGTCGACGGCGGTGCTCACGGGGTGGACACCAGCCGCGCGAGGTACTCCCCGAGCCGGGGCACGAATCGGTCCCAGCCGGTGCTGTGGTCGAGGTACTGCTCCTCCAACTTCGCGGCCTCCCAGCCCATCTCCCGGAACCCGGTCTCGGTGAGCCGGATCCTGGTGCCCGAGCCGGACGGGGTGAGCTCGAAGGTGATCAGCAGCGAGTCGGCGGAGTCGACGACCTTGCCCTCGGGGTAGCACCAGCGGAACGAGAACAAACGGGGCGGTTCGGCGTTCACCACCTTGATCGGGACGACCTTGGCCCTGTCGCCCCAGACGAGCTCACCGACCGCGCTGGGAGTGGCTTCGAACTCGGTGTGGTCGGTCCACCACTCCGAGATGTGCTCGGGGCTGCTGACCACCTCGAAGGCCACCTCGGGGGAGGCGTCGACGTAGATCTCTCGTTCGATGCTGCCGAACTCCATGTTCTGCACCCTTCCTCGATATGCAACGTTTGGTTGCACATCACGCTAGCCGAGCGTTCGGCATCACGCAACCATTGGTTGCATATTGAGCGGAAGCGGTGCTGGCGGGGCGCGGGGCTAGCCGAACTCCGCGCGGAAGGCCGCGACCAGTTCGGGCAGGACGGCCGTGGCCGCGTCGGGGTCGGCGTCGAGGGCCTGCAGGGCGACGCTCACGTCGGTGACACCCAGCCGCGCCTGGGCCGCCGCGTTCGCGACGGTGGCGGGCAGGTCGACCGCGCCGCTGTCGGTCCGCTCGACGGTCAGCCGCCCACGAACCTGGAGCTCGGCCGGGTCGCGGCCCGCGTCGGCGAAAGCGCCGCGCAGCTGCTCGATTCCCGCGCCGAGGTCGTCATCGGTGGCGCCCATGATGGGGATCCAGCCGTCGCCCCAGGTGGTCAGGCGGCGGACCACCGCCTTCGACAGCGTGCCGGACACCCAGATCGGGATGCGTCGACCGGGCGCAGGCCGGGGCGAGCAATACGCGTCGTCGAAGGTGATGCCGGGGCGGGCGACCGCGGCGGGCGCGCCCTCCCACAGTGCCCGGCACACCGCGAGGGTGTCGTCGAGCAGCGGGCCGCGCTTGGCGAAGTCCAGCCCGACCGCCTCGTATTCCTTTGCTTGCCAGCCGGTCCCGACGCCCAGGTCGACCCGACCGCCGGACAGCAAGTCCAGTGTCGCGGCGGTCTTCGCCAGGACCGCACCGCCGCGCAGCGCGGCGATCACGATCCCGGTGCCGAGCCGGATCCGCTCGGTCTGCCCGGCCACCAGCGCGAGCACCGTCATCGGTTCCAGCCACGGCGCGTCAGGGTCGGTGGGGAAGGCGCCCCACGAGTAGGCGGACGTGTCCGGACCCATCACGACGTGGTCGGTGAGGATCAGCCGGTCCACCCCGGCGGTGTCCGCGGCCCGGCAGACCTTGAGCAGCTGTCCGAAATCGTCTGCGGCGAGCAGGTTCCCGAAGTTCGGAACGTTGAGGCTGAGCGTTGGCATGGTGATCCTTCGGAACTGGTCAGGGATTGAGGGGGCGGTTGGTCCAGCCGCCGGATGCGCGCGGCACCCAGCCACCCGCGCCGTGCGTGCCGCCGTCGACATGGATGGTCCCGCCGGTCACGAAACGGGACAGGTCGGACGCCAGGAACAGGGCGGCGCCCGCCACGTCCTCCGGCTGCCCGGGGCCGCCGAGCGGGGACCATGTCGGCCACAGCGGCGCCTGCTCCTCAGGCACCAGCTCGGCATACGGCACCTGCACCGACTCGATGAGATCGGGGGCGATGGCGTTGACCCGAATCCCCGCCGGGCCGACCTCGGCGGCGAGTGAGCGGGTGAACTGCATCAGCGCGGCCTTGTAGGCCGAGTAGACGGTGTGCCCTGGCATCGACCGGTGCGCCTCGACGGAGGTGAGGTTGATGACCGATCCGAGGCCGCGCTCGGCCATGCCGGGCAGCAGGGCGTGCGTGAGCCGCAGCACGTGACCGAGGTTGACCTCGTGCAGCTGCTCCCACAGGTCGGGCTGGTTTTCGGCGAACGGGCGCGGCGGGCGGAGGTAGTGGCCGACGTTGTTCACCAGGATGTCCGGCCGGTGCTCGAGCAGCGCCGCGGGTACCGGGTCCGTGCGGACGTCCGCCTCGATGGCCTCGATCGATCCGCCCGCGGCGGGGTCGAACCCGAGCTCGGTGACCGGATCGAGGTCCGCGACCAGGACGTGGGCGCCATGAGCGGCGAACGACCGCGCGACGGCCGCGCCGATGCCCGCCGCACCGCCGGTGACGACCGCGCGCCGTCCCGACAGCAGGGCGCCAGGAGTGAATGCGGCTTGTGATGGCATGGCTCCATCACAGACCACCGCCGTCGACGGCGCAGTCGTCCTTCCCGATCAACGGGAGCGGGGTTGGTGCCGGGCGTGGCGTGCCTCCCGGTGCCCCCGCCGGTTCCCGCAGGTGGTCGCACATCCTTGGTACGTTGGCTGGGATCCCGCTGCGAGGAGGCTGCCGTGCCCACCGGACTGGATGTGACCGCGACCCCGGCCGAGACGCTGACCGTGTCCGCCCGCGACGGCGACGCGCGCGGCTACGCGACGGGCACGGTGTTCAGCTGGAAGGGCATCCCGTACGCCGCCGCAGGCGCCGCCCGGCGGTTCCGGACCGCGGTCGCGCCGTCCCCGTGGCTGGGCGAACGCGACTGCAGGGACTTCGGCCCCATCGCCCCGCAGGCCAAGACGGTCCAGGTGCCGATGGAACCGGGCTCGGTCGCGGACGAGGACTGCCTCTCGCTCAACGTGTGGGCACCCCGCCCGGACGGAACGCCGCGCCCGGTGATGGTCTGGATCCACGGCGGTGCGTACTGCGTCGGCTCGTCGTCGCAGAGCGTGTACGACGGCAGACGGCTGGCCGAGCTGGGCGACGTGGTGGTGGTCACGGTCAACTACCGGACCGGCGTGCTCGGGTTCCTCGACCTGTCGGCCTTCTCGACCGACGAGCACCCGTTCGAGACCAACATCGGGCTCCGCGACATGATCGCCGCGTTCGAATGGGTGCGTGACTGCATCGCCGCGTTCGGCGGGGACCCGGACAACGTCACCGCGTTCGGGGAGTCCTCGGGCGCCGGGTCGATCACGACGCTGATGACCTCACCGCGAGCGGAGGGTCTCTTCCACAAGGCCATCGTGCAAAGTGCTCCCGCCACATCGGTTTACGGTGCCGAGCGGGCCGCGACGGTGGCCAGGCGCTTCCTCGAGATCGTCGGTGTGAGCGAGGGCGAGACCGGCCGGCTGTGCGAGCTGCCGATCGAGAAGCTGACCGCGGCGGGTGACGTGCTGCTCGACGAGGTGACGACCTCGGTGCCGGGCACGCTGTCGATGGCTCCCGTGGTCGACGGCGACCTGGTGCCGCGGTACCCGGTCGCCGCGTTCCAGAAGGGATTCGCGCATCGCATCCCGCTGATCATCGGCACCAACAAGGACGAGGCGTCGATCTTCCGGCTGACCAGGTCGCCGATCATGCCGGTCACCGCGGACACCGTGAACCAGATGTTCACCGCGATCGCCGCCGACCATCCGAAGCTGCCCGCGATCCGCGTCGCGGAGATCATCTCGGCCTACCCGGACTGGTCGAAGACCAGCGGTGCCCTCGCGGTGTCGCGGGACGCGGCCTTCCGGATGCCGTGCCTGTGGATCGCGGACGCGCACAGCAAGCACTCGCCCACCTGGGTGTACCGGTTCGACCACGCCACCCCGATGCTGTGGGCGGCCAGGGTCGGCGCCGGGCACGCCACCGAATTGCCCTATGTGTTCGGCAATTTCGGCACCCTCAATCACGACCCGACCTTCTGGCTCGGCGGGCGGAAGGCCGCGCTGGAGGTCTCCGGCCGGGTGCAGCGGCGGTGGCTGGCGTTCGCGCAGCACGGTGTGCCCGCGGCGCTCGATGCGTCCAAGCACTGGGCGCCGTACCGCGAGGACACCAGGGCGACGCTGCTCATCGACAAGACCGACACCCTGGCGAGCGACCCCGACAAGGAGCTGCGGGCCGCGTGGGGCGACAAGGTGATGGGGTTCCGGTGACCGGGACCGCTGTAGCGTCATGCGCATGAGCAAGCTGGATGAGGTCGGCGAACGAGAATCGTGGCGCTGCTGGTTGTGCGACGAACCCGTCGACCCGAACATGTCGGTGAACGACCCCCGCGGTCCGAGCATCGACAGCATCAACACCGCCAAGAAGGGCAAGGGCGGCCCGGAGCGGCTCGCGCACCGCGCCTGCAACACCAAGAAGGGCGCGATCAAGCCGGTGGTCCCGTGGTCGGACGCGCTGTTCGTGATCGACCCGGCGCCGATCATCGGCGTCGTCGAGCAACTCACCCGCAAGCCCGGACGGGTCGCCGTCGCGCGATGCCCCTCGAAGTCCGACGCCGAGGACGCCTCCGCCTGGCTGCTGGACCGGTTGTCCCGGCTGGCGCCCGAGCTGACGCTGGACACCAAGATCGAGCCGGGCGGCGGCGGCTTCCTGCTGGTCGTCTCGCGCTGACCGGCGCTTGATCAGTCCTCGGGGCCTTGCTGGAACGGCCGGACCTCGATGGGCAGGGTGGTCGCGGCCGCGAGCTTGCGGCCCCAGCCGAGCGCGGTGTCGAGGTCGGGCGCCTCGATGATCGTGAATCCGCCGAGATGATTCTCGGCCTGTGCGAACGGGCCGTCGGTGACGAGCACCTCGCCGCTCTTCGGTCGCAGGACCGTCGCCTGCTCCGGCGGGTACAGGCCGCCGGCGAACACCCACGCGCCCGCGGCCTTGAGTTCCTGGTTGAGGGCGTCGATGTCCTCGATGATCCCCTCCAGGATCTCCGGCGCGGGGACCGGTCCGTCGGGCTGGTAGACACTGAGCAGGTACTGCGTCATGGCGTTCCTCTCTCACCCTCTAGTGCGTTCGAGTGTCGACCGGTTCCGCCATTGGTGCATCCAGATCGCGCAACGCAGGCAGCGTGAAGCAGACGGCGGCGATCACCAGGACCGGGATGGACAGCGCGAAAAAGGTGATCCGCAGGCCGACCGCGTCGATCAGCGGGCCTGCGAGCAGGTAGCCGAGCGGGCCCGCGGCGTACGCGGTGGATGTCATGACGCCGACGACGCGGCCGCGCATGTGCTCGGGGCTGCGGGTCTGCATCGCGTAGTTCGCGATCGGCCCGACCGGCCCGAACACCAGGCCGACCAGCAGCGCCAGGGTGAGCGTGACCCACAGCGCGGGCAGGAACGCCATGCCGACCATGCACCCACCGAGCGCGGTCACCGCCAGCAGCATCAGGGTCCTGCGCTTGACGTGGGCGGCGAGCGCGCCATACATCAGGGCGCCGATGACCCCGCCGACGCTCATCGCCATCAGCACCCATCCGAGCTGAGCGGGCTCGCCGCGTTCGGTGAAGTAGACCGGGAACAGCACGCTCTCCACCGGCATGTACAGCGCGACGATCGCCATGTCCACCAGCGCGAGGGTGCGCAGCAACCGGTTGTGCCACACGAACTTCAGGCCCTCGAGCGTGCCGCTCCACATCGATTCCGGCCTGGTCTCGTGATCGGGCGTGCCCGCGCCCTCGAGTCGGAGGAAGGCGATGGTGAGGATCGAGAGCGCGAAGCAGACGGAGGTCACCCACAGGGTGTTCACCGCGCCCACCGTGGCGATCAGCACGCCGCCGATGCCGGGGCCGATCAGGTAGGCGACGTTGTAGTTGGCCTCGTACAGGCTGTTCACCCGGTCCAGCGACCACCGGGCCTCCCTCGTCGCGGCAGGCAGCATGGATTCGCGGGCCGAGATGCCCGCCGGGTCGAATGCGGCGCCGAGGGCGGCGAGCGCCGCGATGCCACCCACCGACAGCCCGACCGTCGCGGACATCACCGGGATCAGCGCCACCGACACCGCGGACAGGAAGTCGGAGACCAGCGAGGTGCGGCGACGGCCGAACCGGTCGACCACCGTGCCGGAGAACAGGCTCGAGAGCAGCAGCGGCAGGGTGGCGGCACCCGCGACGACGGCGGCGTCGGTGGCCCGGCCGGTCTGTGCGAGGACAAGCCAGGGCAGAGCGACGATGGTGATGCCGTTGCCGGTGGCCGAGAGCAACGTCGCGAGGTTGATCAGGACCAGGGGCGTGTACCGGCGTGCGGCCGTGGCCGTCGTCGCAGTCATGTCGGGGTTCTCTCAGGCTGGAGGAGACATGTCCCGAGGCTAGCGAACCCGCCACCGCCGCGCGAGCGATTTTTGCCCGCGCGGCGGTGTGGTCAGGAGGCCAGGATTCTGGCCTTCTCCGCATTGAATTCGTCCTCGGTGAGAACTCCTTGATCCTTGAGTTCGGCGAGTTGTTTCAGTGCGGTGATGCGATCGACGCCGCCCGAGGGTGGTGCGGCGGCGGGCGGCGGCGGTGGCGGGGCGGCCTGCGGGGGCGCCTGTTGGGCTTGTTCGGCGTTCCATCGCTGACCCTGGCGACGGGAGACCCGATTCGAGACGGCGGTCGCGGTCCCGGCCACGACTGCGGTACGCGCGACGCCACGGAGTAGTCCAGGCATGGTGTGCTCCTTCGTCTTCAGCTGTCGGCGTCGAGCGAGTCGAGTGCCGCCATGATGCCTTGCAGGGGGATGCGGCCCGAGGCCACCAGTTGCGCGCCGCCGCGGCGCAGCGCCGTGGCGAACGGGGCGGCCCACAGGTTCTCGTAGACGAGAATCGCTCCGGAACAGCCGGGTTCGAGGATGGCGCCTGCCTCCTCGACGTCGCTTGGATTCACCAGTCCCGACGACGCCTCCGCGAACAGCGTCACGTCGATGCCGCCCTCCAAACCGAGGTCGTCGATCGCGATCCCGGCCATCGATCCGTCGGTGTCCTTGCGGACGAACACGAGGTCGAGCACGCGAATGATGCCGTTGTCGACCAGGTCGCGGAGCATCGGCAATGCCGAGCCGTCCGGCTGCCGGTCGGCGGGGAACTCCACCACGAGGTAGTCGATGGGCCCGACTTCGTCGAATTCGTTGTTCACTACAGGACCTCTCTCGTTGAAGATGGCCGTGGTCAGAACGGTGTTCGGGTGGTTCACGATCGGGGGTGCGGCGGCCTGCTGTCAGCCCCGCATGCTGCTCTCGGCGAATGGATTCGGACCAGGGGGCAACCGCGGCATCACGGCCCTTCCCCGACGCATGCCAGCATCTCACCTAGAGGGCCACGCGGCCAGGAAACCGGGCCATCGAGTGGCTCGACGTTGTCGCCGCTGCCCCAGAGTCGCTGGTGCGTCCGTTTCACCGGCCTGGGCAGCGGGCCGCGACAACGCGGTGGGAGCGGCCGGCGGCGTGGTCGCCCAGCCCGCGATGTCCCGACGGGCCGCCTTCTCGACGAGCAGGGGAACGAAGTCGCGCACCTTGCCGTCGGCAAAACGCTGATGAATCGTCCACACGGTGTGCGCGATGTCGATCGGCGACGCGGAGGGGTATCGAGCGATCAGACGCGCGATGACGTGTTCGACTTGAAGCAGTTCGTCATCCCCGGCCATCGATACATCGTCTGCCCGGTTCACCACCCGGTCAAGACTCGAAAGGGACTCAGGACAGGCACGGTTCAGACCGCGGACGCGTCCAGTGCGCAGCGGGATTTGATCTTCGAATCCGCGATGTAAACGGTGGGAGGAGCGGACTATGGAGACATAGCACCATTCGGTTGCGAGGAAGGGGACCGTCATGTCTGAGAAGTCGCCGGCCGAACAGGGAATCGCGGCGGGTACGTCGATGGGGGCGGCCGTCATCCTGGTGACCGTGGGCGTCATCCAGTTCTTCCAGGGGATCGCCGCGGTGGCCGAGAACGAGGTCTTCGTCGTCGGCATCGAATACACCTACAAGTTCGACCTCACCACGTGGGGCTGGATCCACATCGTGCTCGGCGTTGTGGTGGCGGCGATCGGTGTCGCGCTGTTCACAGGGGCCGGATGGGCGCGGATCGCGGCGATCGTGATCGCGGCGATCTCGATCATCGCCAACTTCATGTGGCTGCCGTACTACCCATGGTGGTCGGTGCTGATCATCGCCCTCGATGTCGTGGTGATCTGGGCCGTGTCGACCTGGAAGCCGCAGGCAGTCTGACCCGGAAACACGGTCTGACCCGGAATTGCATTGGAAAGCAGGACAATTCGGTGACAAGTCCGACAGCAGGGCCGTGCACCTCGGTGCCGCGGTCCTGCTGTCGGCGTACCTGGTGAGGTCCTAGGCGAGCACGCACGCATGGACGGCCGAGGGAGAAGCCGGTGGGCAAATCCAAGGACAAGAAGTCCGAGAAGCGCTCCGAGCAGACCGGTCGGCAGCCTGCCGAGACCGGGGAGCTGATCGACTCGTCGGTCGAGGAGCACGCCCCGCCGATGACGAACAAGGAATACCGCCGCCAGCTGAAGGTGCTCGACGCCGAGCTGGTCGCGCTGCAGGAGTGGGTCAGGGCCACAGGGGCGAAGGTCTGCATCGTCTTCGAGGGCCGCGATACCGCAGGCAAGGGCGGGGTGATCAGGGCGATCACCGAGCGGGTGAGCCCGCGGGTGTTCCGGGTGGTGGCGCTGCCCGCCCCGACCGAGCGGGAGAAGTCGCAGATGTACTTCCAGCGGTACGTGCCGCATCTGCCGGCAGCCGGGGAGGTCGTCATCTTCGACCGCAGTTGGTACAACCGGGCAGGCGTCGAACGCGTCATGGGTTTCTGCACCGAGGACGAGGCCAGGAAGTTCCTCGAGCTCATCCCTGTGGTCGAGCGCGTGATCGTCGAGTCGGGGGTCATCCTGCTCAAGTACTGGCTCGAGGTGAGCGAGGAGCAACAGACGCTGCGCCTGCAGAGTCGCATCGAAGATCCGCGGAAGGTCTGGAAGCTCTCCCCGTTGGATCTGAAGTCCTACAGCCGCTGGTACGACTACTCGCGGGCCCGTGACGAGATGTTCCGGTTCACCGATTCCGGCTTGGCGCCGTGGTTTGTCGCGCTCAACGACGACAAGAAGCGGGGGCGGCTCAACATCATCAGTCACCTGCTCAGCCAGATCCCGTACACGCCGCTCGAGCGTCCCGACGTCACCCTGCCGAAGCGGCAGGACCCTGGCGGATACCGCGCACCGGCCCTGCCGCTGCACTGGATTCCCACTCCTTACTGACGTTTCCGAGTACCCGGCGAGGAGCAGCGGTCATGGCCACCACGGAACCAACACCGGACCGGGTGCACGCGCGCACCACCGCCGAATCCGGAGCGACCTGGTTCGCCCAGGACGCGGACGCCGTCGTCGCGGCGCTCGACACCGACCCGCAGTCGGGTCTGACGGACGGCGAGGTCGGTGCGCGGCGGCGGAGATACGGGGGCAACGAGATCGCGGCCGAGCCCGCGCCCTCGACGTGGTCGATCGCCCTGCTGCAGCTGAAGGATCCGATGAATCTGATGCTGGTCGCGGTGGCCGTCGTCAGCGTGGTCATCGGCGAGGTGCCGACAGCACTCGTGGTGGCGGCGCTCGTGGTGCTCAACATCGTGCTGGGCACGCAGCAGGAACTGAAGGCCCGCGCCAGCGTGGACGCGCTCGCGAAGATGCAGACGCCGCAGGCGCGGGTGATCCGCGGCGGGACCCTGACCGAGCTCGATGCGACCGAACTCGTCCCTGGCGACATCGTCGCGCTCGAGGCGGGCGACATCGTCCCCGCCGACGGCCGACTGTTGCGGTCGGCCACCCTCGAGACCCAGGAGGCGGCGCTGACCGGCGAGAGCGCACCGATCGCGAAGGATCCCGGGACGCTCGACACCGCGGACGTCGCCCTCGGCGACCGCAGCAACATGGTGTTCCAGAACACCTCGGTCACCCGCGGAACCGCCACCATGGTGGTCACCGAGACCGGCATGCGCACCCAGATGGGCCTGATCGCGTCGATGCTCTCGGCCGTCGCGCCGAGCAAATCCCCCTGCAGCGCGAGCTGAACTCGCTGACCAAGGTGCTGTCCGTCATCGCATGGACCGCCGTGGCGATCATCGTGATCCTCGGTGTTCTGCGCGGGCAGAGCCTGACGACGTTGCTGCTGCTGGGCATCTCGATGGCCGTCTCGGCCATCCCGACCGGTATGCCGACGTTCGTCCAGGCGATGCTGGCCTACGGGGCGCGCCAGCTCGCCGACGCGAAGGCGATCGTGAAGAACCTCAACGACGTCGAGACCCTCGGTGCGACGAGCGTGATCAACTCCGACAAGACCGGCACGCTGACCATGAACCAGATGACGGTGCGCTCGTTGTACTTTCACGGCCGGTGGTTCACGGTGGACGGCGAGGGCTACGGCAAGGCCGGGACGATCGCACAGGTCGCGGGCGAGGCGGTGCCGGACTTCACCCTGCTCGCCTACGGGCTGTGCCTGGACAGCGACGCCACCGTCTCCGACTCCGGGGAGGTCGTCGGCGATCCGACCGAGGCCGCGCTGGTGGTGCTCGCGGCCAAGATCGGGGTCGACGCCCCGCTCACCCGGCGGACGTACCCGCGTGTCGCCGAGGTGCCGTTCGATTCGGCCTACAAGTTCATGGCCACCTTCCACCACCTCCCGGTCCGCGGCAGCACCCGGTTCGCGGAGCTGGTCAAGGGCGGACCCGATGTGGTCCTGGCGCGGTGCGGGACCGCGTTCGTCCCGGGCGGGGAGACGGTGGCGCTGGCCGAGGTCCGGGACGAGCTCATGGCGGCCAACCGCGCCATGTCGGAGAAGGGGCTCCGCGTGCTGGCCTTCGCGACCCGGCTGCTCGACGGTCGGGAGGCGGCCGTTGCCGCGGATCCGATGTCGTTCGTCGAGGACCTCACGTTCGTCGGCATGGTGGGGATCATCGACCCGCTTCGGCCGGAGGCGATCGACGCCGTGCGCACCGCCCATGCCGCGGGCATCGACGTCCGGATGATCACGGGCGACCACGCCATCACCGCATCCGCGATCGGCGCCGAGCTGGGACTCGGGCCGGGCGCGATCGGCGGTGCCGAACTCCAGGCCATGACGGACGAGGAACTCGCGGCGGCCCTGCCGGAACTCCACGTCTTCGGCCGCGTCACGCCACAGGACAAGCTGCGCCTCGCCGACATCATGCAGCGGGGCGGCGCGATCGTGGCGATGACCGGCGACGCCGTCAACGATGCCGCCGCGCTGAAGAAGGCCGACATCGGGGTGGCGATGGGGTCGGGGAGCGAGGTCACCAAGCAGGCAGGGCGGATGGTGCTGACCGACGACAACTTCGGGACGCTGGTCACCGCGATCCGGTTGGGTCGCGGCATCTACGAGAAGATCGTGTCGTACGTCCGCTATCAGATGGCCAAGCTGTTCGCGATGGTGCTGTTGTTCCTCGTCGCGAGCGTGTTCGACATCAACGACGGCATCGCGCTCACCCCGCTGATGGTGCTGTTCCAGAACTTCTTCATCACACTGTTCCCGGTCGCCGTCATCATGCTCGACCCGCTGCCGGCGGACCTGATGAGCAAACCGCCCCGGGATCCGAAACTCCCTATTGCACACCGGAAGGCGTTCATCCAGTGGCTGGCGTACGGGGTCCTGCAGTTCGCCGTCACCCTGGCGGCGATGCTCGTCGCCCCCGGCCCGATGAGTCCGACCGAGGCGAGCGTGCCGATGACGATGGCGTTCGTGGTGCTGTCGATCGGGTCGGTCCTCAGCGGCCTCGTCATGAGGCGCGATCCCGAATCCGGTCTCGCCGCCCCCGTACTCGGCGCGCTGAAGATCCTCTCCATCCCGATCATCGCCACCGTGTTCGCGGTCGAGCTGGGCTTCCTCCAGGATCTGCTCATGACGACGTCCCTGACGGGTGGACAGTGGCTCGCCTGCATCGGGTGGGCGCTGATCATCCCGGTCGTGATCGAGACCGAGAAGGTGATCCGGCGTCGCAGGCGTCGACTCTCGGGGCCACAAGAACTCCTGTCCGCCGCCGTCGCGGTCGACCCGGCGCGGGCACGCACACCCTGATCCCGCCGCGACAATCGGCCGAGCACGACGGCGGAGTTTGGTGCTTCAATTGATGCATGTGCAGGTGGATGGCCTACTCGGGAGAGCCGATCCTCGCGGAGGACCTGCTGTTCCGGCCTGAACACTCGCTGATCGACCAGAGCCTGCACTCCCGCCTCGGCGCCACGACCACGAACGGCGACGGCTTCGGTATCGGCTGGTACGGCGAGGGCACCGAACCGGCGGTGTTCAAGAGCATCGAGCCGGCCTGGAACGACTCGAATCTGCGCGAGATCGCAGGCCACGTGCGCACCCCGCTGCTCTTCGCGCACGTCCGCGCCTCGACCGGGACCGCGGTGCAGCGCAGCAACTGTCATCCCTTCCGGCACGGGCGCTGGTTGTGGATGCACAACGGTGCCCTCGGGGGATTCCGCGAGACCCGGCGCGACCTGATCACCGCGATCGACCCGGCCCTGTTCCCGGATCTCGAGGGTTCGACCGACTCCGAGACGCTGTTCTTCCTCGCGCTGACCTTTGGCCTCACCGACGATCCGGTCGACGCCGTCGCCAGGGCCGTCGGTCTCGTCGAGGATGTCGGCCGGGCCCACGGGGTCGACGATCCGGTCCAGATGACCGTCGCGACGACGGACGGCGAATCCACCTGGATCTTCCGCTACTCGACCGCGAGGCAGTCGAGGTCGCTGTTCTTCTCGACCGAGATCTCCAGGCTGCGGGATCTCCACCCGGAAGTGCCCGTCCTCCATCAGTTGGGCGGGGAGACCCGGTTCGTGGTCTCCGAACCGTTGCGTGACCTGCCGGGTGCGTGGAACGAGGTGATGGAATCCTCGGCCGGGGTCGTCAGGCCGGGACAGGACGAACTCCGCGCCTTCCGGCCGATCGCACCCACCTGAGTGGCACCGGGACCGTGCGCGCCCGGCTTCGGGTGCCGGGCGCGCACGGTCCTACTCCCGGGAGGAGATCGCCGCGACCGGATCCGCGCGGAGCCTGGCGCGGGTCGGTATCGCGATCGCGATCAGTCCCAGCGTCACCGTCGCGGCGATGAGTGCGGCATAGGTGACGGGGGAGATGGCGGGGATCGGCTGCCCGGAGACCCCGAGGCTGACCCCCACCAGCGGCGGCAGCGCGATCAGCGTGCCCACCACCGACGCGATCGTCACCACCATCACCGCCTCGGCGCGCATCATCGCGCGCACCTGCCCGCGGCTCGATCCGACCAGGCGCAGCAGCGCGAACTCCCGACCCCGCTCGGCCGTCGCCATCACCAGGGTGTTCACCACCGCGACCGCCAGGTAGGCCAGCAGCACCGACAGCGCGATCAGGCTCGTCCAGGACTGCGCGCTGCGCTCGGATTCGCCCGCCGCGCCGAGCCCGTCACGGTCGCTGACGGTGTAGCCCGCCGCGGCCAATGCGGCGCCGACCTCGGATTGCCTGCCGGGCTCGGCCCGCACCAGGATGCTGTCGTCCAGCCCGCTCGTGGTGTGGGCGCGCACCACCTCGTTCGCGAAGGTGACGTCGCCGAATCCGAGTCCGCGACCGTAGGTGGCGACGACGGTCGGGCTGACCGCGGTGCCGTCGCCGAGGTGCAGCGTGGCGGTTCCGCCGACCTCGACGCCCAGAGTCTGGGCGGTGTCGCTGCTCAGCGCGACCGTGCCCGGCCCGGCGAGCGCGTCGAGGCCGCCGGACTCGACCTCGAGATCCATCGTCGCGACGGTCGCGGCCGGGTCGATGCCCTGGGCCGAGTACCGCTCGGTGGTGGTGGATTCGCCGTCGAAGCGCGGGACGTACACCTGGCTGCGGGCAACGGGATTCGCCGCCTCGACGCCGGGCGTCCGGCCGATCGCATCGACGACGGCGGGGGACAGTCCCGACCCGGCGCCGGTGACGAGGAAGTCCGCGATGACGCCCTCCCTCGACTGGGTGGCGGCCTCCGCCGCGACGGTGGTCTGGACGAAGATCTGTACCGATCCGATCGCGATCGCCAGGGCGAGCGGGGTGATGGCGGCGGCGAGGCGGCGGGCGTTGCCGCGGGTGTTCGCGGCCGCCAGGAACAGGGCAGGCGATCCCGATCGGCGGAGCGGCCCACCGAGCGCGGCCACCGCGCCGCTGACCAAACGCGGTCCCAGCAGCCCCACCGAGATCATCAGCAGGACAGCGGCACCCCCCGCGCCCGCCAGCGCCGCCTGCCCCGGGACAACGGCGGGCAGCAGCGAGATCACCAGGCCCGAAGCGCCGAGGACCAGTCCGGTGACCATCCGCCCGCGGCCGAGCCGTGCCGGGGTCGCCGATGCCTCCGCCAGCGCGTCGACCGGATTGATCCGGGCGGGCCTGCGCGCGGCGACGGCCGCCGCCGCGCGGGCGGTGATCAGGCTCAGTGCCACGGCCGCGACGGCGGGCAGCGGGCTGAAGGCCAGGGCGAAGTCGGCCGGCAGGAGTCCGACCGCCGCGAAGCGAGACCGGAGATAGCCGGCGAGGACGAAGCCGGGGACGGTGCCCGCGACCGCGGCGACGCCCGCGACCAGCATCACCTCACGCCCGACGAGCCGGTGGATCTGACCCGGGGTCGCGCCGACCGCGCGGAGCAGTGCGAACTCGCGCCTGCGCTGCGCGATCGACAGCGACAGGGTGCTGGCCACCACGAACATGGCGATCATCACCGCGGTTCCGGCGAACGCGATACCGATCATCACCAGTTCGGTACGCGCACTGCCCGCGTCGAGGAACTCCGCGTCGCCGCGGGCCCGTCCGGTGTAGACCTCGACCTCGGGCATTTCTTCGCGGATCCGCTCCGCCAGCGCGCTCGCCGTGACGCCGTCGGCCGCCATGACGCCGATGGTGTCGGTGTTGCCCGAACGCGGTGACAGCGACGAGATCTGGCCGTCGGACAGAAACACGTGTGCGGCCCGGTCCGGGGTCGGGTTCGCGCCCGCGACGCCGACCACGGTGTAGTCGTCGGCGATGCCGCCGTGCGCCAACGAGATCCGGTCGCCGATGCGGGCAGGCTCGGCGTCGTCCACCACGACCTCACCAGGACCGTTCGGCACCCGTCCCTCCCGGATCTCGTACGGGGTCAGCGCGGCCGAGGCCCAGCCGTGCGCCTGCACCGGCCTGCCCGACCACGTGAGCGGAACGCTGACGTCGGGGACCGCGCGCGCCACCCCGGGAACCGACGCCAGTTCTTCCGCGACGCCCGCGGCCAGCGGGGCCCGCTCCGCGAACGGCTGGTCGACGTCCTCCTCGACGACGAGCGACTGCCTGCCGCCGACGATGACGTCCGCGCCGGCGTAGCGCTGCGGCTCGATGCCGCCGCGGATCCCGGACTCGATGAGGACCCCGAGCCCGGTGACGAGCATTGCGGCGAACAGCACCGCGACGAACATGCCGACGAACCCGCCTCGGTGTGCGCGGATGTTCGCGCCTGCAAGCGATCTCATCGGGTCACCACTCCCCGAGGTGGGTCATGTGGTCGGCGACCTGCTGGGGCTCGGCCGGTCCAGGTGACCGACGAAGGCGCCGTCGGCGAGGAACAGCACCCGGTCGGCGTACGAGGCGGCGATCGGATCGTGGGTGACCATCACCACGGTCTGCCCGAGCTCCTCGGCGGTGCGGCGGAGCAGTTCGAGGACCTGCCGGCCGGTTCGCGAATCCAGTGCGCCGGTCGGCTCGTCGGCGAACACGGCATCGGGCCGGGTCACCAGGGCACGCGCGATCGCGACCCGCTGTTGCTGACCGCCGGACAGCTCCGCGGGCCTGCGCCCGCGCAGATCCGCCAGGCCGACCGCGCCGGTGACGAAGTCGAGCCAGCCTGGGTCGGCGCCGCGACCCGCGAGCAGCAGCGGCAGGGTGATGTTCTGCTCCACCGAGAGCGCGGGCAGCAGGTTGTACGCCTGGAAGACGAAGCCGACGTGATCGCGTCGGAACACGGTCAGTGCCTTGGACTTGAGCCGGGAGATGTCGGTGTCGCCGAGCCACACGGACCCCGAGGTCGGCTGGTCGAGGCCGGCGGCGCAGTGCAGGAAGGTGCTCTTGCCGGAGCCCGACGGGCCCATCACCGCGGTGAAGGCCCCGCGGGGCAGGGTCAGGTCGATGCCCCGCAGCGCGGTCACCGCGGCGGGACCGGACCCGTACCTCTTGGTGACGTGCTGGAGTCGGAGGGCGGCGACGGGAGGGCTCAGAACCTGTGTGCTCATGGATGACGACGCTATGGACGGCCGCGTCGGCGGACGATCCCGCGCGCTACCGGATCCATGGTGTGGCTGGCTATACCGACAGGTCCGCCGGGGTGCGGCATGCTGGGGCATGGCGAGGACCGGGCGGCTGCGGAGCTGGTGGCGTGCGCTGCGCTACCTGGCGGCGGAGGGCGTCGCGGGCATGGTGTCGATGGCGCTGCTCGTCGTCGGTCTGGTGCTGGTGGTGTTCCTGCTGTTCGGGCCTGGCTGGCTGCTGGCGCCAAGGGCGGTGGGGTGTTGCGGTGGTGGACGGGCCTGGCCCGGCGTCGGGCCAGGTGGTACTCGGGGGAGGAACTGTCCGAGCGATACCTGCCGATCCCGACCGACCCGACGTTCGAGGACCTGCGTCGGCTGGCGACTGCGGCCTCGACCCGGCGCGACGCCGCCTGGGTCGCGGTGCACGCGCTGATCGCGCCCACCGCCGGCCTGTTCGCGCTCGCGCTCCCCGCCGCGGCCGTCAATTCGCTGCTGATCCCGGCGTATTGGCAGTCGATGCCCGCCGACGAGCCGGTGACCAGCCTCTATCCGGTGACCTCGTGGTGGGGGCCGCGGCGATGCCACTGGTCGGTGTCGCCTACGGCGCGCTGTCACTGTGGCTGACCCCGCTGATGGCGCGCGGGATGTGCGGGCTGGCCGTGCGGCTGCTGGCGCCGACCCGGGAATCGCGGCTGGTGGAGCGGGTGAGCGCGCTGACCGCGAGCCGCGCGGCCGCCCTCGACGCGCACGCCGCCGAGCTCCGCCGGATCGAACGGGACCTGCACGACGGCGCCCAGAACCGGCTCGTCGGGGTGGTGATGATGCTGGGCATCGCGGAACGGTCGCTGCGGACGAACCCGGAACAGGCCCTGCCGCAGCTGCTTCGGGCCCAGGACGCGGCCTCCGACGCGCTCGCGGGCCTGCGCACAATCGTGCACGACATCTACCCGCCGATCCTCGACGAACTCGGGCTCGAGGGCGCGGTCTCGGCGCTTGCGGGCCGGTCCCCGGTGCCGTGCGTGCTGGACGTGGGCGGGCTGCGCCGGGCGCCGGTCGCGGTGGAGTCGGCCGCGTACTTCGTGGTGGCCGAGGGACTGACCAACGTCGCCAAGCACGGCGGCGCGAGCGGGGTGACCGTCCGCCTGCGCACGGCCGACCGGGATTCCGGTGAGGTGCTGCGGATCACGATCACCGACGACGGGCACGGCGGAGCGGTCGAGCGGGCGGGCGGCGGGCTGAGCGGGATCCGGCGCCGGGCCGAGGCCTTCGAGGGGACGATGGAGCTGGCCAGCCCCGAGGGCGGTCCGACGTCGCTGACGGTGGAACTGCCGTGCGGGGCGTGAGGGGTCCCGACGCCATCCGGTCGGGGTCTCGCGCGAGAGCAGCCGTGGGCTACCGTCGTTTCACCATGAGACTGGAGGCGCCGTGCGGATCGTGATCGCCGAGGATGACGCACTCCTCCGCGAGGGCCTGGCGCTGTTGCTGCGCGGGAGGGCTTCGAGGTCGTCGCCGCGGTGGACAATGCCGAGGCCTTCCTGGAGGTGCTGGATTCCGCGGACGCCGCGGTGCTCGACGTCCGGATGCCACCCACCTTCACCAACGAGGGGCTCAAGGCGGCCGAGGAGGCGCGGCGGCGCAGGCCGGGCTTCCCAGTGCTGGTGCTCTCCGCGTACGTGGAGGACCGGTACGCGGGTCGGCTGCTCGCCGAGGGCGCGAACGGGATGGGGTACCTGCTCAAGGAACGCGTCGGCCGGGTCGCCGAGTTCACCGACGCGCTGCGCCGGGTCGCCGCGGGCGGCACGGTGATGGATCCCGAGGTGATCTCACAGCTGATGAGCCGCAGGCGGTCCGATGACCCGATCCGCTCGCTGACCCCGCGCGAGTCCGAGGTGCTCGGCCTGATGGCCGAGGGCCTGGACAACGGCACCATCGCAGGCCGGCTCGTGGTCAGCGAGACCGCGGTGAGCAAGCACATCGGCAACATCTTCGCCAAGCTCGGGCTCTCCGCCTCCGACAGCGGGCATCGACGGGTGCTTGCGGTGCTGGCCTACCTGCGCGGCTGAGCGGCTGCGGCTTCGCCGCCTGTGAGTCCTTCCGGCCCCCTCCGGGCCAGAAGGACTCACAGGCGTGTCTGCATTTCGGGGCGATATCAGGGTAAATCC
This sequence comes from Rhodococcus sp. MTM3W5.2, assembly GCF_001984015.1. Lineage (NCBI taxonomy): Bacteria > Bacillati > Actinomycetota > Actinomycetes > Mycobacteriales > Nocardiaceae > Rhodococcus > Rhodococcus sp. MTM3W5.2. Next base: position 4,108,295 of record NZ_CP019572.1, on the reverse strand, counting down.
GGATGCGCCGAACGGTTCTCGCACCATAGGGTCTGGGTATGAAATCAGCTGCGGTCGCGGTCGGTATCTCGGTCCTCCTGCTCGCCGGATGCTCGGACACCTCGGATCCCGTGGTGGTCAACAGCTTTCCCAACCGTGCCGCCGTGCAGGCCGACCTGGACGAACTGGTCCGCTCGACCGTCGGCGGCGCGGTGGCCACGCTGTCCGTTCCCGGCGAGACGGTGGAGCTGCGCAGCGGGGTGGGCGACCGGGTCACCGCAGAGCAGATCCCGGACGGCGCGCAGGTCCGGATCGGCAGCGTCACCAAGACATTCGTGGCGGCCATCGTGATGCAGCTGGTCGACGAGGGGAAGATCGAGCTCGACGCCCCCATCGATCGCTACCTGCCCGGCGCGCTGGTCGCGGAGGGCGTCGACCCGGGCGCGATCACGGTCCGGCAGCTGCTCCAGCACACCAGCGGATTGCCCGAGTACTCCGACGACCCGCGCATCACGCAGACCTATCTCGGCAGCGGCGAGCAGTTCACCCGGCAGGATCTGCTCGCGATGGCGATGGCGCACCCCGCGCAGTTCCGCGCGGGCGAGCGGATGAAATACACCAACACCAACTACCTCGTGAACGGGATGCTGGTCGAGAAGGTCACCGGGAACACGGTCGAGGACGAGCTCGCGAGCCGGATCACCGGGCCGCTGGGGCTGACCGATACCTACCTGCCCGGAACGGGGGAGAAGCAGATCCGCGGACGGCACCCGTCCGGCTACGAGGCGGACGGGGACACCATCGTCGAGATGACGGCGACCGAGCCATCCGGTCCCTGGGCCGCGGGCGCGATGGTCTCGAGCGGGGCGGACCTGACCGCTTTCCTGCGGGCGCTCGTGGAGGGCCGGCTCACCTCGGAGACGTCCTGGGAGGCGATGACCAGCACCGTCCCGATGGATCAGCCCGGCATGTCCTACGGGCTCGGGTTGATGTCGGCAAAACTGTCCTGCGGCAAGGTCTTCTGGGGACACTCCGGCGACATCCCGGGGTTCCACACCCTCTCCGGCGCGACCGAGGACGGCCGGGCCGCCGCGATCACCGTCACCCAGGCGCCGCCGCAGGAGGTCGACACCCTCGCCCTGCTCAGCCACGCCCTCTGCTGATTCACACGACTGCGCGTCAGTGCATGACGGCGGCGATCTCACGGGCGGTGACCCTGGCCAGCTCGACGAAGAAGGGCACCCGCTCGGGGATCATCAGCTCGGTCGGCCCGCGCAGTCCCAGCGCGAACCGGGCGAGGCCGTCGTCCCCGACGACCGGGACGCCGATCGTCCGATATCCGGCGGCCAGCTCCTCGTCGTTGAAGGCATAGCCCCGCTCGCGGGTCAGGGCCAGCTCCTTGCCCAGCTCCTGCGGCCCGGGAACCGAACGCGCCGTGCCCGTTTCGTAGGGCAGCCGACCCAGCTCGTCGTCGGTGACCAGGGACCAGGCCAGCAGCGCCTTGCCAAGCGCGCTGGCGTGCAGCGGCAGCCGGACACCCTGCAGCTGGTGACCGTCGGCCTCCCGCCACCGGCTGGTGCCGAGTAGCACCGCGTCGTTGCCGTAGCGCGTCGCGATCGACGCGCTCGCGCCGGTGGTGGTGGCGAGCTGCTCGAGATGCGGCTCGGCGAGATAGATGCGGTGCTGCCGGTAGGCGATCTGGCCGTACTCCGCCAGCGCACCGCCGAGGCGGTACCGGCTCGACTCCGTGTCCTTGTCGAGGAAGCCCGCGTCGACGAGCGCGGTGAGCAGCCGGTGCGTGGTGCTGACCGCGAGCCCCTGGAGGCGGGCCACCTCCGACACCCCGAGCTCGTCGCCGCCGCGGAAGCAGCCGAGCACCGACAGGGCGCGGGCGACGGTCTGCACGGAGCCGGTCGCCGGGGGCATGAGGTCTGAGGGGGTCTCCACGTCGCGACGCTAACACGCGCGGCCGGTGCGGACGCTTTCCACTGATCGGAAAATTGGTGTTCTGAAACGGCGGCAGATGGCCGAATCACGCAGTGGGAGTCTGTCAAGACTTCCAATCAGCAGAAAACTATACCTAGTCGGTGGGGTTTGGCTCGCCTAGTTTTCGAGGCGTAGATCGATCAGCCTCTCGAACAGGAGCCCCCGATGTCCCGCAACCGCCGACTTCCCCGAGCGCGCCTCGCGCTCGCGCTTCTCCCCGTCGTCGCCCTGGTTGCCGCCTGCGGGTCGGATTCCGAGGGCACCGCAGACGCCGCCGGCTCCGCCGAGCCCACGTTCGTGCTCAAGGTGACCGACCCGGGCAACGCCGGACCTCTCGCGGTCGGCAAGCGGGACGGCACCTTCGACGAGGCGCTGGCCCCGCTCGGAGCGAAGGTCGAGTGGGTCAAGGCGCCGCCCGCGTTCAGCGCGAACCTCAAGCTGTTCAACGCCGGTCAGCTCGACGTCTCCGGTGGCGCGTACAGCCCGGTGGTCGGCGCGCTGTCCAAGGACGTCGCGGTGCGGATCATCGCCGTCGCGGACCCGGTCGACCAGGATCAGAGCGGCATCATCGCGTCCCCTGGCTCGGGGGTGAAGGAGGTCAAGGACCTCGTCGGCAAGCGCATCGCGGTGAACCCCGCAGGCAAGGGTGAGTACATCACCCTGAAGGCGTTGCGCCAGGCCAACATCCCGTTCGACCAGGTCGAGCGGGTGCCGCTGCAGCCATCCGACGCGGCGTCGGCCTTCTCCACCGGCCAGGTGGACGCGTGGGCGTCGTTCAACGACCCCTACCAGGAGGCAAAGGCCCGCGACGGCGTCGTGGAGATCGCCACCGAGGCCAGCATCGACTCCAAGGACAACACGATCGTCGCGTTCCGCACCGCGGTCCTCGAGGAGCGCCCCGACGTCGCGGCCAAGTACCTCGAGACCCTGCAGGCGCTGACCGAGCGGCAGCGCAGCAACCCGGAGGACTACCAGAACGTCTTCGAGAAGGCGGGTCCGAGGGCGCTGTCAGGAGATCGGCTGGACAGGGCAGTCGATCTCGGCCGCCGGGCCTCGGTCCCGCACTACCCGACCGCGGCCGACGAGGCGGACCTGCAGGAGGTCGCTGACCTGTTCTTCCAGAACGGGGTGACCACCCGCGCGCTCACTGCCGGGGATGTCTTCTACCCCTTGCAGTCCAAGGTGGACGCGACCGCTCAGGTCCAGTCGGCCCCGACGAAGACCGGGAACTGACATGGCGTTGCTGAGCCCGCCGAGGGCGCGGGAGGAACGCGGCGGGCCCACCACCCTTGAGCTCGAGGCGCCGCGGTACCGCGCGGGCCGCGCCCGGCCCGCCTGGGTGTCGATCCCGCTGCGCTTCCTGGTGCCCGCGCTGATCGTCGCGGCCTGGTGGATCGGTTCGGCCACCGGCGCGATCCCCGAGGAGATCCTCGCCGGGCCGCCTGCGGTCTGGCGCGCCTTCACCGAGCTCTACCAGACCGGGCAGCTGGTCGACTTCTCCATCGCCTCGTTCAAGCGGGCAGCGGTCGGCGTGTTCTTCGGCGTCCTGATCGGCCTGGCGTTGGGGGTGCTCTCCGGACTGTCCAGCCTCGGTGAGGAACTCATCGACTCCACGATGCAGATCAACCGGGCCATCCCGTTCCTGGCGCTGGTACCGCTGTTCATCGCCTGGTTCGGCATCGACGAGACCTTCAAGGTGCTGCTGATCGCGGTGGCCACCGTCGGCCCGATGTACGCCTACACGTACCTCGGCGTCCGCAACGTGGATCGCAAGATGGTCGAGGCCGCCCAGAGCTTCGGTCTGCGGGGTGGCGGCTCGTGTTCGGAGCGATCCTGCCCGCCGCGCTGCCCGGGGTGCTGATGGCACTGCGAATCTGCCTGTCCATCAGCATCACCGGTCTCATCGCCGCCGAACAGGTCGGCACCCGGGAGGGCATCGGCTACCTGGTGACGCTGGCGCAGGAGTACAACCGCACCGACTACATGGTGCTGTGCGTGGTGCTGTACGCGGTGCTCGGCCTGATCTTCGACGGCATCGTCCGGGTCATCGAGAAGTTCGCGATGCCGTGGCGGGGACAGGTGGGGGTCCGATGAGCGCCTCCGACACCGCGTTGCCGCCGCTCGCCGTGCGGGAACGCACCGCGACCGCGGCCCGTGACCGGCGGGCGGGCGAGCCCGTGGCTGTCTCGCTGCGCGGGGTCCGCAAGGCGTTCGGCGACAAGACCGTGCTGGACGGCGTCGACCTGGAGATCCACCGCGGCGAGTTCGTGGTGCTGCTCGGCCCGAGTGGCACCGGCAAGACGACGCTGCTGCGGCTGCTCACCGGCCTCGAAAGGCCCGATGCCGGAGAGATTCTGGTGCCCCGCCAGCGCACCACCGTCTACCAAGAGCCGCGCCTGATCCCGTCCAAGCGGGTGCTGGCCAATGTCACCGTCGGGCAGCGCCGGACCGCCCAGAACCGGGACCGCGCCGCGCGCTCGCTGGCCGAGGTGAATCTGGAGGCCAAGGCGCGGCAGTGGCCTGCCACCCTGTCCGGCGGCGAGGCGCAGCGGGTCGCGCTGGCCAGGGCCCTGGTCCGCGAGCCGGAGCTGCTGCTGCTCGACGAGCCGTTTGCCGCGCTCGACGCGCTGACGAGGCTGCAGATGCAGGACCTGGTCGGCGATCTGGTGGCCCGGCACCGCCCCGCGGTCCTGCTGGTCACGCACGACGTCGACGAGGCCGTCCGCCTGGCCGACCGGGTGCTGATCCTCAACGAGGGCCGGTTCGCTGTGGACGTCGACATCGACCTCGCCCGGCCCCGCGACCGTACCGACCCCGAGTCCCTCCGCTACCGCGCCGCGTTCCTCACCGAGCTCGGCGTCGGCCGCACCGCTTCCCCCACAACCACTTAGGAGCCCGAGATGACCGCAGCAGTCGACACCGCCCTCGACACCCTCTGGTACACCCGCTGCCCCGTGCCCACAGCGAGCGGCCTCGCGCACAGCCTCGGCTGGCTGGGGGAGACCGCGGCGGAGGCGGGCGTCAGCCTGGGCGTCCTGCAGGACGCCGGACCGGAGCTGGCCGTCCGGCACTTCGACCACCAGCTGCTCGGCCTGGTCCGCGAGGGCGGCAACGTGCCCGCGATCGCGGCCCGCGCGCAGGGCTCGCCGACCCGGCTGATCGGGCTGACCTGGATCGACGAATCGCAGGCCATTCTCGTCGGGCCGGACTCCACGGTCGCGGGCGCCGCCGACCTGGCGGGCCTGCGGATCGGGATCCCGGCATGGGCGCAGGACCAGGCGCGCAGCTTCCCGCGCGCGATGGCTCTGCACGGCTTCGCGAACGCGCTGCGCCTGGCCGGCCTCACCCTCACCGATGTCGTCGCGGTCGAGGTGGAGGTGGAGCGGAACCCGCAGGTGCGCAGCGCTGTTCGCGATGGCCGCCGCAGCACCACCTGGGGCGTCGACGAGCTGCTGCGCGGCGAGGTGGACGCCATCTACGTCAAGGGCGCCCGCGCGCAGGAGGTGGCCCGCGAGCACGGCCTGCGGGTGGCGGTGGACCTCGACGCCACCGACGCGAAGCGGATGCGGGTCAACAACGGCACGCCGCGCCCCATCACCGTGCACGCCGACCTGCTCGAGTCCCGGCCCGAGCTGGTGGTCGGCTTCCTCGCGCAGAGCCTGCGCGCCGCGAACTGGGCGGCCGACAACCTGGACCGCGTCCGCGAGGTGCTGGCCCGCGAAACCCTGTCCGGTCCCGAGGGAGTCGCCGCCGCGTACAAGGAGGGCTTCCACAAGGACCTGCACCCGTCGCTGTCCGACGAGCGCGTCGAGCTGATCGGGATCCAGAAGCAGTTCCTCTACACGCACGGGTTCCTGGCCGCCGACTTCGACCTCGAATCCTGGGTGGCCCGCGAGCCCCTGGAGCAGGCGCTGGAGCTGCTGGCCGCCGGAAAGGTGCCGTCATGACCGAGTTCCTGTGGCGGTTGCCCTCGCAGGGAGACGGCAGGCACGCGTCGCCCGGCTCGCGGAACCGCGGCGGCTTCGGCGGACCGCAGGTGCCCACCGTCGCGACCGATGTGCGGCCCGGCAACTTCGGGCCCTTCGACGACCTCGCACAGGTGGTGCTCGCGGCCGAACTGTCCGGGTTGGACGGGGTGCTCGCGCCCTACGACCCGCTCGGCGAGGAGTCGTGGATCGTCGGCGGCGGTGCGCTGCGCGACACCCGGCACTCGAGGGTGATCGTCGAGTTCCACCCCTCCTTCGGCACCCCCGTGTACGCGGCGAAGGTGTCCGCGACGCTGCAGCGGCTCTCCGGGGGACGGCTGTCCTGGCGGCTGCGGGTGGAGACCGACGAGGCCGACGCCCGCGCCCGCGGCGACCGGGTCACTGGCGTGGACCGGTATACGCGGGCCGCGGAGTTCCTCACCGTCGCGCGCGGGGTGTGGAACGAGACCCCGGTCGCCGGAGCCGGATTCAACGGCACCGGATTCGAATTCGACGGCGAGTACTTCGACGTCATCGACGGCGGGTTCCGCGGCATCCTGTCCGGGCTGCCGTTCCCGACCGTGTACCTGTCCGGGGACTCCGAGCAGGCGCTGGAGCTGTCCGCGCGGCACGGCGACGTGCACCTGTTCACCGAGACCGTCGACGGGATCGCGGCGTCGGTGCGCGACCTGCGGAGTCGGTCGCGGGCACTGGGCCGCACGGTGCGCGCCGGGCTGGAGCTGCCGATCATCGCCCGCGAGACAGAGGAGGAGGCCTGGGCCCGCGCCGAGCGGCAGTGGCACGAGGTCCACGACGACGGCGTCGGCGCGCGTTCGCTGGACCTCGGCGGCGGGCGCTGGGCCGGCTTCACCGAGCTCGGCTACGACCAGCCGATCGGCCTGGTCGGCAGCTATGAGCAGGTGGCGCAGCGACTCTCGGAATACGTCGACGCAGGCGTCGACAGCTTCGTGCTCGACGGCAGCCCGCACATCGAGGAACTGCACCGCACCGGCGAACACCTGCTGCACCTGGTCGACCCGGCCGGACGCACCCTGGCTGGTCAGGAGGCCACCGCATGAGCATCGACTTCTACTGGCGCATCGGGATGGAGGGCGACCACGCGTCGCTGCGCACCCCGCGCCGATACAACCGCGGCGAGGCGAACGGCCACGGCCCCGGCAACATCGCGCCCGCCATCCGCGGCGGCGAACTCGACGGCTACGGCTACATCGACCATATGGCGGCCGTGGCCAAGGCGTCGGAGTCGGCCGGGTTCCTCGGCGGCCTGCTGCCCTCGTTCCCGGTCACCGAGGACCCGTGGGCGGTGGCGGCGGCGCTGGCCCGCGAGACCACCACCTACCGGTTCATGGTCGCCTTCCAGCCCGGGTTCCTGCATCCGGTGCAGGCGGCGCGGATGTCGGCGAGCCTGCAGCGGGCCACCGGCGGCCGGCTCGTCTACAACATCATCAGCGGCGGCGGGGGACCGGCGCAGCTGTGGTGGGGCGACAAGGTGAACCACGATGATCGGTACGCGCGCACCAGCGAGTTCCTCGACGTGCTGCGTGGCGTGTGGGACGGCGAACCCTACGACCACGACGGCCGGTTCTTCCAGACCGCGGGGGCCGCGCTGCCGCCCGGGCTCGCAGGCCAGCCCTTCCCCGAGGTCTACTTCTCCGGTTCCTCGGCCGCCGCGGTCGGCGCCGCCGGGCTGCACAGCGACTACTACCTGTCCTGGCTCGAGCCCTTCGGCGACCTGCGGGCCAAGTTCGACGGCGTCCGCACCCACGCGGAGAAGCTGGGCCGCACACCGAAGTTCGCGGTCCGGATCGACGTCGTCGCCCGGCACACCGAGGAGGCCGCCTGGGCCGAGGTGGAGAAGGGCTGGGCATTCGTCGACCGCGCGGCGGCCAACCGGGCCGCCCAGGGTGACTCGGTCGGCGCGGCCAGGATCAAGGGCTGGGTGCCGGAGACCATCACCGGCTACCGCGATCTCGAGGTGCAACCGAACGTCTGGGCCGGGTTCAGCCTGATCCGCGGCGGCCCCGCCTTCGGCCTGGTCGGCAGCTACGAGCAGGTCGCGCAGCGACTCGACGAGCTGCGCGAACTCGGCGTCGACGCGTTCATCCTCGCGGGCAACCCGCACCTCGAGGAGGCCTACCGCGTCGGCGAGGAGGTCCTCCCGCTGCTCCAGGCGGCTCCGCCGCCCGTGCGCGCTTCGCGAGTCCAGGGACTCGACAACCACGCACGGCTCCTCACCCCTGACCACTTTCGAATTTCACCAGGAGAAACCCATGACCACCACCGAATCCCGTATCAGCGAGACCGTCGCCGCCTTCGTCGCGAGCGCCACCCGCGACGCCGAGAAGGCGTTCCGCGTCTTCCGCGAGACCGGGACCGTCTCCGCCAACGGCACCGTCAACTTCGTCGAGCGGGTGCCAGGCGAGGAGATCGCCGTCGCGCTCAACGAGCCCGGGCCCTGGGCCGACGACCGCACCATCGAGCCCGTCGTCGCGACCTTCGACGGCGAGGTGCTCTCCGGCCGCGGCTCCACCGGCTTCGTCACCGGCTACGCCAAGGTGTTCCGCGAGCACCAGGAGATCACCTCGATCGTGCACGTGCACACCCCGTGGCTGGGCGGCTTCGCGCAGACCCACAAGAGCCTGCCGATCCGCTACGCGGCCTCGCAGCGGCTGACCCTGTCCCGCGAGATCCCGCCGCACATCGACCGCAGCATCGGTGCGGGCGAGTTCATCCTCGGCGAGCTGGTCCGTGACCCTGACCTGGTCGCGATCTTCGAGGCCAATGGCGGCGTCAACGTGATCGGCCGCGCGGGCCTGCTCGAGCTGGCCAAGTTCGTGGTGCTGCTCGAGGAGGGTGCCCAGTACCAGGCCATCGGCGAGTCCGTCGGCGGCACGGTCGAATTCGACAAGACCAACCTCGTCGCCCAGTGGTCCCGCAGCGGCCTGGTCGACGAGGCCCGCCGCCGCGGACTCGTCTAGGCGGCTCCGCCGCCCGTGAGTCCTTCTGGTCCGTATCGGGGCCAAAAGGACTCACGGGCGCTTCGCGCCTCCCACCCCATCTCTTGAGGAGAACTTCCCCATGACTGTTCGCGTCGGCTACTTCCCGCACAACAACTCCCTGTTCGTCCTGCGTCACCGCGGCATCCTCGAAAAGGCGCTGCCCGACGTGGAATGGGTTGACCTGCGCGCCCTTCCGGAGTCCGAGGCGGTGGATCCCAAGACCGGCCTGCCGAGCCTGCATTCCGACTGGCTGTTCACCGAGGGCGGGTATGACGTCATCGGCACCGGATTCACCCCGCCGCTGACCGCCCTCGCGAAGGGCCACGACGTGGTCTACATCGGCATCTCCGGCCCCCGCGTGGAGAACGGCCGCCTCGTGGCCCTCGCGAGTTCCGGCATCGAGTCCGCCGCGGACCTGAGTGGCAAGAGGGTGGGGATCGCGCACGGCTCCTGGCAGACCACGCTGCTGCTGTTCGCGCTGGAGACCGCCGGGCTCAGCTGGGCCGACATCGAACCGGTCGACACCGGCGTGCACGACGGCGCCGAGGCGCTGCTGCGCGGCGACCTGGACGTGTGGGTCGGGGCCTACCCGGGCCTCGAGGCGCTCGAGAAGTCCCACGAGCTGCGGACCCTGGTGGACACCGAATCGCTGTTCAGCCACCCGTCGCTGTGGTTCACCCGCCGGGATTTCGCGGAGAACAACCGCGAGGCGCTCGAGGCCGTCATCGCGGCGCTGCAGGAGTCCGACGCGTGGATCGACGCCAACCCGCGCGAGGCGGCGCAGTATTTCGTCGACGATGCCCTCGCCCGGGGCGATCGGGCCGACCTGGACCGCTGGGAGCGCGCGCTGCGTGGCCGCCCGTTCGGCCTGAACCGGGTCAGCGAGGCGTTCCTGGACGAGCAGCAGCGTGCGGGGGAGTTGCTGGCCGCCAACGGCCTGCTGTCGAGGCCGGTCGACGTGCGCGCCGCAGTGGTGCCGTGGATCGGCGAGGCCGTGGAGGCGGCGTCGCCTGTGCGCGCTTGACGAGTCCCGACACTCGTCAACCGCGCACAGGCGCGAAGCGCCTCCTCCGGGGCGGTGTCCTGGCACGATGGACCCTATGGACGAGGTGAAGTACGCCGAGGACCTGATGGTCGGCGACGTCATCGATCTCGGCTCGCATACCGTCGGCGAGGCCGAGATGGTGGACTTCTCGACCGTGTGGGATCCGCAGGACTCCCATCTCGATGCGGCGGCGGCCGCCGACGGCTACTTCGGCGGGCTCATCGCCAGCGGTATGCACACCACCGCCGTCTACCAGCGGCTCGCGGTGCTCGGCGCCTATCGGCACTGGAGCGTGATCGGTGCGCGCGGCCTGCGCGACGTCCGGTTCCTGCGTCCCGTGCGTCCCGGGGACGTGCTGACCGGACTGCTGGTGATCGACGAGGTCGAACTGGACGATCGCGGCCGCGGGCTGGTGACCACGACCGGGCAGCTGGCGGACGCGCAGGGCCGGGCGGTGTTCAGCCTGCTCACCGAGCTGTACCTGCACCGTCGGCCCTGACGACGTTCCTATCCGCGCAGGCCACGGAAGAACGCCCGCACGTCGCCCACCAGCAGTTCCGGCACCTCCAGCGCCGCGAAGTGTCCGCCCTCGTCGAACTCGCTCCAGTGCACCAGCGTCGGGTGCGCCTTCTCCGAGACGCTGCGGACCGGACGGACGATGTCGTGCGCGAACACCGCCATCCCGAGCGGCGCGACGCCGGTCGGTCCGTCGCTGCGCGGCCCGCCGGACTCGAACGTCAGCCGCGCGGAGGATCCGGCGGTGCCGAAGAACCAGTGCAGCGAGACGTTGGTCAGCAGCGTGTCGTCCGGCAGTGGGTGGGCCGGGTCGGTCCACTCCCGGACCTTGTCGGCGATCCAGGCCAGCTGCCCGGACGGTGAGTCGGTGAGGGAGTAGGCGATGGTCTGCGGGCGGGTGGCCTGCATCTGCATGTAGCCGGGCCTGTTGGCGAGGAAGTTCCGGATGACCTCGACCCGCGCGGCGTCGCCGTCGGAGAGCCCCTCGGTCGCGACGGGCCCGTGCGGCAGGTAGTTGACGTGCACGCCGATCACGTTCTCGGGCGCCACGATTGCGAGCTGCTGGGAGACACCGGAACCCCAGTCGCCGCCCTGAGCGCCGTATCGCTCGTATCCCAGCCGGTTCATCAGCTCGGCGAAGGCGCGGGCGACGCGGGCGGTGTCCCAGCCGCGGTCGCGGGTCGGGCCGGACGGTCCGAAGCCGGGGATCGACGGGATCACCAGGTGGAAGGCGTCCGCGGGATCGCCGCCGTGCGCGCGGGGGTCGGACAACGGGCCGATGACGTCGAGGAATTCGATGAACGAGCCCGGCCAGCCGTGGGTCAGGATCAGCGGCGTCGCATCGGGCTCGGGGGAGCGGACGTGCAGGAAATGCACGGTGGCGCCGTCGATCTCGGTGACGAACTGCGGGTGGCGGTTGAGGGCGGCCTCGTGTGCGCGCCAGTCGTATCCGTCGCGCCAATAGTCGGCCAGCTCCCGCATCCGGCCGAGCGGGATGCCGTAGTCCCAGCCGGCGTCGTCGAGCTCGTCGGGCCAGCGGGTGCGGCCCAACCGGTCGCGCAGGTCGTCGAGCGCGGACTGCGGGATGTCGATCCGGTACGGGCTGATGGTCGTGTCGGGCATCGGAACCTCCTGCGTTGATTGTTGGTGGCGCCAACGATAACAGAACTTGTTGGTGACGCCAACGGTTACTAGGATGGCGTGCATGGAGTCCATCGATGACGGCCCGCCGACCGCGCTGCGACGCTCGCCGACCTGGCTGATGGGGCAGGCCGGCATCCATGCCCAGCGGCTGCTCAACGAGCGGATGGCCGAGGCAGGCGCGCACCGGTGGCACTACTCGGTGCTGTCCGCGCTCGCCGAGCACGGCCCGCTCAGTCAGGCCTCGCTCGGCCGCCTCTGTCGCCTCGACCGCAGCGACATCGCCGCCGTGGTCGGCGAATTGGAGGGCGGAGGGTATCTCGTGCGTGAGCCGGATCCGGTGGACCGGCGTCGCAACGTCGTCACGATCACCCCGAGGGTGGTCGGCACCAGCGGCGACTGGGCGCCCTCGCGGCCGAGGCTCGGGAGGATCTGCTGGCTCCGCTCGACGCGGGGGAGCGTGAGGGGTTGATCGCGCTCGTCGAGCGACTGGTCGAGCATCACGGCGAGCGTCGAGGGGCCAGTTGGGCCTAGGTGTTGGAGCGAATTGCGTTCTTGCGCAATGCTATTAACTGTTCCCGGCGGTTGTGAATTGAGGTTAACTTCAGTATTGACGGCGGGTATCCGTGTGGCTACTATCCAGTAAGTTTGTGACGGCGGCCACCTGGGCGATCGAGCGTCACCGGAGAATCCATGGGGGGTTCGAGTAGTGATGCGCACACGGATGGCTCGACGAGGGGCACTGTCGCGGACCGGGACGCTGGCCCTTGTGGGCGCCATGGCGATCGGTATCGCGGCCGCACCGGGCGGCGTCGCATCGGCCGACCCGAGCGGGGGAGCGGACGGCGTGAAGTGGCAGGCCACCGCCGACGCCCCGCCGGAGTACCCGGTCGTCGCGATCGACTGGGACGTACCGATCACGATGAGCGACGGAACCGTGCTCAAGGGCAACGTCTACCGCCCCGCGGACGCCTCGGGCAAGCCGATCGACACCAAGATGCCGTCGATCCTGAACGTGACGCCGTACACCAAGCTGGTCAGCAACCTGGTCGACTCGATGATGGCCGTGCCCGGACTCGAGGACACCCTCGTCGACCTGGTCAACTCCTACGACCTGGCAGGCACCCCGCTGGACGGCGTCGGCGAGACCTCGAAGGTGCTCACCGGCGGCGGCATGCGCGTCTTCGCCGTGAACCGGGACCTCATCCGCAGCGGCTACACGCAGGTGGTGGTCGACACCCGCGGCACCGGATTCTCCCAGGGGCTGTGGCAGACGCTCGGCCCTCGTGAGCAGCAGGATTCCGTCGAGATCATCGACTGGATGAGCAAGCAGTCGTGGTCGAACGGCAAGGTCGGCATGGCGGGCGTGTCCTACTCCGGGATCAACTCCCTGCAGGCCGCCGGGTACCGTCCGCCCGCGCTGAAGGCGATCTTCCCGACCGAGCCGGGCAACGACCTGCTCCGCGACATCGTCGGTACCGGAGGCGGGCTCGGCGTCGGCTTCATGCCGCTCTGGCTGGGTCTGGTCAACGGGACCAAGCTCATTCCCGACGTGCAGTCCGTCGTGCAGGGGCGGTTCGACCAGCAGTGGCTGCAGGACCGGTTGCGCGACCCGCTCATCCTGATCGCCGAGCTCGGCGAGGTGATGACCGCCCCGACCGTGACCGATCTCGATCCCACCACGCTGGGCGTCGCGCAGGACGGCACCTTCTATCAGGAGCGGAAGGCCAACGTGGAGAACATCGCGGTGCCCACCATGCTCTACGGCGCCTGGCACGACATCTTCGCCAACAGCGAGCCCCGCGTCTTCAACGCGATCCCGCTCCCCGCCGGTCAGAAGCAGCTGATCATGAGCGACAACTACCACGTCACCTTCGGCGGCGGATTCGGTGAGGACGGCGCCCCGCCGCGCCTCGACGTCCTCGAGCGGGCCTGGTTCGACAAGTGGCTCAAGGGAATCGACAACGGCATCGACCGCTACGGCCCTGTCACGCTGTACCAGCAGGGCAACGGCTGGACCACGACCGACCAGTTCCCCCGCGCGGGCGTCGAGTACCAGCGGATGTACCTATCCGACGCCCCGAGCGGAACCGCTGGCCACGCCGCGCGCGACGGCAGCCTCGTCGCGGGCACCCCCAGAGTTCGGCGCGGCTCACGGCCGCCCCGGGGCTGCGCGGGTTCTGCTCCCGCGACGGCGCGCAGGGCACCGCGGGCATGACCGTGATCCTGGGCTCGGTGTGCAGCAAGGACTCCCGGTTCCAGGAGGCCGAGGGCCTCGCGTTCACCAGCGCCCCGGTCGCGGAGCCGACCGAACTGTCCGGTCCGGTGAACCTGCACCTGGAGACCGTCCTCGACGCGCCAGACGGCTTCTGGGCGGTCACCCTCAACGACGTTGCGCCCGACGGCACCTCGACCACGCTCACCAACGGCGCCCTCACCGCCTCGCTGCGCGAGGTCGACGAGGCGCAGAGCCAGCGGTCGGCGAACGGGGATTACACCGAGCCGCACCACAAGCTGACGGTGTCCGCGCGCAAGCCCGTCATCCCGGGTCAGGTGACGCCCGTGGACATCAATCTGGTGCCCACCGACGCGCTGCTCAAGCCGGGGCACCGGCTGAGGGTGGACGTCTATGCCGCCAGCGTCCCCGGTACCTGCCCCTCGGCCCGATGATGGCCGACGGCCAGAACCGGCCGCAGCACGTGCAGCTGTCGCCGGAGCGGCCCAGCTTCCTGAACCTGCCGCTGGTCGGGACCCGCGCCTGGTAGTGGGGCGCTGGGCTACTTCTGCCCCGCCATGATCAGCTTGGCGGTGGTCTCGAGCCGGTCGGCGATCTGCGTGTACGACTCGTAGCCCATGCCGGCCCGGACGAGCGCCCCGGACCACGCGATCTCGAGTGCGTCGAGCACCTCCGGAGCGTGCCCCGGGCCGAGAGCGGCGATCAGCCGGCCCGGATGTCCATGCCGATCCGCAGGCGCAGGTGCTCGACGTCGGGGTCGTCGCCCAGGATCGCCGTGGTGCTCGCCGCGGCCAGGGCCGGCTCGTCGGAGACCAGCAGCGCGACGTCGCGCAGTACCTGGCAGACCCGGGCGACCGGATCGAGGTGGTCGGGCACCTCCCGGGGGACCTCGTTCAGACGCCGCCAGAACACCTCCGCGACGAGGTGGCTCTTCGACGAGAAGTAGGTGTACGCGGTGGCCGCCGCGACGCCCGCCTCCGCCGCCACCAAGCGCACGGTGAGGCCCGAGAATCCATGCTCACGCAGCACCGCGACCGCGGCCGTGGTCAGCTTGTCGACGGTCTCGGCCTGCTGCTCGGTCAGGCGCCGGCGAGTGGATTCGAACTTGGCTTCACTAGACACATGTCCAGACGCTACTGGAAGCGGGGGACTCGGGCAAAGGTCCGGGCTCGGCCCGATCACCAGCCCGCGGCAGGGTGGTGAAGTCCGGCTGGCGGCCCTCCGCGAACGCGGTGAGCGCCTCGATGTTGGCCGGCCCGCCCATCAGCTCGGCAAAGCAGGCGTTCTCGCGCTCGCGGGCGGCGTCGATCTCGGCCCGCAGCGGCTCGGTCATCGTGCGCTTGACCGCGATCAGGCTGGAGATAGGCTTGGCGGCAAGCACTTCGGCGTGCCGACGGGCCTCGCCCATCAGCTCGTCCGGCTCGCAGACCCGCCAGACCAGTCCCATCTCCTTCGCCTGCTCGGCGTCGATCCACTCGGAGGACATCAGCAGCCAGGCCGCGTTCTGCCTGCCGACCAGCTTGGGCATCAGGTAGCTCGAGGCCGCCTCGGGCGCGACGCCAAGGCCGGTGAACGGGCACTTGAGCTTGGCGGTGGTCGACATGAAGGCCAGGTCGGCGAAGCCGAGCACCGTCGCGCCGATGCCAAGTCCGATCCCGTTGACCGCACAGATCAGCGGTTTGGGGAACTCCACCAGCGCATCCAGCAGCCCGGGGAATCCGTGCTTGCCCGGCAGGAAGTCGGGATCGGTGGTGCGGGCGTGCATCTCGCGCAGGTCCGTGCCCGCGCTGAACGCCCGTCCGCTGCCGGTGAGCAGCAGCACCGCGACGTCGGGATCCTCGGCGGCCGCACGCAGGGCCTCGGTGGTCGCGTCGTAGAGCGCCTCGTCGAACGCGTTCAGCGCGTCGGGCCGGTTGAGGGTGATCGTCCGGACGCGCTTGTCGTCGGCGATGAGGAGGCTCATCGTTGCATGCTAGAACGTGTTGCAGTTTCGGGGAAGGGGCTCCCGTGGCTGGGCGCCGGTCGGGCGGTCCAGCCGGCCATCGTTAGCATGGGCACCGAGTAGTGGCCGGCCGACAGGCGCGGCCAGGTCCGGACACCCGAGAAGGCGGTCGACGTCGTGAAGAAGTACCTCCCCAGCTGGCACGACGACGAGGTCAGTGCGCTCTCCGAGCTCGCCGCCGGATTCTTCGAGCGGGAGGTGGTCGCGCACAACGAGAAGTGGGACGCCCAGCACCGCATCGACCGCGAGGTGTGGCTCAAGGCCGGCGAGCTCGGCCTGCTGTGCTGCTCCATCCCGGAGGAGTACGGCGGCGGTGGCGGCACCTTCGCGCACGACCTCGCCGTATTCGAGGCCCAGGGTTACGCCGGCGACCTCGCCCTCGGGATCTCCGTGCACAGCGGCATCGTCCCGCACTACATCGCCGAGTACGGCACCGAGGAGCAGAAGAAGACGTGGCTGCCGGGGATGGCGACCGGCGAGATCCTCACCGCCATCGGCATGACCGAGCCCGGCGCCGGCTCGGACCTCAAGGCCATCAAGACCACCGCCATTCGGGACGGCGACGACTACATCGTCAACGGCTCGAAGACGTTCATCACCAACGGCGCCTCCGCCGACATGATCGTGCTCGTCGTCAAGACCGACCCGAAGGCGGGCGCCAAGGGCGTGTCCCTGCTCATCGTCGACCTGCGCGACTGCCAGGGCTTCGTCGTCGGCCGGGTGCTGGACAAGGTGGGCCAGCACGGCGCCGACACCTCCGAGCTCTCGTTCACCGACGTGCGGGTGCCGGTGTCGAACCTGCTCGGCGACGCCGAGGGGCAGGGCTTCGGACAGCTGATGGCGCAGCTGGTGCAGGAACGGTTGATCATCGGCGCGCAGGCGTCGGGCGCGATGAACCGGGCCGTGCAGGAGACCATCGCGTACACGAAGTCGCGGCAGGCGTTCGGGCACAGCCTCTTCGAGTTCCAGAACACCGCCTTCGAGCTGGCCGAGTGCCAGACCATCGCGCGCACCTGCGAGGTGTTCCTCGACCACTGCATCCAGTCACACCTGCGCGGCGAGCTGGACCCGTCCGAGGCGGCGATGGTCAAGTACTGGCTCACCGAGCAGCAGTGTGCGGTGATCGACCGGTGCGTCCAGCTGTACGGCGGCTACGGCTACATGCGCGAGTACCTGATCGCGCGGATGTACGAGGACGCCCGCGTCCAGAAGATCTACGCCGGGGCCAACGAGGTGATGAAGGGGATCATCGCGAAGTCGCTGTAGGCACGGCCCTGGGTGTGGCCGGCCCGCTCAGTTCGACTGCCGGAGTAGGTCGGCCGCCCTTTCCCCGATCACCACGCACGGCGCGTGGGTGTGGCCACGGATGATGGTCGGCATGATCGACGCGTCCGCCACCCGCAGTCGATCCACCCCGCGCACCCGCAGCTGGGGATCGACGACGCTCGCCGCGTCGTTGCCCATCCGGCAGGTTCCGGTGGGGTGATAGAGGGTGTGCGAGTTGCGCTCGAGGGCGATCTCCAGCACCTCCTCCAGCGGCGGACGGGAGGACAGGGCGGGCCGGACCATCTCGCCGAGCCGCGACTTCAGCGCCGGCGCGGAGGCCAGCGAGTCGCACACCCGCAGGCCCTCGAGCATCGCGCGGCGGTCGACGCCGCCCGCATCGCTGAGGTACCGCGGGTCGATGATCGGCTTGTCCGCGTGCTCCGCCGACCGCAGCGTGATCGCGCCCCGGCTCTCCGGCTTGAGCAGGATCGTCCCGAGGATGACGGCGTGCTCGGTGGCGGGCACCAGGCCCTCGTCGAAGAACGGGGCTGGCGCGAAGATCATCTCCAGGTCGGGCAGCGCGAGATCCTCACGGCTGCGGGTGAACCCGTAGGCCTCGCCGACATTCGAGGTAAGCATCCCGCGGCGCCTGGCCAGGTAATTGGCGAGCTCCGGGAGCTTCTCGGCGGTAAAGAGCGTATCGGCTTCGACGCGGTAGCCGAGCATCGACACCAGGTGGTCGGACATGTTGCGGCCCACCTCTGGCTGGTGGTGTCGCACGTCGATGCCGTGCCCGCGCAGCTGCTGCTCGTCGCCGATACCGGACAGCATCAGCAGCTGCGGGGTGTTGATCGCGCCGCCTGCGAGCACCACCTCCTTGCGGGCGCGGACCGTGCGGCGCACGCCGCCCTGCACGTACTCGACGCCGACGGCGGCGGATCCCTCGAACAGCACCCGGGTCGCGGCGGCGTCGGTGAGCACCGTCAGGTTGGCGCGCTTGCGGGCCGGCGCGAGGTAGGCGTCGGCCGTGCTCCAGCGGGCGCCGCGCTTCTGGGTGACCATCGTCTGCGAGAAACCCTCGGGCTGAGCGGTGTTCGCGCGCTCCACCGGGAATCCCGTCTCCCGCGCGGCCTCCAGGTAGGCGCCGGTCAGCGGTCGCGGGGAGCGCTGACGGCTCACCGTCAGCGGCCCGGTGGTGCCGGCGTCGTCGGTGGCGGCGCCCTCCACGTTCTCGATCCTGCGGAAGTACTCCACCACCTTGCCGAAGGACCAGGAGTCGTCGGCGAGTTCGGCCCACTCGTCGTAGTCGGCGGCGAAGCCGCGCACCCACATCATCGCGTTCATCGACGAGGAACCGCCGAGCGTCTTCCCGCGCGGCCAGTAGATGCTGCGGCCGCCGAGTCCGGGCTGCGGTTCGGTCAGGTAGTCCCAGTCGACCTCGCTGCGGAACAGCTTGGAGAAGGCCGCGGGAATGTGGATGAACTTGTCCTTGTCCCGCGGGCCTGCCTCGAGGAGGACGACCTCGGTGCGCGGGTCGGAGCTGAGCCGGCCGGCCAGCGCGGCGCCGGACGATCCCGCGCCGACGATGACGTAGTCGGCGACTGACGATTCCTGGATCATGCGTTCATCTCCACATCGAGAAGTGTTGGGGGAAGCGGCTCTCGCCGCGGTGCGAACCGTCGGTCTCAGCCGCGCAGCGCCGAGGCGAAGATCGCGGGCAGCTTTGTCCAGGACGGCTTGCCGGCGAACTCGGTCAGCCGCCGCCCGGTACCCGCCGCGGTCCGGTTGGTGACGAACCACGGCGGCTTCGGCGAGATCGACCACTCGCGGTGCATCAACGATCGAGGGGATGGCCGGAACGGCCCGCGCACCACGGTGCGCTCGGGCCGGTCGATCAGCAGCGCGTTGTGGACCACCCCGATGCCGCTCTGCACGTCGCTGAGGGTGTGGCCGGGGAACGCGCCCCAGGTCGCCGCGGGGGTCAGGTACCCGACCCCGGTCCACGCGTTCACCGCGATCGTTCCGTACCGCAGCGACTCGAGCAGCGCGT
This sequence comes from Rhodococcus sp. MTM3W5.2, assembly GCF_001984015.1. Taxonomy (NCBI): domain Bacteria; kingdom Bacillati; phylum Actinomycetota; class Actinomycetes; order Mycobacteriales; family Nocardiaceae; genus Rhodococcus; species Rhodococcus sp. MTM3W5.2. Next base: position 4,089,090 of record NZ_CP019572.1, on the reverse strand, counting down.
CGAAACGCGTCCCCATCGAGTCGATGGTGCCGGGCTCGGCGATGATGTTGACCCCGAGCGTCCCGACGAACTGCTCGTTGACCACCTCGGCGGCACGGGTGGCGAACTGCTCGCCGTCGTGCGGCAGCTCGATCACCCCGAGCACCGGCCCGAAGTACTCGGTCTGCAGCAGCGGGGCGAACTCGTCGGGCTGCAGACCCGACACCAGCACCCGTCCTCCCTTCCGGCCCAGGCGCTCGGCCTTCGGGTACGACTGCGCGGCCGAGGCGACCCGGTCGTCGCTGCCCGGGTAGTAGGCCGGGCGGGCGGGGGCGTCGTCGACGGCGTCGCGCAGCGCGGCGACGAATTCGTCGCGCTGCGGCCAGCGCGAGGACAGCACGACCACCTGCGAGGCGATGCAGTTGTAGCCGCCGTTGTGCAGGCGCTGCGTCGCGATGTGCTCGGCCTGGAACTCGATGTCGGCGCGGCTCCAGGTGCCGGGCAGCACGATGGTCGGCGACACCCCGCCCAGCTCGCTGGTCATGCCCTTGTCGAGGACCGGCTCGCCTGCGGCCTTGCGGCGTGCGCCCTCCTCGCCGGTGCCGAAGACGATCGCGTCGTGGGTGAGCGCGCTGCCCGTCATGTGCACGTGGTCGACCAGCCGATGCCGGGTCAGGTAGGTGCCGACGTCGGCGCCGCCGGTCAGGATGCGGACCGCGCCGATCGAGATGAACGGTTCGAGCACCTTCGTGAACACCGCCAGCATCCCGTCCATGATCGGGTTGAGCTTGAGCGCGACGACGCGGTTGTGCGCGAACAGCTCGTACAGCGTGTCGAGCGGGGCGATCGAGGTGATGTTGCCCGCGCCGAGGACCACCCCGACGCCCTGCGTCCGGGTCGGATCGAGCTGGGCGAGGCCCGCCTCGCGCTGTGCGGTCGCACGATCGATGCCCGGCTGCAGCCAGACGTCGGCGCTGAACCCGCTCAGCAGGAGCTTGTCGAAGACGTTCATCGGCAGGGCCCGCACGGTGGTGCGGCCGCCGGGGGCGGTGCCGAAGGTGGCGTCGGTCAGCGGGCTGGTGCCGGACTCCAGCTTTTCGAGGCTGGCGGACAGCACCGTCGCGGCGGTGGCCACGGAGTACGGGCCGGAGATCCACTCCTCGCCGACCAGGGGGGAATCGGGGTCGAGCTGCTTGATCTGCACCGCCGCCGCCACCCATTCGGCCGCGTACTCCACGGTGAGGTCGCGGACCTGATCGAGCAGTTGGCGCCGGTGGCCAAGGGACAGGCCTGCCCAGGCCTTCTCTCCCTCGACGAGGTCGGCCAGGGCCTGATCGATGGCCGGGTGGGTGCTGGCGGGGTCGTGATCGGACACGGGACAACTCCGTTCGATTCGAGTCGGGCGGGGCCGGACTCGTCGGATCTTCTAAGTGTGATCCTCGTCCCATTCGGGTTCGCGCGCCATAGGCGGAGGGCGTCGATGTCGACGAGCTGTTTGTGCGACCGCACAAATCGCTATGGCGTGGATCACTCCCGGACGGATACTCTGGGGCGATGGTCGTCAGCCCCGAATTCGCTCCACCCACGCCCACCGAGCTGTTGCATGACATGCGCGCCTCGGTGGACGCGCTCGCCGACGAATTGGTCGCTCGCATCATGGCCGCCGAGCAGGACTACGCCGACGCGTCGCTGCTGACGCCGGAGCAGCTGCGGTCCGCGTGCTGGGACAACCTGTCGTCGATGCTCGCGAACCTCGACGGCACCGCACCGATCCGGCTGGAGTCGGCCCGCGCGGCCGGGCGGATGAAGGCGGAACAGGGTGTGTCGCTGGCCGCGCTGCTGCACGCGTTCCGACTCGGCGGACGGCTGATCTGGGAGGAGCTGATGGCGCGGTCGGACGGGCGCGCCAGCCGCTGGCTGCTGGACATGGCCGAGCAGGTCTGGGCGCTGGTCGATGTCTACTCCGACGCCGCGGCCGACGCCTATCGGGAGGCCGCCGACACGAGGGCACGGGAGGACGCCGAGGCGAGGCGGCGCCTGATTCGGACCCTGTTCGCGAACCACGCCCTCAACCCGGCTGGCGTCGCGGATGCGGTGCGGGCGTTCCGGATCCCCGAGCGCGGGTCCTTTCTGGTTGTGTCCGTTCGGGATTCGGCGTCCTGTCCGTCGGCGGACGCGCTGCGATCGAGGCTGAGCGGCACCGGCGCCGACTCGGTGTGGGACACCGAGGTCGACGGCCGCCTCGGCCTGCTGTGGGCACCCGCGGAGGCGGCGCTGGACGCGGCGCTCGTCGCGCTTGGCGAGATCGGCGGTGGCCCAGTGGGGGTGAGCCGCGGGTTCGCTCGGCCGGGCGGCATCGGGGAGGCGGTGGAGCAGGCCCGGCAGGCCCGCAGCTGCGCGCCCGACGGGGCCGGCGAGCCGACGCGCTACGACTCGGTCCCGGTGCCGCTGCTTGTGGTCCGCCAGCCGGACGCCGGTCAGCTCGCCGCCCGTCAGGTCCTGGGGCCGGTGCTGGCCCTGCCCGCCGACGAACAGCGCAACCTGCTGACGACCCTCGAGGCCTGGTTCGCGGCCCGTGGATCGACGACGGCCGCCGCTGCGGAGCTGCACTATCACCGCAACACCGTGCTGTACCGGCTGCGCCGGATCCAGGAGTTGACGGGCCGGGACTTCTCCGACCCGGTGCACGCCGCCGAGCTGTATGTCGGGCTGTGCGCACACCGGCTGCTCGGCGCCGGGCGGGACTGAGCGCGCGCGACGGCCGCGCCGAGACGGGTATTCTTCGCCGAGTGACGCCGCAGCCGGTCCGCCCGGCCGCGCGTGTCCGGGGATCTGTAGTCAATCCGGGGGATTACATGGGGGCGGTGGACGGCGGCTGCAGTGCGCTGCTGGCTGAGATCGACGCGTTCTATCAGGGGTTCGGCCAACCGAGGGCGCTGACCGACGCGATGCGGTCGTCGGTGTTGCTGATCCCGGTGACCGACGATGACAGGTTGCTCACCAGCACCGTCGAGGGGCTGGACTGGATCTGCGCCTTCACCGGCGAGGGCGAGTACGCCCGATACCTCGCCGCCCGCGGGGGCCACGAGGGCCGGGCCTTCCGCACCCTGCTCGGCGGCCGGATCGTCGACGAACTCGTGCCCGGCCTGCCGAACCCGACCGGCGTGGTCGTCGACATCGCCGGTCCGTCGCCCATGGCGTTTCCGCCCGTCGAGGTGCGGTCGTGAGCGACGAACTCGGGGTCGACCCGCAGGTGCTGGTGCAGGCCGCCCAGGGCATCACCGCGATCACCGGGTCGCTGGAGGGGCTCGGGATCGGCGAGACGGCCGCGGTCGGTCGCGGCTTCTCGATGCTGGCGCTCTCGCCGATGGAGGCGGGCAATCAGGAAGTGCAGTCGGGGCTCGAGGAGTTTGCCGAGCGCTGGTCCTGGGGAGTCCGGAGCCTGGTGCAGTCGGCCAACGAGATCGCCCGGGTCCTCGAGCTGGACGCGGGCATGTACCACGAGATGGAGCAGAAGGTCTCGGACACCTTCAAGACCATGTGGACCCACGTCGCAGGCAACCCGCACCTGAGCGGCGAGGAGATCGCGGAGCGCAGCTGGGATGACACCCTCGCGGACAACCCCGTCAACCATGTCCTCAACCCGGACTACAGCGCGGAGTCCTTCGCGGCGGCAGCGCAGACGATCCAGACCAACAGCGAGGTGATCGAACAGGTTGCGCCGCAGGCGTTCGCGAACGTGTCGCCGCAGCTCGCCGGCGCCCTCGGGTGGACGCGGAGCAGGGATGGAACACCGGCGCAGCCGAGCGCGCGGCCGAGATGACCGCGGCGGGAGGGGGAACCGGTGAGCTGGCTCAGTGACACCTGGGACGACGCCACGGGGGCGATCGACAGCGCGGGCGAGTTCGTTGAGGACGCCGTCGAGTCGGGCATTGAAAGCCTCGGCCAGGCAGCCGATTCCGGCCTCGACGCCGCCTCCGGCGTGGCCCGGCGACTCGGTGCCGACGGCGTCGCGGATGCGCTGACCGACCTGGGCGATCAGGTCGCGAGCCTGACGGGCGGCGCCGTCGACGAGCTCGAGCTCGGCCAGACCGAGCAGCCGAAGGAGCTGATCCGCGGCGAACCCGCGGCCATCGCCGAGGCCACCAGCACCCTCAACGAGCTCTCCAGCAGCATCAGCTCCACCGGCGACGCGCTGCGCACGGTCGATGCAGCCGGCTGGACCGGCACTGCCGCAGACGGATTCAACGCCGTCTACGACAAGCAGCCCGGCCTGTGGCACGAGGCCGCCGACGCGATGAGCGCCGCCGGGCGAAGCCTGACCTCGTGGAGCTACACGGTTGAGGCGGCGCAGGCACGGGCGGCCGAGGCGGTCGAGCTGTGGCGGCAGGCCGAGCGGGAGGAGCTGGCGAAGAAGACCGCCTACGCCGCGCTCAGCGCCGATGCGCAGGCGGGCACCGAGCTCGTCGACAGCTGGAGCGCGATGAAGGACGCGGCCCGGGAGCTCCTGCGCGGCGCCCGGATCGAGCGCGACGGCGTCGCCGGGCAGGTCGCAGGCGCGCTGTCGCAGGCCACCGCGGCCGCCCCCACCGAGCCGCCGTTCACGGAGCGGATGGTCGCCAACCTCGCGGACGCCACCGATGCGCTGGAGGTCGCCAAGACGAACTTCGGCTCGGGCCTGCTGACCGGGCTCACCGGCATCGTGCAGTTCGTTCGCCAGGTCAACCCCGCGGACCAGTACAACCTGACGCACCCCGCCGAGTACGGGGCGGCGATGTCGGACCTGGCCACCGGACTGTTCGTCGCGGCGGCCGATCCCGGCGCCGTGGTGTCCGCGATGGTCGACGACGCGCTGGCCAATCCGTTCGAGTTCGCGGGCAGTCTCACGGGCGATGCGATCCTGACGGCCGCGACCGCGGGGCCGGCGGCGGCGTCGCGGCGGCGCGATCGGTCGAGCGGATGGTCGATGCCGCTGGCGATTTCGCCGGGCCGGGGCGGCTCGCCGATACGGTCGCGGATGCAGGCGTGCATGTGCCGACGCCCGAGGTCCGCCCGGAAGGTGTGTCGGAGGTCGCTGCATCAGAATCGTCCCGGGCAGAGTCGCATTCGATCGATCTGGAAGGGCCCACTTCACCTTCTTCGCACCTCGAAGGTCCGACCGAGGAAATGCAAGATCGTGTCGTGGAGATGGAGAAGGGGGAGCGTCCAGATCCATCGGAGTATCTATCCTCCGACTACATCGAGCACCATCTAGCTCAGTTCGACGAGGGTGCAACACGATTCGTAACCGAGAACAACCTTGAAAAGTATGGAATTGCACAAAGGGATGGGACGGCGTTCGTTATGCCTCGTGCAGAAGCCGACGATCTTATCGGGGCTTCTGGTGGCGATCCGCGCGCACTTGAGGATGCGTTGGGGCTGCCTGAGGGATTCCTTGATTCAAATCAACTTGTTCGCGTTGACATCGCTGATCCAGGGGAGCTCAACGTCAGGGTTCCTTCGGGAAACGAGGCTGGGGCGAACGACCTTTGGATACCCGGCGGGAAGTTGCCCAATGGGAACTTGGAGGCTGTAATTGATGCTGGGAACATCAACAATAATCAGTACACGGCTACAAGACTCGAATGAAGGGAGTGAACTCGCTTGAAGTTCAAGGACACGCTGGTCCTCCGAGACGAGCGCTTCTCGATTGGGATCGAACTGGAATCTGGAAGGCGCTATGTCTCCTTCCCGGTGAGTAACGGAGTCGTCGACTACGAGGAGTACTACGAGGTTGATTCCGAAGAATATGAGCGATTTTTGATCAATCCAGGTGAGGCCGCAGGCTTCGTGGATGAGTGTCGACGTCACACAAGGGACGATCTGCTCATGATGAAGCCGGGTAAGAATCGTGGCATCCCGATTTGATAGATCGCTCTAACCCTTTGGATACCAGCGAAGTTGACGTTGCCAACAACCCGACTTTTGAGCATTGGGCGGTGGCCGATGGTGGTGCCACGCAGGCCGCGGACGAGGCGAGGGTCACCAACGACCGCACCAGCGACCAGAACTACGAGGGGCGCGGCCCGGTTGATTTGGCGACCGGTGAATTCTTTCTCCCGGAAACCGATCTCACGATGCCGGGTGTGCTGCCGCTGATCCTCGGGCGCCGGCACCGATCCAACTACCGGTTCGGGCGCTGGTTTGGGCCGAGTTGGTCGGCCACTCTCGACTTGCGGGTTGTCGTTGAGGAATCGCGCGTCGCCTTTTTCGCCGAGGACGGCGTGATGCTCAGCTACCCGCCGTCCGAGGTTGGGGGCGAGATGCTGCCCTCGGCGGGGCAGCGGTGGCCGCTTACCCGGACCGAGACCGGCGGCTACCGGGTCCAGGATCCGGATCGAGACCTCACTTGGCACTTCGCGCCGAAGGCTGACCTGGCGGGACTTGACACCGCGCTCGGCAATCTCGCCATTAGCGCGATAACCGACGGTCACCGTAACCGCATCCTCTTCCACTATGACTCCGATGGCGCGCCTACTGAGATCGTCCACTCCGGTGGCTACCGCGTTCTGATCGAGACGGCGGGCGGCCGGGTCACAGCCATGTCCGTTGTGGACGGCGACGCCATCACTCTCGTGCGTCGATTCGGCTACGAGGCAGGGCATCTCGTCGCCGTTGTTAAGGGAGACGGCAGCACCAATCGCTACGGCTACGACGCCGACGGCCGCATGCTGACCTGGATGGACAGTAACGGCAACCGGATGGTCAACAGCTACGACGGCGAGGGGCGCGTCGTCCTTCAGAGCAGAACCGGCGGGGTCCTGAACTCACGTTTCGAGTACTCGTCGATCCAGGGTGGCGTGGGCCGGATTGCGGTCGTGACGGATTCGACCGGCGCCGCCGCCACCTACGGCTTCGATAGCGACCTGAGGCTGCGCGACTTCGTCGACCCGGCCGGGGCGCACACCCACACCGACTACAACGCCCGCCGCGAACCGCTGCGGGTGCGCACGCCCGACGGCGCGACCACCGCGTACCTGTACACGCCCGACGGTGACGTCGCTCGGATCACCAGACCGGATGGCGCCGTGCTGGCGGTCGAGTACGCCGCACCGAAACGACCCGCCGCGGTACACAACCCGGACGGCACCACCAGTCGCCGGGAGTGGGACGCCGACGGCAGGCTGATCGCCGTGGTCGATGAGTCGGGCGCCCGGACCGGGTACGGCTACCACCCCAGCGGGTCGCTGGCCCGCGTCACCGACCCGACCGGCGCCACCACCTTCGTCGACTGCGATGACGCCGGGCTGCCCGCGGCCGTGACCGACCCGAACGGGGCCGTCACGCGCATCGCGCGGGACGGCTTCGGGTGCCCGGTCGCCGTCACCGACCCGACCGGCGCCACCACCGGCTACCGCTGGTCCGCCGACGGCAGGATGACCGGTCGAATGCACCCCGACGGAGCCGAGGAGTCGTGGGCGTACGACGGCGAGGGAAACCTGCTCGCCCACACCGACGCCGGCGGCGCGCGCACCGCGTACGAGTACGGCGACTTCGACCTGCTCTCCGCGCGGACCGACCCCGACGGGTCCGTGACCCGCTACGCCTGGGACACCGAACGCCGCCTGACCGCGGTCACCAACCCGCTCGGCGACACCTGGACCTACCGCTACGACCGCGCCGGACGGCTGGTGTCGGAGACCGACTTCAACGGCGCGAGCACCGCGTACACCCACGACGCGATGGGCCGGGTGGCGGCGGTGACGACACCGACCGGGGTCACCCGCACCAACACCTACGACATCCTTGGCCGACTCACCGCCGTGCGCGCGGACACGGGGGAGTACCTGCGGTTCGGGCACGACCTGACCGGTCGGGTGACGCTGGGGGAGTCGGGGTCTGGCGAGACCGCTACCCACACCGTCGATTTCGAGTACACCGCGACCGGCGCGCTGGCATCGCAGACGGTGGACGACGAGCTGGCGCTGCGCTTCGAGCACGACCTCGCGGGGCGGCGGACCAGACGGATCTCGCCCGGCGGCGGCGACACCGCCTGGCGCTGGGACCCGGCCGGGCGGCTGGCGGCGCTGACCACCGGCGTGCACCGGCTCGACTTCACGCACGACGCGCGCGGCGCGATGACGGGGTGGCGGGTCGGCGAGCTCGCGGTCGCACACACCCACACGGCGCGGGGCCAACTCGCCGCGCAGTCGGTGATCGCGAATCCGGCGTCGTCGCTGAACCTGGGCCTCGGTCCGGGGCAGGCCTCGACTCCGACGGTCCTCCGGGAGGACGCCTACGGCTATCGGTCGGACGGCTATCTCGCGGACCACACCACCGTGCGCCCGGACGCGACGCTGCGCCGCGACTACACCCTCGACCCGGTCGGCCGGGTCGCCACCGTCGCCGAGAACGGTGCCGTGGCGGAGGGTTACGCCTACGACGGCCTCGGCAATATCACCGCGGCTCGGCCGGCCGGGCAGGAGTGGGACCGGCGCGAGTGCCGCGGCAACCTGCTGGTTCGGGACGGCCGCACCCGGTACTGGTATGACGCGGCCGGGCGGTTGGTCGGCAAGACCACCACCCGGTTGTCGCGGAAGCCGGATACCTGGCAGTACCGCTACAACGCCTTCGACCAGCTCGTCGAGGTGATCACCCCGGACGGTCAACGCTGGCGGTACACCTATGACGCGCTGGGTCGCCGAACCACCAAGTCGCGGCTCGGTGACGACGGTGTGGTGCTCGAGTCGACGCGGTACACCTGGGACGGCACCCAGCTCGTGGAGCAGCGGAGCGCCCAGGCGGTCACCACCTGGAACTACCGCCCCGGCACCTTCACCCCGCTGACCCAGGCGTCGAGCCAGGGCGAGGTGGACGTCGAGTTCTACGCGATCGTCACCGATCTCGTCGGCACCCCGGTGGAGCTGATCGACCCGGACGTCGCCGCCGTCGTCGGGTCCGCGACCGCGGACCTGTGGGGCCGGACGAGCTGGGACGGTGTCTCCACGCCGCTGCGGTTCCCCGGCCAGTATCACGACGACGAGACCGGCCTGCACTACAACCTGCACCGGTACTACGACCCGGGCACCGCGAGGTATGTCACGCAGGATCCGCTGGGGTTGGCGTCGGCAGCGAATCCGAATGCGTACCCGCACAATCCGACGGGGTGGACCGATCCGATGGGGTTGGGGCCAGCCGCGTGTGACGAGGATGGCCCCGTCGCGGATGTGGATCCGGGCAAGTACGACTGCATCTTCGGAAACATCGACTCCAATCAGCACAATGCTGACCGGTCAGCGCAGATTGCTACCTGGACATCGAACGGGTAGGGGATGAGCCCGGAACACTGATCCTGTGTTCGGTGACCCCGGGTGGGGACAGCGTCGAGCTGGTCGTCGATCCGCTGGGGCGGTCAGTCAAACTTGTGTGGCTGGTCGAGGGGCACCGGATGTTTGAGATCTTTCGTGAAGGTGCAACGCGACTCGTTATCTCCGACCTTGTCGGAGCGCTCCCGGGAGGACCAACGCGCGCAGGCGCTACTCGCACTCGAGGGCCTCGATGCTTCTTCGCTCTTGTCCGGGCAGGTCAAAACGGTGGCCCGAGTAGGCGGGTCAGTCGGCAGCGGTGACGAAACCCTTGTCCACCAACCACGCTCGGGCCACGTCGGCCGGCTCCTGGCCCTCGACGTCGACGCGGCGGTTCAGCTCGGTGATCTCTTCGTCGGTCAGCTCCGCGGAGACCGGCGCCATCACCTCCGCGACCTGCGGGTGCGCCTGCGCGAACCCCTCACGCATGATCAGTGCCGGATTGTATTTCGGGAAGAAGGAGCGGTCATCGTCGAGCAGGACCAGGTCCAGCGCGATGATGCGGCCGTCGGTGGTGAACACCTCGCCGAACTTGCACTGGGTGCCGTCCGCGGTGGCCTGGTAGATGATGCCCGTCTGCAGGATCTGCTTCTGTGCCTTGGCCGGATCGAAGTCGTAGGCCGCGGCCATACCTGGATAGCCGTCTTGGCGGACGTTGAACTCGGTCTCGACGCAGGTGGTTGCCGCGGCCGGGTCACGCTTGACCAGATCCGCGTACTCGGAGAGCGTCCGCACCCCGGTGGCCTCCGCGGTGGCTCGGCTGGTGGCCAGAGCGTAGGTGTTGTTCATCGGCGCGGGGTCGGTCCACACCAGGCCGTTACGGGTGAGGTCCTCGTCGCGCACCGCCTCGAACTGTGCGGTGGGGTCGGGGACCGGGTGCTCGTGGCCCAGGTAGTTGATCCAGCCGGTGCCGGTGTACTCGTAGGTGAGGTCGATCTGGCCGTGGACTTGCGCGTCGCGGGTGCTATTCGAGCCCTGGATGTTGGTGAGGTCGCGGATGTCCGCGCCGGCCGCGGACAAGGCGAACTCGATGATGTACCCGAGGATGATCTGCTCGGTGAAGTCCTTGGAGCCCACCGTGATCGGGACACCCTCGAGCTCGGGGACAGGAGTGATGCTGCCCGGGCCGACCTTTAGGGGCAGCGCGCCGCCGGACTCGAGCCCACAGGAGGCCAGCGTGATGGCAGTCGCCGCGACCATCGCGAACGCTGCGACCTTACGCAGCAGGAGCTTCCGGCGTCCGGCCATGTCAACGCAATCCCTTCGGGCCGAGGTAGACCTCGGCGAGGGCGCCGAGCCAGTCGACGAGCAGGGCCAGCGAGACCGCGAGTACGGCACCCACCACCAGGGTCACGTTGTCGCGCAACTTGTACCCCGTGTCGATCAGGACACCGAGCCCGCCGGCGCTGACCAGGAAGCACAGGGTGGCCGTGCCGACCGCCAGCACCAGCGAGGTGCGCAGGCCGGCCAGGATGTACGGCACCGCCATCGGGAACTCGACGCGGCGGAGCACCGTGCGCGCCGACATGCCCTGGCCGCGGCCCGCGTCGATCAGCGTGGGATCCACCTGCTGATAGCCGAGGATCGTGTTGCGCAGAACCGGAAGTAGCGAGTAGAAGGCGATCGGAAGCACCCCGATCCAGAACCCGGTGGTGCGGGTGGCGAGGTAGAAGAGCACCAACAGGCCGATGGCCGGGGCGGCGGCACCGATGTTCGCGATGCCGACGAACACCGGCGCCAGCCGGGTCCAGCCCGGCCGGGTGAGCAGCGTGCCCAGGGGTACCGCCAATGCCACCACGATCACCACCACGGCGACCGTGATCAGCACGTGCTGCCAGGTCAGGGTCGCCAGATTGGCCACGCTGATGCTGGCCTGCTGGGTGGCGTTCAGGTCGCGGCTGAACGCCCACGCCAGGACCCCACCGGTCAGCAGGAGAACCAGCACCGGCTGGGCGAGCAGGCGCATCCGTTCGGCGCGGCGGTCGGCGGCCGCGGTGTGGTCGACGACGGCCACATCGGTGGCGGCGACTCCCGCGCCCGGCGCGGAGCCCCGCGGGGACGTCTCGGTGCTCACGGGGCCAGTTCCTCGGGAGCGCGCTGCGCCCCACCGGGCTCGTCGAGCGCGGTGGGGCCCGGGTCGGAAAGGTCGTCGTGGTCGTCCGCGTGCTCGTCGCGCAGCTGGCGCAGGTTCTCCACCAGGGTGTCGATGGTGATGAGGCCGACGTACTCGCCGCGACGTCCGGTCACGACCGTGGACGCGCTGGACTCTGCGAGCAGGGCCTCGAGGGCGTCCTGCAGCGTGGACTGCACCGAAAGGATTTCGCCGACCGGATCACCCACGTCGCGCAGCGAGTCCACAGTGGCCAGGTGTGCGGGGGAGACCCAGCGGACAGGGCGGTTGCGGGCGTCGAGGATCAGGCCCCACTGCCGTCGACGGGCGAGCAGGGCCCGGCGCATCTCGTCGACGGAACCGTCCTCGTGGGCGGTCGGGCATTCGATCAGCCGCACGTCCCGGACCCGGCTCAGGGTCAGTTGCTTGAGGGAGGCGTCGGCCCCGACGAACCCGGCGACCATGTCGTTGGCGGGGTTCGCCAGGATCGCCTCCGGGGTGTCGTACTGCATGATGTGAGACTGGCTACCCAGCACCGCAATTCGGTCGCCGAGCTTGACGGCCTCGTTGAAGTCGTGAGTGACGAAGACGATGGTCTTGCCGAGCTCGGACTGCAGTCGCATCAACTCGTCCTGCAGCAGGCCCCGGGTGATCGGGTCGACGGCGCCGAACGGCTCGTCCATCAGCAGCACCGGTGGGTCCGCCGCCAGCGCGCGGGCCACCCCGACCCGCTGCTGCTGACCGCCGGACAGCTGTCGCGGATACCGGTCCCGGTAGGTGTCGGGGTCGAGGCCGACGAGGTCGAGCATCTCGTCGGTGCGTTCGGCGATGTGTTTGCGGTCCCACCCGATCAGGCCGGGCACGGTCGCGACGTTCTTGGCGACCGTCAGGTGCGGGAACAGGCCCGCCTGCTGGATGGAGTAGCCGATGCCGCGGCGCAGTTGGTCGGGGTCGATCGACAGCGCGTCCTTGCCGCCGATGGTGATCCGTCCCGACGACGGCTCGATCAGCCGGTTGATCATCCGCATGGTGGTGGTCTTTCCGCACCCGGACGGTCCGACGAACACCACGGTCTCGCCGGCGGGGATGGTCATCGAGATGTGGTCGACCGCGGCGTCCACTTGCCCCGGGTAGCGCTTGACCACGTCGTCGAGGACGATCTCGACCCCGTGGGTGTGGTCGTGGTGCGCGGCGGTGCCGTTGCGCGATGCGGTGTCGGTCACCGGATCCCCCTCGAGGTGGTGAGTCGGCCGAGCAGGACGTAGAGCCCGTCCAGGACCAGGGCCAGGACGACGATGAGCACGGTGCCGGTCAGTGCCTGCGGAACCGCGGTCGGGCTGCCCACGCGGGACAGGCCCGAGAAGATGAGGTTGCCGAGGCCAGGGCCTTTGGCGTAGGCGGCGATCGCCAGGATGCCCATCAGCATCTGGGTGCTCACCCGGATGCCGGCCAGGATCGAGGGCCAGGCCAGCGGCATCTCGATCCGCCCGAGCACGCGAAGGCGGTTCATCCCGACCCCACGCGCGGCGTCGGTGATGGCCGGGTCCACCGAGGCGAGACCGATGATGGTGTTGCGGATGATCGGCAGTAGGCCGTAGAGCACCAGCGCGGTGACGGTCGGGCGCACGCCGAGGCCGAGAATCGGGATGAGCAGACCCAACAACGCGAACGAGGGCACGGTGAGGATGGTGCTGGCCAGTCCAGTGGCCACCGCGGATCCGATCGGGCTGCGGTAAACCATGATGCCGATGCCGACGGCGATGATCGTCGCGATCACGATCGACTGCACGACCGCGCTCACATGGAGGTAGGAATCGGTGACCAGTTGGTTGCGTCGTGCGAACACAAAGTCCCACCAGGCCTGAAAGTCCACCGGCGACACCTCCGTCCGCACACCCGCCGACCACCACATTGCTCGCAGGTCGGCCTCCGCGCAAAAAAGCGCGAAACGTGGCGTGTCAGGTTTCGAACACACAACGGCGCCCCAACCGAGGGTTGGGGCGCCGTTGGTCTGCTGAGGTTCAGCCGCGCCTCACGACTTGACGTCTAGTACAGCTGGAACTCGATCTGGGAGTCTCAGCCCTACGCCCCCGTCCGCAACTCCCGCTTGAGCAGCTTCCCGCTCTGGTTCCGCGGCAACGCGTCGACGAACTGGATGTTCTTCGGCACCTTGAACGGCGCGATGCGCGCCTTCACGTGCCCGATCAGGGCCTCGGCCGACACCGGCTCGTGGTCCTCGCGCAGCACCACCACGGCGGTGATCGCCTCGATCCACTTCTCGTCGGGGGTGCCGATCACCGCGACCTCGGCGACGGCCGGGTGGGTGTAGACGGCGTCCTCGACCTCGCGGGAGGCGACCAGGATGCCGCCGGTGTTGATGACGTCCTTGATGCGGTCGACCACGGTGATGAAGCCCTCGGCGTCGCGGGTGACGAGGTCGCCGGAGTGGAACCAGCCGTCGCGGAACGCCTCCGCCGTCGCCTCCGGGTTCTCCCAGTAGCCCTGGCACAGCTGCGGCGACCGGTACAGCACCTCGCCGGACTCGCCGTCGGGCACGTCGTTGCCCTCGGCGTCGACCACCCGGGTCTCGACGAAGAACACGGCTCGCCCGCACGAGGACGGCCGGGCCTCGTGCTCCTCGGGCTGCAGCACCGTCGCGAGCGGGCCGATCTCGGACTGCCCGAAGCAGTTGTAGAAGCCGAGGTTCGGGTAGCGCTCGCGCAGTCGGTTGAGCACGGTGACCGGCATGATCGAGGCGCCGTACTGCGCCTTCGTCAGCGAGGACAGGTCGCGGGTCTCGAGGTCCGGGTGGTTCGCCAGCGGCACCCACACGGTCGGTGCGAGGAACAGCGAGCCGATCTTCTCGGCCTCGATCCGCCGCAGGATCTCCGGGATGTCCGGCGCCGCCATCAGATTCACGGTCGCGCCAACGGACAGGTAGGGGATGGTGAACACGTGCATGCCCGCGGAGTGGTACAGCGGCATGCAGACCAGCGGGTTGTCGTCGGCGGACAGGCCGAGCGCGATCACCGACGAGACGTACTCGTGCACGAGCGCGCCGTGAGTCATCATGGCGCCCTTGGGCTTCGACGTGGTGCCCGAGGTGTAGAGCAGCTGCACCAGGTCGGTCGAGGTGGCCTGCGGCTCCAGCGCCGGCACCTCGCCGGTGTCGCTCAGCTCGAGCAGCGAGCCGTCCGCGTCGCGTAGCGGCAGCACGTGCTCGATCGCCAGGTTCTCGCGCACTGAGTCGAGGGTGCCGCGCAGCGCGGGGTCGACCAGCACCGCCCGCGCCCCGGACTGCGACACCAGATAACTCAGCTCCTCGCCCTTGAGGGCGTAGTTCACCGGCACGTGCACCAGGCCCGCGCGGGCGCAGGCGAGGAAGCCGATCACGTACGCGTCGGAGTTGGTGCCGTACGCGGCGACGCGGTCGCCCGACTCGAGTCCGAGCGCCAGCAGGTGGCCGGCGGCGCGGGTCACCGCGTCGTCGAGGTCGCGGTAGCTGCGGCTGCGACCGTCGAAGGTCAGCGCGGTGCGATCGGGGAACTTGGCGGCCGAGCGGCGGAGCACGCCGTCGACGGTGTTGGTGCGCGGATCCAGACTCATGGACGTCAGGTTATCGGACGTCCAACTATCGCGGTAGGGGTTGCTTTTCCGCATGAATTGTGGCCCGGATCACGCGTCCGGACCGGCGTCGAGTGCGAGGGAGCGCCCGAGACCGGCAGTTCCGAGGTCCGCGCCAAGTGATCACCAAGTGGCCGCGCACAGACTCGGGCCATGACCATCACACCCGCACTGCTATACCGCCTCAGCGGCGGCGCCGTCATCGTGGCGTTCGCCCTCAACCTCACCGGCGGCCTCCTGCATCCCGTGGTCGGCGGCAACTCTCATTCCGTCGAGTCGTTGACGTCGGGGACGAGTCCGTGGGCGCAAATGATCCTGTTGGTGGGCACCATCATCCAGCTGATCGCGCTGCCCGGCGTCTACGCCTGGTTCGCGGGCCGGGCCGGCGTCGCGGGCCTCGTCGGATTCGTCACGCTGTACTCCTCGCTGATGCTGGCGTCGTTGACACACCTGACGATCGAGGCGTTCGCCTCCTACACGCTCGCGTCGAACCCCGACACCGCGTACCTGGTGCCCGCCGACGGATCGTTGCTCGACTCCACCGCATTCGTCGTCATGCAGACGGCCAGCGGGCTGACCTACCTGGTGAGCCTGCTCGCGTTCGGCATCATCCTGGTCTGGACGCGGGCGGTCCCGCTGTGGATCGGCGTGATCATGACGATCGGCGGCGTCATCGGCGTCATTCCGTGGCCGGAGGTCCCCGGCATCACCGGCCTGGTGATCGAACTGCCGCGCGGCCTCGCCTTCGCCGCGATCGGCCTGGTGATACTGCGGGCACATGGGCGGCCACAGGTCACCGAGACGCCGTCGGCCCCCGCTCGCGCAACCGCTCCGACACCAGCGTGACGAGATCCGATGCGGCGGCCCGCCACCGGGTCGCCGCATCGACGTCGCCGAGGAGTTCGGCGACGTCCGCCAACGCCGCATCGACGGGACCGGCGTAGAGCGAACCGGAATCCAGGCCTGCGATCCGGCCTGCGAACGGCAACAGCTCCTCGTACACCCGACGCGCGACCTCGACATCGCCGAGCCGGGCCGCGACCCGCGCCCGGAAGGTGGTCATGCCGAGCCAGTAGTAGTCGCGCGGGTAGGGCGTGCTCGACGCCCACAGGTCCGTCGCGGCCGACACCTCGCCGCCGTCGAGGAGAGCCAGGATCAGCGGGAACCGGATGGCGTGCGGCCGCATCGATTCGATGGCGCCCAGCTCGCCGGCCAGGGCCGAGAGGTCGCCCCGCACGACACCGACCCCCAGCCGGCCGATGGTGGCGATCCACTGCGCCGACGCAACGCCCTGCTCGTGCATCGCGGTCGAGACCGCCGTGAACCGCTGCTCTGCGGACTCGAGCCGGCCGGCCATCAGCTCGACCATCGCCTCGAAGACCGCCACCACGCCGAGCATCTGGGTCAGCTGGTGGCCGGCCGCGTGTCGCGTGGCCAGCTCGGCGTTCTCGTAGGCACGCTCGAGGTCGGTCTCGGCGGTGGCCGCGAGGAAGCGCTGGAAGTACGCGACCGAGAGGAACCCCTCGTCGCCCTCCGCCCTCGCGGCGGCGCGCAGTTCCTCCGCGTTGGCGATCCGCTCGTCGGCCAGGTCCGGCCCGAATGCGATGTATCCGAAGGCGTTCAGCGCCCGCATCAGGGCGCGGTTGTCGCCCGACTCCCGGGCGACCCGGCGCGCATCGAGGGCCGCCGCCAGGCTCTGCTCGTCGTCGACGCCCTCGAGCTCGAAGACCCGGGCGCTCAGCAGCCTTGCGCGATCTGCGCCGGTGAGGTCGGGGCGACCCGCGGCGGCATCGATCGCGTCGAGGACGAAGGCGTCCGCGTCGGGTTCGACCCGGATGGTCCACACCACCGGCGCGTGCCACGACACCAACGCGCGCAGGAGGGCGTCGGGGTCGGCGCGCTGCTGCGCGAGGCCGATCGCCCGCCGGTAGGTCTCGCGGGCGCCGATCACGTCGCCGGTGCGGGCCTGAACCCCCACCCGAGGGATCAGGATCTCCACCAGCTCGCCGGGGTCGGGGTCGGTTGCCATCTCGCACAACGACTCCGCCGACTTCCACAACGCCAGCGCCTCGCGGTACGACGACTGCGCCTCGGCGTCGTGGGCGCCCGCCCGCACGTACCGCAGCGCGTCGGCGGCGGTGCCCGGCGTGGCGGATTCGAAGGCGTGATGCGCCAGGGCGGCGGAGTCGGCGGGGGAGTGCGTGGCCAGCGCGGCCAGCGCCGACGCGTGCATGCGTCGCCTGCGCATGCGGGGGACGCTGTCGTACAACGTCTCCCGGACGAGGTCGTGGCTGAAGCGCACCCGGTCCGGTGTCGGTTCGACGATGATCCCGGTCAGCAGCGCC
Organism: Rhodococcus sp. MTM3W5.2; assembly: GCF_001984015.1. NCBI lineage: Bacteria > Bacillati > Actinomycetota > Actinomycetes > Mycobacteriales > Nocardiaceae > Rhodococcus > Rhodococcus sp. MTM3W5.2. Next base: position 4,071,688 of record NZ_CP019572.1, on the reverse strand, counting down.
GGCTCCAGCGAGTCGAGCAGGGCATCGTCGTCGGTCTGCCCGATGGCGGCCAGCACGGCGAGGTCCGCCTCCCGGCCGAGCACCGCGGCGCGCCGCAGCTCCACCACGGTCTTCTCTGGCAGCCGCGAGATGCGTCGGCCCAGCACGTCCCGCACCCCGTCTGGCACGGTGGTGCGGATCGCGCCTGACCCCTCGGACGCGATCAGCCGCGAGTACTCCCTGATGAACAGCGGGTTCCCGCCGGTGCGATCGATCAGGTCGGTCAGCAGCGCGTCGTCGACATCGGATACCCCGGACTGGCGGGCGATCGCCGCGGCGCCCTCTCGGCCGAGTCCCCGCAGCATCAGCCGCGAGCCCGGGATCCCCGCCGTCGCGGCCCATGTCGCCCGCAGGTCCGCGGTGGCCTCGCTCGGCCGGAAGGTGCACAGCAGCACCGACGTCGACTTCCTGGCCGTCGCCGCGAGGTGACGCAGCACCTGCAGCGTCGGCTCGTCGGCCCGGTGGACGTCGTCGAGCACGATGAGGGTCCGCGCGCCCGCGGCGATGAGGCGCGCTTCTGTCCTGCGGCCCGCCTCGAACGGCGTCCCTGCGTCCTCGTCGTCGCCGAACTGGCGGAGCACCGCTAGCCACGGCCATCCCGGGGGAGCGCCGTCGACCTCCGGGCACCGCCCCCACGCCACCTGCCAGCCCGAGCCGGCCGCCTCGTCCGCAAAGGCCTGCGCCAGTGTGCTCTTGCCCTCGCCGGCGTCGCCGCCGATCCAGACCACGTGCAGACCCTCCTGTGCGGCCTGCCGGGCTGCGAGCCGCAGCGCGTCCAGCTCGTCGCCGCGTCCCGTGAGCGGCGCCTCGTCCCAGCGGATCTCCGGGGTGGCAAACGCGCGGTCCGCCGGGGTGGCCGGCGCCATCGTCAGGGAGGGTTCCTGGCGGAGGATGTCGCGCTCGAGCCCTTGCAGTTCGGCGGACGGGTCGACGCCCAGTTCGTCGGCGAGGTAGGCACGGGTCCGGCGCAGCGTCTCCAACGAATCTGCTTGCCGCCCGGTGCGATACAGCGCCAGCGCGAGCAGTCGCACGCCATGCTCCCGGCCGGGGTTGCGCGTCGCGTGGCGGCCGAGCTCATCGACAACCAACGCCGGTTTCCCGTCGTCGAGATAGGCGTGTGCGCGTGTCTCGAGCGCGGTGGAGTGGAGCTCGGCCAGTCGCTCACTCTCGATCCGGGCCCAGTCGGCGTCCACGCTCTCGTGGTAGGGCACCCCCGCCCACAGGTCCAGCGCCCGCGAGAGCAACGCGATGCGGGTCGGCGGATCCGAGGCGTGCAGTCCCTCGACGACCAACCGCTCGAAATGCCAGGCGTCCACCGACTCCGGCGGCAGCCGCAGAGCGTAGCCAGGCGGCGCACTGACGATCACCGTCGCGGGCGTCCTCGGGGCGCGGGCCGGCTCGAGGACGCGACGCAGGTTCGACACGTGCACCTGCAACCCGGCCAGCGCCTTCGGTGGCGGTTGCCCGGCCCATAGGTCGTCGATCAGCAGATCGGTGGACACGACGCGCCCGGCGGCAGCGGCCAGTCGGGCGATCACCGCGCGCGCCCCAGGACCACCGACGGCGACCGGACGCCCCTGGACCGTGACGGCCAGGGACCCCAACACGCGGAGATGAACCTGGCTCGCAGGGGGCGCGGTGGCAGTCATGTCGGGCTCAGATTATCGCCCGGCCGGGAGCCCTGCGAGCCGAATCGGAGAGCGGGATCGGTGCGGACCAAGCGAACTCCAAGTGCGGTCGGCCACCGTGGTGGTCGACCACAACACCGACGAACGGAACCGCGATGCCCACCTCGATCACCGCCCCACTCACCTCCGACGACGACCTGCTGGGCATGCGTCTGGCCCACCGCGTGATGCGGCGCGACGCTGCGTGGCTGGTGCGAGTGGCCGACGAACTCGACACCAATCCCTCGGCGTTCGACCGGCGTCGCTGCGCCGCCGTCGCGTCCTACGTCGAGCTCTTCGCGACCAGCATTCACCACCATCACACCGTCGAGGACGACGTGTTGTGGCCGCTGATCGTCGGCGCGGCGGGGGCGCACGTCGACCTGACCGAGCTGACGGACGACCACCAGGCGCTCGACCCCACGCTCGAGGACCTTCGGCGTCACGCGCAGTGCCTACCCGATCCCGACGCCGTCGCCGGATTCTGCCGTGCGAGTCGTCAGCTGCGGGACCAGCTCGACGAGCACATCGACGAGGAGGAACGCACGGTGTTCCCGCTCATCACCACGTACCTGCGGGCCGACGCGTGGGAGTGTTTCGAGGAGGGCGCGCGCCGAGGCGGTCGGATGGACTTCGACCTCACTAGGGCCCTGGCGGTGGTGACGCCGGCGGAGGCGTCGAGGGTGCGGCGCGCCATCCCGATCGCATTGCGCGGCGTGGTGTTCGCGCTCTCGTGCAAGCAGCGCCGGCGCGAACGCGCGGCGTTCGGGGTCGACAACTGACGAATGCCGACCCGCACACGAGCGCGGGTCTCCTACCTACAGTCCGGCCTATGCGGTGAGTTTGGTCTTCAACGTGGCGATGGTGTCATTCGACAGTCCGAGTCCGGTGGTCAGATAGTTGTCGAATGTGCCGAAGTTGGTACCGATCTCTTCGAGCCGGCCGTGTGCGACGCGGCCGGGTTCAGCAGCACGACTCAGATCGACCGTGATCGAGGATCGGCACCACACCGCGCTTGAGGGCCTATGTCCCGCAAGCCGCGGAACTCCGATTGTCGTCGAAGCGGCCCCAGGCACCGCGGCTCAGTCGCAGTCACCCTCGAACTGTTTCCGCGCGCCCTCGATGATCGTGGCGGGATCTTCGCCGGTAACCTCAGCGACCCGGTTGGCCAGATGCCAGATCATTCCCAACATCTCTTCCACCATCTCGTAGACGTCCCCGGGATTGTCAACCGTCTTGACGAACTCCTCGATCTCGAAGAACTGTCCGTCACTACTCATAATGTGTCCGAACGGACCAGCCATCGAAGCCCCCAATCTCGAAGTTGCCGTCGTTTCCCGCGGCACAGGCTATCGCTGCTGCCCACTGATCCTGTTGCTCTCTCCCGGACAGGCCGGCGACAGTCCTTATCTGGCTCCGCTGCTCGACGCGCACCGCGCCCACGACACCGACAACTTTCGGCTGTTGACGGACAAGGCGTACTCGTATGGCGGCGCTTGTCATCCATCACCGCGCCCGCAATTAGCAGACCGCTCTATTACGACATTTTGTGACCAATGTGACTGTTGTGGTAGTAGTCCTCTGTGTAGTCAGAGGTGCTGGAGTGGTCGACAGGTTCACGGCGTTCTGTGCGCGGTTCGTAGTAAGCGGCGAAGAAGAAGGGCGTCTTGATTATGGGTATCTTCTTGAAGATCACTTATGATTCGCAAGGAGGGAAAACGGCGGAAAAGGCCACTATTAACCAGGGCATCCTGGACGACATTCTCAATAGCCTGAATGACTACGCCTGGCAGGATCGAATTGCTCCCCAATTGCGGAACCTTGATGCCCAGTTCAGCCACATTGCGCTCGGCCTGATCCTGCGGTTCTATCACAAGGTCAATGTCGAGAAGGGCAACCTGAGGTCGCTTGTTCGGTATATCAAGAAGGACGACAAGCTTCTGGTCGATCAGATGCTCGTCGTAGACGAGTACGAGGACCTATCGGAAGGGGAGACGAGGGCACAGCTTTGCGACGCGATCGTGAGTCATCTCGAGCAAGACCTCATGAGGTACAGGGACCGCTTCCAAGACTTTGATGCCGTTGCGTTCATTCCGATGCTCAGAGAGCGATTTGAAGAGATCAAGCAGCAAGGAAATCGCTAGCCGCGTGTTCGCCACCCCACGGGACGCCGTCGCGCGGGTACGGCTCGGCACGCAGCCGCGAGAGCTGGTTGACCACGACCACTAGCTAGTCGCGCGGGTCGGCGTGGCCGAGCAGCGTGCGCAGGATCGGTTCGGCGTGCGTCCACAGCACGGCGCCGCCGATGCCCGGCACCAGGTGGCGAACGGATCCGGGGATGCGGGCGGCCAGCCACTCGCCGCGGTCGGGTGAATGGCTGGTGTCCTCCTCGCCGTACCAGAGGTCCACCGGGACACCGATGGTCGTGAGGTCAAAGGGCCAGCGGCCCATCGCCAGCACCGTGTCGCGGGCGTAGCCGCCGGGGCCCGGCGCGAACGTCTCGCGCATGCTGCCGCGGTAGGCGCGCTCGAAGTCGCGGTCCCGGTAGACGGCGAGGTCGGACGCGGGGCTGGAGTCGATCACCATCTGCCACATGGCGTCCGCGTCGAACGTCGCGAAGAGGCGCTCCGCTGCGTCCGGGTCCGACGCCGTCAGGTCGACCAGATCGCGCAGTGGCTTCGGCAGGGCGTCGGCGAACCGCGGCGCCGCCACCTCGTCGCTGCCGGAGACGATCGCGACCGCGGCGCCGACACCCGCCGCCGCGCACGCGAGTGCGAAGGGCGCACCCTGCGAGTTGCCCACGATCGCCGGGTTGCCCAGCCCCCGCAGCGTTGTGAACTCGCGGACGTCGGCCGCGAAGTCTCGGAAGGTCTTACCGGGCAGTGACGTCGACCGGCCGAGGCCCGGGCGGTCGAGCGCGACGAGCCGCACACCGAGCGACTCGACGACCTCGGCGCCGAACCCGAGCGACCCGGTGGTGGCGGCGCCCGGGCTCAGCAGCACCGGAATCCCGTCCGCGCGGCCCCATTCGGCCCACCCGAGCACCCGCCCGTCGGCGAGACACGATTCGCCCATCCGGGCCGGCGCCGAGACTTCCACAGACATGGTCGCGATTCTCGCCCAACAGTGCCGGGCTTCGCGACCGGATTTTCGGGTCGGCTACCGTCGCGCGAACAGCGCCGGCTCGCTGCCCGGCACCTGCGCTACCTGCTCGCGTGCGACCAGGTGCCGCAGGTGCGCGGCGGCCTCGGAGAGCGCCATGCCCTTGGCCATCGGGTGGAAGTCGGTCCACGGGCGGTACCACTTCATCCGCTGGGCCACCTCCCAGACGGTGATCTGGTCGTCGCCGAACGCGGCGTACAGGTGCTCGAGCCGCTCCTCGTGGTGCTCGATCAGCTCGCCCGCGCGGCCAGCGACGTCGTCGATCGGGATGCCGTGTGCGCCGAGGCCGCGGGTGATGTCCATCGTCTGCACGCGGCGCAGCGAGTCGAGGAACTCGGCGAGCGCATCGCGCTCCTCGAGCGGGTAGACGAAGTTGCCGACGTGCGGTGTGGTCTTCTGCAGCACGTGATCGCCGGTGAACATCACGTCGGCGTCCTCGAGGTAGAAGCAGGCGTGGCCGGGAGTGTGGCCCGGCGTGAACACCACACGCAGCCCGCGCCCGGTCAACGCGATCACCTCGTCGTCGGCGAGGATCCGGTCGGGAGTCGATTCCGGGCCTGCCGGAGACTTGCCGTTCGCCACGGCTGCGAACGCGTCGAGGTCCGCCTGCGTCGCGCCCGCGCGGGTCAGGTTCACCTGCTGATCCGCGAGCCAGACCTCGTCGTGGGGGAGGACATCTTCCCGAACATGTCCATGTCATCGGCGTGCATCGCGATCCAGGCCCCGGAGGCCTCGCGCACCCGCCCGCACAAACCGGTGTGGTCCGGGTGGAAGTGGGTGAGGACGACGCCCTCGACCTCGGAGATCGAGTGCCCGACCGACTCGAGTCCGCTGGTCAGGCCCTCCCACCCTCGTCGCCATCCCAGCCGGCATCGACAAGGACGATCCCGCCGGGGACTCCATCGCGTAGACGAGGGTGGTGCCCAGGGGTTGTGGGACATGGGAACGGGAATCTGAAAAATGCCATCGCCGATGGCGGCCGCGTCGAGCATGGGATACCTCGTCACTAGTGAAATTGGTTTCAACTCTTTGACCTCATCATTACCGGACGTCGACGCGCCGGTCCATACCCGGGTCCCGAGCGGCGGGACCGGCCAGACGGTGCACGGGCGACGTCAGCCTCGGTTCTGATCGACCATCCAGGCGGCGACCTGCGCTCGCGAGGTGAATCCCAGCTTGGCGAGGATCCTCTCGACGTGGCCCTCGGCGGTCCGTTTCGAGATCACGAGCCGGGCGGCGATCGCGCTGTTGGTCAGCCCCTCCGCGACGAGGCCGGCCACCTGGAGCTCGCGTCGGGTCAGGGTGGTCTTGCCCGTGGCTGCCGGCTCCCGAGGCGACTCGGCGGACTCGCCCAGTGCATAGGCGACGGCCTCCCGAAGCTCGCCGACGCGCCCTTCCCGTAGCCGGCGTCATATGACTTCGGCGCGAGTGCCTCGCGGGTCCGTCGCTCGCACTCGTCGTGCTGTGCGCGCAGGCCCGGGATGGCGATCTCCGGCAAGCCCCCGGTCTGCCGCATGGCCTGCGCGCAGCCCAGCAACACCGCCGATCTCGTGTAGTCCCCATCGGCCGCGGCGATCCAGGCCAGGCCCTCCAGGCTCGGAGCGGCCCCGAACGAATTGTCGACGGACCGGGACAGTCGCAAAGCCTGTTCCAGCAGCGCGGTCGCCCGCTCCGGCTCGGTCGACCACACAGCCAACCCGAGCGTCCGCACGGCCCACGACCGGAACGCGAGCTCGCCGCGCGGCTCGGTGATGTCCAGCACCTGTTCCAGACACTCGGCTGCCCGCTCCGTGTGCCCGAGCAGCCCGCCGGCCACCTCGGCTCCGGTCAGGGTGATGACCCGCAGGAGGTGGTCGTCGGGCGGACACATCTCCAGGACGGTGTCGAAATATGTTGCTGCGGTGGATATGTCGTTCGCACCCAGCGCCAGAACGCCGGCGGCGTACAACGCGGTCGCGGCGGCGTCGGGATCGTCGAGGTCCGCTGCCGCCGCGCGGGCCCATCGGATCCATTCGGCGCCGGTCTCGATGTCGCTCCGGAACCCGTTGAGCGCCGCCCCGAGACTCACGGCCCGCACCCACTCCGTGCCGCGCGGAACCCCCTCGACGGTCAGCATTCGCTCGGTCCAGCGGGCACCCTCGTTGATCTGTCCGCTGACCAACCAGAACGGATACAGCGCGGCCGTGATCCGGAGACCGACCGCCGCGTCGCTCGGCCCCGTCATGCTGGCGTCCAGTGCCTCACGAAAGTTCTGCTGATCCAGCTTCAGTCGGGCGATCCAGTCCAGCTGGCGGGGGCCGATCCAGTCGGCTTCCGCCCGCAGCGCCAGACGCTGGAACCAGTGCCGGTGGCGTCGCCGCATCTCCGCGTACTCGCCGGACTCCGCCAGCTTCTCGAGGCCGTACTCGCGGATGGTGTCCAGGAGTCCGTACCGCCCCGCCGTGGCCGATTCCTCGTGGATCAGGATCGACTTCTCCACCAGCGACGCAATCAGATCGAGCATCGCGCCCGGTGTCAGGTCGGCGCCGCAGACGTGTTCCACCGCGGTGAGCTCGAAGCTGCCCGCGAACACCGACAACCGGGCCCACAGTTGCTGTTCCTCGGGCGTGCACAACTCGTAGCTCCAATCGACGCTGAGCCGGAGGGTCTGCTGCCGAGTGGGGGCGGTGCGTCCGCCGCGGGTCAGGAGCGTGAAGCGATCGGTGAGCCGCTGCAGGATCTGCTCGGGTGACAGCGCCTGCAATCGCCCCGCCGCCAGTTCGATCGGCAGCGGCAACCCGTCCAACCGGTGGCAGATCCCGGCCACGGCGACCATGTTGTCCTCGGTGAGCACGAATTCTGGAACCACCGCGGTGGCGCGTTCGGTGAACAAGGTCACCGCGTCGTAGCTGGGCAGGGCCCCCAGGTCTAGCTGATGGTCGGGGGCTGGCGCGCTGAGCGGTGGAACCCGCAGCGTCGCCTCCCCTCCGATGGCGAGAGCTTCCCGGCTGGTGGCCACGATGCGCAGCTCGGGGCAGTACCTGAGCAGCGTCTCGGCGAGGGCGGCGACCGCGGCGATCACCTGCTCGCAGTTGTCGAGGACCAGCAGGATCTGGCGCGGCTCGAGAAACTCCGCGAGGACCGTCGGCAACGGCTCGCGAGAGAAGGACTGCAGCCCGAGGGCGGCCGCAACCACGCCGACCACCAGCGACTCGTCGTGCAGGTCGGCCAGTTCGACCAGCCAGGCCCCGTCGCGGAAGGCACGCTGGACGCTCGTCGCGATCCGCAGCGAGAGACGGGTCTTCCCGACGCCGCCGATGCCGGTGAGCGTCACCAGCCGGGAGGTCGACAGCATCTCCTTCGCCTCGGTCAGTTCGCTGCGACGGTTGACGAAGCTCGTCAGCTCCGCGGGCAGGTTTCCCTTCCGACCCCGCGCCGAGGGCCCGGTCGGCGGGAGCCCGCCACCCGTCGACGGACGACGATCGCCGCCCTTCGAAACGGCCAAGGATTGCAACGCCATCTCGTCGACAGGAAAACCACGGCGGAACTGGATCTCACGCAGGACGTCGCCGAGCTGTTCGGCCGTCGGGCGGGAGTCCGGCTCCGCGGACATGGCGTGCTCGATGGCGGCGGCCACGTCGTCGGGGATGTCGAGTTCGCGCAGGTCCGGGACGGGCTGCGAGGTGATGCGCACAAACTGCGCGACGACCTGCTCGCCGCTCCGGCGTTCGAAGGCCGCGTGGCCGGTGAGCGCGCAGAACACCGTGGCGCCGAGGGCGTAGACGTCCGCGGAGGCGCTGGGCGGGCCACCGCCAAGTATCTCGGGCGCGGTGAAAGCGGGGGTGGCGGTGAACGTGCCGGTGGCGGTCTCGAACCCGTCGGGGACGTGTGCGATCCCGAAGTCGGACAGCGCCGACTCGCCGTAATCGGTGAGGATGACGTTGGCCGGCTTGATGTCGCGATGCAGGATGCCCAGCCGGTGTGCGGACTCCACCGCGCCGGACAGCTTCACACCGAGTTGCAGCGTCTGCTCGAGCGACAGCGGACCGTGGTCGCGGATGCGCACATCGAGCGATCGCTGAGCGTGATAGGGCATCACGATGAAGGGATGGCCGCTCGCGGTGGTGCCGACCTGCAGGACGTTGACGATGTTGGGGTGCCCGGTGAGCCTGCCCATCGCCCGCTGTTCCCGGACGAAGCGCGTCCGATTCTCCTCGTCGAGGTCCGCGGTGAGCACCTTGACCGCCACGGTGCGGTCCAGCGTCGCCTCGGTGCAGCGGTAGACCACGCCGAAACCGCCGCGTCCGATCTCGGTCGCATCGCTGAACCCGGCCGCAGCCAGCTCCGATGTCACCGACGGGGGCACCCCGCGCTGGGTCGCGAACGGATCGTCACCGACCATCGGTCATGCCGACCTGTCGCGTTCTCGACGTTGCGGCACGGCACTCACCTCACGGGCAGATCCCGGAAGCGGACGTGGCCGACCGCGAGAGCTGGCCTGGCTCCGGAACTCCATAGTGCCACCCGAATGCCGTCTCAGCCCCGGTTCTGATCGACCATCCAAGCGGCGACCTGCGCTCGCGAGGTGAATCCCAGCTTGGCGAGGATCCGCTCGACGTGTCCCTCGGCGGTCCGGGGTGAGATCACGAGCCGGGCGGCGATGGCACTGTTGGTCAGCCCCTCCGCGATGAGGCCGGCGACCTGGAGTTCACGTCGGGTCAGGGTGGTCTTGCCCGTGGCGCCCCTCGCTCGAGGCAGCTCAGGGGACTCGGTGGACTCGCCCAGTGCATATGCGACGGCCTCCCCGAAACTCGCGGACGCTCCCTTCTGGTAGCTCGCGTCGTACGACTTCGGGGTGAGTGCCTTGCGGGTCAGTCGCTCGCACTCGTCGTGCTGGGCGCGCAGGACCGGGATTGCGATGATCGGCACGCCCCCGTCTGCCGCATGGCCTGTGCGCAGCCCAGCAACACCGCAGACCTCGTGTAATTGCGGTCGGCCGCGGCGATCCAGGCCAGGCACTCGAGACACAGCGTGGAGCCGTACCCGTCATCGAAGGACCGGTACATGTGCAACGCCTCTTCCGTCACCGCGATCGCTCGCTGTGGATCGGTCGACCACACCGTCCACCCGAGTGTCCGCAGGGCCCATGCCCGGAACATGAGTTCGCCGCGATGTTCGGTGATGTCCAGAACCTGTTCGAGGCAGTCGGCTGACACCGCCGTTTGTCCGAGCAGCCCCAGGGTCCCCTCGGCGCCGATCAAGATCAGTAGCCGTAAGAGGTCGTCGGCCGGACACGCCTCCAGGGCATTCTCGAAAGATGTTGCTGCCGTGGTGAGGTCATTGGAACTCAATTCCAAGACGCCGGCGGCGTACAGCGCGGTCGCGACGGCGTGCGGGTTGCCCGAATCGGCTGCTGGCGCGCGCGCCCGTCCGACCCATTCGGCGCAGGTTCCGATGTCGCCCCGAAACCCGGTGAGCACCGCACCGAGGGCAACGGCCCGCACCCACGCCGTACCCCGCGGAACGCCCTCGACGGTGAGCAGTCGTTCGGTCCAGTGGGCACCCTCGCTGAGCTGTCCGCTGGCGAGCCAGAAGTTGAACAGCGCGGCGGTGACGCGGAGGCCGACCACCATGTCACCCGGCTCCGCCACGTAGGTATCCAAAGCCTCGCGAAAGTTCTGCTGATCCAATTTCAGGCGGGCAATCCAATCCAGCTGGCGCGGGCCTATCCAATCGGCTTCCGCCCGCAGCGCCAGGCGCTCGAACCAATCCAGGTGGCGTCGCCGCATCAGTGCCGATTCGCCGGACTCCTCCAGCTTCTCGAGGCCGTATACGCGGATGGTGTCCAGGAGTCCATACCGGCCCGCGGTCGCCGATTCCTCGTGGATCAGAATCGACTTCTCCACCAGCGACGCAATCAGATCGAGCATCGCGCCCGGTGTCAGGTCGGCGCCGCAGACGTATTCCACCGCGGCGAGTTCGAAGCTGCCCGCGAACACGGACAGGCGGGCCCACAGTTGCTGTTCCTCGGGCGTGCACAACTCGTGGCTCCAGTCGACCGACAGCCGGAGGGTCTGCTGCCGGGTGGGGGCGGTGCGCCCGCCGCGGGTCAGGAGCGTGAAGCGGTCGGTGAGCCGTTGGAGGATCTGCTCGGGTGACAGTGCAGCCAATCGCCCCGCCGCCAGCTCGATCGGCAGCGGCAACCCGTCGAGCCGGTGGCAGATCCCCGCCACGGCGGCCATGTTGTCCTCGGAGACCGCGAATCCAGGAAGGACCGCAGCGGCGCGTTCGGTGAACAAGGTGACCGCGTCGTAACTGGGTAATGCCCCCAGGTCGAGCTGACGGTCGGGGGCTGGCGCGTTGAGCGGCGGAACCCGCAGCGTCGCCTCCCCACTGATGCCGAGCGCTTCCCGGCTGGTGGCGATGACGCGCAGCCCGGGGCAGTACTTGAGCAGCGCCTCGGTCAGGTTCGCGACGGCAGCGATCACCTGTTCGCAGTTGTCGAGCACCAGCAGGACCTGGCGCGGCTCGAGAAATTCCGCGAGGGCCGTCTGCAGCGGTTGACGGGCGAAGGACTTCAGCCCGAGGGCGGCCGCCACCACGTCGACCACCAGCGACTCGTCGCGCAGGTCGGCCAGCTCGACCAGCCACGCCCCATCGACGAATGCACGCTGGACGCTCGTCGCGATCCGCAGCGATAGCCGGGTCTTCCCGACGCCGCCGATTCCGGTGAGCGTCACCAGGCGGGAGGTCGTCAGCATCTCCTTGGCCTCGGTCAATTCGTTGCGACGGTTGACGAAACTCGTCAGCTCCGCGGGCAGGTTTCCTTTCCGGCCCCGCGTCGAGGACCCGGTCCGCGGGGGTCCGCCGCTCGTCGACGGACGACGATCGCCGCCTCGTGGATCGGCTACCGACTGTAGGGCCATCTCGTCGCTCGGAAGACCGTGGCGGAACTGGATCTCGCGCAGGACGTCGCCGAGCTCTGCCGCCGTTGGGCGGGCGTCCGGGTCTGCGGACATGGCGTGCTCGATGGCGGCGGCAAGGTCGGCGGGGATGTCGAGTTCGCGCAGGTCCGGGATCGGCTCCGAGGTGATGCGCACGAACTGCGCGACGACCTGTTCGCCGGTGTGACGCTCGAAGGCCGCGTGGCCGGTGAGGGCGCAGAACACCGTGGCACCGAGGCCATAGACGTCCGAGGCGACGCTGGGCGGGCCACCGCTCAGGATCTCGGGCGCGGTGAAGGCCGGGGTGGCGGTGAACGTGCCTGTCGCGGTCTCGAACCCGTCGGCGATGTGGGCGATGCCGAAGTCGGACAGCGCCGGCTCGCCGTAGTCGGTGAGGATGACGTTCGCCGGTTTGATGTCGCGATGCAGGATGCCGAGCCGGTGTGCGGACTCGACAGCGCCTGCCAGCTTCACGCCGAGCTGCAGGGCCTGATCGGACGGGAGGGGTCCGTGGTCGCGGATGCGTACGTCGAGCGAATGCTGAGCGTGATAGGGCATCACGAGGTAGGGAAGGCCGCTCGCGGTGGTGCCGACCCGCAGGACGTTGACGATGTTGGGATGCCCGGTGAGCCTGCCCATCGCGCGCTGTTCCCGGACGAAACGCGTCCGGTTCTCCTCGTCGAGGCCGGCGGTGAGCACCTTCACGGCAACGGTGCGGTCCAGGGCCGACTCGGTGCAGCGGTAGACGACGCCGAAGCCGCCGCGTCCGATCTCGGTTGCATCGCTGAACCCGACTGCGGCCAGTTCCGATGTCACCGACGGGGTCACATCGCGCTGGGTCGCGAACGGATCGTCAGCGGCCATCGGTCATGCTGATCTGTCGTGTTCTCGACGTTGCGGCACGGCACTCCTCACGGGCAGATTCAGGGGCGTCGTGGCCGACCGCGAGAGGTGGCCTGGCTCCGGAACTCCATGGTGCCATCCGAACGTGGTCTCAGCCCCGGTTCTGTTCGACCATCCAGGCGGCGACCTGCGTCCGCGAGGTGAATCCCAGCTTGGCGAGCATGCGCTGGACGTGTCCCTCGGCGGTCCGTTGCGCGATGAAAAGCCTGCCGGCGATCGCGCTGTTCGTCAGCCCCTCCGCGACGAGGCCGGCGACCTGGAGCTCGCGTTTGGTCAGGGTGGGTTTGTCCGCGGCGGCCGGGCTCCGAGGCGGCGCGGAGGACTCCGCCAGTGCGTACGCGACGGCCTTCCCGAAGCTTCTGGAGGCACCTTCCCGGTAGCTCGCGTCGTAGGACTCCTGCCCGAGTGCCTGGCGGGTCTGCCGCTCGCACTCGTCGTGGTGTGCGCGCCAGCTCGGGATTGCGATGCTCTGCACGCCCCCCATCTGCCGTATCGCCTGTGCGGAGCCGAGCAACACCGCGGACCTCGGGTAGTCGCCGTCGGCCGCGGCGGTCCACGCCAGGCAGTCGAGACATAGCGAGGAGCCATACGGATCGTCGAAGGATCGGCACAGTCGCAGCGCCCGTTCCACCAGCACCATCGCCCGCGGCGGATCGGTCGGCCACACCGTCAACGCCAGCGTCTGCAGGGCCCACGCCCGGAACACGACCTCGCCGCGCGGCTCGGTGATGTCCAGCATCTGCTGCAGGCAGTCGGCCGCCGTCGCCGTTTGTCCGAGTAGCCCGCGGGTAACCTCGACACCGGTCAGGACGGCGAGCCGCAGGAGGTCGTTGTCGGCGGGGCACTTCTCCAGGGCCGAGTCGAAATATGTTGCCGCGGTGGGCACGTCATTCGTCGTCAGCGCGAGAAGGGCCGCGGCGTAGTCGGTGGTCGCGGCGCCGACCGGGTCGTCCGGATCTGCTGCCGCGCGAGCCCATCCGACCCATTCCGTGCCGGCAGCGATGTCGCCACGGAAGCCGTTGAGCACCGCGCCGAGGGCAACGGTGCGCACCCACTCCGTGCCGCGCGGAACGCCCTCGACGGTCAGCATTCGTTCGGTCCAGTGGGCGCCCTCGTTGAGCTGGCCGCTGGCGAGCCAGAACGGGAACAGCGCGGCCGTGATCCGGAGGCCGACCGCCGCGTCGCTCGGCCCCGTCATGCTGGCGTCCAGTGCCTCACGAAAGTTCTGCTGATCCAGCTTCAGTCGGGCGATCCAGTCCAGCTGGCGGGGGCCGATCCAGTCGGCTTCCGCCCGCAGCGCCAGACGCTGGAACCAGTGCCGGTGGCGTCGGCGCATCTCCGCGTACTCGCCGGACTCCGCCAGCTTCTCGAGGCCGTATTCGCGGATGGTGTCCAGGAGTCCGTACCGGCCGGTGGCCGCCGATTCCTCGTGAATCAGGATCGATTTCTCCACCAGTGACGCAACCAGATCGAGCAGCGCATCCGGAGTCAGGTCGGCGCCGCAGACATGTTCCACGGCGGCGAGCTCGAAGCTGCCCGCGAACACCGACAGCCGAGCCCACAGTTGCTGTTCCTCCGGCGTGCACAACTCGTAGCTCCAGTCGACCGACAGCCGGAGGGCCTGCTGCCGTGTGGGGGCGGTGCGTCCGCCACCGGTCAGGAGCGTGAAGCGGTCGGTGAGCCGTTGCAGGATCTGCTCGGGTGACAGCGCCCGCAATCGCCCCGCCGCCAGCTCGATCGGCAGGGGCAATCCCTCGAGCCGGTGGCAGATCCCGGCCACGGCGGCCATGTTGTCCTCGGTGAGCGTGAATCCCGACACGACCGCGGCGGCGCGGTCGGCGAACAAGGTCACGGCGTCGTAGTTGGGCAGCGCCCCGAGATCGAGCCGCCGGTCGGGGGCAGGTGCGCTCAGTGACGGCACCCGAAGCGTCGCCTCCCCGGCGATGCCGAGCGATTCCCGGCTGGCGGCGAGAATGCGCAGCTCAGGGCAGCGTTGCAGCAGGGTTCGGGCCAGGTCCGCCACCGCGTCGACAAGCTGCTCGCAGTTGTCGAGCACCAGCAGGGTCTGGCGCGGTTCGAGAAACTCTGCGAGGACCGTCTGCATGGGCTGGGCCGAGAAGGACTTCAGTCCGAGGGCGGCCGCGATGACGCCGGCCAGCAGCGACTCGTCGTGTAGGTCGGACAACTCCACCAGCCACGCGCCATCGCGGAAGCCGCGCTGGGTGCTCGTCGCGATCCGCAGCGCGAGGCGGGTCTTCCCGACGCCGCCGATTCCGGTGAGCGTCACCAGGCGGGAGGTCGACAGCTTCTCTTTCGCCTCGGTCAGCTCGCTGCGACGGTCGACGAAGCTCGTCAGGTCCGCTGGCAGGTTTCCCTTCGTGCCCCGCGTCGAGTATCCGGTCAGCTGGCGCGTGTCGCTCGTCGATGGTCGACGATCGCTGCGCTTCGGACTCGCGACGGACTTCAGGGCCATCTCGTCGACCGGAAGACCGTGGCGGAACTGGATCTCGCGCAGGACGTCGCCGAGCTCTGCCGCCGTCGGGCGAGCGTCCGAATCGGCGGACATGGCGCGCTCGACGGCGGCGGCCACGTCGTCGGGGATGTCGAGTTCGCGCAGGTCCGGCCTGGGTTCGAAGGCCGGGTGGCCGGTGAGGGCGCAGCACACTGTCGCGCCGAGCCCGTACACGTCCCCTGCGGCACTGGGCGGGCCACCGCCGAGGATTTCGGGTGCGGTGAAGGCCGGAGTCGCCGTGAACGTGCCGGTGGCGGTCTCGAACTCGTCCGGCAGGTGTGCGATGCCGAAGTCGGCGAGCGCCGGTTCGCCGTAGTCGGTGAGGATGACGTTGGCGGGCTTGATGTCGCGATGCAGGATGCCGATGCGGTGCGCGGACTCCACCGCGCCTGCCAGCTTGACGCCGAGTTGCAATGCCTGTTCGAGCGACACGGGACCGTTGTCGCGGATGCGCAGGTCGAGCGAACGTCGCGGGTGATAGGGCATCACCAGGTAGGGCAGGCCGCTCGCGGTGGTGCCGACCTGCAGCACGTTGACGATGTTGGGATGCCCGGTGAGCCGACCCATCGCCCGCTGCTCCCGGAAGAACCGGGTGAGATTCTCCTCGTCGAGGCCGGCGGTGAGCACCTTCACGGCGACGGTGCGGTCCAGCGTCGCCTCCGTGCCGCGGTAGACGACACCGAAGCCACCGCGGCCGATCTCGGTCGCGTCGGTGAACCCGGCGGCGGCCAGCTCCGATGTCACCGAGGAGGTCACATCGCGCTGGGCCGCGGACTGGTCGTTTCCGGCCATCGGTCAGGTCGACCTGTCGCGCGTATGGCGTCCTGGACGATGCGGCACGGCACTCACCTCGGCAGCAGATCCGGCCTGGCTCCGGAACTCCATAGTGCCACCGGCCCGGGGCGCTCTACCAGCGATCGTGCGCGCCCCGCCCGGGTAGTCGGTGCGCTGTGATAAGCCTGAGCCGACCATCGGGGAGTCCGAACCAGAGGGGAGCACGTGCTGACGCTGCACCGCGCCGAACGCTCCGACACCCTGGCGGCCGCGCTCGCCGACGTGCTGACGAGCCCGCTGGCCGACCCGTTCGCCCGCGAGGTGATCGCGGTCCCCGCGAAGGGCGTCGAGCGCTGGCTGACGCAGCGGCTGTCGGCCACCCTCGGCGCTGTGGACGGTGACGGGGTCGCGGCGAATATCGAGTTCCCGTCGCCGACCCGGCTGGTGGACGAGGCGCTGGCCGCGGCGACCGGGATGACCGCGGACGAGGATCCGTGGAACCCGGCGCGACTGCTCTGGACGCTGCTCGGCGTCATCGACGACGTTCTCGACGAGCCGTGGGCGTCGGTGCTGGCGCGACACCTCGGCAACGGCACCGACGACCACCGGCGCGGCCGCCGCTACGGCACCGCCGCGCACCTGACCGAGCTGTTCCGCAGCTACGGCGCGCAGCGGCCGGCCATGCTTCAGGACTGGGCTGCCGGACGCGACACCGACGGCACCGACGGCCCGCTCGACGACGACCTGCACTGGCAGGCGGAGCTGTGGCGGCGGCTGCGCGGGCGCATCGGCACCCCCAGCCCGGCCGAGCGTCTGGTCGACGCCTGCGCCCGGCTGCGCGAGGAGCCGGGCCTGCTCGACCTGCCGGACCGGATCTCGGTGTTCGGGCCCACCCGGCTCACCACCGCCCAGCTCGACGTGCTGTCCGCGATCGCCGCGAATCGCGATGTGCACCTGTGGGTTCCGCACCCCAGCCCCGGCATGTGGGCGGCGCTGGCCGATCGCGCGCCGGAGGTGACCCGCGCCGAGGACGACGGCGCGCTCGCCGTCACGCACCCGCTGCTGGCCGGCCTGGCCCGCGACGTTCGCGAGCTGCAGGCCCGGCTGAGCCGGCCCGGCATCGAGCACGCACACCACCGCGTCGCCCCGACCCCGGACACCCTGCTCGGCCGGCTGCAGGCCGACATCGCCGCCGACCGCGCGCCCGCCGCCGGAGCCGCGCCCGACGGCAGCGTGCAGGTGCACTCCTGCCACGGCCCGGCCCGGCAGGTGGAGGTGCTGCGGGAATCCCTGCTGCACCTCTTCCAGGATGACCCGAGTCTGGAGCCGCGCGACGTCCTCGTCATGTGCCCGGACGTGGAGACCTACGCGCCGCTGGTGCGGGCCGCGTTCGGTCAGGAATCGGTGGGCCACCCCGGGCATCGACTGCGGGTGCGCCTCGCCGATCGCGCACTGCACCAGACCAATCCGGTGCTCGCCGTTGTCGCGACGCTGCTCGGGCTGGCCGACGGCCGCGTCACCGCGAGCCAGGTGCTGGACCTCGCCGCCGCCGAACCCGTCCGCCGCCGGTTCCGGTTCACCGACGACGACCTCGAGCGGCTGCGCGAGTGGACCACCGCCGCCGGGGCGCGGTGGGGATCGGGCCGTTGCAGCGCACCGACTTCGGGCTCGGCGACTTTCCGCAGAACACCGTGCGGTCGGCGCTGGACCGCATCCTGCTCGGCGCCGCCGCGGACGGTGCGGACGGCCAGTGGCTCTCGCTGTCGCTGCCGCTCGACGACGTCGACAGCAACGACATCGACCTCACCGGACGGCTGGCCGAGTTCGTCGACCGGC
Organism: Rhodococcus sp. MTM3W5.2; assembly: GCF_001984015.1. Lineage (NCBI taxonomy): Bacteria > Bacillati > Actinomycetota > Actinomycetes > Mycobacteriales > Nocardiaceae > Rhodococcus > Rhodococcus sp. MTM3W5.2. The sequence goes on along the minus strand of NZ_CP019572.1, from coordinate 4,053,872 downwards.
TCGACGTGTCCCTGCGCGGGCTGCGCGGCCCGCAGCCGACCGACCGGTGGTCGGCGGGCCTGGCCCGGGCGCTGGACCTGCTCGTCGACGTGCGCGAGCGCGACGCCTGGCAGCTGGGGCAGGCGCAGCGCGAGCTCGCCGCGGCCGTCGAGCACGGCGGCGACCGCGAGCTGCGACTGGCCGACGTGCGCGCGATGCTCCGCGCCCGCCTGGCCGGGCGGCCGACCCGCGCCAACTTCCGCACCGGCGAGCTGACCGTGTGCACGATGGTGCCGATGCGCTCGGTGCCGCACCGCGTGGTGGTGCTGCTCGGCCTCGATGACGAGGTCTTCCCGCGCGGCGCGGGCGTCGACGGCGACGACGTGCTCGCGCGCAGACCGCTGCCGGGGGAACGGGATCCGCGCAGCGAGGACCGCCAGCTGCTGCTCGACGCCGTGATGTCCGCGAGCGAGAAGCTGGTGCTGTTCTACACCGGCGCCGACCCGGTCAGCGGCTCGCGGCGGCCGCCCGCGATCCCGCTCAGCGAGCTGTGCGACGTCCTCGACACCATGGTGGGCCGCGAGGACGCGGCGCTGACGCGGCATCCGTTGCAGCCCTTCGATGCCCGCAACTTCCGGCCCGGGGACCCGTTCAGCTTCGACGCCGCCGCGCTGGCCGGGGCGCGGGCCGCGCAGCGCCCACCCGAACCGGAGACCGCGTTCCTGGCGGCGCCGCTGCCGCCGACCACCCAGGGCGACGTCGACCTCGCCGAGCTGGTCGCGTTCCTCGTCCACCCCACCCAGGCGTTCCTGCGACAGCGGCTCGGGCTGCGGGTCCCCGAGCTGGACGAGGACATCGCCGACGCGCTGGACCTGGAGCTGGACCCGCTGGCGAAGTGGGACATCGGCGAACGCATGCTCGCGACGCTGCTCGCCGACGACCGGGACTTCGCCGACGGCGTCGCGGACTTCCGGGCCGCCGAGTGGCGCCGCGGCACGCTGCCGCCGTTCGGCCTGGGGGAGGGCGCGCTCGGCGAGATCGAGGCGACGGTGCGCTCCCTCGCCGCCGCCGGACGCCAGCCCGGCCGCGCCGAGACGATCGACGTGGACGTCGACCTCGGTTCCGGCCGACGGCTCACCGGCACCGTCGGCGGCGTGTACGGGACGGTGATCGCGCGGACCACGTTCTCGCGGCTGGCGCCCAAGCACCGCCTGACGGCGTGGGCGCAGCTGCTGGCGGTCGCCGCCTCGGCCGGGCCGCGCGAGAGCGCCTGGCGCGCGGTGACCACCGGCCGCGGCCAGTACCGCCGCCCCGCCTGGCAGTCCACCCTCACCGCGCCCGAGGACGCGCTGGCCCGGCTGGTGCGCCTCGTCGAGCTGCGCGACCGGGGCCTGCAGGCGCCGCCGCCGATGGCGACCGGCGCCTCGGCGGCGTACGCGGAACGCCGCTCCGGCGGCGCCTCGGTGGAGATGGCGATGGAGGCCGCGGGCAAGGAGTGGGGCGGCACCTTCGGCGACGTCACCGACCGGCACCTCGGCTACGTGTACGGGGCCGCGCCCGCGCTGTCCGTGCTCACCGCGGCGCCGGATCCGGTGGAGGGCAGCGTCTTCGGCGCGGTGGCCCGCGAGCTGTGGGACCCGCTGCTGGCGGCCGAGACGTTGGGAGAACCGTGAACGGGCGCACCGCCTTCGACCTGCTCGGCCCGCTGCCGAAGGGCACCACGGTGCTCGAGGCGAGCGCGGGCACCGGCAAGACCTACGCCATCGTCGGCCTGGCCGCGCGCTTCGTCGCCGAGGCCGGGGTGGACCCGGCGAGCCTGCTGCTGGTCACGTTCAGCCGGGCCGCGACGAAGGAGCTACGCGAGCGCACCCGGGAGCGGTTCGCCTCCGCCGCGGCCGGGCTCGCGGACCCGTCGAGCAGCCGGGACCCGCTCGTCGCGCACCTCGCCGACGCCGACCCCGACACCGTGGCGCTGCGACGGCGCCGCCTGCTGCAGGCCCTGTCGGACTTCGACGCCGCCACCATCGCCACCACCCACAGCTTCTGCCAGCGCATGCTCGACGGCCTCGGCATCGCCGGGGAACGAGACCCCGACGCGGTGCTGGTCGAGGAGGCCACCGACCTCAACGCCGAGGTGATCGGCGACCTGTACCTGAGCACCTTCGGGCGCGGCGGCTCGCCGTCGCTGTCCCCGGGCGAGGCGCGAAAGGCGGCGCGGGCGGCCATCTTCGACCCGCAGGCGCACCTCGCGCCCGACGACGCGGACGGCACACCTGCGGCGGACGCGGCCGCGTTCGCCGCCGCGGTGCGGGCCGAGGCGCGCCGCCGCAAGCGCGCGGTCGGCGTCCGCGACTTCGACGACCTGCCCGCCCTGCTGCACGGCGTGCTCACCGACCCCGTGCACGGCCCGGCCGCGTGCCGCCGGGTCCGCGACCGCTACTCGGTGGTGCTGGTCGACGAGTTCCAGGACACCGACCCGCTGCAGTGGGGGATCCTGCGCAGCGCCTTCCACGGGCAGTCGACGCTGATCCTGGTCGGCGATCCCAAGCAGGCCATCTACGCGTTCCGCGGCGCGGAGGTGCTGGCCTACCTGGACGCGGTCGGCGCCGCCGACAGCCACCAGGAGCTCACCACCAATTGGCGCAGCGACGCCCCGCTGCTGGACGCGCTCGCGCACCTGCACGGCGGCGCCGCGCTCGGCCACCCGCAGATCGTGGTGCACCCCGTCGACGCCGCGAAGAAGGGGTCGCGCATCGGCGGGGCGGTGCCGTTGCGGCTGCGGCACCTGCCGCGCGCGGGCGCGGGACCGTTGGGCAAGACCGGCTTTCCCGCCGTCGGGCCGCTGCGCGGGCGGGTGGCGGCGGACCTGGCCGCGGACATCGTGGGGCTGCTCGGCGGCGGCCAGACGGTGGACCGGGGCCCCGGCCCGCGGCCCGTCGAGCCCGGCGACATCGCGGTGCTGGTGCGCACCAACGCGCAGGTCGCCCTCGTGCACGACGCGCTGGACCGGGCCGGGGTGCCCGCGGTCACCGTCGGCGGGCTGAGCGTGTTCCTCACCCCCGCCGCCCGCGACTGGCTGTGGCTGCTGCAGGCGATCGAGCAGCCGCACCGCTCGGACCGGGTGCGGCTGGCGGCGCTCACCCCGCTGCTCGGGCGCACCGCCGCCGAGCTCGACGGCGCGGGCGACGACGCGGTGGCGCAGATCGGCGGGCGGCTGCGGGACCTGTCGGCGGTGTTCGCGCAGTCCGGGTTTGCGGCGCTGTTCGAGCGGCTGGCCGCGTGGAGCGGGCTCGAGGCCCGGATGCTGTCGCGGGCCGCGGGGGAGCGGCGCCTGACTGACCTGCGGCACGTCGCGCAGCTGCTCAACGAGGCCGCGGTCGCCGAATCCCTCGGGCTCACCGCGCTCACCCGCTGGCTCACCGACCGGATGCGTGACCCCGCGATCGGCGGCGTCGACCGCAGCCGTCGCCTCGACAGCGACGCCGCGGCCGTGCAGATCGCCACCGTGCACGCCACCAAGGGCCTCGAGTACCCGCTGGTGTACCTGCCGTACGCGTGGGACGCGGCGAAGAACCCGAAGCCGGACAAGCTGTTGCTGCACGACGCCGACGGCCGCCGCATCCTCGACGTCGGCGGGCCCGAGGGCCCCGGCTACAACGAGCGCAAGAAGCGGCACGACGACGAGGAGGCCGGGGAGGAGCTGCGTCTGCTGTACGTCGCGCTGACCCGGGCCATGTGCCAGCTGGTGCTGTGGTGGGCGCCCGCGTACTCGACGAAGGCGGCGCCGCTGCACCGGATGTTGCTGTCCCGGCGGCCGGGCGAGCTGGCGGTGCCGGCCCAGGAGCGGGTGCCCGCCGATCCGGATGTGGCGCAGCGGCTCTCGGCCTGGGCGGGCGACTCCGAGCTGGTGCGGGTGGAGGCCGTCGGCGCGGACCCGATCGTGGTGCCGGAGTGGACGCCGCCACAGGAGGAGGTGGGGAGCTGGCCGCCGCGCGGTTCGACCGCGACCTCGACGCCGCCTGGCGGCGCACCTCCTACTCGGCGCTGACCGCGCACGCGCACGACGCCCCGCCCAGTGTCGGCAGCGAGGCGGAGGAACCCGAGCTCGACGACGAGCCGGACGAGCCGCCGCTGGTCGCGCCCACCGACGCGGTGGGTCTGCCGTCGCCGATGAACGGGCTGCCCGCCGGGGCCGCGTTCGGCACCCTGGTGCACGCGGTGCTGGAGGAGGTCGACACCGCCGCCGCGGACCTGGAGGCCGAGCTGGTGCGCTGCTGCCGCGAGACGGTGGCTGCCGGGTTCTCGGGCGTGGACCCGGACGCGCTGGCTGCGGCGCTGGTGCCGGTCCTGCACACGCCGTTGGGTGACGGGCACACGCTCGCGTCGATCCCGCCGTCGGATCGGTTGCCGGAGCTGGACTTCGAGCTGCCGCTCGCCGGCGGCGAGGACGCCGACGCGGAGGTGACCCTCGCGGGGGTCGCGCCGCTGCTGCGTAGGCACCTGCCCGCCGGCGACCCGCTCGCCGGCTACGCGGCGCTGTTCGAGACCCTCGGCGCGGCCCCGCTGCGCGGCTACCTCACCGGCAGCATCGACGCGGTGCTGCGGCTGCCGGGGCCGCGGTTCGTGGTGGTGGACTACAAGACGAACCGTCTGGCGCCGGGCGATCTCACCACCGCCGACTTCACCACCGAGGCGATGGCCGCGGAGATGATGCGCGCCCACTACCCGCTGCAGGCGCTGCTGTATGCGGTTGCGCTGCACCGTTACCTGCGGTGGCGGCTGCCCGGCTACGACCCGGCCACCCACCTCGGCGGGGTGCAGTACCTGTTCGTGCGCGGCATGGCGGGCCCGGACAGCCCGGCGGGCGCGGGCGTCTTCGACTGGTACCCGCCTGCCGCGCTGGTGACCGAGCTGTCGGACCTGCTGGCTGGAATCGAGGGGGCGCCGTGACCGAGGTCCAGGTGGCGCAGCGCGGCAAGGGCGCGCTGCGGGTGTTCAACGAGGCCGGGGTGCTCGCCGCCGCGGACGTGCACGTCGCGTTGCGGCTCGGCGCGCTCGGCGGGGAGGAGGCCGAGGCGGCGCTGCTGGCGACCGCGTTGGCGGTGCGCGCGGTGCGCTCCGGCTCGGTGTGCCTGGACCTGGGCCGGATCCGCGAGGTCACTGTCGACGTGCCCGCGGACGGGGAGCCGGTGGACCTGGAGGCGCTGCCGTGGCCCGAGGACGCCGACGTGCTGGCGGCGCTGCGCCGCAGCCCACTGGTGATCGGCGGCGACAAGGGCCCGTTGCGCCCGTTGCGGCTGGTCGACACCGAGGACGGCGGGCTGCTGTACCTGGAGAAGTACTTTCGGCAGGAGCAGACCATCCGGCGGGTGCTCGACGAGCGCGCCCTCGGCCATCCCGCGGTGGACGAGGACCGGCTGCGGGCCGGGCTGGCGGAGCTGTTCGGCGGGTCGGCCGCCCCGGACCGGCAGCGGATCGCCGCGGCGGTGGCCGCCACCCACCGGACGGCGGTGATCGTCGGCGGCCCCGGCACCGGCAAGACACACACGGTGGCGCGGGTGCTGGCGCTGCTGATCGCCGAGCACGGCGCCGGGCTGCGGATCGGGCTGGCCGCGCCGACCGGCAAGGCGGCCGCCCGGCTGCAGGAGGCGGTGCGCGAGCAGGCCGAGGACGTGAAGCTCCCGGCCGGGCTGGCGGCGATGACGCTGCACCGGATGCTCGGCTGGCAGCGGGTGGGCGCGAGCCGGTACCGGTACAACGCCGGCAACCACCTGCCGTACGACGTGGTGGTGGTCGACGAGACGTCGATGGTGTCGCTGACGATGATGTGCCGGCTGCTCGAGGCCCTGCGACCGGACACCCGGCTGGTGCTGGTGGGGGACCCGGATCAGCTGACGTCGGTGGACGCGGGCGCGGTGCTGGCGGACCTGGTGGCGCGGCCGGTGACCGGGACGGAGAACCCGCTGCTGGCCCGGGTGGTCGGCGCGGACCTGGACGCGGCCGACGATCCCGACGAGGCCGCGCTCGGCGCGGGGGAGCGGGACCGGTTGCGCGGCGGCGTGGTTCGGCTCAGCCGCGGTCGCCGCTTCGGCGGCGAGATCGCCCGGCTGGCGGTGGCGGTGCGGGACGGGGATGAGGACGTGGTGATCGCGATCCTGCGGTCCGGGGCGGACGGGGTGTCCTTCGTGGCGCCGGACGACCTGGCCGCGCTGCGCTCGGACGTGGTCTCCGGCGCGGCGGCGGTGACCGAGGCCGCCTCGGCCGGTGACGTCGCGGCGGCGCTGCGGGCCTCGGAGGCGCACCGCCTGCTGTGCGCGCACCGCGAGGGCCCGTTCGGCGTGGAGTGGTGGGCGCGGTCGTCGATGGAGTGGATCGGCGCAGCGACCGGGACCCGGCTGGACCCGGACCGCTGGTACGCCGGTCAGCCGCTGCTGGTGACCGCGAACGATCACGAGGTGCGGATCTACAACGGCGACACCGGCGTGGTGGTGGACCGCGGGGACGGCGAGCTGGTGGCCGCGTTCGCCCGCGGCGAAGAGCCGCTGCTGCTGCACCCGAGCCGGCTGTCCGCCGTGCAGACGGTGTACGCGATGACGATCCACCGCAGCCAGGGCAGTCAGTACGACACGGTGTCCGTGGTGTTGCCCGGCGAGGAGTCGTCGCTGCTGACGCGGGAGCTGTTGTACACAGCCATCACCCGGGCGCGCGGGCACGTCCGGATCGTCGGGGACGAGGCCTCGGTGCGGGCCGGGGTGCGGCGGCGGGTGTTGCGGGCGAGCGGGTTGCGGCGGGGGTAGTTCAGGGGGCCAGCTCAGCGGGGGTCGTCGAACAGGGTGAGCTCGGCCGGGTCCTCGAACAGCTCCATCTGCCGCGGAGGTTCCACGGGGGCGCGGGTGCCAGCCCGGGCCGGGAGAAGCTGACGACCCGGAGGGCGCCGCTGAGCGCGGCCAGGGTATCGGACCAGGCCGCGGCCTCGCCCTCGCACAGCGCGATCTCGTCCGGATCCGCCTCGGCGCGAGCCTTTTCCAGCGAACCACGCCACTCCGCCGCGCGTTCCGCGCTGATCCGCATGTACTCGAGGATGGTGGTGCGGTCGCGTTCACAGACGTCGGCGGCCGTCTCGGCCGCGAGGTCCCCCTCGCCGAAGAGCACCAGCTGCATCACCGCCATCAGCGACGGCGGCACGTCCGGGACGCACTCGTGGTCGGCGGAGGGAGAGGGGGTGGTGCGATAGCCGACGGCGTCGAAACGGGCGGCGAACGATCGGTCCACGGTCGCGAGGAAGGCGGTGATCCGGTCGAGCAGGTCGGTCAGATGACGTGGCACGAAGGGAAATCCGGGCACCTCGATCACCGCGTTGAGGCGATCCTCGCGCAGGACGAACCGCAGGTGCGACCAGCGTGCGGTGAGGTCGGCGACCGTCTCGGCGGCACGTGTTCGGCCCCCGATCCGGTAGAGCAGCGGCACCCACAGCCGGACGACGGGTTCGGTGGCGTGCGGGATCACGAACACCGCGTGCCCTTCGATGGTCAGGACGAAGTCGCCGTCACTGTCGACCTGCGGCTGGTCGCCGAGCAGGTCGGTGAGGGCGGCCTCGACGAGATCGCGCAGGTGGTCCGGGTCGCGCGGGGCGACCGCGAGCATCGGGTCGACGTCCGAGGCGAGCCAGTCCCGCACGGTGGGGCCGGTGAGATGGCCGGCCCGGCTGCCGATGGCCTCGGCCCGCAGGAAGCTCGGGTGCGGCACGCTCCACACGTCGCGGAAGGCCGCCACGGCCATCGAGGCGAGTTGGTCGGACCACCGGACGGTGCGGTCGAGGAAGTGGGCGGGCGAGCCGTCCCCGGGATCGTCGTCGGGCGCGCACGTGGGGTGCTGCCAGCCCAGCTCGATCAGCAGCGCCTCGTCGGCGGGGGACAGCGCGAAGCGGGGGTCGAGGAAGGCGTTGGACGGTACCTCGCAGCGCACCAGGTCCTCGGCCCAGGCCAGGAACTGCACGCAGGGGAGGTAGCCGCCGACGCCCGGTTCCTCCGCGAGCTCGACCACGAGGATGTCCTCGCCGCGCATCGTGCCGATGTGGTCGGCGAGGGTGCCGCGAAACTCACGCCACGCCAGTTCGACGGCCTGGTCGAACTTTTCGAGGTCCGGCAACGGTGTGGTCCCATCTGCAGCGCGCTCCGGCCGCACTCCCGACCGTCGGCATGCAGGGTAACGCGAGAGACCGACTTTCTGGCCCAGGACGCGACGGAGCAGGCGCTCGGCTTTTGCCGAGCGCCTGCTCCGTGCTGGCTTGGTTGGTTCGACTACGAGGAGGTCGTCGCGGTGATGCCGAGGTCGCCCTCGACGTGCTCGCCGTTGTCGCCGCACGCGCAGTCGCCGCCGCAGCCCCCGCCATCGCAGTCACCGGCGTAGCTGTCGTCGTCGGCGTCGCAGTCGATGGTGCCGCCGAACTGGGCCGCGAAGTCGTCGTCGAGGTCGTGGGTGAGGTCGTGGATCTCGTCGATCAGGTTGAGCAGGTGCTGCGGCGCGAACGGGTCCGCGTCGACGAGCGTCGAGACCAGCAGGTGCTCCTCGCTGAGCGCGAAGCGCAGGCGCGGCCACTCCTCCGACAGCGCGACCAGCTGCGTGGTGGCCTGCGCGCGGTCGGTGATGCCGGTGACGATCGACGACCACACGTGCAGCTGCGGTCCGTCGTCCGCGACCGTCACGTACACCGCGAAGCCGTGCACGGGGATCGCGATGTCGCCGTCCTCGTCGGTGTCCGGCTCGGAGCCCAGCAGCTCGGCGAGGGTGCGCACGGACAGGGAGTGCAGCTTGTCGCGCGTGTCGGTCGCGATGGCAAACGCACCGTCTAGCTGAAGCGGCTGGTCGTCGGTGGTGTCGTGGTCGCTCATGAGTCCTCTGTCCTGCATCGGCGGAGTGCTGGACCACAATATCGCGGGGCGAGGGTCTTCGCCGCAGTGCCTACCTTGTGCACTGCGGCGACCGGACGCGCCGGTCTCCAGGCCAAATGTTGGGTGAACGGTCTGTTTCCGGGAACTCGGGTGCATTCGCCCTTTGCCAGCAGTACGAGAAGTTCCACGTACTGCGACGAACGAGGTCATGAATTCGAAAGAGGTCGTGACTTCGTTCTTTGGTTGATCTCGCCATTCGAGTACCATTCTTGCCGACGTGGGATGAGTGAGCACCGGTCCCCATTCTCGATGTCATCCGGCTTCGTCGGTGGTTCGGAGGAACCCCAGCTCGCGCTGCGCAGCATGCATCGCGGATCGACAGCTCTGTCGCCGGTGTCTCGAGTGCGTGCATGATCGCTGGGGTGAAGCTCGGCGATCAGGTCGCCGCTGCTGTCCAGCCCGTGGATCCCAGGCGGCTCGGCGTCACCATCTCTCTTCGCGGTTCCTAATCCCAATTCCTCTACATCGACGAATTCGGATGCACTTCAGGGATGAACCTCTGAGACGCCGTGACTAGGCGTGACCGTGAGGGCGACGCACGGCGGGGTCCGTCTCGCTATCAAGGAAATGAGATGCCGAGGGGGCGCTGGGCGGACGTATCAGTGCCCAAGATGCGTGGCCGCGTTCCCGGAGAACGAGGCGCGGCCGGCAAACCGTTCGATTGAGCGTCGGGTGTTCAGCGACCAGGTGGTGACTTAAATGCGGCTCGGATTTCGGAGGCCGATTCGTTGATCGACGGTGTCGACGCAGGTCGGGGACCGGGAGGTCCACTAGGATCTGCCTGCGAACAACACGACGTGGGGGAGCCGAATGCTGACCGTAGATCCGAGACTGCTCGATGCCGCCCGCGAGTCGGTGAACTTCGGACTTCTCGCGCCGATCGAGCCCCTGCTCACCATCTACGGGGCCGGCGCCGAGTCCGGTGTCTACACAGATCCCAATGGTGCGCTGATCAAGTGTCGCCAGTTCGGCGAGGTACTCGCCGAACAGCTGATCCGGCGTAGCGGCACCCGGTTCGACGGCTTGAAGCAGTTCGAACGGATCAAGGCCCTCGAACGCGCCGGAGTGCTCACTGAGGCCGCTGCCGACGCTCTGCACAACATCCGGCAGATCGGCAACGAGGCCACCCACAGCCACCTGTTCAACGTCCGAGCCGCACTGCGGTCGGTGGAACAATGTTGGCAGCTCGGCAACCTGCTCCGGCTTGCACTCGCCCCCGACGATCAGAGGCCGCGCAGCTTCATCGCACCGCGCCCGCCCATGCCACCGAAGGTTGTCGAACCCGGCGACCAGGAGCAGCTCGACGCGATCAACCGTCGGCTCGCCGCCTCTCAGACCGAGCTGACCGAGACGTTGACCGTGCTCGACGCTGCCAAGACCGCGCAGGCGGCGGAGGCCGAGGCGCGGCGGGCCGCCGAGGCGGAACTCGCGGACGCCCAGCAGCGCGAAGTTGCGGTCGCCGCGCGACTGGCCGCCCTCGAGCAACAGCTCGCGGCGCTGCAGGACTCCGGCGCGCTCGCCTCCCGCGAACCGACGAAGGTGTCCACCGCCACCGGCAGCACCTTTTCCAAGGCGTTCCGCCGCCGACCCCCACTCAACGAGGTGCAGGCGCGCCGCGTAATCGACGCTCAGCTCGCCGCGGCGGGCTGGGTGGTCCAGGACTACGCCGATGTCAACCCGTCCGCGGGGGTCGGCGTCGCGGTGCGCGAGTTCCGACTCTCGACCGGCTTCGCCGATTACATCCTCTATGTCGACGGCAAGATGGTCGGCGTCATCGAGGCCAAGCGTGAGGGCACCGCGCTCGTCGGGGTCGAGCATCAGACTGCTAAGTACTCGGTAGGTCTGCGGAAGGAGGATCAGCTCGCGGCCTGGCGGCGCGGCGAGCCGCTTCCGTTCCTCTACGAGTCCACCGGCGCGGAGACCCGGTTCAAGAACGGGCTGGACCCGAAACCGCGGTCCCGGGAGGTGTTCACCTTCGCCAAGCCGCAGACCATCCGGTCATGGATGCAGCAGGCCGACGAGCGTCCCGATGCACCCACCTTCCGCGCACGCCTGCAGCACATCCCGGAGCTCGACCCGAAGGGGCTGCGCCCCAACCAGATCAAGGCTGTCAAAGGCATTGAGAAGTCCCTCACGGGCAGCCGCCCTCGCGGCCTGGTGCAGATGGCGACGGGCGCCGGCAAGACATTCACCGCCGTCACGTCGAGCTATCGGCTGATCAAACACGCAGGCGCCTCGAAAATTCTGTTCCTCGTCGATCGCAACAACCTCGGTGAGCAGGCCCAGTCCGAGTTCGACAACTACGTCCCGATCGACGACGGCCGCCGCTTCGGCGACATCTACAACGTGCAGCGCCTCGCCGGCCACGCCGTCCTCGGATCGACGAACGTTGCGATCTCCACGATCCAGCGGCTGTTCCTGATGCTGCAGGGCAAGGACCTGCCCGACGCGGACGTCGACGACGATGTGGACGGTGAACTCGTCGAGCCGGAGTCGCCGGTGGATGCGGTCTACAACCCGGAGGTGCCGCCGGAGGCGTTCGACCTGATCATCGTCGACGAATGCCACCGCTCGATCTACGGACGCTGGCGTGCGGTCCTGGACTATTTCGACGCCCCGATCATCGGACTGACCGCGACCCCGACGAAGCAGACCCTCGGCTTCTTCGACCAGAATCTGGTGAGCGAGTACACCTACGAAGAGTCGGTGATCGACGGGGTCAACGTCCCCTTCGACGTCTACAAGATCCGCACGGAAATCACCGAGCAAGGCGCCACGATCGAAGCGAAGACCGTCGTTCCGGTGCGGGATCGCCGGACCCGGGCGCAGCGCTACCTGGAACTCGACGAGGACTACTCGTACACCGGGAATTCGATCGGCCGGGACGTGATCACCGAGGATCAGATCCGGTTGGTGCTCACCACGTTCCGGGACCGGCTGTACACCGAGATCTTCCCGGGCAGGTCGGCGGTGCCGAAGACTCTGATCTTCGCGAAGACGGACGCGCATGCCGATGTGATCGTCGAGCAGGTACGCGAGGTGTTCAACGAGGGCGCCGACTTCGCCGCCAAGATCACCTACAAGTCGAAGGGCGAGGGCAACGACCCCAAGCGGCTGCTGCAGGACTTCCGCAACAGCCCGTCGCTGCGCGTCGCGGTGACGGTGGACATGATCGCCACGGGCACCGATGTGCGCGCCATCGAGTGCGTGTTCTTCCTGCGGTCGGTGCGTTCCGCGGTGTACTTCGAGCAGATGAAGGGCCGTGGCTCCCGGATCATCGGGGCGGACGACTACGCGGCACTGACCCCGGATGTCGCGAAGGGCTTCAAGAAGGAGCGGTTTGTCATCGTCGACGCGGTCGGGGTCACCGAGTCGCCTCTGGTGGACGCGACGCCGATGGAACGCGACCCGTCGGTGTCGCTGGAGAAGCTCCTGCAAAAGGCAGGCACTCTGACGATCACCCCGACGAGGCGTCCAGCCTTGCGGTGCGGTTGGCCAAGCTGGCCTCGCAGCTCGACGCCTCGGAGTCCGCTGAGCTGGCCGAGGCCGCGGACGGCGTCGAGCTCCGCGAGATCGCGAAGCGGATCGCCGCCGCGAGCGACTCCGATGCCGTGCTCGATGCCGAGCAGCGAGGAGGGAAAGCGGAGGTGGCCAACCAGCTTCACGATGGCATCGCTCCGCTCTCGAACCCCGAGTTGCGCAGAGCGATCCTCGACATCCGCCGGAAGAAGGACCTGATCTTCGATCAGGTCAACGCGGACACGCTGCTCGGCACCGACCGTGTCGCGTACGGCAAGGGGACTCACGAGCCGGTCCGTTCGTTCCGGGAGTACCTCGCCGAGCACCGCGACGAGATCACGGTGCTTCAGGTGCTGCACGGCAGCGCGCCGGGCCGACCGACTTATGCCGAACTCAAGGCGCTCGCCGAGCAGGTGGCGCGGGTGCCCGCGATCGGCAGTATCGAGACGCTGTGGCGCGCGTACGCCGAGCTCGGCGAGCTGGCCGACCCGAGCACAAGGTCGAGGTGCCGGATCTGGTGTCGATCCTGCGCTTCGAACTCGCGAAGGATGCCGGCGCACAGGATGATTCGAAGATCCGACCATTCGCCTCCGCGGTGGAGGACCGGCTCGCAACCTGGCTGGTCGAGCAGCAACGACGTGGCGTCGAGTACACGGACCAGCAGCGGCGCTGGCTTGGAACCATCGTGGATGTGGTGAAAACCAATGTCGCCGTGGAGATTACCGACCTCGATCAGATTCCGTTCAGCGATCTCGGCGGCAGCCAGCGGTTCGCGGCCGACTTCAAGATCACGAGCAGAGAGGCTGCGTTGCAGTTGTTGGATGAGTTGAACACGGAGCTGATCGCGTGAGTGAGAGTCCCCTGCCAGACGGCTGGGCATGGACGACGTTGGGGGAGCTCGGCAGCGCCGGGCTATTCAGCGACGGAGACTGGGTTGAGTCCAAGGACCAAGACCCGTCAGGATCGAATCGACTCGTCCAGTTGGCCGACATCGGCATTGGCACCTTCAAGGACAAGAGCTCACGGTGGATGAACGACGAGGCGTTCGATAGTCTTCGTTGCACTGCCCTACAGCAAGATGACGTGCTGATCGCACGAATGCCTGATCCACTCGGCCGAGCATGTCTCTGCCCAAACTTCCCGTACAGGGCTGCGACAGTTGTCGACGTTGCAGTCCTTCGTCCGGATCCCGCAGTCGTTTACCCGCGGTGGCTCATGTGGACCATCAACTGTGAGGAAGTGTCATCCAAGATTGATGAGTTCGCTACTGGCACAACTAGACGAAGGATCTCGCGCAAGAACTTGGCGAAGATTGAGATCCCACTCCCCCACTCCCCGAGCAGCACCGCATCGTCGAGGCCCTCGAAGACCACCTCTCCCGCCTGGACGCCTCCGAGCTGACCCTGAATCAGGCGAAGGCGAGGGCCGAAAACCTGAGCAATAAAGCGATTAACTTCTCGTCCGGGATCGCGATATCCGAGACCAATAACGCCGCGCCACCCGCTCCCGCCGACGTGATCGATGGAGGCCTTCCGCGACTGCCGCCGTCGTGGAATTGGAGACGCCTGGGTGAAATTGGGGAAGTCGTCGGCGGCATCACGAAGGATGCGAAGAAGCAGAGCGACGAGTCCTTTCCCCTCCATCCGTACCTGCGTGTCGCGAACGTGCAGGCCGGCCACCTCAACCTCGACCGCATCACCGAGATCAGGGCCACGCCAAAACAGGTCGAGAAGCTGACCCTCCAGAACGGCGACGTGCTCCTGAACGAGGGTGGCGACCGCGACAAGCTGGGCCGAGGGTGGATTTGGGAGAACCAGATTCCGAACTGCCTGCATCAGAACCACGTGTTTCGGGTTCGGGTCGATCCCGAGGAGGTCGACCCGAGATTGATCGCCTGGCACGCAAATTCATTCGGCCGATCCTGGTTCATGCGAAACGGCAAGCAGAGCGTGAATCTGGCGTCTGTCAGCTTGAAGACGATCAAGGCGTTTCCTGTCCCGGTGCCTCCGGCTGAGGAGCAGAAGTCGATCGTCGAGAGCGTGACGGCTGCCTTGGAGTCCGAGTCGCGCCTTAAGTCGGCACTCGACGTCGCATTGACCCGCTCCGCCGCACTCCGCCGCTCGCTACTCCGCGCTGCCTTCAACGGTGAGCTCGTGGACCAGGACCCCACCGACGAGCCCGCGAACGTCGCGCTCGCGAAGATCCGCGACCAGCCGTCGGGCGCCGCGCCACGCCGCCGACGGAAGGTAGCGGCCGCAGAATGACCTACTCCGCACGCTGCCGCAGGTAAACCGTGGGCCACGAATGGCGGGTCGAGGCGGTCGACGACTGGACGATGACACCGGATGCCGACCAGCCTCGAACCACCGACGAACCCTCGGCACGAAGGAGAAGTTCTGGGTCCGTGCGCCTGACGAAGGCCGCTACCTGTTCAAGTACGCACGGATTCGGCACGGCCGCACCATGGGCGAGGATAGGGTCGAGTGGGCCGTCCACGAACTGGCCACGCTGCTGTCGGTCCCCACCGCAACCGCAATCCCCGCACTGCACGGTGGCCGACGAGGTGTGCTGTCGCTCTCTGTGCTGGCACCAGGCGATCGTCTGATTCACGGGAACGAACTCCTCGCCCGCACCGATCCGGAGTACGACTCGCAGGTTGCACGCCAGAACCTCCGCTACACCGTTGAAGCGGTACACGTCGCACTCAGTGGAGTCACGGCTCCAAGTCCCTGTCGGCCGCCTATCCGGACTGCGTTCGACGCGTGGGCCGGCTATCTGATGCTCGATGCGTGGGTCGCCGGCAGAGACCGCCACCACGAGAACTGGGCCGCGATCGAACATGCCGGAATGCTCCGGCTCTCACCGTCCTTCGACCACGGGAACGCACTCGGATTCCAGGAACCGGAGTCGCAGGTCCTGGCACTCGCCGAGGACGACGAGTTGCTGGCACGGTGGGCGCGACGCGGGCGAAGCCATCACTTCGGCGACAGGCCCGGCCTTGTCCACCTCGCTTCCACCGCACTCGGCCTCACCGGCAGCGGGGTCCGCGAGTACTGGCTCGACATGCTGGCCGACCTCAACAACCACGACATCGAGTCCGTGCTCGCAAATGTTCCGACGGACTACCTGTCGGAGGCGGGGCGTACCTTCAGGGTGAAGCTTCTCCACCTCAATCGGGAAAGGATCCTCCATGGTGACTGATGCGCCATCTCGGGCGGTTTCCATCGCCGATCCCGAGGTTTCCCGGCGTCTGTTCCTGATCTGGCAGAACCCCGAGTCGCGACAGTTCATCCGAGTCGGGGCACTGTCCGAACTCACCGACGGTCGGTACGCGTTCGCCTACACCGACGACGCGCGCGCCGCCGCGGACTTCTATCCACTCACCCAGTTTCCCGACCTGGGCCGCACCTACGTCTCGGCTGGCCTGCCCGCGTTCTTCGTGAACCGGCTGATGTCGCGCAAGCGCGACTCGTTTCCCGACTACCTGCACTCCCTGGGAATCGACTCGCCGGACCTGGATACTCCGATGGAATTGCTCGCTCGCACCGGCGGCCCTCGGGCGACCGACACCTTCCATCTGGTCGACGATCTGGTGGCCGATGCAGATGGCGTCGTCACCAGTCGCTTCCTGGCCTCGGGCGTCCGCTACCTCGATGCGGATGGCGCACGCTTGGCCTGCGTCGAAGACGGGCAGCGACTGCAGCTGCGTTCCGAGCCCGACAACCCGGTGAACGAGCGTGCGCAGCTGATCTGCGTCGGCAGTGGCGAGCCTGTGGGGTATGTCCCAGACTGGCTTCTCACTGACCTTGAGGACCTCCAGGCCCGCTCGAGCGGGCTCGAGATTGTCGCCGAGAGGGTGAATCCTGACGCGCAGCCGCACCTGCGGCTGCTCTGCCGGATCGAAGCACGGGTTTCGCCGCGCTGACCCTGGGCTATTCGACGGTCAGGCGCGCGCGTGGGGCGTACTGCCGTTAGTTCGACGATGAGGTCGATTCCAGGGTAAGAGGAGCGGCGGTCATGCCTCGCTCGACCGAGTCAACGGCGCGCCTACCTTCATTCACTTAATCGCCTCAGGCTGGATGTGTAGGCAATCGGGTCTGCCGGGGACTCGGTCAGACGTCCGGTTATTCACGAATTGGTGAAAGTTCCAGCGCCTCAGTCGGCCGCAGCGGCGACCGCGAGTGCGATGCCGTCCGCGCGACCGTCGCGCTCTAATCAGCGGGCAATCGGACGTCATGGCCTGCTAGTACGACACCTCCGTGACCTTCGGCATTCATGGCTGATCCGGAGCGGTGGTCTCGATAGTGCACCGGTTACCCTCGACCGGTGAGCAACGCCGCTGAACTTCGCCGCCTCGTCGACAAACTTTGGAGCTACTGCGACGTCCTGCGGGATGCCGGGGTCTCTGCAATCGACTACGTCGAGCAGCTCAGCTTCCTGCTGTTCCTGAAGATGGCGGACGAGCGTCAGCAGAACTTCATGAACCCAGTCCAGATCCTGCCGGCGGACCTCGACATCTCCTGGGACCGCCTCGCGGAGCTTGACGGCGTCGCGCTCGAGGAGGAGTACCGCCGAATCCTGAGCGAGCTTGGAAAAGAGACCACCAACCTCGGCGTCGTCTTCCGTAAGGCGCAGAGCCGGATTCAGGAACCTGCGCTGCTGCGCAAGCTCGTGGTGGACCTGATCGGGTCTGAGAACTGGTCGAGTATCGGAGGCGACCTCAACGGCGACGCCTACGAGGGTCTGCTGCAGAAGTCCGCCTCAGACGTCAAGTCTGGTGCGGGCCAGTACTTCACTCCGCGCACCCTGATCCACGCCATGGTCGACGTGATGCGCCCGACGCCAGCGGACACCCTCGTCGATCCCGCGTGCGGGACGGGCGGGTTCCTTCTGGCCGCGGTCGAGTACCTAGGCGCCCATCACGGCGACTCCATCACCCCCGAGCAGCGGACCGCGCTGAGCGAGGGCCGAACCGTCCGCGGCGTCGAATTGGTCGACGGTACTGCCCGGCTCGCGACGATGAACATGTTTTTGCACGGCATCGGGCAGGCGACCGGCGACCCAGTGATCGACGTGCACGATGCGCTGGCGACCAAGCCGGCCCGTTCCGCGTCGATGGTGCTGGCCAATCCTCCGTTCGGGAAGAAGTCGTCGATCACCGTCGTCGGTGACGGCGGCCGGGCCGAGCGCGACGATGTCGCCTACAACCGCCAGGACTTCTGGGTCACGACCACCAATAAGCAGCTCAACTTCGTCCAGCACATCGCGTCGCTGCTCGCCGTCGACGGTCGCGCCGCAGTGGTCGTGCCGGACAACGTGCTGTTCGAGGGCGGCGCTGGCGAGACCATTCGTCGGCGGCTACTCAAGGATTATGACGTCCATACCCTGCTACGCCTGCCGGCGGGCATCTTCTACGCGGGCGGGGTCAAGGCGAATGTGCTGTTCTTCGACCGCAAGCAGGCCCGGCCCAGCCAGCCGTGGACAGACAAGCTGTGGGTGTACGACTTCCGAACCGGCGAACACTTCACCCTCAAGCAGCGGCCGCTGCGCGACGAGCACCTAGCCCCGTTCGTCGAGGCATTCAACGCCGACGATCGATCTGCACGGGTCGAGTCTGAGCGGTTCAGGCCCTACTCGTATGACGAGCTCGTCGCGCGGGACAAGGCGAACCTCGACATCACGTGGCTGAAGGACCCATCACTGACCGACACCGACGACGGGGTACCGCCGGAGATCATCGCGCAGGAGATCGTCGAGGACCTGAGCGCCGCGCTCGCCGAGTTCTCCGCCGTCGCCGACGCCTTGGCGGCCCGCGCCGCCGAGGTCGCCGATCGGGGCTAATCTATGGGTCGGCCGGACGCCTACGTCGAGATCGGCGCCGGGCAGGCAGACCAATTCGATAGCTACGTCAACCGCAGTCAGAAGAACTCGTACGACATCGAGCACGTCCGCTCGGACAGCTACGACCGGGATGGTGCCGAGTTCGAGTCCGAGCAGGACTTTGACGCCTGGCGCAACGACGTGGCCGGACTGGTGCTGCTGCGTGCGGACGTGAATCGGAGCCTTCAGGACAAGTCATTCGCGGAAAAGGCCCCGCACTACGCGAAGCAGAATGTATACGCCGCCAGCTTCACGGCGTCGGTGTACCAGCACCAGCCGCAGTTCGCGAAGTTCCGGGACGTCGAGGAACTGCCGTTCCGGCCGTTCGAGACGTTCGGCAAGGCAGAGCAGGAGGAGCGCCGTGCGCTCGTCCTGGCGCTGGCCGACAAGATCTGGTCGCCCGACCGGATCGAGGAATTGCGACCGTGAGCAACCCGGCTGACCCCATGCGCGGAGGGCACGGCAGGAGCTGATCGCGGCCAACAAGGCGACGCCGGTGCACGAGATCGTCGTCAGTGCACCGGCGTAAGGCGTCGAACAAGACCCCGGCCGCCGCCTCGATAGCTCCTGACCGCACCTACCTGTGCTGGGGCGGTCGTGATCTTTCTCAACGCCCGCGGCCAAGGATCTCCAGGCGGCCCCGCGTCGCGTCCAGTGTGGCGGCAACGAGTCTGTAGCGGCCGATCACCAAGCCATCACCGCTGGACATGCCGGGCGATTCAGACGGCCGCGAGTTCGCGCCCTGAGGCTCATGTTTTCCGAGCTGTTAGGGTTTCGGACTGAGAAGTCGGTTTGGGGGAATCGAAATGTCGTTGAAGGTTGATCCAGCGATGCTGCGCAGATTCGGAGACGCGGTGTCGGGAGTATCCGAGTCGATCGCCGGACTCGACGTCAGCTCGCCGTTTGCGGATTCGCAGCAGGCGCTCCCGGGTACGCAATTCTCGGTCGTCTGCGCAGACGGATTTGAAGCGACGACTGCGGCGCTGAGAAATGTTTGCTCGCGGCTTGTGACAATTTCGAACATCGCGCACGGCACCGCGAATGACTACGAGGTCGCGGAGGCCGACTTCACCGCGAAGCTGCACGTGATGGACGTTCCCTCATGAGCCCGACCGTCTCGCAGGTCAAGTCCTGGAACGTTCACGCGCTTCGGACAACAGCCGAAGGCATCGCCTCACTCGTAGCGAAGATCGACGCCCAGGTGGATTGCCTCACCTCCGAACAGGACGCCCTCGCCGAAACGTGGCACGGCACGGCGGCGACCGCTGCGGCCGGGCGCGTTGTGCAGGAACAGCGTCTCGGGCGGGGCGTGTTCGGAGCCCTCGCCGAGGTCGCGGACGAGTACCGGATGGGCGCCGGAATCGTGGAGGCGGCGCGCGATCACCTTGTCGCTATCGTGGCCGGTGCTCATGCTCGGGGCTACCGGGTCGGCGACACTGGCGAGGTCGATCCGAGTGGACTTCTTGCAATGATCGCGCTCGCCCCACCAGGCATGGCCGACATCGCGGCAATACGGATCCAAAAGGAAGCCGCTGATCTCACTATTGCGGTGGTCGGGGCTCTGCGGCAGGCCAATGCGGCCGCAACCGACGCGGCGGGCCGGATACAGGGCGCGACGGCCGCGCTCCAGCGAGCCGGCGATGCCGCCGTGCCCGGCAAGGTCGTGGAAGAGAAGAAGGACATCTTCACCTGGAAGCCCGACGTACCGGCAACCGTTGCCGCGTCGTCGATCGGTGTCGTGGCAGATGCAACCAAGGCTGGACTGGTTGGCGCCGCAACCTCCTCGGCCGACGATGTCGCGCGGACGATCGGTCGTGGTCTTGGGCCGTTCTGGACCGTCGTCGGCACGGTGCCCGCCGTCGTAAACGACATCGACGGCGGGATGGATCCGACGAAAGCAATCGTCTCCGAAGGCGTGGGCGCGGGGGCCGGGTTATGGCTTGGCACGACATTGGGCTCGATGGCAGGGTCCGCGGCCGCAGGGTCCGCCGCGGGGTCGGTCGTCCCCGGCCTCGGGACCGTCGTCGGGTTGGTGGTCGGTGCCGGTGTCGGTGCCGCAACAGGATATGCCGGATCGAAAGGTATTCAATGGGTCTGGGATTGACGTGGCCTCGAAGCCCCGTGAGTGCGCCGGGTACCTCAGAGGGGCGAACATGAACACTCCAGCGCCAACTGGGAACGGCGTTCGGTCGCCGCTACCAGACGTGAGCCCCGCAGCGAGTGGCCTCAACGACTGCGCATCGGGCCCTTAGTCGGTCTGGTGGCGATGGCTGCCCTCGCCGCCGTTGCCATCGCTGTCGCGATGAAAGGCGTGCGTCAGGACGAGTTCTCGGCGATCGTCGTGGCAATGGGACTGTTGGTCTTGTCGTGTTGCGGCATGGCGGGATCGATGAGCATGGCCGGATTCCGCCACCTGCGTCCATCAAAACGGATCACTTCCGACGGCACGGGTATCCGAATTCCGATGCGAAGGTACCTACTCGTCCTGCTCATCGGACTTGGGTTTGTCGCCACCTTGGCGCTTGTCACCGCGATCGGATGGTCGTTCGGGCTCGATTCGACCGGGAGTTTCCTCAACCCCGATGATGTTGGTGAGGCACGGTTTCTTCTAGCCTGCGGCGGAATCGCGTTGGCTGCGTTCGGGTTCTTCCTGGCGTTCCGCGCGCCGACAGTCCTGACCATCTCGCAGGTGGGTATCCGGAGGTACACGCGGCGGTGGCGTGGACTTTCCGCCAAGACGGTCGACGTCTTCTTGCCGTGGGACGACATCGTCGAATTCACACCGGACGAGCAGATCGTCGGCGGTCTCATCGAGGTCCGAAATCCCATCATCAGGATCAGATCGACCACGACGCGCACCAAGACGGAGCGGCTCGCGTATGACACGGATGATCAGGTCACGGTCCTGGCCCACCTTCTCGTAGCCGAACCCAACACCCTGCTGTCCCTGTTGCAGTTCCTCAAGGACAACCCTGACCGCCGCGACATCCTCGAGCGCCCCGATGCGCGTGAGCTGCTTTGCCCGCCGCCGCTGCGCCAGCGGTTTCGGGCGGCGCGGTCCGCCAAGTCGTCGGATTCTGTGAAGGGGCTTTCGGGTGATGCCTGACGCGCCGAACCCGGCCGATCTAACGATCGCGGAATACCTCGCCTCGCAGGGCATCGAATGCGTCCCGTCGGAAAGCGACCCGTCGGTGGTCTCGGTCCCGGTCCTGCCGGGATGGTCCGAACTCCCAGCTGGCGAGGTCCCGGGGGCTGCCCAGGTGTTGGTGTGTCCGGGCGCCGGGGCCGAGGGATTCACCCCGAATGCAGTACTGACGCACGGGCGACTCACGTCAGCGGTCGCGGCGGGGGAGATACTGGCACGGGCGTTCGCCGATTCACGGCGACTGCCGGGGTGGCAGGACGTCGAACTGTCGACCGGCGACTTCAACGGCCGACCGTCGGCGTTCATCCGTGGTGTCTACACAGTCGAGCCCTGGAACCTGGATGCCACGACCCGCTACGTCGTGACCGACGGTGAACAGGGCCAGTACCTCACCCAACTAACCGTGACATCTCTCGCGAGCCGGGACGGCGACCTCGCGACTGACGTCGCCGTCCTCAATCTCGGTCTCGCGATCTCACAGCGCTAACGCCGCGGCGCTACGCGGCCAGCAGGTCCTGGTACTCCGGATTCTGCTCGACAAACTTCTCCACATACGAGCACGACGTCGCGATCGAGATCCCGTCCGCCCGCGTCGCGTCCAGTGCCGCGGCGACCAGCTTGCCTGCCAGCCCCTGCCCACGGAACGCGGGATCGGTGACGGTGTGGTCGAAGTCCCGGATGCCGTCGATCACGGTGTAGTCGGCGTACCCGGCGAGGGCGTCGTCGACGTGGATTTCGAACCGGTTCTCGGCCGGCTTGTGCTCGATGCGGTGCGCCACGGTGACGGGTCCTTTCGTCGGGAGGATGCCTCGCACGTTACCCATGCGGGGTACTAGCCGAATCAACTATTCGGTCCCGAGTGCTATTCCGGCCTCCGACAGCGCCGGTCGGAGCTCATCCAAGCTGATCGTCTCGTGCAGCCACGTCGGCGCGGCGATCGGGCTCCGCAGCACACGCTGCACCGCCAGCGCCGCGACGACCGCCGTCGCCTGCGACTGCCCGCGGCCGGTGGCCCACAACGACCGGCCGTCGCCGCCGCGCGCGGCGATCACCCAACCGTCGCCGCCGGGCATGCCGCCGGCCGGCACCAGGGCCGCGACCCTCGGCGCCCAGGTCAGTGCGGCCAGGCCGAGGGTCGCGAGGCGGGAGTCCAGTTTGAGGTAGCTTCGGACGGGGACTCCGAGCATTGCGGTCAGCCGGTGCTGGTCGGCGAAGTCCGTGCGCAGCGCCGGGAACCGCGGGTAGCCCGCCTCTGCTGGGAGGTCAAACTGCCTCGGCCGGGTGTAGTTCCGCACCTGCGAGCCGTCCGGGTCGTCGAAGCGCTTGCCCAGCAGCCCGTACGTCCACGCGGTTGCGGCGGGGCCGTGCGATTCGCCGGCGCCGAGCCCGATCAGCACGTCCACCGGACCGCCCGCGCGGGCCGCCTCGGCGGCGAGCAGGCTGCTCAGGCCGGGCGCTATCCCGACGCCCAGCAGCACCGGGCCCTCCACCCGCTCGAGCTGCTGCGCGTACTCGGACGTCGCGGTGATGTCCACGAACGGGATCCCTCGCTCGGCGACTGCCGCCGCGACCGCCGGGTCCTCGGCGCCGACGCAGTTCACCACCGCGGACACCCCGTCCAGCGCCGCGGTCAGCGACGCGGGATCGGCCAGGTCGACGACCCGGTCGGCCCGCGCGGGGTCGCGGCCCGCGGCCAGCGCATCGACCCCGTCCGCCCGCAGCCGCGTGACTAGGTGCGCGCCGACCGCGCCGTATCCGCCGAGAACCAGTACCGAGGTCATGCCGTCTCCAAATCGCTAGAGTGATGCTCTAGTGCGTCACTCTAGATCTACACTCCAGAATGTGGCAACACCCATCAACGACGACAAGGCGCCGGCGCGGGGCAAGATCCTCACCGCCGCGCGCACGCTGTTCACCACCACCGGCTACGCGTCGACCACCATCAAGGCGATCGCCGCGGAGGCGGGCGTCGCGGTGCAGACCGTCTACTTCGTGTTCGGGAACAAGCGCAGTGTGCTCGCCGCGCTGCTCGACGTCTCGATCGCCGGCGACGACGAGCCGATCGCGACGCTGGACCGGCCGTGGGTCGCTCAGGCCGTTGCCGAGCCGGACCCGATGGCGCAGTTGCGGATCCAGGTGCACGGCGCGCGGCTGATCCTGGACCGGGTGGGCCCGGTGCTGCTGGCGGTGCGCGCGGCGGCGGGCGCGGACCCGGAGGTCGCGCAGCTGTGGGCGACAACCTGCGAACACCACGAGACGGTGCTGCGGCACCTGGCCACCGCGCTCGCCGGCAAGGTCGACGGCCTCGACGTGGACCGCTGCGTCGACGTCGGACTGGCGCTGCAGAGCCCCGAGACCCACGCCCTGCTCATCGACGAACGGGGCTGGAGCGCAACGGACTACGACGACTGGGTGGTCGGGGCGCTCGC
Source organism: Rhodococcus sp. MTM3W5.2 (assembly GCF_001984015.1). NCBI lineage: Bacteria > Bacillati > Actinomycetota > Actinomycetes > Mycobacteriales > Nocardiaceae > Rhodococcus > Rhodococcus sp. MTM3W5.2. Next base: position 4,029,969 of record NZ_CP019572.1, on the reverse strand, counting down.
GTCCGCCGCGGGGCTCGCGAACTGAGCGTTACCCGAACAGCTCCCGGATGTCCTCGGCGGACAGCGTCGCGTTGAACGCCCCGCCCTCGTCCACCACGCTGGCGAACAGCTCCGACTTGCGGGCCTGCAGCGCCATCACCTTCTCCTCGATGGTGTCCCTGGCGATCAGCCGGTACACCATCACGTTCCGGGTCTGCCCGATTCGGTGGGTGCGGTCCACGGCCTGCGCCTCGGATGCCGGGTTCCACCACGGGTCGAGCAGGAAGCAGTAGTCGGCCTCGGTGAGGTTCAGCCCGAACCCGCCCGCCTTGAGGCTGATCAGGAACACCGGCGCGTCGCCGTTCTTGAACTCGCCCAACACCTTCGCGCGGTCCCGGGTGCGGCCGTCGAGGTAGGTGTAGCCGACGCCCTCGGCGTCCAGCCGGGTGCGCACCCGGTCCAGGAAGCCGGTGAACTGGCTGAACACCAGCGCCCGGTGGCCGCCCTCGATCACGTCCTCCAGCTGCTCGAGCAGCGCGTCGATCTTCGCCGACGCGATCGAGGCGTGCGTCTCGTCGATCAGCGACGCGTCCAGGCTCAGCCGGCGCAGCAGGGTCAGCGATTGCAGGATGGTGAACCGGTTGGCGTCCACGTCCTCGACCAGCCCGAGGATCTTCTGCCGCTCGCGCTGCAGGTGGGTGTCGTAGAGCTTGCGGTGCCGCGGCGACAGCTCCACCTCGAGCACCTGCTCCTGCTTCGCGGGCAGGTCGGAGGCGACCTGTTCCTTGGTGCGGCGCAGGATCAGCGGCTTGATCCGCCGCCGCAGCCGGCCGAGCAGTTCGACGTCGCCACCGTTCTCGATCGGGGTGCGGTAGTACTCGGCGAACCGGGTCGGGTTCGGGAACAGCCCGGGCGCGGTGATCGACAGCAGCGACCACAGCTCCATCAGGTTGTTCTCCATCGGGGTGCCGGTGATCGCGATCTTCGTCGGCGCGTCGATCCGGCGCATGGTCAGGTACGCCTTGGACCGGTGGTTCTTGACGAACTGCGCCTCGTCGAGCAGCAGCATCGACCAGCGGTGCGCCGCGTACTCCTCGTCGTCGAGCCGGGCCAGGGTGTACGAGGTGACCACCACGTCAGCACCCTCGATCGACTCCACCAGCGGCGCACCGCGTTTCGACGCCGTCTCCGACATCGCGACCACCCGCAGGTGCGGGGCGAAGCGGGCCGCCTCCGATGCCCAGTTCGAGACCACCGACGTCGGCGCCACGATCAGCACCGGCGGATCGGACGGGTTCGTCTCCCGCGCCTGGCAGATCAGCGCCAGCGACTGCACCGTCTTGCCGAGGCCCATGTCGTCGGCGAGGATGCCGCCGAGCCCGTTGCTCCACAGGAAGTTCAGCCAGCGGAACCCGTCGAGCTGGTACGGCCGCAGCGTCGCCCGCAGCGAGGCCGGTGCGTCGAGGGTGGACGAGGTCGCCACGTCCAGCAGCCCCTGCACCTGCTCGCGCCAGCGGGCGGCCTGCCGCTCGACCACGCCGAGCGCGGCGAACTCCTCCCAGAGCGAGACCTGGAAGCGGCTCAGCCGCAACCCGTTCGGGTCCTGCTCGTGCAGGCCGGCGGCCTCGGCGATCAGGTCCTTCAACCGCTGCAGCTCGGGCTTGTCCAGCGAGAGGTAGGCGCCGTCGGGCAGCAGCAGGTGGGACTGGCCCGCGGTCAGCGCGGCGAACAGGTCCCGGAACGGCACCGGGGCGTCCTCGACGCGGACCGTGATGGACAGGTCGAACCAGTCGCCGCTGTCGGTGGCGTCGGTGCCGACCCCGATGCTCAGGGTGTCGCCTGCGTCGCGGTAATCGGCGGCGGTGCCCTCCACGCGGACCTCGATGTCCTCGCGCCCGCGCAGCAGCGGCAGCAGCTCGGTGGTCAGCCGCGCGGTGTCGAGGCCGTCGAGGCTCACCCGCGCCAGCAGCCCGCCGCCGGGGCCGAGCAGCCGGTGCTGCTCGAGCGGCAGGTCCAACCCGGCGAGCAGCGACCGTTCCCCGGCCGCGTCCCGGAACGACTCGTCGGAACCCTGCGCCGCCAGCTCCACCTCGTGGTCGGTGTCGCCGACGGCGTAGCGGAACCGCCAGTGCAGCCGGGCCCGGTGCCCCGCCTGGTATGCGACGTCCAGCAGCAGCGTCGGGCCCTCGATCGTCGGCGCGGTGAACGAGCCGTTGGCCGAGCGGACGCTCGCGGCCCGGCTCAGCCGCGGGTAGTAGGAGGTCGCGAACCGGTCCGCGTCGGCGGCGGGCACGGTGATGGAGGCGCCGGCGATCGCCAGCTCCTGCATCGCGCGGGTTGCCGTGCCGGACAGCCGGGCGATCCGGAACGGCCACTGCGCGGGGGCGGTGGCCTGCGGGTCGTCGGGGCGCAGGTAGATCACCCCGTGCGCGTCCTCGCCGAGGAAGCCGAGCACCACCACGGGCCCATCGGAGTCGTCGGTGCGCACGGTCGGGGTGACGACGAGGTCGCCGCCGGTGTCGTCGATGTCCACGCACAGCTCGGCGGTGCCGGGGTGGGGGAGCGCGCCCAGCTCCTTGGTGCCGTAGAGCAGCTCGATGCCCGCGCCGGCGGCCTCGTCGAGAAGCGCCCACAGCCGCCGATTGGTGATCGTGGTGAGGTCGAGGTCCTTCTCGGCGGACCCGTAGCCGCTGCGCCTGCGCCCGCCCAGCTGATGCACGGTGTGCAGCTCGCTCAGCAGGTCCCGGTGCCGGGGATCCACCTCGTGCATGGTCGGCAGGTTCGCCCAGTTCATGTTCGCGTTGACCCAGCCGGACCGGCCGGGCCGGGCCAGCCTCGCGTACAGCCGCCAGAACTGGGAGCGGGGACCGGGGGTCAGTGTCAGCTGCACAGCCAGCGGGACGGTTCCGCCGTCGCGCCGGTCCTCGCCGCCGAGGGCGGCGCCCAGCAGCTCCTCCCAGGACGGCGGCGCCGCGACCGCCTGCGTGTCCGGCTGGTCGAGAAGCGCGACCGTCAGCGCGACCGAGTGCTTGCAGTTCAGCCGCACCGGGCAGCTGCACTCGCCGCGCGCGAACTCGAGCCGCTCGGCGCGCAGGCTGAACACCGCCGACGTCCGGTACAGCTCGGTCCCGTCGACCAGGCCGACCGCCCGCCGCTCCGCGGCCAGCCAGTCCAGCTCCAGCACTGAGCCGCCGCGGGCGTAGCGGACCCCGCGGTCGTAGGTGGTCTGCCCGACCGCCCGCACCAGGGTGGAGATGGTGTGGTCGCGATCGGCGGGCGTGAGCATGGCTAGACGGTAGTCGGTGGGGGAGACAGCGCAGGTCGCGAGCCCGCCGAACGTCTGTTGGTCGTCCTCGTGTCGTCGCGCCTGCGGGAGTACCGTCAGTCAGCGAGGCGAAACGCGTGCGTCGATTGGGGCGGATCGTGGCTGAACGCATCGGGCTGGTCGTAGCGGGAGCGGGCGCACGAGGTGCGTTCGAAGCAGGCGCCATGGTGACGCTGGCGAAACGGATGGCCGCGGACAACACCCCGCCGTTGATCTTGGTAGGCACCAGCGCAGGCGCCCTGAATGTGATCGGGCTCGGCGGCTTCTATGACCTCGGACTGGTGAGGGCGGCGGACGAACTCGCACGGCGGTGGGGTTTCTTTAGGCTGGACGATGTCTTCGGGCCGGTGAACAGCATCGTCGGGAGCGGGCTGCGCTACCTGGCGCAGATCGCCGGAATCCCGGTACGTCTTCCCAGCCTGCTGGACACCGACCCACTGCGGGACACGCTGAAGCGAATGCTGCCGTGGGACAGGCTGCACGAGAATATCGCCGCGGGAACGATCGGCGCCGTCGCGGTGACCGCCACGTCCGTGGCGACGCGGGGAACGGTCGTGTTCGTGGAGAAGCACCCGGATGTGAAACTCCCGCGGTACGACGCGAGCCGCAACATCAGGTACGTGGAGACGACACTCGACGTCGAGCATGTGCTCGCCTCCTCAGCCGTGCCTGCACTCTTCCGCCCGGTGTACGTCAGCGAGCCGCCGCGCTGGTCCGGTTGGTACGTCGACGGTGGGTTGCTGCTGAACACGCCCCTCAAGCCCGCGATCGATTTCGGTGCGGACCTGTTGGGAGTCGTCGCGACGCATCCCCGGACCTGGCCGACCGGGCGGCCATGCGAGCAGCTCATTCACACCGGGAAACCGGACGTATTCGGGGCCGCGGCGCTCTCCATGCGCGCAATGCTGGCCGACCGCATGATCGAGGATCTGCGCGCGATCGAACGCCGCAACGAACATGCGCGGGTATGCCCGGAGATCGCTCGCCAGATCAGTTTCATCTTCGCCGGTCCCTCCCTGGACCAGGCCGGTGAAATTGCCGCGCTCGCCGACAGGATCTTCCGCGAACAATTCGCCTGCCTGCGAGGCACGCAGAACCCGTCGTTGTGGGCCCTGGCCCGGCTGATCGGCGGCGAGGCGGCAGATCGAGGTGATCTGCTCAGCTTCCTCTTCTTCGACCCCACCTTCGCTCGAGAGGCGGCCGAGCTCGGGCGTGCCGTCGAGTTGGTCGAATCCGGGTAGGACACGTCGCGCACAACCGCGGCCTCACGCTATCGAAGCGCCTTCTCGCAGTGGATCCAGTTGTCACGAAAACCGGAGGCTCCCGCCGTCGTCCGGTTCAGTCGCTGCGCGCACGGTTCGTCCCGTGTCAAGCCGTCGGGGGTTAGAGATTTGCACCTTGGGGTGGGTGGTCGAGCTGATGGTTTGGGACGACCCTGGAACCCAAAGGAACTTAGCAATGGCAAAGATTCTGGGTAGGCCCAGCGCTTTCGAGGATAACCCCGGCAACAAGGTGTGGCTATCGCCCAGGGACAGGCCCGAGAGTTTCGGGAGGACCACCGCATGGGCATGAGCGGTCGAGCACACGGAAACACACAGCGGCGAGTCGTCGACTATCTTGTCGACTCCGTGACCGCGCTGGGAGTTCGGCACATCTTCGGGGTGGACGGCGCCAATATCGAGGACCTCTACGACGCCATCTTCGACGCCGGCGTGGACGTGACCGGAGTGGTGGCGAAACACGAGTTCTCCGCGGTCACGATGGCCGACGGGTACGCACGCTCGACGAGCGGGCTCGGTGTCGTCGCCGCGACCTCTGGCGGCGGCGCGATGAACCTGGTCGCCGGCCTGGCCGAATCCTTCACCTCACGTGTGCCGGTACTGGCTGTCGTCGGTCAGCCACCGACGGCGTCGGAGGGCAATGGCGCATTCCAGGATTCCAGCGGCCGGGCCGGGTCGATCAACGCGGTGCGGTTGTTCTCCGAAATCTCCCGCTACTGCGCGCGGGTCGAGCGGCCCGAGGACATCGCCGAGCACCTGCAGCGGGCGGTATCCGCCGCCCGGCGCGGTGGGCCGGGAGTGCTGTTGCTACCCAAGGATGTTCAGCAAGCCACCGTGACGGTGCCCCGGTTCACCCCACCCGCCCGCCGGGTGGTTCACGATCGCATCGGGCTGGCCCGCGTCACCGCGATGATCGCCGAAGCCAGGAGGACCGGGAAAATCGTGCTCGTCGTCGGCGATCAGGTAGCGCGCAACGACGCCCGCCCGCAGCTGCGCGCACTGGCCGTCGCATTGGACGCGGCGGTCGGGGTGGCACCGGATGCGAAGGATTGCTACACCCCCGACGAACGCGGATTCTGCGGTGTCGCGGGCACGATGGGCCACGCCGAACTCGTCGACGCCGTACGGCAATCGGCATTGTGTCTGCTGGTGGGCACCCGGATGCCGATGACCGCGCGGGCCGGCCTCGACGGGGCGCTGGCCGCGGTGCCCGTGGCCAGCATCGGCGCCGAACCGCCCTATCTGCCCACGACACACGCGGTCGGCATGAACCTCGGTTCGACGCTGGCCGACCTCGCGGCCGTGTTCCACTCCGACGGCGAACCGGAACCAGCAGCCCCGCAGGCCCTGACGACGCTGGAGGTGCCCGACTCCTCGGGGCCGGGACTTCGCTACCGCGAGGCAGTGGAGGCGATCGGCGCGATGCTGCCGTCCGGGTCGGACGTTTTCGCGGACGCCGGGAACACCGGCGCGTCCGTCGTGCATCATCTTTCGGCGCCCCGCGGTGGGCGATTCGTGGTCGCCCTCGGGATGGGCGGCATGGGCTATAGCTTCGGCGCCGGGATCGGCTCGGCGTTCACCCGGAACAGAAGGACATTTGTGATCGCCGGCGACGGCGCGTTCTTCATGCACGGCCTGGAGATCCACACCGCGATCGAGCACAACCTGCCGGTGACGTTCATCATTTTCAACAACAATGCGCACGCCATGTGCGTGACCCGCGAGCAACTGTTCTACCGAAATCGCTACAGCTTCAACCGATTTCGGCCGACCCTGCTCGGCGAGGGTATCGCGGCGATGTTCCCGACACTGTCGGCATTCGCCGCGCGAAGCGCCGGCGACCTGACCGACGCGCTGGCCCGCAGCGCCCACACCGAGGGTCCGTCGTTCGTTTCGGTGGACTGCGATCCCGACGAAATACCACCTTTCCTGCCGTTCCTGACCCACCCCTGATCAAAGGAGAACTCGTGACCATCAAGACTCCCGCCCCGACAGGCCTTCCCGCTCTCAGCGACATCACCGAGGACGAAATCCCGGGTGTCCTGCGGATCGAGAATTCCGACCGGGAGGCCACCACGCCGATCATCATGGACATGCTGCGGTCGGTGTACCCGCACGAGCAGGTGTTCGGCCGGTTCTGCCCGGTCAACGCCTACATCGCGGCGCCGCCGCGGCAGGTGTACGAGTACCTTGCCGACACCCGGTGCCTGGAGGAGTGGACCTACAGCCTCCGCGGGTTCACCGAGACCGACGAGCCCGGGCTGTGGGTCTCCCAGGACAGACTCGGCGACCAGACGAAATGCTTCGTGCGCACCGTCACCGATTCCGACGCGATGACGGTGGACTACCACTGCGCGTGGGACCAGGGCCAACACCTGTGGATGATCTATCTGATGCGGGTGGTCGACGCGGAGGTGGTGCTGAACGCGCCCGGATCAGTGGTGCTGTGGAACAACTGCCGCCACCCGTTCTACGACGAGAACCCCTACCCGGAGACGGCGCCGGCGGACCGCCCGGTATGGGTCGGCGACTTCTGGGACATGTTCTCCGCCGGGCACCAGTTGGAGATCGACAACCTCAAGGCCATCTGCGAGTACCGCGCCGCCCACGGACTACCGATCAAGCCGGAGTGGATGACATGAGCATGACAGTGCACGCACCTATGACAGCGCCCCTGCCTGCGGTCAGCCTGGTCGACGTCGCCAGCTACCTGCCGGAAAATCGTGTTCCCACAGACTATTTCACCCAATTCGCCCGCTCGGACCGGATGGCGAAGAATGTCATGTTCCGCTCACCGAGGTATCGGCACCACGTGGCCCGTGACGAGACGGCGGTCGACATGGTGGAGCGCGCGGTGGCGCCGCTGATCGACAGGCACGGCGCGGACGCGATCTCCAGCGTGGATGTGCTGCTCACCCACACCCAGCTGCCCGATAATCCCGTCCTGGGAAGCGGCCCGGAGGTGGCCCGCCGGTTGGGGCTGCGACCGGACTGGGTGATCGACGTGCACAACAGCGGCTGCGCGTCATTCGTGCAGATGATGGCGCTGGCCCGGACCATCCTGCAGAGCACCGATGCCACAACGGCGTTGATCGCCGCCACCCAGAACTGTGCGGGACAGGTCTTCACCCAGACCGCGATCCGCGGGCTGGCGCACGCCCCGGTCCCCGGCGACGGCTGCGGGGTCGGCCTGCTGACCAAATCCGACGACGCGCCGATCCTGGGCATCGAATGCCACACCCATCCGGAGTTCGGTGGCGACATGACGTTCGAGGCAGTTCCGGTCTCCGATCGCAAATACTGGGAGCCGGGCCGCGGGCAGGTCTGCGTGGGGTTCACCGAGTCCAAGATCACCAAGGTGTTCGCCCGCGGCAACCGACTGGTGCCGGAGGTCGCGCTGGCAGTCTGCGACCGGATCGGAGTGCAGTCCACCGAGGTCGACACCCTCGTCACCAACCAACCCAACCGGCTGTTCCTGCGGAACTGGCGCGAGGCCATGCAGCTGACCCCGAGCAGCATCCGGACACCTTCGACGAATGCGGAAACCTGTTCGGCGCAGGCATTCCGGTGACACTGGACACCGCCAACCGCGACGGGCGCATCGGCAACGGGTCACTGGTGTTGATGGCCGCGTTCGCCCACGCAGGCGACTTCGCCGGTGCCGCGGCCGTCCGCTGGGGAGCGGGACCGGCGACATGACCGGCGACGTCGCGAAGATGCCGACGCCGTCGGTGGCGGGCGGCGGGACCCGCCCGGCGCGTCAGTTCGAGCTCGGGCTGAGCGAAAACCCGTTCCCGCCGTTGCCATCGGTGCTGGCAGCGCTCCACGAACAGATGGCCCAGGCGAATCGGTACCCGGAGTTTCTACCGCAACGACTGCCGCAGATCATCGCGCAGCGGATCGGCGTGCAGCCGACCCAGGTGGTCGTCGGATCGGGCGCCACCGGAGTGGCGATGCAGATCATGCAGACCGCGATCCGCGACGGCGAATCCATGGTGTTCGCGACACCCACGTTCGATGGCTACCCGATCATGGCCGACATGATCGGCATACCCGCGGTGACCGTGCCGCTCGACCACAGCGGCCGCCAAGAACTACATGCGATGAGCGAGGCGGTCGACGATCGCACCGGGTTGGTGGTGCTGTGCCGACCGCACAACCCCACCGGCACCCTGGTCTCCGCAGCCGACCTGGAGATGTTCCTGTCCTCGATTCCCCAGCGGGTGGTGGTGATCCTCGACGAGGCCTACGTCGAGTTCGTCGTCGCCGACGCGGTCGACGTGCACGACATCATCCGCCGTCACCCCAATGTGTTGGTGCTGCGGACATTTTCGAAGGCTTTCGGGCTGGCCGGGTTGCGCATCGGTTACGCATTCGGAGCCGACGACCTGGTGGCGCGTGTGCGACGCCGACAATTGCCGTTCGGAATGAGCTGCGCGGCGGTGGCGGCGGTGACCGCGTCCTATGCGGCCGAGGACGAACTGCAGGCCCGGGTCGCCCGGATCATCGCCGAACGCGAACGGTTGCGGAACCGGCTGCAGCAGCATGGACTTCGGGTGCCGTCCAGTCACGCCAACTTCCTCTACCTGAGCGGGCCGCGTACCGCGGACGCGCTGCAGCGCGCGGGCATAGTGGCCAAGTCCTACCCCGACGGCAGCGCCCGCATCGCGGTCGGCGACCCCGCCGCCGGCCGCGCGGTGCTGCGGGCAGTGCGGACGATGTGAGCCCATGCTCGGCCTCTGTGCCAACCTCGCTCGCGAGCCGTGGTCGCGACTCGTGGGGAGGGGAGGTCCAGGTGGGGGCGGTGCGTTCGCTGAGTCAGCTCAGCGCGACCGGGTGGTAGTACAGCGCGGTGTCGGTCTCCTCGACCCGGACGTCGACCATGTCGCCGACGTCGAGGTAATCGCTGACGTTGATCCGGGCGCTCGACCCCACGAGCCTGCGGACCGAGCGCGCCGGGATCAGCCCCTGCCGTCCGTCGAGGGTGACAGCGAGGGCGTAGCGCGGGCCGGTGCGGGTGACCCGCGCGTAGACCGTCGGCTCCTCCGAACCCTCCGGCGCCGTCCCGTCCGGGTCGGCGTCGAGCTGCGCAGTCTGCCGGTCGAGCTCGGCCGCGAGCAGGTCGGCCATGGAGTCCACGTTGTCCAGCAGCTGGGCCATCTGCCGCGCCACGTCCTGGTGGAACTCGTTGGGCTTGAGCGCCTTACCCGGCTTGTACATGTCCTCGTGGGTCAGCTCGCCCCACGCGTCCTGCAGCAGCGTCTTCACCTGCACCTCGACCTTGACGCCCAGATCACCCTCGTGGGTGGCGACCTTGATCATCAGGACCGCGTGATAGGCCCGGTAGCCGCTGTCCTTGGGATGGGCCACGTAGTCCCGCGGCGGAACGGCCAGGCGCACCGAGCAGGCGGGCGAGGTGCAGGCCTCGTACAGCTTCTCGGTGAACGCGGATAGGTCCCGCGGCGTCTTGCACAGCACCTTGATCCCGACCAGGTCGTGGATGGCGTCCGCGATGTCGTCGGTGGTGGCCGGTCGGGCCATCTGCCCTTCGGCGACCCGGCGCCGGACCTTGTCCGCGGTGCGCTCACGATCCTTGATCCGGGCCGTCTTGGCGTTGAGCCGGTCCCGGTCCAGGTCCTCGAGCACGTCGTCGGCGAGCGTGTCGAGGAACGTCTGGGCGGTGACCAGTGCCGCGGCCCACGCGCGTTCGCGCTCGTTGTAGAGCTGGTGGACCAGCGCCGCGACGTTGTCCGATTTCTTCCTGGTACGCATGATCCGATCCGGTCTTGGGTGTACGGGGTGGGCGCGGGTGCCCGTCAGCTCGGCTCGTCGAACAGGGTCTGCTCACCGGGGTCGGTGAACAGTTCCATCTGACGAAGTGGCTTCGGGGCCGGCGCCGGGGGAGGCGTGGTGAACTCCCCGTGGTCGACCTCCATCGGTACGGGGTCGGGCTCCGGGAATCCCTCCAGCCGCCCGCCGAACCGCGCCGCGAACTCGTCGTCCACGGTCTGGGCGAACGAGAACAGCTGCTCGAGCATATCGATGAGGTGCTGCGGGACATACGGATTTGCGAGCACGGCGGCCCACGCCTCCACCCGGTCCGTCGCCAGGGTGAACTTCAGGTGCGGCCACCTGCGGTTCAGGTCGGCGATCAGCTCGCTGGCGCGGGTCCGGTCGCTGACCTCGCGCACCAGCGGCACCCGCACCTGCACCTCGCCGCCGTCGAGGTGCGGCCCGACGAACCCGACCACCCGGCCAAGGGCGAGCATGAAGTCGCTGTGGCCGTCGTCGCCGGGCGGCTCGTCGAAGAGGCGTGACAGGGTCAGCCCGACCAGCTCGTAGAGGTGCTCGTCGTCGCGCGGGACCACCGCGGCACCCAGGTCCAGCGCGAACGACTCCTCGTCCGGCAGGTCCGGTTCGAACTCGAGCGCCTCCAGGGTCCCGACCGCCTCGGTCCGCAGGAAGCTCGGATGCGGCACGCTCCACGTCTCCCGGAACACGGTGATCGCCATCGCGGCGAGCTGATCGGCCCAGTTCGCGGCCTTGTCGACGAAGAACGCAGGCGAGCCCGCGTCCGGCTCGTCCTCGGGTGCCCGGGTGGGGCGATGCCAGCCCAGCTCGACCAGCCGCGCCTCATCCTCGCTCGACAGCCGGTGCCGTGGATCGAGGTACGCGTTGGACGGGACCTCACATCGCACCTGGTCGCCGCCCCACGCCAGGAACTGCACGCACGGAACGAAGCCCTCCACCGAGGACTCCTCACCCAGCTCCAACGCGAGGAGGTCGTCGTCGACCATGGCAGCGACATGGTCGGCGAGGACCAACTGGAAGTCGGCCCAGGCCTGCTCGATCCTGTCGTCGAAACTCTCGGTCATCGTTCCCCCTGTCGCGTGTCGTGGAACCCCTGACATGAGCAAACCTATCGTGAGGGTCCGACGATGTCCGGGAAGCGAGCCCGGCGGGGACATCTCGATCCGGCCGCACGGTGGAACCGATGAGCGGGTCGCTGCGTCTATCTAGGGTGGACCGGTATCGATCGGCCGGGAGTGGGGAGTGTCGGGTGCGGTTGCAGTTGCGGGGTCTGGCCGGGTTCGGGCTGGTGTGTGGAGCGTTGGTGCTGGTCGGATGCGGATCGGAGACTGTCGCGGGGGAGGCCGAGGCGGTTGGGGCTGGTGCTGGGGAGCCGGTGTTCAGTCCGTGCGATGACATTCCAGATGAGGCGTTGCGTGGTGTCGAGCTAGATCCAGCGACGGAATCGCAGGACATCGCGGGCGTCAAGCAGCCCGGCTGGAACATCTGTATGTGGCGTGGACCGGAGCATGCACTGTCGATATTCGCGACGACGTACACCATGGACGACGTCCGATCGAACAAGAAGTTCGAAGAGTTTCATCCTGTTGATCTGGGCGACCGGTCGGGCACCTCATTTCGGCAGGTAGCGGACAAGGATCGGCGCGACTGCGACGTGGCGCTCGACTCGAACGGTGGGGCCGTGATGATCTCGATCTCGTACCTGGGTGGTATGGCGGTCGTGGAAGAACCGTGCGCCGTCGCCGCACGAACGGCTCGACAGCTTCTGCCGCACATTCCGAGCTAGAACTCGAACCTGAGGGGAGTCGCAATGTCTGAGGGCGAAGGGTCGAACTGGGGTGCGGTGGGTGCTGCCATCGACGGCGGCAACTTGTATCTCGAGCGTGGAGCTGCCCAACGGTGTGCACAGAGATGCGCCGAGTTTGTCGGCGATCTACAGGACATCCAGCTCAAAGCGAAAGGCCTTGAACGGATCGACGGTTTCGGCGATCTGCAATCAGGCGCAACGCTCGCCGCGAAGTTCGGAAAGAAGGCTGTCGGCGGCGAGTATTCGATGCTCCAAGCGCTCGACGACCACATCAAGGTTGTTCAGGAGATGCAGCAGACGTTCGAGAAGATCGAAATGATGTATGTCGCCTCAGAGGAACGCGGCATCGCGGGTATCGACAGCGCGGGCGCGCCGCTTGACCGCTGAAACACGGAACGGCAGGGCCCGTTAGTGCGTCTATCTAGGGTGGACCGGTATCGATCGGCCGGGAGTGGGGAGTGTCGGGTGCGAGTGCAGTTGCGGGGTCTGGTCGGGGTCGGACTGGTTTGTGGTGCGTTGGCGCTGGCCGGGTGTGGTTCGGAGACCGTGGCGGGGGAGGCCGAGGCGGTCGCGACTGGGGCCGGTGAGCCGGTGTTCAGTCCGTGCGATGACATCTCTGACGATGCTTTGCGAGCTGTTGAGATGGACCCGGCCACCGAGTCCCGCGACATTATCGGCGTCAAGCAGCCGGGTTGGAATGTGTGCAGTTGGGCTGGACCGGCCTATGACCTCACCCTGTTTGCAACGACGCGCACGATCGATGAGGTTCGATCGAACAAGAAGAACACGAAGTTCGAGAACGTGGACATAGGTGGTCGCCCGGGCGTCTCCTACCGCGAAGTGTCTGACACTGAAGGCCGACGATGCGATGTCGCTCTCGAGTCTCGCGGGGGCACTGCACTTATTCGGATCAGCTATCTCGGCGTCGATCCCGTGGTCGAAGAGCCGTGTGCGGTCGCGATGCGCGTGGCCAACGATCTCGCGCCGCAAATCCCGTCGTAGCAGCTGATTCGAGGAAGCCAAGGAATCGCCATGTCAGATCAGGGAATTTCAGATTTTCGTGGGCTGGGCGCAGCGGTCGACGGTGGCACGTTGTACCTCGAGCCAGATGTCGCACAGCGCTGCGGCCAGCGATGCGCTGACTTCGTCTCGCAGTTGAAGGAATTGCAGAAGGGCGCGCAGTCGCTCTCGACGATCGATGGCTTCGGCGACCGCCTCAAGTCCGGCGTCGACCTTGCTACCAAATTCGAGAAGAAGGCCGTCGGCGGCGACTACTCCCTCGACCAGGCTCTCTCCGATCACATCGCGGTGGTCCAGGAGATGCAGCAGGTATTCGAGAAGATCGAGGCCATGTACTCCGCCTCGGAGGAACGCGGCGCCGCCGGCATCAACAGCGCCGGCGCCCCGCTCTGACCGGCCGACCTACTTGAGCATCGCCCCCGGGTTCAGGATCCCGTCCGGGTCCAACGCAGCCTTGATCCGCCGGTTCAGCTCCATCACGTCCTCGCCCAGCTGACTCGGCAGCCAGTCCCGCTTGAGCCGGCCCACCCCGTGCTCGCCGGTGATGGTGCCGCCCAAGGCGATCGCCAGGTCCATCACCAGACCGAACGCGCGCTGCGCGCGATCCGACTCGTCCGGGTCGGTGGGGTCGAACACGATCAGCGGATGTGTGTTCCCGTCGCCGGCATGCGCGACCACGCAGATCAGCACGTCGCAATCCTCGGCGATCTGCTCGACACCGGTGATCAAGCGCGGCAGCGCGTCCATCGGTACCCCGACGTCCTCGAGCAGCAGGCTGCCGAGCGCCTGCACGGCCGGGAACACCGACCGCCGGGCCACCGTGAAGGCCTCGCCCTCGGCGGGGTCGTCGGTGGCGAACACCTCGGTGGCACCGTGCTTTTCGCAGGCCGCGACCATCGCCGCGATCTCCTCGGCGGCGACCGCGCCCGGCGCATCGGACTGCGCCAGCAGCAGCGCCCGCGCCTTCCGGTCGAGGCCCATGTGCACGGAGTCCTCGACCGCGTTGATGCTGGCATGGTCCATGAACTCGAGCATCGCGGGCCGCAGGTTCCTGGTGATCGCGAGGACCGCGTCGGCCGCGTCCTGCACCGAACCGAACGACGCCACCACGGTCGAGGCGGGCGGCTGCGCGGGGATGAGACGCAGGGTCAGCTCGGTGATGATCCCGAGGGTGCCCTCGCTGCCGACGAACAGCTTGGTGAGCGAGAGCCCGGCGACGTCCTTGAGGCGCGGGCCGCCGAGCCGAACGGCGGTGCCGTCGGCGAGCACCACCTGCATGCCGAGGACGTAATCGGTGGTGACGCCGTACTTCACGCAGCACAGCCCGCCCGCATTGGTCGCGGCGTTCCCGCCGATGGAACAGATCTCGAACGAGGACGGGTCCGGGGATACCAGAGCCCGTGCTCGGCGGCGGCCTTCTTCACCTCCGCGTTGAACAGGCCCGGCTGCGCCACCGCGATCCGGGTGACCGGGTCGACGCTGATCTCCCGCATCCGCTCGGTGGTGAGCACGATGCCGCCGCTGACCGCGGTCGAGCCGCCGGACAGACCGGACCCTGCGCCGCGCGGCACCACGGGGACCCGGTGCGCCGACGCCCACCGCATCACCGCCTGCACGTCCTCGGTGCATGTCGCGCGGACCACCGCCAGCGGGCGGCCGGCGTTCGGGTCCGCCGCCCAGTCCTGGCGGTAGCCCTCGGTCAGGTCCGGATCGGTGAGCACCGCACCGTCGGGCAGCGCGGCGACGAGTTCGGAGAGGTCGGCGGTCGACATGCCACCATCATGCTCCGAGTTTCGCAGCCCTTATCGGATGTTTCCGACTGGGCGGGCAAAACGCCACCATCGAGCGGCCAATACTCGCGCGCCCAATCGGTGAGGTGGGCACCAGAGAATCAGTCGCGGACAATGGCCCTCGCGGGCATAGTCGTCACGATGGGTGATCAGACCTCGACGGCCATCGACCTGCTGAGGCAGCCGGTATCGAACTCGATGCGGGACTTGGCGAACAGGAAACTGTCGGTACCCCGGCTCGGACCGCGACGGCCCCGGACCCGGCCAGAGGCGGTGCTCGGCGGCAAGGCCTACTGCGGACGTAACGGTCCGAAGCGGTCATCATGGTCGCATGGGCATGCATCTCACCTCCCCAACTCGCGTCGTGGTCGGCTTTGCCGTGGCGGCCCTCACTGCCACGTCCCTGCTCGTATCCGCGCCGAGCGTGGCCGCCACTCCGGTTGCTTCGACCGCCGGTCCTGGCCAGCAGGCGTCCTCCGCCGCGGCGTTCGTCGACTCGATCGGCGTCAATGTCCACCTGCACTACACCGACACCATCTATGACCGATACGACGACATCATCAAGCCCAGGCTGCTCGAGCTGGGGTGAAGAACCTCCGTGACGGGATCTTTACCGATCCGGCAGCTAGCGCTAGTTCGACCTACTATCAGCGCCTGCGCGACCTCGCTCAGTCCGGCATGAAGTTCAACCTCATTTCCTCCATGCAGACAACTCGGGGCCAAGCCACCGACTTCAACAAGCTTGCCGATGTCGTCGCGTGGTCCGGCGGAAACAACGCCGTCAGAACACTCGAAGGCGTCAACGAACCAGATGCACAAAAGGTCTCAGACTGGGCGGCAAGGACGCGCACCGTTCAGGAGCAACTGGCCTCAACGGTGCGATCTACTCCGACCCTGAATGGCATCGGAATCATCGGGCCCTCGTTGACCAAGGCCGAATCCACGCGGGCTCTAGGCGATCTGAGTGGCCTTACCGACTACGGCAACATTCACAACTACCCGTCCGACAGAAACCCAGAGACGAAAGGATGGGGCTCGAACGGCTATGGGAGCCTGCTCTGGAACCTCAACTACATCGCACGACCGGTCACAGCGCAGCGGCCGGTGATAAGCACCGAGACCGGTTACTACAACAGCCCCACATCTGACTCAGGCGTGAGTCGAACAGCTGCAGCCACCTATATCCCGCGACTCCTTCTCGGCAGCTACGACGCGGGGATCAGGCGGGCCTTCTTGTACGAGTTGGCCGACCAGAAGGCCAATCCGAACGACAAGGAGGCCAACTTCGGGCTGCTCGACTCCACCGGTGAGCCGAAGGAGTCCTTCAAGGCTCTTCAGGGCCTGATTCACCTTCTGTCCGACCCACAGGGTGCGAACTTCCAGCCGGGCCGGCTCGACTACTCGCTCGCAACTCAAGCGCGCGACATCCAGACCTCGCTGCTCCAAAAGTCTGACGGCACGTTCTTCGTGGCCGTCTGGCGCGCTGCACCCGTGTGGGACGTCAACGCTGATCGCGAGCTACAGGTGCCGGCTGCACCCCTGCATGTGACTCTGCCGGAAGGGTCGACGGCGCGCGCCGTTCATGAGCTCGGACAAGACGGGCTCATGAGAACCCGCTCCTTGTCCGGTCCTCAGGCCGATATAGAGGTAGGGCCGACCGTGCAGCTGGTCGAGATCGGGACGTCCGCGCCTCAGCCCACAACCCCGACGCCCGGGACCTCGTCCAGTTAGTCCTCCCCATCCGGTTCTGCGAGCAACGGACAGGGCGCTCCATCCTCGGCCCTGCCCAATGAAGAGTCGTCGTCGTCCGCGTGAGGGAACTACCCGCCCGCGACCACCGCGGTCACCTCGAGCTGCGTGACCTCCGGTCCGGCCTTCGCGCACCCTGTTCCCGGGAACGGCAGGAACAGCGAGGCGTACGCGTTCGGCGGGAACACCCGCAGCCCGGCGACCGGCTTCGGATCGCACAGGTCGGGCGGGTAGTTCGCGACCTGGATTGCGCGCACTTGGGCGGTCGCCTTGCCGTTCGACGTCAGCTCCACCGGCCCCTGGCCGGCGCCGGAGCGTGTGGCCGGCGCGCCGACCTCGGGGCCGTGCTCCTCGGCAACGTAGGAGACGCCGGGGAAGCCGTCGAGCAGGCAGGTGCGGCCGCCGATGTTGGTGAACACCAGCGGGATCATGGTCGACCCTGCTGCGCCCTCGACCTGTCCGGACGTGAGCATCAGCTCGGTGGCGGCGCAGGTGTTCGGGTCGTCCGGAGCGGTGGTGGGCGGCGGGGGACCGGCGGCCGTCGTGTCCACCGGCGGCGCCTCGCTGGAGGTCGTGGTTGCGGTGGTCGGTGCGGGCGCGGCCGTCGGGTTGCCCTCGGTGCCGGAGGAATCGCACGCGGCCAGCGTCAGGGCCGAGGTGGCGAGCAGTACGGCGACAATCCGGGTACGGGTCATGTCATCCCCTCCGTTTCGGCATCGGACATCACAAATGCTAGTGCCTCGACTGCTCGCCGAATCGTTTGCGCAGGTCCCGACTACTAGAACGCGCCCTCGTGTCAGGTGGGCCTACTTCACACGCGGTAGCGGCGGGGATCGGTGATCGGGTGAGCCCTGACCCACTCCGAGGTGCGGGTGAGCCCGTCGCGCAGGGAGACCTGCGGGCTCCAGTTCGTCAGCTCCCGCACGCGACGGTTGTCGGACACCAGCCGATGGACCTCGCTGCCCGCGGGGCGTTGACGTGAGTCGTCTTCGGTGATCGAGGCGGAGGAACCGGTGATCTCGATGAGAAGGCCGATCAGGTCGCGGATCGAGATTTCCTTGCCGGTACCGAGATTCATCGTCTGGCCCAGTGCCCGCTCGGACTCCGCGATCGCCATGAAGCCGCGGGCGGTGTCCTCGACATAGGTGAAGTCCCGGGTCGGGGTCAGCGCGCCGACGGCGATCTCCTCTGCGCCGGAATGCAACTGGTGCAGGATCGCGGGAATCACGGCGCGCGGCGATTGCCTAGGGCCGAATGTATTGAACGGACGGCAGACCGAGACCGGCGTATCGAACGAGTGGAAATGCGACAGCGCGACCATGTCCGCGGCGATCTTCGATGCGGAGTAGGGCGACTGGGGTTGCAGCGGGTGCGCCTCGGAAATGGGCACCTCTCGCGCGGTTCCGTACACCTCGCTCGTCGACGTGTGGACGACCCGTCGCACCTCGCGTCGGCGCGCGGCGTCGACGATGTTCTGGGTGCCCAGCACATTCGTCTCGAGATAGGTCAGGGGAGCCTGGTAGCTGTACGGGATTCCGATCAGTGCCGCGAGGTGGAAGATGGTGTCGATGCCCTCCGCGGCATCGAGCACCTGCCCGCTGTCGCGGACATCTCCCGCGATCATCTCGATATCGTCCAGGTGCTCCGACAGGAAGCCGGCCGACGCGTAAGGCTTGTAGTGCGCCAGGACTCGTACCTCCGCGCCTTGGGCAAGTAACTGTTCGACCAGGCTGCTGCCGATGAAGCCCTCACCGCCGGTGACCAAGACTCTTCTGCCGGACCAGAATTCATTCACGGGTAAACCTGCTTCGTTTGAGGTGTTCATGCGTTGACGGGTTCGTATGCCGCGGACCTGTGGCCGCCGAGCTGCCGGAGCCAGTTCGCCACCTTTTTCGCAGACTCGTTCGGTCTCGGATGGAGGGAGTCCGAGATCGACGTGTGCTCGGTCGTCTTGCCGAGAAGGTCGTCGATCGATCGCGCCAGGCTTGCCGCGCGCAGATCGCCGTCCGCCAGCATCCTGGCGGCGCCGCGAGCCACGAGCGCCTGCGCGTTGTGGCGCTGGTGGTCACCGATCGCGTGCGGGTAGGGCACGAGGACGCTGGGCACGCCAACATGGGAGATCTCGGCGACCGTCATCGCGCCTGCCCGTCCGACAAAGACGTCGGCGCCCGCGTACACCAGGCCCATCCTGGCCAGGTAGGGCAGCACCAGCACGTTGCCGACGTCCCTGACCGCGGTCGACGCCTCCGCGAAATGCTCGGGCCCCGTCTTCACGACCAGGCGGATGTCGCCGCGGCCGCGCCACTCGCGTGCCAGCGACAGCGCGGTATCGGTCAGCCGGCGAGATCCGAGGCTGCCGCCACACACGACGACGAGTTTCTGGCCCGGCTCCACACCGAAAATGACGCGGGCCTGGTCGCGAAGCGCACGCTTGTCGAGGTTCGCGATCTCCCGCATCAGCGGTGTCCCGACCACCCGAACCTCGTTGCGGGTGAATGAGCGCGCCGCCTCCGGGAACGCCACTGCGACCCGGGACGACAACAACGCGCCCAGGCGGTTCGCTCGGCCCGGCACGGCGTTGGATTCGTGAATCAGCGTCGGTATGCCCGCGATGCGGGCGCCCAGCACAATCGGCAAACTGGGATATCCGCCGGTGCCGAAGACGACGTCGATGCCGAGTTCACGGATCTGCCTCGCACAGTGCGCGCTGGCTCGCACGAGTCGTGTCGCCGCCCTCGCGCTGCCGCGCATGCCGTTCAGGCCATCGACCTCAGAGGTATGAAGTCGGTAGCCCGCCGCGGGGATGAGTGTTTCTTCGAGTCTGCCTTTGGCTCCGAAGAAGTCGATCTGAATGTCGGCGTCTTCGCGCAGTGCCTCGGCGACGGCAAGACCCGGATAGATATGTCCACCGGTGCCGCCCGCGCCAATGGCGACTCGAAGCGTCGATCGCGGTTCGAATGTCATGTCCGCACTGTGCGCGACCGAGATTAGAGCTCCGTTAGATCCCGAATCGGGCGGGCAGCGGGCATCGCAGCCGGGCCGAGCAACGAAAAACGCCCGGCGTCCTGGAACTTCCAGGCCGCCGGGCGCTTCGCCAAACGAATGGGCAGTCTCACCATGCGTTCAATGTGTCCAGGATCTGGGGGCGCGCCTTCCACAATTCGGCGGACCAGTATTGCCACGAGTGGGTGCCATTGGCCGGGAAGCTGTATGTGGCCGGGATGCCCAACGAGTTCAAGCGGAACTCGAAGGCGCGGGTGTTGGCCAGCGCCAGTGCCTCGAGTCCCATGCCCGCCGCGGTGTTGAAGTATTCGATCGGAGCGTTCGGCTGATCGTAGGGGCCCGGAAGGCCGCTCGCCGCATAGACATACAGGGACATGCCGCGTAGTTGCTCGGCCTGGACGAACGGGTCGTTGCGCAACCAGGCGGGCGACCAGGGCGGGCCCCACATGGAGTCGACGTTGTAGCGACCGGCGTCGAGCATCGCCACACGGATGGCTTCCCGCATGCCCGGTGCGGACAGGTTGAGGTAACCCGACAGGGAGCCGGCGAACGTGAACTGGTCGCGATGGTGCGCCGCGAGCGTCATTGCCGCGGAGCCGCCCATCGACAGGCCGAGCACGCCGTTGTTGTTGCGGGCGACGCCGCGGGTCTCGAGGTAGTTCGGCAGGTCGCGGGTCAGGAAGGTCTCCCACTTGTAGGTGGTCTGCTGTCCGTTGAGGTTCGACGGCGCCATCCAGTCGGTGTAGAAGCTGGATTCGCCACCGACCGGCATCACCAGGGTGACGTTGTCGTTGCGGAACTGGTCGAGCGCGTTGGTCTCGAACGTCCACGCGTTGCGGTCGTCACGCGCCCTCAGCCCGTCGAGCAGGTACAGCGCGGCATTGCCGCCGCGGGATGCCCACTGGATCTGCACCTTGATCGGGCCCATCTCCGAGGGGACCCACACTTCCTCGTACCCACCCGACGGCGCGCGGTGTGCGACGGGCGCGGCGCCGGCGGTCGCCTGACCCGAGATCCCCGCGAGCATCGCGCACGCGAGCAGCGCCGCTGTGACGGTGAGCAGGCGTTGGAGAAGTCGGTTGGTCCATTGTGGTCTGGCAATGCTCATCAAAACTACTGGGTTCCGTCCTGTCCGTGCGATGTGCAGCGGCCGCCCCAGCGGAGAGTGGCGCCGCCCCGACCCACATCGGGCACGAAGGTACGGACGAATTATTAGCGAACCTTAAGAAATGGAAGCCCTCCTGGGGCAACCCGAAATCGGCGAGTTCTACATCACAAAGGTGCCCAGCCGAATCGGAACCGGGTGGCGATCCGGCCCTACTGGTGCCCGTCGTGCAGGCGCTCCTCGAACAGCGTCCGCACCTCGTCGACATGCTTGTCGAGCGTCTCCACGGTCCAGTTCTCGGTGCTCACCGGCTCCAGCACGTCGACATATACCGTGCCCGGATGTGCGACAAGTGAGTTGCGCCACATCAGTTCTCCGGCGTTGTGGATGACGATCGGCACGATCGGCACCCCCGCCTGGATAGCCAGGTGGAAGCCGCCCTTCTTGAACCTGCCGAGGCGCGGCGTCACCGTCCGGGTCCCTTCCGGCGAGATCGCGATCGAGATGCCCGACTTCAGCTTGTCCACCGCGGGCGCCAGCGCGGCCTTCGCCTTCTCGCTGTCCGACCGGTCGATGTAGGCGACGTCCAGCAGCGCGCCGATCGGCACGAACCGCGGATCGCGGGACGCCTCCATCTTCGCCACCCCGGTCACGTCGCGACGGATCACGCTTCCGACGATCAGCATGTCCAGCGAACTGGTGTGGTTGAACATGAACACCGCGGGCCGGTCGCTCCACGCGTTCTCCTTGCCGCTGATCTTCGCGTTGATCCCGCAGATCGCCAGGGCCAGATCCGGACCGAAGGTGCCGACGAGATTCGCCGCGCTCTGCCGGTTGCGCAACACCAACCCGGCCGCGCCGCCTGCCACGGCCGTCGCCATCAGCGCGCCCACCGCGGTGGAGGTCCGCACCACCGACACCGGATCGGCGCCGAGCTGTGGCTTGCGCAGGTTCACCACCGGCCAGCCCTTCCGCTGCGCGACGCCGGTCAGCTTGCGGTCCGGGTTCAGCGCCACCGCATGGCCGACCGACTCCAGCATCGGAATATCCTCGCCGCCATTGGAATACGCGAAGCTGCGGGACAGGTCCGCCTCCTTCCCGGCGGCATACGAGCGCAACGCGTCGGCCTTCGCCTGCCCCCACAGCGGCGGCGTGGTCAGCTCGCCGGTGAGCATCCCGTCCACCACCTCCGGCTCCGTCGACAGCACGTCCGCGATGTCGAGGTCCGCCGCCACCCACTGGGCCTGGTACGGCGTGGCGGAGGTGGCCATCACGATCGTGTGCCCGGCGCGCCGGTGCGCGGCGAGCAGCCCGCGGACCTCCGGGTAGATCATCCCGGCGATCTCCTGCCGGAACAGCCGCTGCCCCCACTCGCGCAACTCGTCGTCCATCCGCCCGGCCAGGGACTGGACCCCGATCCGCATCAGCCCGCCGACGTCGGCGCCGCGGAACTGGGTGTCGATCGCGGCCCCGGTGGTGCGCAGCAGCTCGGCCAGGCTGATGTCGAAGCGGCGCAGCCGATCCCGGTACACCACACTCGCGGAGTAGCCGCTGATCAGGGTGCCGTCGAGGTCGAACGCGGCGAGGGTCCGCGGTCCGGGCTCGGCGGCGGCGATGGCCTTGTGCAACGCGTCCACATCGCTCACAGATCACGCTCCTCGGGGAGGATGCCGGGCTCCCGGAACTGGTCGAGGCGCCCCTGGGTGAGGCCGCGGATATGCCGTATCCGGGCGACCAGGGTGCGGATCTCGGCGGCGAATGCCGTTCGCCGCCGCGCCAGATCGCCCTCGGCGTCCCCGTCGGCGGCCTCGACCAGGTTGCGGTTGCGTGCCAGTCTCAGCGCGGTGCCGAACAGCTCGCTCGAGATGGACTCGCTGCTGGCGATCTGCTGGCGCAGCCGCCGCTGCTCGGCCAACGCGAGACACGTCGTGATGAAGTCCTTCTCGTTGAACTTCCCGGACAACGGGGTGTGAACCAGCTGATCGGCCACCACCTCGTAGGCCTCCAGGAACGGTTGCAGGACCCGGTGCGCCAGGTAGGGGCGTACCCGGTCGAGCATGTTCTCGGCCAGCTTCGGATCGTC
Organism: Rhodococcus sp. MTM3W5.2; assembly: GCF_001984015.1. Lineage (NCBI taxonomy): Bacteria > Bacillati > Actinomycetota > Actinomycetes > Mycobacteriales > Nocardiaceae > Rhodococcus > Rhodococcus sp. MTM3W5.2. Next base: position 4,007,017 of record NZ_CP019572.1, on the reverse strand, counting down.
GAGGTTGCTCTCCCACTCCGGGTCGATCAGGCCCATCTCCCGGCGCATGTCGTGCTCGAAGGTGTCCCGGTCGCTGAAGAAGAACTCGAACTTGAGCAGATCGCGGATCCGCTTCGCCTCGATCCAGCCGTCGACCTCCAGGTTGCTGTACTGCGCTTCGATGGCGCCCAACAGCACCAGCTCCGTGATCGCCCGGACCACAAAGAAGTGGATGGTGTTGTTGCGGTAGAACGCCGCCACCAGATGCTGGTCCTTGCCGAGGTAGTAGACGCGGGTGCCGCCCTTGTCGAAGCACTGCAGCACACCGGATTCCACGTGCGTGTCCAGGGCCTTGCGGTACACCTGCGGGTTCTGCAGGTCCACACCGCCTGCGGTCGGTAGCGAGCGGGCGGAGATGTAGTCGACGAGCGGCGTGAGGATGAAGGCCAGCTCGGGGACGGTGAGTGCGCGGTCCTCGATGCCGAGGAAGGCGAGCATGACCAGTGACGACACCGTGATCGGGGTGACCTCGTTGATCCGATGGCACACCTCGAACGCGGTCTTCTGGATGGCCAGCCGCAGATCCTTCTCGCCGCCGAGCGACTCGGCGAGCGAGAGCGGCCTGCCGACGGTCACGTGCGCCACGCCGTGCCGCTTGCCCTGGGCGCGCACGTACCCGACCATCCAGCGCAGGCTCTCCTTCGTCTTCGCCTCGCCGTGCGCCTCGGCGGCCATCGCGCTGACCTCGTAGAGCTGGTCGTAGGTGAGCGAGACGGGCACCAGGTAGACGTCCTTGATGCCGCTGGACTGATAGGCCTTGGTCAGATAGGTGAGCAGCCCGAAGCGCGGGGGCCGCAGCTTTCCTGTGCGGCTGCGTCCGCCCTCGATGTACCACTCGAGGTTGAACCGCTTGGTGAGCAGATAGCGCATGTACTCGCGCAGCGTCCACTTGTAGACCTCGTCGCCGTCGAACTTGCGCCGGATGAAGACGGTGCCGCTGCGCCTGCTGATCGGCCCGATCGGCCAGAAGCTGACGTTCAGCCCGCCCATCACGTGATTGAGGGGCAGGTCGTTCGCGAGCAGTGCCGGCCGCAGCACGAGGGGGTCCAGGTAGGAGCGATGACTCGGCAGGAACACCAGCGAGTGCTCCGTGTTCAGCTCGCGCAGCTCGGTGAACCGGGAGGTGTCGACGTCGAGCCGGTAGGCGCGGGAGAAGTAGCGACCCAGCCGATCCCACAGGGCGATCGCGCGCCTGCTCTGCGCGGCCACCATCTCGCCCAGTGCTTCCCTGGCCCGCTTGTCGACCTCCTCCTGCGGGACGTTCAGCCGCAGGGACAGGTCGCTGATGCCTGCGTGGTAGCGGGCGGTGTCGGTGATCTCCTCGGCCACGAACCGGGAAACCTTGTACTGATTGCCGAGCAGGGCACGCTCGGCCCGTTCCAGTGCGAGGGCGGCCTGCCTGCGGATGTATTCCGGCAGCGACCCGCCGCCGCTCTCGTCGAGCCTGCGCTTGAGGTCGCTGAGGGGGCGGGCTCGCCCTCGATCACCTGGCAGCGCGCCGGGTCGCTGCGCAGCACCCGCCGCTGTGCGCCGTGGCCCGGGTGCAGCGGATCCCGCGGGGACAGCGCATCCCGCAGATTGTGTCGATGCCCGTTGTCGGGCGGTGGCAGCCACACCACGCGCACGGGGGTGAGCATCGGGTCGTCCTGTCTGCGGGTGAGCTCGGCCAGTGATTGGCCGCCGATCGGCACCGCGGTCGGGGGCTGCCCGGTCTCGGTGGGGCGCCTGCTGAGCCATGACCGCAGCACGTCGTCCTCGGCCGCCGTCACGGTCTCGGTGAGATAGACCCGAGGGTGCTGCGTGCTCGTCATCGTTGCGTCCCTTCGTTCGGGTCGGCCAGGGCGACCACCTCGTCCAGGCTCTCCTGCAGGCAGCGCATGAACAGTTTCGGAGCGGTGACCGCGGCGGTGTCGAGGTTGACCCCGATGCAGCAGGTGCCGACGTGCGAGACCAGGGTCGCCATCACGGCGCAGCCGGGCGCGGGACCGAACGGGAACATCCGCTCGATCCGGGCCCCAGCGAGATACACCGGGACCGGGACACCCGCGACATTGCTGGCCTGCAGGTCCAGGCCGGTGGACTGGGACAGGTACCAGTCCGCCAGCAGCCAGTTCGGCAACCGCTTGAGCAGCGGCGCGGCGAGGTCGATCGCGTCGATCGCCGGTTCCTCGCGCAGGCCGAGGACGATGGCGCGCACCTTCTTGATCCGCTCGACCGGGTCCTCCTCGGCGGCGGGCCCGGCGAACCGGACGGCCGCGAACCGGTTGCCGCCCGAGGGGTCCGAGGCCGCCCGCATGTTCACCGGCATGCCCATCGGGATCGGGCCGATCTGCTGCCCGTGGGCCTGCGCGTAGCGGCGGAAACCGCCGAGCAGCGCGGCGACGTATGCGTCGTTGAGCGAGCCGTGCGCGGCGCGGGCGGCGGCCTTGAACTCGGGCAGGCCCACCTCGAGCACGCCGAACCAGCGCCCGAGGCCGCGACCGCGCAGCAGCGGCAATCCCGTCGCCGGGGAGGGGTGACGATGCGGCGCAGCGAATTGGCATAGCCGAGGGCGTCGCCCGCGGTGCCGATCGGGTCGGCGAGGGCGCCCACCGCGGTCCTGGTCGCGCCCGCGATGAGCCCGGTGATCCGGCCGGGGCCTTGCGCACCTCCGTCAGCACGTCCTGGCCGAGGGCCTCGAAGTGGGACAGGTGCTCGGGCGGCGCCGGCAGCCGGTCCGGCTTGTTGGGGCTTGGCGCGGACCGCCGGCTGTGCAGCAGCGTCATCATCCGGATGCCGCCCATGCCGTCGGTCATGCTGTGGTGCGTCTTGACGACGTACACCGCACGGCCGTCGTCGAGGCCCTCGATGAGCATCGCCACCCACGGCGGCCGAGCCTTGTCGAACGGCTCGGTGCCCAGGTGCCTGCAGATGCGCAGCGCGTGGTTGAAGTCGGCCGGCTCCGGCAGCCGGATGCGGCGCAGGTGATAGCCGAGGTCGAACTCGGGGTCCACCGACCACACCGGGTTGCCGAGGCCGAACGCCGGCTCCACCGCGCGCATCCGGATCCGGGGCACGATGTGCGAGGCCCACTCGTGCGCCCGCACCAGCCGGTCCCAGTCCGGCGGGTGATCGAGGAGGTCGACCGCGACGATGGGGGTGCGCAACCGCGGCTGGGACTCCTCCATCCGCCACATGCCGGTCTCGAGGTCGGACATCGACCGGTCCCAGCCGTCCGCGACGGCGGACAGGTCGACGTCGACCGCGCTCGGTGGTATCTGCGGAACGCCGTCGGTCATGCCCGCACTCCCTCGGTCGTCGAGTCCTCCCGCGGTCGGCGCTACCGGCGCAGAGCCTGCGGAGCGCCACACAGCAAGTGTGGACCCGTCGGGTGGGGGACGCACAGGGTTTCGGGGCCCCGGTGGCCACTGGTGCGGGTGGCTACTCGGTGACCCGGATGTCCTCGTTTCGCAGGGGCGGCACCCTGGTGACCTCGCTCGAAAGAGACCGCGGGGACTTATAACGCCAGCGTGATCCAATAAACAGCAGAGTTGTCGGTTCGTAACCGAAGGTTCTCACAACGGCAACCCAATCTCCCCGCCCGCTGGGTTAGGTTTCCCCCTATCGCTCGGTAGCGCGAATGCGTTACACGTAGACGTCGACCAATTTCGGGAGGCGTCCGATATGAATCGGGAAGAGGTGGGCGATGAGCGGGCTGCCCAGTGGAGTCGACGGGATCATCCGCGCGATTTTCGCCTATGAGTTCGAGGACCGTGACGTGGTCGACGAGGTGGTGATCGGTGCCATCAGGTCGGGCGAGTTCGGGGAGTACCTCGACACGGTCGGGTCCTCGGGAATGTTCACCCCCTCGGTGGTCGACACCATCGGGACCGCCTGGTCAAAAAACCCAGAGTTGCTCGTCGACGCATTGCTCGACGGGGTGAGGGTCGGATAGCGGCATTCGCATGCCACATGAGTCACATTCGTCACGCCAGTCACTCTGTTATCAGATCGTTGGCGAGCCGAACGTTCTCGGCACGGAAACGGCGATAGCGTGAGTTATCGCCACAGCACCACACAGTGTTACAGCGAAGATGCCGTCAGTATTGACGAAGGGACCGACACGATGAGAGACCTGGGATCCCACACAAAAGACCTCGTCAGCGCCGTGCTGTCGTACGAGTTCGACGGCGGCGAGATCGACGCCTGGGCGATCGATCTGGTGCGCGGGGAGAGTTCGCGCAGTGGCGCGACGCCCTGACCGATTCGGGTTTGTTCACCGACAATGCGGTGGAGGTGATCGGGTCGGCCTGGCGGCGGGATCCGGAGCTCCTCGTCGACGCCCTTCTCGACGGGGCCGACGAGGTCTCGCGCCGCAGGCTCAAGACGACGCGCCGTCCCTCGCTCCTGCCGGTCCACATCCCGGCCGACCGGATCGTCGGATTCGGCTGACCAACGGCTGACTGGTGGCCGGGCCCGCGGGCCCGGCCACCACTCATATCCGGGTGTCGATGACGATCGCGTCGTCGTCGGTCAGGGTCCGGTACGGGGTGCCCGCCAGCCGGTAGCGCTCCGCGACCTCCTCGATCAGGGCCGTCTCCTCGCTCCCGTATCCAGGCGATCGAAAGTGCGGCACGATCGCCTGGTCGACGAGGCCGAGTCCCTCCCATATCACCGGCGTCCCGCAGGCCGGCCCGACCTCCTCCGGATCGTCGAGCAGTTCGAGCCCCCGCAGCGACGGCGACATCACGCAGGCCCCCGCGCTGTACCCGGCGTAGACCAGCGTGTCGGCACGCAGCAGCTCCGGCAGCACCACGTCGGCGCCGCTCCGCGCGAACTGGGCGCGCAGGACGAAGGTGTTGCCGCCGCGCACCCACACCATCGACTGCCTCGTCAGCTCCGCGCGCAGCGATTCCGGGTCGCCGATGAACTCGCGCAGGTCCAACTCTCGTGCGTCGAAGCCCATCCGGCGCAGCGGCGTGACGTCGCTGACCACCGCCGAGTCGCGTCCCACCTCCCAGGCGTCCGTGGCGTTCGCGATCACCGCGACGGGGCCGGGCTCGCCGAGCAGGCTCAGCAGTCGATCGGGGTCGGCCCCGAACCTGTACGAGGACAGGAACAGTCGCATCAGATGGTGAAGGCGAGGTTGGCCGCGATCTGGCGGCCGAGGGCCTCGTCGCCGAGCACCTCGATCTCCCCGGCATGATCCGCGGCGGATGCCCGTCCCCCGCAGAGCCGGGTGAACAGCCGCGAATCGAGCCGCAGCGTCGTGGTCGCGGGCGCGTCAAGGGCGGGGACGACGGCGGCACGGCCGTGGACGGCGATGTGGATGTCGCGGGCGAGCGGGCCGGTGAGCGCGAACGTCACGGTCGAGCCGTCGGGTGCGCCGCCCTTCTTACCGACCGCGAAGCCGAGGCCCCCGACCAATTCCGCGAACGAGTACTCGGCCCGCGGGCCGCCCTCCTCGCCGGGCAGGCCGACGGCGTCGCGGATGTCGTGCTCGTGGAACCAGCAGTCGAACAGCCGGGTGCGCATGAACCGGCCGTAGCTGTCGGGGCCGACCGGCGTCATGGACGGGGCGTCGAAGTCGGCCTGCGTCATCGCCGACAGCGCCTCGCGGCGGGTCCGGATGATGTCGCGGAACCGGGACAGCACCTCGGCGTGGCTGTGCGAGCGCAGGCCGGCCACCCAGCGCTCGTTGAAGGCGCCGATCGCGTTGAGGACGTGGGGGGAGTCGGGCACCTCGTCCGCGGCGAGCGGCGGCTCGACATCGCTGAGCATCGACTCGATGCCGATCAGGTGGGCGACGACATCGTGCACCGTCCAACCCGGCAGCGGCGTCGGGCTGGACCACTGCTCATCGGTGAGCCCGGCCAGCAGGCCGTCGAGGATGTCCCATTCCTCGAACAGGGCGGCGGTCAACGGCTCACGGTCGATCAGCGTCGGCTGCTTCGCATCGCTCACCGGCGCCACTCTAGGTGCTGGGTAGGCGGGTCGCGGGGATATGCGGCTCGGCGTCGCCCGCGCACCGCGGGCAGCCGTTCTCGGTCCCGTCGGGCAGGAACGCCCCGCACTCGGGGCACACCCGGTCGAGCCAGCAGGCCGGGTCGCCGCCGATGTCGTCGCTCACGAGTCCGACTCCCGCAGGAACTCGGCGAGCACCTCGGCGTGGCTGTGCTCGAGGTCCCTGGTCGCAGTGAGCAGGACCAGCGGACGACCGTGCGCGAGCTTCTGGACGCGGGCGATGGCCTCCTGGCCGAAATCGGACTCGAGCTCCGCGCGGTAGCGCGCCCGGAACTCCCGGAAGTGCGCCTCCTCGTGGCTGTACCACCGGCGCAGTTCGGTCGACGGCGCGAGGTCCTTGGCCCAGTCGTCGTAATGGAATGCGTCCTTGCGGATGCCCGCGGCCACAGCCGGTCGACGAAAACCCGGGCACCCGGCTCGGGTTCGGGGTGGTCGTAGACGCGCTCGATCGTGACGGTCGGCTTGGTCTGCCTGCTCATCGGCACCTCCGATGCGGTCGGAAACCCAGACTACGCGTGTGACCGGTGCCACATATCGATGTCCGAGTTGGGCGATTGGTCCTGTTCGGATTCGATTCAGTTTCCACCCGCTGGGATGAGAATCCCCTATCGTGGCGCCACTCTGGCTAGTGTTGTGAACTTCGTGCCAGCTGGGTCATCATCCGCAAGTCGCACGGGTGCCGCCGTCCGCCGCGGTTCCAAATCCACCTACCGCAGGAAGTAAACAGACAGTTGGATACATCGCAGAGCTCTAAGCAGCCGCGCCCAACGGTCGGCGTCGTTCGGGAAACGAACGACGGCGAACGCCGGGTCGCGTTGGTACCCAAGGTCGTCGCAACGCTTCGCGGCAAGGGCCTCGACGTCATCGTCGAGTCCGGTGCGGGGCTCGGCGCCCTGATGCCCGACGAGTTGTACGAGGAGGCGGGTGCGACCATCGGCGACGCGTGGTCCGCGGACGTCGTCCTCAAGGTCGCGGCCCCGAACGCCCAGGAGACCGCCCGGCTGCGCGCCGGCCAGAAGCTGATCGGCTTCCTCGCCCCGCGCACCAACGAGACCGGCATCGCCGCGCTCGCGGATGCCGGGGTCGAGGCGTATGCCGTCGAGGCGATCCCGCGCATCTCCCGCGCCCAGGTGATGGACGCGCTGTCCTCGCAGGCCAACGTCGCCGGCTACAAGTCCGTCGTGCTGGCCGCGTCGGAGTCCACCCGGTACTTCCCGATGCTCACCACCGCCGCGGGCACCGTCAAGCCGGCCACCGTGCTGGTGCTAGGCGTCGGCGTGGCCGGCCTGCAGGCGCTGGCCACGGCCAAGCGTCTCGGCGGCCGCGTCACCGGCTACGACGTGCGACCCGAGGTGGCGGACCAGGTCCGTTCCGTCGGAGCGCAGTGGCTGGACCTGGGCATCGACGCGGCGGGCGAGGGTGGCTACGCCCGCGAGCTGACCGAGGACGAGCGGGCCCAGCAGCAGCAGGCGCTCGAGGACGCGATCAAGGGCTTCGACGTGGTCATCACGACCGCGCTGGTGCCCGGCCGTCCGGCCCCGCGCCTGGTCACCGCCGCCGCCGTCGAGGGCATGAAGCCCGGCAGCGTCATCGTCGACCTGGCGGGCGAGACCGGCGGCAACTGCGAGATCACCGAACCCGGTCAGACCGTCGTCAAGCACGGCGTGACCATCTGCTCCCCGCTGAACCTGCCGGCCACCATGCCGGAGCACTCGAGCGAGCTGTACTCGAAGAACCTGTACGCCCTCATCGAGCTGATGCTCGACGAGAGCGGCGCGCTCGCGCCGGACTTCGACGACGAGGTGCTCGCCGCCGCGTGCGTCACCCGCAAGGAGGCAACCCCCTGATGTACAACGAACTTCTTGCGAACATCGCGATCCTGGTCCTGGCCGGGTTCGTGGGCTTCGCGGTCATCTCCAAGGTGCCCAACACCCTGCACACGCCGCTGATGTCGGGCACCAACGCCATCCACGGCATCGTCGTGCTCGGCGCGCTTGTCGTGCTCGGTCACCTGCCCGGCGATGCGCCGTGGAGCATCAAGATCATCCTGTTCGTCGCGCTGGTGTTCGGCACCCTGAACGTCGTCGGCGGCTTCGTCGTCACCGACCGCATGCTCGCGATGTTCAAGCCCAAGAAGGACGCTCCCAAGGCGGCCGAGAAGAAGGGGGCTGACGCCTGATGGGCTACCTCGTCACGATCCTCTACATCGTCGCGTTCTCGATGTTCATCTACGGTCTGTCCGGCCTCACAGGTCCGAAGACCGCGGTCCGCGGCAACTACATCGCCGCGGTGGGCATGCTGATCGCGGTGGTCGCAGTCCTGATCGACATCCGCGACACGGATAACTGGGCCCTCATCGCGGGTGGCCTGCTTGTCGGCGTCGTTCTCGGCGTTCCGCCGGCGCTGCGCACCAAGATGACGGCGATGCCGCAGCTGGTCGCGCTGTTCAACGGTGTCGGCGGTGGCACCGTCGCGCTCATCGCCTGGGCCGAGTTCCTCAACTCCGACGGCTTCACCGCCGTCGAGGCGGTGCCCTCGGCACCGTTCATCGTCGGATCGCTGTTCGCCGCGATCATCGGTTCGGTCTCGTTCTGGGGCTCGCTGGTGGCGTTCGCGAAGCTGCAGGAACTGCTGAACAAGAACGTGGAGAAGGTGTTCGTCTCGAACGCGAAGGCGTTCCAGGTAGCGAACATGATCCTCGCGCTTGTCTCGATCGGACTGGCCGTGTTCATCGGCATCAATGCCGACGGTGACCCGCAGTCCTCGCTGCTGATCGTCGGGCTGCTCGTCGCGGCCGGTGTCATGGGCCTGTTCGTGGTGTTGCCGATCGGCGGCGCCGACATGCCCGTGGTGATCTCGCTGCTCAACGCGTTGACCGGTCTGTCGGCGGCCGCGGCGGGTCTGGCACTGAACAACCAGGCGATGATCGTCGCCGGCATGATCGTCGGCGCGTCGGGCACCATCCTGACGAACCTGATGGCGAAGGCGATGAACCGGTCGATCCCGGCGATCATCTTCGGCTCGTTCGGTGGCGACGCCGCCGCGGCGGGCGGCGCGAGTGCGACCGGCGGCACCGTCAAGGCGACCTCCGCCTCGGATGCGGCGATCCAGATGGCGTACGCCAACCAGGTCATCGTCGTCCCCGGTTACGGTCTGGCGGTGGCGCAGGCGCAGCACGCGGTCAAGGAGATGGCGGCGTTGCTGGAGGCCAGGGGCGTCGAGGTCAAGTACGCGATCCACCCGGTCGCTGGCCGTATGCCGGGTCACATGAACGTGCTGCTCGCCGAGGCGGACGTCGAGTACGACGCCATGAAGGAGATGGACGACATCAACGGTGAGTTCTCGCGCACCGACGTCGCCATCGTCATCGGCGCCAACGACGTGACCAACCCCGCCGCGCGCAACGATCCCAGCAGCCCGATCCACGGCATGCCGATCCTCAACGTCGACGAGGCCCGCTCCGTCATCGTCCTCAAGCGGTCGATGTCCTCGGGCTACGCAGGCATCGACAACCCGCTGTTCTTCGCGGACACCACCTCGATGCTGTTCGGCGACGCCAAGAAGATGGTCGCCGCGGTCACCGAGGAGCTCAAGGCGCTCTAGCCCGACGCGTTCGCTGACGAAGGCGCCCTTCCCCGAGTCGATCGGGGAGGGCGCCTTCGGCGTTCTCTGTGTCTAGAAGATGATGCTGCCGGTCGGGATGAGGGCGGTGGTGATCATCGCGATCACTCCGGCGAGGGGATTGACGTCGTCGTTGCTGCCCATGGGCGATGGCTCCTTGGTTCTGTGAAATCGGTGGTGCGCGGCCCGAACCTATAAGGAGCCCGGCGGCGCGGTGGTCGAATCGCCCGAAGTCGCCGGGTGCTCAGACGGACTGGTTGAGCTCGCTCGGCACGCGGGGACGACCGACCAGTCCCGCGTACCGCGACGCCAGCAGTACGAACACCAACGGCACCACCATGGTCGCGGTCAGCGGCATCAGCTTGGTCAGCCAGCCGAGCAACGCGGGACCCGCGAGCAGCCCGACGTAGCCCATGCCCACCACGCGCGACATGTTCACCCCCGCCGATCCGACGCTCAGGTTGCCTGCCGCGGTGAAGATCTGCGGGATGCAGCCGGACAGGCCGAGCCCGAACAGTGCCCACCCGGCCAGAGTCAGCCACACCCAGCCGGACACGACCACCATCCCGATGCCCGCGGCCGCGATCAGCGTGCCGTAGCGCACCACCGCGACCGGTCCGAGCGCGGCGCTGACCCGGTCGGCACCGAACCGGCCGACCGTCATCATCAGCGCGAACGCGCCGAAGGCCAGCGCGGCCGTCGCGTCGGACGTCCCGAGGTGCTCCTTGACCTGCAGTGTGCTCCAGTCGTTGGCGGCCCCTCGGACAGGAACAGTGCGAAGGCGAGCGCGCCGAGCGCCAGCACCTTGCGCGAGGCCCCGGTGGTGGGAGCTCGACGGGTCACCTGGTCGGGGCGGCGTGGTCGGGGCGACGTGCGGCAGCAGGAGGGGGGCGCACCCGGCGACCGTCACGAAGCCGATCGCGGCCGCGACGGCCAGTGAGGTCAGCGGCGACCACCCGGCGGCAAGGGCGGCGGCGCCGAGCAGCGACCCGACGACCCCGCCGATCGAGAAGAACGCGTGGAAGGCCGACATGATCGGCCGCCGGTAGAGCCGCTCGGCGTGCACGGCCTGCGAGTTCATCGACACGTCCAGCGCGCCGTTGCCGAACCCGAACACGGTCAGTGCCACGCCGAGCCAGACCGCGTCGGTCGCCAGCCCCGGACCGATCACCCCGAACGAGATGAACACCCCGGCGAGGATCACCATCAGTCGGCTGCCGTAGCGGTCCGCGAGCGGGCCCGCCACCTGCATGCCGATCAGGGCGCCGCCGGCCAGCAGCAGGAGCAGCCAGCCGAGGGTGGCGTGGCTGATGCCGGTGCGATCCGAGATGGCCGGGATGTGCACGACCCACGCGGCGAGCAGGAATCCGTTGACGGCGAAGACGCCGAAGATCGCGGCGCGGGCCCGGCGGAGCCGGGCGGGATCCGCGAGGGTCGGGCTGTTGGGGCGCACCTATTCTTTCTACCCCGGCCGTCCGCCCGGCCGGGCGGTCAGAGCAGGGTGAGTGGATCGGCGAGGGTCGCGGCGATATCGGCGAGGAAGCGGGAGCCCTGTTCGCCGTCGACCAGGCGGTGATCGAAGGACAGCCCCAGGGTGGTGACCGAGCGGACGGCGAGTTCCCCGTCGACCACCCACGGCCGTGGCGCGATCGCGCCGAGGCACAGGATCGCCGCCTCGCCCGGGCTCAGGATCGGGGTTCCGGTGTCCACGCCGAACACCCCGACGTTGGTGATCGTGACGGTGCCGCCGGAGAGGTCGGCGGGCGTGCACCGGCCGGCTCGGGCGGTCTCGACGAGCTGGTGGATCGCCCGGGTCAGCTCGAGCAGGCTCATCAGGTGCGCGTCCTTCACCGACGGCACCAGCAGTCCGCGCGAGGTGGCGGTCGCGATCCCGAGATTGACGTAGTGCTTGGTGACGATCTCCTGGTGCTCCTCGTCCCAGCTCGAGTTGAGGGAGGGATGTTCGCGCAGCACCACCAGCAGGACCTTGGCCACCAGGACGAGCGGGGTCGGCTCGAGGCCGGCGAAGGCGGGACTCGCCTGCAGGCGATCGATCAGTTCCATCGACGCGCTCACGTCGACCGTAACGAACTCGGTGACGTGCGGGGCGGTGAACGCGCTCCGGGTCACCGCGTCCGCGGTCTGTCGCCGCACGCCCCGGATCGGCGTGCGGGTCTCGCGCGGCGACGTCACGTCCTGGGGCCGAGTCGTTTCTCGTGGAACATCGTGTGCGCGAACGTCCTCGGGGGTGATCGCCCCACCGAACCCCGTGCCCTGCACGTCGCTCAGGTCGATGCCGAGCTCGTGGGCCAGCCTGCGCGCGGAGGGCTTCGCGTCGGGCCGCGCGCGTTCGAGGTCCGGGGACCCGGGGGCGGGCATGGCCTTTCGCCTCCGGCTCGCGGGCGCGGCGGTCGGGCCGTACCCCACCAGCGTGGCCGGATGGTCCGCTGGTTCCGCGGCGGGCGGCGCCGCTCCGCCGGGGAGTCGCCCGCGCCGGGCTCGCCGATCCGGATCAGCGGCGCCCCGACCTCGACGATGGTGCCGGGTTCGGCGAGCAGGGCCAACACCGTCCCGGCGAAGGGGGAGGGCAACTCCACCAACGCCTTTGCCGTCTCCACCTCCGCGATCACCTGATCGAGTTCGACGATGTCACCCACCGCGACCGACCACCGGACCAGTTCCGCGTCCGTCAGGCCCTCGCCGAGGTCGGGCAGCCGGAACTCGTTCGCTGGGTGCACGGGAATGTCCCTTCAGGCGGCGAGCGTCTGGTCGACCGCGTCGAGGATGCGGTCCGGGTCGGGGAGGTAGTACCGCTCCAATCTGGCGGGCGGGTAGGGCGTCGCGAACCCGCCGACCCGGGCGACCGGCGCCTCGAGTTGGTAGAAGCACCGTTCCGTGATCCGGGCGGCGATCTCCGACCCGAGACCGAGGAACACTGGGGCCTCGTGCGCGACGACCAGGCGCCCGGTCTTGCGGACGGAGGCCTCGATGGTGTCGAAGTCGATCGGGGAGAGCGAGCGCAGATCGATCACCTCGATCGAATGCCCCTCCTGCCGGGCGATCTCGGCCGCCGACAGCGCGGTGGCCACCATCGCCCCGTACGCGACAAGGGTGACGTCCGTGCCGGGGGCCGCGACCCGGGCCCGGTGCAGGTCGAGGGCAGCGGGTGCGTCGAGGTCCACCTCGCCCTTGTCCCAGTACCGGCGCTTGGGTTCGAAGAACACCACCGGATCGTCCGCGGCGATGGCCTGCATGATCATGTGGAAGGCGTCGTCAGGGGTGGACGGGGCGACCACGCGGAGGCCGGGCGTGTGCGCGAAATGCGCCTCCGGGGACTCCGAATGATGTTCCACCGCACCGATTCCGCCGCCGAACGGCACCCGGATCGTCAGCGGCGCCCGCACCCGGCCCCCGGTGCGGAAGTGGATCCTGGCGACCTGGGACACGATCTGGTCGAAGGCAGGGTAGACGAACCCGTCGAACTGGATCTCGCACACCGGCCGGTAGCCGCGCAGCGCCATCCCGAACGCGGTCCCGATGATGCCGGATTCGGCGAGCGGGGTGTCGATCACGCGGGCGGCGCCGAAGTCCTTCTGCAGCGTGTCGGTGACCCGGAAGACGCCGCCGAGCTTGCCGATGTCCTCGCCCATCAGCAGCACCTTCGGGTCGCGTTCGAGGGCCCTGCGCAGCCCGGCGTTCAGCGCGGCGCCCAGCGCCATCGTGGTCATGACCGCGCCTCCTCGAGAGTGTCCAGGTACGCCGAGAACCGCGTCCGTTCCTCGTCGATCAGCGGATGCGGGTCGGAGTACACGTGATCGAACACCGTCAGCGGAGCCGGGTCGGGCAGGGCGAGGGCGCCCGCCCGCAGGTCCCCGGCCGCCGCGGCGGCCTTGGCGTCGACCCCGCGGGTGAACTCCTCGTCCATCGCGCCCTCGCGCAGCAGCAGCCGGCGGAGCCGGTCGATGGGATCGCGGGCGCGCCAGTGCTCGATCTCGGCGCCGGTCCGGTAGCGGGTCGGGTCGTCGGAGGTGGTGTGCGGGCCCATCCGGTAGGTGATGGCCTCGATGAAGGTCGGCCCGCCGCCCTCACGCGCGCGCCGCACGGCCGTCCGCGTCACCGCGAGGACGGCGAGGACGTCGTTGCCGTCGACCGCGATGCCAGGGATCCCGAAACCGCGGGGCCGGGCCACGAGCGGGAACGGGCTCTGCAGCTGCACCGGTTCGCTGATCGCCCAGTGATTGTTCTGGCAGAAGAAGACCACGCCCGCGCCCCAGCTCGCGGCGAACCCGAGCGCCTCGGACAGGTCGCCCTGGCTGGTGGCGCCGTCGCCGAAGTACGCCATGACCGCGATCTCGGCGCCGTCCATGTGGGCGGCCATCGCATAGCCGGTGGCGTGCAACCCCTGCGAGCCGACGACGATGGCCGGATTGGTCAGGTTGAACTCGGCGGGATCCCAGTTCGACAGCGCCACGCCCCGCCACAGCGGGGGCCACTGCGCGGGCGGCACGCCGCGGCAGTACGCGAGTCCGTGTTCGCGGTAGCTGGTGAAGACGTAGTCGTCCGGTTCGAGGGTGCGTGCGGATCCGATCTGGGACGCCTCCTGACCGAGGCTCGGCGCCCAGATCCCCAGCTGTCCCTGGCGCTGCAGGGCGGTGGCCTCCGCGTCGACGCGGCGCAGCACCACCATGTCCTCGTAAAGGCCGCGCAGCTCCGCCGGGCCGATGTCGGTGACCTCGCCCGCGTAGCCGGCTCCGTGTACCCGGGCCCCGTCGGGCTGGATGAGTTGGACCGGGTAGTCGATTTTCTCGGACACCGGACCCTCCTCGCTGCTGTGCCGGGGCGGTCCTCGTGAGACCTCGGCGGCGCTCGATGTGTCCTTACTTCTCAGCATCCACCTTTGGGAGCGGGGCGCAAGTGAGCCGGTCGTCGAGCCGCTGACACCGTTCTGACCTGCAGATACGATCAGTTCGTCACGAGCAGCGTTGCGATCACGATCACCGAGAGATTCGCCAGTGCGAACGCCGTCCATGCGTCGTTTCCGGAGTCCGGGTTGCCGAAGTCGCCATACCTGATGTGAAAGGCGACCGCGGACCCGAACAGCACGAGCAGACCCACGGCCGCGGCTATCCCGACCGGCCACCAGTACAGGCCCACCATCAGCCCCGCCGCGCCCGCGAGCTCCGCCGCGCCGATGAAGCGGACCCGCGCGGCGCTCAGCCCGCGCCTGCGCAGCGCTATCCAGGCAGGCCCCCGCAGCATCACCTTGGGCACCCCCGCGCCGAGCGCGGCGACGGCGAGGAGGACGGTGCAGACGATGGTGAGGATCTCCATGGGTGTCCTTCGCTGTCAGCGTCGGTGCAGGCGCAGCCGGAATCCCTCCGGCTTGAGGGTGAGCAGCTCGGTGACGTCCAGCTCGTAGTCCGGTTCGGGCTCGAGGTCGTAGCGGTGCAGCAGCAGCGCCAGGGCCATCACGATCTCGTGGATCGCGAACTGCCTGCCGATGCAGGAGCGGATCCCGGTGCCGAACGGCTTGTAGACGTGGCCCGGGCGTGTGCGGACGTTCGCGGGCAGGAAACGGTCCGGGTCGAAGGCGTCCGGGTCGTCGCCCCAGACGGGGTCCCGGTGCAGCTGCGGCAACAGCACGAACGCGGCGTCACCCGCCTTCATCGGGTAGCGGCCGCCCAGCACGGTGTCCTCGCGGGCCTCGCGCATGTAGCCGGGCGCGGTCGGCCACAGGCGCAGCGTCTCGTCGAGGACGCGCCGCACGTAGCGCAGCTTCGGGATCTGCTCGAACGCCGGATCGGGGTCGGTGCCCTGCGGCCACATCGAGTAGATCTCGGCGCGCGCCCGCTCGGCGATCTCCGGGTTGTTCGCCAGGTAGTAGAGCGCGAACGACAGGGCGCCCGAGGAGGTCTCGTGACCGGCAATGAGGAAGGTGATCACCTGGTCGCGGACGTTCTCGTCGTCGAGACGCTCACCGGATTCGGGATCCTCGGCGGACAGCATCAGGCCGAGCAGGTCGTCGCGGTGCTCCTCGGGGTTCGCGCGGCGCGAGCGGATCACCTCGTCGACCACCTCGGCCATGTAGGCCAGGTCGGCCTGGTTCCTGCGGATCGCCTTGCGCTTGATCGCCCGGTCCAGGATCGGGATCGGGATGGTGAACGAGGCCTTCTGCGCGAACCGGAGTGAGCGGATCATCGCCCCGACGAACGGGTCCTGCTCGGCGCGGTCGAAGGAGCCGAACTCGTATCCGAAGCCGGTACGGCCGATCGTCTCGAGCGTCACCTTGGTCATGTCAGGGGTTACCTCGACCGGGGCGGAGTCGCAGCGCTCGTCCCAGTGCACGATCAGCTCGCGCACGGTGTCGAGCATGGTCTGGTGGTAGCTGCGCATCGCGGACTGGGTGAAGGCGGGCATCAGGATGTTGTGGGCCTTCGACCAGTTCGGTTCGGAGTTGTAGGCGGTGAACAGCCCGTCATTCCCGATCGGCCGCAGGTTCCGCAGCGCGACGCCGACGTGCTTCTGGAACCGGCTCTCGTCATTGAGTTCGGTGGCCAGGTCCGCGCCGGAGACGAAGGTGAACACATAGTTGAAGATCTTGCGCTGGTAGATCGGGCCGAGACGCTGCGCGCAGGCCATCGCGTTCTGCGTCGGCTTGGTGACATCGACGTCGAGCAGGTCCCGAGCACGGGGATCCGGCGCGGCGGGTGGGGCATCGACGGACGATCGACCGTGAGAACTGCCATGGGCTCCATCTTGGCGTGCCTGCGCGCGTGTGGGCGGCGGAACACGCCCAACGCCGCGGTTCGTCAGCGTCGCCTCAGACCCAGCCGCAGGCCGACGGGCTTGAGCGTGAACTCCTCCGCCACCTCCAACCGATAGCCCGGCACGGGATCGAGCTCGTAGCGGTGCAGGATCAGCGCCAGCGCCAGCGTGGACTCGTGCAGGGCCAGCTGGCGTCCGATGCACGAGCGCATGCCCGTGCCGAAGGGCTTGTAGATGCCGGTCGGGCGGGTGCGGGCGCGCTCCGGGAGGAACCGGTCCGGATCGAACGCCAGCGGGTTCGGGCCCCACACCGGGTCCCGCTGCACCCGCAGGGTCAGCGCGAGCAGGGCCTGGCCCTTCCGGACGACGTGACCGCCGAGGGTGGTGTCCTGTTTCGGTTCCCGGAAGTAGCCGGGGGCGATCGGCCACAGGCGCAGCGTCTCGTCGACGACCCTGCGCACGTACTTGAGCTTGTGGATGTCGGCGAACACCGGGTCCGGCTCCGTGCCCGCCTGCCACAGCGAGGAGACCTCGGCACGGGCCCGATCCGCGATCTCGGGGTGGGTCGCGAGCAGATGCAGCGCGAACGAGAGTGTGCCGGAAGTGGTCTCGTGGCCGGCGCTGAGGAAGCTGATCACCTGGTTGCGGATGTTCTCGTCCTCGAGACGCTGCCCGCTCTCGGGGTCCGCGGTGCCGAGCATCAGCGCCAGCAGATCGTCGGGCTGACCGTCCGGGTGACGGCGGCGCTCGCGGATGATGTCGTCGACCACGTGCCTGATGTAGTCGACATCGCGGGCGTTCTGCCTGATGTCCTTGCCGTGGACCGCGTTCTCCAGCCAGTGCACCGGGATGCGGAACCCGGCGCGCCCGATGTAGGCGAACATGCGCGCCACCGCGACGGCGAAGGGGTCGGGCTCGCTGCGCGTGAACGAATCGAAGTGATAGCCGAAGCCGATGCGGCCGATCGTCTCGAGCGTCAGCTTGCTCGTGTCGGTGTGCACGTCGACGGTCGTGTCCCCGTCGGCCAGGGTGTCCCAGTGGGCGAGGAACTCGCCGACGGTCTCGAGCATGATGTCGTGATAGTTGCGCATCGCGGAGAGCGTGAAGGCGGGCATCAGGATGTTGTGCGCTCGCGCCCAGTTGGGTTCGTCGCTGTACGCGGTGGGCAGCGCGTCGCCGAGGAACTCGCGGGAGGCCGCGAAGGCGAAGCCGACGTGCTTGCCGAACCGCTTCTCGTCACCGAGTTCCGCGTACGCCGCGGGCCCCGAGACGACCGTGAGGTGCCGGCCCCAGATCTTGGTCTCGTAGATCGGGCCGAGGAACCCGGCGAGTTCGGCCAGCCGCTGGGCGGGACGGGCGGCATCGGCTGAGAGCACGTCGCCCAGCACCGGGAGCCGGTGCGGTGGGTGCGGCAGCGTGTCGGTGGTCATCGCGGGAAGCGGACGAGCCATGATTGATTCTCGCGCACTTCGGGCGTGTTTGTCGCCCCTCGGCGCTCGCCCCTGGTCACGTTTGGTGGTCTGGCGAAACCAATTCGGCCCCGATTTGTTGCGGCTCGGCGGCGATATCCGCGTCCGCAGGTGGTAACGGCATCCGCGAACTAGCATCGCTGCTTGGGTAATTCCGCCGCGGTCGCGGCCGTCACGGGCACGCTGATCCAGGGAGAGGGAAGCAGATGGATTTCGCACCCACCGAACGCTGTCAGGAGTACCGCGACAAGCTCCTGGCCTTCATGGACGAGCGGATCTACCCGGCCGAAGCGGTGTATGAGCAGCAGATGCGCGAGTCGGCGGACCCGCACTTCCAGCCGCCGATCATCGAGGAACTCAAGGTCGAGGCGCGGTCACGGGGGTTGTGGAACCTCTTTCACCCGCATCCTGGGTACGGGCCGGCGCTGACCAACTCGGAGTACGCCCCGCTGGCGGAGATCATGGGACGGAGCCACCTGGCGTCGGAGGCGTGCAACTGCTCGGCGCCGGACACCGGGAACATGGAGGTGCTCACGCTGTTCGGCACCGAGGAGCACAAACAGCGCTGGCTGCGCCCGCTGCTGGAGGGCACCATCCGCTCCGCGTTCGCCATGACCGAGCCCGACGTCGCCAGTTCGGACGCGACCAATATCCAGATGACCATGGTCCGCGACGGCGACGACTGGGTGCTCAACGGGCGCAAGTGGTGGACCTCGAATGCGTTGCACGCCAACTGCCGGGTGCTGATCGTGATGGGCAAGACCGATCCCGACGGGCCTGTCTACAGCCAGCAGTCGATGATGGTTGTACCGATCGACGCCCCCGGGATCACGGTGGTGCGAGGGCTGCCGGTGTTCGGCTACCAGGACCGCGAGGGGCACGCCGAGGTGCTGTTCGAGAACGTCCGCGTCCCCGATGCGGACGTGTTGGCCGGTGCCGGTGCGGGTTTCATGATCAGCCAGGCCAGGCTCGGCCCGGGGCGCATCCACCACTGCATGCGCGCGGTCGGGATGGCGGAGCGGGCGCTGGAGCTGATGTGTCTGCGGGCGTCGACCCGGGTCACCTTCGGTCGTCCGCTGAGCGCGCGCGCCAACATCCAGGACTGGATCGCCGAGGCGCGCATCGAGATCGAGATGGCCCGGTTGCTGACCCTCAAGGCAGCCTGGCTGATGGACACGGTCGGCAACAAGGAGGCGCGCACCGAGATCGCCGCCATCAAGGTGGCCGCCCCGCAGATGGCGCTCAAGATCGTCGACCGCGCGATCCAGGTGCACGGCGGCGGCGGGGTGTCCGACGACTTCCCGCTGGCGATGATGTACGCGCACCTGCGCGCGCTGCGGCTCGCCGACGGCCCCGACGAGGTGCACAAACGGACCATCGCACGTCAGGAGCTGCAGCCATATCGACTCGCAGCCCAAGAGGCCGTGGCAGCCGCGAAATGACATACACCGCATCACAGTCCGTGACAGGAAAGGGAACCCGATGAGCAACGCCGTAGGACTCGACGAAGAGGCGGTGTCGAACTGGATCGCCGACATGGGGGTCGGTGCCGTCGCGCCGCTCGAGTTCAAGCGGATCGGCAACGGCCAGTCGAACCTGACCTACCTGGTGTCCGACTCGGGTGGTGGCCAGTGGGTGTTGCGTAGGCCGCCGCTGGGGCACTTGTTGGCGTCCGCACACGACGTGGCCAGGGAGTACCGGATCCTGTCCGCCCTGCAGGGGACCGGGGTGCCGGTGCCGAAGGTGCTGGCGCTGACCGAGGATCCGGCGATCACCGACGCACCGCTGATGCTGATGAACTTCGTCGACGGTGTGGTGATCGACAGCATCGGGGTGGCAAAGGAGCTGACGCCCGAACGTCGACGGGCCACCGGGCTGTCGATGCCGAAGGCGCTGGCCAGCATTCACGCGGTCGATCTCGAGCTGGCCGGCCTCGACGATCTCGCGAGCCACTCGCCGTACGCGGAGCGTCAGCTCAGGCGCTGGTCGGGGCAGTGGGAGAAGTCGAAGACCCGCGACATCCCGGCGGTCGAGGAGCTGGCGGCGCTGCTCACCCGGTCCATCCCCGCGCAGACCGAGCTGACGCTGGTGCACGGCGACTTCCACCTGAGCAACGTGATCACCGCGCGCGACGACGGCAGGGTGGTCGCCGTCGTGGACTGGGAACTGTGCACGCTCGGTGATCCGCTCGCGGATGTCGGTGCGCTGCTGGCGTATTGGGCGCAGGCGGAGGACGAGGTGCCCGGTCCCTTCGCGGCGTCGACGCTGGAGGGCTTCCCGACAAGGGAGGAGCTGACGAAGGCCTACATGCAGGAGACCGGCAGGGATCCGGCCGCGCTCGGGTTCTGGCACGCGCTCGCCCTGTGGAAGATCTCGATCATCGCCGAGGGGGTGCTGCGGCGGACGATGGAGGATCCGCGGAACACGGCCGCCGTGGGAGCGCCGTCGACGAAGTTGATCGACGACATCGTGGCCCAGGCGATGGACATCGCGCGCAAGGCCGGCCTCCGGTAGCTAATCGTATGCAAATCGTGACCAAAAGAATCTTGTAAAAGAAACCGTCAATCCGCTAGACGGATCTGGGATCGGCGTGCACACTTCTTTGTGAGCCGGAACACGGTGGCAAAAATCACACTGAAGGGAACAACATGGACAACATTCTGAGCCAGCTGATCTCGGTGCTCGGCGGCCTCACGGGCGGTCTCACGTCGGGCTCGTCGAAGCCCTCGACCACGACGCCCTCGACCACGACGTGAATACTCGGACCTGATCGAATGCCCCGCTTCCCGAGAGCGGGGCGTTCGGCGTTTCCGGGGCGTCGATATCGGGGCGACTACGCTTCACCGCCATGGCCACCACTGACTCCGCGGAACGCTCGGGCAAGTTGTCGCGTGCGCGGATCCTCGAGATCGCCTTGGAGCACTTCGCGGTTCACGGCTATCGGGGCAGTTCCGTGGCGAAGATCGCGGCCGAGGCCGGGATCTCCCAGCCCGGACTGCTGCACCATTTCCCCAACAAGGCGGCGCTCCTCATGGCGGTGCTCGCCGAGCGGGATGTGCAGGATCTGCACGCGACGGGCACGGATCCCGAGACCCTGTCCGAGATGGACTTCGCCGAGCTGATCGCCTTCCTCATTCGGATAGTGCGCCACAACGTCCAGAATCGCGAGCTCGTTCAGCTCGCGCACCTGACGGCCGCCGAGGCGACGGGATCCGAGCATCCCGCCCGCGAGTGGGTCACCGGTAGACAGAAGTTCCTGCAATCGCTGGTCGAATCGTCACTCCGCCGCAGTATCGAGGCGGGCTCGGTGCGCCGCGACGTCGACCCGCGGATGACCACCCTGGTGCTGGTCGCCGCGGTGGAGGGGCTGGAAAACCAGTGGCTGGTCGACGACGAGGTGGACATGGTCGGGTCCTTCGTCCACTTCGCCGAACAGCTGCAACGAGCGGTCGCGCCGACCGGCTGATCGTTCCGTCGGCGGGCGCGTGACCCCGAGCGGGGGAGTTTCCCGGCTCAGGACGGCGGGGTCAACTGGTTCACCGCGTTGCGGATCTCCTCGGGAATGGCCACCGGGCGCCGGGTCTGCGCGTCGATGTAGACGTGCACGAAGCGTCCCGTCGCGGCGAGATCGAGCGCGCCGCGCTCGCCGACCCGGAAGATCGCCAGCGCATAGACGATGCTGCGCGCGCCGAGCCGGGCCACCGACAGGCCGACCTGCAGCTGGTCCGGGAAGCTCAGTTCGCTGTGATACCTGCAGGAGGTCTCGGCGACAACGCCGATCGCGGGCAGGTCGCGGATGTCGACGCCGACTGCCGACATCAGCCAGCCGTTCACCGCGGTGTCGAAGTACGAGTAGTAGGTGACGTTGTTGACGTGGCCGTAGTGGTCGTTGTCCGCCCAGCGGGTGGGTACCGGCCACAGCACGGGGTAGTCGGCGGCGGTGGGTTCGGATTGGGCGGAGGTCATGGTGGCGACCTTAGATCAGGCGTGTCGGGACAGCCCCCTCGGTGGTGGCGTCGTATGGATCAGCGAATCGACGAGCTTGGCCATCGCCGAACCGGCGGCATCGGTGGCGGTGGGCCCGAGCGCGACCAGCGAGACGATGAGGGCCGCGGCCTCGCCGGGCGTGAGCGTGATCGGGTCGACGTGCCGCCTGGCGTCGATGGCGTACCCGCCGCCCGGCCCGTTGCGGACCTCGATCGGGATACCGGCCTCGCGCATACGGGCGATGTCGCGCTCGACGGTTCGTGGGGTGACGCGGACGGTGTCGGCCAGCGCGCGGGCCGTCGTGAACTCCGGCGACCGGGCGCGCAGGCACTCGATCACCGCGTGCTGGCGTTCGATGCGCCGCAGCGTCAAGTGCGGGTCGGTGGACTTCGAGAAGGCCATGGCGACAAGGTTATAGAAGCCGACACCTGCTTGTCGGGCTCTCTGTCTACTGTTGCGTTCACCCTCACATTCAAGGAGTGCGCATGAACACCGAACCGAAGTCGACACCGATCGTTTTCCTCAGCGGCGCAGGACTTCCGGCCTGGACCTGGGACGAGGTGCGGGCCTCGTTGCCCGTCGACTCGGTCGTCGCGTCATACCCGAAGCGCGCGGATGCGACGCTGCGGGACTACGCGGAGGCGGTGCTGGCGCAGGCGCCCGACGGTGAGTTCACCGTGGTGGCGCATTCGATCGGTGGGGTGGTGGCGAGCGAGGTCGCGGCCCTCGCCCCCGAGCGCGTCGGCGGGCTGCTCGCTGTCGCGGCCTCGGTGCCGTCAGCGGGCCGGTCGTTCCTGGGTGCGCTGCCCGCGCCACAGCGGTACATCGTCGGGCTGATCATGCGGGTCGCGGGTACCAGGCCGCCGGAGAAGGCGATCCGCTCGGGCCTGTGCGCGGGTCTCGGCGAGGACGACATCGCGCGCGTCGTGGCGGACTTCGCGCCGGAATCGCAGCGCCTCTACCGGGATCGCGTCTCGCCGCGGACCCTGCCCGCGCGCACCGGCTATGTCGTGACGACGGCGGACAAGGAGTTCCCGGCGGCGCTGCAGGGCCGGTACGCCGACGAGCTCGGAACGCGGTGGCGGCGCGAGATGGCCACAGGCCACCTGCCGATGCTGCAGGACCCGGCGTCGCTGGGTCAGATCCTCAAGGAGTTCGCGGCCGGGGCCTGACGCCGCGCACCACCAGCCGGAAGACCAGCCCGGCGACGAGGGCCCAGAAGGCCGACCCGATGCCGAGGATGCCGACGCCCGACGCGGCGATCAGGAAGGTGAGCACCGCCGCCTCCCTGTCGGATTCGTCGGCCACCGCCGCCGCCAGCGAGCCGCCGAGCGTCGCAAGCAGTGCCAGGCCCGCGACGGCCTCGACCACGCCCTGCGGCGCCGCGACGACCAGCGCCGCGAGCGCCGCCGAGCACAGCGCGAGCACCAGGTAGGAGCAGCCCGCGGTGAAGGCGGCCACCCAGCGCCGCTTCGGGTCCGGGTGCGCGGAGGGGGCGGCGGCCAGGGCGGCGCTGATGGCGGCCAGGTTGATCGCGTGGCCGCCGGCGGGTGCGCCGATCACGGTGCCGATGCCGGTGACGGTCATCGCCGACTTCCACGGCACCCGGTACCCGAAGGACGACATCACCGCGGTTCCTGGGATGTTCTGCGAGGCCATCGTCACGATGTAGAGCGGGACCGCGATGCCGACCAGCGCCTGCCACGTCCAGTGCGGGGCGGTGAGGTCGAGGGTCGGTGCGAGCGCGGAGGTGTCCAGGGAGCCGTCGCCGAACGCGATGCTGATCGCGATCACCGCGGCGGCCGCGGCGAAGGCCGCGGGCACGGCCCAGCGCCGGGAGAACCGCAGCAGGACCAGCCAGACGAGAACGACAGGGGCGACCGCGGCGGGGGAGTCGCGGAAGGCGGTGACCGGGGCGAGGCAGAGCGGGAGCAGCACCCCGGCGAGCATGGCCTGGGCGAGCGCGGTGGGAATCGACGCGATCAGCCGGCCGAGCCGGGGCCACAGGCCGGTGAGCGTGACCGCGAGGCCGACGACGATGAAGGCGCCCACCGCCGCGGGCCATCCGCCGACCACCAGTCCGGTTCCGGCCAGCAGCGCGGCGCCGGGGGTGGACCAGGCCAGGGTGATCGGCATCCGGTAGTGGCGGGAGAGCCAAAGCATGCCGATCGCCTGGGTGACGCACAGCGCCATCAGGCCGGATGCGGCCTCGGTGGGACTCGCACCGACGGCGCGTAGGCCGGTGAGGACCACGGCGAAGGAGCTGGTGAAGCCGACGAGGGCGGTGACCACGCCCGCGCTGATCGGGTGCGAGAGGCCCGGCTCGCGCGCGACCGCGGGCTCCGTCTGTTCGGCTCCCGTCGGATCGGGCTCGAGGGTTCGTGACACGACCGCCATCTTGCCGCAGCCCCTGTCGCGGTCGGTCGTGGCGCCCCCGCCGCGGCTAGGGGCGGACCTTCTTGCGTCAGCCGATCTGCTCGAACAGCGACACGATGATCCCTTCGGGCCCACGCACGTAGGCCATCCGCACGCTGTTCTGGTACTCGCCGATGCCGCCGATGAGCCCGAACCCGTCCGCAGCCACCGCGTCGACGGCCGCCTGGAGGTCGCCGACCTCGAAGGACACGTTGCGCAGCCCGAGCTCGTTGGCCATCGCCGTCGGCGATCCGGGCACGTGGTCGGGGGTGACGAAGGCCGCGAGCTCCAGCCGGGACCCTCCGCCTGGCGGCCGCAGCATTGCGATCTCACAGTGCGCGCCTGGGATGCCGCAGACGGTCTCCACGAACTCGCCCTCCACGGATCCGGTGCCCTCCACCTCGAGACCCAGTCCGACGAAGAACGCCGTTGCCGAGTCGAGGTCCGCGACGGTGATGCCGATGTGGTCGAAACGCTTGACGTGTGCCATGGGATCCATCCTCCAACTGTTGTCTTGCCGTTGGAGCGAGCAACGGCCGATCATTGACTCGGGTGTCACGCGATGACACGGTTGCGCGGTGACCGTGTTCGGGATCCGGGCCTCGTTCCTCGACTTCATCGACGATCCGTGGCGGCATGTCGGACGGGAAAGTGACGCGGCGCGGTTCCACGCGGATGGGCTGTTGGTCGTCGAGGACGGCCGGATCATCGACTTCGGCGCGCATGACGAGGTCGCCGCGCGGCACGCGGGGCTGGCCGTCACGACCATCAGCGACCGGCTGGTGTTACCCGGCTTCATCGACGGCCACGTGCATTTTCCGCAGACCCGGGTCATCGGCGCGTTCGGCGAGCATCTGCTGCCCTGGCTGGAGAAGTGGGTGTTCCCGGAGGAGATCAAGTTCTCCGACCGCGCCTACGCACGTGAGGCGGCGGGGCGCTTCTTCGACAGTCTGGTGGCCTCGGGCACGACCACCTGCCAGGCCTTCACCACCACCGCCTCGGCCGCGACAGAGGAGCTGTTCGACGAGGCCGCGCGGCGCAACATGCGGCTGATCGCCGGCCTGACCGGCATCGATCGCCTGGCGCCGGATGGCTATTCCCTCAGCGCCGAGAACTTCTATCGCGACAGCAAGCGGTTGATCGAGCGCTACCACCGGCAAGGGCGCGGTCTGTACGCAATCACGCCGCGTAACGCGCACGTCTGCACGCCCGACACGATGGCCGCCGCTGAGCGCCTGAAGCGCGAACATCCGGACTGCTGGGTCAACACGCACCTGGCGGAGACGACCGGTGAATGCGAGGACATGCGCGAGCTGTATCCGGACAGCGCCGACTACGTCGCGGTCTACGAGAAGTATGGGCTCGTCGGGCCGAAGTTCTCGGGTGGCCACGGCGTGTGGCTGTCCGACGACGAGTTCGGCCGCCTCGCGGCCAGCGGCGGGGCGGTCACCTTCTGCCCGTGCTCGAATCTGTTCCTCGGCAGCGGCCTGTTCCGCCTCGGCCGCGCCACCGACCCGGCACACCGCGTCAGGCTGTCGTTCGGCAGTGACATCGGCGGCGGCAACCGCTTGTCCATGCTCAACGTGTTGGATGAGGCCTACAAAGTCGGAATGATGAACAACGGCAAGCTCGATGATCCTGCCGAGGCCGAGCGCAACAAGCTCTCGGCCTATCGCGGCTTCTGGTCGATCACGCTTGGCGGCGCCGAAGGACTTTACATAGACGATCTGGTCGGCAACTTCGCCCCCGGCAAGGAAGCCGATTTCGTCGTGCTCGACTGCAATGCCGGGCCGCCTGCGCTGCGCTGGCGGCAGTCCCTGATCGCCGAGGACGGTACGCCGCCGACACTCGAGCAGGCGGCGGACCTGCTGTTCGGCCTGATGGTGGTGGGCGATGACCGCGCGATCGAGCAGACGTGGGCGATGGGCAGGCAGGTCTATCTGCGGCCTGGCTCCACCTGACCCCCGTGATCGAGCCGACCCGCCGGCGGTGGCCGTCGTCGGTAGGGTGGAAGTGACATGGAGATCGTGATCCGGTCCACGCCAGACGAAGTCGCCTCGACCGTCGCCGACATCGTCGAGCACTCCGTGCGCCGAGGCCCGACGACGCTTGGCCTTGCGACCGGGTCGTCACCGCTCGGCAGCTACCGCGAGCTGATCCGGCGGCACCACGACGACGGGTTGGACTTCTCGTCCGCCCGGGTGTTCCTGCTCGACGAGTACGTCGGCCTCCCGAAAAGCCATGAACAGTCCTACTTTTCCGTGATCAGGTCCGAATTCGTCGATCGGGTGGACCTCGACCCCGAACGGGTGCACGGCCTCGACGGACAGGCACCGGACCTGGCCGCGGAGGCCGCCCGCTACGACGCCGCCATCGCCGCGGCAGGCGGCATCGACGTACAGCTGCTCGGGATCGGCACCGACGGACACATCGGCTTCAACGAGCCCGGGTCGTCGTTGACGTCACGTACCCGCATCAAGACGCTGACCGAGCAGACCCGCCTCGACAACGCCCGCTTCTTCGGCAGCGTCGACGATGTCCCGCTCCACGTGCTGACCCAGGGCCTCGGCACCATCGGCGAGGCCCGGCACCTGGTGCTGGTCGCGGTCGGGGCGGGCAAGGCGGACGCCATCGCCGCGGCGGTGGAGGGTCCGCTCACCGCGTTCTGCCCGGCGTCGGTGCTGCAACTGCACCGGCACGCGACCGTGGTCGTGGACGAGGCGGCCGCGGACCGACTCGCGTTGGCCGATTATTACCGGTACGCGCTGCGGCACAAGCCGACCTGGCAGCAGTTCTGACAGGGCGGTGCTTCGGTGAAACGAGGGGTGGGACCGGTCGGTACGGAGTAGGTTCTGCAGGCAACTGCACGTCTGACGACGGGACCCGGCGATGACAGCACAGGTCGTGACCAGGACACATCGGCGGCGGGGGTTGTTGGCGGCGGCGGCCGTCACCCTGCTGATAGCGGCGGGATGCGCAGACGATTCGACCTCGGACCAGGCGGCCAGCACCACACCGGCAGGCGCCGAACCGAGCGCGGAGATGGATTCCGCCGTCGCCCAGCGCCTGGACGACGCGATCAACGCGACCATGACCAAGACGTCCGTGCCGGGCGCGATCGTCGGCGTCTGGGGGCCGGACGGCAAGTACGTCAAGGCCTTCGGCGTCGCCGACAAGTCCACCGACGCGCCGATGGAGACCGACTTCTACACCCGGATCGGCAGCCTGACCAAGACGTTCACGGCCAGCGCCATCCTGCAGCTGGTGGACGAGGGCAAGGTGGGTCTCGACGACCCCATCTCGAAGTACATCGACGGCGTCCCCGCAGGCGATCAGATCACCATCCGGGAGCTGGCCCGCATGCAGAGCGGGCTGGCCAACTACTCGGAGAGCCCGGAGTTCCAGCAGGCGCTCTTCGCGGACCCCAAGGCGCCCTTCACCCCGCAGCAGCTGCTGGACTATGCGTTCGCCCAACCGGCGACGTTCCCGCCGGGCCAGGGATTCCAGTACTGCAACACCAACTACGTGCTGCTGGGACTCGTGGTGGAGAAGGAAAGCGGACTGTCGCTGCCGGACTACATCAACGAGCGGATCCTCCAGCCGTTGCACATGGAGAAGACGAACTTCCCCACCACCAACGCGTTCCCGAGCCCGCACGCGCAGGGGTACACCGTGCAGACCGCCGACGGCAAGGAAGCCACGGCCACCGACTGGGATCCGTCCTGGGGCTGGGCGGCTGGCGCGATGATCTCGACCCTCGAGGATCTGCACATCTGGGGTCCGGTGCTCGCGACCGGCACCCTGCTCAAGCCGGAGACGCAGGCACAACGGCTCGAGACGGTGAATGCGCCGGGCTATCCCCCCGACGTCGGCTACGGGCTGGGCGTGTTCAATGCCGCAGGCTGGATCGGGCACAACGGCAGCCTGCCCGGATATCAGACCGTGACGGTCTACCTGCCGGAGCAGAAGACGACGCTCGTCATCATGACCAACACCGACATCGCCTACGAGGGGGGCGAGCCGAGCACCCAGCTGGCGACGGCGATCACCGAGATCATCTCCCCGGAACACGTGTACCGGCTGAGCGCCGCCGAGCCGGCCGCGGAGTCGACGACCCCGGAGGCGACGACCCAGTCGACCGAGCCCACCCGCTGATCGGGTGCGCCCGAGCGCGCCCATTCCGGTGACGTACCCATCCGCGCGACCCATCGGCTCCGAAGACCTTGCGAACTACCATGCAAGGGAGCGGAGGCGGGCATGCCGGATACGAGTTCGACGTCAACGGACGGGAGCCCCGCCGCCAGGAACGCGGCGCTGCGGCTGATCGCGCGGGCGGTGTCGGGGGTGATCGCCGCGGGCGTGGTGCTCGGCGTCGGCGAACTGCTGTCGGCGCTGACCGGCCCGGAATCGTCGCCCTTCTTCGCGGTCGGATCGACCACGGTCGACCGCAGCCCGGCCTGGGCCAGGGAGTTCGCCATCACGACCTTCGGCACCAGCGACAAGCCGGCGCTGTTCGTCGGGATGTCGGTCCTCATCGCGGTGATCGCCGCGATCGCGGGCATCGTCGAACGGCCGTCGCGGCCCTACGGCAGCGCGATCCTCGCCGGGCTCGGACTGGTCGGGATGTACGCCGCCTACAACCGGCCAGGCGCGAGCGGCGCCGATGTCGTGCCGACGGCGGTCGGGGTGATCCTGGGCATCGCCGTGCTGAGGCTGCTCACCGCTCAACTCGACGAACCCTCGCCCGGCAGCGACGGGGGATGGGCAGGCGCCGGTTCCTGGTCATCGCCTCGGTCGCCATCGCGGTGGCCGCCGCTGCGGGGGTCGCCGGACGGCATCTGAACCAGCAGCTGAGCGGGGTGCTCGAGAGCAGGCGTCGGGTGAAGGTTCCCGTGGTCGCGGACCGGGCGGCGCCCATCCAGCCAGGGGTCGACCTCGAGATCCCCGGCGCGACCTCGTTCATCACCCCGAACCCGGTGTTCTACCGCATCGACACCGCGCTGCAGGTGCCCAGACTGACCACCGAGGACTGGCGCCTGCGCATCCACGGCATGGTGGACCGCGAGGTCACGCTGAGCTGGGACGAGCTGCTGCGGCGGACACCCATCGAGCGCCGGATCACCCTGACCTGCGTCTCGAACGAGGTGGGCGGTGAGCTGGCGGGCAATGCCACCTGGGTCGGATTCCCGATCGCGGATCTCCTCGACGAGGTCGGGGTGCAGGGTGACGCGGACATGTTGTTGTCGACGAGCGTCGACGGCTTCACCGTCGGTACGCCCGTCGAGGTGTTGCGCGACGGCCGCGACGCGCTGCTGGCCATCGCGATGAACGGCGAGCCGCTGCCGCTCGAGCACGGGTTCCCGGTCCGCCAGGTGGTGCCGGGCCTGTACGGCTTCGTCTCGGCCACCAAGTGGGTCGTCGACTGGGAGCTCACCAGATTCGATCGGGCGCAGGCGTATTGGACCAAACGGGGGTGGGGGACAGGGCGCCGATCAAGACGGCGTCCCGGATCGACCTGCCCGCGGCGTTCGCGCCGGTGCCCGAGGGACGGGTGACGATCGCGGGCACCGCCTGGGCGCAGCACCGGGGCATCGAGAGGGTGGAGGTGCGGGTGGACGAGGGGCCGTGGCAGCCCGCGACCCTTGCGCCGCAGTACTCCGTCGACACCTGGCGCCAGTGGTCCTGGCAGTGGGATGCGCCCGCGGGGGTGCACAACGTGCAGGTGCGCGCCACTGACCTCGACGGCAACGTCCAGACCGAGGAGCGTGCCGCGCCGATCCCCGACGGCTCCACCGGCTGGCACAGCCGCACCATCACCGTGCGCTGACGCCGAGTGTGCAGCTGCCGTCGCGCTTCCTGGCGGTTCGCCCCGACAACTGCACACTCGGCGGCGGTACGGTGTGGCCATGGTGGCTATCGAGGTGATTCGCGGGGACATCACCACCGTCCAGGCGGACGCGATCGTGAACGCGGCGAACTCCGGACTGCTCGGCGGCGGGGGAGTGGACGGAGCCATCCACCGGGCAGGCGGCCCGAGCATCCTCGAGGAGTGTCGACGGCTGCGCGCGAGCACGCTGCCGGACGGGCTGCCCGCGGGCGACGCCGTCGCGACCACCGCGGGAGATCTGCCCGCGCGCTGGGTGATTCACGCGGTGGGCCCGGTGTACTCGACCGACGAGGACCGGTCGGCGGTGCTGCTGTCGGCCGACACGCGCAGCCTCCAGGTGGCCGACGAGCTCGGCGCGCGGACGGTGGCCTTCCCGCTGATCTCGGCGGGCAGCTACGGATGGCCGCACGCCGACGCCGTGCGCCAGGCGGTTGCCGCGGTCCGCAGCTCCGGCACCTCGGTGCGGACGGTCACCTTCGTCGCCTTCGGCGAGCCGATGGCCGCACTGCTGCGGCGCGAGCTCGGGGTGCTCGTCACTGCCGAGGAACTCGCGGCCCGGCTGGGCGCGCCCCAGCCGCCGGTAGTGCTCGACGTCCGATGGGCGCTCGGCGACCCGAACGGCCGGGAACACTTCCACGACGGGCACATTCCCGGTGCCTCGTTCGTGGACCTGGAAACCGAGCTGGCCGCGCCGCCCGCGCCGGAACACGGCAGGCACCCGCTACCCGAGGTCGAGGACTTGCAGTCCGCGGCCAGGCGGTGGGGGATCGACACCGGCGACGCTGTCGTCGTCTACGACGCCACCGGGAACACGGCCGCCGCGCGCGCCTGGTGGCTGCTGCGCTGGGCCGGGGTGCCCGACGTCCGGATGCTCGACGGCGGGCTGTCCGCGTGGACGTCGGCAGGACTCGACCTGGAAACCGGTGCGGGCCAACCGGTGCGGACCGGGAACGTGGAGCTCACCGCCGGACACCTGCCGACGGTGACGGCGGGCGAGGCCGCTGAGCTCGCGGTGGACGGGGTGCTGCTCGATGCCCGCGCCGCCGAGCGATACCGCGGCGAGGTCGAGCCGGTCGACCCGCGCGCCGGCCACATCCCGGGGGCACGCAGCGCTCCCACAAGCGAGAACCTCTACGGCGCCGGACGATTCGCGGACGCCGAGGCGCTGCGCCGACGGTTCGCCGGGCTGGGTGCCGATGGTTCGGCGCCGGTCGCGGTCTACTGCGGTTCGGGGGTGACGGCCGCGCACGAGGTCGCCGCGCTCGCCATCGCCGGGGTCGAGGCGGCGCTGTACCCGGGCTCGTGGTCGCAGTGGTCCAACGATCCGGATCGTCCCGTGGCGACCGGCCCGACGCCCTAGGTGTTGCGGGGCTGGACGTTGATGACGATGGCGTGGTTCGGCCAAACGGATGTGCGGTGCCAAGTGACCACCAGTAGAGTGAGGCGCATGTCGAGCCCCGAATCGGACACTGTGGGGGCTTTCGGTCACGCCGTCAGCCCCCTGAGCCACTGAGGTTCTAGCCTTCCGTCCACTGCTGTATGCGTGGGCGGCCGTTCGGGTATTCCATCGGGCTGGCCGTGGTGACGAGACGCCTTCTGTCCGTTCCCTCGCCTCGGAGTAACTCGATGCCTTTCGCTCTCTATCTGCTTGCCCTCGCGGTCTTCGCCATGGGCACCTCGGAATTCATGCTCGCCGGCCTCGTGCCCGACATCGCCACCAGCCTCGATGTGTCGGTCGGGACCGCCGGACTGCTCACTTCCGCCTTCGCGGTCGGGATGATCGTCGGCGCGCCTGTCATGGCTGCCTTTGCCCGTCGGTGGCCCGCAAGGACCGCACTCCTCGGGTGTGTGGTGGTCTTCGCTCTCTGCCACGTCGTCGCCGCGACAACCCCTTCCTTCTCCGTGCTGTTCGCCACCCGTGTTGTGGCTGCGGTTGCCAACGCCGGGTTCTTGGCCGTCGCGCTCAGCACCGCGACTGGTCTTGTGGCACCGGACCAGAAGGGTCGTGCCCTGGCGGTCCTTCTGTCCGGTACAACGATCGCTGCCGTTGCAGGCGTCCCGGCGGGCGCGCTGCTCGGCACCGCGATGGGGTGGCGTTCGACGTTCTGGGCGGTCGCGCTGCTGTGCGTCCCCGCCGCAGCCGGCATCCTCACCGGGATCCGTACTCGCACAGAGCAATCCTGGGAAGGGGCGGACGGTGAGGCGTCTCTGACCTTCGAGCTCGCCCAGCTCCGAGCGCCCCGATTGCTCGTGGCAATGCTGCTCGGAGCCCTGATCAACGGCGGAACCTTCGCCGTTTTCACCTTCCTCGCACCCGTCGTGACCGAGACCGCTGGACTGGATGAGGTGTGGGTCCCACTGGCCCTGGTCCTGTTTGGCATCGGATCCTTCGTCGGAGTCACTACTGCTGGGCGGCTCTCCGACCGCCACCCTCGTCTGATTCTCGGCGTGGGCTCTCCCCTCCTGTTCTTGGGGTGGCTGGCTCTCGCACTCGTCGCGACACACCCCGTGTTGCTGCTGATCCTGGTCATCGTCCAGGGCGTCCTGGCGTTCGCGGTGGGAAGCTCGCTGATCGCGAGGGTGCTCTACGCGGCATCCGAAGCACCCACCATGGGAGGTTCCTACGCCACCGCCGCGCTCAACATCGGAGCCGCCGCCGGCCCGGCAATCGGGGCCGTGGCGTTGTCGGGTTCCAGTGACCTGGGGCCCGTATGGGTGGCTTCCGTCCTGACCGGGGTCGCCCTGCTCATGTTGCTTCCATCGCTGGGGCTGATCGCACCACGGAACCGCAGTGTCGAGGTCGTCGGGTGACTCACGCGAATGCTCCGCTGAGCGTCGAGGGCCGTCGTCGGCTCATCGACCAATGCCGAACTCGGCCGATCGCTCACGTCGCAGCTGAGATGGGCATCTCACGCGCCTGCGCTTCGAAGTGGGTCAACCGGTGGCGACACCATGGTGAGGCCGGGCTCCTGGACCGACCATCGACGCCGCACCGGAGCCCCAACTCGACGCCCGCATGGGTCATCGAGCAGATCGAGACCTGGCGGCGCGAGCACAAGTGGTCAGCCCAGCGCATCACCGACGAGCTCGCCGACCTGGGCCACGACATCAACCGGCGCACTGTGACTCGACACCTCACCCGGCTCGGGCTCAGTCGCCGCCGATTCATCGATCCTGACGGTGACAACAACCGCAAGCCGGGGAAGATCACGGCTCGCTGGCCTGGGCACATGGTGCACCTTGACGTGAAGAAGGTCGGCCGAATCCCCGACGGCGGCGGATGGCGTGTCCATGGCCGTGACAGTGACCAAGCCAAGGCCGCCGGGCGCGCCAAGTCAGCGGGTGCCAAGCGCGGCTACACCTACCTGCACTCAGCCGTCGACGGGTACTCCCGGCTGTCCTATACCGAACCCCTCAGCGACGAGAAGGGCGCGACCGCGGCGGCGTTCCTGCTGCGGGCGAAGGTCTGGTTCGCCGCCCACGGCATCACCCACATCCACCGCATCGTCACCGACAACGGCGCCTGCTACCGCTCCGGCGACTTCGCCCGGATCATCGGCAACCACACCCGGCATCAGAGGACGAAGCCGTACACACCCCGTCACAACGGGAAGGTCGAGCGCTACCAGCGGATCCTCGCCGAGGAACTGCTCTACGCGCGAGAATTCACCAGTGAGGACGCGCGCTCAGCAGCAATCGCCGTCTGGAACGTCCACTACAACTATCACCGACCACACTCAAGCGCAGGCGGTCGGCCACCGGCGTCTCGATTGCGGGAAGGTGTCACCAACGCCAGCCCTCATACACCTAGGGCGAACGAGATGACCAGATCCTTGATCCTGTCGATGACGCCGTCACCGGCCGTCACCAGGGCACCGTTCCCGCGTCGTCGAAGAATCCGCCGGTCGGGCCGTCGTCGGGCAGGGTCGCGAGGCGAATCGCGACGGCCGCACCCTGTTGCGGTGTACGGACGCCGCGAAAACCGTTGAGGTCGGTGGCAGTGAAACCGGGACAGCCGGAGTTGATCAAAATGTTGGAATCACCCAGTTCCTTGACGTACTGGATAGTGAGGGCGTTGAGGAAGGTCTTCGAGGCCAAGTAGGCGGCGGGAACCGGACCCATGTCGATGTCGGGTGTGGTTTGCAGGGCAAGCGAGCCGACGCTGCTGGACATGTTGACGATTCGCGGTGACGCCGAAGCGCGCAGCATCGGCAGCATCGCGTTGGTCACCCGGATGACCCCGATCACGTTGGTTTCCACGACGATTCGCACGGTCGCGGGATCGACCGTGGTCGGTGTCTGCGGCATGCCGCCGGTGATCGCGGCATTGTTGACCAGAACATCGAGCCCTCCGGCATGGTCGGCGATCAATTCGGCCGCGGCGGCCACACTTGCATCGTCGGCCACATCGAGCGGCACACCGAACGCATCGGTCCCAGCCGCGCGCAGCTTCTCCACCGCGGTGTCGCGGCGTTGCCGATCACGCGCGCCCACACCGATTCGCCAGCCGAGCGCGCCCAGGCCAGCGGCGATCTCGTATCCGATTCCCTTGTTCGCGCCGGTCACCAGCGCAATCGTCTGTTCACTCACGCCGCCGATCCTGCCGCGATTCCGGATGCAGCGTCCAAGACCGATCGGGTGGGCGGCGATACCGCACGGGTATTGGTCGTGGTCATCGCCAGATACCATGGCCAGGTGGAGACGCGGGAGATGCGATACTTCGTCGCCGTCGCCGAGGAGTTGCACTTCGGACGGGCGGCACAACGGCTCTCGATCGCGCAACCCCCACTATCGCGAGCCATCCAGCAGCTCGAACGGCGGCTCGGAGTCGTCCTGCTGCACCGCACCGCTCGCGCAATCACTTTGACCAAGGCCGGGTCGGTGCTTCTGCAGGAGGCCCGGCTCGCCCTCGAAGCGGTCGAAGCCGCCGAGCGCCGCACCCGCCGCGCCGCCACCGACCGGGCCGGCGTAGTGCTGGCCACCAAGGCGGGAGCGTCCAGAGAACTGTTGTCGAAGCTGTTGGACGCCTACGCCGCCGACCCCTCCGCTGTCGCAGTCGAGATGATGCTCTGCGGGCCCGGCGAACCGGAAGGCCTGCTACGCAACGGGCGTGCCGACGTTGCTCTGCTCCAGCGGCCCTACGACACGACGGCCGGATTCGACACCGAGGACCTGCACACCGAACACCAGGTCGTGGTCCTGCCCGCGGGGCACCCCCTCGCCGACCGACCCCACATGTCGATGGCCGAGGTCAACGCCCTGACGGACCTGCCCCTGCCACGGTGGCCTCGACGGGATGGGAGTTATCCCGACGGCCCCGGCCCACAGGTTCGCGACCATACCCAATTGACCCAGCTGATCGCGCTCGGCCGGGCCTGCGCGCTCATGCCCGAATCGCTCCGAGCCCAGCTACGCGACGATCACGCCATTGTGCCCGTGCCGGACGCGCCGGCCGTCACGACCGTCATCGCCTGGCCGCCACACAGCAGATCCCAAGCCGTCGCCGACCTTGTCCGTACGGCGGTACACCTCTAGCCGATACCATCCGCACATGCCGCTGGTCGCGTGGTTCGACGCAAAACGGGTCTGGCGACAGGCCCTGGTTTCGTCCCACCCGATCAGGACCGCGAGAACTCGGAGGCTCGGCGGATCTGGTCCGGGCTGGGACGCACCCCGGTGTAGAGCTCGAGCTGGGCCGCGGCCTGCAGCGCGATCACCTCGGCGCCGGTGATGACGGTCTTGCCCAGCGCCGACGCGGCCCGCACGAGCGGGGTGTCGGGCGGCAACGCCACCACGTCGAACACGGCCTCGGCCGCGCGGACGGCGTCCTCGTCGAAGGGCAGGCCGTCGGCCCCCTGCCCGCCCGACATCCCGATCGGGGTGGCGTTCACCAGCAGCCCCGGCCGCAGCTCGCCCAGCTCCGCGCGCCAGCCGAAGCCGTACTGGTCGGCGAGCGCGCGCCCGGTGACCTCGTTGCGGGCGATGACCGTCACCTCGCCGAACCCGTTGTCGCGCAGCGCCGCCACCACGGCCTTGGCCATCCCGCCGCTGCCAGCGACGGCCGCGGACAGCGTCGGGGGACCCGATGCTCGGCGAGCAGCGTCGCGACCGCCTCGTAGTCGGTGTTGTAGGCGTGCAGCACGCCGTCCTCATTGACGATGGTGTTCACCGAGGCGATGGCGGCGGCCGAATCGTGCATCACGTCGACGTGCTCGATGCACGCCTCCTTGTACGGCATCGAGACGCCGCAGCCGCGGATACCGAGGGCCCGGATGCCGGCGATGGCGGCGGGCAGGTCCGTGGTGGTGAACGCCTTGTAGACGAAGTCCAGGCCCAGTTCCTCATAGAGGTAGTTGTGGAACCGGGTGCCGATGTTCGACGGCCGCGCCGCGAGGGACATGCACAGGCGGGTGTCCTTGTTCAGGGCTTCTCGGATGGTTCGGCTCACCCGCTCGACGGTATCGCCGTCGGCCGTCGGCGGTCCACCCGGTCGGCCGGCCAACTCAATACACGTTGATTTCGGTGACGCTGGGGAGGTGCGGACGATCGGTGGTCAGGGTGACCTCGACGCGGCCGGAGCCCGTCTCCAGGTGTGTCCACGGCTCCGCCGGGAAGTCGAACACCGCGCCACTGACCTGGGCGGACCACGATCCCGCACCGGTACCCAGGTTCCGCCAGTGCAGCGTTGCGAATACCGAGCACAGCTCTCCTCGCGTCGTCGATATACCGACGAACGTCGCGTTCAGTCGAACGTAGACCAGCCCGGGGAGCTTGTCGGTGGCGACGGTGACGCCGCCGATGCGGCCGCCGCAGGCAATTCCGTCGGCGATGGTCGCCGTGTTCGGGATTTTCACCCACCTGTCCTGCGTCGGATCCGCCGTTGCAGGGGCGCAGGCACCGAACAACCCGGCCAGCACCAGGCCGCTGATCGCGATCGATTTGCCGAGCGTGGCACGAGACATGGCGCTCCGGATCGCCGTCGGACAGTGTTCCGACGGTACCTCGGCAGGTTGGCCTGGCAGTTCCGGTTGTCGGTGACCGGGACACCGGTCACCGACAAACGGACGGTCAGCCAGTGAAGGGCGGGACGAACATGCACGGCACCTCGCGCAGGTGCGCCGGGTCGAGAGCGTTGAACACCATGTACGCCGCGCGCTTGGAGCCGGCGATGGCAGCGTGCTCGGAGTAGTCCTGTGCGCAGGTGTCCTGCACGACGATGTTGTTCACCGTGTAGCCGGGAGGGCCCTGCACCTGGCCCTGCGAGAGGGCGATCGCCTCGTCGTACCGGGTGGAGATGTTGGTGTAGTTCACGCCCTTGACGTAGGGCGTGCCACCGGCGTTGATCTTCTTGATCAGTTCCGACTCGGCGGTCATCTGCCCGCAGCCCTGGCAGACGGGGATCGAGGTCTCGGGCACGCCCAGTCGCGCGGCGTAGGCGGGCAACGCGTTCACGCCGAGGGTGGTCAGGCCGAGCCACGGCGGCGCGACGGAGACGTAGTTGGTGATCGTGCCCTCGCCGCCGAGGTGCTTGAGGTAGTAGGTCGGGATCAGCGTGCCCTGCGAGTGGCCGACGACGTCCACCGTCTTGGCGCCGGTGGCGGAGCGCACCCGGTCGACGAAGGTCTTGAACTCACCGGCGCTGTTCTCGAGCGGGCCCATCCCGCCGATCGCCGAGATCGGCCAGGGCGCACCCGGAATCGCGCCGTAGGTCAGGGCGAACACGCAGAAGCCCGCGTTCTTGAGCATCGGGACGTAGGCGCCCCAGTTGGTCTGCTGCCCGCCGCCCGTCCCGTGCACCAGCACCACTGGTCGCGGGTGCTCCGCGGTCGGCTTGCACCCGAAGTCGTTCGCGCCGGGCAGCGAGCCGCCGGGGTTGGCCAGCTCGTTCGGGATGCCCGCGAAGAAGTTGTAGTTCTCCGGCAGCGGCTCGGCCTGGGCGGCCCCCGCCGCCCCGAACGGCAGGACCAGCGCGGCCAGCGACAGGACGAAGGCCGCGGTGCGTGACGCTCGGAACATGTGCCCCCCATTGTTGTGTGGATCACTGTGATTGCGGATCACAGCAACCTAGCAATTGCTCGGTTGGTTGCATAGGGGGGAAACCGGACGTTCTGGTACCGGCCACTCAGGGCATCGGGAAGCGGGTGGCCGTGATCGACTCGAGGTTGCTGCCGTCGTGGCCGATCAACCAGGAGCCGCCCTGGCGCTCACAGTTCGCGATGTCGTCGAAGACCCGCATCAGGAAGTAGACCGAGAGGTCGGGCGAGGGCGTCAGCGCCAGCTGGTGCGATTCACCCGGCCGGGTCATGTCCAGCCACACGCCGGACTGCCCGTCCAGCCGCAGGCCGACGATGTGTGCGGCGTCGACGAACTGGTATCTGCGCTGCTGCCACGGCGTGCTGTGCGAGTAGCCCTGCTCGAGCACCTGAACCAGGATGGTCATCTCTCGCTCCCGACGCGATTCGCCCAATGGCCCATTATCCCGCTGGTCAGACGGATTAATCCAGCGTCGTCGCGGTTTGTCGTGGCTGCCTGATTGGATGGGCTGATGGTGCACGCGGTGTGGTCCCCGGGATCGGGGCTGATGCTGTGGCGCGACGGCGGTGCACCCGAGCCGGTCGACGACGAGATCGAGCACCTGCCCGCCTCGCTGCGGCGGGCCCTGGACCGCAGATTCCGGCACCGGGTCACGGTGTCGCTGCCGAACGGCGACGGCACCCTCGGCGAGGTGACGGTGCCCGCCCTCGCGCTGGCGCCGCCCGCGGCCGCCGCGCTGCTGCTCGACCTCCCCGCAGGCCCGGCTCCGGGTCTGCCCGGCGACCTCCGCTTCCTCG
This sequence comes from Rhodococcus sp. MTM3W5.2, assembly GCF_001984015.1. Taxonomy (NCBI): domain Bacteria; kingdom Bacillati; phylum Actinomycetota; class Actinomycetes; order Mycobacteriales; family Nocardiaceae; genus Rhodococcus; species Rhodococcus sp. MTM3W5.2. The sequence continues at coordinate 3,968,000 of NZ_CP019572.1, read as the reverse complement.
CGCACGTCGCCAGGGGAGTGCGGAGCTGGGTTCGGGCGGGCCGGGTGGTGCCCGAGCTCGAGCGCGCGGACGGCCAGTGGTGGGCCCGGTGGCGGCTCGTCGGCGGCGATCGGCAGCGGGCCTGGATCTCGGAATTGGCGGCGGCGACGCCCGCCGTGCTCCGCGGATCGGGTGGCGCGCGAAAGGTGCTGGAGGATTTCGTCTTCGAGATCACCGATCCGATCGCGCGCGAGCTGCTCGGCGACCGCGACGGCGGCGAGCACCCGCTGCTCGCGGCGCTGGCCGCGGGCACCCCGTTCGCCGAGGGCACCCAGCGGATCGCGACCGATCTGCAGCAGTGGCGGCAGAGCCTCACCGTGGACGAGCCGGACCTGGTCCTGCGGCTTCTCGAACCGGAGGACGACGACGAGCGCGCCCCCGAGGACGGTGCCCTGGTGCTCTGGCGGCTGCAGGTCTGCCTGCGGCCCGAGGGCGAGGCGCCCAGCCCGGTGCCGGTGCACCTCGGTGACCCCAAGGCCCTGACGGTCGGGGTGCGCAAGCTCGCCGAGGCGATGGCCGCCTACCCGATGCTGCGCGCGGTGCCGTCGGACCCGGACAGCCTGGACCTGCTGCTGCCGCTGGAGGTGGTGACCGATCTGGTCGCGCACGGCGCCCAGGTGCTCGGCGACGCAGGCGTCACGTTGATGCTGCCGCGCGCGTGGAGCGTGGTGGCCCCGTCGCTGCGGCTGCGGGTGACCAGCCCGCCGGTCGCGGCCGACAGCGAGGACAGCGCGGTCGGGATGAACCAGCTCGTCGCCTACAACTGGGAGCTCGCGCTCGGCGACCTGGTGCTCACGCCCGCCGAGATGGCGCAGCTGACCCGGGCCAAGACCGACCTGGTCCGGCTGCGGGGACAGTGGGTCCAGGCCGACAAGACCGTCCTCGCGCGGGCCGCCAAGTACGTCATCCGGCAGGCGGGGGACGGCGGGCGCACCCTCGCCGACCTCCTGGGCGAGCTCACCGCGCCGGAACCGCCGCCGGTGCCGGTGGAGGAGATCACGGCCACCGGTTGGGTTGCGGGACTGCTCGATTCGGGAGCGCGGCCGACCAGCGTGCCGCAGCCGCCCGGGCTCGAGGCCCGGCTGCGGCCCTATCAGCGGCGCGGGCTGGACTGGCTCGTGTTCATGAGCGACCTCGGGCTCGGCGCGGTGCTCGCCGACGACATGGGCCTGGGCAAGACGGTGCAGCTGCTCGCGCTGCTCGCCCACGAACGCGCCGCGGGGGCGCAGCGCCCTGGGCCGACGCTGCTGGTCTGTCCGATGTCCGTGGTCGGGAACTGGCAGCGCGAGGCAGCCCGGTTCACGCCGGGGCTGCGGGTGCTCGTCCACCACGGCACCGACCGTCTGCGCGGCGAGCAGCTGACCGCGGTGGTGGCCGAACACGACCTGGTGATCACCACCTACGCGCTGCTGGCCAGGGACACCGCCGCCCTCGGAGAGCAGAGCTGGCGCCGGATGGTGCTCGACGAGGCCCAGCACGTCAAGAACTCGGGCACCGCCCAGGCGCGGGCGGCGCGGGCGATCCCGGCGGCGCACCGGCTCGCGCTGACCGGCACCCCCGTCGAGAACCGGCTCGACGAGCTGCGCTCGATCCTGGACTTCGTGAACCCGAGGATGCTCGGCAGCGCCCAGCAGTTCCGGGCCCGGTTCGCCGTCCCCATCGAGCGCGAGCACGACGAGGGCGCGTTGGCGCGGCTGCGGACCGTGACATCGCCGTTCGTGCTGCGCCGGGTCAAGACCGATCCCGAGGTGATCTCGGACCTGCCGGAGAAGTTCGAGATGACCGTGCGCGCGAACCTCACCGCCGAGCAGGCCTCCCTCTACCGGGCCGTGCTCGACGACATGATGGAACGGATCAGGGACACCGAGGGTGCCGCCCGCAAGGGCGCGGTGCTCGCCGCACTGACCCGGCTCAAGCAGGTGTGCAATCACCCGGCGCACTTTCTCGGCGACGGCTCGCCGATGCTGCGTCGCGGCAGCCACCGGTCCGGCAAGCTCGGCCTCGTCGAGGACATCCTGGAGTCGGTGCTCGCCGACGGCGAGCGCGCGCTGCTGTTCACCCAGTTCCGTGAGTTCGGTTCCCTCGTGGCCCCGTACCTGGCCGAGCGGTTCGGCACCGAGGTGCCGTTCCTGCACGGCGGGGTGTCGCGGGCCAAGCGCGACGCGATGGTCGAGGGGTTCCAGGGCGGTCACCTCGCGCCCGTCATGCTGCTCTCACTCAAGGCCGGCGGAACCGGGCTCAACCTCACCGCGGCCAATCACGTTGTGCACCTGGACCGCTGGTGGAACCCCGCAGTCGAGAACCAGGCCACCGACCGGGCCTTCCGTATCGGTCAGCGTCGCGACGTGCAGGTCCGCAAGCTGGTGTGCGTCGGCACCCTCGAGGAGCGGATCGACGCGATGCTGGCGAGCAAGTCGGAGCTGGCGGACCTCGCCGTCGGCACCGGCGAGAACTGGATCACCGAGATGTCCACCGATGAGCTCCGCGAACTGATGATGCTCGGCGAGGAGGCGGTGGGCGAATGAGCCGGCGGCGAACCGATTTCAGCCAGTTCGGCACCCAGCGTGCGGCGCGCGGCGGCCCCTTTGCGCAGTCCTGGTGGGGCCGCGCGCTGGTGTCCTCGATGGAGAAGATCGCCGACTCCGGCCGGATCGCACGTGGGCGCGGCTCCGCCCGCGCGGGACAGGTGATCAGCTATCGGATCGCGCCTGGAGCGGTGGTCGGCGAGGTTCAGGGCAGTCAGATCGACCCGTTCACCGCGACGTTCACCCTCCGCCCGCTCGACCCCGACACCGTCGACGTGCTGATCGACCGAGTGCGCTCGACACCGGGCATGCTCGCCACCCTCGCGTCGGGGACGGTGCCGATCGAGCTCGGGGACCTGTTGCTGCCCACCGAGTCCGGCGAGCTGGATTTCGGCTGCACCTGCCCCGACCAGGGCTGGCCGTGCAAGCACGCGGCGGCCGTCGTCTACCTCACCGCGCAGCGGCTGGACACCGAGCCGCTGGTCATCCTCACCCTGCGCGGGCTCGACCTCGACACCCTGATCCGCTCGTTCGACTCGGAGGGGCGGACGCGGAGTCCGCGCCCGATCTCGACGACTACTTCGGGGACCGGATCGAGCTGCCGCCGCTGCCGCGGGTCGAATTCCGGCCCGCGCCGGACGATCTCACCCCGGAGCCGCTGCGCAAGGCGTTGCGCGCGGGCGGGGTGGAGGAGCCGGTGGTGGCCGCCGCGCTCCGCGAACTGACGGCCACCTACCGGATCCTGGGCGGGCGGTGACGCCCGACTTCTACATGCGCTGCGAGGAGATGTTTCCGCCGTCGACGACCAGCTCGCTGGCCGTGATGTAGCTGGCCTCGTCGGACAGCATGAAGCGGACCACTCGGCCGACCTCTTCCGGGCGGCCGAGGCGGCCCATCAGGATGCGGCGCTCGAACGTGCCCTCGGGCAGCAGATCGACGGTGGGCTGCAGCATCGGGGTGAGGATCTGTCCGGGGGAGACGCAGTTGATGCGGATGCCGTCGGGCCCGAGCCGGTCGGCGAGCGAGCGGACGACCGCGAGCATGCCGCCCTTGGCGGCGCTGTACACCGGGTTGATGGCGTTGCCCAGGTGCGCGTTGATCGACGAGATGCCGACGATCGCGGAGCCCGGGTTCGCCTTGAAGTCCGGCAGCAGCTCCTTGGTGAGCAGCACCAGCGGGCGCAGGTGGGTGTTGATGCCGAGGTCCCACACGTCCACAGTGACGCCCTCGAGCGAACCCTGGTCGACGACGCCCGCGGCGTGCACCAGTCCGCCGATGTTCGGCAGCGCGGCGCGGGTGGTGGCCAGCGCGTCGGCATACAGGTCGGGGTTGCTCAGGTCGACGGCGACGCCGATCGCGTCGACGCCGAACTCGGCGGCGATGGCCTCGGCCTCGGTCTTGGCCTTCGCCTCGTTGAGGTCCCAGAGGGCGACCGGACGGCCGGCCTCGGCGAGGGAGCGGGCGGACGCGAGGCCGATGCCCGACGCGCCGCCGGTCACGATGACGGCGGTCGTAAGGGTCGCGGGGGTGTTGGTGGCTTCAGACATGTACCCAGCGTCGACCCGCCCGGGGGCGCCCACAACCCCCTCGTCCCGCTCAGCGGCTACGCCGCCCGTGAGTCCTTCTGGCCCGCTACGGGACCAGAAGGACTCATGGGCGGCGCAGCCGCCTACAGCCCGCGGGCCGGGGTGGTGCCCGTCCGAGCCATCGCGGCGAACAGCCCGGCGTGCATGGCAGCGGCCTGCTCCGGGGCGTAGTAGCCGACGTTGAGCGGGTTGGCGCGGTTGTGCATCTCGAGGGGGTCGTCGACCAGGTCGTACAGCTCGTACTGCGGCGAGGCGACGCCCGCCGGATCGAAGTACGCGGAGTATTTCCAGCGGGTGTCCCTGATGCAGCGGATGTGGTTGGGCTGGGTGACGATGAACTGGCCGTCGGGGGTGGCGCAGTTCTGGTCGTCGTAGGTGAACAGGATGCTGTCCTGCACCGCCGCGGTGGGGTTGTTCGGGTGCGCGGCGGCGTCCGCGACCACCGGCATCAGGTCGGTGCCGAGGAATCGCCATGCGGAGGGGTCCGCGCCCGCGAGGGTGGCCAGTGTGGGCACCACGTCGATGAGCGAGGCCATGGCGTCCGTCTGCACGGGCCTCGGGAACATCACCGGGTTGCTGATGACGAGGGGCACCCGGAGCGTTTCCTCGTAGGCGTTGAAGATCTTCTGGCGCAGGCCACCGTGCGAGAGTCCCATCTCGCCGTGGTCGGACATCCGGACGATCACCGTCCGGTCGATCAGCCCCTGCTTGGCCTCGAGCGCGTCGAGGACGGCGCCGATGTGGTCGTCGACCACCTTGTGCATGTAGGCGTAGAAGTTCACGTAGTTCTGTGCCGCCTGGGGGCCGATCAACGGGCCGAGCCCGGCCGCGAGCAACAGCTGAGACTGGATCTGGGCGGTCGGCTTGTGATTGAGCGCGAGCATCTCGTCGACGCTGGGCGGCAGCGAGATGCCCTGGTTGAACGCCTGCGTCGCCTCGGTCCCGTAGTTGTTGCATGTGCCGTTCAGCGCGTCCCACGTCTGGGGGTAGGCCAGCACGTCGTGCGGGTTGATGAACGAGACGATCAGCGCGAACGGCGCGCCCCCGTCGCCGCCCTGGCCCCCGATGAACTCGACCGCCTCGTTCGCGATGCGTTGGTCGATGTCGGCGCAGCCGCCGCCGAAGTGATCCGGGTTGGTGTCCTGCCCGCCCTCGGGCGGGACCCAGCCCTGGAACCCGTAGGCCGCGATGTCGGCGCTGCTCGGGTCGCCGCCCGCCGCGCCCTTGCTCATGTGCCACTTGCCGCGGTAATGGACGTTGTAGCCGGCGGATTCCAGCACCCGGGCCATGTTCTGCTCGCCGACCTGCAGCTGCGGTTCGGTGGGCGAGACCGTCCCGCCCTCGGTCAGGGTGGCGGTGACCCCGTGCTGGGCCGGGTAGAGGCCGGTGAAGAAGGTGCTTCGGCTGGGGGAGCACATCGCGCTGTTGCAGAAGGACCGGGTGAAGGAGAGCCCGTGGTCGGCGAGGCGTTTGCGGTTCGGCAGGTTCACGTCCGCCCAGCCCGCGGGCCAGTGCATCGGGTGCCGCTCCTGATCGGTGATGATCACGACGATGTTCGGGCGATGGATGGGTGTGCCTGCCCCTTCGGCGGCCGTCGCCCGCGGACCGGTCGAGCCGATCCCGGCCACGCCGGCCGCGACAAGGGCGCCCGCGGCGCCGAGGAAGGTCCTGCGGGTCGTCGCCGCGGAGATTCCGGCGGACCCGTCCGAGCAGTGAGGTGATTCGATCGCGCACGGGTCGGGTTCGGTCTGGGGCTCCATCGGGCGATCTCCATCCTGAGACGAGAGAGTGCAGCTGACAGGTTCTTGCCCATTCGCGCGCGCCCGCCGGCGGTCCGGCCGGCACCTTGTGACCGTGATTGTTCTCCGTCGGCGGCGTCCCTACCCCCTGTTTCGGATGATCTTGTTCGACGGGACCGGGACCCTCGCCTGGTCGGCGCAACCTCTAGACATACATGGACATCCAACTATAGGATGACAACATATCCGGAACTCCGCACCGCGCACCCGTGGGATGCCATGGGGTCGGCGCGGGCATTCGCCCTAGCGAGAACAGGTCCAAGAAAATGGTTCAGGAACTCACCCACTTCGTCGGTGGCAAGCGCGTCCCCGGCACCTCCGACAAGTTCGGCGACGTCTACGACCCCAACACCGGTGAGGTGCAGTCGCGCGTGCCGCTCGCCGACAAGGCCGAGACCGAGGCGATCATCGCCAACGCGGTTGACGCTCAGCGTGAGTGGGCCGCGTTCAACCCGCAGAAGCGTGCCCGCGTCCTGATGAAGTTCCTCCAGCTCGTGCAGCTGGAGATGGATTCGCTCGCGCGACTGCTCTCCTCCGAGCACGGCAAGACCATTCCCGACGCCAAGGGCGACATCCAGCGTGGCCTCGAGGTCATCGAGTTCTCGCTCGGCGCTCCGCACCTGCTCAAGGGCGAGTACACCGAGTCCGCGGGCACCGGCATCGACGTGTACTCGATGCGGCAGCCGCTCGGCGTCGTCGCAGGCATCACCCCGTTCAACTTCCCGGCGATGATCCCGCTGTGGAAGGCGGGACCGGCGCTCGCCGCGGGCAACGCCTTCATCCTCAAGCCGTCCGAGCGTGACCCCTCGGTGCCGCTGCGCATCGCCGAGCTGTTCGTCGAGGCCGGGCTGCCCGCAGGCGTGTTCAACGTGGTCAACGGCGACAAGGAGGTCGTCGACGTGCTGCTCACCGACGACCGGGTCAAGGCGGTCGGCTTCGTCGGCTCCACCCCGATCGCGCAGTACATCTACGAGACCGCGGCCGCCAACGGCAAGCGCGCCCAGTGCTTCGGCGGGGCCAAGAACCACGCCATCGTGATGCCCGACGCCGACCTCGACGAGGTCGCCGACGCCCTGATCGGTGCCGGCTACGGCTCCGCAGGCGAGCGCTGCATGGCCATCTCGGTCGCCGTTCCCGTCGGCGAGGAGACGGCAGACGCTCTCGTCGCGAAGCTGAAGGAGCGCGTCGCCAAGCTGAAGATCGGCCGCAGCGACGACGAAAGTGCCGACTTCGGTCCCCTCGTCAGTCAGGACGCCCTCGACCGCGTCAACAACTACGTGCAGATCGGCATCGACGAGGGCGCAACGGCGGTCGTCGACGGCCGCGGCTTCACCCTCGAAGGCCACGAGGGCGGGTTCTTCGCCGGCGCCACCCTCTTCGACAATGTCACCTCGGACATGCGCATCTACAAGGAAGAGATCTTCGGACCCGTCCTTCAGGTGGTTCGCGCCGCCGACTACGAGGAGGCGCTGCGCCTGCCGACCGAGCACGAGTACGGAAACGGCGTCTCCATCTTCACCCGTGACGGCGACACCGCGCGTGACTTCACCGCTCGTGTCAACGTCGGCATGGTCGGCGTCAACGTCCCGATCCCCGTGCCGATCGCGTACCACACCTTCGGCGGCTGGAAGCGGTCCGGTTTCGGCGACCTCAACCAGCACGGCCCGGACTCCTTCCGCTTCTACACCAAGACCAAGACGGTCACGCAGCGCTGGCCTTCGGGCACCAAGGAGCACGCGACCAACCACTTCGTCATCCCGACGATGGATTAGGAACACCATGTTCACCCTGACCGATGACGAGCGGGCGATCAGCGACACCGCTCGGGACTTCGCCTCGGAGTACTTGGCCCCCAACGCGATCGAATGGGATCAGACCAAGCACTTCCCGGTGGACGTGCTGCGCAAGGCCGGCTCGCTCGGCATGGGCGGGATCTACATCAGCGAGGACGTCGGTGGGTCGGGACTCACCCGGCTCGACGCCGTCCGGATCTTCGAGCAGCTGGCCAAGGGCTGCCCGTCCATCGCCGCCTACGTGTCCATCCACAACATGGTCACCTGGATGATCGACTCCTTCGGGACCGACGAGCAGCGGCACCAGTGGGTGCCGGCACTGGCCTCGATGGAGCACCTCGGCAGCTACTGCCTGACCGAGCCGGGTGCCGGCTCCGACGCCGCGGCCCTGAGCACCAAGGCCGTGCGGGACGGCAACGACTACCTGCTCACCGGGGTCAAGCAGTTCATCTCCGGCGCGGGCACCTCCGACGTCTACGTGGTGATGGCCAGGACCGGATCCGCAGGCGCCAAGGGCATCTCGGCGTTCATCGTCCCGAAGGGCGCCGAGGGCCTGTCCTTCGGAGCCAACGAGAAGAAGATGGGCTGGAACGCGCAGCCGACCCGTCAGGTGATCCTCGACGAGGTGCGGGTGCCCGCCGCCAACCTGCTCGGTCAGGAGGGCGACGGATTCCGCATCGCGATGTCCGGGCTCAACGGCGGCAGGCTGAACATCGCGGCGTGCTCGGTCGGCGGCGGCCAGGCCGCGCTGCAGAAGGCGGTCAACCACCTGGCCGAGCGCAAGGCGTTCGGCTCGCCGCTGCTCGACTCGCAGGCGCTGCAGTTCCAGCTCGCGGACATGCGGACCGAACTCGAGGCCGCACGCACCCTGCTGTGGCGGGCCGCGGCCGCGCTCGACGAGGACGCGAACGACAAGGTCGAACTCTGCGCGATGGCAAAGCGATTCGCCACCGACACCGGATTCGACGTAGCCAACAAGGCACTACAGATGCACGGCGGGTACGGCTACCTGTCCGAGTACGGATTGGAGAAGATCGTGCGTGATCTGCGGGTCCACCAGATCCTCGAGGGCGCCAACGAGATCATGCGGGTGGTCATCGCCCGCTCCGTCGTCGGAACGGCGGGGCAGCGTGAGCGCGGGCGCAGCGGAGGTGACCGAGGCGGAGGTGATCGTCGACAAGCGCGACGGCCTCGGCCTGCTCACCCTGAACCGGCCCAAGGCGATCAACGCGCTCAACCACTCGATGGTGCACCAGCTCGCGGCGGCGCTGGCGGAATGGGCCGACGACGACGAGGTGCGCGCGGTGGTGCTCACCGGCGCGGGGGAGCGCGGGCTCTGCGCCGGCGGCGACATCGTCTCGATCTACCACGACGCCCAGGACGGCGGCGACGGCTCGCGCGAGTTCTGGCGCGACGAGTACGTGCTCAACGCCGCGATCGCGAGCTACCCCAAGCCGTACGTCGCGATCATGGACGGCATCGTGATGGGCGGCGGCGTCGGGGTGTCCGCGCACGGCAGCGTCCGGATCGTCACCGAGCGCTCGATGATCGGAATGCCCGAGGCCGGAATCGGATTCGTGCTCGATGTGGGCGGCACCTACCTGCTCTCGCGTGCCCCGGGTGAGCTCGGCACCCACATCGCCCTCACCACCGCGCGGCTGACCGCGGGCGACGCCATCGCCTGCGGGCTGGCCGACCACTTCATCCCGTCCGGCCGCGTGCCCGCCTTCCTGGCCGCGCTCGCCGCCGGGCCCCTTGAGCGCGCGCTCGAGGAGTTCACCGAGCCCGCACCCGAATCCGCGTTGCTGGCGCAGAAGGGGTGGATCGGCGACGCCTACTCGGCGGACACCGTCGAGGAGATCGTCTCGCGGCTGCGGGACAGCGGGATCCCGGCGGCCGCGGACGCGGCGGACCAGATCCTCGCCAAGTCGCCGACCGCGGCGAAGGTGACGCTGCGCTCGCTGCGCCGCTCGCGCGACCTCGACAGCCTCGAGGAGGTGCTGAACCAGGAGTACCGGGTGTCCTCGGCCTGCCTGGATTCTCACGACCTCGTCGAGGGCATCCGCGCGCAGGTGGTGGAGAAGGACCGCAATCCCGCCTGGTCGCCCGCCACCCTGGAGGCGGTCACGGACGAGCAGGTGGATCGGTTCTTCGCGGGTCTGGGGGCGTTCGAGCTCGGCCTCGTCCCCGGCGGACACACCCATAGCTCGATCACTCTCGGCAACACCCAGGAACTCAGCAGCGTTGGGGAAGGAAAGTCATGAGCGCCGCAGGCAACCTCCGGATCGGCTTCATCGGTCTCGGTCACATGGGCGGCCCGATGGCCGCGAACCTGGCCAAGGCCGGATACCAGGTCAACGGCTTCGACCTGGTGCCGGCGGCACTGGAACAGGCCACCCGCGACGGCATCTCGGTCGTCGCGTCCGCCGCCGACGCGGCGGCAGGGGCGGACATCGTGATCACGATGCTGCCCAGCGGCAAGCACGTGCTCGGGCTGTACGAGGGCGGACTGCTCGAGGCCGCGGCCCCCGGCACGCTGTTCATCGACTGCTCGACCATCGACGTCGCGGATGCCCGCCAGGCCCACGACCTCGCGGTCAAGGCCGGGCACCGCGGCATGGACGCCCCCGTCTCCGGCGGCGTGGCAGGCGCGACCGCGGGCACGCTGGCCTTCATGGTCGGCGCGGACGAGGCGGACTTCGAGTCGGCGCGACCGCTGCTCGAGGTCATGGGCGCCAAGGTCGTGCACTGCGGCGCATCCGGCGTCGGCCAGGCCGCGAAGATCTGCAACAACATGATCCTCGGCGTGTCCATGATCGCGATCAGCGAGGCGTTCGTGCTCGGCGAGAAGCTCGGTCTGAGCAACCAGGCGCTGTTCGACGTGGCGTCCAACGCGTCCGGCCAGTGCTGGGCCCTGACCAGCTACTGCCCGGTGCCGGGACCGGTGCCGACCAGCCCGGCGAACAACGATTACCAGCCGGGCTTCGCGGCTGCCCTGATGGACAAGGATCTCGGCCTGGCCGCGAACGCCCTGCGCGGCAACGGTGTTCCCGGCGAGCTGGGTCTTCGGGCCGCGGAGATCTACTCCCGGTTCCACGAGGAGACCGGCGGCACGCTGGACTTCTCCGCCATCGTCAACGACATCCGCCGACGTGCGAACGAGGAGAACGCGTGAGCGACTTCGAGACCATCCTGCTCGAACGCAAGGGCAGGGTCGGCGTCATCACGCTGAACCGGCCGAAGGCGCTCAACGCGCTCAACGCCCAGCTGATGGGCGAGGTCGTGGCCGCGGTCGTCGACCTCGAGCGCGATCCGGAGATCGGCGCGATCCTCATCACCGGGTCCGAGCGGGCCTTCGCCGCGGGCGCCGACATCAAGGAGATGGCGCCGAAGTCGTACATGGACATGTACCTCGACGACTGGTTCGCGGCGTGGGATCGCCTCGCCTCGGCCCGCAAGCCGACCATCGCCGCGGTCGCCGGCTACGCGCTGGGCGGCGGCTGCGAGCTGGCCATGCTCTGCGACATCATCCTCGCCGCGGACAACGCCAAGTTCGGCCAGCCGGAGATCAAGCTCGGGGTGATCCCGGGAATCGGTGGCTCGCAACGGTTGACCCGCGCCGTCGGCAAGACGAAGGCGATGGACCTGTGCCTGACTGGGCGCAACATGGACGCGGAGGAGGCCGAGCGCGCCGGCCTGGTCTCGAGGATCGTGCCCGCGGCCGACCTGCTCACCGAGGCGTTGGCGACGGCGACGACCATCGCCGAGATGTCGCTGCCCATCGCGATGATGGCCAAGGAGAGCGTGAACAGGTCCTTCGAGACGACCCTCACCGAGGGTGTCCGCTTCGAGCGCAGGGTGTTCCACTCGACGTTCGCGACCGCGGACCAGAAGGAAGGCATGGCGGCGTTCGTGGACAAGCGGGCGCCGAAGTTCACCAACAGCTAGGAATGGCCCGGCTTCACCAGCCGCCGCGCTTCACCAGCCGCTGAGCGCCGGACCTCGGCGTGAGGACGGCATGCCGGTGGCGGCGGCGAGGAGCACTGCTCCTCGCCCCGCCACCGAGGCCGGTTCCGGCGGCATGACCACCGGGATCCGCAGCAGCGCCTCAAGGCGTGAGCCAAGAGCCGGGGTGTGTGCGCCGCCGCCGAGCAGCACGATCGACAACGGGGTGGTGCCCGATTCACGGATCATGCTGCGCAGCACCGTGCTCGAGTGGGCGACGGCGTCCGCGGCCAGTCCCGCCAGATCGTTGTTCGTCAGCACTTGGCAGGCGCCGGTCTCCGGGTCCTTGGCCGTGACGATCCGCTCGAACCCGAGCTGCTCCTTGAGATCGCGGCACGCCGCCTGCTCGAGGTGGATCCCACGGCCCGCCAGGTGCTGCTGCACGAGACGGTCGAACTGGTCCCCGCCGACCACCGCGCTGCGGCGCGCGGCCAGCACCTCGCCGGACACCGTGTCCGCCACGCAGGCGGCCAGCCCCGAGCTCCCCACGTCGTAGAGCAGGACCGAGCCGCGGCGCGGCAGCCGACCGGTGAACCTGAGATACCGCAACTGGGCGGAGGTTTCGGGAACCACCCGCACGTGCTGCCGGGTGGTCGCGGCGGTGGCGCTCTCCACCACATCGGGATCGATGCCGGTGCGCAGGGTCACCGCGGTCGCGCCGATGAACGCGGACTGCTCTACGGCGGTGGCGCGCAGGGTGCGGATCGCGGAGATGACCGGCTCGCCGATGGTCGTGCCGGGGCGCCGCCGAACGTCGCAGCGTGCCACCGGTTCGTGATGCGGTCGATCCGAGTGCGCCAGCACCGCGCGCGCTCCACTAGCGCCCGCCGACACGCCAAGAACCAGCACCAACGTCGCACTCCTTGCTCGCTGATCAGCTCACCACTTGGTGGGTGCGTCCCCGGTGTCGAAGTCGCCCGCGCTACGGCGGAGCTCCGCGAGAATCCGCACGAGGGTGTCGAGCTTATCGGCGGACAATCCGGGTTGAGCGAAGACCTGGGTGTTGAGCTGCTCGGTGGCCGTGAGAGCCAAATCGCGGCCGGCCTGGGTGATTTCGATCAGAGTAGCGCGACGGTCGCTCGGATGCGGAACTCGGCGAACGAGTTTCGCGGATTCGAGCCGATCGACGGCGTTGGTGACGCTGGTCGGGTGCACCTGGAGACGCGCGCTGGCCTTCGCCATCGGCAGGGCGCCGGTCCTGGTGAAGGTGAGCAGCGTCAGTAGTTCGTACCGCGAGAAGGTGAGCCCGGTCGGCTTGAGCACCTCTTCGACCCGGGCCATCATGATCTGCTGCGCGCGCATCAGCGAGGTGACCGCGGCCATCCCGTCCGCGACATCGCCCCAGCCGTGCTCCTCCCATTGGCGGTGGGCCTCCTCGATCGGATCGAGTGGCAAAGGTGACGAAGGCGGCATTCCGCCATCATCCCACGCCGACCGCCACCAGCAGGTATCTCAGGGCGCGGTCGGCGCCAGGTGGCCAGTCAGGCGGTCGGCCCTCAGCCGCAACAGGTCGTCGGCGCGTTCGGGATGGGTGTAGATCCAGAACCGCCCCGCGGCCAGACCCTCGAACATCGTGTCCGCGGCCTGCTCTGGGGTCACCCCGTTCTCGCGGAGGAATGCCTCCATCCGGTCCCGGGTGGCGGCGCCGGCCGGACCGTCCGACCCGGCGGACTCGTAGATCGCGGTGTGCACCGGGCCGGGCAGGAGCGCCGCGACGGTGATCGGCGCCCGCTCGGCGGCGAGTTCGATTGCCAGGCACTCCGTCATGGCCAGGGTCGCGTGCTTGCTGGCGCAGTAGGCGGCCTGGGTGGGGACGGTGGTGACGGCCCCGATCGAGGCGGTGTTGACGATGTGCGCGGGCCCGCCTGCCGCGAGCATCCGCGGGACGAAGGCGCGGATCCCGTGGAAGACGCCGGTGACGTTGACGCCGAGGACGCGGTCGAAGCGCTCCGGGTCGAGCTCCCACAGCCGTCCGGTGCTGTCGATGCCCGCGTTGTTGACCAGCAGGCGCACCGACCCGAACCGGTCCGCGGTTGCCGCGGCCAGCCGTTCGAGGTCATCGGGGTCGGTCACGTCGCAGCGCACGGCGAGTGCCTCGGCTCCTGTGGCGGCGATCTCGCGCGCCACCTCGTCGAGCCGGGCGCCGTCGAAGTCGGCCAGTACCACGCGCATTCCGAGCCCGGCGGCCCGGCGGGCGATCGCCTCGCCGATTCCGGAGGCCGCCCCCGTGACGACCGCGGTGGTGCCCGCCAGGTCCCGCAAGTCGAATGCAGTCATGACCGAACCGTAGGAGCCAGGGCGCGGCCGGGCACCGCCGCTTCCCTGTCAGCGGGAGTCGATCGCGGGGGCGGCCGAGCCGTCGCGGTAGCGTCGGCGGCGAAGGAGAGAGTCTTGACGCAGCCGCACACACCCTGGCGCCAGCACGCCCTGATCCAGGCGGTGTTCTTCCTGATGGGCGCAGAGCTGTTCCTGGCGTCCCCGCTGCTGCCGACCATCTCCGGGGACTTCGGCACCAGCATCGCCGCCACCGCCTGGGTGGTCACGGTGTTCGGTCTGTCCTATGCGATCGCCAGCCCCCTGGTCGGGGCGCTCACCGAACACCTGCCGCGTCGACGGGTGATCCTGTCCGGGATCGCGGTTTTCGCGACCGGTGAGTTGTTGTGCGCGCTGGCGCCGGGACTCGGCTGGTTGCTCGCGGCCCGCGCGATCGGCGGTATCGGCGGAGCCCTCGTGGGTCCGGCGATGTGGGCCTATCTGGCGGAGACCGCGGCGCCGCACGAACGTGGCCGCGCGATCGCCAGGGGGTCGGCCGCCTATGCGGGCGGTCAGATCGTCGGGGTTCCTTTGGCGACGTTTGCCGCGGCCGGGTCGAGCTGGCGGTTCGCCTTTGCGGCGGTCGCGCTCGGACTGGTGGCGGCGGGCACACTGATCGCATTGCGGCTGCGCGAATCGGTGCGGGCAACCGCATCGTCCGGTCGGCCGCTGTCTGCGCTGAGGTCCTCGTTCGGGCTGTGGAAGGTCGGGGTGTTCCGGACCATCATGGCCGGCAACTTCTTTGTGCAGGCCGCTCGCCTCGGCACCTACGCATACGCGGGAGCGCTGTTCGCTACGAAGTTCGGTTTCGAGACCGGGGTGCTCGGACTGGTGGGCATGGTGGTCGGGATCGGTTCGCTGATCGGCTCGATGGTTTCCGGACCGCTGATCGACCGGTGGAGTTCGGCGGGCAGGCACGTCTCGGAACTGAGCGTCGGGTGGGGCCTGGTGCTGGCGGTGGCGCTGGGGGTCGCGGCGACCGCGGAGACCTGGCAGGTGTGCGTTGCCGGGTTCGTGCTCGCGTTCTTCTGCGGCACTGCGTTCTTCAGCACCGCACAGGTGTACCTGACCACCGTGATGGCCGAGCGTCGTGCGCCCGCGGTGTCCTGGAACAACTCGGTGCTCTACATCGGCACGGGTGCGGGCACCACCGTGCTGGGCCTCACGACGCTCGGCGGCACCGCCTTCGCGGTGTGCTCGGTGGCGTTCGCCCTGCTGGCCGCCGGGTTCAGTGCGCTGTCGGCGCTGCGGCGGCCGAGCCCGGCGGACTAAGAATCACGCTGAGCCGAACCCTGGTCGGATCGCCTGCGCGTCGGCAGAGTGTCCTATCGATGCGGGTGTGGCTGAGTGGTTAGGCACCGGCCTGCAAAGCCGTCAACACGGGTTCGATTCCCGTCACTCGCTCAAATGTCGGGGCCGGCCAGCAGGGGCCGGCCCCGATTCGTCTGCGCGGTGGCCTCGGTCGAGGGGGCCGGCCACGTCGAGTGGCGACAGAAAGAAACCATCTGGAACGTTCTGGGGGATTGCCGTCTAGCATCGATCGGCGTGACCGTTAGCGCAGTAGACGAACGACCGCAGCCCAGCCGACCGGACCCGGAAGGGGTGGCCCGCGTGGAGGCCGGTCGGGTACGCCTCGCTGCGGTGGTGTCGTCCGTTCTCGCGATCCTGGCCGCGCTGTCGGTGCCGTTCCTCCCGGTGCAACAGGAGAGCGCGAGTCTTTCCTGGCCGCAGACGGATTCGATCACCAGCGTCGACGCTTCGCTGGTGTCGTACGCGCCCCTCGAATTCGACGCGACCATCCCCGCCACTGCGGCGGCGCAGCTGTCCGACACAGGGGGAGTCGTGGTCTCGACCGCCCCGGTCGGCGCGGCGGACGCGGCCCGGTACGGCGTTGTCGCCCGGGTCAGCCCCGGTGCAGACGGCGGGCCCGCACAGTTCGAGATCGTCCAGCGCGACCACACCCTGCTGTCGATCCCGGTCGACGAACTCGACGGGCGTTCGGTCACCGTCACCTCGAACGCGGAGCGGACCACCGCCACGGTCGAGAGCGAGGACCCGATCACCCTCGCGGGCGACTTCCGGCCGCAGATGGTGGGCGTGTTCAGTGACCTCAGGGGCGCCGTTCCCGAGGGCCTGGCCGTGCGCGCGGACCTCGACACCCGGTTCACGTCGACGCCCTCGGCGATGAAGCTCGTCGCGATGATCGTCGCGGCGCTCGCGACCGCCGTCGCCCTCGTCGGCCTGCACCGTATCGACGGCCTCGACGGTCGCCGGGCCCGTCGGTTCCTGCCCGCGCGCTGGTGGAGGTTCCGCCCTATCGACGCGGTGGTGATCGGAACGCTGCTGCTGTGGCACTTCATCGGCGCCACAACCTCGGACGACGGCTACCAGTTCACGATGGCCAGGACGTCGCTCGAGTCGGGGTACATGGCGAACTACTTCCGCTGGTTCGGTGTCCCGGAGACGCCGTTCGGCACCCCGTACTACGACCTGCTCGCCCTGATGACGAAGGTGTCCACGGCCAGCCCATGGGTCCGGCTCCCCGCACTGGTCGCGGGGATCGTGTGCTGGCTGGTGATCAGCCGCGAGGTGGCCCCGCGCCTCGGCGCCGCGGTCCGCAACAACCGGGTGGCGTTGTGGACCGGCGGGCTGGTGTTCCTGGCGTTCTGGCTGCCCTACAACAACGGCCTGCGGCCCGAGCCGATCGTCGCCACCGGTGTGCTGCTGACGTGGTGCTCGGTCGAACGTGCCATCGCGACCAGGCGCCTGCTGCCCGCCGCCGTCGCCGTGCTGATCGGCGCGCTCACGGTGACCGTCGGGCCATCCGGGATCATCTGCTTCGGTGCGCTGATCGCAGGCGCCCGTCCGGTGCTGGCGATCGTCGCCGCGCGCGCCAAGGCCGTCGGCTACCTTGCGGTTCTCGGCCCGATCGTCGCGGCGGGCCTGGTCATCCTGGTCGCGGTGTTCGCGGACCAGACCTTTGCCGCCTTCGTCGAGATGCAGCGCGTGCACACGATTCCGCCGACGAACGCGTGGTTCGAGGAGTACAAGCGCTACGACTGGCTGTTCATGATCAACGCCGACGGGTCCCTGGCCCGTCGTTTCGGGGTGTTCGTGATGGTGCTCTCGATCGTCGCGAGCGTGGTGGTGATGCTGCGCCGTGGGGGCCGGATCCCAGGAACCGCAGCGGGGCCGTCGCGTCGGATCATCGGCATCACGATCGCCGCGATGGTGCTGATGATGTTCACGCCCACGAAGTGGACGCACCATTTCGGGATCTATGCCGGCCTGGCCGGTTCGCTCGCCGTGCTGACCGCCGTCGCAGTCGGCCCGCTGGTGCTCCGGTCGCGGCGCAACCGGGCACTGTTCGCCGCCGCCGTGCTGTTCGTGCTCGCGCTCGCGTTCACCAGCAGCAACAGCTGGTGGTACGTGTCGGCCTGGGGCGTGCCGTGGTGGGACAAGCCGGTGATGATCGCCGGGTTCGGCGCAGGCACCATCCTGCTCGGTCTCACTGCGGTGATGCTGCTCGTCGCCGCGTGGTGCTTTCTCCGGGAACCCCACGAAGATCCGGCCGCCCGGCCGGGCCGACTCTGGTCGATTCCGCCGCTGACGGTCGCGGCCGGGGCGATCGTCGTGTTCTTCGTGCTCTCGATGACCAAGGGCGCGATCGCCCAATACCCGTCGTTCTCGCTGGCGAAGTCGAACGTCGGGGCCCTCGCCGGACATTCCTGTGGCCTGGCCGAGGACGTGCTCGTCGAGACCGACACCAACGCCTCCATGCTGCAACCGCTCACCACCACACCGGCGAACGCGCTCGCCGCGCAGAGCGCCGGATTCACCCCGAACGGGGTGGCCGCCGACCTGACCTCCGACGAGAAGGCCGCCTCCGAGGGCATGGCGACCTCCCTCGACAACGAGGACGCCAAGTCCAGCAACGCGGCAGGCACCGCCGGTGGCCAGGGTGCCTCCGGCATCAACGGCAGCAGCGTCGCTCTGCCGTTCGGCCTCGATCCCTCGACCACGCCCGTGCTCGGTTCCTTCGGGGCAAGCGGACCCGCGTCGCTGATCTCGGACTGGTACGCGCTGCCCGCCGAGGGTGACCTCGTCTCGATGTCCGTCGCGGGCCGGGTGCACTCGGTGAACAGCGACGGCATCGCCACCCCCGGGCCCGCGTCGAACTCGACTACGGTGTCCGCGGCGGGGACGGAACCGTCCAGAAGCTGGGCAGCGCCCCGACCATCGACATCGGACCCGCCCCCTCGTGGCGGAACCTCAGGGTGCCGCTCGACCAAATTCCCGCGGAGGCGAACGCCGTCCGGATCGTCGTCGACGACGGCGACACCGACCCCGACCAGTGGGTCGCCGTCACGCCGCCGAGGGTCCCGCAGACCCGGACCCTCAACGATCTGATCGGCGCCGACACACCCACGATGATCGACTGGTCGGTGGCGCTGCAGTTCCCGTGCCAGCGGCCGTTCAACCACCGCCTCGGCGTCGCCGAGATCCCGGAGTACCGCATCCTGCCGGACCGCCCTGCCGCGGTGATGACGAGCCTGTGGCAGGACCACTTCGGCGGGGGCCCCCTCGGCTGGATCGACCTGGTGGTCACCGGCCGCACCCTCCCGACCTATCTCGACGGGGACTGGGACCGCGATGGGGACTGGGGGAGTCTCGAGCAGTACACACGCATCGACCCGAATGCCGAACCGGCACAACTGGACACCGTGACCGTGCGGCGCTCTGGCGCGTGGGATCCCGGCCCGATCAACATCGCTTGGTGACACGGCCGGGATTCGATTCCCGCCTTCGCTCGACCGTCGGGGCCGGCCATCACTGGTCGGCCCCGACACGTGAGAGCACCAGCTGTGCGGCGAGTGGGGCATCCCCTTCGCGGCGGCCGAGACGGCATCGACAGATGCGTTAGTCGCTGCTAACGTATTTCTTGTGACTGACCCGCTGACTGCTGCTGCCGAGCCGAACCGGCGACGCATCCTGCAGTTGCTGGCGGGGCGACCGAGGACCGTCAGCGAGGTCGCTGCCGAGTTCCCGGTGACCCGGTCAGCGATCTCCCAGCACCTCCTGGTGCTGGCCGACGCCGGGCTGGTCGAGGCCGAGAAGGTCGGCCGACAGCGGATCTACCGAGTCCTGCCGAGTGGGCTGCTCAAGTTGCAGGCCGAGATCGACAAGTTCTGGACCGACGAACTCGACCAACTGGTCGCCGACGCACACACCATGAGGAGCGAGTCATGACGTACACAAAGACAGCAGTCCTGCCGATCAGCCCTGATGAGGCGTTCGCCTTGCTCACCGAGCCGGAGCGGCTGCGCCGTTGGCAGACTGTCTCGGCGGTGGTCGATCTGCGCGCCGGGGGCTCCTACCGGTGGACGGTCACCCCGGGGCACATCGCGGAGGGCACCTTCCGTGAGGTCGAGCCGGGTCGCCGGATCGTGTTCGGCTGGGGCTGGGGCGACAACGCCGATCTGCCGTACGACGGGTCCACGGTCACCGTGACCGTGGAGCCGACCGACGGCGGTTCACTGGTGACGCTGGTCCACGAGGGGCTCAATGCGGAGCAGGCGAAGTCCCATGCCGAAGGGTGGGATCACTACTTCGAGCGTCTCGAGCGTATGGCCGCCACCGGCGATGCCGGGCCCGACGAGTGGGCCTACGCGCCGGAGAACCTCACCCCCGTGGTGGCGGCGGAGGCGGCCCTGGCGGTGCTGCAACCGATCCTGCGCAATCTGACCACCGAGGATCGGTCCAAGCCGACGCCGTGTGCGGAGTTCACCTGTCACGAGCTCGCCGAGCACCTCTTCGCCTCGCTGGTCCAGTTGGGCGCCATGGCCGGCGCCCCGAGTCCGGTCCCGTATCGGGATCGCTGGAGAACCGCGTCTCGACCCTCGCCGGCCGAGCCATCGACGCCTGGCACACGGTCGACCTCGACGGCACCGTGCCCGGCTCAGGTGGCTCGCAGATTCCGGCATCGTTCGCCGCCGGGATCCTGCCGATCGAACTCACGCTGCATGCCTGGGACTTCGCCCAGGCGAGCGGTCAGTCCCTCCGCATCTCCGATGAGCTCGTGGACTACGTCCGCGGTCTCGCCGAGGCTCTCGTCCCCGGCGGTCGGGGATCGTCGTTCGCCGAGGAGGTCACCCCGGCCGGGGACGCCACCCCGATCGATCGGCTCGCGGCGTTCTCCGGGCGTACGCCGATCGCCGCGTGAGAGCGACGAGCCCGGCAGGTGGTCACCTGCCGGGCTCGGGTGTCTGCGGGGTCAGCCGGCAGTCGGCGGCTGATCCACGGTCTGCGCGAGGTAGAGCTGCTCGCCGAGCTTGTCGATCAGCTCGAGCTGGGTCTCGAGGTAGTCGACGTGGTCCTCCTCCTCGGCGAGGATCTTCTCGAAGATGCCTGCACTCGTGTGGTCGCCCTTTTCGCGGCACATCGTGATGCCGGGGCGGAGGCGCTGAACCACCTCGATCTCGATTGACAGGTCGGATTCGAACTGCTCCCGGATGGTCTGTCCGATGCGCAGCGGCAGCAGTCGCTGATAGTTGGGCAGGGCCTCGAGCATGAGGATCCGGTCGGTGAGCAGCTCCGCGTGCTGCATCTCCTCGAAGGATTCCTCTCGCGTCTTTTCCGCGAGCTTGGTCAGACCCCAGTTGGCCTGCATCTTCGAGTGCAGGAAGTACTGATTGATCGCTGTGAGTTCACTGGTCAACTGCTCGTTCAGAAGAGCAATGACCTCATCGTCGCCGCGCATGACACCTCCGGTGGGGGTGGGCTGGACACTAGGTTCAGCCTAACCCTCACCGGGTGAATTCACTCGGTGTATTTGTGCACGAATCGCAACTAGGCGCTGATCGGTTCTGCCTCGCATTCGACGACGGTGGCGTAGTGCTGTTCGATCATCGACTTGATCCGGTCGCGGCACATGCCGCAGCCGCGCCCGCGCCCCGCGCCGCAGCCCAGCGCGACGTGCTTGGCGGTGCGAGCCCCCGCAGAGATGCATTGCTGCACGTGTTCTTCGGTGGCCGCTTCGCAAACGCAGACGTACATGTCGAGATCCTCCAGCCCTGCTTCCTCAGCGAAGGCTACACTAAGAATCGGCCATTGAAAAGGGTAGGCTAACCCAACTTTTTGATCTTGATGGTGGGTCGATCGCGGCCCGCGGACACACCCACGGGTGTACGTTGCTGAGGCAATCCTCATCGGGGATTCCCCGATGGTCACAGCGGCCGAAGGGCACCGTCATGGCAGCAGGATGGAAGACGATCGCGGGCGCGACGTTTCTGGCATCGACGCTGGTCGGCCTCACCGCCTGCGCGAACGATTCGGACACCCCGGCGAACGAGCCCGAGCAGATCACCGTCTACAACGCCCAGCACGAATCGCTCACCCAGGAATGGGTCGACGAATTCACTGCCGAATCCGGGATCACGGTGAACTTGCGCAACGGCGGCGACACCGAGCTCGGCAATCAGATCGTCGCCGAGGGCGGGGCGTCCCCGGCCGATGTGTTCCTCACCGAGAACTCGCCCGCGATGGCACTCGTCGAGAACGCGGGGTTGTTCACCGACCTCGATCCCGACACCCTCGCGCAGGTGCCTCAGCAGTATCGGCCGTCCACCGGGAAGTGGACGGGGATCGCGGCGCGCTCGACGGTCTTCGTCTACAACAAGGACAAGCTGCCGCAGGACCAGCTGCCGAAGTCGCTGCTCGACCTTCAGGACCCGAGCTGGAAGGGGCGCTGGGCCGCCTCGCCGTCGGGCGCCGACTTCCAGGCCATCGTCAGTGCACTGCTCGAGCTCAAGGGGGAGGACGTGACGCGGGCATGGCTGGCGGGCATGAAGGAGAACGCCGTCGCGTACAAGGGCAACAGCGCCGTGATGAAGGCCGTCAACGCGGGGGAGGTGCCCGGCGGGATCATTTACCAGTACTACTGGTTCGGCGACCAGGCCAAGACGGGCGAGAACAGCGCCAACACCGCGCTGCACTACTTCAAGAACGAGGACCCGGGCGCGTTCGTCAGCGTATCCGGCGGCGGCGTGCTCGGGTCGAGCAACAAAGCCGTTGCCGCGCAGCAGTTCCTGAGGTTCGTGACCGGCAAGTCCGGCCAGGAGATCCTGCAGAAGGGCGACTCGTTCGAGTACGCGGTCGGCAGTAACGTCCCGTCGAATCCGGCGTTGGTGCCGCTCGCGGACCTGCAGGCGCCGACCGTCGATCCGTCGAAACTCAACAGCCAGAAGGTCACCCAGCTGATGACCGAGGCCGGCCTCCTCTAGTGCGATGATCGCGCCCACGCTCGCGCGCCCGCGATCCGGGCGTTCGGAGCGACGGCGGGTGCCGCCGGTCGTCGCGGTGATGGTCGCGGTGCTGGTGGCGGGCACCCTCATCCCGCTCGGGTACGTCATCGCCACCACGATCGCCACCGGCTGGGAAACGGCATCCGCGTTGATCTTCCGGCCCCGGGTCGGGGAGCTGCTGCGCAACACCGTCGCGCTCGTGGTCATCACCGTGCCCGTCTGCATGGTCCTCGGGGTCGGCGCCGCCTGGATCGTCGAGCGCACCACGGTGGTCGGGCACCGGTACTGGGCCCCGATCCTGGCCGCGCCGCTCGCGGTGCCCGCGTTCGTCAACAGCTACGCGTGGGTGAGCGTGATCCCGTCCCTGCACGGGCTGTGGTCCGGCGTGCTGGTCGCCACGCTCTCCTACTTCCCGCTGGTCGCGCTGCCCGTCGCCGCGACCCTGCGTCGGCTCGACCCGGGCATCGAGGAGTCGGCGGGCGCGCTCGGGGC
This sequence comes from Rhodococcus sp. MTM3W5.2, assembly GCF_001984015.1. Taxonomy (NCBI): domain Bacteria; kingdom Bacillati; phylum Actinomycetota; class Actinomycetes; order Mycobacteriales; family Nocardiaceae; genus Rhodococcus; species Rhodococcus sp. MTM3W5.2. The sequence goes on along the minus strand of NZ_CP019572.1, from coordinate 3,945,145 downwards.
CGGTCCGTACCGGGTCTTCTTCCGGATCGTCGTACCGCAGCTGCGGCTGCCGATCCTCGGCGGGGGACTGCTGATCGGGCTGCACCTGCTCGCCGAGTACGGGGCGTTCGCGCTGCTCCGCTTCGACACCTTCACCACGGCGATCTACGAGCAGTTCCAGTCCACCTTCAACGGTGCCGCAGGCAGCATGCTCGCGAGCGTGCTGGTGCTGTGCTGCCTCGTCCTGCTCGTCGCCGAGGCCGCGGCGAGGGGCTCCGCCCGGTACGCGCGGGTGGGCTCGGGTGCGCCCCATCGGCCGGACCGGATCCGGTTGCGGTGGAGCTCGGTTCCCGCCGCGCTCGGGCTCGTGGCGCTGACAGTGGCGGCCCTCGGCGTCCCGCTGTGGACCATCGCGCGCTGGCTGCGGATCGGCGGCACGGAGGTCTGGCGGACGGGCACACTGTGGCCCGCGTTCGCGCAGACCCTCGCCCTCGGGCTGCTCGGCGCCGCGGTGACCACCGCGCTGGCGTTCCCCGTGGCCTGGATCGCGGTGCGGCGACCGGGGGTGTTCAGCAGGATGGTGGAGGGCTGCAACTACGTGACGAGCTCGCTGCCGGGGATCGTCACCGCGCTGGCGCTGATCACCGTCACCATCCGCTACGCGAACCCGCTCTACCAGACCGTCATCGTGCTGATCACCGCCTACGTGCTGATGTTCCTGCCGCGGGCCCTGGTGTCGCTGCGCTCGGGCCTGGCGCAGGTTCCGGTCGGGCTCGAGGAGGCGTCGGCCGCGCTCGGACGCTCGCAGGCGAGCACCTTCGTGCGGGTGACGCTGCGCCTGACCGCGCCCGCGGCCGCGGCGGGCGCCGCGCTGGTGTTCATGGCGATCGTGACGGAACTGACCGCCACGCTGCTGCTCGCGCCGAACGGGACCCGGACGCTCTCCACCCGATTCTGGTCGCTGACCAGCGAGCTCGACTACGCGGCCGCCGCGCCCTTCGCACTGGCGATGATCCTGCTGGCGTTGCCCATGACCTACCTGCTGCTGCGGCAGTCCCAGAAGGCGGCCGGCCTGTGAGCGAGGTGGAGATCGAATCCCTGTCGAAGTCCTACGGCCCGACCGAGGTCCTGGACGCGGTGAGCCTGCGGGTCGAGCGCGGCACCACCACCGCGGTGGTCGGCTCGTCGGGCTGCGGGAAGACCACCCTGCTGCGGGTCGTGGCGGGGTTCGACAGCCCCGACGCCGGGACGGTGTCGATCGCAGGGGCCCTGGTCGCGCGGCCCGGCCGGGTGGTGCCCGCGTACCGGCGGCGGGTCGGCTACGTGGCCCAGGACGGCGCGCTGTTCCCGCATCTCACCGTCGCGGGGAACATCGGCTTCGGCCTGCGGAGCGCGCGATTGCGGGACCGGGCCCGGTCCGGCAGGCGGGTCGCGCAGCTGCTGGAGATGGTCTCGCTCGACGAGTCCTATGCACGGCGGCGGCCGCACGAGCTGTCCGGCGGACAGCAGCAGCGGGTCGCGCTGGCCCGCGCGCTCGCCCGCGAGCCCGAGGTGATGTTGCTCGACGAGCCGTTCAGCGCCCTGGACGCCGGCCTGCGTGCCTCGACCAGGAAGTCGGTGGCGCAGACGCTCGGTGCGGCGGGGGTGACGACGATCCTGGTGACCCACGACCAGGAGGAGGCCCTCTCCTTCGCCGGGCAGGTCGCGGTGATGCGGGCTGGTCGGTTCACCCAGGTCGGCCCGCCGGAGCAGGTGTATCACCGTCCGGTGGACATCTTCACCGCCGAGTTCCTCGGCGAGTGCGTCCTGCTCCCCGCCGTTGTGGCCGGCGGCGTCGCGGACTGCGTGCTTGGCCGTATCCCGGTGCGGGCGAGCGCGTTCGAGGGGCCGGGCCGGATGCTGCTACGCCCGGAACAGATCGTGGCCTCGGACCTGGGTGCGGCGCCCGACGGGCGCAAGGTCGGGACAGTGACGGCGACCGAGTTCCTCGGCTCGCAGGCGCTGCTCGACATCACCCTCAATTCCTCGCCGACGCACATCAGGGTCCGTCAGGCAGGCACCCGCACTCCCGCGGTCGGCTCGCTGGTGGCCATCGAGGTGCTGGGTGAGGCCGAGGTGTTCCCGGCCGCGGGCCCAAACGGTTAGGGCGAGGCGGTATTCGGCTGCCTGGCGGCCAGCGCGCGGGCGATCTGCTCGACGTCGAGGCCTGCGGCGGGCAGCAGGTGGTAGAAGGCCCGCTCGCACAGCTCGATCACCTCGACGCGGGTCATGGTCGGCTCGTCCAGCCAGGACAGGACCACCTCCTCCATGAAGGCCTGCCAGCCCTGCACGGCCGCGTCGACGGCGGGAGTGGCGGGCAGGCCGAGTTCGGCCAGCGCGCGCACGATCCAGTCGGTGAAGGTGCGCCGCATCCCGCGATAGATCCGTCGCATGCCCTCGTCCCCGCTGCCCGCCAACCGCATCACGGCCAGGTAGCTCGTCGGGTGCGCGACCACCGCGTCGACGAAGGTCTCCACGCCGGCGCGGAGCTGGGCGGATGTCGGCAGGGTCGGGTCGGGCGTCATCCGCTGCTGCAGGGCCTCGGCGCTGGCCTGGAGCACCGCGTTTCGGAAGCCCTGCTTGTTCTTGAAGTAGTGGAACAGCAGCGGCGACGACACGCCTGCCTCCGCGGCCACCCGGTCCATCGACAGGTCGTCGAAGGACTCGGACTCGAGCATCCGCACCGCGATCTCGAGGATCTGGGCGCGCCGATCGGCGGGGGAGCGAGGGGCAGCGGCCATGCCCAGCACTCTATTGAGTAATGCTCAACCGGTCCATTGACTTCTACTCAACGAGATATGTAACCTCGGGTAACACTTACTCGATGTGAGGAGCGCGACAATGCCCGAGTTCGACATCGTGGTCAACGGCGGCCTGTGGTTCGACGGCACCGGGACCGACGGTCAGCTGCGCAATCTCGGGATTCGGGACGGCGTCGTCGTGACGGTCTCCACCGCCGCGCTCCCCGTCGGGCCGGACACCGCGGTCATCGACGCGGCGGGCAAGTGGGTGCTGCCTGGCTTCGTGGACGTGCACACCCACTACGACGCGGAGGCGCTGGTCAGCCCCGGGCTGCCGGAGTCGGTCCGGCACGGCGTCACCACCGTGGTGCTTGGCAACTGCTCGCTCTCGACCGTCTACTCCACCCCGCGCGAGTGCGCGGACCTGTTCAGCCGGGTCGAGGCCGTGCCGCGCGAGTCGGTGCTGCGGATCCTGGAGGAGCACAAGACCTGGCGCGGGCCCGCGGAGTACGTCGACGCGCTCAACGCGCTGCCGCTCGGGCCGAACGTCGCCGGCTTCATCGGCCACTCCGACATCCGCACCCACGTCCTCGGTCTCGGCCGCGGCACGGACAAGAAGACCAAGCCCACCGCCGCCGAGCTCGACCGGATGGGCTCGATGCTCACCGAGGCCATCGACGCCGGGTTCCTCGGACTGTCGTCGATGACCAACGCCCTCGACAAGATCGACGGCGACGAATACCGTTCGCGCTCACTGCCGTCGACGTACGCGCGCTGGCGCGAGTTCCGCTTCCTCAACCGGATCCTGCGTGATCGCGGCAAGATCCTGCAGAGCGCACCGACGATCAACCTGCACCCCAACGTGGCCGCGTTCTTCGTCGAGAGCTCGGCGATCGGGCGGAAGAAGGCGCTCAAGACCTCGCTGCTCTCCGGTGCCGACTCCAAGGCCTACCCCGCGATCGTGTACTTCATGCTGACGGCGGCGCCGCTGCTGAATCGCTTCGCCAAGACGAACTTCCGTTGGCAGCACCTGCCTGTGCCGTTCACCGTGTACGCGGACGGCATCGACCTGGTGGTGTTCGAGGAATTCGGCGCGGGTGCCGCAGCCTTGCATCTCAAGAACGAGGTGGAACGTAACGCGCTGCTCCAGGACGAGGAGTACCGCCGCTGGTTCCGCAAGGACTATGACAACAAGTTCTCGCCGCGCATCTGGCACCGCAATTTCTACGACGCGGTCATCGTCGGGTGCCCCGACGAGACCCTGATCGGCAAGACCTTCGGCCGGGTGGGCGACGAGAGGGGGTCCACCCGGTCGATGCGTACCTGGACCTGGTGGTGGAGTACGGCAAGGCGCTGAGGTGGCGGACCACGGTCGCGAACCACCGGCCGAAGTTCGCCGACAAGCTGGCAGCCAGCCCTGGCGTGCAGATGGGGTTCGGCGACGCGGGCGCGCACCTGCGCAACATGGCGTTCTACAACTACCCGATCCGACTCCTCAAGCGAGTCAACGACGCCCAGTCCGCACGCAAGCCCTTCCTCACTATCGAGCGTGCGATCCACCGGCTCACCGGCGAGCTCGCGGACTGGTACGGCATCGACGCGGGCCACCTGCGCGAGGGCGACCGCGCCGATCTCGTGGTGATCGATCCCGCGGGCCTGGACGCCTCGGTCGACGGGCTGTTCGAGGAGGCGGTGCCCGAGTACGGGGGCCTGCGCCGAATGGTGAACCGCAGCGACGCCGCGGCGGTGGCCACCGTCATCAACGGCAGGCTCGTCTACCGGGACGGCGAGTTCACCCCCGGCTTCGGCGTCGAGAAGATCGGGCAGTTCCTGCCCGCGGGCGCGAAGGCTCGTGGTGTCGGCACGCAAGTCCGGGTAGCGTCGCGGGCATGAGCGAGCGGATCGCCGCCTTCACTCGTGATGGCCTGACCTTCGACGTCCGGGATGCCGGCCCGATCGACGGGGCGCCGGTCGTGCTGTTGCACGGGTTCCCCCAGGACTCCCGCTCCTGGGATCGGTTGGCGCCGCTGCTGCACCGGCGCGGCTTCCGGACCCTGGCGCCCGACCTGCGCGGGGCCTCACCCGGTGCCCGGCCGCGATCTCGCTGGGCCTACCGCAGTTCCCAGCTGACCGCGGACGTGGTGGCCCTGATCGAGCAGTCGGGGGTGGGGCCGGTGCACCTGGTCGGTCACGACTGGGGAGCCGCGGCCGCATGGAGTACCGCGGCGGCCCGCCCCGACCTGGTACGAACCCTGACGACGCTGTCCGTGCCACACCCGGCCGCCTTCGTTCGGGCGGTGCTCACCAGTAGTCAGGTGCTCAAGTCCTGGTACATGCTCGCCTTCCAGGTCCCCGTGCTCCCGGAGCTGCTCCTGTCCCGCGGCGGGATCCGCCGGCAGCTGATCGCCACCGGGATGTCGCCCGAAGACGCGACCCGCGACGCCGCTCCGATGCGCGAGAAGGCAAGGGCCCGTGGCGGACTGAACTGGTATCGCGGCATGGCCTTCACGACGCCGGGACGGGCGTCGGCCAGCGTGCGGGTGCCCACCCTGCACGTGTGGAGCGACGGCGACACCGCGATCGGGCCGGTCGGTGCCGCCCTGACGCCGCGGTACGTCGACGCCCCGTACAAGTTCGAGGTCCTCGAGGGGGTCAGCCATTGGATCCCCGACGAGGCGCCGGAGCGGCTGGACGCGCTGCTCGGTGAACACCTGGTGGCCCACTCGCAGTAGGCCCCGATCTCCTGGTCGGGCGGTGACGGAGTATCCCTACCGTCACGCGGCGCGTCGGACGGGGCGATGGTGTGGGCGACCGGCGCCCGCCCAGGCCCTCAGGATCGAGTCGCTCAGTTGGCGTTTGAGCGTTGCCAGGTGGGGGACGGCGCCCTGCGGTTCGAGTGCCTCGCGGAGCAATTGGTGGAACCGTGCGGGTGTGACGCCGAACGTCTCGAGCAGCTCGGCCGGGCTCGCGCCGCCGAATGGCGCCCAGGTGATCGCGAAATCGATCACCCATCGGGCGTGTGGACTGGCGCCGCCCGCGCGTTCGAGCGCGTCGCACAGTCGACGCCACGCTCGAATTCGCTCGGCGTCGTTGTCGTCGCCGGCCGACGGTGGTGCGGGGTGGGGGAATACGTGCTGGTCCTGGTGCATCTGAGCCTCGGCAATGGGGGACGGTAGGTGATGTGGATCACACTGTTCACGTCCTCGTCCTTGCCGGCGACCGTGGAACTACGGGTATTCCTACCTGTTTCCGGCCGGCCGGGGATTGCCGGGCGGTAGCGGGTCGATGTACCCGTCGGGTCGGGTCAGTGAATGTCAGGCGATCGCCCTGCGAATTCCGAGTTCTGCACTCGCGGTGGCACGGGGGCGTGGCTACTGTCCCCGCCATGCACGTCTTGTTCGTCTGCAACGGCAACGTGTGCCGCTCGGCCATCGCCGAGCGCCTCGCGATCGCCATTGCCGCGGAGCTGGGACCGGCCTCGGCTGGTGCGACGACGCTCACTGCGGAGAGCGCGGGGACCAGGGCGCTGGTCGGGTTCCCGATGGAGCCGGTCGCGGCCGACGTGCTCCGCGGGCTCGGCGGCGATCCGTCGGGCTTTGTCGCACGTCGGTTGCGGCCCGCGCTGATCGAACGGGCCGATCTCGTGTTGGCGATGTCGGAGTCCGTGCGCGACGAGGTGGTGCGACAGCTGCCGGAGGCCGCGGACCGGAGCTTCACGCTGCCGGAGGCGCACCGCATCGTGTGGCTGACCGGGGCGCGGACCGTGTACGAGATCGCCGCGGGCCGCGACAACGTCCGTCCCGGCGGCGAGTCGATCAGCGATCCGGTGGGTTTGCGCCGCGAAGCGTTCGAGCGGGTGGGCGAGGAGATCGCGGAGGCACTGCTGCAGGTGATCCCCGCCCTGCACGCCGGCGGGGTGCCGGAGGTCGCGTGACGGGCGGGGTCGCCTGGAGCCGGGTCACCCGGTGACGCGCTCCTGGATGCTCGAGCCATCGATCGGGAGGCCGGCGGACTCCCAGTCCGCGATGCCCTCACGGTACTTGCGCACGTTCGTGTAGCCGAGTTCGCGGAGCCGATTGGCCACGATCTCGCTGTTGCGGCACGAGATGCTCGCGCAGTAGGTCACGATCGCCGCATTTCGGTCCGGAAGGACCTGCGCTGCTGTGGATTCCACGTCGGCCTCGACGAGGTTCAGTGCGCCGCGAATGTGCGCCTTGTCGTAGTAGTCGGCGGGGAGTGTGTCGAGGAGCACCACGGAGTCGTCGCGGAGCGCGGCGGCCAGTTCGTCGCGCGAGATCAGCTCGGTCATCGTGTCACCTTCCATCGGGTCACCCGCACTCATGTGCGTGCGTACGCACATTTAATATCAATGTGCGTACGCACGCAACTGGTGGGGTGGATTTGGCTAGACTGCCCCGGTGGCAGCAACACGGAATTCCAGGAGGCGTCACCTGGAGACGAGCGCGTGGGGCGCGCTCCTGCAGGTCCACGCGCGGCTCGTGCCCGAGCTCGACGACGACCTGAAACGCACGACCGGGTTGCCGCTGGCCTGGTACGACGTGTTGCTCGAACTGGCGGGGCCGAGCGACACCGCGCTGCGCATGAGCGACCTCGGGGAGCGGGTGGTGCTCAGCCGTACCCGCGTCAGCCGCCTGGTCGCCGAGATGGAGACCCATGGGCTCGTACGGCGAGACGCGAATCCGGACGATCGCCGGTCGGCGTTCGTGACGATCACCGACGCAGGCAGGCGCCGATACCGCGAGGCCGCGCCGATCTACCTGCGTGGCATCGCGGAGCGCTTCGCGGACGGGCTGGACGACGAGGAACTCCGCACGGTCACGGCTGCGTTGCAGAAGGTCCTCGAGCCGGCAGCAGCCACCGACGGCCGAGCCGGGTCCCGGCCGGCCTGATCGTCGGCGACCGCCGGGTCGGCGGTCGCGGCGTCACTGTGGACGCCGCGACCGCAGTATCCGGTCAGGCCCCGAAGCGTTCCTCCACCTCGGTGGCGGTGAGCCCGAACTCCTCGAGGGTGTACTTGTGGGCGGGCCGCCGGTCGCCGGACCGGCTCTCCTCGTGCATCGCCTCCATGGCCTGCTGGGCCTGGGTGGTCAGCGGGAGGTCGAAGCGGGTGTAGATCCCCTCGACGGTGCCGAGCGGGTCGGCGACGAAATCTTGGTAGTCGACGTCGATGAACTGAGCCGGATCGTGCTGGGCCCGTGCGGCGTTGAACTGCTCGAGTCCGCGCGCCCACAGTTCGAGCTGGCTACGGCCGATCACCTCGCCCTTGAACTTGTTGGACCAGCCGGCGGTCGCCTGCTCGGCCAGGCTGCACACGGACGGGATGATCGTGCTCGGCGCGCGGTGGGTCTGCACGATCAGCGCGTCGGGGTACACCGCGAGCAGCTCGTCGAGTGCGAACAGATGGCTCGGGTTCTTCAGCACCCACCGGCGGTCCCGATCCGGCAGGCCGATCAGCTGCAGGTTCTTCTTGTGGCGCGCATAGGCATTGGTCCAGTCCTGCCCCTCGAGCCACTTCGAGTAGGTCGGCAGGTTGGCCAGGCACTCGTAGGACACCGACTTGAAGGTCTGGCGCAGCAGCTGCCAGCACTCCTCGACCTCGCCCGCCGACATGTAGTGCACACCCATGAACTCGGGGTGCTCGATGTGGTGCTTGCTGAACTGGGCCTCGATGCCCTGAAAGACCGGGTTCGACTCCCAAGTCTCGCGCGGCGGACGCGGCTGCGGCATCTCGGTCAGCCACATCTCCAGGCCCTGGTGTGCGGGATCGACGGTCAGCAGCCGGTGCAGCGCGGTGGTGCCGGTCCTGGGCAGTCCGGTCACGAAGATCGGCCGCTCGATCGGCACGTCGGCGTGCTCGGGGTGCTGCTTCCACGCGGCCTCGCTGAGCAGTCGCGCGACCAGAGCGCCACGCAGGAAGACGCGAGAGATCTTGCTGCCGAACGGCGTCAGGTCCTCGTCGCTCGCGTAGGAGTCGAGCAGGACTCCGAGCGCCTCGGTGTAGTCGTCGGTGCCGAAGTCGGTCAGGCCGGTCATCCGGGTGGCCGAGGCGTGCAGATCCTCGACGGTCCCGACAGTGGTGCGTTCAGTCATGTGGTGCCTTCTCTGTGTTGTCTGGTCGTTCCGCGGGCTCCACTCCTAGTGGTGGAACTCGCCGCAGTTGACATCGAGGCACTGGCCGGTGATGGCGCTGGCCATCGAGGAGGCCAGGAAGATCACCGCGTCCGCGATCTCCTCCGTCTCCGGCAGCCGCTTGAGGTCGGTGGCCGCCGCGGTGTGCTCGTAGATCTGCTCGACGGTGATCCCGAATTTCTTCGCCTGGTGCTCGAAGTACTGCTTGAGGGTGTCGCCCCAGATGTAGCCGGGCGCGACCGAGTTGATCCGAATCCCCTTGGGGCCCAGCTCGGTGGCGAGCGATTGCGACATCGCCAGCAGGGCGGACTTGGCCATCTTGTAGCTGCCGTAGCGTTCCTGCGAGTGGCGCAGCACCATCGAGTTGATGTTCACCACCGCGCCCTTGCTCTCCTCGAGGGCGGGGGTGAACAGCTGGGTCAGCCGCAGCGCGCCGAGCACGGTCAGCTCGATGCTGTCGCGGATGTGCTGGTAGTCGGTGCGTGCGAGCGGCTTCATCGACGGAACCGAGAACGCGTTGTTCACCAGGACGTCCACCTTGCCGTAGGCGTCGACGCTGGCGGCGACCAGGCTCTCGGCGGAGGCCTGGTCGGTGATGTCGGTGGACACCGTGACCGCGCGCCTGCCGAGGTCGGTGACCTCCTTGGCCACCTCGTCGAGCCGGGACTGGGTGCGGGCGGCCAGCACCAGGTCGGCCCCGGCGGCGGCGCACCGCAGCGCGAGGGTGCGGCCGAGCGCGGGTCCGACACCCGAGATCACAACGACTTTGTCCTGCAAGAGATTTGTCATGGTCGTATTACCCCAGCATCCGGTTGGCGACGGCGGCCTGGCGCGCGGCGATGCGGGCGGTCCAGTCCTCCGAGGTGATCTTGTTCTGTTCGTGGAACGGCAGCGTCGACGCGACCTCGTCCAGGTTGACCACCTCGACCGTCGGTCCGTCGGCGGGGGTGAACTCGCGGGAGGTGCGCTGCCAGCGGAACTGGAGGTATCCGCGGGGATGCCCGACCGTCTCGATCCAGTTGGTGACGCCGGGATTGCGCTCGCTGACCACCATCCGGATCATCCCGTCGGGATCGACCTGGGCCTGCGCGTTGTTCAGCGAGGTCTGGTGGCCGGTGTAGTCGAGCGAGATGTACCAGAGGCTGCCGAGCTGGAAACCCTGGTACGGCGCATCGGATTTCGGGACGGTGATGATCATCGCCTGGTTGTCGGCGAGCTCGTAGTGGCCGACGGACGAGTACTGGGTGGCCAGGCCGCCGGGGGTCAGCCGCGGTTCGGTCATCGTGTTCACCGGGAGCTTGAGGTAGAACCACTCGGGGAACTGCAGCCAGGTCTTGACCCGGCTGACCAGGGCCTTGCCCGCCCTGGCGAAGCGCTTCGCGGTCTCCTCCTTGGTGAGGGCGTCGCCGGGCACGCCGATCCGGTCCACCCGATCGATCCGGATGGTGCCGCGCTGCTGGCTCCAGTCGCTGTAGACCTCGCGGACGACCAGCTGCGAGGAGTCCGGTGCGAGGGTGAAGTGGTTGGTGCGGCCGTCGGCCGGGCCGGGTCCGAAGGTCACCTCGAATGATCCGTCGTCCTCGATGTGGAGTTCGCGGTCGTCGAAGGCCGTTACGCTGCCCGGCACGTTTGCGTTGGTGTAGTTGCCGCTGAGCACCTGGAAGCTCAGATCGGCCGTGGTGCCGCGCCTCCCGGTGACGACGTACTCCGCGTCGCCGTTGATCCGGGCGCCGAAGTACAGGGTGTCCGGGTTGTCGAGGCCCATCTTCATGTAGGGGCCGGTGCCCTGGATGAAGGTGGGGTGCGTCTTCTCGGTGGCCCACGCGGCGTGCACGGTGGCCAGGATCCCGCCCGCGAGGTACTGGTAGCCCTCGAGCAGGTCCTGTTCGGACCGGATGTGTGGGGCGGCCTCGACCAGCTTCTCGGCCTCGGCGATGGCCTCGGCCAGGGGTTCTGTCAGCACTCCCGCTCCTCGCGTTCAAGTGGTACAAATATGTACCTAGGTGGTAGACCGGTGATGGTCCGACAATAGAACGTGTTCTAAGGAGTGGTCAATGGCTGAAGAGCAGGACACCGTCGCCGGGCGTCGCTCGCCCCCGACCGAGCGGGTGGTGCAGGTCCTCGACTACCTGGTCGCCCGCCAGGAACAGCGCTTCGGCCTGTCCGAGCTGGCCCGCGCGCTCTCCATCAGCAAGCCGACCTGCCTCGGGATCCTCTCCGCGCTGGTCTCCGGCGGCTACCTCACCCGCGATCCGGCGTCGAAGACCTACGGGCTGGGGCCCGCGCTGATCGCCGCCGGGCGGGCGGCGCAGCGTGGCTTCGCGGTCGGTCCGATCGCGCGCACGCACCTCGACCGGCTCGCCGCCGAGTTCGGGTCCGTCTGTACGGCGTCCGCGGTGGTGGGCGACCGGATCATGATCCTCGAGGTGGCCACGCCGGCCGGGATGAAGGGCGGACGGACCGCGGTCAAGGTGGGACAGGCGTACCCGTTCGCGCCCCCGGTGGGGCTCATGTACGTGCTGTGGAGCGCCGACGACGACCTGGAGGCGTGGTTACGTCGCGAACCGACGCTGCCGGTGGTGCTCGACAGCGACCTGTTGCGCGAGGTCGTCGAGGACTGCCGCGATGCGGGCTACCTCGTCGAGCGGCTGACCCCGATGGGGCGCAGGCTCTTCTCGCTCATGCAGGGCGTCGCCGGGCAAGACCTGCCGTCCGAGATCCGCGAGCTGCTCGGCGAGATGGTCTCGAGCCTGGGTGAGCGGGTGTACCTCGGGCGCGAGCTCGCCGCCGACGCGGAGCATCCGGTGAGCCTGATCGCCGCTCCCGCCTACGACGCCGACGGGCACCAGTCGCTGGTCCTGACCCTGGATGTGGGCTCGTCTATCAGCGGCGCCGAGGTCGAACGTCGCGGAAAGGCCCTCGCGGCGGCGGCCGACGCGGTGACGGCGGAGGTGGGTGGGCGGTGGCCGGACCGGCGCGCGGATCCGGGTCCGGCGTCGATCGGCGGGGGGATTGACCCGACCTAGAACACGTTCTATTGTCGGCTCAGACTTTCAATTTCGAACCGCCCCGGTACAAAAATGTACCGATGGCTCGGACCCCGATCCAGTCGAGGAGCCGCACATGACAACCCGACACGCACCACCCGCCTACGAGCTGTCCCACCTGGGCGCGCTCGAGGCGGAAGCGGTGCACATCTTCCGTGAGGTGGCCGCCACCTTCGAGCGACCCGTTCTGTTGTTCTCCGGAGGCAAGGACTCGGTGGTGATGCTGCACGTCGCCGCCAAGGCCTTCTGGCCTGCGCCGCTGCCCTTCGCGGTGATGCACGTCGACACCGGCCACAACTTCGACGAGGTGATCGAATTCCGGGACCGCGTGGTCGAGGAGTTCGGCCTCCGCCTCGTGGTCTCGAGCGTGCAGGACGACATCGACGCGGGCCGCGTCACCGAGGAGCAGGGGCCGCGGGCCAGTCGCAACCGGCTGCAGACGCACGCATTGCTGCGCGGCATCCGCGACAACGAGTTCGACGCGGTCTTCGGCGGGGCACGCCGCGACGAGGAGAAGGCGCGCGCCAAGGAGCGGGTGTTCAGCTTCCGCGACGAGTTCGGGCAATGGGACCCGCGTGCGCAACGACCCGAGCTGTGGAACCTCTACAACGGCAAACACCGCAAGGGCGAGCACATCCGGGTGTTCCCGCTGTCGAACTGGACCGAACTCGACATCTGGCAGTACATCCTCGAGGAACAGATCGAGCTGCCCGCCATCTACTACGCGCACCGCCGCCAGGTGGTGCCGCGCGACGGAATGCTGCTGGCGCACACCAGGTTCCTGACGCTGCTCCCGGGGGAGGAGCCGTACGAGGAGCTCGTCCGGTTCCGGACCGTCGGCGATGCCACCTGCACCGGCTGCGTGGAGTCCTCGGCGGCCACCGCGGCCGCCGTCGTCACCGAGGTGGCGGCCAGCCGCATCACCGAGCGCGGGGCCACCCGCGCCGACGACCGGATCTCCGAGGCCGGGATGGAAGACCGCAAGAAGGAGGGGTACTTCTGATGTCGCAGTCCCACCACGCCCTGCAGCTGCTCCGCGTCGCCACCGCGGGCAGCGTCGACGACGGGAAGTCGACGCTGATCGGTCGGCTGCTCTACGACTCCAAGTCGATCTTCGAGGATCAGCTCGAGGCGGTCGAGCGCAGCAGCCGCGAGCGCGGCGACGAGTACGCCAACCTCGCGTTGCTCACCGACGGGCTGCGCGCCGAGCGGGAACAGGGCATCACCATCGATGTCGCACACCGGTATTTCGCCACCCCGCACCGCAAGTTCATCATCGCCGACACCCCCGGTCACGAGCAGTACACCCGCAACATGGTCACCGGGGCCTCCACCGCGGACCTCGCGCTGATCCTGGTCGACGCGCGCAAGGGCGTGTTGGAGCAGACCCGCAGGCATGCCTTCCTGTCCACCCTGCTCGGGATCCCGCACCTGGTGCTCTGCGTGAACAAGATGGACCTTGTCGACTGGTCGCAGGAGCGCTTCGAGGAGATCAAGGAGGAGTTCCGGCAGTTCGCGATCAAGCTCGACGTGCACGACCTGACGTTCATTCCCGTCTCCGCGCTCAAGGGCGACAACATCGTCACCCGCACCGAGAACATGCCCTGGTACGAGGGCTCGTCGCTGCTGCACCACCTCGAGGACGTGCACATCGCCTCGGACCGCAACCTCATCGACGCGCGGTTCCCGGTGCAGTACGTGATCCGGCCGCAGCGTCAGACCGACGCCGAGCTGCACGATTTCCGCGGCTACGCGGGCACCGTCGCCAGCGGCGTGTTCAAGCCGGGCGACGAGGTCGTCGTGCTGCCCTCGGGCTTCACCTCCACGGTCGAGGCCATCTTCGGTCCAGGCGGCACCGTGATCGAGGAGGCGTTCGCGCCGTCCGCGGTGACGATCTCGCTGGCCGACAACCTGGATGTCAGCCGCGGCGACGTGCTCTGCCGGCCGAACAACCGCCCGCAGGTCGGCCAGGAGATCGACGCGATGGTCTGTTGGCTCACCGAACAGTCCTCGCTCTCCGAGAACACCCGGTACACCCTGCTGCACACCACCAAGTCCACCAAGGCGCAGGTGGTCCGGCTCGACTACCGGCTAGACGTGAATACCTTGCACCGGGACGAAGTCGCGCAGTCGTTGTCGCTCAACGAGATCGGCCGGATCCAGCTCAAGACGCAGCAGCCGCTGCTGTTCGACCCGTACCGTCGCAGCCGGGTGACGGGCAGCTTCATCCTGGTCGACGAGTCGACCGGCAACACCGTCGCGGCAGGCATGATCCTCGGGCCCACGCTCAAGGAGTCGAAGGTCGTCTGGCACGCCGCGTCGGTCTCCCGTGCCGAGCGCGCCACCAAGGGCGCGACGGTGTGGCTGACCGGGCTGTCCGCGTCCGGGAAGTCCACGGTCGCCGTCGAACTCGAGCGACGGCTGGTGGCCTCCGGCGTGCCCGCCTACCGACTGGACGGGGACAACCTGCGGCACGGGCTCAATTCCGACCTCGGCTTCGGTGCCGCGGACCGGGCCGAGAACGTCCGGCGGGTGGGCGAGGTCGCACAGTTGCTCGCGGATGCGGGGATGGTCGCTGTCGCCTCGCTGATCAGTCCGTATCGCGAGGACCGGGATCGGGTGCGGGCCCAGCACATCGCGGCAGGCCTGCCGTTCATCGAGGTGTTCATCGACACCCCGATCGAGCAGTGCGAGGCCCGCGACCCCAAGGGCATGTACGCCAAGGCGAGGGCGGGCGAGATCACCGGCTTCACCGGAGTCGACGACCCGTACGAGGCGCCGACGAACGCCGAACTGGTGCTGCGACCCGAGGACGGCGATCCCGTCGCCCAGGCCGCCACGATCATGGAGTATCTCAACCTATGACGACCGATGCCGCGCTCGCCGGCGAACTGGCCACCCGTGCGGGCGAACTCCTCCTGGAGCTGAGGAACCGCGAGCTGGGCGAGTCCCCGCTCGAGAAGACGCAGGCGCGTGAGCTCGGGCGCAGGGGCGACAAGGAGGCGAACACGCTGCTGCTTGGGTTGCTCGGGGAGCGGCGGCCGGGCGACGCCGTGCTGTCCGAGGAGTCCGCGGATGACCGTGCCCGCCTGGACAATCCGCGGGTGTGGATCATCGATCCGCTGGACGGCTCGCGGGAGTACGGGCTGCCGGGACGTCCGGACTGGGCGGTGCACGTCGCGCTGTGGGAACGGGGCACGGGGATCACGGCCGCCGCCGTCGCCCAGCCCGCGCTTGGTGAGGTCTACGTGAGTGGGTCGGCCCTCTTGGCGGGTCCGGCGGGGCGGGCCCGCCCCGAATCCTGGTGAGCGACAGCCGCCCTCCCGAGTTCATCGGGGCGCTCGCCGAGCGGATCGGCGCCGACGTCGCGCCGATGGGCTCGGCAGGTGCCAAGGCGATGGCGGTGCTGCGCGGCGAGGCCGACGCCTACGTGCACGCCGGTGGTCAGTGGGAGTGGGATTCGGCGGCGCCCGTCGGGGTGGCGCAGGCCGCCGGCCTGCACTGCTCGCGGATCGACGGGACACCGCTGGTCTACAACGAGGCGCACCCCTACCTGCCGGACCTGGTCATCTGCAGGCCCGAGCTGGCCCGGCCGCTGCTCGACGGGATCGCCGCGCTGACCGGTGCGCCCGCCGACAGTCCGCGGGTGGCGATGGCGCGCGAGTATCTGAGCAGCCTGGTCAGCCACGACGCGAGCAAGGTGCGGCTGGCGGCGGACTGCTTCCGGGTCGAGAACGGCCAGCGGACGGGCGATTCCGGGCCGGAGATCATCGCCGAGCTGGAGCACGGCGACCAGTACAAGCCGATCACCGGCATCCGGGACCTGGAGTTCCGGGAATGGGGGCCGAACGTGGTGGCCCGCTTCCTGCTCGACATGGGCGCGGGCGAGCACGTCATCACCGTCGCGATCACCGAGCACTTCTCGGTACCGGGCGGGGAGATCGAGTCGATCCTGGCGATCATCGAGCCGCACCCAGCGGCCGGGTGACGGCGGCGTGAAGGTCTTCACAGGAGCGGATCCGCGGATGGGGCTCGGCGATGTCGCCGCCTACGCCCGGCGGGTCGAGGCGGCGGGCTACGACGGCATGCACGTCTCGGAGACGGTGCACGATCCGTTCCTGCTCGCGCTGATCGCGTTGCAGAGCACCTCCCGGATCGTGGTGCGGACGTCGGTCGCGCTGGCGTTCGTCCGCAGCCCGCTGCTCACCGCGTACACGGCATGGGACCTGGCGCGGATGTCAGGCGGCCGATTCCACCTCGGCCTCGGCAGCCAGATCAGGCAGAACATCGAGCAGCGGTACGCGATGCCCTGGGCCGAGCCTGCGGCGCGGATGGCCGAGTACGTCCACGTGGTCCGGGCGGCGTTCGAGACGTTCCGGACCGGACAGCTGACGCCCTTCGAGGGCGAGCACTACGGCTTCACCCGGATGCAGCCGTACTTCAACCCGCACGACTCGACCGACGCCCAGGCGTCGACCCCGCCGATCTACCTCGGTGGGGTCGGCCGCCGGATGTGCACGGTCGCGGGGGAGGTGGCAGACGGGCTGATCACGCACCCCACCGGTTCGAGCCCGTCGTTCCTGGAGCAGGACGTCCGCCCGGCGCTGGCGGCGGGCGCGGCGGCCGCGGGCCGGGACCCGGCCGATTGCGAGCTCGTCGCGGGATTCCAGGTGATCACCGGTGAGACGGAGGCCGACCTCGACGCCGAGCGCGAGCGGCACCGGCGCCAGTTCGCCTTCCTGTACTCGACCCCGGAGTACCGCCGCGAGCTCGAACGCTGCGGCCTCGGCGATCTACGCGAACCGCTGGCCCGGATGGTCCGGGCGAACGATTGGGACCGGCTGCCGGATCTGGTCACCGACGAGGTGCTCGACGTGATGTTGCCGTCGGCGCGCTACGGGGAGCTGCCCGAGCTGATCCACGACCGGATCGGCGGGCTGGCCGACGCGGTCACCCTGCCGCTGCCCGCGGATCCGACGCGCGACCGCGCTATGGCCGATGTGGTGCGGAAACTGCGCGATCTGGACTGAGCGGTGCCTCGCCGATGACCCGTAGCAGGTCGAGCGCCGCAGCATCGGGGCTGCCTGCCTCCGCGGAGTAGGCGACGATCCGCAGGTCGGCACCCTGCACGGTCAGCACGTCGCAGTCGAGCGTGATGGTTCCGACCTCGGGGTGCTCGATCGTCTTGCGGTCGGCGGTGTGCGTGGTCACCTCGGCGTGCTCCCAGAGCTCGGCGAACCGGGGCGATTCCGCTCGAAGCCCGCGCACGAGGTCGGCGAGCTCGCGGTCGCGCGGGTAGCGGGCGCTCGCCTGACGGAGGTCGGCGACGACCGCGGACTCGAGCGCCAACCGCTCCTCGGGAGTGTGGCGCACCCGGGCCGGTCCGCCGAGGAAGATCAGCCACGGCAGGTTTCGTGCACGGGCATCACCTGTCGGCGGTGCGCCCATCAGCGCGTCCCACAGCGGATTCGTCGTGATGAGCGTCCAGCGCGCGTCGAAGACGGCGACCGGCAGGTCGCGCATCCGCTCGACGAGGCGCTGTACCCCCGGCGTCACATGCGCGTCGATGGTGCCTGCCGACGGTGCGAGGAGGCCGGCAAGCAGGTACAGGTGGTCGCGTTCGGCGGCCGTCAGCCGGAGGGTGCGGGCCAGCGCCGAGAGCACCTGCGGCGAAGGATGTTGCGAGCGCCCCTGTTCGAGCCGCGTGAGGTAGTCCACCGAGACGCCTGCCGCGTGCGCGACCTCTTCCCGTCGAAGGCCGGGGACCGCCGCTTGGGGCCGACGGAGATGCCGGCCTCGCCGGGATCCACCCGGTCGCGCCAGGCGCGCAGCATTCGGCCGAGCTCCCGTTCGTCAGCACTCATGTCTCGAGTATCGCCCGTCTCGCATCCGCGAGGGTGGTACTGGCGTTCCCAGGATGACGGGACGCCTGGGCAGCGGGCTCGCGGCGGCCGACAGTGGGGACATGACCATCACACTCATCACCGGAGCCAACAAGGGCCTCGGATTCGAAACCGCCCGCGCCCTCATCGAGGCCGGCCACTCCGTCTACCTCGGTGCCCGCGACGCCGGTCGCGGGGAGGCCGCGGCAGCCGCGCTCGGTGCGCGGCACGTCCCGCTCGACGTCACCGACGACGCGTCCGTCGCCGCGGCGGCCGCCCACATCGAGCAGCGCGACGGCGTGCTCGACGTGCTGGTGAACAACGCAGGCATCGGAGGGACGTTCGACCATCCGCGCGACACCCGTGCGGACCAGGTGCGGGAGGTGTACGAGACCAACGTCTTCGGCATCGTCCGCATGATGCACGCGTTCATCCCGCTGCTCGATCGGTCGGCGGCGCCCGTCGTGGTCAACGTGGGCAGCGGCATGGGCTCACTCGCGGTGACGACCGACCCTGACCGGATCGAGGCCGGTCTCGTCGGCATCGGGTATCCCTCGTCCAAGACCGCGGTGAACATGATCACCAGCCAGTACGCGAAAGCGCTGCCGCGCTTCCGCGTCAACGTGGTCGACCCCGGCTACACCGCGACAGACCTCAACGGAAACAGCGGCACCCAGACCGTGGCCGAGGGCGCCGCGATCATCGTGCGGATGGCGGGCATAGGCGTCGACGGCCCGACGGGGTCGTTCTTCGCGGCATCCGGGCCGGTCGGCTGGTGATGCGGGTCATCCGTTCGGTCGGGTAGCCGCGCGCGGCGACTGTTCCACCCATCGGGTCGAGGGTGCCTCGGGCGCTCCGGTGCGGCCTAGCCTCGGGGGCAATCGAACTCAGGACGGAGATTGCCATGGAATCGGCGCAGCAGGTATTCAAAGGCAAGGTCGCGGTCATCACCGGCGCCTCGAGCGGGATCGGAGCGGGCCTCGCGCGGCACGCCGCGGACCTCGGCATGCGGGTGGTCTTGGCCGATGTCGACGCGGAGCGGACCGAGTCGCTGCGGGCGGAGCTCGTCGGGCGGGGTGCCGAGGCGGAGGCCGTGGTGACCGACGTCGCCGACCCGGCCGCCGTCGAGGCGCTGGCCGAGCGGGCCTGCAAGCGATTCGGTGGGGTGGACATGCTGGTCAACAACGCCGGGATCATGGCATTCGGGTACTCCTGGGAGATCCCGGCGGAGCGCTGGGACGCCATGCTCCGCGTCAACATCGGCGGGTACGTCAACGGCCTGCGCGCCTTCGTGCCGAGGATGCTCGCTGCCGGGACCCCGGCGTGGGTGGTGAACGTGTCCTCGGTCGGGGGTCTGCTGCCCAGCCCGCTCATGGCCCCGTACAGCGTCACCAAGTTCGGCGTCCTGGCGCTGACCGAGAGCCTGCACTACGAGATGCAGATGAAGAAGGCGCAGATCAGGGTGTCCGTGGTGACGCCGGGGCACGTCAAGAGCGACATCTTCCGGGCCGCGCGCCCCGGTGCGGACACCCCGCCCGAGGTGCAGGGTTTCCAGCAGTGGCTCCAGAACGACGCGGACGAGCACGGACTCACCCCGGACGAGCACGCGGAGCGGGTGTTCGCCCAGATCGCCGAGGGACGGTACTGGGTGGTGCCCCAGCCCGAGGCCCTCGATCCGGCGCTGCAGCCGCGCACCGACATGATCCTGGGCCGTGTCACTCCCGTGGTGCAGTTCGGCGGCTGACCGCGTCGCGGGAGGCGGAGGTCCGGCGGTATGGGAATTGCGGCTCCGCCGCCTGTGAGTGATCTGTACCCGGTGGGGTTGCGGATCACTCACAGGCGGGGGAGCCGCGTGAGAAGGTTTCGGCACACGAACACCACCAACCGAAGGGGAACCCATGAATCCGGAGTCCGTCGTCACCGAGTTCTGCGCGCTTTGGGCGCAGGCCGATCCCGATGCGATCGTGGAGTATTTCGCGGAAGATGCCGTCTACCACAACATCCCGATGGAACCGGTGGTCGGGAAGTCCGCGATCAAGGACTTCATCACGGGCTTCATCGGATCGTTCGGCGGCATCGCGTTCAACGTGCACCACCAGGTGGCCAACGGCTCGATCGTGATGAACGAGCGCACCGACGTGTTCGCGATCAACGGCAAGCAGATCGACCTGCCGGTGGTCGGCGTCTTCGAGATCGCGCCGGACGGCAAGATCGTGGCCTGGCGGGACTATTTCGACATGACGCCGCTGACGGCGCTCGGCAACTAGCTGTCGGGACCGCATTGCGCTCACATTCTGTGCGCGCAATGGCGGTTTCCGCGCGTTCGCGCCACACAGTGTGAAGAGAGTCCGCTGATCGCGGCAAGAAATGCACCGATCCATCGATGGTTCTTGGTGATGGTGGTGCCCCCGGCAGGATTCGAACCTGCGGCCTTTCGCTCCGGAGGCGAACGCTCTATCCCCTGAGCTACGGGGGCCCGCCGAAACT
Organism: Rhodococcus sp. MTM3W5.2; assembly: GCF_001984015.1. NCBI lineage: Bacteria > Bacillati > Actinomycetota > Actinomycetes > Mycobacteriales > Nocardiaceae > Rhodococcus > Rhodococcus sp. MTM3W5.2. The sequence goes on along the minus strand of NZ_CP019572.1, from coordinate 3,924,820 downwards.
TCCGGCGTGCCATTGGGCGGGGTTAGCGTAACCCACGATCGGCCGGATCCATATTTGGACCCCCGGTTGGGTAAAGTGCCTGGTACGCACCCGGTGTCCGCCACGAATACCGAAGGGCTCGTCGATGGCCGATCAGGATTATTCCGATGCCGAACTCGACCTGGACCTGCGCTGGTGGGCCGCCGCCAACTATCTGACGGTCGCCCAGATCTACCTGCGGGACAACGCATTGCTGCGAGAGCCGTTGCGTGCCGAACACATCAAGCCGCGGCTGCTCGGACACTGGGGACCAGTCCCGGACTGTCCGCGATCTATGCCGTGCTCAATCGGCACATCCGCCGCACCGACGCGGACTGGCTGTACGTCACCGGTCCGGGGCACGGTGGCCCGGCGCTGGTGGCCGCGACCTACCTCGAGGGCACCTACTCGCAGATCTATCCACAGGTCAGCGCGGATGCGGCCGGGATCGAGCGGCTGTGTCGTCAGTTCTCGGCGCCGGGTGGGGTGCCGAGCCACGTGAGCGTGCAGACCCCCGGCAGCATCCACGAGGGCGGCGAACTCGGTTACGCGCTCGCGCACGCCGCCGGAGCCGCGTTCGACCGGCCCGACCTGCTGGTCGCGTGCGTGATCGGCGACGGGGAGGCGGAGACGGGCCCGCTGTCCGCCTCCTGGAAGCTGCCGGCCTTCCTCAATGCGCGCCGGGACGGTGCGGTGTTGCCGATCCTGCACCTGAACGGCGCGAAGATCGCCGGACCGACGGTCCTCGGGCGCAGTGCCGACACCGATGTCGCCGCCTACCTCTCCGGGCAGGGGTGGGCGCCCGTCTTCGTCGAGGGCGACGACCCGAGGCTCGTGTTCCGCGCGCTGTCGGCCGCGGTCGATGCCGCACACGAGTCGATCACCGCGATCCAGCGGGCGGCCCGCGCCGGTACCGCCTCGCCCGACGCGCCCCGGTGGCCCGCCATCGTGCTGCGCACCCCGAAGGGCTGGACCGGTCCGCACACCGTCGACGGCGTGCTTGTCGAGGGCACGCACCGGGCGCACCAGGTGCCGCTGTCGGCGGTGCGCACCAACCCGGCCCATCTCGCACAGCTCGAGCGATGGATGCGGTCCTACCGACCGGACCGGCTCTTCGACGAGAACGGCACGCTGGCAGCCGAACTCGCGGCCCTCGCGCCTGCGGGAGACAAGCGGATGGGGTCCACCCCGTACGCGAACGGTGGGCGGCTGCGCCGGGCGCTGCCGGTCCCGCCACTCGAGCGCTACGCCCTCGACGTGCCCGAGCCCGGGACGACCCTCCACGAGACCACCCGGGTGCTCGGCGAGATGCTGCGTGACATCTACGCGGCGGGCACCCGGTCCGACGGTGGTGGCGACTTTCGGCTCTTCTGCCCGGACGAGACCGCCAGCAACCGGCTCGGCGCGGTGTTCGAGACGACGGACCGCTGCTGGCAACTGCCGGTCACCGAGCACGACGACGGTCTCGGCCCCGACGGCCGGGTGATGGAGGTCCTCAGCGAGCACCTGTGCCAGGGATGGCTGGAGGGATACCTGCTGGCGGGCGGGCACGGGATGTTCGCGAGCTACGAGGCGTTCGCGATGGTCAGCGTTTCGATGCTGATCCAGCACGCCAAGTGGCTCCAACACGCGCGGACGCTGCCATGGCGGGAACCGGTCTCCTCGTTGAACGTGCTCCTCACCAGCACCTGCTGGCGCAACGACCACAACGGTTTCAGCCACCAGGGCCCGGGCATGATCGACGCGGCCATCCCGCTGTCACCCGAGGTGGTCCGGATCTGGTTGCCGCCGGACTCGAACACGCTGCTCTCGATCTCCGACCACTGCCTGCGCAGCACCGACCACGTCAACCTGATCGTCGTGGACAAGCAGCCGCACCTGCAGTACCTGAGCCTCGAGGAGGCCCACCGGCACTGTGCCGCAGGCGCTTCGGTGTGGCGGTGGGCGGGGACCGAGGATGACGGGGCAGGCAGGCCGGACGAGCCGGACGTCGTGCTGGCGGCCGCCGGGGACGTGCCGACCCAGGAGATCCTGGCCGCGGCCGAACTGCTGCGCGTCTGGGTGCCCTACCTGCGGGTGCGGGTGGTCAACGTCGTCGACCTGATGGCGCTGATGCCCAGGACGTGCATCCGCACGGGTTCACCGACGCGAGCTTCGCCGAGCTGTTCACCGAGGACACCGACGTGGTGTTCGCCTTCCACGGGTACTCACGCGCGGTGCACCAGCTGCTGCACGGCCGACCGAACGCGGACCGCTTCCACGTCCGGGGGTTCAACGAGCAGGGCACGACCACCACGCCGTTCGACATGGTGGTGCTCAACCGGATGAGCCGATACGACCTGGTGCTCGAGGCGCTGCGCCGCGCCCGCCGGGTGCCCCAGCGCGGCGACGAGCTCGCGCGGTACTGCCGGGGTCAGCTCGAGCGGCACCGCGACTACGTCGTCGCGCACCTCGAGGACATGCCCGAGGTGCGCGAATGGACGTGGGGGTCGACCGCCCCGCCGGGCCCACGACGCGTTGACCGTGGGCAGGCGGGACGGTCAGTTCATCGGCAGCGGAGCCGCGCCCTTCTCCTGGAGCATCGCGGTGATCCGGTCCGCCTCGCTCTGCTGGGTGTCGACCATGGTCTGAGCCAGCATCTGGACGGTCGGAACCTCGGCATGCTCTGCGCCGTACTCCATCATCGGCAGGCCACCCTGGTGATGACGCAGCATCAGCTGCAGGTAGAGGACGTCGGCGGCCGGTCCGCGGGCCTGCCGCAGCGCGGCCATGTCCTCGGAGCTGGCCATGCCGGGCATCGCGCCCGTCGACGCGGGCGCTTCGGCAGCGGAGGTCATCGCACCCATGTCGTGGCCGGATTCCGCGTGGCCGTGCCCGTCCCCGCCGTGCCCGGACTCGTCCGAACTCATCCAGGTCATGTAGTCACCGGTCGGGAGCAGCGGCTGATTCCACAGCGACAGCCAGCCGGTCATCTGGCCGATCTGGTTCTGCTGGGTGGTCAGGATGTCGTACGCGAGGTCGCGGACCATCGGGTCGGTGGCATTGGCGATCGCGATCGCCGACATCTCCACCGCCTGGTTGTGGTGCACGGTCATGTCCTGCGCGAACCCGACGTCCACCGAGCCAGCGCCCGGGTCGGCGGCGCCGTCGTCACGCAGCGGCAGGCTCGCCAGGAAGCCGATGGCGAACCCGATCGCGACGGCGGCGATCAGGCCGAGCACGGCGAGGGCGGTGCGCTGACTGCGCTTGCCACCCTCTCGCGCCTGCTCGGGCGCCTGCTGCTCGACTGTGTGCTGTTCGGCTCCGGTCTGATCAGACATGTCAGCCAGCCGGCGCCGGTGCCGGTGCCTCGGGGACGGCGGGCGGGACCTGGAGGTCCGACAGCTGCATGCCGCCTGGCAGTCCGCCGGGCGCTCCGCCGGTGCCCAGCTCGCCCTGATCCTGTGCCAGGCCCTCGCCGTTCATCGGCACCGCGTCGGGGCCGGGCGCCGAGCCGTCGAAGGCGGGCGGGTTGTCCGGGTCGAACGCGCCCGGGATGGTCGAGCAGCTTGCGCCGACCTCGGGGTAGACCCCGAAGTTGTTCAGGCGCAGCGCGGCGATGAACTGGCCGATCCGCGGGTCGCTCGCGTCGTCCAGCTTGAGCTGGTGTCCCCAGCTCTGCAGGGAGATGGGGAGTCGAGGCCCGGGTACGGCGACATCAGCATGTAGGACTTGCCGTCGACCCGGTCAGCCAGCGCGTCACGCTGGTCGTCGGAGACCTTGTCCGGGTTGTAGGCGATCCACACGGCGCCGTGTTCGAGCGAGTGCACGGCGTTCTCCGTGCGGATCGCGTTCGGGTACACGATGCCGGTGCAGGTGGCCCACGTCGCGTCGTGCGGGCCGCCGTACGGCGGGGTCTTGTCGTAGGCCACCCGCTGCGTCGCGCTCACGTGCAGCGCCGGGGGTACTCGTTCCGGACGACGCCGTCGATCTCGATCGAGGGATCCTTGTTCTCGGAGCTCGGCGCGAACTTGTCGGCCTCCGCCTTGTCCTGGTACTTCGGGAACAGGTTCACCGCGAGCACCCCGATCAGGGCCAGCACGGCAACCACCGCACCGATGGTCAGCCAGGGGATGTTGCGTTGCTTGGGGAGCCCGGCCTTGGGCTTGGCGCCGCCGGCACTCTTGTTGGCGGCTTTGATGGCCTTGGCTGACTTGGCGCCCGAGTTCTTGGCGCCGCGATTTTCCGAACCGCTTGGCATCGGTGAGTGCTCTTTCGGTGGTGGGACAGTCTCAGGGAGGCGGTGGGTCCCGCCGGGGCCCCACTCTACGTTCAGTGCCTGAGCGCAGGCCCTGAACGGCCAGACCATAGGATAGATACCTGTGACTCCTGCCGACCTTGCCGAACTGCTCCGAGGGACCGCCGCGAAGGTCCTCGCCGAGCGTGGGCTCGACGCGAGCGTCCTCCCGGCGACGCTCGCCGTCGAACGCCCCCGCAACCCCGAGCACGGGGACTACGCCAGCAACGTGGCCATGCAGGTCGGCAAGAAGGCGGGCGCCAACCCGCGCGATCTGGCGACCTGGCTGGCCGACGCGCTGACCGCCACCGACGGCATCGAGACCGTCGAGGTGGCCGGTCCGGGATTCCTCAACATCCGGCTGGCCGCGGCCGCCCAGGGCGTCATCGTCGCGAACGCCATTGCCGCGGGCGAGGCCTTCGGTTCGTCCCAGGCGCTGGCAGGAAAGCGGATCAACCTCGAATTCGTCTCGGCGAACCCGACGGGACCGATCCACCTCGGCGGCACCAGGTGGGCCGCGGTCGGTGACGCGCTCGGACGCATCCTCGCCGCCCAGGGCGCTGCCGTCACCCGCGAGTACTACTTCAACGACCACGGCGCCCAGATCGACCGGTTCGCGCGGTCGCTGATCGCCGCGGCCAACGGCGACCCGGCGCCCGAGGACGGCTACGCGGGGGCGTACATCTCCGACATCGCCGCGGAGGTCGTCCGGCAGCGGCCGGACGCGCTCGCGCTGCCCGCCGACGAGCGTCAGGAGACGTTCCGGTCCATCGGCGTTGCGCTGATGTTCGACCACATCAAGAAGACCCTGCACGAGTTCGGCACCGACTTCGACGTGTACTTCCACGAGAACTCGCTCTTCGAGTCGGGCGCCGTCGAGACTGCGGTGGCGACCCTCAAGGCGTCCGGGAACCTCTACGAGGAGGACGGCGCCTGGTGGCTCAAGAGCACCGACTTCGGTGACGACAAGGACCGCGTGGTCATCAAGAGCGATGGCAACGCGGCGTACATCGCGGGCGACATCGCCTACTTCCAGGACAAGCGTTCGCGCGGCTTCGACCTGTGCATCTACATGCTCGGCGCCGACCACCACGGCTACATCGGCCGGCTCAAGGCCGCGGCCGCCGCGTTCGGCGACAACCCGGACACCGTCGAGGTGCTGATCGGTCAGATGGTGAACCTGGTCCGCGACGGCGTCGCGGTGAAGATGAGCAAGCGGGCGGGCACCGTCATCACCCTCGACGACCTGGTCGAGGCAATCGGCGTCGACGCCGCCCGGTACGCGATGATCCGGTCCTCCGTGGATTCGAGCCTGGACATCGACCTCGAGCTGTGGACCAGCACCACCAGCGAGAACCCCGTCTACTACGTGCAGTACGCGCACGCTCGGCTCGCCTCGCTGGGTCGCAACGCGGCCGAGCTGGGCATCTCCACCGAGAACCCGAAGCTGGAACTGCTCACCCACGACCGGGAGGGCGACCTCATCCGCACCATCGGCGACTACCCCCGGGTGGTGGCCGCGGCGGCCGAGCTGCGGGAGCCGCACCGGATCGCCCGGTACATGGAGGAGCTGGCAGGCACCTACCACCGCTTCTACACCGACTGCCGGGTGCTGCCGCAGGGCGACGAGCCCGCGGGCGATCTGCACACGGCCCGGCTGGCCCTGTGCGCGGCGACCCGCCAGGTGCTCGCCAACGGACTCGCCGTGCTCGGCGTCAGCGCACCGGAGCGAATGTGAGCGCGCATCCGGCGGGACCCAAGCACGCGGAGATCCCGCACGCGCCCGGACTGCCGCCGCGGCCGGAGTCCGCGGCCGAGCTGACCGCACTGCCCGCCGCCGTCTGGCCCCGCAACGCCGCCCGCGGCGAGGACGGCGTTGTCCGGCTGGCCGGGGTGCCCGTCACCGAGCTGGCGGAGCAGTACGGCACGCCGCTGTTCGTCATCGACGAGGACGACTTCCGGTCCCGGTGCCGCGACATGGCCCGTGCCTTCGGACCCACCGGCAAGGTGCACTACGCCTCGAAGGCGTTCCTCTGCGGTGAGGTCGCCCGCTGGGTCGCCGAGGAGGGACTGTCGCTCGACATCTGCTCCGGCGGCGAGCTGGCCATCGCGCTGCACGCGAACTTCCCGGCCGAGCGAATTGCCATGCACGGCAACAACAAGTCCGTCGCCGAGCTCGAGGCCGGGGTGGCCGCGGGTGTCGGGCACATCGTGCTCGACTCGACCCAGGAGATCGATCGGCTGGATCGCGTCGCCGGCGCGCACGGTGTGGTGCAGGACGTGCTGATCCGCGTCACGGTCGGCGTCGAGGCGCACACCCACGAGTTCATCGCCACCGCCCACGAGGACCAGAAGTTCGGGTTCTCGCTCTCGGACGGATCGGCACTGGACGCCGTCCGCCGCGTGTTCGCCACCGAGAACCTGCGGTTGGTCGGGCTGCACAGCCACATCGGCTCGCAGATCTTCGAGGTCGACGGATTCGAGCTCGCCGCGCACCGCGTGATCGGGCTGCTCCGCACCATCGTCGCCGAGTTCGGGGTGGACAAGTCCTCGCAGATCTCGATCGTCGATCTCGGCGGCGGGATGGGGATCTCGTACCTCGCGACCGATGACCCGCCGCCGGTGGACGACCTGGCGGCCAAGCTCGCGCACATCGTCGCCACCGAGTCGGCGCTCGCCGGACTGCCGGTGCCGACCCTCGCGGTCGAGCCGGGCCGGGCGATCGCGGGACCGGGCACCGTGACCCTGTACGAGGTCGGAACGGTCAAGGATGTTCGCTTGGGTGCCAACGCAACCCGGCGATACATCAGCGTGGACGGCGGGATGAGCGATAACATCCGCACGTCGCTGTATCAGGCCGAGTACGACTCGCGCCTGGTCTCGCGCGACAGCGTGGCCGACCCGGTGGTCGCCCGCGTGGTGGGGAAGCATTGCGAGAGTGGCGACATCGTCATCCGGGACGCCTGGATGCCGGAGGACGTCAACGCGGGAGATCTGCTCGCGGTCGCCGCCACTGGCGCATACTGCTATTCGATGTCCAGCCGCTACAACCTGCTCACCCGGCCTGCCGTGGTCGCGGTGCGTGACGGTCAGTCCCGACTGATCTTGCGCAGGGAAACAGTGGAAGATCTGCTCAGCTTGGAGGTACAGCAACATGACTGAACCGAGTGGCAATGCCGCGATCGGTGTGGCGGTCCTCGGCCTCGGCAACGTGGGCAGTGAGGTCGTGCGAATTCTGCGCGAGCACGCCCGCGAGCTCGAGGCACGGGTCGGCGCACCGGTGGTGCTGCGCGGTATCGCGGTGCGCCGGATCGAGGGTGACCGCGGGGTTCCGGCCGAGTTGCTGACGACCGACGCGGACTCTCTGGTCACGCGCGCGGACGTGGACATCGTCGTCGAGGTGATCGGCGGCATCGAGGTGCCCCGCAAGCTCATCCTCGCCGCCCTCAACTCGGGCAAGTCGGTGGTCACCGCGAACAAGGCGCTGCTGGCCGACTACACCGGCGAGCTCGCCGAGGCAGCCGAGAACAAGCGTGTCGACCTGTACTTCGAGGCCGCGGTCGCGGGCGCGATCCCGGTGATCCGCCCGCTGACGCAGTCGCTCGCGGGCGACCGGGTCAACAAGGTCGCCGGAATCGTCAACGGCACCACCAACTTCATCCTCTCCGCGATGGACGAGACCGGCGCCGACTACGCCGACACTCTCGCCGAGGCGGGCCGGCTCGGCTATGCCGAGGCCGATCCGACCGCGGACGTGGAGGGTTACGACGCCGCGGCGAAGGCCGCGATCCTCGCGTCGATCGCGTTCCACACCCGCGTCACCGCCGCCGACGTGTACCGCGAGGGCATCTCGAAGATCAGCTCGGCGGATCTCGAGGCGGCCAAGTCGCTGAACTGCACGGTCAAGCTGCTCTCGATCTGCGAGCGGATCAACGGCGCGGACGGCTCCGAGCGGATCTCCGCCCGGGTCTACCCGGCGCTTGTCCCGCTCGATCACCCCCTCGCCTCCGTGAACGGCGCGTTCAACGCGGTCGTGGTCGAGGCCGAGGCCGCGGGCAGGCTCATGTTCTACGGGCAGGGTGCCGGTGGCTCGCCGACCGCCTCGGCCGTGATGGGCGACCTCGTGATGGCGGCCAGGAACCGGGTGCACGGCGGCCGCGGCCCCCGTGAGTCGAAGTACGCGGACCTCAAGATCGCGCCGATCGGCGAGATCCCCACCCGCTACTACGTCAACATGCAGGTCGCGGACCGTGCGGGCGTGCTGTCGGCGGTCGCGGCTGAGTTCGCCAAGCACGACGTCAGCATCTCGACGGTCCGTCAGGAGGGCATGGGCAACGGAGCCGGGCTGATCGTGGTCACCCATTTGGCGACCGACGCGGCCCTGTCCGAAACCGTTGCGGCCCTCGGCAAGCTCGAGTTCGTGACCGCGGTCACCAGTGTTCTCCGATTGGAAGGTTCCAGTGAATAGCCCCCGCCTGCACACTCCCGTTCACACCCCCTGGCCTGGGCTGATCGAGGCGTACCGCGATCGACTCGCCATCGGGCCGAACTGGAAGACGATCACGCTGCGCGAGGGCGGTACCCCGCTGCTGCCCGCCGCCCACCTGTCCGAGATCACCGGGTGCGAGGTCCACCTCAAGGTCGAGGGTCTCAACCCGACCGGGTCGTTCAAGGACCGCGGCATGACCATGGCCGTCACCGACGCGCTTGCACGCGGCCAGAAGGCCGTGCTGTGCGCCTCGACGGGCAACACCTCGGCTTCGGCCGCGGCCTACGCGGCCGTCGCGGGCATGACCTGTGCGGTGCTGGTGCCGCAGGGCAAGATCGCGATGGGCAAGCTGGCCCAGGCCGTCATGCACGGCGCGAAGATCATCCAGGTCGAGGGCAACTTCGACGACTGCCTCGAGCTGGCCCGCAAGACCACCGCCGAGTTCCCGACCATCGGTCTGGTGAACTCGGTCAACCCGGTGCGCATCGAGGGACAGAAGACCGCGGCGTTCGAGATCTGCGATGCGCTGGGCAAGGCGCCCGACATCCACGCCCTCCCTGTCGGCAACGCGGGCAACATCACCGCGTACTGGCGGGGGTACTCGGAGTACTACGCGGACGGGATCACCTCGGTTCGTCCGCGCATGCTCGGCGTGCAGGCGGCGGGCGCGGCTCCGCTGGTGCACGGTGCCCCGGTCAAGGACCCGGAGACCATCGCCACCGCCATCCGCATCGGCTCGCCCGCGTCCTGGGACGGTGCCGTCGCGGCCAAGGAGGAGTCGAACGGCGTCTTCCGCGCCGCAACCGACGAGGAGATCCTCGAGGCCTACCGGCTCATCGCCCGCACGGAGGGCGTGTTCGTCGAGCCCGCGTCGGCGGCCTCGGTCGCAGGCCTGCTCGCCGCCCACAAGGAGGGCTGGCTGGACGCCGGGCAGACCGTGGTGTGCACCGTGACCGGTAACGGACTCAAGGATCCCGACACGGCGCTCGCGGGAATGCCTGCTGTGCAGCCGATCCCGGTCGACCCGGTGGCGGTTGCCGCGGCGCTCGAGCTCGTCTAGTGGTCGCACCGCGCATCGGAGGGAGCACGATGACTCAGACGCTGCCCGCCGGGCTCACCGTGACCGCACGGGTGCCCGCGTCGACGGCGAACCTCGGTCCGGGCTTCGACACGCTGGGGCTGGCCCTGGCGCTGTACGACGAGATCACCGTGACGACCACCGATGCGGGGCTGACGATCCGGGTGGAGGGCGAGGGCGCCGAGGACGTGCCCTGGGGCCCGTCGCACCTGGTCGTGCGTGCGATCGAGCGGGGGCTCGAGTCGGTCGGCGTCTGGGCCGATGGTCTGGACGTGGTGTGCCGCAATGCGATTCCGCATTCGCGCGGACTCGGGTCGTCCGCGTCGGCTGCGGTCGGCGGGCTCGCGGTGGCGAACGGGCTGGCGAGCAAGCTCGACCCGGCGCTGGCACTCACCCAGGAGCAGCTGGTCCAGCTGTCCTCCGAGTTCGAGGGCCATCCCGACAACGCGTCCGCCAGCGTGCTCGGCGGCGCGGTGGTGTCCTGGTCCGAGGACACCGGCGTCGCGGACTCGCCGCGCACCTACGCCGCGGTGCGACTGGACGTGCACCCCGACATCCGGGTGGTGGCGCTGGTGCCGTCGGAGCGTTCCTCGACGGCGCAGACACGGGGCCTGCTCCCGGATCTGGTTCCGCACGCCGATGCCGCCTTCAACGTCAGCAGGGGAGCGCTGGCGGTAGTGGCCCTGACCAGTCGTCCTGACCTCCTGATGGCCGCGACCGAGGATCGGCTGCACCAGAGTCAGCGGGCGTCCGCGTTGCCGCTGACCACACGCTGGATCGAAACGCTGCGGCAGTCCGGTATCGCGGCGACGGTCTCGGGCGCGGGCCCCACCGTGCTGGCGCTGTCGACAAGGGCGTTCCCCGACGAACTCCGCGCCAAGGCGGAAGCGGACGGGCTCCGGGTGCTCGAACTCGGCGTCGCGGACGGTGTGCAGGTCGGTTGATCGGCTGACCGGACTTCGATACCGGCGGGTCGGTCCTTGCCCGCGGCCCCGTTGGAGGCTATCCTGAGGGTCGTTCGCCCATCGTGCGCATCAGACGCCGGTGTTCTACCAGGGCATTCACTCCGAGAATTGGCTCCCGTACCCCGGGACTGCCGAGGCAGGGGTAGACGCACCTGGCTCGATTCCCTCGCGTGATTTCCGCGGTGATCGACTTGGAACGTGCCTGTTCGAGAGGCCACGGGGGCGGACGAGCCGATAGTTCCATCCAGCGAACACGTCCGGCATAACCGAGTTCAGCGAGTGAGCTGAGCTTCGGGACGAACCCTCGACACGCGCCGCGCGAGCGAGGGAAGGAAAGGATCTCCGTGACCGATACGGACCTGATCGCCACACCTGCTCTCGATACCCCGGTTGAGTCCGCGGCGAGCCAGGCCGGCGGCACTGCACGAACTTCTGAAGCCACCGGCGACGCGGTGGCAGCCTCCACCAAGCGCGCCGAGGCCCGGCGCGGTGCCGGCCTGTCCGGCATGGTGCTGGCCGAGCTGCGCGGACTCGCGACCGAGCTCGGCATCAAGGGAACCTCCGGCCTGCGCAAGGGCGACCTGATCGCGGCCATCAAGGAGCGTCAGGGCGGCTCCACTGCCACCAAGTCGGCGCCCAAGGCGGCTCTCGTCGAGGCCGCGGCAAGCGAGGTCACGACCGCGCCGCAGCGGGTCGCCGACGTTGCCCCCGCCGCCGAGTCGGCGCCCGCCACCACCGAGCGTCCGGCAGCGCAGGCCGCCGAGTCCGCCGAGGGCGAGCAGGGTGGCCGCCGAAACCGGCAGCGCCGCGGGTCGTCTCGCCAGGCCGGCTCGCCCGAGCAGGGTGAGTCGACGGCATCGACGGCCCCCGCGACCGAACAGGGCGGCGACCGCCAGCCCCGTCAGGAGCAGGCCGGCGAGCGCAACCGTCGCGACCGCAACCAGGGCGAGCGCAACCAGGGCGAGCGCAACCAGGGCGAGCGTGGCCAGGGTGAGCGCAACCAGGGTGAGCGCAACCAGGGTGAGCGTGGCCAGGGTGAGCGTAACCAGGGCGAGCGCAATCAGGGTGAGCGTGGCCAGGGCGAGCGTAACCAGGGTGAGCGCAATCAGGGTGAGCGTGGCCAGGGCGAGCGTAACCAGGGTGAGCGCAACCAGGGCGGCAACGGCCCGCGCGGCGAGGGTCGCAACGACAACCGCGGCGGCGAGGACGAGGACGGCCGGGGTCGGCGGGGACGCCGGTTCCGTGAGCGTCGTCGTGGACGCGACCGCGGCGAGGGCGGCGGCGCAGGCGTCGACCGCGACATGGAGATCCGCGAGGACGACGTCCTGCAGCCGGTCGCGGGCATCCTCGACGTGCTCGACAACTACGCTTTCGTGCGGACCTCCGGTTACCTGGCGGGCCCGAACGACGTGTACGTCTCGATGAACCTGATCCGCAAGAACGGGCTCCGTCGCGGTGACGCCATCACCGGTGCCGTCCGCGTCGCCCGTGAGGGTGAGGGCGGCGGCGGTGGCAGCCAGCGTCAGAAGTTCAACCCGCTGGTCCGCCTGGACACCGTCAACGGCGGCGACGTCGAGGCGGCCAAGCGGCGGCCCGAGTTCGGCAAGCTGACGCCGCTCTACCCGAATCAGCGTCTGCGTCTCGAGACCACGCCGAACATCCTCACCACCCGTGTCATCGACCTGGTGATGCCGATCGGTAAGGGCCAGCGCGCCCTCATCGTCAGCCCGCCGAAGGCCGGTAAGACCAGCGTGCTGCAGGCGATCGCGAACGCCATCGCCACGAACAACCCCGAGTGCTACCTGATGGTCGTCCTGGTCGACGAGCGTCCGGAAGAGGTCACCGACATGCAGCGTTCGGTGAAGGGTGAGGTCATCGCCTCCACCTTCGACCGGCCGCCGTCAGACCACACCTCGGTCGCCGAGCTCGCCATCGAGCGGGCCAAGCGCCTCGTCGAGGAGGGCAAGGACGTCGTCGTGCTGCTCGACTCGATCACCCGACTCGGCCGCGCGTACAACAACTCGTCGCCCGCCTCGGGACGAATCCTGTCCGGTGGTGTCGACTCGACCGCGCTGTACCCGCCGAAGCGGTTCCTCGGCGCGGCCCGCAACATCGAGAACGGCGGCTCGCTCACGATCATCGCCACCGCGATGGTCGAGACCGGCTCCACCGGTGACACCGTGATCTTCGAGGAGTTCAAGGGCACCGGCAACGCCGAGCTCAAGCTCGATCGCAAGATCGCCGAGCGTCGGGTCTTCCCTGCGGTCGACGTCAACCCGTCCGGAACCCGTAAGGACGAGCTGCTGCTCAACCCGGACGAGGCCGCGGTGCTGCACAAGCTGCGCCGGGTGCTCTCCGGCCTTGACTCGCACCAGGCGATCGATCTGCTGATCGACCGGCTCAAGAAGAGCAAGAACAACCTCGAGTTCCTGATGCAGGTCTCCAAGACCGCGCCGGGAGCGATGGGCGACGACGACTAGTTGCTCGTGCGACGAGGCAGGCCCCGGAAACCGTGCGGTTTCCGGGGCCTGCCTCGTGTCGGCGCCGGTCGGGAACAGATCGTGGCACCTGGTCGTTAGGACTTGATGCACGCGTTCTGGCAGAATGAACGATCGCGCCCGTGGCACTCGCCGCGTGCGAGTACAACAATGTCCGGTTCCGGTTCACGGCTTCGATTGGCGAAGGCGACCCGGCGACCACCGAAAGGGACACCATGAAGGCAGGAATCCACCCCAACTACGTGGCGACCACCGTCGTCTGCGGTTGCGGTAACACGTTCGAGACCCACAGCACCAAGGAGTCCGGACGCATCAACGTCGAGGTCTGCTCGCAGTGCCACCCGTTCTACACCGGCAAGCAGAAGATCCTCGACACCGGTGGACGCGTCGCGCGCTTCGAGGCTCGCTACGGCAAGCGCGCCGGCAAGAAGGCCGACGCCGACAGCTAGCTGTCCCGCCGACGCCCGTCCTGTGTTCCATTGCAGGCCGGGCGTCGGTTTTTTGTACCCGTGGTGCGCGCGCCGGACCCCGGCGCCAACATCCACCCATTGCACTGCCCGGCATCCCCTCGGGGTTGCCGACAACCGAGGAGCGAACCATGGCGGGGACCACCCAGCCGTCGGCGATCGATGACATCCTGGCCGAGCACGCCGGCCTCGAGCTGCAGCTGTCCGACCCGTCCCTGCACAACGACCCCTCGGCCGCCCGCCGGGTCGGCAAGCGGTTCGCCGAGCTCGCTCCCATCATGGCCACCCACACCAAGCTGCAGGCCGCGCGCGAGGACCTGGAGGCGGCTCGCGAGCTGGCCGCCGACGACTCGAGCTTTGCCGCCGAGGTGCCCGAGCTGGAGGCCAAGGTCGCCGAGCTCGACGTCGCCCTCACCGACCTGCTCGCGCCGCGGGACCCGCACGACGGCGACGACGTCGTGCTCGAGGTGAAGTCCGGCGAGGGCGGCGAGGAGTCCGCGCTGTTCGCCGCGGACCTGGCCCGGATGTACCTGCGCTACGCCGAGCGGCACGGCTGGCGGGTCGAGGTCCTCGACGCGAACATCTCCGATCTCGGCGGCTACAAGGACGCGACCCTGTCGATCAAGTCGAAGGGCGACACCCGCGACGGTGTCTGGGCCCGGCTGAAGTTCGAGGGCGGCGTGCACCGCGTCCAGCGGGTGCCCGTGACCGAGTCCCAGGGCCGGGTGCACACATCCGCGGCGGGCGTGCTGATCTACCCGGAGCCCGAAGAGGTCGAGGAGGTGCAGATCGACGAGACCGATCTGCGCATCGACGTGTACCGCTCGTCCGGCAAGGGTGGCCAGGGCGTCAACACCACCGACTCCGCGGTCCGGATCACCCACCTGCCCACCGGCATCGTCGTGACCTGCCAGAACGAGCGCTCGCAGCTACAGAACAAGGCGCGCGCGATGCAGGTGCTCGCGGCCCGTCTGCAGGCGGCTGCCGAGGAGGCCGCCGCGGACGAGGCCTCGGCAGGACGCCAGAGCCAGGTCCGCACCGTGGACCGCTCCGAGCGCATCCGTACCTACAACTACCCGGAGAACCGGATCACCGACCACCGGATCGGGTTCAAGGCGCACAACCTCGACGCCGTACTCGACGGCGATCTGGACGCGCTGCTGGATGCGCTCGGCAAGTCGGACCGGGAAGCCAGGCTCGCCGTCGAGTAGCCACGTGGCCACGGTCGGGGAATGCGGGGTTCCTGCGGCGGCCCATGGCAGGCTGGACGGGTGAGTCGTCAACCCCTCCGCCTCGCGATCCTCGAGGCCACCACGCTGCTCGAGGAGGCGGGCGTACACAGTCCCCGCACGGATGCAGAACTGCTCGCCGCCCACGTCGTGGGGTGGAACGAACCAGGCTCGGCCTGGTGCCGCTCGTCGACCCCGAGGTGATCGAGCGGTACCGCGCGCTGGTCGCCCGGCGCGCCGAGCGGGTTCCGCTGCAGTACCTCACCGGTGTGTCGTCGATGGGCGACATCGACCTCCAGGTCGGTCCGGGGGTCTTCGTGCCAAGACCGGAGACCGAGCTGCTGTTCGCGTGGGCCCTCGCCTTCCTGGAGGGACATCCCGCGCATCCACCGGTGATCCTCGACCTGTGCGCGGGCACCGGGGCGCTGGCGCTGGCGCTGGCGAACGCCCGCCCGGACGCGATCGTGCACGCGGTGGAACTGGATCCCGCGGCGCTGGCCTGGACCCGCCGCAATGCCGAGGCCAGGGCGAACGAGGGCGACACCCCGATCACGCTGCACCAGGGCGACGTCACCGACCGGTCGTTGCTCACCGAGCTCGAGGGCAAGGTCGACATCGTGGTGTCGAATCCGCCGTACATCCCCGAGGGTGCCGAGCTCGATCCCGAGGTCGCGGATTTCGACCCGCACCTGGCTCTGTTCGGCGGGCCGGACGGGCTGTCGGTGATCACCCCGATGGTCTCCAACATCGCGCGCTGGCTGAAGATCGGCGGCGCCCTTGCCATCGAGCACGACGACACCAACGGCGGTCAGGTGGCGGCACTGCTGCGCGAGCGTCGGGTGTTCGGCGAGGTCGCCGAGCATCCGGACCTGGCGGGCAAGCCCCGGTTCGTGGTCGCCCGCCGGGTCGCAACGGAGGCCGAGGCGGCCCGCGGGCACTGATCGCGGTGCGTGGAGCCTGCGGAACGACCCAATGGTTCGGTGCGTGGAGCCTGCGGAACGACGAGGTGTGTCTGCGACGGATCGACGCGGATGGAAGGATGGGGGAGTGAGCATCGTCTACGACTGCCGGAACACCGATTCGCGCGAGGCGGGCATCGCTGCCGCGACGAATTCGCTCAAGGCCGGGCGCCTGGTCGTCGTGCCGACCGACACCCTCTACGGACTCGCGGCCAACGCCTTCGACGGCGAGGCCGTCACCGCGTTGCTGCGCGCCAAGGGCCGCGGACGGGACATGCCGGTTCCGGTGCTCGTCGGCTCGTGGAACACCATCGACGGACTCGTCTTCACGGTGCGGCCGCAGGCGCGTGAGCTGATTCGCGCCTTCTGGCCCGGTGGGCTGAGTCTCGTTGTGCAGCAAGCGCCCTCGTTGGCGTGGGACCTGGGCGACACCAGGGGGACCGTGATGTTGCGGATGCCGCTGCACCCGGTGGCGCTCGAACTGCTGCGTGAGGTGGGACCCTCGCGGTGTCGAGCGCGAACATCTCCGGGCACGCGCCAGCCGCCACCGTCGAGCAGGCCCGCGATCAGCTCGGCGGCGCCGCATCGGTGTACCTGGACGGTGGCCCCGCCCAGCACGCTGTCGCCTCGACGATCGTGGACCTGACGGCCGACGAGCCGCGGATCCTGCGCGAGGGGGCGGTCGCGGCCGCGGACATCGCGGAAGTACTCGGCGTGACCATCGAGAGCCTGCTGCCGGGACGGGTACCGGAGTGAGCCAGGCGGGTTCCCCGCGGCAGGCCCACGCCGATCAGGCGTTCTGGGGCCCGGACTTCTCCGAGCTCGAACGGACAGACCCGGAGATCGCCGAGATCACCCTCGCCGAACTGGACCGGCTGCGCGGCGGGTTGCAGCTGATCGCCAGCGAGAACCTGACCAGCCCCGCGGTGCTGGCGGCGCTGGGGTCCACGCTGAGCAACAAGTACGCCGAGGGGTACCCGGGTCACCGGTACTACGGCGGCTGCGCCGAGGTCGACCGCGCCGAGAGCCTGGCGATCGAGCGGGCCAAGACGCTGTTCGGGGCCGAGCACGCCAACATGCAGCCGCATTCCGGGGCCAATGCAAATCTCGCGGTGTACGCCGCGTTCGCGAAGCCCGGCGACCCGGTGCTGGCGATGAGCCTGCCGCACGGCGGCCATCTCACCCATGGGTCCAAGGTGAGCTTCTCTGGCAAGTGGTTCACCCCGATCCCGTATCACGTGGACAAGTCGACCGAGCTCATCGACTACGACGAGGTCCGTGACCTCGCGCTGACCCATCGGCCGCGGATCATCGTCGCGGGCGCGACCGCGTATCCGCGACTGATCGACTTCGCGAAGTTCCGGCAGATCGCTGACGAGGTGGACGCCATCCTGTGGGTCGACGCCGCGCATTTCATCGGACTGGTGGCAGGCGGCGCGATCCCGTCGCCGGTGCCGTACGCCGATGTCGTCTCCGCGACCACCCACAAGGTGCTGCGCGGTCCGCGCGGCGGCATGCTGCTGTGCCGGGCCGAGCACGCCAAGGCCGTCGACAAGGCGGTATTCCCCTTCAGCCAGGGCGGCCCGCTCATGCACTCGATCGCGGCCAAGGCGGTAGCGCTGAAGGAAGCGGCGACAGACGACTACCGGGCCTACGCCTCGAGTGTGGTCGACAACGCCGCGGCGATGACCAAGGCACTCGAGACGGGCGGCATGCGCGCGGTGTCCGGCGGCACCGACACCCACCTGGCGCTGCTGGACCTGCGCGAGCTCGGGGTGACAGGCGCCGAGGCCGAGCGGCGTTGCGACGCGGCCCGAATCACGTTGAACAAGAATGCGATCCCGTTCGATCCGGCGCCGCCGATGGTGGCGTCCGGGATCAGGGTCGGATCGGCGGCGGTGACCACGCAGGGTTTCGACGCCGACGATTGCGCGGCTGTCGGTGCGCTGATCGCCAGGGCGGTGCGGGCCGAGGACGGCACCACCGCGGGCGACGCGGAGCTGGCCGACGTGGCGCACGAGGTCTCGGAGTTGGTGGCGCGAAAGCCGGCCTATCCCCGGCCGGCGACGCAGACGAGTGCAGCGGCAGGGGATGGCGCGCGGTGACGGTAGCCTCTTCGACGTGATCGCCGCCCATTCAGAATTGCTCGCTCAGTCGGGCCGGGGGGCCGGGGTCCCGATCAGGGAACTGTTGCTGGTGCTCTTCACCGCTGCGGTCATCACGTTCCTGGCGACCGGGGCGGTCCGGTTGTTCGCCCTCAAGTTCGGCGCCGTTGCCGTCCCGCGCGACCGAGACGTGCACGTCACGCCCACGCCCCGGCTCGGTGGCGTCGGCATGTACGTCGGATTCGTCGCGGCCCTGCTGTTCGCCCAGCAACTGCCCGCGCTGGCCAGGGGATTCGACTACAACACCAAGGACATCCCGGCGGCGCTCGTCTCCGGCGGCGTCATCGTGCTGGTCGGGATCATCGACGACCGGTGGGGACTGGACGCGCTCACGAAGTTCGTCGGCCAGGTCACCGCGGCGGGCGTGCTGGTGGTGATGGGGGTCAGCTGGTTCGTGCTGTACCTGCCCTTCAACGGCACCACGCTTGTGCTGGATCAGTTGCAGTCGGGCCTGGTGACGGTGCTGATCGCGGTCGTGATGATCAACGCCATGAACTTCGTCGACGGCCTCGACGGGCTCGCGGCCGGGCTCGGGCTGATCGCGGCGCTGGCGATCTGCGTGTTCTCGGTCGGCCTGCTGCACGAGCAGGGCGGTGACGTGAGTGCGTATCCGCCCGCGATGCTGGCCGCCGCGCTGGCGGGTGCGTGCCTTGGCTTCCTGCCGCACAACTTCCAGCCGGCCCGGATCTTCATGGGGGACTCGGGCTCGATGCTGATCGGCCTGATGCTGGCGGCCATCTCCACCAGCGCCTCCGGCCGGATCCCGCTCAGCGCCTACGGCACAAGGGACATCCTCGGTCTGCTCTCGCCGCTGCTGCTGGTGGGCGCCGTGATGTTCATCCCGATCCTCGACCTGCTGCTCGCGGTGGTCCGGCGGACAAGGGCCGGACGCAGCCCCTTCAGCCCCGACAAGATGCACCTGCACCACCGGCTTCTGCAGATCGGGCATTCGCACCGGCGTGTGGTCCTGCTGATCTACTTGTGGGTCGGCGTGCTCGCCTTCGGCGCCGTCGGTTCGGCCCTGCTCGATCGGCGGATCGTCGTCCTGCTGGTGGCGGGAGGCCTGGTGTTTGCGCTGGTCGTCACCGCTGTGCCGTCGCTGCGCCTGAAGCAGGTCCCCGGTCGCGATCGGGCGGGCCGGTCGTAGCCCGCTAGGCTTGCGGACCGTGACCTTCTCTCCGGAACCCGTGCCCGACCAGTCCGCTCCGCTGCGCGCAGCGGTTCGCTATGGCGTCATCGGCCTGATCGCGCTCGCGGTGATCGGTTCGATCATCGCCTTCGTGGCGGCAGGCCTGCCCGGACTGTGGGGCGCGTTGATCGGCGTCGCCGTCGGTGGCGGCTTCATCCTGTGCACCGCGCTGGCGGTGCTGTTCACCGAGAAGCTCCCGCCCGCCACCTCGGGTGCGGTCCTGCTGGGCAGCTGGCTGCTCAAGATGATCCTCGCGATCCTGGTCCTGGGCGTGCTCAAGGGGATGGACTTCTACAGCAAGCAGGCGCTGGTCATCGTGATGGTGCTCGCCCTGATCATCGTGCTCGGCGCCGAGACATACGGGCTGCTCAAGGTGAAGGTGCCCTATGTCACTCCCACCCAGTCGGACGGCGCTCCCGCACAGCAGGACGGCCCATCCGGTGAGACCGAATCCGACGAAAAGTAGTACGACGACCTGTCGTAATCGGTCAAGCAGGACCCCATCTACACAACGTCGTAGTTGTATTGGTAGGGTCAGGGCCAAGCGAGAGCCGAAACTACGCGAAACACACATTTCGCCGGGTCAGGCATCCTCGCAGGTGACCACGATCGCCACTTCCGCGTGTTCGGAAATGGCTGGTCGGGGACCACCGAGTCGACGACAGTCCGCCGACACCGACAGACGCGGGGCCGAGTGCATCGGCCACAGCAGCTGACGAATACGCGAGCCGACCTTGTCGACTTGTTAGATCGTCAATGTCCGATCGAACCGCAGGCGATGCCGCCTGCGGCCACGACTACGGGAGAGACCGCTGAGCGTCACCTTCATGGCCGCGGGTGAATACCATCCGCCGTCACTCGATGATTTCTACCCGCCTGCAGTGCTCTTTGAGGGCACCGCCTTCGAACTCGACCGTCTGATGCTCATCCGCCTGGGGATGTCGGCGCTGGTAGCACTGTTCTTCATCATCGCGATGCGTAGCCCGAAGATCGTTCCGCGCGGCATTCAGAACGTTGGCGAGATTGCTCTCGATTTCGTCCGGATCAACATCGCGGAAGAGATCCTCGGCAAGGAACAGGGCAAGCGTTTCCTGCCTGTCATCACGACCATCTTCTTCCTCGTGTTGGCGAGCAACGTTGCGAGCGTCATTCCCTTCCTGAACATCTCGCCGAACGCGCGAATCGGTATGCCACTCGTGCTCGCCGCACTGGCGTATATCGTGTTCAACTACGTGGGCATCAAAAAGTACGGCTTCTTCAAGTACGTCAAGTCGAGCGTGGTGGTGCCGGGTGTGCCGCTTCCAGTGCACTTCCTGCTGATCCCGATCGAGTTTTTCTCAACTTTCGTGCTCCGGCCGTTCACGCTGATGGTCCGACTCATGGCCAACATGCTCGCCGGGCATATCCTTCTGGTGCTTTTTTTCAGTGCCACGCAGTATTTCCTCTTCACATCTGAAGGGTTCCAGGCGGTCTTCGGTGTGGCCTCGCTGGCCGCCGGTATCGCCTTCACCTTCTTCGAGTTGCTGGTGATTTTCCTGCAGGCGTACGTCTTCGCTCTGCTGACCTCGGTGTACATCGACTTGGCCATCCACGCCGACTCGCACTGACCACTCATATCGTTAGACCTGACCCACTCCCGACCGGCGGTGGGCAACAGAAAGGGAACGGAACACCAAATGAGCGTTGCTCTTCAGGCAGTTGAGGTCCTCGCGCAGGAAGAGACCAAGTTCAGGGGTCTCGGTGCAGTCGGCTATGGTCTCGCCGCGATCGGCCCGGGCATCGGCATCGGCATCGTCGTCGGTAAGGCGATCGAGGGCACGGTCCGTCAGCCCGAAATGGCTGGTCAGGTGCGTACCACGATGTTCCTCGGTATCGCACTGGTCGAGGCTCTGGCGCTGCTCGGCATTGTCGCCGGCTTCATCTTTTAAGAACACACCATGTCAACCACCATCGCATTGCTCGCGGCCGAGGGGAGGAACATAACCCCCTCCTGCCCGCGACGTATGACATCACTTGGTCGATCGTTGCCCTGGTGGTCGTTGGGTTCGTCTTCTGGAAGATCGTCCTTCCGATGTTCCAGAAGGTTCTCGCCGAGCGCACTGAGCAGATCGAGGGCGGCATCCAGCGAGCCGAGGAGGCTCAGGCCGAGGCCAAGGAGACGCTGGAGCAGTATCGCGCCCAGCTCGCCGAGGCACGGACCGAGGCCGCGGCCATCCGTGAGGATGCCCGCACCCAGGGCCAGCAGATCATCGCCGAGATGAAGGTCCAGGCACAGCTGGAGAGCGACCGCATCGTGGCCGCAGGCAGCAGCCAGCTCGCCGCTCAGCGTCAGCAGATCGTCACCGAACTGCGCAGCGACCTGGGCAAGACCGCGGTCGATCTGGCCGAGAAGGTCATCGGCGAGTCTCTGGCCGACGAGGTCAAGCGATCGGGTTCGATCGATCGTTTCCTCAGCGAACTGGACGCCGTCAGCGCTGACTCCGCAGCCGGAAAGTGAGCACCATGTACGCAGCAAGCCGGGAGGCGCTGACTCATACGAGGAGCGCCCTGGAATCAGCGTTGGCCGGAGTTTCGGTCGGCGCGGCGACTGCAGCTGCGGCACAGACCGGTGCCGAGCTGTTCACGGTGGTCGAGGTTCTCGACGGTCAGCGCACGCTTAGTGCCGCGCTGTCCGACCCCTCGGCCCCCGCGGCGGTTCGGCAGGCCTTGGCCGAGCAGGTGTTCTCGGCCAAGGTTTCGGCCGAGGCCCTCGCGACGCTGAAGGCGGCCGTGTCCCAGGACTGGTCGAGCTCGGCTGACCTGCGGAACTCGCTGGTGCTGCTCGGTCGGGAGTCGCTGCTCAAGGCGGCCGACGATCAGGGTCAGCTCGACACCGTCGAGGACGAGCTCTTCCGCCTCGGCCGCATCGTGGCGGGCGACTCGAACCTCGAGCAGGCGCTGTCCGATCGCGCGACGCCCACCGCGGCCAAGCGCGAACTGCTGACCAAGCTGCTCTACGGCAAGGTCACCGCGATCACCGAGGCCCTGGCCACCCAGGCTGCAGGCCGGTTGCGGACCGCACCCGCGGATGCCTTCAACGAGCTGTCGGAACTGGCGGCGGCGCGACGCGACAAGGCGGTCGCACATGTGCGAAGCGCCTCGGCGTTGTCCGCCGATCAGGAGGAGCGGCTCGCCGCGATCCTGACCCGCACCTACGGCAAGCCGGTCACCGTGCACGTGGAGGTCGACCCCGAGCTCCTGAGCGGCCTTGTCGTTCGCGTGGGCGACGAGGTCATCGACGGCAGTGCGGCGGGACGTCTCGCGTCACTGCGCAAGACCCTCAAGTAGTCCCGGCGGCCGCGGCCGACCTCAAACTCCAGATATTCGAAGACCAGATACCGAGAGCAGGAAAAACATGGCGGAGCTGACGATCTCCTCCGACGAGATCCGTAGCGCGATTGAGAACTACACCGCGAGCTACTCCCCGGAGGCCTCCCGCGAGGAGGTCGGAGCGGTGTCCGACACCAGTGACGGCATTGCGCACGTCACCGGCCTGCCTTCGGCGATGGCCAACGAGCTGCTGGAGTTCCCCGGCGGCGTGCTCGGCGTGGCGCTGAACCTGGATGCCACCGAGATCGGTGCCGTCATCCTGGGTGACTACGAGCACATCGAAGAGGGCCAGCAGGTCAAGCGGACCGGCGACGTGCTGTCCGTTCCGGTCGGCGACGCCTTCCTCGGCCGCGTGGTGAACCCGCTGGGCCAGCCCATCGACGGCCTCGGCGAGATCGAGAGCACCGAGAACCGTGCCCTCGAGCTGCAGGCCGCGTCCGTGCTGGAGCGTCAGCCCGTCGAGGAGCCGCTGCAGACCGGCATCAAGGCCATCGACGCGATGACCCCGATCGGCCGCGGACAGCGCCAGCTGGTGATCGGCGACCGCAAGACCGGCAAGACCGCGGTCTGCGTCGACGCCATCCTGAACCAGAAGGCCAACTGGGCGACCGGCGACCCGAAGCAGCAGGTTCGCTGCATCTACGTCGCGATCGGCCAGAAGGGCTCCACCATCGCGGGCGTCAAGCAGGCCCTCGAGGAGCAGGGCGCGATGGAGTACACCACCATCGTCGCGGCCCCGGCCTCCGATTCGGCCGGCTTCAAGTGGCTCGCCCCGTACACCGGTTCGGCCATCGGCCAGCACTGGATGTACCAGGGCAAGCACGTCCTCATCGTGTTCGACGACCTGACCAAGCAGGCCGAGGCGTACCGCGCCATCTCGCTGCTGCTGCGTCGTCCGCCGGGCCGCGAGGCGTACCCCGGTGACGTGTTCTACCTGCACTCCCGTCTGCTGGAGCGTTCGGCCAAGCTCTCCGACGAGCTCGGCGGCGGTTCGCTGACCGCACTGCCGATCATCGAGACCAAGGCCAACGACGTCTCGGCCTACATCCCGACCAACGTCATCTCCATCACCGACGGTCAGGTCTTCCTCGAGTCCGACCTGTTCAACAAGGGCATCCGCCCGGCGATCAACGTCGGTATCTCGGTTTCCCGAGTCGGTGGCGCCGCGCAGACCAAGGGCATGAAGAAGGTCTCCGGTTCGCTCCGTCTCGAGCTGGCCCAGTTCCGTGAGCTGGAGGCCTTCTCGGCCTTCGCCTCCGACCTCGACGATGCCTCCAAGGCACAGCTCGAGCGTGGACAGCGTCTCGTCGAGCTGCTCAAGCAGGACCAGTACTCCCCGATCGCCGTCGAGGACCAGATCATCTCGATCTACCTCGCTGGCGAAGGCATCTTCGACTCGGTGCCGGTCGGCGACGTCCGCCGCTTCGAGTCCGAGCTGCTCGAGGACCTGCACCGCAACGCGGGCTCGGTCTACGAGTCCATCAAGGGTGGCAAGGCCCTCGACGAGAACTCGATCGCCGACCTCAAGGCCGCGACCGACAAGTTCAAGGAAGGCTTCATCGCCTCCGACGGCAGCCGCGTGGTCAACGAGGCCGAGGCCTCGGCACTCGGCGCGAACGAGGTCAGCCAGGAGCAGGTTTCCGTCACTCGCAAGCACGTCAGCAAGTGAGCGTGACTGCCGTGTCGGAATCTCGTGGGAAGGGAGTGTGACTGAGTAGATGGCAAGCCTGCGCGAACTGCGCTCACGTATCAAGTCAGTCAACTCGACCAAGAAGATCACCAAGGCGCAGGAGCTGATCGCGACCTCCCGCATCACCAAGGCTCAGGCCAGGGTTGCGGCGTCGAAGCCCTACGCCGAGGAGATCACCAAGGTGCTCTCCGCGCTGGCGAGCGCCTCCGGGTCGCTCGACCACCCGCTGCTGAACGAGCGGCCGGAGCCCAAGCGGGCTGCCGTGCTGGTCGTCACCAGCGACCGCGGTATGTGCGGCGGTTACAACTCCAACGTCCTCAAGGAGGCGGAGGAGCTGATCCAGCTGCTGCGCTCCGAGGGCAAGGAGCCGGTGCTGTACGCGATGGGCGCGAAGGGCCTGACGTACTACACCTTCCGTGATCGCGACCTGAAGGGCGCCTGGACCGGGTTCTCTCAGCAGCCGGGTTACGCGGATGCCGCGAAGGCGAGCCGGCACCTGGTCGAGCTGTTCATGGCCGGGTCGGGCGCCGAGGTTGCCGCGTACAACGGCGAGGGCACGGTCGAGGGCGTTGACGAACTGCACATCGTCTACACCCGCTTCGTGTCGATGCTGACCCAGACGCCGGAGGTCCGGCGGATGGCTCCGCTCGAGGTCGAGTACAAGGACGAGAACTTCGAGCTCGGGGAGGACATGCTCTCCGATTCGAACGGTGCCAATCCGACGGCGCAGTACGACTTCGAGCCGGAGGCCGGGACGCTGCTCTCGGCGCTGCTGCCGAAGTACATCAGCACCCGGATCTACTCCTCGCTGCTCGATGCGGCGGCCTCGGAGTCGGCTTCACGTCGTACCGCCATGAAGGCGGCAACGGACAACGCAAACGAGCTGGTGAACACCCTGAGCCGCCAGGCCAACCAGGTGCGCCAGGCACAGATCACCCAGGAAATCAGCGAGATCGTCGGTGGCGCGAATGCGCTCGCCTCGAGCGCAGGAAGTGACTAGACACATGACCGCAGCAGTAACCCAAACCAACGCGAACGGCTCGGGCACCACGTCCGGCCGGGTCGTGCGGGTCATCGGTCCCGTTGTGGACGTTGAGTTCCCGCGTGGCGCCGTTCCCTCTCTGTTCAACGCGCTGAACGCAGAGGTCACTCTGCCGACGGTCGCGAAGACGCTGACCCTCGAGGTGGCGCAGCACCTGGGCGACAACCTGGTGCGCACCATTTCGATGCAGCCGACCGACGGCCTGGTCCGCGGCGCGGCGGTCGTCGACTCGGGAAAGCCGATCTCGGTTCCCGTCGGTGACGTCGTCAAGGGCCACGTGTTCAACGCCCTCGGTGACTGCCTGGACACCCCGGGCCTCGGTCGCGACGGCGAGCAGTGGGGCATCCACCGCAAGCCCCCCGCCTTCGATCAGCTCGAGGGCAAGACCGAGATCCTCGAGACCGGCATCAAGGTCATCGACCTGCTCACCCCGTACGTCAAGGGCGGCAAGATCGGTCTGTTCGGTGGTGCCGGTGTCGGCAAGACCGTTCTGATCCAGGAGATGATCACCCGTATCGCCCGCGAGTTCTCCGGCACCTCGGTGTTCGCAGGCGTCGGTGAGCGCACTCGTGAGGGCACGGACCTCCACCTCGAGATGGCCGAGATGGGCGTTCTCCAGGACACCGCCCTTGTGTTCGGTCAGATGGACGAGCCGCCGGGAACGCGTATGCGCGTCGCCCTGTCGGCGCTGACCATGGCGGAGTACTTCCGCGATGTGCAGAACCAGGACGTGCTGCTCTTCATCGACAACATCTTCCGTTTCACGCAGGCCGGCTCCGAGGTCTCGACCCTGCTGGGTCGTATGCCCTCCGCCGTTGGTTACCAGCCGACGCTGGCGGACGAGATGGGTGAGCTCCAGGAGCGCATCACCTCGACCCGTGGCCGTTCGATCACCTCGCTGCAGGCGATCTACGTCCCCGCCGACGACTACACCGACCCGGCGCCCGCGACCACCTTCGCTCACCTCGATGCGACCACCGAGCTCTCGCGTCCGATTTCGCAGATGGGTATCTACCCCGCTGTGGACCCGCTGACGTCGACCTCGCGCATCCTCGAGCCCGGCATCGTCGGTGCGGAGCACTTCCGCGTCGCGAACGAGGTCAAGCGGATCCTGCAGAAGTACAAGGAACTGCAGGACATCATCGCCATCCTCGGTATGGACGAGCTGCAGGAAGAGGACAAGATCCTCGTCGGCCGCGCGCGCCGTATCCAGAAGTTCCTCGGCCAGAACTTCATCGTGGCCGAGAAGTTCACGGGTGAGGCCGGCTCCGTTGTGCCGCTGCGCGACACCATCGAGGCCTTCGACCGCGTCTGCAAGGGCGAGTTCGATCACCTGCCCGAGCAGGCGTTCAACAGCTGCGGTGGACTCGACGACGTCGAGGCCGCTGCCAAGAAGATCGCCGGGAAGTAGTCGACAATGGCTGAGATGACTGTTGAGCTGGTTGCCGTCGAGCAGCGGCTGTGGTCGGGTTCGGCGACGCTCGTCAGCGCTCAGACCACCGAGGGCGAGATCGGCATCATGTACGGACATGAGCCGGTCCTCGGCCAGCTGATCGAGGCAGGCGTGGTCGCCATCACCACCGCCGACGGCGAGCGCGTCGTCGCCGCGGTACACGGTGGCTTCCTCTCGGTGACGGGCACCACCGTCACGATCCTGGCGGAGTCCGCGGACTTCGCGGGCGACGTCGATGTCGAGGCCGCCAAGGCGGTCCTGGCGGAGACGACCGAGGATCTCAAGGCGATCGCGATCGCGAAGGGTCAGTTGCGCGCGGTCGGTGCGATTGCAAACGCCTGATCGACGATCGACTGTGTTCGAGTGAACTGCTGCCGATGAGAAGCTCAGTGGAGTTTCTCATCGGCAGCCGTCGTGCCTGGGTACAGAATTTTCGTTGCTCGGCGTCAGTTCGCGAGCGCGGATCTGGCAGTCACCACGAGAACGCATATCCTCCTTCGATTGATCAATGACGTTGGCGTTGGGTCACTTCAATCAGCCTCGGCCAGGTGCCTTCTGTGTGACGCGGTTTGCTCGCCCGGGTTCATGGCGATTTCGCCAGTGATCGGGCGTAGGCTTGTCGCGGGCAGCATGTCCAGGCTGTCCGACGAACGGTGGATACGTTATGGAAATCGGTTTTCCGTTCGGTGTGATGCGTCCGCGGAAATGATAGCGAAGGCGCTCATTGCGGGCCTCTACCCCATCGCCCCGCTGCGGGCCCGCACCGCCCGCAGGTAGCGGGCATTGACCGACTCGGTTTTCTGTGGTCGGGCGGATCACCCGATAGATTCCGCGTGCAAGTTGAAAACGAACGATTCGCTCGTCACATTCTCCGAGCTGTTTGATACGCCGGGTATCGGTTACCTCATTTGCTGGCGACTCCGGGAATCGTTCCTTGGCTGCGGACTATGACGGAGCTGTGGGGAAGGGCTCCACATCGCGATTCATCTCGTCCCCAGACTTGCGCGAGGCATACCGGAATGTGCGGTGGATCAGTTGGATGACGCTGGTCTGCACGACCGTGGGATCCCATGCGGTGGTGACCGTATCAGACAGCCCCTCGAGGGCGTCGCGCAAGATGACGCATGTATCCGCGACGCCGGGTTCTTGATCTTCGTAGCATGAGCTACATTTTTGATCTTCGCCACCGTCGCTGGTCTCCTGGCCGAGGATATCGTGTTCACCTGACGGCCTGACGCAGATCGCGACATCGATGATCTGGTTGGTGACCTGCCCATCAGGAACTTTGAAGCGGATCGCATCGATCTACACCACCCGGGTAGATCTGGTCGAGTGGTGGGTTGGCCCACTCCATCATTGCGGAAACGACCTTGTCAATGGTCGGACTGATGGAGTCCTTTGAAACGCTCACGTCGTGGACCTCGGCGAAGTGGATGGCAATCTTGCCGGTTGTTAGTCCTTTCGCGCTCAAAGACGGGACCATCTCGTCCCCCGGTTAGTCCGTGCTGGCGCTTCTTGACAATCTGCGGTTGGACGAGGCATCGCGGTGTCTCTTCGCGTCTCAATCTCGACGGCCCAATTCCGTCAGTAGGTCTTCTGTCGGGTTCCGTTGTGCGAGTTCCCGCTACCGCGGCTAGCCGGGTCGGTTATGTCGTAACCAAAGTGCTCGGTTGTCTCCGCGTCTACCGCCGTCTCCAGCACGTCCTTCATCAAACGGTTCAGTAGGCAGGTCGGGCTCACCAGATTTGGCCCAGTCATGAGCCTTCTCAGCAGTTGCTGTGGATGCACCTCGGTAGCGATTGGTTCCAGCTATTCGGTCACTGTCGATCCTCCCAGGCTGGCCAACGACCGGCGTTTCAGAGCAAGTCCGGACCCACCCCCATCTAGACGTTCCCACGGTAGCCGCCGTCCCGAGTGGTGAGTTCTTACTTTGGTTAGGCCAGAGAAGGCACAACCGCTAGTTCGTAGGGACGATGGCGAGCGATGACGTCCTGGGAAGACTGGAGCTATGTGGGGGATGGCGTCAACAACGGGCTTCCGAGGTGTACGGATAATGCTGGTATGTCAGTGTGTTCGCTACGAGGCCAGGGGCTCCTGTCTCTTCAGTCGTGGGTGCCCGCCCTCGAACGCTAGCGGGGTCGGTGTCACATGGCGCCGCGGACGTTCATGGGATCGTGGTTGCCACGGACTACTTGAGGCGTCAATTGTGAGTAGTACTGCGCAGTAACATGATTCGTCCGAAACGCCCTGCGTGAACCATGGGTAATTGATAGTCTGGAGCTGTCCCGGCTCCATCTCGCGCTCAAGGGTCGAGGTTGCGGCACTGCTCGTCGGGATTGTCGGTTTCGGCTTGCTAGCCTTGGCAGGTTTGGATACTCTCAGCCATGAGCTCGCGAGTTCACTTGTCTGACAAAGCGATTTGGGGGTTCGTGACGTTTGGGTGGGGTGGGACTGAGCTAGAGCGTAGGTGTACTCGAGGTGTTGTTCGATGAAGATGCTGCCGAGGTTCCAAAGTCGTGGACTCGCGGCCGATGGTTTTCTCGGCGGCCCTGTGTCGGGGATCTGTGATCCGCTGGACGGATACTGTGTTTGCTTAATTTTTTTGGGGGGGGGGGAACGCATTGATTTGTCATATTTCTTATTTCGATGCTCGCGTGGCATGAAGTCGTTTCGCCCAATTTTGAAAGTCTTGAACTGTGCTGTGAAGAACGCAGGTCGAGACCCCTTTTGGGTCGGACTTAGGTGCATTTGTTTTCGGGCCGTAGGGTCTCTTTAGATCCGGGTTCCCTGGTCTGAAACTTCAGGCGTAACCCCTCGTATGAGTCATGGTGATTCGGCGTTCAGTCTGTTGCTAATGGGATTGAGTTGAATCTCAGCGGCGGAAGTCCTCTGAGGACCTACGAGTGCATTTACGCGGAGGCTGGGGAATCTAATTTAGGGGTCCACGCCCGGTCGGCCGCTAAGTGTATTCGTTAAGTGGGGAGGTTTGACCGTTGCAATTAGATGAGCGCGCAGGGGAAATGAAAGCGCTGGAAGATGTGTTCGGGGAGATATCCGGTTCCGAGGGGCGCGTCGTCATAGTAACCGGAGCTTCCGGAGCGGGGAAGACTTCGGTGGTCCAGGCCTTTGGAGCGCGGCTGCCCGCTGATGTTTGTTTTTGGTCCGCTGTTGGAGCTCGCGCCGAGCGTGACTTGCCTCTGGGGATACTAGCACAGCTACTTCAACAACAGGCTGTAGATTGTGAGGTGGAATCTCTCTATTACTCCGCACTCGCCATTCTGAGGGATGCGGAAATGGGGACGGGTGAGGTATTGGCGGGCCCGATGCATAGGCTCGGAGTCGCGATCGCGGACATTGCTCGTAAGGTGAAGCTCGTCATCGCAATTGATGATGTGCATTACGCTGACGAGGCTTCACTCCAGGTCTTGTCCTACGTGCTTCGGCGGTTGGGATCGATTCCGGTGTTGATTGTGGTCACAAGGCCCTTCGGCCCATCGATTTCACCGTCGGCATCTTACGCCGAGTTCTCGAGGTGCCCGGGAATACGTCATCTACGGCTGGGTCTGCTGGGGATTAGCGACATCTATCACATGCTCGTCGGTATCGTGGGCGAGCAATCGGCGGGGCCGCTCTCGGCTGACTGTCTCGAGCTGACGGGAGGCAATCCGCGTTTGGTCCGAGCGTTCGCGGAGCAATGTCGCTGGTGGGCCGAGTCTGGTGACTTGTCGCTTGACGATTGGAACATTCGCCGCATATGTGGGCTTGATTTGGGGCAGGCGGCGCTGGCGTGCTTGCACAGCATGGACGAGACTGCGGTCCAGCTCGGGACTAGTCTGGCAATACTGGGCGATGAAGCCACCATCGGCAGGCTTGTACGGTTGACGGGCATCGGGGTCTGCGTTGTGAATGATGTCGTCAGCAGTCTCTCGGCGGCAGGGCTAGTCGCTTCTGGCAGATTCCGGAATCCGCTGCTGGGTGAGGCGATAGTTGAATGCTTGCCCGTCGCGGAGAAGATCCAACTGCATCGCAACGTTGCTCGTCTATGTTTCGACGAAGGCAGAGAGCCTTTGGAGGTTGCCCGCTATCTGGTGGCCGCAGGTTCGGCGACCGAGCCTTGGGCGGGTCAGGTGCTGCGTGACGCGGCTATCGAAGCGGTTCGAATTGAGGACAGGCAGCTGGCGATGGAGTGCCTGCAGTTGGCTGAAACTCGATGCGCGAACGAGAGCGATAGGGCTGCAGTGGATTTCGTGCGTGTTACCGTGGATAGCTCGTTTGACCCTGCGCTGGCCGCGCGCGGACTCGATCGGCTAGTTGGTTCGAACGCGGCAGGGCACCTCGATCGAGTCGACGCCTTGCTGTTGATCCGACATCTTGTCTGGCATGGACGCCTGGACGAGGCGAGGTCATGTCTGGAGACGCTGGGCAACCGTCTTGACCCTAGGAATCAGCAAGATACCGGGGAACTCCATTTCGTACGTTCTTGGCTCAGCTACATCTGTCCGCCATTGGCTGCGACGGCACTAGAGGAATGGGTCGATCCATCTCAAAGCGTATCGGGAGACAGGTTCACTGGACGCCGGCGCCACGCGATCGGTCTTCTGCGGGAGGTGATGGCGGCTGGCGGGAACCCCGAGACAATAGCGATGCTCGAAGAGCTGCTTACGGGGCGGTTATGGGAAAATGAATCCGTCGGCGAGCCAGCGTCGGCGCTTCTTGCTCTGGTCTATGCGGGACGGCCAGACATTGCGATTCACTGGTGTGATCGACTGCTGAAGCCTGCTACTCAACCGATTCGATCGTCAAGTCTAGCCGCCTCACTTAATTATGCCAAGGCTGCCGCCGCAGAGCATCAAGGTGATTTGCTTCTTGCCGAGGACTGTGCAACCACGGCGCTCCATCAGATCTCGACTTCGGGATGGGGAATCGCCCTTGGAGCTCCGCTATCGATTATCATCTCAGCATGCACAGCAACCGGGAAGACCGATGCCGCTGCGAAGTGGCTGAATTTTCCGGTCCCCGAATCGATGTTCAATACACCGTTTGGGTTGAACTATCTCCACGCCCGCGGAGAGTATCTGTTGGCCACGGCTCGCCCAGCTGCTGCACTGGAGGATTTCACCGCATGCGGGGACTTGATCGTGAAATGGGGTATCGACAGCCCTGCCTATCTTCCGTGGCGTACCTCAGCAGCAATGGCCTGTATCGCTCTCGGTGATCATGACCGGGCTCGAGTCCTTGCTGACGAACAATGCAAGCGTCCCGGCGCCGATACGCCGCGCGCCAGGGCTGTTTCGTTGCGGGTCTCAGCTGCGGCCCGGCCCACGAGGGAACGTCCTTCGTTGCTACAGGAAGCACTGGCGGTGCTGTCCACGACGACCGAGACGGCAGAGAGTGTGCGTGTTCTCGCGGAGCTCAGTATGGCTTTCCGGGACTTGAGTGTATCAAGCCGGGCGCGTTCAACCGCTCGCAAGGCTTGGGCCTTGGCCTCGTCTGCAGGGCTGGAGGATTTGTGCACCAAGCGCCTGTCTACGGATCTCATGGCACATCTCCATGCCACTGAAGGTACGGATTCGGCGCCGTCCGAGTTGGTCGTACTGACCGACTCGGAGACAGCGGTTGCCAGACTGGCAGCGTTGGAGTACACGAACCGCGAAATCAGTCGAAAGATGAACATAACAGTCAGTACAGTTGAGCAGCACCTGACTCGTGTATACCGCAAGCTAGGGCTATCTGGCCGCAAGGAGATTGGAATTGTAATGCGAACATACGTTGCGGGTAGAGCATGATGCGCCACGAAGTTGGTTTACATTGCGTTAAATAGATTGAGTTTGAAGATCGTGCAGATTCCTGCTCATTGATTTCTAGGTCGAGAGCTATCGGTAGTCCCGTGGCCGTAAGTCTCGAAGCCTGATGTGTCACAAGCGGGTGGGTATGGTTCTGTGTATTACTTTTGCCCCTTCTGGGGATTCGAAGGCTGAAAGTATTGCGAGGACTTCGACCTTGTGTTCTTGGTATGAGCGGGGCGCAGCATTAGTGGCAGAGTTTTGTTGCGCCCACCGATTGTTGCGGTTGGATCAGTGTGGACGGAAGGATATGTTCGTTCGCTTTGAGCGTTACTCGCGGCTTTGAGTCGATTGCATCTATGCCGGGAAGGTGCTGCCGCTCAATCAACCGGTCGCAGAATCCCCACAATGGCGAACGAGATTGATCGCTGTTGATGCGGTGTGTAATACCTGCTTAGGATTTGGGTTCGTGCGGGTTCTACGGCCGACTTCGGCACCAGTAGCTTGAGGGTTAAGTTCGGCTGCTTACATGGTGACCTTTGGTGTATCCGATCGATGAATTGGCTTTCTGCTGATTGCCATTCCGGATCGCGATCAAAACGGTATTATCTCGGTATCGATGGTCAAGATCCATTCTGTGCCGAGCGGTGTCGGATTGGCGGTAGCCAGATATTTGCAGCGCCTGAACCTGCACGCAAATTCATCTGTTTTGGTGGATTGCTGCCAACGGCCCGTCTGTAGCTAACGGCTGGCGAGCATGTAAAGCGGGCGATCTGGAGCACACTGCAGGGTGGTCCTTGACGCCGTGTGAAACGCCTAGCGTCCCGAATGCTCCTATTCTCCTTCAAGTGAATTTAAGTGTTGTTTCCGGGCTTGGGTTAAGGGGCGTGTTAGGGGTTGGCTCTAGGGGGCAAGTCGCGCTTATATTTCATTATCGCCGGTGTGCTGATCTGTGCCCTGGTGAGCCTGTACCCGGTTTAGCGTGAAAAGGGGCCCCCGTTGGCGGACGAAGCAAAGCTTGTCGAATACCTCCGCCGGATGACGACGGACCTGCGACAAGCGCATCGTCAGATAGACGACCTAGAGAAGATTGAGCGCGAACCCATCGCGATCGTCGGTATGTCCTGCCGCTACCCGGGCGGTGCAGATACGCCCGAGCGGTTATGGGACCTCGCGGCCCAAGGCAGGGATGCGGTTTCGGA
Organism: Rhodococcus sp. MTM3W5.2; assembly: GCF_001984015.1. Classification (NCBI taxonomy): domain Bacteria; kingdom Bacillati; phylum Actinomycetota; class Actinomycetes; order Mycobacteriales; family Nocardiaceae; genus Rhodococcus; species Rhodococcus sp. MTM3W5.2. The sequence goes on along the minus strand of NZ_CP019572.1, from coordinate 3,890,948 downwards.
GTTCCCCACCGACCGTGGCTGGGACGTAGAGACCCTGTTCGATACGAACTCCGGCCGCGCGGGAACATCGTCGACAAAGCATGGAGCGTTCCTTCACAATGCCGGCGACTTCGACCCCTTGCTGTTCGGGATCTCCCCGCGTGAGGCCTTGGCGATGGATCCGCAACAGCGCTTGCTCTTGGAGTTGTCGTGGGAAGTTTTCGAGCGAGCAGGGTTAGACCCGCAGTCGTTGCGCGGTAGCCGGACCGGGGTCTTCGCCGGCGTGATGTACCACGACTACGCCTCGAAGACTGCTCTGCCTGCTGAACTCGAGGGCCATTTTGCGACCGCGGTCGCCGGAAGCGTTGCGTCGGGACGCGTGTCGTACTGCTTCGGCCTGGAAGGGCCCGCGATCACCCTCGATACGGCCTGCTCTTCGTCACTGGTGGCCCTGCATCTCGCGGTGCGGTCGTTGCGGTCCGGCGAATGCTCGATGGCAGTCGCGGGCGGGGTCACCGTGATGGCGACCCCGGCAGCTTTTGTCACCATGTCGCGGCAAGGTGGCGGTGCCACCGACGGCCGGTGCAAGTCATTTTCGGCAGCCGCCGACGGCACCGGGTGGGGTGAGGGTGCGGGTCTGGTGCTGCTGGAGCGATTGTCGGATGCGCAGCGCAATGGGCATCCGGTGCTGGCAGTCGTCCGTGGCACGGCAGTAAACCAGGACGGGGCGTCCAACGGCTTGACCGCGCCGAACGGTCCATCGCAGCAGCGAGTGATTCGGCAGGCATTGGTGAATGCCGGGTTGACCGCCGCGGACGTGGATGTGGTGGAGGCGCACGGCACCGGCACAGTGCTCGGTGACCCGATCGAGGCTCAGGCACTGCTGGCAACTTACGGTCAGGACCGTCCCGTAGACCGGCCGCTGTTGCTGGGTTCGATAAAGTCGAACATCGCACACACACAGGCGGCATCGGGCATCGCCGGTTTGATCAAGATGATCGAGGCGATGCGGCACGGGGTCGTGCCCGCTACGCTCCACGTGGATGAGCCAAGCCCGCAGGTGGATTGGTCGTCCGGTGCGGTAGAGCTCGTCACTGAGCTGCGGCCGTGGCCTCGAGTGGATCGGCCGCGCCGGGCAGCTGTGTCGTCCTTCGGCGTATCCGGAACGAATGCCCACGTCATTGTGGAGCAGGCGCTTCCGGGGCGGGCGCACGAGCCAGAAGGCGAAGAACCGGCCGCGGGCCGCACCGACTCGACAGGCTTGCTCGACGATCGCCCGCTCGCGTGGGTGCTGTCGTCGAGGAGCGCGTCGGGACTGCGTGCGCAAGCGGAGCGGCTGCGCGAATACACCCGAGCGAACCCAGACGCGGCCTTGGCCGATGTCGCCTCGGCGTTGGTGACCGCACGTGCGGCACTCGAGCACCGCGGAGTGGTGGTCGCCGCCGATCGTGACGAATTCGTCCGTGGGCTGGACGCGCTAGCCATGGGGGATACACCCACAGGCGTTGTGGTCGGTGAGGCGCTGGGCGACAGGGTGGCTTTTGTGTTCCCTGGACAAGGCGCACAGTGGGCCGGGATGGGCCGTGAGCTGCTGGAGACCAGTGTGGTTTTCGCTGCTAGGGTGCGCGAGTGCGCCGCGGTGATGGATCCCGCTACTGGGTGGTCGCTGCTGGATGTGATTGCCGGCCGACAGGATCGGCTGCTGGATCGGGTTGATGTTGTTCAGCCGGTGTCGTTTGCGGTGATGGTGTCGTTGGCGGCGGTGTGGGAATCGTTCGGTGTGACGCCGGACGTGGTGGTTGGTCATTCGCAGGGTGAGATCGCTGCCGCGTATGTGGCGGGTGCGCTCAGTCTTACGGATGCGGTGCAGGTGGTGGTGCGGCGCAGTCAAGTGATCGCCGAGCGGCTCGCCGGTCGTGGTGGCATGGTGTCGGTGGCGCTGCCACTGGACCGGGTAGCCGAGCTGATCACAGGTTTTGGCAACCGGGTGTCGGTCGCGGCCGTGAACGGGTCTGCTGCCACAGTGATCTCGGGGGAGCGTAGTGCGCTCGATGAGATCGTCTCCGAGTGCGATGCCAACGGTGTGCGCGCGCGGACAATCGATGTAGACTACGCATCGCATTCAGCGCAGGTGGACTCGGTCTCGTTCGAGTTGCTGGAAGCGCTCGCCGCGATCACCCCGCGGCAGGTTCGAACACCGTTGTATTCGACCGTGCGCAGTCGGCCGGTCGACGGCGCAGAGCTGGACGCCGCATATTGGCTTGAGAATCTACGTGAGCCGGTCCGATTCTTGCCCGCGATTGAAGCGCTACTGGGCGACGGGTACCGGACGTTCATCGAGGTGAGTTCGCATCCGATCCTTTTGCCAGCGATCGAGCAGGCGATCGATGCGAGCGAGGCGCCCGCTGTCGCCCTCCAGACATTGCAGCGGGACGCGGGTGGTCAGCGTCGGATGATGCAGTCGCTGGCGCAAGCGTGGGCCAACGGACTGGCCGTGGATTGGCATCCGATTCTCGACGGTCGGCCGAGCGCACGAGTCGACCTGCCCACGTATGCGTTCGAACAGCAGCGGTTCTGGCTGGAGATGACTACGGGCATCGGTGACGTCACCTCGGCGGGCCTGCGTTCGGCGGAACATCCGATGCTCGGCGCGGCGGTTGTCCTTGCCGATTCCGGCGGACTACTGTTCACTGGACGGCTCTCGGTGGCGACCCATCCTTGGCTCGCCGACCATGCGGTATCGGACACCGTGCTGGTCCCCGGCACAGGACTGGTCGAGCTGGCTTGGCGCGCGGGCGATCAGCTCGGTTGCGACCGGATCGAGGAGCTGACGCTCGAGGCGCCACTGATGCTGCCCCCGACGGTGGCGTCGCGGTACAGCTGGAGGTGGGCTCGGCGGATACTTCGGGCCGCCGAACATTTTCGGTCCATTCCCGGCTCGGGCACCTGGATGACGAGTCGTGGGTCCGGAATGCGACCGGTGTGCTGTGCACCGCTGGTGTGCGCGCCGATGTGGAGCTGACCGAATGGCCGCCGTCGGGCGCAGACCCTGCCGACGTCTCGGACCTCTACGAGCGCACGGCAGCAGCTGGTTTCGACTACGGAGCGGCCTTCCAAGGGGTGCGCGCGGCGTGGCTGCGTGGCGACGAGGTATTCGCCGAAGTCGCACTCCCCGAGCACATCGCGTCCGAGGCGGAGCGGTTCGGCGTGCATCCGGCGCTGCTTGACGCAGCGCTGCACGCGTCGTCGCTGTTGCCGGGATGGAACACGGCAACCGAGGGCAAACTCCCGTTCTCGTGGCGGGCGGTGACGTTGCACGCGACCGGTGCCACCACCCTACGGGTGCGACTGACCGCGATCGGCACCGACGCGGTGTCGGTGCTGGCCTGTGATGGCCTGGGGCGCCCGGTGATGACCGCTGAATCGCTCGCGGTTCGTGCGATCGGAATGGCGAGCCTTTCCTCGCCCGGACAGTCCGCTGCGCTGTATCGGGTCGGTTGGCATCCAGTCACCGCGCCGCCTGCGCCCTCGACGGTTCCTCTGGTCGTCCTGGGTATCGGTCCGGCGACGGCAGGCTGCGTCGCGTTCGCCGACGTAGCAGCGCTAGCGGCGGCGCTGGACGACGGCTTCGAATTGCCCGATCTTGTTGTCGCGCTGTTGGCTACCAGGGGCGACGCGGACGCCGGTCACGTTCATCGGGCGACCCACGACGCGCTGGCATTGGTCCAGTCGTGGCTCGTTGATGACCGATTTGCCGCCGCGCGGCTGGTTGTCGCGACTCGCGGCGCGGTCGCGGTCACCGCTGACGAAGCTCCAGGTGACCTCGCACACGCCGCCGTGTGGGGCCTGGTGCGATCGGCGCAGTCGGAACACCCCGACAGGATCGTGCTGCTGGATATCGACGGCGACACCGCCAGCGGGATCGCCGCGGCCCGTGCCGCGGTGGAGCACTCGCAGGCGGCCGTGCGCGGCGATCGACTGCTAACACCACGACTTGACCGCATCGCTGACGAGGAGAGTTCGGCCGAACCGGATTTCGGCACCGGCACGGTCCTGATCACCGGTGCGGGCGGCACTCTCGGCGGGGTGATCGCCAGGCATCTTGTCGTCGAGCACGGGGTCCGGCGCGTGCTGTTGGCGAGTCGCAGCGGCTCGGTCGGCGACCTCTCCACCGAGCTGAGCGAGCTCGGCGCGCAGGTGACGGTGGTGGGGTGCGATATCGCCGACCGCGCCGCGGTGGCTGCCATGGTTGCGGCGATCCCGGCCGAACATCCGCTGACGGCAGTGGTGCACGCGGCGGGCGTCCTCGATGACGGCATCGTTACCGCGCTCACCCCTGTCCGGATCGACGCGGTGCTCTGGCCGAAGGTGGATGCCGCACTGGTACTGCACGAGGTGACCAAGGACCTGCCGTTGTCGGCATTCGTGTTGTTCTCCTCCGCGGCGGGTGTGCTCGGCAGCCCCGGCCAAGCCAATTATGCTGCGGCGAACTGCTTCCTGGACGCCCTGGCGCAACGGCGTCGGGTGGCGGGTTTGGCCGCGTCCGCGCTGGCGTGGGGGATGTGGGCGCAGCCGAGCGGGATGACCGGCCGCCTGTCGGAGGCCGATCGGGAACGTGGCGAGCGTGGCGGTGTGGTCCCGCTGTCGGTCGCCGACGGTCTGGCTCTGTTCGACCAGGCGATCGCGAGCGCCGACGCCGCGGTCGCCCCGATCGGACTCAACCTGCCCCAGCTGCGCGCCAGTGCCGCCGAATCAGGTTGGGTGCCAGCTGTTTTACGGGGATTGGTGCGCATACCCGCGCGTCGGAGAGAGGTCGCGACGAGCGACGCGTCCGCCGGACGATTGGCGGCACTGCCCGAGCGGGAACTTGCGAAGGCGTTGCTGGACATCCTGCATGCCCAGGTCGCGGCGGTACTCGGCTACACATCCGCCCAGGCACTGGAGCCACGACGCACCTTCGTCGAGTTGGGTTTCGACTCGCTCACCGCGATCGAACTACGCAACCGGCTCAACGCCGCAACCGGGCTCCGGCTGCCCGCGACGCTGGTCTTCGACTATCCCAATACAGAAACACTGGTCGCGCACCTCCAAGCTCAGCTTTCAGGCGTCGACCCAGGTGCCGCGCAGCCGCCGATAGCTCTGGCATCCGACTACGATGATCCGATCGTGATTGTCGCGGTCGCCTGCCGCTATCCGGGTGGCATCGGTGATGCCGACGCGCTCTGGCGCGTGGTCGCCGAGGGCGTCGACGCGATCTCCGATTTTCCCACCGACCGGGGCTGGGATCTCGAAGCCCTGTATGACCCAGACCCCGATCAGCACGGCACATGCTACGTCCGCGAGGGCGGATTCCTGCCCGATGCAGCGGATTTCGACGCCGATATGTTCGGGATAGCGCCGCGTGAAGCGCTAGCGATGGACCCGCAGCAACGGTTGCTGCTCGAGACAACATGGGAGCTGTTCGAACGGGCGGGTACCGACCCGTTGTCGTTGCGGGGCAGCCGGACCGGTGTCTTTGCCGGGGTGATGTACCACGACTACGCGGCCGGGCTCGGCGGTGCCGCCGACGACCTCATCGGCTATGTCGGCATGGGTAGTTCCGGCGGCGTGGCCTCCGGCCGCATCTCCTACACCTTTGGGCTCGAAGGTCCCGCGGTCACGATCGATACAGCCTGCTCGTCAGCACTGGTGGCGCTGCATCTCGCAGCACAGGCGGTGCGCGCCGGGGACTGTTCGCTGGCGGTGGCCGGTGGTGTCGCGGTCATGTCGACGCCGGGATCGTTCATCGAATTCAGCAAGCAGCGTGGCCTGGCACCGGATGGGCGCTGCAAATCCTTCGCCGCTGCCGCCGATGGTGCGAGCTGGTCTGAAGGCGTGGGACTCGTTCTGGTGGAACGCCTGTCGGACGCGCGTCGCAACGGCCATCCAGTGCTCGCGGTCGTCCGTGGTTCCGCGATCAATCAGGACGGCACCTCGAACGGGCTCACCGCGCCCAACGGCCCCGCGCAACAGCGGGTTATCCGTCAGGCGCTCCGCAACGCTGGGCTGAGCACCGATGACATCGACGTCGTCGAGGCACATGGCACCGGCACGGTCCTCGGCGACCCGATCGAAGCCCAGGCCCTGATCGCCACCTACGGCCGCGACCGGGATCCGGCGCGCCCACTGCTACTCGGATCGATCAAATCGAATATCGGTCACACACAGGCCGCCGCAGGCATGGCTGGCGTCATCAAGATGATCGAGGCGATGCGCCATGGCGTGGTGCCTAAGACGCTGCACATCGATGCGCCGAGCCCACATATCGACTGGTCGGCGGGCGTCGCGCGGCTGGCGGTCGAGGCTGAGCCGTGGCCGGAAACGGGCCGGGTGCGCCGGGCCGGGGTGTCGTCGTTCTCGGTGACTGGTACCAACGCCCACGTCATCATCGAACAGCCGCCGCACGACGACCGTCCGGTCGAAACTGCTGGCCCGTCGGGGTCGGTGCTGCCGTTCGTCATATCGGGCCGGACGCCTGCGGCATTGTCAGAGCAGGCTGCGCGGCTTGTCGATTTCCTGGGTGCGACGGGGGATGTCGCGCTCGCGGAGATCGCCGGGGCGCTGCTAAGGGGGCGCGCGGCGCTGGATCACCGCGCGGTCGTGCTGGCCGGTGCCGTAGACGATCTGATCCGTGGGCTCACCGATGTGGCGGCCGGTGCGCCCGGGCTGACCGGCAGCCGGGTAAACGGCAGGGTGGCGTTTGTGTTTCCTGGTCAGGGTGCCCAGTGGGTGGGTATGGGTCGTGAGTTGTTGGTGTCGGACTCTGTTTTTGCCACTCGGTTGGCTGAGTGTGCTGCGGTGATGGATCCGTTGACCGGGTGGTCTTTGCTGGATTTTGTGGCGGGGCCGCAGGAGCTGCTCGATCGGGTGGATGTTGTTCAGCCGGTGTCGTTTGCGGTGATGGTGTCGTTGGCTGCGGTGTGGGAATCGTGTGGTGTGACACCGGATGTGGTGGTTGGTCATTCACAAGGTGAGATTGCAGCGGCGTGCGTGGCGGGCGCGTTGAGTCTTGCGGATGCGGCGAAGGTGGTGGTGGCCCGTAGTCGGGTCATCGCGCAGCGGCTCGCAGGCCATGGCGGCATGGTGTCGATCGCGTTGCCATCGGAGCGAGTCGAAGCGCTGATCGTCCGCTTCGGTGCGCGCGTGTCCATCGCGGCAATGAATGGCCCTGAGAGCGTGGTGATTTCCGGCGAGGTCTCGGCGCTCGACGAGCTGGTGGCCGACTGTGCTGCAGTGCAGGTACGGGCGCGGCGGATCGACGTCGATTACGCGTCGCATTCCGCGCAGGTCGATGACGTGGCAGGCGAACTGCTCGAGGTTCTGAGCGGAATCAGTCCGCGGCGCGGCCGGGTTCCCTTGTATTCGACCGTGTGGAACGCACCGATGGACGGCTCCGAACTCCACGCCGCCTATTGGATCGAGAACCTGCGCAAGCCGGTGCGATTCGCATCGGTGATCGGGGCATTGCTCGCGCAGGACGTCCGGGTGCTGCTCGAGGTGAGTTCGCACCCAGTGCTGATCCCAGCGATCGAGCAGAGCATCGATCGTGCCGAGGTCACCGCGGTGGCCGTGGGCACGTTGCACCGCGACGACGGCGGCCGCGACCGCTTGCTGACCGTACTCGCACAGGCTTGGACGCACGGCGTACCGCTCGACTGGACCGAGGTGCTGCCGAGCGACATGCGGCAGCACCCGAACCTGCCGACCTACGCGTTCCAACGCACTCGCTTCTGGCCCGAGCGATCATCGACGGATACCGTCCATCCGCTGCTAGGCATGCGACGGGGGCCGAGCGGGCCACCGGCGAGCGCGCGCGACGCGATCTTCCGCGTCGGGTGGGTCGTCACCGATCTACCCGTGCCGCCCAACGAGACGTCCCGTTGGGTGAGTATCGGCCCAGCACAAAATCTTCCATTCTGCCGGTACGACGACCGAGCAGCGTTCCATGCCGCGCTCAAGGCCGGCGAGCCGTCGCCCGAGCTGATCGTGCTGCCGTATCTCCCGGACCACTCGCACGCGGACGTGCCTTCGGCAACCCGCGCGGCAACCGCACGCGCCCTCGACGATCTCCAGTCCTTGCTGACCGACGACCGACTGACGACGACTAGAATCGCTTTCCTGACGCGCGGTGCGGCGGGCGACGACGACCCGGTCGACCTCGTCGACGCTGCGATCTGGGGCCTCGTTCGTGCGGCGCGGGCCGAGTTTCCGGACCGATTGCTGTTGGTCGACCTCGACGCGCAGCCCAGCTCAGCCTTGATCGCGGCGCTCGCACAGACGGACGAGCCGGAGCTATCCGTGCGCGGTGGCGAAATTCGGGTGCCGCGGTTGATGCGGGCCGAGTTGCCCGCGGAGGCCCGTACCTCCTGGAACCGGCAGGGCAGCGTGCTGATCACCGGCGCGTCCGGCGCACTGGCCACTGTGATCGCCCGGCATGTGGTGGTGGAACACGGTGTCCGTCACCTGATTCTAGTGAGTCGTGGTGGCGTGGCCGACGAGGTACTTGCCGAGCTGGCCGATCTCGGTGCCGAGGTGACCTCGGCGCGATGCGATGTCACCGATCGGACCGCGCTTGCTGCGCTCATCAACGGGGTGCCTGCGCGACACCCACTTGTAGCGGTCGTGCACACCGCGGGTGTGCTCGACGACGGTGTGCTGTCCGCATTGACCCCGCAGCGGTTGGATGCCGTCTTGCGCCCGAAGGTCGATGCCACGTTCCACCTCCACGAACTCACCGCCGCGCTCGACCTCGAAGCTTTCGTGCTGTTCTCCTCGGCTGCAGGTACTTTCGGCGGTGCGGGACAGGGCAACTACGCCGCCGCCAATGCATTCATGAATGCGTTTGCTCGGTGGCGGCGCGCGCAGGGAATGCCCGCGTCGGCGCTGGGGTGGGGCCAGTGGGCGGGCGGCGGCATGGCGGCGGGTCTCGATGAAACGAGCGCGCGGCGGCTGCGGCGGGCCGGTGTTCTGCCGATCTCGGCATCGCTCGGCACGACCCTGTTCGACCTAACTACGAATGCCGACGACGCGGTTCTGCTGCCAATGCGACTCGATCTCGCGGCGATGCGGTCGGAAACTCCGCCGGCGCTCCTGCGCACCCTCATCGACGCCGAGGCATCCTCCGCTGCAATCGGTTTCGCTTCGGAGCTCTCGGGTGCGACCGCGGCGGAGCAGCGGCGACTGGTCGTGGACCTGGTCCGCACCCAAGTCGCGGCAGTGCTCGGACACCGCGGCGCTGCCGCGATTGATCCGGGCCGCCCATTCGCCGAGCTCGGATTCGATTCGCTCACCGCGGTCGAGCTACGGAACCGGCTCAGCTCGGTGACAGAGTTGCGGCTGCCGTCCACGCTTGTGTTCGACCATCCGACGCCGACTGTGCTCGCCGAGTTCCTGCTGGACACGGTGCTCGATCGGGCCGTAACGACGGCATCGTTACCCCTCGCCGCGGGGCCGATCGATGAGCCTATCGCCATCGTGGCGATGAGTTGTCGCTTCCCCGGTGGCGTGCGGTCGCCGGAAGACCTATGGGAACTGGTGGCTTCAGGGCGCGACGTCATCACGGAGTTCCCGGTGGACCGCGGCTGGGACCTCGAGGCGCTCTACGACCCGACCGGGATCCGGCCGAACACCAGCTATACCAACGAGGGCGGTTTTCTCGACGAGGTGGCCGATTTCGATCCGGCCCTGTTCGGCGTCTCCCCGCGCGAAGCGATTGCGATGGACCCGCAGCAGCGACTGCTGCTGGAGACCGCATGGGAGGCATTCGAGCGCGCAGGCATCGATCCGTCTTCGCTGCGCGGCAGCAAGACCGGGGTTTTCGCTGGCACGATGTACACTGGCTACGCCGACTTGTTCCCTGCGGGGTCGGACGAACTGTCGGCACACGTGGGCGCGGGTTCCGCCCCAAGCATGGCCTCTGGTCGGGTCGCCTACACATTCGGGCTGGAAGGCCCGGCGGTCACGGTGGACACGGCGTGCTCGTCGGCCCTGGTCGCGCTACATCTTGCGACGCAGGCCTTGCGTAACAACGACTGCTCGCTCGCGCTCGCCGGCGCCGCGGCGGTGCTGTCTACGCCGACGTCATTCATCGGGTTCAGCAGGCTGAAGGGATTGGCGCCCGACGGTCGATGCAAGGCGTTCGCGGCGAGCGCGGACGGCACCGGCTGGTCCGAAGGTGTCGGATTGCTATTGCTGGAACGGCTTTCGGACGCACGGCGGCACGGCCATCCCGTGCTTGCGCTGGTGCGAGGGACAGCGGTGAACTCGGATGGTGCGTCCAATGGGTTGACTGCACCGAATGGCGCGTCGCAGCAGCGGGTTATCCAGCAGGCATTGGCAAACGCCGGGCTGCGTGCCACCGACGTGGATGCCGTCGAGGCGCATGGCACCGGGACCACGCTCGGCGATCCGATCGAAGCCCAAGCGCTGCTGGCCACCTATGGCCGAGAACGCTCGCATCCACTGGCGCTCGGCTCGATCAAGTCGAATATCGGACACACGCAGGCTGCCGCGGGCGTCGCGGGCATCATCAAGATGGTCCAGGCGATGCGTCATGCGACGCTGCCCGCGACCCTGCACGTGGACGAGCCGACGCCACACGTCGACTGGTCCTCGGGCGCAGTGGAATTGGTGACTGAGACGCGCCAATGGCCGGAGCACGGACGCCCGCGTCGAGCCGGCGTGTCGGCCTTCGGGTTCAGCGGGACCAACGCCCATGTCGTGCTAGAGCAGGGGTTGGAGCCGGAGGTGGAGCCGACGAGCACAGCGAACCTGCCGGTGACACCGATGGTGTTGTCGGGCAAGTCCTCCGACGCGCTGCGGGCTCGGTCCAGGCAGCTGTTGGTAAGGGTGGAGGACGATCCGGGCGTTTCGCTCACCGATCTGGCATGGTCGTTGGCGACCGGTAGCGCGGTACTGGAGCACCGTGCCGTGGTCCTTGGGCGCGACCGCGCCGAATTGATTGCGGGCCTGCGCCGCGCCGCGACCGCGGAGTCTACCGCCGTCGTGCCGGAAGGATGTCTGGCCGTGTTGTTTTCAGGCCAAGGATCGCAGCGCGCCGGAATGGGGCGAGAGCTGTATGAGGCGTTCTCCGTATTCGCCGCCGCCTTCGACGAGGTTTGCGCGTGCGTGGATCGGTGGTGGGAACGGTCGCTGCGCAATCTGGTATTCGATGGTGACACTGAGGTGCTGGACCGGACAGAGTTCGCGCAGCCCGCGTTGTTCGCTGTGGAGATCGCGTTGTTTCGGTTGTTCGAATCATTCGGTGTTTCAGCGGAATTCGTGATGGGTCATTCGGTGGGGGAGATCACCGCCGCCTGCGTCGCGGGAGTGCTGACCCTCGCGGACGCGGCCCGGATGGTTGTGGCGCGCGGCCGCCTGATGCAAGCGCTGCCCGCGAACGGGGCGATGGTGGCCGTGCAGGCTGCCGAGGTCGAGGTGACACCGCTGCTGACCGATGGTGTCGATATAGCGGCGATCAACGGCGACACCTCGGTCGTCCTCTCCGGCCGCACCGCCGCGGTCGAGGCCGTGGCAGCGCATCTCCGAGACTCGGGTCGCAAGACGTCGCGGTTGCGGGTATCGCACGCGTTCCACTCGTCGTTGATGGACCCAATGCTCGACGAGTTCGCGGCGGTATGTGCCGAACTCGATTTTGGCCGTCCACGGATCGGCCTGGTGTCGAACTTGACCGGTGCTGTGGCGTCGGAAGAGGTTGCTACACCAGATTATTGGGTTCGGCATGCTCGCGATGCCGTCCGCTTTGCAGACGGCATCGGCGCGGTGCTGCGGTCCGGGGTGACCGCGCTGCTGGAACTGGGGCCCGACGGCACGCTCACTGCCCTCGCCAAGGAGACAGCGGTCGACGGCGTGGTGGCCGTGGCCGCACTGCGCATGAACGATCCGGAAGTCGACGCAGTGTTCGCTGCGCTGGCGCGCCTGCATGCCCACGGGCTGCCCGTGGCCTGGACCGGGTTGTTCCCAGCAGGCCGACGCGTGCATGTCGATCTCCCGACCTACCCATTCCAGCATCGCCGCTATTGGCCGCCGCAGGCACCGCTGTCCGCGGTCGATGCGTTCGCCGACGGTCATCCACTGCTGCGCACGACGATCGCCCTGGCCGAGCCGGACACCGTAGTGATGACCGGTAGGTGGACGCGGAGCACACAGGCCTGGTTGGTCGATCACCAGGTTTCCGGCGCTGTTGTCGTACCAGGAACGGTGCTGGTCGAGTTGGCATTGGCCGGGGGTGCACGGATCGGTTGTCCGCGGGTGGCCGAGCTGACGGTGGCGGCGCCGATGCTGCTTCCGGATATCGGCGGTGTCGAGGTGCAGCTGGTGATCGACCCGCCGGACGACGCAGGCGGTCGGGCAGTGAACATCTACTCGCGCCGGGATAGTGATGTGCCCTGGGTCCGCAATGCCTCGGGCTTGGTGACTGCGGAGACCGAGCGGGGCGTCCGCGACGGCGACGCGTGGCCGCCCAGTGCGGCCACTGCCCTCTCGGTGGACGAACTGTACGCGCGGTTTGCGGCGAACGGAATCGACTTCGGCCCGGCCTTCCGTGCGGTCCGCGCCGCGTGGTTGCGGGCGGGCGAGATCTTCGCCGAGGTCGAGATCGATGACGAATTGCAGAACATCCAAGGACATTTCGGGATTCACCCCGTGCTGTTCGACGCGGCATTGCAAGGGGTTGCCGCTGTCGATACCGGAACGGAGGTGGAGGGCACCTGGCTGCCCTTCGCCTGGACCGGCGTGTCGTTGTTCGCCATCGGCGCGACGCGACTGCGGGTACGCATCACCCCGTCCGGCACCGGCACCTTGACCATCTCAGCCCATGATCCGGCCGGAGAGCCGGTGTTCCGCGTCGGTATGCTCGCACTGCGCCCGGTCGTCGGTGCACAATTGCGTGCTGGAGTGGGCGATTCGTTGTTCCGCGTCGAATGGTCTCGTTCCGCCGCGTCCGTGGCGCATCTTGCCCGCAATGCCGACCTGTCGGTGCTGTCGAACAATCTCGACGCAGGGACCGCCGCACCGGCTCGCTTCGCCGTCGAGATCTCGTCCACAACGGCAGATGCCGATCTTACGAGCGCGATTCGCACGGCAATGCACCGCACGTTGGCGTTGATCCAGCAGTGGCTCGCCGACGAACGCCTTCATGACTCGGAGCTTGTCATCGTGACCAGCGGCGCGATCGTGATCGGTGACGAACGAGGCATTGATCCGGCCGCGGCCGCGGTGTGGGGCTTGGTGCGCTCCGCACAGGCGGAGCATCCGGGCCGGTTCCGTCTCGTCGACAGTGCAGATGCCCTCGTTGCGGTGCCTGAGACTGATGAGCCGCAGATCGCGATGCGCGCCGGAGTTGTCTATCTGCCAAGATTGGCTCGGGTCCCCGAGGCCGCCGCCGCGCCGGTCGTGCTCGATCCGAAGGGAACGGTCCTGATCACCGGCGGAACCGGCGGGCTCGGCTCGGCCGTAGCTAGACATCTGGCCCGCGAGCACGGTGTCGATCATCTCGTGCTGCTCAGCAGGCGTGGTCCCGCTGCACCCGGCGCTGCGAAACTCGCGGAAGAGCTGGCGGGACTCGGTGCCACCGCGCGCATCCTCGCGTGTGACGCCGCTGACCGCGCCGCGCTGGCCGCAGTGCTGGCCTCGATCCCCGAGGCGAATCCGCTGACCGCCGTTGTGCACACCGCCGGTGTGGTCGACGACGGCGTGATCACAGCATTGACACCCGCGCGGATGGACACCGTGCTCGGTCCGAAGGTTGCCGCCGCGGTCAACCTGCACGAGCTGACCCGCACCGCGGAGCTCGCCACGTTCGTGTTGTTCTCCTCGGCCGCGGGCCTGGTCGGCAACGCTGGTCAAGGCAACTACGCGGCGGCCAACGCGGCCCTCGACGCGCTCGCTCAGTACCGCGATGGCCTTGGCGCGGTGGCGAAGTCGATCGCCTGGGGCTGTGGGACGGCGGTATGGGTACCCGGCTTGACGACTCGATGAAGGACTGGCATGCCAGATCCGGCGTGTCCGCGCTGACCGACGCCGAAGGTCTAGCGCTGTTCGACGCGACCCTCGCGCGCGACGAGATCGTGCTCATGCCCGCGCGGCTCGACCTGGCCGCGCTGCGTGCCCAGGCTGTCGTGCCCGCGCTGCTCCGCGGCCTAGTGCCGACGAGCACCCGCCGAGTGGCCGCCGCTGGCGGACCCAAGAATCCGGCGCTCGCCGGTCTCGCCGGTCTATCTCCCGAGGAAAAGCTCGATACGCTGGTCGACCTCGTGCGCGAGCATGCCGCGGCGGTGCTCGGTCACGAGAACACGCATCCGATCGACCGGTCGGCCGCCTTCGCCGATCTCGGGTTCGACTCGCTGATTTCGGTGGAGTTCCGCAACCGGCTCGGCGCGGCGACCGGACTGCGCCTCCCGGCGACCTTGGTGTTCGACTATCCGGCAGTTCCCCCGTTGGCTCGCTATCTACACGACGAGCTGTCCGACGTGCTGCTGAGAGGCGCGGCGAGCGAAGCGGTGACCCGGCCCGCAACCGCGCTGAACGATCCGATCGCGATCGTGGGCATGGCCTGCCGGTATCCCGGCGGTGTCGGCTCGCCCGAGCAGCTGTGGCAGCTGGTCGTCGATGGGGCGGATGCAGTCGGGCCGTTCCCGACCGATCGTGGGTGGCGGATGGACCAGAGCCTCGGCCCGGTCCGACACGGAGGATTCCTATACGACGTAGCCGATTTCGATGCCGGTTTCTTCGGTATCGCGCCGCGCGAGGCCTTGGCGATGGACCCGCAGCAGCGGCTGCTGCTCGAAACCACCTGGGAGACATTCGAAAGCGCCGGGATTGATCCAGTTACGCTGCACGGCAGCCGAACCGGCGTGTTCACCGGCGTGATGTACCACGACTACACGGCACTGGTGCAGGGCGACGAGGAACTTGCCGGGTACCTCGCCACCGGCGGCTCGGCCAGCGTGGCATCCGGCCGGATCGCCTACACCTTCGGACTCGAGGGGCCCGCGGTCACCGTGGACACCGCCTGCTCGTCGTCGCTGGTCGCGTTGCATCTGGCCGCCCAGGCGCTGCGCGCAGGCGAGTGCACGATGGCGCTGGCCGGCGGTGTGACCGTGATGGCCATGCCCGGTCCGTTCGCCGAATTCGCCCGACAGGGCGGACTCGCGGCCGACGGCCGGTGCAAGGCGTTCGGGGCGGACGCCGACGGCACCGGCTGGTCCGAAGGTGTCGGGGTGCTGCTCGTCGAGCGGCTGGCCGACGCGCAGCGCAACGGTCATCCGGTGCTGGCCGTGGTCCGCGGTTCGGCGACCAACCAGGACGGCGCGTCCAACGGGCTGACCGCACCGAACGGACCCGCCCAGCAGCGCGTCATCCGGCAAGCCCTCGCCAACGCCGGATTGTCCACGGCCGATGTCGATCTCGTCGAAGCGCACGGCACCGGGACCACGCTGGGCGATCCGATCGAGGCGCAGGCGCTGCTGGCCACTTACGGCAACGGTCGTCCGGCGGACCGGCCGCTGCGGCTCGGTTCGCTGAAATCGAACATCGGCCACACCCAGGCGGCGGCCGGTGTCGGCGGCATCATCAAGATGGTGCAGGCGATGCGGCACGGCATCATGCCGCGCACCCTGCACGCGGACGAACCGACACCGCACGTCGACTGGTCGGCGGGTGCGGTCGAGTTGCTGACCGAGGCTCAGGCGTGGCCCGAGTCGGACCGGCCGCGCCGGGCCGCGGTGTCGTCGTTCGGCTTCAGCGGGACCAACGCGCACGTCATCCTGGAGCAGGCGAGCGCGACGCAGCCGGTCCACGCCGCGCCCGCAGCGCCGAACTCGTCGCCGCAGACCGTCGCACTGCCGATCTCGGCTCGGTCGCCGGAAGCGCTACTCGCCCAGGCGGATCGGCTGCGGTCGCTGGTGGCCGGCGATGCCGAGGTCGACCTGGCCGATCTCGCCGGTGCGCTGGCGACGACCCGGGCCGCACACGACTACCGAGCCGTCGTCATCGGCGACGATCGGGCCGAAATCGTCTCGGGCCTGGTGGATCTGGCGTCGGGTAGTTCGTCGCCGGGCCTCGTTCGAGGCGCGGGACGAGCCCGCGCCGGTAAGACCGTCTTCGTGTTTCCCGGCCAAGGATCGCAGTGGGTGGGCATGGGGCAGGAGTTGCTGGAACACTCGCCGGTGTTCGCCGCCCGGATGGCGGAATGCGCTGCGGCACTGGATGCCTTGTCGGGGTGGTCGCTGCTCGATGTGGTCCGCGGTGTCGAGGGTGCTCCGCCGCTCGAGCGCACCGACGTGCTGCAGCCGGTCTGGTTCGCGATGCTCGTCTCGCTGGCCGAGGTGTGGCGGGCGCACGGTGTGCGACCCGACGCGGTCGTCGGACACTCCCAGGGCGAACTGGCTGCCGCCTGTGTGTCCGGTGCGCTGAGTCTCGCGGACGCCGCGCGGGTTGCGGTGCTGCGCAGCAAGCTGATCGCGGATCGGCTGTCGGGCCGCAGTGGCATGGTGTCGGTGGAGCTCTCGGCCGACGCGACCCGGGGTTTGCTCGAATCGCTCGAATCCGATCTGGAGATCGGCGGTTTGAACGGCCCCGAGCTGACCTCGGTGTCCGGCGCTCCGGCAGGTCTGGAGCAGCTGATCCGAGCCTGCGCCGAGCAAGGGATCCGCACCCGACGGATCGGTATCGACTACGCGTCGCATTCGGCGCACGTCGAACCGCTCGAGGCGGAACTGGCCGATCTGCTGGCCGGGCTCGCACCGCGGCCGACCACCGTCCCGATGTTCTCCACGGTGACCGGTGCGGTGATCGACGGTGGCGAGCTCGGCGCCGGCTACTGGTACCGAAACCTCAGGCAGACAGTGCTGTTCGAACCCGCGCTGCGGGCGTTGGCCGAGGCCGAGTTCCGCTTCTTCGTCGAGGTCAGCCCGCACCCGCTGCTGCTGTCCGGCATCGGCCAGCTCGACGCGGACCTGGTCGCGGTCGGCACACTGCGGCGCGGCGACGGCGGCATGCGCAGGCTGCTGACCTCGCTCGCCGAATTTCAGGTGCGCGGGTGCGCGGTCGACTGGCGCTCGACGTTGCCCGCGACCATCCGGCCGATATCGTTGCCGACCTACGCCTTCCAGCATCGCAGGCATTGGCCACAGGGCAGGGTGCGGCTCGCCGACGCGTCGGATCATGGCGCCACCGCGACCAGTCATCCGGTGTTGTCCGCGGCCGTGACGCTGCCGAATTCCGGTGCGCTGCTGTTCACCGGCCGGCTGTCGGTGGACGATCAGCCGTGGCTCGCCGACCACCGGGTGGGCGGGCTGGTGCTGGTGCCCGGGGCGGCTCTTGTCGAGCTTGTGGTCCGGGCCGCGGATCAGGTGGGTTGTCCTCGACTCGGCGAACTGACCCTCGAGGCGCCGCTGCTGCTCGACGGCGCGGTGCAGCTCCGGGTATCGGTCGGTGAGCCCGACGAGGCCGGCCGCAGGGTGGTGACCGTGTACTCGCGGCCCGAGGAGGCCCGCGGCGACGAGGCGTGGACACTGCACGCCACGGCGTCGGCCCGGCCCGACGCCGAGGAGCCCGCCTTCGAGCTCGCGCAATGGCCTCCGGTCGACGCGACCGCGTTGGATGTGGCCGAGCTGTACCAGAACCTGGCGGTGGCGGGCCTGGAGTACGGCCCGGCGTTCCGTGGCTTACGCGCGGCGTGGCGGCGTGGTGACGAGATCTTCGCCGAGGTCGCACTCGCCGACGAGCTCGCGACCGACACGTTCATCCTGCACCCCGCGCTGCTGGATGCCGCGCTGCACAGCGCCGCCTTCGCCGCGGTGTCCACGCAGGCCGATCAGGCCTATGTTCCGTTCGCCTGGCGGGAGGTGTCGCTGCATGCGGCCCGGGCTCGGGCCGTGCGGGTGCGGATCAGCCAGACCGACGACGGATTCGCGGTGCAGCTGGCGGATTCCGCCGGAGTCCCGGTGGCGACGGTCGGCAGCGTGGCTGTGCGTCCGATCAGCACGGAGCGGCTCACCCCGCGGGTCGCCCCGATCGACTCGATGTATCGCATGGAGTGGACCGAGCAGGCCCAGCCGCGTGCGGTGGATCGGGTCGACGCCTGGCTGCTGCTCGGCGACGATCGCGATCCGGTGGCCGCCACACTGCGCCGGGACGGTGCCGAAGTACGTTGTGTGGCATCGCTTTCCGATATCGAAGCGGTACCGGAAACGGTGCTGGTGCCGATTGCCGATGCGGCCGACCCGGTGGCGCATACCCACGAAACCGTGGGCAGGATCACCGAAGTCGTGCGGCTCTGGCTGGCCGACGCCCGATTCGGGCGGTCGCGGCTGGCCGTGCTCACCCGGGCGGGCAGCCTCACCTGTGCTGCGGTGCGGGGCTTCGTGCGCTCCGCGCAGGCCGAACATCCGGGCCGCTTCGTCCTGGTGGACCTGGACGAGGTCTCCGGCGAGTCGATGTCGGCGGCGCTGGCGGCGGGACAGTCGGAGGTCCGCGGCCGTGCCGGTGTGCTGACCGTGCCGCGGCTGGTCCCGGCCACCGTCGGCGAACGATCCGGCTTCGGTTGGGACACCGCCGGTACGGTGCTCGTCACCGGTGCGCTGGGGGCGCTGGGCACCGAGGTGGCCCGCCATCTGGTCACCGCTCATGGCGTGCGCCGGTTGCTGCTGACCAGCAGGCAGGGCGCCGCCGCGCGCGGAGCCGCGGAGCTGCGGGCCGAACTGGCCGGGCTCGGCGCGGAGGTCCGGATCGTCGCGTGCGATCTGGCCGACCGAGCGTCGGTTCGCGACCTGCTCGACGGCGAGACATTGATCGGTGTCGTGCATGCGGCGGGCGTGCTGGACGACGGCGTCGTGACGGCGATGACACCGGAACGGGTGTCGAAGGTGTTGCGCCCCAAGGTTGATGCCGCGTGGCACCTGCACGAGCTGACCGCGGGCATGCCGTTGACGGCATTCGTGCTGTTCTCCTCGGCCTCCGGTGTCTTCCAGACGCCGGGCCAGGCGAACTACGCCGCGGCCAATGCCTTTCTCGATGAGCTCGCCCGGCACCGGGTGGCCGCCGGACTGCCCGCGCTGTCCTTGGCATGGGGCCGATGGGACGCCGGAATGTGGCGGACGGGCCACGACAGCTCGGCGGACTCGCTGTCGGTCCCGGATGGCCTGCGACTGTTCGACGCCGCCGCGACGGTCGATGCCGCGGTGCTGATGCCGATGCGGTTGCCCGTCTTCGATGGTCCGGTGCCGCCGCTGCTGCGTGCGGTGGTGCGTGGTGCGGGCAGGCGCGTCGCGGCGGGCGACGGCGCGGGTTCAGATGCGCTGACCCGCAGGCTTTCCCGGATGACTCCCGAACGACAGCTCGACGACCTGGCTCGGCTGGTGGTGGCCGAAGTGGCTGCGGTACTGGGTCATTCGAGTTCCGACGCTGTCGAGACCGAGCTGTCGTTCCGCGATCTGGGGTTCGATTCGCTGGCCGCGGTGGATCTGCGTAACCGGCTCGCCGCGCGTACCGGTCTCACGCTGCCGCCCACGCTCGTCTTCGACCACCCGAACGCGATGGCGCTGGCCGAGCAGCTGTGCCGGGAACTGGGGCTCGGGGCCGTGGACGCGAGCGCGGAACTTGCGGCGCACCTGGAACTGCTCGAAGAGCTGCTGCGACAGCAGCAGAACGCGGGCGTCGAGCATCCGAAGATCCGGCTGCGCCTGCGCGCACTGGCCACCGATACGGCCGACGAGGCAGGCCCGGTGCTCGCCGACCTCACCACCGCGAGCGACGACGAACTGTTCGACCTGCTCGACGACAACCTGGGGACAGTCTGATGGGGAACGCCATGGACGGCGACGAGAAACTACGCACCTACCTGCGGCGCGCCACCACCGAATTGCTACAGACCAGGCAGCAACTTGCGGAGCTGGAAGCGGCGGCGCAGGAGCCGATCGCGATCGTGGCGATGAGCTGCCGCTACCCTGGGGCGTCGCCTCGCCGGAACAGCTGTGGCAGCTGGTCGCCGAGGGCACCGACGCGATCTCGGCGTTCCCGCGCGATCGCGGCTGGCCGGTGTTCCTCGACGATCAGGGACATGGCGGCGGATTCATCGACGGCGCAGGCGATTTCGATCCCGCACTGTTCGGGATCTCGCCGCGCGAGGCGCTGGCGATGGACCCGCAGCAGCGGCTGCTGCTGGAATTGTCGTGGGAGGCCTTCGAACGAGCGGGCATCGACCCGCTGTCGGTACGCGGCAGCCGGACAGGTGTTTTCGCCGGCGTCATGTACCACGATTACGCCGCGGGGGCGCAGTCCGTCCCCGAGGAGGTCGCCGGATTCCTGGGGACGGGAACGTCGGGGAGCATTGTCTCCGGACGGGTGGCCTACGCGTTCGGGCTGGAAGGGCCTGCGGTGACGCTCGATACCGCCTGCTCGTCCGCGCTGGTGGGTCTGCATCTCGCGGTGCACGCGCTGCGGAGCCGGGAATGCGGGCTCGCGTTGGCAGCCGGCGTGACGGTGCTGGCTACGCCGACCGTCTTCGCCGAGTTCGCCCGGCAGGACGGCATTTCCCGGCAGGCGCGCTGCCGCCCGTTCGCCGCGAGCGCCGACGGAACGGTATTCGGCGAGGGCGCCGGCATGCTGTTGCTGGAGCGGCTGTCCGACGCGCAACGCAACGGCCACCCGGTACTCGCGGTGGTGCGCGGCAGCGCCGTCAATCAAGATGGCGCATCCAATGGTTTGACGGCTCCCAACGGTCCGTCGCAGCAGCGGGTCATCTGGCGGGCCCTGACCGCCGCGGGCCTCACCGCCGCCGAGGTGGATGTGGTGGAGGCGCACGGCACCGGCACGGTGCTGGGTGATCCTATTGAGGCGCAGGCGTTGCTGGCGACTTACGGTCAGGATCGGGATCGGCCGTTGCTGCTAGGGGCGATCAAGTCGAATATCGGTCATACCCAGGCGGCTGCCGGGGTGGCCGGTGTGATCAAGATGGTCGAGGCGTTGCGCCGTGGTGTGGTGCCTGCGACGTTGCATGTGGATTCGCCGACGCCGCAGGTGGATTGGTCGGCTGGTGCGGTGGAGCTGGTGACCGAGACGCGGCCGTGGCCGGAGGTCGGCCGGGTGCGCCGGGCGGGGGTGTCGTCGTTCGGGATCAGCGGCACCAACGCCCATGTGATATTGGAGCAGGCGCCGGAGCATGCGGCCGAGGCCGTCGAGCCGGCGGGTGCGCCGCTGGTACTGCCGTTCGTGGTGTCCGGTAGATCGGCGGCGGCCTTGCGGGCGCAGTGTGCCCGGTTGTTGTCGTTCCTGGATGCTTCGCCGGCACCAGCACTCGCCGATATTTCGTGGTCGCTGGTGTCGTCGCGGGCCGCGCTGGAGCACCGAGCGGTGGTGCTGGCCCAGGACCGGGCCGAGTTGGCCGAGGGGCTCGCGGTGGTGGTCGACGGCGGTTCGGCGGCGCGAGTGGTCAGCGGGCCGCAGCGCACGGGCAAGTTGGCCTTCGTGTTCGCCGGACAGGGTGCCCAGCGGGTGGGGATGGGACGCGAGTTGTCCGAGGCATTCCCGGTGTTCGCCGCGGCCTTCGACGAGCTGTGCGGGCACCTGGATCCGCTGCTGGGACGGTCGTTGCGCGACATCGTGTTCGACGGCGATGCGGAGGTGTTGGCTCGGACCGAGTTCGCTCAGCCCGCGTTGCTCGCGGTGGAACTGGCATTGGTCCGGCTCTTCGAGTCCTTCGGTGTGTCACCGGATTTCGTGATCGGTCACTCGGTGGGTGAGATTTCGGCCGCGTGTGTCGCCGGAATGTTGTCGGTAGCGGATGCGGCGCGGCTGGTGGTCGCGCGCGGCGGATTGATGCAGGGGTTGCCCGCAGGTGGTGCGATGGCGGCCATCCAGGCGACCGAAGACGAAGTGACGCCGCATCTTTCCGAGTCGGCCGGTCTGGCGGCGGTGAACGGTCCGCACGCGGTGGTGGTGTCCGGCGACCGGTCGGCGGTCGAACAGGTCGCGGAACACTTCGCCGGACTAGGCCGAAAGACGACCTGGCTGACGGTGTCGCACGCGTTCCATTCGGCGCTGATGGAGCCGATGCTGGACGAGTTCGCCACCGTGTGCGCGGGGATCGAGTTCGCCGAGCCGATGGTGCCGGTGGTGTCGAATCGGACGGGCGCGTTGGCGACGGCCGAGCAGTTCCGGTCACCGGGCTACTGGGTGGCGCACGCGCGGGAGACCGTGCGATTCGCGGACGGGATCGCGACATTGGCCGAGCACGGGGTGCACGGTTTCCTGGAGATCGGCCCGGACGCGACCTTGACCGGGCCGGTGTGGTCCAACCTCGAGGACGATCCGGATCGGGCATCGATCGTCGTGCCCGCACTGCGCGCCGACCGGGACGAAGCGGAGGCGGTACTGGCCGCAACCGCCGCATTGTTCGTGCACGGTCGTCAGGTGGATTGGTCAGCATATCACGGCGGCGGTGTCCGTGGCCGGATCGACCTGCCTACCTACGCCTTTCAGCATCAGCGCTATTGGCTTGCTGCGGAGGCGGGTTCGATCGCGCCCGACATCGCCGATCCGGTCTCGGCGGCGTTCTGGCAGGACGTCGCGGCGGGTGACCTGACGTCGCTCGGCGGGCTGCTGGACATCGACGCGGGCCGCGTCGAAACAGCCGAATTCGTTGCTGCGCTGTCGAACTGGCGTGCCCGAGCCCTGCGTGACCACACGGTGGACTCGTGGCGCTACCGGGAGAGCTGGTCTCCGATCGACCTGTCCGGCTCCGCGACAGCTCCGTCGACCTGGCTGCTGCTCGCCCGGGGCGAGGCCGATCGAGAACCGTTCGCTCCGATAGTGAACGCGCTCGCCGCGAGCGGCGCGCGACTGGTGACGATCGACCTGCCCGACGATATCGATCGAGCCGCCTTGGCCGATCGGCTCCGCAGCCTGGAGCACATCGAGGGTGCGCTGGCACTCGTCGCCGAGGACGACGCCGGGCGCCCGGAATGTTCTGCTGCGCCGGCGCTGGCGCTGACGGTCGCACAGGCGTGGATCGACGCGAATGTGGACGGGCGCCTGTGGCTCGGAACCCACGCCGCCGTGTCCGCAGCCGACACGGATCCACCGGTTTCCCCGGAGCAGACGCAAATCTGGGGACTGGGCCGCGTGCTGGCTCTCGAACAGCCCCGGGCCTTCGGCGGTCTGCTCGACTGCGGCGACGAGATCGGTGATCGGGCCGCCGCCATCGCCGCGGCGGTGCTGCGCGATTCGAGCGAAGACCAGCTTGCCGTCCGTGCGGACGCCGTGCTGGGGCGTCGGTTGGTCCGCGCGCCGCTGGCCGATGCGCCGCGGGTGCGCGAATGGCGGCCCCGGGGCACGGTGCTGATCACCGGCGGCACCGGCGAATTGGGTGCGCACGTGGCGCGGTGGGCCGCCGGTGCCGGCGCCGACCACCTCGTGCTCACCAGCCGGCGCGGGCCTGCGGCACCGGGCGCGGCGGAGCTCACCTCCGAACTTCGCGCGCTGGGCGCCGAGGTGACGGTTGCCGCGTGCGATGTGGCCGACCGTGATCAGCTCGTCACGCTGCTCGCGGCCATCCCCGCCGACGCACCGCTGTCCGCGGTGGTGCACGCCGCCGGGGTCAACCACCGCGGGCCGGTGGTCGAGCTGACTGTGGCCGAGCTGGCCGCCGCCCAGGCGGCGAAGGTGCTCGGCGCCGCGCACCTCGACGAGCTCACCGGCGATCTGGACGCGTTCGTGCTCTTCTCCTCCGGTGCCGCCTCGTGGGGCAGCGTGGAGAACGGCGCCTACGCCGCGGGCAACGCCTACCTGGACGGACTGGCCGTGCGCCGCCGCGCCCAAGGCAGGACCGCGACGGCCATCGCCTGGGGCAGCTGGACCGGCGGGATGGCTGCGGAAGCGGGAGATCTCTTGGCGCGCCACGGAATTCGCGACATGGCGGCGGACCCGGCGATGGTCGCCATGGTCGCCGCCGTCGAACGCGACGAGGTCTTGTCCACCGTCGCGGACCTGGACTGGAAACTGTTCACGCCGGTGTTCACCGCGGTCCGGCCCAGCCCGCTGCTCGCCGAGATTCCAGAGGCGGCACGGGCGCTGCTCGAGGCCGCGGCCGCCGACGATGTCGACACCGACTCGGTGCGTACGGCGTTGGCCACCGAGCTGGCCAGATACGCGGCGCCGGAACGCGAACGCCGACTGCTCGAGTTGGTCCGCGGTGCGGCGGCGGCGATCCTCGGACACGGCGACCCGGCGGCGGTCGACCCCGACCGCAAGCTGCTCGACCTCGGCCTGGTCTCGCTCACGGCGGTGGAACTGCGTAACCGGCTCAGGGCGGTGACCGGCGTGGGTCTGCCGACGACAGTGGTCTTCGATCACCCCACCGCGCTCGCGCTGGCGCGGTATCTGGCAGCGGAGTTGATGAGCGATCCGGCGACCGATGCCGCCGCCGATCCGGCCGAGACCGCCGTCCGGAAGGTGCTGCGCACCATTCCGCTGGACCGGCTGCGCCAGGCGGGACTGCTGGATCTGCTGCTGGATCTCGGCGACGGAGCGGCCGAGCTGCCCGGCATCGACGACGACAGCGACGCGATCTTGGCGATGGACACCGACGAACTCGTGCGCATGGCCTTTGAGCACAGCGAACTCGAGTGATGGGAAGTAGGAAGAACGTGGAGAAGTCAGTGCGCGACGTCGCCGAGGCCCTGCGCCGCACCCTGCTCGAGAACGATCGGCTGCGCAAGCAGAATGAACGGATGGCAGGCGCGGCCGCCGAGCCCATCGCGATCGTGTCGATGAGCTGCCGTTACCCGGGCGGTGTCGAATCGCCCGATGACCTGTGGCGTTTGGTCGCCGACGGCACGGATGCGATCGGCGAGTTCCCGTCGAACCGGGGGTGGGACCTGAGCAGGCTGTTCGACGCCGATCCCGAGGCGCGTGGGCACAGCTATACCCGGGAAGGCGGCTTCCTCGACGAGCCGGGCATGTTCGACACGCGCCTGTTCGGCATCTCGCCCCGCGAGGCCGGCGCCATGGATCCCCAGCAACGCTTGTTGCTGCACACCGCATGGGAGAGCTTCGAACGGGCCGGTATCGCGCCACTGTCACTGGAAGGCCGCCGGATCGGGGTGTTCGTCGGCGGCGGCTCCGGCGACCATCCTTCGGTGCTGGCCGCCGCCGGCACCTCGCTCGAAGGTGAAGTGCTCACCAGTATTTCGAGCAGCGTGCTCTCGGGCCGGATCTCCTACGCCTTCGGTCTGAACGGGCCCGCCGTCACGGTGGACACGGCCTGTTCCTCGTCGCTGGTCGCCCTCCATCTGGCCGTGCAGGCCCTGCGCAACGGCGAATGCGAGCTCGCGCTCGGTGGTGGCGTCGCCGTCATGCACACGCCGTCGACCTTCATCGAGGTGTCCAGGCAGCGCGGCCTGGCCGAGGACGGACGATGCAAGGCGTTTGCCGCGGCCGCCGACGGCACCGGTTTCGCGGAGGGCGCCGGTCTGGTTCTGCTGGAGCGGCTGTCCGACGCGCGCAGGCACGGGCACACGGTGCTGGCCGTCATCCGCGGTTCCGCGGTGAATCAGGACGGTGCGTCGAACGGTCTATCCGCGCCGAACGGCGCCGCCCAGCGCCGGGTGATCCGCCAGGCGCTCGGCAATGCGCGCCTCACCGGTGCGGAGGTCGATGTCGTCGAGGCACACGGCACCGGAACGGTATTGGGTGATCCGATCGAGGCGCAGGCCATCGTCGAGACCTACGGCAAGGATCACCAGGGCGCGGGTCCGCTGTGGCTCGGCTCGATCAAATCCAATATCGGCCACGCGCAGGCCGCCGCGGGCGTGGCAGGCGTGATCAAGATGGTCATGGCGATGCGTCACGGCGTGCTGCCACAGACCTTGCATGTGAATGAGCCGACCCCGCACGTTGATTGGTCCGCGGGGCACGTCCGGCTGTTGACCGAGGCGCAGGCCTGGTCCGATGCGGACCGGCCGCGTCGCGCGGCCGTGTCGTCGTTCGGCGTGAGCGGAACGAACGCCCATCTGATCCTGGAGCAGGCTCCTGTCTCAGCTCCGCTCGAGCGCGCCGACGATCCGCCTGCCGTGCTGCCATATCTGTTGTCGGGCAAAACTTCCGAGGCCTTGCGCGAGCAAGCGCTGCGACTGCACGGGTACCTCGGCAGCAGGCCGGAACTGGAACTGCGGGACGTGGCGCTGTCGTTGGCGACCACGCGTTCGCCGCTCGATGAGCGTGCGGTTGTCGTTGCCGAGGATCGGGCGGAGCTGCTGGCCGCGCTGGCTGCGCTGGCGGCAGAACAGCTTCCGGACAACATCGTGCGCGCCGGTGTGCGGCGAGCGCGCACCGGCGTGGTGTTCGTCTTCCCCGGTCACGGGTGGCAGTGGACCGGAATGGTCACCGAATTGCTCGCCACCGAACCGGTTTTCGCCGCCCGGCTCGCGGAATGCGCCGCGGCGATCGACCCGCTGGTCGAGTGGTCGGTGCTGGATGTCCTGCGGTCCGAGGCGCCGCCGTCCGAGCTGACCGAGATATGGCAGCCGGTGCTGTTCGCGGTGATGGTCTCGCTGGCCGAACTCTGGCGTTCCTACGGCGTCGAGGCCGGCGCGGTGATCGGTCACTCGCAGGGCGAGATCGCCGCCGCCTGCGTGGCCGGGGCGCTGTCATTGAACGATGCGGCGCGGATTGCCGTCCGTCGCTCGCAGTTGTTCGCCGACGAACTCGTCGGAAACGGCACGCTGGCGTTGCTCGCACTACCGGTCGAGGACGTCCGGCAGCGACTGCGCGCCCGTCCCGCGCTGACCGTTGCCGCGGTGAACAATCCGACCACCACGATCGTCGCCGGCGACGAAGATCAGTTGCTGGAGCTGGTGGCCGCCTGCGAGACCGAGGGCGTGCGGGCCCACATGCTTCCGGGAACCGTTGCCAGCCACTGCGATCGAGTGGAACCGCTGCGGGATCGGTTGCTCGATGCCGTGGCCGGGATCGAGCCGCAGGCCGCCGCGTTGCCGTTCTATTCGACGGTCACCGGCGAACTGCTCGATGCGGCGGAGCTCGGACCGGAGTACTGGTACCGCAATGCGCGCGAAGCCGTCGAATTCGATCGGACGATCCGCACGGCAATCGACCATGGCTACCACACCTTCGTCGAGCTGAGCGCACATCCATGGCTCACCGTTGGCATCGAACAGACCGCCGAAGCGGTCGGCGTCGAGGCGGTGGTGACCGGCACGCTGCGCCGCGACGACGGCGGCCGGCGGCGGCTGATCACCTCGCTGGCCGTGCTGTATACCGCAGGTCTGCCGGTGGATTGGCGATCGATCCTGGACAGCGCCGACGGCCGTCCGGTCGACCTACCGACCTATCCCTTCGACGCAACCCGCTACTGGATGGAGATCGCCGCGCGACCCGGCGATCCCGGAGCCATGGGCCTGGCCGCCGTCGATCACCCGTTGCTCGCGGCGGCGGTGTCGGTGGCCAGCTCGGGGCAGTGGTGATCACCGGGTTGCTCTCCCGGCGAACCCATCCCTGGCTGGCCGATCATGCGGTTGGCGACACCGTGCTGCTGCCGGGCACCGCGTTCGCGGAGCTGGCGCTGCGGGCCGGTGCGCTCGACGGTTACGACCAGCTCGAGGAATTGACGCTCGAGGCGGCGCTGGTCCTGCCCGCCGAGACCGCGACACAACTTCAGGTCGCCGTCGCGCCCGCGGACGAGCACGGCCGGCGCGCGCTGTCGATCCATTCGCGCGCCGAGGGTACCGACGACGACGCGTGGCAGTGCCATGCCAACGCGGTGCTGACCCGGGCGGAATCGGCCGGCCGCGACGATTCCGGGCCCTGGCCGCCCGCGGGTGCGCAACCGGTCGCCGATGCCGAGCTGGACGGTCTCTACGACACCCTGTCCGCCCTCGGCATGGTCTACGGCCCGGCCTTCCAGGGATTGGTCGCCGCATGGCGCAGCGGTGACGAGGTCTGCGCCGAGGTGCGTCCGGTCGAATCCCTCGGCGACACCGATCGTTTCGGGCTGCATCCGGCATTGCTCGACGCGGCGCTGCACGCTCTCGCGTTCGGCACGTTCACCGCGTCCGCGACCGGACCGCAGCTGCCGTTTGCCTGGCGCGGGGTGACCCTGCACCGCAGCGGGGCGTCCGTGCTCCGGGTCCGGCTCGGCAAGGGCGCGTCCGGTGGCGTTTCCGTGCGGATTGCCGACGACGAGGGTCACGCGGTGCTGACCGCGGAGTCCGTCGTCCTGCGTGCGATGCCCGCGTCGGCGCGGCAGACTGATGATCTGCTCCAGGTGAGCTGGCAGCCGGTGCCGGCCGGCGACGGAAAGGCAAGCGGCTGGATCGATCTCAGCGCGGACGACCGGCCGGTCGGCGCGGCGGAGCTGGCCGCGCTGGCGGCGGACGCACCCGTACCCGACCTGGTTTTGCTGCCGGTGCGGCCGGGCCGGCCGGACGCCGATGCCGCGCACGCGGAGGTGGTCCGCGGGCTGGAGATCGTGCAGACCTGGCTCGGGGCGGCCGAATTCGACGACGCACAACTGGTATTCGTGACTCGGCAGGCGATGACGACGGACGCCGACACGACGGCGCCCGATCTCGCGGGCGCCGCGCTGTGGGGTCTGATCCGTTCGGCGCAGTCCGAACATCCGGACCGATTCGTGCTGGTCGATATCGATGACGATCCGCGATCGCGGGACCTGCTGCCCGCCGCCGCGCGCAGCGGTGAGCCACAACTCGCGATTCGTGGCGGGGTGCTCACTGCGCCGCGACTGACGAGAGTGGCGGCAGGCGAGCGCCGTGCGGCGCAGCCTTGGGATCCCGAGGGCACCGTGCTGATCACCGGTGGCACCGGGACCATCGGCGCCGACCTGGCGCGGCATTTCGTCACCGGCTACGGGGTGCGTCGGCTCGCCCTGGTCGGCAGGCGCGGCATCGACGCGCCGGGCGCGCCCGAACTGCTGGACGAGCTCACGGCACTCGGTGCCGAGGTGTCCATCTTCGCCTGCGATGTGGCCGACCGCGCCGAGCTGGCCGGCTTGCTCGACCGGCTGCCCCGGCTGACGGCCGTGGTGCACGCGGCCGTGGTGCTCGACGACGGTGTGCTCACCGCTCAGTCCCCGGACCGGCTGGCAACGGTGTTGCGCCCCAAGGTCGACGCGGCGTGGCATCTGCACGAGCTCACCCGCGAGCGTGAGCTCAGCGCCTTCCTCCTGTTCTCCTCGGCCTCCGGTGTGCTGGGTGCGCCCGGCCAGTCCGGGTACGCGGCGGCCAACACCTACCTCGACGCGCTTGCCGAACTCCGTCGGGCCCAGGGTCTTCCGGCGGTCGCACTGGCGTGGGGACGCTGGGCCCGGGCGGACGGACTGACCGCGGATCTGACGGCGGCCGACGTCGAGCGCATCGACCGGTCCGGCGTGGTCGGCATGAGCCCCGCCGAAGGCCTCGCACTGCTCGACGCCGCCCGTGAGATCGACCGGGCCGTGGTGGTTCCGCTGCGCGTGGACCAGGTCGCCTTGCGCGCGCTGGTCGAGGCCGGGGCGGTGCCGGGCCTGTTGCGCGGCCTTGTCCGCACCCCGCAGCGGGCGCGCGCGGGCGGCCGGTCCGGGAACCGGTCACTGCTGCGCAAGCTCGCCGGCGTGCCCAGTGCCGAACAGGTGAAGCTGCTGCTCGATCTCGTGCTCGAGGAGGTGGGCACGGTTCTCGGCTACGAGGGCGCCAGGCAGGTCGGTCCGACCGCCGCGTTCGCGGAGCTCGGTTTCACCTCGCTCACCGCCGTGGAGTTCCGGAATCGGATGGCGGCGGTTACAGGGCTGCGCCTGCCCGCGACGTTGGTCTTCGACTATCCGAATCCGGCGGATCTGGCCGGCTTCCTCCTCGAAACGGCGACCGGCAAGGGCACGACGCCGGATGTGGCGCAGGGTGTTTCGGCGAGCACCGACGAGCCCATCGCCATCGTTGCCATGAGCTGCCGCTATCCGGGCGGCATCGATTCGCCGGAAGCGCTGTGGCGCTTCGTCGCCGACGGTGGCGACGCGATCGCGTCGTTCCCGTTGGACCGCGGCTGGGATATGTCGGCGCTCTTCAGCGCCGAACAGCGTGGCGTGAGCCTGACCAGGGAGGGCGGATTCCTCTACGGCGCACCGGATTTCGATCCCGCGCTGTTCGGCATCTCTCCCAGGGAAGCGATCGCGATGGATCCGCAGCAGCGGGTGCTGCTCGAGCTCGCCTGGGAGGCCTTCGAGCGGGGCGGCATCGATCCGCTGTCGCTGCGCGGCAGCCGCACCGGTGTGTTCGCGGGCGTGATGTACCACGATTACGGCGCTCAGGTCAGCGAGATACCGGAAGGGGTCGAGGGTTTTCTCGCCACGGGTGTCTCCGGAAGCGTTGTCTCCGGCCGGATTTCGTATACCTTCGGTTTGGAAGGCCCCGCGCTCACCGTTGACACGGCGTGCTCGTCCTCGCTCGTGGCGATGAACTCCGCGGTGCAGGCGCTGCGTGCGGGCGAATGCACCATGGCGCTCGCGGGTGGTGTCACCGTCATGGCGACGCCGGGCACGTTCATCGAGTTCTCCCGGCAGCGCGGCCTGGCCGCCGACGGGCGCAGCAAGTCGTTCGCGGCGAACGCGGACGGGACCAGCGTGTCCGAGGGCGCGGGGCTCGTCCTGCTGGAGCGGCTGTCCGATGCGCGCCGCAACGGCCATCCGGTGCTGGCGCTGGTGCGCGGCACGGCGGTCAATCAGGACGGCGCGTCGAACGGGCTGACCGCGCCGAACGGACCTTCGCAGCAGCGCGTCATCCGGCAGGCGCTGCGCAATGCGGGCCTGTCCTCGGCCGATATCGATGTGGTCGAGGCGCACGGCACGGGCACCACGCTGGGCGACCCGATCGAGGCGCAGGCGGTGCTGGCGACCTATGGACAGGACCGGGCCGCGGACCGCCCGGTGTGGCTGGGTTCGCTGAAATCGAATATCGGCCACACCCAGGCCGCGGCGGGCGTCGCCGGCGTGATCAAGATGGTCGAGGCGATGCGGCACGGTGTGGTGCCGCAGACACTGCACGTCGATGTGCCGACACCACAGGTGGATTGGTCGGCGGGCGCGGTTCGGCTGGCGACCGAGGCCGCCTCCTGGCCGGTGTCCGATCGGCCGCGGCGGTCCGGTGTGTCGTCGTTCGGCGTCAGTGGCACCAACGCGCATGTCGTACTGGAGCACGTGCCCGAGCCGGTGCCGGAAACCGCGGTAGTGCGTCGTGATTCGGCGATTGTGCGGCCTTTCGTGCTGTCCGCGCGGACCACGACGGCACTGCGCGACCAGGCGGCTCGATTGGCGTCGTTCCTGGTGGACGGCGCGGCCCTACCGGATGTGGCATGGTCCCTCGCGACCACCCGCGCCGCGCTGGACGAGCGTGCGGTGGTGCTCGGGCGCGACCGCGCCGAACTGATAGCGGCGCTGCATGCCGTGGCCCGTGGCGAGTCGGCGGCCGAGGTGATCACCGGGCGAGTAGGCACCGGCCGGACGGCGTTCGTGTTCCCCGGTCAGGGCGCGCAGTGGGTCGGCATGGGACGCGAATTAGTGCGCACCAGCCCGGTTTTCGCGGCTCGGCTCGCCGAATGTGCCGCCGTGCTGGATCCGCTGACCGGCTGGTCGCTGCTGAAAACCCTGGCGGGCGCGGCGGAATCGGCCGACCGCGTCGATGTGGTGCAGCCGGTGTCGTTTGCCGTGATGGTGTCGCTGGCGGCGGTCTGGGAGTCTTTCGGGGTCGTGCCGGACGTGGTGGTCGGGCACTCCCAGGGCGAGATCGCCGCGGCCTGCGTCGCGGGGGCGTTGAGCTTGGCCGACGCGGCGAAGGTGGTGGTCGGGCGCAGCCGAATCATCGCGGCGGGGCTGTCCGGCCAGGGCGGCATGGTGTCGGTGGGTTTGCCCGTGGACCGGGTCGAGCCGCTGATCGCCCGGTTCGGCGACGCCGTCTCGGTGGCGGCGGTGAATGGCCCGGCGGTGACGGTGATTTCGGGTGACGATGCCGCGCTGGACGAGGTGATCGCCGAGTGCCGCGCGGCCGACGTGCGGGTGCGCCGGGTCGAGGTGGACTACGCGTCGCATTCGGCACAGGTGGACGCGATCGCCGAGCAGCTGGTCGAGGAGTTGGCCGGGGTGACGCCGCGCCGCGGGCGGATTCCGCTGTGGTCGACGGTGCGCGGACGGTCGCTCGACGGATCGGAACTAGATGCCGGGTACTGGCTGGAGAACCTGCGGCAGCCGGTGCGATTCTTCCCGGCGATCGCGGAATTGCTGGATGAGCACTACCGATTCCTGATCGAGGTCAGTTCGAATCCGGTGCTGGTGCCCGCGATCCAAGAGGCGATCGAGTCGACCGATCGGCCCGCGGTGACCATCGGTTCGCTGCGACGTGACGACGGCGGCCTGGATCGCCTGATCCACTCGCTCGCCGAGGTCTACGCGCGCGGCGCCACGGTGGACTGGCGTCCCCTGCTGGACGGCGCGGCGCGGGTGGCGCTGCCGACCTACGCGTTCCAGCATCAGCGCTACTGGCTGGAGTCGGCTCCAGGGAACCGTGATTCGGTCACCGGCACCTCCGACGCCGAGTTCTGGACAGCGGTCGAGCGTGCGGATGTCGCCGCGCTGGCCGCCGGTCTGGCGGTCGACGCACAGGTGGCGACCGATGTTCTGCCCGGCCTCGCCGCGTGGCGCGGGCGCAGGCGCGATGCGTCCGTACTGGACTCGTGGCATTACCGCGTCGATTGGCAGCCGGTCGAGGTCTCGGGCGTCGTCTCGGGATCGTGGCTGATCGTCGTGCCCGCCGGGCGGGCCGGCGATCGCGATGTCGTCGCCGTGGCAAAGACATTGGCCGACGCTTCCGTGCTCGAAGTCGATTCGGCCGACCGGTCCGTGCTCGCCGCGGCGGTCGCCGACTGCACCTACGCCTCCGGCATTGTCTCCCTGGGCAATTCGACGACGACCACCGTGGCCCTCATCCAAGCGCTCGGCGACGCGGGAATCGCCGCGCCTCTGTGGCTGGTGACCAGGGGGGCCGCGGTCACCGCGGCGCCCGACCCGGTGCAGGCCGAACTGTGGGGCCTGGGACCTGTTGTCGGACTGGAACATTCGCAGCGGTGGGGTGGCCTGGTCGACCTGCCCTTCACGCTCGACGACCGGACGCTCGCTAAGTTCGCCGCCGTCCTCGCCGGGTCGGCAGGCGAAGACCAGGTCGTGATCCGTCGCGGCGGTGTGTTGGCCCGGCGGATCGTGCCCGCGCCGACCCTCGGCGCGGCGGACACCCCGGCGTGGCGGACCAGGGGCACCCTCTTGGTCACCGGCGGCACCGGCACGCTCGGCGCGGTCACGGCGCGCTGGGCGGTGCGCCACGGCGCCGAGCGGGTGGTGCTCGCGAGCCGTCGCGGTCCGGCGGCCGAGGGCGCGTCCGAGCTGGCGGCCGAGCTGCGCGCGCTCGGCGCGCAGGTCGAGATCGTCGCGTGCGATATCGCCGACCGCGCGGCGGCCGCGACGCTGGTGGCGCTCACGCACACCGACGCCGCGCCGCTGCGGATGGTCGTGCACGCGGCCGCCTCGCTGGAGGTCGCGACCCTGCCCGGTACCACCGTCGAGGAATTCGCCAGGATGACGCGCGCCAAGGTGGCGGGCGCGGTGCATCTGGACGAGCTGACCGAAGCCATCGACCTCGACGCGTTCGTGCTCTATTCCTCGGTGGCCGGTGTCTGGGGAGCGGTGCGCACGGTGCGTACGGTGCGGCCAACGCGCATCTGCACGCCCTGGCCGAACGCCGCCGGGCCCGCGGACATACCGCGCTGTGCATTGCCTGGGGCGTGTGGGGCACACCGAACCTGTGGGACGGCACCAATCTCGTCGAGGGGATGGTGCTCGGCGAGCGGCAGACCCGGCACGGGCTGCCCCCGATGGATCCCGACCTAGCGCTCGCCGGGTTGCACGCTGCCTTGGACCGGGCGGAGACGTTCCTGCTCATTGCGGACGTCAACTGGGAGAACTTCGTTTCGCTGTTCACCATGGCGCGTCCGAGTCCATTGCTCGGCGCGGTGCCCGAGGTCCGGCGCATTCTCGCCGAGTACGCGCCCGCCGCGGCCGGCGCCGCGGCGCCTGATTCGGCACTGCGCGAACGGCTTTCCACGGTGGCCGAGCCGGACCGTCGGGCGCTGGTGCTCGAATTGATCCGCACCGAGGTCGCGGTGGTGCTCGGGCACGCGAGCTCGAAGGACGTCGAGCCGGACCGGGCGTTCCAGGAGCTCGGCTTCACCTCGCTCACGGCGGTGGAGCTGCGCAACCGGCTCGTCGAGGCGAGCGGCCTGAAGTTGCCGTCCACCATGGTCTTCGACTACCCGACCGCGAACGACCTGGCCCGCTATCTGCTCGCCGAGGCCTTCGGCATCGATCCGATGGATACGTCGGTGGCACTCGAGCAGGCGGTTCCCGAGGACGACCCGATCGTCATCGTCGGCATGGCCTGCCGCTACCCGGGCGGCGTCGGTTCGCCCGAGGAGCTGTGGCGGCTCGCGGCCGACGGGGTCGATGCGATCTCCGGCTTCCCCACCGACCGCGGCTGGGAGATTGAGAATCTGTACCATCCCGACCCCGCCAACGCGGGCACCTCATATGTGCGACATGGCGGATTCCTGCACGCCGTAGCGGATTTCGACGCGGCGTTCTTCGGGATCTCGCCGCGTGAAGCCATCGCCATGGACCCGCAGCAGCGACTGCTGCTGGAGACGGCGTGGGAGGCGTTCGAACGTTCGGGGATCGATGCACAGGCGTTGCGCGGCAGTCGAACCGGTGTTTTCGTGGGTGCCAACCCGGTGCCGCAGCTCGGCGGTGGCCGGCTCGGTGATATCGACGGGCTGTCGATGACCGGCAACGTTTCGAGCGTGCTGTCCGGCCGCGTGTCCTATGTGTTCGGGCTGGAAGGACCCGCGATCACCGTCGACACCGCGTGCTCGTCGTCGCTGGTCGCCATGCACCTGTCGGCGCAGTCGCTGCGGACCGGCGAATGTTCGCTCGCGCTGGCGGGCGGCGTGATGGTGATGTCCTCGCCCGCCGGGTTCATCGGATTCTCGCAACAGGGCGCGCTGGCGAAGGACGGCCGCTGCAAGGCGTTTTCCGCGGCGGCGGATGGGATGGCCTTCGCCGAAGGTGTGGGTCTGGTGGTGCTGGAACGGCTTTCGGACGCACAACGCAATGGGCACCAGGTGCTCGCGGTGCTGCGCGGTTCGGCGGTCAATCAGGACGGTGCGTCGAACGGGCTGACCGCGCCGAATGGTCCTGCGCAGCAACGGGTTATTCGCGACGCGCTGCGGCGTGCCGACCTGTCGCCGTCCGATATCGATGTCGTCGAGGCGCATGGCACCGGCACCGCGCTCGGCGATCCGATCGAGGCGCAGGCGTTGCTGGCCACCTACGGCCGCGATCGCAGGCCTGATCGCCCGCTGCTGCTCGGCTCGATCAAATCGAATATCGGCCACAGCCAGGCCGCGGCAGGCGTGGCAGGCGTGATCAAAGCGGTCGAGGCCCTGCGCCGCGCCGTGGTGCCCGCCACCCTGCACGCCGGCGAACCGACGCCGGAGGTGGACTGGTCGGCGGGTACGGTCGCGTTGGTAACCGAGACCAGACCGTGGCCCGAGCTGGGGCGGCCACGGCGTGCCGCGGTGTCGTCGTTCGGGATCAGTGGCACGAATGCGCACGTGATCCTGGAGCAGGCGCCTGAGGCGGCGGTGGCCTACGATGTGCCGCAGCATATTTCGCCGATGGTACGGCCCTTCGTGCTCTCCGGTAAGTCGGTGGCGGCAATGCGGGCGCAAGGGTTGCGGCTGCTGTCTTTCCTGGACGACGCCCCAGAGCCGGATCCGTCGGCGGTGTCACGGTCGCTGCTGTCGCGGGCCGGATTCAAGCATCGTGCGGTCGTGCTCGCCACGGATCGAGACGAGCTGTCGGCGGGTCTGTCAGCGCTGGCACAGGGGAATTCGATCGGCTCCGTGCGCACCGGCCGGACACGACCGGGCCGGGTCGCCTTCATTTGTGCCGGCCAGGGCGCGCAGCGCGCGGGGATGGGCCGGGAGCTGTACTCGGCGTTCCCGGTGTTCGCCGCGGCGTTCGACGAGGTCTGCGCGGTGATCGATCCGTTGCTTGGTACGTCGTTGCGCGGCATCGTGTTCGACGTCGACCGGCCCGAGGTGCTCGAGCGCACGGAGTTCGCCCAGCCCGCACTGTTCACGATGGGTATCGCACTGTTCCGCCTGCTGGAATCCTTCGGCGTGACACCGGATTTCCTCATGGGGCACTCGGTGGGCGAGCTCACCGCCGCCGCTGCGGCCGGTGCGCTGCCGGTGCCGGACGCGGCGCGGCTGGTGGTCGCGCGCGGCCGGTTGATGCAGGCGCTGCCGGCGGGCGGGGCGATGGTGGCGATCCAGGCCACCGAGGACGAAGTGGCGCAGCAGCTGCACGAGCTCGCCTGCCTGGCCGCGGTCAACGGACCCCGATCGGTGGTGGTGTCCGGTGAGCGCGCGACGGTCGGCCGGGTCGCCGACCACTTCGCCGCTCTCGGGCGCAAGACCACCTGGCTCGCGGTCTCGCACGCCTTCCACTCCGCACTGATGGATCCGATGCTCGCGGAATTCGAACGAGTCTGCGCCGGCATCGAATTCACCGAACCCGCTATCCCGGTGGTGTCGAACCTGACCGGCGAGCCGGTGTCGGCGGAGCAACTGAATTCGACGACCTATTGGGTGCGCCACGCCCGCGAGGCGGTGCGATTCGCCGAGGGTGTGCAAGCACTGACGGAACGGGGCGTGCAGAGCTTCGTCGAACTGGGCCCGGACGCGACGACGACCGGGCTGGTATTGGCAAACCTTGCCGCCGACCCGGATTCGGCGACGGTCGCGGTGCCGGTGTTGCGCGCCGATCGGGACGAACCGGCGACGCTGCTGTCGGCGCTGGCGTCGCTCTACGTCCACGGTCATCCCGTGGACTGGGCCGCCTGGTACGGCGACCGGCTCCCGCACCGCATCGAATTGCCCACCTACGCCTTCCAGCACCGTCGATTCTGGCCGGAGATCACCGCGCCCGCGCTACCGGGCGACGGTGCGGACGCGGCGTTCTGGGCGACCGTCGAGAGCGTCGATCTGGGTGAGCTGGCCGCGTCCATGGACGTGGATGCCGAGACGCTGGGCGAGGTCTTGCCCGGCCTGCGGAAGTGGCGGCATCGCTGCCAGGACGAATCGATCGTGCAATCCTGGCGGTATCGCGAAACCTGGACCCCCGTAACGCCGATCGGTGCCGAGCCCCGGGGCAACTGGCTGGTCCTGCTGCCCGAACAGATCGATCGGTCGCTGGCCGACGCGATCATCGATGCCTTCGGCCGGACCGCCGACGTCGTCTCGATGGTGGTGGGCGCGGAGACCGATCGAGCCGACCTGGCCGAGCGGTTGAGCGGCCTGGCCGCGCCGGTCGGCGTGCTGTCGCTGCTCGGACTGGACGAGCGCGTGGCCACCGGATATCCGTTGCTGCACAACGGGTTCGCGAGCACGGTGCGGCTGCTCCAGGCACTGCACGACCGCGATCTGGATACCCGCCTGTGGTGCGTCACCCGCGACGCCATGTCGGTCGATCCGGCAGACCTCGTCGGTGGCGTGGCCCAGGCCCCGCTCTGGGGCGTCGGCCGCGTTGCCGCGCTCGAGTACCCGAAACGGTGGGGCGGGCTGATCGACCTGCCGGTTAGCGTGACCGCCGCCGATCTCAGCACGCTGCTTCGGTTGCTGGGGGACCGCACCGAGGAGGATCAACTCGCGCTGCGCGGCGGTCAGGCCTTCGGCCGGCGCTTGACCCGGGCCTCGGCCCCCCTTGTCGCGAGCACCCCTTGGCATCCGAGCGGGACGGTGCTGATCACCGGTGGTGCAAGCGGTCTCGGTGCCAGGGTCGCGCGCTGGGCGGCGGCCAACGGCGCCGGGCATCTGCTGCTGATCAGCAGGCGCGGCACGGATTCGCCTGGGGCCGTCGGACTGACCGCCGAACTGCGCGCGGCCGGTGCGAGCGTGACGATGGCGGCCTGCGATGTGGCCGATCGAGACGCGCTGGCGGAACTGCTCGCGGCGGTTCCGACCGAGCATCCGTTGACGGCCGTCGTGCACGCGGCGGGCGTGCCGGTCGAAGGTCCGGTCGCGGAGACGTCCATCGCCGAGTTCGCGGCCGCGATGTCGGCGAAGGTGGGCGGCGCGCTGGCATTGCACGAGCTCACCCGTGCTCTCGACCTGGCGGCCTTCGTGCTGTTCTCGTCCGGCTCGGCGTCGTGGGGAAGCGGGAGCAACGCCGCCTACGCGGCGGGCAATGCCTTCCTCGACGGGCTGGGCAGGCACCGGAAGGCAGCCGGACTGGCCGCGACCACCGTTGCGTGGGGCAACTGGGGCGACGGCGGCGGCATGACGGCGAACGACGCCGCGCAGGATGTGCTCACCCGGCGCGGCGTCCGCCCGATGGACCCCGCATTGGCGTTTGGTGCGCTACTGCAGGCGGTCGAGCACGGGGAAACCCAGCTGACCGTCGCCGACATCGACTGGGCGCGTTTCGCGGCCCCGTTCACCTTCGTCCGGCCGAGCCCGCTGATCAGCGAGGTTCCCGAAGCGGCACGGGCGCTGCGGGCGGTGGACGACGCCGAGACGAGCGCGGGAGCGGAGATGCGGGAACGCCTCGCCGGGCTGACCGACACCGAGCGACGGAACCTGCTGAGTGCCGTCGTCAGCGCCGAAATCGTCTTGGTGCTCGGCTATTCCGGCGAGCACACCGACGATCTGGCGCGCCCGTTCGCCGAGCTCGGATTCGACTCGGTGACCGCGGTGGAGTTCCGCAACCGGCTGTCCACGGCGACCGGCACCGCGTTGCCCGCCACGCTGGTTTTCGACTACCCGACGCTGAGCGCGGTGGCCGAATTCCTCGCGGCCGAACTGGCGGGTGGTTCGGGCTCGGGCGAGCCGTTGATCCTGGACGAATTCGATCGGCTCGGTAGGGAAGTCGTGGCGATGGACTGCGACGCCGACACGAAGGCAAAGCTCGCGATCCGGCTGCAGACCCTGCTGGCGAAGCTCGGTGACAGTGCGGACGAGTCCGGCGGCGCGGCGGTCCTGGACGCCGCGAACGATGACGAGATCTTCGATCTCATCGACAACGACCTCGGTGTGCTGTGACCGCGCCGAACAACTGGTGGAAGAGGACATGGTTGTGAACAACGAGGACAAGCTGCGGCAATACCTCAAGCGGGTCACGCTGGATTTGCAGGCGACGCGTAAGCGACTACAGGAGGTCGAGTCCGGGCCCGGCGAGCCGGTCGCGATCGTGGCGATGAGTTGTCGTTACCCGGGTGCGGCGAATTCACCGGAACAGTTGTGGGAGTTGGTATCCGGCGGTGTGGACGCGATCGGAGCGCCGCCGTCCTATCGCGGCTGGGATCGGGGCGCGCTGAGCGGCGGGGCAGCGGACGAGTCGTTTGTCGACCCGGTCGGTGGATTCGTGGAAACCGCCTCCGATTTCGATGCCGAGTTGTTCGGTATCTCGCCGCGTGAGGCGTTGGCGATGGATCCGCAGCAGCGGTTGTTGCTGGAGTCGTCGTGGGAGTTGTTCGAGCGGGCGGGTATTGATCCGTTGTCGTTGCGCGGCAGCCGAACCGGTGTGTTCATCGGCGGTACTTCGCAGGATCACGCGGTGAAGGCGGCGCTCGGTGGCTCCGATTACGGGCTGGCCGGCACCGCGAGCAGCGTGCTGTCGGGCCGGCTGTCGTATGTG
This sequence comes from Rhodococcus sp. MTM3W5.2, assembly GCF_001984015.1. Lineage (NCBI taxonomy): Bacteria > Bacillati > Actinomycetota > Actinomycetes > Mycobacteriales > Nocardiaceae > Rhodococcus > Rhodococcus sp. MTM3W5.2. Next base: position 3,851,110 of record NZ_CP019572.1, on the reverse strand, counting down.
TTCGGCCTCGAGGGTCCGGCGGTCACCATCGATACCGCGTGCTCGTCGTCGTTGGTGGCGTTGCACCTGGCGGTGCGGTCGGTGCGCAGCGGTGAGTGCGGGCTGGCGGTCGCCGGTGGGGCGACGGTGATGTCGACACCCGGTGCGTTCGTAGAGTTTTCGCGACAGGGTGGGTTGTCGCAGAGCGGCCGGTGCAAGTCGTTCGCGACGGGCGCTGACGGGACCGGCTGGGGTGAGGGTGTCGGCCTGGTGCTGGTGGAGCGGCTGTCGGAGGCACAGCGGTTGGGACACCGAGTCCTTGCGGTAGTGCGTGGCTCCGCGGTAAATCAGGATGGGGCTTCGAATGGTTTGACCGCCCCGAACGGTCCGTCACAGCGCCGGGTGATCCAGGCGGCGCTGGCCGATGCTCGGCTGCTGCCCGCAGATGTGGATGCGGTGGAGGCGCACGGCACCGGCACGGTGCTGGGTGATCCTATTGAGGCGCAGGCGTTGCTGGCGACCTATGGTCAGGATCGGGAGCAGCCACTGTGGTTGGGGTCGATCAAGTCGAATATCGGCCATACCCAGTCCGCCGCGGGCGTCGCCGGTGTCCTCAAAGTGATATTGGCGATGCAGCACGGTGTGCTGCCCAAGACATTGCACGTGGATGAGCCGACGACACAGGTGGACTGGTCGGCCGGCGCGGTGCGGTTGCTGACCGATACCGTGCCGTGGCCGTCCTCGGGTGACCGCCCGCGCCGGGCCGGCGTGTCCTCGTTCGGCGCCTCCGGCACCAATTCCCATATCGTGCTGGAGCAGGCGCCCGAAGCGCCGCCGCACGACGACGCGGCGACGCGAGTAGGGGACGGCAAGCCTGGGGTCCTGCCAGTGGTGCTGTCCGCGCGATCGGCTGAGGCGCTGCGCGCCCAGGCAGACCGGCTGCGCACCTTTATCGACGACCGACCGGATATCCGGCACCCCGACCTGGCCCATGCGCTGGCGACGACGCGTGCCGCGCTACCGCATCGCGCCGTGGTGATCAGCACGGACAGTGCGGATCTCGACGCCGGGCTCGCGGCGGTAGCCGACGGCGCGAATGCCGCGACCGTCGTCTGTGGGGCAGCGCGGGCCGGCAAGGTCGTGTTTGCGTTCCCTGGTCAGGGGGCGCAGTGGGTGGGGATGGGTCGTGAGTTGTTGGCGACCGATGGGGTTTTCGCGGCGCGGATGCGCGAGTGTGCGGCCGAGATGGATCCGCTGACCGGGTGGTCGTTGCTGGATGTTGTTGCTGGGGATCAGGGTTCGCTGGATCGGGTGGATGTTGTTCAGCCGGTGTCGTTTGCGGTGATGGTGTCGTTGGCGGCGGTGTGGGAGTCGTGTGGTGTCACGCCGGATGTGGTGGTTGGTCATTCGCAGGGTGAGATTGCCGCGGCGTGTGTTGCTGGTGCGTTGAGTTTGGCGGATGCGGCGAAGGTCGTTGTCCGGCGGAGTCAGGTGATCGCGGCGGAGTTGTCGGGTCGTGGTGGTATGGCTTCGGTTTCGCTCGCGGCGGAGCAGGTTCGGGAGGCTGTGGAGCGGTTCGGTGATCGGGTGTCGGTCGCGGCGGTGAACGGGCCGCAGAGCACTGTCGTCTCGGGTGAGACCGCAGCGCTGGACGAGTTGGTGGCCGGGTGGGTGGCGTCGGGGTTGCGGGCGCGGCGTATCGATGTCGATTACGCGTCGCATTCGGTGCAGGTCGATGCGGTGGCGGCGGAGTTGGTCGAGGCGCTGGGTGATGTCGATCCGCAGCGTGGCCGGGTGTCGATGTTCTCGACGGTGCGCGGCAAGGTGCTGGATGGTTCGGAGCTGGATGCCGCCTACTGGGTGGAGAATCTGCGTGCTCCTGTGCTTTTCGATGAGGCAGTGCAGGCACTGCTGGGGCAGGGCTATCGGTTTGTGATCGAGGTGAGTTCGCATCCGGTGCTGGTTCCCGCGGTGGAGCAGGGTATCGATCGCAGTGGCGCGTCGGCGTTGGTTTTGGGGACGTTGCGTCGTGATGATGGTGGTCGGGATCGGTTGCTGGCCGCGCTCGCGCAGGCGTGGGTGCACGGTGTGGTAGTGGGTTGGTCGGTGGCATGCGGGGAGCCGTCCGGGCAACGGGTCGAGTTGCCTACGTACGCATTTCAACGCCAGCGCTACTGGCTGGACTGGGGTGCGCCGACCGTGCCCGCGGCCGATCCCGTGGACGCGAAGTTCTGGGAACTGGTCGAGAGCGGTGATATCCGTTCGCTGGCGGATCTGGTCGACGCGGATCCGGCGACAGGATCGGACGGGATCGTTGCGGCCCTGGGAGATTGGCGTCGACGCGTGCGCCGTAAGGCCGATGCGAACGCCTGGCGACATGTCGATGCCTGGCGGCGCTTTTCGGTATCCCCGGCACCGCTGCCGGACCGATGGCTGATCGTGCGGCCCGCCGGGGACGACGCGGAGGGCGTGCTAGCGGCCGTGCTCGCGGGTCTGACGCCGCCGAATTGCATACTGGTACAGGTGGATCCTGAGGCGGACCGGGCGGCGCTGACCGAGCAGATCCGGGCGGCGCTCGATGCCACCGGGAACGTGACTGGCGTCCTGTCGTTGCTGGCCTTCACCGGCCTGGCCGATGCGCTTCGCCCGGATGTCCCCGCGGCGGTGTCCGGGAACCTGGCTCTCGTTCAGGCGATGGCGGATCTGGCGATCGACGCACCCCAGTGGTGGCTGACCCGTGGCGCGGTGCGCGCCGGTAATGACGACCCGCCACCGATTCCGGCGCACACCCAGTTGTGGGCGCTGGGACGCGTGGTGGCACTAGAACACCCGCGCGGCTGGGGTGGCTTGATCGACCTGCCACAGACCATCGACGAGGCCGCGATCGGCCAGGTTGCCGGGCTGCTGACCGCCGTGCATGGCGAGGACCAGATCGCGGTACGCGACGGCGCGGCCCTGGGCCGCAGGCTGGTGCCGGATGCGATCGACGGCGGTGCCTGGCAGCCCCGCGGCACGGTCCTGATCACCGGTGGGACGGGTGCATTGGGCGGTCACGTGGCGCGCTGGGCAGCCAACCATGGGGCCGAGCATGTACTGCTGGTCAGCCGCAGTGGTGACCAAGCCGAGTCCGCGCCCGTCCTCACCGCCGAGCTCGAGGCGCTGGGCGCTCGGGTGAGCTTTGCCGCCTGCGATGTGACGGATCAGGCCGAGCTGGTCGCGGTGCTCGGCCGCATCCCGGCGGAGCAGCCGTTGACCGCGGTGGTGCACACCGCGGGAATCGCCTTCGGCGGGCTCGTCTCAGACACGACCACCGAGCAACTAGCGCTCGCCAACGCAGCGAAGGTAGCGGGCGCCGCGCACCTGGATGTGCTGACCCGGGACCTCGAGCTGGACGCCTTCGTGCTGTTTTCCTCGGGCTCGGCATCGTGGGGTAGCGCGGGCAACGCCGTCTATGCGATGGGCAATGCGTACCTGGACGGATTGGTGTTGCGCCGCAAGGCTTCCGGCCTCCCCGCGACGTCCATCGCCTGGGGCGTCTGGGGTGGTGGCGGCATGGTCGAAGGCGCCGCCGAAAAGTCGCTCGGCCGCCGCGGACTACGGCCGATGGACCCCGAGGTCGCGGTGCACGCGCTGGCCGCCGCCGTCGGCCACGAGGACACGCTGGTGACGGTCGCCGATGTGGACTGGGGCCGGTTCGCCGAAACCTTCACCATCGCCCGCCCCAGCCGGTTGATCGGCGAGCTGCCGGGTGTCGAGGGAGCCGGGTCCGGCTCGTCCTCGACCGGCGATCGGGAGTTGCTGATCCGCCTGCGCGAACTGCCCGCGAGTGAACAGGCACGCTTCCTTGCCGATCTCGTGCGCGGCCAGGTCGCGTACGTGCTCGGGCATGCCGGTCCGCAGGCCATCGAGCCGACCCGGCCGTTCGCGGAGCTGGGCTTCGATTCGCTGACCGCGGTGGAGTTGCGCAACCGTCTCAAGACGACGACCGGATTGGCGTTGCCGAGCACGTTGGTGTTCGACTATCCGACCGTTGTCGCAGTGGGCGAGTTTCTGCGTGACGAGCTGATCGGTGCATTGGAATCGACGCCCGCAGCGCTGGTTTCGGCGGTCGCCGATGACGGCGATCCGGTGGTGATCGTGGCGATGAGTTGCCGGTATCCGGGTGGGGTGGAGTCGCCGGAGGACCTGTGGTCGCTGGTGGCCGACGGTGTCGACGCGATCACCGAGTTTCCCGATGATCGCGGCTGGGACCTGTCGATCTACGATCCGGACAGCGCCGCCGCCGGAACGACGTATGTACGTGAGGGCGGGTTCGTTTCGACCGCAACAGAATTCGATGCCGAGTTGTTCGGTATCTCGCCGCGTGAGGCGTTGGCGATGGATCCGCAGCAGCGGTTGTTGCTGGAGTCGTCGTGGGAGTTGTTCGAGCGGGCGGGTATTGATCCGTTGTCGTTGCGCGGCAGCCGAACCGGTGTGTTCATCGGCGGCAGTTCGCAGGATCATGCGCTGAAGGCACTGTTCGGTGGTTCGGCGACCGACGGCTATGTGCTGACCGGTACCGCGGGCAGCGTGCTGTCCGGGCGCATCTCGTACGTGTACGGCCTCGAAGGCCCCGCGGTGACGATCGATACGGGCTGTTCGTCGTCCTTGGTCGCACTGGACTGGGCCGTGCGCTCGGTCCGCAACGGCGAGTGCGAGACGGCGATCGCCGGTGGTGTGGAAGTGATGTCGACAACCGGCGCGTTCGTGGAGTTCTCTCGGCAGGGTGGGTTGTCGCGCAGCGCTCGGTGTAAGTCGTTTGCCGCCGGTGCGGATGGCACCGGGTGGGGCGAGGGCGTCGGCCTGGTACTGGTGGAGCGGCTGTCGCAGGCACAGCGGCTGGGGCACCAGGTGCTTGCTGTCGTGCGCGGTTCCTCGGTGAATCAGGATGGCGCGTCGAATGGTTTGACTGCCCCGAACGGTCCGTCGCAGCAGCGAGTCATTCGCCAGGCACTGGCGAGTGCGGGGCTGACCACCGCGGATGTCGATGCGGTCGAGGCGCACGGTACCGGCACGGCGCTGGGTGATCCGATCGAGGCGCAGGCCTTGCTGGCCACCTACGGCCGCGATCGCCCGGCGGATCGTCCGCTGTGGTTGGGGTCGATCAAGTCGAATATCGGTCATACCCAAGCCGCCGCCGGTGTGGCCGGGGTGATCAAGATGGTCGCGGCGATGCAGCACGGCGTCCTGCCCAAGACACTGCACGCGGATGAGCTGACGCCCGAGGTGGATTGGTCATCAGGCGCGGTCCAGGTGCTGACCGAGGCGCAGTCGTGGCCGAACGTAGCGCGCCCGCGCCGCGCCGCCGTATCCGCCTTCGGTGTCAGCGGCACCAATGCGCACCTGATCCTGGAAGCGGTTGCGGACCACACCGAATCGGCGGTTGCCCCGTCCGACGAGGTGACCACCCCGGTCTGGGTACTGTCGTCCCGCACCGAGGTCGGGCTGCGCGCACAGGCGGCACGGTTGCGTGACTATGTTGCCGCCGAGCATGATTCGACACTCACCGATATCGGCTACGCCCTGACCACCAGGGCGGCGCTGGCGCGCCGGACGGCCATCGTGGCGCCGGATCGCGCGGGATACCTCGACGGACTCGACGCGATTGCCGCCGGGAACTCGGCCCGGAGGTTGTGACCGGCGATCGGGTCGGCGGCCGGGTGGCCTTCGTGTTCCCGGGGCAGGGTGCGCAATGGGCAGGTATGGGGCGCGAACTGCTGGAGACCGACGCCGTTTTCGCCGCGCGGATGCGCGAGTGCGCGGCGGCGATGGATCCGCTGACCGGCTGGTCGCTGCTGGAATTCGTGGCGGGACAGCAGGAATCGCTGGATCGCGTCGACGTGGTGCAGCCGGTGTCGTTCGCGGTGATGGTGTCGTTGGCGGCGGTGTGGGAATCGTGCGGTGTCACACCGGATGTCGTCGTCGGTCACTCGCAGGGCGAGATCGCTGCGGCCTGTGTCGCGGGCGCGTTGACGCTGGCGGACGCGGTCCGGGTGGTGGTGGCCCGGAGCCGGGTGATCGCAGAGCGATTGGCCGGCCACGGGGGATGGTATCGATCGCGTTGCCGCCGGAGCAGGTCGCCGACCTGGTCGCCCGGTTCGGTGACCGCGTCTCGGTCGCGGCGGTGAACGGGCCGGTGAGCACGGTGATCTCGGGTGAGAATTCCGCCCTGGACGAACTGCTGGCTGAATGCTCGGCGGCGCAGGTGCGAGCCCGCCGGGTCGAGGTGGACTACGCGTCGCACTCGGTGCAGGTGGACACGGTCGCCGAGGAACTGATGGCGGTGCTGACCGGCATCGCGCCGCAGGCCGGTCGGGTACAGGTGTATTCGACGGTGCGCTGCGGGTACCTCGACGGTGCTGAGATGGACGCGCGATATTGGGTCGAGAATCTGCGGGAGCCGGTGCAATTCGCGTCGGTGATCGAGGTGTTGCTAGCGCAGGACATCGGAGTGCTGGTCGAGGTGAGTTCGCATCCGGTGCTGGTGCCCGCGATCGAGCAGGGGATCGATCGCAGTGAGGCGGCCGCGGTGGCGATGGGCACGTTGCGTCGCGCGGAGGGCAGCCGGGATCGGTTGCTTGCCACGGTTGCGCGGGCCTGGACACACGGCGTGGCGGTGAATTGGGATGCGCTGTACGCGAGTTCGGCGGCTCGGCGAATCCAGCTGCCCACCTATGCCTTCCAGCGCCACCGGTTCTGGTTAGAGTGGGCGTCCATTGATTCCATCGTGCCCGCGACCGATCCCCTCGATGCGGAGTTCTGGAATCTGGTCGAGGGCGGCGACGTGCGCTCGCTCGCCGAATTCGTCGAAGCTGACCCGGCGGCGGGTTCGGACGGGATCGTTGCGGCACTGGGTGATTGGCGTCGCCGGGCGCGCCGTAAGGCCGATGCGAGTGCCTGGCGGCACGTCGATGCCTGGCGGCGGTTCTCGGTGACCACGGCGACACCGCCGGACCGCTGGCTGATGGTGCGGCCGGTCGACGACGATGCCGACGGCGTGCTCGCCGCTCTGCTCGCCGGTCTGGACCCGAAACGCTGTGTGCTGCTGACGGTCGAGCCGGGTGTCGATCCCGCGGCGCTGGCGGAACAGATCCGGGCCGTGGTCGCGGACGAGCCGGTGCGCGGTGTGCTGTCGCTACTGGCCTTTACCGACCGGCCCGATCCGGTACACGCGGCGCTGCCGGCCGCGATCTCGGCACAGCTGGCATTGACCCAGGCACTGCCCGAGTCCGGGACGGACGCACCGCACTGGTGCCTGACGCGCGGCGCGGTGTGGATCGGCAGCGATGACCCGCAGCCGATTCCGGCGCACAGCGAGCTGTGGGCACTGGGCCGGGTCGCGGCCTTGGAACAACCGCGCGGCTGGGGTGGTCTGATCGACCTCCCGGAAGCCGTCGACGAGCAGGTCGTCTCGCTGGTGGCCGCGCTACTGACCCAGCCGCACGGCGAGGATCAGATCGCGGTACGCGACAGCGCGGTCCTCGGCCGCCGGCTGGTGCCGGATGCGATCGACGGCGGTGCCTGGCACCCCCGCGGCACGGTCCTGATCACCGGTGGGACGGGTGCGCTCGGTGGCCACGTGGCGCGCTGGGCAGCTGCCCATGGGGCTGAGCATGTACTGCTGGTCAGCCGCAGTGGTGACCAGGCCGCGACCGCGGTCGGCCTGGCCGCGGAACTCGACGCACTGGGCGCTCGGGTGAGCTTCGCCGCCTGCGACGTCGCCGACCGCGGGGCTCTCGCGGACGTGCTGTCGCGAATTCCCGCCGAGCTGCCACTGACCGCGGTGGTGCACACCGCGGGAATCCCTTACCACGCAACGATTTCGGAGACGGCCGCCGAGCAGCTGGCTCTTGCGAACGCCGCGAAGGTGGTAGGCGCGGACAACCTGGACGCGCTGACGCGCGAGCTCGACCTGGATGCGTTCGTCCTCTTCTCCTCCGGCTCGGCATCCTGGGGGAGCGCGGCCAACGCCGTCTACGCGATGGGCAATGCCCACTTGGACGGAGTGGCGTTGCGCCGCAAGTCTTCCGGCCTGCCCGCGACCTCGATCGCGTGGGGTATGTGGGGTGGCGGCGGCATGGCCGAGGGCGCGGCGGAGGAATTGCTCAGCCGGCGCGGCCTGCGGCACATGCACCCCGAGGTCGCGGTGCACGCGCTCGCCGCCGCGGTCGGCCATGGCGACACCCTGGTGACGGTCGCGGATGTGGACTGGGCGTGGTTCGCCGAAACCTTCACCGTCGCCCGACCCAGCCGGCTGATCAGCGAGCTGCCCGGCGTCGCGGTCGCCGAACCGACAGCCGGCGAAGGTGATCGAGAGCTGCTTGCCCGACTGCGCGATCGGTCGGCCGCGGAACAGCAGGATGTGCTGGCCGATCTGGTGCGCGGCGCGGTCGCTTCGGTCCTCGGACATGCCGGGCCGCAAGCGATCGAACCGACGCGGCCGTTCGCGGAGCTGGGCTTCGATTCGCTGACCGCGGTCGAGCTGCGCAACCGTCTCAAGACCGCGACCGGACTCGCGTTGCCGAGCACATTGGTGTTCGACTATCCGAGCGTCGTCGCGGTGAGCGAGTTTCTGCGTGACGAACTGCTCGGCGCGTCGAGCACTGCGGCAGTAGTGGTTTCGGCAATCGCCGACGCCGACGATGGCGATCCGGTGGTCATCGTGGCGATGAGTTGCCGGTATCCGGGTGGGGTGGAGTCGCCGGAGGACCTGTGGTCGCTGGTGGCCGACGGTGTCGACGCGATCACCGAGTTTCCCGATGATCGCGGCTGGGAGCTGCCGGTCTACGACCCAGGACCAGACGATACGGGGACCGCCTTTGTGCGCGCGGGCGGATTCGTGCCGAGCGCCACGGAATTCGATGCCGAGTTGTTCGGTATCTCGCCGCGTGAGGCGTTGGCGATGGATCCGCAGCAGCGGTTGTTGCTGGAGTCGTCGTGGGAGTTGTTCGAGCGGGCGGGTATTGATCCGTTGTCGTTGCGCGGCAGCCGAACCGGTGTGTTCGTCGGTGGCACACCACTGGACCACGCCGTGAAATCGGTTCTCGCGGGCCCCGAAACAGCCGGATACCTGGCCACGAGCACATCGGGCAGTGTGCTGTCGGGCCGGATCTCCTACGTGTTCGGTCTGGAAGGTCCGGCGGTGACAGTGGATACGGCGTGCTCGTCGTCCTTGGTGGCGTTGGACTGGGCGGTGCGGTCGGTCCGCAGCGGCGAGTGCGATCTCGCGCTCGCCGGTGGCGTCGCGGTGCTCTCGACGCCGGGGTCCTTCGCCGAATTCTCGCGGCAGGGTGGCATGTCGCGCAGTGGTCGATGCAAATCGTTTGCGGCGGGTGCCGATGGGACAGGATGGGGTGAGGGTGTTGGTGTGGTGTTGGTGGAGCGACTTTCTGCGGCTCGCCGTTTGGGACACCAGGTTCTCGCGGTGGTACGCGGATCGGCGATGAATCAGGACGGCGCGTCCAACGGGCTTTCGGCGCCCAACGGTCCGTCGCAACAGCGGGTGATTCGTCAGGCGTTGGCGAACGCGGGTCTCACGGCCGCAGATGTGGATGTGGTCGAGGCGCACGGTACGGCAACGGTATTGGGCGATCCGATCGAGGCGCAGGCCTTGCTGGCGACCTACGGTCAAGATCGGGACCGGCCACTGTGGCTGGGATCGATCAAGTCGAATATCGGTCATACCCAGGCGGCTGCCGGCGTGGCCGGTGTGATCAAGATGGTAGAGGCCATCCGTCGAGGTGTGGTGCCTGCGACACTGCACGTGGATTCGCCTACATCGCAGGTGGATTGGTCGTCCGGAGCGGTCGAACTCGCGACCGAGACGCGGGCGTGGCCCGCGTTGCAGGCCCCGCGCCGCGCGGGAGTGTCCTCCTTCGGGATCAGTGGTACCAATGCGCACGTGATCCTCGAGCAGGCGCCGGCGGAAGAGTCCGACGGCGCTGTGCCGCAGTATGATTCGAGTACACTGGTGCCGTTGGTGTTGTCGGGTAAGACCCCGGAGGCGTTGCGGGCACAGGCTGGTCGGCTGTTGTCGCTGCTCGACCAGGCGCCGGAGACGGTGCTGCACGACCTGGCGTGGACCTCGGCGACGTCGCGGGCGGCGCTGGATCGGCGTGCCGTCGTCGTGGCGCGGGACCGGGCTCAGCTGTCGGACGGTCTGCTCGCCCTGACCGAGGATCGAGCAGCGGCGAATGTCGTTGTCGGACGGACTCGGCCGGGGAAAGTGGCGATCGTGTTCTCGGGGCAGGGCTCGCAACGGGTCGGCATGGGCCGGGAGCTGTACGAGGCGTTCCCGGTATTCGCCACGGCCTTCGACGAGGTGTGCGGGCATATCGACGCGCTGTTGCGCCGTTCGTTGCGCGAGTTGATATTCGAGGGCGATCCGGAGCTGTTGCACCGCACGGAGTTCGCGCAGCCCGCGTTGTTCGCGTTCGAGTTGGCGTTGTACCGGCTCGTCGAGTCGGGGGCCGCACCGCAGATTACGTGATCGGACACTCGGTCGGCGAGATCACCGCCGCGTGTGTGGCCGGAATCTTGTCGGTCGACGACGCAGCACGTCTGGTCGTGGCGCGTGGCCGACTGATGCAGGCATTGCCCGAAGGCGGCGCGATGGTGGCGGTACAGGCCGGCGAGGCCGAGGTGAGGCCGCTGTTGACCGGCACCGCCGCGATCGCGGCGGTGAACGGCCGAGAGTCGGTGGTCGTCTCCGGTGCCGCGGACGATGTGCGGTGCGCGGTAGAGCATTTCGATACGCTGGGGCGAAAGACCAAGTGGTTGAACGTCTCACACGCATTCCATTCGGTGCTGATGGAGCCGATGCTGGCGGAGTTCGCGAAGGTATGCGGCAGGCTCGAATTCAGCAGCCCGCGCCTCGGTGTGGTGTCGAACGTGACCGGCGGTGTGGTCTCGGATGAGATGGCCACCCCGGAGTATTGGGTGCGCCACGTCCGTGAGTCGGTCCGCTTCGCGGATGGCATCAGCGCGCTGGTCGAGCGCGGCGTGGCAGGTTTCCTGGAACTGGGGCCGGACGCAGCATTGACCGGTTCGATACTGGCCGAATTCGACGGGGAGCCGGCGGTAGCGCGGGTCGCAGTCGCGTCGATGCGCGCCGATCGACCGGAGCCGGAGACGGTACTGACGGCGGTCGCCGCGCTGTTCGTGCACGGTCATGCGGTGGACTGGGCGGCCTTCCACACTCCGACGAGCGCGGTGCGACGGCGGGTCGAGCTGCCGACCTACCCATTTCAGCGTCAGCGCTACTGGTTGGATCTCACCGCCGCGGCCGTCGACGTCTCCGCCGCGGGCCTGACGGCGACGGGCCATCCGATGCTCGGCGCCGCGGTCGTGCTCGCCGATTCGGACGGTGCGGTGTTCACCGGCCGGGTGTCGCTGGCGAGTCAGCCATGGCTCGCCGACCACACCGTGGCGGGCACGGTGCTGTTGCCCGGCACGGCGTTCGTCGACCTGGCTATGTGGGCGGGCGATCAGATCGACTGCGACACCGTGGAGGAGCTCGTCCTCGAGGCGCCGCTGACCCTGCCCGCCGACGGGGAGGTGAGCATCCAGGTCGAGGTCGGCGCCGCCGATGCGGCGGGGCGGCGGACATTCGCGATGCACGGGCGGCGCTCCGACGCGCCGGACACACCGTGGACCCGACACGCGTCGGGCGCGTTGTCCACGCATCGGGTCGCACCCGATGTCGATCTGACCGTGTGGCCGCCCAGTGGGGCAATCGAACTGGATATCAGCGATCTGCTCGACCGGCAGGCCGTCGCCGGCTTCGAGTTCGGTCCGGCCTTCCGTGGTCTGCGTGCGGCGTGGCTTCTCGATGATCAGGTGTTCGCCGAAGTGCGGCTGCCTGAACAGTGCGTGGACGACGCGCGCCGCTTCGGACTGCACCCCGCCTTGCTCGATGCCGCGCTGCATCCGCTGTCCTTCCTGCCCGGCTGGGATAGCACCGAGATGGGCAGGCTGGCGTTCTCCTGGAATGGGGTGACACTGCATGCGACCGGGGCGATGACGCTGCGGGCGAGGCTGACCGCGATCGACTCTGGCACCTTGGCCCTGGTGGTCTGCGATGGCTCGGGTGCCCTGGTCGCTGCCGCGGAATCGTATGCGATGCGGGCGATCAGCGCTGGCGGCTCCGAGGTGGGCAGCGCCGTCGAATCGCTCTATGAGCTGAGTTGGCAAGCGGCCCCACCGATGTCGCGGGAGATTGCTGGGCTGGTCGTGCTCGGCGCGACGGGGCCGGCCTTCGACGGTGAGTCGTTCGGCGATCTGGCGGCGCTTGCCGCGGCGGTGGACGCGGGGTATCCACCGCCGGAGACGGTTGCGGTTCGGTTGTCTGCGATCGAGGGTGCCGATGTGGCCGAGCGGGCGCATCGGGCAACGCATGCCGCGCTCGCGCTGGTCCAGTCGTGGCTGAGCGACGCGCATTTCGAGGCGTCGCGGCTAGTTGTGGTGACACAGGATGCGGTGGCGGTCACCGTCGACGAGGTGGGCATCGACCCCGCGCATGCCGCAGTGTGGGGCCTGCTGCGGTCGGCGCAGGCGGAGCACCCTGGACGAATCATGTTGCTGGACACGGAGTCCGCCGTGGATACCCACGCCGTGGCGAGCGCCCTCGCCCGGACCGACGAAGCGCAGCTTGCGCTGCGCGCCGGGGTAGTTCATGTCCCAAGGCTCGCTCGGATGGCGCCGGCGGAAAGGACGACGCCCAACGGATTCGACCGCGGCACCGTACTGATCACGGGCGCGGGTGGCGCGCTCGGTGGGCTCGTCGCACGGCATCTTGTGGCCGAGCACGGAAGCAAACGCCTCGTGCTCGCGAGTCGCAGCGGCGCGGTCACGGAGTTGACCGCCGATCTCACCGCGCTCGGGGCCGAGGTCGCCGCCGTGGCGTGCGATGTCGCCGACCGCGCCGCGGTCGCCGATCTACTGGCTACGATTCCGGCTGAACATCCGTTGACCGCCGTGGTCCATGTCGCGGGGGTGCTCGCCGACGGTGTCGTCTCGTCGCTCACTCCGCAGCGCACCGATGCGGTGTTGCGCCCGAAGGTCGACGGCGCTTTTGTCCTGCACGAGCTGACCAAAGACCTGCCGCTGTCGGAATTCGTGCTGTTCTCTTCGGCGTCGGGGGTGCTCGGCGGTCTTGGGCAGGCGAATTACGCTGCCGCGAACGCGTTCCTGGACGCACTGGCGCAGCACCGGCACGGACTCGGCCTCCCCGCCGTCTCCCTGGCCTGGGGCATGTGGGCGCAACCCGGGGGGATGACCGGCCAGTTGTCGCCTGCCGACCTCGAGCGCATCGAGCGTGGCGGCATCAGTCCATTGTCGGCCGAGGATGGCCTGGCACTGTTCGATGTCGCGGTTTCCAGCGATGCCGCAGTGGTCGTGCCGATGCGACTGGACGTGGCGAGACTGCGTGCCGCCGCCGTAGCGATGCGGCAAGTGCCCGAGATACTGCGCGGATTGGTACGACTACCTCGGCGTCGGGAGGCTGTCTCCGAGGCCGATTCGCCGCGCGGTCGGTTGTCCGGGATGTCGCCGAGCGAGCGGGACAAGGTGCTCGGCGAGATCGTGCGAGCACAAGTGGCGGCCGCACTCGGTTACGGTGCCGGGCAGCTCGAGCCGCACCGGACTTTTCAGGAACTCGGCATCGATTCGTTGACCGCGATCGAACTGCGTAACGGGCTCAATGCGGCCATCGGGTTGCGACTGCCCGCGACCCTCGTCTTCGACCATCCCACCACCGAGGCGTTGATCGACTGCGTGCGGGCCGAATTTGGGAACGAAACGCGGGCGGATCTGCCGCCCCTCGCGGCTGAACAAGACGCCGCGATTGCGGCGCCGTCTCTCACTATTTCTTCGCTCTACTTTGATGCCTGCATGGCCGGTCGATATGTGGAGGCAAACGAAATGGCTGTGGCCGCAGCACGATTGCGACCGTCGTTCACAACTGCCGACGAAGCGGTCCTGATCAGGGAACCGGTGCAGTTGGCCGACGGCGATCAGCAACCGGTGCTGATCGGATTCACGTCCGCCAGTCCGCTGTCCGGTCCGTTCGAGTTCGTGCGTCTGGCTCGGCATTTCGACGGTACGCGCGAGCTCTGGGTGCTTCCGCTCCCGGGATTCGTCGCGGGCGAGCTGCTGCCGGCGAGCTGGCAGGCGCTGGTTCTGCACCTGGCAGACCAGGTCGAGCGGATCGCCGCCGGTCGCCCCGCGCTGCTCGTCGGGCGTTCGGCGGGCGGCACGATCGCGCATTCGGTCGCGGCATGCCTGGAACAGCGCCGCGTCGACGTCGCGGGGTTGGTCCTGCTCGATACCTTCGAGGTTGGTAGCGAGGGGGCGGTACAGATCCAGCCCGCGATGATGCGCCAGCTCGCCTCCCAGGGAGCGCGCCACGGCGACATGGAGGATATCGGCCTTACCGCAATGACCGGATACTTCGCGCTGTTTACCGAGTGGGAGCCGGTCGAAATCGCCGCGCCGACCTTGTTCGTCGGTGCGACGCCGGACGAGTCCACCGATGGCGTGTGGGCGACGTGGTCGTTGCGCCATGATCTGGCTCGCGTCTCAGGTACGCATTTCAGCCTGATCGAAGAGGGTGCTGACGAGACCGCCGCGGCAATGGAGAAGTGGTTCACGCAGCGGATCGTGACAGGAACTCCCTGACGCACGAAGGGCCTTCTTCCCGGCAGCGGGAGGAAGGCCCTTCGTGGGTTGTGGATCAGTCGTTCGATTGATCGAGCAGCGCGTCTGGCAGGGGAGTCTGGCCGATCATCTCCTGGGGCACCGGGTTGGGGTGCGGCGTCGAATCGCTGCTCACGTTCATCGAGCACAGCCCGATCATGTTGCCGTTCACGTCACGGATATGGGCAGCGTCGAAGGTGCCGTCGTCGTTGGTCATCGGAGGCAGCGTGATGGTGCCGCCCGCCTCTTCAACCAGGCGACACGTCTCCTTCAGATCATCGACAAGGAGCACGAAGGCCAGATACTCATCGGGTACGTCCCGGTATTCCGCGGGATTGCCCTCGCGGTCGCCACCTAGATTGGTATTCCAGACCGTGCCCCACGGAATATTGCTTCCTTCAGGGGCATTGGCGAAGCCGAACGGATCGCCAGGGCCGTTGCTGCCGTCGGTGAATGTCCAGCCGAAAGCTTGTTCGTAGAATGTCTGTGCCTTGCCTAGGTTCTTACTTCCGAGTTCGAAAGCCATGATTCGTGCGGAATTCTTTGACACGGGTTTCCTTTCTGGCGGCGAGCAGATATCGTTGTCGCGCGAATCGTCTGATTCGGCCTGTTTTCTGATATCCAGGTCAGTATTATCAACCTGAATATTGCTGTCAACCGACGCTACCCGGCCGGATCGTGCCGACGCCCAGGGGTCCCATAGGGGTGGCAGCGGAGTGGTTCTGGGCTCTTCAGTGGTGCACGCGGATGGTGAATTCCGTCCGGCGATACTGGGCAGAGCACAATTCTTCCTCGGTGAAAATGACCTCGATGATTGCGGGGGGCATATAGGGGTGTTGGATTAGGGGGGCGCTTGGATACATTTCCCAAGTGTCGGCCAGAAGACTATTCGCCTGAGCCGATTGCCCTACCGGAAACCAGCTCGGAACCGGACGCGTCCTGGCCGGTGTCTTTTATACGGCGGGAGTGCCAAGTACGATGACGAATGATCCTGTGAATGACTTGTCTACGCCGGTGCTTGTTGTGCTGTCGGCGCCCGACGCGCCGGGCCTCAGGCGACGAGCAGCGAATCTACGGGACTTTCTGCAGGATCATCCGGAAGAGAAACTGATCGACGTCGCCTGTTCGGTCGCAGGGATCGATGCGGCGGCCGAGCATCGGGCGGTGATAGTCGCGACGAGCGGCGTGCAGGTGGATACCGAGCTGGCCGGCCTGGCTGCGGGGGCGCCGCTGCCGGGAACCGTTCTCGGGCTGGCGAAGCCAAGAGCGGGCGCGGTTTTTGTGTTCCCGGGTCAGGGGGCGGAATGGCCCGGTATGGCAGTTGACCTGCTCGATTCCGCGCCAATCTTCCGCGCGCGAGTCGAGGCGTGCGACCGGGCGCTCGCGCCCTTGGTCGGTTGGTCGGTGGTCGATGTACTACGCGGTGCACCGGGTTCGCCCACGCTGGACAGAATCGACGTTGTGCAGCCGAGTTCGTGGGCGGTGTCGGTCGGCCTGGCCGCACTGTGGCGCGACCTCGGTGTCGAACCCGACGCGGTGCTCGGCTACAGCCTCGGCGAAATTCCGGCGGCCACTGTGTCATCTGCCCTCTCGCTGGATGACAGTGCGCGAGTCGTGACGTTCTTCAGCGCCGAGCAGGCCAAGCTGTCCGGGCAGGGCGCGATGCTGGTCACGGCATTGTCGGCCGACCGGATCGCACCGCATCTTCCGCACATCGCGGGCAAGATCGAGGTGGTCGGATTCAACGGGCCCCATGCCAGCGTGGTTTCCGGCGATCCGGAGGCCGTCGCCGCGGTGTTCGCCGAGCTCACTGAACAGGGCATCCGCGCACAACGGGTGCCGGTCGACGTGGCGGTGCACACTGCCGAGCTGAACGTCGTGCGGGCGCCACTGATCCGGGCCCTGCGGTCGATCTGCCCAGCCGACGCACGAGTCCCCTTCTGCTCCAGCGTCGACGGCGACCTCGTAGACGCGCTCTCACTGACCGGCGACTATTGGGCTCGCAACCTGTATCAGCCGGTGCGATTCGACCGAGCGGTCGGCCGGCTTCTCGACCACGGATATCGCCATTTCGTCGAGGTCAGCCCGCGTCCGGCATTGACGATGACCATGCACGACCTGTTCGATACGGCCGGTGTCGAGGCGACGGCGCTCGGTTCGTTGCGTCGTGGGCACGGCGGAATCGACCAATTTCTCAGTTCGGTCGCCCGAGCGTACGTCGAAGGTGTACACGTTGATTGGACCCAGCACTTCACGGGCACGGGCGCGCGGCGTATCATACTGCCCGACTTAGGATCAGGGCGGGCGGCACCTGAGCAAGCGGCAGTGACCGAGCAGGTCGACGAGACCGGTCGACGCGGCGAGGCCGAGCAGATCCGATTCGTGAACGAGCTGATCCGCACCGAGATCGCCGTGGTGCTCGGACGCGACGACACGGCCGGGCTATCCACATCGTTTAGCGAATTGGGTTTCGATTCACTGAGCGCGGTGCAACTACGTAATCGGCTCAACGCTGCGTCAGGTTTGACGCTGCCGGTGACCGTTGTCTTCGACCATCCGACCCCGCGGCTGCTCGCCGAGCACATCACGGCGGCACTGACCGGGACAACCGATGCGGACTCCGGTGTGCCCGAGCCGGGTGAGCCGGGTGAGCCGATTGCGATCGTGAGTGCGAGTTGTCGGTTCCCCGGCGGTGTCAAGTCGCCGGAGGCATTGTGGCAGCTGGTTGAGCAGGGTGCGGATGTCATTTCGACACTTCCCGAAGATCGTGGCTGGGATGTCAATCGGCTGCGTTCGGACGCCACACGACAGGGCGGATTTCTGTACGATGCAGCGGAATTCGACGCAGAGCTGTTTGGTATCTCGCCGCGCGAGGCGGCGGCGATGGACCCGCAGCAACGGTTGCTGTTGGAGGCCTCTTGGGAGCTGTTCGAGCGCGCCGGGATCGACCCGCAGTCGCTGCGGGGCAGCCAGACGGGCGTCTACGTCGGCATGTCGGGGCGCGACTACGCCGGCGATCTGACGAGCATGCCGGAGCAGGCTGACGGATATCTGCTCACCGGTAATCTCATGAGCGTCGCCTCCGGCCGCATCGCTTACACCTTCGGACTGGAGGGGCCCGCTGTCACGGTCGACACCGCGTGCTCGTCCTCGTTGGTGGCGCTGCATTACGCGGTTCGCGCACTGCGCAGCGGGGAGTGCACGCTTGCGGTAGCCGGAGGCGTGACCGTTATGGCGACGCCTGCTCTGCTGCTGGAGTTCTCGCGACAGGGTGGCCTCGCCGCCGACGGGCGGTGCAAATCGTTCGCCGATGCGGCTGACGGGACCGGGTGGGGCGAGGGCGTCGGCACTGTGCTGTTGGAGCGACTTTCGGACGCGCGGCGCAACGGCCACCGGGTTCTTGCGGTGGTTCGGGGTACCGCGATCAACCAGGACGGCGCCTCCAACGGCCTGTCCGCGCCGAATGGGATGGCGCAGCAGCGGGTTATTCGCCAAGCATGGGCTGACGCCGGGGTGACCGGCGCGGATATCGATGTGGTCGAGGCGCACGGTACGGGCACTCGACTGGGCGATCCGATCGAGGCGCAGGCCCTACTGGCGACGTACGGGCGCGATCGTCCGTCCGATCGCCCATTGTGGCTCGGGTCGCTGAAGTCAAACATCGGTCACACCCAGGCGGCCGCCGGTGTCGGTGGGGTGATCAAGATGATCGAGGCGATGCGGCACGGGCTGGTGCCGGCGACCCTGCATGTGGATTCTCCTACAGTCAAAGTTGATTGGCACGCCGGTGGCGTGGAGCTGGCGACGCAGGCCCGCTCGTGGCCAGCACTGGATCGTCCACGGCGGTCCGGGGTGTCGTCGTTCGGTATCAGCGGAACCAACGCACACGTGATCGTGGAGGAAGCGCCCCAGGGCCAGGGCAGCGTGCCGGATAGCGCACGATCCCTGCCTGCCGCACCTCCGTTGGTCCTGACCGGCAAGACATCGTCCGCTCTGCAGCAGAGCGCTTCTCGGCTGCTGGACTACCTCGCAGACAATCCGACGACGGAATGTGCCGATGTGGCGTTTTCGCTGATTACCACACGGGCGGAACTGGATTGTCGCGCCGTGGTGGTCGGCAACGATCGAGCCGAGCTGCTCGCGGGTTTGGCCGCGGTGGCGCGCGGCGCGACACGTGCGCATCCGGCCCGTCCGGATGAACGGGTAGCGCTGCTGTTTTCGGGCCAGGGCGCGCAGCGGCCGCACATGGGCGAAGAACTGTACGCGCAGTACCCAGTATTTGCCGATGCGTTCGACGCGGTTTGCGCCGCTGCCGATCCGGAAATGTGCAATTCGCTCCGCGACATTGTGTTCGGAACGGGGGAGCAGGACCTGAATCGTACCGAGTTCGCCCAACCCGCGCTGTTCGCGGTGGAGTTCGCCCTGTTTAGACTTATCGAATCCTTGGGTGTGACAGCCGATTTCGTGACAGGGCATTCGGTCGGCGAGATCGTAGCCGCATGTGCCGCTGGGGTGCTGTCGGTCGAAGACGCCACCAGATTGGTGGTGGCGCGCGGCAGGTTGATGCAGGCGCTCCCCGAGGGCGGGGTCATGGTGGCGGTTCAGGCGACAGAGGACGAGGTGAGACCCCTGCTGTCCGGACTCGTGACCATAGCCGCGGTCAACGGACCTGCGGCAGTGGTGCTCTCGGGTGCCGAAGATGCGGTTCGACCGATCGCAGAGCATTTCTCGGCTTTGGGTCGCAAGGCCACGGCGCTGTCGGTCTCGCATGCGTTCCACTCGCCGTTGCTGGATCCGATGCTGGCGGAGTTCGGCGAGGTCTGCGTGAGCATGGAGATTCGTCCGTCGCGGATTCCCTTGGTGTCGAATGTGACCGGCGCGGTGGTGACGGCCGAGGAGCTGGGCAGCCCCGACTACTGGGTGCGTCATGCCCGTGGCGCGGTCCGGTTCGCCGACGGAGTGCGTACCTTGGCCGAGCGCGGTGTCACACGGTTCCTTGAGCTGGGGCCGGATGCGACATTATCCGCCATGGTGCGGGAATGCTTGCCGGACCACGATTCCAGGGTCGTGGTCGCCGCACTGCGGCCCGGTCGGGCCGAATCCGTGAGCGCACTCGGCGCGCTCGCGGAGCTCTATGTGGCCGGTGTGCCGGTCCGTTGGGAGTCGTGCTGCGTACCGGGGCGGCCGATCGACCTGCCCACCTATCCGTTTCAGCGAAAGCGCTACTGGCTGACGCCGTTATCGCGGACGATCACACCGGTCGCGGGCATCGAATCGTGGTTGTACCGCGAGACCTGGCGCCCGGTGCCGATGCCGACGGCTCAGCCGTCCGGCACCTGGTTGGTCGCCTCGGCCGAGCACATCGATGACCAGCGGATCTGCGCCGTGATCGGGCAGTCGGCGGTGGTCATCCGCTATACCGTCGACGGCGACGGCCGAGACCTGCTGGCTGAACGGCTTCGCGCGCTGCCACCGCTGAGCGGTGTGGTGTCTTTGCTCGCGATGGACGAACGACCGCTGGCCGACCACCAGCCGGTCCCGCGCGGGGTGGCGCACACGATCGTCCTGCTCCAGGCGTTGGGCGACGCAGCTATCGAGGCGCCGTTGTGGTCGGTTACCCGCGGCGCGGTCGCCGTGTCGCCGACCGATCCGCCACCGAGTCCGGCGCAGGCCCAGGTGTGGGGGATCGGCAGAGTCGCGGCGTTGGAACATCCTCGACGCTGGGGCGGCTTGGTCGACTTGTCTCCGAACGCCGACGAGCAGGAACCGCATCGTCTCGCCGCGGTGATCACCGCGGCAGGCGCGGAGGATCAGCTAGCGATCCGGTCCTCCGGCACGCTCACACGAAGGATGGTGCGTGCCACCTGGCGCGACGTCGAGCCGTGGCGACCGACCGGCACGGTGCTGATCACCGGCGGTACCGGCGGTCTTGGTGCCCGGTTGGCGCGGTGGGTATGCGCAAATGGCGCGGACGCGGTCGTCTTGGTCAGCAGGCGGGGCGATGCCGCGCCGGGAGCGGACCGTCTCGCCGCTGAGCTGGCGTCCACCGGCGCCGCGGTGACTATCGCCGCCTGCGACATCACTGATCGAACAGCGGTGACCGAACTCCTTCGTGACCTGCCCGAGCCGCTGACGGCCGTGTTCCACGCGGCGGGCGCGCTGAGGTTCGCCTCGCTAGACACCCTCGGCGTCGACGAACTCGCCGACGATATCGCGGCGAAGGTGACGGGGGCAGCGTTGCTGGACGAGCTGACCCGGGAGCATCCGGTGCAGGCGTTCGTCCTGTTCTCCTCCGGCGCCGCCGCCTGGGGGAGCGGACGGCAGGGCGCGTATGCCGCGGGCAACGCCTACCTCGACGGTCTCGCGCGCCGACGCCGCGCGGGCGGCCTGCCCGCGACCGCGGTCGCGTGGGGAGTTGGGCCGCGGCGGGGATGGCGTCGGCCGCGGACACGAAGGAGCACCTGCGGCGGCACGGGCTGCGGGGGATGGATCCGGATCTGGCGATCGAAGCCTTGCGGCGGGCGATCGGCGGCGGTGACGAACACCTGATCGTCGCCGACATCGACTGGCCCACGTTCGCGCCGCTGTTCACCAGCGCTCGTCCCAGCCCGTTGATCGGTGACCTCCCCGAGGTCAAGGCCAATTCGAACCCGGATCATGTTCTGCCACAACGGTATATCGCTGGAGCACCGGACACAGACCACGACGGGATGCTCAGCACCCTCGTTCTCGACACAGTGGCAGCGACGCTCGGGCACGCGTCCGCGGCCGATATTCTCCCGCAGCGATCGTTCAAGGAATCGGGCTTCGACTCGCTCATGGCGGTCGAATTCCGGGACCGTCTCGCCGCGGCTGTTGGTCTCGCCCTGCCCACGACATTGACGTTCGACCATCCGACGCCGCGTGCCGTGCACCGCTATCTCCGCGACGTCCGGAACGGAACGGGGGGCGACCATCGACCCGCACTGCCTGCTTCCGGGGCGGACGACGACCCCGTGGTGATCGTGGCCATGTCCTGCCGTTTTCCCGGCGGCGTCGCGTCGCCGGATGAGCTGTGGAGCCTGGTGGCCTCCGAACGCGAAGCGCTGGGCGACTTTCCGACAGACCGTGGCTGGGATCGCGCAGCTACACGTGGGCTCGGCGGGGGTAGCTTCCTCGACGGCGCTGCCGATTTCGATGCGGCATTCTTCGGTATTTCGCCGCGGGAGGCGTTGGCTATGGATCCGCAGCAGCGGTTGTTGCTGGAGTCGTCGTGGGAGTTGTTCGAGCGAGCCGGCATCGATCCGATATCGCTGCGCGGCAACGGAACCGGTGTCTTCATTGGCAGCAACGGGCAGGACTACGACTCGTTGGTGCGGGCATCGGTGGCGCAGACCGAAGGACACATCTTGACCGGCAGCGCGGGCAGCGTGCTATCCGGGCGGATCTCCTATGTGTTCGGCTTGGAAGGGCCTGCGGTAACCGTGGATACGGCGTGTTCGTCGTCGTTAGTGGCATTGGATTTGGCGGTGCGCTCGGTGCGCGGCGGTGAGTGTGAGTTGGCCGTTGCTGGTGGTGTGACGGTGATGTCGTCCCCGGTGGCGTTCGCGGAGTTTGCGCGACAGGGCGGGCTGGCCTCGGATGGCCGGTGCAAGTCCTTCGCCGCGAGTGCAGACGGCACAGGATGGGGTGAGGGTGTCGGTGTCGTGTTGGTGGAGCGTCTTTCGTCCGCTCGCCGTGCCGGGCGCCGGGTCCTTGCCGTGGTGCGTGGGTCGGCGGTGAATCAGGACGGCGCGTCGAATGGAATAACGGCGCCGAACGGCCCGGCGCAGCAGCGCGTGATCCGTCAGGCGCTGGCGAACGCCGGCGTGGCCACCGCTGACGTGGATGTGGTCGAGGCGCACGGTACCGGCACGGCGCTCGGCGATCCGGTCGAAGCACAGGCGCTGTTGGCCACCTACGGTCACAATCGGGAGCGTCCACTCTGGCTGGGATCGATCAAATCCAATATCGGTCATACCCAGGCGGCCGCGGGTATGGCCGGTGTGATCAAAATGGTCGAGGCGATGCGCCGGGGCGTACTGCCTGCCACGTTGCATGTCGATTCGCCGACGCCGGAGGTGGATTGGTCGTCGGGTGGGGTCAAGTTGGCGACCCAGACCCGACCCTGGCCGGAGGCGGGGCACCTGAGGCGTGCGGGGGTGTCGTCGTTCGGGATCAGTGGCACGAACGCGCATGTCATTCTCGAGCAGGCACCTGAGATAGCAGACCCTTCCGCCGGGATCGCCCGGCCGTTAGTCGCTGAGTTGCCCTTCGTTCTCTCCGCTAAGACTTCGGACGCATTGCGGGAGCAAGCCTCTCGTTTGCTGGAGTTCACGATCCATCATCCCGATTTGCCCCTCCTGGATGTCGGCCACTCGCTGCTGTGTCGGTCGGTCTTCGAACATCGCGCCGTGGTGGTCGCCGCCGATCGGTCGCAGCTGTTGCGCGGATTGGCCGAGCTGGCCGAGGGGGACGCGGACGCTTTGCCGCTGGGCCCTGCGGCTGTGCACGGCAAGACGGCATTCGTCTTTCCTGGACAAGGGTCACAGCGGCTGGGGATGGGGCGTGAACTGTACGACGCGTTCCCGGCCTTCGCTGGGGCGCTCGATGCGGTGATCGACGAGCTAGACCAGCATCTGCCACGCCCGCTGCGCGAGGTGATGTGGGGCGACGACGCGCGGTTGCTTGATCAGACGGTCTTCGCCCAGCCCGCGTTGTTCGCCGTGGGAGTCGCACTGTATCGGTTGTTGGAATCGTTTGGCGTTCGACCTGACTATCTGGTGGGACATTCGGTCGGCGAACTGACGGCGGCCTGTGTCGCCGAGGTTATGTCGATGCCAGATTCGGCACGGTTGATCTCCGCCCGAGGCAGTCTGATGCAGGGACTCCCCGCAGGCGGCGCGATGGCCGCAGTGGCCGTACCAGCGGCCGAGGTCGCGCCCTTGCTGGGCGCGGGGGTCGGGATCGCCGCGATTAACGGGCCGGCCTCGGTGGTTGTCTCTGGACCGGAAGCCGGCGTGCTCGCGGTCGCGGACGCACTGCGGGAGCAGGGGCACAAGGCGACCCTGCTCGCCGTATCGCACGCGTTCCATTCGGCGTTGATGGACCCGATCCTGAACGAATTCGGCGCCGTCGCTGGGTCGGTCGCGGTGGCTGCGCCCAAGGTTCCGATCGTTTCGAACCTCACCGGAGGTGTCGCGGGGAGTGATTTCGGCACACCGGATTACTGGACGCGGCACGTGCGCGAGACCGTTGCGTTCGCGGAGAGCATCGAGTTCCTCGAATCCGTTGGGGTGCGTCGGTATGTCGAGGTCGGGCCGGGTAGCACGCTGACGAGCGTCGTGCGACAGTCGTTCGCCACCGCATCCGATATCGTTGTGGCGCCGATTCTTCGGGGCGGCCGCAGCGAAACCGGCGCGCTGTTGGAGTCACTGCGGGCGCTGTATGTTTCGGGCATCGATGTGCGGTTCGAAGCCATGGTGGCTGAGTACGGCGGGACTCGGGTGGATTTGCCGACCTACGCCTTCCAGCGTCAGCGGTTCTGGCTGCAGCGATCCGGAGACGTGGGCGACGCGGCCGGGTTCGGACTGACTTCCTCGACTCATCCGCTGCTGGGGGCGATCGTCCGGAACCCGAGTTCCGCCGGCATCGCGCTGACCGGGCGGCTTGCCCTGGACACCCACCCGTGGCTGGCCGATCATGGGGTCGGTGGTGTGGTGCTCGTGCCGGGCGCGGCTCTGATCGAGCTTGTGCTTCACGCCGGGGACGTAGTCGACAGCCTGCGGGTGCACGAGTTGGTGCTGCAGGCGCCGATGATCGTCCCCGCGCGGGGCGGTCTGCAGGTGCAGGTCGTCATCGGCGAGCCGGATGAGTCCGGTGCTCGAGCGGCGTCGATCTACTCGCGGGTCGAACAGGGCGGTCCGGATCCCCGGTGGACCCTGCACGCCGAGGGTGTGCTGTCGCCGGGCGAGCCGACCATGCCGGAAGCCGCGACGGACTTGACGCGTTGGCCACCGCCGGGCGCGGCACCGATAGACATCGCCGATGCCTATCCGCGCTTGGCCGCGCTCGGTTACGAATACGGGCCGGTTTTCCGCGGTCTGCAGGGTGCGTGGAGACGCGGCGAAGAAGTCTTCGCCGAGGTGGTGCTGCCCGAGCCGGCGATCGCGGCGGCGGGCCGCTTCGGACTGCATCCGGCTTTGCTCGACGCCGCCTTGCACATTGTCGCGTGCACGGGCGAGCCGAATCGGACATTGCTACCGTTCGCGTGGACTGGTGTGACATTGCACGCGACCGGCGCGACCCGGCTCCGGGTTGCGATGACGTGGGTCGGCGAGGATCGGGTGGCGATCCGGTTGGCCGACGCCGTGGGCGCACCCGTCGCGACCATCGACAGGTTGACGCTCCGTGCGGTCGAACTCGAGCAACTCGCAGACGGTCCGGGGGCGGCCGCCGACTCCTTGTTCGTCGTGGACTGGACAGCACTGCAGGGATACGACGATTCGGCCGCGGGTTCGGCCGAATGGTTCGATATCGCAGCAGAATCCGTGCCCGCGGAGCACTCCGCGGTAGCAGTGCTGCGCTGCGAGGCCGGGGCAGGCAGTCGGGCGGTCGAGTTCGGCGATTTGGTGCGTGATCAGGTCGGATCGGTGCTCGAAAGCGTGCAGAAGTGGTTGTCCGACGGGCGTTTCGATTCCACCCGGCTGGTCGTCGTCACTAGATCGGCGATAGCCGTCGACGGCGCCGACGACGTGGCCGATCTTTCGCACGCACCGGTCTGGGGCTTGCTGCGCAGCGCGCAGACCGAATTCCCCGGGCGCATTGTGCTGGTCGATGTGGATGATTGGGCCGACATCGATAGAGCGGTATCCGCTGCCGCCACGTACGACGAGCCTCAGTTGGCGATGCGGCGCGGCGCTTTTCGGGTGCCGAGGCTCATTCGAGCGGGCGATGACATCGTGGCCGGGATGGCGCGGTATCCGCAGTGGCGGCTCGAGGTCGCCGGCAAGGGCACCGTGAACAGCGACAATCTGTTCGTGGCTCAGTGGCCGGAGGCAGGGCGGCCGCTGTCCGCAGGCCAGGTGCGCATCGCTGTCCGAGCGGTCGGGCTGAACTTCCGTGATGCGCTTGTCACGCTGGGCATGTACCCCGATCCGGATGCGGGGCTCGGTGGCGAGGGTGCGGGCCAGGTTCTCGAAGTCGCTGACGACGTGACGGACTTCGCGCCCGGTGATCGGGTGATGGGGACGTTCACCGGTATCGGTTCGGTCGTGGTCACCGATCATCGGCTGCTGGTCGAGATGCCCGCCGAGTGGTCGTTCGCTACCGCGGCCGCGGTTCCCGCTGTCTTCCTCACCGCGTACTACGCGCTCGCCGACCTGGCGCGGGTACGACATGGCGAATCGATCCTCATCCACGCGGGTGCAGGCGGGGTCGGCATGGCCGCGATCCAACTTGCCCGGCATTGGGGGCTGGAGGTGTTCGTTACTGCCAGCCGGGCAAAGTGGAACACATTGCGCGCATTGGGATTTGACGATCAACATCTAGCAGATTCGCGCACCCTGGAGTTCGAGGAGCGGATTCTGGCGGTGACCGGTGGACGCGGCGTCGACGTCGTATTGAACTCGTTGGCAGGTGATCCGCTCGATGCCTCGCTACGATTGTTGCCGCGTGGCGGCCGGTTCCTCGAGATGGGCAAGACCGATCTGCGCGACGCCGCGGCGGTCGCCGACATCCATCCTGGCGTGGAATACCACAGCTTTGCGTTGTTCGATGTCGACCCGGACCGGATCCGGCAGATGCTGTCGGAGTTGGCCAAGTTGTTCCGCGCCGACGTTGTGCGACCACTACCGACCGCGGCGTGGGACGTACGGAGAGCACCGGAGGCCTTGCGGTATCTGAGCCAGGCCCGTCATGTAGGCAAGCTGGCGCTCGTCATACCGCCGCGCTGGACAGACGGTGGCACGGTGCTGATCACGGGTGGCACCGGTGGGCTCGGCGCGTTGGTTGCCCGGCACCTGGTGGCCGAGCACGGAGTTCGGCAGTTGCTACTGCTCAGCCGTAGCGGCCCGGCGGCGGAGGGCGCCGCCGGCTTGGCTGCCGAACTGACCGGTCTCGGTGCTCGAGTAACGATCACGGCCTGCGACGTTTCCGACCGTGATGCGTTGGCCGCGGCGCTGGACGCGATCCCGCGGCGGCACCCGTTGACCGCGATCATCCATGCCGCGGGCACGCTGGCGGACACTGTGTTCACTTCGGTCGACCGCGCACACCTGGACACAACGTTCGGTGCGAAAGTCGATGCTGCGTGGCATCTGCACGAGCTGACCAGGCATCGCGATCTTGCGGCCTTCGTGATGTTCTCCTCGGCTTCCGGGGTAGTGGGTACGCCAGGACAGGCGAACTACGCGGCGGCCAATACCTTCCTCGACGCCTTGGCTCAGCATCGACAGCACCGTGGCTTGCCTGCCACCGCCTTGGCCTGGGGCCTGTGGGCGCCGACGAGCGGCATGGCGGCGAGACTGGACGACCGGGACACCGCGAGGCTAAGTCGTGGCGGGTTCACCGCGATGAGCGCGACGCAGGGCTTGGCGCTGTGGGATGCTGCTGGGGCCGTCGGGTATCCTTTGGTAGTGCCCGCGCACCTGGATACTGCTGCGTTGGCCGCATCCGGAACGGCCGCACCGGTATTCACCCGGCTCGTGCGTGGCGTACGCCGTGTCGCGAGTGCCGATCTGCCGGCGCAGATCGCGAGTCGGCTGGCCGGATTGGCCGCCGAGAAGCAACATCAGCTGTTGTTGTCGATCGTGAGAACGCACGCCGCCGTGGTGCTCGGCCATGAAACGCCGGAGACGATCAAGCCAGATCAGGCGTTCCAGAACTTGGGCTTCGATTCGCTCGGCGCGGTCGAGTTCCGCAATCGACTACAAGCTGCCGCCGCGGTAAAGCTCTCGCCCACCGCCATCTTCGACTACCCGACACCGACCGCCCTGGCACAGCACCTCCGGACGGTGCTGGCTCCGGCCGAGGCCTCGGCCGGCCGGTTGCTCGCGGACATCGAAGCGTTGGCGCGCAGCTGTGCCGAGGTGGATCTGGCTGCCGGGGAGCGGCGGGATCTCCTAGCACGACTGTCTGAGATCGATCGACAGCTTCGCGCTCAGGATCTGGGCGAGGCGGTGCGGTTCGAGACGGCGGACGACGCCGCGCTCTTCGACTTCATCGACGGCGAACGGTGACCTCCAGCTGCGCTGGCTCGACTATCTGGTTTCGAAGGGTTGGATGTGCCGATGGCGAATGAGGACGAGCTCCGGAACTACCTCAAGAAGGCGGCCGCCGAGCTGCAACAAACGCGGGACCGGTTGCGTGAGTTCCAGTCACGAGAGTCGGAACCGATCGCCATTGTGGCGATGAGCTGCCGCCTTCCGGGTGGGGTGGATTCACCGGAACGACTGTGGGACTTGGTGTCCAGCGGCGCGGACGTGGTCGGCACAGCACCGTCGGACCGCGGATGGAATCTCGAAGCCCTCGGTGATGTTCCCGTTGGCGGCTTCATCGACGATATCGGGCATTTCGACGCGGGTCTATTCGGCATCTCACCGCGCGAGGCATTGGCGATGGATCCGCAGCAGCGCTTGCTGCTGGAGGGGTCCTGGGAACTGCTTGAGCGGGCCGGGATTGCCCCGATGTCGCTGCGGGGAAGTCATACCGGCGTCTTTGTCGGCACCGTTGGACAGGAGTACCGAGACGTGTCGCGCGCGACCGACCCGGAGACAGCCGCGCACGCGGTCGTCGGCGCCTTGGCGAGCGTGATGTCCGGTCGGATCTCCTATGTTTTCGGGCTCGAGGGCCCGACAATGACCATCGACACGGCGTGCTCGTCGTCTCTGGTCGCCATGCATCTGGCGGTGCGGGCACTGCGCGCTGGCGAATGCTCCCTCGCGCTCGCCGGCGGTGTGATGGTGATGTCGACGCCCCTTGCGTTCGAGGAGTTCACCCGGCAGGGCGGGCTCGCAACCGATGGCCGCTGCAAGGCGTTTGCGGCGGATGCGGACGGCACCGGATGGGGCGAGGGCGTCGGACTTGTCCTGCTCGAACGGCTTTCCGACGCCGTGCGCAACGGTCACCAAGTACTCGCGGTGGTCAAGGGCTCCGCGGTGAATTCCGACGGCGCATCGAACGGGTTGACGGCGCCAAACGGACCGGCCCAGCAGAAAGTCATCCGGCAAGCATTGGCCGATGCCCGGATGGTGGGCGGAGACATCGATGTCGTTGAGGCGCACGGCACCGGTACCGCATTGGGCGATCCGATCGAAGCGCATGCATTGCTCGCGACCTATGGTCAGGACCGTCCTGCCGATCAACCACTGTGGCTCGGATCGATCAAGTCGAATATCGGTCATACCCAGGCTGCCGCGGGCGTCGCCGGGGTGATCAAGATGGTGATGGCGATGCGGCACGGCGTGCTGCCGAAGACACTGCATGCCGATCGACCGACGCCTCATGTCGACTGGGCAGAGGGTGCGGTGCGGTTGTTGACCGAGGCGCGCCCATGGCCTGCGGCGGACAGCCCACGATGCGCAGGTGTGTCGTCCTTCGGCATCAGCGGGACCAACGCACATGTGATCCTGGCCGAGGCTCCGGGCACGTCGGACACCGCGTCTGCTCGGTCGTCGGGCGCGGGAATGTCAGACGCGGAGTCGTTTCCGTGGGTAATCTCGTCGCGAAGCAACGCGGGCTTGCATGCTCAGGTACGACGGCTACGTGATTTCGTCGCCGCGAATCCCGAGGTACCGCTGTCCGGGATCGGGCGCGCGCTGGCGACATCGCGTGCGGTGCTTGAATGCCGCGCGGTGGTACAGGCTGAGAGTCGAGGTGGATTCCTCGCCGGCCTGGACGCCTTGGCCGCGGGAAGCCGACCGCCGGGGTCACAGTCGGGAGCCTGAACGACGGCAAGGTGGCCTTCCTGTTTCCGGGCCAGGGCGCGCAATGGGCCGGAATGGGTCGTGAATTGCTATCTTCCTCAAAGGTCTTCGCGGACCGGATCGAGGAGTGCGCGGCCGTGCTCGACCCATTGACCGGCTGGTCGCTGCTGGATGCCCTGGCGGGCACCGCGGATTCGTTGCGCCGCGTCGACATCGTGCAGCCGGTGTCGTTCGCGGTGATGGTGGCGCTGGCAGCGATGTGGGAATCGCATGGTGTCACAGCCGATGTCGTGGTCGGGCACTCGCAGGGCGAGATCGCGGCAGCCTGCGTGGCAGGTGCGTTGAGTCTGTCCGACGCTGCCGAGGTAATCGTCACGCGCAGCCGAGTGATCGCCGCGCGACTGTCCGGTCGCGGCGGAATGGTATCGGTGTCGCTCCCGGAAGCTCAGGTTCGCCCGATACTGGCCCGATTCGGTGATCGTGTCGGCGTCGCCGCGTTCAATGGGCCGACCACAACGGTCATCTCGGGCGAGAACTCAGCTATCGACGAAGTGGTGGCCGAGTGCGTTCAGATCGATGTAGGCACTCGTCGGATCGAGGTGGACTACGCGTCGCATTCGGCCCAAGTCGATGATGTGGTGGCGGAACTCACAGATGCACTGTCCGGAATCACCCCGAAGGCAGGCCGGATACCGGTCTATTCGACTGTGCGGGGGACGCTGTTCAACGGTTCCGAGATGGATACCGCGTATTGGGTGGAGAACCTGCGCGAGCCTGTTCGGTTCGCGCCGGTCATCGACACGTTGCTCGACGAGGGCTACCGGTTCTTCGTGGAGGTGTCATCCCATCCTGTCTTGGTGCCCGCCGTCGAGCAGGCGTTCGGCGATAAAGACATCGCGGCGGTATCGGTCGGCACGTTGCGTCGCAGCGCGGGCGGAACGGAACAGGTATTCGCCGCGCTGGCATACGCATGGGTGCATGGTGCCGCAGTCGACTGGGCGAAGGCGTCGCCGGAGGTACCTAGTGAGCGGGTAGAGCTGCCCACCTACGCCTTTCAGCGCAGCGAATTCTGGCCGCGGAACACCATTCTCGCCCCGGGTGAACTGGCCGTAGCCGAGCCGGTGGTCGACAGTGCCGAGACTACGAAAGAGGCGGCTTCGAGCCTCTTCGCCGGACTGTCCGCCGCGGAGCGAACGAAGGCGTTGAAAGAAGCCGTGCTCAGGGATATGGCAGCGGTCCTCGGATACGAATCTCCCGGAGCGTTCCAGCCGCGGCGGACATTTCAGGAACTCGGATTCGACTCGCTCTCGGCCGTTCGGTTTCGGAACAGGTTGCGTGCCACGATCGGCCTGCGGCTGCCAGCGAGTCTGGTCTTCGACTACCCCACCGCGGACGCGCTAATCGCGCATCTGGATTCGGAGTTGACCGGCAATGCGGTGACCGGGCAACTCAGTACTGTGCCGTCGTTCGCCGCTGCCGACGACGATCCCATTGTCATCGTGTCGACCAGTTGCCGGTACCCGGGTGGAATCGCCGATCCGGACGACCTGTGGTGGGCCGTACTCTCCGGCACCGACGCGATCTCCGATTTCCCGGCCGATCGAGATTGGGACGTCCGTGCGTTGGCCGGCCTTGGCACGTCGGCGGGTGGATTTCTGCATGAGGCAACTGATTTCGATGCGGGTTTGTTCGGTATCTCGCCGCGTGAAGCATTGGCGATGGATCCGCAGCAGCGGTTGTTGCTGGAGGCGTCGTGGGAGTTGTTCGAGCGCGCGGGCATCGATCCGATGTCGTTGCGTGGCAGTTCCACCGGTGTGTTCGTCGGTCTATCCGGTCGTGACTACGGCGGAGACCTGATGAGCATGCCCGACCAGACCAATGGACATCTACTCACCGGTGCTCTCGGCAGTGTTGCGTCGGGGCGGATCTCGTATGTGTTCGGACTGGAAGGTCCTGCGGTGACGGTGGATACGGCGTGCTCGTCATCGTTGGTAGCGTTGGATTGGGCGGTGCGGTCGGTCCGTAGCGGCGACTGCGGGATGGCGATCGCAGGCGGTGTGACGGTGATGTCTTCGCCGCTTGCGTTTGTGGAGTTCTCGCGGCAGGGTGGTCTGTCGGGGAGTGGCCGGTGCAAATCGTTCGCCGCGGGTGCTGATGGCACGGGGTGGGGCGAAGGCGTTGGTGTGGTGTTAGTGGAGCGTCTTTCGAACGCTCGTCGTCTGGGACATCGGGTTTTGGCGGTGGTACGCGGCACCGCGGTGAATCAGGACGGTGCCTCGAATGGGCTTTCGGCGCCGAATGGTCGCGCACAGCAGCGGGTAATCCGTCAAGCGTTGGCGAACGCACGGCTGACCACCGCGGATGTTGATGTGGTTGAGGCGCATGGGACTGGGACCGTGCTGGGTGATCCGATCGAGGCGCAGGCGTTGTTGGCGACCTATGGTCAGGGTCGCCCGGAGGGTCGGCCGTTGTGGTTGGGATCGGTGAAGTC
Source organism: Rhodococcus sp. MTM3W5.2 (assembly GCF_001984015.1). Taxonomy (NCBI): domain Bacteria; kingdom Bacillati; phylum Actinomycetota; class Actinomycetes; order Mycobacteriales; family Nocardiaceae; genus Rhodococcus; species Rhodococcus sp. MTM3W5.2. Next base: position 3,818,965 of record NZ_CP019572.1, on the reverse strand, counting down.
GAATATCGGTCATACGCAGGCGGCTGCGGGTGTGGCCGGTGTGATCAAAATGGTCGAGGCGATGCGCCATGGTGTGTTGCCCAAGACATTGCATGTGGATGAGCCGACGTCGCAGGTGGATTGGTCGTCGGGCAGGGTGGAGTTGGTGACCGAGGCGCGGCCCTGGCCGGAGGTGGGGCGTGTGCGTCGTGCCGGGGTGTCGTCCTTCGGGATCAGCGGGACCAACGTACATGTCATCCTCGAGCAAGCACCGGACCTCGCCGAGGCGATCGAGCCTGCGACGCCAGATGTCGGACGGCCGAAGGCAAATCCCGAATCGCGCGAAATGGTGTTGCCGTTCGTGATCTCGGGCGATACCCAGGCGGCGCTGCGCGCCCAAACGGAGTTGCTGCGGGAACTGGTCGCCGCGAGCGCGGAGCTTCCGCTCGCCGACCTGGCGTGGTCGTTGACCACCGGGCGAGCGAATCTGGACCATCGCAGGGTAGTGGTGGCCAGGAACCGAGACGAGTTGCTGTCGGGTGCGGCCGCGGCGCTGCGCGATGACGTATCGGTGGCAGCACGTTACGACGGTCGGCTGGCGTTCGTGTTTTCCGGCCAGGGTGCGCAGCGAGTCGGGATGGGGCGCGAGTTGTACGTGGCGTTCCCAGCGTTTGCGAACGGATTCGACGAGGTGTGTGCGGAGGTCGATACGCTCATCGGTCGCTCGCTGCGCGACATCGTCTTCGATGAGCCGGACTCCTTGCACCGCACCGAGTATGCGCAGCCTGGACTGTTGGCGTTCGGCGTTGCGTTGACGCGGTTGCTCGAATCGTGGGGCGTGGCTGCGGATGCGATGCTCGGTCATTCGGTGGGTGAGATTGTGGCGGCGTGTGCGGCCGGCGCCGTATCGGTGCCCGACGCCGCACGCATGGTGGTGGCGCGCGGCCGGTTGATGCAGGCGTTGCCGGCCGGCGGTGCGATGGCCGCACTCCAGGCATCGGCGTCTGAAGTCAACGAATGGCTCAGCGAAATGGTGTCTTTGGCCGCAGTGAACGGTCCGGCTGCGGTGGTGATCTCCGGCGATAGAGCTGCCGTGGAACAGGTCGTCAACCGGTTCGCCGAGCAGGGACGAAAATCCAAATGGTTGACGGTATCGCACGCGTTCCACTCGGCGTTGCTCGACCCGATGCTTGCGGAGTTCGAATCCGTTTGTGCGAGTGTGAAGTTTGCCCCACCGCGTGTGACGCTGGTGTCGAACGTCACAGGCGATCCTGTCTCGGCGGAGGAACTCAGTTCGCCGAGCTACTGGTCTCGGCACGCCCGGGAAACCGTCCGATTCGCAGACGGCGTGCATACGCTCGTCGAGCACGGGATCACCAGTTTTCTCGAGATCGGCCCGGAGGCAGCACTGGCGCCGCTGGTGCGTGGATGCCTGTCGGAGGATGGTTCGACCGTGGTGGTCGCGGCCGCGCGGGCGTCGGGACACGAGCCGGTCGCGCTGGTTTCCGCCCTTGCGGAACTGTTCGTCCACGGGGTGCCGGTCTTGTGGGATCGCTACCTCAGCCGCGGTCGGTTCGTCGATCTACCCACGTATCCCTTTCAGCGACAGCGGTACTGGGCCACGCCTACTTCGATATCTCCCGCGGATGTCGCGGACGCCGCGTTCTGGGACCTCGTCGCCCTCGCCGACCCCGATGAGCTCGAACGACACACGGGCCTGGACACCAGGCTTCCGCTCTCCGATGCGCTCCCCGCGCTGGCGCAGTGGCGACGGCAGCAGCAGGACCTTTCTGCTATCGACGGCTGGACCTATCGAACGCGATGGACTTCGGTGACCGAGCCGCCGACCGAAAGCCAGCATGGTAGTTGGCTTTTGATTGCGAGTGCTGATTCGTCGGTAGCTGGTGTAGCCGAACTGCTACTCGCCGGGCCGCAGTTCGTTCCGGTTGTCGTCTCGCGGGCCGACGACCGCGCCGAGGTCGCGCGTCGCGTACGGAACGCGATCCGCGGTCCGATATCCGGGGTGGTCTCCCTGCTCGCACTGGACGACGAGTTGGACGCACAGTTCAGCGCAGTCCCGCGCGGACTGGCGGCTACGGTGATGTTGGCACAGGCGCTCGGGGACGCACAGATATTCGAGCCCTTGTGGATCATCACCCAGGACGCTGTCGCGGTGGGGGCGAGCGACGCGGTCACCGGGGTCAATCAAGCGACACTGTGGGGGTTGGCTCGTGTGCTGTCGAATGAATGCACCGATCGGTGGGGCGGCATCATCGATATGCCGAAATCTATGAACGCTCAGCATGCTTCGCTGCTCGGTGGGATCCTAGCCGGAGCGGCGGAGCCCGATCAGTTTGCCGTGCGTGGCCTGGACATCTTCACTCGACGCCTCGAACGCGCGGCGCTCTCGAGCGTGGCGCCGTGGGAACCCGCCGGCACAGTGCTGGTGACTGGTGGTACCGGCGCACTCGGTGCGGAAGCGGCCAGGTGGCTCGTTGACAGCGGGGTCGAGCGGTTGGTACTGGCCAGCAGGCGAGGAATTAATGCGCCGGGCGCGCGCGACCTTTGTCGGACGCTGCGGCACCGCGGCGTCGAGGTGAGCATCGAGGCCTGTGATGTAGGCGACCTCGACGCCGTGGTTGCGTTGCTCGACCGTCTTCCTGGCGGCCATCCGCTGACTGGGGTCGTGCACGCGGCGGGCCTTCTCGACGACTGCATGATCGACGAACTCACCGCCGACCGGATGGATGAGGTGCTCCGAACCAAACTCTTGGGCGCGGCCAATCTCGACGCCGCGACCCGGAACTTGGATTTGTCCGCCTTCGTGCTGTTCTCCTCCGCCGGAGCCACTTTCGGGGCGTTCGGGCAGGGCAACTACGCGCCGGGCAATGCGTTCTTGGACGCCTTGGCGGCGCGACGGCGCGCCGCGGGTCGTGCGGCGACGTCTATCGCATGGGGTCCATGGGCCGGCGCCGGTATGGGCGAGTCGGCGCGCAGACTGGCGGAGGACAACGGGATGCCGAGAATGGCTCCGCGCTCCGCGTTCGGCGCGCTTCAACGTGCGGCGCGGCACAGCGAGCCACATCTGGTAGTTGCCGACGTGGAATGGAACCGGCTGTCGGCCGCGGGGAGCGCACCACCCGGCTCGACGCATTCTTTTCGGCAATCCCCGAGGTGCGGGAAATCGCAACGGTCGTGGCAGTTCAGGGGGAGCCGTCCGCGCTACGGATACGGATAGAGTCGGCGCCGACGTCGGAGCGGGAACAGCTGCTCCTTGAGTGCGTACGCAGAAATGTCACCGGGGTTTTGGGGCATACCTCACCGAGCGCAGTGACGACGGACCGCGCCTTACGGGAGTTGGGTCTCGATTCGCTGGGTGCGATGGAGCTGCGAAAACGGCTCGTCGCCGAGACCGGGGTGCACATCGCACCCTCGGTGGTCTTCGACCATCCCTCTGTCGGCGGGCTGACAAAGTACCTGCTGGAGCAATTCGAGACCGCGGGCACCGACGCGGATGTGTCCGTACTCGATTACATCGAGCGCCTCGGCACCAGCCTCACTGCCAGGAATATCGATACCCAGCTTCGTGCAGAGGTGGCGGCCCGACTACGTGCGTTGGCGAGGATCTGCGAAGAACCAGGGACGGATAGTATGACCGCCCGAATCGAATCGGCGAGTGACGATGATCTTTTCGCATTCATCCGGACAGAATTCGGCAAGGACTGAGGTGAACCGAAAGGTGCGTGAAGCGTACGCTGGCGGGGCGGGCGGGATTGAAAGCTCGCCCGCACCGCCAGGTATGCATTCAACCTCGAGCGGCGGCCTGGAGGCTCTTCTGCATTCCTTGCAGCTTTGCGGAGAATGCGGAAATATGCTCCGCCACCCGAGTGGCCTTGTCGGTGGGTTCGGTAAGATGCATGAGGGCGTTCCTGCCGTGCTGTAGCTGCTCCGCCGTCATGGTTTCCAGCCCTGAATCCTCGAATATGAAGTCGCGTGTACCGAAGTATTTGCTGTCGCCGAGCATGAAAGCGAGCTTGGTGCCGCAGCAGATATCGAAAACGTTCCTGTGGCACTCGACGTCGGGCGCGACGGTCCGGATCGATATAGCGGTCCGTCGGCACTTCTGGTTCTGCGTCCGATGGATGATATCCCCGCGCAAGACCAGCAGATCTCCCGCTGACAGCTGCGGCGTTTGCGCGATTGATTCGAGGTCGGCTCGGAACGAGACATAACTACCGGTGTTGTCGTCGAAGCGCATCCCGGCGGTGTATCGAGCCGCGCCCGCGCCAACGGCTAGCTCATGGAGATCCGGCTCGATTCTCGCGAGCTCCGAGAAGGGAATCACCGTGACATTCGACTCGGCAGTCTCGGCCTTGTCGAGGACGATGTACAGATTCGTGTACCGCAGGTGCTCGCCCAGATCGTAGAAGCTTCCGTGTTCCTGATGGAATGGAAAATTCGCTGATTGTTCGGGTGCGTCGGGATCTACCGAGAACAACGCACTCTGCGTCAGTGTCATGTGATATCCAAAGAGATCGATCTGTAACTGCTTGATCTTTTCCTGCACCGAGGCGGTGATTCCGGAAGGATCATCGATCGCCGTGACGAGTCTCCTGCCGAGGTAGCCTGCGCCCGTGCCGTGGCCGATACTATTCGAGAATTCGAGGAGATAGTCGATCTCCCGGACATCGAGAAATCCCTCGATGTGGACGAATCCGTCTTTCGTGAGCTGCTCTTGTAGTGTCATACCTTGTTTTCTCCTTCCGAGGGTACCTGTACATGGTCCGTGCAGGATTCCCCTGGGTGTACACCCCTGAATCACCCCTATTGTTTCTTCACCTGTGAGTCGCGTAGGTCGACAAAGCCGACGGCTGCTCCACGTTCGCCTTCCACAAGATCGTAGTTTCGCCGACATTGCCGACCCGGCGTGCGAAGTTCGGGATTCTGGCGCCTTCGAGGGGTGCCGCAGGGGTTGTCGGCAGGGGTGGAAACACCGCTATTCTCCGACTCGTACGGCGTTCTCACCCAACCGGATTCCTCTGCGCGCATGGTCGATCGCTGGCCGCATCGGAGTGGTGTAGCTCCCGATGGCAGCAGAGAGAAAGAGATTTCAGATGGCGAAAGAGCAGCAACTGCGGGAGAACCTCCGTTGGGTCACCGCCTCACTGCATCGCGCGCAGCAGCAATTGGCTGAAGCAGAGTCTCGAACAGCCGAGCCGATCGCCGTGGTCGGCATGGCTTGCCGGTTTCCGGGCGGAATCGCCTCACCTGAACAACTGTGGCGCGTCGCGGTCGACGGACTGGACAACGTGACCGACCTGCCCACCGACCGAGGGTGGGATCTCGACGCTGTCTACGACGAGGAACCCGGTCGTCCCGGCAAGCTGTACACCCGAGCCGGTGGTTTCCTTACCGACATCGATCGCTTCGACGCCGCCCTCTTCGGCATTAGCCCCAGGGAAGCCGATGCGATGGATCCACAGCATCGACTGCTGCTGGAAACCTCCTGGGAGGCATTTGAGGCTGCGGGCCTGGATATCGCCGGACTCCGCGGCAGCCAGAGTGGAGTCTTCGTCGGCCTCGTTGGCAGCGACTACCGCAATCTGGCGCTGAGTGCGGCCGACGACGTAGAGGGTCATTTGCTGACCGGAAATGCCGCCAGCGTCGCTTCCGGACGCATCGCCTATACCTTCGGCCTTGAGGGTCCAGCAGTTACGATTGACACGGCATGTTCGTCTTCGCTGGTCGCCATGCATTTAGCCGCACAGTCGCTGCGGCGTGGCGAATGCGACCTTGCCCTCGCTGGCGGCGCGACCGTGATCACGACGCCGACCGTGCTCATCGAAATGAGTCGGCAGCAGGTGTTCCCTCGAGATGGTCGTTGCCGTTCCTACGCGGCGGCCGCGGACGGCATGGGATGGGGAGAGGGCGTCGGGGTCCTGGTTCTCGAGCGGCTCACCGACGCGCGGCGCAACGGCCATCAGGTGCTGGCCGTGATCCGTGGCTCAGCGGTCAACCAAGACGGCGCGTCGAACGGACTGTCGGCCCCCAACGGCGTGGCTCAGCAGCGGGTCATCGGCGCTGCGCTGGCCGACGCCGGACTGACCGCAGCAGACATTGACGTCGTCGAGGGACACGGAACCGGTACCACCCTTGGCGACCCGATAGAGATTGACGCGTTGATGGCGACGTACGGCCGCGGTCGCGATAGCGGTCGTCCGCTGCTGCTCGGTTCAATCAAGTCGAACATCGGTCATGCTCAGGCGGCCGCGGGCGTGGCCGGGGTAATCAAGATGGTCGAGGCAATTCGGCACGGCCTCGTCCCGAAAACCCTGCACGTGGATCAGCCGACGCCGCACGTGGATTGGTCCTCTGGCGCGATCCGGCTGCTCACTGAGGCCTCGCCATGGCCCGAGGCGGATCGACCTCGTCGGGCCGCCGTCTCGGGCTTCGGTATCAGCGGCACCAACGCGCACGTGATCCTCGAACAGGATCAGCCCGAGCCGGTCCTAACCTCCGAGCCCGGTAGTACTTCCCCGCTGGACTCCGCCCTGCTGCCCTGGGTCTTGTCGGCTCATGACACCGACGCGCTGCGGGCGCAGGCGCGGCGGCTCGCGACCTTCGCCGAAGCGCACTCGGACGTTCGAGTAGCCGATATCGGATTCTCGCTGCTGGCGACCAGAACCGCGTTGGACCGACGTGCGGTCGTGCTGGCCACCGACCAGGGCGAATTTCGCGCGAGCCTAGACGCTTTCGTCGAGGGCAGGGCCGATGCCCGCGTGCTGCAAGGCATCGCAAGGGCCGCCGGAGGCGTGGTGTTCGTCTTCCCTGGCGCGGGCACACAGTGGCAGGGAATGGCTGCCGGACTGTTGAAGTCTTCTCCGGTATTCCGTCAAAGATTCGCCGAATGTGAACGCGCGCTAGGGGAATTCGTCGACTACTCGCCGACCGAGGTACTTCTCGGCGATCCAGCCGCTCCGCCGCTATCGCGCATTGATGTGCTGCAGCCGGTGCTGTTTGCGGTGATGGTGTCGCTAGCCCGATTGTGGGACGCCTTTGGGGTGCGCCCAGCAGCCGTAGTCGGTCATTCGCAAGGCGAGGTCGCCGCGGCCTGTGTCGCCGGAGCACTCTCGCTCCGGGATGGTGCGCGGGTGGTCTGCTTGCGTTCTAAGGCGTGGACCCGGCTGTCGGGTAAGGGCGCGATGGCGTCGGTGGCACTGTCATACGAGGCGGCCCTGGCCCGAATCGAGCGGTTCGACGGTAGGCTCTCGGTGGCCGCTGTCAACAGTCCCTCCGTCGTGGCGATCACTGGGGAAGAGGCCGCGCTGGAGGCCCTGGTCACGGACTTGGATGCCGAAGGGATTCACACCAGGCGGTTGCATGGGATCACCGGTGCTGGTCATTCGCCGCAGGTCGACACGCTGCGTGAGCAGCTACTGCGTGACCTGGCCCCGGTGTCGCCGCAGGCCTGTGGCACAGCGTTTTATTCCACCGTGACCGGTGGCTTGATCGATCCCATCGAGCTGAACGCCGACTATTGGTTTCGCAATGCGCGCAGGCCCGTCCTGTTCGGAGTGACAGTCCGTGCTCTCGCGGAGGCTGGCTACACCACCTACCTCGAGCTGGGCCCGCATCCGGCACTCGGCCCTTCGGTACTCGAAACCGTCGAATCGACGGGTGTGCAGCCCGTGCTGTTGAGCACGCTGCGGCGGGAGGAGGGCGGACCGGAGCGCTTTCTCACTGCGCTGGCAGAAGCCTTTGTTGCCGGTGTCGACGTGGACTGGAATGCACATCTCGGCGCACTCAGTCCTGTCCGAGTCCCGTTGCCTACCTACTCATTTCAGGGTGGACGGCACTGGATCGAGCAACAGTCCGGCGCCGGACATTCGCTCGGCGGATCGGCGCACGACCAGATCGAGGACAGCTTCTGGGCCGCGGTCGAAGGCGGCGACGCCGAGGCGCTCGCCAGGACACTTGGCAGACCTGACGACGAGGCGGATTCCTGGGGCGAGTTGCTGTCCGCGCTGCAGAGTTGGCGGCGGGACAATCGCGCCGGGTCCACGGTGGATCAGTGGCGGTATCGGATTCGCTGGCAACCGATTTCGGGTGCCCGCGCCGCCATGCCACGCGACACCTGGATCGTGCTCGCCCCCGACGACAGCGCGGCACACGAGTTGGTGCATCGCGTGGTTGACGGCCTGCGGGCGCGCGGCGCGGAAGTGGTCACTGCGACTACCAGCACCCTGCGGCCCGCACTCGCGGTTGCGGACATCGCAGGGGTGTTGTCCCTGCTGGGGCTGGATGAACGACCGTCGCCAGATCATCCCACGTTGACGAATGGCGTCGTCGCCACTCTCGATCTGGTGCGTGCGCTCGATGGTGCGTTCGACACCCGGTTATGGTGCGTGACGAATGGCGCTGTCACCACGGGTCTTTCGGATCAACTTCGCAGCCCCGAGCAGGCGCAGCTGTGGGGTCTTGGAATTGTTGCGGCGTTGGAATTTCCAGACCGTTGGGGCGGAATGATCGATCTGCCTGCGCAACTCGACGACCGCGCGCTGGACCGGTTGGCCGGACTGCTCGCGGCGCCCGTGGGCGAGGATCAGCTGGCCGTTCGCAGCTCCGGTCTGTTCGCGCGCCGGATGGTCCGGGCTCGCCGCACTTCCTCGGTAGGGTCTGCTGGCCGGTGGCGGCCCCGCGGCACGGTTCTGGTGACCGGCGGCACGGGGGCGCTGGGTGCGCACGTCGCGCGCTGGCTCGCCGCCACGGGCGCCGAGCATCTCGTCTTGGTCAGCCGTCGCGGACAGGGCGCAGACGGTGCTGACGCGCTCCGGTCTGAACTCGAAAATCTCGGCACCGCAGTAACATTCGCCGCCTGTGATGTGTCGGATCGGCTCGCTCTTGCCCGCTTGCTCGGCGACCTACCGCAGATCGACGCGGTAGTTCACACCGCGGGTGTGCCGCAGTACCAACCGCTGTCGACTATGTCGGCGACGGAGTTCGCGGCCGTACACGCCGCCAAGGCGGCAGGTGCGCGCCATCTCGATGAACTGCTCGCGGACCGGCCGCTGGACGCCTTCGTCCTGTTCTCCTCGGGTGCCGCGGTCTGGGGCAGTGCCGGTCAAGCGGCCTACGCCGCCGCGAATGCGTACGCGGACGCGCTGGCTCGCGCCCGTCGCCAGCGCGGTGCGGTGGCGACTGTGATCTCCTGGGGCGGTTGGGCCGGGGGCGGGATGGTAGACGATGAGGTCGCCACCAAAGCGCGCCGGCTCGGACTTCGCCTAATGGCGCCGGAGCTGGCTCTGCGCGCACTCCAGGAAGCGCTCGAGGACGGTGAGACGGCCCTCACCGTCACCGACATGGAGTGGGATCGCTTCGCCCCGACGTTCACCACGGGTCGGGCGAGCGCGTTGATCAGCGAAATCCCTGACGTGGTAGCGGGTCTCCGCGATCAGCGGGCTGCGGTTGATGTCGATCGACCAGCGGTTGTGCTCGCCCTCGACGGGCTTACCGACGGCGAGCAACGCGAGGTCGTGCTCGACATCGTCCGTGTCGCAGTCGCGGCGGTGCTCGGCCATTCGTCACCAGAGGCCATCGGTCCAGACACGGTGTTCAAAGATCTCGGGTTCGATTCCCTCACCGCGGTCGAACTACGCAACCGGCTCGCCGCCGAACTCGGTCTGCGTTTGCCCACCACGCTGGTCTTCGACCATCCGACACCGAACTCTGCTGTCCGATATCTGCGAAATGAACTTTTCGGCAATGTTTCTCCGTTGACTCCGCTACCGGCAGCGGAGTACGTCGACGAGCCTCTGGCGATCGTCGGCATGGCGTGCCGGTTCCCGGGCGGAGTCGAGTCGCCGGAGGATTTGTGGCAGCTGATGATCGACGGTGTCGACACGGTGACGCCATTCCCGACCGATCGGGGCTGGGATCTCGAGCGCCTGTACGACCCAGAGGGTACGCAGCCTGGTACCTCCTACGTCCGGGAAGGCGCATTCCTCGACGACGCGGCCGGATTCGACGCGGAGTTCTTCGGCATCTCGCCGCGCGAGGCGATGGCCATGGATCCACAGCAGCGGCTGCTCCTAGAGACCTCGTGGGAAGTACTGGAGCGCGCGGGTATCGATCCACTCTCGCTGCGTGGCAGCGACACTGGTGTATTCGTCGGCGGCGCGTCGCACGACTATGCCGCCCAGCTGATGTCGTCCTCGGTGGCATCCGACGGCTATGCCCTCACCGGCGGCGTCAGCAGTGTGCTGTCCGGCCGGATCTCCTATCACCTCGGGCTCGAGGGCCCTGCCGTTACGGTGGACACTGCCTGCTCCTCTTCTCTCGTCGCGATGCATCTGGCCGGTCAAGCCCTCCGGCGTGGTGAATGCTCGCTGGCCCTCGCCGGTGCCGCTACCGTCATGTCAACCGCAGTCGGGTTCGTCGAGTTCTCTAGGCAGGGCGGCCTGGCGCGCGACGGCCGTTGCCGTCCGTTCGACCGGGCGGCCACCGGGACCGGCTGGGGCGAAGGTGTCGGTTTCCTTGTGATGGAACGGCTTACCGACGCTCGTCGCAATGGACGCCGGGTGCTCGCGGTGCTTCGCGGGTCCGCCGTGAACTCGGATGGCGCCTCCAACGGGCTGACGGCGCCCAACGGACCGTCCCAGCAGCGCGTTATCCAGCAGGCGCTCGCCGCTTCTCGATTGATGCCCGCAGACATCGATATGGTTGAAGCCCACGGCACAGCGACCACCCTTGGTGATCCGATCGAGGCGCAGGCCTTGCTGTCGGCCTATGGGCAGGAGCGCGAGCGGCCGCTGCTGCTCGGCTCCGTGAAGTCGAACATTGGGCACACCCAGGCCGCCGCAGGTGTGGCAGGCGTGATCAAGACGGTGCTGGCCCTCCAGCACGGCATGGTTCCGAGAACGCTGCATCTCACCGAACCGACCCCACATGTCGCCTGGTCGAGTGGTGCGGTCGAGCCGGTGGCCGCGAACATGCCGTGGCCCGAGACCGGCCAACTCCGTCGCGCCGGCGTGTCGGCCTTCGGGGTGAGCGGGACCAACGCGCATGTCATCATCGAGCAGGCGCCGGTCGACCCCGAAGCGCCCCGGACACAATCGGGTACGCCACTGCTGCCCTGGACCGTGTCCGCACGCTCGGCCGTGGCGCTTCGCGCTCAGGCCACCCGCCTCCTGACGGTGGATGCGGAGCCCGCGGACATGGCATGGTCGCTGGCCGCCGGCCGAGCGCACCTAGACCACCGGGCCGTAATCCTCGGCCGGACGGCGGAAGACCTGCAGCGCGGATTGAACATCCTGGCCACCGGAGGCTCCGCACCGGAGGTGGTCACCGGTGTCTCGGTGCGTGCAAAGCTCGTCATGCTGTTCGCCGGGCAAGGTACTCAGCGGGTGGGTATGGGCCGCGAACTGTACGACGCGTACCCCCGCTTCGCCGACGCGCTCGATGAGGTGTGCGCGCAGTTCGACCCGGTGCTCGACCGGGAGTTGCGCACGGTCATGTTCACCGACGAGCAGGCACTCGAGCAGACCGGATACGTGCAGCCCGCGCTGTTCGCCCTCGAGGTCGCGCTCTTTCATCTCTTGGCGCACTGGGGTGTGAAACCAGATGTCGTGCTTGGACATTCGGCGGGAGAGATTGCTGCGGCGCACGTTGCGGGTGTGCTGTCGCTGCCCGACGCCGTTGCGCTGGTCACCGCACGCGGCCAATTGATGCAGCAGCTTCCGGCAGGCGGGGCGATGCTGTCGGTGAGCGCCGGTGCCGACGAGGTACGGGCGATATGCTCCGAGCGACTGCAGCTAGCGGCCGTCAACGGACCGACCTCGGTCGTTCTGTCCGGCGGCCTCGACGCGGTTGCGGCGGCACAGACCGAGCTGGCGGCACGGGGCATCCGGGCCAAACGGCTGCGCGTCTCGCACGCGTTTCATTCGTGTCTGATGGAACCAATGCTCGACGAGTTCGCAGCGGTGTGCGCCGGATTGGAGTTCTCGCCGCCACAGATCCCCTTCGTTTCCACGGTGACCGGTGCGATCGCCTCGGCCGCGGATATCGGTTCGCCGGATTACTGGGTTCGCAACGTTCGCGATACCGTGCGCTTCGCCGATGGCCTCCGTGCGGCGGGCGCGTTGGGTGAACTCACCCTCCTCGAACTCGGACCCGACGGTGCGCTGAGCGCGCTGGTGCACGACTCCGGCGTCGCGCCCGCGCTCCCCGCACTGCGCGCGGGCCATTCCGAAGAGGACACGGTGTCGACCGCCCTGGCCGGACTACACAGCCGAGGGGTTGCCGTCGACTGGCCAATATACTTCGCGGCGCGAGGGGGCTGCCGAGTAGATCTGCCTACATACGCCTTTCAGCACCAGCGCTTCTGGCTCGAAGCACGGTCGGCACCCGGTTCGGCGAGCGACTTCGGTCTCGACTTGGCGCCGCATCCGTTGCTCGACGCCGGCCTGGCACTCCCCGGGACACGCGGATGGCTGTTCATCGGCACGCTGTCCCCAGCGAGGGAGCCGTGGCTCACTCAGCACGGCATCGATGGTGTCACTCTGCTGCCGGGCACCGCACTGCTCGACATCGTGGTAGCGGCGGGCGAGCAGCTCGGCTGTCCGCTTGTCGACGAGTTAACGCTGGAGGCTCCGGTCGCGTTGTCCGGCGGTATCCGAATCCAGCTCTTGGCCGGCAGCCCGGACGGGGACGGCAGGCGCTCGTTCACCGTCCACTTCCGTGCTGACGACACCGGCGACAAAGCGTGGATCAAAGCCGCGTCAGGCACGTTTGTGGCCGAGCAGCCGAGCGAACCCGTTCAGGTGGATTGGCCGCCGGTCGACGCGGATGTCGTTTCGGTGACTGGCTATGATGAACGCGCCGAGCTGGCTGGGTTGACCTACGGTTCCGCCTTCCGCGGGCTGCGTAAGGTGTGGCTCCGCGGCGATGAGGTGTTCGCTGAGATCGAGTTGCCGGCCGAGGTCGACGCAACGCGCTACGGGCTCCATCCGGCCCTGCTCGATGCCGCGCTGCGGGCGCCGAGCATGACGCAGGAGGACCGAGTTCACGAACGATTGCTGCCGTTCTCCTGGCAAGGGGTGCGGCTGCACCGTGCCGGTGCCCGGCATGTCCGTGTCCGCATCGCGCCGCTCGGATCGGGCGAACTGAGTATCATTGCGGTCGATCCCGAGGGGCGCCCGGTGCTTTCGGTCGACGCGCTGTCGACCCGGTCACTGCCGAGCGAGCAGCTCGACCGTATCCGCAAGTCGGAGGCAGACGCACTGTTTAAGCTCGCGTGGGTCCCGGCCGCGGCGGATGCCGAGCAGGCGAACATGTCGACCGAATGGATGAACTTCGACACCGACGGCACAGCCGGTGATCTGATCGGATCGGCGCACGCGGTGGTCGATGACGCGGTGGACCGCATCCGAACGTGGTTGTCGGACGACAGGAATGACGGCTCTCGGTTGGTGGTGACCACCCGGCGCGCGGTGGCGACGCGCGCCGACGAAGGCGTGCTCGATCTCGCACATGCACCGATTTGGGGCCTGGTGCGGTCGATCCAGGCCGAGTATCCGGGACGGATCGTGCTTATCGATCTCGATGGCGAGTCGGATCCGCCGCTGCCCGCCGAACTCGGCGGTGAGCCGCAGCTTGCGGTCCGGGCAGGCGCGATGCTGACTCCCCGGCTCGCACCGCTGAAGAGTGACTCGGTGGCTGCCGAATGGGACTCCGCGGGAACGGCATTGGTTACGGGCGCGACCGGCGGGCTCGGCGCCCTGGTGGTGCGACACCTCGCGGTACGGCACGGTGTCCGCGGCTTCGTGCTGGCCAGCCGTCGCGGTCCCGAGGCGGACGGAGCCGCCGAGTTGCTCGCCGAGCTCGCCGCACTAGGCGCCGAGGCCCAGCTTGTCGCCTGCGACGTCGCCGACCGGACCGCGGTGGCGAACCTCATCGACAGCGTGCCCTCGCACCGGCCGTTGCGCGCGGTCGTGCATGTGGCCGGGGTCGTGGCCGACGGTGTCCTCGACACACTGACTCCGAGCAAGATCGATGCCGTCCTGCGTCCGAAACTCGATGCCGCCGTCCATCTCGACGAGCTGACCCGCAACCTGGATCTGTCAGCCTTCGTGTTGTTCTCCTCCACCGCCGGGGCTTTCGGTTCCGCAGGCCAGGCGAACTACGCGGCAGCTAACGCCTTTCTCGACGCGCTCGCACAGCAACGGCAATCGCAAGGGTTGCCCGCGGTCGCGTTGGCGTGGGGTCCCTGGGATCGAAGCAGCGGCATGGCGGGTGGACTCACCGCCGCCGACCACGAGCGCGTGCGGCGTGCGGGGCTGTTCCCGCTCTCGGACGGTGAGGGCTTGGCACTGCTGGACGCCGCGACCGGCCTCGGCGTGCCGAGCCTGATCGCGGCCAAGCTGGACCGTGTCCGCCTGCGCGAGCGGGCTGGCGATCTCGCTCCGGTGCTCATCGAGCCAACTGTTAGTACGCCAAACCAGGTGCCGAGTCCGCCGATGGACCGGACCAGCGCGCTGATTCGACAGCTGACAGGCCTCGATGCCGCGGAGCGTGAATCGCTCCTGGTCGAATTCGTACGCGCTGAGGCGAGCTCGGTTCTTCGACACTCCTCGCCCAGCGCGGTGGGTCCGAACAGGCCCTTCACCGACCTGGGGCTCGATTCGCTGGCCTCGGTCGAGGTGCGTAATCGGCTCGGTGAGGTCACCGGGCTGCGGCTGCCCGCGACGCTGCTCTTCGACTTCCCGACCCCGGCTGTGCTCGGCTCGTACCTCGCGGCGCAGATCGTCGTCGAAGAGCCTGCCGTGGACGAGGCCTACCTCGAAGAAGTTGATCGGCTCATCGCGAGCGTGGTGTCGGCATCGTCCGACGAGCGTGCCCGCGGCGCGCTCGCTGGCCGTCTACGAAATGCCCTTGCCGAGTTGGAGGGCCAGGAGGATCGTGCCAACGATCTCGGCGACATCTCCGGTGATGAATTGATGTCCCTGATTGATGCCGAATTCGGCTGAGCCCGTGGAAATGAATACAAAACCTGAGACGAGGATGGGTGCGGAATGACCGACATCAGCGCGGATTCTCTGCGAAGATTCCATACAAATGAAGGCGCCGACGTATCGGTGGTAATCCTTCCGCACGCAGGCGGTGCGGCGAGTTATTACTATCGTTTGTCCGAGGCGCTCTCGGAGCACTTCCAAGTGTTCGCCGTGCAATATCCGGGGCGGCACGACCGCCGGCGCGAATCGATGCCGCGGAGTCTGTACGCGCTCGCGGCTGATATTCACGCGGACATCGAGCGGAGGGCGCCGGGGCAGGTCGTGCTCTTTGGCCACAGCATGGGATCGGCGGTGGCCTACGAAATCGCCTCTCGTTGGTCGGATTCGGACGCCGCACGGCTCCTCGGTGTGTTCGTCTCTGCACGCGTTGCGCCCTCGGTCGAATGGACGCTTCCCGACGTGCGGTCGACCGATGCGGCGATCACCGAGATGACGGCACTCGGCGGCACAGACGTGCGAGTGATGGACAGCGACTTCCTCGCCGCGGCGGTCGATGTCATGCGCAAGGACTATGGTCTGCTGATCGATTACCAGCGCAATCTCGAGGCCGTGCGCAATCATGAGATCGACTACCCGATCTACGCGCTCGCTCCGGAAAGCGACGATCGTGCACCCGTAGCAGGGATGGCCCGGTGGGAACAGCACACGGCGCGGTTTGATCTGCGTATGTTCGCGGGCGGGCATTTCTATATCAACGACCGCATCGGAGCGGTTGTGGACTATATGCGCACGTCGATCCTCTCTGAAGTCTCGGGTATTGGTACGCAGCCGTAGTCGGAGCGAGCGCCGTGGTTTTGTCGGTGGAATGAGTGGAAGCTGATGAGTGAAGTAGTATTGAGATCCCGGTCGTACGCGACGACCGAAGAGATATTCGAGATCGGATATCTACCCGAACTCGGAGTGGTGCCTGAGAAGATGTACGGTTCGGTGATCCGGCCGGAGCGATACGGTAGCCCGGTCGATGCCTTCCGCACCGAACTCGTCGATGTTCCGGCGATCCCGCCGGGCTTCGTGCTGGTGGCTGTGATGGCTGCCGGCGTCAACTACAACAACGCCTGGGCGGCGATGGGGCAACCGCTGGATGTCGTCGCAGCCCGAAACCGCAACGGCGAGCCGGAGAAGTTCCACATCGGTGGTTCCGAGGGTTCCGGCATCGTCTGGGCTGTCGGCGAAGGCGTGCGTAGCGTCACCGTCGGTGACCAGGTCCTGATGGTCGGTGCCCGCTGGGACGAACGCGCACAAGACATCCGGTTCGGTCGTGACCCGATGATGTCGGACAGCCAGAAGACCTGGGGCTACGAACTCAACTACGGCTCGTTCGCGCAGTTCGCCTTGGTTGCGGAGTTTCAGTGCCTTCCCAAGCCGGACAACCTGGATTGGGAGGAGTCCGCCTGTTTCCTGCTCACGGCGGCCACCGCCTATCGGCAGTTGACGCATTGGGTGCCGAACCGAGTCGAACCGGGCAGCGTGGTGCTGGTGTGGGGCGCCGCGGGTGGGCTTGGATCCATGGCATGCCAGCTGGTCGATCTGTTCGGTGGCCGGGCGATCGGCGTGGTGTCCGGCAAGGACAAGTTCGACTACTGCCTGGCAAACGGGGCGGTCGGGGTGATCGACCGTCGCGAATTCGATCATTGGGGACAACAACCGGACCCGGGTACGCCCGAGTCGAACCAATGGTCCTCGGAGGTCCGCGGATTCGGCCGAGCGATATGGGAGATCCTGGGTGAGCGCCGGTCGCCGGACATCGTCTTCGAGCATCCGGGTGAGGACACGCTGCCGACCTCGATCTACGTGTGTGATACCAGCGGAATGGTGGTGTTGTGCGGTGCTACGTCCGGATTTATCGGCACGCTCGATCTGCGAGTGCTGTGGATGCGGCAGAAACGACTCCAGGGCTCGCACTTCGCCAATCTCAGCGAGTGCCGCGCGGTGATCGAACTCGCGGGGATGGGCAAGCTGAATCCCCGACTCGGCCGGGTCTATTCGTTCGACGAGATCGGACGTGCGCACCAGGACATGGTGGAGGGCTGTCAGTCGTACGGGAATTCGGCCGTGAGGGTCGGTTCCTCGGCAAATCTGTCGTCGACCGAAGGGATGTCGGGAAATTGACCACGCAACACCCTCCCGTCGACATCAGTCCGGCGGCGCACTACGACCGGGTCACCGACGCCTGGGCCTTGCTGCTCGGCGATGATCTCCACTACGGAGTCTTCGACGAGGCTCACGAGCCGTTGCCGTCGGCGACGCAGCGACTGACCATGCTGATGGCCGCCGCGGCCGAGTTCCGTTCCGGGGACCGCTTTCTCGATGTCGGTTGTGGCGTCGGGACCTCGACCCGCTGGGCGGTCCGACAGCACGGACTGGTCGGGGTAGGCATCAGTACCAGCGCCCATGGTGTGACGCGGGCACGTGCGAAGGCCGCCGCGGCGGGGTTGAGCGAGTCGCTGACATTCGAGATTCGCGATGGTATGCACAATGAGTTCGCCGACGAATCCTTTGACCGAGTATGGGCGTTGGAGTCATCACATCTGATGCGAGATCGCGCGGGGCTGTTGCGCGAGTGCGGTCGTGTGCTGCGTCGGGCTGGCCGCTTCACACTGTGCGACATTATGCTGGTCCAGCCGGTCACCTTCCAGCTGGTGCGTTCGCTGCGTGCCGAATTCGGCTTGCTGAGCCGGGTATTCGGCGATGCGCGGATGGAAACGCTGGATACCTACGCCGAACTCGCTGCGGCGGCGGGGCTCGAAGTGGACCTGCGGCGGGATCTGTCCGCCCAGGTGCGTCCCACCTTCTCCCGATGGCGGGCGAACGGGCTGGCACACCGGGCCGAGGTCTCCGCGCTGATCGGCCAGGGCTCCTGGCAGGAGTTCGTGGACTCCTGCGGCGTTCTGGAACAGATGTGGGATCAGGGGATTCTCGGCTACGGGATGCTGTCGGCTACCAAGAATTGAAAGGAACGAGAATGTCGTCGACCGGCCGTGCTTTGCGTTTCGACGAGCCCAATGGAAAGGGCTTCATCGTGTCTGATTCGCACGATGATGACGTTTTCTTCCGTGTCAATAATATGCTCGTCGACCAATCTGTTGTACTACCGGGACCGCGCGTTGTCTTCGAGGCGCGCTGTGGTGATCGCGGACGATATGCGATGAATGTCACGGTCTCCGGTGCCGGTGCCGGTGCCGGTGCCGGTGCCGGTGCCGGCACCGAGAACTGGGCACAGGCGCTGCTCGCGGCCAATGCCGACAGCTCGGCCGAGGTGGACAGGTCTGCCGCCCACGACGCGTTGTCCGCCGAGTTCAACATCGCGGAGGCGCCGGATGTCAACGGTCACGAAATTGAGAGGATAAGAAGGGGATTCATGGCGCTCGTGGAGGAGTACGGCTTGCGGACGGCGGTTCACCACCGGCTCGCGCCATTGGGTACCCCGGTCACCGACCGGCTCGAGATCGGACGAGAATGCTGAGCACCATGGGGACCGCGCCGCTATCGCAGGCCACTCTGCTGCGACACGGTGCGGAGTTGTTTCCAGGCACGTCGATTTCGACCTGGACCGGTTCCGGGTTCCGGCACGCCGATTTCGCGCGGCTCGGCCGCGACGGCTCTCGACTGGCCCATGTGCTGAGTGGCCTCGGTGTGGCTCTCGGCGATCGGGTCGGCACATTCATGTGGAACAATTACGAGCATCTCCTGGCCTATCACGCCATACCGGCGATGGGCGCGGTGATCCATCCGCTCAATATCCGGCTGCTTCCCGCACAGGTCGGTTTCGTCGCAACGCAGGCGGCGGACCGGGTCGTCCTCGTCGACGGGTCGCTGCTGGAGACCTTCCTCGAATGTCTGCCCGAGATGCCTACGGTCGAACGCGTGGTCGTCGTCGACGGCCCCCTGCCTGTCCGTTCGGCTTCGGGGGTCGAGTTCCACAGCTTCGAAACGCTGATGCGCGAGCAGTCGGAAGCCGAGTATCCCTATCCCTCGGTCGACGAGTATTCCGCGGCTGCGATCTGTTACACCTCGGGGACCACTGGCAACCCGAAAGGCGTTGTCTACTCACATCGTTCGAACTGGCTGCACGCGATGTTCCTGTGCAGCGCGAACGGTTTGGCGATCGGCCGATGCGACACGGTGCTACCGGTGGTGCCGATGTTCCATGCTAATGGCTGGGGCCTGCCGCACGCCTGTCTGATGGCGGGAGCGGCCCTGCTGCTTCCGGACCGGTTCGTGAAGCCGACGGACCTGCTAAGCATCATGGAGGAGGGGAAGCCGACGTTTGCAGCTGCGGTGCCGACCGTCTGGACCGGTGTCCTCGCAGAACTCGACAGCAGGCCACAGGATATCGGTCATCTGCGGGAGGTCATGGTGGGAGGCGCCGCTCTGCCGCACGATCTGATGGCGGGCTTTCGGGAGCGGTACGGGGTGCAACTGATGGGCGCTTGGGGCATGACCGAAACGTCGCCGCTGGTCACAGTCGCGCGACCGCCCGTGGACTGCGATGCCGCCGCCGAGCCGGCTTATCGCGTGAGCCAAGGCAAGATTCCGGTCGGCGTCGATGCGCGCCTCGTCGATGAGGGCGGGATCGTGTTGCCCAGAGACGGACGATCCGTCGGCGAACTGCAGGTTCGAGGCCCGTGGATCACCTCCTCCTATTACACCGGCGCAGCAGAACCCCAGGGCATGGACTCGTTCGAGGACGGTTGGTTGCGAACCGGCGACGTCGGCTACATCACTGCGGACGGATTCCTGACCCTCGTTGACCGGGCCAAGGACTTGATCAAGTCCGGCGGCGAGTGGATCTCGTCCATCCAGCTCGAAAACGACGTGATGAGCCATCCCGATGTTGCGGAGGCCACCGTTGTTGGTGTCCCGGACGACAAATGGGGGGAACGTCCGCTTGTTGTCGTGGTGCTCAAGGAGCGGGCGGAGCCCGACCCGGTTGCCCTCCGCGCGCACCTCATCGGGAAGTTCGCCAAGTGGCAGCTTCCGGATCTCTGGACCTTCGTCCGAGAAATTCCGAAGACGAGCGTCGGCAAGTTCGACAAGAAGCGTATCCGCGATGCTTTCGAACCTGGTTCACCGATCGACCTGCGGGTTTCCGGCCAGCAGTGATCCCTTCTAAAGGAGCTATGTACATGTCCAATGACCGTGGCGTGATCGCCGAAACGATCACCTCGATTCTGTCTCAGCGGCCCACCGGCGCCGCCCTATTGATGCCCGGCGCGAAGTTGAGCGCCGAGCTCGGCTTCAGCTCGCTGGAGTTCGCGGAACTCTCCGCTCAGTTGGAGGATGTCTTCGGACACGACCCCTACTCGGCCGGACAGTTCCCGGATACAGTGGACGGCATTGCAGAGTACTACGAGCAAGTGTCCGCGCCCGGCGCGAGCCGTTGACCGGTCCATGCTGACCGATCTACTGCGGCAGCGTGTTCGCGCGGACGGCGACACTGCCTTTCTCTGTACGGAGAGCACCACGTTGTCCTACCGGGCTTTCCTGGTTCGGGTGTCTGCGCTGGCTGAACAGCTGCGCCGATTCTCGGGCATGTCCGTTGGCTACGTGGCCGACGATGCGCTCGACTCGATCACCTTCCTATTCGCGGCGTGTGACGTGGGTGCTGAGGCGTGCCTCTACCCTGCGCAGATCAGCAGCGAAGAGGCGCTCGACTTTGCCGAACGTTTCGGCCACGTGCAGATTTCACTCGAATCAGATGGTGGAGTCGTGATCGTCTGTGAGGGGGACTCGGCCGTCGGCGGGATGAAGGACGATGTTGAAAACGAGCGATCACTGGCGGTGTTGACTAGCGGAACGACTGGCACGCCGAAGGCCACCCGGCATCGCTTCCGAAGTCTGATCGCTTCCGCTTCTCAGGGAAGGGGCCCGACAAGTTCCGCCGGCACGACCTGGCTACTTGTGTACAACGTGAATCAGTACGCGGGGCTGCAGCTGCTCGCGCACGTACTGAATACAGGCGGAACGCTAGTTATACCGCCGGAGAATCGGCCGGCTGCTGCACTCGACTCGATGATCCACTACGGAGTGACACATGTCAGCGCCACTCCCACGTTCTGGCGAATGCTGCTCGCGCTGCTGAGTAGGGGCCAACTGCGGCCACCGGAGCTTCGTCAGATCACTATCGGTGGTGAGGCAGTGTCTGAATCCCTGCTTCAGCAGCTGGCGTCATGTTTTCCTACCGCGAGGATCTCACACATCTATGCGACGACTGAGATTGGATCAGCAATCGCAGTGAGCGATGGAAGGGCGGGTCTGCCTGAGGAAGTTCTGGATCGGAAGGTAGGCAATTGTGTGCAGCTCCGCATCTCGGAGGGTGAACTGCATGCTCGTTCGAGGGTCGGCATGTTCGGCTATCACGGTTCTGAAGTTGTTGCGGACGATTGGATTTCCACAGGAGATCTGGTTGAGCTTCGGGACGGGCGTATTCATTTCGTCGGCCGGGTAGGAAACGTGATCAACGTCGGAGGCATCAAGGTTCCGCCTTTACCGATCGAGGAGATCATCGGCAATGTTGCCGGCGTCGAATTGGTCCGTGTATTCGGTCGGTCCAATCCGATCACAGGGAACATCGTGGCAGCTGACGTCGTCGCGCAACCCGGATGTGACCTCCTTGATCTTCGTAGAGACATCGCTCTGGCGTGCGAGGTCCTGCCGGAGGCACATCGCCCCAGGATCGTGAAGATGGTGGATTCCTTGTCGGTGGTTCAAATGAAACTTGATAGGCGAAAAGAATGAGTGCACGTGTAGTAGTTGTTACCGGCGGCAGCCGAGGGCTTGGTGCGGATCTGGTTCAATCATTTCTGGACTCGGGAGACCGGGTCGCGACGTGCAGCCGATCGAGCTCACCGTTCCTCGAGAAGCTGATGTCCGACGAGTTGGTTGCGCCGCGCCTGCTCTATTCGGCAGTCGATGTTGCCGACCGCACCGCTGCAGATTCGTTCATCCATGAGGTGTACCGGCACTGGGGTGGTATCGACATTCTTGTCAACAATGCGGGTGTTGCCCGGGACGGTGTTCTTGGGTTGACCTCTGCCGACGACGTCGACACCGTGATCGACTTGAATTTGAAAGGTTCGATCTTTGTTACAAAGGCGACTATCAGAAAGATGCTCGCAGCGGGGACGCGTGGGCGGATTGTGAACGTGTCGTCGGTTGTTGGAATCGCCGGTTATCAGGGTTTGGCGGTGTACAGCGCCACGAAGGCTGGACTGGATGGGATGACCCGATCGCTTTCGAGGGAATTGGGTCCGCGAGGTATCACGGTGAACTCCGTTGCCCCTGGGTATCTCACGACCGAGCTGAGTCATGGACTGACCCCGAACCAGCTGGACCAGATCTGCCGCCGCACCCCGCTGGGCCGATTGGGGTCGCCGTCGGATGTGTCAAAGGCTGTCCAGTTCCTGGCGTCAGACTCCGCCGCTTTCATTACCGGCCATGTCCTTGTCGTAGATGGTGGTCTGACGGCCTAATCGGACCACCTGGCCGATGGCGCGTTGCTGAAGAGTCAGGATTCTTCGAACTTCGGACTGTCAAGAAGGCACCGGATCTGCCGCGGCCCGGAGCTAGGGGCGACGAAGCGCCGTGATTGAATGTCCACGAGGCATCGACGCTTGTGGGCGAAGGGACATGTGGCATTGCAGATCGGGATGGTTGTTCTCATCATTCTGATTGTGCTGCTCGCGGTCTTGGCCGCGGCTTTCATGTATCGCCTGACAGTGCTGCGGCGTGGGGTACCGCGGCGATCCTGCGCATCATCCCGGCAGCGGCCGGGAGCGGCTGGCGGCACGGTGTGGTGCGCTACGGCGAGAGATCCCTCGTCTTCTTCAAGCTGTCGAGCCTGCGTCCTGGACCTGACACCAGGATGAGTCGGCAGGGCATCGAGGTCTGCGCGCTGCGTGGGCCCACCGGCAACGAGTACGACATTATGACTGACGAAATCGTGATTCTCAAGGTCGTGGACGGGGATCGCACCTATGAGATCGCGCTCGATCGAGGCGCACGTACCGCATTCCTGTCGTGGGTGGAATCAAGACCGCCCGGACGCTCCATGCGGGGGCGTCCGGCATGAAATGGCAACGACCAGAGCAATTTGAACACCCGATATGCAAAAGGGAGATCATCAGGCCGCCCCTTTGTCGTTCCGGCGCGAGGACTAGGCGTTGCCGCCTGCGCCGGGCTTCCAGAGCACTTCGCCACCGGGGTTGGCGAGCCGGCTGACGATGAACAGTAGGTCGGAGAGTCGGTTGAGGTACTTGGCAGGGAGCGCACTCGTGTCGTCCGGGCTGGCCTGGACGGCCGACCACGCGGACCGCTCGGCACGACGTGCGATTGTGCGCGCGGAGTGTAGAAGGGCGCCCAGAGGAGTTCCACCCGGAAGGATGAAGGTACTCAGCGGTTCGAGTCGCCCGTTGAAGAGGTCGCACCAGCCCTCGATCCGATCGATGTAGGACTGTGTGATCCGCAGCGGCGGGTGCTTGGGCTCCGCGACGATCGGAGTCGACAGGTCGGCACCGGTGTCGAACAGATCGTTCTGAATCTGGCACAGCACCTCGACAATCTCCTTGGCCGGCGCTCCCAAAGCGAGCGCGACGCCGATACTCGCGTTCGTTTCGTCGCAGTCCGCGTAGGCAACGAGGCGGGGATCATTCTTCGACACTCGTGAGAAATCGCTCAGCCCGGTGGTTCCGTCGTCGCCGGTCCGGGTGTAGATTCGCGTCAAATGCACAGGCATTGGCTAACGGTACCGCTCAGCTGCGAGGCGGTACTACGGGCTTGGTTAATTGGGCAATGACGATGGTGCCGCCGGTGTGGAGTCGAGTAGCTGGTGGGCGGCTCACTACTCAAAAATTGGCCCCGCGGCGCCGCGAAAGTTCCTCAGTGAGGATGCGGTTGTGCGTTTGATCTTGACGTTGGCGTGGCCTGCCGAATGAACGATGCCGTACCCTGGCGAGGCGGCGGGCGGACCTCTTCCGTGCACGCCACAGCGTCTCGATCCTGTCGACCAATCCCAGGCCGAGGTGGTGGGTTGGTGGTGCGTGACGTTTGCCCGGTCGTGCAGGGTCGCATCTCCGCTGGTGCGGCACCGGTTCGTCCACTTTGACAGGTACTGACGGGAGCGCCTGATCTCGGCGGCGACGTGCGAGATCAGGCGATCCACGCAACGGTGTAAGTGCTTCCCAGCGTTCCGGCTGAAGTGAGCGGGGCATTGCAGTGGGAGACACAAGTCCCTTTCGGGGCTCGGATGGGTTGGTCGCAGTTTTCATCCTTGGATTGAGACCAGTACCCGTGTTCACGACGTGTCCCTACCGCGTGACCAACCCTATGAATCGCAACAACTAGGCTGTGCGACTGTGAGTGAGCGCTTTCTTGTCACCGGCGGCAACAGTCTTACGGGTGAGGTCTCGGTGGGCGGCGCTAAGAACAGCGTCCTGAAGTTGATGGCGGCTGCCCTCCTGGCGGAGGGCACGACCACCATCACCAACTGCCCGGACATCCTCGACGTCCCGCTGATGGCGGAGGTACTGCGCGGACTCGGCTGCGAGGTGGTGCTCGAGGGGGACGAGGCGCGCATCACGACCCCTGCCGAGCCGAAGTACCACGCCGACTTCCCGGCCGTGACCCAGTTCCGAGCGTCCGTGTGTGTGCTCGGGCCCCTGGTCGCGCGGTGCAGGCGCGCCGTGGTCGCGCTCCCCGGTGGTGACGCGATCGGGTCGCGTCCACTGGACATGCACCAGTCCGGACTGGAGTTGCTCGGCGCACGCAGCGAGATCCAGCACGGGTGCGTGGTGGCGGAGGCGGACGACCTGCACGGAGCCACCATCCGGCTGGCGTTCCCGTCGGTCGGTGCCACCGAGAACATCCTGATGGCCGCGGTGCTGGCCAAGGGCGAGACCGTCATCGACAACGCCGCCCGCGAACCCGAGATCGTTGACCTGTGCAACATGCTCAGGCGAATGGGCGCCCTGATCGAGGGTGCCGGTTCCACGACACTGACCATTCGGGGCGTCAAGACCATGCAGCCGACAACTCATCGGGTGATCGGGGATCGGATCGTCGCGGCGACGTGGGGGATCGCGGCCGCCATGACCCGGGGGGATGTGCGGGTGCGCGGGGTCAACCCGAAGCACCTCTCGCTGGTGCTCGACAAGCTCCGGTCCGCGGGTTCGCAGGTCGCGATGGAGTCGGACGGATTCCGGATCGTGCAGGAGGGCCGCCCCACCGCGGTGAACTACGCGACCCTGCCGTACCCGGGATTCCCGACCGACCTGCAGCCGATGGCGATCGGCCTGGCGGCCGTCGCGGATGGCACGTCGATGATCACCGAGAACGTCTTCGAGGCGCGCTTCCGGTTCGTCGAGGAGATGATCCGGCTCGGCGCCGATGCCCGCACCGATGGACATCACGCGGTGGTCCGCGGGATCCCGCAGCTCTCGAGCGCGCCGGTGTGGTCCTCGGACATCCGGGCCGGTGCCGGCCTGGTGCTGGCAGGTCTGGTGGCGGACGGCGTCACCGAGGTCCACGACGTCTTCCACATCGACCGCGGATACCCGAGATTCGTCGAGAACCTGACGGCTCTCGGCGGCGTGATCGAGCGGGTGCCTGCCCCGGCGGTGGCGGGCTGACCGAGCCGTCGTGTCCGGGGGAGCGGCGGGAGTGTCCGGCGTCACAGTGATCGATTTCCCCCCGAAATGCCGGTTCCGCCGCCCGTTCAAGCTCTCTGACCTGGCAACTTCCGAGTCGAATGGGCCGCGACATGGCGATTTGCCACAGCGTTCGCCGCCGCGTAACTTTTGTCGAGTCAGAGCGACACGGACACCGACCCGGCCGAGAGGCGCGGGACACGAGGTTGGACGTCAGGCGCCAGACAATCCCGAAGTTTAGAGCCGGTTTCGACCGGCTTTGTCTTCGACTGCCTTCTTCTTCTGGCGGGGCCGGTTTTGACCGGGTCTGCTCGATGAGATAGGCTGGAACAGTTGCCCCGGAGCGGCCGAGAACAACTCTCAGTGAATGTGAGAGCTTGGTGGTGATGGTGTGTGCGTGTTCTTTGAGAACTCAACAGTGTGCCGATGAATGTCAGTGCCAAATTTTGGTACTCCACACCATTTGGTGTGGGTATTTGCTGGCTCTTTTCCTTCTTCCGTCGGAGAGGGGCCAGTGTTTGAAGCTAGTTTGAGTTTTTGAATGCTAGTGATTTGACTCGATGTCTATGACTGATTAGCAGGTTCGCCTGTGAAATCTAGAGTCTTCAACGGAGAGTTTGATCCTGGCTCAGGACGAACGCTGGCGGCGTGCTTAACACATGCAAGTCGAGCGGTAAGGCCCTTCGGGGTACACGAGCGGCGAACGGGTGAGTAACACGTGGGTGATCTGCCCTGCACTTCGGGATAAGCCTGGGAAACTGGGTCTAATACCGGATATGACCAAAGGCTGCATGGCTTTTGGTGGAAAGGTTTACTGGTGCAGGATGGGCCCGCGGCCTATCAGCTTGTTGGTGGGGTAATGGCCTACCAAGGCGACGACGGGTAGCCGACCTGAGAGGGTGACCGGCCACACTGGGACTGAGACACGGCCCAGACTCCTACGGGAGGCAGCAGTGGGGAATATTGCACAATGGGCGAAAGCCTGATGCAGCGACGCCGCGTGAGGGATGAAGGCCTTCGGGTTGTAAACCTCTTTCAGCAGGGACGAAGCGAAAGTGACGGTACCTGCAGAAGAAGCACCGGCTAACTACGTGCCAGCAGCCGCGGTAATACGTAGGGTGCGAGCGTTGTCCGGAATTACTGGGCGTAAAGAGTTCGTAGGCGGTTTGTCGCGTCGTCTGTGAAAACCCATCGCTCAACGATGGGCCGGCAGGCGATACGGGCAGACTTGAGTACTGCAGGGGAGACTGGAATTCCTGGTGTAGCGGTGAAATGCGCAGATATCAGGAGGAACACCGGTGGCGAAGGCGGGTCTCTGGGCAGTAACTGACGCTGAGGAACGAAAGCGTGGGTAGCAAACAGGATTAGATACCCTGGTAGTCCACGCCGTAAACGGTGGGCGCTAGGTGTGGGTTCCTTCCACGGGATCTGTGCCGTAGCTAACGCATTAAGCGCCCCGCCTGGGGAGTACGGCCGCAAGGCTAAAACTCAAAGGAATTGACGGGGGCCCGCACAAGCGGCGGAGCATGTGGATTAATTCGATGCAACGCGAAGAACCTTACCTGGGTTTGACATATACTGGAAAGCTGCAGAGATGTAGCCCCCTTGTGGCCGGTATACAGGTGGTGCATGGCTGTCGTCAGCTCGTGTCGTGAGATGTTGGGTTAAGTCCCGCAACGAGCGCAACCCTTGTCTTATGTTGCCAGCACGTAATGGTGGGGACTCGTAAGAGACTGCCGGGGTCAACTCGGAGGAAGGTGGGGACGACGTCAAGTCATCATGCCCCTTATGTCCAGGGCTTCACACATGCTACAATGGCCAGTACAGAGGGCTGCGAGACCGTGAGGTGGAGCGAATCCCTTAAAGCTGGTCTCAGTTCGGATCGGGGTCTGCAACTCGACCCCGTGAAGTCGGAGTCGCTAGTAATCGCAGATCAGCAACGCTGCGGTGAATACGTTCCCGGGCCTTGTACACACCGCCCGTCACGTCATGAAAGTCGGTAACACCCGAAGCCGGTGGCCTAACCCTTGTGGAGGGAGCCGTCGAAGGTGGGATCGGCGATTGGGACGAAGTCGTAACAAGGTAGCCGTACCGGAAGGTGCGGCTGGATCACCTCCTTTCTAAGGAGCATTCTCCAGCAGACGTCCTCGAACAGTCGAGGTCGTGTCTGGCAGAGCCCGTTTAGTGAACACTGTTTCGCTGCGGGAGCTCATGGGTGGACGCTGACAAGCACATCGACTCATTACCGCCGGCCTCAGTGCTGGTGGGAGTCGCGGTTATATCGGCATACTGTTGGGTCCTGAGAGAACACGCGAGTGTTTCTTTCTAGGCAAGAACTTACAAGTGGGAGACCGCAGGTCATACCGTGAGGGGTGGGAACATCCTTTGGCTGGTGTCTGCATGATGGTTTTCTGGTTGTGTGTTGTTTGAGAACTGCACAGTGGACGCGAGCATCTTTGTTGTAAGTAATTAAGAGCGTACGGTGGATGCCTTGGCACCAGGAGCCGATGAAGGACGTAGTAGGCTGCGATAAGCCTCGGGGAGCTGTCAAACGAGCTGAGATCCGAGGGTCTCCGAATGGGGAAACCCAGCCACAGTGATGTGTGGTTACCCGCGCCTGAATATATAGGGCGTGTGGAGGGAACGTGGGGAAGTGAAACATCTCAGTACCCACAGGAAGAGAAACAATAGTGATTCCGTGAGTAGTGGCGAGCGAAAGCGGAAGAGGCTAAACCATGTACATGTGATAGCCGGCAGGCGTTGTGTGCGTGGGGTTGTGGGGCCTTTCTTCTCATCACTGCCGTGGTGGGCGAGAGTAAGAAACCGGGTTGTTAGTCGAAGTGGTCTGGAACGGCCTGTCGTAGAGGGTGAGAATCCCGTAGACGAAAACTTCCCGGCTCTCGTGAATGGTTCCCAAGTAGCAGCGGGCCCGTGAAATCTGCTGTGAATCTGTCGGGACCACCCGATAAGCCTGAATACTCCCTGGTGACCGATAGCGGACTAGTACCGTGAGGGAAAGGTGAAAAGTACCCCGGGAGGGGAGTGAAATAGTACCTGAAACCGTGCGCTTACAATCCGTCAAAGCCTTTGCACAGCTTGCTGTGGGGGTGATGGCGTGCCTTTTGAAGAATGAGCCTGCGAGTTAGTGGCATGTGGCGAGGTTAACCCGTGAGGGGCAGCCGTAGCGAAAGCGAGTCCGAATAGGGCGGTCCAGTCGCATGCTCTAGACCCGAAGCGGAGTGATCTACCCATGGCCAGGGTGAAGCGACGGTAAGACGTCGTGGAGGCCCGAACCCACTTAGGTTGAAAACTGAGGGGATGAGCTGTGGGTAGGGGTGAAAGGCCAATCAAACTCCGTGATAGCTGGTTCTCCCCGAAATGCATTTAGGTGCAGCGTCGCGTGTTTCTCACCGGAGGTAGAGCTACTGGATGGTCTAGGGGGCCCACAAGCTTACCGAAATCAGCCAAACTCCGAATGCCGGTGAGTGAGAGCGCGGCAGTGAGACTGCGGGCGATAAGGTTCGTAGTCGAGAGGGAAACAGCCCAGATCGCCAGCTAAGGTCCCTAAGCGTGTACTAAGTGGAAAAGGATGTGGGGTCGCGAAGACAACCAGGAGGTTGGCTTAGAAGCAGCCACCCTTGAAAGAGTGCGTAATAGCTCACTGGTCAAGTGATCCTGCGCCGACAATGTAGCGGGGCTCAAGTACACCACCGAAGCTGCGGCATTCATGCAATACACCTCCTTGTTCCTGCGGGGACTTGGGCAGTGGTATGGATGGGTAGGGGAGCGTCGTGCAGCCATGGAAGCGTCGGAGTGATCCAGGCGTGGAGGCTGCACGAGTGAGAATGCAGGCATGAGTAGCGAAAGAAGAGTGAGAAACTCTTCCGCCGAATGACCAAGGGTTCCTGGGCCAGGTTAATCCGCCCAGGGTGAGTCGGGACCTAAGGCGAGGCCGACAGGCGTAGTCGATGGACAACGGGTTGATATTCCCGTACCCGTGTAAACGCGCCCATGGTGAATCAGTGATACTAACCGCCCTGAAGCCGGCCAATGTTCCTTCGGGATCATGGTCGGGGGATGCGCGGGACCTGATCTGGTAGTAGCCAAGCGATGGGGTGACGCAGGAAGGTAGCTGAGCCAGTCAGTGGTAATACTGGTGTAAGCGTGTAGGGAGTGGCATAGGCAAATCCGTGCCACACATATCCTGAGACGTGATGCATAGCCGATTGAGGCGAATTCAGTGATCCTATGCTGCCGAGAAAAGCCTCTAGCGAGCTTTTACACGGCCCGTACCCCAAACCGACACAGGTGGTCAGGTAGAGAATACTAAGGCGATCGAGATAACTATGGTTAAGGAACTCGGCAAAATGCCCCCGTAACTTCGGGAGAAGGGGGCCTCGTCTGGTGATCGGATTTACTCCGTGAGCTGGGTGGGGCCGCAGAGACCAGTGAGAAGCGACTGTTTACTAAAAACACAGGTCCGTGCGAAGTCGTAAGACGATGTATACGGACTGACGCCTGCCCGGTGCTGGAAGGTTAAGAGGACCGGTTAGCTTTTCGGAGCGAAGCTGAGAATTTAAGCCCCAGTAAACGGCGGTGGTAACTATAACCATCCTAAGGTAGCGAAATTCCTTGTCGGGTAAGTTCCGACCTGCACGAATGGCGTAACGACTTCTCAGCTGTCTCAACCATAGACTCGGCGAAATTGCATTACGAGTAAAGATGCTCGTTACGCGCGGCAGGACGAAAAGACCCCGGGACCTTCACTATAGCTTGGTATTGGTGTTCGGTTCGGTTTGTGTAGGATAGGTGGGAGACTGTGAAGCGGGCACGCCAGTGTTCGTGGAGTCATTGTTGAAATACCACTCTGATCGTATTGGACATCTAACCTCGGACCATGATCTGGTTCAGGGACAGTGCCTGGTGGGTAGTTTAACTGGGGCGGTTGCCTCCCAAAATGTAACGGAGGCGCCCAAAGGTTCCCTCAGCCTGGTTGGCAATCAGGTGTTGAGTGCAAGTGCACAAGGGAGCTTGACTGTGAGACTGACAGGTCGAGCAGGGACGAAAGTCGGGACTAGTGATCCGGCACCGGCAAGTGGAAGCGGTGTCGCTCAACGGATAAAAGGTACCCCGGGGATAACAGGCTGATCTTCCCCAAGAGTCCATATCGACGGGATGGTTTGGCACCTCGATGTCGGCTCGTCGCATCCTGGGGCTGGAGTAGGTCCCAAGGGTTGGGCTGTTCGCCCATTAAAGCGGCACGCGAGCTGGGTTTAGAACGTCGTGAGACAGTTCGGTCTCTATCCGCCGCGCGCGTTAGAAACTTGAGGAAGGCTGTCCCTAGTACGAGAGGACCGGGACGGACGAACCTCTGGTGTGCCAGTTGTTCCACCAGGAGCACCGCTGGTTAGCTACGTTCGGAAGGGATAACCGCTGAAAGCATCTAAGCGGGAAGCCTGTTCCAAGATGAGGTTTCTCACCCCTTGAGGGGGTAAGGCCCCGGCAGACCACCGGGTTGATAGGCCAGAACTGGAAGCACGGTAACGTGTGCAGGTGACTGGTACTAATAGGCCGAGGACTTACCACAAAGAAGCTACGCGTCCACTGTGCGGTATCTGAAACAACACACGATTTGTTTCAAGAACCGGAAACGATTCCAAACATGATTTGGATTGTGACCAGGTTCCGTGTGAAAATTTCACAGAGTTACGGCGGCCATAGCGGAGGGGAAACGCCCGGCCCCATTCCGAACCCGGAAGCTAAGCCCTCCAGCGCCGATGGTACTGCACTCGACAGGGTGTGGGAGAGTAGGACACCGCCGAACATAAATTGCGAATGCCTCGCATCACAGTCTTGAAAGAGACTGCGATGCGAGGCATTTCGCATATCCAGGGCACGAACACATACACCAGCCACACCACCGCGGCCGGCCGAGTGTGCACCTATTGGCGTCTCTACTCGGGCGATGCCCCATACCTGCACACTCGAGGCCTCAGCTGGTGGTCCAATCGGCGAAATCGACTTGCTCGTAGTGCTCGACGGTCGGGAAGGGGTCGTAGAAGTCGTGCAGCAGCGAGCTCCACTGCGCGTACTGCGGCGACTTCCTGAAGCCCTCGACGTGGTCTGCCAGGGTGTCCCACTCGACCAACAGTAGATACGTGCCTGGACGCTCGAGGCAGTGTGAGAGGGACAGCCGGCGGAACCCCACCATGCTGGAAATGATCTGTTCGGCCCGACCGAAGGCGGTCTCGAATTCGGCGCTGCGACCGGACTTCACCTGCAGGAGTGCATGTTCGAGGATCACCACCGCATCCTCGCAGGCACGGGGCTATTCGTCGTAGAGACTGCCGAATTCGTGTGCTTCGACGAGACGCTTGGGCGCGGTCAGGCACCAGGCCTCGGTGACGAGTTCCAGCAGTTCGTCGGGTTCGATCTTCGCCAGCTGCACCACGACCCACCCGAACTGGTTGGTGGTGAACTGGATCTCGAACACGTCGGGGCGCTCGGACACCAGCGCGATTTGTTCGTCGAGGGTGGTCTTGAGGCCGACCGTCTCCGTCTTCTCCCACACATAACCGAAGCCCTTGCCGTTGACCTTGAGCGACACCCAGCTACCGCCGCCACCGCCGCTCTGTTCGGTCTCGGGCAACGTGTCCAGCATTGTCAGGAACTCGTCGACAGTCACACCCATGCCCCACATCTACCAGAGCCCACCGACGTCGAGCGCGGTCGGGAGAGCCTCGCTACGGCGCTTTGCGGACGGGGGTGGCCAAGCGGGTGGCGACGTTGCGCCCGCGGAGGATCACCGAGTCGCCGAGCTCCCAGCGCCGGGACTCGTCGGTCCCCGCCCGCTGGACGGCGCGATCGGAGGCGACGAGCGCGCCGTCGATCGTCTTGGCCAGCTCGGACAGCCGGGCCGCCTCGTTCACCGGATCCCCGATGACCGTGTACTCGAATCGCTTGCGGGCGCCGATATTTCCCGCGACGGCGGTGCCCGCGGCGACGCCGATCGCGGCGCTGCAGTCCGGCACCTCGACGATGAGCCGGGTCCGGATGGCGCGGGCGGCGGCGAGCGCGCTGCCTGCGGGGTCCTGGATCTCGACGGGCGCCCCGAAGATCGCGAGCGCGGCGTCGCCTTCGAATTTGTTGATCAGACCCCCGTGCCGGTCCACCTCGTCGACCACGACATCGAAGAAGCGGTTGAGCAGATCGACGACCTCCTTCGGTGGCCGGGATGCAGCGAGCTCGGTGGACCCGACCAGGTCGATGAAGAAGACCGCGATCTCGCGCTCCTCTCCGCCGAGCTCGGGATTGCGCTTGATGGCGGCCTCGGCCACCTCGTGTCCCACGTGCCTGCCGAACAGTTCCTGGATCCGCTCGCGCTCGCGCAGGCCCTCCGCCATCCGGTTGAAGCCGCTCTGCAGCTCGCCGAGCTCG
The DNA here is from genome assembly GCF_001984015.1 of Rhodococcus sp. MTM3W5.2. Taxonomy (NCBI): domain Bacteria; kingdom Bacillati; phylum Actinomycetota; class Actinomycetes; order Mycobacteriales; family Nocardiaceae; genus Rhodococcus; species Rhodococcus sp. MTM3W5.2. Next base: position 3,785,838 of record NZ_CP019572.1, on the reverse strand, counting down.
GTGCCGTCGTAGACCACCACCTGCGTGTCGAGCTCGCCGTGTTCGACGCGCACCATGGCTGCCCGGACCGCGCGGATGGGCGCCACGGTGGCGCCAACCCCGAGCAGGGTCAGCGCCAGCCCGAAGACCAGGGTGATGGCGCCGAGCGCGAGAATGGACACCGCGAGCTTGTCCACGTCAACGTGCTCCGGGCGGATGAAGCTGAAGACCGCGATCAGCATCAGGCCGGCCACCGGCACCCCGGTGCCCAGGGTCCAGGCCAGCATGTTGCGGCCGGTCACGCCCGCGATGCGCACCCGGCGCGGGTCGCCCGCCTCGAGGGCGCGCGCGGCCGCGGGACGCAACGAGAACTCGCTGAGCAGGTAGCTGAACGCGCAGACCGTGACCCCGCCCATGGCGATGGTGAAGGCGACCTTGGGGATGGACTCCGGGTCGATGAGCCCGTAGCTGACCGTGAAGAGGACGAGCCCGATGGTCCACAGCAGGGCCTGCATCCGGGTCAGGCGCCACGGCATCGCGAGCGCCGCCGCGGCCTCCTCCCTGGTCGGTTCCCGGTTCTCGATGGCCCACCGCAGGTCCTTCGTCGCGCGGAGGGTGCCCCACAGAACGCCGACCGCGACGGCCAGGGCGATGTAGACCGGCCCGATCACCGCGTTGACGATCAGGTAGTTGAGGTCGTAGAGGCTCGGACCGGGCACGACCACGGTGATCAGCGCGCCGACCACGAGCGCGCCGATCAGGTTGGACAGCACCAGGCTTGCGGTCAGCAGCACCTGGACGCGGATCCGGCGGCGGCGCGGGCTCTCGTCCGGGGCGCCGAGCAGCCGCGAGCCCAGCGGCGCGATCGAGCGGAACGGGAGCGGCATGGTCGCTCCAGCGTAATGGGTTGACCACCCGGTGACCCGGCGCGGCGTGGCGGGTCTGCGGCGCGCACCGATGGGTGCTCTAGGGTGTTCCGAGTGCGCCTCGTGATTGCCAGCTGCCATGTCGACTACGTCGGACGACTCACTGCACACCTGCCGAAGGCGCGCAGGCTCCTGCTGGTCAAGTCCGACGGCTCGGTGAGCATCCATGCGGACGACCGTGCGTACAAGCCGCTGAACTGGATGAGCCCGCCGTGCTGGCTCGTCGAGAACGACGGCGAGGAGGGCACCCAGCTGTGGATCGTGACCAACAAGGCCGGCGAGGAGCTGCGGATCACGATCCACGAGGTCGAGCACGACTCCTCGCACGAGCTCGGCGTCGACCCGGGCCTGATCAAGGACGGGGTCGAGGCGCACCTGCAGGAACTGCTGGCCGAGCACGTCGAGACCCTCGGTTCCGGCTACACCCTGGTCCGGCGTGAGTACATGACGGCGATCGGTCCGGTGGACCTGCTCGTCCGGGACGCGGACGGAGCGTCGGTCGCCGTGGAGATCAAGCGCCGCGGCGAGATCGACGGTGTCGAACAGCTGACCCGCTACCTGGAACTGATGAACCGCGATCCGCTGCTCGCGCCCGTGACCGGGGTGTTCGCCGCGCAGCAGATCAAGCCCCAGGCGCGGACCCTCGCGGAAGATCGCGGGATCCGCTGCCTGACACTCGATTACGACAAACTGCGGGGGACCGAGAGCACCGAGTTCCGGCTGTTCTGATCGAAACCTAGGCTGTAGTCATGCCCAGACGGAATCAGCGACACCGGACCGACCGGCCGACGCCTGCCGGCGGCTGGGAGTCGCGGATCGATTCCGGGCCCGCGGGATACGACGACGAGCGGTACCTGGTCCGCCCGGTGCCGGGGTCGCGCGCCACGAAGAACTATCGCTGCCCCGGTTGTGATCACGAGATCCGGCCCGGCGTCCCGCACCTGGTGGCCTGGCCTGCGGACGAACTCGGCGGGGCCGAGGAACGCAGGCACTGGCACACCGGGTGCTGGAACGGCCGCGGGTCGCGCGGGATCACCCGACGTTGGTCTTGACCGACTCCTCGGACTTCTCCGACTTCTCGGACGCCTCGGGTGCGTCGCCACCGTCGGTGTCCTCGTCCTCGTCCTTGGCCGGGGTGTTGCGTCCGGCTGAGTCGCCGGCCCCGTCGAGGAGTTCGCCCTCGCGGTTGACCGAGGCGAGCATCGCGGGCACCGAATCGAGCTGTCCCCGAATTCCCAGCAGCTGAGCCAGGACCCGGCCGCGGAGCACGCGAAGCTCCTCGGCGAGTTCCTTCGCGTGGGCGATCCGCTTCTCGGCCTGCTCGGTCGCGGTCTGCAGTCGCCTGCGCGCCTCGTTGGTGGCGTCCGTGAGCCTGCGCTCGGCCTCGGCCTTGCTGGTGGCCTCGAGCTCGTTGACCGCGCTGACGACCTTGGTGCGGCGCTCGCTCATCGTGATCTCGAAGTCCTGCTGGACCTCGTTGCGCCGCGCCTCGGAATCCGCCTGGAGCTGAGCGGCCTCGGACTGCGCCTTCTCGACGAGACGCGCGGCCTCGGTGCGCGCGGTCGCCATGGTCTGCGTGTGCTCGACCTCCATGGCGTTCCGGCGATCCTCGAGCTCGGCGAGCAGGCCCTCGTACTTGCCGCGCAGCGCGGCGCCGTCCTGCTCGGCGATGGACACCAACTCGGCGGCTTCGGACTGGGCCGTTGCCCGCACTTCCGAGGCCTCGTCGGAGGCGAGGCGGAGCATCCGGGAGATGCGCTCGCTCATGCCCTCCGCGGTCGTCGGCGGAACCGACAGTCGGTCGACGTCCTTGCGCAGGTCGTCGATCTCGTCGCGGGAGTCCTCCAACTGCTGGGCGAGGTCCCGGGCCTGCGCCGCCGCCGCATCACGATCGGTCGCGGTGACCCGGAGTTCCGCGTCGAAGCGCTCGAAGTAGTTGCGTACCTCGTCGCGGTCGTAGCCCTTCCGCACGATGTTGAAGGGCAGTTGGATCTCGTTGGGCATGGTCATAACTTACCGTCGCTCCGGTGGTGATGTGGTTGATGCGCTCGGGCGAACCACAGTGCTGAAAGGGGGTTGGCGCAGTATCAGTGTGCCGGGTCTGCGGCCGGCTCGACCAGTTCGACCAGCACGCCGCCCGCATCCTTGGGGTGCAGGAAGTTGATCCGCGAGTCCGCGGTGCCGCGGCGAGGGGCATCGTAGAGCAGCCGGACGCCGCCCGCGCGCAGGCGCTCGGAGATGGCGTCGAGGTCGCTGACCCGGTAGGCGAGCTGCTGCAGGCCGGGGCCGCTGCGGGCGATGAACTTGGCGATGGTCGAGTCGTCGTTGAGCGGGGCGAGCAGCTGGATCGCGGTGGCGCCTGCCGGGCTGCCGGGCACGGACAGCATGGCCTCGCGCACACCCTGCTCCTCGTTGACCTCTTCGTGCGTGGACACGAGGCCGAGGTGCTCGCCGTACCAGGCGATGGCGGCGTCGAGATCGGGCACCGCGATGCCGACGTGGTCGATGGCCGTCACCAGGTCGGAAGCGAGTACGGACGCGGCGGCGTTGGGGGCGGAGTTCGTCATGTCGATGACGGTAGCGCTACCGTCTTTGTAGTTCTCTTTGGGATGTGACTTTTGGTCGCTGACCACCCGTGTTGATCGTTGGAGGAAGCCGTGAGCAGTTCAGTCATCGTCGCCGGAGCCAGGACCCCTGTGGGCCGTTTGCTCGGCTCGCTCAAGGATTTCTCGGGATCCGATCTGGGTGGCATCGCGATCAAGGGTGCCCTGGAGAAGGCGGGGGTCGCGCCGGAGCAGGTGCAGTACGTGATCATGGGCCAGGTGCTGACCGCGGGCGCCGGCCAGATGCCCGCCAGGCAGGCGGCCGTTGCGGCGGGTATCCCGATGGATGTGCCCGCGTTGTCGATCAACAAGGTGTGTCTCTCGGGTGTCGACGCGATCGCGCTGGCCGACCAGCTGATCCGGGCCGGCGAGTTCGACGTCGTGGTCGCGGGCGGTCAGGAGTCCATGTCGCGGGCGCCGCACATGCTGGAGAAGAGCCGCGAGGGCTTCAAGTACGGCGACGTGACCCTGCGCGACCACATGGCCTACGACGGCCTGCACGACATCTTCACCGACCAGCCGATGGGCAACCTGACCGAGCAGCGCAACCAGGCCGACGACCAGCTGATCAGCCGTGAGGCGCAGGACGCGTTCGCGGCGGCCTCGCACCAGAACGCCGCGCGGGCCTGGAAGGACGGGCTCTTCGAGGCGGAGGTCGTGCCGGTGGAGATCCCGCAGCGCAGGGGCGAGCCGGTGGTGTTCGCCGAGGACGAGGGCATCCGCGCCGACACCACCGTCGAGTCGCTTGGCAAGCTCCGTCCGGCGTTCAGCAAGGACGGCACCGTCACCGCGGGCTCGGCGTCGCCGATCTCCGACGGTGCCGCCGCGGTGGTGGTGATGAGCAAGGCCAAGGCGCAGGAGCTGGGCCTGAGCTGGATCGCCGAGATCGGCGCGCACGGCGTGGTGGCGGGCCCCGACTCGACGCTGCAGTCGCAGCCGGCGCGCGCGATCGCGAAGGCCTGCGAGCGCGAGGGCATCGACCCGAAGGACCTGGACCTGGTGGAGATCAACGAGGCGTTCGCCGCCGTCGGCATCGCCTCGACGAAGGAACTGGGACTCGACGAGTCGAAGGTCAACGTGAACGGCGGCGCGATCGCGATCGGGCACCCGCTGGGGATGTCGGGTGCGCGGATCGCGCTGCACCTGGCGCTCGAGCTGGGCCGTCGCGGCGGCGGCGTCGGTGCGGCCGCGCTGTGCGGCGGCGGCGGTCAGGGCGACGCCCTGATCATCCGGGTGCCCAAGCAGTAGCCGAGGGCAGCGCCGCGACGCCCCGTGGTCGAGCTCGACGGCCTCAACTACGGGGCGTCGTAGTGCGTCGGGCACAATGGGGCCCATGGCGAACATCTTCGATCTCAGCACGTGGGCCAAGCGCTTCCGTTTCGTGGCGGTCCTGGAGGCGATCACCTGGCTCGGCCTGCTGATCGGCATGGCCTTCAAGTACCTGCCCGCAGACGGCAACGAGATCGGCGTGAAGGTCTTCGGGCCCATCCACGGTGCGGTGTTCGTGCTGTACGTCCTGGTGGCGATCGTCACGGCGAAGAAGCTCTCGTGGTCGCTGGTCACCACCTTCTGGGCGCTGGTCGCGAGCGTCCCGCCGTTCGGCACGATCGTGTTCGAGGCCTGGGCCGTGCGCACCGGCCGTCTCGCCGAGCTCTCGGTCGACAGCGACAAGGAACCGGCACCCGCGCTGAGCTGAGCCGTCGATCGTGACAAACTGAACATGTGACTCGACCCGGTTCCCGCCCACCCTCACGTCCATCGGCCGCGGCGGCCGCCGCCATGACCGGCGCGGTGGATCTGTCCGCCCTCAAGGAACGAGCGCAGGCCGCGCCCGCAGGCCCGCCGACAGCGAACGGCGTGAGTGCCGCGTCTGCGGCGGTCGTCGAGGTGACCGAGGCCAACTTCGAGGCCGAGGTGCTGGCCCGATCGACCCAGGTTCCCGTCGTCGTCGAGCTGTACGCGGCGTCGATGCCTGCCAGCGCGGTGTTCTCCCCGACCCTGGATGCGCTCGCCGCGGCGGGCAACGGATCGTGGGTGCTGGCCCGGGTGAACGTCGACAGCGATCCCCGGATCGCGCAGGCGTTCGGCGTGCAGGCGCTGCCCGCCGTCGTCGCGGTCGCGGCCGGACGTCCGCTGGCGGACTTCGATGGCGATGAGCCGCAACTCGGACAGTGGATCGACGCCGTGCTGCAGGCGACCGCGGGCAAGCTCTCCGGCGCGCCGCAGTCCGAGGGCGATGGCGAGCCCGAGGAGCCCGAGGACCCGCGGTTCGTCGCGGCGGAGACCGCACTGAGCGAGGGTGACCTGGCCGGCGCCGAGGCCGCCTATCAGGTGATCCTCGACGCGGAGCCCGCGAACGTGCAGGCGCTCGGTGCGATCAGGCAGGTCCGGTTCATCGCCCGCGTGCAGGACCTCGACCCCGACGCCGTCGCGCGGGCCGACGCCGAGCCCGCCGACGTGACCGCCCAACTGGACGCGGCCGACATGGAGCTCTACAGCCAGCAGCCCGAAGCGGCCTTCGCCCGTCTCATCGAGACGATCCGCCGCACCGCGGGCGACGACCGGAACTCCGCCCGGACCCGACTGCTCGAGCTGTTCGAGCTGTTCGACCCCGCCGATCCGATCGTCATCGCCGCCCGTCGCAAGCTCGCGTCCGCCCTGTACTAGGCGCTTCGCGCCTGTGCGCGAGTCTTACCCCGATCGGGGTAAGACTCGCGCACAGGCGGCGGAGCCGCATCACCCGTAGCGGTTCTCGCAGGCCTGTTCGCCGCCGAGGACTCCCGAGCGGAAGGCGTCCACGCGCGCGAAGCCGCTCGGCACGGTGTTCCCGTTCACGTCGCTGGCCATCAGCCCGTCGCTCAGCAGCCCGGACACCGCCTCGTCGAGGTCGCCGGGGGACAGGGTCAGCCCACCCGCCTCGCCCACGGCGGTCGCCGCGGTCCACGCGCCGGACAGGCAGGCCGCCCGCACCGCGGTCTTGGCCTCGGTCAGCGACTTCTCGGAATGCGCCTGCGCGGCCAGCGTGAAGCGTGAGGCCACCAGGACATAGGCGCCGAAGTCGCCGCGCACGTCGGCGTCGAACTCGTCCCCGGACTCCGGGTTCGGGGTGCCGCGCTCGACCAGCTCGGGCAGCGAGACGCCGATCGTGTTCGTCGCCGGGCAGTAGGAGACCGGTTGCGTGGCCTCCGCGTCCGGACACCCGGTGTCCGCCCCTGCGAAGTCGACGGCCGGCTTCTGCGGCAGGTCGAACAGCGCCTGCAGCGAGTCCACCGTCAGCTGCACGGACTCCTCGGTGACAGGCATCTCGCCGGTGTCACTCTCGGTGGTGAACTGCTGGGGCAGCTCGGCCTGCCGCGACAGCACGTCGGTCTCATCGATCTTCGTGCAGGACTTGGCGCCGTCCGTGAAGCCGATCTGGAACGCGGTGATCCGCTCGAATGCCGAGCCGTGCACCGATTCCGGGTCGTTCGGGTCGCTGTCGCGCACCGCGACCATCGCCGCCATCACCGAGTTGAGCCCGTCGGAGGTGTTGAGGGTGAAGTGCTCGGAATCGCCCTCGGCGACGTGCCGCATGTAGGCCCCTGCGAAGCAATCCGCCTGCTGCTCGAGCACCAGCGTCAAGTCGTCGTCGCCTGCGAGTCCCGAGCCGTACTGGACCGCGTGCCCGTACTCGTGGGCCATGACCATCACCACGGACATCGGTCCGAAGGTCTCGATGAGCGAGGGCAGCAGCACGGTGCGGTCCCAGCCGATGGAGCCGTCGCGGGTGCAGTAGCCGGCGTTGGCGAATCCGTGGGTGTTGTCGCCGCAGAATGTCGGGGCCTGCGCCCGATCCGCGTCCGGGTCCCAGGAGAGCAGGTCGGTGACGGGCCTGAAGTCGCCGCCGAACACCCGGGGTACTCGGACTGCCAGAACGCCGCGATGTCGTCCACGGCGTTGGTGGCCAGCACATCGGCCGCCGAGCCGTCCGCGCCACGAACCGGGAGCTGGGCGTCGGGCACGCCGTCGCGGGGGCCGCTGGGGCCGGAGGTCGCGGGCAGACCCGCCACCGTGAAGGGATTGTCGTAGATCGACACGGCGCGTCCGTCGATCGCCCCGGAGCAGCCCGCGACGACCGCGGCGACGGCGACCATCGAGGCGACCGCGAGCACGGATCGGCGGCGGCGCATCAGCCACGCTCCAGGCTCAGCCAGATCGCGCCGTTCTGCGGCAGCGCGACCGACGCCGACGCGGGTCGCCCGTGCCAGGGCTGCAGGGTCGCGGTCACGGCTCCGAAGTTACCCATCCCGGCGCCGCGATACGCGGCGGCATCGGTGTTGAGGATCTCGACCCACCGGCCGGGCTCGGGCAGGCCGACCCGGTATTCCGAGTGGGCCGAGCCGGAGAAGTTGAACAGGCACGCCACGATCGACCCGTCGGACCCGTACCGCAGGTAGCTGAGCACGTTGTTCTCGGTGTCGTTCGCGTCGATCCAGGAGTACCCGCCGGGGGAGTTGTCGAGCGTCCACAGCGCCGGGTGGCGTCGGTAGGTGGCGTTGAGATCGCGTACCAGCGCCAGGATCCCGCGGTGCAGCTCGCCGACGTATCCCTCGTCGAGCTGATGCCAGTCGAGCCCGCGCTCCTCCGACCACTCGGTGCGCTGGCCGTACTCCTGCCCCATGAACAGCAGCTGCTTGCCGGGGTGCGACCACATGTAGGCCAGCAGGGTGCGCAGGCCCGCGGCCTTGGCGAAGTCGTCGCCCGGCATCCGGGTCCACAGCGTGCCCTTGCCGTGCACCACCTCGTCGTGGCTGATCGGGAGCAGGTAGCACTCGCTCCACGCGTACATCAGCGAGAACGTGATCTCGTGGTGGTGGAAGCTGCGGTGCACCGGGTCTCGGCCGAGGTAGCCGAGGGTGTCGTGCATCCAGCCCATGTTCCACTTCATGCTGAAGCCGAGGCCACCGACGTTGGTTGTGCGCGTGACGCCCGGCCACGCGGTGGATTCCTCCGCGATGGTGACCACGCCGCGGTGCTGCCTGTGCACGGTCGCGTTCATCTCCTGTAGGAACGCCACGGCCTCAAGGTTCTCCCGTCCACCGTGGATGTTCGGCGTCCAGCCGCCCTCGGGTCGCGAGTAGTCGAGGTAGAGCATCGAGGCGACCGCGTCCACGCGCAGCCCGTCGATGTGGAATTCCTCGATCCAGAACAGCGCGTTGGCGACGAGGAAGTTGCGCACCTCCCGCCGACCGAAGTCGAAGACGTAGGTGCCCCAGTCCAATTGCTCGCCGCGGTGGGGATCGGCGTGCTCGTAGAGCGGGCCGCCGTCGAACCGGGCCAGCGCCCAGTCGTCCTTCGGGAAGTGCGCTGGCACCCAGTCGACGATGACGCCGACGCCCGCGAGGTGCATCCGGTCGACGAAGGCCCTGAAGTCGTCAGGGGAGCCGAAGCGGGCGGTCGGGGCGTAGTAGGAGGTGACCTGGTAACCCCAGGATCCGCCGTACGGGTGCTCGGCCACAGGGAGCAGTTCGACATGGGTGAAGCCCTGCTCGACGACATAGGCGGACAGTTGGTCGGCGAGTTCGAGATAGCTCAGGCCGGGACGCCAGGACCCCAGGTGCACCTCGTACACGCTCATCGGGGCCAGGTTCGGGTCGGTGCGCGCGCGGACGGCCATCCATTCGGCGTCGGCCCACCGGTGCGTGCTCATGCCGACCATCGAGGCCGTGCGCGGCGGCACCTCGGTGGCGAACGCCATCGGGTCGGCCTTCTCCCTGACGGAGCCGTCGCTGCCGTGTACCAGGAACTTGTACAGGTCGCCGGGCCCGACGCCGGGGACGAACAGCTCCCAGACCCCGCTGGACCCGAGCATGCGCATCGGCGCGGTCTGCCCGCCCCAGCCGTCGAAGTCGCCGATCACCGCGACGCCCCGCGCCGAGGGCGCCCACACCGCGAAGGAGGTGCCTGCCACCTCGCCGTCCGGGGTCGTGTACCTGCGCGGGTGCGCGCCGAGGATCTCCCACAGCCGTTCGTGTCGGCCCTCGCCGAACAGGTGCAGGTCGAGTTCACCGAGGGTCGGCAGGAACCGGTAGCCGTCCGCGGAGACGACGGTGTGTCCGCCGGGATACTCGACCACCAGCCGGTAGTCGATGAGGTCCTCGACGGGGACGACCGCGCTGAACAGCCCGTCGGAGACCGGCTGCAGGGGGTGGTCGACGCCCCCGATGCGGGCCGACACCTCGCCCGCGTTGGGGCGCAGCGCCCGGATCACGGTGCCGCCGGGATGCGCGTGCGCACCGAGGACGGCGTGCGGGTTGTGGTGGGTGCCCTCGGCGAGCCGGGCGAGGTCGGCGGGTGGGGGCGCCGCGACCTGCGCGACCCGATCCGCGCTCATGTGCGTGGTGCGCGGTGGGCGAGCGGTAGCCGCGCGGGGTAGGGAACGGCGGGCAACGCGAGGATGTGGGCGACCGCGCGCCAGGGTTCGAGTCGGATGAAATTGGCCTGGCCCCAGTGGTACTGCTCGCCGCTGACCTCGTCGAGAACGGTCAGGTGGTCGTGCCAGTCGCGCCCGAGGGCGGGCATGTCGAGCCAGATGATGCCCTGCTCCGCCCCGTACGGATTGAGGTTCACGATCGTGAGCACGGCGTCGCCGGTGGTCGGGTCGAACTTGGAATACGCGATCAGTGCGTCGCTGTCGGTGTGGTGGAAGGTGATGTTGCGCAGCTGTTGCAGCGCGGGGTGGGCGCGGCGGATCCGGTTCAGGGTCGCCAGCCAGGGCTCCAGCGACTCACCGCGGGCGCGGGCGCCGTCGAAGTCGCGGGGGCGCAGCTCGTACTTCTCGGAGTCGAGGTATTCCTCGCTGCCCGGTCGCAGCGGAACATGTTCGTACAGTTCGTATCCGGAGTAGACGCCCCAGGTCGGAGACAGGGTCGCGGCCAGCGCGGCGCGCAGCGCGAACATGCCGGGACCGCCCTGCTGCAGGCTCTCGTGCAGGATGTCCGGCGTGTTGACGAACAGGTTGGGCCTGGCCTCGTCGGCCTTGGCGGCGATCTCCAGTCCGAACTCGGTGAGCTCGTGCTTGTTCACCCGCCAGGTGAAGTAGGTGTAGGACTGGGTGAACCCGCGCTTGGCCAGGCCGTACATCCGGGCGGGTCGGGTGAACGCCTCGGAGAGGAACAGCACGTCCGGATCGGAACGCTTCACCTCGGCGATCAGCCACTCCCAGAAGTCCGGTGGCTTGGTGTGCGGGTTGTCGACCCGAAAGATCTTGACACCGTTCTTGATCCAGAACCGCACCACCCGCAGCACCTCGGCGTAGATGCCCTCGGGGTCGTCGTCGAAGTTGACCGGGTAGATGTCCTGGTACTTCTTCGGCGGGTTCTCGGCGTAGGCGATGGTGCCGTCGGGCAGCACCGTGAACCACTCCGGATGCTGCTGCGCCCACGGGTGATCGGGTGCGCACTGCAGGGCGAGGTCGAGCGCGACCTCGAGCCGCAATCGACGAGCCCTTGCGACGAAGTTCCTGAAGTCCTTGATGGTGCCGAGGCGGGGGTGTACGGCGTCGTGGCCGCCCTCCTCCGCGCCGATCGCCCACGGCGAGCCGACATCGTCGGGACCCGGCGTCAGCGAGTTGTTCGGGCCCTTGCGGTTCACCCGGCCGATCGGGTGGATCGGGGGCAGGTAGACCACGTCGAAGCCCATCGCGGCGATCCGCGGGAGGTCGTCCGCCGCCGTCGCGAAGGTGCCGTGCCTGGGGGTGCCGTCGGGGGCACGGCCGCCGGTCGAGCGGGGGAAGAACTCGTACCAGGCGCCGACGAGGGCGCGCTTGCGGTCGACCCACACCGGGATGCTGCGGCCCTTGGTGACCAGGTCGCGCAGCGGGTACACCCGCAGCAGTTCGGCGATGTCGGCCGCGAAGGCGGGGGCGACCCGCGCGGGCAGCTGCTGATCGCTGCGCAGGGCGGCGGCGACCGCTGCGCACCGCGGCCGGTCCCCGCGCGGCACCGCCTTGGCGGCCCGCTCGAACAGGCGGGCGCCGATCTCGAGGTCGTTGGCCAGGTCGGCGGCGCCCTGGCCGACCGACAGTTTGGCCTCCACGTTGTGCCGCCAGGTGGAGATCGGATCGCCCCAGCCCTCGACACGGAAGCTCCACGCCCCGACGCTCGTGGGTGTGAACACCGCCGCGAACGTGTCCGGTAACGGGCCGGGGGACATCGGGATCCGAATGGTGGTGGTCGACTCCGGCCCGCGCACGGCGAGGGTCGCCGCAACCGCGTCGTGCCCCTCGCGCCACACCGTCGCCGACACCGGGAAGGTCTCGCCGACGACCGCCTTCGCGGGGTGGCGTCCCCCGAGATCTCGGGGGCGACGTCGTCGATGCCTATCCGCCCGGTCATGGATTAGACCTTACGGGTAGTCGTACGGGAAGCGCTGGCCGAATCTCGGGTCCCGTGCAACGCGTAGGAAGCCCGGGTCGCTCCGCAGGCTGCCCTCCCAAAAGCGCCTGCGATGGGTAGTCTTCGCAGGGTGAAAGCCTTGCGTCGGTTCACCGTCCGTGCCCACCTTCCCGCCAGGCTGGCCGCTCTCGAGCAGCTGTCGACGAACCTGCGCTGGTCCTGGCATCCCGAGACCCAGGATCTGTTCGGCCGGATCGACCCCTCGCTGTGGTCGCAGGTCCGCCACGACCCGATCCGGATGCTCGGCGAGGTGTCGCCCGCCCGCCTGGACGAACTGGCGATCGACGACGACTTCGTCGCGGAGCTCGACCGGCTCGAGCAGGACCTGGACACCTACCTCGGCCAACCGCGCTGGTACCAGAACCAGCAGGCGAAGGGCGCCGACCTGGCCGGCGGGATCGCCTACTTCTCAATGGAGTTCGGCGTCAGCGAGGTGCTCCCGAACTACTCGGGCGGCCTCGGGATCCTGGCAGGCGACCACCTCAAGGCCGCCTCGGATCTCGGGGTGCCGCTGATCGGTGTTGGCCTGCTCTATCGATCCGGCTACTTCCGTCAGTCGCTGACGGCCGACGGCTGGCAGGCGGAGCACTATCCCTCGCTTGACCCGCAGGGCCTGCCGCTGCGGCTGCTCACCGAGCCCGACTCGGGGGCCCCGGTGCTGTTGCGGGTCGCGATGCCGGGCAACCGGGTGCTCCGGGCCCGGGTGTGGATCGCCCAGGTGGGGCGGGTGCCGCTGTTGCTGCTCGACTCCGACATCGCCGAGAACGACCCGGAGCTGCGCGGGGTGACCGACCGGCTGTACGGCGGCGACCAGGACCATCGGATCAAGCAGGAGATCCTCGCCGGCATCGGTGGTGTGCGTGCGGTGCGCGCGTACACCCGTTCGCTCGGGCTCGCCGACCCCGAGGTCTTCCACATGAACGAGGGCCACGCGGGTTTCCTCGGGGTGGAACGGATTCGGGAGCTCATCACCGGGTCCGGCCTCGACTTCGACTCCGCGCTCGCCGCGGTGCGGGCGGCCACCGTGTTCACCACGCACACCCCGGTGCCCGCGGGCATCGACCGCTTCCCGGCCGATCTCGTCCGGCACTACTTCGGTGGGGTCGGCGGCGAGAACGAGTCCGCCCTGCTGCCCGGTCTGACGGTGGATCGGATCATCGACCTCGGCCGCGAGAACGACCCGTCGGTGTTCAACATGGCGCACATGGGACTGCGGCTGGGACAGCGCGCCAACGGCGTCTCGAAGCTGCACGGGATCGTCAGCCGGGAGATGTTCAACGGCCTGTGGCCGGGATTCGATGCCGCCGAGGTCCCGATCGGCTCGGTGACCAACGGCGTGCACGCCCCGACCTGGGCGGCGAGGGAATGGATGGACCTGGCCCGCCGCGCGGTGGGACCCGAGCTGGTCGAGGAGGCGCGCGGCTGGGAGCGGCTGCAGGAGATCGCGCCCGCCGACCTGTGGTCGACCCGCAACACGCTGCGCGAGCAGCTGGTGCAGGAGGTCCGCAGGCGGGTGCGGGCATCGTGGCTCGAGCGCGGCGCCACCGACGCCGAACTCGGTTGGGTTTCGGGTGTTTTCGATCCCGAGGTGCTGACCGTCGGCTTTGCCCGCCGGGTCCCGACGTATAAGCGGCTGACCCTGATGCTGCGCGATCCGGACCGGCTGCGGGCGATGTTGCTCGACCCCGACCGGCCGGTGCAGCTGGTGGTGGCGGGCAAGAGTCACCCGGCCGACGAGGGCGGCAAGGCGCTGATCCAGCAGGTGGTGCGCTTCGCGGACGAGGCCGACGTCCGGCACCGGATCGTGTTCCTGCCCGACTACGACATGTCGATGGCGCGGTACCTGTACTGGGGCTGCGACGTGTGGCTGAACAACCCGCTGCGGCCGCTGGAGGCCTGCGGCACGTCGGGGATGAAGTCGGCGCTCAACGGCGGGCTGAACCTGTCCATCCGCGACGGCTGGTGGGACGAGATGTTCGACGGCGAGAACGGCTGGGAGATCCCCACCGCGGACGGCGTGACCGACGAGGTGCGCCGCGACGACCTCGAGGCGGGCGCGATGTACGGGCTCCTGGAGCGGTCCGTGCTGCCGAAGTTCTACGACCGGGACGCGGACGGGGTGCCTGCCCGCTGGGTGCAGATGGTCCGGCACACCCTGCAGCATCTGGGCCCGAAGGTGTTGGCGTCGAGAATGGTTCGCGACTACGCCGTCGACTACTACGCGCCTGCCGCCCGGTCCGCGCGGGCCGTGGTCGCGGACGGTTTCGCGGCGGCGCGGCAGGTCGCGGAGTACCGCGGCCGCGTCGAGGCGGCGTGGTCCGACGTGCAGGTGGTTCAGGTGGACAGCTCCGGGCTGCCGGACACCCCCGTGATCGGGGCGGACCTGTCGCTGCGTGCGTACGTGCGGCTCGCCGGTCTCGCCATCGCCGAGGTCACCGTGCAGGCGGTGCTCGGCCGGGTCGGGGCGGACGAGGAACTGACGGACGTGATCACCGTGCCGATGCGGCACGCGGGTTCGGATGAGCTCGGCGAGCTGTTCGTCGCCGACACCACGGTCCCGCACTCCGGTTCGGTCGGCTACACCGTGCGGGTGCTGCCGCACCACCCGTTGCTGGCCTCCGACGCCGAACTGGGCCTGCTGGCGGTGCCGCACCTGTAGGCGGACCGCGACGCCGCGCCGCGCCGTCTCCTGTCCACGGATGCGCTCGAACCCGACGCGGGGACGGTCTGCGGGGTGGACAATCAAACCGTGGCGCCGGCAGCGGAATCGGGTGCACACCCGAGCAGGGCCGAGCGCGCGGAGCGAGGTCGCGCCGCGCGCAGGGAGACGCCGTTCGCGGCGCTCGCAGAGCACCACCCCGCCGCCGTGCGTGATCCGATCGGCCTGCTCGAGACGCAGGCGGCGGCGCGCATCCCGCAGCTCGTCCCGGTTCGATACGGGCGGATGGCGACCTCGGCGTTCGCCTTCTTCCGTGGCACCGCCCTCGTCATGGCGGACGACCTCTCGCGCGCCCCGTCGACGGGCATGAACACACACCTGTGCGGGGACGCGCACCTGAGCAATTTCGGGATCTACGCGACACCGGAGCGCAGGCTGGCGTTCGACATCAACGACTTCGACGAGACCTATCCCGGCCCCTTCGAGTGGGACGTCAAGCGGTTGGTTGCCAGCCTCGAGGTCGCGTCGCGGGATACCGGATTCAGCACCAAACAGCGGGCCAGGATCGCCAGGGCGTGTGCCGCCGAGTACCGGGAGACGATGGCGCTCCAGGCGGAGCGGGGCACCCTGGCGGTGTGGTACTCCCACATCGAGCCCACCGAGGAGATGGTGGAGCTGGCCGATCAACTGGACTCGTCGTCGAGCAAGCGGATGCGCAAGACGCTGGAGAAGTCGTGGAACCGTGACAGCGTCCAGGCGCTGGGGAAGCTGACCACGGTGGTCGACGGCAGGCGACAGATCCTCAGCAATCCGCCCCTGCTGGTCCCGATCGAGGAGGTCTTCGCCGACGCGGATGCCGATGAGTTGAATCGCGAACTGCAACAGCGGCTGAGCGACTACCGCTCGACGCTGCAGTGGGATCGCCGGGTGCCGCTCGAGCAGTTCGAGTTGATCCAGGTGGCGCGCAAGGTGGTCGGGGTCGGCAGCGTCGGGACGCGATGCTGGATCATCCTGATGCGCGGCGTCGACGACGAGGATCCGCTGTTCCTGCAGGCCAAGGAGGCGCTGCCGTCCGTGCTGTCTGGCTACCTCGAGGGGCCCTCGTTCGAGAACGAGGGCGAGCGCGTGGTCCACGGTCAGCGGCTGATGCAGGCCGCAAGCGACATCTTCCTGGGGTGGCAGCAGGGCATCGGGGTGGACGGCGTGCGGCGCGACTACTATCTCCGGCAATTGCGAGATGGCAAGGGGTCAGCGGTGATCGAGGCGATGACGCCGACGGGAATGACGCTCTACGGGCGCCTGTGTGGCCGCGCGCTCGCCTATGCGCACGCCAGGGCGGGCGACCGGATCGCGATCGCCGAGTACCTCGGGTCCAGCGCCGAGTTCGACGAGGCCATCACGGCGTTCGCACAGTCCTACGCCGCGCAGACCGCGCACGATCACGCGGCATTGCTCGAGGCGATCGCCGGTGGGCGGATCGCCGCGCGGTCCGGACTCTGACGTGGCCGGGGACGACGACACAGGCCGGAGTCGGCGCTGGTGGGCGAGGGCGGCCTTCGCGGCCGCCGTGGCCGCGGCCGTGGTCCCGATCGTGGCCGCGGGCCTGCTGAGCACGCTGGTGCTGCTCGCCGCGGGCATCGGCGGGGTCGTGGTGATGGTGGCGGCCCTGTACTGGTTCCTCACCCATCGCGGCGTGCCGCGGTGGATCTGGCTGGGTGTCGCCGTGCTGGTCCCGATCGCGGTCCTGTCCGCGTTCGTCAGCGCGAACCTGCTGTGGGTGGTGGTGGTCTCGTACGCGCTCGTGCTCCTCGCGGCCCTCTGCGCCCGCACCGCGCTCGAGGCCGAGCGCGCCGAGTCCGTGATGGACGAGCGCACCGTCCCGCCGCCCCGGCGGCCGTTTCTGGTGATGAATCCGCACTCGGGTGGCGGCAAGGTGGCCAGGTTCGGGCTGCAGCGCAAGGCCGAGGAGCTCGGCGCGGAGGTCGCCCTGCTCGAGGGACCGGACACCATCGATGTGGAGGCGCTGGCCCGCGATGCGGTAGGCAGGGGCGCCGACCTGCTCGGGGTGGCGGGCGGGGACGGGACCCAGGCGCTCGTCGCCGGGGTCGCTGCCGAACACGACCTACCGTTCCTGGTGATCAGTGCGGGCACCCGCAACCACTTCGCGCTCGATCTCGGGCTCGATCGCGACGATCCGGCTGCCGGCCTCGAGGCGTTGCGCGACGGCGTCGAGGTCCGCGTCGACCTCGGGGAGATCGCCGGGCGCACCTTCGTCAACAACGCCTCGTTCGGGGTGTACGCCGAGGTGGTGCAGAGCCCGGCGTACCGGAACGACAAGACCGGGACAGTGCTCCGGATGCTGCCGGACCTGCTGGGCGGGAGCGCGGGGGCACGGCTGACCGCCCGAACGGGCGGGCTCACGGTCGAGGGCCCGCAGGCGGTGCTGGTGAGCAACGGCCCCTATCAGACCAGCGACCTCGCGGGTCTTGGCCGCCGGGCGCGACTGGACCGCGGCGTGCTCGGCGTCGTGACGGTGGCGGTGGAGGGCGCGCGCCAGGCCGTCGGGTTGCTCAACCGCGCGCACGAACGCGGCATGACCCAGCACACTGTCCGCGAGGTGACCGTCGATGCCGACGCGCAGGAGGTACCGGTCGGCGTCGACGGCGAATCGCTCATTCTCGCGACGCCGGTGCGGTGCACCATCCGGCCGGGGGCTCTGCGGGTGCGGCTGCCGAGGGACCGCCCGGGGGTGCCGCCCTTCAAGGTCGCGGTCGACTGGGTTCGGCTCCGCGCGCTGGCCGGGTGGGCGCACCGGCCGAGGTAGTAAGGGGGGGCTCAGCCCGCCGTCAGCCTGGCGAGCGCCTTGCGCACGACCTCGGGATCGGAGGTCTCCCAGAAGGGCGGCAGCGAGGCGCGAAGGTAGCCACCGTAGCGGGCCGTCGCGAGCCGCGAGTCCAGCATCGCGATCACGCCGCGGTCGTCGACGCTGCGCAGCAGCCGCCCCACGCCCTGCGCGAGCAGCAGCGCGGCGTGATTGCCTGCCACCGAGAGGAAGCCGTTGCCGCCGCGGGACTCGACCGCGCGCTGACGCGCCACCAGCAGCGGATCGTCGGGCCGCGGGAACGGGATCCGGTCCAGGATCACCAGGCTCAGCGACGGGCCGGGCACGTCAACGCCCTGCCACAGCGACAGCGTGCCGAACAGCGAGGTGGCCTCGTCCTCGGCGAACGCGCGGACCAGCTGCCCGGTGGCGTCGTCGCCCTGACACAGCACCGGGGTGTCGAGGCGCTTGCGCATGACCTCGGCGGCGGCCTTCGCGGCGCGCATCGAGGAGAACAGGCCGAGGGTGCGGCCGCCTGCCGCGGTCACCAGTTCGGCGATCTCGTCGAGATAGCTCGGCGCCAGCCCGTCCCGGCCGGGGCGGGCAGGTGCTTGGCGACGTAGAGGATGCCGGCCTTGGCGTGGTCGAACGGCGAGCCGACGTCGAGCGAGTTCCACCGGAGGGCGGCCTCGTCCGCGGGCGCCTCGGTGCCGGTCGCCATCGCCGGATCGACGCGGGTGCCGGACTCGGCGGGCAGACCCCAGTTCACCGCGAGCCCGTCGAACGATCCGCCGACGGTCAGGGTCGCGGAGGTGAGCACCACGGTCGACTCCGCGAACAGCCGCGAGCGAAGCAGCCCGCCGACCGACAGGGGTGCCATCCGCACGAGCTTGCCCCGCCGCTCCTCGTCGGCGAGCCAGACCACGTCGCGGCGTTTGGCCGGGTCCGGTTCGTCGAACGCGGTGAGCACGCGGACGGCGTTGTCGTGCACCTCGTCGACGGCCGCGAGCGCCGCGTTGCGGGCGGCGGCCGCCTCGGGATCGGTGGCGTTCATCCCAGGCCGTGCCGGGCCGATCGCCGTGCGCACCGCCCAGGCCGCATCGCGGACGGCGGCCAGTGCGTGGCCCGCGCCGTCGGGCAGTCCTTCCCAGCGGCCTGCGTGCAGCTCCTCGAGCACCGCGTCCCAGCCCTCCGCGGAGGCCTCGAATCGGTCCGCATCCTGCTCCTCGACGAGCTTGACGCACCTGCGCGCGGCGGCGCTGATGGTCGACGGCGACAGCTCGGCGGTGGCCACCCCCGTCACCCGGTCGACAAGTTCGTGCGCCTCGTCGATCACCACCACGTCGTGCTCGGGCAGGACGGCGATGCCGGTGATCGCGTCGATCGCGAGCATCGCGTGATTGGTGACCACCACGTCGACCTTCGAGGCCTCGGCCCGCGCCCGCTCCGCGAAGCAGTCCTCGCCGACCGGGCAGCTCGACTTGCCAAGGCATTCGCGCGAGGTGACGCTCACCTGGCGCCACGACTGATCGCTCACGCCTGGCACCAGCTCGTCGCGGTCGCCGGTCTCGGTGTCGGAGGACCACTTGGTCAGCCGCTGCACCTCGCGGCCGAGCCGGGAGATCGCGAACGCGTCGAACAGCTCCGCGTTCTCCGGTTCCTCGGCTGCGCCGGTGTGGATCTTGTTCAGGCACAGGTAGTTGTTGCGGCCCTTGAGGATCGCGAACTCCGGCCGCCTGCCCAGCGCGCCGGCGAGGGCATCGGACAGGCGGGGCAGGTCGCGGTCGACGAGCTGGCGTTGCAGCGCGATGGTGGCGGTGGAGATGACAACGGTGCGGCCGCTCTCGACGGCGTGCCGGATGCTGGGCACCAGGTAGGCGAGCGACTTACCGGTACCGGTGCCCGCCTGCACGGCGAGGTGTTCGCCGGTGTCGATGGCGTGCGCGACCGCCGACGCCATGGTCAGCTGGTTGGTGCGTTCGGCGCCGCCCAACGCCTGCACCGCCACGGAGAGCAGGTCGGGCACGTTGGGGAGTTCAGGCACCGACCAAGGCTACTCGGCGCCGCCGTCAGTTCCCCGCAGCGACCTGACCCTCAGGGGTGACGCCCGCGCCGCGGAGCCGCTCGAGCACCGACGGCACGGCGTCGGGGGACACCGCGGCCGTGTACCGCAGCAGCACCCTGGTCTCGAAGCCCTCGCGCGCCGCGTCGAGCGCGGTCGCGCGGACGCAGTGGTCGGTGGCTATGCCGACCACGTCGACGGCGGCGATCTCGCGTGCACGCAGCCAGTCGGCCAGGGACTGCCCGGACGCCGCCGAGCCCTCGAAGCCCGAGTAGGCGGCCGAGTGGGCGCCCTTGGAGAACACCTCCTCGACCGATCGCAGGTCGAGGGCGGGATGGAACCCGGCACCTGGCGTCCCGGCCCGGCAGTGCGGCGGCCAGCTGTCCACGTAGTCGGGTTCGTCGGAGAAGTGCGCGCCGGGGTCGACGTGGAAGTCCCGGGTGGCGACGATCGCGTCGTACTCGCCTGCCGAGGGGGAGCCGAGCAGGGCGGAGATGTCGGCCGCCACCGCCGCGCCGCCCGCGACGGCCAGCGAGCCGCCCTCGCAGAAGTCGTTCTGCACGTCGACGACGATCAGCGCCCGCTTCGGGGTGACGGGGGAGTCGGTGGGGTTCATCGCCGTCACCTAGCCCACGAACCGGGTGGGGATCGCGGGATCGCCATGGGAGAGCTTGAGTCCCTCCCACGGCAGGCTGACGAGCCGCTGGGCGAGCAGGTCGCGGCCCTCGTCCAGGGTGGGCAGACCGGCCACCACCTCGCCGCCCCGCACCATCGGGATCAGCAGGTCGTGCGCGATCAGACCGCCGCTCTCGGGCGCGGGCGCGTCGGCAGGGAAGGCGACCTCCTCGACCGCGGTGCCGGTGGGCCGGGCGAAGCGGAGCACGCGCTTGGTACCCCGCGCGACTCCTTGTGGCTGCTGCGCTTGGCCACCGGGATGCCCTCCACCTCCACCAGCTTGTAGACCATGCCCGCCGTGGGTGCGCCCGAGCCGGTGACCAGCGCGGTGCCCACCCATAAGTGTCCACCGGTTCGGCGCGCAGTGCCGCGATCGCGTATTCGTCCAGGTCGCCGGACACCACGATCTTCGTCTTCGTCGCGCCCAGGTCGTCGAGCTGCGCGCGCACCTGGCGGGCCCACACACCGAGATCGCCGGAGTCGATCCGCACGCCGCCGAGCTCCGGGCCCGCGACGGCGATGGCGGTCTTGACGCCCTCGGTGATGTCGTAGGTGTCCACCAGCAGGGTGGTGCCGAGTCCGAGCGCCGCGACCTGACCGCGGAAGGCGGCCGCCTCGTCCGGGCCTGCGACGGTGTTGTGCAGCAGCGTGAACGCGTGCGCGCTGGTCCCCGCGCCCGGCACGCCGTAGCGGCGGACGGCCTCCAGGTTCGAGGTGGCGGTGAACCCGGCCAGGTACGCCGCGCGGGAGCAGGCCACGGCCGACTCCTCGTGGGCACGCCGCGAGCCCATCTCGATCATCCGCCGGCCGGCGGAGGCGCTGACCATGCGTGCGGCGGCGGAGGCGATCGCGCTGTCGTGGTTGAGGATCGAGAGCGTCAACGTCTCGAGGAGCACGCATTCGGCGAAGGTGCCACGCACCGACAGGATCGGCGAGCCCGGGAAGTGCAGCTCGCCCTCCCGGTAGCCGTCGATGTCGCCGGAGAAGCGGTAGTTCCGCAGCCAGTCCACCGTCTGCTCGTTCAGGAACTCGGACACGACGGCCAGCTCCGGCTCGCCGAACCGGAAGCGGGGCAGCGCGTCGAGCAACCGGCCGATGCCTGCGACGACGCCGTACCGGCGTCCGGCGGGCAGCCTGCGCGCGAAGACCTCGAAGCTGCAGCGGCGGTGCGCCGAACCGTCACCGAGCGCAGCCGAGAGCATCGTCAGCTCGTACTGGTCGGTGAGCAGCGCGGTGCTCGTCTTCGGCTGGGACCAGTCCGAGGCGTTGTTCGTCACGCGCCCACCATACGAGTCGCGGACCTGTGATGCGCGGGCGTGCCCGTCCTGCGTTCGGAGGTTTTCTCTTTCCTGAGCACGTCGTACTCTGGAGGCATGGCCCAGTGCCCGACAACTATTCCCATGGCGAGGATGCCCGCAGCGTCGCCGCAGGTCACGCCAGCCGAATCCGAGGTCGAGGAGATCCTGGAAGCGGAGGACAAGCCCTGGGTGACCGTCGTCTGGGACGACCCCGTGAACCTCATGCACTACGTGACCTTCATCTTCCAGAAGCTGTTCGGCTACAGCAAGGCGAGGGCCACCGACCTGATGATGCAGGTCCACAAGGAGGGCAAAGCCGTCGTGTCGTCCGGATCCCGCGACAAGATGGAGCACGATGTGAACCGTCTCCACCAGGCCGGGCTGTGGGCGACGATGCAGCGCGACAGCTAGCGGAGATCCCCGACCACCGATCCTGAAAGGACCCGCAGGTACGCAACGTGCGCACATGGAGCCGAAAGAATTCGCTGGGCGGCGTGAAGATTCGCTCCGAGATGGACGCACGAGAGGCCTCGGTTCTCAGGTCGCTGGTCTCGTCTGTCCTGGCGCTGCTCGAGGACCGGGCCGCCGCGGTGCCACAGGACGACCTCGCCGAACTGACCGGTCTGCGCACCGGGAACAGTGACGCCCCAACAGATGCCACGCTGGCCCGCCTGCTGCCGAACTTCTACCGGGCCGAGGCCGACCGCGAGGGCACGCAGGCGCAGGGCGCGAATATGAATGCGGCACTGCGCAGTCTGCACGAGCCGGAGATCATCGACGCCAAGCTGGCGGCGGGTTCGGTGATCCTGCAGACGGTGCCGCCGGAGGGTGGCAAGGTCTCGCTGACCCCCGAACAGGCCGATGCGTGGCTCGCGGGCCTCAACGACGTGCGCCTGGCCCTGGGGACCACCATCGGCATCGACGCCGACACCCCGGACGAGCTCGAGCCCGACGACCCGCGGGCTCCGCACCTGGACGTCTACCACTGGCTCACCTGGATGCAGGACTCCCTGGTACAGGTCCTGGTCCCGTGACGGGCGCGGGGGTGCGCACGGGGCCGCGGAACTCGCTTGCCGATGTGGAGGGCCTGCTGGTCGGGCACCACCACGAGCTGGATCGGGACGCCGGACTCGGATCCGGCCGGGCGACGGGCTGCACCGTGGTGCTTGCGCCCGGCGGCGCCACCGCGTCCGTCGATGTGCGAGGTGGCGGACCCGGCACCCGCGAGACCGACCTGCTCGATCCGAGCCACACCGTCCAGCAGGCGGACGCGGTGCTGCTGACCGGGGCAGCGCCTACGGGCTTGCCGCCGCGGACGGGGTGATGCGCTGGCTAGAGGAGCACGGCCGCGGGATCCCGATGGACGCCGACGGTCACGTCGTCCCGATCGTGCCGGGTGCGGTGATCTTCGACCTGCCGGTGGGGGACTGGTCGGTGCGGCCGACCGCGGATCACGGCTTCCTCGCGGCGGAGGCGGCGGCCGAGAAGTTCGCGGTCGGATCGGTTGGCGCCGGGGTCGGGGCGCGTGCGGGGGTGCTCAAGGGCGGCGTCGGCACCGCCAGCCTCGTGCTCGGTGCCGGGGCGGCCGAGGGCGTCACGGTCGCGGCGCTGATCGTCGCCAATCCCGTTGGCTCCGTGTTCGATCCGGGCACCGGTCTGCCGTGGGGGTCGGGGTGGCCGAGGCAGCGAGCTGGGGCCTGAGGGTCCCGGATGCCGCCGAGTTGGCCGCGGCGATCGAGCTCGGGCAGAAGGGCACCGTCCTGAACACCACGATCGGGGTGGTGGCGACCGATGCCGCGCTGAGCAAGGCCGGCTGCAGGCGGGTCGCCGTCGCGGGCCACGACGGCCTGGCCCGGGCGATCCGGCCCGCGCACTCGCCGCTCGACGGGGACACGCTGTTCGCCCTCGCGACCGGCACCAGGGCGCCCGCGGCCGCCCCGGTCCCGATGCCCGCCGCCTTCCCCGCGGAGCTGGCGCTGCTCGACGCGGTGTGCGCGGCCGCGGCGGACGCGGTGTCGCGGGCGATCGTCGGCGCCGTCCTCGCGGCAACGCCGGTCGCGGGAATACCGAGCTATCGGGAGCTGTTTCCGTCAGCATTCGACGTCTAAGCTGGGCGAACACATCGGGAGGCGCAGGTGTTGGTGATCAGATCCGACCTCGTCGAGGCGATGGTCGCGCACGCTCGTGCCGATCATCCCGATGAAGCCTGCGGCATCATCGCCGGCCCCGAGGGCAGCGATCAGCCACTGCGGCACGTCCCGATGATCAACGCCGAGCGCTCGCCGACCTTCTACCGCTTCGACTCCGGTGAGCAGTTGCGGCTGTGGCGTGCGATGGAGGCGGCCGACGAGGCGCCGGTGGTCATCTATCACTCGCACACCGCGACCGAGGCCTATCCCAGTCGCACCGACATCTCCTTCGCCTCCGAACCCGACGCGCACTATGTGCTGATCTCCACCCGTGATCCGGACACGCACGAGCTGCGCAGCTACCGGATCGTCGACGGCGTGGTCACCGAGGAACCGGTCGACGTGGTGCCGAGCTACCCGTACGCACAGAACCCCACTAGGAGCCCCGATGGCCGTCATCGTTTCCATCCCCACCATCCTCCGCAACCACACCGACGGTGAGAAGCGGGTGCCGGCAACGGGTTCCACCCTGGCCGCGGTCATCGACGACCTCGAGGCCAACCATGCCGGGCTCAAGGACCGGCTGATCAACGACGGCAAGCTGCACCGGTTCGTCAACGTGTACGTCAACGACGAGGACGTGCGCTTCTCCGGTGGACTCGACACCGAGGTGGCCGACGGGGACTCGGTCACCATCCTGCCCGCCGTCGCCGGAGGCTGATCCGCGGTGGCCCGGTACGACTCGCTGATCGAGACCCTGGGCGACACACCGCTGGTCGGGCTGCCGCACCTGTCCCCACGCTGGACCGGCGAGGCGCCGGTGCGGCTGTGGGCCAAGCTGGAGGATCGCAATCCCACCGGCTCGGTGAAGGATCGACCCGCGCTGCGGATGATCGAGCAGGCCGAGCGGGACGGACTGCTCACGCCCGGCGCCACCATCCTGGAGCCGACCAGCGGCAACACCGGGATCTCGCTGGCGATGGCCGCCAAGCTCAAGGGGTACCGGCTGATCTGCGTGATGCCGGAGAACACCTCGATCGAGCGCAGGCAGCTGCTGACCATGTTCGGGGCCGAGATCATCGACTCGCCCGCACGCGGCGGCTCCAACGAGGCAGTGGCGCGGGCGAAGGCGATCGCCGCGGAGCACCCCGAGTGGGTGATGCTCTACCAGTACGGAAACCCGGCGAACCCGGCCGCGCACTACGAGGGCACCGGACCGGAGCTGCTGCGCGACCTGCCGGAGATCACTCATTTCGTGGCGGGCCTCGGCACCACCGGCACCCTGATGGGCACGGGACGCTTTCTGCGCGAACACGTCCAGGGGATCGAGATCGTGGCCGCCGAGCCGCGCTACGGCGAACTGGTCTACGGCCTGCGCAACATCGACGAGGGCTTCATCCCCGAGCTGTACGACGAGTCGGTGCTCACCTCGAGGTTCTCGGTCGGCCCGTTCGACGCGGTGCGGCGGACGAGGGAACTGATCGAGCGGGAGGGCATCTTCGCGGGCGTCTCGACCGGGGCAGTCCTGCACGCGGCGCTCGGGGTCGCGGCAAAGGCGGTCAAGGCAGGCACCCGCGCCGACATCGCCTTCATCGTGGCCGACGGCGGCTGGAAGTATCTGTCCACCGGTGCGTACGCCGGTACCCTCGAGGATGCGGAGGCGGCCCTGGAGGGGCAGCTGTGGGCGTGACGGAAAGAGGTTCGGATGAGCACCCCGGGTGACCCGTTCAAGTACACCAACCCCGCTCTGTCGGTGCCGTCGAACCCGCCCGCGACGAGGCAGGCGGCCGAGCGCCCGATGTGGCAGCAGGCGGCCGCGGTCATCGGCGGCTTCGTGGTCGGGCTGTACGTCCTCGAGTTCATCGACATGCTCGTCAAGGGCAGCCTCGACAACGGTGGCATCCAGCCGCGGACCGTCGACGGCCTGTGGGGGATCGTCTTCGCGCCGGTACTGCACGGCGGGTGGGCACACCTGGTCGCGAACACCATCCCGCTGCTGGTGCTCGGGTTCCTGGTCATGCTGTCGGGCATCGGACGCGGGCTCGCGGCCACCGGCATCATCTGGGTGATCGGCGGTGTCGGCGTGTGGCTTTTCGGCTCCGTGAACAACCATCTCGGCGCCTCGGTGCTGGTGTTCGGCTGGCTGACCTACCTGATCACCCGCGGCATCTTCGCCAGGCATTTCGGGCAGATGGCCCTCGGGCTGGTCGTGCTGGTGATCTACGGCGGGGCGCTGTGGGGCGTGCTGCCCGGCCAGCCCGGGATCTCATGGGAAGGGCACCTGTTCGGCGCGATCGGCGGCGTCGTCGCCGCCTGGGTGCTGGCCTCCGACGTCCGCAAGGCGCGCGAGGCGAAGGCGTTGAACCGGTAGCGAACGCGCAGGTGTGACGCCCGGCGCAGCGGACTACGGGGCCGCGTTTGGTCTCGATTCCACCCGAAGCTTTTTCCGGATCAGGTGGTCGTGGCAGCATGGGAAACATGCGCATCACCGTCCTGGGTTGTTCGGGCAGCGTCGGGGGTCCCGACTCGCCCGCCTCGGGCTACCTCTTGACCGCTCCGGACACCCCGCCGGCGGTCCTCGACTTCGGCCCCGGCGTGCTCGGAGCGCTGCAGCGTTACGCCGACCCCGGTCAGGTGTCGATCTTCCTGACCCACCTGCATGCGGATCACTGCCTCGACCTGCCGGGGCTGCTGGTGTGGCGTCGGTACCACCCCAATCCCCCTGCCGGCCGGGCCGTCGTCTGCGGACCGACGGACACCGCCTGCCGGATCGGCGCCGCGTCCTCGGAGTGCGGAGGCGAGTACGACGACATCTCCGACACGATCGACCTGCGCGCCTTCACCGACGGCGGCTCCATGAGCCACGGCGCGCTCACCGTCACCTCGCGCCGGGTGTTCCATCCGCCGGAGGCGTACGGGTTGCGGATCAGCGATCCCGCGGGCCGGACCCTCGTCTACACCGGCGACACCGGGATGTGCGACGAGGTGGTCGAGCTGTCCCGCGGCGCGAATGTGCTGCTGGCCGAGGCCTCCTGGACCCACCACCCCGACCGTCCGAAGGGCATCCACCTCTCCGGCACCGAGGCCGGACAGGTCGCGGCCAGGGCCGGGGTCGGCGAGCTGCTGCTCACGCACATCCCGCCGTGGACCTCCCGCGAGGACGTCATCGCCGAGGCCAAGGCCGAGTTCTCCGGACCCGTTCACGCCGTCTCGCCCGGGGACGTCTTCGAGATCTGAGTCGCGGGACGTCTAGGCTTGCGCCCGTGAGCAGACGACTGGATGGCAGGGCGGACGACGAACTCCGCGAGGTACGGATCACCCGGGGCTTCACGAGCCATCCGGCCGGATCGGTTCTCGTCGAATTCGGTGGCACCCGCGTGATGTGCACCGCGAGCGTCGAGGAGGGCGTGCCGCGCTGGCGCAAGGGCTCCGGCCTCGGCTGGCTGACCGCCGAGTACGCGATGCTGCCAGCCGCGACCCACACCCGCAGCGGCCGCGAGTCGGTCAAGGGCAAGGTCGGCGGGCGCACCCAGGAGATCAGCAGGCTGGTCGGCCGCTCGCTGCGCGCCTGCATCGACCTCGCCGCGATCGGCGAGAACACCATCGCCATCGACTGCGACGTGCTGCAGGCCGACGGCGGCACCAGGACCGCCGCGATCACCGGCGCCTATGTCGCGCTGGCGGACGCCGTCACCTACCTGCGCGCGGCAGGCCGGCTGGCCGACCCGCAGCCGCTGTCCTGCGCGATCGCCGCGGTCAGCGTCGGCGTCGTCGACGGCCGGGTTCGGCTCGACCTGCCCTACGAGGAGGATTCGCGCGCCGAGGTCGACATGAACGTCGTCGCGACGGACACCGGCACGCTCGTCGAGGTGCAGGGCACCGGAGAGGGCGCGACCTTCCCGCGCACCACGCTGGACAAGCTCCTCGACTCGGCACTGGCCGGCTGCGAGCAGCTGTTCGAGGTGCAGAAGCAGGCGCTCGCGCTGCCGTACCCGGGTGAGCTGCCCGAGCCGAAGGAGCCCGAGGCGGCGAAGAAGAAGTTCGGTGCCTGAGGCCGTTCGACTTCTCGTCGCGAGCCGAAACGCGAAGAAGCTCAAGGAGCTTCGGCGCGTGCTCGAGGCGGCCGGGGTAAGCGGCATCGACCTCGTCGGCCTCGACGAGGTGCCGCCGTTCCCGGAGGCGCCGGAGACCGAGACGAGCTTCGAGGGCAACGCGCTGGCCAAGGCCCGCGACGGCGCCGCGGCCACCGGGCTGCCGTGCATCGCTGACGATTCGGGGCTCGAGGTGGACGCGCTGAACGCGATGCCGGGGGTGCTGTCGGCGCGGTGGTCGGGTGGGCACGGTGACGACGCGGCGAACACCGCGCTGGTGCTCGCGCAGCTGTCCGACGTGCCGGACGAGCGCAGGGGCGCGGCCTTCGTCTCCGCCTGCGCCCTCGTGGTGCCCGGCGGCGAGGAGTCGGTGGTGCGCGGAACGTGGCCCGGCGCCATCGCCAGGGAGCCCCGCGGCGACGGCGGATTCGGGTACGACCCGGTGTTCGTGCCGGAGGGGAGTCGCGCTCGGCGGCGCAGCTGACCCCCGAAGAGAAGGACGCGGCCTCGCACCGCGGCCGGGCGCTGGCGCAACTGGTGCCCGCGATCGCCGCGCTGGCCGGCAGCTAGGTTCCGGCCGCCCGTCGACTGTGCAGTTCCGCGCGTCCCCTTTCGGGCGATGCGTCGGAAGGTGCACACTCGACGGGCCAGCGGGGCGGCCTGCGCCCCGACCATCGCTGTGAGGACGTGCAGATGTCGCCGATGATGATTCCCGTGACGCCGCAGGGCTGGATCACGTATCTGATCGCCTACCTGACGGGTCAGCCCGTGATCATGGGCGGTGGCGGGTCCTAGCGGTTCGCCGCCGGGCGATCAGACGCCGAAGTCGCGCTTGACCTGCTGGGTGCGCCAGTGCTCGACGAAGAACGACAGGAACGGGACGGTGCCCGCGAGCAGGGTGCCGATGGTCCGGCCGACGGGCCAGCGCACCTTCACCGCGAGATCCATGGTCAGGATCAGGTAGACGAAGTAGACCCAGCCGTGCACGATCGCGATCCAGCTCGGCAGGTTGTCCACCTTGAACACGTACTTCGCGACCATCTCCGCGGTGAGCACGAGCAGCCAGATGCCGGTGGCGTAGGCGAGGACGCGGTAGCGCAGCAGCGCCGAGGCGATCTTCTTGGTGTCGCGAACGGGCGTCGCGGTGACGGTCTCGTCGGGGGCCGTGCTCACGTGCTGCTCCTATCGGCCTCGCCGGCTCTGAGCTGCGCGAGGTAGTTGTTGTACGCCTGGTGGGCTTCGTCGTCCGGGTTGTCCGCATCCAGCTTCTGGTCGCCCGACCGGGTGCGCGTGGGCAGCACGTCGGCGGGGATCTCGCGGACCTCGGAGGCCGAGGCCGCGTCCTCGGACGGGTCACGGTCCTCGAGCTGCACGAACCGCCGATAGGCGTACACCACGAACGCCGCGAACAGCGGCCACTGGAATGCATAACCCAGGTTCTGCCCGGTACCGCCGACGGCCTCGAAACGGGTCCACTGCCACCAGCCGAGAGCGAGACACCCGGCCGCAGCGATGACGACGAACAGAATCAGCGCTGGTCTGCGACGGGAGGGTGAACTGGCCACACAACGACGGTACCCGAGCCGGCGGAGCCGCCGGTACGGAGCCTGCGAGGCGTGGATCACCCTCACGGGGCCCCGCTGTCGGCGATGATCAGGCGACTCCCTTGATCCGGGTGACCAGCAGGGCCCCGATCAACGCGCTGATCGCGGCGAAGGTGAAGAGCAGCGGATAGTTCTTGTCGGGCCCCACGGCCAGGATCAGCGGCGCGATGGCAGGCGCCAGCGACTGCGGCAGCGTGTTCGCGATGTTGATGACGCCGAGGTCCTTCGCCGCGGTCTTCGGGTCGGGGAGCACCTCGGTGACCAGCGCCATGTCCACCGCGAAGAACAACCCGGTGCCTATCCCGAGAAGGAGCTCGGCGACCATCACCATCGCGAAGCTGTCCGCGATGGCCAGGACCGCGAGTCCGGCCGACAGCATGAGTGCCGACCCGATCACGAAGGCCTTGCGGCGTGCCGCCCGGTCCGAGATGTAGCCGCCGAGGGCAGCGGCGATCGCCGTGCAGGTGTAGCTGACGCCGACCAGGGTCGCGAGTGCGGTGGCTGCCTCGTCCGTGGAGAGGTCGAGCCGATCCTGCAGGAAGAACAACAGGAACGTCATCGGCATCGAGACGCCGAGCATGACCAGGAACCGGGTGAGCCAGGCGTATCCGAAGTCCGGGTGGAGCCGCGGATTGACCCAGAAGCTGCCCGCGAACATCCGCAGGGAGAACCGATCGCGGGGGGCGGGCGCCTGCGGATCGGGGAGGGTGACCGCGAAGGCGGTGATCAGGATCAGGCCGACCACGGCGGGCACCAGGATCTTCGCGGTCCCCGGCACAACGGTGACCAGCCCGACGCCGACGATGAGCGCCAGCATCTGACTGAATCCCATTGCGCCCGAGGCCAATCCTCGTTGGGCGGGGGGAACGTGATCGGGGATGGTCGCCGTCAGTGCGGCCATGACCCCGTTGAAGGCCAGCTGTGCCAGGCACCATCCGACCAGCAGCACCGGAATCGACGGCGCGAACGCCACGATCGTCAGGCCTGCCGTGCCCACCACGGCGCCGCCGATCAGCCACGGCCTGCGCCGACCGAAACGTGAGGACGTCCGATCGGAGAGGCGACCGGCGAGCGGGTTCCCGATCAGCGCGAGGAATGCGCCGACGCCGAGTACCAGTCCGAGGGTGTTCTCCTTCTGAGCGGGATCGAGGTGCTCGACGCGCAGTTGGAGCGTGACCACCACCGGCGTCAGCACGGAGAGGAAGAGTCCCAGGTTCGCCATCGCCAGTCGGGCGGGAAACGCCCGCGGTGACCCACCCAGATCCGATTGACTGACTTCGAGCCCTTCGGCACCAACGGCTGTCATTCGGCATCTCCCGCTTCGATTCGGCGGTGCCGCGCTCGACACCGCAACGGAGTATGGCGAATGGGCCGAGTGTGCGGTAGGTGACGTTATATAAATGTGACTTAAGGGCGGAGTTTCGAATGCCCAGGACCGGCGAGGCCTCGAGGTCTCCGGTACGCCTTGATATGCAAGCACTGACTTGCCTATGGTGGGGTCGTGGTCAACGTCTACCGTGCTCTGGACGACGAGACGAGGCGTGTCATCCTCGACGAACTGGCGGCGAGCGACGGCCAGACGCTGTTCGAGATCTGTTCCCTGCTCACGGTGCGGCATGGTCTCGGGCTCACGCGTCAGGCGATTTCTCAGCACCTCGGCGTGCTCGAGTCGGCGGGCCTGGTCGTGTCGGAGCGACGTGGACGATCCAAATTTCATTACTTCAATTCCGAGCCACTCGCCGAGATCAGCAGACGATGGCCTGTCCGAGAGAGTGACGATCAATGAGAATCAATCTGACGAGTCTGTTCGTCGACGACCAGCGAGCAGCCCTCGCCTTCTATACCGATGTGCTCGGCTTCACGAAGCACCACGACATTCCCCTCGGCGACGACTCGTGGCTCACGGTCGTCTCGCCCGAATCACCCGACGGCCCGCAACTCCTGCTGGAGCCGGCGCGCCATCCTGCGGTGAAGCCGTATCGGGATGCGCTCGCCGAGGACGGTATTCCGCTCGCGCAGTTCGCCGTCGACGATGTCGAGGCCGAACATGCCCGGCTGACAGGACGGGGCGTGGTGTTCACGCAACCGCCGACCGACATCGGGACCGCGGTCGTGGCCGTCTTCGACGACACGTGCGGCAACCTCATCCAGATCATCACGGAGAAGTCGACGTGACCCTGGCCGAGGTGATGGCCGAACTCGCCGCGCTCGAGGACCCGAAGGCGCGCGCGGTGAACGAGAAGCACGGTGACGATCACGGGGTGAACCTCGGCAAACTGCGCGCGATCGCGAAGCGGCTGAAGACGCAGGAGGAACTCTCGCGCCAGCTCTGGGCGACAGGGGACACCGCGGCGAGACTGCTGGCGATCCTGATCTGCCGCCCGAAGGCATTCGGCCGCGACGAGTTGGACGCGATGTTGCGCGACGCGCGCGCCCCCAAGGTGCACGACTGGCTCGTGAACTATGTGGTGAAGAAGAACCCGCACTCCGAGGAGCTGCGCCTGGCCTGGTTCGCCGATCCGGATCCCGTCGTCGCGAGTGCCGGCTGGGCACTGACGACCGAACGCGTGGCGAAGAAGCCCGAGGGTCTCGACTTCGCGGGCCTGCTCGACATCATCGAGGCGGAGATGGCAGACGCCCCGGATCGCCTGCAGTGGGCGATGAACCACTGCCTGGCCCAGATCGGGATCGAGCACGCCGAGTTCCGTGCCCGGGCGATCGACATCGGTGAGCGCCTGGAGGTGCTCAAGGACTACCCGACGCCGCCGAACTGCACGTCGCCGTTCGCTCCCGCCTGGATCAACGAGATGGTGCGCCGACAGCGCGTCCAGTGATGTCCGGTGCTAGTGGTCGTTTCGCGCGTCTGGATGTGTACAGTCGCTCTCTTCGTCTCCGGACGGAGTACACGGGAGCGATAGCCGATGTCGGAACACAAGCAGATGGTGCCGCCGGACTACCACCGATGCCTTGACGCGATCCTGTCCTCACCCGCGGCGTGCCGCACGGTGCTGGAAACCCTGGCGAAGATGACCGAGGAGCAGGCCCGATCGAAGTGGTCGCCCTGGCACGGACAGGAACCGCCGCCGTACGGGCCGGACGTGAGAGAGAAAGTCCCCGCAGAGGTCCAGTTGGTGGCGCTCCAGGCCGCATACGATTCCCATCGAAAATCCACGATGGCGTTGTGGCGCCAGTTGTCCGACATCATGGACATTCCCGTCATGCAAGAAAGTCTCGTCGAACTCATCTGGAGTGTGCGCATGACGATCGAGCGACTGAAGAGCCGCATCGACGATCTCGAGACCAATGCTGCCGGCTGAGTGCAGATCGCCTGGCACGCAGTCTGGGTGGGAGCGTGTCGCGTGGTCGCGGTGATGGTAGTGAGTCTGTTCGGCCTGAGTGGTGCCGTGCACGAGGTGGTGTCTGCGTTGTGTGCGGCCGGGCTCGATGTGCTCGACGAGGGGGCCGGCGCGGGAAGCGACGACCGCAGCATGCTGGGCGATCTCGCGGCCGAGTGGACGAGTGCGGTCTCACCTGCGCATGTCGGCGAGACGGACGGAACGCAGTTGTGGTGGGCGCTCGACGATGACGACATCGGTCCGTTGCGGGCTGCGTTCGAACCCATCCTTGCCGCGCACACTGTATGCGGTCGCGAACCGGGAACGGTGCCCGCCGATTGTGTCGCCTGGTCGGTCGCTTGCCACTTGTACACCGGTGAACACTGACTGAAACCGCTCTCGGCGACGGATCATGAGAACGAGGTCACGACCCCTTGTGGGTCGTGACCTCGTTCGTTGCCGTTCGTCAAACTGCCATGGTGCGCGAGGGGGACTTGAACCCCCACGTCCTGAGACACCAGGACCTAAACCTGGCGCGTCTGCCAATTCCGCCACTCGCGCGTGCCGAAACAGACTACTTCACGGCGTCCTCGGTGGGCGCGAGCAGCGTCATGAGCATGTCCAGCTGTTGCTCGCGTGAGGCGACCCCGAGCGTGTGGCCGACCATCCGCTCCTGTGAGGCGCGCATGAAACAGCCGCTGACGAGCGTGTAGGCGACCGTCTCCGGATCGACGTCGGCGCGCACGACGCCGAGGCGCTGCTGCTGCTCGAGGTAGGCGCCCATCATCGTGATCCCGCGATGCGGGCCGAGGTCGTTGTCCCGCATGTGCGTTCCGAGCGCCTCGCGCAGCTCGGCATCGGACTGTGCCGCGGTGAGCACATCCATCGCCGGGTCCAGGAACGCCTCGACCGCCGCCATGAACGCGGCAAGCGTGGCGCGCAGGTCGGGCCCGGCGAACCCGCGCTGATTGAGGTCGGCCAGCGGGCGCAGCCCCCGCTCGAACACCGCCAGCAGCAGGCCGAAACGGTCCGTGAAGTGGTAGTAGATGCTGCCCTCGGACACCCCGGCCCGCCTCGCGACCTCACGGGTGGTCAGCTTCGCGACGCCGCGTTCGCGCAGCACAGCGAGGGTGGCGGACAGGATCTCC
Organism: Rhodococcus sp. MTM3W5.2; assembly: GCF_001984015.1. Classification (NCBI taxonomy): domain Bacteria; kingdom Bacillati; phylum Actinomycetota; class Actinomycetes; order Mycobacteriales; family Nocardiaceae; genus Rhodococcus; species Rhodococcus sp. MTM3W5.2. The sequence goes on along the minus strand of NZ_CP019572.1, from coordinate 3,752,073 downwards.
TCGCGGCCGCCGGAGGGTGGCCTGCCGCGGCGCGGGGCGGGTGCGGTGGTCATGGTGAGCCGAGCCTACCGGGCGCGAAAAGATTCTTGAGCCAATGCTCAGAAATGATGTTATTTTTGAGTACACACTCAGGAAAGGGGTGGGTCATGGCTCGGAAATGGTGGACCCTGATTGCCGTATGCACAGGGGTGTTCATGCTCTTGCTCGACGTGACGATCGTGAATGTCGCGCTGCCCGACATCCAGCGCGAGTTCGGCGCCTCGCTCACCGATCTGCAGTGGGTGATCGACGCCTACGCGCTCACCCTCGCGGCCTTCCTGCTCACCGCGGGAACGATCGCGGACAAGTACGGCAGGCGGCTGGTCTTCGCGGTCGGCCTCGTCGTGTTCACCGTGGGATCGCTGCTCTGCGGGGTGGCCGGCTCGCTGGTGCTGCTGTCCGTCTCGCGCGCCATTCAGGGCGTGGGGGGCGCGATCATGTTCGCGACGTCCCTCGCGTTGCTGGCGGCCGCGTTCGCACCGCGCGAGCGGGGCGTCGCCTTCGGCGTGTTCGGCGCTGTCACCGGTGTGGCGGTCGCGGTGGGTCCGGTGCTCGGCGGGGCGCTCACGAGCGGGCTGTCCTGGCGGTGGATCTTCTTCGTCAACCTCCCGATCGGGATCGCCGCGCTGGCGGTGACGCTGCTGCGGGTGGACGAGTCGCGGGCGCCGACCGCGCACCGGGTGGACTGGGCGGGCTGCGTGACGTTCAGTACCGCGCTGGGCGCGCTGGTGTTCGGGCTGATCCGCAGCCACGTCGACGGCTGGGGGTCGGTCACGGTGGCCGGTTCGCTGGTGGCCTCCGTGGTCCTTCTCGTGGCCTTCGTCGTCATCGAAAAGACTTCGGCCGCACCGATGTTGGACCTCAGCCTGCTGCGGGTGCCGACCTTCGGTGGCGGGTTGATCGCCGCGTGGGCCATCTCCGCCTCGCTGTTCTCGCTGCTGACCTATCTGGTGATCTTCCTGCAGGGCATCCAGGGCTACTCGGCCGTCGAGACTGGGCTGCGGTTCCTGCCGCTGACCCTGGCGATCTTCGTGACCGCGGGGGTGGCAGGCCGGCTCAGCGACGTGGTCCCGGTGCGCTGGCTGATTGGCCCCGGGTTCGTATTGGTCGCGGCCGGACTGTGGCTGATGCGCGACGTCGACCCGGCCGGCAGCTGGACCCAGTTCGTTCCCGGCTTCCTCGTTGCGGGAGCGGGCGCCGGGCTCATCAACCCGCCGCTCGCCTCGACCGCGGTCGGGGTGGTCGAGCAGGACCGCGCGGGCATGGCCTCGGGCATCAACTCGACGTTCCGACAGGTCGGCATCGCGACCGGCGTCGCCGCCCTCGGCAGCCTGCTGGCCTCGCGGATGGACGACTCGGTACGAGCGGCCCTGTCGGAGGGTCCGCTCGCGGGCCGGGCGGGGGAGTTCGCGGACGCGGTCAGCAGCGGCAGCACCGCGTCGGCGATCGGTTCGCTGCCGCCCGAACTCCGTGGGCTCGCGGCGCAGGCCGCCGGCACCGGATACGCGGAGGCGCTCGATGGCATCCTGCTGATCGGTTCGGCGACCGCGGCGCTGGCGGCGGTCGCGACGCTGCTGCTCATCCGGTCCCGCGACTTCGTCGAGGCACCGGGGGAACCGGCGTCGGGTGAGGCGGAGGCCGTGATTCGGGTGTGACGTAAACCGAAGGCCCGCACCGGGATCGGTTCGGGCCTTCGGTGTGGATAGCGCGCCGGCTGCGTGTCAGCTCCCGAAGATCGCACCGATGTCCGCGAGGCTGCCGGAGCCCTCGAGGCGGGGGAGGGTGACGACTGTCGCCTTCTGTTGCACGGGGAATACGGTGCGGTCAGGGAAGCGCGTCATGTAGTCCGTAAGGCCTGGGTAGTCCGATATCCAGAAGGTGGTGGGGCCGGTGCCGAGGCCGCAGGCGGCCCATACGACATAGGTGCCGTCGGGGATGTCCGTCACGGTGTGTGTCACCGTGCCGGGATCGACCGCGTCAGTGGTGTACAGGAACGGTTGGTCGACGAAGACGTCGGCGGCCGGCGGCAACACCCAGCCCGGCGCAGGCGTCACCGCAGTCGTGCACGCCTGCGTGGCGCCCGAGTTGTTGGTGATCGTGTTGGTCACCGTCGATCCGTTCACCGTGTAGGCGAAGGTGACGTCGCCTGCCGAGGCCGCCGACGCCTGCGTGGGGGCCACAACGGCCAGCGGGATCGAAACCGCCGCAATGAGTGCAGCGCGAGAGGTCAAGCGCATGTAAGGGTCCTCCGACGTGATCGTGGCTGAAACAGACCAGACAGTATCGATCTTTACTTGCCCTGGGCGTGAAACCGACGGATCGGGGAGGGCCGGCCGCTCGGCGCAATCACCGCATGCCGGCAGGGCGCCGGTCGGGGGTCGACGAAAGCCGCGTCCGCTGGCGTCATTGTGAAGATCTGAATCTGCCATACGCAGGCCCTCGCGCGGCGACTCGGCGGGCTGTCGGGGTAGTCGGAACCGTGCGCGCTTTTCACCCCCATCGGGGTGCAACTCGCGCACGGGCGGCGGAGCCGCTGATAACGAGTTGGTAACGATCAATATGAGGGGTTCCTCAGGTTTTGCGCCGGGCCGTTTTCGGTCCGGCCAGCGCGTTCTCTCCTTACCCGCGAGTCACTTGTGAAGCCTAATTGTGACCTGCGTCACGCCTACTACCTGGTAGAACGCTTGTCCAGGTCGCAAACGTGAGGAAATCCTCACCATTCTGTGCGAGCCTGATCGCGTCCCCGAAGATCCGTCCGTGGCCTGCCGATGGCCGCGTGTGGCCCGAGATCTCGGTGGGCATCGACCAGGAGAGGACAGTCAATCGTGACGATCGACGAGAGCACGCCCGTGGGTAAGGGAAGCGGCACCGGAGGGTCGCGAATCTCTGCGCGCGCCGGGTCTCCGAAGTCCGCGCTGCGCGATCGGCTCGTGGCCGGTGAGCCGTACGCCCTCGCGTTCGGCGGCCAGGGCGCGGCATGGCTGGCCCCCCTCGAGGAGCTGATCCGCGACAACGGCCTCGAGCCCGACATGACCGACCTCGTCAACGAGGCGGCCGCCCTCCTCGCGCCCGTCGCGCAGGACCTGCTCGTGGTCCGGCCCGCGGGCTTCGACCCCATCGGCTGGATCCTCGAGCAGGACGTCGTGGACGAGGACGTGACCCCGGCCGGTCCGTCCGCCGCGGCGCTCACCTCCGCCTCGGTCTCGCTGCCCGGCGTCTTCCTCGCGCAGCTCGCGTCCCTGCGGTCGCTGCGCCTGCAGGGCCTCGACCCCGCCCAGCACGCGCCGGTCGCCGTGATCGGCCACTCGCAGGGGATGCTCGGCGTGCAGGCCGTCGCCGACGGCGGCGCCACCGACGGCTCCCTCCTGGCCATCGCGCAGCTGATCGGCGCGGCCGCGGTCCTGGTCGGCCGCCGTCGCGGCGTCATCGGCGGCGCCGAGCGCGCCCCCATGCTCGCCATCTCCGATGTGGACCCGGATCGCATCCAGGCCATCGTGGACGAGGTCGCCGCGGGCGTCGACGCCGAGCGCGCCGCCGTGATGGCCATCCGCAACGGCCGCCGTCGCGTCGTGGTCTCCGGCACCCCGGCGCAGCTGGCCCGCGTCCAGCAGCGGGCCGAGCAGATCGCCGAGGACGAGGCGCGCGAGCGCGACGCCAAGAAGCGCGGCGGCGCCGTGTTCTCACCGGTCTTCGAGCCGCTCGCGGTGGAGATCGGCTTCCACCACCCGGCGCTCGCGGATGCCGTCGACACGGTCGGCGCATGGGCCGTCCGCTGCGGACTCGACCCCGAGCTCGCCAGCAAGCTGGCCAGCCTCTGCCTCGTCGACCCCGTCGACTGGGTCGCGGCCGTCGACTCCGTGGTCGACGCGGGCGCGGCCTGGGTCCTTGACCTCGGCCCCGGCGACCTGCTCACCCGCATGACGGCCGGTTCGCTGCGCGGGCACGGCGTCGGCATCGTCGCGGCGTCCACGCGCGTGGGCCAGCGCCACCTCATCACCCCGGGCGCGGCGCCCGAGGTGGCGAAGGCCTGGAGCGAGTTCAAGCCGACCCTGGTCTCGCTGCCCGACGGCAAGGTCGGCGTCGAGACCGCGTTCACCCGGCTGACCGGGCGCTCGCCGATCCTGCTCGCAGGCATGACCCCGACCACCGTCGACGCGAAGATCGTCGCCGCGGCGGCCAACGCCGGCCACTGGGCCGAGCTGGCAGGCGGTGGCCAGGTCACCGAGAAGATCTTCACCGACCGGGTCGCCGAGCTGCAGACCCTGCTCGAGCCGGGCCGCGCGGTCCAGTTCAACTCGCTGTTCCTGGACCCGTACCTGTGGAAGCTCCAGCTCGGCGGCAAGCGGCTGGTGCAGCGGGCGCGCTCAGCGGGCGCCCCGATCGACGGCGTCATCGTCACGGCGGGCATCCCCGAGCTGGACGAGGCCGTCGCGCTGATCGAGGAGCTGTCCGAGGTCGGCATCGGCCACGTCGCGTTCAAGCCCGGCACGGTCGCCCAGATCCGCTCGGTCATCCGGATCGCCAACGAGGTCCCCGACTTCCCGGTGATCGTGCACATCGAGGGCGGCAAGGCAGGCGGGCACCACTCCTGGGAGGACCTCGACGACCTGCTCGTCACCACCTACGCCGAGCTGCGTGCCCGGCCGAACCTGGTGATCTGCGTCGGCGGCGGCATCGGCACCCCCGAGCGGGCAGCCGACTACCTGACCGGACGCTGGTCCACCGAGGCCGGCTACCCGGCGATGCCGGTCGACGGCATCCTCGTGGGCACCGCCGCCATGGCGACGCTCGAGGCCACCACCGCGCCTGACGTGAAGCAGCTGCTGGTGGACACCCCCGGCACCGCCGACTGGGTCGGGGCGGGCACCGCGACCGGCGGCATGGCCTCCGGCCGCAGCCAGCTCGGCGCCGATATCCACGAGATCGACAACGCCGCCTCGCGCACCGGCCGCCTGCTCGACGAGGTCGCCGGTGACGCCGACGCCGTCGCAGAGCGCCGCGACGAGATCATCGCCGCGCTCGACATCACGGCCAAGCCGTACTTCGGCGACGTCGCCACCATGACCTACGAGCGCTGGCTGCGCCGCTACCTGGAGCTGGCCGTCGGGATCGACTCGGCCAAGACGTTCGACTGCGGCACCGACTGGGCGGAGGCGTACGCCGACGCGACCGAGTCGGTCTGGCTCGACGGCACCTGGCGCGACCGCTTCGCCGAGATGCTGCGCCGCGCCGAGGCCCGGCTGCACCGCAACGACCGCGGCCCGATCCGGACCCTGTTCAACGACGAGCTGGTCCTCGAGCGCCCCGAGGCCGCGCTGTGCGCCCTCAAGGCCGCCTACCCGGACGCGGGCTCCGTCGTGCTGCACCCGGCCGACGTGCCGTTCTTCACCGCCCTGTGCAAGACCCCGGGCAAGCCGGTCAACTTCGTGCCGGTCATCGACAAGGACGTCCGCCGCTGGTGGCGTTCGGATTCCCTGTGGCAGGCGCACGATCCGCGCTACACCGCCGACCAGGTGTGCATCATCCCGGGCACCGTCGCCGTCGCGGGCATCACCGAGGTGGACGAGCCGGTCGGCGACCTGCTCGACCGCTTCGAGCGCGCCACCACCGACGAGCTGCTGGCCGCAGGTGCCGCGCCGACCGCCGTCGCGAGCCGCAGGCACGCGGCAACGGCCCGAGGCCTGCTCGGCGTCGTGCTGTCCGCGCCCGACGTGCTGTGGGCCTCGCGCCTGACCCGCAACCCCGTGCACCGTCTCGGTGACCTGGCCGACTGGACGGTCGACGGCGACAGCGCCACGCACGCCAGGACCGGTGCCACCCTGAACGTGGTGGACGCCGAGCATGCCGAGCTGACCGTTCCGCTGCTCGCCGACCGCGCCGTGCGGATCCGGATCACCGTGCCCGCCTCGACCCGCGACGGCGGCGCCCCGGTGGTGACCGCGGCGGACGCCGAGGCCGCCATGTCGGCGCTGCTCGGGGTCGCGGCAGGCCAGGACCTGCCCGCCGTCAAGAACGGTGTGGCGCGCGTCAACCTCGCCTGGGTGCCCGACCGGGTCGCCGACCACGCGGGCGTCACCGGTGCCGGGCTGCCCGAGTCGCTCGCCATCGGCGCCAGCGCGGTGCCGGACGTCGTCGTCGGTGCCTGCTGGCCCGCCGTGTTCGCGGTGCTCGGCGCCGCCACCACGGCCGAGGGCGCGCACGTCATCGAGGGCATGCTCGACCTGGTCCACCTCGACCACGCCGTTGACCTCGTCGGGGCGATCCCGACCGAGACCAGCGTGCTCACCGTGAAGGCCGAGTCCGTCGCCGTCGTCGACACCGACATGGGTCGCGTCGTCGAGGTGCACGTCGAGGTGGGGGCCATGCGCGAGCACGGCACCGCCGCGCCGACCTTCGCAAAGCTGGTGGAGCGCTTCGCGATCCGCGGTCGCACCGGTGCCGGTGAGCTGGCCGACCCGGCCCGCGCAGGAGGTTCGCTGACCGACGCGGTCACCGACACCCCGCGTCGCCGTCGCCGCCAGGCCACGATCGTCGCGCCGCGGCACATGGGCGCCTTCGCGGGCGTCTCGGGCGACCACAACCCGATCCACACCTCCGACGCGGCCGCGCTACTCGCCGGGCTCGGCAGCCCGATCGTGCACGGCATGTGGCTCTCGGCCGCCGCCCAGCAGGTCGTCACCGCCATCGACCCGTCGGCGGTCGTGCCGCCGCGCAGGCTGACCGCGTGGACCGCCCGCTTCCTCGGCATGGTCCGCCCCGGCGCCGAGATCGACGTCCGCGTCGACCGCGTCGCCTACGACGGCGGCGCCGAGGTCATCGAGGTCGGCTGCCGGGTGGACGGCGACCTGGTGATGGTCGCCTCCGGCCGCACCGCCGCGCCGAAGACCGTGTACGCCTTCCCCGGTCAGGGCATCCAGCGCCCCGGCATGGGCCTCGACGCCCGCGCCCGGTCCAAGGCCGCGCGGGAGATCTGGGACCGCGCCGACAAGCACACCCGCGAGGCGCTCGGCTTCTCGATCCTGGCCGTGGTCCGCGACAACCCGACCGCCCTCAAGGCACGCGGGGTCACCCACAAGCACCCGGACGGTGTGCTGCACCTGACCCAGTTCACCCAGGTCGCCATGGCCGTGCTCGGTGTCGCCCAGGTGGCCGAGCTGCGCGAGGCAGGCGCCTTCGTGGAGGACTCGCTGCTGGCCGGTCACTCGGTCGGCGAGTACAACGCGCTCGCGGCGGTCGCCGGGGTGCTGCCGCTCGAGGCAGTGCTCGAGGTCGTGTTCCAGCGCGGGTCCGCGATGCACGCCCTTGTGCCCCGCGACGAGGCGGGCCGCTCGAACTACCGTCTGGCCGCGATCCGGCCGTCGCAGATCGGCGTCGCCGACGAGGACCTCGCGGAGTTCGTGGCGGGCGTCGCCTCGGAGACCGGTGAGTTCCTCGAGATCGTGAACCTGAACCTGCGCGGCTCGCAGTACGCGATCGCGGGCACCGTCGCCGGTCTGGACGCGCTCGAGGTCGAGATCGACACCCGCCGTGAGGCTTTCGGCGGCAAGCGGGCCTACATCCAGATCCCCGGCATCGACGTGCCGTTCCACTCCACCGTGCTGCGCGGCGGCGTGGACGACTTCCGCGAACGGCTGCTCGCGCTGCTGCCGCAGGAAATCGATCCCGCGATCCTGATCGGGCGGTACATCCCGAACCTGGTGCCGAAGCCCTTCTCGCTCGAGCGTGAGTTCGTGCAGGAGATCGCCGATCTGGTGCCCTCGGAGCAGCTGGCCACGGTGCTCGCCGACTTCGATGCGCACGCCGCCGACCCGTCCGCGCTGACCCGCGTGGTTCTCGCCGAGCTGCTGGCCTGGCAGTTCGCCAGCCCGGTCCGGTGGATCGAGACGCAGGACCTGCTCTTCGGCGACGAGGCCGACGGCGGCCTCGGGGTCGAGCGCTTCGTCGAGATCGGTCTCGGCGCGGTGCCCACCGTGGCGAACCTGGCCTCGCAGACCCTCAAGCTGCCCGGTCGTTTCGGCAACCCGGTCGAGGTGCTCAACATCGAGCGCGAGGCGGGCATCGTCTTCTCGACCGACACCGACCCGGCGCCCGTCGAGGACGACGAGGCGAGCGAAGCGACGGGGAATGTGGCTGCGCCGGTGGCGGAAGCGGCCTCGGAGGCACCCGCCGCCGCGGCGGCGCCCGCACCCGTCGCCGCCCCGGCGGCGGCCACCGGCGGCCCGCGTCCGGACGACATCGCGTTCTCGGCCTCGGACGCCACCGCCGTGCTCATCGGACTGTGGACCAAGCTGCGTCCCGACCAGATCGGCCCCGTCGACACCATCGAGGCGCTCTGCGACGGTGTGTCCTCGCGCCGCAACCAGCTGCTCGTCGACCTCGGCGCGGAGCTGTCCCTCGGCGCCATCGACGGCGCGGCGGATGCCGACATGGGCTCGCTCGCGGTCACCGTCAACAAGCTGGCCCGCACCTACAAGCCGTTCGGTCCGGTGCTCACCGACTCGGTGAACGACCACCTGCGCAAGGTGTTCGGACCCTCGGGCCGTCGTCCCGCCGCGATCGCGGAGCGGGTCGCGAAGGTGTGGGAGCTCGGATCCGGCTGGGCCAGCCACGTCACCGCCGAGGTGGCGCTCGGCACCCGTGACGGGTCGAGTGTTCGCGGCGGGGCGCTCGGCGGCCTGCACGAGGGCGCTCTCTCCGACGGCGCCGCAGTGGACGCGGTGATCGACGCCGCCGTCCAGTCCGTCGCCTCCCGTCGGGGCGTCGCCGTGTCGCTGCCCGCCACCGGCGGCGGGGCAGGCGGCACCGTGGACGCGGCCGCGCTCGGCGAGTTCACCGAGCACATCACCGGCCGCAACGGCGTGCTCGCCTCCGCGGCCCGGCTGGTGCTCGAGCAGCTCGGACTGTCGGACGAGGTCGCCTCCGGCCCGGCCGACACCGACTCCGCGCTGGTGGACCTGGTGTCCGCGGAGCTGGGCTCGGACTGGCCGCGTCTGGTCGCGCCGGCCTTCGACGCACGCAAGGCCGTCCTGATCGACGACCGGTGGGCGACCGCCCGCGAGGACCTGGCCCGGCTGTGGATCGGCGACCACGCGACCGTGGTCTCCGTGACCGAGGCGGACTTCACCGGCGCAGGCAGTGCCGTGGCCGCGCATGCGGATTGGTGGCGTCAGCGCGCCGAGGCCGAGGGCCGTGAGGAACTCGTCCAGGTGTACGCCGACATCGCCGCGGCGGCGGCCGTCACCGATGACGAGCCCGGCGTCTGGGCCGACCAGGTCGCGGTCGTGACCGGCGCCAGCAAGGGGTCCATCGCGGCCTCGGTCGCCGGTGGCCTGCTGCGCGGCGGCGCGACGGTCTTCGTGACCACCTCGCGCCTGGACTCCGAGCGGCTCGGCTTCTACCGGAAGCTGTACCGCGCCAACGCCCGTGCCGGCGCAGCCCTCTGGGTGGTGCCCGCCAACATGGCGTCCTACGCGGATGTCGACGCGCTGATCTCCTGGATCGGTGAGGAGCAGACGGAGACCGCCGGCGGAGCCAAGAAGCTGGTCAAGGAGGCCGTCACCCCGACGATGCTCTTCCCGTTCGCCGCGCCCCGGGTCGGCGGCGAGCTCTCCGACGCGGGCGCCCGCGCCGAGATGGAGATGCGGGTCCTGCTGTGGTCTGTCGAGCGGCTGATCGGCGGGCTGTCGAGGATCGGCTACGACCGCGACGTCGACACCCACCTGCACGTGGTGCTGCCGGGCTCCCCGAACCGGGGCCTGTTCGGTGGCGACGGCGCCTACGGCGAGTCGAAGGCCGCGCTCGACGCGGTCGTCATGCGCTGGAACGCGGAGCGGACCTGGGCCGAGCGCGTCACCCTCGTGCACGCGCTGATCGGCTGGGTGCGCGGCACCGGGCTGATGGGCGGCAACGACCCGATGGTCGAGGCCGTCGAGGCCAAGGGTGTGCGCACCTGGTCCACCGACGAGATGGCCGAGCAGCTGCTGGCCGCCTGCACCAAGGAGACCGTCACCGCGGCCGCCGCCGCGCCGGTCCAGCTGGACCTGACCGGCGGTCTGGCGGAGGTCGACCTCGACCTGGTGGCCCTTGCCCGCGAGGCGGCCGACGCCGAGAAGGCGGCGGCCGAGGAGCCCGAGGAGGACACGGCCGACACCGTCGACGCGCTGCCCGCGCCGCCGCGGATCGGGGACGCCCCGGCCGCGCCGTCGTGGCCCGAGTTGGACGTGAATCCGTCCGACCTGGTGGTCATCGTCGGTGCCGGTGAGCTCGGACCCTACGGCTCGTCCCGTACCCGCTTCGAGATGGAGGTCGACGAGCAGCTCTCGGCGGCAGGCGTTCTCGAGCTGGCATGGAACACCGGTCTGGTCACCTGGGAGAGCGACCCGGTCGCGGGCTGGTACGACACCGAGACCGGTGAACTCGTGCCGGAGGCGGAGATCGCCGAGCGCTACCACGACACCGTCGTCGAGAGGTGCGGCATCCGCACCTACGGGGACGAGGGCGCCATGGTGGACAACACGGCCCCGCTGCTGACCTCCGTGTTCCTCGACAAGGACCTCACCTTCGTGGTCGGCAGCGAGGCGGAGGCCAGGGCCTTCGTCGAGTCCGACCCCGAGCACACCGTCGCTGCGGCCGTGCCTGACAGCGGCGACTGGCAGGTCACCCGTCGGGCCGGCACCGAGATCCGGGTGCCGCGCAAGGCGAAGCTCACCCGCACGGTGGGCGGGCAGATCCCGACCGGATTCGACGTCACCAAGTGGGGCATCCCCGCGGACATGGCCGGATCGGTCGACCGGGTCGGCCTGTGGAACCTGGTCACCACGGTGGACGCGTTCCTCACCGGTGGCTTCACCCCGTCGGAGCTGCTGCGCTGGGTGCACCCCTCCGCGGTGGCGAACACCCAGGGCACAGGCATGGGCGGCATGACGTCCATGCGCTCGCTCTACATCGACACCCTGCTGGGCGAGTCCCGCGCGAACGACATCCTGCAGGAGGCCCTGCCGAACGTCATCGCGGCGCACGTCGTCCAGTCCTACGTCGGCGGCTACGGCGCGATGGTGCACCCGGTCGCGGCCTGCGCCACGGCGGCGGTGTCCGTCGAGGAGGGCGTCGACAAGATCCGGCTGGGCAAGGCGCAGCTGGTGGTCGCGGGCGGGTTCGACGATCTCGGCATCGAGGGCATCGTCGGCTTCGGCGACATGTCCGCGACGGCGAAGTCGGAGGACATGCTGGCGAAGGGGATCGACGAGCGTCGGTTCTCGCGCGCCAACGATCGTCGGCGCGGCGGGTTCGTCGAATCCGCTGGCGGCGGCACCATCCTGCTGGCGCGGGGCGACCTGGCGCTGGAGATGGGACTGCCGGTGCTCGGTGTGGTCGCGTGGGCCGGCTCGTTCGCCGACGGCGTGCACACCTCCATCCCGGCCCCCGGGATCGGCGCGCTCGGTGCCGGACGCGGCGGCCAGGACTCGCAGCTGGCGCTCTCGCTCAACGCGCTCGGTGTCACCGCGGACGACATCTCCGTGGTGTCCAAGCACGACACCTCCACGGCCGCAAACGATCCGAACGAGGCCGAGCTGCATGAGCGGCTCGGGGCGGCGCTGGGTCGCAGCGCGGGGGCCCCGCTGTTCGTGGTCTCGCAGAAGAGCCTGACCGGGCACGCGAAGGGTGGCGCCGCGGCGTTCCAGCTGATCGGCCTGTGCCAGGTGCTCGCCAAGGGCGTCATCCCGCCGAACCGCAGCCTGGACTGCGTGGACGAGAAGATGACCGAGTTCTCGCACCTGGTCTGGCCGCGCGAACCGCTTCGCTTCGGCGAGCGGCTCCCGCTCCGGGCGGGCCTGCTGACCAGCCTCGGCTTCGGTCACGTGTCCGGCCTGATCGCGGTGGTACACCCGCAGGCGTTCGTCGAGTCGATCCCGGCGGCCGCGCGTGCGGACTACCTGGCGAAGGCTCAGGAGCGCACGATCGCCGGGCAGCGTCGACTCGCGTCGGCGATGTGCGGGGGAGCGGACCTGTACGAGCGGCCCGCGGACCGTCGCTTCGGCGGGGATGCGGTGCCCGCGAAGGCGGCTCGTCAGCTCGAGGCGGACGTGCTGCTGCACGAGCAGGCCCGGCTCGGTGCCGACGATGTCTACCGATCCGGATTGCCGGGGTGCCAGTGATGGCCATCCTGGGAATCGGATACGACCTGGTCACCGTCACCGAGTTCGCGGAGCAGATGAACCGTCCGGGAACGGCCATGCTGTCCAGCTTCCGGCCGGGGGAGCGCCGCTACGCGGAGTCCAAGAGCCCCGACCCGGCCCGCCACTACGCGGTGCGCTGGGCGGCGAAGGAGGCGGTGATCAAGGCATGGGCGTCGTCCCGGTTCGCCCGTCCGCCGTCAGTGGGTGACAACGCCTACGCGCAGATCGAGGTGGTCAACGACGCGTGGGGCAGGCCGAGCATCAAGCTGCACGACGAGGCCGCGGAGTTCCTGCCCGGCGCCATCATCCACCTGTCGCTGACCCACGACGGCGACATGGCAGGCGCCATGGTCGTCATCGAGGAACCCGACCTGGTGGTGCCGGTCGCCGACTAGGCGAACGGACGACGGATTGACGAGGCCGGCCCGCGGAGCGATCCGCGGGCCGGCCTCGTTTCTGTTCGGCGGCCTTGCACCTGACGCAACGTGAGGTCCTAGCGTGGCGGCATGACTACAGACGAGAACGACGAGGCGTTGACGGAGCAGGACGTGATCGACGCGGCGACGCGGTTGCCGGGGGTGGTCGTGGTGACCGCCGACGAGGCGAGCGGGGCGCCCGAAGCCTCCTGGGGTGACTCGTTCGTCCACGTCGACCCGGACCGGAAGTTCCCGTTCGCGACGATTGTGACCCGGGACGTGCCCGGCTGGGACACTTACTCGGCGCTGGATCGTGACGGTGCGTTCCGCGTGAACTTCGGCGTCGGTCGGGCGGGGTTCGAGGAGCTGCTCGGCTACCCACCGGCCGCGCACGCCGAGCACTCGCACGGGATCGACTTCACCGTCGGCGACCGGCTGCTGCCGCACCCGACGTACGCCGCACAGTCCTGGGTGTCGATCGTGTGTCCCACGAGGGCGAACCTCCCGCTGGTGCGGGACCTGTTCGGCCGGGCCCACGCGCGCGCCGCGCGCCGCCGCCGGACCGGGTGACGATGGGCGATGATCGAGTGATGGACGACGGCTACACGGTCGGGGACCTCGCGCGGCTGTCCGGCGTCTCGGTGCGGACCCTGCACCACTACGACGCCATCGGGCTGCTCACGCCGCACGCGCGCAGCAGCGCCAACCACCGGCGGTACACGGATGCCGATGTCGCGCGGCTGCGGCAGATCCTCTTCTACCGCGAGCTCGAGTTCGGCCTCGACGAGATCGCGGAGATCCTGGCCGATCCAGCGGTGCACCCGGACGCGCACCTGCGTCGGCAGCACCGGCTGCTGCGCGAGCGTCGGGCCCGCATCGACGGCCTGCTCGACGCCGTCGAACGCGAACTGCGGGCGCACGGCTCGGGCATCGCGCTGACGGCCGCGGAGCAGCTCGAGATCTTCGACACCGACCGCTTCGGCGCCGCGCTCGCGGAGGTCGAGGAGCAGTGGGGGTCGACGCCCACGCGGCGGCCTACACGAAGGAGGACTGGGCGGCGATCAAGGCGGAGGCCGACGCCGACATCGCTGCCTTCGCGGCGGCGCTGGCGGCGGGGGAGCCCGCCGACGGCGAGGTCGCGATGAGGGCCGCCGAGGATCACCGGACGCACCTGGCGCGCTGGTTCTTTCCCTGCAGCCATCGGCAGCACCGAAAGGTGGCCGCGCACTACGTGTCCGACCCGGCGACCGTCGCGCAGTGGGACGAGATCGCACCGGGGTTCGCGTGGTACGTGCACGACGCGATCGTGGCGAACGCCGACCGCGCCGGTTCGTGACCATTCGCTCAGGTGGAGCGCGATTCCTTCTCGGCGACGAGCAGGTAGGCGGCCATCAGCCGTTTCAGCTCGTCGACGGCGTCCGCGTGGCTCTGCCCGTCCTGGACCGAGAAGTTGAGCATCGAGTACACGACGTGGACGAGGACCTCGGCCATCATCGTGCGGCGGTCGCGTTCGGTGCGCGGGGTCAGCGGGGCGAGCATCCGGGAGATCTGCTCGGCGAGCTGGCGCTCCTGGATCTTTCCGGTCGCCCTGGTCGACGGGGTGGACTGCATCGCCAGCCACACCTCGCGCCGCGACGGGTCCGAGGTCCACAGCTTCGCCAGGTGATCGACGAAGTTGTTCAGGAACCGAAGCCAGTCGAGTGAGGGCACCTCGCCGTTGAACTGCTCGAGTTCATCGCGCACCGAGGTGAAGTCCTGCCGGTTCAGTTCGCACACGATCACGTACTTGTTGGCGAAGAACTGGTAGAGCGTGCCGATCGGGACATCGGCCCGAGACGCCACCTCCTCGCAGGTGAACGACTCGAACCCGACATCGGTGAGCAGGTCCCGCGACGAGGCGAGCAGGGCGTCGAACTTTCGTCTGCTGCGCTCCTGGGTCGGCCGCTTGCGGGGGAGCAGTTCCTCCAGCGCGGCTGGGTCGGCACCAGCCTCCAGGGCCGGGTCCGCGCGGCGCGAGGTTCGGCTGCTGGTCATGGACTCCACCTGTCCAGGTTATCCGTCTTTGTAGCCGGATCCGATGAACCCCGGGTTCTGGGTGTTTCCCGGGGTATCGGATACCTCGAGGAGCTACCGGGTGACGCGGTTGCGGTACAGGACGTTGGCCCAGACGAACCCGATCGCCGCGATCGCCGCGCACCAGGCCACCGCGAGCCAGGCACTGTTGCCGATCGGGGTGCCCATCAGCAGGCCGCGGACCGTCTCGATGATCGGGGTGATCGGCTGGTTCTCGGCGAACCACCGCAGCCAGGTCGGCATCGTCTCGGCAGGCACGAAGGCGCTGCTGACGTACGGCAGGAACATGATGACGAAGGTGAACCCGCCCGCCGCCTCCGGGTTCTTCGCCAGCAGGCCGAGGGCCGTCGACAGGTACGACAGGGCGAAGACGAAGGCCGCGATCATCCCGATCACGCCGAGCCACTTCATCGGGTCGCTGGTCGGGCGGAAGCCCATCAGCAAGGCGACCGCGAAGACGATCGCGGTGGTGAGCAGGTTGCGGACCACGCTGGCGAGCACGTGCCCGGTCAGGAACGAGGACTGGGCGATGGGCAGCGTCCGGAATCGGTCGATGATGCCCTCGGTCATGTCGGACGAGACCCCGACCGCCGTCGTCGAGGCGCCGAAGGCGGCGCACAGCAGGATGATTCCGGGCACCACGTAGTTGATGTACGCGGTGCCGGTGTCGATCGCGCCACCGAAGACGTACACGAACAGCAGCATCAGCATGATCGGCAGCGCGACCGCCATGATCATCGAGTCCGGGCTTCGCAGAAGGTGTTTGAGGCTGCGGCGCAGCATCGCCAGCGAGTCGGCGGCGACGGCGGTACGGGGCAAGGTCTGGGTGCTCATCGGGCTGCTGCTTTCGTGGTCGGGGCGTCGGCGTCGCGGGGCGAGCCGGTGAGGGCGAAGAAGACGTCGTCGAGGTCGGGCGTGTGCAGGGCGAACTTCTCGACCGAGATGTCGTCGTCGATGCGGTCGAGCAGGGCCCGCAGGGACGCGATGCTGCCGTCGGTTGGCACCTCGACGGTGAGGGTCTCGGGGCGCGTGACGGACCCGGGCAACGCGCCCGCGGCCCGGTCCAGCTGGGCGGGATCGGTGAACTGCAGCTCCATGTGGCCGCCGTGGACGAGCCGCTTGAGCTCGTCGGCGGTGCCCTCGGCCACGATCCGGCCCCCGTCGATGACGGCGATCCGGTCGGCGAGCTCGTCGGCCTCGTCGAGGTACTGGGTGGTGAGGAAGATGGTCACGCCGCTCGCGACCAGCTCGCGGATGACGATCCACATGTCGCGGCGACTGCGCGGGTCGAGTCCGGTCGTCGGCTCGTCGAGGAACACCACCTTCGGGTTCGCGACCAGGCTCATCGCCAGGTCGAGGCGCCGTCGCATGCCGCCCGAGTAGGTCTCGGACCGCCGGTCCGCCACGTCCGTGAGAGCAAAGCGGTCCAGGAGTTCGGCGGCGCGGCGCCGCGATTCCCGCCTGCCGAGGTGATTGAGCTCGGCCATGAGCGCGAGGTTCTCCCTGCCCGTGAGCAGCTTGTCGACCGCCGCGTACTGACCCGTGACGCTGATGCTGCGCCGCACTTGCTGGGCCGATCGGGGCAGGTCATGGCCGGCCACGGTGACGGTGCCGGAGTCGAAGGGCAGCAGGGTGGACAGGATCCGGACGGTGGTGGTCTTGCCCGCGCCGTTGGCGCCGAGCAGGGCGAACACCCCGCCCTCGGGCACGAACAGGTCGAGTCCGTCGAGCACGGTGTGGTCGCCATAGGACTTGGTGAGCCCGGCGACGGAGATCGCGCCGGTGGATTCGGGTCTGGTCATGGGATCGTCCCTTTCGCAAAACTGTGTATGTCATATACTTCGGTTTATAAGGTACACAGTTTTACGATGAGCGCAAGAGGTGACGACGGGAGCGGTACGGAAATGGATACGAGTGGTGCGGACAACGCGGGGGCCGGGGATCTGCCACGGGCCGTCAAGCTGGCCTGGGGGCTGGCCGAACCGGGCAGTCGGGGTCCGCGCCGCGGGCTGAGCATCGAGAGGATCCTCGACACCGCAATCGAGATCGCGGACACGGAGGGTGCCGCATCGCTGTCGATGGCCCGCCTGGCGAAGGAACTGGGCTTCACGACCATGTCGCTCTATCGGTACGTCAAGAGCAAGGACGAGCTGATCGAGCTGATCAGCGACCGGGTTGTGGGGCCCGCGCCACACATCGAGCCGGGTACGCCGTGGCGGGAGGCGTTGGCGCAGTGGGCGACCTCCGAGTACGAGGCGCTGATGCGGCACCCGTGGTGGCTGCAGCTGTCCCTCGGGGAGTGCCACCGACCGGACCCAACAACATGGCGTGGCTGGAGGCCGGACTCGGCTGCCTGGCCGACACCCCGCTGCCGAAGCCGCTGCGTTTCCAGATCGTCCTCAACACCTCGCTCTACGTGATCGGGCGCGCGCGCTTCGCAGCGGACTTCGCGGCTGCCTCCGCCACGGTGTCGCCCGAGTACGCCGCCGCACTGGACTATCCGGTGCTGCTGCCGCGCCTGCTCGCCCCGGCGGAGTTCCCCCACCTGACCGGGGCGCTCGCGGACGGCGCCTTCGACGCCGACCCCGACGTCGACTGGGAGGACGCGGACTTCACCTTCGCGCTCGGCCTGATGCTCGACGGCATCGAGAAGCTGGTCGACGCACACCGCTGAGGAGGTCGGTGCTCAGCCGGCGTCGCGGGCGCGCACCCCTCATCCGAACCGGGTGAATTCGCGACCTGGAAGCGCGTGATCCGCTGCAGATCCGTTGCACCGGGGGAATAGTGCAAGGGGAAGCCCGCGGTCGCGTCGGTGACCCGGTCCGACGTCGATTGGTGGGAACCGATGAGCGTTGACACAGAGGGTCCGGCGGACGGCGCCGCGACGCCGAGGCGACTCCCCGTCGCACCCAGGCAGCAGTACATCACCTGGATCGCGCTGGCGATGATGACCACGAGTTCGGTCGCCAGCCTGCGCTCCGCGCCGTCGATGGCGATATACGGCCTCGCGTGCGTGTTCCTCTACATCGTTCCGGCGATCGTGTTCCTGCTGCCGACCTCACTGGTGGCGGCCGAGCTCGCCTCGGGCTGGTCCGGCGGGGTGTACCGCTGGGTGGGCGAGGGCATCTCCGACAAGGCGGGCTTCCTCGCCGTCTGGTGCCAGTTCGCGATGACGATCTTCTACTACCCGACGCTGTTGGCCTACGTGGCCAGCACGTTCGCCTACGTGATCAATCCGGCGTTGGCCTCGAACGGGCTCTACACCGCGATCATCATCGTCACCCTGTTCTGGACCGGGGTCTTCGTCTCCTCGAGAGGGATGAAGGCCGTGGCCGGACTCTCCAGCGCCGGACTCGTTCTCGGCACCCTGATCCCGGGCGTTCTGCTGATCGTCATGGGCGTGGTGTTCCTCGGGCAGGGCAACCCATCCGCGGCGCCGATGGAGTTCAGCGCGCTGCTCCCCGCGTGGACAGGGATCGCGAGCCTGGTGCTCATCGTCAACAACTTCCTGTCGTACTCGGGGATGGAGATGAACGCCGTCCACGTCTCCAGCCTGCGCAAGCCGGCCACGGAGTTCCCGCGCGCGATGTTCGTCGCGATGGGCCTGGTGCTCGCCATCTTCATCCTGCCCGCCATCGCGATCAGCTGGGTGGTGCCCGCCGAGAAGCTCTCGCTCACCGCGGGCGTGATGCAGGCCTTCGACATCTTCTTCGCGCACTTCGGATTCGGCTGGGCGACACCGATTCTGGCGTTGATGCTGATCGCCGCATCGCTGGGCGGGATGCTGACCTGGCTGGCCGGGCCCTCCAAGGGGCTGCTCATGATCGGCAGGCAGGACGGGTTCCTGCCACCGATCCTGCAGCGGTTGAACAAGCACGGGGTCCAGCAGAACATCCTGGTCGCACAGGGCGTCGTGACCACCCTCATCGCGCTGCTGTACGCCTTCATCCCGGAGGTCTCCAGCGCCTACTGGATCCTGTCGGTGATCACCACCCAGGTCTACCTCGTGGTGTACCTGCTGATGTTCGTTGCCGCGATGCGACTGCGCAAGAACCGGCCGGACCAGCCGCGGGGCTACCGTGCACCCGCGCTGTTCCTGCTCTGCTGGGTCGGCATCATCTCGAGCCTCGCGGCGTTCTGCATCGGGTTCGTGCCGCCCTCTCAGTTCGGTGGCGGCAGCGTCTTCGTCTACATCCTCATCGTCGGTGGCGGGTTCGGGATCGTCGGGATCGGTGTCCCGCTCCTGATCCTTGCCCTGCGCAAACCCTCATGGAAACAGGATGTCTCGGCCGACCCGCTGGCGAAGGAGGCGTGATGACCACACCGGAGAAGGGCGAGCTCGACGTGGCCGCCGTCGACGATCTGCACAAGCGGCCGGAGAACACGCACTGGATCCTCTACCTGGCGGCCTTCGCGGTGTTCGTCGGCCTGGCGGCCTGGGGTCTGGTCACCTTCAACGAGAACAAACGCACCGACGAGGCGGACGCCAAGGCCACCGAGCTCGCCCAGCGGTTCGAGGCGGCGGGCCTGGGCACCCTCGACGTCGAGGCGACCGCGCGGGTGCTCGGATCGGACGGCGGTGCCGCGTGCACCGACCCGGGCAACGCGCTCAAGACCGGTCTGCTCAATCAGCAACTCGTCAGCGGCGCAGCCGGGCCCGGCCAGCGACCCATTCTCGCGACCCACGACGCGGTGGCGGGGGCGCGGTTGGTGATCGAGGTCTACTGCCCGGATCAGTCGGCCGAGTTCGAGGAAACCCTGAACGATCTGAAACTTGTCGACGGCAGCTAGCGGCAGCCGTCGGTGACTCTCCAGGAGGTGGCAATGCCGGACGAGATTCGCTCCAAGGTAAGGGACTTGATGCCCACGGCGCGCACGGAGCTCGCCACGCTGGTGGGCTTCAAGTCGGTGGCCGATCCCCGTCAGTTCCCGCCGCAGGGGTGCACGGACGCGGCGAACTGGGTGCGGGACGCGTTCGTCGCGGCCGGGATCGGCCATGTCGAGCTGATCGAGACCCCGGACGGCTCGAACGCCGTCGTCGGGCACCAGCCGGGGCCCGAGGGCGCTCCGACGGTTCTCCTCTACTGCCACTACGACGTTCAGCCGCCGGGCAACGAGAAGCTGTGGCACACCCCGCCGTTCGAGCTCACCGAACGCGACGGCCGCTGGTACGGGCGCGGCGCGGCGGACTGCAAGGGCAACATCGTGATGCACCTGCTCGCGTTGCGCGCGCTCGGCACACCTTTCCCGGTCGGCATCCGGGTGGTGGCCGAGGGTTCCGAGGAGATGGGCACCGGTGGCCTCGAGGAACTGGTGCAGCAGCGCCCCGAACTGTTCGAGGCCGACATGATCCTCGTGGTGGACACCGGCAACGCAGAGGTCGGTGAGCCGACGGCGACGATCACCCTGCGTGGGATGGCGAATGTCGTCGTGCACGTCGAGACGATGGCGGGGGAGGTGCACTCCGGGATGTTCGGCGGGCCTGCGCCCGACGCCCTCGCCGCGCTGGTGCAGATGCTGGCCACGCTCCGTGACGAGGACGGCAACACCGTGGTCGAGGGCCTGGATTCCGGGCAGCGCTGGGACGGCGCCGAATACGCCGAGGCGCAGTTCCGCACCGACGCAGGGGTGCTCGAGGGGTCGGCCTGCCCGGTTCGGGTTCCGTCGCGGATTCGGTGTGGGCCAGGCCCGCGCTGACGATCCTCGGGATGGACTGCCCGCCGGTCGTGGGATCGGCCGCCGCGATCCAGCCGAGGGCGTCGGCGCGACTGAACCTGCGGGTGCCGCCCGGGATGGACCCGCAGAAGGCGCAGGATGCGCTGATCGCGCACCTGGAGGCCGCCGCGCCGTGGGGCGCGCGGGTGACGGTCGAACCGGAGCAGATCGGATCGCCGTTCCGCGCCAGCACGGACGGGCCCGGCTATGCGGCCCTCGCCGACGCCATGGCCGAGGCCTTCGGGAAGCCGCTCGGCACGGTGGGGCAGGGCGGCTCGATCCCGCTCTGCAACGTCTTCGCGACCATGGTCCCCGGTGCGGAGATCGTGATGCTCGGGGTCGAGGAGCCGCGCTGCCTCATCCATGCCCCCAACGAGAGCGTCGACCCGTCCGAGATCGAGAACCTCGCGGTCGCGGAGGCGCTGTTCCTCGGACGGTTCGCCGCTACCCGCTGATCTACTGGGTCGGGATCAGACGGACAGGTCGCGGCGCAGCTTGGCGACGTGACCGGTGGCCCGGACGTTGTACTGGGCCACCTCGACCTTGCCCTGCTCGTCGACCAGGAAGGTGGAGCGGATCACGCCCTGCACGGTCTTGCCGTACATGGTCTTCTCGCCGAACGCGCCCCAGGCCTTGAGCGTCTCGCGTTCCGGATCCGACAGCAACGGGAAGGTGAGCTCCTCGTTGTCGCGGAACTTGGCCAGCTTCGCGGGCTTGTCGGGGGAGATCCCGACGACATCCAGGCCCGCGCCGTTCAGCTCGGCCAGGTTGTCGCGGAAGTCGCAGGCCTGCTTGGTGCAGCCGGGGGTGCTGGCCGCCGGGTAGAAGTACACGATCACCTTGCGTCCGCGGTAGTCGGCGAGCGAGACCTCCTTGCCGTCGGCGTCGGGCAGGGTGAAGCCGGGCGCGGTGTCCCCGGCGGCGAGTCTGATGTTCTCGGTCACGCCGACCAGGTTACTGGCAGCCGCGGTCGTGCCACCTGACGTCGGCGGTTCCTCCCTGCGCCCACGCGCACCGCACCGGTACGGTCATGGCAAGCAAGGTCGACGATGAGAGAAAGTGGGATCCACGTGCCCAGGGACACCGAGAGCATCGAGCGCGACATCGAGCAGGCGCGCAACCAGCTCGCCAGCACGCTCGACGAACTGAGCGTCCGCACCAACCCGAAGCGACTGGTCGAGAACGCCAAGGCAGGCCTGGTCGCCAAGATCAACGAGCCGCCGGTCAAGTTCGCCCTGATCGGCGCGGGCGCCTTGGTCGCGGTACTGGTGCTGCGCAAGATCTTCCGCTGATCGACGCGGTGTCCACCCGATTCCGCACCTTCGAGCGGACCTCGGTCGTCGAGGCACCGCGCGAGGCCGTCTGGGCGCGGATCGTCACCCCTCATGGCATCAACGACGAGATGATGCCGCTGCTGCGGATGGCGATGCCCAGGGGCGCGCGGGGCTGACGGTGGACACCGTCGAGGTCGGCCGCAAGGTCGGGCGATGCCGGCTGTACCTGTTCGGCATCGTCCCGTTCGACCATGACGACCTGATGCTCGCCGAACTGGAGCCGGGCCACCGGTTCCTCGAGCGTTCGACGATGGCCTCGATGCGGACATGGGAGCACGAGCGGACCCTGACCGCCGAGGGTGCACGACGAACCCTCGTGCACGACCGCGTCCGTTTCGAGCCGCGCGGTCCGATCGCCGCCGTCCCCTGGCTGCCCGGGCTGCTCGAGCGGGTGCTCGGCCGGTTCTTCGCGCACCGGCACCGAAAGCTGCGACGGCACTTCGCGAACTGAGGACCGGGCGAACTGAGAACCGAGCCCCGCGCGGCCCTTCCACGCAAGGATGTCGATCCGTCCGACGACAAAGAAGGCCCCGACCGTGACGGTCGGGGCCTTCTCGTGTGCGCCCACAGGGACTCGAACCCCGGACCCAGTGATTAAGAGTCACTTGCTCTACCAACTGAGCTATAGGCGCATTGTCACTCGCTCGGGACTCGCGCCCCGCTCTCTGCGACGTGGAGAACATTAGACGAGCGATCCGAGCGAATGCAAATCAGCCCCCCTCGGCACTCGACGGGCTGGTCAGGGCGCTGTGCGGGGTAACGCGCGCGGCCTGGGCGGCGATTGGAATATGAACGTTATTGGGTCGGCCGGGACGCTGTTGGCTGGCATGGCGCCGAGCCTGGCATCATGGCAGTTCACAGCTCTGCGCGTCCGGTGTGCGCCCTGTGGCGGCCGGTTGTGGATGGTGTGTTTAGTGGCTTCGAGGACATGAGGGTGGGGATCAGGGTGGCGACCATACGGGGAACGCTGAGTGCGGTGGCTCTCGCAGCGGCAGCGATGCTCGTGGCGACAGGGTGCACGGTGCAGTTCGGTGAGGATGCCGAGGCGGCGCCCGCGCAGGCGGCCATCGACCTGAACCCGGTGTTCGAGTTGATCAAGCCGAAGGTGACGTCGGTCGTGGCGGACGGCGCGGTCGGGCACTCGCCCGGCGACCCCGTCGCGGTCCGGGTCGCGGACGGCAAGCTGTCGAAGGTGACGCTGCTCGACGCGTCCGGCGACCCGGTGGCAGGCGCCATCGCCCCGGACGGTCAGTCCTGGGTGAACACGCAGCCGCTCAAGTACAACGGCGAATACCGTCTGCAGGCCGACGCTTTCGGGTTGGGCGGTGCGAGCACGACGGTGTCGAGCTTCACCACCAGCTCGCCCGGCAACCTCACCAAGCCATACGTGATGCCGGGGGACGGGGACGTCGTCGGGATCGGCCAGCCTGTCGCGGTGCAGTTCGACGAGTCGATCCCCGACCGCAAGGCCGCGCAGGACGCCATCACCGTCGTCACCAACCCGCCGGTGCCTGGCGCCTTCTACTGGGTCAACGACCGCGAGGTGCGCTGGCGTCCCGAGAACTACTGGGCCCCTGGCACCGCGGTGACGGTGGATGTCAACGTCTTCGGCCGCAACCTCGGCGGCACCCTGTTCGGTCAGGCGAACGAGCACCGTGAGTTCCGGATCGGCGACTCGATGATCGCGTATGCCGACGACAACACCAAGCAGGTCACGTTCGAGCGCAACGGCCAGGTGGTCATGACGATGCCGACGTCGATGGGCAAGGACAGCTCGCCAACTGACAACGGCGTGTACATCATCGGTGACCGTTTCGAGCACCTGATCATGGACTCGTCCACGTACGGCGTCCCGGTGAACTCCCCGCAGGGCTACAAGACCCCCGTGGACTACGCGACCCGAATGTCGTACAGCGGCATCTTCTTCCACTCCGCGCCGTGGTCGGTGGGGGACCAGGGCTCGGCCAACGTCAGCCACGGCTGCCTGAACCTGAGCCCGGCCAACGCGCGGTGGGTGTTCGAGAACACCAAGCGCGGCGACCTGACGATCGTGAAGAACACCGTCGGCGGCACGCTGTCCGGCACCGACGGACTCGGTGACTGGAACATCCCGTGGGCGACATGGAAGGCCGGCAACGCCTGATCTCGCGACCGTGGCGAGGGCCCCGCACCCACAAGGGTTGCGGGGCCCTCGTCGTCGGGCGACGGGGTCGCACGTCGACGGGCGGTCAGGAGTCGGTCTGGCGGTGGCGCTGGATCTCGGCGAGGCTCGCCCAGTCCTGGCGGCCACGTCCAGCCTCGATCGCGTCGCCTAGGAGTGTCGAGAGCAGATCGCCGACAGGCAAGGTCAGGCCGTGGGCGGAAGCCTCGGCGCGGGCCAGGTCTACATCCTTGCGGCCGAGAACCGTGGAGAATCCGGCCGGCTCGTAGGTGCGCCGGACGACGAGGTCCCCGTAGCTCGTGTACACCGGCCCCGGGACGATGGTCGAGGTGAGCACCTCGACCAGGCGGGCGGCGTCGACCCCGGCACGCTCGGCGAGGCTGACCGACTCCGACAGTGATTGAATCGCAGACGCTATTACCAGGTTTCCCGCGATCTTCACGACATTTGCCTGCGCCGGGTCCTCTCCGATCGGCCATGTGCGCGCGCTGATCGCGTCAAGGATCGGCTGGATGCGGGCGACCACATTCGCGTCACCGGCTGTGACGATGTTCAGCTGTCCCGCCTCGGCGACCGCGACTCGCCCGAACACCGGGGCGGAAACGTAGCCAACGCCGTGCTCGGCATGACGCTGCGCCGCCAGGCGAGCCAGCGCCGGGCTGATCGTCGACAGGTTCACGTGCACTGCGCCGGCCGTCGTGGTGTCGAGCACCCCGCTGTCGAGGAAGACCTCACGAACGGCCGCATCGTCAGCCAGTAGTGAGAGCACCACGCCCGTGTCGAACGCGTCCGCGACGTCAGCCGCGGCGCGTGCGCCCTCGGAAACCAGCTCGTCGACGGGCGCGCGGCTGCGGTTCCACACGACCACCTCGTGGCCCGTCCTCAGCAGGTTACGGGCGACTGCGGCACCCATCGACCCCAACCCGACCACGGCGACACCGCTCATCTCGACAACCTTCCATGTGAACCGTTCAAGACGGTTCAACTATGCCACGAGGCGACCGAACGGGAACCATCTAAGATGGTTCTATGAGTGCACGGGAATCCGCACAGGCCGCAGACGCCCCGCCGTTCCGGCTGGACAACGAGTACCTGCCGTTCCGCTTCACCGCGACCCTCACCGATCGGCACGGCGCCCGAAGGGAACGCCTCGTCGACGCGGCGTGCCTCACCGCCTGGCTCGACGCGACCGGCTTGCGGCTTCTCGGCGCAGTCGCGGCGCCAGCCGATCTCGCGACGGCGCGCGACCTTCGCGAAGCGATCCACCGGGTCGGCACTGCGGTTGCCGAGGGGAGCGAGCCCGATCCGGACGACCGCGAGACCATCAACGCACTGGCCCGCGACACCCGGGCCTTTCCGATGCTCGACGAACAGGGGAAGGTCATGTGGTCCACCGATTCTCGGCGCCCCGTGCGCGATGGGCTCGGCATCGTTGCGCGGTCCGCGATCGACGTGCTCGGTGGGCCGGTGCGACCCCGCGTGACGGCGTGCCGCAACCAGGACTGTCGCGGCCTCTTCGTGGACACCAGCCGCGGCCGCAATCGTCGGTGGTGCTCGATGAACACCTGTGGCAACAAGTCCAAGAAGGCCGCGCTCAAAAACCGCGCGTGAGCGCGGCAGGCGCGGCCCCTGGCGACAATTCGCCGAGTCTCGGGAAACGGAGAACGCCCCCCGACCGGAGTCGGGGGGCGTTCTCTTCGGGTGACTGACGGGACTCGAACCCGCGACAGCCAGGATCACAACCTGGTGCTCTACCAACTGAACTACAGTCACCATTGCCGTCAGGTTTCACCCTTGCGGGCTGCTCCGTATCGGCGTGCACGATATTAGCCTGACTCGTCGCCGGAATGCCAATCGATATCTATTCGGCGACCAGATCCTCGACGACCGCGGCGATGTCGTCGGTGGTGGGGCCGGGATCCGCGACGAATGCGGTCCGTCGGTAGTACTTGAGTTCGCGGATGGATTCCTGGATGTCCGCCAGAGCACGGTGCGCGAGCCCCTTCTCCGGCTGACCGAAGTAGATCCGGGGATACCAGCGCCGGCACAGCTCCTTGATCGAGCTCACGTCGATCATCCGGTAGTGCAGGTACTCGTCGAGCGCGGGCATGTCCCTGGCGAGGAATCCGCGGTCGGTGGCGATCGAGTTGCCGGCAAGGGGGGCGGTGCCCGCGGCGGGGATGTGCTCGCGGATGTAGGCGAGCACCTGCTGCTCGGCCTCCTCGAGCGTCACCGTCGACCGGCGCACCTCCTCGGTCAGTCCGGAGCGCTCGTGCATCTCCTTGACGACGTCGGGCATGTCGGCCAGCGCGGCGTCGTCGGCGTGGATGACGATGTCAACGCCTTCTCCGAGCACATTCAGATCGCTGTCGGTGACCAGCGCGGCCACCTCGATCAGCTTGTCCGTGCCGAGCCGCAGTCCGGTCATTTCGCAATCGATCCACACAAGTTTGTCCTGCACCAGGAACACAGTAGTCAGCCCATGGCCGGGTTAAGGTCAACTGGTCGCTTCGGAGCCCGGTCGGCTGGGCGGCGGCGGACACATTCGACGACGTTGTCGCTCCGAGGAGGGCATGAATGACGGTGGATCCAACCTCATCCGGTGAATCCGCTCCACAGGTGGACTCGGTATCGCTCGAGGAGAAGGCCAAGGCGGCCAAGGCCGCTGCCGAGGAGGCCGCCCGCGTGGCGGCCGAGGCGCTGGCGGCGGCGCAGGCCGCCGAGCAGGCGGCGGCCGAGGCCGCGCGGGTCCAGGCGGCGAAGACCCCGGCCAAGCCGGCGCCGGTCGACGCACCTCCTGCGGCCGAAGCCGCGCCCGCCGCAGCGGCTCCCGCCGAGGCCGCCCCCGCCCCGGTCGAGACCGCCGCGGCACCGAGCCCGGCCGCGCAGGAGATCGCCGCGGGCTACGCGTTCGAGGGCGCGGCGCTGGAGCTGGGCACGGTGATCGTCGACGGTGTCGTGGATCCCGCTGCGCGCGTCCGGATCCCGCTCGCCACGATCAACAGGCACGGACTGGTCGCGGGCGCGACCGGTACCGGCAAGACGAAGACGTTGCAGGGCATCTGTGAGCAGCTCTCGGCAGCGGGCGTGCCAGTGGTGATGGCCGACGTCAAGGGCGACGTGTCCGGGCTCTCCGCGCCAGGCGAGTCGAGCGAGAAGATGGTCGCGCGGGCCGTCTCGACCGGCATCACGGACTGGGTGCCGACGGGGTTCCCTGTCGAGTTCCTCTCGCTCGGCACCGAGGGTATCGGTATCCCGGTGCGCGCGAGTATCACCAGCTTCGGGCCGATCCTGCTGAGCAAGGTGTTGGGGCTCAACGAAACCCAGGAGTCGACGCTCGGGTTGATCTTCCACTGGGCGGACACCCAGGGCCTCGCGCTGCTCGACCTCAAGGACCTGCGCTCGGTGATCGCGCACCTGACCTCCGACGAGGGCAAGGCCGACCTCAAGGGCATCGGTGGGGTCTCCTCGGCCACCGCGGGCGTGATCCTGCGCGCGCTGGTCAACCTGGAGGCCGACGGCGGTGACACCTTCTTCGGCGAGCCGGAGCTCGAGACCGAGGATCTGCTGCGGGTCGGGCCGGACGGCAAGGGCATCATCACGCTCTTCGAGCTGGGCGCGCAGGCGGCCCGCCCGGTGATGTTCTCCACCTTCCTGATGTGGGTGCTCGCCGACCTGTTCCAGACGCTGCCCGAGGTCGGCGATGTGGACAAGCCCAAGCTCGTGTTCATCTTCGACGAGGCGCACCTGCTGTTCACGGACGCGTCGAAGGCGTTCCTGCAGCAGGTGGAGCAGACCGTCAAGCTGATCCGCTCGAAGGGCGTCGGTGTGTTCTTCTGCACCCAGCTGCCCACGGACGTTCCCAACAACGTGCTCTCGCAGCTCGGTGCGCGGATCCAGCACGCCCTGCGCGCGTTCACCCCGGACGATCAGAAGGCGCTGAACAAGACGGTTCGCACCTACCCGAAGACGGAGCACTACGACCTGGAGAAGGCGCTGACCTCGCTCGGCATCGGTGAGGCCGTGGTGACGGTGCTGTCCGAGAAGGGCGCGCCGACGCCGGTGGCATGGGCCAAGATCCCGCCGCCGCGGTCGCTGATGGACACCATCGGTGAGCCGGCGATCAGGGCGGCGGCCGCGGCGAGTCCGCTGCACGCGAAGTACGGCCAGACCATCGACAGGGAATCGGCCTACGAGAAGCTGACGGCCAGCGTGTCCGGCGCGCCGAACGCGGACGGCATCGACCTGCCGCCCGCCCTGCCGGATCTGCCGGACCTGCCGCCCCGCCGCCGGACGAGCCGAGCGCCGTGGAACGGATCATGGAGAACAGCGCGGTCAAGAGCTTCCTGCGGTCGGCGGCGACCGTCGCCGGACGCGAGATCTCGCGCTCGATCTTCGGCACCGGCCGCCGTCGCAAGCGCTGACGCACCTGTGCGCGGTTGACGAGTCCATGGACTCGTCAACCGCGCACAGGCGGCGCAGCCGCCTAGGGCTTCGGGAGCAGGCGGGGAACCACCTTGCCCGCCGGGTTGCGGGGGAGTTCGTCGAGGAATGCGACCTCGCGCGGGACACAGTGCCGGGCAAGGTGCGCCTTCACGTGCGACTTGATCCCGTCCTCCGTCAGGCCCGCGCCTTCGGGGTCGTCGGTGCGCACCACGTAGGCGGCCAGCCGCGCGCCGAACTCCGGATCGTCGATGCCGACGACGGCGTTCTCCAGCACCCCGGGCAGCTCGCTGAGCAGGTTCTCGACCTCGCGCGGATAGACGTTCTCGCCGCCGGAGACGATCATGTCGTCGCTGCGTCCGTCGAGGAACAGCAGGCCGGACGGGTCGAAGTGCCCCAGGTCACCGGTGGACATCAGCCCGCCGCTGATCTCTTTCTCGCTCCCGCTGCGGGTGTAGCCCTCGAACAGCATTCCGTTGCCGACGAAGACACGGCCGACGGTGCCGTGCGGCACCTCGTGGCCGCGATCGTCGAGGATCCGCACGACGGTCCCGAGCGGGGGACGGCCGGCGGTGGTGGGGTGCTCACGCAGCTCGTGCGGCTGCGCGATCGACGCCCAACTCACCTCAGTGGAGCCGTAGAAGTTGTACAGCACGGACCCGAACACCTCGAAGGTCTTGTGCACCACCCCGGTCGGGATCGCCGAGCCGCTGGCCGCGATCACCCGCAGCGTGGAGAGATCGACGTCCCGATCGCCGGCGGGCAGATCCGTGATCCGCTGCAACATCGTCGGCACCACCCACAGCGCGGTGGCCCGGTGCTCGGCGATCTGGGCGACGGTGGCGGCCGGGTCGAATCGGCGGGCGAGCACCATGGTCGAGCGCAGGGCCAGGCCGACCTGCGCGGCGGCCAGGCCCCAGGTGTGGAAGATCGGCGAGGCGACGACGGTGGTCTCCGCGCTACGCAGGGGCAGCCGCGAGAGCAGGGCGGACGCGGGCATCCAGCTGCGCGGTTCCGGCCGGTTCGCACCCTTGGGGGTGCCGGTCGTGCCGGAGGTGAGGACGACGATCCGGCCGCGCCTCGGGCGGCGCGCCAGCGGTGCGGTGCTCCGCCGCCCGTCCGCGAGCAGGTCCTCGAAGCCCACCCGCTCCGCGTCGGCGCTTACTGGACGCTCCGCGGGCTCCGCGTCGGCGAACACCGCGACCCGGGGGCCGTGTCCGTCAGCAGCGGGGTGAACTCGGAATCGACCAGCAGCCAGTCGATCTTCTGTTCCGCCAGCACCTCTGCGAGCTGGGTGGTCGAGGCCCCGGTGTTCAGCAGCACCAGGTCGGTGCCGAGTCGTGCGGACGCGCCCATCGCGATCAGGAAACCGCGGTGGTTGCGGGCCAGGATGCCGATCCGCCCGCGTTCGCGCAGCCCACGCCCGTGCAGCGCGGCGGCGAGCGCGTGGGCGTCCGAGTTGAGCTGCCGGTAGCTGATCGGCCCGCGGTCGTCGATGACGGCGATCCGGTCGCCGTCGCGGCGCGCGGCCACCGCGAGCAGGCCGCCCGCGGTGAAGTCCCACTGGTACCAGGCGGAAACGACGCCGGCGAGCCTGCTCGGGCCCATCGGACCGACGATGCCCGCCTTGGTGACGGGGACGAGTCCCTTGAGTAGGTCGGTTGCTCCGGTAACGCTCGGCATCTCGGCGGTGTCCTCACTCACGCGGGGTATTCCGCTGCGGCGACGGCCACAGCCCCCCGGTAACTTACTCGGCGGTAAGGATCGTGCCAATGGGTACCCGACAGCTCGTGTCGGTGGCTGCGGGTGGACACCGCCCGCGCGCATGGCCGACCATGGGGCGATGACACTCAGTGCCGATGAGGCCGATCTGTTCGAGGCCTCCCGGGGTCGCCTGGAGGCGATCGCCTACCGGCTGCTCGGGTCGGCCGGTGATGCCGAGGACGCGGTGCAGGACGTGTACCTGCGCTGGCACGCGGCGGACCGGGACCGGATCGAGACGCCCGAGGCGTGGCTGACGAAGGTGCTCACCAATCTCTGCCTCAATCAGCTCACCTCGGCCAGGGCCCGGCGGGAAACCTATGTGGGACAGTGGCTCCCGGAGCCGGTGCTGGCCGGAGACCGGATGCTCGGTCCGGCCGACACCGCCGAGCAGCGCGAGTCGGTCTCCCTCGCGATGCTCCTGCTCATGGAGCGGCTCTCGCCCAACGAGCGCGTGGTCTACGTGCTTCGCGAGGCGTTCGGCCACTCCCATCGCGAGATCGCCGAGATCCTCGACCTCAGCGAGTCGAACTGTCAGCAGATCTACCGGCGGGCCAAGCAGCATGTCACCGGGCGTTCCCGCGCCACGGTCGACGAGGCCGCCGCGCGGCGGATCGTCGAGGAATTCCTCGCCGCGGTCCTCAGCGGCGACACCGACCCGCTGATCCGGCTGCTCGCCGACGATGCGGTCGGCGTTGCCGATGGCGGTGGCCGGATCCCGGCCCGCAAGACGCCGGTGCTCGGTGCGCACGAGATCGCGCGCTACCTGGCCCACGCGTTCCGTCTGACCGATGCCAAGCGCCGCTATGTCGGTGGCGATCCGGTGTTCTACGCCTGCGTGGTCAACGGCGGCCCCGGCGTGCTGGCGCAGGTTGGTGACCGGGTCTTCGCCGTCTTCGCCCTCGACGTGACCCCTGACGGCATCGCGGCGGTCCACATCCAGGTCAACCCCGAGAAGCTGGGCCGCATCGCGCACCAGTGGGAGGCGGAGGGCCTGCACAGCCCCCTCGCCGTCACGTGGTGACCCACATCACACACGGTTCGTGTCAGGGATCGCGCGCCTATCCGGTTCAGGAGGTGAGTCCACACCGATAGGAGCGAGCCATGAAGCACCGCATTGTCGTCCTCGGAGCCGGGTACGCCGGAGCCACCGCCGCCGGTCGCCTCGCCAAGCGACTGCACCGCGACGACGTCCTGATCACCCTCGTCAACGCCGACCCCGACTTCGTCGAACGGGTGCGCATGCACCAGCTCGCGGCCGGTCAGGATCTGCGCCCCCGCCCGTTGCGTGAGTACTTCGCCGGCACCGGCGTGCGGGTCGTGACCGCGCTGGTCACCGGAGTCGACGTCGACCGTAAGACCGTCGACCTCGAGGGTGGCGAGTCCCTCGGCTACGACAGCCTCGTCTACGCACTCGGAAGCACCGGCGCCGACCACGGCATCCCCGGTGTCGCCGAGTACGCCCACGGCGTCGCAGGAAAGCAGGCCGCGTTGCGGCTGCGGGCGCGGCTGAGCGAATTGGTACCGGGCGCAACGGTTGTGGTCGTCGGCGGCGGCCTGACCGCCATCGAGGCCGCCACCGAGATCGCCGAGACCCGGCCGGATCTCGCGGTCTCGATCGCCGCCCGCGGAGTCGTCGGCGACTGGCTGAGTGAGAAGGCCCAGCGTCATCTGCGCGGCGCCTTCGACCGGCTCGGCATCACCGTCCACGACCACATCGACATCACGCGTGTCGCCGCCGGCGCCGTGATCGACGGTGCCGCAAGGGAGATCCCGGCCGAGCTGACCGTGTGGACGGCGGGCTTCGCCGCGCACCCGCTCGCGGCCGCAACCGCACTCGAGGTGTCCGACACCGGACAGATCGTGGTCGACGCCACCATGCGCTCGGTCTCGCACCCCGATGTCTACGCCGTCGGCGACGCCGCGCTCGCCGACGGCGCGGGCGGCAAACCACTGCGGATGTCCTGCGCCTCGGGCGGACCGATGGCGTGGCAGGCCGCCGATGCCCTCGCCGCACGTTTGACCGGTCGCGAGGTCCCCGAGACCACGATCGGCTACAACTTCCAGTGCATCAGCCTGGGGCGCCGCGATGGAATCATCCAGTTCGTGACTCCCGATGATCAGGCCAAGTCCACCGCTATCACGGGCAGGGCGGCCGCACGCGTCAAGGAGTTCGTCTGTTCGGGCGCGGCCTGGAGTATCGGCCACCCGACCCTGCTGCTGCCGAGCCGCCGCCGACACGTTGCGGCAACCGGCGTAGTGGAATCCGGCCTCGTCACCCCGCGACGCGGCTAGAGCGAGGATTCCCTCCGGAGCAGGTCGTCGATCGTCTCGCGACGGATCAGTTCGCGGGCTGAGCCGTTGCACACCGCGATGATCGGCGGCCTGGCCACCGAGTTGTAGTTGGACGCGAGCCCGTGGTGGTAGGCGCCGGTCCCGGGGATCGCCAGTACATCGCCGGGGCGCACGTCGGCCGTCAGGTGCACGTCGACCGCCAGCTCGTCACCGGATTCACAGTGCCGTCCCGCGACCGTGACCGGAACCTGGGCGCCCACCGGATGGCGGTTGGCGAGGGCGACGCTGTACCTGGCCGCGTAGAGGCAGACGCGGGGGTTATCGCTCATGCCGCCGTCGACGCAGACGAAGGTACGCCCGCCCTCGATGTGCTTGACGGACACGACCCGGTACACCGTCACGCCCGACCTGGCGACGATGGCACGGCCCGGTTCGAGGGTGATCCGCGGCCGCGGGAACCGGTGCCGCGCGCATGCCTCGTCGAGCGCGTCCTCGATGGTCGAGGCGAGCTGGGTGAGGTCCAGGGGCATGTCATCGAATCCGTACGAGACCGCATGGCCACCACCGAGATTGAGCTCGGTCAGGATCAGTCCGTGATCGTGGTACACCTGAGTCATCTGGGCGATCATCCGGTGCACCGCGGCGCCGAAGTGCTCGGGATCGGTGATCTGCGACCCCAGGTGGCAGTGCAGGCCGATCAGGTTCAGGTGTGGCTGGTCGAGTACGCGCTTGATCGCGGCGTCCGCCTGACCGTGTTCGATGGGGAACCCGAACTTCTGGTCCGCCACGCCGGTTCGGACCGCGCGGTGTCCGTGCACGTCGATGTCCGGGGTGACCCGGACCAGGACGTCCTGCTTGTGGTCGAGCGTCGAGCCGAGGACCACGATCTCGGTGTGCGAGTCGATGACGATGCGGCCGACGCCCGCATCGAGGGCGGCGGTGAGTTCTGCGGGGGTCTTGGCGTTGCCGTGCATGATGATTCGGCGCGCGTCGACGCCCGCCGACAGGGCGATGGCAAGTTCCCCGGCCGAGCACACGTCCAGGGCCAGCCCCTCCTGGCTCACCCAGGAGGCGAGCGCCCGGGTCATCAGCGCCTTTCCGGCGTACGCGATCTCGGCCTCAGGGAAGATCTCGCGGTAGGTGCGACAGCGGTGCCGGACGTCCAGCTCGTCGATCACGTAGCTCGGCGTTCCGTACTGGTCGGCGATATCCGACAATGCGACGCCGCCGACGGTGATCCGGCCGTGCTCGTCGTGGTGGGTGTTGATCGGCCACACCGCGGGATCGAGCCGCGGGGACATGGCCGAGCGGAGTGACGGGAAGATGTCGAGAAGGGTCACCGGGTTCTCCTAGGGGTGATGGTTCACCCTCCGGAGTACTCGCCTTCGGGCGCGTGGACACGGCCCCTGACACGACCTTGACGCCGAGCCGTCACGGCTTGACGTCATGCTGACGAATCGGCGTTCGCGGGCAGCGTGACCACCTGTGCGGCGTAGGACAGCCCCGCCCCGAACGCGATCAGCAGCGCCGTGCCACCCGCGGGAGCCTCGCCGGACCGGAGCAGCGTGTCCATCGCCAGGGGGACCGACGCCGCCGACGTGTTGCCTGCGTCGACGATGTCGCGCGCGACCGCGGCATCGGGCGAGAGTCCCAGTCGCTTGGCGATGATGTCGGTGATCCGGAGGTTCGCCTGGTGCGGGACGAAGGCGTCCAACTGCTCGGGCGCGACGCCCGCCCGGTCCAGCGCGGCCCTGGCGACCTTCTCCATCTCGAATGCCGCCCAACGGAACACGGCCATCCCGTCCAGCTTGACGGTCGGCCGCGGCCCGGTGGGATTGTCGCGGTATGCATCCCAGGACGGGGCCTGGCGGATCACATTCGACTGCGATCCGTCCGAGCCCCACTCGACCGGCCCGATCCCCGGAGTCTGCGACGGTCCCACCACCACGGCCCCGGCACCGTCGGAGAAGATGAACGCGGTCGTCCGGTCGGTCATGTCGAGGCACTCGCTCATCCGCTCGACGCCGATGACCAGGACGTGTTCCGCGCTGCCGCCGCGGACCATGTCGGAGGCGACCGCAAGGGAATGACAGAAGCCGGCGCACCCGGCTGAGACATCGAATGCGGCCCCGTAGACGCCGAGCCGGTGCGCGATCTGCGGGGCGACGGCAGGCGACTGGTAGAGGTAGGTCGACGTCGCGACGATCACACAGCCGATCCGCTCGGGCGCAACCCCGGACGATGCAAGGGCGCGGTGTCCCGCCGCGACGGACATCTCGAGGATCGACTCCTCCGGCCCGGCGAACCGACGGGTCTTGATCCCGGAGCGGGTCTGGATCCACTCGTCGCTCGAGTCGATGCTCTGACAGATCTCGGCGTTGTCGACGATGCGGGCCGGGCGGTACACCCCGAGCCCGACGATGGCGCTGTGCGGTGAGCCGGTGGTGGCGGTGATCGGGGCGGCCATCGTTCATCTCCTGATACGGCGGATGTTGTCTTGCCGCTTCAGAGTGGGTCCTGGCCGGGCCGGACGATAGGCACCCTAGGGGCACCGATCGCCCCCTAGGTGTCGAGAGGGTCCCGACGGGTCAGTCGGGGAAGAGTAGCGTCGTGGATGTCGAGGGCAATTCGAATATGCGCGGTCAAGCCATGTCGTCCTCGGCGCCCAACCGGTCCGCAGGCGAAGGGCCGAGAACTGGAGCGCCGCCATGGCGTCGAACCCGACCGATGTGTCGAATCCTCAAACAGACTCTGCGTCACCCAGCCCTGATCAGGCCTTCGAATCCTCGCCGTCCTGTCCGGTGTGCCCGCACAGCCTCGATTCTCACGATGCGCTCGGTACTCGGTTCTGCGCCGCGACCTCGGACCGACACCTCGAACGCAAGTGCATCTGCGCCGGTGAGCAGGTGATCGGGCATCACTACACCCGGTACTGAACGAGGGATGGTGTGACACCCGGGTTCGGCTCGCGCCCGCGAGCCGAACCCGGGTGTTGGTTCACCAGCCGGAGCCGGAACCCCCGATCCGGTGTTGGCGAGGATGGTGCCGATGACCATCTGCGCAATACCGGCGACAGAGCCAACAAATTCCATGGTGTCCTCCGACTTTCTTTGTCGCCGGTCGTCCGGCGTAGTCGTGAACTTAGCCGAACTATCTTGTGGAAGAGATCAGTTTCCCGGGTTCTCGACGCAGGATCGAAGGAGAGCTGGCCGTGGTGGGCGCGCTAGCCCCCCAGCTTCTTGTAGAACGTGCCGACGATCGGCGCGACCACCGCGCGCGGGCTGTACTGGCCCGCCACCGACATGCCCTTGCTCAGGATGCCCGGCACCACGCGCATCTTGTTCTTCGCGAGGGAGTCCAGCGACAACTTGGCGGTGTACTCGCTGGAGATCCAGAAGAAATCGGGAACCAGCTTGTCGACGATCGAGGCCTCCGCCGGGTCCGGGATCTCCGTGCGCACCGGGCCGGGGGCCAGCAGGGTGACGTGTACGCCGGTACCGGTGAGCTCGCCGCGCAGCGACTCGGAGAAGGTGTTCACGAACGCCTTGGTTGCCGCGTAGGTGGCGTTGTTCGGGATCGGCATGTTGCCGGCCGCCGATCCGACCATGAGGATGCCGCCGGAGTCCCGCGCGACCATTCCGGGCAGCACGGCAAGCGTGAGGTCGTGCACGGCAACGGCATTGAGCTCGACCTGGGCCCGCTCGTAGGCGGGGTCCAGCTCGGACACCGGCCCGAACGTGGCGATCCCGGCGTTGTTGCACAGAATGCTGATCTGGCGCTCGGCGAGCTCGTCGACCAGGGTGCCGCGCTGGTCTCGATCGGACAGGTCGACCGCGCGGACCTCGACCTCGACGCCGTGCGCCGCGGTCAGCTTCGCCGCAAGCGCGTCGAGCAGGTCGCCGCGACGGGCCACCAGGATCAGCGAGTATCCGCGCGCGGCAAGGTCGGTGGCCAGCGCCTCGCCGATGCCGGAGGAGGCGCCGGTCACGACCGCGCGGGAATCAGGGGTGGGGGTAGGCAGGCTCACGGGCTCAGGCTAGCGGTCAGATCGCCGCCGCGAGGCGGGTGCCCTGCTCGATGGCCCGCTTGGCGTCCAGTTCGGCCGCGACGTCCGCCCCGCCGATCACGTGCGTCGTCACCCCTGCCGTGGCCAGGTCGCCTTCGAGCTCACGCACCGATTCCTGGCCCGCGCAGATCACCACGTTGTCGACGGCGAGGACCTGCGGGCGCTCGCGCTTCTCGCCGAAGGTGATGTGCAGCCCCTCGTCGTCGATCCGCTCGTAGTTCACACCCGAGAGCTGGTGCACGCCCTTCTTCTTCAGGGCGGCCCGGTGTACCCAGCCGGAGGTCTTGCCGAGTCGCGCGCCGATCTGGCCGGGCTTGCGCTGGAGCAGGTACACCTCCCGTGGAGACGGCTCGGTCGCGGGCGCGGTGAGCGAGCCGGGCGCGGTGTCGGACTCGGTGACGCCCCACTCCCGCTTCCACTCGTCCAGGTCGAGGGTGGGGGAGCTGGCGTGGGTGAGGTACTCGGAGACGTCGACGCCGATGCCGCCGGCGCCGATCACCGCGACGCGGTCGCCAACGGGCCTGCCGTCGCGGACGAGCTCGGCATACGAGAGCACGCTGGCGTGGTCGATGCCGGGGATGCTCGGAATCCGCGGGGTCACCCCGGTGGCGAGGACCACCTCGTCGTACCCGCCCTCGGCGAGCCGGCCGGCATCGACCCTGGTGCCCAGGTGCACCTTCACGCCGTTCAGTTCCAGCTGTCGGGTGTAATAGCGGATCGTCTCGGCGAATTCCTCCTTGCCGGGGATCCGCCGGGCGATGCCGAACTGGCCGCCGATCTCGGCGCCCGCCTCGAAGAGGTCGACACTGTGGCCACGCTGGGCGAGGCCGAGGGCCGCGGACAGACCGGCGGGTCCGGCGCCGACGACGGCCACGCTCTTCGCCCGCCTGGTCGGTGCCAGCACCAGCTCGGTCTCGCGGCCGGCGCGAGGGTTGAGCAGGCA
Source organism: Rhodococcus sp. MTM3W5.2 (assembly GCF_001984015.1). Classification (NCBI taxonomy): domain Bacteria; kingdom Bacillati; phylum Actinomycetota; class Actinomycetes; order Mycobacteriales; family Nocardiaceae; genus Rhodococcus; species Rhodococcus sp. MTM3W5.2. The sequence goes on along the minus strand of NZ_CP019572.1, from coordinate 3,714,651 downwards.
GGACACGTTCTTGCGGACGAAAGCGTGATCGAGACAGGCCTGGTTGCAGGCGATGCAGGTGTTGATCTCGTCGCTGCGATCGGTCTCGGCCTTGCGGACCCAGTCGGGGTCGGCGAGCATCGGCCGGGCCATCGAGATCAGCTCGGCGTCGCCGCGGGTGAGGATCTCCTCGGCGACCTCCGGCATGTTGATCCGGTTCGACGCGCAGACCGGGATCGACACGGCCGCGGCGACCTTGGCGGTGAACTCGACGAAGGCCGCCCGCGGCACGGAGGTGACGATGGTGGGCACCCGAGATTCGTGCCAGCCGATGTCGGTGTTGATGATGGTGGTGCCGGCATCCTCGAGTTCGGTTGCCAGGGCTGAGATCTCGTCCCAGGTCTGGCCCTTCTCGACGAGGTCGGCCATGGACAGCCGGAAGACGATGATGAAGTTCGGCCCCACCGCCGCGCGGGTGCGCCGCACGATCTCGACCGCCAAGCGGCGCCGGTTCTCGGCGCTGCCGCCCCACTTGTCCTTGCGCTTGTTGGTGCGGGCCGCGAGGAACTGGTTGATGAAGTACCCCTCGCCGCCCATGATCTCGACGCCGTCGTAGCCTGCGGACTGCGCGAGCTCCGCGCAGCGCACGTAGTCGCCGATGGTGCTCTCGACGCCGCGGCCGGTCAGCGCCCGGGGCCGGAAGGGGTTGATGGGGGCCTTGATCGAGGAGGCCGACACGCTCAACGGCTGGTAGGAGTACCGGCCGGCATGCAGGATCTGCAGGGCGATCTTGCCGCCCTCGGCGTGCACGGCGTCGGTGACCTCGCGGTGCAGCGTCGCGGCCTTGCGGGTGGTGAGCTTGGCCCGAGGGGCAGTAGCCAGCCGGTGCGGTTCGGCGCGTAGCCGCCGGTGATGATGAGGCCGACGCCGCCGCGGGCCCGCTCGGCGAAATACGCGGCGAGCTTCGGGATGTCGCGAGTGCGGTCCTCGAGCCCGGTGTGCATCGAGCCCATCACCACGCGATTGCGGAGCGTGGTGAAGCCCAGATCCAACGGGGACAACAGGTTCGGGTACGGGTTGCTCACGTGGGCGGCCTTTCGGGTCGGACTCGGGCTGGAGTGGTGGGGTCGGGGTCAGGGGTGCAGGAGCGGAGCCCGCGGAGCGACAAGGGTTCACAGCGCATCGAGCACCTCCTGGCACCAGGCGGTGAAGCCCTCCTCGACGCGGATGCCGCCGCGCAGGACCAGGTACTGGTGCAGGTCGGTGCCGGACAGTCGGTCGGGTGCGGGGAAGTCTCGCTTCTCGATCAGTCGGTAGACCTCGAGTCGCCTGGCGTGGTCGTCGCGGTGCCTGCCGACCTCGGCGCGAACGTCATCGAGGTCGCCGAAGGATGCGGCGCGGATCTTCACCGCCAGCTCGTTGCGCAGGTTCCCGGCCTCGGTCGGTTCCGCGATCCACCGTCGCAGCTCGGCGCGGCCGGCATCGCTGACGCGGTAGACCCTCTTGTCCGGGCGGCCGTCCTGGCCGACGGTCTCGCCGTCCACCCATCCGGCCTCGTCCATCCGCTTGAGCACGCGGTAGATCTGCTGGTGGCTGGCGTTCCAGAAGTAGCCGATGGACTTGTCGAATCGACGCGCGAGCTCGTATCCCGACCCGGAGTGTTCGGAGAGCGAGACCAACAGCGCATGTTCGAGTGCCACGGGGTCGAGTATCTATGCAACGAGGAGACTATGCAACTGAGTTCATAGCTAGTGAAGTCTTCCTCTCGGCGAACTCCGGGCCACGTCCTACGCTGCGCTCCGCTCGGCGCCCATGGACCAGCACGAAGGACACCCGGCGATCGTCGTCGCAACCGCGCTGCAGGGGGAACGTGACACCTCAGGCGTGGTTCGCACCGTGATCGGTGAACTCAGCAAAGCTCCCCACCTGGTCAACGTCCGGATCGAGGGCGCGGGCGAGCCAGAGTTCGTACCAGTCGAGGAACGTCAGCGGCTCGCGGGTGTCCGGGTGCAGCGCCGGCAGCGCGGCGGCGTGCTCGTAGCTGTGCCACCACACCTGCCCCGCGGCCGGGCCGCGCAGGATCAGGAGGTTGTACATGCCGCATCCCTCGTCCGCGAGGAATGTCGCTCCTCGGTGGATCCGGCCGATGTTCGCCGACCACTGGAACTCGGAGTCCTCGGCGGCGGGCGGGCAGGGTCGCTCGGCGGTGAAGGGGAAGTCCGCGGCGTAGTCGATCGCGACATCCTCGGCCTCCTGCGCCAGCGGGAGCAGTCCGAGCATCGGTCCGGCTCCGCCGTCGCCCACCCGGGTGATCCACTCGAAGTAGTCGGCCGGAAGGCCGGCGCCGAGCCGATTCTCGAATGCCGAGAGGACGTCCGGGTCCGCAGGAGCAGCGTGCTCGTAGCGATGCACGGCTGCCCCGTGGATGCGGCATCTGTAGCCGATGACCTCCCGGTCGCCGAGCGAGACGACAGTGGTCTTCAGATCGGTTTCTCGCAGTCGGTCGAGGCCGGTCAGGATCTCGGCGATCCGGTCCGCGTACGTTTGCGCGCGTTTCATGCTCACATCCTGATGGATGCGACGACATGTCTCTGGGTGCGGTGACACACCTACATAGACAGGCGCGTCCGACACGCCCGACCTCGGTCAAGGTGTGCAGGCGCGTCCTGTCAATCTTCGCTGCAACTCGACACACGATGGTCAGAAGACCCAGCGGAGCGCGGCCACGATCTCCTGAGGGCTCGAGTCGGCGAAACGTGCGACCTCGGCGCGTCGGAGGTCGATGACGGTGGCGGCGAGCTCCGGCCCGAACGCCGCGCCCAGCACAGCGTCGGCCTCGAACGCATCGGTGGCCTCGGCGAGCGTGCCGGGCAGCTCGGGGATCCCACGCCGGGCCCTCTCGTCCTCGCTCAGCCAGGCGGGGTCGACGTCCACCAGCGCGGGCAGGCGGGACGGCCTGGCGAGCCCGGCCAGGCCGGCGAAGATCAGCGCGGCGAGGCACAGGTACGGGTTGGCCGACTGATCGAGGACCTTGACCTCCAGGTTGGCCGCGCGGCCCTCCTCGCCGCGGCTGCCCGTGATCAGGCGCAGCGCGGTCTCGCGGTTCTCGTGGCCGCACGCCTGGAACGGAGCCGCCCAGTGGCCGGGAACGAGTCGCAGGTAGCTCGCGACCGAGGGTGCGCCGACGGCGAGCAGGGCGGGCAGCCTGTGCAGGATGCCGGCCGCGAAGGACTCCGCGGCGTCCGTCATGCCGCAGGGCCCGTCGCCGCCGTCGTGCAGGTTCACCCCGCCGCGCCAGATGGACAGGTGCACGTGGCCGCCGTTCCCGACGCCGTCGGCCACCACCTTCGGGGAGAAGGAGGCGCGCAGGCCTCGGTCGGCGCTCAGTGCCCGGATCGTCTCGCGTACCAACACGAAGGTGTCGGCGGCGCCGAGCGGATCCTCGGCGGCGACGGACAGTTCGTACTGGCCGGCCGCGTACTCGGGTGGATCTGCTCCACCGCGACGCCCTGTTCGCGCAGCGCGGTGAGCAGGTCCGCCAGGTAGTCCGAGTGTTCGACGAGCCGAGTGAACCCATACGCGGGCCCGCGGGTGGCGGGCACGAAGTCGTCCTCGTCGAGCCCGAGGGTCCACTCCACCTCGATCGCGGACTTCGCGGTCAGGCCGGCGTCGGCCAGTGCCGCGACCGCGCGACGGGTGACGTCCCTGGCGTCCTGCGGGTGCGGCGTGCCGTCCTGCGTGTAGCGGTCGGCGGGCGCCCACGCCCAGCCGGGCTGCGCGGCGAGGGCGACGGCGCGGTTCAGGTCCGGCAGCAGCCGCAGGTCGCCCACGGGCCCACCCGCGCAGCGGCCCGCGATGATCGAATCGTCGGTCGCGAACGCGTCGAACACCGGCGACGCGCCGACGCCCCAGGACGCGGCGTTCGCCAGCCGATCGACCGGGACCGCCTTCGTCCGGGTGATCCCGCTGTTGTCGACCCACGTGAGCGCCACCCCGACCACGCCCTGATCGGCCAGCCGGGCCGCCACCGGGCCGGCCTCCGCGGCCCGCCGCTCACGCTCGTCCCGGTCCATTGCGGCTCCTTCGCGCGGTCTCTGATCAGCGGCGATTGCCGTTCAGCGGCAGAATGGCGGTCATGGCACGATCCTCAGACGATACGTCGGCGCGGCCATCGAGACCGGGCGAACGGCGCCTGGAGGAGCTCGTCGGGCAGATCGCGCTCGTCGACCACCACTGCCACGGGATCGTGCGGGGCCCACTCGACCGGGCCGGGTTCGAATCGCTGCTCTGTGAGGCCGATGCGCCCGGTCGCTGGCACGGGACGCTGTTCGACACCCAGGTCGGCCTCGCGGTCCGGCGCCTGTGTGGCCCCGTACTCGACCTGCCACCGCACGCGCCAGCCGACGACTACCTCGCGCGCCGCGCCGAGCTCGGCTCCGACGAGGTGGCCGGGCGGCTGTTGCGGGGCGCCGGGATCTCCGAGTTCCTCGTGGACACGGGCTTTCGGTCCGACGGACTGACCTCGCCGGACGAGCTGGCCGCCTGTGCCGGGGCCTCGGCGCGGGAGATCGTCCGGCTCGAAACGGTCGCGGAGCGGGTGATCGCCACCCATGGCCCGGGCGATTTCGTCGAGACCTGCCGGGACCGTCTTGCGGCCGAGGCGGCGACCGCGATCGGCTTCAAGTCGATCGCGGCGTATCGGGTCGGTCTGGATCTGGCCCCTGATCGTCCGCCCACGAATCAGGTGGCCGCCGCGGCCGTGCGGTGGGCGGCCGGGATCGAACGGGGCGCGCCGATCCGGCTGTCCGACGAGACGCTGATCCGGTTCCTGATCTGGACCGCCGTCGATCTCGGTCGGCCGATCCAGTTCCACACCGGATTCGGCGACGCCGATGCGGATCTCGGCCGCTGCGATCCGCTGCTGCTGGCGCCGCTGCTGCGTGCAACGGCCGGTTGCGGGGTGCCGATCATGCTGCTGCACACGTACCCCTTTCATCGGAACGCGGGCTGCCTGGCGCAGGTGTTCGACCAAGTCTTCGTCGATGTCGGCCTCGCGGTGCAGAACGTCGGGAGCCGGGCAGGCCAGGTGGTGGCCGAACTGCTCGAACTCGCCCCCTTCGGTTCGGTGTTGTTCTCCTCCGACGGCTACGGGCTGCCGGAGCTGTTCCACGTCAGCGCCATGCTGTTCCGCCGCGCGCTGTCGGACTTCCTGTCGGCGGGAGTCGAGGGCGATGCCTGGTCCGAGCGGGACGCCGAGCGGATCGCATACCTGATCGCCGCGGAGAACGCCCGCCGCGCATACGGTCTCGACGACGGGGGCGCCGGACGCGGTTCGCTCGCCTAGGCTCGCGGTCATGGGCCCCGCGGCGATCGGTACCGGCGTCACCCGCAAGCAGGTCTTCGCGTGGGGGCTGTGGGACTGGGGCTCGGCCGCGTTCAACGCCGTGATCGTCACGTTTGTCTTCTCCGTGTACCTCACGGACGCGGTCGGCGACGACCTGCCTGGCTCGATCTCGGCGAGCACATGGCTCGGATGGTCGCTCGGTGCCTCCGGCCTGCTGATCGCGGTCCTGGCGCCGGTCACCGGGCAGCGCTCGGACGCGACCGGGCACCGACGGCGCTCGCTCGCGTTCCTCACGGCGGCGGTGGTGGTCGTGATGGCGGCGATGTTCCTGATCGAGGACCGGTACCAATACCTGTGGGCCGGGCTGGCCCTGCTCGGCATCGGGTCGGTCCTGTTCACGCTCGCCGAGGTGCCCTACAGCGCGATGCTTCGCCAGGTGTCCACCCCGGCCAACGTGGGCAGGGTGTCCGGGTTCGGCTGGGCGATGGGCTATTTCGGCGGCATCGTGTTGCTGCTGGTCTGCTACTTCGGGTTCATCGTCGGCGACGGCGACACCCGCGGACTGCTGGGCCTGAGCACCGACGGGGGATTCAACATCCGGATGGTGGCGCTGGTGGCGGCACTGTGGTTCGCGGCGTTCGCGATCCCCGTGTTGGTCGCCGTGCCGGAGCTGCCCCGCACGGAGGCCGATCCTGGAGCGGCCCAGGCGGGGTTCTTCGCCTCTTACGGTGTGCTGTGGCGCGACCTCAAGGAGCTGTGGACCGCGGATCGCCGCACCGTCGGGTTCCTGTTCGCCAGCGCGCTCTTCCGTGACGGCCTGGCCGGGGTGTTCACCTTCGGCGCGGTCCTCGCGGTCAACGTCTACGGCATCGCGGCCTCCGACGTGCTGCTCTTCGGCGTGGCCGCGAACGTGGTCTCCGGGGTCGCGGCACTGGCGGCCGGGCGGTTCGACGACACCCTCGGGCCGAAGACGGTCATCGTCGCGTCTCTCGCCGCGATGCTGGTGGCCGGCGGGATCCTGCTGGTGGTCTCGGGTCCGGTGGCGTTCTGGGTGTTCGGGCTGCTGCTGTGCGTCTTCGTCGGCCCCGCGCAGTCGGCGTCGCGGACCTTCCTCGTGCGGATCACCCCGACCGGCCGGGAGGGGCAGATGTTCGGCCTGTACGCGACCACGGGCCGGGCGGTCTCGTTCCTGGCGCCGACCCTGTTCGGGGTGTTCGCGTGGCTCTTCGCCAGCGATCGGGCCGGCATCGTCGGCCTGCTCGTGGTGCTGGCGCTCGGGCTGGCGGCCGTGCTGCCGGTGCGGGCGCCCGAGCGCGACTACCGCCGCGAGCGCTCGTCGGTCTGAATCTTGAGCTTGTCGGCGAACAGTCGCCGCTGCACGATCCAACCGGCCGCGGCGAGCGCGATCCAGAGCAGGGTCGAGGTGACCTGCTCCCACCCGGCCTCCGGTTCGTGCAGGAAGGCGAGCGTGTCGCTGGTGCGTCCCAGGCCGGCCAGGATCATGCTCGCGCCGCCGATCGAGGTGAGCCACAGCAGCGCCCTGGCCCGGTACTTGTCGGCGAGGAACGCGGACGCCACCGCGACCGCGAGGATCACGATCCCGCTGAGCGCCCAGTTGTTGTCCCCGGGTTGGAGTACGTCCGCGATCTTCGCGCCCGCCATCGCGCCGGTCAGGCCGCCGATGAAGTAGGCGGAGAACTTGAAGATCAGCGTGGTGACCACCCACGATGCGACTGCGCCGATGAGCGCGAACAGGATCAGCGTCGTCAGCGAGGCGTTGAACAGGTCCGCGATCAGCCAGCCGAGCCCGAAGCCGGCGGCGAGCACCGCGACGTGCAACGAGCCGATGCCCCAGAAGCAGAGGACGACACCGACCAGGAGTACCGCGATACCACTCATTCTTCGTTCCCTTCGATTCGCGCGAGGACCGCTTCGGCCAGCGCGTCGGGTGCTTGTTCCGGAATCCAGTGGCTGACGCCGTCGAGCTCGACGAAACGGTAAGGCGCGTCCACGAATTCGCCGCAGCGCTCCGCGCCGGCGCGGCCGAGTGCCTCGTCGGCGGAGCCCCAGACGTAGGTGGTGGGCACCCGGACCGATGGAATGCCGCCGAAGTCGGCTCGCATGGCGCGGTACCAGGACAGTGCGGCCGTGAGCGCGCCCGGCTCGGTGAGGGCCCGCACGTGCTCGGCGACCTGATCGGGGTCGAGGTCCCCGTACGCCGCGCGCAGGCGCTTGGCGTCGTCGTCGAGCAGCAACTTCTCCGCCACCTGGCCATTCCGGAAGACACCGATGTAGCGCGACCGCTTCTGCTGGTCCGCATCCTCGCGCAGCGCCCAGCCGAACGCGGACGGGTGCGGAACGGACACCGCGGTCAGGCTCGCGACGCGTTCGGGGTGGTGTGCGGCGAGCCACCAGGCGACCACCGCACCCCAGTCGTGCCCGACCAGGTGTGCCGACGCGATACCGGTCGCGTCCATCAGGGCCACCACATCGGCGCCGAGCAGTTCGATCGAATAGTGCTCGACCCCGACCGGTCGCGCGCCGGGGGAGTAGCCGCGCTGCGACGGCGCGATCACCCGGTGGCCGGCCGCGGTCAGCAGCGGGGTCAGCGGGCGCCAGCATGCCGAGGTCTCCGGGAAGCCGTGCAGCAGCACGACCGGGGGTCCGTCGGCGGGACCGGAGTCCTCGACGTCGAAGGTGAGCCCGCCGGCGGTCACTGCGGTGTGCCTGCGATCGTCCACGGAATCCATTTGTCCCTCAACGCTCGTCGTTGCATGCCCGGTATGGCTGAGATTACCGCTCGGGCCTCGAAAAGGGCGACATTCGTGGCGGCCCCGACCGTGCACACTTTCGGCCGTGTGCCCGGGGTTTGTGACGATGAGGTGAGCGCATCGGCCGATCCGGTTCGTCCGGTTCCGGAAGCATGCTAAGTATCTTTTGATACCAGGTGACGCGGCGTGGTACTCGAGGGGTTTTCGGGAGTGAACTGTGACGATTGCCAATGGTGGGGTCCGCGATGACGAGCCCCTGCGAATCGCAGGACGGTCGGTGGCGAACTGGCTGGACGCCGCAGCGACCGACCTGACCGCCGCGGTGATCGAGCGCCTCGTCGACGACCTGCCGATCTACAAGCAGCTGCCGCACGAGGTGGTGCAGGGCGAGATCGCGGACATCGTGCACCACAACATGGAACTGTTCGCGACGCTCATCCGTGAGCGTCGGCCCGGGCGCAAGGCCGAGTTCGTCGAACAGCGGAACTCCTCGGCCCGACGCGCGGAGGAGGGCGTCCCACTCGATGCCGTGCTGCACGCGTACCACGTCGGCATCGGGATGGCGGCCGAGGAACTGTTCGCCGACGCCGAACCCGGCGACATCGGCGACGTTCAGACGATCACGGTGATGGTGCTCGATTTCCTGCGCCAGCTGACCCTCGAGGTGAGTTCGTCGTACCTCGAGGAGCGCCAGATCATGGACAGTCAGGAGAACTCCGGTCGCCGCTCGCTGATGGCCGCGCTGGTCGCGGGGGAGCCCCTGGACGCCATCGCGCAGCGAACAGGGCTCCGCCTCGCCCCGCACTATCTCGCGATGAGCCTGTCGATCGGGGAGCATGTCGACGAGCGTGGCGACGGCGTCAGCGGGACGGTGGCGGGCAGACGAAAGCTGCGCAGGTTGCAGGCCGAGCTGGACCGGATCACCGGGGAGCCTGCGCTCACCGTCATCGACAGCACCGGTGGGACGGCCCTGATCCCGTGCCCGGGGAATCCGCCGGAATGGGAGGCGCTGAAACGAATGATCGATCGCGCGCAGGCGGTGGTGGGCACCGAGATCCGGGCGGCGGCGCTGGTCGCGGTTCCGGCCGAGGTGCCCGCGGCGGTGGAGCAGACGGCCGAGATCATCGCGCTCATCTCGCGATCGGGCCGCCCGCCCGGGCTGTACCGGCTGCGAGACGTGCTGCTCGAGTATCAGCTGAGCAGGCCGAGCCCCGCACACCCCGAACTCGCAGGCCTGCTCGAGCCGCTGGTCGCGAGGCCGGAGCTGATGCAGACTCTCGAGGCCTATGTGGCGAGCGGACTGAACCGCCGCGCGACGGCGTCCGCGCTGCAGGTACACGCCAATACCGTCGACTACCGCATGCGGCGCGTCGCGGAGCTGACGGGTTTGAACCCGGCGGACCCCGCAGACCTCCCGCACGTGGGGGCGGCGCTGGCGGCACGCAGGGCGATCGGCTGAGCGGAGGGCCCCGCGGACCGTCTCGGGCATAGTGGAGGGCTCGCGGCGATCCGGAACCGTGAGCACGAGGGGGATTCGATGCGGTGGGTTCGATGGACGGTGACGGCCCTCGGGTGGGCGGCGGTGCTGGCGGGCGCGGTGGGTGTCCTCGCCCACTACCTGGACTCGACGGCCACGGTGCTCGTCGTGCTCGCGTCGTTCGCGCCGTTCCTGATGGCGTGCGGCGTGGTCGGCCTTGCGGCGCTGGCCTGTACGCGCCACTGGGTCGGGGCTGCGGTCGCGGCGGTGGTGGTGGCGGCCGCGGCGTGGACGCAGCTGCCGCTGTACCTGGGCGACCGTGCCTCCGACGGTGACCCGGAGCTGACGGTGATGCAGGCGAACATCCTCTTCGGGCAGGGCAATCCGGAAGCCCTTGTCGCGCAGGTCCGTTCGCGGGGCGTCGATGTGTTGACGGTCAATGAGCTGACCGACGGCGCGATCCCGCAGCTCGGTGCCGCCGGTCTGGACGCCGAGCTGCCGTACCGGTACCTGCGACCGATGGAGTGGGGCGGCGGTGGGACCGGGATCTGGAGCCGACACCCGATCAGCGAGGAGACCGAGCACATGGGTTTCGTGCTGAACATGGTCTCCGCGCGGGTGCACAAACCGGAGCAGCGGCCCTTCATGGTGGTCGCGGCCCACCCGCTGCCACCCTGGCCCCGCCCGCAGACGACGACGTGGTCCCGGGAGATGGGCCAGGTGCGCGACATCCTGCAGGGTCTCCGCGGGCGCGGCGAGCCGGTGATCATGGGCGCCGATCTCAACGCGACCTACGATCACGCGCAGTTCCGGGCCCTGATCGGCGACGGGTACAGCGACGCGGCGGAGCAGTCCGGTGTCGGTGTGCTGCGCACCTATCCGGCTGACCGCTGGTGGCCCCCGGTGCTGGGGATCGACCACATCCTGGTCTCCGGGGCGGTTGCGGTGAACGCGGAGGCGGTGGACCTGCCGGGTTCGGATCACCGCGGCGTGGTCGCGGAGATCGACCTGAACGCCCCCGACGACTACTCCGGTTCCGACTGACCCGGGACCGACGGCGTCCGTTCGCTGATCAGGACCGCGACGCCGTCGAGGATGCGGTCGAGCCCGAATCGGAGCGCGTGAACCGGATCTCCGGTGGACTCGAACTCGGTCCCGGCCGCCTCGCCCACCCGCCCGGACACCGGGAACTCGGCGGGGTCCATCAGTCGTTCGAGGGTCGGCGAGACGAGGTCCCACCACTGCGCGTCGGTCAGCCCGGATTTCTCCGCGGTCGCGCCGACGCTGACGAGCAGGCGGGCGGTCCCGACCACATGGGTCAACACCAGCGTCAGGACCGAGTCCATCTCGATGTCGGAGAGGCCGATTCCGTCCAGCGGTCTCAGTTCGGCCTCGTATTTGCGGACGGTGTTCGGGCCGAGGACGGGACGCATCCCGACGAGCTGGAGCATCCAGGGGTGGTGCTGGTAGAGATCCCAGTTTCGGGCGGCGATGAACGCGAGGCCGCCGCGCCATCCGCCCGGTGCAAGGGCGGGTTCGTCGAGATCCGCGTAGAGGCCGCCGAGCACGCTGTCGTGCATCAGGTCGACCAGGTCGTCCTTGCTCGGTACGTGCGTATACAGCGACATGGCACCGGAACCGAGCCGGTCGGCGACGCGCCTCATCGAGACCCCGTCCAGGCCCTCGGCGTCCGCGAGTTCGATGCCCGCGGCCACGATCGCCTCGACGGTCAGGCCCTTGCGCCCGGCCCTCCCACGCAGCCCCCACAGCAGTCCGAGGGTGCGGGCGGGATCGGAGGGCCCCTCCTTTTTTGACGTCACACCGGACATTCTCCTCGTTTCCCCGCCGGCTCAGTGTTCGGTGCGGTCGCGCTCGGCATCCAGGCCTGGGTGTGTGGCGGGCCCGAACGGGGTAGCAGGGGGAGCGGATTGCTCACCCTTGGGTGTGTTTCGGGAAACGGCGCGGCGGGCGACTCTTGAATTCGAAACCGACACCCACCCGAACGGAGCGACATCCCATGCGCCAGACCACCATGACCCGCACCATCATCGCCTCGGCCGCGGCGGTCGCCGCCATCGCCCTCGCCGGGGTCGGTGCCGTGTCGATCGCATCGCACACCGATCCGGGAACGGCCACGAGCGTGGACGCCCCGGTCGGGCCGGGGGGCGCGGTCGTACCGGGCTCGGGCACGAGCCGCGCCACGGGTGGCGGTGTGGGACAGGGGGCCGTCGTGGCACCGGTCGACGCGGCGACGGTTCCGGGTCTGGTCGGGCCCGTGGGTCCGAACCCGGTCGGACCGGTGGGTCAGAACCCGGGCGGCCCGGCTGGTCCGAAGCCCGGCGGACCCGTGGCCGATCCGGTGGTCCCGCCGCCCGCCGGTCCGGTGGATCCCGGTCCGGTGGTGGACCCGGTCGAGCCGGGACCCGTTGGCCCGGTTTCCGATCCCGTCGTTCGCGATCATCGGGGAGACGGGGTCGACCCGAACCCGCCCGGTGGCGTGATCGTCGGGCCTTCCGATGGATCCGGACCGATCGTCCGCGACCATCGCGACCAGTCCGGACCGATCGTCCGGGATCATCGCTAGCCGCGATGCGCATCAGGACCGCACCAGGTCCGTGATGTGGGTCAACAAAGGGGTCGGTCCCCGCGCGTCGCGCGGGGACCGACCCCTTTGTGCGCCATACTGGGCGGCCCGCTCACATCTCGAACAGGAGTTCCCCTTGCGTTTTCGTTCGGCCGTCCGTCCGCGTCTCTTCCTGATCGCCACCGCGGTGGCCGCACTGGCCCTAGCCGGCTGCGCTGCTCCTGCGGCGGAGGCGATGCCGACCGGGAGTGCGGGCGACTCCGGTAGCGCCCAGGCCGACGGGGTGGCCGCCACCCTCGCCACGCTGGAGACGATCCCGGTCAAGGGCCGCGCACCCAAGACGGGGTACTCGCGCGATCAGTTCGGACAGTCCTGGACCGACGATGTCACCGTCGCGGGCGGCAGGAACGGCTGCGACACCCGCAACGACATCCTCGCCCGTGACCTCGTCGACACGACGGTCAAGCCGGGGACAAGGAACTGCATCGTGCTCACCGGCACCCTGCACGATCCGTACACCGGCAAGTCGATCGCGTTCACCCGCGGTTCGGGCACTTCCAGCGCGGTCCAGATCGACCACGTGGTGGCGCTCAGCGACGCCTGGCAGAAGGGTGCGCAGCAACTCGACGAGTCGACCCGTCGGGACTTCGCCAACGATCCGCGGAACCTGCTCGCGGTCGACGGCCCGACGAACGCGCAGAAGTCGGACGCCGATGCGGCGACGTGGCTGCCGCCGGCGAAGCCGTACCGGTGCACCTACGTCTCGAAGCAGGTCGAGGTCAAGGCCGCCTATCGACTGTGGGTCACTCAGGCGGAGAAGGACGCGATCACGCGAGTGCTCGCGTCCTGCTAGAGGCCCGAGGTCGGTGGGTGACGACCGCGACCGCGACGCCCGCGGCGACTCCGACGAGGGTGGCGATCACCCGGGCTTCGAGGAGCGCCCACGGCTCGGTCGGGTCGGCCAGTTCGGTCATCAGCATGATCAACGGCGTGAAGAACCCGATGGCCAGGCCGTAGTTGCGCGTCATGAACAACTCGGTCGGAAACATCAGGGCGATCACGAGGATGGCGAGCACGGTCGCAGGCAGGTCCGGTAGGAGCAGCGCGGCGGCGACGCCGAGTCCGGCGACCGTGCCCAGCACGCGATGGATGCCGCGATAGACGCGGCTGCGCGCGTCGGTGGCGGCCAACGGAACGGCGGCGCCAGCCAAGGCCCAGTTGAGGTGACCGATCCCGAGGAGGAGCCCCGCCGCGCCTGCGAGCGAGAGGGCCAGTGCGTAGCGCGTGGCTTGGACCAACGCTTCCGAGGCCCTCAGTCCATCGTCCGGGTTCATCCGCCGAACGGACGTCTCGAGCTGAACGGCAGGGGCACGGATCGAGCCGGACTGGCCGACGGCGATACAGAGCAGTGCCGTCGCGGCGCAGATCGACAGGGCCGCAAGGGGTGCGACGTGGCCGGCCGGGACGGCGACGACGGCGCCGAGCGCGAAGATCCCGAAGAACGGGCCCGCGGGTCGGAGACCGAGCCGGTCCGTCACCAGTGATCCCATGGCGCCGAACCCGACCGCGGTGACCACGAGGACCGACGGGCGGGCGTGGAGGCCGGACAGCAGAAGGCCGATGCCGATGCCGGTCAGCAGCACCGCGCTCGCCTGCACCTGATGCCGGAGTCGCTCGCGGTGGCATTCGGACCGGCCGTACATGCCGGTGAACGATCCGAAGACGGCGTAGATGATCAGGTCGGGGCGGCCGACGAGTACCAGTACGAGCCCGGGAACGATCAGCCCGATCGCGACCCGGCCCGCGTGCAGGTGGTCGTTCTCGACGCGGCCGACGCTGAGCAGTCGACGTGCCGGTGCCGCGCGCAAGGAGGTACTCCGATCGTCGTCCGTGGGAATGGATCTCAGTCTCACGGGCGGTGCCGCGGATGTCCAAGACGCGTTTCCGAACGTTCGATAGGCGCGGCCGATCGGGCGGAGGGTGTCAGTCGGCCGCGGGCCAGGACGGTCCGCGCAGCGCGGCATCGATGCCTGCGGACTGCGCGGTCCGGATCAGGGCGCGGGTCAGTACCGAGCCGGGCTCGGCCGCGGCGGTGACGAGCGCCACCCGGGCGGAGACCGACGGGCCGGCCGGTTGCAGCACGCGCGTGCCCGCGGTCGGGGCCAGGCTGCGAAGCCAGGCCTGCGGGATGATGCTCGCCCAGCGGCCGGTGCCGACATGGGCGAGAAGCGTGACCACGGAGTCGGTTTCGAGCTGCGGAGTCGCGGCCAGATCGAGTGCGGCCAGCGCATCGTCGATGAGCCGGCGGCCGTGCATACCCTTGTTCAGCAGGCACATCGGTAGTTCCAGCGCATCCGGCCAATCGATGGTGTCCGATCTGCCGGTGAGCAGTTCACCGCCCACGACGAGTACGTGTCGCTCCTCGTACAGCGGGGTGACGAGAAGGTCGGCGGTGTCCTGACCGTCCGGGTAGATGATCCCGGCGTCCAGTTCGAATCGGCGGATTCGCTCGATGATCTCGGCCGACCGCAGGCTCGACTGGACCTGGACGCGGACGAGTGGGTGCTCCGCGCAGAACGGATCGGTGAGCAGCGCGACGGTTGTCGACGCCGCCGGGATCACACCGAGCCGGAGCTCGCCGGTGAGGCCGGTCTGCAGCGCCGCGACCTCCTGTTTGAGCAGATCGTGGTCGGCCAGGATGCGTCGGGCCCACGGCACCAGCCGTTCGCCCTCGGGGTGAGGCCCTCGAAGGCGCGCCCGCGTCGGACCAGCGGAACCTTCAGTTCGTGCTCGAGCTTGCGGATCGCTTCCGACAGCGCAGGCTGAGATACGAAGCAGGCGCTCGCGGCGCGAGCGAAGTGTCGCTCCCTGGCGAGCGCCACAAAGTACTCGAGTTGGCGGAACTGCATGGCCTATTCGACCACGTCCCTGCGCGCGGCCGGGCGCCGAACGCAGTGGTCAGAAGTGCCTACCGCGGCCCGGACCGCCAGCCGCCCATCCCGATCATGATGAGCCGCAGCTGGCGTTCTGCGCGCGCGATCACCTCGCGCTCGTCGCGCTGATCGACCTCGAGGACATTGACGACGGTGGACATCATCGTGTTGACGATCAGATCGGCGGCCATCTCGAGGTCCTCGACCTCCCACTCGGACAGGCCAGGAACGCGGGACAGGTCGATGGTGAGTTCGCTTGCGAACAAACGTAATTCGGAGGCGATGGCCCGCCGCACCTCGGCGACGCCGCCGTAGCGTTCGCGGCTGAGGAACCGGAACTGGCCCTCGTGCGCGTGCACCTGCCGCAGCAGGATCTCCAGCGACGCACCCGCGTTCTTGGCGCTGGGGTCGCGGCGGGCCTCGCGCAGCATCCGGCGCAGCATTCGCATGCTGTCCTCGACCAGGGCGACGCCCAGGTCGTCCATCGAGGCGAAGTGCCGGTAGAACGCGGTCGGGACGATCCCGGCCGACCGCGCGACCTCGCGCAGGCTCAGGTTCGCGAAACTGCGGTCCTCCAGTAGCTCGAGGGCTCCGTCGAGGAGCGCCGTCCTTGTGCGCTCCTTGCGTTCTGCCCTGCTCTCCGGTTCGGTCACGGAAATCAGTGTATGTGTGTTCACTTGTTCCGTGTACGACCGGGCTGTAATCGGCGTCACATATCCCTTGGGGTTGACATCTACCTGGTACTTCCTGACACACTTGTTTGTGTACGAGTGTTCACTGAAACTCTCAAACAAGGAGGCCGTGGTGACCTTGCAGACCCGAACCGGAATCCGTCGGCTCTCGCTGATGTCGCTTTTCGAGGCGATGGCGACCCCGCACCAGATCGACCGCTACCTCGAGCTCGTGAACCCGATGGCCACCGTGCGCGACCTGCGGGCCGAGGTCACCGAGGTGCGCCGCACGACCGCGGACACCGTCACCCTCACGCTGCGCCCCACGCGGCAGTGGCGGGGCTTCGAGGCCGGTCAGTTCGTCCAGATCGGGGTCGTGATCGACGGTGTCCGGCACACGCGGTGCTATTCGCCCGCCTGCTCGCAGCATCGTGCGGACGGCCGCATCGAGCTCACCGTCAAGGCGCACCCGCAGGGCCTGGTGTCGCAGTACCTGCACGCCAACGCCCATCCCGGGCTGGTGGTGAGCCTCTCGCAGGCCGACGGGGTGTTCCGGATGCCCGCTCGCAGGCCCGACAAGATCCTGCTCATCAGCGGTGGCAGCGGCATCACGCCGGTGCTGTCGATGCTGCGCACCCTCCTGGACGAGGGGCACGACGGCGAGATCACCTTCCTGCACTACGCCGACACCGAGCGGGACGTGGCCCACCGCGACGAGCTGGCCCAGCTGGTGGCGGGTCGCGACAACGTGCGGGTGGTGTTGGCCTACACCGGCCAGCCGGAGGGCGGCGACCTGCACGGCTTCTTCGGGCGCGAGCACCTCGAGACCGCGGCGCCCTGGCACGGCGAGGCCCAGACCTACCTGTGCGGCCCGCCCGGGCTGATGCGGGGGGTCCGCGAGCACTTCGTCCGGACAGGGCTGGTCGAACGGCTGCACACCGAGGAGTTCACCGCCCCGGTCGCCGCCGACGAGGACGCCACCGGACTGCTCACCTTCACCTCGTCCGGGGTGACGGCGCAGAACTCGGGGGCGAGCCTGCTCGAACAGGCGGAGGCCGCCGGTCTGACTCCCGAGTACGGGTGCCGGATGGGGATCTGCTTCTCCTGCACCGCGGTCAAGACCTCCGGCTGCACCAGGAACCTGCGGACCGGCGAGACCGACTCCGACCCCGACCAGCCGATCCAGCTGTGCATCTCGGCGGCCGTCGGCGACGTCTCCGTCGACATCTGATCACCTTCGACCAAGGAGAACTCCCATGCTCGGTTTGTCCATCCCGACGCTGCCGTTCCTCGGCGGCGCGAAGAACGAGGAGACCACCGCCCCGATCGTGCTCAGCTACGAGCAGGTCGAGGAGATCGGACGCGAACTCGACGAGCTGCGCGCCCGGATCGTCGCCGATCTCGGCGATCAGGACCGCGAGTACATCTACAAGATCATCAAGGCCCAGCGTGGATTCGAGGTCGCAGGCCGTGGCCTGATGTATCTCGGGTTCCTGCCGCCGTTCTGGCTCGCCGCCGTCGGTGCCCTCGGCATCTCGAAGATCCTCGACAACATGGAGATCGGCCACAACGTCATGCACGGCCAGTACGACTGGATGCGTGAACCGGGCCTGAACTCGCGGGTCTTCGAATGGGACACCGTGTGCCCCGCGGACCAGTGGCGGCACTCGCACAACTACATGCACCACACCTACACCAACATCGTCGGCCGCGACCGCGACATCGGTTACGGCATCCTGCGGATGGACGAGGCCCAGAAGTGGAATCCGTACTACCTGGGCAACCCGGTCTACGCGTTCGCGCTCATGGTCTTCTTCGAGTGGGGCGTGATGCTGCACGATCTCGAGACCGAGAACATCGTCAAGGGCAAGCGGAAGTGGCACGACGTCAAGCCGCTGCTGCAGGGCATGTGGCGCAAGGCCGGTCGCCAGGTCCTCAAGGACTACATCGTGTTCCCGGCCCTGACCGGCCCGCTGTTCGTGACCACCCTGCTCGGCAACGCGAGCGCCAATCTGGTCCGGAACCTGTGGACCTACTCGATCATCTTCTGCGGGCACTTCCCGACGGGAGTGCAGACCTTCAGTGAGGAGGAGACCGCGGAGGAGACGCAGGGGCAGTGGTACGTGCGCCAGATGCTCGGCAGCGCGAACATCGAGGGCAGCCCGCTGTTCCACATCATGTCCGGCAACCTCTCGCACCAGATCGAGCACCACCTGTTCCCCGACATCCCGGCGCACCGTTATCCCGAGATGGCGCCGCATGTGCGGGCTCTGTGCGAGAAGCACGGCCTGCCGTACAACACCGGCGGCTTCTTCAAGCAGATCGGATCGGTGTGGGGCAAGATCTTCAAGCTCGCTTTGCCGCCGTTCCTGACCGGCTCCGAGTCCGCTCCCGGTGTTATCGTCGAACGTCAGAAGGCCACAGCGTGAGAGGTGACGCGTCCATGGTGAGCAAGTTCGAGCGACGCAAGGACACCGTGCAGGAGCTGACGGAGTCCGGGGCCACGCACGTCGGCAAGATCGCGATGATCATCGCGGGCGCGGTCCGGGACGTGACCCGCGAGATCGGCGACTGGATTACCGACGGCATCGAGATGCGCGAGGCGTCGAAGCGGGCGCAGGCGGACGCCGCCGACGAGGAACCGGACGTCGTGGAGGGCGAGACGGACGGCGGCGAGGGCCCCGCCGACAAGTAGTCGCCGCCCGTCTGCGACACCCCGCGCCCGGCGCGTGATAATTGACCCAGCTGATGATGATCGGCGGGACGGTGTCACGTGCCCGCCTGGAGTAGTGGATGCGGAGAACGGCGATGAGTGAGGCAGTTCAGGTCGGCGACCTGGTGCATATTTCGGATACTGCCGGCACCTGGGCGGTGGAGGAGATCCGCTCCGGAATCGCCCTGCTGCGGGGGAGCGACGACAAGCGGATCTCCTCGCGGCTGCACAAGCTGACGGTGGTGCGCAAGGGCGCGACGAAGTAGGGCGCGCAGATTGGGAGCGGGTCCGCACCGACTACCGTCGGCGCGGACCACGTCATCGTCAGAGCTGGACGTGCGGATAATCCGGTGAGCGCTCTTGGAATGACAGGATGCTGGGATTCTGGACGATCCCGTCACGGATCTCGATGGACCGCCGGATGGTCGTGTCCGCATCCCAGGCTGCGGGCCCGCCGAGCACGGTCGCGAGATAGGGGAGCAGCGCTTCGCTGATCTCCCAGGTGGCGGAGTTCCACAGGTAGGACGGGCTGTGGTCAACGCCGTAGTAGACGACGTTGTTGCCGACCTCGAAGGTGGGCTCCTCGAACGACGTCGGCCGCGCCCAGCTGAATCCCATTCCCTCGTCGCAGGATACGTCGACGATCAGCGTGCCCGGTGCGAGTGAATCGAGATCCTCGTCGGCGAGGAAGGTCAGCGGCGCGTCGGTGTCCTGCAAGACGCAGTTGACGATGATGTCGTGCTCGGCGAGGAATCCGGCCACCGGGACGCGACCGCGCTCGGTGTGGGCGTGGCTGCGGCGCGGGTCGGCGTCGTCGTGGTCGAACTGCACCATCCGGGCGGAGTGGATGGGCGCGCCGACCGCGCTGATCCCGCGGACGGTGAGCACCTCGACGTCGTGGACGCCGTGCGCGCTCAGTGCCGTGACCGCGCCCCTGGCGGTCGCGCCGAAGCCGATCACGGCGGCCCGCAGCCGGCGACCGTAGTCGCCTGTCGACCCGGCGATCTGCATGGCGTGGAGCACCGAGCAGTAGCCGGCCAGCTCGTTGTTCTTGTGGAAGACGTGCAGGCTGAGCGAACCGTCGGCCGTCCAGTGGTTCATCGCCTCGAAGGCGATCAGGGTCAGCCGCCGGTCGATGGCGAGCTGGGTGACCGCCGCGTCCTGGACGCAGTGCGGCCACCCCCACAGCACCTGGCCCTCCCTCAGCTGCGCGAGATCCTCCGCGAGCGGCTTGGCGATCAGGACGACGTCACAGGTCGCGATGAGCTGCTCGCGCGACAGCAGGCCCGCGACGAGAGGGGCCAGCTGCTCATCGAGGATCCCGAAGTGCTCGCCGTACCCGCGCTCGAGGTAGATGTGCTCGCGGAGCCCCGCGTCGATTCGCTCGAGGTGCAGGGGTGGATCGGGAGCCGGTGCTCGTTTTCCTTGTGTGAGTTCGACGTGATTCCGAGACGGAGCATGTTCAAGTGCGCCCTTAACTGGTGATGCCTGCCTATTGCAGGCCGTGGGCCACGGGCGGCGTGACTTCGAACGATTGTGCGATGGCGTCCGGTCGGAGTCTAGGGCACGTCCCGCTTCGCCCGACGCAGATGGATGAGATCGCGGCGCCGGGATCGGCGCCGCGAATCGCTGCGCCCCGACCTCAGGGGTCGCCAGGAGCTTGTCGAATGCGGGCATCACCTTCGGATTGGAATCCTTGATCCCGTTCACGGCACCGACGCCAGCGCCGATCACGCCGCCCACGATGCACCCGGCGATGAAGTTGGGGAAGATCGACAGGCACCCGACGCCCGCGCCGACGCCGAGCCCGATCAGCGCGCCCTGCGCGCCGCCGTTCCCCCAGCCGACGGCGACCTCGGTGGCGAAGGCATCGAAGGCGGACTGCTTGGTGGGATTGTCGGGCCAGATCGCGTCCGAGACGGCTTCGGCGCCAGGGGGCGGGGCCACCGCGGGCTGGGCGTAGGCGGTTCCCGCTCCGGCGCCGAGGGCGACGACGATGAGCGCAGACGCGGCAAGAGATTTGGTCGGATTCATTGCAGGACTCCAATACTGGTTTGGATGGCCATGATCCAATTCAGTCGCCGTAGAGTCGGCAGGTCGTGTCGGCGGCTGGGGGCGACGGACTTCGCGCAGGAATGAGAGCTCGGATCGCGCCGTACGGTGCGGCCACTTCCATAGCGCACCTCCACGGAGTCGCCAAGAGTCAGGTAAAAACACTAGCGCGGTGATCGCCTGTCCACGACTGGAACAGAGGAGATCGCGACCCCCGTCCGCGGTCACCAGGCAACTGTGACGAGAAAAGGCCCCCGGCGGAGTGGGCCGAGAGCCTTTCCTTCAGGGGCGCTCGATCACGATCCGAGGCTGCCGCCTCCACCGAGGCTGCCCAGGGGCCGGCGCCTCCGCCTCCGCCGCCCTGCATGCCGCCCATCATGTCCATCACTTTGCTCATGAGATCGATCAGCTTCTCGAGCATTTCGAGGTCCATCTTCTTGCCACCTTCATGGGTATTTCACGGGTGAGCGGTGTGATCGCAACTGAACGCGAGGCGCACCAGTCGAGCAATTCCCGCCCACCGCTCGTGAGGACGGCAACGCCTATCTGACTTCCGGCGACCGCACAGGGCGATCCGGAATCCTTGGGCGCGATCAGGGAACGCGCGGTCGCAGGGGCGGTGGCGAGCGGCAGGTGGCCACCGCGAAATGCCCGCGGTCTGGTCCACCACCCGCTCCGGAACGCCGTGCGGCACAACTGTCCGTCATGGGGACTCACCTCAACCCTGTATATCGCCGGGTCTTGGTTCAATGTTGCAGGAATTCGCCACCGATTTTGGCCGTTTGCGTCGGCGGCGGGATGCCACGCTCCGTGGTCACCCGTTTTGGGGGATGCCACCCGCGCCGAGGGTGTCGAGGCTGGAAGCCGGACGACGACCCATTGCCGGACACAACCCTCTGGAGGAACCCATGGCCATGGATACATTCGCTCTGCTCGCGGCGGTCTACGACTCGGAGGACGCCGCGATCGCCGACTACGACGCCATCCACGACCTCTACGTCGAGCTCCATCTGGTCGACACCTACGACGCGGCCGTCATCACCCGGACGGACAAGGGCAAGGTCAAGATCGTCAAGAAGCATGAGCAGCCGACCCGGCAGGGTGCCTGGGGCGGACTCGGCATCGGCTTGGTCGGGGGCGCGCTGGTGGCGCTGTTCCCCGCCGTCGGGCTCGGGGCCGGGCTGTTGCTGGGCGGCGCCGGCGGCGCCGGTCTCGGGGCGCTCGGCGGGCACGTCGCCGCCGGGATGAGCCGCTCCGACCTCAAGGAGGTGGGTGAGCTGCTCGACGAGGGTGACAGCGGGCTGATCGTCATCGCGGCGACGGATGTCGAGGCGCGGGTCGAGAAGGCGCTCAAACGCGCAGCCAAGGTGACGAAGAAGCAGCTCGAGGCGGACGCCGAGCAGGTCAGCAAGGAGATCGACGAGGCGACCAAGAGCTGAGAACGTCACGGTCCGGGCGGTCGGGCAGATCACCCTCATCGGGGGAGGCGCCCGCCGCCGCGGCCGCGCAGGCTGCAACCCAGGCCACACCCGCGGACGACAGCCATTCAAGGGATCACGCCATGACAGAACTGGACACGCTCTCCGGCCTGCGACCCGCCGGTGCGGTCGGCCGCCCGACCCGGGCGGCCAGCTTCGAACACGGGGAGAAGGTTCGGCGCCGGATCCCGTTCGGCGTCATCGCCGAACACGGTCCGACCGCCGACCGTGACGCGGTCGGCCTGCTCGAGTCCCAGGCCTCCACCCGGGTCCAGGAACTCCTCCCCATCCGGTACGGGCGGATGGCCGACTCGCCGTTCGCGTTCTACCGAGGCGCCGCGCTGGTGATGGCCCACGACCTCGCACACGCCCCGACAACGGGTCTGTACACCCAGCTCTGCGGGGACGCCCACCTGAGCAACTTCGGACTGTTCGCGACACCGGAACGCGAACTCGCCTTCGACCTCAACGACTTCGACGAAACCTATCCCGGACCATTCGAATGGGATCTCAAGAGGCTCGTCGCGAGCCTCGCCGTCGCCGGTCGCGACAACGGGTTCACCGGCAAGCAGCGTAAACGTATCGCCCGCGCGTGCGCGGCCGAGTACCGCGAAACGATGACCTACCAGGCCAATCGCGGCGAGCTGGCGGTCTGCTACGCCCACATCGACGCGACCGCGCAACTGGACGAGCTCCGCGATGTCCTGGACTCCTCGACGCGTAAGCGTGTCCAGAAGACGATCCGTAAATCCTGGGGCCGCGACAGCATGCAGGCGCTGTCCAAACTGACCACGATGCACAACGGGCAACCGCGGATCGTGAGCGCGCCGCCGCTGATCGCCCCCCTCGAGGAGATCCTCAGCGACACCGAAGCCGCGCAGATCAACCGTGAGCTGGTCCAGCGGCTACGTGAATATCGCGACACCCTCGAACCCGCGCGACGTGTCCTGTTCGATCGCTTCGAATATGTCCAGACCGCACGGAAGGTCGTAGGCGTGGGCAGTGTCGGCACTCGCGCCTGGATCATCCTTCTCGTCGGTCCCGGCGGCGACCCGCTGTTCCTGCAGGCCAAGGAGGCAGGGCCGTCGGTCCTTTCCGGATACTTGGAGGGTCCGTCCTATCCGAACCAGGGCGAACGCGTCGTGGCCGGGCAGCGGGTGATCCAGGCCGCCAGCGACATCCTCCTGGGTTGGCAGCAGGGGCCCGACGTAAACGGGACGGTCCGGGATTATTACGTCCGTCAACTGCGCGACGGCAAGGGCTCGGCGGTCATCGAGACCATGTCCGCCGACCTGATGGCCCTCTACGGCCGGCTCTGCGCCCGCGTTGTCGCGTTCGCGCATGCACGCGCAGGTGACCGGTTCGCCATCGCCGGGTACCTCGGTTCGGACGACGACTTCGACAAGGCGCTGACGGAATTCGCCGAGACCTACGCGGACCAGAACGCCCGCGACCACGCGGCGCTGCTGGAGGCGATCGCCGACGGCCGGATCACCGCGCACCGGGAGTCGTGATGTATGCCAGCCGATTTGGGGTGTCCGCGTGCTGCTGCGCATTCGCGATCGACCATTAAATCCACTCCACCTTCGGGGTCGTGTCGTTTTCGCAGGAATGGTCGGCGGCTGAGGTGTTGGCTGCGTTGGTCGAGGAGTGACGGTGCCCACTGCTGTCATCCCAGTGCCGATCAGAATTGGACCCGTCTGGGTTTGGACACTAGCCAGGTGAAGTAGTGATGACCTAGATTCCAAAAGCGGTGGCCTGGCCATCGCTAACATAGGTAGCCGTGTCGCTGGGGGCTGCACAGACGATTCGACCAGCGGGCTGATGAAATGGCGGCATGCAACCGCTTCTTCACGGTATCGGTATTCGAGGCTTCCGTAGCTTCCACGGATACCTGCAATTGTTGGGAACCCTCAGGAAGATCAACCTGATCGGGGGCAGAACAACAGAGGCAAGTCCAACGTCCTTCGTTTCGCCCAGCAATTGCAGTCGCTCACGCAGTCGGCGCGGGAGGGTCTGAACGTGCCGCGTGTGTCGATTGAATCTAGCTACGAGGTTGCGATTGCGATACCAGTGGATGGAGCTCTGTTGCCCGCTCACACAGCAAGTTGAAGCACGGTTGGCTGCGTCCCTCGGTGGCGAAGTCGTCTCGATCCCGCCGGCCCTTCTGTTTGACCAGGTCGGTCCGGCGTTCGTCGAGGATCCGGAGGACAGAGCTGTCCTTCCGGGGTGACTGGCTGAAAGTCGCCGTCACTGAATGCGACACATGCGGCCGCTACCGCGTCAATGCAGTCACTATTGCGTCGGCGGGGGTGGGAGGGTTCCCACACTCGGGCTGTCGCGTCGACGGTACATTGACCGCGGCCCCTCTCCGGCTGATGAGCCATTGGGTGAGGCGGTGGCCGAGACCAGAGGCGTACTCTACGGACCGAGTACGGTCCGGCCTCGGTTTCGACGAGGTCATCAATTGGGCGTAGTCGTAGAACAACGCGTTGATCCGGATTGAGCCAAGGTCGGTGTTCGCGGTGGTGTCGACCGCGGTCGTGGTGTGGGTGGACTTGTGCATGTCGATGCCGACCACGATCACCGATGCAACCTTCGCGTCATCTGGTTAGGGGTATCCCCTGCCGGCGTTCCGAATTCCGGCCACCGGCTCCGGTGACGTTCCTGTGTTGAGCCAGGCCGCTGACGGAGACCGTGGCGAAGCCAGACCCCTCTTTGAGTCAACCCGCTGGCCGGTTGAGTGAGGAAGCCCACGAGCCAGTCACTACGGTCTCTTGCGGTACGTTAGGGACCCGCCCGTTCGACCACGGGGCGCCTCGCCATACAAGCCCGGAAGCCCCACGCTGGTACGGGAACGTGGACTCGGACTTGCTGAGGTCCGGAGTTCAGGTTCAGGCTGGGTTTGCGCGCTCCCGCGCTCCCGCCCCGCATGCCCGCTGGAGTCGGTGCACCTCGACCGTATCGCCAAGGGGCTCCGCATTACTCTTCAGCGTTCGTAGCTCACCAGTGGGTGGACAAGGCCCCGCCATACAGCTCGGCCTGGCGGCGAAGATGAGCGAACTCATGCTCGGCGTCGCCGGAGCCTATCCGGAAGGCTCGTCGCTCCTGTGCGAAATGAGTCCCTTCGGTGTGCCTGCTCCCGCGCGTGAGGACCCGGTAACTGGAAGCACCAATGCCGTTCTCGCGCAATAGGTTATCGGCAGCGGATCCGCATCGCGTATCTACCGGGTTGGCCATGGTTGCCGCCTGGGCGGAAAGGCGTGCTCACTGTGTGTGCGGACGTCGCCCAGATGTGGGTCTGCGGAAACAGCTTCACCTGCACCCGAGGCGCCATCAACCTGTGACACTGGTGGCGGACGGTACGCGATTGGTGGAACACCCTATATATCGCACATCGTATCGCCGATGCTTGGCACAGCAGTCCTAGGACTCTGGGTTGAGCGACTGACTTGTGGTCCAAGTGCAGCCACGGCCCCGGGGGTAGCTCGGAGGTCGTAGACGTGGTTGCGGCTGATCACTTCACCGTAGTTTTTTGGAACCGATGTGGGGCCGATCGGCTTCGGCGAGAGCGTGAGAGTCGAACTGGTGGAATATGAAAGTAGTTCTGAAATGTTTAACACAAACATTTGCTCCGTAGGATTGACGGGGCATGTGACCAATGATATCTTGAGGCAACTTAGAGCAACTACTTCAGTAATCAATTCCGCGTACTGGGTGGGGGAGTTTGCTGTTTCTAGTTGGGGGGTTTTGTGCAAGTTGATGTAGTTGGTTTGTCTTGCCGGTTTCCGGGTGCTAACACACCCGATGAATTCTGGAGAATGCTCCTGGCAAAAGGGGGCGGTTCGTCTTTGCCTAACGGGGCGGTTTCACGTTTGGGTCGAGATGATTTTCGGTTGAATTGCATCGAAGATGCAGACTGGTTCGACAACGGGTTCTTCGATATCTCGCTTCGTGAAGCGTCAACAATGGATCCCCGGCAGCGGCTAGTGCTCGAAATGGCGTGGGAGGCGTTTGAGGACGCGGGAGTTCCCGTGGGCGCCATTGAAGGCAGCCGCATTGGAGTCTATATTGGCTCGACGGGCGACCATGTCACTGGAGTTACTCAAAATGGGGGAATTGATTCATCTGTAGCAGGATTGAGCAATTCGTTTATCGCAAACAGGCTGTCGCATTTTTCGGGTTTGACGGGCCGAGCATTGTTGTTGACACCGGGCAATCATCGTCGCTCGCTGCGATGCATCTTGCCTATAGAGGAATTCTGTCAGGGGAAATAGATATCGCGGTTGTGGGGGGGTCAACTTTGTTAGCAAGGATGATCGAATTCACGATCTGAGCAAGCTGGGAGTGGTGTCTCCTGGAAGTGAGTGCTTCCCATTCGACGAGCGTGCCGACGGTTTTGTGCCTGGAGAAGGCGGGGGTGTTGTTCTCCTGATGGCATCTTCGTTAAGGAAGAATTTGGGTGGGAAGATTTATGCCGAGCTATGCAGTACAGCCGCCGGTGGCAACGGTGCCAATTTCGGGATAGTCGCTCCAGATTCTTGTGCGCAGGCCAAATTGATTCGACGGGCAATTGAGGGTGCTGAAGTCTCGGTTGATAGTATTGGATTTATTGAAGCGCACGGCACTGGGACGAAATTGGGCGATGTTGCGGAGGCTATTGCGCTTGGCGACGCCATAGGTGCAGTGAGAACGAATGGGCCGCTGGCTGTTGGTTCGGTCAAGGCGAATATTGGACATTTGGATGCTGCTGCCGGAATAGCTGGTGCAATTAAGGCAGCGCTTAGTTTGTGGCATCAGAAATTTCCTGGAAGTAGAAACTTTAGAAGGTCTGGTGATCGGATTGACCTTCTTGGCCTGAATCTCACGGTCCCAACTGAGACGATTGAACTGTCCGGGCATCCAGGCGGATCTCGTGTTTATGGTGGAGTGTCGTCATTTGGCTTGGGGGGCGCGAACTATCACGTTGTTTTTGGTTCGGCCCAAAGGATTGAGTCGGATGCGAATACGCAGGTAGTTTCGTTTGGTTTTGGGCCGATGCCGTGGGTTATCTCGGCGCGGTCGGTGGCGGCGTTGTCCGGGCAGGCGCGCCGGTTGCACGAGTTTCTGATAGCCGAGCCCGGGGCCGATGCGGTGTCGGTGGGGCGGGAGTTGCTGAGGCGTTCCCGGTTCGAGCATCGCGCGGTGATCGTCGGTAGCGACCGGCAGTCGCTGCTTGACGGGTTGAATGTGTTGGCCTCCGGTGGTGAGGCTGCGCAGGTGATCCGCGGGGTGGCGGCTGGGGGTGCGGTGGGCGGGAAGACCGTGCTGGTGTTCCCGGGTCAGGGATCCCAGTGGGTGGGGATGGGCCAGGGTTTGTGTGAGGCGTTCCCGGTGTTCGCGGCCGCGTTCGAGGAGGCCGTCGGACTGCTTGACGACCGGTTGGGACTGGCAGGGCCGCTGTCGGTGGGTGCGGTGCTGTGGAGCGACGACACGACCGCCGATGCCGATGGGTTGGTGGACAACACACTGTATGCGCAGGCGGGACTGTTCGCGGTAGGTGTGGGT
This sequence comes from Rhodococcus sp. MTM3W5.2, assembly GCF_001984015.1. NCBI lineage: Bacteria > Bacillati > Actinomycetota > Actinomycetes > Mycobacteriales > Nocardiaceae > Rhodococcus > Rhodococcus sp. MTM3W5.2. The sequence goes on along the minus strand of NZ_CP019572.1, from coordinate 3,687,102 downwards.
GTGTGGCATCTGCTGCAGTCGTGGGGTGTGAGCGTGGACGCGGTGGCCGGTCATTCGATCGGTGAGGTCGCCGCGGCGTATGCGGCCGGGGTGCTGGATTTGGGTGATGCGGTGACCTTGGTCGCGGCGCGGGCGCGGCTAATGGCGGGCTTGCCCGAGGGTGGGGCGATGGCCGCGGTCGGTGCCGAGGTGTCGGTGGTGCAGGCCTTGCTGGCCGGTGTCGAAGGGGCGGACATCGCGGCGGTCAACAGTGACTCCTCGGTGGTGGTTTCCGGTGAAGCCGCGGCGGTGGAACAGGTCAGCGCCGCTGCCGAGCAGGCTGGGTGGAGAGTGACGCGGTTGCGGGTGTCGCATGCGTTCCATTCCCGGTTGATGGACCCGATGCTCGGGGATTTCTTATCGGTGCTGGAGGGATTGTCGTGGCGGTCACCGCAGATCGCGCTGGTGTCCAACCTCGACGGCAGCATTACCGCGGCCGAGGCCCCGGTGGGCGGGGTGCACACCTCGCCGCGGTACTGGGTCGAGCATGTGCGTGGCACGGTGCGGTTCGCCGACGGGATCGCCGCGCTCGCGGGCGCAGGTGGATCACGGTTCGTGGTCGCTGGCCCCGATGGCGGGTTGAGCGCGTTGATCCAGCAGACCCTCGGGGGTCAGGACGCCACGGTGGTGCCGGTGTTGCGGCGTGGCCGAGACCAGGTCCTCACCGCGGTGTCCGCGGCCGTGGTCCTGGATACCAATGGTGCTGGAATCGATTGGGCTGCAATGCTACCCGCAGCCGTTCAGGGCATAGCGCCGCGGGTGGGGTTGCCCACCTACGCCTTCGACCGTCAGCGAATGTCAAACAGCAGCCTCTATCGAAGCTCTAGCATTGTAGACGCACAATCAGCAGAAGACAAGACTGCTGAAGTTGCAGACGGAGTTGCAACTAAAGGAGTGCCTCTCTCCGAGTTATTGGCAGGTCTGCCATCAGACCAACATCTAAACGCCGCTTTGAATGTCGTCCGACAGCAAGCCGCACATGTGCTGGCTTATGGAGATGTCCGCGCGATTGATTCTAGGCTTAGCTTCAAGAGTCTCGGCTTCGATTCGCTGACGGCATTGGAATTTCGGAAGTCCCTTGAATCAGTGACGGGTTTATTGTTCCCGGCGACGTTGATTTTCGATTATCCGACGCCCGAGGCTGTGGCTGAGCTTATTTGCCACCAGGTCCCCTCGTTGCCGAGTCGCTAGTGCCGGCGTCTCCGGCAGTGCTTGCGACGGAGGTGTCCGAGCCGATCGCGATCGTGGGTATGGGATGCCGGTTCCCGGGCAGAGTCGCCTCGGCGGACGAGTTGTGGTCGCTGGTCGCCGAGGAGGTAGACGCGATCGGCGGGTTCCCGATCGATCGTGGCTGGGACATCGATGCGGTATTTGATCCGGAACCGGGGTGGTAGGTAAGTCGTATGTGCGTGAGGGCGGGTTCCTCTATGAGGCTGGGTTGTTTGATGCCGGGTTCTTTGAGGTCAGCCCGCGCGAGGCGGTCACGATGGATCCCCGGCAGCGGGTGCTGCTGGAAACGGTGTGGGAGGCCCTCGAGCATGCTGGTATCGATCCGCTAAGCCTGCGGGGCAGCGATACCGGTGTGTTCGCTGGCGTGTTTGATGCCGCGCTTAGTCAATACGGGGCAAGTTCAACCGGCATGGAGCTGGCGTCGGATCATGGTGAGGGTTACCGGTTGACCGGCGGCGCGGCGAGTGTGGTGTCGGGTCGCGTGGCGTATGTGCTGGGTTTGCAGGGGCCAGCAGTGTCGACGGATACCGCGTGCTCATCGTCGCTGGTGGCGTTGCATCAAGCAGTACAGGCACTGCGTGGTGGTGATTGCTCGATGGCGCTGGTTGCAGGCGTAACCGTGATGGCGGACCCAGAGATCTTTGTCGAGTTCTCCCGGCAGCGAGGGTTAGCGCCGGATGCCCGGTGTAAGTCGTTCGCAGAGGCCGCCGACGGCACCGGCTGGGCTGAGGGTGCGGGCGTACTCGTGGTCGAGCGGCTCTCGCGGGCGCGGGCGTTGGGGCACGAGGTGCTGGCGGTAGTGCGGGGTACCGCGGTGAACCAGGACGGCGCCTCCAACGGATTGACTGCCCCGAACGGGCTCTCACAGCAGCGGGTGATCCGGCGGGCTCTGGCCAATGCGGGCCTGTCGGCGAGCGAGGTAGACGTGGTCGAGGCCCACGGCACCGGGACCCGGCTCGGGGATCCGATCGAGGCGCAGGCGTTGCTGGCGACCTACGGCCGGAACCGGGCAGCGCAGAATCCACTGTGGCTGGGATCGATCAAATCCAATATTGGGCACACCCAGGCCGCGGCCGGGCTGGCGGGTGTGATCAAGATGGTGCAGGCCATGAGGCACCAGCGGCTGCCGAGAACCCTGCACGTCGATGCCCCGTCCTCGCACGTGGACTGGGAAGCCGGTGCGGTCGAGTTGCTCACCGAGGCCCGGGACTGGGTGAGCCAGGATGGACGTCCGCGTCGGGCGGGTGTTTCCTCCTTCGGTATCAGCGGCACCAACGCTCATGTCATCCTGGAGCAGGCACCGGCGAGCATTGTCGTCACCAGCGGCGGCGAAATCGCTTTTCGGGCAGACGATTCGGCGGCTTCGGCCGCCAACGATGCCTCGTCAGGTGCGTCGGGTGGGCCGATGCCGTGGGTTATCTCGGCGCGGTCGGTGGCGGCGTTGTCCGGGCAGGCGCGCCGGTTGCACGAGTTTCTGATAGCCGAGCCCGGGGCCGATGCGGTGTCGGTGGGGCGGGAGTTGCTGAGGCGTTCCCGGTTCGAGCATCGCGCGGTGATCGTCGGTAGCGACCGGCAGTCGCTGCTTGACGGGTTGAATGTGTTGGCCTCCGGTGGTGAGGCTGCGCAGGTGATCCGCGGGGTGGCGGCTGGGGGTGCGGTGGGCGGGAAGACCGTGCTGGTGTTCCCGGGTCAGGGATCCCAGTGGGTGGGGATGGGCCAGGGTTTGTGTGAGGCGTTCCCGGTGTTCGCGGCCGCGTTCGAGGAGGCCGTCGGACTGCTTGACGACCGGTTGGGACTGGCAGGGCCGCTGTCGGTGGGTGCGGTGCTGTGGAGCGACGACACGACCGCCGATGCCGATGGGTTGGTGGACAACACACTGTATGCGCAGGCGGGACTGTTCGCGGTAGGTGTGGGTGTGTGGCATCTGCTGCAGTCGTGGGGTGTGAGCGTGGACGCGGTGGCCGGTCATTCGATCGGTGAGGTCGCCGCGGCGTATGCGGCCGGGGTGCTGGATTTGGGTGATGCGGTGACCTTGGTCGCGGCGCGGGCGCGGCTAATGGCGGGCTTGCCCGAGGGTGGGGCGATGGCCGCGGTCGGTGCCGAGGTGTCGGTGGTGCAGGCCTTGCTGGCCGGTGTCGAAGGGGCGGACATCGCGGCGGTCAACAGTGACTCCTCGGTGGTGGTTTCCGGTGAAGCCGCGGCGGTGGAACAGGTCAGCGCCGCTGCCGAGCAGGCTGGGTGGAGAGTGACGCGGTTGCGGGTGTCGCATGCGTTCCATTCCCGGTTGATGGACCCGATGCTCGGGGATTTCTTATCGGTGCTGGAGGGATTGTCGTGGCGGTCACCGCAGATCGCGCTGGTGTCCAACCTCGACGGCAGCATTACCGCGGCCGAGGCCCCGGTGGGCGGGGTGCACACCTCGCCGCGGTACTGGGTCGAGCATGTGCGTGGCACGGTGCGGTTCGCCGACGGGATCGCCGCGCTCGCGGGCGCAGGTGGATCACGGTTCGTGGTCGCTGGCCCCGATGGCGGGTTGAGCGCGTTGATCCAGCAGACCCTCGGGGTCAGGACGCCACGGTGGTGCCGGTGTTGCGGCGTGGCCGAGACCAGGTCCTCACCGCGGTGTCCGCGGCCGTGGTCCTGGATACCAATGGTGCTGGAATCGATTGGGCTGCAATGCTACCCGCAGCCGTTCAGGGCATAGCGCCGCGGGTGGGGTTGCCCACCTACGCCTTCGACCACACCCGATACTGGATGAACACCGGCGGCTTCGCAGTAGACCCGGAATCGCTGGGACAGGCTGTTGCCGGGCATCCGTTGCTGGGTGCGGTGGTGTCGTTGCCCGATACCGGGGGTGTGGTCGTCACCGGCCGGTTGTCGCTGCAAACTCAGCCGTGGCTAGTTGACTGCAGGGTCAACGGGGTAGCACTGTTCCCGGCGACGGGGCTGGTCGAGGTAGTTATCCGCGCGGGAGATGAAACCGGGACTCCGTACTTGCGGGAGCTGACCGTGCTGACCCCTCTGCTGCTACCCGAAGACGGCGCCCGCTACGTGCAGGTCGTGGTCGGTGCCGCCGACCACGACAGCGGCGACCGCGCCGTCACTGTCTACTCTCGGCGCGACACTGGCGCCGGGGAATGGCTCCTACACGCGCGAGGCGCACTCACTGCCGCAGACATGATCTGTGAAGACGCGGAATCAAAGTGGGAGCAATGGCCGCCGGTTGGTGCATTACAGGTCGACGTCGTCGGCCTGTACGAGAATTTCGCTGAGGTTGGCCATGAGTACGGACCGGTATTCCAAGGCCTGCAGAAGATCTGGCGCCGCGGCGACGAGATGTTCGTGCAAGCGGGGCTGCCCGCGGACACCGTTAATGGTTTCGGCCTGCATCCAGCACTACTCGACGCAGTACTGCAGGTGTTGATCTTGGATCCGGCCACAGGTGCGGTGCCGCGGTTGCCGTTCGCGTGGGAACGGGTCCGCTTGGCCGCGGTGGGTGCCCAATCGGTCCGGGCACGGATCACCAAGACGGCATCCGGTGTGGCGGTCGAAGTGGTCGACGAATCCGGGCGGTCGGTGCTGTCGATCGGTCAGCTGAGCCTGCGTGAGATTGCGGCAGGGCAGCTCGACACCAGCACGCGGGCAGGAGATCCGCTCCTGCGTGTGGACTGGAAGCCCGTCGCGGCCAATGCGGGCGTCAACACGGTGTCCTATCAAGCGTGGTCAGATGTGGCCGGGATCGAATCTGGCGAGACGGCTCCGGTAGCGCCGTTAGTGGTGTTGGATCTGCGTGATACGACAGCTGCTGCCCGTTCCGTGACCACCGCCGACGCAGCGGTGGCGGGTGTACATGCGCGGGTGTCGTCGGTGCTGGCAGTGGTCCAGCAGTTCACCGCGGCGGAACGGTTCGCATCCTCGACGCTGCTGGTTCTGACCTCGGGTGCAGTGGCGGTGGCCTCGGGTGCCGTGTCGGATCTGGCCGCGGCCGCGGTGTGGGGTTTGATGCGGTCGGCGCAGTCGGAGGTACCGGGCAGGTTCGTGCTTGCCGATATCGATACCGCGGGCGGGCTGGCAGGCGAGGGGACCGCGGCACTGCTCACAGCAGTACTGGCGGTCGGGGAGCCGCAGATGGCGGTGCGGGCCGGCGCACTGTTCGTCCCCCGACTCCAGCGCATCTCGGCGCTGGCTGTATCTCCCGAGGAGGTGCCGGTGGCCGAGCGGGTGGCTGGTGGCACGGTGGTGATCACCGGTGGGACCGGGGGCTGGGTGCGTTGCTGGCCCGGCATCTGGTGTCCGGTTACGGGGTGCGATCGCTGGTGCTGGCCAGTCGGCGTGGCCCGGACGCGGCTGGTGCCGGCGAGCTAGTCGGTGAGCTGAAGGAGTTGGGTGCCCGGGCGGTAAAGGTCGTGGCGTGCGATGTGTCGACACGGGCGGGGGTCGCGGCGTTACTGGACGAGGTGCCGCAGGACCACCCGGTGTCGGGTGTGGTGCATGCAGCGGGTGTGCTCGACGACGGGGTGATCTCGGCGTTGACCCCGGCGCGGGTGGACGTGGTGCTGGCCGCCAAGACCGACTCGGCGTGGTGGCTGCACGAGGCACTGCGCGAACGCGGCGCCGAGGTGGGGTTGTTCGTGTTGTTCTCCTCGCTGGCCGGCGTGATCGGCTCGCCGGGACAGGGCAACTACGCAGCGGCCAACAGTTTCCTCGATGCCCTGGCGGAATACCGACAGGCTGAAGGACTGGCAGCGACCTCAATCGCCTGGGGCCGTGGGCCTCGGGGCGGGGATGGCCGACCGGCTCGGCGAGACCGACACCGCGCGCTGGGGTCGTAGTGGTATTCGGGTCCTTACGCCCGCGGAAGGCCGGGCCTTATTCGATCAGGCCATTAGCCTCGAGCATCCCGCAGTTGCCGCGGCCCGTATCGAGATGGCTGTGCAGACGACGTCAGCCTGGCCGGAGGCACTGTCCCCCGTACTACGAGATCTGGTTCCACGCATGCGCAGGTCGGCCACGACGACCGATTTGGCTCCAGGTAGTGGTTTGCACGCCGAGCTAGCAGGCTTGACTCACCCGGAAAGGATCCGGGTGATCCTAGGCCTAGTGCAACGAGAGATTGCGGCCGTTCTTGGTTACGCTGACCAAAGCGCAATCGGTGAGTCTCGAAACTTCAAGGAATTGGGTTTCGACTCGCTTTCTGCCCTTGAATTGCGGAACCAGCTAGGTAGTGCCACGGGCCTTGCTATTCCGGCAACACTAATATTCGACCATCCCACCCCGCGTGCAGCTGCCGAATACATTGAGTCTGGGATACCGTTCAACAACGATAGTCTTTCGGATCTCGAGCGAGAAGTCCTTAGCAGGCTTCGCCAAATTCCTGAAGTTAGAGTGCGTCGGAATGAACTTATGTCCATTCTCGGTGGCATGGCGGTTGGTTCGACATCGGATGATTTCATCAACGACTCGACATCTGAAGGAAGGTCGATCGATGATCTGGATGTTGATAGTCTAATTAGTCTTGCGATGGAAACCGGCAGAGATGCGAGAGAGTCCGGAACGTGACTCCAAGGCAAGACTGCTTTCGTTATTGACAATGGCAGGCCGTCGTATACGAAGATGATGGCCGTGGTGAGGCTGTAGAGAGCTTCAGGATCGAAGGAGATTGTTGTGTCTACTAATCCATTTGATGACGAAACTGGCCGTTTCTACGTCCTGGTCAACGAAGAGGAGCAGTATTCGTTGTGGCCGGCATTCTCGGCTGTTCCATCGGGGTGGAACGCAGTGTTCGGTGAAGACTCGAGATCGTCTTGCCTGGAATACATCGAGAATAACTGGACTGATATGCGACCGAAGGGCTTGCGAGAAGCTATGAGGGGCAAAGATCCCGCCTGAACTCTGCTGGTCGATATTCCCGCCCATGGGCGAGCTGACGATGTCACCTGTCCTTCTGGGTAAATTCGACTATCGAAATTTGGGCGTATGCTTCAGGTATTTGTCATATGAATTCATGACGCTTTACATTTCATGCCGGTTCGGGTAAAGAAGCAGCTTCAGAGCTTTTTGCCTGCTACTGGCGAATCTCATCAGGGGAGAGTGCTGGGCTATGGGTCAGTTTTCCGGGAAAAGTATCCACCTGCCGTTGACTGCGGCGCAATATGAGATCTGGATTGCGCAAGAGCTGAGCCCGCAATCAGCTGACTATCGCGCTGGTGAATACCTAGAAATCTTCGGACCCGTCGACTCTGACCTCATGGAGAGTGCAACCCGGCAGGTAGTACTTGAAGCCGAGTCCATTCGGGCTCGCTTTGTCGAAGCTGACGGCAATGTGTATCAGTATATTGAAGAACTTTCCGAATGGACTTTCCATGTATTCGATCTCGCCGATAGTTCCGATCCTGACGCTGAAGCCCTGAAATGGATATCATCGGAGATCAATAGTCCTATGCGACTGGAGTGTGGACCGCTTTTGCCTTTGCGTTGTTCAAACTGCAGGCCGATAGGTATATGTGGTATCACAGCTATCATCACATCGTAATAGATGGGACGGGACTATCTCTTATTGCCAGGCGCGTTGCCGAGATTTATAATGCACGCGTTGCCGGTGTGGAGCCGTCGGATCCGGAGTTCGGGTCGTTGCGTGAGTTGGTAAGTGAGGACGAGTCGTACCGGGATTCTGATAACTACTCCACGGATAGGGATTACTGGGCCAAACGTCTCGTCGATATTCCGGAAGCGGTGCGATTTGCCGGAAAATTGGAAGTGTCGAGCGATTCGGTTATTCGGCGAACAAACTACCTCGTGGCAACTGAGACGAAAACCCTGCGTGATCTCGCTGAGAGATGTGGAGCCCACTACCCGGCGCTGTTGGTTGCGGCAGCGATCATCCTCCTTCATCGTACAACTGGTGAGCTGGATATCGTAATCGGGCTGCCCGTAGCCGCACGATTCTCTGCGAAATTGAGAAAGATTCCGGGTATGGTGTCGAATGTTGTGCCGCTGCGGATACCGGTGCATCCGGGAATGTCGGTGGCAGAGCTCGTCAATATCGTGGCCCGCGAAATCGGAGAAGCGGTATGGCATCAGCGATATCGTGGGGAGAATATTGCCCGTGATCTTCGTTTGAAGGGCGGCCTAGATCATCTGTTCGGGCTAAATCTTAACTTCGCGGGGTTCGATTATGATTTCGATTTCGCCGGCAATGGGATTTCTGTACATAACGTGTCGATCGGTCGCGTAGATGACGCCTCGTTCGTCATACACAACGGCTCCGACTTGAGCGGCACGCGTATCGACCTTCTTGCGAATGGGAATGTGCATGATGCGCAGAGCGTGACCGACCATCATGAGCGTTTCATGCGGTTGGTCCGGGCATTCGCCTCGACTGTCGATCCTGATATGCGGGTGGGTGCGATCGATCTGCTCGGTGAGGACGAACGTCACCGTGTGCTGGTGGAGTGGAATGCCCCGGATCCGGATGCTGTCGCGGAGGATATGACGGTGCCCGAGCTGTTCGCGCGGCAGGTTGAGCGGGTTCCGGATGCGGTTGCGGTCGTGTGTGGGGATCGGTCGTTGACGTACGCGGAGCTCGATCGTGAGTCCAATCGTTTGGCGCGGGTGCTGATTTCGCGTGGGGTGGGGCCGGAGACCGTGGTGGCGGTGGCGTTGCCGCGGTCGGCGGATCTGATCGTGGCGCTGCTGGGCGTGCTTAAGGCCGGTGGGGCTTATCTGCCGATCGATCCGGGCTATCCGGCTGATCGCGTCGCATTCATGCTTGCTGACGCCGCGCCGATTTTGGGGGTTTCCCTCGACGAGGACTGTGGTGTGCTTGAGCATCCCGGACTACCGGTCCTGACGATCGGCACTCCACAGACCATCCGCCTGCTGACGGGCTATGACGACGCCCCGGTTGTCGACGCCGATCGCATACGGCCACTGCATCCGCTCAACACCGCCTACGTGATTTACACCTCGGGATCTACCGGTGTGCCCAAGGGCGTCATCGCTACCCATGTCGGTGCCGGGAACCTGGCTGGGAATCAGATCCGCTGTCTTGGTGTCGGCGTCGGTAGTCGGGTGCTGCAGTTTGCATCCGTAGGCTTCGATGCAGCGTTCTGGGAACTGACAATGGCTTTGGGTTCAGGAGCGGCGTTGATCCTGCAGGAGCAGAGAGTTCTGACTGGCGAGGGTCTTGCCGCGTTGGTAGCCGAGTTCGGGATAACGCACGCAACCTTGACTCCCACAGTGCTCGGCACGGTGCCTCGCGGGGAGCTGTTGTCCGTCACCCATCTTGTCGTAGCTGCCGAAGCATGTTCTGTGGAGCTGGTCGCCGCGTGGGCGACGGACAGGACGATGGTCAATGCGTATGGGCCGACCGAGTTAACGGTGTGCGCGACGATGAGTGGGCCGTTGTCCGAGGCCTCGGTCGGTGCGGGCGTTCCGATTGGTGGCCCGTTGTCGGGCGTACGGGTGTATGTGCTAGGGGCTGCGTTGGACCCGGTGCCGGTGGGGGTTGCGGGTGAGTTGTACGTGTCGGGTGCGGGGGTGGCTCGGGGTATCTGGGGCGTGCGGGGTTGACGGGGACGCGGTTTGTGGCCGATCCGTTCGATTCTGCTGGTGGTCGTATGTATCGCACGGGAGATTTGGTGCGGTGGCGAGACGACGGCCAGTTGGAGTATTTGGGCCGTTCCGATGATCAGGTCAAGATCCGGGGGTTCCGGGTGGAACCGGGCGAGATCGAGTCGGTGCTGATGTCGCATCCCGGTGTGGAGCGTGCGGTTGTGATCGCCGACGATGGCGGTGGGCGGTTGATCGGGTATGTCATTGCCGTGGCTGGGGACGACCGCGCCGACGATACCGACGTCGATGCCCTGCCCGGGGTGTTGCGATCGTATCTGTCGACGCGGGTGCCCGGACATATGGTGCCTGCGGCGATTGAGGTTGTGGATGAGTTCCCATTGACGGTCAACGGGAAGCTGGACCGGCGGGCATTGCCTGCGCCGCGGTTCGCGTCTCAGGCCGAATACCGGGCCCCAGATACGGAACACGAACGGATTCTTGCGGGATTATTCGCCGAGGTGCTCGGGCTCGGGCGGGTCGGGATCGACGACAATTTCTTCGATTTGGGTGGGCATTCGCTGTTGGCGACCCGGCTGATCAGTCGGATTCGTACGGTGTTGGGGGTGGAGGTCCCGATCCTGACCGTGTTCGAGGCTCCGACAGCGGCCCGGCTCGCGCCGATGCTGGGAACGGCGGGATCGGCTCGCGCGGCTTTGACGGTGCAGGCACGTCCGAAGTGGGTGCCGTTGTCGTTCGCGCAGACACGGTTGTGGTTCCTGTATCGGCTCGAAGGCCCGTCGCCGACCTACAATATTCCGTGGGTCATACGTTTGACCGGTTCGGTGGATCCGGCGGCGATGACGGCGGCGTTCGTCGACCTGGTGGACCGGCACGAGACCTTGCGGACGGTGTTCCCCGACGCCGATGGTGTCCCATACCAGTGTGTGCTACCGGTCGAGGATGCCGGCCCGATCCTGACGACCATAGATTCTAGCAGCGAGGAAGCGGAGATCACCGTGCACGCGGCGGTGCGGTACGCATTCGATCTGGAATCACAGATCCCGATGCGAGCGTGGTTGTTTATCGAGGGCCGGGGCGAATACGTGCTGGTGGTGGTTATGCACCATATCGCCGGTGATGGCGGGTCGATTCGCCCGCTCCTACGGGACCTCGGTCTCGCCTATACCGCTCGTCGCGAGGGCCGGGAGCCGGGATGGGCGCCGCTGCCGGTGCAGTATGTGGACTACACGCTCTGGCAGCGTGCAGTGCTTGGTGCGGAGTCCGATCCGGAAAGTCCGCTGGCCGTGCAGACAACGTATTGGAAACAAGCGCTGGCGGGCCTGCCCGAGCGGATCGCACTACCGGTGGACCGGGCCAATCCACCGGTCAATTCCCATGATGGCGGCTGGATACCCGTCTCATGGTCTGCGGGACTGCACGCCAGGCTCGGGGAACTTGCGCAGCGTTGCGGTGTTAGTATGTTCATGATCCTCAACGGTGCCCTGGCAACGCTGTTGTCGCGTATGGGGGCGGCGATGACATCGTGCTGGGATCACCCACCGCCGGCCGCACCGACGAAGAATTGGACGAGCTGGTCGGGTTTTTCGTGAACACGCTGGTGTTGCGTACTGACCTCTCCGGCAACCCCACCTTCCGCGAGCTCCTCGCACGGGTTCGCGAACGCAGCCTGCAGGCCTACGCTCACCAGGACGTGCCCTTCGAGCGTCTGGTAGAGATGCTGAACCCGACCAGAGCGCTGAGCCATCATCCGGTGTTCCAAGTGATGCTTGCCTGGGACGACACAGCCCAAGGCGATATCGAGATGCCGGGCCTCGCGGTCCGCCCCGAATTTATCGAAACCGGCACGGCCAGGATGGATCTGGCCTTCAGCCTGTCGGAACATCGCGATGGCGCCGATGCTGGCGTCAGCGGTGTGGTGGAGTTTCGCACCGATGTGTTCGAGCGGTCGTCGGTGGAGTCACTAATTGCCCGATGGATACGGATCTTGGAGGCGGTAGCAGTCGATCCTGATATGCGGGTGGGTGCGATCGATCTTCTCGGTGAGGACGAACGTCACCGTGTGCTGGTGGAGTGGAATGATCCGGATCCGGATCCGGATCCGGATGCTGTCGCGGAGAATATGACGGTGCCCGAGCTGTTCGCGCGGCAGGTTGAGCGGGTTCCGGATGCGGTTGCGGTCGTGTGTGGGGATCGGTCGTTGACGTACGCGGAGCTCGATCGTGAGTCCAATCGTTTGGCGCGGGTGCTGATTTCGCGTGGGGTGGGGCCGGAGACCGTGGTGGCGGTGGCGTTGCCGCGGTCGGCGGATCTGATCGTGGCGCTGCTGGGCGTGCTTAAGGCCGGTGGGGCTTATCTGCCGATCGATCCGGGGTATCCCTCGGATCGGCTGGAGTTCATGCTCACTGATGCCGCCCCGGTGATCACGGTGACCGATTCCGATACCGCAATAATGCTGCCCCACAATGCAATATCACATCTTTGTCTCGACACACTTGGGGTGGACATCGTGGCTGAGGATGGCTGGGGTGTCGTGGTGCAGCCACAGAATTTGGCGTATCTGACCTACACGTCCGGTTCGACTGGTGTGCCGAAAGGTGTTGCTATCACTCATCGGAATGTTGCGGCGTTTGTGTCGAAGCCGGTGTGGCGTGATGGTGCGCACGGCAGTGTTCTGATGCACTCGTCGGTGGCGTTCGATGCGTCCACGTATGAGATCTGGGCTCCACTGACCAATGGTGGTCGGGTTGTCGTTGCGCCGCCGGGCCGGACTGATATCGCGACACTGACTCGGGTGTTGGCCGAGAACGGAGTCACGGCGGCGTTTCTCACGACCCGGCTGTTCGAGTTGCTCCTCGATGAGTGTCCTGACGCGCTTGCGAGTTTGCATCAGGTGTGGACCGGCGGTGAGGAGATGCCACCGGAGGTATTCCGGCGTGCCTTACGGATGTGTCCCAGGACGCGTGTTGTGCACGTGTACGGGCCCACCGAGACAACGACTTTCGCGACCTGTCGCGCCTTCGAGCCTGCGGAGAGTTTCGACGGTGTGTCGGTGCCGATCGGGTCCGCGTTGGCCAATATGCGGGTGTTCGTGCTGGATTCGTGGTTGTCGCCGGTCCCGATCGGTGTTCCGGGGGAGTTGCATATCGCTGGTGCGCAGTTGGGTCGGGGGTATCGCGGTCGGGCGGGGTTGACGGCGTCGCGGTTTGTGGCCGATCCGTTCGGGCCGGTGGGGTCTCGGTTGTATCGCACGGGGGATCTGGTGCGGTGGACCGCATCGGGGGAGCTGGTGTTCGTCGGGCGGGTCGATGATCAGGTGAAGGTGCGTGGGTTCCGGGTGGAGCTGGGGGAGATCGAGTCGGTGCTGGCAGCGCATCCGGGGGTGTCGCAGGCGGTGGTGGTGGCTCGTGATGCCGGCGAGTTGGGTAAGCAGTTGGTCGGGTACGTGGTGCCTGGTCGCACAGCTGATGTGGTCGATGGTGGTGTGGTCCGGCGATATGTGGCGGATCGGTTGCCGGAGTTCATGGTGCCGGCGACAGTGGTGGTGTTGGAGGGTTTGCCGCTGACATCGAACGGGAAGTTGGATCGGCGGGCGTTGCCGGAACCTGAGTTTGTGTCGCGGGTGGAGTATCGGGAACCGCGTGACGAGCAGGAACAGGTTTTGGCGGGATTGTTCGCCGAGGTGCTCGGGCTCGGGCGGGTCGGGATCGACGACAATTTCTTCGATTTGGGTGGGCATTCGCTGTTGGCGACCCGGCTGATCAGTCGGATTCGTACGGTGTTGGGGGTGGAGGTCCCGATCCGGACCGTGTTCGAGGCACCGACAGCGGCCCGGCTCGCGCCAATGCTGGGAACGGCGGGATCGGCTCGCGCGGCTTTGACGGTGCAGGCACGTCCGAAGTGGGTGCCGTTGTCGTTCGCGCAGACACGGTTGTGGTTCCTGCATCGGCTCGAAGGCCCGTCGGCGACTTACAACATGCCGATTGCTTTGCGCGTGGTGGGTGTGTTGGACGTGTCGGCGTTGCGGGCAGCGGTGGGTGATGTGGTCGCCCGGCACGAGGTGTTGCGCACGGTGTTCCTGGAAACAGATGGCGTGCCGGTGCAGCAGGTCCTCGAGGTTGGCGAGGTCGAGGTGCCAGTGTCGGTGGTCGATGTCGAGGCGGGGAGTTGGAAGCGTCGCTGGAGCGGGCGGTGCGGTATGAGTTCGATCTGGCGGGTGAGATCCCGGTGCGGGTCGATGTGTTCGGTTGTGGGCCGGCCGAGTACGTGGTGATGCTTCTGGTTCATCACATCGCTGCGGACGGGTGGTCGCTGGGGCCGTTGATGCGGGATCTGTCGCAGGCGTATTCGGCGCGGCGGCAGGGTGGGGATCCGCAATGGGTGCCGTTGCCGGTGCAGTACGTCGATTACAGCCTGTGGCAGCAGGAGTTGTTGGGAGATCCGCAGGATCCGGACTCGTTGATCGCGCAGCAGTTCGATTACTGGCGAGCTGAACTTGCCGGGTTGCCCGAACTGTTGCGGTTGCCGACCGACCGGCCTCGCCCGCCGGTGGCTTCCTACCGTGGTGGCGTCGTGCCGTTCGAGATCGATGCCTGGACTCGCGCGAGGGTGGAGCGGTTGGCTCGCCGCGAGGGGACCACGGTGTCGATGGTGCTGCAGTCGGCGCTGGCGGTGTTGTTGTCTGGGCTCGGTGGCGGGGGGACATCCCGATCGGATCACCCATCGCCGGTCGCACCGATGAGGCGTTGACCGATTTGGTCGGGTTCTTCGTCAACACTTGGGTGTTGCGTGTTGCTGTCGACTCGGCGGTGTCGTTCACCCGGATCCTGGCTCAGGTCAAACAGAAAGCTCTGGCGGCGTATGCGAATCAGGACGCGCCGTTCGAGTTGCTGGTCGAGTTGCTCAATCCGGTCCGGTCTCCGGCGCATCATCCCCTGTTCCAGGTGATGCTGGCATTCCAGAACAACGAGTCAGCGAACTTGAGTTTCCCTGATGCAGACCTCAGCTGGATTCCTGTGTCGACCGGCACATCGCGGATGGATCTGTTCTTCAATATCGCGGACGCGTCCTCTGTCGATGCCGAGCTCGGCAGCGGGTGGGGTGGGTTGGTGGAGTATGCGACGGATCTGTTCGATCTGGGCACTGTCGAGACATTGGTGGCTAGGTTTGTGCGGGTGCTGGATCAGGTGGTTGCTGATCCGGATGGTTGTGTCGGGTCGATAGATCTACTCGACGAGACTGAACGACAGCTGGTGTTGAAGGCGTGGAACGACACCGCGGTACCGGTGCCGCACACAACGATCCCGGAGCTGTTCGCGCGGCAGGTTGAGCGGGTTCCGGATGCGGTTGCGGTCGTGTGTGGGGATCGGTCGTTGACGTACGCGGAGCTCGATCGTGAGTCCAATCGTTTGGCGCGGGTGCTGATTTCGCGTGGGGTGGGGCCGGAGACCGTGGTGGCGGTGGCGTTGCCGCGGTCGGCGGATCTGATCGTGGCGCTGCTGGGCGTGCTTAAGGCCGGTGGGGCTTATCTGCCGATCGATCCGGGGTATCCCTCGGATCGGCTGGAGTTCATGCTCACTGATGCCGCCCCGCTGGTGATAATCACCGACCAGGTCACGGCACAGAGTTTGCCCGACACGGCCACACCCCGGCTGGTTATCGATCAGCGAGTCGGTGCACTCGACCCGGTGGCCGAGTCCCTCACCGACAGCGAGAACCGCTGCCGGCCGCATCCGGACAATCTGGCGTACCTGATCTACACCTCCGGCTCCACCGGCACACCGAAGGGCGTGGCTATCACCCACCGCAACGTGGCGAGCAATGTCGGAGCGGTGGCCGCGATCCTTGGCGAGGATGGGTTGTCGCGCGTGCTGGCCAGCACATCGACAGCGTTCGACGTTTCCGTCTTCGAGATCTTCGCGACCTTGTGCCTGGGCGGGATTGTGGAGCTGGTGCGTGACGTGCTGGTTCTTTCCGAGCAGGATGGCTGGTCCGGAAGTGTTGTCAGTACCGTGCCGTCGGCGTTCGTCGAGGTATTGGACAATGTCCGCACACCGATCAACGCCGACACAGTCGTCTACATCGGCGAGGCCCTGACCTCAGCTGTGATTGCACGTACGCGGGCGCTGAACCCGGATGCTCGGGTGGTCAACGGGTATGGGCCGACGGAAGCGACGGTGTTTGTTACGGCTTTCGCTGTCGGCGCCGGGGACGAAGTCGTTGGTGATGTGCCGATCGGGTCGCCGTTGGCGAATGTGCAGGTATATGTGCTGGGGGCGGCGTTGGAGCCGGTCCCGGTTGGGGTTGTGGGTGAGTTGTATGTGGGGGTGTTCAGGTTGGTCGGGGTATCGCGGTCGGGCGGGGTTGACGGCGTCGCGGTTTGTGGCCGATCCGTTCGGGCCGGTGGGGTCTCGGTTGTATCGCACGGGGGATCTGGTGCGGTGGACCGCATCGGGGGAGCTGGTGTTCGTCGGGCGGGTCGATGATCAGGTGAAGGTGCGTGGGTTCCGGGTGGAGCTGGGGGAGATCGAGTCGGTGCTGGCAGCGCATCCGGGGGTGTCGCAGGCGGTGGTGGTGGCTCGTGATGCCGGCGAGTTGGGTAAGCAGTTGGTCGGGTACGTGGTGCCCGACCGCGCAGCCGATGTCGGCGGAGGCGAGGAGATTGTCGAGCAATGGCGTCGTGTTTATGACGATCTGTACTCGGCAGCGGAATATGTCGAGGATCCGCAAGGAGTGGCTTTTGGCACAGATTTTTCGGTCTGGAAGAGCAGCTACTCGGACTCGGCAATCGCCGTGGAGCAGATGCGCGAGTGGCAGTCAGCGACTGTGGATCAGATCCGTGGGACGGGTCTCGGGCGTGTGCTTGAGGTCGGTGTTGGATCCGGACTGTTGCTTTCGCAATTGGCGCCGGAATGTCAGGAGTATTGGGCTACCGATTTTTCCCCAGTAACGATCGATAAGCTTGCACGGGATTTACAGGGGTTGGGTGTTGATTGGGCTGATCGAGTCTCTCTGCATGTCCGGGCGGCCGATGACGTTACGGGACTGCCCGAAGGGCACTTCGATACCGTAGTCTTGAACTCGGTCATCCAGTACTTCCCGAGTGAGAGCTATCTTCGCAGGGTTATCGCACAGGCGTTGCGGTTGCTGGCTCCCGGTGGTGCTGTATTTGTTGGAGATATTCGGAATCTGACATTGCTCGAGGAATTTGCCACAGGAGTGGCAATTGCGCACGGTGGAGGAGACGATCCTTCGGCTGTTCGGGATCGGGTGCGTCGAAGCCTTTCAGGCGAACAAGAGCTGCTGGCGTCTCCAGAGTATTTCTCTGCGCTTGCTGATGTCTTTGGCGACATCGCCGCGGTAGATATCGAACTCAAGCGAGGATTAGCAGTCAACGAGTTGACTCGATACCGCTACGACGTCACCCTCCGTAAGGGGCCGGCTTCGGTGCTATCGGTGGCGGAGGTATCGCAGGTGCGATTCGTTGATCGTGATCGCTTGCAGTCTCTACTGGCGGGGTGGCGTGATGGTTGTGTCCGTGTCACCGGCATTCCGCATGCCGGGCTGGTCGACGAGGTTCGCGCAGCGCACCGTATCCGGGTCGGGCAGCCAGTAGCCGATGGAGGGCTGCTGGGGACAGAGTCGATGCTTATCGAGGTGGGAGAACGCCCCTCTGGTTTGCTGCCGGAAGATCTGTGTGCCCTTGGCCGACAACTGGGTTTCACTACTTCGGTCACGTGGTCTGCACAACGGGATTGTATGGATGCGGTGTTTGTCGAGTCATCGGTTGTAGACGGCAGATATTTGACTGACGTGTATTCGGCACCGGTACCGGTCGTTGATCTTGCGAGATGCACCAACAACCCACAGGCCGGTCTCCTGGCTGCCGGAGTTCGAGCGTATGTGGCGGATCGGTTGCCGGAGTTCATGGTGCCGGCGACAGTGGTGGTGTTGGAGGGTTTGCCGCTGACATCGAACGGGAAGTTGGATCGGCGGGCGTTGCCGGAACCTGAGTTTGTGTCGCGGGTGGAGTATCGGGAACCGCGTGACGAGCAGGAACAGGTTTTGGCGGGATTGTTCGCCGAGGTGCTCGGGCTCGGGCGGGTCGGGATCGACGACAATTTCTTCGATTTGGGTGGGCATTCGCTGTTGGCGACCCGGCTGATCAGTCGGATTCGTACGGTGTTGGGGGTGGAGGTCCCGATCCGGACCGTGTTCGAGGCGCCGACAGTGGCGGAGCTGAAGCTCAGATGGGCGGAGTTGGGCCCGTCACGTCGACCCGTCCTGCGCAAGATGAACCGAAAGGCAGCTAAGTGATGGTGCCGTTGTCGTTTTCTCAGCAGCGGTTGTGGTTCCTGCATCGGCTCGAAGGCCCGTCGGCGACTTACAACATGCCGATTGCTTTGCGCGTGGTGGGTGTGTTGGACGTGTCGGCGTTGCGGGCAGCGGTGGGTGATGTGGTCGCCCGGCACGAGGTGTTGCGCACGGTGTTCCTGGAAACAGATGGCGTGCCGG
The DNA here is from genome assembly GCF_001984015.1 of Rhodococcus sp. MTM3W5.2. Lineage (NCBI taxonomy): Bacteria > Bacillati > Actinomycetota > Actinomycetes > Mycobacteriales > Nocardiaceae > Rhodococcus > Rhodococcus sp. MTM3W5.2. Next base: position 3,668,748 of record NZ_CP019572.1, on the reverse strand, counting down.
TGCAGCAGGTCCTCGAGGTTGGCGAGGTCGAGGTGCCAGTGTCGGTGGTCGATGTCGAGGCGGGGGAGTTGGAAGCGTCGCTGGAGCGGGCGGTGCGGTATGAGTTCGATCTGGCGGGTGAGATCCCGGTGCGGGTCGATGTGTTCGGTTGTGGGCCGGCCGAGTACGTGGTGATGCTTCTGGTTCATCACATCGCTGCGGACGGGTGGTCGCTGGGGCCGTTGATGCGGGATCTGTCGCAGGCGTATTCGGCGCGGCGGCAGGGTGGGGATCCGCAATGGGTGCCGTTGCCGGTGCAGTACGTCGATTACAGCCTGTGGCAGCAGGAGTTGTTGGGAGATCCGCAGGATCCGGACTCGTTGATCGCGCAGCAGTTCGATTACTGGCGAGCTGAACTTGCCGGGTTGCCCGAACTGTTGCGGTTGCCGACCGACCGGCCTCGCCCGCCGGTGGCTTCCTACCGTGGTGGCGTCGTGCCGTTCGAGATCGATGCCTGGACTCGCGCGAGGGTGGAGCGGTTGGCTCGCCGCGAGGGGACCACGGTGTCGATGGTGCTGCAGTCGGCGCTGGCGGTGTTGTTGTCTGGGCTCGGTGGCGGGGGGACATCCCGATCGGATCACCCATCGCCGGTCGCACCGATGAGGCGTTGACCGATTTGGTCGGGTTCTTCGTCAACACTTGGGTGTTGCGTGTTGCTGTCGACTCGGCGGTGTCGTTCACCCGGATCCTGGCTCAGGTCAAACAGAAAGCTCTGGCGGCGTATGCGAATCAGGACGCGCCGTTCGAGTTGCTGGTCGAGTTGCTCAATCCGGTCCGGTCTCCGGCGCATCATCCCCTGTTCCAGGTGATGCTGGCATTCCAGAACAACGAGTCAGCGAACTTGAGTTTCCCTGATGCAGACCTCAGCTGGATTCCTGTGTCGACCGGCACATCGCGGATGGATCTGTTCTTCAATATCGCGGACGCGTCCTCTGTCGATGCCGAGCTCGGCAGCGGGTGGGGTGGGTTGGTGGAGTATGCGACGGATCTGTTCGATCTGGGCACTGTCGAGACATTGGTGGCTAGGTTTGTGCGGGTGCTGGATCAGGTGGTTGCTGATCCGGATGGTTGTGTCGGGTCGATAGATCTACTCGACGAGACTGAACGACAGCTGGTGTTGAAGGCGTGGAACGACACCGCGGTACCGGTGCCGCACACAACGATCCCGGAGCTGTTCGCGCGGCAGGTTGAGCGGGTTCCGGATGCGGTTGCGGTCGTGTGTGGGGATCGGTCGTTGACGTACGCGGAGCTCGATCGTGAGTCCAATCGTTTGGCGCGGGTGCTGATTTCGCGTGGGGTGGGGCCGGAGACCGTGGTGGCGGTGGCGTTGCCGCGGTCGGCGGATCTGATCGTGGCGCTGCTGGGCGTGCTTAAGGCCGGTGGGGCTTATCTGCCGATCGATCCGGGGTATCCCTCGGATCGGCTGGAGTTCATGCTCACTGATGCCGCCCCGGTGATCACGGTGACCGATTCCGATACCGCAATAATGCTGCCCCACAATGCAATATCACATCTTTGTCTCGACACACTTGGGGTGGACATCGTGGCTGAGGATGGCTGGGGTGTCGTGGTGCAGCCACAGAATTTGGCGTATCTGACCTACACGTCCGGTTCGACTGGTGTGCCGAAAGGTGTTGCTATCACTCATCGGAATGTTGCGGCGTTTGTGTCGAAGCCGGTGTGGCGTGATGGTGCGCACGGCAGTGTTCTGATGCACTCGTCGGTGGCGTTCGATGCGTCCACGTATGAGATCTGGGCTCCACTGACCAATGGTGGTCGGGTTGTCGTTGCGCCGCCGGGCCGGACTGATATCGCGACACTGACTCGGGTGTTGGCCGAGAACGGAGTCACGGCGGCGTTTCTCACGACCCGGCTGTTCGAGTTGCTCCTCGATGAGTGTCCTGACGCGCTTGCGAGTTTGCATCAGGTGTGGACCGGCGGTGAGGAGATGCCACCGGAGGTATTCCGGCGTGCCTTACGGATGTGTCCCAGGACGCGTGTTGTGCACGTGTACGGGCCCACCGAGACAACGACTTTCGCGACCTGTCGCGCCTTCGAGCCTGCGGAGAGTTTCGACGGTGTGTCGGTGCCGATCGGGTCCGCGTTGGCCAATATGCGGGTGTTCGTGCTGGATTCGTGGTTGTCGCCGGTCCCGATCGGTGTTCCGGGGGAGTTGCATATCGCTGGTGCGCAGTTGGGTCGGGGGTATCGCGGTCGGGCGGGGTTGACGGCGTCGCGGTTTGTGGCCGATCCGTTCGGGCCGGTGGGGTCTCGGTTGTATCGCACGGGGGATCTGGTGCGGTGGACCGCATCGGGGGAGCTGGTGTTCGTCGGGCGGGTCGATGATCAGGTGAAGGTGCGTGGGTTCCGGGTGGAGCTGGGGGAGATCGAGTCGGTGCTGGCAGCGCATCCGGGGGTGTCGCAGGCGGTGGTGGTGGCTCGTGATGCCGGCGAGTTGGGTAAGCAGTTGGTCGGGTACGTGGTGCCTGGTCGCACAGCTGATGTGGTCGATGGTGGTGTGGTCCGGCGATATGTGGCGGATCGGTTGCCGGAGTTCATGGTGCCGGCGACAGTGGTGGTGTTGGAGGGTTTGCCGCTGACATCGAACGGGAAGTTGGATCGGCGGGCGTTGCCGGAACCTGAGTTTGTGTCGCGGGTGGAGTATCGGGAACCGCGTGACGAGCAGGAACAGGTTTTGGCGGGATTGTTCGCCGAGGTGCTCGGGCTCGGGCGGGTCGGGATCGACGACAATTTCTTCGATTTGGGTGGGCATTCGCTGTTGGCGACCCGGCTGATCAGTCGGATTCGTACGGTGTTGGGGGTGGAGGTCCCGATCCGGACCGTGTTCGAGGCACCGACAGCGGCCCGGCTCGCGCCAATGCTGGACCGGGCTGCCGGGACTCTCTATGGAATTGATGTTCTGTTGCCACTGCGGGCAACAGGTAGCGCTACGCCGCTGTTCTGCATCCATCCGGGAGGCGGTCTGAGTTGGTCGTACTCCGGCCTGCTCAGCTATCTCGACCCGATCTATCCGGTATATGGCCTGCAGCAGCGAGCGGTCAGTGGCACACAGCCTGTGCCGTCGACGTTGCAGGAAATGGCCGCGGATTATGTCGATCAGATCCGCCATGTTCAATCCACGGGACCGTACAGGCTGCTGGGCTGGTCGCTCGGGGTGTGGTCGCCCACGCTATGGCAACCGAACTTCAGGCGCGTGATGAGAGTATTGAAATGTTGATCATACTGGATTCGGATCCTATCGCGAATACTAAGAATTTCGAAATCCCAGAATTTGGTGATCATCCGTTCGGTATACCGGCGGAGCAGCTACCGAGCAGGGTCGGCATACTCGACATTGCGCTCGACGAATCGACTTTGCAAGGGATGCAAGAATCTCTCAGGCAGGGTATAGATTTGATCACGGGTTATATTCCCCAAGTTTTTCATGGTGATGTAGTGCTCTTTTGGCAAACCGTGAGGACGGCCGTGAAAAACGAGATTCGGCTAAGGAGTGGGAACCCTATATTGCCGGCGGCGTAGAGGTTCATCAGGTGCCCTTCGGGCACAACGAGATGATGCACCCGAAAGCCCTGGACTATATTGGTCCCACATTGTCATCAATTCTTCATCGGCTCGATTGAGGTCGGCAGTCGCTAGAGTGAGCCGAGGCCGTAGTGACCTTGGGGTGATCAATTTGATTAAGTGGCATCTCTGATTCTGTGTGTGATCAGTATTAGAGGTACGAGCTTTGAGCTGCGTATGAGATCCAAAACTTCGGAGGGAATTCAAATGTCTGACTCTCGAGATCGGCTCGTTGAGGCGCTCCGGCTGTCGCTTACCGAGGCCGAACGCCTGCGTACCGAAAACCACAAGATTTCGAGGACAATTTCGGAGCCCGTCGCGATTGTGGGTATGGGATGTCGGTTCCCCGGTGGGATCGACTCCCCGAGGATCTGTGGCGGGTCGTGGCCGAGGGCCGTGACGTCGTGTCGGGATTCCCAACCGATCGGGGCTGGGACCTGGCCGGATTGTTCGACCCGGACCCGGATGCGATCGGCAAATCGTATGCGCGCGAGGGGGGTTCCTCGATGCAGTCACCGAGTTCGATGCGGCGTTTTTCGGGATCAGCCCCCGCGAAGCGATCGCCATGGACCCTCAACAACGCTTGGTGCTGGAGACGGTGTGGGAAGCGTTGGAACGGGCCGGGATCGACCCGAGATCCCTACACGGGTCAGCGACCGGCGTGTTCATGGGAATGACGGGCCAGTCCTATTCCGAGGGCCGCAGGGTCGGCGACGGGGGCGGGGAGGGTTACGCGCTTACAGGGTTGGCCTCGAGTGTGGTGTCGGGGCGGGTGTCATATCTGTTGGGGTTGGAGGGTCCGGCGGTCTCGGTGGACACGGCGTGTTCGTCGTCGTTGGTAGCGCTGCATCAGGCGGTGCAGTCGCTGCGGTCGGGGGAGTGTGGGTTGGCGTTGGTGGGTGGGGTGACGGTGATGGCGTCGCCCGGGATTTTCGTGGAGTTTTCGCGGCAGAGGGGCATGGCGGTGGATGGGCGGTGTAAGTCGTTCGCGGAGACCGCAGACGGGGCGGGGTGGTCCGAGGGTGCCGGCGTGTTGGTGATGGAGCGATTGTCGGAGGCGCGGCGGCTGGGGCATGAGGTGCTGGCGTTGGTCCGAGGTTCGGCTGTGAATCAGGACGGTGCGTCCAATGGGTTGACCGCGCCGAATGGTCCGTCACAACAGCGGGTGATCCGGCAGGCGTTGGCGAACGCTGGGGTGGCCGCGAACGAGGTCGACGTGGTGGAGGCGCACGGCACAGGAACGACTTTGGGTGACCCGATCGAGGCACAGGCGTTGTTGGCGACATACGGGCAGGATCGTCCGGCGGAGCGGCCATTGTGGCTGGGTTCGATCAAATCCAACATCGGACATACCCAGGCCGCGGCCGGGGTCGCCGGGGTCATCAAAATGATCGAGGCGATCCGCCGCGGGATCATGCCCGCGACACTTCACGTGGAAACCCCCACGACGCATGTGGACTGGTCGACCGGACGAGTGGAACTTCTCGTCGGCCATCAACAATGGGAAACCGACGATCGCCCACGCCGAGCGGGTGTGTCCTCCTTCGGCGTAAGCGGCACCAACGCCCACGTCATCCTCGAACAAGCCCCAGCCACCAACGTCATCGCTGCGGACACCACCCATGTCACCGACACCGATGCGACCGATATCACCGGGGCAGCTGGTGGTATGGATCTGGTTTCGGTGCCGTGGGTGGTGTCGGGACGGTCGCGGGAGGCGTTGGCGGGCCAAGCACGTCGGTTGTCGACGTTGTTGGAGCGGCATCCGGGATTGGATTTGGTGGATGTGGGGTGGTCGTTGGTCTCAGGCCGGTCGCGATTCGAGAACCGGGCGGTGGTGGTTGGCGCTGACCGGACCGAATTGCTGGCGGGTTTGACCGCGTTGATCGAGGCGACCCCGACAGGCAACCTCGTGCAAGGTGTCACCGGGGCGCCGGGGACTGTTGGGCGGACGGTGTTCGTATTCCCAGGTCAAGGCGCGCAGTGGGCGGGAATGGGCCGGGAGTTATTGGATACCGCACCGGTGTTTGCGCGGAAGATGGCCGAGTGTGCAGAGGCGTTCGCGCCATGGGTGGATTGGTCGTTGATCGAGGTGGTTCGGGGATCGGCGGGGGCGCCGTCGCTGGATCGGGTCGATGTGGTGCAGCCTGTGTTGTTCGCGGTCATGGTGTCGTTGGCGGAGTTGTGGGGTTCGGTCGGGGTGGTCCCCGACGCGGTGGTGGGCCACTCTCAGGGTGAGATAGCTGCGGCTCACGTCGCGGGCGCGCTCTCGCTCGACGACGCCGCGCAGATCGTCATCTTTCGTTCACGGGCACTGACCGACCTGGCTGGTCACGGCGCGATGCTCTCAATCGTTGACACACTCGAACGGGTCAACGCCCTGATCGAGCCATTCTCCGACAGAGTTTCCGTCGCGTCGGTCAACGGACCAAGATCAGTCGTTATATCCGGGCCCCCCACCGTTCTCGCAGAGATCGAGCGGATCCTGTCCGGACAAGGAGTGATGCGTTGGACCGTTCCTGATGTCAACTTCGTGGCACATTCCGCGCACGTCGAGTCATTGCGTGCGGGGTTGTTGCATGCGCTCGAGGGTGTGACGGCACGGTCTTCGCAAGTGCCGTTCTACTCCACGGTGACTGGTGCGGTGATGGACACGGCCGGGTTGGATGCCCGGTATTGGTACCGCAATCTGCGGGAGACCGTTCGTTTCGACCAAGCCACCGCGGCGTTGCTGGCCGACGGGCACAACGTCTTCGTTGAAACCAGCCCGCATCCGTTGCTGACGTTGGGGATCGAGGAATCCGCCGAAGCGTTGACCATGCAGGGACGAAAAACACTCGTGGTCGAGTCGCTGCGACGCAATGAAGGTGGCATGGACCGGTTCCTACGTTCGCTGGCACAGCTGGATGTGGCGGGTGTGGTCATGGATTGGGAGGCGGTGTTCCGCGGTAGCGGTGCGCGGCGGGTGGAACTTCCGACCTATGCCTTCCAACGGCGCCGTTACTGGTTGGACGCGGTGGTACCCGCGGACGCGGCGGCATTGGGACTGGTGGCGGCGGGTCATCCCATGGTGGGGGCGGTGGTGGCGTCACCGGAGTCGGGTGGGGTCACTGTAACGGGTCGGTTGTCGCTGACTACTCACCCGTGGCTAAGAGATCACGCGGTGGATGGGGTGGTGTTGGTGCCCGGCACCGGGCTGGTGGAGTTGGTGTTCCGCGCCGGTGACGAAGTCGGTTGCCCGGTGATACAGGAACTCACTCTGATGGCCCCCTGGTGCTGCCCACCGACACCGCCGTTCAAATCCAAATCCACATCGCCGCAGCCGGCGAGAGCGCCGGGGCGGTAGAGTCCCGGGCGGCATCGGTGTATTCCCGTGTCGAGGATGGTGATCCGGAGTGGACGCTGCACGCGCGCGGCCTGGTCACCTCCGCCGCCACCACCGCGGCTGTGGTGGTGGATGATTCGGCGGAGTTTTTGGTGTGGCCGCCGTCGGGCGTGGTAGCCGTGGAGATCGACGGTCTCTACGATCGGTTAGCCGAGGCCGGATACGAGTACGGCCCCACATTTCAGGGCCTGCAAGCGGTATGGCGGCGTGGCAAGGACCTGTTCGTGCAGGCCGCGCTGCCCGAGCCGGTCACCGATGCGCAATGCTACGGATTGCACCCCGCGCTGCTGGACGCCGTTCTGCACGCGACGCTCGCAGGCCGCGACGAAGACTCGATCGTGGCATTGCCGTTCGCGTGGGAGAAGATCAACCTGCATGCGACGGGGGCCTCGGTGGTCCGTGCCCGCATCACTCCCCACAGTGGGGATGCGGTATCGATCGAGGTCGCCGACGAAACCGGCAGCCCGGTAATATCGATCCAGTCGCTCGCCTCACGACCGGTGACCGCCGAAAATCTCACCACCACCACCACGGCGCGCGAGCGTCTCCACATCGTGCACTGGACGCCGCTACCGGCGGTCTCCGAACCGGCGTCGTCGGCTGCGGTTGCTCCGGTCGTGTTCTACGCCGACTGGATCGATATCGGTGAGCGGACACCACCACCGGTGGTCGTGCTTGACATGCGAACCACTGCTGGACGCACCGACACCGATGTGCTGACGCGGGTACACAGCGCTACCCATGAGGTGTTGGTCGTGTTGCAGGGGTGGTTGCGGGAAGAACGGTTCGCGGCGAGCACGTTGGTGGTGTTGACATGTGGTGCGGTGGGCGTGGCCGGTGAGGACGTCACCGATCCGGCTGGATCGGCGGTGTGGGGTCTGGTGCGGTCGGCGCAGTCAGAGAATCCCGGCCGGATCGTGCTCGCCGACACCGACCCCATCGAACGCCTCGACACCGCGGATCTCACGGGACTCGCTGCGACGCTGGTGACATCACAGGAACCGCAGGTCGCGATCCGTAAGGGTGTTCTGCATAGGGCTCGAGCCACAGGAGTACCCCATGACTCGATGTTGGCTACGCCCGAGAAACTACCGTGGCGGCTGGAAGTTGGCGACATGGGCTCGTTCGACAGTCTGGAGCTCGCGGTCTATCCGCCGGCCGGCGAGACGCTCGAATCAGGGCAGGTTCGGATAGCGATGCGCGCGGCTGGGTTGAACTTCCGGGATATTCTGGTCGCGCTCGGTGTCGTGCAATTGCCTTGGGGAACCTTGCCGGGCGAGGGTGCCGGTGTGGTTCTCGACGTTGGTCCGGGAGTGGTCGACCTTGCACCAGGGGACAGTGTGTACGGCTTCATAGCGAGTGGTATTTGCTCGGTGGGGATCACGGATCAACGTCTTGTCACACGGATCCCAGCAGGCTGGTCGTTCGCCGAGGCCGCCGCGATCCCAGCGGTGTTCGTGACGGCCTACTATGGTTTGAAGGATCTGGGCGGGGTGCGGTCGGGAGAGACGTTGTTGGTGCATGCCGCCACTGGTGGGGTAGGTATGGCAGCGGTGCAGTTGGCCCGACATTGGGGCATGGACGTCTTTGCCACTGCGAGCCTCGGCAAGTGGGACACGCTACGGACCATGGGCTTCGATGAACAACACATCGCGAATTCACGGACGCTCGAGTTCGAGGCCGAGTTCCTCCAGGCCACCAGCGGTCAAGGAATGGATGTCGTGTTGAACTGCCTGGCCGACGAGTTCGTCGATGCCTCGTTGCGGTTGCTGCCGCGGGGCGGACGTTTCCTAGAGATGGGCAAAACTGACATACGCAACAGCCAGGAGGTCGTCGCTCAGTATTCGGGGTGGATTATCAGGCATTCGATATGTTCGACGCCGGAATAGACGGGATCCAGCACATGCTCGCTGAACTCGCCGTCATGTTCGATAGTGGTGCGATCAACCGTCTTCCGGTGCAGGCATGGGGCATTCATCAAGCCCCCGAAGCCTTCCGGTTCTTCAGCCAAGCACGCCATGTCGGTAAGGTCGTCCTGACGATCCCCGCAGACCCTGACACGACGACGTCGGGTGGGACGGTGTTGATCACCGGTGGCACGGGTGGTTTGGGTAGTCTGGTCGCCCGGCACCTGGTGGGGGTTCATGGTGTCGGGTCGTTGGTGTTGACCAGTCGTCAGGGGATCGCCGCCGCGGGTGCGGCGGAGTTGGTGGCGGAGTTGACGGGGTTGGGTGCTCGGGTACGGGTCGTGGCCTGTGATGTGTCGGATAGGGCGGCGCTCGCGGAACTACTGACCACGGTCCCGGTCGAGTATCCGCTGACCGGTGTCGTGCACGCCGCGGGTGTGCTTGACGACGGGGTGATCGCCTCGTTGACCCCGGACCGGGTCGATACCGTGTTAGCGCCCAAAGCCGACGCGGCGTGGCATCTGCACGAGCTGACTCGGCACCTGGACCTGACGATGTTCGTGCTGTTCTCCTCCGCCGCGGGCGTCATCGGATCAGCCGGACAAGGCAACTATGCCGCCGCAAACACCTTTCTCGATGGACTCGCCCAACACCGACGCGCACACGGCCTGCCAGCCACCTCCATCGCGTGGGGACTGTGGGCGATGAACACCGCAATGACCAGCTCCCTCAGGGAATCCGACACCGTACGAATCAGCCGCGGGTTCCTCGGCATGTCCGACGAACAAGGCCTGGCATTCTTCGACGCCGCACTCGCACAGAACCTGGCCACGGTCATGGCCGCCCGGCTCGATCTACCAACATTGGCAGCACAGGCCCACACCCCCCTATACTGAAAGAACTGGTTGTGAGGCCAAGGCGCACCGCGGGCGCGAGCGCCACGGTATCTGATCCGGCATCGCCGCAGCGACTAATCGGACTGACTGAACCCGAACAGCGCGAGGTTCTGCTCGGATTGGTCCGCGCCCAGGTTGCGGTGGTCCTTGGCCATGACGGGCCCGGCGCGATCGACCCGAACTGCAACTTCAAGGACATGGGATTCGACTCGTTGACCGCAGTCGAGGTCCGCAACCGGCTCAACACCACGACCGGACTGACCCTGCCCGCCACCCTCGTCTTCGAGCACCCCACCCCCACGCCGTCACCACACAACTGCTCCAACAGATCACCAATAGTCATGCGCCCCAGCGGGCCAGCGTGGGCGATGAGCGAGATGTCCGCCGGTTCTTGGCTTCCGTGCCCTTTGAGCGCTTTCGGGAGATAGGCATCTTGGATGCGGTGCTGAAACTAGCGCGCGAGGATGTACAGCCGTGTCTGTCCAGCGACGATGTACGGCAGTCCACTACGGATATGGACGCGGGCAGCAGGACAGTTCGACATGTCTTGGGCAGTCGGCAACGGTGATGAGGAGAAACGCCTTCAACTCAAGGTTGGTCGTGGCATCGTGCCGTTCGGTGCCGCAACGATGCGAGCCCCTGCTCAGTTCGGGTGGGGGAACACCATGCGCTACTTGCTTGCTGACAGCAGAAGGGTTTATGACTCGCGGCCGACGGGTCTGCGGCTGTCTGCCATCTTGGTGTTCGGCTGCTCGAGTTCGTCGGCAGCCGGACTCGCAGCCGGGCACGGAGTTGGCTCCGGCGGGGCCACTGGCATCGACTCGATCGACGGGCTGGTCGAACTCGAGGCGGGACCGCCCCAGATCGTGGCAAGGCGACGAGGCGCGGGAACCGACTCGCACTGCGCCTGCAAACCCTCCTGGCCACGCTGGGAGTCGGGTGCGGACGCGGCGGCCGAGCGGCATGGCCAGACTGCACATCTCTTCCGAAGCGGAGCAATTCGGTCTGGTCAACCGCCTCGGCATCCCATCGAATCTTTCAACGGCACAGGAGAATCAGGACCACGATGGCTGATCAGACGACGCTTTCCCCGGAACTGCTCGACTACCTGCGGGACAACTCCCTGCGCGAGGACGTGATCCTGAGGGAACTGCGCGAGGAGACCGTGAGATACCCTATGGGCTACCAGATGCAGGTAATGGCCGAGGAGGGGCAGTTGCTGGCCTTCCTGCTCGCGGTTACAGGCGCGGCCACGGTGGTGGAGGTCGGCACCTTCACCGGATACAGCACCCTGTGCATGGCGCGGGTGCTCCCGCCGGGCGGGCGCCTGGTGACCTGTGATGTCAGCGACCGGTGGCCCGCGATTGGGCGACCCTACTGGGAGCGGGCCGGGGTGACGGACCGGATTGAGGTCCGGATCGGCGACGCGAGCGCGACTCTCCCTGAACTGACTGCCGAATGGGGCCGCGACAGCGTGGATTTCGCGTTCATTGATGCGGATAAGGCTAACTACCGATGCTACTATGAAGAGCTCCTTACGCTGGTGCGACCCGGTGGTCTAATCGTGGTCGACAACACGCTGTTCTTCGGCCGGGTGGCCGATCCGGTCGCTGTGGATCCGGATACGATGGCGATCCGCGAACTGAACGCCTTCTTGCGCGACGACGAGCGGGTCGACCTGACTATGCTTGCTATGGCTGACGGCATCACCGTCGTCCGTAAGCGATGAGGCGGAAAGCGAGGCGAGGGCCTGTCCGGTAGAGGTTGGGAGGGTACGGATACCCGCCCAACATGATTCGGCCTCATGAATTGACCGATGTGCAGTGGGCGTTGCTGGAGCCGCAGGGGCATCGGTGGGCTGATCACCGAACAGCGGTCGATGGAATCCCTTTCCGGTGCACACCCTGGTGTCGTGGCGGGATCTGCCCGAACGCTACGGCAATTGGAAACCGACTACGAGCGGCATCGCCGCTGGGCGTCGGACGGGACCTGGCAGCGCACCGCCGAAGCTGACAGCAGGTGGGGGCCGCAAGCTCGCGGTAGTGGTGGATGCCATGATCGTGTGGGCCATCAGCACGCCGCCGGAGCGAATCGGCGGCCGCCGGCTCGGTTACGACCCAAGAGCTGGCCGCCGAGCCGCGACGGACCCGACGGCCGCGAGGCCCTCGGCATATCGCCGGGGCGGGGTTGGAGCCTACCGTTTGGCTTTGTGGGCCGACGTGAAATCGTTCGGTTGGACCGTCGCAGCGGCCAATGGTCCCCGACGACACAAACGAGCCAGCCGCATCCGACCATACTCCGATACTGGGGCATTGCGGTGGGACACGAAGTGCCCCTGAATCGGTGCGTTCCTAGACAACCTCGCACGTCTGTCGAATATATCGTCTTGTCAGCTCGCCGCATCGTCACCAATGTCCGGCGGCCAGTGCGCCTAGGCCGCAGTCACTAGGTCAACCGCGTCGATGCGCATGACGTCCGGCACCGGCCGGCGTTCGGGCACCATGTGTAGGCGTTGCAGGCCCGCCGTCGTGGCGTCGGCGGGCAAACATCCGCATTCGGCATCTGTGAAACCCGCGAAGCGATACGCGATTTCCATCATCCGGTTACGTTCGGTGGCGCGGAAATCCGCGACCAGATGTACATCCGCACGGGCAGCCTGATCCGTCAGCCAGTTCAGGATCGCCGCGCCGGCACCGAGCGAAACCACCCGGCAGGAGGTCGCCAACAGTTTGAGATGCCAGCGCTCGGGCAGTTTTTCGAGCAGCAGCACCCCGATCGCGCCGTGCGGGCCGAACCGGTCCGTGAGCGAGGCGACCAAGACCTCGTGCCCGGTGTCCGCGCACAGTTCGCGTAGCGTCCGGGCGGAGTAGTGGACACCGGTGGCGTTCATCTGGCTGGTGCGCAGGGTCAATTCCTCGACCCGGGAGATTTCCAGGGCGTCGGCCCGGAGGATCTGCAGTTCGAGTTCCAGGCTGCGCAGGAACGCTTCATCGGGACCGGCGAACGCGGCGCGCTCGGCATTGCGGCTGAATCCCGCCTGATACATCTGCCGGCGGCGCCGCGAGTCGACCGTGACTGTGCGCGGGCTGAATTCGGAAAGTGTGGGTAGCGTTGCGATGCTGTCGTGTGGATAGCAGCGCACCTGTGGGAGGTGGAAATTCACCTCCGCACGTTCGGCGGGTTGGTCGTCGATGAAGGCGATCGCGGTGTGCGCGAAGTTTAGCTGCTCGGCGATATTGCGAACGGACGCCGACTTTGGGCCCCAGCCGATTTGCGGGAAAACGAAATATTGTGCGATACCCAGCTTTTCGAGACGGGACCAGGCCAGGTCATGATCATTCTTGCTGGCGATCGAGTGCAGGATGCCCCGCGCGTCCAGGGCTGCGATCACCTCGACCACCGAATCGGCGAGCGTGACGTCGGCGTCCTCAAGCAAGGTACCATCCCACACCGTGTTGTCGAGGTCCCAGACCAGGCATTTTACCGTAGCGTCAGGGCGTGTTGAGCCAGTATCAGTTGACATATCTCTGTACTCCCCTCGATGATTTCCATCAATTTCGCGTCGCGGTAGGCGCGCGCGACCGATCCGCCGTCCCTGGCGCCGCCCGAGGCCAGAACCTGTACCGCCGACGTGGCGCCCCGCACGGCGTTGCTCGCGCCCACGTGCTTGGCAAGCACGCTGTCGATCACCAGCTCTGGAGCGCCGGAATCCCAACTGCGGCTGGCATGTTCACACGTTCGGGTCGTCACCTGCTCGGCAACCAACAGTTCGGCGAGATGCCGTCCGATCAGCTGATGCTCGGCGAGCGGCTTGCCGAATTGCTTGCGCGAGCGGGCATGTGCGGTCGCCTCCGCCAGACAGGCTCGCAGGATGCCGGCGCAGCCCCAGGCCACCGACATCCTGCCGTAGGCCAGCGCGGTGGTGATCAGCATCGGTAGTGATTGTCCGCCACCTCCGAGCACACTGCTCACCGGAAGTCGCACCTCATCGAACTGGACATCGGAATGTCCGGCGGCGCGGCAGCCGAGCGGATCGGCGATCCTCTCCACCCGCACCCCGGCGGCGGTCGCGGGAACGACCACCGCGGCGGCCTCATCGCCGTAGCGGGCGATGGTAACGAGCAGATCTGCATAGTGCGCGGCGGTCATCCACACCTTGTGACCGGTTAGAACCACGGAATCGCCATCCTGGACGATCCGCGTCGTGATGGTCGACAGATCGCTACCGGACTCCGGTTCGCTGAAACCGACCGCGGCCAGCGACCCGCCGGTCAGCTCGGTGAGGTAGCGGCGCCGCTGCTTGGCATCGCCCATCCGCTGAATCGTCCACGCTGCCATACCCTGTGAGGTCATCACGCTGCGCAGCGAGCTGCAACGGCTGCCGGTATGGGCAGCGAGCCGGCCTGTGAGCAGACTGCTGTAGCCGATCCCTCCGTGTTCGATCGGAACCTGGGCACAGAGCAGACCGCGGGTGCCGAGCTCCCGCAATACCGTCAGCGGAATGAGTCCGGTGCGATCCCATGATTCGGCGTGATCGCCCACCGCTGTGTCGATCGCTGCCCGGCTCTCGTCCAGCGAATCAGGCACCGTCGGCGGATTGTAGTCGGAGAACCAGGTCAGTCATCGCATCGACCGACCGGAAGTTGACCAGCTGCAGATCCGGTCCAACGATCGCCACACCGAACAGCTGCTCTATCGTGACCACCAGCTCCATGGCGAACATCGAATTCACCAGGCCGCACGCGAATAGATCCTGATCGGCGGTCACCGTCGTCTTCAGACGTTCCTCAAGGAATCTCACCAGCGCGTCTCGCACGGCCTCCCGGGCGGCGGGACCGGTTGCCAGCAGTTGTTCGGATGTCACGAGAAATCCCCTCCGTACTTGTAGAAGCCCTGGCCAGACTTGCGGCCGAGCTGTCCTTTCTCCACCTTGTCCAGCAGCAACTCGCACGGGCGGAATCGCTCCTCGCCAGTGCGTTCGTACAGTGCCGTAAGCGAATCAGCCAGATTGTCCAGCCCGATTAGATCCGCTGTCCGTAACGGACCGGTCGGGTGCCCGAGGCAGTCCTGCATTAGCAGGTCCGTTGCTTCGACGCTCGCGATGCCCGCACTGACGATGCGGGCGGCGTCGTTGAGCATCGGGTGCAGGAGCCGGCTGGTGACGAAGCCCGGCGCGTCCTGTACCACGATCACACGGCGATCGAGCTCCTCGAGTAGCCGCATCACGGCGGCCATGATCTCCGGCGCCGTGCGGGGACCCTGGATCACTTCCACTGTGTTGATGAGATAGGCCGGGTTCATGAAGTGGATCCCTGCCAGGTCGGCAGATCTCGGCAGCCCTTCGGCTAGTTCGTCGATCGGAATACCGGATGTGTTGGAGACCAACGGTGTTCCTGGTGCGATGACCTGCGATACCTCGGTCAGGGCCAGGCGCTTCAGATCTACCTGCTCGGTGATCGCCTCGATGACGGCGATCGCACCCTCGGTATCGTGTATCGAAGTCGTCGTGCGCACCGCCGCAGGAGCGCGGTCGGCGGGTAGGGCCGAGAGCAATTGTGCGTGACGAAGATGCTGGTCGATCCGGGATCGGGTCTGGGTCAGCACGTACTGGTCAAGATCGACAAGCAGGACCGGTAGTCCATGGCCGGCCGCCATCGCGGCGATACCCGATCCCATCACCCCCCGCCGAGCACAGCGAGAAAGCCTGGTGCTGAATTGGTTTCCACAACGACCCCCTGTCGGCCGCTACCTTAGCAGACGGACTGGTTCTCGGCAGATCGTGAACATCTCGAATACCGTTGTGGAACAGATTATTTGCGACGTTGTCGCGCGGCTAACGAACTGGCTGGGGTCGGCGCTCCGATGATAATGAGCTGGTTAAGCGCCATATTGAGGTGCCCGCGGGCTCTTGGACCTGGCATTGCATTGATCTGCATGAGGCTCCGGCGTCCGTAAGAGGTGATTCCGGGTCATCGCTCGACCTGTCCATTGATCCCCGACGCGCGTGTGTCGTCACCTGTTTCGGTGGATGTGGTCTGCGACGTATCTGCGAAGGCTGGCACCCAGCGATCCGCGCCAGCGGCAGGAGGCGACGTAGATGTGGCTGACGAGTCCGCCCTGCAACCGGCGGCGGTGCCCCCGTCTCGTGGGCGATTCCCCGCGGCCTCATCGTGCTGTTGGCCGCGGCCGGCGCCGGTCGTGACCATCGGCGGGATGAAGCTCTCCTCCGCCGTACTCGGCCTGGTGTTCCTGGCCTTGACGCTCACCATCGCCGTCCAGCCCATCCAGGTCGCGGCCTAGCGGCGCGGCTGGCGCCCCTGGATCGGCATGGTCGTGGCGCTGGCGACTGTGTACCTGATCGTGATTGGGATCGCCGAGGCATTGGTGCTCTCCTCGGGGCAGCTCGCATCGGTGCTGCCTGACTACACCGAGTCATCGTGAACCTACGGCGTGATCAATTTCGTCATCCGGTCGGTTATCCAGCGGAAGTGCGTCGGGGACGCCGTCGGGTTTGGCGCAACGGTGACCTTCCTGTCGTTGGTGTTCTGGGCCGCGGTGCTCGGCGCCCTCGGTGTGCTGCTAGCGGTTCCGCTGACCCTACTGGTCAAGGCGTTGTTGCTCGAGATCGACCCTAGCGCCCGCTGGGTGACCGTGGTGATCAGCGGGTCGGGCCCCGAGGTCGCTGCTGGGCCGACGCCGCCCGCACATCCACCCCACAGAAGTGACAGCCGGCGTCAGGGCGGATCCCCATCCGCGGACGACTCCATTCAGGGATCACGCCATGACAGAACTGGACACGCTCTCCGGCCTGCGACCCGCCGGTGCGGTCGGCCGCCCGACCCGGGCGGCCAGCTCGAACACGGGGAGAAGGTTCGGCGCCGGATCCCGTTCGGCGTCATCGCCGAACACGGTCCGACCGCCGACCGTGACGCGGTCGGCCTGCTCGAGTCCCAGGCCTCCACCCGGGTCCAGGAACTCCTCCCCATCCGGTACGGGCGGATGGCCGACTCGCCGTTCGCGTTCTACCGAGGCGCCGCGCTGGTGATGGCCCACGACCTCGCACACGCCCCGACAACGGGTCTGTACACCCAGCTCTGCGGGGACGCCCACCTGAGCAACTTCGGACTGTTCGCGACACCGGAACGCGAACTCGCCTTCGACCTCAACGACTTCGACGAAACCTATCCCGGACCATTCGAATGGGATCTCAAGAGGCTCGTCGCGAGCCTCGCCGTCGCCGGTCGCGACAACGGGTTCACCGGCAAGCAGCGTAAACGTATCGCCCGCGCGTGCGCGGCCGAGTACCGCGAAACGATGACCTACCAGGCCAATCGCGGCGAGCTGGCGGTCTGCTACGCCCACATCGACGCGACCGCGCAACTGGACGAGCTCCGCGATGTCCTGGACTCCTCGACGCGTAAGCGTGTCCAGAAGACGATCCGTAAATCCTGGGGCCGCGACAGCATGCAGGCGCTGTCCAAACTGACCACGATGCACAACGGGCAACCGCGGATCGTGAGCGCGCCGCCGCTGATCGCCCCCCTCGAGGAGATCCTCAGCGACACCGAAGCCGCGCAGATCAACCGTGAGCTGGTCCAGCGGCTACGTGAATATCGCGACACCCTCGAACCCGCGCGACGTGTCCTGTTCGATCGCTTCGAATATGTCCAGACCGCACGGAAGGTCGTAGGCGTGGGCAGTGTCGGCACTCGCGCCTGGATCATCCTTCTCGTCGGTCCCGGCGGCGACCCGCTGTTCCTGCAGGCCAAGGAGGCAGGGCCGTCGGTCCTTTCCGGATACTTGGAGGGTCCGTCCTATCCGAACCAGGGCGAACGCGTCGTGGCCGGGCAGCGGGTGATCCAGGCCGCCAGCGACATCCTCCTGGGTTGGCAGCAGGGGCCCGACGTAAACGGGACGGTCCGGGATTATTACGTCCGTCAACTGCGCGACGGCAAGGGCTCGGCGGTCATCGAGACCATGTCCGCCGACCTGATGGCCCTCTACGGCCGGCTCTGCGCCCGCGTTGTCGCGTTCGCGCATGCACGCGCAGGTGACCGGTTCGCCATCGCCGGGTACCTCGGTTCGGACGACGACTTCGACAAGGCGCTGACGGAATTCGCCGAGACCTACGCGGACCAGAACGCCCGCGACCACGCGGCGCTGCTGGAGGCGATCGCCGACGGCCGGATCACCGCGCAACGGGAGTGAACCCGCGACCAAGACGCCGGCTCCGGTGCTCCGAGGGTGGTGGCACCCAGCCGACCTCCGGCGACGAGCTACTCCGCGGTCTGTGCCGACACGAAGGCGTACCTGGACTACGCGGTATCCCAGGGCGCGCTCGGCAAGCCGGTGAGTCGGAAGGAAGCCGCCGAGGGGCTCTTGTCCCTTATGTAGAAGTCGCCGGAGTGGCAGGCCGCCTCGGCCGCGGAGCGCGCTGAGAAGGTCCGAGCGGTTCAAGCGGCAGCAAGCGGGCGCTGCTGAGGCTCAGGCTTCGGCGATATTCATCCGAATAGGGACACACAGACCACTCCAATCCTCATGGGGTGGTCTGTGTCCCGATAGCGTATTCAACCGATTACCTACAGAGGGGGAGACCTTGAACGAGCAGCAGCCGCAGTGGGCCGAAGGGTGGTATCCGGCAGCGGATCGGCCGGGATTCGAGCGTAAATGGGATGGGCAGCGGTGGACCGACCAGATCCGCTTTGCGGGCGATCAGACAGGGCCAAGCCCTGAGCCTTCGCCGGAGGGGTCGAGCAAGCGGAAATCGATTTTGATCGGGGCAGGGGCGTTGGCCCTCGTCGTGGGCATCATCGGCGTCTCGACGGCAAACGAAAAGGGTGACAACGAGTCGACCGCGGCGGCGACAAGCGTCGCTGCCTCCGCAAGCGCACCGGAGACGGTGCAACGTACGGAGGTGCCAGCGTCCAGCGCGTCTCAGGTGCCCGCCCCTGCCCCGGCACTCAGCAAGGCAGAGCTACCGGAACCCATCACCTTCCAACCGCCTGCGCCTCCGCCCGCTCCCGCTCCCGCACCCGCACCCGCACCGAAGGCAGCACCAGCGCCTGCCCCGGCCAAGCCTCAGGTGAGTTCCAGTCAGCGGAACGCCACCCGGACCGCCCAGCGGTACATCGACATGACTGCCTTCTCTCACAGCGGACTGATCGAACAGCTTGAGTATGAAGACTTCTCCACTGAGGATGCGACGTACGCAGTGGACAGCCTGAACGTGGACTGGAACAAGCAGGCTGCGTTGAAGGCCGCGGAGTACCTCGAAATGACGTCGTTCTCGAAGTCGGGACTGATCGAACAAATTGAGTACGAAGGATTTACGAGTGCGCAAGCTGAGTACGGAGCCAACGCAGCGTATTGATCCTCTGTGGATCGACACACTTATCGCGATCGTCGTCTAACTCAGTTCGCCCATCGATCCCTCAGCGGGCTCGGACCCGAACATTTCCGGCATCGCGGAATTGCGGGCAAGTACAAGCGCATGCTTAGGTCGCTCCGACGGCTGGAGGAAGCAGGCAGTGCTGGCGGAATGCTGGACAGTGCCGCTGCACGCGATGCGCTTTACCACTTTTTTCAGGACGCGTTTCACCTGAAGGACTGGATCTCTTGTTCGCCTGAAACCAAGCATTTGAAGAGTGACCTAACGGCCTTGTTCAAGGGGTCCGACGTGCTGCCAGCGGTTCGTGACATCGCGAACGGGTCGAAGCATCTGAAGCTGACCCAGCCGAGCTGGACCAAGAGCGAGGTTCACGCCGAGGTTGTCGGGCAAGGGGTGACAATTCGGGTGCCTGTCGCTGAAGCGGTCGTGGATAGCGACGGTGTACTGAAGAACGTGGGGAGCGCGGGCGGGTCAACCCAGTACATATGGACGGTTCTCGTTGACGATGACGAGCGCGACGCCATCGAGTTGGGGCAGGCAGCAGTCGCGGAGTGGGATCGTTGGCTGTCGGCGAAGGGTCTGCTCTGAGGGTGATCGGATCGGGTGCTTTCGGGCTCGCCAAGAGATCCCGAGGGAACGCGGAGGGAATGACCCCGATACAGCCTCCCCAAAAAGCGGCTTGACCTGCAGGTATTGAGCGCCCCCGGCAGGAATCGAACCTGCGACCTAGAGATTAGAAGGCTCTTGCTCTATCCAACTGAGCTACGGAGGCGTGATCCGCGAAGGATCGGGTCCGGAGTCTACCGGTAACCATGACCAATATTCGATAGGTTCGCTTACGGGTCGGCGAACCTGGACGAACCCGACAGGCGCGCGCCTCCTACCCTTGTGGGCATGGCATCACCCGAGCTCGCCCCCTCCGCCCCGTCGCCGATCCGAAGGGCGGGGGAGAACTCGGTACCGATCTTCGTGACGCTCGGGATCATCGCGGGGCTGGTCGCGGCGATCATCGTGGGGCTGTCCGCCTCGGACGCGCTGGTGCTGCTCGGCATCCCCGACCCTGGCCCGCTCACCACCTACGGACTGCCGGCAGTCAAGGCCGCCGGTGAGGTCGCCGCCGTCCTCGCGATCGGGTCGCTGCTGCTCGCCGCGTTCCTGGTGCCGCCGCAGCGCAGCGGGGTGCTCGACGTCGACGGCTACCGGGCGGTGCGCACCGCGTCAAATGCCGCGATCGTCTGGGCTGCCTGCGCGCTGGTCCTGGTGCCGCTGACGGTCTCGGACACCTCCGGTCAGCCGCTGAGCGCGGCCATCCAGCCCGCCAACCTCTGGAAGGCGATCCCACAGATCGAGCTCGCGGGCGCGTGGCGATCGACCGCGATCCTGGCGGTGCTGCTCGCGGTGGGTACGCGGCTGATCCTGCGCTGGTCCTGGACACCGGCGTTGCTGCTGCTTGGCGTCGCCACTCTGATGCCGCTCGCGCTGACCGGGCACTCCTCCTCCGGCGGATCGCACGACCTGGCCACCAACAGCCTGATCTGGCACCTCGTCGCCGCGGCATTGTGGGCTGGCGGGTTGTTCGCGCTGCTCGCGCACGCGCGCAGACGGGGTGCGTACACCGACGTCGCGACGCGCCGGTTCTCGAACGTCGCCACGGTCGCGTTCGTCGTGATGGCGATCTCCGGTGTCCTCAACGGACTGGTGCGGCTGCCGCTGAGCGAGCTGTTCACCAGCACCTACGGCTGGCTGCTCGTGGCCAAGACCGTGGCCCTGGTGGTCCTGGGCGTGTTCGGTTACCTGCAGCGGCGCAGCGCGCTGCCCGCGCTGGCCGCCGACCCGACGGCCCGTGGCCCGCTGATCCGTTTCGCGGGTGGCGAGGCGATCATCTTCGCCGCGACCATCGGCATCGCCGTCGGCCTCGGCCGGACACCGCCCCCGCGGAGAACATCAACCCGACCCCGACCGAGGTGCAGTTGGGCTACAACCTGGATGGCCCGCCGACGTTCGCGAAGCTCGCGTTCGACTGGCGCTTCGACCTCATCTTCGGCACCGCGGCGATCATCATGGCGGTGGTGTACCTGCTCGGCGTTCGACGGCTGCGCAAGCGCGGGGACACGTGGCCGGTCGGCCGCACCATCGCCTGGGTGCTTGGCTGCGCGACGCTCCTGGTCGCCACCTCGTCGGGCCTGGGCAGGTACTCGCCCGCGGTGTTCAGCGTGCACATGGGTGCGCACATGGCGTTGTCGATGCTCGCGCCGGTGCTGCTGGTGCTCGGCGGCCCGATGACCCTGGCGTTGCGCGCGTTGTCCCGGCCGGGCCCAAGGGGGTGCCCGGTCCGCGCGAGTGGCTGCTGGCCGCGCTGCACAGCCCGGTGTCCCGTTTCCTGACCCATCCGCTGGTGGCTTCGGTGCTCTTCGTCGGCGGCTTCTACGCCCTGTACCTCGGCGGCATCTTCGGTGCCACGCTCGATTCGCACGGCGCGCACCTGCTGATGAATGTGCACTTCATCCTGAGCGGCTACCTCTTCTACTGGGTGGTGATCGGCATCGACCCCGCGCCGCGCAACCTGCAGCCGATCACCAAGCTGGCGATGGTGTTCGGGTCGTTGCCGTTCCACGCCTTCTTCGGCATCGCGCTGATGAGCATGGGCGAGGTGATGGGTGGCTGGTACTACCGGGCGCTCGGCCTGGACTGGAACGCTGACCTCATCGGCGATCAGCGGCTCGGCGGCGGCATCGCCTGGGCCACCGGCGAGATCCCGCTCGTGCTGGTGATGCTTGCGCTGCTGGTGCAGTGGTCGCGTAGCGACGAGAAGACGGCCAAGCGAGTCGATCGTGCGGCCGACCGCGATGACGATGCCGAGCTCGCGGCGCACAACGCCATGTTCGCGGAGCTGGCGCGGCGAGACAACGAAGCCGGTCGGTGACCACCCGCGAGGAGGTGCTTGCCGCGCGGGAGCGGGTGGGCCCCCTGGTTCGGCGGACCCCGGTGCTCCGGGTGGTCCTGCCGACGCCGGGCGGGGACATCCCGGTCGCGCTCAAGCTCGAGCAACTGCAGCTCGGTGGTTCGTTCAAGATCCGTGGCAGCCTCAATGCCATGCTGAACCGGGATGGCGCGCACCGTGATTCGCCGGTGGTGATCGCGTCCGGCGGCAACGCCGGGATCGCGGCAGCCACGGCTGCCGGGATGTTGGGGATCGTGTGCACGGTGGTCGTCCCGGCCGCGGCACCCACGGTGAAGGTGGATCGGCTGCGCGCGCTCGGCGCCGAGGTCGTGCTCGACGGCGAGCGCTACGCGGACGCATATGTCCGGGCGTCGGCCATCGCCGCGCAGCGCGGCGCCCAGCAGCTGCACGCCTACGACCTGCCCGATGTGGTCGCGGGCGCGGGGGTGGTCGGTCTCGAGCTGACCGAGGAGGTGCCGGAGGCCGACACGGTGCTGGTCGCGGTCGGTGGCGGCGGACTCGTCGCGGGTATCGCCGCAGCGCTCGAGGGGGAGAAGTCCGTCGTCGGGGTCGAGCCGAGCGGCGCACCGACCCTGAGCTCCGCGCTCGCCGCCGGCTCTCCGGTGGACGTGGCGGTGCACAGCATCGCGGCCGACGCGCTCGGTGCGACCCGACTCGGTGACATCGCCATGGATGTCGCCCGCCGGACCGGGATCGGCTCGGTGCTGGTCGAGGACGAGGCGATCACCGAGGCACGAAACCTGCTGTGGCGCGAGTTCCGGCTGGCGGTCGAGCACGCGGCGGCCGCGCCGATCGCCGCCCTGCTCAGCGGCGCCTACGCGCCGGCAGAGGGGGAGCGGGTCGCCGCCGTGATCTGTGGCGCCAACACGGACCCGACGACGCTGCCCACGGGCTAGCCGCTACGCGGGCCGCCCCGCCCGAGCCCCGTAGCGCTCACGGGCCGCCGACGGGGTGACGGTCTCCGCACGCACCGGCGGCGCCCCGTTGAAGTGCTGGTCGAGGACCGAATGGGTCGCCGGGAGCAGGCGCTTGACCACGGCCAGTTCGGTTCGCGGATTGCTCGTGGCGCGCACTGCGGCGCGAGCGAGCGGCGTGACCACCCGGTCGACCACCGCGGGCTGATCGAAGTCGCCGAGCTCACGCATCCACCTCGGCAGGGTGGCGATCGTCGCGGGGGCCATCAGCCGACTCATCGCCCACAGGGCGAGCCGGTCCTTCCCGAATCGGGTGCGCAGCAGATAGTGCATGCCCTCGATGGCCCGCTCGGAGGTGCACAACCGAGGGCGCACGGCGGAAAAGTACTCGTGCACCTCGGCGCGCGAGCGCGGGATGTCCGCGGGCTTGCAGGTCTGCAGTTCGGCGGCGACGGCGCACTCGGCCCAGTACCGGGCCTCCTCGTTCGGACTCAGCGGTCCGGGACCGAACATCTCGTAGCACTTGAGCACCGAGTGCCACCCGGTGACGTGGATCCACAGCTGGCTGTCGGGGCTGTTGGCGCTGTACCGCTGCCCGCTGATCGGCTCGATCCCGGTGGCCTTCGCGTGCACCCGCATCAGCAGCTCGGACGTCTCGATGGCCGAACGGGCGTCCCCGACCGCCACGATCAGGAAGTAGGAGAGGGTGCCGTCGAGACGCCCCCTCGGGTCCAGGTAGATCCCCTTGGCGTCGGCGACCGCGGCGGTCAGGAAGGGATCGAAGTGCTCGAGCGTGACCGAGCGCTGAAACCCGAGCAGGGCGGTCGGATTGGTCCAGACCTTCCACGTCGGCGATCCCGGCCCGAAGAAGCCGTTGTCCTCGCGCCTGCGCGAGGGATCGAACGGCCAGCCTCGGTCGGCCAGCATGCGGGGTTCGCTCATCGTGTCTCCTCCGGCGCGTTTGGTGAATACAACGCGACCGTAGCAATTGTCTTCGGTGAATACAACGGTTGCGTAGCATTGGTCCGGCGGGGAAGGCCCGCGAGCGGCGGACCCTAAGGTGGACGCGGAGGTGGGTCGATGACGAGAGCGCACACGGCGGATGAGCGCCCGCGACGCAAGTACGCGCCGCGACTGCCGCCGGCGGAGCGCCGTGACCAGGTGCTCGACGCCGCGGTGGAGGTGACCGGGCGGTCGGGCCTGCATGAGCTGAACATGGAGGCCGTCGCGGCGGAGGCCGGCGTCGGGAAGCCGGTGCTCTACAACGTGTTCCGCACCCGTGCGGAGCTGGTCGCGGCGCTGCTCGAGCGCGAACACCGGCGCGCGATCGAGCAGGTGATGGCCGCGATGCCGACCGACCTCACCGCGCTGGGTCCGGCCGCGGCCTACGCGGGAACGGTGTCCTCGTTCGTGCGCGTCGTGGTGGACAACCCCACCCGGTGGCGCTTGATCCTGACCGCACCCGACCAGGCTCCGGTGGAGTATCAGGAACACCTCCGCGCGTCACGGGCGGCGGTGCTGGTGAGGGCAGAGCAACTGGCCAGGACCGGGATCGCGCTTGAGCCCGGACTGGCCGGTCTGGACCCGGTGCTGCTGGCCCACACGATGCTCTCGTTTGCCGAGATGCTCGGCAGGCTCGCGGTCAGTGACCCCACCACCTATTCGAGTGAGCGACTCGTCACCTACGCGGGGGCGCTGGCCGCCACGATCACCTCGGGTCCGTCCGCCCGATAGCACGCCGGTGGGACGAATCGCGTTCCCGTGTGGCCGTTTTCGCGTATCTGTGGACATCGGATCCGTTCATCCACAGATTCGTCCGCGGCCACAATCCGGCGACCCGACGGGGGACGCTGGCATCGAGGGGCCGCGTGGCCCACGGATGCCAAGGGGGAACGACATGTACGAGACGCACACGGCGGTGGTCGGCACCGTGATCACCAATCCGGTCAAGCGGCCAACGAACTCGGGGAGGAGGTGCTCAGCTTTCGGATGGCGAGCAACACCAGGCGGCAGGACCGCTCGACCGGGGAGTGGACAGACGGCGGCACCCTCTACCTGACGGTGACCTGCTGGCGGCGGCTGGTGGCGGGCGTCGGCGCCTCGCTGATGAAGGGGGATCCGGTGATCGCCTGTGGGCAGCTGCGAACCAACGAGTACACGACCAAGGACGGGGTGGACCGCGCCGACCTGGAGATGCGCGCCAGCGCGGTCGGCCCCGACCTGGCTCGCTGCCGAGCCAGGCTCGACCGTGCGCCCAAGGCGTCGCAGTCCGTGGAGCCGGACGCGGACCTGGGGGCCGGGGAGTCGGAGCGCGGTCAAGGGGACCTCGCGGGGGCGGGCCTCGATCCGGCGCTCCGGGCGAGCTGACCGATAACGGGCATTTCGGTCACGGCGGCGGCATAGGCTGAGGAGTCTTCCCGTCAGGTGAGGGGGCGGCTCGCATGGCACGCCTGAGGTTGTTGGTCGTGGTCCTGATCGTCGCCGCGATGACCGCTGTGTCGGTCGGATCCGGCACCGCCGCGGCGGCCCCCGCACCACCCGGATCGGTCATCGCGGTGCAGGACATGCCGAGAGAGCTCTGGGTCCAGGGGACCGGGCGGGCGTACCGCCTCACCTACGCCACCGCCGACCATTGGGGTGCCCCCGCCACCAGCACCGGGGCGGTGTATCTGCCTCCGGGGCCGGCCCCGAGGGCGGCTGGCCGGTGGTGTCCTATGCGCACGGGACGATCGGGGTGTCCGATCAGTGCGCGCCCTCGATGACCGGGCCGCAGGCCATCGAGTCCGCCTACCTCCAGGACTGGTTGGCGCGGGGGTACGCGGTGGTGGCGACGGACTACATCGGTCTCGGGACGCCAGGCGTGCTGCCGTATCTCGACGGGAAGGCCGCGGCGCACAGTGTGATCGACATGGTGCGGGCGGCCCGGACGATCGACGCGGGGGTCTCGCCGCGATGGGTGGTGATCGGGCTCTCGCAGGGTGGGCACGCGGCCCTGCACACCGCCAACGAGGCGACGACGTACGCGCCGGACCTGGACTACCGCGGCGCGGTCGCGATCGGTGCACCGTCGAACCTAGAACAGCTGTTCCCGTTCGGCGGTCCGGGTTTCCCCAACCTCGGGCTGCGTGGGCTGACCACGTTCTCCCTGTTCACCATCGTCGGGCTGCGGTCGGCCCGACCCGACCTGGACCTCGACAGCTACCTGTCGCCGCGCGGGCGGGAACTGGCGGGGCTGGCAGAGCGTCTCTGCTCACCCGAGCTGGCTCCCCAGGTCGCGGGGGTGCAGGTGGGCGAGCTGTTCTCGCGGTCGCTCGGCGACGACGAGATCCGATCGGCGCTCGCCGACTATCTGGGCGTGCCGATCAGTGGGTACGACCGGCCCCTGTTCATCGGGCACGGCACCGCCGACACCGTGGTGCCGATCGTGCTGACGCTGAAGCTGGTCGCGGACCTTCAACGCGCCGGGTCGGACGTGAGGTTCGTCGCCTACCCGGGTGCCGGGCACGGCGAGAGCCTCGGGGCCTCGTCGGCCGACTCGATGGCGTTCGTCGAGCCGCTGATCCGCTGACCGGCCGCCCGCGAGTGGGCGTCGGCGGCTGGTGACTGGACGAGTGTCCTGTTTTGCGAGTCGTGACCGCGTCTGGGTACTACGCTGCACCGAGTCCGGAGCCCGTCAAGGGGACCGCACAGACAACCAACCAAGGGTGGGGAACACGATGAAGTTCGAATTCGGGCGCGCTGCTGGGCATCGCCTCGGCCTGCGCGCAGGCGCGGCCGTGCTGGCGGTGTTGGCCCTGGCAGTGCCGGCCGCCGGGCAGGCCGCGGCGGATCCGGTCCACGAACCAGGCACGGTGGTGGCCGACAAGGCCCTTCCGGTGGCCGCGGAGGTCGGCGCGGCAGCGAGTGGATCGCGCCAACTCACGTACTGGACCGAGGGTCCGACGGGGGCGCCCGCGCTCAGCACCGGAGCCGTCTACCTGCCGAAGGGAACCGCGCCCGCAGGCGGCTGGCCGGTGGTGTCCTGGGCACACGGCACCACGGGCGTCGGCGACGACTGCGCGCCCGCGCTCGGATTCGACGTCACCGCGCTCACCCGCGACTACGTCTCGGCGTGGCTGGGGCAGGGCTACGCGGTGGTCGCTACCGATTATGTGGGGCTCGGCACCGAGGGAACCCATGCCTACCTGCACGGGCGCAGCGAGGGCCGGTCGGTCATCGACATGGTCCGGGCGGCCCGCGAGGTGACGCCCGAGCTCTCGCCCTCCTGGGTTGTCGTCGGGCACTCCCAGGGCGGCCACGCCGCCATGTTCGCCGCGCACGAGGCGACTCGGTACGCACCGGAGCTCGACTACCGCGGCGCGGTCGCCACGGGGACCCCGGCGAACCTCGAGTTGCTCTTTCCGCTGGGCGGTCCCGGCTTCCCGAATCTCGGGCTGAACGGGCTGACCGCATTCGCCGCGTACGTGGTCAACGGGATGCAGGCGGCCCGACCGGATCTGCCGATCGGCGATTACCTCAGCCCGGCCGGTCGCGAGCTGGTCAAGACCGCCGAGAGCATGTGCTTCGTCCCCTCCAGAAGCACGCAGGAACCTTCGGTGTCGGAGAGATGCTCAGCAAGCCGCTCGACAACGAGATGTTCCGCTCTGCCATGCGCGATTACCTCGCGGTCCCCACCACCGGCTACGACCGGCCCGTGTTCATCGGGCATGGACTGCGCGATCAGACCGTCCCGTACCCGCTCGGCGCGAAGCTCGCAGCCGACTTGCAGTTGGCCGGCCAGCCGGTGACGTTCCGGTCGTACACCGGTACCCATGGGATGTCGGTGTTCGAGGCGTTGCCCGATTTGACCGCGTTCGTGCGGTCGCTGTTCGGGACTGCCTGAACCCCTAGCTGACCTGCGGCGGGTCGCGACTCGGTCGTGGCTCGCCGCAGATCGAGCCGTAGGTCCGTGTGGATTGGGGAGTCGCCGGTCGTCCCGATACTCTGGTCGCCATGGCGGAGTTCATTTACACGATGAAGAAGGTGCGCAAGGCGCACGGCGACAAGGTCATCCTCGATGACGTCACGATGAGCTTCTACCCGGGCGCGAAGATCGGTGTCGTCGGCCCGAACGGCGCGGGTAAGTCCTCCATCCTCAAGATCATGGCCGGACTCGACCAGCCGGGCAACGGCGAGGCGTTCCTTGCGCCCGGCGCCACCGTCGGCATCCTGATGCAGGAGCCGCACCTCGACGAGACCAAGACGGTGCGCGAGAACGTCGAGGAGGGCCTCGGCGAAACCATGGTGCAGCTCAAGCGCTACAACGAGATCGCCGAGCTGATGGCCACCGACTACTCCGACGAGCTCATGGAGGAGATGGGCGAGCTCCAGGAGAAGCTCGACCACGCCGACGCCTGGGAGATCGATTCCCAGCTCGAGCAGGCGATGGACGCGCTGCGCTGCCCCCGGCCGACGAGCCCGTCACCCACCTCTCCGGCGGTGAGAAGCGCCGCGTCGCGCTGTGCAAGCTGCTGCTGAGCAAGCCCGACCTGCTGCTGCTCGATGAGCCCACCAACCACCTCGACGCCGAGTCCGTGCTGTGGCTCGAGCAGCACCTGGCCGCCTACCCGGGCGCCATCCTCGCCGTCACCCACGATCGGTACTTCCTCGATCACGTCGCGCAGTGGATCTGTGAGGTCGACCGCGGCCGGCTCTACCCGTACGAGGGCAACTACTCCACCTACCTGGAGCAGAAGGCCGCGCGACTCGAGGTCCAGGGCAAGAAGGACCAGAAGCTGCAGAAGCGCCTCAAGGAGGAGCTCGCCTGGGTCCGTTCCGGCGCGAAGGCCCGCCAGGCCAAGAGCAAGGCCCGCCTCGACCGCTACGACGAGATGGTCGCGGAGGCCGAGAAGCACCGCAAGCTCGACTTCGAGGAAATCCAGATCCCGACCCCGCCGCGCCTCGGCAATGTCGTGGTCGAGGTCGAGAACCTCGACAAGGGCTTCGACGGCCGTCTGCTGATCAAGGACCTGTCCTTCACGCTGCCCCGTAACGGCATCGTCGGCGTGATCGGTCCCAACGGCGTCGGTAAGACCACCCTGTTCAAGACCATCGTCGGGCTCGAGGAGCCGGACTCGGGGACCGTCAAGGTCGGCGAGACGGTCAAGCTCAGCTACGTCGACCAGACGCGGGCCAACATCGACCCGACCAAGACGGTCTGGGAGACGGTCTCCGACGGACTCGACTTCATCGAGGTCGGCCAGAACGAGATGCCCTCGCGCGCGTACGTGAGCGCCTTCGGGTTCAAGGGCCCGGATCAGCAGAAGCCCGCGGGCGTGCTCTCCGGTGGTGAGCGCAACCGGCTGAACCTGGCGCTGACCCTCAAGGAGGGCGGCAACCTGATCCTGCTCGATGAGCCGACCAACGACCTCGACGTCGAGACCCTCAGCTCGCTCGAGAACGCGCTGCAGGAATTCCCCGGCTGCGCCGTGGTGATCTCGCACGACCGCTGGTTCCTGGACCGGACCTGCACGCACATCCTGGCCTGGGAAGGTGCCTTCGGCGACAACGAGGCGGCCTGGTACTGGTTCGAGGGCAACTTCGAGGCGTACGAGGAGAACAAGGTCGCGCGGCTCGGTGCCGACGCGGCCCGGCCGCACCGGGTCACCCACCGCAAGCTCACCCGGGGCTAGAACGTGCCGAACAAGGTCTACACCTGCGAGGTTCAGGTGCGCTGGGGCGATTCCGATCGCCTCGGCCACGTGAACAACACCCTCTTCCTCGAGTACGCACAGGAAGCGCGGGTGAAGTTCTTCCGCGAGCGGGTCTTCCCGGCCGGCGTGCGTCCGTCGGCGATGGTGGTGCGCAAGATGGAGATCGAGTTCCTCAAGCCCATCACCGACGAGTCGGGCCCGGTCACCGTGGAGGTGTCCGTCCTTGCGGTCGGGAACTCCTCGTTCGGTGTCCGTCACCTGTTCCGCGACGTCCACGGGGTCACCTGTGGCGTCGCGGACGCGGTGATGGTGCGGTTCGACGTGAAGACCGAAACGTCGGTTCCGCTCACGGAACTGGAGCGATCGGTGCTGTCGGAGTACGCGATCACGGAAACGGTGCGCTAGAGGGCGCCGTCAGTTCACCTCTCGTCCCGCTCCCCGCGGTTAGGCTCAGACGTGCACACCCGTCACGTCAGTTCGACCAGGGGAGTGGGCCGCGAGATGACCAGATCTGCCGATCGCTTCGACCACGGGGCCACGATGGGCCTGCCCGCTGACCTCGTCTCCCGCCTCGACGGGGTCCGCGATGTGTATTTCAGGAACATCGACTGGGCAGGGTCGCCGGGGCTCCCGAGCGCCGACGCCGAAAGGGTGTTCGGCACCCACCTCGAACTCGCCTCGCGCCGCCCTGCCGGCGACGCGGTGTCGCGGGTGCTCGAGCCGCTGCCCGGCCAGCCCGCCGTGCAGATCGTCACCGATGACATGCCCTTGCTGGTCGAGTCGGTCATGGCGCTGCTCGCCCGCCTCGGTATCACGGTCACCGAGCTGATCCATCCGGTCTTCCAGGTCCGGCGCGATCCGGACGGCGGCCTCCTCGACGTGCTCGTCAACGGCACGGCGGCCGGAGCCGGACTACTCACCGAGTCCTGGATGCTCGTCCTGCTGCATCCGACCACCGACCCGGACGCGCTCGCCGGGGCAGGCGACGCGGTCCGTGATGTGCTCTCGGATGTGCGGCAGGTGATCGCCGATGCGGACGCGATGCGCTACGGCCAGTTGGTGCTCGCCGAGCATCTGGATGCGCTCGCGGAACGAGAACCGCAGGGGTACCGGGCGGTCGACATCAGGGACACCGCCGCGCTGCTGCGCTGGATGTCGGAGGGGCACTTCATGACCCTCGGCTACCGGCGGTACGAGTTCCGGGATCCCGGCGAACACGGGCGCCCGCTCGCCCACATCGTGCCCGAGAGCGGGCTGGGGGTGCTCGGCGCGGCATCGGTGGCCGATCACCGAATCGACCTGCCCGCACCCGAATTCAGTGTCGATCGTCCCATCCTGCTGCTCGCGCAGGGGGCGGCGCCCGCCACGGTGCACCGATCGGTGTACCCGTTCTTCGTCTCCGTCACCGGTCTCGACGGTGACGGTGCGATCACCGGCGAGCACCGGTTCGTCGGCGTGTTCACGGTGACAGCGCTGCACGAGAACGTGCTCGACATCCCGGTGATCGAGCGACGCGCGCGCACGGTGATCGAACGGGCCGGATTCGACATCGGTTCGTTCTCCGGCCAGCGGATGCTCGAGGTCATCCAGTCCTTCCCCCGCACCGAGCTGTTCTCCAGTGACACCGAGACCCTGTACGAGACCATCACCTCCGTGCTGGCCATCGGCATGCGCAGGCGGGTACGGCTGTTCCTCCGAGACGACCAGTTCGGCGGGTTCACGTCCGCGCTGGTCTACCTTCCCCGCGACCGCTACACCACGCGGGTTCGGCTGGCCATGCAGTCGATTCTGCTGCGGGAACTGGGCGGGGGATGCTGGAGTACAGCGCGAGGGTCACCGAATCGGATCTTGCGATGGTGCACTTCACCATCCACAAGGGGCCGGACGTGCCCCCGTCGTCGGCGCAGCTCTCGGCAGGCGACCGTGAGCGGATCGAGTCGATGCTGGCGGCGGCGACCAGGGCGTGGGAGGACGACCTCCTCGACGCCGTCGCGGCCGAGCCGTCGGTGACCTCGGTGACCGCGCAGCGCTTCGCCGCGGCGTTCCCCGAGGCCTACAAGCAGGACTTCGACGCCGCGCGAGCGGTCAGGGACATCGCGCGCCTGGAGGCCCTGGCAGGCGAGGCGATCGATCTGAAGCTGTACCGGCACAAGGACGCCCGACCGGGTCAGTGGCGCTTCACGCTGTACATCAGCGGTGCGGGGGTCTCGCTCAGCCAGGTGCTGCCGGTGCTGCAGAGCCTCGGAGTCGAGGTGCTCGACGAGCGGCCGTACCGGGTGGTCCGTCCGGACGGGCTGCCGTGCTGGATCTACGATTTCGGGCTGTCCGCGGCCCCCGAACTGGTCGATGCGACGGTCGGGGAGAACCTGGACTCGGAGCTGGACGAGGTGGACAGGACCATCGAGTCGACGAGGGCGCTCGCCCTCCAGCACCGGTTCACCGACGCCTTCACCGCCGTCTGGTACGACCGGTCCGAACCCGACCGGTTCAACGAGCTGGTGCTGCGGGCCGGGCTCGAGTGGCGGCAGGCCACCGTCTTGCGCGCGTACTCGAAGTACCTGCGCCAGGCGGGATTTCCGTACAGCCAGTTCCACATCGAGGGGGTGCTGATCGAGCACGGTCAGACGACCGGGCTGCTGGTCGAGTTGTTCCGGTCGATCTTCGATCCCGACCGGGCCTCGGCGCAGCGTGCCGAGGAGCTCGCTGCCGAGCTGCGCGACCGGATCAACGAGGTGGTCAGCCTCGACGCCGACCGGATCCTGCGCGGGATGCTGGGGCTGGTCCTGGCCACGCTGCGGACGAACTACTACGTGACCGACGAGGCAGGCGACCCCCGCGACATCCTGGTGTTCAAACTCAACCCCCAGCAGATCGCCGAACTACCGAAACCGCGACCGCGTTTCGAGGTGTTCGCCTACTCGCCGCGGGTGGAGGGCGTGCACCTGCGATTCGGTCCGGTGGCCCGTGGCGGGTTGCGCTGGTCGGACCGCCGGGAGGACTTCCGGACGGAGATCCTCGGCCTGGTCAAGGCTCAGGCGGTGAAGAACGCCGTGATCGTGCCGGTCGGCGCGAAGGGCGGATTCGTGGTCAAGCGGGCGCCCG
The DNA here is from genome assembly GCF_001984015.1 of Rhodococcus sp. MTM3W5.2. Lineage (NCBI taxonomy): Bacteria > Bacillati > Actinomycetota > Actinomycetes > Mycobacteriales > Nocardiaceae > Rhodococcus > Rhodococcus sp. MTM3W5.2. The sequence goes on along the minus strand of NZ_CP019572.1, from coordinate 3,635,881 downwards.
CGGCGACCGGGGACCCGGCGGTGGACCGGCAGGCGCTCCTCGCGGAGGGCAGGCCTGCTACCGGTTGTTCGTCTCCGGCCTGCTCGACGTCACCGACAACGTCGAACCCGCGACCGGGGTGGTGCTGCCGCCGGACCGGGTGGTGCGCAGGGACGGCGACGACACCTATCTCGTCGTGGCCGCGGACAAGGGCACCGCCCAGTTCTCCGACCTCGCCAACGACGTGGCGGCGCGGTACCGCTTCTGGCTCGGCGATGCCTTCGCGTCGGGCGGCTCGGTCGGCTACGACCACAAGGCCATGGGGATCACGGCCAAGGGTGCCTGGGTGAGTGTGCGCAGGCACTTCCGTGAGATGGGGATCGACACCCAGGCTGAGGACTTCACCGTCGCGGGCATCGGCGACATGAGTGGCGACGTGTTCGGGAACGGGATGCTGCTCAGCCCGCACATCCGGTTGGTCGCGGCCTTCGACCACCGGCACATCTTCCTCGACCCCGACCCGGACGCCTCGAGGTCCTTCCTCGAACGGGAACGGCTCTTCGCACTGCCGCGTTCCTCGTGGGCGGACTACGACCCGGCCCTCATCAGTGCTGGCGGCGGGGTGTGGGACCGCTCGCGCAAGTCGGTGCCGCTGACCGCGCAGGCGCGGGCGGCGCTGGGCCTCGACGAGGACGTCACCGAGTTGTCACCGCCGGAGCTGGTGCGGGCGATTTTGCGCGCGCCGGTGGACCTGCTCTGGAACGGCGGGATCGGCACCTACATCAAGGCCACCACGGAGACCCATGCGGACGTCGGCGACAAATCGAACGATCCGGTGCGGGTCAACGGGAACGAGTTGCGCGCCAGGGTGATCGGCGAGGGCGGCAACCTCGGGGTGACGCAGCGGGGCCGGATCGAGTACGACCTCGCGGGCGGCCGGATCAACACCGATGCGATGGACAACTCGGCGGGCGTCGACTGTTCCGACCACGAGGTCAACATCAAGATCCTGTTGGACACCGCGGTCAGCGGCGGCGCGTTGCCCGCGGCCGAGCGCAACGGTCTGCTCGCCTCGATGACCGACGAGGTGTCGCGTCTGGTGCTGCGCGACAACATCGACCAGAACGACCTGATGGGCACCTCCCGCGCCGACGCCCCTGCGATGCTGGGGGTGCACGCGCGCCAACTCACCGCGCTCGAGGCCCGTCGTGGGCTGGACAGGGAAATCGAGGCCCTGCCCGGACCCATGGAGATCGAGGAGCGACTGCAGGAGGGCACCGGCCTCACCTCTCCGGAGCTGGCCACCCTGCTCGCCCACGTCAAGCTCGCGCTCAAGGACGATCTGCTCGCGAGCGAGCTGCCCGACAGCGACACCTACGCGGTGAGGCTGCCCAGGTACTTCCCGCGGCCGCTGCGCGAGCGGTTCGCCGGGCAGATCAAGTCGCATCGCCTGCGCCGGCAGATCGTGGCCACCATCCTGGCCAACGAGGCCATCGACTTCGGCGGGATCAGTTTCGCGTACCGGCTCGCCGAGGAGGCAGGCGCGAGCAGTACCGACTCCATCAGGGCTTTCACCGCGGCGACCGAGATCTTCGACCTGCGCACGGTGTGGAGCGACATCCGCGAGGCGCCCATCGATTCGATGGTGGCCGACGAGCTGACGCTGGAATCGCGCCGGATGCTCGACCGGGCGGCGCGGTGGTTGCTGTCGAACCGTCCGCAGCCGGTCGCGGTGGGCGCGGAGATCAACAGGTACGCCGCGCGGGTCCGCGCGATGACCCCGAAACTCCCGAACTGGCTGCGCGGACATCACGTCACGGACCTCACCACCCGGATGTCCCATGTGGTCGAGCACGGCTGCCCCGAGCCGCTCGCGCGGCGGGTGTACGGCCTGCTCGACGGGTTCCCGTCGCTCGACATCATCGACATCTCGGACATCAGCGACCGCGAGGTCGAGGAGGTCGGTGAGCTCTACTACGCGCTCGACGAGCGCCTCGGGATCGACGGATTCCTCACCGCCATCTCGGGTCTCGAGCGCGGTGACCGGTGGCATTCGCTGGCCAGGCTCGCGTTGCGCGACGACCTGTACAGCTCGCTGCGCTCGCTCACTCTCGATGTGCTCGCGGGCGGGGAGCCGGACGAGACGGCCGAGGAGAAGATCCTGGACTGGGAGTCGTCGAACTCGTCCCGGCTGAGTAGGGCAAGGGCAGCTCTCGGCGAGATCGCGGAGTCTGGGACGCTTGACCTCGCGACGCTCTCGGTGGCGGCGCGTCAGGTTCGCAGCATGGTGCGCGGAGCGGGCACCTGATCGGAAGGGATCGAAGTTTGAGCGTCGAAACGTCAGGGTCGGTGACCGCGGCTGCGGTCGGCTTCCACACGAAGGTCGGCGTGCGCTGGTCGGATATGGACGTCTTCCAGCACATCAACCACGCGAGGATGGTGACCCTCCTGGAGGAGGCGCGCATCCCGTGGCTGTTCGAGGACGGCAGGCCGACGGTCACCCTCCGGGACGGCGCGGTGATCGCCGACCTGCACGTGCGCTACCGCGGCCAGTTGCGGCACGACGACGGCCCACTGGACGTGCTCATGTGGATCGAGTCGGTCCGTGCCGTGGACTTCACCATCGGGTACGAGGTGCGGGCAGGCGGCGCCGCGCCGGACTCGGCACCGTCGATCGTGGCCTCGACGCAGATCGCCGCCTTCGACATCGACACCCAGCGGCTGCGCAGGCTGACGGCACCCGAGCGCGAGTACCTGGAGCAGTGGAAGCGTGCATGAGCGGGTCCTGACCATCCCGGACGCGGGCGAACGGGAGAACCTCGCGACCTTCCTCGCCAGGGCGATCCGGTTGGACGAGGCGGTGATCGTCCGGATGCGGCAGCGGGACGAGGGTCGACTGGTGGCCTTCGTCCCGACGGGTTTCGACGCGCTCGCCGCGCGGGTCGTCTCCGGGCGGATCAGCCCGGACGACACCTCCGCCGCGGGTGACGGACTGCTGCGCGGCGTGACCGGGGCCGCGGGCGCCGACATCGACCCCGGCTTCTCGATGGATTCGGCCTGGCGGGGCGCCTTGCCGCCGGAGGCCGGCTTCGCACACATCGACGACGTTCCGGCCCGGGTACTGATCGACCTGGCTCAGCAGGGCGCGGCGCTGGCCAAGGAGCACGGCAGCAGCCACGGCCCGCCTGCCTCGTTGCTCGCGCAGGAGGTGCTAAGCGTCGAGGGTGCGGGCGAGCTCGTCGGGGTGTCCATGCGCACGGTGTTCGCGCTGGCCGCAATGGGATTCATCCCGCAGGTCAGCTCGGATCCGATGACCGCGGCCGTCGATCTCGAGCGCATCGACGCGGCCGAGATGGTGCGGGTGCGCGCGACCAAGACCTGGTTGCGCATGGACGCACGCTTCGGCACCGTGTACAGCAGGCGAGGCGGCGAGATCGGGCTGACCGTGCGCCGCTGACGCCCGTCAGACCAGCCAGGCCGCCGCGTTCGGGGGCAGCTCCCCGTTCACCAGCGGGGCGCTGGCGAGCAGCAGTTCTCCCGGCGGCAGCGGGATGGGCGCATCCGTGGCATTCAGCGCGCAGACCAGCCCGCCGCGTCGGCGGAAGGCCAGGCAACCGGACGGGCTTCCGTACCAATCGATCTCGTTGCCGGAGAACTCCGGTCGCAGGGCCCGCAGCTCGATTGCGGACCGGTACAGCGACAGCGTGGACGTCACGTCCTCGATCTGCGCCTCCACGGTGCGATCGGCCCATTCCGGCGGCATCGGCAGCCAGGACGTCTCCGTCGAGCTGAAGCCGAACGGCGGTGTCGCGCCCTCCCACGGCACGGGGACCCGGCAACCGTCGCGTCCGCGTTCGGTGTGCCCCGACCGCTCCCACACCGGGTCCTGCAGCGCCTCGTCCGGGAGGTCGACGTTCGGCAGCCCGAGCTCCGAACCGTTGTAGATGAAGACCGCCCCTGGCAGCGCGAACTCGACAACGGCCATGGCGCGGGCCCTGGCCAGGCCGATCTCGCCGCCGCCGTAGCGGGTGACCTCACGCTCGACGTCGTGGTTCGACAGCGTCCAGGTGGGGGTGCCGCCGACCGCGGCAACCGCGCCGAGCGAGTTCTCGATGGCCTCGCGCAGGCTGTCGGCGCCGAACTCGGCCTCGGCGAGGCGGAAGTTGAAGCCCAGGTGCAGTTCGTCGGGCCGGATGTACTCGCCGAAGCGCTCGTTGTCGCGCACCCAGATCTCGCCGACGGCCACCGTGTCGGGATATTCGTTCATCACCTTGCGCAGGCCGCGGTGGATCTCGTGCACGCCCGGGTTGTTGAACCTCGGGTCGTTGTCGTCGTTGCTCAGGAGCCGGTTGGATTCCCAGTCGTAGTCCGGCAGGCCCTCCGGCTTGGCCATGCCGTGCGCGACATCGATCCGGAAACCGTCGACGCCGCGGTCCAGCCAGAACCGCAGCGTGGCGGCGAGGTCGTCGGCGACCTCCTGGTTGTCCCAGTTCAGGTCCGGCTGCTCGGGGGCGAAGATGTGCAGGTACCACTGGCCGGGGAGCCGTCCGGTTCGGTGACCCGGGTCCAGGCGGACCCACCGAAGATGCTCGGCCAGTTGTTGGGCGGCTCGGCGCCGTCCTCGCCCAGGCCGTCGCGGAAGTGGTAGCGGGCCCGCTCGGGGCTGCCAGGCCCGGCTGCAAGCGCGGCCGCGAACCACGGGTGCTCCACGCTGGTGTGGTTGGGCACCAGATCCATGGTGACCCTGATCCGCCGCGCGTGCGCCTGCGCGATCAGCGCGTCCATCACCTCGAGGTCGCCGAACAACGGATCGATGTCGCGCGGATCGGAGACGTCGTAGCCGTGGTCCGCCATCGGCGAGCGCATCACCGGGCTGAGCCAGATGGCGTCGACGCCGAGCAGCTCGAGGTACCCGAGCCGGTCGCGGACGCCGCCAAGGTCGCCGACGCCGTCGCCGTTGGAGTCGGAGAAGGAACGCGGATAGATCTGATAGAAGACCGCGTTCGTCCACCAGGGATCTGTTGTCTCCGGCACGGTCTCGTCAGTGGTCACAGGGAGACATAGTGCCAAACCTGTCCGGGCAGCACGACTTCGGCGGGATGTGGCCCGGTTCGCGCCGATCAGACGGGCGAGTTCACCATCGAGGCGGCGGCCATGTCCATGTAGTCGATGAGGGCGCGGCGGTGCGGCTCGTCGAGGGTGGCCTCGTCGATCGACGCGATCGCGATGTGCATGCAGCGCAGCCACGCGTCGCGCTCGATCGGACCGATCCGGAACGGCTGGTGCCGCAGCCGGAGCCGGGGATGTCCGCGCTCGTCGGAGTAGGTTCGCGGGCCGCCCCAGTACTGCTCGAGGAACATCCGCATGCGGCGTTCGGCAGGTCCGAGGTCCTCCTCTGGGTAGAGCGGCCGGACGATCTCGTCCTTCGCCACTTCCTCGTAGAACCGCGCGGTCAGTTTGCGGAACGTCTCGGCTCCGCCCACCGCTTCGTAGAAGCTCACTTCGGCATCAGTCATGTCGGCGTCCATTGTGCCCGTACTCGCGCCGTGACGTCGACGCGCTCGTGTTGTCATCGGTTGTTCACCGAAAGTCCTGCATCTTTGTACCAAATGGACGTGCGCGAGCAGGCCATCCGTGGTCAACTTGGGAGCAATCTTCCCGGAGGTCGCATGAAGAACTCGCACAGCGCCCGAGCGCACCGACAACTCCAGCCCACTGATGCCCGCCTGCCGCGGGGATCGGGGGCTTCTCCGCTGCAAGTGCTAGACGAGGGTCTGAGACCCTCGACCCCAGGTGAGGACGACGCGGTTCCTTCCTGGGTGAAGCGCCGGGTGCTGCTTCTGAACGCCACCTACGAGCCGCTCACCGCGCTCCCCGTCCGTCGGGCCGTCGTCCTGCTTGTGTGCGAGAAGGCCAGCGCCGTCCACGAGGACCCGGACGGCCAGGTCCTCCATTCCGCCGGCTGGTCGGTGCAGGTCCCCTCCGTGATCCGGCTGCGCAACTACGTGCGGGTGCCCTATCGGGCCCGGATCCCGATGACCAGGGCCGCGCTGATGCACCGGGACCGCTTCCGCTGCGCGTACTGCGGCGACAAGGCGGAGACCGTGGACCACGTGATCCCGCGCAGCCGGGGCGGCGGACATTCCTGGGAGAACTGCGTGGCCTGCTGCGCGCCCTGCAACCACCGCAAAGCCGACAAGCTTCTCAGCGAGCTCGGCTGGACGTTGCGGGCCGCCCTGGTGCCGCCCAAGGGGCAGCACTGGCGGCTGCTGGCGAGCACCAAGGAACTCGACCCGGTGTGGTTGCGCTACCTCGGCGAGGGCGCTGCGTAAACGTCCGATCTCGAGGTGGCCCCGACGGCACAATTTCAGGCGCACTGGGCTACGGTTTGGGGCGTGAGCATTCTTGAGACATCGCTGATCTTCGTAGGGATCCCTGCGCTCATCACGGCGATCATCGCGGGCTGTGCTACCTGGCCAAGCCGGTGGCAGGAACCACCCCCGCGCACTACTCGCTGGACGAGGAATGGACCCACAAGCCGGTGCTGTGGTCCGCGGTCGACGAGGTGACGGTCGGTCACCACGGCGGGCACGCGGCCATCGAGTCCGGATCCGCAGATCTGATCGGAGGTTCGGCAAGTGGCAGGTGGTAGCAGTTTCCCGGCGGTGATCGAGTCCGAGCTCCCGGTGGGCTCGGTGGTGACCGCGAGCGGCCGCGTCTCGGGCGTGCACCGCGCCGGCGATCCCTTCGACGACCTGCCGTTCAGCGTGGACGAGCTGGTGGCCCTCGACGACGCGATGACCGACGCCACGAGGTCGACCAAGGTGCGCTTCAACGCGTTCATCGGTGATCTCGGCGAGGACACCGCGGCGGGCGCCGACGCGCTGTTCCCGAAGACCCCCGAGGCCGAGCGCTCGGTGCTGATCGCGGTCTCGCCCAACCAGCGTGCCATCGAGATCCGCTCAGGACGCAAGGTCGCCGATCGGGTCACCGACCGGGTCGTGCAGCTAGGCGTGACCGCCGCGGTGTCCTCCTTCGGGAGGCCGACCTGATCGACGGCCTGGTCAGCGCGATCCGCGTGATGAGCGCGGCCATCGCGGTGCGCTAGTCCCACCCCGGCACACTCCGCTTCGACCGAAGGTGCCCCCACGCGGTTCTCCGCGTGAGGGGCACCTTCGGTCGTTTCCGGGGTGGGTCAGCCGGCGTCGAAGGCGCGCGCCCGCAGCGCGCGCACGATCCCGGCCTTGCCCTCGACCACCAGCCTGCGCAGCGCGGGCGGATGGTCACCGGCCAGGAAGTCGTCGGCCGCCGCGACCGAGGCCTCGGTGATCGACCAGGCCGGATACAGGCCGACGACCACGGTCTGCGCCACCTCGCTGGAGCGACGCGCCCAGACGTCGGCGATATCGGCGAAGTACCGGGTCACGTACGGCTGGAGCAGCTCGCCCTGACCCGGCACCGCGAAGCCGGCGATGATCGCGCGGGCGGTGATGTTCGGGACGGAGTCGTCGCCGACGACCGTCGCCCAGGCCTGCTCCTTGACCGCCACCTGCGGCCGGGCCGCCCGTGCGGCCGCAGCCTGCCGGACACCGGCCGCGGTCGGATCCCGCTGCGCCTCGGCGTCGATGAACGGCGACTCGGTGCCGTCCGCGTCGACCTCGCCCGCCACCGCCAGCGCCTGCACCAACCGCCAGCGCAGGTCGGTGTCGACCACCAGCCCCGGCAGCCCGACGGTCGCCGGATCGGCGTCGAGCAGCTCCTGCAGCACCTCGGTGTGCCAGGGCTGCAGGCGCGCCGAGGTCAGCGAGTTGAGGAAGGCCAGCTGGTGATCGGAACCCGGCTCGGCCTCCCTGGCCAGCTCGAGCAGCCGGTTCGCGAAGCCGGGCCAGCCGGTCTCGTTCGCCCAGCCGGGCTCGGCGTAGCTGCCGAGGGCGGCGTGCGCCTGCATCAGCAGCCGCGACGCGACCCCGACCTCGGTCTCCGCGCCGACGCCCCGCTGCACCAGTTCGACGAAGTCCCTGGCCTTGAGCTCGGCCTGCCGCGTCATCTCCCAGGCCGCCGACCACGCCAGCGTCCTTGGCAGCGGTTCGGCGATGTCGCCGATGCGCTCGATCAGCACGGCGAGCGAATCCGGGTCGAGCCGCACCGAGCAGTAGGTGAGGTCGTCGTCGTTGACGAGCACGAACTTGCCGCGAGCGACCCCGACCAGCTCGGGCACCTCGGTCCGCGGTCCGTCGATGTCCAGCTCGATGCGCTCGGTGCGCACCAGCTTGCCGTCCACGTCGTCGTAGATGCCGACGGCGAGGCGGTGCACGCGGTACTCGCCCGCGCCCGGCTCCGCGCGGCCCTGCAGCACGGAGAAGGACGAGAAGGTGCCGTCCTCGGCGACCGTGAACTCCGGCCGCAGGATGTTCAGCCCCGTGGTCTTGAGCCACTGCGCGCCCCAGTCGGACAGATCCCGGCCGGACGAGTGCTCGAGCGCGGCGAGCAGGTCGTCGAAGGTGGCGTTGCCGAACGCGTGCTCCTTGAAGTAGGCGCGCAGGCCGGCCAGGAACGGATCGAGCCCGACGTACGCGACGAGCTGCTTGAGCACGCTCGCGCCCTTGGCGTAGGTGATCCCGTCGAAGTTCACCTCGACCGCGGCGAGGTCCGGGATGTCGGCGGCGATGGGGTGGGTGGAGGGCAGCTGATCCTGTCGGTACGCCCAGGACTTCTCGGCGTTGGCGAAGGTGGTCCATGCGTTGACGTACTCGGTTGCCTCGGACTGGCACAGCACCGACGCGAACGTCGCGAAGGACTCGTTGAGCCACAGGTCGTCCCACCACGTCATGGTGACGAGGTCGCCGAACCACATGTGTGCCATCTCGTGCAGCACCGTCTCGGCGCGGCGCTCGTAGGACGCTCGGGTCACCTTGGAGCGGAACACATAGTCCTCGAGGAAGGTCACCGCGCCCGCGTTCTCCATTGCGCCCGCGTTGAACTCGGGGACGAACAGCTGGTCGTACTTGCCGAAGGCGTAGGGCACCTCGAAGTTGCGGTGATAGAAGCCGAAGCCCTGCTTGGTCTCGGTGAACAGCCGCTCGGCGTCCATGTGCTCGGCGAGCGAGGAGCGGCAGTAGATGCCGAGCGGGATGTGTCCGTGCTCGTCGGTGTAGGCGTCGGTCCACCGCGCGTACGGCCCGGCGATCAGGGCGACGAGGTAGGTGCTCATCTTCGGGGTGGTGCGGAACTGGTGCAGTCCCGGTGTGGCGGCGAGGGTTTCGACCACGGCCGAGTTCGAGATGACCTGCCAGTCGGTGGGCGCGGTGACGGTGACGTCGAAGGTGGCCTTGAGGTCGGGCTGGTCGAAGCAGGCGAACATCCGCTTGGCGTCGGCGGTTTCGAACTGTGAGTAGAGGTAGACCGACCCGTCGGCGGGATCGACGAAGCGGTGCAGGCCCTCGCCGGTGTGCGAGTACTCGCAGTCCGCCTCGATGATCAGCTCGTTGCGCTCGGCCAGGCCGGTCAGCGCGATGCCGGTGGACTCGTCGTACCCGGTGATGTCGAGGGCAGCGCCGTTGAGGGTGGCGCTGCGGACGGCGGTCGCGATCAGGTCAATGTAGGTGTCGCCTCCTTCCGTCGCGCCGAAGGTGACCGTGGTGCGGGAGGAGAAGGTGTGCTCGCCGGGCTTGCCGTCACCGTCGGTCAGGTCCAGCTCGATGCGGTAGTTGTCGACGCTCAACAGCGCGGACCGCTGTGCTGCCTGCTCGCGGGTCAGGTTCGGTGGGGCCACGTCGGACGCTCCTCGTGATCGGGGACGGATGTGTGTCGAGGCTTGACCTCTCGGGTCCATCCCATCACGAGATGCGCACGCTCACGACCGGTCAGTCCCGACTTCGCCGCGCAGGCGGGCCGCGCGCAGGATGAGGTAGTCCCGTTCGGCGATGCTGGGGGTGCTGTTCGCGGCGACGGTGTACTCGACGACGGCGCTGGGCGTTTCGCCTGCCATCTCGTACAGGTGGGCTCGGACGGCGGCCAGCCGATGGGTGCCCGACAGCTGGTCCTGATGGGCGGCGATCAGATCCAGACCCGCGGACGGACCATGCGCCATGGCGGTTGCGACCGCGAGGTTCAGGGTGACCAGCGGATTCGGGGCGACGCGTTCGAGCAGACGATAGAGCGAGAGGATGCGGTCCCAGTCGGTGTCCTCGGTGCTCGTCGCCTGGGCGTGCAGCACGGCGATCGCGGCCTGGATCCGATAGGGGCCCGTCAGCCCGTGCCCGATCGCCGTCGTCGTCAGCCGGACGCCCTCGGTGATCGCCTCGCGATCCCACAGCCTGCGATCCTGCTCGGCGAGCGGGACCAGTTCCCCGCGCGGACCGGTGCGGGCGGCGCGGTGCGCATCGGTGAGCAGCATCAGCGCCAGTAGCCCGGCGACCTCGGGATCGTCGGGCAGCTGGCCATGGATCGCCCGCCTCAGTCGGATCGCCTCCGCCGACAGGTCCGCGCGACGCACCTGTCGGCCGGACGTGCTGGCGTGGCCCTCCGTGAAGATCAGGTACAGCACGTGCAGCACCGCGTCGAGGCGTTCGTGCCACTGCCCGGACTCCGGCACCGCGAAGGGCCGATCCAGGGCGGCCACCCGCTTCTTGGCGCGGGTGATCCGTTGCGTCATGGTCGCTTCCGGCAGCAGGAAGGCCCGCGCGATCTCGGCGGTGGTGAGCCCGCCGACCGAGCGCAGCGTCAGTGCGATCGCACTCGCGGGCGACAACGCCGGATGGCAGCAGAGGAAGAACAGGGCGAGCGTGTCGTCCCGATCCGGCGTGGCGATGTCGGCAGGCCGGGTCGGCTCCCGCCCGGCAGCGACGGCCTCGCGGTTCCGGCGGGCCGCGTCGGCGCGGATGGCGTCGGTCATGCGCCGGTGGGCGGCCTGGATGAGCCAGCCGCGTGGATTGTCGGGCAGACCGTCGGTGGGCCAATGCGTGGCGGCGGCGACGAGCGCCTCCTGGAGCGCGTCCTCGGCGGCGGCGAAGTCGCCGAACCGTCGGACGAGGGCACCGAGGACCTGCGGCCGGAGTTCGCGCAGCAGGTCCTCGGTGTCGTCGGAGGGTGGGAAGGTCACTGATCGGTGGGCGGGGCGCTCATGATCGCGCGCACCTCGATGTACTCGCCGATCGGCTTTCCGCCGGGTCCGGGGGCCGCCGAGGCCTGCGCGGCGATCTCCACCGCCCGCTCGGCGCTGTCCACGTCGACGATCCAGTATCCGGCCAGGAACTCCTTGGTCTCCGGGAACGGCCCGTCGGTCACCACCGGCGCGGATCGGCCGTCGGAGCTGACGATGCGCGCCTGGTCCGGCCCGGCCAGCCCCTGGGCCTCGACCAGTTCGCCGGATGCGGCCAGTTGCTCGCCGAGCGCGCGCTGGAAGTCGATGTGCGCCTCGATGTCCTTCGGCTCCCACTCGTGGATCGGGGAATCGCAGTACGCGGCCTCGCTGTAGGTCTTGATCAGCATGTACTTCATCGTCGGCTCCTTCGGTCGGGTGCGCCCTAGTGGCGCTCTCATGGGTAGGACGGAGCCGGGCAGGCTCTCCCGACACACTTCTACGAGAGAGGGGTGTGATTCAGGTCATGCAATCTGGTCGAGCGGTGTCGACTCGTCGGCCAGGCGGGCCGGGTCGACCGGTTCGCCCGCGGTGATCAGCTTCTTGACGGCGTCGGTCACGTCCCAGACGTTGACGTTCATGCCTGCCAGCACCCTGTTGTCCCCGCCCAGCCAGAATGCGACGAACTCGCGCCGGGTCACGTCGCCCCGCACGACGAGGCGGTCGTACCCGCCGGTCGGTGCGTATCCGACGTACTCCATGCCCAGGTCGTACTGATCGGTGAAGAAGTAAGGCAGGTTGTCGTACTCGGCGGGCCTGCCGAGCATCGTCGCCGCGGCGACGGCGGGCTGGTTGAGGGCGTTCGCCCAGTGCTCGACGCGAATCCTGGTGCCCAGCACCGGGTGCTGCTGCGCCGCGATGTCGCCGACCGCGACGATGTCGGGGTCGCTCGTGGTCATGCCCGCGTCCACGAGCACCCCGCCGTCCACCGCGAGCCCGGCCTGCTCGGCGAGTTCGACGTTCGGTTGCGCCCCGACCGCTACCAGCACCGCGTCGGCGGGCAGCACGTCGCCGGTCGCGAGGCGGACCCCGGTGACCCGCCCGGCGTCGGCGGTGATCTCCTCCACGGTGGCCTCGAAATGCATGTCGACGCCGTGCTCGCGGTGCAGTTCCGCGAAGACCGTGCCCATCTCGGGGCCGAGGGACCCGAGCAGAGGCAGCGCCGCGGACTCGATGACGGTGACGACGACACCGCGCTCGCGGGCCTGGGCGGCCACCTCGAGTCCGATCCACCCGGCGCCGATCACGACCAGGCGAGAATCCGCCTCCAGCGCGCCGATCAGGCCGTCGGACTCCTCGATCGTGCGCAGATAGTGCACCCCTGCGGCGTCGGAACCCGGGATCGGCGGTCGCCGCGAGCGCGAACCGGTGGCCAGCGCGAGCTTGTCGTAGCCGAGCGTCGAGCCGTCCGGCAGTCGTACCTCGTGGGCGTCGCGGTCGAGGGCGGTGGCGGTGGTGCCGAGCCGCAGGTCGACGTGGTGGTCGCGATACCAGTCGCCGTGATGCACGGTGAAGTCGGCGAGGGCCTTCTTGCCCGCGACGTGTTCCTTGGACAGAGGTGGCCGCTCGTACGGGAGGTGGTCCTCCGCGCTGAGCAGGACGATCGAGCCGTCGAAATCCTTCTCGCGCAGGGCTTCCGCGGTCTTCGCTCCGGCGAGCCCGCCGCCGACGATCACGAACGTACGGTTCGGTGACATGTCCTCACACTCCGTTCGAGACACTGCATTGTGACGAAAACGGTCCTGATGGCGCTGCTGTCGACCCTACTGCCGACCGTCATCCGGTAGGGGCTTCTCGGCCGGGAAGCATTCGGTCCGATCGGTGGTTGCCTACGAATGGACCCGTCGGTGACGGGTCCCCACCAGATGAGCGCGCCGACAGCCGTGACGAGAAGACAGGGGAGCAGCCCGTGAGTGACACCAGGGATACCGCCGATTTTTGGTTCGACCCGCTCTGCCCGTGGTGCTGGATCACCTCGCGCTGGATCCTCGAGGTCGAGAAGGTCCGTGACATCGAGGCGAATTTCCATGTCATGAGCCTTGCGGTCCTGAACGAGGGGCGCGATCTGCCCGAGGAATACCAGGCGATGATGGAGAAGGCGTGGGGTCCGGTCCGGGTCGCGATCGCCGCGGCCAAGGAACACGGCGACGAGGTGCTGCTGCCGCTGTACACCGCGATGGGGACCCGGATCCACGATCAGAACAACAAGGATTTCCCGGCCGTGATCGCGGAGGCGCTGGCCGAGGTGGGCCTGCCCGCAGACCTGGCCTCGGCAGCCGACACCGACGCGCACGACGAGGACCTGCGTCGCAGCCACAAGGCCGGGATGGATGCCGTCGGTCCCGATGTCGGCACCCCGACCATCCACGTGAACGGCGTCGCCTTCTTCGGCCCGGTGCTCTCGCGCATCCCTCGGGGCGAGGACGCCGGCCGGGTCTGGGACGGCACCGTCGCGCTGGCGTCGTACCCGCACTTCTTCGAGCTCAAGCGCACCCGGACCGAGGACCCCTCCTTCGAGTAGGCGCTACGCGCCCGTGAGTCCTTTTGGTCCCGTGGTGGGCCAGAAGGACTCACGGGCGGCGGAGCCGCCTAGGGCAGCACGAGGATCTTCACGTGCTCTTCGGGGTCGCGCAGCGCGGTGAAGGCCTCGGCGACGCCGTCCAGCCCGACCCGGCCGGTGATGATGGCCTCGGCGTCGATCTCGCCGTCGGCCAGCCGCTGCAGGGTGATGTCGTAGGCGTTCTCGTACGGACCGTGGCCGAAGTTGATCGCGATCCGGCGGAACTGTCCCACCACCGGAATGATCGTCTCGTCGCCGAACGGCGCCGCCAGCACCTGGATCCGCGAGTTGAACGGCATCGTGTGCATCAGGGTGCCCAGGATCCCGGCCCTGCCGCTGCACTCGTACGCGATCAGGATGCCCGCGCCCGCCTGGCCCACGAGGGTGTTGCCCTCGGCGACCATCTGGTTCCACAGCTCGATCGGGTCCTGCTCGTTCGGGTCGACGACGATGTCGGCGCCCATCTTCGCGGCGAGCTCGCGCCGCTTCGGCGACGGCTCGGACGCGATCACCAGCTGCGCCCCGCGGGCCTTGGCCGCGACGATGGCGCCGAGCCCGATGGTGCCGCAACCGATCACCAGTGCCGAGTCGGCGGGGGTGAGGCCGGACTGCTGCATGTGCATCTCGCCGACGTGCAGCGGTTCGGCCAGGGTGGCGTGCTCGAGCGAGAGACCCTGGGGGACGTGCCGGACCCAGAACGCGTCGACGACGATGTGCTCGCCGAACGCGCCGTGGTACTCGTTGGAGAACCCGATGATCTTCGGGATGCCGGTCGTGGTGTCGGTCGCAAGCCCGATACCCGCCACTCGGTCGCCGACGGCGAAATCGGTGACGGCCGAACCGACCTCGGACACGATGCCCGCGTACTCGTGGCCGAGGACGACGGGCCGGTCGGTGTCGAAGGTTGCCAGCGGATAGCCCGCGTTCTCGGCGACGTGCACGAACCGGCACGGGTCCTTCGACATGCTCAGGTCGCTGCCGCAGATGCCGCAGGCGGTCACGTCGATGCGGACCTGAGCGGGCGCGAGCGCGGGCGCATCCGGGACCTCGGCGACCGTGAACGCGCCGTCGCTGAACTGTGCTGCCTTCATGCCTGTGCTCCTGCGGTCTCGGCGGGCTGGCCGTAGTAGTCGGTGTGTGCCTTGGTGATCGCGCCGATCAGGCCGCCGAGCAGGTAGTCGCGGTTGTCCTCGGCGAACTGGAGGCTGGCCTCGCGGCCGGCGTTGCGGTTCTTGAAGTGTGGGATCACCTCGGAGGCGAACAGGTCGTAGCTGCGCTTGGTGTCCTCCCAGTTCGCCATGTCGACGTGCAGGATCAGCATGGTGCCGAACCCGCCGGTCTTCTCGATCAGCCGCTCGATCTGGGCGATCGCCTCGTCAGGGGTGCCGATGATGGCCTGACCGAACTCACCGAGGGTGTCGCCCCGCCACTGGTCGATGATCCCCTTGGGGGTCTGCGCCCAGTCCGGGTTCTGACCGGTCTGCCGGTTGACGTAGGCGGCCATCGAGTCGATCCGGCGGCTCACCGCGCGCTCCGCGTCGGCCCGCGTCTCGGCGAGGAACATCGGGTTGACCAGTCGCCAGGTGGACCGGTCGGCGACGTGCCCGTTCTCGGCGCAGACCTTCTCGTAGACGCCCCAGTTGCGATCGAGGACGTCGAATCCGCTTGGGGAGCTGGCGGCGAGCGAGAGCAGCGAGAGGCCGTGGGTCCCCGCGAGCACCGATCCGTTGGGGGACATCGTCGAGGCGGTCGCGATCTCGATGCCCGCCGGGTTGTAGGTGGGCAGCTGCGCGCGGGCGTCACGCAGGGTGAACCAGTCCGTCTCCATGTTCACGACCTCGCCGCGCAGCAGCGCGAGGATCGCCTCGAGGGCCTCGCCCTGCATCCGGCGCTGGTCCGAGGGATTGATCCCCATCATGTGCGCGTCGAGCGGGATCTTGCCTGGGCCGGTGCCGAAGATCAGCCGGCCGCGGGTCTGCAGGTCGAGCTGCGTGATCCGGTCCGCGGTGACCAGCGGATGGTGGTACGGCAGCGAGGTGACCCCGGTGCCGAACCGGATCCGTTCGGTCCGCTCCGCGGCCGCCGCGATGAACAGGTCAGGGGCGGGCACGATCTCGGCGCCGGTGGAGTGGTGCTCACCCATCCACGCCTCGTCGAAGCCGAGGTGATCGAGGTGTTCCATGAGGTCGATGTCGCGGCGCAGCTGCAGCGCGGGATCGGCGTTCAGCGGGTGGTATGGCGCGAGGAAGGCGCCGAATTTGATCGAATCGGTGGTCCACACGAGCGTCATCTCCTTGACAGGTGGGTGCCGGCCCTGGGGAGGGGGATCGAGGCGGTCGGCATTCGGAGTGAGCGGCATCACATCCGCCTGTCCGCAGTTCTATCACCGAACTGGATCAACTGATCCAAAAATCTCCCGCTGAGTGGACACTCGTGCGAAGGTGTGGATTTCCGGTTCCCTGTCGGTGGGTCAGGAGCCGAGCAGTCGGTCGGCGCCGCCGACGACGAAGACGACGAGGTCCTCATAGAAGCTCGTCAGGTCCTCGGGGAGAGGCGGCCGGCGCCGTGGCTCCACTCGTCGGCCCGGCCCAGTGCCTGAAGGAAACCCATCACCGAGATCGCCCAGCGGAGCTGAAGGCGGTCCGGGTCGGAGTGTGGATACGCGCGGCGGACCTGATCGAGCAGGCTCTCGTCGACGTGCTGGCCCGTGGCCTCGAGGGCCGGATGTCCCTCCTGGGATATCTGCGCGATGATCTTGACCCATCGCATGCCCCGGACGCGTTGTCGGAGTACGAGTTCGAGATAGGGCTCGGTGACGGCACGAACCAGGGTGTCTGCGGTCGGCGGGACGGGCGATGCGGCGAGTCGGTCTACGTTGATCCGGATCTGGTCGCGGACCGCGCCGCCGAGATCGAGGAGGACCGCCGCCAGCAGGTCGTCCTTCGAGCCGAAGTGGTAATGCACCGAGGCAGGCCCGAGCCCGGCGGCCGAGTTGACGGCCCGGATCGACACGGCGTCCACACCCTGGGCGGCGAAGAGTTTCTCGGCCGTCTTCACCAGGCGCATTCGGGTGGCGTTGCCCTGACGGTTCTGGTTCGGGGTGGACATGTCGAGAGTTTCGCACACCCTTGACATGGGTGGGGTCATGGCATCAAATGGGCTCAACGATTCAATCAACTGATCCAGTTATGTGGTCGGTCCTGGGTAGAAGCGGGTACGAGATGCAGCTCGAGGTGGACCTTCGCGAGGCCGTGGCAACGGTGGAACTGACGGGGGTCGACGAGTTCACCAGTCTGGCGGTCACCGTGCTTGGCGATCGCGACCGGGAACGGGCCGCCGCCGCGCTGGGCGCATGGGGCACCGTTGATGGCGACCACGTCTGGCTCGACATCGGCGCCCTCGAGGGGCAGTGCGCAGCCACCCCCTGCGCGGCGAGGGCTGGCTGCCCCGGTTCGTGGCGATGATCGACTATGCGGAGTCCAAGGGCTGGGTGGATCCGGACCACCGCCGGGTCCGTGCGCACTGCGAGCAGGTCGCCGGCTAGAACACCCGGCCGTGGCGCGAGCGGTCCCGCAGGGCGGCGGCGCGCCAGGTCAGCACCGGATGGCCGGACAGGATGTTCACCAGCCAGGGGAAGAACCCGCGCTCGGTCCTGGCCCGGTCCGCCATCTCGTCGAACCCGACCAGGCTCATCAGGTACTTGCCCGCGGCGAGCACGCCGATCGCGCCCGGTGCCCCGTGTGGACGGTTGCACAGCCCGTGGTTGTCGGCGGTGTATTCCTGCGCGCGCGAGAGCGAGGACCCGATCACCGGGATGTAGTTGGAGGCGAACATGCCGAGCTGGCGCCAGTAGGAGGTGTGGCCCGCCGCGATGTGCCCGACCTCGTGTCCGATGATGAACGCCAGTGCATCGGGATTGCGTGCCTGGCCGCCGATCTCGAACAGGTCGCTGTAGACCACCACGTACCGCCGGAAGCCGTGGCCGGAGGCGAACGCGTTGATCTGACCGTTGCCGAGGACGACATAGCCGTCGGGCACCTGCGGCATGCCGAACCGCGCTGCCGCCTCGACCAGCATCCGGTAGCCGTCGGGGAACTGGGTCGGCGTCATCTTCACGCCGTTGACACGCTGCGCGGCGTACATCTGGCCGCGGGCGAAGAACAGCAGGATCGGTGCGAGCAGCACGATGATGACCCACGGCTCCAGCGCGCCCGAGGCGATCAGCGCGATCGACACCAGGTAGGCCACCACGGTGGTCGCGATCGACAGGATCAGCAACGGGATCTCGAAGTGGTGCCGGATCGGCATACCCCACGGAGAGAGCCCTCGCGGCGGGAGCATCTGCGGTGGCGCGAATCCGGGGGCCGGGTGGACGGGCGAGTGATGCGTGATCGTGGGTGGGAACTGCTCCATGTGGACAAACCCTATTCGTGGTCGGGTCCGGGGTCGCCGCGCCGACCTGTCAGAATCGACACATGCGCGTATACCTAGGTGCCGACCACGCAGGCTTCGAACTCAAGAACCAGATCAAGGACCATCTCACCGCGAACGGCCACGAGGCCGTGGACTGCGGCGCCCACGTGTACGACGCCGTGGACGACTACCCGGCGTTCTGCGTCGAGGCCGCGCGCCGCGTGGTCGAGGACGAGGGCAGCCTGGGCATCGTGCTCGGCGGCAGCGGCAACGGCGAGCAGATCGCCGCGAACAAGGTGCCCGGCGCCCGCTGCGCCCTGGCATGGAGCGTGGAGACCGCCCAGCTCGCGCGCCAGCACAACAAGGCCCAGCTGATCGGCATCGGCGGCCGGATGCACTCGCTCGAGGAGGCCCTTGCCATCGTCGACGCGTTCCTCGAGACCCCGTGGTCGGGCGAGGAGCGGCACCAGCGGCGCATCGACATCCTGTCCGAGTACGAGCGCACCGGCGTGCCGCCGGCCCTGCCCGAGGCCTGAGTGCCCGAGGGTCACACTCTCCACCGACTCGCACGGGAGCACCAGCGACACTTCGCCGGTGCTCCCGTTCGTGTGTCCAGCCCGCAGGGCAGGTTCGAGTCCGGAGCGGCGAGCGTCGACGGCCGGGTCCTGGTCCGGGCCGAGGCGTGGGGCAAGCACCTGCTGCACCACTACGAGTCGGGCCTGATCGTGCACGTGCACCTCGGGCTGTACGGCAAGTTCACCGATCTCCCGCTGCCCATGGGCACGCCGGTTGGCCAGGTCCGCATGCGGATGGTCGGGGCCGAGATCGGCACCGACCTGCGCGGGCCGACCGCCTGCGAGATCTATGACGAGCCCCAGCTGCGCGCACTAGAGGTACGGCTGGGCCCCGACCCGCTGCGTCCCGACGCCGACCCCGCGCGGGCGTGGCGCCGGATCTCCAAGTCGCAGAACGCGATCGGCGCACTGCTGATGGATCAGCAGGTGATCGCCGGGGTCGGCAATGTCTATCGGGCCGAGCTGCTGTTCCGGCACGGGATCAACCCGAACCGCCCCGGCGCGCGGCTGGGTACGGCTGAATGGGATGCCATGTGGACAGACCTCGTCTCACTGATGAAGGTCGGTGTCCGGCGGGGGAAGATGCACGTGGTGCACCCCGAGCACGACAACGGCGAGCCGGCGTACGCCAAGGACCGCCCGCGTACTTACGTGTACCGCCGAACGGGATCGGCCTGCCGCGTGTGCGGCACGCCGATCGCCCACTCGGTCATGAAGGCGCGCAACCTGTTCTGGTGCCCGACCTGTCAGTCGGTCTGAGGCGTCAAACGAGTTCGGCAGGATTTCGCCCGGAAAGCGGGTGAAATCCTGCCGAAATCCTGCCGAAATTCGTAGAGCAGTCCTAGAAGCCGCCGAAGTCGCCGCCGCCGAAATCGCCACCGCCCCAGTCGCCACCACCGGCGTCGCCCCCGAAGTCGCCGCCGCCCGTGTCACCGCCGGCGTCGGCGCCCGCGTCGCCACCTTCGCCACCGGCGTCGCCGCCCGCATCGCCACCGCCCGCGTCGCTGCCGTCGCCGGCGCCGCTCTCGAAAGCCTGCGCGTCATAGGGCACACCGGCCATGCCGCCGAACATAGCGGAGAACAGGAACATCGAGCCCACGCCCCACGCGCCCGCAACGAGCGCCGGCTTCCACCAGGGCTCGGAGTACCAGCCGGCCGGGACGGGCCGACCCGCGACGCGACCGCCCGGGTAGTAGTTCGGGGTGCGCGGGGACGGGTTCGGGGAAGCCGAGACCTGACGGCCCTCGAACTCGATGTCCCGGTTCTCGGTCACCTCGCCCGCGGCGCGCTGGCCGTCGATGCTCGGAACCTCGGGGCCCGGGTCCATCCCCATCGCCGTTCGCGCGGCACGGATGTAGTAGAGGCCTTCCAGCGCAGTCTGCTTCGCGAGGCGGGCCTGCGCCGGGCTGTTGGCCTGGTCGATCTGCGAGCCGGCCGCGATGTGTCGCTCGGACGCGTCGGCGAGGGCCTGCTTCGAGGCCATGTCGGTGCCGGTCAGGTTGTAGACCTGGCCGCCGAGCCGCTCGATCGCCTGGCGCGCGTCCGCCTTGGCGTCCTCGAGTTGGGTGGCGGTGTGGCCGACCGAGCGCTTCTGGCTTCTCATGACCAGGAACACGACGACACCGATGACGGCGAGGATCAGGAGGAGTTCCACTGGGGGCCTTCCCATGGGGACAAATCGGACGAGTCCCAGCCTACCGGCGATCCGGAGGTGCTCGCCGTCGCGGAACTGCCCCCCTGGCATCGCGTCGAGCGGTGTGGTCTGCGCCGCAGCCCGACGGCTACCCGCCGCGCACCCGGTCGCCCTCGAGGGTTCGGCGAATCGCGCTGGTGCCGAGCTCCATCATGGCCGTGGTGCGGTCCGCCAGTGCATCCGGCAGCACGTCCGCGATCCAGACGAATCGGGTGCGGCCATCGCTCTCGGCGAACACCTGGGCCGACCCGTTGTGATGCTCGTAGGGCCCGCCGACGATCGACCACGACAGGCGGCGGGCCGACTCGTCCAGCGCGACCAGCCGTTCGCGGACAACCGAGCCGTCGCCGAACGTGACGATCCGGTCGCCCCCGTCGATGGTGGTGTCCGTGACGAACCCGGCGGCCAGGCGTTGGTGCAGCGCACCCCAGTCGCGGAGCGCATCCCATGCGCGCTCGGGGTGGTGTCGACGAGTGTTTCGGTGCGTATGTATGCCATGACCCGAGCGTGCCCCTCCATCGGTCCGCTCGTCTTGAACATTTTGCGGTCCCGTGTCGGTGGCCGCGCGTAGCGTTTTCCTCATGCAATCGGCGGCGCGGATCGCGGAGTCGCCCCAGTTCAGTGCCTGGGCGGTCACCTGTGCCGGCGAGCACGCCGCGTGGTCGGATCCGGAGTGCCACGACGATCACCGGCTGGTGCTCGTGCGGGCGGGACGGTTCCTGCGTCGGGCCGACGGAGCCGAATCGGTGCTGGACCGGACCACCGCCTACCTCGGCCGACCGGGCCAGGAGGAGCGGTTCGCACATCCCGTCGGCGGCGACCTCTGCACCTCGATCGACATCGGCACCGAGCTGTGGCACTCGATCGCGGGCGACCCAGCGGCGCCGCCCGTCGCGGACCTCTACGTCGATGCCAGGGTGGAACTGTGGCATCGGCGGCTGCTCCTGGCGGCGGGGAGCGGCGACGTCGGGTTCGCGGTCGCCGAGGAACTGGTGGGGCTCGTCGGGGAGGTCGTGCCGCGCGTCACGGGCGACGCGCGACCCCGGATCCGGTCCGGCGCGCGCGGCCGGTCGCTGGTGGCCGACGCCAGGGCGGCGATCCTCGACGATGCCCCCGGATCCGACGGGCTGATCCCGCTGGCGGGCGCACTGGAGGTGTCGCCGTTCCTGCTGAGTCGTCACTTCACCGCGGTCACCGGTGTCTCCGTCACCCGCTATCGCAACCGGGTCCGGGTGGGCAGGGCGCTGGCTCGGCTCGAGGGCGGGGAGCGGGACCTCGCGGTACTCGCCGCGGACCTCGGGTTCGCCGACCAGGCCCACCTGACCAGGACGATGCGCGCCCACCTGGGCCGGACTCCGGGTGCGGTGCGGGCGCTGCTGTCGCCTGACGAAACGCTCGCCGAGCCGCCCCGCCCCGTCGGGTCCATGTCCGAATAATCACTTTCGTCGGGACTGTGGGTCGTGATGAAGTGCGGTATGGAAATCTCGATTCGACCCTTGGCGGCAGAGGATCTGGACCGCGCAGCGTCCGTTCTCGGGGAGGCTTTCGCCGACTATCCCTGGACGAGGTGGTGCGTCCAAGCCGATTTGCACGAGGAGCGGGTGGGCGGGCTTCAACGGTTGTACCTCGAACACATGGCCGTGCCGCATGGTCTCGCGTATATCGACGCCGACCGGAATGGCGTGGTCGCTTTCATTCCTCCCGACGTGTCGCCTCCGGACGAATCGGTTCTCGCGTCCATCGCCGAGCTGCACGGGGACCGGTTCCTGCGAATGACGGACGCGGAGGAGCAACTGTCGGCGATGGGCTCCTGGGGCGACGCGTGGCTTCTGGCGACGATCGGGGTCGCCCGCGGGGCGCAGGGGCGTGGGCTTGGCGGCGATCTGCTCGCCGCGGGGCTCGCGGAGATGGACCGCGCGGGCCACGCAGTGTGGCTGGATACGGCGACCCGCCGAAACCTGCCTCTGTACGAGCGTCACGGGTTCTCGATCGCGGGGCACATCACGATCGACCACGGGCCCGAGGTGTGGCGAATGTATCGGGGGCCGCGGGGGTAGCGGACTGTCGGTGCCCGATGCGAACATATGTTCGTGTCCGATCGTGCAGCGTTTCCGCCCTCGCCCTCGCCTACGGAGCCGGCCAGGGCCGACGCCACGATCCTGCACGCCGATCTCGATGCCTTCTACGCCTCGGTCGAGCAGCGGGACGACCCGTCGCTGCGGGGCCGGCCGGTCATCGTCGGCGGGGGTGTGGTGCTCGCCGCCAGCTACGAGGCGAAGGCATTCGGCGTACGGACGCCGAGCAACGGAGGGCAGGCGTTGCGGCTGTGCCCGCAGGCGGTGGTCGTGCGGCCGAGGATGTCGGCCTACGCCGAGGCGAGCAGGGCCGTGTTCGAGGTCTTCCGGAACACCACCCCGCTGGTGGAGGGCATCTCGATCGACGAGGCGTTCCTCGACGTCGGGGGGCTGCGCCGGGTGTCCGGCACCCCGTTCGAGATCGCCTCCCGGCTGCGGCGCGAGGTCCGCGAGCAAGTCGGGCTGCCGATTACCGTGGGGATCGCCCGTACAAAGTTCCTCGCGAAGGTGGCCAGTGCCGTCGGTAAGCCGGACGGGCTGTTGCTCGTCCCTCCGGATCGCGAGCTCGAGTTCCTGCACCCCCTTCCGGTCGAGCGGTTGTGGGGTGTCGGCGCGGTGACCTCGCGCAAGCTCCGTGACTACGGCATAGCCACGGTCGGACAGATGGCGGTGCTACCGGAACGCGAACTCGCCGCCGTTGTCGGCCAGGCGGCGGGGCGACATCTGCACGCACTGGCCTGGGCACGAGACTCGCGCCGCGTGCATACGGGAACGAGGCGGCGTTCGATCGGCGCCCAGCACGCGCTCGGGCGCAGGCCGAGATCCCAGGCGGAGATCGACGCGCTCGCCGCCGCGCTGGTCGACCGCGTCACGCGGCGCCTCCGCCGCGCTGGCCGGGTCTGTCGCACCGTGGTCGTGCGGATGCGATTTGCGGACTTCGCCCGCGCCACCCGCTCGTTCACGCTGCCGCAGGCGACGGCCCGCACCGAGACGATCCTGTCCACGGTGCGCGTTCTGCTCGACCAGGCCCGGCCGATGATTCTCGGCCAGGGGCTGACGCTGATCGGTGTCGCGCTGACCAACCTCGACCGCGAGGGTGCCGAGCAGTTGGCGCTGCCGTTCGAGCTCGAGGCAGGGGCGGCGGAGCGGGCGCCGCGGGAAGTCACCGCCCTCGACACCGCGCTGGACTCGGTCCGGGACCGGTTCGGGGCGGTGGCCGTCACGCGGGCGGCCCTGCTCGGGAAGGATCGCGGTGACAGCGTCCCGATCCTCCCCGATCAGTGACCGTCAGGCGTTCGCGGCAGCGTTCAGCTGCTCGAGGGTGCCCGTCGCCTCGAGGTACTCCTGGACCCAGCGCTCGATGACCGCCGAGGTCTTCTCTACCTTGGTGAACTGGCCGACGACCTGGCCGACCGGGTTGAACGCGACGTCGACGGTCTCGTCCGGGTACTTGTGGGTGGCCGCCACGGCCATCCCGGAGACCATGTACTGCAGCGGCATTCCGAGAGGCTCGGGGTTGCCGTCCTTCTCCCACGCCTCGGTCCAGTCGTTGCGCAGCATCCGGCACGGCTTGCCGGTGAACGACCGGCTGCGCACCGTGTCCCGGCTGGACGCGTTCGCGTAGGCAGCCTGCTGGACGGCGGTGTTCTCGGCCTCCTCGACCATCAGCCACTGCGAGCCCGACCAGGCGCCCTGTGCGCCCATGGCCAGGGCCGCCGCGATCTGCTGGCCGCTGCCGATACCGCCCGCCGCGAGCACCGGCACCGGGGCGACCTCCTTGACGACCTGCGGCCACAGCACGATCGATCCGACCTCGCCGCAGTGTCCGCCGCCCTCGCCGCCCTGGGCGATGATGATGTCCACGCCCGCGTCCGCGTGCTTGCGGGCCTGGTAGGGCGAGCCGCACAGGGCGGCGACCTTGCGGCCGGCGTCGTGGATGTGCTTGATCATGTCCGCAGGCGGCGTGCCGAGCGCGTTCGCGATGAGCGTCACCTTCGGGTGCTGCAGCGCGACCTCGACCTGCGGGGTGGCTGTGGCCTCCGTCCAGCCGAGAAGCTGCAACGCGTTCTCGTTGCCGTCGTCAGGCAAGGGCACACCGTGGTCGGTAAGGATCTTGCGTCCGAAGTCGAGGGTTTCCTGCGGCACCATCGACTGCAGCATCGTGGTGAGTTCGTCGGCGGACAGGTTCGAGTCCATGCCCTCGTACTTGTTCGGGATGACGATGTCGACACCGTACGGGTGGTCGCCGATGTGCTCATCGATCCACTTCAGCTCGATTTCGAGCTCCTCGGGTGTGAACCCGACCGCTCCGAGGACGCCGAAGCCGCCAGCCTTGCTCACGGCGACCACGACGTCGCGGCAATGGGTGAACGCGAAGATGGGGAACTCGATGCCGAGTTCGTCGCAAAGGGGGGTGTGCATGCGGCACTCCTACACTGTCAGCGGTGGAAGACTGAAACAAGTTCCACCGTAGTCGCGGGAGTCCTGATTGGTTACGAATCGTGCGATTGGACCATGGTGGCGACGGAGCCGCGGGCGGCCCGCCACGCGGCGAAGGCCTCCCTCGTCGAGTACTGCGGTGTGTACCCGAACACGTGCTTGAGTCGATCGTTCTTGAGCACGGGCCGGTACTGCAGGAACTTGGTCTGCTCGGGGCCGTGGGCGGTCAGTCCCAGTGCCCGCCCTGCCCAGAGGCCGGCGCGGACCAGGTCTGCGGGCACCGACATGGTCGGCTTGCCCAGTTCGGCCGCGATCTCGTCGATGGTCATGGATCCGTCGCCCGCGACGTTGAAGATCCCGGTGCGAGTGCCCACCACGGCCTGCACCATGGCCGCGGTCACGTCCTGACCCCAGACGAACACGAAGGGGCTGTCACTGCCGCGGATCTTGAGCAGCCGACTCTTCTGGAAGAGCGCGGTGATCTGGTTGTCCACGTCCGCGCCGAGGATGGTGCCGATCCGGAAGATCGTCTGGAACACACAGCCTGTCACCAATCGGTCTCGGTGACAGGCTGCGTGTCGAATGGCGGGGTGTTCACCAGGCGCGGGCGCCCGATCCCCGATCAGCTGAGCAGCTTTGCCTTCAGCGCGGTGACGTCCTGATTCGTCAGACCAAGCGCCTGGCTCACGTAGTTGTCGAAGCTGCCGTACTTCTGGTCCACAGTGGCGAAGGCGGAATCGAGCCAGGCCTGCTCCACGTGATCAGAATTGCTGCTCCCGAGGCTGCCCGTTCCGCCACCGGCGCCGACGTACTCGTTGCTGAGCATGAAGTCCGCGTTCACGGTCTCGCGCGGGACGCCGAGGATCGTTAGCAGTACCGCCGACAGCCAGCCGGTTCGGTCCTTCCCGCTCTTGCAGTGATAGAGCACCGTATCGGGGGAGTTCTTGATGTCCAGCAGGACGGCCCGGAACGCGGCGGAGGCGTCGGAATTGCTGGGCATGACCTTGTAGAACTGCCCCAGGTCCTTCATCGTGATCGCAGTGACCAGGTTTCCGCCGGTCACGTCGCGGTGTTGCGAGGTGGCGCCTGCGGGGAGCTTGTCCGGTCCGAGCACCCTTTCGTAGGTGGTCCGCAGATCTTCGACCGTCTTGACGTTCAGCTGCACGAGCTTGGCCAGGTCGTCCGCGGTCAGGGCGGTGAGCGCGTCGCTGCGCAGCACCAGCCCGGATCGAACGCTCTTCCCGTCGGTGGTGGTGTAGCCGCCGAGGTCGCGGGCATTCGGCGCCCCCGTCAGGTGCAGCGAGTGGTCGACCGAGGTCGACGCGACGACCGGCGTCGGTGCGGCCGCGGCGATCGACGGGGCGGGAGCGAGCAGGAGGCCGGCGGTCAGGGCGAGTATCGCCGCCGACTTGGCCTGGACGAGGTTTCGGTGGGACATGGAAGGTTCTCCTCTTCTCGTTCGTGGGCCCGTCGGACCGGGCGGGCCGGTATTTCGTGAACGTTGATCTGGTGGTTCCCCGTCGCCACCGCTGCCGTATGCCGTACCTACGTGGCCCGGGCGTAGGTCCCCGGAACATGTGGATGCCGACGTGGTCGATGGGTGGCTTCCACCGATGCCGGTGCGGGTC
Source organism: Rhodococcus sp. MTM3W5.2 (assembly GCF_001984015.1). Taxonomy (NCBI): domain Bacteria; kingdom Bacillati; phylum Actinomycetota; class Actinomycetes; order Mycobacteriales; family Nocardiaceae; genus Rhodococcus; species Rhodococcus sp. MTM3W5.2. The sequence continues at coordinate 3,609,379 of NZ_CP019572.1, read as the reverse complement.
GGTCGCGGGGCGTGGTACCCGCCGGCGCAATCGGTGGGTACCGGTCACCCGGTGGCGCGACGTCGAGGACGTTGCGCCGCGGCCGGGCGCGGCGGCGTGCCTGTGCGATGAAGTCGGCCCACGACTCGATACGCGGGTAAAGCGCCGTCAGTTTTCGCCGTTCGCATTCGGTCATTCCTCCCCAGACACCGAACTCGACTCGGTTGTTCAGGGCATCAGCTCCGCACTCGAGGATGACGGGGCAGTGCTCGCAGAGCGTGGCGGCCTCTCGTTGCTTCCTCGAGCCCCTTACGAACATCCTGTCAGGGTCACCGAAGCGGCAATAAGCCTGCGCGACCCAGCTTCCGGGTGCGTCGATGAGGTCGGTGTGCGGGCGGCCAAGGGTATTGATCATGTCGCGGAGTGCTTTTCACTAAAACAGAGCTGACGGACAACGTGGGGTACGGGGCGGGCCCGGATGCTCGGGGTCGGCGCCGGCAGGAGGGTCTGTTCCCGGCCGATGCGGCCGGGAACAGACCTGTGGCAGGTTGTTAGCTCAGGAGCCGAAGCCGCTGAACAGGCCGCCGAAGAGGGAGCCGAGGCTGCCGCCGCCGGTGCCGGGGTTGCCGCCGCCGGTGGGTGCGACGGTCACTGTTGCGTGGGTGGTGGAGGCGTTGGTGGTGCCGTGGCCGGAGTAGTCGGCGTTGATGGTGTGAGCACCGGCGGTGGTGGGGGTCCACTGGTAGGTGGCGGTGCCGTCGGCGCCGACGGTGGCGGTGCCGAGGATGGTGGTGCCGTCCTTGAAGGTGACGGTGCCGCCGGCGCCTGCGGGGTTGATTGTTGCCTTCAGGGTGGTGGCGGTGCCGACCTTGGCGCCGGTGACGGGGGTGAGGGTGGTGGTCGAGTTCGTGTTGTCGACCGGTGCCTCGGCCACGGTGACCTGCCCGGTGGTGGTGGAACCGTTCACGCCGTCACGCCCGGAGAAGGCGGCGTGGATGGTGTGAGCACCGGCGGCGGCCGGGGTCCACTGGTGGGTGGCGGTGCCGTCGGCGCCGACGGGGGCGGTGCCGAGGACGGTGTCGCCGTCCTTGAATTCGATGGTGCCACCCGCACCTGCCGGAGCAACGGTGGCGGTGAGCGTGGTGGCCTGGCCGACCTTCGCGCCGGTGACCGGGGCCAGCGCCACGGTGGAGTTGACGTCGGCTTCGGCGACGGTGACCTGCCCGGTGGTGGTGGACGGGTTGACGCCGTCACGCCCGGAGAAGCTGGCGTGCAGTGTGTGTCCGCCGCCGGCGCTGGGGGTCCAGGGCAGGGTGGCGGTGCCGTCGGCGCCGACGGGGCTGGTGCCGAGGACGGTGTCGCCGTCCTTGAATTCGATGGTTCCGCCCACGGCGGCCGGAGCGACGGTGGCGGCGAGTGTGGTGGCGGTGCCGACCTTCGCGCCGGTGACCGGGGCGAGGGCCACGGTGGAGTTGACGTCGGCTTCGGCGACGGTGACCTGTGCGGTGGTGGTGGAGGCGTTGACGCCGTCGCGTCCGGAGAAGGCGGCGTGGATGGTGTGTCCGCCGCCGGCATTGGGGGTCCAGGGCAGGGTGGCGGTTCCGTTGGCGCCGACGGGGCTGGTGCCGAGGATGGTGTCGCCGTCCTTGAATTCGATGGTGCCACCGGCGGCTGCCGGGTTGACGGTGGCGGTGAGCGTGGAGGCCTGGCCGACCTTGGCGTTGGTGATGGGGGCCAGGGCGACGGTGGAGTTGACGTTTTGTGTGACCTGGACGGTCTGCGGCGCGGATTGGGAGCCGTTGGTGGTGGCGGTGTCGGGGAATTTCGCGGAGATGGCGTGGTTGCCTGCGGTGGTGGGGGTCCACGCGAAGGTGGCGGTGCCGTTGGAGTTGAGGCCGGTGCTACCGATTTTGGTGGTGCCGTCGTAGAACTCGACAGTCTGGCCGGCTGTGCCGCCGGTGATGGTTGCGGTGAGGGTGGTGGCGGTGCCGACTTTGGCGCCGGTGATGGGGGCGAGGGTGGTGGTGGAGTTCGCCTTGGCGACGGTGAGTGAGGGGCCCTTGGTGCCGTAGTAGCCGGCGCCGAGGGATCCGCTGTAGTCCATGCCGGTTTGGAGGGCACCGCCGCCGATGGTGCAGTTGGCGCCGACGTTGTATTGGGCGCTGAGGGTGGCGGGTGCGGTGTTCTGCTTGACGGTCACCCGGTAGCTGGTGGCGTTGAAGTCGGCGGCGATGAAGCCGGGCTGGATGTCGAGGTAGGGCTCGATGGGGTGGGGGCCGTTGTTGTCGGTCAGGGTGGCTGAGCCGGGGACGTAGGTCAGGCAGGTGGGGTGGAAGTCCTTGACCCAGTCGAGCTTTTCGTCGGTGGAGTTGCCTCGTTCGAACTTGGTGCTGATGGTGATGGTTTCGCCGGGGGCGGGGGTTTCGTTGGTGATGGTGCGGGTGAAGTGGGAGTTGCCGTCCCACCAGTCGATGGTTCGGGGGCGGCGTTGGCGACGCTGGTGCCGAAGATGGTCAGTGCCCCGAGGGCGAGTGCGGTGGTGGCGCCTGCGGCGATGGTGCGGGTGGTTGCTCGGTGTGCCATGGGTGTGTCCTTGTGATCGGTGCGGCCATGGGCGTCGCCGCAGGCGCTGTGAGGGGGTCCGGGCTCCGGCGCCACGAGGGCGGACGCCGGAGCTCGGGGTCAGGGGTGGTTTCCGTGGTGGTGGTCGGCGGAAGCCGTTGTGTTACTTAGGAGCCGAAGATGGAGCCGAGGGAGCCGAGGCTGCCGCCGCCGTTGCCGCCGTTGCCGCCGCCGTTGCCGCCGCCGGTGGTGGCGACGGTGATGGTTGCGTGGGTGGTGGAGGCGTTGGTGGTGCCGTGGCCGGAGTAGTCGGCGTTGATGGTGTGAGCACCGGCGGCGGCCGGGGTCCACTGGTAGGTGGCGGTGCCGTCGGCGCCGACGGGGCTGGTGCCGAGGATGGTGTTGCCGTCCTTGAAGGTGACGGTGCCGCCGGCGTTGGCGGGGTTGATTGTTGCCTTCAGGGTGGTGGCGGTGCCGACCTTGGCGCCGGTGACGGGGTGAGGGTGGTGGTCGAGTCGGTGACCGGGGCTTCGGTAACCGTGACCTGTGCGGTGGTGGTGGAACCGTTGACGCCGTCGCGTCCGGAGAAGGTGGCGTGGATGGTGTGAGCACCGGCAGCGCTGGGGGTCCACTGGTGGGTGGCGGTTCCGTTGGCGCCGACGGGGGCGGTGCCGAGGATGGTGTCGCCGTCCTTGAATTCGATGGTGCCGCCCGCGGCTGCCGGTGCGACGGTGGCGGTGAGCGTGGAGGCCTGGCCGACCTTGGCGTTGGTGATGGGGGCGAGGGTGGTGGTGGAGTTGGCGTTGGTGACGGTGAGTGAGGGGCCCTTGGTGCTGTAGTTGCCGGCGCCGAGGGATCCGCTGTAGTCCATGCCGGTTTGGAGGGCGACGCCGTCGGTGGTGCAGTTGGCGCCGACGTTGTATTGGGCGGTGAGGGTGGCGGGTGCGGTGTTCTGCTTGACGGTCACCCGGTAGCTGGTGGCGTTGAAGTCGGCGGCGATGAAGCCGGGCTGGATGTCGAGGTAGGGCTCGATGGTGTGGGGGCCGTTGTTGTCGGTCAGGGTGGCTGAGCCGGGGATGTAGGTCAGGCAGGTGGGGTGGAAGTCCTTGACCCAGTCGAGCTTTTCGTCGGTGGAGTTGCCTCGTTCGAACTTGGTGCTGATGGTGATGGTTTCGCCGGGGCGGGGGTTTCGTTGGTGATGGTGCGGGTGAAGTGGGAGTTTCCGTCCCACCAGTCGATGGTTCGGGGGCGGCGTTGGCGACGCCGGTGGTCAGAAAGGCCAGTGCGCCGAGGGCGAGTGCGGTGGTGGCGCCTGCGGCGATGGTGCGGGTGGTTGCTCGGTGTGCCATGGGTGTGTCCTTGTGATCGGTGCGGCCATGGGCGTCGCCGCAGGCGCTGTGAGGGGTCCGGGCTCCGGCGCCTGCGAGGGCAGGGCGCCGGAGCTCGGGGTCAGGGGTGGTTTCCGTGGTGGTGGTCGGCGGAAGCCGTTGTGTTACTTAGGAGCCGAAGATGGAGCCGAGGGAGCCTGCTCCGCCTCCGGGCGTGAGGTAGCTGACCGTGATCGCGGGGCCCTTGGTGCCGTAGCTGCCGGACCCGAGGGATCCGCTGTAGTCCATGCCGGTGGTCAGTTTTGTGCCGCGGGCGCAGTCGGTGCCGACCGTGTATTGGGCGCTGAGGATGGCGGGTGCGGTGTTCTGCTTGACGATCACCCGGTAGCTGGTGGCGTTGAAGTCGGCGGCGATGTAACCGGGCTTGATGTCGAGGTAGGGCTCGACGGGTTGGTTGTTCAGCTTCGCCGAGTTGGGGACATAGGTCAGGCAGGTGGGGTGGAAGTCCTTGACCCAATCGAGCTTTTCGTCGGTGGAGTTGGTTCGTTCGAACTTCGTGCTAACCGTGATGATCTCGCCCGCGTTGGGAGTGGCGTTGCTGACGGTGCGGGTGAAATGGGAGTAGTAATCGTCCCAGGTGATGTTGGCGGTGGCGGCGCCGGCGATGCCCGTACTCAGGAGGGTCAGCGCGCCGGCTGCGAGAGTAGTTGCCGCGCCGGAAGCGATGCCGCGCATCATGTTTCGAGAAGCCATGAGTATTCCTTTGATCGTGCGGCCAAAGAACGTCACGTGACGTCGCCGCGGGCTGTGGGGGCGGGGCTCCGGCGCCACGAGTGCGGACGCCGGAGCCCGGAATCGGTTGTCAGCTAGGAGCCGAAGCCGCCGAACAGGGAACCGAGGGAGCCGAGGCTGCCGCCGCCGTCGCCGGCTTCGGGCGCGACGGACACGGTGGCGTTGGCGGTGGAGGCCTTGGTGGTGTTCGTGCCGGAGAAGGCGGCGCTAATGGTGCGATTGCCCGACTTGGCGGGAGACCACTGGGCGGTGGCCGTCCCGTCGGCGCCCACGTAGGCGGTGCCGACGATTGTGTCGCCGTCCTTGAAGGTGACGGTGCCGCCCGATGCGGCGGGGGTGACGGTGGCGGTGAGGGTGGAGGTGGTGCCGACTTTGGCTCCGGTGACGGGGGCGAGGGTGGTGGTGGTGTTCGCCTTGCCGACGGTGAGTGAGGGGCCCTTGGTGCTGTAGTTGCCGGCGCCGAGGGATCCGCTGTAGTCCATGCCGGTTTGGAGGCCGATGTCGCGGGCGCAGTCGGCGCCGACCTTGTATTGGGCGCTGAGGGTGGCGGGTGCGGTGTTCTGCTTGACGGTCACCCGGTAGCTGGTGGCGTTGAAGTCGGCGGCGATGAAGCCGGGCTGGATGTCGAGGTAGGGCTCGATGGTGTGGGGGCCGCTGTTGTCGGTCAGCGTGGCTGAGCCGGAGACGTAGGTCAGGCAGGTGGGGTGGAAGTCCTTGACCCAGTCGAGCTTTTCGTCGGTGGAGTTGGTGCGTTCGAACTTGGTGCTGATGGTGATGGTTTCGCCGGGGGCGGGGGTTTCGTTGGTGATGGTGCGGGTGAAGTGGGAGGCTCCGTCGTCCCAGGTGAGGGTTCGGGGGTCGGCGTGGGCGACGCCGGTGGTCAGAAAGGCCAGTGCGCCGAGGGCGAGTGTGGTGGCGGCGCCTGCGGCGATGGTGCGGGTGGTTGTTCGGTGTGCCATGGGTGTTCCCTTGGTCGGTGCGGCGTCACCGCGGACGCCGCCGCGTTGGTGGATGATCCGTCGCTCCGGCGCCAGACCGCGGCGCCGGAGCGACAGTTGGGCGGCTAGCTTCCGCCGAGGTTCTTGATGACTCGCGTGATGGTGTCGCCGAGGACCTCGTCGATCGAGCCGGTGGAGCTGAGCTGACCTTCGGTGGATCCGACGCCGGCACCGTCCATGCTGCCGAGAGTGGCCTCACCCGGGTTCTTCCCGCGCACCTTGAAGCAAGCGCTGAGGTTCTCGCGCCTGGCCCCGACGCCGACGGTGCCGCTGACGTCGATGCCGCCGCTGGTGATCGCCGCGCCGGTGGCGGCGCGGTCCGGGACCCTGTAGGTGAACTCGGCGGTCACCGGGTTGCCGGAGTTGACGAACCAGCCGGTGCTGCTCGCCCGCCAACCGCCGTCGTCGGTCTCGTCCGGGGTCACGTCCTCGGTCTTCTGTCCGCCGATGAGGTGGAAGGCGGTGACCTTCACGGAGACGGGCTTGCCGAAGCCGGCCGGCGGATAGTCGCGGATGGTGTTGACGTAGGGGTTACCGATGCTGGTGGTGCCGACGACGATCTTGTAGGTGACGTTGGTGCCGGCGGCGAACTCGGCCGCGGCGACGGACTTGTCGTAGGTGTGGGTGATCCACACCGTGCTGGGGTCGTTCTTGGTGTCGTGGCTGGACTGGGCACAGTCCGAGTCTTCGGCGTTCGCGACGCCTGCGCCGACCCCGAGGAGCCCGGCCGGCAGCACGGTCACCGCCGCGAGGGCGGCGATGCGACGAGCGGTATTCGACTGCATAGATCTACCTGCTTCTCTTCTGATGCGGTCAAGCCGGCGGCCGACCGGGGTGGTTATCGCGGCGCCTGGGCGGTCCAGGCGCCGCGATAAACGGGACCCCTACTGCGTCGCGTCGCCGGTGGAGGCGAGGGCGATCACAGTGGGGCGGTCACGGGGCCGGTGCACCTCGGGAGTTCAGCGGCCCCCGGCCGTCAGCTGAGCGACTGCAGCGTCTTGATGACGGACATGATGGTGCTGACGGTCTCGATCGCTGCGGACAACGTTGCCATGTGTTCTCTCCTTGATTCGTTCTTCTCATTCGTGCCGCAAGCAGTGAGTGTTGCGGCGGAGTAATTCTTACCACGAGGAAACGGTCAAGGGTGGGCTATTTCACGAAAAGATCACGGGGTTGTATATCGTTCTGTTATAGGATCTATCGAAATTGGCAGAGTTGGGCGAGAGTTCATCGACTGTTCATGGCCGAGCCCATCGGCGGAGGTGTCCGGGCATGCGTCTGACGCCCCTGGGGGCAGGGGCGTCACTGACGGCGTTCTTTGGTATTAATGCTGGTAGGACGGGCTACTGCGCAATGCAGTCGGGGTGGGTGACCGGGCCGGAGTGGCGGTGATTCGCGGGTGGATCCGTAGGCGCGCCACGTCACCTCGTGTATCGAGATCTTGGCCGGATCGCAGGTTTATGGCGGCGATGAACGGCCGAAGTTGGGCACGGTGGTTACCTTGCCGTGATCTGGGTGTCGGGTGCACCGCAAACATACCGATCGGTTATTAATTCAATTATTTATCGATGGGTGGGCCTTCGATACATTTCTCCCGGAGGGTGTTTCAGTTCTTCGTGACTCGATAGGTGCATGCCGTATTTCCGGTCAACCGCCAGCCGCCCTCGATTCGGGTCAGGGTGATGTCGGCAACGTTGGCGGTGTCGAGGCCCGGACGCTCGGCACCCGGATGCCAGGCCTCGAGGCGCCCAACGCCTGCGCCGGTGAAGCCGCGTTCGGTCACCGTGGTCAGGGTGCCGGGGCGGCGCGGGGGTAGGCGCGCGACAGCGGTCGGGCCAACTCGTCGACCAGTCCGATGAGCCGGCCGGAGGGGCAGTCAATCTTGTTCACGTTGCCCTGCGGCTTGCTGGTGGTCCCGCCACCGACGGCGTACGGATCCCTGCAGGCCTGCTTCCATGACCACCAGGCACCGCCCATCCGGTGCTCGTTCATGGCGTCGACGAATCGGTCGACGTTCGCGGCGTCTGCGGCCGGATCGCCGAACCATCCCCACTCGGCCTGTCGGATCGCGGTGATCGCGCGCTGGTAGTACCGGCGGATCTGATCGGCCGCGGTGATGGGGTCGCGCAGTCCGGGGTTGGGTTCGTTGAGCAGGTCGTAGCCGGCGACCGTGGGTTCGTCCTTGAATTCGCCTGCCAGTCGAGCCCAGGTGTTGACCAGGTGGCCCTGGATGCCCTGGGTGTCGTCGTAGAAGTTCTGGAACGAGCGGGCCACGGCGGGGGAGGTCTCGCGTTGGCCGCCGAGGGTGCAGGTGCTCCAGCCGTCGGTGAGGGTGGCCCAGGCCGGGGCCTTGCCCCATGCGTCCTGGTGCATGTCGAGCACGGTGTAGATGCCGTGGTCCTTGGCATCGTTCACGGCCTTGTGGATCTTGGCCACGTAGGCCTCGTCGAATGCGCCGGGGGTGGGTTCGAGCGCTGACCAGGCCAAGGTCAGCGGGGCGACATTGAAACCCTGGGCGGCCATGCCGGTGAAGTCGGCGCGCTCGAGCGGCGCCGTCGTCGCGAGCGCGGGCTCGTTGTGGGCGTAGTCGTTGAGCTGGTTGATGTTCGCGCCCCGCAGCAGCACCGTCCGTCCGGTCGCATCCGTGATGGCCCCGTCGGTGACGGTGAGGCGGGGAAGCGTCCATCCGGCGGGCTCGGTAGCGTGCGCGGACACCTGCTGGACCGAGGCAGCGGCGAACAGCAAAGTCAGTGCCACGAAAAGAATTCGGCCTCGTGACGACATCTTTCACCTCTCCGCTGGGCGAATGCCCAGGACGAACCCGCTGGCCGCGGGTCTGGCCGTATTACTCGATGGGCGATGCGCGGAGCTCGCGCGGGCCGGATCGGCTGCTCGCGGGATTCGTGCGGGTCAGCGTGCGGTCGCCAGGCATCGGTCAGGTGGGACCGGTGCCTTCATCGGGTTGGTCCGCCCAGTCCGGACGGTCCAACGACAGAGACTCTAGGTCGGATGTATAGGTAAGAGAAACACTGATTTCCGGATGGATTGACAACGGTTCCGTTGTCAGTAGGGAATCAGGGTGGGCATCGTCCGTTCGGTGAGGTCGGGGTCCTCGAGCCGCTTGACCAGGTCCGGGCGCGCGTCGCGGACCCGGATGGCGGCGTCGATGAACGAGCGGACCAGTGTCGAGTCGCTGTCGCCCTGCCAGGCCGCCGCGACTTCGGAGGGCTGGTCGTCGGCGATGGGCACCAGTGTCACCCCCGGGTAGGGGATCCAGCGCGCACACGCCACTGTGACCACGATGCCCACTCCGGCCGCGACCTTCTGGAATTCCTCGAGCAGTGTGGTCGAGCGGGAGACCACCCGCCCGGGTTTCCCGCCGCGGTGGTCGTCGAGTTCCCAGTACGCATTCCATGCCGCGTCGGTGGTCGCGGCGCCGAATATCGGCTCGTCGATCAGGTCGGCCACGGTCACCGAGGCGCGGGCGGCAAGGGGGTGATCGGCCCGCATCATCGCCATCCGTGGCTCGCGGAACAGGGTCTCGAAGTCGATGCCCTCCGTGGTGAGTGGGCGTCGCACGAAGGCCACGTCCACCGACCGGTCGTTGAGCCCGCCGGATGGATCGTCGTAGTTGAACTGGCGCATCTCGATGGTGACGCCGGGGTGGCGGTCACGGAAGGCCGACATGATCGGTTCGGTCAGGATCAGCGCGGCGCCCTCGGTGAAGCCGAGGACCAGCCGTTGGTTCTCGCCGTGTTCCATCGAGAGGGCGCGTTCGACGGCGTCGTCGAGGGCCGCCAGCAGTGCGCTGGTGTCCTCGAGGAACGCGGCACCGGCGGCGGTGAGGGTCACGCTGCGTGTGGTGCGGGTCAGCAGCACCACACCGAGACTTTGTTCCAGTTGCTTGATCTGTGCGCTCAAGGCCTGCTGCGCGATGTGCAGGCGCTGGGCGGCGCGGGTAAAGCTCAGCTCCTCGGCGACCGCGACGAAGTAGCGTAGCTGACGCGTCTGGAGCTCCATGGCGCGAAAGTGTACGACGACGCCGTGGCCTGTCAAGGACTATCACTCGCTGTGAGCCGTCTGTTTGTACTTCACATGGTTGGCGGGGGCCAGCCGGGTACGTCCGACTCTGGTTGGCATGCATCAGTCCGAGTCTCCATTGCCGGGCGACCGTCAGACGGCGATAGTCCCTGTCTCCGCGGTTTTGTGGCGCCGGCTAACGATCATGGCTGATGTGGGGTGAACGATGCCGACGCAGCGCAAACAGAACAGCTAGATCGCTCGGTTGGTGAACAGCAGAAAAAAACAGCGGAACAGATCGTTCACGTTTAGGGTCGTCGAGAATTTGTCCCTACCGCACCAGAGGTGGCTTGTGTCCCTTCCGCCCGCAAACGTCTCCCGCCGCGCGTTCCTGGCCGGCCTGTCCGTGCTCGGCGGCGCGACCCTGCTGCCCGCCGCGGCGAACGCCACGCCCGTCCTCCGCCAGGCCCCCGATGGCGGGGCTGGGCTGATACGTAACCCCGAGTTCGGTAACGGGGTCATGGCCGGGGTGCCGCGCACCGACGGCGCGACCTTGTGGACGCGCGTGGGCGCGGCGGGGGAACCGGCAGCGCCACCGGCAGCCTCGGGACCGGCAGCCTCGGCAGCGGCAGTGCTGGTAGCAGCGGCGCGGGTGGCGAATTGGCGTTGGTCGTCTCGAAGCGGGAGGACCTGTCCAGCCCGGTGCTCGCCGAGCGGGTTCAGGTACGTGAAGATGCCGACGGCACAGTGCATTTCGATGTGAACGGACTGGCTCCGGGGAGACCTACTACTACCAGTTTCGGGGTAACGGGGCGAGTCGCCGGTCGGTCGCTTCCGGACGCTGCGGCCCGCCGACTCCAACGAGCCGGTCCGCATCGGCTGGTTCACCTGCCAGGGCTTCGAGGACGGCTACTACGCGGCACACCGGCATCTCGCCGCGGAGGACCTCGACTTCGTCGTGTGCCTCGGCGACTACGTGTACGAGTTCACCAAGCCCGGCGTCCGGGGTTTCTCGACCAACGTGTTCCCGCAGACCATCGACGCCATGCGGGACAAGTACCGCCAGTACCGTACCGACGAAAATCTGCGGCAGATGCACAGTCAGCACGCGTTCATCCCGATCTGGGACGACCACGAGTTCCGCAACAACTACAGCAAGGACGGCTGGACGTCCCCGGTGGTCGCGGACATCGACTCCGCGATCGGATTCCAGCAGAAGAAGCAGTGGGCGTGGCAGTCGTGGTTCGAGCACATGCCGGTTCCGCGTTTTGCCGGCGACCCGACACGCACCTACCGCTCGCTGCGGGTGGGCAAGACCGTGGAGCTGTTCGCGCCCGACACCCGGCAGTACCGCGACAGGCAGCCGTGTGGCGACACTGACGCCACCGCCTGCGCCGTTACAGAGGCGACGGGCCGGACCATGCTCGGCGCCGCGCAGAAGCGGTGGCTCCTCGACGGCATGACCAGGTCGGATGCCCGCTGGAAGGTGGTCGCGAACGCCAACATGATGATGGGCATGGTGGTTGCGGACGATGGTGCCCGGGGATACCTGGACACCTGGGACGGCTATGGCGCCGAGCGAACCGAGATCCTGTCCACCGCGGCGCAGTCGGTGGAGAACCTGGTGCTGGTGACGGGTGACGACCACGACGGGTGGGGGGCGAGTTGTGGGATACCGGGTTCGCGCCGGGCACGGCGAGCGGTGCCCAGGTCAATGCGCCCGGCACCCGCCGGGCGGGGGTCGAGTTCGTCGTTCCGTCGGTCACTTCTGGCAACACAGGAGATGGTAAGGGCGGCGCCGCTGGGGCGCGCGCCGAGGAGGCGAGCAGGCGCGCCAAGAACCCGCACGTCAAGCACGCCGACATGGTCGGCCACGGCTACGGGGTTCTCGAGGTCGACGCGGCCCAGGCGCGCTTCCAGTTCCGGACCGTCGACAAGCTGAACCCGAACTCGGGCGTGGAGACGACGAAGGCGCTGCGCACCCCGGCCGGGCAGCCGGTGATCGAGACCCTGTGACCAGTAGCAAGACCACATCACCCCGTCGGCGTAGGCAACCGGAACGGAGCGCCTGGTCGACCCCTACCTGTACTCAGGTAGGGGCAACCGGCCGTCGGTTGGTGCGGTCATCCGGCATATTGTTGCGCTGCTCCAGCTGGTCGGAAGGCGCCCTGGGCTCTCAACCTCATTCCCGCGGGAAGTCGCAGGGGCTCCACAATGAGAAGGTGCTCCTCCAGTCCGACGACAATGCGCAGGTCAGCCCGTACGCAGAAGCGCGCCTACCCTGAGCTGGAGTTATCAGGCGCTCGCTGACCAGCGTCCTTTTCCGCTCGCGACCATCCTCCAGCACCGCAAGCCCCCGGTAGGTAAGAACTTTCGACAACGGCCGCGCCGCTCCACCCGGAGCCGCGCGGCCGTTGTGCGTCGACGATGCCTCTCCGAACCGGTATGACCGGACTCAGGCGACGCCCTTGATCCGATACACGAGCACCCCGGCGAGCACCGACAGTGCACCGGAGAGCAGGTAGAGCCCGGTGTAGCCGCCGAGGGTGTTCACCATGACCGCCGCGACCACAGGCGAGAGCACGTTCGGCAGCGCGATCGCCAGGTTGATGATGCCGATGTCCTTGCCGTTGCTCTCGGCCGCGGGCAACACCTCCGTCACCAGGGCGAAGTCAACCGAGGTGAACACCCCTGTCCCGAGCCCGAGGACCACGGCCGCGAGCACCGTCACCGGGAAGCTCGGGAAGAAGGCCATCAGCACCGTCGCGACCGAGATGAAGACCGCCGACGCCGACACGAAGACCCGGCGCCGCCCCACCCGGTCGGAGACGACGCCCGCCAGCACCACCGTGACGAAGACCGACAGCGCGTAGACGACGGTGAGGACCAGGACCCCGTCGCTGACCCGGAGCCCGCCGCCGGTCGCCGCGTCGTCGCGGGTGAGTCCCACCTCGTCCTGCAGATAGTAGAACAGGTAGAACAGCGCCGTCGCGGTGCTCAGGGTGGCGAGGAACCGGGTCAGCCAGGCCCAACCGAAGTCCGGATACCGGCGCACGTCCACCCAGTAGCAGGCGAGCAACTCGGCGACCCGGAACGGCGGCCTGTCCACCGGGGCGAGCGGTGACTCCCAGCGCGCGAAGAGAAACGGCAGCATCGCCAGGACGCAGGCGGCCGCGCACAGCAGGTACCCCATGGTGATTCCCAAAGGGCCCGCCCACACCGCTGTCGCAACGGTGCCGAGCGCGGTGCCGGTGACGACGGCGAAGGTGTAGGCGAATCCGTACCACCCGGAGACGACGCCACGCTGGGCGACCGGAACGTGGTCCGGCACCGACGCCGACAGCGGCGAGATGACCGCGTTGAGCGCGGTCTGCATCGCGACCCAGCTCAGCAGCACCGCCGGCAGCGACTGCGCGAACCCGGTGGCCACCAGCCCGGCCGCCACCACAAGCGTTCCCCCGGCCATCCACGGGGTGCGCCTGCCCCAGCGGGAGGCCGTGCGATCGGACAGGGCGCCCCACAGTGGCGTCGACAGGAGCGCGAAGACACCCGCGATGAAGCCGATGACGGCGAGGTTGGTCTCCTTGCTGGTGGTCGAGAAGAACCACGGCGCACCGTCCGTCAGCCGTTCCACCAGCGGCGACATCAGCACCTGCGCCGGCCCCGACCACGCGATGTTGATGCCCACGTACGCGAGGGTGAACATCGTGATCCACCCGCGGGAGGCCCGCGCGGTAGGTACGGCTACCCGTTCAGCCGCGGTGGTGGCGGCGGGCGCGGAGGGTGAAACGGGCATCGGGGTCCCTTCGGATGACAGTGTGCCCACGTCATCAGGACGGGGAACGAACCAGCACCATCTCACGAGACCGTAGCGGCCACAGCATTTTTCGATCGTGGACTGGTTGCCCGGTCCAGACATCGACGCTCTCGGCGGTGAGCGGGCACAACACCTGCCCACCGGACAGCACAAGCGCGTCGTCGCGGACCTGGACCGCGATCTCGCGCCTGCCCCGGTTGAGCACGCCGTACGCCACCGCGCCACTCAGCTCGCGGCGCCACACCTCGACGCGCCCGAACCGCGCGACCCGCTCGCCCTGCCTGCCGAGCGCGTCCTGGGAGACCGCCAGCACCCCGGCGTGGGTGAGCAGCAGGCGCGTCGGCTCGGTCATCGTGCGCAGGTCGTTTCCGGCAAACAGCGGCGCCGCCAGCATCGCCCAGAGCATGAAGTGGCTGCGGGACTCCACCTCGCCGAGTCCGGGGTTGCCCACCTCGAGCATGTCGGGGTCGTTCCAGCCGCCGGGACCGGCGTACCGGGCCAGGCCGTGCTGACGGTCGGCGAGCCGCAGCACCGAGCGCCAGCTCGGACCGATGTCCGGGGTGGTGCGCCACAGGTGCCCGTACTCTCCCGCCCACTCCCACGGCCGGGCATGGCCGTACTCGGAGATGCTGTAGACGATCGGCCTTCCGGTGTTGGCGAGGGCAGCGGCCATCCGCTCGAAGGCCCCTCGGTAGTCGAGACCGGTGCCACCGCGACCGGCCCGGCACCAGTCGTACTTGAGGTAGTCGACGCCCCATCCTGCGAGGGTGTCCGCGTCCAGCTGCTCGTACCCGAAGGAACCGATGTCGCGTGCCGGGTAGCGGTCGTAGATCATCGCGCATGTCTTGCGCCCGGGCGCCAGGTAGAGGCCGAACTTCAGTCCGCGGGCGTGGATCTGCTCGCCGAGGGCGGCCATCCCGCTCGGAAACCGGGCGGGATGCGAGCGCAGCCTCCCATCGTCGCCGCGGGCGAACGCCTGCCAGCAGTCGTCGACCACCAGGTATCGGTACCCGGCGTCGCGCATCCCGCTCTCGACCATGGCGTCCGCGGTCGCCAGGACGACCTCCTCGGTCAGGTCGTAGCACCGGAACCGGTTCCAGCTGTTCCAGCCCATCGGCGGGGTGGGTGCGAGTGCGGGGTCCTTGCCCGGGACCAGACCTCCGACGGCGTTACCAGCACTCACGCCAGACTCCTTGGCACATAAGGACTTCCAAACCTCGGACCTTTCAGGACTTCGATCGACTCAGAGGATAGGGCCTCCCGCGCACGCAGGGTCGCCCTAATTTGACTCAGTTCGCGGCGGCGAGTTCGTCGGCGCCACGTAGCTGCACACGATCTCCTTGACGGAACGCCGCTTGCGTCCGGCCATGATTTCCATCGTCCTTCCGAGCCCCACCAGGAGATACGGACTCTAGACGAAGTGGACTCAACGACAGGGGACGCGCCAACGGAAACTCATGTTGGCGACACCCCTCGCGGCGCGAAACCAGTTGCTAGCAACGAACTTCCCCTCCGTGCCAGCCCATAGTTGCACATCGCCGACCGCAGGTTTGGATTTCTGGAATACCGTGTGACCATTCAATGTGGATTCACATTGTTGACTAGGAGTTTACCGCGACTTGGGTGATTGATCCCATATAGCGGTCCAGGTGCTATGCATCAACAAATTTACAACGGAATCCAGAATAGTCGCGGTGGAATTCATTGTAAATCCACCCCGGGCTGGGTTTCGGCCGCAGCCCCACCGAACCCGAATCATCCGCGGGCCACACGACTGCCCTCCACCAGGCAAGATAGACCCCAATGCTTGGAACCCGACCACCACGCACGGACGGACTCCACGTCATGCGCAATTGACCAACTAGGGTGACTGTCCTCGGCTACACATCGTGGGATGACTACCGCAAACCGGTCCGACTGGGGCCCGATCGACAATCCCGCGGGACATCGATCGCAACGATTCGGAATTTTCCCTTGACGGCGTGCCGGCGGGCGATAAAGCTGCCCGCTTGCACATCTCGCTGATCAGGAGTTCACAAACGACATGACACACCACGGCACACGCCTTCGTCGTCTCACCCGGGTGCTCTGTGCCGCAATGGCATTGACCATCGGGGGCCCGGGGATCGCGGCCTCACAGGCCGCCCCCGCACCGGCCCCGATCAACGGCGACCCCGTGTTCGGGCTCGCGAACGGCTGCTACGCGGTCAAGTCCGAGCAGTCCGGCAAGTTCGTGCGCCGCGACGGTGCGGGATACCGGGTCGACGGTGCGGACCTCGGCGGGGCCGAGCGGTTCCGGACGCACGCGGCGCAACTCGGCCGGTTCATGTTCTACGGCCTGGGCGGTGCGATGCTCGCCCACGACGACGGCCGCGGCGTCGTGCACACCCCCGACTTCACCCCCGCCACCGACTGGACGCTGACTCACTCCGATGGCGGCTACTCGATCGTCGCGACCTCCAACGGGGACCAGCTCGCCGTCGACGGTACCGGCCTGCGGCTGACCGAGCCCGGCACCAACCCGGCGGGCGGACGGTTCACCGTCGTCCCGACGTCGGGTTGCGCCGACTTCCCCGACGCCGAGGTCAACGCCACCGGAACCCCGCTATCCGGCACCGGCCCCAACGGCGAGGTGCGCGGGTTCATCGACGCGCATGTCCACCTCAACTCCAACCTGTTCATCGGCGGCCAGGTGCACTGCGGCACCCCCTTCGACCCGCAGGGCGTTGCGGTCGCGCTCCGTGACTGCCCCGACCCCGGCACCAGCAGGATGTCGGCGCTTCTCGAGAGCATCCTCTCGGGCGGCTCACCGCTCGCCGAGCACGACACCACCGGCTGGCCCACCTTCGAGAACTGGCCCGCCCACGACTCGCTCACCCACGAGCAGACCTACTACAAGTGGATCGAACGGGCATGGCGCGGCGGACTGCGCATGTTCAACGACCTGCTGGTCAACAACCGGGTGCTCTGCGAGCTGTACCCGTACAAGAACCGCTCCTGCAACGACATGGACACCCTCCGCGCGCAGGCCGAGCAGGTCCACGAGATGCAGGACTACGTCGACGCCCAGTACGGCGGCCCCGGCCGAGGCTGGTTCCGGATCGTCAGCAACCCAGAGGACGTTCGCAAGGTGATCGGCGAGGGCAAGCTGGCGGTGACGATCGGCATCGAGACCTCCGAGCCGTTCGGCTGCGGGATCCGCAACGACGTGCCGCAGTGCACCGAAGCCGACATCGATCGGGGCCTGGACGAGGTATATGCGCTGGGTGTGCGGCAGATGTACGTCACCCACAAATTCGACAACGCCTTCGGTGGCACCCGGTTCGACGGCGGCACCACGGGCGTCGCAGTGAACGTGGGCAACTTCCTCGGAACCGGCAGGTTCTGGCAGACCGAACCGTGCAAGGGTCCCGAGCACGACATGCCGCTGGAGCCGGTCAGTGACGGAGCCTCCGAGGTGCTCGCCGCACTGCCGCCCGGGGTAACACTGCCGGTGTACCCGTCTGGGCCGATGTGCAACACCCGCGGCCTGACGAAGCTCGGCGAGCACATGGTCCGCGGCATGATGGCGCGCGGCATGATCGTCGACATCGACCACATGAGCGCCAAGACCGCCGAGGACACCCTGCGCATCCTCGAGCAGGCGAAGTACTCCGGCGTGGTCTCCACCCACAGCTGGACCGACTCGCTGAACCACAAGCGGATCTACGCGCTCGGCGGCTTCGTCGCCGGCTACGCGTCTGGACTGGCCAGTTCCTCGGACCAAGGCCATGACCATGACCACGGGAACTTCATCGCCGACTGGCGGCAAGCCCGAGCCGACCGCAGCGACAAGTACTACTTCGGATACGGCTTCGGAGCCGACACCGGCGGGTTCGCGCCACAGGCCCCGCCCCGCGAGGACGCCGACACCAAGCCACTGGTCTACCCGTACACCACCTTCGACGGCGGCACCGTGATGGACCGGCAACGCACCGGCGAGCGGGTCTACGACCTGAACAAGGACGGCGTCGCACACTACGGGCTGATTCCCGACTGGATCGCCGACATGCGGAACGCGGCCGGGGACGACGGCGATCAGATCATCGAGGACATGAGCCGCGGCGCCGAGGCCTACCTGCAGATGTGGGAGCGGGTCGCCAAGTAGGCGACCCGAACGGCGGCCGCTGGTCCATGCGAGCGCTCGAAAACCCACACCTGTGAAACCAACTGCGAACGGCCGAGTATCCCGGCGCCGGACCCTCGTTCACGGCGTCGGGATGCTCGACCTCGCCCCGCAGCGGATATGTACCCCAAGATCAGCGACGGGTTTACGAACAATTGCGAAGAATCTTGACCAGGATCGAGACCGCGTCTGGTCACCATGGATTCGCAGCGACGGCCGGCCGACCCGCAGCATCTCCTTGACCGGTGGTCGATAATTGGTGAGTGCTCGTCAATTTGGTTTCTGCCGAAACGGGTCTCCGGTGAGCGTGGCAACTCTGCCGATGGAGCTGACCAGCTTCGTCGGCCGCAAAGCCGAACTGTCCGAGGTGCGCAGAGCCCTGTCGGTCTCTCGTCTGGTGACGTTGTCCGGCATCGGAGGGGTCGGAAAAACCAGGCTCGCCCTCAGTGCGGCCGAGGCGGAGCGAAGGGCCTATCCCGATGGGGTGTGGCTGACCGAACTCGGCGACCTGCGCGATCCAACGTTGGTGGTCGAGCTGGTCGCCGCCGGCGTCGGGGTGCAGAACCGCTCGGCCCGCCCCCTGCGCGAGGTGCTCGTCGAGGTCCTGTACCCGAGCACGGGACTGCTGGTGCTCGATAACTGCGAACAGCTCATCGAGGCCGTGACCGAGCTCGCCAAGACGCTGTTGACCACCTGCCCGAAGCTCCACATCCTCGCCACCAGCAGGGAACCACTCAACATCGGCGGCGAATCCGTGATTCGGGTCTCCCCCCTGACGACACCACCGGCCCACCACCCGCTCCCGCTTCGGAAGTCGACTCACTTCGACGCCGTGTCACTGTTCACCGAACGAGCTTCGTTCGTGCTCCCGGATTTCGAGCTCACCGGCGACAATGTCAACACCGTCGCACAGATCTGCGCCCGGCTGGAGGGGCTACCGCTGGCGATCGAGCTGGCGGCGGCGCGGCTGAAAGTGCTCTCACCCGAGCAGATTCTCCAGCGGCTCACCGACCGGTACACCCTGCTGACCCGCGGCCACAGGAACGCTCCGACCAGGCAGCAGACCCTGCAAATGTGCATCGGCTGGAGTTACGACCTCTGCACACCCGCCGAACAACAACTGTGGGCTCGGCTGTCGGTGTTCGCGGGCAGTCTCGACCTCGAGGCAGCCGAGGCCGTGTGCGCCGATGACGAGGCCGACCAGGACCTGGTCGATACCTTGGCCTCTCTGGTGGACAAGTCGATCCTGATCCGTGAGCAATCGAGGGGTGGGGTCCGCTTCCGATTGCTGGACACCGTACGGGACTTCGGCCGCGACAAACTCGACCACACCGGCCAGCGACTGGCCCTGCGCCGGCGACATCACGACTGGTACCTGCAGTTGGCGCTCGACGCCGACGACGCGTGGATGAGTCCGAACCAGCTCGAGTGGACCGCACGCCTCGCCCGGGACCTGCCGAATCTGCGCGAGGCGCTCGAGTTCAGCCTGTCCGGGTCCGGCGAGAGCGCGCTCCGGATCGCCGCGGCAATGGACCAATTCTGGTTCTCCCGCGGCCTCAGCGAGGGAAGGCGATGGCTCGACCGAGCCCTGGAACGGACATCCGACGAATCCTCCGCGGCGCGAGCCGAGGCGTTGGATGCCGTCGCCATGCTCGCCGCGACACAAGGTGACGTGGAGGTCGCGACTGCTCGAGTCGAGGAAGGTCGCACTCTCGATGCGCGGCGGGAAAACCCACGCTTGTATGTCGACGGTGTGATCACCGATGCGCTCGTCACCCTCCACCGCGGTGAGGTCGATCGAGATCTGGCACCCCTGGAAGAGACACTCGAGATCTCGCGGGCGCACGGGGACGTCAGGCGGCTCGTCGAGGGGTTGTTGGTACTCGGTCTGGCTCACCAAGCACGCGGTCAGATCCCGGAGGCTGTCTCCTGCCACGAACAGGTGCTAGCTATCACGCGGGCGCACGGTGAGTCGGTGTATCGGTCGTATGCGCTGTGGTCGATCGCAATTGCCGCATGGAGTGAGGGAGACACCGATCGCGCGGTGCGATATCTCGAGGAGTCACTTCGGTTGACCCGACTGACGGACGACCCGGTCGCCGCGGTGACCGGCCTGCAGACGCTGGCCTCGATAGCCGGCGAGCAACACGACCCACGACGGGCTGCCGTCCTGATGGGAGCCTCCGACGCGCTTGGCCGTACGGTGGGCACTGTCACCTTGCGCTTCCCCGACCTCATTGCCAATCCGGACGAGTTCACGCGGGAAGTCAGTCGGGCACTCGGTGTGCGAGAGTTCGAGGCCGCCTACCGCGAGGGCGGCGCGTTGGACTTCGGCGGCGCGATCGCCTTTGCCCTGGGCGAGCAATCATCCGAGGAGGCCCCGGCCGTTCGGCGCCTGGCCAGTCTGACCGCACGCGAACGTCAGGCTGCCGATCTGATCGCCGATGGCCTGACCAACAAGGACATTGCCGGCCGACTCGAGATCTCGTCGCGGACGGTGGACGGGCACGTGGAACACATTCTGGCCAAATTGGGGCTCTCCTCGCGCACTGAGATCGCGGTCTTGGTCGTCCAGCACAAGAGAGGTGAGCACATCTGACAGCACCGCGAAGGATGGCCTGCATCACACTCCACGCCACGGATTCCGCGGTCCAACCTCGACCTCATTGCGGAAACAACCCCTCGTAGCCGCCGCGAGAGCACGACTGGGCCCGGTGCGTGTGGGAATCGCGCGGCGACCAGGTCGAGAATCTGCCGAATCCGACCGTTCGGGCGGAGTTGCGATGGAAACGGAGGTCTGACTTCGGCCGTGGTCCCAATAAGTGAACTCAACCGGCCTCAATGGGTGAACACCCTATGGAGGGGATGACGGGAATCGAACCCGCATCATCTGCTTGGAAGGCAGAGGCTTTACCACTAAGCTACATCCCCGTGCACACGACAACTTGGGATCGCCATCGATGTCGTCTGCGTTGAGAGACTGTACCCAACCCAGTTCTGGATTCGCCAATCGGGTGGCCGTGGATCCGCCAAATCGGGTGGCCGGGAATTTCACGAACGGGTGACCCGTAGGATTCACCACGGCGGCAGCCACGCGGATCTTCCGCGCGGTCGTCGTGTCGCGGACCTAACGGGGTGTAGCGCAGCTTGGTAGCGCATCCGCTTTGGGAGCGGAGGGTCGCAGGTTCAAATCCTGTCACCCCGACCAGGGACAACGTCATAACAGCGCGGAACTGAAGATCAGGGCCGCGACGCAACGAGCAAGACCACACGAAGGAGCATGTCCGTGAAGAGCACCGTCGAGCAGCTGAGCCCGACGCGGGTCCGTATCAACGTTGAGGTGCCCTTCGAGGAGCTCAAGCCCGATTTCGACAAGGCGTACAAGGCCCTCGCGCAGCAGATCCGTCTCCCCGGCTTCCGCCCGGGCAAGGCCCCGGCCAAGCTCCTCGAGGCCCGCGTCGGCCGCGGCGCCGTGCTCGAGCAGGTCGTCAACGACACCCTTCCCGGGCGCTACTCGGAGGCCGTGACCACCGCAGGCGTCAAGGCGATCGGCCAGCCGGAGATCGACATCACCAAGATCGAAGACGGTGAGCTGCTCGCGTTCACCGCCGAGGTGGACGTCCGCCCCGAGATCGACCTGCCCGACTACAGCACCCTCGCCGTCACCGTGGACCCCGTCGAGATCACCGACGAGGCCGTGGACGAGCAGCTGCTGTCGCTGCGTCAGCGCTTCGGCACCCTCACCGGTGTCGAGCGCGCCGTCCAGGACGGCGACTTCGTCTCGATCGACCTGTCCGCCGCCATCGACGGCGAGGCCGTCCCTGAGGCGACCGCGTCCGGCCTGTCCCACGAGGTCGGCTCGGGCCAGCTGATCGAGGGTCTCGACGAGGCGATCGTCGGGCTCAAGGCCGGCGAGTCGAAGGACTTCACCACCAAGCTCGTCGCCGGTGAGCACGCCGACAAGGAGGCCGTCGTGACGGTCACCGTCGGCACCGTCAAGGAGCGCGAGCTGCCCGAGGCCGACGACGAGTTCGCCCAGCTGGCGAGCGAGTTCGACACCCTCGACGCGCTCAAGGACGACCTGCGCGAGCGGGTCGGCCGGGTCGCCAAGGTCGAGCAGGCCGGCCAGATCCGCGACAAGGTCCTCGAGACGCTGCTCGAGACCATCGAGGTCCCGCTGCCCGAGACCGTGGTCAAGGCCGAGGTCGACGCGCAGCTGCACGAGGCCGTGCACGGCCTCGACCACGACGAGGAGCAGCTCAACGCTCTCCTCGAGGCGCAGGGCACCAGCCGCGAGCAGTTCGACAAGGACGCCACCGAGGCGGCCGAGAAGTCCGTGAAGACCCAGCTGCTGCTCGACGCGATCGCGGACGAGGCAGGCACCGAGGTCGGCCAGCAGGAGCTGACCGAGCGGATCATCTTCCAGGCCCAGCGGTACGGCATCTCGCCGGATCAGTTCATCCAGCAGGTCCAGCAGGCCGGTCAGCTCGGCGCAGTGTTCGCCGATGTCCGTCGCGGCAAGGCGCTCGCGACCGTCGTCGACCAGGTGACCGTCACGGACACCTCCGGTGCGGCCGTCGACACCGCGGAGCTGTTCGGCAGCCCGGAGTCGGACGAGGCCGAGGCCGCGGACGAGAGCTAGATTTCACGCCAATAGCGAACAGGGACGGCACCGGGACTCCGGGGCCGTCCCTGTTCGTTAGTGTCAGTGTCAAGAATCATCGAATTCAGTTATGGAGAAGGCAGGTACCGTGACTTCACAGAACCCGGGGGCTTCGTTGGGCCCCGCCATGACTTCAGCCACCTCTGGTCTGAATCTCAGCGACTCGGTGTTCGAGCGCCTGCTTCGGGAACGCATCATCTTCCTCGGTACCCAGGTTGACGACGACATCGCGAACAAGCTGTGCGCGCAGATCCTGTTGCTCTCGGCCGAGGATCCGACCAGGGACATCTCCCTCTACATCAACTCGCCCGGCGGCTCGGTCACCGCGGGCATGGCGATCTTCGACACCATGCAGTTCGCCGAGTGCGACATCGCGACGTTCGGCATGGGTCTGGCCGCCTCGATGGGCCAGTTCCTGCTCTCCGCGGGAACCAAGGGCAAGCGTTACGCCCTGCCGCACGCGCGGATCATGATGCACCAGCCGTCCGCAGGCATCGGCGGAACCGCGTCTGACATCGCGATCATGGCCGAGCAGTTCGCGCACACCAAGCGTGAGATGGCTCAGCTCATCGCCGAGCACACGGGCCAGACGGTCGAGCAGATCACCGCGGACTCCGACCGGGACCGCTGGTTCACGGCGACCGAGGCGCTCGAGTACGGCTTCGTCGACCACGTCGTCTCCCGCGCACGGCAGGCCGGCGGCGCGGGCAACTGACCCGCCACCGCCTCCGACCTCCCGTCCACACCATCTTGGAGAACTGATGACCAACCTCTTCGATCCCCGTGCACTCGGCGGCCAGGCACCGGCCGGCGCTCAGTCGCGCTACATCCTGCCTTCCTTCATCGAGCACTCCAGCTACGGAGTCAAGGAGTCGAACCCGTACAACAAGCTGTTCGAGGAGCGCATCATCTTCCTCGGCGTGCAGGTCGACGACGCCTCGGCGAACGACGTGATGGCGCAGCTGCTGGTGCTCGAGTCGCTCGATCCCGATCGCGACATCACCATGTACATCAACTCGCCCGGCGGCTCGTTCACGTCGCTGATGGCGATCTACGACACCATGCAGTACGTCCGGGCCGACATCACCACCGTGTGCCTCGGGCAGGCGGCGTCGGCGGCGGCGGTGCTGCTCGCGGCGGGCACCCCCGGCAAGCGTCTGGCGCTGCCGAACGCGCGCGTGCTGATCCACCAGCCGTCCACCGGCGGCATCCAGGGCCAGGTCTCCGACCTGGAGATCCAGGCCGCCGAGATCGAGCGGATGCGCCGGCTCATGGAGTCGACGCTGAGCAAGCACACCGGCAAGGACGCCGAGGTGATCCGCAAGGACACCGATCGCGACAAGATCCTCACGGCCGCGGAGGCCAAGGAGTACGGGATCATCGACGACGTGCTGGAGTACAGGAAGCTCTCCGCCCAGAAGTAGCGGTCGTCGGCCTCCGGGTCGACAGAAGACGGTCGGGCTCCGCGACACGCCGCGTTCGTTCGGATGTTGCGTGTCGGGGAGCCGACCGGTCAGGCTGGGACCCCCGGTCGGAATCGGGGTGGCACGGTCGTCGGAGTTTCATCTCGGCTGCGCGCCGAGTCGAATCATCGGCAACTGGTCGACCTCGTTCCGAAACTACGGGTACGGTCACATCAGGGGCTTTTGTCCGCCCAGGGATGTGGGTCGCGACGACTCACACGCTCGGGCGGGGATGGTCACCACGCTGAGAAGGAAGTAGGGACCTGACGAGATGGCACGCATCGGTGACGGCGGCGACCTGCTGAAGTGCTCTTTCTGCGGCAAGAGTCAGAAGCAGGTGAAGAAGCTCATCGCGGGACCAGGGGTCTACATCTGCGATGAGTGCATCGACCTGTGCAACGAGATCATCGAGGAAGAGCTGGCCGAGTCGAGCGAGGTCAAGCTCGACGAGCTGCCCAAGCCGGCCGAGATCCGCGACTTCCTCGAGAACTACGTGATCGGTCAGGACGCGGCCAAGCGCACGCTCGCGGTCGCGGTCTACAACCACTACAAGCGCATCCAGGCCGGTGACAAGGGTCGCGACGCCCGCGGCGAGACCGTGGAACTGGCCAAGTCGAACATCTTGATGCTCGGCCCGACCGGCTGTGGCAAGACCTATCTCGCGCAGACGCTGGCGAAGATGCTGAACGTTCCGTTCGCCATCGCCGACGCGACGGCACTCACCGAGGCTGGCTATGTCGGCGAGGATGTCGAGAACATCCTGCTCAAGCTGATCCAGGCCGCGGACTACGACGTCAAGCGCGCTGAGACCGGCATCATCTACATCGACGAGGTCGACAAGATCGCCCGCAAGAGCGAGAACCCGTCGATCACCAGGGACGTGTCCGGCGAGGGTGTGCAGCAGGCTTTGCTGAAAATCCTCGAGGGCACCCAGGCGAGCGTGCCCCCGCAGGGTGGGCGCAAGCATCCGCATCAGGAGTTCATCCAGATCGACACCACCAACGTGTTGTTCATCGTTGCGGGCGCGTTCGCGGGTCTCGAGCGGATCGTCTCCGATCGGGTCGGCAAGCGCGGCATCGGTTTCGGGGCGGAGGTGCGTTCCAAGGCCGAGCTGGACACCCAGGATCACTTCGCCGAGGTGATGCCCGAGGACCTGATCAAGTTCGGCCTGATCCCGGAGTTCATCGGCCGCCTCCCGGTCGTGGCCTCGGTGACCAGCCTGGACAAGGAATCTCTCGTGCAGATCCTGTCCGAGCCGAAGAACGCGCTGGTCAAGCAGTACACGCGGCTGTTCGACATGGACGGGGTGGAACTCGAGTTCTCCCCGGACGCGCTCGAGGCCGTCGCGGATCAGGCGATCCTGCGCGGCACCGGTGCCCGTGGCCTGCGCGCCATCATGGAAGAGGTCCTGCTGCCGGTGATGTACGACATCCCGAGCCGCGACGACGTCGCCAAGGTGGTCGTGACGGCCGAGACGGTCAACGACAACGTGCTGCCGACCATCGTCCCGCGCAAGCCCGAGCGGCCGGAACGTCGCGACAAGTCGGCGTAATTCAACACAGCGACACGGAGAACGGCCGGTGGGATTCCCACCGGCCGTTCTCCGTCTGTCGGGGTCGCCCGCGAGCTAGCGTGACCCTATGGCGACCGCAGGCCCGATCCTCGTGCTCAACGGACCCAACCTGAATCTGCTCGGGCAGCGGGAGCCCGAGGTGTACGGGTTCGCCACCCTCGACGACGTGGAGGCCCTGTGCCGCGTGGTCGCCGCCGAGTACGGCCGTGAGATCGATGCGCGGCAGTCCAATCACGAAGGCGTACTGATCGATTGGATCCACGAGGCCCGCGTGAGGGCTTCGGGTGTGGTGATCAATCCGGGTGGCTATACGCACACCTCGGTGGCGCTGCGCGACGCCATCGCCACGCTCGGGGTGCCCGTGGTGGAGGTACACATCAGCAACATCCACGGGCGCGAGGAGTTCCGGCGCCGGTCCCTCGTGTCGCCGGTCGTCGACGGCGTGGTGTGCGGCCTCGGGCCGGAGGGCTACCGCGTTGCCGTCGACTGGATCTGTCGCCGGCAACGGGGGTCAGGAGGCGTCGCCGACTGAGGCGATCGCGGCCCGCAGGCGGGCGCCCGCCTCCTCGGCCACGGCCTCGAGCGCGGGTTCGCCCGTGACCTGCACCATCAGTTCGGGATTCATCGCCTCCACCGTGATGGTGCCGGCGGTGTCGGGATCGGAGCGAACGATCACGTTGCACGGCAACAGCAATCCGATCTGCCGGTCGATGGTGACCGCGCGGTGCGCCAGCGGCGGGTTGCAGGCACCGAGGATCAGATAGTCCTCCATGTCCACGTCGAGCTTCGTCTTGAGGGTCGCGCGCATGTCGATCTCGGTGAGCACGCCGAAGCCCTGTTCCTGAAGGGCCTTTCGGGTCCTTTCGACCGCATCGGCGAAAGAGGTCCGCAGTGTCGTCGACAGTGCCAGGTTCATGAGTTGTCTCCGTTCCGGATCGGGGTGTTCACGCAGGTTCGCCGAGTCGCCTGAGGCCGAGTCGCTGCATCAGCAGGCTGGCCGGGCACCATCCGACGGTCGCATAGAAGAGCAGGTTCGCGGCGACGAATCCGGTGAGGATCAGCCACCACGACGAGAACGCGAGGGTGAGCGCGACGCTGAGCAGCACCATGGTGCCGGCGAGGAGCGGAACCAGCCGCTCGACCGTCCATCCGTGGTGGCGGGGAAATGTAGCCATGGGGATCTCCTTTCTGGGGTCAGCCGTGCGAGAAGCTGATGTCGGGCAGTACCCTGCGCAGCCAGGCGGGCGACCACCAGGCGGCGTGTCCGGTCAGTCGCAGCAGCACCGGCAGCAGGACCAGGCGGATGAGGACCGCGTCGAGCAGGACGGCGACGCCCAGGATGATGCCCATCTCCTTCGGCGGAAGCGGATCAGCGAGCGCGAAGGTGAAGAACACCGCCACCATCACCGCCGCCGCGGCGGCGATCACCCTGCCCGAGTGCGCTAGGCCGTCCACGTGCGCGACCTTCGGATCGCCGGAGCGCTCGTAGTGTTCCTTCGCGGTGGACAGTAGGAACACCGTGTAGTCCATCGCGATGGCGAAGATCATCGCGAAGAAGAACACCGGTCCCCATCCGTCGAGGAAACCCTGCGGGGTGAAGCCGAGCAGGCCGGCCCCGTGTCCGTCCTGGAAGATCAGCTTGGCGACGCCGAACGCGGCGGCGGTCGAGAGCAGGCTCACCACGGTGCCAAGGACGGCGATCAGCGGGGCCTGCAGCGCGACCAACAGCAGCAGGAAGCCGAGCGCCAGGATGATGCCGACGATCAGCGGCAGGTAGTCGTTCAGCGCCTGCTGCAGGTCCAGGTTCTCGGCCGGTGCGCCGCCGACCAGCGCCTGCTCGGGCAGCTCGGACCGCAGCTGGGTGAGGATCGAGCCCATTGCCTCGTCGGAGGGATCGACGCCCGGTATCGCCTGCAGCATCACGTGGTCGGAGCCGTCGATCGCCGGCTGCGGCGGGGTGACCATCGCGATTCCGTCGACGGCGGCCGCGGCGCCGGCCGTGGCCTCTGCCTCCGATGCAGGGGTGACGATCTGCAGCATTCCTGGCGCGCCCTCGCCCAGTTGTTCCTGGACGAGTTCGTAGCCCTGCCGGACCGGCGCGTCGGCTGGGACCACCTCGATCGACGGCATCGCGACCTTCAGGCCGAGCACCGGGAGGGACAGCGCGATCAGGATCAGGAGCGAGCCGATCGCGAACGGCCACGGGTGTTTGTGCAGCAGGTTGCCCCACGCGGCGAAGCGGGGGAGCGGTGCTGCTGCCGCTTGGCGTACGGGAGCGAGCCTGCGTTGACCTTGGTGCCGAGCTTGCCGAGCACCGCGGGGAGCAGGGTCAGCGTGGCCGCGAGGACGAAGGTGACGGCGAGCATGATGCCGACGGCCATCGTCCGGACCGCGGGCGCCGGGACCAGCAGCACCGCGGACAGGCTCACGAGCACGGTCAGTCCCGAGAGGACGACGGCCTTGCCCGCGGTGTCCATCGTCTCGGCGACCGCCGCGCGAGGGTCGCCGCTCTTGCTCAGCGCATCCCGGAACCGTGACACGATGAACAACGCGTAGTCGATGCCGAGCGCGAGGGCAAACATCATCGCGAAGTTCATGGCCCACACCGAGATCGGCGTGACCGTGTTGAGCAGGACCAGCCCGCCCGCGGAGGCGATCAGGCCCGCCATGGTCAGCAGCAGCGGCAGTCCCGCCGCGACCAGCGACCCGAACGCGAGCACCATGATCGCGAGCGTCACCGGCCAGGAGAGCATCTCCGCCTGGATCATCGCGTCGTGATTGGCCTTGTTGAAGTCGCTCCACAGCGCTGACGCGCCGGTGGGGTACACCTCGATCTCATCCGTGGACAGTGCGCCCAGTTCGCCCTTGAGTTCGTCGACGGTCTTGACCATGTCGTCGGTGCCCGCGTTCGCGCCCGCGATCAGGATGCCGGTGTGCCCGTCCTGGCTGATGGTCATGCCGGGCTGCGGGGCGATGATCTCGCCGAACCGCTGATCGTCGGCGAACACCGCGGTGGCGTCGGCGAGGACCTGCTGCACCTGCGGATCGGCGACCGCGAGCGTGTCCGAGTGCACGACGACCTGCACCGCGGCGGAGGAGTTCCCGCCGAAGTGCTCCTGCGCGAGCTCGCGGACCTGCACGGATTCCGAGCCGTTGGCCTGCCAGCCGGCGCCTGCGAGCGAGGTGAACACCGACGGCGCTGCGGCGCCGAGCGCCACCAGGGCGATCAGCCAGATGCCGAACACCCACCGCGCCCGTCCGACCATCGCCGCGCCCAGTCGGCCGAGGAATCCCCCGCCGACGCGGTCGGCGGCTGGGCGTCGCCATCCGCTCTCAGCGCCCGGGTTTTGTCCACCTCGGCCGTGCTGCTCGTCATGCGAATCTCCTCGATATGCCCTAGGGGTATCTGATCGGTATGAATCGACCATACCCTAGGGGTATATGGGTGGGATGCGAGAAGCGCCACAGGGGTGGTGCGGGTGGTCGGGCGCGGCGTCAGGCCAGCTTGATCCGGGCCTCGCCGCTGTAGACATTCATGGTCTCGCCGCGCAGGAACCCGACCAGGCTCAGTCCGGACTCGGTGGCGAGATCGACGGCGAGCGACGACGGGGCGGAGACGGCGGCCAGCACCGGGACGCCCGCGACCACGGCCTTCTGCACGAGTTCGAAGGAGGCACGCCCGCTGACCACGAGGATCGCCTCGCGCAGCGGCACGAGGTCGGCGGTCAACGCCCAGCCGAGCACCTTGTCGACGGCGTTGTGTCTGCCCACGTCCTCGCGAATCGCGAGCAGGGCGCCGTCGGCGGTGAATAGTCCGGCGGCATGCAGGCCGCCGGTCGAGTCGAAGACCCGTTGCCGCGCGCGCAGGGTCACCGGCATGGAGGCCAGGGTCGATGGCGTCACCACGGGGTCGGGACCGGTGAGGTCGTAGCGTGAGCGCACCCGGACGTCCTCGAGCGAGGCCTTGCCGCAGACGCCGCATGCCGAGGTGGTCAGGAACTGGCGATCGGCGCCGGTCGGCGGCGGGACCCCGGGAGCGAGCGCCACGTCGAGCACGTTGTAGGTGTTGGCGCCGTCGGCATCGACACCGTCGCAGTACCGGATGACCGAGACGTCGGACGCCGATCCGATGATGCCCTCGCCCAGCAGGAACCCGTGCACCAGGTCGATGTCGTCCCCTGGGGTGCGCATGGTCACCGAGAGCGATCGGCCGCCGATCCGGATCTCCAGCGGTTCCTCGACCGCCAGGCTGTCCGGTCTGCGCACCGTGGCGCCGCCGGTGGCATCCCCGCTCGCCCCGGTGATCCGTAGCACCGGGCGGCGCGCGGTGACCCGACCCATCAGTGCGCCCCCGCCGGTTCGAGCCGCACCAGCACCGCCTTGGACACCGGCGTATTCGACTTCGCGGCAACGTGATCGAGCGGAATGAGGGGGTTGGTCTCCGGGTAGTAGGCCGCGGCGTTGCCCTTGGGGGTGCTGTACTGGACGGCCCGGAAGTCGCGCACCCGGCGCTCCTGCAGCACGCCGTCGGGGCCGGTCCACTCGGAGACGATGTCCACAGCGGCGCCGTCGGCGATGCCGAGTTCCGCGAGGTCGGCCGAGGACACGAAGATCACCCGGCGGCCGCCCTTCACGCCCCGATAGCGGTCGTCGAGCCCGTAGATGGTGGTGTTGTACTGGTCGTGACTGCGCAGGGTCTGCAGGATCAACCGGCCCGGGGGAGTGGGCAACCACTGCAGCGGACTCGCGGTGAAGTTGGCCTTGCCGGTGCTGGTGGGGAACTCGCGCCGGTCGCGCGGTGGGTGCGGCAACTGGAACCCGTCGGGCCGCCGGACCCGCTCGTTGTAGTTCTCGCAGCCGGGCACCACCCGCGAGATCGAGTCACGGATGCGGTCGTAGTCACCCTTGAACTGCGCCCACGGCACCGAGTGATCGGCGCCGAGCAGGTGCTCGGAGAGTTCGCAGACGATCGCGACCTCGCTGCGCAGCTGATCGCTGATCGGGGTCAGGCTGCCCCGCGACAAGTGCACCATGGACATCGAATCCTCCACGGACACCATCTGTTTCCCGCCGGACTGGATGTCCTTGTCGGTGCGGCCGAGCGTCGGCAGGATGACTGCGGTGCGCCCGGTCACCACGTGCGAGCGGTTGAGCTTGGTCGAGACCTGGACGGTCAGCGCGCACGAACGCAGCGCGGCCTCGGTGGCCTCGGTGTCCGGGGTGGCCCGGATGAAGTTTCCGCCCATCGCCATGAAAACGGAGCCCTTGCCGTCGCGCATGCCGCGGATGGCGGCGACGGTGTCCCAGCCGTGCTTTCGGGGGCTGACGATCGAGAACTCGCGGTCCAGCGCATCGAGGAACGAGTCCGGCATCTTCTCCCAGATGCCCATCGTGCGGTCGCCCTGGACGTTGGAGTGCCCACGCACCGGGCAGACGCCCGCGCCGGGCTTGCCCATCATGCCGCGCATCAGCAGCAGGTTGGTGATCTCCTGGATGGTCGCGACCCCGTGCGTCTGTTGGGTCAGGCCCATCGCCCAGCACGCGATCGTCCGTTCGGAACGGGCCATCGCGTCGGCGGTCTCGCGCAACTGCGTCATCGTGAGTCCGGTGGCCTCGAGGACGACGTCGAGATCGACTGCGCGGACGTTCTTCTCGTACTCGGCGAAACCCGCGCAGTGCTGCTCGACGAAGGCACGGTCCACCACCGAGCCGGGGTCCGCGTCGTCGGCCTCGAGCAGCAGTCGCCCGAGCCCCTGGAACAGGGCCATGTCGCCGCCGAGGCGGATCTGCAGGAACTCGTCGGCGATGTCGACGCCGCGCCCGATCACGCCGCCCACCTTCTGCGGGTCCTTGAACCGGCGCAGCCCGGCCTCGGGCAGCGGGTTGACCGCGATGATCTTGGCGCCGTTCCCCTTTGCCTTCTCCAGCGTGGAGAGCATCCGGGGATGGTTGGTGCCGGGGTTCTGGCCGGCGATGAGGATGAGGTCGGCGTACTCGAGGTCCGGCACCGTCACCGAACCCTTGCCGATACCGATCGATTCGGTGAGCGCGCTGCCGGACGATTCGTGGCACATGTTGGAGCAGTCGGGCAGGTTGTTGGTGCCGAAGCTGCGGATCATCAGCTGGTAGAGGAACGCGGCCTCGTTGCTGGTGCGGCCGGACGTGTAGAACACGGCCCCGTCGGGACCGGGCAGCGTGCGCAGGTGGTCGGCGATCAGTCGGTAGGCCTCGTCCCATTCGATCGGCGCGTAGTGGGTCGCGCCCTCGCGGAGCACCATCGGGTGCGCGAGGCGCCCCTGCTGTCCGAGCCAGTAGTCGGTCTTCTCGGCCAGCTCCGCCACCGAGTGCTCGGCGAAGAACTCGGGACCGACGCGGCGCAGCGTCGCCTCCTCGGCCACGGCCTTGGCGCCGTTCTCGCAGAACTCCGCGGGCTTGCGGTGCCCCGGCGTCTCGGGCCAGGCGCAGCCGGGGCAGTCGAACCCGTGTCGCTGATTGAGCCTGGCCAGGGTGCGGGCGGTGCGGACGGCGCCCATCTGCTCGAGGCCGCGTTGCAGGGACACCAGGACCGCGGGCACGCCGGCCGCATGGTCCTTGCTGTGCGTGACGACCAGCTCCGATTCGTCGATGTCGCGTTCGGGTCCCTTGCGAGTCATGCCTACATAGTGGCCCCGTGACGGGCCCGCCGAAAGCGAGGTGACCCACTCTGCCTACTATTTCGGCTAGCCTTACCTAGCTTTGGTGACGATGGAGGAGAGTCGATGGCAGACGTCGGTAAATTGACGCGGCGGGGATTTCTGATCGGAACGTCGGGCGCGCTGCTCGCGTTCGCCGCTGCCTGCAGCAGCGACGGTGACGGAGGTTCGGCCTCCGCCGGTACCGGCGCGACCATCGGCAACAAGTACGGCGAGACCCAGGTTCCGCTCGACCCGCAGCGCGTGGTCAGCGTGGGATACAACGACCAGGACGCGATCCTGGCGCTCGGCTCCACCCCCGTCGGCGTCTTCGACTGGTACGGCAACTACCCGAATGCCGTGTGGCCATGGGCACAGGACCTGCTCGCAGGCGCGACGCCCGCGATCATCGGCAGCGCGAACACCGGGATCGATGTCGAGAAGGTGGCCGCCACCAATCCTGACCTGATCATCGGCACCTACTCGGGTCTGACCAAGGACCAGTACAACAAGCTCAGCGCGCTCGCACCGACCGTCGCGCAGCCAAAGGAGTTCGCCGACTACGGCGTGCCGTGGCAGGACCAGACCCGGATCATCGGCGAGGCGCTCGGCAAGCAGGACAAGGCGAAGGAGCTGGTGACCTCCGTCGAGAAGCAGTTCACCGATGTCGCGGCCGCCAACCCGGCGTTCGCGGGCAAGACGGTGATCGTGGGCGCGCTCAAGGGCCCGGGTCAGTTCGGCGTCTACGGCCCCGAGGATCCGAAGGTCCGCTTCTTCACCGAACTCGGCTTCGTCAATCCGCCTGTCACGCAGCAGATCACGACCACCAACTTCGCCCCGATCAGTACGGAGCAGCTCTCGCTCGCCGACGCCGACCTGCTGGTCTGGTACGCGGGTGGCGGCTTTGGCGACAAGCTGCGGGCCGAGCTCGACAAGACGCCGGTCTATCAGGAGCTGAACGTCGTCAAGGACGGCCGCACGATCATCCTCGAGGACGAGGCCGCCGAGGCGATGACCTGGAGCACCGTCCTGTCGCTGCCGTACGCGCTGGAGAACATCCCGCCGCGGATCGCGCCGCTGCTCACCAAGTAATCCTGGCGAGAGCTCGCACGACGCGCTAGGGGACCAGGACGACCTTTCCGACGTTACGACGCTCGGTCAGGATTCGATGGGCCTCTGGCGCGTCGGCGAACGGGACGGCGTCGGACACCACGGGTGCCACGACGCCGTTCTCGATCAGCTCGCGCAGCGGCGTGATCCACGGCTCCAGCGTGCCGCGGTCGTCCCACAGCCGCAGCATGTTGAGGCCGATCACCGTCTTGGACTCGCTCATCTGGTCGATGAGGTTGAAGCCCCGCATCATCCGCAGGGCCTGCGGCGCCGCCCGCAACAGGTTTCGCTTGTCGCCCGCGACCACCGAGCTGGCCCCGAAGGCGACGAGTCTGCCGCCTGGACGCAATTGGCCGTAGCTCCGCCGCAGTGACTCCCCGCCGATCGCATCCATGATCACGTCCATCGGCGGAAGCCCGCTGTCCCACCCGCGTTTCCGGTAGTCCAGTGCCACATCGACGCCGAAGCCGCGGATGGCGTCGTGCTTGCCCGGCGATGCGGTTCCGTAGACCTCGGCGCCGCAGTGCTTGGCGATCTGCGTCGCCGCTATCCCGACGCCACCCGCCGCAGCCTGGATCAGAACCCGCTCGCCTGTAAGGAGATTCGCGTATCCGACCAGGCCGGCCCACGCGGTCGCGTAGTTGACGGGAATGGCGGCGCCCTGCTCGAAGCTCAAGGAATCCGGCAGCGGTATCACGTCTCGAGCATCGGCGCACACCTGTTCGGCGTAGCCGCCGAACCTCGTGCCCGCGACCACCCGGTCGCCGACGGCGAGGCCGACGACGTCCGGCGCGACCTCGCCGATCGTGCCCGCGACCTCGTAGCCGACGACGCTCGGCAGCGGCGGGGCGTCGGCGTACAGGCCGAGCCGGGCCATCACGTCGGCGAAGTTGACGCCCGATGCCCTGACGTCGATGCGGACCGCGCCCGGCCGGAGCGACGGCGAGGGACGTTCCTGGACTTGGAGGACGTCGGCGTCCCCGTGCTTGGTAATCACGACTGCGCGCATGGGGGAAGGCTAGTCCCGATCGGCTCCGCGCAGGCGGGGATGCGGGGTCGGGTCAGCCGGGCGGCACCGGCTCTCTCGGTGCGTCCGGCCAGGGAACGACGGTCAGCCCGGGCCATTCCCGCTGCCACCGGGCGGCCTTCGCCTCGTAGACCTCCTGCGGGGCCAGCATCGGGTTGGGTCGCAGCACCATGTTGAAGAGATCGTCGAGACCGTGGGGCGCGTAGACCTGGAGCTCACCGGCAGGGGAGCGCGTGATCCCCACGCAGCAGGTGGTCGCTGCAAAGTGGTCGATCGCGTCCGCGCAGCTGATGAAGGGGACGCCCGGGACACCGAATCGATCCTCGTACCACAGGTGTACCCGCGCCTCGTTGCGCAGTTCGACCGCTGCCTCGACGTCGCAGAACAGGGCCTCCGCCTGCCTGATCTTCCTGTCCTCGGCGGCGTAGCTGAGGTCCGCACCCTCGAAATAGAAGAGGTCGTAGTCCTTGATGCCGGCCAGGAGATCACGGCCGTCGAGGTGGTTCCACACCGTCTGAAAAACCCCGCCGGCTGTGAGATACCAGTCGCTCACGCCGAGATCGCCCGCACGATCGACGATCTTGCGGGCCACGGGATTCGCGAGCACGATCGCGAGCAGTCTCTCCTTGTCGGTGGTCGAGCCCATGGCTCCACTCTCGCATGACCGCGCGATGCCCGGTTTCGGGAGGCCGCGGTCCTTGGGTTCCGCAAACCCATTGTGCGCGGGCCGATCCCGAGTATGCTCGAACATATGAGCGAATCGCTCGAGGGGGTGATGGGCATGACGGCCTCGGTGACCGATCGTGAACGGTCCCTGCTCGAGGCGATCTCCGAGACTGCCCGTGTCGAGAGTGCGGCGGCAGCGCGGCTGATCGCGCAGATCATGGACTACGCCGACTCTCGTGGCACCTTCGACCATCGTGCTCCCGGTGCCGGGTTCGATACCGAGCAAGCGGAGCGGTCTGCGATCGCGGAGGTCGCGTTGGCATTGTCGAGCACCTTCAGGTCGGTGTCGTCGCTGATGCGGCTCGGGTTCACCCTCGAGCGGATGCCCGAGATTCGGGGCGCCTTCGCTGCTGGTGACGTGTCGCTGGCGAAGATTCGGGTGATCGATGAGCACACCCGCAAGGCCACCGCGGCTGCGGTGTTACGCCTGGACGCGGACATCCTGTCGGCCGCGGGACGACTGGCACCTACCCCGCTCGGAATCGAGATCGACCGGTTGCTGATCGAGGACGACGCCGCCTGGGCGCAACGCGCTCGCGATGAGGCCGAGGCCAAGCGCAAGGTTCGCTCCCGCCGCCTCCCTCACGGGATGGGTGTGCTGTCGGTGACGTTGACGGCGACTCAGCTGACGGCGGTCACGGGGCTGATCGTGACGGTTGCCAAGACGGTGTGCCGGGCCGATCCGCGCCCCCTCGACGTCCGGTGCGCCGACGCGTTCATGGTCCTGATGCACGGAGGGCGGGCCCTGACCTGCGAGTGCGCCGACCGGAACTGCGCGGCCACCGGCAA
Organism: Rhodococcus sp. MTM3W5.2; assembly: GCF_001984015.1. Lineage (NCBI taxonomy): Bacteria > Bacillati > Actinomycetota > Actinomycetes > Mycobacteriales > Nocardiaceae > Rhodococcus > Rhodococcus sp. MTM3W5.2. Next base: position 3,573,696 of record NZ_CP019572.1, on the reverse strand, counting down.
CTGTGAACCCGCCGCCGCACAGGTGAATCTGAGGATCTCGTGCGGGCTGGAGACGCTGCTCGGGTTGGCCGACAACCCGGCCTATCTGGAGGGCTACGGCTATCTGGATGCCGGCCAGGCCCGCGCCATCGCCGAGGACGCGACCTGGCAGGCGATCATCGACTGCGCCGCGCAGGCGCTCGACCGCATGCAGCGCGATCGCGGCGTCGACCGCGACAGTGCCGACGGTGTAGACGACTCAGGTGTCGAAGCGGGCGACGACGCTGATCCCGCTGATGAGACCGGCATCGGGACGGAACCCGAAGCGCGCGAACCCGACCCGCCAGATCCATCCGAGGCGCCAGATCCGTGCCCCGCATCCGAGGCCGACGAGCGGCGCGCGCCGCTACCCAGATCGGGCCTGCTCGTGGTCAGGAGTCGGATCCTGCCGGCGGGCTCGACCGTGCTTCCGGTCCGCAAGCTCCCGTATCCCGGTGTGACCTCACCAGTCGATGCCATCGACGGCCTGTTCCGCACGATCCTGAACGACCCTGCGGATCTCGTTGCCGCGTTCCCGGACGGCCGCGGCGGATTCACCAGGCCACCACCGGGGGCCATGACCTACCGGCCGAGCGACCTACTCGCCGCCGCAGTTCGGCTGCGTGATGGCACCTGCCGACACCCGGACTGCCTGATCGCTGCCGCGGACTGCCAGATTGATCATGTCGTCGCGTTCAACAGGAGTGAGCCGATCCTCGGCGGCTGGACCGTCCTCGCCAACCTCCAATGCCTGTGCGCGCTGCACCATCAACTCAAGACCGCGGGCCTCTGGCGCCACGAAATGCTCGCCGGCGCGATCATGCACGTCTACAACACGATCGGGCAGCATGCCCTCACTCTCCCCGTCCGGAGGTAGGCCACCAATTCCTTAATTGGTTAGGCTAACCTTCGCCATGGGCCGGGTCCTGTTTGCCCGGATTCATCCGAATGACGAGGTGAGGGAGACCATGGGATCGACGGGAAAGTTCTGGCGTAGAGCCGGATTCGCGGCGATGGCGGTCACGACGCTGATGGCCGCGGCGTGCGGCGAGTCGGCATCCGAGGGGGCTGGTTCGACATCCTCGCCCCAGGACCAAGCCGACGCATCCGCCTTCCCGGTGTCGATTCCGTCGGCGCTGGGGGCAGCGGACATCCCGGCGGTGCCACAGCGCGTGGTGACGCTGGGTTGGGGGAGTGACGACGCTGCTCTGGCGCTCGGGGTGGTCCCCGTCGCGGTGCAGAACATGAAGTCCGACACCGGCACGGACGACGGGATCCTGCCCTGGTCGCGTAGTCGCTTGCGGGAGCTCGACCCCGCGGCGCAGCCCACGATGCTCACGGCCTCCAGTAAGGAGATCCCCTTTGAGCAGATCGCCTCGCTCCGACCGGACGTGATCCTCGCGGTGCACTCGGGACTGAACCAGGAGCAGTTCGACACCCTCGCCGCGATCGCGCCGACGGTGGCCTATCCGGGCCGGCGGTGGGCGACCAGCTGGGAGGACCAGATCACCACGGTCGGCAAGGCGCTCGGCCGGTCCGAGCGGGCACAGGATCTGGTGACGCAGAGCCGGGAACTGCTCACCGAGGTGAAGGCGCAGCATCCCGAGTTCGCGGGCAAGACGGCCGCCTTCGGCAGCGCGACGGAGGCCGGGTCCTACAACTTCTACTTCGACACCGATCCGCGGCTCACACTGCTGGAGTCACTGGGATTCGACGCGGATCCGCTCGCGAGGCAGTTGCGCGAGGGCAGCGACCAGACCAAGTTCTCGGCACCGGTGAGCCTCGAGCTGCTGCCGAATCACGATCCGGATGTGCTGGTCGCCTGGTACCTGTCGCCGGAACTGCGCAGCGGTATCGAGAGCAACCCGCTGTTCGCGGGGCTGGGTGCCGTCGGCGGCAACTCCTATGTGCCGCTGACCGATCCTCCGCTGGTGTTCGCCTCCAGCTCGCCGAACGTGTTGAGCATTCCGTGGCTGCTCGACCAGCTCGTCCCGCGGCTTTCCGAGGCGGCAGCCAACGTCCCGGTCGGTTGAGCCGGATCCCCGTGGGGTGCGCTACTCGGGCGCCGGCTGCCGCAGGTTCAGGATCACCACGCCCGCGATGATCAGGGCGAGCCCGAGGAACTTGGCCGCGGAGGCCTGTTCGCCGAGAAAGGCGATGCCGATCACCGCGACCGTCGCGGTCCCGATCCCGGACCAGAGCGCGTACGCCAGGCTCACCGGCAGCGATCTCAGCGCCTGGGCCAGGCAGGCGAACGAGGTGGCGTAGCCGAGCAGAACGGCGATCGTTGGCAGCGGTCGACTGAACTGCTCGGTGCTGCCGAGGAACACCGTGGCCAGGATCTCGCAGGTGATCGCGGCGGCGAGGAAGGCCCACGCCCGTACGCGGTCGCTCATCCGACACCGCCGAGGTTGAGCGCGACCACGCCCGCAACCACCAGGGTGATGCCGAGGATTCGGCCGGCGGATCGGGGTTCGCGTAGGACCAGCATCCCGATGGCGGCGATCGCGGCGGTGCCGACGCCCGCCCAGACCGCGTACGCCACACCAACATCGAGGGTGCGAAGGGTCTGCGACAGGCAGTACAGCGCCGCGCAGTAGAGCCCGAGGACCACCGCGGTCGGGCCGGGTCGTCGGAAGCCCTCCGTTCGGGTCAGCAGGCTCGTCGCGAGTACCTCCGCGCAGATGGCCACCGAGAGGAACACCCATGCCATCGTCATGGCTACAAACTATCGGGGGCGGTAGCGTCACGCCCATGGACGCCGTCACGGTTCGACCTGCCGACCCCTCCGACGTCCCTGCCGCCGGACGAGTGCTGGCCGCGGCCTTCGATGACGACCCGGTCACGGAATGGCTGTGGCCGGACGTCGGCTCGCGCCGGACCGGGTTGCCGCGGCTGTTCGGAACCCTCATCCGGCACCATCACTTCCCGCTCGGCGGCGTCGAGGTGGCGCTCGCACCTGACGGGTCGGTGGCCGGGGCGACCCTGTGGGACCCGCCGGGACGCTGGCGGCAGTCGGCGCTGAGCCAGCTGCGCTCGCTGCCCGGACTGATCCACGCCTTCGGCAGCCGGATCCTGGCGGGCGCGGAGTTCGCCGGGACGGTCGAGAAGGCGCACCCGGAGGAGCCACACTGGTACCTCAGCACCATCGGCACCGATCCCTCAGCCCGCGGAGCGGGCCACGGCACAGCGCTGATGAACTCCCGGTTGGCCCGGTGCGACGCCGAGCACGCGCCCGCCTATCTGGAGTCGAGTAAGGAGTCGAACGTCCCTTATTACGAGCGATTCGGCTTCGAGGTGACGGGCGAGATCGTCATCCCGAACGGTGGCCCGACGCTGTGGGCGATGTGGCGGGCGCCTCGCTGACCGGATGGCGGTGTCGGGGGAGCCCGCGGGTTCTCTAGAATCACCGGGTGACCAGTGCCGTGCCGCAGGACCCCATGAACCCCGCCGACGCCCTCCCGAAGAGCTGGGACCCCAGCGCGGTAGAGCAGGAATTGTACGAGGGTTGGGTGGACGCCGGCTACTTCACGGCGGACCCGACCAGCGACAAGCCCGGCTACTCGATCGTGCTGCCGCCGCCGAACGTGACCGGCAGCCTGCACATGGGCCACGCCCTCGACCACACCCTGATGGACGTGCTCTCGCGCCGCAAGCGCATGCAGGGCTACGAGGTCCTCTGGCTGCCCGGCATGGACCACGCGGGCATCGCCACCCAGAACGTGGTGGAGAAGCAGCTCGCGGCGGACGGCAAGACGAAGGAAGACTTCGGTCGCGAGCTGTTCATCGACAAGGTCTGGGACTGGAAGCGCGAGTCGGGCGGCACCATCGGTGGCCAGATGCGCCGACTCGGCGACGGCGTCGACTGGAGCCGCGACCGGTTCACCATGGACGAGGGCCTCTCGCGCGCCGTCCAGACCATCTTCAAGCGGATGTACGACTCGGGTCTGATCTACCGGGCCGAGCGCCTGGTCAACTGGTCGCCGGTGCTGCAGACCGCCATCTCCGACATCGAGGTCAAGTTCGAGGACGTCGAGGGCGAACTGGTGTCGCTGCGCTATGGCTCACTGAACGACGACGAGCCACACGTGATCGTGGCCACCACCCGTGTGGAGACGATGCTCGGCGACACCGCGGTCGCCGTGCACCCCGACGACGAGCGCTACCAGCACCTGCTCGGCACCACCCTCGAGCACCCCATCACCGGGCGGCAGATCCCGATCATCGCCGACGACTACGTGGACCCGGAGTTCGGCACCGGCGCGGTGAAGATCACCCCCGCGCACGACCCCAACGACTTCGAGATGGGCCTGCGGCACAACCTGCCGATGCCCACGATCATGGACAAGACCGGCAAGATCGCCGACACCGGAACGCAGTTCGACGGCATGGACCGGTTCGAGGCCCGCGTGAAGGTGCGCGAGGCGCTCGCCGAGCAGGGTCGTGTGGTCGCCGAGAAGCGTCCCTACCTGCACAGCGTCGGCCACTCCGAGCGCAGCGGCGAGTCCATCGAGCCGCGGCTCTCGCTGCAGTGGTGGGTCAAGGTCGAGGAGCTCGCCAAGGCCGCGGGCGACGCCGTCCGCAACGGCGACACCACGATCCACCCAGCCAGCCTGGAGCCGCGCTGGTTCGGCTGGGTCGACAACATGCACGACTGGTGCATCTCGCGCCAGCTGTGGTGGGGCCACCGCATCCCGATCTGGTACGGCCCGGAGGGGAGGTCCGCTGCGTCGGACCCGACGAGACCGCGCCCGAGGGCTGGGAGCAGGACCCCGATGTCCTCGACACCTGGTTCTCGTCCGGACTCTGGCCGTTCTCCACGATGGGCTGGCCGGAGCAGACTCCAGAGCTCGAGAAGTTCTACCCCACAAGCGTTCTCGTCACCGGCTACGACATCCTGTTCTTCTGGGTGGCCCGGATGATGATGTTCGGCACCTTCGTCTCCGAGGACGACGCGATCACCGCGGGCGATGGCAAGTCCGGTCCGCAGGTGCCGTTCAAGGATGTGTTCCTGCACGGCCTGGTCCGCGACGAGTTCGGCAAGAAGATGTCGAAGTCGAAGGGCAACGGAATCGACCCGCTGGACTGGGTGCGCGAGTTCGGCGCCGACGCGCTGCGCTTCACGCTGGCCCGCGGCGCGAACCCCGGCAGCGACCTCTCCGTCGGCGAGGATCACGCGAAGGCCTCCCGCAGCTTCGCCACGAAGCTGTTCAACGCCACCAAGTTCGCCCTGATGAACGGCGCTGCGCCCGCACCGTTGCCCGCCGAGCTCAGCGACGCCGACCGCTGGATCCTGGACCGGCTCGAGCAGGTCCAGGCCGAGGTCGACGCCGCGTTCGACCGTTACGACTTCGGCAAGGCCTGCGACGCGCTCTACCACTTCGCCTGGGACGAGGTGTGTGACTGGTACCTCGAGCTCGCCAAGGTGCAGTTCGCCGGCCCCGAGGCCGAGGGCACCAAGGCCGTGCTCGGCAATGTTCTCGATGCGCTGCTGCGCATGCTGCACCCGGTGATGCCGTTCGTCACCGAGACCCTCTGGAAGGTGCTGACCGGCGGGGAGTCGGTGGTGATCTCCGAGTGGCCGACCACGACCGGTGCGACCGCCGATGCCGTTGCCGCGCAGCGCATCGCGGACGTCCAGCGGCTCGTCACCGAGATCCGCAGGTTCCGCAGCGATCAGGGTCTGAACCCCGGCCAGAAGGTGGCGGCGAGGCTCAGTGGCATCGCCGAGGCCGACCTGGACGGCAAGCAGGCCGCGGTCGCCTCCCTGGTCAAGCTGACGGATCCGGCCGACGACTTCAGTGCGACGGCCTCGCTGGAGGTGCGGCTCAGCCGCGGCACCGTCACCGTCGAGCTGGACACCTCGGGCACCGTGGACCTGGTCGCCGAGCGCAAGCGCCTCGAGAAGGACCTGGCGGCGGCCGAGAAGGAGCTCGCGGGCACCGCGGCCAAGCTGTCCAACGAGGCGTTCCTCGGCAAGGCGCCGGACAACGTGGTCGACAAGATCCGTGCCAGGCAGACTCTGGCCGCGGAGGAGGTCGAGCGGATCACCGCCCGGCTCGCGGCAATGGATCTGAAGGGTCAGGCGTGAACGCCGAGACACCCGAGAAGTGGGACGGGGGATCGCAGCCCTCGCCCGTCGATCTGGCCGAGCTGGCGCTCGTCGAGGCCGAACTCGACCAGCGCTGGCCCGAGACCAAGATCGAGCCCTCCACCGCCCGCATCGCGGCCCTGATGGACCTGCTCGGCTCGCCGCAGCACAGCTATCCGGCCATCCATGTCGCGGGCACCAACGGGAAGACCTCGGTCACCCGGATGATCGACGCGCTGATGACGCGCCTGCACCGTCGGGTCGGGCGTACCACCAGCCCGCATCTGCAGCTGGCGACCGAGCGGATCAGCATCGACGGCAAGCCCATCTCGCCTCGTCTCTACGTGGACACTTACCGTGAGCTGCTGCCGTACGTCGAGATGATCGACACCCAGTCGCAGGCAGCGGGTGGCCCCGCGATGAGCAAGTTCGAGGTGCTCACCGCGATGGCGTTCGCGGCCTTCGCCGAGGCGCCGGTGGATGTCGCGGTCGTGGAGACCGGGCTCGGCGGCCGTTGGGACGCAACGAATGTCATCGACGGTCAGGTGGCGGTGATCACCCCCATCGGGCTTGATCACGTCGAGTTCCTCGGCAGTGACATCGCCGGGATCGCCGCCGAGAAGGCCGGGATCATCAAGAAGGCGCCCGAGTCGCTGGTGCCGCGCGACACCGTCGCGATCCTCGCCGAGCAGACTCCGGAGGTGACCGAGGTCCTGCTGCGCCGTGCCGTCGAGGCCGACGCCGCGGTGGCCCGCGAGGGGTCCGAGTTCAAGGTCCTGGCCCGCCGGATCGCGATCGGCGGACAGCAACTGGAACTGCAAGGCCTGTCCGGGGTCTACAGCGACATCTTCCTGCCCCTGCACGGCGAACATCAGGCCCGCAACGCCTCGCTCGCGCTCGCCGCGGTTGAGGCGTTCTTCGGGGCGGGGCGGACCGTCAGCTCGACGTCGACGCGATCCGGGAGGGCTTCGCCTCGATGACCAACCCGGGGCGTCTCGAGCGGGTGCGCAGCGCGCCCACCGTCTTCCTCGACGCCGCGCACAACCCGCACGGGGCCAAGGCGCTGGCCGCCGCGCTCGTCGCGGAGTTCGACTTCCGCAAGCTGGTCGGCGTCGTCGCGGTGATGGCGGACAAGGACGTGGCCGGGATCCTGACCGCGCTGGAGCCGGTGTTCGACGAGATCGTCGTGACGCACAACGGATCTCCGCGCGGCATGGATGTCGAGGAACTCGCCAACCTGGCGGTGGCCCGGTTCGGCGACGAACGCGTGGTGGTGGCGGAGACACTCCCGGACGCACTCGAGACCGCCATCGGGCTGGCCGAGGAGGTCGCCGAGCCCGGTGAGGCAGTATCGGGGGCGGGCGTCGTGGTCACCGGATCGGTGGTCACCGCGGGCGTGGCCCGCACCCTGTTCGGAAAGGACCCGGCGTGAGTACTCCCGAGGGATCGAGCACACCCGAAGGCGAACCGGAGGGTGGCGCTCCTCGCTTCCGTCCGCCGGTGAACGACCCGTGGAAGGGCTTCCGCGGCGTCTGCGCGGGCACCCTGATCCTGGAGGCGATCGTGGTGCTGCTGGCGCTGCCGGTGGTGGCGACCGTTGGTGGCGGCATCACCTGGCTGTCCGGCGTCTACCTGGTCGGACTCGCGCTGCTGATGATTCTCGGCGGCGGTGTCCAGGGCAAGCCGTGGGCGATGGGATACAACTTCGCGCTGCAGGCGGCATTGATCGCCGGCTTCGCGGTGCACCCCGCCATCGGAGCGGTGGGACTGCTGTTCGGGGCGGTGTGGGCCTACCTGCTGTATCTCAAGCGGGACCTCACCGACCGGATCGAACAGGGTCTGCTTCCTGGCCAGCGGGACTGACCCCTTAAGCTGTCCGCCGTGACTGAGCGCACCCTGGTACTGATCAAGCCCGATGGCGTCGCCCGCCGATTCGTAGGAGAAATCCTTTCCCGTGTCGAGCGGAAGGGGCTGTCCATCACGGCCCTCGAGATGAAGACCGCGGACGAGGCGCTGGCGGGCCAGCATTACGCCGAGCACCTGGGCAGGCCCTTCTACCCGGGGCTGATCGAGTTCATCACGTCCGGACCCCTCGTCGCCGCGGTGCTCGAGGGCCCGCGCGCGATCGCGGCGTTCCGACAGCTCGCGGGCGGCACCGACCCGGTCGAGAAGGCTGTCCCCGGTTCCATCCGCGCCGACCTGGCACTGGACGGCCAGCAGAACCTGGTGCACGGGTCCGACTCCGTCGAGTCGGCCGAGCGGGAGATTTCACTCTGGTTCCCGGAGCTCGCCCGCGGCTAGTCCGAAGCACCCCGACCACCCGTAAGAGGTCCGAACACGCCGCGCTGGATCGGCGCCGGTGCGCCGTTGGCGTGGTCGGGCCCGCCGGTGTGGGATACTGATGGCGGTCGACCCGCGATGTGTTCCATACGGGCCCGATCGGATGACACCACGGTTCGATGCCCGATCATCGCTGCCACGGCGCGCAGGAAATCCCTCGCGGTCCCAGGCACGCTGGATGATCAGGCGCACGGACCAGGGAGTACGGCCATCCAGCCAGGCGCCGTGCGAGCTGGCAGTGATTTAACGGGTCACTGCGAGACGTGCGGGGCGAGACCAGACAATCTCATGCCCACCGGTATGAGTACACAATGAGCGCCCTCGCGTGGCCGCTTCACACCCAGTACGACTCTGGGTGGACGCGCCCGGGGTCCGAGGAGACTACGTGGCCGATCAAGCGCCGCCCGAAAATTCACAGACTTCAGCCGCAGCGAATGCGGTGCCGACCTTCCCGGAGAAGATCCGGGTGCATGCGCTCGCCAAGCTGCTGGGACTGACCAGCAAGCAGGTGCTCGCCCAGGTCGCCGAGTTCGGCGCCGAGGTGCGCAGTGCGCAGTCCAGCGTGGACCGCGCGCTCGCCGAGCGGGTGCACGCGGCGTTCAACCCGTCGTCGGCGGAGGCACAGCCGGAGGTCGCAGCGGCCGAATCGGCCCCCGTGTCCGAGGCGGCGAGGCCGGAAGCCGCGTCCGCGCCCGGCGTGGAGACCGCGGGGCTGTTCACCAACATTGCCGAGCCCGAGGTGCACGTCGTTCCCGACGTGACCCCTGTGTTCCAGGCACCGCTGTTCCTGCAGCCCGACGCGGCCGCCGCGGAGGCCGCACCGCGGCGTCGCCGCGCCCGCCGCGTGGCAGCGGCGCCGAGCGAGGACGCGCCCATCGAGGTGACCACCGTCGTCGAGCACGAGGAGCGTCACGAAGAGCGCCACGAGGAGCGTGCGGTCGGGGATGCTGACGCCTCGGTGACCGAGGAGTCCGCCGCGGCCGAGGTCGAGTCCGACGAGGACGGCGGCGAGTCGCAGAGCCGTCGCAGGCGTCGCGGTCGTCGTGGTCGCGGTCGCGGCCGGGGCGAGCAGGCGTCCGAGGACGAGCAGAACGAGTCCGAAGGCGCGACCGAGCCCGCCGCCGAGAGTGCTGAGCAGGCCGAGCCCACCGAGTCGGCGGCCGAGGCCGAAGCGGCCGAGTCCGAGGAATCGGAGGAGGCAGGCGAGGCCGGGGACGGATCGAGCCGTCGCCGTCGTCGTCGCCGCCGCCGCAAGGGCAGTGGCGATGGTGCGGACGCGGGTACCGAGGAAGACGGCGTCACCACCGTGGTGCACGAGCGTGAGCCGCGCACCAAGGCCAGGGTCAAGGACGAGGTCCAGGGCATCTCGGGCTCGACCCGACTCGAGGCCAAGCGTCAGCGGCGCCGCGACGGGCGCGACGCCGGTCGCCGCCGCCCGCCGATCCTCACCGAATCGGAGTTCCTGGCGCGCCGCGAGGCCGTCGACCGCGTCATGGTGGTCCGCGAGAAGACCGGCGCGCATGCGGAGGGCCTGACGCAGGTCGCGGTGCTCGAGGACGGCATCCTCGTCGAGCACTTCGTCACCAGCTCGGCGTCCGCGTCGATGGTCGGCAACGTCTACCTCGGTCGCGTTCAGAACGTGCTGCCCTCGATGGAGGCCGCGTTCATCGACATCGGCCGTGGCCGCAACGGCGTGCTCTACGCCGGTGAGGTCAACTGGGAGGCTGCGGGACTCGGCGGCAACAGCCGCAAGATCGAGCAGGCCCTCAAGCCGGGTGACCAGGTCCTGGTCCAGGTCAGCAAGGATCCGGTCGGGCACAAGGGTGCCCGCCTGACCACGCAGATCTCCCTGGCCGGGCGATTCCTGGTGTACGTGCCCGGCGGTAGCTCCACCGGCATCAGCCGGAAGTTGCCCGACACCGAGCGCAAGCGACTCAAGGAGATCCTGCGCGAGATCGTGCCGCCGGAGGCCGGTGTCATCATTCGCACCGCGTCGGAGGGCGTGAGCGAGGAAGAGCTGGCCCGCGACGTCAAGCGTCTGCAGACCCAGTGGGACGAGATCGAGAAGCAGGCCGCGGCTGCGGACAAGGGCAAGGGGAGCAACCCGAAGGCCCTGTACGAGGAGCCGGACCTGCTGGTCAAGGTCGTCCGCGATCTGTTCAACGAGGACTTCGCCAAGATCGTCATCGAGGGCGAGAAGTCCTGGTCGACGGTGGAGAACTACATCAAGACCGTCGCACCCGACCTGCTGCCGCGGGTCGAGAAGTACGAGGGCAACGGCGGCCCCGACGTGTTCGAGGCCAAGCGGATCGACGAGCAGCTCGCCAAGGCGCTCGACCGCAAGGTGTGGCTGCCCTCGGGCGGCACCCTGGTGATCGACCGCACCGAGGCGATGACCGTCGTCGACGTCAACACCGGCAAGTTCACCGGTGCGGGCGGCAACCTCGAGGAGACGGTCACCAGGAACAACCTGGAGGCGGCTGAGGAGATCGTGCGCCAGATGCGGCTGCGCGACATCGGCGGCATGATCGTCGTCGACTTCATCGACATGGTGCTCGAGTCGAACCGGGACCTGGTCCTGCGTCGACTCACCGAGGCGCTCGGCCGCGACCGGACCCGCCATCAGGTCTCCGAGGTGACCTCGCTCGGCCTGGTCCAGATGACCCGCAAGAAGCTGGGCACCGGACTGGTCGAGGCGTTCTCCACCAACTGTGAGCACTGCCACGGCCGCGGCATCATCGTGCACGCGGAGCCGGTCGAGGTGCGATCCTCCGAGGACGCCGGACGTTCGGGCGCGCCGAAGGGCGAGCCCGGCGGCCGCAAGAAGCGTGGACGCGACAAGTCCGGTGCCGCGGAGACCGCAGCACCGAAGAACGGACAGGCGCCCGCTGTCGAGGTCGACGCGACGGTCAAGCGTGCCCACCCGGTGGCGCTCGCGATGGCCGCCCATCACCACGACGACGAAGCCGCCGAGCATCAGCCGGAGACCGCCGAGGCCGCGGCCACCACGCCGGAGCCGACGGTGGCCGAGGTCACCGTGGAGCCGGTCGCGGAGGTCGTCGCGGAACCGGAGGCCCCGGCCGCGCCGGAGCCCGCTGAGGCCCCGCCAAGGGCAGGCGTCGTTCCCGGCGTGCGTCCCGTGCCACCGCGGCCCCCGCGGCCGAGAGCCCAGAGGCGGCTGAGGCCGTCGCTGTGGTCGTGATCGAGGCCGCGCCCGAACCGGCCGAGCCGAAGGTCGTCGAGAAGAAGGTCGTCGAGAAGAAGGCCGTCGCCAAGAAGGTCGTCGAACCCAAGGTTGTCGAGCCGGCGAAGGCCGCTGAGACCGCCGCGGCGCCTGAACCGGTCGAAGGGGACGGCGCACCCGCGGCGCCTGCCCGTCGGCCCCGTCGAAGGGCCGCGGCCAGGCCCGCGGGACCGCCGGCGGACGTCGACGCCTGACCGACGGCCGGTCGAGGGGGAGTCGGAGACTGTCAGTTTGACCCTGCGGTTCTCCATCCCGTAACCTTGACCGGTCGCTACCCGGCGATATGGCTCAGCTGCGCCCGCGAGGGCGGCGGCGGGCCTGCCCGAGGTAGCAAGCACACCAGACCAGTCGCGCGGCTCAAGCCGTGCGAGCACGTTCGAAGAAGCAAGGGGTAGCCCTCCGATGGCAACGTACGCGATCGTCAAGACCGGCGGAAAGCAGTACAAGGTCGCTGTCGGCGACCTCGTCAAGGTCGAGAAGATCGAGGGTGAGCCCGGCACTGCTGTCTCGCTGGTCCCGGTTCTCGTCGTCGACGGTTCCGAGCTGACCACCGACGCCGCCAAGCTGGCCAAGGTCTCGGTCACCGGTGAGGTCGTCGAGCACACCAAGGGCCCGAAGATCCGCATCCACAAGTTCAAGAACAAGACCGGGTACCACAAGCGCCAGGGCCACCGTCAGAAGCTGACGGTGCTCAAGGTCACCGGCATCAAGTAACCAGCTTTAGTACCCAGGAGGGTTCGACATGGCACATAAGAAGGGTGCATCCAGCTCCCGTAACGGTCGCGATTCGAACGCACAGCGCCTCGGCGTGAAGCGCTTCGGCGGCCAGTCCGTCAGCGCCGGCGAGATCCTGGTGCGTCAGCGCGGAACCCACTTCCACCCCGGCGTGAACGTCGGACGTGGCGGCGACGACACGCTGTTCGCTCTCTCCGCTGGTGCGGTCGAGTTCGGCACCAAGCGTGGACGTAAGACTGTCAACATCGTTCCGGTCGCCGCAGAGGCCTGATTCTGCTGCGTCGCTCGTGTCACCGTCACGGTGACTGATGACAGTTCTAAGCTCCCAGTAGGGGCGGGCCAGGGTCTCATACCCTGCTCGCCCCTATTTGCTTTTCACCCTGAGGAAGGGATCCGGCAGTCATGTCCCGATTCATTGACCGCGTGGTGCTGCATGTCAGCGCCGGAAAAGGCGGCAATGGTTGCGCCTCCGTTCACCGCGAGAAGTTCAAGCCGCTCGGCGGTCCCGACGGCGGCAACGGCGGGCGCGGAGGTGACGTGGTGCTCGTCGTCGACGAGAACGTGCACACCCTGCTGGACTTCCACTTCCACCCGAACGCCAAGGCGAGCAACGGCACGCAGGGCGCAGGCAGCAACCGCGAGGGCGCAAACGGCCAGGATCTGATCCTCAAGGTGCCCGACGGCACCGTCGTCCTCGACTCGGACGGCAATGTCCTCGCCGACATGATCGGCACGGGAACCCGATTCGATGCCGCCCCCGGTGGCCGCGGTGGACTGGGTAACGCCGCGCTGGCCTCGAAGGCCCGTAAGGCGCCGGGCTTCGCGCTGCTCGGCGAGGAGGGCGTTCAACGCGACCTCGTCCTCGAGCTCAAGTCGGTTGCCGACGTCGGACTGGTCGGCTTCCCCTCTGCGGGCAAGTCCTCCCTGGTCTCGGTGCTCTCGGCGGCCAAGCCGAAGATCGCCGACTACCCGTTCACCACGCTGGTGCCGAACCTCGGCGTGGTCTCGAGCGGCGACACCACGTTCACCGTCGCCGACGTCCCGGGCCTGATCCCCGGCGCGAGCCAGGGGCGCGGCCTCGGACTTGACTTCCTTCGTCACATCGAACGCACCGCTGTGCTGGCACACGTGGTGGACTGCGCGACCCTGGAGCCCGGCCGTGATCCGGTCTCCGACGTCGACGCGCTCGAGGCCGAGCTGGCCGCCTACAAGCCCGCACTCTCCGGCGACGAGAGCCTCGGTGACCTGGCCGACCGGCCCCGCATCGTGGTCCTCAACAAGGCGGATGTCCCCGACGCTGCCGAGCTCGCCGAGATGGTCACCCCGGAGTTCGAGGCGCGCGGTTGGCCCGTGTTCACCATCTCGGCCGTGAGCCGGGAAGGGCTGCGTCCGTTGACCTTCGCGCTCGCCAAGCTCGTCGAGGAGTACCGCGAGGCGCATCCGAAGGCGGAGCCGAAGCGTCAGGTGATCCGTCCCGTCGCCTCCAACGCGAGCGACTTCACCGTCGTCGCCGATCCCGAGACCCCCGGCGGCTTCATCGTCCGCGGTGTCCGGCCCGAGCGGTGGATCCGCCAGACGGCCTTCGACAACGACGAGGCCGTCGGCTACCTCGCGGACCGGCTCGCCCGGCTCGGTGTCGAGGACGCGTTGGTCAAGCACGGCGCCGAGCCCGGCTGCTACGTCACCATCGGCGACGTCAGCTTCGAGTGGGAGCCGCAGACCCCGGCAGGCATCGACCTGACCCGCACCGGTCGCGGCACCGACCCGCGACTCGACCAGGTGGACCGCATCGGTGCCTCCGAGCGCAAGCACGCGCACCGGATCCGGCGTGGCCTCGAAGGCCTGGATCCCGAAGAACAGTGATGGACGACGCGGTCCGTTCGCTCTCGGAGACCCGCGCCACCATCGCGACCGCGCGCAGCGTGGTCGTGAAGATCGGGTCCTCCGCGCTCACCAGCATGGAGTCCGGCATCGACCTGCGGGCACTGAACGCCCTCGCCGACGCGATCGAGGCCAGGATGCGCGCCGGTTCCGACGTCGTGGTGGTGTCTTCCGGCGCGGTCGGGGCGGGCATCGCACCGCTCGGGCTGACCAAGCGGCCACGGGATCTCGCCACCAAGCAGGCGGCGGCGAGCGTCGGGCAGCTGGCGCTCGCGCATGCCTGGGGCACCTCGTTCGCGCGGTACGGGCGGACCGTCGGCCAGGTGCTGCTCACCGCCGACGACATCGCCCGGCGTACCCAGCACCGCAACGCGCAGAGCACCCTCGACCGGCTCCGTGCCCTCGGTGCGGTCGCGATCGTCAACGAGAACGACACCGTCGCCACCACCGAGCTGCGGTTCGGGGACAACGACCGGCTGGCCGCGATGGTCGCGCATCTCGTCGGGGCGGACGCCCTGGTCCTGCTCTCCGACGTCGACGGACTGTATGACGGTGACCCACGCAAGGGCGGCGCGACCCTGATCCCGGAGGTGACCAGCCCCGAGGATCTCGACGGCGTGGTCGCCGGGTCCGGGGGAGCGCTCGGCACCGGCGGGATGGCCTCCAAGCTGTCCGCGGCCCGGCTCGCGGCCGACTCCGGGGTGCCGGTGCTGCTCGCCGCGGCCACCGATGCCGCCGCTGCGCTCACGGGCGCGGGCGTCGGCACGGCCTTCGCGGCGAGGCCGACCCGGATGTCCGCGCGCAAGTTCTGGGTGCGGCATGCCGCCGACACCCGGGCGGGCTGCATCTCGACGCGGGTGCGGTGCGCGCCGTGGTGGACCGGCGGCGGTCGCTGCTGCCCGCGGGGATCACCGGCGTCGACGGCCGGTTCTACGGCGGGGACGTGGTGTCGCTGTTCGGGCCCGACGGTTCGCCGGTCGCGCGTGGCGTGGTGGCCTACGACTCGACCGAGCTCGGCGAGATGCTTGGCCGGTCCACGGTCGAGCTGCCGTCAGAGCTGCAGCGGCCCGTGGTGCACGCGGACGACCTGGTCCCGCTCTAGCGGTCAGGGAGCCTTCGGCTTGTCCTGCGGGTCGCCGACGACCTTTGGTGGTCCTTCGGGGTGGAGCGCGCCGCCCTCGTTCACCCAGTCGGAGATGTCGGCGGCATCCTCCGGGGTGACGGGCTTGCGCCTGCTGAAGAGTGATTTCACCTTGTCGCTGAACTTCGACATGCCCGGAGTCTACCGATGCGGTGTCAGGGCGGTCAGGACCTGCGAGCAGCCTGCATCCAGCTTGAGGGCCGCGAACTCGTCGCCCCGGGTCGGGCCGCGGTTGACGATGACGACCGGGATGTCGTCCTTTGCGGCACGGCGGACGAAGCGCAGCCCGGACATGACGGTCAGCGAGGACCCGAGCACCAGCAGCAGGTCGCACTCGGCGACCATCGCGAATGCCGCCTCGACCCGTGGTTTGGGCACGCTCTCGCCGAAGTAGACGATGTCCGGTTTGAGGATCCCCCGCAGTGCTCGCAGTCCACCATCACGAAGTGTGCGGTCTCCTCGATCACCGCGTCGGCATCGGGTGCGATCTCGACTCCCGTTGCCGCGGAGACGGATTCGGCGAACCCGGGATTCGCGGCATCGAGCCGCTGCGCGAGGGTGAACCGCGAGATCCGGGCCTCGCACGCCATGCATCGCACCTGCGCGTAACTGCCGTGCAGGTCGATGACGTTCCTGCTGCCCGCCTTGGTGTGCAGCAGGTCCACGTTCTGGGTGAGCACGCCGTCGACCACGCCCGCCCGTTCCAGCCGGGCGAGCGCGCGGTGTCCGGCGTTGGGTCGGGACGCGTCCATGTACCGCCAGCCGAGGTGGTTGCGGGCCCAGTAGTGCCTGCGGAACGCTGCGTCGCCCATGAACTGCTGGAATGTCATCGGGGTGCGGGGCGGGGAATCGGGGCCCCGGTAGTCCGGGATGCCCGAGTCGGTGGACATCCCCGCGCCGGTCAGCGCGACGACGCGGCGGCCGCTCACCAGGCCGGCCAGACGCTCGTGGTCCTCGCCTGCCGCCGCGGTCTCGAGTGGGGGAGCGGACATGGCTTCCAGGCTAGCCGTGTCGCGAATCTTCAATCCCGCATCGGGTGCGTCGCCCGACACTGGTGGGCATGAGCACAGTGAACCCCGTTCCCGCCGGATACCGGACCCTCACGCCCTACCTCGCCGTCAAGGACGGCCAGGCGGCGCTGGACTTCTATCGCCGTGGCCTCGGCGCCGAGGTCGTGGACGCGATGGACGCCCCCGACGGCGGCCTGATGCACGCCGAGCTGCGGATCGGCGACTCGATGCTGCAGCTGTCCGACGACATGCCCGACTACGGACTCAAGGCGCCCGAGCAGGGCTGGGTGCACAGCTCGGTGGTGGTGTACGTCGAGGACTCCGACGCGTTCGTGGACCGGGCGGTTCGCGAGGGCGCCACCCTCATCAGCGCCGTCGCGGACACGTTCTCCGGGGACCGGCACGGGGTGTTCCTCGATCCGTTCGGGCACCGGTGGGCCGTCTGCACGAAGGTCGAGGACGTGCCCGCCGAGGAGGTGGCCCGGCGCGCCCGCGAGCTCTTCTACCCGGCGGCGGGAGTGGAGCCTGCGGAACGACCCTGAGGTCGAGCGGACCGGTCGCGCCGCGAGTACGGTCGATCGCATGGGAGTTATCGGTGAGCTGTTCCCGGGGAAGAAGCTGGAGAACGACGGAAGCCAGGACAGTGACGGGCAGACGCATCAGCCGCGCCTCGAACTCGACCTGGACGCCGGCGTGATTCGGGTGTCGCCTGCGAAGCCCGCCGTCACCCCGGACGAGGAGTCAGGGTCTCAGTAACCCGCGACCGGGTCGATCCGCGCCTGCAGTTCCTCGCCTGCCACGAAGCGTCGCACGTTCGTCGCGACGTGGTCGGCGAACGCGGGCGGTCGGACGGACGGCGGGTTCGAGCAGTGCGGGGTGATGATCGCGTTCGGCAGCGTCCACAGCGGATGGCCGTCCGGCAGTGGCTCGGGGTCGGTGACGTCGAGCCCGGCACCGCCGATCGCCTTGTCCCGCAACGCGTTCACCAGGGCGTCGGTGTCGACGAGGGAGCCCCGTGCCACGTTGATCACCCACGAGTGGGCCCCGAGGCGGTCGAGTTGCTCGGCGCCGACCAGGTGTCGCGTCCGGGCCGTCGCGGGAGCCGCGACCACGACGTGATCGGTGCGGTCCCAGACCTCGTCGGTCCGGTCGGCGGGCAGGGTCTGGGCGGCGCCGGCGACCTCCCGGCCCCAGCGGTTGACCGCGATCACCGACGCGCCGACCGAGGTGAGCATCGGGATCAGCGCGCGCCCGATGCCGCCCGCGCCGAGGATCGTCACCGTGCTCCCGCGCAGCGTCCCGACCTTGCCGAAGAACTCCTGCTGCCGCCAGCTGGTGGCCGCGAGTTGCCCGGGCAGTGCCCGGACCCCGGCCAGCAGCAGCGCAAAGGCGTGCTCGGCGACGGTCGCGGAGAACGCGCCCGCAGCCGAGGTGAACACGATCCCCGGGTGGCGAGCGATGATCCCGGCGGTGAACCAGTCCTCGACCCCGGCGGAGTAGAGCTGCACCCACCGGATCGACTCCGGCAGCTCGTCGGGGAACCGGTCGGGCTCGGCCGCCCAGACCAGGGCCTGCGCATCGACCATCGGTGCCCACTCGCCTCCGCCAGAGGCGATGGCCTCAATCAACAGTGGGTCGGCGTGCGGGCCGAGGGCGATGGGCACGGTCGTCATGTCGGTCTCCTCGGGCGAATTACTGAGCCGTGTCAAAGTTCGGCGCGTAGGAAGGATCAGTCTCTGACCATTCCGCGGGACCGCTCGCAGCATCCAAACTGCCCGCCATGTGAGCAACCGAACTGACGACGCTTATTCCGAAACGTCCCTGGCTGTCCCACATCGACGCAGCTCCCGCAGCGATGCCGTCGTCGGAGGCATGGTTGTCAGCCTCGATACCGACCAGTGTCCCGATCGGCGGGCGAGCCAAGAGAATTGTCACGTCATGGTTGATGAACCCGATTCCACCATCACCCCAACTGGTGAGGGTATTGGCCAGTTCACCGGCCATCGCGGCACGGACGAAGGGCGAGTTCTCCGATTCAGCGAACAGCTGGGGTTGATGGAACCACAGCCGCTTTCTGCTTGCGTTCTGGTGCTGCGGCATCGACTCGCTCCACCCATCCGCATGTCCATCACTGCCCCATAGGATGCCCGGCTTGCTCAACGCCGCCAGTTGGGTATCGGACAGCGACATCGACGGACTGTCCGGATGCCACCGGGATCCGTTGGGTTCCTGAGTCGGTCGGATCGACACCATGGATGCTCGTGCGACCGTGCGTGCGCCCTGGCGTACGAGCACGTCGGCGATCCGGACGCTGCGTCCTTCTCTAACCACGGCAGTTTCGGTCTGCAGCGACGCGAATGCCGGTTGCCGGAAGATGTCCATCGTGAACCTGGCAACACGAAACCCGGGCGCACCACAGTCCGATTCCAGTGCATACGCGGTCAAGCCCGCTAGTGCAGACCCATTGATTGCGTCCGGGGACCACTGGCTCTGAGAGAACGGCAGTGGATCAAATCCCCCATCTCCAAGCGCGAAGTACGCCATACAACCCCCCGATGTGAGTGACCAGGACTTTTGTACATGATACTAGAACAGGTTCTAATTTTATGATCATTGACGCATGCTCTGGGAGCATCCCGCGGGAACCGCATCCGCGACCCTGCATACATTCCAACGAGACAGTTTCTTCGAGCGAGGAGTGATCGATGGCAACCGAGTGCCCGTCCGAGGTGATCCGATCGCTTGTTGCGCGGATTGCTCATCTGGCCGACGACGGACAGATCGACGACTACGTACAGCTTTTCACGGAGGACGCGGTCTGGGAGATGAAGAGCGCAGGACCGAGTGTCGCGATCGGACCCCAGATCGTCGAGGGCCGAAGGGCGATCGCAGAGAGTGCCGGCCGCCGTCGGGCCGACGGTATCGCCGGTCCTGGCACGGCGACACGGCATGTGAGCTCGTGCGTATCCATCGTCTTCGATTCCGAGGATTCCGCACGCGTGCAGTCGGTCTGGCAGTTCTTCGTCGACACCGCCACCGCGCCGAAACTCGCCAGCATGGGGACCTACCGCGATGTTTTCCAGAAGGTCGACGAACGCTGGCTCCTGGCCAAGCGCTCGATCACGACCGGATAGGCGGCTTCGCCGCCCGTGCGTGGTTGACGAGTCCCTGCACTCGTCAACCATGCACGGGCGCGCAGCGCCTACGGCTAGCCGGCGACCTCGATCAGCGGATAGACGCCGTTCTCGTCATGGACCTCGCGACCGGTGACCGGGGGTTGAACACGCACAGCATGCGCATCTCGGTGACCGGCTCCACGCGGTGCCGCTCGTGGCCGTCGAGCAGGTACATCGAGCCGGGGCCGAGCTGGTGGACGACGCCATTGTCCAGGTCGGTGAGGATGCCCTCGCCCTCGATCAGCCAGACCGCCTCGACGTGATTGGCGTAGTGGAACTCGTTGACGGATCCGGCCCGAATCGTGGTCTCGTGGAACGAGAATCCGACGCGATCGCCGCCGAGCACGATGCGCTTGCTGCGCCAGTTCCCATCGGCGCTGGTGATGTCGCGCTCGGTGCCGGTGATCTCTTCGGTGGTGCGGACGATCATCTTCGGTCCCTCCTCAGGCGCAGACCTTGGCGGTGGCCTCGGCGAGAATGCTCAGGCCGTGGTCGAGTTCGGCGTCGGTGATCGTCAGCGGCGGCAGGAGCTTGACCACCTCGTCGGAGGGGCCGGACGTCTCGGCGAGCAGGCCCTCGTCGAACGCGAGCCCGCACACCTTGACCGCCCTACCCGGATCGTCGAACACCAGGCCCTGGACCATGCCGCGGCCGCGGGTGCTGACTCCGTCGAACTGGTCCGACAGATTGGCGAAGATCTGCGCGATGCGCTTGCCCTTCGCGGCGGTGGAACGCTCCAGCGTGTCGTCGGTCCAGTACTGCTCGATCGCGGCCGTCGCCGTCACGAAGGCGGGGTTGTTGCCGCGGAACGTGCCGTTGTGCTCGCCGGGCGCCCACACGTCGAGCTCGGGCCGCAGCAGCGTCAGGGCCATCGGCAGGCCGTAGCCGCTGATCGACTTGGACAGTGTGACGATGTCCGGCGTGATCCCCGCGATCTCGAAGGAGAAGAACGGACCGGTTCGCCCGCAGCCCATCTGGACGTCGTCGACGATGAGCAGGATGCCCCTGCTCCGGCAGAGTTCGGCGAGCGCCCGCAGCCACTCGGGCCGCGCGACGTTCACACCGCCCTCGCCCTGCACGGTCTCCACGATGACCGCGGCGGGACGGTTCAGCCCGCTGCCGGAATCGTCCAGCACCCGCTCGAACCAGTGGAAATCCTCGGTGGCGCCGTCGAAGTAGTTGTCGAAGGGCATCGGGGTCGCGTGGACCAGCGGAACCCCCGCACCCGCGCGCTTCATCGAGTTGCCCGTGACCGACAGTGCGCCAAGGGTCATGCCGTGGAAGGCGTTGGTGAAGTTGATGATCGACTCTCGGCCGGTGACCTTCCTGGCCAGCTTGAGTGCCGCCTCGACGGTGTTCGCGCCGGTCGGGCCGGGGAACTGGACCTTGTAGTCGAGTCCGCGCGGTTCGAGGATGTTCCGCTGGAAGGTCTCGAGGAACCGTCGCTTCGCCACGGTGGACATGTCGAGGCTGTGGGTGATGCCGTCGCCGAGGATGTAGTCGACGAGGGCCTGCTTGAGCTCGGGGTTGTTGTGGCCGTAGTTCAGCGCGCCCGCGCCTGCGAAGAAGTCCAGGTAGTCGCGGCCGTCCTCGGCGCGAATCCAGGACCCGGACGCGGAGCTGAACACGGTCGGCCAGCTGCGACTGTAGCTGCGGACCTCGGACTCGAGGGTTTCGAAGATGCTGATGTCTTCCAGGGTGGTCATTGCTCTCCTCCGGTGGTGTCATCGCCGATGATGTAGAGCTCTTCGGATTCGTGCTGATCGGGAAAATGGCTGTTGGTGAACAGTTCTCGCTGTGTGATGTCGACGTACCGCATCCGTGCCACCGACGAGAACAGGGCTCGGGACGCGTCGTTACCCGGACTGATCGTGGTCTCGAGCCTGGTGACGCCCTGGAGGGCGAGGTGATCGAGCAGGTCGTTCAGCATTGCCGCGGCCACTCCGCGGCCGCGCAGCGATTCGTCGACCGCCACCTGCCAGACGAAGACCGTCCGCGGGTCTTCCGGACGGACGAAACCGGTGACGAAACCGCCCACGCGGCCGTCCTGCTCCGCGACCACGGATGTGTCGCGGAAGTCCCTGCACCACAACAGGTATGCATAGCTTGAGTTCAGATCGAGCACCTGCGAATCGCGGGCAATCTCCCACATGCGCACGGCGTCATCGATTTCGGGCTGCCTTGTCGTCACCGCTCCGGGAACGGTGGTCGGGGTCGCACTCTTTGTAACGGGGCTCATCTGTCGAACGAACGTAACAATGGGGGCAACGGATTTCAGCTACCCCCGGCGATTCCGCATGCCCTGACCCGGCTCCCGCACTGGTGAGCCCGACTGTGTGAGGCTGGTCACACCGAGGGGGTCAGCTGACGCTCGCCAGGGCAAACGGCAGGACAGCCGGGGCGCCCGCCGCACGGAGTTCGCGGGCCGCCATCGTGAGCGTCCAGCCGGTGTCGGCGAGGTCGTCGAGCAGCAGGATCGGGCCGTCGGCATCGCGGAGATCCGGGGCCAGCCAGGCCCCCGTCAGCCCGGCCACGCGGTAGGCGGAATTGGCCGCGGAGACCGGCGGGCGCTCGGGGTTCCTGGTGAGAACGCCCAGGTTGCGGAGCCGCCCGACCGTTGCGAGCCGGTCGGCGAGCGAGGAGATCAACTGTGGGCGGGTCGCCGACTCGAGGGCCATCACCCCCGTCGGTCTCTGCTGCCAGTCCCAGGCGGCGAGCACCTTGACGCAGGCGTCGACGATCGCGTCCGGCGCCGGGCCGTCGGGCTCGTCGAACAGCGTGCGCAGGCGCTGGCCCCAACCGAGGTCGGACAGGCGGCCGAGCACCCGGCCCGTCTCGGGCCCGTCGGTGATCTTGCCGGACAGCGGCACGCCCAGCTTGGCGAGGCCGGTCGGCCACTGCTTGCGCGGGGCCAGGTCGACACCGGGCCGATCCAGTCGTGCCCGCGCCCGCGCGATGGCCTCCTCGTCCACCTCCGCCGAGTGGGCGGAGCCGGCGCAGTTGTCGCAGCGCCCGCACGGCTGCGGGTCGGCGGACAGGCCGGGGTCGTCGAGCTGGCGGCGCAGGAACTCCATGCGGCACATGGGGGTTCGCTGGTACTCGACCATCGCCTGCTGCTCGGACTCGCGGGCCTGCTCGAGCCTGCCGTATCGCTCCGCGTCGTACTCCCACGGCTGCCCGGTGCTGATCCAGCCGCCGCGGACCCGCTTGACGGCGCCGTCCACGTCCAGGACCTTCAGAACCATCTCCAGGCGGTTCCGGCTGAGTTCGACCAGCGGTTCGAGCGCCTGCGTGGACTGCGGTCGTTCGGCGTCGAGCACCTCGATCACCCTGCGCACCAGGTGCTCGCGCGGGAACGCGATGCTGGCGAAATAGCTCCAGATCTGCCGGTCCTCGAACCCGGGCAGCAGGACCACCTCGGCCCGATCCGTGGAGCGGCCTGCGCGGCCGACCTGCTGGTAGTAGGAGATCGGGGAGGAGGGTGCGCCGAGGTGGACCACGAACCCGAGGTCGGGCTTGTCGAATCCCATGCCCAGCGCCGACGTCGCGACCAGGGCCTTGACCCGGTTCTCGAGCAGGTCCGCCTCGAGGCTCTCGCGTTCGGCCGGGTCGGTCTGGCCGGTGTAGGCGGCCACCTCGTGGCCCTGCTCGGCGAGCAGCCCGGCCAGGTCGCGGGCGGCCGACACGGTGAGGGTGTAGATGATGCCGGACCCGGGCAGCCGGCCCAGCTGCTGGCCGAGCCAGGCGGCGCGCTTGCTCGCCTCGTCGATGTGCACCACCGACAGCCGCAGCGACTCCCGCTCGAGGCCGCCGCGCAGCACCAAGGTCTCGGAGCCGCCGACGCCGAGCTGTGCGGACACGTCGGCCACCACCCGGTCGTTCGCGGTCGCGGTGGTGGCCAGCACGGGGATGCCCTCGCCCAGCTCACCGATCAGGGTGCGGATCCGTCGGTAGTCGGGACGGAAGTCGTGGCCCCAGTCTGAGACGCAATGCGCCTCGTCGACCACGACAAGGCCGGCGTCCGCGGCCAGTGAGGGCAGCACCTGGTCGCGGAAGTCGGGATTGTTCAGCCGCTCCGGGCTGACCAGCAGCACGTCGACGGTCCCGTCGGCGATGGCGGCGTGGATCTCGTCCCATTCGGTGACGTTGCCGGAGTTGATCGTCGCGGCGCGGACCCCGGCACGCTCCGCCGAGGCCACCTGGTTACGCATCAGGGCCAGCAGCGGGGAGACGATCACGGTGGGTCCGTGTCCGCGCGCCCGCAGCAGCTTCGCGGAGATGAAGTACACGGCGGACTTGCCCCAGCCGGTCCGCTGTACCACCAGCGCACGCTTGCGCTGTACCACCAGCGCCTCGATCGCCGTCCACTGATCCTCGCGAAGCGTGGCGTCGGGGCCGGCGAGCTCGCGCAGCAACCGTTCCGCGTCGGCACGGAGATCGAGGGCGTCGGGCTCGGTGGCTGTGGTCATGGCTCCCATGGTGCCCGACGACCACGACATCAGGTCATTGCCGCCCGAGCGCGGCGTCGACCTCGGCGTGGGTCGGCGCCGAACCGGCCCCCGCCCTGGTGGTGGCGAGGGCTCCTGCGGCGCAGGCCCGAGCGAGCGCGACCTCCCGCCCGAGGTGCCAGGACGCGGCGAGGGTCCCGGCGAAGGCGTCGCCCGCGCCGGTGGTGTCCACCACCTCGACGGCGGGCGGCTCGCTGCGTAGTTGCAGGCCGCCGGGACCGCGCAGGGTGGCGCCCCGTGCGCCGAGGGTGGTGACCACATCGGGCACCAGCGCCAGGGTCGCGGCGCCGAGTTGCGCGGCCTCGGTCTCGTTGACGACGAGCACGTCCACGCACGCGATCAGCTGGTCGGGGAGCGGCGCCGCAGGCGACGGGTTGAGGATCACCGTGGTCCCGTTCGCCCGGGCGTGCCGAGCGCCTGCGGTCACCGCGGCCAGCGGCAGCTCCAGCTGGGACAGCAGAAGGTCGGCGTCGGCGATCGCGGCGAGTTCGGTGTCCGTCGGTTCGCACAGGGCGGCGTTGGCGCCGCTCACCACGACGATGGAGTTCTCGCCGGAGTCGTCGACCGAGATGACCGCGACCCCGCTCAGCCCCATGGTCTCGCGCAGCAGGGTGGCGTCCACCCCCGCGACGACCAGCGCGCTCCTCAGTTCCTGCGCGAAGGCGTCGTCGCCGACGGCACCGAGGAACCGCACCTGGGCGCCCGCGCGGGCTGCGGCGATGGCCTGATTGGAGCCCTTGCCTCCCGGCCCGGTCGAGAAGCCGTGGCCGAGGATGGTCTCACCGGGCGCGGGCAGCCGCGGGGTGGTGGTGACCAGGTCCATGTTGATGCTGCCGAGGACGGTGATCCGGGGAGCGGACATGGGCCGAGGCTAGTCGGGTTCCGCGGGGTCTCAGTCCGTGTGGGCGGGGACACGCGCGCGCAGCAGGGCGTACCCGCCGCACACGGCGGCCCCGAACACGACGCCGACGACCAGCGCGGTGCGGCCGGTGGAGGTGAAGAAGAGCAGCACCACGACCATCGCCAGGAAGGCGAGGGCCAGCCAGTTGGTCACCGGTGCCCCCGGCAGGCGGTACTCCGCGGCAGGCAGCAGACCGGCCCGGACCGCCGCCCGGAACTTGAGGTGGCAGACCAGGATGGTGCCCCACACGAAGATGATGCCCACCGTGGACACCGAGGTGATGTAGAGGAACGCGCGGTCGGGGGAGACGATGTTGACGATCACGCCGATCACCATCGCGCCCGCGGACAGCGTGATGCCCGCGAACGGGACCGACCGCTTGCTGAGCGCGCCGAGCGCGGCCGGGGCCTCGTTGCGCTGCGACAGGCTCCGCAGCATCCGCCCGGTGGAATAGATGCCCGAGTTGCAGGAGGACAGGGCCGCCGTCAGCAGCACGAAGTTCATGATGCCCGCCGCGGCCGGGATGCCGATCTGCTGCAGGACCTCCACGAACGGGCTCACCCCCGCGTGGAAATCGCGCCAGCTCGCCACCGACATGATCACCACGAGCGAGCCGATGTAGAACAGGCCGATCCGGAACGGCAGGGTGTTGATGGCCTTGCGCAGGGTCGGCTTCGGGTCCTTCGCCTCGCCCGCGGTCACGCCGACCAGCTCGACGCCCACGTACGCGAACATCACGATCTGCAGGCTCATCAGCGCGGCCCCGAACCCGTTGGGGAACACCCCACCGTCCGCCCACAGGTTGGTCACCGTTGGGTTGGTGGCGTGACCGAAGCCAAGGGTGAGCACGCCGATGCCGATCAGGATCATGCCCAGGATCGCGGTGATCTTGATGGCGGAGAACCAGAACTCTGCCTCGCCGAACAGCTTGACCGAGATCAGGTTGGCGCCGAACAGCGCGACCAGCACGACCAGCGCCGTCAGCCAGGTCGGCACGGCAGGCCACCAGAACTCGACGTACTTGCCTGCCACCGTGATCTCGGCCATGCAGGTGGCCACCCACA
Organism: Rhodococcus sp. MTM3W5.2; assembly: GCF_001984015.1. Lineage (NCBI taxonomy): Bacteria > Bacillati > Actinomycetota > Actinomycetes > Mycobacteriales > Nocardiaceae > Rhodococcus > Rhodococcus sp. MTM3W5.2. The sequence continues at coordinate 3,547,587 of NZ_CP019572.1, read as the reverse complement.
CCGCCCAGTACGTCCAGCCGGTGACGAACCCGAAGAAGCGGCCGAGGAACTCCTCCGCGTACTCGCCGAAGCTGCCCGAGACGGGGCGGTAGCTGAGCAGTTCGCCGAGCGCCCGCATGATCACGAAGATCACCAGCCCCGCCGCGAGGTAGGCCAGGATCAGCGACGGTCCGGCTTCCTCGATCGCGCCGCCCGCGCCGTAGAACAGGCCGGTTCCGATGGCGCCGCCGAGGGCGATCATCTGAATGGTCCGGGAACTGAGCCCGCGGCTGTAGCCCTCGGACGGTTCCTCGGTGAGCACCTCGGTGTGGGACTGGGTCATGGGAGCTTTATTTCCTCTGTTAACGACTTGGGCTGAACGATTATGCGCCGGGCCGGTCGTTACCCTGTACTCATGACCGCGGTGAGCAAGACGGTGGAGACGAACGGTGCTGCCCAGGGCGAGGACGACGGGCGCCCGGACGCGGCCCGTGCGGCCGTCCACGAGGCCGCCCGCAACGCCCGTGTGGCGTCGCGGGTGCTGGCTCAGCTGACGACCGCGCAGAAGAATGCGGCCCTGAACGCGGCGGCCGATGCCGTGCTCGCCGCCACCGACGCGGTGCTCGCCGCCAACGCCCTCGACATCGAGGCAGCCAAGGCGACCGGCACCGAGGAGAGCCTGCTCGACCGGCTGCGCCTGACCGCCGATCGCGTCGGCGGCATCGCGGCAGGCCTGCGGCAGGTCGCCGGGCTCGCGGATCCGGTCGGCGAGGTGGTGCTCGGCGCGACATTGCCCAACGGCCTGGAGATCCGTCAGGTGCGGGTGCCGCTCGGCGTGATCGGCATGGTGTACGAGGCCCGCCCCAACGTCACCGTCGACGCGTTCGGTCTCGCGCTCAAGTCCGGGAACGCGGCGCTGCTGCGCGGCTCCTCCTCCGCGGTGCACTCCAACGCCGCGCTCGTCGAGGTCCTGCGTGCCTCGCTCGCCGCGCAGGACCTGCCCGCCGACGCCGTGCAGTTGCTCTCCAGCGAGGACCGCTCCAGCGTGACCCACCTGATCCAGGCCCGCGGTCTGGTCGACGTCGTGATCCCCCGCGGAGGCGCCGGGCTGATCAACGCCGTCGTCCGTGACGCCACCGTGCCGACGATCGAGACGGGCGTCGGCAACTGCCACGTGTACGTGCACGCCGCGGCCGACCTCCCGATGGCCGTCAAGATCGTGCTGAACTCCAAGACCCGCCGCCCGAGCGTGTGCAACACCGCCGAGACCGTCCTCATCGACAAGGCCATCGCGGAGACCGCGTTGCCCGCGGTGACCCAGGCGCTGCAGTCGCAGGGCGTGATCATCCACGGCGATCTGCCCGGACAGGTGCCCGCCACCGAGGCCGACTGGGCCGAGGAGTACCTCTCGCTCGACGTGGCGCTCAAGGTGGTCGACGGGATCGACGACGCGATCGACCACATCAACCGCTACGGCACCGGTCACACCGAGGCCATCGTGACCGCGGATCTGGCCGCGGCCCGCGAGTTCACCGCCCGGGTCGATGCGGCCGCCGTGATGGTCAACGCCTCCACCGCGTTCACCGACGGCGAGCAGTTCGGATTCGGCGCGGAGATCGGCATCTCCACACAGAAGCTGCACGCTCGCGGTCCGATGGGCCTGCCCGAGCTGACCTCCACCAAGTGGACCGTCTGGGGCGACGGGCACACCCGACCGGTGTAGATGCCGGCCCCGCAGGACTGACAGACCCCGACAAGCACAAGGAGCGAGTGTGGACCGCGCACTTCCGACGACGCCGCCGATCTTCGCGAGCGTCGATGAGGTGATCACCCGGCTCGCCGAGACCGGGTACCTCTCCGACAAGGCCACCGCCACGGCGGTGTTCCTCGCCGACCGGCTCGGCAAGCCGCTGCTCATCGAGGGGCCCGCAGGCGTCGGCAAGACCGAGCTGGCCCGGGCCGTCGCACAGGTCTCGGATGCGGAGCTGGTGCGTCTGCAGTGCTACGAGGGCGTCGACGAGTCCCGCGCGCTGTACGAGTGGAACCACGCCAAGCAGATCCTGCGCATCCAGGCGGGCAGCGACAACTGGGACTCGACCAAGCAGGACGTGTTCTCCGAGGAGTTCCTGCTGCCGCGTCCGCTGCTCACCGCGATCCGCCGCGAGGACCCCACCGTGCTGCTGATCGACGAGGTCGACAAGGCGGACGTCGAGATCGAGGGCCTGCTGCTCGAGGTGCTCAGCGACTTCGCGGTGACCGTCCCCGAGCTGGGCACCATTGTCGCGACCCGCAAGCCGTTCGCGGTGCTGACCTCGAACGCGACCCGCGAGCTGTCGGAGGCGCTCAAGCGCCGCTGCCTGTTCCTGCACCTCGACTTCCCGGACGCGGACCTCGAGCGGCGCATCCTCGCCAGCCGGGTTCCCGAACTGCCAGAGGCGATGGCCGAGCAGCTCGTGCGGACCATCCGTGTCCTGCGCGGCATGCAGCTCAAGAAGCTGCCCTCGGTCGCCGAGACGATCGACTGGGGTCGCACGCTGCTGGCGCTCGGCATGGACACGCTCGACGACGATGCGGTCCGCGCCACGATGGGCGTCATCCTCAAGCACCAGTCCGATCAGCAGCGGGCGGCGTCCGAACTCCGGCTGAACTAGCTCGCCGCAACCGAGAGGACGGAACCGATATGGCCGCAACGCCCCACACGCCCGGTGCCCTCGCGTCGCCGCACGGGCTGCCCGGCCACCTCGTCGATTTCGTCGAGGCGCTGCGTAAGCGGGGGATCGCGGTCGGGCCCTCGGAAACCGTCGACGCCGGTCGGGTGATGGCCGTCCTCGACCTGCTGGACCGGGAGTCGCTGCGCGAGGGCCTGGCCTGTTCGCTGCTGCGCAGGCCAACCCACCGTGCGACCTTCGACGCGCTGTTCGACCTCTGGTTCCCCGCAGGCGTGGGACTGCGCGCGGACGGCGGCGCCGAGGTGTCGATCCCGCGCACCCCCGAGGGCCTGGTGGACTTCGACGCCCTGCGGGAGCTGATCGCCGGGCTGCTCGCCGACGGATCGCCCGAGTCGCTGGCGCTGACCGAGCTGCTCACCGGGCAACTCGTCGAGGAGCTCGGCAAGTACGAGTCCTCCAAGGGGCCGTCCTTCTCCGCCTACCAGGCGCTACGCGATGTGGCGCCGGAGACGCTGCTCGCCCGGATCCTCGACGGACTGATCGGCAACAGCGTGGACGGCGAGCACCCGGACGGCGACTACGCCACCGAGGTCGCGCGCCGGACCGCAGCGCAGCGGATCGCGGACTTCCGCAAGATGGTCGAGGTGGAGACGCGTCGCCGGTCCGCCGAACAACTCGGCAAGGATCGGGTGGCGACCTACGGGGTGCCCCGGCTCGCCGAGGAGGTCGACTTCCTGCGGGCCTCGGACACCGAGCTCGTCGCGTTGCGACGCAGCGTGAGCCCCCTGGCGCGCAAGCTCGCGAGCCGGCTCGCGGCCAGGCGCAAGCGCAGCAGGGCTGGCGCCATCGACCTGCGCAAGACGCTGCGCAAGTCGATGTCGACCGGCGGGGTGCCGATCGACCTCGTGCAACGCAAGCCGCGGCCTGCCCGACCGGAGCTGGTGGTGCTGTGCGACGTCTCCGGTTCGGTGGCCGGCTTCAGCAACTTCACCCTGCTGCTCGTGCACGCCCTGCGGGAACAGTTCTCCCGGGTGCGCGTCTTCGCCTTCATCGACACCACCGACGAGGTGACCCGGTTCTTCGATGCGGGGGCCGACCTCGGCGCGGCGATGTCGCGGATGATCCGTGAGGCGGACCTGATCACCTACGACGGCCACTCCGACTACGGCAATGCGCTCGGTGTCTTCGCCGAACGCTTCGCGCACAGTCTGACCAGCAAGAGCTCGCTGCTGATCCTCGGCGACGCGCGAAACAACTACCGCGACCCGAACGTCGCGGCGCTCACCCACCTCGCCGCGGTCGCCAAGCACACGCACTGGCTCAACCCGGAGCCGCGCGGGCAGTGGGGTAGCGGCGACTCCGCCGCCTTCGTCTACGCGGACACGGTGACCATGCACGAGTGCCGGTCGGCGCAGCAGCTCGCCGCGGTGGTCGAGGGTCTGCTCCCGGTGTGAGCCCGGCGGTGGGCGCCGGGGCGGCGCACGGTCGGGCCGCGCGGCGGCAGCCAGTAAGCTCGACACTCGTGCAGCAGGAACCAGGAGCAGCCCCAAGGCGACGACCGCGTCGCCTCGGTGTGATGGGCGGCACGTTCGACCCGATCCACCACGGCCACCTGGTCGCGGCCAGCGAGGTCGCGGACCGGTTCGCGCTCGACGAGGTGATCTTCGTGCCGACCGGGCAGCCGTGGCAGAAGGCCGCGCGCACCGTCAGCCCGGCCGAGGACCGCTACCTGATGACCGTGATCGCGACGGCCTCGAACCCCAGCTTCTCTGTCAGCCGGGTGGACGTGGACCGAGAGAAGGCCACCTACACCGTGGACACCCTCCGCGATCTGCACCACCAGCATCCCGATGCCGAACTGTTCTTCATCACCGGCGCGGACGCGCTGGAGAGCATCCTGTCCTGGCAGGACTGGGAGGAACTGTTCGAACTCGCGAAGTTCGTCGGCGTGAGCCGTCCGGGCTTCGAGCTCGGCGTCGGGCACCTGGCCGAACACCTGGAGGGCCTGCCGGAGGACGCGGTCACACTGATCGAGGTCCCCGCCCTGGCGATCTCCTCGACAGAGTGCCGGCTCCGGGCCGCCGAAAACCGTCCCGTCTGGTACCTCGTGCCGGACGGCGTCGTGCAGTACATCTCGAAACGCAATCTGTACCGACCGCACGATTCCGAGCGCCTCGACGGCGCCGTCACCGTGTCGCAACCGGCACCGCACAAGATCAGTACCCATCCGCAGAACCGGGAGAACACGTAGTGAGCGCATCCGCCGAAGCCCTTGAAATGTCGCGAATCGCGGCGCTGGCAGCAGACGAGAAACTGGCGAGCGATGTGGTGGTGCTCGACGTCTCCGAGCAGCTCGTCATCACCGACTGCTTCGTCATCGCGTCAGCGGCGAACGAGCGTCAGGTCAACGCGATCGTCGACAACGTCGAGGAGAAGCTGCGCGAGGCCGGCCACAAGCCGGTCCGTAAGGAGGGCACCCGCGAGGGTCGCTGGGCGCTGCTCGACTACGTCGACATGGTCGTCCACGTCCAGCACGACGAGGAGCGGAACTTCTACGCGCTCGAGCGGCTGTGGAAGGACTGCCCTGTCGTCCCGGTCGACGGCATCGAGCCGCGGTCGAAGATCGCAGGCACCCCGAGGACGAGGCCGTGGAGTCCCCCGACTACCCGGAGTCCGCTCAGTGACCGAAAGCCCCACCACCGGCCCGACCGTCCGGCGCTTGATCCTGCTCCGGCACGGCCAGACCGAGTACAACGCGGGCGACAGGATGCAGGGTCAGCTCGACACCGATCTCTCGGAACTCGGTCGGGTCCAGGCGAAGTCGGCGGCCAGGGTGCTGGCCGAGCGGCGTCCGATCGCGATCGTCTCCTCTGACCTGCGGCGGGCCCGCGACACGGCCACCGCGTTGGGTGAGCACGCCGGCCTCGAGATCGGACTCGACGAGCGGCTGCGCGAGACCCATCTCGGCCAGTGGCAGGGGCTGACCCACACCCAGGTCGACGAGCGTGACCCGGGTGCCCGGCTGGCCTGGCGCGCCGACGCCCGGTGGGCCCCGCCGGCGGCGAGAGCCGGATCGACGTGGCCAGGCGCGCGACACCGGTCGTGACCGAACTGGTTGCCCGGCAGGAGAGCTGGGGCGACGAACCGATCGTGCTGGTGGCGCACGGCGGGCTGATCGCCGCTCTCACGGCCGCGCTGCTGGATTTGCCCGTCGACCGGTGGGCGGTGTTCGGAGGCCTGGGCAACACCAGCTGGGTGCAGCTGAGTGGCCACGGGGATCCGGACGCGCCGAGCTGGCGCCTGGACGTGTGGAACGCCTCGGCGACGGTGGCCAGCGATGTCCTCTGAGCTCGCGGTCGAACCGCCCGTCGAACCCGGCCGCCCGGTCCTGTTGGTACTGGCCGATTCGCTGTCCTACTTCGGCCCGAAGGGCGGGCTGCCCGCCGACCATCCTCGGATCTGGCCGAACATCGTTGCCGCCGAGCTCGGTTGGGACGTCGAACTGGTCGCCCGGATCGGCTGGACCAGCCGCGATGCCTACTGGGCGCTGATCCAGGACCCGCGGGTGTGGGCCACCGTGCCGCGCGCCGGGGCCGTCGTCTTCGCCGTCGGCGGTATGGATTCGCTGCCCTCGCCGCTGCCCACCGCGCTGCGTGAGCAGATCCGCTACGTGCGGCCGCCCGCGCTGCGGCGCGTGGTGCGGTCCGCCTACGGCTGGTTGCAGCCGCGGCTGTCACCGCTCGGCTGGCCGGTCGCGCTGCCCCCGAAACTGAGCGTCGAGTACCTCGAGAGTGCAAGGAACGCATTGGAATACATGCGTCCCGAGCTCCCGGTGATCGGCACCCTGCCGTCCGTCCACGACTGCGAGGCCTACGGCAAGGTGCATTCGGGTCGGCCCGGCGCGGTCCGTGCGCTCGAGCAGTGGGGTGCGGAGAAGAACGTGCCGCTGGTCGACCTCGCCGAGGCGGTCCGCGAGAACGTCTTCTCGGAGCACGGCAATCCCGATGGCATCCACTGGGGCTGGGAGGGGCACGAGCGGGTCGCCGCGGCCATGCTGAGCGCGATCCGCGCGGCGGTTCCCGGCCGCGAACCGCTGGAGGGCATACGGTAACGCTGTGCCCGTCGTCGTCGTCACCGATTCCTCGGCCTGTATCGCTCCCGAAGTGGCGCAGCGGTACGGGATTCGTGTCGTGCCCCTGCACGTCCTCGTCGGCGGCAGCGATGTGCGGGAGGGTGTCGACGAGATGCCTCAACCGCTGCCCCAGGGCGCCACGATCACCACGTCGGGGGCGTCACCGGGCGAGCTGACCGAGGCGTATTCGCGGGCACTGGACGAGAGCGCGGGCGACGGTGTGCTCGCCGTGCACATCTCGCGCCAGCTCTCCGGCACCTGGGAAGCCGGACGGCAGGCCGCGGAGGGATTCGGCGGCAACGTCCGTATCGTCGATTCGCAGTCCACGGCAATGGGATTGGGTTACCCGGCGTTGGCCGCGGCCAGGGTCGCGAAGGCGGGGGGCGACCTGCGGGCGGTCTATGAGCGCGCCGTGGACGTCGCGAACCGCGGCCGGCTGCTGATCATGGTCGACCGGCTCGATCATCTGCGCAGGGGCGGCCGGATCGGCACCGCCGCGGCGTTGCTCGGCACCGCGCTGGCCATGAAGCCGGTGCTGCACATGGTGGACGGCAAGCTGGTGCTCAAGGAGAAGACGCGCACCGCGACCAAGGCGCTCGCCAAGATCATCGAGAGCGCGGCCGACTATGCGGGGCACGGCCCCGCCGCGGTGGCCGTACACCACCTGCAGGCACCGGAGCGGGCCGAGGAGGTCGCGGAGGCGCTTCGGGAGCGGATCCCGTCGATCAGCGAGATGGTGGTCTCGGAGATCGGCGCGGTGATCGGCACGCACGTCGGCCCCGGTGCCATCGGTGTGCTGGTCTGCCCGGGCGGAGCGGACGCCGAGAACATGACGGCGGAGCCCGTCGGCCCGGGCGACAGCGTTCATCCCCAGTCCGAGAACTGATCCACCGCGCTGCCTCAGATAGTGCGGTTCAGCCGTCACTGGGTCTGACGGTGACCGAGTTGATGTCGTAGACGCCGAGGAACTGGACGAAGGCCAGCGCCTGCGGCTTGTCTCCGTTCTGGTCGGTGGTGAACGACATCAGAGGGATCGGCAGACCTGCTTGTGTGGCGTACACGGTGTAGGGGGTGTTGGCGGTCATCCCGCGTCCGGTGAACTGCACCATGTCCAACCCGTCGACGGCCCGCACGATGAGATCGCCCGAGCCAGGACCCACCAGAGCAGGGGCGGCGTTCTGGATCGGAAGGTTCAGGCCCTGGCGGGTCAGGTTGGCCGTCCCCGGCCCATCGGGGACCGCATCGGCGACGTACACCACCGCCTGACCCTCCTGTCCCGTCCGCAGGGTCGTGACGATCGTGCGGGTGGCGGTGTCGATGACGTCGACGCTGTCGGAGCCCTCGTTGACGACGTAGACACGGGTGTTGTCGGGGCTGGGCCAGATGCCGTGCGGTTCGACACCAGAGGACGGAATGGACCCGACCTGGGTGGGCGGCCCATCAGGGTGACGCTGGTAGATCTTGGTTTCGTCGGTACCACCCACGGTGAGGTAGACGAGTTCCGCTTCAGGTGTGGTGACGAATGCCGGGTGGTTGGTGTTCGGCCCGGTATCGAGGACCGCACTCACAGAGCCGGTGGTCAGGTCGACGACGCTGACCTTGCCGACCTTCTTGTGCGCGGCCCAGAGCTCTTCGCCGTCGGGTGCGAGGGCCATGTCGGAGGAGAAGGGGTCGGCGAGCCCGGTGATCCGCTGCACGACCTCACGCGAGGCGACGTCGATGACGTCGATCGTCGCTGCGCGTGAGTGGTTGACGTAGGCACGACTCCCGTCGGGGCTGAACAACACCTTCGACGGGCCCGACTCCGTGCCGACCTGCCCGATGACCCCGCCCTGCAACGCATCCACGATGTCGAGCTGGGACAGTGCCCGGTCCGCGACCCAGACAGTGTGGCCGTCCGGACTGAAGAATCCCTCATGGGAGGAACGGCCGACGGTGGTCTGCGACACGATGCTGTTGTCGGCCGTGCGGATCACCGTGACGGTGTTGGACGTGACGCTGACCGCGTCGAGGTATTGGCCGTCCCGGGAGAATCCGAGACCGTGCACGTCGACATTTCGCAGGTATTGCGGACCCAGGATGTCGCCGAGGCGCTGCGCCCCGAGCGCGATCGTCCCCAGGACCTCGTTGGTCGCGGGGTTGATCACCGACACCGTGTTCGAGGTCTGGTCAGCGGTGTAGACCCGGTCACTCGGCGAGATCGGCTGCGCCCCTGGCAGCGCAGGCGCCTGTTCCAGCTGCGGCGTCGATGTCCCCGGGGTGGGGCTGCTGGACTGCGCGCCCTGCCCGCCGCCGCAAGCCGACAACAGCACGAGCCCGGCACCGGCGATCACCGCGATTCCTGCTCGCCAGACGATGTCACGATGCGTACTCACGTCAGACCTCCACTCGGTCGGTCGGCCCCCTGGGCTCCGGCACCTCCTGGCACTGTCACGTTGATTGAAAAGTCTAGCCCTGTGGGTGGTTTCATCCACAGCCCGAGAACTGATCCACAGCAGGCTCGAACTCGGGTCTGCTCGCCCGATCCGGGCGGATCGCGGTCCTAGCGTCGCTGCCATGCGCAGCACCGACGAGACCCGGGACCGGATCAGGCAACGACTCGAGGCGATCGCTGCCGGGGCCAGGGTCGACAAGCCCGCCACGTCGTGGGACCGCGTCGATCAGGCGGAATCCGGGCCGGATCCCGGTGACGGCGATCCGGGTCTGCGCGCTCCCGAGTGGCTGACCGACCAGGCGGCCCCGGCGCGCTCGCGGCTGGCGCCCGGCCGCCGCGGGGTGGTGGCGTTGGCCGCGGTCGCGCTCGTCGCGGCGGCGATCGGGGTCGTGTTCGCCTGGCGGGACCGGCCCGTGGCGCAGGCGGTCGAACCGGTGACGGTCGTGTCCGCCGAGTCCCCTGGGCAGCCGGGGCACGCACCGACGTCCGCGCCGGCACCGCCGGATCCGGTGGCCGCGCCACCGCCCGTCGAGCTGGTGGTCAGCGTCGTCGGACTGGTACGGACCGCGGGCCTGGTGCACCTGCCTGCGGGGCCCGGATCGCGGACGCGCTGGCGGCGGCGGGCGGGGCCAGGGACGGCGCCGACCTGCTGGGGCTGAACCTGGCGCAGCGGCTCAACGACGGGGACCAGATCCTGGTGGGGCTGGCGCCCCGCGACGGGGCGCCCGTCGCGGTGGGCAGCGCCACCATCGGGGCAGGCCCGGCCGCGGCGGGCGCGGCCCCTCCAGCCGACCCGGCGGCGCCCGGCCGGGTGAACCTCAACACGGCGTCCGAGGCGGAGCTGGACGGGCTGCCGGGGTGGGGCCTGTCACGGCGGCGGCCATCGCCGCGTGGCGGCAGGCCAACGGGCGGTTCACCGATATCGAACAGCTCGGCGAGGTGGACGGGATCGGGCCTGCCCGGCTGGAGAAGCTGCGCGCGCTGGTGACCGTGTAGATGACGACGTCAGGTGCCCCGGTCCCCGACGGGCGAGTGCTCGACCTCCGGCTGCTGCCGTCGGCGGGAATGTGCTGGGGCGCAACGCTGGTCGGGATCGAGCTGGGATGGCGGGCCGCGCTGTGGACGGCGGTCGGAGCGCTGGCCGCGGCGGCGACCGCCGTGGTCGTCGCGATCGCGGGCACCCGCCGAGCGTTGGCGGGCGTGCTGATCGCGGCGCTGTTGATCGGAGCCGGCTTCGCGGTCGCCGTCGCGGCCCGCGAGCGGGCGGTGGCCGAGCACCCGCTGACCGCGGTCGCCTCGCGGCGAGGGCACGTGAGCCTCACCGTCGTGCCGGTGGACGACCCGCGGCACGTCCGCTCCCCGGCGGGCGACACGGTGATGGTCCGGGCGTCGCTCCGATCGATCGACGCGCGGGGTCCTGGGCGGGCGGATTCGTCGTCGGCGGTTCCGTGGTGATCTTCGCGCCCGCCAACGGCTGGCAGGAGCTGCTGCCGGGGCAGTGGGTGAGCCTGCGGGGCAAGGTGAGCCGCCCGATCCGCCGCGACCTCACGGTGGCGACGATCCGCGTGACGGGGGCGCCGCTTCGGGTCGAACCGGCGCCACGGACGCAGCGGGTGGCGGGCGGGGTCCGGGCCCGCTTCGCCGCGGCCGCGCGATCGGCGTTGCCGCCCGAGGCGGCCGGGCTGTTGCCGGGGCTGGTGGTGGGGGACACCTCCGGGCTGCCGGGCGCGGTCCGGGACGACTTCACCGCCGCCGGGCTGTCCCACCTGACCGCGGTCTCCGGGGCGAACATCTCGATCCTGATCGGCGCCGTCCTGCTGCTCATGCGGGCGTTGGCTCTGGGTCCGCGCACGTCGGCGGTGCTGGCGGCGGTGGCGTTGGCGGCCTTCGTGATCCTGGCCCGGCCGTCGCCGAGCGTGCTCCGGGCCGCGGTGATGGGCTCGATCGGGCTGCTCGCCCTGATGACCGGCAGGCGCAAGCAGGCGATGCCCGCGCTCGGGGCGGCCGTGATCGTGCTGTTGGCGTTGTTTCCCGCCTTGGCCGTGGATTTCGGGTTCGCCCTGTCCGTCGCGGCGACCGCGGCGCTGGTGCTGCTGGCGCCCGGGTGGACGCGGTGGCTGCGGGCGCGGGGCTGGCCGCGGGCGCTGGCCGAGGCGGTGGCGGTGGCCACCGCCGCGTACGTCGCGACGGTGCCGATCGTCGCAGCGATGTCCGGGACGCTCAGCACGGTGGCGGTCGCCGCAAACGTTGCGGTGGCCCCGGTGATCGCGCCGGTCACCGTGATCGGCGCGATCGGGGCCGCGGGTGCGGCGGTGTGGCTCCCACTCGGCGGCCTGATCGTCCGGGCGACCGGGCCGCCGCTGTGGTGGTTGCTGCGGGTCGCGGAGTGGGCCGCGGGTGCGCCCGGCGCCACGGTCGCGGTTCCCGCCGGGCTCGCCGGTGCCGCGGTGATGGCGGGGATCACGGCGGGTCTGCTGCTCGCGATCCGATCTCGGTGGCTGCGGCGGGTGCTCGCGGCTGCGGTGCTGGGGCTGGCGCTGGTGTGGGTGCCGATCCGAGTCCTCTGGCCGGGCTGGCCGTTGCGGGACTGGGTGTTGGTGGCCTGCGACGTCGGGCAGGGCGACGCGGTGGTGCTCGCCGCGGGGGACGGCGCCGCGGTGGTGATCGATGCCGGTCCGGAACCGCGGCTCGTCGACGGCTGCCTCGACAGGCTGGGCGTGCGGACGGTCGCGGCGGTGGTGCTGACGCATCTGCACGCCGACCACATCGACGGCCTGCCCGGGGTGTTGCGGGGGCGCCGGGTCGGTGCCGTGGTGCTGGGCCCGATGCACCAGCCGGAGAGGGGTTTTCGCCAGGTGAGCGCGCAAGCCGCGGCCTCCGGCGTGGCGATCAGAGAGGCGAGGGCGGGGCAGCAGCTGCGGCTGGGTGCGCTGACGTTCCGGGTCCTCGGGCCGACGCTGCCGGTGCCGCGCAGCCCTGCCGCGGGAGCGGAGATGGCGAACGAACAATCTCTGGTGCTGTCGGTGGACACCATCGCGGGTCGGATCCTGCTCACCGGGGACGTCGAGGCGGAGGGGCAGCGGGACCTGCTGCGGGATCGGGTTCCGGTGGCCGCGGACATTCTCAAGCTGCCACACCACGGCTCGCGCACCACCACCGAGGAGTTCCTGCGGGCGGTCGGGGCGAGCCTGGTCGTGGTCTCGGTCGGGCAGGGCAACACCTTCGGCCATCCCAACCCCGGCATCCTGCGTGCCCTGCAGGAGATGGGCGCCACGGTCGCAAGGACCGACCGTGGCGGCGACGTCGCGGTGGGCAGATCCGGCGGCGGTGCCATCGCCGTCGGACGACCCTGATGGCCCGGCCCCCGATCGTTAGACTCGGCCCATGTCGATCACCGCGAAGCGGTCCGAGGAGTCGCGCGCCGCCAGCGGGCACGAGGCCCGCTGGGAGCAACACAACCTCGAGCGGCAAACGCGGATACTCGAGGCGGCGGTCGCGATGCTCGAGGAGAGCCCGGCGGGCGCAGACATTCCGGTGCAGCAGATCGCGACCCGTGCCGGACTCGCCAAATCGGTGGTATACCGGCAGTTCGACGGCCGCGAGGACCTGGATTGCCGGGTACGGGCGTACCTCGTCGACGAGTTCTCCCGCACCCTGGACGCGCAGCTGGACCTCTCCGCGGGGTCGGTCGAGGAGATCCTCGTCCGAACCATCCGTGCCGTGGCGGACTGGATGACCGATCACCCGCGCCTGAACGAGTTCGCCCGTACCGGGCCGATCGCCCCCGGCGCGGACATCGACGCGGTGAGCAGCCTGAAGATGCGGATGTCGGACCGGGCCAGGGAGCTCATCTCGTCGATCGCGGCGCTCATCGACGTCGACGACAGTGCATTCGACGCCGTGCCGTTCGCGGTGGTGACCATGGTGGAGGGGACCCTGACGCAGTGGGTCGGCGATCCCGAGCCCACGCGTGACCGGTCGGAGATCGTGGCCGATCTGGCGAGACTGGCCTGGTACGTGCTCGACGGCGCCGCGCGCTCGGCGGGCGTGACCGTCGACCCCACGGCGGAGTTGTCCGCGGTCATCGCGCAGCTGTCGGGTCAGGCGGCCTGCCGAGCCTGACGGTCGGGCTCGCTGCGGTAGCGAGAGGGCGGTCCGTCGATGTGCAGCCGCCGCCACAACCGGGTGGTGACGGCGTTCATCAGGCCCAGTTCCTCGGCGAGCGCACGCATGTCGCCGAAGTAGCCGCGCAGGATGGTGCGGGAGTGCTCGCCGCGCCAGAAGGCTTCCTTCATCACCGTGCGCGGGATCCCGAATTCCTTGGCGAATGCCCTTGGCGGGGTCATGATCTCGCCGGCGAGCCAGCGCATGGCGAGGGGGAAGGTCACCGCGCACACGGCCTTGGATGCGGCGCTCATCTTGTCGACGTGCGCCTTGAGGAACTCGTTCGCGAACGAGATGTGCCGCGCCTCCTCGGCGATGTGGATCTCCATGGTGCGCAGCATCGCGGGCGGGATGTTCGCCCCCTCGCGGATCAGCGCCTTCTGGTAGTGGTCGATCGGTTCCTCGCCGCCGAGGATGCCGATGAAGAGGATCACGTGCGCGTAGCCGCCAGCCACCCCGATGAACGGGGACAGCGCGCGGAAGGGCCGCCGCATGCCGGGGACGTCGACGCCGATCCGGTTGACGAGCTCCTGGAACATCTGGATGTGGTTGCACTCCTCGGTCATCTCGTGGAGGCAGTAGCGGAACTCCGGCGACCCGTTGGGCAGCTTCATGATGTACTGCATCATTCCGCGGATCAGGATGCTCTCGAATGCCGCGCCGACCTTGACCGAATTCGCCTGGCGCCACTTCCCGATCGCGATCTGTCGCTCCAGTGGCTGCTCCCGATACCACCGGGTGGCGCCGAGCGGATCGAGCTCGGGGGAGAGGACCCAGCGCGGATCCGCCGGGTCGATGGCGAATTCGGGTGCATCCCAGTCGATGTCGAGATAGGGATCGAAACGGCGGTGTACGGATCCCTCGGAAAGCGTCTGCAGCAGTTCGCGGTAGGCGGGATCGAGCAACTCGGCGGTGGGTGTCGTTGACGGCGCCATCGATGGTCTCCGTGGTCTCGGTTCGGTGTGGCCTCAATTTACTGAGACTCCGCGTCCCATGCAAGACCCGAGATGGGCTCCGGCACGGCTCCCCGCCGCGGGCTGTCGGCCCATCGTGGGACCATCGTCGGGTGAGTCCCGCATCCTCAGTCCCCGCGCCGCTCCACCTGGTCCTCGGTGACGAGGAACTCCTGGTCGATCGTGCGGTCGCCGGCATCGTCGCCGCGGTCAGGGCGAGCTCGGCGAACGCCGAGGAGCTGCCCGTGACCAGGCTCCGGGCCGGTGACGTGAGCGTCGCGGAGTTCGCTGAGCTGCTCAGCCCCTCGCTCTTCGCCGAGGATCGGGTGATCGTGCTCGAGGCCGCCGCCGAGGCGGGCAAGGATGCGGTCGCGCTGGTCCTCGACGCCGCGGCCGCGCCCCCCGAGGGATTCGTCCTGGTGATCCTGCATTCCGGCGGCGGCCGCGCCAAGGCGATGGTGGGGGCGCTGCAGAAGTCCGGCGCCGTCGTGCACGAATGCGCCAAGCTCGGCAAGCAGGGCGAGCGCGCCGACTTCGTGCGCGGCGAGTTCCGTGCGGCGGGCGTCCGGGTCTCGCCCGAGGTGATCCAGGCGGTGATCGACGCGGTCGGGTCGGATCTGCGCGAGCTGGCCGCGGCCTGCTCGCAGCTCGCCGCCGATACCGGCGGGCTGATCGACGCGGCCGCCGTGCAGAAGTACTACACGGGCAAGGCCGAGGTCTCGGGCTTCGATGTCGCCGAGCTGGCGGTCTCGGGCGACCGGACCGGTGCGATGGAGGCGCTGCGGTGGGCGATGCTGCGGGGCGTGCCGCACGTGCTGCTCGCCGACGCCCTCGCCGACGCCGTGCACACCGTCGCCCGGGTGGGCTCCGCCGGCCGCGGTGACCCGTTCCGGATGGCGTCCGAGCTGGGCATGCCGCCCTGGAAGATCAAGAAGGCGCAGGGGCAGGCGCGCGGCTGGGGCTCCGAGTCCATCGGTGAGGCCCTCGGCGTCGTCGCCCAGCTCAACGCCGACGTCAAGGGCGCGGCCGCGGACCCGGACTATGCCGTGGAGTTCGCGGTGCGGCGCGTTGCCGAGCTGTACACGTGAGTCCCGCGCCCGACGACGGCGGGCGTGCGCTCGAGCGGGCGCGGGCGCTGCTCCACCCGGACGCACTACGTGCGAGCGCGCGCACTGACGCGGGCTACCTCGATCTGCTCCCGGATGCGGGCTCGCCGCGACCCACGGCGGCTCAGCACGCGATGAACAACAGGCTGGTCGCCGCCGTGTACGAGCGGGTCTGGCGCCCGGTCTGGACCGCCGCGATGGGCGCCAATGGACTGTCCGCGGACGGCGAGCGGGCGAAGGCGGCTGCCGACCTGTGCCTGGGTGGTGAGCAGCGCGTCCTCGATGTGGCGTGCGGCCCCGGCAACTTCACCCGCTACTTCGGGGAGCGACTCGAAGGGCAGGGGATCGCGGTCGGGTTCGACATCTCGCGGCCCATGCTGGACCAGGCGGTGCGAAGCGGCGGCGGGCCGCACGTCGCATACATGCGGGGAGATGCCAGGCGGTTGCCGTTCGACGACGGGACCTTCGACGCCGTCTGCTGTTACGCCGCGCTCTATCTCCTTCCCGAGCCGATGACCGTCGTCGACGAGATGATCCGGGTGCTCGCGCCCGGCGGCCGGATCGCCGTGATGACCAGCTACGGCCGCGAGGACCCGGTGTTGCGGTCGGCGCTCAGGTTGGCGGCGGGCACCCTCGGCGTCCGCATGTACGACCGCGCGACTCTGCCGGACGCGTTCGCCACGGCAGGCCTGACCGAGGTGGCGCAGCAGATCCGCGGCGTCACCCAGTTTGTCAACGCCCGCAAGCCCTGATTCGGGAACGCGAAAAACCGCCCGGTCATGGACCGGGCGGTTTTGCGAGACGGTTTACGTCAGAGCTTGTTGGCGGCCAGCGCGAGGGCCGACTTCTTGTTGGCAGCCTGGTTGGCGTGGATGACGCCCTTGCTGGCTGCCTTGTCGAGCTTGCGGCTCGCGACCAGGAGGAGCTCGTCGGCCTTCGCCTTGTCGCCCGAGGACGCAGCCTCACGGAAGGAACGGATCGCGGTACGCAGCGAGGACTTCACCGACTGGTTGCGCAGTCGCTGGCGCTCGTTGGTAGCGATCCGCTTCACCTGGGACTTGATGTTGGCCACGCGTAGAATCCTGTCGTTTTCGCTCGGTTTCTTGTCTAAGAAGCTTTGGGCGCACTTGGGCGCCGACGGTCGAGATTACCAGGGACCGGTGCGGGAACCCAAACCGACGCGCATCCCGGGGTGCCAACTATGACGTTGTCGGCTCGCGCTGCCGGTCGCCGCGAGCTGTAGCACCATTGGCCGATGAATCTCCGATCATCGACGATGCCGCAGGTGGCGGCCGAGGCGAGCCCCGTACAGCGGGGCAGATCGCGGCCGCCGCGCATCTTCGACGGGTACGCCGACATCGGACGATACGCGCTCGCCTACGACGAGATGTTCGACCGGGACGGCAAGGTCCGTGCGCCCTACCGCGGGATCCATGCGGCGCTGACACCCTCGGACGCCGCCCACCTCGCCGCCCGCGCCGACGCGCTCGGTCGGGCCTTCATCGACCAGGGCATCACGTTCTCGCTGTCGGGCCAGGAGCGCCCGTTCCCGCTCGACCTTGTGCCGCGGGTGATCGCGGCGGCCGAGTGGTCCCGGCTGGAACGGGGGATCAAGCAGCGGGTGCACGCGCTCGAGATGTTCCTCGCCGACGTCTACGGCGAACAGGCGATCCTGCGCGACGAGGTGGTCCCGAAGTCGCTGATCACCTCGTGTGAGCACTTTCACCGTGAGGCGTTCGGGATCGTGCCGCCGAACGGGGTGCGCATCCACGTGGCGGGTATCGACCTCGTGCGCGACGCCAACGGGACCTTCCGGGTGCTCGAGGACAACCTCCGCTCGCCGTCCGGGGTGTCCTACGTCATGGAGAACAGGCGGACGATGGCGCGGGTCTTCCCCGACCTGTTCTCCTCCCACCGGGTGCGGGCGGTCGGCGACTACGCGACGCACCTGCTGCGCGCCCTGCGCAACGCGGCGGCGTTGAACGAGGCCGATCCGACCGTGGTGGTGCTGACCCCTGGCGTCGCGAACTCCGCGTACTTCGAGCATTCCCTGCTGGCCCGGCAGATGGGCGTGGAGCTGGTGGAGGGGCGCGACCTGTTCTGTCGCGACAACGTCGTCTACATGCGCAGCACCGAGGGCGAGCGCCAGGTGGACGTGATCTACCGCAGGCTCGACGACGAGTACCTGGACCCGATGCAGTTCCGGCCGGATTCGGTGCTCGGCGTCGCCGGGCTCCTCAACGCTGCGCGCGCCGGGAACGTCGTCATCTCCAGCGCCGTCGGTAACGGAGTCGGCGACGACAAGCTCGTCTACACCTATGTCCCCGCGATCATCGAGTACTACCTCGGCGAGAAGCCGCTGCTGGCCAACGTCGACACCTACCGGTGCTGGCTCGAGGACGAGTGCGCGCAGGTGCTCGACCGGGTCGACGAGCTGGTGATCAAGCCGGTCGAGGGCTCGGGCGGGTACGGGATCGTCTTCGGCCCGGATGCCTCGCCGAAGGAACTCCGGGCGATCAAGCGCAAGATCCGCGACGACCCGCGTGGCTGGATCGCGCAACCGGTGGTCCAGCTCTCGACCGTCCCGACGAAGGTCGGCGACGTGCTGGCGCCCCGCCATGTGGACCTGCGGCCGTTCGCGGTGAACGACGGTGAGGATGTCTGGGTCCTGCCAGGGGGTCTGACCAGGGTCGCGCTGCCGGAGGGGTCGCTGGTGGTCAATTCCAGCCAGGGTGGCGGCAGCAAGGACACCTGGGTCCTCGCGAGCCGGAGCTCGGACGCGGAGCGCGAGCTGGCGGGCGCCGAGCTGGTGGGTGAACCGTCGCGGGCGGGGCAGACCGAGCAGGGGCCGGAGCTGTCCACCGGACAGCAACAGCAACAACAACAGCAGCAGAGTGGGGTGGGGGACGATGCTGGCGCGTAATGCCGAGTCGCTGTACTGGATCGGGCGCTATGTCGAGCGCGCCGACGACACCGCCCGCATCCTCGACGTCGCCGTGCACCAGTTGTTCGAGGACTCCACCGTCGACGCCGACCGGTCCTCGCGGCTGCTGCTGCGGGTGCTGGGGATCTCGCCGCCGGAGGGTGCGCTCGACGTGTGGTCGGTCACCGACCTTGTCGCGTTCAGCCGCGACCAGGGTGGATCGATCGTCGACTCCCTTGCGCATGCCCGCGAGAACGCGCGGGGCGCACGGGAAGTGACCTCGAGCGAGATGTGGGAGTGCCTGAACACCACCTACAACGGCCTCGCCGCGCGGGAGGAGGCCGCCCGGCGCCTCGGCCCGCACGAGTTCTTCAGCTACGTCGAGGGTCGGGCAGCGATGTTCGCCGGGCTGGCGGATTCCACCCTCAGCCGCGACGACGGCTACCGGTTCCTGCTCCTCGGCCGGTCCGTCGAACGGGTGGACATGATCGTGCGGCTGCTGCTGTCGCGGGCGGGGGACCGCACCAGCTCGCCCGCCTGGGTGACCGTGCTGCGCTCGGCTGGAGCCCAGGACACCTACCTGCGGACCTATCGCGGCGCCCTCGATGCGCGTCGGGTGGTCGAGTTCATCCTCCTGGACCGGCTCTTCCCGCGGTCCGTGTTCCACGCCCTCCGGCAGGCGGAGCGGTGCCTCGACGAACTCGACCACCGGCCGCACAGCCGGGTCGGCTCGAGGGCCGAGGCCCAGCGGTTGCTCGGCCGGGCCAGGAGCGAGTTGGAGTTCCTGCCGCCGGGGGTACTGATGGAGGACCTGCAAGCCAGGCTGGTGTCGCTGCAGGAGACGTGCCGCGAGCTGGGGGAGGCCATCGCGTTGCAGTACTTCCACTCCGCGCCGTGGGTGGCGTGGACCGACGCGGGGGCCAGGAGCGGTGACTCGACGCTGGAGGGGGAGCTGTGAGCTGGCGGCTGCGTGTCGTGCACACCACCGGATTCGCGTACAACGCACCGGTGACCTCCTCCTACAACGAGGCCCGGCTCACCCCGAGGAGCGATCATCGGCAGAACGTGATCCTCAACCGTGTCGAGACGGCACCGGCAACCAGGTGGTACCGGTACACCGACTACTGGGGTACCGCGGTCACCGCGTTCGACCTGCACGCCCCACACACCACGCTGGAGGTGTCGGGATCGTCGGTGGTGGAGACCGACCCGTTCACCGCGCCAACGGAGACCGTGACATGGACGCAGCTCGGGGGTGCGTACCTGCGCGATCGGTTCGGTGAATTGCTCAGCGACACAGCCTATGTGCCGGGCAGTCGCAAGCTTGCTGCCGTCGCCAGGGACCTGCGCAAGGGTCGCGAGCCCGCGGAAGCGGTTGTGGCGGCGTCTAATTGGGTGCACGAGGAGATGTCCTACGTGCCGGGCACGACGGGGGTGCACACGTCCGCGCTGCAGGCCTGGGACGAGCGGGCCGGGGTGTGTCAGGACTACGCGCACCTGACCCTGTTGCTGTTGCGGAGCATGGGCATCCCCAGTCGCTACGTGTCCGGCTACCTGCACCCGAAACGTTCCGCCGCACTGGGGACACCGTGGAGGGCGAGAGCCACGCCTGGGTGGAGGCCTGGACGGGGGAGTGGTGGGGGCACGACCCGACCAACGCCGTCGAGGTGAACGAGCAGCACGTATCGGTGGCCGTGGGCAGGGATTACGCCGACGTCCCGCCGCTCAAGGGGATCTATTCCGGCGGCGGCTCGACAGACCTCGATGTTGTTGTGGAGATCACCCGCCTGGCGTAGCGTCCCGAAATGATCTTGTCCTTGCATATGACCCTATTTCACTGAAGGTGGAACATGTCTCCGACTGCACAGGAAATCTCTGAGAAGGAACCGATCTCGGACGTCAAGAAGTACATCGCCGAGGGCATCGGCACGTTCGTCTTGGTGTTCGCATCCGTAGGCACCGCGGTGATCGCGGGCGACAAGGTCGGCAACCTCGGCGTCGCCCTGGCGTTCGGCCTCACCCTGCTCTTCCTCGTGTACTCGATCGGACCCATCTCCGGCTGCCACGTGAACCCGGCCGTCACCTTCGGGCACTTCCTGCTCGGCCGCATATCCGTGGCCAAGGCGGGCCTGTACGTGGCCGCCCAGGTTCTCGGCGGCGTGCTCGCGGGCGTCGTCCTCTTCTCGGTGGCCAAGTCGCTGCCCTCCTACAACCGCGCGGCGTCGGGGCTCGGCGCGAACGGGTGGGGCGCGCACAGCCCGTCGGCGATCAAGGGTCCGCTGGGCATCGGGGTACTGGAGAACGGATACGGCCTCGCCGCGATGATCGTGATCGAGGTGCTCCTCACCGCGCTGCTGGTGTTCGTGGTCATGGCCTCGACCGACCAGATCTCGGACGTGCCGCTGGCGGGCATCTCCATCGGCTTCACCCTCGCGGTGATCCACCTGGTGTCGATCCCGATCGACAACACCTCGGTGAACCCGGCCCGAAGCATCGCGGTGGCGCCCTACCAGGACGGCGCGCTCGGCCAGCTGTGGGCGTTCATCGTCTTCCCGCTGATCGGCGGCGCGCTCGGCGCGCTGGCCTACCGCGGGGTGTTCGGTCGCTACGACAGGATCAACATCTAGCGGGACCGATCCCGAAACGAAGGACCCTCGGCGCGGATCGCGTCGGGGGTCCTTCGTCCGTGGTGCGCCGTCGCGTTTGTTCAAGCGCGGTGTCGGTGGCCGGTCCTACGCTCACCTCATGCAGGCAGACAGCACGTTCTCCGTGACCTCGTTCGAACCGACCGAGTACACCTCGCCGATCCAGACCGGGCTCGACGTCGGGTACACCTACATGACCAAGACCTTCACCGGCGACATCGAAGGCACCTCGCGGACCCAGTTCACCTCCGCGTTCTCCCAGGAGACCGGGGTGGGCACCTACGTCGCGATGGAGTCGTTCGAGGGATCGATCGGCGACCGCCGCGGCACCTTCAACTTCGCGCACATGGCGACCACGGACGGCGCCGAGCGCACCCACCACCAGCTCGTCGTGGTCCCGACCAGCGGGACCGGCGACCTGGCGGGGATCAACGGGACCGGCGAGCTGCTCGTCGACGCGGACGGAACCCACCGGCTTCGGCTCGACGTGGAGTTCGCCGGGAACTGATCCGCGTGGCGGGCCGGAAGTGCCTCAGCTCCAGCTGAAGTCGGAACGCAGGCGGGTCGCGACCTGTTCGAACCGTCGCTGATCGAGGATGGCCCCCTCGCGGCGGATCCCGGCCTCGGGGACGTCGAGCACGCGGTCGAGGCGCACCCAGCTCGGGCGGCCGGCGCTGTCCCAGGAGCCGGAGCCGACTCCCATCCAGTTCCTGTCGCCGTCCCGCTCGGAGTTCGAGGACAGCATCAGGCCGAGCAGGGTGTCGCCGTCACGCCCGACGACCAGGACCGGCCGGTCCTTGCCCTGGTGGGCGTCCTCCTCGTAGGTCACCCAGGTCCACACGACCTCGCCCGGGTCGGCCCGGCCGTCGAGGTCGGGGGAGTACTCGACCCGGCGGGCGCGGTGCGCGGTCGGCACCGCGGTGGAGGACACCGGTCGTCCGGGCTTGAGGGGCGGCTTCGGCTTCGGGCCCTGCTCGACGCGGGCCTTGCCGGGCAACACGCCCGAGCGTTGCAGCTCCTTGAACAGGCGGGGGCCCTCGCGCAGCGCGATGCTCCCGAGTTGCTTGCCGATCTGTGTCCAGCTTCGTGCCATGTGTCCAACTTATCTGCGCGGCGCGGACCGGCACCGTGCGGCATGATCGGATCCACGCAAGGGGATGCAGCATCCGATTTCCATACCTCTGGGTCCTTCTGTTGCGGGTACTACCGGACGAGAATGGACTCGTCAGGATTTCCCGGCGATGTCGGGAACAAATCCACCGAATTGGGAGAGATCATGCTCGGCCTCTTTTTGGGTCTGGGCAGCACCGCCCTCGCGCTGGGTCTGGGTGTGGGCTTAGCCCTCACCATCGGACTCGCCCTCGGCAGCGCGGCGCTCGGGCTCGGCTTGTTTATCAGCGACGCAGCCATCAAGTACGACATCGATGAACTCGAAGACTGACCGACACATCGTCGGCGACCTCATCGTCATGGGGTGATCTGTCAACCAAGGATTCAACGTCAATACTGCGCGGCAGGGGTGACGAATACCCTTGTGCCCGTAAGTCATACGCCGAGAGCGTCCGACAAAATCTGCCAGGACGCATGCAGGTCGTCCTGCCAGTAGCCCCACGAGTGACTGCCCGGTGCGCCGAGCTCGACGGTGGCGGGGATCCCAAGTGCGGCGAGGCGGTCGGCCAGCTGGCGGGTGCACTGATCGGTGGCCGCTTCGATGACGCCACCCACAGCGACCTGGGCGCCCAGTGCGATGGGGTTGCCGCCGATCCGGGGATTGTCGAGGGTGTCGTGTTGACCCGGCAACCCGGTCCGATTGGAGATGTACAACGCGATCCCTCGCAGCCTCTCGGCCTGCAGATACGCGTCGTTGGTTTCCCAGTCGGGGTCTGTGTACGGACCCCACATGTTCGTCGTGTCGCCGCCCCCGGCCCCGACCACCAGCTCCACGTATGCGCGGCCAGGAGGAGTACTCGTGTGTGCACAGCCGCTGTATGCGGCAACGCCCCGATACAGGGACGGCGCCATCTCTGCGAGCGTCAACACCGCGCTGCCAGAGGTGGACAGCCCGGCAATTGCGTTGCGCCCGTTCGCGCCCAGCGTCGCGTCGACGATCGGCGGGAGTTCCCTTGTGAGGAAGGTGGTCCACTTGTTCACCCCGAGCGCCGGGTCTGGCCGCTGCCAGTCGGTGTAGTAGCTGAACTTCCCGCCGACCGGAGTGACCACGTTGACGTTCTTGTCCGCGAAGAAGGCAACCGCGTCGGACTGCGCCTGCCAGGTTGCTGCGTCCTCACCCCGCCCGCACCATTGAGCAGGTACAGCGTCGGTCGCGGCGCGGAGGTGTCGGCCGGGCGGATCACCTCCAACTGGATCGTCCTGTCCATCGCCGCGGAGTGGACGTACACGGTCCACTGTCGGTCGCCGACCCTGTCGACGTGATCGAGATACGAGCCTGTCCCGCTCTGGAGGGCCGAGTGATCGGGGCTCGCCGCGGCGGGCAACCCTCCGGCCAGCCACGAGGTGGCGACAATCAGCACGACCAGGTGTGCCCACCATCGGGGAAACTTGACCGCTGCGCACCTGATCTGTTCGTGGACCATGCGCCACCACACTCCCTCAGACCGCACCCATCGGATAGCTGAGTGCTCCACTCAACGGCGAGGAACTCTGACCACGATCATCTCGCATTCCCATGCCCGAAGGAATGCATCAGAGCCATTCGCGATGGCCCGATCCGTGCCGCCGCCGGTGGTGGCGTTGTGAGGCATGGCTGTCGTTCTGCTCGGACTCCGAACCCCACCTTGGCGGGTGCTCCGGCGACGATGATGGCTCAGGATCTCGGCAAGGCATCGGCAGCTGTCACACTAGACGTCTACGCACACCTGCGGCCCGGCGACGACGATCGAGCGCGGGACGCAGTGGATATGGTTCTGGTGCGGGACCAGTGCGGGACGGACACACCGACCGGTGCAGCTTCAGTGAGTGAGTGAGATGAGGAAAAGGGCTTGACCAGCAACTTTGCGGAGACCACGTTCACGGATCCCAAGCGGATCCGGAACTTCTGCATCATCGCGCACATCGACCACGGCAAGTCGACTCTCGCGGACCGGATGCTGCAGCTCACCGGGGTGGTCGATCCGCGGCAGATGCGCGCCCAGTACCTGGACCGGATGGACATCGAGCGCGAGCGCGGCATCACCATCAAGGCGCAGAACGTGCGGCTGCCCTGGGTCGTCGAGAACGAGGACGGCACCAAGGAAGAGATCGTCCTGCACCTGATCGACACGCCCGGTCACGTCGACTTCACCTACGAGGTGTCCCGCGCACTGGAGGCCTGCGAGGGTGCCGTGCTGCTGGTGGACGCCGCGCAGGGCATCGAGGCGCAGACGCTGGCGAACCTGTACCTGGCGATGGAGAAGGACCTCACCATCATCCCGGTGCTCAACAAGATCGACCTGCCCGCGGCCGATCCCGACCGCTACGCCGAGGAGATCGCGCACATCACCGGCTGCGAGCCGGGCGACGTGCTGCGGGTCTCGGGTAAGACCGGTGTCGGCGTCAAGGAACTGCTCGACGAGGTCGTCAAGAAGGTCCCGGCTCCGGTCGGGAACGCGGACGGCCCGGCGCGCGCGATGATCTTCGACTCCGTGTACGACGCGTACCGCGGCGTGGTCACCTACGTCCGCGTGGTGGACGGGCGGATCACCCCGCGCGAGAAGATCACCATGATGTCCACCGGCACCACCCACGAGCTGCTCGAGGTCGGCATCATCTCGCCCGAGCCCAAGCCGAGCATCGGCCTCGGCGTCGGCGAGGTGGGTTACCTGATCACCGGCGTCAAGGACGTTCGCCAGTCCCGAGTCGGCGATACCGTCACCGCCGCGCGCAACGGCGCCTCGGAGCCGCTCGTCGGCTACCGCGATCCCAAGCCGATGGTGTACTCCGGCCTGTACCCGATGGACGGCTCCGACTACCCGGTGCTGCGCGACGCGCTCGACAAGCTGCGTCTCAACGATGCGGCGCTGGCGTACGAGCCGGAAACGTCTGTGGCCCTTGGCTTCGGTTTCCGCTGCGGGTTCCTCGGGCTGCTGCACATGGAGATCACCCGGGACCGGCTCGAGCGCGAGTTCGGCCTCGACCTCATCTCGACGGCGCCCAACGTGGTCTACCGCGTCGTGATGGAGGACGGTTCCGAGCACGAGGTCACCAACCCCTCGTACTGGCCGGAGGGCCGGGTGCGCGAGGTGTACGAGCCGATGGCCAAGTGCACCGTCATCGCGCCGAGCGAGTACACCGGCCCGATCATGGAGCTGTGCCAGAGCCGTCGCGGCGAGCTTGGCGGTATGGACTACCTCTCCGAGACCCGGGTCGAGCTGCGCTACACGCTGCCGATGGGCGAGATCATGTTCGACTTCTTCGACTCGTTGAAGTCGCGCACCAAGGGCTACGCCAGCCTCGACTACGAGGAGTCCGGCGAGCAGCAGGCCGCCCTTGTGAAGGTGGACATCCTGCTGCAGGGCGAGGCGGTCGACGCGTTCAGTGCGATCGTGCACAAGGACGCCGCGTTCGCCTACGGCAACAAGATGACCACCAAGCTGCGCGAGCTGATCCCGCGCCAGCAATTCGAGGTGCCGATCCAGGCCGCGATCGGCGCGAAGATCATTGCGCGCGAGAACATTCGCGCGATCCGCAAGGACGTGCTCGCCAAGTGCTACGGCGGCGACATCAGCCGTAAGCGCAAGCTGCTCGAGAAGCAGAAGGAGGGCAAGAAGCGGATGAAGACCATCGGTCGTGTCGAGGTCCCGCAGGAGGCCTTCGTGGCGGCGCTGTCGAACGAGTCGGTGGCGGACAAGCCGAAGAAGTAGGCGCCGCGCGCACGGGCGGCGTAGCCGCGACAGGAGAGGAATCGGCATGCTCGAGACGTGGCTGACCAGGGAACTGCGGATCGAGGTGCCGATCCTCGGCGCGCCGATGGGCGGCAGGGCAGGCGGCGAACTGACCGGCGAGGTGTCCAAGGCCGGCGGCCTCGGGCTGCTCGGCGCGGCGCGGTACGCGACCCCGCAGTGGGTGGCCGAGGAGGCGGCGGTGGCCCGCCGCATCGGCGGGCGGTTCGGTGTCGGGCTGATGACGTGGGCGCTCGACGACGACGACACCCTGCTCGACGCGGCGCTGGCGGAGGAGCCGGTGCTGGTGTCGCTGTCCTTCGGCGATCCGGCCGCCTACGTGCCGCGGGTGCACGCCGCGGGGATCCCGGTCGTGTCCCAGGTGAACACGCTCGACGACCTGCGGGTCGCCGAGGCGGCCGGGGTGGACCTGGTGATCGCCCAGGGCGGCGAGGCGGGCGGGCACACCGGCCAGATCGGCACCCTGCCGCTGCTGCAGGAACTGCTCGACGCGACGGACCTGCCGGTGGTCGCGGCTGGCGGCATCGGGACGGGCCGCGGGCTGGCTGCGGTGATCGCCGCGGGCGCGGAGGGCGCGCTGATCGGCACCGCCCTGCTTGCCAGCCCGGAGACCATCGGACCCGGCTACGCCCGCGAGCGGGTGGTCGAGGCAGGCAGTGCCGACACCGTGTACACCTCGGTCTTCGACCAGGCCCGCAGCCAGCCGTGGCCGAGCCGCTGGGGCGGCCGGGCGATCGCGAACGAGTTCACCGAGGTCTGGCACGGCGCCGACGGGTCCGAGGAGACCCTCGCGGAGGCCTACGACCCGAACGACCCCGACCTCGGCGTCGTGTATGCCGGCGAGGCCGTCGGCCTGGTGCACTCGGCCCGTCCCGCGGGCGAGGTGGTTCGGCAGATCGCGGCCGACGCGGAGCGACTGCTGCGCCGGTTCGCCTGACGAAGCCCTGGCGCCACCCTCGAGGCATGCGAAGGTTAGCCTTCGCTAACTTCGAAGGGGTGATGTGGGTGCGTGCGGTGAGGCTGGTTGCGGCGACGCTGCTCGGGGCGGTGGCGATCGCCACCGCGGGGTGCGGCGCGGACGCCGGTGCCGTTGACGGCGCCGATCGGACGACGACGATCGAGCACAGGTTCGGTTCCACCACGATCGAGGGGACCCCGACCCGGATCGTGGCGGCGGGCAGCCAGTGGCTGGACGCGCTGCTCGAATTCGGCGTGCAGCCCGTGGCCTACCTGGCCGCCGGCGAACGCGGCGACGAACGCGGCCTCTACCCCTGGGAGAGCTCGCTCGACGAGTCGGCGGTGGAGCTCGACCGGGCGGTCCTCACCCAGCTGGGCGCGCCGTTGCCGGTGGAGGAGATCGCCGCGCAGCAGCCGGACCTGATCCTCGGGTCGTTCGTGGCCGGCAGGAGCGACTTCGATCGGGTCGCCCAGATCGCGCCCACCATCGGCGAGATCGGCGACGCGCAGGTCGATTCCTGGGAGGACCAGGTGACGGCGCTCGGCCGGATCCTCGGTGAGGAGGACCGGGCCGCGGAGATCATCGCCGCCACCAACAGCGAGATCGACGGTCTCGCCGCGCGACTGCCGGGCCTGAAGGGCAAGACGGCGGTGCTGTCCCAGTTCGTCTTCGCGACCAACCAGCTGGTCGTCGTCGCCGACCCTAAGGACGGCGCCAGCCAGACGTTCGCCCGGCTCGGCATGACGGTGCCGCCGCGCCTCGTCGAGGAGGCGGGGGCGACGGGCGGGCGACTGCTGCTCAGCCCCGAGCGGGTCGATGCCCTCACCGCGGACCTGGTGGTGATGCTGCCCAACGGCGGCACCCGCGACAACCTGATGAGGCTCCCCGGGTTCGCGGCGCTGCCGTCGGTCGGCAGCGGCGGCATGGCCGTCGAGGACTACCCGACAGTGGTCGGCTTCAACACCCCCTCGAGCGCCTCGCTGCGCTACTCGTTGGACCGGATCACCCCGCAGCTCGAGGCGATCGGCGGCTGAGGGTGGGTCCGCCCGCGGCGCCTCAGGTGGGGCCGTGCGCGGGCTGGAAGGTGCCGGTGTCGCCTGCCTCCTCGGCCCGGATCACGTGCACCACGGCGTTGATCAGCGCCAGGTGGGTGAAGGCCTGGGGGAAGTTCCCCAGGTGCCTGCCGGTCCGCGGATCGATCTCCTCGGCGTACAGCTTGAGGGGGCTGGCGAACCCGAGCAGCCGCTCGCACAGCCGCTTGGCGCGCGAGAGTTCGCCGATCTCGACCAGCGCCGACACCAGCCAGAACGAGCAGATGGTGAACGTGCCCTCCTCGCCGGACAGGCCGTCGTCGGTGGTCTCCACCCGGTACCGCAGGACCAGGCCGTCGTCGGTGAGCTCGTCGGCGATGGCCAGCACGGTGGCGCGCACCCGGTGGTCGTGTGGGGGCAGGAAGCGCAGCAACGGCACCAGCAGCAGCGAGGCATCGAGCGAATCGTCGCCGTAGCGCTGTGTGAAGACGCCGCGGTCGTCCACCCCGTGTTCGAGGATGTCGTCCTTGATCTCGTCGGCGATCCGCGCCCACTGCTCGGCATACGCCTTCTCGCCGTGCAGGATCGCCAACTTGCTCCCGCGGTCGAGGGCCACCCAGCACATCACCTTCGAGGAGGTGAAGTGCTGCGGTTCGCCGCGCACCTCCCAGATCCCGCGGTCGGGCTGACGCCAGTGCTCGATCGCCTCCTCGACCTGCCGTTTGAGCAGCGGCCACAGCGATTCGGGGACCCGGTCGCGCGAGCGCACATGCAGGTACACCGAGTCGAGCATGGTGCCCCAGATGTCGTGCTGGTTCTGGTTGTAGGCGCCGTTGCCGATGCGCACAGGGCGGGCCCCGTCGTATCCGGACAGGTGGCCGAGCTCCTCCTCCTCGAGGGTCTTCTCGCCGCCGATCCCGTACATCACCTGCAGCGGGTTCGGGTGGCCGTCCTCGGACCGGGACACGTCGTAGATGAACGAGAAGAAGTCGTTCGCCTCCCGGTCGAGGCCGAGGGTGTACAGGCCCCACAGCGCGAAGGTGGAGTCGCGCACCCACGCGTACCGGTAGTCCCAGTTGCGCTCGCCGCCAGGGGTTTCCGGAAGGGAGGTGGTGCAGGCGGCGAGCAGCGCACCGGTCGGGCTGTAGGTCAGGCCCTTGAGGGCGAGCGCGCTGCGCTGCAGGTAGCCGCGCCACGGGTGGTCGGGGAAGCGGCCGATGGTGATCCACTGGCGCCAGCACTCCGCGGTCTGCCACATCTTGTCCGCGGCCTCCTCGAAGGTGCCGGGCGCGGGCACGTCCGCCCAGGACAGGGCGACGAAGCCGTTGTCGCCCTCCCGCATCCGGGTCCGGATCCGCGCCTCGCGGCCCTCGAGTCCGAGTTTGAAGTTGGTGGTCAGCCGCAGGGTGGGGTGCGCGCCGAGGATGCTGCCGTCGCAGGTGGCGGTGGCCTCCTCGTAGACCTTGCCCGTGTACTCCCACTTCGCGGCGGCGCGGTGATAGTCGAAGGCGGGCTCGCAGCTCATCTCCAGCTCGATGGTCCCGCTGACGCACTTGATGGTCCGCAACAGGATGCCCTCGGCGTCCCAGTCGGTCGGGGTGCGCCGATGGGTCTTCGAGCGCTCCTGGGTGTTGTGCCACGGGCCCATCACCAGGGCGTCGCGCACGATGAGCCAGCCGGTCTCGGTCTGCCACGTGGTCTCGACGATCAGCCCGCCCGGCAGGTAGCGCCTGGCCGCGGGCACGTTCTGCCCGTAGGGGCCGATCCGGAAGTGGCCCGCGCTCCGATCGAGGACTGCACCGAAGACGCTCGGCGAATCCGGGCGGGGCACGCACATCCACTCGACCGAGCCGTTGCGGGCGATCAGGCAGGTGGTCTCGCAGTCGGAGAGAAAGGCGTAGTCGTCGATGGGCGGGAAGGTACTGCGATGGTGCTCCAGGTCGATGCGCGCGGGCAGGTTCGCGGGCACCATCTCGCCGTTGGTGAGCGCCTCGGTGTCATCGAGTGGGGCCATCTGATCATCGAGTGGGGCCATCTGATCATCATCTGCCCGACGGGCGTGGGCGTCCACCGGAGTGGGGGCGATAGGCTGACCGGGTGACACAGATTGCCAGCTGGTGGGACGGACTCGAGCTCTGGGTGATCGGGCTGCCCTTCATCCCGCAGCTGATCCTCGTGATGGCGGTGATGATGCCGCTCGCGATCGGGATTGCCAGCGGCGCCGACCTGCTGCTCGCCAGGATCTTCGTGCTGCTCGGCCGGGACTCGGCCCCTCCGCCGCCACCGAGGACGGTGCCCGCTGATGCCTCGCTCCCGCGTCACCCTCGCCCTGATCGCGCTCATGCTCCTGGTCCTGATCGGCTGGCTGCTGACCAGGTAGTGGAACGGCGCCGGCTCCAGTTCGATCGGGGCCGGTAGCTCTGCTACATTCGTGCGCGTGTCTGCAACCGCCGTGCACCAGGTCCGCCATGAACTGGCGTTGATCGCTGTCGGCATGCTTGCGGTCGCCGATATCGACTGTTGTTGATTTCCGTAGCCGCACGAGCCACCTGAGCCGCGGCCGGTCCGCCCCACGTAGCGGGCGACAACCCCAATTCTGTGTCACCGTGAGACCACGCCGTCGCCGGCAGTGGTCCCGCGCTGCGGTCTGAGGACCGGACACCACCTCCTTGCCCTCGTGGCACACCTGTGAAAGGCAATTCACATGAGCGCGCGCTCTCGCATCACCCGTTCCGGCCTCCTGCTGGCCGCCGCCGTCACCGCCGGCTCGATCGCACTGACCGCGTGCAGCGGCGGCTCGAGCGACACCGTCGGCACCGAGGGTGGATCGAGCGACGGTAGCGGGGGCACCGTCAGCCTGTTCGCCTACGCGGTCCCCAAGCCCGGCTACGACAAGCTGATCCCCGCCTTCAACGAGACCGAGGCCGGCAAGAACGTCGAGTTCCAGCAGTCGTACGGCGCCTCCGGCGACCAGTCCCGCAAGGTCAAGGACGGCGCCCAGGCCGACTTCGTCAACTTCTCCGTCGAGCCCGACATCACCCGCCTCGTCGACGCGGGCCTGGTGAGCGAGGACTGGAACAAGGACGCCTACAACGGGATCCCGTTCGGCTCGGTCGTGACGGTGGTGGTCCGTGAGGGCAACCCGAAGGGCATCAAGGACTGGGACGACCTGCTCCAGCCCGGCCTCGAGGTGGTCACGCCCAACCCGTTCAGCTCGGGCTCGGCGAAGTGGAACCTGTTGGCGCCGTACGCCGCCAAGAGTGACGGCGGCAAGAACCCGCAGGCCGGCCTCGACTACCTGAACACGCTCGTCACCGATCACGTGAAGGTCCAGCCGAAGTCCGGCCGCGAGGCCACCGAGACCTTCCTGCAGGGCACCGGCGACGTGCTGCTGAGCTACGAGAACGAGGCCCTGTTCGCCGAGCGCAACGGGGACCCGGTCGAGCACGTCACCCCGCCGGTCACGTTCAAGATCGAGAACCCCGTCGCCGTGATCAAGAGCAGCCAGAACCTCGAGAAGGCCAACGCGTTCAAGGACTTCCTCTTCACCACCGAGGGGCAGAAGCTGTGGGCCGAGGCCGGATTCCGCCCGGTCGATCCCGGTGTCGCGGCCGAGTTCGCGGCCGACTTCCCTGCGCCCGCGAAGCTGTGGACGATCGCGGACCTCGGCGGCTGGAAGGCCGTCGACGAGAGCCTGTTCAAGAAGGAAACCGGCTCCATCGCGACGATCTACGACAACGCCACCAAGTAATCTGACCGTGACCAGCACTACAGAAACAACGACGGGGGGACTGGTGTCCGAGTCCGTAGGACAGCAGTCGACCGAGACCGGTCCCCCCGCTCGGCCCACCCGCCCGAAGAAGCGCAAGTGGACCGCCGTGACCGGCACCGTCGGCCCGCTGGGCATCGGTGTCGCGATGCTCTGGCTCAGCGTCATCGTGCTGCTCCCGCTCGCGGCGCTGACGGTGACCTCGTTCGAGGACGGCCTCAGCGGGTTCTGGGATGCCGTGACCAGCCCGGTCGCGCTGGCCTCGCTGCGCGTGACCGTCACCGTCTCGGCGATCGTCGCCCTCATCAACGTGGTGATGGGCACCCTGATCGCCTGGGTGCTGGTCCGCGACGAGTTCCCCGGTAAGCGATTCGTCAACGCGCTCATCGATCTCCCGTTTGCGTTGCCGACCATCGTGGCGAGCATCGTGCTGCTGGCGCTGTACGGGCCGAACAGCCCGATCGGTGTGCAGCTCAACGCCACCCAGCCCGGCCTCGTCGTCGCGCTGGCGTTCGTCACGCTGCCGTTCGTGGTCCGGTCGGTGCAGCCGGTGCTGATCGAGACCGACCGGGAGGTGGAGCAGGCCGCCGCGTCCCTCGGCGCGAGCAACTGGACCATCTTCCGGAAGGTGGTGCTGCCGATCCTGTCGCCCGCGATCATCAGCGGCGCGGGCCTGGCGTTCGCCAGGGCGATCGGCGAGTACGGCTCGGTCGTGCTGATCGGCGGCAACATCCCGCGCGAGACGCAGGTGACCTCGCAGTACATCCAGCAGCAGATCGAGATCGACCGTCCGGTCAACGCCGCCGCGGTGTCGGTGGCGCTGCTGGCGATCGCCTTCGTCACCCTGTTGGTGTTGCGGGTGCTCTCGAGCCGCAGCCAGCGACGTGAGGAGCAGGCCCAGTGAACCTCTCGACCGGATCGAAGCTCGGGATGCGGGTCGTCGCGCTCGGCTACCTGTTCTTCCTGCTGCTGGTGCCGATCGGCGTCATCCTGTGGCGCACCTTCGAACGGGGCATCGGCGCCTTCATCGAGGCGATCTCCACCCCGGCGGCGATCTCGGCGCTGAACCTCTCGCTGCTGATCGTGGCCATCGTCGTGCCGATCAACGTGATCTTCGGCATCGTCACGGCCCTGGCGCTGGTCCGGGGACGGTTCCCGGGCCGCGGCCTGATGCAGGCGGTCGTGGACCTGCCGTTCGCGGTCTCGCCGATCGTCGTCGGCGTGTCGCTGATCCTGCTGTGGGGCGTCAACGGCTGGTTCGGCGTGCTGGACGAGGCCGGGTTCCGGGTGATCTTCGGCCTGCCCGGCATGGTGCTGGCGACCATCTTCGTCACGCTGCCGTTCGTGGTCCGCGAGGTCGAGCCGGTGCTGCACGAGATCGGTGACGAGCAGGAGCAGGCCGCCGCGACCCTCGGCGCCTCCAAGTGGCAGACCTTCTGGCGGATCACCCTGCCCGCGATCCGCTGGGGCCTGACCTACGGCGTTGTGCTCACCGTTGCCCGTTCGCTCGGCGAGTTCGGCGCGGTGATCATGGTGTCCTCGGGGTTCCCAGGCGTCTCCCAGACCCTGACCCTGCTCGTGCACTCGCGCTACATCGACGATCACAACACCTTCGGGGCCTACTGCGCGGCGACGCTGCTGATGGGGATCGCGCTGGTGACCCTGCTGCTGATGACGCTGCTCGACCGCAAGAGGAGCAACACATGATTTCCGTGATCGGCGCCAACAAGAACTTCGGCGACTTCGCCGCCCTCGACAACCTGTCGCTGGACATCCCGGCCGGCTCGCTGACCGCGCTGCTCGGCCCGTCCGGGTCCGGCAAGTCGACCCTGCTGCGGTCGATCGCCGGGCTGGAGAACCCGGACTCGGGGACCATCACCATCGGGGGCAAGGACGTCACCGGTGTGCCCCCGCAGAAGCGCGACATCGGCTTCGTGTTCCAGCACTACGCGGCGTTCAAGCACATGACGGTCCGCGACAACGTCGCGTTCGGGCTGAAGATCCGCAAGCGACCGAAGCCCGAGATCGACAAGAAGGTCAACGAGCTGCTCGAGATCGTCGGCCTCGACGGCTTCCAGCACCGCTACCCGGCCCAGCTCTCCGGCGGCCAGCGGCAGCGCATGGCGCTGGCCCGCGCGCTCGCCGTCGACCCGCAGGTGCTGCTGCTCGACGAGCCGTTCGGCGCGCTCGACGCCAAGGTCCGCGAGGACCTGCGGACCTGGCTGCGGCGGCTGCACGACGAGGTGCACGTGACCACCGTGCTCGTCACCCACGATCAGGAGGAGGCGCTCGACGTCGCCGACCGGATCGCGGTGCTGAACAAGGGGCGGATCGAGCAGGTCGGCACCCCTCGGGACCTGTACGACACGCCCGCGAACGACTTCGTGATGTCGTTCCTCGGCCCGGTGGCCAAGCTCAACGGCCAGCTGGTCCGCCCGCACGACATCCGCGTCGGCCGCGACCCCAGCATGGCGGTCGCGCAGAAGGCGGGCACAGCGGAGTCCGCTGGCGTCACCCGCGCGACGGTCGAGCGGGTGGTGCACCTCGGCTTCGAGGTGCGGGTGGAGCTGCGCAACGCCGCCACCGGCGACCTGTTCGCGGCCCAGGTGACCCGCGGCGACAGCGAGGCGCTGCAGCTCAAGGAGGGCGAGACCGTCTACGCCCGCGCCACCCTGATCCCCAACATCCCGGCCTAGGCCGCTCCGCGGCCCGTGAGTCCTTTTGGCCCGCACAGGGACCAAAAGGACTCACAGGCGGCGAAGCCGCCTACTATTTTCCTGGACGTGTCGATTCGACCGGGTTCCGTTCGTCGTCATTGAGTACGGCACCTCGCCGCACGATGAAACGACAGGAGTCGAACCATGAAGTACATGATGCTGATCAACGCGGCCTCCACCGATCCCGTCGCAAACGGGTGCACCCCGAGGACTGGATGGTCTACGACAAGCAGGTCAGCGAGGCGGGCATCTTCGTGTCCGGGGAATCGCTTGCGGACCTGACCACCGCGACCGCGGTCCGGGTCGGGCCCGACGGGCAGCGCACGGTCACCGACGGACCGTTCGCGGAGAGCCGCGAGGTCCTGGGTGGCTTCTATGTGATCGACGTGCCGAACCTCGACGTCGCGCTGGACTGGGCGGCCCGCTGCCCCGGTGCCCGCGGCGGCGGATCGGTCGTGGTGCGGCCGATCGCCGACTTCGGCGAGTGACCGCGATGGACGAGCGGGCCGCGGCCGGGTCGTCCGTGGAGTCCGTGTTCCGGGAGGAACGCGGCAGGCTGCTGGCCTCGCTCGTCCGCCGGTTCGGCGACCTCGACCTGGCCGAGGAGGTCACCTCGGAGGCCATCGAGGCCGCGCTGGTGCACTGGCCGGTGGACGGCGTTCCTGCCCGGCCCGGCGCCTGGCTGATGACGACGGCGCGGCGGCGGGCGGTCGACCGGCTGCGGCGGGACCAGGCCTACGCGGCCCGGCTCGCCGTGCTGCAGGTCGAGTCCGACCGGGCGGACCCGGCCCCGCCCGCCGACGCGCTCGCCGACCTGCCCGACGACCGGCTGCAGCTGTTCTTCACTTGCACCCATCCGGCACTCGCGGACGAGGACAGGGCCGCGCTGACCCTGCGCTGCCTGGCAGGCCTGACGACGCCGGAGGTGGCCAGGGCGTTCCTCGTCCCCACCGCGACGATGGCGCA
The DNA here is from genome assembly GCF_001984015.1 of Rhodococcus sp. MTM3W5.2. Taxonomy (NCBI): domain Bacteria; kingdom Bacillati; phylum Actinomycetota; class Actinomycetes; order Mycobacteriales; family Nocardiaceae; genus Rhodococcus; species Rhodococcus sp. MTM3W5.2. The sequence continues at coordinate 3,512,243 of NZ_CP019572.1, read as the reverse complement.
GCGAATCGTGCGGGCCAAGAAGAAGATCCGGCAGGCCCGGATCCCGTTCCGGGTGCCGGGCGCCGACGAACTGCCGGACCGATTGCCGGGGGTGCTCGGGGTGATCTACTCGATCTTCACCGAGGGCTACGCGGCCAGCTCGGGTCCCGACCTGCAGCGCCTCGACCTCGCGGAGGAGGCGATCCGGCTCGCCCGGATCCTGCGGCGGCTGCTGCCCGCCGAGCGCGAGGTCGCCGGGTTGCTGGCGCTGATGCTGCTGATCCATGCCCGCCGCGACGCGCGGACCGGGCCGGGCGGCGAGCTGGTCCTGCTCGACGACCAGGACCGCAGCCACTGGGACCGCGCGGCCATCGAGGAGGGCGGCGCGCTGGTGGTCGTCGCGCTGACCGGCGGCCCGCCCGGCGTCTACGGGGTGCAGGCGGCGATCGCGGCCCTGCACGACGAGGCCGCGGACGTCGCGTCGACGGACTGGCCACAGGTGGTGGCGCTCTACGACGTGCTGCTCGCGCTCGCGCCGTCGCCGGTGGTCGCGCTGAACCGGGCGGTGGCCGTGGCGATGCGGGACGGACCGGAGGCGGGCCTGACCCTGCTCGACGGGTTGGCGGGGGAGGCGCGGCTGCGGGGCTATCACCCGTACGCGGTCGCCCGCGCGGACCTGCTGCAGCGGCTCGGCAGGTTCCCCGAGGCCGCGGCGGCCTATCGGATGGCGCTGGAGACGGTCGGCACCGATTCGGAACGGGAGCACCTGCGGCGCAGGCTCGACGAGGTCGAGCGGGCGGGCTAGGCGGAGAGTTCGACCCGGGCGGCGGTGAGCCGCTCGACGCCCGCGGCGTATCGGTCGAGCGCGACCTCCGCGAGCAGGGGGTGGGCGCCGATCACGTCGGCATGCAGCGATTCCGGGGCGCAGTCCTCGGCGGACCGGCCGATCCGGTCGGTGAGCAGGCCGGGCGCGAGGAACCACGGGGCGACGACGATGGACCGCGCGCCGCGGGCCCGCAGCGCCGAGACCGCCTGCGGCAGACCGGGTCCGGTGGTCGCGAAGCAGACCTCGACGCCTGCCCACGCGGTGCCCGCCAGCAGCCGCGGGCCGATGCGGGTGGTGAGTTCGTTGGCGGTCTCCGACGACGAGCCGACCGCGGCCAGCACGACCCCGACCTCGGGATCGCAGAGAGCGGTGCCCGTCTGGGTGATGCGGTCGCGCACGGCGGAGACCAACCGGTGGTCGTCGCCGAGAACCTCGGCCTGGACCAGGTCGAGCCCGGGGTGCCTGCGACGGCCCGCCGCGAGCAGCGCGGGCAGGTCCACCCGCGCATGGAACGCGCTGCCCAGCAGCAGCGGCACCACGACGGCGGACGAATGCCCTTCGGCGGCAACCGCATCGATCGCCTGGTCCACCGACGGCGCGGACAGGTCCAGGAAGCAGAGGCGGACGTCCAGGTCGGGGCGCGAGGCCCGGATGCCGTCCACCGCGGCCGCGACCGCCCGCGCGGAGCGGGGGTCGCGGCTGCCGTGGGCCACCGCGATCAGCGGCGCCGGGACGGGCATCGGGGACGCGTGCGCCCCGACCTGGATGTCGGACACGACGCTAGACGCGGGCGAGCTCGATGGCGGCGATCGCGTCGCCGACCAGGCCGGCCGCGAGGGTGTTGCCACCCGCCGGGTCGATGAGCAGGAAGCTGCCGGTGTGCCGATTGACGGTGTAGTCGTCCGCCACGATCGGCTCCGCGACGCGCACCGAGATCTTGCCGATCTCGTTGAGCTCGAGGGTGTCCGGGCTCTGCGCGGTGGTGAGGTCCTGCTCGTCGAACCGCTCCACGATGCCGCCGACGATGGCCTGCGTGGTGCGGGTGCCGTGCTTGAGCAGCAGGCGGGCGCCGGGCCGCAGCGGCTTCTCTGCGAGCCAGCAGACCGTCGCCTCGAACTCGCCGATCGGCGCGGGCGCGTCCTCGACGGAGGCGATGGTGTCGCCGCGCGAGACGTCGACGTCGTCGGCCAGGATCAGCGTGACGCTGCGCCCCGCGTTCGCGACGTCGAGCTCACCGTCGGCGGTGTCGACGCGCTCGACGGTGGTGCGGGTGCCGGACGGCAGGATCACCACCTCGTCGCCCGGGCGGACCGAACCCGCGGCGACCTGACCGGCGTAACCGCGGTAGTCGAGGAAGTCGGCGGTGCGCGGCCGGATCACGTACTGGACCGGGAAGCGCAGGCCCACCCGGTGCGGCTCGGCGTCCACCGGGATCGACTCGAGGTGCTCGATCAGGGTGGGGCCGTTGTAGTACGGGGTGTTCTCGGAACGGACGGCCACGTTGTCGCCGTGCAGCGCGGAGACCGGGATCTCCACGACGTCCTCGGACGCCCACCCCAGCGAGGTGGTGAGCGCGTTGAACTCCTCGGAGATGTCCGCGAACACCTGGGCCGGGTTCTCGACCAGGTCGATCTTGTTGACCGCGAGGACCAGCTTCGGCACGCCGAGCAGCGCGAGCACGGCGGCGTGCTTGCGGGTCTGCGAGATGACGCCCTTGCGCGCGTCGACCAGCAGGATGACCAGCTGCGCGGTGGACGCGCCGGAGACGGTGTTGCGGGTGTACTGGACGTGGCCGGGGGTGTCCGCGAGCACGAAGGTGCGGTTGGGCGTCGCGAAGTAGCGGTACGCCACGTCGATGGTGATGCCCTGCTCACGCTCCGCACGCAGGCCGTCGACCAGCAGCGACAGGTCCGGGGTGTCGAGCCCACGGTCCACCGACGCGCGGGTGACGGCGTCGATCTGGTCGGCGAGAACGGATTTCGTGTCGTACAGCAGCCGGCCCACCAGGGTGGACTTGCCGTCGTCGACGCTGCCCGCGGTGGCGAGCCTCAACAGGTCGCTCATCAGAAGTAGCCCTCTCGCTTGCGGTCTTCCATGGCCGCTTCGGAAACTCGGTCGTCGCCACGGGTGGCACCGCGCTCGGTCAATCGGGACGCCGCGACCTCGGCGAGGATGGCCTCGTTGTCGGCCGCCTCGGAGAGCACGGCGCCGGTGGTGGAGCCGTCGCCGACGGTGCGGTAGCGCACCGAGAGGTTCTGCACCTCCTCACCTTCCCGCGGTCCGCCCCAGACGCCGGAGGTCATCCACATGCCGTCGCGCTGGTACACCTCGCGCTGGTGGGCGTAGTAGATGCTGGCCAACTCCACGTTGTCGCGGGCGATGTACCGCCAGATGTCGAGCTCGGTGAAGTTGCTCAGCGGGAACACGCGGACCTGCTCGCCGGGGGAGTGCTTGCCGTTGTACAGGTTCCACAGCTCGGGTCGCTGCTTCTTCGGGTCCCACTGGCCGAACGCGTTGCGCAGCGAGAAGATCCGCTCCTTGGCGCGGGCCCGCTCCTCGTCGCGGCGGGCGCCGCCGAACACCGCGTCGAAGCGGTTCTCGGCGATGGCGTCCAGCAGCGGCACCGTCTGCAGCGGGTTGCGGATGCCGTCGGGACGCTCGGTGAGCCGGCCGTCGGCGAGATAGTCCTCGACCTTGGCCACGTGCAGGCGCAGGTTGTACTTCTCGACCACGTGGTCGCGGAAGTCCAGCACCTCCTGCAGGTTGTGCCCGGTGTCCACGTGCAGCAGCGCGAAGGGCAGCGGCGCGGGCCAGAAGGCCTTGATGGCCAGGTGCAGCAGCACCGTGGAGTCCTTGCCGCCGGAGAACAGGATCACCGGGCGCTCGAACTCGCCTGCCACCTCACGGAAGATGTGGATGGCCTCGGACTCGAGGGCAGCGAGCGTGTCGAAGTCGGTGCCGTCGAGTTGCGGTCGGATGTCGGTCAGTTCAGCAGTCATGAGGCGTGCAACCCGCATTCTGTCTTGGCGTTACCGGCCCACCGTCCGCTGCGCGGATCGGAGCCGGGGGCTGGCTTGGCGGTGCACGGCGCGCACCCGATTGATGGATAGCCTTCGTCGACAAGCGGATTCACCAGGATCGAGTGCTTGTCGATGTAGGCCTGCATGTCGTCGTCAGACCACGCGGCGATCGGGTTGATCTTCACGAGCCCGAACGCGTCGTCGAACGAGATCAGCGGGGCGTTGGCACGGGTGGGGGACTCGACCCGGCGGATGCCGGTCACCCAGGCCTTGTAGCCGGCGAGCGACTTCTTCAGCGGCGCGACCTTGCGCAGTGCGCAGCACCGGCCGGGGTCGCGGGCGAACAGGTCCTTGCCCTCGGCCGCGTCCTGCTCGGCGACGCTGGCCTCGGCCTGGACGTTGATGACGTTCACCCCGTACACCGCCTCGACGGCGTCGCGGGTGCCGATGGTCTCCGCGAAGTGGTAGCCGGTCTCGAGGAACAGCACGTCGACGCCGGGGTGCACCTGGGCGGCCAGGTGCACCAGGACGCCGTCCTGCATGTTCGACGCGACGATGAAGTCGGTCCCGAACGTGTCCTCGGTCCACTGCAGCAGTTCCTGCGCGGACGCGCCCTCGAGGCTCGCCGCCGCCTGCTCGGCGAGCGCGCGCAGGTCGTCCGCGGTCGCGGTGGCCAGATCCAATTTCGCTTCGGTCACGGTGTCGATGCTCTTCGCTTCGCTCAACGGAGATCCCCCTCGTCTGCTCGGACGGCCCATTCGGCGAAGCGTTCGCCCGCATTGCGGTGCTTGACGAACTGCCGGACCACCCGGTCGATGTAGTCGCCCATCTCGGTGCTGGCGACCTTGTGCTGGCGCAGCTTGCGGCCGAAGGCCACGTCGAATCCGAGGCTGCCTCCCAGGTGAACCTGGAAGCCCTCCACCTGATTCCCCTCGCCGTCGTCGATGAGCATGCCCTTGAAGCCGATGTCCGCGACCTGCGAGCGGGCGCAGGAGTTGGGGCAGCCGTTGATGTTGATGGTGATCGGCACGTCGAGCTGCGCATTGATGTCCGCGAGGCGCTGCTCGAGCTCGGGCACCAGCACCTGCGAGCGCTTGCGGGTCTCGGCGAACGACAGCTTGCAGAACTCGATGCCGGAGCAGGCCATCAGGTTCTGCCGCCAGTGCGACGGGCGGGCGGGCAGGCCCAGCTCGTCGAGGTCGGCGATCAGCTGATCGAGCTTGTCGTCGGCGACGTCGAGGATGATCAGCTTCTGGTACGGCGTGAAGCGGATCTTGTCGCTGCCTGCCTTCTCGGCGGCGTCGGCGACCTTCGCGAGGATGGTGCCGGAGACCCGGCCCGCGATCGGCGCGAAGCCGACGGCGTTGAGGCCGTTGCGGGTCTTCTGGACGCCGACGTGGTCGATCGGCCGCTTGGGCTGCTCGGGCGCGGGGCCGTCGATCAGCTTCCGCTTGAGGTACTCGGTCTCGAGCACCTCCCGGAACTTCTCGATGCCCCAGTCCTTGATGAGGAACTTCAGCCGCGCCTTGGACCGCAGCCGGCGGTAGCCGTAGTCGCGGAAGATCGAGACCACGGCCTCCCACACGTCCGGCACCTCGTCGAGCGGCACCCAGACGCCGACGCGCTGCGCCAGCATCGGGTTCGTCGAGAGCCCGCCGCCGACCCACAGGTCGAGGCCGGGGCCGTGCTCGGGATGGTTGACGCCGATGAAGGCGACGTCGTTGATCTCGTGCACCACGTCCTGCTGGCCGGAGATCGCGGTCTTGAACTTGCGCGGCAGGTTCGAGTACTCGGGCTTGCCGATGTAGCGGCGGACGATCTCGTCGATCGCCGGGGTCGGGTCGAGCACCTCGTCGAGGGACTCGCCCGCCAGCGGGGACCCGAGGACGACGCGCGGGCAGTCGCCGCACGCCTCGGTGGTCTTGAGGCCGACGGACTCGAGCCGCTTCCAGATCTCGGGGACGTTCTCGACCTCGATCCAGTGGTACTGGACGTTCTCGCGGTCGGAGAGGTCGGCGGTGTCGCGGCCGAACTCGGTGGAGATGCCCGCGATGGTGCGCAGCTGCTCGACGTTGAGGGCGCCTGCGTCGCAGCGCACCCGCATCATGAAGTACTTGGCCTCGAGCAGGTCGATGTTCTCGTCACCGGTGAAGGTGCCGTCGTAGCCCTGCTCGCGCTGGGTGTAGAGGCCCCACCAGCGCATCCGGCCACGCAGGTCGGACTTGTCGATGCTGTCGAATCCCTGCTTCGAGTAGATGTTCTCGATGCGGGCGCGGACGTTGAGCGGGTTGTCGTCCTTCTTGGCCTGCTCGTTGGCGTTCAGCGGCTCGCGGTAGCCGAGGGCCCACTGGCCCTCGGCACGGCGCTTGGCCGGCCGCGGCGCGCGGGCGGGAGGAGGAGTGTCGACACTTTGCGACATCGGAGGCGCTCCAGAATCTTCTTCGGTGCGCCGGTCTGTGATGGCAACGCCGACGGGGAGGGCTGTCCCCGCAGGCACATCCGAGACCGGCCGGGACTGAGAGGGGGCTGGCGAATGGCGTCTACGCAGGCAAGGGCAGACAGCTACAGACACGCTTGAGATCGACGTGGCGTCGAGCCACGAGCGCAATCCCAAGTCCGGTCACCCGGCCAATTGTGCCAGATCACCTCGCCGATTCCGACACCCCATGGCTATTTCCCCCCGACACGGGGGAAATGCGCAGGCAGGGCGATGTGTGGCGCTCGTCACGTCCTCTGGTAATGGGACACTGATGGGGTGAGTGGATCGATGACCGAGCCGGTGGCTGCTGCGTTTGCGCTGCCGGACCATGCCCTGGCCGGAGTGGGGTCGCGTCCGTTCGGCATCTACATCCACGTCCCGTTCTGCGCGACGCGCTGCGGGTACTGCGATTTCAACACGTACACGGCGGGGGAGCTGGGCACCTCCGCGTCGCCGCAGTCCTGGCTCGAGGGGCTGCGTCGCGAACTGGACGCGGCCGCCGCCATGCTCGGCGCCGAGGGTGCGGTGCCCGCGGCGGAGACGGTGTTCGTCGGCGGCGGCACGCCGTCGCTGCTCGGCGGCGACGGCCTGGCCGACGTGCTGGGCGCGGTCCGCTCGAGCTTCGGCCTGGCCGCGGGCGCCGAGGTGACCACGGAATCGAACCCCGAGTCCACCTCGCCGGAGTTCTTCGACCGCCTCCGCGAGGCCGGGTTCACCCGCATCTCGCTGGGCATGCAGTCCGCGGCGCAGCACGTGCTGCGGATCCTCGACCGCACCCACACCCCGGGGCGCCCGGTGGCGGCCGCCGTGGAGGCGCGCGCGGCGGGGTTCGAGCACGTGAACCTGGACCTGATCTACGGCACGCCCGGCGAGCGCGACGAGGACCTCGACGCGTCCCTGGATGCGGTGCTGGCCGCGGGCGTCGACCACGTCTCGGCGTACGCGCTGATCGTGGAGGACGGCACCGCGCTGGCAAGGAAGGTGCGGCGCGGGGACCTGCCCGCGCCCGACGACGACGTCCTCGCCGCCCGGTACGAGCGGATCGACGCGCGCCTCGCCGACGCCGGGCTGAGCTGGTACGAGGTGTCGAACTGGGCGAAGGAGGGCGCCGAGTGCCGGCACAACCTGGGGTACTGGGACGGCGGTGACTGGTGGGGCGCTGGTCCCGGCGCGCACGGCCACGTCGGCGGGGTGCGCTGGTGGAACGTCAAGCACCCGGCCCGCTATGCCGACCGGCTGACGGCGGGTGAGCTGCCCGTCGCGGACAGCGAGCAGCTCACCGCCGAGGACCGGCACATGGAGCGGGTGATGCTGACGCTGCGGCTGCGGTCCGGGCTGCCGGAGTCCGACCTGCGAGCGAGCGAGCTCGTGGCCGCCGAGCAGGCCGTCGCGGACGGGCTGCTCTCGCGCGCAGGTGACCGCCTGGTGCTCACCGACCGCGGCCGGTTGCTGGCCGACGGCGTCATCCGCGACATCCTGAGCTGAACCCTCGGTACACAACTCCGCCCGCCCGGGAATCCTGGGCGGGCGGGATTGCGGCCGTCTGGGTGCGCCTACGAACCGACGGTCAGCTCAGGACCCGCCTCCCAGCAACAATCCGAAGAATTGTTCCGTGGATTTGGGGCATCGGTTCCCCGGGCCGTCGAGTGTGTAGCAGTCGAGCCAGGGGGAATCGTCGCCGATGGAGCCGGTCCCCGTCCCGATGAGAAGCACTGCGACTGCCGGCCACGTCAGGAGCGGCCCGGAGTCGGGGCCAATCAGGCTGCCGCTGTCGGGGGCTTCCGCGGCCGCTGCCGTACCCCACCGAGTGCCAGGCCGCCACCGAGCAGAGCCGCGGCGACAAGAACAGACGCGCCACGGCGCGCCAGAGATCGTGACATGAAATTCCTTCGTTCGAAGTGTGCTGGCTGGGTGGCCCACATCGGACGACCCCCCGATCGGTCAGGGTAGGGCGAGTAAGCCCGGCCGGCAGTCGAATTCGGAAATCGGCATCGTCGCAGGTCAACCGTTAAACGCAATTGGCACGGACTGCGGGTGGCGGAGCCGCTACCCGTACGGCCGCTCGATTTCCGTCGCGCACTTGGCCTCGATCGGCGTGCGCCGGAGGCGAGATCCGGTCTGGTCGCCGAGGGTCACCGACCGGTTCCGGAGAATCGGCGGCGAACGTCGCGGGCGACGATCGCCCGCAGCAGCCGGGCCGCGACCCGCCCCCGCGAGGGCGTGTACGGGTACCAGAGCGGTTCGTTGGTCAGGGTGCGGAACCGCGGCGCGGTGACGGCCTGCACCCGGCAGTACTTGTGCAGGCCCGACGCGCCGCCGAAGCGCGCGCCGATCCCGGAGCTCTTCCACCCGCCGTGCGGCAGGCCGAAGCAGAAGAGGTTGCTGAACATGTCGTTGACGTTCACCGCACCGGCCTCGAGGCGTCGAGCGATGGCGTCCCCGCGGGAGCGGCTGCCGGTCCAGACGGTCGCGGACAGTCCGTAGACCGAGTCGTTGGCGAGCCGGACGGCCTCGTCCGCGTCGGCCACCCTCATCACGGGGATGGTGGGACCGAAGGTTTCCTCGGTCATGCAGGCCATGGTGTGGTCCACGTCGACCAGCACGGTCGGATCGAAGAAGGTCCCCACCCCGGTCGGGGCGCCGCCGGTCAGCGCGGTGGCACCGCGAGCGATCGCGTCGTCGACGTGACGGCGCACGATCTCGACCTGGTTCGCGTTGGCCAGCGCGCCGACGTCCGCGGAGTGGGAGTCGTCGTCGGCGCCCTGGCGCAACGACCGGACCTTCGCAGTGAGCAGCGCGACGAATTCGTCGTGCACGGCCTCCTCGACGTAGACCCGTTCGACCGAGATGCAGGCCTGGCCGGAGTTCATCAGCCCGCCCCAGGCGATCCCATTGGCTGCCCGCTCGAGGTCGGCGTCGGCAAGCACGATCGAGGCGTCCTTGCCGCCGAGTTCGACGCTGCAGGGGATCAGGCGCTGGCCCGCCCGGGCGGCGATCTTGCGCCCGGTGGCCGTGGAGCCGGTGAACTGCACCATGTCGACGGCGTCGACGACGGCCGCGCCGGTGTCCCCGCGGCCGGTGACGCAGGCCAGTACCGGCGGCGCGCCGATCTCGCGCCATCCGCGCGCCAGTTCGAGCGCGGACAGCGGGGTCACCTCGGACGGCTTGAGGATGACGGCGGCGCCGGCGAGCAGCGCGGGGATCACGTCCATGGCGGGCATCAGCAGCGGGAAGTTCCACGGCGTGATCACCCCGACCGCCGGATGCGGGCGGTATGTCTTGCGCTGCGACTTGGTGAGGCTGAACGCACCTGAGTTCGGCAGCTTCACGTCGGCGAGGTCGCGCGGCCCGCGGGCGGCGTAGAAGTTGATGATCTCGGCGATCACCGGCACCTCGAGCCCGGCCTCGGTCCGCGGCTTACCGGTCTCGGACTGGAGCACATCCTCCAGGTGGATCTCGTTGTCCAGCAACCAGTCCCGTAGGGCGAAGAGCCACTTGGCTCGGCCCTTGGGTCCGAGGGCCTCCCATGCGGGCTGCTGTGCGCGGAGTTCGTCGACCACCTCGGCGACGGAGTCGGGCTCGGTGTCGGGGACCGAGCCGACCACCTCGCCGGTCGCCGGGCAGTGAATGGTCATGGGCGCTCGGACGATTGTCGGCACCAGCTGGTCGATACTCATCGCGCACTCCTCGGTGGGGGTTGGCGTCGAGTATCGGCGTGATCGGAGCCGTGGCGCTTGGCTGATTCGGCCAACAACCACGTGCCTTTTGGGTCAGCGGCACAAGTGGGCAGGTGGCCGGGTCTGCGGCGGGTAGCCTGGGTGTGGAGGCGAAAGATGCACGATAAATCGCCTGCAGCGGGTGCGCCCGAACCGACGCGCCGGGTGTTGGCATTTCATGCCCGAACCCTCGACGAAGCGCGCGCGGCCGTTGGTCGGAATTACTACCCCCACCGGCTGGCCCAGCTCACCACGGATTCCGACCTCGACATGTCGCTACGCACTGTGCAGCTCGGTCCTGTGTCCGTGGGGCGGTTGTCGTACGGAGTGGACGTGAGCATCGACCTCGGCGAGCTGGAAAGTGCCTACCACGTGAACATTCCGATGTCGGGCGGCATCGAGTCGGAAGCAGGCGGAGAGTCCGATGTGGTCACCCGCGGGCGTGCGTCCATCTACCTCCCGCATCGCTCCACCAGGATCAGGCGATGGAGCGCGGACTGCGTGGTGTACGGCATCAAGTTCGACCGTGCCTACCTCGAGTCCGAGCTTCGCGCCCTACTCGGCCGGCCGGTCGGTAAACCGGTGACCTTCGACCCCGTGTTCGATCTGTCCAGCAAGTCGGGCGCAAGCTGGTTGGCGCTGGTCCGAACCCTCGCCACCGAACTCGACGACGACAGCAGCCTGCTCTACAACGAGCTGGTTTCGAGCCGGCTGGTGGATGCCGTGACCACCGGTTTGCTGCTCACGGCGGCTCACGACAGCCGTGAGCTCCTCGACTCGCCCGCACACGCTGCCCGCCCGCGCACCATCAGTCGGGCCATCGATGCGATCCACGCGCATCCCGAGGAGCCGTGGACCGTCAGCGGGCTGGCGATGCTGGTGGGCGTCAGCGTGCGCACCCTGCAGGACGGATTCCAGCGGTACGTCGGGGTCTCGCCACTGACCTATCTTCGCGATGTCCGGCTCGAGCGGGCCCATGAGGACCTGATCCAGGCAGACCCGTCCGACGTCGCGGTCACCGATGTGGCCTATCGCTGGGGATTCCAGCACCTCGGCCGTTTCGCTCTCGAATACCGAAAGCGGTACGGGCAGCCGCCGTCGAAGACCCTCACCACGACGTAGCCCGGCCCGAAAACCCCTGCTCGCTCGAAGTCCCTGCGCAATCGGGACATCCCCCGCGCTTCGGGGACAGTCTTCAGCCGCTGCTGCATCTAGCGTTGGCCCCATCGTTGCCGCTGGACAAAATCCAGGACACGCCCCTCGGCTCCACGAACCGCGTGTCGTCCGGGTGCGGGCACATGGAAAGGCCGAACCTTGCTGCTGCCGATGGCGCCGACCGATTCGATGTTCCTGCTCGGCGAGTCTCGTGACCATCCGATGCATGTCGGGGGCTCGCACTGTTCGCTCCGCCGGATGGCGGCGATGCGCGCGATGTGCGGGCACTGCTCGACTCGTCATTCGGTCGGGGCGATGTCGCGCCGCTGTTGCGTAAACGTGCCCGTCGGTCGGTGACCTCGCTGGGGCAGTGGGGCTGGGAGTCGGATGTCGAGGTCGACCTCGGCCACCACGTGCGCCACGATGCCCTGCCGCGCCCCGGCGGGATCACCGAATTGCTCGAGCTGGTCTCCCGCCTCCACGCCGTGTTGCTGGACCGAAGCAGGCCGCTGTGGGAGATGCACCTCATCGAGGGCCTCGCCGACGGCCGCTTCGCGGTGTACACGAAGATCCACCACGCCCTCGCGGACGGCGTCTCGGCGATGAAGTTGCTGCGCCGCGGCCTCAGCGCGGACCCGGCACGGCGGGAGATGCCCGCGCCATGGGAGCCGCTGGTGCGCGAGCGCAGCGCGCTGCGACACGTCTCGGACCGGCCGGCGGGCGGTCCGGGACCGCTTGGCGTGCCTGCCACCGCGCTGCGTGTCGCTCGCGGCGCGCTCGGTGAGCTGGGAGGCCTCGTGCCCGCGCTCGTAGGCACCGTCGACCGGGCCTTGCATGGGCGTGGCGGATCGCTCTCGCTCGCTGCGCCCGGGTCGATGCTCAACGTGCCGATCGGTGGGGCCCGACGGTTTGCGGTGCGCTCCTGGCCGATCGAACGGCTACGGCTGGTCGCCAAGCGTGCCGAGGCGACCATCAATGACGTGGTGCTCGCGATGTGCTCAGGGGCGCTGCGCGGCTACCTGGGCGCCGTCGACGCGCTGCCCGCCGACCCGCTGATCGCGATGGTGCCGGTCTCGCTGCGTGGCGAGCAGCGGGAGAGCAAGGCAGGCAACGAGATCGGGGTGCTGATGTGTAATCTCGCCACCGACCTCCCCGACCCGGCGAAGCGGCTCACGACCGTGGCGGCCTCCATGCGCGAAGGCAAACAGGCGCTGCGGGCAATGAGCTCGGCGCAGGCTCTGGCGATGAGTGCGCTCGGGGCCGCGCCGCTCGCACTGGGCATGTTCGGAATGGGTGGGCTGATCCGTCCGCCGAACGTGATGATCTCCAACGTTCCCGGGCCTGCTGAGCCTCTGTACTGGAACGGGGCCCGTCTGACCGCGCTGTATCCGCTGTCGATCCCGGTAGACGGACAGGCTCTCAACATCACCTGCACCAGTACCGATGACGAGATCGCGTTCGGGCTGACCGGCTGCCGGCGAGCGGTGCCGCTACTTCAGCCCCTGCTCGGTCGCCTCGACGACGAACTCTGCGCCCTCGAAAAGACCGTCGGCCTGTAGGCCGGGACAGGAGATCACATGAACCACCCAGCAACCGACCGGGCCCTCGTCCCCGCCGAACCGTCGACCTCCCGGCTCCGATCGTCGCCGGCCATCGCGCTCGGCTCCGGGGTCTCGGCCTGCGCGCCCGCATTGATCGTGACCGGGTCTGTTGTCCTGTGCGCGCTCGTGGCTTTGTTCACCGTCGCCTGTGTCGGTTTCGCCGCCCTGATGATCTGACGCGACCAACGCCCGGGCGTCACGCCTGGCGCTTGCCGCCACCGGGGATCCGGTCGGTGGCTGCTCGCCTGCGTGAAGTGGCTGCTGACGTGCTGGTGGTGACCGAGGGCAGTCGCGATCTGTTGCCGCCGGGCGGACACGTGATCGATGCGGGCGCGGACTGGGGCTACGAGTCGCCGCCATACCGGCACAAGACGATGCTCTGGTCGCGGTGGCCGCTGGCCGGGGGTCCGTTGATCGACCATGTCGCATCGGGCCTCGTCTGTGACGCCACGGAAGCTTGGCCCGGCCGCGACGATGGTGGGAGGCTCAGCGACCACGCGGGCGTGCTCTGCCGGCTGCGATCGGCGGACTAGGCCTGCGGTCGCGTCAGCGGATCGCGTCGTAGTCGAAGACCCGGGCGTGCAGGACGACCCGGTTGCGCAGGGCGGAGCGGACCGCGCGGTGCAGGCCGTCCTCGAGGTAGATGACGCCGTCCCAGAGCACCGCGTGCGGGAACAGGTCGCCGTAGAAGGTGGAGTCCTCGGACAGCAGGCGGTCGAGCTCCAGGACCTTGGTGGTGGTCACGATCTCGTCGAGGCGCACCTGGCGCGGCGGGATCTTGGACCAGTCGCGCATGGACAGACCGTGGTCCGGGTACGGCTTGCCGTCCCTCACGCCCTTGAAAATCATCGGTGTTCCCGTCCCGGTTGTCGGGGGTGCGCGGCCGGCACCTGGCGCCGTTCGCGCACCCCACACAGTAAGGCCTCGCGGGAAGAGCCCGGCAGGGCGATTAGACTGGTAGCCGGTCGCGGGGGTGTGAACCACGCCGACCGTGACGAATGGTCTCGCCGGACTTCCGGACGGGGGAGTCGGGTGACGGAGGTGGCCGCTATGTCGAGTACCGATGAACGACGCTTCGAGGTGCTGCGCGCGATCGTCGCCGACTACGTCGCCACCCAGGAACCGATCGGCTCGAAGGCCCTCGTCGAACGCCACAACCTGGGCGTCTCCAGTGCCACCGTCCGCAACGACATGGCCGTGCTCGAGGCCGAGGGTTACATCGCCCAGCCGCACACCAGCTCCGGCCGGGTGCCGACGGACAAGGGCTACCGGCAGTTCGTGGACCGGATCGCCGACGTCAAGCCGCTCTCGCCCGCCGAACGCCGCGCCATCCTGGAGTTCCTCGAATCCGGCGTCGACCTGGACGACGTGCTCCGCCGCGGGGTGCGGTTGCTGGCCCAGCTGACCCGGCAGGTCGCGGTCGTGCAGTACCCGACGCTCTCGTCGTCCTCGGTCCGCCACCTCGAGGTGGTCGCGCTGACCCCGGCCCGGCTGCTGCTGGTGCTCATCACCGACTCCGGTCGCGTCGACCAGCGCATCGTCGAACTGGGCGACGTGATCGACGACGAGAACCTGTCCCGGCTGCGGAACCTGCTGGGTGGCGCGCTGGAGGGCAAGCGCCTGGCCGCCGCGTCGATCGCCGTCTCGGAGCTCGCCGCCGACGCCCCGGACCACCTGCGCGACGCCGTGGTCCGCTCCGCGACGGTGCTGATCGAGACCCTCGTCGAGCACCCCGAGGAGCGGCTGGTGCTGGGCGGCACCGCGAACCTGACCCGCAACGCGGCGGACTTCACCGGGTTCCCCGGCTCGCTGCGATCCGTCCTCGAGGCCCTCGAGGAGCAGGTCATCGTGCTCAAGCTGCTCGCCGCCACCGGCGACGCGGGCAAGGTGACCGTCCGGATCGGCGAAGAGACCCAGATGGAGCAGATCCGCGGGACCTCGGTGATCACCACCGGCTACGGCGCGGGCGGCAACGTCTTCGGCGGCATGGGGGTGCTCGGCCCCACCCGGATGGACTACCCGGGAACAATCGCATCGGTCGCCGCCGTTGCGAGGTATATCGGCGAGGTACTCGCCGAGCGCTGACGCGCGTGCGCGGGCGGCCGCGAGCAGGACTTTCACTGACAGCTGGAACTGATCGACAACGAGGACGAGAGACTTAACGTGGCACGGGATTACTACGGACTTCTGGGCGTCAGCACGAAGGCGACCGATCAGGAGATCAAGCGGGCGTACCGCAAGCTCGCCAGGGAGCTGCATCCCGACGTCAACCCCGACGAGGCGGCACAGGCCCGGTTCAAGGACATCTCGACCGCATACGAGGTGCTCTCCGATCCGGAGAAGCGGCGCATCGTCGACCTCGGCGGCGACCCGCTGTCGCAGGGCGGCGGGGGCGGCGGCGCCGGATTCGGTGGGGCCGGCTTCGGCGGCGGACTCGGCGACGTGTTCGAGGCCTTCTTCGGCGGCGGCGGCCAGACCAGCCGCGGACCGCGCGGCCGCGTCCAGCCCGGCGCGGATTCGCTGCTGCGGACCAAGCTGACCCTCGAGGAATGCGCCACCGGCGTCACCAAGCACATCACCGTGGACACCGCGATCCTGTGCGACGCGTGCACCGGCGCAGGCACCAACGGCGACTCCAAGCCCGTGACCTGTGAGACCTGCCGCGGCGCTGGCGAGGTGCAGTCCGTCCAGCGTTCCTTCCTCGGCCAGGTGATGACCTCCCGTCCGTGCCCGACCTGTCGCGGCGCAGGCGAGACCATCCCCGACCCCTGCCACAAGTGCGGCGGCGACGGCCGGGTGCGCGCCCGCCGCGACATCGCGGTGAAGGTCCCGGTCGGCGTGAGCGGCGGCATGCGGATCCGGCTGGCCGCGCAGGGCGAGGTCGGCCCCGGCGGCGGCCACGCAGGCGACCTGTACGTCGAGATCATCGAGCAGCAGCACGACGTGTTCGTCCGAGACGGCGACGACCTGCACTGCACGGTCCGCGTCCCGATGGTCGACGCGGCGCTCGGCACCACCGTCACCGTCAACACGATCATCGACGGCCCGACGGAGATCACCATCCCGCGGGCACCCAGCCCGGCAAGGTCGAGTCGGTCCGCGGGCACGGCATGCCGAAGCTGCGTTCCGGGGTGCGCGGCGACCTGCACGCGCACCTGGAGGTCGTGGTCCCCGCGCGCCTCGACGGAAAGCAGACCGCGGCGCTGAACGCGTTCAAAGACCTGCGCGACAAGGACCACGCCGAGGTCGTCACCACCGCCTCGCAGCACAACGGCGGGCTGTTCTCCCGCCTGCGCGACGCGTTCAGCGGTCGCTGACGGGCGGGCGAACGGACATGGCCGCGACGGTGTTCTATCTGGACCCGCTGCCCGAGGTCGGCGCGGTCGCCGTGCTCGACGGCAAGGAGGGCAGGCACGCCGCCACGGTGCGCAGGATCCGGGTCGGTGAGCGGCTGGTGCTCTCCGACGGCCGGGGTGCCGTCGCGGACGCGGTGGTCGTCGAGGTCGGCAAGGACCGCCTCGACCTGGAGGTCACCGCCCGCGCAACCGTCCCTGCGGCCGCCCCCGCGGTGACGCTGGTGCAGGCGCTGCCGAAGGCGGAGCGCTCCGAGCTGGCGGTCGAGCTGGCCACCGAGGCGGGCATCGACGCGATCGTGCCCTGGCAGTCCGCGCGGTGCGTGGCCCGTTGGGAGGGCCCGAAGGCCGACAAGGGCGTCGCGAAATGGCGCGCGGTGGCGGCGGCCGCCGCGAAACAGTCACGGCGAGCACATATTCCGGAGGTTCTCGACCTGCAGCGCACGCCAGCGGTTGTCGAGCGGGTGGCGGCCGCGGTGGCCGGTGGCGCCGTGGTCGCGGTGCTGCACGAGTCGGCCACGACGGCGCTCGCGGAGCTGCCGCTGGCCGCGGCGGCCGAGATGCTGCTGGTGGTCGGGCCCGAGGGCGGCCTGGACGACGCGGAGGTCGACGCGCTGACGGCGGCGGGGGCGGTCGCGGTGCGTCTGGGCCCGACGGTGCTGCGGACCTCCACGGCGGCCGCGGTGGCGCTCGGCGCGATCGGCGTGCTGACCGACCGCTGGTCCGCGCGGCCCCTCCAGTAGTCGCCGTGCCCCGCCAACGCGTCGACTACGGGCCCGAGCCGCAGCAGTTCGGACACCTGTATCTGCCCGCCGCCCGGGTCGCCGAGCCGGTGCCGGTGGTGATGCTCGTGCACGGCGGCTATTGGAGCGCCGACTTCCGCCTGAACCTGGCGACCGCCCTCGCCATCGAACTGGCCCGGCTCGGGGTGGCGTCGTGGAACGTCGAGTACCGCCGGGTCGGCGCCGGCGGCGGCTGGGAGCAGACCAGTGCCGACATCGAGGCCGCGCTGGCCGCCGTCGGCGGCGTGCTGCCCGCCCTCTCGCCGATCCCGCTCGACCTCGGCAACGTCCGGATCGTCGGTCACTCCGCGGGCGCGCAGCTGGCGTTGTGGGTTGCCGGGCAACGGGATTCCCCGGTTCGCCCCGAGCGGGTCGTCGCGCAGGCGGGCGCGATGGACCTGGCCGCGCGCGCGGCCGGTCGCACCGCCGGGGCGGCGCTGCAGGCGTTCTTCGGCGCCAGGTACGAGGACGCGCCGCAGCTCTACCGCGACGCCTCACCCGTGCACCGGGTCCCGATCGGTGTCCCGGTGGTCTGCATCCACGGCGCGGAGGACATCCAGGTGCCTGCCGCCGCCAGCCGCGCGTACCGGGACGCCGCCCAGGCGGCCGGGGACACGGTGGCGTTCTGGGAGGTGCCGGGCGAGGGGCACAACGACTTCCTCGCCCGCGGGTCCCGCAGCTGGGACCTGACCCTGCGGGCCCTGCTCGACGACGACCCGTGGTCCGCGCGCCCGGCGTGACCTAGGCCCCCGGCCAGCCGGCCCCCTGTGCGGGCGCAGGCGTGCTGACCACGGTGCCGTCCCATGCCGTGTGGTCCATGAGGCGCTCGGCTCCCGGCCACTGCGCGGCGACGACGAAGAGGGTGTCGCCGTCCGCCCCGCCGAGCGCGCAGGCGAACGCGCCGCGGTCGAGCTGAACCCGGTCGAGGACCTGACCGCCCTCCGCGACGCGCACGCAGCACCGGTCGCCGACGTCGGCGTACCAGGCCGCGCCCTCGGCGTCGAGGCAGATGCCGTCGGGTGAGTGGTCGCCGACGTCGGCCCAGACGCGCCGGTTGGTCAGCGAACCGTCGGTCGCGATATCGAAGGCGGTGAGCTGGTGCCGGTAGGACTCGGCGACGATCAGCGTGGCGTTGTTCGCTGTGACCGCCATGCCGTTCGGGAAGGCCAGGTCCTCGGCGACCACGCGTGCCCGTCCGTCCGCGGTGACCAGCGCGACGAATCCGGGCGCGGTCTCGGCCGCGGGCGGCCCGACGGCGAAGTCGAAGTTGATGTTGTTGACGTAGGTGTTGCCCCTGCCGTCGACGACGATGTCGTTGCTGCCGTAGGGCGACAGCGCCGACAGGTCCGCGTAGCGCGTGAGTGCCCGGTCCGGCGACAGGCGCAGCAGCGCCCGCTCGGGGCCGGAGGCGAGCACCGGTGTCCCATCGGGCAAGAAGTCGAAGCACAGCGGCAACGACCGATGCTCGACCACGGCCTCGATCCGGCCGTCCGGGTCGATCGCGTGGATCACCCCGGCCGTCCAGTCCGCGAACCACAGCCGGCCGTCGTGCCAGCGTGGGGATTCCAGCTGGCCGAAACCGCTCGCCATCGTCTGCATCACTCGCATGATCCGCCTCCCGTTGTGTCCTGTGGGAGGTAGACCCGCGGGCGTGGCGAAACTCATCGGTCCGGGGCCGCACGGTCTCCGTCTACGGTCGGTCGGTCGACCTGCCGGGCAGGATCGCCGCCACCAGCACCGCGCCGACGGCGAGCGCCAGCCCGCCGGCCAGGCTCGCGCTGGCGATCGCGTCCGCGAACGAGGTGGAGGCGGCCTCGAGGAGCGGTTGCGCGTACGAGGCCGACAGCGGGTTGCCCGCCAGCTCCTGCGCGACCAGCGCCGCGCCGCCGACCGACTCCCGGGAGACCTCCATCGCGTAGTCGGCCTGGGCGGCGAGATCCCCGCCGAGCCGGGGGAGCGGCGCGCCGTCGATGAAGCCGGCGATCGAGTCCTTGTAGCTCGCCGCCAGGATGGAACCGAGGATGGCGATGCCCAGCGATCCGCCGAGTTCGATCGCGGTGTCGTTGAGGCCGCCAGCGGCGCCGAGGTCGTTGTCGGGGAAGCTGCCCATGATCGCGTCGGTGGCGGGCGGCTCGCTCAGGCCGATGCCGACGCCGAGCAGGACAAGCGGCACGAGGAAGTCGAGGTAGCTCGAGCCGCCGTCGACCCGCGTCAGCAGCAGCACGCCAGCCGCCGCGAGGACCATGCCTGCCACGATCGCGCTACGCACGCCGATGCGCGGGGTGATCCGGCCGCTGACGACCGCGCCCGCGGTCACCGCCGCGGCGAGCGGCAGCAACCGGACACCGGTCTCGAGCGGGCCGTAGCCGAGCACGAACTGGAACTCCTGGGCGATGAAGTAGATGGCGCCGAATGCGGACAGGAACAGCAGCAGCACCGCGAGGGTCGAGCCGCCGACGCTGCGCTCGCCGAGCTTGCGCACGTTCAGTAGCGGCTGCGGGTGCCGCAGCTCCCAGGCGACGAACGCCGCGAGCCCGACCAGCGCGATGGCGGCGCCAACGAGCGGGCCTGCGCCCCAACCGAAGTGGAAGCCGTTGATGATCGCGTAGACGAGCGCCCCGATCGCGACCACCGACAGCAGGCCGCCGATCCAGTCGATGCGGCCCAGGCCCTCCGCGCGCGACGGCGGCACGAGGACGAGTGCGGCGACGGCCGCGACCGCGGCGATGGGGACGTTGATCAGGAAGGTCGCGTTCCAGGAGTGACTCTCGAGGATCCAGCCCGCCAGCAGCGGCCCGAACGCGATGGCCAACCCGGAGGTGGCCGCCCAGGCGGCGATCGCGCGGGAGCGCTCGGACTTGGGGAACGTCGCGACCAGCAGCGAGAGCGTTGCGGGCATGATGATCGCCGCACCGACGCCCATGATCATCCGGGCGGCGATCACCGCGGTCGTGGTGTCCGCGAGGCTGCCGAACACCGCGCCGCCACCGAACACGAGCAGGCCCGTCAGCAGCGCGCCGCGGCGGCTGTACTTGTCGCCGATCACGCCTGCCAGCAGCATCAGCGCCGCGTAGGGCACGGTGTAGCCGTCGATGACCCACTGCAGTTGCGCGCTGGTTAGGCCGAGGTCCCTGGTCATGTCCGGCGCCGCCACGATGAGCGCGGTGTTCGCCATCACCACGATCAGCAGGCTCAGGCACAGCACGCCGAGCGCGGCCCAGCGCCAGCGGTACGGCTGCTCCATCCGGGAGACCGGCTTGGTCGCGAGTGTCGTCATCTTGGGCGCTCCATTCGGCGGCGGCGGTCCGGCATCCGGACCTGTCTGCACATTGATGTGCAAGTTAATAGCTTGCACACCACTGTGCAACTATGCTTGACGCAGATCACATCGGGCGGCGAGAGGGTGGATGCGACGGTGGCGGAGCCGGTGAGGCGTCGACGCAGCGAGGCACGGGCCAATCGGATGCGCATCATCGACGCCGCGATCGGCGCCTTTGCCGCCGACCCGGACGCGAGCATGGATGACGTCGCGCGAGCGGCAGGCGTGGTTCGCCGCACGGTCTACGCGCATTTCCCCAGCCGGGAGGCGCTCGTCGAGGGCATCGCGGACGAGGCCTCGGCCGAGCTGGTCGCGTCGTTCGGCGCGGACGTTCCGGTGCCGGAACGACCCGACCTGGCGCTCGCCGTTCTCGCCCTGCTGACCTGGCCGGTCGGCGACCGGTTCCGGATGTTGCTGACCTTCGCGCGTAAGGAACTCGGCGAGCAGCGCATCCTCGACCTGATGGAACCGGCGCGGGCGCCGGCGATCGCCATGGTCGAGCAGGGCCAGCGCGAGGGGACCTTCTCGTCGTACCTGCCCGCCGGGCTCCTGGTCGCGATGACCGAGGCCGTCACGATGACCCTGCTCGATCAGGTCAACAAGGGCGGCGTCACCGATTCCGGGGAGTCGTTCGGCGTCGTCTCACTGGTGCTGCTCGGGGTCGCGCCCGAGCGGGCGGCGGAGGTCGTCGACGAGGCGCGGGCGTGGATCCGGGACGCCGAGGGCGCGCAGGTGCCCGCGGCTGGCCCTGACCGGCGGTAATCGTGTGGGCGGCGCGAACGACCCGCGATAGACTGCGAGGTATCAGGGCGGCCCAGTCCGTCGGGACACGGAACCAGGAAAGCAGGCCATAGCTACCACGTGAGTGCAGACAGCGACATGGGCGATCAGTCGGACGACGCAGGGGGACGCGCTTCGCGCGCAGGGGCGAAGGCCAACGGCAGCCAGGACCGCCCAGCGCAGCGCACGGTGCGGTCGAGCATGGAGGTCTCACCCGACGCGGTGCTCCCGCTGCTCGGTTCCTCGGATCAGAACCTCAAGGAACTCGAACGCGCCCTCGACGCAGACATTCACGTTCGTGGCAACGCGATCACCCTCACCGGCAGGGCCGCGGACGTCGCGCTGGCCGAGCGGGTGATCGGCGAGCTGATCGCCGTCGTCGCGGGTGGCAACACCCTGACCCCCGATGCGGTGCGGCGCAGCGTCGCGATGCTCACCGAGGGCGTCGCCGAATCGCCCGCGGAGGTCCTGAGCCTGGACATCCTGTCCCGGCGTGGCAAGACCATCCGGCCCAAGACGGTCAACCAGAAGCGATACGTCGACGCGATCGACGCGAACACCATCGTCTTCGGCATCGGCCCCGCGGGCACCGGCAAGACCTACCTGGCCATGGCCAAGGCCGTGCAGGCGCTGCAGAGCAAGAACGTCAGCCGGATCATCCTGACCCGACCCGCGGTCGAGGCGGGCGAGCGGCTCGGGTTCCTGCCCGGCACCCTGCACGAGAAGATCGACCCGTACCTGCGGCCGCTGCACGACGCGCTGCACGACATGATGGACCCCGAGGCCATCCCGAAGCTCATGCAGGCGGGGGTCATCGAGGTCGCCCCGCTCGCCTACATGCGCGGCCGCACCCTCAA
This sequence comes from Rhodococcus sp. MTM3W5.2, assembly GCF_001984015.1. NCBI lineage: Bacteria > Bacillati > Actinomycetota > Actinomycetes > Mycobacteriales > Nocardiaceae > Rhodococcus > Rhodococcus sp. MTM3W5.2. Next base: position 3,490,376 of record NZ_CP019572.1, on the reverse strand, counting down.
CGACGCGTTCATCATCCTCGACGAGGCGCAGAACACCACGGCCGAGCAGATGAAGATGTTCCTGACCCGGCTCGGGTTCGGTTCCAAGATCGTGGTGACCGGCGACGTGACCCAGGTGGACCTGCCCGGCGGCGCCCGGTCCGGGCTGCGGGCTGCCTCGGAGATCCTGACCGACATCGACGACATCCACTTCGCGGAGCTCACCAGCGCGGACGTGGTGCGGCACCGCCTGGTCTCCGACATCGTCGACGCCTACGAGCGTTTCGAGACCGAGCGGATCGACGAGGTCAAGCTCGGCAACCGCTCGCAGCGTCGGGCGGCGCAGGCCCGCCCCTCGCGACGCTGACGGCTCGGCACAGTCCACGTGAGCCACACCGCCCCGCCCATCCCCGCCGCAGGCGGCCCCGAGGAGAACGACATTCATGAGCATTGAGGTATCCAACGAGTCCGGGATCGACGTCTCCGAGGGCGAGCTGATCAGCGTCGCGCGGTTCGTCATCGGCCGGATGGACGTGCACCCGGCGGCCGAGCTGTCGATGGTGCTCGTCGACCTCGACACGATGGCCGACCTGCACATGCGGTGGATGGACCTGCCCGGCCCGACGGACGTGATGTCCTTCCCGATGGACGAGCTCGAGCCCGGCGGCCGGCCCGACGCCCCCGAACCCGGACCGGCGATGCTCGGCGACATCGTGCTGTGCCCCGCCTTCGCCGCCGACCAGGCGGCCAAGGCCGGCCATTCCACCGCGCACGAGCTGGCGCTGCTGACCGTGCACGGTGTCCTGCACCTGCTCGGCTACGACCACGCCGAGCCGGAGGAGGAGAAGGAGATGTTCGCGCTGCAGAACAGCCTTCTCGCCGACTGGTACGACGAGCTGCGCCTGGCCGAGCGGGAGGCGGAACAGGCCGCCCGTGACAGCAGGCTGCTGGGCAAGACCGGGTTCTTCGACGGCCCCGAGCAGTGAGTGATGAGCTAGTCCAGATCCTGCTCGCCGCGGTCCTGGTACCGCTCGGCGGGCTGTTCGCCGCCATCGACTCCGCGCTCAACACGATCTCCCGGGCCCGGGTCGAGGATCTGGCCAAGGACGCGCGTCCGGGTGCGCAGCGCCTGCTGATGGTCGTGGCCGACCGGCCCCGGTACGTCAATCTCATGGTGCTGCTGCGGATCCTGGCCGAGATCACCGCCACGGTCCTGCTCGCCGCCGCGCTCCTGGACATGCTCGAGCGGAGCTGGGCGCTGCTGGTCACCGCCGTCGTCATGGTGCTCATCGACTACGTCGCGATCGGGGTGGGGCCGCGCACCATCGGCCGCCAGCACGCGTACTCGATCACCCTCGCCGCGGCGCTGCCGCTGCAGGTGATCGGCGTCCTGTTCTCCCCGATCAGCCGACTGCTCATCCTGGTCGGCAACGCGCTCACCCCGGGTCGTGGTTTCCGCAACGGCCCCTTCGCCTCCGAGATCGAGCTGCGTGAGCTGGTCGACATGGCGCAGGAGCGCGGGGTGGTGGCCGACGAGGAACGCCGGATGATCCAGTCCGTGTTCGAGCTCGGCGACACCCCGGCCCGCGAGGTGATGGTCCCGCGCACCGAGATGGTGTGGATCGAGGCGACGAAGTCCGCGGGTCAGGCCACCTCGCTGGCCGTCCGCAGCGGGCACTCCCGGATCCCCGTGATCGGCGAGAACGTCGACGACATCCTCGGCGTCGTGTACCTCAAGGACCTGGTCCAGAAGACGTATCACTCGACCGACGGCGGCCGTGGCGTCACCGTCGGCGAGGTGATGCGCCCGCCGGTGTTCGTGCCCGACTCCAAGCCGCTCGACAGCCTGCTCGCGGAGATGCAGCGCGACCGCAACCACATGGCGTTGCTGGTCGACGAGTACGGCGGCATCGCTGGGCTGGTCACCATCGAGGACGTCATCGAGGAGATCGTCGGCGAGATCGCCGACGAGTACGACATCGGCGAGATCGCGCCGGTGGAGGACCTGGGCGACGGTCGCTTTCGGCTCTCGGCCCGCCTGCCGATCGAGGACCTCGCCGAGCTGTTCGAGATGGAGATCGACAACGACGAGGTGGAGACGGTCGGCGGGCTGCTCGGCTACGCGCTCGGCCGCGTCCCGCTGCCGGGCTCGGAGGTCACCACCGACGGCCTGATGCTGCGTGCCGAGGGCGGCAGCGACGTCCGCGGCCGGGTCCGGATCAGTACTGTTCTTGCATGGAGAGCGCCCGAACCGGACGCCGACTCGGTCGGCGATGACGAGGGAGACGAGGGCCGACATGACTGAGCATCTCGACGAGGAGGACGCCAAGCTGGTGGTCCTCGCCCGCGGCGCGATGGGTCGAACAGGCGGCGCACAGGGCGCCGCGGTGCGGGACCTCGACGGTCGCACCTACGCCGCAGGCCCGGTCTCGCTCGACGCCCTGACCCTCACCGCGTTGCAGGCCGCGATCGCCGCCGCGCTCTCGAGCGGGGCTGAGGGTTTCGAGGCGGCCGCGGTGGTGGGCGACCTGCCCGGCAGCGCCGCGGACATCGTGACCGCCGTCCGGGACAACGAGCCCGGGGTGCTCGCGCTGACCGAGGTCACCGCCTCCGCCAAACTGATCGCCGCCCGAGCCGACGGCTCGGACCCCTATGTCATGGGCTGGGAGCCCTACCGACCCATTTCTGGAGATGCCCATGAGCACTGAGACCGAATTCCGTTCCGGCTTTGTCTGTTTCGTCGGACGGCCGAACACCGGCAAGTCGACGCTGACCAACGCACTGGTCGGCAGCAAGATCGCGATCACCTCGTCGCGGCCGCAGACCACGCGGCACACCATCCGCGGCATCGTGCACCGCCCGCACGCCCAGCTGATCCTGGTCGACACCCCCGGGCTGCACCGGCCCCGGACGCTGCTCGGTCAGCGGCTGAACGACCTTGTGCGCGATACATACTCCGAGGTCGATGCCATCGGTCTGTGCATCCCCGCGGACGAGAAGATCGGCCCCGGCGACCGCTGGATCCTCGAGCAGGTCCGCCAGATGGCGCCGAAGACCAAGCTGATCGGCATTGTCACCAAGATCGACAAGGTCAGCAAGCAGAAGGTCGCCGAGCAGTTGGTGGCCCTGTCGAAGCTGCTCGGTCCCGAGACCGAGGTGATCCCGGTGTCGGCGGCGTCGGGGGAGCAGGTCGAGATGCTGGTCGACCTGCTGGCGAAGTCGATGGACGAGGGCCCGGCGTTCTACCCGGACGGCGAGATCACGGACGAGCCGGAGGAGACGCTGATGGCCGAGCTCATCCGCGAGGCCGCGCTCGAGGGGCTCGGCGACGAGCTGCCGCACTCGCTGGCCGTGGTGATCGAGGAGGTCATCGAGCGCGAGGGCCGCACCGAGAAGCAGGGCGAGATGCTCGACGTGCACGCGCTGCTCTACGTCGAGCGGCCCAGCCAGAAGGGCATCGTGATCGGCAAGGGCGGTGCCCGGCTGCGCGAGGTCGGCACCAAGGCGCGCACCCAGATCGAGAAGCTGCTCGGCACCCGGATCTTCCTGGAGCTGCACGTGAAGGTCGCCAAGGACTGGCAGCGCGACCCGAAACAGCTCGGCCGCCTGGGGTTCTAGGCGGTGCGGCCGCTGCGGAGCGGCACGGTCCGCAGCGTCGGGATCGCCGTGGGCGTGCTGTCGTGCGCCGCGTTGATGGGGTGTTCGAACGGCGATGGGGAGGTCCGCAGGACTCCACCACCCGACGACGTGATCTTCATGTGGTCGCAGGAGCCGGCGGATCACGGGGACACGTTCAGGTCGCCGGCGGAGACCTGCGTGAGTGTGGCGGGGCACCTCGATTTCACCGAGGCGTTCCGGCGTCAGATCGGCGACGACGACTGGACGCGCGACTACGAGGTGACGTGGATGCTCGATCTGCTCCGGTCCTCGCCTGACTGGGTGATGGCCAGTGACGAGGAACGGGACGATCTGATTCGCGGCTACGACGCCGCGGTCGAGGGCGATTGTTGATCGGGGCGCTCAGCGCGGCGCGACGAGCCTGAGGATCGCCGCGGAAACATCCTGTGCGGTACCGGTTGCCAGGCGGCGCAGCTGCAGTCCGGTGATGGTCGCGACCAGGTTCGGCGCGATCGCCGCGGCGTCGGGCACGCCCAGCGCCTCGAGGATGGTCACCGTGAGCGTGTCGTAGGCCGCGAAGCACTCGTCGGCGGCCGCCTGCAGCTCGGGGTCGCGGCCGGCCTGGATGTAGAGCTCGAACGGCGCCATCCGCTCGGCGTCGAACGCCAGGTCCCGGACCACCTGCTCGGTGAGCGAGGCGGCGTCCTGCACGCTCAATCCGGTGTCCCGATACTGCTCGGCCAGGTCGGTCAGCCGAGCGGTCTCGGCGGTGACGAACCCGAGCAGGGCGTCGCGCAGCAGGTCCGTCTGGCTGGGGAAGTGGTAGGTGATCGAGCCGAGCGAGACCTCGGCCTGCGCCGCGATCCGACGGTTGGTGACGGCGGCGATGCCGTCGGTGCCGATGATGTGCAGGACCGCGGCGAGAATCCGCTCACGAACCGGGGACTCGCTCACCGGTCACCACCACTGTTCGGGACGTTCACGGTCCCAACGTAGTTCACGTTCGAGCTGGGCCGCGAGCGAAACCAGCAGCGGTTCGGTGTTGTCGTGACCCATCAGCTGCACGCCGACCGGCAGGCCGTCCGGGGTGAAGCCGGCGGGCACGTTCACGCTCGGCCAGCCCAGGATGTTCCACGGCCAGGTGTACGGGCAGGCGGCGGTGATCACCTTGTCCGTCTCGAAGTGCCCGATGCCGTCGATCGCGTCCACCGGCGGCGGCGGGGTGGCGGTGGTCGGGGCCAGGATGACGTCGAAGTCGTTGAAGATGGTGCCGATCCGCCTGCGCATGCGCGGCTCGGCGGCGCGGGACGCGCGCAACGGCAGGCCCCCCAGTAGCCTGCCGGTGCGCGCGTTGGACAGGGTGCGTGGGTCGAGCAAAGTCGGGTCCGGCACCCGCGAGCGCCACTGCTCCAGCCCGGCCATCGACCGCGGCAGGAAATTCGTGCCAAGCAGCAACCCGTATGCGGGGTCCGCGACGGTCACCTCGTGGCCGAGGCGGCGCAGCGCGTGCGCGGTGGCACCGATCGCCTCCTTGACCTCGGGGTGCAGAGTCCTTGGTGTGGCCGTGTAGGGGATCTTCAGCGACAGCGCGATCCGCAGCCGGCCGGGCTCGCGGTCCACGGCGTCGCGCACGGTCACCGGCGGAGGCTGGTGCAGGTCGCCCTCGTGGCTGCCGGAGACCAGGTCGAGCAGGAGCGCCGCGTCCGCCACCGTGCGGGCGAGCGGGCCCATCACGGTGATGCCGTAGAAGGCCTCGGGCTCGGGCCAGGTGGAGATCCGGCCGCGCTGCGGCTTGATGCCGACCAGGTTTGTCCACGACGCCGGGATGCGGACCGAACCCGCGCCGTCCGAGCCGAGCGCGGCAGGCACCAACCCGGCCGCGACCGCGGCCGCGCTGCCGCCGGAGGATCCGCCGGGGGTCCGCTCGCGCGCCCACGGGTTCCTTGTGTGCCCGAAGCTGCCCCGGTGAACGGCCACTGGCCGAGCTCGGGGCTGTTGGTCTTGCCGACGATGACGGCGCCCGCCGCGCGCAGTCGCCGCACGACCTCGGAGTCCGCGGTCTTGGCGGGGAACTCGCCCGCGCAGCCGAAGGCGGTCGGTTCGCCGGTGACGTCGACGTCGTCCTTGACCGCGATCGGCACGCCGAGCAGTGGCAGGCGCTCGCCAGCGGCCAGCCGGCGGTCGGCCTCGGCCGCCTCCGCGAGCGCGGCCTCGCGGCGAACCACCCGAAAGGCGTTGAGGCCGGGCTGGCTGGCGTCGATGGCGTCCAGGCTGCGGCGCACCCGGTCGACGGAGGTGGAGGCACCGGTCGCCAGGGAGTGCGCCGTCTCCTCGAGCCCGAGGTCCCTGGTGTCTTCCATGTGCGTACTCACGCCGTGCCTCCCAATGTCTGTTCGTTCGAACGAACAGTACCTCCGGGCCGGTGTCGTCCGCCAGGTTTTCGCGCCAGGAGGCGAGGCCGGTGAGTAGCTTTGGGCCCAGCGCGAACATCGGAGGAGTCATGAGCGGTGACCTGAGGGCCTGGAAACGGCGTGGGCGCCACCTCGAGGTCGACGGGAACCGGATCTTCGTCGTCGAGGTAGGCGAGGGAACCGGAGCTCCGCTCGTGATCGTGCACGGGTTTCCCGGTTCGTCGCACGACTTCGCCGAGGTGGCGGAGCGGCTCGGGGCCGGTCGGCGGGTGGTGCTGCTCGACCTGCTGGGGTACGGGCTTTCCGACAAGCCGGCCTCGGCACGCTACTCGCTGTTCGAGCAGGCGGACCTGGTGGAGGCCGTGCTCGGCCGGTTGGGTATCGGCCGCTGCGTTTTGATCGCCCACGACATGGGGGACACCGTGGTGGCCGAGCTGATGTACCGCCACAATCTCGGTGTCCTGGGCTTCGTTCCCGAGCAGGTCATCCTGACCAACGGCTCGATCTTCATCGACCTCGCGCAGCTGACGTCCGGCCAGCGGGCGATGCTGCGACTGCCCGCGCGGGCGCTGCCCTTCTCGCCACCGCGATGGCTGCTGGCCCGCGCGATCGACCGCAGCTTCTCGCCGCGCGCGCCCGCCCCGGCCGGCGCCATCGACGCGCTGATCGAGGCCATCGAGCGCGACGGCGGCGGGCGGCTGCTGCCCCGTCAGAACCGCTACATTCTCGAGCGCAGGGCGCATCAGGATCGGTGGACGGCGGGGCTGGTGGAGTACCGGGAGCCGTTGGCGCTGATCTGGGGCGAGTGCGACCCCATCGCCATCCCGGAGATGCCCGCGCGGTTGCTCGAGCTGCGCCCCGACACCGCGGTGACCGTGCTGCCCGGCATCGGGCACTGGCCGCAGCTCGAGGCGCCGGACCGGCTCGCCGAGCTGATCGGGCAACGGCTGGGTTGACCCGGTGTGGGCGTCCGGGATTGTCCCCGGACCGTGGGACACTTTCCGGGTGAGGTTGTACCGGGACCACGCGGTGGTGTTGCGCCAGCACAAGCTGGGCGAGGCCGACCGCATCGTCACCCTGCTGACCCGCCAGCACGGGCTGGTGCGGGCGGTGGCCAAGGGCGTTCGCCGCACCAAGTCGAAGTTCGGTGCCCGCCTGGAGCCGTTCGCGCACATCGACGTGCAGCTCTACCCCGGCCGCAACCTCGACATCGTCACCCAGGTGCAGACCCTGGACGCCTTCGCAGGGGACATCGTCGACGACTACGGCCGGTACACCACCGCCTGCGCGGTGCTCGAGACCGCGGAACGGCTCGCGGGCGAGGAGCGGGCCCCCGCCCTGCGGCTGCACCAGCTCACCGTCGGAGCGCTGCGCGCGGTGGGGGAGCAGGCCAGGCCACCCGAGCTGATCCTCGACGCGTTCCTGTTGCGGGCCATGGGTTTCGCCGGCTGGGCACCCGCGCTGGAGGAGTGCGCGCGGTGCGCCGCACCCGGCCCGCATCGGGCCTTCCACGTGGCCGCGGGCGGGGCGGTCTGCGTGCACTGCAGACCTCCGGGCTCGGCGACACCCTCCCCTGGCGTGCTCGACCTGATGGACGCGCTCGCGCGCGGCGAGTGGGCGAACACTGAGACCGTCACGGCCGCGGTCCGTGCGCAGGCCAGCGGGCTGGTCGCCGCGCACCTGCAGTGGCACCTCGAGCGCCAGCTGCGCACGCTGCCGTTGATCGAGCGCTCGCGCCCGCATGCCGCGGTCGAGCCGGATGCCACGGATCCGCGGGCGGTGGCGGGACCACCCCGTCCGGTCGGGCAGGATGGTGATCGTGATTCGACGACGCGAACCGCAAGCTCCGCCTAACCGCGTGATCCGGCCCCCGGCCCCCCACCCCTCCGGCGCCAGGGCGCCGATCCTGCAGCCCGAGCTGATCCCGCGGCACGTCGCGTTGGTGATGGACGGCAACGGCCGCTGGGCCCAGGAGCGGGGCCTGCCGCGCACCGCGGGCCACGAGCGCGGCGAGGCGGTGCTGATGGACACCCTCGAGGGCTGCATCGAGATCGGCGTGAAGTGGCTCTCGGCGTACGCGTTCTCCACCGAGAACTGGAAGCGCAGTCCCGAGGAGGTGAAGTTCCTGATGGGCTTCAACCGGGACGTGATCCGGCGTCGGCGCGACGAGATGCACGAGATGGGTGTGCGGGTGCGCTGGGCGGGGCGCAGGCCCAGGCTGTGGGCCAGCGTCATCAAGGAGCTCGAGGTCGCCGAGGAGCTGACCAAGCACAACACCACGATGACCCTGACGATGTGCGTGAACTACGGCGGCCGCGCCGAGATCGCCGACGCGGCACGGGAGATCGCGCGGCGGGTAGCGGCGGGCGAGCTGAACCCGGAGAAGGTGACCGAGGCGACCGTCGCCAAGTATCTCGACGAGCCCGACATGCCGGACGTGGATCTGTTCCTGCGTCCCTCGGGTGAGCTGCGCACGTCGAACTTCCTGATCTGGCAGTCCGCATACGCGGAGATGGTGTTCCAGGAGAAGCTGTTTCCGGACTTCGACCGCCGCGACCTGTGGGCCGCGTGCGTCGAGTACGCGTCGCGCGACCGACGCTTCGGCGGAGTCAAGTGAGCGCCGGCACCGCGCAGGTCCTCCAGGACCGCGCCCGCGATGCGCTCGCGCATTTCGTGGACGTGCGCGAATCCGACGACGGGTCATTGGGTTTCGAGTACGCGGGGGCCCTGTGCTCGCTGCGGGCGGTGAACCTCGCGCCAGGGCTCGACGTGCTGTCGGTGACCGCCGTGCTGGCCTGGGACCGTCCGGTCAAGCCCGCGCTGCACAAGAAGGTCGCCGAGAAGAACTCGATGATGCAGTTCGGGTCGATCACGGTGATCACCCGCGGCAAGCTGGCCGACGTGATCCTGCGCTACACCTTCCCGGCCGCCGGGCTCGAGGACGAGGCACTCACCACGATGCTGCTGCTGGTGCTCTCGGGCGCGGATCAGGGTCGGCAGGGGTTGCTGCCCTAGCTGTATTGACCGGAGACGTTGATCGAGTGCCTCACTCACCTTGGCCATTCACGGGTCTTGCTGTCGATGGGGGGATGCCGATCTCGTCAATGTCATGGCCGCTGCAGGCAATCTTGGTTGCACTGGCGTGCTCGATATGGGACACGAGGAACCACCGCATATCGTTGCGTAGCCTGCACCAGCCGATCAGGTACCAATGGCCGTTCGTGGAGCCGAACATCACCGGCTCGACGTCCCGGGTGGTCGTGTTGCCGTCACGCGAGGTGTAACGGATACGCACCACCCGTTGCTCGGCCATCGCTTCCTCCAACGCTGACTTGATCGTGCGCGGAGTAGGAGGCGCGTTGACCCAGACGCGACTGGCCAGCTCATCGGCCTTCGTCCGGGTCCGTGGATCGAGTACGTCCATGATCTTCCGAACGCCCGCCAAGGCGAGATCGGCGTAGGGGGCGTCGGGTGCAGCAGAGACTGCCGCGAGTAGCGCCACTGCCTGCACAGGGGTCAGGCTGACCGGTGGCAGGGTGCCTCGGGCGACTAGCCCGTAGCCGCCGCCGGGGCCCGGGCGCGACCAGATCAGCGCGCCACCGTTCTCGAGGGCGGTGAGGTCTCTCTTGATCGTCCGCACGGACACGCCGAACTCTTGTGCCAGTCGCTCAGCAGTGCATCCACGCGGTCCGCTGCGTCGCAGCATTTCGGACAGGGCGTGGAGCCGCTCCGCCCTCTTCATTTCCCACCCCGGCTCATTTCCTTCCCCGGCAAAAAGATCATGCCAAAATGGTGACATACCGTTGTCCTGGAGGCTTGAGAGCATCGTGGTGTGACGACAAACGCGAGCAACCCGACCATCATCCTGATCGCTGGCCATTGGCTGGGGGCTTGGGCATGGGACGAGGTGCACGAACACCTGACCGCCGAAGGCTGGCGAACCATCCCGATGACGCTTCCCGGACTCGATGAGCAGGATCCCGAGCGGGCGTCCAGGACGCTCGATGACCAGGCGACGGCGATCGAGCAGACAATGACCCAGGCTGAGGCTTCCGAGGCTGAGCCGGTGGTCATCGTGGCGCACAGCGGAGCCAACGCGCCGGTAAGCCTTGTGCTCGATCGGCATCCTGAACTCGTCCGCCGAGTGGTGTGGGTCGATAGCGGGCCCGTCGCGTCCGGCAGTGTCTTCGCCCCGGATGCGCCCGAGGATCTGGACGAGTTTCCCCTGCCGCCCTTCGACGCGCTCGGGGAGCAGGCCAGCCTCGAGGGCCTGAGCATTGAGGCTCTCGAGCGCTTTCGCGCCAGGGCCGTTCCGGAACCCGGTCCCGTGCTACGCCAGCAAGTGACGCTCACCAACGATGCGCGTCTGGCGGTCCCGACCACTCTGGTGTGCTGCTCGATCCCGAGCGCGCAGATGATGGAGCTGGCCAAGGCGGGTCATCCCATGTTCGCCGAGGTGTCAAACCTCGACCATGTCGATCTCATCGATCTCCCGACCGGGCATTGGCCCATGTGGAGCCGCCCCGGCGACCTCGCCCATATCCTCGCCGCAGCAGCGACTTCCCCAGCTAACTGACCCGCAGACAGACCGGAAGAGGGCCAGCCGAAAGCGGCTGGCCCTCTTCCATTCCCGAAAGATCTCATGACACACCCCAATGCCGCGCTCACCTCAAGACTCCGCCTCGAGGTTGCCCGGCTCGTCGTTTCACCGCACGATGGCCGACGGATGGGCCTACGCCCGCTGCTACATCTAAGAAAAGAGCGGCGGGGAGCGCTTGAGGCGTGTGTTGCACCAGTACAACCAGCATCGCCCGCACACGGCGTGCGGCAACCAGCCGCCGTTCTCACGATTGATCAACGTCCCCGAGCAGTACACCTAGCGCCGCGCTCAGGTGCGCGATCGGGATCCACTCGTCACCGATGTGCGCGCTTGGATTCACGGGCCGCGTTCTTGGCGGAGCGTGCGATGCTCTTGAGTTCGTCACGGGTGAAACCGAGGTGACGGGCGGAGCGCATCCAGGTGTAGAGGTCTGATGCGGCTCGATGCTGGCCGAGCCGCGAGTAGCAGGCCGCCAGGTCGAAGGCGGACTTGCGGGCTCGCTCGGCGATCTCGGAATCGGGGAAGGTGCCCGCGATGTCCAGGATCATCCGGTGGGCGTTGGTCGTCTCGGGCAGGCGGCCGAGACCGGTCAGCAGCAGCGCCTTGTTGCGCAGTGTCTTGACGCGGCGGAGCCGGCGTTCGGCGGAGTCGACGGACAGGTCGTGGATTCTGAGGACGTGGTCGTAGGCGGTGATCGCGGCGACTGGGTCGCCCAGATCGTCGATCAGAACGGCGCGGTTGTAGGCGGCCACTTCGCGGGCGCTCATGATGTCGCCGTCGGTGGATCCGTCGGCGAGCCGTCCGAGCGCCTCGTAGGCCTCGATCGCGGCACGCTCCTCGCCGAGTCGGCCGAGCGCGATGCCGAGTCGCAGGTGACCGCGTGCGTGTACCCGCCGTGCCCGGGTGTCGAGACCGGGGCGACGCAGGGCGGCGCCGCGTGCGACGGCGACGAGCTCCTCCCACCGCCCCGCGTCGACCAACAGACCTCCGAGCACGTCCAACGCCGCGAGCCCGAGCATGACGATGTTCTCGTCGGGGTCCGCGCCGGCGACGGCCACGACCTCCGCGAGGATCGTTTCGGCGTCCGCGCGCCGCCCCTCGTCGACCGCCTTGTCAGCCTCGTACAGCCGTTCGCGAAGTTCGCGGTAGCGGGTCACTCCCGCCGAGGCAGCGGTGCCATCGGTGGGGGAGGAGATCGCGAGGATCCGCTGATTCTCGGTGGCGAGTTCGACGGTGTCGCGGATGTCCGGGTCGTCGCTGTCCGCGTGGTTCGTCACCAGGTCCAGCAGCAGGGTCGCCGCCAGCTCGCGTTCGCCTCGTTCCGCCGCGCGTGTCGACTGAGTGAGGCGGCGCCGGGCATCCAGGCGGCGGATGCGCACGTCCCGATCGGCGGCAAACAGATCCGCAAAGCGACGCAGCGCATCATCGATCTCGGTCGGATCGAGCATGGGTGACTGCCACACGGAGAAGAGTGAGTTGGCCGCCCACAGGCGCACATCGGCGTCGGCGTCGTGGGCCGAGCGATCCACGGTGTCGCGGATGACGCGGCGAGATTCGGCCAGCTCGCCTGCTTCCCGCAGCAGACGTCCCCGCCAGTACATCGCTTGGGTGATCGCGGCCGGGACGCCGGGCACATCGGCGGCCGTGGCGTACCGGCGCGGCACCTGCTCCAGCGCCTCGAGTGCGTCGCCGCGTCGTCCGATGTCTGCGAGACGAAGCGCGCGGTCGACCATCGCCAGGGCGAGCGGTACGACGAGACGCTCGTCGTGCTCGTGCCCGGGGAATCGCGATTCGAGCTGTTCGTAGAGCCGCACGGCCCCCTCGGGCTCGCCGAGGTGCGCGGTCACCTCGGCGAGCCGTGACGCCACGCGCGCCCGCGCCCCCGCCGTGACCGGGCTCGTATCGGTGCCGAACGCGCGGTCGGCGTGGGCAAGGATCTGTCGATCCACCGTCGTCACCGCGCCTGCGTCCTCGGGAACACCCCCGAGCACCCACCACAGGACCGCCTCACGCGCATCCTCGGCGGCACAGGCGGCATAGCGGTCCACCAGTGCGGCGGAGTGTTCCACGGCGGCAAGGTCGCGCTCGGTGTGGGGAAGTCGCTCCAGTACCTGGTCGAGATGCCGGGCCTGTTCGGCGGCCGCCTCGAAGCCGGGATCGGCGACGGGCACATCCAGGGCACGCAGGCCGTGGGTAATCGCCACCGCCGCAGGCAATCCCCTGCCGATCTCGTCGTCGACCAGGCAGAGCGATGCGGCGTGCAGGAGCGCCCGCGCCGAGGGGAGTGGCTCGGCCTCGGCGATCACACGGTGCATCAGCGCGATCGCCGACTCCGGGTCATCTCCGGTGTCGTAGCGGATCTGCGCCGCCTGATAGAGCGCAGTGATGCGCAGATGACGCAACCGCTCGTCGGATTCCGCGGTGAGCGTGAGCGCAAGCGTTTCGAGTCCGACCGCCACCAGATGACGATCTCGTCCCAGGTGCCGCCGCAGGATCTCGGCGGTGAGCATTGCCTCCGCTCGTGCCTGCCGGACACCGAGCGGTTGATCGTCCCCGATGTGACGTCCCGCGAACGACTCCGCCGCTCGCAGCACATCGACCAGCACGATCGCGTCATCGAGTTCGTGCCGGTGGATCCACTCGATCGCCTCGAGCTCGGCGAGCGCGCGGGCCTCCCGGACGGGGTCGGCATCGAAGCCGTCCGTGAGGTCGGCCATCCTCGCGATGCGCCGCTCGACGGCATCGCGTGGTTCGGACGGCGCTTCCATCCGGACGAGTATCCCGGTGGCCTCGGCCACGGCTATCGCTTCGGCGTCCTCGACGGCAAACCTCTGCGCGTCCAGCGCTAGGGCCAGGATTGCCTGTGCCTGCTCCTGATCGCCTAGCGCAAGCAGCTCGCGCGCACGGCGCACGACGTCACGAACCATCTTCGATCCTTCCCGGGATGTCCCCAGAACCTATAGGCCTGCACAGCGGGTCTGTCCGTCGCTCATGTTCGGCCGGTCCGGGCGTATTATCTGCGTATGAATGCAGATAATGCAGCTTGCCGGCGGCGGCTGCACGACGACCAGGTCGACCTGGTCGTGGAGGTGTTCCGCATGCTGGCGGACGCCACCCGGGTGCGCGTGTTGTGGGCCCTGGTCGACCGGGAATGCTCGGTCAACGAGCTGGCGGTGCACGTCGGCAAGCCGGCGCCGTCGGTGTCGCAGCACCTGGCGAAGCTGCGGATGGCGCGTCTGGTGCGGACGCGCCGCGAGGGCACGACAGTGTTCTATCGGCTCGAGAACGACCACGTGCGCCAGCTGGTGACCGACGCGGTGTTCAACGCCGAGCACGCCGGCCCGGGCGTGCCAGGACATCACCGCACCGACAGCGGGTTGCGGGTCCTGCACGCCGATGCCGCGGGGAGGCGGCGGTCGGCGAGATCGGCGGCCCGGCATGACGCACGAACACCAGGAGGGTCACGGGCACGCGCACCGTGGCGGCCTTCGGTCCGCGGTGCGGGAGGTGTTCGTCCCGCACCGCCACGACGCGGCCGACAGCGTGGACGACGCGCTCGAATCGAGCGCGATCGGCATCCGGGCGGTCAAGGTCAGCCTGGTCGTGCTGGGTGTCACCGCGCTCGTCCAGCTGTCGATCGTCGCGGTGTCGGGGTCGGTGGCGCTGTTGGCCGACACCATCCACAACTTCTCCGACGCGCTGACCGCCGTCCCGCTGTGGATCGCGTTCGCGTTGGGCAGGCGCGCCGCGACCCGCCGCTACACGTACGGGTTCGGTCGCGCCGAGGACCTGGCGGGCCTGTTCGTGCTCGCCATGATCGCGCTGTCCGCGCTGATCGCGGGATATGAGGCCGTGCGACGGCTGCTCGATCCGGTGCCGATCGAGCACCTCGGATGGGTCGCGGCGGCCGGGCTGGTCGGATTCATCGGCAACGAGCTCGTCGCGCTCTACCGGATCCGGGTCGGCAGGCAGATCGGATCCGCGGCCCTGGTCGCGGACGGCCTGCATGCGCGCACGGACGGATTCACCTCGCTCGCAGTACTGTTCGGCGCGGGAGGCGTCGCCCTCGGGTTCCCGCTGGCCGACCCCATCGTGGGCCTGCTCATCACCGCCGCGATCCTGATCGTGCTCATCAGCGCCGCGCGCGAGGTGTTCCGTCGGTTGATGGACGGGGTCGATCCGGATCTGGTCGATGCCTGCGAGCGTGCGCTCGCCGCCGAGCCGGGGGTGGCGGGGGTCCGGAGCCTGAAGATGCGGTGGATCGGTCACCGGCTACACGCCGACGCCGAACTCGACATCGACGCAGGCACCAGTCTCGAGGACGCGCACCGGATCGCGCACCGAGCCGAACACGCACTCACCCATGCGGTCCCGAAGCTCTCGACCGCCCTGGTGCACGCCTATCCCGCGCACCCGCTGACACGGGCGGCCCGAGCGGCAGGCGCGGAATCGAGCGGGCGCTAGGCGGAGCAGTTGCGGCAGGTGCCGAAGATCTCGACCGTGTGGCTGACGTCGGTGAAGCCGTTCTCGTCGGCGATGGACTGCGACCACTGCTCGACGGTGGGGCCCTCGACCTCGACGGTGAACCCGCACGACCGGCACACCAGGTGGTGGTGATGGCCGGAGGAGCAGCGGCGGTACACCGACTCGCCGGTGTCGGTGCGCAGGACGTCGACGGTGCCGGCGTCGGCGAGGGTCTGCAGCGTCCGGTAGACCGTCGTCAGGCCGATGCCCTCGCCGCGCTTGCGCAACTCGTCGTGCAGGTCCTGCGCCGAGCGGAACTCGTCGATGTCGTCGAGGAGTGCGGAGATCGCGCTGCGTTGCTTGGTGGCCCGCACGCCGACCACGACGGGGTTGCGCCGGTCGTTCTTCTCGGTCACGGTCTCGGTCCTTCCTCGGCGTGGGCGACGGCGTCGATCACGATGTGGGCGAGGTGGTCGTCGACGAGGCGGTAGAACACCTCGCGGCCGTTGCGTTCGCCGCGCACGACGCCCGCCGACTTGAGCACCCGCAGGTGTTGGCTGATCAACGGCTGGGTGACGCCGAGCGCCTCGACGAGTTCGTGCACGCAGCGCTCCGCGTCGCGCAGCTGCAGCACGATCGCGATCCGCACGGGGGCGGCCAGGGCGCGCAGGATGTCGCCCGCCGCGCTCAGTGTGTCCTTGCTCGGCAGGGCGGCAGGCGGCGTTGAGCCGGAAGGAACGTGTTCGGTGGCGTGGAGATCGTCGGCATCGCTGATGCTCACCCTGCACCCACCTCCTCGTCGGAACCCGTGGCCGGTTCCTGTCGCCTTATTGCAAATCGATTCCATTTTGATATGCATGGATGCGCATGTCAAATGGGGAGATTTCGGTCGGCCCGACGGGGCAGATAGGCTGGTGCGCAGAAAACCGCACGTGACCGCAGCATCTATTACCCAGATGGAGAGCTCCCCAAGTGGCACCCAAGTCCATGATCGAGACCGTCGCCAACCTCGCGAAGCGCAGGGGGCTCGTCTATCCCTGCGGTGAGATCTACGGCGGTACCAAGTCTGCCTGGGACTACGGGCCGCTCGGCGTCGAGCTGAAGGAGAACATCAAGAGGCAGTGGTGGCGCAACATCGTCACCAGCCGCGACGACGTCGTCGGCCTCGACTCCTCGGTGATCCTCCCTCGCGAGGTGTGGGTCGCATCCGGGCACGTCGGGGTGTTCAACGACCCGCTCGTCGAGTGCCTGAACTGCCACAAGCGGCACCGCCAGGACCACCTGCAGGAGGCCTTCGCGGAGAAGAAGGGCCTCGACAACCCGGACGACGTGTCCATGGACCTCATCGTGTGCCCGGACTGCGGCACCGTCGGGCAGTGGACCGAGCCGCGCGACTTCAACATGATGCTCAAGACGCACCTCGGCCCCATCGAGACCGAGGAGGGGCTGCACTACCTGCGGCCCGAGACCGCGCAGGGCATCTTCGTCAACTTCGCCAACGTGCTCACCACCTCGCGCAAGAAGCCGCCGTTCGGCATCGCCCAGATCGGCAAGAGCTTCCGCAACGAGATCACCCCCGGCAACTTCATCTTCCGCACCCGCGAGTTCGAGCAGATGGAGATGGAGTTCTTCGTCAAGCCGGGCGAGGATGCGGAGTGGCACCAGTACTGGATCGACACCCGGCTCGCCTGGTACACGGACCTCGGCATCGACCCGGAGAACCTGCGGTTGTACGAGCACCCGGCCGACAAGCTCTCGCACTACTCGACCCGCACCGTCGACATCGAGTACCGCTTCCGGTTCCAGGGCAGCGAGTGGGGTGAGCTCGAGGGCGTCGCCAACCGCACCGACTTCGACCTCAAGACCCACTCGGAGCACTCGGGCACCGACCTGAACTACTTCGACCAGGCCAGCGGCGAGCGGTACACCCCGTACGTCATCGAGCCGGCAGCCGGCCTGACCCGCTCGCTGATGGCCTTCCTGGTCGACGCCTACTCCGAGGACGAGGCACCCAACGCCAAGGGCGGGGTCGACAAGCGCACCGTGCTGCGCCTTGACCGTCGCCTGGCCCCGGTCAAGGCCGCGGTGCTGCCGCTCAGCCGCAACGCCGACCTCACCCCCAAGGCGAAGGATCTCGCTGCGCTGCTGCGCAAGAACTGGAACGTCGAGTTCGACGACGCAGGCGCCATCGGCCGCCGCTACCGTCGTCAGGACGAGATCGGCACCCCGTTCTGCATCACGGTCGACTTCGACACCCTCGACGACCAGGCCGTGACGATCCGCGAGCGCGACACCATGGAGCAGGAGCGGGTCTCGCTCGACAAGGTCGAGGGCTACCTGGCCCAGCGACTGATCGGCGCCTAGATTTCTTCGGTGACCTAGTTCTCGAGTGAAGGGGCTGTCCCCGGCCGAGGTGCCGGGGACAGCCCCTTCACCGTTCTCGCCGTTCTCGCTGGTCCGCGATCGGCCTGTCATAATTTGCGATGGGCAGTTTCGATCACACGAGACCACGACGGGACGTTTCATGACGACCTCCGTGAAGGGCAGGCTCGGGAACCTGCCGCTGGAATTGACCAGTTTCGTCGGTCGTCGCCGGGAGATAGCCGAGGCCAGGCGGTTGCTGGCGACCTCGCGGTTGGTGACGCTGGCCGGCATCGGCGGGGTCGGCAAGACCAGGCTGGCGTTGCGGGTCGCTGAGGATTCGCGGCGGGCGTTCGCCGACGGGGTCTGGTTCGTCGCGCTCGGCGACCTGCACGATCCTGCGTTGCTGCCCGAGGCGGTCGCCGCGGCGCTCGGGTTACCGGACCGTCCGGGAAGTTCGGAGTCGCGTCTGTTGGTCGATCATCTCTCCACCAGGCAGACCTTGTTGGTCCTGGACAATTGCGAGCATTTGCTCGGGGCCGTCGCGGAGTTCGCGCAGGCACTGCTGCGGGCATGTCCGGAGCTGCGCATCCTGACCACGAGTCGCGAGCTCCTCGGGGTGCACGGGGAGCGGGTGCTGCGGGTACCGCCGCTGACCATTCCGGACGCGCAGCAGACCCCGCCACTCGAGGCTTTGCCCCAGTACGAGGCGGTGGCGCTGTTCGTCACGCGGGCCGCGGCCGCTCTGCCCGACTTTGCGCTGACCGAGGCCAATTGTGCTGCGGTGGCGGGAATCTGCGGAAGGCTGGACGGGCTTCCGTTGGCGATCGAGCTGGCGGCGGTGCGGATGCGGATGATGTCCGCCGAGCAGATCCTGCAACGCCTGACGGACCAGTACCAGTTGCTGACCGTCGGTTCCCGAGCCGCGCCGACCAGGCTACAGACGTTGCGGTCGTGCGTGGACTGGAGCTACGAGTTGTGCACGGCGCGAGAGCGGCAGCTGTGGGCGTGGCTGTCGGTGTTCGTGGGCGGCTTCGAGTTGGATGCGGCCGAGGGTGTCTGTCCCGAGGAGCTGGTAGACGACTATTTTCTGGACGCGGTGGCCTCGCTCGTGGACAAGTCGATCCTGATCCGTGAAGAGTGCGGGGACGTCGTGCGCTTCGGCATGGCCGAGACCATCCGCGACTACGGCGGAGAGAAGTTGCGTGAATCCGGCGACTTCTCCGGGGCGGGGCGGCGGCACCTCGGGTTTTATGAGCGGCTCGCAACGCAGGCGGCAACCGAGTGGATCGGCCCTCGCCAGCCCGATTGGATCGCCCGACTCGATCGGGAGCAGTCGAACTTGCGGGATGCGCTGGCGTTCAGCATGTCAGAGCCGGTGGTCGGCACCGATCCAGATGTCAACGCACGCATCGTCAATGCCCTGTTTCTGTTCTGGACGTGCCGGGGCCTGCTGGCGGAAGCCAGACACTGGATGGACCGTTCCCTGGCATGCTCCGAGAGCCCGCAGGCCTCGGAACGTCTGTCGACCCTGTTCGACGACGGCGTGTTGGCGGGGATGCAGGGTCAACTCGGCGACGCAACGGCACGGGCGGAACAGTGCTGCTCGCTCGCGGAGCAGTTGGGGGACACGGGTTCGCTCGAGATCGCGAACTACGCCAGGGGTTACCTGGCCATGTTCAGAGGGGACCTCGCCGCGGCGTACGAACCGTTTCAGGCCGCCCTCGCCAGTGCGGGTGCGCCCTTAGCTGGTCGCACCGGGCTCCAGATCGCTCGACAGCTGGGTGCCCTCCTCGGCCTGGCACTCGCGAGCGGGCTTCTGGGGGACGAGGAGACGGCCGTCGCCTGTTACGAGCAGACGCTGGCGATCACCACGCCGCGAGGTGAGTCCTACTTCCGTGCGTACTCGTCATGGGCCCTCGGATTGACGGTGCTACGGACCGGCGACATCGATCGGGCAACAACCCTGATGGAACAGGCAATGCGACTGAACCGGCAGGTCAACGACCCGCTCATGACAGGCTGGTGCCTGGAGTCGATGGCCTGGATCGCGATACGCGAAGACAAGCCGACGCGTGCGGCCGTCCTGATGGGCGCCGCCGAGACGCTCTCGCAGAGGGTGGGCACCGCCTCGGTGCCGCTTCCATACATGCTCGGAAACCACGACGAATGCGTGCACCAGGCCCGTGACGCGCTCGGAAAGCGCTCCTACACTGAGGCATTCCGCACCGGTGCCGCGATGAGCCTCGAAGAATCCGTCGCGTATGCACTCGGGGACCGCCCCGCCGACCAGCCCCAGACGGCACCGGTCGCCCCTGTGTTGACCCCGCGCGAGACCGAGGTGGCACAACTGGTCGCCGCGGGCCATCCGAACAAGGTGATCGCCTCGATGCTGGTCCTCTCTCCCCGCACCGTCACGGGCCACGTCGAACACATCCTGGCCAAGCTGGGGTTCACCTCGCGAACTCAGATCGTGGCCTGGGTTGCCGAGAACCAGCCGGATAGACAACTGCCCCGATGATCGGCCCTCGGGCGCGTCGTTGTTTGCGTGGGTTCACGCGCGCCCCGGCCCAAGAGATGCTCAGGCCTGTCATAATCTCCCAGTAGTTTCGAGCACGCGAAATCGGCGAAACGAGGGGACGTTCGATGACGACGTCCGTGAAGGACAAGCGCGGGAATCTGCCGCTGGAACTGACCAGTTTCATCGGTCGGCGCAACGAGGTGGCCGAGGCGAGGCGGTTGCTGGCGACCTCGCGGTTGGTGACGCTGACCGGCATCGGAGGGGTCGGCAAGACCCGGTTGGCGTTGCGGGTTGCCGAGGACTCGCGCCGGTCGTTCGCCGACGGGGTGTGGTTCGTCGCGCTCGGCGAACTGCACGATTCGGCGCTGTTGGCGGAGACCGTCGCCGCCACACTCGGGCTGCCGGATCAGCCCGGACGGTCGGTGTCCGGCCTGTTGGTCGATCAGCTCTCGACCAGGCAGACCTTGCTGGTCCTTGACAACTGCGAGCATGTGCTGGGTGCTGTCGCTGAGTTGACGCAAGCGCTGCTGCGCGCCTGTCCGGAGCTTCGGATCTTGGCGACGAGCCGCGAGCTCTTCGGGGTGGACGGTGAGCGGGTGTTGCGGGTGCCGCCGTTGACGGTGCCGGACACCCAGCCGACCCCGTCGCTCGAGGCGATGCCCCAGTACGAGTCGGTGGCATTGTTCGTCGCGCGGGCCGAAGCTCGGGTGCCCGACTTCGCGCTCACGGAGGGCAATTGCGCTGCGGTGGTGGGAATCTGTGGCCGACTGGACGGGCTACCGCTGGCGATCGAGTTGGCGGCGGTGCGGATCCGAGCGATGTCCCCGGATCAGATCCTGCAACGGTTGACCGACCGATACCAGTTGCTGACCCTCGGTTCTCGGGTCGCGCCGACCCGTCAGCAGACCCTGCGGTCGTGTGTGGACTGGAGCTACGAGCTGTGCGAAGCCCAGGAGCAGAAGCTGTGGGCCTGGCTGTCGGTGTTCGTGGGTGGATTCGAGCTGGATGCGGCCGAAGGCATCTGTCCCGAGGATTTGGACGCCGACGACTTTCTTGACGTGGTGGCGTCGCTCGTGGACAAGTCGATCCTGGTCCGCGAGGAGTGCGGGGCCGTCGTGCGTTTCGGTATGGCCGAGACGATCGGCGACTACGGCAGGGAGAAGTTGCGTGAATCCGGCGACTACCTGAGGGCTCAGCGGCGGCACCTGGCGTGGTACGAGCAGCTGGTCAAGCGTGCCGAGATCGAGTGGATCGGCCCTGAACAGGCCGGCTGGATCGCCCGACTCGATCGGGAGCAGCCGAACTTGCGGGATGCGTTGGCGTTCGGTCTGACCGAGTCGGTCATCGACACCGATCCGGATGTCACCGCGCGCATGGCCAATGCGCTGTGGCTGTTCTGGACGTGCCGGGGGCTGCTGGCGGAGGCCCGACATTGGATGGGCCGATGTCTGACGAGCTCCGGCACCGCGGCCGAGGTACGGGTGGTGTCGTTGTACGGCGACTGTTTGCTGGCCGGGATGCGGGGGGAACTCGAGGACGCCGCGGCCCGGGCGGTGGAATGCTGCGTGCTCGCGGAGCAGGTGGGCGATCGGGAGTCGCTCGAGATCGCGAACTACGCGCGAGGCTATCTCGCCGTGTTCAGCGGAGACCTCGCCGGTGCGGTCGAACCGTTCCGGGCGGCTCTCGACAGCGCGTGCGCGGCCGGGTCGCACCTGCATGGAACCGGGCTCCAGATCGCCCGACCGATTGGCGGTTTCCTCGGCCTGGCCATCGCGAGTGGGCTGTCGGGGGACGAGGAGACGGCCGCCGCGTGTCACGAGCAGATCCTCGCGATCACCACCCCGCGAGGTGAGTCCTTCTTCCGCGCGTACTCGTCGTGGGCACTCGCACTGACAGCGCTGCAGCGGGGAGAGATCGATCGGGCCGCATCCCTGTTGGAACAGGCGCTGCATCTGCTCCGGCAGCTCAAGGACCTGGTCATGACGGGCTGGTGCCTGGAGTCGATGGCCTGGATCGCGATCCGCGGAGGGGATCCGACGCGCGCCGCGGTCTTGATGGGAGCAGCCGAGACGCTCGCGCGGACGGTCGGAAGAATCTCGGTGACCCTTCCGTACATGCTCGGGAACCACGACGAGTGTGAGCAGCTCGCCCGCGACGCCCTCGGGGACCGCGCCTACGGCGAGGCCTTGCGCACCGGTGCCGCCATGGGTTTCGACGCGTCCGTCGGGTACGCCCTCGGGGACGGCCCCACCGACCAGCCTCGGACCCCTGTGGTCGAATCCGTATTGACGCGGCGCGAGACCGAGGTGGCCGACCTGGTCGCCGCGGGCCATGCGAACAAGGTGATCGCCGCCATGCTGGTGATCTCACCCCGCACCGCCCAGGGCCACGTCGAACGAATCCTGGCCAAGCTCGGGTTCACCTCGCGAACTCAGATTGCTGCCTGGGTTGTCGAGAACCAGGCCGATCGTCAACTGCCCTGATGATCGGCACTCGGCCGCGTTGCCGTGTGTTTCAGCCGGACACCTCGACGGTGGTCGTGGCGCCGGGGGCGACCGTGACGGTGGCGTAGCTGACGGTGCTGCCGTCGACGACCTTGGTCTCCGCGTTCTGGGTGGCGCCGTTCACCGTGAGCGCGGAGTGCGTGCCGGGGAACTGCGCGGTCCAGATGAGTGGGGTGGCGCCGGTGTTGGTGAACGCCGACTTGGTCAGGCCGTCGTGGCTGAGGGTGAAGGTCGACTTGCCCAGCGGGATCGAGGCGATCTCCAGCCAGCCGATGTCCGCCGGGAGGTGGGACGTCGTGGTCACGGCGTTGTTCGGCGCGTCGGGCAAGACGCCGAGCAGACCGTTGACGGTCTGGCTGACCAGGGTGAAGGCGACTTCGGGATAGTCGCCGTTCACGAGCTTGCCGGTGGAGTGGACATTGCCGATCTTGCTGTAGACGTTCTGCATCCACTTCCAGGCGGTCGCGTCGGCGTTGTTGGCGAAGAAAGTGTCCGGCAGGTACGTCTCGGCCTCGACGTTGGCGGGCGCGCCACTGCCGGAGGCCTGGGAGTCGATGTAGGAGAGGTAGGAGTCACGGCGCTGACCGGGTTCCATGATGCCCTTGAGTGGCATGAACCAGCTGTTCTCTTTGCCCCAGCCGGTGATCGGGCCGCCGTTGGTCTGATAGGCGCGCACCACCTCGCCGGGTTTGGCAGGGTCGATGCTCCAGGTGGTGTTGTAGTAGTTCTTCAGTGCCTCCGCGGCGTCGGTGAAGGTCTGGGCGCCTGCGGTATCGCCCCTTGCGGAAGCCAGCCCGGCCGCCGCCAGGTAGGCCTGGTACTGCGAACCGATGGAGTCCCCGGCCTCGGCAAAGAAGTCCCAGCCGCCCTCGTTGTAGCTGGCTGTACCGGCGAAGATGTCGCTACTCGTCGCTTGGGCGATCTTCACGTCGCCGTGGTCCCGGGGCCCGGGGTGCTGCTCGACGAACTTGGTGACGGTGTTCCCGGCGTAGTCGCTCAGCGTCGGGTCGGTCAGGTAGTCGGTGTCACCGGTTTGGCGGTAGGCCTCATAGAGTTTTTGGGCCAGCTCGAAGGGGGCGGGCAGTTCCCGCACATAGGAGCCGGGGTCGCGGTAGTCGGCGCTCAGGTAGGTCTTGGCGTCGAAGTTGATCGACCAGACCGGATCGTATTTGTTCGCAGCGGTGGCCGAGGCGGCGAAGGCCTTCAACATGGTCTTGTTGGCGGCGTCCAGACCGAGCAGGTGGGCACCGGCCAACTGGTGGACGAAGTCGCGGGAGTAGAAGCCCGATCGGTAGGGGTAGCCGGCCCAATACGTGTTCGCATACGGCGCGGCGGAGGTGCCGAAGCTGTTGTTCTCGTCGGCATTGATCGCACCGATCTGGCCCGGTTGCTGGACCCAGCTGTTGGCCTTGGCCTTCGCCCAGTTGAACATCTCGGTGAGCCTGGCGTCGGACGAGCTGATCCGCGGATCGTTCGGGGCCGACGGGGCCACCGTGATGTCGTCGATGTTGACCCAGCCGTTCGATGACGAGCCGAAGGCGATCTCGACCCGGTCCCCGGCGAGCAGCGACAGCCTGGAAAGGGTGTAGCGAGAGAAGATCTGCTGAGAAGCGAAGGTCACCGAGGCGGCCGGCTCCCCGTTGACCGTCGCGGAGAAGGTGCCCGCGGGTGCCCCGGTGGCGATCCAGGCCGACAGATCGAACATTCCATCGGTGGGAACCGTGACGGTCTGGCTGATCCTGAAGCCGGTGCCCTGGTCCAGGTACGCATTCTTGACGCCGCTGTGCTTCAGGTTGGTTCCGTTGCCTGCGCCGCCGGTGAGCGTCCAGCCGGCCATGTCCTGCTCGAAGCCCGGATTGACGAAGGCGAGCGGTGCGGGCTCCGCCGCGGAGGCGGGGCCAGGCACGGCCAAAGCTCCGGCGCACAGTGCCACGGCCAGCTGGACCAGCATTGTCAGACTTCTGTCGCCTTGTCTCAACGCTGGGCCACTCGGTACGTGCCGGTGGTTGTTCCGGTCAGCCGCCACCCGCCGTCGATCCGGGTCAGGTCGAGATCGGTGACGCCGGTGGTGTCGAGGTCGGGGCGCCCGGCGCCCGGGTACCAGGCCTCGAGGCGTCCGGTGCCGGTGCCGGTGAATCCGTTCGAGGTCACCTCCGCGAGGGTGCCGGGGGCGGCGCGCGGGTAGGCGCGCGAGAGCGGGTGGGTGAATCCCTCCTCCATGCCGGCGGATCGGCCAGAGGGGCAGTCGATCAGGTTCATATTGCCCATCGTCTTGTGGGTGTCGGCAGTGTTGCCGTCGTGGATGAAGTGCGGGTCTCCGCAGGCCTGGGTCCAGGACCACCAGGCTCCGCCGATCCGGTGCTCGTTCATCGCGTCGATGAATCGGTCGACCTTGGCGGCGTCGGCGTCCGGGTCGCCGAACCAGGCCCACTCACCGGCCCACACCGGTGCCCGGTACCTCGCGGCGGCGTCGAGTGCCAGCCGGAAGCCGTCTTCGATCGAGGGGATGTCGTTGTCGACGTTGATCGAACCGCTGTAGAGATGGGGCGCGAACACCACGAGGGGATCATTGAGATAGTGCGGCGGCGGCAGCGCGTCGACACCCAGCGCGGACCAGACCGCGCTCGGCTCGAAGAACACCAGGTGCGCGAACCCGCCCTGCTCGGCCTGTCGGATTGCCGCGATCGCGCGCTGGTAGTACCGGCCGATCTGGTCGGCGGCGGTGATGGGGTCGCGCAGTCCGGGGTTGGGCTCGTTGAGCAGGTCGTAGCCGACGACCGCCGGTTCATTCTTGAATTCGGCGGCCAAGCGAGCCCAGGTGTTGACCAGGTGGCCCTGGATCCCCTGGGCGTCGTCGTAGAAGTTCTGGAACGAGCGGGCCACGGCGGGGGAGCTCTCACGCATCCCGCCGAGGTTGCAGGTGCTCCAGCCGTCGGTGAGGGTGGCCCATGCCGGGGCGCCGTCCCACCCGATGCCGCGCTCGAGCGGCGACGGACACTCCTCGCCCGGGGGCGTGCCCACCGCCTTGCCCCACGCGTCCTGGTGCATGTCGAGCACGGTGTAGATGCCTTGTGCCTTAGCATCTTTCACCGCCTCGCGAATCCTGGCCACGTAGTTCATGTCAAACGCGCCGGGGGTGGGTTCGAGGGCCGACCACGCGAGGGTCAGCCGCGAGACGTTGAAGCCGAGTGCCGCCATCCGGGCGAACTCGTCGCTTTCGAGGCGGGCGGTGGCCGGGAGCCCGGGGTCGTTCTGGGCGTAGTCATTGAGCTGGGTGACGTTCGCCCCGCGCAGCAGGACCGTCCGCCCGGTCACGTCCGTGATGGCGCCGTCGGTCACCGTCAGTCGGGGCAGCGTCCAGCCGCCGGTGTCCGCCGGTGTGGCATTCGCTGACACCTGCTGTGCCGCGGTGGCGGCAACCAGGAGGATCAGCGTGACGATACGGGTAAGGACTCGGCTTGACCGCACGTTGTCACCCTCCTTCTGGACGAACGTCCATGTAAGCACGTATGGGTCGGCATCGTAGGTTCATTCGAGGTACCCGTGGTCGGGTTGAGCGAAGGGTCTGTCCCCGGCCGCGGTGGCCGGGGACAGACCCTTCACGGTGTGTCGGTTGTTAGGAGCCGAAGCCACTGAGGCTGCCGGTGCCTCCGGTGCCCCCATTACCGCCGCTGGCCGCGACAGTCACCGGCAGCTGGCCGGACGACGCGTTGACGGTGCCGTGACCGGAGTAATCGGCGGTGATGGTGCGCTGGCCGGCGGTGGTCGGGGTCCACACGGCGGTCGCCGTCCCGTCGGGTCCGACCTGGCCGGTGCCGATGACGGTGCCGCTGTCCTTGAAGGTGACGGTGCCGCCCGCGTTGGCGGGGGTTACCTTCGCCGTGACGGTGGTGGCCGTGCCGACGGCGGCGGCGCCGACCTGGTTGAGGGTGGTGGTCGAGTCGGTGGTGTTGACGGGTGCCTCGGTGACGTTGACCTGTGTGGTGGTGGTGGATCCGGTGACGTTGTCACGGCCGGAGAAGGTGGCGGTGAGGGTGTGTGCGCCTGCGGCTGCCGGGGTCCACTGGTAGGTGACCTTGCCGTCGGCGCTGACGGGGAGGGTCGCCAACGATGCTGCGCCGTCCTTGAGTTCGACGGTGCCGCCTGCTGCTGCCGGGTTCACGGTGGCGGTGATGGTGGAGGCGCGTCCGACCTGTGCGTCGGTGACGGGTGCGAGGGCGATCGTGGAGGGCACGGGTGCTTCGGCGACGTTGACCTGGGCGGTGGTGGTGGATCCGAGGACGTTGTCATGGCCGGAGAAGACTGCGTTGAGGGTGTGTGCGCCTGCTGCGTTGGGGGTCCACTGGTAGGTGGCCTTGCCGTCGGCGCCGACGGGGAGGGTCGCCAACGATGCTGCGCCGTCCTTGAGTTCGACGGTGCCACCGGCTGCTGCCGGGTTGATGGTGGCGGTGATGGTGCTCGCCTTGCCGACCTGTCCGTCGGTGATGGGTGCGAGGGCGATCGTGGAGGGCACGGGTGCTTCGGCGACGTTGACCTGGGCGGTGGTGGTGGATCCGAGGACGTTGTCATGGCCGGAGAAGACTGCGTTGAGGGTGTGTGCGCCTGCTGCGTTGGGGGTCCACTGGTAGGTGGCCTTGCCGTCGGCGCCGACGGGGAGGGTCGCCAACGATGCTGCGCCGTCCTTGAGTTCGACGGTGCCACCGGCTGCTGCCGGGTTGATGGTGGCGGTGATGGTGCTCGCCTTGCCGACCTGTCCGTCGGTGATGGGTGCGAGGGCGATGGTGGAGGGCACCGATGCCTCGGCGACCTGCGCGGTGATCGGCGCGGACTGGGAGGCGGTGGCGAACGCGGTGCCGGGGTAGTTGACCGTGAGGGTGTGTGCGCCTGCGGTGGTGGGCGTCCAGGGGAGGGTCGCGGTGCCCGCGCCGTCGAGGGTGGCGGTGCCGATCGAGGTTGCGCCGTCGCGGAATTCGATGGTGTCGCCCGCTGCGCCGCCGGTGACGTTGGCGGTGAGGTTGCTCGCCTTGCCGACCTGGGCGCCGGTGACGGCGGCGAGTGTGGTGGTGGTGGCGCTCTTCCCGATGGTGATGGAGGGGCCCTTGTTGCCGTAGTTGCCGCTGCCGAGGGATCCGCCGTAGTCCATGCCGGTGGTCAGGGCGGTGCCGCGGGGGCAGTTCTGGCCGACCTTGTAGGCGACGCTGAAGGTGGGTGCTCGGTAGAAGCCGGGGCGGTTCTGGACGACCCAGTCGGTGGAGCCCCAGGCGGCGCGGACGTAGGCCTCGTTTGCGTTGACCTCGGGGTTGTCGACGGGGTATTCGCTTTGGCCGATCATTTTGGCGGAGCCGGGGACGTAGGTCAGGCAGGAGTGGTGGCGGTCTTTGACGTTGTAGATGTACTCGTCGGTCCAGCTGGTCCGCTCGAATTTCGTTGTGACGGTGATGGTGTCGCCGACGGCGGGGGTGGTGTTGCTGATGGTGCGGGTGAAGTGGGAGCTGCCGTCGTCCCAGCTGATCGAGCCGGGGGCGGCCCCGGCGACGCCTGCACCGAGGAGGGCGAGTGCGCCGATGGTCAGTGTTGTTGCCGCGCCTGCGGCGACGCCGCGGGTGGTTGCTCGTTCTGCCATGGGGGTCCTTTGATCGGTGCGGCGTGAGCGTCGCCGCAGGCGCTGTGGGGGAGGTCCGGGCTCCGGCGTCTGCGAGGGCAGGGCGCCGGAGCCCGGGGTCGGTGTGCGGAGTTAGCTCAGGAGCCGAAGATCGAGCCGAGGCTGCCGGCTCCGCCGCCGGTGCCGGTGCCGCCACCGGTTCCGCCGTTGCCGCCGGCGGGTGCGACGGTCACCGTCTTCTGGTCGGACGACGCGTCGACCGTGCCCTTGCCCGAGTAATAGGCGGTGACGGTGCGCTCGCCGGCGGTTGCGGGGGTCCATGCGGTGCTGGCGGTCCCGTCGGATCCGACCTGGACGGCGCCGATGAGGGTGCCGCCATCCTTGAAGGTGATGGTGCCACCTGCGTTGGCGGGGGAGACCTTCGCCGTGAGGGTGGTGGCCTTACCCACGGTGGCGCCGCTGACCGGGCTGAGGGTGGTGGTCGAGTCGGTGGTGGTGTCGGGGTTCGTGCCGATGGTGATGGAGGGGCCCTTGTCGCCGTAGTTGCCGCTGCCGAGGGATCCGCCGTAGTCCATGCCGGTGGTCAGGGCGGTGCCGCGGGGGCAGTTCTGGCCGACCTTGTAGGCGACGCTGAAGGTGGGTGCTCGGTAGAAGCCGGGGCGGCTCTGGACGACCCAGTCGGTGACGCCCCAGGCGGCGCGGACGTAGGCCTCGTTTGCGTTGACCTCGGGGTTGTCGACGGGGTATTCGCTCTGGCCGATCATTTTGGCGGAGCCGGGGACGTAGGTCAGGCAGGAGTGGTGGCGGTCCTTGACGTTGTAGATGTACTCGTCGGTCCAGCTGGTCCGCTCGAATTTCGTTGTGACGGTGATGGTGTCGCCGACGGCGGGGGTGGTGTTGCTGATGGTGCGGGTGAAGTGGGAGCTGCCGTCGTCCCAGCTGATCGAGCCGGGGGCGGCCCCTGCGACGCCCGCACCGAAGATCGCGAGTGCGCCCATGGTCAGTGCCGCGGCCGCGCCTGCGGCGACGGCGCGGGTGGTCTCTCGTGATGTCATTGATGTTTCCTTTGGTCGATGGAAGCGCGACCGTCGACATCGAGGCCGCAGTTCGGTTGGGGCGGTGGGGTCTGTCCCGGTTGCCTAGCCCGGGGACAGACCCTTCACGGTGTGGGTTGTCAGGAGCCGAAGATCGAGCCGAGGCTGCCGGTTCCGCTGCCGGTTCCGGGGGTTCCGGGGCCGCCGGTGCCGTTGCCCGGTCCCACGATCACCGATTCCTGGTCGGAGGAGGCGTTGACGGTGCCTGCACCCGAGTACTCGGCGGTGATGGTGCGCTGACCTGCGGTGGCCGGGGTCCACGCGGTGGTGGCGGTGCCGTCCGCGCCGACCGTGCCGGTGCCGATGACGGTGCCGCCGTCCTTGAAGGTGACGGTGCCGCCTGCGTTGGCGGGGTTGATCTTGGCCGTGAGGGTGGTGGCGGTGCCGACGGCGGCGGCGCCGACCGGGTTGAGGGTGGTGGTCGAGTCGGTGTTGGTGGCGGGTGCCTCGGCCACGTTCACCTGTGCGGTGGTGTTCGATCCGACGACGCCGTCACGGCCGGAGAAGGTGGCGGTGAGGGTGTGTGCGCCTGCCGCTGCGGGCACCCACTGGTAGGTGACCTTGCCGTCGGCGCCGACCGGCAGGGTGGCGAGTGAGGCTGCGCCGTCACGGAGTTCGACGGTGCCGCCTGCCGCTGCCGGGTTCACGGTGGCGGTGACGGTCGAGGCGCGGCCGACCTGCGCGCCGGTGATCGGTGCGAGCGCGATCGTCGAGGTGGCGTTCTGCTCGGCGACCTGCACCGTGACCGGCGCGGACTGAGACGCGGTGGCGAACGCGGTGTCGGCGAAGCTGGCGGTGAGGGTGTGGCCGCCGCGGACGTTCGGGGTCCAGGGGAGGGTCGCGGTGCCCGCGCCGTCGAGGGTGGCGGTGCCGATGGAGGCGGTGCCGTCGCGGAATTCGATGGTGTTGCCCGCTGCGCCGCCGGTGACGGTGGCGGTGAGGTTGCTCGGCAGCCCGACGCGGGCGCCGGTGACGGCCGCGAGTGTGGTGGTGGTGGCGGTCTTGCCCATGGTGATGGAGGGGCCCTTGTTGCCGTAGTTGCCGCTGCCGAGGGATCCGCCGTAGTCCATGCCGGTGGTCAGGGCGGTGCCGCGGGGGCAGTTCTGGCCGACCTTGTAGGCGACGCTGAAGGTGGGTGCTCGGTAGAAGCCGGGGCGGCTCTGGACGACCCAGTCGGTGACGCCCCAGGCGGCGCGGACGTAGGCCTCGTTTGCGTTGACCTCGGGGTTCTCGACCGGGTATTCGCTCTGGCCGATCATTTTGGCGGAGCCGGGGACGTAGGTCAGGCAGGAGTGGTGGCGGTCCTTGACGTTGTAGATGTACTCGTCGGTCCAGCTGGTCCGCTCGAATTTCGTTGTGACGGTGATGGTGTCGCCGACGGCGGGGGTGGTGTTGCTGATGGTGCGGGTGAAGTGGGAGCTGCCGTCGTCCCAGCTGATCGAGCCGGGGGCGGCGCCGGCGACGCCTGCACCGAGGAGGGCGAGTGCGCCGATGGTCAGTGTTGTTGCCGCGCCTGCGGCGACGGCGCGGGTGGTCTCTCGTGATGTCATGGTGTTCCTTGGGTCGCTGGGAGTGCGACCGTCGACATCGGGGCCGCAGCGTTGGGGTTTGGGTCGTGTGTTCGACGCCGGTGGTTGTGGTGGGGTCTACCCCGGCGGGTGTGGCCGGGGACAGACCCCTTCACGGTGTGGGTTGTCAGGAGCCGAACAGCGAGCCGAGGCTGCCGGTATCGACGGAACCGGAGCCGGGAACCGTGCTGGAGGCGCCTACGGTGATCGACGGGCCCTTGTTGCCGTAGTTGCCGCTGCCGAGTGATCCGCCGTAGTCGATGCCGGTGGGCAGGGCGGTGTCGCGGGGGCAGTTCTCGCCGACCTTGTAGCGGACGCTGAAGATGGGGGTCCGGTTGAAGCCGGGGCGGGCCTGGACGGACCACTCGGTGACGCCCCATTCGGCGCGGACGTAGGCCTCATTTGCGTTGACCTCGGGGTTCTGGACCGGGTAGCTGCCGTCGTTGCCGGCCATCTTAGCGGAGCCGGGGACGTAGGTCAGGCAGGAGTGATGGCGGTCCTTGATGTTGTAGATGAACTCATCGACCCAGCTGGTCCGCTCGAATTTCGTTGACACGGTGATCGTCTCGCCGACCGCGGGGGAGGTGTTGCTGATGTATCGGGTGTAGCGGGAGCTGCCGTCGTCCCAGGTGATGGAGCCGGGGGCGGCGCCGGCAACGCCTGCGCCGAGGACGGCGAGTGCTCCGATGGCCAGTGTTGTTGCCGCGCCTGCGGCGACGCCGCGGGTGATCTTCCGTGATGTCATGGTGTTCCTTGGTCCGCTCGTGTGCAACCGTCGACATCGAGGTCGCAGCCGTGGGTTTCGGGGCCGTGTGCTCGGCGCGCGGCGGTCGCGCGCCGAGCACACGGGGTATAGCGGCGGGTGCCCAGCACCCGGGTGCTGGGTCTAGCTGCCGTTCTTGAGGACTCGCGTGATGGTGTCGCCGAGGACGTCACTGATCGAGCCGGTGGAGCTCATCTGGCCTTCGCTGGACCCGAGGCCGGCGCCGTCGAGGCTGCCGAGGGCGGCCTCTCCCGGGTTCTTCGCACGCGCGGTGAAGCAGGAGCTGAGGCCGAGCTGGGTGGTGCCGACGCCGACGGTGCCGCCTGAGGCCATGCCTCCGCTGAAGACCTTCGTGCCGGCAGCGATGTTGTCCGGGACCTTGTAGGTGAACTCGGCGGTTACCGGGTTGCCGGAGTCGACCCTCCATCCGGTGCTGTTCACGCTCCAGCCGTCTTCGATCGGCTCTGGGGTGACGGCCTCGGTCTGCTGGCCCAGGACGGCGTGGTAAGCGGTGACCTTCGCCGAGATCGGCTTGCCGAAGCCAGCCGGCGGGTAGTCCCAGATGGACCAGACGAACGGGTTACCGATTCCGGTCGTGCCGACGACGATCTTGTAGGTGACGTTGGTGCCGGCGGCGGCCTCGGTCACCGCGACGCTCTTGTCATAGGTGTGGGTGACCCCCCAGGTGCTGCCGTCGTTCTTGGTGGTGTGACTGGTCTGGGGGCAGGCCGGGTCGGCTGCGTTCGCGACGCCGGCTCCGACGCCGGTCATGAGCAGGCCGGCGGGAAGGGCGGCGGCCGCCGCGAGAGCGGCGATGCGGCGGACTGTGTTCGAAGACATGTATTCCCTACTTTTCGCTGGTGCGGTCAGGTTCGCGTGGTGACCGCGGACTTTCCCGACGCAGGGCTGTCCCGGCGTCGCATTCTCGTCGCCCGCCGGCGCGTGTGCCGGGGGGAGGCGACCCACTCTCGACCGCCGGTGTGGCGGTCATTTGGGGCCGGTGCACCTCGGGAGAGCACCGGCCCCGGGCCGAGCCGTCAGCTGAAGTTGTTCAGCAGGTTGCCAACCGCGGCGGCGTTGCCGAGCGCGGTGAGGACGGTGAGGAAGGTTGCCATTGTTTTCTCCTTGAACTTGATTTCCTGAATTTGGTGCGACCGCAACCAGGGGGCAGTTGCGGCCGCGACAATTTCTACCACGCCGACACGTCGCTGTGTGAGCGAAAAAGAAAACAAGTTGGCGCGCGTCCAGTTCCCTCGGGAATGTGGGCCGAGGGGGATCCTCAATTCACTGGGAGTTCACGGGGTGTTCGCGTCGAGGGTCCGTGATCGGTGCGCGTAGGACTTGCAGAATGTGGAGCATAAGTGCAGGTAAAGAAGCATGTTGAATGCTGCATGATGGTCGTCGAAATGGCCTGTCTGGGTCTCGGTTGCGGCACCGGCCCATGTGTCCGATGGATTGACAACGAAAAGTTGTCGGTTGGTGCGGATATCCGGTTAATCGAATGTTCCGGCAATGCAGAAATGCCGCCCGTGCCGACCTTTGTCGGGGGCGGAGAAATATCGAGATAGAGCGCCATTCACATAATTGAATTTGAATACTTCTGCACTATCGGCGTAGGTTCGTTATTGGTTCCTCGGGTTGATCCTTGAAATCTGTACCGGTCGTCGGGTGGTGTCGGTCAGTCGGTGGGGAACTCCTGGTCCCGCTCGGCGCCGCAGGCGCAGAAGACGGGATACCGGTCGCCAGCGGCCGTGTGGTCGA
Organism: Rhodococcus sp. MTM3W5.2; assembly: GCF_001984015.1. Lineage (NCBI taxonomy): Bacteria > Bacillati > Actinomycetota > Actinomycetes > Mycobacteriales > Nocardiaceae > Rhodococcus > Rhodococcus sp. MTM3W5.2. The sequence continues at coordinate 3,457,130 of NZ_CP019572.1, read as the reverse complement.
ACTGGACGCGGACGTGCTGGTCCGAGCGGACCGCGATCTCGCCCTCGAGCCAGGTACAGATCCAGGGCCCGTCGTCGAGCGCGACGACCGCGAGCAGGCACGGCATCGGATCGCCGCACCTGTCGGGGGACTCGCGATCGACGACGGTCCATGTTCGAATCTCCCCGAGTCCCGTCGACGGGATCTTCGGCAGGTCCTTGCCTCCGCAGGTATCGCACGAGGAACTCCCCGGACTCAGCAGCGTCCCGCAGCGCGCGCAGTTCCGGATCATCAATACCTCCGGCGACGGGCGGGTCGACTGCGGCGGTCGTGTGAGCAAGAGCATCGGGAACCTCGACTTCACGCTGGGCAGAACTGGTGAATCTCATACTTCGCGGGGGCTGTGTCGAGCACCACGGCGAGATGACGGGGGGAGGTACCTGTTTTTGGCCCCCGCCGTACGCGAGGGCATCTCGCATCCGCGCGACGGGACGCGCGGTCATGGCGTTACAGTTCACGCTAAAGTGTCAAGTCGGAGCTTTCCCCACGAGGCGAGTTTCCGGCCGATATCGTTCGCGGCGCTGCGCCGGGGGAGAGATGGGAGTGACGATGCCGCCCACCATCCGTGGCAAGGTGGCCGGGAATCTTCCCCTCGAACTGAACAGCTTCGTCGGACGCCGCAACGAGACGGCCGAGTCGAGGCGACTGTTGTCGTCGTCGCGGCTGTTGACGTTGACCGGTATCGGCGGTGTGGGCAAGACGCGGCTGGCTTTGCGGGTGGCCGCCGACTCGAGACGCGACTTCGAGGACGGGGTGTGGCTGGTCGAGCTCGGCGACCTGCACGATCCTGATCTGGTCGCAGGCATGGTGGCCGCCACGATTGCGCCGCGGAACATCTCGAGCGAGCCGCCGCTCGAGATGTTGGCAGATCACCTCCGTGATCGGCGCCTGCTGCTCGTGATCGACAACTGTGAACAGGTGGTGGACGCCGTTGCGTCCCTCGCAACGGCCCTGTTGCGACGCTGTCCTGGGCTGCGGATCCTGGCGACAAGTCGTGAGGCCCTCTCCGTCGGCGGCGAAGCCGTGTTGCGAGTCCCGTCGCTTGCGGTGCCGGACCCCGCTGAGCCGCCGTCGCTGCAGGACCTTGCTCGCTACGAGGCGGCGACCCTGTTCCTCGAACGCGCCGCCGTCGCAGTGCCCGGTTTCGCCCTCAGCGAGGACAACCGCGTGGCCGTGGCGCAGATCTGTCACCGGCTCGACGGGCTCCCACTCGCCATCGAGCTGGCGGCGGTCCGGCTGCGGACACTGTCGGCCGATCAGATTCTCGACCGACTGTCCGATCGGTATCAGCTGCTCACGGGTGGCCGCAGGGGAGCGCCGACCCGGCAGCAGACGCTCAGGTTGTCCATCGACTGGAGCCGCGAACTGTGCACCGAAGCGGAACGCGAGCTGTGGGGTCGGTTGACGATCTTCTCCGGCGGGTTCGAACTCGATGCGGCGGAGGGGATCTGCGCAGGCGATCGGCCGGTGGACGAGGTGCTCGACGTGCTGGCCTCGCTCGTCGACAAGTCCATCCTGATCTGTGAGCGCGCGGGGGCGGTGGTGCGATACCGGATGCTCGAGACACTGCGCGAATACGGCCGCGAGGAGTTGCTCGCCCCGGACGACATCGCGGTCCTCCGGCGACGGCATCTGATCTGGCACAGGGATCTGGTCTCGACGACGAGATTCGAGTGGATCGGTCCCCGCCAAGTCGAGCTCATGGCCCGGCTGGGACGCGAGCAGACAAACCTGCGCGAGGCACTGCACTTCTGCATGAGCGAGCCTGACGAGGCCGACACGGGCCTGCAGATCGCCGTGGCCCTCTTCCCGTTCTGGCTCTCCCGTGGTCTCCTTCGCGAGGGCAGATACTGGCTCGACTGCGCGCTCGATCTGCACGGGGACGAAGCGACCGTCGACAGGGTGAAAGCGTTGTGTGCCAACAGCCTGCTCGCCGGGTATCAGGGCGACATCGCGTCGGCGACCGCGCTGGCGGCGGGGGCACACGACCTCGCGGAGCAACTGGACGACGACACGATGCGCGTGGCGGTCATCCACGCGAGCGCATACATCGCTGCCTTTGCCGGGGATCTGCCGGGCGCGCTCGCCGGGTGGGAGAAGGCCCTCGCAGCGTTCCAGGACCAGGGGAACAACCTCAGGCAGATCTCGACACTGCTCGGACTCACCCTGGCGTCCGGACTGCTCGGCGACGCTGCCAGGGCAATGAGCTACCAAGAAGAAGCCCTGGCCATCAGCGAACGAACCGGCGAGTTCGTCTACCGGGCATATGCGGCCTGCGCCCTCGGGCTCGCGCTGTGGGAGGCCGATCCACCGCGCGCCGCGGGCCTCCTCGAGCAGGGCCTGCGGCTGTCCCGTTCGGCTGACGACATGCTTGCCGCCGCGATGTGTGTCGAGACGTTGGCGTGGATCGCCTCCGCGGAGAATCGCGCGCGACGGGCGGCGCTGTTGCTGGGCGCGGTGGAGACGATGTGGGCAGCGGTCGGCAGCGCCGGAGTGGTTGCCCGCACGCTGCAGGCGCACCACGCGGAATGCGAGCAGCAGACCCGTCGGGCCCTCGGCGATCGGGGGTACGAGGGGGCCGTTCGAGAAGGTGCGGGGTGGAGCCCAGAGGAGGCGATCGCGTTCGCGCTCGACGAACTCCCCGAGTCGGAGGAGGGGCAGCCCTCGGGATCGCTGTCGGCGCTGACCCAGCGCGAGCGGCAGGTCGCCGCGCTCGTGGCTCAGGGCCTGACCAACAAGGCGATTGCCGCGCAGCTTGTGATCTCCCAGCGCACGGTGCAGGGACACGTCGAGCAGATCCTCGCGAAGCTCGGATTCGCCTCCCGTATCCAGGTTGTGGCGTGGATGGTCGAGCAGGGATCGAGCAGCCGGCCCGGGAACACCTGACGCCGGAGAACTGCCGGCAGGGTGTTCGCGAGTAGGTACGCAACAACATGAGCACAGCGCCCCTGTCCTCGCATCCGTGTTGACCCCGCCCGAATCCGAGGTGGCACGCCTGGTCGCAGCAGGCCACACGAACAAGGTGATCGCGTCGATGCTGGTGATCTCTCCCCGAACCGCCCAGGGCCACGTCGAGCACATCCTGGCCAAGCTCGGGTTCACCTCCCGAACTCAGATCGTGGCCTGGATCGCCGAGAACCAGCGGGATCGGCAGGCCTGATCCGGAACCAGGTTGGGGCGGGGCCTGCGCCGATACCTGCTCAGTACCGGGCGAAGTTCTGGGTTGCCCAGGCCCGGCCATCCGGTCCGACGTGGTAGCCGACGCCGATATCAGTGATGTCGGGGTTCAGCATGTTCGCGTTGTGGCCGGGCGAGTTGATCCACTGCTTGACGAGCTGCTCGGCCGACGCCTGGTTCCAGTTCTGGAGCACGTTTTCCGAAGCGAGTCGCCAGCCCTTCGGGATCTCCTTGCTGTACAGCGGGTTGTGCGACAGCGTCCCGGCCTTGGCGAGCCGGCTGCTCCACGACTGGGCGACCTCGGACATGTCCGCGTTGAACTTCAACGCGGACAGTCCGTTCCGCTTCCGGTGTTCGTTGGTCAGCCTGGCGATGTCCGCCGCCATCTGATCGGCAGCGCGATCCGCCGTCTGATCGGCAGCGCGATCCGGCGTCGACGAGCGCGGCGAGGCCTCGCAATCCGAGGAACCGAACAACGAACCGATCTGTTGGATGAAGCTGCACGAGGACGAGCTCGAACCGAATGCCTCTGCTGACTCTTGGGCCGCGGCCGTGGTGGGTCCCGCCAACGCCACCCCTGCGACGATCGCCGAGATCAGTGCGGTACGTAGGACCCTGTGTGATGAACGAATAGTTCTGCGCTCCTGCGGTATTGGGCATGCGTCACGGCGGTGCGCGCAAATGACGGCCCAACCTTAGATGATCTGTGGCACAGCGCTGGACGACTGGCCGGTTTGCGTATCAACGGTGTCACGCGGGCCTGTCGCCACAGTGAAGAAGGGGCCACGGATGTCGTATATGTCCCGAATTCCGGCCTGATTCACATACGAAATCATGAGTATGCCGGGCGAAACTTGTGTCAATCCGCTCACTCCCACACCGACACGCCCCGGACGGCACCGGTCGCATACGTGTTGACCCCGCGCGAATCCGAGGTGGCACGCCCGGTCGCCGAGGAGAAGACAGGTACCTTCCCCCGTCACGTGGCCGATATGCCCGGGGCCGGCCCGTCGCTAACCTTCGATGTCGTGGCGCAGGTCACACCTCATGAGATACGCACGGGCTCGCTCGGTTGCTCGGACGGCTGAGCCTGCCACTGCGGCGTCCGCTGGTTGGCGGTCAGCGGCTCCCACCCCTGGGTGCCGTTGGCCTTGAACGTGTAGCGGAATTGTCCAGCCTGCGGTGCACAGATCGGCGCAACCAGCCTCGGGCTTCCCCCTATTTGAAGAGGACACAATGTCTGCACCTCTGTTACGCGTCACCTCGTTGACCGCGCTCATCGTCGGCGCGGCCGCGGTGGGCGGCTTCTCCGCATCTGCCGCGCCCGCTGGCCCGATCACCACGACGTCGACCTTCCAGGTGACGTGTAAGGCCGTGCCGAGCGCGTGGTCCGGCCCCACCTCCGGCACCAAGCCCACGACCGTGAAGGTCTCGGCGCCACCGACAGTCGCGCCCGGCGAGGCATTCGACCTGGAGATCGATCCGGGTACCGTCCAGATCCCGAACAGTGTCAGTGGCGCCTCGTTGGGGAAGATGTCACGCCCCAAGATCGACATCCCGATCCCGGCGAACTCCGAGTTCGTATCTGCTGCGATCGCCGATCCCGGCAACATGACCGCTGGGGCAGCCGCATCGGTGATCCGTGTCGACGAGTCCGGAAACCCGTCGCCCGCCGGACAGATCCTCAGGGTGTCGGGCGACAACGTCACCATCGGTAACGGGCCCAGCTCATCCACGAACTCGCACGGCGGCCTGGCGATCAACGCCCAGTCCGGCGACACAACCAGCGTTGCCTTCCCCAAGTTTCGGATCACTCTCAAGGCCATTGCGAGCGGGACCATCGAGCCCAAGCTGCGCACGGCCGGAGCCGCCGGACAGTACGGCAGCCCGGAATCGTTCCTCACCTTCCTTCCTCAGGTCAGCCATTGGCTCGGCGGCACGATCTGGGCGCCGACCTACTGCTCACCGCGGGACGCCGAAGGTAGCGCGCTGAATGCCGGTGCCGGCCCGCTGGCCACGATCACCGTGGGCTCGGCGGTCTCCGACACCACCACCACGCTGAACGTCCCGGCGACCGCCAAGGCCGGCACCGCCGTCGACCTCACCGCCACCGTCGCCCCCGCGGCCGCCACCGGCACCGTCCAGTTCAAGGACGGCGCCACCAACATCGGCAACGCCGTCCCCGTGAACAACGGCACCGCCACCCTCAAGCACACCTTCGCCACCAACGGAGCCCACCCGGTCACCGCGGTCTACAGCGGTGACGCCACCAACAAGCCGTCCACCTCGGCTGCGGCGACCGTGACCGTCAGCGCCGATCCGGTCATCGTGGACACCACGACGACCCTCACCGTCCCGGCCACCGCCAAGACCGGCACCGCCGTAGACCTCATCGCCACCGTCGCCCCGCGGGCGCCACCGGCACCGTCCAGTTCAAGGGCGGCGCCACCAACATCGGCAGCGCCGTCCCCGTGAACAACGGCACCGCCACCCTGAAGCACACCTTCACCACCGACGGGGCGCACGCCATCACCGCCGTCTACAGCGGCGCAACCGGATTCAAGGAGTCGACGTCGAGCTCGTCGACCGTGAACCTCTCCGGCGGCGGCAACCCGGGAGGTAACCCGGGCGGCACGGGATCGCTCGGTACCGGATCACTCGGCTCCTGACAGCTCTCCGACGAACGCCCCCACCCGCCAGGTGGGGGTGTTCGTCGATCCGTGAATGCGCCGTCATGGCGCCTCGACGATCAGGAAAGTTGCCGTGTCCGCAGATTCGATTCGCTCTACCAGTGAATTTCTGGAAGCTACAACGGGCAGTTCAGTGGGGTCGCGCTCGATGCGATGGCGCACCCTGCGAACCGGTGTCGGCGCCATCTCGCTGGCCACGTTCGTCGCCCTGCCGATCGCGCCATCGGCGCTGGCCACACCGGACGCCGGAAGCTCGGGCAGCGCGAGTGGAAGCCTGGCCAGTGGTAGTGGCGGGGCCAGTTCCGACGGGGGCAGCGTCAGTTCCGGGTCGACGATCCCCGGTCCGCTTCAGAACGAGCACCCGCCGTTGCCGGCGCTACGCGACGACATCACCACCGCGGCGATCGTCGGCGAGGAGCGCAAGTCCGAGCAGCTCGTCCGCTTCACGGTGGCCTCGGCTGCGTTGCGCCGCAACGTCGGCGTGGAGGTCGCGCTGCCGAGGGACAACTCGGTGCCGAGGCCCTCGATCTACGCACTCGAGGGGGTCGATGCGGGGGAGGACACCAGCGGTTGGGTCACCAACGGCGGCGTACCGAAGTTCTTCGCGGACAAGAACGTGAACGTCGTGATGATCAACGGCGGCGTGTCCGGTATCTACACCGACTGGGACCGGATCGACCCGGGCGTCGGTCTGCACAAGTGGGAAACGTTCATCACCAGGGAACTGCCTCCCCTGTTGGATGCGCGGCTGAAGACCAACGGTGTCAAGGCGCTGATGGGTGCTTCCATGGGAGCGCAGGGGGCGATGATGCTCGCCACTCGGCACCCCGAGATGTACCGCGGCATAGCGGTGTTCAGCGGCTGTTACTCGACGACCGACGACCTGGGGCGTCTGAGCGTGCTGGCGACGGTGTCGTCGAGGGGCGGCGACCCGGCGAATGTCTGGGGCGATTTCGCCGGGCCGGGATGGGCTGCGCATGATTCACCGCGCAACGCGGAAGCCCTGCGCGGCAAGGACATCTACGTCTCGGTGGCTTCGGGGTTGCCCGGCCGGTACGACACGCCCGACCTGCCCGACTACAACGACCGAGTGTTCGTCGGTGGATCCATCGAGGCGGCGGCAAACGCCTGCACCCGCAGGCTCCAGTCCCGTCTGCAGGACCTGAAGATCCCCGCGACCTTCGACTTCGAACCGCGGGGAACCCACGCCTGGATCTACTGGGAGAACCAGCTACCCAAGGCCTGGCCGACCCTCGCGCGCTCGCTCGGGCTCGCCTAGCCACCTCCCCGTGAAGGAGATTCGCGTGCTCGACGATCGGTACGACCCCGTGTTGACGGCGGCGATCGCAGGCCAGCCGCGCAACCTGCCCCCGTTCATCCGGGCGGCCCGCGGCATCCGTGCGGCGTGGCGGACGCTGCCCGAACCCGAGGCGCCGCTGATCCGGCGGCGGATTCGCATCGCGGCGAGCACGCCGTCTCTCCGTGGTGACGTGTGGCGGTCGACGGGAAACACCGAGCGCGCCATCATCGATCAGCTCGTCGCCGACGGCGCGACCGGCGACGTGGCCCGCGTAGCAGCGTCATCCGTGCTGGCCGCGCTGGTAGCCGGGCTGTTCATGTGGGCAGACGACGAGCGCAGCACCCTCGCCGACGCGATCGAGCGGGCCCTCGACGTGATCGAGGTCAGCGCATGACCGCGGCCTAGAACCGCCCGCTGCGACTGATCCGTCCGGAACTGCTCGGACCGCCGAACGAGCCGGGGCCGCGGCCTCCGCCTCCGCCTCCACCGCCGCGGTTGCCCCAGCCGCCGCTCATCCCGCCGCGAATCATCGACTCGATCAGGATGCCGCCGAGGATCGCGCCGGTGTTGCTCCCGGAGTTCCGTGGCTGCCTACTCGCCTCCCAGGACTGCACGTCGCTCTGCGCGAGTCTCAGTGCCCGTGCGCCGAGGTCGCCCGCGGCCTTCGCGTGCTGTAGCGCCTTCGCCGGGTCGGACTGACTGAGCTGGCGGGCGGCGTCGAAATGGCGCTCCGCCTCCGAGAGCCGGGTGCGGGCCTCCGCGCCGACGGCGCCGCGGCGGGTGTTGACGTAGTCCTTGGCCGCGGTGATCTGCGACTGGGCGACCGTGAGGTCCTGGGCGAGGCGCTGCGCCGCCCGCTCGGTCTGTTCCTTGGCATCCATCGCGGTGGCCAGGACGGTGTCGAGTTCGTTGTCCGCCTTGACGATCGCGGTGAACGCCCCGAGCGGGTCGCTGTCCTTGAGAGCCTCGGCCTGCGCCAGCGCAGACTCGGTCGCGGCCTTGGCCGAGGCGAGGGGCTGGCCGCCGTGCTGGGCCAACGTGGCCGCGGCGGCGATGTCCTTGCGGGCGTCGTCGAGGGCCGCGGGCAGGGTGGCGATGGCGGTGCGGATGTTGTCCGCGGCGTGGTCGACGCCGTCGAGGAGCTCCCGGACCTGTGCGATGGCACCCTCCGCGGCCCGGATCGCGACGACGGCGGGACCCTGCTTGCCTGCGGGCAGCGCTGCCGCCTCGCGGCCGGCGGTGATGTTCTGGTCCGCGAACGCCATCTGTTGCTGCGCCATCGCGACATTCCCCGAGACCGACGCGAGCGCGGGCGCCGGGAACTCGTTCTGCAGTCCGGCGAGCGTGGCCTCCGACTGCGGGACCCGGACGGTCAACTCCACGACGTCCTGGGTGAGGGCGTCGAGACGGGCGGGGGCGTCGAGGAGCAGGTCGCGCATCCCGTCGAACTCCGTCACCCGCGAATTGAGCTCCTTGTCGGCCCGGCTGCACGTCGAGATCAGCTGGATCAGCATGTCCCGCTTCTGATCCGGTGTTTCGGGGATGTCGTCGTCCAGGCGCTGGCGGAGGGTGAACGCCGAGGCGAGGGTGGTTTTCGCGGTGTCGTAGGCGGCGGTGAACGGCGCGGTCGCCTGGTCGCCGAACTCGCCGCGGGCCAGGTTCAGTTCCTCCTCGCTGGTGCGGATCGCGTTGTCCGTCTCCACCAGCACCTCCTTGGCCCTGGCATCGAGGGTCTCGATCGGCAGGGCCGCGATGGCGGTCGGGTTCGTCCAGTCGACGTCCTTGGCCGCCTCGATGCCCTGCTGGATCCGCTCACCCTTCTTCCGACGGGAGTACAGCACCACGCCGCCGGCCCCGATGACCACGACGCCGCCCCGATGAGCAGGTACTTGGCGGTGGATCCGGACCCCGACGAGCTCATCGCGTCGTCGATACCGCCCGCGGCCGCGATCGCAGCACCGGCCCAATCATCTTGTCGCAGAGCGGGAACGATGGCGTCCTGCTCGATGCTGTCGATCTCGGCGGTGCTGACGTTGCTCAGGTTCGGTGGCAGGTCGAGGGCGTAGGCGCGGTCCTCGGTCGCCACCGCGAGCAGCGCGCTGTTGTCGCCCAGCCCGCTCTGCTGCGCCGTCTTGCTCGCCCATTGTCCGGCGTCCATGCCGTCGAAGCCGGCGACATAGGTCACCCAGAGCTGCACGTGCTGCTCGTCGAAGAGCGCGTCGAGCGCGGCCCGCACATCGGCGCGCTCGGCGTCGTCGAGGGCGCCGACCCGATCGGAGATCTGGCCCGGCATCCGGAACGGCGTCTCCGCGGACGCCACGCCGGGCAGGCAGATCAGGCCGAGCAGCGCCAGTACGGAGGCCGTTGCCGCGGCGATCGAGAGGCGGTGGGAGACGTGTCGACCGCGAGCGTGCGACTGTGCGAGTGCCATGGCACTGAATCTATCGGCATCGGCGGAGTTCGCGCTGTGATCCGAGTGCCGTGCCGCTTTCGCCAGGGAACGGAACGGAGTTCGGGCGCTCCCGGGAGAAACAGGTACCTGCCCCGGTCATGTGGCGGGTATCCGCGGCAACGGCCTGGCGCTATCTTTCGAGGCCGTGGCGCAGGTCACATCCCATGGGAAACGCACACACGGAGGATGAAGTGGAAATCATCGGAACGATCCTGGCGCAGTTCAACATGGCCTCATTGCTCGGATCCAACTTCCTTCAGCTGCTCACGTCGTTCAGCTGACGGCAGCGCCCTGACGAACGCCCCACGATCGGGTGGGGGCGTTCGTCGTTCTCTGGCCCGGATCCGGCAGAACGGCTCGGATGGCTGTGGCTCGGGCGCGCCGTGGCGCGCACAGGGGCGTGCGGCTGGCAGACTTGCGGAGTGAGTTCACCAGTTGTGCGCGTGCGCGAAGCCGATCGGCTCGGTTTCGGGGGCACCCTTGCCCGCTGGACACGCCGCACCATCGCCGGTGCCGTGCTGATGGGCCTGCTGTTGGTCGGCGGCACCGCGGCACGCGTATGGCAGGTCGCCCGGATCGACGACCCGACGAAGGCCGACGCCATCGTCGTGCTCGGCGCGGCCCAGTACTCGGGGACGCCGTCCTCGGTGTTCGAGGCACGCCTGGAGCAGGCAGTAAAGCTGTTCAACAGGGGCGTCGCTCCGACGGTGGTCACCGTCGGCGGCAAGCAGGAGGGTGACGTCTACACCGAGGCTGCCTCGGGGCGGAACTACCTGATCGGTCGCGGCGTGCCCGGCGACCGGATCATCGCCGTCGAGGAGGGTTCGGACACCCTGCGGAGCATCGAGGGCGTGAGCCGGGAGATGGGCGAGCGCGACATGAACTCGGCCGTCCTGGTCAGCGATCCGTGGCACTCGCTGCGCACCAGGACCATGGCCCGTGACGCCGGGCTCGAGGCATGGACGGCGCCGACCCGGCAGGGGCCCGCCGTCTTCACCCGGGAGTCGCAGGCGCACGGGATCGCAAGGGAGACAGGGGCGTTGATCTGGTATCAGCTCACCCACTTCTCCGCGGACTTCCCCTACACCGCGGGACAGTGATGACGGCTGATCTGGTGGCGGACTACACCGAGCACGACCTGGAGCGGCGGGTGGCGGAGGCGCCGAAGAGCGGCGGGCTGCCCGGCACCTCGGCCCGGCGCACCGACTTCTCGCGGGACCGGGCCCGGGTGCTGCACTGTGCGGCGCTGCGGCGGCTCGCCGACAAGACCCAGGTGGTCGGTCCGCGCGACGGCGACACCCCGAGGACCCGGCTCACCCACTCGATCGAGGTCGCGCAGATCGGCCGGAGCATCGCGGACGGCCTCGGCTGCGACCCGGACCTGGTCGACCTCGCCGGGCTCGCCCACGACATCGGCCACCCGCCGTACGGGCACAACGGCGAGAAGGCGCTGGACGAGGTCGCCGCGGACTGTGGCGGGTTCGAGGGCAACGCCCAGAACCTGCGGATCCTCACCAGCCTGGAGCCGAAGGTGCTCGATGGCGACGGGCGCAGCGTCGGGCTCAACCTCACCCGCGCGGCGCTCGACGCGTCGATCAAGTACCCGTGGACGCGTCCGGCGCCCGGCGCCAAGTTCGGCGCCTACGACGACGACGCCCAGATCCTGGCCTGGGTGCGTGAGGGCGCCCCAGGGCGGCGACGCTGCCTGGAGTCACAGGTGATGGACTGGGCCGACGATGTCGCCTACTCGGTGCACGACGTGGAGGACGGCGTGATCGCCGGTCGCATCGACTTGCGCGCGCTCGCGGACCCCGCCGAGCAGCGGGCGCTGGCGGAGATGGGCGCCTCGGAGTTCCGCGGGCTCATCGTCGACGATCTGGTCGAGGCCGCGCGGCGGCTGTCCGTGCTGCCGGTGGTGGTCGGCGCGAGCGGAAGCTTCGACGGCACACTGGCCAGCTCGGTGGCACTGAAGAACCTCACCAGCGAGCTGGTCGGGCGGTTCGCCACCGCGGCCGTGACCGAGACCCGCCGGGTCGCCGGCGATCGCCCGCTCTCGCGGTATTCCGCCGACCTGGAGATCCCGCCGGTGGTCGGCGCGGAGGTGGCGCTACTCAAGACCGTCGCGCTGCGGTACGTGATGTCCGACGCCGGGCACCGCACCAAGCAGGACCGGCAGCGCGACCGCATCCATCGGGTCTCGGAATGGCTGCACCGCACGGCGCCGTCCGGGCTGGACCCGCTGCTGCTCTCCGCATGGGAGCGGGCAGCGGACGACGCGGCCAGGACCAGGGTGATCGTCGACCAGATCGCCTCGTACACCGAGAGTCGGCTCGAACGCGTCGACAAGCAGAGCCTCGGCGCTCAGGCGAGCTGGGGATAGCGCCTACACTGCTCGAGTGGCCGGCCGAATTCCTGAACGAGACATCGCGGCCATCCGCGACCGGACCCATATCGAAGACATCGTGGGGGAGTACGTCGCGCTCAAGCGCAGCGGCGGCGACTCGATGAAGGGCCTGTGCCCGTTCCACGACGAGAAGTCGCCCTCCTTCCACGCCCGCCCCAACCACGGGACCTACCACTGCTTCGGCTGTGGCGAGGGCGGCGACGTGTACTCGTTCATACAGAAGATCGAGCACATCTCCTTCGTCGAGGCCGTCGAGCAGCTCGCCGACCGGCTCAACTACACGATCTCCTACGAGGGCGGCGGCCCCTCCGTGCAGCGCGACCGCGGCACCAGGGCGCGGCTGGTGGCGGCCAACGCGGCCGCCCAGGAGTTCTACGCGGCACGGTTGCGGGAACCGGACGCCCAGACCGCCCGCGACTACCTCACCGAGCGCAACTTCGACGGCCAGGCCGCAATCACCTTCGGCTGCGGCTACGCGCCGGACGGCTGGGACACCCTGACCAAGCACCTGATGGTCAAGGGATTCGAGGCGAACGAGATCATCGACGCCGGCCTGGCCACGCCCGGCAAGCGGGGCACCCCGATCGACCGCTTCCGCCGTCGGCTGGTCTGGCCGATCCGCAACCTCGGCGGCGACGTCATCGGCTTCGGCGCCCGCAAGTTGTTCGATGACGACACCATGCCGGGCAAGTACATCAACACACCAGAGACCCTGCTGTACAAGAAGTCTCAGGTGCTGTTCGGTCTGGACCTGGCCAAGCGGGACATCGCGAAGGGTCACCAGGCGGTGGTCGTCGAGGGCTACACGGACGTGATGGCCATGCACCTGGCCGGGGTGAAGACAGCCGTCGCCGCCTGCGGCACCGCGTTCGGCGAGGACCACCTGGCGATGCTGCGCCGACTCCTGATGGACGACAGCTACTTCCGCGGCGAGGTGATCTACACCTTCGACGGCGACGCCGCGGGCCAGGCGGCGGCGCTCAAGGCGTTCGAGGGCGATCAGAAGATGGCGGGGCAGACCTACGTCGCGGTGGCGCCGGACGGGATGGACCCGTGCGAACTGCGCCAGTCGGCGGGGGACGCCGCGGTGCGCGACCTGGTCGCCCGGCGCATCCCGATGTTCAAGTTCGTGATCCGATCCCTGCTCGCCGAGCACGACCTCGACACCGGCGAGGGCCGGGTCGAGGCGCTGCGCCGGACGGTGCCGGTGGTCGCCCGGATCAAGGACGAGGCGCTGCGTGAGGACTACGCCCGTCAGCTCGCCGGTTGGATCGGCTGGGACGACATCCCGACAGTGATCAAGCGGGTCCGCGAGGAGGCCCGCAGGAACTCACCGAGGTCGGGTCGCGGGCCGCAGCGGCAGGAGCGGAGCCGGGTGCCGGAGCAGGGCGCCGCGGGGGTGCCTGCGGGTCCCGCCCGGCCGAACCCAACGGACCCGACCCTGTGGCCGCAGCGGGAGGCGCTCAAGTCGGCCCTGCAGTACCCGGCGATCGCCGGCTCGGTGTTCGACTCGCTGCCGTCCGAATCGTTCACCCATCCGCGTACGCGCTGGTGCGCGACGCGATCGCGGAGGCAGGCGGGACCGGCGCGGGGCTCGGCGGTGCCGAGTGGATGGAGGCGGTCGGTAAGCGAGCCGAGCCGCTGCAGTCGCTGGTCACCGAGTTGGCCGTTGACCCGATGCGGGCCTCGGACGTGCCTGCCTACATCCCGCGGGTGCTGGCCCGGCTGCAAGAGGTGTGGGTGGGCAATCAGGTGGCCGACCTCAAGTCGAAGCTGCAGCGGATGTCGCAGGCCGACCAGCCCGACGAGTACATGTCCTTGTTCGGCGACCTTGTCGCGCTCGAGCAGTACCGGCGCAGCCTGCTCGAACAGGCCGTAGGAGACAGCTCCGACGACCTGTAGCGGGCCGCCCTACTTGCGGTCGCGCGGGACGTAGATCGTGGTGTCCGAGTCGATGGCCTCGAGCGGCTCGAGTCGGGGCTGCGTGTTCAGGCTGTCGGAGAGCTTCTGCCTGCCCACGTCGATGACTTTCTTGGTGGCGGGGCTGGCCGCCACGGCCTTGGCGGCCTTGCTGATCTGTTCGTAGCGCGACCTGCCCGCCTTGGTCCCCAGCACGTACCCGACGCCGACAGCGATCAACAAGCGCATCATCCCTGCTTTCCTCCTCCGACCAGCCTCTCAACAGTCTGCCTGATGGGCCTCCGGGCAGGCGATTTGGTACCTGGGTGGGGGATGGGTTAAAGTCTGTCCGCAGCCAAACGGAAACGAACGGCTGACGGAATAATCCCCTGTAGCTCAATTGGCAGAGCTTCCGACTGTTAATCGGACGGTTGCTGGTTCGAGTCCAGCCGGGGGAGCATCCGGGAGGACCCCGTCACACATCGTGTGGCGGGGTCCTCTTGCGTTCGGCGGCACGTGCAGCTGCGTGCGCCGCGGTCCGACACCCTCGGCGGACAATGGGGTGAGCGGGGCCGGTAGCATTTCGGCGGGCCACTGATGTTCTTGATGTGGCCCATGGGGCGGTAGCTCAGTCGGTTAGAGCCGTGGACTCATAATCCATTGGTCGCGGGTTCGAGCCCCGCCCGCCCCACTCGAGATGCCACCCTCGCGCCTTCAGTGCCGGTAGGTTTCACCGCATCGATCGTTTGCGGACCCTGGCAGGGGAGCCCGACCATGAGCACAGCCGAACAGCCGGCGGGGACCGCCCGCTACTACGCCCACCGCGTGCAGCGGATGGTCGGTCGCGACCCGGACGAGGCGAACCGGTCCGCGACCCCGCTCGAACTGCTCTTCGACCTGGCGTTCGTCGTCGCGTTCGGCGTCGCAGGGGAGCAGTTCGCGCACCTCGTCGCGGAGGGCCACCTCGGGAGCGGCCTCGCCGGGTTCGGGTTCGCGATGTTCGCGATCATCTGGGCCTGGATCAACTTCTCCTGGTTCGCCTCCGCCTACGACACCGATGACTGGGTCTACCGGGTCACCACGATGGTGCAGATGGTCGGGGTGGTGATCCTCGCGCTCGGTCTGCCGCAGATGTTCGCCTCCATCGACCGCGGGGTCGAGCTCGACAACTCAGTGATGGTCTCCGGGTACATCGTGATGCGCGTGGCCATGGTCTTCCAGTGGTTGCGCGCGGCCAAGCACGATCCGGCGCACCGCCCCGCGGCGCTGACGTACGCCGTGACCCTCGTCATCGCTCAGGTCGGCTGGGTGGCGGTGGTCATCGCGCCGCTCACCCTAGAGCAGGTGTTCGCAGTCGGCGTGGTGCTCATGCTGCTCGAGCTCAGCGGACCCGTCATCGCCGAGCGGAACAAGGGCGGGACGCCATGGCACGTGCACCACATCGTCGAGCGCCACGGGCTGCTGGTCATCATCACGCTGGGGGAGGGCGTGATCGGCACGGTGGCGTCGCTCTCGGCCGTCGTGGGCAGGCAGGGGTGGACGCTCGATGCGGTGCTGGTCGCGATCGCCGGGATCGGGCTCACCTTCGGGCTGTGGTGGGTCTACTACATGCTCCCGTCGGCCGAGGTGCTCGAGGTGTACCGAAACCGTTGCTTCGTCTGGGGTTACGGCCACATCCTGATCTTCGCGTCGCTCGCGGCGGTCGGGGCGGGGCTGCATGTCGCGGCCTACTACATCGAGCACGTCGCGCACGTCGGTGCGGTGGCCACGGTGCTCGCCGTGGCGATACCCGTCGCCGTGTTCATCGGCGCCATCTACCTGCTCTACGCCTACCTCGTGCGGGTGCCCGATCCGTTCCACCTGATCCTTCTCGTCGGCACCGGGGCGACCCTGGTTCTCGCGGTCGTCATTGCCGCACAGGGGGTCTCGATGGCGTGGTGCCTGATCGTGGTGATGCTGGCGCCGGTGGTCACGGTCGTCGGCTATGAGTGGGTCGGACATGGGCACGAGGCGCGCGCTCTCGACATCAGTCTCCGTCGCGCGGACCCGGGGCGCGATCGCTAGCCTGAACCCATGACGATCCCGCCCGACACCAAGAACTGGACCTGGGTTCTCGAGCGTCCCTGCGCCGACTGCGGATTCGATGCCGGTGCGGTGGAGTACGACGACATACCCGGCCTGGTCCGCGCGAACGCGGCGGCCTGGCCCGCGGTGCTGGCGCGGCCGGAGGTGGCCGTGCGGCCGGACGAGCAGACCTGGTCGGCATTGGAGTACTCCGCGCACGTGCGGGACGTGTTCCGGATCTTCCTGGAGCGCCTGGAGCTGATGCTCGCGCAGGACGACCCACACTTCGCGAACTGGGATCAGGATGAGACCGCCGTCGCCGAGCGCTACGGCGAGCAGGACCCGGAGGTGGTCGCGGCCGAGCTCGGTGCCGCCGCGGCCGCCGTGGCGGACGCGTTTGCCGCGGTCCCGCCCGCGGACCGGGGTCGACGGGGACTGCGCAGCGACGGATCCGTGTTCACGGTTGACTCGCTCGCGCGCTATTTCGTGCACGACCCGATCCATCACCTGCACGACGTCATCGGCTGACGGACGCCCGTCCAGTTAGGGGCTAGGATCGGCGCCAGGGGTGGAGGTGGGAGTCCCCGTGTGTCGGCGCCGGAACCCCCTTTGTACTGGTCTTTTCTAACTTCGTTAGACCATGGCACGAAATCCTTCTAGAACGTGTTCCAATTTGCCGACTTTCAGGATATCGTGTCCGCTGTGATCACCGTCACCTCGATCACGAGTAGCTGACGCGGACGAAAGGCCGGAACCAAATGAAGACAAAAGGCGCGCTCCTCTGGGGTCTCAACGAGCCGTGGTCGGTAGAAGAGATCGAGCTCGGTGACCCGCGCGAGGGTGAGGTCCAGGTCCGCATGGAAGCGGCCGGCATGTGCCACTCGGACCACCACCTCGTCACCGGTGCCACCCCGATGCCGTCGTTCCCGGTGCTCGGCGGCCACGAGGGCTCGGGCGTGGTTACCAAGGTCGGCCCGAACGTGAAGAGGCTGAAGGAGGGCGACCACGTCGTCATGTCCTTCATCCCGGCCTGTGGCGCCTGTGACCCGTGTACTCAGGGTCACCAGAACCTCTGCGACCTGGGCGGGGGCCTGCTGACCGGCCAGTCCATCTCCGACGGCTCGTACCGCATCCAGGCCCGCGGTCAGAACGTCATCCCGATGGCCCTGCTCGGCACGTTCTCGCCGTACATGACCGTGCACGAGTACTCCGCCGTCAAGATCGACGAGCACATCCCGTTCGAGGTCGCCGCGCTGGTCGGCTGCGGCACGACGACGGGTTGGGGCTCGGCGACCAACGTCGCGCAGGTCCGCCCCGGTGACACCGTCGCGATCGTCGGCGTTGGCGGCGTCGGCATGGCTGCGCTGCAGGGCGCTGTGGTCTCCGGTGCACGCCACGTCATCGCCATCGACCCGGTTCCGTTCAAGCGCGAGCAGGCCCTCAAGTTCGGCGCCACCCACGCCTTCGCGAGCATGGAGGAGGCCATTGTCCCGGTCATGGAGCTGACCTGGGGCAAGATGTGCCAGAAGGTCATCCTGACCATGGGCGAGATGGACGGCGCGCTGGTGGATCCGGCGCTGACCCTGACCGCCAAAGCGGGCACCTGCGTCGTGACCTCGATGGGCAAAATGTCCGACATGGACGTGAAGATGAACCTCTTCCTCTTCGCGATGCTGCAGAAGACGCTCAAGGGCAACGTCTTTGGTGCCGCCAACCCGCGCCACGAGATCCCGATGCTGCTGGATATGTACAAGTCGGGTCAGCTCAACCTGCAGGACATGATCTCCAACACCTACAGCCTCGAGCAGATCAACGAGGGCTACCAGGACATGCTGGACGGCAAGAACCTGCGCGGCGTCATCAAGTACACCGACGCGGACCGCTAGTAACACCTCCACGGCGCCGGGCAGCTCAGTCGAGCCGCCCGGCGCCGCTGTCTATCCGGTCAGCCACTCGTCGATGAGACCGGCGACCCGGTCCGGCGCATCGAGGGGCACGAACGCGCCGCAGTCGTCGAGGATCTCGAGCCGGGAGTTCGGGATGTCGGCGGCCAGCCTGCGGCCCAGGTCCAGGGCGAAGACGCGGTCGTCGCTGCCCCAGATGAGCAACGCGCCGCCCGTGAAGGTGCGCAGGTGCCGCGCGGCGGCCAGGGTGTGCGAGGCGTCGATCCCGCGAAGAACTTGACGGTGTCCCGGCGCAGCATGGGGTCCCGCAGCGGTCGGGTCCAGCCGGCGATCACCTCGTCGCCGGGCCCGCGATGGCTGAGGGGGCGGGGTATCGCGAACCGCCGCGCCGCCCGCAGCCGCATGAGCTGCCCGCCGAGGGCGAGGACGCCGGGCGCCCTGCCGAGTGCGAAGAAGGCGCGCAGCGACCGGGGCGGAAACTGTTCGTAGGCATCGCAGGCGGTGAGGACCAGCGTCCGCACCAGATCGGGATGGCGGGCGGTCAGGATCTGGCTCAGGCCGCCGCCGGTGTCGTTGCCCACCACCGTGACCTGGCTGAGTCCGAGCTGCCCGACCACCTCTGCGACCAGGTCGGCCAGTGCTGGCGGCTTCAGATCGGCGCCGGGGTTCATCGGCCGAGTGTGCGAGCCGAGGGGGAGCGTCGGCAGCAGGCACCGGTATCCGAGCGCCGCGGCCCGGTCGGCGACGCCGTCCCAGAGGTGACTGTCGACGAGCGCGCCGTGCACGAACAGCAGCGGGCTGCCGGTCGGGGCGCCGCGCTCGCGCAGATGTACCGGGCCTGCGGTGGTCTCGATCCAGCGTTCTGTTTCCAGGTTGGTGCCGCTCTGCGTCATGTCGGACTCCTGTATTGAAAGTGGATTCAATAGCGACTTCGACGGTAGCCTCTGTTGAACGCCATTTCAATAGCCTTCGAGCCCCTAGAGTGAGCGCGACCGAGGGGAGGGGCGCCGATGCCCGAACAACGCACCCGGCTGACGACCGAGCAGCGTCGCAGCGAGCTGATCGAGGCGACCCTGCGTGCGCTGTCCACTCGGGAGCCGGAACGGCTTTCCGTGCAAGAGATCTCGGCCGAGGCCGGGGTGTCCGTCGGGCTGCTGTACCACTACTTCGGCGGTAAGGATGCGCTCGTCTTCGCGGCGATGGAGTCCGCGGCGGACAAGATGATCGCGGACCTGACCGCGGCCACCGGCGAGGGACCCTTGCTCGGCAGGCTGATGGCCGGGCTCGGGGCCTACCTCGATCACGTGCAGCTGCACAGCGTCGGCTGGCAGGCCTTGATGCGGGCCGGCGGGAGTTCGGGCCTCGCCGAACTCGGTCGCCGGGTGGACGCGGCCTCGTTCGAGCTGATCCTCGACGCGCTCGGCATCGATGCGCCGAGCGAGATCGCGGTCATGGTGATCGAGGGCTGCCTGGCGTTCGAGAAGGCGGCGTGCCTGCGTTGGCTGGCGAGCGCGGACATCGAGCGGTCGGTCCTCGAGCAGGTACTGGCCGGGACGTTCCTGTCCGCGCTGCAGTCCGCATCGGGTGCGGATCCGGCTGTGGCGGCTGGGCTGGCCAGGCTGGCGGAGGGCTGAGCGCGGTCTCGTAGGCTGCACGGGTGCACAGCCTCGATGCGATCGAACACTGGCCCGTCGACCACGCCGCGGTGGCGGTGATCGGTCCGGACGGGCGGATCGGCGCGGCCGGGGACCAGGACCGGGTGTTCGCCCTCGCCTCGGTGACCAAGCCGCTCGTGGCGTACGCCGCGCTGGTGGCCGTCGAGGAGGGCGCGATCGAGCTCGACCAGCCCGCGGGGCCGCCCGGCGCCACCGTGCGGCACCTGCTCGCACACACTTCAGGGCTGGCGTTCGGCGAGCCGACGGTGCAGAGCGCGCCAGGGACCAAGCGGATCTACTCCAGCGCCGGATTCGAGGTGCTGGCCGACCTCATCGCGACGGAGACCGAGATCGCGTTCCCTGACTACCTGTCCGAGGCGGTGTTCGCCCCGCTCGGCATGTCGGCGTCGGCCCTCGACGGTCCGGCGGGGCACGGCGCCCGGTCCAGCGCGGCCGACCTGGCGCGCTTCGCCCGGGAGCTGCTGAGTCCGACCCTGATCTCGGCCGAGACGGCGCGGGAGGCCACCAGGGTTCAGTTCCCCGGCCTGGACGGCCTGTTGCCCGGCTACGGCGTCCAGCGGCCCAACGACTGGGGGCTCGGCTTCGAGATCAAGTCCGGCAAGGCGCCGCATTGGACGGGTGCCACGAACTCGCCGTCGACCTACGGCCACTTCGGTCAGTCCGGGACCTTTCTGTGGGTCGACCCGGACCGTTCGATCGCATGCGTCGCGCTGGCCGACCGGGCCTTCGGTGACTGGGCCAAGGCCGCCTGGCCGCCGCTGAGCGAGGCCGTGCTGGCCGAGCTCGCAGGCGATTGATCACACCAATCCCTTCTATAACTGGCGCAACAGGGGGCGCACAGGGCACACTGGTGACGCAAATCGCGCGACAGGCACATATGAGGTCGTTGGGGAAGACGTCCCTCGTCTGAGCCGGAGGTGCTTGTGCGCGCGTTGAATCAGTTCGCCGATGCGACGACTGGTGTGCTCTACGTGCATTCGTCGCCCGCCGCGGTGTGCCCCCACGTCGAATGGGCGCTCACCGCCACCCTCGAGAGCCCAGCCAACCTCAAGTGGACATCGCAGTCCGCCGGGGCCGGACTGCTGCGCGCGACCAGCAACTGGGTCGGGCCGGTGGGCACCGGTGCGCGACTGGTCACCGCGCTGCGGTCCTGGCCGATGCTGCGGTTCGAGATCACCGAGGATCCCAGCGACGGCGTCGACGGCGAGCGGTTCAGCCACGTCCCCGGGCTCGGGCTGTGGCGCGGCGCGATGAGCGCGAACGGCGACGTGATCCTCGGCGAGATGCGGCTGCGCGCGCTGATGCAGGCGCACGGCAGCACGGGGGAGCTGGCCTCCGAGCTCGACGCCGCGCTCGGCACGGCCTGGGACGAGGCACTCGAGCCGTACCGCAGTGGCGGCGAGGGCGCAGAGGTCACCTGGCTGCGCAGGCACGTCGGCTAGGCGGCCCGTCAGGAATCAGCTGTCCTCGGCCAACAGGTCGGCGAGGTTGTCCAGGCTTGCCCGCTGCGAGCGTTCGGCGGCCTTGGTGACGAAGAGGTCGGCGAGTTTGCCGAACACGCCACCGAGACCGGTCTCGGTGTCGGTCCGATACGTGAACCGGGTGCCGCCGTCGACCTCCTCGAGCCTCATCGTCGTGGTGAAGTCGATCGTGCTCTCCACGGATCTGGAGACGGTCGCCTTCGGGGATCGAACTCGGTGAACTCCGCCACCCAGTCGATTTGTTTGCCGAGGACCCGGGTCACTCCGCGCCACCGTGTGCCCAACCCGAGCGGCCCGTCGGTGACCTGCTCCATTTCGAGCATCGACGACTCCCAGGACGGCCAGTTCGCCGGATCTGCGAGAAAGTCCCACACCTCCGACGCGGGGCGGGCAATGAGGACGGACTGCTCGAGGATAGGCATGGTGATCATCCCTTTGATGGTGGATCGAACCGAAGATTGCCTACCCCCTCAGGATTCGCCGCTCACCCGCCGGGGAGAAGACTTGCATGTCACCCAGTGATACGTTCGGGACTATCGGTTTGTTTTGCCGACACGTCGGGGCCGCGGCCATGGATGACCACACCGTTGCGGGGCGAATGCTCGCCATCATCGACGCGACCGCCGAGCTGGACGGGCGCGCGTCCCTCGCGGCACTGACCGCGTCTACCGGAATCCCCAAACCCACGGTCTTGCGCGTCGCCAATGACCTGGCCGCGCGGGTGTCCTCCAACGGGGCCCCCTGGCGGATACCGCCTCGGCGCGAAACTGATCGATCTCGGCACCACCGCGGCCATTCATCACGGCATGCGGGATGCGGCGATGCCGCACCTGCAGGAGCTGTTCGCCCGGACGGGTGAGGTGATCGTCCTCGCGTTGTTGTGCGGGGACGACGTGGCGGAACTCGAACGCGTCCACGGTCACAACAGGGATGCCATCGCCCAGCGCCAACTTGCAGGCGGTCCCGTGACGGACGCGGTCTCCACTGCCCTGGGGCGCTGTCTGCTGGCACATCGACCGGACCTCGCCGATGTCGCTCTCGGCAAGCCGATTCGACGTTTGACCGCGTACACCGTCACCGAGCCGGGCAGGCTGCGCGACCAATTGACCTCGGTCCTCGACCACGGATTCTCGGTCGAGTACGAGCAGACCCTTCTCGGGTGGTCCTGCGTCGGCGCCCCGATCCTCGGCGGGAACGGGAAGGTCGTCGGTGGCGTGGGAATCATCGGTCGGCGCAGCGCCCGATACTCCCCGAACCGGCTCACGGGCGCGGTCGCCGCGGCCGCGACGGGGATCGCCGCGGACTGGGCGTTGGATCCGGGCCGACCAACCGGCGACTGACGGTCCGGTCAGGCATCCGCTCCGAGTTCGTATGTGGTTCTGGCATCGAGCAGTTCGTCCAGGTGCTCGCGGGACCACGCGCACGCGGCGGCCATCGGCTCGAGCAGCGAGCGGCCGAGCGCTGTGAGCGCGTACTCGACCCTGGGTGGGATCTCGGCGTACGCGGTGCGGGTGACCAGGCCGTCGCGCTCCATCGCGCGCAACGATTCGGTGAGCACCTTCGGGCTGATCGTGCGTAGCGGCACCTGGAGTTCCGAGAACCGTCGCGGGCCCTCCCGCAGGCAGGTGATGATCCGCGCGGTCCACTTGTCGCCGATCCGGATCGGCGTGGGGCCGGCCGAGCAGCCCTCGAACATGTCGGGCGACAGGGGATTCGTCACCAGGTCAGCGTAACTATCGTTGCGGTAACCGGCACCCCGCTCGCTACCTTCGCGTCGTCGGCCGGCGATCGTGCGCCTGCCCCGTCGAACGGAGCCACCCATGAGCAGGATCATCATCTTCGGAGCCGGTGGGCGTGCCGGACGTCGCGCGGTCGCCGAGGCCGTCGCCCGCGGTCACAGCGTCACCGCGGTGGTCCGCGATCCCGCGCGGTACCAGGAGCTCGCTACGTCCGGCGCGGATCTGGTGGCCGGGGACGCCACCGACGCCGACACCGTCGCGGCGCTCGCGGCCGGCCACGATGCGGCGATCAGCGCCGTCGCCCGGATGGATCTGCCGTCGTCGGAGTTCTATGTCGCGGCTACCGAGGCGCTGCTCGACGGCCTCGGCCGGGCCCTGGTGGGCCGGATGCTGGTCATCGGGATCGGCACGCTGCTCGAGACGGAGCCGGGTGTCCGTGTGCTCGATGCGCCCGGCTTCCCCGCGGAAGCCGGGGAGTTCTCGCTCGGCCACGCGGCCGAGCTCGAGGTGCTGCGCGGCGCCGACACCGATGTCGACTGGCTGATGCTGGCACCGCCGCCGGTCGTCCTCGACGAGGTCGCCGAGCGCACGGGGGAGTACCGGATCGGGGGTAGCGCCGTGCTTGCCGACGCAGCCGGGGCGCGGCAGTTCTCGTACGCGGACCTCGCCGCCGCGCTGATCGACGAGGTCGAGCGTCCAAAGCACAGCCGAGAACTCGTCGCGGTGGGCTGAGGGTTGGTTGGGCGAGGGGGAGGTTCTCGGGCTCTCGGCGTGACGGACGCCCGAGAACCGCCCCCTCGACGAGGTAACCACCCCTCGGGAATGGATCGGCCGCGGACGGCGTTGAACCAGGCGGTCGTCAGTTTTGTGTGTTTGTGTTTACCGCACGCTCGCAAGAACTCAAGTTGCGTGCGCTCTGTTTGCCTTCAGGAATCTGGAGACGCCGAGTCTCGAACCGGCCCGGGGCACCACACGGTGTGGGTCCCGTCATCCCAGCCCTGTAAGGAGCAAATATGAGTCAGGGAACAGTCAAGTGGTTCAACGCGGAGAAGGGCTTCGGCTTCATCTCGCGCACCGACGGACCGGACCTCTTCGTGCACTTCTCCGAGATCCAGGGTTCCGGTTTCCGGAGCCTCGAGGAGAACCAGCAGGTCGAGTTCGAGGTGACCGAGGGCCCGAAGGGCCCGCAGGCCACCGCGGTTCACGTGCTCTGAGCCACCCGTTCAACGAGAAGGGCCCCCGACCTGAGGTCGGGGGCCCTTCTCGTCTCTGGTGCGGATCAGAGCGGGATGTTCTTGTGCTGCCCGCGCCCTGCCGGGGCGGCCGCCAGGGCGGCGGTGACCCGGCTGCGGGTCTTGGCTGGCTCGATCATCTCGTCGACGACGCCGATCGAGATGGCGCGGCCGACGCCGCCCGCGATGGCCTCGTGCTCGGCGGCGAGGCGATCGTGCAGTGCCTCGCGCTCCTCCTCCGGGGCGGCGGCGAGTGCCCGCTTGTGCAGGATGCCGACGGCTGCCTTGGCGCCCATCACGGCGACCTCGGCGTCCGGCCAGGCGTAGACGGCGGTGGCGCCGAGGGCCCGCGAGTTCATCGCGATGTACGCGCCGCCGTAGATCTTCCTGGTGACCACGGTGACGCGGGGAACGGTGGCCTCGGCGAACGCGTGCAGCAGCTTGGCGCCGCGACGGACGACGCCCTCCCACTCCATGCTCACCCCTGGCAGGTAGCCGGGAACGTCCACGATCACGACCAGCGGGATGCCGAACGCGTCGCAGAGCCGGACGAAGCGGGCGGCCTTCTCGGCGCTCTCCGAGTTGAGGCAGCCGCCGAGGCGCAGCGGGTTGTTGGCGATCACGCCGACGGTGCGACCACCGAGGCGACCGAGACCGGTGACGATGCTGCGGGCGTAGTTGCCCTGCAGCTCCTCGAGGGTCGACTCGCCCTCGACGTTGTCGAGCAGCTCGTGCACGATCGGACGCACGTCGTAGGCTCGCTTGGCCGACTCCGGCATCAGCGCGCGCAGGTCGGTGTCGCCGTGTTCGGCGGCGGCCTGGTCGAAGGTGCCTTGGTCGCAGAACATCGACACCAGGCGGCGCGCTCGGTTGAGCGCATCCAGCTCATCGGTGGCCGCGATGTGCGCAACGCCCGACTTCTTGGTGTGGGTGTCCGGGCCGCCGAGGGACTCCATGTCGACCTGCTCGCCGGTGACCGAGCGGACGACGTCGGGGCCGGTCACGAAGACCCGTCCCTCGGGCGCCATGATCACGACGTCGGTGAGCGCGGGGCCGTAGGCGGCGCCGCCCGCGGCGAAGCCGAGGACGACGGAGATCTGGGGGACCAGGCCGGACGCGCGCACCATCGCCTCGAACACGAGGCCGACCGCGTGCAGGGCCTCCACGCCCTCCGCGAGCCGCGCACCGCCGGAATGCCAGATGCCGACGATCGGGGACTTCTCCTCGATCGCGGTGTTGATCGCGTTCACGATGTGCTTGCAGCCCTCGACGCCCATCGCGCCGCCCATGACGGTCGCGTCGGAGCAGTAGGCGATCGTGCGAACTCCGTCGATCTCGCCGGCAGCGGCGAGCACACCGGACTTGTCACGATCGTGCAGCGGGACGGTGGTCCCGGCGTCGAAGAGGTTCTCGAGTCGCGCCATCGGGTCGCGGGGATCGAGCTGGGCATCGGATCGGGTGATCGGGGCCAAGATGGTCATCGCTTGTCCTCCTTGTGCTGGCCGCCTGCGGGCGGTAGTCGGGGTGGGGGCCCCGGGGTGCGAGGCCCCCACCATCGAGCTATTCCGACCGGTCAGGCTCGGCCGAAGGCGAGCGCGACATTGTGCCCACCGAATCCAAATGAATTGTTGAGCGCGAAGTCGATCTGGCCGTAACGGGGTTCACCCTTCACGACATCGAGATCGATCTCTGGATCCTGGTTCTCGAGATTGAGCGTGGGCGGAATGACTCCGTCACGCACAGACAGGACCGTGAGCACGGCTTCGAGCGCACCGACGGCGCCGATGGAGTGCCCGAGAGCTGACTTCGGTGCGTACACCGCAGCGTGGCCACCGACCGCGGACTTGATGGCCAGTGCCTCGGCCGTGTCCCCGATCGGAGTCGCAGTGGCGTGCGCGTTCACGTGGGTGATGTCGGACTTCGCCAGACCTGCGGTCTGGATCGCCCGTGCCATCGCGCGGGCCGCGCCCGTGCCCTCGGGGTGCGGCGCCACGATGTGGTAGCCGTCCGAGGTGATGCCCGCGCCCATCAGGCGTGCGTGGATGGTGGCCCCGCGCGCCTTGGCGTGCTCCTCGGTCTCGAGGACCATCAGTGCCCCTGCCTCGCCGAAGACGAAGCCGTCGCGATCCTTGTCGAAGGGACGCGAGGCGGCCTTCGGATCGTCGTTGCGTGAGCTCAATGCCCGCATCATCGCGAAGCTCGCGATCGGCACGGGATCGATCTGGCCCTCGACGCCACCGGTGACGACGATGTCGGCGTCACCCATGATGAGCATCCGGTATGCATGCGCGATCGCTTCCGAGCCCGACGAGCACGCCGAGACGGGAGTGATCACGCCTGCGCGGGCGCCGAGCTCGAGCCCGACGACCGCGGCGGGACCGTTCGGCATCACCATCTGCACTGAGAACGGCGACACCTTGCGGTATCCCTGGGTCTTGATCTTGTCGACGGCGTCGATCAATGCCTCGCCGCCCCCGAGTCCGGTGCCGAGGACCACGCCGAGCCGGTCCTTGTCCACCTCGGGGCTGCCCGCGTTCTGCCACACCTGGCGTCCGAGCACGAGAGCGAGTCGCTCCACGAAGCTCATCCGCCGGATCTCGACGCGGGAGAGTGCATCGTCGGGGCTCACCTTCAGGTGCCCGCCGATGCGGACGGGAAGGTCGTACTCCGCGATGAACGGATCTTCGAGGACGTCGATCCCGCTCTCGCCTGCGAGCAGGCCCTTCCACGTGGCATCCACGTCACCAGCGATCGACGTCGAGGCCGCGAGGCTGGTGACGACGATGTTGGGGAAGTTCCTGGTGGAAGTCACGGGCGAGCTCACTCCTCGTTCGCGGAGTCGAGCTTCGCCTTGACGGCGTCAGCGGCGTCGCCGCCCTCGGCCTCGAGCTTCTGGATGTAGCTGACGGCGTCGCCGACGGTGCGCAGGCTGGCGAGATCCTCGTCGGGGATCTTGACGCCGTACTTGTCCTCGGTCTGCACGGCGATCTCCACCATGGAGAGCGAGTCGATGTCGAGGTCGTCGACGAAGGACTTCTCGATGGTCACCTCGGACGGCTCGATGCCGGTGACCTCCTCGATGATCTCCGCGAGTCCGGCAATGATGTCTTCCTGGGTGGTGGCCACTTCGTGGCTCCCTTCTTGTTTGGTGTTACTTGGGTCTGGCGTTGGCCGGTCGGCAGACCGGCCATTGTGGTGTGTGGTCCTGCTGCGAGGGGCCTAGGGCCGCAGGATCGCGGCGGTCCTCATCCGAGCCCGGTGAGCTCGGACAGGGCCGGGATGTCGTCCGGCGTCTTGAGCGCCAGCGTGGGGGTGCCCTTCATCTCCCGCTTGGCGATACCCACCAGGGTGCCGGCCGGGGGGAGTTCGGCGATCGCCGTGACCTGGGCCGCGCGCAGCGATGCGGTGCACAGGTCCCAGCGCACGGGCCTGGTCACCTGGGCGGCCAGCTTGGCCAGCGCGTCGGCGCCGGAGGTGACCGGCTGACCGTCGGCATTGGACAGTAGCGTGCGCGTCGGATCGGAGGGGCTGATTCGGGAGGCCGCCTCGGTGACGGCTTCCTGCGCCGGTGCCATGAACGCGGTGTGGAACGCGCCTGCCACCGGCAGGGCCCGGACGCGGGCCTTCTCCGGCGGCGCGGCCGCGAGCTCCTCCAGGGCGCTGAGCAGGCCGGCCG
Source organism: Rhodococcus sp. MTM3W5.2 (assembly GCF_001984015.1). NCBI lineage: Bacteria > Bacillati > Actinomycetota > Actinomycetes > Mycobacteriales > Nocardiaceae > Rhodococcus > Rhodococcus sp. MTM3W5.2. The sequence continues at coordinate 3,429,397 of NZ_CP019572.1, read as the reverse complement.
CCACGATCTGGCCGGCCGCATTCCGGTTCGCCGGCTCGAGGCCGAGTTCGGCGAGGCGGGCAAGGACGACCTCTTCGTCGCCGCCGAGCACCGCGGACATGCCGGTCGGCTCGAGCGCGCAGGCCTTGGCCATCTCGGAGCCGCGCAGCGCGGCGAGCGCGACGGCGTCGTCCGAGGAGATCACGCCTGCGATGGCGGCCGCGGCCAGCTCACCGACCGAGTGGCCCGCGGCGATCAGGTCCGTGGGGACGAGTCCGCGGCGCTCGAGCTCCTCGAAGGCGAGCAGAGCCGCGGCAACCACGAGCGGCTGCGTGACCGAGGTGTCGGTGATCTCGTCGGCCGTGGCGGTGGTGCCCAGGCGTTCGAGGTCGAGGCCGGAGGCCTTCGACCAGATGGAAATGCGGTCTGCAGTGCCCGGCAGCTCCAGCCAAGGGCTGAGCATGCCGGGGGTTTGGGAGCCCTGACCCGGGGCAAGCAACGAAATCACTACATAAGGGAACACTGTCCAGCGGTATGTGGGTGATGTTTTTGACCATCAACCTTGGACAAGTGTTTTGTAGGGTTTCCACAAAATCGCATGTGGGGAACTCGCATCGGAAGTGGGCGGCGGAACGTTACAAGTCGATCGCACGGTTTGTGAAGAATGTGATTGGTGTGACTGGATGTGTTGTTTCGTGACTGGCTTGAGCCAAACGGCCCACCGTCGACGCGACCCTGAGCACGTACGCGTCGCGCGGGTTCATGGGGTCGCGGCCGGTGATCTCGCTGATCCTTTTAAGTCGATACCGGACAGTGTTGGGGTGCACGAACAGCTTGCGGGCACAGGTCTCAACGGCGGCGCCACAGTCGAGATAGGTCTCGAGGGTGTCGGTCAGCGCGGACCCCGCGGCGGCCAGCGGCCGCACGAGCAGGTCGATGAGCGAATCGAGGGCCGCCCGGTCACCGAGCAGGGCCCGCTCGGGCAGCAGTTCACCCGCGTGGACCGGCCGTGGTGCGCCCCGCCAGCCGGCCACCGCCTCCATGCCAGCGAGGGCCTCCACCGCGCTGAAGTGCGCGGCGCTGAGGGTTCGGGTGGTCGGCCCGATGACCACAGGGCCGTCGGAGAAGTTGGTGAGCAGGTCCGTCATGAACTGATCGCCGTACGGGTCCTGCATGTCGCCGCTGACGACCATCACCAGCCTGGAGCCCTGCACGACGGCGAGCGCGGCCCGTCCGTGCTTCTGTGCGATCGTGTGCACCGTGCTGACCACCGACACGCCCTGGTCGGGCGGCGGGGTGCCGACGAGGACGGTCGCGGGCGCGGTCGCGTCCCAGTTGAGTGTCGCTGCGCGGGAAAGCATGTCGGAGCCGGTGTCGCCGCGGACCACCGCGTCCACGACGAGCGCCTCCAGGCGGGTGTCCCACGCGCCGCGGGACTCGGCGGCGCTGGCATAGACGGAGGCGGCGGCGAACCCGAGCTCTCGGCCGTAGCGCAGCACCGCCTCGGTCAGGGCGATGAGCTGTTGCTCGTTGCGGGCCAGCGCGGGCAGCCACTGCTCGAAGAACTCCATCGCCACGCGCACCATGTCGACGGTCTGGCGCAGGGTCAGCCTGCGGGCCAGGTCCTGGGGATGACCTGGAAGGCCTCCATGCTGAACCGGATGTCGCCCTCGGGGTCCTTGAGCCACTCGAGGAAGTTGACCACCGCCGTCTGTACGAGCAGTTGCACGCTCGCCCGCTGGTCGGCGTCGAGGTCGCCGACGAACGGGAGCTGGTCCTGCATCGAGGTGATCGCCTCGGTGGAGAGTCGGCCGGAGAACTGCTTGACCCGGCGCAGCAACGCGTCGGGCAGGGGGTCGCGGGGCTGACGCTGCCGCCCGAAAACCGGCACGGCCGCCGCCTGTGTCCCGTCGTCGGCTGAGCCGTCCGACGGAGGTTTCTGCTCGCCCATAGTCTCGAAACTTACGCCCACCGTGACCTCAGGCGCCCGGAGGCGCGATGTACGCGCTCCCCGGGCGCCTGATTTGTCAGGTGTCTATAAACACTCGTGCACAGATAGTCGTCAGGCGCTGCCGGGGTCCTTCAGCGACTTCGGCGCCGCAAGGACGTCGTCGATCCGGTATTGCCGGGCGGCCGCCGCCGGGGTGTTGTGCTCGAGCTTGCCCTCCTTGGCGAGGCCGGCCAGCACCGCGACCACGATCGACTCGGCGTCCACGTTGAAGTAGCGCCTGGCCGCGGTCCTGGTGTCGGAGAAGCCGAACCCGTCGGTGCCGAGCGTGGTGTACGCGCCGGGCACCCACTGCCGGATCTGGTCCGGGACCGCCCGCATCCAGTCCGACGCCGCCACGAACGGGCCCTCGGCGCCCGCCAGCGCGGTGGACACGTACGGCACTGCGGCGGTGTCCTGCGGGTTCCGCAGCGCCTGCCGCTCGCACTCGACGCCGTCGCGGCGCAGCTCGCCCCACGACGTCACCGACCACACGTCCGCCGCGACGCCCCAGTCCTCGGCCAGCAGCTGCTGGGCGCGCAGGCCCTCCGGCATCGCGACGCCGGAGACCAGGATCTGCGCGCGCGGAGCGGAGCCTGCGGAGCGACCCCCTGCACTGTCCGGTACCTCGCCCTTGCTGTACAGGTAGATGCCCTTGAGCAGGCCCTCGACGTCGAGGGCCTCCGGCTCGGCGGGCTGCACGTACGGCTCGTTGTAGATGGTCAGGTAATAGAAGACGTTCTCGCCGCCGAACCCGTCCTCGCCTGGCGTGCCGCCGTACATCCTGCGCAGGCCGTCCTTGACGATGTGCGCGATCTCGTACGAGAACGCCGGGTCGTAGGTCACCGCGGCCGGGTTCGTCGACGCCAGCAGCAGCGAGTGCCCGTCGGCGTGCTGGAGGCCTTCGCCGGTGAGCGTGGTCCGGCCGGCCGTGGCGCCGAGCACGAAACCGCGGGCCATCTGGTCGGCGGCTGCCCAGAGTCCGTCACCGGTCCGCTGGAAGCCGAACATCGAGTAGAAGATGTACAGCGGGATCATCGGCTCGCCGTGGGTGGCGTAGGAGGTGCCGACCGCGGTGAACGAGGCGGTGGAGCCGGCCTCGTTGATGCCCTCGTGCAGGATCTGGCCGATCGAGCTCTCCTTGTAGGCGAGCATCAGGTCGGCGTCGACGGAGGTGTACAGCTGGCCGTTGCGGTTGTAGATCTTCAGCGACGGGAACCACGAGTCCATGCCGAACGTGCGGGCCTCGTCGGGGATGATCGGCACGATCCGCTTGCCGATCTCCTTGTCGCGGAGCAGCTCCTTGAGGACCCGCACCAGCGCCATGGTGGTGGCGATCTCCTGCTTGCCGGAGCCCTTCCGCAGCGAGTCGTAGGTCTTGTCCTCGGGCAGTGCCAACGGCGCGACGTCGGTGCGGCGCGAGGGCAGGAACCCGCCCAGCTGCTTGCGTCGATCGAGCATGTACTGGATCTCGGGGGCGTCCGCGCCGGGGTGGTAGTACGGCGGCAGGTACGGGTCCTTCTCCAGCTCCGCGTCGGAGATCGGGATCCGCTGCAGGTCGCGGAACGCTTTGAGGTCGTCGAGGGTCAGCTTCTTCATCTGGTGGGTCGCGTTGCGGCCCTCGAAGTGCTTACCAAGGGTGTAGCCCTTGATGGTGTGCGCCAGGATCACCGTCGGCTGGCCCTTGTGCGCCAGCGCGGCCGCGTACGCCGCGTGGATCTTGCGGTAGTCGTGTCCGCCGCGCTTGAGGTTCCAGATTTCCTGGTCGGACAGGTCCTTGACCAGTTCCTTGGTGCGGGGGTCGCGGCCGAAGAAGTGCTCGCGGACGTACCCGCCGTCGTTGGCCTTGTAGGTCTGGTAGTCGCCGTCGGGGGTGGTGTTCATCAGGTTGACCAGCGCGCCGTCCTTGTCGGCGTGCAGCAGCGCGTCCCACTCGCGGCCCCAGACGACCTTGATGACGTTCCAGCCGGCGCCGCGGAAGAACGACTCCAGCTCCTGGATGATCTTGCCGTTGCCGCGGACAGGGCCGTCGAGGCGCTGCAGGTTGCAGTTGACGACGAACGTGAGGTTGTCGAGGCCCTCGGTGGCGGCGACGTGCGCCAGGCCGCGCGACTCCGGCTCGTCCATCTCGCCGTCGCCGAGGAAGGCCCAGACGTGCTGGTCGGCGGTGTCCTTGATGCCGCGATCGTGCAGGTAGTGGTTGAACCGGGCCTGGTAGATGGCGTTCATCGGGCCGAGGCCCATCGACACCGTCGGGAACTCCCAGAAGTCGGGCAGCAGCCGCGGGTGCGGGTAGGACGGCAGCCCGCCGCCCGAGTCCGCGTGGCTGTGCTCCTGGCGGAAGCCGTCCATCTGCTCGGCCGGGATCCGGCCCTCGAGGAAGGCGCGGGCGTAGATGCCGGGGGAGGCGTGACCCTGAATGAAGATCTGGTCGCCGCCGCCGGGGTGGTCCTTGCCGCGGAAGAAGTGGTTGAACCCGACCTCGTAGAGGGCCGCGGAGGATGCGTAGGTGGAGATGTGCCCGCCGACGCCGACGCCGGGGCGCTGAGCGCGGTGCACCATGACCGCGGCGTTCCAGCGGATCCAGGCGCGGTAGCGGCGCTCGACCTCCTCGTCGCCGGGGAACCACGGCTCGTTCTCGGTCGGAATGGTGTTCACGTAATCGGTGGAGGTCAGCGCGGGGATGGACACCCGGTTCTCGCCCGCACGCTCGAGCAGGCGCAGCATCAGATAGCGGGCGCGCGCCGGTCCCGAGTTCTGCAAAAGGCCGTCGAAGCTGTCCAACCACTCGGTTGTCTCGTCGGGATCGATGTCGGGGAGATATGAGGCCACCCCCTCACGAATCACGCGGACGCGGCCGTCGCCGCTGGGTGCGGGCTGCTGCGCTGGCGAGAATTGGTCCTGGGTGGGCTCGGACAACGTATGACTCTCCTTCATCGGGGAGGACGCTCGGTGCGGCGCCCAATCCATGCGAATCGCCTGTGTGACGGCGGTCCGCTTTACGCGTGATGGTGATCTGGCTCAATCCTGCCGTATTGCCCGGCGAGGGGCGACGGCGAGTCACAATCGGGTACGTCACAAAATCTTTGTTCGGTTTTTCGGTGGCGTCGGCTTGCGCGAGAGCCGTTCAACCTGTTCGCTTTCACTACTGATCCACACGGACCGGGTGCTGGAGGTTCAGCCCCGACAACAAAAGGAGGACACCACCGTGGTCGCCGCGGCGGACGCCCAGAACTATGCCCAGAAACTCGGCATCACCAATGACATGGTTGTTCAGGAACTGGGTTGGGACGAGGACACCGACGATGCGCTGCGCGCATCCGTGGAGGAGGCCATCGGTGGGGAGCTCCTCGACGAGGATTCGGATGAGGTGATCGACGTGGTCCTGCTGTGGTGGCGGGACGGCGACGGAGACCTAGTCGACGCACTCATGGACGCGATCGGCCCGCTGGCCGACGAGGGTTTCGTGTGGGTCCTCAGCCCCAAGACCGGACAGCCTGGCCATGTCGAGCCCAGCGAGATCGCCGAATCGGCACCGACGGCGGGTCTGACCCAGACCTCGGCGGCGAACCTCGGCCTGTGGAGCGGCAGTCGGCTGGTGCAGCCGAAGGCCCGCCCGGCCAAGCGCTGACAGCACTACTCCAGAAGGAACCCCCATGCCTCTCGACGTCGGTGCGATCGCTCCCGATTTCACCCTCAAGGACCAGAACAACCAGGAAGTCTCGCTCTCGGACTACCGGGGCAAGAAGAACGTCCTGATCGTGTTCTATCCGCTCGCCTTCACCGGCACCTGCCAGGGTGAGCTCTGCAAGGTCCGGGACGGGCTGCCGAAGTTCGAGAACGACGACGCCGCGGTGCTCGCGGTCTCCGTCGGTCCGCCGCCCACGCACAAGATCTGGGCGGCGGAGCAGGGGTACACCTTCCCGCTGCTGTCGGACTTCTGGCCGCACGGTGCGGTGGCCCAGGCCTACGACGTGTTCAACGACAAGGCCGGGTTCGCGAACCGCGGAACCTTCGTCGTGGACAAGGACGGCTACATCCGGTTCGCTGAGATGAACGGCCCCGGAGAGGCCCGTGACCAGGCAGCTTGGGAGAACGCGCTCGCCGCGCTAGATTCCTGAGTGCAATTCGGCGGGAAACCGTCGGATTTCGGGCGTGTAGCTCAGTGGTAGAGCTCTGGTTTTACACACCAGCGGTCGGGGGTTCGAAACCCTCCGCGCCCACCGCGGTTCTGGCAGGCGAGTCGTCGATCTCGCTGTCGGACAAGAAAACCCCCGCCTCGATGAGGCGGGGGTTTTCTTGTCCTAGGGAACGTGGGTACCGAGCCGGTTGGTCAGGAACCCAGCGGGAGGTGGCCGAAGATGACATCGTCCAAGCCGAGCACGCCGAGGGAACCGAAGTCCGTCGACCCTGCCGAGCCGAGGGGGCTGCCCTGCCGGTGCCAGGTGGTGCAGCCGACGGAGTCGAGCCGGTCGCCGATCTTCAGATCGACGATGTGGTACGTGAAGTCAGTGCTGTGGCTCGGTGGATTGTCACCGTCAGGGGTCATGACAAAATCGCAGGTGAAGCGCGTGCTGTCCGTCATGCGGGAGTAGTACGACCCCGGCTCCACGTCGACGCCCGCCACGTAGGGGTGGCTGGTGGTGCCGGGAATGCTCACCGGGAGCGCGTTGGCGATGCCTGCGGTGCCGATGGTGAGGCCGACGGCGGCGATGGTGGCGCCGATGATTGCTGCGGATTTCCGCACTGTGGTTCTCCTCGTGGGTTTTTGGAGTGAACCAGGACACGTTAAAGGCTTCATGATGTTCCGGTCATGAAAGCGAGCGTGTCGGCTAGGACGAAGATGGGACCTAGCGTCGCGGCGACGGCCTTGGCCGAGCATTCGGGGGAGGAGGACCTACCGGTGAAAGCAGTCAGGTACGCCGAATTCGGGCCGCCGGAAGTCCTCGGTATCCATGAGGTCGACCGGCCGACTCCGCGGCAGGGCGAGGTGCTCGTGCGAGTGCACGCGACAACGGTGACCAGGGCCGAGACTCTCATGCGCAGGGGAGCCCCCGCTGGGGACGCCTCATCCTCGGCGTCAGGCGGCCGCGGAAGAATCGGAGGACTCTTGGGCTCGAATTCGCCGGCGTGATCGAAGCGACGGGCACGGGCGTGCGGCGGTTCGCGCCGGGTGACAAGGTCTTCGGATTCACCGGCTTCCGTCTCGGCGCCTGCGCCGAATACGTCTGCCTGCCGGAAGCCGGGTCGCTCGAACATCAGCCCGCAGGCATCGGCTTCGAGCAGGCGGCCGCCGCTGTCGACGGGCCGTCGACCGCGCTGTACTTCCTGCGCGACAGGGCACACGTCCGTAGCGGCCAGCACGTATTGGTCAACGGCGCCTCCGGCAGCATCGGGACCTACGCGGTGCAACTGGCCAAGCACCTCGGCGCCGAAGTCACCGCGGTGTGCAGCTCCCGCAACGCCGACCTGGTCACCAGCCTGGGCGCCGACCACGTCGTCGACTACCACAGGGAGGACTTCGGCTCCCACCACGACACCTACGACGTCATCTTCGACACCATCACCGCGACCTCGTTCGCACGATGCCGACGGGCGCTCACGCAGCACGGCTGTTACCTACCCACCACCGGCCTGATCAACTGGCCACTCGGCGCATGGACTGCGCTACGCGGCGGACGAACCGTTCGGCCAGGGATGTCCGTCGAGAAGAAGGCGGCACTTGCCTTCGTGAAGGACCTGATCGAGTCCGACGGACTGCGCATCGTCGTCGACCGCAACTTCCCGATGAATCGGATCGTCGATGCACACCGATATGTGGACCGGGGCCACAAGGTCGGCAACGTGACGGTCACCGTCCGCGGCTGACGTGTGTGGTCAGGGCGGCTAGTCGCCGTACTGCGGACTCCACCAGGCGCCCTCGGCCGCGAGCCGATCGGCCACGGCCTGGGGCATGACGGAACAGCTCTTCGGGGCGCCGAGCGGCGGGTGGTCGCCTGCCGAGTCGGTGATGCCCACCGTCGCGACCGCTCCCTCCCAGCCGCCCATCTCGCTGATCCGTTGCGGCACCTTGTTCCTGGCATTGGCGACGGTGCTGGCCACCAGCCATGTCCCGTCGCTCTCGACGTCGACGCCTCCACCCGGCGCCCGTCGGGCGTCCTCGCCGAGCGGCAGGAGGCCGGCCAATGTTGCTGCGTCCCAGGGGTTGCTGTCCCATGGCGGACGGTTGAAGTAATACCAGCTGGCGGAGCAGACGCCGTACAGGTTCGGCCCGAACTGGGCGTAGTTCAGGTACAGCTCGAGCTGCCGCTGGTCGCCCATGAGGTTGAAGGGCCAGGACAGCACGGCTTCCACACCCTTGCGGAAGACTCTGGTTCCGACCCATTCGCCTCGGATGAGGAACATGTTCTTCACGAGCTGCTGGGGGATGGTCGAGCCGGAGAGATCGTCACCGGTCTCGATATACGTCTGTGTCCGATCGATGAAGTCGCCCAGGTGGAACGGTCCCATGCGCGTGCCGAGTTGGGCGTCCTCGTGGGCGAGCGTGGCAGCGATGTAGTGCCTGCTGATGTGGTCGAGTGAGACTTCCTGAAAGACCGTGTTGCCGTCCGCGGGGTCCGTCAGCATGAACATCGTGCGGGGCGGCGTCCACACGCGGTAGATCGCGGGCGTCACCACGAGCCATACGACGAATCCGATCACCATCCACTTCGTCCACCGGCGCCAGGCGGGCTTCCTGGACGGGGGTGCCGTGCCGTCGGGGAGGCTCGGTGTCGGGGGAGCGGAGGCGTAGGAGTGGGAGGCAGCGGAGGCGGCGGCCAGACCGGGGCCTGCGGCTTCGCTCGTTGGTACTTCCAACTCGGTTGGGGAGGTGGACCGTACGGCGCCAGGTTGTCCGGCCGCGGGGTATCACGCGGCAGCGCCGGCCACGGCCGCCGCGATGTCGCGGCACTGTACCGAGGCTGGGCTCGGGAATCGGAGTGTTCCGGCTGTCGCCGAGTCGTTTGTTCATGGTGCCCTGGACTGCTCGAGCGCGCGCCCGAGTTACTGCCCGTCCGTGACGGTCAACCCGCGATCGAAGCTCCGGTCCGCGGGACCTGTGAGCGCCACACGCTGCTCGCCTTCGATGTTGCCCTCATCCGCGGGCCGCGCGTATCTCGTGAACACACCTAAAGGCTACCGAAATGTCCAGGTTGTCAATTGTGAGCTTCTGCCGGTGCCGCTCTGAGGGGTCGAGGCGACTGCGGGCGTAGAGTCGGGTGTATCGGATGCACCTCGAACGCGGCATTCTTTCGATCGCGTCGTCTCCGATTGGAATGAACCTGGCCGGTTCGCGGCCAAGGCAGGAGCGTCAGTCGTGACGCTGAATCACACGAGCCCGTCCCTGGACCATCGCGATGTCCGTCAACCCCTTGCGCGGCGGAGGCCAACGCTGCGGCTGCGGTTGAAGCCACGGCGTGCGGCCAGGGGGTTCGTCGACGGCGCGTGGTGGCCCAGGTCACCCGACCTGGCCGCCGAGGTCCCAGGACTACTGGCGGTGCTCGGCATCCGCCTGGGTCGGATCGACAGAGTGGTCTACAACGTCAACGGGTGGGCGACGGCGCCTGCACGGATCCGCAGCGGAGGAAACGAAGTTCGATTGGACGGCTACCCATTTCAGCCGGTTAACACCCTGTACGTGGTCGGTGCGAACAGGAAGAGGATGGCCCTGCTGGTGGTTCCGCCCTACACCGAACCCGACTACGCGCACGCGACCATGATGACCGCCGCCAAGCCGAACAGTGCGACAACGGCGGACGACCTCTTGATGGTCGGGGTACGCGAAGCGTCGCATCTTGCCGCCCAGCATCGCTGGGATTCGGAAGGCGGGGCAGGGAAGGTGCGTCGGCCATGATGCGCGACGGGGCCCGAAGTGTCGGGAATCACTTCGACATGGGCTCGCGACTGCACGCGACCGATGGCCTCCAGCCCTTCGAGCCTGCGACCCGCACATCGCGCGTCCTCCTTCGGGCTCGAGGCGCGCCGTCCGGCCTGGTCGACGGTGCGTGGTGGCCATGGACCACAAACCTGACGCAGGAATTGCACGACGTGATCAGCGCTGTCGCACCACATCTCGGTCGCACGGCCCGGGTTGCCTTCGCTTGGAATCCGCGCAGTGTCACGCAACGCGGCCTCGATCGACACGATGGAGTGCTCGTCTGCGGCCCAGTGGACGGTCAGCCGCAGAACGTCATGTACCTGTTCGGGACCGACGGGTCACGGCTGGCGTTGTTGGTCGTCCCCCGGACACCGAGGCGGAGGGTGCCTATGCGGCGATGCGGCTTGCCGTGGGTGCACCCGAGGTGTGACGACTTCGCCGGTCGGTCACGCGATCTGGTCGGCCCGCTCGGTGGACGTGCCGTAGAGGTCGTCGAGGAGCCTCTCGCGAGCACCCGCGCGGCGCAGGCTCTCGAGCAGATCCGGCGACCGCAGCAGGTACGAGGTCTCGCGGAGGGCTTCGTAGTGCGACCGTGAGATCAGCACCGCGCTGCCGTGCTTGCCACCGATCTCGATCGCGGCGGACTCATCGTTGGCCCTCCGGATCAACTTCTTCAGTCTCTTCCTTGCGGTCTTCACTTTCATTGCGGCCACAGCGCATCTCCATTCCCGACGGATCTGACTCGTGAATCCTGCCACCACGTGGTCGGGTTGAACCCACTTCTGTGCCCCGGACACTCCCAAATTCTGTAGCCGCGGTTCGAAATGCCGTGTTTGTCGCGCGGACTAGGGTCACGGTGTGCGTCTGATCAACATCATCCAGTCCTGGCGGCTCGTCCCCGTGTGGCTGCGCATCGTGCTGCTGCTCGCCGGTGGCGCAAAGGTGTGGGGAGCCGGGATCTACGCGGGATGCCACTTCGGCGGCAAGGACATCCGGATGGGCGTGGGCACCTTCGTGAACCGGGGCGTGTTCTTCGACGGCACCGCGCCGATCACGCTCGGCAGGCAGGTCGCGGTGGGGCACCAGGTCGCGTTCATCACCAGCACCCACGAGATGGGCCCAGCCGACGGGCGCGGGGGTCGCGTCTACGACCTGCCGATCGTCGTCGGGGACGGCTGCTGGATCGGTGCGCGGGCGACCGTCCTGCCCGGCGTCACGATCGGGCCCGGCTGCATGATCGGCGCGGGCGCGGTGGTGACCAAGGACTGCGAGCCGAACGGCCTGTACGCCGGGAATCCGGCGCGGCGGGTGCGGGACCTGCCCGCCTGATCGCGGATACCCGCACGCGGGCTTCGCGATTCGCACGCCCGGCAGTGGTCGACACCCGGGGGCGGCGCGCACTCGCGCCGCCCCACGGATCGGGCGCTACTTGTCGCAGGCGATGCCGTCCTTGTCCCGATCCAGTTTCGGGCTGTAGCCGGGGTCGCCCTTGTACATCGGGGCCGCTCCGGCCGCGATCGCGTCCTCGCACGATGAGAACTTGCCCGACGGAGAAGGTGCCTCGACGAGCGGCTGTGGCTTCGTGATCACCGGCGTCGGAGCGGGCTTCCGTTCCGAGGTATCCGGAACGTAGGCGGGCGCGGGTGCGGCGCCGGGCGGACGGGTGGTGACGGGGGCAGGCGCGACATAGGTCGTCGGCTTCGGCACCTCGACCAGCGGCGCCGGCTTCACAGGCGCGGGCACCGCCGAAGATCGGGCGGGCGTGATTGCGGGCGTGGACGGGCGTGCCGTCGTGGGCACGGTCCTCGAGATGGTGGGGGAGGAGGCGGGTTCGCTCGTCGCCGAGCCCATGACCCCGGCGGTGACGGCGAGTACCGCCACAGCGACGGCACCGGCCGCAAGGAGCGGGACGGTCTTCGACTTCTTTTTCGCCGCGGGCTCCGGCTCCGGTTCGGGCTCCGGCTCGGCGGGGATGACCGGGATGAGGGTGGTGGCGGTCGAATCCGGCGGCACGGGGCGCGTGGTCAACGTCCATTCGTCGCCGTTCCAGTACCGCTGGAATTCCGTGGCTCCGCTCGGCTCGGGATCGGGATACCAGCCGGGAGGGGGTCCGCCGGGGTTCGTCATGGGTGGTGATACTCCTTTTGGGATGTGTGCCCGCAATGAGTATCAGACGGGCCGCGCCGCATCGACATTCCCCCGGCCAGTGACGGTTCGCCGACGTACGCTTGACCGATGAAGACGGGTGCGGTGCTGACGCTGGTCGGGCTCGCGGTGCTGGCCTTCGGCCTCGGGCTGGCGGCGGCCCGGCTGGAGAGCGTCGGCTGGACCATCGCGCTCGGACTGCTGTGGCTCGTCATCGCCGCGGGCGCCCTCGCCCGGATCCGGCGCAGCGGCTGACCGGTCAATTACCTTCCAGCTGGACCGAATCCGTGCGCCCTTCGCACGGCGGCCCCCACAGTCCCGCGCCCGCGGCTCGTGCCTCGCTCTCGGCCCGCGCGATGTCCTCGGTCGGCCGACCGGTGCTGCGGCCGTAGGCATATGCCTTGGCCATCCCGGCCCGGACGGCGGCGGTCCCGTAGTCGGAACCGTCGGGCAGAGTCAGGTGGGCGAGGGTGCGGCCGTAGTCGTCGACGGCGTCCGCACGGGGATCGATCGAGACCTGCACCGCCGCGCCGTCGAGCGTGGCGCGGGCGTAGGCGCTGGACTCGGGTCCCCAGCACCCGACGGTGTATCCGGTCTTCACCGTCTCGGGGGTGTCGATGCCCAGCACCCGGACCGTCAGCGCCCCGTCGCCGTCACGCACCCGTACCGTGTCGCCGTCGTACACGTACTCGACCGTCATCGCGCGCGGGTCGAGTGGCGCGGCGGGCTCGGTGGCCGTCCACCGGTCCGTCGCCGCCAGCGCCACCCCCACAGCGAGGACGGCCCCCGCGCTCAGGGCGAGGATCCACTTCCGCCGGGGCGCTGGGGCGTTCATCGGTCCGAGCCTAATCGGCGAGCACCCGGCGCATCACCGGTCGAGCCAGGAGCGCACTGGCCAGCACAAGGGCGATGCCCGCGGCCAGCGTGACTCCCAACTGCAGCAGCGCCATCGGGCTGGTCACGATCGCGGCGCCGGTGAGCGGGAACAGGAACAGCAGGGCGCCGCCCGCGCCCGCCAGCGCCATCACCACCACCGGGGTGCGGACCTGCCGCATGCGGGCCCGGTCCATCACTTCGGGCGGCGTGCCCGCCAGCGCGAGGCTGCGGTAGAGCTGCCGATTGTCCAGGATCGTGGACACCTGGGTGAGCGCCGAGGAGATCGCGGCGAGCGCGAAAGTCGCGCCGAGGGTGAACAGCACGCCGGTCCGCAGGTCCGCGAAGAGGAACTCCTGACCCGGCTGGAGCTCCTGGCCCTCGCCGTTGCCGATCGCGGCGAGCAGCGAGGTGCCTGCCGCCACGAAACTGGCCATCGTGACGCCGCTGACGGTGCGCCACACGGACTTCGGGTTGTCGAGCACCCGGCGCGCGGCGATCAGCGAGGCGGCGTCCCTCGAGCGGGCGAGCATGATGCGGCCCAGCAGGGAGATCACGAACGGGCCGATCAGGGCGACGACACCGAAGCAGACCGCGAGCCCGACCAGGATCGCGGCGACACCGGGCGCGCCGCCGCCGACGGCGGTCCAGCCGAACAACACCGCGGCGGCGAGCGCCGCGATGAGCGCCTTGGGAGCGGGCCTGGGATTGCCCTGTGCGACGCCAAGCGGGCTGACGAACACCTGTCGCATGCCGAGCATCGAGGTGAGCGCGGCCAGCGCCGTCATCCCGAGCACGACCCCGAGCAACGGCAGGGCGCCGACCCAGAGCTCGGCGAGGTCGAAGGTGCGGCCCTGGAACCGCAGCTGCGCGACCAGCGGCATCGCGGCGAGGTAGCCGACCACGCCGATCAGCGCACCGACCAGACCCTGCGCACCGGATTCGGCAGAGCACAGGGCCACGATCTGGCGCGGGGTCGCCCCGATCAGCCGCAGCGCAGCGAGCCGTTCGTCCCGGCGCCGCGCGCCGAGGCGTGCCGCGGCGAGGCCGAGGGTCACGGCGGGCACGACCATGAGGACCGAGGCCACGCCCGCGAGGGCGAGGTACATCTGCGCCTCCTGCTCGCCTGCGCGGCCGTCGAAGGCGCCGTACCCGCCGAGGACTGTGAGCAGCAGCGCGGTGGAGGCGGCGAAGGCGGTGACAGGAAGGGCGTAGGTGCTGATCGCCTTTCGGCCCTCGCCCCGCACCGTCAGCAGGGCGACGCGGGCAATGGCGCTCATGCCGCCACCTGCTGCGCGGTGAGGGAACCGGCCTGCATCACCAGCGTGCGATCGCACCAGCGGGCCACCTCGAGGTCGTGGGTGACGACCACGAGGGCGGATCCGATCTGCTGTGCCGACTCCCGCAGCAGGCGCATCACCTCCCAGCTGGTCTGCGCGTCAAGCGCGCCGGTCGGCTCGTCCGCGAACAGCACCGAGGGTTTGGTCGCCAGGGCCCGGGCGATCGCCACCCGCTGCGACTGTCCGCCGGACATCTGGCCCGGCCGACGGTCCTGCAGACCGTCCAGCCCGAGCGGCGCGAAGAAGGCGTTCGCGGTGGCCTTGGCGTCGCGGATGGAGGCGCCGCCCAGGATCAGCGGCAGCGCGACGTTCTCGATCGCGGGAAGTTCCGGGAGAAGTTGACCGGACTGGAAGACGAAGCCGAAGGCCTCGCGCCGGAGGCGGCTGCGGTCGTTCTCGCCGAGGTTCTGGATGTGCTGCCCGGCGAGCAACACCGCGCCCGAGTCCGGCTTGACGATCCCCGACATGCAGTGCAGGAGCGTCGACTTGCCCGACCCCGACGGGCCCATGATCGCGGTCGCGGTGCCGGCCTGGATCTCCAGGCTGACGTCGCGGAGCACGGGGGTCGGCCCGAAGGACTTGCCGAGTGCGTGCACGGACAGGACGGGTGGCGGGGTCGGGAGGCTCATGCCTCCACGGTCGTCGACGAGCGGGGTCCAGGGCATCGGACCGCGGCCCGATTCTCGATGCCGTCGGGTCATGCCCAGGTATGACCCGACCCGGAGATCACCCCGACGACGCCACATGTCAGCGGGTGCCGGGACCCACCGTCTCGAAGGCCTCTGCGAGCAACTCGCCGATCACGTCGTCGATCTGGTCGGCGGCGGTGAAGGACATGCGATGGGTCCAGACCTTCTTGGTCGTCGCGAACGACTCGCGAAGCCGCGGATGCTCGACGCGTCGCAACAGGTCAATCGCCACCTCCAGCCTCGACGAGACGATGAATGCCGTGGCGAACACCCGGGCGCGTGCCCAGGCGACCTCGCTCGGGTGCACTCGCTCGTCGACGTCACCGAGCGCGAGCACCCGTTCCCGGAACAGGTACAGCAACTCCACCGCGGCGTCGTCGAGGCCCGCTGCGTACTCGTCGACGTCACCGGTCATGGGTCGACGGTAATCGGCGGCCGGTGCGGTTGATAGAAATACCGGCGTGAACATCAACGGCCGCGCGACGGCGAGGGCGGCCGGGATCCTGCTCGGGTACGCGGCGGATCGGGCCCTGGCCGACCCCGTGCGGTGGCACCCGGTGGCCGGGTTCGGCCAGGCCGCGGCGCTCCTCGAACGGCGCACGTACTCCGATCGGCGCGCGGCGGGCGCCGTGCACACCGCCGTCCTGGTCGGCGCGGTCACGGGCGTGACCCTGGTCGGGGCGCGGTTCGGGCGCGGGCTGGGCTGGGCGGGGGAGACCGCGATCACCGCGGCAGCGACCTGGACCGCGCTCGGAGGCACCTCCCTTGCCCGCGTCGGCTCCGACATGGCCGCGCGTGTCGAGGGCGGCGACCTCGCCGCGGCCCGCGGGCTCATCCCGTCGCTGTGCGGGCGCGATCCGGACTCCCTCGACGCCGAGGGCCTGACCAGGGCGACCGTCGAATCGGTCGCCGAGAACACCTCCGACGCCACCGTCGGGCCGCTGTTCTGGGCGGCCGTCGCAGGCGCCCCCGGCGCGCTCGGCTACCGGGCCGTCAACACCCTCGACGCGATGATCGGCTACCGCTCGGAGCGGTACCTGCGCTTCGGCTGGGCGGCGGCCCGGCTCGACGACCTGGTGAATCTCGCGCCCGCCCGCGCGACCGGCCTGCTGGCCGTGCTCACCGCGCCGGTCGTCGGGGGATCACCTGCCGCCGCGGCCGCGGCGTGGCGTCGGGACGCGGCGGCGCACCCCAGCCCCAACGCCGGTGTCGCCGAAGCGTCGATGGCGGGCGCGCTCGGGGTCCGGCTGGGCGGCCGGACGGAGTATCCACACGGCATCGAGGAGCGGCCCACGCTCGGCGACGGTCCGCCGCCCGCGACCGCGGACCTGCGGAGGGTGGTACGGCTCTCGTCCGCGGTGCAGATCGGTGCCGCGCTCGGGTCAGCGGCGCTTGCCGTAGCGATCGGCGAGCTTCGCCTCCGTCGCGGTCATCGCCGCGGGCTCCGGCTGCGGTGAGCGGCTGAATCGGCGCCGCGGCAGCGTGATGTCGTCGGTGGCCGCGTCGGGTTCGGTGGCAGGCGCCGCTGGGGCGGTGGGGGCCGCCGGTTCCGGCGCGCGGGAGCGGCGGCGTTCGCGGATCTCGGCGCGCGCGAAGTAGATCAGCCCGAGCGGGGCCATGATCCCGAACGCCAGCCACTGGAGCCCGTACGACAGGTACGGGCCGGCATCGAGCTGCGGCAGCGGGATCGGGTTCAGGCCGCCCGGCTGGTCGGGGACGAGCTGGAAGTAGGCGTCCACCGGCTCGAGGCCGAGCACCGAACCGATCTGGCCGGCGTCGATGAAGTAGACCTGCTCGTAGCCGTTCTCCCGGATCGGGTCCTTGCCCGGCACGGTGCCCTCGGAGACGCGAGCCCGCGCGGTCACCGTCACCGGGTCGGTGGGGGCGGGCGCGAACGAAGGCGGCACGGCGCCCTGCTCCGGGCGGGCGTACCCGCGGTTGACCAGGACGATCCGGCCGTCGGTCAACCGCATCGGGGTGATCACCTCGTAGGCGGGCGAATCCTCGATCGAGCGCAGCCGGATCAGGACGTCGCTGCCGGGCAGGTAGCTGCCGGTCACGGTCACCTGGCGCCACTCGTCGTCCCGGTCCAGTGGTCCGGACTCGGGCAGGATCGACTCGACGGGCACCGGCTCGGCGTTGCTCGACTCCTCGATGAGCTTGTTGCGGTGCTCGGTGTCGGTGTTCTTGCCGAGCTGCCACGGGGCGAGCACGGTGAAGCACATGAAGGCGAACCCGGCGACGACGGCGGCCAGCGCCAACCAGCCCGGACGCAGCAGAAACTTCAGCCTTCGCACGGTTCCACGGTACTTGCCGCGCCGATCCGCCCGGTCGGCCGGTGTCCGATTCAGCGCTGCTCGCGCACCCACTGCAGCAGTCCGGGCACGGCGGCCTCGATCTGCTCGCGCACGAGCTCGAAGTCGGCGCGGTCGCCGTAGTACGGGTCCGGCACCGAGTCGCCGTCCGCGTCCGGGTCGAAGCTGCGCAGCAGCCGCCGCCGCTCCGCGGGCACCCCGAGATGCGCCAGCGCGCGGTCGTGTCCGGTGTCGAGCGCGACGACCAGGTCGGCGTCGAGGTGGTCGCGGTCGACCTGCGCGGCCCGATGCCCGGTGGGGTAGCCGTGCCCGCGTAGCACCGCGTTGGTGCGGTGGTCGGCCTCGTGCCCGACGTGCCAGTCGCCTGTGCCCGCGCTCGACACCCGGACCCGCGTGTCGAGGCCCGCTTCGCGCAGGTGCCCGAGCAGGATCTTCTCGGCCATCGGGGACCGGCAGATGTTGCCGGTGCAGACGAAGGTGATGTGCAGGGGCGCGTCAGCGTGCGCCATCGAGGACCCTCCCGAGCTCGTCGACGGTGTCCACCGACCAGCGGGCGCCCTCGGCCTCCGCGGCGGAGCCGTACCCCCATCCGACGAACACCGTCGGGATGCCCCAGTGCGCGGCGCCGTGTACGTCGTGTTCGCGGTCGCCGACCATCACCACGTCGGGCGTGCCTCCGCGCCCCGCGTCGATCGGTTCGATGCCGAGCCCCCGCAGCGCGTGCTCGATCACGTCGACCTTCGCGCGCCGCGCGGTGCCGTCGTCGGAGGCCCCGGCGATCACCTCGAAGTGCCCGGCGAGCGCGAAGTGTTCGAGGATCCGGCGCGCGAATCGTTCCGACTTGGACGTCGCGACCGCCAGCCGGGACCCGCGCCCCGCGGCGGCGGTGAGCAGGTCGCCGATGCCGTCGAACACCGCGTTCTCCGCCCAGCCGATCTCGTCGTAGCGTTCGAAGTAGCTGGCCAGCGCGCGCTGGGTGGTCGCCTCGTCGAGCCCGAGCGAGCGCAGGGTGTCCACCATCGGCGGCCCGACGATCCGGTCGAGCACCTCGCCGTCGGGTTCGGGGGCACCGACCGCGGCCAGCGCGTGCCGGAAGCCGGCCACGATGCCGGGCGCCGAATCGGTGAGGGTGCCGTCGAGGTCGAAGAGTGTCACGCTGGGGCTCACGCCTCCATCCTGCCCGTTGTCCGGCACGGCGATGCGACCGCCATAAACTCCCTTCGTGGACACCCGCTCCCCGCAGTGGACCGACCTGCGGCATCACGGCGACATCGACGCCGAACCCGGACTGCTCGACTTCGCCGTCAACGTGCGCGGCGACGGGCCGCCCGACTGGCTGCGGCAACGACTGGTCGACGCGCTGGGAACGCTGGGTCGATACCCGGACGTCGCGGCGGAGGAGGCCGCGCGGGACCAGGTCGCCGCACGGCACGGCCGCCGCCGCGACGAGGTGCTGCTGCTCTCGGGCGGCGCCGAGGGGTTCGCCATGCTGCCTCGGCTCGCGCCAGCGCTGGCGGCGCTGATCCACCCCTCGTTCACCGAGCCCGAGTGGGCGCTGCGGGAGGCGGGCGTCCCGGTCGAGACGGTGATGCTGGACGAGCCGTACCGGCTCGAGCCGGCCGCCGTCCCCGAGGGCGCGGACCTGGTGGTGATCGGCAACCCGACCAACCCGACATCGGTGCTGCACCCCGCCGCGGACATCCTGGCGCTGCGCAGGCCCGGCCGGATCGTGGTCGTCGACGAGGCGTTCGCGGACGCCGTGCCCGGCGAGCCGGAGTCGCTGGCAGGCATGTCCCTGCCCGACGTGCTGGTCTTGCGCAGCCTGACCAAGACGTTCGCGCTGGCGGGGCTGCGGTGCGGGTACGTGCTCGGACCGCCGGAGTTGCTGGCCCGCCTGCAGATCGGCCGCGCGCACTGGCCGCTCGGCAGCCTGCAGGTGGAGGCGATCCGGGCGTGTAGTGAGCCGGACGCCGTCGCGTGGGCGCGCCGCGAGGCCGACGTGATCGAGGCCGAGCGCGCGGAGATGGTGGCGATCCTTACCGAGGCGGGCGTCGCCGTGCATGTGCCTGCGCGGGGGCCGTTCCTGCTGCTGCGGGTCCCGGACGGCGAGGCGGTGCGGGCGCGGCTGCGGGACAAGGGGATCGCGGTCCGCCGGTGCGACACGTTCCCCGGCCTCGGCCCCGACCACCTGCGGGTCGCGGTCCGGGAGTCCGCCCAGGCGAGGGTGTTGGTCGACGCGATGAGAGAGGTGCTGTGATGGCTGTTCGGCTGGCCGAGGTGATCGAGGCGCTGGAGCGGGCCTATCCGCCCGCGCTTGCCGAGAGCTGGGACTCCGTCGGCCTGGTGTGCGGCGACCCCGCCGACGACGTCAGCCGGGTGCTGATCGCGGTCGACGCCACCGAGTCGGTGGTCGAGGAGGCGCTGGCCTGGGGTGCGCAGCTGCTGCTCGTGCACCATCCGCTGCTGCTGCGCGGGGTGGACACCGTCGGCGCGCACACCCCGAAGGGCGCGCTTGTGCACCGGCTGATCCGGTCCGGCTGCGCGCTGTACACCGCGCACACCAACGCCGATTCCGCCGATCCCGGGGTGTCCGACGCGCTGGCGCGGGCACTGGGGCTGACGGTGACCGGCCCGCTGGACGCGGCGCCGTCCGAGCCACTCGACAAGTGGGTGGTGATGGTCCCCACGACGGACACCGACGCCGTGCGCATGGCGCTGTTCGACGCCGGGGCGGGCGAGGTCGGCGACTACCGCGACTGCAGCTGGACCGTCACCGGCACCGGACAGTTCCTGCCGGGCGCGGACGCGAACCCGGCGCTCGGCGAGGTCGGCCGTCTGGAGCGGGTGGTCGAGGACCGCGTGGAGGTGGTGGCCAGGCGGTCGCTGCGACGCCGGGTTCTCGGCGCGCTGCGCGGCGCCCACCCCTATGAGGAGCCGGCCTTCGACGTCCTCGAGCTGGCCGACACCGGGTCGCCGCGCGGCATCGGCCGGATCGGTGAGCTCGCGGAGCCGGAGACGTTGCGCCAGTTCACCGCCCGGGTGCGGGCGGCGCTGCCCGAGACCACCTGGGGGTGCGCGCGGCGGGGGACCCCGAGGCGCCGGTGCGGACGGTGGCGGTGTGCGGCGGATCCGGCGACTCGCTGCTCGGTGTCGCCGCGGCCCGAGGGGTGGACGCCTACGTGACGGCCGACCTGCGTCATCACCCCGCGGACGAGCACCTGCGCGCGGGCGGCCCGGCACTGGTCGATGTCGCGCACTGGGCCAGCGAGTTCCCCTGGTGCGACCAGGCCAGGGGAGTGCTCGAGGCCCGGTTCGCCGGGACCCCCGGGTGGGCCAGCGCAGTGTCCGCGGTCCGCACCGACCCGTGGACGCTTGGCGGCTGCTAGCGGTCGCAGTGCCTGCGGCTAGCTCGTCGCAGGCACCCGCTCGGGCACGCTCTCGTAGCGGCTGACGTCGATGGCGTTGGCGGCCCTGGTGGACATCCAGGCCAGCAGCCTGCTCATCGGGCCGAAGGTCAGCACCTTGAACATCCGGTTGCGCTGGCCGAGCTTCTTCACGGTCGGCGGCGCCAGGGTGGGACCGGCACCCTTGGCGACCTTCTGGCAGGCGGTCGCGTAGCCGCGGATCTGCTCCTCGTACCGAGCGAACGCGACGCGGTGGTCGCCATCGGCTGCCGCCAGCTCGGCGGCCAGCACGTAGGCGCTGATCAGGGACATGCCCGCGCCCATCCCGCCGCAGGTGGCGCCGTAGCCTGCGTCCCCGATCAGGGCGATCCGGCCCTGGCTGTAGCGGTCCATCTCGACGACGCTGATCGAGTCGAAGTAGAAGCTCGTCGCGGACTCGAGCTCGCGCATCAGGGTCTGCATCTGCCAGCCGACGCCAGCCATGACGTCGGTGAGGATCCGCTTCTGCTGGTCGACGTCGCGGTGGTCGTAGTCGATCGGTGCCGACTCGAACAGGCACATGACCTCGCACTCGTCGCCGCCCCTGGTGCCGTACGCCATCACACCGACGCCCGGCTCGTTGTAGAGGACGCTGTCGTCGCCGAGTCCGATGCTGTTGGGCGCGTTGAAGATCGCGACGTAGTAGCCGGACTGGGCGAGGAACCGGGACTCGTCCCCGAAGGTCAGCTTCCGGACGTTGGAGTGCAGGCCGTCGGCGCCGATCACCAGGTCGAAGGTGCGCGGGGCGCCGCGCTCGAAGGTGACGTGCACGCCCTCCTCGGTGTCGGTGAGTCCGGTGATCGAGTCGCCGAAGACGTACTCGGTGTACGCCTCGGTCTTGTCGAACAGGAGCTGGGCGAGGTCGCCGCGCTGGATCTCGACGTCGCCCCCGGTGAACTCGGGCGGCAGGCTGGCCAGCGTCCGGCCGTCGGCGTCGATGACGTTCAGTCGGCCCTCCGGCGTCCGGAGCTCACGGATCTCGTCGAGGAGGCCCATCCGGGTGAGCATCTGCAGATGCGCCGCACCACGGAAGTCGACCGCCTGGCCGCCCTCGCGCAGTCGCGGCGCGCGCTCGACGACGGTGGCGGTGAAACCGAACCGGTGCAGCCAGAACGCCAGCGCGGGGCCGGCCAGGCTGGCCCCGGAGATGAGGACGTTGCCGCGGCGTGCCGTTGTCGACTCGATCATGGGTGCCTCCCTATAGTTGTTGTGAATCGCATTCACTGTGAATGCCATTCACGATTGAGTGTAGGTTATACACAGTTTCGGTTCGCGGTCAATCGCGGACCGTTGCGGCCACGGAGGAGAGCAGATGACGTCGGCATTCGAGCTGTTGTGGCGAGACGAGGAACCCGCGCGCCGGGGGCGACGCCCGAGCCTGAGCGTCCGCGAGGTGGTCGTGGCCGCCGTCGGGATCGCCGACGAGAGTGGACTCGAGGCGGTGTCGCTGCAGCGAGTGGCAGCCGAGTTCGGGTTCACCACCACCTCGCTGTACCGCTACGTCCCCGACAAGGCGACGCTGCTCACGCTGATGCTGGACGAGGCGATCGGCGCCCCGCCCGATCTGAGCGGCGTCGAGGGCGGGTGGCGACCGCGGCTCGAGGCCTGGGCGCGCGAGCTCCACCGCCTGTTCGTGCGGCGTCCGTGGTTGCTCGCGTCGACCGGCGGTGATGGGGTGATGGGCCCGAATCAGCTCGGCTGGATGGACTCCGCGCTGCGGGCATTCGCGGAGACCGGGCTCGAGCATCGCGATGTCCACCAGCTGTTCCTGCTGCTCCTCGGACACGTGCGAGGCGTCGCCGGTCAGGCGGCGATGCCGGACGGATTGTCCGAGCGGTGGCGCGGCGAGTGGCTCGGCTCGGTCTCCGCGATCATCGATCGGCGCCGGGACGACTATCCCGCGCTGATCGAGTCCATCGACGGCGGCGGATTCGAGCCGGGGACCGGGTCGGGCTCGAACTCGGACTGCGGTGCGTCCTCGACGGAATCGAGGTATTCGTCGGGCGGGCGCGGTGACCGCTGCGCAGCGGTACTGGCAGTGCCCCGCAGAGCGGTACGGTAGCGGGGCCAATATCCCCACTCAGCACAAGCAGGAGCCCGCCCGCGTGAACGTCGAACCCCGGATTCAGGCCAAGCTGCTCGACCTCGCGGCGGTGGATACCGAGCTGTCGAGGATCGCGCACCGCCGCCGGACGCTGCCCGAGCAGAAAGAGGTGCAGCGCCTCGAGTCCGACCGTGTGGCGCGCAAGGACGCCGCGGTCGCGGTGGAGATCGTCCTCGACGACCTGGACCGGGACATCAAGAAGCTCGAGGGCGAGGTGGACGCCGTCCGCCAGCGCGAGGAGCGCGACCGGAAGCTGCTGCAGAGCGGCACCGTCGGGGCCAAGCAGCTCACCGAGCTGGAGCACGAGCTCGGCAGCCTCGAGCGCAGGCAGTCCATCCTCGAGGACGAACTGCTCGAGGTGATGGAGCGCCGCGAGGCCTCGCAGTCCGACTACGAGCACGCGGGCGCGCAGCTGAGCCAGATCGACGACGCCCTCATCGACGCCAGCCGTCGCCGCGACGACGCCGCCGCCGACCTCGACGCGGCCGAGCAGCGGTGCGTGAGCGATCGGGCCGCGCTCGAGCCGGAGTTCCCGGCCGACCTGCTGGCCATCTACGACCGTCAGCGGTCCGCAGGTGGCGCCGGGGCCGCGTTGCTGCAGGCCCGCCGGTGCGGCGCGTGCCGGATCGAGATCGACCGCGGCGAGATCTCCCGCATCGCCAAGGCAGATCCCGAGACGCTGATCCGCTGCCCCGAGTGCAACGCGATCATGGTGCGTACCAAGGAATCCGGTCTGTGACTGAACCCGGGGCCGCTCCGCTGGCCACGTCTTCGTCGAGGCCGACGGCGGCTCGCGCGGGAACCCGGGACCGGCCGGCTACGGCGCGGTCGTCTTCGACTCCGACCACGACCGGGTACTGGCCGAGCGCGGCGAGTCCATCGGCATCGCGACCAACAACGTCGCCGAGTACCGCGGGCTGATCGCCGGGCTGACCGCCGCCGCGGAGCTCGGCGCCCGCTCGGTGTCGGTGCGGATGGACTCGAAGCTGGTCGTCGAGCAGATGTCCGGGCGCTGGCAGGTCAAGCATCCGGACATGAAGCCGCTCGCCCGGCAGGCGGGCGAGCTGGCCGCGGGTTTCGAGCGGGTGGACTACACGTGGATCCCGCGGGCCGAGAACTCGCACGCCGACCGGCTCGCGAACGAGGCCATGGACGGGCAGCCGACGAACCTGACGGCACCGGCCCCGACGACGGTCGCCGTGAAAACCGAGAAGCAGGAGTCCGCCCCGGTGTCGCCGGGATGGACAGGCGCGCTGGGCAAGCCGACCAGGATGCTGCTGCTGCGGCACGGGCAGACCGCGCTGTCGGTCGAGCGCCGCTACTCCGGCCGCGGCAACCCGGAGCTGACCGAACTCGGTCTGTCGCAGGCCCGCGCGGCCGCCAAGCGGATCGGCGAACGCGGCGGCATCACCGCGGTCCTGGCGTCGCCGCTGGGGCGGGCGCGGCAGACCGCCGAGGCGGTGGCCGCCGAGCTGTCGCTGCCGGTCCGGGTCCACGAGGGACTCATCGAGACGGATTTCGGTGACTGGGAGGGGCTGACCTTCGGGGAGGCGTCCGCGCGCGACCCCGAACTGCACCGTCGGTGGATCTCCGACACCTCCGTCCGGCCGCCAGGCGGCGAGAGCTTCGACGAGGTGCGGGCGCGCATCGAGCGGGCGCGCGACGATCTCATGGCCGAGTTCCCCGGCGCGAACCTGCTGCTGGTCTCGCACGTCACGCCCATCAAGACCCTGCTGCAGATGGCGCTGGACGTCGGGCCGTCGCTGCTCTACCGGCTGCACCTGGACCTGGCCTCGCTGTCCATCGCCGAGTTCTACCCCGACGGCGGCGCCTCGGTACGCCTCGTCAACGACACCTCGCACCTGTAGTGCGGCCGCGCCGCCCGTGAGTGATTTGTACCCCGGTCGGGGTACAAATCGCTCACCGGCGCGAAGCGCGTTTCTTAGCGGGAGTAACATGATCCGGGTGAACTCGCTGCTGACCAGTCGACGGTATGTCGACAACTGTCTGCAGGCGAGCGCTGTCTGTATGCGCTGACCCATCCATTCCCGCCACCCGGTCGACGTCTGTCCCGGGCCCGGCGTCCGTCAGCACTCCCCGCGCACCCACGCTCGCACGAGCGTGCCTGCTGCTGCGCACCCATCACGAAAGGTCCGTCACATGTCGGCCCCCACCCTCGCCCGCACCAGGCGCCTGCCCGGCTGGGCAACCTCGTTCGGCCCACAGATCGTCGTCGGCCTGATCGCCGGCGTCCTCATCGGACTGCTGGCACGCTCGATGCCCCTCGCCGACGACGGCAGTCCCAACTGGCTGACCGGCACCGTCACGACCATCGGTTCGAGCTACGTCGCGCTGCTGACCGTCGCGGTGATCCCGCTGGTCTTCACGGCGATCGTCAGCTCCATCGCCAACCTCCGCCAGGTGGCCAACGCCGCCCGTCTCGCCGTCCAGACGCTGCTGTGGTTCGCGATCACCGCGTTCATCGCGGTGCTGATCGGCATCGCGGTCGGGCTGATCACCCAGCCCGGGGCGAACACGTCCGTCAATCCCGACGACGCCGGGGTCCCGAAGGGTTCCGGCTCCTGGTGGGCGTTCCTGACCGGCCTGGTGCCGCAGAACTTCCTCGCCCTCGGCGCGAAGACGACGGTCACGGACTCCGGTGCCGCGACCACGTCGCTGAGCTTCAACGTCCTGCAGCTGCTGGTCATCGCGATCGCGGTCGGGATCGCGGCGCTGAAGGTGGGCAAGAAGGCGGAGCCGTTCCTGGAACTGAACGCTTCGCTGCTCGCGATCGTGCAGAAGGTGCTCTGGTGGATCATCCGCCTCGCCCCGATCGGCACCGCCGCGCTGATCGCGAAGGCCGTGGCCACGTACGGGTGGGACGCGATCGGTCAGCTGGGCGTGTTCACGTTGGCCGTCTACATCGGCCTGGCGATCGTGTTCTTCGTCGTGTACCCGATTCTCGTTCGCGCGCACGGTCTCTCGGTCAAGCAGTTCTTCTCAGGCGTGTGGCCTGCCACCCAGCTCGGCTTCGTGTCCCGCTCCTCGATCGGCACCCTGCCGCTCACCGAGCGGGTCACCGAGCGCAACCTGGGAGTGCCGCGCGAGTACGCGTCGTTCGCGGTGCCGCTCGGCGCGACCACCAAGATGGACGGCTGCGCCGCGATCTACCCGGCCATCGCCGCGATCTTCGTGGCCCAGTTCTACGGCATCGACCTGAGCCTGACGGACTACCTGCTGATCGTCGTGGTCTCGGTGATCGGTTCGGCCGCCACCGCGGGCACCACCGGTGCCACCGTGATGCTCACGCTGACCCTGTCCACCCTGGGGCTCCCGCTCGCGGGTGTCGGCCTGTTGCTGGCCGTCGAGCCGATCGTCGACATGGGTCGCACCGCGCTCAACGTCACCGGGCAGGCGCTGGTCCCGACCATCGTCGCCAAGCGGGAGGGATCCTCGACGAGGAGCTCTACAACGCGCCCCGCAACGGCGACCCGTTCGCCGAGGAGGACCCCGAACTGCCGCCGTCCGCGGAGAAGGTCCCCGCGACCGTCTGACCTGGCCCCAGGGGACTGTCCCCGACGCGCAGCGCCCCGTCTCCCCGATGTGGAGGCGGGGCGCTTCGTGTTTCGGGGGATCGTGTCAGGACGCGTCCGGTCCCGCGAGGCGTTCCGCCTGTGCCCGCCCGACGGCCCCGGCACGGTTCAGGTAGTCCGAGATGACCGCCAGCTCGTCGTCGCTGTAGGTCTCCAGTACCGCACCGAAGGCCGTCCCCGGCACGTCCCACGCCGCACCGATTCGCGCCCTGGCCTCGGGGGCCAGCGTGACCAGGGACCTGCGGCGGTCCTGCGGGTCGGCGTGGCGTTCCACGAGTCCGGCCTTGGCCATGCGGTCGACCAACCGGGTCGCCGATCCCGAGGTCAGCCCGGTCAGTCGGGCGATCTCGCCGGTGCTCACCGGCCCCGGCTCGACGTCGAGCAGCGCGATGCACTGCAGGTCGGTGGGGTGCAGGCCGAGGTGATCCGCCATCGCCTGATTGAACAGCGTGTAGTCGGCGTAGTGCCGCTGGCTGTCGACGGCGATCTGTTTCAACAACTCCGCACGGGTTGACACCGTAGGACCTCCCTGCATAAGTTTATCTGCGTCACGCAGAGATTGCGTCACGCAGAATCTGCGTAGTGCACACAGAATACTCCAGCGAAGGGAACCCCATGACCATCCTCGTCACCGGCAGCCGAGGCGCCGTCGCCCAGCGCCTCATCGCCCTCCTCGACGCCAGGGGGCTGCCGTATCGCGCGGCCTCGAGCAACCCGCAGGACCCGTCCACGATCCGCTGCGACCTCACCGACGCGGCCGACTTCGCCGCCGCGCTGGACGGGGTGACCTCGGTTTTCCTCTATGCCGCGGCCGCGCAGATCGATGCCTTCATCGCCGCCGCCACGACGGCGGGCGTCGAGCACATCGTGCTGCTGTCCTCGTCGTCCGTCCTCGCACCGGACGCCGCCACCGACATCATGGCCAGGTCCCACCTCGAGGTCGAGAACGCCCTGCTGGCGTCGCCGATCCGCACCACGCTGCTCCGGCCCGGCGCCTTCGCAGGCAACGCGCAGGCCTGGGCGTGGCCCATCAGGTCCGGCAGTCCCGTGAGCCTGCCGTATCCCGGCGCCCACAACGACCCGATCCACGAGGCGGACGTCGCCGAGGCCGCGCTGGCCGTGCTCACCGATCCCGGCCTCGCGGGTCGCGCGTACACCCTCTCCGGTGCCGAGTCCGTCACGTTCGCCGACCAGATCGAGGTCCTCGCCCGTGTCATCGGCACGCCCATCGCCGTTGACCACGTCACCGGTGACGCCTGGAAGGCCGAGATGGCCGACCATGTCCCCGCGGACTACGCCGATGCGCTCCTGAAGTGGTGGCGGTCCAACGACGGCACGCCCGTCGAGCTCACGGACCACGTCCGGGTCCTCACCGGCCACGGGCCTCGCAGCTTCACCACGTGGGCGCAGGACCACGCCGCCGAGTTCGCCGTCGGCTGACTTGGCAGGCCCTGCCGTGTCAGAGCGCCAGCCACAGCGCGGTGACGGCGCCGAGGATGGTCAGTGGAGTGCTGATCACGCCGAGCGCGGTGAAGGTGCCCAGCGTCGGCGGCTGCCCACAGCGGGTCGCCACCCGGCGCCACAGCAGCGTTGCCAGGGACCCGGTGTAGGTCAGATTCGGCCCGAGGTTCACCCCGATCAGCATCGCCAAGAGCAGCCCGGTCGGTGCGCCAGGGCCGAGGGCGCCGATCATCAGGAGGGTGGCGGGCAGGTTGTTGATCAGGTTGGCGGCGAGCGCGGCAACCGACGCTGTCAGGAGCAGGGCCGTGAACGACTCCGAATGCGGTAGTAGGCCCCCGATCCAGTCACCGACCGCCCCGTCGGTCAGGGGAGCGACGAGGATCCCCAGCGCGAGGACGAACACCGCAAAGTAGGGATCGGCCGCGGCGAGCATCGACCGCGGCCTGGTGCGCCCCTCCTTCAGCGCTGGCACGCCGAGCAGGACCGCGCCGGCGACCGCGATCCACGCAGGGGCCACCCCGACGAGCCCGGACAGCGCGAAGCCCGCCAGGGTAAGACCCAGGACCGTCAGGGCCCAGCGCGGCGGCGGCACGATCCGCGTAGGCGTCGGGGCCGGTTCCGGCGGCACGGCGAGGTCGCGCGCGAAGAAGAGCCGGAACACCGCGAACTCCACCGCGATCGCGACGAACCACGGCAGTGCCATCAGGGAGGCGAAGTGGAGGAACCCGAGGCCCGTCGCCGAGAAGGCCAGCAGGTTCGTCAGGTTCGAGACCGGCAACAGCGTCGATGCCGAGTTGGCCAGGTGCGCCGCGGCATAGTTCACCGGGCGCGCCGAGATGCCCATCCTCGTCGCGGTCGCCAGGATCGCGGGCGTCAGCAGCACCACCGTGGCGTCCAGGCTCAACACCGCGGTGGTGACCGCGCAGGCGGTGAATGCCAGTCCCAGCAGCCGCTTCGGGCGACCCCGGGAACCGCGCCGCAGGACCGACGCGGTCCAGGTGAACACGCCGCTCGCGTCCGTGAGGTGGGCAAGCACGAGGATCGCGGCGAGGAACGCCACGGTCGGACCGAGCGTGCGCACCTCCTCCAGCGCCTGCGCCGGGGTGACCGCACCGACGGCCACCACGATCACGGCGGCGGGCGCGGCGACGGCCACCTCGGGCAGTCCGTGCGGCCGGAGGATCGCGGCGGCCAGCACCAGGGCGACGAGGGCGCCGACAAGCCAGACCATTCGGCGAGTACCTCAGCCGACCGTCACAACAGCTTGCGCAGCGTGCGCAGGTTCCGGTTGGTCGTCGTCGACTTGTACTTGGCCTTGGCGCTGAGCTTTCCGAACGGGCTCTGCAGCGTCTCGCCGCGCTCGACATGCCAGTACAGGACGCCGTCGCCGAGGGCGACCGCCTCGTCTCCGAGCGCGAGAGACTGTGCGGCGGCGAACATGTCGTCCAGCGACGCCGGGTCCGAGGACAGCAGCACGTACGGGTGCCACCCGTCCCGGTCGGCCTCGAACGGGAAGCCCTCGACGATCGCGGCCAGGCTCGGGTGGTCCACGAGCACGATCCAGGCGTCGTAGCCGAACCTCTCCCGCAGGCAGGCCTCGATATCGGACTTGATCGCCTCGCGGTCCACGCGGTCGGAGTCGAAAAGCACATTGCCCGAGGCCAATACGGTCTTGACGTTGTCGAAACCGAGCCCCGAGATCGCGTCCTTGAGGTCCGCCATCTTGATGTTGATCCCGCCGACATTGATGCCCCGCAGCAACGCGATGTATCTGGCCATGGCTAGACGGTAGACAGTCGACGCCGGTCAAACAAGCGTTCGAGTGTCGGAGGTGTGCGCGTCAGGCAGTAGTCTGTAGCGGCGGACGAGTTGGTCGGGCGACCGCGGCTCGGGGAACCGTGCGCTCGCGCGCGCAGGCCCAGGGCCGAGGAAAGTCCGGACTCCACAGAGCAGGGCGGTTGCTAACGGCAACCCGGGGTGACCCGCGGGACAGTGCCACAGAAAACAGACCGCCGGCGCGTGAGCGTCGGTGAGGGTGAAACGGTGCGGTAAGAGCGCACCAGCACCCCAGGTGACTGGGGTGGCTAGGTAAACCCCGCCCGGAGCAAGGTCGAAGGCCGCACCTTCTCGAAGGTGCGGCTGCGCAGGTGTTCGAGGGCTGCTCGCCCGAGCCTGCGGGTGGACCGCTCGAGGTACCCGGCAACGGTGTGCCCAGATGGATGGTCGCCACCCGGCGCCTCGGCGCCGGGGACAGGATCCGGCTTACAGACCAACTCGTCCGCCCACTTACCGAGAATGTGCACGTCGGCAGTCGCTACTCTCGGCCGATGGCACTGCTCAAGTCATCGAGGGACACCCTTCTCACGGTCGCATCGCTCGTCTTCCTGGCGGCCTATGCCCTCCCGATCCTGGTGGTGGGTCTGGCACCGGGAATCCGGCTCCTCTGTGACGTCGCGATGATCGTCACCTGGGCGGCCTTCGCGCTCGACTACGGCGACCGACTCGTGCGGGCACGCGAGAAGTGGCCCTTCGTCCGGGCCAACCTCTTCGAACTGGTGGCGCTGCTGCTCCCGCTGTTGCGTCCGCTGCGCCTGGTGGTGGTGCTCGCCGCGCTCAGCCGCAGCATGGCCGGATCGTTCCGGGGCAGGGTCGGGGCGTACGTGGTGGGCGGCACCGCGCTGTTGGTGTTCTGCGCCGCCCTCGCGGTCCTCGACGCCGAACGAGCCAATCCCGACGCGAACATCACCGGGTTCGGGGACGCGCTCTGGTGGGGGTGACGACGGTGACCACCGTCGGCTACGGAGACCGGTACCCGACGACGGCGGAGGGCAGATTGATCGCGTTCGGGCTGATGCTCGGCGGCGTCGCGCTGCTCGGTGTCGTCACCGCGTCGCTGGCCTCGTGGTTCGTCGAACGGGTCGCCGCCGCCCAGGAGGACGGGGCGAAGCACACCAACGACGAGATCCACCGGCTCACCGCGGAAATCGCGGACCTCAATCGGAGGCTGGCGGAGCAGGCCGGGGCGGCGAGCGCGCAAAAAGATGCCCCCGCCGAAACGGCGGGGGCATCTTTGTCGACGTCCGACCTCAGATCGGGTTGACGACCAGGGTCGTCGCCCAGTGCTCGGCGGCGTCGGCTCCGAGATGCGGGAGGAGGGCATCGTAGAGCAGGTAAGACATGGGGCCATGCGGGTGATTCTCCATTTCATACGGGTTGAGGCGGTGCAGCGCGGAAACTCTCGAATCCTGGGATACGGGTGCGGTGGATGTGACACGCCGTACCCTGCCGCGCGTAAGAGTCTCATGCTTGCGTGCAGTCCTCAAGCGAACGGGCCGAAAAGATTTCGAGGCGGCGGTTCGGATGGTGAGGGTGCCGGGAACCGGGCACACTGAAGACATGAGCGAGGACGAAGAGCACCTCTGGTACTACTGCGTGTCGGACGGTTCGGTGCGTCAGGGCAAGGACGCCCGCGGGCTCGACCGGATGGGTCCCTATCCGGATCGTGAGACCGCCGCGCGGGCGTTGGAGATCGCCGCGGAGCGCAACAAGGCCGCCGACAAGGCCGAGGACGACTGGAACAACTGACGTTCGGCCGCGCGGACGAGCCGAGCCACTACGCTCGGCAGTTGTGATGACGCGTATCTCTGCCCGCGGGATCGACTTCGGTGCCATCAGGACCGACTTCTCGCTGACCGCCGACTTCCCCCGAGGGCCATCGCCGAGGCGGAGTCCGCGGTCGACCGATACGCGGCCGAGCGTGCGGACCGAACCGACCTGGCGCTGGTCACGATCGACCCGCCGACGTCCATGGATCTCGACCAGGCCGTGCACCTCGAGCGCACGCCCACCGGGTTCGTCCTGCACTACGCGATCGCCGACGTCGCGGCCGTCGTCGTCCCCGGCGGCGACCTGGACGCCGAGGTCCGGCGGCGCGGCCAGACCTTCTACCTGCCGGACGGATCGCTGCCGCTGCACCCACGGGTGATGTCCGAGGGTGCGGCCAGCCTGCTACCCGATCTGGTGCGGCCGGCCGCGCTGTGGCGGATCGAGCTCGACGAGCGGGCGGAGCCGGTCTCGGTCGAGGTCTCCCGCGCCCTGGTGCGTTCGGTCGCACGGTTCGACTACGCAGGGGTGCAGGCGGATTCGGAGTCCGGCTCGTTGCATCCCTCGATCGCGGCGTTGCCCGAGTTCGGCAAGCTGCGGCTCGCCTCCGCGATCGACCGCGGCGCGATCGAGCTCAAGCTGCCCGAGCAGGAGGTGGTCGGCGACGGCGACGGCTGGCGGCTCGAGCTGCAGCCGCGCACCGAGGCCGACGACTGGAATGCGGAGGTGTCGCTGCTGACCGGGATGTGTGCGGCGAAGCTGATGATCGACGCCGGCATCGGACTGCTGCGCACCCTGCCCGCCCCTGCGCCCGGCGCGGTCGCGGCACTGCGCAGGGCCGCGAGCGCACTCGGCATGGACTGGCCGACGCAGGTCCCTGTCGGCGAATTCCTCGCGGGCCTGGAACCGAACACGCCCGCGACGCTGGTGATGATGACCGAGGCGACCTCGCTGCTGCGCGGTGCGGGCTACGCCGCGTTCGACGGCGAGGTCCCGGAGCTGGTCACGCATTCCGGGATCGGCGCCCCGTACGCCCACGTGACGGCGCCGCTGCGGCGCCTCTCGGACCGGTTCAGCACCGAGGTGTGCCTGGCGATCTGCGCGGGAACGCCGGTGCCGCAATGGGTTCGCGACGCCCTACCCTCCCTGTCGGATCTGATGAGGGGCTCGGACACGTTGGCCAACAAGGTCGATCGGGCCTGCGTGGACCTCACGGAGGCCACCCTGCTCGCCGGCCGCGAGGGCGAGGTGTTCGACGCGGTGGTGCTGCGCGGGTGGACGGCAAGCGGGAGGCCGAGGTGTTCGCGCCGCAGGCGACGGTGATCGGCAAGTGCCTCGGCGATCCGCCGGAGGGCGAGGCGGTGTCCGTGCGCCTGGTTCAGGCCGACGTCACCGCGCGGACGGTGAAGTTCGGCTACCCGGCTACAGCTTCCGGCTAGCAGACCTGATCTTGCGCACCAGCTTTCGCGAGCGCGGCACGGCGGGTCGGACCCGGTCGGCCTCGACGGCGGTCAGCACACCGTAGGTGAAGGTGTCCTCGCCCGCCCCGCGGGCCAGGTCGGCCGCGGCCAGTAGTCGAGACCGTGCGACCACGGAATCGTGGTGGTCCCCGAGCACGGTCTGCAGCTTCTTGGCCGCCCTACCCGCCCGCACGGGCGAGGGACGGGTGGATGCGGCCGCCTCCGCGGCGTACCGGAGCGCCTTGGCGCGCTTGCGGACCGTGTGCAGGCGCTCCGGCGTCGGTTCGACGGTGCCCCGTCCGGCGAGTCCCGCCTTCCGCGCGGCCTTGCGTAGCTTGCGACGGGCGCGGTGTAGCCCGAAGCGGACCGCGTCGGTTCGGCACGGGGGCGCCGCGAGCAGGGCGTCCAGCGAGGCCAGCAGCGCCTCGTAGCGAGTGCCGTCGAGCGCGGCGACGGCCTCGATGTGCGCATCGCGGTAGGCGAGCTCGTTCGTCGCCACCAGGCGATGGCGGACGGGACCGCGCACCAGTTCGGGCGGTTGCGAGTCGAGGAGATCGCGAAACCGCTCGGCCATCACCTCGGCGTCCCTGGCGTTGCCGAGAACCGTACCCAGCCATCGGAGTTCGGCCCGCACGCCGTCGGTCGCGCCGTCCGGGAAGAGTGACCTGTAGCTGCCGAGCACGCTGCGCAGTCGCCGCGTCGAGACCCGCATCTGGTGCACCGAGTCGAACTCGTCGCGGCGCACCTCGTCGGCGCGTGAATCCAGTTCGTCGGCGTGATCGCGTAACGCCGCCAGCACGGCAGCGGTCCCGTCCGGTGTGCGCCCCTTGCCCATACCTCAGGTCTACCCGCCCGTGTCCGTCGCTGTCGAGAGATTCGGGCGTCAGCCGCGAAAGGTGTCGGTCGCCTCGACCAGGTGGTGGGCGATCCCCGGCTCGTTCGCGGCGTGCCCGGCGTCGTCGACGATCACCAGCCGGGCCGACGGCCAGGCCCGGTGCAGGGCCCACGCGCTGGTCGCCGGGCACACCACGTCGTACCGGCCCTGCACGATCACGGCCGGGATCGTGTCGATCGCGGCGATGTCGCGGAGCAGCTGGCCCTCCGCGAGGAATCCGTGGTTGCGGAAGTAGTGGTTCTCGATCCGCGCGAACGCCAGCGCGAAGCGCGGCTCTGCGGTCTCCTCGACCCGTGCGGGCCGGGGCAGCAGCGAACTGGTGGCGCCCTCCCAGGTGGACCAGGCGACCGCGGCCGCCAGCGCGACGTCGTCGTCGGGGGAGTGCAGCAGGCGGTGGTAGGCCTCGACGAGGTCGCCGCCGCGCTCGGCCTCGGGCACCGGGGCGAGGAACCCTTCCCACAGGTCGGGGTAGATCGCGCTCGCGCCGCCGTTGTAGTACCAGTCGATCTCGCTGCGGCGCAGCAAGAACACCCCGCGCAGCACCAGCTCGGTGACCCGGTCCGGGTTGGCCTGCGCGTAGGCCAACGCCAGCGTCGAACCCCAGGAACCGCCGAAGACCTGCCAGCGCTGCACCCCGAGGTAGGTGCGCAGCGCCTCGATGTCGGCGATGAGGTGCGCCGTGGTGTTCACCGACAGGTCCGCGCCGTCGGCGACGTGCGGGGTCGAACGCCCGCAGCCGCGCTGATCGAACAGCACGATCTGGTAGGCGTCGGGGTCGAAGAACCGGCGGTGGTCGGCGGTGGTGCCGCCGCCGGGCCCGCCGTGCAGGAACACGACGGGCTTGCCGTCGGGGTTACCGCTGACCTCCCAGTAGATGCGCTGCCCGTCGCCGACGTCGAGGTGTCCGGCGCGGTGCGGCTCGATCTCGGGGTACAGGTCCCGCATCGGTGTCAGAACCCGATCAGGCCCGATGCGAGGTCTGGGATCCGCAGCGATTCGATGGCCTCGGCGCGCACGTCCGGGCACTGCGCCTGGGTGATCGCGTCGATCCGGGCCTTGTTGCCCATCAGCTCGATGACATTGATGCCGTTCTGGGCGGCCCAGGTGCCGACCACCGTGTTCAGCCCGCCCTTGCCGATGGTCGGGGTGTACGTGCGCCAGCTCTGCAGCTGCGCCTGCATGTCCGAGCACAGCTGGGCGGCCTGCACCTCGGTGACGCCGCCCGCGACCGGGCCACCGGGCGCAGGGGCGACCGAGGTGCCCGGCAGGGCGCCCGTGCCGCCGCTCGGCGCGGGAGCGGGGGCCGGGGCGTTCTCGGTGGCGCAGCCGCTCGCGAGTGCGACGACAGCAGCGGCTCCGGCGACGGCAGCCGCGAGACGACGATGGAACATGTAGGCACCCTGTCTTTCGGTGAAGTGTGTGACGGCGCACGGGATACCCGCGCGCGCCGTTGTCATCGAGTGTGCCATCGCGCGACGACAACCCGCCCCGCGAGAGGGCGGATCGTCGTCGCGCGGGGAAACCGGCGTCAGAAGCTGTGTTCCTCGGCGGGGAAGGTGCCGGACCGGACCTCGGCGGCGTAGGCGGCCGCCGCGCCGCGCAGATCGTCGCCGACGGCGGCGAACTTCTTGACGAACTTGGCGGTCTTGCCGCTGGTGTACCCGGCCATGTCCTGCCAGACCAGCACCTGCGCATCGCATTCGGAGCCCGCGCCGATGCCGACGGTCGGGATCGTCAGCTTCCGGGTGACCTGGCCGGCGATCTCGGCGGGCACCATCTCCATGACCACGGAGAACGCGCCGGCCTCCTGCACGGCGATGGCGTCGGCGACGAGCTGCTCGGCACCGTCGCCGCGGCCCTGCACGCGGAAGCCGCCGAGGCTGTTCACGGACTGCGGGGTGAACCCGATGTGCGCCATCACCGGGATGCCCGCGGCGGTGATCGCGGCGATCTGCGGGGCGACGCGCTCGCCGCCCTCGAGCTTGACCGCGTGCGCCTGGCCCTCCTTCATGAACCGGGTGGCGGTGGCCAGCGCCTGTTCGGGCGAGGACTCGTAGCTGCCGAACGGCAGGTCGGCGACGACGAGGGCGTTCGGGGCGCCGCGGACCACGCCGCGGACCAGCGGGATCAGCTCGTCGATGGTGATCGGCACCGTCGTGTCGTAGCCGTAGACGACGTTCGCGGCGGAGTCGCCGACCAGGAGTACCGGGATGCCGGCCTCCTCGAAGATCCGCGCGGTCGAGTAGTCGTAGGCGGTGAGCATCGCCCAGCGCTCGCCCTCGGCCTTCATGGTCTGCAGGTGGTGGGTGCGGATCTTGGTTCGCTTGGCGGCCGGCTGAGCGGGCGCGGAACCGTAGGGCGCAGTGTTATCGGACATCAGTGTCCCTTTCGTGCCTCGAGGCCCAGTGCGGGTCCCCGGGTTGTGGGTGATGACGTAGCTCAGTCTGCCACCGGCCGACCACCCCGAGAACAGGCGGTGACGTGCAATTGGTCACATCGGATCCGGCAGTGATTCGCCCGGATGGCGGGCGGAACTCAGCCGGATCGCGTCAGTGACGGGCGAGGGCGGTCCGGATCTCGGCCAGCACTCCGTCCGGGTCGAGGGTGAGCCGGTGCCAGGTGAAGCGCAGGACGTGCCAGCCGGCATTGACCAGGATGTTCTGGCGCTCGGCGTCTCGATTGAACCTCGCGGCATCGCGGTGCCAGGCCCACCCGTCCACCTCGATCGCGAGGCGCTGCCCTGTGAACGCCACGTCGATCTCGAACCCGTGGTCCCACACGTGGGCGGCCCACCCGGTGAGCCCTGCCGAACGGAGGAGGCGGTGCAGGATCCGCTCTGCCTCGGAGTGGCCACCCTCACCGGCCGACCGGAGCAACCGGTCCGCGGCCGAGGTACCGGCCCGCCCGCGGTTTCGCTCGTGCACAGCGACCAGGATGGGCAACGACGTATGCCGCTGCAGGACG
Source organism: Rhodococcus sp. MTM3W5.2 (assembly GCF_001984015.1). Taxonomy (NCBI): domain Bacteria; kingdom Bacillati; phylum Actinomycetota; class Actinomycetes; order Mycobacteriales; family Nocardiaceae; genus Rhodococcus; species Rhodococcus sp. MTM3W5.2. The sequence continues at coordinate 3,392,628 of NZ_CP019572.1, read as the reverse complement.
CGATCGAGAAGTGTTGATCCGTTCCGAAGTTCGACGGCCGCCTCCAACGCTGTCAGTGGCAGCTCGGTCGCGCCGAGGGCCCTGAAGGTCCCGATGTCCTCCCACCCCAGGTCGCGGCGGCGCATTCGGATGGCCGGGTCGGGTGACGCGGGGCGCCCACGTGGGACGTTCACCCAGTGCCTGGTCGGCGGTACCTGGGTCAGACCGTGCCACCACGCTGCGCTCGGACCGTATGCGACTGCGCCCGGACCCGACCCGTAGACGGCCGCGCGCAACGCCGCTGCATGGGTCAACGGGTGGTCCCCGCGGAGGAAAACGCCGCGGCGGAGTCGACGCCACTGACCTGCCATCACCCGACGACTCACCGCGGATTCGCTCATCCCGGTCGCACGGGCCTGACCGAGGGTGATCACGCCGTCCTGGCGGGCCATGATCGCGTTCAGCCGAGTCGACGTCATGCACTGTTCGACGCGCGCCGAGTCGATCGGTTCCGTCGAATCGCTGATCCGGCAGTGATTCGCCCGCGCAGCGGGTGAAACCCTGCCGGATCAGGGCCGGGCCGGGGTGCCGCCTGCCCGTGGCACCATCGATGGCATGCCGATATCGCGCCGAGTCCCTGTCGTACTGGCCGTGGGAGCGCTCGTCGCAGCCATGGCCGCCGGATGCGGGAGCGTGGTCGACGGGGCAGCTCAGGGTGAGGCGGCAGGCCGGCCCGCGGGTGACTTCGCCGCGGGGGCGGGCGCGGTCCCGGCGGGCCTGGAGGCGTTCTACACCCAGACCCCGCAGTGGGAGTCCTGCGAGGGCTACAGCACCGACGGGATGCCGCTGGCCAGCAGCCTCGAGTGCGCCGAGATCACAGTGCCGGTCGACTACGCGGACCCGACAGGGGACACCGCGAAGGTCGCGATCTCCCGGAGCCAGGCGACCGGTCCGAAGATCGGGTCCGTCCTGGTCAACCCCGGTGGGCCCGGCGCATCCGGCTTGGCGATGGCGACAGACGGCGCGGGCACCGCGTTGGGCGAACGGTTCGACGTGATCGGGTTCGACCCGCGCGGGATCGGCGCGTCGACGCCGCAGGTGCGCTGCCTGACGCCCGCGGAGACCGACGCGCAGCGCGCGGATCCCGGCGTGGACATGAGCCCGGACGGTATCGCCCGGATCGAGGCCAAGAACGCCGACTACGCGCGCAAGTGCGCCGAGCGGACCGGCGCCGAGTTCCTCGAGCATGTCGGCACCCGTGAGGTGGTCCGGGACATGGACGTGATCCGGTCGGTGCTCGGCGACGAGAAGCTGTCCTACCTCGGGTACTCGTACGGCACCCGGCTCGGCTCGAGCTACGCCGAGACGTTCCCCGCGAACGTGCGCGCGATGGTGCTCGACGGCGCGCTGGACCCGAACCAGGACCAGGTCCAGGAGGTGGTGCTGCAGGCGGCTGGCTTCCAGAAGGCGTTCGACGCGTTCGCGGCGGACTGCGCGCAGTCGGACGACTGCCCGCTCGGCACCGACCCGGCCCGGTTCAGCGCGCGGTTCAAGGAGCTGGTCGATCCGCTGGTCGACAAGCCCGCGGACACCACCGACCCAAGGGGCCTCGGCTACCGGGACGCGATCACCGGGGTCCAGCAGGCGCTGTACTCGCAGAACCTGTGGGGGATGCTCCGCGGCGGGCTCAACTCGCTGGCCGACGGTCACGGCGACACCCTCCTGCAGCTGGCCGACACGTACGAGGGTCGCCAGGAGGACGGCAGCTACAGCAACATCGAGGACGTGTTCAACGCGGTTCGGTGCGTCGACGACCCGCCGGTCACCGATCGGGCAGAGGCAGGCGCGGCGGACACCGAGTTCCGGCGGGCCGCGCCTTTTCTCGACGACGGCCGCGGCACGGGGAACGCACCGCTGGACACCTGCGCCTTCTGGCCGGTGCCCAGCTCCGGGAGCCCGCACACGATCGATGCCCCCGGTCTGCCGCACCTCGTCGTGATCTCGACGACCGAGGATCCCGCAACGCCGTACCAGGCCGGAGTGGAGCTGGCCAAGCAGCTCGGGGCCTCCCTGATCACGTACCGGGGACCCAGCACACGGTCGCGATGAGCGGCGTCTCCTGCGTCGACGACCCCGTCGTCGAGTACCTCACCGAGCTGACCGAACCCCAGCCCGACCTCACGTGTTAGTAACCGATTTCACGATGTAACACAGATTTAACGGACTTTGCCTACTCTCGCGGACATGGATCGCCAAAAGGAATTCGTGCTCCGCACCCTCGAAGAGCGCGACATCCGTTTTGTCCGACTGTGGTTCACCGATGTGCTCGGCTACCTGAAGTCGGTGGCGATCGCCCCGGCCGAACTCGAGGGTGCCTTCAGCGAGGGCATCGGGTTCGACGGCTCGGCCATCGAGGGTTTCTCTCGGGTCTCGGAGGCGGACACCGTCGCCAAGCCGGACCCGTCGACCTTCCAGATCCTGCCGTGGGCGCACAAGGACGGCGCGCAGCACTCGGCGCGCATGTTCTGCGACATCGCGATGCCGGACGGGACGCCGTCCTGGGCCGACCCGCGGCACGTGCTGCGCAGGCAGCTCAGCAAGGCGAGCGACCTCGGGTTCAGCTGCTACGTGCACCCCGAGATCGAGTTCTTCCTGCTCGAGAACGGCCCCGCCGACGGCACCCCGCCGGTCCCCGCGGACAGCGGCGGCTACTTCGACCAGGCCGTGCACGACTCCGCGCCGAACTTCCGCAGGCACGCCATCGACGCGCTCGAGTCGATGGGCATCTCCGTCGAGTTCAGCCACCACGAGGCCGCGCCAGGGCAGCAGGAGATCGACCTGCGCTACGCCGACGCGCTGTCGATGGCCGACAACGTGATGACCTTCCGCTACATCGTGAAGGAGGTCGCGATCAACGAGGGCGTGCGCGCGACCTTCATGCCCAAGCCGTTCAGCGATCAGGCCGGGTCGGCCATGCACACCCACATGAGCCTGTTCGAGGGCGAGAACAACGCCTTCCACAACCCGGACGACCCGATGCAGCTCTCGGACACCGGCAAGGCGTTCATCGCGGGCATCCTCGAACACGCCAACGAGATCAGCGCGGTGACCAACCAGTGGGTGAACTCCTACAAGCGGCTGATCCACGGCGGCGAGGCCCCGACCGCCGCGTCCTGGGCCCGTCGAACCGCTCGGCCCTCATCCGGGTGCCGATGTACACGCCGAACAAGGCGTCCTCGCGTCGCGTCGAGATCCGCAGCCCAGACTCGGCCTGCAACCCGTATCTCACCTTCGCGGTGCTGCTCGCCGCCGGACTCCGTGGCATCGAGAAGGGCTACGAGCTGCCGCCCGAGGCCGAGGACGACGTCTGGTCGCTGACCTCAGCGGAGCGTCGGGCGATGGGCTACAAGGAGCTGCCAAGCAGCCTCGACACCGCGCTGCGCGAGATGGAGCGCTCGGAGCTGGTGGCCGAGGCACTCGGCGAGCACGTGTTCGATTTCTTCCTGCGCAACAAGAGGCGTGAGTGGGAGGAATATCGCAGCCAGGTGACCCCGTTCGAGATCAAGACGTACCTGGGTCTGTAAGCACCGATGGTCAAGCCGCCTACCGCCCGTTCCACCATCCCCAGCGTCGGTCGTCTCGGCCTCGTCGAGCCGACCGCGGGGACGAGCTCGCCCACCTCGACTGGGCCAACCCGGAGAGCCTGGAGCTGCTCTGGGCGCTCTCGCGCGCCGCGAATGCCGACCTGGCCCTGCGCACCCTGGTCCGCGTCAAGGACGGCCTCGGGGACGGTTGGGCCGAGCTCGACGCCGAACTCCGCACCGATACGGCCCTGCGGGGCAGGCTGTTCGGACTGATCGGCGCGTCGAGCGCGTTCGGTGACCACCTGGTGGCTGACCCGTCCGGGTGGAAGCTGCTGGCGGGGGAGGCCCGGCTGCCGAGCCGGGACGAGCTCACCGACGAGCTGCTGGCCAGCGTCAAGGCCGCCCCGGACGACAGTGCGTCCGAGACCAACCTGGTGTACCGGGCGGGGATCACCGGCCCCGCCGCGATCGCCGCGCTGCGCAAGACGTACCGCGACCAGCTGATGGTGCTGGCGGCCTCCGACCTGGCGGCCACCGTGGAGAACGAGCCGGTGTTGCCGTATCAGACGGTCGGGCGCCAGCTCTCCGACATGGCCGACGCCGCGCTCACAGGGGCGCTCGCGGTCGCGGTCGCCGAGATCTACCCCGACGGGCCGTGTCCGGCCCGTCTCGCCGTGATCGCGATGGGCAAATGCGGTGCGCGCGAACTGAACTACGTCAGCGACGTCGACGTGGTGTTCGTCGCGGAGCCCTCGGACGCGTCCACCAGCAGGCTCGCCGGCGAGCTGATGCGGGTGGGCTCGGCCGCCTTCTTCGAGGTGGATGCGGCGCTGCGGCCGGAGGGCAAGCGCGGCGAGCTGGTGCGCACCCTCGACTCGCACATCGCGTACTACAAGCGCTGGGCCAAGACCTGGGAGTTCCAGGCGCTGCTCAAGGCGCGACCGGCGACCGGCGACCTCGAGCTCGGCGAGCGGTACGTCGACGCGCTGAGCCCGATGGTGTGGACGGCCTCCGAGCGCGAGGACTTCGTCGTCGACCTGCAGGCCATGCGCCGCCGGGTCGAGGAGATGGTGCCGCCGGAGTTGCGCGAGCGGGAGATCAAGCTCGGCCGCGGCAGTCTGCGCGACGTCGAGTTCGCGGTGCAGTTGTTGCAGCTGGTGCACGGGCGCGCGGACGAGTCGCTGCACGTGAAGAGCACCGTCGACGCCCTGACCGCGCTCGCGGCCGGCGGCTACGTCGGGCGCGACGACGCCGCGAATCTCGCTGCGTCGTATGAATTCCTGCGGTTGATCGAGCACCGGCTGCAGCTGCAGAAGCTCAAGCGCACGCATACGCTGCCGCCCGCGGACGACGAGGAGGCGCTGCGCTGGCTCGCCCGAGCGGCGCACATGCGTCCCGACGGCCAGCGGGACGCGCTCGGCGTGCTCAACGCCGAGGTCAAGCGCAACGCGCACCGGATCCGTCGCCTGCACGCCAAGCTCTTCTACCGCCCGCTGCTGGAATCGGTTGCCCGGCTGGACAAGGACGCCATCCGGTTGAGCCCGGACGCGGCGACGCGTCAGCTCGCCGCGCTCGGCTACACCGCGCCCGAGAACGCCCTCGGTCACCTGAAGGCGCTGACCGGCGGCGCATCGCGAAAGGGCCGGATCCAGGCCCTGCTGCTGCCGACCTTGCTCGAATGGCTCAGCGACACGCCCGACCCCGACGCCGGACTGCTCGCCTACCGCAGGCTGTCCGAGGCCATGCTCGAACAGGACTGGTTCCTGCGGGTCCTGCGCGACGAGGGCGCGGTGGCCCAGCGCCTGATGATCGTGCTCGGATCGTCCGCGTACATCCCGGACCTGCTGATCAAGGCGCCGGACGTGCTGCGGTTGTTCGCCGACGGACCGACCGGACCCCGACTGCTCGACATCGACCCGGACGAGGTCGCCCGCGGGATCCTGTCCTCCTCTGCGCGTTACGACGATCCGGTGCGTGCGGTCAATGCCGCCCGCTCGCTGCGCAGGCACGAGCTGGCGCGGGTGGCGTCGGCCGACGTGCTGGGAATGCTCGATGTCCCGCAGGTGTGCCGCGCCCTGTCCTCGGTGTGGGCGGCCGTGCTCGGTGCCGCGCTGGACTCGGTGATCCGGGCCAGCGAGGCCGAGCTGGGTGGGCCCGCGCCCGCGTCGTTCGCGGTGATCGGGATGGGCAGGCTCGGCGGCGGGGAGCTCGGCTACGGCTCGGACGCGGACGTGCTGTTCGTCTGCGAACCCAAGCCCGGCGAGGACGAGGTCCGGGCGGTCAAGTGGGCCAACAGCATCGCGGATCGGGTGCAGAAGCTGCTCGGCGCGCCGAGCACGGACCCGCCGCTCGAGGTGGACACCGGCCTGCGCCCCGAGGGCCGCAACGGTCCACTGGTGCGGACCTTGGTGTCCTACGAGGCGTACTACCGCCAGTGGGCGCAGGCCTGGGAGATCCAGGCGCTGCTGCGCGCACACACCGCCGCGGGGGACCCGGACCTGGCCCTGCGGTTCCTGCACATGATCGACGAGACCCGGTACCCGGAGGGTGGGGTCTCCGAACAGGCGGTCCGCGAGATCCGGCGGATCAAGGCCAGGGTCGACTCCGAGCGGTTGCCGCGCGGCGCCGATCCGGCCACTCACACCAAGCTCGGACGCGGCGGCCTGGCCGACGTGGAGTGGACGGTGCAGCTGATCCAGCTCCGGCACGCCCACGACGTGCCCGCCCTCCACAACACCTCGACCCTCCAGACGCTGGACGCGATCGGCGCGGCGGAACTGATGAGCGAGACGGACATCGAGCTGCTGCGCGAGGCCTGGCTCACGGCGACCAAGGCCCGCAACGCCCTTGTCCTGGTGCGCGGCAAGCCAACCGACCAGCTGCCGGGGCCGGGCCGGGTGCTGTCCGCGGTCGCGCAGGTCGCAGGCTGGAATTCCGGCGACGCAGGGGAGTTCCTGGACAACTACCTGCGCGTCACGCGCCGGGCGAAGGCCGTGGTGGAGCACACCTTCGGCGCCTGACCGGGACTCACGGGCAGAGCGCGTGCGAGAGCAGCGCCTCGCTGTCGGTCTGCTGGGTCGGGATCTGGGTGAGGGTGATGGTCACCGCCCTGCCCTCGGTGCTCGCGCCGGACAGGGTGTAGTAGCCGGGGATCCCGCCGGTGTGGCCGACGTACCTGACCCCGCACGGCAGGTCGGTGGATCCGACGCCCAGGCCGTAACCCATGCCCTCGGCCTCGGAAGCGGCAGGCAGCGCCTTCGTCATCTCGTCCAGTTGCGCACGGGGAACAACCTTCCCGTCGAGCAGGGCGAGCCAGAACTTGTTGAGGTCGCGGCCGGTGGAGACCAGGGCACCCGCCGACCACGGGACCGAGGGTTCGATCATCGAGACGTCGGTGACGACGCCGTCGACGTCCTGGTATCCGGAGGGGTGCGGGCCCCGGATCGCGCGCTCGCCGGGGCCGGGTAGGTAGGTGTCCTCGAGGCCCTGCGGGCCGAGGATGCGGGTGGTGAGCTCGTCGGTGTAACTGTGCCGGGTCACCGCCTCGATCAGCATGCCCAGAACGATGTAGTTGGTGTTGGTGTAGAGGAATCGGGATCCCGGCGGGAACTGTGCCGGTTTGGCCATCGCGATCGCCACCGCCTGGGCCGGGGTGATCGTGCGGTTCTCGTTCGCGGCGACCAGTTCGTCCGCCCCCGGCTCGCCCGCGAACTCGGGCAGCCCGCTGCGATGCTGCATGAGCTGCCGGACCGTGATCGCCGTGCCGTCCCCGCCCGGGCCTGCGATCACGCCGGGCAGGTAGCCCTCGATGGCACGGTCCAGATCGATCTTTCCCTCTGCGACGAGTTGCATGATGATCGCGGACGTGAAGGTCTTGGTGATGCTGCCCACTCGGACTCGACTGTTGTCGGCGATCTCGGCGCCGGTCGCGCGGTCGCCGAGACCGCTCGTCAGGACCGTGGTGGTGCGGTTGGCGCTCACGGTCGTCACGGCGCCGACGACCCCCGCGCTCGTCAAGCCGTCGAGGTCGTTCTGCAGGGTGCGGGTGCGCTCGAAATCCACACAGCCGCTGAGCAGTAGGGCGATCGCGGCGATGGCGGTTGTCAGCACCGGCTTCTGGTGTCGCATGTCGATGACCGTACGGACGGGGCCGATCGGTGTCATCGGGGTTGCCCCTGATCTGTGCCCTGATATTCGGTCGGGGGAGTGGCCGCGGTGACCGGATCGGCGGTCGGCGTCGTCGGCGCGCGGCGTTGCGGGCGGGTTGCCCCGCCCATGCATCGCGCCTACGGTGGAAAACGCAGCACCTCGTTAGGCGAGGCTCCTGCACGAACACAGGCCACTGATCTGACGACGTCGAGAGACGCCCAAGGTTAGGACAGATCTCCCCGGATTAAGGGGTGATCCGAAGTGGCTTCTCGGAGTGATCCGGGATACGTCGTGCAGTGTCAAAGCCCTTACGTGGAGGTGTCATGTCGACGGAATCCATATCGCTGGAGGTGGATTCGGCCTCGTGTGCTCGCAGGTTCCACCCGCGACGGTGTCCAACCGTTCGCATCAGCTAGACGCACGAGGAGGTGACCACCGTGGACGACCCGCCCAGTGGAGTTCTGACGCAACATGATTCGGCCGACGGTGGTCGCTCGGGCGACTAGCCCCGCCCACTTCGGTCATTCCCCTCGCGACCTCGGCGTCGCGTTTGAGCCCGCGGCATGCGATGTCGCGGAGCAAACCCGTGCTGCGCGCCACCTGCGGTCGGCCGCCGATTCGGCACGTGGAACTAGGAGTTTGTGATGGATACGACGGTGATCATCCTGCGCGTCGTGCTCGGCCTCACGCTGGGCGCTGCGGTCGGGATCGAGCGACAGTGGCGGTCCAGGCTGGCCGGGCTCCGGACCAACGCATTGGTCAGTCTGGGGGCGACACTCTTCGTGATCCTGGGGGCCTACAGCTTCGACGGTCCGGGGGCGGACCCGACCCGCGTTGCCGCACAGATCGTTTCGGGCATCGGCTTCCTCGGGGCGGGGGTGATCATGAAGCAGGGCGCCTCGATCACCGGGCTTAACACGGCGGCAACGCTGTGGGCGACGGCTGCGATCGGTGCGCTGGCGGGCGGCGGGATGTACTGGGCCGCGGTGATCGGCACCGTGGCGATCATGACGGCGAACACGCTGTTGCGCCCGCTCGGGCGGTTGATGGATCACCAACCGGCCACCAAGGGGCGTGAGTTGCCTGCGGCGGAATACGTCTTCGAGGTCACGTGCCGCGACGACGCCGAGGCCCACGTGCGCGGGCTCGCCGTGCAGGCGGTCTCGCGCCCGGAGTTCCGGCTGCGATCCGTGCGCTCGTTCGATCTGCCCGAGACCGGCGAGGTGACGGTGATGGCGGAGCTGACGGCCGACGAACGGGACGACCGGTTGCTCGAGAGCGCGGTCAGCCGGCTCAGCATGGAGCCGCTGGTGACGCACGTGCGCTGGTCGGTGGAGACCGACTCTCGCTGCGCTCGGCCCGCCGCCGAGTGTGCAGCTGCCGTCGCCCGCCCTCGGCCGACGTGACGGTAGGTGCACACTCGGCGAAACGCCGCTGGAACTCGGACGATTGTCCATGTATCGGCGCCTGTTGGGGCCGGGGAATTGCGGCGTTTCGCTCACCCCCGCCGCGACCGGAAGTTACAGTCAGTCCTGGCTCGTCCTTCGTCTGCAAGGTGAGGATCGACATGAAACTGATGACCCGAACGTCAGTATCGGCCCTGTTCGCCGCGGCGGTGATTGCCGGAGCGGGAACCGCGCAGGCCGGCCCGATCGCCCCTGACGAGGGCCCGCCGCGACCTGTTGTCCCGGGGGTGCACCTGGTCGACCAGAACCAGAAACAGGCGGCGCTGGAGAACATGCTCAACGAGCTCAATCTCGGCTGGGCCAATGGCGGCGCGGCCGGAACGGCGATCGGCGCGGCCATCGGGCTCGGTGTTGGATGCCTCTCGATGTTCCCAGGCAGTCTCGCCGGCTGCATGATCGGGCTGCCGACCGGTGCCGTCACCGGCGCGCTCATCGGCATCGCCAATGGAAACCCCAAGGCGCAGAAGGCGATCGAGGACTACGTCAACACCCCTAGCGCGGGTGTCGCGCTCGCACCGGGACCCGGTGCGAGCGCTTCGGCGCGTACCAGACCGGGGAGTCGGTACGGATTCCGGCCGGGTAACCGACACATCACGCCAGGTACCCAAACATCACTAAACGGGTACCCATGCGGGTAGTTCTCCCGATGTCTCGATTAGATAACGAAGGGACTCTGGGTTCCGCCAGTAGATCGAGCCACACGAGGTATCGGTCAGCGGAACACCCGGAGGACCTCTCGCATGAGCAAGCACCGCCTGCAGAAGAACAACCGAATCGCCCGTGGTCTGTTGCTGGGGGCGATCACCGCGGGCGCGGTGATGATCCCCGTCGCCCCGGCGATGGCGCAGCCGCTGAGCATCCCGGGGGTGGGAAACTTCGAGATCCCCGGCCTGCCGCCGATGGGCGCGATCACCCCGGACGCCGTGGTCACGCACGGACAGCGCGCACTCGACGCCGCGCAGACCAAGATCGGCGCGCCCTACGTGTGGGGCGCGACCGGCCCCGACACCTTCGACTGCTCGGGTCTGGTCCAGTGGGCGTACCGGCAGGCGGGCGTGTCCGTGCCGCGGACCACCTATGACCAGATCAACGGCGGAACGCCGGTCGGCAAGGGTGACCTGCAGCCGGGCGACGTCGTGCTGTTCTACGGCACCGAGCACGTCGGCCTGTACGCAGGCGGCGGCATGGTCGTGCACGCGCCGACCCCAGGCCAGTCGGTCAAGCGGGCACCGCTCGACTCGATGCCCTTCACCGCCGCCCGGCGGTACTGACCCCTCAGGACAACGACGCCCCGACCAGAACTGGTCGGGGCGTCGTTGTGTGTTCAGTTGTTCAGCAGTTCGAACGACTCAGACGTCGCGTCGGCGGAGCCGACTTACACGTCGCGTCGGCGGAGCCGACTTACACGTCGCGTCGGCGGAGCCGACTTACACGTCGTAGTACAGCTGGAACTCGTACGGGTGCGGCCGCAGGTTGACCGGGGCGATCTCCTGCTCGCGCTTGATCGAGATCCAGGTCTCGATCAGGTCGGTCGTGAACACGCCACCCTCGGTGAGGTACTCGTGATCGGCCTCGAGGCGGTCGATGACCGTCGCCAGGCTGGTGGGGGCCTGCGGGATGTTGCGGGCCTCCTCCGGCGGGAGCTCGTAGAGGTCCTTGTCGACCGGCGCCATCGGCTCGATCTTGTTCTTGATGCCGTCCAGGCCGGCCATCATCTGCGCGGCGAAGTTCAGGTACGGGTTACCCGAGGAGTCCGGCGCACGGAACTCGAGGCGCTTGGCCTTCGGGTTGTTGCCGGTGATCGGGATACGCACGGCCGCGGAGCGGTTGCGCTGGCTGTACACCAGGTTGATGGGGGCTTCGTAGCCCGGCACCAGACGGTGGTACGAGTTGATGGTGGGGTTGGTGAAGGCCAGCAGCGACGGGGCGTGGTGCAGGATGCCGCCGATGTAGTGGCGCGCCATGTCGGACAGGCCCGCGTAGCCGGACTCGTCGTGGAACAGCGGCTTGCCGTCCTTCCACAGCGACTGGTGCACGTGCATGCCCGAGCCGTTGTCGCCGAAGAGCGGCTTCGGCATGAATGTGGCCGACTTGCCGTGCTGCCAGGCGGTGTTCTTCACGATGTACTTGAACAGCTGCAGGTCATCCGCGGCCGCGAGCAGCGTGTTGAACTTGTAGTTGATCTCCTGCTGGCCGCCGGTACCCACCTCGTGGTGGCCGCGCTCGAGCTCGAAGCCCGCGTTCTGCAGGTTGGTGGAGATCTCGTCGCGCAGGTCGACGTAGTGGTCGTACGGCGCGACGGGGAAGTAGCCACCCTTCGCGCGGACCTTGTAGCCGAGGTTCGGGCTGCCGTCGGCGTTGACCTCGTTGCCGGTGTTCCAGGAACCCGAGACGGAGTCGACCTCGTAGAAGGCGCCGTTCATGCCGGAGTCGTAGCGAACCGAGTCGAAGATGTAGAACTCGGCCTCGGCGCCGAAGAACGCGGTGTCCGCGATGCCGGTGCTGACCAAGTACTCCTCGGCCTTGCGCGCGACGTTGCGCGGGTCGCGGCTGTAGGACTCACGGGTGAACGGGTCGTGCACGAAGAAGTTGATGTTCAGCGTCTTGGCGGCGCGGAACGGGTCGATCTGGGCGGTGCTGACGTCGGGCAGGAGCATCATGTCCGACTCGTGGATCGACTGGAAGCCGCGGACGGACGAACCGTCGAACGCGAGTCCGTCCTCGAAGACGTCCTTGTTGAATGCGGACGCGGGGATCGAGAAGTGCTGCTGAACGCCCGGCAGGTCGCTGAACCGGATGTCGACGTACTCGATCTTTTCGTCGGCTATGTAGTTGATGACCTCTTCGGCCGTGGTGAACGCCACGCGTGTGCTCCTTCAGTTGGTGCCTGCCGATTGTGCATTCCGGCGGCTTGCGTCGAGACAGACGGTATGGACCTGGTGTTGCCCAGCAATCAAGGTTGTGTTTCGCCAGTGTTACACGTCTCGGAAAACGGTGTATCTCACACCCTCCCCGGGCCATCGTGATCGACCCGCCACGCTGGGCCTATCCTGGGAAGCATGGCGCGAAGCACTGGATCCTGGCTCTCCGGCCCCTCGGCGGCCCTTCCCAAGGGGAGGACGGCACCGAGAACCTCTACAAGGGCGAGCGGCTCGGATTGCCGGAGTCGGGCCGCGGCTCGTTGGTCGGCACCGGCCGACGTCTCGCGGCCTTCATGATCGACTGGCTGATGGGCGGAGGCGTCGCGCTGTTGATCCTCGGCGGGGACGCGCTCGACGGCAGGCTGGGCACCATCATCCTGATGGTCTGGTTCGTCGTCGGCGTGCTCACGGTGACTCTGTTCTCCTTCACCCCGGCCAGTACTGCGTCGGACTGCAGGTGGCCCGGGTCGACGCGCCGGTGCCCGTCGGCATCGTGCGCGCACTGGCCCGCCAGGTGCTGCTGGTGTTCGTCATCCCCGCGCTGATCACCGATCTCGACGGCCGCGGCATGCACGACCGTGCCACCGGCACCGCGCTGGTCCGCTCGCGCTAGTCGCCCCGCACCCGAACGCGAAGTGCCCTCGACGTGATTCACGTCGAGGGCACTTCGGTTGTGAGGGGAGGTCAGCGCCTGCGCATCGTGCGCTGGACGCCCTTCATCTTGGCGCCGCCGGGCAGCGGGCCCTTCGGCATGGCCGGGCCGCCGCGCGCGCCGAGCGCCGCCAGTCGCGCCTCGATCGAGTCCATCCGCTTGGTGTCGATGTTCTTCGGCAGCTTCGCGAGGTACTTCTGCAGCTGCGACAGCGGCACCTGGCCCTCGTCGTTGCCGATGATGATGTCGTAGATCGGGGTGTCGCCGACGAGCCGCGCGGTCTTCTTCTTCTCCTGCGCGAGAAGGGACTTCACCCGCTGAGGCGAACCCTCGGCGACGAGGATGACGCCCGGCCTGCCGATCACCCGGTGCACGGCGTCGAGCTGGGTGGTGCCCGCGATCGCGTTGGACACCCGCCAGCCGCCCTGCAGGTTGTCCAGCGCCCATGCGCCTGCGCCTGCCTGGCCCTCGGCCTTGCCGTACACGGTCTTCTGCACGCGCCTGCCGAAGATGATGAACGCGGCGAGCACGCCGAGCAGGATGCCGATCGGCAGCAGGAACCACTGGATTCCGAAGATGAGGCCGACAAGGAAGAACACCACGGCGAGCCCGACGACGGCACCGATCATCAGCGGCAGCAGCAGTTTGTCTTCCTTGCGCTGCATCTGGAACGCCTGCCAGAGCTGGCTCCTGCGCTCCTTCGATGCCTGCTTACGGGCCGCTTTCGCCGCAGCCTTCGCCTCTTTGGTGGGCTTGCCCTTGCCGTTCGCCATACGTCACAGGATACGTCCCTGGCCGGAGGCCGATCGCACCCGAGTGGTGGTCGGGCTCAGGCGCGGGCGAGCCGCTCCATCAGCGAGCTGGCTTCCTGTGAGGCGCTGCCCCCGTCGGCGAGATGTGCCTGGCCCTCGGGCAGCTCGCGGCCGTGGTGCGCCATCGCCTGCGCGTAGAGGCGTCCGGCCCGGTAGGACGAGCGGACCAGCGGTCCGGCCATCACGCCCGCGAAGCCGAGCTCGGTGGCGAACTGGGAGTGCTCGACGAACTCCTCCGGCTTGACCCACCGCTCGACGGGATGATGCCGCGGCGAGGGACGCAGGTACTGGGTGATGGTGATGATGTCGCAGCCGGCCTCGTGCAGGTCGACCAGCGCCTGACGGATCTCCTCGGGTGTCTCGCCCATGCCGAGGATCAGGTTCGACTTGGTGACCAGTCCGAAGTCGCGTGCGGCGGTGATGACGCCGAGCGAGCGCTCGTACCGGAACGCGGGGCGGATGCGCTTGAAGATCCGCGGCACGGTCTCGACGTTGTGCGCGAGGACCTCCGGTCGCGACTCGAACACCTCGGCCAGCAGATCCGGCTTGCCGTTGAAATCGGGGATCAGGTTCTCGACGCCGGTGCCGGGGTTGAGGGCGTGGATCTGACGGACCGTCTCGGCGTACAGCCAGGAGCCGCCGTCCTCGAGGTCGTCGCGGGCGACGCCGGTGATCGTGGAGTAGCGCAGACCCATCGCCTGCACCGACTCGGCGACGCGGCGCGGCTCGTCGCGGTCGAGCGCGTCCGGCTTGCCGGTGTCGATCTGGCAGAAGTCGCATCGGCGGGTGCACTGTTCACCGCCGATGAGGAAGGTGGCCTCGCGGTCCTCCCAGCACTCGTAGATGTTGGGGCAGCCCGCTTCCTCGCAGACCGTGTGCAGACCCTCCCGCTTGACCAGACCCTTGAGCTCGGAGTACTCCGGGCCCATCTTCGCTCGGGTCTTGATCCAGTTGGGTTTGCGTTCGATGGGGGTCTCCGCGTTTCGGATCTCGATACGGAGCAGCTTGCGTCCTTCTGGGGCCACAGTCACGGCTCCGATGCTACGCCCGGCGCGAGGACGCCGATCGACCGGGAGACGGCAGGCGATGGGCGTCAGGCGAACCGGTGCGTTGTGAAGCGGGTCGGCGCGGCCGCGGCCGCCTCGTCGAAGGTGATGCGCTCGATGTCGTGCTCGGTGACCTGGAGTTCGCCGTCGAGCGCGGCCGCGACCGCGGCGACGACTGCCGGGGTGATCTCGGCGACGGTGACCGTCCTCCCGAGTTCGCGCGAGAGCGAGGTGACGCCTGCGTCGGCGATGCCGCACGGGATGATCTCGTCGAAGGCCCGAGGTCCGCGTCGCAGTTGATCGCGAAGCCGTGCATGGCGACGCCGCGCTGCATCCGCACGCCGATCGCGGCGATCTTGCGCTCGGGCAGCCAGGACCCGCCGGTCAGCGAGGCGGGCAGCCACACTCCGGAGCGGCCCTCGACGCGTCCGCATCCGATGCCGAGGTCGGTGCAGACGGAGATCAGTGCCTCCTCGATCCGGCGGACGTAGTTCACGACGTCGACCGGCACGGCGAGCTTGACGATCGGGTAGCCGACCAACTGTCCTGGCCCGTGCCAGGTGATCTTGCCGCCGCGGTCCACGTCGATCACCGGGATGCCGTCGGTGGGCCGGTCCTCCGGGGCGGTGCGACGCCCGGCGGTGTAGACGGACGGGTGCTCGAGCAACAGCAGGGTGTCGCGCCCACTGTCGGCGGCCCGATCGGCGACGAGTTCGCGCTGTAATTCCCATGCAGCCAGGTAGTCGAGCGTGCCGAGGCTCCTCACCTCGAGGGGATCCGTGCTGAACCGAACCGAGGAAGTGGTGCCCATGGGGCACACGTTACGCCGGACCCGCCGGCCGGCTCGGCGCGGTCCGGGCCGAGGGCGGTCAGTCCGACAGCGCGGCGTCGATGGCCTCGCCGATCGTGTTGTGGTGGAAGGTGAATCCGGCACTCTCCAGCGCTGCGGGCAGGACCCGCTGCCCGGTCAGCGCGACCTCGTCCGCGATCTCGCCGACGAGGGCGCGCACCGCGAATCCGGGCACCACCCACGGCGTCGGGCGATGCAGGGCGCGGCCCAGCTCGGCGGTGAAGGACGCGTTGGTCGCGGGTGAGGGCCCGGCGAGGTTCACCGGGCCGCTGATTGTCTCGGTGCGGAGCGCGAACGCGATGGCGTCGAGCTCGTCCTCTAGGGAGATCCAGGACAGGTACTGCCGCCCGGTGCCGAGTCGGCCGCCGAGCCCGAACCGGAACAGCGGACGCAGGCGGCCCAGCAGCCCGCCCCGCGGTGAGATCACCGCCGCGCTCCGCAACAGCACGGTGCGCACCCCGGCCTCCCGGGCGGGCGCGGCCGCCGCCTCCCAGTCCCGACACAGGTCGGCCAGGAAGCCGTTCCCCGGCGCCGCGGTCTCGTCGACGACCCGCTCGCCGGTGTCGCCGTAGTAGCCGACCGCGCTGGCGTTGAGCAGCCTCGGCACCCCGGCATCGGCGACCGCCCGCGCGATCACGTCGGTGGAGGTGATCCGGCTGTCCCGCAGCGTCTGCTTGAACGCGCCGGTCCACCGGGTGTCGCCGAAGTTGGTGCCGCACAGGTTCACCACCGCGTCCGCGTCGGCGAGGGCGCGTTCGTCCAGCTCGCCGCGCTCGGGTGCCCACCGGAACTCGTCCGGTCCCGCGGCAGGCCGCCGCACCAACCGCCGGATCTCGTGGCCGTCCGCCCGCAGCGAGGCCACAAGGGATGACCCGATCAAGCCGGACGAGCCGGCGATTGTCACTCGCATCGTGCTGCCTCCTGACGCCGTCGGGGCACCATCGGTGATTCGATGGTGCCCCCGACGGGCGTGTCTGTGCTGCCGATCTACTGGTCGAGCTAGAGCCCCAGGTCCGCCTCGAACGAGGCTTCCTCGAGTCGCTGCTTGATCGTGGTGAGGAACCGACCAGCGTCGGCGCCGTCGATCAGGCGGTGATCGTAGGTGAGCGGCAGGTAGCACATCGACCGGACGCCGATGGACTCGTTGCCGTTCTCGTCGGTGATCACCATCGGGCGCTTGACGATCGCGCCCGTGCCGAGCATGGCGGCCTGCGGCGGCACCAGGATCGGGGTGTCGAACAGGGCGCCCTGGCTGCCGATGTTGGTGACCGTGAAGGTGCCACCGGCCAGCTCGTCCGGCTTGAGGCCGCCGGAGCGGGCCCGCTTGGCGATGTCCGCGATCGCGCGGGCCAGGCCGGCCAGCGACAGGTCGCCTGCGTTGTGGATCACCGGCGAGAGCAGGCCCTGCTCGGTGTCCACGGCGATGCCCAGGTGCTCGGCCGCGTGGTAGGTGATCTCCTTGGCGTCCTCGTTGTAGCTGGCGTTGACGTTCGGGTGTGCCCCGAGCGCCTCGACGACGGCCTTCGCGAAGAACGGCAGGAACGTCAGGTTCACGCCCTCGCGCTCGGCGAACCCGGCCTTGGCCTGGGCCCGCAGGGCGACGATCTTGGTGACGTCGACCTCGAAGGTCTGGGTCAGCTGCGCGGTGGTCTGCAGCGATTCCCGAGTCTTGACCGCGGTGATCTGGCGGATCCGGTTGACCTTCTGGGTGGTGCCGCGCAGGTGCGCGAGCTCGGGCCGGACACCCGCGGCCGGTGCGGCCGGGGCCGCGGCGGGGGCAGCGGTTGCCGGGGCGGCGGCCGGGGCCTTCTTCGCCTCGGCTGCGGCCAGCACGTCCTGCTTGCGGATCCGTCCACCGACGCCGGTGCCGGTGACCGTCGACAGGTCGACGTTGTTGTCCGTGGCCAGCTTTCGGACCAGGGGGTCACGTACGGGCTGCCGTCACCGGAGGGTGCGGCCGCCGGAGCGGGCGCCGCCGGAGCTGCCGGAGCGGGTGCCGGTGCCGGGGAGCCGGGGGTGCCGGCGGTGCGGCGGCCGGTGCCGGGGGTGCGACCGGGGGTGCCGGGGGTGCGACCGGGGAGCCGGCGGCGCGGCGGCCGGTGCCGGCGGGGCCGGGGGCGCGGCAGGCGCGGCGGCGGGGGCGCCCGAACCGATGACGGCGAGCTGGCCGCCGACCGGGACGGTGTCGTCCTCCTGGGCGCTGATCTCGAGCAGCGTGCCCGCGACGGGCGAGGGGATCTCGGTGTCGACCTTGTCAGTCGAGACCTCGAGCAGAGGCTCGTCGACGGCAACCGAATCGCCGACAGCCTTGAGCCAGCGGGTGACGGTGCCCTCGGTCACGGACTCGCCGAGTTCCGGCATGCTGATCGGGGTTCCGGACGCAGCCGCGGCGGGTGCGGGTGCGGCGGGTGCCTCTGCGGCGGGCGCGGGTGCGGCGGGCGCCTCTGCGGCGGGCGCAGGCGGTGCGGCCGGTGCGGGTGCGGCGGCGGGCTCCGGGGCGGCTGCGGGTGCGGGCGCGGCGGCTTCTCCGGCCGCGCCGATCACGGCGAGCTCTCCGCCGATCTCGACGGTCTCATCCTCGTGCGCGACGATCTTGGTCAGCACGCCTGCCACCGGGGAAGGGATCTCGGTGTCGACCTTGTCAGTGGAGACCTCGAGCAGGGGCTCGTCGACTTCGACCGTATCTCCTTCCTGCTTGAGCCACCTCGTGACAGTCCCCTCGGTAACGCTCTCACCAAGAGCTGGCATCTGGACGGAGAAGGCCATGCTTTTGACTCCTCGACAGTTGTGTTCGGGTTGTTGAGTTTTGCCGACTTGTGGTCGAAATCCATTGTGCGTGTCGTACTGGGTCCACGGGGCGTGTTGCGAACCGTGAACCTCGCGGACCCATCCTGTCATTGATCGGATTCGCCCGTCCTATGAGGGCCTGGTCACATGTTCCACATTCGGTTCTCAGCAAGCACTGGCAAACTTGAAACTGGTCAGAACGGGCGGTCGCGCCACGGTGGGAGGAGGTAGGACGTGGGTCTTTTCAGCAGGCTCTCGAGGGGACGGGCGGGTTCCGACCGACACGGCACGCGCGGACCCGACGCCCAGTACCTGGCGAACTGGGTACACACGCACACCGGGGTCGAGGCCTATGTCGAGCCGCAGACCACCGTCACGCCGGTCACGGTCGTGCTGGTCGCGAACGACGGGGAATGGACGCGACGCCCGGTCGGCGGGGTGCACGGTGCCCGCCGCCTCGGCGAAGATCTGCACATCCCCGTGTACGACGTCCACAAGACCGGGTATCCGCAGCGGATGCGCGACTACGACGCGCGGCAGAAGATCCTGCGCAACCGCGCCCGCGAGGCCTAGGCGGCTGCGCCGCCCGTGAGTCCTTCCGGCCCGCGGCGGGACCGGAAGGACTCACGGGGCGATCAGCCCTGCTGGTCGATGTCCTCGAGGACGCTGATCATGGTTCGCACCGGGACCCCGGTTCCGCCCTTGCCGGTGAAGCCGAACGGCCCGCCGGTGTTGTAGGCCGGACCGGCCACGTCGATGTGCGCCCACTGCACGCCCTCGGCGACGAACTCCTTGAGGTAGATCGCGGCGGCGAGCATGCCGCCCCAGCGGTGGTTGGTGACGTTGGCCAGGTCGGCGACCTTCGAGTTGAGGTCGGCGCGCAGCTCGCCGGGCAGCGGCATCGCCCAGGCGTTCTCGCCGATCTGCTGCGAGATGCGGGCGACGCGGTCACGGAACTCGTCGGTGCCCATCACGCCGGGCGTGCGGTTGCCGAGCGCCACCATCTGCGCCCCCGTCAGGGTGGCGGTGTCGATCAGGTAGTCGGGCTCCTCCTCGCAGGCCCGCACGATCGCGTCGGCCAGGATCAGCCGTCCCTCGGCATCGGTGTTGATGACCTCGACCGTGGTGCCGCCGTACTGGGTGAGCACGTCGCCGGGGCGCTGCGCGGTGCTGGACGGCATGTTCTCGGCCATCGGCACCCAGGCGTCGACGCCGACCCTCAGGCCGAGCTTCGCGGCCAGCACCACCGTCGCGACGACCGCCGCGGCGCCGCCCATGTCGGAGGTCATGTTCTCCATGCCCGCGGCCGGCTTGATCGAGATGCCGCCGGTGTCGAAGGTGATGCCCTTGCCGACCAGGGCAACGGACTTGCCGCCGGACCCCTTGTGGGTGAGCCGGACCAGTCGAGGCTGACGCGAGGAGCCCTTGCCGACGCCGAGGATGCCGCCGAAGCCGCCCTTCTCGAGCGCCTTCTCGTCGAGGATCTCGACCTCGAGCCCGGCCGCGGTGCCGAGCGCCTCGGCGCGGGCGGCGAACTCCTCCGGGAAGAGGTGACTCGGCGGGGTGTTCACGAATTCACGCGCGGTGGCGACGGCCTCGGCGATCGCGGCGGACCGGGCGAGGGTGCCCTCGGACTCCTGGTCGCCGGGCTCCTCGACGAGCAGCTCCACGCGGGCGAGCGGCTTGCCGTTGTCCTTCGGCGCCGACTTGGCCGACTTGAACCGGGTGAAGGTGTAGGCGCCCAGGTAGAAGCCCTCCGCGGCCGCGCCGAGGTCGAGGGCGGACAGCGTGGTGGCCGCGACGGTGGTCCCGGCCAGTGCGCGGGCCGCGACGCCCGCGCACTCGCGGATCCGCTGGGCGTCCACGTCGTCGGGGTCGCCGAGCCCAACGGCGAGGATGCTGGCGACGCCCGAGCCCGCGGGCGCCGGGATCCGGGTCAGTTCCTCCGCCTTGCCGGTGGCCCCGACCGCGACCAGCCCGGCCAGCACCGCCTCGGCGGTCGCGTCGTCGAGCGCATCGCCCACCGAGGCCTCCGGGCCCTCGGCGCCCTTGGTGAGGCCGATGACGAGGACCTCCACCGACTCGGCGACGGATCCGGCCAGCGCGAGCTCGGGGCCGAGGGGCGCGGTGGGGGTCTTGGCGGCACTCACTTCGATCTCCTGATCTGTTGGTGAACAACTGCGGGCCAACTCTAGTGCGGGGGCGATGCCCCGGTCGGCTAGCGTGTTCGCCCATGAGCGACGCTGAACTCTTGCAGGGCCCCCTCCGCGCGGTGCACGCCGAACTGGGTGCCACCTTCGCCCCGTTCGGCGGCTGGGAGATGCCGGTTTCCTACGCGGGTGTGGTGGCCGAGCACACCGCCGTCCGCGAGACCGTCGGCGTCTTCGACGTCAGCCACCTGGGCAAGGCGCTGGTCGCGGGACCGGGTGCGGCCGAGTTCGTGAACGCCTCTCTGACGAACGATCTGGGCAAGATCGGGCCCGGCCAGGCGCAGTACACCCTGTGCGCCACCGAGGCGGGCGGCGTCACCGACGACCTGATCGTCTACTACGTCAGCGACGACGAGGTCTTCCTCGTCCCGAACGCGGCCAACACCGCGGCCGTCGTCGCCGAGCTGGCCGCCAAGGCGCCCGCCGGGATCACGGTCACCGACCAGCACCGCGAGTTCGGCGTGCTCGCCGTGCAGGGCCCGAAGTCCGCGGAAATCCTTGCCGCGCTGGGTCTTCCGTCGGACATGGAGTACATGTCCTTCGCCGACGCCACCTTCGGGGGAGTCACCGTCCGGGTGTGCCGCACCGGGTACACCGGTGAGCACGGCTACGAGCTGCTACCCGCGTGGGACGACTGCGAGAAGGTGTTCCGCGCGCTCGTCGCCGAGGTCCGTGCCGCCGGCGGCGAGGTCGCCGGGCTTGGTGCCCGCGACACCCTTCGCACCGAGGCGGGCTACCCGCTGCACGGTCACGAGCTGTCGACGGAGATCTCGCCGCTGCAGGCGCGCTGCGGCTGGGCGATCGGGTGGAAGAAGCCGGAGTTCTGGGGTCGCGCCGCTCTGGTCGCCGAGAAGGAAGCCGGACCGGCCCGCAAGATGTGGGGCATCAAGGCGCTCGACCGTGGCGTGCTGCGTCAGGGCCAGACCGTCATGCGCGACGGCGCCCCGATCGGGGAGACCACCTCGGGCACCTTCTCGCCGACCCTGAAGGTCGGGATCGCGCTGGCGCTCATCGATTCGGATTCTGGTGTCGGGGCGGGGGATCAGATCGAGGTCGACGTGCGCGGCAGAGCGTTGCGCTGCGAGGTCGTCAACCCGCCGTTCGTCCCCGTCCACACCAAGTAACCGTCCTCACCCGGTTCGATAGGATTCCCGCCATGACTGGTGTTCTCGACTTCACGCGCATCCCGCACCCCTCGCCCGCCACCGCAGCGGAGCGCGATCGGGTGCTGGCTGCTCCCGGGTTCGGGAAGTACTTCACCGATCACATGGTGACGATCGACTACACCGAGGGACGCGGGTGGCACAGCCCGACCGTGCAGCCGTACGCCCCGCTCCAGCTGGACCCGGCGGCCATGGTGCTGCACTACGGCCAGGCGATCTTCGAGGGGCTCAAGGCCTACCGCCAGCAGGACGGGTCCATCGCCTCGTTCCGGGTGACCGCGAACGCGGACCGGTTGCGTGCCTCGGCCCGCCGCATCGCGATGCCCGAGCTGCCCGACGAGCTGTTCCTCGCCTCGATCACGGAGCTGCTCGCGGTGGACCGGGACTGGGTGCCCGCCGCGGGCGGCGAGGACTCGCTGTACATGCGCCCGTTCATGATCTCGACCGAGGTCGGGCTCGGGGTGCGGCCGTCCACCGAGTACCGGTACCTGCTGATCGCCTCGCCTGCCAGCGCCTACTTCCCGCGCGGGGTGAAGCCGGTGAGCGTGTGGCTGTCCACCGAGTACGTGCGTGCGGCTCCCGGCGGCACCGGAGCGGCCAAGTTCGCAGGCAACTACGCGGCCTCGCTGGTCGCGCAGGCGCAGGCGGCCGACGAGGGCTGCGACCAGGTGGTGTGGCTCGACGCGAAGGAGCGCTGCTACGTCGAGGAGATGGGCGGGATGAACCTGTTCTTCGTCTTCGGGTCCGGCTCGTCCGCCCGACTGGTGACCCCGGAGCTGTCCGGTGCGCTGCTCCCCGGCATCACCCGCGACTCGCTGCTGACGCTGGCCGCCGATGCGGGGTTCGCGGTCGAGGAGCGCAAGATCAGCACTGACGAGTGGCGCGAGAAGGCCGCCTCCGGCGAGATCACCGAGGTGTTCGCCTGTGGCACGGCCGCGGTGATCACCCCGGTCGGCACGGTGAAGTCGGCCGCGGGTGAGTTCACCATCGGCGACGGGGAGTCTGGCGAGGTGACGATGGCCCTGCGCGACACCCTCACCGGGATCCAGCGCGGCACCTTCGCCGACACCCACGGCTGGATGTCCACGCTGGCCTGAGGCCTTGGTCGGACGGCGCGCGCGGCGCGCCGTCCGCGATGTGTTCGGAGAACTGGGTCAGCGGCCGGGCGTGAGGCGCCGCGCCAGTAGTCGACCCGCGGTGTGCAGTGGCGCCGGGTCCTGTTGCGCCCTGGCGAGGACGAGCGCCCCCTCGAGCGCGGAGAGCGCCAGTACCGCCTCGTCGGCGGCCTCCTCGGGCGCCCAGCCGTCCGCCTCGAGGCGGACCGCGAGCAGGGACAGCCAGGACTCGTACCCGTCGGCGCATGACGCCCTGATGACGGGCGATTCGGTCGCGGCGTCCAGGGTGGCGGTGGCCAGCGCGCAGCCGCGCTCGTAGTCGGATTCCACCAGCCGGGCCGCCAACGCCGCGGCGAAGGCGGCCACCGCGGTCCCCGCGTCGGGCGAGCTGTCGAGCAGGTGCGAGATGAAGCCCGCCATCGTCGAACCCCGGTGTCGCAGAGCGACTCCCGCGAGTTCTTCCTTTCCACCGGGAAAGTGGAAGTACAGCGAACCCTTCGTCGTGCCGCTCGCCGACAACACCTCGGCCATTCCGGTCCCGGTGTAACCGCGGCGCTGCAGCAGGTCTGCTGCCGCTTCGACGAGCTGATCACGAGTAGACATGCCGATCACTGTACCAGTCGGTCATCCATGAATCGGCTCTGTACATGGGTATATGCGGCAAACTGTTGACAGGCTAGACCAATCGGTACAGGATTCGGCCCACTGCGGTGCACCGGGTGCCGCGAACGAGAAGGGCTGGTTGGCATGAGCGAGACGATGGAACCGACGGTGCTCGGACCCGACGACGATCCGGCGGGCACTCTCGCGGCCTCCGGGGCGCGAATCATGGTGCGCGAGCATCAGACCGACGGCGGCTGTGCCCTCGTCGAGCATCGGATCCCGTCGAGGCGGCTGACCTCGCCGGTGCACCGGCATGCCAGGGAGGACGAGTACACGGTGGTGCAGTCGGGGCGGGTAGCGGCACTGCTCGGCGACCGGGTGGTCTACGCCGAGGTCGGCGCGATGATCTTCAAGCCGAGGGGGCAGTGGCACGCGGTGTGGAACCCCGACGACCGTGAGGCGCGAATCCTCGAGATCATCACCCCCGGCGGCCTCGAGGGACTGTTCGAGCAGGTTCCGGAGTTGCCCGCCGACGGCAGTCTTCCCGACACGACCGCCCTCACCGAGCGGTTCGGTGTCGAATTCGACCTGGTCGCCACCGCGGAGCTCGTGCGGACTCACGGCGTGAGCTTCGGCTCCCATTCCGGATAGCGGCCACGACGCAGGAGCGGAGACGAAGACACGCTCAGGCTCAACGGAATCGACGAGATCGAGGCGCACCTGCATCACGACCACGGCGCCTACACCGGGTAGGCGTCGTTTGTCGCGGGGTTCGTGCTCAGCCGCCGAGCACGAACCCGACGGCGACAACGGTGACCGTCACCTCGACCGCCGCGCCGAGCACGTCCCCGGTGACGCCGCCGAACCGGCGGACGCAGTGCCGGGTGAGCAGCCCGGTCGCGGCCAGCGCCACGAGCACGACAACCGGTCCCTGCCACCAGCGGCCGGGCACCGCGAACACGGCTGCCGCGGTCAGCGCCAGCGACCACAGCGCGCACGACCACCGGCCCTGGCTGTCGGCGACCAGCGCGCCGAACCCGGTCGGGCTCGCCGCGGGAACACCGCGCCTGCAGGCGAGCACGACCGCCACCCGGCCCGCCGCGACCGCGGCACCGATCGCGATCCACTGCCCGGACTGGGCCAGCGAGCCGAACGAGAGCGCCTGCGCGCCGATGCAGACGATGAGGGCGACCACGCCGAAGGGGCCGATGCCCCCGCTGCGCATCACCTCGAGGGCGCGTGCGGGCGGGCCGTAGCAGCCGAGCCCGTCGACGGTGTCCGCGAGCCCGTCGACGTGCATGCCGCGGGTGAGCAACGCCAGTGCCGTCACCGCGATCAGCCCGGCCAGTGCCGGATCGAGCGAGGCCGCGAGCAGCAACCAGAGCAGGCCGGCGCAGGCGGCGCCGAGCAGCATCCCGACCACCGGGGTCGCGGCGATGGCCCGACGGCCCGCGGTCCTGTCGATCACCGGGGCATCGGGATCGTGGCGTGCGGGCAGCACCGTCAACCAGGACAGTGCGAGCCGGATCCCGCCGAGCGCGTTGGTCACCGTCAGCGCGCCTCGGCCTCGGTCTCGTCGTCGGCCTCGGAATCGGTTGCCTGCTCACCGGATTCGGTGCTCACACCCGCATCGGCGAAAGTCGCCATGTCGGCCAGGGTGGCGACCGCGGACTGCAGCACGGGCAGTGCCACCAGCGCACCGGACCCCTCGCCGAGCCGCATGCCCAGTTCGAGGATCGGGTCGAGCCGCAGGTGCTTGAGCGCGATCGTGTGCGCCGGCTCGGTGGAGCGGTGCCCGGCGACCCACCACTCGCGGGCGCCGGGAGCCAGGTCCTCCGCGACCATGGCGGCGGCCGTCACAACGACGCCGTCGAGGATGACGGGGGTCCGGCGCAGCGCGGCCTGGGCCAGGAACCCGGCCATCGCCGCCAGGTCCGCTCCCGCGCCCACGCGCAGCAGCGCCACCGGGTCGGCGGTGACGGGCCGGACCCGGCGCATCGCGTCGCGGATGGCGGCGGTCTTGCGGCTCCAGCCTGCGTCGTCGACGCCGGTGCCACGCCCGACCGCAGCGACGGGTTCGGTGTTGGTCAGCGCGGCGATCAGCACCGTCGCGGGGTGGTGTTGCCGATGCCCATGTCGCCCGCGATGAGCAGATCGACGCCGCTGTCGATCTCCTCGTCGGCGATGGCGCGCCCCGCGGCGATGGCCTGCAGTGTCTCCGCCTCGCTGAGCGCGTCCTCGCGGTCGATGGAGCCGCTCGAGCGCCGGACCTTGTGCGTGGAGACGGTGGGGTCGGTGTCGGTCGCGACGGCGATGTCGACCACCCGTACCTCCGCCCCGTTGGTGGCGGCGAGCGCATTCACGGCCGCGCCGCCCGCCTGGAAGTTGGCCACCATCTGCGCGGTCACCTCGGCGGGGTACGCGGACACGCCGTGCGCGGTCACGCCGTGGTCGCCCGCGAAGACGACAACGCGGGGGCGCGCGAACACCCGCGGCGGGCACTGGCCCTGGCAGGCAGCCGCCCATCCGCCGAGCGCCTCGAGCCTGCCGAGCGAGCCCGCTGGCTTGGTCAGCTGCTGCTGGCGGGCGTCGGCCTCGGCCGCTACGGCCGGGTCCGGGGGCGTGACGGCCTCGAAGGCCGCCTCGGATGGGATGCCCGATTCGGTTGTCACAGTTGACCTCTCACTTCAGCGCGGTACCGCTTGAACGTGTCACTTGAAATAGGCGTCACTTGAGTCTGGTCGCCAGCCCGGCAACAACGAGCAGCACCTCGTCGCAGACCTGGGCCATCCTCGCGTTGAGGGAGCCGATCTCGTCTCGGAACAGTCGACCGGACCGGGTCTCGGGGATCACGCCGAGGCCCACCTCCGGGCTGACCAGGACGAGTCTGCCGCGATGGTCGGCGACGGCGTCGACCAGGTCGTCGATGCGGGGGCGAGGGTGCCTCGCGGGAGTTCCCAGGCCTGCGCCGCGTCCATCTCCGCGGTCAGCCAGGTGCCGAGATCGTCGACCATGGTCGGGGCGGCGTCGGTGCGCAGCAGCTCGGCGAGCCCGGCGCCGGTCGCGCTCTCGACGGTGGTCCACTCCCGCGGTCGGCGGCTGCGGTGCGCCTCGATCCGCTGCTCCCAGTCGGCGTCGTCGGCGTCGAGGCGGGCCGTGGCGATGTAGCGGACGGCCGTCGGCGCGGATCCGTCCATCAGGGCCTCGGCGTGGCCGGACTTGCCGGATCGTGCCCCGCCGAGCACGAGGGTGCGTAGCGGCGGCTGCGGGGCGGGGACGGCACGGGCTAGACGGTACCAACGGCAGGGGCGCGGTCGCCGAACCGTCGGCGGTAGTCGGCGGGAGCCAGCCCGACCTGCCGGTGGAAGTGGTGGCGCAGGAGCGCGCCGGACCCGAACCCGCAGCGACCCGCGATCTCCTCGAGCCCGTAGCCGGTCTCCTCGAGGAGCTGCTGGGCCAGCAACACCCGTTGCGTCGTCAGCCATTTGACCGGGGTGGTCCCGGTCTCGGCCGCGAACTTCCGAGCGAAGGTGCGGGTCGACATCGTCGACCGCGCCGCCAGGCTCTCGATGCTGTGGGCGGCGTCGAGGTGCTCGCTCATCCATCGCAGGGTGTCGGTGATGCTGTCGTCGGCGCAGTCGACCACGGCCCGCTCGATGAACTGGCGCTGGCCGCCGTCCCGTTGCGGCGGTACCACCATGCGTCGCGCGATGGTGTTCGCGACGGCGCTGCCGAGTTCGCGCCGGACCAGGTGCAGGCAGGCGTCGATCCCGGCGGCGGTGCCCGCGCTGGTGATGAGGTCGCCCTCGTCGACGAAGAGGACGTCCGGATCGACGGTGGTGGTGGGAAAGGCGCGGGCCAGCTCGTCCGCGTGAACCCAGTGGGTGGTGCACTTGCGTCCGTCGAGCAGTCCCGCGGCCCCGGCAAGGAACGCGCCCGAGCAGACCGTGAGCACGGTGGCGCCCGCGTCGGCGGCCTCCCGCAGCGCCGCGACGACGGCGGGCGGGAAGTCGGTGCGGGTCGCGGAGGCCGGGATCGCGACCAGGTCCGCCCCGCGCAGTCCGTCGAGGCCGTGCTCGGGGGTGATGGAGATACCGGGGGTGACGGAGGTCAGGGGCACCCCAGCCTCCGGGCCGCAGACCCGGAAGTCGAAGGCGGGCAGGCCCGCCGAGGTGCGGTCGACGCCGAACACCTCGCAGACCACGCCGAACTCGAACATGGCGGCGTGGTCGACGAGCAGTACCGCGACCGAGGACAGCATGAGCACAGTATATGGCGCGATATTGACGAACTATGTCATTGCTGCCACTGTTGGCGGCAAATCTATGGCCGCAAAATTACAGCCATGACCACACTCATTGCGCTCGTCCTGCTGATGATCGCGCTGCAGGGAGTCTTCGTGGCGGTCGCCCGCCGCGGCCGGGACCGGGAACCTGCAGGCATCCGGCGGTACCGGTTCAACCACTTTCGGCCCGACGCCGCCGCGGGTTCCGTCAACGTCGTCGATCGGGACGCCGAACGGATGTTCGCCGACCTCCAGGCCGTGCGGCACCGGGCGCCGCACAGCTGAGAGGTACCGACTAGACCGCGTCGCCAGGGGAGACCCGGGGCTGCGGCGCCCGCATCTTCCGGATCTGCGAGGCCCGGACGAACGCGTACCAGCCCAGCTTCAGGCCACCGTCCATGGTGTCGGGGAATCTCTCGCGGACCTGCCGATTGATGGTGCGGCCCATGATGTACCCTCGGCCAGCATGAACAACATCAGCACCAACATGCCCAGCGTCACGATCGACTGGATCGCGGGGCTCAGGAACATCGCCATGATCAGCAGCAGCGCCAGCGGCATGAACAGCCCGACCAGGTGCCTGCGGGAGTCGACGAGGTCGCGGACGTAGGCGCGCACGGGCCCTTGTCGCGGGGCAGCAGGTACTTGTCCTCACCCGCGAGCATCCGGGCGCGCCGATCGGCGGCGGTCGCCCGGCGCTCCGCGGAGGCCTGCTTGCGCTCCTCCTTGCTGCCCTGATTCTGCTTGCGGCGAGCCCGTGCTTCCTTTGCGGTCAGCGGCGCGGGCGCGACCGGGCCGCGTCGCTTGCTCTCGGCCTCGCGTCGCTTCGGGGTCGGCCTGCCCTTGCCCTCGGTCTCGGACGTGGAGGAGGTCAGTTCGACCGCGGTCGACTCGACGACCTCATGGTCGCCGTTGTCGGGGTGTCGGAGTTTCCTCGGCGCAGCAGCTTCACCCCCTCAGGTTACTTGCCGTGCGTGTGCATCGACCCGCGCCCGTCCCGTCGGGATGGACACGGGGTCGCCCCGCGCCGCGCTGCCGGGCGGCGCCGCCGGTCCTACACTCGGCCGATGCGAGTGCTGATCGCGCCGGATTCGTTCGGGGACACCCTCACCGCGGTACAGGCCGCCGCGGCAATGGCGGCCGGCTGGTCCGCGGGCAGGCCCGACGACGAGCCCGTCCTGGCGCCGCAGTCGGACGGCGGACCCGGTTTCGTCGACGTGCTCGCGGCCCGGATCGGCGAGCCGGTCGCCGTGACCGTCGACGGCCCGCTCGACGAGCGGGTGCGGGCGTGCTGGCTCGCCGCCGGTGACACCGCCTACCTCGAATCGGCACAGGCCTGTGGACTGGCGTTGCTCGGCGGACCGCCGGATCCGCGCACCGCGGTCGCCGCGCACAGTCGCGGTGTCGGGCAGCTGATCGCCGCGGCCGTGGACGCGGGCGCCACCACGGTGGTGGTCGGGCTCGGCGGCAGCGGCTGCACCGACGGCGGCAGGGGACTGGTCGAGGCTCTCGGCGGCGGGACCGACCGCGCGGCCGTCGCGTCCGCGCGGGAGCGGCTGGCGGGGATCCGGCTGGTCGCCGCCACCGACGTGCGGAACCCGCTGCTCGGTGAGCACGGCGCCGCCGCGGTGTTCGGGCCGCAGAAGGGTGCGGACGCCGCGGCCGTAGAGGTCCTGGAGCGACGCAACGCCGAGTGGTCGCGGGTGCTGGAGTCGGCCGCGGGGAAACGGGTGGCCGACGAGGAGGGTGCGGGCGCTGCGGGCGGGATCGGGGCGGCGCTGCTGGCGCTCGGCGCGACGAGGGAATCGGGGGCCGCCGTGGTCGCGACCCACACCGGGCAGGAGTCGCTCCTGGCGTCCGCCGACCTGGTGCTGACCGGGGAGGGGCGGTTCGACCACCAGTCGTTGCGCGGCAAGGTGGTGATCGCCCTCGCTGAGGCGGCGGCCGGGCACGGGGTGCCGACCGTGGTGATCGCGGGTCAGGTGCAGCTCGATGCGGGCGCGGCCGAGGCAGCGGGCCTGGGCGCGGTGTACTCGGTGTCCGACCACGCCGGCTCGGTGCGACTGGCGATGTCCGATGCGGCTGGTCAGCTGCGCGCACTGACCGAGAAGGTGGCCCGGCAGTGGCCGCCGGATGGGCGATGACACGGCCGCTGGTGGCGCGGTAGGGGCGCGGCGCGGCACACTGGAGGCAGTCCGACCCGGAACAATGTCGACGGCGCCGTCATGGTCGTCGGCCCCGTCAGGAATACTGCACGGCAGAGTACCGTTGAAGCGTTCACGGGTTTGGTACGAGCGAACAGGGAGAGCCCATGACTGTGCAGAACGAGACGACAGCTCCGGTCGAGACGGAGGCGCACAAGGTCACCATGACCGACGCCGCCGCGTCGAAGGCCAAGGCGCTGCTCGACCAGGAAGGTCGCGACGACCTCGCGCTGCGCATCGCCGTGCAGCCGGGCGGCTGCGCCGGACTGCGTTACCAGCTCTTCTTCGACGACCGGAACCTCGACGGTGACCTGGTCGTCGACTTCGGTGGCGTCAGCCTCGCGGTCGATCGGATGAGCGCGCCGTACGTCGAGGGCGCCTCGATCGACTTCGTCGACACCATCGAGAAGCAGGGCTTCACGATCGACAACCCGAACGCCACCGGCTCCTGCGCCTGTGGAGACTCGTTCAACTGATCCGACCCCGCGACGTCCGCGTCGCGTGAGTCCGTCGACACCTCTGACGCGGTGCCCCACGTGGGCCCGCGTCAGAGTCGTATCCGGGGGTACCCGCCAGGGTGCTCTGGTCGCCGCGGCGGCGACGTGCCGGTACCGTGGCAGTTTTGCGGCACATTAGTGCCGCGGCCGACGGACATGGCCGCGGTATCGACGAACTACTGAGAGGTCTCTGCGCGTGACAATTGCGGTCACCGGCTCCATCGCCACCGATCATCTGATGCGGTTCCCCGGGCGCTTCGCCGACCAGCTCCTCGCCGACCAGCTCAGCCACATCTCGCTGAGCTTCCTGGTCGACGACCTGGTGGTGCGGCGCGGCGGTGTCGGCGGCAACATCGCGTACGCCATGGGCGTGCTCGGCGGCACCCCGCTGCTCGTCGGCGCGGTCGGTGCCGACTTCGCCGAGTACCGCGCCTGGCTCGAGTCCGCCGGTGTCGACTGCGACTCCGTGCACGTCTCCGAGACCGCCCACACCGCGCGCTTCGTGTGCACCACCGACGAGGACATGGCGCAGATCGCGTCGTTCTACCCCGGCGCGATGAGCGAGGCCAGGGAGATCTCCCTCGAGGGCCTGGCCGAGGGCGTGGAGCTGGTCCTGATCGGCGCGAACGACCCCGCCGCGATGATCCGGCACACCGAGCAGTGCCGCGAGCTGGGGCTGCCGTTCGCGGCCGACCCCTCGCAGCAGCTCGCCCGGCTGTCCGGCGCGGAGGCGAAGGAACTGATCGGCGGCGCGAAGTACCTGTTCACGAACGAGTACGAGTGGGGCCTGCTGCTGCAGAAGACCGAGCTCACCGAGACCGAGGTCGCGGAGCAGGTGGGACTGCGGGTGACCACGCTCGGCGCCAAGGGCGTCGAGATGGTGGACCGCGAGGGCAACTGGGTCCGCGTCGGCGTCGTGCCCGAGAAGGCGAAGGTGGATCCCACCGGCGTCGGCGACGCCTTCCGCGCCGGATTCCTGGTCGGACAGAGCGCGGGCCTCGGCCTCGAGCGGTCCGCTCAGCTCGGCTCGCTGGTGGCGGTGCTGGTGCTCGAGACCGTCGGCACCCAGGAATGGACCCTCGATCGCGACGACGCGGTCAAGCGCCTTGCCGAGGCCTACGGCACCGACGCAGCGGACGAGATCGGCGCCCTGCTGAAGTAGCAGGCGGCTACGCCGCCCGTGCGCGGTTGACGAGCCTCAGGACTCGTCAACCGCGCACGGGCGCGAAGCGCCTCTAGACGTGGACCGGGTAGACCGGTTCCTGGATCTGCGGCACGATCCGCTTCTCCACGAAGATGCCGTGCCACACCATGAAGCACAGCACCGTCCACAGCCGGCGGCTGTGATCCGACGCGCCGTCGCGGTGCTCGTTCAGCATCGCCGTGACCGCCGCCTTGTCGAAGATGTGGTCGGTCTGCGAGTCCGCGATCTGCTGGTGCGCCCAGTCGAACAGCTCGGTGCCGCGCAGCCAGTGCCGCAGCGGAACGGGGAAGCCGAGCTTGGCGCGGTGCAGCACGTGCGGCGGGACGATGCCCTCCAGCGCCTGGCGCAGCGCGTACTTCGTCGTGGTCTTGGTGATCTTCTGCTCCAGCGGCACCCGCGACGCCACCTCGAAGACCTCGGTGTCGAGGAACGGCACCCGCAGCTCGAGTGAGTTGGCCATCGTCATCTTGTCGGCCTTGACCAGGATGTCGCCGCGCATCCAGGTGAACAGGTCCAGGTGCTGCATCCGGGCGACCGGGTCCCAGTCCCGCGACTGCGCGTAGATCGGCGCCGTCACGTCCTGGTGCGTCCATTCCGGTCGGAAGTCGCGCAGCACGGCCCTCAGCTGGGCGTCGCTGAAGCTGCGCGCGTTGCCGTAGTAGCGATCCTCGAGCGTCATCGAGCCGCGGTGCAGCAGGCTCTTGCCGCGGGTGCCCTCCGGGATCCGGTCGGAGAGCTTGCCTGCGGCCCGGCGCAGCGGAGCGGGCAGGTATTCGAACGGCTTGAGTGAGAGCGGCTCGCGGTAGATGGTGTAGCCGCCGAACAGCTCGTCCGCGCCCTCGCCCGAGAGCACCACCTTGACGTGCTTGCGGGCCTCCTTGGCCACGAAGTACAGCGGTACCAGCGCCGGGTCGGCGACCGGGTCGTCGAGGTACCAGATGATCTCCGGGATCGCGTTGGCGAACTCCGTCGGGCTGACGACCTTGACCACGTGCTTGGCGCCGATCGCGGCGGCCGACTCGGCGGCGACGTCGACCTCGGAGTAGCCCTCGCGCTCGAACCCGGTGGTGAAGGTGATCAGGTTCGGGTTGTGCCGGATGGCCAGGGCCGCGATCGCGGTGGAGTCGATGCCGCCCGACAGGAATGACCCCACGGTCACGTCCGCACGCATGTGCTTGGCGACGGAGTCCTCGAGGGCCTCGGCGATCTCCTGGTAGCGGGCCTGCTCGGAACCCGGGGTGAACGGCTTCGCCGGGAACTTCGGGGTGAAGTAGCGGGTGATCCGCGGCGCCTCGCCTGCCCGCACCCAGGCATAGGAGCCGGACTCGAGGCGACGGATGTCGGCGTGCAGCGTCTCGGGCTCCGGCACGTACTGCAGCACCGTGTAGTGCTCGGTGGCGCGGGGATCGAGCTCGGTGCCGACGCCGATCAGCTCGGTCAGCTCCAGCAGGCTCTTCTTCTCGCTGCCGAACGCGGTGCCGCCGGTGCCCGTCGCCAGGAACAGCGGCTTGATGCCGAACGGGTCCCTGGCCAGGAACAGATCCTTGGTCTCGGTGTCCCAGATCGCGAACGCGAACATGCCGCGCAACCGGCGGACCGCGTCGGCTCCCCAGTGGTGGAACGCCGCGACGATCGCCTCGCTGTCGCCCTCGGTGGTGAACTGGGCACCGTGATCCCGGGCCAGCTCGGCCCGCAGCTCGAGGTAGTTGTAGATCTCGCCGTTGAAGGTCAGCGCGTACCGGGTCGGGTTCTCCGGCGGGCCCCAGCGCAGCGGCTGATGCGAGTGTTCGATGTCGATGATCGAGAGCCGGTTGAAGCCGAAGATCAGGTCGTCGTCGTTCCAGGTTCCGTGCTCGTCCGGCCCGCGATGCCGCAGGCAGTGCATCGCCGAGTCGACGCGCGAAACCGCGTCTTCGGTGGTGCCGGAGGAGGTCAGTAGCCCGAGCAGTCCGCACACGGCGTCCAATACCTCTATTCGCTCTTGGGGAAGGCTCCACACTGGTATGCAGCGGATTGCCGAATAACTCTGCCGAGTATGCCGCAGACTCGCGGAACTGATGTTGTGACCCGACGGTGGAGAGGCGCCAGCTTTGGTCTACGCTGCGTAGTATTCGGGCGTCCGGCTGGGGCTGCCCTTATTCATTGCGGCGATCAGGAAGGCGTGAACGTGGCGCAGAGTCGGATCCTTCGACGAGCAGGGCTCGCAGCATCTTTGGGCCTTGCTGCCATGCTGCTGTCGGGATGTTCGATCGACAATTCGGTGCTTCGGTTCGGATGGCCGTCGGGCATTACCCCGCAGGCTGAGCGGATGCGTGAACTGTGGACCTGGTCGGTCATCGCCGCCCTGTTCATGGGCGTGATTGTGTGGGGCCTGACCTTCTGGGTGGTGATCTTCCACCGGAAGAAGAAGGACTCTCCTGAGTTCCCCAGGCAGACGGCCTACAACGTCCCGCTGGAGCTCTTCTACACCGCGGTGCCGTTCGTCATCATCGCCGTGCTGTTCTACTTCACCGTGGTCGTGCAGAACTACGTCCACGAGAAGAAGGACGACCCGAACGTGGTGGTCGACGTGACCGCGTACCAGTGGAACTGGAAGTTCGGCTACCGCAGCATCGACCTGCGTGAGGGCGGTGCCAAGTACGACGGCGTCGACGTCGCCGCGCAGGCGTACGCCGAGGAGCCGGCAGGCGAGCAGGTGCTCCGCGGCGAAGAGGTTCCGCCGCCGAACGCGGGCAAGTCCGCGAACGACATCTCCTACCTGCGCTTCGACAAGATCGAGACCGTCGGATCCAGCACGGAGATCCCGATCCTCGTGCTGCCGACCGGTAAGCGCATCGAGTTCGTGCTCAACGCTGCTGACGTCATCCACGCATTCTGGGTGCCGGAGTTCCTGTTCAAGCGCGACGTCATGCCGAACCCGGAGCAGAACCACTCCGACAACGTCTTCCAGATCAGCGAGATCCAGAAGGAAGGCGCGTTCGTCGGCCGCTGCGCCGAGATGTGCGGCACGTACCACGCGATGATGAACTTCGAGGTCCGCGCGGTCAGCCCGGAGAAGTTCGCCGAGTACATCGAGCTGCGCAAGCCGCTCGACGAGGGCGGACAGGCGCTGACCACAGCCGAGGCGCTCGCGAAGATCGGCGAGTCGCCGGTCGCCACGTCCACGCAGCCGTTCAACACGG
This sequence comes from Rhodococcus sp. MTM3W5.2, assembly GCF_001984015.1. NCBI lineage: Bacteria > Bacillati > Actinomycetota > Actinomycetes > Mycobacteriales > Nocardiaceae > Rhodococcus > Rhodococcus sp. MTM3W5.2. The sequence continues at coordinate 3,357,919 of NZ_CP019572.1, read as the reverse complement.
AGCGGACGTACCGGCAGGCCACCACCGTCCTCGAGGGCGAATACCAGTAGCAGTGCCGACGGCACCCAGACCCATCAACCGCTGAAGGACTTGCTGAAATGAAGATCGAAGCCAAGCTCTTTGAGATCTTGACGGTGTTTTTCATCCTCGTCGCGATCGTGTACGGCGTCTTCACCGCCGCCTCGCGCACCGGCGTCGAGTGGGCCGGACTGACCGCGATCGTGCTGTCGGCCGGACTGACCCTGATCGTGGGGACGTACTTCCGGTTCGTGGCGCGTCGACTCGACACCCGCCCCGAGGACTACGACGACGCCGAGATCTCGGATGGCGCGGGCGACCTGGGCTTCTTCAGCCCGGGCAGCTACTGGCCTGTCCTGCTCGCCTTCGCGGCGGCTTTCACCGCGGTCGCGCTGGCCTTCTTCCAGCCGTGGCTGATCGTGGTCGGCGTGGCGCTGATCCTGGCCACCGCCGTTGGCCTGGTCTTCGAGTACCACGTCGGACCCGAGAAGCACTGAGCCGCATCACACCTGAGCACGGCGAGGGCGCCGAATCCCACACGGGGTTCGGCGCCCTCGCCGTTTCGGCTCGGGAGTCCGCCCATTCGATTCGTCGTCGTTCCCGTGTGTTCGGCGATATCGTCGGACGGGCAAGGCGCTGTCGGCGGTTCCGACGCGGGGCCGACGGGCGTTCCGATGGGTGACAACGGAATGTGAGTAGCCATGGTGGATCGAGCGGGCGAGTACCGAGGGGTTCTTCCGATTCCGGACCGGCAGCACATCGGTCTGACGACCTACGACGCGAAGGATCCGGACACCGCGTTCCCGCCGATCGAGCCGCTGCTTCCGCCGGAGGGTGCTCCGAATGTCCTGGTGATCCTGCTCGACGACGTGGGATACGGCGCCAGTAGTGCCTTCGGGGGACCGGCGAACACGCCGACCGCCGAACGTCTGCAGCGCGACGGACTCACCTATACCCGGTTCCACACGACCGCGCTGTGCGCGCCGACCCGCGCCGCGCTGCTCAGCGGCCGTAACCACCATTCGGTCGGGATGGGCATGATCACCGAGACCGCGACCTCGGCGCCGGGCTCGTCCGGGCTCCGTCCCAACACCAAGGCCGCGCTGCCGATGACCTTGAAACTCAACGGCTATTCCACCGCCCAGTTCGGCAAGTGCCACGAGGTGCCGCCCTGGCAGACCTCGCCGGTCGGCCCGTTCGACGCCTGGCCCTCCGGCGGTGGCGGCTTCGAGTATTTCTACGGGTTCATCGGGGGCGAGAGCAACCAGTACTTCCCGGCGCTCTACGACGGTTTCGCGCCGGTCGAGCCGGACCGGACACCGGAGGAGGGCTACCACCTCACCGAGGACCTGGCCGACCGGGCGATCGACTGGGTGCGCACCCAGAAATCGCTCGCGCCCGACAAGCCGTTCTTCGTCTACTTCGCCCGGGCGCCACCCACGCCCCGCACCACGTGCCGGTCGAATGGGCGGACAGATACGCGGGCCGGTTCGCGGGCGGCTGGGACGCGCAGCGTGAATCCATCCTCGATCGGCAGAAGCAGCAACAGTTGCTGCCCCCGACGCCGAACTGACCGCCCGTCCCGACGCGATCCCGGCATGGGACGACATGGACGAGGCGCTCAAGTCGGTGCTGGAACGCCAGATGGAGGTGTATGCGGGGTTCCTCGAGCACACCGACTTCCATGTCGGCCGCGTCGTCGACGCGATCGAGGCGATGGGGGCGCTCGAGAACACCCTGATCTACTACATCATCGGCGACAACGGGGCCTCCGCCGAGGGAACGCTGAACGGGGCGTTCAACGAGATGGCGAACTTCAACGGCCTCGCCGCGATCGAGACCCCTGAGTTCATGGCGGACGTCAAGGACAAACTCGGCACGGTGGAGGCCTACAACCACTATTCGGTGGGTTGGGCCTGGGCGATGTGCTCACCCTTCCAGTGGACCAAGCAGGTCGCCTCGCATTGGGGAGGTACCCGCAACGGGACCATCGTGCACTGGCCCGACGGGATCAACAGCAAGGGCGAGATCCGTTCTCAGTTCACCCACGTCATCGACGTCGCGGCCACAGTGCTCGAGGCAGCCGGGCTGCCCGAGCCCACGTTCGTCAACGGTGTGCAGCAGGCCCCGATCGAGGGCACCAGCATGTTGTACAGCTTCGACGACGCGGCCGCGCCGGAGCGGCACGACCTGCAGTACTTCGAGATGGCAGGCAATCGGGGCATCTACCACAAGGGCTGGAGCGCGGTCACCCGGCACAGCACCCCTGGCTGCCGAATGAGGTCCTGCCCGCGCTCGACGACGACGTGTGGGAGCTCTACGACGGCGCCACCGACTGGACCCAGGCCCACGATCTGGCCGCCGAGATGCCCGAGAAACTTGCCGAGTTGCAGCGGCTGTGGCTGATCGAGGCCGTGAAATACAACGTGCTGCCGATCGACGATCGCCGGTTCGAACGACTGAACCCGACCATCGCCGGTCGCCCCCAACTGGTCTCGGGCAACAGGCAGGTGCTGTTTCCCGGGATGAAGCGGCTGAGCGAACACAGCGTCATCGACATCAAGAACCGATCCTTCTCGGTGACCGCGGCGGTCGAGACGGCGACGAACGGCACCACCAACGGTGTCGTCATCGCGCAGGGTGGTCGCTTCGGCGGGTGGGCCCTGTACGTGAAGGAGGGGCGAACCGCGTTCGTCTACAACCTGCTCGGCATGAGGGAGTTCACGATCGAGGCGACCGAGGACATTCCCTCGGGTGGTCATCAGATCCGCGCCGAGTTCGCGTACGACGGGGGCGCCCTCGCGAAGGGCGGCGACGTCACCCTGTACCACGATGGCCGCCCCGTCGGCACCGGGCGGGTGGAGCAGACACAGCCGATGGTCTTCTCCGCGGAGGAGACGACGGACATCGGCGACGACTACGGTATGCCGGTCAGCGTCGGGTACTCGGGAGAAACCAGGTTCAACGGTCGCATCGACGTCGTGCAGATCGAGGTCGGCGACGACGACCACTCCCATCTCATCGACCCGGAGGAGGTCATCCGGGTCGCTACCTCCCGTCAGTGACGGCAGGCAGGCTAGGGCTTCCGCCGTTGCCGACCTGATCGGTCGGGTACATCCACGCTGCAGGGGCAGTGTGTCCGGCGGCCGCGGCCGACGCGCTCGTGTCGGTGGCGGTCGCCTGCCCGTGCACCACCAGGGCGTAGGCGAGCGCCGCGAAGGCCGCGGTGCTCACGACTGCCCGCACGATATTCCATGTGACCCAGCGGGATTCGAATTGTGCGCGCACCACGTCGGGGTTGGCGATGACGTCGCCCGCCCGAGCCAGCTCGTCGTTGAGGGGGACGTTGACGGCGGCGGTGATGACGAGCATCGCGACGTAGAGCACGAGCGCGGCGATGATCCAGGGGAGCACGCTGCGGGCGGACCGCAGGTGGAGCAACAGGGTCGCGACGGTGAGCACCAACCCGCCGAGGAAGCAGATCATGAACCAGCCGTTGAGGATTGCCACGTTGATCTTCTGCATCGCCGAGATGAAGGTCTGATCGTCGGTTCGGCCGAGGCCCGGCATCACCGCATAGGCGAACGCGGCGAACAGTCCCGCCATGAGTCCGGCGGTGACGCCTGCGCCGAGCAACGTGATCGTCTGGAGGAGTTTGGAGTTCATCACGGTCACCCCACGTTCCAGATACCGGCGGCGGCTGCGGCCGAGGCGTACTCGGCGAAGTCGCGCGGCGCGCGGCCCAGTGCTCGCCGGACCCCGTCGCCCGGCTCCGCGTTCCGTCCGTCGAGGACGGTGGTGAAGAGATACATCAGCAACTCGACGACGTCGGAGGGCACCTGCTCGGCGGCGAGTCCCTCGGCGAAGTCCTCGGCTGGCACCTGCACGTAGTCGATGGTCCGACCGGCGGCCGTGGCGATCGTGGCGACGGCCTCCGCGAAGGTGATCGCGCGGGGCCCGGTGAGCTCGTAGATCTCGCCGGCGTGCCCGGGCTGGGTGAGCGCGGCGAGGGCGACGTCCGCGATGTCCTCGACGTCGACGAACGGTTCGGGGATGTCCCCGGCGGGCAGGTACACCTGGCCGGCGAGAATCGGATCGAGGAGGTAGCCCTCGCTGAAGTTCTGGGCGAACCAGCTCGCCCGCAGGATCGTGGTGTCCGCGCCCGAATCCGTCAGTGCCTTCTCGCAGGCCTGCGCCTCGATCTCGCCCCGGCCCGAGAGCAACACCAGGCGCCGCACACCGCGGTCAACCGCCAACTCGGAGAACGAGGCGATGGCCTCCACCGCGCCGGGGGCCGCCAGGTCCGGGTAGTAGGAGATGTACGCCGCCGTCATGCCCTCCAGCGCCGGCTCCCAGGTCGCGGTGTCCTCCCAGTCGAACGGGACACCGCCCGAGCGGGTACCGATGCGTACCGGCAGGTCCAGGCCGGTCAACCGCTGCGCGACGCGGCGACCGGTCTTGCCCGTGCCGCCGAGGACGAGGGTTGCGGGGTTGGGTGTATGGACGTTCATGGGATCTCCTTGCCGGTCGAATGTTGTTGTCCCCATTACGATCGCTCAGGGGAAGGTCGCCAACAACGGCTGTTTGCGCAAGAATCGTTAACCTGTGGCTAAACGAAGGGGGTTGCCGCATGGAGCGGCGCGACATCGAGATCTTCCTGACCCTTGCCGAGGAGCTGCACTTCGGCCGCACAGCGGAGCGACTGCACGTGTCCACCGCCCGGGTCAGTCAGACCATCAAGGCGCTCGAGCGCCGCGTCGGCGCCCCGCTGTTCGAGCGGACAAGCCGCCGGGTGACACCCACCCCGATCGGCCGACGGCTCGAGGAGGACCTCAGGCCCGCGGACGAGCAGATCCGTGCGGCCGTCGCCAGGGCGATCGCCGCCGGGCGGGGGCTCGACGGCGTGCTGCGGGTGGGATTCGTCGGGACCGCACTCGGACAGTTCGTGCTCGAGGTCGCGACCACCTTCCAGGAGCGGCACCCCGGGTGCCGGGTCCAGATCCGGGAGAGTCACTACAGCGACGGTGTCGGGCTGCTGTTGAGCGACGACATCGACGGACTGGTCGCGGCGGCCGATGTCGGGCACGTCCGGGAGCTCGAACAGAGCCCGGTGCTGCTGCGCGAGCAGCCGTCACTCGCGGTCTCGGCCCGGCACCCGTTCGCGCGACTGGAATCGGTGACGATCGAGGACCTCGCCCGGGCGAAGGTGTTGCGGCCCCGCGGAATCCCGGACGATCTCGACGAGGCCACGGTGCCGCGGACCACTCCGAGTGGCAGGGTCATCGAACGCGGACCCGACTTCGGGACTGTTCAGGAGATGCTGGCGCTGGTCGGGGCCGGGCAGGGCGTGTTCCCGGTGCCCACCCACGCCAGCCGATACGACGCGCGCCCGGACGTGACGTACGTGCCTGTTGTCGACGGCACCGCCCTCGAGTGGCGACTGATCTGGCGGGCAGCGGGTCAGACGAGCCGGATCCGCGCCTTCGCGGAGGCGGCACAGGATTTCGTGGCGGCCAGGGGAAACCCGCTGCTGGAGGGGTGAGCGGCAGCGCATCGGGCGTGCCATGGGGGAGCGGTGTTGGCGCCGGGCCACCGGAACGACGAAGGCCCCGAACCCAATGGGTTCGGGGCCTTCGTCTGGTTCTGACCGAGGTCAGTGGCCGCCGTCCGTGGACGGCTTCTCGCCATCCGTGAGCGGCTTCTGGCCGTCGGCGTACGCGCCGTGACCGTGGGCCTTGTCCTGGTAATCCTTGAGGATCGCCATCTGGTCGTGCTCGTTCTTGTGCTCGGCCGCGAGCAGTGCCGCGGCCTCGTCGGCCGGATCCGCGACGAGCAGCGATCCGGAGCCGGGCTTGCCGGCCGAACCGAGCTTGTTCATCTTTTTCGGGATCGCGGCGCCCTGGTACTCCAGCGGGATCGGGTGGCCGTGGTCGTCCACGGGTCCGAGCGGCTGGTGGACCTCGACGTACTCACCGTGCGGCAGACGCTTGATCACGCCCGTCTCGATGCCGTGCTCGAGCACCTGGCGGTCGCTGCGCTGGAGGCCAAGGCAGAACCGGTAGGTGAAGAAGTACGCCAGCGGCGGCAGCACGATGATGCCGATGCGGCCCATCCACGTCGTCGCGTTGATCGAGATGTCGAACTTGTACGCGATGATGTCGTTGATGCACATGATCGTCAGGATCGCGTAGAACATCAGGGCCATCGCGCCGAGCGAGGTGCGCACCGGAACGTCGCGCGGACGCTGCAGCAGGTTGTGGTGAGCGTCGTCCTTGGTGAACTTCTTCTCGATCCACGGGTAGGCGATCAGCACCGTGAACACCAGGCCCATGATGATCGCGACCGCGAACACCGCCGGGATCGTGTAGGTGCCCCACAGGTAGATCTCCCACGCCGGCCACAGACGCGCCATGCCGTCGGTCCACATCATGTAGATGTCGGGCTGGACGCCCGCGGACACCTGGGACGGGTTGTACGGGCCGAGGTTCCAGATCGGGTTGATCTGCAGCAGGCCACCCATCAGCGCGAGGATGCCGAAGGTGAAGGCGAAGAACGCGCCGCCCTTCATCGCGAAGACGGGGAGGATGCGGACGCCGACGACGTTCTGCTCCGTGCGGCCGGGGCCGGGGAACTGCGTGTGCTTCTGGTACCAGACCAGCGCCAGGTGCGCTCCGATCAGCGCCAGGATGATGCCCGGCAGCAGCAGCACGTGTGCCACGTACAGACGCGGGATGATCAGCTGGCCGGGGAAGTCGCCGTCGAAGATCAGCCACTGCAGCCAGGTACCGACGACCGGGACGCTCAGCGTGATGCCGGACAGCGCGGCGCGGAGGCCGGTGCCGGACAGCAGGTCGTCGGGGAGCGAGTAGCCGAAGAAGCCCTCGAACATCGCCAGGATCAGCAGCAGGCAGCCGATGACCCAGTTCGCCTCACGCGGGCGACGGAACGCGCCGGTGAAGAAGATGCGCAGGAGGTGCACGATGATCGACGCGGCGAACATCAGCGCGGCCCAGTGGTGGATCTGGCGGACGAACAGGCCGCCGCGAACCTCGAACGAGATGTCGAGTGTCGTGGCGTACGCCCGCGACATCTCGACGCCGCGCAGCGGCTGGTAGGCGCCGTCGTAGACGACCTCCGCCATCGACGGGTCGAAGAACAGCGTCAGGTAGACACCCGAGATCAGCAGGATTACGAAGCTGTAGAGCGCGATCTCGCCGAGCATGAAGGACCAGTGGGTCGGGAAGACCTTGTTGATCTGCCTGCGCATGCCCGCGGCAAGGTGGTACCGAGAGTCCATGCCCTCGGCCGCCTTGGCGGCGTGAGCGGAGACCTTGGACTGGTTGTCTGTCACTGTCATGAAGGACGCTCCCAAATCCCGGGCCGAGAGCTTCGACGAAGTCGCCGTTGGCGACCAGGAAGCCCTCTTCATTCACTGTAATCGGCAGCTGCGGCAGTGCGCGAGCAGCGGGACCGAAAATCGGCTTTCCGTACTGGAGAGCGTCGAACTGCGACTGGTGGCACGGGCACAGGATCCGGTTGGTCTGCTGCTCGTAGAGCGACGTCGGGCAACCGAGGTGCGTGCACAGCTTGGAGTACGCGAAGTAGTCGCCGAAGTTGAAGCTCTCCTGGCCCTTGCGCTTGACGGCCTTGTTGGCATCCTCGGTCCGCAGGCGGATGAGCATGACCGGGTTGTCGGCGCGCTTGAGGGCGTGTGCCAGGGCGCGCTCGCTGCCGCGCTCGGACTCACGGAACGGGAAGACCGTCTCCATGGCGCCCGCGTCGAGATCCTCCGGGCGGACAAGGACGACGTCGTCGGTGCGACCGGTGTAGCGACGCAGGTAGATGGTCTCGCCGGGGAACGTCGGGGTCCAGCCCGAGGTCCACAGGTCGGACTTGTCGCCCTTCGCCCACGGGTTCTTGATCAGACCGCCGAGCGGCATGATCGCCATGATGCCGAGGGCGCCCGCACCGAAGCCGAGGCTGCGGGTGATCAGCTTGCGACGACCGATGGTCGAGGTGTCGAGCGTGTCGCTCAGCTCCGCGACGATCGTCTTGCGGTCCTGCTCAGGCGAGCCGCCGTCGTGGCGGTCCTGGATGGAGACCTCTTCGGGGATGAACTTCTTCGTGAACTGCACCGCGCCGATACCGACACCGAGGATCGCGAGACCCATGGTGAGGCCGATCAGCGGCGTGTACAGGTTGTACGCGTTGTAGCCCTCCTCGCCCATGCCCTTGTACTCCCAGGGCCAGAAGAGGTAGATCCCGATGAACGCGAGGGCAGAGATGCCGGCGATCGTGAACCAGATGGCCACGCTCCGCTCGGCACGCTTCTCCGCCTTGGTGTCCTTGACGGGCCACCGCTCGCGGCGGAATGCGATGTCGACGCCATCGAGGTTGGTACCGAGTTCGACGAGCTCGTCGCGACTCATCGCGGCGAGTTCTTCCTCGGTGTGCTTCTTAGGCGTATCGCCGTGACCGGCGTCGCTCATGACTTTGCTCCGATCCAGAGTGCTGCGCCAACAACCGCAACGATTCCGATGGCCCACATGGCCATGCCCTCGGGGCCGGTGCCGAACCCGCCGAGGCCGTAGCCGCCGGGGTTCTTGGACTCGGTCGCGGACTTGACGTAGGCGATGATGTCCCGCTTCTCGTCCGGGCTCAGCTGCCGGTCGGAGAACTTGGGCATGTTCTGCGGACCGGTGGCCATCGCCTGCCAGATCTGCTGCTCGCTCGCCGGCTCCAGCGGCGGGGCGAACTTGCCGGAGGACAGCGCGCCGCCCTTACCGGTGAAGTTGTGGCACGAGGCGCAGTTCAGGCGGAACAGCTCGCTGCCGCGGGCCACGTCGTCGCCGCGCAGCGACGACTGGGCGATCTCGCCGTTCTCGTCCCGGACCACGGTCGGACCGCCGCCGTTGGCCTGGATGTAGGCACCGAGGGCGTCGGTCTGCTTGGTGTCGAACTTCGGCGGCTTGCGAAGGGCCTGGGCCTCGTTACGCACAGCAGGCATGCGGCCGGAGGACACCTGGAAGTAGACGGCGGCCTCGCCGACGCCGATGAGGCTCGGTCCACGGTCCTGGACACCCTGCAGGTTCGCACCGTGGCAGGTGATGCAGGACGTGTCGTAGAGCTGCTTACCCTCGCGGATCAGCGCTGCCGAATCGTCGGACGCGGTGGCCACCTGCGGAGTCGGTGTCAGCGCCGCGGCGAGGAAACCGGCACCGACAAGGCCCATCATCAGGACCATGGCGCCGGTGACGCGCCGCCGGAACTTTCGCTGCCGACGGGCTTTCGTGGCAGACGCGCTACCGGCGGCTGCTGAAGGGGGGATGAACTCATCTGTATCCCTTTGGTCTCGCGGGACGGACTGAACGGGCTTGGGCTGTGAACTGCGTTCAGCTTCTTAACGGATGAAATAGATGGTGGCGAACAGGCCGATCCACACGATGTCGACGAAGTGCCAGTAGTACGAGACAACGATCGCGGCCGTTGCCTGTGCCGGGGTGAACTTGCTGACCTTGGTACGCGCGATCAGGAAGACGAAGGCGACGAGACCACCGATCACGTGCAGGCCGTGGAAGCCGGTCGTCATGTAGAAGACCGAGCCGTACGCGCTGCTGGCGAGCGTGGTGCCCTCGTGAACCAGGTGGTAGTACTCGTACGCCTGGCCGAGCACGAAGATGATGCCCATGACCAGGGTGATCGTGTACCAGCGGCGCAGCCCGAAGACGTCACCACGCTCAGCGGCGAAGACGCCCATCTGGCAGGTGAAAGAAGAAGCCACCAGCACCGCGGTGACGGGCACCGCGAGGCCGAGGTTCAGCTCGGTGGGCTCCGGCGGCCAGTGTCCGTCCGCCTGCGCGCGCGCGACAAAGTACATCGCGAACAGGCCGGCGAAGAACATCAGCTCGCTGGACAGCCAGACAATGGTGCCGACGCTGACCATGTTCGGCCGGTTCAGCGAGTGCACGCGCTGGGTGATTGCGGATCCTTGGGTCCCTACTGCGCTCGTCACGCACAGAAGTATGACGCCTTGTCGTAAGAGAAGGGAACCCGGGTCCGGTGTTGGCGCGTCGCGGCCCTGCACACGCTACGCGCGGTCGCTGATTGCGCAGGTAGGCGGGCATGCGAGGCTGGTGTCATGGAACGAGTGCGGTGGTGGCGCAAGCGGTTCGGGCGACGTAGGGCGGTGCCGCTCGACGCGACGCGGAGCGATCTTGTGGTGGTGGCATCGAGCTTCGACGACGCCGAGGCGTGCAGCAGGGCGCTGGAGCGGGCGGCGGGGTCGGAGCCCGGCTGGATCGCGGACGAGGACGCGGTCCTACGGCACCACCTGAGGGTGCCCGCGGATCAGGTGCAGGGCGCGGTCGAGCTCGCAGGGCAGGACCGTTACACCGTCGCGGCGCCGGACGCGCCCGCGCCGCAGGGGGTCGACCCGGTGGCGGCGGAACCGGGGGCCGAGGAACTGGTGGGTTGGTGTTGCAGCGGGTGCAGGTCCTCGACGCGCTGCACTGTTCGCAGGAGCGCTCCCGGATGGCGGGGCTGGCGCAGCGCGCGGGTGGCCGTGTCCTCGGATGGGATGCGCTGCAGCCGCCGCGGAATCCGGTTGCCCGTACTGACTAAGCTTCGTCTTCGATTGTGCTGACGGCGACGGAAGAGGCGGTTGCGATGGGGAGTTGGCCAGAGGTGCTCGGTGCGCTGACGGACGGACGCGATCTCGATCCGGGGACCGCATCGTGGGCGATGGACGAGATCATGTCGGACAACGCCACCTCCGCGCAGATCGCGGCGTTCGGCATCGCCCTGAAGATGAAGGGCCCGACCCCGTCCGAGGTGACCGGCATCGCCGACGCGATGCTCGCGCACGCGCGCACGATCGATGTCGACGGTGACGCGGTGGATGTCGTCGGCACCGGCGGTGACCGGCAGCAGACCGTCAACATCTCCACGATGGCCTCGGTCGTGGTCGCTGCCGCGGGCATCCGGGTGGTCAAGCACGGAAACCGGGCCGCGTCCTCGAAGAGCGGCGGCGCGGACGTGCTCGAGGCGCTCGGAGTCCGGATCAACCTGAGCCCGGACGCCGTTGCGCGGTGCGTGCGCGAGGTGGGGATCGGGTTCTGCTTCGCGCCGACCTTTCATCCCGCGTTCCGGTTCACCGCGGGTCCGCGCAAGGAAATCGGCATCCCGACGGTGTTCAACGTGCTGGGGCCGCTGACCAACCCCGCGCGGCCGCGAGCCGGCCTGATCGGCTGTGCCTTCGCAGACCTGCAGCCCGTGGTGGCGGGGTCCTGGCGCGCAGGGGCAGCAGCGCACTGGTGGTGCGTGGCGACGACGGACTCGACGAGATCACCACGTCGACCACGAGCACGGCGTATGTCGTGTCCGGTGGGCAGGTGCGCGAGGACAGCATCGATCCGACGGCGCTGGGGATCGAGCGGGTGCCGCTGTCGGCCCTGCGTGGCGGGGACGCCGAGGCGAACGCGGTGATCGCGCGGGCGGTGCTCGCCGGCGAGCGGGGTGCCGTGCACGACGCGGTGATCCTGAACGCGGCGGGCGCGATCGCCGCCCACAGTGGTCTGTCGGGTGAGCTCGACAGCGCCCTGCGTGCGGGCCTCGAGCGGGCCGTACGCGCGATCGACAGTGGCGACGCGGCTGCGCTGCTCGACCGCTGGGTCGCGGTCTCCACCGAATTGGCGGACTGACGCCCGCCGGGTGCGGGAACCGCCGTCGGTCTAACCGAACGGCGGTCCCCGACCCGGATCACTCGCCGATGGAGAAGGCGGCCTCGACGTCGGCGCTGGCGTAGGAGCGGAAGGCGATGTGGGTCGTCGTCTGCTCGACGCCGTCCACCTTGTTGATCGCGCCGGTGACCACCTCGGCGATCTGGGCGTGGTCTCGGACCTTCACGATGGCGATCAGGTCGACGTCGCCCGCGCACGAATAGACCTCGGACACCCCGGCGATGTCGGCCACCGCCTGCGCGGTCTCCGGGATCCGGTTCGCTTTGGCGTGAATGAGGACGATGGCGTTGATCATCTCGCTCCTTGGCTGCGGTGGCGTCCTATCTATAGGGAAGGGCCGTGTGGGTCCTTGTCCTCAGATGGGCGTCCGACTCTGTTCTTTCCCCTGTCACCCTAGGCGGTGCCTGCCGCGGCGGCGGCGCCCCGCGCCACCGCGCACCATTGCAGCCAGCCGCCACCACCGCGGGCGGGTTCGGCGTATCCGTGACTCGCGCGCACGATCCGGACTCCCGGCGTCTCGAGCCAGCCGGCGATGAGCCCGGCCTCGCCCGCCGTGGCGCCCCGCAGCGGTGACTGCTCCTCGATCACGGTCTCGGCCGACAGGGTCAACGCCTCGACGACCGGCATCGGCGGCACTCCGCGCTCCGCCATCCCTGCGGAGGCGAGCCTGCCTGCCCGGATCACCGCCAGCTCCCAGCCACCGGAAGGCGAGGGGCGCGCGGCGATCAGCTCGTCGACGGCGGCGAGGCTCGCGAGGCGCTGAGCCCGGCGGAGCGCGAGCGCAAGGGCCGTGGTGCGGTCACGGAGCCGCGCGGCACTCTCGAACAGTTCGGCAAGGGCGAGTTCTTCGATCCGGGCACGCAGCCCGTGCAGCGGCGCATCGTCTGTTCCGCGGAAGAGCGCGTAGGCGGTGTCCGGTGCATGGCGGTACTCGGCCGCGCTCTGTGGCGTGCCCCCGGCTGGGCAACCGCCGACCGCACTGTCCGGACAGTCGGGACCGTGGGGCTGGTCGTCGCGAATTCTCTTGGTGCACGTCCTGATCCGGCAGATGTCGGCGATCGTCGCGGCGACCTCGGCCGCATCCGTTCGGGAACCGAACGGGCCGAGGGCGTCGGGGGTCGCGGTGCGCGAGATCGCGAGCCGTGGGAAAGGTTCGGCGGTCCGGGTGATCCACCACGCCCGGCGGGGAAACTTCGAGCGCCGGTTATAGGGAGGGGCGTGCGCGCCAAGCAGCCGGAGTTCGCGCACCGATGCCTCGAGGGCGTGCGCGCACTCGACGTGGTCGACCCTGGTGGCCAGCGCCACCATCTCCTTCATCCGTGCACGGGTCTCTGATCCTGTGAAGTAGCCGCGCACCCGGCGCTGCAGGTTGACCGCGGTGCCGACGTAGAGCACCTCGTCGGACGGGCCTCGGAACAGGTAGACGCCGGGGGTGCGGGGGAGGTGCGCGGCGAACCCGCGCTTGTCGCGCTGCGCGGCGGAGACGTTGGGGAGGTAGTCGACCAGCTCCGGGTAACTGTGCACGCCCAGGTTGCCGACCCGTTCGATCAGTGCGTGCAGCACGTCCACCGTCGCCCTGGCGTCGTCGAGGGCCCGGTGGGTGGGCTTGGTGCTGACGTCGAAGAGGGCGGCCAGGGCCGAGAGCTTCACCGAGGGGCCTCGTCCCTGCCGAGCACCCGGCGGGCCAGCTTGACGGTGCACAACACCTGGAACGGTGGCCAGGGCAGCTCGCAGCGGGCCGTGGCGGCCTTGAGGAAGCCGATGTCGAATGGTGCGTTGTGGGCGACAAGGACGGCGCCGCGTGCGAACTCCAGGAAGCTCGGGAGCACCCGCTCGATTCGCGGTGCCCCGATCAGCATGGCGGAGGTGATACCGGTCAGCTCGACGATGTACGGGGGCATCGAGCGGCCGGGATCGACGAGGGTGGACAGCTCGCCGATGACCTCGCCGCCACGGATCTTGACCGCACCGATCTCGGTGATCGCGTCCTCGCCCGGCGCGCTGCCGGTGGTCTCCAGGTCCACGACGACGAAGGTGGTGTCCCGCAGTGGGGTATCGAGCTCGTCGAAGCTCAGCTGGGCGTTGGGCGGACTCTGCGGGCTCACCCGGCTGAGGCTAGGGGCGGCCACCGACAGGGCCCATTGGTCGCGGCCGTCGCGCAGTCCGTGTCGGACCGCGCCGCTAGTTTCCGTCGCAGAGGCTTCCGAAACGCCGCGAGGCCACCGGTAGAGACGAGGATCACAGTGATTGTCGATTGCAACGACTGCGAGGTTCGCAATACCGCGTGCGGCGACTGTGTGGTGACGGTGCTGCTCGGTCCGCCAGGCGTCCGGCCGGGGGAGCGGGCCGTGGACTCGGCGGGGTCGGCCCGTATCAGTATTGAGCAGGACGAACGGGTCGCTCTGGACGTGCTCGCCGATGTCGGGCTGGTGCCGAGGCTTCGGTTGGTGCGCGCCGCGGATGCCACGCAGACCGGTCGGTCGTTATCTGTCCGTGACCCGGGAGTGGCCTAGCGCCCATTTATGGGCGATATGTCCGAATCGGCCGATTGGTCGGGCGTGTTGGGTCGACAGGCGCTCGACGCTTTCGTAATCTTCCTGAGACCTAGCGGAGTCTTGCCACACCATCCGGTGCGGCATCGCCAGGTACCGCCTAATCGATCACTCGTGAGAGCGATCGTGCCGGGAACCCAAGTTTCTCTGGGGTGAATCCCGTCGGAGCGCGATATGCGTGCCGCCGGGTAGGGCTGATCTTCCCAGCCCGAACCCGTCAGCTAACTCGGTCGGCGGATGAACGGAAGAAACGGAGTACCCCTTCTCGTGGCTTCATCCACTACCCAGCGTTCGGTGCGACGCATTGCCGTTGCCAGCGCGCTGACCTTCGGTGCCATCGCAGTTTCTGCCGGCCCGGCCCTCGCCGAGCCCGTCACGATCTCTGGCATCGGAACCTTCGACATCCCGGGTGTGCCTGCCCAGACCATCCAGGTCCCCGGCCTCCCGGCCCTGCCCGGTGCGCCCGGTGCGCCGGCCCCCGCGCCGCTGGTCTCCGCAGGTGACAAGGCCGTTCAGGCCGCCGCGAGCAAGATCGGTTCGCCCTACGTGTACGGCGCCTCGGGCCCGGACTCCTTCGACTGCTCGGGCCTCGTGCAGTGGGCCTTCAAGCAGGCAGGCATCAACCTGCCGCGCACCAGCTACGACCAGGCTTCGGCCGGTACGCCGGTCTCCACCTCCGCCCTCAAGCCGGGCGACGTGGTCTCCTTCTACGGTGGCTCGCACTCGGGCATCTACGCGGGCAACGGCGAGGTCATCCACGCCGCGACCTCCGGTACCCCCGTCAAGCGCGCGCCGCTGTCGTCCATGCCGATGGACGGCGCCCGCCGCTACTGAGCGCCGCGCACGAACCCCTCGTGGTGGGCCCGAACCGTCTCTGACGGTTCGGGCCCACCACGTTTTCGTCGGTGGGTCTGTGGCTGTCGCTCGGCTCCCGGGGTGAGCGCAAAATGCCTCGGCAGTTTGGGTGGACATCGTCGTATGCCATTCCGTAACCTGTCTGAGACCTTCCGAAATCTTGCCGCGTCACCCGGCGCGGCATCGGAGGTCACCACCACGCTGGATCCGGGCGCCGCAGGCGCCGGTCCGGCACCGGGGACGGAGTCGCCGGGGTGCATCTCCCGCTCGGACCTCGGTTCGTGGGGCAGGGCTGATCTTCCCAGCCCGACCCGCCGGCCAATCCGGCCGACGGGCAGTGGAAGAACGGAGTACCAGCTTTCGTGGCGTCACAGAGACTGAAGCGATCCACCAGCGCAGTGTTGGCAACGGGCCTGCTGTCCCTCGCAGCAGTTGTGGTCCCCGCGGGCACCGCAGCCGCGGATCCCGCGCTGGAGAATCCGACGGCCGCGCTAGAGAAGCTCTCCGAACTCTCCCGCACGTCCGAGCAGACCAGCGAGGCGCTGCACAACGCCCAGATCGACCTCGAGTCCAAGACCGCCGTCCAGCGCGACGCCGAGTCCAGGCACGCCGCCGACGAGAACCTGTTGACCGAGGCGAAGGCCAGGATCGCGCAGTTCCAGCCCGCGGTCGACAAGCTCACGACGGCCAGCTACCAGGGCGCCCGCGTCAATCGACTGTTCGCGGTGATGGTCTCCGATTCCCCGCAGCAACTCCTCGACCAGATGTCCACGCTCAGCGTGCTCTCCGAGGACACCGCGGCCCAGGTCGGCCACTTCAAGCAGGCCACCGACGAGGCCGCCACCGCGGCCGAGGCCTCGCGCCAGTCCGCCGACGCCGCCCGCACCGCCACCGAGCAGGCCAGGTCGATCAGCGACGACCTGCAGAACAAGCAGAGCGACCTGCAGGCCCAGATCGCGCAGGTGACCCAGGCGTTCGGCGCGCTCAGCGGTTCGGAGCGGGCCACCCTCGCCGGTAGCCCGTTCCCTCCCGGTTTCGATCCGCAGACGCTGCTCAAGGGGCTCGTGCCCGGGTCGAACTCCGGCGCGCTGCAGGCAGGCATGACGAAGGTCGGCAAGCCGTACGTCTGGGGCGCAACCGGTCCGGATTCCTTCGACTGCTCCGGCCTGATGGTGTGGGCCTACAAGCAGGTCGGCAAGACGCTGCCGCGTTCGAGCCAGGCACAGGCCGCGGGCGGGATCCCGGTCTCGCGTTCCGAGCTGCAGCCGGGCGACCTGGTGCTGTTCTACCCCGACATCTCGCACGTCGGCATGTACGCGGGCAACGGCAACATCCTGCACGCGTCCACCTTCGGTGTTCCGGTCAAGGTCGCGCCGATGGACGCGTACCCGTTCTACGGCGCCAGAAGGTACTGAACGGCGTACCGGACGTCCCGCCGCGGCAGCCACGGCGTCGGATCCGGAAATGGGAGGCGGCTGCGCTCGGGGGCTGCTGCTTGCCGTCGTCGCGGTCGGTGTGTTGACGGCCCGGTCGCAGCCGGCCGAGCCGGATCCTCGTGGTTCCGACAGCGCCACCAGCGCCAATCCGTACGAACAGGCGCGCCGCGCGGGTGTTCAGGATCTCCTGAACCGCTGGGCGGGCGCGGTCAGGGGTGGTGACACCGACGCGCTCGCCGCGCTGTTCGACCGCGCCGCTGCGCCCGAGTTCCTCGCCTCCGAGATCCGCCGCAGCGAACATCTCGCCGCGGTGCCGTTGGCGGACTGGGGCTACGAGATCGGATCCGACCCCGAGACCCCGGTCCCTACCGACCTGGCCGAGCAGCTCGACGCCACCGACGTGTGGGCGGTGCCCGCGTACCTGCGCTACGCCATCGAGGGCGCGGATGCCGGTTCCACGCGCAAGCCCGTCTCGCTGATCGTCGCAAGGCGGGGGAGAACTGGACCCTGGTCTCCGATCGGTCACTCCCCGAGTACGGACGCCATACCTGGCGGGGCCCTTGGGATTTCGGTCCGGTCGTCGTGCGAGAGGTGGAGACCGGTTCGCACTCGTCGGTGGTACTCGGTCACTCCGATCAGGAGGAGTTGATCGACGCGATCGCGGCGGACCTCGCGGACGCGGTGTCCTCGGTGACCGAACTGTGGGGCCCGGACTGGTCGCAGCGAGCGCTGGTGGTCGTCAGCTCCTCCCAGGAGGAGTTCACGGAACAGGTCGGAGTGGACCACAGCGGCTCCGATATCGCCGCGGTCGCGGTCTCGGACGTCGTCGAGCCCGGGTCCGACTCCGCGACGGGCCAGCGCGTCGTGTTCAGCCCGGCCGCGTCGGAGCGACTCGACGAGGACACCAGGCACTCGGTGTTGCGCCACGAGCTCACCCACGTGGCCGCCCGCGCGGCGACCACCGACGGATCGCCGATGTGGATGCTGGAGGGCTTCGCGGACTACGCCGGTCACCGCGATGCCGAAGCTCCCGTCGGTCGGGCCGCGCCGATCCTGGCGGCGGCGGTCGTCGCGCACGGGCCCCCGACGCGGCTGCCCGTCGACGCGGACTTCATGGCGGGCGGGGAGCGAGCTCAGGCGGCGTACGAGCTGGCCTGGTCCGTGTCGGCCTATGTCGCCGACCGGTTCGACGAGCCGACGCTGCGCGAGCTCTACGTGGACCTGGCGACCGGACCCGTCGACAGCCACGAGCTCGATGTGAAGCTGCACGAGGCCGTCGGGCTCTCCGCGTCCGAGTTCGTGACCGACTGGGGCCGCTGGGTCGCAGAGGGCCTCGACTGAGAGCCGGCCGACCCGACCCTGCGCAGCGGCCGCCCGTGTCCGGCAATTACGGTGAACGCATGCGCCGAACCCTGTTGGTGACGAATGACTTTCCGCCCCGACCGGGAGGCATCCAGTCCTACCTCCAGTCCTTTGCGAACGCGCTGCCTGCCGACGAGTTGGTGGTGTACGCCCCGCGCTGGCGGGGTGACAGCCACAAGAAGTTCGACGCGCGTCAGCCGTTCGAGGTGGTCCGCCACCCCACGACGCTGATGCTGCCCACCCCGCTGGTCGCCCGCAGGGCGGCCAAGCTGGTGCGGTCGCGCGAATGTGACAGCGTGTGGTTCGGCGCGGCGGCCCCGCTGGCGCTGCTGGCGCCCGGGCTGCGCCGGGCAGGCGCCGAGCGGGTCGTGGCCAGCACGCACGGACACGAGGTCGGCTGGTCGATGTTGCCGGGCGCCAGGCAGGCGCTGGGCCGGATCGGGAACACCACGGACACGGTCACCTTCGTCAGCAAGTACACGCGCGGCCGGTTCGCGTCCGCGTTCGGCGCCGGCGCCGCGCTCGAGCACCTGCCGCCCGGTGTCGACACCGAGGTGTTCCGACCCGACCCGGCGGCCAGGGCGGAGCTGCGGGCGCGATACGGGCTGGGCGATCGCCCGACGGTGCTGTGCCTGTCCCGGCTGGTCCCGCGCAAGGGTCAGGACGTGCTGATCCGGGCGCTGCCGCGGATCCGTGAGTCCATCGACGGCGCGGTGCTCGTCATCGTCGGCGGCGGCCCGTACCAGGGCCGACTCCACGCACTGGCCAAGGAGACCGGGATGGAGGAGCACGTGGTGTTCACGGGCACCGTGCCGTCCGCCGAGCTCGCGGCGCACCACACGATCGCCGATGTGTTCGCGATGCCGTGCCGGACCAGGGGAGCGGGCCTCGATGTCGAGGGGCTGGGCATCGTGTTCCTCGAGGCCTCGGCCTCTGGGGTCCCCGTGATCGCCGGTCGATCCGGTGGCGCGCCGGAAACGGTGCGGGAGAACGAGACCGGGCACGTCGTCGACGGTCGATCGGTTCGGCAGGTGGCCGACTCGGTGATCTCGGTGCTCGCCGACCGGGACCGCGCGGCGGCCATGGGCGCCGCCGGCCGCGCGTGGGTGACCGAGCAGTGGCGCTGGGATGCGCTGGCAGCCAAGCTCAGCGGCCTGCTGCACTAGGCGCTACGCGCCCGTGCGCGGTTGACGAGTGCAGCCACTCGTCAACCGCGCACAGGCGCGTAGCCGCCTACTTGGCGTAGATCGCCTCGATGTCGTTCGCGAAGCTCTGGTGGATGACGTTCCGCTTGAGCTTGAGCGTCGGCGTGAGCTCACCGGTCTCCTCGGTGAAGTCCACCGGCAGGATCCGGTACTTCTTGATCGACTCCGCGTGCGAGACCAACTTGTTGGCCTCCGCGATGGCCGCATCGACCTCGGCGATCAGGTCGGCATCGGCGATCAGATCGGCGACGGTGGCCTCGGCAGGCTTGCTGTTGCGCTGCTTCCAGCCCGTCCACGCGTCGGGGTCGACAGTGATCAGGGCACCGATGAAGGGCTTCTGGTCGCCGACGACGAGCGCCTGGCTGATCAGCGGGTGCGCGCGGAGCTGGTCCTCGAGCTGGGCGGGCGCGACGTTCTTGCCGCCCGCGGTGACGATGATCTCCTTCTTGCGTCCGGTGATCGTGATGTAGCCCTCGGCGTCGACCGAGCCGAGGTCACCGGTGTGGAACCAGCCGTCCTCGAGCGCCTCGGCACTGGCCGCCTCGTTGCGCCAGTAGCCACCGAAGACCACCGGCCCGGAGAGCAGGATCTCGCCGTCCTCGGCGATGCGAACCGCGTTGCCTGCCAATGGCCTTCCGACGCTTCCCACCTTCTGGCCGCCCGGCGTGTTCACCGCTACCGCCGCGGTCGTCTCGGTCAGGCCGTAGCCCTCGAAGATGGTCACGCCGATGCCGCGGAAGAAGTGGCCGAGCCGGGCGCCGAGCGGCGCGCCGCCGGAGATCGCGAGCTGGCACTGACCGCCGAGCGCGGCACGCAGCTTGGAGTACACCAGCTTGTCGAACACCGCGTGCTTGACCTTGAGGCCGAACCCGGCGCCGCCGGTGTCCTGGGCCTCGCTCCACTCGACAGCGACCTCGGCGGCCTTGTCGAAGATCTTGCCCTTGCCCTCGGCGTGCGCCTTCTGGCGGGCGGTGTTGAAGACCTTCTCGAACACCCGGGGCACCGACAGGATGAAGTCTGGCTTGAACGTGCCGAAGGTCGGGACCAGGTTCGGGATGTCGGAGGTGTGGCCGACGGTGGCGCCCGCGTCGAATGCGGCGAGGGAGACCGCGCGGGCGAGCACGTGCGCCAGCGGCAGGAACATCAGGGTGCGACGGCCCGGGCGCAGCAGCTCGCCGAATCCGGAGGTGCTGATGCCGCGCGACTCGGCGATGAGGTTGGAGTGGGTGAGCTGGCAGCCCTTGGGGCGACCGGTGGTGCCAGAGGTGTAGATCAGGGTCGCGGGGTCACTCGCCTTGAGCGCGTCGGCGCGGGACCGGACCTCGTCGTCGCTGACGTCGGCGCCGAGCGCGATCAGCTCCGCCACCGCGCCCGGCGTGCCCTCGATCTGCAGCATCTTGCGCAGCGCCGGGGACTCAGCCGCGACCTGCTCGAGTGCCTTCGTGTGGCCCTCGTTCTCGACGAACAGTGCGACGGCGGCGGAATCCTCGAGGATCCACCGCACCTGCTCGGGGGCTGAGGTCTCGTAGACCGGCACGGTGACACCGCCCGAGGCCCAGATCGCGAAGTCGATGAGCTGCCACTCGAACCGGGTCGAGGACATCAGGGCGACCCGATCGCCGGGCTGGACGCCGAATGCGATCAGGCCCTTGGCGACGGCGGTGACCTGGTCGGCGAACTCGGCCGCGGACACATCGGTCCACGCGCCGCCGGTCAGCCGAGTGAAGACGGCCAGATTGGGTGTGTTCGCCGCATGGGTGAACACCGAGTCGACGGCGGACGCGTCCTCAGGGATGGTGAAAGTTGACGGAACGCTGAATTCACGCACGAAGACCTCCGGCACTGCGGTGTACTGACGAGTAGGTTTTGCTGCGGTTCCACTTTAACCCGTGCTGATCGGCCCTGGCCCGCACCCGCCGCGCGGAGTGTGTGAAGCTAATCCGGTGAGCAGCATTCAGGTCTCGGACCAGACCTTCATCGCGGCGCCGCCGGCATCGGTCGCGGCGTCGATCGGCGTGGTGTCGAAATGGCGCCGGTGGTGGCCGGATCTCCAGGTCAGCGTGCGGGAGGACCGAGGCGAGAAGGGGATTCGCTGGACGGTCACTGGCGCGTTGACCGGAACCATGGAGGTCTGGCTGGAGCCGGAGCTCGACGGCACGATCGTGCACTACTTCCTGCACGCCGAGCCGACCGGCGCCGGTCCGGCGGAACTTGCCGAGCTCGATCTCGGGGCCCTCACCCGGGCGCGCCGCGTCGCGGGCAAGGTGATGACCTTCGGTACCAAGCGCGAGCTCGAGGCCGGTCGGCCGGCGGGAGAGTCGCCGACCCCCAGATGATCGCCCGCCCGACGGTGTCGCGCTGTGCGGCCGGTCGTTGTGCGCGCACATCTGTTTCGTGTGTGATGGGTTCGAGTGCCTTCGTGGCTGTCCTGGAGTGAAAGGAAGCGTTGGTCGTATGGCCGACAAGACCAAGAGGTCGATCAGCATCGCCGCTCCGTCGAGTCGGGTGATGGACGTGATCGCCGATTACGACGCGTACCCCGAGTGGGTGGCCGCGGCGAAGTCAGTCGAGGTGCTCGCCCGCGGGGCGAACGGTCGTGCGCGGCGCGTTCGGTTCGTGCTGGATGCCGGGATGGTCAAGGACACCTACGAACTCGACTTCGACTGGGCACCGGACGGAAAGTCCGTGCGCTGGTCGCTGGCCTCCGCCGAGATCCAGAAGTCGCAGGACGGCTCGTACACCCTCGAGGACCAGCCGGACGGGACCACCACGGTCACCTACGAGCTGACCGTCGACCTGAACATACCGATGATCGGGCTGTTCAAACGCAAGGCCGAGAAGGCGATCACCGACACCGCCCTCAAGGAATTGAAGAAGAGGGTCGAAGGCTGACCGGGCGCGGCTCCGATGCGAACACCCAGATCCGGTTCTTCATCGGAAAGGGAGGCGTCGGGAAGACGACACTGGCGGCCGCGACCGCGATTGCGCTGGCGCGCACCGGAGACCGCGTCCTGCTCGTCACGCTCGATCGCGCGCACTCGCTGACCGAGGTGCTCGCGCTGGAGGGCGCGGACGCAGCGGTGGGCACCGGCGTCATCGCCGTGGCCGACGGTTTCGACGCGCTCGAACTCGACACCCTGACCCTGCTGGAGGATCGACTTGTCGCGCTGTCGGCGTTGATCCCCAGCGGCACCGATCACGAGCACGGTTCTGCGCTGTCGCTGCCCGACCCGCAGGAACTGACCGGACTGCCCGGTGCCGAGGAGTTGCTCGGGCTGGCCGAGGTCGCCCGGCTCGCGCACGGAGGGGAGTGGGACGCCGTGCTGGTCGACTGCCCGCCGACCGGGGAACTGCTGCGTCTGCTGACGATTCCCGACATGGTGCACGACTATCTCGAGCGGATCTGGCCCCGGTACCTCAGGGCAACGGTGCCGGGCGCGCAGCGCTGGCAGGCGATCGCCGCGCTGCTGGTCGACCGTCTCAGTGACTTCACCCTTCCGGTCCGGGCGATGCTCACGGACCGGCAGAACACCTGTGCGCGAATGGTGCTCACCGCGGATGTGGTCGGCGTGGCCGAGGCGCGGCGAACCGCGGCGGCGATGTCCGTGCTCGGCGTGCGAGTCGATGGCGTGATCGTGAACAGGGTTCTGCCGCAACATGATCCGGTACCGGACAATGGCGTGGACCATCCGGCCCTGCGCTGGTACGCGGAGCGTGCCGAGCGCGAGCGCGCGCAGCTGGATTCGCTGGCGGGCTCGCTCGGCGGGCTGCCGGTCCGCACGGCCGACGAGAACGCCCTCGAGCCGGTAGGGTTTGACTCTCTCGCCGCGCTCGCGGATGCGCTGTATCCGGCCGGGGTCGATCCGCTGACCGCCGCGGACGACGATTCGGCGGGGGCGAGGGTGGAACTGGAGTCAGGGTCGGGGGTGGAATCGGTGTACGCGCTGCGACTGCGCATGCCCCTGGTCGACCCGTCCACGCTGACCCTCGGCAGGGTCGAGGACGACCTGGTGGTCGGCGCGGCGGGGGTCAGGCGCAGGGTCAGGCTGGCGTCCGTGCTCCGGCGCTGCACCACGGTCGGCGCCCAGTTCGAGGACGGCGACCTCGTCGTCCGGTTCCGACCCGATCCGCAGGTCTGGCCGCTGTGAGCGACGATCACGCAGACCTGGTCGCCGAGCTGCAGGCGCTCACACACGCGGCGTTCGATCGGCTGGAACCGCTGCTGCAGAAGGCGTCCGAGGCCGCCGCTGCCGCCGCGAACCCCGAAGGCGGCGAGCCGGGGCCGTACGGGTGCAGTTGGTGCCCGGTGTGTGCGCTCGCGGCGCTGGCCCGAGGCGAGCAGCACGACCTGATCACGCTGCTCGGTTCGCAGGCCGCGGTGCTGCTCGCCCTGCTCCGGCAGATCCTGGACGAGCACGGGGCGCATCCCGACCCCGACGGCGGGCCCGGCGGGGCGGCGGCCGCTCCCGGCGCGGAGACGCAGGGTGCTCGCCCGAAGTTCGTCCCGATCTCGGTTCAGGTCGAGCACAATCGGTGACCATGGGCACGCGCACCGGCGGTCGGACCGCACTCACGATCGGAATCGACGTCGGCGGGACCAGCATCAGGGCGGCGGTCGTCGATGTCGACGGTCAGGTGCTCGACTCGACGTTCGCACCGACCCCGCGGTCGGCTCAGGCGCTGGAGGACGGGCTCGACCGCGCGGTTCGGGAGCTCTGCGGGCGGCACGAGATAGTCGGGGTCGGCCTCGCGGTGGCGGGCTTCATCACCCCGGATCGGTCCACGGTGCGTTTCGCGCCGCATCTGCCATGGGTGGACGCACCCGTCGCGCGTGACCTCAGCGATCGCCTCGGAATGCCGGTGATCCTCGAGCACGACGCCAACGCGGCGGCGTGGGCGGAATACCGGTTCGGCGCCGCGGCGGGCGGGCAGAACGTGTTGATGATGTCGATCGGGACCGGGATCGGTGCTGGCCTGCTGATCGGCGGCGAGCTCTACCGGGGTAGCCACGGGGTGGCGCCCGAACTCGGGCACGTACAGGTGATGTCCGGCGGACGCCCCTGCGCCTGCGGCAAGCGCGGCTGTTGGGAGCGGTATTGCAGCGGCACCGCGCTCGTGGACACCGCGATCGAGTTGCTGGCCGCCAATCCCGCCGAGTCGACGATTCTGGCGCGCGAGGTGGCAGGGGACCCGGGGGGCCTGACCGGTCGCCGGGTGGCGGGCGCAGCACAGGACGGCGACAAGGTCGCGATGGCGACGATGGCGGAGTTCGCGCGCTGGTTGGGTGTCGGGCTCGCGATGGTGAGCGATGTCTACGACCCGGACCTCGTGGTCATCGCCGGCGGTGTCGCCAGTTCGGCTCCGCTCTTCCTCGACGACGCGCGCGAGCACTACGCCACGCTCATCACCGGATCCGGGCATCGCCCGCTGGCCCGGATCAGGCCGACCCAGCTCGGCGAGGCGGCGGGGATGATCGGTGCTGCCGAACTCGCTCGTACTGAACTGCAATCCTGACCCGCTCGCGCGGGCATCGGTGGCCGGGGTGCCCCTCCGGTGGACCACATGCACCGGCCGTGAGTACAGTCATCACACGAGAAACATAGCGTGAGCACGGATGACTTCGGGAAGGGTGCCATGTGGTACTGGCTGGTCAAATACATTTTTCTCGGACCGATCCTGCTGGTGCTCGGGCGCCCGACTATCGAAGGCGCCGAACACATTCCGAGTGATGGTCCGGCGATTCTCGCCAGCAATCACCAGGCCGTGATGGACTCGTTCTACCTGCCGCTGAAGTCGCCGCGCCGGATCACCTTCCTGGCCAAGAGCGAGTACTTCACCGGCACCGGACTCAAGGGCCGATTCCAGCGGTGGTTCTTCTCCGCGGTCGGCCAGGTGCCGATCGACCGGACCGGCGCCGACGCGGCGCAGGACGCGCTCAACGCGGGCATGAAGGTGCTCGGCGGCGGCAAGCTGCTGGGGATCTACCCGGAGGGCACCCGTTCCCCGGACGGCCGGTTGTACAAGGGCAAGACGGGCATGGCACGGATGGCACTGCAGTCCGGCGTGCCGGTCATCCCGGTCGCGATGATCGGTACCGACAAGCTCAACCCGATCGGCTCGCGCTTCCCGCGTTTCGCGAAGATCGTGATCAAGGTCGGCGAACCGATCGACTTCTCGCGATTCAACGGCATGGGCGGGAACCGCTTCGTCGAGCGCGCGGTCACCGACGAGGTCATGTACAAGCTGATGGCGCTCTCCGGTCAGGAGTACGTCGACATCTACGCGGCCACGCTCAAGAACAAGCCCGCCGAGACGGCCGTACCCGCACCTGCGCCCGCAGCCGACCGGATCCCGGACACCCGGGCGAGCTAGATCAGGTCCAGCGGTTCCCCGAACCGGTGGTGGTAGACCTCGTAGGCAAGCCCGCCAAGGTTGGCTGGATCACCGACGTCGACGTGTGCCGGCATCCGGCTACGCCCTGTGAGGACCGCTTCATATCTCGTGCGCCCCTGGCTGACGACCCAGTGCGCTGCGTCTTCGAGGCCGTCTTCAGACTCGTCGGGCCCGAGGTGGGACCGATACGGCTCGTCCTGTAGCTCGGCGGCGAAGTCCAGGAACAGATCTTGGAACTTGTGGATTGCGTCCTTCGGCAGTCGTCCGAGAATGTCACGAAGGTCATCACGGCTCCGCGAGGCCTCCTCAATGACGTCCCAGAACCAGTCGACGTCCGAATCCCCGCCGTGACGATCATCGTCAGTCATTGCCTCTCCCACTCTTCCAGACGAGCAGACCGGCAGTTCAACAGTGATGAGGCCAGGCCACCAGGCCGGTTAGGCCACCGCGGCGGGCACCCGCGCCCGCTCGTCGGCAGCGATCCGCTTCGCGCTGCCGGTGACGCCAACCGCGGCGACCAGCGCCAGCGTCACCAGGCCCCACCACACGTACGACGAGGCCAGGAACTGATCCCACAACGGCCAGCCGAGCCCGCTGGTCCGGCCGGGGGCCAGTCGCCAGTGCGGGGCCACCACGAACAGCGCCACTCCCGCCGCCACCCAGAGCGCCCAACCGAGGCTGCGACGCGTGTAGGCGAGGTGCGCCAGGATCAACAGGGTCGGGACCACCCACACCCAATGGTGTGACCACGACACCGGGGAGACCAGGAGTCCGAACAACGCCGTCATGGTGAGCGCGAGGGCCGGCATGCCCGCGGCCAGCGCCCGGCGTGCGGCCAGCACGGTGACGATCAGCACCGCCGCG
Organism: Rhodococcus sp. MTM3W5.2; assembly: GCF_001984015.1. Taxonomy (NCBI): domain Bacteria; kingdom Bacillati; phylum Actinomycetota; class Actinomycetes; order Mycobacteriales; family Nocardiaceae; genus Rhodococcus; species Rhodococcus sp. MTM3W5.2. The sequence continues at coordinate 3,331,496 of NZ_CP019572.1, read as the reverse complement.
CTCGCCAGGATCCACAGCGGGGTCCGGATCGAGGGGTCGAGGCCGAGGCGGGCCAGCATGCCGGTGATCGACTGGTTTGCGGGGTAGGCGGGCCTGCCGATCCGGTTGGAGTCGATGAGGGTGTCGGTCCAGTACTGCTTGGAATCGGTGAACGAGACCGCGAAGCCGACGGCGGTGCCCGCGAGGAAGCTCACCGCGGTGACCGCGGTGGCCCGGAAGTCCTTGCGCAGCAGGAAGTAGAGCACGAACACCGCGGGCGTGAGTTTGACCGCGGCGACGAGACCGACAAGGGCGCCGCGCGGCCACGGCGTCTTCTTGAGCAGGCAATCGGCGGCGACCAGGGCCATCAGCACGATGTTGATCTGGCCGTAGTCGAGGGTGGAATACACCGGCTCGAGCGCCAGCGCCCCTGCGAACGCCGCCCCGCGGTCCACAGCAGGGTGCGTTCCGGCAGCACGCCGATGGAGGTGAGGGTCACGACAGCGGTCGCGAAGAGCAGCACCAGCGAGAGCACGGTCAGCGCGGTGCTGGCCTCGCCGAGGCTGATCGCCGACATCGGACTGAACACGATCGCGGCGAGCGGGGGATAGGTGAACGGCAGCGACTTGCCGAGCTCGGTCGGCGGCATCGGACCGTAGAGCGCGACGCCGTTCGCCAGCGCGGTGCCGCCGATGCGGTACACGTCGAGGTCGATCCGGTAGTAGCTGCCGAGATGCCGCAGGCCGGGGAAGCCGACGAGGTTGTAGATCACGCCGATGGCCGCGGCGATCAGGATGCACACGCGGGCCGCGGGGCCGGCGACGAGGCGCCGGATACCCGTTGCCGGGCCGCCCGGCTCGCGAGTGGCGTCGTCCGCCTCTGGTGCCCCGCTGGTGCCGCCGCGGTGCCGGCTGCCGGTGTGTCGGTGCTCTCGTGGTCGCGGGGAGCGGTCTGATCCTGGCCAGGCACCAATTGTCCTTCGGGTCGGGGGCGGTGGTCGTGGGGAAGTGCCGGGCGGCATAGTCTGCCCGGGTGCGCTACTTCTACGACTGCGAGTTCATCGAGGATGGTCGCACAATCGACCTGGTTTCGATCGGCGTGGCCGCCGAGGACGGCAGAGAGTTCTATGCCGTCTCCACCGAGTTCGACCCCACGAAGGCGGGGAAGTGGGTGCGAGCCAACGTCCTGCCGAAGCTCCCGCAGCCGTCTTCGCCCTTGTGGCGCTCGCGCGCCCAGATCCGCGACGACCTGCTCAAGTTCCTCGTTCCGCGCCCCGGAGTCACGCCGGAGTTGTGGGCCTGGATCGCGGCATACGACCACGTCGCGCTCTGCCAGTTGTGGGGGACATGACCGCGCTGCCGCGCTCGCTGCCGCGGTTCACCCGCGAGTTGCGCCAGTACTGGGAGGACAGCGGGTCGCCCGCCCTGCCGTCGGCTCCGGCCGACGCGCACGACGCGCTGGCCGACGCCAGGCACAACCTGGTCAAGTACGAGGCGATCCGGGCAGCACTCGCAATTCGCTGAATTGGTGGCCCCTTTGCGTGCCGCGTTCGACAGAGCGAATATCCTGTACTGGTGAACTGGACTGTCGACGTTCCGATCGACCGCTTGCCCGAACTCCCGCCGCTGCCCGCTGCGATGCGCCAGAAGCTCGATGAGGCGCTGAGCAAGCCCGCCGCCCAGCAGCCGAACTGGCCCGAGGACCGGGCCGCCGCGATGCGCACCGTGCTCGAGAGCGTGCCGCCGATCACGGTCGCGAGCGAGGTGGAGGCGCTGCAGAACAACCTCGCCGAGGTCGCCCGCGGCGAGGCGTTCCTGCTCCAGGGCGGTGACTGCGCGGAGACGTTCGCGGACAACACCGAGCCGCACATCAAGGGCAACATCCGCACCCTGCTGCAGATGGCCGTCGTGCTCACCTACGGGGCGAGCCTGCCGGTCGTCAAGGTCGCGCGGATCGCAGGCCAGTACGCCAAGCCGCGCTCGTCGAACATCGACTCGCTCGGGCTGCAGTCCTACCGGGGCGACATGGTGAACTCGCTCGTCGCCGAGGAGTCGGTGCGGGTCCACGACCCGTCCCGCCTGGTCCGCGCGTACGCGAACGCGAGCGCGGCGATGAACCTCGTCCGCGCGCTCACCGGCGCCGGCATGGCCGATCTGCACAAGGTGCACGACTGGAACCGGGAGTTCGTCGCGTCGTCGCCTGCGGGCGCCCGGTACGAGGCGCTCGCCGCCGAGATCGACCGCGGCCTGCAGTTCATGAACGCGTGCCGGGTCACGGACCCGAGCCTGCACCAGGCGCAGATCTTCGCCAGCCACGAGGCCCTCGTCCTCGACTACGAGCGGGCGATGCTGCGGCTCGACAACGACGACGACCACCCGAAGCTGTACGACCTGTCGGCGCACTTCCTGTGGATCGGCGACCGGACCCGCCAGCTCGACGGGGCGCACATCGCGTTCGCCGAGATGCTCGCGAACCCGATCGGTCTCAAGATCGGCCCGAGTACGACCCCCGAGATGGCGGTCGAGTACGTCGAGCGGCTCGACCCGACCAACAAGCCCGGCCGACTCACCCTGATCTCGCGGATGGGCAACGGCAAGGTGCGCGATCTGCTGCCCGCGATCATCGAGAAGGTGCAGGCCACCGGCCACCAGGTGATCTGGCAGTGCGACCCGATGCACGGCAACACCCACGAGGCGTCCACCGGCTACAAGACCCGCCACTTCGACCGGATCGTCGACGAGGTGCAGGGCTTCTTCGAGGTGCACAACGGGCTGGGCACCCACCCGGGCGGTATCCACGTCGAACTGACCGGCGAGAACGTCACCGAGTGCCTCGGCGGCGCGCAGGACATTTCCGACCTGGACCTGTCGGGCCGCTACGAGACCGCGTGCGACCCGCGGCTCAACACCCAGCAGTCCCTCGAGCTGGCGTTCCTCGTGGCGGAGATGCTGCGCGGCTGAGCCGTCCGAACCCCACCGACGGCCCGTACCCGAGAAGGGTGCGGGCCGTCGTGCTGTGCCGGGAGGGTGTCGGTGGCCGGCGATACGGTTGGGGCGATCGAATCGCGTACCCAACCATCGCAGTGAGGGACACACCATGAAGATCACCGAACCGACCCTGGGAACCCCGTGTTGGGCCGAGCTCGGCACGACCGATGTCGCGGCGGCCGGACAGTTCTATGGCGGCCTGCTCGGCTGGAAGCCGGAAACGGATCCGAACCCGGAAGCGGGCGGCTACACGATGATGCTGCTCGAGCAGGACCCGGTGGCCGCCGCCAGCCCGCTCTATCAGGAGGGCCAGCCCGTAGCGTGGACGGCCTCGATCGCGGTGGCCGACGTGGATGCGACCGCGCGGGCGGCCACGGAGGCCGGGGGTTCGGTGATCGCCGAGCCGATGGACGTGTTCGATCTGGGCCGGTTCGCGGTGCTGGCCGACCCGGCGGGTGCGGTCATCTCGATCTGGCAGGGCCGCAAGTTCCATGGCGCGGCCAGGCTGAACGAGACCGGGGCGCTGTGCTGGATCGAGCTGCGTACCCGAGACACCGCGGGGGCGATCGAGTTCTACCGCACCGTGTTCGGCTGGACGGTCACCGAGGGTGACGGTTACACCCAGTGGGGCCTCGGCGGCACTGATTTCGGCGGCATGATGGCGATGGGAGAGGACTTCCCGGAGGGCATTCCGCCGCACTGGGCGCTGTACTTCGGCGTGGACGATGTCGACGCCGCAGTCGAGAGGGCGACGGGGCTGGGCGGCACCGTGCACGTGCCGGGCACCGACATTCCCGACACCGGTCGGTTTGCGGTCCTGACGGACCCACAGGGCGGCGCGTTCGCGGTCTTCCGCCCGCAGGACTGAGCCGGCGCGGCAGGCCCGCATGGGCGGGCCTGCCGCGCGCGGGCGGCGGCTGGCATCATGGCGGAAGTGACTCGTATTCGACTCGTCGCCACCGATCTCGACGGCACGCTGCTGCGGTCGGACCGCACGATCTCACGCCGGACCGCCGCGGCGATGGCGGCGGCCGGGGAGTCCGGGATCGAGGTCGTGTGGGCGACCGCGCGAGCCCGCCATTCCGTCCACGAACTCGCGCTCGAGTGCGGTTTCCGGGGCAGGGCGATCTGCGCCAACGGCGCGGTCGTTCTCGACCTCGCAGACGGCAGTGCCCTCGTCACTGCGACGACCTCGATCACGACGGCCGCGGCGACGACGGCGATGGGCCGGGTGCGGACGCTCATGCCGGGGGTGGTGTTCGCGAATGTCGGCCCGACGAGTTTCGTCGCCGAACCCGAGTACGCCGCGCTGTGCGAATTCGCCGATCATCACCGGCACCCGCACGAGATGTCCCTCTCGGAGCGGTTGCCCGCCCTGGACGAGCCGATGGTGAAGATCGTTGTGCGGCACCCCGAGGTCTCCAGCGCGGAGCTGTACCGCGCCGCTGTGGCGGCGGGGGTCGACGGCGTCGAACTGACCCATTCGGGCGCGCCGTATCTCGAGATGGCGCCGTCGGGGGTATCGAAGGCCAGTGCCCTCGCGGAGCTGTGCGCGGCCGACGGGATCGAGGCGCGTGAGGTCGCCGTCGCCGGCGACGGGATCAACGACGTCCCGATGCTGTCGTGGGCGGGGACAGCCCTGTGCCCGTCGAACGCGCTGCCGGAGGTGAGGGCGCTGGCCGACCGCGTCCTGGCCGGCAACGACGAAGACGGAGTCGCCCGCTACCTCGAGGAGCTCGTGGAGGCGCACGGCCGGTGAGCGGTGCCGTCGCGGCGCGCACTCATCCGCACGGCACTTCGCGCGGATTGGCCGGGTCGAGGGCATTGAGCACCATGTACGCCGCACGCTTGGTGCCGGTGAGTTCGATGTGGTCCGAACTGTCCTGCTCACAACCGTCCTGGACGACGATGTTGGTGACCTGGTAGCCCGGCGGGCCGGGGATCATGCCCTGGGTGTACGGCACCACCTGTTCGTCATAGCGGGTGCCGATGTTGGTGTACCTGATGCCTTTGAGATAGGGGGTTCCGTCGGCATTGACCCTGTTGACCACCTTTGATCCGGCAACGAACTGGCCGCATGCCTGACAGATCGGAAACGCACTGTCCGGAAGTCCCCATCGTTCGAAGAGGCCAGGAAGCCCATCGCCGCCGCCGACCTTCGTGCCGAGCCACAGCGGAGCCAGCGACACGTAGTTGGTGATCTTGGACTGCCCGCCGAGGACTTTCGCGTAGTACGCCGGCACGAGGGTGCCCTGCGAATGCCCCACGATGTCCACCGTCGAAGCGCCGGTGGCCGAGAGGATCCGATCGATGAACTCGCCGAGTTGCTGCGCGCTGTTCTCGATCGGCTTCATCGCGCCGATCGCGGAGATCGGCCACGGTCCGGCGACGGCGCCATAGGTCAGTGCGAACACGCAGAAACCGGCATTCTTGAGCATCGGGACATAGGTGCCCCATGTGATCTGTTGTCCGCCTGCCGTTCCGTGCACCAACACCACGGGTCGAGGGTGGTCTGCGGTCGGCTTGCACCCGAAGTCGTTGGACCCGGTCAGCGAGCCGCCCGGATTGGTCTCTTCGTTCGAGAAGCCCGCCGAGGATTCGAACTTCTCGGGAAGCGGATCCGCACTCGGAACCGCCGTTCCGAACGACACCAGCAGCGCGATCAGCGAGCACGCCAAGACTGCCGCGCGCAGCATACGGAACAACGTGCCCCCGTTGTTGTGTGAGGGCACCGAACATACCGATCGTTTTGTTGTATGTCCTGAGAATGGTCGAAGGGGAGGTTCGACCGACCTGTCGGTCGAAACGTGGTGCGCCGCAGGGAAAGGTGGAGTGGAGATCTCCGCGCTACGGCACCGCGACCAGCGACACGGTGGTGCCCGCCTCGACCCGGGCTCCCGGGCCTGGGCTCTGGGTGAGGACCAGTGATCGGTCGGAGTCGGTGACCTGCCTGACCTGGGGCACCAGGCCGAGGCCGGTGAGCTCATCGCGGGCCGAGCCCACCGTGCGCCCGAGCATCGACGGCAGCCGGACCGCGGTCGAGACGATCAGCGTGACGCTCGATCCCGCCCCGACCTCCGTGCCGGTCGACGGGTCGGTGCCGATCACGTCGCCGCCGTCGACGCCGCTGTCGAACTCCTCGCGGGTCTCACCGACGGTGATCCCGACGGCGTCAAGGGCGGCCCTTGCCTCATCGGCCGACTTGCCGCGGACGTCCGGCATCCGGACCGGCGGCGAACCCTTGCTCCGGATCATCTGGACCTGCGACCCGACGTCGAGCACCGTGCCCGGACCCGGCTTCAGTGCCGCCACACCGCCATTGGGCACCTTGGTGCTGAAGGCCTCACCGCCCTCGACGGGCACGAAGGTGCGCTCGCGCAGCACCCGGTCCACCTGATCCGGGTCTCCGCCCGCGGGTAGCTCGGGGACCGCGGGCCTGCCGAGCGACACCAGCAGGGCCACCACCGACTCCTTCGGCACCCGGGACCCGGCGGCGGGATCGGTGCCGAGCAGGGTGTCGACGGGGGCGCTGTTCGAGTACTCGCCGCGGATCTCGGTGCTCAGCCCGGCAGCCTCGATCGTCGAGGTCGCCGAGGCGCGGTCAAGGCCGTCGATGGCGGGCACCGCCGCGTACCGGCCGGACCCCATCCACCAGCCGCCGAAACCGACGGCGACCCCAACAGCAGGATCACCAGCAGCCACACCATGATCGTGCGGCGCGAGCGCTGACGCTCGGCCGCGAAATCGGGGAACTCGTACTGGGCCGGGTCGCGACGGTGCTGCCGAGTCGCGCCTGGGTCCGCCTCCGGCTGCTGCGGGAACTCCGGAGGGCGAGCGGTCAGGTCGGTGACCACCTTGGTGGGCTGTGGGCCCGCGTGCTGGATGCCGGGGTGCACCGCGGTCGGGGCGGCCGACGCCAGTGCCGTCGTCGCGTCGTTCGGTCCTGCCGTGGTCGCCGCTGGCGGCGGCAGCGCGCCCGCGACCTGCATGGCCGCGCTGAGGTGCTGCGCGGATCGTCGCGGGGCGGGCACCCGGTAGGCGGGCAACTGCAGTTGCCTGCTCACCGAACGCAGCGCCGCCGACATCTCGCCTGCGTTCGTGAACCGCTCCTCGGGGTCACGGGCGGTGGCCTCGAGCACCAGCTGGTCGAACTCCTGCGGCACCCCCGGGATCTGTGAACTCGGGCTTGGCACGTCGGCGTTGATCCGCTGATAGGCGATCGAGAGCGAGGTGTCGCCGGTGAACGGCGTTCGGCCGGTGAGCATTTCGAATAGCAACACGCCGGTCGCGTACACATCGCTGCGGGCGTCGGCGTTGCCCGTGGTGACCTGCTCGGGGAGAGGTAGGCGGCGGTACCGAGGATCACGCTGCTGGAGGTGGCATTGGATCCGGCGACCGCGCGAACCAGACCGAAGTCGGCGATCTTGACCTCGCCCGAGTCGGAGATCAGCACGTTCTCCGGCTTGATGTCGCGGTGCACCAGGCCGGCGCGGTGCGCGACCGCGAGCGCGTCGAGGACCGGTCCGGTGACCGCGGCCGCGGCGTGCGGTGGCATCGGGCCGCGCTCGCGCAGCAGCTCACGCAGCGTCCCACCAGCGACCAGCTCCATCACCAGGAAGGCGTGTTCGCCGTCGACGCCCTGGTCGTACACGGCGACCAGACCGGGATGGGTCAACCGGGCCACCGCGCGGGCCTCGAACTCGAAGCGGGCGACGAACTGGGGGTCATGCGCGAACTTGGGGTCCATGACCTTGATCGCGACCGGCCGGTCGAGCCGCATGTCGAGGCCGCGGTAGACCATCGACATCCCGCCGCGCGCGATCGGGGAGTCCACCCGATAGCGGCGGTCGAGCAGTGTGCCGATCAGCGCCTGATCTCCTGGCCCCACCCGCGCTTACCCCGTTTCTCTTCTACTCGGTGATCCACCGCAGCAGTTTCGACAATGTCCGCATCGATGGTAGCCAGCGGGCCGCCCGCCCGGTGCCGACGGCGCGGCGGCCGCGATCGCGCGGACCGCCCATGACGTACCGCGCACCGACCCGATACCGTTACCCATGTGAGTGCAATCCCTTATAGCGACGACGTCCTCGATCCCTCGGTAGAGCTGCTGCAGCTCGCGGATGTGGCCAAACTGCTCGGAATCGTCGTCACCCGGGTGCACCAGATGCTCCGCGACGGCGAGCTGGTCGCCGTGCGCCGCGACGGCGTCATCGGCGTGCCCGCGACCTTCTTCACCGCCGACGGCGAGGTGGTCCGGCTGCTGTCCGGTCTGCTCGTGGTCCTGCGCGACGGCGGTTACAGCGAGGAGGAGATCCTGCGCTGGCTGTTCACCGAGGACGAGACGCTTCCTGGCGCCCCGGCGGACGCGCTGCACACCGACCTCGCCCGCGAGGTGGTTCGTCGCGCCCAGGCGATGGCCTTCTAGGCGCGTCCATTCGATGAGCCCGCCGCCGGGGCTCCCGGCACTACGCTTTCCGCCATGACATCCATGAACGGCAAGGTCGTCCTCATCACCGGCGGCGCGCGTGGTGTCGGGACGGAGGTCGCCCGTCGGCTGCACGCCAAGGGCGCGAGGCTCGTGCTGACCGACCTGGATGCTGAGCCGCTGCGTGCGCTGGCCGAGGACCTGGGTGGTCCCGACCGCGCGCTGTCCGTCGTCGCCGACGTGTGCGACCTCGCGTCGATGGAATCGGCTGTCGCGCAAGCGGTTGAGCAGTTCGGCGGCATCGACGTCGTGATGGCGAACGCGGGCATCGCGAGCTATGGATCCGTCCTGGCGGTCGATCCGGCCACCTTCAGGCGCGTCATCGACGTGAATGTCGTCGGCGTCTTCCACACGGTGCGCGCAGCCCTGCCCTCGATCATCGAGCGCAGGGGATACGTCCTGGTCGTCTCGTCGCTCGCGGGGTATGCCGCAGGTCCCGGCCTGGCGGCGTATCACGCGTCCAAGGCCGGGTCCGAGCACTTCGCCAACGCCCTTCGGCTCGAGGTCGCCCACCTGGGTGTCGACGTCGGGTCCGCCCACATGGCCTGGATCGACACCCCGCTCGTCCAGGACGCCAAGGCCGACCTGCCCGCGTTCACCAAGATGCTGGCCGCGCTGCCAGGCCCACTGGGGAAGACGACGTCGGTGCAGGCGTGTGGCAGCCGCTTCGTGACGGGGATCGAGAAGCGATCGAACCGGATCAACGTGCCGGGCTGGGTCGGTGCGCTGCGCTGGCTGCGGCCGCTGGTGCAGACCCCGCTCGCCGAACGCGGCATCCGCAAGATCACGCCGGTGCTGCTGCCCCAGATGGACGCCGAGGTCGCCGGATTGGGTCGCTCGCTGAGCGCCCGCACGCAGGCGCTCGAGCAGGAGTAAAAGCTCAGCTGCGGGCCGCCGCGACCGCGGACTCCAGCAGTCGCGGCGCGACGAGCGTCAGCCGCCGCCGCCTCGGCACCACCGCCCGCCGGTCGAGCACCCGGTGACCGCTCGCCTCGATCTCGTCGAGGATCGCGGAGTACAGGTCGAACGCGGCGGTGATCGCGGGCCGAGCCCGCGGCTCGAGCATCGCCAGTCCCGGCCGGGCATCGCGGTAGCCGGACCGGTTCAGCGCGACGAAATGGGCGAGGGCCCGCCGGACTCGGGGGTCCGTGGCCCCGGTGGACTGGCAGTGGCGCAGCAGGTCGCCGTCCACACCGAATACGGACAGCTCCTGCGACGGCAGGTAGATGCGTCCGCGGCGGAGGTCCTCGCCGACGTCGCGGATGAAGTTGGTGAGCTGGAAGGCCTCGCCGAGCGCGGCGGCCGCGGGCTCGGCCTCGGCGAGTGGGGTCACCGTGCCCAGGATCGGCAGCATCTGCTTCCCGATCGCCGCGGCCGAGCCGTGCATGTAGCCGCGGAGCTCGTCCATCGAGGTGTAGACGGCCCGGAATCCGGGCGCGCCTGGCAGGTCCATCCGCATGGACCCGAGGAACGCGGTGAAGTGCTCGAGCGGGATGGAGTACCGGCCGATGGTGTCGGCCACCGCCAGCACGACCGGCCGGACGTCGTCGGCCGGGGTGCCCGCGACCGCGGCCGTCAGCTCGGATTCGATCCTGTCGAGTTCGGCCAGGCAATCGGCTGCGGGTCGGCCTGCGGGCGCGTCGATGTCGACGAGGTCGTCCACGGTGCGGGCGAATCCGTACAGCGCGTACACGGCCGGCCTGCGGTGTTCGGGTAGCAGCCGGGTGGCGAGTGCATAGCTGCGGCCGTGTTCGGCGGCCAGCCGCTCGCAGTATCGGTAGGCGGTTCCGAGATCGCTCGCCACGCCGCGGTCGTCCAGCGTCGTCATCTCAGTCCCGGCCGGGGGCCGCTCCGGCGCCGGAACGGGTGTCCGCGGCGTCGGCGGCGGGCGCGGAGCGCAGCCGCAGCGGGTCGACGGTCACAAGCGACTTGGCCGCGACGATTGCCGCGAAGGTCGCGAGCAGCACGTGCACGAGGGTGTACAGCCCGATCGAGCCGTCCGGCTGGAAGACCAGCATCAGCCAGGTGGACAGGCCGACCAGGATCATCAGCGTCGTCGTCGACAGGGCGAAGCCCGCGGCGACGGCGAGCGGCCACGAGTAGTACCAGGGCAGCGCGGCGGGGGAGAGCACCACGATCGCGACCAGCGCGATCAGGATGCCCATGACGGCCTCCCTGGGAGTCCGGCGGAAGCGCCACCACACCGCAACGAGGATCACCGCCAGCGCGACCGCCGAGATGGCGCGGGTCACCTCCAGCACCGGGCCCAACCGCAGCCCCGTGAACCAGGAGGTGCTGACGGTGACGATGTGCGCCATGATCGTCGGCAGCGAGAGCCAGTTGATGATCTTCGCCGATCCCGACAGCGCGGTGAGCCACCCGATGCCGACACCCGCGATGGCAGAGGCCGCGGCGAACACGGCGGCGAACACGGCGAGTCCCGCGCCCGCGGTCTTGGCGAAAAGGACGAGCGGCGAGGGCGGGGTCCGGCCTTCGGCCACCGCACGGTCGCGTTCGTGGATCATCCAGATCCAGACCAGGAACGGCAGCGCGACGCCGGCGGTGGCCTTGATCGCGACACCGACCGCGACCACCGCGATGCCCGCGACGTGGCGCCGCTCGAGCACGAGTGCGATGCCTGCCGTCATCAGGCCCACCATCAGCATCTCGTTGTGCACGCCGCCGATCAGGTGGATCAGGACCAGCGGGTTGAGCACCGCAAGCCACAGCGCGGTCGCCTGGTTGCCGCCGAGCTGACGGGCCAGGTGCGGTACCGCCCACATGGTCAACGCGAGACCGGGCAGCATGGTCAGCCGCAGCAGCATCGTCCCGGCGATCACATTGTCGCCGGTGATCGAGGTGATGCCCTGGCCGAGCAGCAGGAAAATCGGTCCGTACGGAGCGGTGGTGGTGGTCCAGACGTTGCTCACGTTGTCGAGCAGGATGCCGGGATTGGCCACTGGGCCGACCGCGTAGGGGTCGAAGCCGTCCCGCAGCAGCGCGCCCTGCGCCAGGTACGAATACGCATCCCGGCTGAACATGGGCACCGCCAGCAGCAGCGGCGCCGTCCACACGGGGACCACCCAGCGCAGTTCGTGCAGCGTGGTCGTGCCACGCAGCGTGCAGCGGCCGAGGCGGACCCACGCCGCGATCATCAACAGCACGCCGACCCACACGAGGATCGTCGACAGGATCAGGCCGTGCCCGAAGCGCAGCCAGGACAGGTGCAGCGCCTCGAGGAGCGGATCCTCACGTCGAACGCTGCCCGAGCCGAATCCGCCGAAGGTGATCATCGATGCGCCGACCAACCCGAGGACCGCGGCGTGCCCCGCCTCGCTGCGCGCGAACCCGGCGACCGCGCGGAGACGCCCGGCGCTCGGGGCCTGGTCGCGGCTGTCGCCGGTTTTCCTGTCAGCAGCGGGAAGTGGGGACGTCATCGGTACGGATCTTCCCCCATGGCTGTGCGTTGACTGCGGTCCGGCCGGGCAGTACTCGTCGGCGGAATGCGTGGACAGCTGGTTAGTTTAGTGGCTCGGTGTTCCGCAGCGGGAAACGCCTTGATCGCGCGGGGTGTGTCTGTGACCTGGCACGCAGTTCGCCCGCGATCCGCTGGGCGGCGAGCTTCCCGGAGACGAGCACGGTCGGCACCCCGACCCCCGGTGTGGTGCCGGACCCGGCGAGCACCACGTTCTCGGCTCCGGTGTCGAGGTTTCCGCGCCGGAACGGTCCGGTCTGCACGAAGGTGTGGGCCGCGGCGAACGGGGTGCCCGCGGCCATCCCGCGGTCGGCCCAGGTCTGCGGGGTGTCGATCAGGTCCACCCGGAACGTCTCGGCGATCCCGGTGTAGCCGCGCCGCTCGAGCTCGACGAGCAGCTCGCGGACGTACGGCCGCCCGAGGGCGGCCCAGTCCAGCGGGGCGCTGTGCAGGTTCGGGCACGGCGCCAGCACAGACAGTGGTTCGTGCGGCACACCGTCACGGTCGATCAGCAGTCCCGGGTCGGTGACCGCGGGGCGGGTGAGCAGCAGGGACGGGTCGCTCATCAGCCTGCCGCGACCGCGGCGCGCGGTGATCTCGGCGAACGTCTGCTCCCATGCCGCCCCGAAGTCGATGGTGTGGTGGCCCGAGTCGGTCCAGCGCGCGGCGACGGAGGCGGGGATGGTGCCGTGCGCGACGACCGCCGAGGGGGAGTGCCGGACCGGCCGCCGCGGCCACGTCCGACGCGGGAGCAGGGCACTCCCGCCGCCGAGGTCCGCGGTCAGGACCACGGCGTCGACCTCGAACCCCGATCCGTCGGCGGCGATCACCCTCGTCGCCCGACCGTTCCGGTAGTCGATCCGGCTCACCTCGGTCCCGAGTGCGAGCGTGCCGCCCGCGCCGGTGAAGGCGCCTGCCATGGCCTCGGCGATCGCCCGCATGCCGCCGTCGGGGAAATACACGCCCATCGAGGTGTCCATGTGGGCGATCGCGCCGTAGATGCCGAGCGCCCGCGCCGGGCTCAATCCCGCGTAGAGCGACTGGAAGGTGAAGATGCGCTGCAGCCGCGGGTCGCGGAGGTACTTCTCGACGCGTGGCCCCAGCCTGCCGAAGCCGCCGATCCGGACCAGCGTCGACAGGTCCGCGAGCGCCGCGCGCGAACCGACCAGGTCGAGCGGCGAGTCGAAGTTCGCGTCGATGAACCGGTCGAACTCGGCCGTGAAGATCCGCTCCAGCCAGGAGCGCAGCCGCAGGTAGCGGCCCGCCTCGTCGGGACCGCACGCCCGGGTGACCTCCGCCGCCATCGCGTCCGGGTCCGAGTGCACGGCGATCGCCCCGCCGTCCGCGAATCGCGCGTGATATGCCGGGTCCAGCCGGTGCAGGCGCAGCGGCGGGGACACCGACCCGAAGTCGGCCCCGACCGCGGCCAGCGCCTCGGCCACCAGGTCCGGCATGGTGAGAACGGTTGCGCCGCTGTCGATCTGGTAACCGGGTCCGTCATACACGCCGACCCGGCCGCCGACCGACCGATCGCGTTCGAGGAGGGTGACCGCGCGGCCGGTGCCCAGCAGGTGCAGCGCGGCCGACAGTCCGGACAGCCCCGCCCCGACGACCACCACGTGATCGGTGCGACCGGGGACCGTGCGCAGGCCCACGCCGATCAGGCCGTACGACGGGTGGCGGCCAGCGCCATCGCGCGCAGGCTCTGCTTGGCCGACTCCGTTGCGGTGCTCGTGTCCAGGGCGCGCAGGCCCCTGGCGGTGAGCTCGTCGATGCGGCGCTCGACCTCGTCCACCGCGCCGAGATCGGTGATGATCGCGCGCAGTCGCTGCACCTGCTCCTCGGTGAGATCGGTGCCGATGCTGCGCCGCAGCACGTCCGCGGTGCCCCGGTCGCCGGCGTCGGCCCGCAGCAGGGCCTCGGCGAACAGCACGGTCCGCTTGCCCTCGCGCAGGTCGTCGCCGGAGGGCTTCCCGGTGACCGCCGGGTCCCCGAACACCCCGAGAAGGTCGTCGCGGAGCTGGAAGGCGATGCCGATGTCGGTGCCGAACTCACGATAGGCGGCGATCAGATCCGGATCGGCCGCGGCGAGGGCGGCGCCCAGGTGCAGCGGTCGCTCGATCGTGTACGCCGCCGTCTTGTAGCGATTGATCCGCAACGCAGCGGCCACCGACTCGTCGGCGGTCACCTCGGTGCTCACGTCCAGGTACTGGCCCCGAGGACCTCGGTGCGCATCGCCGACCACACCGGGCCGAGCCGGACCTGGGCGGCGGCGTCGACCCCGGACTCGCGGACCATGTCGTCCGCCCAGGCCAGCGCGAGATCGCCGAGCAGGATGGCCACGGATTCACCGAACTTCGCCGGTTCGCCCGACCATCCGCCCGAACGGTGCCGGTCGGCGAACTCGACGTGCAGGGTGGGAAAGCCCCTGCGGGTGCGGGAGGAGTCGATGATGTCGTCGTGCACGAGGGCGCACGCCTGGACCAGCTCGAGCGCGGCGCACGCCCGCAGCACCGCGGCGGCGTCGGGACCGGTCGGGTCGCCACCGGCGCCCAGCCAGCCCGTCCAGGCGAACGCGGGCCGGACCCGCTTGCCGCCGCGCAGGACGAAGGCCTCCAGCGCGGTCGTTGCGTCGGTGAACGTGCCGCCGACGGCATCGGTGATCGGCCTGCGACTGTCGAAGAACTCGCGCAGTGCCGTCTCGACGGCGGTGGGCAGCGACTCGGTGGCCTCGGGGGAGGCGGCGTGGGCGGACAGGGTGTCCTCCTCGGTGATTGCCCCGGGAATTGCCCTGGGAAGGTGATCGACACCCTCACCCTAGTGGTCCGTCGAAGTCGCCCTCGCTGCCCGCCACTATGATTGTCGAGTGACATTCGATGCCGTCAGGGGACGGTCAAGCGAGGGCTGGGTGACCCAGACCCCGTCGATCGTGGACCGGATCGGTTCGAGCGGCGGGCGGATTCCCTTCTCGGTGGAGTTCTCGCCGCCGCGCGATGCCGATGCGGAGGCGCGTCTGTGGCGCGCGGTCCGGGAGTTCGAGCAGATGCAGCCCGCGTTCGTCTCGATGACCTACGGGGCAGGCGGATCGACAAGGGACCGGACCGTGCGCGTCACCGGTGCCCTCGCCGAGGAGACCACGTTGCTCCCGGTCGCCCACCTGACCGCCGTCGGCCACAGCGTCGACGAGCTGCGTGCGATGGTCGGCGCCTACGCGGACCGCGGCATCAGCAACATCCTGGTGCTGCGCGGCGATCCGCCGGGCGATCCGCTCGGCGAGTGGGTCAGGCATCCCGAGGGCGTCGAGTACGCCGAGGAGCTGGTCCGGCTGGTCCGCGACCTCGGCGACTTCCACGTCGGTGTCGCGTCCTTCCCCGAGGGGCACTTCCGCGCGCCTGACCTCGACCACGACACCAGGTATCTGGTCTCCAAGTTGCGTGCCGGGGCCGAGTACTCGATCACCCAGATGTTCTTCGACGTCGAGGACTACCTGCGGCTGCGCGACCGGGTCTCCCGGTACGACGTCGAGCAGGGTGCCAAGCCGATCATCCCGGAGATCATGCCGATCACGTCGCTGCGCTCGGTCAAGCGGATGGTGGAGCTGTCCGGATCGCAGCTGCCGCGCGAGCTCTCGGAGCGGCTGGATCGCGCGGCGGGACACGGACCGGAGGAGAACCGCGCCGCGGTCCGTGAGATCGGCATCGAGCTCGCCACCGAGATGAGCGAGCGGTTGATCGCCGAGGGCGCACCCTGCCTGCACTTCATCACGCTGAACTTCGCCCGCGCGACCCGCGAGGTGCTGGCCCGCCTCGGACTGGCCACCTCGGTCAGGTAGCGCTTCGCGCCCGTGCGCGTGTTGCACCCCACCCGGGGTGCAACACGCGCACAGTGCGTCAGCGCCTCGGGTGCCTGCTGAAGTACGCCATCGCGCCGACCACGAGCGCGACGCCGAGCGTGACGCCTGCGACGATGCCTGCCCAGCCCGCGAAGCCGCGGGTGCTGGGGTCGGCGTACCGGGTCTCCGCGCGGAGCGTGCTCACCTCGCCGGGCGGCAGCTTCCAGGTGACGATGGAGTCGGCGTCGCGGGTTCCGTTGGTGGTGTTCACCCGCGCGGGGAAGGCGACGCTGAACTGGACGTCGCTGCCGTCGGGCACCGATTTGAGGTCCGCCTTGCCCTCGAGGACCACAACATCGCCGTTGCGCCGGAAGTCCAGCTGGATGGAGCTGCCGGTCTGGCTGGACATCGCCCCGAGCTGCTGGACCTCGCCGAAGGTCAGGTCGCTGAAGAAGGCCTGACTGCCGACGTAGCCGTCCTGCTTGTACGCCTGCACCCGCACCTTCGACGTCAACGAGTCCGGTGGGATCAGCTCCGGGCCCTTGTCGTTGTCGTCCGCGGGAACCGTCGCGGCGACGATCTGTCCCGACACCCGGTCGTCGGGTGAGACGCCGAGTGATGCCTGGACCCGAAGGCACCCGCTGAGCACCGGGATGCAGATCAGGAGGAGCACGGACAGGGCGAACAGTCGGACGCGGGATCGACTTCGGACATCGGAGTGGGGCTGCTGCACAGCGTTATCGTGCCAGGCAGCCATGCAGGTGTCAGGCGGTAGGGGTGCGCGGCGTGGCGGATCCGGTGGTTCCCGGCCCGCTCATCGGTGCAGCACCCGGCGCAAGCCTCCGAACCGGGCGTCGGACAACGCGATCCGCGCGGCGCTGCGCCCACTCGACCCGGACACTCCGCCGCCCGGGTGGGTGGACGCGCCGGTCAGGTACAGCCCCTTCGCGCCGGGCACCCGGTGTCCCGACAGTTCCGGCAGGGGTCGCCACATGAACATCTGGTCCAGCGACATCTCGACGTGCATCACGTTGCCGCCGATCAACCCCATCTCGGACTCGAGGTCCGCGGGGGTCTGCACCAGCCGGTGGCGCACCGAGTCCGTGAATCCCGGTGCCAGCCGCTCGATCTCGGCGACGATCCGGTCACCCTCGGATTCGGCGAGGTCCGCCCAGTCGCGTCCGCCGGTGAGGGCATAGGGATGCCACTGCGACCAGAGCGTCGCCTGGTGTTCGCCTGCGGGGGTCAGGCTCGGGTCGATTCCGCTGAAACTCATGGCGAGGACCGCGGGGACGGGGGAAGCTCGCCCGCCAGCGCCGCGCCGTGCGCGAGCCTCAGCTGTGCGCGATCGGAGACCAACAGCTGCAGCCCGGAGGTGACGGTCTCGCCAGCAGGGGCGCTGGGATAGCAGGGGAGCGAATCGGTTCCGAGGCGGACCACCATGCCGATCCCCGGCCCGACCCGGATCCGGCGGCGCCACCCGTCCAATTGCGTCCGGTCGTGGCCGCCGCGCTCGAGCAGGTCGAGGGTGGTCAGGATGTGGCATCCGGCCACCACCGTCCTTGCGTGGATCTCGTGGCCCTTGGCGGTGCGGACCGTCCAGCCCTTCGGCGTGCGGCGCAGCTCGGTCACCGCGTCGCCGAGTCGCACCGATCCACCGTCCGCGGCCAGCCGCGACGCCAGGGCCCGGGTGAGGGCGCCGCTGCCGCCGACGGCCCGGCCCGGCGGCAGGGTGTGCATCAGCGCCGCGAACCCGACCATCGGGGCGGTGCCCGGCTCGGACATCGGTGGCCCCGACTGAGCGCCGAACCAGGCCAGTGCCGCCTTGAGGCGCTCATCGTCGAAGTAGTTGTCCAGCAAGCTGTCCCCGGAGGCGAGGAACTCCCGTGAGAACGCCGCGGCGCCTGCGCCCCGATCGAGGGTGCCGAACGAGCGGGCCAGCCTCCCACCGGTCGGCGGCCCGGCGAACGCCCGCATCACGCCCGCGGTGCGCGGACCCCAGGTGTCGACGAACTCTCGGTATGCCCTCGCGTCGGCGGCCCCGCAGGACTCGGCGATGGAGGCGCAGGTCCGTTCGAGGCTGCGGTGGAAGATGATGCCCGGCCGGCCGGACTCTGGCGGCGCGGGTGCGAATGCCCAAGGGTCGCAGTCGAGATAGCGCAGTCCGTGCGAGGCGAGGTCGAGGTCCTCGATGATGCCGGTGTGCCGGATCATGATGTGCGCGGACGAACCCCGGTCCACCTGATGGCCGGGGAACCGTTCGACGGTGGACACCGCGCCGCCCAGTACGGTGTCGCGCTCGAGAACCTCGACCGACCAGCCGGACCGGGCGAGATAGCACGCCGACACCAGCGCATTGTGTCCGGATCCCACCACCACCGCGTCGATCATCTGTCCAGGCTATCGGCTGGGGGAGTGCGCGTTCTCGGTCCCTTCGGCTGCGAGCGGCAGCAGGCGCCCCAACACTGCGAACGGCCTGTTGTCCCCGGTGAAGGTGAAATGCCGCACCACATCGGTGAATCCGAGCCTGCGATAGAGACGCCAGGCGCGGTTGTCCTCGTCGTCGACCTCGGGGGTGGACAGCAGTACGTGACTCTCCTGCCGGTCGTCGAGGAGCCTGCGGAGCAACGCCTCGCCGGTGCGGTGTCCCTGTGCGGCACGTGCCACATGGAGTTCGGTCAGCTCGAAGTAGTCGCCGAGGACCTCATGGATCCGCCGTTCGTCGGCGCCGGAACGGTGCATCCCCTCGCGCACCTGCTGGTGCCACCACTGGTGCGGGGCGCCCCGGTAGCCGTAGGCGATGCCGACCATTGTGCCCTCGCTCGAGCTGGGATCGTCGCCGTCGTCGGGGAGGACCGCGGCGACCGCGCGCCAGCCGGGCCGATGGGTGTGTTCGGTCCACATCGGGGCCCGGTGGAACTCGGTCCCCTTCGGGTAGTCCATGGCCTCGACGTAGATGGCCAGCGCCTCGGGCATGCGGCGCCGTAGTTCCTGCGCGGACAGCTCGACCAGCAGCGGTGTCGTGTTGATACCGACCGGACTCACCCTCTCTCTTGACGACGTGTCGGTGGGGGCAGCTATATTGAATATGTCGAACGAATGTTCGATGTCGGCAATCCGGCGAAGCGCGAGGGAAGCGGGCTTCGCCGGATTCCGACCCTAAGGCCTGACCGGTCGTACCGGCGGGTGGCGTGGTTGCGCAGGAGGTGTTCGGAAGATGGCAAGTCAGGCAGTTCAGGCAGCGGCAGCCCTCCGGGTGGGGGCTCCTGCGTCATCGGCACGACACACGGTGTCGCGGGTGGAGGCCCCGGTGTCGCGCCGCGCGCGGGCGCTGCTCGATCGCGCGGACACGCTGCTGGCCGAGGCGGCGGGGGCGCGGGACGCGTCCGAACGATTCCGCTCCGCGTACCTCGCCGCGCTCCGTGGCGCCGGGGCCGCGCTCGGCGGTGAGCAACGGCCACGCACCGGATCGCGTAGCGCCTGGGTGCTGCTCGCGCGCGCCGAACCGTCGCTCGCGGGGTGGTCGGAGTTCTTCGCCGGGTACTCGGCCACCAGGGCGGCCATCGAGGCCGGCATCTCGCGCACGATCACGCTGGGCGAGGCCGATGAATTCCATCGCGAGGTCTCTCGATTCCTCACCGCGGTCGAGGATCATCTCGGTGGCGACAATCACCTCGATGGCACGCCGCACACGTTGGTGGGGAGGTCTGCCTAGCAGGGGATCTGCGGTGCGAGCGAAATAAGTTGGCATCTCGTCGATGGACTAGGTGGTACGCCGCCACGTGTACTCGTATCATTGACGACAGGTAGCCGCCAACGTCGGAAACCCGCCGCTTCGTCCCAACGGATCGGTCGCCACCTTTAGTGCCGGGGAGGTACCGTGCCACTCTCCGAGCACGAGCAGCGGATGCTCGATCAGATCGAGAGCGCGCTTTACGCCGAAGATCCGAAATTTGCTTCCTCCGTGAGGGGAGGCCGTATGCGTGCGGCTTCGAGCAAGCGTCGACTTCAGGCTGGAGCTCTCTTCTTTCTCGGACTCGTCCTCTTGGTCGCGGGCGTCGCGCTCCCGTTCAAGCCGGGCGGTTTCCCGATCATCAGCCTGCTCGGTTTCGTAGTGATGTTTGGAGCCGGGGTTCTGTTCCTCATGCGGGGATCGAAGAAGGGCCTCTCGGCAGTGCCTGACGAGGCCGGCAGGCCCGCGAAGGGGTCGGTCGCAGGCAAGCGCGCTGACGGCCGTAAGGGCGGCAGCAGCGGGGGATTCTCCTCGCGCATGGAAGACCGGTTCAAGCGGAGATTCGAACAGGAGTAGCCGAAACGCCGTCGCGGAGGCAAGAGTCCGGACGGCAGGCAACAGCGGAGCGGCGTGACACCCAGGTGTCACGCCGCTTTTGCGTTGGTCGTGTCGGTGGTGTCGGCTCGGATCCCCACCTTCCCCCCACATTCGCCCCACTCTTCCCCCACATTCCTCCCCGGGCCCGGTTGGGCTCGGGCTGAGTGCCTCGCCGCATCCGTCTGACCTGGGATTTCAGTACGGGCTGGTGGCGTACCTCGCCGTGACGCCCCGGCAGTGGGGAAGATCGCACAGTTTTTCCCCACATCGCACCACCGCTGTGAACTGGTCTTTTGATGCAGATTGGGGGCACGGAACCCTAAATTGGCATTGAAAGTGGAGGAAAGTGGGGTAACGTGGTGCGCAGCGGAACGTGCAGACGGACCGCAAGGGCCTAGGACGTTCGAATCGGACGCAGGGTGGAGGTGTCGAGATGTTTCTCGGTACCTACACGCCGAAGCTCGACGACAAGGGGCGGCTGACGTTGCCCGCGAAGTTTCGAGATGCACTGGCGGGAGGGTTGATGGTCACGAAAGGGCAGGACCACAGCCTCGCGGTGTATCCCCGAGAAGAGTTTGCCGCTCTCGCGCGCCGAGCCGCAGCAGCATCACGCAGCAACCCCGAGGCCCGCGCCTTTGTGCGCGGCCTTGCGGCAGGCACCGATGAGCAGCATCCCGACGCCCAGGGACGGATCACCCTGTCCGTCGACCACCGCCGTTACGCGGGGTTGTCGAAGGAGTGCGTGGTGATCGGATCGGTCGATTTCCTCGAGATCTGGGACGCGCAGGCGTGGCAGAGCTACCTCGAGGAGCACGAAGAGAGCTACTCACAAGCCAGAGCCGAGTCACTGGGCGAGATCTTCTAGCCCAGCCAGAGCCGTACGGCGAGTGCCGCGAGGCCTCTGCCCGAACGCCGACCCTGACGCACTTCCCCAGCGCCAGGTTCGGTCAATCGGACAGGGACCTCGAGGCATTCGCCACTCTTCCCCCTTCGCGATCGGAAATTCCCGAAGCACTCAAGACCCGGAGGCAGCAATGGTGGACGATGAGGCAAACGGCCCCGCCTCCACCGGCGAGTTCGGGCACGTCCCGGTGCTGCTCGGTCGCGCGGACGAACTGCTCGGACCGGCACTGACGGCGGTTGCGCCGGACGCCGCGGGCGCGGTGATGATCGACGCGACACTCGGCCTCGGCGGCCACTCCGAACACTTCCTGCGCACCTACCCGGGTCTGCACCTCATCGGACTCGACCGCGATCCCAATGCTCTCGAGATCGCAGGCAAGCGCCTTGCGCCGTTTGGTGACCGAGTCACGTTGGTGCACACCAGGTATGACGGAATCGTTCCGGCGCTCGAGCAGGCGGGACTGCCGCCGGTGGAGTCGGTGCACGCAATCCTCTTCGACCTCGGTGTCTCGTCGATGCAGCTGGACGAGGCCGAGCGAGGTTTCGCCTACTCGGTGGACGCGCCGCTCGACATGCGGATGGACCCCACCAAGGGGTTGACCGCGGCCGACGTGCTCAACACCTACAGCCACGGCGACCTCGCCAGGGTGCTCAGCACCTACGGCGAGGAGCGCTTCGCCGGCCGGATCGCATCAGAGATCTTGCGCCGCAGGCAGATCGAGCCGTTCACCACCAGTGCGCAGCTGGTCGAGGTGCTGTACGCCTCGATTCCCGCGGCCACCCGGCGTACCGGTGGACACCCCGCGAAGCGGACCTTCCAGGCTCTTCGGGTGGAGGTCAACGGAGAGCTCGATTCGCTACGCGCGGCGATCCCGGCTGCGCTCGACGCACTGGCGATCGGCGGGCGCGTGGTCTTCATGTCCTACCAGTCGCTGGAGGACCGAATCGTCAAGCAGGAACTGACACCCCGCACCAAGTCCCGCAGTCCGGAGGGGCTCCCGATGGAGCTGCCGGGCATGGGTGCGGAGTTCGCATTGCTCACCCGTGGGGCGGAACGGGCGAGCGAGCAGGAGATAGAGGAAAACCCGCGGTCGGCCCCGGTCCGATTGCGTAGTGCCGAACGGATTTCCAGGAGGGTGACGGCATGACAGTTCCCGTGAGGCCGGGCGGTTCTCGATCCACTGATGCCGGTGTCGTCAGGCCAAGGGGGCGCGGTCGCGCCGCGGTTGCCGCCGGCAAGCGTTCCACCGCCGCGCAGCGCGCATACGAGCGTCGGCAGCAGCGTGCCGCGATCCAGCCCGTCGGCGAGGCGGCGGACCGTCGCCGCGGCCACTTCACGGCTCGCATCCCGTTCGTCGCCACCATCATCGGCATGCTGTCCGTAGGGCTGGCGTTGACCCTGGTGCTGACCACCCGGGCCGCGGAGGACTCCTACGAGCTCAGTGCGGCCAAGGCACACAACCAGGACCTCATGGAGCAGCGCTCCGCGCTCGAGCGCGACGTCCGGGAGGGCAACTCCGCGCCGGAGCTGGCCCGCAAGGCGACCGAGCTCGGCATGATCCCCGCGAAGGACGTCGCTCGGCTCGTCGTGAACCCGGACGGCACGGTGGACATCGTCGGCAAGCCGACGCCGGCGCAGGGTGCGCCTGCGGCGCCGCTGAACCCCCAGCCGCCCGCTCAGTCGAGCGGGGCGCCGCGGACCGGCAACACCGCGGCCCCGATGCCGACCACCCGGCCGGCAGCCCCGACCACGACGGCGCCCCGTCCCGGCGCGCCGTTGGCGGCCAATCAGCCGCAGCTGCAGGCACAGGGTGAACAATTGGTACCCATGGGCAGGCCAACCCCGGACACCGGACAGGCAGGTAACGCGGGCGGTCGCGGGTGACTCGAGGTACCGCGCCCGCACCCGCACCGCGTCGTGCGCCGGTTCGACGCGGTGCCCGCCAGGACGACACCTCCTCGTTCCGGTTCCGGTACCGGACGGGCCGGATCACCATGTTCATCGCGCTCGGGGTCGCCTCGGTGCAGCTGCTCTGGATCCAGGGCATCGAGGCGCCCAAGCTCTCGGCCGAGGCCGCGAATCAGCGGTCGGTCACCGTGATCGAGCCTGCGACCAGGGGCTCGATCACCGATCGCCGCGGCAACCCCATCTCCTTCACGATGGAGGCGAAGGCGCTGACCTTCCAGCCGACCAAGGTGCGCAAGGAGCTCGAGGCCGCGCGCGCGAAAAGTGAGAAGGCGCCGACGGTCGACGAGCGGCTCGAGGCCATCGCCAAGGGTGTCAACGCCAAGCTCGGCGACTCGGCGCCGAAGAAGGACCTGCTGGCCCAGCTCAAGAGCAACGAGACCTTCGTGTACCTGGCCCGCAGCGTCGATCCGGCCGTGGCCGCGAAGCTCAGCGAGGACTTCCCCGAGATCGGCCTCGAGCGTCAGGACATCCGTGAGTACCCCGGTGGCTCGCTCGCCGCGAACCTGGTGGGCGCGACCGGGTGGGACGGTCACGGTCTGCTCGGGCTCGAGGATTCGCTCGACTCCACGCTCGCAGGCACCGACGGCTCCCAGACCTACGACCGGGGCTCGGACGGCGCCGTCATCCCCGGCAGCTGGCGCGACAAGCAGCCCGCGGTCGACGGCTCGACCGTCGAGCTGACGATCGACTCGGATCTCCAGTACTACGTGCAGCAGCAGGTGCAGCAGGCCAAGAACCTCTCTGGCGCGAAGAACGCCTCCGCAGTGGTTCTCGACGCGCACACCGGTGAGGTGCTCGCGATGTCGAACGACAACACCTTCAACCCGTCGCTTGGGCTCGGCAACAGTGGCAAGGCCGAGCTGGGCAACCTGCCGGTGAGCACGCCGTTCGAACCCGGCTCGGTGAACAAGATCGTCACGGCGGCCGCGGCGATCGAGTACGGGCTCACCAAACCCGATGAGGTGCTTCAGGTTCCGGGCTCGATCCAGATGGCAGGCGTGTCGGTGAAGGACGCCTGGTCGCACGGCGTCGCACCGTACACATCGACCGGAGTCTTCGGGAAGTCCTCCAACGTCGGCACGCTGATGCTCGCGCAGCGGGTGGGGGAGGACCGCTTCGCGGACATGCTGACCCGCTTCGGGCTCGGTCAGCGCACCGACGTCGGTCTGCCGGGCGAGAGCGCGGGCGACGTCCCCAGCCGCGACCAGTGGTCGGGCGGCACCTTCGCCAACCTGCCCATCGGTCAGGGCCTGTCGATGACGTTGCTGCAGATGACCGGCATGTACCAGGCGATGGCGAACGACGGGGTGCGGATCCCGCCACGGGTCGTCCGCGCGACGATCGACGCGGACGGGAACCGGTCCGAGACCGAGCGCCCGGAGGGCATCCAGGTGGTCAGCGCGCAGACCGCGACGACGGTGCGAGACATGTTCCGGTCGGTCACCCAGCGCGATCCCATGGGATACCAGCAGGGCACCGGTGCACCCGCAGCCGTCGACGGCTACCAGATCAGCGGCAAGACCGGCACCGCGCAGCAGGTGGATCCCGCCTGCAAGTGCTACTCGAACTCGAATTATTGGATCACCTTCGCCGGGATCGCCCCGTCGGACAACCCACGGTTCGTGGTCGGCATCATGCTCGACGCCCCGGTTCGCAGCGCCGACGGTTCGGGTGGCCAGTCTGCTGCGCCGCTGTTCCACAACATCGCCTCCTGGATGCTGCAGCGGGACCGCGTCCCACTGTCCGCCGATCCCGGACGACAATTGGTGCTCCAGGCCGACTGACTGTCGGCGAGCGGGCCCCCGGGGCAGATCACACCGCGTTGTCGACGGCGTAGTCGATGACCGAGTCCAGTCTGTGACAGTTCGCCGGTAACCTGACACGTCGGCCAGCAGCCCAGCCACCGATTCGAACCCGAGAGGAGCCACCTGCCCGTGCAAGGGACGAACACTCCGCAGCACTCGACGGGAGAGGTGGCAGGCTCCGCAGGCTCTGTGCCTGGCGACCTGCGCCCCGAACACCCACCGCAGACGTCGGTGACCGCACTGGCCGAGCTGATCGGCGCACGGGTCCAGTGGGTGGCAGACGCCACTGACACCACTGCCACCGCTGACTCCGCGGGCGGCGCCCCGATCTCCGTCACGGGGGTCGAGCTACGCGCCCAGAGCATCGAGCCGGGGGACCTGTTCGCCGCACTGCCAGGAGCCCGTGCGCACGGAGCCGAGTTCGCCGCGTCCGCCCTCGAACGCGGTGCCGTTGCCGTGCTGACCGACCCCGCCGGCCTGGCCGCGCTCACGGCGCTCGCCCCGGAGACCGCGCTGCCGGTGCTGGTGCACCCGGATCCGAGGTCGGTCCTGGGTGAGGTGTCGGCCACCGTCTACGGGCGACCCGCGGATCGGTTGCAGGTCATCGGGATCACCGGGACCTCGGGAAAGACGACCACCGCGTACCTGATCGAGGCCGGTCTGACCGCGTCCGGTCGCCGGGCCGGGCTGGTCGGGACCATCGAGACCCGGATCGAGGGGCGCCGGGTGCCGAGCGCGCTGACCACCCCCGAGGCGCCGCAGCTGCACGCCCTCTTCGCGGCGATGCTCGAGCGCGGGATCGACACCGTGGTGATGGAGGTCTCGAGCCACGCGCTCTCGCTCGGCCGGGTGGACGGAACCGACTTCGCGATCGGCGCGTTCACCAACCTCTCCCAGGACCACCTGGACTTCCACGACGGACTCGACGACTACTTCGCGGCCAAGTCCAGGCTGTTTGCCAGGGACTCCGCCGTTCGCGCCCGCCGCGCCGTTGTCTGCGTCGACGACGAGTGGGGTAGGCGGATGGCGGAGATCGCGGCGGCGGTGCCGCCAGAATCCGCCGCAGCCGAGGCGCCCCGACGACGGTCTCGACCACAGGAGGAGCGGACTGGACCGCCTCCGAGGTCGTCGCGGCCGAGGACGGTTCGCAGCGGTTCGTCGCGCACGGACCCACCGGGTCGCTGCCGGTCGCGCTGCGCCTGCCCGGCCACTACAACGTGGCCAACGCGTTGCTGGCCCTGGCGACACTGGCCGCGGCGGGCGTCGACCCCGAGCGGGCAGCAGCGGGCATCGGGTCGGTGGACGTGCCGGGTCGGGTGCAACGGGTCGACCGCGGACAGGATTTCCTCGCGGTCGTCGACTACGCGCACAAGCCGGCCGCGCTCGAGGCGGTCATCGCGACACTGCGCGGACAGTCGGCGGGCCGGCTGGCGGTGGTGGTCGGCGCGGGCGGCGACCGTGACCAGGGCAAGAGGCCGATGATGGGCGAGGTGAGCGCCAGGGGAGCAGACCTGGTGATCGTCACGGACGACAACCCGCGCAGCGAGGACCCGGCCGCGATCCGCGCGGCGGTCCGCGAGGGCGCGCTCGGCGTACCAGAGGCGGCGCGCGCGGAAGTCCGCGAGTTCGCGGACCGAGCGGAGGCCATCGCCGACGCCGTCCGCTGGGCCGAGCCGGGGGACATGGTCCTCGTCGCGGGCAAGGGACACGAGATCGGACAGGAGATCAACGGGGTGAAGCACCCATTCGACGACCGCGAGGTCCTCGCCGCTGCGATAGACGCGGTCGGCCGTAGCGACGAAGGGCAGGTCCGATGATCCCGATGAGCCTGGCCCGGATCGCCGAGATCGTCGGCGGCACCCTGCACGACGTGCCGGATCCCGACACCATGGTGACCGGCACCGTGGAGTTCGACTCCCGCAAGGTCACCGCGGGTGGCCTGTTCCTCGCGCTGCCCGGCGCCCGCGTGGACGGGCACGAGCATGCGGCCGCGGCCGTCGCCTCGGGGGCGGTGGCGGTGCTGGCCGCCCGCCCGGTCGGCGTCCCCGCGATCGTGGTGGCCCCGTTGCCGCCCGCGCAGACCAACGCGATGGCCCTCGAACACGACACCGACGGCTCCGGGGCAGCGGTGCTCAAGGCACTGGCCGCCCTGGCAAGGGCGAGCACCGATGACCTGGCGGCGCGAGGCCTGACGGTGGTCGGGGTCACCGGGTCGTCGGGCAAGACCTCGACCAAGGACCTGCTGGCGGCGGTGCTCACCCCGCTCGGTTCGGTGGTCGCACCGCCCGGATCGTTCAACAACGAGCTCGGCCATCCCTGGACGGCGCTCCGCGCCGATGCGGACACCGACTTCCTGGTCCTCGAGCTCTCCGCGCGGGGCACCGGACATGTGGCGGCGCTGGCGGAGACGGTCCCGCCGCGGATCGGTGTCATCCTCAACGTCGGCACCGCGCACCTCGGCGAATTCGGCTCAAGGGACGCGATCGCACAGGCCAAGGGCGAGCTCGCCGAGGCGCTGCCCGCGGCGGACGCCGGCGGGGTCGCGGTGCTCAACGCCGACGACCCGCTCGTCGTGGCGATGGCGGACCGGACAAGGGCCCGGGTGGTGCTGGTCGGGCAGTCCGAGCGTGCGGACGTGCGGGCCGTGGACGTGCACCTCGATGCGGAGGCCCGTCCCTCTTTCACGCTGGAGTGCCGTTACCCGGCGGGTTCCGCCCACGAGGGCGACGTCGCGACGGTGCCGATCCAGCTCGGCGTGCACGGTGAGCACCAGATCGGCAACGCGCTTGCCGCGGCCGCGGTGGCACTGGAATGCGGCGCCACCGTCGCCCAGATCGCGGCCGCACTCGGTGCCGCGACGGCCGCGTCGGTGCGCCGGATGGACGTGCGGCACCGAGCCGACGGCGTCACGGTGATCAACGATTCGTACAACGCCAACCCCGATTCGATGCGCGCGGCGCTCAAGGCCCTGGTGTCGATGGGACGTTCGGGTGAGGGCTCGCCGCGCCGTACGTGGGCGGTGCTCGGGGAAATGGCCGAGCTCGGTCCAGAATCAGTGATCGAACACGACGCCATCGGGCGGCTGGCCGTACGACTGGACGTCAGCAGGCTGATCGTGGTCGGCACCGGCAGGCCCTCCCGCGCGATGCATCAGGGCGCGGTCATGGAGGGTTCCTGGGGCGAGGAGTCGATCCTGGTCCCCGACCAGGCGGCCGCGATCTCCGTGCTCGAGGCGGAACTGGCAGGCGATGACATCGTCCTGGTCAAGGCGTCGCAGTCGGTCGGATTGTGGGCGGTGGCGGACAAATTGCTGGAGGGCCCGCAGGGCGAGCAGCGGACTAACACGGAGGAAGACCAGTGAGACAGATCCTCTTCGCGGGAGGTATCGCGCTCGCCGTGGCGATCCTGCTCACCCCCGTCCTGATCAAGGCGTTCTCGCGCCAGGGCTTCGGTCAGGAGATCCGGGTCGAGGGTCCGGCCAGCCATCAGTCCAAGCGCGGCACCCCCACCATGGGCGGCGTCGCGATCATCGCAGGCCTGTGGGCCGGCTACTGGGGCTCGCACCTGATCGGGATCGGCTACGACGCGGACGGCCCGAGCGCCTCCGCGCTCCTGGTCCTCGGATTGACGACCATGCTCGGCGGCGTCGGCTTCCTCGACGACTTCATCAAGATCCGCAAGCAGCGCAACCTCGGGCTGAACAAGACCGCGAAGCTGGTCGGCCAGCTGATCGCGGCGGTCCTGTTCGGAATCCTGGCGCTGCAGTTCCCCGGCGCGACGGGCCTGACACCGGGCAGCACGAACCTGTCCTATGTCCGAGACATCGCCACGGTCTCGATGGGCTCGGTTGTGTTCATCCTGTTCTGCTACTTGCTGGTCAGCGCCTGGTCGAACGCCGTGAACCTGACCGACGGGCTCGACGGTCTCGCGGCCGGCTCGATGACCCTCGTGCTCGGCGCCTACACGATCATCACCTTCTGGCAGTACCGCAACTCGTGCGAGCGCGACCCCGTCACGGGCTGCTACGACGTCCGCGACCCGCTGGACCTGGCGCTGATCTGTGCCGCAGCGGCGGGCGCGTGCATCGGCTTCCTGTGGTGGAACGCCGCGCCCGCGAAGATCTTCATGGGCGACACCGGCTCGCTCGCCCTCGGTGGCCTGCTCGCCGGGCTGTCCATCGTCACCCGCACCGAACTGCTGATGGTGGTCGTCGGCGCGCTGTTCGTCGCCGAGGCTGCCTCGGTGGTCGTGCAGGTCGCGGTGTTCCGCTCGAGCAGGCGGCGGGTGTTCCGGATGGCGCCGTTCCATCATCACTTCGAGCTGGCCGGGTGGGCGGAAACCACGGTGATCATCAGATTCTGGTTGCTCGCCGCGATCGCCTCGGCCATCGGACTCGCGCTGTTCTACAGCGAGTACCTCGCCGACATCGGGGGCTGAGCTTGTCACTCCACAGCGCCGCAGTTCCTTCCGGGCCTCCCTCGGTTCTGCCGCCCGAGTTCGCCCGCCTACACGGCAACCGGGTCCTGGTCGCGGGATCCGGGATCTCCGGCCGGGCCCTGATCGAACCGCTCCGCGAGCTGGGCGCCGATGTCACGGTCACCGACGGCAACCAGGCCTCGCTCGACGCCCTGGCAGCCGCGACCGGGGTGGAGGTCACTTCGCCGGAGCGGGCCGCGACCGAGATCGGCGCGTTCGCGTTGGTCGTCACGAGCCCCGGCTGGCGCCCCGACGCGCCCGTGCTGTCCGCGGCCGCGGGCGCCGGGGTCGCGATCTGGGGCGACGTGGAGTTCACCTGGCGGCTCGACCGCGCGCAGGTCTATGGACCCGCCAGGAAGTGGCTGGTGGTGACCGGCACCAACGGCAAGACGACCACCACCTCGATGCTGGAGTCGATCCTGCGCGCCGCTGGGATCGCGACGGTCGCATGCGGGAACATCGGCCTGCCGATCGTCGACGCGCTCCGGGCTGGCAGCCCCCGTAACGAGGTGCTGGCGGTCGAGCTCTCCTCATTCCAGCTGCACTGGGCGCCCTCGGTGCACCCGACGGCCGGGGTGATCCTCAACATCGCCGAGGACCACCTGGACTGGCACGGCGGCATGAAGGGCTACATCGACGCGAAGGCGCAGGTGCTGACCGGGGACGTCGCGGTGCTCGGGCTCGACGACCCGGTCACCGCAGGACTGTCGCGGGTGTCCACAGCGGGGCGGACCGTCGGGTTCCGGCTGGGCCTGCCCGCTCCCGGTGAGCTCGGCGTTGACGGTGACCGCCTCGTCGACCGTGCCTTCGCGGACGACGAGACCCTCGCGCTGGCGGACGAGATCACCCCGCCGGGACCCGCGGGTCAGATGGACGCGCTGGCCGCGGCTGCGTTGGCCAGGTCGATCGGCGTCGGTGCCGCTGCGGTCCGGGAGGGTCTGCGCAGCTACCAGGTCGGCCCGCACCGCGCGGCTCTCGTCGCCGAGGCGGACGGCGTCACGTACATCGACGACTCGAAGGCGACGAACCCGCACGCCGCACGGTCGTCGTTGCTGGCACACCCACGGGTGGTGTGGGTCGCGGGCGGTCTGCTCAAGGGCGCCAGTGTCGACGAACTCGTCACCGAGGTGGCCGATCGGCTCGTCGGCGCGGTCCTGCTGGGCCGCGATGCGATGCAGATCGCACAGGCACTCGCGCGACACGCACCCCAGGTGCCGGTCGTGCGGGTGGATGCGGGAGACGATGCAGGGGTGAGTCCCGCGCCGAGCCCGGAATCGCCCGATGCCGTGATGGCGCGCGCGGTCCGCACCGCCGCGTCGATGGCCAGGCCGGGGACACGGTGCTGCTGGCGCCTGCGGCGGCGTCGCTGGACATGTTCACCGACTACGGGCACCGCGGCCGGAGCTTCGCGCAGGCCGTGGCGGAAGTGGCGGGTCGGTCGCGATGAAGCAGGCCGCGGGACCCCGCACCCGCTTCGGCGCCTGGCTGGCGCGCCCGCTGGCCTCCTTCCACCTGATCGTCACGATCACCGGCCTGCTCACCGTGCTCGGGCTCGTGATGGTCCTGTCGTCCTCGAGCGTGGAGGCCTACGCCGACACCGGCTCCGCCTACGGCATCTTCACCACGCAGCTGATCTTCGTCGCGCTGGGAGCCGTGCTGTTCTACGTGGCGCTGCTGCTGCCGGTCCGGTTGATGCGCACGATGGCGTTGCCCGCGTTCGCCGTGTCGGTGGTGCTGTTGGCCCTTGTGCTGATCCCCGGCATCGGCACCCTGTCGGGCGGCGCCCGACGCTGGTTCACCCTTGGCCCGCTGTCGTTTCAGCCGTCCGAGCTGGCGAAGGTGACCCTGGTGGTCTGGGGCGCGCATCTGCTGGCCTCCCGCAGACAGAACGCCTCCGTCAAGGAGATGGTGGTGCCGCTGGTGCCCGCGGCGCTCCTGGTCTGCGTGCTTATCGTGCTGCAGCCGAACCTGTCGACCACCATCGCGTTCGGCATCATCCTGGCGTCGCTGCTCTGGTTCGCGGGACTGCCCCTGCGTCTGTTCCTCGGCATCGTCGGGGCAGGCGCCGCGGCCGCGCTGGTGCTGGCGCTGACCGCCGGCTACCGGTCCGACCGCGTCAAGGCCTACCTGAACCCCGGCGCCGACCCGCAGGGCATCGGCTATCAGGGCAGACAGGCCAAGTTCTCCCTTGCCGACGGCGGCCTGTTCGGTCGCGGGCTCGGGCAGAGCCGGGCCAAGTGGAGTTACCTGCCCAACTCACACAACGACTTCATCTTCGCGATCATCGGCGAGGAACTCGGCTTCCTGGGCTGCATGCTGGTGATCGGGCTGTTCGCGCTGTTCGTCTACGCGGGGCTGCGGATCGCGATGCGCTCGATCGACCCGTTCCTGCGCCTGCTCACCGCGACTGCGACCACCTGGATCCTGGCCCAGGCACTGATCAACATCGGCTACGTGATCGGCCTGCTCCCGGTCACCGGACTGCAGTTGCCGCTCGTCTCGGCTGGCGGCAGCTCGATCGCGATCACCCTGTTCATGTTCGGCGTCATCGCCAACGCCGCCAGGCACGAGCCGGAGGCGGTCGCCGCCCTGCACGCCGGTCAGGTCGGACGGTTCGGCAGGATGCTGCGGCTGCCCATGCCGGAGCAGTACTCGCCGGCGAGGGCGGAGGCCGCACGCAAGGCGGCCCAGGCGAAGGCGGCCCAGAAACGGGCGGCCCAGCAGCGGGCCGCGCAGCAGCAGCGGGCTGCCGCCCCTCCGCCGCGCAGGCGGGCGGTTGCGGGCAGGCCTGCCCCCGACCCGCGGCGGGCGGATCCGCGACGCGGGCGGGCACTAGCATCAGACGAGCGGACACGACGGTCGAATGGCCGCACAGGAGAGCGAGGATTTCGTAGGTGAGCGGCACTTCAGAGACTGCCCCGGTCGCGTCGCGCGCCTCAACCGGTCCGTCCGTCGTCGTCGCAGGCGGGGGTACTGCCGGACACATCGAACCCGCGATGGCGGTTGCCGACGCGCTGCGCAGGCTCGATCCCTCCGTGACGGTCACCGCGCTCGGCACCGAGCGTGGGCTCGAGACGACCCTGGTTCCCGAGCGTGGCTACCGCCTCGAACTGATCCCGCCGGTGCCGCTGCCGCGTAAGCCGTCCAAGGATCTGCTGCGGCTGCCGGGCCGGGTCGTCCGCTCGGTGCGGCGCACCCGCGAGGTCCTCGAGGAGACGAACGCCGACGTGATCGTCGGGTTCGGTGGCTACGTCGCACTGCCCGCGTACCTGGCGGCAGGCAAGGGGCTCACCCGCCGTCGTCGACGGGTCCCGGTCGTCGTGCACGAGGCCAACGCCAGCGCCGGTATCGCGAACAAGATCGGTGCCAGGGTCGCGGCCCGCGTGCTCGCCGCCGTGCCGGGTTCGGGAGTCGCCGCGCGAGGCGCCTCGGACGCGGAGGTCGTGGGGATCCCCGTCCGCGCCTCGATCACCGGGCTCGACCGCGCCGCGCTGCGCGCCGAGGCCCGGGCGCATTTCGGTCTGCCCGCGGACGGGCCGGTACTGCTGGTGTTCGGTGGATCCCAGGGTGCGCGCTCGCTGAACGAGGCCGTCTCCGGTGCCGCCGAGGCGCTGGCGGCGGCCGGGATCTCGGTGCTGCACGCGCACGGCCCGAAGAACACGCTCGAGGTGGCCCAGCTGAACCCGGCCGCGCCATACGTGGCGGTGCCGTATCTGTCCAGGATGGATCTGGCCTACGCGGCCGCCGACGCCGCGATCTGCCGCTCCGGGGCGATGACCGTCGCGGAGGTCTCCGCGGTCGGCATGCCCGCGGTCTACGTGCCGCTGCCGCACGGCAACGGCGAGCAGGAGCTCAACGCCAAGCCGCTGGTGCGGGCGGGGGGTGGCATGATCGTCGCCGACGCGGACCTCACGCCGCGGTTCGTGGCGGATACGGTGGTGCCGTTGCTGGGCGACGCCGCCCGGCTGAGCGAGATGGGCAGGTCCGCCGCCGATGCCGGGCACCGGGATGCGGCGGATGCGGTGGCCCGGATCGTGCTCGACGTGGCGAAGGGACTCTGGGTGTCCAAGCAGTCGGAGAGGTCGGAGGGCGGTCGATGACCGAGGTGCGCGGGGCGCAGTTGCCCCCGAGTTGCAACGAGTCCACATGGTCGGCATCGGCGGCGCAGGCATGTCCGGTATCGCCCGGATCCTGCTGGCCAGGGGCGGTCAGGTGTCCGGCTCGGATGCCAAGGAGAGCCGCGGGGTGCTCGCGCTGCGAGCGCGCGGTGCCCAGGTCCGGATCGGGCACGACGCGGGCGCGCTCGACCTGCTGCCCGGTGGCCCGACGGTCGTGGTGACGACGCACGCGGCCATTCCGAAGGACAACCCGGAGCTGGTGGCGGCGCGCGAGCGCGGCATCCCGGTGATCCTTCGCCCGGCGGTGCTCGCCTCGCTGATGCAGGGCAACCGCACGTTGCTGGTAGCTGGAACGCACGGCAAGACCTCCACCACGTCCATGCTCGTGGTCGCGCTGCAGCACTGCGGTGTCGACCCGTCGTTCGCGGTCGGCGGCGAGCTCAACGAGGCGGGTACCAATGCCCACCACGGAACCGGTGACGTCTTCGTGGCGGAGGCCGACGAGAGCGACGGCTCGCTGCTGCAGTACGACCCCGACGTGGTCATCGTGACGAATGTCGAGGCCGATCACCTCGACTATTTCGGGACCACCGAGGCCTACGTCCAGGTCTTCGACGATTTCGCGGAGCGGATCGCCCCTGGGGGCCTGCTCGTGGTGTGTCTCGACGATCCGGGCTCGGCGGCGCTGGCGCAGCGGGTGGTGGCACGTGGCCTGCCCGGCATCCGGGTCCTCGGCTACGGCAGCGGTGACGTCTCCGTGGAGGGTATCGAGCTCGGCGCCCGCCTGGTGAGCTGGCAGGCCCGCGACATCGGGGGCATCGCAGAGTTCGAACTCTCCGGCGAAAAAGGCGTGCGCACACTGCGATTGGCGGTGCCGGGTCGGCACATGGCGCTCAACGCGATGGGCGCGATCCTCGCGGCCCGCGAGGTGGGTGCGACGGTGGAGGAGGTCATCGAGGGCATCGCCGGGTTCGGCGGCGTGCATCGGCGGTTCCAGTCCACCGGCCGCGAGAACGGCGTGCGGGTGTTCGACGACTACGCCCATCACCCCACCGAGGTCCGCGTCGTGCTCGGGGCGGCCCGCGAATTGGTCCGGCCGGGCTCGGAATCGGCGAACGGGCGGGTGATCGTGGTCTTCCAGCCGCACCTGTACTCGCGAACGCTGGCGTTCGCCGAGGAGTTCGGTGCCGCGCTCGACCTCGCGGACGAGGTGGTTGTGCTCGACGTGTACGGCGCGCGGGAGGAGCCCCTGCCCGGCGTCAGTGGCGCGCTGGTCGCGCAGGCGGTCAGCAAGCCGGTGCACTATCAGCCGGATCTCTCGCTCGCCCCCCGCCAGATCGCCGCGCTCGCGCGGTCCGGCGACATCGTGATCACGATGGGAGCGGGCGACGTGACGATGCTCGGCAAGGAGATCCTCGGCGCCCTCGGGGCCACACCCGCCGCGGGCCGACCGCGGTGACGACGGACAGCCCGGGTCGCGCCGCGCGCCCCGCTGCGGGAGGCGAGGATCGCGCCGCAGGCCCCGCCGGGCCCGAGGCGCGAGCTGCACGCCCCGAGCGCAAGGGGAGCAAGCGAGACCGCAAGGCGAGCAAGCGAGACCGCAGGGAGAGCAGGCGAGCCGCCAGAAAGCCTCGAGGGGGCAGCCGTCCGCGTAATCGGAAGCGGCCGTTGATCATCGCGTTGTCGGTGATCGCGCTTGTCGGCCTCGTCGCGGCGGCCTGGTTCACCCCGGTGCTCTCGGTGCGCAAGGTCTCGGTGGTCGGCAACGTCGGAGTCCCCAGCGACGAGGTGCTGACGACCCTTGCCATCCCGGCCGGGAAGCCGCTGCTGCAGGTCGACGTCGACGCGGCCGCCAGGAGGGTGGCCTCGATTCCCAAGGTCGATCATGCGCGGGTCGAACGCCGCTACCCGTCCACGGTGCGGGTCACGGTCGTCGAGCGGGCGCCCGCCGTCTTCTACGACGCCCCTGAGGGCACCCACCTGATGGACGCGGGCGCGGTCGCCTACGCGATCGAACCGCCGCCGCCGGGGGTGCCGCGCCTGAAGGTCGAGAAGCCCGGTCTGGAGGATCCGGTCACGGTCGACGCGCTCAAGGTGCTCACCTCGATGCCGCCGCCGCTGCGGGCCCAGGTCGGGGAGATCGCCGCAGGCTCCATCTCCGATATCCGGGTCACCCTGCTCGACGGGCGGCAGCTGGTGTGGGGGAGCGTCGAGAACACCGAACGCAAGTCCGCCATCGCGCTGCCGCTGCTCGGCCAGCCCGGCAAGGTGTACGACATCTCCAGTCCCGATCTGGTCACCGTCAAATGAGCGCGACGACAAATCGTGTCGCCCGTCGGCGCGCCTGCTGGCGGATCGGACCTGTCGTGCATAGCGTTTCGTTTCAGTCAGCTACTTGACATAACTCTAAGCCTATGGTTGAGGTTTAGGGTTTATCCAAGAAGTACCGCATCACCAGCAACATCCGCCCCACCAGCACGACGTAATTTCAGTTATACGAGCATCACCCCGAGCGCGTTCACACACACGGAAGGCGAGAGCCCATGACGCCCCCGCACAACTACCTCGCCGTTATCAAGGTCGTCGGCATCGGCGGCGGCGGCGTAAATGCGGTCAACCGCATGATCGAGCAGGGACTCAAGGGAGTCGAGTTCATCGCCGTCAACACCGACGCGCAGGCGCTGCTGATGAGCGACGCCGACGTCAAGTTGGATGTCGGCCGAGAACTCACCCGCGGTCTCGGCGCAGGCGCCGACCCCGAGGTGGGCCGCAAGGCCGCCGAGGATCACAAGGACGAGATCGAAGAGGTCCTCAAGGGCGCGGACATGGTCTTCGTGACCGCAGGCGAGGGCGGTGGCACCGGTACCGGTGGCGCACCGGTCGTGGCGAGCATCGCCCGCAAGCTGGGCGCGCTGACCGTCGGTGTTGTCACCCGGCCGTTCTCGTTCGAGGGCAAGCGGCGCGGTGGCCAGGCGGACAACGGGATCCAGGCCCTGCGGGAGTCCTGCGACACGCTGATCGTGATCCCCAACGACAGGCTGCTCCAGCTCGGCGACGCCGCCGTGAGCCTGATGGACGCGTTCCGCAGCGCCGACGAGGTCCTCCTCAACGGAGTCCAGGGCATCACCGACCTGATCACCACCCCCGGCCTGATCAACGTGGACTTCGCGGACGTCAAGGGCGTGATGTCCGGAGCGGGCAGCGCGCTGATGGGCATCGGATCCTCGCGCGGCGAGGGCCGGGCGATCAAGGCCGCCGAGTCGGCGATCAACTCGCCGCTCCTCGAGGCCTCGATGGAGGGTGCGCGCGGCGTGCTGCTGTCCATCGCGGGCGGCTCGGACCTGGGTCTTTTCGAGATCAACGAGGCGGCCTCGCTGGTGCAGGAAGCCGCCCACATCGATGCGAACATCATCTTCGGCACGGTCATCGACGATTCGCTCGGCGACGAGGTCCGGGTGACGGTCATCGCGGCGGGCTTCGACGGCGGCACGCCGACGCGTCGCCCGGTCGAGCCGGCCGCCGCCGCTGCGACGGCTTCGGCGGCTGCGGGTAACGGAGCGATCGGAGCCGGCCGCGCCGGTGAAATCGGTCGGCCCCCGCAGCACCAGGCCCCCGATCCCACTCCCGCGCCGAACGGACGCGACGGACGCGAGCGTCGCGACGGTCGTGAGAACACCGGTTCCGGTCTGCCGCCGGTCCCCGTGAGCGCACCGAGTCGAACCGTGCCCGTCACCGATGACGACGTCGACGACGTGGACGTGCCCGACTTCATGCGTCGGTGACGGGCGGCTTCCGGGTTCGTCGGGTAGTCACCTCTCGAACCGGGGGCGTCTCGGCGCCCCCGTATGACTCCTTCAATCTCGGCGACCACGTCGGCGACGACCCGGCCGCGGTGGCCGCGAACCGTCGCAGGCTCGCGGACGGCATCGGATTGCCGTTCGAGCGGTTGGTCTGGATGGAGCAGATCCACAGCCGGAACGTCACCGTCGTGGACGGGCCTGTCAAGGGTGTCGTCGAGGCGACCGACGCGCTGGTCACGGACGTGCCCGATCTGGCTTTGGTGACGCTGTCCGCGGACTGCGTGCCGCTGCTGCTCGCGGACGACACGGCCGGGGTGATCGCCGCGGTGCACGCGGGCCGGGTCGGTGCCCGAATCGGGATCGTGCCTCGGGTGCTGGACGCGATGGTGGCGAAGGGCGCGGCGGTCGAACGGATCGGTGCCTTTCTCGGACCCGCGGCGAGCGGCCGTCAGTACGAGGTGCCCGCGGCGATGCGTGCGGACGTCGAGAAGCACCTGCCGGGCAGCGCGACCACGACGGTGCGCGGCACCCCTGGGATCGACCTGCGGGCGGGACTGCGCCGGCAGCTGCTGCAGGCGGGCGTGTCCGGGGTGGCGGAGGATCCGCGCTGCACGATTGAGGACCGCACCCTGTTCAGTCACCGTCGGGGCGCGCCGACAGGGCGGTTGGCTGGTGTGATCTGGATGGAGTCGACGCCAGGTGAATGACGCACCGTCGCCGCGTGCAGCCGAGATCGCGTCCGCACTCACCAGTGTCGGCGAGCGGCTGTCGCGGGCCTGCCTGGATGCAGGCCGCGACCCGGACGACGTCCAGTTGCTGCCGGTGACCAAGTTCTTCCCTGCCTCCGATGTCGCGATCCTGTTCGGGCTGGGCTGTCGCGAGTTCGGTGAGTCGCGTGAGCAGGAGGCCTCGTCCAAGGTCGCCGAGCTCGGTGAGCTCGACGCAGCCGGCATCGGCGATGTCCGGTGGCACATGATCGGCAGCGTGCAGCGGAACAAGGCCCGCTCTATCGCACAGTGGGCGTACGCAATTCACTCCGTGGACAGCCCGAGGCTGGTCGACGCCCTCGCGAAGGCCGCGACCGTCGCGTTGGGGGAGGGCGGCAGGGACCAGCCGCTGCGGGTGCTGCTCCAGGTCAGTCTGGACGGCGACCCGCTCCGTGGTGGCGTACCGCTCGACGAGCTGCCCGAGCTCGCCGACCGCACCGAATCGGCGGCCGGGCTTGAGCTTTCGGGGCTGATGGCGGTTCCTCCGTTGGGGGCCGATCCGGAGCGGGCGTTTGCGGCGCTCCAGGCCGCGCACACAGAGCTGCAGCGCAGCCATCCTGCGGCGACGGCATTGTCGGCGGGGATGACCGGGGACCTGGAGGTCGCCGTACGGTACGGTTCCACCTGCGTGCGTGTCGGAACCGCACTGTTGGGTTCCCGGCCGATAGCCTCGAACTGATCGGCGCACCGCCCGATTGTCCGCCGCGCCAAGGAAGGTCGACGATGAGCACTCTGCACAAGTTCAAGGCTTACTTCGGCATGGTCCCCTCGAGGATTACGAAGACGATTACCTCGAGGAGCCGCGTCGCGCACCCCGCGGTGGACGTTACGAGGGTGAACTGGACCGTGAGTACGACGATGCCGGTTACGTGACTCGCGACGAGCTCGACGAGCTCGACCGCCCGGTCGCGCCCCGGCGGATGGAGCCGCTGCCCGCGCGCAGCAGCCGTCCCGGTGCTCCCGTCGGTGCCCGCCCGCCCGCGACCCGCGGCGCGCTCGCGGTCGACACCCAGCCGCGCGTCGAGAGCCGACGCGCGCCCATATTCGACGAGGGCGGACCGCTGTCCAAGATCACCACGCTCCGCCCCCGTGACTACGGTGAGGCCCGCATCATCGGCGAGCGCTTCCGCGACGGCACCCCGGTCATCATGGACCTGGTGGAGATGAGCAACGCCGACGCCAAGCGGCTCGTCGACTTCGCGGCCGGCCTGGCGTTCGCGCTCCGCGGCTCCTTCGACAAGGTGGCCACAAAAGTGTTTCTCCTCTCACCTGCCGATATCGATGTCTCCGCCGAGGAGCGGCGTCGGATCGCCGAAACCGGCTTCTACAACCAGAAATAGGCGGTCTGGGCGGGCCAGAAGTAGGCTGGTCCGGCCGGATGTCCTGAGGCCGGTGCGGACCTATCTCGTTTTGATTGGTCCGGCCGAGTCAGGCAAAGTGATGGAGTGCCCTTGTTCGCGGTGATCTACTTCCTGCTCTTCGTCTTTTGGTTGTTACTCATCGGACGGATCATCGTCGAGTTCATCCGGACATTTGCTCGCGATTGGCGACCCACCGGCATTGTGGTTGTCATTCTCGAAGCGATATTTACGGTCACAGATCCACCGATCAAGCTGCTCCGGCGGCTAATTCCGTCGATAAATCTCGGCGGGGTTCGGTTGGACCTATCAATCATGGTCTTGCTGTTCATCGTCTTCATCTTGATGTCGGTCGTTCAAGGACTGGCCGCGTGATGTCGATGGTTGAGTCGTGGCGCGACCTACGGGTCTGGTGTGACAGAATGGACGCCAGTTACAGTGGGATTGCTTGGTTTCCCGCTGTATGCGCTATAACTGAATGCTTGCTCGACCGCCAACAGACGCGTGAAGGGATCCTTCCATGCCGCTGACACCAGCTGATGTGCACAATGTCGCGT
The DNA here is from genome assembly GCF_001984015.1 of Rhodococcus sp. MTM3W5.2. Lineage (NCBI taxonomy): Bacteria > Bacillati > Actinomycetota > Actinomycetes > Mycobacteriales > Nocardiaceae > Rhodococcus > Rhodococcus sp. MTM3W5.2. The sequence continues at coordinate 3,291,655 of NZ_CP019572.1, read as the reverse complement.
TCAGCAAGCCGCCTATCGGCAAGCGGGGCTACAACGAAGACGAGGTAGATGCGTTTCTCGACCTCGTCGAACAGGAGCTCTCGCGACTGATCGAGGAGAACGCGGATCTCCGCCAGCGCGTGGGTGAGCTCGATCAGGAGCTCGCGGATGCGAAGAAGGCTCCTCGGCCGGCAGGTGCCGCGCCGGAGCCCGTTCGGGTTGTCGAGCCGCCCAAGCCGGTCGCCCCGGTCGCGGCCCCCGCGCCCGCCGCTCCCGTCGCCCGCCCTGGCAACACCGAAGAGGCAAACCTGCAGGCCGCGAAGATCCTTGGCCTCGCGCAGGAGATGGCGGACCGCCTGACCGGCGATGCGAAGACCGAGTCGGAGCAGCTGGTCACCACGGCAAGGACCAACTCCGAGCAGCTGGTCAGCGACGCGCGGACCCGCTCCGAGGCGATGATCTCCGATGCAAGGCAGAAGTCCGAGGCCCTGCTCTCCGACGCCCAGACGCGTTCCGAGACGCAGCTGCGTCAGGCCAAGGAGAAGGCGGACGCGCTCCAGGCCGACGCCGAGCGCAAGCACACCGAGATCATGGCCACCATCAACCAGCAGCGCAGCGTGCTGGAGGGCCGGATCGAGCAGCTCAAGACGTTCGAGCGCGAGTACCGGGTGCGCCTGAAGTCCTACCTGGAGTCGCAGCTCGAGGAGCTCGAGCAGCGCGGTTCCGCGGTCCCCGTGGACGGCGGCCAGGAGGCGTTCGGTGGCGAGGCTGCCAAGCCGGGACTGAGCCAGACGTTCGCCAAGGGCAACAACTAGCCCGCTAGCGCCCGTCGTGCTGGTCCTGACGCTCGTAATGGCAGCGGTTGGGTTCGCGCTGCTGGTGATCGCCCTGATGACCGGATCGGTCGTCTGGGCGTGGGGATGCATCGTGGTCTGCGTGGTCGGTGCGGTGTTGCTGCTGGTGAGTTCACTGCGCGGCAACACCGCACCGGACGCGGCCGAACCAGGTGCCCCGCCATCGGGCGGGCGGGCCGACGCGAGCCGGGAGTCGTCGGACAGGCGATTTGACGCCGGCGACTAGAATCGCAGTCAGTATGTGGCGTTGATCCGGCCATCACCGGGGAGCCTTCGGAAGAACGGCACGCGTTCGAGATGGACGGGTCGCTCAGTAGAACCGAACGGGTGGGCCCGTCACAGCCCAGCACGAGAGGTTCGGGCAGCGGCGGCGCCGCGTCCGGGCAAGCGGGGTGGTACCGCGGTCGCAGCGCAGAGGCGCTGCCGTCGTCCCCGTGCCAGACACGGCACGAGGGAGTACTGAGTTGACGAACAACTCGACCGGCAACGGATCCGATCAGACGGGCGCCGGCTATCCGCGAGTTGATCTCGGCGGCGGCAAGGCCAACACGAACGTGCGTTTCCCCGAGCTCGAGCAGCGGGTGCTCGCCGAGTGGGCCTCGGACGACACGTTCCGCGCCTCCATCGCCAACCGGGCCGATGCGCCCGAGTTCGTCTTCTACGACGGCCCGCCGTTCGCCAACGGCCTGCCGCACTACGGTCACCTGCTCACCGGGTACGTCAAGGACCTCATCCCGCGCTTCCAGACGATGCGCGGCAAGAAGGTCGAGCGCCGGTTCGGCTGGGACTGCCATGGGCTGCCCGCCGAGCTCGAGGCCGAGAAGCAGCTCGGCATCAAGGACAAGTCCGAGATCGAGACGATGGGCCTCGCCGAGTTCAACGCGGCCTGCAAGTCCTCGGTGCTGCGCTACACCGACGAGTGGCGTGAATACGTCACCCGCCAGGCGCGCTGGGTCGACTTCGACAACGACTACAAGACCCTCGACCTGGACTTCATGGAGTCCGTCATGTGGGCGTTCAAGGAGCTCCACGACAAGGGCCTGATCTACCAGGGCTTCCGGGTGCTGCCCTACAGCTGGTACGAGCAGACCCCGCTGTCGAACCAGGAGACCAAGCTCGACGACGCGTACAAGATGCGTCAGGACCCGGCGGTCACGGTCGACATGCCGCTCGTCGCGCCCGGTTCGCCGCTCGATGGCGCGAACGCCCTGATCTGGACCACCACGCCGTGGACGCTGCCGTCCAACCTGGCGATCGCCGTGCATCCCGAGATCGACTACGTCCAGGTCGAGGGCAAGGACGGCAAGCGTTACGTGCTCGCCAAGGACCGGGTGTCCCACTACGCCCGCGAACTCGGCGAGGAGCCGGCCGTGCTCTCCGAGCACAAGGGTGCCGAGCTGGTCGGTCTGTCCTACGAGCCGCCGTTCGACTTCTTCCACGGTCCCGACAAGGGTCACGCCAACGCGCACCGCACGCTCGCCGCCGAGTACGTCACCACTGACTCCGGCACCGGAATCGTCCACCTTGCACCGGCTTTCGGTGAGGAGGACATGGACTGCGCGACGGCCAACGGCATCGAGATCGTGCAACCGCTCGACGCGGGCGGCAAGTTCACCTCGATGGTGCCGCCGTACGAGGGCCTGCAGGTGTTCGACGCCAACCCGGTCATCGCCAAGGACCTCAAGGCGGCGGGCAAGCTGCTGCGGCACGAGACGATCGAGCACTCGTACCCGCACAGCTGGCGCAGCGGCCAGCCCCTGATCTACATGGCGGTGCCCTCGTGGTTCGTCGCCGTGACCAAGTTCCGGGACCGGATGGTCGAGCTGAACCAGGAGATCACCTGGGTGCCCGAGCACATCCGCGACGGGCAGTTCGGCAAGTGGCTCGAGGGCGCCCGCGACTGGAACATCAGCCGCAACCGCTACTGGGGCAGCCCGATCCCGGTCTGGATCTCGGACGATCCGGCGTACCCGCGGACGGACGTGTACGGCTCGCTCGACCAGCTGGAGGCCGACTTCGGCGTGCGGCCGACCGACCTGCACCGGCCGATGATCGACGACCTGGTCCGGCCGAACCCGGACGACCCGACCGGCAAGTCGATGATGCGCCGCGTCCCGGAGGTGCTGGACTGCTGGTTCGAGTCCGGCTCGATGCCGTACGCGCAGGTGCACTACCCGTTCGAGAACAAGGACTGGTTCGACGGCGGCACCACTGAATCGACTGACGGCACCGCCGTCGTGGAAGGCCACAACCCGGGCGACTTCATCGTCGAGTACAACGGCCAGACCCGCGGCTGGTTCTACACGCTGCACGTGCTGGCGACCGCGCTCTTCGATCGGCCGGCGTTCAAGACCGTCGCCGCCCACGGCATCGTGCTCGGCGACGACGGCCTGAAGATGAGCAAGTCCAAGGGCAACTACCCCGACGTCAACGAGGTGTTCGACCGGGACGGCTCGGACGCCATGCGGTGGTTCCTGATGTCCTCGCCGATCCTGCGCGGCGGCAACCTGGTCGTCACCGAGCAGGGCATCCGCGAGGGCTCCCGGCAGGCCCTGATGCCGCTGTGGAACGCGTGGAGCTTCCTGCAGCTGTACGCGGGCAAGCCAGGACAGTGGCGCACCGATTCGCCGAACGTGCTCGACAAGTACATCCTCGCCAAGCTGTCGGGCACCAGGGACGCGATCACCGAGGCGCTCGAGGTCAACGACATCGCCGGTGCCTGCGACGAGCTGCGGACCTTCTGCGACGCGCTGACCAACTGGTACGTGCGCCGCTCCAGGACGCGGTTCTGGGACGAGGACCGCGATGCCATCGACACCCTGCACACCGTGCTCGAGGTCGTGACCCGGCTCGCGGCGCCGCTGCTGCCGTTGGTCACCGAGGTCATCTGGCGCGGCCTCACCGGCGGACGTTCGGTGCACCTGACCGACTGGCCGGAGGCAACCGACCTGCCGTCCGATCCGGAGCTGGTCAGCGCGATGGACGAGGTCCGCTCGGTCTGCTCGACCGTGCTCGGCCTGCGCAAGGCACAGAACCTGCGGGTGCGGTTGCCGCTGCCCGAGGTGACCGTCGCGGCGGCGGACGCGGAGCGGCTGCGTCCGTTCCTCGGCATCATCGCCGACGAGGTCAACGTCAAGAAGGTCGACCTGACCGAGGACGTGGACGTCCACGGCAAGTTCGAGCTCGTCGTCAATGCGCGGGCTGCAGGCCCCCGTCTCGGCAAGGACGTGCAGACGGTGATCAAGGCGGTCAAGGCCGGGGACTGGTCCGAGGTGGACGGTGTCGTGACGGCCGCCGGCATCGCGCTGCTCCCGTCCGAGTACACCCAGCGACTGGTCGCCGCCGAGCCCGAGTCCACCGCTGCCCTGCCGGAGAACGCGGGCCTGGTGGTCCTCGATTCGGCGGTCACCGAGGAACTGGAGGCCGAGGGATGGGCGAAGGACCGCATCCGCGAGCTGCAGGACGCCCGCCGCGCGGCGGGCCTGGAGGTCTCGGACCGGATCATCGTCACGTTGCAGGTGCCCGAGGACCGGCTCGACTGGGCCGCCAGGCACCGTGAGCTGATCGCGGGGGAGATCCTCGCAACCAGCTTCGAGCTCGGCGAGGCCAGCGGTCCAGGGGCCGTCGACCTGGGCGAGGGCGCCCGGGTCGTGATCACCAAGGCCTGACAGGAACTGTCGGTGTGGCGGCGTAGGTTGCTGCCATGAGGCTTGCATCGTGACAACAGGCAAGGAGACGGTCGCGCACGTCCTGGGGCAGCTGGAGCCCCTGGACGTGCGCGCCCGCGCGATGTTCGGCGAGTACGGGTTGTACTGCGACGAGAAGATCGTCGCGCTGATCTGTGACGACACCGTCTTCGTCAAACCGAGCGAGGTGGCGGACGAGTACCTCGGTGCGGTGACATTGGCCCCGCCCTATCCGGGTGCGAAGGACTACCTGGCGATCCCGCAGGAGCGACTGGCCGACACCGACTGGCTGCACGAGTTCATCCAGCGCACCGCCGATGCGCTGCCGCAGCCGAGAAAGAAGAAGCCCCGATCGCGATGACGCTCGCACCCCGATGACCGGGCCGACCAACTCGCGCCGCTGGGTGCTGCACCTCGACATGGACGCGTTCTTCGCCTCCGTCGAGCAGCTCACCCGGCCGACGCTGCGTGGGCGGCCGGTGCTCGTCGGCGGGCTGGGCGGTCGCGGGGTGGTCGCTGGTGCCAGCTACGAGGCGCGCGCCTACGGGGCGCGGTCGGCGATGCCGATGCATCAGGCCAGGCGCATGGTCGGCGCGGGCGCGGTGGTGCTGCCGCCGCGCGGCGGCCTCTACTCGATGCTCAGCAAGACGGTCTTCGACGCCCTGCGCACCCGGATGCCGGTGCTCGAGATGATCTCCATGGACGAGGCGTTCGGCGAGCCGCAGGAGCTGGCCGGGGCCGACGCAGAAGCGGTACGGGTGTTCGCGGAGGAGTTGCGCGCGCTGATCCGGGATCGGACCGGGCTGGTGGCGTCGATCGGCGCCGGGTCGGGCAAACAGATCGCGAAGATCGCCTCCGGGCTCGCGAAACCGGACGGGGTCCGGGTGGTGACCCCCGCCGAGCAGCGCGGGCTGTTCGAGGCGCTGCCCGTCCGGAAGCTGTGGGGGATCGGCCCGGTCGCGGACGAGAAGCTGCGCAGGCTCGGGATCGAGACCATCGGCGGGCTGGCCGCCACCTCGTCGACCGAGATCGTCTCGGTGCTCGGCGCCACGCTGGGGCCGAGCCTGCATCGACTGGCGCAGGGGATCGACGACCGCCCGGTGGCCGAGCGTGCCGACGCGAAGCAGGTGAGCGCCGAGACCACCTTCGCCGCAGACCTGATGACCCTTGACCAGCTGCGTGCGGCGGTGGAACGCACCGGCGCGGCCGCGCACGCCCGGCTGCTCGGCGACGGCCGCGCGGCCAGGACCGTGGTGTTGAAGCTGAAGAAGTCCGACATGAGCATCGTCACCCGGTCGGCCACCCTGCCCTACGCGACGGCTGACCTGCAGACCCTGGTGGCCACCGCGCAGCGGCAGGTGATCGATCCGCTCGAGCTGGGCCCGGTACGACTGGTCGGGGTCTCACTCGGGGACTCACCTCCGTTCGGCAGGGCTCGTTGTTCCCCGACCTGGACCAGGGTGATGTGATGCTCATCACAGAAGAGGAGCGGCCGGAGGCGGCACCTGTGCCGATTGTCCCTGTGGTCGCGGACGCGGCTCGCTGGCGCCCCGGTCAGGACGTCGCGCACCGTGAGTTCGGTCACGGATGGGTGCAGGGCTGCGGACATGGCGTGGTCACGGTCCGTTTCGAGACCCGCTCGACCGGGCCGGGCCTCGCGCGTACCTTTGGCGAAGACGACGTCGGACTTGCCCGCGCGGACCCCGAGGCGAGCCTTCATTAAGGATCACCTTATTTTATGGTGTTCACTACTGTCACAGACAGACTTCGGTGGATGCCATAGTGGACGCAACCCCTGAATCGCTCTGAGCACCAACGAGCACCGAGAACATGTTCACCCGAGAAAAGGAAAAGCATTGATGCTCCGCAAGACCCTCATCGCCGGTGTCGCAGTGGCGGCCGCCCTCTCGCTCGCCGCCTGTGGTGACAGTGAGTCGGATCCGGCGCCCTCCACGAAGGCCGCGGCCACCACCACTGCCACCACCGGCATCGACTACCCGGCCGCGCCCTCCGCGGTCGAGCTGAACGCGATGCTGGTCAAGGGCCTCGACCCGGCCACCCCGGCCGCCGAGAAGGTCACCCTCGTCCAGGACGGCGAGTCGGACCCGGGCCTGTTCGACGCCGTGGCCGCGGCCGCCAAGCAGTCCAACGCCACCGTCACCGTCGTTGACCCGATCCTCGACAACGGCGACGGCACCCTCACCGCCACCGTCAACATGGACATCGGCGGCCAGGTCAGCGCCGGCACCGCCGGCTTCGTGGTCGAGAACGGCCAGTGGAAGCTGTCGAAGGAGTACGCCTGCAACATCGTCAAGCTGGCGAACCTCACCTCGCCTGCCTGCGTCTGACGCTCAGCTAGAACCCGACCGAATGCCGGTGCCCCGCAAGGGGTGCCGGCATTCGGCGTTTCACATGGGAGCGGCGGCGCCGACCCGGTCCGCTGCGGTGCGTGCCAGCCGCGCGAGGAGGTCCTGGCCGATCGGCTGCTGGCCGGAGGCCACCAGCTGCACGAGGGTGGAGCCGACCTGGGCGACGATCACGTCCGAGGTCATCGTGACCCCGTCGCTGGACGTCAGCAGCCGGACCGCGATCGAGGCGTCGCCCACTGCGGCCTGCTCGAGGCCGCCGAGGCGGTACTGCACCTCGAAACCGTCGGCGTCCGTGCCCCGGTACTCGGTACACCCGGAGAGGGTCTCCTGGACGCGGGCAAGCGCGCCCGCAGCGCCACCGTCCGGATAGCTCGCGGCATCGATGTCGATGCTGGTGAAGTCCGGCCCGCCGAACCTCGCAACCGCGCGCGCCGTCGACCCCGGCGCCTGGTCCGCCACCTCGCGCAGCACGGCCGCACACGCCTGCGGATCGGTGCTCGACCGGTCGGCGGCGTCGTACTCCGGAGCAGGCGGCAGACCCAGGTCCTGCACCGGATCCGCAAGGGGTGCAAAACCGGTCGGAAGGTCGGCGGTGGTGAGCAGGGCGGCCTTCAGCCGGGCAGGGTCGGTGATCGGGCCTGCGCCTGCCGTCGCCGAGGCGGTCACCTGGGCGGGCAGCGGAGGCAAGGATGAGGATGCCTCCTCGCCGCCGGATCCGCCGCACCCCGCGAGCAGGGGCAGTGCGGCCGCCGCGCAGGCCAGGACACGCGTGCCGCGCATCAACCCGCCCACTGCACGCGGTTGGTGATCGTCTGCCGAAGCGTCGTGGTGCCGTTCGGGTCGCGGTAGCTCTGGTGACCGCCGACGGTGACGTCCCCGTCGACGGGCAGCGGCTGATTCAGGTCGACGACCATGGTGCCGGTCCCCGTCATGACGTACGTGTCGATGTTGAGTCGGCTCGATTTGTCCGGCAGATCCCACACGGGCGACTCGGGAGTCTGCGTCACCGTGACGTCGACCGTGAGCCGGTCCCCGTCCCGTTCCCGCAGGGTCGCCGTCGTCACCTGGTCGAGCGCGATCCCACTCATGACCTGCTGCCGGAGGGTCCAGACCGCCCCGATCCCGATCTCCGCGTCCGGGAACGACACCGTGCGATAGACGGACTGGTAGAAGGCCTGCTCGACGGCGGAGCGGGCGATGTCCCTCGAGTCGGGGTCGGGGGCGATCCGGAGCGAGGTGATGGCCCCGGTCGGCTGCACGGTGAAGCCCGCGCCCGACCCCTCCGACTCCTTCAGGGCGTCGGACAGCCTCGGGTCCGGGGTGCCGATCGAGCCGAGCGCCAGGTCCACCTGGATCGCCGGATCGGACTGCCCGCCGCGCACGGTCGCGGTGAGCGGGGTGCGCAGCTCCGGGGTCGAGAAGTCCTGTTGGGGCTGATCGTCGATCTGCTGATACACCTGCGAGCTGGTCGTCAGCGTGGCGTGCTGCTCGGAACCGATCGGCGGGTGCACGGTGACCCGCTGACGCGGCTCCGCGCCCGGATCGAGGACCGTGGCCGTCACCGCCGAGACCGGGACGGTGACCTCGGTGGTGGACGCGGCGGCGACATCGGTGGGGCGGCATCACCGCCGGATCCGCACGCGGAGACGAGGGAGGTGAGGGCGAGGGTTGCGGCGACCAGAGCGGTCCGGGCCGTCGCCGTTGCCGGGAGGGCGGACCGAGGAGAGAACACAGGCACCAGACCAGGTTAGCCACGGTTGGGTGTGGTGGGGCCCGGCGTGCCACCGTAAGGGATGATGGCGGGGTGAGTGAAGCGGAAAATGCGGAGAACCCCGACGCCGGGGCTAGCGAGGCAACGGGAGGTGGAACCGCGGTGGCCGCCGTGCAGGCGCCGCTGAGGATGCCGATGCTGGTCGCGATCGCGGCGCTGATCCTGGGACTGGACCTGGTCACCAAGATCCTCGCGGTGCGGCACATCAAGCCCGGCGAGCCGATCGAGCTGATCGGTGACGTGGTGACGCTGACCCTGGTCCGCAACCCAGGCGCCGCCTTCTCGATGGCCACCGGGATGACCTGGGTGCTGACCCTGGTCGCGATCGGCGTGGTGATCGGCGTCATCAAGATCGGTCGGACCCTGCGGTCGCCGTGGTGGGCACTCGGCCTCGGCCTGGTGCTCGGCGGCGCGCTCGGCAACCTGATCGACCGGATCTTCCGGGCCCCCGGCCCGCTGCAGGGCCACGTCGTCGACTTCGTCTCGGTCGGCTGGTGGCCGGTGTTCAACGTCGCCGACTCGGCCATCGTCTGCGGCGCGATCCTGCTGGTCGCGCTCACCCTGTTCGGGTTCGAACCCGACGGCACCCGGGCGGGCGCCGATTCCGACGCCACCGCCGACTCCGACCTCGATGCAGGCAAGGCGGCGGGCGCATGAGGGAGACACGGTCGATGCCCGTACCGGACGGGCTCGAGGGCATGCGCGTCGATGCGGGCCTTGCCCGGCTGCTCGGCCTGTCGCGGACCGCGGTCGCCGCGCTCACCGACGAGGGTGCGGTCCTGCTCGACGGCACCGCGGTCGGCAAGTCGGACCGGCTGCCTGCGGGTGCCTGGCTCGAGGTCGAGCTGCCCGAGCCCGCGCGGCCGCTGACGGTGGAGGCGCAGCCGGTCGAGGGCATGGAGATCCTGTACTCCGACGACGACGTCGTGGTCGTGGACAAGCCGGTCGGCGTCGCCGCGCACGCGAGCGTCGGCTGGACCGGACCGACGGTCATCGGCGGGCTCGCCGCCGCTGGCTTCCGCATCTCCACCTCCGGCGCGCACGAGCGGCAGGGCATCGTGCACCGGCTCGACGTCGGTACTTCCGGCGTGATGGTGGTCGCGACGAGTGAGCGCGCGTACACGCTGCTCAAGCGCGCGTTCAAGCAGCGCACCATCGACAAGCGGTACCACGCGCTGGTGCAGGGTCACCCCGACCCGAGCAGCGGCACGATCGATGCGCCGATCGGACGGCACCGCAGCAACGACTGGAAGTTCGCGGTCACCGCGGACGGCAAGCCCAGCGTCACGCACTACGACACGGTGGAGGCGTTCCAGGCCGCCAGCCTGCTCGACATCCACCTGGAGACCGGGCGTACGCACCAGATCCGGGTGCACTTCGCGGCGCTCCGGCATCCCTGCTGCGGCGACCTGACCTACGGCGCCGACCCCCGCCTGGCGGAGCGGCTCGGCCTCGAACGGCAGTGGCTGCACGCCCGCGCGCTCGGGTTCGCGCACCCCGCGGACGGCCGCTGGATGGAGATCACCAGCGACTACCCGAAGGATCTGCAATACGCCCTCGAGGTCCTCAGGAGTGCGTGACAGGGCCGGGGCGATCGCGGCGGTCTGCTGCGCTCTCGCCCTGGCGGCGCTGGTCGTGGTGCTCGGCCTCGCCAACCCGCCGCGGCCGACGTCGATCGCGACGGACCGGCTCGGTCCGGACGGCGGCGAGGCGGTCACCGAGTATCTCGATCGGGCGGCAGGCTCCCTCGGCGGCTCCGACGCCGATCAGCACTGGGCGTTGGTCTCGCTCGGCCCCGAGGCGACCGTGGATCAGGCGTACCGCCTCGCCGACGGCGCCCGGATCTCCCAGGTCCTGTTCCGGGTGCCGATCGATCGGGTGCAGACGCCGCTGATCGTCGTGGACGTTCCCGCGGACGAGGCGGCGGTGCGCCGCTCCCCGCTGGTCGCGGCGGGCCGATCGCAGGGCTCGGCGGGGAGTGGGACCGGCAGGCCCGCATCGATGCGGTGTCGGCAGGGCGCCTCGCCGACGGGTGCGCCTGCGTGGTCGGGATGACCGTGCGCGGCGACCTCGCGCAGCTCCGCGCCCTGGCGGCGCGGCCCGGTGTCCGGGCCGTGGAGGCGCTGCCCGCGGACGCCGCGTACGGGCGGTTCGCGGTCACCCCGCTGCTGCCCGAACAGACTTCCGCCGTGGCCCCCGGCCCGGACGACGGCGACGTGCCTGCCCGGTGAAGACCTGCCCGGTCAGTCCTGCTCGGTGTGCTTGCGCAGGAACTCGATGGTCCGCTCCAGCGCCAACCGGCCGTCCTCGTTGTCGAGCTTGAACTGGTATTCGTGCCCGAGCGCCGGCTTGTGGCCGGCCGGGTAGAAGACGGTCGTCACGTCCACGTCGAGCCCGCGTAGCAGCTCGGCCAGCGGCACCGATTGGCTGTCGGTGAGCGGGTCGGCGTTGCCCCCGCTGATGTAGGTGGGCGGGAACTGCCCGGTCACGTGGAGGATCGTGGACATCTGCGCCACCGCGGCGGAATCGTCGAAGTCCTTGGTGCCGAGGGAGGACCAGACCAACTGGTCCATGGCCCAACCGAGGATTCCGGGCAGGCCGACGACCTTCCTCACGTCGTAGACGCCGCAGTTGAGCACGACGCCGCGCAGCTGGTCGGGGCGCAGCGCGGGGGTGACGCCGACCTCGCGGGCGTAGTCGGGGTTGGTGATCAGCGCCGCGAGCTGGCTCGAGAGCTGGGCCCCAGCGGAGTCGCCTGCCAGCACGATCCGCTGCGGATCCACGTGCAGCCGTTCGGCGTTCGCGACCAGGTAGGCGTGCGCGTCGTTCAGCTGCTGCACTGCGGTGGGGTAGGTCTGGTCGGGGCCGAGAGAGTAGTCGAGCGAGACCACGGTGAAGCCCGCGGCCGCGAGCAGCCGGTAGTAGGGCGCGAAGTCGGTCTTGTGGCAGGAGATCCAGCCGCCGCCGTGGGTCCAGATCACCGTCGGCAGCGGGCCCTGCGCCGCCTCGGGGAAGTAGACGTCGAGGTGGGCGTCGGGGTCCCCGTCCCGGTACTGCTGGTCCGTGACGCGCGCGACCCCGGCGGGCTCGTGTGCGCCGAGCGCCGCGGTGACGCGCGCCGCGTCCCACTCGAAGCCCCAGCGCACCGCCCTCGTGAAGGGTCGCGGGGTGACCCGCGCGACGAGCACGCCTGCCGCCGCCGTCACCGCAGGGACGGCGAGTCCGAACAGCGCGAGCCGCTTCCATCGGCCGCGGGTGCGCAGCGCAGTCGAGGTGTCGCCGACGTCGGTCATCATGGTTCCTTCCGGTGTGCGGCGTCACCCCGACGGTGGCCGCACGGACAGTCTCGCAGTTCGGCCGGGGGCTACGGCGCGGTGTGCGCCTTCAGGAACTCGACGGTCTGCTCCAGCGCCCGCGTGCCGTCCTCGTTGTCCAGGTCGAACTGGTACTCGTGCGGCAGCGCGGGCTCGTGGTCCTCGGGATAGAACACCGTGGTGACGTCGACACCGAGCCCCCCGAGCTCGGCCGCCAGTGGCTTGGACTGCTTGTCGGTCAGCGGATCGCCGTTGCCGCCGCTGATGTAGGTGGGCGGGAACCTGTCGGTGACGTGGCGCATCGACGACATCTGTCCGATCGCCGTGGAGTCCTCGAAATCGCGGCTGCCGGTGTACGCCCAGAGCGATTGGTCCGCGCCCCAGCCGACGATGCCGGACCCGCCCGTCATCTTCTCCACGTCGTAGATCCCGCAGTTCAGCACGACACCGCGCAGCTGCTCAGGTCGCAGCGCCGGGGTGATGTCGAGCTCACGCGCGTACTCGGGGTTGGTGACGAGGGCGGCCAGCTGGCTGGAGAGCTGCGCGCCTGCCGAGTCGCCCGCGAGCACGATTCGGCTCGGATCGACGTGCAGGCGCTCGGCGTTCGCGATGACGTAGGCGTGCGCGTCGTTGAGCTGGTGCACCGCTGTCGGGTAGGTGCGTTCGGGCCCGAGCGAATAGTCGAGGGAGACGACGGTGAACCCGCGCTCCGCAAGCAGCTGGTAGTACGGGGCGTAGTTCGACTTGTTGCCGGAGATCCAGGCGCCGCCGTGGGTCCAGATCACCGTGGGCAGCGGCTCGGTCGTCGTCTCGGGGAAGTACACGTCGAGGAGTGCGTCGGAGTCGTCGTCCCGGTACTGCTGATCGGTGATCGAGGCGATGCCCTGCGGGGCATGCTTCTCGAGGGCGCTGGTGGTGCTCGCCGCGTCTCGGTCGAAGACGAAACGGACGACCATGGTGCCGGGCCACGGGCTGAGCGTGAAGGCGAGGACCGCGGCCAGGACGAGCGCGAGCAGGGTACCGACGACCCAGAGGATCCGCCGCCTCCATCGCGCGCGCGGCCGGGCGCTCGGGGAGGGCGATTCGCTCTGGGTGTCGATGGTCACAGACTCTCCTCGGTGGTGGTCGGGTGCACCGGGCGCCAGTATCGCCGATCGCAGGGAAGGGTCGCGGTCAACACACCGCGGGCCGGGCTCCGCCCCGGCGCGGGTGACCGAAGCTGTCGGCCCCAGCGCCTACACTCATGTCGCTGAAAACATCGGGGCGCTCCAAGTCCTTCGAGAGCTAGAGAGGCGCGCGTGGCTGACTCGTTCGTTCATCTGCACAACCACACCGAGTACTCGATGCTCGATGGTGCGGCCAAGGTCGGTCCGCTCTTCAAGGAAGCCCAGCGGCTGGGCATGACCGCGGTCGGAATGACCGACCACGGCAACATGTTCGGTGCCAGCGAGTTCTACAACGAGGCGAAGAAGCACGACATCACGCCGATCATCGGGATCGAGGCGTACATCGCGCCGGAGTCCCGGTTCAACACCAAGCGCGTCCTCTGGGGCGACCGCAGCCAGAAGTCCGACGACGTCTCCGGTAGCGGCGCCTACACCCACATGACGATGGTCGCCGAGAACGCGACCGGCGTCCGGAACCTGTTCAAGCTCTCCTCTCGCGCCTCGATCGAGGGCCAGCTCGGCAAGTGGGCCCGGATGGACGAGGAGATCATCGCCGAGCACCACGAGGGGATCATCGCGACCACCGGTTGCCCCTCCGGTGAGGTGCAGACCCGGCTCCGACTCGGCCACGACCGCGAGGCTCTCGAGGCGGCCGCGAAGTGGCAGGAGATCTGGGGCAAGGACAACTTCTTCCTCGAGTTGATGGACCACGGACTGTCCATCGAGCGCCGGGTCCGCGAGGGCCTGCTCGACATCGGCCGCAAGCTGGGCATCCCGCCGCTCGCGACCAACGACTGCCACTACGTCACCAAGGACGCCGCCGAGAACCACGAGGCGCTGCTCTGTATCCAGACCGGCAAGACGCTCAGCGACCCGGCCCGGTTCAAGTTCGACGGCGACGGCTACTACCTCAAGTCGGCCGAGGAGATGCGGGCGATCTGGGACGACGAGGTCCCCGGAGCCTGCGATTCGACGCTGCTGATCGCCGAGCGGATCCAGCCTTACGACGAGGTCTGGAAGCACCGCGACCGGATGCCGATCTTCCCGGTACCGGACGGGCACACGCAGGCGACCTGGCTGCGCGCGGAGGTCCTGGCCGGCCTCGACCGACGCTTCCCCGACGGCCCGCCGCAGGAGTACCTCGACCGCGCCGACTACGAGATCGACGTCATCAACGAGATGGGCTTCCCGGCCTACTTCCTGGTCGTCGGCGACCTGATCAACCACGCCAAGGAGGTCGGTATCCGGGTCGGACCCGGCCGAGGATCCGCGGCAGGCTCGCTCGTCGCCTACGCGATGGGCATCACCAACATCGACCCGATCCCGTACGGGCTGCTGTTCGAGCGATTCCTCAACCCCGAGCGCGTCTCGATGCCCGATATCGATATCGACTTCGACGATCGCCGCCGCGGTGAGATGGTCCGCTACGCCACCGACAAGTGGGGCAGCGACCGGGTGGCCCAGGTCATCACATTCGGCACCATCAAGACGAAGGCCGCGATCAAGGATTCGGCCCGCGTCCAGTTCGGCCAGCCCGGTTTCGCCATCGCCGATCAGATCACCAAGGCGCTGCCGCCGCCGATCATGGCCAAGGACATCTCGGTCTCGGGCATCACCGACCCCGAGCACGAGCGCTACAAGGAGGCCGTCGAGGTCCGGGCGCTGATCGACTCCAACCCGGACGTCGCGAAGATCTACCAGACCGCCAAGGGTCTCGAGGGCCTGATCCGCAACGCGGGCGTGCACGCCTGCGCGGTGATCATGTCGTCCGAGCCGCTCACCGACGCGATCCCCGTGTGGAAACGCGCGCAGGACGGCGCCATCATCACCGGCTGGGACTACCCGTCGTGTGAGGACATCGGCCTGCTCAAGATGGACTTCCTGGGTCTGCGGAACCTGACGGTCATCGGTGACGCGCTCGAGAACATCAAGGCGAACCGGGGCATCGACCTCGACCTCGACACCATCCCGATGGACGATCCGGCGACCTACGAGCTGCTCTCCCGGGGCGACACCCTCGGCGTGTTCCAGCTCGACGGTGGCGGCATGCGCGAGCTGCTGAAGCTGATGCAGCCGACCGGCTTCGGCGACATCGTCGCCGCGCTCGCCCTCTACCGTCCCGGGCCGATGGGCATGAACGCGCACACCTCCTACGCCAAGCGCAAGAACGCGCTGGAGGAGGTCAGCCCGATTCACCCCGAGCTGGAGGAGCCGCTCAAGGACATCCTCTCGGAGACGTACGGCCTGATCATCTATCAGGAGCAGATCATGCAGCTGGCCCAGAAGGTGGCCGGCTACTCACTGGGTCGAGCAGACATCCTGCGCCGCGCCATGGGCAAGAAGAAGCAGTCGGTGCTCGAGGCCGAGTTCGAGGGCTTCGAGGCGGGCATGCTGGCCAACGGCTTCGGCGCCAAGGCCATCAAGGCGCTGTGGGACACCGTGCTGCCCTTCGCCGGGTACGCGTTCAACAAGTCGCACTCCGCCGGCTACGGCCTCGTCTCCTACTGGACGGCGTACCTCAAGGCCAACTACCCGGCCGAGTACATGGCGGGACTGCTCACCTCGGTCGGCGACGACAAGGACAAGTCGGCGATCTACCTGGCGGACTGCCGGAAGATGGGCATCACGGTGCTGCCGCCGGACGTCAACGAGTCGGAGGTCAACTTCGCCTCGGTCGGCAGCGACATCCGCTTCGGCATGGGCGCGGTGCGCAATGTCGGCGCGAACGTGGTGGCCTCGATCATCAAGGCGCGCAACGAGAAGTCGAAGTTCACCGACTTCTCGGACTACCTCAACAAGATCGACGTGGTCGCCTGCAACAAGAAGGTCACCGAGTCGCTGATCAAGGCAGGCGCCTTCGATTCCCTCGAGCATCCGCGCAAGGGCCTGTTCCTGGTCCACACCGATGCCATCGAGTCGGTGCTCGGCACGAAGAAGGCCGAGGCGGTCGGACAGTTCGATCTCTTCGGAGAGGCGGGCGGCGGCGGGGACGACTCGCTCTCCTCGGTGTTCGCGATCCGGATCCCCGAAGAAGAGTGGGAAACCAAGCATCGCCTCGCGCTGGAGCGGGAGATGCTGGGTCTCTATGTCTCCGGCCACCCGCTCAACGGCGTCGAGCACATCCTCAGGCAGCAGTCGGACACCTCGATCGCCTCGATCCTCGAGGGTGAGGTCAAGGACGGCGCCCAGGTGACCCTCGGCGGCATCATCGCCTCGGTGGACCGGCGGATCAACAAGAACGGTCTGACCTGGGCCATCATCCAGCTCGAGGACCTGGTCGGCGGTATCGAGGTGTTGTTCTTCCCGCAGGCCTACTCGGTCTACGGCATGGACATCTCGGAGGACGCCATCGTGCTGGTGAAGGCGAGGGTCTCGATCCGGGACGATCGGATGTCGCTGATCGGCAACGACCTCGCGGTGCCGGACCTGTCCGCGGTCGGGGTGGCGAAGCCGGTGGCGGTGAGTCTGCCGACGCGGCTGTGCACCGAGGACAAGGTCGGCGCGCTCAAGCAGGTGCTGACCCGGCACCCGGGCACCTCGGACGTACACCTGCGACTGATCAGCGGCGACCGCATCACCACGCTCAAGCTGGACGACAGCCTGCGAGTGGAGCCGTCCTCAGCGTTGATGGGCGACCTGAAGGCGTTGCTCGGTCCTGGCTGCCTGGCCGGCTGAGCCGGACCGGGGGAGCGCCGCGCTGCGGCAGGCCGCTCCGCATCCCTTTACGGCGTATGGCAATAATGATCGCGATTGCTTACCTCGTAAGGAGTTGAGTTGGGTGAGTGTAGTTGCAGGTCACGGCGATGCCGCCCGATCGATGGCGCTGCTGTGGCGGGCGCCCGAGGCCCCGAGATCCGCGCCGGGTCCGCGGCAGGCGCTGACCGTGGACGAGATCGTCGCGGCCGCCATCGAGGTGGCGGACGAGGCCGGGATGGCCGGTCTGTCCATGCGTGCGGTCGGCGCCCGGCTGGGGCGCACGGCGATGGCGCTGTACACCTACGTGCCGAGCAAGGCGGAGTTGGTGGACCTGATGTACGACCGGGCGCACGGCGAGCTGCCGACCCACTACGACCTCGCCGAGGGTTGGCGTCCGGCCGTCACATCCTGGGCCAGGGATCTGTGGGCGTTCTACATCCGGCATCCGTGGACGCTCACGGTTTCCTATGCGCGTCCGGTACTCGGGCCAGACGAGCAGGCCGTCCTCGAGGCGCTGGTGCGGATCCTGTTCGAGGCCGGACTGTCCGCTCGGGTCCTGCGCCGCGTCGTCGGCGCGCTGTTCCACTTCGTGCGCGGCGCCGCGGCAGCCGTCGCCGATTCGCGGCGGGCGGCCGCCGCGACCGGGATGTCGGACGATCAGTGGTGGTCGACTCGGTCCGCACTTCTGCAGCAGGTGGCCCCGGACTTCGCCGAGCGCTTTCCGATGCTGGTGCGGCTCGGGGTCGAGGCCGCCGCGGAGGAGCGGGACGCGTTCCTGGAGGACGGTCGGGCGCCGGATCTCGAGGACGAGGCGACCGAGAACTTCGCGGTCGGGCTCGACGTGCTGCTGGACGGCATCGAGCGCAACCGCTCGGCCCAGGTGGCGGTGGTCAGCGGCCGGACCGCGTGACCCTGTCGCCTGCCCAGTACAGGCGGCGCGCCCACCACACGACCACGGTTGCCGCGGCGGCCGCCAGCACGGCGGGTTGCATCGCCTGGGTGATGACGAGCAGGGCGACGAACATCAGCAGGCCCGCGGCCAGCGCCTCGAGCTTGTAGAGCGGCCATTCGGTACCCGCCAGATTCACCGAGGCGCCACGGCCGCGCGCGCTCCGGTGCGGCGTGGTGGCGAAGTCGGCGGTGGTCATGAGTTCAGGCTACTAGGAGATCGAAGTTCGGTCCAACGAACACTTGAGTTCGCCAGGCTGACTTCGGCCCGTCCGGCTGCACCGCGGTGGCCGGAGGTGTTCACTGGGGGCATGCCGCTGACAGGAGAGTACGAGCCCAGTCCGACGAAGTGGTCAGCCGATCAGGCCGCGCTGTACGAGAGCTCAGGCGGAACCAAGGGCACGACCATGCAGGGCAAACCGGTGGTCCTGCTCACCACCAAGGGCGCCAGATCCGGCAAGCTCCGCAAGGCTCCGCTGATGCGCGTCGAGCACGAGGGGGAGTACGCGATCGTCGCCTCGCTCGGCGGCGCACCGAAGCATCCGGTCTGGTACCACAACGTCGTCGCTGACCCGCACGTCGAACTGCAGGACGGCCCCGTCAAGCGGGACATGATCGCCCGCGAGGTGACAGGCGACGAGAAGGCCGTGTGGTGGGAGCGTGCCGTCGCGGTCTGGCCCGACTACGCGGAGTACCAGAAGAAGACCGACCGCCAGATTCCCGTATTCGTGCTCACCCCTCAGTAGCAGGAGGGCCGCCGTGGCCGCGGAGACCGTTGCAGACCAGATCGTGTCCCAACTCGTCGCCGCGGGCGTCCGCCGGATCTACGGCATCGTGGGTGACAGCCTCAATCCGATCGTCGACGCGGTCCGCCGCACCGGCGGCGCGGGCGCGGGCGGAATCGACTGGATCCACGTCCGGCACGAGGAGACGGCGGCCTTCGCGGCGTCGGCCGAAGCCCAGATCACCGGCGAGCTGGCTGTCTGCGCGGGATCCTGCGGGCCCGGCAACCTGCACCTGATCAACGGGCTGTACGACGCCAACAGGTCGGGGGCACCGGTGCTCGCCATCGCCTCGCACATCCCGAGCACCCAGATCGGCACCGGCTACTTCCAGGAGACCCACCCGGACCGGCTGTTCGTCGACTGCTCGCAGTACGCGGAGATGATCAGCACCCCCGCGCAGTCGCCGCGGATCGTGCACACCGCGATGCAGCACGCGCTCGGCCGGTCGGGAGTCGCGGTGATCACGGTGCCAGGCGACATCGCCGACTATCCGGCCGCGGGCACCCCGCCGACGCTGGTCAAGACGCGGCCGCCCGCGGTCGTGCCTGCCGACGCCGACGTCCGGGCCCTCGCCGACGCGATCAACGCCGCCGAGCGGGTCGCGATCTTCGCAGGCGCGGGAGTCCGCGACGCCAGGGACGAGCTGCTGGCGCTCGCCGACATCGTCGCCGCGCCGATGGGCCACACGCTGCGCGGCAAGGAGTGGATCCAGTACGACAACCCGTTCGACGTCGGCATGACCGGCCTGCTCGGCTACGGCGCCGCGCACGACGGCATGCACGGGGCGGACCTGCTGCTCCTGGTGGGCACCGACTTTCCGTACGACCAGTTCCTGCCCGACGACGTCCGCACCGCGCAGATCGACGTTGCCAGGGAAAAGCTGGGCAGGCGCACGAGCCTCGATCTGGCGGTGCACGGCGACACGGTCAGCACGCTGCGGGCGCTGAACCCCCTGGTGCACCGCAAGACCGACCGGGAGTTCCTCGAACGGTCGCTCGATCGGCACCGCACCCTGATGGAGAAGGTGGTCGGGGCGTACACCGGCTCGGTCAAGCAGCGCACGCCGATCCATCCGGAGTACGCGGCGTCGATTCTCGACGACCTCGCGGCTGAGGATGCGGTGTTCACCGCAGACACCGGGATGTGCAACGTGTGGACGGCGCGCTACCTGAACCCGAACGGGTCGCGGCGATTCCTGTCGTCGGCGCTGCACGGCTCGATGGCCAACGCGCTCCCGCACGCGATCGGAGCGCAGCTCACCGCGCCGGACCGGCAGGTGATCTCGGTGTCAGGAGACGGCGGGCTGTCGATGCTGCTCGGCGAGCTCGTCACCGTCGCGTCGTTCCGGATCCCCGTCAAGATCGTGGTGTTCAACAATTCGACCCTCGGGATGGTCAAGCTCGAGATGCTGGTCGACGGGCTGCCCGATTTCGGCGTGGACGTGCCTTCGGTCGACTACGCCGCCGTCGCGAACGCGCTGGGGATCTTCTCCCGGCGGATCGAGGACCCGGGGACATCGAGACCGGCCTGCGGGAGGCGCTGGCGCATCCGGGGCCCGCGTTGGTCGACCTCGTGACCGATCCGAATGCGCTGTCGCTGCCGCCGACGATCACCGGCGGGCAGGTCAAGGGCTTCGCCCTCGCGATGTCGAAGATGGTGATGAACGGCGGGGTCGGTGAGGCCGTGCAGATGGCGAAATCCAATCTGCGGAACATCCCCAGGCCCTCCCAGTTCGACCCCAGGGGCTGAGATGCCGGGTCGGGTCGCCGACCCGCGGGCGCAGGTGGCAGCATATTGAGGTGTCGAAATCCCCGGAACTCGCCGACCTGATGGCCACTCTGCCGCTCGATGCGGATGAGATCGATGCTGCCCAGAGGCGAATTTCCGACGTCGTCGCGGTGACCCCGCTCCAGTTCAGCGAGCGGCTGTCGGCGGCCACCGGCGCCAAGGTGTACCTCAAGCGCGAGGACCTGCAGGTCGTCCGGTCGTTCAAGCTGCGCGGCGCCTACAACCTGATGGTCCAGCTCACGGCGCAGGAGCGGGAGTCGGGCGTGGTGTGTGCCAGCGCGGGCAACCACGCTCAGGGCGTGGCCTACGCGTGCCGGACGATGCAGATCCGCGGCCGGATCTACGTGCCCGCGAACACACCGCGGCAGAAGCGGGACCGGATCAAGGCGCACGGTGGCTCATTCGTCGAGTTGATCGCCACCGGCAAGACCTATGACGCGGCCGCGGCAGCGGCCAAGGACGACGTCGCGCGAACCGGCGCGACGATGGTGCCGCCCTTCGACGACCCGCGGACAGCGGCCGGCCAGGGCACCATCGCGGCCGAGATCGTCGAACAGCTCGGCGAGCAGCCGGGCACGGTGATCGTCCCCGTCGGCGGCGGTGGACTGATCGCGGGAATCGCAACGTACCTGCACGAGCGTTCGCCGCACACGGCGATCGTCGGCGTCGAGCCGAGCGGCGCCGCATCGATGACGGCCGCGCTCGTCGCGGGCGGGCCGGTGACGCTGCCCGAGATCGATCCCTTCGTGGACGGAACGGCCGTCCGTCGGATCGGCGACCTGCCGTTCGAGGTGATGGCCGCGCTGGGCGCAGGCATCGTCTCGCACGGTTCGCTGCCGCTGATGGCCCAGCCGCGCTCCGGCATCCCGGGCGAAGGTACCTTCGCGATGATCCACACCGACGAGGGTGCGGTCTGTACGGCGCTGCTCGGTCTCTACCAGAACGAGGGCATCATCGCCGAGCCGTCGGGTGCGCTGTCGGTGGCGGCACTGGAGCTGGTGAAGGTCGAGCCGGGGAGCACGGTGGTCTGCCTGATCTCAGGCGGCAACAACGACGTGTCGCGCTATGGCGAGATCCTCGAGCGTTCGCTGGTCCACCTCGGGCTCAAGCATTATTTTCTTGTGGACTTCCCGCAGGAGCCGGGTTCGCTGCGTCGGTTCCTCGACGAGGTGCTCGGTCCTGAGGACGACATCACCCTCTTCGAATACGTCAAGCGGAACAACCGCGAGACCGGTGAGGCGCTGGTGGGTATCGAGCTCGGCTCGGCATCGGGCCTGGACTCGCTGCTGGGGCGAATGCACGGCTCCGGCATGCACGTCGAGCAGCTCGAGCCCGGCTCGCCTGCCTACCGCTACCTCACGTAGGCAGGACGTGAGTCGGGCTGACCGATCGGGTCAGGGGAGGGTCCGTACGAAGTCGAAGAAGGCGGGTGCCAAAGCGGGATTCGCGTTGCTCGAACCGCTGATGGCGCCTGCCGCGCCGCCGATCACGGCCCCGGGGATGCATCCCACGAACAGGAACAGGACGCAGCCGACCACGGCTCCGATGCCGGCACCGATGTTCGCGTTGACGTTTCCGCCACCCATCCAGCCGATCTCGAACTGCGTGACCAGGTTGTCGTAGGCTTCCTGGCTGTACACCTCGTGGGGTTCGAGCACACCGGTCAGCGGATCCGGGCTCTCAGGTGCCTGGTAGGTGATGGTGGTGTCATCCGGGGGTGGCGGTGCGGCGTAGGAAGTACCGGCGCCGATCCCCATCGTCGCGATGACCAATACGGAGAGCGTCGTGCCTTTGTGAAGTTTCACTTGGGGGCTCCTCTCATTCCAAGGAGACGGCCCCGATCTGGTCTAAGACCGTCCGGAACATCGCTTCGAATGATAACCGCCGAGCTGCCCGAATAGCCATCCTCCAGATGTCCACGATCGCGATCACGGCCGGCGACGTTGTGTGCCGAAACCGCCTCTGAGCAGTGCGATCCCGGCTACTGTGATGGGACGCAGGAGGCGGCATCTTATGCCCGAACGGGCTCCTGTCATAACTGCCGGCGAGGGTGCGCCGCCGGCCCGGAATTCCGCGTGCTGACGGAAGGTGAACCGGCAGAGGGCAACCCGTCTCCGCCGACCGGGGACGTCGGCATCACCGGGCATTCCACCGGCTGAAGAACGGTTCGATGATCGCTCGGATCGGCCGCACGATCGTCTGACCGTAGGTCCCGAACAGGTCGTCCCGCGAGTCGAACGTGCCGAGGTTCGCTGCCACGAAACCGGACAGGTCCAGGCACGACCGCGACGACCGCCCGCCCCAGTTGATGGGGGCCCGTGCGAGCGCGTCGAACAGTGTCTCCTCTCCGCAGTTGGCGAACGGCTCCGCATCGATCGCGCAGTCGCCGCTGTCGAAGACATCGGAGGCATCGAGCCACCGGCCGTCGACCAGGAATTCCGGCCAGGCGAGCAGGACCCGATCGGGAACGAGGCCGTGGAGGTATCGGAAACGGGGGTACCAGAACTCGCCGTGCAGGACAAGGCCGCGAACCCTGGTGTGGATCGAATGCCGGCGGGCCAACCCCTCGACGACCGCCAAACGCTGACTGCATGATCCGCGACCACGGCGAATCGTCGTCGACACAGGCTGCTGGTCATCGAGTGCATAGACGCCGCGCACCTCGCGCCGGATGCAGGTGTGCGCGGTTCGGAGAAAGGAAGTCGGCGTCGCCGGAGCCTCCGGCGCGAGGAGGACGCGGTCGTAGAGCCGCTCCGCGTCGCTGCCGTGCCAGTCGAGGATCGGGGTCGCGGTGACGGACCCGGATGAGTCGGCGGACGTAGTGGGCGTCAGAGGCCTACCGCGCCATGATGTCACCGCGCTGCACGTCATCTCGCGACGATAGCCCTCTTGTCCCCTCCTGCTCGGCCCGGTACGCCTGCGCGGACACGGTGATGTGGCGCACACTTGTCCCAGCTCGTGAACTCGCAGCCACTTCGGAGGTGTGGGAATCAATGGCAGTCGAACTGCTCGAGAATTTCGTCAACGGTCGCTTCGTGGCCTCCACGGCAACGGATTCGATCGAGGTGGTCAATCCGGTGGACGAGACGGTGGTGGCGAGGGCGCCGATCTCCACCAAGGCCGATATCGATGCCGCCGTCGCCGCGGCAAGGGAGGCCTTCACGTCGTGGGGACGGACCACTCCTGGCGTGCGGCAGGCCGCGCTTCTTGCGCTCGCCGATGCGATCGAGGCGCACAGCGACGAGCTCGTCGACGCCCAGTGCCGCAACACCGGCCAGCCAAGGGTGGTCATCGCGCGCGACGAGGTGAAGGTCGGCGCGGATCAGCTCCGGTTCTTCGCGGGCGCGGCCCGCATGCTCGAGGGCAAGTCCGCGGGCGAGTACATGGACGGGTTCACCTCATACATCCGGCGCGAGCCGATCGGCGTCGTCGGCCAGGTGACGCCGTGGAACTACCCTTTCCTGATGGCGATCTGGAAGATCGGGCCCGCGGTCGCCGCCGGGAACACGGTGGTGCTCAAGCCGAGCGACACCACCCCGAGAGCACGCTGGTTCTGGCCCGGCTCACACAAGGGATCCTGCCCGACGGCGTGCTGAACGTCGTGCTCGGCAACGGCGGCACCGGCGCGACCCTCGTCGAGCATCCGGACCTCGGTCTGGTCTCGATCACCGGGTCGGTCCGCGCGGGAATCGCGGTGGCGGTGTCGGCGGCGAAGCAGCTCAAACGCGCCCACCTCGAACTCGGCGGCAAGGCTCCCGCGGTGGTGTTCGCGGACGTCGACGTCGACAAGGCAGCGGGTGGGATCGCGGAGGCGGCGTTCTTCAATGCGGGCCAGGATTGCACGGCCGTGACGAGGGTGCTGGTGCACGAGTCGATCCACGACGAGTTCGTCGAGGCGCTGGTGGCCAAGGCGACGGGCCTCAAGACCGGGCTGCCCACCGACCCGGACACCTTCTACGGTCCGCTCAACAACGTCAACCACTTCACGGCGGTGACCCGCAAGATCGCCGCGCTGCCCGCGCACGCGAGGGTCGTCACCGGTGGAAAGCGGTTGGGGGAGCAGGGCTTCTTCATCGAACCGACCGTCGTCACCGGCGTGCGACAGGACGATGACATCGTGCAGGAGGAGACCTTCGGCCCGGTGCTGACGGTCCAGTCCTTCACCGACGAGAAACATGCTGTCGAACTCGCCAACGACGTCCGGTACGGCCTCGCCTCGAGCGTGTGGACGAGAGACCACGGGACCGTCCAGCGGATGTCCGCCGCACTCGATTTCGGGGCCGTATGGATCAACTGCCACATCCAGCTGGTGGCGGAGATGCCCCACGGCGGCTTCAAGTACTCCGGATACGGCAAGGACCTCTCGGCCTACGGGGTCGAGGACTACACCCGGATCAAGCACGTCATGAGTGCCCACGACTGAGCGCGATTCCCCCGCCCCGCACACTCGAGGACCGACACCATGGACACACTCCGGTACCGACTGCCGCAGGAACGGACCCTCCTGACCCCGCTGCCAGGGCCGAGATCGCAGGCCCTCACCGCGCGCCGCAAGGCCTCGGTGGCGGCGGGGGTCGGGTCGAGCGTTCCCGTCTACGCGGCGGACGCCGACGGCGGCGTGCTGGTCGATGTCGACGGCAACTCGCTCATCGATATGGGGCAGGCATCGCGGTCAACAGCGTTGGCGCCTCCAACCCTGCGGTCGCACAGGCGGTCTCCGAGCAGGCAGCGCATTTCGCGCACACCTGTTTCATGGTCACCCCGTACGAGGGGTACATCGAGGTCGCGGAGGCGTTGGCCACGCTGACCCCCGGAACCCACGACAAGCGTTCGGTGCTGTTCAATTCCGGCGCGGAGGCGGTGGAGAACGCGGTCAAGGTGGCGAGGCTGGCCACTGGTAGGAACGCCGTCGTCTGCTTCGATCACGCCTATCACGGACGCACGAACCTGACGATGGCGCTGACTGCGAAGGCGATGCCCTACAAGGCGAACTTCGGTCCGTTCGCCCCGGAGATCTACCGGATGCCGATGTCGTACCCGTTCCGCGACGAGGCCGGACTCGACGGTGGCGAGTCGGCACGTCGGGTCATCAGCCAGATCGAGAAGCAGATCGGTGCCGACACGGTTGCCGCGATGATCATCGAACCGATTCAGGGCGAGGGCGGATTCATAGTGCCCGCACCGGGATTCCTGCCCGCGCTCGTCGAGTGGGCACGGTCGAACGGGGTCGTCTTCATCGCCGACGAGGTGCAGACCGGTTTCGCCCGCACCGGCGCCTGGTTCGCCAGCGAGGACGAGGCCATCGTGCCGGACATCATCACGATGGCCAAGGGCATCGCGGGCGGCCTGCCTCTCGCCGCGATCACCGGCAGGGCCGAGCTGCTCGACGCGGTGCATCCCGGCGGGCTCGGCGGCACCTACGGCGGCAACCCGATCGCCTGTGCAGCGGCGCTCGCCGCGATCGAGTCGATGCGCGAGCTGGATCTGCCAGGACGGGCCCGGCAGATCGGGGAGCTGGCGCAGCGCCGGCTGCGGGCGCTGGCGGCCGAGGTCGACGTGATCGGCGAGGTGCGGGGCCGAGGGGCCATGCAGGCGATGGAGTTCGTCCGGCCGGGCGGCATCGAGCCGGACCCGGACATCACCAAGGCCATTGCGGCACAGGCGCTCGAGCAGGGCGTCATCGTGCTCACCTGCGGCACCTACGGCAACGTGATCCGGCTGGTCCCGCCGCTGGTGATCGGCGAGGAACTGCTCGGCGAGGCCCTCGACGTGCTCGAAACCATCATCCGATCTCTTGCAGGGAGAAACCGTGGCTGAACCATCGACGTCGCCGCCGGCAGCGGCCACCTTCCATCCCCTCGACCCGCTGACGGCCGAGGAGTTCCGTGCGGTGGCCGGGTTGCTGGCCCGCGAGCACGGGGTCGGGCCGGGCTGGCGGTATGCCTCGATCGAGCTCGCCGAGCCGTCGAAGGCCGATGTCGCCGCGTTCGATGTACAAGGGACGGCCCCGGACCGCCGCGCGCACGTGGTGTGTTTCGAGCGGGCCGCGAACAAGACATACAAGGCCCTGGTCTCGCTGACTGCGGATGCGGTGCTCACGTGGCGACATGTTCCCGGGGTGCAGGCGAACTTCACCGTCGATGAGTGGGAGGAGTGCGACGAGGTCCTGCGCAACCATCCGGATGTCGTCGCCGCGTTGGCGAAGCGGGGGATCACGGACATGAGCCTGGTGTTCATGGACACCTGGACCTACGGCGAGGCCGTCATCCCCGACAAGTACAGGGGGCGCAGGCTCGGCTGGTCGGACACCTGGGTCAAGGCCGCCGAGGGCGCGAATCCCTATGCGGGGCCGGTCAACGGCTTCCACTGTGTGATCGACGTCAACAGCATGGAGTTGCTGGAGATCGAGGACACGTTCTCCGTGGACCGGCCGGAGATCATGGGGGAGTACGTGCCGCGGCACATTCCGGAGCGGATCAGGAACGCCGGCAACCGCGAGCCGTTGCGGCCGCTGGAGATCACCCAGCCGGACGGGCCCTCCTTCACCCTCGAGGGCAACAAGCTGACCTGGCAGAACTGGTCGCTGCGGGTGGGTTTCAACTACCGCGAGGGAATGACGCTGCACGCGATCACCTACGACGACAACGGTCGCGAGAGGCCCATCGCCAACCGGCTCTCGTTTGCGGAGATGGTCGTGCCGTATCGCGACCATTGCGAGGACCACTACCGCCGCACCGCGTTCGACATCGGAGAGTGGGGCATCGGGTTCATGACCACCTCGCTCGAGCTGGGCTGCGACTGCCTCGGCGAGATCCGGTACCTCGATGCCGTGCTGCACAACAGCAAGGGGGAGCCGTACACGATCAAGAACGCGATCTGTATCCACGAGGAGGACAACGCGGTCCTCTGGAAGCACGTCGACCACGACGGGGCGCAGGTGCGCCGGATGCGCAGGCTGACGGTCTCCTTCCACGTCACCGTGGCGAACTACGAGTACCTCACCTATTGGCGCTTCTACCAGGACGGGAACATCGAATGTGAGGTCCGCGCAACGGGAATCATGGTGGTCAGCCACTTCGAACAGGGGGCCGCACACCCGCACGGCACGCTCGTGGACGAGCGCACCTATGCGCCGTACCACCAGCATTTCCTTGTCGCCCGGATGGACCTCGACATCGACGGCACCGAGAACACCGTGTACGCCACCGAGACCGAGATGGTCCCGATGGGCTCCGACAATCCGTACGGGCTGTCGTTGCGGCAGCGCAACACCCCGCTGCGCACCGAGGATGAGGGCAAGCAGGACTTCGACTGGCAGACCCAGCGGGCCTGGAAGGTGGTCAACGACAACACGACCAACGGACTCGGCACCGCGCCGTCGTACAAGCTGGTCCCCGGCGGGGCGTTCCCCTCGATGTTCGACCCTTCGTCGCCGATCTTCCAGCGTAGTCAGGTGATCGGGCACACCCTCTGGGTGACGCCGAACGAGCCGGACGAGCGTTGGCCCTCTGGCGAATTCGTCAACCAGAGCGGCGTCGACCACGGACTGCCCGAGTGGACCAGGGCGAACCGATCCATCGAGAACACCGATGTCGTGCTGTGGTACGTCTTCGGGATCCACCACATCACCCGGCCCGAGGACTGGCCGGTGATGCCGGCGGACACGGTGAGCTTCTGGCTCAAGCCGGTCGGCTTCTTCGACCGCAACCCGGCGCTCGACGTGGCGCCGACGCCGGCGAAGACCTGCCACGGCGACACCGATGACCATTGCGGCCATCGCGAGGGGGAGGCGTGATCGTGCACCGCTGAAGTTCCTGACCGCTCACCGACGATTGGTGGCCGACATGCGATTGGTAGTGGGGTATCTCGCGACTCCCAGCGGCGCGGACGGCCTTGCGCTCGGCGTTCTGCTGGCCCGCAGTCTCGGCGCCGAGATCGACATCTGCCTGGTGCTACCCGACGAGGAGCCGGTGCCGACGAGGATCCCCGTCGACTCGGCCTACGAGGAGCTGCTCTCCGATCAGGCGGTGGAATGGCTGGTGGAGGCGCGCGCGACCGTTCCCGATGACATCACCGTTCGGACCCACCTGCGTTCCAACGAGTCCTTCGCCCAGGGGTTGCTCGACATCGCCGACGAGCTCGACGCGGAGATGATCGTCATCGGGGCCTCCGGGGACGGTTTGCTAGGGCGCCATTCGATCGGGTCGGTCACCGGCGAACTGTTGCACTGCGCGCACCTGCCCATGGCGCTCGCACCGCGGGGTATGCGGCATTCGACCGCGCAGGCGATCCGCAGCGTCACCTGCGCAGTGGGAACCCGCGCGGGTGCCGGGCTGTTGTTGCGGGAGGCGGTGGGGGTGAGCAGGCGGTCGATGGCCCCGCTGCGGCTGGTGTCGCTGGTGCCCCTCGACATGTCCCGTCGCAGGCGTTCGGACACACCGGAGTCGGTCCGCCAACGGGCCATCGCGCACGCGGCCGAGGTCCTCGAGTCCGCGAGATCCGGACTGCCCGAGGACGTCACGGTCGACTCGGTGATCGCGGACGGTGCGAACGTCGAGTCGGCGGTGAGCAAGCTCGAGTGGAGCGACGGGGATCTGATCATGGTCGGTTCCAGCCGTCTTGCCCGCCCGCGTCACCTGTTCCTCGGATCGACGGTGTCCAAGATGCTCCGGGTCGTCCCGGTTCCGATGATCGTCGTGCCGAAAGAGGAGGTCTGACGACCATGACCGATCAAGCGGAGCGGCCCGCGTCGGGCGGCCTGGTCGCCAAGGGTCTGGCGCCGGGGAAGATCGGTACCTTCTCGGGGGCGGTCATCGGGATCTCCTGCGTGGCACCCGGATACACCCTCACCGCGAGCATCGGCCTGATCGTCGCCGCGGTCGGCCTGAAGATGCCCGCCATCTTCATCGCCGGCTTCATCCCCATGTTCCTCACCGCGTACGCGTACCGCGAGCTCAACTCGGAATCGCCCGACTGCGGCGCGTCGTTCACCTGGTCCACCAAGGCATTCGGTCCGTACGTCGGCTGGATGTGTGGGTGGGGCATGGTGATGGCGACCATCATCGTGCTGTCCAACCTGGCCGCGATCGCGGTGGAGTTCTTCTATCTGTTCCTTGCCCGGGTCTTCGACGCACCGGCGCTCGGGACCTGGCGGACCACAAGGCCGTGAACATCGCCACCACCCTCGTCTTCCTCGCGGTGGCGACCTGGATCTCGGGCCGCGGTATCACCACGAGCCAGCGAATCCAGTTCGTGCTGGTCGGCTTTCAGATGGTGGTGCTCCTGGTCTTCGTCGTCGCCGCGTTCGTGCACGTGGCTTCGGGTTCGGCGCCTGCGGGTCTGGCGTTCGACCCGTCCTGGTTCAACCCGTTCAGCGGGCTCGCCCTCGGGGCGTTCGTGGTCGGGGTGACCGGTTCGATCTTCGCCTTCTGGGGCTGGGACACCTGCCTCACCCTCGGCGAGGAGTCGAAGGATCCGAAGAAGACCCCAGGCCGGGCGGGATTGCTGTGCGTGGTGTCGATCCTGGTGACCTACCTGCTGGTCGCCGTCGCGGTGATGATGTACGCCGGGGTGGGCGAGGAGGGGCTCGGTCTCGGCAATCCGGACAACTCCGAGAACGTGTTCGGGGCGCTGGCCGAACCGGTGCTCGGTCACTGGGCGGGCATGCTGCTGTTCCTTGCCGTGTTCGCGTCCTCGGTCGCGAGCCTGCAGACGACATTCCTGCCTGCCGCGCGGACGATGCTGGCGATGGGCGCGTACCGGGCGTTTCCACGCAAGCTCGCCGAGGTGAACCCGCGCTTCCTGGTGCCCACCTACGCCACGGTGGTGGCGGGCGTGGTGACGGCGGTCTTCTACACCGTCGTCTCGTTGCTGTCGGAGCGGGCGTTGCTGGACACCATTGCGGCGCTGGGGATCATGATCTGCTGGTACTACGGCATCACGGCGTTCGCGTGCGTCTGGTACTTCCGGCACGAGCTCTTCACCAGCGCCAGGAATGTCGTGTTCAAGTTCCTGTTCCCGCTCCTCGGCGGCATCATGCTGGCGGCGGTGTTCGTGATCTCGGTGGGGGAGAGCATGAACCCGGACAACGGCAGCGGCGCATCGATCGGCGGCATCGGGCTGGTGTTCTTCATGGGCTTCGGTGTGCTGCTGCTGGGCGCGGTGCTGATGGTGATCATGCGGCTGCGCCAGCCGGACTTCTTCCTGGGCCGCACCCTGACCAGGGACACCCCGGCGCTCTCGGGCGAGGCGGACGTCGAGGCGCGGCGGTAGGCGAAAGCCCCGCGATCCGAAGCGGATCGCGGGGCCCTCGGGGTCGGTGCGGGTGTCAGTTGTCGGTGATGGTGAAACCCCTACCGACGGTCCCTGCAGGGGTGACATTGTTCAGATTGTTGAGGATGTTCTTGGCGGAGGTGTTCTGCCACTGGGGGTAGTCGAACGGATTGATCGTGAGGTAGCGGGTTCGGGTGATGATGCCCGTCCAGGTGTTGGTGTCCTTCATGACAACTGGTCCACCTGAGTCGCCGGCTTCGAATGTCGCCAGGGACTGGAACATTCCGTCGTTCCCGGTGTTCAACACCATCCCGTACATGTTCGTGTTCCAGTTCCCGCCGTAGTTCTCGACGGATTCGAAGTTCTTGGGTGAGGTCAACGCTCCACCTGCGTCCTTGTGTAGCGAGCTGACCTTGAACACGTCGTTGCCGGCCACGTCCTTGACCTGGCTCGACAGCGTGACGTGTGGCGCGAACTCGATCACCATGTAGTCGGTGGTGCTGGTGTACCCGACATCGGGCGACACCCAGCGGATCCAGCCGATTGGCGCGGGGGCTGGGAGGTTTTGGTCGATGGTGCCGACGTCTCTTCGATCGAAGACCGGATGGCCGTTTTCGAGGATGGGAACTCCCCGGGGCGCGCCGTGGAACTTCGGACCTGTGTCCTCTGGTTTGGTGCCCGGGTTGCAGTGTCCGGCGGTGATACCGACCTTGCGTCCCGCGGAATCGGTGCCGACTGCTCCCAGAGTGCAGACGAAGCCCGATTTCGGCGCGTCGACGAAAGCGGTCTTGTCGGCGTTCGGGATTCCCCAGTTCTTGTCGCCGTCGAAGTCGAGGAGGGTCCCCGGAGCGACGGTTTTGGGCTGAGGTGCCGGATGGGCGGCAGCCGTGCCGGCTGTGAGGCCGGATACGAGGGCGAGAGTGGCAAGGGCTCCGGCGAGAAGACGGGTGGTGCGCGTCATGCATGCGTCCTGTCTGTCGTGGTGCAAGTCATCGATGTCCGCCCGCCTCAGACGCCGCTTCGCGTCAGCACAGCGAGCTGGAGCAGGCGGGCTCGGGTAGCGCGGTGCTCTCGTTGTCCACCGGCGTGAAGCCGCTGCCGGTGATGTCCCGCGAGTTCAGGTCGGCCAGGATGTTCTTGGCCGAGGTGATGACAAACGGGGCATTGTTGACGTCGGTTCGGGTGATGATCCCAACCCACCTGCTGGTGCCGCGAATGACGGCGGGTCCTCCGGAGTCGCCCTTGCGGAAGCCTGCATAGGAACGGATGAGACCGTTGTCGACCCCGGTGACCATCCCATAGCTGGGCGCATGGGCGAAGGTTTCCTCGGGCGGGAAGAGGGTCCCCGGCTTTCGGTCGGACATCGCGCCGAAGGTCTCGACGTAGTCGCGGATGGGCACGGGTAGCGCCGGTTGCCCTTCGGCGTCGCGGTGGATCGAGTTGATCGTGAACGGGCGCCCGCCGAGGGTGCTGAGGACCCCGTTTCCGAATTTGTCCGTCACCTTGCTGGTGAGCCGGACGTGTGGCGCGAACTCGATGACCATGTAATCGGTCGTGGCGGTGAGACTGCAGTCGTTGCTGCCCTTGTTGACCCAGCGGATCCAGCCAATGGGGGCGGCCTCCATGCGACCCGGCAGCAGTCCGAAGTTGTCGGCGGAGGCGTCCCAGGTGTCGTCCAGGATGTCGCGCCAGTCCCAGACCGGGTACTCATTGCCGAGGACGTGCTCGCCTTCGGCGGGTCCCCAGAACTTGGGCTGATACCAGGGTTCGTTCACGGGATCGGATTTGATCGTCTTGCAGATGTCCCGCGGGTCGACCTTCTCCTCGATCCGGCAGTGGCCCGCGGTGATGCCGACCTTGCGTCCGGTGGCATCGGTACCGGCGGCGCCAAGGGTGCATCTCCCTTTGCCGTACTCGTTGACGAAGACCAGGCCCGCCCCCGGGCCGATTGTCTTCGGGCTCGGCGCCGGCTCAGCCGCCGCCACCCCCGCTGTCGATCCCGCGATCAGCGCCGCCGCGGCAACCAGTCCGATCAGGTATCGGGTGGTAGGCCTCATGTGGTTTGTTCCATCTTCTGCAGGTGCATTCACGGATTGCCTGCCTGCGACGGTTTGCTTCAGCACAGCGAGCTGGGGCAGGCCGGGTCCGCGGTCGGCGCGTTGCTCTCGCGGTCTATCGGCGTGAATCCGCTGCCGGTGACGTTGCGGGGATTGAGGTTGTCGAGGATGTTCTTGGCGGAGGTGTTGACCCACTGGCCCAGAACGAAGTTCAAGTCGGATCCGCTGACGATCCCCACCCACTCGCCCGTGCCTCGCATGACCACCGGACCGCCGGAGTCACCGATGATGAACTGGGCCGTCGAGCGGATCATGCCGTCCTTGACCTCGGTGACCGTCCCACTGTTCGGCGCCTTCGCCAGGGCGAAGATGTCGTCGAATCGGATGGCGCCGCCGTTGCGGTCCGAGCTGGCGCCGAAGTTCTCGATGCTCTCGCCTGTCTTGGGCAGGGCCACCGCACCGCTGGAGTCGCGATGAATCGAGTTGACCTTGAACAGATCCCGGCCGTTGGTGCTGCGGACGGTCTTGCCGTCCTTGTCGAGGGTTGTGCTCCACAGCACGACGTGTGGGGCGAACTCGATGACCATGTAGTCGGTCTTTGTGGTTGTGCTCTCGCTGCCGGGTGCGACGAAGCGGATCCAGCCGATCGGGGGAGCGTCGGCGCGCTCCACCTGATCGCGGCTCCATACCTCGTACTCGTTACTGGCGATGTTCTGCCCGTGTAGTGCCTCGGGCACCCCTGGAACTGGGGCAGATTGAACGGCTTGTCCTCCTCGCCCGGCTTGATCGGGCCTGGATTGCAGTGCCCGGCGGTGATGCCGACCTTCCGTCCCGCCGCATCGGTGCCGACCACGCCGAGCGTGCAGGTGTCGCCCGGCGTCTTCTTGCCCTGGGCATCCCGGTGGTTGTCGAAGATGAGATATGTCCCGGGCGTGACGTCCACGGGCGCGGGCTCCGCGGCCGCGATGCCGGTCGTCGCACCCGCCGCCAAGACCGCCGTCGTGATCAGGCCGACAATGAGCTTGACAGCTCTTCCCATCCGGATTTCCCCCTCGAGACCCACCTGCGCGACCGCCGCGCCGCGTGGAGAGTACCGGACGGTCTGTTCTGCTCGTGGCCGAATGTGGGAAGCGATTCGGCCGGGCGACACACCGGCGGTCCCGGCCGCGCCTATTGGTCGAGAGTGTGGCTCTTGCCTGGTGTTTCGCGACCGAGGAGGCGGTCAACGACCTTGCGATACAACTCGGGGTCGGGCTGGGGCAGGCCGAGGAGTGCCGCGAGGTAGATGCCGTCGCCGACGAGTCGCACGATCTCGGCCTGGACCGGGTCGTCGAACTCCGCGCGCAGGCCCTCGTCCCAGGACCGCATCATGTCGATGACGGCCTGCTGGATCTCGCCCGGCTGGCCGTCCACCGAGCGCAACGCGGCGATCGTGGACTGGAAGAGGGCGAGCTCGTTGGTGGTGTTGGCGTCCACGGTCTGCAGGTACCACTCGGAGACCGAGGTGCCCGCCTCCGCGAGCTGCTGGTCGGAGCGCTCGCCGAGGCGGCGGACCATGCCCGCGAGCAGGGCGTCCTTGCTGCGGAAATGGTAGAGCAGCCCGCCCTTGGACACGCCCGCCTCCGCGGCCACGGCCTCGAGGGTGATCTGGGAGAGGCCGCGTTCGAGCAGTAGTCGCTCCAGCGCGTCGAGGATGCGGTCGCGGGTTCCTGTTGCCGCCTTGTCTGTCACGAGGATCACTGTACCGGCTGGACGGTTGGCTGCTAACCTGAGTGAGCGACTGTACCGGCTGGACGGTTCAGTCGGTTTCTTTAATCAACACTTTTGGGAGTAATCGTGACTGTCATCGCGGGCAAGGGCCCGACGCTCGACCCGACCGAGGTGCGGGCGAGCGCCCGTGACTGGCTCGGTCTGGTCGTTCTCGCGTTCTCCGTACTGCTGATCTCGGTGGACGCGACGGTCCTGGACCTGGCAATGCCGTCCATCAGCGCGGATCTCGCGCCGAGCAGCACGCAGCTGCTGTGGATCGTCGACGTCTACTCGTTCGTGCTCGCCGGGTTGCTCATCACGATGGGCACCCTCGGCGACAGGATCGGCAGGCGTCGGCTGCTGCTGATCGGCGCTGCCGGCTTCGGCATCGCGTCGATGATCGCCGCCTGGTCGGTGAGCCCGGAGATGCTGATCGCGGCCCGCGTGCTGCAGGGCATCTCGGGTGCCACGCTGATGCCGGCGACGCTGGGCCTGATCCGCACCATCTTCGTCAACCCGCGTCAGCGGACCACCGCGATCGGTGTGTGGGGCGCGATGGCCGGTGGTGGTGCCGCGGCAGGGCCGCTGGTCGGCGGCTGGCTGCTCGAGCACTTTTGGTGGGGCTCGGTGTTCCTGATCAATATCCCGGTGATGGCGGTGCTCATCATCGTCGGTCCGATGGTGATCGCGGAGGCGAAGGACCCCAACCCGGGCCGCTTCGACCTCGTGAGCGCCGGTCTGTCGATGCTGGCCATGATTCCGCTGGTGTACGCCGTCAAGGAGTCTGTCGTGCACGGCCCGACCATCGCCCTCGCGGCGATCGGTGCGGTGGGCGTGGCAGCCGGATGGGCCTTCATCCACCGGCAGCGCACCCTCCCGAACCCGATGCTCGACCTGAGCCTGTTCTCTCGTCCCGCGTTCTCGACCGCGGTGTTGACGAACCTGCTCTCGGTGTTCGCGCTGTCCGGCGTGCTGTTCTTCGGGTCGCAGTACCTGCAGTTGGTGCTGGGCAAGTCGCCACTGCAGGCGGGCCTGTTGATGTTGCCGGGCACGGCCATGAGCGTGATCTTCTCACTGGCGGCTGCCTGGTTGGTCCGTCGTTGGAAGCCGAGCGTGGTGCTCAGCATCGGCCTGGCGGTCTCGTCGATCGGTGCGGCGGTGATGCTGTGGCTGCACGCCGACGGCGGCGCGGGACTGTTCATCGTCGCGTTCATGCTGACCGGCTCGGGCGTCGGCGTCGCGCTGACACTGACCTCCGACCTGGTGGTCGGCTCGGTGGAGCCGGAGCGCGCGGGTGCGGCGTCGGCGGTGTCCGAGACGGCGTACGAGCTCGGTGTCGCACTGGGTGTCGCGGTCCTGGGCAGCGTGGTGCTGGCCATCTTCCGCAAGGGGCTCGATGTGTCGGCGCTCGGCGCGGACGACGCTCACTCCGCTCAGGAAACCCTCGGCGGCGCCGTGGGTGTCGCCAAGTCCGCCCCGGACATGGTCGGAGCTCAGCTGCTCGATTCCGCGCACCTGTCCTTCGTCAGCGGCATGCACGTGGCGGCGGCCGCCACCGCGATCATCCTTTTCGCCAACGCGGTGCTGGTGTACCGGATGATGCGCTCGCGCTAGTCGGTGCTTCCCGCGTCGAGGATCGCGAAGGAGTGTCCGGGGACGACGGTCGCCGACCCGGTGGCATCCTGGGTCGGCGGCTCCCACCACAACAGTGGGTGGCCGCCGACCGGGACCGTCACCGGGTCCGGACCGAGGTTGCAAGCAACCCGAATGCTGCCGCGGTGCAGCACGATCCACCGCTCGTCCTCGTCGTAGTCGACCACCAGGTGCTCGAGCCACGGATCGGTCAGGTCGGATCGTGCGGCTCGCACCGCGATCAGGGCGCGATAGCACTCGAGAAGGCGACGGTGCTCGGGCGCCGCGATCTCGTCCCAGTTCAGCTTCGACCGCAGGAAAGTCTGCGGGTCCTGCGGGTCTGGTATCGCGCCGACCTCCCAGCCGTGCTCGGCGAACTCGCGCCTGCGACCGGAGGCGGTGGCCTCGGCGAGTTCCGGTTCCGGGTGTGAGGTGAAGAACTGGAAGGGCGTACGCGCGCCCCATTCCTCGCCCATGAACAGCATCGGCGTGTACGGCGAGCCGAGCACCAGTGCCGCCCTGACAGCCAGCTGGCCTGGGTTCAGGTAGCGCCCCGGACGATCACCGGTCGCGCGGTTGCCCACCTGGTCGTGCGTACAGGTGTACGCGAGCAGTGAGCTGGCGGGTGTGAGCCGCACATCGAGCGGCCGGCCGTGGGTACGGCCCCGGAAACTGGAATAGGTCCCGCGTGGAAGAAGCCCTGACGCAGGGTGGTGGCGAGGCACTGGATCGAGCCGAAATCGCCGTAGTACCCCTGCCGTTCGCCGGACACCGCGGCGTGCACGGCATGGTGGATGTCGTCGTTCCACTGTGCGTCGAGGCCGTGACCGCCCGCTGACCGGGGCGCGATGAGGGCGGGATCGTTGAGATCGCTCTCGGCGATCAGGGTCAGTGGCCTGCGCAGATGCGTTGACAGCGTCTCGGTTTCGACGGACAGGTCTTCGAGCAGGTGGGTGGCGGTCAGATCGACCAGCGCGTGCACGGCGTCGAGGCGCAGTCCGTCGATGTGGAACTCGCGCAGCCAGCGCAGTGCGTTGTCGATGATGTAGCGGCGTACCTCGCCCGAGAACGGGCCCGCGATGTTGACCGCTGCGCCCCACGGGTTCTCGGTATCCGCGAGGTAGGGCCCGTACCGGTCGAGGTAGTTGCCGGACGGGCCGAGGTGGTTGTAGACGACATCGAGGATCACCCCGAGCCCGCGACCGTGGCATGCGTCGACAAACCGCTGCAGGCCGTCGGGCCCGCCGTAGGGCTCGTGCGTGGTGTACCAGAGGACGCCGTCGTAGCCCCAGTTGTGTTCGCCGTTGAACCCGTTCACCGGCATCAGTTCGACGAACCCGACGCCGAGGTCCACGAGGTGGTCGAGGTGGTCGATGGCGGCGTCGAAGGTGCCCTCGGGGTGAAGGTTCCGACGTGCAGTTCGTAGGCCACGCTGCCCGCAAGCCTGCGTCCGGTCCAGTCGCGATCAGTCCAGGCGTCCGGGTCCACCTCGTGCAGCTGTGAGGGCGCGTGCACGCCGTCGGGTTGGCGCGGCGAACGCGGGTCGGGGAGCACCGTGGGATCGTCGTCCAGGACGAAGCCGTAGCGGCTGTCCCGGTTCGCGGGGACAGCCGCGCGCCACCAGCCGTCTTCGTCCCGCGACATCGGATGCAGCTCCCCGTCGAGATGTAGCTGCACTTTCTGCGGGATCGGTGCCCAGACCTCGAAACGTTGCACGGAAGTCATTGCCCCAGCATGCCGGAAGCCAGCCGCCGGTGCGCGACGATCCTGGTGTTCATCACCGCGGCGGCGCGGGAAGCGGATTGACGGTATCGCTGTCCCAGGTCACCCGCTGGGTGTCGAGGACAGCCAGCGCCTCGAGATCCGGGTCGCCGACGATCGCGTCGATGCAGCCGTGGGTGCCGCCAACATAGGTGGTCATCAGATCGACGTCGGTGGCAACACACCAGGCCCGGTCCTCGGGCCACCAGAGGCTGGGACTCTCGTCGAAGACGGAAAAGCGTGCATCGGCAGCGGTGAGCGGTCCCGTGAAGACGATCATCGGCCGCCCCGGCATCGCCAACCGCTCGACATCGGCCGGAACGTCTACGGCGTTGAATCCCTCCCAGAGCGCGAACCAGCAGGACTCTGCCGCGGTGGTAAATGGCCTCAGCGCCTTGGCGAGCAGTCGCACCTCGGCGACCGGCAGGCGGCCCTTCCTCGGTTCGTCGTTCCACACGCCGGCCTGATCCTGGAGCCGCCACGAGCCGGTGATCGAACCCCACTCCATGGCAGGGTGGGGCGTGGTTCCATTCGCCTCCGCGACCGCGCGCCAGGTGACAGGTTCGCAGTCGTCGTACCTGGTTCCGCTGTGACGGGCCGCCGGGTGAAACACCCTTGCGTACGCCTCGAATCCGACCGGCACCAGCGAGCCGACGTCGTAGTCGAAATTGCGCACGCCCTCGGCCAGCCAGCTCCCGGCAGATGCATCTGCAGACAGGGTCAATCCGCGTGCGCGCCAGTTCCCGTCATCGCTCACTGCTCCAGAATGTCACCTGCGGCTGTTGTGCGCGGTCGAGTCGCGGGGTCAGAACGGTGGCGGGTCAGGTGGCGTCGCCGGTCGCGGTGGTGGGGTGTGGCCGCGGCGGCTGGAGATGTGCGGGTCGGGGTGGTGAGGGTGTGGCTGCCGTGTGCGCCGGTGGGGAGGGTGAGTGCGGTGGTGCCTGTGCTGGAGGTCCAGAGCAGGGCGTGGCCGGGTAGTGCGGTGACGGTCCAGAGGCCGAGGGTTTTGAGTTGGTGGTGGAACTGGCAGAGGCAGTGCAGGTTGCTGGTGATGGTCCAGCCGCCTGCGATGGGGTCGTGAGCGCGGTATTCGATGATGTGGTCGAGTTGACATCCGGTGGCGGGTCGGGTGCAGCCGGGGAATCGGCAGTGGCCGTCGCGGGCGTGGACGAGCGCGGTGGTGGCGGCGTCGGGGCGGTAAGTGAGGGCGCCGCCGGGTGGGGTGGTGAGGCCGCCGTGTCCGTCGGGATATTCCGGTCGGGCGAGGGAGGGGTCGGCTTCGATGGCGGCGAGGATCGCGTCGGTGATGGTGCCGATACTGGTCGCGGGCGGCGTGCCCGGAGGCATCGGCGGTGTCTCACCGCCCGGTGAGTTCGGGTGCTGATGCTCGTTCGGCGGGGATGTTGCGGTGCAGGGTCGCGGCACGGGGAGTGCCCCGAATTCGGGGACGTACCCGGCTTTTCGGCGACTGCCTCGGGCGAGATACGACCGCACGCAGAACCGCGGAGGTAGCGGTGGTGGCGGAGTAGCGAATTCGGGCGGGTCGGCCTCGGTCCGAGCTGACCTGTCTGCTGATTTCGACTCCGGCGCAATCTCATTGACCGCTCCGACCCTTCCCGTTGGGTAGTCGACCGGTTCCGCCGTCGGCTGATTGTCGGAGTCGTGGACACCCTCGCAGTCGGCGGCGCGGTGGTTGCCCTCGCCGTCGGTGTCGTCGCCCTCCGGGTGGGTGACCAGCCCCAGCTCCTCGGCCAGATTGAGTGCCTCGGTGAGCAGTGCCTGCCAGGTTCCGTCCGCGGCCAGTTTGCGCGCCAGCTCCGGGTCGATCAGTCCGTGCCCGTGCAGGTACGCGGGCTCAGACAGCAACCCGAGCAGCGTCGCAATATCGATGGTGATCTGCGTCAGCGGCGCCCGCCGAACCGGCAGCGCCGCCCGTCCAGCCTGGGTGCAGTCGGCGCGCCCGCAACTGCAGCGCAGGTACGGCTCGCCGTGCATGATCGCCATCACCGAATCCACCAGCCGGCACTGCTTGCCACGCTTGTCATGCGGGCACACCGTGGCCGCGAACTCCGCGACCAGCTGCATCACCTGCTCGGCCTCCTCCGGCGACACATTCACCTCGATGGTGGAGATGGTGCCGCGGGAACGCTTGACGATCCGGCGCCCCAACTCCTGCGCGGTTTCCCGTTGCGCGGCCGCCTCCTCCGCCGAAAACTCCGAGACGAGCCGGCCGATCTCACCGGCCAACGGGCCCGGCGTCAGCCGCCGTGCGGCCGCCACGATCCCCGGCTCCAACGCCGCCACCGTCTCCGGCTTCAGCCCCGTCGTCTCACGACTGATCGCCCGCACCCGCGGCAGATCCAGCTCACCGGACTCGAACGCCGTACGCGTCAGCGGCAGCCGCAACCGCAGGTCCATCCCCAGCGAGGCATAGGACTCGGCGACGGTCTTCGAGCAACCCATCCGCACCGCCAACTCCGCGACCGCGCCATTGCCGCAATCGACGATGTCACCCGAACCCAACCGCACATCGCGTTCGATCCACGACTCCCAGAACCGGCCCGCCGCCAACACCTTCCGCGCCGCGAACCGATTCTCCACCCCGCAGGACCAGGCCACCTCGTCGAGGGCAGCGACATCGGCCAGCAACGAGGCGACCTCCGCCTCGACACCGGACCCCACCTCGCCAATCCCGACCGCGCCACCGTTCTCGAACATACATTCGATTATACGTGAGGGGTCCGACACAAAACGGGACTTCGGCCTGTGATCGGTGTCGGTGGCCCGGAACAACTCGAGATCGGTACCGCCGGTGAGCTTCAGTCCCCGATGTACCCGGTCTCCGGATTGATCATGCTGAGAAAGCCCCGGATCGAAACGCGATGTTCGTCAACCGTGTGCGGAGGCACCACGGCGTCCGGGTCGCCGACTACGCGTGTGCGACCGCTGGAGAATCCGTAGCCCTCGTTCGGTCCCGAATCCCAGTCGTAGGCGCATCCGCCGTCTGGACGACGCCTTACGGTGAACGTCTCGCCGTCAACCGTCAGCGTGAACGGCCCGTCGTCTGCCGCTGGTCTGCTTCCGCCTGCGGGTTCGACATGATCCTTGGCGCTCATGATCAGACCTTGTCATACGAGCGCTTGAACCCTTGGTATCTCTTGGGCGCCGGGCGAATCGTGTGCGGTACCTCAGCGGATCCATCGCAAATGACGAACCGCCGGCCGGGATCACCCGGTCGGCGGTTCGTTGGAGTGGCTCGGGTCAGCGCGCGGCGTTGCCCAGGTCGATCGGCATGTTGATGCCGGTGATGTGGTGCGCCTCGTCGGAGCAGAGGAAGGCGACGACGTTCGCCACGTCCTCGGGCTGGCTGAATCCGTCGGGCAGCGAGGGGATGAAGGCGGGGGCGAGCGTCTCGGCGAAGCGCTCCATGAGCGGGAGCACGTCGGACATGACCATGCCGGTGGCGACGCCATAGGGGTGCACGCTGTTGACGCGGATCCTGTGCATGCCCAGCTCGTTGGCCATGGTGCGGGTCAGTCCGGCGATGCCGGCCTTGCTGGCGACGTAGTGGCCGAAGAACGGTGCGCCCTTGAGGCTCGAGACCGAGCTGGTGACGACGATGGAACCGCCCTCGCCCTGCTTGATCAGCTTCGGGATGGCGGCCTTGCAGGTGAAGAAGACGCCCGTCAGGTTGACGTCGATGGTCTCCTGCCACTGTTCCGGGGTGATCTCCCAGGACAGTGCGGCCGAGCAGATGCCGGCGTTGGCGACCACGTAGTCCAGGCGACCGAAGGCCTCGACGCCGGCGTCGAGTGCGGCCGTGACGGCGGCGAAGTCGCGGACGTCGGCCTTGGTGGCGACGATCTTGCGGCCCTGCTCCTCGACCAGGCGGACGGTCTCGGCGAGGTCCTCCTCGGTGGCGCCCGCGTAGGGCGTCGAGTCGAAGTCGATGCACGCGTCGAGCGCGATGATGTCGGCGCCGCCCTCCGCGAACTTGACCGCCTCGGCCCGACCTTGACCGCGCGCTGCGCCGGTGATGAATGCGACCTTGCCCTCGAACCGATTCGCCATTGCTGTGAGCCTCCCGCGTGCAGTGTGAACGTGTTACAGATCACGTTAGGCGAATTTCTGTCATCGTGTGCCGAATCATCCCGGTGGGTGGAATGAAGGCTGGTCAGCCGCGGGCGAGCATGGCGACCGGCAGCTGGTCGAACAGTTCTTCGGCCGAAACTGTGCCGGTGAACACGTGGCCGTTCAGCCGGTCGGTCCAGCTGCCGGACGGCAGTGCAACCGAGGTTCCGCGCCACCCCCTCTGGGACAGTGCGAGGCTGTGCCGGGTGGCCACCGCGATCACGTCCTCGCCGCGCCGGAACCCGACCAGGTGGTCGGCCGCCGCGCCGTCGGCGGTGACCGGCGAGTAGGCGCCACCGACGAAACTCGACGGGCGTTCGCGCCGCAGCCGCAGCGCCGCCCGGGTCACCGTCAGTTTCGCGACCGCATCGACGGCCGACACCGGACGCAGGTCGGCAGCCAGCAGTCGCCGCACGCGGAAGTCGACCGGCCGCCTGTTGTCCGGGTCGACCAGCGAGTCCTCCCATAATTCGGTGCCCTGGTACACGTCCGGGATGCCCGGCCCGGCCAACTGCAGCAGCTTCTGCCCGAGGGAGTCGATCCGGCCGTGGGGCGCGAGGGTTCGGACCAGATCCGACATCGACGCCGCAACCGGACCGGCGATCACGTCGTCGATCCACGCGTGCACCCGCGACTCGAAGGTCGCGTCCACGCGCTCCCAGGACGTCCGGACACCGGATTCCCGCACGGCCTTCGTCGCGTACGCGTGCAGCCGCTCGCGCACCGTGTCGTCCGGGCCACCGACGACCGGCCACACCCCGAACATCGTCTGCCACAGGAACAGCCCGGTGGCGGGGTCCGGGCTCGGGGTGAGGTCCTCCCATGCGCGCACCGAGCGGGTCCACGGTCCCGCCGCCTGCGACAGCACGCCGATCCGGGCCCGCACGTCCTCGCCCCGCTTGGTGTCGTGGGTGGACAGAGTCGTCATCGCGGCAGGCCAGTCCCGCGCTCGCCGGGCCTGCGCGAGGTGGAACTGAGCGACCGACACACCGAACTTGCCCGGGTCGCCGCCCACCTCCTGCAGGGAGATCAACCGTGCGGTCCGGTAGAACTGGCGGTCCTCGACGGCCTTGGCCATCGCGGCGCCACACACCTGCTGCAGCCGCGCCGCCGCCGCGCCGTCCGCGCGAACCGCCTCGGACAGCGCCGACAAGGCCCCGGCGAGCTCCGGATGCTCTGCGGACACAACCCCGATCGCCTCGCTGAGCGCACCGGACGTCGGGCCGTAGTCGGTGCGGTAGTAGGGGACCAGCGCGAGGGTCTCCACCGCGGCGGAGGCCAGGGTCTCCGGATCGACGTCGGTGCCGGAGTCGAGCCGGACCGCGCCGACCATGCGGCGGACCTCCGGGGCCAGCGCGCCGCGCAGCACCTCGCGCTTGAGTTCGCGCTCGGACCGCCGCAGCGATTCGGCGTCGCCGCGGTCACCGGTGCGCTGCAGGTGCAGGTCGGTCAGCTCCCGTTCGCCCGACTGGTCGAGGAACACCCCGGTCAGCTCGCAAAGTGCGTCGTAGCCGGTGGTGCCGTCCACCGGGAGCGCAGGGTCGAGGGGTTCGCCGGGGGCCAGGATCTTCTCGATCACCAGCCACCGGGCCGCTCCGAGCAGCTCCCGCAGGCGGCGCAGGTAGCCGGGCGGGTCCGTGAGCCCGTCGGGGTGATCGATCCGTACCCCGTCGACGAGGCCGTCCGACACCCAGGTCCGGAGCTCGCGGTGGCTGTCCTCGAACACCGCCTGGTCCTCCTGGCGCAACGCGGCCAGCTCGTTGACGGTGAAGAACCGCCGGTAGCCGACGCGGCCGCTACGCCAGTCGACCAGCTCGTAGGCCTGCCGCGAGTGCACTGCCGCCGCGTCGGCGCCGTCGGTTCCCGGCGCGATCGGGAAGCGGTGGTCGTGGTAGGCGAGCATGGGCTCCGGACCGGTGCGGTCGACCGTGAGTGGTTCGTCGTCGCCGAGCACCGGAATCGCGAATCGTCCCTGGGCCCAGTCGATGTCGAAGAACGACGCGTAATCGGACTCGGCGCCGTGCATCAGCACGTCCCACCACCAGCGGTTCTGCCTCGGGTCGGCCACCCCGACGTGGTTGGGCACCAGGTCCACGATCAGCCCCATACCTCGGCCGCGAAGCTCGGACGCCAACGCCACCAGGGATTCCCGGCCACCGAGCGCGGGTGACACCGAAGTCGGGTCGGTCACGTCGTAGCCGTGGGTCGACCCCGCGGCAGCGGTCAGGACGGGGGACAGGTACAGGTGGGAGACGCCGAGATCGTCGAGGTAGTCCGCCAACCGCCTGGCGTCGTCGAGGGTGAACGCGTCCCCGCGTAGCTGCAGCCGGTACGTCCCGGTGATCGCAGGCACGGTCACGGAACCGAACGCAGCACGACAACCGATCGCGGCGCCACCTTCACCGTTCCGCCGCCGCCGACAACTGCGTCCACGAGCCCGGTGCCGGTGGCTGTGTCGAGCGCGACCGCCCAGTGTGCGCCGCCGCCGTCGTCGGGGACGGTGAACTCGAGGGCCTCGTCATGGGCGTTGAAACACAACAGGAACGAATCGTCGACCACGCGCCTTCCTCGCTGATCGGGCTCCTGGATGCCCTCGCCGTCGAGGTACACCGCCA
Organism: Rhodococcus sp. MTM3W5.2; assembly: GCF_001984015.1. Lineage (NCBI taxonomy): Bacteria > Bacillati > Actinomycetota > Actinomycetes > Mycobacteriales > Nocardiaceae > Rhodococcus > Rhodococcus sp. MTM3W5.2. The sequence goes on along the minus strand of NZ_CP019572.1, from coordinate 3,247,082 downwards.
GCGACCGGCCGAAGCCGCTACCCCAATCCTCCGCGGTCATCTCCTCGCCCGCCGGTGTCAGCCAGGCGATGTCGCGGATCTGCTCGCCGGACCGGATCGGGCCGCCCTCGAGGAACCGTCTGCGGCGGAACACCGGATGTGCGGCCCGCAGTGCGATCACGTTGCGGGTGAACTCGACCAGGTCCGCGTTCGACTCGGCCAGTGACCAGTCCATCCAGGCGAGCGGTGAATCCTGGCAGTACACATTGTTGTTGCCGTGCTGGGTCCGGCCCATCTCGTCGCCGTGCGCGAGCATCGGGGTGCCCTGGCTGAGCATCAGGGTGGCCAGCAGGTTGCGCTGCTGGCGGGCCCGCAGCGAGAGGATCTCGGGGTCGTCCGTCGGGCCCTCCACCCCGCAGTTCCAGGATCGGTTGTGGCTCTCGCCGTCCTTGTTGTCCTCGCCGTTCGCCTGGTTGTGCCTCTCGTTGTAGGACACCAGGTCCGCGAGGGTGAAGCCGTCGTGCGCGGTGACGAAGTTGATGCTGGCACTCGGCCTGCGCCCGGTGGCCTCGTACAGGTCCGACGAGCCGGTCAGGCGGGAGGCGAACTCGCCGAGGGTCGACGGTTCACCGCGCCAGTAGTCGCGGACGGTGTCGCGGTACTTGCCGTTCCACTCGGTCCACAGTCCCGGGAAGTTGCCCACCTGGTAGCCGCCCTCGCCGACGTCCCACGGCTCGGCGATCAGCTTGACCTGGCTGACGATCGGGTCCTGTTGCACCAGATCGAAGAATGCGGACAGTCGGTCCACGTCGTGCAGTTCGCGGGCGAGGGTGGACGCCAGGTCGAAGCGGAATCCGTCCACGTGCATCTCGGTCACCCAGTACCGCAACGAATCCATGATCAGCTGCAGGGTGTGCGGGTGCCGGGCATTGAGGCTGTTTCCGGTGCCCGTGTAGTCCATGTAGTGCGCGAGGTCGCCCTCGACGAGGCGGTAGTACGCGGCGTTGTCGATGCCGCGGAAGTTGATCGTCGGGCCCAGGTGGTTGCCCTCGGCGGTGTGGTTGTAGACCACGTCGAGGATCACCTCGATGCCCGCTTCGTGGTATGCCCGCACCATCGCCTTGAACTCGGTGACCGCGCCGCCCGCCTTGGTGGATGCGGCGTAGTCGGCGTGCGGGGCCAGGAATCCGAAGGTGTTGTAGCCCCAGTAGTTACGCAGTCCGAGGTCGATCAGTGTCTGGTCGTGCATGAACTGGTGCACGGGCATCAACTCGATCGCGGTGACCCCGAGGCCGCGCAGGTGGTCGATGATCGCGGGGTGCGCGAGGCCGGCGTAGGTGCCCCGAAGCTCCTCCGGCACAGCGGGATGGGTGGCCGTCATCCCCTTGACGTGCGCCTCGTAGATCAGCGTGTCGTGATAGGGCCGGCGGGGCGCACGATCGGACGCCCAGTCGAAGAACGGGTTGATCACCACGGTGGTCATGGTGTGTCCCAGCGAGTCCGAGCCGAACGTGTGGACCGCGGGATCGGCATCGAACGCGCCGTCGAACGCCTTGCCGTACGGGTCCAGCAGCAACTTGCTCGGGTCGCAGCGCTGACCGGCGTCGGGGTCGTGCGGGCCGTGTACACGAAAGCCGTAGCGCTGTCCGGGTGCGATCGCGGGCAGATACGCGTGCCAGACGAAGCCGTCGACCTCCTCGAGCGGTACCCGGGTCTCGGTGCCGTCCTTGGCGATCAGGCAGAGCTCGACCGCGTCGGCCACCTCGGAGAACAGCGAGAAGTTTGTCCCCGCGCCGTCGTAGGTCGCGCCGAGCGGATAGGCGCTGCCCGGCCACACCGCGATGGCCGGGCTCTCCGTGTGTGCCATGACTCGACCCTAGCCCGCGCCGGGCGAGCCCTCCTGTCGACGTCGCGGTACCGCGGGACAGGGTCACCCTCGATCGATATGTGCGATTCGCACAATTAATCCGTGTCTGTTTGGACATTCATCCCATACGACGTCGGGGGATTGTGCGATCTGCACACAATGTCCTCATGGGGTCGATCGACAGTCCGGGGTCCGCAGCTCGGTGGATGCAGGAGTACGTGAGCTCGAGGTTCAGTCGCGCCGATTTCGAGGGGTTCATCGACCGGCTCGACTCGTCGATCTGCGCGGACGTCCCCGAGCTGGCGGCGGACGCGGAGCTGCAGCGCGACCTCAAGGTCGCGATCCGGAGCCAGTTCCGGATGTTCCTCGGCACTGAGATCCCAGTCGACGGCGCCCGCGCGACGCTGACCGTCTCGGGTGAGTGCCACGCGCTCGCCAGGACCATCGCCCGCCGCGGCCTCGAACTCCGGGTGCTGTCCCAGTTCGACCATGCCTGCCATCGCGCCGTGCTCGGGTTCGCCACCGAGTTCGTCGCCCAGCAGGATCTCCCGCCCGACTTCGCGGTGGCGCTGATGACGATGATGTGGGAGCAGACCAGTGAGTTGATGAACACCATGCTCGAGGAGCTCAACACGACGTATACCCGAGAGCGGGAGAGCCTGCTGCGAGGTGCGTTCTCGCAGCGGATCGGCACGGTCCGGGAGATCCTGGACGGCACAACCGTCGACGTCCCTCAGGCATCCGCCCGTATGGCGTACCCGCTGCACCGGTCGCATTCCGCCCTGATCGTGTGGGCGGAGGACGCCGCGCCGGGATTCGACCCCGTCGCCGATCTGGAGCCGATCGTTCTCCGGCTTTCCAGGGCGGCGTCCGCCACCGACCTGCTCTGCGTACCGTCCGGCGCAAGGGGACTGTGGGCCTGGATGGTCGACGGGGATCGGCTCGGTACCGATCCGCAGCACGCCGCGCTGGTCCCGGCGGGAGTCCGGATCGCGGTCGGTGGCGAGGGCGCCGGGATCGACGGATTCCGGAGCAGTCACCGCGAGGCGCGCGCCGCCCGGTCGATCGCCGAGAACGGCAGGCAACGCCGCACGCTCACCCGTTACCGCGACGTCGAGGTCGTCTCCCTGGTATCGCAGGATCCCGCTGCCCGCTCCGCGCTCGTCGAACGTGAGCTGCGGGGCATGCTGGGGGACGACGCCGCCTCCGAGCGCCTGCGCGACACCGTCCGCGCCGTCCTTGCGTGCTGGGGAAACCACGAGGCCGCCGCGCGACGCCTGGGTGTGCACAAGAACACCGTTCGATACCGGATCCAGCGGGTCGAAGAGGTCCTCGGCCGGGACCTCGCGACGAACCGTCTCCCGCTGGAGCTGGCGTTGGAGTGCTTCGACACCTTCGGCCGGTGATCCGGATCCCGGTGTGCGAGTCGCACAAATCACGGTGATGAGCTTGGCGAAATCTGCCAAGCACGAGCCCTTTTCGCCGTGTGACGCTCGTCATGACACTCACCCCAGGACGAGGAGATCGCAGTGCGCACACCCAACATCCCGGACGGTTTCGACCTCACCGATCCCGCCGTGTACGCAGACCGGCTGCCCGCCGAGGAGTTCGCGGACCTCCGCAGGACCGCGCCGGTCTGGTGGAGCCCCCAGTCGCCGGACAAGGGCGGCTTCGGCGACGGCGGGTACTGGGCCGTCACCAAGCACGCCGATGTCAAGGAGGTCTCGCGCAATGGTGCCGTCTACTCCACCTGGCAGAACTCCGCGATCCCCAGGTTCGCCGATGACACCCCGCGCGAGACAATCGACCTGCTGCGGAACCTGTTGCTCAACAAGGATGCGCCCGAGCACACCAAGCTCAGGAAGCTGATCTCCCGGGCGTTCACCCCGCGCTCGATCGCGGACCTGCGGCCGGCGTTGCAGGCGCGCGCGGAAGCGATCGTGAAGCAGGCCGCGGCAGGCGGCACGGGCGACTTCGTGACGCAGGTGGCCGCCGAACTCCCACTGCAGGCGATCGCCGAGCTGATCGGCGTCCCGCAGGATGATCGCGGGAAGATCTTCGACTGGTCGAATCAGATGATGGGCTACGACGATCCGGAGTTCGCGGCTGAGTCGGTCACCGCCTCGACGGAGCTGTTGGGGTATTCGTACCTGATGGCGGAGCAGCGCAAGCAGTGTCCGGCAGGCGATCTGCTGACGACCCTCGTCGAGGCGAATGTGGACGGCGAGGCGCTCACCTCGGAGGAGTTCGGCTTCTTCGTGCTGATCCTGGCCGTCGCGGGCAACGAGACGACGCGCAACGCGATCACGCACGGGATCATGGCGTTCCTCGACCATCCGGACCAGTGGGAGTTGTACAAGCGGGAGCGCCCGGCGACCGCCGTCGACGAGATCATCCGTTGGGCGACACCGGTGATCGGCTTCCAGCGAACCGCCCTCACTGACACCGTGCTCGGTGGCCAGGAGATCGCGGAGGGCGACCGGGTGGTGATGTTCTACGCATCGGCGAATTTCGATGAGGACGTCTTCGACAACCCGATGGACTTCGACATCACCAGGGCCGACAATCCGCACCTGAGCTTCGGCGGCACCGGCGCCCACTACTGCGTCGGCGCGAATCTCGCCCGCATGGAGGTGGGCCTCATGTTCGACGCGATCGCGGACCACATGCCGGACCTGAGCAGGATCGGCGATCCGCGGCGTTTGCGGTCCGGGTGGATCAACGGGATCAAGGAGCTCCAGGTCGACTACCGGGGTGGCTGCCCGGTCCGACACGGGTAGCTCGCGGCGGCTCGCTAGGGTCCTGGTGTGTCCCGAGCCCCGCTGACCGCAGATCAGATCTCCCGCATCGACGCCGAGCACCTCTGGCATCCGTACGGCGCGTTTCCGGCGTCCACCAGCGCGTTGGTGGTCGACAGTGCGAGCGGGGTCCGGCTGACGCTGGCAGACGGCACGGAACTGATCGACGGTATGAGCTCGTGGTGGTCGGCCGTGCACGGGTATCGCAACCCGGTGCTCGACGCCGCCGCGGCCGCCCAGCTCGGGCGGATGAGCCATGTCATGTTCGGCGGGCTCACCCACGAGCCGGCGGCTCGGCTGGCGGAGCTGCTCGTCGAGATCACCCCGGCGGGGCTGGATAAGGTGTTCCTGGCCGACTCGGGGTCGGTGTCCGTCGAGGTCGCCGTGAAGATGTGCCTGCAGTATCAGCGGGCGCTCGGCAGGCCCGCGAAGAATCGGATGCTGACCTGGCGCGGCGGCTACCACGGCGACACCTTCGCGCCGATGAGCGTGTGCGACCCGGACGGCGGCATGCACTCGCTGTGGACGGACGTGCTGACCCGGCAGGTGTTCGCACCGATCCCGCCGAGCGAGTTCGACCCGGCCTACGTTGCCGAGTTCGAGCGGATCCTGATCGAGCACCGGCACGAGCTGGCCGCGATCATCGTCGAACCCGTCGTGCAGGGCGCTGGCGGCATGCGTTTCCACGATCCGCGGTACCTGAGCGAGTTGCGGCGCCTCGCGGACGAGCACGAGTTGCTCCTGGTGTTCGACGAGATCGCCACCGGGTTCGGCCGCACCGGGGCCCTGTTCGCGGCCGACCACGCCGGCGTCGCGCCCGACATCATGTGCGTTGGCAAGGCGTTGACCGGGGGATACATGACCCTCGCCGCAACGCTGTGCAGCACCGCGGTCGCGGCGGCGATCAGCGCGGGGGAGGCCGGTGGGCTGATGCACGGCCCGACGTTCATGGGGAACCCGCTCGCCTGCGCGGTCGCCGTGGCGGCGGTCGAGCTGCTGCTCTCGCGGGACTGGCGCGGTGAGGTGGCAGCGCTCGGAGCCGGGCTGGCGGCCGGACTGGAACCCGCCCGGGACCTGCAAGGGGTTGCGGACGTGCGGGTGCTCGGCGGGATCGGCGTGATCGAGATGGAGCGGCCGGTGGACATGCGGCTCACCACCGACGCGGCGGTGGCGGCGGGCGTGTGGCTGCGGCCCTTCGGAAAGCTGATCTACGCGATGCCGCCGTACATCTGCACACCCGAAGAGGTCGCGGCGATCGCGGCGGGGATGGTGGCGGCGGCAAGGGCGACCGCTCCGGGGGATTGATCAGTCATGGTTTGAACACCACGGCGGTGCCGTGACTTGAACGCCGTTCAAGTCCTGGCGTATGGTGCGTCATCGTGGGAAACGATGACGCACTGAGCTGGCTGGACGACGTCGCGCAGCAGCGCCGCGACGCCGGGCTGCGGCGTGAGCTCCGGCCGCGCACGCCTGCCCCGGCGACAATCGACCTCGCCTCCAACGACTACCTCGGTCTCGTCCGGCACCAGGAGGTGATCGACGGCGCGATGGCGGCGCTGCGCCGCTGGGGCGCGGGCGCGACCGGATCGCGCCTGGTCACCGGGACGACCACCGAACACGAACTGCTCGAGCGTGAACTGGCCGAGTTCGTCGGCGCCGAGTCCGGGCTGGTGTTCTCCTCGGGGTACGCGGCGAACCTCGGCGTGGTCACCGCGCTGTCCGGCAAGGGCTCACTGATCGTCTCCGACGCGGGCAGCCACGCCTCCCTCGTCGACGCCTGCCGGCTGTCGAGGGCGCGGGTGCAGGTCAGCCCGCGCGGTGACGTGGACGCGGTCGGCGACGCGCTCGCGACCCGGACCGAGGAGCGCGCCCTTGTGCTCACCGACTCGGTGTTCAGCGCTGACGGCGACCTGGCGCCGGTGCGCGAACTGCACCGGGTCTGCCGCGAATACGGCGCGGTGCTGTTGGTGGACGAGGCCCACGCGATCGGGGTGCGGGGCGACGGCGGGCGCGGGCTCGTCCACGAGGTCGGGTTGGCGGGGGAGCCGGACCTGGTGATCACCGCGACGCTGTCGAAGTCCCTGGCCAGCCAGGGCGGCGTGGTGCTCGGCGACGCCCGGATCCGCGCGCACCTCATCGATGCCGCCCGCCCCTTCATCTTCGACACCGGGCTCGCGCCCGCCGCGGTCGGTGCCGCGCGGGCCGCGCTCGGGGTGCTGCGCCGGGAGCCCGAACTGGCGACCGCGGTGCTCGACCGGGCCCGCGACCTTGCGCGGATCGCCGGCGTCCCGGCGCCCGAGTCCGCGGTGGTCTCGGTGGTGCTCGGCGACGCTCAGCGGGCCTTCGACGCCGCCCAGGGCTGCCGCGAACGCGGACTGCACGTCGGCTGCTTCCGCCCGCCGTCGGTGCCGGAGGGCGCCTCCCGGCTGCGCCTGACCGCGCGGGCGACCATCACCCCCGACGAGCTGGCCACCATCGAGACCGTTCTCACCGAGATCCTCGCCGGGGCGCCCGCGTGAGCGTGCTGCTCATCAGCGGGACCTCGACGGACGTCGGCAAGACCGTGGTGACCGCCGCGCTCGCCTCGGTCGCGCTGTCCGCCGGTCGCACGGTGGCCGTCTGCAAGCCGGCGCAGACCGGCGTCGGCGTCGGCGAGCCGGGGGATCTGGTCGAGGTGCAGCGCCTTTCGGGCGTGGACGAGGTGGTCGAGCTGGCCCGGTACCCGGAGCCGCTCGCCCCCGACACCGCCGCTCGCCGTGCGGGGATGGCACCGCTGGAGTGTGCCGATGTGGTCGCCGCGGCCCGTGCGCTCGACGCCACCCACGATCTGACCCTCGTCGAGGGCGCGGGCGGGCTGCTGGTCCGTCTCGGCCGTGACGGCTTCACACTCGTCGACGTGGCGCGGGAGCTCGGCGCCCCGGTAGTCGTGGTCGCCGCGGCGGGACTCGGCACCCTGAACCACAGCGCCCTCACGGTGCGCGCGCTCGAAACCGCCGGGGCGGCATGCGTGGGGCTGGTCATCGGCTCGTGGCCGTCGGAGCCGGACCTCGCCGCGCGGTGCAACCTCGAGGAGCTCGCCGAGGTGACAGGCGTCCCGCTGCTCGGGTCGGTTCCGGCAGGCTCGGCCGCGCTCGACCGGGAGGCCTTCGCGGCCGCGGCGCCCGGGTGGTTCGGTCCGGCGCTCGCTCAGTGCTTGACGGGGCAGCCGCTGCCGTAGTCGACGTCGAACCGCTTGATCCCGTTGAGCCAGCCGGAGCGCAGGTGTTGCGGGTCGCCGAGGCGGGAGATGTCCGGTATCCGGTCGGCCAGTGCGTTGAAGATCAGGTCGATCTCGAGCAGGGCGAGGTTCGAGCCGAGGCAGAAGTGCGCGCCCGAGCCTCCGAAGCCCAGGTGCGGGTTGGGATCCCGGGTGATGTCGAACCTCGTCGGATTGTCGAACACGTCCTCGTCGAAGTTCCCGGAGGCGTAGAACATCGCGACCCGGTCGCCCTTGCGGATCTGCTGCCCGCCGAGCACCGTGTCGGCGGTCGCGGTCCGCTGGAACGCCGTCACCGGCGTCGCCCATCGGACAATCTCGTCGGCGGTCGTGGCCGGCCGCTCGCGCTTGAACAACTCCCACTGGTCCGGGTTCTCCAGGAACGCGATCATCCCGTGGGTGATGGCGTTGCGGGTGGTCTCGTTGCCCGCCACCGTCAGCAGGATCACGAAGAACCCGAACTCCTCGGGGGTGAGCTCGTCGCCGTCGATATCGGCCTGGATCAGGGTCGTCACGATGTCCTCGGCCGGGCATTGACGGCGGGCGTCGGCCAATTGGTAGGCGTACCCGAGGATCTCCGCGGAGGCGGTGAGCGGATCGGTGTCGTAGTCGGGGTCGTCGCCGCCGGTCATCTCGTTGGACCAGTCGAAGAGTTTGCGGCGGTCCTCCTGCGGCACGCCGATCAGTTCGGCTATGGCCTGCAGCGGCAGCTCGCAGGCGACCTGTGAGACGAAGTCGCCGCTGCCTGCCGTCGCGGCGGACGCGACGATCTTCTCGGCGCGTTCCGCGAGGGTCGCGCGCAGGTTCGCGATCGCGCGCGGCGTGAACCCGCGGGCGACGAGTTTGCGCAGCGTGGTGTGCTCCGGTGCGTCCTTGTTCAGCATGATGAGCCGCTGCATCTCGACGTTCTCCGGTGTGATGTCGCTGTCGACTCGGACCATGGCGGTCTTCTCCCAGCTCGAAAAGAGCTCGGAGTTCCGGGAGATCTCCCGGATGTCGGCGTGCTTGGTCACCACCCAATAGCCCTCGTCGCGGTAGCCGCCGACATCGGGCGGCTGTGGGTTCCACCACACCGGGCAGTGCGCACGGAGCGCGGCCAGCTGCGCGTGCGGCACACCCGTCACGTACAGATCGGGATCCGTGAAATCGAATCCCGCAGGCAGGTCGAGTCCGGGAATCAACGGCCGTGGAGCGACCCGATCACCACGCTGCGACACCATGCGAACACCCTTCTCTCGGTCCGGCACGGCGCCCGATTCCGGAGCGGATCCGACGAAATGCCCAGTCGGATGCGGGGGTCGTGGTCATACGCTTACCGTAGTGTGATAGCAATCACATCATCGGGTCTCGGAGGTTCGAATGTCCACCACCGAAATGATGGAGCTGCAACGCACGATCGGGCACCTGCGGCAGTGCGTCGGTTCGCTCCGCACGGTCTACGGCGACGCCGCGGCGGTCCGCAGGCTCGCCAACGACGTGGAGCGACTGGAACTCGACGCGGGTGACCTCGACGAGTCGCCTCCTCGGTTGGCGCACGGCGGGCAGCACGAGCGGGTGCCCGTGCCGGACACCCCGTACGACCAGACGCTGTGGCTCGGCGCGGACGACGAGGGCGTAGGCGGTCATCCCCACGAGCGCCGGTGAGCGCGCCGGCAAGGGTGTCCGGTGGCGTCACCGGACCCTCCCGCGCGCGGATATCCGCGCGCACCCTGCGGACGGACCGATGGTGGCTGGCCCCACTGCTGACAACTCTGGGGCTGGCCACCTTTGTCGTGTATGCGAGCATCCGGTCCTGGGTCCGCACCGCCTATTGGGTCGACCGGTACCACTACCTGACCCCGTTCTACTCGCCGTGCCTGAGCGACTCGTGCGTGCCGGGGTCCAGCCATTTCGGTACGCCCATCGGAGAGCTGCCGATGTGGATACCGCTCGGCTTCCTGGTATTGCCGTTCCTGCTCGGCTTCCGGATCACCTGCTACTACTACCGCAAGGCCTACTACCGCTCGGTCTGGTTGGCGCCCGCCGCGTGTGCGGTCGCCGAGCCGCATGCGCGGTACACCGGCGAGACGCGGCTGCCGCTGATCCTGCAGAACTCGCACCGCTACTTCTTCTATGCGGCGCTGATCGTCTCGCTGATCAACACCTACGACGCGATCGCCGCCTTCCACGGCGAGAGCGGTGGGTTCGGCTTCGGCCTCGGCAACGTCATCCTGCTGGTGAACGTGATCCTGCTGTGGGCGTACACGCTGTCCTGTCACTCGTGCAGGCACATCACCGGTGGCCGGCTCAAGCACTTCTCGGCGCACCCGGTCCGGTATCGGCTCTGGACCCTGGTCGGCCGGCTCAACACCCGGCACATGCAGCTCGCCTGGACGACGCTCGCGACGCTGATGATCACGGACTTCTACATCATGCTCGTCGCCAGCGGCACCATCTCCGACCTGCGTTTCATTGATTGAGCTCATGCACTGATCGATCCGAGGAGCAACCGAGATCAAGGGGGACCGCCCGTGGCCGAGGTCGAACGGCACACCTACGACGTCGTCGTGATCGGCGCGGGAGGCGCGGGACTGCGCGCGGTCATCGAGGCCCGTGAGCGCGGTCATTCGGTCGCGGTGGTCTGTAAATCGCTGTTCGGCAAGGCGCACACGGTGATGGCGGAGGGCGGCTGCGCGGCCGCCATGGGCAACGCCAACTCCAAGGACTCCTGGCAGGCGCACTATCGGGACACCATGCGCGGCGGCAAGTTCCTCAACAACTGGCGGATGGCCGAGCTGCACGCGCGCGAGGCGCCCGACCGGGTGTGGGAGCTGGAAAGCTATGGCGCGCTGTTCGATCGGACCGAGGACGGGCGGATCAGCCAGCGCAATTTCGGCGGCCACACCTATCCGCGGCTGGCGCACGTCGGGGATCGCACGGGCCTGGAGATCATCCGCACCATGCAGCAGAAGATCGTCGCCCTGCAGCAGGAGGACTTCGCCGAGACCGGCGACTACGAGGCCCGGATCAAGGTGTTCGCCGAATGCACCATCACCGAGCTCCTCCGGGAGGACGGGCGGATCGCGGGCGCGTTCGGGTACTGGCGCGAATCCGGGCGGTTCATCCTGTTCGATGCGCCCGCGATCGTGATGGCCACCGGTGGGATCGGCAAGTCCTTCAAGGTCACCTCGAACTCGTGGGAGTACACCGGCGACGGGCACGCGCTCGCCCTGCGCGCGGGCGCGAACCTGATCAACATGGAGTTCGTGCAGTTCCACCCGACAGGGATGGTGTGGCCGCCGAGCGTGAAGGGGATCCTCGTCACCGAGGGGGTCCGCGGCGACGGTGGGGTGCTCGAGAACTCCGAGGGCGAGCGGTTCATGTTCTCCTACATCCCGCCGGTGTTCAAAGGCCAGTACGCCGAGACCGAGCAGGAGGCGGACGGCTGGCTCACCGATCCGGACAACAACCGCCGCACGCCCGATCTGCTGCCGCGCGACGAGGTGGCCAGGGCGATCAACTCGGAGGTCAAGGCGGGGCGGTCGACGCCGCACGGGGGTGTCTACCTCGACATCGCCTCCCGGATGCCCGCCGACGAGATCGTGCGCCGATTGCCGTCCATGCACCACCAGTTCAAGGAGCTCGCCGACGTCGACATCACCAAGGAGCCGATGGAGGTCGGGCCGACCTGTCACTACGTGATGGGTGGCATCGAGGTGGACCCCGACAGCGGATCGTCCAGCCTCCCCGGCCTGTTCGCGGCGGGGGAGTGCTCGGGCGGCATGCACGGTTCGAACCGGCTCGGCGGGAACTCGCTGTCGGACCTGTTGGTCTTCGGTCGTCGTGCCGGCCTCGGGGCGTCGGACTACCTGGAGTCGCTCGAGCGAAGGCCGGTGATCGACGAGGCCGACGTGACCGCGGCGGCGGCGATGGCGCTGGCGCCCTTCGATCCGCCTGCTGAGGGAGAGACCGCGGAGAACCCGTACACATTGCACACCGACCTCCAGCAGACGATGAACGATCTCGTCGGCATCATCCGGACGGACGCCGAGATCCGTGAGGCACTGGCGAAGCTGGAGGAGATCAGGCGGCGGATCCCCGGCGTCACTGTCGAGGGACACCGGCAGTTCAACCCCGGCTGGCACCTCGCGGTGGACCTGCGGAACATGCTGTTGGTCAGCGAGTGCGTCGCGAAGGCGGCGTTGATGCGGACCGAGAGCCGTGGCGGGCACACCAGGGACGACCACCCGGCGATGGACTCGGGGTGGCGGGGCACGTTGCTGGTGTGCAGTGTGGTCGGCGGCGCCGACACCGGGGCGGGCACCGTGGTGCCCGATGTCACGGTCGCGCCCGAACCCCAGCTGCCGATGCGCGCGGACCTGTTGGAGCTGTTCGAACTCAGCGAACTGGCCAAGTACTACACGGACGCCGAACTCGCCGATCACCCGGACTCGGCCCGAATAGGAAGCGAGGGCCCGTCATGACCTACGACGCGAGCTTCAAGGTGTGGCGCGGGGACGTCGACGGTGGTGACCTGCAGGACTATTCGGTGCCGGTCAACGAGGGAGAGGTGGTCCTCGACATCATCCACCGCCTACAGGCCACCCAGGCGCCGGACCTGGCCGTGCGCTGGAACTGCAAGGCGGGCAAGTGCGGATCGTGCTCGGCCGAGGTCAACGGCAGACCCCGGCTGCTGTGCATGACCAGGATGTCCACCTTCACCGAGGACGAGGTCATCACCGTCACCCCGATGCGAACCTTCCCGGTGATCCGGGACCTGGTCACCGACGTGTCCTTCAACTACCAGAAGGCCAGGGAGATCCCGTCTTTCACGCCGCCGCCTGGACTGAAGCCGGGGGAGTACCGGATGAAACAGGTAGATGTGGAGCGATCACAGGAGTTCCGCAAGTGCATCGAGTGTTTCCTGTGCCAGAACACCTGTCACGTGGTGCGCGACCACGAGGAGAACAAGCAGGCCTTCGCCGGACCGCGGTTCCTGATGCGGGTCGCCGAGTTGGAGATGCACCCGCTCGATGTCGCCGACCGGCGCGACGCCGCGCAGGACGAGCAGGGACTGGGCCTGTGCAACATCACCAAGTGCTGCACCGAGGTGTGCCCGGAGAACATCCGTATCACCGACAACGCGTTGATCCCGATGAAGGAACGCGTCGTCGACCGGCGCTATGACCCGATCGTCTGGCTGGGCAACAAACTGTTCCGGCGCGGCGACAGCTGAATCCGGTCGGCGGACACCATGTTCGACGAGGGAAGGAAGCTCCGATGCCCGAGCCTGTTCTCGAACCAGCGGCCCAAGAGTTCGCCGACGCGACGGCAGTGCCGCCGTTCATCTATGAGCTCCCCGTTGCCGATGGTCGAGCGAAGTTCGACGAGGTGCAAGCCGGAGGCGCTCCGGCCCCCGAGGTCGACATCGACGATCGGGTGATCCATGGCGGACCGTCGGGGGAGATATCGGTCCGCATCGTTCGGCCGAAGGGCACGAGCGGGACCCTGCCCGTCATCCAGTACAACCACGGTGCGGGGTGGGTCTTCGGCAACACGCACATCTACGACCGGCTCATCCGTGAGCTGGCGGTGGGCGCGAATGCGGCGCTGGTGTTTCCGAGCTACAGCCTCTCGCCCGAGGCGAAGTACCCGACCGCAATCGAAGAGATCTACGGCACGGCGCGGTGGATCGCCGAAAACGGTGTCGGCGAGGGGCTCGACGTGACCCGCTTCGCAGTGGCGGGCGACAGCGTGGGCGGCAACATGACGATCGCCCTCACCCTGATGGCGAAGGAACGCGGCGGCCCCGACTTCCTCCAGCAGGTGCTTTTCTACCCGGTGACCGACGCGGGCCAGGACACGGAGTCGTATCGGCAGTTCGCGGACGGCTATTTCCTCACCGCGGGCGCGATGGCCTGGTTCTGGGACCAGTACACGACCGATCCGGACCAGCGCGCGGAGGTCTTGGCCTCGCCGCTGCGTGCGAGCACGGAGATGCTGGCGGGGCTGCCCCCGGCATTGGTCGTCAACGGGGAGGCCGACGTCCTGCGCGACGAGGGCGAGGCCTTCGCCAACAAGCTGCGTGCCGCGGGTGTGCCGGTGACCGCGGTGCGATTCCAGGGCATGATCCACGATTTCGTCATGCTCAACGCGCTGGCGGACACACATGCCGCCCGCACCGCGATGCTGCTCGCGACGACGACGCTGCACCGGGTGTTGCACGGGGACTGAGCGTCCCGGCGCCCGCGGGCTCATGGAGCCCTGAAGGCCTCGCGGACGAAGTCCGTCGCGTCGGGTAGCGACAACCGCATCGTCCCGAGGTGGCCTGCCGGGTACGGCCGGAAGGTGAAGCGCTCCCCGTTTCCGGTCAGGTCCGCGGCCAGCTTCAGGGTCAGCGGCGCAGGAACGACCTCGTCCAGCATCCCCTGCCCGATGAAGAACGGGCGGTCGTAGCCGCGGGTGGGGATCTCCAGCATCTCGCGCAGCGCGGACAGGATCACCTGGTCGTCCAGCTGCCGGGAGAGCAGCTCGCCGATCGAGATCCCCGCGAACGCCTCCGCCGCCTCGGGGTAGCAGAGCGATTCGGCCCGGTCGAGCACCTCGCGGCCGAGCGGGCTGAGGTAGCCGTCGACGCCGATATCGGGGCGGGTGGCCCGCAGCCCGGCCAGCAGGTACGAGATGAACACGGTGGTGCCGGTCAGCGGGAGCTCAGGAAAGCCGGGCCCGCCGAGCGGCGCGAGGTTCTCGATGTTCGACGGGACCCCGAGGCCGACGGCGCCCCGGTAGTCGAGTTCAGGTGCGTACGAGGTGGCCAGCGAGGCGGCGACCATCGCGGCCTGGCCGCCCTGAGACTGGCCGAGCGCCACCCATTTTCGAGAGAGGGACGGGTCCACCGCGCGCGCGGCGCGGACCATGTCGACGAGGCTGTATGCCTGCGATCGGCCGTCGAGATACGGATGGATCCCCGGGGTGCCCAGGCCGACGTAGTCGGTGGCGACCACTGCGTATCCCTGTGTCAGCCAGCGCGTCAGGTAGCCGCCGCCGAGAACCCCGGTGGCCGTGGGCGCGCACTCGTCGGCGAGCCCGATCGCGCCGTGCCCCCAGGACACCACCGGCCAGCCGCCAGGCGGGGCCTGGCCCGGCGGGATGAATACCGCGCCGGTGCTCAGCGCCGGCCTGCCGCCAGGGCCGGTGGACCGGTAGGTCACCAGGTGGGCGGCGGCCGCATCGGGGATCCAGTACTCACGCACGAGTGGTCCCGACGAGACGACGGTGCCTGGTCGTCCAGCGGGTGCGGCGTGTGCAGGCAGGGTCAGCGTCAGTGCCGCCGCGACCAGCATCGCGCCCGCGGAGCGCGCGAAACGCCCCGACGGATGGGTACCGAGATCGAACCGGCCGACCATTCACCCATTGTGGGCGCAATGCGGGCCGCGCGGGGGGAGGGGCGGAAAACAAGCAAGCATGCTTGCTTAGTTCGTTAGGTCCGCTTACAGTGGCGCAAGCTTGCCGGATGTGATCGCAGTCACGCCGCCCGACTCCGGTTGGGTGTGGCGGCGGTGGTGCCGGCGCCCTCCCGGCGACTGATCGGAATGCTTGATGGACAACGGAATTGGCAACTCTCCCACGATTCCCGCGGCGCTCGCGGCCAGGGTCGCGACAGCGCCCGAGGCGACTTTCGTCCACTTCGGTGGTGAGGCGATCAGCTACGCCGAGATCGACGTGCGGTCGGACCGCGCGGCCACCGGTTGGCTGCGTCTGGGTATCGGCCACGGCGACCGCATCGCCATCGCGGCGACGAACTCGCCTGACTGGATCGTCGCGCACCTCGCCGCGGCGAAGATCGGCGCCGTGCTGGTCACCCTCAACGTCGTCTACCGCGAGCGCGAGTTCACCCACATGCTCACGCAGTCGGGGGCTCGTGCCCTGATCTGCGACGCGGAGTCGAACGGATTCGAGTTCGGACCCTTTCTCGATCAGCTCCGCCCCGACATCCCGACGGTCGAGCACCTGGTGTTCCTCGGTGCTGACGAGGTCAAGGGCGGACGACGGTGGGCGGACCTTGCGGCCACCGAGCCCGATCCGGCGCTGCTCGCCCGCGCCGCCGAGGGCGTCCGCCCCGCGGACCCCGCGGTGATCCTCTACACCTCAGGAACGACAGGGACGCCCAAGGGTGCCACCATCACTCACGCCAGCCTGCTCGCCTCGGCCGGCGCGCAGGCGGAGCGCTTCGAACAGACGGCCGCGGACGTGATTCTCGGCGTCATGCCGTTCAATCACGTCGGCGGGCTGACGTGCACGTTGGGTTCGACCCTGGTCACCGGCGGCGCCATCGCGCTGTTGCCGAGGTTCCATCCGGACCTGGTGGTCGACGCGATGGCAGGCGCCGGGGTGACGATGTTCGTCGGCGTCCCCACCATGTACAAGATGGTCCTCGGCGCGGACTCCGTTGCGGGCGTGGACATGTCGAGCGTGCGGTTGTGTGTGGTCGGTGGGTCCAACCTCGAGCCGGCCCTGGCCGAGCAGGTTGCGGCGCGATTCGACGGCGTCCGGATCGCGAACCTGTACGGCATGTCCGAGACCTCCGGTGCCTGCGTGATCTCGCCGCCGGGTGACTCGCTGGAGACGGTCGGCCGCAGCATCGGGACCATGACCGGCGACTTCGAGGGCCGCATCGTCGATGACCGGAACATTCCGCTCGCCCAGGGCGAGGCCGGTGAACTGCAGGTCCGCGGCGGGTGTGTGGCGGCGGGCTACTGGCAGCTGCCGGACGAGTCGGCCGCGACGTTCCTCGTCGACGGCTGGCTGGCGACCGGCGACATCGCGTCGATGTCGGAGGACGGGCACATCACCCTGCTCGGCCGCCAGAAGGAGATGTACGTGCGGGGCGGATACAACGTCTACCCGGCCGAGATCGAGAACGTGCTGGCCGCGGATCCGACGGTGGCGATGGCCGCGGTGATCGGGGTGCCCGACGAGACGTTCGGCGAGAGCGGTTACGCCTTCGTGGTGCCGGCGCCCGGCGCCGCGGTGGACGTCGAGTCACTGCTCGAGCGGTGCAGGCTCGCCCTGGCCAAGTACAAGGTGCCCGACCGGGTCGAGGTGGTCGACGGCCTGCCGATGACGCCCGCGGGCAAGATCCGCAAGGTCGCGCTGACGCCGCGGGTCTGACCGGGGCGGCTAGTCCCGGACTGCGGCGCGCAGCCGGCTGCGCACGCCGTCCACGAACAGGCTCAGCCCGTAGTCGAAGCGCGCTGTGCCGCTGGTGGCGTCGTACAGCGGGGACGCGTCCTCAGCGAGGGCGCCGTGCGAGTCCATCTGCATGCGGGACTGCTCGTCCATGGTCTGGCCGAGGATGTAGTACAGCAGCGTGTCGGCCGCGAGTTCGGATTCGTGGTCAGGCAGGCCCGCGTCCTCGCAGGTGCTCGCCAGCGTCGCGTGCGCGCCGTTCGTGGCGAGTCGCGCGGCGTAGGAGGCGGCGGCGAGCTCTGCGCCGTCGCGGTGTGCGAGCAGTGCGTCGCGCATCCGGTGCGCAACAGTGCGCAGCCGGGCATCCCAGTCCTTGACCTCGATCGGCGCCGAGACGCCCGCGAGCATCTCGTCGGTGATCGCCGCGAGCAGAGTCTGCTTGTTGGGGAAGTGCCAGTACAGCGCCCCCGGCTGTACGCCGAGCGAGGTGGCCAGCCTGCGCATCGTGAGGTCTCCGAGGCCGTACTCGTCGAGGATGGCGATCGCCCCGTCGAGGACGTCACCGCGTCGCAGCTGCACTGTTCGTCATCCCCTTAGTTGTCGTGTGGCGTTTGACACCATTCCACCACGACCCTAACCTGAACGCCGTTCAACTTGCACGGTGTTCAAGTTGCGGCACCGCCGCGGCGTTTCTGCGGCACTGTGTCCAGCCCCCGAGGAGTTGCAGTGACCCAGGCCCCGCCCGCACAGACATTCTCGCCGTCGCCAGGGAACAGGTCCTCGAGCGCGGTGAGGGACTGACCCAGGAGCAGACGCTCGCCGTGCTGCAGCTCCCGGACGAGAGCCTCGAGGACCTGCTCGGCCTCGCCCACGACGTGCGGATGAAGTGGTGCGGACCCGAGGTCGAGGTCGAGGGCATCATCTCGCTCAAGACCGGTGGCTGCCCCGAGGACTGCCACTTCTGCTCGCAGTCCGGGCTGTTCGCCTCCCCGGTCCGCGCCGCGTGGCTCGACATCCCGAGCCTGGTCGAGGCCGCCAAGCAGACCGCCAAGTCCGGCGCCACCGAGTTCTGCATCGTCGCCGCCGTCCGCGGACCGGACGAGAAGCTGCTCGCGCAGGTCGCGGCCGGTATCGAGGCCATCCGCAACGAGGTCGACATCCAGATCGCCTGCTCGCTGGGCATGCTCACGCAGGAGCAGGTCGACCAGCTCGCCGCAATGGGTGTGCACCGCTACAACCACAACCTCGAGACCTCCAAGTCGCACTTCCCGAACGTGGTCACCACCCACACCTGGGAGGAGCGCTGGGGCACCCTGAAGATGGTCCGCGAGGCCGGTATGGAGGTCTGCTGCGGCGGAATCCTCGGCATGGGTGAGACCCTCGAGCAGCGCGCGGAGTTCGCCGCCAACCTGGCCGAGCTCGACCCCGACGAGGTGCCGCTGAACTTCCTGAACCCGCGCCCGGGCACCCCCTTCGGTGACCTCGAGGTGCTGCCCGCCAGCGACGCGCTGCGTGCCGTCGCCGCATTCCGGCTGGCGTTGCCGCGCACCATCCTGCGGTTCGCGGGCGGCCGCGAGATCACCCTCGGTGACCTGGGCGCCAAGCAGGGCATCCTGGGCGGAATCAACGCCGTCATCGTCGGCAACTACCTGACCACGCTGGGCCGCCCCGCGGAACAGGACCTCGACCTGCTCGGCGAGCTGCAGATGCCGATCAAGGTTCTCAACGACACCATCTAGGGTTGGATACGTGACGTTCCCTCAAGAGCTGAGCAATGCCGCGCCCGTCGACGAGATCGTCGAGCGCTACAACCCGTTCACCGGCCGGCGGGTGGTGCCGGGATTCGACGACACCATCCCGGCCGCGGCCCAGCTCGGCCTGGAGCCGCCGCGCTTCTGTGAGGACTGCGGCAGGCGGATGATCGTGCAGATCAGCCCCGACGGGTGGTGGGCCAAGTGCTCCCGGCACGGGGTCCTCGACTCCAGCTACCTGGGCCAGCGCTGACCGTGGCCGTCGACAGGTCGGAGATCCGTGCCGCCGCGCGCATCGTGGTGGCGGTGGTCGCGGCCAGTGCGCTCGCCGGGATCGGGTGGGGGCTGCTCGTGCCCGCCCAGCATTTCCTGGTGGTCTCCGGCGGTCGCGCGGCGTCGCTGACCTCCGAGAGCGGGCACCAGTTCGATGCTGTCGCGTTGTTCCTGTGCGCCGGCCTGACCGTGGGCGTGCTGAGCGCGTCGGCGGCCTGGCTGTGGCGTTCGGTGCGTGGTCCCGTCGTGCTGGTCGGCCTGCTGATCGGATCGGCCGTGGGTGCCGCCACCACCGCGGTGGTCGGCCTCGGGGTCGCGGGGCTCCGGTTCCCCGACCTCCCAGACGCCGTCGAAGGGCAGATCGTCCCCGTCTCGCCCGGGCTGGGCACCGCGATGGTGCTCATCCTGCAGCCGCTGGTGGCGGCCTTCGTGTACTTGGTGCTCGCCTCGATGAGCCCGCGCGACGACCTCGGTGTCGCCCCGGCTCCCGACGAGAGTGCACCTGCCGGTGACCTTCCAGGGTCGATGCCCCAGCAGGTGCACAGTCGGCTGGAGGCCTAGCTCGGCGGTCGCAGGGCGGCGAACTCGTCGGTGACGCGCAGCCGCGACTCGGCGAACCGGTAGAGCGCGGGCGGACGGCCGCCCGCCTTGCCCGACGGCGCGGTGGTGCCGGTGGGCGTGAGCACCCCGCGGCGGCCGAGCACCCGCTGCAGGTTGGTGGCGTCCACCTGATAGCCGAGTGCGGCGCAATAGATCTCACGCAGGGTCGACATCGCGAACTCGGCAGGGGCAAGGGCGAAGGCGATGTTGGTGTACGACAGCTTCGCCGCCAACCGGGCCCTGGCGTGCTCGACCACGACGCCGTGGTCGAACGACATCTCGGGCAGGGCGGAGACCGGGTGCCAGGCTGTGTCCGGGGGCAGGTGCGGATCGGAGGGCAGGGGGATGAGCCCGAGGAAGGTCGACGCGATCCGCCGGTCGCCGGGGACCCTGGCGGGATCGCTGAACACCGAGAGCTGTTCCAGGTGCGCCACCTCGCGCACGTCGACCTTCTCGGCCAGCTGACGCCGGGCGGAGGTGATCAGATCCTCGTCGTCACCGAGTTGTCCGCCGGGCAGTGACCAGGTGCCTTTCTGTGGGTCCAGGGCCCGCTGCCACAGCAGTACCGCCAGTTCGGGTCGGCCGTCGAAGTCGCGAACCTGGAAGACCGCGGTGAGCACTTCGTGGACGGTGCTAGGATGGGGCATGTTTTCGATCCTAAGTCGAAAACCCCGAAAATCGAAACCCGCACGTGTGGGGAATCGGATGGCAGATCCGGCGCAGACCGACCGGATCCACGGTGAAGGAGCAAGGCCATGACATCGACGTTGTGGGCAGGTGCGGGTTCGATCACGGACGCACCCGGCGGTTACACAGGTGTGGAGGCCACTCCGGAGTGGGCGGCCGAGGTGCGGCGCCTGGCCAAGGAGCGCGGCGCGACGCTGCTCGCGCACAACTACCAGCTGCCCGCCATCCAGGACGTGGCCGACCACGTCGGCGACTCGCTGGCGCTGTCCCGGATCGCCGCCGAGGCGCCCGAGGACACCATCGTGTTCTGCGGCGTGCACTTCATGGCCGAGACCGCGAAGATCCTCAGCCCGAGCAAGACCGTGCTCATCCCCGACGAGCGCGCCGGCTGCTCGCTGGCCGACTCGATCACCGCGGACGACCTGCGGGCGTGGAAGGCCGACTACCCCGATGCGGTGGTGGTGTCGTACGTGAACACCACGGCCGAGGTGAAGGGTCTGACCGACATCTGCTGCACCTCGTCCAACGCGGTCGACGTGGTGAACTCGATCGACCCCGACCGCGAGGTGCTGTTCCTGCCGGACCAGTTCCTCGGCGCGCACGTCAAGCGGGTGACCGGCCGGACGAACATGCAGATCTGGGCGGGCGAGTGCCACGTGCACGCAGGCATCAACGGTGACGAGCTCACCGCGCAGGCCAAGTCGCACCCCGACGCCGAGCTGTACGTGCACCCGGAGTGCGGCTGCGCCACCTCCGCGCTGTACCTCGCGGGTGAGGGCTTCGTGCCGGAGGACAAGGTCAAGATCCTGTCCACGGGCGGCATGCTGGACGCGGCCCGCGCCAGCAAGGCGAAGCAGGTGCTGGTCGCGACCGAGGTCGGCATGCTGCACCAGCTGCGCAAGGCCGCACCCGAGATCGACTTCCAGGCCGTCAACGACCGCGCCTCCTGCCCGTACATGAAGATGATCACCCCGGCCGCGCTGCTGCGCTGCCTGATCGAGGGCAAGGACGAGGTGCACGTCGACCTGGCCACCGCCGAGCGGGCGCGCAAGTCCGTGCAGCGGATGATCGAGATCGGCAACCCGGGCGGCGGCGAGTAATGACGCCTGCCGGCGAGGCGAGCTGGGAGGCGAACGCCGACCTCGTGGTCGTCGGCGGCGGGGTCGCGGGCCTGACCGCGGCCCGCGCCGCCTCGCTGCGCGGCCTGAAGGTGCTCACCGTGAGCAAGGGCGGACCGACCGACACCGCCACGCAGTACGCGCAGGGCGGCATCGCGGTCGTCGGCGACCTGCGCACGGACTCGGTCGACTCCCATGTGGCGGACACCTGCGCAGCGGGTGCCGGGCTGTGCGACGAGGAAGCCGTGCGCTCGATCGTGGCGGGCGGCGCCGATGCCGTCGCCGCGCTCACCGACCTCGGGGCGGTCTTCGACAGGGGTCGCGACGGCGCGGTCTCCCGCACCCGCGAGGGCGGGCACAGCACCCGCAGGATCATCCACGCTGGTGGCGACGCCACCGGTGCCGAGGTGCAGCGGGCGCTCAATGCCGCGGGCCTGCCCGTGCTGTTCGGTGCTGCGGCCGCGCGGGTCGTCACCGACGACCGCGGTGTGGTGGGTTTGCTGGTGCTCTCCGATAGGGGGCTCGGTGTGATCCACACGCCGTCGGTGCTGCTGGCCACCGGTGGTCTCGGGCAGCTGTACTCGTGCAGCACCAACCCGCCCGGCGCGACCGCCGACGGCATCGCGCTGGCGCTGGAGGCCGGCGCCTCCGTCGCGGACGTGGAGTTCGTGCAGTTCCACCCGACCGTGCTGTTCACCCCGGCGGCATCGGTCGACGGCCCCTGATCAGCGAGGCCGTGCGCGGCGAGGGCGCGATCCTGGTGGACGGCAACGGTGACTCGGTGACGGCCGGGGTGCACCCGATGGGTGACCTGGCCCCGCGTGATGTGGTCTCGCGCGCCATCGCGGATCGGATCCGCCGCCTCGGCACCGACCACGTATACCTCGACGCGCGCAGGCTGTCCGGGTTCGCGGAGCGGTTCCCGACGGTGACCGCGTCCTGCCTGGCCGCGGGGATCGACCCCGCGCACCAGCTCATCCCGGTGGCCCCGGCGGCGCACTACGCGTGCGGCGGCGTCGTGACCGACGTGCACGGGCGCACCGAGGTGCCCGGGCTCTACGCCGCGGGCGAGGTGGCGCGCACCGGTCTGCACGGGGCCAATCGGCTGGCATCCAACAGCCTGCTCGAGGGCCTCGTGGTCGGGGAGCGGGCCGGCATCGCGGCCGTCGAGCGGTCGCGGATGGCGGTGGAGGTGGGCTCCGCGGACCTGAGGTCGCGGCCGCATGTCGCCCGGGATCGGGTGCAGGCGCTGATGACCGCTCACGCCTCCGTGGTCCGGGACGGGGCCGGATTGTCGACGGCGGCACAAGAACTCGCCGGGTCGGCGGAGCTCGTCCCGGCCGATGCGACGGGTCTCGAGGACGCCGCGCTCAGCGTGACGGCCGCCGCCCTGGTGCTGGCGGCCCGGGCGCGGACCGAGAGCCGGGGTTGCCACACCCGCAGCGACTTCCCCGAGGCGTCGGAGTCGTTGCGCCACGGCATCGAGGTGCGGCTGGGGTCCGACGGCGAACTCGAGCTGCCCGAACTCGTGACGGCCCCGAACTAGAGACAGACGACCCTTGTGACGACTTCGACAGGAGCACGATGACCACGCTGGCGGACGGCATGGACCGCGACGAGATCCTCACCCTGGTGCGGGTGGCACTTGGCGAAGACCTGCGATACGGCCCCGACATCACCTCGGTCGCGACGGTGCCCGAGGGCGCGGTGGCCAAGGCCGCCGTGGTCTCCAGGTCGGCGGGCACGGTGGCCGGGATCGACGTGGGTCTGCTGGTGCTGGACGAGGTGGTCGGAGCGGGCAACTACGAGGTCCTCGCAAGGGTCGGGGACGGCGCCGTCGTGCGACCGGGGGAGTCGGTGCTGAGCGTGCTGGCCCCGACCAGGGACCTGCTCACCGCGGAGCGCACCATGCTCAACCTGATGTGCCACCTGTCCGGGATCGCGACCGCCACCGCGGCCTGGGTCGAGGAAGTGCAGGGCACCGACTGCCGGATCCGCGACAGCCGCAAGACCCTGCCCGGGCTGCGCGCGTTGCAGAAGTACGCGGTCTGGATGGGCGGCGGGGTCAACCACCGGATGGGCCTCGGGGATGCGGCGCTGATCAAGGACAACCATGTCGCGGCGGCCGGCTCGGTGGTCGCAGCACTGAACGCGGTGCGGTCGGCGGCTCCTGACATCGAGTGCGAGGTCGAGGTGGACAGCCTGGCCCAGCTCGACCAGGTGCTCGCGGAGGATGTCGAGCTGGTGCTGCTGGACAACTTCGCGCTCTGGGAGACGCAGACCGCCGTCCAGCGGCGCAATTCGGTGGCGCCGCAGACCAAGCTCGAGTCCTCCGGCGGGCTCACCCTCGATGTCGCGGCCGATTACGCCCGGACAGGGGTGGACTTCCTCGCGGTCGGCGCACTGACGCACTCGGTGACCGTGCTGGATCTCGGCCTGGACATGTAGCCGTTTCCTGTCACCGGGCCGCGCTAGTCTGCAAGAGACCGAACGTGCGACGGATGAAGGAGAACCAGATGAGCTCTCGTCTCAACCCGTACATCAGCTTCGCCGACAACGCGAGGCAGGCCATGGAGTTCTACCAGGGTGTTTTCGGCGGCACCCTGAACCTGAGCACCTTCGGTGAGTTCGGCGCACCGGATGCCCCGAGGCCAACCTGATCATGCACGGCATGCTGGAGACCCCCGGTGGGTACACGCTGATGGGGGCCGACACGCCGCCCGGGATGGAGCACAAGCCCGGGGAGAACATCGCGGTGAGCCTGAGCGGCGACGACGGCGACGAGCTGCGTGGCTATTGGGCGAAGCTGTCCGACGGAGGCACCGTGTCGGTCCCACTGGAGAAGCAGATGTGGGGCGATGAGTTCGGCATGTGTACCGACAAGTTCGGCATCGGCTGGATGGTCAACATCGGAACCCCGCAGGCCTGACGGCCTGGCGCCGTATCGCGGCTAGGCCGTCGCGCCCCGCCGCACCAGTGACAGGAACGCCGCCGCGGCGAAGAACAGGCCGGAGAACACCCGGCCGGTGACCCGCTGCTGTTTCGGTGAACGCATCATCCGCAGCACCCGCGCGGCCAGCCCGGTGTAGCCGGTCATGACCATGACGTCCACGGCGATCATCGTCGCGGCGATGATCGCGTATTGCGGGACCAGGGGTGCTGCCGGGTTCAGGAACTGCGGGAGGACGGCCAACATGAAGACCACCGCCTTCGGGTTGCTGGCGTTGACCAGGAACCCGCGCGCGACCAGGACGGTCGCGGAGTGGCGGCGGGTGTCGGTCTCCGCGGACACCTCGGTTGGCGCGGCCCGCCACTGCCGGATCCCGAGGTAGACCAGGTAGGCGACGCCGAACCACTTGATGACGGTGAACGCCAGCGCCGAGCTGGCGAGGAGGGCGCCGACCCCGGCCGCGACGATGACCACCTGTAGCAACAGCCCGATCTGCAGGCCGAGGATGTTCCAGTAGCCGCGGCGCAGGCCGTGACTGAGGCCGGTGGACATCGACGCGATCGCGCCCGCGCCGGGGGACAGGCTGATCACCCACGCGGCGCCGAAGAATGCGAACCACACCTGCCAGGCCATGAGAACTCCACCTTCACCTACGAGGAGCGGGCGACACGCGACGCGCGTGCCCGCGGTTGGAGCATAGGACGGGGACGCCACGCGTATCTTGTGGCCATGCCCGCACTGTCAGTCGAGCCCGTAGACCTGGGACCCCGCAGGGTGGCCCGCCGCGTCCTGGTCAATGCCCCCGTCAACGAACTGTTCGGCCTGGTTGCCGACCCGAGACGACATCACGAGTTGGATGGATCGGGGACCGTGCAGGCGGCCGTTTCGGGGCCCGCCCGACTCGAGCGGGGCGACAAGTTCTCGATGTCGATGCGGATGTACGGCTTTCCCTACCGCATCACCAGCACCGTCACCGCGTTCGAGGACGGCAGGCTGATCGAGTGGCGGCACCCGTTCGGACACCGGTGGCGCTGGGAGTTCGCCGAGGTCTTCTCGGCTGAAGCGCCGGTGCCGCAGACACAGGTCACCGAGGTCTTCGACTACACCGGCTCCAAGCTGGCAAAGTCCTTCGAGCTCATCGGGTTTCCCCAGAAGAATGCGAAGGGGATTTCGGAGACGCTCGAGGGTCTGCAGCGGCGATACGCCTGACCACCGCGGCTACGAGCCGGTCGGGCTCAGGCAGCTCTGCGGCGGGCTGACCAGCGAACAGAATGCAGGCGCCATCACCGGCCGGTAGTCCGCGGGCACGCCGCCTGCGGCGATCAGGTCCCGGTACGCGGCGACGCCGTCGGTCGGCCTGCGGGTCAGTGTCGGGTCGGTCAACGTGTCGACGGTGTAGAGGCCGAACCGCGGCCGGTAGGTGCCCCACTCGTAGTTGTCGGTGATCGACCAGTAGTTGTAGCCGATCACGTCGGCGCCGTCGGCCCGGGCCCGGCCGAGCCAGTAGATGTGGTCGCGCAGGTGATCCGAGCGGGTGTACCCGTCTGGCCTCGGCGCGCCGTTGTCGGTGGGCATCCCGTTCTCCACCACGTAGATCGGCAGCTCCGGGTACTTGCGCGCGTAGTACATCGCGGCGTGATAGATCCCGTCCGGCTGCGGTCGGATGTCGTAGAAGGCGTCGGTCACGGCGGCCGCCGCGGTCAGGTTGTCGAGCGAGACGCCGTAGTAGTAATCGAGGCCGAGGAAGTCCAGCTTGTCGCGGACCCGGTCGGCGAAGACCGAGTCCACCGCGCCCATCGCGGCGGGGATGTAGGAGACGTTGCTCGAGACGCGGGCGTCGGGGTCGAGGCGGTGGATGGTGTCGTAGATACCGCGGTGCGCGCCGACCATCCGATCCAGCATCTGTGGGGCCGCTGGCAGCGAGATGCCACCGAAGGTCAGCTCCTTCTGCACGAACACCGTCGGCTCGTTGAAGGTGATCCAGTCGGCCCCCGCGCCGGCATAGCGCTCTACCACCCGCTCGGCGTTGGTAAGCCAGCGGGCCGGGGTGTCCGGGTCGGCCCAACCGCCGCGGTCGGCGATCCAGCCCGGGTAGACCCAGTGGTCGAGGGTGATCATCGGCTTCATGCCGTGTCCGCGGATCTCCTCGATGACGTCGTCGTAGTAGGCGAACTCGGCCTCGTCCCAGCCGCCAGGGGTCGGCTGCACCCGGGCCCATTCGACGGAGAAGCGGAACACGTCGACGCCGAGGGCCGCCGCGCGGGCGATGTCCTCCCGGTAGCGGTGCCGGAAGTCGGGCCCGGAACCGTACGGGTCGTGGGTCTTGCCCGACGACACGTAGCGCGACCAGTTGCTGTCCGGTGGCGAGCCCTCGGACTGGAAGCCGGAGGTGGCAACGCCCCATTCGAAATCCGCGCCCAGTCCGGCCGGGGCGGCCTGGGCGGGTGATCCGGCGGCCAACGGAGCCGACGCAACCGCGAGCACGAGGGCGAGGATCCGGGCGATTCGGGTCACGCGTCGCACGGTAGGGCAGCGGGGTCCGCTCGTGGGGGCGTTTGGCCGATGAATTACGTTCGAGGTGTCAACGATTCCGCATCGCTGCGGGCCCGCGGTCACCCACGACGGGAGCCGGACCCGTCGACCCGAGAGGTGCCGCTCGTGAATTCTCCGCTCGCCTTCTTCGACCCGACCCCGGACGGATACGTGGCGTTGCCCTTCGCGGTCAGCCGATGGGCACCGGACATGGTCAGTGGTGTGGCGCTGTGCGGACTTCTCGCCCGTGCGCTCGAGAACGGCAACGGCGGTGACGGATTCGTGCCCACGCGGCTGACGGTCGACCTGTTCCGTCCGGCGCGGACCCGGCCACTGACCACCGCGACCACGGCGGTGCGCGAGGGCAAGCGGATCCGGGTCGCCGACGCGGAGCTGCTCCAGGACGGGGAGGCCGTCGCGCGCGCGTCCGCGGTCTTCCTTCGGCCGTCGGAGCAGCCGCCCGGCGAGGTCTGGACCCGCGATCGCCGCCCGTCACCGCCGCCTGCGTCGATCGCCCCGCCGACCGACGCGCTCACCCCGCCGTACTTCGGCAGCGATTCGCACCCCGACGGCTGGTCCACCTCGATGTTCGAGCATCAGGGCGTCAGCCGTAAACGCATGTGGGCCAGGCATCTTCCGGTGGTGGCAGGGGAGGAGCCGTCGCAGTTCGAGCGGGCCGCCATGGCGGGTGAGCCGACCAGCCTGATGACCAACTGGGGCAGCGAGGGCGTCGGCTACATCAACGTCGACCTGACCCTCGTGCTGGCCAGGCTGCCCGAGGGGCCCGACGTCGGGATCGAGGCGGACGACCACATCAGCTCCGACGGTCTGGCCGTGGGCACCGCGACGATGTTCGACAGGGGCGGCCCGATCGGTACCTGCGTGGTCAGCGCGCTCTCCAACGCGCGGCGGCAGGTGGACTTCGCAGGCCAGGGCGAGTTCGAGATACCCGCGACGAACTAGCTCTTCCTGTCCTCGCCGAGGAAGGGCCGGACCAGGTCGAGCGGCAGCGGGAAGATCATCGTCGAGTTGTGCTCGCCGCCGATCTCCCGCAGCGTCTGCAGATACCGCAGCTGCAGGGTCGTCGGATTGCGGCTGATGATGTCGGCCGCGAGTGCGAGCTTCTCCGCCGCCTGGAACTCGCCCTCCGCGTTGATGATCTTGGCCCGCCGTTCGCGCTCCGCCTCGGCCTGCCGCGCGATGGCCCGCTGCATGTTCTCGGGGATCTCGACGTCCTTGATCTCGACCGTGGTGACCTTCACGCCCCACGGTTCGGTCTGCTGGTCGATCACCTGCTGCAGGTCCTCGTTCAGCCGTTCCCGCTCCGCGAGCAGGGAGTCGAGCTCGGCCTTGCCCAGGATCGAGCGCAGCGTGGTCTGCGCGATCTGCAGCGTCGCGAGCAGGAAGTCCTCCACCTCGACAATCGCCCGGTCCGCATCGATCACCCGGAAATACGCGACCGCGGTGACCTTCGCGGGCACGTTGTCGCGGGTGATCACCTCCTGGACGGGATCTTCAGCGTCACCGTGCGCAGGCTGACGCGCACCATCCGGTCGACCGCCGGGACCAGCAGGACCAGCCCGGGACCCTTGGAGTCGAGGACCCGGCCGAGCCGGAAGACCACACCCCGTTCGTACTCGCGCAGGATCCGGACCGACGTGCCGGGCAGGACGAACAGCAGCAGGGCGACGATGACGAGAAGGGCGAAGACTGCGGTCACGGCGACCACTCCCACGGTTCGCGGCGGCGCACGGACAGCGTGAGGCCACGGATCCGCTCGACGACGACGGACTCGCCCTCCGACGGCTCGGGGTCCTGCTCGTATCCGAACTCCACCTTGGCTCGCCAGAGCCCGCCGGCCGTCTCCACCTGTCCGTGCGATCCGGTCCAGTTCCGGACGACGGCGTTGGTGCCGATCAGGGACTCGGGCCCGCTGTGTACGGGCAGGCGCCTCGCGACCAGCGCCTTTCGGCCTGCCAGTGCCATCACGCCGAGCCCGACCACCGCGACACCCACCGTCACCGGGACCGCGATCGCCGACCCGGCGCCATCGGCGGCGAACAACATCCACACGCCCGCGGCGGACAGGAGCGCGCCCCCGGCCCCGACGATCCCCGCGGTCGGGGTGTGGGCCTCGACCACGATCAGCAGGATGCCCACCACCAATGCCAGCAGGCCCAACGCGGTCATCTCGACTCCCACGATCAACGCTCGTAGGGGGCCCGGCCGCTCGCATAGCCACTTCGCGGCCGAACCCTCGACTCCACGGTAATCCGGTGCACGCGCCGCGGCCACCGGCCGCGTGACCCGCCTCCGAGACCGCCGCGTTGACCTGCTGACCTGCGGTCGGGATTGTTACGTCCTCGTAAATGTGTTCTGGATCACGTACCATGATTCAACTGCCTTTGAACTTTCGGCAGTGGTTGACAGGCGCAATGCCGGGAGCTCACATGACTGCGAACACATCGCCGTCGGGGCGGTCCGTCCGCCGGGCACGATCGACGCGATCCCCACGGATCGCGGTCGCCGCGGAGCCGCGGTTCATCGCCGGTGCCAGCCTCCGGTCCAGGATCCTGGCCGAGTCCATCCGATTCACCGTCAAGCCCGCCCTCGAGGTGTGGGCCCGCTGGCCGAGTCCGCTGTGGCCCGCGGGCGCATTGGACCTCGCGGCCAGGATCGTTCCTCCTGGCCGGGGAGTGGGCCGACGCCGGATTCGCCTCGAGCACTGTGGCGCCGAATGGCTCCAGGCCCGCGACGCGATGCGGGACGCGGTGGTGCTGTACCTGCACGGGGGCGGATTCCTCACCTGCGGGCTGAACACTCACCGGAATCTGGTCTCCCGGATTTCTTCCGCGGCCGGAGCGCCGGTGCTCGCCGTCGACTACCGGATGCTGCCGAAGCACCCGATCGACGCGGCCATCGCGGACGGCGTCGCGGGGTACCGGTGGTTGCTGGAGCAGGGATTCGAGGGCAAGCGGATCGTCATCGCGGGCGACTCCGCCGGTGGCTACCTGACCTTCGCGACGGCCATCGCGATCGCCGAACTGGGCCTGCCCAGTCCTGCCGGACTCGTCGCACTCTCGCCGCTGACCGACATCGACCCCGCGACCAAGCTGGCGCACCCGGCAGCCGACGGCTGCCCGTTGATCCCGCGTTCGGTCCTGCGTGTACTGGCGGACGTGGCCGCCGCGACGGCCGGCGCGAACTCGCGAACCTGCCCGGTGAACGGGGTGCTGGCGGGGTTGCCGCCTGTGCTCATCCACGTCGGCTCGACCGAGATCCTCTACCCGGACGCGGAGCTGATGGCGCAGCGCCTGGGGGCGGCGGGGGTATCGGTGACCCTGGAGGTCTGGGATCGTCAGGTCCACGTCTTCCACGCGGCCGCCGGTCTGATCCCGGAGGCGGAGCGGGCGATCGCCAGGGTCGGCGAGTTCATCCGCTCCTGCACACCCGCCGCCGAGGCGCCTGCCCTCACCGCCGTCTGAGCGGTGCGCTCGCGCTGGTCGGCCCGCGGCGCCGTCCTGATCGCCGGGGCACTGCCGCTGGTCGCCTTCCCCGCGCCGGGCCTCGACCTCCTGGCCTGGGTGGCGCTGGTGCCGGTTCTGCTGCTGCTGCGCGCCTCGGACACCCCACGCGAGGCGGCGCTGCGCGGATGGCTCGCGGGTGTCGGGTTCCTGGCCGCGACGCAATACTGGCTGGCGCCGAACCTGGTCTACTTCTTCCCGCTTGCGATCGGTCTGCTCGCGCTCTTGTGGACCGGGTGGGGGATTCTGGCGTGGGCACTGCTGCGCGGTGCCGAGAGACCGGCGCGGGCGGCCCTGGCCGTGGTCGGAGTGCCCGCCGGCTGGGTGCTGATCGAGGCCGCGCGGTCCTGGCACTGGCTCGGCGGGCCGTGGTCGCTGTTCGGTTCGACGCAGTGGCGCCGCCCGAGTGTGCTGGCGCTCGCGTCGGTCGGTGGGGTCTGGCTGGTGGGCTTCGCCGTGGTCGCGGCCAATGTCGGGCTCGCGATCCTTCTCGTCGGCCGAGGAACGGCGCGGTATGTCGGCGCGGCGGCCGTCCTCGTGGCGGTCGCCGCCGGCCCGCTCTGGTCCGCGACACGGCCCGAGCTGCCCGATGCCCCTGCCGTGCCCGTGGCGCTCGTGCAACCGGAGATCGTGCACGACGACCTGCTGATCCGCCAGGAAGAGCTGACCCGCGGGCTGAGCCGCCCGGTGCATCTCGTGGTGTGGGGCGAGAGCAGCGTCGGCGAGGACCTCACCGCCCGGCCCGACGTGCTGGCCCGGCTCACCGCGCTGTCGGGCTCCGCCGGGTCCGAACTGCTGGTGAACGTCGACGCGCGGGTCGCAGGCAGCGGAGCCATCGCGAAGACGGCGACCCTGATCGGCCCGGACGGGATCGAGGCCGAGTACCGGAAGACCCGGCTGGTGCCGTTCGGCGAGTACGTGCCGTTC
Organism: Rhodococcus sp. MTM3W5.2; assembly: GCF_001984015.1. Lineage (NCBI taxonomy): Bacteria > Bacillati > Actinomycetota > Actinomycetes > Mycobacteriales > Nocardiaceae > Rhodococcus > Rhodococcus sp. MTM3W5.2. Next base: position 3,215,652 of record NZ_CP019572.1, on the reverse strand, counting down.
CGCGACCAGCTCGGGTGGCTCACCCGGTTCACCGCGGCGGCAGGCCAGAACCGTGAGGCCGGCGAGAGGTTGGTGGTGATGGACGTCGACGGCCTGGCGATCGGGCCGCTGATCTCGTTCGAGCAGACCTTCCCCGACCTGGCCCGCGCACAGGCGAGGAACGGCGCCGCGCTACTGGTCTACCAGTCGTCGACGGCGACCTTCCAGGGCAGCTGGGCGCCCGCACAGCTCGCCAGCTTCGGCGCGCTGCGGGCCGCCGAGACCGGACGCCCGGTGGCCGCGGCCGCGCTCACCGGCGTCTCCGCGGCCTTCGACGCGCGGGGCAACCGGCTCGCGTGGATGCCTGCCGCTGAGAGCGGCGCGCTGATCGTCGACGTGCCGATGGCGGGGAGGGCACCGTGTTCGACCGCCTCGGGAACTGGGTGCCGGCATCGTGTGCGCTGATCGTCGCGCTGCTGGCTCTCGGCGCACTCGCTCGACGGCGATGGTCGCGTCAACCCTCGAAGTAGGCCTCGCCGACGACGAACATCCCCTTCTGCGGGATCCAGAAGTCGCCGAGGTGTGCCTGTTCGGGGAGCGGCCCGGGTGGTCCGAGATCGACTCCGTCGATGGTCGCCCGGCTTTGGTCGACGGTCCACAGCATCCGGGGGTTCGCCCGGAATCGCTGGCCGTTGGCGGCGTTGCCGGTCAGCCGGACGTGGCCGACCCGAGTGCGGGTCCGGCCACGTGCCCCATCATCGAGAGGACGGCGTCGCTTCGCCACAGCGCGGAGGGCATCAGCCTGCCGAGGCCCGTCATCGCGGCCGTCGCCGCCGATTTTCCCAGCTCGAGATCCCACACGAGCCTGTCGTCCACCCTGACCGTGAAGGCAGCCGGACCTGTCCACCTCACCGAGATGTCCGCGGTCCGCGCGTCCTCGGTGGCGGAGCCGAAGTACCGGGCGCAGCTGGCCTCGGGCCGAACGCTGCTGTAGATCGTCCACTCGCCCGCGGGGTCCCGATGCCACACCGAGTCGTAGCCGTCGCCGACGGAGCTGGCAGGGAAATGCCGCAGCGCCAGGCAGTGTCCGCTGGCGAACGGCGCCCCCATCACCCCGTAGCCCGCGAATCGTTCCCGGCCGTCGTCCGGGGCAATGCCGTGTTCTGTTCTGCGATCGATCGCGCGTCGTGAGTCATGGTCGGTCCTCTCCACGAACCGCCTTGTCAGCGTACGCGCAGCCGTGTCCGCGCACGGCCGGCGACGGACGAAACCCGCGGTCGCGGCGGCCAGCGGGAAATCGCGTGGACCTATCCTGAATAATCAGTACAAACCCATTCCTCTGAAGGGACCCTCATGCCTGCCCGCACCGAGCTCGCCCGCGTGGATCTGCGCGGTCGAACACCCACCACGGCCGAACTCCGGGCCGCGCTGCCCCGAGGTGGAGTGGATGTGGACGCGGTGCTGCATCAGGTGCGTCCGATGGTCGAGGCGGTCCGCGACCGGGGCGCCGAGGCGGCCCTCGAGTTCGGCGAGAAGTTCGACGGGGTCCGCCCTGACCGGGTCCGGGTGCCGCGCGCCGAGCTGACCAAGGCGCTGGCCGAGCTCGATCCGGCGGTGCGCGCCGCCCTCGAGGTCGCGATCGAGCGCACCCGGCTCGTGCACGCCGACCAGCGGCGCACCGACACCACCACGCAGGTGGTGCCCGGCGGCACGGTGACCGAGCGCTGGGTGCCGGTGGACCGTGTCGGGCTCTACGTGCCCGGCGGCAACGCGGTCTACCCGTCGTCCGTCGTGATGAATGTCGTCCCGGCGCAGGCCGCGGGCGTCGAGTCGCTCGTCGTGGCGTCACCGCCTCAGGCCGCCTTCGGTGGCCTGCCGCACCCGACGATTCTCGCGGCGGCCGAGCTGCTCGGCGTCGACGAGGTGTGGGCGGTCGGCGGCGGCCAGGCCGTCGCGCTGCTCGCCTACGGCGGCACGGACACCAATGGGGCCGAGCTTGCGCCGGTGGACCTGATCACCGGGCCCGGCAACATCTACGTCACCGCGGCCAAGCGGCTGTGCCGCGGGCTGGTCGGGATCGACGCCGAGGCCGGCCCGACCGAGATCGCGATCCTCGCCGACCACACCGCCGACCCGGTGCACGTCGCCGCGGACCTCATCAGCCAGGCGGAGCACGACGTGATGGCCGCCAGCGTGCTCGTCACCACGAGCGTGGAACTCGCGGACGCGGTGGACGACGCGCTCACCGCCCAGCTCGAGCTCACCAAGCACAGCGAGCGGGTCGCGACGGCGCTGGCGGGCAGCCAGTCCGGCACCGTGCTGGTCTCCTCCGTCGAGGACGGCCTGCGCGTGGTCAACGCGTACGCGGCGGAGCACCTCGAGATCCAGACCGAGGACGCCTCGGCGGTGGCCGCCCGGGTCCGTTCCGCGGGCGCGATCTTCGTCGGCCCGTGGTCGCCGGTCAGCCTCGGTGACTACTGCGCCGGCTCGAACCACGTGCTGCCGACCGCCGGCTGCGCGAGGCACTCGTCGGGGCTGAGCGTGCAGACGTTCCTGCGCGGCATCCACGTCGTCGACTACTCGGAGGCGGCCCTCAAGGACGTCTCCGGGCACGTGATCGCCCTCGCGAACGCCGAGGACCTGCCTGCGCACGGCGAGGCCGTGCGGCTGCGCTTCGAGGGTTTGACGGACGGCACCGCCGTCGAGGCGCTTCGGTGAGCGGCGGTCCGGTACCCGGTTCGGCGGCGAGCATCGACGAGCTACCCATCCGGGAGAACCTGCGCGGAAAGTCTCCTTACGGCGCACCGCAGTTGACGGTGCCCGTGCAGCTGAACACCAACGAGAACCCACACCCGCCGACCCGCGCGTTGATCGATGATGTCGCGGAGTCGGTCCGGGAGGCGGCCGCCGAGCTGCACCGGTACCCGGACCGCGATGCGGTGGCGCTGCGGACCGACCTGGCCGCATACCTCACCCGGCAGACCGGTGTCGCGGTCACCGTCGACAACGTGTGGGCGGCCAACGGCTCCAACGAGATCCTGCAACAGCTGCTGCAGGCCTTCGGTGGGCCCGGTCGCAGCGCGATGGGTTTCGTGCCGTCGTACTCGATGCACCCGATCATCTCGGACGGCACCGAGACCCGGTGGCTGCCGGTGTTCCGACGGTCGGACTTCTCGCTCGACCCGGAGGCGGTGATCGCGGCCGTCGCCCAGCAGAAGCCGGACGTCGTGTTCGTCACGAGCCCGAACAACCCCACCGGGCACAGTGTTCCGCTGTCCGACCTGCGTCGCATCCTGACCGCGGCGCCGGGCATCGTGATCGTGGACGAGGCGTACGGGGAGTTCTCCTCGGGCCCGAGTGCGATCACGCTGATCGACGAGTTCCCGACCAAGCTGGTCGTGAGCCGCACGATGAGCAAGGCCTTCGCCTTCGCGGGCGGTCGGCTGGGCTATCTGGCGGCGTCGCCCGCCGTGGTGGAAGCGCTTCTGCTGGTGCGTCTTCCGTATCACCTCTCGGTGATCACCCAGGCCGCGGCCAGGGCCGCGCTGCGGCACGCGGACGAGACCCTGGCCAGCGTGGCGGAGCTCGCCGCGCAGCGCGACCGGGTGTCGGCGGAGCTCACGGCGATGGGCTTCCGGGTGATCGAGTCGGACGCGAACTTCCTGCTGTTCGGCCAGTTCTCCAATGCGGCCGTCACCTGGCGTCGCTACCTCGACGAGGGCGTGCTGATCCGGGATGTGGGGATCGAGGGCTATCTGCGTGCGACCATTGGCCTGGCCGCGGAGAACGACGAACTGTTGCGGGTGAGCAAGAAGCTCCTCGCAACGGAGCTCGTCACAACGGAGATCACTGAGGAGACACGATGACCGGGCGGATCGCGAAGGTCGAGCGCACCACCAAGGAATCGAGCATCGCCGTCGAGCTGAACCTCGACGGCACCGGGATCGTCGACATCTCCACCGGCGTGCCGTTCTTCGACCACATGCTGACCGCGCTCGGCAGCCACGCCAGCTTCGACCTGACGGTCAAGGCCGAGGGCGACATCGAGATCGAGGCACACCACACCGTCGAGGACACCTCGATCGTGCTGGGCCAGGCGCTCGGTCAGGCACTCGGGGACAAGCGGGGCATCCGCCGCTTCGGTGACGCGTTCATCCCGATGGACGAGACCCTCGCGCACGCATCCGTGGATGTCTCCGGCCGTCCGTACTGCGTGCACACCGGAGAACCCGAGCACATGCTGCACGCCGTCATCGGCGGCTACCCGGGCGTTCCCTACGCCACGGTGATCAACCGGCACGTGTTCGAGTCGATCGCCTCGAACGCGCGGATCGCGCTGCACGTGCGGGTGCTCTACGGCCGCGACCAGCACCACATCACCGAGGCCGAGTTCAAGGCCGTCGCCCGCGCGCTGCGCGAGGCCGTCGAGCCCGACCCGCGGGTGTCCGGGGTGCCGTCGACCAAGGGCGCGCTGTAGATGAGTGACGCGCTGATCTACGTCCTGTTCATCGCGGCCGGCTTCGCGCTCGGCGGCGCGTACTCGATGTGGACCGTCAACAAGTTCGCCTCCGGCGTGCTGCTCGCACTGGCGATCATCGCGGCCGCGGGCGGGGTCCTGCGGCTGATCTGATGGGCGCGGTCTCCGGGGCGACGGCACCCGGCGGCCTCTGGCGTACCCGAGGGCTGCCGGTGGCGTTCCTCATGGGCGCGACCACCTTCGGCGGGTGGTCGTTGCTGCTGCCGGTGGTCCCGTTGGCGATCTCGCAGGCGGGCGGCTCGGACGCGCTCGCGGGCGCGAGCACCGCGATCTTCATGGGCGCCACGGTCGCCACCCAACTCTGCACGCCGACCCTGCTGCGGAGCTTGGGATACCGGTGGGTGCTCGCCGTCGGCTGCCTGCTGCTCGGGCTGCCGTCCCTCGCCTTCCTGCTGTCCACCGAAGCCGGTCCCGCGCTGATCATCTCGGCGGTGCGCGGAATCGGCTTCGGTCTGGTGACGGTGGCGGGCAGCGCGCTGATCGGGGAGTTGGCGCCCAAGGAGATCCTCGGCCGGGCGACCGGGGCCCAGGGCATCGCCATCTCGCTGGCCCAGATGGTCGCGCTGCCATTGGGTCTGGCGCTGTTCGGTCGCGGTCAGTCCTCGCTGGTGTTCGTGCTGGGGGCGTTGGTGCCGTTGCTGTCCATCGCCTCGATCGCCGCGCTGCCGTCGATCCCGCGGCCCGCGGGGTCCGGTCCGAGGGGACGGCTGCCGCTGGGTCTGCTGCTGGTGCCCTGCCTGGCGATGATCGTGGTGGCCTCGGCCTACGGCGGGGTCACCAGCCTGCTCCCGATCGCGGTCGAGGACAGGGCGGCGATAGCGGGCGTGGCGCTCGCGGTGGTCAGCGGTGCGATCCTGGTCGGGAGGTACGGCGCGGGCGCACTGGCCGACCGGATCGGGCACGGCCGTTCGATGGTGCCCGCGCTGGCCTGCGCGACGCTCGGTGCCGGGCTGTTCGCGGCAGGGGTGATCGGCGACGGCCACGTCGGATTGCTGATGGCGGGCGCGGTGGCGTTCGGGCTCGGCTTCGGGGCCGTCCAGAACGAGGCGCTGGTCTCGCTGTTCAGCGGTGCCGGTCCGGGCAGGCTCGGGGCGGCCAGCGCGGCATGGAACATCAGCTACGACGCCGGGACCGGGATCGGTGCGCTCACGCTCGGCGTGGTCGCCGGTTTAGCCGGGTACACCTGGGTGTTCGCGATTGCCGCGGCGGCCATCGCGCTGGTGATTCCGGTGGCGTGGGTCCGGGCCGATAGAGTTGCCGCATGACCTCCGTCGCCCTCCTCGACTACGGCTCCGGCAACCTGCACTCGGCCCAACGAGCCCTCGCCCGCGTCGGTGCGGACGTCCAGGTGACCTCGGACCGTGCCGTCGCCCTGGCCGCGGACGGACTGGTGGTCCCCGGCGTCGGCGCCTTCGCGGCCTGCATGGAGGGCCTGCGCGCCGTGCGCGGCGAGCGCATCATCGGCCAGCGGCTCGCGGGCGGCAGGCCGGTCCTCGGCATCTGCGTCGGCATGCAGATCATGTTCGAGCGCGGCGTCGAGCACGGCGTGGAGGCCGACGGCTGCGGTGAGTGGCCGGGCACCGTCGAGATGCTGCAGGCCGAGGTGCTCCCGCACATGGGCTGGAACACCCTGCAGGCCCCGGCGGACAGCGTGCTGTTCGACGGCATCGACGCGGACACCCGGTTCTACTTCGTGCACTCCTACGCTGCGCAGAAGTGGGAGCTCGCCGATTCCGACCTGATCGCGCCCGCGAAGCTGACCTGGGCCGACCACGGCGGGCCCTTCCTCGCCGCGGTGGAGAACGGACCGCTCTCCGCCACCCAGTTCCACCCGGAGAAGTCCGGCGACGCCGGTGCTGCGCTGCTGGAGAACTGGGTCCGCAGCCTGTGACCGGGCAGCGGCGCGGCCTGTCGATGGGGCGCCTCGCCCTGTTCTCGCTCGGCTCCGCCGCCGCCGTCCTCGCGCTGGCGACCGTCCTGCTGGCGGTGCTGAAGCCGGGCCCGGTGGTGGGATTGGTCATCGTCCTCGCCGGGGTCGCGGGTGCGATCGCGGCGATGGGCCTCGTCTCCACCCGGATGACCCGGCGCGCGCTCGACGACTCCGCGGAGGACGAACAGAGCGCGGGCGAACAGGGCGGCGACCCGGGAACCGGCTCGCCGCGATGACGGACTAGGGTAGGCGCACGTGAGCCTGGTCCTTTTGCCTGCTGTAGATGTTGCCAACGGTGAAGCTGTTCGCCTCGTTCAGGGAGAGGCAGGCAGCGAGACAAGCTACGGATCCCCCAGGGATGCCGCCCTCGCGTGGCAGAACGACGGTGCCGAGTGGGTGCACCTGGTCGACCTGGATGCCGCCTTCGGCCGCGGGTCGAACCGCGACATGATCGCCGGGGTGGTCGGCGAACTCGACGTGAAGGTCGAACTGTCCGGCGGCATCCGCGACGACGAGTCGCTGCGGGCCGCGCTGGCCACCGGCTGCGCGCGCGTCAACCTCGGCACCGCCGCCATCGAGAACCCCGAGTGGTGCGCCAGGGCCATCGGTGAGTACGGCGACCGGATCGCGGTCGGCCTCGATGTCCGCAACGTCGACGGCCGCTACCAGCTGCGTGGACGCGGCTGGGTCACCGAGGGCGGCGACCTGTTCGAGACCCTCGAGCGTCTCGACCGGGATGGCTGCTCGCGCTACGTCGTCACCGACGTCGGCAAGGACGGCACCCTCACCGGCCCCAACCTGGAGCTGCTCAGCGAGGTCTGCGGCGCCACCAAGGCGCCGGTCGTGGCCTCCGGCGGCGTCTCCAGCATCGAGGACCTCGTCGCGATCGCCGGCCTCGTCGACTTGGGCGTCGAGGGCTCCATCGTCGGAAAGGCGTTGTACGCCGGGCGGTTCACGCTTCCCGAGGCACTCGCCGCGGTCTCACGGTAGCGCCGGACATGAGCCTGCCCCGCGACCCGCACGAGCTGCTCTCCATCGCGAGCGGTCTGCTGGACGCGGCGCAGGAGCGCTTTCTCGACGGCGTCGGCGCGCCGAGCGCCGTGAGCAAGGGCGCCCGCGACTTCGCCACCGAGCTCGACCTCGAGCTGGAACGACGGCTCAGCGCGGAACTGACCGAGCTGACCGGAATCGGTGTGCACGGTGAGGAATTCGGCGGACCGGACCTGACCGAGGGGCCGGTGTGGGTGCTGGACCCGATCGACGGCACGCTGAACTACTCGTCCGGCCTGCCGACCGCGGGGATGTTGCTGGCGCTGCTCGACGACGGGGTCCCGGTGCTCGGCCTGACCTGGCTGCCTGCGATGGGCCGGCGCTACGCGGCGGCTGTCGACGGCCCGGTGCTGTGCAACGGGGAGGCGCTGCCGCCGCTGGCGAGCGCGTCGCTGTCCGATTCGCTGGTCGGGTTCGGCGCGTTCAACGTCGACGGCAGGGGACCGATCCCCGGTCCCTACCGGCTACGGGCGCTCGGCGAACTGAGCCGGGTGAGCAGGCGGCTGCGGATGCACGGCAGCACCGGCGCAGACCTGGCCTTCACCGCCGGTGGCGCGCTCGGCGCGTCGGTGGTGTTCGGCCACAACCCCTGGGACAACGCGCCTGGCGTCGCCCTGGTGCGAGCGGCGGGCGGTGTGGTCACCGACCTTGCGGGGGCGCCCTGGCACATCGGGTCGACGTCGGTGCTCGCCGCGGCGCCGGGGGTGCACGAAGAGGTGTTGAATATTCTTGTGGCTCTGGGCGATCCGGGTGACTACCTGGACCGGGACCCGGGGCTACCGGCAGGAAGGCTGACGCAATGACGGTGGCGGTTCGGGTCATCCCGTGTCTGGACGTGGACGCGGGCCGCGTCGTGAAGGGCGTGAACTTCGAGAACCTGCGCGACGCGGGCGATCCCGTGGAGTTGGCGGCGCTGTACGACGCGCAGGGCGCCGACGAGCTGACCTTCCTCGACGTCACCGCGTCCACCTCGGACCGCGGGACCATGATCGACGTGGTGACCCGCACGGCCGAGCAGGTCTTCATCCCGCTCACCGTCGGCGGCGGGGTGCGCACCGAGCAGGACGTGGACCGTCTGCTGCGGGCGGGCGCCGACAAGGTCAGCGTCAACACCGCAGCGATCGCGCGCCCGGAGCTGCTGCGCGAGCTCAGCCAGCGGTTCGGGTCGCAGTGCATCGTGCTGTCGGTGGACGCGCGGACCGTGCCCGAGGGGCAGGAGCCGACGCCGTCCGGCTGGGAGGTCACCACGCACGGCGGCAGGCGCGGCACCGGGATCGACGCGATCGAGTGGGCGCTGCGCGGCGCCGAGCTCGGGGTGGGGGAGATCCTGCTGAACTCGATGGACGCGGACGGCACCAAGGCCGGCTTCGACCTGCCGATGATCCGGGCCGCACGGGCCGCGGTGCACGTGCCGGTCATCGCCAGCGGCGGCGCGGGCGCGGTGGACCACTTCGCCCCTGCCGTGCAGGCCGGCGCGGACGCGGTGCTCGCGGCCAGCGTCTTCCACTTCGGCGAGCTGGAGATCCCGCAGGTGAAGGACGCCATGCGGGCCGAAGGTATCGTGGTCCGATGAGTCTCGATCCCGCAATCGCCGCACGGCTGAAGCGAAACGATGCCGGCCTGTTCAGCGCGGTCGCCCAGGAACGGGCCACCGGCGCGGTGCTGATGGTCGCGTGGATGGACGACGAGGCGCTCGCGCGCACCCTGGAAACCCGCAAGGGCACCTACTATTCGCGATCCCGTCAGCAGTACTGGGTCAAGGGCGAGACGTCCGGGCACACCCAGTACGTGCACGAGGTGCGGCTCGACTGCGACGGCGACAGCGTGCTGCTGATCGTCGACCAGGAGGGCGCGGCCTGTCACACCGGCACCCACACCTGCTTCGACACGGACGTGCTGCTCGCCGACTCCTGACCCCGCCCGCGCCCGTAGAATGGGGCGAAACGGACACACGTCGGCGGTGACGCTGGTGAGAACAGGCCGGTAGGCCGCGACGCGCTCGGACCTGGAGCGTGGGAAGTGGGCAATCGGCCGGTCGAAGGTCTACCGCAGCTGTCCCGGCGCGGTCGGATCCTGCTGCTGTCGGCGGTTGGCCTGCTCGCGGCCCTGATCGTGCTCCCCGTGCTGGTGGGCATGTACACCAGCTGGCTGTGGTTCGGTGAGGTCGGATATCGGACCGTCTGGGTGACCATGCTGGTGACCAGGCTGCTGCTGTTCGCCGCGGTGGCCGTGCTGGTCGGCGGGGCCGTGTTCCTCGCGGTGCTGCTGGCGTTTCGCGCCCGACCGGTGTTCCTGCCGGGGCGGGCCGAGGACGATCCGATCCGGATCTATCGCGACTTCGTGCGGCGCAGGCCGCGCCTGTTCGGTCTGGGCATCCCCATCGTCCTCGGGCTGCTGTGCGGCCTGATCGCGCAGTCGAGCTGGGAGACGGTTCAGCTGTTCCTGCACGGCGGCGCGTTCGGGGTCACGGATCCACAGTTCGGTCTCGACGTCGGCTTCTACGTCTTCGACCTTCCCTTCTATCGGTCGGTCCTGAACTGGCTGTTCGTGGCGACCGTGTTCGCCTTCCTGGCGAGCCTGGCGACGCACTACCTGTTCGGCGGGGTGCGGATCTCCTGGAGCGACGGCGGGGTCAGCAGGGCCGCCCGGGTCCAGCTCGCCGTGCTCGCGGGGACGTTCATCCTGCTCAAGGCGGTCGCGTACTGGTTCGACCGGTACGCGCTGCTCTCGAGCGGCCGCAAGGAGCCCACGTTCACCGGCGGTGGCTTCACCGACATCAACGCGGTGCTCCCTGCGAGGCTGATCCTGCTCGCGATCGCCCTCATCTGCGCCGCCGCCTTCTTCGCCGCGATCGTGCTGCGCGACCTCCGGGTGCCCGCGTTGGCCGCGATCCTCCTGCTGCTGTCCTCGATCCTGGTCGGCGCGGTCTGGCCGCTGGCCGTGGAGCAGTTCTCGGTCCGACCCAACGCCGCCGACCGGGAGAGTCCGTACATCGAGCGCAACATCGAGGCCACCCGCCAGGCATACGGGGTCGGCGCGGACAAGGTCGAATTCCTGCCGTATCCGGGCATCGGCACCAAATCGCCCCGGGGAGTGCCCGCCGACGTGACCACCATCGCGAACGCCCGGCTGCTCGATCCGAACCTGCTCTCGCACACCTTCATCCAGCAGCAACAGCTCAAGAACTTCTACGCGTTCCCCGCCACGCTCGACCTCGACAGGTACGTGATCGACGGCACGCTGCGCGACTACGTCGTCGCGGCCCGCGAGCTGACCCCGAGCAGCCTGAGCGGCAATCAGACCCAGTGGGTCAACCAGCACACGGTGTACACCCACGGCGACGGATTCGTCGCGGCGCCTGCGAACCGGGTGAACGCCGCGGTGCGGGAGGCGGTGGGCGACACGTCGAGTAGCAATAGCGGGTATCCGGTGTACACGGTCAGTGACATCGCCAGCCAGGGCTCCGGTCACCAGGTCATCCGAGTGGACCAGCCGCGCATCTACTTCGGTGAACTGATCGCGAGGACCGACCCCGACTACGCGGTCGTCGGTGGTCCGGAGGGTACCGCGCCGCGCGAGTACGACACCGACACCTCCACCTACACCTACGACGGGACCGGCGGAGTCTCGATCGGGAACTGGTTCAACCGGATGGCGTTCGCCGTCAAGTACTCCGAGCGCAACATCATCTTCTCCAAGGCGATCGGCTCCGGATCGAGGATCATCTTCAATCGGTCCCCGGCCGAGCGCGTGCATCTGGTGGCCCCCTGGCTGACCACCGACCACGACCCCTATCCCGCCGTGGTGGGCGGGAAGATCGTGTGGATTGTCGACGCGTACACCACGGTGAACAACTACCCGTACGCGCAGCGCAGTTCGCTCGAGGACCTGGTGGTCGGTGCAGAGCCGACGCCCGTGCGGTCGGGCGGGGAGGTGTCCTACATCCGTAACTCGGTGAAGGCCACCGTCGATGCCTACGACGGCACGGTCACCTTGTACCAGGTCGACCAACAGGATCCGGTGCTCGAGGCGTGGATGCGTGCCTTCCCCGGCACGGTGCAGCCCGAGAGTTCCGTTCCCGCCGAGCTACGGGCGCACTTCCGGTACCCGCAGGACCTGTTCAAGATCCAGCGCGAGATGCTCGCGAAGTATCACGTCGATGATCCGCGAGAGTTCTTCACCACCAACGCTTTCTGGTCGGTCCCGAGCGACCCGACCGTCGAGTCCAACCCGTACCAGATGCCGTTCTATGTGCTGGTGGGTGACCAGGCGACCGCGGAGCCGTCGTTCCGGCTGGCCAGCACCATGGTCGGTTTCCGTCGCGAGTTCCTCTCCGCCTACATCTCCGCGCACTCCGATCCCGAGGACTACGGCAAGCTGACCGTGCTCGAACTGCCGACCGACACACTGACGCAGGGCCCACAACAGATCCAGAACTCGATGATCTCGGACACCCGGGTGGCGTCGGAGCGGACCCTGCTGGAGCGGTCGAACCGGATCCAGTACGGCAACCTGCTGACGTTGCCGATCGCCGACGGCGGAGTGCTCTACGTGGAGCCGCTGTTCACCGAGCGGATCGCGTCGGAGCAGAACACGTCGACCTTCCCCCAGCTCGCGCGCCTGCTGGTCAGCTACCGGGAGCCGGGGGCGACGGGCGGGGTCCGGGTGGGGTACGCGCCAACCCTGGCGGAGGCGCTGGACCAGGTGTTCGGGGCGGGCACCGGCGGCGCGGCCACGGCGCCGGGATCTGGTGCGGGGCCGCCGCCCGCGCCACCGCCTGCGGGGGAGCCGGCGGGTGCGCCGCCGCCCGCGGTCGCGAATCCGGCGACGGCCGATGAGCTGAACAGGGCCATCGCGGAACTCCGTGAGGCGCTCGACCGGCTGCAACGGGCGGTGGACTCTTACCAGACCGAGCAGCCCCGGTAGATCTCTTCGCCGACAACCGATCCTGGGTACTAGCCGTTGTAGTAGAGCCTTGTATTCTTCGCGTGTGGGCTCACCGAAGACGACGATCGCGCGGATGCGCGGTGCCTTCGTGGGCTCGACCTCCGGCGCGGTGAGCGTCGCCGCACACGCGCTGGGCGGCGGCACGGCTCCGAAAGAGAGTTCGGTGGTCCTGCTGATGCTGGGCTGCGCGGCGATCGGTGCCGTCATCGCATCGGTGCGGGTGGCGCGGCATCAGCTGTTGTTCGTGGCCGCCGCGCTGACCCTGGGGCAGGCGATCGGGCACGTTGTGCTCGCGATGGGCGCGGTTCACCTCCACGGACCGCAGCTCGGTCCGGAGATGGTGGCCGCGCACGCCGCCGCCGTCGCGGTGACCGCCGTACTGATCCGAGCCGGTGAACGCGGATGTATCTCAGCGCTTTCGGCGCTGAGCCGGAGAGTCCCGGCGCCGTTCACCGAGGTGCCGGTCCTGGTACCCGTCGCGGTCTGCGTCCCGGAGGATTCGCTGCCGCTCGCCCGCTGGCTGCTGATCGGCTCGGGAACCGGCACCCGCGGTCCGCCGCCGTCTGCCTAGTCGACGTCAACCGACATCCCTGTCTGGGCGCCAGTCCGAGCAGGTGTGATGTTGACGCGTACCTTCGCCGTTCCGCCGTCAGTGTGGTGCTCACCAGAGCCCGCGCGGTGGAGCGTGCCCAGGAGGCCGCGGACCCGGGCCGAAAGCCCTTCCTCGGGGGCGCATTTGACAGCGTCCGCCGCCCTCCCTAGGTTAATGGAAACCATTTTCATTTGAGTTTGGTGCCGCGCGCCCATGAGCCGCGGCCTATGAAGGGGATTCAATGAGCAAGTTCCGTAGTGCCGGCGTCGGCGCTGCCGCCGCCGTGGCGATCGGCCTGATGTCGACCGGTGCGGCGCATGCCGACACGTTTGTGCCGCTGCCGGACGGGCAGAAGGCCGGGCCGGGTGCGGTCGTCGGGCGTACCGGTGAGAGTGTCCTGATCTCGCCGTCGCTGGCCGCCAATGGTGCCGGCCGCACCGCGTGGGTCTCGGGCACGGTCACCGCCGATGTCACCGGTGTCTCCGGTGAGGGCGAGGCTGGTCCGTGGAACGGTGCGACCAACGACAAGGGCACCAACAACTCCTCGACGCATGGGGTCTCGCGGATCAGCACCGGCTACATCGTGGGCTGCCAGGTCGACATCACCGGTCTGGGTGGGTCCATCGGGATGGGCGTGAGCATGGACGGTCCGTCGATCTCCGGGTCGCTGACGGTCCCGGTGTCCGCCGGTCAGGTCAAGTTCGTCGGTGTCGCGGGTAAGGACATCAAGAAGAACGGCAAGTACGCCGTGCAGTACCAGGACACCCAGATCGAGATCCAGAACTGCGGCGGCTACGCGCAGGCCCGCTCGTACACGGTGGTCGAGATCGTCGGCAACGACTACTCCAAGACCACCCTGTACGGCCAGCCCTTCAGCATCGGATAGCGGCTCCGCCGCCCGTGCGCGTGTTGCACCCCGACTGGGGTACAACGCGCGCACAGTCCACGCCTGAACTCGATACCTGAACCCTCAGAGGAAAATTCATGAACTCCAGCAACAACGGCCTGCGTCGCGGGCTGCAGATCTCCGCCGTCGGCGCGGCCACGGCCGTCGCGGTCGGCTTCCTGTCCGCGGGTGCGGCCAATGCCGACACCTTCGTGCCGCTGCCCGGCGGGACCATCTCCAAGACCCTCGTCGACGGCACCGTCGTCACCGTCACCATGACCGGTGAGTCCGCGAACATCTCGCCGTCGATGGGTGCGACCCCGCTGCACCGCAACGTGTGGGTGTCGGGCTCGGCGAAGGTCGAGCTGTCCGGCGCCAACGCCGACGGCGGCAAGATCGAGCCCGGCTACGTGGTGGCCTGCCAGCTGACCCTGGGCGGCAAGGGCGGCGCCGACACCGGAATGTCCTCCGGCTGGGAGGGCGAGAGCGTCAAGCAGACCGCCAAGAGCGCGGGCAACCTGTCCATCGCTCCCGGCCAGGCCAAGAACGTCAAGCTCCTCGACCTGGAGAAGGCCGACGATTTCGGTGGCGAGTCGCATTCCGGTGCCAACGGTTTCAAGGGCAAGAGCGGCAGCGTCACCTGGGCCGACTCCACCATCGGCGTCGAGGGCTGCGCCGGCTACGCGCAGGCTCGTTCCTACGTGAAGGTCACCGCGAGCACGAAGAACGTCAGCAGCACCGTCACCCTGTGGGGCCAGCCGTTCAGCATCGGCTGATCCGATGAGTCGAGGCGGCCCGCAAGTCCCTGGCGGGCCGCCTCACCCGGTATCGATCCAAGGAGGACGTCGTGACCGACGATCTGTCCCACTACCGTGCCGACTTCCGCGAGATCGAGAATCGAGTCACCCGAGAGTTCGTGGCCGGGTGGCGCCGCCCGGCGATCACCGCGATGGTCCTCGTTCTGACCGTCGGCCTCGCGCTACCCCATGCGGGGTCGCTGCCGGCGTGGGCCGTACTCGCGGGAGGGCCCAACCCGGAACACGTCGCGACGCCCGCGCCACTGCGGCTGTTCATCGTGTTCGTCGTGATCTTCGGGGTCATCGTCTCGATGCTGGGCACCTGGTCGCGACGATGGGCCATCGCGCAGACAGCGGTGATGGGAACGGGTGTGGGGACGGTGATCGGACTGCTCGGCTACTGGTCACAACAGAGCCTGCCGCCCGGAATCCGTCCAAACGGAATCGAATACGGACTGATCCTCACCTGGGTGGGGATGGCCGCCCTCACCGCGCTGTGGATCCCGGTCGTTCTCAGCCGCGCGAATATCATGCAGGCCGGGTCGACCGACCGGATCCAGAGCCCGGGATGACATCACCACGAGGCATCCTTCGGTGGGCCTTCAGTCCGGTACTTCGTCGAGTCCGACTATCACCCAACGGTTCCAGGCAACCGGACCCCCGGCGCCGCAACCATGGCGAAACTCCTCGTGCTGTGGTTCAGAGCGCACGACGACCCCGAACCTTCGTGAATCTAGGCGGATCTGAACGAGCCTGTCGCCCGAATTCGGGACCTCGCATTCGACGACCTCCCGAAGCGCGTCGGTTCGCGTGATCCCGGTGAAGTCGCGGACGGCATGTTCGGCGGCCTGGGCCGGCTGGGACAGTGCGGAGCGGCCGCGGAAGTGCGGCAATGCGATCGCGCCGTTGCGATAGTCATCGACCGTCTGGCGGGCCGAGTCGGCGCCGAGGCGACTGAAGTACAGGCCATGTGGAAACATGACAAGGTTCGCAGCGAATCGGTCACCGCCGACGTGAGTGCACTCCCACACATCGTCGGCGGTCGAGGTCAGCGCGGCCAGTACGGGCCGCCCCAGCTCGGCGCAACACGCGTCCTTCTTCCCGTGGGTGCAGACGGCGACGAGCGCCTCGGTGCGAGCGACACCGAAGTCCGGTTCGATACCCGCCGCGATCGAATCGAAGTCGAGTCCGTCCAGTTCGTGGTAGTTCTGGATGCGCTTCTCGCGCATCCAGTGCTTCGTCCCGTCGGACCAGCTGATCACGCACAGCGGGTCGGCGACCTGCCTGGATCGAGGTCGGCGGATGAACAGCACACGCAGTCGACCCACAACCGAGTCCAGTGTCTGCGACAAGGACGGCGGCAGTTCGCCGTCCGGCGCTGACGCGGGCCACGGTCCGGGATGCTCGATCAGAATCCAGCAGTCCGTCGGGCCGGCGCGACCGACCATCGCTTCACCGGCGAGCGACGACTGGTTCACACAGGCCCCGCTGCGGCGACTCGTCTGGGGGTTCTGCACCACCGACGTGGGCCAACACGGGGGTGCGGACGCATCGGTCGTCCCACACAGACGTCCACGGTCTCCACTGCGCGACGGCACGCCGACGAACCCTCCAAAGTTAGTAGCTTAGGCTAAGCATACGATCTTGAAGCCGGGAGGCGGGAGTCGGTCACCACAGGTGGCACAACCCTCGTCCACCAGGGGATTCTCGAACAAGTTGGGAGTATTTCGTTGAGTGGCAGTCGATCACGCGGAGGCAGGGTCGCGGCAGGCCTCATACTTGCGACCATTTCTGTAGCGGTGGCGACCGCGTGTTCTGGCGGCACCGACGCGACGAATGTGTCCGAGCAGGCCGCGACGGAGTCCGTACACCTCGTCGAACATGCCCGCGGTGCCACTGACGTGCCGGTGTCCCCGCAGCGGGTGGTCGTTCTCGAGCCGGTCCATCTCGATACCTCAGTCGCACTCGGGGTCATCCCCATCGGCACCACGGTCCTGAGCGAAGCGACGGGTGTGCCCGCCTATCTCGGAACCGAGGCCGCGTCGGTGGAGACCGTGGGAACCGTCCCCGAGCCGAATGTGGAGGAGATCGCGGCGCTTCGCCCCGATCTGATCATCGGAACCGAGACTAGGCACTCCGAACTCTATGACCGCTTCGCAGCCATTGCCCCGACGGTGTACATGGCCTCGCAGGCTGATCCCTGGCAGGACAACGTACGACTGGTTGCCAAGGCGCTGAACAAGTCTCAGGAGGCCGATGCGCTTCTCGATGGCTATCAGGAGCGGTGCGAGGAGATCGCGACAAAGTTCGGAACCGAGGGCAAGACCGCGCAACTCATTCGTCCGCGTGACGGCAACCTCACGCTGTATGGACCCACTTCCTTCGCGGGAAGCACCTTGGAATGCGCAGGATTCCGGACGCCGGAACGGGACTGGGAGGGGTCGATATCGATCGACCTGTCGCCGGAGCGGGTCGCTGAAGCCCGCGCCGATGTCGTGGTCGTCACCACGCCGAACCCCGCCGACCGCACGACAGTTCCGAGCCTGCTCCTATCGGCCTTCCCCAGCCTGCACCTGGTCGACATGTCCTACTGGATCACCGGTGTCGGGCCGCTCGGTGGTCTCACTGTTCTCGACGACATCGAACGCATTCTCCGCGATTCGCAGTAGAGGTCGCACGGTTCGAGGCTGCCCACCGCTGGCGACGATGGGCAGCCTCGACTCATCGGGTCAGCCGATGCTGAAGGGCTGTCCCCACAGGGTGACGTTGCTGGTCACGCTGGCGGTGTTGACGGTGACCTTGACGTAGGAGCGGGCCTGGGCGTAGCCGGCGCAGCCGCTGACGCCGAGGGTGGAGTCGGCCCAGGTGACGCTGCCCTTGCCCTTGTAGGGGTTGGCGGCGCGGTGCTGCTCGGCGCCGAAGGCGTCGGCGAGTTCGAGGTCGAGGATCTTGTAGTCGACGGCCTGGCCGGGTCCGATGGACAGGTTGCCGGCGCCCTTGGCGGTCTGCTTGGCGGCGCCGTCGGGGTCGGCCCACGTGGTGCTCATGCCGCCGTCGGTGCCGCCCTTGCCGCCGAGGGTGAGCTGGCAGGCGACGATGTAGCCGGGCTGGATGGTGCCGGCGCCGCCGCCGGAGACCTCGACCTTGGCGCTGCCGGAGACCCAGACGTTGCGGTGCAGCGGGGTCGAGCCCATCGAGGGGAGATGTTGGCGGATTCTCCGGTGCGGGTGACGGTGACGACGGTGCCGTCGACGAGGGTCTCGGTGATCGAGCCGTCGGGCAGCGGGACGAGGGTGTCGGCGTTGGCCGCGCCCGCGGAGAAGAATCCGAGGGCGATGGCGGCGGCGCTGCCTGCGCTCGCGATCTTGAGCCCGCGACGCAGACTGTTCTTGCTGGTGTTCATGAATTCCCCTTTGAGGGTTCAGGTTTCAGGCTCGGGTGTGGACTGGGGTCAGCCGATGCTGAAGGGCTGGCCGTACAGGGTGGTCTTGGAGTAGTCGTTGCCGACGATCTCGACCACGGTGTAGGAGCGGGCCTGGGCGAAGCCGCCGCAGTTCTGGATCTCGAGCTGGGTGTCCTGGTACTGGACGGCGTACTTGCCGTTCTTCTTGATGTCCTTGCCTGCGACGTTGACGAACTTGACCTGGCCGGCGGAGACCGGGACGGTCAGCGACCCCGACATGGACGGTCCGGACAGGTCCATCGAGGCGCCGATAGAGCCGCCGAGTCCGGTGATGTCGACCTGGCATCCGACGATGTAGCCGGTGCTGATCCGCGAGACCCCGTGCGTCGAGGAGTTGTTGGTGCCGGGGGTGTTCGCGGCGGCGTTGAACGGTCCGGCTTCGCCTTCCTTGGTGATCCCGGTGACGTCGGTGGTGACGGTGCCCGAGACCCAGGCGGTGCGGCCTGCGCCATTGGCGGCCAGCGACGGGGAGATCAGGGCGCTTTCGCCCGTGCGGGAGACGACCGCTCCCGGTCCGGCCTTCTGCCCGTCGGGCAGCGGCACGAAGGTGTCGGCGTTGGCCGCGCCGGTGGACATCAGGCCGATCGCCAGTGCTGCGGCGGCGCTTGCGCTTACACGGAGGCACGTTGCGCGGTGGGCGCCGCGGCGCCCACGGGAACAGTTCGAATTCATGGGTTCCTTCTCGATGTGGGTGGAGTTCTGGGCTTCGACAATGCAAAAGCGGTCGCCGAAGAGACCTGGTCGCAGATACGGCCAGGCATTGAAGAGTTGTGTGTCGCGATCGCGCCGCCGTCAGGTCGAACTGACGAGGGTTACCCCGAGGTGACTAGTCGTTCACTCCGTGGCGCTGAATGACGTGGCGATGAGTGTGGCCATCCGGGTGAGGGCAGTGACCTCGTCCGGATCGACCAGCCGCCGTTGTGCCTCTGCACGGCATGCGACGCCGAAGAATGCGTCGAAAATGATCTCGGCTGCGGTTTGAGCGTTCTTCGGGTCATTGTCACCGCGGAGGTCGGTGATTGCGTGAACCAGCGGCTGCAAGAGCTGCTCGCGCATCGCTGCGAGTTCGGTGGGAAACATCGTCTCCCACCGGTACGTGTGGAGCAGGATTGCTCGATACCCCTGCAACACGTCCTGGGTGTAGGGGACGACGACGGCTCGAACCCATGCGTCGACTCGTTCGAGCGGTGTGCTCGCCGACGACATACGTTCGATGACGTAGCTGGTTTTCGTGGTGGTGCCATCTTGCAAGACGGCGATGATCAGCTCTTCCTTCGAGTTGAAGAGCCGGTAGAACGCGCGGGTTGCCAGGCCCGCGCGCTCGAGGATCGCGGCGACAGGGGATCCACCTGACCGGTTTCGGCGATGAGGCTGCTGCAAGCGCGGATGAGGCGTTGCGCTTCCGTGAGATATTCGTCGCGCTGCCGGTCGAACAGCCGATCGACGGCGGCGGTCGCGATGGGGTTCACAGCCTCTTGGTCTGCGGAAGTCACCTTGTGTGTCCTCATGGTTGTGGCGAGATTGGCGTTCTCGAAGTCGAGGATAGCTATAGCGATCGGTCCGAGGAGTGGTGTCGACTTGCCGGTTGGCTGGTTCGCTCGACGCTGCTCAGCGCGTTGCGGCACCCCCTGTGGCGGGAGCCCGGCCGTGTCGCATCTTTATCGCGACAGCGAGGCCCGCGAGGCCGACCACCGCCGCGAGAATGAAGGATTGCTGGAACGCCGTGTCCGTGTAGGTGATTCGTCCCGTTTTGGGGTTCTGGCTCGCGATGTTCTGTGCCATGACGACGCTGAGGACCGTTACCGCGACCGCATTGCCGAGCTGGCCGACCACCCCGAGCATGGCCGCGCCCACCGCACTCTGCTCGGCGGGCACGGCATCCATCACCAGGTTCGGACCGGACGCGTAGTACAGCCCCATCCCGATGCCGAAGACCGCGGAGATCACCATGATCTGCCAACGATGTTCGGCCAGCGCCGCGGCGGCGACGAGGCCGGTGATCATGGCGCAGACGGCACCGATGAGGGTCAGTCGGGCGCCCCTCCGGCGCGCGACGGCGCCGCCGAGCGGTCCGCAGACCATGGTGAGCAAACCGGTGGGAAAGGTCCACAATGCGAGCGCCGTCGCCGTCAGCCCCACGCCGTACGTGATCCCGACCTGGGCCGGGGTCTGCAGCATCTGCGGCATGAGCAGCCCGTACCCGGCGATCATGAACCCGATGAACAGGTAGGCCACCAGTGTGGAACGCAGCGCACCGCTGGCCAGCAGCCGGAGGTCGATGGCGGGTGCGGTGACGCGTAGCTCCCAGACGACGAAGGCGATGAGCAGTCCAGCTCCGCCGATCAGTGTCCCGAGCGTCCCGCTGCTGACCCAACCCCATTTGGGTCCCTGACTGACACCGACCAGGATCAGACCGACCCCCGATCCGAGCAGTGCGACGCCGAGTAGGTCCAGGCGCTGATGGAGTCGCAGCGAAGACTCGGGCACGAGTACCGCCACCACCGGGATCAGCAGTACGGCGTAGCCCAACATGAACCAGAACAGCGATTGCCAGCCGTGGTTGTCGATGAACCAGCCGGCGACGAACGGTGATGCGAGCGCGCTGACGCCGATTCCGGCGGCCACGGTGCCGAGTGCGACCGGGACCCAGCGACGCGGGAAGGTGTCGCGGACCAGCGCGTAGGACACCGCGACCATCCCGCCCGCGGTGCCCTGGAGGGCACGGCCTGCCAGCAGCATCGGGAACGAATCCGCCGTCGCGCAGATCAGGGATCCGACGGAGAAGAGCACGGCAAGGCTCAGCATCACCCGCTTCTTGCCATAGGTGTCGGCGAGTTTGCCGACCAGCGGCAAGCTGACCACGGCGACCAAACTCACCATCGTCAGAACCCAGCCGAGGTGCAGGGTGCGGAAATCCTGCGTCATGTGTGGAATCGCCGGATACACCAAGGTGATCTCCATCGGCGCGAGCTCAGATATCAGCACGATGAGCGCGAGCGCCGCACCATATCGCCAGCGCTGCTGCCGACTGATCGGCGGATCGTCACCGGGCCGTGGGGGAGGTCTGTTGGTCGTGGTCTCAGTCATGTTGATCTCGATCCAGTAGAGCGGACCCGATAACCCGATCTGTCAGGGGCGTGTAGGTTCGCGCAGGTCTTCGGTTTGGGGGGATTCCGGAGGCAGTCGGTACTAGTGGCTGTTGCGTAGATGTGCGGACCGGCGGCGGAGCCGAATCTGCTCGGTGCGCTCGGCAGGGGTCACGGTCGGCGTTTCCGAGGGCAGGTACTTCCGGACGTCCTCGAGTGGCACGAGCCGCATGGTCGGGTTCGGGACGCTGTCGGTCAGCAGCAGGCGGCCGTTGATGGTGCCGTGGGTGTGCCCGCCGGTGTCCAGCCAGTTCGGCAAGCCCGGATCCTGGTGGGAAATCACCGCGCGGAAGACACCGTCCGCATCGAGGCGGGCCTGGGCATGATTGAGCGAGGACTGGCGAGAGAACCAGTTGACGGTCTCCCAGTACCAGTTCCCCGTACCGAAGCTCCAGTAGTGGCACTGCGGAGGAGTGAACTCCAGAATCACCGCTTCGTCGGGGGCGCACCGGAAATTGCCCATGCCATATGCCTGATTCTGGAAGCCACCCCACGCACTATCGCTGAGCGGAGTGAATTCCAGGGAGTTGGCGGGAGTTGTGAGAGACAGCTTGCACATGTTGTCCCAATAGGATCCGGCCTTGTCCAGCCAGCGAACGAGCCGCTCGGCACGCGCCGCGACGTCGGCCTCCGACAGCGGGGTGGGCGGCGGGTAGACGGCGTCCACGCACTCGATCACGAGGTTGGCCGGGCGCTCGGTCGCCCAATCACTGAAGACCTGTCGAACGCACAGCGAGCCCGCCTCGGCGTCGATCGTCAGCCAGTTTCCGGTGTAGCCGGTCGGCCGCTCGGGACCGAGGAGCAACTCGAACGCCCCGTCGCTGCCTGCCGTCAGGGTGCGACTGTCGATATTGGAGTTGATCCGGTAATCGGGTGCTTCGCAGAAGTGCGGCGAGTGGACCTGGATATCGAAGTAGTGGGCAGTTCCCCTGTCGCCGTGGATCCGGTAGGTGCGGTCGCCGCTGACCGCGGCGAGGGTGTAGATCACGTCGGGGTTGTCGATGCCCCAGCTGCAGGTGGTGTCGGCCCAGCGGCCGAACTCCGGATAGGCCGGATCGGCCAGTTCCATGCTCAGGACTGCGCCGGCCGCCAGGTACCGGGTGGCGAAACGAAGACCTTCCGCCCGCAGCAGGGGCGTATCGGTATCCGGATCATCGAAGACGATGGTGCGCCCGAACTGACGCCATGCCTCGCCCACCTGATCGAACAGGGCGCCTGAGCGAACCGATTCCACGCGTTCCGTCATGGGTCCTCCTCCGTGTTTCTGTGATGCCACTCACTCGGACGCTCCGAGTGCAAATGACATACTCAGAGTTGAAAACGTCATTGTCAACCCCCTTGTCCGCCTCCGCGGACCGGCAGGGACAGGTTCCTGGACCTGGCGAAGGTCCAGGTAGAGGCGCTTGCGGGGGGGAGTAGAGAGAAGGAGGTCACGGTGTCGCCGGAAGAACTGGGTACCGAGGAACGCGAACCCGACTACCGATTCACGCTTGCCAACGAACGGACGTTTCTGGCGTGGATACGTACGTCGCTGGGGCTGCTCGCCGGCGGCGTGGCCGTCGATCAGCTCGCCGTCGCGTTCCACAATCCGGGCGCGCGCATCGCCCTCGCCCTGAGTTGCATCGGCCTCTCCATCGCCCTTGCTGGCGGTGCGTTCTCGCACTGGCGGAAGGTTCAGAAGGCGATGCGGCGTGATGCGCCCCTGCCGGATTTCGGGCTCATCCGGGTCCTCGCCGTGGGGACATTCGCCGTTGCAGCGTTGGCGGGCGCGGCGGTTGTGTTCTCGTGAGTGCGCAAGCGCCGAGAGACATTGGCCTGCAGGCAGAACGAACGGCCCTCGCCTGGCGCCGAACCGCGTTGACCGCCACCGCCGTCACGGCGGTGGTCGTGGTGCACGGAGCGGCCGGCCGTGAGTGGGGCATCGCGGCGTTGCCCTTCGCGGTCTCGGCCTGCGCGGCCTTGGTTGTCGTGGTCGTCAGCCTGGTGACGGCGCGGCGCAGGCGCGACGATGTCAGCGCGAGCCCCCGCGCGGTTGCCGTGGTTTCCGCGGCGGTGATGTGTTGCGCGCTGTGGGTCGGAGTTGTGGTTGCCTGTATCCCGCGGTGAGATCGGCTCGGGACACCCAGGGGGTTAGGGCCGCTAGGGATCGGACGTCGTGGGTGCGGACTATGCCAGCGGTGGCCTGGTCGCGCTACGGATTCTCCTCCCCAGTGCTCGTTTCACTTCCACTTCGGGTGCTGAGCGCGTCTCGTAGCGCGGCGCGGGTAGTGATGTTGAGCTTGGGAAAGATCTGGTAGAGGTGGGTGGAGACCGTTCGCGGCGACAGGTGCAGTTGCTCGCCGATCTCCTTGTTGGTCAGTCCGCTCGCGGCGAGGTCGGCGATGACGGTCTGCTGCGGGGTCAGCGTGTCGGAGGCTTCGGGCCGCTCTTGCTGTGGATCTCTGAGTCCGGTTCGGGCGAGTTCACGGCGGGCCTTGGCAACCCACGGCTCGGCTCGCATGTCGGCGAATCGGTTCATTGCTTTATGAATCTCGCTCCGGGACTCCGTGATTCGTCCGGTTCGGTGGAGTTCGCGACCGTAGAGGAGCCGGACTCGGGCGGTCTCGAAGGCCCAGATGTCGGCGTCCTCGGTTTGGAGCGCGGCGCGATAGTGGACGAGCGGGTCGCCGATACGTGCGAGGGCCTGGGCGGCGGTGACCAGGAGGGTCATTCGCGGGGAGATGTCGGCGATGTGGGCATCCACCGCGGCTCGGACGTGGGCGCGAGCCTCGGTGTGCCGTCCAGTGCGGGCGGCCGCCTCGACGAGGTCGAGCACGTTCCACAGAGCGTGCGGCACGTTCCTGGCGAGTTCGCCCGGTTTGTCGATCGCAGAGGCGTAGGTGAAGGCGAGGTCGTAATCGCCGTTGCTGAGTGCGCACAGGGTGTCGGCGTGCAGGGCATAGCGGACAAAGGCGTGGGCACCGCGCGGCGTCGCCCACCGCCGGATTCGCGCGGCGAGCTGCGTGGCGGTGTCGTAGTCGCCGCGGGCGGCCGCGATGCACGCACGGATCCAATTCCCCGGTGAGTCGAGGAGCCGGAATCCGTTGCGGTGACTCCATCGCAAGCCGTCCTCGATGAAGAGGTCGGCCTCGTCCCAACTCCCGGTGAGGAACGCGTCGATCCCGAGCTGGAAGACCGCGTCCAGCGCGGGCGGGAGGGCTCCACCAGCCCGGGCGGCGTCGACCACGCGGGTCAGCGCCGGTCGGCAGGCCGGCAGGCGGTCCGTGTAGCCGGCGGACAGGCAGACACGGGTGATGTAGAGGGGGTCATGCGATCTCGGCAGGCCCTCGATGGCGTTGTCCAAGGTGCCGGCGGCCTCGGCAGCGGTCCTGACCGGATCGCGGAGGGTCAGGGCCTGCAGGCGCAGCTCGAGCGGAGGGTCGGTCATCCTCGCGAGGTGTACGTCGAAGTCGTCCCACAGATGCGCCTTGCCGCCGAAGTGGCAGATGCGGATGAGCGTGTAAAAGGCCTCGAGGAGAGTGCCGTTCGTGCCGGTGAACTCCTCGTCGGTCATCTCGATCGCCGTGACGAGGAGCCGATGCGCGATGTCGATGTGCCCGGCGGCCGAGAGCAGGTGGTACGACGCCGCGATGGCGGCGACGAGCGGCTCGTCACTGGACGGCTGCGAGACCAGCATCCGCGGCACATCGTCGAGGTCACCGAGGAGGCTCGCCGACAGGTAGGCCGCGGCCGCCATCCGCCGTCCTCGATTCGCCTGGTCCTCGGAGAGGTCTGCGGCGCGGATCATCGCCGCCACAGCGCCGTGCACGTCACCACGTCGCGCGCTGATCCCGGACGCGCGTTCGAGGCGAGCCGCGACAAGCTCGTCGGGTCCGATCGCCGCGTGTGCGAGATGCCATGCCTGCGCAGATGACTCGTGTTCGGCCGCGTCTGCGAGCTTGAGGTGCGCGAGCCGGCGATCGCTCGCGGTCGAGGAGCCGACCACTGCCGCGCGGATCAGGGGATGACGAAACCCGATCGAGAGGAACCCGGCGTCGATCTCGATGAGGTCGAGTGCTTCGGCGGGAGCCAGGTCCATCAGGGCGTCGTCAACGTGTGCAATGCGTTGCAGGGTCGCGGGGGACAGGTGGGGTTCGAGGGCGCAGAGCAGGAGCATCTCGCGTGCGGTGGGTGACAACGCGTCGAGTCGGCGCGCGAACACCGATTGCAGTCGGGGAGTGAGCGGAAGTGCGTCTCCGGACAACCCGTGCCCATTGTCGTCGCGAATGGCAGCGGGCAGTTCCAGCAGCGCCAATGGATTGCCCTCGGCCTGGTCGAGAACGCGTTGCCGGACTCGGCGGGGGAGCTGGGGGAAACGGGTGACCAGAAGCGTCTCGGCCGTCGCGCGGGGGAGCGGATGAACGCGCAGCGTGTCGATCCCCGGCTGGTCGAACAAGGGCGCTTCGTCGGTTCGGCTTGCACCGATCAGCCGCGCATTGGTGTCGGCCAGTCTGCGAGCGACGTAGCCGAGGACGGCGGCGCTGGACGGGTCGAGGGCTGAGAGGTCGTCGACCAGGAGGAGCAGTTTCGCCGCCCCTGCCGCCGACTCGAGGCCGGCGAGAACCGCGTCACCGAGTGCGTGGAGTCCGATCGGGTCCGGAAGGGGCACGCCCATAGCCGCTTCCAGTGCCGCGGCGTGGCGGGGATCGAGGTTTCGGGCTCGGCGCCGGACAGCTCGAATGATGGTGGTGAGGGCGGCGAATCCCATATCTGATTCCGCCTCGATACCGGCTGCCCGGATCACTCGGTACCGGTGATCGGCCGCGATTCCGGCCGCTTCGTCGAGCAGCGCCGACTTGCCCAGTCCGGCTTCGCCGAACAGGGTCATCGCCCCGGCCTCTGGGTGCTCGTTCGTGAGGAACGCCGTCAGCGCGGCGATCTCGTGTTCGCGGCCGAACAGGGGCGAACGGCCATCGGAGGTAGGGGACATCATCGTCGGGCCGTTCGTGCGACGAAATCGGTGACGGCGCGTGCGAACTCCTCGGGCTGCTCGAGGTGGGGCATGTGCGCGCTGCTGTCGAGTTCCACGAGTTCCGCGTCGGACATGCTGGCCTGGATCATCCGTGACCACCTGGCGCTCACGATCGGGTCCCATCTGCCCGCGATGATCAGCGCAGGGGTGCGTTGCTGCGACAGGGTCCGCCGGAAGTCGACGCGGACGAACCCGCCGCGACGAGCAGGCTCCGACCAGGTGCGGATCGACGAGCGGAGTTGGAAGAGTGCCGGATTCAGCCGTGGATCCCAGTAGTCGCGGAAGTAAGCGGGAAACAGCCGGCGAACCGCCCGAGTCAATCCGTCGTCGCTGGTGGCGGTGAGAATGTCGAGGTAAGCGGCGGTGACATCCTGCGCTTCGCTGTGCACGGAGTGGATCTCCGCGAATCGGGCGAGGTTGTCCGCGCCCTCCCGTAGCAGCTCGTCGGACCCCACCGGCGAGGACGAGACGAGAACGGCGGCCGCGACGGCGCCCGGGTAGTCGATCATGAACTGCTGGACGACCGAGCCCCCGTGCGCGTGGCCGAGCAGGACGGCCTGGTCGGTGTCGAGCACCTCGACGATCGCGCGCAAGTGCTCGGCGTATCGGTGCAGGGTGTACAGGTCCGGTGCAGATAGCCGCCCGGATTCTCCCGTGCCGATCGGCTCGACGTAGACGACGGTGCAATACGCCTCGAGCAGGGGAGTCCTCAGATAGTCCCAGCCGAGTCCCGGTCCACCGGGGTGTACGAGGCAGACGGGGCCGGAGCCGTAAACGTGGTAGCGCTGCTGCACACCCAGCACGTCGACCACGTGGACACCCAGCGCGAGCGGTCCGCTCATCTGACTCCTCGTCGGGTCGTGCGACCCACCTGATTTGCGAGGATAGCGTTCACGGTGTCGTTCGGGGTACGTCAATCGACGTAGTGCTGTTGAGAAAAACGCCGCGGGTCCGGGCGGCGGCCTGGCCTCCGCCCGGACCCTGTCTCGTCAGATGTTCTGTGCGGCTTCCTTGATCAGCTGCACGACGGCCTCCGGGCGGGCGACGTAGATCGCGTGGCTGCCGGGAACCTCGGTGACCTCGGCACCACCCCGCTGGGCCATCGAGCGCTGGGCGACCGGGGGATCATTCGGTCATCGCTCGCGACGAGATACCAGCTGGGCTTGGATCGCCACGCAGGCGTGGTGACCGCGCCGCCGAGCGCGTCCAGGCCCCATGGCACCTGCGAGTCGGCCATGAACCCGGCCTCGTCGGCGGACACGTCACCGGCGAACGCCTCGTGGAACTTGCTCTTGTCGAGGAAGAGGAACCCGTCCTTGGGAGGAAGGATGGGCGGCTGCGGTCCGTCCGTCGGGAATCCGCCGATGAGGGCGTTCACCGATTCACCCGCGTCCGGGACGAACGCGGTGATGTAGACCAGCGCCGCTACCTTCTCGTGCGTGCCTGCCTCGCTGATCACCGCACCGCCGTACGAGTGGCCGACGAGGATGACGGGCCCGTCCTGCTCGTCGAGAATCTGCCGCGTGGCGGCGTCGTCACCCGCCAGGGAGACGGTCGGGTTCTGAACGATGGCGACGTCGAATCCGTCGCGTTTGAGGAGGTCGTACACCCCCTTCCATCCCGCGCCGTCGACGAATCCACCGTGAACGAGAACAACCGATTTTCCTGCTGTGCTCATGATCAACCTTCCGTCCGCCCCGGTTGGGCACTGACAGAAATGTAGGCCCGTGCCAGCGGGTCGCGCCTCAGTCAGATGACTGAGGATGTCGTCGTCGGTCAGAGTCCGGTGGTCAGGACCACACGGAATCGAGCCTTGCCGCTGAGGGCGTGCCGGTACGCGTCTGGAGCGTCGGTCAGCGGTACCTCTTCGATCATGGGGCGGATGCCGGTGAGGGCCGCGAAGTCCAGCGTCCGTTCGACGTCGCGCGCGGTGCCGGCCGGGTGCCCGTGCACCGAACGGGACTGGAAGATCAATTGGAACGGGCTGACCGGGATCGGATCCGGGACGGCGCCGATGACGATCAGTTCGCCGTCCGCCGAGAGCCCGTCGATGGTGGCGGCCATTGCCGCGGAGTTCGCGGCGGTGGCCTGGACGACCCGGGCGCCGCCAAGGCGGCGTAGTTCGGCGGCGACGTCCTGTGTGGTGGAGTCGATGTAGTGCCGCGCACCCAACTGGGTGGCGAGCGGTTCCTTGTCCGGGCCGCGCGCGATCGCGACGGTGTCGAATCCCATCTTCGCCGCGAACTGGACGCCGAGGTGCCCGAGGCCACCGAGGCCGAGGATCGCGACCAGGTCACCTGGGCGGGCCGGGCTTCGGCGCAGCGAGTTGTACGTGGTCACGCCGGCGCATGCCATGGGGCCGGCGTCCGCGGCGGTGAACTCGTCGGGGATGCGGGCGATGGCGGTGGCGGGCACGACCACGGCATCGGCGTAGCCACCCGGGTAGTGCCAGCCGGGCACTTGAAGGTTCTCGCAGTGCATGAAGTCCCCGTCGCGGCAGGGGTCGCAGTACAGGCACGCGCCGCAGAACCAGCCGACGGCCACCCGATCTCCTGGACGCCAGCGGGCGACGGCGTCGCCGACCGCGTCGATGCGGCCGGCGATCTCGTGGCCGGGCGTCACTGGGAACGTCACGCCGGGAAGGGCATTGGTGACGAACGCGTCGTCGGAGTGGCAGATGCCGCAGGCCTCGACGGTGACCCGCACCTGACCTGGACCGGGGTCCGGTATCTCGCGGGTGGTGAGGCGCAGTTCGGCGTCGGGATGGTCTACCTGGACGGACCGGATGCTGGCCATGGCGAAATGTCTCCTCTCGGATGACGAACTCGAATCGAGCATGCGCACGGAAACATGTTGCGCGGCAGGGATTGTGGATGTCTCCGGAATCCGGGCGCCGCGGGGACCGCCTCCGCGTGGTCACGCTTCGGTGGGTATTCGGTCTCGAGCAGAACAGCCATGCGGCGCGTCCTGTCATGCGGGGCCCGCCGGACAACGGCGGCGACGGTTCGAGCGTAGTGCGCATCCGCCCAGCGCGTTGGCGTTCCCGGACCGTCCGTGCGCACGGGTCGGCCGCCATCTCCTTTGCATAGCTACGGGATATGGACTTTCGATGATTCGTGGTGGAAGTGTGGATAGGGCGCCCACCTCAGTGACATCGACGCAGGTGACCGGCATCAACGGGAGGAGTCGAGTCCGTGGACACGAAGCTGGAGATTGTGGTGTTGCCGGTCTCCGACGTGGACCGGGCCAAGGACTTTTACCAGGCACTCGGGTGGCGGGAGGATGCGGACGTCGCCACGGGTCCGGACTTCCGGGTGGTGCAGCTGACACCGCCGGGCTCGCCATGTTCGATCATCTTCGGCATCGGAGTCACCTCGGCCGCCCCCGGTTCGGCGGACGGCCCACACCTCGTGGTCACCGACATCGAGGCGGCGAGGACTGAGCTGGCGAGCCGCGGCGCGCCGGTCAGCGATGTCTTCCACGACGCAGACGGGGTGTTCCATCACGCCGGGGCGACAGCACGGGTCGCCGGCCCGGACCCGAACCGCCAGAGCTACGGGTCGTGGCTGTCTTTCGCCGACCCCGATGGCAACAGCTGGTTCGTGCAGGAGGTCACCACCCGCGCGCCGGATCGCGTCACGCCGGGGCCGGTCGCCTACGCCTCCGCCGCCGCGCTGGCCGGGGCGATGCGCCGTGCGGCCGCCGCACACGGCAAGTACGAGGAACAACTCGGGCGATACGACACGGACTGGCCGGACTGGTACGCGCAATACATGGCGGACGAGTCGAACGCTCAGGCGACCGGCGAATAGCAGGCTGCGACCACGGCGCGTTCATTGTCTGGGTATCCGTTTCACCCCTTGAGAGGGTTGGCGATGGATCTGCATCTCGATGGGAAGATCGCGGTGGTCACCGGCGCGAGCAAGGGCATCGGCCTCGCGATCACCGAGCGCCTCACCGATGCGGGGGCACATGTCGTCGCGGGATCGCGCACCCGCAGCCCACGCCTCGAGGAACTCGAGTCCGACGGACGGGCGACGTTCGTGGCCGCGGACCTGACCACCAGTGACGGCCCGATCGCCCTGGTCGCGGCCGCTGCCCGGCTCGGTGGTGTCGACATCCTGGTCAACAATGCGGGTGCGGTCACCCCGCGTCCGGGAGGGTTCGTCACGGTCACCGACGACGACTGGGATGCCTCGTGGTCGCTCGGGTGATGGCGGCGGTGCGCACCACCAGGGCGGCGATCCCGGAGATGATCCGGCGCGGTGGCGGTGCGATCGTCACGATCGGCTCGGTCAACGCGTTCTATCCCGACCCCGGCATCGTCGACTACTGCGCAGTCAAGGCCGCGGTCACCAACCTCACCAAGGCCCTGTCCAAGGAGTTCGGCCCCAAGGGCATTCGCGCGAACTCGATCAGCCCGGGCCCGGTGCTGACGGACCTGTGGCTCGGCGAAGGCGGTGTCGCCGAGGTGATCGGCAAGGCCAGCGGTGCCAGCCCGCAGGAGGTCGTGGACGGCGCCGTGTCGGACACACCGACCGGGCGGTTCACCACATCTGACGAGGTCGCCGACCTGGCCCTGTTCCTGGCCTCCGACCGGGCCGCGAACATCACCGGAGCCGACATGACGATCGATGGCGGATTCATCACGACTGTGTGAGGCGTGCGCTGCGATGCGCGCCCCCTGTGTACGCCTACCGAATCCGATGGGAGGTCCGCACCGCCCGACCAACATCGAGTATTGCGTCACCAAGGTGATCCCTCAGGTACGCGACACCCTCGCCGAGTCGGTGAGCTGAGGTCGGCAGGCTGAAACCGCCGCCGGCGCACTACTGACCCGCCTCACAAACACCTGGAGGTAGACGATGGACATCGTCGTTCTCATCGGCCGAATTCTCTTCTCCGCGTTGTTCCTCTCATCGGCTCTTGGCCACCTGACCCAGTCCAAGGCCATGGCGCAGTACGCCGCGGGCAAGGGCGTGCCCATGCCGCAGCTCTCCGTCCTGCTCTCCGGTGTGCTCTTGGTCGTGGGCGCGCTGAGCGTGCTCCTCGGCGTGTGGGCCGATCTCGGCTCGCTCCTGCTGGTGGCCTTCCTCGTTCCGACCGCGGCCATCATGCACAACTTCTGGTCCGAATCCGACTATCAGGCCCGGCAGATGGAGTTGATCCAGTTCAACAAGGACATCGCGTTGGCCGGTGCGGCACTGATGCTGTTCGCCTTCTTTGCCCACACTGGTGATCTCGGACTGACCGTCACCGGGCCACTGTTCACGATCTCCTGATCTGGTGCGAGTGGCCCCAGCGGCGGCGTTTCCCAGTGTCTGCTCAGTGGGGTGCGTTGGCTATCACAGTGAACAGTTGCGCGATCACGTCGTCCTCGACAATGGCGACGTCGTACCCCGAGATCAGTGGCGCACTCGATCCGGCGCCCGCTCGATCAAGCGGGACGATGTGAAAGGCCAGGAGGCCCAGGTTGGCGGTCTGGTAGACCGGGCCGGCTTGCGTGAACGTCAAGCCCGACAAAGGACCCTCGAGCAGTTCCTGCGCCTTCTCGTGGAGTCGATCTTGGCCGACGACCGTCTCCTCGGGGTCCGACCAGCGCACGTCGGGGGCATAGTTTCGGCGTACCACCGTGAGGCGCCGTTGCGGGTCACGCTCGTTGAACACCGCCAGGAGGTTCTCCTCCATCAACCGAACGATGTTCTTGCTCATCGCGTTCTCCCTCCGGTCCGGCCAGCGGAATGCGGACGACGAATTCGGTGTGTCCTGGCCTCGATTCCACACGGATGTCGCCCCGGTGTTTGTCGACGATCCGCCACGAGATGTCGAGTCCGAGCCCGGTGCCTTCCCCAACCGGTTTCGTGGTGAAGAACGGCTCGAAGATGCGGTCGCGGGCCTCGTCGGGGATGCCCGGTCCGGTGTCCCCGATGGCCACGGCCAGGCAGTCGCCGTCCCGGTAGGTGCGGATGGCGAGGGTGCCGCGGCCACCCATGGCGTCCACCGCGTTGTCGATGAGGTTGGTCCAGACCTGATTGAGTTCGGCAGCATGCACGGGAATGCGGGGGAGGGTGCGGTCGTACTCCTTGACCACGTCGATGTCGCGGCCGATCTTTCGGCTGAGCATGACCAGTGTGCTGTCGAGCAGTTCGTGCACGTCCGAGACCTGGAACGGGGCGCGGTCCATTTGCGAGTACTGCTTGGCGGCGCCGACGAGCGAGGAGATCCTCGTGGTGGAGTCCGAGATCTCGTTCATCAACAGCTCGGTCTCGATCGTGTAGTTCAGCCAGGCGACGGCGCCCCCGAGGATGGACGGCGAGGTCGCGGCCGCGACCCGCTCCAGCCAGGCGACGTCGAGGCCGGCTTGCACGAAGTTCGGCGCGAGGTTCCACCCGCCGGCGATGCCGTGCTCCTCGAGCCACTCGCTCAATGCCTCTTCGCGGTCCGATTCCTCCATCGGGCTCAGCGTGGGAGCCTTGGCGACCAGTCTCACGGCCTCCTCCTGGATCTCGATGAGTGCATGGAGGGTGGCGGGTTCGTAGGCCCCCGAGGCGATCATTCCCAGTTTGTGCCGCATGCCGGCGACCCGGTCCCGCAGCGAGTCCGTGGCCCGGACGGCGGCCGCGGCGGGGTTGTTGAGCTCGTGCGTGAGTCCGGCGGACAGGGATCCGAGTGCGAGTAGCCGCTCCCGTTGGTCGAGGATCTCGCGGGAGTTCTGGTTGCCGAAGAACAGCCCCTCCAGTAGATGCAGGGCCATCGGAAACCATTCCTCCATGAACCGGGCGAAGTCGCCGGCGTCCAGGACGAAGAAGGTGGAACGCTCGGGTACGGCCATTGATGCGCTGTAGAGCTGCGGTACCCGGTCGCCCATGTAGGCGGTCCACGCGCCCGAATACGAGCCGCGATGAGAGGTGCGCACCATCTCCACCTCGTGACCGCCCGAGAGTTTCGTGAGCACCACCGCGCCCTCGATGAGTACGTAGAAGCAGGTGGCCGGGTCGCCCTCGCGGTACACCGGGCCCGGCTCGAGCACCTCGAGTCGCCCGGCGCGGCTCAGCTGCCCGAGCTGCTCGTCGTCGAGCTTCTCGAACAGGAACAGCGTCCGCAATTCCTCCGCCGTGAACGCTCGTTCGGAGGTCACGGCTTGGCCAGGTATCGGTGCACGAGCATCACTGCCATTGCTCCCTCTCCCACCGCGGACGCGACCCGTTTCGCGGAGTCCGAGCGCACGTCCCCTGCCGCGAAGACGCCGGGCACGCTGGTCTCCAAGTGCTGGGGCATGCGGTCGAGTTCCCAACCGCGCGGCCGTTTGCCATCGACGACCAGGTCCGGACCGGAGAGGACGTACCCGTGGTCGTCGCGCACCACCACGCCGTCGAGCCAGTCGGTGCGCGGCGCCGCGCCGATGAACAGGAAGAGCCAGTGCGCGTCGACGGTCTCGGTGCGGCCCGTGGTGTTGTCGCGCAACGTGATCCGCTCCAGATGGTCGTCACCCTCGACACCAACCACCTCCGCGCACGCCCGGACCACGATCCTCGGGTTCTGTCTGATCTGCTGGATCAGGTAGTGCGACATGGAGTCGTCCAGCGATCGGGCCCGCACCACGATCGTCACCGAGCGCGCACCCCTGGCGAGATAGACCGCGGCCTGACCAGCCGAGTTCGCGCCGCCGACGATGTACACGTCCTGGTCGCTGCACCGCGCGGCCTCCGTCACCGCGGATCCGTAATACACCCCGCGGCCGGTGAACTCGCCCAGTCCGGGGACCGACAGCTGCCGGTAGGAGACCCCTGTCGCCAGGATCACGGTGTGCGCGTCGAGCGACGCGCCGTCGGCGAAGCGGACCGTGCGCGCGGACCCGTTCACCTCCAACGCCACGACGTCCCGAGTGGTGATCACCTCGGCGCCGAACTTGGCGGCCTGCCTGCGGGCCCGGTCGGCCAGTTGAGCTCCGGACAAGCCATCCGGGAATCCCAGGTAGTTCTCGATCCGGGAACTCTGCCCGGCCTGCCCACCGGTGGCTGTGCGTTCGATCAGGACGGTGCGCAGACCCTCGGATGCCCCGTACACGGCCGCGCCGAGCCCGGCCGGTCCGCCGCCGATGACGACGAGGTCGTAGAAGTCCGACGCGGGGGTGGTGGCCAGACCGACGTGATGCGCCAGCTCCGAGTCGCTCGGCTCCACCAGGGCATGCCCGTCGCATGTGATCACCACGGGCAGACACATGCCGTCAGCCCCCGCGGCCTCGAGCAGACGCTGACCCTCCGGTTCGTCGGACATGTACCACCGGTAGGGAAGCTGGTTGCGCGCCAGGAACTCCCGTACCTCCGAGGACCGCGCCGACCACCGGTGCCCGACCACCTTGGTCTCGGTCACCGGCTTGCGATCGGAGGTCACCCAGGCGTCGAGCAGGGCGTCGAGCACCGGGTACAGCTTCTCCTCTGGCGGATCCCACGGCTTGAGCAGGTAGTGATCGAGATCGACGACGTTGATCGCGTCGATCGCGGCATCGGTGTCGGCATAGGCGGTGAGCAGCACACGCTTCGCCGCGGGATACAGGTCCATGCCCTGTTCGAGGAACTCGATGCCGCTCATACTCGGCATCCGGTAGTCGGCGAGCAGGACCGCGACCGGGTCGCCCCGCAGCTTCATCTCCTTGAGCGCGGCGAGTGCCTCCTCGCCGGACTGCGCTCGGATGATCCGGTACTTCTCGCCGTAGTTGCGGCGTAGGTCCCTCACGATGGCGCGGGACACGCTCGGATCGTCATCGACGCTGAGAATTGCCGGCTGTACCATCGGTCTCCCATTCGCGGCTGCCGTTCGCCACACCGCCTTCCAGTATGCCGCCCTGGGCCTGCGGTTGGCGGCTCCTTGTTTTCCCGAGAGCGCCAATCGCAGCCCGCGCCACCCGACCCGAGGCTGCTGGCGTTGGGGTTCCGTCGCCGACAGCGTTTTCAGCCGGGAAAGCCCGGTCCTACTCCCGGTTCAGGGTTGCCTCCTCGAGGTCGAGTTCGCGCAGCACCTGTCGTAATACCTCGTCGTCAATTCGTCCGTTGTCACGCTCAGTGACGAAGACGACTCGCTCTGTATCCAGCATCTGCAGGCGCAGTGCGCGGAATGCGGCGGACGGGCTCTCGCCCAACTCGGCTTCACTGCGCCCGAGCCGCTCCCATGCCGCGTGGGCGCGGTGCTCGCTCCACGTACGCAGGATCTCTGCGGCCCGCTCACGGACGGCGGCGGGGTCCCCGTCGGCGTTTGCGACGAGGCTGTCGAGCAGCTCCGTCGCGGCCCGTGCGGCCTTGTCCTGCGCAGCGGCCAGCGCCAGCGCGTCCTTACGGCGCTCTTCCTCGTTGTCGACCCCCAGTCTGGTGATCAGCCACGGCAGGGTCAGCCCGTGCAGGAGGAGGGTGCCGACCACCACAGCGAAGGTGATGAACAGGATCATGTCGCGCCCGGGGAAGGGGGCGCCCGAATTGACGGTGAGTGGAATCGCGAAGGCCGCGGCCAGAGAGACCACACCGCGCATGCCGGACCACGCGACCACGAACACCCCGCGGGGAGGCGGCGCCGGCTCCCGCTCGCGGATCCGCGCCGACAGCAGACGGGGGAGGTAGGTCGCGGGGTAGACCCACAGCAGCCGGACGGCGATCACGGTGACCAGCACTGCAATGGACGCTCCGATGACTTCGGCCACACTGCGACCGTGGAGCCCCTGGACAACGCTCGGCAGTTGCAGCCCGATCAGCAGGAAGACGAACGATTCGAGGACGACATCGACTGCCTTCCACACCGCGGTGTCCTGCAGACGGGTCGCGTATCCGGCGCGGGTCGACCGCTGGCCCAGGTACAGGCCGGCGACAACGACCGCGATGACCCCGGAACTGTGCACTTCCTCGGCCGCCAGGTAGGCGACGAAGGGAACCACGAGCCCGATGGC
This sequence comes from Rhodococcus sp. MTM3W5.2, assembly GCF_001984015.1. Taxonomy (NCBI): domain Bacteria; kingdom Bacillati; phylum Actinomycetota; class Actinomycetes; order Mycobacteriales; family Nocardiaceae; genus Rhodococcus; species Rhodococcus sp. MTM3W5.2. Next base: position 3,179,380 of record NZ_CP019572.1, on the reverse strand, counting down.
ACTCTCCATCACCGGGTCCGTGAGCCTCGAACGGATCACGGCGACGACGATCCCCACCCGAGGCCGATCAGCGTGCCGCCGACCGCGGCACCGAGGAAGGTGCGCACTCCCTCCAGCAGGGTCACACCGGTTCCGACCGCCGCGGCGAGCGCGACACGGTAGGCGGTGAGCGCCGTCGCGTCGTTGAGCAGGCTCTCGCCGCCGAGCAGTGTCATGATCCGTCGGGGCAGGCCGAGGCGTCGTCCGATCGCGCTGGCGGACACCGCGTCCGGCGGAGCCACGACCGCCCCGAGTACCAGCGCGGCGGCGAGGGGAAACTCGGGAATGGTGAGGTACGCGACGATCCCGACGGCGGCGGTGGTGGCCAGCGGCAACCCGACCGCGAGGAGCCCGATTGCACGCGCGTTGCGGCGCAACGCCAGCGAGGAACTGTCGAGTGCGGCCGAGTAGAGCAGCGGCGGTAGCACCGCGAACATCACGAGATCGGGGTCGAGCGCGGTGTCGGGAAGTCCGGGGATCTGCGACCCGGCCAGTCCGACCGGGACCAGCAGCAGCGGTGCCGACCAGTTCAAGCGGCGCGCGAGGGCGGCGGTGAGCAGCGCCGCCACCGCGACGGCGAGCAGGGCCACGTTCACGGCGGTCTCCGTCCCAGCGGTCGGATGTGTAGATATCCCACCCTGCAGCATGCAGGATGAGAGGTGATGAAGAGAGTTCTCCGACGCGCGGCCGACCACATTCGTGTCGGATCCCCGGATCCGGCCGCAGCCGAGTCCTGCGACGAACTCGCGGCGGCCACAGGGCCGGACCCAGAGCCGCGCACACCCGGCCTCTGCGAGGAATGCACGGCGCTCGGCGAACAGAACTGGGCGCACCTGCGGATGTGCCTCACCTGCGGGCACGTCGGGTGCTGCGACTCGAGCCCTCACCGGCACGCGACCGCGCATTTCGAGCAGACCGGACACCCCGTCATGCGATCGCATGAGCCCGGCGAGGCATGGCGGTGGTGCTACCAGCACGCCGAGATGGGCTGACCCTGGACGCCCACCACGACGCGTGGTGTGCTGGAGATGTCACCTCCCCGGCCTTCAGGACCGGAGCGGATCATCCCAGTGTCAAGGAAGGTGCCATGACCACGATCCATCTCCACCAGACGACCGCCGCGACGCCCGAGCAGGTCCTCGCCGGCCTCACCGACTTCGGGCCGGGTCGCGAGGAAATCTTCGGCAACAGCGCAGACAGCTACCTCAAGGTGCATCATGAAGGCCCCCATGACGCCGACGTCACGGAGGGCTCGAACGGCATCTGGGAAACGCTGCACTACGACTGGACCGACCCCCATCACGTCGTGATGACGACAACGGACTCCAACCTGTGGGGTGGTGCCTCGGGCCACACCTACACGATCACGCAGCAGCCCACAGGTGAGACCGAGGTGGATGCGGTCATTGTCCGCGACGGCAAGAACCTCAGGGGACGGCTTCTCGCGGGCGTGCTCGGAGTCTTTGGTACCCGCGTACTGGGAAAGCCGTTCAGGAGGTCCGTCGAGGCGATCGAAGCTCGCAACGGCGGCGCGACTGGAAAGAACACGCAGACGCGAGAAGGGTGAACCAAAGCCTTCTGGCGGCGTGGAGTCGAATAGATGGCTGAATAAGCCTGTGGCACAGTTCTTCCTATGCCACTGATCCAGATCAGCCAGACGCCCGGACTCACCACCGAACAGAAGAAGGCGACCATCGAGGCCGTCACCAAGGCATACGCCGAGGCCACTGGAAAGAACCCCGCCCAGGTGTGGGTCACCCTCACCGACGTGCCGCGGGAGAACTGGGGCGTCGGTGGGGTCCCGCTGGGTTGACCCCGCTCTCAGGCCTGGCCGTTGCCCGCGGCGAGGCCGCGGTCGAGCTGCGCGACCATCGCCGTGCCGAGGGTGAGGAGCTCGCGCACCTGCCGCTCGTCCAGTCCGTCGAAAAGCAGCGCCTGCACCGTCTCGGCGTGGCCGGGCGCCGCCTCGACGACCTTCTGAAGGCCGGTGTCGGTGAGTACGGCCAGCGATCCGCGGGCGCCGATTATGCTCTCGCGACGCACCCAGCCGACCTTCTCCAGCTTGGTCACCACGTGCGAGAGCCGGGAGAGTGAGGCGTTCGCCGCATTCGCCAGCGCGCTCAGCTGCAGTCGTCGGTTCGGTTCCTCGGAGAGCGCCGAGAGCACGAAGTACTCGAAGTGCGTCAGCCCGGAGTCGCGCTGCAGCTGGGTGTCCAGCGCCGCGGGCATGCGGGTCATCACGTTGACCAGCTCACGCCAGGCCTGCTGCTGCTCCGCGCTCAACCACCGCGTCATCGCGACCTCCATCGGTATTCGTCGTGCTGCTACGTTGACTCCTCAAGATACTTGAAGCTTCAATATTAGGAGTCGTTATGAGCGATCACGCTATGCCAGCGCTCTACCTCAGCCACGGCGCGCCTCCGCTGGTCGACGACGAGCTGTGGGTCTCCCAGCTCGGGGCCTGGTCGGGCCGGCTCCCGCGCCCGACCGCGATCCTGGTGGTCTCGGCGCACTGGGAGTCGGCTCCGCTCACCATCGGGTCCACCGCCACCGGGACCCCGCTGACCTACGACTTCGGTGGGTTCCCCCGGAAGTACTACGAGGCGACCTACCGCTCGCCCGGCGCCCCCGACCTCGCCCGGCAGGTCGCCGCGCTGATGCCGGACAACGAGCCGGTCGCGCACCGGGAGGGCCGCGGTCTCGACCACGGCGCCTACGTGCCGCTCAGTGTCATGTACCCGGATGCCGATGTCCCGGTGCTGCAGATCTCGCTGCCAACCCTTGACCCGGAGCGGCTGATGCACCTGGGCGAACGACTGCGTCCGCTGCGCGAAGAGGGCGTGCTCATCGTCGGATCCGGATTCACCACCCACGGACTGCCGTTCCTGCGCGATCCGTCGCCCACCGCGCAGGCGCCCGGCTGGTCCGCCGAGTTCGACGCCTGGGCAGGGGAGCGCTTCGCGGCCGCCGATGTGGACGCGCTGATCGACTTCCGCGCGAAGGCGCCCGGGATGCCCTACGCGCACCCGACCATCGAGCACTTCGCCCCGCTGTTCGTCACGCTCGGTGCGTCCAGCGACCCCGAGCAGGTGCCCTCGCAGGTGATCGACGGGTTCTGGATGGGCCTGGCCAAGCGCTCCATCCAGGTCGCCTAGGCGGGCTCAGCTCTCCAGCGCGGTGTTGCGGCTGCGCAGGAACTCCAGGGCCTGGTCGCCGTGGGTGTTCGCGCGCAGCTCGCTCGCGATCACCTTGAGCACCGTCCGGTCCGTGTCGATGACGAAGGTGGTGCGCTTGACCGGCGACAGCTTCGCGAGCAGCCCGCGGCGCACGCCGAACTGCTCGGCGACCACGCCGCCGACGTCGGCGAGCAACGGATAGTCGAAGGACTGCGCCGCCGCGAACGAGGCCTGCTTGTCGACGGTGTCGGTGCTGATCCCGGCCCGCGTCGCGCCGACCGCGGCGAACTCACCCGCCAGATCGCGGAAGTGGCAGGCCTCGGCCGTGCACACGGGGGTGGAGGCGGCGGGGTAGAAGAAGAGCACGAGGGGGCCGCCCGCGACCAGTTCGCTCAGGGTCCGGACGGTGCCGTCCTGATCGGGGAGCGAGAAGTCGGGGGCCTGCTGTCCGGTCTGCATTCGGGTGAGGCTACAACGTGCGCTGCCCGGCGCCTCGGGGCTAGCCTGCGTGCGGCGGACGACAGGGACATGGGGGAGCGGATGCGGAGGGTGGTGCGGGGCTTCTGGGGTCCTCGGCCCGAGTCGGTCGATGCGCTCGCCGCACGTTGGATGACAACTCTGGACCAGCTCGCGCTGATGCTCCCTGCGGCAGGTCCACCGTGTGGGCCGGGCGCGCCGTGGAACTGGCGGCACATTCATGGGTCCGGCCCCGAGACCGACCTCCCGGCGAACCGGGATTCGCTGCTGGCGGCCCTGCGCGCGGCACAATCGGCCGACGATTGGTCGGACGTCATCGGCACCGGACTGCGGCTTGCCACCGCGGGCGACTCGCGCTGGGAGGTGGAGGTCAGCGCACTGGCGGGCGGCGCCCCGGAGTTCCTGCTGCAGTCGATCGTGATCGCGGTCGATGCGCCTGCCGAGGCCCCGGTGCCCGAGACCGACCTTCTCGCGGCCGTCGCGCGGGCGTGGGAGCCGGACTTCGGCGATGTGACCGACGACGACGTGCTCGACGCGCTGGAGGACTCGGGTTTCGCGATCGGAGATCCGGTCGTCGGACGTCTCGGCTACCTCTCCGCAGGCCGCGCGGCTCTGCTGCCGGACGACGTGCAGGCGGTGCGCGAGAGCTCGACCGGGGGAGTGCTGATGCGCATCGCGGCACCGGGGGAGGTCGGCGACGTGGTCCGGGCATACCGACGACTGCGCGAAGCGGGCGCACTCGAGCCGCTGCCCCGACCGATGGACCGGTCCGCATTGTAGGCGGGGCCACCACCTGTCCCCAGTCGCTCCGCCTGCGATGATGGACGGCATGTCCGGCGAGTCAACCACCGTCCAGCCCGCAGTCGCCGTCGCCGATGCGGACGAACACACCACCACCAGGGCGCAGTTCCGTGCCCTCGCGGCCGACCATCGCGTGGTCCCGGTGACGCGAAAGGTGCTGGCGGACTCCGAAACCCCGCTGTCCGCGTACCGCAAACTCGCGGGCGACCGGCCCGGCACCTTCCTGCTGGAGTCCGCGGAGAACGGCCGCTCCTGGTCGCGCTGGTCGTTCATCGGCGCAGGCAGCCCCGCCGCGCTGACCGTGGTCGACGGGCAGGCCGGCTGGCTCGGCAACGTCCCGGCAGGCGCGCCGTCGGGCGGCGACCCGATCGCCGCGCTCGGTCAGACCCTGGAACTGCTGCGCACCGAACGGCTGCCCGGCCTGCCCCCGCTCACCGGCGGCATGGTCGGCTTCCTCGGTTACGACATCATCCGCAGGCTCGAGCGGCTGCCCAGCCACGCGACGGACGACCTGCAGATCCCCGAGATGGTGATGATGCTGGCCACCGACCTGGCCGCCGTCGACCACCACGAGGGCGCCATCACGCTGATCGCCAACGCCGTCAACTGGAACGGCACCGACGAGCGGGTCGACGAGGCATACGACGACGCCGTCGCCCGGCTCGACGCGATGACCCACGCGCTCACCGCGCCCGCGCCGTCCACCGTGTCCACCTACACCAAGACCGCCCCCGACTACCGCCGCCAGCGCACCACCGAGGACTTCGGCGCCGACGTGAAGCGCCTGATCTCGGAGATCGAGGCCGGCGAGGCGTTCCAGGTGGTGCTCTCGCAGCGCTTCGAGATGGACACCGACGCCGACCCGTTCGACGTGTACCGGATGCTGCGGGCGTCCAACCCGAGCCCGTACATGTACCTGGTGCACGTCCCCGGCGAGGACGGCGAGACCGCGTTCTCCATCGTCGGATCGAGCCCGGAGGCGCTGGTCACCGTGAGCGAGGGCGTGGCGACCACCCACCCGATCGCGGGCACCCGCTGGCGCGGCGCCAGCGAGGAGGACGACATCCTCCTCGAGAAGGACCTGCTCGCGGACGAGAAGGAGAATTCCGAGCACCTGATGCTCGTGGACCTGGGCCGCAACGACCTCGGCCGGGTGTGCGAGCCGGGCACCGTCAAGGTGCACGACTACCGGCACATCGAGCGCTACAGCCACGTCATGCACCTGGTCTCGACGGTCACCGGCCGACTGGCCGAGGGCATGCACGCGCTGGACGCCGTCACGGCCTGCTTCCCCGCCGGCACCCTCTCCGGGGCGCCGAAGGTGCGCGCGATGGAGCTGATCGACGAACTCGAGCCGACCCGCCGCGGCATCTACGGGGGAATTGTCGGATACCTCGACTTCGCGGGCGACGCCGACACCGCGATCGCGATCCGGACCGCGCTGATCAAGGACGGCACGGCCTATGTGCAGGCCGGTGCGGGCGTCGTGGCGGACTCGGACCCCGTGTACGAGGACACCGAGGCGAAGAACAAGGCGATGGCGGTGCTCAGCGCGATCGCGGCGGCGGGCACGCTCCGGGCCGTGGGTGGCACGGATGACTGAGCAGGAACCGGACCAGGACCCGGCCACCGCGCCCGCAACGGGGCGGGCGTCCGCGGCCGCCGTGCCGGTGCTGCTGCTCGCGGTCGCGGCGCTGTGCCTGTGGGCGTCCTCGCGGATGACCTGGGTCCGGGTGGAGTCGTTCGACGGCCTCGGCGGTGCGCGCACCAGCGAGCTGATCGGCGGTACCTGGGCGGCCGCGACGACCCCGCTGGCCCTGACGCTGGTCGCGGCCATCGCCGCCTCCTTCGCCGTGCGCGGCTGGGCCCTGCGGGTGGTCGGGCTGCTGGTCGCGCTGGTCGCGGTCGCGGCGATCGTGCCTGCCGCGTCCCTGCTGATCGGCGGGGTCGACGACGACAAGGCCGGACGGCTCGCCGAGCTGCCCGACCGCGCGGAGGTCACCGCGACCGAGGCCTTCACCCTGCCCGCGGTCCTCGTACTGCTGGGTGGGGTCACGGCCCTCGTCGCCGCGGTCGCGCTGATCCGCAAGGCGGGTGTGAGCGCCGGGCTGTCGTCGAAGTACGCGGCCCCCGCCGCCCGCAGGGAAGAGGCGGGCAGCCGCGCGGCGACCTCGAAGGAACCACTCAGCGAGCGAATGCTCTGGGACGCACTGGACGCGGGGGAGGACCCGACCGCGGGCGACGTGGCCGGGCCAAACGACCAGGACGGACCCGAGCCTGCCGGAGGCACAGACACCCGCCGTTAGTCAATATGGTGGCGCCCTCTAGGCTTGCCCAATCCGATGAGGTTGCTCACACGGCAACGGCCCAGAAAGGACTCGGGACACGATGACGGTTCTCGATTCGATTCTCGACGGGGTGCGTGCAGACGTCGCAGCCCGTGAATCCGTTCTGGACTTCGCAGCAGTGAAGGCGGCCGCGGCCGCCGCTCCTGCGGCACTCGACGCCGCCGCCGCGCTGCGGGCTTCCGGCATCGGGGTCATCGCCGAGGTCAAGCGCGCCAGTCCGTCCAAGGGCGCGCTCTCGGACATCGCGGACCCGGCCGAGCTCGCCCTGGCGTACCAGCAGGGCGGTGCCCGGGTGATCAGCGTGCTGACCGAGGAGCGTCGCTTCCGCGGCTCGCTCGCGGACCTCGACGCCGTGCGTGCGGCCGTGACGATTCCGGTGCTGCGCAAGGACTTCATCGTCGGCCCGTATCAGATCCACGAGGCCAGGGCGCACGGCGCCGATGTGATCCTGCTGATCGTCGCCGCCCTCGAGCAGGACGCGCTCGCGTCGCTGCTCGACCGCACCGAGTCCCTCGGCATGACCGCCCTCGTGGAGGTGCACACCGAGGAGGAGGCCGACCGGGCCCTCGAGGCGGGTGCGAGCGTCATCGGCATCAACGCGCGCAACCTCAAGACCCTCGAGGTGGACCGCGACACGTTCGCCCGTATCGCCCCCGGGCTGCCGACCGAGGTCGTCAAGATCGCCGAGTCCGGAGTCCGCGGGACCGCGGACCTGCTCGCGTACGCGGGTGCGGGCGCGGATGCCGTCCTCGTCGGCGAGGGCTTGGTCACCAGCGGCGATCCGCGCACGGCAGTCAAGGATCTGGTGGCCGCGGGGGCGCACCCGTCCTGCCCCAAGCCCGCTCGCTGACCGACCCGTTGCGGTCGGACCCGACGTGAGTTCGGTCGCACCGACTAAGGCAGACTGGACGGGTGAGCACAGACGATCCCGTACTTTCCGCCAAGGGCCGCGGCCTTCCCCGCATGAGTGCCGGTGTGACCGAGCGCAGCGCCCACGAGCCCGATCAGGGCGGCCATTTCGGTGTCTTCGGTGGACGGTACGTCCCCGAGGCGCTGATGGCGGTGATCGAGGAGGTCACCGCCGAGTACGACAAGGCCCGCGGGGACGACTCGTTCCTGAACGAGCTGGATCGGCTGCAGCGTGACTACACCGGCCGTCCGTCGCCGGTGTACGAGGCAACCCGGCTCAGCGAGCACGCTGGCGGCGCCCGGCTGCTGCTCAAGCGGGAAGACCTGAACCACACCGGTTCTCACAAGATCAACAACGTTCTCGGGCAGGCGCTGCTGGCCAAGCGGATGGGCAAGACGCGCGTCATCGCCGAGACGGGCGCCGGCCAGCACGGCGTCGCCACCGCCACCGCCTGCGCGCTGCTCGGCCTCGACTGCGTGGTGTACATGGGTGAGGTCGACACCAAGCGTCAGGCGCTCAACGTCGCCCGGATGCGGCTGCTCGGCGCCGAGGTGATCCCGGCGATGACCGGCTCGCGCACCCTCAAGGACGCCATCAACGAGGCGCTGCGTGACTGGGTCACCAACGCGCACAACACCTATTACTGCTTCGGCACCGCCGCCGGACCGCACCCCTTCCCGGTGATGGTCCGCGACTTCCAGCGCATCATCGGCCTCGAGGCGCGGGCGCAGGTGCTGGCGCACACCGGTCGGCTGCCCGACGCGGTCGCGGCCTGCGTCGGCGGTGGATCCAATGCGATCGGCGTCTTCCACGCGTTCATCGACGACCCGTCGGTCCGGCTCGTCGGCCTCGAGGCCGCAGGCGACGGCGTCGAGACCGGCAGGCACGCCGCGACCATCACCGGTGGCTCCCCGGGTGCGCTGCACGGGGCCTACTCGTACCTGCTGCAGGACGAGGACGGCCAGACCATCGACTCGCACTCGATCTCGGCCGGACTCGACTACCCGGGTGTCGGACCCGAGCATTCGTTCCTCAACGACATCGGCCGGGCCGAGTACCGCCCGATCACCGACACCGAGGCGATGGACGCGTTCGCGTTGCTCAGCCGCACCGAGGGCATCATCCCCGCCATCGAGTCGGCGCACGCCGTGGCCGGCGCCCTCAAGCTCGGCAAGGAGCTCGGCGAGGGCGCGATCGTGCTGGTCAACATCTCCGGCCGCGGCGACAAGGACGTCGACACCGCCGCGAAGTGGTTCGGCTTGATGCCGGACACCGACACCGACCACTCCAACGAGGAAGGCCAGGCGAAGTGACCGCACCGCAGCCGCACGCCGCAGCACCGTCCCGCCTTGGTGAGCTCTTCGCGCAGTGCCGCGAGGAGAAGAGGGCCGCGCTGGTCGGGTATCTGCCTGCCGGCTACCCCGACCTGCCCGGCTCGATCGAGGCGTTCGAGACGCTGGTCTCCTCCGGCTGCGACCTGATCGAGGTCGGCATCCCGTACAGCGACCCGGTGATGGACGGACCCACGATCCAGGCCGCCGCGGACGCGGCCCTTGTCGCCGGGTTCCGGGTCCGGGACGTGTTCACCGTCGTCGAGGCGATCAGCAAGGCAGGCGGCAAGGCCGTCGTGATGACCTACTGGAACCTGGTCCTCAAGTACGGCGTCGACGAGTTCGCCCGTGACCTTGCCGCCGCGGGCGGCCTGGGGATCATCACCCCCGACCTGATCCCGGACGAGGCCGCCGATTGGCTGGCCGCCTCCGACAAGTACGGACTGGACCGGACCTTCCTGGTCGCGCCCTCCTCGACCAACGAGCGCCTCGCCAAGACCGTCGACCTGTGCCGCGGCTTCGTGTACGCGACCTCGACGATGGGCGTCACCGGCGCCCGCGACGCGGTGTCCAACATGGCGCCGGAGTTGGTGGCGCGGGTGCGTGAGCACTCCGACATCCCGGTCGGCGTCGGGCTCGGCGTGCGCTCCGGCGCGCAGGCCGCCGAGATCGCCGCCTACGCGGATGCGGTCATCGTCGGCTCGGCGCTGGTGACGGCTGTGGCCGAGGGCCCTGAGGCGTTGCGCGCGATCACCACCGAACTCGCCGCGGGAGTCCGCTCGGCTACCGTGGCGTCGTGACCTCGACTGCCGACATCCTGGCCTATATCCCGAGCCCGCCCCAGGGCGTGTGGTCGATCGGCCCGATTCCGCTGCGCGCCTACGCGCTGTTCATCATCCTCGGCATCGTCGTCGCTGCGGTGTGGGGCGACCGGCGCTGGGTCGCCCGCGGTGGTGAGAAGGGCACGGTCCTCGACATCGCGATCTGGGCCGTCCCGTTCGGGTTGATCGGTGGCCGGCTGTACCACGTGGCCACCGACTGGAGCACCTACTTCGGTGAGGGCGGCAACCCGGTCGATGCGCTGAAGATCTGGCAGGGCGGCCTCGGCATCTGGGGTGCCGTGCTGTTCGGCGGTATCGGCGCCTGGATCGGCTGCCGACAGCGTGGGGTACCGCTGCCCGCGCTCGGTGACGCCGTCGCGCCGGGAATCCTGCTCGCGCAGGCGATCGGACGGATCGGCAACTACTTCAACCAGGAGCTGTACGGCCGGGAGACCACCGTGCCCTGGGGCCTGGAGATCTTCGAGCGGGTCAATGCGGACGGCAGGCTGGATCAGCTGGCCGGCACCTCCACCGGGGTGGTGGAGAAGGTCGTGCACCCGACTTTCCTGTATGAGCTCGTCTGGAACCTGCTGATCGTCGTGCTGCTGGTCTGGGTCGACCGCCGCTATCAGATCGGCCACGGCCGACTGTTCGCGCTCTATGTCGCCGGGTACTGCATGGGCCGCCTCTTCGTCGAACTCCTGCGCGACGACTACGCGACCCACATCGCCGGGATCCGGATCAACGTGTTCACGTCGATCATCGTGTTCATCGGAGCGGTGATCTACTTCCTCGCGGCGAAGAAGGGCCGGGAGGCCCCCGAGGAGCTGCAGCCGGAACATCCTCGGGAGCCCGTGGCGGCGGGTGCCTCGGTGACCGGTTCATCGGTGACCGGTTCATCGGCGACCGGTGGGTCGGAAGCAGAACCCGACGCGGGGCCCGCTGAATCCGGCGGTGCTGACGCGGGCAAGACCGACAGCTAGCTCATTCACCATGGCGTGGGGCTGCCGCAGGGCATGCCGCTCAGGGGCTGATCGGTCCTGGTTACGACCCTATACTCGGGCGTTTCTGCTGCTAAACTGAGCACGCCCGAGTGTGACGCTCGGAGTTTTCTTTTCGGGCCAGAGTCGTCCCGGAACCCCGAACTGGTGTGATCTCCACCCGACCCGGTGGGACCCGCCAGCCGAGGCTCCGTGCGATGGCCCCGCGCGCCACACCCGGCAGCCTTCCCGGCCGATGTGGAGGTGCCCGTTGCTGTTCTCTCGCTCGCCCGCGCCGCAGGGTCTGTACGACCCCGCCCAGGAGGCCGATTCCTGCGGTGTCGCGATGGTGGCCGACATCCTCGGCAGGCGCTCGCACTCGATCGTCGCGGACGGGCTCCTCGCCCTGGCGAACCTCGAACACCGCGGGGCCGCCGGCGCCGAGCCGAACAGCGGTGACGGCGCGGGCATCCTGCTGCAGCTGCCGACCGCCCTGCTGGCCGAGGTGGCCGGGTTCGAGCTGCCCGAGCCGAACGCCGACGGCGCGAACACCTATGCCGCCGGGATCTGTTTCCTCCCGCAGGATCCGGATCGACGCGCCGCGGCCATCGAGCGGATCGGTGCGATCGCCCGGGACGAGGGACTCGAGGTGCTCGGCTGGCGCGAGGTGCCGGTCGACCCCGACGGCGCCGACATCGGCCGCTCCGCGCACGACTGCATGCCGCACATGAGCCAGCTGTTCGTCGCGGCACCGGCGGGTCCGGGCGGCCGGCCAGCGGACCTGGACCTGGACCGCCTGGTCTACGGGCTGCGCAAGCGTGCCGAGCAGGTGAGCCCGCAGGTCGAGGCGGATGGCACGGGGGTGTACTTCCCGTCGTTGTCGAGCCGGACGATCGTCTACAAGGGGATGCTGACCACCGCGCAGCTGCCCGCATTCTTCCCCGACCTGCGCGACGACCGCTGCCACAGCGCGATCGCGATCGTGCACAGCAGGTTCTCCACCAACACCTTCCCGTCCTGGCCCCTCGCGCATCCGTTCCGATTCGTCGCGCACAACGGCGAGATCAACACCGTGCGCGGGAACAGGAACCGGATGCACGCCAGGGAGGCGCTGCTCGCCAGCGCGCTGATCCCCGGCGATCTCACACGGCTCTTCCCGATCTGCACGCCCGAGGCCTCGGACTCCGCGTCCTTCGACGAGGTGCTCGAGCTGCTGCATCTCGGCGGCCGCAGCGTGGCGCACGCGGTGATGATGATGGTCCCGGAGGCGTGGGAGAACGACGCCCAGATGAACGCCGAGCGGCGCGACTTCTACCGCTTTCACGCCTCGTTGATGGAGCCGTGGGACGGTCCCGCCTGCGTGACCTTCACCGACGGCACCGAGGTCGGGGCGGTGCTCGACCGCAACGGCCTGCGTCCCGGCCGGTGGTGGCAGACGGCGGACGGGCGGGTGATCCTCGCCAGCGAGAGCGGCGTGCTCGACGTGCCGCCGTCCGAGGTGGTGGCCAAGGGCAGGCTCGAACCCGGCCAGATGTTCCTCGTCGACACCGCGGCCGGCCGGATCGTGCCGGACGCCGACGTGAAGCTGCGGCTGGCCTTGGAGCGTCCGTACTCGGAGTGGCTACACAGCGGGCTGCTCGAGCTCAGGGAGCTGCCCGAACGCGCGCACATGCAGCATCCGCACGAGTCGGTGGTGCTGCGGCAGGTGGTCTTCGGATACACCGAGGAGGACCTCCGGATCCTGCTCGCCCCCATGGCCTCCGCGCCCGGTGAGCCGCTGGGCTCGATGGGCACCGACACCCCGGTGGCGGTCATGTCGCAGCGCTCGCGGTTGCTCTACGACTACTTCATCGAACTGTTCGCACAGGTGACCAACCCGCCGCTGGACGCGATCCGGGAGGAGGTCGTCACGTCCCTCTCGCGGGTGATGGGACCGGAGCAGAACCTGCTCGAACCGACCGCCGCCTCGTGCAGACAGATCGTGCTGCCCTGGCCGGTGCTCGACAACGACGAGCTCGGCAAGATCATCCACATCAACGACGACGGCGACAACCAGGGCCTGGCCGCCACGGTGCTGCGCGCGCTCTACGACGTCGAGCGCGGCGGCACGGGCATGGCCGAGGCGATCGAGGAGTTGCGGTCGGCGGCGAGCGAGGCGATCGCGGCGGGGTACCGGACGCTGATCATCTCCGACCGCGATTCGGACCATGCCCGCGCACCGATCCCGTCGCTGCTCGCGGTCTCCGCCGTGCACCACCACCTGGTGCGGACGAAGGAGCGCACCAAGGTGGCGCTGGTCGTCGAGACCGGCGATGCGCGCGAGGTGCACCACCTGGCATTGCTGATCGGTTTCGGCGCAGCCGCGGTCAACCCGTACCTGGCCATGGAGTCCATCGAGGACCTGGTCAGCGAGGGCGAGCTGGTCGGCGTTGAGCCGCAGATCGCGGTCCGCAACTACCTGACCGGGCTGGGCAAGGGCGTGCTGAAGGTGATGTCCAAGATGGGCATCTCGACCGTCGGGTCGTACACGGCGGCACAGGTTTTCGAGGCCATCGGACTCGACCGTGAACTGGTGGACGAGTACTTCACCGGCACCGTCAGCAAGCTCGGTGGGGTCGGTCTCGACGTGCTCGCCGAGGAGGTCCGGATCCGGCAGCGGATCGCGTACCCGGACAACCCGACCGACCGCGCGCACCGCCGCCTGGAGGTGGGCGGCGAATACCAGTTCCGCCGCGAGGGCGAGCTGCACCTGTTCACCCCGGAGACGGTGTTCCTGCTCCAGCACGCGACCCGGTCGGGCCAGCACGAGGTGTTCGCCAGGTACAGCGAGGAGGTCAATCGGCTGGCCGCGGCGGGAGGCGCGCTGCGCGGGCTGTTCCGGTTCCGTGAGGGGCTGCGCGAGCCCGTCCCCCTCGACGAGGTGGAGTCGGTGGAGTCCATCGTCACGCGCTTCAACACCGGCGCGATGAGCTACGGCTCGATCTCGGCCGAGGCGCACGAGACGATGGCGATCGCGATGAACAACCTGGGCGGGCGGTCGAATTCGGGGGAAGGCGGCGAGGACACCGACCGGCTCTACGATCCGCGGAGGCGCAGCGCGGTCAAGCAGGTCGCCAGCGGTCGGTTCGGCGTCACCAGCGACTACCTGGTGAACGGCACCGACATCCAGATCAAGATGGCGCAGGGCGCGAAGCCGGGGGAGGGCGGTCAGTTGCCCGCCTACAAGGTGTACCCGTGGGTGGCCAAGACCAGGCACTCGACGCCGGGCGTCGGACTGATCTCCCCGCCGCCGCACCACGACATCTACTCGATCGAGGATCTGGCCCAGCTGATCCACGACCTGAAGAACGCGAACGAGCAGGCCCGCGTGAACGTGAAGCTGGTCAGCTCGGTCGGCGTCGGCACGGTCGCGGCCGGGGTGTCGAAGGCACACGCCGACGTGGTGCTCATCTCCGGACACGACGGCGGCACCGGGGCGTCCCCGCTGACCTCCCTCAAACATGCGGGCGCGCCATGGGAGATCGGTCTGGCCGACGCGCAGCAGACGTTGGTGCTCAACGGCCTTCGGGACCGGATCACCGTCCAGTGCGACGGTGGCATGCGCACCGCCCGCGACGTCATGGTGGCGGCACTGCTCGGCGCGGAGGAGTTCGGATTCTCCACGGCACCGTTGATCGTGGCCGGCTGCATCATGATGCGGGTCTGCCACCTCGACACCTGTCCGGTCGGGGTAGCCACCCAGAACCCGGAACTGCGCAAGCGGTACAACGGCAAGCCGGAGTTCGTCGAGGAGTTCTTCCGGTTCATCGCCCAGGACGTCCGGGAGTACCTGGCGCAGCTCGGGTTCCGCAGTGTCGACGAGGCGGTCGGCCGAGCCGACGTGCTCGAGACCGCGGAGGGCATCGCGCACTGGAAGAGCCGTGGGCTCGACCTGTCGGCGATCTTCGAGATCCCGACCGACCGCGATGGCACGCCGATGACCCAGCGCCGCAGGCAGCGCGATCAGGACCATGGACTGGAGCTGGCGCTGGACCGCACCCTGATCCAGCTCGCCGAGGGCGCACTGGAGGACGCGCACCCCGTGCGGCTGGAGCTGCCGGTGCGCAACGTCAACCGCACGGTCGGCACCCTGCTGGGGTCGGAGGTGACGCGCCGCTACGGCGCGGAGGGTTTGCCGGACGACACCATCCGGGTGGAGCTGACCGGCTCGGCGGGCCAGTCGCTTGGCGCCTTCCTGCCGCCCGGGGTGACGATCGACATGATCGGCGACGCGAATGACTATGTCGGCAAGGGGCTCTCGGGTGGCCGGATCGTGGTGCGGCCGTCCCCGGACGCGACGTTCGTGGCGCAGAGCCAGGTGATCGCGGGCAACACGATCCTCTACGGCGCCACGTCCGGTGAGGTCTACCTGCGCGGTCTGGTGGGTGAGCGGTTCTCGGTGCGCAATTCCGGCGCCACCGCGGTCGTCGAGGGGGTCGGGGACCACGCCTGCGAGTACATGACCGGCGGGCGCGTCGTGGTGCTCGGGCGCACCGGGCGCAACCTCGCGGCGGGCATGTCGGGCGGCATCGCGTACGTGCTGGACCTGGATCCGGAGATGGTGAACCGGGCCATGGTCACGCTGCAGCCGCTCGATGCCGACGATCTCGCGTGGCTGTCCGAGGCGGTCGCGCAGCACCGGCACTGGACCGGGTCGCCGCTGGCGGCCTCGGTGCTGGCGGACTGGCCGCGCCGAAGCGCGTTGTTCACCAAGGTGCTGCCGGTCGACTACCAGCGGGTGCTCGACGCGACCCGACTCGCTCGCGCCGAGGGCCGGGACGTGGACACTGCGATCATGGAGGCGGCTCGTGGCTGATCCCCAGGGCTTCATGAAGGTGGTCAAGAAGGACGCGCCCAAGCGCCCGGTCACCGAGCGCATCGGTGACTGGGACGAGGTCTATGCGGAGCAGCCCGCCGCGGAGCGGGCCAGGGAGGTGGCCGAGCAGGCGACCCGGTGCATGGACTGCGGGGTTCCGTTCTGCCACTCCGGTTCCGCTGGCTGCCCGCTGGGCAACCTCATACCCGACTGGAACGACCTGGTGCGCCGTGACCGGTGGGGCGCGGCCAGCGAACGGCTTCACGCCACCAACAACTTCCCGGAGTTCACGGGCCGGGTCTGTCCGGCGCCCTGCGAGGCGGCGTGCGTGCTGTCGATAGCCGAGAACGACACCGGCGGCTCTGTGACGATCAAGCGGATCGAACAGGCCATCGCGGACGCGGCGTGGGAGGGCGGCATCGTCGTGCCCCAGCACCCGGTGATCAGCACGGGCAAGAAGGTCGCCGTGGTCGGCTCGGGACCCGGTGGTCTGGCCGCGGCGCAGCAGCTCACCCGGGCGGGGCACGACGTGACGGTGTTCGAGCGAGACGACCGCCTCGGCGGACTGCTGCGGTACGGCATCCCCGCGTTCAAGATGGACAAGTCGATCCTGGAGCGGCGCCTGTCCCAGATGCGATCGGAGGGAACCCATTTCGTCACCGACTGCGAGGTGGGCGTCGACATGACCGTCGAGCAGCTGCGCGCCCGGTTCGACGCCGTGGTGCTGGCCGTCGGTGCGCTGCGGGCGCGGGACAACACGACCGTGGAGGGTCGCGAGCTCAAGGGCATCCACCTGGCGATGGACCACCTGGTGCCGTCGAACCGGGAATGCGAGGGCGACGGGGCGAGCCCGATCACCGCGAAGGGCAAGCATGTGGTGATCATCGGGGGAGGCGACACCGGGGCCGACTGCCTCGGGACCGCGCACCGTCAGGGCGCGGCGTCGGTGACCCAGCTGGACTACAACCCGGAGTTGCCCACCGAACGCGACGACGAGCGTTCCCCGTGGCCGTCCTGGCCGATGGTGCTGCGCACCTCGCCCGCGCACGCCGAGGGCGGCGTCCGGCGCTACGAGGTGGCGGTGCAGCGCTTCCTCGGTGACGAGCAGGGCAACGTGCGGTCGATGGTGCTGGCGGAAGTGAAGGTCAGCCGGGACGCGGAGGGACGTAGGCACGTCCGGCCCGTCGGCGAGGAGGTCGAACTGCCTTGTGAGATGGCGCTCTTCGCGATCGGATTCGAGGGTGTCGAGTACAGCCGGATGCTCGACGATCTCGGGCTGTCGCTGACCCGGCGCGGCGTGCTGTCCTGCGGTCCGGACTGGCAGACCACGGCGCCGGGCGTCTTCGTGTGCGGCGACGCGCACCGCGGGGCCTCGTTGGTGGTGTGGGCGATCGCCGAGGGTCGGTCGGCGGCGCGCGGCGTCGACGTGTACCTCTCGGGTCACTCGGACCTGCCGTCGCCCGTACACCCGACGGCGCTGCCGCTCGCCGTCGTGTGAATCGCAGGCAAACGCAAAGGGTCTAATTGTTTGTATGTATGCACAATTCACCGCCTGCGATGGAGATGAGTGAGGGCACCGACTAGGCTCGACGCGTGACCCGACGGACGAAAATTGTGTGCACGCTCGGCCCCGCAACCGCGACCGGGGATCGCATTCGTGAGCTCGTCGAGAGCGGCATGGACGTGGCCCGGTTGAACTTCAGTCACGGCGAACACGCCGACCACGAGGAGAACTATCGCCGGGTCCGCGAGGCCTCGGACGTGACCGGCAAGGCCGTCGGCATCCTCGCCGACCTCCAGGGCCCGAAGATCCGGCTCGGCCGCTTCGCCACCGGCAGCACGGTGTGGGAGAACGGCGAGGAGGTGCGGATCACCGTCGAGGACTGCGACGGCACCCACGACCGCGTCTCCACCACCTACCGGGAGCTGGCCAAGGACGCCAAGCCCGGCGACCGGCTGCTCGTCGACGACGGCAAGGTCGGACTGACGGTCACCGCCGTCGACGGCAACGACGTCGTCTGCGAGGTGACCGAGGGCGGTCCGGTCAGCAACAACAAGGGCGTCTCGCTGCCCGGCATGGATGTCTCGGTGCCTGCCATGTCCGAGAAGGACATCGAGGACCTCGAGTTCGCACTGCGCCTCGGCGTGGACTTCATCGCACTGTCCTTCGTGCGGTCGCCCGCGGACATCGAGCTCGTGCACGCGGTCATGGACCGCCTCGACCGCCGGGTCCCGGTGATCGCGAAGCTGGAGAAGCCCGAGGCCATCGAGAACCTCGAGGCCGTGGTGCTGGCCTTCGACGCGGTGATGGTGGCCCGCGGCGACCTCGGCGTGGAGCTGCCCCTCGAGCAGGTGCCGCTGGTGCAGAAGCGCGCCATCCAGATCGCGCGGGAGAACGCCAAGCCCGTGATCGTCGCGACGCAGATGCTCGAGTCGATGATCGAGAACTCCCGGCCCACCCGCGCCGAGGCCTCGGACGTCGCGAACGCCGTCCTCGACGGCGCAGACGCGGTGATGCTGTCCGGCGAGACCTCGGTCGGCAAGTTCCCGATGGAGACCGTGCAGACGATGGCCCGGATCGTGGAGGCGGTCGAGGCCGAGTCCACCCGGGTGCCCCCGCTGACCCATGTCCCGAGGACCAAGCGCGGCGTGATCTCCTACGCGGCACGCGACATCGGCGAGCGCCTGGACGCCAAGGCGCTGGTCGCGTTCACCCAGTCCGGCGACACGGTCCGCAGGCTGGCCCGACTGCACACGCACCTGCCGCTGCTCGCGTTCACCCCGTTGCCGGAGGTGCGTAGCCAGCTGACCCTGACCTGGGGCACCGAGACCTTCCTGGTGTCGCCGGTCTCGACGACGGACCAGATGATCGGGCAGGTCGACACCGCGCTACTGTCCCTCGGCCGGTACAACAAGGGCGACCTCGTCGTGATCGTGGCCGGTTCGCCCCCGGGCACCGTAGGCTCGACCAACCTGATTCACGTGCACCGCATCGGAGAAGAGGACCACTAGGTGACTGACCTGGGGCACAGCCCCGTCCCGTTCGGGCGGGGATCTCGACATCCTTCTCGGCGTGCTCGATCTCGAGCAGCGGGGCGAGGACGTGTTCCTCGGGCAGCACCCGCCCCAGGCCCAGCTCGGCAGCCGGACGTTCGGTGGCCAGCTGGTGTCCCAGGCGATCATCGCGGCCGGGCGCACGGTGTCCGGTGACCGGCCGGTGCATGCCATCAACGCCCATTTCATCCGGGGCGGCGATGTGAAGCGGCCCATCGAGTACCGGGTGCAGCGCCACCGCGATGGCAGGGCCTTCGCGAACCGCCAGGTCGTCGCCTACCAGGACGACCAGGAGCTGTTCGTGATGCTCGTGGCGTTCCAGGACTGGGGCAAGGGTCTCGAGCACGCGGTGGAGGTCCCGGACGTGCCGTACCCGGACACCCTGCCGCCGCTGGGCGACCACTTCGTCGGGTACGAGGACCGGCTGCAGATGTTCGTCAACGCCCTCAAGCCGATCGACATGCGCTACGCGAACGACCCGAGCTGGATCCTCAAGGGCACCGGGGAGAAGCTCAACCACAACCGGGTCTGGATGAAGGCGGACGGCGAGCTGCCCGACGACCCGCTGCTCCACGTCGCGACGATGGGCTACTCCTCGGACACCACCGTGCTCGACTCGATCATCACCACCCACGGGCTGTCCTGGGGCCTGGACCGGATCGTCGCGGCCACCGTGAACCATTCGATCTGGTTCCACCGGCCGTTCCGGTTCGACGAGTGGGTGCTGTACGCGACCGAGTCGCCGGTGGCGGCCGGCTCGCGAGGGTTGGCGACCGGGCGGTTCTTTTCGCTCGAGGGGCAGTTGCTCGCGACCGTCGTGCAGGAGGGCCTGATCCGGCACTTCCCGAGCCGGAAGTAGTCGGTCTGCCCTTCGTCACTGCGGGCGAAAGTCGTTGACGGCGTGCAGCAACGGCACGGCGGAGCCGTTGGTCGCGCTGCGCGGGTGTCATCGGGGTTAGACTTCGCCATCTCTACGGCGCGGGCGTGCTGGTCGCTCGCGGCCGTGACCGCGTGAATGGGGTGGCGTATGTCGGATGACGGCGGGCTCGACTGGGACCACGAGGTCGTCACCAGCCTGATGTGGACATTCCGGGCATTTGCCATCGCGGCGGTGTGTTTCGTCCTGATCGCCTACATACTTTTCCGGACCACCCGGTGGGGCAGGCAGTTCTGGCGGATCAGCGGCGGCTACTTCAAGGGCCGCGAGAGCGCGCCGGTGTACGCACTGCTGGCCGTGGTGCTGTTCATGACGGTCTTCGCGGTCCGCATGACTGTGCTGTTCTCGTACCAGGGCAACGAGATGTACACCGCGCTGCAGATGGCCGCGCAGTCCTACGCCCAGGGCGATGTCGGGGCGTTGGATGCGGCGAAGGCGGCGTTCTGGCGGAGCCTGTGGATCTTCGTGGTGCTGGCCACTATCCACGTGGCCCGTTCGCTGCTGATCTTCTACATCGGCCAGGCCTTCGATATCCGCTGGCGGGTGTGGCTGACCGAGCACGTCACCACCGACTGGCTGTACGGGCGCGCGTTCTATCGCGACCGGTTCGTCGACGAGACAATCGACAACCCCGATCAGCGGATCCAGGCCGACATCACCGATTTCGTGACAGTCTCGCGCTCGCTGTCCATGGGTGCGGTCGGCGCGGTCGTCTCGCTGGTGTCGTTCACGACCATCCTCTGGGACCTGTCCGGGCCGCTGACGGTGTTCGGCACCGAGATTCCCCGCGCCATGGTCTTTCTCGCGTTCGGGTACGTGCTGCTCTCGACCATCGTGGCGTTCTGGATCGGCAGGCCGTTGATCCAGCTGAACTTCTGGAACGAGCGGCTCACCGCGAACTTCCGCTACGCGCTGGTCCGGGTCCGCGACAGCGCCGAGAACGTCGCCTTCTACCGGGGCGAGGGCGTCGAGCGGCACGGGCTGCTCTTCCGCTTCGCTGCCGTCATCCGCAACTACTGGCGAATCGTCTTCCGTACCTTGAAGTTCAACGGCTGGAACCTGGTGGTCAACCAGATCGCCGAGGTGTTCGCGCTCATCATCCAGGCGCCGCGGTTCTTCAACGGGACGATCACCCTCGGCGACATGACGCAGTCCGCGACGGCCTTCGGCCAGGTGCACGACTCGCTCTCGTTCTTCCGCGAGTCCTATGACGTCTTCGCCGGGTACCGGGCCAGCCTGATCCGTCTCAACGGTCTGATGGACGCCAACTCGGATTCGCGCGAACTGCCCGCGATCGCGGTCTCGGAGCTCGAGGGCGCGCTCCGGGTCGAAGGCGTGCAGGTGCGCAGGCCGGACGGGTTCTCGCTGATCGCGGACCTTGACCTGTCGATGGCGCCGGGCGACACCCTCGTCGTCAAGGGGCGGTCGGGTAGTGGCAAGACCACCCTGCTGCGCAGCCTCGCCGAGATGTGGCCCTTCACCGAGGGACAGGTCAGGAGGCCCGCTGGAAGCAAGACGCTGTTCCTGTCCCAGATGCCGTACCTGCCGCTAGGGGACCTGCGGACCGCAGCCGCCTATCCGGGCACGCCGGACGAACTCGACGACGAGTCGATCCGGGAGGCCCTGCGGAAGGTGCAACTCGCGAACCTGGTCGATCGGCTCGACGAGGAGGCCGACTGGGCGAAGATCCTCTCGCCGGGAGAGCAGCAGCGGATCGCGTTCGCCCGCATCCTGTTGATCCGGCCGGAGCTGGTGTTCCTCGACGAGGCCACCTCCGCCGTCGACGAGGGGCTCGAGTACTCGCTGTACAGCCTGATCCGGACCGAGGCGCCGGACTGCATGCTCGTGAGCGTCAGCCACCGCAGCACGGTCGATCAGCATCACGCCCAGCAGCTGCAGCTCGCGGGCGACGGGCCATGGGACCTGTCCCCGGTGCCGGTGCCCGTCTAGGACTGGCGGTCAGACGGGGCGCCAGCCGTCCGGCATGTGCTCGTCGGCGAACGCCAGCTTGATCCGGATCAGTTCCGATCGGTTGGGCTTGCCGGACTTCATCAGCAGCCCCTCTTGCTGGGCCTGTGCGTCGTACTCCTCGATCCGCATCGCGTCCATCTTCACCCCGACCAGGGGTCGGACCGGGCCTGGCCTAGGCATGACCTACCGCCCTCCGGCGTCCCCGAATCGACCACGTTCCCCGCATGATGCCGCCCCTCCCCAAGGATCTTCGTGGCCGTGCCACATTCGCCGGTCAATGTATCCAAATCGGACAAACCTATCGGTTGGTTTGATGGTAATTCTTGGGCCGGTCTCGCCGAGACGCCGGGGCGTTCCAGGGTCGCGGAGCGGTGTCGTTCCGGGCCACATGCAGGTAACGATTGCGCGGAGCAGGCGACTCGGGGGCGGTTGAGGGGAATAGCGTGGTGCCAATGTGACTCATGTCACGACGGAGGTCGATGGCGATGCGCGGTTCTACGAGGGGTGTCCGGGACGGAGCACGGACCGCGGTGCTGATGCTGATCGCGGCGCTGGTGCTACCGCTCGGACTGGCGCTCGGCGCCGCCGCGCCCGCCTCGGCCAATCCGTACGACAGGTTCCACGAGGACTGGGTGTCCGCGCCGGGCGGCGTCGGGCACATCAAGGTCCGGATGTGGCTGGCGAACAACGGCAGCAACAAGGCCGTCTACCTGCTCGACGGGATCCGGGCGACCAACGATGTGAGCGGCTGGGAACACGAGACCAATGCCGCCTGGCTGTCGGATCACGGCGTCAACGTGATCGAACCGGTCGGCGGCGAGTCCAGCTTCTACGCGGACTGGTACGCCCCGAACAACTTCACCAACCAGCCGTACAAGTACATGTGGGAGTCGTTTCTCACCCAGAACCTGCCCGATCACCTCGCGGCCAGATATGGCATCAGCCGCACCAGCAACGCGGTCGTCGGGTTGTCGATGGGCGGCAACGCGGCCCTGATCCTGGCGGCGCACCACCGCAACCAGTTCACCTTCGCAGGCGCCATGTCCGGCTACCTCAACCTGTCGGCGCCGGGGATGCGGGAGGCCATCCGCATCGCGATGCTCGACGCGGGCCTGTACAACTCGGACTGCATGTGGGGACCGCCCTGGGACCCGGCCTGGTTGCGGCACGACCCGTTCGTGCAGGCCGAGGGGCTGCGCGGGCTACCGATGTGGATCGCGGCCGGCAGCGGGCTGCCGGGCCAGCACAACCGGCCGGTGTACCCGATCGACTACGTCAACACCGCGACGGGAATGGGACTCGAGGCGCTGTCGCTGGCCCAGACCAGGGCATTCCAGGTGCGGTTGATGACGATGGGCATCGATTCCGCCCACTTCGACTTCCCGGCGACGGGAACCCACGCGTGGCCGTACTGGCAGGACCAGCTGTGGGCGATGCTGCCGATGCTCAAGGCCTCGATCGGGGCCTGACCCGGTCAGGCCGGGTCAGGCCGCCTCGGCGGCGGCCGCGATGTCGCGCAGATCCTGCGTCATCATCTTCGCGGTGGCCTTCGCGCCGAGCCCGCCGAAGACCTTCATCAGCAGCCTCGCGAGGACGGTGGATTTGCCGGGATCTGCGGTGAAGGTCATCGAGAGGTCGGTGCCGTCGCCGCTCGGGGCGAGTGTGAAGGACGACGTGTAGTCCGCGCCGCGGGAGTTGGCCTTCACGACCGTCCGGCGCTCGGGCTCCACCTCGGCGACCCACATCTCCTCGGTTGCTTCCTTGCCCAGCATCTTGCGGGTCTCACGCCAGCGGGTGCCGACGGCGTAGCCCTCGCCCTCGACCCGCTCCGTGCTGATCACTCCGGTGAGCGTCGTCGCGGCCGCGTCGAGGTCGGTGAGCACCGCCCAGACCTTCGCAGGCGTCGCCGCCACGTGCCGGGTGAGCTGAATCTCGGTGTTCGACAAGGTCGGTGCCCTTCGCTCGGGAGGTATCCAGCTCGGCTCGAACGGAACCGGGCGGCGCTCGGTGCCCGTACGCTGCCGGGTGTTCACACTCCGTTCATCGTAAAGGCAGCACCAAGTGAATCCTTCTCGACAGGCAGGCATCGCCGCCCTTGCCGCCACGGCTGTGGTCCTGCTGGTCTGCGCCGCGCCCGCCCATGCGGGCCCGGTGGCCGCATCGCCGTACTCGGCGACCACAGCGCCGTACTCGGCGACCACAGCGGTCGGCGTGCACAACGCCTACGAACAGCAGACCTACGAGCACCTCGCGGACGCGTTGGACTCGGGAGCGGGCCTGATCGAACTCGACGTCTGGACCAACAGCTTCGACGTGGTTGCCAAGGGCGGCGGCAAGAGTGCATGGCGGGTCTCGCACGAGAATCCGCTGGCGAACGTCAACAACTGCGCGAACGCGAGCGCGCCGGAGCAGTTGCGGGGCCTGTCCCGGGATCAGGATCTCGCCGGGTGCCTCGCCGATCTCCTGGTCTGGCACGACGCGAACCCCGGTCATCGGCCGGTGATGATCAAGATCGAGATGAAAGACGGGTTCAACGCCCCCGGTGGGCTCGGCCCGCGCGAGTTCGACGCCCTCCTCGACGAGCGGCTCGGCTCCGCGCTGTTCCGACCGTCCGATCTGACCGGCGGCGCGCCCGTCACCCTCGACGAGGCCGTGCGCGCCGACGGCTGGCCCGGGCGGGGCGAGCTGGCGGGCAAGTTCATCGTCGAGCTGATCCCGGGGACCGTGGAGGAGAAGAACCCGGCCGATCCGCTGTGGACGGACGTCGAATATGCCACCCATCTCCGGGATCTGGCCGCGGCGGGCGCGCTGGACGAGGCCGTCGCCTTCCCAGCCGTGCATCGCGCGGAGGCGGGCGACCCCCGCCAGGCCCGGTACCCGGACGCCACGATCCGGCCGTGGTTCGTGATCTTCGACGGAGACGCCGCCGCGTTCATCAACGGAGGCATCGACACCGCGTGGTATCGCGATCGCGGCTACCTGCTGGTGATGACCGACGCGCACCAGGTCGCCCCCGCGATCGACGGCACAAGTCCGTCGGAGGAAGCGGCGCGGGCCCGCGTCGACGAACTCGCGGCAGGCAACGCGAGCGTGGTGACCGCGGACTGGCACCCGCTCCCCGGGGTGCTCTCGAGGGTCGTGCCGAGGGGCTGAGACGGCACGGGCGGGTAGGCGAGTCCGGTAGCCTCTGGCGCTCAAGGGGATCGGCGGCGCTGGGAGGGGGCGGGCCATGCCGGACGGCCTGGAACTACGGGTGCTCGGGCCCGTCGCGGCGCTCCGCGACGGACGCCCGATCGACCTCGGTGGTGCCCGTCAGCGCGCGCTGCTCGCGGCGCTCGTCCTCGCCTATCCGCACTCCGTCTCCGCCGACCGACTCCTGGCCCAGGTGTGGCACGACCTTGATCAGCCCAAGCTCAGTTCGTTGCATGTCGCGATCTCCAAACTGCGCGACCTGCTCAGTCCGGACAGGGCAAGGCGCGAGGACGGGGTGCTGGTGCGCGACGGGAGCCGGTACCTGCTGTCCGCCGAGCGCGGAAGCGTCGACGTCGCGCGGTTCGCGGAGTTGGTCCGGCTCGGCGCCGAGGTCGCGGACACCTCTGCGGACGGGGCAGCGGCCGCCTACCTGGAGGCACTGTCGCTGTGGCGGGGCTCGCCGTATGCCGACATCGCCGGTTCCGAGTTCACGACGCCCGAGATCGCCCGGCTGACCGCGATGCACCTCGAGACCCGCAGGTCGTTGCTCGAGGTGGGCCTGCGGCGGGAGCGATTCGCGGAGGTGGCCGCGGAGGCGGAGGCCCTGTGCGCCGAACATCCCCTGGACGAGCGGATCTGGGAGATCCTGGTTCTCGCGCTGTACCGCGGCGGTCGACAGTCCGAGGCGCTGGCCGCGCTGCGCCGGATCAGGGCGATCCTGGACGATGAACTCGGCATCGACCCAGGAGTGGGTCTGCGACAGCTCGAGGCGGCCGTGTTGGCGCAGGACGCCGCGTTGCACGGTCAGGTGGCGGCGCCGCCGTCAGCCGAACCCGATACGCCGCGGGCGCCGAACCTGCCTTCTCTACGGAGCCTGTTGGTGGGCAGGGCGGCCGACATCGAATCGGTGGCCACGGCGCTGCGCGAACACCCCCTGGTCACCCTCGTCGGACCGGGTGGGGTGGGCAAGACCAGACTCGCGATCGAGGTCGCGCGGCGCAGACGTGACTCGGACGGCCCGTGGATGGTGGATCTCGGCACGCTCACCGACGGCGCGCTGATCGTGCCCGCAGTGTCATCGGCGCTCGGACTGCCAGGGGTCGGCGGCGTGGAGCACCTCGCCGGAGTGCTGGCCGGGCGAACGATGCTGATGATCCTCGACAACTGCGAGCACGTTGTCGCGGACGCCGCGGCACTGGCCGTCACGCTCGCCGACGTGTGCCCGGGGGTGCAGCTGCTCGCCACCAGCCGCGAACCCCTCGAGGTGGACGGCGAAGCGCTGCACGAGGTCCCGCCGCTCGCGCCGGACGAAGCGCGTGATCTGTTCGCGGCGCGCGCCGGCGGCGTGGTGCCAGGGTGGGCCCTCGACGAGGCCAATGCCGCGACGGTGCGCACGATCTGCGCCGAACTCGACGGCATCCCGCTCGGCATCGAACTCGCGACAGCACAGCTGCGGGTGCTCTCCGAGCAGCAGATCGCCGACGGGTTGGAGGATCGCTTCACCCTCCTGCGCGGTGGGTCTCGCAGCGCCCCACCCCGACAGCGCAGGCTCGCCGACACCATCGACTGGAGCTACCGGCTGCTCGACGACGAGCAGGCGGTGGTGCTGAGGCAGGTGGCGGTGTTCGCGGGCAGCTTCGACATCGATGGAGCCGCGGCCGTCACCGGGGCTCCGTCCGCGGTCGCCGCGGTGCAACCGCTGACCGCCCTGGTGCGCCGATCGCTGCTCACCGTCCTGCCGGGCACCTCGCCCCGGCGCTACCGAATGCTGCGGACCATCAAGCATTTCGCGTGGCAGCAGTCCGATCCGGAGGAGCGTCGGCGGACCGAGGCGAGGCACAGGACGCACGTGCTGGCCAGGGTCGCCGCCCGCCAGTCCGCGCTCTACGGCCCGAATTCGGCGGAGGTGATGCGCGAGCTCTCCACCGACCAGGCCGAGCACCGCGCGGCGCTGGTGTCCGCGCTCGCCGCGGGTGAGGCGCACTACGCCCTCGGGCTGGCCGGCGGCCTGTACTGGTTCTGGTATCGGATGGGCCGCATCGGGGAGGGGCTCGGATTCCTGCACGCGGCCCTCGGCGCGGTCGCGGCGGACCGCCTCGCCCCCGAACGGCGACAGTTCGCGCGCGCGATGGCAGGCGTCGCGTCGTTGACCTATCTCACAGGGAACAGGGCAGCCGCGTCCGACGCCGCGCGGGAGTCCGCCGCCGCGTGGGCTGCGGCCGGTGACCGTGCCGAGGCAGCCCGATTGAGCGCGTGGTGCGGCTACTTCCTGTCGATGGACGGCAGCCACGACGTGGGTCTCGAGCTCGTCCGCGACAGCGCCGCGACCGCGCGCGCACTCGGGTCCGGCTTCGCCGAGGCGGACGCCCGGATGGTGTTGGGGATGTTGTTGCGCAACCACGGCCGCCCGCTCGAGGCGCGCGAGGAGCTGGTGACGGCGATCGCCATCGCCGAACGCATCGGCAACAGGTGGTCGGTCGGCTCCTCGACGTGGGCCCTGATGAAGTCGGCGATGGACGCCGGTGACGTGGAGGCCGCGATGTCGGCGGCACGGGACATGCAGTCGGTGCTCGAGGAGGACGGTGACGTGACGTCCTGGCTGGTGTTGATGCACACTGCCGCCGCCGTCCTGGCAGGCGCCGGGCACCCCGTGGAGGCCGCCGTGCTCGCGGGGGCCGTGCACTCACTGGGCGGCCGGATCGGGTTCCTGCCCGAGGGGATGGACCCGATCGACGGCCCGCGGGAGGCGGCCGCGGTGCGCGATGCGCTCAGCGCACAGGACTATGCCCTGCACTCCGCACGCGGAGCGGACCTCGACCGGGCCCAGATCAACGCGCTGCTGTCCAGCCTGGTCGGGGAGAGCGCGCCAAGCAGGCCGTAAGAGCGCGGTAAGAGCGGTGGGCTGTCCTGTGGCGGACAGTTCCGATCGAGCGAAGGGATGCCCGTGTCCACCAGCATCGAAGAATCCTCACCCGTCCTGCCCTCACTGGTCGAGCGCCTCGGCGCCGCAACGGCCGGACCGGTGCACGCGCCGGGCGACGGCGGCTTCGACCTGTCCGTCGCGTCGTTCAACACCGCCACCGCGCACCGTCCCGCCGCGGTGCTGGTCGCCTCCAGCGCCGCGGACGTCGCGGCGGCCGTCGGGATCGCGGCCGCCGCCGGGTTGTCGGTCGCGGTCCAGGCCACCGGGCACGGCGCCGCGGCCACCGGGCCCGGGTCGATCCTGATCAACACCCGGCTCCTCGACTCGATCGTCATCGACCCGCACGCCAGGACGGCGACCGTGGGCGCAGGCGTGCGGTGGCAGCAGGTGCTCGACGCCGCGTCGCCACACGGGCTGGCCGCACTGTGTGGGTCCGCGACGGAGGTCGGGGTCGTCGGATACACCCTCGGCGGCGGGATCGGCCCGGTGGCCCGGACATACGGTTTCGCGGCCGACCACGTCGTCGAGATCGAGGTGGTGACCGCCGACGGCCAATTGCGCCGGGTCAGCGAGACCAGCGAACCGGACCTGTTCTGGGCCCTGCGTGGCGGCGGGGCGGCGTTCGGGATCGTCACGCAGATCACGTTCCGGCTCTTCCCGATTCAGACCGTGTACGCAGGCGGCATGTTCTTCGACTTCCTCGACGCGCCGCGGGTCCTGCACGGCTGGCGGGACTGGGTGCACCGGATTCCCGAGTCGGTGAGCTCCTCGGTCGCGGTGGTGAACTTCCCGCCGCTGCCTGTCCTGCCCGAGGCCCTGCGCGGCCGCACCGTGCTGCACCTGCGTTATGCGCACGTCAGCGAGACGGAGGACGGGGAGGAGCTGCTGGCGCCGTTGCGCGCCCTTGCCGAGCCGATCATCGACACGGTCACCGAGATCATGTACGCGGATGTGGGGTCGATCCACGCCGATCCCACCGACCCGATGCCGGGTGCCGAGCGGTCCAGGCTGTTGCGCAGGCTGCCCGCCGAGGCGATCGACGAGTTCCTCGCCACGGTCGGGCCAACCGGAGGCCTGCCGTTGGTGCTGGCGGAGATCCGGGCGATGGGTGGGGCGCTGGCCCGCGGCGCCGAGGTCCCGAACGCGGTGGCGGGCCGGGACGCGGCGTTCAGCCTGTTCGCGGTCGGCGTGCTCGTGCCACCCATCGCGGGCGTCGTCCCTGGCGCGCTGGACTCGGTGATGGCCGCGATGGAGCCGTGGGGACCGGCGGGGCGCTGATGAACTTCGCAGGCGCAGCCGAGGGTGCCCCCGCCGACCGGGTGCTGGCCGCCTGGGGTCCGCAGGAGCGCCGACGGTTGTCCGAGATCCGCGACAGGTTCGACCCGAACCGGGTGTTCGCCGCCGCCGCGCGCTGGTGACGGCCCGCTGGGATGGTTCGGTGCGTACGAGGGGTTCGCGCCGAACCGTCCCGGCGGGCGGGTGGCGTCACTGCGGAAGTCGGGCCTCAAGGGTGCGGGTCAGGATCTCGAGGGCCAGGTTCCAGCCCCGTGCCATGTCCTGCGTGAGAGCGACTCCGTGCGTCGCCAGTGCGGGTCCGGCGAGGTCGTTGACCTCGTCGGGTCCGACGCGGGTCTGTGCCAGCTCGACGATGTCGAGCAGCAGGCGGACGCGGTCGCCGTCGCTCATCGGGAGGCAGGCGCGGTCGGCAAGGCCGGCGTTCGTCATGGTGCAACCGTATCGGTGCGGATTCCCGGCTCACCGCCGCGGAGGGCTACCGCACCCGGCGGTGATGCGGGGTGGATGAGGGGCGCGTAGCGGGTGCCGTCAGGCGAGGCAGATCGGGAAGGCGACGTTCGGCCCGATGAGCGGGATGAGTCCCCATGGCGAGCAGGCGAGGACGGTGCCGAGGGCGCCTTGCCACGTCGTCTGCCCGGGCAGGAGCACCACAGGAGTGATCAGATCGGGCGCCACGGGTGTCGTTTCGGTGACGCCAGGGGGAGCGGTGGGAGGCTCTGACGCCGTGGCCCCGGCCGGCCCGGCCCCGAGTGCGAGTGCAAGTGCGGGGGCGATCAGGGCCGCAGCGGTCGCCGTGCGCAGTGTGATGGTGTTCATGACGTCCTCCTAGAGCAGCAGGCTCGGGCCTCGCGCTGGAGCACGGTTGCGGTCGCGGTCCGCTTATCGGGGTCCGAGTCCTCCACTTATCGTGCGCTTCCTGTTGGCCTATTGCGAGGGGTCAGTTGGTGCGTGCACGGGCGTGCGCATGTTGCCCGCGCGCAGCCATGGCTGCCCACACGAGATCGCGCTCCGCTGGATGCGCGGTGAATCCGGAGGTTCGAGCGAAGGCGCCTGGTGGACAGGCGATTTCGCATCGGATTCGGTGTTGTCATGTCGTCGAACGGGAGCGCGCAGGTGTCCGGTCGCAGGTATGGACACGAGTGCGACCTGGACAAGTCCCATGACGTGGGATGCGGGTCGACGTCGGGAGCTCGAAACGGGGTCCGGCCTGAATCTTCGTGGTGCCCTCGGTGAGACTCGAACTCACACTGCACGGGTTTTGAATCCGTTTCCTCTGCCAATTGGGATACGAGGGCTGGCGGTTGTCCACTGTAGAAGATCGTGTCGACGCGTCAAGCACCGGTACCCTTCTATGGTGCGGCGCCTGACTCGGGCGAGGCTGACGACCGAGGGGGATTGGTGATGACGAACGCTCCGGCCGCGCAGGGTGACGGCGCCGTCGCCCGCCGAGTGGTGGTCGCCGAGGACGAGACCCTCATCCGGATGGACCTGGTGGAGATGCTCCGCGAGGAGGGCTACAACGTGGTCGGCGAGGCGGGCGACGGCCAGCGCGCGGTCGAGCTGGCGGAGACGCTCAAGCCGGACCTGGTGATCATGGACGTGAAGATGCCGCTGCGCGACGGGATCGATGCGGCATCGGAGATCGCGTCCAAGCGCATTGCGCCGGTGGTGATCCTGACCGCCTTCAGTCAGCGCGAGCTCGTCGAGCGGGCCCGCGATGCCGGGGCCATGGCCTATCTGGTCAAGCCGTTCTCGAAGGCGGATCTGGTGCCTGCCGTGGAGTTGGCAGCGAGCCGGTTCGCCGAGATCTCCGCGCTCGAGCGGGAGGTCGCGACGCTGGCCGATCGGTTGGAGTCGCGCAAGCTCATCGAGCGGGCCAAGGGTGCGTTGATGCGGTCGCAGTCGCTGAGCGAGCCGGAGGCGTTCAACTGGATCCAGCGGGCGGCAATGGACGGGCGGACCTCCATGAAGGCCGTCGCCAAGATCGTGATCGAGACGCTCGACTCGAAATAGCTCGCGACACGCAATGTAACCATTGCGCTAACGAAGTGTTTCGCGGCGATGATTCCGCCTTTCGGCATCCGGTGACGAAATAACAGTGTCCCCACAAATATCGCCTGCACCTGCGGTTTCTTCGTTGCTGCGCCATTCTTGGTCGGTCGTATAGTTAGCCTGTCGCAATTAGGGCGGCGCGGCGAACTACTTCAATGTGATGCACGGGCATTGCCACACGGTTATGTTTTGTCCGGGCTGGCGGACGGCCCCTCCGGAATTGTCCGGGCGCACAGATTTCGGAGGTGGGACGTGCACCGTCGTACAGCGAGAGGCGCGTTGATCGTTGGAGTCGCAGCAGCGCTAGCCGTCGCGGGCTGTAGCAGCAAGACGACCGACGGCGGATCGTCGGAAACCAGCGGGACGGGGGAGTCGACCGCGCTCAGCATTCAGCCGGGTGTGCTGCTCGATTCGGCGGGCAACGAGGTCGCGAGCGCCGACGTCACAGACGCGGCCGATCCCGCAGGTAGCGGCAACGCCACCTGCTCGGGGGTCTCGCTTGCGATGGCGGGCGCGCTCACCGGAGCCAACGCCGCGCTCGGGCAGAACATCCTGTACGGGGCCAAGCTCGCCCTCGACAAGCACAACAAAGCCAACCCGAACTGCCAGGTCGAGATGGAGACCTTCGACACCGAGGGTGACCCGCAGAAGGCGACCCAGGTGGCGCCGAACATCGTGAGCAACGCGTCGATCGTCGGCCTGCTGGGACCGGCCTTCTCCGGTGAGACCAAGGCCACCGGCCCGATCTTCAACCAGAGCGGGCTGCCCTTCCTCACCGCGTCGGCCACCAACCCCACGCTGACCGAGAACGGCTGGACCACCTTCTTCCGTGGCCTCGGCAACGACAACAGCCAGGGTTCGGTCGTCGCCAAGTACCTCACCGGCACGCTCGACGCGAAGAAGGTGTGCGTCGTGCAGGACGATTCCGACTACGGCGTCGGCCTGGCCCGGGTGGTGACCGAGACCCTCGGCGCCGCAGCGGATCCCGCCTGTTCGGCCAGCGTCAAGACCGGTCAGAAGGACTTCTCGGCCACCGTGTCCCAGATCAAGGCAGAGTCGCCCGACGCGATCTGGTACTCGGGCTACTACGCCGAGGCGGCGCCGTTCGTGACCCAGCTCCGGGAGGGCGGTGTGACCGCGACGTTCAGCTCCGGCGACGGCACCAACGATCCCGAGTTCGTCAAGCAGGCAGGCGAATCCGCGAACGGCGCGGTCCTCACCTGCCCCTGTGTCCCTGCGCCTGCCGCGCTGGCGGAGCAGTACGAGGAGCTCAACGGCCAGGCGCCCGGCGTCTACTCGGTCGAGGGCTACGACCTGACCACGATCATGCTCAAGGCCATCGACTCCGGGGTGAAGGACCGCGCCGGGATGCTGGAGTACGTCAAGAACTACGACGGCCAGGGCGTCGGCAAGAAGTACCAGTGGAACGACAAGGGTGAGCTGTCCAACGCCCTGATCCAGATTTACAAGGTCAACTGACAGAACGGATCTCGCAGCCGGGTGCCTGCTCCAGCGCAGGCCCCGGCTGCGTCGTCGGGGCGCGGTAGCGCCTCCCGACCTTGAAAGTGACATCGATGATCGCGACTTCCCTCGCCGCCTCGGCAACCTTCTACGCGGGCAATATCGACTTCAACATCGAGGGGCTCACGACGAGCTTCTGGCAACTGACCATCGACGGACTGAGCTACGGCGCCATCTACGCACTGGTGGCGATCGGTTACACGCTGGTCTACGGCGTACTGCGGCTGATCAACTTCGCGCACTCCGAGGTCTTCATGCTCGGCATGTTCGGTCAGTACGTGGCGCTGGAGCTGCTCGGCTTCACGCCGAGCGGCAACGCGTACAACGAGGGCGTCGTCATGACGGTCGTGTTCCTCGGTCTCGCCATGCTGTTCGGAATGGCCGTCTCGGGCGGCGCGGCGGTTGGGCTCGAACGCGTCGCCTATCGGCCGCTGCGCAAGCGCGGGGCGAAACCACTGACCTTCCTCATCACCGCGATCGGAATGTCGTTCGTGCTGCAGGAATTCGTGCACTACGTGCTCCCCGAGATCTGGCCGGGGCTCGGCGGCACCAATGCGCAGCAGCCCATCAAACTGGTCCAGCCGGTCGAGGTGTTCAGCATCTTCGGCGCCTCGGTGAGCAACGTGACGATCGTGATCATCGTGGCCGCGCTGCTGCTCACCCTGGTCACCGACATGATCATCAACCGGACCAAGTTCGGCCGGGGGATCCGGGCCGTGGCCCAGGACCCCGACACCGCGACGCTGATGGGCATCTCGCGTGAGCGCGTGATCATGCTGACCTTCCTGCTCGGCGGCATCCTGGCGGGTGCGGCGGCGCTGCTGTACACCCTGAAGATCCCGTCCGGGATCATCTTCAACGGCGGCTTCATCCTCGGGATCAAGGCGTTTTCCGCGGCGGTGCTCGGCGGAATCGGCAATCTCCGAGGGGCATTGCTCGGCGGCCTGCTGCTCGGTGTCATGGAGAACTACGGCCAGGTGCTGTTCGGCACCGAGTGGCGCGACGTGGTCGCGTTCGTGCTGCTTGTCGTCGTGCTGATGTTCAGGCCCACCGGGATCCTCGGTGAGAGCCTGGGAAGGGCGCGGGTATGAGTACCGAGAATCCGGCTGCGGCGCAGCCAGACCCGACCGAGTTGCTCAAGGGGCCCCAACCCGACAAACACGGTGTCGGCGACGCGATCCGGAGCTGGTGGAACGGCCTGGCTCGGCCGATGCAGTGGCTTTTCGGGGTCCCGGTGATCGCCCTGATCGCGATCCTGCCGGTCTGGCGGCCGCCGATCCTGGACACGCCTGGCACCGACTTCGGCGGGGTGATGGCCCAGTTCGCGATGTACGCGCTCATCGCCATCGGCCTCAACGTGGTTGTCGGCCAGGCCGGCCTCCTCGACCTCGGCTATGTCGGCTTCTACGCCGTCGGCGCGTACACCGTCGCGCTGCTCACCAGCCCGAACAGCCCGTGGAACAAGATGACCGAGAGCGGATTCTTCTCGGAGGACTGGGCGTGGCTGTCCTGCCTGCCGATCGCGGTGGCCATCACCGCGTTCACCGGACTGATACTCGGCACCCCGACGCTGCGGCTGCGGGGGACTACCTGGCCATTGTCACGCTCGGCTTCGGCGAGATCGTCCGGCTGCTGGCCGACAACCTCACCGACGTCACCAACGGCGGTCAGGGGCTCTCCCAGATCGCGTACCCGCACCTCGGCGAGACCGAGGACAAGCCGTACGGGGTGTTCTCGGCGGGCAACACCGGCGGCAACCTGAACTCCGGTGTGTGGTGGTTCTGGGTCGGGATGGTGATGGTGATCATCGCGCTGCTGCTGGTCGGCAACCTCGAGCGCAGCCGGGTCGGCCGCGCCTGGGTCGCGATCCGAGAGGACGAGGACGCCGCCGAGATCATGGGCGTGCCGACCTTCAAGTTCAAGCTGTGGGCGTTCACGATCGGCGCCTCGATCGGCGGCCTCTCCGGCGCGCTCTACGCCGGGCAGGTGCAGTTCATCAACCCGACCGGGTTCAACGTCATCAACTCGATGCTCTTCCTGTGTGCGGTGGTCATCGGTGGTCAGGGCAACAAGCTCGGCGTCATCGTCGGCGCGTTCATCATCGTGTACCTGCCCAACCGGGCGATGTCGATCGAGATCGGCGGGCAGTCGCTCGGCGACTACAAGTACCTGTTCTTCGGCCTGGCGCTGGTGGTGCTGATGATCTTCCGCCCGCAGGGACTTTTCCCGGCGCGGCAGAAACTGCTGGCCTACGGCAGGCAGATCTACCAGGCTGTACGTAGACCCAGCGACGCGCAGGGCAGTGGTCCGGCGCCGAGCGCAGCGACGACGGAGGTCGGCGGATGACGGCGGGACCTGGCGCGGGCGACGCGATGTTCGACAACGAGGACATGGCCGCGAACCTCGCACCCGAGGTGGATGTGCCGACCGCGGGTGTGGTGGACGTCGCGGCCATCGACCCGGCGCTCGTCGACCCCGAGGCGGTCGCCGAGGCGGTGGCCCCGCAGCGGGAGATCGAGACCGCCGAGGGCCAGGCGCTGCTGAAAACGGAGGGCCTGACCGTGCGTTTCGGCGGGCTCGTCGCGCTCGACGACGTGTCCTTCGAGATCCGGCGCGGCGAGATCCTCGGCCTGATCGGGCCCAACGGCGCGGGCAAGACCACCTGTTTCAACGCCATCACCGGCGTATACAAGCCGTCGGCCGGACGGGTGATGTTCGACGGTGAGCCGTTGGCCAAGACGAAGCGCAACGAGATCACGAGGCTCGGCATCGCCCGAACCTTCCAGAACATCCGGCTCTTCGGCGAGATGACCGCGCTGGAGAACGTGGTGGTCGGCACCGATGCCCGGCACCGGACCTCGGTCCCAGGCGCGATCTTCCGGACCCGCCGTCACCGCCGCGAGGAACACGACGCCGTGGCACGCGGGATGGCGCTGCTGGAGTTCGTCGGCATCGCGCCCCGCGCGGTCGAGAAGGCGAAGAACCTCTCCTACGGCGACCAGCGGCGACTGGAGATCGCCCGGGCGCTGGCCACCGAGCCCAAACTGTTGTGCCTCGACGAGCCCGCCGCCGGGTTCAACCCGAGCGAGAAGTCCGCCTTGATGGACCTGATCCGCAAGATCAGGGACGACGGCTTCACGGTGCTGCTGATCGAGCACGACATGCGCCTGGTGATGGGCGTGACCGACCGCATCGTGGTGCTCGAGTTCGGCAAGAAGATCGCCGACGACCTGCCCGCCGCGATCCGCGAGAACCCTGCCGTGATCGCTGCCTACCTGGGGGTGCCCGACGATGCCATCGCATAGGAAGACCGACGAGGCCGGCCAGGCCGGTTCGGTCGCGACCGCCGACGGACCGCTGCTGGAGGTGGCCGACGTCGCGGTGAGCTACGGGCGCATCCAGGCCCTGCACGGGGTCTCGCTGCGCGTCGACCGCGGCGAACTGGTGACCCTGCTGGGGGCGAACGGGGCGGGCAAGTCCACCACCATGCGGGCGTTGTCCGGGCTGCTGCCGCTGACCCACGGCCGCATCGTGTTCGACGGCAGGGACATCACCCACGTGAAGGCGCACGAGCGGGTGAAGATGGGCATGGTGCAGGCGCCCGAGGGACGCGGCGTCTTTCCCGGGATGACCGTGCAGGAGAACCTCGACATGGGTTGCTATGCACGCAAATTCGAGACGAAGGCCGCGTATTCCGAGCGCCTGGAGTGGGTGTTCGAGCTGTTTCCCCGGCTCGAGGAGCGCCGCACCCAGGTCGGCGGGACCATGTCCGGCGGCGAGCAGCAGATGCTGGCCATCGGCCGCTCGCTCATGTCGCGGCCTCGCCTGCTGATGCTGGACGAGCCGTCGATGGGGTTGGCGCCCATGGTGATCCAGCAGATCTTCCGGATCATCGCGGAGATCAACGCGCAGGGCACCACGATCCTGCTCGTCGAGCAGAACGCGCAGCAGGCGCTCACCCGGACCGATCGGGCCTACATCCTGGAGACCGGCGAGGTGACCAAGACCGGGACCGGCAAGGAGCTGCTCGCCGATCCGGCGATCAAGCGCGCCTACCTCGGGGTGGGGTAGCGGTGGTCGGGGTGGTTCTCGGGTGTCGGTCCACGTCCCTAGACTCAGTGCGGTGAGCCCAGCAACCGATCAACGGTCCTCCGCCCGCCCCGACGGCGCCGCAACCGCCGACAAGCCGACGTTGTTGCTGCTCGACGGCCATTCCCTGGCCTATCGGGCGTTCTTCGCGCTGCCCGCCGAGAACTTCAAGACGCACAGCGGACAGACCACCAACGCGGTGTACGGGTTCACCTCGATGCTGATCAACCTGCTGCGCGACGAGCAGCCGACGCACGTGGCAGCCGCGTTCGACGTCTCCAGGCAGACCTTCCGCGCGGAGGCCTTCCCGGAGTACAAGGCGAACCGCAGCAAGACCCCGGACGAGTTCAAGGGGCAGGTGGAGATCACCAAGGACGTGCTCGGCGCGCTGGGCATCCCGGTGATGGCCGAGGCCGGTTTCGAGGCCGATGACATCATCGCCACCCTCACCACCCAGGCCACCGAGCTGGGTTACCGGGTGCTGGTGTGCACCGGCGACCGGGACGCGCTGCAGCTGGTCACTCCGGACGTCACCGTGCTCTACCCGAAGAAGGGCGTCTCCGAGCTCACCCGGTTCACGCCCGAGGAGGTCGAGGCCAAGTACGGCCTGACCCCGAGCCAGTACCCGGACTACGCGGCCCTGCGCGGCGACCCGAGCGACAACCTGCCCGGCATCCCCGGCGTCGGCGAGAAGACCGCGGCGAAGTGGATCCGGGAGTACGGCTCGTTCGACGAGCTGGTGCTGCACGTGGACAAGGTCAAGGGCAAGGTGGGCGACTCGCTGCGCGAGAACCTCAACAGCGTGATCCTCAACCGTCGCCTCACCGAGATGGTCCGCGACGTGCCGCTGCCCTACACGCCGGACCAGCTGGTGCTGGCGCCGTGGGACCGGGACCGGATCCACATGCTGTTCGACGACCTGGAGTTCCGGGTGCTGCGGGACCGGTTGTTCGACACCCTCTCCTCCGCCGAACCCGAGGCCGAGGAGGGCTTCGAGGTGCGCGGCGGCGCGCTGGCGCCGGGCGAGGTGGCGGACTGGCTCGCCGAGCACGCCCGCACCGGTCAGCGGCACGGGCTGTCGGTGGTCGGCTCGAAGCAGCCGTACGGCGGCGACGCCAGCGCGATCGCGATCGCGGCCTCGGACGGCGAGGGCGCGTACATCGTCACCGCCACCGCGAGCCCCGAGGACGAGAAGGCGCTCGGCGCTTGGCTTTCCGACCCGAGCGAGCCGAAGGCGCTGCACGAGGCCAAGGTGGCGATGCACGCCCTCCGCGGTCGCGGCTGGGTGCTGGGCGGGCTGACCAGCGACACCGCGCTCGCGGCGTACCTGGTTCGGCCGGGGCAGCGCAGCTTCAACCTCGACGATCTGTCGCTGCGATACCTCAAGCGCGAGCTGCGGGTCGAGGACTCGGGCGAGGCACAGCTCTCGCTGCTCGACGAGGAAGACCAGGCCGACGCGGCCGTCGCCGAGAGCGAGATCCTGCGGGCACGGGCGGTGGTGGATCTGGCCGCCGCGCTGGACACCGAGCTCGCCGACATCGAGTCGGCCGGGCTGCTCACGGACATGGAGCTGCCGCTGCTCGGCGTGCTCGCGGACATCGAGTACACCGGCATCGCCGTCGACACCGCGCACCTGCACGACCTGCAGAGTCGCTTCGCCGACGCCATCAACCTGGCCGCCAACGCGGCGTACGAGGTGATCGGCAAGCAGATCAACCTTGGCTCGCCGAAGCAGCTGCAGGTGGTGTTGTTCGAGGACCTCGACATGCCGAAGACGAAGAAGACCAAGACCGGGTACACCACCGACGCGGCCGCGCTCGAGGCGCTGTTCGAGAAGACCGAGCACCCCTTCCTCGAGCACCTGCTCGCGCACCGCGACGCCACCCGGCTCAAGGTGACCGTCGACGGGCTGCTCAAGTCCGTCGCGGAGGACGCCCGGATCCACACCACCTTCAACCAGACGGTGGCCGCCACCGGCAGGCTCTCGTCCACCGAGCCCAACCTGCAGAACATCCCGGTGCGCACCGACGCGGGCCGGGAGATCCGGGACGGCTTCGTCGTCGGGGAGGGTTACGACTACCTGCTGACCGCCGACTACAGCCAGATCGAGATGCGGATCATGGCGCATCTGTCCGGGGATGAGGGCCTGATCGAGGCGTTCAACACCGGCGAGGACCTGCACAGCTTCGTGGGTTCGCGGGCGTTCGGGGTGCCGATCGAGGAGGTCACGCCCGAGTTGCGTCGCAGGGTGAAGGCGATGTCCTACGGGCTGGCATACGGCCTGAGCGCGTTCGGCCTCGCGTCGCAGCTGAAGATCTCCACGGAGGAGGCGAAGGGGCAGATGGACGCCTACTTCGCCCGGTTCGGCGGGGTCCGCGACTACCTCCGCGAGGTCGTCGAGCAGGCCCGCAAGGACGGCTACACCTCCACCCTGTTCGGCAGGCGCCGCTATCTTCCGGACCTGAACAGCGACAACCGCCAGCGCCGCGAGGTCGCCGAGCGGGCCGCGCTCAACGCCCCGATCCAGGGCAGCGCCGCCGACATCATCAAGGTCGCGATGATCGACGTGCAGAAGGCGCTCGCCGAATCGGGCCTACGCTCGCGGATGCTGCTCCAGGTCCATGACGAACTGGTGCTCGAGGTGGTCGAGTCCGAGCGCGAGCAGGTCGAGTCGCTGATCCGGGAGAAGATGGCGGGCGCCATCGAACTCTCTGTCCCGCTGGAGGTCTCGGTGGGCACGGGTCGCAGCTGGGACGCGGCCGCCCACTAGTCGGGGCGACGGCGGGGCGCATCAGCCCGTGGTCGGATTCGGCTGCAGTGAACGGGCGACCGTGGGGCGATGCCTCACGGTCGCCCCGTCCCTAGCGTGGGGCGGGTGATCAGAATCTCCCGAATCGTTCCCGCCGTGGTCCTCGCGCTGGCGCTACCGCTTGCTACGGCCGCCGTCAGCGTGGCGTCCCCGGTCGCGGCCGCCGACACAGGTTCCTCGGCTATCGGCGCCGTCCTCCAATTGCCCGTTCCCACAGGTGCGTTCGCGGTTGGTCGCGACACACTGCATCTGGTCGACGAGTCCCGCCCCGACCCCTGGGTCGCGTCGGACCGGCGCGAGCTGATGGTCAGCATGTACTACCCGGCCCACCCCGGGTCCGGCGCGCGGGCGCGGTACGCGACCACCGAGGAGATCCGGCTGCTGCTCGAGGGGCAGGAGTTGGCGGGCCTGGTGCCCCCCGAGGTGCTCGGCGCCACAGCCACCCACAGCGTCGTCGACGCGAAGCCGGTGGAGGGCTCGTACCCGCTGGTGGTGCTGTCGCCGGGATTCACCGCCTCCCGCTACACGCTCACCGCCCTGGCCGAGGAGCTGGCCGCCCGCGGCTACGTCGTGGCCGCCGTCGATCACGCCAACGAGTCGTTCGGCACCGAGTTCCCTGGCGGGCGGATGTCCACCTGCGTCGCCTGCGAGCGGACCGAGAATGAGGGAACCCTCGGAGTCCTCGCCGACACCAGGGCGGCGGACGTGTCGTTTCTCCTGGACCGGCTCACAGCGGCCGATTCGGCCTGGCCGCATTCGCGCCTGATCGACAGGGGCGCATCGGCATGGCGGGCCATTCGATCGGCGGAGCCAGCGCCGCGGAGGCGATGGCGTCGGACGATCGCGTTCGCGCGGGCGTCAACATGGATGGCTCCTTCCATAGCTCGATGCAGTCGGACGGGGTGGGGGACCGCCCGTTCCTGATGCTGGGCACCGACGACGAGGTCCACCGCCCCGGCGGCCAGGACGCGTCCTGGGATGAGGCATGGAGCCGGCTCGTCGGGTGGAAGCGATGGCTGACCGTTGCCGGCGCCGGTCACGCCTCGTTCACCGACATCCCCGCCCTCGCCGAGCGGCTGGGGATGCCGAGCGGGGCCGCCCTGCCGATCAGTGCCGCCCTGCCGGGCAGCCGATCGGTCGACCTCACCCGCGCGTATGTCGGCGCCTTCTTCGACCAGCACCTGCGGGGCGTCCCGCAGCCACTGCTCGACAGCCCGAGCCCGGCTTATCCGGAGGTCAGGTTCAACAACCCGTGACCGGGTCGCCGCCCCGTGATCGACAGGTCACGGGGTGGTGAATCGGGCGACGTAGCGGCGCTGCCAGGGCGTCTCGACCGCATGGGAGTCGAAATGCCTACGCACGAAGGCGACGGCTTCGGCGGCGGGGACCCCGTCGAGCACGGCGATGCAGGCCAGCGCGGTGCCGGTGCGGCCTCTGCCGCCGCCGCACGCGACCTCCACCCGCTGCGTTCGGGCGCGTTCCCACGCTTCGCGCATCGCGTCCCTGGCGTCGGCCCGATCGCTCGGCAGACGGAAATCCGGCCACCGGACCCAGCGCGATTCCCACTCGTGGGCAGGTGGGGGACTGCCGAGTAGGTAGAGGCCGAACTCGGGACGAGCGCCGTCCGGCAGTGGCTTTCGTAGCGCGCGTCCCCGCACGAGGCGTGTCGACGGAAGTCGCAGCACCCCCGATTCCGCTGTGTCCCATGGTCGGTCCATGGTCGGGAAGTTACTCGGGTCACGTGCGGGTGCGCGGCGATGCTGTGGAAGCATTGCGGCATGAGCGTCCTGGTCTGCTTCCATGCCCACCCCGACGACGAGGTGTTCATCACCGGCGGAGTCATGCGTCAGGCCGCCGACGCCGGCCATCGCGTCGTCGTCGTCACCGCCACCGACGGCGCCCTCGGTGAGGTCCCGGAGGGACTGCTCGCGGAGGGGGAGTCGCTCGCCGATCGCAGGCGCCGGGAGCTGGAGGAGTCCACCAGCGTGCTCGGCGCGCATCGGGTGGAGCTGCTGCACTACGCGGACTCGGGGATGGCGGGCACCCCGGAGAACGCGAACCCGGCGGCGTTCTGCAACGCCGATGTCGAGGAGGCCGCGGCGCGCCTGGCCGCGATCCTCGTCGAGGAATCCGCGGACGTGGTCACCGTGTACGACCCCAACGGCGGCTACGGGCACCCGGACCATGTGCAGGTGCACCATGTGGGCGTGCGCGCGGCGGAGATCGCCGGGGTGCCGCACGTCTACGAGGCGGCCGTCAGCCGTGATCACATCCGTAGGCTGATGGCGGCCAATCCGGAGTGGTCGGAGGACGCCCAGCCGCCGGACCTCGACACCTTCGGCCTGCCGGAGGAGGACATCACGACCGTGGTG
Source organism: Rhodococcus sp. MTM3W5.2 (assembly GCF_001984015.1). NCBI lineage: Bacteria > Bacillati > Actinomycetota > Actinomycetes > Mycobacteriales > Nocardiaceae > Rhodococcus > Rhodococcus sp. MTM3W5.2. The sequence goes on along the minus strand of NZ_CP019572.1, from coordinate 3,137,426 downwards.
GACGTGACCGCGGCGATGGGTGCCAAGCGGGCCGCGATGCACGCGCACGCGACACAGGTCGGCGACTTCGGACCGTTCCTGCAGATGCCGGAGGAGCAGCTGCGGGCCGCGTTCGGTCAGGAGTGGTTCCGGCGCCGGGGTGCCCCCGCCGGGCTGGCGGAGACGGCGCTACCGCTCTGACGCGGCCTGCGGGCGCTCATTCCTGAGCGGCCGCGACCTGCTCGCGGACCTTGTCCATGTCCAGCGCCTGGACCTGGGTCACCAGATCCTCGAGCGCCGCGGGCGGGAGTGCGCCGGGCTGCGAGAAGACCAGGATGCCCTCACGGAAGGCCATGATCGTCGGGATCGACCGGATGTTGGCCGCGGCCGCGAGTCCCTGCTCGGCCTCGGTGTCCACCTTCGCGTGCACCACGTCGGGATGCTGCTCGGCGGAGGCCTCGAAGGTCGGGGCGAAGTTGCGGCACGGTCCGCACCACGACGCCCAGAAGTCGACGAGGACGACATCGTTCCCGCCGATGACTTCGTCGAAGTTCTGCTGGGTCAGGGTCTGCGTGGGCATCTGAATCCTCTCGTCAATGCGTATCGACCGGTTTCAACGCGGTCGCGTGTCCGATTCTTCCCGCCAGGGGCGCGCCGGTGTGGGATGACTCGCCTTCGGCAAGGGTAGGGATAACTCGCCTTCGGCAAGAGTAGGGATAACTCGCCTTCGGCAAGGGTAGGGAGAACTCGGCTCAGGCGATGAGCCATTCCCGCTTGGCCTCGCCGTCCCACCGCCTGATCGAGACCGCGTGTCCGGTCAGGTGGGTGGCCGAGACGGCGCAGATCGCGGTCCCGATCTGCTCGGGGAGCACCCGTCTGGCCAGCGTGACGTGCGGCGTCCAGTCGCCGGGGTGGGTGTGCGCGGGGATCCCCTCGCTGTGGCGCATCAGGCGGAAAACGGTCCGCTGCAGCGACAGCAGGCCGGCGGTCGGGACGACCAGGTGTGCCAGCGTCTTTCGATGACCGCCGAACACGACCAGGCCGCCGAGCGTGACCTGGAGGGCGGGGGCGAGCAGTCCCCGCTGCAGCTCGAGGTCGGTCTCGGGGTCGATGTGCTGGGCCACCGCGAGCGTGATGTGCGGGCGGTTCGAGACCTGCCGGACCGCGTCCTGCCCGCGGATCCCGGTTCCGGAGACCTGGCGCCACTCACGGCGCACCGCGGCGTCGAGGCGGTCGTCGAGCAACAACTCCACGGACTGCACCATGGTGAGCAATGATTGTCGGGTGAACCCGACGAGCGCAATCACATCGGAGCCGGCCCGGCAGGCGACCTCGGAGCCGACCCGCTTGGGCCTGCTGGTGGGAGACGGGATCGGCCACGAGATCGTGCCCGCGGCTCAGCGGATCGCGGACGCTGCCGTCGCGGCGGTGGGCGGAACGCCGGTGACCTGGGTGCCCCTGGACGTCGGCCTCGACGCCATCGGCGAGCACGGCACGCCGATGCCGGAGTCGACCCTGGTGGCGCTCGCCGACCTCGACGGCTGGGTGCTCGGCCCGCACGACAGCGCCTCCTACCCGGATCCCTTCCGCGGTCAGTTGACTCCAGGCGGAACCATCCGCAAGCGATTCGACCTGTTCGCCAACATCAGGCCCGCACGTGCCTTTGCCGGGGTGCGCGCGGTGTCGCCCGAGATGGACCTGGTGATCGTCCGCGAGAACACCGAGGGCTTCTACGCGGACCGCAACATGTTCACCGGCAGTGGCGAGTTCATGCCCACGCCCGATGTGGCGATGGCGGTCGGGGTGGTCACCAGGCGGGCCACCGAACGGATCGCGCGCGCCGCCTTCGAGCTCGCCTCCAGGCGCCGCAGCCGGGTCACGGTGGTGCACAAGGCGAATGTGCTCGCGCTGACCACGGGACTGTTTCGGGATGTGTGCCACGAGATCGGGACGCAGTACCCGGGCGTCGAGGTGCGAAACGAACACGTCGACGCGATGGCGGCACACCTGGTGCGGCGGGGCGAGGACTTCGATGTCGTGGTCACCGAGAACATGTTCGGTGACATCCTCTCGGATCTGGCTGGGGAGCTGTCCGGTTCGCTCGGTACCGCGCCGTCGCTCAACGCGTCCGAGACCAAGGCGATGGCGCAGGCGGCACACGGGGCCGCGCCCGACATCGCGGGCCGCAACCGCGCCAATCCGACCGCGATGATCCTCTCGACCGCCATGCTCTTCGACTGGTTGAGCTCCCGCGGCGGCGACCCCGCGCTCGGTCGGGCCGCGGAGCGGATCCAGTCGGCGGTGGCGAACACCCTTCAGGCAGGGGTCGCGACCGCGGACCTCGGCGGGTTGGCATCGACAGCGGAGTTCGCCGAGACGGTGACCGCCAGGGTGGTCCGGCACTGATCGCGGTGGCCGGTGTCGCCGCTGGGTGACGGCGGGACCCGACCTTTCGTCCGGTTGGCTCCCGACCCAGTACTCTTTCCTGGTGATTCCTCGATCCAACTCGTGTTCCGCGGCGCCCGTTCGGGCCGGCCGCCGAGCACGCAGACGCACCAGGGGCATCGGTGCGGTGGTCGGGGCAACGCTCCTGGCGCTGGTGCTGTCCTCGTGCGTGACCAACAACGAGGGGCTGATCCCGGTCGCGGACAACGTGCACGTCGACAAGGTCGACGAGATCGCCGCGGACCTGCCGCGCGAGGTCGCGGAGTCCGGTCGGTTGATCGCCGGAACGAACATCCCTTACGCGCCCAACGAGTTCAAGGACGAGGCGGGCAATATCGTCGGCTTCGACGTGGACCTGCTGAACGCCGTCGGCAAGGTCCTCGGACTCACGGTCGACTACAAGCAGGCGGACTTCGACAAGATCATCCCCGCCGTGCAGGCGGGCACCTACACGATGGGGATGTCGTCCTTCACAGATTCGAAGGAGCGCGAAGAGTCGGTCGATTTCGTCACCTATTACCGCGCGGGCATCCAGTGGGCGCAGCGGACCGGCGAGCCGGTGGACCCGAACAACGCGTGCGGGCTCCGGGTCGGCGTGCAGACCACGACAACCGAGGACATCGACGAGGTTCCCGCGAAGAGCGAGGCCTGCGTGGCGGCGGGTAGACCGCCGATCAAGAAGGTGAAGTTCGACAGCCAGGACGACGTCGCGAACGCGTTGATCCTCGGTCGGGTGGACGCACTCTCCGCCGACTCGCCGGTGACCGCATACGCGATCAAGCGCAGCGGTGGCCGGCTGGAGGCGGCCGGTGAGGTGTTCGACTCGGCACCGTACGGTTGGCCGCTCGTCAAGGGATCGCCCCTGGCGCCCGTGTTGCAGCGGGCCATGCAGTACCTCATCGACGGCGGTCAGTACCAGCAGATCGCGGACAACTGGGGCGTCGGATCGGGCACGATCACGCAGTCGCAGATCAACGGGGCGGCCGGTTGAGCCGGGAAAGGTGGACACCGATGCCAGCACTGAGTGAGAGCGACGCTCCCGAGACAGGGGGTTCGGCGGAGCCGGAGGCGATCAAGGCGATACCGCTGCGCAGGCCCGGCCGCTGGATCGCCGCGATCGTCGTCGTGACCCTGCTGGGGCTGTTCGTGTACGGCGCTGCCACCAACCCCGCGTTCGCATGGGATGTCTACGGCCAGTACCTGTTCGACCGACGGATCTCGTCGGCGGCGTGGGTGACCATCCAGCTGACGGTGCTGTCGATGGCGCTCGCGGTGGTGCTGGGCGTCGTGCTCGCGGTGATGCGGCTGTCCCCGAACCCGGTGCTGCGGACGTCGGCGTGGGTCTACCTGTGGATCTTCCGCGGCACCCCGGTGTACGTGCAGCTGGTGTTCTGGGGACTGTTCTCGTCCATCTACAAGACGCTGGACCTGGGCATCCCGTTCGTGCACCAGTTCGCGCACATCGAGCTGCAGGGCCTCGAGGCGGCGTTCCTGTTCGCGATCATCGGGCTCGGGTTGAACGAGGCCGCGTACATGGCGGAGATCGTCCGCGCAGGCGTCAGTTCGGTCAGCGAGGGCCAGACCGAGGCGTCCACCGCGCTGGGCATGTCGTGGTCGCAGACGATGCGCCGGACCGTGCTGCCGCAGGCGATGCGGGTGATCATCCCGCCGACCGGCAACGAACTGATCAGCATGCTCAAGACCACCTCGCTGGTCACCGCGATCCCGTTCAGCCTCGAGCTCTACGGCCGCGCGCGCGACATCTCGGGCGCGAACTTCCAGCCGATCCCGCTGCTGCTGGTGGCCGCGACCTGGTATCTGGCGATCACCAGCGTGCTCATGGTCGGCCAGTTCTACCTGGAGCGGTACTACTCGCGTGGCGTCTCGCGCACGCTGACCGCGCGTCAGCTGGAGGCGCTCGCCGACGCCAAGGGCAAACCGGTCACGATCATGCCTGCGCCCGACACCCTGCCCGACACGCCTGGAGGCGAGCGACGATGACCCTGATGGTGAAGGCGGACCGGGTCTGCAAGAACTACGGCGCCCTCAAGGTGCTGCGGGGCGTGTCCCTCGAGATCGAACGCGGCCAGGTGCTGTGCCTGGTCGGGCCGTCCGGGTCCGGGAAATCGACGTTCCTGCGCTGCATCAACCACCTCGAGCAGGTCAATGCCGGGCGGCTCTACGTCGACGGTGACCTGGTCGGGTACTCCGAGCGCGGCGGCAAGCTCTACGAGCTGCACCCGCGGGCCGCGGCGCGGCAGCGCCGGGACATCGGCATGGTTTTCCAGCACTTCAACCTGTTCCCGCACCGTACCGCGCTCGAGAACATCATCGAGGCGCCGATGCAGGTGAAGAAGGTCCCCAAGAAGAAGGCCGTCGAACGCGCCCGCGACCTCCTCGATCAGGTCGGCCTTAGCGAGAAGGCGGACGCCTATCCGGCGCAGCTCTCCGGCGGCCAGCAGCAGCGGGTGGCGATCGCGCGGGCCCTGGCGATGGACCCGAAGCTGATGCTGTTCGACGAGCCGACCTCCGCGCTCGATCCGGAGCTGGTGGGGGAGGTGCTCGGGGTGATGAAGAACCTCGCCAAGGAGGGCATGACCATGGTCGTGGTGACCCACGAGATGGGTTTCGCCCGCGAGGTCGCCGACGAGCTGGTGTTCATGGACGGTGGCGTGGTCGTCGAGTCCGGCAACCCGAGGGAACTGCTCGCCAACCCGCAGCACGATCGGACCAAGCTGTTCCTGTCCAAGCTGCTCTGACCACCTTGCTATCGTAGTGATATCACTTCGATAGCAAAGGTGGGGACATGGAGCGTCGGGCGTTTCGGTTGAACGGGTTCGCGGTGCTGCTCGGGCTGGTGGTGCTCGCGGCGGTAGCCGCGGCGGCCGCGTTCGCGGGCCCAGCGGGGGTGGTGATGGCAATCGTGCTCGCGGTGGTGGTCGTGCTCCTGGCGACCGGCTTCACGGTGATCAACCCAAACGAGGCCAAGGTCGTCCAGTTCTTCGGTCGCTACGTCGGCTCGGTCGCCGATGCGGGCTTCCAGTGGGTGCTTCCGCTGACCACCAAGCGCCGGGTCACCCTGCGGGTGCGCAACTTCGAGACCTCGAAGCTGAAGGTCAACGACGCGGCGGGCAATCCGGTCGAGATCGCCGCCGTCGTCGTCTACAAGGTCGTCGACAGCGGCAAGGCGACCTTCGCGGTCGACGACTACGAGGAGTACGTCGCGATCCAGTCCGAGGCGGCGGTCCGGCACCTGGCCACCACGCATCCCTACGACTCGGACCAGACGCAGGGCACGAGCCTGCGCGACGGCACCGAGGTCGCCGCCGAGCTCACCGCCGAGCTGAGGGACAGGACCGACCTGGCAGGCGTCGAGGTGATCGAGGCCCGCATCACCCATCTCGCGTACGCGCCGGAGATCGCGCAGGCGATGCTGGTGCGTCAGCAGGCGGCCCAGGTGGTCGCGGCCCGCACCATGATCGTCGAGGGCGCCGTCGGGATGGTCGGCCTCGCGCTCGATCGCCTCCGTGAGCAGGGCGTCGTCGAGCTCGACGAGGAACGCAAAGCGAACATGGTGTCCAACCTGCTGGTGGTCCTGTGCGGCGACAAGGCCACCCAGCCCATCGTCAACGCGGGCTCGCTGTACTCCTGATCCCATGGCCGAACGCAAGAAGGTGCTGCTGCGGCTGGATCCCGCCGTGTACGACGCCATCGCCAAGTGGGCGGCCGACGACCTGCGCAGCGTCAACGCACAACTGGAGTACGCGCTGCGGCGGGCGCTCGACGAGGCCGGCCGCAGGCCCCGCGATCCCGACTGACCCGCGCGAGGTCAGTCGGGCTTGCGGCTGACGAAGATCGCGGTGCCGGGGAATATCTGGCCGCGCAACGGGCTCCACTGACCCCACTCGCGGTCCAGCCACTCCGGCCAGTCGGGTTCGACGATGTCGCGCACCTCGAGGCCCGCCGCGACGAGCTCGCGCACCCGGTCGCCGATCGTGCGGTGGTGTTCCACGTAGGTCGGCGTGCCGTCGTCGTCGACCTCCACGTAGGGCGTCCGGTCGAAGTACGGCATCGTCGCGGTCAGGCCCTTCGGTCCGGGGTCGTCGGGAAAGATCCAGCGGATCGGGTGGTTCACCGCGAACACCCACAGCCCGCCGGGGCGCAGCACCCGGGCCACCTCGCGCATCACCAGCGCGGAATCTGCGACGAACGGGACCGCTCCGAAGGCGGAGCAGACGATGTCGAAGCTCTCGTCCGCGAACGGCAGCGACTCCGCGCCCGCCTGGACGAGCGGTACCCGCGGACCGCCCTTGGCCATCGCCTCCATGCCGCGCGTGAGCATGCCCATCGACAGGTCAAGCCCGACCGCCCGTGCGCCCTGGCCCGCGAGCCAGCGTGCGCAGGGGGCCGAGCCGCAGCCGACCTCGAGGACGTCCCGGCCCGCCACGTCGCCGAGCAGGCGGACATCGCCCTCGTGCAGGCCCTCCGGGCACCAGACGAACTCGCCCGCCGCGGAGTCGACGCCCAGGAAGTCGCCGTGCGTGCGGTGGTAGTCGGCGGCATCGGCATCCCACCACGCGCGACTCGCGCGCTCGCTGTCGGCGGAGTCGAGGCGGTCGCGGCTCACGCCACTGGTCCCGAGGATGGAATTGGCCTCGCCGTGACGGTCGGCCGGATCGGTCGGCGGTGTGATGTCTGTTGCGTCATTCGTCGACCCCGGCATGGGCTCAACAGTAGGGTTTCCCACCGACGTCGGTGCATCCGGGTTTGCCCAGCTCGCTACAGGTCGCGTACCCTAATCCACGCGAGTGTCTGCCGTACGGTGCCGGATTCGGTATGGCGGTGGGGATTCGTGAGTCTGACAGAACACCATCAACCGACTACCCAACCGTCCGGAGCAACTCAACACATGCCCTCCACAACCGTTACCTCGCCGCAGGTAGCCATCAACGACATTGGCTCCGCCGAGGATTTCCTCGCCGCCATCGATGCCACGATCAAGTACTTCAACGATGGCGACATCGTCGAAGGGACCATCGTCAAGGTCGACCGCGACGAGGTCCTGCTCGACATCGGTTACAAGACCGAAGGCGTCATCCCTTCCCGCGAGCTCTCGATCAAGCACGACGTCGACCCCAATGAGGTCGTTTCCGTCGGCGACGCCGTCGAGGCTCTTGTTCTCACCAAGGAGGACAAGGAAGGTCGACTGATCCTGTCGAAGAAGCGCGCACAGTACGAGCGCGCCTGGGGCACCATCGAGGAGCTCAAGGAGAAGGACGAGGCCGTCAAGGGCACCGTCATCGAGGTCGTCAAGGGCGGCCTGATCCTCGACATCGGCCTCCGTGGCTTCCTGCCCGCGTCGCTGGTCGAGATGCGTCGTGTCCGCGATCTGCAGCCGTACGTCGGCAAGGAGATCGAGGCCAAGATCATCGAGCTCGACAAGAACCGCAACAACGTGGTCCTGTCGCGTCGCGCATGGCTCGAGCAGACCCAGTCCGAGGTCCGCAGCGAGTTCCTGCACCAGCTCCAGAAGGGCCAGGTCCGCAAGGGTGTCGTGTCCTCCATCGTCAACTTCGGTGCCTTCGTGGACCTGGGTGGCGTCGACGGCCTGGTGCACGTCTCCGAGCTGTCCTGGAAGCACATCGATCACCCGTCCGAGGTCGTCGAGGTCGGCAACGAGGTCACCGTCGAGGTTCTCGACGTCGACCTGGACCGCGAGCGTGTCTCCCTCTCGCTCAAGGCGACGCAGGAAGACCCGTGGCGTCAGTTCGCCCGCACCCACGCGATCGGCCAGATCGTGCCCGGCAAGGTCACGAAGCTGGTTCCGTTCGGTGCCTTCGTGCGCGTCGAAGAGGGAATCGAAGGCCTCGTCCACATCTCCGAGCTGGCCGAGCGCCACGTGGAGGTTCCGGACCAGGTTGTCGGCGTCGGCGACGATGCCCTCGTCAAGGTCATCGACATCGACCTCGAGCGTCGTCGTATCTCGCTGTCGCTGAAGCAGGCCAACGAGGATTACAACGCCGAGTTCGATCCGTCCAAGTACGGCATGGCCGACTCGTACGACGAGCAGGGCAACTACATCTTCCCGAGGGCTTCGATCCCGAGACCAACGAATGGCTCGAGGGCTTCGACAAGCAGCGTGAAGAGTGGGAAGGCCGCTACGCCGAGGCCGAGCGTCGCCACAAGATGCACACCGCTCAGATGGAGAAGACCGCTGCGGACGAGGCCGCCGAGGCTGCCAACGCCGCCGCAGGCTACTCCTCCGAGACCGGTTCGGCCGACGCCGGCGAGTCCGCCGGTGCCGCTCCGGAATCCGCTGGTGGCTCGCTCGCCAGCGATGCGCAGCTCGCCGCTCTCCGCGAGAAGCTGTCCGGCAACGCGTGACACGATGACCCGCTAGCCGGGTCTCACAGAACAACCCCGGTCCGTACAGGACCGGGGTTGTTTTGTCTCTCCGGTCAGGCCCCCGGGCTGGACACGAGTTCGTCGAGCATGGCGGCCTTCTCCACCAGATCGTGTTCGGTGGGGTTGTCGCCGTCCGGTAGTTCTCGGCGGAGGTCCTCGAGGGTGACGACCACCCACGAGGACCGCTTGGCCACCTCGTCTCCCGAGAGAACCTTGAGCGAGCCCTCCTCCAGCACCAGCGTGGGCTGCGAGAGGGAGCTGGCCAACAGCAGTCGCAGATCATCGGCTTTGACAGTCATGTCACCAACGGTAGGACGCCGTCGCGGCGACCGCATTCGAATCTGCGTACGCATGACAGACGAGTGCCCCGCCCGAATTCGGGCGGGGGCACTCGTGGAGGTGGGGGAGTCGGGGGGAGCCCGATCAGCTCACTGCGGCAGGGGCCCAGGCGCTCTGCATCACGGCGGTGCGCTTGCGCATCGTCGCGAAGCTGTGGCGCGCGGGGCTGATCATCTGCGTGAACCAGTTGCGACGGTGCTCGGCCAGAGCGGTGGCGACCTCGGGAATCAGGATGCAATGCACACCATTGACGATGCCCAGACGGTGCCGACCCTGAAGGATGTAGTGGCTTTGCATGGAATTCCCTTTGTCTCGAGATGGGTGGCCTGGCGCGTCTGTCCGTAGGATACCGAGTCTCGGGTAAACCTGGTGCATTTGGGGCTGGTGTGCTTCGGCGTGTTCAGATGTCAGACTGGTGTGCGTGCTGAGAATCGGCCTCACAGGAGGTATTGGAGCGGGTAAGTCCACCGTATCGAGGATCCTGACGGACCTCGGTGCCGTGGTCGTCGACAGCGACCTGGTGGCCCGCGAGGTGGTGGAACCGGGAACCGAGGGGCTGGCCGCGCTGGTCGCGGAGTTCGGTGACTCGATCCTGCAGCCCGACGGCCGGCTGGATCGGCCCGCCCTTGCGGCCGTGGCCTTCGGGGACGACGAGGCGCGGGCGCGGCTGAATGCGGTGGTCCATCCGCTGGTCGGCAGGCGCACCACCGAGCTCGTCGAGTCCGCCGGGGCGGATGCGGTGGTGGTGCAGGACATTCCGCTCCTGGTCGAGGGCCGGATGGGCGCGCTGTTCAACCTCGTGCTGGTCGTCTACGTGGATGCCGAGGAGCGGGTGCGACGCCTGGTCGAGCTCCGCGGTATGCCGGAGCACGACGCCAGGGCGCGCCTCGCGGCGCAGGCGACCGATGACCAGCGGCGGGCCGCGGCGGATGTCTGGCTGGACAACAGCGGTCCCCAGGGCGGCCTCGACGCCGAGGTGAAGGCCTTGTGGGAACAGCGGCTGGTGCCGTTCGAGGAGAACCTGCGGACCGGAACGGTGGTCCGGGTTCGGCCAGTTCTCGCGCCCGCCGACCCGACCTGGCCGGACCAGGCCCGACGGCTGATCGAGCGCCTGTGGCTGGCCTGCGGTGCGGGCGCCCTTCGTATCGACCACGTCGGCTCGACCTCGGTGCCCGGACTGGAGGCCAAGGACGTGATCGACGTGCAGATCACCGTCTCGAGCATCGCCGCCGCGGACGCGCTCGCGGGACCGCTGGCCGCGGCCGGTTTCCCGCGGATCGAGTCGATCACCCGCGACGATCCGAAGCCGGACTACGCCATCGGAGGTGAGTCCGATCCGGCCTTGTGGGACAAGCGGATCCACGGCGGCGCCGATCCCGGCAGGCCCGTGGAGATCAGCCTGCGCGTCGACGGCTGGCCGGGCCAGCGCTTCGCGCTCCTGCTGCGCGACTGGCTGCGCGCCGACGCCGCTGCTCGGGCCGAATTCCTCGAGGTCAAGAGGGTTGCGGTCCGCTGGGCCGCCGCCGACGCGCACACGGACGAGGCCACCGTGACCTATGCCGCGGCGCTCGCGCCGTGGTTCGATCTCGGCTACCAGCGGGCCTGGGAGTGGGCCGAGCGGAGCGGTTGGTCGCTCTCCTGAGGGGCGCGGTCGGCGCAGGCCGCTCGGCATCCCATCCGGTCAGCGCCAGCTGATCGGCATCCCGACCGAGGCGAGCCAGGCATCGAGATCGTGACCGTGCGCGGCGATCCCGTCCGCCGCGGTCACCGCCCGGTGGATCGCCAGCTCGGTCGTCGCGGCGTCGAGCAGGCCTGCCGCATGCGCGGCGATCAGTTCGTCCACGTCCAGGAGTTCGGTGTCGCGCCCGGTCCGCACCACCAGGTCCAGGTAGTGGTCCTCGGATCGCCAGACCCCTGGTGCCGCGGTGAACTCGCCGATGTCGACGTAGTGGTTCTGATCCCGCGCGTGAAACGGGTGGTAGTGGAAGATCGACGCCCGCAGGCCCAGGTCCGGCAGCAGCCAGGACTCCAGGTAGTGGAAGTGGGCATGGTCCGAGGTCCTGGCCATGTACAGGCCCCACGGTTCGAGCCGGTAGTGGTCCACCGGTCGCACGAAGCCCTTGGGATCGGTGTTGGTCTTGTCCGCGAGCGAGAAGGACTCGATCTTCGGGGCGTGCACTTCGCCTTCCATGGCTGTTGAACCTACCCGGCGGGTCGGGCACCCGACGACGATGCCGGGAGCATGTCGGTGCCCCGGCTTACTCTGGTTCCATGGCTTTCGCATCCGAGCATCCCGTGGTGGCGCACTCCGAGTTCCGGCCGGTCGGCGACATCGAACGCTCCGAGGCCCGGTTCGAGGTGGTGAGCCCGCACCAGCCCGCAGGCGACCAGCCCGCGGCGATCGCGGAGCTCGAGAAGCGGATCCGGGCGGACGAGAAGAACGTGGTGCTGCTCGGTGCCACCGGCACCGGGAAGTCGGCGACGACGGCCTGGCTGATCGAGAAGTTGCAGCGGCCGACGCTGGTGATGGCACCGAACAAGACCCTTGCCGCCCAGCTCGCGAACGAGCTGCGAGAGATGTTGCCGAACAACGCAGTCGAGTACTTCGTCTCGTACTACGACTACTACCAGCCCGAGGCGTACATCGCGCAGACGGACACCTACATCGAGAAGGACTCGTCGATCAACGACGACGTGGAGCGGCTGCGGCACTCCGCGACCTCGAGCCTGCTCTCGCGTCGTGACGTGGTGGTGGTCGCGTCGGTCTCGTGCATCTACGGTCTCGGCACCCCGCAGTCCTATCTGGACCGGTCGATCCAGCTCGACGTCGGCGTCGAGGTGCCCCGCGACGCGCTGCTGCGCCTGCTGGTCGACGTGCAGTACAACCGCAACGACCTGTCCTTCACCCGCGGTTCGTTCCGGGTGCGAGGGGACACGGTGGAGATCATCCCGTCGTACGAGGAGCTCGCGATCCGCATCGAGTTCTTCGGCGACGAGATCGAGGCGCTCTACTACCTGCACCCGCTGACCGGCGACGTGGTCCGCCAGGTCGATTCGCTGCGCATCTTCCCGGCCACCCACTACGTGGCGGGTCCGGAGCGGATGGAGCGCGCGGTCAAGGACATCGAGGCCGAGCTCGAGGAGCGGCTCGCCGACCTGGAGGGGCGCGGCAAGCTGCTCGAGGCGCAGCGGCTGCGGATGCGGACCAACTACGACATCGAGATGATCAAACAGGTCGGGTTCTGCTCCGGGATCGAGAACTACTCGCGGCACATCGACGGCCGTGGTGCAGGCACAGCGCCCGCCACGCTCATCGACTACTTCCCCGAGGACTTCCTGCTGGTCATCGACGAGTCGCACGTCACCGTTCCGCAGATCGGCGCGATGTACGAGGGCGACATGTCCCGCAAGCGCAACCTCGTCGAGTTCGGGTTCCGGCTGCCCTCGGCAACAGACAACCGTCCTCTCACCTGGGAGGAGTTCACCCAGCGGATCGGGCAGACCGTGTACCTGTCGGCCACGCCGGGCAAGTACGAGCTCGGCCAGGCGGGCGGCGAGTTCGTCGAGCAGGTCATCCGGCCGACCGGACTGGTGGACCCGGAGGTCGTGGTCAAGCCCACCAAGGGCCAGATCGACGATCTCGTGCACGAGATCAGGGAGCGCACCGACAAGGACGAGCGGGTCCTGGTCACCACCCTCACCAAGAAGATGGCCGAGGACCTGACCGATTACCTGCTGGAACTGGGGATCCGGGTGCGGTACCTGCACTCGGACATCGACACCCTCCGCCGGGTCGAGTTGCTCCGACAGCTGCGGCTGGGGGAGTACGACGTGCTCGTCGGCATCAACCTGCTGCGCGAGGGCCTCGACCTACCGGAGGTGTCGCTCGTCGCGATCCTGGACGCCGACAAGGAGGGCTTCCTGCGCAGTTCCACCAGCCTGATCCAGACCATCGGCCGCGCGGCCCGCAACGTCTCCGGCCAGGTGCACATGTACGCGGACAAGATCACCGACTCGATGGCCCACGCGATCGAGGAGACCGATCGTCGCCGCGAGAAGCAGATCGCCTACAACCGGGAGATGGGCGTCGACCCGCAGCCGCTGCGCAAGAAGATCGCCGACATCCTCGACCAGGTCTACGAGGAGGCCGATGACACGGCCGCGGGCGTGGACGTCGGCGGTTCGGGGCGCAACGCCAGCCGCGGGCGTCGCGCCCAGGGCGAGGCGGGCCGGGCTGTCAGCGCGGGCGTGTACGAGGGCCGGGACGTGAAGTCGATGCCGCGGGCGGAGCTGGCGGACCTGGTCAAGGAACTGACGGACCAGATGATGAACGCCGCGCGCGAGCTGCAGTTCGAGCTGGCCGGGCGGTTGCGCGACGAGATCCAGGACCTGAAGAAGGAGCTTCGGGGGATGGACGCCGCCGGCCTCTCGTAGAGCGAGCAGGGCGCGGGTCGTTCACCGACCGGACGGTGACGTTCCGCGCGCGCCCGCTACGGTCGAGCACATGGACGCACGGACGGCGGGGCAGGCAGCCCGGACCCTTGACCTGATCCACGGCATGTCGTATTTCGCGCCGGAGGTGAACGAGAGCCTCGTCGCGGCGGGCCTGACCCCGGGCCGCATGTGCTACTTCGCCGGACGGTCCGCCGCGATGGGCGCGGTGGGGGCGGGGGTGGTCGCGGCGACCTTCTACAACTTCAACCCCGAGGCGATCGCGCCGGTGATCCCGACCGCTTGGACGCAGGCACGGCCTGCTGCCGTCGTGGAGGCCAGGTATCGCGGGGTGGACGCGGCGATGCGGCGGATCTACGGCGCAGAGGCGATCGGCTCATCGGTGTTCGACGAGGCCGCGAGTCTGGCGGCCACCGCGGCGCGCGCCATCCCCGAGGCAGCCGGTCGTCCGCTGTTCGCGGGCCACGCCGAGATCGAGTGGCCGTCCGAGCCGCACCTGGTGCTCTGGCACGCGCTGACGCTGCTCCGCGAGTACCGAGGTGACGGACACATCGCCGCCCTGCAGACCGCGGGTCTCTCCGGGATCGAGGCGCTGGTCTCGCACACCGCGACCGGCAACGGGTTCCAGGAGCAGTTCGCCAGGTCCCGCCGCGGCTGGTCCGACGAGCAGTGGCGCGGCGCGGTGGAATCGCTCACCGACCGGGGTCTGCTCGGGGACGACGGAGAGCTCACCGGTGCCGGCTGGGAGTTGCGCGAGTGCGTCGAGGAACTGACCGACGAGATGGCGGTCGCCCCGTGGGCGGCGCTGGGCGAGGACGGCGCGGCGCGCCTGCTCGAACTCGGCACCGATCTGCGCGAGGTCCTGGTGGACCAGGCGGTGTTCCCGGACGGGGTGTACGGGTCCGCGGTCTCGCGCTGACCGTGGCCGGGCGCGGTCAGCTGGTGATGTCCTTGACCGCGAACCGCTGCCAGGCCAGCAGTCCGAACACCGCCGCGTACGCCAGCGCCGAGAACGACCCGACCACGATGTCGTGCCAGTCCACCGTCGGTGCCAGGAGGCGGGTCCAGGCGAACGAGAAGTGCCCCGGCAGATAGTCGCGCCAGTGCCCGAGCGCGGTGATCTGGTCGAGGATCTGCACGAGGATGGACACCATCACCGTGCCGCCGACCGCGCCGAGCGGGGCGTCGGTGAGCACGGAGAGCAGCAGGGCCAGACCCGCCACCCAGGTCAGGTTCACCGCGATGAACGCCAGCGCGACCAGCAGTCGTCCCACCGCCTCGCGGTACCCGAGGGAATCGCCGAACGGGGTCACGAGCGGCCCCGTCCCGTACAGGGCGGTGCCGAGCGTGAGCGCCACCCCGAACAGGATCAGGATCGCAAGCGCGGACAGCGCCGCGGACACGATGGCCTTCTGCTGCAGCAGCCGACTGCGGGGGACCGGGATGGCCAGCAGGTACCGCAGCGAGGACCAGGACGCCTCGCTCGCGACGGAATCGCCGAAGAACAACGCCACCACCACGATCAGCAGGAAACCGACCGACATGAACAGGCAGAACACGGTGAAGTTCACCCCGCCCGTGGTGCCGAGTGCGATCAGGTCGACCCCGCCGGATCCGGAGGAGTCCGACCCGCCGATGGCGAACGCGATCGCGAGGATCACCGGCAGCAACGCCAGGAAGCCGAGCGCCAGGTGGGTGCGCCTGCGTTTGAACTGCCGCTTGAGCTCGGTGCGCAGCGGCAGGGTGTGCGTCGCCCGGTAGCCGGCCGCCCGGCCGTCGGGATGGGACATGACGGCTCCGCCGTCGGCATGGGATGTGACGGCTCCGCCGTCGGCATGGCTGGTCATGCGTCCTCCCTGTCGTGCTCGCGATGGTCGGAGATGTCCACCAGTCGGAGGAACACGTCCTCGAGGCGGGTCGTCTTCGACAGGCCCCGGACGCCGATGCCCGCGCCGACGAGGGTGCGCACCAGCGCCGCCGGGTCGGTTTCGCCGAGATCGACCCGCAGCCGGGGATTCTCGCCCTCGATCAGGCGTACGGGCCCGAGGCCGTCGACCGACTCGAGGACCACGGCCGCCCGGGCGGGGTCGTCGACCCGTAGTTCGGTGGCACCCTCGGCGGAGGTGAGCTCCTCGACGGTGCCGGAACTGATCACCCGGCCGTGGTTCATCACCACCACGTCGGTGCAGGTCTGCTCGACCTCGGCCAACAGGTGGCTGGAGACGAGGACGGTGCGCCCGGTGCGCGCGTAGTTGATCAGCACCTCCCGCATGGTGCGGATCTGCGGCGGGTCGAGCCCGTTGGTGGGTTCGTCCAGGACCATCAGGTCCGGCAGGCCTAGCATCGCCTGCGCGATCGCGAGCCGCTGACGCATTCCCTGGCTGTAGGAACGGACCTTCCGTTCGATCGCATCGCCGAGATCCGCGATCTCGAGGGCCTCGTCCATGCGCGCCTCGCCGGCAGGCCGCCCGGTGGCCTCCCAGTACAGCCGCAGATTGTCGATGCCGCTCAGATGCGGCAGCAAGCCGGACCCCTCGACGAAGGACCCGAGCCGGGAGAGCACGGGCGCACCCGGCGTGACCCGGTGGCCGAAGACGCGGATCTCGCCCTCGGTCGGCGTGATCAGCCCCATCAACATCCGCAGGGTGGTGGTCTTGCCCGCGCCATTGGGACCGAGCAGCCCGAGGACCTGGCCGCGGCGGACGGTGAAGCTCACCCCGTCGACCGCGCGGAAGCCGTTGTCGTAGGTCTTGCGCAGGTCGGTGATGACCAGCGGGGTGTCGACGAGGGCAGGGTCGACCTCGGCCGCCACGCGTCGTCGGCGCCGGATCACGCCGATGGTGACCAGGAGGGCCGCCCCTCCGAGGATGCAGGCGATCCCGATCAGCGGGCCGATCGGCAGCGAACGGCTGGAGCTGGCGGCGGGCACGCTCGGGACCAGGAGCCCGGCGTCGTCGGCGAGGGCCACCGAGTACTGCGCCGGGCTGAGCGGGTTCGCGTAGGCCTGGTCGGTGGTGGCGACGACCACTTCGAGGTGGTGTCCCTGCGGCACCTGGAACGCAATACCCGGCAGGGCCACCGCGATCGGGTGCGGTCCGGGGCCGTCGGGCAGCCGGATCGCGGAGACCGCACCGCCGGGCAGGGTGCGCCTGCCGTCGGGGCTCACGTCGTACAGCTTCGCGAACAGCACGGCGTCCCCCGGCGCGGAGGCTGCGGTGACTGTGAGCCGGGCCGTGGAGACACCCGTGATCGTGAGCGGATGGTCGAGCGGTGCGGTGGCGAACGCGGCGGACTGGCCGGGCGGGTCGGCCACCAGATCCGCTGCGGGCCCGCCAACGGCACTCAGGTTCGACAGCGCCGAGCCGAGGCCGGGCACCGCCGACAGTGCGGCAGGCGCGGCGCCGGGCGGTCGGAGGATGCTCTGCGATGCCGGTCCGGCAAGCGGGAGATCGATCGTCGGGGTCGGCGGCGCGTCCGCGACCAGGCCCGGGTAGTCGGCCGCGGTCATCCGCCGGTAGGAGGGGCGACCCTGATCGGTCGGAGTGCCAGGGAGCGAGAAGACGAACTCCTCATCCACCTCGCCGGACCCGCGGAGTTGCTCGGACAGGAACCGCGAGGTCGCGGACTCGCTGAAGCGGGTGCCCTCGCCCCCGGCGTCGTGCCCACCGGGAAACCAGCGCACCTGGACGGGTGTGCCTGCCGCGGCGATCTGGCGCGCGGTCGCGTCGGACTGGTCCAGTCCGAACAGCGTGTCCTGTTCGCCCTGGATCAGCAGCGTGGGTGCGGTGATCGCGCCCGCGACCGCCGCGGGCGAGTGCGCACGGAGCAGGTCCAGCAGCTCCCGGCTCGGTTTCCCTGATACCGCGGCCGCGGCGTACTCCCGACAGAACTCCAGTGCGAACCGTCCGCAGGGTCCCGGTTCCGGCCGCGGTTCGGCCGCCTCCGCTCCTGCCTCGGATGGGGCCGCGCCCGCGCCCGCGCCGAAGAAGATGCCGGCCCAGCCGCGTTTGAGCACACCAGGGCCGCCGTACCCGGCCGCGGCCGGCGTCGACGGTGGCGGCGATTCGATCGTGCCGAAGTTCGGAAACAGGGCGTGGCCCAGGTCATTCCACGTGATCGCCGCGGCGATCGCATCGATACGCGAGTCGAGTCCGCCGAGCATCAAGGCCAGTGCGCCGCCATAGGATCCGCCCGCAACGCCGATCCGCGGGTCGCCGGGGCCGTCCCGCTCGACCTCGCCGCGCGCGGCCAGCCAGTCGACGAGGCCGCGAGCGTCCGCCACCTCGCGATCCGGGTCGTTCAACGAGATCTGACCGGTGCTCTGCCCGAAACCCCTGGCGCTGTATGCCAGCACCACGAACCCGTCCTCCGCGAGCGCCCCCGCCTGGGCGGCGACGGAGTCCTTGCTGCCGCCGAACCCGTGCGCGAGGAGTACGGCAGGTGCCGGGGTGTGCTGCGGAAGATACAGGCGGGCATCGATTTTGACCTGATCCGACTCCGAGGGGCCCGCGGGCATCGTCACCGCGACATCCTCGGTCACCGGCGCGGGCGGCTCGGTGATCGACCTGGTCACGGCGATGGCACCGGCGCCGACGGCAACGAGGGCGACGGCCACGACGATCCGGGTCCTGATTCCCTGCGGCCGGGGGATTCGCATGAGATCTAATGTAGCGATGCGGCGCCGATGTGCGTTGTGCCGCAATTCCCCCTAACCCGATCGCGATCCGGCTAGGGTCTTTCCCAGCGGCCGGGCTGTCCGTGATTCTGCGGCGCTCCGGTCAGACCTGAGCACCTTGGAGGAATGAATGAGCGCCTACCGCACCATCGTCGTCGGAACCGATGGCTCGGATTCGTCCCTGAAGGCAGTGGACAAGGCCGCGTCGTTGGCGGCGGACGCCGGCGCGAAACTGGTCATCGCCTGCGCCTACTACCCCGCGGACCCGAAGGACATCGAGGCCGCGCAGGACACCCTCCGTGAGGACGCGTACCAGATCACCGGTTCCGCGCCCACCTTCGAGATCCTGCGGACCGCTCGCGAGCGGGCGCACGCGGCAGGCGCGGCCGATATCGTCGAGCGCGCCGTCGTCGGCGCTCCCGTGGACTCGCTGCTCGCGCTCATCGACGAGGTCGAGGCCGACCTGTTGGTGATCGGCAACCGTGGACTGAACACGCTGACCGGGCGTCTGCTCGGATCGGTCCCCTCGGACGCGGCACGTAAGTCGACCTCCGACGTCCTGATCGTGCACACGGTCCGCTAGTCGCGTCGAACATCTCCCGCCCCCGCCGGCCTCGCCGACGGGGGCGGTTTGTCACTGCGCCCGTGAAAACTATTCGAGTGCAGACAGTTTCGAGAGTCCGTCCGGGAGCGGGTGTGCATGTACGACGCCGAGCCGTTGCGTGGCGCGGGTGAGCGCGACGTAGAGGTCGTTCATCCCGCGCGGTGACTCGTCCACGATCTGACCGGGCTCCACGATGAGGACCGCGTCGAACTCGAGCCCCTTCGCCTGCCGGACCGAGAGCACGCTCACCGAATCCGAGATCAGGTCGATGTACTCGTCGACCCCGGACTCGCTGGTCAGGACCGCGACGAGACCTGGCCCGGTCTCCGCGGCCACCAGCCGACGGACCTGCTCGGCGACGTCGCCCTCGGGCACCCGCCGTGCCCACGGCCGCGTCCCCGAGTCGCGCACCGAACGGGGCACCGTCTGGTCGGGGTCGATCAGGGCGAGCACGTCCTGCGCGACCTCCATGATCTCGGACGGCGTGCGGTAGTTCACCGTCAGCTCGGTCAGTTTCCAGCGCCGGGCGACGTACGGCTCGAGCACCGTCTGCCAGGACGAGCTGCCCGCCGGATCGCCCGTCTGGGCGGTGTCGCCGACCAGGGTCATCCACCGATTCGGGATGCGCCGCATCAGCATTCGCCAGGCCATCTCCGAGAGTTCCTGCGCCTCGTCCACGATGACGTGCCCGTACGTCCAGGTGCGGTCGGCCGCCGCGCGCTCGGCCGCGGTCTGGGACTGCCGCAGGTCCTGACGCTGCGCGAGCTGGCCCGCGTCGATCAGGTCGTACGCCATCAGGATCTCGGGATCCAGCTCGTCCTCGAGGTCCTGCGGGGCCGAGCCGGTGAGAATGTCCAGCGCGCCCTGGGCATCGGCGATCTGTGCCCGCCATTCGCGGTCCGCGCGTTCGCGTTCCGCCGCATCGTCCACACCGAGCAGCTCGGCGAGCTCGTCGAGCAGGGGAGCGTCGGCGGCACTGAACCCCGCGACGCCGGTGCGGTGCAGCAGTTCGCGCTGCGCGGCGGTGAGTTGGCGTGCCGCCGTGTCCAGCCGCTTCCGGGAACCGAGCAGGTCCGCGAGCACCCGCTGGGGTGTCAGCTGCGGCCACAGCCCGTCGATCGCGGCCATCACCTCGGGGTCGCCGCGCATCTCGTCCCGGATGTCGGCGATGTCGTCGCGGCTGAGCAGGTTCGCCCCGCCCAACACGTTCGACCCGATCCGGGCCGCATGCTGATCGGCGAGGGCCTCGATCACCGCCGAGACGAAGATCGGCCGGGCGAGGTTGTGCGGGCGCCGCGACGAGCGGGCCCGCCCGCGCGCGCGGGTGACGACCTTGCGATCGAGGGAGATCGGGTAGGAGTCGAACCTCAGCCGGATCGGCTCCGGCGGGGTCTCCTGCCGGTCCCTGACCGCCTGCTTGAGCACCTCGACCATCGCGAGCGAGCCCTTGACCTCGCCACACTCGAGCGAATCCTGATGCGTGGCACGCACTCCCGGATAGAGGTCGCCGATGGTGGAGAGCAGCACGCCGGTCTCGCCGAGTGAGGGGAGCACCTGGCCGATGTAGTCGAGGAAGGTGTCGTTGGGCCCGATGATCAGCACGCCGCTCTTCGCCAGCTGCTGCCGGTAGGTGTAGAGCAGGTACGCCGCGCGGTGCAGTGCCACCGCGGTCTTGCCGGTTCCTGGCCCGCCCTGCACGACCATCACCGACTTGTGCTCGGACCGGATGATCGCGTCCTGCTCCGACTGGATGGTCTCGACGATGTCGTTCATGTGGCCGGTCCTGGCCGCGTTCAGCGCGGTGAGCAGGGCGCTCTCACCCGCAACGCCGTCGGCGCCGTCGAGGGCCCCCGCGCGCTCCGCGGTCGCGAGGTCCAGGTACTCGTCGCCGAGCCCGGTGACCTTCCGGCTGCGGGTCCTGATGTGCCTGCGCCGGGTGACGCCCTCGGGCGCGGCCGGGGTCGCCAGGTAGAACGGCCGGGCAAGCGGCGCGCGCCAGTCCAGCAGCAGCGTCTCGTAGTCGTTGGCCTCGTCGAGGATGCCCACCCGGCCGATATAGCGCCGCGCGTCGCCGTCGGGCGCTTCCTCGTCCGGATCCTGCCCGTCGAGGTCGATCCGCCCGAAGCAGAGGCCGTTCTCCGCCGCGTCGTATTTGGCGATGTCCTCGGTGTACATCAGGCTGAACGACTCGCGCTCGCTGCGAGCCTGCGGGGTACCGCCGGTCTCGAGGAGCACCTTGCGCAGGCGGGTCGCGGCGTAGTCACGCAGCGAATCAAGACGGTCGTACAGCATCGACACGTACTGCTGCTCGCGCTCACGTTCGTCGTGCTGCAGCGCCTCGTCCGGCAAGTGGTCTCCTCGGGCGGTAGGGGAGGGAAAAGTGCCAAGCGAGTCTAGTGGGCGGGTGGCTCGGACGCAGAAGGGCCAGGTCAGAGCGTCGTCCGGCGCGTCACCTGCGGCGCGTGGTTCAGTCGGTGCGGAGGGTCTCGTGCACCGAGCGCCAACGGAGGCCGTTGCGGGCGGCAGGCGCGGGGATCAGGACGGCGGTGACCACCCGGACGCCGGACCCGGTTCCGGTCTCGGTGTGGTGTGTCTCGGTGAACCGGGCGATCGCCACCTCGGCGGTGGCGATCTGCACCTCGACCGCCGTGATGACGACCCGGAGGCCGGGGACCGCGCCCCCCGCCCCGCGGAGCGAATCGGCGAGCTGGTCGCCGGACACGACGTGCCCGTCGGTCGTGACGAGTGAGAAGTCCGCGGTGTGGGCGCCGATGAACTCGGTCAGCAGCGCCGGGTCCGCGACGGTCCCGAGCCACCGTTCGAGCACCGCGTGGTGATCCTCGATCTCGCGGATGATCCGGGGTTCCGGGGCAGGGATCACGAGTTCAGGTCCGCGACGGCCCGTCGGGCCCGCCGCACGGCGCGTTCGGTACCAACGCCGACCGTGTGGCCGAGTCGGGCGCCGCGCTCGGCGGCCGTCTCGGTCCACTCGGCGCCGTGTTCGCGCGCGAGCGAGAGGAGCTCGGGGGCGCGCTCCTGTGCCGTCTCCGCAAGGGCTGCACCGCGTTCGCGGGCGAGCGCGAGGAGTTCCGGGGCGTGTTCCTGTGCCGTCTCCGCAAGGGCTGCACCGCGTTCGGCCGCCTCGGCCGCGAGCTCACGGACCCGTTCCGATGCGGACTGGAGTCGCTCACCGACCGCTCCGTGCGCCTCACTCTCCTTGGCCGTTGGCAGCGCCGCCAGCACCGCATCGGAGGCATGACGGGCCGCTCGGCGGCCCCGCCATCCGAGCGACGGCTTGCCCTCGGTATCGACGCCTGCGATCAGCAAACCGCCGAGCAGGCTCATGTTCTTGAAGAACTGGGTCCGGTGAGCGGCCCGCTGCACAGGGTCGGACTCCCTCCAGAACGCATGGCCGGCGAGCGTGGTCGGCAGCAGGCTGCCCGCCAGGGTCAGCGATGCGACGCGCGGAGCCTTGCCGATGGCCAGCAACGCGCCAGCACCGACCTGGATCGCCCCGTTCAGGCGCACCAGATTCGTGGGGTCAGAGGGCACCAGCGCCGCGACGCGGTCTGGGAGAGCGCCATGTGCTTGCTGGATGACCGGCTCCGCGACGTCTGCTTTCCCGGCGGGATGTCGGAGAGCATCGATGCCGCCGGTGATGAACACCGTTGCGAGCAGGGGGCGGGCGATTCGACGGACCAACATGGTGTGGCCTCCCTCGTGATCGGGTTCACTCCACCCTAGCCAGGGGCGGGCGTCACCAACCGCGTTCCTGCCAGTCCGCGAGGAACGGCCGCTCGGCGCCGATCGTGGTGTCCTTGCCGTGTCCCGGGTACACGACCGTGTCGTCGGGGAACCGCTCGAAGAGCTTGGTCGTCACGTCCCGGTAGAGCGAGGCGAACTTCTCCGCATCGGCGGTCTTGCCGACGCCGCCGGGGAAGAGCGAGTCCCCGCTGAAGAGATGGACCTGGCCGGTCGCCGGATCGGTCAGCGCCAGCGCGATCGACCCCGGGGTGTGACCCGCGAGGTGGATGACCTCGAGTGAGAGTCGGCCCACCTCCACCAGGTCGCCGTCGGTCACGGTGCGGTCGGGCGCGACAGGGAGCGGGCCCGCGTCGAGGGCGTGCGCGATGGTGGGGACGCCGGTCTTGCCGACCACCTCGGCGAGCGCCAGCCAGTGGTCCGGATGCTGGTGGGTGGTGACGATCGAGGTGAGGGTCGGCGCCGCGGCCCCGACCAGGCTCACGAGCCGGTCCGCGTCGTTCGCGGCGTCGATGAGCAGGGATTCGCCGGTCTCGGAACAGACCACCAGATAGGCGTTGTTGTCCATGGGGCCGACGGAGATCTTGGTGATGCTGGCGCCCGCGAAGGATCGCCGCTGCGGATCCGAGTCCGCCGTGAGCTCTCCGGTGTAGTGGTCGTCGATTGTCATCTGCTGCCCGTCCATGGTGGGGACGCTACCGTCGAATGTGTGCCGACGAGGGTTCGGGCACGCGATCGGCCGCGGGCGGACCCGGGGTCGTTCGATTGCGGCTCCACCGACGATGTCGGTACCCCGGCCTACCATGTGCAGCGCGTGAGGACTATCGCCTCTGCGTCGACGAGAAGGGACATCGAGTGGCGGACCGCTTGATCGTGCGAGGAGCGCGTGAGCACAACCTGCGAGGCATCGACATCGACCTGCCCCGGGACAGTCTCATCGTCTTCACCGGGTTGTCCGGCTCGGGCAAATCGTCGCTCGCGTTCGACACCATCTTCGCGGAGGGCCAGCGCCGCTACGTCGAATCGCTGTCGGCCTACGCCCGCCAGTTCCTCGGGCAGATGGACAAGCCCGACGTCGATTTCATCGAGGGCCTCTCGCCCGCGGTGTCGATCGACCAGAAGTCGACCAACCGCAATCCGCGATCCACCGTCGGCACCATCACCGAGGTGTACGACTACCTCCGTCTGCTCTACGCCCGTGCAGGCACCCCGCACTGCCCGGTGTGTGGCGAGCAGATCGCGAAGCAGAGCCCCCAGCAGATCGTCGACCAGGTGCTCGCCATGGAGGAGGGCACCCGCTTCCAGGTGCTGGCGCCGGTGGTCCGCACCCGTAAGGGTGAGTTCGTCGACCTCTTCGACCAGCTCAACACCCAGGGGTACGCCCGGGTACGGGTCGACGGCGTGGTGCATCAGCTGACCGACCCGCCGAAGCTCAAGAAGCAGGAGAAGCACGACATCGAGGTGGTCATCGATCGCCTCACGGTCAAGGCGAGCTCGAAGCAGCGGCTCACGGACTCGGTGGAGACCGCGCTGCGCCTGGCGGACGGCATCGTCGTCCTCGACTTCGTCGATCGGGACGAGAACGCGGCGGACCGGGAACGCCGCTTCTCCGAGTCACTGGCCTGCCCGAACGGGCATGCCCTCTCGATCGACGATCTCGAACCGCGGTCGTTCTCGTTCAACTCGCCGTACGGCGCCTGCCCCGAGTGCACCGGACTCGGCATCCGCAAGGAGGTCGACCCGGACCTGGTGGTGCCGGATCCCGAGCTGAGCCTCGAGGACGGGGCGATCGCGCCGTGGTCGATGGGGCAGACCTCCGAGTACTTCGGCCGCCTGCTGTCCGGACTCGCCGACATCATGGGCTTCGAGATGTCGACCCCTGGAACGAACTGCCTGCCAAGGCACGCAAGGCGGTGCTCGAGGGCAGTGCGGACCAGGTGCATGTCAAGTACAAGAACCGGTACGGGCGGACGCGCTCGTACTACGCCGAGTTCGAGGGCGTGATGCCCTTCCTGCACCGTCGGCTCGAGCAGACCGAGTCCGAGCAGATGAAGGAACGCTACGACGGGTACATGCGCGACGTGCCGTGTCCGGCGTGTGACGGTGCACGGCTCCGGCCGGAGATCCTCTCGGTCACCATCGCGGCGGGCGAGCACGGTAAGAAGTCCATTGCCGACGTCGCCGAGCTGTCGATCTCGGACTGCGCGGATTTCCTGAACAGCCTCACGCTCGGAGCTCGGGAGGAGGCCATCGCCGGTCAGGTCCTCAAGGAGGTGCAGGCCCGGCTCGGCTTCCTGCTCGACGTCGGTCTCGAGTACCTGTCGCTCTCACGTGCGGCAGGCACCCTCTCCGGTGGCGAGGCCCAGCGGATCCGGCTCGCCACCCAGATCGGTTCCGGCCTGGTTGGCGTCCTGTACGTGCTCGACGAGCCCTCCATCGGGCTGCATCAGCGCGACAACCGGCGGCTGATCGAGACGCTGACCCGCTTGCGGGATCTCGGCAACACGCTCATCGTCGTCGAACACGACGAGGACACCATCCGGACCTCGGACTGGGTCGTCGACATCGGCCCGCTGGCGGGCGAGCACGGGGGCAGGGTCGTGCACAGCGGCCCGTACGAGGAGCTGCTGACCTGCGAGGAATCCCTCACGGGCGCATACCTTTCCGGCCGGTCCACGATCGACGTGCCTGCGATTCGCAGGCCCGTCGACAAGAAGCGTCAGGTCACGGTGATCGGGGCCAAGGAGCACAACCTCAAGAACATCGATGTCAGCTTCCCGCTCGGTGTCCTCACCTCGGTGACCGGTGTCTCCGGATCGGGCAAGTCGACGCTGGTCAACGACATCCTCGCGACCGTGATGGCGAACAAGCTCAACGGCGCGCGTCAGGTCCCCGGCAGGCACACCCGGATCAACGGGCTCGACCAGCTCGACAAGCTGGTCCAGGTGGACCAGTCGCCGATCGGCCGGACGCCGCGCTCGAACGCGGCGACCTACACCGGCGTGTTCGACAAGATCCGCACCCTGTTCGCCGCGACGACCGAGGCGAAGGTGCGCGGCTACCAGCCGGGACGGTTCTCCTTCAACGTCAAGGGCGGCCGGTGTGAGGCCTGCTCGGGAGACGGCACGCTCAAGATCGAGATGAACTTCCTGCCTGACGTGTACGTCCCGTGCGAGGTGTGCCACGGGGCCCGCTACAACAGGGAGACCCTGGAGGTGCACTACAAGGGCAAGACCATCGCCGAGGTGCTCGACATGTCCATCGAGGAGGCCGCCGACTTCTTCGAGGCGATCACCTCGATCCACCGCTATCTCAAGACGCTCGTCGAGGTCGGGCTCGGCTACGTACGTCTCGGCCAGCCGGCGCCGACCCTGTCCGGCGGCGAGGCGCAGCGGGTGAAGCTGGCCGCCGAGCTGCAGAAGCGTTCCACCGGCCGCACCGTGTACGTGCTCGACGAGCCGACCACCGGCCTGCATTTCGAGGACATCCGCAAGCTCCTCGGCGTCGTCAACGGCCTGGTGGACAAGGGCAACACGGTGATCGTGATCGAGCACAACCTCGATGTGATCAAGACGTCGGACTGGGTGGTCGACATGGGGCCAGAGGGTGGATCGGGCGGCGGAACCGTCGTGGGGGAAGGCACCCCGGAGCAGATTGCGGCGGTGCCCGCCAGCTACACCGGCAGGTTCCTGCGGGACGTGCTCGACCAGCAGGCCACCGCCGTCAACGGCAATGCGGCCAAGTCCAAGTCAAAGGCCACGGCCAAGGCGCAGGCGACGGGCGAGCCGAAGCGCAAGAGGGCACCGCGCAAGGCGGCGGCCGCGGTCTGACGCGGAAGGTAGCCACAGACAGCAGTGCGGGCCGGGTCCCGAGGACCCGGCCCGCACTGCCGTCTGTAGTCGACTATTCGCTAGACCGTGCCGGTCTCGGTGGGAACGGACGAGCCGCCCGCGAGCGCGGAGTTGATGATGTTGGCAATCGATCCGAACAGGGCGTCGATGTCACTGGGGTTGGGCATGTGAGCTCCTTCATTGCGATCTGCGGTGTTCAGTTCCGAGTCGCCGGCGAGCCGGCGACGTCATGGGCTGGAGACGAATCGAGCTGTTTGCCCCATGCCCCGGTAGGACGACTGGGGCGGGCAGAGCGAATGTGATCCCCCGATCCGGAATCTTTGTACACGAGCCGGACTGGACGTGCGTACGGAATCTGGGGGCCGATTCGGGCGGAGAATTGTGAGGTCCATCACAAAGGGCTCCTGTGTTCGGCGGTCGGCGGCGCTGTGCTGCTCGGCGCGCTGATCACGTCCGGCTCAGGAGTCGGCGGACAGCGCTCGGGCGGCGCGCACCGAGGATTCGATCAACGCGCGGAGCTCGGACTCGTCGACGTCAGCGAGTCGCTTGATGTAGAGGCAGCCCTTGCCGGTCCGGTGCTTGCCGAGGCGCTGTAGGGCGTCGCGGTGGTCATCCAGGTTCAGGCTCAGATAGAGGGTGAGGGCCGTCGATCGGGGAGCGAAGCCAATCAGCGCCGTGTTGCCGGTGTGCCCGCTGGCATAGCGGTAGGTGCGGTCGCCGAACCCGATGATGCTCGAACCCCACATCGCGGCCGGCTCGCCGGTGGCGGCGCGCATCAGGTCGATCAGACGTTCGCAGTCGGCGCGCTTCACATCGTCTGTCAGCGTGCCGAGGAACTCGTCGACGTCGGCACCTGTCGGCTGGGTCTTGTTCGCCACGGGATCAGTATCGCCGCTCACCCCGGCCGCCATCGTGTGAACGGGTCACTCGACGACGGCGGCGGGGGCGGGGATCAGTAGACGGGGCCGGTGTACTTCTCGCCCGGGCCGTTGCCGGGCTCGTCGGGATGGGCTGAGGCCTCGCGGAAGGCGCGCTGGAGTGCCTGCAGTCCCTCGCGGATCGGACCCGCGTGCGGTCCGAGGTACTCCACCGAGGCGGTGACCAGGCCCGCGAGTGCGGTGATCACCCGGCGGGCTTCGTCCAGGTCGAGGTGGTCGCTCTCGTCGGGGTCGGGCGAGGAGAGGCCGAGCTTCTCGGCGGCCGAGCTCATCAGCATCACTGCGGCGCGGCTGATGACCTCCACTGCGGGCACATCGGCCAGCTCGCGGACGTCGCCCGTGTGAGTTTGCTCTGTCATGCCTGCTAGACTTCCATACACGACCGCCCCCGACGACGTTGGGGGCAGCAAGTGGAGTCCGACTCCCACCGCTATCTGGCGCCTCAAACACGCTGGTCAGCGGTCCGGTCGCCCGCCCTCAGGGCTTGGCCTCGGCACGGTGTTCCGTGTGGAGATCATGTCAGGGGACGGGTTCCCTCTTGTGAGGGATGAAGGCTGCGAGCGATCGCGGCGGACATCGAACCGGTCGACATCGGGCCTCGCATGGTGAAAATCCAGCGGGGCTCTTTTGTTGGGAGAGAGCGGGCAACGGGCTGCCGGCGGTCAGGACGACCACGCCGCTCAACCTAGGAGGCCCCATCAGCACTGAGACCCGCATCAACGATCGCATCCGCGTACCCGAGGTTCGACTCGTCGGACCTGGCGGTGAGCAGGTCGGGATCGTGCGTGTTGAAGATGCACTCCGCTTGGCCCTCGAGGCCGATCTCGACCTGGTCGAGGTGGCGCCCGACGCCCGTCCGCCGGTGTGCAAGATCATGGACTACGGCAAGTTCAAGTACGAGGCTGCGCAGAAGGCGCGCGAATCGCGCAAGAACCAGACCCTGACCGTGATCAAGGAGCAGAAGCTCCGTCCGAAGATCGACGACCACGACTACGAGACCAAGAAGCGCAACGTCGTTCGCTTCCTCGAGGCCGGGTCCAAGGTCAAGGTCACCATCATGTTCCGCGGTCGCGAGCAGTCCCGCCCCGAGCTGGGCTTCCGGTTGCTGCAGCGCCTCGGTGCCGATGTCGCCGACCTCGGCTTCGTCGAGACCTCGGCGAAGCAGGACGGCCGCAACATGACGATGGTGCTCGCCCCGCACAAGGGTGCGAAGACCCGCGTCAAGGCCCAGGAGAGTGCGCAGGCTCCGGTGCCCCAGGTTCCGAGGCCCGCCTCGGCGCCGCCCGTGCCGGAGGCCCCCGCCGCTGCTGCACCCGAGGCTCCGGCCGAAGGCGCGGCACCCGAGGCGCCGACCAGCTAGCAAGACCGTCTCGACCGAACGCAGTACCGAAGAAACACAGAACTGAGGACTCCATGCCCAAGATGAAGAGCCACAGCGGCACCTCGAAGCGATTCAAGGTGTCCGGCAGCGGCAAGATCCTGCGCCAGAAGGCCGGCCGTCGCCACCTGCTCGAGCACAAGCCCACCAAGGTGACCCGTCGCCTCGATGGCAAGGCCGTCGTCAGCAAGGCTGACACCCCGCGCATCAAGCGCCTGCTCGGCATCTGATCGAGACCAGCACTTTTTGACCAACCCAGGAGCGCCCGTCGCGCTCCGAGATTGACAGGATTTCCCAGTGGCACGCGTAAAGAGGGCGGTCAACGCCCAGAAGAAGCGTCGTTCAATTCTTGAGGCCTCCAAGGGCTACCGTGGACAGCGCTCGCGCCTGTACACCAAGGCCAAGGAGCAGCAGCTCCACTCGCTCACCTACGCGTACCGCGACCGCCGCGCGCGCAAGGGTGACTTCCGCAAGCTGTGGATCACGCGTATCAACGCCGCCGCGCGCGCGAACGACATGACCTACAACCGCTTCATCCAGGGCCTGAACGCCGCGGGTGTCGAGGTCGACCGCAAGATCCTCGCCGAGCTGGCCGTCTCCGACGCCGAGGCGTTTGCCGGCCTGGTGGCCATCGCCAAGGCCGCTCTGCCTGCCGACGTGAACGCCCCCGCCGGGGAAGCAGCCTGAGCAAGCTGAACCAGGAGCGACCCGTGGACCCGTTCACCGAGCGGACTCCACGGGTCGTTTCTGCTGTCAAGCTGCTGCGCGGCGCCGAGCGCAAGAAGGCGGGGCGCTTCCTCGCCGAGGGCGCGAATTCGGTGACCGCGGCGCTCGCCACCGGTCGCGTGGAGGAACTCTTCTTCACCGATGAGGCGGCAGGCAGGTACGGCGACCTGATCGCCGGGGCAACCGCCGCAGGCGTGCGGGTCTCGCCGATCACCGAGCGGGCCGCCAGGTCACTGAGCGACACGGTGACACCGCCGGGGCTTGTCGCGGTCTGCGGGCTCCTGGACGTTCCGCTGGGCGAGGCGTTGGACGGATCGCCCAGGTTGCTGGCCGTCCCCGTCTCGGTGTCCGAGCCGGGTAACGCGGGAACGGTGATCCGGGTCGCGGACGCGGTCGGAGCGGACGCGGCGATTCTGGCAGGCGACAGCGTCGACCCGCATAACGGGAAGTGCGTGCGCTCCTCGGCCGGCAGCGTCTTCCACCTGCCGATCGCGCGGGAGCGGGACGTGGCCCTCGTGCTCGAGCAGATCACCGCCGCGGGTGTGCAGATCCTGGCGACCGCGGCGGACGGCGAGGTCGACCTCGACGATGCGGACGAGTTGCTGGCCCTGCCGACCGCATGGCTGTTCGGCAACGAGGCGCACGGGCTGGACCCGGTGATCGCCGCGAGGGCCGACCACCGGGTGCGGATTCCCATCCACGGCCGCGCGGAGAGCCTGAACCTGGCGACCGCCGCCGCCATCTGCCTGTACGCGAGCGCGCGGGTGCAGCATCGGCAGGACCGACCGACAACCTAGGATTGTTCTGCCGTGCGCCGGGTGCGCACGGCGCGACGACCATCGACGAGGAGTTTGACCAGCCGTGGCAAAGAACGAGGCCGAGAGTTCAGGACCGATCGATACCGAGGCTCTGACCGAAGACGCGCTCGGTGCCGCGGCCGAGCGGGCCGAGGCGGCGTTCGCGGCCGCAGGCGATCTCGATGCGTTGGCCAAGGCGAAGATCGACCACCTGGGTGACAAGGCACCGCTTTCGCTCGTCCGGCGTGCCCTCGGCGCGTTGCCCGGCAAGGAGAAGGCGGACGCGGGCAAGCGGGTCAACGCGGCGCGCACCAGGGCCACCACCGCATTCGATGCCCGTCGCGAGGTGCTCCTGGCCGAGCGTGACGCCGCCGTGCTCGTCGCGGAGGCGATCGACGTGACGCTGCCCGCCCAGCGCCGTCCGGTGGGCGCCCGCCACCCGATCACCATCATCTCCGAGCAGGTCTCCGACGTGTTCGTCGCGATGGGCTGGGAGGTGGCCGAGGGTCCCGAGGTCGAGACCGAGCACTTCAACTTCGACGCGCTCAACTTCCTGCCGGACCATCCCGCCCGCACCATGCAGGACACCTTCCACATCGCGCCCGAGGGCTCGCGGCAGGTGCTGCGCACGCACACCTCGCCGGTGCAGGTCCGCACCATGCTCTCTCGGGACGTGCCGATCTACGTGGTGTGCCCCGGGCGCACCTTCCGGACCGACGAGCTGGACGCAACGCACACGCCGGTCTTCTCTCAGCTGGAGGGTCTCGCGATCGACAAGGGCCTGACCATGGCGCACCTGCGCGGCACCCTCGACGCCTTCGCCCGGGCGCTTTTCGGTCCGGACACCCGGACCCGGATGCGGCCCAACTACTTCCCGTTCACCGAGCCGTCCGCCGAGGTGGATGTGTGGTTCCCCGGCAAGAAGGGCGGCGCAGGCTGGGTCGAGTGGGGCGGCTGCGGCATGGTCAACCCGAAGGTGTTGCGGGCCAGCGGAATCGACCCCGACGAGTATTCCGGATTTGCCTTCGGCATGGGCCTGGAGCGAACCCTGCAGTTCCGCAACGGCATCCCGGACATGCGCGACATCGTCGAGGGCGACGTGCGATTCACGCTGCCCTTCGGTGTGCGTGCCTGATAGGCGTGGAGCCTGCGGAATGCGCCAGACAATAGACCTCGAGAACGAGAGAGCTGAGTAGACGTGCGAGTAGCGCAATCGTGGCTGACCGAGATCCTGCAGCGGGCGACCCCCGACTGGGAGGTGACGGCCGAGGAGTTGGACGCCGGTTTCGTGCGCGTCGGCCTCGAGGTCGAGGAGGTCGACGTCCTGCACCGGGTGCCGGGGCCGCTGGTGGTCGGCCGGGTCGTTTCGATCACCGAGCTCACCGAGTTCAAGAAGCCGATCCGGATGTGTCAGGTCGACGTCGGAGAGTCCGAGCCCCGCGGAATCGTCTGCGGCGCCAGGAACTTCGCCGAGGGTGACCTGATCGTCGCGGCTCTGCCCGGCGCGGTGCTGCCCGGTGACTTCAAGATCGCCGCGCGCAAGACCTACGGTCAGGTGTCCGACGGGATGATCTGCTCGGTCGCGGAACTCGGGATCGGCAAGGACCATTCGGGCATTCTGGTGCTCGAGCCCGGCACTGCCGAGCCCGGTGCCGACGCCAACGACCTGCTCGGCCTCGGCGACACGATCATCGAGCTGAACATCACCCCCGACCGTGGGTACTGCTTCTCGGTTCGCGGGCTGACAAGGGAGCTGGCCTGCGGGTTCGACCTCGAGTTCGCCGATCCCGCGGTGCTGCCCACACACGGGGCGGACGGAGAGGCGTGGCCGCTGACCGTGCTGCCCGAGTCCGGATCGCCGCGCTTCGCGCTGCGTCGCGTCACCGGCATCGACCCCGCCGCGGTCTCCCCGTGGTGGTTGCAGCGCAGGCTGCTGCTCTCCGGTGTGCGCCCGATCTCCCCTGCGGTCGACGTCACCAACTACGTGCTGCTCGAGCTGGGACAGCCGCTGCACGCCTTCGATGCGAACAAGCTGACCGGCGGCCTCGTCGTGCGCCGGGCCGCCGCTGACGAGAAGCTGACCACTCTCGACGGGGTGGAGCGGACCCTCGACGCCGAGGACGTGGTGATCGCCGACGAAACGGGCGCGGTCTCCCTCGCCGGTGTCATGGGCGGTGCCAGCACCGAGGTCGGCGCCGGGACCACCGAGGTGCTGCTCGAGGCCGCGATCTGGAACCCGCTCGCGGTGTTCCGGACCTCCCGCAGGCACAAGCTGATCAGCGAGGCCAGCAAGCGGTACGAGCGCGAGGTGGACCAGGCCCTGCCGGTCGCCGCACTCGACCGTGCGGCCGCGCTCCTGGTGGAGATCGCGGGCGGCCGGATCGAACCGGTGCTGACCGATGTCGGCGGGGTCAACGAGCCCGCTCCGATCCGCATAGACATCGACCTGCCCGATCGGGTGGCGGGTGTGGCGTACCCGAACGGCACCGCGGCCAGGCGGCTGACGCAGGTCGGCTGCGCCGTGGACGTGGGCGTCAGCGAGGCCGGCCACGGCCAGCTCGTCGTCACCCCGCCCACCTGGCGGCCGGACCTGGAACAGGCCGCGGACCTGGTGGAGGAGGTGCTGCGCCTCGAGGGCCTCGAGCAGATTCCGTCGGTGCTGCCCGCCGCGCCCGCAGGCCGCGGCCTCACCCCGCAGCAGCGTCGCCGCCGCGCCGTCGGTCGGGCGCTCGCGTTCGACGGGTACGTCGAGGTGCTGCCGACGGTGTTCCTGCCCACCGGGGTGTTCGACACCTGGGGCCTCGACGCCGACGATCCGCGCCGCACCACCTCGAAGGTGCTCAACCCCCTCGAGGCCGATCGCCCCGAGCTGGCCAGCACCCTGCTGCCGGGGCTGTTGGAGATCCTGTCCCGCAACACTTCTCGTGGCCAGCGCGACCTCGCGTTGTTCGGCATCGCGCAGGTGGTCCTTCCGGGACCCGACACCAAGCCGGTGCAGGCACTGCCGGTGGACCGTCGCCCGACCGACGACCAGATCGCCGATCTGCTGAGGTCGCTGCCCGCGCAGCCGACCCACGTCGCCGCGGTGCTGACCGGGCTCAGGGTGCCGAGCGGGCCGTGGGGCTCGGGCCGCGCTGTCGAGGCCTCCGATGCCTTCGCGGCGGCGGAGACGATCGCCGAGGCGGCGGGCGTCTCCCTCGAGCGCAGGGCGGCTCAGTACCTGCCCTGGCACCCGGGCCGCGGCGCCGAACTGCTGGTCGACGGAATCGTCGTCGGGCACGCGGGTGAGCTGCACCCGGCGGTGCTCGAGCGCAGCGGGTTGCCGCCGCGTACCTGTGCGGTGGAGATCGACCTGACCGCGCTGCCGATCGCCGAATCGCTTCCTGCGCCTCGGGTCTCGCCGTTCCCGGCGGTCCTCCAGGATGTCGCGGTCGTGGTCGAGGCCACCGTGCCCGCCGCGACCGTCGAGGCGGCGCTGCGCTCCGGCGCGGGCGAGCTGCTCGAGGAGATCCGCCTGTTCGACGTGTTCGAGGGTGCGCAGGTCGGTGAGGGTCGTAAGTCCCTTGCCTTCGCGCTGCGGTTCCGCGCCGCGGATCGGACGCTCACCGAGGACGAGGCCTCCGCGGCACGGGACGCGGCGGTCGCCGCGGCTTCCGCCGCGGTGGGTGCGCAGCTTCGGGCCTGATCCCAACCGTCGAGAGTGCACCTGCCGGGCATCGGCCGAGTAGGCCGCCCGGCAGGTGCACTCTCGACGCGGGCTGCCGTAGCCTTGCGGCAAGTCGACGGAATGAGGTGTCATGACCGATTCCCAGAGCGTTGCCGATGGGCTGAGCCGGCTCACCGACCAGGAACTGGTGCGGGTGATCGCCGCCGCGACCGCGGGCCGACCGGCGCTCGCGTCGATCGCAGCTGCCGCGAACGCGATCGGCGGCGAGATCCCGCCTTCGCCCGATGTGCCGATCCCGGCGGAGGTGCCCTTCCCTGCCGACGTGCCGATCCCGCCTGACCCGACGGTGGTGGCGGGCCTCCCCGTGCCGACGGCGGGGCCCGGGTTGCCGACAGCGATGCCCGCGCCCGACTACACCGATTCCGGTGTGCCGACATTCGATTCGGTGCGCGAGAAGATCGAGACCCGCGCAGGGACCGCGGCCGGCGCCACCGAACTCGACGCCGAGTCCCCGGCGGGGCGCACCGTCGCGGAGCAGTGGGAAGAGCGGCAGAAGGCGGCGAAGGACAAGCTGGACGAGATCCGAAAGACCATGGACTCCTAGGGCTGTCGTTCCACTGGCCAGAATCGACTTCGATGCCGAGACCGACCGCACACAGCGCCGCACCCACCGGCAGGGGCCGCACCCTCGCTCAGGTGTACCGACGCTTCGGTGAGGTCGACGCCGCAGGAACATCGCCGCTGTACGAACGCGTCGCCGTCGCGCTGAGTGAGTCCGACGAGGCGCTGCGCGCCATCGAGGCGGCGCCGGCGCGTAAACGGCACCCCGCCCTGATCCTCGCCGCGTTGCACGACCTCGCCCTCGCCGGCCGCGCCCCGGCGCTTGCTGCGGCCTATGCCGCGACTGACGGCGACGCGGCCGCGGACGCGGCGATCGACACGCTGCTGCGGATGACCGACTCGGTCGTGGCCATCGCCACGCGCCGCACGAGGCCTACCGACGAGACCGGACACGGCGGCGTGCTCTATCCGGCCATTGCCGAGGCGGCGCACCGGGTGGGCGCGAATGCGGTCGGGCTGATCGACGTGGGCTGTTCCGCCGGGCTCAATCTCACCGTCGATCGCGTCGGTATCACCTACAGCAACGGACAATCGCTGGGCGACCCGTCATCTTCCGTGCAGCTGTCGACGTCGATCGTGGGAGATCGGCCCGTCCCGCCACGGGCGATTCCCGAGGTCGTCGCCAGGGTCGGGGTCGACCTCGATCCGGTGGACGTGACCGACGCGGACGAGGCCAGATGGTTGCGCGCCTGCCTGTGGCCGGACCAGCCGGATCGGGTCGCGAGGCTGGAAGCGGAGATGACGTTGGCGGCGACGGCCCCTCCGCTGCTGTTGCACGGGGATGCCGTCGAGGTGTTGCCCGACGCCTTCGCCCGTGTGTCGGCGGACGCCCTGCCTGTCGTCACCACGACGTGGGCGCTGTCGCGCTTGCCGCTCGAGAGCCGCCTGCGCTTCCTCCACCGCCTCGACGAGGTGGCGGCCGGGCGGGCGGTGGCGTGGGTGTCGGCCGAGGGGGTCGGAGTCGCGCCGACGATACCGACGCTCGGCGATCGCCGCGCCTCCGGCCACAGCATCATCGGCCTGGCGGTGTTCGACGGATCGGTCCGCAGCGCCGAGGCCGTCGGACGCTGCTGGTCGCGGGGCCGCATGCTGGCATGGCTGGCGGACTCGTAGAGTCCTGCGGATTCGAGGCGCTCGCCGGGGTCCCTCGGCGTACGGTGTAGCCATCCAAAGTCGTGGAGGTAGCGCCATGGTCTGGTCGGAAATCGGGGTCGTGTTCGGATTCGCGGTCGTCATCACCACCGTGGCCGTCGTCCTCATCGGAGTCACGATGCTCTTCATCGTGTCGATCTGGGAGAACTTCGGGCAGCGCAAGCCACGCGGATTCCCCGACGAGCCGGACGGGCGGAGCCGATCGGCAGCACTGCGCCTGGAGTGAGCGCGAACGGCCGGCGCGGTCGGACCTGGGTCCCGCCGAGCCGGCCGTCCTCGAACTACTGGCGGTCCAGGATCGCCCCGAAGTCGGTGCCGACGGGGAGCGTGCCGTATTCGAGGTCGCGGTCGGGCCCGAGCCGCGCCGCCAGGAAGGCCTCTGCGACCGCGGACGGCGCGGTCCGCAGGAGCAGCGCGCCCTGCAGGCCGAGGGCCATCGCGGCGGCCACGGGACGCGCGCGCAGCTGGGCCTGCGCGGTGTCGAGGGTCGCGAGCTCGGCGAGCGCGCCCCGAATCCGGGTGAGGTGGTCGTCGAACAACCTCGATGCCCCGGACGCGAGCGCGAGCTCCGCATCGAACGCGGCGACCGATTCGGGTTCGCGCGTCATGGCGCGCAGCACGTCGAGGGCGATCACGTTGCCGGAACCCTCCCACACCGCCATCACCGGCTGCTCGCGGTACCGGCGCGCCAGCGGGAACGCTTCGGTGTATCCGTTGCCGCCGAGGCATTCGAGCGCCTCGTACGCGTGATGCGGCCCGCGCTTGCAGATCCAGTACTTGCTGACGGCGGTGGCGAGCCGGCGGAA
Source organism: Rhodococcus sp. MTM3W5.2 (assembly GCF_001984015.1). Lineage (NCBI taxonomy): Bacteria > Bacillati > Actinomycetota > Actinomycetes > Mycobacteriales > Nocardiaceae > Rhodococcus > Rhodococcus sp. MTM3W5.2. The sequence goes on along the minus strand of NZ_CP019572.1, from coordinate 3,100,829 downwards.
CGCCTTCTCGGCGTCGTCGGCGTCCTCGTCGTGGGCGCGGGCCAGGCGCAGCGCGGTCGCGGTGGCGGCCTCCGATTCGAGCGCCAGGTCGGCGGCGACCGCAGTCATCGCGGGCTGGTCGATCAGCGTCGCGCCGAACGCGGCCCGGTGGCGCACGTGCCACAGCGCCTCCGCGACAGACTGGCGCATGCCGGCCGCCGAGCCGTACACGCAGTCCAGGCGGGTGCGCGAGACCATCTCGATGATGGTGCGGACGCCGCGGCCCGGTTCGCCGACCAGATGTCCGATAGTGCCGTCGAGCTCGATCTCCGACGAGGCGTTGGACTTGTTGCCGAGCTTGTCCTTGAGACGCTGGATCCGGAAGACGTTCCTGGTGCCGTCCTCGAGCACCCGGGGTACAAGGAAGCAGGACATGCCCTCTTCCGAGTAGGCCAGGATCAGGAAGCCGTCCGACATCGGCGCCGAGCAGAACCACTTGTGTCCGGTCAGCGACCAGGTGCCGTCGGAGTTCGGGACCGCGCGGGTGGTGTTGGCGCGGACGTCGGATCCGCCCTGCTTCTCGGTCATCGCCATGCCGAACAGCACGCCCGGCTTGCTGCCGGGCGCGGCGAGGCCGCCGTCGTACCCGCGGGCGTAGAGGCGCGGCAGCCACAGCTCGGACAGTTCGGGGGAGAAGTCCAGGGCGGGCACCACCGAATGGGTCATGGAGACCGGGCAGGAGTGACCGGGCTCGACCTGGGCGAACATCATGAAGGTGGCGGCGCGGGCGACGTTGGCGCCGGGCTTCGGGTCGGCCCACGCGGAGGTGTGGGCGCCGTGCTGGACGGCCGCGCCGATGATCCGGTGGTAGCTCGGGTGGTACTCGACCTCGTCGATACGATGGCCGTACTTGTCGTGCGAGTGCAGGGTCGGGAGCACGGTGTTGGCCAGCTCCGCGTCGTGCTGGAACTCCTCAGTGCCGACAAGGGAGCCGACCTCGGTGAGATCGTTGTGCGCCCAGTCGGCGTCGTACCTGCGTACGCCCTCCACGAGCGGGACGTTCGAGGTGTACTCGTTGACCTCCACCCGTGGGGGCGCCTGATTGAAGACCTCGTGGGTGCGGTGCGGCGAGGCGACTGTGTTCGTCATGGTGGTTCCTTCTTGGGTATCGGCTGCGGTCAGGCGGTGAAACCGACCGCGCGCAGGCACAGTTGGAGGATGGCGTCGACGATGTCGTCGTCGGAGAAGGTCTCGGGCAGCTCCACCGGGATGGGGGAGAGCCGTCCGGTGAGGGACTCGCTGATGGCGCCGATCAGCGCGGCCGCGGCGATCCCGACGTGCTGGTCGGGCAGTTCGCCCTCCTCGATGCCGTCGCGCAGGATCGCGGTGGTCAGCTCGGCATAGGAGCCGCGGTAGATGAGCCGCTCCTCGTCGACCAGGGGATCGACCGGTTCGAACAGCAGCGACCAGGCCATCTGGCGGCCCCGGATGGCTCGGCGGGCGAACGTCTCGACGAGCGCGCGCAGTCGGTCCGCCGCGCCCGAGTGTTCGGCGACGGCCATCCGCACTTCGTTCAGTTCCTGGTCGGCGCCGCGGCGGAACACGGCGGCCAGCAGGTCGGACCTGCCGTCGAAGTACGAGTACACCGAGCCGACGCTCACGCCGCAGTTCTCCGCGATGGCCTTGACCGAGGCCGCGGAGAATCCGCCCGCCGCGACCAGTTTCCCGGCCTCGGCGAGCAGCACCTCCCGACGTTCCGCCTGGGCCGCGCGGGTCTTCTCCGTCGCTCGGTAGGCCATCTCGTCGGCGCCTTTCGCAAAACTATGAATCGTGATTCAATCCTTGACTAACCCGACTGTAGAACGAATCGCCGTAGACGGCAATCCGGCCGCAACGTAAGCCGGCGCCACCCGAGGAGGACCCATGGACCTGACGACGATGCTGGAGAGCACCTGCCGGAAGTTCCCGGACAAGGAGGCGGTGGTCTACGGGGCCGAGCGCCTCAGCTATCGCGAACTCGTCGCCGCGTCGAAGCGGGCTGCCGAGGTGCTCCGTGGCCGGGGTGTCCGGCGCGGTGACCGGGTCGCGGTGATGACGTACAACACCCCCGGCTTCGTGATCGCGGCCTTCGGGGCGTGGCGGGCGGGCGCGGTGCTGGTGCCGGTCAACCACAAGCTGGCGGCCCCTGAGGTCGAGTACACGCTCACACACTGTGGTGCGAAGGTGGGTGTGGTCTCCGCCGGCCTGCGGGCGAACGCGGAGACCGGTGCACCGCAGGTGGACTGGCTGCTGACCGAGCTGGGTGGCGACGCCGAGGGGCAGGCGGATCGGGACTTCGACGCGCTCGTGGACGTCGCCGACGAGTGGGACGGCGTCGCCGTCGACGAGACCGAGATCGCCCAGGTGCTCTACACGTCGGGGACCACCAGTGCCCCAAGGGCTGTCTGCACACGCACCGCTCGATCACGACCGTCGCGCCGTACATCGCGACCACCCTCGGCCTGGACCGCGACGAACGGGTGCTGATCGCGATGCCGATCTGGCACGCGGCCCCACTCAACGTCTGGTTCGTCCCGACGATGTTCCTCGGCGGCACGGTGGTGTTGATGCGCGAGTACGCGCCGCTGCCCTTTCTCGAGATCATCGGCGCCGAGAAGATCACCGCGTTCTTCGGCGCTCCTATTGCGTACCTGGCTCCGCTGCAGGTCGCCCGGGCCGCAGGCATCGACATGTCCACCTACGATTTCTCGACCATGCGGCGATGGACCTACGGCGGTGCGCCGATCGGTGCCGAGGTGGCACGGCAGCTGCAGCAGGCATACCGGTCCGAGGACTTCTATCAGGTGTACGGGATGAGCGAGATGGGCCCGACCGGCACCGCGCTCTACCCGCACGAGCAGATCGCGAAGGCCGGGTCGATCGGGCGCGGCGGCATGCCAGGCGTCGACCTGCGGGTGGTCCGGCCGGACGGCCTCGACGCCCAGCCGGGGGAGACGGGCGAGATCTGGCTCAGTGGGGACACCCGGATGCTCGGGTACCTGAACAACGACGAGGCCACCGACGAGGTTTTCGAGGGTCGTTGGTACCGAACAGGTGATGTCGCGCGGGTCGACGAGGACGGCTACCTCTACATCGTCGACCGCACCAAGGACGTCATCATCACCGGCGGCGAGAACGTCTACTCGCAGGAGGTGGAGGAGGCGATCCGCCCGCGCGCGGACATCGTCGACGTCGCGGTGATCGGGCGGCCGCACCCGCAGTGGGGCGAGACGGTGGTCGCGGTGGTGGCGACCGTCGGCGGCGCGAACCTCGAGCTGGACGAGTTGCGGGACTACCTGGCGGACAAGCTGGCCCGCTACAAGATCCCGCGGGAGCTGGTCGTGGTCGACGAACTGCCGCGCAATCCCTCGGGGAAGCTCACCAAGCACGTGATCCGGGAGGCGGTGCTGTCCTGACCGGCGCGGGGCCCGCTGCCGTGGCCTGATACGTTGCGAACCACGCATCTTCCCGACACCGTGTCGGGAAGATTGGGACAAGGGTGTGGTTTCGACGATGAACGAGTTCAGCGGGATCGACGGCTTCCTCGGCACGAGGGCCTCCTCGGCCATGGACATGATGGTGCTGTTGATGGCGGTGGTGGTCGCGGTCCTCGGTTGGAGCGTCTATCAGGTCAGGGTCGGCAGGCGCTTCCGGTTGCACAGGTCGGTGCAGCTGGCGCTCGGCGTCGCCCTGCTCGTGGCCGTCGTCCTTTTCGAGTTGGACGTGCGCTTCAACGGATGGGAAGAGCGGTCGGCGGGTGTGGTCGGCGGCTCGGCGTCGAGCCTGGTGTGGTCGGTGCTGTCGGTTCACCTGGTCTTCGCGGTCTTCTCGGTCCTGCTGTGGCCCGTGGTGATCGTTCGGGCGATGCGGAACTTCGGCCGCTCGCCGCAGCCAGGGGCGCACAGTGCATGGCACCGGCGCTGGGCTCGGATCGCCGCGATCGGCATGACCCTGACCGCGGTGTCGTGTTGGGCCTTCTACTGGGTGGCGTTCGTCGCCTGATCGTCGTCGCCGCCCTGGCTATGAATGGGCTTGCATGATGATGCATAATCAATCGTATGGTCACTTCTGCAGCTCCCTCAGGCCCGGCATCCACGCCGATCCGGGTCGCCATCGCCGGTGCGAGCGGCTACGCGGGCGGTGAGGTCCTCCGACTGCTGTTGGGTCACCCCGCCTATCGCGACGGCTCGCTGACCATCGGTGCGCTCACAGCGGGAAGCAACGCAGGCAGCACGCTCGGCGAGCACCATCCGCATCTGCTGCCGCTGGCCGATCGCGTCCTCGAGCCGACAACCGTCGAGCAGCTCGCCGGCCACGACGTGGTGTTCCTCGGCCTGCCGCACGGCAATTCGGCCGAGATCGCCAAGCAATTGCCGGAGAGCACCGTCATCATCGACTGCGGCGCCGACTTCCGGCTGGCGAGTGCGGCGGACTGGGAGAAGTACTACAAGAGCGAGCACGCCGGGACCTGGCCGTACGGCCTGCCGGAGCTGCCGGGCCACCGGGAGAAGCTCGTCGGTGCGACCCGGATCGCGGTCCCCGGTTGCTACCCGACCGCGGCCAGCCTCGCCCTCGCCCCGCGGTCGCGGCCGGGATCGTCGAGCCGCGGGTGACCGTGGTCGCAGTCAGTGGCACCTCCGGCGCGGGCCGCGCGCCAAAGGCCGACCTGCTCGGGTCGGAGGTGATGGGGTCGGCAAGGGCGTACGGGGTCGGCGGCGTGCACCGGCACACCCCCGAGATCATCCAGAACCTCTCGCCCCTCGCGGGCACCGAGGTCACCGTGTCCTTCACCCCTGTGCTGGCGCCGATGCCCCGTGGCATCCTGGCCACCTGCACCGCGCCGACCACCGTCACGGAGGCGGAGGCCCGCGCGGTGTACGAAAAGGCCTACGCCGATGAGCCTTTCGTGCACGTACTGCCCGAGCACGTCTTCCCGCAGACCGGCGCGGTGATCGGATCCAATGCCGCCCAGATCGGCGTCACGGTCGACGCCGACGCGGGCCTGCTCGTCGTCATCGCCGCCATCGACAACCTCACCAAGGGGACCGCGGGCGGCGCCGTGCAATCGATGAACCTTGCCCTTGGCCTGCCCGAGACCGATGGTCTCTCGACAGTGGGAGTAGCCCCGTGAACACCACCCCCGTCATCCCCGACTCGGTCGCCGTCGCCGGCGGCAAGCTCGTGCGCACCCAGGGCGTCACCGCGCCCGCCGGGTTCCGCGGCGCAGGCATCGCGGCGGGCATCAAGGTCAGCGGACGCCAGGATCTGGCCCTGGTCTTCAACGAGGGCCCGGACACCGCCGCCGCCGGGGTTTTCACCAGCAACAAGGTCAAGGCCGCGCCGGTGCTGTGGTCCCAGCAGGTGCTGACCGGCGGCAGGCTCCGCGCGGTCGTGCTGAACTCCGGCGGTGCCAACGCCTGCACCGGCGCGCCCGGATTCCAGGACACCCATCAGACCGCCGAGCACGTGGCCGCGACGCTGAGCGACTGGGGCACCGAGACCGGCGCAGGGGAGGTCGCGGTGTGCTCGACCGGACTGATCGGCGACCGGCTGCCGATGGACAAGCTCCTCGCGGGCGTTACCGAGATCGTGCACGAACTGGCGGGCGGGATCTCCGGCGGCACCGACGCCGCCTACGCGATCATGACCACCGACACCGTGCCGAAGCAGGCTGCGCTGCACCACACGAACAAGTGGAACGTCGGTGGCATGGCCAAGGGTGCGGGCATGCTCGCGCCCGCGTTGGCCACCATGCTCTGCGTCGTCACCACCGACGCGATCGCCACCGCCGAGCAGCTCGACGAGGCGCTCCGCAACGCGACCCGGCTGTCCTTCGACAGGCTGGACGTGGACGGCGCGACCTCCACCAACGACACCGTGCTTCTTCTCGCCTCTGGTGCGAGTTCCGTTGCGCCCAGCCAGGAAGAGCTCAACGCCGCCGTGCTCGCGGTCTGCGACGACCTGGCCGACCAGCTGATGGCCGACGCGGAGGGCGTGACCAAGCGGGTCACCGTCACGGTGTCCGGTGCGGCCTCCGAGCAGGACGCGCTCGTTGCCGCGCGGACCGTTGCCCGCGACAGTCTGGTCAAGACGGCGCTGTTCGGTTCCGACCCGAACTGGGGTCGCGTCCTCGCTGCCGTCGGTATCGCCCCGATCGAGCTCGACCCGAATCGGATCTCGGTGTCTTTCAACGGGAACCCGGTCTGCATCGACGGGGTCGGCGCGCCCGGCGCCAGGGAGGTCGACCTCTCCGGCATCGACATCGCGCTGCGGATCGAGCTCGGCGTCGGTGATGCGGAGGTCTCCATCCGGACCACCGACCTCTCGCACGCGTACGTCGAAGAGAATTCGGCGTACTCGTCATGACCGGGCACATCGACAGCATCGAGCACATCACCGCCACCGAGAAGGCGCACGTCCTCGCGGAGGCGCTGCCCTGGCTGGAGCGGTTCCACGGCAAGATCGTGGTGGTCAAGTACGGCGGCAACGCGATGGTCGACGACGACCTCAAGCGGGCCTTCGCCGCGGACATGGCGTTCCTGCGCACCGTCGGCATCCACCCCGTCGTGGTGCACGGCGGCGGCCCGCAGATCAATGCCATGCTCAAGCGTCTCGGCATGGAGGGCGAGTTCCGCGGGGGCTTCCGGGTCACCACCCCCGAGGTGATGGACGTGGTCCGGATGGTGCTGTTCGGCCAGGTGGGTCGCGAGCTCGTCGGACTGATCAACAGCCACGGCCCGTACGCGGTCGGGATCTCGGGCGAGGACGCGCACCTGTTCACGGCGACCAGGCGCACGGTCCAGGTCGACGGGGTGGCCACCGACATCGGGCTCGTCGGCGATGTCACCACGGTCAACCCGGACGCGGTGCTCGACCTGATCGAGGCAGGCCGGATCCCGGTGGTCTCCACGATCGCGCCCGACGCGGACGGGGTCGTGCACAACATCAACGCCGACACCGCGGCCGCGGCGCTTGCCGAGGCGATCGGCGCGGAGAAGCTGGTGATGCTCACCGACGTCGAGGGCCTCTACACCGACTGGCCCGACCGTTCCTCCCTCGCCAGCGAGATCGACTCGGCCGCATTGGAACTGCTGCTGCCCAAACTCGACGCCGGGATGGTCCCCAAGATGGAGGCCTGCCTCCGGGCGGTGCACGGCGGAGTGTCGTCCGCGCACGTGATCGACGGCCGGGTGGCCCATTCGGTGCTCCTGGAGCTGCTCACGGGCGAGGGCATCGGCACCATGGTCACCCATACGAATCAGGAAGGGCAGTGATGACCGAACCTCTGCAGCAGCGCTGGTCGAACGCGTTGATGGACACCTACGGGGTCCCGCGACTGGCCCTGGTCCGCGGCGAGGGCGCGGTGGTCACGGACGCCGACGGTAAGCAGTATCTCGACCTGCTGGCCGGGATCGCCGTCAACATCCTCGGACACGCTCACCCCGCGATCGTCGAGGCCGTCACCGCGCAGCTCTCCACGCTCGGCCACACCTCCAACCTGTACGCCACCGAGCCGGGCATCGCGCTCGCCGAGCAGCTGCTCGCGCATCTCGGTGCACACGGGGCGAGCGGAGCGACGGGGGATGTGCACGGCCGGGTGTTCCTGTGCAACTCGGGCACCGAGGCCAACGAGGCTGCGTTCAAGCTCGCGCGGGCCACCGGCAGGCCCAACATCATCGCCGCGGAGAATGCGTTCCACGGCCGCACCATGGGGGCGCTCGCGCTCACCGGCCAGCCCGCCAAGCGGGCGCCCTTCGAGCCGATGCCGCCCGGCGTCTCGCACGTGCCCTACGGCGACATCGAGGCGCTCGACCGGGCGGTCGACGCCGACACCGCCGCGGTGTTCCTGGAACCGATCATGGGGAGAGCGGCGTCGTCGTGCCGCCCGACGGCTACCTGGCCGCGGCCCGGCAGATCACCGCGGACCGCGGCGCGCTGCTGGTCCTCGACGAGGTGCAGACCGGGATCGGCCGCACCGGCTGGTTCTACGCGCACCAGGCGGTCGGGATCGTGCCGGACGTGATGACCCTGGCCAAGGGTCTCGGCGGCGGCATGCCGATCGGGGCCTGCATCGCGACCGGTGCGGCGGCCGAGCTGTTCGGGCCCGGCAAGCACGGCACCACGTTCGGCGGCAACCCGGTGTGCGCTGCGGCCGCGCTCGCCGTGCTGCGGACCGTCGCCGATCAGGACCTCATCAGCCACGCGGACACCCTCGGCAAGTCGATCACGCACGGGATCGAGAACCTGGGTCACCCGCTGGTCGACCACGTCCGCGGTGCAGGCCTGCTGCTCGGCGTCGTGCTGACCCGGGACGTGGCTCCCGCGGTCGAGGCCGCGGCCCGTGACGCCGGGTTCCTGGTCAACGCGCCGGCGCCCGGTGTGATCCGGTTGGCGCCGCCGCTGATCCTCACCGAGGAGCAGGCGAACGGATTCGTCGCGGCACTGCCCGCGATCCTCGATGTGGTGGAGGAACAGAAATGAGCACGACCATCAAGCACTTCTTGAGGGACGACGACCTCACGCCCGCCCAGCAGGCCGAGGTCCTCGCGCTCGCCGCGGAGCTGAAGCGGTCCCCGTTCGCGAAGCGGACGCTGGAGGGCCCGCGGGGGGTCGGTGTCATCTTCGAGAAGAACTCCACCCGGACGCGCTTCTCCTTCGAGATGGGCATCGCCCAGCTCGGCGGGCACGCGGTCGTCGTCGACGGCCGCAGCACCCAGCTCGGTCGCGAGGAGACGCTGCAGGACACCGGTCGGGTGCTCTCGCGGTACGTCGACGCGGTGGTGTGGCGCACCTTCGGGCAGAAGCGGCTCGAGCAGATGGCGGCGGGGGCGACGGTGCCGATCGTCAACGCGTTGTCCGACGAGTTCCACCCGTGCCAGGTGCTGGCGGACCTGCAGACGCTCGCCGAGCGCAAGGGCGAGCTCAAGGGCCTCAAGCTGACCTACCTCGGCGACGGTGCCAACAACATGGCGCACTCGCTGCTGCTCGGCGGCGTCACCGCGGGCATCGACGTCACGATCGCCGCGCCTGCCGGCTTCGCGCCGCTCGACTACATCGTCGAGGCGGCCAGGTCCCGCGCCGGGCAGACCGGCGCGACGATCACGCTGACCGACGACCCGGTCGCGGGCGCCAAGGGTGCCGACGCCCTGGTCACCGACACGTGGACGTCGATGGGCCAGGAGAACGACGGCCTCGACCGGGTCGGACCGTTCCGGCCGTTCCAGATCAACGCCGCGCTGCTGGCGCACGCGGCCCCGGACGCGACGGTGCTGCACTGCCTGCCGGCGCACCGCGGCGAGGAGATCACCGACGAGGTGATCGACGGGCCGCAGAGCGCGGTCTGGGACGAGGCGGAGAACCGGCTGCACGCGCAGAAGGCGCTACTGGTGTGGCTGCTCGAGCAGCAGGGTGGACCGGGGAACCGGCCGTGACCACCGCCAAGCCGATGGCGGTCGCGTCGGCGAAGGTCGCCGTCGCGCCGACCCGAGCGGGCAGGCAGGCCCGGATCACCGCGCTGCTGTCGGTGCACGAGGTGCGCAGCCAGCCGGAGCTCTCGGCGCTGCTCGCGGCCGAGGGCATCGAGGTCTCCAACGCCACGCTGTCGCGCGACCTCGAGGAGCTCGGGGCCGTGAAGCTGCGGGCCGCGGACGGGGGCGCGGGTGTCTACGTCGTGCCCGAGGACGGCAGTCCGGTCCGCGGGGTGTCCGGGGGTACCGACCGGCTCTCGCGGCTGCTCGGCGAGCTGCTTGTCTCCACCGATGCCAGTGGAAACCTGGCGGTCTTGCGGACGCCGCCGGGCGCCGCGCACTACCTCGCGAGCGCCCTCGACCGGGCTTCGCTGCCCGAGGTTGTCGGAACCATTGCCGGGGATGACACCATTCTTGTTATCGCCCGCGAACCACTCACCGGCGCACAGCTGGCGGAGATGATCGAGAAACTCGCCTGACGGGTTCGAATCCGCCGGCTGACAACTGAAGATCTTGTGAAGAGTTACAACCTGAAGGAGCACAAAGACCATGGCTGAACGCGTCGTACTCGCCTACTCGGGCGGGCTGGACACCTCAGTGGCCATCAGCTGGATCGGCAAGGAGACGGGCAAAGAGGTCGTCGCCGTCGCCATCGATCTCGGCCAGGGCGGCGAGGACATGGAGGTCGTGCGTCAGCGTGCCCTCGACTGCGGCGCGGTGGAGTCCGTCGTGGTCGACGCCCGCGACGAGTTCGCGAACGAGTACTGCCTGCCGACGATCCAGGCCAACGCGCTGTACATGGACCGGTACCCGCTGGTCTCGGCCATCAGCCGGCCGCTGATCGTCAAGCACATCGTCGAGGCCGCGCGCGCCCACGGTGGCACCGTCGTCTCGCACGGCTGCACCGGCAAGGGCAACGACCAGGTCCGGTTCGAGGTCGGCTTCGGCGCCCTCGCGCCCGACCTCGAGGTCATCGCGCCGGTCCGCGACTACGCGTGGACCCGCGAGAAGGCGATCAAGTTCGCCGAAGAGAACAACATCCCGATCAACGTCTCCAAGAAGTCGCCGTTCTCGATTGACCAGAACGTCTGGGGCCGCGCCGTGGAGACCGGGTTCCTCGAGGACCTGTGGAACGCCCCGACCAAGGACGTCTACGACTACACCCAGGACCCCACGGTCAACTGGAACGCACCCGACGAGCTGATCATCAGCTTCGAGGCGGGCAAGCCCGTCGCGATCGACGGCAAGCCGGTCACCGTGCTCGAGGCGATCCAGGAGCTCAACAAGCGCGCGGGCGCCCAGGGCGTCGGCCGCCTCGACGTGGTCGAGGACCGTCTCGTCGGCATCAAGAGCCGCGAGATCTACGAGGCTCCCGGCGCGATGGTGCTCATCACCGCCCACCAGGAGCTCGAGCACGTCACCCTCGAGCGCGAGCTCGGTCGCTACAAGCGTCAGATGGAGCAGCGCTGGTCCGAGCTGGTCTACGACGGCCTGTGGTTCTCCCCGCTCAAGGACGCGCTGGACTCGTTCGTCGCCAAGACCCAGGAGCGGGTCACCGGTGACATCCGGCTGTTCCTGCACGGTGGCGCGATCACCGTCAACGGACGTCGCAGCCCGGAGTCGCTCTACGACTTCAACCTCGCCACCTACGACGAGGGCGATTCGTTCGACCAGTCCTACGCCAAGGGCTTCGTCAACATCCACGGCCTGTCCTCGAAGGTCGCGGCCAAGCGGGACCTGGGTCTGTAGGCATGTCGGAGAGTTCGCACGGTACGAATGAAGGCGCCCTGTGGGGCGGCCGGTTCGCCTCCGGTCCGGCCGAGGCCATGGCCGCGCTGAGCAAGTCGACGCACTTCGACTGGGTGCTCGCGCCCTACGATGTGCGCGCCTCGCAGGCGCACGCCCGGGTGCTGCACAAGGCCGGCCTGCTCAGTGACGCCGACCTCGCGACGATGCTCGACGGGCTGACCCGTCTGGCGGACGACGTGGCCAGCGGGGCGTTCGTGCCTGCGGACTCAGACGAGGACGTGCACGGCGCCCTCGAGCGTGGCCTGATCGAACGGGTGGGCACCGAGGTCGGGGGACGCCTGCGCGCGGGCCGTTCCCGCAACGACCAGGTGGCCACCCTGTTCAGGATGTGGCTGCGCGACGCGGCCCGCCGGGTGGCGGCGGGGGTGCTCGACGTTGTCGACGCCCTCGCCACCCAGGCGGCCGCGCATCCCGACGCGGTGATGCCCGGCAAGACGCACCTGCAGGCCGCGCAGCCGGTGTTGCTCGCGCACCACCTGCTGGCGCACGCGCACCCGCTCCTGCGCGACGTGCAGCGCCTGGAGGACTTCGACAAGCGGGCGGCGGTGTCCCCGTACGGCTCGGGGGCACTGGCGGGTTCGTCGCTCGGGCTCGATCCGGAGGCCATCGCGGCGGAGCTGAACTTCGACTCCTCCGCGGAGAACTCCATCGATGCCACCTCGTCGCGGGACTTCGCGGCGGAGGCGGCGTTCGTGTTCGCGATGATCGCGGTCGACCTCTCCAGGATGGCCGAGGAGGTCATCATCTGGAGCACCCCTGAGTTCGGCTACATCACGCTCGCCGACGCCTGGTCGACCGGTTCGTCGATCATGCCGCAGAAGAAGAACCCGGACGTGTCGGAACTGACGCGCGGCAAGGCGGGCCGACTGATCGGAAACATGACCGGCCTGCTGGCGACGCTCAAGGCTCAGCCGCTGGCGTACAACCGGGATCTGCAGGAGGACAAGGAGCCGGTGTTCGACTCGGTGGCGCAGCTCGAGCTGTTGCTGCCCGCGATCACCGGACTGGTCTCGACCCTCGAGTTCCACACCGACCGGATGGCGGAGCTGGCCCCGGCCGGGTTCACGCTCGCCACCGACATCGCGGAATGGATGGTGCGGCAGGGGGTTCCGTTCCGGGTCGCGCACGAGGCGGCCGGTGCCTGCGTCCGGGTGGCCGAGGGCAGGGGAGTCGGGCTCGAGGAGCTGACCGACGAGGAGTTGGCGGCAGTGGATCCGGCGCTGACCCCGCGGTGCGGGAGGTCCTCACGGTCGCCGGTTCGATTGCCTCACGTAACGCGCGGGGTGGAACCGCCGGTGTACAGGTCGCCCGTCAGCTCGGCGGCGTCCGCGAGTCCTCGCGCGTGCGGCGTGCCTGGATCGACAGGTAGGTGACCCCGAAGGAGAGCGTGCGGCGGGGTGCGTTCACCGGCTGCGCGCGGGGAATATAGTGTGACCTGAGTCACCATCGATCATCCCTTGGGGGACGCAGAAGTGAGTTGGTATCCAGAGGTTCTGAACGGCTCGGTGCGTCGTGTCGTGGCCACCGCTCAGAACGGCCTCGAGGTGATTCGGCTGGGTGGCCTGGAGACGGAAGCCCGTCCCTCGCAGTTCCGGGTGGTCGAACGGGAGCCGATGTTCCGGCTGCGCCGGTACTTCGCGGACGAGGCCACCGACGGCTCGCGGCCGCCGATCGTGCTCGTGCCGCCGATGATGATGTCGGCGGACGTGTACGACGTCGCGCAGGACCAGGGCGCGGTCGGAGTCCTGCATGCGATGGGTCTCGATCCGTGGGTGGTCGACTTCGGGTCGCCGGACAGCGAGGACGGCGGCTGGAACCGCACACTGGCCGACCACGTCGTCGCCATCAGCGACATCATCGACCGGGTGCACGAGCACACCGGCCGGGACGTGCACCTCGCCGGATACTCCCAGGGCGGAATGTTCTGCTACCAGGCCGCGGCCTATCGGCGGTGCAAGAACCTGGCCAGTGTGATCACCTTCGGGGCGCCCGTCGACACGCTCGCGGCGCTCCCGCTCGGCATCCCCGAGGGCGTCGCGACCAGGGCCGCCGACTTCCTCGCCGATCACGTGTTCACCCGGCTCTCGATCGCGGGATGGATGGCGCGCACGGGCTTTCAGTTGCTCGACCCCGTCAAGACCGCGAAGTCCAGGCTCGACTTCCTGCGTCAGCTGCACGATCGGGAGGCCCTGCTGCCGCGCGAGCAGCAGCGGCGCTTCCTTGCCACGGAGGGATGGGTCGCCTGGTCGGGCCCGGCCGTCGCGGAACTGCTCAAGCAGTTCATCGTGCACAACCGGATGATGTCCGGTGGCTTCGTGATCCAGGAGCGACTGGTCACCCTCGCGGAGCTGAGCTGCCCGATCCTGGCCTTCGTGGGTGAGGTCGACGACATCGGCCAGCCGGTGGCGGTGCGCGGGATCAGGAAGGCGGCACCGCGTGCCGAGGTCTTCGAGTCCACCTTGCGTGCAGGCCACTTCGGGCTCGTCGTCGGGTCCGCCGCGGCCACCCAGACCTGGCCGACGGCGGGCGAATGGGTGCGCTGGCGGGAGGGGCTCGGCCCCCGCCCCGAGACCGTCGACGAGATGACCTATGAGGATCAGCCGGCGACGGAGACCGGGGTCTCGGTGAGTGACCGGATCCTGCACACCGGGGCGTCCATCGCCGAGGTGGGCGTCGGGATCACCAGGGGCGTGCTGGACATCACCTCGCACACGATGCGTGGGACAAGGGAATTGTCCGCCGAGGCGATCCGGGTGCTGCCCCGGTTGGCCCGGCTCGGGCAGATCCAGCCGCACACGACGATCTCGCTCGGCAAGCTGCTGGCCGAGGCCGGCGCCAAGTCGCCCAAGGGCGAATGCTTCCTGTTCGACGATCGCGTGTACACCAACGAGGCCGTCAACACCCGGATCGACAACGTGGTGCGGGGGCTGATCTCGACGGGTGTCCGTCCCGCGGAGCGCATCGGCGTGCTCATGGAGACCAGGCCGAGCGCGCTCATCGCGATCGCGGCGCTGTCGCGGATCGGCGCCGTCGTCGTCATGCTGCCGCCGACCGCCGACCTGTCCGCGTCGGTGCGCCTCGGCGGGGTCCAGACGATCATCACGGACCCGGACAATCTGCGTTCCGCGACCTCGCTCGGGGTCGACGTGCTGGTCCTCGGCGGTGGCGAGTCACGGGTCCTGGACACCGAACCGGACTCGGCCACAATCGATCTGGAGAAGATCGACCCGTCGAAGGTGAAGCTGCCCGCGTGGTACCGACCGAATCCCGGACGCGCACAGGAGCTCGCCTTCGTGTTGCTGAGCCGGTCCGGCGGCCATCTCGAGGCGAAGCACATCACCAATCACCGCTGGGCGCTGTCCGCCTTCGGCACCGCGACCGCGGCGAACCTGGGCCGTGGTGACACGGTGTATTCGATTGCCCCGCTTTACCATTCGTCCGTACTCCTGGCCACGCTCGGCGGCGCGATCGCCGGTGGATCCAGGATCGCGCTCACCAGGGGACTCGATCCCGCGCAGTTCGCCGCCGAGGTGCACCGCTACGGCGTGACCGTGGTCGCCTACACGTGGACGATGATGCGTGAGCTGGTGAACTGCGAGGACCTGCCCATCGGCCCCGGGCACCCGATCCGGTTGTTCATCGGTTCGGGCATGCCGCGCGGGCTGTGGCTGCGGACGATGGAGCGATTCGAGCCGGCTCAGGTGCTCGAGTTCTATGCCTCCACCGAGGGCGCGGTGGTCCTCGCGAACGTCTCGGGTGCCAAGCCGGGCTCGAAGGGACGCCCGCTGCCCGGCAGCACCCCGGTCCGGATCGCCGCGTACGACCCGATCCGGGGCGAATACCTGGTCGACGAGCAGGGGCTGGTTCGTGAGTGCGGTGTCGGGGAGGTCGGGCTGCTGCTCGGTCACGCGACCCACAACGAGGCGATCAGCGGCGCCATGCGCGGGGTGTTCGGCGCAGGCGATGCCTGGGTGCCGACCGAGCACCTGTTCACCATGGACGCCGACGGCGACTACTGGATGATGGACGAGAAGGACGCCGTGGTCCGGGCCAAGCGCGGGCCGGTGTTCGGGCAGCCGATCGTCGACGCCCTCGGCGGGATCGAGCGCGTGGACAACGCGGTGGCCTACGGGGTCGCCGTCGGGGACGAGGAGCTGGCGGTGGCCGCGCTGACGCTGCTCCCCGACAGTTCGCTCAGCGCAGTCGATCTGGCGGATGCCCTGGCCGATCTCGAACCCGCGCAGCGCCCGGACCTGATCCACGTCGTCCCGGAGATCGCAATCAGCAATTCGTACCGGCCCAGGCGCAGCGCCCTCAAGGCGGCCGGACTGCCCAAGCCCGGTGTGCGCTCGTGGTACTACGACCCGGAGAAGGACGGCTATCGCCGCCTGACCCGGGCGGTGATCGCGGAGCTGAAGGAGCAGGGGAGTCGGGCACTGACCGGATAGCCGGGTAGCGTTACCGACGACATCGGCTGTGGCCGACCCCCGCCCTTCGCACGCTCGAGAGGACCTTTCCGTGGCGCTTGATCCCACCCTGCTGAGCATCCTGGCCTGCCCGCAGGACAAGGGTCCCCTGCTGCTCGTCGACGACGAGTTGCTCTACAACCCTCGGCTGCACCGCGCCTACCCCATCGAGGACGGCATCCCGGTCCTGCTGGTGGACGAGGCGCGGACGGTGGGCGACGACGAGCACGAGGCGTTGCTCGCGCGCGCCACCGGACCTGCCACCGACTAGGTCAGGTCACCGCTCCGGTCAGGTAGCGCTGCACCGTCGGTCCGATCAGGACGACCACCTCGTCGACGGACAGCGAGGCGATCGGTTCGAGCCGGAGCAGATACCGGGTGATCAGCAGTCCGGACAGTTGCGATGCGACAAGGGTGGCCCGCAGCGGGCCGCTTCCCGGTGGGTCGTCGAACCGCCCGACGAGCTCGCGCAGGATGACCTCGGTGAGGAAGTTGCTCACCAGGCCGGTCGACTCGCCGGAGATGGCGGCGCGGAAGGCGGCCAGCACGGCGGTGCCCTGCGGCGACTCCCATACCCCGAGGACGCCGCGCAGCAGGAGCTCGCCGATCTCCTCGATCGGGGCGTCGAGCACCGCGCCCAGGATCACCTGGGGATCCACCGGCATGTCGACCGCGGCGAGGAACAGCGCGCGCTTGGTGCCGAAGTAGTGGTGCACCAGCGCCGAGTCGACACCGGCCTCCGCGGCGATCGCGCGCACAGAGGTCCTCTCGAAACCGCTGTCCGCGAACTGATTCCGGGCAGCTGTGAGGATGAGTTCCTTGGTGTCCGGGTTACCGGGCCTGCGTCCGGACCGCGCCGCCGTCGTGGCGGGGCCGCGAGAGGTCATGGCGTTCGCCTGCGCAGCGTCGCCGCGGCGAGGCACAGGGCCACGACCGCGAAGCCGGCGACAACGCCGAGGTCGCGCCACATCACCGCGGTGCTGCCGGGGTACCGCGCGACCTGCTGCAAAGCCTCGACGGCATAGCTCAGCGGCATCACGTTCGAGATCCATTCCAGCCACTGCGGCAACTGGTCGCGGGGCACCAGCAGGCCGCACAGGAACAGCTGCGGGATCACGATCACCGGCATGAACTGGACCGCCTGGAACTCGGTCCGGGCGAAGGCGCTGCAGAGCAGACCGAGCGCGACGCCGAGGGTCGCGTCGAGCACCGCGATCAGCACGACCAGCCCGACGCTCCCCGAGGTGGTCAGGCCGAGCAGCCCGAACGTCACCAGGCAGGCGACGATCGCCTGCGCCGCGGCGGCCAGCGAGAACGCGGTGCCGTAGCCGCCGAGCAGGTCCAGCTTGGACATTGGCGTGGTGAGGAGTCGTTCGAGGGTGCCCGAGCTCCGTTCGCGCTGCATCGCGATGGAGGTGACCAGGAACATCACCACGAACGGAAGGATCCCGAGCATGGTGACCGCGATCCGATCGAACAACGGCTGCTGGCCGGGTGGCGTCGGCACGTTCACGTACAGGAAGTAGAGCAGCGTCATCAGCAGTGCGGGGACCAGCAGGATCATCGCGACCGTCCGGTGGTCGGCACGGAGCTGGCGGAGAATCCGTCCGGTGCTGGCGGTGTAGATCCGCGCGTTCATGACTGCTGCGCTCCTACGGTGCGGGTGCGGATCAGGGTGAGGAATGCGTGCTCGAGGCTCGATTGCCCGGTCTCGGTACGCAGTTCGTCGGGGCTGAGCTGGGCGATCAGGCTGCCCTCGCGCATGAGCAGCAGCTCCGGGCAGTGCTCGGCCTCGTCCATCACGTGGCTGGAGACGAGCAGCGTGGTGCCCGCGGCAGCCAGGTCGGCGAACTGATCCCACAGGTCGGCGCGCAGCACCGGATCGAGCCCGACGGTCGGCTCGTCCAGGATCAGCAGTTCGGGGTTCCCGACCAGTGCGCAGGCGAGGGACACGCGGGCGCGCTGGCCGCCGGAGAGCTGTCCGGCCTGTTGGTCCGAGTAGCCGCCGAGCGCCACCGCGTCGATGGCCTCGGCCGCGGCGGCCGCCGGGCGGCCGTACAGGGCGGCGAAGTACCGGACGTTGTCGCGGACCGAGAGGTCGAGGTAGACGGTGGGGGACTGGGTGACGTACCCGACCCGGTGGCGCAGCGAGGCCGATCCGGCGGGTTCGCCGAGCACGGTGACCGAGCCCGATTCGACGATCTGGGTCCCCACGATCGCCCGCATCAGTGTCGTCTTTCCGCAGCCCGATGGGCCGAGCAGCCCGGTGATGGATCCGCTCTTGACGCTCAGGTTCAGCGTGTGCAGCACTTCGTTTCTGCCTCGCCGGATGACGAGATCGGAGATCTCGATCGCTGGGCGGGTCGTCGATCCGGGCATCGAAGCCTCATTTCATCGAGTGATGAAATCATCCTTGGATGAATTCTCTGCCCATGGTGGGTGGGTGTCAACACCCCGGTGGGCACGACTTCGAGGCACAATCGGCGAGATGTCGGAGCGAGAGCTGGCCGCCGCGGATCCCCTCACGGCGGCACGTCTGGTGCTCGGGGCCCGACTCAGCGCGGGCGGGGTCACGATGCGAGTCGTGGAGGTCGAGGCGTACGGCAGTGACCCGGCGGGGCCGTGGCCGGATCCGGCCGCGCATTCCTATCCAGGGCCGACTCAACGCAATGCCGTGATGTTCGGGCCTGCGGGCAGGCTGTACGTCTACCTCAGTCACGGCCTTCATCTGTGCATGAACGTCTCCTGCGCGGGCGTCGGCACCGCGGGCGCTGTCCTGCTCAGGGCGGCCGAGGTGATCGACGGCGAGGACATCGTGCGGCGGCGCCGTGGTCCGGACAAGCGCCATCGCGACCTGGCAAGGGGACCGGGAAACCTCGGGCAGGCGCTCGGAATCACCCTGGCGGACAACGGAACCGACCTTTTCGCCAGAGGGTCCGCGATCAGGTTGCGGCTCGATCCGCTGCTCGATCATGAGGAGGGGCCACGCGTCGGGGTGAGCCGGGCGGCCGAGTGGCCCTGGCGACTGTGGGATCCCACCTCGTCAGCGGTTTCCGCGTACCGCCGCAGCCCGCGTGCGTCCGTCGTCCCTGGTACGGGAGAATCGAGGACGTGACTGAGAACATCATCGACGAACTCCACTGGCGTGGCCTCATCCAGCAATCCACGGATCTCGACGCGCTGCGCCGCGACGCCGATGCCGGTCCGGTCACGCTCTATGCCGGCTTCGACCCGACCGGTCCAAGCCTGCACGCCGGGCACCTGGTGCCGCTGCTGGCGCTGAAGCGATTCCAGATGGCCGGCCATCGGCCGATTGTGCTCGCAGGCGGTGCGACCGGACTGATCGGCGATCCGCGCGACGTGGGGGAGCGCACCATGAACTCCGCCGACACCGTCGCCGAGTGGGCCGGCCGCATCCGCGCCCAGCTCGAGCGCTTCGTCGAGTTCGAGGGTCCCGGTGCAGCCGTGATCGAGAACAACATGAACTGGACCGGCAAGCTGACCGCCATCGACTTCCTACGCGATATCGGCAAGCACTTCTCGGTCAACGTCATGCTGGCCAGGGACACGGTCAAGCGCAGGCTCGACTCGGACGGCATGTCGTACACCGAGTTCAGCTACATGCTGTTGCAGGCGAACGACTACCTGCAGCTCCGCCGCGAGTACGGCTGCACGCTCCAGGTCGGCGGGTCCGATCAGTGGGGCAACATCATCGCGGGCGTCGAGCTCAATCGACGGGTCGACGGGGAGTCGGTGCACGCGCTCACGGTCCCGCTGGTCACCTCGGCCGACGGCAAGAAGTTCGGCAAGTCGACCGGTGGCGGCAGCCTGTGGCTCGACCCGGAGATGACCAGTCCCTACGCCTGGTACCAGTACTTCGTGAACACCGCGGACGCGGACGTCGTCCGGTACCTGCGCTGGTTCACCTTCCTCACCCAGGAGGAGCTCGCCGAGCTTGAGCAGGAGACGCTCGCGCGGCCGCAGGCCCGGGCGGCACAGCGCCGGCTCGCGGCCGAGATGACGACCCTGGTGCATGGCGAGCACAACACCGCCGCCGTCGAGCACGCCAGCCAGGCGCTGTTCGGCAAGGCCGAGCTGGCCGAGCTGGACGAGTCGACCCTCGCCGCGGCGCTGACCGAGGCGGCCGTCGCGCAGGTGCGGCCGGGCGACGCGACGACCATCGTCGACCTGCTGGTGACCAGCGGTCTCTGTGAGAGCAAGGGTGCGGCGCGACGCACCATCAAGGAGGGTGGTGCCTCGGTGAACAACCAGCGGATCAGCGCCGAGGAGTGGGAGCCGCAGGCCACCGATCTGCTGCACGGACAGTGGCTGGTCATCCGTCGCGGCAAGCGGAACTTCGCCGGCATCCAGGTACTGCCCGCCTGAGTCGATCGTCAGGGGTGGCGCGGGTCACATCGATGTGATTCGATGGATTCGCGCCCCCAGGGCGGTGCGCGCGGCCCGCGACCTGCGGGAGTTCCGCGACACGCGCAGCTGACCTGGGGATTTGACGCTGTGTTCTTGTTCGCGTAACTTTTGTCGAGTCAGAGCGACACGGACACCGACCCGGCCGAGAGGCGCGGGACACGAGGTTGGACGTAGGCGCCAGACAATCCTAGGAGTTGTAGCCGGTTTCGATCGGTTGCGCTTCACTGCCTTCTTACTGTGGCGGGGCCGGTTTTGACCGGGTCTGCTCGATGAGATAGGCTGGAACAGTTGCCCCGGAGCGGCCGAGAACGAGTTTCTCGGTGGTGATGGTGTGTGCGTGTTCTTTGAGAACTCAACAGTGTGCCGATGAATGTCAGTGCCAAATTTTGGTACTCCACACCATTTGGTGTGGGTATTTGCTGGCTCTTTTCCTTCTTCCGTCGGAGAGGGGTCAGTGTTTGAAGCTAGTTTGAGTTTTTGAATGCTAGTGATTTGACTCGATGTCTATGACTGATTAGCAGGTTCGCCTGTGAAATCTAGAGTCTTCAACGGAGAGTTTGATCCTGGCTCAGGACGAACGCTGGCGGCGTGCTTAACACATGCAAGTCGAGCGGTAAGGCCCTTCGGGGTACACGAGCGGC
>NZ_CP019572.1:0-3077500 GCF_001984015.1 Rhodococcus sp. MTM3W5.2 | reverse complement strand
CGGTCCAGTCGCATGCTCTAGACCCGAAGCGGAGTGATCTACCCATGGCCAGGGTGAAGCGACGGTAAGACGTCGTGGAGGCCCGAACCCACTTAGGTTGAAAACTGAGGGGATGAGCTGTGGGTAGGGGTGAAAGGCCAATCAAACTCCGTGATAGCTGGTTCTCCCCGAAATGCATTTAGGTGCAGCGTCGCGTGTTTCTCACCGGAGGTAGAGCTACTGGATGGTCTAGGGGCCCACAAGCTTACCGAAATCAGCCAAACTCCGAATGCCGGTGAGTGAGAGCGCGGCAGTGAGACTGCGGGCGATAAGGTTCGTAGTCGAGAGGGAAACAGCCCAGATCGCCAGCTAAGGTCCCTAAGCGTGTACTAAGTGGAAAAGGATGTGGGGTCGCGAAGACAACCAGGAGGTTGGCTTAGAAGCAGCCACCCTTGAAAGAGTGCGTAATAGCTCACTGGTCAAGTGATCCTGCGCCGACAATGTAGCGGGGCTCAAGTACACCACCGAAGCTGCGGCATTCATGCAATACACCTCCTTGTTCCTGCGGGGACTTGGGCAGTGGTATGGATGGGTAGGGGAGCGTCGTGCAGCCATGGAAGCGTCGGAGTGATCCAGGCGTGGAGGCTGCACGAGTGAGAATGCAGGCATGAGTAGCGAAAGAAGAGTGAGAAACTCTTCCGCCGAATGACCAAGGGTTCCTGGGCCAGGTTAATCCGCCCAGGGTGAGTCGGGACCTAAGGCGAGGCCGACAGGCGTAGTCGATGGACAACGGGTTGATATTCCCGTACCCGTGTAAACGCGCCCATGGTGAATCAGTGATACTAACCGCCCTGAAGCCGGCCAATGTTCCTTCGGGATCATGGTCGGGGGATGCGCGGGACCTGATCTGGTAGTAGCCAAGCGATGGGGTGACGCAGGAAGGTAGCTGAGCCAGTCAGTGGTAATACTGGTGTAAGCGTGTAGGGAGTGGCATAGGCAAATCCGTGCCACACATATCCTGAGACGTGATGCATAGCCGATTGAGGCGAATTCAGTGATCCTATGCTGCCGAGAAAAGCCTCTAGCGAGCTTTTACACGGCCCGTACCCCAAACCGACACAGGTGGTCAGGTAGAGAATACTAAGGCGATCGAGATAACTATGGTTAAGGAACTCGGCAAAATGCCCCCGTAACTTCGGGAGAAGGGGGCCTCGTCTGGTGATCGGATTTACTCCGTGAGCTGGGTGGGGCCGCAGAGACCAGTGAGAAGCGACTGTTTACTAAAAACACAGGTCCGTGCGAAGTCGTAAGACGATGTATACGGACTGACGCCTGCCCGGTGCTGGAAGGTTAAGAGGACCGGTTAGCTTTTCGGAGCGAAGCTGAGAATTTAAGCCCCAGTAAACGGCGGTGGTAACTATAACCATCCTAAGGTAGCGAAATTCCTTGTCGGGTAAGTTCCGACCTGCACGAATGGCGTAACGACTTCTCAGCTGTCTCAACCATAGACTCGGCGAAATTGCATTACGAGTAAAGATGCTCGTTACGCGCGGCAGGACGAAAAGACCCCGGGACCTTCACTATAGCTTGGTATTGGTGTTCGGTTCGGTTTGTGTAGGATAGGTGGGAGACTGTGAAGCGGGCACGCCAGTGTTCGTGGAGTCATTGTTGAAATACCACTCTGATCGTATTGGACATCTAACCTCGGACCATGATCTGGTTCAGGGACAGTGCCTGGTGGGTAGTTTAACTGGGGCGGTTGCCTCCCAAAATGTAACGGAGGCGCCCAAAGGTTCCCTCAGCCTGGTTGGCAATCAGGTGTTGAGTGCAAGTGCACAAGGGAGCTTGACTGTGAGACTGACAGGTCGAGCAGGGACGAAAGTCGGGACTAGTGATCCGGCACCGGCAAGTGGAAGCGGTGTCGCTCAACGGATAAAAGGTACCCGGGGATAACAGGCTGATCTTCCCCAAGAGTCCATATCGACGGGATGGTTTGGCACCTCGATGTCGGCTCGTCGCATCCTGGGGCTGGAGTAGGTCCCAAGGGTTGGGCTGTTCGCCCATTAAAGCGGCACGCGAGCTGGGTTTAGAACGTCGTGAGACAGTTCGGTCTCTATCCGCCGCGCGCGTTAGAAACTTGAGGAAGGCTGTCCCTAGTACGAGAGGACCGGGACGGACGAACCTCTGGTGTGCCAGTTGTTCCACCAGGAGCACCGCTGGTTAGCTACGTTCGGAAGGGATAACCGCTGAAAGCATCTAAGCGGGAAGCCTGTTCCAAGATGAGGTTTCTCACCCCCTTGAGGGGGTAAGGCCCCGGCAGACCACCGGGTTGATAGGCCAGAACTGGAAGCACGGTAACGTGTGCAGGTGACTGGTACTAATAGGCCGAGGACTTACCACAAAGAAGCTACGCGTCCACTGTGCGGTATCTGAAACAACACACAGATACCATTCACCCCCACCAACATCGTGGGCACCCCGATCCTGGGTTGCCGGCCTGTTGGGTTCGGGCGAGGGGAATTGAATGTGTGACAGTTTCATAGAGTTACGGCGGCCATAGCGGAGGGGAAACGCCCGGCCCCATTCCGAACCCGGAAGCTAAGCCCTCCAGCGCCGATGGTACTGCACTCGACAGGGTGTGGGAGAGTAGGACACCGCCGAACATCCGTTACCGAAAGGGGACCCAATATACTGGGTCCCCTTTCGTGTTTTTTCTGCATAGCGTGTGTTGTCTGAAAGGAGATGCTGTGTCGGACAACAACGAAGGCCGTCGTTCGTATGGGAGCGGCGGTTCTGACCGCAGTCGGTCGGGGACAACCGTGGCGCAGGCGCAGGCGGCCCCCGCGGCGGGAGAGGCGATGGCCCCCGCGGCAACACCGGCGGCGGAGCCCGTGGCGGCAGCGGCGGAGGTCGTCCGGACCGGCGCGGCGACGGTCCGCCGAGGCGTCGTGGCGGAGAGGGCAGCTTCGGTCCGCCCCCGCGCGACGGTGGAGCGCACGCCGAGCGACGCGCCCCGCGACCCGAAGAACCGGATCTGCCAGAGGACGTTCAGGCGGGCGAGCTCGACCCGGCCGTTCGTCGGGACCTGCTGAGCCTCGACAAGTCGAACGCCAATGCGGTGGCCCGTCACCTGGTGATGGCTGGAAAGCTGATCGACGACGACCCGCGTCTCGCATTGGCGCACGCGCGTGCCGCCCGTCAGCGGGCCGGCCGTGTCGCGGTGGTCAGGGAGACCGCGGGCATCACCGCGTATCACGCGGGCGAGTGGGCCGAGGCCCTCTCCGAGCTGCGTGCCGCACGGCGGATGGCAGGCGGACCCGGTCTGCTCGCAGTCATGGCCGACTGCGAACGCGGCCTCGGCCGACCCGAGCGGGCGATCGAGCTCGGGCGCAGCGACGAGGCCAGGACCCTGTCCGGCGACGAGGCGACCGAGCTCCGCATCGTGGTCGCAGGCGCCCGGATGGATCTCGGCCAGTTCGATCAGGCCGTGGTGACCCTGCAGACGCCGGAACTCGATGCCGCCAAGGATGGCCCGACCGCGGCCCGCCTGTTCTACGCGTACGCCGACGCCCTGGTGGCGGCCGGCCGCGTCGAGGACGGCCTCAAGTGGTTCCTCAACTCCGCTGCCGCCGATCACGAAGGCGACACGGACGCAGAGGATCGGGTGGCCGAACTCTCCGGCGACCAGTGACGGTGGGCACCCCGCCGTCACTGCGTGACCTGCACGATGTGCTGCTGCTCGACCTCGACGGAACCGTGTACCAGGGTGCACATGCGATCCCCGGGGCCCGAGAGGCGCTCGTCGGCGGGTCCGCACGGCTGTTCTACGTCACGAACAACGCGAGCCGCAGTCCGCTCGCGGTGGCACAGCACCTGCGCGAGCTCGGATTCCCCACCGCCGAATCGGAGGTGGTGACGAGTTCGCAGTCCGCCGCGCGGCTGCTCGCGGAGGGCCTCGAGCCGGGTTCGTCCGTCCTGGTCATCGGCACCGAGGCGCTCGCCGAGGAGGTTCGTCTTGCCGGGCTGAGGCCTGTCCGGAGGTTCGACGAGAACCCGGTGGCCGTTGTTCAGGGGCACTCCACGGAGACCGGCTGGGCGATTCTCGCGGAGGCAACGCTTGCGATCCGCGCGGGAGCGCTCTGGGTGGCCTCGAACGTCGACACCACGCTGCCAACCGAACGCGGGCTGTGCCCGGGCAACGGCGCGATGGTGGCAGCGGTGCGGGCCGCGACCGGCCGCGAACCGCTGGTTGCGGGCAAGCCGGCCCGTCCGTTGATGGACGATGCCCTCCGGCGCAGCGGGTCCGAGCGACCGCTGGTGGTG
Organism: Rhodococcus sp. MTM3W5.2; assembly: GCF_001984015.1. Taxonomy (NCBI): domain Bacteria; kingdom Bacillati; phylum Actinomycetota; class Actinomycetes; order Mycobacteriales; family Nocardiaceae; genus Rhodococcus; species Rhodococcus sp. MTM3W5.2. The sequence goes on along the minus strand of NZ_CP019572.1, from coordinate 3,073,198 downwards.
GGCGACCGGATCGACACGGACATCGCGGGCGCGAACGCGGTCGGTGTGGACTCGCTGCTGGTGCTGAGCGGCGTCAGTTCCGTCGCGGACCTGCTGCGCGCGCCCGAGTCGTACCGGCCCACCTATCTGGCGGCCCGGCTGGCCGAGCTCGACCTGCCCGCCGAGCGGTTGAGCATCCGTCCGCATCCGGCGGTGAGCGTGCGGCGCGAGGGATCCGACCTGGTCGTGTCCTGCGATGACGGCTCCAACCCTGACCGTCTCGACGTCGTTCGATCGGTGCTGGACGTGGCATGGGCAGGGGCCGAGTTCGACGGCCTCCTGGCGGAGGACCCGGTCGCCGCTGCGGCCGTGGCAGACCTCGTCGGTTGACCCGGACAGCGACGGCGCGGGCGGGTTTTCGCCGTGTCGCGGTGTGGGCGTGCGGGCCTCGAATCGGCTAGCGTTGGCCCCGATGAGTACGCCAATGCCACGCCCCGGGCAGCACCTTCCCGGACCACCGACCACCGTCGACCCCGACCGCATCCACGCCGAGGTAGACGGGCTCCTGGCGCGCCTGGACTCGGTGGGGCCCGCGGACGACGATGCCAACGGTCACGGCCGGATCCCGGCACAGGCCCATCTCCTCGAGCAGGCGCACGAGGTCCTGGTGCACGCGCTCGCCACAGTGGACAAGATCTGAGGTGGCTCGGCGCGCACGGGTCGACGCCGAGCTGGTTCGGCGGGGTTTGGCCCGATCACGAGAACACGCTGCCCAACTGATCGGGGCAGGCCGGGTCCTCATCGCGGGGACCGTCGCGGTCAAGGCGGCGACCGCGGTCGAGGCGGGCACCCCGCTGCTGGTGACCGAGGAGGTCGACGAGGTCTCGTGGGCCTCGCGCGGCGCACACAAGATCCTCGGCGCGCTCGAGGCGTTCGAACCCGCCGGCCTCTCCGTTGATGGCAAGCGGTGCCTCGACGCCGGCGCCTCCACCGGCGGGTTCACCGATGTCCTGCTCAGCCGCGGCGCCCGCGAGGTGGTAGCAGTGGACGTCGGGTACGGGCAGTTGGTGTGGCGGCTGCAGTCCGACGACCGCGTGACCGTGGTGGACCGGACCAACGTGCGTTCGCTCGAGCCCGAGCAGACCGGGGGACCGGTCGAGGTGGTGGTCGCCGACCTGTCGTTCATCTCGCTCAAGCTGGTCCTGCCGGCGTTCGTCCGCTGCACCGCGGACGGCGCCGACCTGGTGCCGATGGTGAAACCGCAGTTCGAGGTCGGCAAGGATCGGGTCGGGTCAGGCGGTGTCGTGCGCGATCCCGCCCTCAGGATCGAGGCCGTCGTCGAGGTCGCCGAGGCCGCGGACGTGCTCGGACTCCGGACCCTTGGGGCGGTGGCCAGCCCCCTGCCAGGCCCGTCGGGCAATGTCGAATACTTCTTGTGGCTGAGGAAGCAGGCCGAACCGGGGGTGGATTCGGTGCGTGAGGTCATCGAGCGAGCGGTACAGGAGGGGCCCCAGTGAACCCGGAACCGGCGGCGCCGTCGCCGAGCCGCGAGATCCTGGTCGTCGCGCACACCGGCAGGGCCGAGATCACCGCGACCGCGCTGCGGGTGGCCAAGATCTTGGAGAAGGCCGGCATCGGATTGCGGGTGCTGGCGACCGAGGCGGACCGGACGGATCCCACCGCGGCGCACGACCACGATTCCTTCCGCCTGCCCGACCTCGCGTTGCGCGTCGTCGAGCCGGGTCCGACGGCTGCGGTCGGCTGCGAGCTGGTGCTGGTCCTCGGCGGTGACGGCACGTTCCTTCGGGGAGCCGAACTGGCAAGGGCCGCATCGATTCCGGTCCTCGGCATCAATCTCGGCCGGATCGGGTTCCTCGCCGAGACCGAGGCGGAGCATCTCGAGGAGGCCCTCGCGATGGTGGTCCGGCGCGAGTATCGCGTCGAGCACCGGATGACGCTCGACGTGATCGTCCGGGTGGACGACGAGATCATCGACCGCGGGTGGGCGCTGAACGAGGCCAGCATCGAGAACGTGTCCCGGCTCGGTGTGCTCGAGGTGGTCCTCGAGGTGGACGGCCGTCCCGTCTCGTCGTTCGGCTGCGACGGCGTGCTCGTCGCGACGCCGACCGGTTCGACGGCGTACGCGTTCTCCGCGGGCGGTCCCGTGGTGTGGCCGGAACTCGAGGCCCTGCTGGTGATCCCGAGCAATGCGCACGCGTTGTTCGCGCGGCCGCTGGTGACGAGCCCCGAATCGCTGATCGCGGTCGAGACCTTCGCCGGTGGTCACAACGGACTCGTCTTCTGCGACGGCAGCCGCACCATGAACCTCCCGGCGGGCGGCCGGGTGGAGGTGGTCAGGGGCCGGGAGCCGGTGAAGTGGATCCGGCTCGACTCCGCACCGTTCGCGGACCGGATGGTGCGCAAGTTCGAGCTCCCGGTCAAGGGTTGGCGGGGACGAAGGGCCGACGGCGAAGGGGGCAACACCAGTGCTCGCTGAAATCCGGATCGACGGTCTCGGTGTCATCTCGAAGGCGGCGGCGCAGTTCCATGAGGGGCTGACGGTCCTCACCGGTGAGACCGGTGCGGGCAAGACGATGGTGGTCACCAGCCTGCACCTGCTCAGCGGTGCCCGCGCCGACGCGGGCCGGGTGCGGCTCGGCGCCGATCGCGCGGTGGTGGAGGGCAGGTTCTCCACCGCCAACGCGTCGGCAAGGGTGGTCTCCGAGGTGGACCGGTTGCTCGAGTCGACCGGTGCCGAGCGGGACGAGGACGGCACGATCATCGCGCTGCGCACCGTCGGCAGCGACGGCCGCTCCCGTGCCCACCTGGGTGGACGGAGCGTGCCCGCGGGGGCCCTCTCCGAGCTGACCGGGCCATTGCTGACGGTGCACGGTCAGAACGACCAGCTCCGGCTGCAGCGCCCCGATCAGCAGCGTCAGGCGCTCGACGAGTTCGGCGGCGCGCCGATCGGGTCTCTGCTCGACAAGTACCGGGCCCTGCGCGCGGAGTGGATCGAGGCCCGCGACGAGCTGGCCGAGCGCACCCGCAGCAGCAGGGAGCTGGCGCAGGAGGTCGACCGGCTCGAGTTCGGCCTCAACGAGATCGACGCGGTGGCCCCCCAGCCCGGCGAGGACCTGTCGATCGTCGCCGACGTCCGGCGTCTGAGCGACCTCGATTCGCTGCGATCGGCGGCCGCCGATGCGCAGGTCGCCATGCTCGGCGGGGCGGCCGAGGCCGATGGCAGCGACGGCGGCGACGGCGTTGGCGCGCTTGACCTGCTTGGGGAGGCGCGCGCCCGGATCGAGTCCTCCGACGACCCGGCGCTGACCGCGCTCGGCCCGCGACTGGCCGAGGCCATCGCGGTCGTCACGGACGTCTCGTCCGACCTCACCGGCTATCTGGCGGACCTGCCGTCGGATCCGGGTGCGCTCGACACTTTGCTGAACCGGCAGGCCGAGCTCAAGACGCTGACCAGGAAGTACGCGGCCGACGTCGACGGCGTGCTTTCCTGGGCCAACCAGGCCCGCGATCGGTTGTCCAAGATCGACGTCTCCGCTGAGGCGCTGGCGGCGCTGGCGGCCCGGGTGGACGACTGCGCCGCCGCGGTGGCCGTCGCCGCCACCGCACTGAGCCAGGCCAGGACGAAATACGCGGTCAAGCTCGGCAAGGCGGTGACCACCGAACTCGGCGGTCTCGCGATGGGCAAGGCCCGGCTGGAGGTCACCGTGCAACCGCTCGTGGCGGGCGCCCAGGACGCCGCGCCGCTGACGGTGGACGGCCGCGAGCTGCACGCCGGGTCCGCGGGAGTCGACGAGGTGGAGTTCCGGCTCGCCGCGCACAGCGGCGCTCAGGCACTCCCGATCAGCAAGAGCGCCTCGGGCGGTGAGCTGTCGCGGGTGATGCTCGCGCTCGAGGTGGTGCTCGCAGGCGCCGAGGGCAGCGCGACGATGGTCTTCGACGAGGTCGACGCAGGCGTGGGCGGTCGCGCCGCGGTGGAGATCGGCAGGCGCCTTGCGCGCCTTGCGCGTACCCACCAGGTGATCGTGGTGACGCACCTGCCGCAGGTGGCCGCGTTCGCCGACACCCACCTGGTCGTGGACAAGGTGGACGGCCGCAAGGCCGCCGACAGCGGGGTGCGCACCCTGACCGACGGCGAGCGCGTGGTGGAGCTGGCCCGGATGCTGGCGGGTCTCGACAACACCCAGACCGGCCGCGCGCACGCCGAGGAACTGCTGGCGACGGCGAAGGCCGCGCGCACCGAATAGGCGCGGGCTCGACCCCCGGTCAGCTCGGTCGGACGCCGCTCCGTTTTGCCTCCTGACAGCTCGGGTCGGCGCGCCTCCGCTGGTCCGGGCCTCGTCGGGGTCATCATCGAGGGCATGAAAATGCCGTCCCTGTTGTCACGAAACACCGAATCGTTGCCGGGGATCAGCGGCATCGCCCGGGTCGACCGAGACACGACGAAGCTGTTGCGTCGCGTCGGCCCAGGCGACATCGTGGTCCTCGACGAACTGGATCTGGACCGGATCACCGCCGACGCGTTGGTGGAGGCCGGGGTGCTCGCGGTCGTCAACGTGTCACCGTCCATTTCCGGCCGCTACCCCAACCTCGGACCCGAAGTCATCGTCGCGAACGGGATCACGCTGATCGACTCCGTCGGCGACGAGGTCTTCAAGAAGGTCAAGGACGGGGCCAAGGTCCGCCTCAACGAGGGCGGCGTCTACGCCGGTGAGCGCAGGCTCGCCAAGGGCGTCGAGCAGAGCGAGGCCGAGATCTCCGACCTCATGATCGAGGCGAAGACCGGTCTGGTCGATCACCTGGAGGCCTTCTCCGGCAACACCATCGAGTTCATCAGGACCGAGAGTCCGCTGCTCATCGACGGGGTCGGGGTTCCCGACATCGACGTCGACCTGCAGGACCGGCACGTGGTGGTGGTCGCCGACGGCACCGACCACGTCGCCGATCTGAAGAACCTCAAGCCCTTCATCAAGGAGTACTCGCCGATCCTCATCGGGGTCGGCGCGGGCGCGGACGCGTTGGCCGATGCCGGCTACCGCCCGGATCTGATCGTCGGCGACCCGGAGGACATCAGCAGCGCCACCCTCAAGTCCGGTGCCGAGGTCGTGCTGCCCGCGGACCCGGACGGGCACGCGAAGGGCCTGGAACGGATCCAGGACCTCGGGATCGGGGCGATGACCTTCCCTGCCTCCGGAGCGCCTGCGGATCTGGCCCTGCTGCTCGCGGACCATCACGGCGCCTCGCTGATCGTCACCGTCGGCAGCACCGTCTCGCTGGACGAGTTCTTCGATCGGGGCCGACGGGAGAGCAACCCGGCTGCCTTCATGACCAGGCTCAAGGTCGGACCCAAGCTGGTCGACGCGAAGGCGGTCGCGACGCTGTACCGCAGCCGCGTCTCGGGCGGAGCCATCGCGCTGCTCGTGCTGGCCGCACTGACGGCGGTGATCGTCGCGCTGGTCGTCTCGAACATCGGCGGTGAGGCCCTCGACTGGGCCATCGCGACCTGGAACAGCTTCGCGACGTGGGTGCAGGGACTGTTCGCGTGATCTCTATGCGTCAACACGCTATCTCGATAGCGGCGATCTTCCTGGCGTTGGCCGTCGGGGTTGTGCTCGGTTCGGGCACCCTCTCCGGCGGTCTGTTGTCCGGGCTCCGCGACGACAAGTCGGAGCTGCAGGGCCAGGTCAACGCGTTGCAGGAAACGAACAACCAGCTCGAACAGCAGCTCAACTCCGCGGACGGGTTCGACGCAGCCGTGTCCGGCCGGGTGGTGCACGACGCCCTCGCCCAGCGCACCGTGATCCTGGTGACCTCGCCGGACGCCGACCCAGGCGATCTCGAGGGCGTCACCAGGATGATCGGTGCGGCGGGTGGGACCGTCACCGGCCGGGTCTCGCTGACCGATTCGTTCGTCGACGCCGCCAACGGCGATCAGCTGCGCACCACCATCACCAACGTGATCCCGGCCGGGGTCCAGCTCAGGACCGGTGCGGTCGACCAGGGCAGCCTGGCGGGCGATCTGCTCGGCTCGGTGCTGCTGCTGAACGCCCAGAACGCACAGCCGCAGAGCACCCCCGAGGAGCTGGCCCTCGCGCTCGAGACGCTCCGTTCCGGTGGCTTCATCGCCTACGACAACGGCACGGTCAAGCCCGCCCAGCTCGCGCTCGTGCTCACCGGTTCCGGCAAGGCCTCGGACGGGTCCGAGGGCGGCAACCGCGGCGCGATCATCGCGCGGTTCGCAGGCGCGATGGACTCCCGCGGAGCGGGCACCGTGCTGGCGGGCAGGCCGGGCGCGGCGGCGGGCAACGGTCCGATCGCCGTCGTGCGGTCCGACACGGCGCTGTCGTCGGGCGTGACCACCGTCGACAACGTGGACAGGGAAGCGGGCCGCATCACCACCGCGCTCGGTCTCCAGGAACAGCTCGCGGGGCAGGCCGGCCGGTACGGCACCGGCCCGAACGCGACGGCGATCACAGTCGGCGCTCCTGTCGGCTGAGGTCACAGCAAAATGCCCGGCCCACGGGGCGATGACCAGCGGTTCGCGGCGTGCCATGCGGATAAACCGACGCGTTGGTGTTACCGTGAAGTCCCGTGGGTCGGCAGGCCCCAGCTCTACCATTAGCCAAGCCCTGCAAGGTCGTCACGGGAGCTCTTTTGCCACTTTCACGCAGTCAATCGCGTACCGCCACCAAGCACATCTTCGTCAGCGGGGGCGTTGCCTCGTCGCTCGGCAAGGGTCTGACGGCGTCGAGCCTCGGGCAGCTGCTCACCGCCCGCGGGTTGCGGGTGACCATGCAGAAACTGGACCCGTATCTCAACGTCGATCCGGGCACCATGAACCCGTTCCAGCACGGTGAGGTGTTCGTCACCGAGGACGGCGCGGAGACCGATCTGGACGTCGGGCACTACGAGCGCTTCCTGGACCGGGATCTGTCCGGGATCGCCAATGTCACCACCGGCCAGGTCTATTCGTCGGTCATCGCCAAGGAACGGCGCGGTGAATACCTGGGCGACACGGTCCAGGTGATCCCGCACATCACGGACGAGATCAAGAGCCGGATCCTCGCCATGAGCGGCCCGGACGCCGAGGGCCAGAGCCCGGACGTGGTGATCACCGAGATCGGTGGCACCGTCGGCGACATCGAGTCGCAGCCCTTCCTGGAGGCCGCGCGGCAGGTCCGGCACGACATCGGCCGGGACAACGTCTTCTTCCTGCACGTCTCGCTGGTGCCGTACCTCGGCCCCTCCGGTGAGCTCAAGACCAAGCCGACCCAGCACTCGGTGGCGGCGCTGCGGAACATCGGTATCCAGCCGGACGCGCTGATCCTGCGCTGCGACCGCGACGTGCCGCAGCCGCTGAAGTCGAAGATCGCGCTGATGTGCGATGTCGACGTCGACGCCTGCATCTCGACGCCCGACGCCCCGTCCATCTACGACATCCCGAAGGTGCTGCACCGTGAGGGCCTCGACGCCTACGTCGTGCGCAAGCTGGGACTGCCCTTCCGGGACGTCGACTGGACCGTCTGGGGCGCGCTGCTCAAGCGCGTGCACGAGCCGCGCGAGTCGGTCCGGATCGCGCTGGTCGGCAAGTACGTCGACCTGCCTGACGCGTACCTCTCGGTGACCGAGGCGCTGCGGGCGGGCGGGTTCGCGCACCGCGCCAAGGTCGAGATCGACTGGGTGCCCTCCGACGCCTGCGAGACCGAGGCGGGGGCGCAGGAGAAGCTCGGCGAGGTCGACGCGGTGCTGATCCCCGGTGGATTCGGCATCCGTGGCATCGAGGGCAAGCTCGGAGCCATCCGATTCGCCCGCACCCGCGGGATCCCGCTGCTGGGCCTGTGCCTCGGACTGCAGGCCGTGGTCATCGAGGCCGCCCGTTCGGTTGGCCTCGACGACGCGAACTCCGCGGAGTTCGAGCCGGATACCAAGCATCCCGTGATCTCCACGATGGCCGATCAGGAGGAGATCGTCGCGGGTGAGGCCGATCTCGGCGGGACCATGCGCCTGGGTGCCTACCCGGCGGTCCTGGAGAAGGGCTCGGTCGTCGCGCGGGCGTACGGCTCCGAGAACGTCTCCGAGCGCCACCGGCACCGCTACGAGGTCAACAACGCCTACCGGGACCGGATCGCGAAGAGCGGCTTGAAGTTCAGCGGCACCTCGCCGGACGGACACCTCGTCGAGTTCGTCGAGCTGCCCGCGGACAAGCACCCGTTCTTCGTTGCGACGCAGGCACACCCGGAGCTCAAGAGCCGTCCGACCCGGCCGCATCCGCTGTTCGCGGCCTTCATCGGCGCGGCGCTGAAGTACAAGGCAGCCGAGCGGCTCGAGGTGGACGTGCACCCCGAGGACGCTCTCGGGTCCACGGAGGACGACGTCGAGTCGGTCGACTCGCCGATCGTGCGCTGACCCACCGGTACACGATGAGCAGGCCGGGAGAGCACGAGTTCGAGACCCTCGACACACGAACCGTGTACGAGGGCGGCATCATCACGCTGCGGGTCGACCGGGTGGCCATGCCCGGCGGCCGCGCGGCGGACCGCGAGGTGGTCGAGCACTACGGCGCTATCGCCGTCGTGGCCGTCGACGAGCGGGACCGGCTGATCCTCATCAACCAGTACCGGCACCCGCTTGGCAGGCGCGTCTGGGAGCTGCCCGCCGGGCTGCTCGACGAGGCGGACGAGGATCCCGTCGACGCGGCGCGGCGCGAGCTGGCCGAGGAGACGGGCCTCGCCGCCGAGCGGTGGTCGGTGCTCGTGGACGTCGCGGTCTCGCCGGGCTTCACCGACGAGGTGGTGCGGGTGTTCCTCGCGACCGGGCTCACCGACGTGCACCAGCCGACCCCGACCGACGAGGAGGCCGACCTCGAGGTCGATCGCGTCCCGGTCGACGAGGCGGTCGGCCGGGCGCTGTCGGGGGAGATCGTGAACGCGACGGCGCTGTCCGGGATCCTCGCGCTCGCCGCCGCCAGGGCCCGCGACGGCGGCCCGGATGTGACGGGGCGGCCTGCGGATTCGGACTGGCTCGACCGTCCGGTGGCGATGTCGCGGCGCAGGCACGGCGGCCTGAGTGGAACCCGCGAAGCGAACATCGACGGCCTTCGCGGAGCCGGCGGAGCGAACATCGATGGGGTATAGGAGTGCTCGCCGACCAGGTGGAGACGTACCTCGACCATCTCGCGGTCGAACGCGGGGTGGCGGCGAACACCCTCAGTTCCTATCGGCGTGACCTGATCCGCTACCAGCGGTACCTGGCCGAGCGGGGGATCGACGACCTGGCCACGGTGCGGGAACGGGAGATCAGCGGCTTCGTCGTCGCGCTGCGCAAGGGCGATCCGACGGCGGAGCTCCCGCCGCTGGCCCCGAGTTCGACGGCACGGGCACTGATCGCGGTCCGCGGACTGCACAAGTTCGCGACCGCCGAGGGCATCACGGCGGTGGACGTCGCGCGCGAGGTCAAGCCGCACGCGCCCGGCCAGCAGCTACCGAAGTCGCTGCCGGTGGATCAGGTGCTGGCGCTGCTCGAGGCCACCGGCGGCCCCGACGCTGCCGATCAGCCGCGGGCCCTGCGCGATCGGGCACTGCTCGAGCTCCTCTACTCCACGGGCGCCCGCATCTCGGAGGCGGTCGGACTGGACATCGACGACATCGACGCGGTCGACCGCGCGGTGTTGCTGCGCGGCAAGGGTGGCAAGGAGCGGGTGGTGCCGATCGGCAGACCCGCGATCGCCGCCATGGAGGCGTACCTGGTGCGTGGGCGCGCTGCACACGCGGTACGCGGCGGACCCGCGGTGTTCCTGAACATCCGGGGCGGGCGCCTGTCCCGGCAGAGCGCGTGGCAGGTGCTGCGCAGCGCGGCCGATCGGATCGGGATCTCCGAAGGGGTGTCCCCGCACACGCTGCGGCACTCGTTCGCGACCCACCTGCTCGACGGCGGCGCCGATATCCGGGTGGTGCAGGAGCTGCTCGGGCACGCATCGGTGACGACGACGCAGATCTACACCCTCGTGACAGTCGGGGCGCTGCGCGAGGTCTGGGCGGGCGCACATCCACGGGCATTGTGAAGGGGGCGGGAATGGATACGGTCCGATTCTTCGAACTGGTGACGGAATGGTTCGAGGTGCTCGGTGTCCTGTCGATGGTGGTGGGCTTCGCCTTCGCGTTCGTTCTCGCCGCGCGAACGTGGAGGCGGACCGGCGACGGCAGCCGGGCATTCAAGAGCCTGCGGGAGTCGCTGGGCGGAGCGATCCTGCTCGGGCTGGAATTGCTCGTCGCGGCGGACATCGTCAAGACCGTCACCTCCGTGCCCTCGCTGACGGATGTCGCCGTGCTCGGGATGATCGTCCTGATCCGGACTGTCCTCAGCCTGTCGATCGAGATCGAGATCGACGGGGTCGCGCCGTGGCGGCGGGCGCTCGTGACCGGCCCGCAGGTGCTGGCCCGCGCAACGCGGCGATCCGCGCAGGGGGAGCCCGGCGCGCCCGATGAGACCGTGGGCGGGTGAGTCGTGCCGCGCTCGCGATCGCTCATCGTGCCTGTTCAGGGCGGTGCATGATCGAGCCCATCGTCGCGCCCCGCGTGTCCGTTGACCGAACGCCACCCGCCAGGCGGTAGCGTTTGTCCATCAGGGACGACAGACAGGGGAGCAGCAGACCGTGGTGACACCGCAGCCGCCAGCGGCGGAGTCTGAGCGTCAGGGTGCCTACTTCTACACCCGGAAGCCGGAACCGCCTACCCGTCCACAAACCGACCGCATCGAGGGAAACGGTGCCGCACCCGCCGAGCCTGCGCTGGGCCCGACCGGCCGCCCGCTACGCGAGGTACCCGATCCAACGCCGGTGACCGATCACGGTCCCGCCCAGATCATCGCGATGTGCAACCAGAAGGGCGGCGTCGGCAAGACGACCTCCACGATCAACCTGGGCGCAGCCCTTGCCGAGTACGGCCGACGCGTACTGCTCGTCGATCTCGACCCGCAGGGAGCGCTGTCCGCCGGCCTCGGCGTCGCGCACCACGACCTCGAACTGACGGTGCACAACCTGCTGGTCGAGCCGCGGGTCTCGATCGACGAGGTGCTGATGCGCACCCGGGTGGAGAACCTGGACCTGCTGCCAAGCAACATCGACCTGTCCGCAGCCGAGATCCAGCTGGTCACCGAGGTGGGCCGCGAGCAGACGCTCGGACGGGTGCTCTACCCGGTGCTCGACCGCTACGACTACATCCTCATCGACTGCCAGCCCTCGCTCGGGTTGCTCACGGTCAACGCGCTGGCCTGCGCCGAGGGCGTGATCATCCCGATGGAGTGCGAGTACTTCAGCCTCCGAGGTCTTGCGCTGCTCAACGACACGGTGGAGAAGGTGCACGAGCGCCTGAACCCCAAGCTGTCGCTGTCGGGCATCGTGGTGACGATGTTCGACGCCAGGACGCTGCACTCGCGTGAGGTCATGGCCAGGCTCGTCGAGGTGTTCGGTGATCTGGTCTACGACACGGTGGTGAACCGGACGGTGCGGTTCCCCGAGACCAGCGTCGCGGGCGAACCCATCACCACGTGGGCGCCGAAGTCAAGCGGCGCGGAGGCGTATCGGGCACTTGCCCGTGAGGTGATCCACCGGTCCGGACGGTAGATGGACACCGACGAGGCCGAGCGAGTGGCCGAGGTTCCACCAGAGGAACCAGTCGCCGCGGGGACGGCGGACGAGACACCGATCGAGGAACTGCCGTCGACCGCCGAGGAGACCGCGGTCGAACCGGGCTTCCGGCTGAAGCTGCGCAACTTCGAGGGGCCGTTCGACCTGCTGCTGACGCTGATCAGCCAGCGCAGGCTCGACGTCACCGAGGTGGCGCTGCACCAGGTCACCGACGAGTTCATCGCGTACACCAGGTCGCTGGGCACCGAGATGAGCCTCGACCAGACGACCGAGTTCCTCGTGGTCGCCGCCACCCTGCTCGACCTCAAGGCCGCCCGGCTGTTGCCCTCCGGCGACGTCGAGGACGCCGAGGACCTGGCGCTGCTGGAGGCGAGGGACCTGCTGTTCGCGCGGCTCCTGCAGTACAAGGCGTACAAGCAGGTCGCGATGCTGTTCGCCGAGTTGGAGTCGGCGGCGCTGCGGCGCTACCCGCGTTCGGTGTCGCTGGAGGACCAGTTCGCCGGGCTGCTGCCCGAGGTCCTGCTCGGCGTCGACCCCCGGCGCTTCGCGGAGATCGCGGCCACCGCCTTCGCACCGCGGCCGGTGCCGACCGTTGGTCTCGATCACCTGCACGTCCCGACGGTCTCGGTGCCCGAGCAGGCGTCGATGGTGCTCGACCTGCTCAAGCAGCGCGGTCAGGGAAATTGGGCGACGTTCGGCGACCTCATCGCCGGCTGCGACCTGACGGTGCAGATCGTGGCAAGATTTCTGGCACTGCTCGAGCTCTACCGCGAGCGGGCGGTCGCGTTCGAGCAGCCGGAGCCGCTCGGCGAACTGATGGTCAGCTGGACCGGCGACGTCGACGCGGACGGGCAGACGCTGGTGAGTGCGGAGGATTACGGATGAGCGAGCTCGATCAGGTGCCGAGGCTCGACGACGAGGGCGCCCTCGACCAGGACGACCGGCTCGAGGACGATGAGCTGGAGTCGGCGCTGGAGTCATTGCTGCTGGTCGTGGACTCGCCCGCGAGCAACGAGGCGCTCGCGTCCGCGGTCGACGACTCCGCCGACCGGGTCGACGCGACGCTGCGCCGGATGTCCGCGGCGCTGACCGAACGGCGCAGCGGGATCGACCTCAGGTATGCCGGTGACGGCTGGCGTTTCTACACCAGAAACGAGTACGCGCCGTACGTCGAGCGGCTGCTTCTCGACGGTGCTAGGTCGAAGCTCACACGCGCAGCTTTGGAAACCTTGGCTGTTGTTGCGTACCGTCAACCTTTGACCCGTGCTCGGGTGAGTGCGGTTCGTGGCGTCAATGTGGACGGCGTCATGCGAACCCTGCTCGCCCGCGGACTGATCTCGGAGGCCGGTGTGGACTCCGAGACCAACGCGACGACGTACTCGACGACGGAGCTTTTCCTCGAGCGGCTCGGTCTCGCCTCGCTGGCGGACCTGCCCGCGTTGGCGCCGCTGCTGCCCGACGTCGACGTCATCGACGACATCAGTGACGACATGGAGTCAGACCCCCGGTTCACCAAATTGGGAGCCGGCAGGGCGGGATCCGAACCCGATTTGGATCCCGGCTTAGATAGTGAAGAGTGACAGGACACCCAAGTGAACAATTCCGCTCGCCGTGATGGCACACCGGACCGGGGCAGGAGCAATCCCGCCCACAAGAGCTCGAGCCGCAAGGACTCGCCCCAGAAGGGGTCGGGGTCGAGAGGCTCGGCACCCCGCGAATCCGCCCGTGGTGGCGAATCCCGCGGCTCCTACGATCGCACCGAGCGCGGCGCCGCACCTCGCGGTTCCTACGGCCGCGCCGAGCGTGGCGCGGCCCCCAGGAGCGGCGAATCCCGCGGCTCGCAGGATCGCTCCCAGCGTGGCGGCGCACCGCGTGGAGCCCAGGATCGCACCGAACGTGGCGCGGCACCGCGCAGCGGCGCACCGCGTGGAGCCCAGGACCGCACCGAACGAGGCGCGGCACCGCGCAGCGGCGGCTACCCCCGCGGCGGCGTGCAGCGGCCGGACTTGTCCAAGCGTGGCAAGCCCAAGGCCCCCAAGCCGCAGCGCGCGCAGTCCGTCGCGCCGACCATCAGCAACGCCAAGCCGGCCCGCCACCAGTACACGGAGGGCGCGGGTCCCGCGAAGCTGCCCGCAGGCGAGGGCATGCGCCTGCAGAAGGTGCTCGCCCAGGCGGGTGTCGCCTCGCGCCGCGCTGCAGAGGAGCTGATCGAGCAGGGACGCGTCGAGGTCGACGGCCGCATCGTCGTGGAGCAGGGCCTGCGGGTGGACCCCGAGAACGCAGTGGTCCGGGTCGACGGCATTCGCGTCGTCGTCAAGAAGGACCTGGTCCACATCGCGCTGAACAAGCCGCGCGGCTGGCAGTCGACGATGTCCGATGACCTGGGCAGGCCCTGCGTCGGCGACATCGTCTCCGAGCGGGTCTCCGCAGGGCAGCGACTGTTCCACGTCGGCAGGCTCGACGCGGACACCGAGGGCCTGTTGCTGCTGACCAACGACGGAGACCTCGCGCACCGACTGATGCACCCCTCGTTCGAGGTGTCCAAGACCTACCTCGCGACCGTGTCCGGTGTGGTCGATCGCAACCTGGGCAAGACGCTCAAGGCCGGAGTCGAGCTCGAGGACGGCCCGGCGAAGGTCGACTCGTTCGCCCTGCTCGATGTCAATCAGGGCAAGTCCCTGGTCAAGGTCGTGCTGCACGAGGGCCGCAAGCACATCGTGCGTCGGCTGCTCGAGGCTGTCGGCCATCCCGTGGTCCGGCTGGTGCGCACCGACATCGGTCCTGTCACGCTCGGCGAGCAGCGGCCCGGCACGCTCAGGGTCATCGGGCCCGGCGAGGTCGGCGCGCTGTACAAGGCGGTCGGACTGTGAGCGCTGCGAGCGAAGTGACGGGGGATGCGAACGAGCCAGGTCGCCTCGTGGTGGCGATGGACGGGCCGTCGGGTACGGGGAAGTCGACTGTCGCCAGGCGGCTCGCTACCGGACTCGCCGCGCAGTATCTCGACACCGGTGCCATGTACCGGATCGCGACGCTGCATGTGCTGCGCTCCGGGGTGGACCCGAGCGACCCGGCGGCGGTGGCCGCGGCCACGAAGGCGCTCGAGCTGACCATCGGCACCGATCCGGCCTCGGACCGGGTGCTGCTGGCCGGTGAGGACGTCACCGACGAGATCCGGGGCGGCGCGGTCACCCAGGCCGTGTCTGCGGTCTCGGCGGTGCCCGAGGTGCGGACGATCCTTGTCGACAAGCAGCGTGAGTTCATCGCGCGCACGGAACGGATCGTGGTCGAGGGTCGCGACATCGGCACCGTCGTGATGCCCGATGCGGACGTGAAGGTGTACCTGACCGCCTCCGCCGCGGCCAGGGCTCAGCGTCGGAACGCGCAGAACATCGCCGAGGGTCGTGGCGATGACTACAGGGCGGTGCTCGCCGACGTCGAGCGCCGCGATCATCTGGACTCCACCCGAGCGGTGTCCCCGCTCCGGCCCGCCGATGACTCGGTGATCGTGGACACCAGCGAACTCGGAATCGATGACGTGATCGGCAGGTTGCTGCTGGTGGTACGTGACAGAACTGGAGCAGTGCAGTGACCGACAGCTTTGACATCGGCGGCCCGATCGCCGGCGACGGCACCTGGAGTGAGGAATCCGACTGGGAGCTCGTCGATTTCGAGGACGGCGAAGAGGGCGAGGGCCACGTCGCCGTCCCGACCCTCGCCATCGTGGGTCGTCCGAACGTCGGCAAGTCCACGCTCGTGAACCGCATCATCGGCCGCCGCGAGGCCGTCGTGCAGGACATTCCCGGGGTCACCCGGGACCGCGTCTCCTACGAGGCGAACTGGGCCGGCCGCCGATTCATGGTGCAGGACACCGGCGGCTGGGAGCCCGACGCCAAGGGGCTGCAGCAGTCCGTTGCCCGTCAGGCGGAGCTCGCGATGCAGACCGCCGACGCGATCGTGCTCGTGGTGGACGCGGTCGTCGGCGCCACCACGACGGATGAGGCCGTGGCGAAGGTGCTGCGGCGCTCGAAGACGCCGGTCCTGTTGGTGGCCAACAAGGTCGACGACGAGCGGACCGAGTCCGAGGTCGCGGCGCTGTGGTCGCTCGGCCTCGGCCAGCCCTACTCGGTGAGCTCGATCCACGGCCGCGGCACGGGAGACCTGCTCGACGAGGTCCTCAAGGCACTGCCGGAGACGCCTCGGGAGGGCACCGGCGGCCAGGGACCGCGACGCGTGTCGTTGGTCGGCAAGCCGAACGTCGGCAAGTCCAGCCTGATCAACAAGCTCTCCGGCTCCGAGCGGTCCGTCGTGCACGATGTCGCGGGCACCACCGTCGACCCGGTGGACTCGCTGGTCGAGCTCGGCGGCAAGGTGTGGCGCTTCGTCGACACCGCGGGCCTGCGCAAGAAGGTCAGCCACGCGAGCGGCCACGAGTTCTACGCATCCCTGCGCACCAAGGGCGCGATCGAGGCCTCGGAGGTGTCGATCCTGCTGATCGACGCGTCGCAGCCGATCACCGAGCAGGACCTGCGGGTGCTGAGCATGGTGGCCGACGCCGGCCGGGCGCTGGTGCTGGCGTTCAACAAGTGGGACCTCGTCGACGAGGACCGCCGGTACATGCTCGAGAAGGAGATCGACCGCGAGTTGGTCCGGGTGCCGTGGGCGCAGCGGGTGAACATCTCCGCGCACACCGGACGGGCCGTGCAGAAGCTCGTTCCCGCGCTGGAGACCGCGCTCGATTCCTGGGACAAGCGGATCCCGACGGGCCGGTTGAACACCTGGCTCAAGGAGATCGTGGCCGCGACGCCGCCGCCGATGCGCGGTGGTCGCCTGCCCAGGATCATGTTCGCCACCCAGGCAGGCACTCGTCCGCCGACATTCGTGCTCTTCACCACCGGATTCCTCGAGGCCGGCTACCGCCGGTTCCTCGAGCGCCGGCTGCGTGAGGAGTTCAACTTCGACGGCAGCCCCGTGCGCATCTCGGTGCGCGTGCGCGAGAAGCGCGATCGCGGCAAGCGCTGACGCCTGCCGAGACCGACCCGAACACTGGCAAGTCCCCGAAACCGGGGGCTTGCCAGTGTCGTTCGTTGGGTGCACTCCGATGGAGGAAACCGGCCGCGAGCAGCCGATTCGCTCAGTCGACTGTCACTGATGTAATCTCATCGAGCGCCCGCAAGGGAGTGGACGGGCTGTGGCGCAGCTTGGTAGCGCACTTGACTGGGGGTCAAGTGGTCGCAGGTTCAAATCCTGTCAGCCCGACAGAAGAAGGCGGCTCCGGAGTAATCCGGGGCCGCCTTTCTCGTTCTCGCGGCGGGCTAGGGTCGACGGATGGACGCAGACCGGGAGCCGATCCTCACTCGTGACACCTGCGCGGCCGCGCTGGCGTCGTTCGAGGCGCGCACTGCCGAACGCGCCGGGCACCGCTGCGCGGCTGTCGCGCTGGCGGTGGTCACCACCGACGGGGTGCCCTCGCTGCTGCTCACCGTTCGGCCCAGCACCATGCGTGCGCACCCAGGCCAGTTCGCGCTGCCCGGCGGTGGCATCGATCCGGGGGAGTCACCAGGGGACGCGGCGTTGAGGGAGCTGGCGGAGGAACTCGGCGTGCTGGCACCGCCGTCGGCCGTGCTCGGCAATCTCGACGATCTCGTGACCAGGTCCGGCTACGTCATCACCCCGGTGGTCATCTGGGTGGGCGAACTCGACGAGCCGATTCGGCCGAACGCCGACGAGGTGGAGTACGTCTTCCAGGTGAGCCTGGCCGAGCTCGATCACGAACCGCAGTTCCTGTCGCTCGAGGGGCCGCGGGGCCGCTGATCGAGTGGCCGTTCCGGGGCGCGCGGATCTTCGCGCCGACCGCGGCGATCATCTACCAGTTCCGCGAGGTGGTCCTGCACGGGCGGCCGACGCGGGTCGACGATCTCGGTCAGCCGGACTTCGCCTCCCGGTAGGTCTTCCCGCACCGGAGAAGCCGCAGGAAGCCACTGCGGGCGGACCGGGTGACCGTCTACCGTGGCCGCCATGGGAATCCTGCTCTCGGCCCTGCGCAGCCTCGACCGGACCGGAATCGATCCCGTGGCGTGGCACCCGCCTGCCCCACCGCCGCTCACGGGTCCGCTCGCCCCCAGCGCCGAGCTCGACGGTGCGGAGCGCTGGGCGATGCCGGGGAGCAAGGGGCCCGAGGACGTCGCGGTCGATCACCAGGGGCGGTTGGTCACCGGCACCGATGACGGCAAGGTCTGGCGTTTCGACGAATCCGGCCGCGCGTCCCTGATCGCCGAAACCGGCGGCCGACCCCTCGGCGTCGAGATCCTCGACGACGGCAGGTACCTGATCTGCGACTGCGAGCGCGGGGTGCTGCGCGTCGACGAAGCCGGTCGGATCGAGACCCTCACCGACACCGCGCTCGGGCGACCTCTGGTGGCGTGCAACAACTCCGCCGTCGGGCGGGACGGCACCATCTACTTCACCGATTCCTCGGCGAAGTTCTCCGTGGCCGAGCATCGCACCGACGTGCTCGAGCACGGTGGCACCGGCCGGCTGATCCGGTTCGACCCGGCGACAGGGGAGACCGACCTGCTTGCGGACGGGCTGCAGTTCGCCAACGGGGTCGGACTGGCCGCGGACGAGTCCTTCGTGGTGGTCGCCGAGACCGGGGCCTATCAGATCCGCCGGGTCGAGCTCGCGGGCCCCGACGCGGGACGGGTGTCGATCTGGGCCGAGAACCTCCCCGGCCTTCCCGACAACGTGACCTCGCAGACGCCCGACGGGGTCTTCTGGGTGGCGCTGTACAGCCCCCGGATGCGCCTGCTGGACCTGTTGGCCCCGCACCCGGCACTCAGGGTCGTCGCGGCGAACCTGCCGCATTGGGCGCAGCCAGAACCCGACCAGCGTGGCTGGGTGCTCGGGCTCGATGCCTCGGGTGCCGTGGTGCACAGCTTGCAGGGTGGCGCCGGCAGTTACGCGCCGATCACCGGTGTCCGCGAGGCCGATGGCTGGCTCTACCTGGGCAGCCTGACCGCCGATACGGTCGCCCGCGTCCCGGCACCCCCGTCCGCCATGTGAAAAGCTGTTCGAGGCAGTTGGCGGACGAGGGACACGGGGGACGAATGGGCAGCGGAGACCGGCCACGCGAGGTGGCGGACGTCGCGACCGCGCCGATCATGTCCGACCGGATCGTCACCGTGCCGAATCTTCTCAGCGTGGTCCGGCTCGTCGGTGTCCCGTTGTTCGTCTATCTGCTGCTCGGCCCGCACGCCGACGGGTGGGCGCTCGCGATCCTGATGCTGAGCGGGTTCACCGACTGGGCCGACGGCAAGCTCGCGCGCCTGCTGAACCAGAGTTCGCGGCTTGGCGCGCTGCTGGACCCGTTGGTGGACCGGTTGTACGTGGTCTCCACCCTTGTCGCATTCGCGATCCGCGGGATCATCCCGTGGTGGGTGGCCGCGGTGCTGATCGGTCGGGACGTGATCCTCGCGCTTACCCTGCCGATCTACCGCAGTCGCGGTCTGCCGCCGCCCGCGGTGCTCTACCTCGGCAAGGCCGCGACCTTCGCGCTGATGTTCGCGCTGCCGCTGGTGCTCGCCGCGCAGGGCGACTGGGCGATTGCGCCGATCGCCCGGGCCTGGGGGTATGCGCTCCTGGTGTGGGGGACCGGGCTCTATGTCTGGACCGCGATCCTGTACCTGCTCGCCGCGCGGAACATCGCGCGGGAGGTCCCGCGAACGGACCGGGCGCGGTGACCGACGGCGAGGTCCGCCGCAATCCGGTGCCCTCGCTGCTCCGGTCCCTGATGAACGACCACCTCGACCCCGGCTATGCCGCGGCGGCCGAAGACCGGGCGAGGGGGCATTCCCTGCACCGCCCGCTGCATTCCGGGAGCTGGCTCGTGGCCGGGGGAATCGTCCTCGGACTGGTCTTCGGGATCGCCTACGCACAGGCGAACGACCGGGAGCCCGGCACCGACCAGGTTCGCAGCGAGATCCTGGCCAAGGTCCACGCCGCGGAGGAACGCGGTGGCGGCCTCGCGAGCACCAGGGACGAGCTGGCGGCACAGACCGAGGCGCTGCGCTCCAGGGTGCTGGCGGGCGACGCCGAGGGTTCCGACGTACTGGCCCGGCTGGCCACGATGGAACAGGCCGCCGCGCTGGACGCGGTGCACGGCGCGGGGCTCACCGTCACGCTGACCGACCCGGCAGCCCGTCCGGACCTGTCCGACCGCGGCAGGCCGGGCGCAGGCCCCGCCAAGGCGGTGGTCCTCGACCGTGACATCCAGTCGGTGGTGAACGCGTTGTGGTCGAGCGGAGCCGAGGCCGTCTCGGTCGGAGGGGTCCGCATCGGCCCTTCGGCCACCATCCGCCAGGCGGGCGGGGCGATGCTCGTCGACAATCAGCCGGTGTTCTCGCCGTACGCGATCTCGGCGATCGGGCCTGCGGACCGTCTGCAGACCGGGTTCGTGGTGAGCGACGCGTACCTGCGGATGTCGGGCGTCGCGCAGCTGTACGGGGTGGGCTTCACCGTCGCCGAAGAAGAAGATGTCAGCCTCCCGGCCGCGAATGCCAGGGAGATCAGGAGCGCACACGAGGTGGGTGGCCAGTGAAGCCGGTCAAGGCAGTCAAGAACGGATACGCCGTCTACGGGGTGCTCGCGCTCGTCGCGGGGATCGTCGCGGGCGTGGTGTTCCGTCCGCAGGTCCCGGATGCGATCCAGCCGTATCTGCCGATCGCCGTTGTCGCGGCGCTGGACGCCGTGTTCGGCGGGCTGCGCGCCTACCTGGACGAGATCTTCGACGCCAAGGTCTTCGTCGTGTCCTTCGTGTTCAACGTGCTCGTCGCGGCGTTGATCGTGTGGCTCGGTGACCAGTTGGGGTGGGCACGCAGCTCTCGACCGCGATCGTGGTGGTGCTGGGCATCCGGATCTTCGGCAACGCCGCCGCACTGCGGCGCCGGCTGTTCGGGGCGTGATCACCCGTGAACGGGCATGA
This sequence comes from Rhodococcus sp. MTM3W5.2, assembly GCF_001984015.1. Lineage (NCBI taxonomy): Bacteria > Bacillati > Actinomycetota > Actinomycetes > Mycobacteriales > Nocardiaceae > Rhodococcus > Rhodococcus sp. MTM3W5.2. The sequence continues at coordinate 3,052,580 of NZ_CP019572.1, read as the reverse complement.
GGGCAAGCACGAATGGCATACCGAGCTGTCCGCCTCGGCGCGTCGCTCCAGAGTCGTCTTCGGGCTGCTGGCCGTGTTGCTGCTGGCAGCACTCGGGGTCGCCATCGCCACCCAGGTGCGGAACACCGGTTCGGGCGACACCTTGGACTCGGCGCGCCCGGCTGACCTGCTGGTGCTCCTCGACAACCTCGGCCAGCGAGAGGCCTCGCTGCGGCAGGAGATCGCCGGACTCGAGGAGACCCTCGCAACGCTCCAGCGCAGCGGCGGCGGTTCCCAAGCAGCGTTGGACGAGGCCAGGGCGCGCCTGACCGCACTGTCGATCCAGGTGGGGGCCGTGCCCGCGGCCGGTCCCGGGGTGGTGCTGACGGTCGCGGACCCAGGCGCGAATGTCGGCTCCGAGGTGATCTTGGACCTCATCCAGGAGTTGCGGGCGGCAGGCGCCGAGGCGATCTCCATACGTGGTGAGGGGGGTGAGCCGGTGCGGATCGGTGTCGATTCCTGGGTCACCGGTTCTCCCGGTCAGCTCAAGGTCGACGGCACCGAACTGGCGGCGCCGTACGAGGTGCTCGCCATCGGCGACCCACCGACCCTTGCGGCCGCTCTGAACATTCCCGGCGGGGTGATCGACACCGTCGCCCGCAGCGGTGGAAGGCTGGCCGTCGAGCAATCTCAGCAGGTCACGATCACCGCCTTGCGGGAGACGAAGCCTCGTCAATACGCTCAGCCAGGAAACTGAATCCGGTACCGCGCGGTATTCTCGCGCGCCGGTGCGATCGAAAGGACTTCTCACCTTGAGTGAAACCAACATCCCGGCCGAATTGCGCTACACCGCGGAGCACGAATGGGTGCAGCGGACCGGGCCGACGACCGTGCGGATCGGGATCACCGATTTCGCACAGTCGCAGCTCGGTGACGTCGTCTTCGTCCAGCTGCCCGCGGTCGACGAGGCCGTTGTCGCAGGCGAGTCGCTCGGTGAGGTCGAGTCGACGAAGAGCGTGTCGGACATCTACGCTCCGTTGAACGCGAAAGTCATTGTGGCCAACGCGGATTTGGAGTCCAGCCCCGAGCTGGTCAACTCTGAGCCGTACGGAAACGGCTGGCTGGTCGATCTCGAGGTGGCCGACGAGGCCACGCTGGACGCCGCGCTGGGCGAGATGCTGGACGCACCGGGCTACCAGGCCATCGCGGGCGGCTAGGACACGCGTGGATCGACCTGCGAGTGCCCACGTGAGAGGCATTCGCAGGGTACGGTCGATAGGGAGCGCATCCGCCTTGTCGGGGCGTAGGTCCGTATCGGAATGTGATTGTGTCGAGAAGATTTGTCCGGGAGGGTTCCCGGACCGATCGGACTTCAGGAGGAGAAACGGTGAGCGAGAACGACAGCGACGCGGTTTTTGGAGAATCGCCGGCTGAGACAACGTCGGTTTTCCGGGCGGATTTCCTCAACGAGTTGGACAGCACGACCGCTGCTCCGCAGGCCGCTGAGCAGGTCTCCGGAGTGGAGGGCCTGCCCGCCGGTTCGGCGCTCCTCGTCGTCAAGCGTGGCCCGAACGCGGGCTCCCGATTCCTGCTCGACCAGCCCACCACCTCGGCGGGCCGCCACCCGGACAGCGACATCTTCCTCGACGACGTCACGGTCAGCCGTCGGCACGCCGAGTTCCGCCAGGATCAGAACGAGTTCCAGGTGGTCGACGTCGGAAGCCTCAACGGCACCTACGTCAACCGTGAGCCGGTGGACTCGGCAACCCTCGTCAATGGTGACGAGGTGCAGATCGGAAAGTTCCGACTCGTGTACCTCACCGGCCCCCGCGGCGCCGGTAGTTCCGCTGCGGGTGCGGGTAGCTGATGACAGCGGTCGGGCAGCGGACCGAGGGCGGGATGTCGATCGGCTCCGTCCTGGATCGGCTACGTCCCGATTTCCCCGACATCACCATCTCGAAGATTCGATTCCTCGAGGCGGAGGGGCTGATCAGTCCGGAGCGGACACCGTCGGGTTACCGCCGGTTCTCGCTGACCGACTGTGAGCGGTTGCGGTTCGTGCTCACCGCGCAGCGCGATCAGTACCTGCCGTTGAAGGTGATCAAGGAACAGCTCGAGGCGATCGACAGCGGTGTCGCGGTGGTCGGGTCGACGGAGTCGGCCCCGCGACGGCCGCGGGCCCTGGCCATCGCGCCGGGCGAGGTCTCGCCCGAGGAGTTCCGGGCCAATCGCGAGGTCCGCATCAGCCGTACCGACCTGATCGCGCGATCCGGTGCGGACGAGGCATTCCTGTCGGAACTGCTGCGCAGCGGGCTGATCGTGCCGGGCGTCGCGGGCTTCTTCGACGAGGACGCGGTCACCCTGGCACGGGCGGCAAAGGCGATGTCCGAGTTCGGACTCGAGGTGCGGCACCTGCGCGCGTTCAAGCTCGCGGCCGACCGGGAGGCCGGTTTGGTCGCCCAGATCGCCGGTCCCGTCGCGAAGGGCAGGGACGCGGGCGCGCGTGACCGCGCCGAGGAGATGGTGCGTGAACTCGCCGCGCTGTCGCTCACTCTGCACACCTGTCTGGTCAAGGCGGCCGTCCGCGGCGCGCTCGACCGCTGACGATCGCCCGGCCGGAGTGGTCACGACCTGCACCTGTTCGGCGAGAGTCGAATGGGTCGCCGGGTTCGCTTAGAATTTGGGTACGGCTTCATGCGATGAGTGCGGTCGATGCCGGTAAGGCCGATCAGACGGGAGGCAGACGCGATGAGCGAGATGCGTGTGATCGGGATTCGTGTCGAGCAGCCACAGAATCAGCCCGTATTGCTGCTGCGCGAGGCCGACGGGGATCGGTACCTGCCGATCTGGATCGGCCAGACCGAGGCCACCGCGATCGCGCTGGAGCAGCAGGGCGTGGAGCCGGCGCGGCCGCTCACCCACGACCTGATCATCACGCTCATCACGGCGCTCGGTAACGCGCTGCGCGAGGTCCGGATCGTGGATCTGCAGGAGGGCACCTTCTATGCCGACCTGGTCTTCGCCGACGACCTGAGGATCTCGGCCCGGCCGTCCGATTCGGTTGCCATCGCGCTGCGGGCGGGCGTGCCGATCTACGCGGACGAAGCGGTGCTGGCGGAGGCAGGGCTGGTGATGCCCGATGAGCGCGAGGACGAGGTCGAGAAGTTCAAAGAATTCCTCGAATCCGTGTCGCCGGACGATTTCAAGGCAACTGACGGTTAGTGTGATCCCGCTGTCGAGAGACGGCGTCGAAATAGTGGCCTGGGCAACGATACGGTCTCACCCTCAAGTTGAGGTTTAGAGTTCGGCGTGTTGCGTTGACCCTGGTCAATCGTCGCAATAGCTTTGATCCATCGAACGCACACCATGTGATTCACCCCGAGGCGTACTCTGAGTCGAATCCACGGTATGGAATTCCATGCGAGAGGGAGCAGTCAGTGGGAGATCATCCGCAAGAGCCTCAGCGCGGCCTCGCCCCGTCCGAGGGTGTCGAGGATGTTCAGCCGGGCCTCTTTCCCGATGACTCGGTGCCGGACGACTTGGTGGGCTACCGGGTGCCGAGCGCGTGTCAGATCGCGGGCATCACCTACCGCCAGCTCGATTACTGGGCGCGAACTTCACTGGTCGTGCCGTCGATCCGCGGGGCCGCAGGATCCGGCAGTCAGCGCCTGTATTCGTTCAAGGACATCCTCGTCCTCAAGATCGTGAAGCGATTGCTGGACACCGGCATCTCGCTGCAGAACATTCGGGTCGCCGTCGACCACCTGCGTCAGCGCGGCGTTGGCGATCTGGCCAAGATCACGCTGTTCTCCGACGGCACCACCGTCTACGAGTGCACCTCCGCCGAAGAGGTCGTCGACCTCCTGCAGGGCGGTCAGGGTGTATTCGGGATCGCGGTCAGTGGCGCGATGCGCGAACTGACCGGCACGATCGCGGACTTCCCGGCCGAGCGGGCCGACGGTGGCGAGAGCGAACTGAGCCCGGAGGACGAGCTCGCGTCGCGTCGCAAGAACCGGGCCAGCCGCGCCGGATAGCCCGATTCGGCGCGCACGCGGTCGACGTGGCGCGCGGCACACCCCGCCGACAGGTCCGTGGGCGCACAAGGGGTCGAACGTAGCCTAGAATTCGGGGTACGTCGCCGCCGCATGGGAGAGTTCCGGAGCACAATCCGGACGCCGAAGGAGCAATACCTCCCCGTCAATCTCTCAGGCACCGAGGACCGTGCGGGCTACGACGTCTCTGGAAAGCGGTGGGAGCACCCACCCGCCCACGGGGAAAGGGGCCATACTCAACGGCCCTCAATCTCTCAGGCGCTCGCGGCGACGAGCAGGCGACAGAGGGGGAGGAACGTTCCGCCCGGCCCGACAGGGTCGAGCCGAATGCGCCTACGATCCTTCAGCCGCGGGAGTTGCCTTGTCAGACGCCAGTACTCGTTCATTTGTCGACCGCCACATCGGCCCCGATTCCGCCGAGCTCGAGCGGATTCTGAGCGTCGTCGGCGTCGGTAGCCTCGACGAGATGGCCGGGAAGGCCGTTCCCGCCAGCATCCTCGACACCGTGACCGACGGGATCAGCGACGGCCTGAGCGCTCTTCCCGCCGCGCTCACCGAGCACGAGGCGCTGGCCGAGCTCTCCGCGCTGGCCGCCAGGAACACCGTCGCGACCTCGATGATCGGTCTCGGCTACTACGACACCCTCACCCCGCCCGTGCTCGTGCGGAACCTGCTCGAGAATCCCGCCTGGTACACCGCGTACACGCCGTACCAGCCGGAGATCAGCCAGGGCCGGCTCGAGGCCCTGCTCAACTTCCAGACGATGGTCTCCGACCTCACCGGCATGGAGGTCGCGAACTCGTCGATGCTCGATGAGGGCACCGCGGCTGCCGAGGCGATGACGCTGCTGCGCCGGGCCAACAAGAGCCGTTCGCCGCGATTCGTCATCGATACCGATCTGTTCCCTCAGACCAGGGCCGTGATCGAGACCCGCGCCACCCCGCTGGGCATCGAGCTGGTGGAGGCCGATCTCAGCGAGGGCCTGCCCGATGGCGAGTTCTTCGGCGTGCTCGCCCAGCTGCCCGGCGCCTCCGGTCGCGTCGTCGACTACACGGATCTCATCGCGGCCGCCCACGAGCGGGGCGGACTGGTCGCGGTCGGAGCCGACCTCCTGGCGCTGACCCTGCTCACCCCTCCCGGCGAGCTCGGGGCGGACGCCTGTTTCGGTACGACGCAGCGTTTCGGTGTCCCGATGGGCTTCGGCGGACCGCACGCCGGGTACCTGGCGGTGCACACCAAGCACGCCCGTCAGCTGCCGGGCCGTCTCGTCGGCGTGTCCGTCGACGCCGACGGTGATCCCGCGTACCGGCTCGCGTTGCAGACCCGTGAGCAGCACATCCGCCGAGAGAAGGCCACCTCGAACATCTGCACCGCCCAGGTGCTGTTGGCCATCGTCGCCGCCATGTACGCCAGCTACCACGGTGCCGACGGGCTCAAGGCGATCGCCGAGCGCGTGAACGGGCGCGCGGTCGCCCTCGCGACCGGCCTGCGGTCGAAGGGCGTCGAGATCGTGCACGAGTCGTTCTTCGACACCGTGCTGGCCCGCGTGCAGGGACGGGCGGCGGAGATCGTCGAGACGGCGAAGGGCTGGAACGTCAACCTGCGCCTCGTCGACGCCGACCACGTCAGCATCGCCTGCGACGAGGCGACCACGGAGGCCCACCTCGGGTCTGTCTTCGCCGCCTTCGGCGTCCGGACCGACACCCCTGCGGCCGCTTCCACGTCCTCGCTGCCCGCCGAGATGGTCCGCACCTCGGACTACCTGACCCACCCCGCGTTCACCAAGCACCGCACCGAGACCGCGATGCTGCGCTACCTGCGGATGCTCTCGGACAAGGACATCGCCCTCGACCGGAGCATGATCCCGCTCGGATCCTGCACGATGAAGCTCAACGCCACCGCGGAGATGGAGCCCATCACCTGGCCGGCGTTCTCGGGCCTGCATCCGTTCGCGCCGACGGCGGACGCGCCGGGCATGCTGCAGATCATCCACGACCTGGAGGGTTGGCTGGCGGCGATCACCGGGTACGACGCGGTGAGCCTGCAGCCGAACGCAGGCAGCCAGGGCGAGTACGCCGGCCTGCTGGCCATCCGGAACTACCACCTCAGCCGCGGCGACGACCACCGCGACACCTGTCTGATCCCGTCCAGCGCGCACGGCACCAACGCGGCCTCCGCCGTGATGGTCGGCATGCGGGTCGAGGTGGTCGCCTGCCGTCCCAACGGCGACGTCGACCTGGCGGACCTCAAGGCAAAGATCGCTGACCACGCCGAGCGGCTCGCGGCCATCATGATCACCTACCCCTCCACGCACGGCGTGTACGAGCACGAGGTCGCGGACATCTGCGCGGCCGTGCACGACGCCGGGGGACAGGTGTACGTCGACGGCGCGAACCTCAACGCGCTCGTCGGCCTGGCCCGGCCAGGGCGCTTCGGCGGCGACGTGAGCCACCTGAACCTGCACAAGACCTTCTGCATCCCGCACGGCGGCGGCGGTCCGGGTGTCGGTCCGATCGGTGTGCGTTCGCACCTGACCCCGTTCCTGCCCGGGCACCCGATGGCGCCGGAACTGGGCGGATCGGGTCCGGTATCGGCCGCACCGTACGGCAGCGCCTCGATCCTGCCGATCACCTGGGCGTACATCCGGATGATGGGCGCGACCGGACTGCGGCGCGCCTCGCTCACCGCGATCGCGTCGGCGAACTACATCGCACGCCGCCTGGACGAGTACTTCCCTGTGCTCTACACCGGTGAGAACGGCATGGTCGCGCACGAGTGCATCCTCGACCTGCGTCCGCTCACCAAGGAAACCGGTGTCACGGTCGACGACGTCGCCAAGCGCCTGGCGGATTACGGCTTCCACGCGCCGACGATGAGCTTCCCGGTGTCGGGCACGCTCATGGTCGAGCCCACCGAGAGCGAGAACCTGGACGAGATCGACCAGTTCTGTGACGCGATGATCGCCATCCGCGGCGAGATCGACCGGGTCGGCGCCGGCGAGTGGCCGGTGGAGGACAACCCGCTGCGCGGCGCGCCGCACACCGCGGGCTGCCTGGCTGCGGACTGGGACCACCCCTACTCGCGTGAGCTCGCGGTGTTCCCGCTGGGCAAGGCCAGGGCAAAGGTGTGGCCCTCGGTGCGTCGGATCGACGGTGCGGCGGGTGACAGGAACCTGGTGTGCTCGTGCCCGCCGATCGAGGCCTTCAGCGGCTGATCGCACTCCGGGCGGTCGCGCGCACTCGTGAGGAGGCCGAAGGGTCCTTGTGCGCCGCGACCAGCCCGGAGCACGATGGGGTGGGTATGGGCGGCTCGTCGGCCGCCCTTGTCGAGCCGAAGGTGCAGACAATGTTCACCACCATCGCAAGAGCCGTCGCCGTAACCGCCGTCGTCCTGTCCGTGGGGGCACTCGCCGCCCGACGGCGTCCGCCGAGCGGCGCATCATCGGGGGAGGGTCGTTGCAGTTCTGCTTCGTCGTCCCGCTGCCCGGTTCCGCCGACATCGAATGGTGCGTCTGAGTACGGCGTCTACGCCGTAGACCTGCCGGCCCGGCGTCAGCCGAGCGACTGGTCGATCGCCGCGCCCAACTCGGGTCCCTGTGAGGACCCGACCGCGGTCATCGAACCCCCGGTCTGCTCCGCGAGGGCCCGCAGGGTGTCGGCATCGGAGTTCTCGCCGATCGTGATGACGTCGATGCGGACCGGCTTGCCGTCCACGGTGGTCTCCCGGATCTTCGCCAGCAGTTGCCGGGCCGTGATCGACGTGTCGTCGTTCGGGCCGTCGGTGATCAGCAGCACCGAGTTCGGGCGGTCCGCGCCGTAGCCCTGCACCGCGTCCGCGTAGGCGGCCTGGACCGCCGCGTAGGTGGACGTCGCGGTCGCAGGGGTCAGGGAGTCGAGCGCCGTGTCGATCGCCTGCCTCCGCGTTCCGGTGCCGACGGTGTCGGTCAGCGAGCCCGTCGGGACGGCAACCTTGTATGCCCTGGCGCCGTCGAGGTTCTTGGAGTAGACCCACAGCCCGAGATCGGTGGAGTCGGGGGTCCGGTTCAGCTGCTCGGTCAGCGCCGCGGTCGTGTTCGTCAGCCGCGTCCCGTCGCCCTCGACGTTGCTCATCGAACCCGAGATATCCAGCAACACGGTCGATCTGCGGGGCACCACCGGATTGGCGAGCGTTCGGCTCAGCGTGTCGACCACCGGCCCTGTGGCCGGCTGCAGCGGCGTGTCGACGGGTGCGAAGGGGACCGCCCCCACCGCCGAGGGCGACTTGCCGTCGACTCGGAAACCGGCGTCGCGAATCACCGTCGCCTGCTCGGGACGGCGGAGGTAGTCCGCGAACTCCGCGGCTGCCCTGCTGCGTGCCTCGTCCACCCAGCGGGCGGAGAGGATCGCGGCGGGGTGATCGGCCATCGGGGTGGCCCCGGCAGGAAGGAAAGCGGTGAGCGCGTTCGCATCCGGCTCGGCGGCGTAGAGCTGCTGCTCGGTGACCGCCACCGCGTGCAGCGCGCCGGTCCGTGGGTCGTGCTGCGCGCCGAGCGCCGCGAGCGCATCCGCTGTCACGGCGGGCTTGTCGGGAGCAGGCGGGAACGCGGCCGTGGAGCCGATCGCGAGCGAGGAGAGGGCCGAGACGACGGGCGCGGACGCGGCCTGTGTCTCGGTGACCGGACCCGCGCCTGCGCCCGACACCGCCGCGGCGATGCCCTCGGCGGCCTGGGTGGAGGGATCCGAGCCGGGGCCGGTCGGCAGGGCCAGCTTCAGTGAGCCCCATCCGGGGAGCCCGAGCCCCGGCAGTGCGTTCGGGTCGGACTGCAGGCGAGAGAGGTCCTGCCAGCCGACCTTTGACGCGCTGAGGGCCTCGGCCAGCGTGACCGGGGCCGCCAGCAGCACCGGCGACGTGGCGAGCGACTTCGGCTGGCCGTCGATCAGGCCGGTCTGCCCACTGAGTCGCGCGATGGACTGGGTGCTCTGCGGAATCCACAGGGCCGGTGCCGGTCCGGGCCCTGACCAGTCCTTCCCTGCGCTCGCCGCCAGCGCGTCGACCACGGTCTGTGAGGTGGCGGGGGTGACGGCAACGGTGATGCAGTGGTCGCGTACGACCGGCGTGGTCTGGGAGTAGCGGTCTGCCAGGGTCTGGATCTGCGGGGCGATGTCTGGATCCGCGGTCACGTCGAGGACGGCGGGACCCTCGACGCACATCTGTGCCGCCTGGGTGCCCTGGTCCGAGATCCGGTCCCTGAGCTGGAACCAGCCGAGCACGGCGAGCACGACGGCGATGACCGCTCCCACCGCGATCACCGGGCCCTTGCTCACACCCCTCGTGCCCTGTGTGCCGCGATGCTGCCCCACGTGTGCCCGCCTTGTCGTCGATCGGTGACGGCACGCAGGTCCGCCTCATCGGTACCTTCGCAGTCTACGGACGGCGGCACCGTGGAAGCGGCGAAGCCGCCACCGGACCGGATCGGTCTGGTGGCGGCTTCGCGATGCTGTCGCTGCGTGTCAGGCGTTGGCGGCCTTGTACTCCCGCCGACGGCGATGCAGGATCGGCTCGGTGTAACCGCTCGGCTGCGACGCGCCCTCGAGGATGAGCTCCTTGGCGGCCTGCCAGGCGATGTTGGTGTCGAAGTCCGGCGCCATCGGGACGTAGGTGGCGTCACCCTCGTTCTGGCGGTCGACGACCGGGGCCATCCGCTCGAGGCTTGCCACGATGTCCACCTCGGTGACGATGCCGTGGCGCAGCCAGTTCGCCAGCAGCTGGCTCGAGATGCGCAGGGTGGCACGGTCTTCCATGAGTGCGACGTCGTGGATGTCCGGCACCTTGGAGCATCCGACGCCCGCGTCGATCCAGCGGACCACGTAGCCGAGGATGGACTGGCAGTTGTTGTCCAGCTCCTCCTTCTTCTCCGCGTCCGACCAGTCGGTGCTCGGGGCGAGCGGAATGGTCAGGATGTCGTCCACGGTCGCCCGCGGCTTGCCCTTGAGCTCGTCCTGGACGGCGAACACGTCGACGCGGTGGTAGTGCGTCGCGTGCAGGGTGGCGCCGGTGGGCGAGGGGACCCAGGCGGTGTTGGCGCCCGAGCGGGGGTGACCGATCTTCTGCTCGAGCATGTCCGCCATCAGGTCGGTCATGGCCCACATGCCCTTACCGATCTGCGCCTTGCCCTGCAGGCCCGCGGCCAGTCCGGTGTCGACGTTCCAGTCCTCGTAGGCGCCGATCCACTTCTGCTTCTTCATCTCGGCCTTGCGCACCATCGCGCCCGCCTCCATGGAGGTGTGGATCTCGTCGCCCGTGCGGTCGAGGAAACCGGTGTTGATGAAGACCACGCGCTCGCTGGCCTCCTTGATGCACGCGGACAGGTTGACCGTGGTGCGGCGCTCCTCGTCCATGATGCCGACCTTGAGCGTGTTCGCGGGCAGGCCGAGGACCTGCTCGACACGACCGAACAGCTCGGTGGTGAACGCGACCTCTTCGGGGCCGTGCTGCTTCGGCTTCACGATGTAGACGGAGCCGGTGCGGCTGTTGTTGTGCGGTCCGTTGGCCTCGCTGATGGTCAGGCCGTGCACCGCGCAGAGGCTGGTGATCAGCGCGTCGAGGATGCCCTCGGGACCTCGTTGCCGTCGGCGTCGAGGATCGCGGGGTTGGTCATCAGGTGCCCGACGTTGCGCACGAACAGCAGCGAACGACCGTGCAGGGTGAGCTCGCCGCCGTCGGCCGCGGTGTAGGTGCGGTCGTCGTTGAGCCTGCGGGTGAAGGACTTGCCGCCCTTGCTGATCTCCTCGGCGAGGTCGCCGCGGTTCAGGCCCAGCCAGTTGCGGTAGCCGACGACCTTGTCGTCGGCGTCGACAGCCGCGACCGAGTCCTCGAAGTCCATGATCGTGGTGAGCGCGGACTCGAGGACGACGTCCTTGACCCCGGCCGCGTCGGTCTGGCCGATGGGGGAGCTCGCGTCGATCTGGATCTCCGCGTGCAGTCCGTTGTTGCGCAGCAGGACCGAGGTGGGCGCGTCCTTCTCGCCGAGGTAGCCGACGTACTTCTCCTGCTGCGCGAGCGTGGTGACGGTGCCGTCGGTCAGCTCGACCTTCAGCTCGGCGCCGTCGATCCAGTAGCGCTTGGAGTCGGCGTGGCTGCCCGCCGCGAGCGGCGCCGCGGTGTCGAGGAACTCGCGGGCCCATGCGATCACCTTGTCGCCGCGGACCTTGTTGTAGCTCTTGCCCTTTTCGGCGCCGTCCGCCTCGGAGATGGCGTCGGTTCCGTAGAGCGCGTCGTACAGCGAGCCCCAGCGGGCGTTCGAGGCGTTGAGTGCGAACCGGGCGTTGAGCACCGGCACCACGAGCTGCGGGCCCGCGGTCGTCGCGATCTCCGCGTCGACGTTCTCGGTCTCGATGCTGAACGGGGCAGGCGTCGGCAGCAGGTAGCCGATCTCCTGCAGGAACGCCTTGTACTCGGCGGCGTCGAAGGCCGGGCCGGAGTGGTCGCGGTGCCAGGCATCGATCTGCGCCTGCAGGTCGTCGCGCTTGGCCAGCAGCGCCTTGTTCTTCGGGGCGAGGTCCTCGATGACCTTGACGGCACCCGCCCAGAACGCGTCTGCGTCTACGCCGGTACCCGGGAGAGCTTCGGTGCCCACGAAATCGTGGAGAACCTTGGCGACCTGAAGACCACCGACCTGCACGCGCTCAGTCATGAAATGCCTCACTTCTCTGGGAATGCCTCATGTAGACGGACTAGATGTTACTCGGCGGTAATCGTCTAGCTGTTTGTCCTGGTGGGCTAACAGTCCAACCGTACTGATTCGGCCGGTATTCCTGGGGCGCGGCGGCGATCCGCTAGGCGGGCGGCACGGCGGGCCCGATGAAGATCCCCTCGGCCTCGACGGTGACACCCATGGCGTCCGAGAGGGTCCCGACCACGATGGTCTTGCGGCCCTCGTTGCGATCGATGCGGGCCTCGGCGCGCAGCGGTCCGAGCGGGGTGCCGCGCCGGTAGCGCAGCGTGAGGGTGCCGGTGAACCGCGGCTCGATCGAACTGGCGGTGGTGCCGAGCAGGTGATCCATCACCAGCGCGCAGATCCCGCCGTGCACCAGCCCCGGCGGGCCCTCGTAGGCGGCGCCGAGGGTGACCTCGGTCCAGTGCAGGCCGGCGTCGTCGGACTCGATGACCAGCGGGGGAGCGATCGCGTTCCGCAGGCCGATCCCCGCGTTGCCCCAGGCGATCGACTCGCCGTCGGCGGTGAACCGCATCCCGAACCCGCCGTCGATCTGGGTGGCGCGCAGCTTCGCGGTGGCGTCGACGATGGTGGCCTGGACCTCGCGGATCACCGCCTCGTCGACCTCGGTGCGAATGGTGGCGTCGACGAGGTCGCGGACCGCCGCGGTGAGCGGGCCGTAGAGCGCCCGGCGCCGATCGAGTTCCTGGGTGTCGATGTCTTCTCGGGTGAACTTCACCGTGTGATCGTGCAGCACGCGTCCGAAGGACGCGAGTGATTCGGTGCCCTCGGCACTCTCGCGTTGCGTCGCACCGGGACTCGAGCTGTGAAACCATGGATCCGTGATCGAGACCATGGAGAACCTGCCCGCAGGCACCCTGGGTTTCCGGGCGAGCGGGACGGTGACCGCGCAGGATTACAGGGACGTCCTCGACCCGGCCATCGACGCGAAGATCGCCGAGCACGAGAAGGTCAACATCGTCTATGTGCTCGGCGACGATCTGAGCCGCTACACCGCCGGTGCGCTGTGGCAGGACGCCGAGCTCGAGTCCCGTCCACGGCACAGCTGGGGTCGCATCGCGCTGGTCACCGATCACGAGTGGATCGGCAAGGCCATCCACCTGATCAGTTTCCTGTTCCCCTGCGAGGTGCGGGCCTTCGCGCTCGCCGAGGAGCAGGCCGCGATCGAGTGGGCGTCGCAGGGCGGCTGATCGGGCGGGCCGACCTTGGTTGGCCGGCGGTGGCTGGACGCGCGTCGCGCACATTCGCGATCAGGCTTCAGATCGGCCGGCGACGAGGTTGCGGACGGCGTGAAAGGCGGGCTTGGGTGTGTAGTCGTCGCGCAGGAGTCCGAAACGGCTGGTCCATCCCGCGTCGCTGTTGCCATCTCGCAGCCCGAAGAACTCGTAGGCCGTGACGCCGACGCCGGAATCGAGAGCGGCGTCGGCCACGGTCTCCAGGACTACGCGCTGAGTTGTCTCGTCCCGATCGGCACCGGTCGGCCACCCCGTTTCGGTGATGTGGATCGGAGTGCTCTCGGGGACCCCGGCGTCTGTTGTGACAGAACGGAAACGCTCCAGCAGGTAGGTGACCGATGCGGCGAGCTGATCATGCGGGACGCGATGGAACACGTCGGGAAAAGCGTCCAGGCCGATGTAGTCGAGTGTCGCGAGGAGTTCTGTGCCGACCGCGTCGGCCATCCGCCGCCAGAAGACCGGATCTGCCATGCCTGCCGAGTTCACCCCGATCTCGACGTCGACGCCGAGTCGCTCACGTTCCTCGAGTGCGGCGGCGATGCCGGCCGCAACGGCGTCGAAGCATCCCGGGCTGCCTCCGTCCTGTGGTGCGGGCATGTTCAACTCCTCGCCGACCTGCACCTTGCCGCCACCCCACTCGGCGACGTCTCGGACAGCTTCGCGGACGAACTCAGCGAAGCCACTCGGGTCCGGCTCCGGGCTCTGGTAGCAGGCGACCAGGTCGATCAGGCGCCCGTCTCCCGCGTACAACTCGGGGCGGCCGGGGGTTCGGGGGGTCGCCGTACCCCGCTGTACGCCGACCCCGAAATGTCGATAGCAACGCACGTAGAAGGCGGGCGCGTCACCTTGCAGGTTGCGCAGCGCCGACAGCGTCGCAGTGGTGTCTTCCGGTGGGCAGTCGAGTGGGCGAAAGTCGACAAGGTCCGCCGCGACGACGCCAGGCCAGATCCCGAAAATCATGTCACCTCCATTAGCCGTATACGGCTAACCATAGACTACTAGCCGTATACGGGCATTGGATAGGCTTCGTCTGTGCCCAAGAACGCGCTCGACAACCCCCTCGTGTTGCCCATCCTCGGCCTCCTGGTCGAGCAGCCGCGCCACGCCTACGCGCTGTTCCGCGAACTGACGCGGCGTTATGAGTACCTCCAGGTGCGCAACGCGACCGTCTACACACTCCTGGACCGGTTGACCGCAGACGGCTGGGTCACGGCGGCGAGCGGAAACGATCGCGCCGCCATTGCGGTGACAGAATCGGGTGTGGCGGCACTCGCCGAGCGGGTGCGGCAGCAACTTCGCGAAGGCGACCCGACCGGCGGTCCCACATTCGTCACCGCACTCGCGTACCTCGGGATCCTGCAGCCCGCGGAAGCCGCCACAGTTCTCGAGAGGCGGGTCGAGCTCATCAGGGAAGCCGTCCGCGAACTCGAACAGGCCGCCATGGACCCGGCCGAACCCGAAGTCCACATGATCGAGGCGCAGTACTTGCTGTCGCGTCTCCGGCACGACATCGACTGGCTCGAACGCACCGCTCAGCGAATCGAGGCAGGAGGACTCAGCTGGATTCGCTGAACGACGTCCGGTGCAGGAACGAGCGGCAGCGGTCCAGCAATTCCGCCCGCAGGGGCGCGGCCAGCTCCGCCAGCGCCGACTGCGCCCGCACGTAGTCCGCCCGGCCCACCGCGGTCTCGATCGGCACCGGCTCGTAGCCGAGCGCGCTCAGGTCGTACGGGCTCGCCCGCATGTCGAGTTCCCGCGCGGCCATCGCCAGTTCGAAACACCGCAGCAGCAGGTCGGAGTCGACCAGCGGCGCCAATTTGTAGCACCACTTGTAGAGATCCATGCCCGCGTGCAGACAGCCCGGCTGTTCCCGCGCCGCCTGGTCCTCGCGTCGCAATGCGGTGTCGTTGCGGCCCACCGCGTCCGGGGTGAAGAACCGGAACGCGTCGTAGTGCGTGCAGCGCAGGTTCATCGACTCCACCACCGCGTCGGTGCCGTCCGGCCCGAGCCGGAGCGGGGTGCCCGAATGCCGGACCGCTTCCGCGCCGCCGCGGTACACCATCGCCCACTCGTGCAGGCCGAAGCAGCCGAGCTGCGCTGGCCGCGCGGCGGTGCCCGCGAGCAGGCGCTCGGTGAACTCGAGCATCGAGCGGCGCTGGGTCAGCACGCGTGGATCGGCCTCGGCGTCGTCGCCACACCGGTGGTACCCGGAGTAGTCCCAGTACTCGCGCGCCGCGGGCCCGGTCAGTCGCACTCCCAGGCCAGGGTGCCAGCGTCGCAGCTGCGCGGGCCGCAGGCTGTAGTAGGTGAACAGGAAGTCGATCACCGGGTGCTTCTCGCCGCGCGTCTGCCGGGACAGGTGCGCCCCTATCAGGGCGTCCACCCGGTCCCGGTGCGCGTCGCGGCGGGCGGTCCACTCGTCCTGTGTGAGAACGAGTGGACCGCTCCGGAGGTCCGGCTGTGTCACGGTGTCCGTTGCCCCGGCACCGCGTCGTCGATCCGGTGGGTGCCGTCGCGAACGGTACCGATGAACTCCTCCACCAGGTCCTCCAGCGCGACGATGCCGATCGTCTGCCCGGTCTCGTCGACCACAGACCCCAGGTGGCTGCTCGCGCGGCGCAGCGTCCCGAGCGCCTCGTCGAGCGGGGTCTGCACCTGCACCTGCGGCAGCGGGCGCACGTCCGAGCGGGGGATCACCGTGTCCGGCCCCGCGTGGACGTCACCGACCTCGTCGAGGACGTCCTTGAGATGCAGGTACCCGGCCAGCGTTCCGTCGGCCAGCCGCGCGGGATAGCGGGAGTAGCCGGTCTCGATCACCGCCTCCTCGACGGCGCCGAGCGTGGTCCCGTTCGCTGTCAACGGCACGCTGCGCACCTTGTCGAGCGGGATCAGCACATCCGCGACGGTCCGGTCGGCGGTGTGCAGCGCCAACGTCAGCCTCCGGTGCTCCTCCTCGTCGATCAGTCCCTCGGACCGGGACTCGCCGATCATCTCGGCAAGCTCCAGCGCCGACACCGTCGTGTCCAGCTCGTTCTTCGGCTGGACCCGCATCAACCGCAGCGACGCGTTCGCGCAGAAGTTGTAGAACGCGATGAGCGGGCGGACGAGCCGGATGAACGCCAGGTGCATGGGGACCAGCAGCATCGCGCTGCGTTCCGGCCCGGCGATGGCGATGTTCTTCGGCACCATCTCGCCGAGCAGGATGTGCAGCACCACCACCAGCGAGAGTGCCAGCGTGAACCCGATCGGGTGCAGGAACCCGGCGGGCACGCCGAGGGCGTCCAACGGCGCCTCGATCAGGTGCGCGATCGCGGGCTCGCCGACCCGGCCGAGCAGGATCGAACAGATCGTGATGCCGAGCTGCGCGCCCGCCAGCATCAGGGAGAGGTTCTCGCCTACCTTGATCACCGTGCGCGCCCGCTTCTTGCCCTGCGCCTCCAGGGCCTCGAGCCGGTCGCGTCGCGCTGAGATCAGCGCGAACTCGGCGGCCACGAAGAACGCGTTGCCCGCCAGCAGGAGAACGGTCAGGGCGACCGCGAACAGGTCACTCATCGCCGTGCTCCTTCGTCTCCGTCGAGTGGTCGGCCAGGTCGGCGACCGGGGTCAGCACCACCCGGTCGATCCGGCGGCCGTCCATCGCGGCGACCCGGGCTATCCAGCCGCCTGCCGAGCGGCCGTCGTCGTCCGGATGGGGCAGCGCCACCTGGTCGCCGACCTCGGGGATGCGGCCCAGGTGGGCCAGGACGAGGCCGCCGAGGGTGTCGTACTCGCCCTCGGGTGCCGAGTAACCGGTGGTCTGGGAGACCTCGTCGATGCGCAGCAGGCCCGAGCAGATCCAGCTGTCGCCGCTGCGCTGCACCTCGATCTCCGGCTCGTCGTGCTCGTCGCGGACGTCGCCGACGATCTCCTCGATCAGGTCTTCCATGGTCACCATGCCCGCGGTGCCGCCGTACTCGTCGACCACGAGCGCGACCTGCATGCCGTCTGCCCGGACGCGCTCCATCAGCTCGTCGCCGTCGAGGCTCGACGGCACCACCGGGACCTTCTGGGCGAGGGTGATCAGCGGCGTGGAGGTGCGGCCGGCGGCGGGCACCGTGAACGCGTGCTTGATGTGCACGACGCCGACCGTGTCGTCCAGGTCGCCGTCGACGATCGGGAACCGTGAGAAGCCCGTTCGGGACGCGGCCTCGATCAGGTCGGCGACGGTGTCGCGGAGTTCGAGGGTCTCGACCTTCACCCGCGGGGTCATCAGCTCCTCCGCGGTGAGTTCGCCGAATCGCAGCGAGCGATCGACGAGCAGCGCGGTCCCGGCGTCGAGCGCGCCGCGGCGAGCGCTGGTACGCACCAGCGAGCCCAGTTCCTGGGGGGAGCGTGCCGAGCGCAGTTCCTCGGCGGGTTCGATGCCGAGCCGTCGGACCACCCAGTTGGCGGACCCGTTGAGCCCGTTGATCGCCCACTTGAACACCGCCGAGAACCCGGCCTGCAGGCCCGCGGTGGCGCGCGCGGTCTGCAGCGGGCGGGCGATGGCCAGGTTCTTCGGCACCAGCTCGCCGAAGATCATCGACAGCGAGGTGGCCAGCACCAGGGCGAGGGTCAGCGAGATGCCGCTGGCAACGGATTCGCTGATGTTGACGGCTGTCAACAGCGGATCGATCAGCTTGGCCAGCACCGGCTCCGCGAGATAGCCGGTGATCAGCGTGGTGATCGTGATGCCGAGCTGGGCGCCGGAGAGCTGGAACGAGAGCGTGCGGTGTGCGTGCTGCACCTGCCGCGAGCGCCGGTCGCCGTTGCGTGCGTGTGCGTCGACGGTGCTGCGCTCGAGCGCGGTGAGCGAGAATTCCGCGGCCACGAACAACGCGGTGCCTGCGGTCAGGGCCGCGAACCCGATGAGGCTCAAGACGGTGAGTGCGATCTCCATCAGCTATCGCCGCCGAGCGTGGGTCCGAACAGTGGGGGATGTGCGCCGGGTTTGTCGCCCGGCTCCGTAGAGGAGCCCTCCGTAGAGGTGCTCTCGTCGCCGGACTCGGTCGAGTCGACGACGGTCAGAGTGGGTGCCTCAGGCACCTTGTTCCTTCCTGTTGTGCGCAGGCTTTCGCTGCGCGTGGGCGCGTGCAGACCACGATTCTACCGGGCACGGGGACCGTGCCCGGTAGTAGAGGTGGTGCGCCGGTGTGTCGGCTCGCTACCAGCCCGCCGGCAGCGGGCGTCCCTCGGCGAACCCGGCCGCGGACTGGACTCCGAGCAGCGCCTTCTCGTGCAGCTCCTCGACCGTGCGGGCGCCTGCGTAGGTGCAGGTGCTGCGCACGCCGGAGCAGATGTGGTCGATGAGGTCCTCGACGCCGGGGCGGTCCGGGTCCAGGCGCATGCGGGAACTCGAGATGCCCTCCTCGAAGAGTCCCTTACGGGCGCGATCGAACGCGTTGTCGGTGGCCGTTCTTGCCGCGACCGCGCGCTTGGACGCCATGCCGAAGCTCACCTTGTATGCGTTGCCCGCCTGGTCCATCCGCAGATCGCCAGGGGACTCGTAGGTGCCGGCGAACCAGGAACCGATCATCACGTTCGACGCGCCGGCTGCGAGGGCCAGTGCCACGTCGCGGGGGTGCCGGACGCCGCCGTCCGCCCACACGTGGGCGCCGAGTTCCCGTGCGGCCGCGGCGCACTCGGCCACCGCCGAGAACTGGGGCCTGCCGACGCCGGTCATCATCCGGGTGGTGCACATCGCGCCGGGACCGACGCCGACCTTGACGATGTTCGCGCCCGCGGCGATGAGGTCCCTCGTGCCTGCCGCCGAGACGACGTTGCCCGCCGCCAGCGGCACGCCGAGGTCGAGCGCCGCGACGGCACCGAGCGCGTCGAGCATCTTCTGCTGGTGACCGTGTGCGGTGTCCATCACGAGGACGTCCGCGCCCGCTGCGACCAGTTCCTTCGCCTTCGCGGCCACGTCGCCGTTGATGCCGACGGCCGCGGCGACGCGCAGCTTGCCGTCCGCGTCGAGGGCCGGTTCGTAGATGCCCGCCCGGATCGCGCCGGTGCGGGTGAGCACGCCCGCCAGGGTGCCGTCCTCGTTGACGATGACCGCAATCGGGTCGTGCTTGGTCTCGAGCAGCTCGAAGACCTCGCGCGGGGAGGCCGTCACGGGCGCGGTGACGAAGTCGGTGATGGCGACGGAGCGGAGCCGGGCGAACCGGTCGACGTCCGCGCACGCGGCCTCGGTGACGACGCCGATCGGCCGGTCGTTCTCGACCACGACAAGGGCGCCGTGCGCGCGCTTGGGCAGCAGCGCGATCGCGTCGGAGACGGAGTCCTCGGGCCCGAGGGTGACCGGGGTGTCGGCCACGAGGTGGCGGCTCTTGACGAACGCGACGGTCTCGGCGACCGCGGAGGCCGGGATGTCCTGAGGGATGACCACGATCCCGCCGCGGCGCGCGACGGTCTCGGCCATCCGGCGCCCGGCGACCGCGGTCATGTTGGCGACGACGATCGGGATGGTGGTGCCCGATCCGTCGAGCGTGGACAGATCCACGTCGAAGCGCGAGGTGACGTCGGTGCGATTCGGCACCATGAAGACGTCGTCGTAGGTCAGGTCATAGGGCGGCTGCTGGCCGTCGAGGAAGCGCACGTCTTACGAGAGTACCGGCTGCGACGACTGGGCGTGGGTCGTCACCTCGGCCTGGGATCGGGACAGCCCGACCGTGGTGACGACCATGACGAGCACCGCTACCGCGATCACCGCGATCCCGGGGCCGTGCACCCGTAGCCGCTCACCGAGCACCGCGAACCCGAGGAAGGCGGCCACCAGCGGCTCGGCGATGGTGATGGCGGGCAGCGATGCCGAGAGCGAGCCCGCGTGGAACGCGCGCTGCTGCAGGTAGAACCCGGTGAGTCCGGCGGCGATCAGGGCCCAGGTGGTCCAGTTGCCGAGCACGGCCGCCGGGCCAAGGTGCAGCAGGTCGATGACGGACTTGGTCAGCGCGACCGCGACGCCGTACAGCGCGCCGCTGGCAAATCCGAGCAGCAGGGCCCGCGGGCCGGGGCGGATCCGGGCCAGCGCGGCCGCGACCGCCGCGGCGACCAGCCCGAGGACTCCCGCGAGCGGGATCAGCCAGTCGGCGATCGCCGCGGAATTGTGGCCCTCGGTCGGATTTCCGACGATCAGGAACACGACGAGCGCCGCCGCAAGCGCCAATGCCATCGCCCAGGTGCGCGCGGTCATCCGGGAACCGCTGAACCGGGCGGAGAGGGGGAGTGCGAACAATAGCGAGGCCACGATCAGTGGCTGCACCACGAGCACCGACCCGACGCCGAGCGCGATCGCCTGGAACACGTACCCGCCGCCGTCGCCGAGCAGTCCCGCCCACCATCGTTTGCTCCTGACCAGCTCGGCGAGCAGGGCTTCGTCCTCGGCGACCCCGGCCGCCGCGCTCTGCTGCGCGACGGAGCCGCAGGCGAACAGCAGCGCACCGATCAGCGCGAACGCGACTGCCAGTAGCGGGGTTCCGGACATCGCTCAGCGTCCTCCTCGGTTGCGGTGGCCGTGCGCCCCTGCGCCGCTGCCGCGCCGCCCGCCGGAGCGAACCGTGGTCGCGCCCGGACGCCTGCCGCGGGCACCCGGTCCGGTGGCCCGCTCCTTCGGTGCCGTCGGCGCCGGTGCGGAGGGCGGGGGCACCGGGACGCCGGTCGGCTCGCGGGCGCCGGTGAGGGCGACCAGTTCGGGTGCGCCCGGGCGCACCTCGACGCCAACGACGTCCACGCCTGCCTTCGCGGTGAGCGCGGCGACCTCGGCGCGTTGGTCGTCGGTCACCAGGGTCACCACCGTCCCGGATTCGCCTGCGCGAGCGGTCCGTCCGGCGCGATGAAGGTAGTCCTTCGCCTCGGCGGGAGGGTCGACGTGGACGACGAGGTCGATCCCGTCCACGTGGATGCCGCGGGCCGCGACATCGGTGGCGACGAGTACCGGGGTGTCGCCGTCGGCGAACGCCGCGAGGGTGCGGGTGCGGTTGCTCTGTGTCTTGTCGCCGTGCAGCGCTCCCGCGACGACGCCTGCCGCCCGTAGCTCCTCGGCCACCCGGTCCACGCCGTGCTTGGTGCGAACGAAGAGCAGGGTCTTGCCGCTGCGAGAGGCGATCTGGGCGAGCACGACCCACTTGTCGGCCTTGCGGACGTGGAGCAGGTGGTGCGCCATCGTGGCCACCGAGGCGGCCACCGGCGCGGTGGCGTGTGCGACGGGATCGTGCAGGTAGTCCCGGACGAGGTCGTCCACTCCGCCGTCAAGGGTCGCCGAGAAGAGCAGCCGCTGCCCGTCTTTCGCCGTCTGGTCGAGCAGGGTGGTGACCTGCGACAGGAACCCGAGCTCCGCCATGTGGTCGGCCTCGTCGATCGTGGTCACGCGGACATCGGCGAGTGACGCGGCGCCCTGGGCGATCAGGTCGGCCACCCGGCCGGGCGTCGCCACCAGCAGGTCAACCCCGCGCGCGAGCCGCTGTGCCTGTGCCTTGATGGGGAGTCCGCCGACCACGCAGGCGAGGCGCAGTCCGAGCGAGAGTGCGGACTCGTCGAGGGCCTTCTCGATCTGCGCCGCCAGTTCCCTTGTCGGCGCGAGCACGAGCCCGCGGGGCCGCCCAGGTGCGCTGGGTGCTCCCTTGAGCCGGACCAGCATCGGCAGCCCGAAGGCGAGGGTCTTGCCGGACCCGGTGGGCCCGCGCCCGAGCACGTCCCGCCCGGCCAGGATGTCGGGGATCGCGGCGGCCTGGATCGGGAACGGGGCGGTGATCTTCTCCCGGTTCAGCGACTGCACCAGCAGTGGCGGAAGGCCGAGGCCCGCGAACGTGGCTGCGGGTCCTGTGGTGGCTGGGTCGGACATGTCGCGGTTGCCTCCGAGTGTTGGGCCGCGGGGCGCCCCCGATCTCACGGAACGTCGTCGGCGCGTGCAGTGAGGTTACCGCTCCGACGCATGGGTTCCATCATTTGTCCTGCATGCGTCCCATGTGACATCCCCGTGGGCGCATGGTGTCGGTGGCATGGCGCATGATCGGCATCGAACATACATTCGATGTCGGGAGGGTGGTCATGTGTGAGATCTGCGAGGGGATGACGCCGGAGCAGGCGCACCGAAGGATGCTGCGAACCATCGACAGATTCGGATGGGCGCTGCAGTACGTCGAGTCCTCCGTGGACGAGCGGGGCGTCCATCCAGCCTTCTGCTACACGGTCGGGTTGACCGAGATCGGCTGTCCCGAGGTGATCGTCACCGGCCGGGCCGCCGACGAGTCGGTGGCGGTTCTTGGCGGGCTCGCCCATCGGTTGTGGCACGGCGATCGGCTCGGGACGGGGGAGCGGCTCGAGGTCGGCGGCCTCGAGGTGTGCCTGATCCGGGCGCGCGAGTACGAGTCCTGGTTGTTGCGCGCGGTCGCGTTGTACGGGCCAGGAGACGTGTCCGCGGTCCAGGCGGTCTGGGCCGACTGTCAGGGGCTGATGCCGTGGGAGGCCGAGATCAGCTCGACCATCGTGCAGCCGTTGCTGGGGCCGCCGCCTGGCGGCCGGATGGTGGCCTGACGAGTCGAGCCCGGCGTCCCGTCGGCGGACACCCTTCGGTGTGCGCCCCGGGAGGCCGGGCTCGTGGCACGTCGGCGGTTGCTACGCCTCGACCTCGGTGCGGTCGCCGCTCCAGAGCGTGTGGAACTTGCCCGGACGGTCGGTGCGCTCGTAGGTGTGGGCGCCGAAGAAGTCGCGCTGCCCCTGGGTGAGCGCGGCGGGCAGGCGCTCGGCACGCAGGCCATCGTAGTACGACAGGGAGGAGGCGAAACCGGGGACCGGGATGCCGAGCAGGGTCGCCGTCGCGACGACGCGGCGCCAGCTGTCGATGCCCGCCTCGATGGATTCCCGGAAGTACGGGGCGAGGATCAGGCTCGGCAGGCCCGGGTTCTCCTCGTACGCATCCTTGATGCGGTTGAGGAACTGCGCGCGGATGATGCAGCCGCCGCGCCAGATGGTGGCCAGGTCGGCGGGCTTGAGGTCCCAGTTGTACTCGGCGCTGCCAGCCGCGATCTGGTCGAAGCCCTGCGCGTACGCGATGATCTTCGACGCGTAGAGGGCGGCGCGGATGTCCTCGGTGAATTGCGCTGCATCGCTCGGCTTCTCGCCGAGCGTGCCGGCCGCGAGGCCCGCCGCCTGGGCGGCCGCGCGCTGGGTGCGCGAACCGGAGAGGGCGCGGGCGAAGACCGCCTCGGCGATGCCGGTGACCGGGACCCCGAGGTCGAGCGCCGACTTGACCGTCCAGCGGCCGGTGCCCTTCTGTTCGGCGGCGTCGACGATCACGTCGACGAGCGCCTGACCGGTCTTGGCGTCCTTCTGGCGCAGCACCTCTGCGGTGATCTCGATCAGGTAGGACTCGAGGGTGCCGGCGTTCCACTCGGTGAACACGTCCGCGATCTGGCCGGCGTCGAGGCCGAGCGCGTCGCGGAAGAGGTGGTAGGCCTCGCCGATCAGCTGCATGTCGGCGTACTCGATGCCGTTGTGCACCATCTTCACGAAGTGGCCTGCGCCATCGGGGCCGATGTGGGTGCAGCACGGGGTGCCGTCGACCTGAGCTGCCACGGACTCGAGCAGCGGTCCGAGGGACTCGTACGACTCCTTGGGGCCGCCCGGCATGATCGACGGGCCGTTGAGCGCGCCCTCCTCGCCGCCGGAGATGCCCGCACCGACGAAGTGCAGTCCGCGGTCACGGAGGGAGGCCTCGCGGCGGATCGTGTCCGTGTACAACGCATTGCCACCGTCGATGATGATGTCGCCCGGCTCCATCGCGGAGGCGAGCTCCTCGATCACCGAATCCGTGGCGTCGCCCGCCTTCACCATGATCAGGACGCGGCGCGGCTTCTGTAGTGCCGCAACGAACTCTTCGACGGTCTCGGTGCGGACGAAGTCTCCGTCACCGCCGTGCTCGGCGATGAGGGCGTCGGTCTTCGCGACGCTCCGGTTGTGCAGTGCCACGGTGTGTCCATGCCGGGCGAAGTTGCGGGCGATATTGGAGCCCATCACGGCAAGTCCGGTGACGCCGATCTGCGCGCGGGCGGTCGTGCTGCTGTTCTCGGTCATGCCGTACACCTTCCCTTGCTGGGCCCGCGAAGAAAAGCGCGGGGTCCCGATACCTGGCGACGGGGGCGGGTGCCGTCCGTCGCGTGCCCGGATAGCCGAGACGCCACCGACCGCGTGTGCGGCCGGTGGCGTCTGGGTGTCTGTGTCGAGCGAGTGGGCGCTCAGCGATCAGCGATCGCCCCGGGGGCCTTCGAATCCGTCGTACGAGCGGCGCTCGGTCCGGCTGCGGAAGCCGCCGCCGGAACGCGAGGAATCGCCGCTGCGCTGGGGGCGATCCCCGTAGCTGCGCTCGCCGTTGCCGGAGTCGCGGTTCGGACGGTCGCCGTACGGACGATCGCCCTGCGGGCGGTCGCCGTAGGGACGGCTGCCGTGCGAACGCTGGTGACCGCCCTCGGAGCGGTTGCCCTGGTAGCCGCCCTCGGTGCGGGGACGGCTGCCCTGGTAGCCGCCCTCGCTGCGCTGGGGGCGGTCGTTGTACTTGCGCTCGCCCTGGTAACCACCCTCGGTGCGGGGACGGCTGCCCTGGTAGCCACCCTCGGCGCGGTTGCCCTGGTAGCCGCCTTCGGTGCGGGGTCGGCTGCCCTGGTAGCCGCCGCCTTCGCGCTGCGGCCGGTTGCCCTGGTAACCACCCTCGGTGCGGGGACGGCTGCCCTGGTAACCACCCTCGGAACGGTTGCCCTGGTAGCCACCCTCGGAGCGGTTGCCCTGGTAGCCGCCTTCGGTGCGGGGTCGGCTGCCCTGGTAGCCGCCGCCTTCGCGCTGCGGCCGGTTGCCCTGGTAACCACCCTCGGAACGGTTGCCCTGGTAGCCACCCTCGGAGCGGGGTCGGCTGCCCTGGTAGCCGCCACCCTCACGGCGGGGACGGCTGCCCTGGTAGCCGCCCTCACGGCGGGGCCGGTCGCCGAAGCGATCGCTCTTGAAGTTCTGTTCGCGGACCGGTTCGCCGCTCGGTGCCTTGGCGCCGGTGATGGTGGCCAGCTCCTCGGAACCGGGCGCGACGTTCACCGCGGTGGCGTCAACCCCCGCCATCCCGGTGAGCTTGCGGACCAGGCGGCGCTGGTTCGGCAGCACGATCGCGACGACCGTGCCCTTCTCGCCCGCGCGGGCGGTCCGGCCGGCGCGGTGCAGGTAGTCCTTGTGATCGGCGGGCGGATCGACATGCACGACCAGGTCGATACCGTCGACATGGATGCCGCGGGCCGCGACGTCGGTGGCGACCAGCACAGGGGTGCGGCCGCTCTTGAAGCGCTCGAGGACGCGGGTGCGCTGGTTCTGGGCCTTGCCGCCGTGCAGCGACTCGGCCGGGATACCAACCGCGCGAAGACGATCGGTGATGCCCTCGCAGCCGAGCTTGGTCCGGGCGAACATGATGGTGCGGCCGTCACGGGCGCCGATCTCGGCGAGGACGACGTCCTTCTGGCCGCGATCGACGAGGAGCACGTAGTGCTCCATGGTGTCGACGCTGGCTTTGCCGTCCTCTGTCGAGTGCGTCACGTGGTCGGCCAGGAACTGCCGGACCAGGGACTGCACCTCGCGGTCGAGGGTCGCGGAGAACAGCAGTCGCTGACCGTCGGGCCGGGTCTCGCCGAGGATCGAGCGGACCTCGGGCAGGAAGCCCATGTCGGCCATCTGGTCGGCCTCGTCGAGCGCGGTGATCTCGACCTGGTCGAGGATGCAGGTGCCCTGACGCAGGTGGTCGCCGAGACGGCCGGGGGTGGCGACGAGGATGTCGACGCCGCGGCGCAGCTGCTCGACCTGCTTGGTGAACGGCATACCGCCGACCGCGGCGAGCACCCGCACGCCGACCGAGGACGCGTAGGGGTAGAGCGAGTCGACGACCTGGATCG
The DNA here is from genome assembly GCF_001984015.1 of Rhodococcus sp. MTM3W5.2. Taxonomy (NCBI): domain Bacteria; kingdom Bacillati; phylum Actinomycetota; class Actinomycetes; order Mycobacteriales; family Nocardiaceae; genus Rhodococcus; species Rhodococcus sp. MTM3W5.2. The sequence goes on along the minus strand of NZ_CP019572.1, from coordinate 3,026,662 downwards.
CGAGCTCGCGGGTGGGCACCAGGACCAGGGCACGCGGCCGCTTGGCAGCGGGACGGTCCTCGTGCTGCGCGAGCCGGGCCAGCATCGGCAGGCCGAAGGCGAGGGTCTTGCCGGATCCGGTCTGGGCGCGACCGAGGACGTTCCTGCCCGCGATCGCGTCGGGCACGGACATCGCCTGGATCGGCGACGGCACGGTGATGCCGTTCTTGGCGAGGGCGGCGACCACGGGTGCGGGCAGGCCGATCTCGGCAAAGGTGATGGTGGGGGTCTCCTCGGCGGGCGAGGGGGACTCGAGCGGCGCCAGTTCCTCGGGGGAAACAGGGGCAGCAGAAGACATGTGGACAGCGTCGGTCACGCGGATACCTCTCCGGACGTCGGGCGCGTCGCGGAGCGCGAGCTGTCATGCAGCACGCAAAGAGACGAGCCAGGGCACATTTTCGCCTGGCCTTTCCCGGTGACATTACGGCCGGGGGCGGGGCTGGGTGCCTGAACAATCAATTGGTGGACCGCGATTGCGGCCGTCGTTAAGTGTACGCGAGGCGCAGGAAAACCACACGTCAGCAGGGTTGTGACGTGGGCAACTGCCCGTTGGCCTGCCGTTGGAGCGCGCGGAGTCCCTGTGCACCACCAGGATTCACCGGTTAGCATCGCCTCGTGACCGACACCCACGTGACCGATGCGGCTATGGCCCTCGTCCGTCGTCGGCACATCGATCTTGCGCTGGTGTGTGCCGCCGCTTGTCGCGGCCGCTGATCCGACCTGAACCGCGACCGTCGCTCGCGGAGTCGAATCCTGCGACGTTCACCCACATCCTGCGCAAGGAGACAATTCCATGTCCACGATCAATGCTGCGCCCACGACCCCGAACCCCGATACCGCGACCTCGCACCTGGGCGGCATCATCCGCGCGACCACCGACGCCGTCCGCAAGGATCGCGCCAACGCCCGGGTCCGGTTCACTGCGAACGCGACCGCGCACGACGCCGTCGCCAGCACCGTCCGAGCAGGCAAGCACACCGTCGAGGTGGACGAGCCGCCCGCGCTCGGCGGCGGATCCACCGCGCCCAATCCCGTCGAGTACTACCTGGCGGCGCTGCTGTCCTGCCAGGTGGTGACCTATCGGTTCTGGGCGGACAAGCTCGGCCTCGAGATCGAGGACATCACCGCCACGGCGGAGGGAGACCTCGACGTGCAGGGCTTCTTCGGCCTCGACGGGGCGGTTCGCCCCGGCTTCGGCGAGGTGCGGGTCACCGTCACGCTCACCGGACCGGAGAGCGCCGAGCGATACGCGGAGCTGCAGGAGGTGGTCGACGAGCACTGCCCGGTGCTGGACCTGACCCGCAATCCGACCCCGGTGCGGACCGTGCTCCAGGTCGCCTGACGCGGCGAAGGGTCGGGCTCAGCCCCGGAACAGGCGGCTGAGCTCGACCAGCCAGGGCACCGCGACGGCGATCGTCGGCACCACGAGGATGGCAACCGACGCGAGATACGCGGCGGCCGCGAGCTGCAGATCGTTGCCGTCGCCCCCGAGCCGCTTGATCCGGGTCAGGGTGTGCGGACCGCCTGCCGCCATGGCGCCGACGGGGGCGCTGGAACCCGAGCAGGCGACGAGCGCGCGGGCCAGGGGAGTGGGGCCGGTGACCTTGAGGGCCGAGTCGTCGGCGAGCATCTCGACGAGCAGTTGTACGCAGCCGAGCGCGGACTTGCTGCGGACCACCCGGGGGAAGGCCTCGTTCACCGCGGTGAACGCCTCGAGCACCAGGTCGTGCCGGGCGCGCAGGTGGGAGCGCTCGTGCATCAGGATCGCCGTGATCTCCTCCCGCTGGAGGTTCGCCAGGGTGCCCTCGCTGAGCACCACCCGTTGGCGCAGGCCCGGCAGGCAGTACGCGATCGGTTCGGAGGCGCTGAGCACCCGGAGGTTCGAGTTGCGTCCACGCTGCGGGTCGCGCTGGTCGAGGAGATCGACGAGCATGCGGTGCCGGGCGCGGCGCCTGCGCGTGCGCACGCCGACCGAGGCTATGGAGAACACCAGCTTCGCGCCGATCAGGAGGGTGAGCGCGAGCACCACCACATAGGCGATCCACAGCGGGAGCCCGAGCGCGTCGATCTCGGCGGTGGGCGCGGTGGTCGGCCTGCCGTCGGGGCCGGGCACGAGCAGTTCCGTCGCAATCGCAAGTCCGGAGCTGAACGCCGAAAGCACTGCCGCGAGCGCGATGGCCTGCCACAGCACCAGCGCCGCCCTTGGCGCCCGGTAGGGCCAGGTGGCCCGGGAGAGGAGGGCTGGCACCGGCCCTGCAAGCAACAATGCGAGCAGCGCGAAGGCAAGTGCGGTGGTGGGGTTCATTGCCCACCCATCATCCACATTGTGGGGTCAGCTGGCGCGATCGGTCCCCGGATCGACGCTCCGGAGGGTGGGTTTGGACGCCTCCGACGCCTCGAGCGCGGCGAGAGCCTCACGCAGCGCGGCCGCCTCGTCGGCGCCCACCTGCCCGACGAAATGCACCAGTGCGGCGACCCGTCCGTCGGACTCGTCCGCCTGCTGAAGCGCGTCGACCATCAGGCTCGCGACGAGCTCGTCGCGGCCGTGCACGGGCACGTAGCGGTGCGCGCGATCGTCGCGCTGCTGAATCACCAGGTCCTTCTTCGCGAGACGCTGCAGGACCGTCATCACGGTCGTGTACGCCAGCTCGCGGCGCGTGGCGAGAGCCTCGTGCACCTGTCGCACGGTCTGCGGTTCGGAACTGGACCAGAGGTGGTCCATGACTGCGCGCTCGAGTTCCCCAAGTCCTGCCATAGGAACAGTGTACGGACTGTCCGACGCAGATGCGTACTACTACTCGTAGTACGAAATCCCCGGATCCGTGCTATGTGTGGATGTGCTCGTTTCGGTACCGGCCCGGGGACGCCGGAGGGAATAGTCTGCTGTCACCCGTCGAGAGGCGTACCTGTGGATTGGCTGCTTCGCTGGTCACTGACCTCCGGCCCGCTGCCGTGGTTCATCGCGGCCCTCGGCGCGGTCGGCGGACTCTGGCTGCTGTTGGCCCCGACCACGGACCCGCGTCGGTACCGGCACCGGGCCATCCCGCTTGCCACGGCGGTCGCGCTCGGGTGCACCGTTGCCCTCTGGGTGGTCGTCGAGAAGTGGTGGCGGCCCTTTCCCGATCCGATCGAGACCGAGATCTATGTCTGGATCGGCCTCGGGATCCTCGCGGTGGCGCTGCTGGTGGCGCGGCTGCTCCTCGACCGGCGGGTGTGGCGGGCGGTGGTCTCCGTGCTCGCGACGGTTGCCGTGGCCGCGGCGGCAGGCGCGCAGATCAACCTGGTCTTCGCCGCGTACCCGACGGTGCGCGATGTCCTCGGCCTCCCGAATCCCAACGAGATCGCCTTCGGCGAGGTCCCGCCGCCCACGCCCGACCCGATCACCGGTATCCCGCTCGAGTCGGTGTGGCGGCCGCCTGCCGACCTGCCCACCGAGGGCAGGGTGACCACCGTGTCGATTCCCGGCGTCGCGTCGGGCTTCGGGGCGCGGGACGCGCAGATCTACCTCCCGCCCGCCTACTTCGCCGACCCCCGGCCCGAGCTGCCGGTGCTCGTCCTGCTGGCCGGGCAGCCGGGTTCCCCTGCGGACTGGTTCAACGGGGGACGGCTGGCGCAGACGATGGACGACTTCGCCGCCCAGCACGGCGGCCTGGCCCCGGTCGTGGTGGTCGCCGACGGCACCGGGTCCCAGCTCGCCAATCCCCTCTGCCTCGACTCGAAACTCGGCAACGTGGCGACCTACCTCGCCGAGGACGTACCCGACTGGGTGAAGTCGCATCTCGAGGTGAACCGTGACCCGCGGACCTGGGCGATCGGCGGCCTGTCCTACGGCGGCACCTGTTCGCTGCAGATGGCCACCAATCATCCGGAGGTGTATCCGACGTTCCTCGACCTGTCCGGTCAGGAGGAGCCGACGCTCGGGGATCGGGCCCGCACGGTCGACGAGGCATTCGGCGGTGATGCGTCGAAGTTCACGGCGGTGAACCCGATGGACCTGATGGCCGCGCGCAGGTACCCGGACACGGCTGGCGTGTTCGTCGTCGGCAGCGACGACGGCGAGTATCGGCCGGGGGCCAAGCGGGTGCACCAGGCGGCCGAGGCCGCGGGGATGGACGTGCAGTACGTGGAACTGCCGGGGGACACAGCTTTGCGGTGTGGTCGGCCGGGCTCGAACGCGAGCTCGGGTGGTTGGCGACGAGGATGGGGCTGATTTCGTGACTCAGGCGACGGCGACGGCGGCCACCCGGCAGACCCGCAGGCTCCTCGAGCTGGCCAGGTCGGGGGCGTCCGGCGCGCCGGTCAGCATCGGGCTGCTGGTCCTGATCTGGGTCCTCGGTGCGGCGACCGGCAGCCTGCTGTCGGGACCGTCGCGGTACGTGGACCGTCATTTCGCGGCGGGGATAGGGGCGTTCGAGGACGGTCGGCTCTGGACAGCGCTCACCGCCGGGCTCTGGGCACCGGGCCTGGCCGGGTATCTGGTCGCGACGATGCTGGTCCTGCTGGTGGCCGCACCGATCGAGCACCGGATCGGCTCGGGCCGCTTCGCGGTGGCGGCGGCGAGCACCCAGGTGCTGGGCGCGTTGCTGGGGATCGGGGTGGCCGCGCTGGTGAAACTGGTCGACGAGGGGTGGGGCTTCCGGTTGCACATCGGGGCCGCGGTCGGCCCGACGACGTGGATCGTCGGCGTGGCCATGGTGGCGAGTTCGCGGATGGACACGCTGTGGCGGCGGCGGACCCGGGTGGGGCTGCTCGCGCTGCTGATCACCCTCGCACTGTTCGGCGGGCACCTCGAGGACATCATCCGGCTCGCCGCGGCGGTGGTCGGGCTGGTCCTCGGTCCCTGGATCGTCGGCCGGTCGGCGCGCGGGGCTCGGCTCGCGGGGACCCGTCGCGAGGGCCGGGTGCTCGTCGCGATCGTGGTCGCGGCCGGCGCGCTCGGCCCGGCGCTGGCTGCCCTCTCGCCCAACGCCGTCGGACCGTTGGCCGTGCTGCGTGAACTGTTCCGCGGGGTGCCATGGACTCCTGACGAGGTGCGGGCCATCTGCGCGGGCGCGTCGAACAGTGAGGCGTGCAGGCGCGGGCTGCTGGGGCTGCGACTGGGTGGGGTCGGGCCGACCCTCTTGAGCCTGATGCCCTCGGTCTTCCTTTTGGTGCTCGCGGACGGCCTGCGCCGGGGCAGGCGGTTCGCGTGGATCGCGGCGGTGGTCGTGCACGCGATCCTGCTCGCGCTGTCCGTGGCGAACTACGTCGTCAGGTTCATCGAATCGGTCGGCGAGGATTCGCTCTTCTACGGCCTCGACTCGCCGAACCTGTACCGGACCATCACGCCGTTCCTGACGCCGCTCGCGATCCTCGTGGTGCTGCTGCTGACTCGGCGGTTCTTCGATGTCGCCGCGCCGAAGGGCACGTATCGCCGGATGTGGACGATCCTGCTGGCCGTCGCCGCGGGGCTCGGCATCGTGTATGTCCTCGGTGGGCTTGTGGCGCGCAAGGGGTTCGACCGGGATCCGGGACTCGCGGGTCTGCTCGCCGACTACCCGCAACGCCTGATCCCACCGGTCTACCTGCAGTGGCTGGATCCGCGGCTGCTGCCCGACAGTGCGGCCACGACGCTGCTGTTCGAGTGGACCGGAGTGGTGTTCTGGGTGGTCGCCTGCGTGGCGACGCTGGCAACGTTCCTCAAGCCGGCCTACGGCGCCGAGACCGAGGACACCGAACGGGCCCGGAAGCTGTTGTGCGCCAGCGGTGGCAGTCCGCTGTCCTGGATGACGACCTGGCGTGGCAACAAGTACTGGTTCAGTCCGGACGGCACGAGCTACGTGGCCTACCGGGTGATCGCGGGCGTCGCGCTGACCACCGGCGACCCCGTCGGTCCGCCGGACCGGTTGCGCGGCAACGTGACCGACTTCGCGGAGTTCGCCTCCGGAAGCGGGTGGATTCCGTGCTTCTACTCCGTGACCGGAGACCTGCGGGAGGTGACCGACTCGATGGGGTGGTCCGGGATCCAGGTCGCGGAGGAGACGGTGCTCCGGCTCGACGATCTAGCGTTCACCGGCAAGAAGTTCCAGGACGTGCGCACCGCGGTGAACCGGGCCAAGAAGGACGGGATCAGCGCCGAGTGGATCTCGTTCCCCGACGCCCCGCTGGCGATCACCGATCAGATCACCGCCATCTCGGAGGAGTGGGTGGCGGACAAGGGGATGCCGGAGATGGGCTTCACACTCGGCGGCCTCGAGGAGATCGACGACCCGCAGGTGCGATGCCTGGTCGCCGTGGATGCCGAGCGCACCGTGCACGGGGTCACCTCGTGGATGCCCGTCTACCGGGACGGCCGCGTGGTCGGCTGGACGCTCGATTTCATGCGCCGCCGCGCAGAGGGCTTCCGGCCCGCGATGGAGTTCCTGATCGCATCTGCGGCAATGCTCCTCAAGGAGGAGGGCGCCGAGTTCGTCAGCCTGTCCGGCGCGCCGCTGGCGAAGGTCGGCTCGTCGGAGGCAGCGGCCGACGCCGAGGAGGATCTCGAGCGGTCCACGCTGTCGACGGTGCTGGATCGCCTCCTCGACGTGCTCGGCAAGACCCTGGAACCGGTGTACGGGTTCCGGTCCCTGCTGGCCTTCAAGTCGAAGTTCCAGCCCGAGTACGTGCCGATGCACATGACGTTCGCCGATCCGGCGGCGCTGCCGAGCATCGGCAACGCCATCGGCAGGGCCTACCTGCCGGAGGTCTCGATCGGGCAGGGAGTTCGCCTGGTGCGCACGATGATCGGTGGAGGTAAGAGTTAGTTCACGCCGAACCGACGCCCACCGCGTCGGCCGCGGCCGACGGTCCACCGATCGACCCGTACACGTGCCGGGTCCCGATGGGCACGATCAGCGGTCGGTCGGAGACGGGGTCCTCGATGACCCGGGCCTCGAGCCCGAACACCTCCAGCAGAAGCTCCTCCGAGATGACCTCGCTCGGGGTGCCGGACGCGACGACCGCGCCCTCGGACATGACGATCAGGCGGTCGCTGTACCGGATGGCGAGGTTCAGGTCGTGCAGCACCATCACCACTGTGCGTCCGAGCTCCTCGTGCATCCGGTCCACCAGGTCGAGGACCTCGACCGAATGCGCCAGGTCCAGGTACGTGGTCGGCTCGTCGAGCAGCAGGATGTCGGTGCCCTGGGCGAGCGCCATCGAGATCCAGGCGCGCTGGCGCTGTCCGCCGGACAGCTGGTCGACGGGTCGATCCGCGAGTTCGGACACCCCGGTCAGGGCCAGCGCCCTGGCCACCTCGCCCTCGTCGTCGGCCGACCACTGTCGGATCCAGGACTGGTGCGGGTGCCGTCCGCGGGCGACCAGGTCGGCCACGGTCAGTCCCTCGGGCGCGACGGGGGCCTGCGGCAGCATGCCGAGGGTGCGCGCGACGTCCTTGGTCTTGAGGGTGGAGATGGCCTTGCCGTCGAGCAGCACCTGGCCGGACTTCGGCTTGAGCAGTCGGCCGAGCGAGCGAAGCAGGGTGGACTTGCCGCAGCCGTTCGGCCCGATCACCGTCGTCACCACGCCGGTCGGGATCTCGAGGTCGAGTCCGTCGACGATGACGCGGTCGCCGTAGCCGACGGTGAGGGCCTCGGCCGCGAGCCGGGGCACGGTGTGCTCGGTGGTGAGCTCGCTCATCAGACCGACACCTTTCGATTGTTGCGGACGAGCAAGTACAGCAGGAACGGTCCGCCGAGGGCCGAGGTCACGATGCCGACGGGGAGTTCGACGGGGAGGATGGTGCGGGCGATGACGTCGCTGCCGACCACCAGAACGGCCCCGACCAGGCCGGAGGCCAGGATCGGAGGTCCGGCGGTACGCAGCATCCGGAGTGCGAGCTGGGGCGCGCACAGCGCGACGAACCCGATCGGGCCGACGGCGGCCGTCGCGATGGAGGCGAGCGCCACGGCGGCCAGCAGCAGGGTGGCCTGGCCGGCCTGGAGCCGGACGCCGAGCGAGCGTGCGTTGTCGTCGCCGAGGCGCAGCGCGCCCAGGGTGAAGGAGGAGATCAGCGCGATCGTGCCGACCACCGCGACGCCGATCGCGACGGGCCAGACCTGCGCCCAGTCGCTGCCGTTGAGGGAGCCGTTGAGCCAGACCTGCGCGCGGGCGACGTCGTTGATGTCGGCGGAGATCAGCATCCACTGGATCGCGGCGATAAGCATGGCGTTGAACCCGATGCCGATCAGCACCACCCGGTAGCCCTGGACTCCGCCGCGCCACGCGAGCGCGTAGATGATGACGGCGGTCGCGATGCCTCCGATCAGCGCCGCGATCGGGATGCCGAGCACCGCGAGCAGCCCGACAAAGCTGCCGCCGCCCGCCAGCACGATGAGGGCAACAGCGGCGGCGCTGGCCCCGGCGGTGATACCCAACAGGTCCGGGCTGGCCAGGGGATTGCGCAGGATGGACTGGGTGATCGCGCCGGAGATGCCCAGCGCGAGCCCGGTGAGCAGGGCGGTGAGGGCGCGCGGCAAGCGCAGGTCCATCACGATGAATCGCTCGACCTTGGTGCCGCCGCCGAAGAGGATCTCGGCGACAGTCGGCACCGAGATCGCGAAGTCGCCGCGGCCGATGTTGATGCACAGCAGCAGGAACGCGGCGAGCAGCAGGCCTGCGGTGATCGCGACCATGGTGGTGCGTCGGACCAGGGAGACCGGCCCGACCCGGAACCCCGGGCGCGACGGCACGGTGGTGGGGAGTTCGACCTTGTCGTCGATCAGGCTCACAGCGACACCAGCTTTCTGCGCCGGACGAGCGCGACGAAGAACGGTGCACCGAAGAGCGCCAATACGATGCCGACCTGGAGTTCGCCGGGGCGGACCACGACGCGGCCGATCACGTCCGCGAGCAGGACCATGATCGCGCCGATGATGCCGGCGTAGGGCACCAGCCAGCGATAGTCCGGTCCGGTGATCGACCGGGCGACATGAGGTACCACCAGTCCGACGAAGGCGATCGGGCCACAGGCGGCGGTGGCGGCGCCGGTGAGCAGGGTGATCGCGATGATGCCGATCGTCCGGCTCAACACGATGTTGGTGCCGAGGCCGCGGGCGACGTCGTCGCCGAGGCTGAGCACGTTCAGGCTCGGGGTGCTCGCCATCGCGATCAGCGCGCCGATCACCAGGAACGGCAGCACCTGCCAGAGCACCTCGGGTCCTCGCCCGGCGATGGAGCCGACGACCCAGAACCGGTAGCCGTCGAGGCTGGTCTGGTCGAGCAGGATGACGGTGTTCGTCATGGCGCTGAGGAACATCGCCACCGCGGCACCGGCGAGCGCGAGGCTCAGCGGGCTCGATCTGCCGTTGCCGATGGACGAGATGCCGAACACGACGATGCTCGCGGCGAGGGACCCGGCGAAGGCGAACCACAGGTACTCGTTCGGTCCGCCCAGCCCGAACAGGTAGATCGAGAGCACCACGAAGAACGCGGCGCCGCCGTTGAGGCCGAGCAGGCCCGCGTCGGCGAGCGGGTTGCGGGTGTGGCCCTGGATGAGCGCGCCAGCGATGCCGAGCGCGATGCCGACGGCGATCCCGAGGGCGGTGCGCGGCACCCGCAGGGTGCGTACAACCAGGTCGGTGTCGAGGCCGGTCGGGGTGAACAGCGCGTGGAAGATCTCGGCGAAGGTCATCGGCCGGGCGCCGACGGCAACGCTGGCGAGGGCGGCCGCGGCGAGCAGCAGCACGAGGAGGGCGAGTCCGAGCAGTCGGCGCTTGCGGATCGCGGCCATCGAGGTGTCGCGGCGGATCGGGGTGAAACCCTCCGCGACCGCGGTCTTGAGCCGGACGACCTCGGCGCCGGCGCGGGGGAGCAGGGCCCGGCGGGTGCCGAGCGGCAGGCCGGACTGGGCATCACGGGTGACCAGACCCAGCCAGCCCTTGCCGACGCTCTGTCCCGTCGCGCCCTCCCTGCTGCCGCGGTTCCAGACGAGCAGGGCGGCGGCGGTGATCAGTGCGACGCCGCCGAAGACCGCGCGATCCATCTGGCCGCCGCCGTTGTCGTCGCGCAGGGAGTCGACGATGAACCAGCCGATGACCAGGGGAGGGCGACCACGCCGAGGTCCGCGAGGGCGGCGACCAGCCGGCGTTGCAGCGGTGCGGGTCCGGTCGGGACCTCCAGCGAACCGTAGAGCTCGGTCGGGTGGGTCCCCGGGTCTCGGTCGGCCCGGGGCGAGCGGCGACCGAACCGGGTGTGGGGGTGGACGTCACGGTCGGAGGCTCCTGATCGGCGAGGCGCAAGCTTGCGAGATTAGGTTACGGAACCCTATCCCCGTCCGGGGGTTCGGCTCCCGCTCGCCCGCAAGTAATGGTTAGGCTAACCTACATTCGCGGTCGACCCGGCATGTGGTCGTCCGGTGTTGATCTCGTCGAGATGTCCGTATGTCGCCGACCCAGGAGTGAGCAGTGTCATCCATCGCAGCGTCCCCGTTCGCAGTGTCATCGACCGCCGTTTCGGTGAAACAGGTGGGGAATGACCCGGCAGCCGCGCTCGACGACTCCTGTCACCGGCTACGGAGCATCTACCCGGAGTATCCCCGGGTGTATGCCGTCGCGCTGATGGCCGACCAGGGCAAGCGTCGCTGGTGGTCCGCCGCCGACGGGATCTGGGGCGATCGCATGGTGCGGATGGTCGAGCGTGCGCTGGCGGATCTCGGTGACCGGGAGGCGGCGGGCGCATCGGTCGCGACCGCTCTCATTCATGCGGTGATCGGCCGGGTCGCGGCGCTCGTGGTGCTGGAGGGGCGGGCCTGGGATCCGGGCCTGGAGAATCTGTGGTTGCACATGGACAGTGACGGCTGCATCGACTGGGCGGGGGTCAGCGATCCGGTGCTGCGGGTGCTGCCGGGTGATCGATGGGCCGGGACGCGCGCGGCGGTGACGCTGCCGTGTGAGGGCGCCCTGCTGGTGTGGACCGCGCACCGCTGTCACGCCGCGCTGGCAGTGATCTTCGATGCGCTGGATCTGATCGTGCCGCTCGATCGATCGCGTCTGTGGGCCATGGTCGGTGAGGCGATCCTCGGAGCCGCCACGCTGGTCCCGATCCTGGGTGGCGTCGGCGAGTCCGTCGCGATGCGCCGAGGTCAGGGCCTGCTCGACGCCTTCGAGGGTGCCGGGGTGCCGGTCCGGGCGCGTGCCGACCGGACGGCGTTTCGCCGTGGTGGTGTCGCCGCGCTTGCAAGTTAGGCCAGGCTTGCCTATAGTCATTTTCGGAACGTGAATGATCGGACCGCGCCGGAGTCCTGAGGGCTGCAGAGACTCCCGGTCCTTCCCCGCGACGGGCCCCACACCTTCGGGTGCGGGGCCCGTCGGCATTTCGGGCGAAAGGTACATTCACTCGACCGGCCGCAACCATGGAGTGTGAAGATGAGCAACGTGTCCTCGATGAGCGATCTGTCCGGGATGGACCCTGCTGCCGCAACCCCGTTCCTCAACAAGGGATTCGGCGAGGTGTTGGGGCTCGAGTACACCGAACTCAGTGGTGACCGGGTCCGTGCCCAGTGGACGGTCAGGCCCGAGCTGTACCAGCCGGCGGGCATCATGAACGGCGGCGTGCACTGCGCCGTCGTCGAGACGCTCGCCAGCATCGCGGGCAGCATCTGGCTGGGTGACCGGGGGCATGTGGTCGGCGTCAACAACAACACCGACTTCCTGCGGGCCACCCGCGATGGTGTCCTCTTCGCGGAGGCGACGCCGGTTCACCGCGGCCGCACGCAGCAGCTGTGGCAGGTCGCCGTGGTGGACGAGCGGGATCGCCTGGTGGCCAAGGGGCAGGTGCGGCTCGCGAACGTCACCGACACGGACCGGCTCGGGGGCCAGTAGCCCGGCGCTTCGCGTCAGGGGAGGAACTGCGCCGCCCTGTCCGCCAGGTCGAGCACCGGCTGCGGCAGGATCCCGAGCATCAGCGTGACGACGGCGCACAGGCAGATCGCGGCTGCGGTCGCGGTGCTGGGCACGACGACCGTCGTCGCCTCGGATTCCGGCGTCGGGTCGGAGAAGTACATCAGCACGATCACCCGCACGTAGAAGAACGCGGCGATCGCGCTGCTGATCACACCGACGATGACGAGGGGTACGGCCCCGCCCTCGGCGGCGGCCCGGAACACCGCGAACTTTCCGACGAACCCACTGGTCAACGGGATTCCGGCGAAGGAGAGCAGGAACAGGGCGAAGACCGCGGCGAACACCGGTGAGCGTCGGCCGAGGCCCGCCCATCCGGCCATCTCCGTAGCTTCCTGGTGCCCGTCCCGGACCAACATCACGCAGGCGAAGGCGCCGAGGGTGCTGAACCCGTAGGCGAGCAGATAGAACATCGTCGCCGAGAGTCCCGCGTCGTTCCCGGCGATCAGGCCGGTGAGGATGAATCCCGTGTGGGCGATCGCCGAGTACGCGAGCATGCGTTTGACGTCGGTCTGGGTGATCGCCAGCACGGCACCGATCAGCATGGTCGCGATGGCGACGGCCCACAGCATCGGACGCCAGTCCGCCCGCAGCTCCGGCAGGGCGACGTAGAAGATGCGCAGCATGGCGCCGAACGCGGCGACCTTGACGGCCGCCGCCATGAAGGCGGTGATCGGGGTGGGGGCGCCCTGGTACACATCGGGCACCCACGAATGGAACGGCACCGCACCGACTTTGAACAGCAGGCCCACGCTCAGCAGCCCGGCACCGAGCAGCGCCAGCACCGGCCGCAGCTCGCCGCCGTCGGCGATCGCGTCGGCGATGCCCGCGAGCCGCACCGTGCCCGCGTAGCCGTACAACAACGCCACGCCGTAGAGAAAGAACGCCGACGAGAACGCGCCGAGCAGGAAGTACTTCAGCGCTGCCTCCTGGGAGAGCAGGCGCCGGCGCCTGGCGAGTCCGCAGAGCAGGTACAGGGGCAGCGACAGCACCTCGAGCGCGACGAACATGGTGAGCAGGTCACCCGCCGCGGGGAACAGCAGCATCCCGCCGACCGCGAAGAGCGTCAGCGGGAACACCTCCGTCTGCATCACTCCCGCCCTGGTCGCCTCCAGCTCGTCGACGCTGCCGGGCACCGCGGCCGCCTGCGGGGCGAAGGCGTCGATGCCGTCCGCCGGACTCGGGACCGAGGCGCCCGCCGTCCGCCGCGCCCCGCCCTCGGCCCGCAGACCGCTGCGTTCGGCGATCAGCAACACCGCGAGGATCGAGACCAGCAGGATCGTGCCCTGTAGGAAAAGGGTGGGGCCGTCGACGACGACCGCGCCCATGACGGCGGTGCCGTGATCTCCCCGCAGCAGCACGACCGCGACGAACGCCGCGCCGAGGCCGCCGAGACTGAGCACCAGGTGGCTGGTGAGGCGGCCCCGGGTGGGCGCGAACGCCTCGACGATCACCGCCACGACCGCCACCCCGAACACGATCAACATCGGCGCGAGCCTGCCGTACTCGATGTCCGGCGCGGGCAGCGCCGCCTGGGCGAGGGCTTCGTGGGACCTCATCGGGGCGCACCTCCGTGGTTGTCCTGATCGGCGACGAGGCCGGTGAGGGCCGGGTCGGTCGGTGCGGGATCGTGCTGACCGATCGTGGTCATGATCTGACTGACCGCGGGGTTGACGATGTCGAGGACCGGTTTCGGGTAGAAACCGAGGACGAGGAGCAGCGCGATCAGCGGGGCCACCACCGCGAGTTCGCGGGGCACCAGGTCGCGGATGCGCTTGTTGTCCTCGGTCACCGGACCGGTCATCAGGCGTTGATACAGCCACAGCACGTAGATCGCCGCGAGAACCAGCGCGCTGGTCGCGATCAGCGCGGCGGCCGGGTAGCGGGTGAAAGTGCCCACCAGGACCAGGAACTCGCTCACGAACGGCGCGAGCCCGGGCAGGGACAGGGTCGCGAGGCCCGCGACCAGGAAGGTGCCTGCCATCACCGGGGCGACCTTCTGCACGCCGCCGTACGCGGCGATGGCCCTTGTGCCGCGGCGGGAGACCAGGAATCCCGCCACCAGGAACAAGGCAGCGGTCGAGATGCCGTGGTTGACCATGTAGAGCGTCGAGCCGGCCTGCCCCTGACTGGTCATCGCGAAGATGCCGAGAATGATGAACCCGAAGTGCGAGATCGAGGTGTAGGCGATCAGCCGCATCACGTCGGTCTGACCGATCGCCAACAACGCGCCGTACACGATGCCGATCACCGCCAGCGTGACGATCAGCGGCGCGAAGTACGCGGACGACTCGGGGAAGAGTTGCAGGCAGTAGCGGAGCATCGCGAAGGTGCCGACCTTGTCGACGACGGCCATCATGAGCACCGCGGTGGCCGGGGTCGCGGCGGTGGCCGCGCCCGGCAGCCAGGTGTGGAAGGGCCACAGCGGCGCCTTCACCGCGAAGGCGAACATGAAGCCGAGGAACAGCGCGTTGAGGACGCCCGGATCGACGCCGAGCCCGCCCGTGGAGGCGGCTGCGACGATGTCGCGGAAGTCGAAGGTCCCACCCGGCAGCGGGCTGCCCTCCCGCACCGTCACCACATACAAGCCGATCACCGCGGCCAGCATGATCAGGCCGCCGAAGAGGTTGTACAGCAGGAACTTCACCGCCGCGCGGGACCGGTGCACGCTGGCCCGTCTGGTCACCGCGGTGGCATCGGTACCGCCGAATCCGCCGATGAGGAAGTACATCGGGAGCAGCATCGCCTCGAAGAACACGTAGAACAGCAGGATGTCGAGGGCGGTGAACGACACCAGCACCATCGATTCGACCACCAGGATGAGCGCCACGTAGAAGTGGATCCTGCGCCTGCCGATCGGCTCCGGCTCGGGGACGTCGTTCCAACCGGCGAGCAGCAGCAGCGGTACCAGCACGGTCGTCAGCAGCACCATCACCAGCGCGATGCCGTCCACCCCGAGGGTGTACCGGGTGCCGAAAGCCGGGATCCAGGCGTGTGACTCGACGTACTGGTATTGGGCGCCCGCCGGATCGAAACCGACCGCCACGGACACGGCCAGCGCGAGCACCACGAGTGCGGTGCCGAGCCCGACGGACCGGGCGAGCCGGTGCTTGTCCACCGGCAGCGCCAGGACGGCGGTGGCGCCGACGAGCGGCGCCACCCAGATCGCGGTCAACCAGGGCAGGCTCATCGCAGACCCACCAGCACCATCGTCGCGGCCACCGCGCCCGCGCCAGCGAACATGTACAGGGCGTAGGTCCGGACGAAGCCGGTCTGCAGCCTCCGGATCCGCGCCGAGGCGCCGCCGATCGCCGCGGTCAACCCGCTCACCGCGCCGTCGATGCCCCTGCCGTCGAAATAGCCGAGCCACCGCGTCAGATGTTGGCCAGGACGCATGAACACCGCCTCGTTGACTGCGTCGCCGTACAGATCCCTGCGGGCCGCGACGGTGAGTGGGGAGACCGCGGCCGGCGCGACCTCGGGGATCTTCTGCCCCGCGTACTGCCGATAGGCCACCGCGACACCGGCGAGCACCACGACAAGGGTGGTCACGGTGATCACCCACACGGGGACGGCGAGATCGGGATGGTGGGCGCCGACCACCTGTTCGAGCCAATGCTGGAGCGCCCCACCGAAGGCCAGGATCGCGCCGGAGGTGACCGAACCGATCGCGATGAGGATCATCGGCCACGTCATCACGCGCGGCGACTCGTGTGGATGGGGCGCATCGTCCGTTCGCCATCGGGGCGTACCGAAGAACGTCAGCAGCATCACCCGCGTCATGTAGAAGGCGGTGATGCCAGCCCCGAGCAGGGCGGCGGTGCCGAGGACGATGCCCTCGGTGCCGCCCGCGCCGAACGCCGCCTCGATGATCTTGTCCTTCGAGAAGTAGCCGGAGAACGGGGGGATGCCGAGGATCGCCAGATAGCCGAGCCCGAATGTGACGAAGGTGATCGGCATGAACGCCCGCAATCCGCCGTACCGGCGCATGTCGGTCTCGTCGTTCATGCCGTGCATCACCGACCCGGCGCCGAGGAACAGTCCTGCCTTGAAGAAGCCGTGGGTGAGCAGGTGCATGATCGCGAACGCGTACCCCGCGGGGCCGAGGCCGGCGGCGAGCACCATGTAGCCGATCTGGCTCATCGTCGACGCCGCCAGCGCCTTCTTGATGTCGTCCTTGGCGCAGCCGATGATCGCGCCGAACAGGAGGGTGACCGCGCCGACCACCACGACGGCGAGCTGCGCGCCCGGCGCGAGGTCGAAGATGACATTGGATCGGACGATGAGATAGACGCCCGCGGTGACCATGGTGGCGGCGTGGATCAGCGCCGACACCGGGGTCGGGCCCTCCATCGCGTCGCCGAGCCAGGACTGCAGCGGAACCTGGGCCGACTTGCCGCACGCCGCGAGCAGCAGCGCCAATCCGATTGCCGTGACCACCGATTCGCTCGCCCCGTCGGCTGCGGCGAAGACGCCGGCGAAGTTGATCGACCCGAACGTCGCGAACATCATCATGATCGCGACGACCAGGCCCATGTCACCGACGCGGTTGACCACGAAGGCCTTCTTCGCCGCGGTCGCCGCCGACGGCTTGAACTGCCAGAAGCCGATCAGCAGGTAGGAGGCGAGGCCGACGCCCTCCCATCCGACATACAGACCGAGGTAGTTGTCGGCGAGCACCAGGAGCAGCATCGCAGCCAGGAACAGGTTGAGGTAGGCGAAGAAACGGCGCTTGGCCACATCGTCTTTCATGTAGCCGACCGAATAGATGTGGATCAGCGAGCCCACCCCTGTGATGAGCAGGACAAAGCAGATCGACAGCTGGTCCAGCAGGAGCCCGAAGTCCACCTGCAGGCCCGCAGCAGGTAGCCAGCTGAAGAGGTCCTCGGAGACGGCGCGATCGGCGGTGTCGCGGCCCAGCATCTGGGCGAAGAACACGACACCGACCGCGAACGACGCCAACGCCATCGCGCAGGCGAACAGATGGCCCCACCTGTCGGTTCGCCTGCCGCCGAGCAGCAGCACCGTGGCGCCGAGCAGCGGCAGGGCGGGCAGCAGCCAGATCCCCCGGTCACGTCAGTACCTCAGTAGGTTCGCGCCGTCGACCGAGGCCGAACGTCGGGTGCGGAAGATGGTCATGATGATCGCCAGGCCGACAACGACTTCGGCGGCGGCGACCACCATGGTGAAGAACGCGAAGACCTGGCCGTCGAGGTTGTCGTGCATCCGCGCGAACGTCACGAACGCCAGATTGCTCGCGTTGAGCATCAGTTCGATGCACATGAACACGACGATGGCGTTGCGGCGGACGAGGACGCCTGCTGCACCGATGGTGAACAGCAGGGCGGACAGGTACAGGTAGTTCTCGGGGTTCACCGCGTGCCCTCCTCTCCTGGTGTCTCCGATTCGGGTGCCGAGATGTCTCGCTGCTGGAGAATGCGGCTGACCGACGACGGGGCGAACGACCCGTCCGGTAGCAGTGCGGGCATGTCGACCGCGTTGCTGCGGGCGTAGACGCCGGGACTCGGCAACGGGGTCACCCGATCGCCGCCCGTGGCCCCTCGCTCCAGCGGCGAACCCGGTCACGCGAGAGTTCCCGCTGGTCCGCGCGCGGCCACAACCGCTCGCGGTGTGCCAGCACCATGGCGCCGATGGTCGCGGTGATCAGTAGCGCGCCGGTCAGTTCGAACGCCCACACATAGCGGATGAAGATGAGTTCCGCGAGGGCCTCGACGTTGCCCGCAGGTAGCTCGCTCGTCTCGGCGACGCCTCCGCCCACGTAGACGGACGCGGTGCCGATGGCCGCGATCAGCAGCACCCCGAATCCGAGCCCCGCCGCGATCGCGGCGATCCGTTGGCCGCGAAGCGTTTCCACCAGCGAGTCGGAGGAGTCGACGCCGATGAGCATGAGGACGAACAGGAACAGCATCATCACCGCGCCGGTGTAGACGACGACCTGCACGACCCCGAGGAAGAGCGCGTCCTGGGCGATGTAGAACACCGCGAGAATGATCATGGTCAGCGCCAGGAAGATGGCCGAATAGACGGCCTTGGTGGCGCACACGACGCCAAGGGCGCCGATCACGGCCACCACGGCGAGGACCCAGAACTGGACCGCCTCGCCCGTGGACGTGCGTTCGAGGGGCTCGGCGGCGAGTAGCGCCGCGGCGGCGACCGCGTTCACGCTTGCGACCCGTCTTCGGAGTTCGTTTCGTCTTGGCGCTCCGCGGGCTCCGCGCCTGTGCTGTCTTGGCGCTCCGCGGGCTCCGCGCCTGTGCCCTCCGCGTCCGGCCCCACGGTGCCGAGGTAGTAGTCCTTGTCCGTGCTCCCCGGCTGCATCGGGTGTGGCGGCGGGGTCATGCCCGGCTCGAGCGGCGCAAGCAGGCGATCCTTCTCGTAGATCAATCCGGCCCGGTTGTCGTCGACCATCTCGTAGTCGTCGGTCATGGTCAGCGCCCGGGTCGGGCACGCCTCGATGCACAGTCCGCATCCGATGCACCGCAGGTAGTTGATCTGGTACACGCGGCCGTATCGCTCACCGGGCGAATAGCGTTCGGCCTCGGTGTTGTCCGCGCCCTCCACATAGATGGCGTCGGCGGGGCAGGCCCAGGCGCACAGCTCGCACCCGATGCACTTCTCCAGCCCGTCCGGGTACCGGTTGAGCTGATGCCTGCCGTGGAAGCCGGGGGCGGTCGGCGTTTTCTCCTCCGGATAGAACTCGGTGTTGGGCTTCGCGAACATCGTTCGGAAGGTCACGCCGAATCCCGATAGGGGACCTAGGAACTCAACCATCGTCGCCCTCCTTGGTGGTGGCGCCCGTGGATACCGGGGTGCGGCGGAACGCGGGCAATCTCTGGCCGGGTAGCGGCGGAACCGGGAAACCACCCGCCATGGGGTCGAACGGCTCCTCGACAGCGGGTGCGATCGGGCCCCCGGTCACCGCCGGCGCGGGCGCTACCGCGGGCTTCGGTGCGGACCGGAGCCGTCGCCACACCAGTCCGAGCGCGACCAGCGCCACGACGGTCCCCGCGCCGAAGAGAAAGACCTGCAGGGAGCCGTACCCCTCGTTCCGCAGGGTCCGCATCGCGGCGACCACGACGACCCAGACCAGTGCGGCGGGGATCAGGATCTTCCAGCCGAGGTTCATGAACTGGTCGTAACGCAGCCGGGGCAGCGTCCCGCGCAACCAGATGAACACGAACAGGAAGCCCCAGACCTTGGCCGTGAACCACAGCACGGGAAGCCATCCGGTATTCGCGCCGTCCCACATGTTCAGTGGCCACGGTGCGTGCCAGCCGCCGAGGAACAGCGTGGTCGCGAGTGCCGAGACGGTCGCCATGTTGATGTACTCGGCGAGCATGAACATCGCGAAGCGGAGCGAGGAGTACTCGGTGTGGAAGCCGCCGACCAGCTCGCCCTCGGCCTCGGGGAGATCGAACGGCGCTCGGTTGGTCTCGCCGACCATCGAGGTGGCGTAGATGAGGAACGAGGGCAGGAGCAGGAAGACGTACCAGGTGCCTTCCTGCGCGGCGACGATGCCCGAGGTGGCCATGGTGCCCGCCCACAGGAAGACCGCGGCGAACGCCAATCCCATCGCGACCTCGTACGAGATCACCTGTGCCGTCGAGCGCAACCCGCCCAGCAGCGGATAGGTCGAGCCCGACGCCCACCCGGCGAGCACGATGCCGTACACACCGACCGAGGTGACCGCGAGTATGTACAGGACGGCGACCGGCAGATCGGTGAGTTGCAGCGGAGTCTGGTGGCCGAGGATCGACACCTCGGGACCGAACGGGATGACGGCGAACGCCATGAAGGCCGGTACCACCGCGATGATCGGTGCGAGCAGGTAGACCGGTCTGTCGACGCCGCTCGGGACGATGCCCTCCTTGAGCGCCAGCTTGATGCCGTCGGCCAGGCTCTGCAGCGTTCCCTTCGGACCGACCCGGTTGGGCCCCACCCGCATCTGCATCCAGGCAAGCACCTTGCGTTCGACGAGGATGGCCAGCAGCGGGGTCAGGACGAGGAAGACGAAGACCGCCAGGGCCTTGCCGAGGACGAGCCACAACGGATCGTGGCCGAACGCCGACAGATCTGTATAGCTGCTCCCTGTGTCCATCACCGCTCCGTTCCGGTTGTCGCGGATTGGATGCGGACGAGGCCGCCGGGGAGGGTGGCGAGCTCACGGAACACCGCGGACCCGGGGGAGTTCAGCGGCAGCCACACCACCCGGTTCGGCACGTCCGTGATGGCCAACGGCAGGGTGATCGATCCCCGCTCGGTGCTGACGGTCACCGGATCCCCTTCGGCGGAGCCGATCTCGGCGGCAGTGGCGGCGGACAGACGCAGCACCGGGGTCCGCGCGGTCCCCGCGAGGTGCGGCTCCCCGTCCTGCATGCGGCCGGAGTCCAGCAGCATTCGCCAACCCGCCAGGACCGCCTCGCCCGGGCCCGGAGGCGTCGGCTCGGCGGGTGCGAGGTCCGGCGCGGCGGGCGCCGCCCCGTCCCACGGGCCGAGCCGCGCGAGCTCGGCGCGCGCTGCCGCGGCGTCCGGAAGCCCGAGCGGCGTGCCCATCCGGTCGGCGATGGCGTCCAGCACCCGCTGATCGGGCATGGCGCCGATGCCTGGAAGGGCCGCGTCGAAGGCACGTGGGCGCCCCTCCCAGTTGAGGAAGGTGCCGGGCTTCTCCGCCACCGGGGCGATGGGGAGGACCACATCGGCGCGCTCGGTGACCTCGCTGTGGCGCAGCTCCAGGCTGACCACGAAACCGGCCGCCTCGATGGCGGCCAGGGCGGCCCGCGGGTCGGCCATGTCGCCCGGCTCTACGCCGCCGACCACCAGCGCCCCGAGCCGGCCGTCGCGCGCGGCGGCGAGGATGTCCGCGGAATCCCGGCCCCGCATCGCAGGCAGATCCGTGAGGCCCCACACCTGTGCCACCTGCCTGCGGGCGGCATCATCGGCGACCGGCCTGCCGCCGGGCAGCAGCTGAGGGAGGGCGCCCGCCTCCAGGGCGCCCCTGTCGCCTGCCCGGCGGGGTACCCACACCAGCCGGGCCCCGGTCTGATCGGCGAGCCGGATCGCGGCGGACAGCGCGCCAGGGATGGCCGCGAGGCGTTCGCCGACCATGATCACGGCGCCCGCCGCTCGCAACTGCTCCGACCCCCACAGCGAGTCGAGCGCCGCCGCCTCGCCGCCAGGCACCGTCTGCAGCAGCCGGCCCGACATCTTCGCCAGACCGCGGCTGGCGTACGGCGCGATCGACAGCACCACGAGCGAGCCCCGTCGCGCGGCCTTCCGCAGTCGCAGATAGACGATCGGTGACTCCTCCTCGGGCTCGAACCCGACGAGCAGTACGGTCGGCGCGTTCTCGAGGTCCTGATAGGTGACGGTCACCCGATGACGGGCGGCCAGGAAGTCGGCCTCCTCCGAGGAGTGTGGCCGGATGCGGAAGTCGATGTCGTTGGTGCCGAGCACCACCCGCGCGAACTTCGCGTAGGCGTAGGCATCCTCCAGGGTGGACCGGCCGCCGACCAGGACTCCGGCACCCCCTACTGCGGAACTCAAACCGCGCGCCGCCGCCGCCAATGCCTCCGGCCAGGAGGCGGGCACCAGCGTGCCGTCCTCGGCGCGGACCATCGGTGTGGTGATGCGATCGGGGGCGGTGGCATAGGTGAACGCCCACCTGCCCTTGTCGCAGTTCCATTCCTCGTTGACCTCCGGGTCGTCGCCCGCCATCCGGCGTAACACGGTGCCGCGGCGGTGATCGGTGCGGAGGTCACAACCGCTGGCGCAGTGTTCACAGGCGCTCGGGCTGGACACCAGGTCGAACGGCCGGGCGCGGAACCGGTAGGCGGCACCGGTCAGCGCGCCGACCGGGCAGATCTGCACAGTGTTGCCCGAGAAGTAGGACTCGAACGGTTCCTTGGCGTAGATGCCGACCTGCTGAAGCGCGCCGCGCTCCAACAACTCGATGAACGGGTCGCCCGCGATCTGCTGGGAGAAGCGGGTGCACCGGGCGCACAGCACACACCGCTCCCGGTCGAGCAGGACCTCGGAGGACAGCGGAATCGGTTTGGGGAAGGTGCGTTTGACCCCGCCGAACCGTGATTCGGTCCGGCCGTTGGACATCGCCTGGTTCTGCAGCGGGCATTCGCCGCCCTTGTCGCAGACCGGGCAGTCGAGCGGATGATTGATCAGCAACAGTTCCATCACGCCCCGCTGCGCCTTGTCCGCGACGGGCGAGGTGAGCTGGGTGTGGACCGCCATGCCGTCCGTGACGGTCGTGGTGCACGACGCGAGCGGCTTGCGCTGGCCCTCGACGTCGACCAGACACTGGCGGCAGGCGCCGACCGGGTCGAGTAGCGGATGGTCGCAGAACCGGGGGATCTGGATGCCGATCATCTCCGCGGCGCGGATCACAAGAGTTCCCTTGGGAACCGCGATCGGGACGCCGTCGATGGTGGCCGACACGAGCTCCTCGGGGATGGGCAGATCCGTCGCGTCGCTGTTCGTGTTCACCGTCATCAGATGTGTCCTCTCGGATCGAGAGTGGACCGGTCCGGATCGAACGGGCACCGGCCGAGCTCGAAATGCGCCAGGTACTCGTCACGAAAG
This sequence comes from Rhodococcus sp. MTM3W5.2, assembly GCF_001984015.1. Classification (NCBI taxonomy): domain Bacteria; kingdom Bacillati; phylum Actinomycetota; class Actinomycetes; order Mycobacteriales; family Nocardiaceae; genus Rhodococcus; species Rhodococcus sp. MTM3W5.2. Next base: position 3,004,094 of record NZ_CP019572.1, on the reverse strand, counting down.
TGCTTGATGGAGGAGATGATCGGGCTGGCCGCGCCGTCGCCGAGGGCGCAGAAGGACTTCCCGAGGATGCTGTCGGAGATGTCGAGCAGCTTCTCCAGGTCCGCCTCGGTGCCGTCGCCCGCCTCCAGGCGCTCGAGGATCTGGACCAGCCAGTAGGTGCCCTCGCGGCAGGGGTGCACTTGCCGCAGGACTCGTGCTCGTAGAACTCGGTCCAGCGCAGCACCGCTCGGACCACGCAGGTGGTCTCGTCGAAGATCTGCAATGCCTTGGTGCCGAGCATCGAGCCGGCCGCCGCGACGTGTTCGTAGTCCAGCGGGACGTCGAGATGATCGGCGGTGAAGAGGGGGGTCGACGATCCGCCAGGGGTCCAGAACTTGAGCGAATGTCCGGCCCGCACGCCGCCCGAGTACTCGAGTAGCTCGCGGAGGGTGATGCCAAGTGGCGCCTCGTACTGCCCGGGCCGGGCGACGTGGCCGGAGAGCGAGTACAGGGTGAAGCCGGGCGATTCCATGCTGCCCATGGAGCGGAACCACTGCGGCCCGCGCAGGATGATCGGCGGGACGCTGGCGATCGATTCGACGTTGTTGACCACGGTCGGGCTCGCGTACAGGCCGGCCACCGCCGGGAACGGTGGGCGCAGTCGGGGTTGTCCGCGGCGGCCCTCGAGCGAATCGAGCAGCGCTGTCTCCTCGCCGCAGATGTAGGCCCCCGCGCCCGCGTGCACCACCAGCTCCAGGTCGTAACCGGAGCCGAGGATGTCCCGGCCGAGATACCCCGCCTCGTACGCCTCGGCAACCGCGGCCTGCAGACGACGCAGCACCGGCACGACCTCGCCCCGCAGGTAGATGAAGGCGCGGCTCGAGCGGATGGCGTACGCCGCGATGATCACGCCCTCGACCAGCGCGTGCGGCGTTGCCAGGATGAGCGGCATGTCCTTGCAGGTGCCGGGCTCGGACTCGTCCGCGTTCACCACCAGGAAGTGCGGCTTGGCCGCTGGCCCGCCCGTCTCCTGGCTTTGCGGAATGAACCCCCACTTGGTGCCGGTGGGGAATCCGGCACCCCCGCGTCCGCGCAGACCGGAGTCCTTCACGGTCCCGATCACCTGATCGGGATCCATGCGCAGGGCCTTGTCCAGCGCCCGGTAGCCGTCGTTCCTGCGGTAGGTCTCCAGCGTCCAGGATCTGGGGTCGTCCCAGTACCGGCTCAGGACGGGGGACAACGAGGTGGGCGAGGCGGAGGGCTCCGGCGCCGCGCCGGCCAGCGGCTGGTCCGTCTCGTCGGGGGAGGCGGCGGGCTCGGGCGGAGGAGCGGCGACGGGCGCCTCCATGCCCAGTTCGCGGGCGATTCGCAGGCCGACCAGGGTGGGATCACCCGCGCCGCCGCCCGCCTCGAGCGCGCCGGGCCGGTTATCCGGGAACCCGGCGAGGATCCGGGCGGTCTCCCGGAAGGTGCACAGCGGGGCGCCCCTGGTCGGGGTGACCTCGTCGCCTGCCGCGAGGCCGTCGACCAGCTCCCTGGCCGAATCAGGGGTCTGGTTGTCGAAGAACTCCCAGTTGACCATCACGACCGGGGCGAAGTCGCACGCCGCGTTGCACTCGATGCGTTCGAGCGTGATCTTGCCGTCGGCGGTGGTGTCGCCGTTGCCGACGCCGAGATGCTCCTCGAGGGTGGCGGCGATCGCATCGCCACCCATCACCGCGCAGAGCGTGTTGGTGCAGACCCCGACGTGGAAGTCGCCGGTCGGATTGCGGCGGTACATGGAGTAGAACGTCGCCACCGCGGTGACCTCGGCCCCTGTGAGGCCCAGTCGCGTTGCGCAGAACTCGATTCCGGCGGGGGTGAGGTAGCCGTCCTCGGCCTGGACGAGATGCAGCAGTGGCAACAGCGCCGAGCGCGCCTCAGGGGCCGCGCTCGTCTCGCCGTAGCGCGCGATGATCTCCGCCGCATCCGCCGCCAACCGGGCGTGGACGTCGGGCGGGTAGTCCGCGCGGGCACCGGGGCGGACCAGCTGACCCTTCTCGTCAGGACGCGGCCCGAGCTCGAGGAAGATCGGTCCGGTGGCACCGGGTGGCCCGCTCACGGACACGTTGGTCGCGCGCTCGTCGCCTCGTCCCTGCAACATCAGCGATCAGCTCCGCCCATGACCGGATCGATGCTGGCGACCGAGGCGATGACGTCGGACACCATCCCGCCCTCGCACATGGCCGCCACTGCTTGGAGATTGGTGAACGAGGGGTCCCGGTAGTGGACCCGGAACGGGCGGGTGCCGCCGTCGCTGACCATGTGCACGCCCAGCTCGCCTCGGGGCGACTCGACCGCCGTGTAAACCTGCCCCGGCGGTACCCGGAGCCCCTCGGTGACGAGCTTGAAGTGGTGGATCAGCGATTCCATGGAGGTCCCCATGATCTTGCCGATGTGCTCAGGGGAGTTCCCGAGTCCGTCGCTGCCGAGGGCGAGATCGGCCGGCCAGGCGATCTTCTCGTCCTCGACCATGACGGGGCCGGGCCGCAGTCGGTCGAGACACTGTTCGACGATCTTCAACGACTCCGCCATCTCGTCGACCCGGATCCGGTAGCGCCCGTAGCAGTCGCTGCCGGTATCGGTGATGACGTCGAACTCGTAGTCCTCGTAGCCGCAGTAAGGCGCGCTCCTGCGCAGGTCGTGTGGCAGGCCTGTGGCCCGCAACACCGGACCGGTGATGCCGAGTGCCATGCAGCCGGTCAGATCGAGATAGCCGATCCCCACGGTGCGGGCCTTCCAGATCGCGTTGTCGCTGAGCAGCAACTCGATGTCCCGCAGTCGCTTCGGCATGATCGCGAGCAGTTCACGAACCTTCCGGTCCGCGCCGGGCGGAAGGTCCCGGACGAGGCCGCCGGGACGGATGTATGCGTGGTTCATCCGCAGGCCGGTGATCACCTCGAAGACATCGAGGATCAACTCGCGCTCGCGGAACCCGAAGAGCATCGGGGTGATCGCGCCCAGCTCCATCCCGCCGGTGGCCAGCGCCACCAGATGGGAGGAGATCCGGTTGAGCTCCATCAGCATCACCCGGATGACGTTGGCCCGCTCCGGGACCTGGTCGGTGATGTCGAGGAGCCTCTCCACCCCGAGGCAATACGCGGTCTCGTTGAAGAACGGTGACAGGTAGTCCATCCGGGTGACGAAGGTGACACCCTGCATCCAGTTCCGGTACTCGAGGTTCTTCTCGATCCCGGTGTGCAGGTAGCCGATTCCGCAGCGCGCCTCGGTGACCGTCTCGCCCTCGATCTCGAGGATGAGGCGGAGGACCCCGTGCGTGGACGGGTGCTGCGGGCCCATGTTGACGACGATGCGTTCGGCGCCGGCAGGAGCGGAGCCTGCGGAGCGACCAGTGGTCGCTGTTCCGGCGGTGGAGGAGACGACCTCGTCCCAGTCCTGTCCCGTGACGGTGAGGTTCTGTTCGGTCTCGTTCATCAGTTGTACGCCCTCCGCTCGTCCGGCGGCGGCACCTGCGCGCCCTTGTACTCGACGGGGATACCGCCGAGCGGGTAGTCCTTGCGCTGCGGGTGGCCCTGCCAGTCGTCGGGCATCTCGATCCGGGTCAGCGACGGATGGCCGTCGAACACGATCCCGAAGAAGTCGTACGTCTCCCGCTCGTGCCAGTCGTTCGTCGGGTACACCCCGTACAGCGACGGAACGTGCGGATCGCCGTCGGGCACCGACACTTCGAGCCTGATGAGGCGGCCGAGGGTGATCGACCGGAGTGGGTAGACCGCGTGCAGTTCCCGGCCGGTGTCCTGCGGATAGTGCACGCCGTTCACGCCGAGGCACAGCTCGAATCGGAGGTCGGGTTCATCGCGCAGGGTCCGCGCGACCAGCGGTAGGTGCTGCCGCCGGACGTGGAAGGTCAGCTCGTCCCGGAAGACGACGACCTTCTCGATCGCCTCCTCGAACGGCGTGCCCGCCTCGGTGAGCGCCGCCTCGAGGGCGTCCGCGACCTCGTCGAAGTAGCCGCCGTACGGGCGAGGCGCGCTGTCGGGCACGGTGACCGGGCGGATCAGCCGGCCGTAGCCGGAGGTGTCGCCGGTGCCGTGCACCCCGAACATGCCCCGGCGCACGCCGATCAGCTCCTCGTCCTCGGGATGTGCCGATGGCACGGCACCCTCCGGGCCCGCGGTCGCCTCCGCGTCGATCCGCCGGGCTCCCTCGTCGCGGTCGTTCTCCTTGTGGCTCACCGGAGCAGACCCCGGGGGTGCCGAGATCGAACGTCGGGGTGGAGGCCAGCGCGGCCTGCTCGGCGGCCCGCACCGCCTCCTCGCGGTTGGCGCCCAACGGCATCTGCTGGATCTTCTCGTGCAGCGTGATGATCGCGTTCAGCAGCATCTCCGGCCGTGGCGGGCACCCGGGCAGGTAGATGTCAACGGGGACGACGTGATCGACGCCCTGCACGATCGCGTAGTTGTTGAACATGCCGCCCGAGGACGCGCACACCCCCATCGCCAGCACCCACTTGGGTTCGACCATCTGGTCGTAGATCTGGCGGAGGACCGGGGCCATCTTCTGGCTGACCCGGCCCGCGACGATCATCAGATCCGCCTGCCGCGGCGAGGCGCGGAACGCCTCCATCCCGAAGCGGGCGAGGTCGTAGCGCCCCGACGTGGTGGCCATCATCTCGATCGCGCAGCAGGCGAGGCCGAAGCTCGCCGGCCAGAGGGAGCCCTTTCGGGCGAACCCCGCCAGCCCCTCGAGCGTGCTCAGCAGGAAGCCGCTCGGCAGTTTCTCCTCGAGACCCATCTCGCTACTCTTCTCGGTTCGGATTTCGTGTGAGATCGATTCCGGCACTACACGAGCGGTCGCTCAGTCCCAGCTCAGGCCGCCCCTGCGCCACTCGTACACGTAGGCAACGGCAACGTTGAAGATGAACAGCGCCATCGCGCCGAAACCGAAGAGGCCGAGTGCGTCGAAGTGCACGGCCCATGGATAGAGGAAGACGATCTCGATGTCGAAGATGATGAAGAGCATCGCCGTCAGGTAGTACTTCACGGGGATGCGCTGGCCGGTGGCCCGACCAGCAGGCTGCTGCATCGGGTCGATGCCGCACTCGTACGCCTCGAGCTTGGCCCGGTTGTACCGCTTCGGGCCGACGATCGAGGCCACGATCACCGAGAAGATCGCGAATCCCGTTGCGATCGCTCCGAGTACGAGGATCGGCACGTAGACGTTCATGCCGGGTGAGCTCCCCTCTGTGCGAGCCTGGCCGCCCGGTTCCGGACGGTCGTTCCAGCACGCGCGCGGGACCGATGCGGCAGTCGATCTCGGACCGACTCGTCGGTCCGAATTGCCAGGCTCGCCCCATGCCACGCTCCCAAGATCCGAAGCACTTCCCGCGCGATCACTCCGGCCGAACGAGCCGCACTATCCCGACTCGGGTCGATGTGAGCTACATCTCACCCTACCGGTCTGGGGAGTTCGCGCTCGGTGGTTCGCGGGCGTGTCCGGCGGCGAACCGCGGAGCTACGCGGCGGCGCGCAGCAGGGTGACGACGGCCTCGGCGAGGCGGATCGGGTCGATCGGCCGCGGTACCGAGGCCTCGGCTCGCGACCAGTTGGCCAGCCAGGCGTCGTCGGGCCTGCCGGTCAGCACCAGGATCGGCGGGCAGTCGCGGATCTCGTCCTTCAACTGCTTGGCGATACCCATCCCGCCGACGGGGGTCGCCTCCCCGTCCAGGACGGCCAGGTCGATGCCGCCCGCGTCCAGGTGCCCGATCACGACGGCTCCGGTCGCCACCTCGACGTACTCCAGCTCCGGCAGATCCGGATCGGGCCGCGTCCCGATCGCGCTGATGACCTGGGCGCGGGTGTTCGCGTTGTCGCTGTACACGAGCACGCGCAACACGACTGGCGGGCTGGTGCGTTCCGTCGCCTCGGTCACAGGCTCGATGCTACTGGCGATCCGCTCCCGCGGGCCGTCGCTGCGTCGAGAGAGGCGTGTTGCCTGCATGTTTCGGTCTTCTTACAGCCGTATCAACCGGCCGGGGAGGATGAGATCGCTCCCGGTCCGCGTGGCACCATTGCCCCTCCGGGCACCCGCCCGGCACATGACAAGGAGGACGGATGCGCCTGTCACCCCATGAGCAGGAACGGCTGCTGCTCAGCTACGCCGCCGAACTCGCAAGGCGTCGCAGGGGCAGGGGTCTGCTCCTCAACCATCCCGAGGCGGTGGCCATCATCACCGACCACCTGCTCGAGGGCGCGCGGGACGGCCGCACCGTCGCCGAGCTGATGGCGTCCGGTCGCGAGGTGCTCGCCCGCGAGGACGTGATGGAGGGCGTGCCCGAGATGCTCGCCGACGTCCAGGTCGAGGCCACCTTCCCGGACGGCACCAAGCTCGTGACCGTCCACCATCCGATCGCGTAGGAGCAGCAGATGATCCCCGGTGAAATCCTCTGCGCCGACGGCGAGATCGAGTTGAATCCCGGCGCGCCACGGACAGAGCTCGAGGTGCTCAACGTCGGCGACCGGCCGATCCAGGTCGGCAGTCACGTGCACTTCCCGCAGGCGAACGCGGCGCTGCGTTTCGACCGCGCGACCGCGCACGGGCTCCGTCTCGACATCCCCGCGGGTACCGCCGTTCGCTTCGAGCCCGGGCTGAGCCAGTGCGTGAGCCTGGTCCCGATCGGTGGCACCCGTGAAGTGCACGGCCTGAACCTGACCGCGCCAGGAAAGCTGGACCGCTGATGACCTCGTTGAGCAGGCCCCGCTATGCCGCCCTCTTCGGACCCACCACCGGCGACCGGATCCGGTTGGCCGACACCGATCTGTTCATCGAGATCACCGAGGACCGCTCCGGCGGTCCGGGGCTGGCGGGCGAGGAAGCCGTCTTCGGCGGTGGCAAGGTGCTCCGCGAATCCATGGGACAGGGGCGCGCGACCCGCGCCGAAGGGGCACCCGACACCGTCATCACCGGGGTGGTGGTCCTCGACCACTGGGGAATCATCAAGGCGGACGTCGGGATCCGGGACGGCCGGATAGTCGCGCTCGGCAAGGCAGGCAACCCGGACACCATGACGGGGGTGCATCCCGACCTGGTCGTCGGACCGTCCACCGAGATCATCGCGGGCAACGGACGGATCCTGACCGCGGGCGCGATCGACTGCCACGTGCACTTCATCTGCCCGCAGATCATGGAGGAAGCGCTCGGTGGCGGGATCACCACCCTGATCGGCGGCGGCACCGGCCCGGCCGAGGGGTCGAAGGCCACCACCGTGACGCCAGGCGCCTGGCACCTGTCGCGGATGCTGGAGGCGCTCGACGGGTGGCCGATGAACATCGCGCTGCTCGGAAAGGGCAACACCGTCAGCGCGGAATCCATGTGGGAGCAGTTGCGCGGCGGCGCATCGGGATTCAAGCTGCACGAGGACTGGGGCTCGACCCCGGCGGCGATCGATGCCTGCCTGTCCGTCGCCGATGCGGCGGGGGTCCAGGTCGCGCTCCACTCGGACACACTGAACGAGGCCGGCTTCGTCGAGGACACCCTCGCGGCCATCGCAGGCCGCGGGATCCACGCTTACCACACCGAGGGGGCGGGCGGCGGGCACGCGCCCGACATCATCACCGTTGCCGCGCAGGGGCACGTGTTGCCCAGTTCGACGAACCCGACCCGCCCGCACACGGTGAACACCCTCGACGAGCACCTGGACATGCTCATGGTGTGCCACCACCTCGACCCGTCCATCCCCGAGGACCTGGCGTTCGCGGAGAGCCGGATCCGGCCGTCGACCATCGCGGCAGAGGACCTGCTGCACGACATGGGCGCCATCTCGATGATCGGCAGCGACGCGCAGGCGATGGGCCGGATCGGTGAGGTGGTGCTGCGCACGTGGCAGTCGGCGCACGTGATGAAGCGCCGGATCGGGGCCCTGCCCGGCGACGGCGCCGCGGACAACAACCGGGCCAGGCGCTACGTGGCCAAGTACACGATCTGCCCGGCGATCGCGCACGGACTTGACGCCGAGATCGGGTCCGTGGAGGTGGGCAAGCTCGCCGACCTGGTGCTCTGGGAGCCCGCGTTCTTCGGGGTCCGTCCGCACGCGGTGATCAAGGGTGGCGCCATCGCCTGGGCCGCGATGGGCGACGCCAACGCCTCGATCCCGACCCCGCAGCCGGTGCTGCCGAGGCCGATGTTCGGCGCCGCCCCGAAGGTTGCCGCCGCGACCTCGGTGCATTTCGTGGCGCCGCAGGCGATCGAGGACGGGCTGGCCGACCGGCTGAACGTGGACCGCAGGTTGGTACCGGTGCTCGATGTGCGCGCGCGGGGCAAGGCGGACATGCCGCTCAACGACGCTCGGCCCCATATCGAGGTGGACCCCGACACATTCACCGTGCGGATCGACGGGCAGGTGTGGCGCGAGCAGCCCGCCACCGAACTGCCGATGGCCCAGCGGTACTTCCTGTTTTGATGGCGGTGCGTACGCGATGACCTCGAGACTGGCGAACCTGCTTGCGCTGGCCGACTCCCGGCTGCCCACAGGAGGGCACGTGCACTCCGGGGGCGTGGAGGAGGCCATCGCCTGCGGGCTGGTGAGGGACCTCGCGACGCTGGACGCCTACCTGCGTAGGCGGATCCGCAGCACCGGGCTGGTCGCCGGGTCGATCGCCGCGGCGGTGTGCGGGGGTGCGCTCGCCCCGGGTCAGGCCGATGCGGAGACCGACGCGCGGACCCCGTCCCCTGCCGGGCGTGCCGCGTCCCGGGCCCAGGGCCGCGGGCTCCTGCGGCTGTCCAAACACGTGTGGCCCGAGCATGACTGGTCGGTTCTCGGTGCCCGCCCGCACCTGGCGGTGGCGTCCGGCGAGGCCGCGCGGGTCTGCGGGATGAGCGACACCGAGGCCGCGATGGTTCTCGTCTACACCACGATGACGGGGTCCGCGATCGCCGCGCAGCGCCTGCTCGCCCTCGACCCTGCGGACGTGGCGGCCTGCACCTTTGCGCTCTCCGAGCTGTGCGACCGGACCGCGGATCTCGCGGCCACCGGTCTCGCCGACCTGTCCGACCCCGTGCTCGACGTGGTCGCGCAGGCGCACCTGGACCGAGAACGCCCCCTGTTCGCCTCGTGAACTCCATGACACCCCGACTGCCCGAGAACCGCACCACCCGAAGGAGATCGACATGCCCCCGCACCTGATCGACGGCGAACCACATCAGCACACGCACGACCGACCCAAGCGGGTACGGGTGCCGGGAGAGCCGCTGCGAGTGGGTATCGGCGGCCCGGTCGGATCCGGCAAGACCGCGCTGGTGGCCGCGCTCTGTCGTGAGCTGCGCGACGAACTCTCGCTCGCGGTGCTCACCAACGACATCTACACCACCGAGGACGCTGACTTCCTGCGCAGGCACGCGGTGCTGCCCGACGAGCGGATCACCGCGGTGCAGACGGGTGGCTGCCCGCACACCGCGATCCGCGACGACATCACCGCGAATCTCGACGCGATCGACGACCTGATCGAGGCGAACCCGCCCCTTGACCTGATCCTGGTCGAGTCCGGCGGCGACAACCTCACCGCCACCTTCTCCTCGGGGCTGATCGACGTGCAGATCTTCGTGGTCGACGTGGCGGGCGGCGACAAGGTGCCGCGCAAGGGCGGCCCGGGCGTGACGTTCTCGGACCTGCTGGTGGTCAACAAGACCGATCTCGCCCCGCTGGTCGGCGCGGACCTGACCGTGATGGAGACCGACGCGGCCCGGGTCCGCGAGGGCAGGCCGACGGCGTTGATCTCGCTGACCGCGGACCCGGCGGCGACCCCCGTGCTGGCCTGGGTGCGCGAGCAGCTGGCCGCGGCGGTCTGATCGGGTGCACACCGCACTGACCATCGTCGCCGAGCGGGGCCGCACCCCGCGGATCCGGGCGAGCGGGGGACTGGCCGCCCGGATCACCGGGCGCGACACCGTGCACCTGATCTCCGCGGCGGCGACACCGCTCGGCGGCGACCACCTCGAGATCGTGCTGCGCGTCGGGCCGGGCGCGAGCCTGACGGTGCGCACCGTCGCCGCGGCGCTCGCGTTGCCAGGGGCCGAAGAGTTGGTCTCGACGGCGCGCTGGGACATTCGGGTGGACAGGGACGCGGAGCTGCTGCTCGACCCCGAGCCCATGGTGGTCGCGGCGGACGCGGACCACCGGACCCACACCCGGCTCGAGCTGACGTCCTCGTCGCGGGTGACGGTGCGCGAGCGCGCACAGATCGGGCGCACCGGGGAGCACGGCGGGCGATGGTCGGGGGCGCTGCACGCGGACCTGGACGGGATGCCGCTGTTGCGGCACCGGCTGGAGCTGGGGGCGGGGACGGTGGGGCACGACCTGCTGGACTCGCCGATGGCGGTCCAGAGCGAGCTGGTGTTCCCCGACGAGCGCGCCGCGGTGGTCGAGAGGTACCCCGCGGGTGGGTCGTGGGTGCGGATGCCCCTTGCGGCGGGCGGCAGCCTCGGGACCCGGCTGGGCCGCGCGTTGGCTACGGTGAACTCATGACCGGTACCCCGCCCGCGTTCGACCCGGAACAGGTCGCGCAGGCCCGCGCCGCCGTCGAGGCGGTGCCGGACCTACCGGAGTGGGTGCGCCGGTTCGAGCTGCTCGGCGACCCCACCCGGCTCAGGATCCTGCTCGGTCTGCACCGTGCCCCCGGCATCTACGTGTCGGATCTCGCGGCGGCGCTGGACATGAGCACCACGGCCGTCTCGCACGCGCTTCGGCTGCTGCGCAACCAGGGCTGGGTCGCGGTGCGCAGGGACGGCAAGAAGATGAGCTACTCGCTGGACGACGAGGTCGTGCACCGGATGCTGCACGACCTCGGCGCCACCCACGCACACAACGGCTAGCTAGACCGCCTTCTCCCGCTCCTCGCCGGTCGAGACCGCCAGCGGATCGCCGATCAGCCCGGCGTCTTTGGCTCGCTCGTAGTCCTGCAACAGGTCGATGGCGTTGCGCGCGAACACCTGCTGTTCCGTCGACGCCATCTGCGCGCGGCCGCGGCCGAGGAAGCTGACGGTCCAGGACAGGATCGTGGAGAACTTGCTGCGGAAGCCGACCAGGTACATCAGGTGGATCACCAGCCAGGCCACCCAGCCGATGAAACCGCTGATCTCCAGCTTCCCGACCTTCGCGACCGCGCTGAAACGGGAGATGGTCGCCATCGAGCCCTTGTCGAAGTACTTGAACGGGTGTCGGGTCTCGGGGGACTCACCGGCGACGGTGGCCTTGATCTGCTTGGCGGCGTACTTGCCGCCCTGCATCGCGACCTGCGCCAGACCTGGCAGGTTGTCGAGCGACATCATGTCGCCGATGACGTAGACGTTGGGGTACCCGGGCAGCGACAGGTCGGGGTTGACGTGGACGCGGCCGGCCCGGTCGATCTCGGCGCCGGACTGCGCAGCGAGCTGCTTGCCGAGCGGGCTGGCCTGCACGCCCGCGGACCACACCTTGCACTGCGAGTCGATGCGGCGCTCGGTGCCGTCCTTTTCCTTGACGACCAGGCCGTCGACGTCGACGTCGGTGACCATCGCGTTGAGCTGGATCTCGACGCCCAGCTTCTCGAGCCGGCCGGCCGCCTTCTCGCTGAGCTTGCCGCCGTAGACAGGGAGCACCGCAGGGGCGCCGTCGAGCAGGATCACCCGGGACTCGCGGGAGTCGATGTTCCTGAAGGCGCCGGTGAGGGTGCGATGGGCCAGCTCCGCGATCTGGCCGGCCAGTTCGACGCCGGTGGGGCCCGCGCCGACCACGACGAAGGTGAGCAGCCGGGCGCGCTCCTCAGGATCCTGGGACAACTCGGCCTGCTCGAAGGCGCCGAGGATGCGGCCGCGCAGTTCGAGTGCGTCGTCGATGGTCTTCATGCCGGGCGCGAACTCGGCGAACTGGTCGTTGCCGAAGTAGGACTGACCGGCGCCCGCGGCGACGATCAGGCTGTCGAACTCGGTGACCGTCTCCCGTTCGAGCAGCCGTGAGGTGACGGTCTTGGCCTCGAGATCGACCTCGAGTACGTCGCCGAGCAGCACCTGGGTGTTCTTCTGCTTGCGCAGGACCAGGCGGGTCGCGGGGGCGATGTCGCCGACCGAGAGGATGCCGGTCGCCACCTGATAGAGCAGCGGCTGGAAGAGGTGGTGGGTGGTGCGAGCGATGAGGGTGACGTCGACGTCGGCGCGTTTGAGTGCCTGCGCACTGAAAAGGCCGCCGAAACCGGAACCGATGACCACGACGCGATGGCGGCGCGATTCCACCGTCTGGATGCTCATTGACGCTCCTCCGCAGATCTTCGATGACGGATCTCACGGTAGTCCCAGGCCCACCTCCCGTCCCGGCAAGTCAGGTCCGCGCCTGCCCGTGTCGCGCCCGCGGCCGGGTGTGGGATCGGTCACTGCGACGACGGCGATCACGGAGACCCGCATGTTGCCGTGAGGAAGTCTTGTGATTGTCTTTACTTTCCATCCCTGCAGATCAATGAGGAGGGCGGCCGCTGTGAGTGGGCATGTCCGTGAGCGCGTCGACAAGTACTTCGAGGAAGTTGTCCGTCGCAACGCCGGTGAGCCGGAGTTCCACCAGGCCGTCGCCGAGGTTTTCGAGTCGCTCACGGTGGTGCTGGAGCGGCACCCGAACTACGCCGACGGCGCGCTGATCGAGCGGCTCTGCGAGCCGGAGCGCCAGATCATCTTCCGGGTGCCGTGGACCGACGACAACGGCAACGTGCACGTCAACCGCGGATTCCGGGTGCAGTACAACAGCGTGCTCGGTCCCTACAAGGGCGGCCTGCGCTTCCACCCGAGCGTCAACCTCGGCATCGTGAAGTTCCTCGGCTTCGAGCAGATCTTCAAGAACGCGCTGACCGGGCTGCCGATCGGCGGCGGCAAGGGCGGCTCGGACTTCGACCCCAAGGGTCGCTCCGACGCGGAGATCATGCGGTTCTGTCAGTCGTTCATGACCGAGCTGCACCGGCATATCGGTGAGTACACCGACGTGCCCGCGGGCGACATCGGCGTCGGTGGCCGCGAGATCGGCTACCTGTTCGGCCAGTACAAGCGGCTGACGAACTCCTACGAGTCCGGCGTGCTCACCGGCAAGGGCCTGACCTGGGGCGGCTCGCAGGTGCGTAAGGAGGCGACCGGCTACGGCGCGGCCTACTTCGTCGCCGAGATGCTCAAGACGGCCGGTACGAGCATGGACGGCAAGCGGGTCGTGGTCTCCGGCTCCGGCAACGTGGCGATCTACGCGATCGAGAAGGTGCACCAGCTCGGTGGCACCGTGGTGGCCTGCTCGGATTCGGCCGGCTACATCGTGGACGAGCGCGGCATCGACCTGGAGCTGCTCAAGGAGATCAAGGAGGTCCGGCGCGGCCGGATCTGCGATTACGTCGACACCGTTCCGTCCGCCAAGTATGTTGCGGGCGGCTCGATCTGGGACGTTCCCTGTGAGGTCGCGATCCCGTCCGCCACCCAGAACGAGCTCGACGAGAAGGGCGCACTGACCCTGGTCGAGAACGGGGTCCGCGTGGTCGCGGAGGGCGCGAACATGCCGACCACCCCGAGGCGTTGCGCGTGCTGCGTTCCGCGGGCGTCGCGTTCGCCCCCGGCAAGGCCGCGAACGCGGGCGGTGTGGCGACCTCGGCGCTGGAGATGCAGCAGAACGCCTCGCGCGACTCCTGGCATTTCGACTACACCGACGAGCGGCTCTCGAAGATCATGTCGGACATCCACGGCCGCTGTGTCGCGACCGCGGAGGAGTACGGCAAGCCGGGCGACTACGTCCTCGGTGCGAACATCGGCGGCTTCGTCAAGGTGGCCGACGCGATGCTCGCGATGGGCGTCATCTGACGCCCTCGGCGAGCGCCGCGGCTGTCGGCGCGTCGGCGGGGTAGAAGGTCTCGATCGCCAGCTCGGCGACCGTGACGTCCATCGGCGTGCCGAACACCGTCGTCGTGCTGAGCAACGCCAGTTCGCCTCCCGGCGTGGCGAATCGGAGCGGCACCACCAGGGCGCCCGGGTCGTGGTCCGTCGGCGCCTCGCCGGGATAGGCCGACAGTTCGTCGGCCAACGCGGCGAGGAACGGGTCCCCGGTGGTGGCGATCTGGTGGTCGAGCCGGCTGCGCAGGTGACCGCGCCACTGGCCGAGATTGACGATCCGCGGTGCCATGCCCTCCGGGTGCAGGCTCAATCGCAGCACGTTCACGGGCGGTTCGAGCAGGTGGAGCGCGCATCCCTCGGTGAACATCGCGACCGCGGCGTTGCCGTCGATCATGTTCCAGTGCCGGTCGACGACGACGGCCGGGGCGGGCAGGTGCGCACCGAGGATCGCCGCGATCGCGTCGGCCACCGCGGCCATCGGCACGTCGGAGAGCTGGTGCTCGGGGTACGCCGGGGCATAGCCGCCTGCCAGCAGCAGCGAGTTCCGCTCCCGCAGCGGGATATCGAGCTGTTCGCTGAGCTTGAGCAGCATCGCCTTGGTTGGCCGGGACCTGCCGGTCTCGAGGAAGCTCACGTGCCGGGCCGAGACCTCGGCCCGGGACGCGAGGTCCAGTTGACTGAGCCTGCGTCGCTCCCGCCACCGCCGGAGCAACGTGCCGACCGGCGGCTTGGCCTCGATGAGGGTGGTCATGAGGCAACCCTAGGGCGGCCCGGGAAGCGCCGCCATTACCTCGGAGGTAATCGACGCGGCGCACCGCGACGGTCAGAGTTGTGTTCCGACGGGGGCCGAGGCGGCCACCGCGACATCCGACAGGAGTGACGACATGACCTTCGAAAACCTTGCGGCCCAGTACATCGCGGTGTGGAACGAGACCGATGCGGACCGGCGCCGCGCCGCGATCGACGCGCTGTGGGCGGCCGACGGCCGGTACGTGGACCCGATGGCCGCGGCCACGGGCCGGGCCGAGATCGACGCCACCATCGGCGCCGTGCAGCAGCAGTTCGCCGGGATGAGCTTCCGGCTGAATGGCCCGGTCGACGGTCACCACGACCAGGCGAGGTTCGGCTGGCAGCTCGGGCCCGCGGGTGCGGAGGACCTGATCGAGGGGTTCGACGTGATCGAGCGCGACGCCGACGGCCGGCTGATCCACGTGCTCGGCTTCCTCGACAAGGTGCCCTCCGCCTGAGGCGTGCCTCCTGGCCGGACGGCCACCGCGACTGCCTCGTAGGAGGCGGATATGTGCCGGGTCGTCCGGTCCAGGGAGGACCGCTTCGAGGGCCTGTGGAGCTCGCCACACGCAGGTCTTCCGCTGGATGTGTCAAGTCGATGATCAGTAGTCTGCGGCGTGTGAAGCCATCGTCGAGGCGGCCCGAACCGCGGATGCTGGTCCCGTCGCTGGTGTTCATCGCCCTGGTCGTCGCGGCGGTCGGCAGCCTCGGGGCGCCGCTGATCACTAGCGTGGCGACCACATTCGATGTGTCCCTGGCCAGCGCGCAGTGGACTCTCACCATCACCCTGCTGACCGGCGCCATCGCCACGCCTGTTCTCGGCCGCTTGGGGGCCGGTCCTCATCGCCGCGGCACCATCCTCACCACCCTCGGGGTCGTGGTGGTGGGAAGCGTGCTCACGGTGCTTCCACTGCCCTTTGCCTGGCTGCTCGTCGGCCGGGCGGCTCAGGGCGTCGGCTTGGGGTTGACCGCGCTGATGATGGGCGTCGCCCGTGATCATCTTCCCGAAGGTCGCGCGGCCGCCACGATCGCCCTGGTGTCGGTGGCCTCCACCGTCGGTGTCGGCATCGGCTACCCGCTGGCAGGGTTGCTCACCGAGCTCGGCGGTGTACGCGTCGCATACGGACTCGGGGTGTTCGTCACCGCCGTCGCGTTCCTGGCGGCCCTGCGCAGCATGCCCGTACCACCCGAGGGGCGCTCGGCTCGGGTCGACCTACCTGGCGCGCTACTCCTGGCAGGCGGGCTGTTCCTCGTCCTTCTCCTGGCGAGCGAGACGGGCCTGTGGATCCGACACCTCCGCCTCGCGGTGGCTCTGGCGGCGATTGCCGCACTCCTGCTCGGCATCTGGGCGGCCTACGAACGCCGTAGCTCGGCGCCGCTTGTCGATATCCGGCTGATGCGACACCCGGCCGTCGCCGGAGCCAACGCCGCGATGCTCGTCGGCGGCGTGGGCATGTACCTGTTGCTGACCCTCATCACGCGCTACGCCCAGACACCCGAGAGCGCCGGTTACGGCTTCGGGCTCACCACCTTCGTTGCCGGGCTCGTGCTGGTTCCGTTCTCGCTGCTGGGATTCGTCGCAGGTAAGCTCACGCCTCGCCTGCGCGAGCGAATCGGCGCGCCGCCACTTCTGGCCGGTAGCGCCATCATCGTGCTGTTTGCTTTTGCCCTGTTTGTTGCCGCCCGCTCGAACCTAGCCGAGTTGCTGGTATCGATGGCGGTACTCGGCTTCGGTGTCGGCGGATTCTCGGCGGCGATGCCCTCCGTCATCCTGGCCGTCACCCCGACGGATGAGACAACGAGCGCCATGAGCTTCAACCAGGTCGTGCGCAGCGTCGGCTTCTCGCTCGGGAGTGCAATCGGTGGCCTGGTGTTGGCCGCCGGCACTCCGAGCGGGCATCTCTTCCCGACCGACGACGCCTACACGACCGCGGCATGGATCGGGATCGCAGCAATGGCAGTCACGGCGATCACGTGCGTCACGTTCGCCCGCCGGCCCGCGGCCCGAGAACCCGGCACAAATCAGCCAACTGCGTTTCGCTGACCTGGTGGTGGCCACGGCCAAATACCGGCGGTCCAGGGCTTCAAGTGAACAACTGTGCAGGTATAGGCTGAGTGACGGCATCGGCTCGGTTCTCGCGCCCATCGAGGAACGTCATGACCGTGACATCCCGCTTCTCCCGCACCGGACTGGTCCGCGCATGGCGAGAGCTCGACCGCGGTGAGCGACGCAGCCTCGTCGGCATGACGGTCACGGTGCTCGCCCTCAACGTCATCGGCTGGGGTGTGCTGTTCGCCGTGGTCGTTCCCGGGCACTACACGATCCACGGCTCCGCATTCGGCGTCGGGCTCGGCGTCACCGCGTACACGCTCGGCATGCGGCACGCCTTCGACGCCGATCACATCGCTGCCATCGACAACACCACGAGGAAGCTCGTCGCGGAGAACAAGAAGCCGATGTCGGTCGGGTTCTGGTTCTCCCTCGGGCATTCCACGATCGTCTTCGTGCTCGTGGCCCTGCTGGCGTTCGGGGTGCGGGAACTCGCCGCGAGCCTGTCCGACGACAACTCCGATCTCACGCGATGGACGGGAGTGTTCGGCACCCTGGTCTCTGGGACCTTCCTGCTGCTCATCGGCCTGCTCAACCTGATGTCGTTCATCGCGATCCACCGGGTGTTCCGCGAGATGAAGAGAGGCGCCTACGACGAGGCGCGGCTGGAGCGGGAGCTCGACAATCGGGGAGCCCTCAACCGGCTGCTGAAGCCGGTGGTCGCCGCGGTCCGCGCGCCGTGGCACATGTATCCGGTGGGGCTGCTCTTCGGGATGGGCTTCGACACGGTCACCGAGGTGGGGCTGCTGGTCATCGCGGGTGGCGCCGCGGCGACCGGGCTGCCCTGGTATTCGATCCTGGTGCTGCCGATCCTGTTCTGTGCGGGCATGTCGCTGTTCGATTCGATCGACGGCTCGTTCATGAACTTCGCCTACGGCTGGGCACTTGCCCGGCCGCTGCGCAAGATCTACTACAACCTCGTGGTCACGGGGCTGTCGGTGGTGGTCGCGATGCTCATTGGTGCGCAGGAGATCATCTCGCTCCTCACCGCGAAGTTCGACGTCACCGACGGGCTGCTCGGGTGGATCGGCGCGCTCGATCTCGGGGCGATGGGGTTCATCATCGTCGGGCTGTTCATCGGCACCTGGCTGACCGCAGTGCTGGTGTGGCAGTACGGCGGCGTCCAGGCGCGCTGGGAGTCGGGGCTCGCGGCGGCGGTGCCGCGCGGGCGAACTGCGGCGGTGCCGCCCGAGCGAACGACGTCGCCGTCCCCGAGAAGGCGGCGTCACCCGAGTGACGAACCGTTGTGCCCGTGGTGGCCGCGTCCTAGGGTGAGTTCCACCGAGGCCGGAACGAGGCCGTGATGCACGAGATGTCGATCACCCAGAGCGTCGTCGACGCGGTGTGCGAGCGTGCGGCGGGCAGGCGGGTGCGGCGGGTCACGATCGAGGTGGGCACGCTCTGCGCGGTGGTCCCCGATTCGATGCAATTCTGTTTCGAGCTGGCGACCGAGGGCACGGTGATGGAGGGCGCCAGCCTGGAAATCGATCAGCCGCCGGGCAGGGCGCACTGTCGGGGCTGCGGGGCGGATTTCGAGCTGACCGATCTCGTGGTGCTGTGCCGTTGCGGGAGCGTGGACGTGGAGATCCTCTCGGGCCGCGAACTGCGGATCATGTCGATGGAAGTGGGCTGAGCTATGTGTGCAACATGCGGATGCGGCGACCACGCGGGCGCGTTGATCACGGTGCCCCACGACCATTCCGGTCACGATCATCCTCATCCACACGATCCCGCCTACCCGCACGACCATCACGACGATCATCCGCACGAACACCTGCCGCCGACCGAGACGATCTCGCTCGAGCAGAAGGTGCTCGCGAAGAACGACCTGCTCGCGCAGGAGATCCGGGAGTGGCTGGCCGCCCGCGACATCCTGGCCTTCAACATGACGAGCTCGCCGGGCGCGGGCAAGACCACGTTGCTCGAGCGAACGATTCGTGAACTCGGCGGCGGGCGCCCGATCTCCGTCATCGAGGGCGACCAGGAGACATTGCTCGACGCCGAACGGATCAAGGCCACCGGATGTTCGGTGGTGCAGGTCAACACCGGTGCCGGCTGTCACCTCGATGCCGAGATGATGCGGCGCGCCCTCGACACGCTCGACCCGCCCAGCGGGTCATTGCTGTTCGTGGAGAACGTCGGCAACCTCGTCTGCCCGGCCCTGTTCGATCTCGGCGAGCGCAGCAAGGTGGTCGTGATCTCGGTGACCGAGGGTCGGACAAGCCGCTCAAGTACCCGCACATGTTCGCGGCCGCTGGGCTGGTGATCATCAACAAGACCGATCTGTTGCCGTATGTCGACTTCGATCTCGAGGCGTGCTCGCGACACGCGCGGTCGGTGAACCCGGACGTCCAGATCGTGCCGGTGTCGGCGGTGTCGGGCGAGGGCGTAATCGATTGGTACACATGGATTGACGCGCAGTAGGGGCGCCGTGATGATCTTGCGACCATTGACAATGTTCTTCCGGCGGGTGTAGACCGTGATGAGCGTCATACAAGTGGGCCGAGGGTCGACTCCGATGACGTAGGGGCACAGCCCTGCCCGGAGAGCGGCACTGATGCCAACGGAGGCGGCAGTCAAAGCCGAAGAAACGTTGATCCACGTGCTGTGGATCAACGCGGGTCTCAGTTGTGATGGCGATTCGGTGGCACTGACTGCTGCCACCCAGCCCAGCATCGAGGAGATAGCCCTCGGTGCCCTTCCGGGCCTGCCGAAGATCGCCGTCCACTGGCCCTTATCGATTTCGAGTGCGGGTCGGCCGGCGGTGCCGACGACTTCCTCGAGTGGTTCTGGAAGGCCGATCGCGGCGAACTCGAACCGTTCGTGCTGGTGGTCGAGGGATCGATCCCGAACGAGAAGCTGCACGACGAGGGTTACTGGTGCGGCTTCGGGAGTGACCCGGCCACCGGACAACCCGTGACGACGAGCGAGTGGCTCGATCGTCTCGCACCGAAGGCGACCGCGATCGTCGCGGCCGGAACCTGCGCGACGTACGGCGGAATCCACGCGATGGCGGGAAATCCGACCGGTGCGATGGGTGTGCCCGACTACCTCGGTTGGGAATGGAAGTCCAAGGCCGGGATCCCGATCGTCTGCGTCCCGGCTGCCCGATCCAACCGGACAACTTGTCCGAGACGCTGACGTACCTGCTGTACATGGCGACCGATCAGGCCCCGATGATCCCGCTCGACGAGGCGCTGCGCCCGCAGTGGCTGTTCGGCGCCACGGTGCACGAGGGTTGCGACCGCGGTGGCTACTACGAACAGGGTGAGTTCGCCACCGAGTACGGGTCGCCGACATGCCTTGTGAAGCTGGGGTGCTGGGGTCCTGTGGTCAAGTGCAACGTCCCCAAGCGCGGCTGGATGAACGGCCTCGGCGGATGTCCGAACGTCGGCGGCATCTGCATCGGGTGCACCATGCCCGGTTTCCCCGACAAGTTCATGCCGTTCATGGACGAGCCGCCCGGCGGCCTGGTCTCGAGCACGGCGTCCGGGCTCTACGGCTCCGTCATCCGGCGCCTGCGTCACGTGACCGCACGAACGGTCGAGAAGGAACCGCGTTGGCGCAATCCGGGTTCCACGCTCGAAACGGGAGCAGTACGTACCTGGTAGCCCGACCTGTCGAGAGGCAATTCGATGACAGAGATCATCCCCGAGCCGTCGCACAAGCAGACGGACCCCGGCGGCCTCGTGGAGATGGCCTGGGATCCGATCACCCGCATCGTGGGCAGTCTCGGCATCTACACCAAGATCGATTTCGACAACCGAGAGGTGGTGGAATGCCACAGCACCTCGTCCATCTTCCGCGGCTACTCGTTGTTCATGAAGGGCAAGGATCCCGCGACGCGCACTTCATCACGAGCCGCATCTGCGGCATCTGCGGCGACAACCACGCGACGTGTTCCTGCTACACGCAGAACATGGCATACGGCGTGAAGCCGCCGCACCTCGGGGAATGGATCGTCAATCTCGGTGAGGCCGCCGAGTACATGTTCGACCACAACATCTTTCAGGAGAACCTGGTCGGCGTGGACTATTGCGAGAAGATGGTGTCGGAGACCAACCCCGGCGTGCTCGCCAAGGCCGAGAACACCCAGGCGCCGCGGGCGGGCGAACACGGGTACCGGACGATCGCGGACATCATGCGTTCGCTCAATCCCTTCACCGGCGAGTTCTATCGCGAGGCGCTCCAGGTCAGCCGGGCGACCCGAGAGATGTTCTGCCTCATGGAGGGTCGGCACGTCCACCCGTCCACGCTGTATCCGGGCGGGGTCGGGACGGTGGCCACCATCCAGCTGATGACGGACTACATGACCCGGCTGATGCGGTACGTGGAGTTCATGAAGAAGGTCGTGCCCATGCACGACGACCTGTTCGACTTCTTCTACGAGGCGATTCCTGGGTACGAGAAGGTGGGCCTGCGCAGGACGTTGCTCGGTTGCTGGGGCTCGTTCCAGGACCCCGAACACTGCAACTTCGAGTACAAGGACATGACCAACTGGGGCAGGAAGATGTTCGTCACCCCGGGGTCGTCGTCGACGGCAAGCTGGTCACCACCGATCTCGTCGACATCAACCTGGGCATCCGGATCCTGCTGGGCTCGTCGTATTACGACGACTGGAGCGACCAGGAGACGTTCGTCAAGCAGGACCCGCTTGGCAATCCGGTCGACCGGCGGCACC
The DNA here is from genome assembly GCF_001984015.1 of Rhodococcus sp. MTM3W5.2. NCBI lineage: Bacteria > Bacillati > Actinomycetota > Actinomycetes > Mycobacteriales > Nocardiaceae > Rhodococcus > Rhodococcus sp. MTM3W5.2. Next base: position 2,982,657 of record NZ_CP019572.1, on the reverse strand, counting down.
CGTGGAACCAGCACACCAACCCGCAGCCGCAGAAACGTGACCTCGAGGACAAGTACAGCTGGGTGATGTCGCCCAGGTGGTTCGACGGCACCGACCACCTCGCGCTGGACACCGGCGGTGGGCCGCTGGCCCGCCTGTGGTCGACGGCGCTGGCCGGGCTCGTCGACATCGGGTACGTCAAGTCGACCGGCCGCAGCGTGCAGATCAACCTCCCGAAGACCGCGCTCAAGGGCCCGGTTTCGCTGGAGTGGAAGATCCCGGAGCACGGCAGCAACACCATCGAACGCAACCGCGCCCGGACCTACTTCCAGGCGTACGCGGCGGCCTGCGCGCTGCACTTCGCGGAGAAGGCCCTCGTGGAGATCCGGGCCGGGCGCACCAAGACATGGGAGAAGTTCGACGTCCCCGACGAGGGCATCGGCTGCGGGTTCACGGAGGCGGTTCGCGGCGTGCTCTCACACCACATGGTGATCAGGGACGGAAAGATCGCGAACTACCACCCCTATCCGCCGACCCCGTGGAACGCCAGCCCCCGCGACAGCCTCGGCACGCCGGGTCCGTACGAGGACGCGGTGCAGGGGCAGCCGATCTTCGAGGAGAACGATCGCGATCACTTCAAGGGTATCGACATCATGCGGACCGTCCGCAGCTTCGACCCCTGCCTGCCCTGCGGCGTGCACATGTACCTCGGCGCGGGCAAGACCCTGGAGAAGCTGCACTCGCCGACGCAGTACTCGACCGGAGAGTGACGGTGAACGGCCCGGCGGCAGGAGACGAGGAAGCACGGTGGCGCGCGGCGGGTGATCGGATAGAGACACTTCTCGAGGCCAGCTCGGCGGGCGGCTCCGCGGCGCGCGAGCGTGCCGAACAGCTGGTGCGCGAGGTGGTCGACCTCTACGGCGAGGGACTGGCGCGGGTCGTGCGGATCCTCGCCGAGCACGTGGAGGGCGGGGCCGAGTGGCTCGCCGCCGACGACCTGGTGGCGAGCCTGCTGCTGGTGCACGGCCTGCACCCGCACGACGTGCAGACCCGGGTGCGTGCGGCGCTCGACAGCGTGCGGCCCTATCTCGGCTCGCACGGCGGCGACGTGGAGCTGATGGGCATCGAGTTCCCCGGTGAGCGCGGGCCCGCCGACGGCGCGGGGGTGGTGCGCCTGCAGTTGACCGGAAGCTGCCGGAGTTGTCCGTCCTCGTCGGTGACGCTGGAACTGGCCGTGGAGGGCGCGGTGCTCGCCGCGGCGCCGGAGATCGCCTCGATCGAGGTGGTCGCCGCACAGCCGGACTCCGAGCCAGGGCTGATCGCAGCCGAGTCGCTGTTCTCGCACGTGCACGCCCCGTCGGGCCCCGCCGGAACGTGGTGCCCCGCGCCGGAACTGGAGCAGCTCGCGCCCGGCGAGGTGGGTGGGTTCGTGGTCGGAGGTCTGCCGATCCTGGTCTGCCGCATCGGCGACGACCTGCTGGCGTACCGGGACCGCTGCCCGGCGTGTACGCACTCGCTGGCGGGCGCCGTCCTGGCGCGACGTGCAGGCCATCCGGCGGGCGACGCCGTTCTGCGGTGTCCGACCTGCCGCGCCCATTTCGACGTGGTGCACGCGGGCGCCGGGCTCGACGACGGCGAGGTGCACCTCGAGCCGCTGCCGGTGCTGGTCCGGGACGGCGTGCGCTCGGTCGCGGTACCGGTGGGGTGAGCGGATGAGTTCTCCCTTCTCGGTGCTCAAACGCATCACGGCGACCCGCCCGGCTCCGCAGCCGGGCGAGCGCTGTGAGATGTGCGCGGAGGCGATCGGCGATCGCCATCAGCATGTGGTCAACGTGGAGGGGCGGGCGTTGATGTGTGTCTGCCGCGGCTGCTACCTGCTGTTCACCGACCAGGGCGCCGAGCTGCGGTACCGCGCGGTCCCGGATCGCTATCTGTCGTTCCCCGGGTTCGAGCTCGGCTCCGGCCGTTGGGACGAACTCGAGATCCCGGTGGGACTGGCCTTCTTCTTCCGTAACTCGGTCCTCGGCCGGATGGTCGCGTTCTACCCCGGTCCGGCGGGCGCCATCGAGTCGGAACTGCCTCTCGACGCGTGGAACGCCGTGCGGACGGCGAATCCGGAGCTGGACACGGCGGCCGACGACGTCGAGGCGGTGTTGATACGGATGCCGGAGGAGGGGCGCGGCGAGGCGGAGTGCTTCCTGGTCCCGATCGACGCGTGTTACGAGTTCGTCGGTCGACTGCGCACGCTGTGGCGCGGCTTCGACGGCGGCCAGGAGGCGCGCGGGTACATCGACGACTTCTTCGCGGGGTCGCGGCTCGCGCCGGCGGTACCGGCCAGCAGCGCAGCGGTGGTGAGGGGCCGTGAGCGAGGTGTCGTTCGCCGTCCTCGATGTCGCCCCGGAGCCGTATGCGGCGGCGCCGATCCTCTCCGCCCGGGTGGGGGTGAGCGCCGACGCGCCGGTCCACGCCATCGCGCTGCGCTGCCAGGTGCGCATCGAGCCGCACCGACGGCGGTACACCGACGCCGAGGCCGCGGGGCTGGTGGACCTGTTCGGCGGTCGCGAGCGGTGGTCCTCGACGCAGCACTCGTTCGTGTGGCTGCAGTGCGCCGCGCTGGTGCAGGGTTTCGCCGAGACCTGCGAGGCGACCCTGCCGATGCCGTGCACCTACGACTTCGAGGTGGCGGCGTCGAAGTACCTGCACGCTCTCGAGGAGGGGACCGTCCCACTGGTGTTCCTGTTCAGCGGCACGGTGTTCACCAAGGGCGCCGGGGGATTCGGGGTCCAGCAGATCCCGTGGGATCGCGAGGACCGCTACGACCTCCCGGTCGCGGTGTGGCGGGACCTGATCCGGATGCACTTCCCGAACACCGGCTGGGTGCGCCTCGGCCGGGACACCCTCGAGGCGCTGGCCGAGTACAAGTCCGCGCGGGGCCTGGTCGGCCTCGACGAGGCCGTCACGGAACTGCTCGCGCAGACCCGGGAGCAGGCCCGGTGACCACCACCGATGTCGGAACCCGAGTCCGCGCCGTCGCCGACGCGGTGCTGTACGAGGGCTACCTGCTCTATCCGTACCGGGCGAGCTCGCGAAAGAACCAGTCGCGCTGGCAGTTCGGTGTGCTCGGTCCGCCAGGGCGGCGTCGGCAGGCGTCGGCGAGGAGCCGTCGCTGTCCGCGCAGTGCGTGCTGTCGTGCGGCGCGCCGGAGGGGGGACGCGCGGCACGGGTCACGGTGACGCTTCGCTTCCTGCAGCTGCAGGCCCGCAGCGTGCAGGAGCTGTCGGGCGCGGGCGGATACCGCGCGGTGGACGAACTGGTGGTGGGGGCGCGGTCGTGGCTCAGTTGGGACGAGGCCGTCGAGCGGGAGATCGAACTCCCGGTTGTGGCGTTGTCGGAACTCGCGGTGGCCAGGGGCTTCCCGGTCGACGTGCCGGGCGGCACGGACACCGAGGAGCTGCTCGCGCCGGACGGATCCACCGCGGGACGGATCGTCCGGTCCCGGTTGCCGATCGCCGCCACGGTGACTCTCGGCGCCGCGGAGGACGACGGCTTCACCCGGCTGTCGGTCGAGGTGCGCAACATCGGGCCGGAGACGATCGACAAGGATCTCGCCATCGCGGGGTCGCTGATCGGCGCGCACGCGATCGTGACCGTCCGCGGCGGGTCCTTCGTCTCCCTGCTCGAACCGCCGGACACGGCGGCGGGCGCCGTGGCCCGGGCCGTCCACCACCGGTGTTTCCCGGTGCTGGCGGGCACGCGCGGCGAGACGGACACGGTGCTGATCTCGCCGATCATCCTGTACGACTACCCGGAGGTCGCCGCGCAGAGCGACGGCGCGCTCTTCGACTCCACCGAGATCGACGAGATCCTCACCCTGAGGGTGATGGCGATGACCGACGAGGAGAAGGCGCAGGCGCGCGCCACCGATCCGCTGGCCGCGGAGATCGTCGACCGCTGCGATGCGATGACGCCGGAGGCGATGCAGCGGCTGCACGGCGTTTTCCGCGATCCGCGGCTCGATCCGGGGTTGATACCCGAAGTGCCCGAGGGGGTTCCCTGGTGGGATCCCGAGGCCGACGCGAGCGTGCGGCCGGATGTGGACGCGGTGTCGGTGAACGGTGTCCGGGTGGCCAAGGGCAGCGCGGTGCGGCTGCACCCCTCCCGCCGTGCCGACGCGCAGGACCTCTTCTTCGACGGCAGGACGGCCAGGGTCGCGTCGGTGCACGCCGATGTCGACGGCAACACCCACGTCGGCGTGGTGATCGATGACGATCCCGCCGCGGACCTGCACGACTGGTACGGGCGTTACCTCTACTTCGCCCCGGACGAGCTGGAACCGCTCGGCGGCGATGAACCGGGCAGAGAGGAGAACTAGCGATGGAAACAGTGGGGCAGATCGCGACGGTGCTCGTGGTGGCGCTGGTCGCCGCAGGCGTGATCGTCGGCGTGCGTTCGGTTCCCGACATCAGGCGCTACCTACGCATGCGTCACATGTGACGGCGCGCGGAGAGATCGGTGAAGGACCAACGGCGGGTGCTGGTCGCCGGTATCGGGAACATCTTTCTCGGTGACGACGGGTTCGGTCCCGAGGTGCTGAGACGGCTGGCCGAGCGCGGGCGCGCGAGCGACCGGCAGCCGACCCCGGACGGGGTCCGGCTGGTGGACTACGGGATTCGGGGCGTTCATCTGGCCTACGACCTGCTGGACGGCTGGGATGCCCTCGTCCTGGTGGATGCCCTGCCGGATCGCGGCGCGCCGGGCACCATCCGTGTCTTCGAGGTCGATCCGGAGCGCGGCGGCGGGGGCGGTGGGCTCGATGCCCACGGCATGGACCCGGCGTCGGTCTTCGCGAGCCTGGACGCGCTCGGCGGCACCGCACCCCGAACGGTCGTGGTGGGCTGCGAGGTGCGCTCCGTCGCCGACGGCATCGGGTTGTCGCCGGAGGTGGCCGCGGTGGTGGACGACGCGGTCGGGGCAGTGCTCGGGTTGGTCGAGGATCCGCCGAGGTGGGTGCCCGCGGCAGCCGTGGATCCTGGAGAGGAGGGCTGAGCGGATGTGCTTGGGGATCCCGGGACAGGTGGTGCGCATGCTCGACGGCTACGGCGACCAGTTGGCGCTGGTCGACGTCGCGGGCGAGCACCGCAAGATCAACGTGGGGATGCTGCCCGACGACGTGTTCGAGCCGGGGGACTGGATCATCATCCACATGGGGTTCGCCGTCGAGAAGACCGATGCGGCGGGCGCGCAGGGCGCCCTGGCCGGGCTCGAGTTGATGGGTCGGCCCCGGGAACCGGACGACCAGGGGAGGTGAGGGTCGCGGGCGGACCCAGGAGGATCTATACTAGCTATCTAGATAGATCAGCCAGGCGTCCCGGGAGGCAGACATGTCGAACAGTGCAGCACGCGCCCGCGGCGTCCCGGAGCGTCACCGGGATCATTCACGCCGCCTGACAGCCGTCGGCGGTTCGGTCAGCGACCACGACCTCATCGAGCTCATCCGATCCGAACTGGCCAGCCGTCCCACCCTGAGCCTGGTCGCGGGTCGGGTCTCCCACCTGCTGCTGGCCGGCCAGGTCGACGGCGACGATCCGATCCTCGACCTCATCGATCCGGGCAACGTCCTCGACGAGAAGACGGTGATGCGCGACGCCGTCGAGTACATCCTGTCGTTCCCGCACCTCTCCGCGGGCGAGGTCGCCGTCAAGTACCGCAAGACCTGGGCAAACCCGAGCGACGCGCTGCGCAAGCGGGCCGGACAGATCATCGGCCTCAAGCAGGGCAGGCGATACCGCTACCCGGAGTTCCAGTTCTCGCTGCCCGAGGACGCGATCGAACTGATCCGCCGGAGCAACGTCGCGCTGGGCGCCGAGGACGACCCGTGGGGCGTGGCGTCCTGGTGGCTCTCGCCCAACCCGGCCGCAGCGGGCCGCACCACGCCGGTGGACCTGCTCGAAGCGGGCGACCTCGAGCAGGTCGCCGCCCTGGTCCGGGCCGAGGTCGAGGACGACATTGCCTAACCGGGTACCTCCACCCGCGGTGACCGCAGAGGTGGCGTCGATCCCTGCCGGAACGAAGCTGTGGCGCATCCATTCCGGCGCCCCGGATCGACACGTGTTGTCCCTGAACCAGACCCCGGCCCATCCCGTCCACGGCGGCAGGTTCGACTCCCCGGACGGCTCGTTCCACTACAGCTACTTCGGCGACGACATCTCGGTGTGCATCGCCGAGACCTACTGCCGCTCACTCCCGCTCGACGACAACGTGCCCAGGATCCTGCGCAGGAAGAAGCTCGACGGGCGGGTGCTGTCGCAGGTGCAGGTGACCACCGAGTTCCCGGTCGCGCTCCTGCACGGTCGCCACCTGGCCGCCATCGGCCAGGACCTGTGGCTCACGAAATGCGACCCCGTCGACTATCCGCGGACTCAGCAGTGGGCTGCGGCGGTGGTGAACGGCACCGAGGTGCGCGGCATCAAGTATCGGGCCCGCAATGATGAGGACCGGTTCTCGGTGGTCATGACCATCCGCGCGGACGCGGACCCACCCGTCGCGCTGGCCGACCTGATGTCCGTGGTGCGGGACCCGATTCCGCTCGACGACGCCACGGGCCTGGAGTTGGTGCGCTCGCACCTCGCGGTCTACAACGCCACACTGCGTTGATCGCGGTGTGACGTACTCGTGGGTGTTCCTCGCGGTCGCCGTCGTGCTGGTGCTGACGCCGGGCGCGGACTTCGCGCTGATCGTCCGCAACAGCATTTCTGGCGGGCGCAGGTATGGGATCGCCACCACGTTCGGGGTCAGTTCCGCCGCGGCGCTCCAGGGGCTGCTCGTCTCGTTCGGCATCGCGAGCGTGATCATCCGTGTGCACCCGATCTTTCTCACGATCAAATGGCTCGGAATCGCCTACCTCGCCTGGATCGGGTTCTCGATGCTGCTCAGCGCGGCCCGAGGGTACGGCGCCGCCACCTCGGTTGAAACCGGACCTGCCCCATGGACCGGATACCGGCAGGGATTCCTCTGCAACGCCACCAACCCGAAGATCTTCGTCTTCTATCTGTCACTGCTGCCACAGTTCGTGCCACCGGACGCGCCCTGGTGGGTCTGGCTGTGGCACGCCTGGACCCTGCCGCTTCTCGGAACCCTCTGGTGCTTGCTTGTCGTCGCGTTCGTGGGTTCACTACGCCGACAGTTCGAACGCCCCACGGTTCGACGGACGGTCGACACCGTCGCGGGCGTCGTCATGCTCGGCTTCTGCTCCACGCTCGCTCGCGACGCCTGATCCAGCCCGGCCGCCGAGCTCGCAGAGTCCAGTCCGGACGAAAGTCCGCGGGGTCACGAGTGCTGCCGAAGCAGCTGAGCTTCCGCGAAGCAGCGGGGGTGTTCGCCGTTGGCGGGGCGCGCTTGGCCACACGGCTGGGTGCGTCGGCGGGGAGGGCGACCGGCGATAGGTAACGTCCCTGTGGTGGTGACAGACGCGGCGCAGTCGTGGTGGGAAGAGTCCAACGACAATATTCTCCGCATGCGCGAAACCGGTTGGGGCGGGGACGAGCCGTTGCTCTCGCGAGAGATGTGCGAACTGCTCGATGGCGTCGACGAGACCTTCGCGGTCACCGGCGCGAACACTCCTGGGTGGCCGAACCCCTTTAAGGATGGCCCAGGCCCAGTCGAAGAGGCGTACGAGCGTTCCAGCAACCCCGAGAAGTACCGGATCGTGGTGGCCAGAGCACAGGCGTGGACTCAGGTTCTCCTCGACCGCGGCTGGGCGCGAGAAGCATCGCATGCGGACTGGGCGCTTCCTCCCATGGAACCCGGCGGTACCGACACCGTTCTCAAACCTTCTGCGGACGGTGCGGTTCCGCTGGTGTTGACGACGCACACACCGATGGACAGTGACCATCCCTTCAACATCACGATTGCCGCGGGCGATCCCGCGGTGCGGTTGGATACGCTTCCCGACTGTGCATGCGACGGGTGCGACAGCGGGTCCGCCCGCCTGCTCGAGTACATGGACATGTTGGTGCTCTCTGTCGTCGACGGTTCCCTCGACGTTGACGTTGGAGACGACCGCTACTGGGTACGCACATCGTTCCACGTCAGAGGCGGGGGAATCCAAGGTCCCCGCGCACGGACGGCATTCACCGCCGCACCGTGGCCCCCAAATTGGACTGCGCGCCCAGTGGCTCCTCTGCCGAGTCTCCGAGGTTGATCTCCGACACGAGTTGTCGACCTATCCGATCTGGGAACTGACGTTGGCGAGATCGGTCGGTAGGTTCTGATCGCTCAGCCGGCGGCCTCGGTCGGTTCGAGACGGCGATTGGTGCGGGTGAGCTGCCACCCGGTCCAGTGCTGCAGGCGGTCCGCCTCCTCCGGGGTCAGCCTGTCGCACACGAAGTCCCAGTGCACGGCAACCGTGTCGCCCCTACGGAGATCGGGGACGAACGAGCCACCCGCAACCCGATGGCGGACCGGCCGATCCTGTTCGTCGCCGAGGCGGAGCGCGCCGTCGTAGCTGAGCCGTCGCGAACGCACCACCACGTCCTCGTCCCGAACCTCGATCACCGTCCCGCAGGTGATCCGGCAGGAGTCGAGCACCTGCAGGGGTTGCGGCACACCGGAGCCGAGCAGCCGGGACCACGGATAGACGCCGAAGACGTGGAAGCCGTGCGTTGGCGCCGCCTCGGCGAGCAGGTCCTCGGTCAGGTGCTTCCAGTAGTGCCCTGCCTGGGGCGCCAGCCGGGCCAGCAGCTCCCTGCCGAAGCGCTCGCGGTCGATCTCGTCGGTCAGCTCGTTGCCGGTCCAGTAGGCGCGCACCACGGACGCGTCCAACGGGTCGGTGCGCCCCGACATCTCGGCGATGACCTGTTGGTACGGCCAGGCGCCGCTGAACCTGGCGGCCAGCGCGGGCACGTCCGCGATGGTCCCGTCGGCACATATCCCGTCGCCGCATGCGGCGGCCTCCAGGGCGCGCGCGTCCGCCGGGCCGCAGTAGCCGAGCGCGTTGGGGGCGTAGGCGTATTGCGCGAAGAGCCGGTGACCGGGCGGGCTCGGCACTCACGCCTCCGTGTTCTTGCCGACCAGCATCGCCGTCTCGCGGTGCAGCCGGCCGAAGTTGTAGTACGCCGCGCAGGCGCCCTCGGGTGAGACCATGCAGGTCCCGATGGGGGTCTCCGGCGTGCACGCGGTCCCGAAGACCTTGCACTCCCATGGCTTGATGACGCCCTTGAGCACCTCGCCGCACTGGCACGCCTTCGGATCGGCGACCCGCACGCCCGGCATCGAGAATTTCTCCTCGGCATCGAACTCGGCGTAGTCGTGGTGCACCTTCAGCGCGCTCTGCGAGATGAAACCGAGCCCGCGCCATTCGAAATGCGGCCGCAGCTCGAAGGTCTCGGCCATCAGCTTCAGCGCCTGGGTGTTGCCCTCGGTCTTGACCACGCGGGTGTACTGGTTCTCCACCTCACACCGCCCGTCCCGGTGCTGCTGCAGCAGCATGTGCACGGAGGCGAGGATGTCGAGCGGTTCGAACCCGGCCACCACCATCGGTTTGCCGTACACCTCCGGCACGAAGCGGTACGGCCTGGTGCCGACGACGGTCGACACGTGACCGGGGCCGAGGAAGCCGTCGAGACGCAGGTCCGGGGATTCGAGGATCGCCTTGATCGGCGGGACGATCGTGACGTGGTTGCAGAACACGGTGAAGTTCCTGACACCCAGCTGTCGGGCGCGCACCAGCGTCACCGCGGTGGACGGTGCGGTGGTCTCGAAGCCCACCGCGAAGAACACCACCTCCCGATCGGGGTTGTCCACGGCGATCTTGAGCGCGTCGAGCGGCGAGTACACGAATCGGACGTCGGCGCCCCTGGCCTTCGCCTCGATCAGGTTGCCCCGCGAACCGGGCACCCGCATCATGTCGCCGAAGGTCGTGAAGATGACCCTCGGCTGTTCCGCGAGCGACATCGCGTCGTCGACCCGGCCCATCGGGATGACGCACACCGGACAGCCTGGGCCGTGCACCAGTTCCACGGTCGGCGGCAGCAGGTGTTCGATGCCGTGGCGGTAGATCGTGTGGGTGTGGCCGCCGCACACCTCCATGAACTTGAACTCGTCGGTGCCCGCGAGGTCGGTGATGGACCTCACGAGCGCGCGGGCTGCGGCCGGATCACGGAATTCGTCTACGAATTTCATCGTGCGTTCCTCGCTGACGGAAGATGCCCGAGATCAGGCGATTTCGGACGAGTTGTACGCGTCGATCTCATTGGTGTAGTCGGCGCCCATCTTCTGGACCTGATCCAGCGTCACCTGCGCCTCGGCCTCGTCGATTTTCGACATCGCGAACCCGACGTGCACCAATACCCAGTCGCCAACGACCAGGCCATCATCGGCCAGCAGGCGGACGCTGATGACCCGGCGGATCCCGTTGACGTCGACCTTGGCCAGGTGCTGCTGGGCGTCGACTATGTCGACCACCTGCCCCGGTATGCCCAAGCACATAGCCGTCCTCCTTTCAGGAGTTCCTGCTGCTCAACAGATTCGCGGCAACGGGTCGCCGACGAGCATGTCGACGATCCGGCTGCCCCCGAACGCGGTCCGCAGTGCCACGATGCCCTGCGGCTCGGCCATCACCTCACCGATGACGGCCGCCTGTGCACCGCCGGTCTGCGCACGCAGCGCGTCGACCGCGGCGTCCGACTCGGCGCGCGGCACGATCGCGATGAACTTGCCCTCGTTGGCCACGTAGAGCGGGTCGATTCCCAACATGTCGCAGGCGCCGAGCACCTGCGGCTGGACGGGGAGCGACTGCTCGTCGAGGATCACCGCGAGGCCGGAGACCTGCGCGAGCTCGTTGCAGACCGTGCCGACCCCGCCGCGGGTGGCGTCGCGCATCCACCGGGTCGACGGTGCGGCCTCGAGCAGCGACTCGACGAGCGAGTTCACCGGCGCTGTGTCCGAGTCGATGTCGGCCTCGATGGCGAGCTCGCCGCGGGCGAGCATCACCGCCATGCCGTGCTCGCCGATGGTGCCCGACACCAGGACGCGGTCGCCGGGCTGTACCCGGTCCGCGGACAGTACCCGGCCCGCGGGGATGACGCCGACGCCCGCCGTGCAGATGTACATCCCGTCCGCGGCGCCCTTGCCGACCACCTTGGTGTCGCCGGTGACGATCTCGATGCCGGCCGCCTGGCCGGAATCGCGCATGTCGGCGACGATCTCGCGCAGCGCGGAGATCTCGAAGCCCTCCTCGATGACGAATGCGGCCGAGAGCCATTGCGGGCGGGCGCCCGAGACAGCGAGGTCGTTGACGGTGCCGTGCACGGCCAGGTTCCCGATGGACCCGCCGGGAAACCGCAGCGGTTGCACCACATACGAGTCGGTCGAGAACGCGAGCCGCTCGCCCGAGGGGAGCGGGAGCACCGCGGCGTCGCCGAGCTGCTCGAGTTCAGGGTTGCGGAACGCCTCGACGAAGACGGAATCGACCAGGGCCGCCGAGGATTTGCCGCCCGCGCCGTGGGCGAGGGTCACCACCGATTCGAGCAGGCGCGGACGGCGCTTGCGGAACTCGTCGATGCGGTCGAGCACCCGGCCCTCGCGTTCGGCCGCGGTCGAGGGTCGGTCGCCGACCTGTGAGCTGCTCATCTGGGACCGCCTGTCGTCTCTCGCGGTCCCGGTGCGGGTTTCGCGAGGTTGTCCTGCACCGCAGACCAGAGCTGGTATCCGACCAGCGCGTGGCTCTCCTGGATGCGATGGATGCTCTGGGACCGGATGGTGAAGCAGAAGTCCAGGTCGTCGCTGGTCGACATCCGGCCGCCGTCGTGGCCGGCGAACCCGACGGTGAGCAGCCCGCGCGTACGGGCCTCGGCCAACGCCGTCATCAGGTCGTCGGAGTTGCCGGACGTGGACAGCGCGATGGCGATGTCGGCCGGCTTGGCATGGGCGATGATCTGGCGCGAGAAGATCAGCTCGAAGCCCACGTCGTTGCCCAGCGCCGTGACCACCGCCTGATCGGCCGCCAGCGACCAGGCCGCGACCGGTCGACCGCGGGCGGGCCTGCTGAACAGCGAGGCCAGGGTGGCCGCGTCGGTGGAACTGCCGCCGTTCCCGAACGTGTACAGCCGCGCGCCCGCGCGGAACCGCTCGGCCATCCGTGCACCAGCCGAGGTGATCCCATCGCCCCATTCCTCGAGCGAGACCCGCTGCAGCCGTGCGCTCTCGGCGGCCTTGCTGCGCGCCGACGCGGCCAGGTCGGTCAGCAACGCGTCGGCGTCGTTCTCCTCCGCGTCGATGAAGGGGTAGAGGAAGTTCGTGCTCTCCTGCTCGCTCATCGCGACACCTCGGGGTTGTCGATGCGGGTGATCGCCGCGCCGCCGTGCACGAGGATCAGGTCGTTCGCCTCGACCTCGCCGAGCACGGTGACGTCGACGGACTCCTCGCCGGAGCCGGTACGGACCAGCGCGGTGTCCAGCGCGGTCGCCGGGGCAGCACCACCTCGGCGAGCCTGCCCTCGTCGCTGCACGTGACGCACCCGTCGTCGGCACAGGCGTCCTCGTCCGGGGTCAGCAGGCCGGGATGTTCGAAGCAGACGTGGGTCAGCTCCCACAGCAGGTGGTACATCAGCACGAACCTGCCGGTCGCCGGGATCATCGGGTCGTCGGAGGCCACCCACAGCGTGTGATCCGCGCTGCCCGCCGGTGGGCGCGGGCCGGAGCCGATCCAGATCGTGTCGGCGCCCCACGCGGGCGCGCGCCGCATCGCGTCGCACACCTGGGGCTGGTCGGCGGAGGCCACCGCGATGATCACGTCGCCGGGCCGGGTGGCGACGCGGCACTGTGCGACCGGGTCCGGTTCGACCAGCGCGACGGACGGCAGCGCCCGCTTGCCCATGATCACCGGGTGCACGAACTCCACCGCGACGTGATGGGCGTGCGGCTCCCACTGCGGCGAGATGACCCACAGCGTGGCGCCCGCGTTGAACCTCCTGGCGAGCGCCAGCGCCGCGGATGCGAGATCCGCGGAGAGATCGTCGTCGATCAGGGGGGCGTCCGAATGCGCTGTCGCGGTCATCGCCGTGCTCCGATCTTCGGTCCGTCGGCCCGGGTGCCGCGCCGGTCGGCGGTGCGCTCGAGTAATGCGAGGCCGAGCGCCGCCTGGCCGAGCGAGAGTCCGCCGTCGTTCGCGGGGACCCGCTGGTGGGTGAGGACCTCGACACCGTTGCCCTGCAAACGCGTTCGCAGCATGCTCAGCAGCAGCCGGTTCTGGAAGACGCCTCCCGTCAGCCCGACGGTTCCTGTGCCCGTCCGGTCGGCGATACGCAGGGCCAGCGTCGCGGTCGCGGTGGCGAGCGCGCGATGGAATCCGAGCGCGAGCGAGGCCGCGGACTCGCCCCGCCGTAGGCCTGCGACGAGACCGGTCAACAGCGCTTCGAGGCGCAGCTGCTCGTCCTCGATCGCCATCGTCAGCGGCGCGGGCCTCGCGGCCTGCCGCGCGAGCGCCTCCAGTTCGATGGCCGCCTGCGCCTCGTAGCTCACCCGGTGGCAGACGCCCAGCAGCGAGGAGACGCCGTCGAACAGGCGCCCGACGCTGGTCGTGCGGACGGCGCCGGCCCCGGAGGCCAGTTGCGAGGCGACGAGCAGGCGTTCCGCGACCGCGAGCGCACGGGTGCAGGGCAGGTCGTCGATCTCGCGGATCCCGGCCTCGTGCAGCAGGGACAGCGCGACGCGGGCGGGGTTGCGGACCGCGGCGTCGCCGCCGGGCAGCCAGAACGACTGCAGGTGGCCCGACCGCTCGGTCGCCAGGAGGTCCGGGCCGACCAGCAGGAGCTCGCCGCCCCACACGGTCGCGTCGCACCCGTATCCGGTGCCGTCGAAGGCGACGCCGAGGACCCTCGAGCCGAGGCGGCCGTGCTCGGCGAGCAGGGAGGCGACGTGCGCGTGGTGGTGCTGCACCGTGCGCAGCTCGATCTCGTTCTCCTCGCCGTACCGCGTCGCCCACTGCCTGGTCGAGTAGCCCGGGTGATCGTCCGCGACGATCAGCGCGGGCGCGGCCCGGTGCATGGTGGTGAGCTGGCGCACCGAGGTCTCGAACGCGCGCCTGCTCTCCAGGGTGCCCATGTCACCGAGATGCGCCGAGCAGAACGCGAGATCCTGGCGGGTCAGGCAGAAGGTGTTCTTCACCTCGGCCCCCACCGCCAGCACCACCGGACCAGGGGAGGGCAGCAGGATCGGGAGCGGCGCATACCCTCGCGACCGGCGGATCGGGACCTCGCGGTCCTCGGACACCGCCAGCACCGAGTCCTCGCAGGGCACGGCGATGTCGCGATCGTGCATCAGGAAGAGATCGGCGATCCCGCCGAGCCGTGCGCGCGCGTCGTCGTTGTCGAAGCAGAGCGGCTCGCCGCTGGTGTTCCCTGAGGTCATCACGAGGACACGGGGGTGCTCATCCGGTGGCGACCCGGGAGCCGGCGAGAAGAGCAGGTGGTGCAGCGGGGTGTAGGGCAGCATCACCCCGAGCTCGTCCAGGCCGGGCGCCACCTCGCCCGCGACGGGGCCGGGCCCCCGGGTTCGCAGCAGCACGATCGGCCGCGCCGGGTGGCCGAGCAGGCGCTGCTCGGCGTCGGATACGTCGGCGATCCGCTGGACCGTCGCCGTGTCCGCGGCCATCACCGCGAACGGCTTGGCGGGACGGCGTTTTCGGATCCGTAACCGCCGGACCGCGGACGGCTGGGTCGCATCGCACACCAGGTGGAAGCCGCCGAGCCCCTTGATCGCGACGATCAGGCCGTCGCTCAGCGCCTGGTGGACGCACCGCAGCACCTCGTCGTCCCCGAAGGTCCGGATGCCGTCTCGCTCCAGGAAGATCCGCGGGCCGCAGTCGTGGCAGCTGATCGGTTGGGCGTGGTAGCGCCGATCCTCCGCGGTCCCGTACTCGAGTAGACAGCGAGGGCACATCTCGAATGGGGCCAGTGTCGTCGCAGGCCGGTCGTAGGGCAGGTCGGTGATCACGGTCAGGCGCGGCCCGCAGTTGGTGCAGTTGATGAACGGATGCCGGTAGCGGCGGTCGGCGGGGTCCCGCAACTCCCGTAGGCAGTCCTCGCAGGTCGCCACATCCGGGGAGATCAGCGTCCGTGCGCCCGGGACGTGCCTGCTCTCGGCGATGCGGAAGGACCGCTCGCCCTGCGGGGCAAGGGTTTCTGTGGCGATGTCGACGATCACGGCGATCGGTGGCGCATCGGCCCGGATCCGGCGCTCGAACTCCGCGAGTGCCGCGGCGGGGCCCTCCGCCTCGATGAACACGCTGGCGTCGTCGTTGCCGCAGTGGCCGACGATCGCCAGGTCCGCCGCCAGCCTGGCGATGAAGGGCCGAAACCCCACTCCCTGGACGATTCCGCGGACCACGATCCGACGCCGTTCGATACGGCCTTCCGCCCGGTGTGCTGGCTGTAAGTGGGTTGTCATACCCGACTCCACATCGCAGACGGTGCACCCCGGGTCCGGGGTGCTGGGTGACGACCGGCCTTCATCGGATCCTTCTCCTCGCGCTCCGGACCCGCAAGGGGCGTCGGCGCAGTATCCGCCGATCCGGAGGACCCAGGTGCAGACGCGGAGCGGTCGACGGGTGTGTACTTGATCGCATGAGCCTTGGGCCCGGCTCGGCAGGCGGCGGTGGGTGAGCATGCCGGTGTGGCGGCTGCGTGACTTCCATGACGGGGATCTCGATCAAGCCATCCAGATCCTGGATCAGAGCCGTGCGCCGGGGTCGGAGGAGCCGGTGTTCGCGGTCGCCGAGGTGATGGCCGCGGCCCGGGCCGGTCAGCCCGCCGTGGTGGCCGCGGTCGGGGACGAACTGGTCGGGATGGCGGTGGCACAGACACAGGGCGAGCGGGCCTGGGTGCTCCTGGTGGCACTGGGATCGAGATGGCGAGGACGCGGAATCGGTAGCGCGCTGCTGGCGAACCTGGAGCAACGCCTGCGTTCCGCGGGGGTTCAGCGGATCTGTGCGGTGTTGACCGAGGGTGCCACTGGTTCGGCGGCGTTCGAGAACTCCGGCTACGCCCGTCGGGACGGTCTCGTCTACTACGAAATGCTCGAGCCGCTCGGCCCGGATCGGGCGTTGCTCGCCGAGTTGGGTGGTCGCATACTGCCAACGGGATTGTGGCAGGCCATGGCCGGAATGGAGCGGGTGAAGGAAGCCATCGAGCGCCGGGTCGTCTTGCCGCTGGCGGAGCCGGACGTCGCCGAACGGTATGGCGTCCAGCCCCCCAAGGCGGTGATCCTGTTCGGCCCGCCAGGTACCGGCAAGACCAGCTTCGCGAAGGCGGTGGCATCGAGACTGGGCTGGCCGTTCGTCGAACTGTTCCCCTCTCGCCTGGCCGCGGCGGTGGACGGTGGGTTGGCCGCCTCGCTACGGGACGTCTTCTCCGAACTGGCCGAGCTCGAGGAGGTGGTGCTGTTCATCGACGAGGTCGAGGAGATCGCGGCCGCCCGCACCGGGTCGGCGGCCAATGCCGCGCACGGGGTCACCAATGAACTGCTCAAGCTGATCCCGTTGTTTCGGGATCGTGACCGGCGACTGATGGTCTGTGCGACGAACTCGGTGCACTCGCTGGATTCTGCGTTCCTGCGCCCCGGTCGATTCGACTACGTGATCCCGGTCGGCCCGCCGGATGCGCCAGCCCGTCGTGCGGTGTGGGAGCGCTATCTCGGTGCCGCACACGGTGCCGTCGACGTGAACCTGATCGTGAATTCCAGTGAGCTGTTCACCCCCGCCGACATCGAGTTCGCGGCTCGGAAGGGCGCGCAGACCGCCTTCGAGCGGGAGATTCTCCACCGCCGCGGCGAGCCGGCGAACACCGACGATTATCTCGCGGCCATCGCCGACACGCGGCCGACCCTCAGCGCCGAGTTGCTGGCCGAGTTCGACCAGGACACCGAGCAGTACACACGCTTGTGACGTTCTCACCTGCGGGAACACCCGACCGAGTCGGGGCTCGGGCGGTAGCGTGAGCGAACGGAACGAAACGGAGTCGGTATGCCCGATTCGGCGCGTCATTCGACACCTGCGGTGCGGGTCCTGCTCGTGCTGGTCTGCGCGGTGCTGGCCGCGGCATTCGGGTCGCCAGCGCTGGCCGCCCCGGCCGCCCCTGCCGGCCCGGAGTCGCCCGCCTGCGCGTGGCGGTTCATGTCGAACGAGACCGTCCTCAATGTCGCGTTCCCGGACGCCAACGCGACCTACTGGGTGCTGCCGTACGCGTTGGGTGGCGACGACCGGATCGAGCTGAGCGGGGACTATCCCGCCGCGCGGTACTTCTCGCTCAACACCTACGGCACCGACCTCAACACGGTCGACACCCTGCGGGACGACCAGATCGTCCCGGATCAGGGCGGCGGGAACCCGTTCGTGGATCCCTCGTCGGCCGGGTCACCAGAGCCGGCGCAGAGTTGGCGCGCCACCGTGGTGCCCGGCGAGGCGGACCACGCGCTGAACCAGATCCGGGCGCTGCCCACCGGAGCCGCGAGCCAGACCGTGCCGATGGGCTTCCTGATCATCCGGGTGTACGTCCCCGACGACGCCGCCTCGCCGCCAGGAGGGGTGTCGCTGCCCGCGGTCGCCCTGGTGCTGAACAACGGCGCAACCACGATCCCGATCTCGACCTGCCCGGCGGCATTCGACCCGGCGGACGCCACCAACGGACCGATGGGGCAGGCGATGGAGGCGACCTTCGACCGACTGATCGCGGGCGCGGCCTCGGGCGCCTTCCCCGGGAACGTGCCGGAGGCGACGTTCGTGAACCCGGCGAGCACCTCGGGGCTGTTCCCCAATGGCGACAACAAGTACATAGGCGCGGGCCTGACCTATCAGCCGGGCCGGATCGTGGTCGTGCGGGGACGGGCCCCGACCTTCCCGGACACCAGGGCGGGCGTGCCGGTGACCGAGCCGGGGCAGCAGGTGCGGTACTGGTCGATGTGCCAGAACGACCAGGTGTCGCCGTACCCCGTGGTCGCCTGCGCGGCCGACTTCCAGACCAACCTCGATGCGCGCGGCTACTACACATACGTGGTGGCGGCGCCGGAGGACGTGCCCGCGGCCGCCGCGTCAGACCCCACGGTGACGGTTCTGCCCTGGGGGAGCACCGAGGTTCCGAAAAAGGTGCTCTTCCTGCGGCACATGCTGCCCAGCCCGGCCTTCTACCCGCAGTCGGTGCAGGCGTCCCAGGCCGCGAACTCCGATCCCGCCACGACCATGGGGGAGTACTACCCGAGGGCGAGCTATTGCACGCGCGCCGACTTCGAGGCGGGCGGCTACCGGGCCTGCCTGGACGGGAACGGCTGAGTCCGGTCCGTCGGGCGGCCGGTGAGCCCGCACAGAGTCGCCACCTGCCCGAGGGTCAGCGCCCCGCCCTTGTCGGTCGCAAGGGCGAATCGCCCGTCCGCCCGGACCCGCACCGCGACGGCCGCCTCCCTGCGCGCGGGGTCGCCCGCACGGTCGAGCAGGTACTCGTCGTCGCCCGCCGGGGTCGGCGTCACTGCGCGGACGGCACCGCGCGCGTATGCCTCTTCGATGAGACCGTCGATCATGACGCTGACTCCTCACGTGTCGGGCACTGTGCCCGGCCGCGATTATTAGGTACGCCTAACCTTATTGTCAAGCCGTTCGTCCCGGTCA
The DNA here is from genome assembly GCF_001984015.1 of Rhodococcus sp. MTM3W5.2. NCBI lineage: Bacteria > Bacillati > Actinomycetota > Actinomycetes > Mycobacteriales > Nocardiaceae > Rhodococcus > Rhodococcus sp. MTM3W5.2. Next base: position 2,964,027 of record NZ_CP019572.1, on the reverse strand, counting down.
GAGGACCTCGAACGGCGGTCACGAGTGTCTGCGACGCCCATTCTTCGGTCTTTCACCCGAGGGTGGGCAATTCCTCGCCCTGGGGTGATGGCGGCGTCGGTGCCGCGCGGCCCAGCATTGAGGAGTAGCGAATCCGGAATCGGATTCACCCGACACGACCACAGAGAGTTCGGCATGAACGCGATGAACACACCGGCGTCGACCCCCTCCGGGGCAACCGGAGCCGGTGGCTCCATGACCACTGCGGAGATCAAGTCCCGACTCGATGCGATGTTCGTGTCGGCCAGGCCGGATGGGCGTCGCCGGGGTTCCGGGCTGCGCAGATTGGATCGGGCGGCACGCGTCTGACCGGATTGACGGCGCGACATCGGGGTTGTTTCGGAGTGGGCGACAACGGGTATGTGGTCTTCGTGACTTATCGACCACTACGTTGAAGCGGGGTTCACGTCATGATCGTGCTCGGATTGATCTTGCTTCTCATCGGCTTCCTGACCGGTATCTCGATTCTGTGGACGATCGGCATCGTCCTCGTGGTCATCGGACTGGTCCTGGCCGTGCTCGGTTCGACCGGCCGGGCCGTCGGGGGTCGGAAGTACTGGTATTGACGCTTCCGACGCTGCCTACGGACTCGGCTGCGGCACATTGCAATCGGTGACCTTCGGATTGACCCCGGCATAGTTCAGCGGCCCGGCCAGTACCGTGACCACGATGGTGCCTACGCCTGCGCAGTTCTCCTGGGTATTCGTGTAGTAGCCGCGCTGGCCTGCCGCGATGGCCCCGACCACGAGCCAGATCAGCACGACGAGAGTGATCAAACGCATCACACACCTCCGACTTCGCGCGGTTTCGCCTTCTCCGAGCAATACCCCGGCGCGGCAGCCGCGAAACCTACGTCGACGCCACCCGGGTTGCACGCGCAATCCGGGAGGCGTCGACTACGGCCGATCAGTCCTTGAAGGCGTCCTTGATCTTTTCGCCGGCCTGCTTGATGTTGCCCTTGGCCTGATCCTTCTGACCCTGGGCCTCGGTTTCACGATCGCCGGTCGCCTGGCCGACCTTTTCCTTTGCCTTGCCTGCGAGTTCTTCGGCCTTGTTCTTCGCCTTGTCGGTCGCTCCCATGGGATGCCTCCTTGTGGTCTTGGCTCAGTGATTGCGCAGTGAGTTGATGAGTTCCTTCTTGTTCAACCTCGAATAGCCGCTGAGGCCGAGCTCTTTCGCCCGTTCTTTCAGTTCGGGCACCGTGCGCTCTTCGTAGGACTCGGCCTCGCCTCCCGATTTGCCCACAGACGAACGCCCCTCGGCGGCGGCGGCATTCGAGATTCGTGCCGCCTTCTCCTTCGAGTCGCCCTCCTCGCGGAGCCTCTCGTACAGATCCTGGTCCTTGAGGTGGGGGTCAGATCCCTTTCGCGGCATCGGCTTCTCCTTCCTCGTACCGTCGTGCCGGCCGGGTTGGCGAGCAGTGAGGTGCCCGGCCCTCGATCCCCACTAGTACCCAGCCCTCAGCGGTCCGAAACGCGGCGGTTCAGTCCGACTCGTCCATCGCCGCCCGGAGCGACGCAAGGGTTCGCGCCAGTATCCGCGACACGTGCATCTGGGAGACCCCGACCTGCTCCGCGATCTGCATCTGGGTGAGGTTGCCGAAGAAGCGCAGCATCAGAACCGTGCGTTCGCGCTCCGGCAGCGCGGCGACCATTGGTCGGAGAGCCTCGCGATTGTCGATCATGTCGAAAGAGGAGTCGAGATCCCCCACGGTCTCCGCGAGGGGCGGCGCGCCAGGGCGATCCGTGCCGGGGGCGTCCACTGACGTCGTCTGGTAGGCATTGCCTGCCAACAGGGCCTCGTTGACGTCGCTGCGACTCACACCGAGCTCCGACGCGATCTCGGAGGGTGTGGGGGACCGGCCGAGTTGTTGACTGAGGGCCCCCGTCACCTTCCCGATGGCGAGATGGAGTTCCTTGGTGCGGCGCGGAACACGCAGAGCCCAGCCCGCGTCGCGGAAGTGGCGACGCACCTCGCCCATGATCGTGGGAACCGCGAATGCGACGAACTCGGTGCCCCGTTCGACGTCGTACCTGTTGACGGCGTTCACCAAACCCAACCGGGCGACCTGGATCAGATCCTCGTGCGGTTCGCCGCGGCCCGTGAACCTGCGGGCGATGTGTTCTGCCAACGGCAGACACTGTTCCACGATGTCCTCGCGCGCGGCCGCACGTGCGGGGTCGTCGGGCGTCATCGCGGCGAGCGCTGCGAACTGGATGTCGACGCCCGAATACTCATCCGAACCGGGGCCCGAGTGTCGGCTCACCCGGTCGTGCCCTCAGCCCGGCGAGTGAAGTCGATCGTGAGGATCATGTGGGACTCACGGTCGGGGTCGGGCGCCTGATGTGCGGCCACCTCATCGGTGAGGGTTCGCAGTACGTGCCATCCGAAACCGTGATCCAATCCGGCGACCGTCTCGTCGGCGCCGGACGACGTCGATCCCGAGAATCCGAACTCCCGGCCGTGAACGCGAAACCGACACAAGAGTGTTGAGTCCGGCCGGGCGGACCGGACCAGTCGGGTGGCGGCCTCGTCGACGGCGAGTCTCAGGTCCGCAATGGTGTCGAGATCGAAGTCATTCTGTGTCGCGATGGCCGTGACCATCGCACGGACGAGGAAGAGTTGGTCGACGTGGGCAGGCAACCGGAGTTCTACTTCCGGTCCGGTCTGCTGTTCTGGCTCTTCGGCGTGCGCCCGTGACATGCGGCCTCGTTCCCTCAGCGTGGGGTGTTGCGGTTCGCTGAATTCAGAGACTACCCACTCTCGTGGTCATCGAAACGTCACACGGGTCGCCGGCGGAGCTGGGTATTGGCCACGGCCAGATGGATCTGGTAAGAAGGAAAGAGGTTGAGCCAACAGCCGGCGGTAGGTCGAGCAATCGTCGCAGCTCCCGAAATCCTCTCGAATGCCTGGTGATTGATCGCGAGACCGCCGCTCCACTCCGCATGTCAATTGCGATGATGAGGAGGGTGTCGTGCTCAAGCGTCACCAATTCAAGGGAACGGATCGTGCGTCGGGACCGGCGCGAACCCCGCCGAGAGAATCGTCGACGGTCGTGGTTTCGATCAGTGGCGATATCGATGCCGCGAGTCTGCGGACCGTCCGAGAGCAGATCAATACCGGGATCGACGAGGCTGCTCGCAGTCTCGTGGTGGACGTGTCCCAGGTCACGTTCCTCAGCATCAGAGGGGCGGAGGTGCTCGCTGATGCTCAATGGCGAGCAGGCGCCGACGGGGTGGGGTTCTCGTTGGTCACCGGTTCGCGTGCGGTCGACCACACCCTTCGGGTTACCGACCTGGACAACCGATTCCAGTGCTTTACCTCAGTCGAAGATGCGCTCGCGCAACTCCGCGATGGTCGATCGCTTTCGATGGTTCCTGCCCCGCTCGGGGCTTGGCAGGCGGTCGGCTGAACGGACCCCGACGGGGGTTCGAGGAGAAGGCCGTGGATTGGGCGGGACCGGCGGCTCGGATTCTGAACCGCCGGTCCCTCGGCTCCTGTGACCACCCGGGCGGACGCAGGTCCTGACCAATGGATGCCCTGGCTCGGCGCGATCAAACCGCTCAGCGAGACTTCAATTGTTCGGATGTTTCGTGTCCGCCCGGGTCGATGTCGTCAGCAGGATGTGGTTGAAATCCTCTCGGAAGCCCTGCGGCGTGGTGATCATGGTGGAGATGTCTCGGAGCAACTGCCGTGCCACGTCCCGCACTTTGACGTTGGATTCCTGCGAGCGCCAGGTCAGCACCGCGAAGGCGCGGTCAGCGGAGATCCCGTATGCGAGCATCAAGGCGCCTTTGGCCTGCTCGATCGCAGCGCGCGACGATTCGATTTCCGCAACCGCGTCATCGATCGACTCCTGGATGTCGGATTCGAATGCGTTGGTGACGTCGATATAGAACCCGAAGGTCCCGATCACGTTGTCGTCCTCGTCGAGCAGTCGATCGCCGACGACCACCACGCGATGGGTCTCGCCCTGCGTGTCGATGATGCGGTGTCGGCTGCTGAAGGGCGCACCATGTGCTCGGACGTTGTCGAGGATCGCCGCGACGTGTTCCTTGTCGTCGGGGTGCTTGTGGGAGAGCATCAGTTCGGTTGTCGGCACGACCGAGCCCGGCGCGTATCCGTGCATCCTGGCGACCGCGTCGGACCACTCCCACGCATCGTCCGCGACCCGAAAGCGAAAGCTGCCGACAAGCAAGGACGATTCATTCCCGGCGGCCGCCGTCTCGCTGAACTCAGGCTGCGCCTCGGGCGCGACATCGCTCACAAATCGAGTATGGACCCATTTTCCGGGTGGTGGCGGTGAACCCCGGGCGGGTTCTGATCAGGGGCGTCGATCAACCTGATTCTCGGCGATCCAGGCCGCGATCTGCGTGCGCGAGGTGAACCCGAGCTTGGACAGCACGTGTTCGACGTGGCCCTGGGCGGTACGGGGCGAGATCACCAACATCGACGCGATCATCTTGTTCGAATGGCCCGCTGCGACCAGGTGTGCTACCTCGGTTTCGCGGGGGGTCAACACGGGCGCGACCGGCGTCGTCCGGGCCTGGGCGACGCAGCGGTCCCCGAGTGCAAACGCGACAGCCTCGTCGAGGCTCATCGCGGTACCGGTACGAAACGCCTCGCCGTAGGCGCGAGTCCCGAGCGCGTCGCGGGCGAGCTGTTCGCACTCCTCATGGTGGGCGAGCAGGTAGGGGAGGGTTGCGGAGGTGCTCCCGACGGTCTGCGAGAGCGTCTCGGCGGCGCCCATCAGCACCGCGGCACGCGTCGGCTCGTCCTCGCGGGTCGCGATCCAGGCCAGCGACTCCAGACACCAGCCCGTCATGACGGGGTCATCGACCTTCCGGATGAGCCGCAACGCCAGCGCTGTCACGGTTGACGCGCGACCGGTGTCTCCCGTGCGGAGCGCCGTCAGTCCGAGGGTCCATGACGAGTACGCGCGGAAAAAGGACTCCTCCCGCGGGGTGGTGATCGCCAGCACCTGCTCGTGACACGCGTCGGCCGTCTCCTCGTCCCCGGACAGTCCACTCGCGATTGCCAAGCCGAGGAGGCCACCCAGCTGTCGGCCGATCCGGGACGCGCTCGGACCCCGGTCGGCCCCGGTGGCGATCGATGCGCCCGCGCTGGCAATTGCAGTCTGGAGCGGTTCGACGGCCGCCGCGAGGTCTCCGCTGAACAGCGCCCGGTATCCCCTCGCATAGTTGCCGATCTCGAGTGACTCCGCGTCCCCCAGCTGCTCCGCAAGCGAGCAGCACTGCTCCGCCCGCGCCGAGGCCTCCCCGAGTTGACCCTGCATTCCTGCCAGCACGCCGTCGCAGTACAACATCTCCACCCGCTCCTCGGCTTGCATGGCGTCGGAGCTGGTCAGGCAGCGGCCCATCCATCGCCTCGCTTCCGCCAACAGGCCCCGGCACGACCAGAACATGAACAAGGCATTGGCGATGCGCGCGTTGACATCTGGATCGGTGCCGACGACCGCGTCGGTCAGACTGAACGCCAGAGCATCCCGCAGGTTCGACTGTTCCCGATCGAGTCGGGCGATCCAATCGGTCTGGCGGGGGCCGATCCACTCGGACTCGGCCCGCTCCACCAACTGCTCGTGCCACGCGAGGTGCCGCCGCTGAGCCAGGGGAAGGTCGCCGGATTCGCGCAGCTTCTCCCTGCCGTAGTCGCGGATCGCCTCGGACATGCCGAGGCGCACGACCTCCCCGACCTGCTCGCGGGCCAGGATCGACTTGTCCACCAGGGACGACACCGCGTCCAGGAAATCGTCGGCGACCAGGTCCTCGGGGCAGACGCCCTCGGCGGCATCGAGCTCGAAACCGCCGGCGAACACCGACAGCCAGGCCCACAGCTGCTGCTCTCGCGCGGTGCACAGCTCGTAGCTCCAGTCCACACATGACCGCAAGGTCTGTTGTCGGGTCGGCGCGACCCGGGAACCGACGGTCAGCAGCTGGTATCGGTCGGTCAGGCGGTGCAGGATCTGTTCCGCGGTCATCGCCCGGATCCGTACCGCCGCCAGCTCGATTGCCAACGGAAGCCCGTCCAGCCTGCTGCAGATTCCCGCCACCGCCGCACAATTGCTCTCGGTGAGCTCGAAGTCCGGCAGGCAGGCCGTGGCGCGCGCGACGAACAGTGCCACCGCCTCGCAACTGGCCATCGCCTCGAGCGATGGGACCTGAAGCGTGTCCGGCACCGTCAATGGCGGCACCCGCATCACCTGCTCCCCGTCCACCCCGAGGACCTCGCGGCTCGTCGCAAGGACTTGCAGGTCCGGACACGCTCGCAGCAGTGTCTGAACCAGCTCCGCGACGGCACCGAGCACGTGTTCGCAGTTGTCCAGCACCAACAGGGTCTGCTTGGTGGAGAGGTGATCGATCAGCAGGCGAGAGACCGAACGTCCGGGCCGATCAGGAAGCCCGAGCGCCGCGGCGACGGTCTCCGGCAACAACGCAGGATCGTGCAGGTCGCCGAGCGCGACAAACCAGACTCCGTCGGCGAACGCCCGCCGCGAATCCTCGGCGACCCGCAACGCCAGTCTGGTTTTGCCGACCCCACCGATGCCGGTCAACGTGACCAACCGCGAGGTGGACTGCAGCCGCCGTGCCTCGATTATCTCGTGGCGCCTACCGATGAAACTGGTCAATTCAACCCGCAGGTTTCCGGGCTTTTCCTTGACGGAGGTTGTCATCGAACGTCATCTCGTTTCGCGGTGTGCTGTGATCGACGCTATCCCTGGAAGGCTATGCCTGGCGGATGGTGGCCATATCGTTGCGTTCATTTTGTTCATCGGCTCGGCTCATACTCGGTCCACCGCACCATTCACCCCGGTATGCAGGGAGTTCCCGTGCGCTTCGGCCGTGTCGGTGCGGGGGAGTGGCGTGCCCCTCGACACGAGTTGGTAGGCCGGGTTGAGGGCAGCGGCGTCCCGGACCGAGGCGCCCGCGCCCACGGTGTACCGCTGCGTGGTGTTCATCGACTCGTGACCGAGCATCCGCATCAACGTGTAGATGCTGACGTTCTGGTCCGCCATGGCGGTGGCGAAGGTGTGTCGCAGCTGGTGGACGAGGGCGCCCTTGGCGCGGTCGCCGTTGATCCCCGCGCGGCGATAGGCGCGTTCGACGCGATACTGCAGCGTCCCCCTGGTGATCCGCCTGCCGTCGCCACCGACGAACATGGGGTCGGCGTCGGCGAACCGCTCCCACGGGGAGGCCTCGGCCCTCGGCCTGCGTCGCGCCGTGTCGGGGAATCGCTCGGAACGGCTGACGAGGTAGTCGCCGAGTACATCGACCACAGCAGGCTCCACGGTGACGACCCGCTCCTTGTTCCCCTTACCGTGGACGTGGATCACCTTGGCGTGGCCGTCCCCGTCGTCGATCGCGTCGCGCAGGTCCCCGAGATCGACCGCGATGAGTTCGGCCGAACGCATCCCGGTCAGCAGCCCGGTGAGAATGAGCGCGAGATCGCGTTCCGGCCAGGCGCGCGCTCCGTTGTCGTCCGACGATTGGAGCGTGGACACGAGCCGTTCGATCGAGTCGGCGCGAAACGCCTTCGGCAGTGTCTTGGGTGCCTTCGGGCGCAGCACCGCCGACATCGGGTTGGCGACGATGGCGTCGACGGAGAACAGGAAGTCGCACAGCATGTTCCAGGTCGACCAGCATCGCCTGATCGAGGCAGCCTGGTGGGTCCGCGCGTACTCGGCGAAGGCCGCCCGCACGGTCGTCTTGTCGAGCGCGTCGAGGGTGAGGTCCGTGGCGGTCACCCCGCGGGTACGCGAGAGGGCCTCGGCGATGAGGGTGTAGTCCTGGCGGTAGGCCTTGAGGGTGTTGGGTGACGGTTTCGCGGTGCTGCGGTGGACCAGGAACTCCTCGAACCAGGGGGCCAGCCGATCCCGTGCCCGACCTCCCGTCTGAACGCTGTCGTCATCGGGGTCTCGCTCCGTCACCATGAGCGGGCACGCTAGCGGCAGGCACCGACATCGAGGGGAGCGGGTCCGGAGATTTCCGTCAAACACGTTGGGGCAGAGGCCTTCGTGCGGCGGCGGCCGCCGCAGGCACGGGAGCGCGGCAACCCGAGGGATCCGGTGGTCTTGATAATGTCATAACGCTGAGGATATCGGCACTTGTGCCGCAGTGGGGGTCATTCGCCGTAGTCGGCCGCCGATTCGTGCCCGCTCACGCCTGTCGGCAAAGAGAGGGGGGCCGGCCTCCGTGGCGTTCGGGGTGGCCGCGGTCGTGATGGCTCGTGTCGACCGGGAGGCCTGCTGCGGCCGACTGTGCGCGACGGTGAGTTGTCCTCGTCGCGGGGGAGTGCACTGGCGTCAGGCTGAGGTCGCGATTCCCCTGGTTGACCGTGAGGCGCCTCTCTCGATCGCCGGTCTCGCGGATGCGGGGCCTGGCCGTGGAGGGGGAGTCGGACGCCTCTTCGGCACTCGCCCTTGTAGGCGTCGTTGAGGTGGTGAAGGGGAGGCGATCGGTCATGGGCTCCTTGCGGGTGTTCATCACGCGGCGACATCCGCGATGATAATGACATAACGCTTGGCCTATCGGCTCAGGAGCCGAGCCGAGGGAACCTTCAGCAGTCGCCTGACGTCCAACGGTGCTTCCGTCCGTCGGCACAGAAGGGGAGAGGGCCCCGCCTCGGTCGCGGACGTGCCGCGACGCCCTAGGCTCGGCTGCAATGTCCGTGCGAATGTTCCGGCAGGGGGAGTTGTCGTGGAGATGGTCGAACTATCGGTGGGGACGATCGAGTACGAGGACACGGGCGGGCCGGGGCCGGTGATCGTGTTCCTGCACGGGCTGGCCATGGACGGGACGCTCTGGCGGCACGTGGTCGCCGACCTGCGTGACGACTATCGGTGCATCCTGCCGACGTGGCCGCTCGGCGGCCACCGAATTCCGATGAAGCCGGACGCGGATCTGTCGCTGTCCTCGCTCGCGGTGCTGATCGGGGAGTTTGTCGAGCGGCTCGGCCTGACGCAGGTGACCCTCGCGCAGAATGACTGGGGCGGAGCGCAGGTCCTGATCGCGAACGGCGACACCTCGCGGGTCGGCCGGATGATCATCACCGCCAGCGAGGCGTTCGAGAACTATCCGCCGCCGCCGGCCCGACCCATCGCGGCCGTCGCTCGGATCCCGGGCGGGCTGTACCTGACCATGCAGGCGATGCGCCTGCGTGCGATGCGACGATCGCCGAGAGCGTGGGGAGGGATGAGCAAGCGCGCGGTGCCGACCGAGGTGATGGACGGCTGGTTCCGGCCGGCCACGGAGAACGCGCAGGTGCGGCGCGACCTTCGGAAGTACGTGACCTCCGTGCCCGACCGGGACACGCTCCGGACCTGGGCCGCCGCGTCCGCCGGCTACCAGGGCCCGGTGCTGGTCGTGTGGGGGACCGAGGACCGTGTGATGCCGGTCGAGCACGGCCGCCGCCTGGCCCAGCTCTTTCCCCGCGCGGAGCTGGTCGAACTCGCCGACTGCTACACGCTGATCCCGGAGGACAGTCCGCGCGAGTTGACCTCGGCCATCCGCGGGTTCCTTTCGTCGACGTGAACGTCGGCCGAGTCGTCGTCGAAGATCCTCATGCCGCGCCGAACAAGGTTCGGTGCCCGCCGCCCGGTACACACGGCGTTTCGGCCGGGTCACGCGCTGATTGCGCGTTTCTGACTCGCGAGTAGCTGACGAGGTGCGCGAATCGTAAGGGTGTGGACACCGCGCGCCACGGGGCGGACACAATCCGTCTCTAGGGTCATTCGCATCTCCACCCCGCTGTCTGTCTTCACCGTCGCAGCAGCTCAGCGTGTCCGTCTGCGTCGATCGACGCGTCACCCATCGGCCGGCTTCGTCCGGCAGCGCAGGGACCATCGGTCCCTGCGACAGAACGAGAAGGAATCTCACCGACCATGAAAATGACCAAACTTGCGGCCGTCTCGGCCATGACGATCGCGTCGATGGGAATCATTGCCGGTACCGCCTACGCGGATCCGGCGCCCGCCACGACGGCAGGCGTGGGGTGGAATGTCACCCGCAGTGGCAACCAGGTGATCCTCGATACGGCCGCGGGTTCGCTGGCCAAGGAGAACAACCACCTGATCGTCCGGGACTCGAGCGGTGTCATCGTCGAGTCGGTGCCGCTTGCGCTGGCGGTCGACGGCATCGCGCACCCGGTCACGGCGACGATCGACGGCCGCACGGCGACGCTGACCGCGGACACCAGCCCGGCGGCGGCGACCCCGGTCGCCCTGCCTGTCAAGGACATCGACCTGCCCGCGGCCGTCGCGGGGGTCAAGGACAACATCACCATGACGGGTGCCGTCGGTGGGTTCCTTGGCGCCGCGACCGGTCTGGTCGGCGGCTGCATCCTCGGCGCGGTCGCAGCCGGCGTGGTCTCTGCACCTGCGGCAATGCTGTTCGGTGCGGGTCCGCTCGCGGGTTGCATCGGCGGCGCGCTGCTGGTGGGAGCCGGTGCCTCGCTCGCTGGCACCGCGATCGGGGGACTGGGCGCCGTGGCCGCCAACGCCCAGCCGTTCATCACGCTGCTGAACGCGCCGCCCGCGGCCAAGAAGTAGTCCTGCATCCGGCAGCGATCGCGCCGCCGGGCGTCGTCGGGTGGCCCGTCCCTGGCGGGGGCGGGCCACCCGGTCAGGTCAGTCCGACGCCGTGTCGGTGGCTCGTCCGAGGTGGCGGGCGAAGAACCGGGCCGAGCTGTCGCGCTCGTAATCGGGCACCTGGTTGTGCCTGCCCGGGTGGGCGTGCAGTGTCTTTTCCCTCGAGGCGAAGGCGTCGAACAACGCCACCGCAGAGGTGTGGTCGATTTCGTCCTCGTCCCACGGAATCCGGTACTCGACCGGGACGGTGATCTTCCTTGCCGCCTCGATCAGAGCGTCGTGCACGTAAACCCCACCGAAGCTCACGGCAGCGATCCGGGATTCGACCGCCGTCAACATCAGCCCGGTCACGACGCCCAAATTCACCCCGCCGTAGCCGATCGGTGCCTCGGCGCCGATCTCGGGCAGCGCCTGCAGGGCGTCCAGGGTCGCCTGCCATTCCGGCACCGCACGCTGCGCCAGCGACATGTTGTAGTCGATGACGATCGGGGCGATCGGCTCGATCGACGCCCTGGCCTGATGGATCGCCTCGGCCCACCGTTGATCCTGAAGGTTGCGCGGCCGGTCGCCGTGTCCGGGCGCGTCGATGGCGGCGACGGTGAACCCGTAGGTGGTCACGCAGCGGAGCGCACTGGCTACCAGCCCCGGCGCCTTCTTGTGCATGCCGCCGGAGTGCCCCGACAGCAGCAGCGGTGCGCCAAGGGTTCCGGATGTGGGCGACCAGAGCACGCCGGTGATCTCGTTCAGAGTGAAATTGCGTTCGATGACACCGTTCGACGATGTCTCAGAGGTGAAGTGCATGGTGTTGCCTTTCGGGATTGCCGTGTTGTCGAGGCGCTCCCGGCGACACCTACGTCAATCGCCGAACCGTGAACACGAGTGGAGCACCCACATGGTTACTGCGTTCATGGGTCTCACCTCCTCGTGTGATGCACGGTCTCGTAGACGCTATCAACCTGAATCGAATCCCGTCCAACGTATTTCCTGCCCACCCACCCGAGCGGCGCGGTTGTTGGGCGTAGGTCGGACGGATCGTCGTCGCGGGGGATCGGTCGGTAGGACGGCCGGCTGGGCAGCGTGGGGTGGTGGTGGAGGAGTGGGCCGGTGGTGCGTTCCGGGGGAGTCGGGGCCCGGGTCGGCCTCGGGCCCGCTGGTCTGAGCGGCCGGGAACTCGGGACGGGTCGGCGGGCAATTACGCCGACTGGGTTAGGTTCGGGCAAAGCCCGACGGAGATGCCGGCGATTCACGTATTCTGTTGTACTGCACCATATTTCATGGATAACAGTGATTATCCATGAAACTCGGTTGCGGTGCCGCTGGTCGGTGGGCCCGTGCCGCCGGTGGGGGTCTGCGGTTGGTCTCGGTCGCCGGCAGCCGACTGTGGCGGCGAATCGATCCGTTCGGACCATTCGGATGCATCGGCGCCCGGGTGATCCGCCGGGACGCCGACGATCGCATGCTCGCAACGAACCCGGCGCTCCGGCGGAGGTCCTCGCGGGGGCGCGGAGCCGGGGTTCGCCTTCGGGTGGCAATTCCGTCCGATGGGTCACCGGTGTGTGCGGTGCGCTCGCGTCGATCCGGGGTACATCCATGCTGGCTGGGGCGGCCCGGATCCACTCGAGATGACATAATGTCGATTATCGGTTGTGCACTGAACTGCGTTGATAACACGTCCGTGTAGTCGTTTCGTTCTCGTTCGGGTCGGCTCGTCGCCGCAATCCGCCGCGACACTCTGCGTCGCGCTCGGATGGCAAGTCCGACTTGCTGGTTGGCAATCGCTTGCCGGCGGTCGGTGGCAGATCCGATGTCCCTCTGGTCGCGGGCCGAGACGTTTCCGCCCGGCGCCTGTTCCGTCCGGTGCGTATCCGGGTGTTCATGGCCTACTCCTGGTTGCCCCCCGCCTCCCGGCTGCGCCACCCCATTGCGTCACTGTGACGTTATGGGGTGGCGGCAATTCACTGAGTCGCCGAGACTTTGAGTCGAACCGTAGGTCGAGCGCGTGTTCGTCGCACGGCACCTGCGCACATCGCGATGGACGACCGGCCGTTCGCTTCCGTTTCCGCGGCGTCGACCGCGACTGAATGTCTGCACTCCCCTGAACGCGCCTCCCTGGCACGTCGGGTCATATTGTCACTGTGATGAAATGCGCACCACGCGTCCACTCAGGTGCGACGCCCGAGGCGGGCGGCGAGCACGGGACCTATCACGGACAACGACGATGGTTCGATCATCTCGTTGTGCCCACAGTCGACGGGGTACTCGTCGATGCCACCGGTGACGAGCGGCCGCCACTCCTGCGCCGAGCGATCGGTGCCCCCGCCCTGCCCGCGCTGCGCCGGGAACACCAGCAGGTCACCGTCGAACACACCAGGCACGAAGCGGTGCACCAGCAGCCGCGAGTTCGCGTATCCGTCGTTGATCCGCTCGAGGTGCGCAGCGGTGACCCCCGCGCTGCCGAGGAACTCGCCAAGCATGTGCGCCGCGGAATCGTAGGTCAGGTCCCGATGCCGCTCGGGCGCACCGACGTCCAGCCCGAGACCACGCAGCAGGTCCGCGATCTCGAGCCGTCCGAGCAGGGGGTCCGAGCCGTCGTCCGGGTAGCTGTCCATGACCGCCAGGGTCGAGACGGACTCCCCCCGACTCTGCAGTTCGACGGCCATCGCGTGCGCGAGGACACCGCCGAGGGACCAACCGAGCAGGTCGTACGGCCCCTCGGGCGCGATCGCGCGCATCTCGTCGACATACCGCCGCGCGAGCTCCTCGATCGATCCGTACCCAGGACCGCCGGTGATCGCGGGTAGTTGCAGGCCGAACACTGGTCGATCGGCGGGCAGGTATCGGACCAGCCCGGTGTATCCCCACGACAATCCGATTCCGGGATGGACACAGAACAGCGGGCGGCCGGTTCCGCTGCCGCGCAGCGGGATCACGACCCGGAGGGCGTCCTCGACGCTCACGACCTGGAAGGCGGACTCGGCACCGATCCGGCCGGCCATCCCGGCCGGTGTCGGATCCAGGAAGAGCATCTGCAACGAGACCTCCCTGCCGAGCCGCTCACGGAGTTCGGTGACCACGCGGGTCGCCGACAGCGAGTTGCCACCGCGGTCGAAGAAGCTGTCGTCGGCGCCGATCCGTTCCACCCCGAGCACCGAGGCGAACGCGCCTGCGACCGCCGACTCCACGGGACCGGCTGGTTCTCGGAACGCGGCTGTCGTGAACGTCGGCATCGGCAGGGCGTCCCGGTCGAGCTTGCCCGTCGGGGTGGACGGGATCTGGTCGAGCACCGTGACCGAGGCCGGCACCATGTGGCTCGGAAGTCGCTGCGCCGCAGCGCGCCGGAGTTCGTCGGGCGCGAGGTGCGCGTCGCCGGTCGCGCGCACATACGAGCACAGCAGCGTGTCGCCCGCCGGTCCGGTGCGCGCGATCGTCACCGCGAACCCGACGCCCGGCTGCGCGGTGAGCACGGCGTCGATCTCGGCGGGTTCGATGCGGAAGCCGCGGACCTTGACCTGGAAGTCGCTGCGGCCGACGTACTCGAGCGTGCCGTCGATCCGTCGTCGGACCAGGTCGCCGGTGCGATAGATCCTCTCACCGGACCGGCCGAACGGGTCGGCGACGAAGCGGTCGGCGGTCAACGCGGGCCGACGGTGGTAGCCGCGGGCGAGGGCTGACCCCGCGACGTACAGCTCCCCCACCACACCCTGTGCCACCGGGTGCAGGCGCGCGTCGAACACCAGCTCGGACACGCCGCGGATCGGTCCACCGAACGTGATCGGGGCACCTGCGGCCATCGGGTCGCTGATGTTCGACATGATCGTGGTCTCGGTGGGGCCGTACGCGTTGAGCATCGTGCGGTCCGGCGCCCACCGCGCCACCAGTTCCCGGGTGCATGGTTCACCGGCGACGACGAGGACCCGGAGCGCATCGAGCCGGCCGGGATCCACCGACTCCAGCGCGGTCGGGGTGATGAATCCGTGTGTGACGCGACCGGTTTCGAGGGCCGCGGCCAGCTCCGCGCCCCCGCGCACGTGCGGCGGGACGACCACCATGGTCGCGCCCGCGCTCAGCGCCATCACCATCTCGAACACCGATGCGTCGAAGCTCGGGGACGCGAAGTGCAGGGTGCGGGCATCCGGGGTGACGTCGAGGCGGGTACGTTCTTCGGCGGCGAGGTTCGCCAGACCCCGGTGGGTGAGCACGACGCCCTTCGGGACGCCGGTCGATCCGGAGGTGTAGATCAGGTACGCGGGGTGGTCGACGCATACGGGGCCGATCCGCTCGGCATCGCCGATCGCCGCGTCCGACATGACCGCGACCGCCTCCGTCGTGTCGGGATCGTCGAGCACCACCCAGTCGACGTTGTCGGGCAGACGATTCCGCGTCTCGTCGACGGTCACCCCCAGCACCGCGCCCGAATCACCGAGCATGTGCTCGATCCGCCCGGCCGGGTGGCCCGGGTCGACCGGCAGGAACGCCGCCCCGGTCTTCGCGACCGCCCACACCGCGAGCACCGACTCGAGCGACCGCGACAAGGCGAGCGCGACGTAGCGCTCCGGACCGGCACCGCGGCCGATCAGCATCCGCGCCAGCCGGTTCGATCGCCGATCCAGCTCCCCGTACGAGACCTCGACGCCGTCGCAGGCGACCGCGGTCGCATCGGGATCGTGCCCGGCCCTGGCCAGCAGCTCGGGCAGCAACAGCTCTGGGGCGTCGGGGCCGCCGTGCGCAGGGGCGAGCTCGCGCAGTTCGTCGTCGCGCAGGATCGCGATGTCGCCGACGGCTCCGTGCGGATCGTCGAGCGCGGATTCGAGGACCAGGAGGAATCGTTCGGCGACATTGCGCACCGTCGCGGCGTCGAACAGGTCCGTCGCGTACTCGATGCTCCCGGCGATACCGGCAGGGGCGCCCGAGTCGTCGAACTGCTCGGCGAGCACGAACTCGAGATCCTCCTTCACCACACCGGAATGCGGGGCGAGGCCCTCGACCGTCAGGCCCGGCAGATCGAGGCGGGCCCGCGTGTCGTTCTGGAACTCCAACGCCACCTGGAAGATCGGCGAGTACGCCGTCGAGCGCGGCGGGTCGAGCGCCTCGACCACCCGCTCGAACGGGAGGTCGGCATGTGCGAAGGCGCCGAGGTCCACCTCCCGCACGGCGCCCAGCAGATCGGCGAACGGCTGCGCGGGATCGATCCGGGTACGCAGCGCCAGCGTTCCGACGAACATGCCGACCAGGTCGTCGAGCGCCGGTTCTCCCCTGCCCGCGACCGGCGTGCCGATCACGATGTCATCGGTGTCGCCGAGGCGGCTCAGCAGCACCGCGAGCGCGGCGTGCACGGTCATGAACACGCTCGTCCCGTGCCGCCGGGCGAACTCCTCGAGACTGCGGTGCAGCTGCGGATCGATCGCGAAGCCGGTACGCGCGCCGCGGAACGACTGCTGGGACGGGCGCGGTCGATCCGTCGGCAGGCCCAGCAGGTCCGGTGCCCCCGCCAGGGTCGAGGTCCAGTGGTCGAGCTGCCGCGCGGCCAGCGACCCCGGGTCGTCGGCGTCACCGAGCAGTCGGCGCTGCCACAGCGTGTAGTCGACGTACTGGACCGCGAGCGGTGACCACTCGGGTGCGCGGCCCGCCGCCCGCGCCGCGTACGCGCGGACCAGGTCCCGGGACAGCGGACCCATCGAGAGCCCGTCGACCGAGATGTGGTGCGCCACCAGTACCAGGACGTGCTCATCGGCACCGAGCTCGAACAGCGCGCCGCGGACCGGCACCCGGGCGGTGACGTCGAACCCGGCGGACACCTCGGCGTGGATCCGCCGGGCGAGCTCGGGCTCGTCCGGGACCGGCACCGGCCGCAGGTCGGGCGCCGCCTCGGACGCCGGGCGGATCTCCTGGACCGGGCCGTCTCGTCCGGTCGGGAAGACGGTCCGCAACGACTCGTGCCGGTCGATCACGTCGGCAAGGGCGGCGTCGAGGGCCGGGGCGTCGAGGGCACCCGACAGACGCACCACCAGCGGGACGTTGTAGGCGGGCGATGCCGGGTCGAACTGGTTGATGAACCACATCCGCTGCTGCGCCGCGGACAGCGGGATCACCTCCGGTCGTTCGAGCGCCTCGAGCGCGGGACGACCGGACGCTCCCGTCTCCGTGTGCTCGATGCGCTCGGCCAGTGCCGCCGCGGTCGGCGCAGCGAAGAGCTCGCGGACCCCCAGGTCGACGCCGAGGGTCTCCCGGAGCCGGGCGACCACGCGCGTTGCGGACAGTGAATTGCCGCCGAGTTCGAAGAAGTCGTCGCCGATCCCAACGCGGTCCACCCCGAGCGTGGTCGCGAACACCTCGGTCACCGCCTCCTCCACCGGGTTGGTCGGCGCCAGGAACGCCATCGGGGTGTGGCCGAACCGGGGATCGGGCAGTGCGCGGCGATCGAGCTTCCCGGTGGGACCGAGCGGGATCTCGTCGAGCACGACGATCGATGCAGGCACCATGAAATCGGGGACCCGCGCGGACAACCGGGATCGGAGATCGTCGACGTCGATGTCCCGGCCGTCGACCGGAGCCACATAGGAGACCAGCACGGTGTCGCCGCCCGGCCCGGGGCGGCCGAGGGTGGCCGCGAACCGGACGTCGGGGTGCGCGGTGAGTACGGCGTCGATCTCGCCGAGTTCGATGCGGAAGCCCCGGACCTTCACCTGGAAGTCGCTGCGCCCGCGGTACTCGAGCTTCCCGTCCCTGCTCCACACCCCGACGTCGCCGGAGCGGTACATCCGCTCGCCGGGCGCGCCGAACGGGTCGGCAACGAATCGTCCGGCGGTCGTGCCTGCCCGCCGATGGTAGCCGCGGGCCAGGCCGGGGCCGGCGATGTAGATCTCCCCCTCGACGCCAACAGGCACCGGCTGCAGTCGCGCGTCGAGCACCATCTCGGCGACGCCGCGGATCGGCCCGCCAAGGGGAATCGGCACGACGCCCGGCACGCAGTCCTCGATGTTCACCACGATCGTGGTCTCCGTCGGCCCGTATCCGTTGACCATGCGCCGCTGCGGCAGCCAGTTCGCGATCAGTTCCGGTGGCCACGCCTCGCCGCCGACCATCACGCACTGCATGTCGTCGAGCCCAGCCGGGTCGATCGAGGCGAGGGCGGCAGGCGTGATGAAGGCGTGGGTGACGCGCTGGTCCTTCAGCAACGCGGCCAGATCCGCGCCGCCGTAGACACTTCGGGGCACGATCACCATGGTCGCGCCTGCCGCGAAGCACAGCAGGTACTCGAGTAGTGAGACGTCGAAACTGGGTGACGAGAAGTGCAACGTCCGGGAGTCCGCGGTCACCGCGCACCGATCCCGTTGCTCGTCGGCGTAGTTCCCCAGGCCCCGATGGGTCAGGGTGACCGCCTTGGGCAGGCCGGTGGAGCCGGATGTGTAGATCAGGTACGCAGGATGGTCGATCCGCACGGGCGCCGTGCGCTCGGCGTCGGTCACCGGCGCCGCCGGTCGGGATGCACAGTCCGCGGCGAATCCGGGGTCGTCGAGCGTCAACCACGGCACCGTGTCGGGCAGCCGGTGCCGGTGCGCCGCGACGGTCAGCCCGACGCGTGCACCGGAGTCGGCGAGCATGTGCTCGACCCGCTCCTCGGGATAGTCCGGGTCCACCGGGACGAACGCGGCCCCGGTCTTGGCCACCGCCCACATCGCGAGCACCGACTCGACGGAGCGCGGAATACCGAGCGCGACTGAGGTTTCTGGCCCCGCTCCCCGGTCGATCAGTGCGCGCGCCAGGCGATTGGACCGGGCGTCGAGGTCCGCGTAGGTGACCTCGAGTCCGCCGGCGACCAGCGCGACCGCCTCCGGATCGTGGGCGGCCGACTCCGTCAGGATCTCCTGGAGCGTCCGGGCGGCGCTGGGCGGGCCGCCCCGCACCGGCGCCAGCATCCGGCGTTCGTCGGCGGTCAGCAGGTCGAGTCCGGCCAGGCGCCGCCGGGGGTCGTCACCGATCGCGCGCAGGACGTGCAGCAGCCTGCGGGCGGCGGCGTCGACCGCCGTCCGGTCGAGGAGGTCCGGGTGGAACTTCATCGTCAGGCGCAGACGGTCGGTCGCGGACGCGACCACGCTCAGCGGGTAGTGGGCGGCGTCGCGGACTTCGACGCCCTGCAGTCGCATCCCCGCGATGTCGGCGTCCGCGGGCAGGGCGCTGCGCACGGGATAGGACTCGAAAACGGTGAGCGTGTCGAAGCCCGCGGCCGGTCCCGCGGCACGCTGGACATCGGTGAGCCCGACGTGCTGGTGATCGAGCAGCGCCGCCTGCTCCGCCTGTACCCGATCGAGTAACGCGCCAAGGGTTTCCGCGGCATCGAGCCGGACCCGGACCGGCACGGTGTTGATGAACAGTCCGATCATCGATTCGATGCCGGGCACGTACGGGGGTCGGCCGGACACAGTGGCGCCGAAGACCACGTCGTCGCGACCGGTGAGGAGGCCGAGGACGATCGCCCATCCGACCGAGACGATGGTGTTGAGCGTCACGCCGCGCTCGTGCGCGAGGGCACGCAGCCGCTCGGTCGCCGGGCCGTCCAACTCGTATCGCATGTCCTGCGACGGCGCGGACTGCGCTGTCGCGGTAGATCCGTCGCGGACCAGCAGAGTGGGCTCGTCCGTACCGTCGAAGGCATCGGCCCACGCGCGCAGCGCCGCCGGCCGGTCCTGCGCCGCGAGCCATTCGAGATAGTCGCGGTGGGGCCGGACCCGTGCCAGCGTGGAGGTGTCACCGTCGGTCGCATAGAGGACGACGAGCTCCTCGAGCAGCAGCGGCGTCGACCACCCGTCGAGCAGGATGTGGTGGTTGGTCAGGATCAGGCGGTTCGTGCCATCGGGCATGCGCACCAGGCCGATCCGCAGCAGCGGCGGCGATGCCATGTCGAACCGGAGGGCGCGGTCCTCGGCCAGGAACTCACCGAACCGCTCCGACGCCGCCGGTTCGGTGAACGCGCGCAGGTCGGTCTCCGTCCACGGCGCGGCCACTTCGCAGGTGACGATCCGTACGGCCTCCCCGTCCGGCGCGCGTACGAACGCCGTACGCAGATTCGCGTGCCGGTCGAGCAGACTCTGAACAGCACGATGCAGGCGCAGCGAGTCCACCTCGCCGCCCAGCGTGAGGATCAGCTGCACCAGGTACGCGTCCACCGAGGCGCCAGCGAGCTCGGCATGGAAGAACATGCCGCGCTGTATCGGTGTCAGCGGCCACACGTCGGACAGGGACGGGAACCGGGCCTCGAACCGCTCGACGTCCGACTGGTCCAGGTGCACCAGACCCAGATCCGACGGGGTCCGCCCGCCCGCACCCGGTGCGCTCGCCCGCTCGACCACCCCCGCGCGGCAACGATCCACCCCTGCGCGAGCCGTTCCACGTCCGCGGCATCGAGCACGCGGCGAGGGAAGGCCCACGTCGCCCTGATTCGCGGGCCGTCAGGGCCGGGCACCGTCACCGCGTTGACGTCGATCGCGAACGCCGCCGGCACGTCCGCCGCGACCGCATCGTGCAGCCCGGCTTCCGTGACAGGAAGCCAGCTTCCGTCACCGCGCGGTTCGACGCCGCCGCCCAGCCGACCGAGATAGTTGAAGCTGATCTCCGGCTCGGGCAACCCGCGCAGCTCGGCCCCGGCCTCGTCGCCGAGGTACCGGAGCAGGCCGTACCCGATCCCGTGGTCGGGTACGGCGCGCAACTGCTCCTTGACCGACTTCACCGCCGCACCCGCGGCGGCTCCCCCGCCGCGGGCCTGGTCGATGTCGATGCCGGACAGATCCAGCCGCACCGGGTAGATCGAGGTGAACCACCCCACCGTGCGGGACAGGTCGGCGCCCGGCACCACCTGGGGCTCGCGGCCGTGCCCCTCGAGCGCCACCACGACGTCGTCGGTGTCGAGGCCGCGGCCGCGCCGCCAGTGCACGAGCGCGAGGGCCAGCGCGGTGAGGAGTCCGTCCTCGACGACGCCGTGGAACACCCGCGGCACCGTGGTCGTCAGGCCCAGGGTCACGTCGGCAGGCAATTCCACCTCGACGCGCTCGAGGGTGCCCGCGATGTCGACAGACGGATCGAGTTCTCCCGCAGCGCGTCCCACGGATGCTCGGGAGACCGTCGACCGCCACAGGTCCAGCTCGCAGGTGCGGTCCCGCGCCGCCCGCACGAGCCCGTCCGCCCATGTCCGCATCGAGGTGCCGATCGCCGGAAGGTCCGGCTGCGCGCCGTCCATCACCTGCGTGCAGGCGAGCGCGAGGTCGGGGATCAGGATCCGCCACGAGACCCCGTCGATGACGAGGTGGTGGGCGACGACGAGCAACCGGGCCGCGTCTCCCCCGACGAGGTGCACGAACTGGATCATGCTGCCGGACTCCGGATCCAGCAGGTCGGCGGCCGCCTCCAGTGCACCCTGGGTCCCATGGTCCGCTCCGGCGACGCTGTCGATCGGGACCTGTCGCACGATCGTGGCGGCGGGCACCGCCCCCGGTGGTCGTACCTCGAGCCGCCACCCGGACTCGGAGCGGGCATCCGGGCGCAGCCGGGCCCGCAGCATGTCGTGCCGGTCCAGGACCGCGTCCACCGCCCGGGTGAGAGATTCGAGGTCGATCTCGGCGGGCACCGCGAGCAGGACCGACTGCGAGTAGCGGCGGAAGTCGCCACCGCGCCGCGTGCCCGCGCGCTCGACCAGCCACCGCATGATCGGGGTGAGTGGGACGTCGCCGACGCCGCCGCCCGGCAGCTCCGGCAGCGCGACGACATCGTCGGTGCCGGTGAGGTCGGCGACCTCGGCGAGACCGGCGACGGTGCGGCGCTCGAACACGTCGCGCGGCGTGAACGCCAGCCCCGCGGCCTTCGCCCGCGACACCAGCTGGATGGACATGATCGAGTCGCCGCCGAGCCCGAAGAACGATTCGTCGGCACCGACCGTCTCGACACCGAGAAGCTCCGCGAACAGTCTCGCCAGCAGGCGTTCGGTCCCGGTGCCGGGTGCTCTCCCACCCACGGTCTCTGGCCGCGGTTCGGGGAGTGCGGCGCGGTCGAGCTTGCCGTGTGCGGTGATCGGGAACTCCGCGAGGACCGTCGTCACGGACGGCACCAGGTGTCCGGGCAACCGGAGGGCGACGGCCTCGGTGACCGAGGCCGGATCGAGGGCGGCACCGGACTCGGGGACCACGTAGGCCACCAGGCGCGCGGCGCCGTCGGCAGGCCCGGGTCGCGCCAGCACCACGGCGGACCCGACACCAGGAACCGCGGTCAGCGCCGACTCGACCTCCCCCGGCTCCACCCGGAATCCCCGGATCTGGACCTGGGAGTCGCTGCGTCCGAGGAACTCGAGCTCGCCGTCCGAGGTCCAGCGGGCCCGATCGCCGGTGCGGTACATCCGCCCCGCGGGACCGAACGGGTCGGCGACGAAGCGTCCCGCGGTCAGCCCGGGCCGTCCCCGGTATCCCCGTGCCACCTGCGCGCCCGACACATACAGCTCGCCCGCCACCCCGAGCGGCGCGGGGCGCAACCGCTCGTCGAGCACCCACACCCGCACACCAGGCAGTCCGAGGCCGATCACCGATCCGGTGGAACGCGGCCCGGTGACCGCCGCGACGTCGATCGTCCGCCACGTCACGTGCACGCAGGTCTCGGTGATACCGAACATGTTCACAAGAGCAGGCGCGGTGACGCCGTGCCGTTCGACCCACCCCGCCAGGCGGGCCACGTCCAGCGCCTCGCCGCCGAACACCACCCAGCGGAGCGCGAGGGTGCCGTCGTCGGCGGCGGCATCGGCCTGCGCGAACTGGTAGAACGACGACGGCGTCTGGCTCAGCATCGTCACCGACTCGGAGACCAGCAGGCGGCGCAGCTCGTCCGGGGAACGCGCGGTGTCGTGCCCGACGACAACCAACCGGCCGCCGAACCCCATGGCGCCCCACAGTTCCCACACAGCGAAGTCGAACGCGAACGAATGGAACATCGTCCACACGTCGCCCGCACCGAAGCCGAGCACGGCGCGGGCGCCGGTCAGCAGCGTCACCGCGTTCCGATGCGTCACCGCGACACCCTTGGGTCTTCCGGTCGAACCCGACGTGTAGATCACGTAGGCAACGGAATCCGCGTGCAGCGGGCCCGTGCGATCGGCGTCGGCGACCGGCGTGGCGCTCAGGGAGTCGAGCTGTGCGCGCACGTTCGGGTCGTCGAGGTGCACAACGGGTGCACCGGCGACCAGGTCCCCCTGCACGCTCGCGTCGACCAGCACGCAGGCCGGTGCCGCATCGCCAAGCAGGAACTCGATGCGCGCCGCCGGGTACGACGGGTCCACCGGCAGGTAGGCCGCACCCGACCGCGCGACCCCGACAAGCGCGGCCACCAGGTCCGCCGATCGTTCCATCATCACGGCAACCAGCGACTCCGGACCGATGCCGCGGTCGATCAGCCAGCGCGCCAGCCGGTTCGAACGCGCGTCGAGCTCGCGGTAGGTCATCCGCGAGTCCGCGGCGACCACGGCGACCGTGTCCGGATCGGCGGCGACCGTCGCGGCGAACAGGTCCGGCAGAGTCCAGTACGCCGGCACCGCCGACACCGGGCCGGTCGCGCGCGCTGCGGCCTCCTCGCGCGCGAGCGCCCCCGCGACGTCGATGTCTCCGACCAGGACGGACGGATCGGCCGCGACGGCCGCGAGCACGCGGCCGAACATGTCCGCGAGCGCCGTCGCGGTGGACTCGTCGAACACGTCGGATGCGAACAGCAGCTCGCCCGTCAGACCCGCAGGGGCACCGGCTTCGTCGAACCGCTCGCCGATCCCGAACTGGAGGTCGAACTTCGCCTCGCCCATCTCGACGTCGAGCACCTCGGCCGTCAGTCCCGGCAGCCGGACGTGGGGATGCTCGACGTTGCGGAACTCGAGCATCACCTGGAACAGCGGGGTGTGCGAGGTGGATCGCGCCGACGCCGACCGTTCCACGAGCTGCTCGAACGGCACGTCGGCGTGTGCGAAGGCGTCCAGGTCCGCGTCCCGCGTCCCGGAGAGCACCGTGGCGAAGGAGTCCGCCGGTTCGACCGCGGTGCGTAGCACAAGGGTGTTCACGAACATGCCGACCACATCGTCCAGCTCGGCCTCGCCGCGCCCGGCGACCGGGGTTCCGACCACGACGTCACAGCCTGCTCCCACGCGGGACAGCAGCACCGCGAGCGCGGCGTGCACCACCATGAACACCGTCGAATCGTGCCTGCGGGCGAGTTCGACGAGCCCACGGTGCACGCCGGGATCCACCGAGAGTGCCGCCCGGCCACCGCGCGTCGAGCGCCGGACCTCGCGCGGGCGGTCGAGCGGCAACCCGGTCACCGGCGGCGCCCCCGCCAGTCGGCCCTCCCACCAGGCGAGTTCGCGGGCGACGCGGGAGTCCTGGTCGTCCCTGGAGCCAAGCATCGAGTGCTGCCACACGGCGAAGTCCGCGAACTGGACCGGCAGCGGCGCCCAATTCGGTGCACCGCCGCTGACCCGCGCCGCGTACGCCGTCGCGACGTCCCGCGCCAGGGGGCCGATCGAGAATCCGTCGGCCACGATGTGATGGACCACCAGTACGAGGAGGTGGTCGTCCGCCGCGATGCGCAGCAGCCGCAGCCGTACCGGAACCTCCTGAGCCACATCGAATCCCTCATGCACGATCTCGGCGACGCGGGCGGGTACCCGGTCCTCGGCAACCTGTTCCGGCGTCAGGTCGCCGACAACACCGGGCGCGGGCACCGTCACCTGGGACGGGCCTGCGGCAGGCTGGGACGGGCCTGCGGCCGGCGATGGGAACACTGTCCGCAGCGATTCCTGACGCTCAACCACGTCGACCAGCGCGCGCCGCAGGGCAGGAGCGTCGAGGCTGCCCGAGAGCCGCAACACCATCGGCACGTTGTACGCGGCCGACGCCGGATCGAACTGGTTGATGAACCACATGCGTTCCTGGGCCGATGACAGCGGGATGCGGGTGGGCCGGGTGCCCGTGCGCAACTCGTCCCCGTGCGGCGCGGTGACGCGCACACACCGGGGCGCGAGCGCCGCGGCGGTCCGGCACTCGAACAGATCACGCACCCCGATCCTGCTGCCGCACGCGCGGTTGATGCGGGCCACGGCCCGCGTCGCACTGAGGGAGTTGCCACCCAGCGTGAAGAAGTCGTCGTCGGCTCCCACCCGGTCGACGCCGGTCACCTCGGCGAACACGGTGACCAGACCGGCCTCGGTGGAGTTTCCCGGGACCCGGAATCGCGGTGTCAGGGAGTCGAAGTCCGGTTCGGGCAGCGCGGCGCGGTCCAGCTTTCCGACCGGGGTCAGCGGTATCGCGTCGAGCACCATCACCGTGGTCGGCACCATGTGCACCGGCAGGATCCGGAGCGCGTGGTCTGTCAGGGCGGCGACGTCGACGCCGGCCGCGGAGTTCGGCATGACATACGTCACCAACATCGGGTCGCCTGCTTCCCGTGGCCGCGCGACCGTGACGGCGAACCCGACCGCCGGGTGTGCGGCGAAGACCGCGTCGATCTCCCCGAGCTCGATGCGCAGTCCCCGCACCTTCACCTGGAAGTCGCTGCGGCCCAAGTAGTCGAGCGTGCCGTCCGGCCACCACCGGACGACGTCACCGGTGCGGTACATGCGGTCGCCGGGCGCGCCGCCGGGGGCGGGCACGAATCGCGCCGCGGTCAACGCGGCCCGGCGATGGTATCCGCGGGCCAGCCCCGCTCCCGCGAGGTACAGCTCTCCTGGCACGCCGGCCGGGACCGGACGCAGGAAGCCGTCGAGGACGAACACGTCGGTGCCGCGCACGGGGCCCCCGATCGTCACCTTCGCCCCGGGCACCAGGGGCGCACTGATCGTCGTCAGGACGGTCGACTCGGTCGGCCCGTATCCGTTGAGCATCGTTCGTCCCCGTGCCCAGTCGGCCACCAGTTCTGGACCGACGGCGTCGCCCGCGACCACCAGCACGTCGAGGGCATCGAGACGATCGGGATCGACGGTGGCGAGCGCGGCAGGTGTGATGCAGACGTGGGTTATCCGCTCGCGGCGCAGGAGTCGGCCCAGATCGGCACCGCCGTACACGTGCGGCGGCGCGATCACCAGGCACGCGCCCGCAGTGGCGGCCTGCAGCAGCTCGAGCACCGAGACGTCGAAACTCGGTGAGCACACGTGCAGGCAGCGCGCCGTCGCCGGAACGACATAGCGGTCCCGCTGCGCGGCGAGCAGGCTCGACAGGCCGCGGTGGGTGACGCTCACGCCTTTTGGCAGGCCCGTCGATCCCGACGTGTAGAGCAGGTACGCCGCGTCGTCGACGCGCAGGGTGGCCAGCCGCTCTGCCTCGGCGATGGAATCCGCAGGAAGTGCGGCGAGGTCCGCCGCGCACCCCGGATCATCGAGTACGAGCCAATGCACGGAGTCCGGCAGATTGCCGCGATCGGAGACGAGCGCCAGTCCGACGGCGGCGTCCGAGTCGGTGAGCATGTGCTGGACGCGGGCACGCGGGTAGGTCGGATCCACCGGTACGAACGCCGCACCGGTCTTTGCGACCGCCCATACGGCCGTCACCGACCGCACCGAACGCGGCAGGGCGATCACCACCGCCACGCCCGGCCGTGCCCCCGCACCGATCAGATACCGCGCCAACCGATTCGACTCCTCGTCGAGCTCCCGGTAGGACAGCCGAGCGTCCTCCGAGTCCACCGCGACGCCGTCGGGCTCGATCGCGGCTCCGGCGACGAGGATCTCCGGCAGCAGGCGTGGCGGGTTCGCCGGGCCGCCCCGAATGGGCGCGGCCTCCTCGTGCTCGGACAGCAGGTCGACCCGGGCGATGGGGCGCGCCCTATCCTGCGTGACGGTCGCGAGCGCGCGCCGCAGCTGGTCGGCGATCGAGTCCACCACGGCCGGGTCGAGCCGGTCCGGCCGGTACTTCAGCTGAAGCCGTAAGCGGTCGTCCACGCGCGCCAGCACGGTGAGTGGGTAGTGGGTGGCGTCGACACCCTCGACACCCACCACCCGTAGGCCGGCGATGTCGGTGGCGCGCGTGAGTGCCGAGCGGTCGACAGGGTACGACTCGAAGACCGTCAGGGTGTCGAACGTCGCCGCCGGACCCGCCTCCCGTTGGATCTCGGCGAGCCCGATGTGGTGGTGGTCGAGCATCTCCGCCTGCTCCGACTGCACACGACTGAGCAACTCGCCGACGCTTTCGCGGGATCGAACGCGATCCGGACCGGCACGGTGTTGATGAACAGTCCGATCATCGCCTCGATCCCGGGCACCTGCGGGGGACGGCCCGACACCGTCGCACCGAACACCACATCGGTGCGGCCGGTCAGTGCACCGAGCACCAGCGCCCAGGCGACCTGTACGACGGTGTTGACCGTGACCCCGTGCTCCCTGGCCACCGCCACCAGAGCCGCGGTCTCCTCGGCGGGCAAGGTCAGCGTCGCCTCCCCCGGTTCGGCCAGTGTCACGACTGCGTCGAGCGGAGCCTGCGGAGCGAGCACAGGGTCGAGCGGAGCCTGCGGATCGAGCACAGACCCGTCCCCGGGTACCAGCAGCGTCGGCCCGTCGGCGCCGGCGAGGGCCCGGCGCCACTCCGCGACACCGGACGCGTGGTCCTGCGCGGTCAGCCACGTCAGGTAGTCGCGGTAGTCGCCCGCCGGTGCCGACGTCGGCTCCCGGTCGGCGGCGTACAGGGCGAGCAACTCCTCGAGCAGCAGCGGCGTCGACCAGCCGTCCAGCAGGATGTGGTGGTGGGTGAGCAGCAGCCGGTGCTCCTCCGCTCCCGTCCGGACCAGTGTGAAGCGCAGCAGCGGTGCGCGGTCCATTACGAACGGCGTCGATCGATCCACCGCGAGCAGCTCCCGCCAGCGTTCCCGGCCCGCCGAGCCGTCCAGGCCGGACAGGTCGATCTCACTCCACGGCAACGAAACACGACCCTCGACGACCTGGTGGACCTCGCCCGCGTCGTCTTCGACGAAGCACACCCGCAGGTTCGGGTGGCGATCGAGCAGAGTCCGCGCGGCCCGGCGCATCCGCTCCGGCGACGGCCGGCCGTGCAGCCCGACGACGAGCTGGACGATGTACGCGTCGACCGATCGCTCCGCGAGACGGGCGTGGAACAGCAGTCCCGACTGCAGCGGGGTCAGCGGCCACACGTCCGTCAGCCCGGGTCGCCGTGCCTCGAGGGCGTCGATCGCCGCCTGGTCGAGCGGGACGAGATCGACGTCCGATGGGGTGAGCCCGCCCGCGCCTTCGGTGTTGGCGTAGGCGGCGAGCGCACCCAGCGCCCGGTGCCACAGGTCCGCGAGCCGGTGCACATCCGCGGCATCGAGAACCCCGGTCGGGAAGGTCCAGGACGACTGCAGGACAGCGCCTCCCGGCCGCGGCACGAACCCGGCCGCGATGTCGACGACGGCCGTCACGGGCATCTGTGGGTCGTGGGCGCTGCCGAGCCCGTAACGCGGGGTGGGCAGCCACGCCTGCGGATCGCCGCCTGCCCCCGCCGTGATCCGGCCCACGCCGGCGGTGCCGGCTATCCGGCCCAGGTAGTTGAAGACGATCTGGGGCTCGCGCCACCCGCGGACCCGCGCCCCCGACTCCCCGGCAAGCCCACGGAGCAGTCCGTAGCCGATCCCCCGATCCGGGATCGCCCGCAGCTCTTCCTTCACGAGCTTGACCGCAGCTCCGGCCGCCGCTCCCCCGGTGAACGCCTCGCCGAGGTCGATCGACGACAGATCCGGGCGCACCGGCGAGAGCGTCGTGAACCAGCCGACCGTGCGGGTCAGGTCCGCACCGGGCACGGCCGCCTCCTCCCGCCCGTGCCCCTCGACGCCGACAAGGACGTCCGACCGTTCGACGCCTCGCTCGGCGCGCCAGCGGACCACCGCCATCGCGAGGGCAGTCAGCAGCCCGTCGAGCACGTCGGCGCGGAGCGACGCAGGCAGCGCGGCGAGCACGGCCTCGGTGACCTCGGGGGACGCCTCGCTGGTCAGCACCTCGCTCGTGGCCATGACGTCGCGCGCGGAATCCAGCGGTCGCGATCCGATCGCCGGGTCGTCGCCGCCCAGGATTCGCTCCCACATCGGCCGTTCGCCGACCCGCTGCGGGGCAACATCTTCCAGAGCGTGCGCCCACCGGCGCATCGACGTGCCCACCGGCGCCAACTCGGGCACCCGCCCCTCCGACGCCTGCGCCCATGCCGACGCCAGGTCCGGCACCAGCACGCGCCACGACACGCCGTCGACGACGGCGTGGTGGACGACCAGCAGCAGCCGTCCGGTGCCGGACGGACCGTCGAACCACACGAGCTGCACCATCGTGCCTGCGGCCGGATCCAGGCGGTCGGCCGCGGCATCCGCCTCCGCGGCGGCGCGGACGTCGAACGCCGCGTCGTCCACCGAATCCACCTCGACGCGCGTCAGCACGTCCCGGCCCGTGACGCTGGCGGCGTCGGGCACCGTCATGCGCCAGCCACTCTCGGTACCACTGTCACGTTCGAGCCGGGCCCGGAGCATGTCGTGTGCGTCCAACACGGCCTGCACCGCGACCTCGAGCGTGACCCGGTCGACTCCGTGGGGCAGCGCCAACAGCACCGACTGGGAGAACCTGTCGATTCGGCCGGCACTGCGGCGGAGTATCCACGCGAGGATCGGGGTGAGCGGCACATCCCCGACGCCGCCGCCGGGCAACTCCTCGAGTGTCGCGGGCCGGGTTGCGACGCGCGAGTCCGCCACCGCGGCGAGTCCGGCGACCGTCGGGTGATCGAACACGTCACGCGGCGTGAGGGACAGCCCCGCCGCCTTCGCCCGCGCGACCAGCTGGATCGACATGATGCTGTCGCCGCCAAGGGCGAAGAACGAGTCCTCCATCCCGACCGTGTCCAGGCCGAGAACCTCGGCGAACAGCAGGCCCAGGTTCTCCTCGGCTGCGCCGGACGGTGCCCGGCCCACCGACACCTCCGCCCCGAGATCGGGAGTCGGCAGTGCTGCCCGGTCGCGCTTGCCGTGCACGGTCATCGGCATCTCGGACAGCACCACGATGTGCGCGGGAACCATGTACGCGGGCAGCCGTGCCGCGAGGGCCTCGTGCAGACGCGCCGTGTCCACCGCCGCCCCTGCGGCTGCCACCACGTACGCGATCAGCAGGTCTCCCCTTGGCCCGACCGCGCGCACGTCGGCCACCGCCTGACCGACGGATCCGGCTGCCGTCAGGCACGATTCGACCTCACCGAGCTCGATGCGATTGCCGCGCACCTTGACCTGCCGATCGCCGCGACCCAGGGAGACCAGCTGACCGTCGGCGGTCCACCGCACGAGATCCCCCGTGCGGTACATCCGCTCGCCGCCGGATTCGGCGACGAACCGGCCGGCCGTCAGCCCAGGACGCCGGTGGTAGCCGCGGGCCAACGCCGGGCCCGCAAGGTACAGCTCGCCGAGCACCCCGACCGGCACCGGCTGCAGCCTGCGATCGAGCACTCGCACACGGAATCCCGGTGCCGGGTGTCCCAACGTGATGGGCTCGCCCGGGGTCAGCGGATCGCTGATGCTCGCCGCGATGGTCGCCTCCGTCGGACCATACCCGTTGTGCATCCGCCGTCCGGGGGCCCAGCGGGCCACCAGGTCGGGCGGGCAGGCTTCGCCGCCCGACACCACGCACACCAGGTCGTCGAGTCCGGCCGGGTCCATCGCGGCGAGCGCCGTCGGGGTGAGGAAGCAGTGGGTCACGCGTTCGGCCGCGAGCAGCTCTCTCAGCTCGTCACCGCCGTACACGGTGGGCGGCGCGATCACCAGGGTCCCCCGGCACCGAAGGCGAGGATGAAGTCGAGGATCGAGGCGTCGAAGCTGGGCGACGTGAAGTGTAGTGCCCGGGAGCGTGGCGTCGTCCGGCAGCGCTTGTGCACGTGGTCGGCGAACGCCGCGAGACCGCGGTGAGAAACCGTGACGCCCTTCGGGATTCCCGTCGAGCCGGAGGTGTAGATCAGGTAGGCGGCCTGGTCGAGCCGCAGCCGGGTGGTCCGGTCGGTGTCACGGATCGGCGAGACGGCGGTGTGGTCGCGCATGAGACGGTCGGCGTCGAGCGTCCACCATCGCAGCGCGTCGGGGAGGGCGTCCCGGGACTGCGCGACGGTTAGCCCCAGGACCGCACCCGAATCGTCGAGCATGAAGGCGATCCGATCCGCCGGGTGCGCCGGGTCGATCGGGACGAAGGCGGCCCCGGTCTTCGCGACGGCCCACAGACCGATGATGTACTCGACGCTGCGGGGCATGCCGAGCGCCACAACAGAACCGGGTCCGACACCCACGTCGATCAGCCTGCGGGCGAGCCCGGTCGACACGCGGTCGAGGTCGAGGTACGAGATCTCGTTGCCGTCGAACCGGATTGCAGGCGATCGCGGATCGATCGCCGCCCCGGCCGCGAGCACAGCGGCCAGCGTGCGCGGCGGTGCCCCCGGCGCACCCCGCACCGCCGTGAGCGCGGCGCGCTCCGCACCGTCGAGGATCTCGATGTCCGCCACCGGCATGTCCGGGGACTGGGCCACAGCCTCCAGGATCCGCACGAATCTGTCGGCGAAGGTCCGCGCGGTGGCCTCGTCGAACATGTCGGTGGCGAACACCAGACCGGCGGCCATCCCGGCTGCGCCGCCCGTGGCGTCGAACTCCTCCGCCACGGTGAGCTGCAGGTCGAAGTTGGCGGCCACGTCGCCGGAGTCGAGCGCCTCCACTCGCAGGTCCGGCAGCGCGAGATCCGGCCGCGCGATGGTCCTGAACTCGAGCATCACCTGGAACAACGGCGTATGGGCGTGCGAGCGGGGCGGATCCAGCGCCTCCACAATCCGTTCGAACGGGATGTCCGCGTGCGTGAATGCGCCGAGGTCGGTCTCCCGGACCCGGCGAAGCAGTTCACCGAACGAGCACGCCCCGCCGACATCGCACCGCAGCACGAGGGTGCCGACGAACATCCCGACCATGTCGTCGAGAGCCGCGGCCCCGCGCCCGGCGATCGGGGTGCCGATCGCGATGTCGTCGGTGCAGGCAAGCCGGGACAGCAGGGTGGCTAGCGCCGCATGCACCACCATGAACACGCTCGCATCGTGCCGATGGGCGAGCGCGATCAGGCTCCGGTGCAGGCGCTCGTCGACTGTGAACGCGACCCGCCCACCGGACTGCGAGCGGACCGCAGGCCGTGGCCTGTCGCTCGGCAGATCCAGTACCTCGTCCAGGCCCGACAGCGTGGTGGTCCAGTAGTCGAGCTGACGGGCGAGCGGGGACGACGCGTCGTCCTCACTGCCCAGCCATTCGCGCTGCCACAGTGAGTAGTCCGCGTACTGCGCGGTCAACGGCGGCCACTGCGGTGCACCGCGACACAGCCGCGCGGCATACGCGGCTGCCACGTCCCGCGCCAGCGGGTTCAGCGAGAAGCCGTCCGCGAGAATGTGGTGCAGCACCACGGTGAGCACGTGGTTCGTCTCGTCGGCCCGGAACAGGATCGCCCGCAGCGGAATCTGGTCCGCGACGTCGAAGCCCCGTGCCGTCGCCGCCCACATCCGGGCGTGCAGGTCGTCCGCATCACGTACCCGGACGACCTCGAGTCCGGGCTCGGCCAACTCGGCGGGCAGGATCTCCTGGCACGGCCCGTCGTCGGTGAGCGGGTAGACCGTGCGCAAGGATTCGTGTCGGGCGATGACGTCGCCGAGCGCGGCCCGCAGCGCCGAGACGTCGAGGTGACCCGACAATCGCAGCGAGAACGAGATGTTGTAGGCCGGGGACTGCGGATCGTACTGGTTGACGAACCACATCCGCAGCTGCGCAGGGGACAACGGGATCCGGGCGGGCCGGGCCTGCGGGATCAGCGGCGATCGGCGCACCCCGCTGCCCTCCCCGCCGACCCTCCTGGCGAGCTCGGCGACCGTGGGGCCGTCGAAGACGTCCCGGATGCCGAGCGCGGCGCCGGTCGCGTCGTTGATCCGGGCCACCAACTGCGCCGACACCAGCGAATTGCCACCGAGGACGAAGAATCCGTCGGCGGCACCCACACGGTCGACGCCGAGCAGGTCGGTCATCACCCCCGCCACGATCTCCTCGACCGGGTTGCGCGGCGCGACGTAGGAGCCCTCGGTGGCACCGGGGACCGGCAGGCTCCCGCGGTCGAGCTTGCCGTGCGCGGTGACCGGAAGACGGTCCAGGATCAGTACCGTCGACGGCACCATGTAGCCCGGAAGGAACTGGGCGACAGACGCCCTCACCTCGTCCGGATCGAGGACCGCACCGCCGTCGGGCACCGCGTACCCCACCAGCCGGATCCCGACGGGTCCCTCGTCCGCGACCACCACCGCGGACGCCACCCCCGACACAGCCGCGATCGCGGCCTCCACCTCTCCCAGCTCCACCCGGTAGCCGCGCACCTGCACCTGGTGGTCCCTGCGGCCGGCGTACTCGAGCGTGCCGTCCACCCGCCACCGGCCCAGATCGCCGGTGCGGTACATCCGGGTGCCTGCCCCGGAAGGGTCGGCGACGAATCGCGCCGCGGTCTCCCCGCGAGACGCGGATAACCCCGCGCCAGCTGAGGGCCGGACACGTACAGCTCGCCCACCACACCAGGCGGGACCACGTGGAGCCGCTCGTCGAGCACGCGCACCCGCAGCCCCGGCAGCGCGCTGCCGATCGACCCTCGACGACTCGCGCCCGGCGCCCCGGACAACGGGCCGTGGGTCACGTGCACGCACGTCTCGGTGATCCCGTACATGTTCACCAACTGCGGTGCCGAGTCGCCACGGCGAGAGAACCATTCGGTGAGCCGCCCCGGATCCAGCGCCTCCCCGCCGAAGATCACATACCGCAGGCGCAGCACCGCGGCGTCCCCGGCGTCGGTGCGGGTCCGCTCGGCGTCGGCCAACTGGTAGAAGGCGCTCGGGGTCTGGCACAGGACCGTGACCGCCTCGTCCTGTAACAGCTGCAGCAGCTCGTGTGGCGCGCGGGCCGTGGCGTGGTCGACCAGCACCGCCGTGCCGCCGTGGATCAGCGCACCCCACAACTCCCACACGGCGAAATCGAAGGCGTGTGAATGGAACATCGTCCACACGTCGTCGCCGTCGAATCGGAACAACTCCGCCGCATTGGCGAACAGCGTGGTCACGCTGCGGTGCGAGACCGCCACTCCCTTCGGCCGACCGGTCGACCCGGACGTGTAGATCACGTAGGCGAGCGAGTCCGGGTACAACGGCGCGGTCCGGTCGGCATCGGTCACCGGTGCCGGCGACAGCGTGCCGATCGCGGTCGCCACCCCTGGATCGCCGAGGTCGACAACCGGAATGCCGGTGCGACGCAGAGCCGAACCGCTCGCGCCGCCGTCGACCAGGACACACACCGGTGCGGCGTCGGCGAGCACGTAGGCGATGCGGTCCTCCGGATAGTCGACGTCCACGGGGACGTATGCGGCGCCGGCGGTGAGGACCGCGAGGAGAGCGACCGGTAGGTCGTCCGAACGCGTCACCGCGACCGCCACCAGTGACGCCGGCCCCACTCCGTGGCCGATCAGCAAGCGGGCCAACCGGTTCGCACGCGCCGCCAGGTCCGAATACCGGATGCGGGCGGTGCCTGCGACGACTGCGCATGCGCCAGGACTGCGTGCCGCGGCGCTCGTGAACAGCTCCGGCAGAGTGGTCGGCGGCACCGCACGCCCCGGCCGCCCCCGCGCGGCGAGTGACCTCTCCTGCTCGTCGGTGATCTCGATGTCGCCCACCACCGCGGTCGGATCGGCGGCCGCTGCGGCCAGGATCCGCACCAGGCGGTCGCAGATCCCGGCGACCGTGGTGCGGTCGAACAGGTCGGTCGCGAACCGCAGGGCCGCAGACAGTCCGGCGGCGCGACCAGAGTCGTCGAATCGTTCCCGCACTCCCAGCTGCAGGTCGAACTTGGCGACACCCGTGTCCACCTCGGCCGCCTCCGCGGACAGTCCAGGCATGGCCACCGTCGTGGGCTCGCCGTGCTGGAACTCGAGCAGCACCTGCACCAGCGGCGCGTGTATGGGTGACCGGTCCGAGGTGAACTCGTCGACCAGACGCTCGAATGGCAGATCGGCGTTGGCGAACGCTCCCAGGTCGGTCTCGCGCACCTGTGCGAGCAGGTCGGTGAAGGTGGTCTCGGGCCGGACCGTGCTGCGCAGGACGAGGGTGTTGACGAACATGCCGACCAGGTCGTCGAGTTCGGGTTCGCCGCGGCCGGCGACCGGTGTGCCCACGGCGACGTCGGGCCCGGCACCGAGCCGGGCGAGCAGAACTGCGAGCGCGGCGTGTAGGACCATGAACAGCGTGCAGCCGTGCTCGCGAGCGATCCGGACCAGGCCACGGTGGATCCCGGCCTCGACATCGAACTCGATCCTGCCGCCGGACACGGTCGTGCGCGGCGACCGGGGACGGTCGTGCGGCAGCGAGATCGTCGCAGGAAGGTCGGCCAGCCGGTCACTCCAGTAGGCGAGTTGCTGGGCGGCGAGCGACTGCGGATCGTCCTCCGCCCCGAGCAGTTCGCGCTGCCACAGGGCGTAGTCGGCGTACTGCAGCGGCAGTGGATCCCACTCGGGCGCGCGTCCGGCCGCCCGCGCGGCGTACGCCGCCGCCACGTCTCGGGCCAGCAGCTCGACGGACTGCCCGTCCGCCGATATGTGGTGCAGCACCACGGCAAGGACGTGTCGACGCGACCCGGTCCGCAGCAGCACGATCCTCAGCGGAATCTGCTCGCGGACATCGAAACCGGAGGCGGCCGTCGCCGCGACCGACTCCACCACCCGCTCCTGGTCCACGACGACGGGTGTCAGGTCCACCGCCGCGTCCGGAGCCGGCAGGATCACCTGGTAGGGCCCCGCGCATCGGCCGGGAACACCGTCCGCAGTGCCTCGTGCCTGTCGATCACGTCACCCAACGCGGTCTGCAGTGCCGCACGGTCGATCTCGCCCGTGAACGTCACGGCGAACGGGATGTTGTACGCAGGCGACGCGATGTCGAACTGGTTCACCAGCCACATCCGCTGCTGCGCAGGGGACAACGGGAGCCGGTCCGGGCGATCCCGCGCAACGAGCGCGGGCCGGTCTCGCGCCGGCCGACCGGGATCGGCGTTCTCGAGGATCCGGTCGACGTGGTGCGCCAGTCCCGAAACGGTCGGTTCCGCGAACAGGTCCCGCACGCTCAGCCGCACCGGCAGCGCCGCATTCACCCGTCCGATCACTCTCGTGGCGACCAGGGAGTCGCCGCCCAGGTCGAAGAAGCTGTCGTCGGCACCGACCCGGGCCTGCCCGAGCAGGTCCGCGAACACCGCGGCGACCGTATTCTCCGTCGGGGTGTGTGGCGCCCGGTACTCGGCGGTGGTCCCGCGCAAGCGAGGTTCAGGCAACGCATTCCTGTCCAGCTTGCCCGCCGGGGTCAGCGGCACGCGGTCGAGGACGACGATCGTCGCGGGCACCATGTGCGCGGGCAGCGACGCGGCGGCATGGGCGAGGAGCTCGGCCTCGTCGACCTGGGCGTCGGCCAGGGGCAGCACGTAGCCGACCAGCACGACGTCGCCTGAGGGACGGGTGTGCCCGGTGGTCGCCGCGAACGCGACACTCGGATGAGCCAGGAGCACACTGTCGATCTCGCCGAGCTCGATCCGGAAGCCGCGGATCTTGATCTGGAAGTCGCTGCGGCCGAGGAACTCGAGTTCGAGCGCTGCCGCGTTCGGCCTCCCGTCGCGCGTTCGAACAATCCACCGCACCAGGTCGCCGGTCCGGTACATCCGTCCGCCGCCGGCGCTGTACGGGTCCGCCACGAAGCGTTCCGCGGTCTGCCCCGGCCGGTGCCGGTAGCCGCGGGCCAGCCCGTCGCCCGTCACGTACAGCTCACCCACCGCGCCCACCGGCACCGGCCGCAGCCGCCGGTCAAGAACCAATTCGCCGCACCCGCGAGACGGTCCGCCGACCGTGACCGGGGCACCGGGCCGTAATGCGGCGCTGATCCCGGCGACCACGGTGGCCTCCGTGGGGCCGTACGCGTTGAACATCCGCCGGCCTGGTCCGCGGGAGCTCTGGGATGTCGGTGTAGCCCACTGCCGGACCAGCGCGGGCGGGCACACGTCACCACCGGTGACCACGCACTCGAGATGATCGAGCCCGGCGGGGTCGACGGACGCCAGCGCTGCGGGGGTGACGAACGCGTGCGTGACCCGCTCACGGCGTAGGACGCCCGCCAGTTCCACGCCTCCGTACACGTCCGGCGGGGCCACGACCATCGTCGCGCCGGACCCCACCGCCATCAGCAGTTCGAGCACGGACGCGTCGAAGCTGGGCGAGGAGAAGGACAGGGTGCGGGAGTCCGCGGTGATCGCGAACCGTTCGCGTTCCTCCGCAGCGAGGTTCGCCAGCCCGCGATGGGTCACCAACACTCCCTTGGGCAGGCCCGTCGATCCGGAGGTGTAGATCAGGTAGGCCGCGTCGTCGAGGTGGACCGGACGGGTCGCCGCGGCGACGGAGGCCATGGGGCCGGGGGCCTCGATCGGGTCGTCGAGGACCAACCACGTGATGGCCTCGGGCAGCTGGCCGCTGTGCGCCCGGACGGTCAGGCCGAGCGCGGCGCCGGAGTCGGAGAGCATGTGCTCGATCCGGTCCACTGGGTAGTTCGGGTCGACGGGCAGGAACGCGGCCCCGATGCGTGCCACCGCCCAGACCGCGGTCACCGACTCGACTGACCGCGTGATCGCCAGGGCCACAACGGAATCCGGACCGAGACCGTGATCGAGCAGACGCCTCGACAGCCTGTCGGCGAGTTCGTCGAGTTCACGGTAGGAAAGCCTGCGCCCATCGGCGACGATCGCCTCGTGGTCCGGATCGGCGGCCACCGCGTCGGCGAGGATCCGGGCAAGTGTCCGCGGGGCGACGTCGGGCGGACCCGCTACCGGGGTCAGCCCCTCGGTCTCCGCGGCGGTCAGGATGGGCACGTCCCCCACCGGCCGGTCGGGATCCGCG
Organism: Rhodococcus sp. MTM3W5.2; assembly: GCF_001984015.1. Lineage (NCBI taxonomy): Bacteria > Bacillati > Actinomycetota > Actinomycetes > Mycobacteriales > Nocardiaceae > Rhodococcus > Rhodococcus sp. MTM3W5.2. Next base: position 2,926,405 of record NZ_CP019572.1, on the reverse strand, counting down.
GTGACTCCTGCGAGCAGCCGCTCGAACCGATCGATGAGGGCGGTGACGGTGTGCTCGTCCAGGGCGGTGTTGTCGTAGGTCAGTCGCGCGTCGATACCGGCGGGCGTGCCGTGTGCGGTGAAGTGCTCGGCGAGTTCGACAGTGAGCTCGGTGGTCTCCTGCGCGGTCGCCGCGGTGTCGGCGGTGTGGACGTCGAGCGTCACGCGCGGACGGGGGCCGCCGAGCGTCTCGATGACCCGTTCGAACGGGGTCTCCGGGTGGGCGAAGGCGCGGCGCTCGCACTCGCCGGTCTCGCGCGCGAGGTCGGGGAAGCGTGCCGACGGGTCGATCGGAGTGCGCAGGGCCACGGTGTTGGGGACGGCAGTGGGTGCGCCCCGATCCGGGTTCGCCCCCGGCGACAGGTCGGGCCAGCTCGGCACCGGAGCGGCGATGACGATGTCGTCGGTGTCGGTGAGCCTGCTCAGGACCGCGGCCAGTGCGGTGTGCAGCATCGTCAACGGCCCGATGCCGAGGCCGTGGGCGAGCTCTGCGGCCGCGGCGTGCAGGTCGCGGTCGAGCGTGCGCGTGACCGAGCCCCGTCCGGTCCCGACTGGCGGCGCCGGGCCGGCGCGCGGCAACACCGCGGACTCCGGCTGCCCGGCCAGCTCCTGCTTCCAGAATGCCAGCTCGGAACTCTCGCGCAGCATGCGCGCCCCGATCCGGGCCGACTCGGCATGGAGGTCCGCCAGCACGGTGGTCGGCTCGGCGGCGAGCAGGGCCTCCACGAGTCCGATGAAGCGCCGGTGGTGGGTGCGCAACTCCTCCTCGCCATATCGGTTGGGATTGCCCCGGAAGTCGACGAGCGCCCGGGCAGGCGTGCCGCTCTGGTAGATGTTGACCAGCAGGTCCTGCACGGGTCCGGAGGTCACGATGTGGTATTCGCCGACGATCGGCCCGAGGGTGATCTCCTGGCGGAAGAGCATCACGTTGACCATCGGCCCTGACAGTTCCTGCCGCACACCGGTCAGCCCGGCGTCGCGCCGGATGTCCTCGAGACTGCACCGCTGGTGGCGCAGAGCGCCCATGAGTTCCAGCTGTACCCGCCGGACGAGGTCGGCGACGGTGTCGTCGGGGTCGACCGTGATCCGGAGCGGCGCGACGTTGACGAGCATGCCACCGGAATGCTGCAGCGGTGCGGTTGTGCGTGCGGACACCGGCACGTTCACCAGGACGTCGCGGCTCCCCGTCATCCTCGACAGGTAGCAGGCGAACGCCGCGATGAGCTGCGCCGCGGGCGTCGCGCCGATCCGGGTGTCGGACGAGTTCAGCCGGTCGAGCGCAGCGTCGGTCAACTGGGCGCTCTCCAGCCGGCAACGGGCCGCGGCCGGCCCGTCCCGGTGCGCGAGCGTGGAGCCGGCCTCGATCCCCCGCACGTGCTCGGCCCAGTAATCGCGGTCGGCCTCGAACCGGCTCGACGAGCGGTACTTCTGATCCAGCTCATAGAGCGTGCGCAGGTCGAGAGCCCGGCTCGGATCCGGATCGACGCCTTTGGACGCGGCGGTGTAGAGGGCCGCGATGCGGTTCACCATGGTCATGCCGCTGTAGCCGTCGAGCGCGACGTGATGGATTCGCGCGTACCACAGGTAGTCCCTGTCGGCGACCTGGAGAATGGTCATCTCCACCAGCCGGTCCCGGGTCAGTTGGATCGGGGTGACGTAGTCATCGTCGATCCACGCATGCGCCGCGCCGAGCGGGTCCTTCTCCTGCCGGAAGTCGAACGACGCGATCGAGGTGTCGATCGAGTGGTCGACCATCTGGCGCGGTTCCCCGCCGGTGTCCACCAGGCGAAGGAACGGCGACTGGAACTCACGGGCCGCGGTCACCGCCGCCGAACGCAACAGTTCGAGATCGATGTCGCCGTGCAGTTCCACGTACTGCGCAATGAAGATCGGCGCCGTCGGGTTCAGTTGCTGACCGAACCACACACTCCGCTGGACCGCTGACAGCGGGAACGCATCAGACGAACCGTCCGGTCTGCGATCGGCGGTCTGCGGCCACTCGACGCCTTGATCTAGATCCGATGATGAATCTTTCATTATCAACCTCATGTAGAGGGCAGCATCGCTTCGCGATCGGCGTGTCGCCAACTTTCTGTTCAGACTAACGGCATGTGACGGTTGTCGTCTGCAGCGCTCGGGCCGGTCGGTGCCTCCCGTCCGGCCAGCAGCAGTTCGGCGATCTCCTCGCGGTGATCGGTAACAGGAGCCAGCCCGCCATGCGGACACGCTGGGTACTACGAAGCGCTCGGGCGCAGATTCCTTCCAACGCAGGCGCGTAGCTCCTTCGTCGCGAGGCCAGGTGAGTTCACCCCTGAGGGCGAATTCGACGGCGCCGGTAGCGATCTCGGCCTTGGCGGGCCCGGATCCCGTCCCCGTGTGGCGTCCGGTCTCGCTCGTTGCGGCAATCCGTCGTGACAGTCTGCGGCGGCGCCCTCACCTCCGGCTACGCCACCGTATTGCGTCACTGTGACAAAAGGCTGGTCTCTCCTACTCGCGATTCCGACGCGCAGCCGCGGCGATCTCGCGGTATTCGTCGCGATGGGACAGCAGGTGCGAGTCGAGCCGCGCGTAGTCCTCGAGTCCCGGGATGGTGCACCCGCTCTCGTGGGGGTACCCGTTTCGGGCGAGCCAGGAATTGACCTCCGCCCACGCCCAGGTCTCCCCCGGTACCAGGGTGACGGGCAGCGGGAACGGATCGTGTTGGTGCCGTTGCCTTGTCACCCAGAGCGCGACGGCCTGCCTGGTGCAGCGGGCGCGCTCGGCGATCATCCGGCGATTGACGAGGTCGGGCTGCGTTCGTTCCGCGGCGACACCGCGCTCGGCAAGGGCTTCGGCGAGATTCATGCCGGCGACGGCGCGCCGGTATGCGGCGCCGATCACGGTGACGACATTGAGGTGGCCGTGAACGGTCACCGTGGCCCCGAGGTCATCGCGGATCCGATTCTCCACGGAGGCCGGCAACAGGGGCGTGATGAACGAGTATCGATAGCTGTTCTCCTCGTGGTCCACCCGGCGAGCGTAACCGCTGGCACCGTGCGTTGTTGACATTCGTCAACAACGTCGCTGAGGCGTCGCGGCCGTCTCGTCCGCGCACCGGTCAAGGACTACCTGCACAACCGGATCATGGTTACCAAGACCGCGAACATCGCCGGGATCGCCCTCACCATGGGCACCGAGCCGGACGTCCCGCCCCAGAAATCGAACCGACACCGCGCGCGTCCCAGCGGTCGCGCGCGGTGTCGGCGAGGGTTGCCGGTCAGGCGCCGACGTAGGCCGCGAGGTGCTCTCCGGTGAGGGTGGAGTGCGCGGCGACGAGGTCGGCGGGGGTGCCCTCGAAGACGATCCGGCCGCCGTCGTGGCCCGCACCGGGGCCGAGGTCGATGATCCAGTCGGCGTGCGCCATCACCGCCTGGTGGTGCTCGATCACGATCACCGACTTGCCGGAGTCGACGAGGCGGTCCAGCAGCCCGAGCAGGTTCTCGACGTCGGCGAGATGCAGACCGGTCGTCGGCTCGTCGAGGATGTAGACGTCACCCTTCTCGGCCATGGCGGTGGCCAGCTTGAGCCGCTGCCGCTCGCCGCCGGACAGCGTGGTGAGCGGCTGGCCGAGGCTGAGGTAACCGAGCCCGACGTCGGCGAGCCGTTGCAGGATCTTGTGCGCGGCCGCAATCTTGGCCTCGCCGCCGCCGAAGAACTCCTCCGCCTCGGCCACCGGCATCGCGAGCACTTCGGCGATGTTCCGGCCGCCAAGCGTGTACTCGAGCACCGACGCCTGGAACCGCTTCCCCTCGCACTCCTCGCAGGGCGACTCGACGGTGGCCATGACCCCCAGGTCGGTGTAGATGACGCCCGCGCCATTGCAGGTGGGGCAGGCGCCCTCGGAATTGGAGCTGAAGAGCGCCGGCTTCACGCCGTTGGCCTTCGCGAACGCCTTGCGGATCGGATCGAGCAGCCCGGTGTAGGTCGCCGGGTTGCTCCGCCGGGAGCCCTTGATCGCGCCCTGGTCGATCGAGACCACGCCGTCCCGTCCGGAGACGGAGCCGTTGATCAGTGAGCTCTTGCCGGAACCCGCGACGCCGGTGACCACGCAGAGCAGCCCGAGCGGGATGTCGACGTCCACACCCTGCAGGTTGTGTGACGTCGCGCCGCGGATCTCGAGCGCACCGGACGAGGAACGTACCGATTCCTTGACCGCCGCCCGGTCGTCGAGGTGGCGACCGGTCGTGGTGTCACTCCCCCGTAGCCCCTCCACGGAGCCCTCGAAGCAGACGGTGCCGCCTGCCGTGCCTGCGCCGGGGCCGAGGTCGACGACGTGATCGGCGATCACGATGGTCTCCGGCTTGTGCTCCACGACGAGCACCGTGTTGCCCTTGTCGCGCAGCTGCAGCAGCAGGGCGTTCATCCGCTGGATGTCGTGCGGGTGCAGGCCGATGGTCGGCTCGTCGAACACGTAGGTGACGTCGGTGAGTGACGAGCCGAGGTGGCGGATCATCTTGGTGCGCTGTGCCTCGCCGCCCGACAGCGTGCCTGCCGGTCGGTCCAGCGAGAGATACCCGAGCCCGATATCCGCGAACGAGTCGAGCAGGTGCCGCAGCGCCGTCAGCAGCGGCGCCACCGACGGTTCGTCGAGACCACGGACCCAGTCGGCCAGGTCGCTGATCTGCATCGAGCAGGCGTCGGCGATGTTGATGCCCTCGATCTTCGAGGACCGCGCCCCCTCGCTGAGCCGGGTGCCGTCGCAGTCGGGGCAGGTCTGAAAGGTGATCGCGCGGTCGACGAACGCCCGGATGTGCGGCTGCATCGCCTCGCGGTCCTTGGACAGGAACGATTTCTGGATCTTCGGGATCAGGCCCTCGAAGGTCACATTGACGCCGTCGACCTTGATCTTGGTCGGCTCCTTGTACAGCAGGTCGTTCACCTGCTTCTTCGTGAACTTCGAGATCGGCTTGTCAGGGTCGAAGAAGCCGCAGCCACGGTAGATGCGGCCGTACCAGCCGTCCATGCTGTAGCCGGGGATCGTCAGCGCACCCTCGTTCAGCGACTTGCTGTCGTCGTACAGCGCGGTCAGGTCGAAATCGGAGACATTGCCCCGGCCCTCGCAGCGCAGACACATGCCGCCGGTGATGCTGAAGCTGCGACGCTCCTTCACCTCCCGTCCGCCCTTCTCCATGGTGACCGCGCCCGCGCCGCTGACGGAGGCGACGTTGAAGGAGAACGCCTGGGGTGAGCCGATGTGCGGCTGCCCGAGTCGGCTGAAGAGGATGCGAAGCATCGCGTTGGCATCGGTGGCGGTGCCGACCGTGGACCGGGGGTTCGACCCCATCCGTTCCTGGTCGACGATGATCGCGGTCGTGAGCCCTTCCAGGACGTCGACCTCCGGTCGCGCCAGGGTCGGCATGAAGCCCTGCACGAAGGAGCTGTAGGTCTCGTTGATCATCCGCTGCGACTCCGCGGCGATCGTGCTGAACACCAGCGAACTCTTGCCCGAGCCGGAGACACCGGTGAACACCGTCAGCCGCCGCTTCGGGAGCTCCACGCTGATGTCCTTGAGGTTGTTCTCCCGCGCGCCGGTCACGCGGATCAGATCGTGGCTGTCGGCCCGGTGCAGATCCGACTGCTCGTCCGTCCTCGTGGCCATGCTCATCGTGTCTCCCTCTGTCGCGTCCGGCTCTGTCGCGTTCGGCTTTCCTGTCTACCCGACACCACCGTCATCCGGCAGCTGCCTCCCACACGAATCCGTCCGGGTCGGTGAACTGTCCGGCGTTCGAGCGGATCGTGATCCCGTGCGACCCCGTGCCCTCCGCGGACACGCCCGCGTTCTTCGCCAACGCCCGGCGCCCGTTCAGCGCCAACGTGACACCGCTGGACGAGCCCGCGAACTGAACGTACTTGCGACCGAAGCTCTTCTCCACCGCCAGTCCGCGATCGACGTAGAACTGCTTGGTTGCCTTGACGTCCTCCACTCCGAGCAGCAGCACGAGTTCGTCGAACTCGCGGGTCGCCGGCCCGGTGTTCTTCTTCGACGAGCTGGCGATCGTCCAGATCGCGCCGTCCGGTGCCTGCACCGCAGCGCCGTACCCCCACAGGCTCTTGCTGGGCGGCTTCAGTTGCGTCGCGCCCCCGCCGAGCGCGGCGGCGACGTACGCGTCGACGTTGTTCGGCTGGGAGACCACGAGGGAGAGTGTGTAACCGCGAAACCCGGTGGACGGAGTCTGCGAGGCGCGAACACCGATCCGGGAACCGACCCGAGAGCGGTGTAGAACGCCTCCGCGGCCGCGGTGTCGGGGACGTCGAGGGTCACCGACGAGACGGTGACCTGTTGCGTGGTTGTCATCTCAGTTCACCTCGTTGATTCGGAGAAGGTTCCCTGCGGGGTCCCGCACGGCGCAGTCGCGGATCCCGTACGGCTGATCGATCGGCTCCTGGACGATGTCCGCGCCGCTGCTCACCAGCTTGGCGAAGGTGTCGTCCAGGTCGGGGGTGGCCAGGGTGAGGATCGCGTAGGTCCCCTTGGCCATCATCTCGGTGATCATGCGACGCTCGTCGTCGGTCACGCCGGGGTCGGCGGCAGGCGGGTGCAGGACGAGGGAGGTGTCGGGCTGGTCCGGGTGGCCGACGGTGATCCAGTACATCCCGTTGTAGCCGACCTCCTTGCGGACCTCGAAGCCGAGGGTGTCGCGGTAGAAGGTCAGGGCGGCATCGCGGTCGTTGTGTGGGAGGAAGGCCGAGTGAATTCTGATGTCCATGGCAGTCACGCTAATTGGGGTGACACCGCCTGCGCTTCTCGATTCCTGATCGGTCTTGTCACCTGCTTCGCGACACAGGACGGCATCTCCCCCTCGGGGCGCGTCTGGTCCCGGTAGGCGCTCGGCGGCATACCGACCAATTCGGTGAATCGTGTGCTGAAGGTCCCCAGCGACGAGCAGCCCACCGCGAAGCAGACCTCGGTGACGCTGAGGTCGCCGACACGCAGCATCGCCATCGCGCGCTCGATGCGCCGCGTCATCAGATAGGAATACGGCGACTCGCCGTACGCGAGCCGAAACTGGCGGCTGAGATGCCCGGCCGACATGTGCGCGTCGCGGGCGAGCGCCTCGACGTTCAGAGGCTGCGCGTACTCCCGGTCCATCCGGTCGCGGACCCCGCGTAGTCGGGCGAGGTCACGAAGACGCTGTGGCTCGGCGGGTCTGCTGGTCACCTCACGATGGTGGCACGTCGCGTCGGAGTTGCCTAGCACCGCAGGCGTCCCACCCCACTCGCGTCCGGCACCCGGGAGGAAGGTGGCTCAGGCGACGGTGTCGAGGCGGAGCGGGCCGACCGCACCGTGATCGAGCTGCACAGTGACAGTGTCCGCGCCGACCTGTCGCCAGGCTGCCCGCAGCTCGTACTCGTCGGCCGTGATGTCTCCGGCCAGGTACCGAGCCAGATCCGCGACCTCCTCGCGGCTCACGTTCTCGGCGTGATCGTCTGCCAGCGTTTGCGACAGCACCCACCGGTCCGCTTCGCTCAACGGCTCCCACAACTCGGGCCAACGCCGCGCGTATGCGCATGGGCTCCACATCATCGCGACCTCCCTACCTCGGTCGTACGCGTCCAGGTGGTCCAGCCTCGGTGCCGCAGGAGCCACTCCAGGAGGTCGTTGTGCGTGTGGTGGTGTCGGGGTGGTGGTTCGTGTGTCGGTGCCTTCTTCGGACGGCAATCGCAGGCGATCGAGCCGACCACGCCGCGGAGGGGGAATCTTGCGCCCCGGATCGCCGGGTGCAGCAGCACGCGCACCCGTTGGCCCGTCCGAACCAGGACCTCGCCCTCGATCGAGGCGTAGATCCGCCCGCCGGTGTCGAGATCGACGATTGCGATCGTGGTCGGCATCGGTTCCGCGTACGTCTCGTCCTGCGCTGGTTCGATCACCATCCACGACACGATCGAACCCGATCCCGACGACGGAGCTCGGGTGGGCGCGGCTTCCTCGGATACCTCACCACTCCCGGCACGGGCGTCTCGCCGGCCGATCTCGTCGACCCGACACGTCACGCGCGGGTGCAGCAGTTGGTGTTGGTACATCGCGGAAACCTCACCTTCGTAAATCTTCGCCCCGTGTACGACACAGTGCCCGCAGGCGCGGGTACCCGACAACGGTCGGACTACCTGGGTACATGCCTGCATTGCCTGTGATGCGCATCACAGGTGCCGGTCCGGGTGTGCCACGCAGGGCACCCGAGGGCCGTGTGGGTCGAGGTGTCAGGCGACGAACGAGGTAACGGTCTCCGCGTACTCGACCTGGGGATTCCCTGTCGGCAGCTCGGGGAACCGGGCCGGCAGGTCGCTCACGTGCGCGAGATGACCTCGGCCAGGTCGTCAGGGATGGGCATGGGTGTCGTGAGTCCCGCGGATGCGCGCCCGGTGTTCCCCTCCGGGTAGCGCCCGGCCAGTGAGCCAGGGGCGGCCACGATGATCCGGATGACCTGGCCGAGCGCCTCTCCCCTGTCCCGCTGGGTCAGCGCGAGTGCGAGCATCGCGACATGGTTGCGGGTGTGCAACCAGGGGTAGGGCTGCGAAATGATGTGTGCGCGCTCGAGGTGCCGCCACCGTTCCTGCACGGTCGGCGCGGTCCGGCCCGCGGTCATCTCGTGGTCGTACAGCGCTCGGGCGGGCGGGGTGATGGCGCGCATCGGGGTCTCCTGGTCTCTCGGTGGTCAGTCGCAGCAGTCGCAGTCGGGATCGCCCGGGTCGTCGCTCGGACGTCCGGCCGTCGGGGTCGGGCAGCAGGGATCGCCCCGCCAGGCGTTGATTCCCTCCCTCACCGCGATGACGGCGATGGCGAGGGCCGCGATCGGGTCGGCCCAGGACCACCCGAACAGGCTGTTGAGGGCGAGTCCGACCAACAGCACCGCCGACAGATAGGTGCACAACAGGGTCTGCTTCGAGTCCGCCACCGCGGAGAGCGACCCGAGCTCGCGTCCGGCTCGCCGCTGCGCCCAGGACAGGACCGGCATGACGGCCAGGCTGACGGCGGCGAGCGCGATGCCCACGGTCGAGTGGCGGGCCTCGCCGAGACCGAACAGGGACCGGAGCGCGTCGATGCTGACGTAGAGGGCCAGGGCGAAGAAGGAGAAGGCGATGATCCGGAGCGCGACCTTCTCGCGGGCCGCGGGATCGCGGCCGGCGAACTGCCATGCCACCGCCGCCGCGGAGGACACCTCGATCACCGAGTCGAGGCCGAACCCGATCAACGCCGCCGACGAGACCCGGGTTCCCTCGGCCAGTGCGATCGCCGCCTCGATGACGTTGTAGCTGATCGTGGCGCCGACGAACAGCCGGATCCGGCGTGAGAGGACCTGCTTACGCGCCTCGTCGGGTGCGGCCGCCCCTGGCCGCGGACGCGCTGCGGGCAATCCGAGGTTCGGCGCCATTCAGCAGCACTCCTCGGTCGCGGCATCGGGGCAGTACGACGGATCGACCGCGAGGACGAGGCCGATCAGGTCCTCGAGCGCCCTGGCGATCCGCGGATCCGCCAGTTCGTACCGGCTACGGCGGCCCTCCGGCACCGCGATCACGAGGCCGCACCCGCGCAGGCACGCGAGATGGTTGGACAGGATCTGTCGCGAGACACCGATCTTGTCGGCGAGATCGGACGGGTATCCGGGCCCGTTGCGCAGGCTCAAGAGGATCTGCGACCGCGTCGAGTCCGACAGCGCGTATCCGAACCGCGATAGCGCGTCGCTGTTGACCAGGGTGTCCATACGGCGATAATACAGCTCAATCTGTATTCATGGCAGTCTGTATCGAATGCGCCGACCGTGTGCGATGAGGAGGGGGTGAACACTTAAGTTCGGTATGTCAAACTTTGTAATGTGATCAAGCGAAATTTTGCGCGCGCAACGCCCGTCGCCCCGATCGAGGGCGGCTCGGCGAGTGCGCCGTCGCGGCGTCAGCTGCTGATCGGAGGGGCGCTGGCGGGTTCGGCGGGGCTGCTGCTTGGCGCGGGCAAGCAGTCGGAGGCGTCGGCGTCGCCGCACCCCGGTGGCCACGGATCCGGGGCCGCCGAGGGGCAGGCACACGGCACGGCGGCCGCAGGCCACGGCGGCGGGGAGAGTGGGGCCACGTTCCGTCTCGGCCAACAGGTAGACCACGAAGCGAACGGGTTCAACCCGACCGCGATGCTGCGCGATTTCGACTACGGCACGACCTCGGTGTTGCCGGACGGGCGCACGCTGCGCGAGTGGGAGATCTTCGCCAGCGACGAGGAGATCGAGATCGCGCCGGGTGTGCACTTCCCGGCGTGGACCTTCAACTCCCGGGTGCCGGGCCCGGCGCTGAGGTGCCGGGAGGGTGAGCGGCTCCGGGTCCGCTTCACCAACGGGTCCGAGCACCCGCACACGATGCACTTCCACGGCATCCACCCTGCTGAGATGGACGGGATCCCCGGGGTCGGCCGGGGAATCATCGAGCCCGGGTCGTCCTTCACCTACGAGTTCGACGCCACGCCGTTCGGGGTGCACCTCTACCACTGCCACGTCAGCCCGCTGGCCGAACACATCGCCCGCGGCATGTACGGCACCTTCATCATCGATCCCGCGCAGGGACGTCCGCCCGCCGACGAGATGGTGATGGTCATGCACGGCTACAACACCACCTTCGACGGCGAGGGCAACCAGCTCTACGCCGTCAACGGCATCCCGTTCCACTACATGCACGAGCCGGTGCAGGTGAAGCGCGGTGAACTGGTGCGCATCTACCTGGTCAACATCCTCGAGTACGACCCGATCAACAGCTTCCACGTGCACGGCAACTTCTTCGACTACTTCCCCACCGGGACGCGGCTCGAGCCGGCCGAGTTCACGGACACGATCATCCAGGGGCAGGGCCAGCGCGGGATCTGCGAGATGCGCTTCCCGCATCCGGGTCAGTACATGTTCCACGCCCACAAGACCGAGTTCGCCGATCTGGGCTGGATGGGATTCTTCGAGGTGACCGAGTGACGAATACATCACCACGCCCGGGGCCGGATGAGACCGGCGCCGACCGTACGGAGCTGACCCGGTCGGGTGCGTGGATCCGCGGCGCGGGCGTCGTCGCGATCATCGCGGTGGCCCTTGCGGCGCTGGCCCTGCTCGCCGGGCAGAGCCTGCCGGACCGCGCCGGACCCCCGATCGAGGACATCGCGATCGAAAGAACCGTCCTCGAACCCGGGCAGATCGTCCTGACGCTGCGCAATGTCGGGCCCGACCCGGTGACCATCGCGCAGGCGTTCGTCAACGATGCCTACGTCAATCTCGAGGGGGCCGAGGAGCCGATCGGACGGCTGCAGTCCGAGACGGTCACCTTCGACTACCCGTGGATCACCGGTCAGCCCTATCTGGTCTCGATGCTGACCAACACCGGGCTTGTCATCGAGCACGAGATCCCCGCCGCGGTACCCACCCCGGAACCCGGGGCGGCGTTCTTCGGCACGATGGCGCTGCTGGGCATCTATGTGGGCGTCATCCCGGTATTGCTGGGCATGCTGTTGCTGCCGGTGCTGCGTCGGGCCGGAGCCCGCGCGGTCCGGTTCGTGCTCGCTCTCACTGTCGGCCTGCTCGCCTTCCTCGCCTTCGACGGAGCGGGCGAGGGGTTCGAGCTGGCGGCGGCTTCCGGCGGGGCATTCGGTGGCGTCACCCTCGTCGTCCTCGGCGCGGCGGTCGCCTTCCTCGCACTGATGGGCATCGACCGGTACCTGCGCGCCCGGCAGACGGGATCGGAAGCGTCCGGGCTGCGACTGTCCGCCATGATCGCGGCAGGTATCGGGCTGCACAATCTCGGCGAGGGCCTGGCCATCGGATCCGCCTACGCCGTCGGTGAGCTCGCCCTCGGGGCCTTCCTGGTGATCGGGTTCACCCTGCACAACACCACCGAGGGCCTGGCAATCGTCGCCCCGCTGACCGGACGGCGCACTCCCCTGTTCATTCTGCTGGGACTCGGGTTACTTGCCGGGGCGTCCGCCATCCTCGGCGCCGTCCTCGGCGCGAGCGTGAGCAACGCCGAGGTCTCCGCGTTGCTGCTCGGTGTCGGTGTCGGCGCGATCATCCAGGTGATCGTCCAGATCGCGCCGTCCCTGCGCGGCCGCGATCGCACGTCCGTGGACCCGGTGGTCCTGGCCGGGATCGGGGTTGGAATCATGCTGATGTACCTGACCGGATTGGTGGTTCCCGCATGACCGACGTCAACCAGACGGGGGCGATGCCCCGCCGAGCCTTCCTGGCCGCCACCTGCGCGACAGGCTGCCTGGCCGTCGCGGGCTGCAGCACCGGCGTGGCGGCCGTCGGAAAGGACCGGAGTACCGAACCCGCGCGGATCGCGGCGTCGGAGGTCCCGGTCGGTGGCGGGATCGTCCTGGCCGAGCACCAGTTGGTCCTGACCCAGCCCGAGCCGGGCGTCTTCCGGGCGTTCGCGGCGGTGTGCACGCACCAGGGCTGCCTCGTGTCCGAGGTGAGCGACGGCACCATCAACTGCGCCTGCCACGGCAGCCGCTTCTCGATCACCGACGGCTCGGTGGTCCGCACTCCGGCCCGGGAGGCCCTCGCCGGCTACGTGGTCACCAGCGCAGGTGACATGCTCACCGTCGAGTGAGCGGCTCCTCGTCGGTTACCGAGGGCTCGGGTGCAGATAGTCCTCGCACAGCGCCCGCACCGCACTCGGCTGGGGAACCGGGGTTCCTGTCGTGCTCCCGAGGATGATCATGTCCTCGGTCGAGGAGGTCTCGACTGCGAGCTGCCATCCGCCGGATGGCACCCAGAGCAGCGCGGCCTCCCGCACAGGGAAGACGTCCCGCTGACGAGGCAACGGTATGTAGGCCTCCGACTCCGGTCCTTCCGTGCAGAACGCGAAGTGGACATGCTCGTGATCCGCCCCGACCGCGGCGGAGATCGCCTCGACGTAGCGCCGGAACCCGGGTTCGGTGCTCACGTCGAAATCCGCGCTGTCATGCGCTCGTAGTCTCCGCCTGCTCATGGAACGGGTGTTCCCCTCCAGGCGGATCCCGAAACCGATCCGGATCCGGACCGCCGCGTTGCCGTCCGAAGTGTTTGAGCGGGGCCGCGGCGGGCAATCCTGGGATCGAGGGCGGACCCGGTACGAGGAGGCACGTCGACATGGACAGGGACGTCGTAATCTGGATCGTCGTGATCGTCGTGATCGCGGCGATCGTGTTGCTCGTGGCCGTGGCGGTCTGGTTCGCGAGGAATGCGCGGGCACGGCATCAGCGCGCCGAGGCGCAGGACATTCGTGAGCGGGCCACCGAACAGTCTCACGAGGTCGGTCAAGAGGAGGCGCTCGCGGACGAGACTGCCGCACGTGCACGCATGGCCGAGGCGGAAGCCGACGCGAAGAGGGCCGAAGCCGAGCGATTGCAGGAACGCGCTCGAGCCCGGGCGGCAGACGCAGCGAAGTCGCGCGAGGAACTCGACGGGCAATTCGAAAAGGCCGACGACATCGACCCCGATGCCACGCAGCGGATCGCGCCGCCGGACCGGGAGCCCCGAGCCTGAGCGTGTAGGACTCACACGCCCAGGGCGCAGGGGCCGCCCGCTGCGGTTACCGCCCGGAGATCCCGAGCGGCAACCACGGTTGGATCAGAGGTACTGGCCGCACACGGGCCATGCGCCCGGGCCCTGGCCCGCGAGCACGTTCTCGCCGACGCGGATCTGCTCCTCGCGGGAGGCATCCGCGGCATGGCCCTGGCCACCGTAGGCGGCCCAGGTGCTCGGGGTGAACTGCAGGCCGCCGGAGAATCCGTTGCCCGAATCGATGCCCCAGTTGCCGCTGCTCTCGCACTCGGCGACCGCGTCCCAATTGTGACCTGCCGCGTTGGCGGTGCCGCCGGCCAGTCCCAGCGGGATGGCGACGAGGGCGCCGGTCGCGGCGATCCAGCCGAGGGTCTTGGTGGCAGTGCGGCGTGCATGGTTGATCGACATGTGGTGGGTCCTCTCCTGCATCCGAGGCGGGCGGCGGGGTCTTGCCCCGCGGCGATGTTGGCCTCGTCACTGCCCTGATGTGTTGCGTTGGACCGGATCCCGCTGGGCAGTTCGCGAAGGTAGGCGAGCCGGTGGTGGTTCTCGTTTGTGAACCGGAAGCGACGGTAGCCGCAGTTCGGGGGCCTCGCACCCCTCGCTTGACAGGCCCGACGCACGGACGCCCGTCCAGATCCGAGGGCAGTTGGCGCCTCCCCCGCAGGTCACGACCGAGATCTAAACATCTCGAAACGTATCCATTTCGTTACCTGAATGTGACGAAGGTCACTCGCATTGTCCCGCCTGTCGGGTTGCGTCACACCCATTCGTGACACTCTCGGTCACGTATGTGAGGACCGCCGTGGACCCTGGTCGCCGCGTGCCGGAGGGGTTAGATTCGGTACATGGCCGACGTTTCCTGGGGGCCGCAGCTCGACCTCGGCGCCGCGATCACCGAATCGCAGCGACTGATGGATCACGGCGATCCCGCGCGGGCGCGGGACCTGCTGGAGGCCGAATCGGCGCTCGCGCCCCCGGGGAGTTGGAACTCTGGCAGGGCCTGTGGCAGCTGGCGGACGGCCTGGAGCGGGCGCTGCGGGGTGAATCCCTTGTGGCGGCGGCCCGGCTGCGGCGGGGGCGAGACCTGGTCGGGGCGTATGAGGACCGGCCACCGCACGCGCTCGACATCACGGGGCTCCTGGCCTGGTCCACCCATCTGATCGACGAGCTCGCGGACACGACCCGCGACCCCGACTGGGTCCCGCCGGTGCCCCGCCTGCGGATGCCCTGAGAGCGTCTGCGGTCAGTCCGGGGTCACGACGTGGTGCCGGCCCGAGCGGGTTCGGGTGTCGCCTGCGCCTTGCTGCGATTCAGTGCGAGGACGGGGATCAGCGCCAGCGCGATCAGCCCGCCGCCGAGCGAGAGGGCCGCGAAGCTGCTCGATGCAACCACCATCCCGCTGACGATGCCGCCGCCTGCGCCGGCGAGCGCGATGCACAGGTCGACCGACCCCTGGGTGCGTGCCCGCGTCGCGAGCGGGGTCGAGTCGGTGAGAATGGCGGTGCCGCTGATCAGCCCGAAGTTCCAGCCGAGCCCGAGCAGACCCAGCGCGACGGAGAGCAGCACCACGGAATCGGCTGGTGCGAGGGCCGCGAGGATGCCCGCCGCGAGCAGTGTGACACCGGCCGCGACCACGACCGGGATCCGTCCGTACCGGTCGGCGAGCAAGCCGGTCAGCGGCGACGGCAGGAACATGGCCGCGACGTGGATTGCGATGACCATCCCGGTCTGTCCGAGGCCGTGTCCGTGATCCATCATGTGGATCGGGGTCATGGTCATGATCGCGACCATGACGATCTGCGTCACCACCATCACGGTGGCACCGACGAGGATGCCCCGGCGCTGCGCCTCCCTGTCGGGCTCAGGCGGTACTTCCCCGCCCGCGACGACCGGTTCGGACTGCAGCTGTCGCGCGACGCGCAGCGGATCGGGCCGCAGGAACGCCCAGAGGAACATGCCGGCGGCGGCGAATGCGGCCGAGGACAGGATGAACGGGCCCGCAAGCACCGGGATGCCCCATCCGTCCGCGAGGTCGCCCATGACCTCCACCAGGTTCGGCCCCGCCACCGCGCCGAAGGTCGTCGCGACCATGATCGTGCTGACCGCCCGGCCCCGATGCGAGGCCTCGGCCAGGTCGGTTCCCGCGTACCGGGCCTGGAGGTTGGTCGCGGTCCCGGATCCGTAGACGAACATGGACAGGAACAGCAGTGGGAGGCTGTCCATGACCGCGGCGAGCACCACCCCGGCACCGCCTGCCGCGCCTGCGAGGTATCCGATGCTGAGCCCGGTCCGGCGGCCGAGGCGGTGCGAGACCCGCCCGACGAGGAGCGCCGCGGCCGCGGACCCGAGGGTGAACAGGGCCGAGGACAGCCCGGCGTATCGGCTCGACCCGAGCATCTCCTTGGTGAGCAGCGCGCCGACGGTGACGCCCGCTGCCAGTCCGGCGCCGCCGAGGATCTGCGAGGTCACCACCACGATCAGCGTGCGGCGCTGTGTGCTCGCCCGGAGATCGCCGACGAGGGCGGGAGAGGTGGTGTCCATCAGTGTCTTTCGGGGGTCGGGACGCGCGGGCGTACTCAGCCTATTGCGCCGCGCGTCCGACCCCGACGGTCACACCCCTGTTAGGCGGCGACCGGCACCTCGTCGTCGGTGTCGGCGTCGACTGTTCCCACCGGAGACGGCTCCTGTGCATAGTGGAAGTGCGGGCGACGGTGGCCGAGGAACGAGCCGAACCACGACATCACCGCGATGTAGCGGTTGCGGAACCCGACCAGGTAGACCATGTGCACGGCCAACCACAGCACCCAGGCGATGAACCCGGTGAGCTCGATGCTCTTCACCTTCGTCACCGCACGGAAGCGGTTGATGATCGCCATCGAGCCCTTGTCGCGGAACTTGAAGGCGGTGCCGCGCGGGGTCTTGCCGAGCACGGTCTTGGCGACGTGGCGTCCACCCTGCATCGCCACCGGGGACTGACCCGGCAGGTTGTTCAGCGAGGTCATGTCGCCGACGGCGAAGATGTCCGCGCGGCCGCCGACCGTCAGGTCCGGGTTCACCAGCAGCCGGCCCGCCCGGTCCGTGTCGCAGCCGGTGCGCTCGGCGAGCACGCTCGCGAAGTCGTTGGCCTGCACGCCCGCCGACCAGACGATGGTCTCGGCGGTGCGCCGCACCCCGGCCTCGCTGCCGTGCGCCTTGAAGGTGGCGCCGTGCTCGTCGATGTCGGTGACCAGCGTGTTCAGCACCACCTCGACGCCCGACTTCTCCAGCGAGGCCTTCGTGTACTCGCTGAGCTTGCCGCCGTACGCGGGCATCGCGACACCGGCGCCCTCGACAAGGGTGACGGTGACGTCGTCGGCGGTGATGCCGCGGATCGACTGCTCGAAGTAGCGGCCGGCGAGCTCCTTGATCTGACCGGCGAGTTCGACGCCGGTCGCGCCCGCGCCGATCACGATGAAGCTGAGCAGGTTCTTGGCGCGCTCCGGGTCGGTGGTGGTGTGCGCCTCTTCGAAGCAGCGCACGATCTGGTCGCGCAGCCGCTTCGCGTCGTTGACGGTCTTGAGCGCGTAGGTGACCTTGGCGAACTCGTCGCGGCCGAAGTACGACTGGCGCGCACCGGTGGCGGCGATGAGGAAGTTGTAGCCGAGGGTGTGCCGCTCGCCCGCGGCCTCGTAGACGAGTTCCTTCGCGTCGGCGTGCACGTCCACGACCCGGCCGAGCCGGACGTCGGCGTTCGGGTACTTCGCGAGGATCGCGCGGATCGAGGGTGCGATCTCGCCTGCCGAGAGCACGCCGGTCGCCACCTGGTAGAGCAGCGGCTGGAATAGGTGCTCGGTGGTCTCGGAAATGAGGACGAACGGCGTACCGGCCTTCGCCAGCTTCTTCGCCGCCGCGAGCGCGCCGAACCCCGAGCCCACGATGACGACCTCGGTCCGGTCCATCCCTGCGTCGACCACGACAACCTCCAGCTCGATCTGATGTATGAGTTACACCGTAGGGATGCATTCCGGTGTTTCGCCAGCTAGCTCCGGGTATCCAGAATTCTCTTATCTGGATTGCTAATGAATAGAATGTGAGCATGGACTTTCGGCAGCTGCGCTACTTCCTGGCCGTCAGCGAGGAGCTGAGCTTCAGCCGGGCCGCGAAACGGTGCTTCATCTCGCAATCTGCCGTCAGCCACCAGGTCACCCGGCTCGAGCAGGAGCTCGGCGCACCGTTGTTCGAGCGGTCGACGCGGGTGGTGCGGCTGACCCCGGCCGGGTCCCGCCTGATCCCCATCGCCCAGCAGGTACTGAGCCTGGAGACCAAGGCGTACTCCGTCGTGCGCGAACCGAGGAACCGGATCCGGATCACCGCGAACATGAGCTTCGCGGCGCAGAGCCTCGACGCGATCGCCCGGGTGCGGGAGTCGCATCCGGACGTGGACATCGAGTTCGTGATCAAGAGCTTCACCGAGCGTATCGACGCGGTCGCGTCGGGCGACGCCGACATCGCGTTGATCCGCGGGCGGGCGGATCGGCCGGGCCTGGAGACGGTGCGGCTCGGTGTCGACGACCTGGTGATCGTGACCTCGCGCCGACACCCGCTGTCCGCGTTCTCGACGGTCGAGTTGGGCGAGCTCGCCCCGTATCAGTTGCTCCTCCCGCCGCGCAGCAGCCAGGTGCTGCTGCACACCGTGGTCGAGGATGCCTTCCGTGAGATCGGGCGCCGCGTCTCGCTCGGGCCGTCGATCGCCAGCGACCACGCGGCGACCCTCGAGGTCATCACCAACCCGCGGGCGTGGACCGTGCTGTACGCGAGCACGGCGGCCGAGACACCCCGAACCGGGCTCTGCTTCATGCGCGAGGCCAACAACCGGCTCCGGATACCGGTGTGCGGGGTGGTGCGTACCGGCGGCGCGGACTCGCCCGCACTGGCCAGTGTCATGCACGCGCTCCGCCAGTCGATGGACGGCGCCTCGATGGGTCCGGCCGAGGATTAGCCGAGGCCGGCGCGCGCCTCGGCCGCCGCGAGGTCGCGCCAGCCGCTCAACACCTGGTGCACCTGCTCCGCACCGTGCAGCTCGTCGGGTGGCTCGGGCAGGTGTGCGGGATAGAGCAGGAACGGACGGGTCTGCGGACCACCGAGGCCCCCGTGCGAGCCGACCTGTTCCTCGAACGCCGCGATCTCGCCGGTGTCCGGCCAGTACCGGCCGTTGATCATGATGTCGGCGACGTTGTCGAAGCCGTCGGTCCTGCGGATCCGTTCGAGGGTGCCGGGGCCGAAGTCCGCCAACGGATCCTGGCCCGCGACGAATCCGGTGTCCACCTCCACGCTGCCGTGCGCGCCCAGCACGATCGATCCCTTGCCCTCGCGGGCCACGAGGACGAACCCCACCCCGGGATGAGTGGTGAGGGCGGGCAAGAGGGACGGATGGTGCTCGGTGATCCAGCGCATCGTCGCGCGACCGGCGGCGAGCGGGAAACTCACCAGTCCGACGTTCCCCGACGCGAGCACCACCGGCCGCTCGGGCGGCGCGGTGACCCGGTCCGGCGGCGGAGTGGCCCGCAAGCTCGCGGCCGCGTACCCGAGGCCCTCGGCGCCTCGGCCCTGCGCGCCGACGTCCGGGACGTCCTTGTCGTGGTGCAGCCACCGACCGTGCTGGGGTTGCGGCCGACCCGCCTCGCACTCGCGCAGGACAAGGGCCTCGAGGGTCTCGCCGAAGCGGCCGGTGAACGTCTCGCCCTGGCTCTGGCCGTGATCGGAGAGGACGACGATGTTGTACGGGCGGTCGGCCTGTGCCGCGACGGAGGCGATCATGCCGATCTCCGCGTCGAGCTTGCGCAGCACCGCGAGGGTCTCCGGCCGCTCGACCCCGGAATGGTGTGAGACCTCGTCGTAGCCGACGAGGTCGACGTAGATCACGTTGCGGCCTTTGATGATGTCGCCGATGACCGCGGCCACCACGACGTCGGTCTCGACGACGGTCGTGAAGGCCCGCACCAGCGGGTAGATCCCGCCGCGGCGCACCCGGGGCCGGATGTCCCGTCTGCGCTGGTGCCAAGCCTGGCGGATCTCGCGCAACACCTCGGCGACAAGTCTGATGAAGGTACGGACCGCGCTCGCCGGATCGATGAAGTAGTCCGCATATCCGGTGCCGCCGCCTCCCATCCGGGCGCCCTTCATCCTGCTGACCACCAGGACGTTGTCCTCGGCGCCGCCGGAGAACAGATTGCCGCGGCTCGCTCCCCCGTCGGCGAGCAGTCCCGGTATCGAGTCGCGTTCACGCTCGCGTTCGGCGTTGTCGCTCGGATTGCTGAACACCGCAATCCTCTTCGTGGCCTTGTCGTACCACCGGAAGGCAGGCACGTTGTGGTTGCTGCCGTGCAGGATCCCCAGCTGGCTGGCACCGGTCTGGCTGCTCCAGTCGGTGTGCCATGGCATCAGGCGGTGGGACTCGTCGTGGACCATCGCGGCCAGGGTGGGGACCACCCCCGATCGCATCGCACGCTGCAACACCTTGTATCCCAGCCCGTCGATCTGGATGCACAGCAGCCCCGGACGATCCGAGCCGCCGTCGGGTGACTTCTTGCGGCGCAATCGAAACCGCTGTCGACGCACCAGCATCATGCGGTAGGTGTCGTCGCGCCGCGAGGCTATCGCGCCGGACACGGCCGAGCTCACCAGCGACAACAGCAACGCGAGAATGATGATGTCGGTCGCGCTCTCCGCCGTTGCGAGCGGCAGGATGCGCACGGACAGCAGCATGATCAGGCCGCTGCCGACGAAGGCGAACAGGAACAGCAGCGCCGGTCCGACCCACAGCATGGCCCTCAGCAGCAGCGGCCAGAGCACCGTGCTGAGCAGGCCGAACACCAGGGCCAATGCGAGCGCGCTCGGAGCCGATCCGAGCGGACCGGGGGCACCGGTACTGGCCAGCTCGACGCCGGGTAGCACCGCGTCGATCACCATCAGCGCAGCGGCCGATATCAGCCACAGCACGAGGAACTCGGTGACGGTACGGGCCGCCGATCCCAGAGTGCGCATGCACACCTCCATCCACCTGGATCGTAGGTGGCCAACGGCCCGGAATGCAGTGTGGCGCGGTGCTAGGTTCGAGGTGGAACTCTCCCCACGACGGCGGTGGCAACCATGGCGATCGACCATTTCGACGTCCTGATAGTCGGTGCCGGCCTGTCCGGGATCGGGGCCGGGTATCACCTGCAGGCGAGATGCCCGGACAAGACGTACGCGATCCTCGAGGCGCGCGGCGCGATCGGCGGGACCTGGGACCTGTTCCGGTATCCCGGTGTTCGCTCGGACTCCGACATGTACACCCTCGGGTACTCGTTCCGGCCGTGGACGGACGCGAAGTCCATCGCCGACGGCCCGTCGATCCTAAGCTATGTCCGCGCCACCGCGCGGGAGCAGGGCATCGACAGGAAGATCCGGTTCGACCATCGGGTGACCCGCGCGGAATGGTCCAGCGAGGACGCGAGGTGGACGGTCGAGGCGCAGCGCGGCCCCACCGCCGAGATCGTGCGCTTCACGTGCAACTTCTTGTTCATGTGCAGCGGCTACTACGACTACCGGGAGGGCTACACCCCCGAGTTCGCGGGGGTCGACCGGTTCGCGGGCCGGGTCGTGCACCCGCAGCACTGGCCCGACGACATCGACTGGGCGGGTAAACGCGTGGTCGTGATCGGCAGTGGCGCGACCGCGGTGACGCTGGTCCCGGCGATCGCGGAGTCCGCCGCCCACGTCACGATGCTGCAGCGTTCGCCCAGCTATGTCCTGTCCGTTCCGGACGAGGACGTGATGGCGAACCGGTTGCGCGCGGTCCTGCCGTCGAAGCTCGCCTACGGCATCGTCCGCTGGAAGAACGTGCTGCGCTTCATGCTCTTCTTCACGATGAGCCGACGGGCGCCCGGGGTCGTCAAGCGGCTGCTCCGCAGGCAGGTCCAGGCGCAACTGCCCGCCGGGTTCGACGTGGACGCCCACTTCACGCCTCGCTACGACCCGTGGGATCAGCGCATGTGCTTCGTGCCGCACGGCGATCTGTTCAGGGCGATCCGGCACGGCCGGGCGGACATCGTCACCGATCGGATCGAGACGTTCACCGAGCGGGGAATCAGCCTCGCGTCGGGGACGGAGCTCGCGGCCGACATCATCGTGACGGCCACCGGGCTGAAGCTGATCGTCGGCGGCGGCGTCGAACTGAGCGTGGACGGCGCCCCCGTCGATGCCGCAAAGGCACTGAGCTACAAGGGGATGATGCTGAGCGACGTTCCCAATTTCGCCAGCTGCATCGGCTACACCAATGCGTCGTGGACCCTCAAGTGCGACCTGACATGCGAATACGTGTGCCGGCTACTCAATCACATGGCTGCCAACGGTTACCGGCAGTGCACGCCCCGCAACGTCGATCCGTCCATCACCACGATGCCGATCATCGACTTCTCGTCCGGGTACGTGCAGCGCTCGATCCACGAGTTCCCGAAACAGGGATCGAAGAAGCCGTGGCGGCTCTACCAGAACTATGCCCTCGACATCGCGATGCTGAAGTTCGGATCCGTCGACGACGCGATGGAATTCGTCCGGACCGACGCGGCGGGGGCCCGTCGCGCGGACGTCGTGGGCTGATCACTCGCCGGGCGGCGGGTCGGCTCGTCTGGGATCGTGGGTGCCATGTCTGATCGAACACCGCGGGCCCGATGGCACGGGCACGCCACCGTCTCGATCACGGACCGCGGGACCACCATCCTCACCGATCCGATCCTCACCGACCGGGTCGCACACCTGCGGCGCAGGCGCGGGCCCAACCCTCTCGACACTCCGCTGCGCCCGGACGCGGTGGTGCTGTCCCACCTGCACGCGGACCACACGCATCTGCCCTCGCTGAGGCTGATCGGCGGCGACGTCCCGATCCTCGTTCCCACCGGTGCGGTCGGCCAGGTTTCGGGGCTCCGGGCGTTCGGCGATCGGTTGATCGAGGTGAGTCCCGGCGACGAGGTTCGGATCGGCGGGGTGCTGGTTCGCGCCGTCCCTGCCGAACACGACGGTCGACGCTGGCCCCGCGGGCCGCACCGGGTGCGGGCGCTCGGTTACGTGATCGAGGGCGAAGGGCGTACGTATTTCGCCGGGGACACCGCGCTGTACGGGTCGATGTCGGACTGGATCCCCGAGTGCGATGTGGCGCTCATCCCGGTCGGCGGGTGGGGGCCGAGTCTCGGACCTGGGCACCTCGACCCGGCGGCGGCCGTCCGCGCGGCGGCCGCTGTCGGCGCCCGCACCGCGATCCCTGTGCACTTCGGCACGCTCTGGCCGATGGGGTTCGATTCCGTGCGCCCCGATCGCTTCTACGGGCCCGGCGCCGAGTTCGTCCGCCGGATGTCGGAGGCGGGTCTCACCGCCACCGAACTGCGTCCTGGCGAGTCGAGCTGAGGCGACGGCAAAAGCAACCCAAGAGAGATCGCATCGGCCGCGGCGCAGACCGGAACTGGGTAACGTCGGGGTCGAGGATTCGATGAAAAGGGTGGCTAGGGCGCATTCCCCCGTGAGAAGATTGGAAGATTCTCTACCCGGAGTTCTGCTCGAGGCTGACGGACCTCGGCTGGTGTGTATCGACCGGTGTCGGTGCAGGTCAGCCCAGATTGCTAAGGCGGCGGCGGATGGACACGTCGAATGGTTCCCACGGGGCCGGAAACGGATTCTCGGCGGCGCAGCGCGAGCTCGAGGTGTTGCGAACCGAGCTCGACGACGTGGACCGGCACCTGCTCGAGGACGTCCGCGCACGCATCGAGGTGTGTACCCGGATCGCCCGACTCAAGAGGCGGAACTCCATACCGATGATGCAGCCGCAGCGCATCGGAGTGGTCCAGGACCGCGCGCAGACCTATGCGGTCGAGCACGAGTTGTCCCCGGACTTCTTTCGTTCGCTCTACGAGCTGCTGATCCGTGAGACCTGCCGGGTCGAGGACCTGATCATCGACGCGGACGGATCGGAGCCCGAGGGTGCGAGCGGGCCGTCTGGACGTGGGGGCTGACGCCCATGACGCCGACGCGAACGCTCCTCATCGACAACTACGACTCCTTCACCTACAACCTCTACAGTCTGCTGGCTGAGGTGAACGGCGTACCGCCGACCGTGGTGTCGAACGACGTCGACTGGGCGTCGGTGGATCTGGCCGACCACGACAACATCGTCATCTCGCCGGGGCCGGGAAGGCCGGACCGGGATCGGGATTTCGGCATCAGCGCCGCCGCGATCACCGAGGGCGATCTGCCCGTTCTCGGCGTGTGCCTTGGGCACCAGGGGCTGTGCCACCTGTTCGGCAGCCCGGTCCTGCCAGCGCCGATCCCCATGCACGGGCGCGTCTCCGAGGTCCATCACACGGGGGAAGGACTGTTCGCGGGAATCCCCTCGCCCTTCCGTGCGGTCCGGTACCACTCCCTGATCGTCCAGGATCTCGACGATCAGCTCGAGGCGCTGGCCCACACGCGCGACGGCCTCTTGATGGCGGTGCGCCACAAGGAGCGGCCGCTCTGGGGCGTCCAGTTCCACCCGGAGTCCATCTGCACCGACCACGGCCGCGCGCTGCTGACCAATTTCCGGGACCTGACCCCGCGGGCGCACACCCGCCGTGCGACGGCGCGCCCGATGCCGCTGCCGCTTGCCGAACCCCGCTACCGCGTCGACAGCGTGCGCATCGACCGGCCCCTCGATCCCAAAGAGGTATACGAGGCGCTGTTCGCCCGCGGCCCGAACAGCTTCTGGCTGGACGGCAGCGCGGCACTTGAGCCGGACTCGCGGTTCTCCGTCATGGGCGACTGCTCCGGTCCCCTGGCCGAGTACGTCACCTACAGCGTCACCGAGACCGCGGTGCGGGTGCACCGGCAGGGGAAACTCGAACGCGAGGTCCACACCACCTTCTTCGACTACATGGACAAGCAGCTGCGCGCTCGCGCGGTGGCCCCCCGCCCCGACCTCCCGTTCGGTTTCTGCCTCGGCTACGTCGGGTACCTCGGCTACGAGCTCAAGGCAGACACATGTGGGCAGCTCGTCCACACCTCGCCGAACCCGGACGCAGCCGTCGTCTTCGCGGACAGGGCCCTTGTGCTCGACCACGAGGCCAACTGCTGCTATCTACTCTCGCTCGACGACGGTTCCGGCGACCAGGAGGGCGCCCGCTGGTTGACCGAGACGGCCGCACTGCTGTCGGAGTTCGACGTGGTCCCCCACGAGTCACCGACCCCACCCCCGCTGGTTCATCTCGATGCCGACCCCGAGCCACGGTTCCGGCACAGCCGGGATGCCTATCTCGCGCTGATCGAGCAGTGCCTCAGCGAGATCCGGTCGGGAGAGTCGTACGAGGTGTGCCTGACCAACACCGGAACCGTCGACGGGCCGATCGACCCGCTGGACCGCTACGCGTGCCTGCGCGAGATCAGCCCGACCCCGTACAACGCACTCCTGCAGTTCTCGGGGATCTCGGTCCTGAGTGCCTCGCCCGAACGCTTTCTCCGGATCGGCGCGGACCGGGTGATCGAGTCCAAGCCGATCAAGGGCACCCGGCGGCGGTCGTTCTCGCCGGACACCGACGAGGCCCTGCGCCGCGACCTGGGTGAGGCCGAGAAGGACCGCGCAGAGAACCTGATGATCGTCGACCTGGTCCGCAATGACCTGTCCCGTGTCTGCGTGCCGGGCTCGGTGCACGTCCCGAAGCTGTTCGACGTCGAGACCTACGCGCCCGTGCACCAACTGGTCTCGACCATCCGCGGCACCCTGCGGCCGGGTGTCTCGGTGGTGGACTGCATCCGGGCCACCTTCCCCGGCGGATCGATGACCGGGGCGCCGAAGGTGCGCACCCTCGAGATCCTCGACAAGCTCGAGGACGGCCCGCGCGGGGTCTACTCGGGGGCGATCGGGTACTTCTCGCTCACCGGCACCGCCGACTTCTCCATCGTGATCCGGACGCTGGTCGCCACCGCCGACGAGGTGACGTTCGGTGCGGGCGGCGCGATCATGGCGATGTCCGACCCGGACGAGGAGTACGAGGAGACGATGGTCAAGGCCGTCACCATGAAACGTTGCCTGTCCATGAACACCGACCATCAGGACCAGGCCGGACCGTGACCGGCACGGGATCTGCGCGAGCGTCGTCGCAGTTCCGCACCGCCGCCGTCGTCGGCGGTGCGGGATCGGTCGGCGCGATGCTGGTTGCGTTGCTGCGCGGCGACGGGGTCCGGGTACTGGTGGTCGATCCCCGCTGCGCGGCGCGCACGGACACCATCACCGACGCGGATGCCATGGCCGCGGACCTGACGGCCCCGACCGGGGAGCTCGTCGCGTCCCTGCGCTCCGCCGACCTGGTGGTGCTGGCTGTGCCGGAGTCGGTCGCACTGGCCGCTGCCCCGGCTCTCCCCGGGCTCCTCTCCCCCGGCACCCTGCTCGTCGACACGCTGTCGGTCAAGACACGGTTCGCGCGTGCGCTCACGGACTCCGCGCCGGGCATTCCTGCCGTCGGGGTCAACCCGATGTTCGCCCCCGACCTGGGCATGGCCGGCCGGCCGGTGGCCGCGGTCACCTATCGCGGAGGCCACCAGGTCGACCGGTTCCTCGGGTCCCTGTCCGGATGGGGGCCGAGATCGTCCGGCTCGCACCTGATCAGCACGACCGGATCGTGGCGGCGACGCAGGCGCTCACGCATGCCGCGGTGCTTGCCTTCGGCCTCGCGCTGACCGAACTCGATGTGACGGGTGAGGAGCTGTCCGCCACCGCGACCCCGCCGCACACGGTGGCGCTGGCGTTGCTGGCCCGGATCGGGCTCGGGAACCCGGCGGTGTACCGCGATGTCCAGGCCGGGAATCCGTTGGCGGGCAGGGCACGTGACGCGCTGGCTGCGGCGGTGACCCGGTTGTCGTCGGTGGTCGAGCACGGCACCGAGGCCGATTTCGACGCACTCGTGGCCGCGTCGTGTCGGCCCCTCGGCGACCGCGCCCGCCGGTACGGGGATCTGTGTGCGGAGATCTTCCATGACCTGGCAGCCGAGGATGTCTCGGTGCGATCGGAGGTGATCGAGACGTGACCGGTCCGTTCGAGCTGCACGGCGGGACGTTCGAGGGCCTGCTGTCGCCGCCCTCCCTGCCCGGGTGCGATGAGTCGGATCCGGTCGAGAGCGCGGTGATCCGCGGCCTGGTCAGGAGCTGGCCGCGCCGAGCCACGGTGCGGAGGGTCGAACCCGAGCTGGACGACTTCTTCGACCCGGCCAAGGCCGACTTCCCCGAGACACTGCTCCCGTTCCTCGAGCACGAGCTCTACCGCTGCCTGGACGAGTCGAAGAAGGACCGGCTGCGCGCGTGGGGGTGGATCGCCTACAACAAGAACGTGATGGACATCGAGCAGTTCGTGGTGAACCCGGGATTCCAGTTGCTCTCCCGCGACGCGTTCGGCACCGGGCTCGGCGACGGCCACCGCGCGGCGGCGCTGCAGTCGATGGTCGACGAGGAGTACCACACCCTGATGCATCTCAACGCCAGCGCCGCGACGCGCCGCCACCGCGGGTGGCCGTTGCGCGATGACGCGCTGCCCGCGGCCCAGACGGTCCGCCGCCACCACGCGGCCGTGGCCATGCACACCGATCCGCGGGCCGCGGCGCTGACGACCCTCGCCTACACCACGGTCGCCGAAACATCGATCAGCGCCTACCTGGGCCTGATGACCGAGGACGAGGCGGTGCAGCCGTTGAACCGGGCGACCGTGGCGCTGCACCGTCGCGACGAGCAGTGTCACTCCTCCATCACCGGCGACCTGGTGACGCTGGTGTACGACACGCTCGACGCGGATGACCGGCACACCCTGCTCGAGGGTCTGCGCGAGGGGGTGGACGCGTTCACCGCGAGCGACCTCACCACCTGGCGGGCCATCCTCGACCAGGAACAGGTCACCGGCGCGGGGACGATCATCGCGGACGTCACGGCGGACAGCGACAGGAAGCCGATGGTGCAGGACTGCAGCGCGATTCGGCGGCTGTGTGAGCACTTGGGCGTCGCGGAGGACGTTCGCGACGAATGGTGAATACCTACGGGTCGATCAGAGGTGCGGAGCCTGATGGTTCTCGGCGACCCAGGCCGCAATCTGCGTTCGCGAGGTGAACCCCAGCTTGGACAGGGTGCGTTCGACGTGGCCCTGGGCGGTACGGGGTGAGATCACCAACCGGGCGGCGATCTCCCTGTTCGTCAGCCCTGCCGCGACCAGATTCGCGACCTCGGTTTCGCGCCGGGTCAATACGGAAGCCGCTGGCTTCGTCGGGGCTTGGGCGGCCTGGTCCCCGAGCGCATACGCGACCGATTCGTCAAGACCCATGGCGGCACCGACTTGAAAAGCCTTCTCGTAGGCCCGTTTCCCGAGTGCGTCCCGGGCGAGTTGCTCGCACTCGTCGTGCTTGCTGATCAGGTGCGGGAGAGTTGCCGAGGCGCCGCCCACCGTTCGCGACAGCGTCTTGGCGGCACCCATCAGAACGGCGGCACTCGTCGGCCTCCGCTCTCGTATCGCGATCCAGGCCAACGACTCGATACTCCAGCCTGTCACGAACGGGTCGTTGACCAGCCGGGTCAGACGCAACGCCCGCTCCAACAATGCGGATGCACGATCGGTGTCTCCCGACCGCAGCGCCGTCAATCCGACGGCCCACAACGAGTACCCGCGGTAGTAGGACTCGCCCCGAGGTGTGGTGATGTCGAGCACCTGTTCGTAACAGGCGACCGCCGTCTTCCCGTCGCCGAGCAGTCCACTCGCGGCCGCGAGCCCGAGGAGGCCACTTATCAGCCGCGCCGCTTTCATGCCGGTCTCGTTTTCTGGCAGCACACCGGTGCTCGTGACCGCGGACTGGAGCGACACGACAGCTCCGGTCAGGTTTCCTCCGAACAATGAGAGAAATCCGGTCACATAGTCGACGACTTCGACTGACTCCGCATCTCCCCGCTGCTCCGCGAGCGTCTGACATTGCGCCACGCGGGCCGCCGCCTCGTCGAGCTGGCCCTGCATCCCCGCCAGCACACTGTCGTCATAGAGCATGACCGGCCGTTCCGCCGCCTGCTCGGTATCGGAGCGTGCCAGGGAGCGGTCCAACCAATGCCTGGCTTCCGCCCACAGGCCTTGGCACGTCCAGAACAGGTACAAGGCGCTGACCATCCGTGCGCTGACACCGGGATCGGTATCGGCGACCGAATCGGTCAGGCTGAGTGTCAGCGCGTCCCGCAGGTTCGGCTGCTCCCGTTTGAGTCGGATGATCCAGTCCACCTGGTGGTCACTGATCCACTCGGACTCCGCCCTCAGCACCAACCGCTCATACCAGGCGAGATGCCGTCGCTGGGCCGTCGGATAGTTGCCGGATTCCCGCAGCTTGTCACTTCCGTACTCGCGGATGGTCTCGGGCATGGTGAAGCGCACGACTCCCTCGAGCTGCTCACGGATCAGGACCGACTTGTCCACGAGGGAGGTCACCCCGTCGAGTAGATCGCCCGCGACCAATTCCTCGGGGCAGATTTCCTCGGCCGCATCCAACTCGAAACTGCCTGCAAACACCGACAGCCAGGCCCACAGCCTCTGCTCCCGCGCCCCGCACAGCTCGTAACTCCAGTCCACGCACGCCCGCAGCGTCTGTTGCCGTGTCGGTGCGCCCCGGAACCCGACGGTCAGCAGTTGGTAGCGATCGGCCAGACGCTGCACGATCTGCTCGGCAGACATCGCACGCATCCGCGCCGCCGCCAACTCGATCGCCAACGGAAGTCCGTCCAGCCTGCCGCAGATTGCCGCCACCGCTCCGTAATTGGCTTCGGTGAGCGCGAAGTCCGGCACTGCGGCGCCGGCTCGCGCGACGAACAGTACAACCGCCTCGTACCGGGGTAGCGCCTCGAGCGGCGGGAGGTGGTCGGCGTCCGGAACCGTCAACGGCGGTACCCGCAACTCCTGCTCCCCGTCCACCCCGAGGACCTCACGGCTCGTGGCCACGAGCCGCAGCTCCGGACACCCCCGCAGCAATGTCTCCGCCAACGCCGCGACAGTACTCAGCAGGTGCTCGCAATTGTCCAGCACCACCAACGTCTGCCTGGTGGCGAGATGATCGACCAGCAGTCCAGACAAAGACCGTCCCCGCTGATCCGGTAGCCCGAGCGCGGCGGCGACGGTCTCCGCCAACAACTCGGAATCATGCAGCTCGCCGAGTTCGACCAACCAGGCCCCGTCCGCGAATGACCGCCGCAGATCTTCGGCAACCCGCACAGCCAGCCTGGTCTTGCCGACCCCACCGACCCCGGTCAATGTCACCAACCGTGAAGTGGACAGCAGCCGCCTCGCCCCGGCTATCTCCCGGCGCCTGCCGATGAAACTGGTCAACTCCACCGGTAGGTTGCCGACGTTGTCCCTCACGGAAGGCATCCTTCGAACGTCATCTAATTCACGCTACCCGCAGGAGTTTCCGCGCACCGCCGAAGTTTTCGTCAGTGCGAGGAGAGGTACTCCTCGAGCGCGGGACCGACCACGGCCAACGATTCGGGTTCGATCATCTGGTTGTGACCGCAGTCCACTTGGACCTCGCGGATTCCGCCGGTGACCGCAGGACGCCACTCCTCGGGTGAATGCTCGCCGTTCCCGGAAGCGCCTGCCGCGCTGAAGAAGAGCAGGTCGCCGTCGAAGACCGCGGGATGGAATCGATCCATGATCTCCGCCGAATTGGTGAAGCCGGCGCTGATCCGCTCGAGGTGAGCGGCGGTGAGGCCGGTCTGCTGTCCGAGGGACTCGTCGAGCAGTTCGACCGCCCGCGCGTAGGTCAGCTCCTCGCCCTCCGGGGTGCGGAGGTCGAGCCCGAGGCCCTGCAACAGCTCCTCGACGGTCAGCACCTGCGGGATCCCGTCGGCGGTGACATAGCTGTCCATGATCGCCAGCGTCGCCACCTCGTCGCCGTCGCGTCGCAGCTCCACGGCCATGGCGTGCGCGATCACGCCGCCGAGGGACCAGCCGAGCAGGTGGTACGGGCCGTGGCCCTGGACCGCGCGCATCTCCTGTACGTACCGGTGCGCCAGTTGCTCGATCGACTCGAAGCGCGGCCCCCCGCTGATGAGCGGCAGCTGCAGGCCGAAGGCGGGGCGGTCCTGGGCGAGGTGCTGAACCAGCCCGGCGTATCCCCAACTCAGGCCGATTCCGGGGTGCACGCAGAACAGGGCCGGCTTGGTACCGCTTGGCCGCAGCGGGATCACCACCTGCAGAGCCTCATCGGCGGCCGACTGCGTCGACTCCTCGTCGAGGCGATGTGCGAGCCCGGCCGGAGTCGGATCGAGGAAGATCGACTGCAGCTGGATCCGATCCCCGAACCGCGCGCGGAGCTCGGTGACGACCCGGGTGGCCACGATCGAGGTGCCTCCGAGGTCGAAGAAGCTGTCGTCGACGCCGACGCGTTCGACGCCGAGCACCTCGGCGTAGGCCTGTGTGATCGCCAGCTCGGTCGGTGTGGCCGGCGCGCGGTACTCGTCGGCGTGTGCACCGAACTCGGGCGTGGGCAGTGCCTTTCGGTCGAGCTTGCCGACGGGCGTCATCGGGATCGTGTCGAGGACCACGACGGCCGACGGCACCATGTGGGCGGGCAGGCGGCCCGAGGCGAAGGACCTGACCTGGGCGGGTACCAGGGTGCGGCCCTCCACCGGGTGTACGTAGGACGCGAGCAGGGTGTCCCCGGACGGCCCGGTGCGACCGATGGTGGCCGAGAACGCGATGTCGGGGTGGTGCGTCAGCACGGTGTCGATCTCGCCGAGCTCGATGCGGAAGCCGTGGACCTTCACCTGGAAGTCGCTGCGGCCGATGTACTCGATGGTGTGATCTCCGGTCCGGGGATCACGCTGCCAGCGGACGATGTCCCCCGTGCGGTACATCCGCTGCCCCGGATCGCCGAACGGGCTCGCCACGAAACGTTCGGAGGTCAACCCGATGCGATTGTGGTAGCCGCGGGCCAGCCCGAGACCGAGGATGTACATCTCGCCAGGAACCCCGACCGGGACCGGCTGCAGGTGGGCGTCGAGCACGACCTCGCCGAATCCGATGGCCGGATTGCCGATGTTGACGGGTACGCCACTCTCCATCGGGTCGCTGACGCTTGCCTGGATCGTGGTCTCGGTCGGCCCGTAGCCGTTGAACATCCGGCGCCCCCGCGCCCAGACGTCCACCAGGTCCGGCGGGCATGCCTCACCGGCGACCGCGAGGACCTCCAGCTCCGACAGATCCCGGTCCTCCATCGACGCCAGGGCGGTCGGGGTGATGAAGGCGTGGGTGACGTGCTCGCGCCGGAGCAGGTCCTCGAGATCGGGGCCGCCGTACACGGTGGGCGGCACGATCACCACGCCTGCGGAGGTGCCGAAGGCCATCATCAGCTCGAACACGGAGGCGTCGAAGCTCGGGGACGCCAGGTGCGAGACCCGCGACCGCTCGGTGACACCGAACCGGCTGTGTTCCTCCGCGGTGAGGTTCGCGATGCCCTGATGCGTGACGATGACGCCCTTGGGCAGACCGGTGGATCCGGAGGTGTAGATCAGATAAGCCGGGTGGGCGAGGTGCAGGGGGGCGGTCCGGTCCGCGTCGGTGACGGGCGCCGCCGACACCGCGGACATGGCAGCGAGGAAGTCGGGGGCGTCCATCACGAGCCACGGAATCGTGTCGGGGAGCTGCCCGCGCCGCGATGCGACGGTCAGCCCGACGACGGCACGGGAATCCACGAGCATGTACTCGATTCGTTCCGGCGGATAGGTCGGATCGACGGGCACGAACGCGGCGCCTGCCTTCGCCACCGCCCAGATCGACACGATCTCCTCGATCGAGCGGGGCAGGCCGAGCGCGACGAAGGTCTCCGGGCCGACCCCGGACCCTCGCAGCACCCGGGCCAACCGGTTCGACCGCTCGTCGAGTTCGCGATAGGTCAGGTGCTCGTCCTCGAAGGACAACGCGAGCGACTCGGGTGCTGCGGCCGCGGCGGCGGACAGGATGTCCGGCCACAGTTGCGGTGCGCCACCCTCGGGTCCGAGCGCCGGTGCCATGTCGGATATCTCGACCTCGCCGAGGATGCCGATGTTGCCGATCGCCCGGCGCGGGTCGGCGGTCACCGAGTCGAGCACGCGGACGAAGCGATCCGCGAAGGCGCGCACGGTCTCGGGGTCGAACAGGTCGGTGGCGTAGTCGATGCCGCCACGCACACCCGCGGGCGTGCCGTCCGCCGCGAGGTCCTCGGCGAGGATCAGCTCAAGGTCCTCCTTCGCAACCCGGATGTCGAGGTCGACGCCGTCGACGTCGAGGCCGGGGAGCGCCAGGTGCGGCCGCTCCGTGTTCTGGAACTCCAGCGCGACCTGGAAGAGCGGCTGGTAGGACGTGGATCGGGCCGGGTTCAGCGCCTCGACGATCCGCTCGAACGGGAGGTCGGC
Organism: Rhodococcus sp. MTM3W5.2; assembly: GCF_001984015.1. Lineage (NCBI taxonomy): Bacteria > Bacillati > Actinomycetota > Actinomycetes > Mycobacteriales > Nocardiaceae > Rhodococcus > Rhodococcus sp. MTM3W5.2. Next base: position 2,893,386 of record NZ_CP019572.1, on the reverse strand, counting down.
GTGCGCGAACGCCGCGAGATCTGTCTCCCGGGCCGATTCGAGGAGCTCGAGGAAGTCGGCATCGGGGTCGACGTGGGTGCGCAGGACGAGGGTGTTGACGAACATGCCGATCATCTCATCGAGTTCGGCCTCGCCCCTACCGGCGATCGGGGTACCAATGGCGACGTCGTCGGTGTCGCCGAGCCGGGCCAGCAGGACCGCGAGCGCCGCGTGCATCACCATGAAGACGGTCGAATTGTTTGCCCGCGCCAGGTCGCCGATGCGGGCGTGCAGCCCTGCGTCGATCGCGAACTCGATGCGGTCGCCGCGGAAGGTCTGCTGCATCGGACGTGGGCGGTCGGTCGGCAGCGCGATCACGTCCGGCAGGTCCGCGAGGTTCTGGTTCCAGTATTCGAGCTGCGCGGAGATCAACGACGCCGGATCGTCCTCGGCGCCGAGCATGCGGTGCTGCCAGAGGGTGTAGTCGGCATATTGGACCGGCAGCGGGTCCCATCCCGGTGCCGAGCCGTTGACCCTGGCGTTGTAGGCGACCATCACGTCCCTGGCGAGCGGTCCGAGGGAGGAACCGTCGGCGCAGATGTGGTGCACCACGATGGTCAGGACGTGTTCGAGCTCGCCCAGCCGGAGCAACGCGGCCCGCACCGGTACCGCCGCGGTGACGTCGAAGCCCGTGCCCGCGAGTTCGATGATGCGCGAGTTCAGTTCGGCGTCGGTGACGGAGATCGTCGTCAGGGCGGGCAGGACCTGGTCGGTGGGCACCACGAGCTGTGTGGGTTCGCCGTCGTGGACGGGGAACATCGTGCGCAGCGACTCGTGTCGGTCGAGCACGTCCCGGATCGCGGCGCCGAGCGCCTCGGTGTCGAGGCGACCGGACAGCGATACCGCCAGCGGGATGTTGTACGCGGGCGAGGCGGTGTCGAACTGGTTCAGGAACCACATCCGCTTCTGGGCCAGCGACACGGGGATCACCGGCGGTCGCTCGATCGCGATGAGCGGAGGCCGGGCATCGGTGCCGGTGCGCTCGGGCGAGAGCAGTTCGGCAAGAGCGGTGATGGTCGGCGACTCGAAGAGCGTGCGGACGCCGATCTTCGCCCCGAGCGCGGTCCCGAGCCGTGCCGTGACCCGGGTGGCGATCAGCGAGTTCCCGCCGAGATCGAAGAAGCTGTCGTCGACGCCGATCCGATCGACACCGAGGACCGCGGCGAACACCTCGGCGATGGTGCGTTCGAGCGGCGTGCTCGGTGCGCGGTATTCGGTGGTGGTGCCGACGAATTCGGGCTCCGGCAGCGCCGACCGGTCGAGCTTGCCGACATGGGTCAGCGGGATCTCGTCGATCAGGATGATGCTCGACGGCACCATGTGAGACGGCAGCCGGCCCGCCAGGTGATCGGTCAACGCCGGTACCCGCACCGGTACGTCCGCCATCGGTACCACGTAGCTGGCCAGCACGGTGTCGCCGGACGGACCCGGCACGCCGACGGTCACCGCGAAGCTCACGCCGGGGTACGCCATGATCTCGGAGTCGATCTCGCCGAGCTCGATCCGGAAGCCGCGCACCTTCAGCTGGAAATCGCTGCGCCCGATGTACTCGACCGTGCGTTCGCCGGACCCGGGTTCCAGCCGCCAGCGGACGATGTCCCCGGTGCGGTACATCCGATCTCCCGGTTGCCCGTACGGATTCGCCACGAACCGGTCCGCGGTCAGGGCGCCCCTCCGGTGATATCCGCGGGCCAGTCCGACACCCGCGATGTACAACTCGCCGGGGACGCCGACGGGAACCGGCCGCAGGTACCCGTCCAGCACGACCTCGGACACCCCGCGGATCGGTCCGCCGAGCGTGATTGGCTCACCCACCGTCATCGGGTCGCTGATGTTGGCCATGATCGTGGTCTCGGTCGGGCCGTACGCGTTCGTCAGTTTGCGTCCCGGCGCCCACCTGGTGACCAGCTCCGGCGGGCAGGCCTCCCCACCGAAGGCCACGTGCTGGAACTCGACGAGGCCACCCGGGTCCACCGTCGCCAGCGCGGCCGTCGTCACGAACGCATGGGTGACTCCCTCGACCTTGATCAGGTGCGCGAGTTCGGCTCCGCCGTACACGGACTGCGGCGCGATCACCATCGTCGAACCGAGTCCGAAAGCCTGCAGGTATTCGAAGACGGCACCGTCGAAGCTCGGCGTCGAGAAGTGCAGGGTCCGCGACATCGGCGTCGCGGCGAACCGTTCGCGCTGGTCGGTGGCGAAGTTCTCAAGGCCGACGTGAGTGATCACCACGCCCTTCGGCGTTCCTGTCGAACCCGAGGTGTAGACGACATAGACGGCGTTGTTCATGCTGATCGGCGAGATCCGGTCCGCGTCGACCACTCGACGGGTGGACTGGGCCGCCAGTTCGGCGGTGCAGTCGGGCCCGTCGAGGAGCAGCCACGGCACGGAGTCGGGCAGCCGCGCGCGATCCGCGGTCATGGCGAGTCCGAGGGTGGCGCCGGAGTCGGTCAGCATGTGCTCGATCCGGTCCTGCGGGTAGTTGGGGTCGACGGGCACGAAGGCCGCACCGGTCTTGGCCACCGCCCACACGGCGAGCACCGATTCGATGGATCGCGGGATGCCAAGAGCAACATAGGTTTCCGGTCCCGCTCCCCTCGCGATGAGCAGGCGCGCCAACTGCGTCGAACGCATGTCGAGCTCGAGATAGCTGACGTGGCGTCCCTCGTGGACCAGCGCGGTGGCCTCCGGGCTCGCGGCCGCCGCGTCCTCGAACAGCTCCGGGAGCGTCCTGGCCGAGACACCCGGCCTGCCGTGCACGGGGACCAGGGCGGCGCGCTCGTCCGCCGACAGCAGGTCCATCCGGGCGAGCTGCAGGTCGGGATGGGTGGCCATCGCGACCAGTACCCGGCGTACCCGGGCCGCGATGGACTCCACGGCGGCAACGTCGAAGGCAGTGGCGAGGTATTCGAGCTTCAGGTGCAGGTTCTCCTCACCGGAGGCGACGATGGCCAGCGGGTAATGCGCCGAATCCCGCCCGTCGAAGCCCGCGATGCGCATGCCCGCGATATCGGTCTGCTCGGTCAGGCCTGCGCGATCGATCGGGTAGGACTCGAACACGGTGAGGGTGTCGAAGGCGGCGGCGGGTGCGGCCACCTTCTGGATGTCCGCCAGCCCGAGGTAGTGGTGGTCGAGCAGCGCGACCTGCTCGTGCTGGACCCGGTCGAGCAACCCGCCGAGGCTCTCGTACGGATCGAGGATGACCCGGACCGGCAGGGTGTTGATGAACAGGCCGACCATCGACTCGATGCCGGCGATCCCCGGCGGTCTGCCCGAGACCGTGCTGCCGAACACCACGTCGTCGCGACTGATCAGCGCGCCGAGCACGATTCCCCATGCCGCCTGGAGCATCGTGTTGAGGGTGAGGCCGCGCTCGCCCGCCACCAGTCGCAGCAGGCTGGTCTCGGCTTCGGACAGCGTCAGCCCGATCTCCTGGCTGCCCGAATGCGGACGACCGTCGTTCGCGGGCGCCAGCACGGTCGGTTCCTCGACGTCCGAGAGTGCCTGCCGCCACGCCTCTGTCGACTGTTCGACGTCACGCCGGGACATCCAGACCAGGTAATCGCGGTAGGGATGCACAGGCGGAAGTGCCGAGGCATCCCCGTCGGTCGCGTACAGGGTCAGCAGGTCCCGGATGACGATCGGTGTCGACCAGCCGTCGATCAGGATGTGGTGGTTGGTCAGCGTCAACCGGTACTCGTCCTCGTCGAACTTCACGAGCATCAGGCGAAGGAGAGGCGCGGACGACATGGCGAACCTCGTCGCCCGGTCGGCCGCCACGACCGCGGCATGGGCGTCCTCGCGGTCCTCGGACGCCGTCTCGGTGAGATCGATTTCGCGCCACGGCAGCTCGACGTGATCCGCGATGACCTGGACGGCGACGCCGCCCTGTTCGGCGACGAACGCCGCCCGCAGGTTCGGGTGCCGGTCGAGCAGCGCCTGACCGGCCCTGCGGATGCGGGCCGGGTCGACCGTGCCCCGCAGCGTCATGGTGAGTTGAACGAGATACGGATCGACCGACGCGTCCGACATCTGCGCATGGAAGAGCAGGCCGGACTGCAACGGGGACAGGGACCAGACGTCGGCGAGGCCAGGGAACCGGCCCTCGAGCCGCTCGATGGTGTCCTGCTCGAGGTCCACCAGGGCGAGGTCCGACGGCGTGAGCCCGCCCGCGGTGGGCGCCGCGGCGTGCCGGGCCAGCGCGGTCAAGGCCTCGGCCCACAGGTCCGCCAGCTCGCGGACCTCGAGGGCTCGCAGGACCCGCGTCGGGAACGACCAGGTCGCGCGCAGCCGCGGACCGTCCGGGGAACCGAGGGTCAGCGCGTTGATGTCCAGTACCGACGCAACCGGCATCTGCTTGCTCGGGGCGTCGTCGAGGTCGGTGTCGGTGACCGGGGTCCAGCCGGTGCCGGGGTCCAGCGTCCCGGCTCCCTCCGTCATCCGGCCGAGGTAGTTGAAGCTGATCTGCGGCGCGGGCAGTTCACGCAATTCGTTCTGGTGTTCGCTCAGGTACCGGAGCATCCCGAATCCGATGCCGTGATCGGGTATCGAGAGCAACCGTTCCTTCACGACCTTGACCGCAGCGCCCGCATCCGGCCCGCCTGCGAAGGCGTCGTCGAGATCGATGTCGGACAGGTCGAGGCGGACCGGGAAGATCGTGGTGAACCAGCCCACCGTCCGCGACAGGTCGGCGCCCGCGATCACGTGATCCTCGCGGCCGTGGCCCTCCAGATTGACCACCGTCGCCGACACCTCTTCGCCGCGGGCGGAGCGCCACCGGGACACGGCCATCGCCAGCGCGGTGAGCAGGCTGTCGTTGACGCTGCCGTGGAATGCCTCCGGAAGCCGCGTCAGCAGCGACTCCGTGACCTCGCTCGGGAGCTCGACGGTGATCTTCTGCACGGTCTCGTTGGTGTCGACCGCCGGATCCAGTGCACGCGAACCGATCACCGGATCCGGACCGGCCAGCATCCGCCGCCACAGGTCCATCTCCCCGGACCTGGTCGCGCTCGCCTCGGCCAGGGCGTGCGTCCAGCGGCGCATCGAGGTCCCCACCGGTGCCAGTACGGGATCTTGACCCGCGCGAATCTGTGCCCACGCCGACGCCAGGTCCGGCACCAGCACCCGCCACGACACCCCGTCGATCACCGCGTGGTGCACGACCATCAGCAGTCGGCCAGGAGCATCGGGTTCGCCGCAGTCCGAGGGGTCGAACCAGACCACCTGCAGCATCGTGCCGGCCCGCGGGTCGAGTCGGTCCGCCGCCGCGTCGAGTTCGGCCGCCGCGATCGCGGAGAACTCGGGGCCTTCCACGCCTGCGACCGCGACCCGGCGCAGTACCGACGCGGCGGGCACCGACCCCGGTTCGGCGACCGTCATCGCCGGTTCGCGGTCGGGATCGCGCTGGATCAGCCTGGACCGCAACATGTCGTGGTGGTCGAGAACCGCCTGCAGTGTGCGCTCGACGGTGTCCCCGTCCGCCCCGGGCGGCAGCGTCAGCATGGCCGTCTGGGTGTAGCGGCGGATGTCCCCTGCGGCTCCGGCGCGGTCGGTCAGCCAGTGCATGACCGGGGTCAACGGCAGCTCGCCGACTCCCCCGCCCGCGAGCTCGTCGAGCACGATCGCGTCCCCGACCTCGGCCGATTCGGCCACGACGGCGAGCGCGGCGACCGTCTTGTGTTCGAAGACCTCCCGCGGCGAGATCGCGACACCGGCAGCCTTGGCCCGGGACACGAGCTGGATCGACATGATGCTGTCGCCGCCGAGCGCGAAGAACGAATCCTCCACGCCCACCGAGTCCAGACCGAGAACTTCGGCGTACAGGGTCGCCAATACGGTCTCGGTCTCGGTGCTCGGCGCGCGGCCGGTATGGACCCGGGTCGCGAAATCCGGTTCCGGCAGTGCCTTCCGGTCCAGTTTGCCGTTTGCGGTCAGCGGAAGCTCGTCGATGACCAGCACCGCCGCGGGCACCATGTGCGAGGCGAGTTGGGTGCCCGCGAACTCGAGCACCTCGTTCTCGTCCGGGCGTACCCCCGGCTCCGGGACCACATAGGCGATCAACCGGTTGCCCCGCGGGTCCTCGCGCACGAGGGACACGGCCTGCGCGACGCCAGGGAACCGCAGCAGGACCGCCTCGATCTCGCCGAGCTCGATCCGGAACCCGCGGACCTTGACCTGGAAGTCGCTGCGGCCCAGGTACTCCAGTTGGCCATCCCGATTCCAGCGGGCCACATCACCGGTTCGGTACATCCGTGCACCGGGGGCACCCATGGGATCTGCGACGAATCGCGCGGAGGTCAGCGCCGCCCGGCCGAGGTAGCCACGCGAGACCTGATCCCCTGCGACGTACATCTCTCCCGTCACCCCTGGCGGGACCGGGTGCAGTCGTTGATCGAGCACCGACACCCGTAGACCGGGGATCGCCCGGCCGATGACGCTCGCGGAAGCCTCTGCGGCGTAGGCGCTGTCGAGTGGGAGGTGACTGACGTGCACGGTGGTCTCGGTGATGCCGTACATGTTGACCAGCGTGGGAGCGCTGTCGCCATGCCTGCCGTACCAGCGGCTCAGCTGACCGAGATCGAGCGCTTCACCACCGAAGATCACGTAGCGCAAGGCCAAAGCCGGTGTGTCTCCCGAGGCCAGCCGGTCGGCCTCGGCCAGCTGGTAGAACGCGGTCGGCGTCTGATTGAGCACCGTCACCCGCTCGCGCCGCAACAGCTCCAGGAACATCTCCGGTGAGCGGGCGGTGTAGTAGTCGACGACCACCAGGGTGCCGCCGTACAGGAGCGGGCCCCACAGCTCCCAGACCGAGAAGTCGAATGCGTAGGAGTGGAACATCGTCCACACGTCGGACTCGTCGAACCCGAACTTCTCTTCGGTGTTCGCGAAGAGTGTGAGCACGTTGCGGTGCGAGACGACGACGCCCTTCGGTCGCCCGGTCGACCCGGAGGTGTAGATCACGTAGGCGGTGTCCGCTGGGTCGAGCGGGGCCAGCCGATCGGTGTCGGTGACGGGCGCGCCCGATGCCGTGGCGAGTCGGGTCGCCAACTCATCCGAATCCAGCACCACGACGGGCACTTCGGTGCCGGGCAGGCGTTCGAGGTCGGCACCGGTGGAGATCACGCAGATCGGCTCCGCGTCCTCGAGCATGAACGTCAGCCGGTCGGCCGGGTACGTCACGTCGACGGGCAGATAGCCGGCGCCGGACTTGACCACTGCCAACAGCGCCACGATCAGGTCGTTGGTGCGCGGAAGCGCGACCGCGACGAGGGATTCGGGTCCGGCGCCCCTGCCGATCAGGACCCGGGCGAGCCGGTTGGCCCGGTCGTCGAGTTCCGCGTAGGTCAGGGTTTCACCGTCGCAGGACACGGCGACCGCTTCCGGCCGCCGGGCGACCGTGCTCGCGAATCGATCCACCAGGGTGCCCGTCGGTGCGGGCACGCCCGCGACGTTCCAGAGCGAGGCCATCGCGTCGCGCTCGGCAGGGACGGTGATCTCGATGTCCCCGACAGCGCGGTCGGGATGCGTGGTCACCGTGTCGAGGAGGGCACACAGTCGCCCCGAGAAGCCGCGCACGGTACCGGGGTCGAACAGATCGTCGGCGTAGGTGAACACCGCCGCGATCCCGGCCGGGCTCCCGTCCTCCCCATACCGCTCGGCGAGTGTCAGCTGCAGGTCGAACTTGGCGACGGCCAGGTCGAGATCGATTCCGTCCGCTGTCAGTCCGGGCAACTCCAGGTGGGGCAGGTCGTTGTTCTGGAACTCGAGCAGCACCTGGAACAACGGCGAGTGTGCGGTGGACCGTTCGGGGGCGAGTGCCTCGACGAGCCGCTCGAACGGCAGGTCCGCGTGCGCGAACGCGGCGACGTCCACCTCGCGCACGTTGTCGAGGAGCTCCCCGAACGATGCCCGTGGATCCACCTCGTTGCGCAGCACGAGGGTGTTGACGAACATGCCGACCAGATCGTCGAGCGCAGCCTCGCCGCGTCCCGCGATCGGGGTGCCGACGGCGACGTCGGTGGTTCCGGAGAGCTTCGCGAGCAGCAGCGACAGCGCGGCGTGGCCGGCCATGAACATCGTCGAGTTGTGTTGCCGTGCCAGGTCGACGAGGGCGCGGTGCACCTCCGGGGGCACGGTGAACTCGAATCGTTCGCCGTGGAAGCTCTGGTAGACCGGCCGCGGTCGATCGGTGGGCAGCGCGATCACCTCGGGCAACCCCGAGAGGGCTTCCGTCCAGTGGTCGAGCTGGCGCGCGAGCAGGGACTCGGGGTCGTCCTCGGAGCCGAGGACGCGGTGTTGCCAGAGCGCGTAGTCGGCGTACTGGACCGGCAGCGGGGACCACGGTGCCAGGGCACCCGACACCCGCGCGGTGTAGGCGGCCATCACGTCCCGGACCAGCGGGGACATCGAGAATCCGTCGGCGCTGATGTGGTGGACGACGAGCACCAGCACGTGCTCGTCGGGGCCGATGCGCAGCAGGGCGGCGCGCACGGGCACCGCGTCGGTGACGTCGAATCCGCCCGAGATCAGGTCGGAGATGCGCTGCGGCAGTTCGGACTCGGTGGTGTCGATTGCGGTGAGGTCCGGCACCGCGGCTGCCGCGGGCACGATCACCTGGGTGGGCTGACCGTCGACCATGGGGAACAGGGTGCGCAGTGATTCGTGCCTGTCGACGACGTCGGCAACGGCGTCGCGCAGCGCTGTCGTGTCGAGGTGCCCGGTGAGGCGTACGGCCAGCGGGATGTTGTACGCGGCGGACTCGGTGTCGAACTGGTTGAGGAACCACATCCGTTGCTGCGCCAACGACAGCGGGAGTCGGTCGGGCCGGTCGGTCACCTCGAGCGGTGGACGCCGGTGCTCACCGTCGGACAGCGCGACCCGCTGTGCGAGGGTGCCTGCGGTGGGCGCCTCGAACAGGGCGCGGACGCTGAGGTCGATCTCGAGCGCGGACGACAGCCGCGCGGTGACGCGGGTCGCGCTCAGCGAGTTGCCGCCGAGGTCGAAGAAGCTGTCGTCGAGGCCGACACGGTCGAGGCCGAGGACGGCGGCGAAGACATCGGCGATGGTGCGTTCAAGCGCCGTGGTCGGCGCCCGGAACTCGGTGGTGGCGGCGAACTCCGGCGCGGGCAGCGCGGCGCGGTCCAGCTTGCCGACGGGGGTCAGCGGGATGTCGTCGAGGATCATCACGCTCGAGGGCACCATGTGCGAGGGCAGCCGGGTCGACAGGAACTCGCGGACCTCGGCCGGCTCGATCCGGTTGCCTGCGGCCGGCAGCACGTACGAGGCCAGAACGGCGTTGCTCGCCGATCCGTGCCCGATGGTCACGGAGAAGTCGATGCCCTCGTGCTCGCCGAGGGCGCTGTCGATGTCGCCGAGCTCGATGCGGAACCCGCGGACCTTGACCTGGAAGTCGCTGCGCCCGATGTACTCGATCACGAGTCGGCCGGAGTCCGGGGAGCGCCGCCACCGCACGACGTCGCCGGTCCGGTACATCCGTTCGCCGGGGCCGCCGAACGGATTCGCCACGAATCGACCGGCGGTGAGGCCGGTGCGACGGTGATAGCCGAGCGCCACGTTGTGTCCCGCGATGTACAGCTCGCCTGGCACCCCGATCGGGACGGGACGCAGGAAGCCGTCCAGCAGGATCTCCTGGATCCCGCGCAGCGGTCCGCCGATGGTGACCGGCGCGTCCACCGACACCGGATCGCTGAAGTTCGTCACGATCGTGCCCTCGGTGGGGCCGTAGGCGTTCCACAGCCGGCGCCCGGGAGCCCAGCGCGGCACCAGCTCCGGCGGGGCGGCCTCGCCGCCGAACAGCACGTCCTGGAAGTCGTCGAGACCGGCCGGGTCCATCCCCGACAGCGCCGAGCTGATGATGAAGCCGTGGGTGACCCGTTCCTGCTTGAGCAGCCGGGCCAGTTCGATCCCGCCGTACACCGTGGGCGGCACGATCACCAGCGTCGCTCCCGCGCCTGCGGCGAGCAGGTACTCGAAGACCGACGCGTCGAAGCTGGGACTGGCGAAATGCAGGGTGCGCGATGCCGAGGTCGGGGCGAACAGGTCGTGCTGCACGGCGACGAGCTTCTCGAACGACCGGTGCGAGACCACCACTCCCTTCGGGAGCCCCGTCGACCCGGACGTGTAGATCACGTACGCGATGTCGTCGACCCGCAGGGGGCGCGGGCGGTCGGCGTCGGTGACCGCGGCGGTCGACCTGCCGTCGAACTCGGCAGAAGCCTCCGGATCGTCGATCACCGACCATGCTGCCGTCCCAGGTAGGCGGTCGCGGTACTCGGCGATGGTCAGTCCGAAGGTCGCGCCGGAGTCGGAGAGCATGTGCTCGATCCGGTCGGGCGGGTAGTTCGGGTCCACCGGGACGAAGGTCGCTCCCGTCTTGGTGATCGCCCAGACCGACATGACTGATTCGATGGAACGCCTGATCGCGAGGGCGACAACCGAACCCGGCCCGAGGCCCCGCTCGAGGAGACTCCTGGCGATCTGATTCGACCGCTCGTCGAGCTCGCGATAGGACATCTCGCGGCCTGCCATCGTCAGCGCCACCGCGGTGGGGTCGATCCGCGCTCCGTCCGTGAACAGCTCGGGCAGCGTCCGCGCGCTCTCGGACGCACCGCCGTCGACCGGGAGCAGTTCGGCTTCCTCCTCGGGCGAGAGCAGTCGCAGCCGGGACAGCGGCAGGTCCGGGCTGTCGGCGAAGGCGTCCAACACCCGCGCGGTGCGCGCGGCGATGGTCTCCGCGTCCGCGCGCTCGAACAGATCCGGGAAGTACTCGACCTTGAGCCGCAACTGCTCCTCCGCGGAGGCGACCAGGGCCAGCGGATAGTGGGCCGCATCGTTGATCTCGGGGATCCCGAGCACCCGCAGCCCGGCGATATCGACGTCGGCGGTCAGCGCCGCCCGGTCGAACGGGTACGACTCGAAGACGGTCAACGTGTCGAAGGTGGCCGCGGGCCCCGCCGCGTCCTGGATGTCGCTGAGTCCGAGATAGTGGTGATCGAGCAGGGCGGTCTGCTCGTCTTGGATTCGGCTCAGCAGCTCGCCGAGGCTCTCGAACGGGTCGAGGGTGATCCGGACGGGCAGCGTGTTGATGAACAGGCCGATCATCGACTCGATGCCGGGGATCTGCGGGGGTCGCCCGGAGACTGTGCTGCCGAAGACCACGTCGTCGCGGCCCGTCAGCTCGGCGACGATGATGCCCCAGGCGGCACGGATGAGCGTGTTCAGGGTGAGCCCGCGCTCGCGGGCAACGGCCCGCAGGCGCTGCGTCCGTTCGACCCCCATCTCGACGAGAACCGAGAGCGCGCTGTCCCACTGCAGCCTGGCGCGGTCCAACGGCGCGACGAGCGTGGGTTCGTCGACTCCGGCGAGGGCCTGCATCCACACGTCCATCGACTTCTCGGAATCGCGCTGGGACAACCACTTCAGGTAGTCCCGGTAGGCATTGGCCCGAGGCAGTGTCGTCGCGTCGCCGTCGGTCGCGTACAGGGCCAGCAGTTCCCGCAGCATCAGCGGCGCCGACCAGCCGTCGAGCAGGATGTGGTGGTTCGTCATCACCAGTCGGTGGGTGTCGGGGCCGGTCCGGATGAGCAGGAATCGAAGCAGCGGCGGCGATTCCATGTCGAATCCGTGGTGCCGGTCCTCGTCCAGGACGCGCGCGACCTCGGCCTCACGATCCCCGTCGTCGAGCGCAGTCAGGTCGAGCTCGGTCCACGGCAGCTGCACGTGCCGGTGCTGCACCTGCACGGTCACACCGTCGATGTCGGCGATGAAGGACGTGCGCAAGTTCGGGTGCCGGTCGATCAGGGCCTGGCCCGCCCGCCAGATGCGCTCGGGGTCTGCGCCCCGAACATCGAGCGCGAGTTGCACCGTGTACTGATCGACCGACTTCTCGGCCAGCAGCGCGTGGAAGAGCAGTCCGGTCTGCAGCGGCGACAGCGACCAGATGTCGGCGAGGTCCGGGTAGCGGTTCTCGAGTCGTTCGATGGTGCCCTGCTCGAGGTCCACCAGGTCGAGGTCCGACGGGGTGAGCCCGCCCGCGGTGGGGGTGGCGGCATGTCGCGCCAGCGCGGTCAGCGCCGCGGCCCACAGGTCCGCGAGATCGATCGCCTCCGCGGCGGTGAGGACCTCGCCGGGGAAGGTCCATGTGGACCGCAGCCGCGGGCCGTCGGGTGTCTCGGTGGTGACCGCGTTGATGTCCAGGACCGCCGACGGTGGCATGTCGACGGTGCCGACCAGATCCAGATCGGTGTCTGCGACCGGGCTCCACCCGACGCTCGGCCCGTCGTCGGTGCCGCCCGCGGTCAGGCGTCCGAGGTAGTTGAAGCTGATCTGCGGCGTCGGCAGCTCCCCCAGTTCGCCTGCGTGCTCGCTCAGGTACCGCAGTATGCCGAAGCCGATGCCGTGGTCGGGTACCGCGAGCAGTTGTTCCTTGACCGCCTTCACCGCGGCGCCTGCATCGCGGCCGCCCGCGAAGGCGTCGTCGAGATCGATGTCGGACAGCTCGAGCCGCATGGGGAAGACCGTGGTGAACCAGCCCACCGTGCGCGACAGGTCCGCGCCGGGGACCACCTGATCCTCGCGGCCGTGTCCTTCGAGGTTGACCACCGTCGCGGTCGCATGAACTCCGCGGTCGCGACGCCACCGGGACACGGCCAACGCCAGCGCGGTGAGCAGTCCGTCGTTGACGCTGCCGTGGAACGCCTCGGGAATCCGTGTGAGTACCGCGTCCGTGACCTCGGTCGACAGCTCGACGTTGATCTTCTGCACGGTCTCGTTCGTGTCGACCGCGGGATCCAGTGCACGCGAACCGATGACAGGGTCGTTCCCGGAGAGCATCTCGCGCCAGCGGACCAGCTCGTCGGTTCTGTTCTCGCTCTCCTGCACGAGGGCGTGCGCCCAGCGCCGCATCGAGGTCCCCACCGGGTCCAGCTCCGGATCCTGACCCGCGCGGATCTGCGCCCATGCCGACGCCAGGTCCGGTACCAACACGCGCCACGACACCCCGTCGATCACGGCGTGGTGGACCACCATCAGGATTCGGCCGACGCCCGCGCCGGAATCGAGCCACACGACCTGCATCATGACGCCCGCGGCCGGGTCCAGCCGCTGCTCGGCCGCCTCGAACTGCGCGATCACCTCGGCGTCGAATTCGGGATCCTCGGGCGTCGCGGCCACCTCGATCCGGCGGATGAGGTCGGCGGCGTCGACCGACCCCGGCTCGGCCACCTCCATCCTCGCGTCCGCACGCGTGTCCGGACCGGCTGCCGGGTTCGTATGCAACCTGGCCCGCAACATGTCGTGCCGATCGAGCACGGTCTGGAGCACGCGGCCGAGTTCCCCGGTGTCGGTGAGGTCCTCGGGAGCGATGAGCAGAGCGGACTGGGTGAGCCGGTCGAAGTTGCCGCCGCGTTCGAGCAGCCAGGCCACGATCGGTGTCAGGGGCATCTCGCCGACGCCGCCGCCTGCCAGTTCCTCGAGGGTGACGGCCTCCGAGGTCTCGCCGAGCCCGGCGACCAGCGCCAGCTTCGAGACGGTCTTGGCTTCGAACACGTCTCGCGGGGTCAGCACCACACCGGCCGCCTTGGCCCGCGACACGAGCTGGATCGACATGATGCTGTCGCCGCCGAGCGCGAAGAACGAGTCGTCCACGCCCACCGCATCCAGGCCGAGCACGTCGGCGAACAACGTCGCCAGGACGGCCTCGAGTTCGGAATCCGGCGCCCGGCCGGGCGTGGCAAGGGCACCGAAGTCGGGCTTCGGCAACGCCTTCCGATCGAGCTTGCCGACCGGGGTGAGCGGCAGGCCGTCGAGCACGATCAGCGCGGCGGGCACCATGTAGGGCGCCAGGATGCCGCTGACGAACGAGAGGATCGAGGCCTCGTCGAGCTCCACCCCGGGCTCGGGGACCACGTAGCCGACCAGCCGGCCGGGGCCGGAGCCGTTCGAGTGCGCGGTCGCGACCGCGCTGGAGACGCCCTCATAGCTGGCGAGCGCCGCCTCGATCTCGCCGAGCTCGATCCGGAACCCGCGGATCTTGACCTGGAAGTCGGTGCGGCCCAGGTATTCGAGGTCGCCCACCGGCACGGTCCCGTCGACCCCCGTCGTGTCGCCGACGGCGCGAACCCACCGGACCAGGTCCCCGGTCCGGTACATCCGCTCCCCCGGTTCGCCGAACGGGTTGGCCACGAACCTGTCTGAGGTGGTGCCTGCGCGATTGCGGTAGCCGTGCGCGAGCGAGGGCCCGCTGATGTACAGCTCGCCCGGGACCCCGAGCGGCACCGCTCGCAGCCTCGAATCGAGAACCAGCAGGCCGCAGCCCCGGATCGGCCGCCCGATGACCACGGGGTCGCCGGGGCTCATCGGCGGGCTCACAGTCGCCACGACCGTCGCCTCGGTCGGGCCGTAGCCGTTGAACATCCGCCGCCTGGCCGTGACCCACTTACCGACGAGGTCCGGTGGGCAGGTGTCGGCGCCGGTCACCACGCAGTCCAGGTCGTCCAGCTGGTGCGGATCCACCGATTCCAGTGCGGCGGGGGTGACGAAGGCGTGCGAGACCCGATCGCGGCGGAGCAGGTCGGCGAGTTCGGTTCCGCCGTAGACGCCCGGTCGGGCGACGACCATGGTCGCGCCAGCGCCGAACGCCATCACCAGCTCGAGGACCGATGCGTCGAAACTGGGCGATGCGAGATGCAGCGTGCGCGACGACGGGGTGATGGCGAACCGGTCTCGCATCGAGGCCGCGAGGTTGGCCAGCCCTCGGTGCGGGACGACGACGCCCTTCGGCGTCCCCGTTGACCCCGACGTGTAGATCACGTACGCCGGGTGATCGAGCGACAGCGGTGTGATCCGGTCGGTATCGGTCACCGCTGTGGCCGCTGCGGCGGCCAGTCCCGCCTTCATGTCCGGCGCGTCGAGTTCGAGGTATCGGGCGAGGGTGGGCAGCCGCCTGCCGTACTCGGTGACCGTGAGACCCACGGTCGCGCCGGAGTCGGTGAGCATGTGCTCGATCCGTTCCCGCGGATAGTCCGGGTCGACGGGCACAAAGGCGGCACCCGTCTTCGCCACGGCCCACACCGACAGCACCGACTCGACCGACCTGGGCACCGCGATCGCGACCACGGAACCCGGACCGACGCCCTCCTCGATCAGGATGCGGGCCAGCCGATTCGCCCGGTCGTCGACCTCGCGGTAGGTCAGCTCGTGATCCTCGGTGATCAGCGCGAGCGAGTCGGGCGCGAGCGCGAGCGGGGCGGCGAGGATCTCGGGAAGGGTGCGCGCGGGCACGGACGCAGGACCGCGTGCGGGGGCGAGCGCGGTGAGTTCGGCGGCATCGAGCAGATCGATGTCCCCGACCGCGACGGTGGGATCGGCGGTGACCGCCGCGAGGATCGCCACCAGCCGTCGACCGAACCCGGCGACGGTGGCAGGGTCGAAAAGGTCGGTCGCGTAGGTGAACCCGGCGGAGATGCCCGCGGGTGCCCCCGTGTCGTCGAACTCCTCGGTGCAGGTGAGCTGGAGGTCGAAGTTGGAGATCTCGGTGCCCAGGTCGATGCCCTCGACCGTCAGACCCGGCAGCTCCAGTCGCGCCCTGTCGTTGTTGCGGAACTCGAACACCACCTGGAAAAGCGGTGTGTAGGAGGTCGAACGCTCCAGTGACATGGCGTCGACCAGGCGCTCGAACGGGAGGTCCGCGTGATGGAAGGCGCGCAGGTCCGTCTCGCGGGTCCGTGCCAGCAGGTCGGTGAAGCTGGTGTCGCTCCCCACCCTGCTCCGCAGCACCAGGGTGTTGACGAACATGCCGACCATGTCGTCGAGGGCGGCCTCGCCGCGGCCCGCGATGGGGGTGCCGATGGGCACGTCGTCGGTGTCGCACGAGCGCGCGAGCAACACCGCGAGTGCGGCATGCACGGCCATGAACACGCTGGAACTGTGTTCGCGGGCCAGCCGCACCAACTGCTGGTGAACCTGCTGGTCGACGGCGAACTCCTGCACGGCGCCGCGCATCGACGGGACCTGTGGCCGCGGGCGATCGGTCGGCAGCGCCAGCAGTTCCGGCATGCCGTCGAGCTCCTGTCGCCAGTGGTCGAGCTGAATCGAGAGCAGGCTGCCCGGATCCGTGAAGTCACCGAGTACCCGGTGCTGCCACAGCGTGAAGTCGGCGTACTGGACGGGAAGCGGCGCCCATTGCGGGCCATGCCCATCGGAGCGGGCGGTGTACGCGACCATCAGGTCCCGCGCGAGTGGGGCCAGCGAGAATCCGTCCGCGCAGATGTGGTGCACGACGAGGGCCAGCACGTGCTCATCGGGGCCGGTTCGGAACAACCCTGCGCGCAACGGAACCGCGGCCGTCACATCGAAACCGGAGCCTGCCAGCGCGCCGATCCGGGTGTCGAGGTCGGCCGCGAGAACCTCCTCGGTGGGAAGGTCGGGCAATGCCTCGGAGGTCGACACGATGACCTGGGTCGGTTCGCCGTCAACGGACGGGAAGAGCGTTCGCAGCGATTCGTGCCGCTCGAGTACGTCCGTCACGGACGCCCGCAACGCGTCCTCGTCGAGCCGTCCGGTCAGCCGCACCGCCATCGCCACGTTGTAGGCAGGCGAATCGGTGTCGAACTGGTTGATGAACCACATTCGCTTCTGGGCCAGCGATACCGGCACCGGGGTGGGACGTACACCCGCGACCAGTTCGGGACTGCCACTCTCGTGGGAGGCCTGGGATTCGATGCGGGCCGCCATGCCCGCCACCGTCAGGGAGTCGAAGACCTCACGCACCCCGAGCTGCGACCCCAGCGCCGAGTTGGCGCGCGCGACGAGCCTGGTGGCGATCAGCGAATTCCCACCCAGATCGAAGAAGTTGTCGAGCACCCCGATCCGCGGTCTGCCCAGCAGATCCGCGGTGATCGTCGCGAGGATCTCCTCGATCGGGTTGCGCGGTGCCAGGTACTCCGCGCCGGAGACCAGGAAATCGGGTGCGGGCAGGGCCTTTCGATCGAGCTTGCCGGTCGCGCCGAGCGGGAACTCGTCGAGCACCATGATCTGCGCGGGCACCATGTAGCCCGGCAGTAGCTTCCCAAGGGACTCCCGCAGTTCGGCCGTGTCCACCTCGGCGCCGGTTTCCGCGATCACGTAGCCGATCAGGCTCTCCCCGGTGATGGGGCTCTCGTGCACGACCACCACGGCCTGTGCGATCGCGGGGTCGACGAACATGGCCGACTCGACCTCGCCGAGTTCGATCCGCAGCCCGCGGAGCTTGACCTGGAAATCGGATCGACCGATGTACTCCAGCGATCCGACGGCCTCCCAGTTGCGCCGCCACCGGACCACGTCGCCGGTCCGGTACATCCGTTCGCCGGGTGTGCCGAAGGGGCTGGCCACGAATCGGTCCGCCGTGAGCCCACTGCGGCCCACATAGCCGCGCGCCAGCTGGCTACCGACGAGGTAGAGCTCGCCGGGGATCCCGAGCGGAACCGGGTGCAGACGCGAGTCGAGGACGTACACGCCGGTGTTCCACACCGGTGCGCCGATCGGAACGGTGACACGGTCGTATTCGCTGCACTCCCACGAGGTCACGTCGACCGCGGCCTCGGTTGGGCCGTAGAGATTGTGCAGTTCCGCGCCGTTGAACCGGCGGAAGGCATCGGCGGTGGCGGGCGGCAGCGCCTCGCCGCTGCAGAACACCCGGCGCAGCGAGGTGCACCGCGCGGGGTCGGCCTCCGAGGTGAACGCGGCCAGCATCGAGGGCACGAAGTGCATGGTGGTGACCTGCTCGGCCTCGATGATGCGAGAGAGATAGCCGGGGTCACGATGTCCGTCGGGTGCCGCGACGACCAGCCTGGCGCCGGTCTGCAACGGCCAGAAGAACTCCCACACGGACACGTCGAAGGTCGCCGGGGTCTTCTGCAGGACCGCATCGGTCGGATCGAGACCGTACGTCTCCTGCATCCAGATCAGGCGGTTGACGATGGCCCGGTGGGTGACCGCGACACCCTTCGGCCTGCCGGTGGAGCCGGAGGTGTAGATGACGTAGGCGGTGTTGTCGGGTCGCAGCGGTGCTGTCCGGTCGGCGTCGGTGATCGGAGCAGTCGAATGCCGGGACAGGTCCATCGAATCGATCTGCAGTATCTCGACGGTGCTGCGCAGTCCGGCCTGGTCGGCCGCGGTGCTGAGCACGCACACGGGGGCGGAGCTGTCGAGCACGTACTCGGTTCGGGCCGCGGGGTGGTCGGGGTCGAGCGGAACGTACGCGCCGCCTGCCTTGACGATCGCGTGGATGCCGATCACGAGCTCGGTGGAGCGCCGGATGGCCACGGCCACCCTCGATTCGGGCCCGACACCCCGGGAGATCAGCTCCCTGGCCAGCTGATTGACCCGTGCGTCGAACGCTGCGTAGGTGAGTTGTTCGGAGTCGACGACGAGGGCCACCGCGTCCGGCGTACGCGCCACCTGGTCGTCGAGGAGCCCGACGAGCGTGGTGTCGGGCACCAGGGCGGCGGTGTTGTTCCATCCCTCGAGCACCCGCTCCCGCTCGTCGGCGCCGAGCAGGGCGATGTCGCCGACCGTCGCGTCGGCGTCGGAGGTCACCGCCTCGAGGATGCGGACGAACCGCTCGGCCAGCCCAGACATCGAGGCGGGGTCGAACAGGTCACGGGCATAGGAGAACTGGGCGGTGATCGGCCCTGGCTCGCGCTGTCCCTCGCGACCGGGTGAGTCGGCGTCCTCCCAGTTCTCGGTGAGGATCACCTGGAGGTCGAACTTGGCGGTCTGGGTGTCCACATCGCTGACCCGCACGTCGAGGCCCGGCAGTTCGAGTTCGGTTCCCTCGAGCCCCTGCAGGACGAGCATCACCTGGAACAGCGGCGAATGCGCGGCGGAGCGATTGGGGTGCAGCGCCTCCACCAGTAGTTCGTAGGGGAGGTCGGTGTGTCCGAAGGCCTCGAGGTCGGTCGTGCGAGTCTGGGTGAGCAGGTCCGAGAAGGTGCCGCCGCCGTCCACCTGCGTGCGAAGCACGAGGGTGTTGACGAACATGCCGACCACGTCGTCGAGCGCCGCCTCGCCGCGCCCGCCGACCGGGGTGCCGATCGAGATGTCGGTCGAATCGCTCGCCCTCGCCAGCAGCACCGCGAGCGCCGCGTGCAAGACCATGAACAGGCTGGCGTTCCGTGCTCCCGCGATCTCGAGCAGCCCGCGATGCAGGTGAGCAGGAATGGTGAAGTCGACGACGCCACCGCGAACGGTCGGCTGCGCGGGCCGAGGTCGATCGGTGGGCAGTTCGAGCAGCTCCGGTGCGCCGTCGAGTGCGTGTGTCCAGAAGTCGAGCTGCCGAGAGAGCCGGCTGTCCGGATCGTGTTCGGAGCCGAGGATCTCGCGCTGCCACACCGCGAAATCCGAATACTGGACCTCGAGCGGCGTCCAATCCGGTGCCCGGCCCGCCGTACGGGCGACGTATGCGGTCATGACGTCGCGCGCGAGCGGCGGCATCGACAGTCCGTCCGCTGCGATGTGGTGGGCCACGATGACAAGGACGTGCTCGGTGGGACCGGTGCGGAGCAGCCTGATCCGGACCGGCAGGTCCTCGGCGACGTCGAATCCCGCGGTCGCGATCAGCTTCAGGTGCTCGTCGAGCTCGGCCTCGTCGGTGGAGGTCACCTCGAGATCGGGGATTGCCCTCTCGGCGGCGAGCACCACCTGGACCGGGCCGTTGTCGCTGTTCGGGAAGACGGTGCGCAGCGATTCGTGCCGGGTGAGGACATCGACGAGCCCCATCCGGAGCGCGATCACGTCGAGCTCGCCCGACAGGGACACCGCGATCGGGATGTTGTACGCGGCCGAGGAGGTGTCGAGTTGATTGACGATCCACATCCGTTGCTGTGCCAGCGAAACCGGCACCGGACCAGTTCGCGGTACCGCCCGCAGGACGGGGCCGCGCCCCGTGCGCACGCCACCGGCTCCGATTCGCTCCGCAAGGCTCGCGACGGTCGGTGCCTCGAACAGGTCGAGCACCCCGATCTCGGTGCCGAGGGCGGCGTTGATCCTGGTCACCACCTTGGTGGCGACCAGTGAGTTGCCACCGAGATCGAAGAAGCTGTCGTCGACGCCGATTCGCTCGCGCTGCAGCACGCCCGCGAGGACCGCCGCGATCGCCTCCTCGGTCTCGCCCAGCGGCGGCCGGTATCCGGCGATGCTCCCGTCGAAGCGAGGCGCGGGCAGCGCGTTTCGGTCCACCTTGCCCGCCGGGGTCAAGGGCACCTCGTCGAGGACGGTGATACTGGCGGGCACCATGTGTGCAGGCAGCGCGGCCGCTGCCTGGGCGAGGACTCCGGGTTCGTCGACCTCGCGTCCGGGTTCGGGCGCGAGGTAGCTCACCAGCACGGTGTCACCCGAGGGGCCTGGGTGGCCGGTGGTCAATGCGAAACCGACGCTCGGGTGCGAGCGCAGAACCGCGTCGATCTCCCCGAGCTCGATCCGGTAGCCCCTGATCTTGATCTGGAAGTCGGTGCGCCCCAGGTACTCGAGGGAGATCTCGCCGTTGCCTCCGGAGTCCGCCCACCGCACCAGGTCACCGGTGCGGTACATCGGTGCCCCGGAGCGTGAGTGCGGGTTCGCGACGAATCGTTCGGCGGTGGTCGTCGGTCGCCGGTGGTAGCCCCTGGCGACCCCGGGGCCACAGATGTACAGCTCGCCGGGAACGCCGACCGGGACGGGGTTGAGGCGGGAGTCGAGCACCATCAACCCGAAGCCGACGAAGGGACGGCCGATGCCGACCCGCTCTCCGGGTGACAGCGGTCCGCTGGCGCTCGCGATGACGGTGGCCTCGGTCGGGCCGTACCCGTTCAACAACGTCCGGCCCCGGCCCCACTGTTCGACGAGTGCCGGTGGACAGACGTCTCCGCCGGTGAGGATGCACTCGATGTGGTCGAGTCCTGCCGGATCGACCGAGGCGAGTACGGCCGGGATGACGAACGCGTGCGTGACCCGCTCGCGGCTGAGCAACTCGGCCAGTTCGGCACCGCCGTACAGAGTGGACGGGGCGATGACCATCGTCGCACCGGCGCAGACGGTCATGAACAGCTCCATGATCGACGCGTCGAAGCTGGGCGAGCTGAAGTGCAGGGTTCGCGAGTCGGGCGTGACGTCGAAACGCTCGCGAGTATCGGCGGCCAGGTTCGCCAGGGCTCGGTGGGTGACCACGACACCCTTGGGCAGACCGGTCGACCCGGAGGTGTAGATCAGGTAGGCCGCATGGTCGATCCGCAGTGGGCCGGTGCGGTCCGCATCGGCGATCGGGGCCGTCGACTGCTCGGACCACAGGCGACCCAGTTCGGGGTCGTGTAGATCCAGCCACGGCGTGGTGTCGGACCGCTCGCCGTCGCCTGCGGCGAGTCCGAGGACCGCGCCGGAATCGGTGAGCATGTGCGCGATGCGGTCCGGCGGATAGTTGGGGTCGACCGGCACGAAGGCCGCGCCGGTCTTGGCGACCGCCCACAGCGCGAGTACCGAGTCGATCGACCTGGCGATCGACAGCGCGACAACGGATTCCGGGCCGACCCCGCGACCGATCAGCACACGTGCGAGCTGGGTGGACCGATCGTCGAGTTCGCGATAGGTCAGGCCGGCGCCCTCGAACCTCATGGCGTCGTTGTCGGGTGCGATCGCGGCGGCCGCGGAGAGGAGGTCGGGCAGTGGCCGCGGCGGGACTCCTGGCGCGCCCAGTACGGGTGTGAGCGAGTCGAACTCGGCGGGTCCGAGGAGTCTGATGTCGCCGACCGGCAGATCGGGGTCGGCGGTGGCGCTCTGCAGGATCCGGTCGATCCGGTCCGCGAACTCGGTGATGGTGGTGCGGTCGTACAGGTCTGTCTGGAAGAGGATGCGGCCCGCGATCCCCGCGGGTTCCCCGGCGTGGGTGGTCAGTTCGGTGAAGACGATGCGGACGTCGACCTCTCCCGTCCCGATCCTCAGGCTGTCCTGACCGGATTCGGGGTCGCCCTTGTTCCCGAATTCGAACAGGACCCGGAAGGGCGGTTCCATCGGTCCACTCGCCGCGGCGACCAGTCCCTCGACGACCTTCTCGTACGGAAGATCGGAGTGTCGCAGCGCCATCCGGTCCGAATCGCGGATGGTGGCGAGCTGGTCGGTGAAGGTGGAGGCCCCCGAGACCGTGTTCCGCAACACCACCGGGTTGCCCGGGTCGGCGGTGTCGGGTGGCTCGGTCGCCTGCCTGCGGTTGACCACGGTGCCGAGGGCGACGTCGTCGGTGTCCCCGAGCCGGCCGAGTAATACGGCGAGCGCGGTGTGCATCACCGCGAAGACGCTCGAGTCCGACCGCCAGGCCAGGTCGGCCATCCGTCGGTGGATGCGTCGGTCGATCTCGATGTCGACGTGCCCGGTCGGTCCCGACTGCCGTACGGGCCGAGGCCTATCGAGGGGAACCGAGGCGGCAGTTGGCAGGTGGGCGAGTGCGCGGGTCCAATAGCCGCGGTCCTCGTTGATCCTGCGTTGGCGGACGCCCGCCTCCGCGCTGGTCGCGTGGATGTCGCCGAGCCGGGTGCTCGGCGTGGCGGCCAGGAACTCCTCGAGCAGCTCGACGAACTGGCCGTGGTGCGTCCGGAGCTCGTCGTCGTCGTATCGGTTCGGGTTGCCGCGGAAGTCGACGAGGGTCCGCTCGTCGGCTCCGCTCTTGTAGATGTTGACCAGCAGGTCTTCGACGGGTCCGGAGGTGACGATGTGGTAGCCGCCGACGATGGGGCCGAGGGTGACCACCTGGTTGAAGAGCATGACGTTGACCATCGGGCCCGCGAGCCCACGCGAGGAGCCGGTCAGCCCGGCATCGCGGCGGATGTCCTCGACACTGCACCGCTGATGCCGGAGCGCCCCCATGAGCTCGAGCTGGACCCGCCCGACGATCTCGGCCACGGTATCGGTTTCGTCCACCGTGATGTGCAGCGGCGCGACGGTGGCGAGCATGCCCCCTGATCGCTGCAACTGTGCCGTCGTCCGGCCGGACACGGGCAGGTTGATCAGGAGGTCGCGCTCGCCCGTCATCCGCCCGAGGTAGACGCCGAAGGCCGCGATGATCATCGCGGCCGAGGTCGCTCCGACCCGGTGGTCCGAGTCCTCCAGAGCGGACAGACCCGCATCCGACAGGCGAGCACTCACCAGCGAAACACGTGCGGTGGCGGCTGCCTCCCGGTGCGCAAGGGTGGAACCCGACTCGATGCCGACGATGTGTTCCGCCCAGTAGTTCCGGTCCGCGGTGAATCGGTCGGAATTCCGGTACTTCTGATCCAGGTCGTAGAGGTCGCGCACGGGCAGGGCGCGATTCGGTGCCGGCTCGGTGCCGTTGGCCGCCGCTGTGTAGTGCGCCGCGATCCTGTTGATCAGCGTCGCACCGCCGTAACCGTCGAGGACCACATGGTGAATTCGCGCGTACCACAAGTAATCTCGGTCGCCGACCTGGAGGACAGAGGTATCGATCAGTCGGTCACGGGCCAGGTCGACCGGCGTCGTGTACTCCCCCTCGATCCATGCGTGGGCGGCGGCGGTCGGGTCGGGTTCCCCACGGAAGTCGATATATCCGGTGGAGGTGTCGCAGTTCGGGTCGATCACCTGATACGGCTCGCCGTCGACGTCCACCATCTTCAGCATCGGGGATTCGAACTCGAGCGCGGTGGCATCGACCGACCGGCGGAGCAGTTCGAGGTCCAGGTCGCCGTGCAGTTCGATGTAGTGCGCGATGAACTCCGGGACGGTTGGGCTGAGTTGCTGTGCGAACCACATACTCCGTTGGACTGCCGACAGCGGAAAAGCCGTGTACTGCCCGTAAGGGTCTTGGGCTGGCCCCTGCGAAGGTGTAGTCGTCATCGCACTCCCCAAGCGAGTAGACAAACTCGAAGGTGTATTCGGCGCAGGTTGCGCACTATTTTGTATGTCCAGATTTGTGTCGGCCGCGTTACACAGGGTATCGGCCGCGGACTGCTATTGTCGTCCGTTTCGGCCTTTGGTTACATGGCCTGCACGTTCGCGTGCGGCGGCCCCTCGCCCGGATCAGCGGAAGCGCTCGGCCTCTCGCGCGAGTTCGACCAGACGAGCGCACAGCGACGCCAGTTCGGACTGCTCCGCGCCCTCCGACACGGCGGTCTCGACGTCCTCCGCGGCGCAGCGGACCTCGAACATCCGATCCACGAGCGCCGCCGCCTCGTCTGCGGTCAGGACCACGGCGTCGGCGGGAATCGACGTGCCCTTGACCGCGCTGCGCTGTTCGTATGCGCGCTGTCGGCAGGACTGGCGGCAGTAGCGGCGGCGTCGCCCGATGCCGACGTCGGCGACCTCGCGTCCACACCACACGCACGAATCGAGTCTGCGAGAGGGGCCTGCCACGGACAGTCACCTTACTGTGCCCGGCGACGACGCCGTGCCGGGCGACGACGCTGTGCTGTTCGGCATTCACAAACCGGTAAGATGGTGCGGTTGCGTCTGTGCGACGCCAGGGAACCATTCCAGCGTCCGTGGCGTTGAAGATGAGTGAATGCCTGCTGATCGGTGAGGTACTGCCGATCCAGTGCGCTCGCGTGCCGACCTAGGGAGAGGACACCACCATGGCAGATCGCGTACTTCGAGGAAGTCGACTCGGAGCGGTGAGCTATGAGACCGATCGCGACCACGACCTGGCGCCCCGCCGCATGGCCCGGTACCGCTGCGACAACGGCGAAGAGTTCGATGTCCCCTTCTCCGACGATGCCGAGATCCCCGGCACCTGGCTGTGCAAGAACGGTCTGGAGGGCAGCCTCCTCGAGGGCACCGCGCCGGAGGCCAAGAAGGTCAAGCCCCCGCGTACCCACTGGGACATGCTGCTCGAGCGTCGTTCCGTCGAGGAGCTCGAGGAGCTGCTCAAGGAGCGTCTGGACCTGCTGAAGACCAAGCGACGCGGAGCGTAGCGGAGCCGGCGCCTGAGACGCCGCGACGCGGAGCGTAGCTCCCGCGTGAACGAATCAACGCCGCCCCCGGGGAATCCCCCGGGGGCGGCGTTGTCGTATCCGATGCCTTGCCTACCTACCGAACAGCGCCTTCGCCTTGTTCCACCGGTTGCGCATGCCCCAGACGGTGACCTTGAGCAACGCCTCCTGCACGATGTTGCCGTCCATCTTGGACTCGCCGAACTCGCGCTCGGTGAACGTGATCGGCACCTCCACCATGGTGAAGCCGTGCTGGATCGCGCGCCACGCCAGGTCGACCTGGAAGCAGTAGCCGTGCGACTCGATGGAGTCGAGGTCGAGCGCAACGAGCACCTCGCGCCGGTAGGCGCGGAAACCGCCCGTGATGTCCTTGATCTTCACGCCCAGCGCGAGCCGGGAGTAGATGTTTCCGCCACGGGAGAGGAACTCGCGCCGCTTGGGCCAGTTCACCACGGAGCCGCCGGGCACGTAGCGCGAGCCCGCGACCACGTCGGCGCCCGCATCGATCTTGTCGAGCAGTCGGTGCAACTGCTCGGGGGCGTGGCTGCCGTCCGCATCCATCTCGACGATGACGCGGTAGTCGCGCTCGAGGCCCCACTTGAAACCGGCGATGTAGGCCGCGCCGAGGCCGTTCTTCTCGGTCCGGTGCATGACGTGGATCCGGCCTGCGGTGTCCTGCTCCGCCAGCTTGTCGGCCAGGTCGCCGGTTCCGTCCGGGCTGCCGTCGTCGGCCACGAGCACGTGCGTGTTCGGGAGAGCGGCGTGCAGGCGGCCGATGATCAGGCCGATGTTCTCCCGCTCGTTGTACGTCGGAATGATCACCAAGGTGTGCGCGCTCGGTGTGTCCCCGCCTGGCGTACCCGCTGCCATCTTGATCCTCCCTGCCAGCCGAGGCTGGTTTCCTTCGTGATGCGTCCGCCGCCGTCAGTTGATCGGTGCGGCCGACCGACGCCGCCGCACGAGTGCGACGGCGAGGGCCAATGTGGCGCCGACACAGAGAACGATCTCCGGAATCGGGCCGAGTCGAGTAGCCAGCGTAGTGGAGGCGCGAAGTGGAACCTCCGCGACAAGCGTCGCAGGCACGAAAAGTGACGAAGATTCCTGTACGGACCCGTCGGGGGCGACGATCGCGCTGACGCCCGACGTGGCCGCCACCACAACGACCCGACCATGTTCGACCGCCCTCACCCGAGACATCGCGAGCTGCTGGTAGGTCATCTCGGTATCCCCGAAGGTCGCGTTGTTGGTGGGTACCGCGATCAACTGGGCGCCTGCCCGGACCGACTGGCTGAGCGCTCGGTCGAACGCCACCTCGTAGCAGGTCGCCACGCCGACCGGGATCCCGGCGGCCGTCACGACCCCGTCGCCGTTGCCGGGAACGAAGTTGCCCGCCTGGTCGGCATACGAGGAGAAGTGGCGGAAGAAGTCGCGGTAGGGCAGGTACTCGCCGAACGGCTGGATGATCTTCTTGTCGTGGCGGTCCTGTGGCCCGTTGTCGCCGTCCCAGACGATCACCGAGTTCGTCGTGGTCCGGTCGCCGTTCACCAGGACGGCGCCGACGAGGATCGGAGCGTCGACGGCACGCGAGGCCGCCTCGATCGCGGCGGCCGCGTCGGCGTTGCGGAACGGATCGATGTCCGAGGCGTTCTCCGGCCAGATCACCAGGTCGGGCTGCGGCTGAGTGCCCGCCCGCACGTCCTCGGCCAGTGCGAGGGTCTCCCGGACGTGATTGTCGAGGACCGCGCGGCGCTGGGCGTTGAACTCGAGCCCGAGTCGGGGCACGCTGCCCTGGATCGCGGCCACGACGATCTTCCGATCCCCCGCCGCGCCGTCCACCGACTCCATGCCGGGAACGGCGGGCCACAGCGCGGCGGCGAGGACCGGCATGGCGAGCGCGAACGCCCCGGCGGCGAGGAGGTCGCTGGTCGGGCGACGGCGGGCGATCGCCACCGAGAGCGCGGCGATCCCGGTGCCGGTCAGCGCGACCGCGAACCCGAGCAACGGGGCGCCACCGATCGCGGCGAGCGACAGCAGCCACCCGTCGGATTGTCCGAACGCCAGCCGTCCCCACGGGAAGCCCCGAACGGGACGCTCGAGCGCAGCCATTCCGTCAGCGTCCACGCGCACGCGATCCACAGCGGCGCCAGCGGCAGTCTGGCGAGGATGACGGCGAGGACGCCGAACAGCCCGAAGAACACGGCCTCCGCGGCGGCGAGGGCCAGCCAGGGCGCCGGACCCACGTACTCCCCCACCCAGGGCAGCAGTGGCAGCAGGAATCCGAGGCCGGCGAGGAATCCGTACCCGAATGCGCCTCGCAGGCGCAGTGGCGGCCGGTCCTGGGCCGTCCCTGCCCGATCTCCCGCACCGAATCGAGTCAGCACCAGGACGAGCAGCGCCACGGCGAACGGGGCGAGGAACCACAGCGGTCGTGGCGGGAAGCTCGCGAACAGCAGCGCACCGGATCCGAACGCCAGGACGCAGTCGCGAAGGGTCGACGATCGGGGCTTGCGAGAGCGGGTCTGGGTCGAGGCGGTCACCTCAACGCTCATAGATGGTCTCCCCGCGGTGAACGGTCCGCAGGCACACCGGGTTCGGGGACTCGGGATCGAGGTGCGGCAACGCGGGCACGCGGGACCGTGGATCGGTCGACCACCGCTGGACGGAATCCTTGGCCGCGGTGACCACCAGCTCACCGGCCTCCCAGACGGCGTAGGAGGCAGGCGCACCGGGGACCAGCGTGCCGGCGAGCCCGTCGCGGACGCCACCGGCCCTCCATGCCCCGCGGGTGGCGGCGGAGAAGGCCGCGCGGGGCGAGACCCCGCTGCCCTCGGTGCGGTGGTTGACCGCGGCCCTGAGCATCGCCCACGGGTCGACGGGGGTGACCGGTGCGTCGGATCCGAAGGCCAGCGACACCCCAGCCGCCGCCATCGGGGCGAACGGGTTGAGGGTCGCCGCGCGGTCCCGCCCGAGGGCCTGGGCATAGAGACCGTTGTCGCCGCCCCAGAGTGCGTCGAAGACCGGCTGGACGCTGGCGACCACACCGAGTCCGCCGAGGGTCGCCGCCTGCGCGGCCGTGATCATCTCGACGTGCTCGAGACGGTGACCACACGCCGCGACAGCGGGCCCGCCGAGTTCGCCTGCCACCCGCTCGAATGCCTCGACCACGGCCGCGACGGAGGCATCGCCGATGACGTGGAAGCCGGCCTGGATGCGGGCCTCGGTGCAGGCCCGCAGGTGCGCCGCGATCGTGTCCACGTCGAGGTAGGCATTGCCCGTCTGGGGGCGGTCGGCGTACGGCTCGTGCAACCAGGCCGTACGGGAACCGATCGCGCCGTCGACGAAGAGGTCACCGCCGAGGCCGGCCGCCCCCGTCTCGGCGAGGAGCGCCTTCGCTTCCGCCGCGGTCTGGACCGGCTGTCCCCAGTAGGCGCGCACCTCGACCCCGTGCGGGTGTGCGAGCAGTTCGCGCAGGTCTTCGCGACCGGAGATGTCGGGGCCCGCACATTCGTGGACCGCGACGATCCCGTTGGCGGCGGCGCTGTCGAGCGCCGCGGTCCTGGCCCGCGCGCGCTGTGCCGCGGTGAGAAGCTCCCTGGCGGCCCCGCGGACCCGGTGGTGATCGTCGGCGGTGACCGGGGCCTCGGCCTCGTCGACGCCGCCCGCCCGCCGTAGCAGCGACGAGGCGGCGGCGGAATGAACATCGATCCGGGCCAGGTAGACCATCCGGCCCGGCGCGGCGGCGTCGAGTTCGGTGGTCGTCGGGGCGCCGGGGTCCTCGGTCCAGGTGGTCTCGTCCCAGCCGTGCCCCCAGATCACCGCATCGTCCTGTTCCTCGGCATAGCGGCGAACCAGGTCGAGGCACTCGCGCCGTGATCGGGCGCCGGTCAGGTCGAGGCCGGTCAACATCAGTCCGAGGGCCGTCACGTGGACGTGGGTGTCCACGAACGCAGGCGTCACGAAGGCGCCGTCGAGCTCGATGATCTCGGCGTCGGGATGGAGCGCGCGTCCTGGACGGTCCTCGCCGACCCACACCACGGTGCCATCGGTCACGGCCATCGATGTCGCATCAGGTGCGGCGGGGCTGTAGATGCGACCGCCGACCAACAATTGGGTACCCACGGGGTTCAGTCTGCCCGCCGTGGACCCGCCGCCGTGTCACCGGGATCCGGAAGGATGATCTCTCCCTCGATCGCGAGCGGTTCGGCGGTGCCCGCGGGCGAACCGGCGGTCTCGGCCCCGTATGTGACGTCCTCCACGATGGTGTCCTCGACGATGACGCCGTCCACCACCGTGCGGCGACGGGTGCGCGCGTACACGTCGGCGCCGACCCCGCCCGCCGCGGTCACCATGCCGAGTCGACGACCCCCGAGGATCAACACGAGCGGCCGGAGCACCCGGCGAGTCGGTGGGATTAGCAGGAGCAGCCCGAGCGCGGTGGTGACGAGGCCAGGGATCACCAGCAGGACGGTGCCCGCAGCGACCACTGCCCCGTCGGCGACGGCTCCGCCCGCGGAACCGGTGCCGCGGCCGGCACGACGGAATCCCTCGATCACCTTGCGGCCCTGCGAACGGACCAGGACGAGGCCGATCGCCCAGCCGAGCAGGAACAGCGCAATCGTCCACAGCACACCGATGGTGCTGCCCACCCAGATCACCGCAGCCACCTCGATGACGACGTAGAGCACGAACAACGCCGGGATCATCGGCCTGCCTTTCCTCGGTCCCCTGTCGGGTCCTCTGTCCGGACAACGTGCGGAGGCCCCGAAATTCTCCCGGGTTTCCGCCGTAAACCAGAACCCTCCAGCTGACCTGGACGCAAACCTCTAGTTGAGGTCAACCCAAACCCTCTAGTTGACATTTAGACATTGGGCGTGATGCAGTTCACATCGGTCGGGTTCATGATCGCCCTGTTCGAGCACCAGTCGAGGAGCAACATGCGTCTCCCCCTGATCCTTCGCACGATGTCCGTCGCCGTGGTCTCCGCCGCGGCCCTTGCCCTCGCCGTGACCGGGCAAGCGGGTGCGTCCCCCACGGCCGCGGAGCCGCCCGGCTCGGCGCCCGCAGCCCTCCTTGCCCAGTCGGGCATGCAGTCGCCCGAGGCGCTGGCGGTGCTCCAGAACATTCTGGGCGCGGTGGCGCTCGGCCCCCTCGGTCTCCCCGAGTTCGGCGTGACCACGCCGCAGGACTTCATGTATCCCGCACCGACTCTCGGCTGCGGGGTCGGCGAGAGTCCGGTGACCGTCACGGTCGCTTCCGCGCAGGCCGGACCCAACTTCCCCCTGCCGCCCTTCATCGAGCGCGGTCAGTTGCGATTCCAGGCGTTGCCCGCCCATGTCGACTTCCCGAAGCAGTCCGGACTCAACGTGGTCTGGTTCAATGCCGACACCTTCAAGGGCGGCATCGAGCCGCTCAACGACGTCCTGCTCGGGGTGCCGACGATGTCGAAGACCGTGGCGACTGGCGCCGGGACCGTGTTCGCGGCGCTCTACGGCGACGTCACCTACCAGTCGGGCAAGACCTGCTTCGCGCTACCGACGGTGGGCAGCTTCACCGCCTAGTCCGGTGTCGCCCTACGAGCCGGGCGTGACCAGCCCGGTCTCGTAGGCCAGCACGACCGCCTGCACGCGGTCGCGGAGGCCGAGCTTGGTGAGGATCTTGCCAACGTGGGTCTTGATGGTCGCCTCGGAGAGGTAGAGCTGCTGCGCGATCTCCGCGTTCGACAGCCCGGTCGCCAGATGACGGAGCACCTCGAGTTCGCGTTCGGTCAGGTCGTCGAGGATCTCGGGCGTCCGTGTCGGGGCCGGGTCGTCGCCGATGAACCGCGACAGCAGTCGCCGGGTCACCTTGGGTGAGACCACCGCGTCGCCCGCCGCGACGCTCCTGATCGCCGAGACCAGGTCCTCGGGCGGGGTGTCCTTGAGCAGGAATCCGCTCGCCCCCGCCCGCAGCGCGCCGAGGGCGTGCTCGTCGAGGTCGAAGGTCGTCATCACCAATACCTTGCTGGAGCAGCCGGATTCGACGATCTGCGTGGTGGCCGCCACGCCGTCGACGATCGGCATCCGCACGTCCATGAGCACCACGTCGGGTTCGAGGTCCCGCGTGGCGTTGACCGCGGCGGCACCGTCCCCCGCCTCCCCCAGCACCACGATGTCCTCGTGTGCCTCGAGCACCATCTTGAGCCCCATGCGCATCAGCTCTTGATCGTCGACGAGCAGCACGGTGATGGGCATGGCGCCACCCTATCCTTGAGCGGCCGCGACGGGTTGCACGGTAAATCGTTCGGCCGGGGTCCGGCCTGTGTGTCCGGTGTCGCCGTGGTCCGAGATCAGTCATGCGGACGGCGCCTACGGGATCTCGTCCGCTCCGTCGCGTCCTGCCGGCGGCTGCGGTTGCTGACGCCTTGTGAGCGCGCCGGCATCTTTGCGAGCGTTGGCTTTTCGTCGGGCTCGGTCGAGGAGCTCTTTCGGGTGGTGGCGGTGGTTGATGCGGGGTTTCTGCTCGGGATCGATGTGCGGCGGAGGGATCCATTGGGTGCGCCCGGCGTATTCGGTGCCCTCTGGCGCGGTGCGGGTTTGCCAGCCGCCGGGTCCGTCGTGGATCAGTGCGTGGCAGCCGTCGCATCCGAGCGTCAGGACGCCGATGTCGGTGGAGCCGCTCTTGGACCAGTCGTGGATGTGGTGAACGGCGGTCATCGTGGCGGGGGCGTCGCAGCCCGGCCGGGTGCAGCCGCCGTCGGCGGCAATCAACGCGAGACGTTGGTCGGCGGTGGCGAGGCGTTTCGATCGTCCGAGATGTAGCGGTCTGCCGTTGTGGTCGAAGAGCACGAGTACCGGGTGCGAGCGTTCGGCCATTTTCAAAGCGTCTCGAATGGGGAGGGTCCCGCCGGACGCGGTCGTGGCGACGCCGGTGGCGTGTTCGAGTTGGTCGAGGGTCATGGTGATGATCGCCGTCACGGGAAGGCCGCGGTGCGACCCGGGGATGCCGGAACCGAGGAGGGCGCGTAGTGCTTCCTTGAATGCGTCGTGGTTGCGTTGTGCGGCGGTGCGGGTGTCGCGGCCCGCGGCCGCGGCGAGGGCGTCGTGGTCGACGTTTGGGTGTTCGGCGGCGCCGGTGGGTGATTCGGGGTCGTCGGGGTTGTTCATGCCCGGTCGCGCCCATTTAGCGAGGATCGGGTCGAGTAGCGCGCGGGTTTCGGGGTCGAGGTGTCCGGAGATCGGGGTCATCAAATTCTGGTCTTGGCGACCCAACCGGATCCCGCGCAGGCGTGTGCGGTCCTTCTCGTCTGTGAGGTTGCCGTCGGGGTTCAGGTGCGCGAGCAGGTTGTGTCCGGCCTTCTCGACGTCCTCTGGTGTTGCCGAGCGCGCCAGTTCCGCCAGGATCTCCTCCGCCGTCGCGACGTCGGAACTGCTGACGGCGTGGGGGATCTTGCGGATGACCTCGCGTATCGCGCGGGCGTGGTCCGCGCCGATGTCGCCGTCGCGTTGCGCGGCAGCGGTTTCGGGCAGGTCCGCGGGTAGCGGTTGACCGGACAGCGCATGCCAGGTGCCCAGCGATTTTGCCGCGGTGACCCGCGCGGAGGCGTCGGCCGCGGAGATTCGCAGCACGGCGATGAGCAGCTTGTTGACGGACTTGTGGCCCAGTTCGCTCGGGAGTGAGCGTTCGGCCGTCTCCACGATCAGCCGGTGCCCCACCGCGTCCGCCCGGCGAAGGGACTTTTCGACCCGCTGCATGACCGAGGTCAGCTCGCCGTCCTGTAGTCGCGTCAGATCGCATTCGGTGAGCCCGTCGATGGCGGCGGTCAGTGCGGACAGGTGGCCCTGCACCTGTCCCGAGACCCCGATGCCATCATTCGAACTCATGTTCTAATGCTATCGCGGGGGTCCGACAAGCTCCCAGTACGAACGGGGCGGTCGAGGTCGCCGAGTGCCTTGATGAAGCATGTCGTTGTGGCGTCCCTGAATGTAATGTTGACCGATGGGAACGCGCACGATCGCTCGATTCCTCGGCGCCGCGATGGCGATGTCTGCGGTGCTGCTCTGCGTATCCTTCGAACCTCAGCCCGCGTCCGCCCAGCCATGCCCTGACGTCGAGGTGGTGTTCGCCCGGGGTACCGGCCAAGAGGATGGCGTCGGCACCACGGGGCTCTCATTCGTCGAATCGCTACGCTTGTTCGCGGGTGCGCGATCGATCGGGGTGTACGCCGTCAATTATCGCGCCAGCGGCAATTTTGAGGACCGACAAGCGTTCTTCCGCACCTTCGTCGCAGGGATGTGGGACATGCATTCTCGGATTCAGTTCATGGCGGCAAGCTGCCCCAACACCCGGATTGTGGTCGGGGGCTATTCACAGGGCGCGGCCGTTGCCGGTTTTGTCACCGCAACCGGAGATCCCGCCGGATCTTCTGCTGAGCCCGCCCTACCCAGCCCGTTGTCGCCAGATGTTGCCGGCCACGTCGCCGCCGTCGCCCTTTTCGGAAAGCCCTCGGATCGATTCATGCGCGACGCGGGCAATCCGCCGATCGTTGTCGGGCCGCTATTCGCTCCCAAGACAATCGATCTGTGTGCTCCCGGCGACAACATCTGCGACGGTTCCCCTCTTGGTCGCCCCAACGTCTTGCATGCGTTGTATCCCGTGAACGGGACGACCATCGAGGCCGCACAGTTCGCCGCCGGTCGCCTCTAGCCGGTCTGCCCGCCGATCGCCTTCATCATCTCGGTCGCGAGCGCCCGTTCGCCGTCGGCATTCGGGTGCACCGGGACCGGCTGCGTTGCGTTCAGCATCGGCTCGATCCAGCGCTGGCCGACGGGTTGGCAGCCGTCGCGCCCCTCCGACACCTGCGACATGTCCACGAAGGTGGTGTCCGTCTCCTGTGCCGCCCGCCGCACCGCATCGTTGAGCGAGGCCTGGAGCTCGCGAAGGTACTGCACGTCGCCGGGCGCGAGGGGCAGCTGCGGGAAGCAGCTACCGGTGGCGGGCACCAGCCACGGGTACCCGGCGATGATGACCTGGGCGCGCGGGGACCTCTCGTGGATGTCCCTGAGGGCCTTGACCAATGCGGGGTACGTCTTGGCCTCGATCGGGTCTGCGAGGCTCGTCCCGTACTGCGCTCGGCAGGGCGCCTGCGCACCCGGAGTGGAGACCATGGCGCCGATGCATGACGCCATCGCCCCCGCGAAGGTGCTGTTGTTGTTGCCGCCGATCATCAACGTGACCAGCTCGGTCGTCGGTGTCAGCGCATCGAACTGGGCGCGGGTCCCGGCGTACTGCGGCGCGTAGAAGTCCTCCGTCTTCGCCCCGCCGCAGCTGACGTCGGTGAGCCGGTAGCCCAGCTGCTGCGCGACGAGGTGGGAGAAGTTCTGCTCGGACTGCCAGCACTGTGAGATCTGAGTCGGAGCCATCGGGGACACCCCGGATCCGGCGCTGAAGCTGTCGCCGAGGTTCACGTACTCGAGTGGCTGCGACGGGGCCGCGGCCGCGGGCGATGCGAAACCCACAGCGACGGCGAGAGCGCTCGCCGCCAGCAGCCAACGCCTAGCTCCGGTTGTCACGGACATGTCGGATCCCCTCAGTCGTCTCGGTAGGGCCACCCCACTCTTGGCGACGGAAGTGATCCAGGTCTCGGTACCGCTGAGTAACGTAGACGCACGTTCAGGTGAATGGCAACCCCCCGCTCGCCGCGCGGTCCACGCAGCCCGAGCGCCTAATCCTCCGGGTGCAGAGGCAATTCCGCCCGCACCCGCCAACTCCCGTCCGGCTCCCGTCCGGTCTCGAGGTTGCCCTGGAGGACGGCCACCCGTTCCCGCATCCCCACCAGTCCGTTCCCCGAGCCCTGGGTGAACTGACTCGACCCCCTGCCGTTGTCCGTGATCTCCACCAGCACGTCCTCCTCGCGCCTGCGCACCCGGACCCGTGCCCGCGGCGAACTACCCGCGTGCCGGAGCACATTCGTCAGTGACTCCTGCACGACGCGGTGGATGCCGAGGCTGAGCGCGGGCCTGATGTCGTCGAGTTCCCCCGTCATCTCGAGCTCGACGCGCAGCCCCGCGTCGCGCATCATGTCGACGACCTTCGCCACTCCCGCCGTCCCGTGCTGTGGCATCTCGGCGGGGGTTTGTTCGGTGCGCAGCAGTGCGACAGTGCGACGCAGCTCGGCGAGCGCCTGCCTGCCGGTGCTCGCGATGTTGCCCAGTGCTCGCTCGGCGCCGTCCGGGTTGCGCCGCATGGCATACGAGGCGCCGTCCGCCTGCACCACCATGACGCTCACCGCGTGTGCGACCACGTCGTGCAGTTCGCGCGCGATGCGAGTGCGCTCCCCCGCGACCGCCTCCTCGGCCCGCCGGTCGCGGTCGTACTCGGCGACGGCCAGTCGCGCCGCGACCTCCTCGTCGTACAGCCGTCGCGCACCGAGGAACTCCGCCGTGATCCAGGACAGCGCATAGAACAGCGAGACGAATGCCGCGGTCGTCCAGAAGTCCAGGTGCAGGAGCCGGATCGCCAGTGCCGAGTCGACGGCGAGCCCGACGAGATAGAGAGCCGCGGGCCTCCTGCCGACGTAGGCGACGAGCGTGTAGAGCATCACGGCCAATCCGAGCTGGGCCACATGCGAGACCGCCTCGTCGCCGATCCAGCTGCTGATGACGGTGGTCAGGATCGAGAAACCGAGGAGGGCGGCCGCGGCAAGCACGGGATGGCGACGCCGGAAGGCGATCGGTATGCACAGCGCCAGGCCGAGCAGCACGAACAGCCATGGGGCCTGGCTGTTCGGTGCCGACAGGCCCTCGAGCACGAACAGGATCGTCGCGAGCATCGAGTCGGCGACGAACGGCTTGCCCCGCAGCCACAGGCTGAACCTCCGCATGATCACAGCCTAGGAGTTGCGGGCCGCGGCCGGTCCTGTGATTGGGTCTGACGCATGGCGTGGTTCGACTGGGGTGTGTTGATGGTGGCGGCCACCGCGGCCGGCTGGGTCGATGCGGTGGTCGGCGGGGGCGGCCTGATCCTGCTCCCGGCGATCCTGATCACCATGCCGCAGCTGAGCCCGCAGATGGCATTGGCGACGAACAAGCTGACGGCCATCAACGGCACCGCCGCCGCGGTGTTCACCTTCAGTCGAAAGGTCGCCATGCAGTGGCGACTGATGATCCCGGCCGCCGTGCTGGCCGCGGTGTTCGCCGGGCTCGGGGCGGCTGCCGTCTCGCTGATCGACAAGGCGCTGTTCATCCCGATCGTCATGGTGTTGCTGGTTGCGATCGCGGTGTTCGTCACGATGCGACCGACATTGGGCACGACGCTCGTCCATCACCAGCCCAGTCCGGTGCGGGTGTGGACGACGGTGCTGGTCGCGGGCGGCGTGATCGGGTTCTACGACGGACTCCTCGGCCCTGGCACCGGCACCTTCCTGATCGTCACCTTCGCCGTGATGCTGGGAACGGAGTTCGTGCGCAGCGCCGCGATGGCCAAGGTGATCAACCTCGGCTCCAACCTCGGCGCCCTCATCTTCTTCGCGGCCACCGGGAACGTGTGGTGGACCCTGGGACTCGCCATGGCGGCGTGCAACGTGCTCGGCGCGGTGCTCGGCGCCAGGATGGCACTTGCCAAGGGTGCGGGCTTCATTCGGATCGTGCTCCTGGTGGTGGTCGTGGTGATGGTCATCCGGCTGGGCTGGCAGCAGTTCGCCCACTAGGTAGCGTGTGACCCGTGACCGCCACCCGCGACGTCGACCCCGACTTCCTCGCCCTGCCGCTGCGCGCCCTTGCGGACGCCGCGCTGTCCGCCGCCCGGGCCGCGGGCGCCACCCACGCGGATCTGCGGGTGCACCGGTTGCTGACCCAATCGATACGACTACGGGACGGCGCCGTGCAGTCCGCGGTCGACGGCGCGGAACTCGGCGTTGCGGTGCGAGTGGTGGTCGACGGGACCTGGGGATTCGCCTCGCACGCGGAGCTGACCCCCGATGCCGCGGCCCGCACCGCGGCGCAGGCGGTCGAGGTGGCAAGGGCGCTGCGGGCGTTGAACCGGGAACGGGTGGAGTTGGCCCCGGAGCCCGTATACCCGGATGCGGTCTGGGTTTCCGGCTACGAGGTCGACCCGTTCGAGGTCCCGACGGCCGAGAAGATCGAGCTGCTCGGCGACTACTCGGCGCGGCTGTCCTCCGCCGACGGCGTGGACCACGTCACGGCGAGCGTGATGCAGGTCAAGGAACAGACCTTCTACGCGGACCTGGCCGGGTCGACCATCACCCAGCAGCGGGTCCGTCTGCATCCGCAGTTGGAGGCGACCGCCGTCGATCAGTCGGCGGGCAGCTTCGAGACCATGCGGACCCTCGCGCCCCCGGTCGGGCGTGGGTGGGAGTATCTGGGCGCCGGGGTCGGCCGGGGTTCCTGGGACTGGGCAACGGAACTCGCACGAATCCCGGAATGGCTTGCCGAGAAGGCCAAGGCGCCGTCGGTGACGGCGGGCCCGACGGACCTGGTCATCGACCCGACCAACCTGTGGCTGACCATTCACGAATCCATCGGCCACGCAACCGAGTACGACCGCGCGATCGGCTATGAGGCGGCCTACGCGGGTACCTCGTTCGCGACCCCGGACCAGCTCGGCACGCTGCGATACGGGACCGAGATCATGCACGTGACCGCCGACCGCACCGAGGAGCACGGGCTGGCCAGCATCGGGTACGACGACGACGGCGTGGGTTCGCAGCGCTGGGATCTGGTGCGCGGCGGCACCCTCGTCGGCTATCAGCTCGACCGGGTGTTCGCCCCGCGCCTCGGCCTGGACCGTTCCAACGGATGCTCCTATGCGGACTCGCCCCACCACGTCCCGATCCAGCGGATGGCGAACGTGTCATTGCAGCCGGATCCCGAGCGCGACACCTCCACCGAGGATCTCATCAGCCGGGTCGAGGACGGGATCTATGTGGTCGGCGACAAAAGCTGGTCGATAGACATGCAGCGGTACAACTTCCAGTTCACCGGTCAGCGGTTCTTCCGGATCAGGAACGGCGTTCTCGACGGGCAGCTCCGGGATGTGGCGTACCAGGCCACCACGACCGACTTCTGGGGTTCGATGGAGGCTGTCGGCGGTACCTCCACCTGGCAGCTGGGTGGCGCGTTCAACTGCGGGAAGGCCCAGCCGGGCCAGGTGGCTGCGGTCAGCCACGGTTGTCCCTCCGCGCTGTTCCGCGGTGTGAACGTGCTCAACACGCAGGCGGAGGGTGGTCGATGATGATCCAGGCGCAGGACGTGATCGAGCGGGCCCTCGCGCTCCGCACGGTGGACGAATCGATGGTGTTGGTCACCGATGCCAGCGAGGCATCGCTGCGCTGGGCAGGCAATTCGATGACCACGAACGGCGTGTCGACCTCTCGGAACTGGACCGTCATCTCGATCGTCCGCGACGCCGACGGTACGCACGTGGGGACGGTGAGCTCCAGCACGGTTGACCCGCAGCAGATCCCGGACGTCGTGCGGGCGAGCGAGGAGGCGGCGCGGACCGCCCCGCCCGCCGAGGACGCGATGGACCTCGTGCCGGATGCAGGCGTTCCCGACCAGGACTGGTCCGTGGCCGCGGCGTCGACAGGAATCGACGTGTTCGGCCGACTGGCGGGTGATCTCGCCGACGGGTTCGACGGGGCCGACGTGCTGTACGGGTTCGCGCACCATCAACTCCACACCACCTGGCTGGGCACCTCCAGTGGGGTGCGCAGGCGTTTCACCCAGCCGACCGGCTCGGTGGAGATCAACGGCAAGCGCGGTGACGCCAGCGCGTGGGTCGGCGCGGGCACCGCCGACTTCGCGGACGTGTCGGTGCCGAGCCTGCTGGCCCAGCTGACCACCAGGCTGGACTGGGCCAAGCGCACGGTCGAGCTGCCCGCGGGTCGCTACGAGACCTTGCTGCCTCCCTCCGCGGTGGCCGACCTGATGATCTACCTGATGTGGACGATGGAGGGCCGCGGCGCGGAGGAGGGACACACCGCGCTGTCGAAGGCGGGCGGAACCCGGGTCGGTGAGCGGCTCAGCGACTTCCCCCTCACCCTGCGCTCGGACCCCCGTGCGCCCGGCCTCGAGTACGCACCTTTCGTGGCGACGACGACGTCAAGCGACTCCCTCTCCCTCTTCGACAACGGCATGGATGTCGATCGGGTCGACTGGGTTCGTGACGGTACCGTCAACGCGCTCGCCTACCCCCGCCATGCGGCACAGGAGTTCGGGACTGCCGTGGCCGTGCCCGGCGACAACCTGCTGCTCACCGGCGGGGGTGCGGCGACCATCGACGAGATGGTCGCCAGGACCGAGCGCGGGCTGCTGCTGACCACGCTCTGGTACATCCGCGAGGTGGACCCGGCCACGCTGCTGCTCACGGGCCTCACCAGGGATGGGGTGTACCTGGTCGAGGACGGGGCGGTCACCGGCGCCGTCAACAATTTCCGCTTCAACGAGAGCCCGCTCGACCTGCTGCGGCGGGTCTCAGAGGTCGGGGCCACCGAGAGCACCCTCCCGCGCGAGTGGAAGGACTGGTTCACGCGCACCGCGATGCCGCCGCTGCGGATCCCCGACTTCCACATGTCGTCCGTGAGCCAGGCACAGTGATGACCCGCTGTCCCTGCCTGAGTGGTGAGACCTACGAGCGATGCTGCGGGCGGTTCCATTCCGGTGCCGCGGAGGCACCGACCGCCGAGCAGCTGATGCGGTCCAGGTACAGCGCGTTCGCGGTCGGCGACGCCGACTACCTTCTGCGGACCTGGCACCCGAGTACCCGTCCTGCGCGGCTGACCCTCGACCCCGATCAGCGCTGGACCCGGCTCGACATCCTCGGTCACACGGGCGGCGGGCTGCTGGAAAACGAGGGCACGGTCGAGTTCGAGGCACACTTCGTGCACTCCGGGCAGCGGGACTCGCTACGAGAGCACAGTCGGTTCGTGCGCGAGGACGGGCGCTGGCTGTACCTGGACGCCCTCGACTGACTCCTCGCCGCGGGATTCGCACCCGCGCCATCGGGTCCGTCGAGGAGTAACGTCCGGCACAGGCGGGAATCCCCCGCGATCGCCTCAGGCGGCGACGGTGGACTGGTTCAACTCGGACGGATACTGGCTCGGGCGGCTGCTCTTCACGGAAGGCCTCGCCGCCATCTACCTGACCGCGTTTCTCGTGGCAGCCAACCAGTTCCGGGCCCTGATCGGCAGCAACGGGATGCTCCCTGTCCCCGACTACCTGGCGACGGCGTCGTTCCGGCGGTCACCTAGCCTGTTCCACCTGTACTACTCCGATCGGTTCTTCGCCGCCGTGGCGTGGACCGGGGCCGGTCTGGCGGCCCTCACCGTCCTGGGTGTCACCGCCCGGCTTCCGCTGGCCACGCACATGTTGGTGTGGTTCGCGATGTGGCTGCTGTACCTGTCGATCGTCAACGTCGGCCAGGTCTGGTACGGATTCGGCTGGGAGTCGCTGCTGCTCGAGGTCGGTTTCCTGGCCGTTTTCCTCGGCAACGCCGACACCGCGCCACCGTTGGTCATCCTGCTGTTGCTGCGGTGGTTGCTGTTCCGGCTCGAATTCGGTGCCGGGATGATCAAGATCCGCGGGGACTCCTGCTGGCGGGATCTGACCTGCCTGTACTACCACCACGAGACGCAGCCGATGCCGGGACCGCTGAGCTGGTATTTCCACCGACTCCCCCGGCCGCTCCACCGGGCGGAGGTCGCGGGCAATCACCTGGCGCAGCTGGTGATGCCCTTCGGCCTGTTCGCTCCGCAA
Source organism: Rhodococcus sp. MTM3W5.2 (assembly GCF_001984015.1). Taxonomy (NCBI): domain Bacteria; kingdom Bacillati; phylum Actinomycetota; class Actinomycetes; order Mycobacteriales; family Nocardiaceae; genus Rhodococcus; species Rhodococcus sp. MTM3W5.2. The sequence continues at coordinate 2,852,633 of NZ_CP019572.1, read as the reverse complement.
CCGGTCGCCGCGATCGCGGCGGGGGTGATGATCGTGACGCAGCTGTGGCTGGTGGTCAGCGGAAACTTCGCGTGGCTGAACTGGCTAGCGCTGGTACTGGCGGTGTCGGTGCTGCCGGACAGCGTGCTCGGCCCGGTCCTGCCGATCGGCCCGCCCACCGAGTCCGGGACCACCCCGCCTGCGTTCGTGGTCGTGGTGATCGCGGCGGCCGCGCTGGTCCTGGTGCTCAGCTACCGGCCGGCGCGCAACCTGGCCTCGCACAGCCAGCTGATGAATGCCTCGTTCGATCCCTGGCACCTGGTCAACACCTACGGCGCGTTCGGCCACGTCACCAGGATCCGGTACGAGGTGATCATGGAGGGCACCGAGGCGCCGCACGTCACCCCCGACGCGGTGTGGCAGGAGTACGAGTTCAAGGGCAAGCCGGGCGACATCAGGCGGCGGCCCCGCCAGTTCGCTCCCTACCACCTGCGCCTCGACTGGCTGATGTGGTTCGCCGCGATCTCGCCGGGTTACGCAAGGGGTGGTTCGTCGCGTTCGCCGAGAAGCTGCTCCAGAACGACGCGGCGACCCTGGCGCTGCTCCGGCGCAATCCGTTTGCGCAGTCGCCGCCCACCTTCGTGCGAGCGCGCCTGTTTCGCTACCGGTTCAGCACCCGGCAGGAGCGCCGCGAGAGCGGTGTGTGGTGGCACCGGACCCCGGTGTCGGATTATCTGCCGGCCATCCGGCTGGCGGGCGACGGAGCGAACCGGGGCTGAACGGCCCTCGGTACCCTGGACGGCATGTCGAGCGGGGAGACCACCAGCGTACGGGTGGACAGCTGGGCGTGGTCGGTGCGCCTGTTCAAGACCCGCGCCGCGGCGGCTGCCGCGTGCCGGGCAGGCCACGTGCGTGTGAACGGGGTGTCTGCCAAACCCGCGCAGCCGGTCCAGATGGACGACGAGGTGCGGGTGCGCGTCGCGGGCACCGAACGGATAGTCGTGGTGGCCAGGCTCATCCGCAAGCGGGTCGGGGCCGCAGAGGCCGGGCTGTGCGTGATCGACAGGACACCTCCTCCTCCGCCGCGCGAGGAACTGATCGCCCTGCCCCGTCGGGATCGCGGATCCGGGCGACCCACGAAACATGAACGGCGCGAGCTGAATAGGCTGCGCGGCTTCAACGACGACTGACTTTCAGGCGCCCGCGGAATCATCTCACCCATTCTCGGTATGCGGCGCGAAATCTCGTGCCATGCTTCCCCCGCCGGTGGCGACCGCCACCGAATCGGCGTGATCTCGGAGGAGCAATCGATGATGGGTCGGGTTCGGCAGGGTTCGGTGTGGGGGCACCGTGTGGCGAAGGTTGCCGCAGCAGTGGGGCTTTCCGCGGCGTGCGCGTCGACGGGCCTGATCGGTGCAGGCGGCGCTTCGGCGCAACCGGGCCTGACGCTCGGGTGCTCGACGGAGCCGGGGCACACCACTTGCTCCTACTACAGCTTCGGCTCCGCCGAGTACTACCTCGACGTCCCCGCCGGCATCACCTCGGTCTCGGTCACCGCAACGGGCGGGAGCGGTCGCGGTGTGCAGGGTGGACGTGGCGGAACCGTCACCTCCGACCTCCCGGTGACGCCGGGACAGCGGCTGATCATCATGGTGGGCGCCGGCGGCGGGTCCGGCCTGAACTCGGGTGGCGGATTCGCCGCAGTGGCAACGCAATCGGCAGAGGGCAACTGGAACGCCGGGATGAACTCGCGCCTGCTCGTCGCGCCTGGCGGCGGTGGCGGCGGGGCAGGCGCAGGCGGTAACGCCGGGGCGTCCGCGCCGGGCGCAGGCGGCGGCCAGGCCGGATCTGACACCGCGGGCGGCGCGGCCGGCCTCGGCGGTGCCGCCGGCACGCTCGGTGCCGGGGGTTCGGGAGGGCTCCTGGGTTCGGGTGGCGGCGGCGGGTACTTCGGCGGTGGTGGCGGCGTTGGCGGTGGTGGTGGCTCGTTCCTGGTCCCGGCAGGCGGCAGCACCGGACTCGCTCCTGCCGGATCCGTTCCGACGGTCGTCATCGATTTCGACTCTTCGTACGTACTGGGTACCGGCAGCGGTTCCGGGAGCGCGGGCAGTTCCGAGGGATCCGGGAGCGCGGGGAGCTCCGGGGGTTCCGGCAGCGCGGGAAGTTCGGACGGATCCGGGAGCGCGGGTAGCTCCGGGCCCGCGTCCTAGCTCGACACCGGATCGGCCGATCCACCCGGATCGGCCGGTTCGGAGGCGCCGAGTGGAACCATCGTCCAGTTCAGTGTGCCAATGCGCCTGTATCGACGTCAGGAACGTGGCATGCTTCCAGCGCCGGTCGCAATCGCCCCGGACAAATAGAGAACTCTGCGAGGTTGTTTGATGCAAGCGCGTGTGTGGGAGGCGGGCTCGACACGGATGCGGCGCACCGTGGGACTGGCCGCAACAGTGGGCATGACGGCTGCCGTCGTGGCCGGGGTGACCGGCGGGGCAAGTGTGGCCGCCGCTGACGTGGTCGTGGGATGCACGCAGGCAGGCATCATCGTCAACTGTGCATTCAAGGTCGACGGCGAGCACGTCCTCCCCATCCCTGCGGGGGTGACCTCGGTGAAGGTGACCGCCATCGGCGAGGCGGGGCAGAACGGAGTCGGCACCGGCGGACTGGGCGGCGTCGTGACCGCGGACGTCCCCGTCACCGGTGGCACGAACCTGTACGTCCTGGTCGGCGAGGGCGGCGGCAACGGCGGCGGCTTCTCCGGAACGGCCACCGAATCGCTGAAGCAGGACCGGGAGAAGGGCCTCAAGTCGCGGACCCTCGTCGCGCCCGGCGGCGGAGCGGGCAGCCTCGGGGTCCCCGGCGCCAACGCGGGCGAGTCCGGGTCGGGCGCCGCGGGCGGCAAGGCCGGCACCGCGAACGCGGGCGGTGCGGGCGGCAGCGGGTCTCCGTCCGGCGCCTCCGGCGTGCTCGGTGACGGCGGCGCGGGTGTCAACGGCGGCGGCGACGGCGGCTCCGGCTACTACGGCGGCGGCGGCGGCGCGGCCTTCGGTGCAGGCGGCGGCGGTTCGTACCTGGTCCCCAAGGACGGCACGAAGCGGCTCGCGGCGTCCGGCGACAAGGCCAAGGTGCTCATCCAGTTCAACTCGCTGAACCCGATCATCCCGATCCCGGGTCTCCCCGATCTCAGCCAGCTGAGCTCGTCCTTCGGCAGCTGACAGGTCACCAAGTAGTCGACGAGGCCCGCACCGGCGAATCCGCCGGTGCGGGCCTCGTTCTGCATCGACCAGCTGTCAGGGTGTGGTGACGGCCAGGCCGATCGTGCCGGTCTTACCGCGGCGCAGCAGACTGCCCTTGACCGTGATCCAGCCGAGGATCCCGTACTTGCGGGTGATGACCTCGCGGGCGTGCACCGTCCCGGCATCGTCGAGCACAACCGCGGTCGCCTCGATCGCGTCACCCTTCTGATTGCCGCGCACGTCGCAGGCCGCGACCGTCACCCGAGGGTTGCGACGGATCCGCTTGACCTTCCAGGAGTCGGTGACCGTCCACAGCAGCAGGCGGTCGCCGTCGAGCGCCGCCCACAGCGGGGTCGGGACCGCCGAGCCGTCCTTGCGGAAGGTGGTCAGCAGGACGTATTTGGCGGCACCGATCTCGCTCAGCGTGGGGCTCATGCGCATCAGCCTAGGGGCAACCGGCCCGACTACTCCCCCTCGAGCTCACCTTCGGTCTCGAGGTAGACCTGTCGCAGCCCGTCCAGCGTCTGCTGCTCCGGCTGCTCCCACATGTCGCGCTCGGCGGCCTCGAGCAGCCGCTCCGCGATCCCGTGCAGGGCCCAGGGATTGGACTCGGTCATGAACTTGCGATTCTGCTCGTCCAGCACGTAGGTCTCGGCGAGCTTCTCGTACATCCAGTCCGCGACGACGTTGGTCGTGGCGTCGTACCCGAACAGGTAGTCGACGGTCGCGGCCATCTCGAAAGCGCCCTTGTAGCCGTGCCTGCGCATCGCCTCGAGCCAGCGCGGGTTGACCACCCGCGCGCGGAACACCCGGGCGGTCTCTTCCGACAGCGTGCGGGTACGGACCGCCTCGGGGCGGGTGCTGTCGCCGATGTAGGCCTCCGGCGACTTCCCGGTCAGCGCGCGGACGGTGGCGACCATGCCGCCGTGGTACTGGAAGTAGTCGTCGGAGTCGGCGATGTCGTGCTCGCGGGTGTCGGTGTTCTTGGCTGCCACCGCGATTCGCCGGTAGGCGGTGCGCATGTCCTCGGAGGCGGGCGCGCCGTCGAGGCCTCGGCCGTAGGCGTAGCCGCCCCAGGTCGTGTACACCTCGGCGAGGTCGGCGTCGTTGCGCCAGCTCTTCGAGTCGATCAGCTGCAGCAGTCCCGCGCCGTAGGTGCCCGGCTTGGATCCGAAGATGCGGGTGGTGGCCCGGCGGTCGTCACCGTGCTCGGCCAGGTCCGCCTGCGCATGGGCGCGGATGTAGTTGCTCTCGGCGGGTTCGTCCACGGCCGCGACCATCCGGACCGCGTCGTCGAGCAGCGCCAGCACGTGCGGGAAGGCGTCCCGGAAGAATCCGCTGATCCGGACGGTCACGTCAACGCGGGGCCTGCCCAGCTCCTCCAGCGAGATGACCTCCAGGCTGGTGACGCGGCGCGACGCCTCGTCCCACACCGGCCGGACACCCAGCAGGGCAAAGACTTCCGCGATGTCGTCGCCGGAGGTGCGCATCGCGGAGGTGCCCCAGACGGACAGCCCGACGGAGCGCGGGTACTCGCCGTGATCGGCCAGGTAGCGGGCCAGCAGCGACTCGGCCATCGCCTGACCGGTCTCCCAGGCCAGCCGCGACGGCACTGCCTTCGGGTCCACCGAGTAGAAGTTGCGGCCGGTGGGCAGCACGTTGACCAGACCGCGCAGCGGCGACCCGCTGGGCCCGGCGGCGATGAACCGGCCGTCGAGCGCGCGCAGCACCTGGGCGATTTCGCCTGCGGTCTGCCGCAGCCGAGGCACCACCTCCGCCGCCGCGAACTCCAGTACGGCCACCACCTGTTCGCCGTGGTCGGCGCCGATCCGTGCCGCGGCGGCCGGGTCCCAGTCCGCGGCCTGCAGGTCCGCGACAAGCCGGTGCGCGATCTCCTCGATCGCGTCGACCCGAGTACGGACCTCGTCGCCGTCCTCGCTGAGCCCCAGTGCCTCGCGCAGGCCGGGGACGGTCCGTTCGCCGCCCCACATCTGCCGGGCCCGCAGGATCGCGAGCACCAGCTCGACCTCCGCGTCGCCCTCGGGTGCCTTGCCGAGGATGTGCAACCCGTCGCGGATCTGCACGTCCTTGATCTCGCACAACCAGCCGTCGACGTGCAGCAGCATGTCGTCGAAGACGTCCTCATCCGGGCGCTCCGCGAGGCCCAGGTCGTGGTCCATCTTCGCCGCGCGCATCAGCGTCCAGATCTGCTGGCGGATCGCGGGCAGCTTCGCCGGGTCGAGCGCCGAGATGTTGGAGTGCTCGTCGAGCAGCTGCTCGAGGCGCGAGATGTCGCCGTAGCTCTCGGCGCGGGCCATCGGTGGGATCAGGTGGTCGACAAGGGTCGCGTGGGCGCGGCGCTTGGCCTGGGTGCCCTCGCCCGGATCGTTCACCAGGAACGGGTAGATCAGCGGCAGCTCGCCGAGTGCGGCGTCGGTGCCGCAGGACGCGGACATGCCGAGCGTCTTGCCGGGCAGCCACTCCAGGTTCCCGTGCTTGCCCAGGTGCACCACCGCGTCCGCGCCGAAGCCGCCCTCGTCCTGACGGGCGGCCAGCCAACGGTAGGCGGCGAGGTAGTGGTGGCTCGGCGGCAGATCCGGATCGTGATAGATGGCAACGGGGTTCTCGCCGAAGCCGCGGGGCGGCTGCACCATCAGGACCACGTTGCCGACCGGCATCGCGGCGATGACGATCTCGCCGTCGGGGTCCGCGGACCGGTCCACGTACAGCTCGCCGGGCGCGGCGCCCCAGTGCTTTTCGACGCCCTCGCGCAGGTCCTGCGGCAGTGTGGCGAACCACTGCCGATACCGCGCCGCGGAGATGCGGATCGGGTTGCCCTCGAGCTGCTCCGCCGTCAGCCAGTCCGGGTCTTGACCACCCGCCGCGATGAGCGCATGGATCAGGGCATCGCCGTCGCCTGCCGCCAGACCGGGCAGCGCGTCGTCTCCGTCGAGCGGCCCGAGGTCGTATCCGGCAGCACGCATCTCGGTGAGCAGCGCGATCGCGCTGGCCGGGGTGTCCAGGCCGACGGCGTTGCCGATGCGGGCGTGCTTGGTGGGATAGGCGGAGAGCATCAGCGCGATCCGCTTCTCCGCGAGGGGGATGTGCCGCAGCCGGGCGTGCCGCACCGCGATGCCCGCGACCCGGGCCGCCCGCTCGGGGTCGGGCACGTACGCGGTGAGTCCGTCGGCGTCGATCTCCTTGAACGAGAACGGAACCGTGATCAGCCGGCCGTCGAACTCGGGCACCGCGACCTGGGTCGCCACGTCCATCGGCGATAGGCCGTCGTCATTGGACTCCCAGGCCTCGCGGCTGCTGGTCAGGCACAGGCCCTGCAGGATGGGCACATCGAGCGCGGCCAGTTCGGTGACATCCCATGCCTCGTCGTCCTCACCCGCCGATGCGCCCGCGGGCTTCGTGCCGCCCGCCGCGAGGACGGTCACGACCATCGCGTCGACCGTGCCGAGCGTCTTCAGCAGCTCCGGCTCGGCCGTGCGCAGCGAGGCGCAGAAGATGGGCAGCGCGTTGGCGCCGGTGGCCTCGATCGCGCGGCACAGCGCCTCGACGTACTCGGTGTTGCCTGCCAGGTGCTGGGCCCGGTAGTAGAGCACCGCGATGGTGGGGCCGTCGATCTCCGTGACCGCGCCCCGCTCCAGGTGACCCCAGGTGGGGGTGTGCACCGGCGGCTCGAATCCGTACCCGGTGAGCAGCACGGTGTCGGTGAGGAAGTGGTGCAACTGGAGCAGGTTCTCGGGGCCGCCCTCGGCCAGGTACGAATGCGCCTCGGCGGACACGCCGCCCGGCACCGTCGAGTGCTCCATCAGCTCGGCATCGGGGGCGAGCTCGCCGCCCAGCACCACCGTCGGCAGGCCTGCGGCGAGGACGGCGTCGAGCCCGTCCTCCCAGGCGCGGCGGCCACCGAGGATGCGCACGACCACCAGCTCGACCCCCTCGAGCAGACCGGGCAGGTCGTCCACCAGGAGCCGGGACGGGTTCGCCCAGCGGTACTCCGCGCCGCTGGCGCGGGCGCTGAGCAGGTCGGTGTCGGACGTCGACAGCAGCAGGATCACGGTGAGGCCTCCTCGGGGTTTTCGCGCCCCATCGGTTCGGAACGGCAGCGGCGGAGGGTCTGGCTCCCCGATGCCCGCGGGCAGCGGGCGGTCGGGTGACAGTGGCGCGACCGCACCGGATTCCCACCGGTTTCCTCTCGAGCTGCCGCAAGCGCCGCTGATGCTACCGGTGCCGGGACGTAGCCTTGGAGACGATGTCCGCTGAACCGAACACCCCCGACCGTTCCCGCCCCGACGCCTGCCCAGGAGCCCTCCAGGTGCACCAGGCGGCGGACGGCGCGCTGGCCAGGGTGCGGCTGCCCGGCGGGTTCCTCGAACCCGGTCAGCTCCAGGCGCTGGCCGAGGCGTCCCGCGAACTCGCGGCCGGCGAGCTGGAGCTCACCTCGCGCGGCAATGTGCAGCTGCGCGCGGTCACCGACCCCGACCGCTTCGCCGAGCGGCTGGCCGAGATCGGCCTGCTGCCCTCGGCCACCCACGAACGGGTGCGCAACATCCTCGCCAGTCCCCTGTCCGGGCGGATCGGTGGACTGGTCGACGTGCGCGACTGGGTGCGCGATCTCGATCGCGGCCTGTGCGCCGACCCGGCGCTGGCGCAGCTGCCGGGTCGGGTGATGTTCTCCCTCGACGACGGCCGTGGCGACGTCTCGGCGCTGTCCGCGGACCTCGGTCTGCACGCCGTCGGCGCCGACGAGGTGACCCTGGTCCTGGCCGGCCGCGACTCCGGCGCCCGGATCCCCGCGGTCGACGGGGTGGCGGCGTTGCTCGAGGCCGCCCGGCACCTGCTGGAGATCCGAGGGGAGCAGTGGCGGCTGCACGAGATCGACGGCGGTCCCGAGCGGATCCTCGCCGGCCTCGGCATGCGGGCCACGGCGGAGCCCGTCGACCTGGCAGGCGACGGGGCAGGACCGATCGGCTGGCTCGATCACGGCGACGGCGGCGTCACCCTGGCCGCCGGTCTCGCGCTCGGCGCGATCCCCGCGCGCACCGCGGAGTTCCTGGCCGCCGTCGGTAAGCCCCTTGTCGTGACGCCCTGGCGATCGGTGCTGCTGTGCGACCTCGACGAATGGACCGCGGAGCAGGTCGTGCGGGTGCTCGCGCCGATGGGTCTGATCTTCGACGCCGCCTCGCCCTGGCTGCAGGTCAGTGCCTGCACGGGAAGCCCCGGATGCGCCAAGTCCCTTGCCGACGTCCGCGGCGACCTCGGTGCGGCGGTGGCGGCAGGGGAGCTGCCGGTGGAGGGCAGGCAGCACTGGGTGGGCTGCGACCGCAAATGCGGCAGGCCCCGCGGGGAGGTAGCCGACGTGGTGGCCACCGGCGACGGCTACCGGGTGGACCGACGGCCGCGCTGACCCCATATCGTGTGGCGCATGACCGACTACATCCGCGACGGCGCCGAGATCTACCGTCAGTCCTTCGCCACCATCAGGGCCGAGGCTGACCTGGGCCGGTTCCCGGCGGACGTATCGCAGGTGGTGGTGCGGATGATCCACGCGTCGGGACAGGTCGACCTGGTCGACGACATCGCGTTCACCCCCGGCGTCGTCGAATCCGCCCGTGCCGCGCTGCGGGCAGGCGCACCGATCCTGTGCGACGCGACCATGGTTGCCGCGGGGGTGACCCGCAAGCGGCTGCCCGCCGACAACGAGGTGCTGTGCGCCCTGGCCGATCCCCGTGTCCCCGTGATCGCCGAGCAGCTGGGCAACACCCGATCCGCCGCTGCGCTCGAGCTGTGGGGCGACAAGCTGGACGGCGCGGTTGTCGCGATCGGCAACGCCCCGACCGCGCTGTTCCACCTGCTCGACATGATCGATCAGGGCGCACCGCGCCCGGCCGCGATCGTGGGCGGACCGGTGGGGTTCATCGGCGCCGCCGAGTCCAAGGACGAGCTGATCGCCCGCGGCGGCTCCGAGTACCTGGTCGTCCGCGGCCGCCGCGGCGGCAGCGCGATCACCGCGGCCGCGCTCAACGCCATCGCCAGCGAGGTGGAGTGATGATGGATCACGTCACCCCCGGCAAGCTCTGGGGCATCGGGCTCGGCCCTGGCGATCCGGAGCTGGTGACGGTGAAGGCGGCCCGGATCATCGCCGAGGCTGACGTCATCGCGTTCCACAGCGCCAGGCACGGCCGCAGCATCTCGCGCGCCGTCGCGCAGCCCTACATGCGAGACGGGCAGATCGAGGAACACCTGGTCTACCCGGTGACCACCGAGACGGTCGATCACCCGGGTGGCTACCAGGGCGCGATCGACGAGTTCTATGCGGCGGCCGCGGACCGGCTGGCGAAGCATCTCGAGTCGGGCCGGACGGTGGCGCTGCTTGCGGCGGGCGACCCGCTCTTCTACAGCTCGTACATGCACATGCACAAGCGGTTGCAGGATCGGTTCGAGGCGGAGGTGATCCCGGGCGTCACCTCGATCAGCGCGGCCTCCGCGGCGCTCGGTACTCCCCTCGTCGAGCGCGACGAGATCCTCACCGTGCTGCCTGGAACCCTTCCCGTCGAGGAGCTGACCAGGAGGTTGCGGGAGACCGATTCGGCCGCGATCCTCAAGCTCGGCCGCACCTTTCCTGCCGTGCGGCAGGCGCTCACCGATTCCGGCCGACTCGCCGAGGCGAGCTACGTCGAGCGGGCCAGCACCCCCAAACAGCGGGTGATCGCGGCCGCCGAGGTGGACGAGTCACAGGTGCCGTACTTCTCGATCGCGCTGGTGCCGAGTCCGTCCAACAACCTTGCCTCCGCGGACCGGACGGCGTCGATTGCGCCGTCGACGGGATACGTCACCGTCGTCGGGCTCGGGCCAGGCGACGAGGCCTGGACCACCCCCGAGGTGCGCGCGGAGCTGGCTCGCGCGACCGACATCGTCGGGTACACCACCTACATCAACCGGGTGCCCGTGATCGACGGCCAGAACCGGCACGCGAGCGACAACAAGGTCGAATCCGAGCGCGCGGCGATGGCGTTGGACCTGGCCAAGCGCGGCGCGCGGGTGGTAGTGGTGTCCTCGGGTGACCCAGGCGTGTTCGCGATGGCCGCCGCGGTGATCGAGATGGCCGCCGACGACCAGTGGTCCGGCGTCCCGGTCCGGGTGCTGCCCGGCATGACCGCGGCCAACGCCGTCGCGAGCCGAGCCGGTGCCCCGCTCGGTCACGACTACGCGGTGATCTCGCTCTCCGATCGGCTCAAGCCGTGGGACATCGTCGCCAAGCGGATCTCCGCGGTTGCCGCTGCGGACATGGCGATCGCCGTCTACAACCCGGCGTCGCGCTCGCGCACCTGGCAGGTGGGCGCGATGCGGGACCTGCTGCTCGAGCATCGCGATCCCGCGACCCCGGTCATCATCGGCCGTGACGTCGCGGGTCCGCAGGAGAGCGTTCGGATCGTCACCCTCGGTGAGCTCGACCCCGCAGAGATCGACATGCGCTGCCTGCTGATCATCGGCTCCTCGCTGACCACCGTGGTCGACGGCGCCGAGGGCACGATGGTGTTCACGCCTCGCCGCTATCCGGCGTGATGTTCATGCGCTGAACCCGCTTGACGCGGTGGAGATCCCAGACGAACGGACGACACGCGCGGCTCTGTTGGACGATTGTCCAACAGAGCGCCCGTCAAGCGCTAGGATCGCTGAATGGGAAGTAGGCTCACTGGGGATGAGCGGCGCGCCACCTTGGTGATGAGCGCGCTGGAACTGGCCAAACGTGGCGGGATGGACGCCGTCACCATCAGGGCGGTCGCCGCGCACACGGGCGTGTCGATCGGCATGGTCCAGTACTGCTTCGAGAACAAGGAAGAGCTCGTGGTCGCGATGGCCGAACAACTCGTCCTGGAACTCAGTGGCTCGGCCCGCATCACGTTCGACACCCTCGCCGACTGGGAGCTACGTGGCCGAGAAGGCCTGTACGCGCTGATCCGAACCGGGCTCGAGTGGGGCTGGCCGGTGATCGAGGCCAACCCGGAGCGGCGACTGCTGACGTACGAGATCATGACCCAATCGCTCCGCCACCGCGAGGCCGGTTTCCCCCGGGCGGGCGCGATCGCCGTTGCCCAACGGGAACACATGACGGCAGAGGTCGCGGCCTTCATGGACGAATGTGCGCGGGCAACCGGAACCGCGTGGTCGGAGCCCGTTTCCGCGATCGCTCGTTTCGGGCTCGCGACCCTGGACGGATTGGTGCTGCGGTGGCTGGTCGATCGCGACACCGAGGGGACCAAACGGCACCTGGACGCGTTGGCGCGGGCGGTGGCGGACAAGGCGGTCGAGGTTCCCGCCGATGACGAGTCAGCCGGCGACGGCGAGTAGCCAGCGCTCCGCCTCGTCGACGCCGTCGAACACCGTGACGCCGAGCGGATTCGGCGGCCGACGCACCATCAGAACCGGTATGCCGAGCTCGCGTGCCGCCGTGAGTTTCGCGATCGTGAGCTCACCCCCGCTGTTCTTGGAGACCAGCACGTCGATGCGGTGCTCTCGCATCAGCGCAGACTCACTGCCGACGTCGAAAGGACCGCGGTCGAGCAGGAGCGTCATCCGGGCCGGGGTCGGGCCGTCGGGCGGATCGATCGCTCGGACCAGGAAGTCCGCGTCCACCGCGGCGAATCGGTCCACGCCCTGCCTGCCGATGGTGAGGAAGACCCGGTAGCCGAGCTCCGGAAGCGCTGCCGCGGCAGCCTCGAGCGAGTCGACTTCCAGCCAGCTGTCCCCCTGGCGCGGCGACCACGGCGGCCGTTGCACCACGGCGAACGGGAGTCCGGCCTCGGTCGTGGCCGCGGCGGCGTTGCTCGAGATGCGGGCCGCAAACGGGTGGGTGGCGTCGAGCACGGCACGGATGGCGTTGTCGCGAAGCCAGTCCCGCAGGCCCGTCACTCCCCCGAAACCGCCGATCCGCACCTCGCCCTCGGGGAGCCTCGGATCGCGGACCCGCCCGGCGAGCGACGAGACGACCTCGACGTCGGGCGCCTCCGACAGCCGGGCCGCCAGGGATCGGGCCTCGGAGGTACCGCCGAGGATCAGCACGCGCACCGTCGGCGCCATCAGTGGTCGGTTCGACGCCGCGAGGCCGAGTACAGGTAGCTGTCCGGGAATCCCTCGGCGCTCAGCACCCGGCCGACGATGATCACGGCGGTCTTGGTCACCCCGGCCGCGTGTACCTGGGCGGCGATCGAGTCGACGGTGCCCCGCAGGATGATCTCGTCCGGTCGGCTGGCGAATGCGACCACCGCGACCGGGCAGTCGCCGCCATAGGGGGCGCGCAACTCCTCGGCGACCTGATCGATGCGGTGCGCGGCCAGGTGGATGACCAGCGTGGCCCCGCTCGCCCCGAGGGTCGCCAGGTCCTCGCCCGGTGGCATGGCGGTGGACAGCGTCGAGACCCGGGTGAGGACGATCGACTGGGACACCCCGGGGACGGTCAGTTCGCGTCCCAGCGCCGCCGCGGCCGCGGTGAATGCCGGCACGCCGGGGACGATCTCGTAGCCGACGCCCGCCGCGTCGAGGCGGCGCGCCTGTTCGGCGACCGCGCTGTAGATGGACGGGTCGCCCGAGTGCAACCGCGCCACGTCCAGCCCGGCCCGGTCGGCGGCGATGAGGCGGTCGGTGATCTCGTCGAGGCTCAGGCGGGCGGTGTCGACGATCTCCGCGCCCTCGGGGCACATCGCGAGGAGCTCGGCGGGGACCAGGCTGCCCGCGTACAGGCACACGGGGCTCCGGCCGATGATCCGCTGGCCGCGCACCGTGATGAGGTCGGCGGCGCCGGGGCCCGCTCCGATGAAATGGACGGTCACAGGGTTGATTCCTTCTTTGTCGCGATCCACTGGGCAACGGGCAGCTGCGGCCGCCACGCGGTGAACCCACCGAGCGGACCGCCTCGATAGACCTGGAACTTTCGCAGCGTGCCGCCGTGCAGCCCGTGCCACCGCAGTACGAGGGTCTCGGATTCCGCGGTCACCGCGTTCACCACCATCCGGCCGCCGGGCCGCAGTCGGTCCCAACAGGTCTCGAACACCCCGGGCGCGGTGACGCCGCCGCCGAGGAAGATCGCGTCAGGCCTCGGCGCACCCGCGAGGGCGTCCGGTGCGGAGCCGCGGATCTCGAGCCCGGGCACGCCGAGCCGTCGCGCGTTGGTCTCGATCCGGGCCGCGCGATCGGGATCGCGCTCGAAACCGATGGCACGGCAGTCGGCGGCGGCACGCATCCACTCGATTCCGATGCTGCCCGCTCCCCCGCCGACGTCCCACAACAGCTCGCCGGGGGCCGGGGCGAGGGCGGACAGGGTCAGGGCCCGGATCTCCTGCTTGGTGAGCTGGCCGTCCGACTCGTAGGCCTCGTCGGGGAGGCCGGGCATGCGGGTCAGTCGTAGTGTCGCGACGCCCCGCGCGCAGCGGACCGCGACGACGTTGAGGGGGTCGCCGGTCGGATGATCCCAGCCATCCGCCCTGCCCCGCACGATCCGCTCACGATCGCCGCCGAGCTGCTCGAGCACGGCGAGTTCACTGGCGCCGTAGCCGTTCTCCTGGAGCAGCACGGCCAACGCAGCCGGAGTGCCCGCGTCGCGGCTGAGCACCAGGAACCGCCGATGGTCGGCCAGCTCAGGGGTGATGACCTCGACGGGCCGGTTCACCACGCTCACGACAGGGGTCTCGTGCAGCGCCCAGCCGAGCCGGGCGCAGGCCAGCGACGCCGAGGAGGGATGGGCGATCACCCGGACCCGTTCGGGACCGACGAGGTTCGTCAGGGTGACCCCGATGCCGTGGAACATCGGGTCTCCGCTGGCGAGCACGCACACCCGCCTGCCCTCGTGCTCGGCGAGCAGTCCGGGCAGCGCGGGCACGAGGGGCGACGGCCAGGGCACCCGCACGGCGTCCGATCCGTCGTCGCCGTCCGGGACCATGTCCAACTGACGGGTCGAACCCATCAGCACCTCGGCGTCGGTGATCGCGCGCTGCGCGTTCGAGGACAGCCCGGACCATCCGTCCGCACCGATGCCGACAACGGTCAGCAGCTCGGTCATCGCGGCATCCGCCGCCAGATGCGTTGTGGCAGCAGCCGCATCACGAAGATGGCCGGGCGCAGCATGCCGGGGACCCACACGCGCTCGCGGCCCCGGCGCAGCGCCTTGACCACCGCATCCGCGACCTGCCCCGGGGTGCTCGACATCGGCGCCGGGGTCATCCCCTCGGTCATCTGTCCGATGACGAAGCCGGGGCGGACCAGCAGCAGACTCACGCCACTGCCGGCGAGGGCGTCACCGAGGCCGCTTGCGAAGCCGTCGAGCCCGGCTTTGGCGGAGCCGTACACGTAGTTCGCGCGCCGAACCCGGGCGCCCGCGATCGAGGAGAACACCACGATCCGCCCCGCTCCCTGGGCGCGCAGCAGCTGCGCGAGGTGCGTGAGCACGCCGACCTGCGCGACGTAGTCGGTGTGGATGACGTTGATCGCGTGCTGGGCATCCGTCTCGGCGCGGGCCTGGTCGCCGAGGACGCCGAAGGCGAGGACCACCACGTCGATCGGGCCGAGTTCGACGATCTCCGACAGCACCCGTCCGTGGTCGGCGAGGTGGTCGGCGTCGAACTCGACGGCCTCGACCGAGGTGGCTCCGGCGGCAAGTAGCCTCTTCCGCTCGTCGTCGAGGTCCCCGCTGCGCCGCGCGGCCAGGACGACGGTCCGGCCGGGGGCGAGTCGGGTGGCCACTTCGAGGCCGATCTCGCTGCGGCCGCCGAGGATGACGACTGATCCAACACTCATGCCGTCAAGTGTGCTGGACTACGGTCGGCGCATGGCTCGCACCCCCTTCAACCCAGCAGATCTAACCGCGGAGGCGCTCGCGTTCCTCACCGATCGGCACCTGGCCACCCTCTCGACACTGCGCCTGGACGGCACCCCGCACGTGGTGGCGGTCGGGTTCACCTGGGATCCGGAGAAGTGCCTCGCCCGGGTGATCACGAACGGCGGATCGCAGAAGGCGATCAACGCCGAGCGCCGCGGGTACGCAGCCGTCACCCAGATCGAGGGCCCCCGGTGGCTGACCCTCGAGGGGCCGGCGACGGTGCGCTCGGACCCCGACGCGGTAGCGGACGCCGTCGCCCGCTACGCCGCCCGGTACCGCCAGCCGCGGGAGAACCCGACCCGGGTCGTCGTCGAGATCGCGGTGCAGCGGGTCATGGGCCTTGCCACCCTGCTGGGCCGCTGAGGATCGACGCATCGCATCGCCGACGACTAGTGTGATCTAGGTCATACATTGCTCGTCGGGGGACTCGGCCGTGTGCCCCGCCGCGACCGGTCCGGCAATGACACTCGGATCCAGGGAGCAGCAATGAGCGCTCTACGCACCACTCGGATGATCCTCACCCTGGCCGCCCCCGCGGCCGCCGCGGTCCTGGTGGCCGGGCCTGCCACCGCCCTGCCGCCCCACCCGTTCGGTCTGCCCGCGCTGACCATCGGGTGTCCCAACCAGGCCAGCCCGATGTCGCTGACGGCCGCGACCGGCCAGTCGGGGCCCGAACCGGGGATCGCGCCAGGGGAGATCAGGTTCCAGTCCTTCCCCGCGGCGCCGCCGATTCCCGCGGCGGGACAGGTGACCGTCGCGTGGCTGAACACCACCACCGGCCGGAACGGCGTCGTGAACCTCGAGGGCGCGTACCCGTACCAGTCCAAGACCGTGTTCACCGGGCATGGCGAGGTGATCGCCACCGCGTTCGCCTCGATCTCCCTTGGCCCCGCGGTGATCTGTCAGAACAATCCGACGGTCGGGACTTTCATCGTGTAGCCGAGGTCATTCGCTGGCCTCGACGAAGACGGCCGCGTCCTCCCTGCCGAACTGGTCCTCGAGAGCCTCGGGCGAGTAGTCGACATCGATCTCCTCGATCGGGCGGCCGCGGGCCGACTCGA
This sequence comes from Rhodococcus sp. MTM3W5.2, assembly GCF_001984015.1. Lineage (NCBI taxonomy): Bacteria > Bacillati > Actinomycetota > Actinomycetes > Mycobacteriales > Nocardiaceae > Rhodococcus > Rhodococcus sp. MTM3W5.2. Next base: position 2,836,476 of record NZ_CP019572.1, on the reverse strand, counting down.
TGGCGACGAGCCTGCGCTGCGCCCGGTCGGCCGCATAGTCGATGAACTCCTGCTCGTCGAGCCCGAACGGCTGGACCTCGAACTGCTTGTTGACCCAGTCGATCATGCCGAGCGCGAGAGGCATCAGCTCAGTCATCCGCTGCTGAACCACGCCCCAGTTCGAGTCGTCTGCCGCGACGTGACGGCGGCAGGTGAAGGTGCCCCACGCCATGTGCCTGCGCTCGTCGACACCGATCCGGCGGATCAGCTCCTGCATCCCCGGCAGGATCCCCTCCTTGGTGCACACCTTCTGCCAGGCGAAATAGCCCGTCAAAGCGAGGCTGCCCTCGATCACGTGGTTGTAGGTGACGCTGGCGCGCACCTGGTTGGCCGGACTCGGGTCGGTCTCGAGGACACCCAGAGCACTGGGGAGTTCCTCGTAGAAGAGGGTCCGGTAGTACGGGTTCTCCGCGACAAAGGGATGGAGATCGCCGGTCAGTCCCACCGCGTCCATCCACAGCCGAAAGACGGCGGTGTGCTTGGCCTCCTCGAAGCAGAACTGTGTCAGGTACATCTCGTCGCCGAGCCGCCCCTCCGCGGACATCGCCTTCATGAACGGCTGGATGTCCTCGGTGACGGCTTCCTCACCCGCGATGAACTGGGTGCACAGGTAGGTCGCGCTGCGCTGCTGTTCACTGTTGAGCTCGCGCCAGTCCTGGGCGTCGCGCCGGAAGTCGATGTTCGCCGGATCCCAGAACAGTGAGTTGCCCTTGGCGAAAAGCCGCAGCGGGAAGGAATCCCAGTTCAATCCGCCCGCGCGGATCGATCCGAATCCCTGCCTGGTCGGTGAGGAAACAGTCATGACGGCGCTCCTGTGGTCGCGGTGCGTGTCGCGAATACCCATTCACCATGGTTCCACGCGGCGAGGACCTGTCAAGGAATCGCCAGGGTCGGGCAGTTCCTCGACCAACGTCACGTGGTCGCGGTCTCCGTCAGCTCGCCTTCGCCGGTGCGGGGGCGTAGCTCGTCCAACTTCTCGCGCAGTACGGCCTCGGCGGTGCGCGCCTCGCCGGTGTCGAGGCGGGCCCGCTCGAGGTCGTCCCTGAGGGTGTCGGCCCGTTCACGGGCGGCGGAGGCCGCCGCCCGCTCGTGGTCGACGGACTTCTCGAGCCGTGCGATGGTCGCCGCCGCAGTGTTCGCAGCGAGTTCGGCCGCGGCGCGCATGTCGGCGATGCGTTGCTCGGCCGAGGCGACGACCTGTGCGAGGCGTTGTTCGGCCGCCACGCTCGCCTGCTCGGCGCGCTGCTCGGATGCGGCCGCGCTCAGTTCGGCGGCCGCGGCCCTTCGTTCGGCCGCCTCCGCAAGGGACTGCGCCTCGCGGAACCTGCCGCGCAGATCGTCGAGGTCGGACACGGCGGCAGCCAGGCGCGTGTCGCGATCCGCCTCAACGGCCGCCACCCGCTCGGTCGAGGCTTGCAGTGCCCCCGCATGCGTCTGCTCCAGATTCCGGAGCTCGGCCTGGTGGTCGGCGGACAGTCGTTCGAGTTCGAGCCGGTGATCTGAGACCGCGGCGGAGAGCTCGGCGTCGACCGCGTCGACGGTGGCCTCCGCGTTCGCCCGATCCTCCACCGCTGCCTCGTGCCGTGTCCGCAGCTCGGCCAGGTCCGTCTCGTACTTCGCCTTCGTCTGGGCGAGCTCGACGGTGGCGCGGTGCAGTGCAACGTCGAGCTCGCCCGGGTCGCTGAGCTTGTCCACGGCGGCGGTGATCTGCCGGGCGAACACGTTGAACTGCTCGATCGAATTGGCGGTGACGGTTCGGAGGTCCTCGAGTGTTCGTTCGAGGACCCCGACCACCTCGCTCGGCGTCGCGGTCGCGAGCGCGTCGAGTTCGCCCTGCTGCTCGCGGGCCTTCCTGCGCGAGCGGAAGGCCCGGACACGGTCTGCGTCGCTGGCGTACTGCCGGGGCCGGCCTGGGCGCACCTTCGGCTCCTCGGCGGTATCCGCGCCTTTTGCGTCCTCGGTATTCACGTCTGCTCCCCTGCTCGTTGCCGGTCCGCCCTTATAGTTACGTAACGTAGCATGTTACGTAACAGGGTATGTAATGAAATAATGATTCTTGATCGTCATAATCCCCACTTATCGTGAGTTACTGCCTTAGGGGTATCGGGTAGGAATTGCGCGCCGAACCGTCCGTGAAACGGACTCAGAGAAAGTGGGTTGCCGACGATGTGACGGGACGAGTGAGGACTCACCGGCGGAGTGCCGCGCCGCCGCAGTGATGACGAGAACGGCCCGCGAGTGTCGGCGTCCGGAGCCCGGTCCGGGCGTCCGACAACGCCGGTCCCCTTCCGTCACGTGACAGGTTCGCCGCCTGAATGGTCCCGGCGGCCGGGAGCTGTCGGTTCGGCCACGTATCGTCCTGTGTCGTGGCGGCCGAACTCGAATCCCTCACCGCTGGCGACGCGTCGGCCGGAGCACTCGCGGTCCCGGTCGATGCCGCCGCGGCCATGCATCGCCTGCGCGTGGAGTCCGTCTCCCCCAACACGCGCGCCGCGCAACTGAGTGACTGGAACAGCTTCATCCGCTGGTGCAACCGCGTCGGCCGGGATCCGCTGCCCGCCTCTCCCGACCTCGTCGGCTGGTTCCTGACCGAGAAGTCCTCGGAGGTGCGGCCGGACGGCCGACCCGCCTACGCGTCGTCGACGATGACGCGCTGGGTCGCCTCGATCAACAAGATCCATTCGCTCGCCGGCCATCCCAAGCCGGGGCAGTCCTCCGCCGTGCGCGAGATCCTGCGAGGTATCGCTCGGACAAGGGCCACGCCGCCGGTTCGGCGCGAGCCGCTGCTCACCGCCGACATCCGCAGCATCGTCGAGTCCATGCGTGCCCTGTCGGCGGATGGCTCGTGGGCCGACCGAGCGGCCGAGCGGCGGGACACCGCGCTGCTGCTACTCGGAATGACCGGCGCGATGCGGCGATCGGAACTGTCGGGGCTGGCGGTCGGCGACGTCATCCCGCACAGGGCGGACGGACTGTACGTGACGATCCGCCGGTCGAAGACCGACCAAGCGGCGGCTGGACGCACGGTCACACTGCCCTACGGCTCCGCCGAGATCACCTGCCCGGTGTGCGCATACTGGCGGTGGCGAGAGGTGCTGGACGCGTGGGACCGGGACGGCAAACCCGCGGTCAGCGCGTTGCTCGCAGAGGCCGACACCGAACCCCTCGCGCATCGTTGCCGTGGCGCACTCGGGCGCCGTGAGTCCGAGGTCCGGCCGTTGTTCCGGCCCGTGCACCGTACCGGTGGCGTTGGTGCCAAATCCCTGTCCGGACAGGCGATCGCGTCGATGATCAAGCGCCGCGCCGTCGGCGCCGGGTACGCCGAGGAGTTCGTTGCCCTGCTCGGCGGGCACAGCCTCCGGGCCGGATTCGTGACCCAGGCAGTCCGCAACGACGCGAGCGCCGAACAGATCATGACCCAGAGCGGACACACCGACCAGCGGATGATCGCGATCTACTCCCGCCAGCACGCGGGCCTGCACGGCAACGCCGTCACCGCGCTCGGCCTCTGACCCTGCGGCGTCAGCCCTCGAGCACCGTCAGTCCGTGCGGACGGGAGTTCATCGGCTCGCAGCCGTCCGCCGTGACGACCACGATGTCCTCGATCCGGGCGCCCCATGCTCCGCGGAAGTAGATGCCCGGTTCGATGCTGAAGGCCATGCCCTCGGCGAGCACGATGCGGTTGCCGGCCACGATGTACGGCTCCTCGTGCACCGACAGGCCGATGCCATGGCCGGTGCGGTGCACGAACACGTCCGCGAGGCCCTCCGCGGCCAGCACGTCGCGGGCGGCGGCATCCACGGACTCGGCCGTGACGCCGGGTCGAACGGCGTCGACGGCGGCCCGCTGCGCCCGCTCGAGCACCGCGAACTGGGCGGCCACCTCAGCACTGGGCTCACCGAGGCAGTAGGTGCGGGTCGAATCGGAGTTGTAGCCGGGCTCGACGGGACCGCCGATGTCGACGACGACCACGTCCCCCGCCTGGATCGTCCGATCCGAGACCTCGTGGTGCGGGTCCGCCCCGTGCGGACCGGACCCGACGATGATGAACTCCGCCGCGGTGTGACCCTCCTCGATGATCGCGGCGTCGATGTCCGCAGCCACCTCCGCCTCGGTGCGACCGGGACGCAGCCACTCCGCCATCCGGGCATGCACACGGTCGATTGCCGCACCCGCGCGCCGCAGCGCGTCGATCTCGGCCGGGTCCTTGATCATCCGGAGTTCGCGGAGCACGTCCGTGGCCAGGACCGGCGGTGCGCCGAACGCCGAGGTCAGCGGGATGACGTGCAGCGCGGGCATCGCGTCGGCGACCGCCGTCCGTGCCGGCGAGGGCAACCCAGACGCGACCAAGGCGTACGGGTCGACACCGTCCACCCAGTCCCGCACCGTCAGACCCAGCTCCTCGGTCGCGGAATCGCCGAGCGCCGCCAACTCCAGCCGCGGAACCACCACGGAGGCAGTGGATCCGTCCGCGGGGATGACGAGGCAGGTGAGCCGCTCGAACGAATCCGCCCGCGAACCGAGCAGGTACCGAAGATCCGGGCCAGGGGTGATGAGCAGGGCGTCGAGCCCCGCCGCCGCGGTGAGTTCGGCGGCCCGGCGTAGGCGTTCCGCATAGATCGCGGTCGGGAAGCGCGCGGGCGCCTGCGTTTCTGGGCTGTCGGATGAGGTGCTCGCGGAACCGCCGTGGGAACTCATGCCACTCAGGTTAGTTCGGTTTGGCAGGATGAGGGCCATGACTGGCCCCCTGCTCCTGCTCGATGGCGCGAGCCTGTGGTTTCGCGCGTACTACGCGCTGCCCGAATCGTTCACCTCCCGCGACGGGCGACCGGTCAACGCGGTCCGCGGGTTCACCGACATGGTCGCCTCGCTCATCACCAGGCATCAGCCCGAGCGGCTGGCGGTGTGCCTGGATCTGGACTGGCGCCCGCAGTTCCGAGTCGACGCCGTGCCCTCGTACAAGACCCATCGCGTCGCGGCCCTGACCGAGGTGGGCCCCGACGTCGAGGAGGTGCCGGACACGCTGACACCGCAGGTCGACATGATCCTCGACGTGCTGGCCGCGGCCGGTATCGCCACCGCCGGTGCCGAGGGGTTCGAGGCTGACGACGTGCTTGGCACCCTTGCCGCCCGCGAACGCGCCGACACGGTCGTCGTGGTGAGCGGCGATCGGGATCTGCTGCAGGTCGTCGCCGACGAGCCGGTGCCGGTGCGGGTGCTGTACGTCGGGCGCGGACTGTCGAAGGCCGAACTCTTCGGTCCCGTCGAGGTGGCCGAGAAGTACGGTGTGCCCGCGGATCGACCGGGCATCGGCTACGCGGAGTTGGCCCTGCTGCGCGGCGACCCCTCCGACGGGTTGCCGGGTGTCAAGGGAGTCGGTGAGAAGACCGCCTCGTCGCTGCTGCTCGAGTACGGGTCGGTCGAGGCGCTTCGCGCGGCGGTCGACGATCCGAAGTCCGGTCTGGCCAAGGGGATCCGGGCCAAGCTCACGGCGGCCTCCGACTATCTCGACGCCGCGCTGCCGGTGGTGCGGGTGGCCACCGACGCGGCGGTCGAGATGTCGCGGCCGGACCCGTTGCCCGTCGCCCCTGTGGACCAGGAGCGGCTCGCGGCGCTCGCGGACGAACTGTCGATCGGTGCGTCGGTCGGCCGGCTGACCAAGGCGATGGCTGCGCCGCGGAACGGGTACGGCGGCTAGGTCGGTTGTGGCTCAGGTCAGGAAGGCCACGAGGGCTTCGGCGAGCGTCCGACGGGCGACATCGAGGTCTGAGGTGAAGCCGAGTTGGCGTTCGTTGCTGAGGCCCCGCACCGCCGCGGGCAGCAGGCACCGCACCTGGTCCAGCTTGACCGGGTCGAGGTCGAGGCCGTCCATCAGGTAGTCGAAGCCCTGGATCCAGTCGTGCTCGCGGGCGGCGAATGCCGCTGCCGTTCTCGGGTATTCGGCGACGATGTCCGAGCGTCGCGGCGGCAGCCATGTCCGCAGCGCGGTGAGCGCCCGTCCCTCAGGCGTGTCGAGGTAGATCCACACGGAGTCGATGGCGCCCTCGACCCGCTCGCGCAGCGAACCGCTCATGGCGGGCCACGGACCCGGGATCTCGCCCCAACTGCGGGCGTGGATCTCGGTGATCACCGCGACCCACAGACCGTCGAGGTCGCCGAATTGGTGCTGCACCGTGCCCCAGGTCACGCCCGCCTCCTTGGCGACGCGGTTCGCCGAGACCGGTTCGCTGCCACCCTCGGCCAGGCAGCCGATGGCCACCTCGAGCAGCCGTGCCCTGGTCTCGAGGCCGCGCTTGTTCAGTCGCGTTCCGGCGGCCGATGTCGTGACCGGTGTCGGGACGGCCACCAGCCACTGTTCCAGCGCCCTGGCTGCCTGCGGGGACTCGCTCGTCATGACCGGCAGGTCCGGGGCACCTGCGCCGCGCCAACAGGAGTCGACCTTGTTGACATCTCCGTCCGTCCTACGTGTGGGGTGTGCGCGAGACCGGGGACGACGCCCTCGGTCTCGCGCACAGTTTACCGGCGGCGCATCAGGAGAACCTTCCCGGATTCGCCGCGACGGCACGGCGCAGCGTCGGTCGATCGGCGCGGTAGGCCGCCACGACCGGCGCGAGCTCCTGCGGGGTCGCCCCGTGCATGATGACCGAGTGCACGCCCAGGTCGTACTGCCGGGCGATGGTCTTCGCGCAGGCCTCGGGCGAACCCGAGGCGGCCGAGTCCAGCCATTCGTCGGGCATCATCGCGGCGAGCTGCTCCAGCGTCTCGACCGATGCGCTGGCGTCGATGGGTCCCGCTGCGGCAGCGTTGGTATAGAGCTCGGTCTGGCGGATCCGCTCCCACACGGCGGGGTCCCAGCCGTTTGCGCGGATCAGCACGTCCGCGTAGGCCTGCAGGTAGGTCACCAGCCGCCCGGCCCTGCGGCGCAGGCGGTCCTCCTCCGGCAGGTTGTCGCCCACCGTCGCCAGACAGGCCCAGATACGGACGCTGTCGGGGTCCTTGCCCGCGCGCTCGGCGCCGCGACGCACGGCTTCGACGGACGTCACCGTCGCCTCGTCGGAGAAGAACGTGTGGAGCACGACGAAGTCGCCGATCTCACCCGCGAGCTCCATCGTCTTCGGACCCACCGCCACCAGGCCGAGGGGCGGCGCGTCCGCCAGCCCGTTCGCGTGCCGCAGCATCGGCCATTTCCCTGCAGGCCCGTCGTGGTCCAGGATTGTCTCGCCGTCCCACAGTCGACGCAGGATGCCGAAGTAGTCGCGCAGCCGGGCCTCGGTGACCACGGGAAGCCCGACGGCCTGCCAGTAGGCGGCCATGCCTCGACCGAAAGCCATGGAGAAGCGCCCCTCGGTCAGCGCGTGCATCGTCGATCCCATGGTTGCGGTGACGGTGGGGTGTCGGGTGTGAGGGTTGGTCGACGGGCCGATACCCAGGGTCGTCGTACAACCCGCCAGCGCGCCGGAGAGGACTCCGGCGTCCTTCACAGTGAAGCGCTCGCCGACATGGCAGGAGCCCAGACCCAGTTCCTCCGCCGCGCGGGCCTCCGAGAAGATCACCCGTGCGTCTGCCGGGTGCCGGGTCACCGCGTAGTAGCCGAGTTCGTTCAGTTGCTCGCTCACGGGGCCACCTCGTCCAGACTGTCGAGGAGACTCTCGAACAGAGATCGGTGATGCATCAGCGACTCGATGTCCTCGGGGCGCTCGATCTCCCCGAAGTGGATGGACCGCGCCCCGGTACGCATGAACAGGATGCCCCAGTTGACCGCGCTGTGGACGTGGTACCAGAGCAGGTCGCCGATCTCCACGCCGGCCAGTTCGGCGTACTCGGCCACGACGTCCTCCTCGCGCATGAAGTCCGGCATGCCCGGGAGGCCGAAGGTGGTCGTCATCGACTCGAAGACCCGGTGCGCGAAGATCAGCCAGGACAGGTCCAGCTCGCGGGGCCGATGCTCGCCATCTCCCAGTCGAGGACTCCTACCGGCTCGAAGTCGGCGTACATCACGTTGCCGAGGCGGGCGTCGCCCCAGACCAGTACGGACTCGGTGGTGTCCGGCAGGGTGGACTCGAGCCATGCCAGGGCGCGCTCGATCAGCGGGGAGCGCTCGAGGTCGCGGACCGCGAACTCGTACCAGGCGCGTGTGCGGGCGAGGTTGCGCTGCAACGCGGTTGCGCCTGCCTGCTTCGGGTCGAGGAAGGCAAAGGCCTCGTCCGCCGCCGGGATCGCGTGCAATCCCGCGAGCGCCTTGACGGTGCTGTCCTGCAGGCGCCGCCGGTCCGCAGGCGACGCGTCGAAAAGCCAGTTGCCGCCGAAGTTGTACGGCATCACGTCGGGTGGGACGACTCCGGCGAGACGGTCCATGAGGAAGAACGGCATCCCCAGCACCTCACCCGACGGCTCCATGAAACCCACGCGGGGTACCGGGACGTCGCTGAGCTCGCCGATGATCCGCATCGTGTCGAACTGGTGCTGCAATGCGTAGGTCTCGAGGACCGGGAAGTCCTCGGCCGACGGCACAACGCGGGCCACATATTCTGCGGTGCGCTCCTCGCCGTCCTCCCGCCACGACGCGTCGAAAACAAGGGTCTCGGAGGACATCCCGTTGGCGTCGATCCCGGAATGAAGGGTGACGGTGGGCTCCGCGCCCTCGGGGAGCTTGGTGGCGAGCCACCTGGCCAGGGCGGCAGGCACGACGGCCATGTCGCGGCTCGTGCGCTGCAACTTCATGTCAGGTGGCTGAGCGTTCGTCACTTTTCCTCCAGATGTCATGCGCGACCACGACGGCGCCAACCGTCGGCCACTGGAAAGTAATTCTCAATGAACCTTCTCAAAGAATTGACTGCGCCGCACCCGAATCCGTCAACACGCCGCTGATCGGCGTCGACTCGGGCGGCAGAAGCGAGACACCCTGGCGGAAAACGAAACCGACCGTCCACCCGATGCCCTGGTCGGGCGGACGGGTGGACGGTCGGTGGACGGTCGTCTGGGGAGGTCTACTTGCTGGTCGGCCGGCTGACCTCGTAGGTGCCGGAGTCGTCGGTGAAGGTCACGGTCACCTGCTGGGGCTCGCCGTCGACGGTCAGCTCGCAGGTGAAACTCTCATCCTTCTCTACCTTCTGGTCGGCGGGGCAGGTCACGTTGTCGACGTCCTTGATGCCGTAGGAGCCCGTGAGCACCTGCTCGACGCCCCGCTCCGCCGCCGCCCGGTCCAGCGTGTCACCGCCGACGAACGCCATCCCGGCGATCACGGCGATCACGGCGATGGCGCCGAGCACCACCACGGCGACGACGCCGAGGGCGATCCACAGCGGGGCCTTCGAGGAACCGGCTCCCGGCTGCCCTGCGACCGGTGCGCCCCACTGCGGCTGTCCGGGCTGGTATCCACCCTGCGGATACTGACCGGGCTGGCCCGGGTACTGCTGTTGCTGCTGCTGCGCGTTGTACGCCTGGAACTGCGGTTGTGCGCCGGTCTGCGGCTGTCCGGGCTGCTGTGCGCCCCATGCCTGCTGGCTCCACTGCTGCTGGTCGGTCGCGGGCTGCGCCGGGTACTGCTGCTGGCCCGGGTACTGCTGCGGCTGGTATTGCGGCTGACCGGGATACGGCTGCTGTGGTGCTGAGTACGCGGGGTATTGCGGTTGTGCGCCGGTCTGCGATTGTCCGGGCTGCTGTGCGCCCCATGCCTGCTGGCTCCACTGCTGCTGGTCGGTCGCGGGCTGCGCTGGGTACTGCTGCTGGCCCGGGTACTGCTGCGGCTGGTACTGCTGTCCCGGGTATTGCTGCGGCGCCTGCGGGTGCTCGACGCCCGGATACGGCTGCTGCCCAGACGGATACGCCTGGGTCGGTTCCGCACCGGCCTGTTGCGGCCACTGGAACTGCTGTGTCTGGTCGCCGCCGTGCTGTGGCGTGTGCTCGCCCCCGGCTGTGACGGTTCGCCGCCTGCCTCCTGCGGGTTGGCTCCGGGCGCCTCGGTTTCGGCGGGCGACTGCTCACCGACACCGGGCTGGTCCTCGCTTGATGCCCCGCGCTCGTCTGGCTGGCTGGGTCCGACCGGGCCACTCATCGTTGCCTCCCCTGAAGGTTGTGTTGAGGTACACCGTAGTCCCCCGCGGCTCATCACCCCGAGGTCAAACGGCGTGGCGGTCCGCGAAGCCGTCGAACGCGATCACCGTCGACGCGCTCAGGCCGCGTCGATGGCCACCACGCCCCGCCGGATGGCGTGCACCGCCTTGGTCGCGGCGGCGCGCACCTCCCGGTCCGGCGCGGTCGACTGCACTTGGTCGAGGAGATCGATCACCTGCCTGCACCACCGGACGAAATCGCCTGCCGACAGGGCCTGTCCGCGATCGCCCGCGGCGAGGAGCGCGTCCACCAACGGCTCCCCTCGTGCCCACTTGTAGATCGCCGAGACGAAGCCGAAGTCCGGTTCCCTGGTGAGCGGCAGCTTGTGCCGAACCTCGTCCGCGCGAATCTCGCTCCACACCTGCAACGTCCGGGTGAGCGCGTGCCGTGACGGTCCGGTCGGTCCGCGGTCACCGGTGTCGCCGTCCATCCGCGACTCGTAGACCATCGTCGACACCACCCCCGCCAGCTCGGCCGGTCCGAGTCCCTTCCACAGGCCGCCCCGCAAGCATTCCGCGACGAGCAGGTCGCTCTCGGAGTAGATCCGGCTCAGCCGCTGCCCGTTCTCGGTGATCCCGTGTCCCTCCTGCTCGATGTACTCGCGTTCGGCGAGCAGCGCGACGATGCGGTCGAAGGTCCTGGCCAACGAGTTCGTCGTCGCCGCGACCTTCTGCCGCAGCGTCTCCGTCTCGCGGGCCAGCGAGTTGTACCGCTCCCCGATCCGGCTGAGCTGCTCTCGATCCGGCGCGGTGTGGCACGGGTGCGAACGCAGCGCTCGCCGGAGCGTCGCCAGCTCGCGGTCACTTGCCGCGGGTGACTTCCGCTTGCTGTACCGGCCCGGCGGCACGATCCCGGTACTCCGCAACGCCGAGGCGAGATCCCGTCGGCTGCGCGCGGTTCGGTGGTCGACGTGCCGGGGCAACCGCATGCTGCCCAGCGACTTGGCGGGTGCCGGGAAGTCGGCCGCGGAGATCCGCCCCGCCCACTTGTCCTCGGTGAGCACCAGCGGACGCGGGTCGTTCGGGTCGGAATCGGTCTCGAGCACAACCGCAAGGCCGGATCGCCGTCCCACCGGGATGGCGATGACGTCGCCCCGCCGGAGTGCCGTCAGGGAGCTCACCGCGTCCTGCCTGCGATCCGTGCGGCCCTGCTTCTCCAGCTGCCGTTCGCGTGCGCGCACTCGCTCCCGCAGCTGGGCGTACTCGAAGAACTCGCCGTCGGCGCCGCCGAGCTGATCACTGAGCTCCGCCAGGACGACCCTGTTGCGTTCGATCGTGCGGACGATCCCGACCACCGACCGATCCGCCTGGAACTGTGCGAAGGACCGCTCCAACAGCGAGCGTGACTCGGCCGCCCCCATCCGGTCGATGAGGTTGATCGACATGTTGTACGCAGGCCGGAACGAACTCCGCAGCGGGAAGGTGCGGGTGGAGGCCAGGCCTGCCACCTCGGTTGTCTCGATCCCGGGCTGCCAGAGCACGACGGCATGGCCCTCGATGTCGATTCCGCGCCTGCCCGCCCGGCCGGTGAGTTGGGTGTACTCGCCGGGGGTGAGCTCGGCATGGGTCTCGCCGTTGTACTTGACCAGACGCTCGAGCACGACCGTCCTGGCCGGCATGTTGATGCCGAGCGCCAGCGTCTCCGTCGCGAACACGGCCCGGACCAACCCGTTGACGAACAGTTCCTCGACGGTGTGGCGGAACGCGGGCAGCATCCCGGCATGGTGTGCCGCGATGCCCCGTTCGAGGGCCTCCCGCCATTCCCAGTAGCCCAGCACCTCGAGGTCGGCGCGCGGCAACTCCCCTGTGTGCTTGTCGATGATCGCGGTGATCGCCTCGACCTGCTCCTCGGTGGTCAGCCGCAGCCGCGACCGCAGGCACTGGGCGACCGCCGCGTCGCAGCCCGCCCGGCTGAAGATGAAGGTGATCGCGGGCAGCAGGCCCTCCTCGTCGAGACGCGCGATCACCTCGGGACGGGCCAGCGGCCGGAAGTTGCCGTTCGAGCCGCCCCTGTCCCCGCGTCCGCGCCCGCGCGGCTGCCACGAGTCGGCCCGGTCCAGCGCCTGGCGTTGCTTGAGGTGCCGCACCAGCTCGCGGTCGACGATCAGCTGGGCGCCGCTGTCCGCCTTCTGCGCAGCGTTGTCGAACAGGTCGAAGAGCCGCCGTCCCACCATGATGTGCTGCCACAGCGGCACCGGCCGGACCTCGTCGACGATGATCTCGGTGTCCCCGCGCACGGTCTCCATCCAGGCGCCGAACTCCTCCGCGTTGCTGACGGTCGCGGAGAGGCTCACGAGACGGACCTCCTCGGGCAGGTGCAGGATGACCTCCTCCCACACGGCGCCGCGGAACCGGTCCGCCAGGTAGTGCACCTCGTCCATCACCACGTGCGAGAGCCCGCGCAGCACCGGCGAGTCCGCGTACAGCATGTTGCGCAGCACCTCGGTGGTCATCACGACCACCGGCGCCTCCGGGTTGATGCTCAGGTCACCGGTGAGCAGGCCGACGGAGGACTTGCCGTACCGGTCGACAAGGTCGGCGTACTTCTGGTTGCTCAGGGCCTTGATGGGGGTGGTGTAGAAGCACTTTCGGCCCGAGGTGAGGGCGAGGTGCACCGCGAACTCGCCGATCACCGTCTTGCCGGCGCCGGTCGGCGCGCACACCAGCACTCCGTGCCCCGCTTCCAGCGCCCGGCACGCCTCTTTCTGGAAGGGATCGAGCGGAAAGCTCAGCTGCGCCGCGAAGGTCTCGAGTTCCACACAGCCAGGTTAGCCAACGACACGGCCGGCCCGGCCAACGACGAACGGGCTGCCCTCGCGACCGCCGTTCGGCGATCGGTTCGAGGGCAGCCCGTTCGTCGGGTCTGGTCGTGTCAGAGCGTGTCGGACAGGTCCTTGAGCGGTGTCGCACCGGAGATCGTCGACGCGTCGTCGAGCGGCGTCGCACCGGAGATGGACGAGGCCTCGTCGTCGTCGAGAGCGCCCCAGCCCTCCTCCTGCTTGCGGGCCTTGCGCTTGTCGTTCAGTCGCGCGATCTGGATGGAGAACTCGACGAGCACGGTCAGCGCGGCCGCCAGCGCGAGCATCGAGAACGGGTCCTGACCGGGCGTCGCGATCGCGGCGAACACGAACAGTCCCATGATGATGCCGCGCCGCCAGGCCTTGAGCTTGTCGTAGGTGAGCACGCCGACGGCGTTGAGCGCCACGATCAGCAGCGGGATCTCGAAGCTGACACCGAAGATGATGATCAGATTGATCACGAAGCCGAAGTACTCGGACCCGCTGAGCGCGGTCACCTGGACGTCGCCGCCGATGGTGAGCAGGAAGTGCAACGCCTTCGAGACCACCACGTAGGCGAGGACCGCGCCCGAGACGAACAGCGCGGCGCCACCCGCGACGAAACCGATCGCGTAGCGGCGTTCCTTGGAGTAGAGCCCGGGCGTGATGAACGCCCAGAGCTGGTACAGCCAGACCGGGCAGGCGAGCACGATGCCCGCTGTGAACGCCACCTTGAACCGGAGCATGAACTGTTCGAACGGGCCGGTGGCCAGCAGTCGGCAGGCGCCGTCGCTGGTGAGCTCGGCGCGGTTCGCCTGGGGCAACGAACAGTACGGCCCCAGCATCAGGTCGCCGAGGCTCTGGATGCCGAAGATCTCGTGCGAGTACCAGTAGAAGCCGAACGCGGTGGTGATCAGCACGGCGAGAATCGACAGGAGCAACCTGGTCCGCAGCTCGTACAGGTGATCGGTCAGCGACATGCTGCCGTCTGGATTGACCCTGCGTTTGCTCCGCCGCGGGTCGAATGGGATGCGCACAGTGGGCCCTGGTTCTGGTCAGCAGTCGGCCCGGGGCGCGAGACGCAGCCCCGGGACCGTCGGAATCGGGACTAGGAAGTCCGGGGCTCGGTGTGAGTGACCGCGGACTGCGTCGGATCGGCGACCGGTGCCACGGAGGGCAGCTCGGCGGGCGGGGCGGCGGGTGCCGGCGCGGCGGTGGTGGCACCGTCGTTCTGCATCTCCTTGACCTCGCTCTTGAAGATCCGCAGCGAGCGACCCAGGCCGCGCGCGGCGTCGGGAAGCTTCTTCGAACCGAACAGGATGACGACGACAAGCGCCACAATGGCCCAGTGCCAGGGGCTCATGGCTCCCATTTTTACCTCCAGGTATCAGATGATTCGATGCTACCGGACCAGAACGGCCAGGCCCCCGCGGAGAGTGCGGGTCAGTCAGCGGTCGAGGCCTCACCATAGGCGGCAAGGGCTGCCTCTGCACGGTTTCGCACGGACGCCGCCAGATCGTCGGGGCCGAGCACGCGCACCCCAGGACCGAACCCCACCATCAGCCGGGTCATCCAGTCCTGCGAGCCGTATCGCATCGACGCCTCGATCGAGCCGTCCGGCGCCACGATGACGTCTGTCATCGGGTAGTAGTCCATGACCCAAGCGTGCTCCGGCGCGATCAGCAGCCGGGCCTGCGGCAACGTCGGGTCGTCGTGGAACAGGTCCATCGAATGGCCGTCCTCGAGTGCCGCCTCGGGCGCGGCGGCGGGCTCGTCGAGCTCGGTTGCCGCGTCGATCCGGTCGAACCGGAACAGCCGGACTCCCCCGGCCTGCCTGCACCAGGCCTGCAGGTAGCTCTGGTTGTCGACGAGGACGATGCGCACCGGGTCCACGACCCGTTGCGACACCGCGTCCCGCGACGCGGAGAAGTAGGTCAGCTCCAGTGCCATGCCCCTGCGCACGGCGGAGCGCACGGTCGCGGCGACCGGGTCCTCCGCCTGTTCGCGCTGATCCGCCACGCCGGTGACAGACCCGCCCGCGGCGACACCCGCCGCCGATTCGATCTTGGCGATCGCACCCTGCACGGCCGAGGGGTCAGCGGTGCCTGGCATCTCCACCAGCGAGCGGAGGGCCACCAGGAGTGCGGTCGCCTCCGTCGAGGTCAGCCGCAGCGGCCGGTCGATGCCTGCTGAGAAGGTCACCTCGATGCTCTCTTCGGAGAACGAGAGGTCGATGAGGTCGCCGGGTCCGTACCCGGGCAGCCCGCACATCCACAGCTGGTTCAGGTCGTCCATCAGCTGGGCGGTGCTGACTCCCAGTTCGGTGGCCGCCTCCGCGGCGCTCATCCCGGGGTTGGCGATGAAATACGGGACCATGTTGAGCAGCCGGGCGAGCCGGGAGGAGAGCTTCTGGCTCATCGGCCTGCCCGCCCCTCGCTACCGGATGTCGACAGCGCCGATCGGAGCTTGTCCAGGACGTCCTCCTTCAGTTCCGCGGGCTCGAACACCAGCGCGTCCTCCCCATAGCCTGCGATCAGCCTGGCCACCCAGTCCCAGGACCGCACCGGGACCTCGAGCATCGTGCCCTGTCGTCCCCGGACGGTCCGGTCCGAGGCCGCGCGTCCGAGCCGCCGCAGTTCCTGAGCGCGACCGTCGGCGACCCACACGGTGGCGATGCCGGTGACCCCGCCCGATCCGACGATCCGGTCCACGATCTGGCGCAGGTCGACGCCATCCGGTTTGTGCACCGAGTTCACCGGCCCGAACGCGGTGACGTCGTCGCCGATCCGGGACAGCCGGAACGTGCGGGTGGCGTCCCGGTCGGTGTCGTGCCCGACGAGGTACCAGCGGCCGGCGTGGGTCACCACGCCCCACGGCTGCACGGTCCGGGTGCGCAGCGGCTCGTTGCGGGCCGATCTGTGCTCGAAGCGGACGCTCTGTCCGGCGTCGACCGCGGCCAGCAGCTTCTCGAGCGCGGGCTCGGAACCCCTCGACCGGGCGGGCAGGGCGGTGATGATCGCCGACGCGGAATCCTGGTCGACCACCACACCGGCCGCGCGCAGCTTCAGCAGCGCGCCCTGGGCGGCGGAGCTCAGTTCCGGCGACTCCCACAGCTGCACGGCGATCGCGACGGCCGCGGCCTCCTCGCTGCTCAGATCGATGTCCGGCAGCTCGTAGGCGTCCCGGTTGATCCGGTATCCCTCAACCGTGCCGAAGCGGGAGGCCTGGCCGGTCTCGAGCGGAACGCCGAGATCGCGCAGTTCGTTCTTGTCCCGCTCGAACATCCGGCTGAAGGCCTCGTAGCTGGCCGATTCGTCGTAGCCCGCCACGCTGTGCCGGATCTTCTCGGCGGTCAGGAACTGCCGGGTTGAGAGCAGACAGATGACCAGGTTCATCAACCGCTCGACTTTGGTGATCGCCACGGCTCAGCAGCCTAGTGCCAGAACGGTGACCGCCCGGCACTCACATCGATGCGATGAGGCGTTCGACGCGCTCATCGACCGACCGGAACGGGTCCTTGCACAGCACCGTCCGCTGCGCCTGGTCGTTGAGCTTGAGGTGCACCCAGTCCACGGTGAAGTCCCGGCCGGCATCCTGGGCGGCCGAGATGAACTCACCGCGCAGCTTGGCCCTTGTCGTCTGCGGCGGCGTGTTGACCGCCTCGTCGATCTGCTCGTCCTCGGTGACACGCTTGGCCAGCCCCTTGCGCTGCAGCAGGTCGAAGACGCCGCGTCCGCGCTTGATGTCGTGGTACGCCAGGTCGAGCTGGGCGATCTTCGGGTCGGACAGTTCGAGGTTGTGCTTGTCCTGGTAGCGCTGGAACAGCTTGCGCTTGATCACCCAGTCGATCTCGGTGTCCACCTTCGCGAAGTCCTGGGACTCGACGGCATCGAGGGTGCGGCCCCACAGCTCGACCACCTGGTCGACCTGCGGGTCGTGCGCCCTGGTCTTGAGATGCTCGACCGCGCGGGCGTAGTACTCCCGCTGGATGTCGAGCGCGCTTGCCTGACGGCCCCCGGCCAGCCGGACGGGGCGCTTGCCGGTCATGTCGTGGCTGACCTCGCGGATCGCCCGGATCGGATTGTCGAGCGCGAAGTCGCGGAACGAGACCCCCGCCTCGATCATCTCCAGCACCAGCGCCGCCGTGCCCACCTTGAGCATGGTGGTGGTCTCCGACATGTTCGAGTCGCCGACGATCACGTGCAGGCGCCGGTACTTCTCCGCGTCAGCGTGCGGCTCGTCGCGGGTGTTGATGATCGGCCGGGAGCGGGTGGTGGCCGACGAGACGCCCTCCCAGATGTGTTCCGCCCGCTGCGAGAGGCAGAACGTCGCCGCCTTGGGCGTCTGCAGAACCTTGCCCGCGCCGCAGATCAGCTGACGGGTGACCAGGAACGGCAGCAGCACGTCGGAGATCCGCGAGAACTCGCCTGCCCGCACCACGAGGAAGTTCTCGTGGCAGCCGTACGAGTTGCCCGCCGAGTCGGTGTTGTTCTTGAACAGGTAGATGTCCCCGCCGATGCCCTCCTCGGCGAGCCGCTCCTCCGCGTCGATCAGCAGATCCTCGAGCACCCGCTCGCCCGCCCGGTCGTGGGTGACCAGCTGGGCCAGGCTGTCGCACTCGGCGGTGGCGTACTCGGGGTGCGATCCCACGTCGAGATAGAGGCGCGCGCCGTTGCGGAGGAAGACGTTGGAGCTGCGGCCCCAGGACACCACGCGACGGAACAGGTAGCGGGCCACCTCGTCGGGGCTCAGCCTCCTGTGGCCGTGAAAGGTGCACGTAACACCGAACTCGGTCTCAATGCCCATGATTCGTCGCTCCACACTTTGACAGTACAGCGCCGGGAGCCCCCTGGACCGGCTCACCGCATACATACCTCCGCG
The DNA here is from genome assembly GCF_001984015.1 of Rhodococcus sp. MTM3W5.2. Lineage (NCBI taxonomy): Bacteria > Bacillati > Actinomycetota > Actinomycetes > Mycobacteriales > Nocardiaceae > Rhodococcus > Rhodococcus sp. MTM3W5.2. Next base: position 2,818,667 of record NZ_CP019572.1, on the reverse strand, counting down.
GCGTTTCGCGGCGTCTACTCTGAACGGATGACCACGTCGGAGCGGGTCCTGCCAACGGCGCCGCTCGCGTCTGACCGCGGCCTCAGGGCGCTCAGTCGAGCGGCCGATCACGGCGTGCTGTGGTTCGGGATCAGCGCCGGATTGTTCGCGATCGGCGGCAGGCCAAGGCGTGCGGCGGTGCGCGGTCTCCTCTCGCTCGGCGGCGCGAGCGCGCTCACGAACGCCGTGCTCAAACCGGTACTCCCCCGCAGGCGCCCGCCCGTGGGGTGGGTGGCGGCGCACCGTCAGGCGCGGCGGGTCCCGACCTCATCGTCTTTCCCGTCCGGCCATTCGGCGTCCGCCGCCGCCTACGTGACCGGCGTTGCACTCGAATCGCCGGCCACCGCCGCGCTGCTCGCACCGGTGGCCGCCGCGGTTGCCTACTCACGGGTCCACATCGGCGTGCACTGGCCGTCCGATGTGGTCGTGGGTGCCGCCGTCGGCGGGGGCATCGCCCTCGCGACCCGTCGCTGGTGGGCCGTGCGGACCGAGGAACCGGCCACCCTTGGGCCGACGTCGGATGCGCCCGAGGCACCGAACGGCGCCGGCTTGCTCGTCCTCGTCAACCCCGGATCGGGGACGGCCGACGATGATCCGGCCGCAGCGCTGTCCGAGCTACTGCCGGAGGCGACGCTCATCGAGTCGGATCCGGACACCGATCTCGAAGCCCAGCTCGACGACGCGATCGCGCGGGTGCGGCCGCGGGCGCTCGGCGTGTGCGGCGGCGACGGCACCGTGGTAGCAGCGGCGGCGGCCGCGATACGCAACGATCTCGCGTTTGCGGTGTTCCCAGGAGGCACCCTCAACCACTTCGCCAGGGACACCGGGGTCGAGGACATCGAGGCCACCAGGGAGGCCGTTGCAGAAGGCCGGGCGACACGGCTGGACGTCGCGGAGGTCAGTGCGGACGGGCAGGACCCGATGATCTTCGTCAACACCGCGAGCCTCGGTGGCTACCCGGATGCGGTCCGGTTGCGTGAACGCTGGGAGCACCGGGTGGGCAAGTGGCCTGCGGCCGCCGCGGCGATGGTCCGGGTCCTCGCGCAGGCTCAGCCCCTCGAGGTGTCCGTGGACGGCCGCCGGATCGCGGTGTGGATGCTCTTCGTCGGCAACGGCCGCTACTCGCCTGCCGATCAGGTCCCGATGTCGCGGCCGGAGCTGCACAACGGTCTCCTCGACGTCCGTTGCCTCCGGGCCGACCGGCGCTGGTCACGGACTCGGCTGCTGTGGGCCGCCGCGACCGGCACCCTCGGTGGCTCGGCCGGGTACGAGCGCACCATGGTCGCCGACCTGGAGGTGCAGGTGCACGGTGAGGCCGTTTCGCTCGCCACCGACGGCGAGGTGGTCGGGAGGGGCAACCGATTCCGGTTCACCAGTAGGCCGCTGGCGTTGCGGCTCTACCGGTGATCTACCTGTAACCGGGTCAGGCCTTGTCGGGCCCGTTCTCGGCGGAACCGGTGTCCTCGCCGCTCTCGGGAGTGGCCTCGGATTCCTTCGCCGCATCCTGCCCACCGACCATGTTGGCGGGCAGGAACCCGGCCAGCGCCGCTCCGGTGATGCGCTTGAACGCCCGGCGCGGGCGGGTCTGGTCGAGGACCGCGACCTCGAGCGCCTCGACGCCGATGGCGCGGGGTTCGACCTCGCCGTTCCCCGGTAACGCCGTACCGACCCGCAGCGCGTTCACCGCGACCTCGACCGCGGGACCGAGCTCGAGGTCCGGCTCATAGGACGCCTTGAGGGCGGTGGTGATCGGTTCGGTCGCGCCACCCATCACCACGAAATGCTGCTCGTCGACGATCGATCCGTCATAGGTGATCCGGTAGAGCTGCGCGTGCTTCGCCTGCTCGACGCGGCCCACTTCGGCGACGCAGATCTCCACCTCGTACGGCTTGGGCTGCTCGGTGAAGATGGTGCCGAGCGTCTGCGCATAGGCGTTGGCCAGCGAGCGGCCGGTGACGTCGCGGCGATCGTACGAGTAGCCGCGCATGTCGGCGTGCACGATGCCTGCCCGTCGCAGGTTCTCGAACTCGTTGTACTTGCCGACGGCGGCGAACCCGAGCCGGTCGTACAGCTCGCTCACCTTGTGCAGCGCGGTCGACGGGTTCTCCGCGACGAACAGCACGCCCTGTGCGTAGGTCAGCACGATGACGCTGCGGCCCCTGGCGATTCCCTTGCGAGCCAGCTCCGAGCGATCCCGCATGATCTGCTCGGCGGACGCGTAATACGGCAACGTCATGCGTTCTCCCCCGCTTCCTCGGTGCGCTCGGCGATGACCGCCTTTGCGAGTGCGGACGTCCGTTCCTGGGGAACGGTGACGGCGCCCGCCGAGGTGATCACGACGGCGGTCGGATAGATGCCCCGGCTGACGTCGGGCCCGCCGGTGGCCGAGTCGTCGTCCGCGGCGTCGTAGAGGGATTCGATGGCGGCCCGCAGGGCGTGCTCCTCGTCCGCCTTCGGATCGAACAACTTCTTGAGGGCGGACTTCGCGAACAGAGATCCGGAACCGACCGCGTGGTACCCGGCCCGCTCCTCGTAGCGTCCGCCCACCACGTCGTAGGACACGATCCGGCCGGCCTTCTCGGGCGTGGCCGAGTCCAGGTCGAAGCCGATGAGCAGCGGCACCACGGCGAGTCCCTGCATCGCCGCGGGGAGGTTGCCGCGCACCATCGACGAGAGCCGGTTGGCCTTACCGTCGAACGTGAGCGGAACGCCCTCGATCTTCTCGTAGTGCTCGAGTTCGACGGCGAAGAGCCGCACCAACTCGATCGCCACGCCCGCGGTGCCCGCGATCCCGGCCGCCGAGTAATCGTCGGTGACGTACACCTTCTCCACGTCCCGGCTGGCGATCAGGTTCCCCATGGTCGCCCTTCGATCACCGGCGATCAGCACGCCACCAGCAAAGGTCAACGCGACGATCGTGGTGCCGTGCGGAGCGAAGTCCGCCGCGTCCATCGAGTCACCCCTTCCGGCGCGCTGACGACCGAGGTCGATCCGGTTCTCCGGCAACAGTTCCGGCGCATGCTTGCGGAGGTGATCGGAGAACGACGACAGCTGCGAACCGAAGTGCAGCCGCTCGCCCCCCGCCACGGACCGCTGGTGATCCGCCGTCACTGGCCGCCCTTTTGCACGTACGCGCGCACGAAGTCCTCGGCGTTCTCCTCGAGAACGTCGTCGATCTCGTCGAGGAGGTCGTCGGTGTCCTCGGCGAGCTTCTCCCGACGTTCCTGTCCCGCGGCACCGTCGCCGATAGGGGCATCGTCGTCGTCGCCACCGCCACTGCGCTTGGTCTGCTCCTGCGCCATAGCCGCCGACCTCCTCTTAGCTCTTGCACAATTACCGGCACAACCAGTGTGCGCTCGTGCACGGACCCCTACCCTACCGAGTGCGACGCACCCTGAGGTGGTGGAACAGCGTGTCGCGTGCGCGCGTCTCAGCTGGTGAGCTGATCGACCAGGTCAGCGGCGGAATCCACCGACTCGAGCAGTTTGCCGACGTGCGCCTTGCTGCCGCGCAACGGCTCGAGGGTGGGAATGCGAACGAGTGAGTCGCCGCCCAGGTCGAAGATGACGGAGTCCCAACTGGCCGCGGCGATGTCGGCCCCGAACCTGCGTAGGCACTCGCCGCGGAAGTACGCCCTCGTGTCCGTTGGCGGATTGCTGATCGCGTCCAGCACCTGCTGCTCGGTGACGAGCCGTTCCATCGAGCCACGCGCGACCAGGCGGTTGTACAGCCCCTTGTCGAGGCGCACGTCCGAGTACTGCAGGTCCAGCATGTGCAGCTTGGGTGCGGACCAGGACAGGCCCTCCCGCTGTCGGAAGCCCTCGAACAGCCGGAGCTTCGCGACCCAGTCCAACAGATGCGCGCACTCCATCGGGTCCCGCTCGAGCATGTCGAGGACGGTGGCCCACTTGTCGAGCAGGTCCGCCACCCGCGGATCGTCGTTGCCCTGGCGTTCGGCGAACGCCGCGCACCTCTCGTGGTAGATCCGCTGCAGCGCAAGACCTGTCAGCTCACGCCCGTCCGCCAGCGCGACGGTCTGTCGCAGCGTCGGATCGTGACTGATCAGGTGCACGGCAGTGACGGGGCGCGCGAGCTGCAGGTCGGACAGGTCCACCCCCGCCTCGATAAGGTCGAGGACAAGGGCGGTGGTGCCGACCTTGAGGTAGGTGGACCACTCCGCGAGGTTCGCGTCGCCGATGATCACGTGCAGTCGCCGGTACTTGTCGGCGTCGGCGTGCGGCTCGTCGCGGGTGTTGATGATGCCGCGCTTGAGCGTGGTCTCGAGACCGACCTCGACCTCTATGTAGTCCGCGCGCTGGGACAGCTGGAACCCGGACTCGTCGCCGGACTGGCCGACGCCGACCCGCCCGGATCCGCAGATCACCTGCCGGGAGGCGAAGAACGGCGTCAGCCCGGCGATGATCGCCGAGAACGGGGTCTCCCTGGAGCAGAGGTAGTTCTCGTGGGTCCCGTAGGACGCGCCCTTGCCGTCGACGTTGTTCTTGTACAGCTGGAGCCGCGGGGCACCTGGAACGCTGGACGCGTGCCGTGCGGCGGCCTCCATGACCCGCTCCCCCGCCTTGTCCCAGATGACGGCGTCCAGCGGATCGGTGCACTCGGGTGCCGAGTACTCGGGGTGCGCGTGATCGACGTACAGCCGGGCGCCGTTGGTGAGGATCATGTTCGCCGCGCCGACCTCGTCGGCATCGATCACCGGCGCCGGCCCGCTGAAGCGGCCCAGATCGAATCCGCGGGCGTCGCGCAGCGGCGATTCCACCTCGTAGTCCCAGCGGGTGCGCTTGGCGCGCGGCACACCGGCGGCCGCCGCGTAGGCCAGTACCGCCTGGGTCGAGGTCAGGATGGGGTTCGCGGTCGGTTCCGTCGGGAGGAAATCCCGTACTCGACCTCGATACCGATGATGCGCTGCATGCCCACGAGCCTAGATCGTCGGCGCGCTCAACCTTTCGACCGTTCCCCTCTCGCTACGCCGTGCCGCACCGCGCATGACCCGGCAGGCGCCCCACCCCTTCCCTTCTGGGCCCGTCCTAGAAGGTGCGTGGACCGACTTTGTCGCCTTCGGCTTAAACGCCGATAAGCTGCGTTATGACATTATCCCTGGAAAGAAGACCTGAGAATCAGGCTTGAAAAGCTCGAAATCATCCTTCGGATCATCCCTTTGGCGGATCCCCTCACCGCAGATTCCCGGCACCTTGACTCCATGACCGAGCCCACTCCCCGCTACCCCAGCCTCGACGTACTGCGTGGCATCGCGATCCTCGGAACGCTGGCGACCAACATCTGGATCTTCACCAACCCGGAGGGACTGGTCGGCTACCTGAACGGCACCGCGGCCGCTGCAGGCGGCTGGGAGTGGGTCGAGAAGGTGCTCCAGCAGCTCGCGCAGGGCAAGTTCCTCGGGCTGCTCACGCTGATGTTCGGGATCGGGCTCGCCATCCAGCAGCACTCCGCCCTCCGCGCGGGCAGGCCCTGGCCCGGGAAGTACCCGTGGCGGGCGGCACTGCTGTTCGTGGACGGCGTCGTGCACTACCTGCTCGTCGTCGAGTTCGACGTGCTGATGGGGTACGCCGTCACCGGCGTGGTGGTCGCGTTCGTGCTGGCGAGCAGCGAACGCGCGCAGCGCCGTTGGATGATCTGGGCCGCGGTGATCCATCTGGTGCTGCTCACCCTCGGCACCCTCGCGTTCGCTGCGCCGCCGCCGCGCCCCGATCCCCCACCGCTCGACCCGAACCCGTACGCGGACGGGTCGTGGTGGGACCTCGTGCTCTTCCGGATCGACAACCTGGTGGCGTTCCGGATCGAGCCGGTGTTCATCTTCGCGCTGTCGATCGCGTTGTTCCTGCTCGGCGCCAGGCTGTTTCGGGCGGGGGTATTGGCACCCGCCGGGTCCGGAATCCGTCGCCGCCTGATGATCCTCGGGCTCGGGATCGCGTTGCCCATCGACCTCGCGGCGGGGATCCTCGGCGGCGACGCCGGCCTGCTGGTTGCCCGGTACGGGACCGCGCCGATCGTCTCGCTGGGATTGCTCGCGCTGGTCGCCGAGTTCTATTGCCGCCGCCCTCGCGTCGGCACGGTCGGGGTCAGGCTCGCCGATGTCGGGCGGATGGCGCTGAGCTCCTACGTCCTCCAGAACCTGCTCGCGTCGGCACTCTGCTACGGCTGGGGCCTCGGCCTCGCGGCCCGCCTCTCCCCCGACGCCCGGGTACCCGCGACCGTCGCGATCTACCTCGGCGTCGGCGCGGCGGTGATCGCCGCCGCGCACCTGTGGCTCCGCCGGTTCGAACGTGGCCCTGTCGAATGGCTGTGGCACCGAAGCTATCTCCGGCTGGCCGGCGAGGTCCGCGTCAGGCGATCCGGCCTCGAAGCAGCGCCGGTGTCAGCGGTCGATCCGGCATTGCAGGTAGGTGTCGGCGCCGACTCGGCGGAGGACAAGGCGGACTCCGTGGGGCGCCCAGTTCGCTGACGGATCGGTGACCAGACGGGGATCGGTCAGGGAGACCAGCCGACCGCGGGTCGTGATGTCGACATGCCCGGCCGCCAGCACGTTCCGCACCCAGTCGCTGTCCGGGCCGTAGGTCAGTGCGAACCGGTATCCGTCGCCGCGCCGGAACACATTGACCGGGGTCCTGTACAGGCGGCCGGACCGCCGTCCGCGGTGCAGCACGATGGCCCAGCCGGGCAACCAGCCGGCGACGAGCCTGCTGACGCGATTGGTGACCACCTTGTTGAACTCGGCGAGCCTGCGCGGAAGGGGCACGTGGTCAGCCTATCGCCGCGTGGAACGATGGACGCATGGATCAGCGCCCATCGTCGCCGCCGGGCGACCCCGCCGCGCCGGATGAGGTGGTGACGGTCTACGACGCCGCAGGAGCGGTCATCGGCACGGCCCCACGATCGCGGGTGTACGCGGAGGGCCTGTGGCACGCCAGTGCGGGGGTACTGCTGCGCTCGATGGACGGCAGCCGGGTCTACGTGCACCGCCGCTCCCCGACAAGGCGGTCTTCGCAGGCATGCACGATTGCCTCGCGGGCGGGGTGGTGGATCCCGGTGAGAGTCCGGGCGAGACCGCGGTCCGCGAGCTCGCCGAGGAGCTCGGCGTCACCGGGGTCGAGCTGTCGCCCATCGCCCAGGTCAGGTGGGACGGCCGATGGGACGGTAAACCGTTGCGATGCCACCTGTTTGCCTTCGAGGGGCGCTACGACGGGCCCATCAGTCACCAGGCGAGCGAGATCGTCGACGGTTGGTGGTGGACCGACGCGGAGCTGCGCGCCCACCTCGCCGATCCGGCGTGGGCATTCGTCCCCGACACCAGGGCACTGCTCGCCGGCTACTTCGCCTGAGCAAACCCCGCAAGGCGCTGCCGCGACGAGACAGGGCCGGGCACCCGTGGAACGAGTGCCCGGCCCTGTCGTCGTCGCGCTACAGGTACTGGCCGGTGTTGGACTCGGTGTCGATGGCGCGGCTGGCACTGGCGTTCTTGCCCGTGACCAGCGTGCGGATGTACACGATCCGCTCGCCCTTCTTGCCCGAGATGCGTGCCCAGTCATCGGGATTGGTGGTGTTGGGCAGGTCCTCGTTCTCGGAGAACTCGTCGACGATCGAATCGAAGAGGTGCTGCACCCGAAGTCCGGGCGCCCCCGTATCGAGCACCGACTTGATGGCGTACTTCTTCGACCGGTCGACGATGTTCTGGATCATCGCGCCCGAGTTGAAGTCCTTGAAGTACAGGACCTCCTTGTCGCCGTTCGCGTACGTCACCTCGAGGAATCGGTTGTCGTCGCTCTCCGCGTACATCCGGTCCACGACCCGCTCGATCATGGTCTTGATGCAGGCCGCCCGGTCCCCGCCGAACTCGGCCAGATCGTCGGCGTTGACCGGCAGGTGCTCGGTCAGGTACTTCGAGAAGATGTCCTGCGCCGATTCCGCGTCCGGACGCTCGATCTTGATCTTCACGTCGAGCCGGCCGGGCCGCAGGATCGCGGGGTCGATCATGTCCTCGCGGTTCGACGCACCGATGACGATGACGTTCTCGAGTCCCTCGACGCCGTCGATCTCGCTGAGCAGCTGCGGGACGACGGTGGTCTCGACGTCGGACGACACGCCCGACCCACGGGTGCGGAAGATCGAGTCCATCTCGTCGAAGAACACGATCACCGGGGTGCCCTCGGAGGCCTTCTCACGGGCCCGCTGGAAGATCATCCGGATGTGCCGCTCGGTCTCACCGACGAACTTGTTCAACAGCTCAGGGCCCTTGATGTTCAGGAAGTAGGACTTGGCATCCTTGGCATCCTGGCCCCTGGCCTCGGCGATCTTCTTCGCCAGCGAGTTGGCGACGGCCTTGGCGATGAGCGTCTTGCCGCAGCCGGGAGGGCCGTACAGCAACACACCCTTCGGCGGCCGCAGCGCGTACTCGTGGAACAGGTCCTTGTGCAGGAACGGCAACTCGACGGCGTCGCGGATCTGCTCGATCTGCCGCCCGAGGCCGCCGATGTCGCCGTAGTCGACGTCGGGCACCTCCTCGAGCACGAGGTCCTCGACCTCCGCCTTGGGGATCCGCTCGAAGGCATAACCCGCCTTCGAATCGACCAGCAGGGAGTCCCCCGGCCGCAGCTTGCGCGACGGCGAATCGATGTCCTCGTCGTCGGGATGGATCGTCGCGTCGGACGCGGCCAACGCGAGCGGATGCGCGAGCCAGACCACGCGCTCCTCGTCGGCGTGACCGACCACAAGGGCCCGTTCGCCGTCGTCGAGGACCTCGCGCAAGCTGCAGATCTCCCCGACCCGTTCGAAGGCCCCCGCCTCGACGATGGTCAGCGCCTCGTTGAGGCGAACCGTCTGACCGGGCCGGAGCGTCTCGGTGTCGATGTTCGGCGAGCACGTCAGCCGCATCTTGCGACCGGAGGTGAACACGTCGACCGTCTGATCCTCGTGGGTGGAGATGAGCACGCCGTAACCACTGGGCGGCTGACCGAGACGGTCGACCTCCTCGCGGAGCGCGATCAACTGCTGACGGGCCTCCTTGAGCGTGTCCATCAGTTTGGAGTTTCGGATCGACAGTGAGTCGACACGGGACTCGAGCTCTCGCACCTGCTCGGGCGACTGGGCGAGCTGGCGGCGAAGACCAGCGGCTTCCAGGCGTAGCGCCTCGAGCTCGGCCCGGGCGGCGAACGAGTCCGGATTCTCTGTTGCGCTCATGTGCGACTCCTCCCAGTGACGATCTATCAACGCTACAGCCGCCGTACCAAAACTGCGGACCGACAGGCGGACACGGACCGCAGGCGTCGCACAGTGTGGGACGGCGAGCCGCCTCACCCGCACCATCTCTGATGTTAGCCTTACCTGACTAATTGGCACCGTAGCCAACGAGAAAGGCCCCACTCGTGATCATTCGCAAGTCCCTCATCGCCGTCGGAACCATCGCACTGACAGTCGGAGTCGCCTCCTGCGGCTCTGACGACTCGACCAGCGACTCGGACGCCACCACCTCCGCCGCGTCCACCAGCACGAGCGCCAGTGCCGCTGCCGCCGCGACCCCGACCACCGCCGAGCTGCAGGCGACCATCGTCACCTTCTTCGATCCGGCGGTCGGCGCCAACGAGAAGATCGCACTCGTCGAGGACGGAAACGCCCAGGCGGCCGTGCTCGAACAGTTCAACGGGGTGCTCAAGGGCTACCCGCTCACCGCCGAGGTGACCAAGGTGACCGCGGTCGACGAGGACACGGTCTCGGCAACCACGACCATCGCGGGCCCGCACGGCGGCGCCCCGACCGAGGTCGTCTTCGATCAGGTCGACGGCAAGTGGGTCATCTCCGAGGACGCCGTCTGCACCATCTTCTCGATGGGCAAGCTCACCTGCGTGAAGTGATCCGCGGCTCCGCCGCCCGTGGGTGATTTGTACCCCAGTCGGGGTACAAATCACGCACGGGCGCGAAGCGCCTGCTCTAGACCTTCTTGTCCTTGCCCGCGCGGCGCTGCGGCTTCGGGGTGACGGTTCCCTCGGCCAGCTTGCGCGCACTGACAAGGAATGCGGTGTGGCCCTGCATCCGGTGTTCCGGGCGCACGGCGAGGCCGACGACGTGCCACCCGCGGACGATCGACTCCCAGGACCGCGGCTCGGTCCAGCATTCCTGCTCACGCAGCGCCTCGACCACCCGCGACAGCTGGGTCACCGTCGCGACGTAGACGATGAGCACGCCGCCGGGTACCAGCGCCTTCGACACCGCGGGCAGCGTCTCCCATGGCGCGAGCATGTCGAGGATCACCCGGTCCACCGGACCGCCGTTCGCCTCGGCGTCGAAGTCCGCCAGGTCCGCGACCGTGAGCTCCCAGTTGTCGGGGCGGCCGCCGAAGAAGGTCTCGACGTTGCGGACCGCGTGCTCGGCGTGATCGTCGCGCACCTCGTACGAGATGACCTTGCCCTCGGGCCCGACCGCCCGCAGCAGCGAACAGGTCAGCGCGCCAGAGCCGGCTCCTGCCTCGAGCACCCGTGCCCCGGGGAACACGTCGCCCTCGTGCACGATCTGCGCGGCGTCCTTCGGGTAGATCACCTGCGCGCCTCGGGGCATGGACAGCACGTAGTCGACGAGCAGCGGCCGCAGCGCCAGGTACGGCGTCCCGTTCGTCGAGGTGACGACGCTGCCCTCGGGGCACCGATCAGGTCGTTGTGCACGATCCCGCCGCGATGGGTGTGGAACTCCTTGCCCGCCTCGAGGACCACCGTGTACTTGCGCGCCTTCGCGTCGGTGAGCTGAACGCGGTCGCCCTCCCGAAACGGTCCGGTCGGTCGCTTCTCGCGTGCGCTCACGTCTTGCCCAGCCACGACTCAGATCTCCTCGTATTCAGCATTCCCGGCGACCCACGCGCCGGCCCCGACAGCGGTGTCGGACCCGCCGCATACCCTGCCAGGTGTGAGCTCTCCCGTGTCGACGCCCCCTGCCGAGTCCTCCGACGCCGCCGACACGGGGACGGCGCGCCCACGCTCACGGCCCGCCCTGTCCCCCTCCCGCGCCGGCGACTTCAAGCAGTGCCCGCTGCTGTACCGCTTCCGCGCCGTCGACCGGATCCCGGAGGTGCCGTCCAAGGCGCAGCTGAAGGGGACGGTGGTGCACGCGGCGCTGGAGTCGCTGTACGGCCTGCCCGCCCAGGAGCGGGTCCCCGACCGCGCGGTGTCCCTGGTCGACCCGGCGTGGGAACAACTGCTCGCCGAATCCCCCGAGATCGCCGACACCGTCCCCGCCGAAGATCGGGCCGCGTTCCTCGCCGAGGCCCGCACGCTGATCGAGGGTTACTACAAGCTCGAGGACCCCACCCGCTTCGAGCCGGAGTCCTGCGAGCTGCGAGTCGAGACCGAGCTCGACAACGGGGTGCTACTGCGCGGCTTCGTCGACCGGATCGACGTCGCGCCCACCGGTGAGGTCCGCGTCGTCGACTACAAGACCGGCCGTGCGCCGCGCGAGATGACCGAATCCAAGGCGTTGTTCCAGATGAAGTTCTACGCGCTGGTGCTGTTGCGCACCAGGGGGATCGTGCCCGCACAGCTACGCCTGATCTACCTCACCGATGGCGAGATCCTCACCTACGCGCCGGACGAGGCGGAACTGCTCCGGTTCGAGCGGACCCTGTCCGCGATCTGGAAGGCGATCCTCGCCGCTGGTCAGACCGGGGACTTCCGACCGAAGCCGGGGCGCCTGTGCAGCTGGTGCGATCATAAGGTGCGCTGCCCCGAGTTCGGTGGCACGCCTCCGCCCTACCCGGGCTGGCCGGAGACACCGGCTGAGGAAGACAGTTTCGAGGAGATCAGCTAAGTGAGCGACCAGGCCTACTACATCCCACTCGAGTCCGGCGCGGACGGAACCGAGAGGTTCGCCGCAACGGAGCTGACGATGAGCACCTGGGGCGACACCATGCAGCACGGTGCTCCCCCGTCGGCTCTGCTGGTGCGCGCGCTGGAACGGTGCGCCCCGCGCGAGGACGCCCGGCTCACCCGGGTGGTCGTCGAGATCCTCGGCCCGGTACCGATTTCCGAGATCGAGGTCCGGTCCTGGGTCGAGCGTCCCGGCAAGCGGGTGGAGCTGGTGGTCGCCGAGCTCTGGGCCACCGGCCCGGACGGCACCGCCCGCGCCGCCGCCCGCGCCACCGGATGGCGGATGCAGGTCGCGGACACCAGCACCGTCACGCACGCGGGCGATCCGGCACTCGAGCCGGTGTCCGCGGGCCGTGAGGTCGCGATGGAGGGCCGCTTCTGGGACACCGGGTTCGTGGCGACCCTGGACTGGAAGTGGCTGGCCGAGATCGGCTGCGAGGGGCCAGGCCAGGTGTGGGCACGACCCAATCCCGTTCTGGTCGAAGGCGAGTCGCTCTCCCCGATCCAGCGACTGTTCACGGTCGCGGACGTCGCGAACGGCGTCGGAGCGAAGCTGCACTTCGACGAGTGGACCTACCTCAACACCGACCTGACCGTGCACCTGTTCCGGGTGCCGGAGGGCGAATGGGTCGGTATCTCCGCAGAGACCTCCTACGGCCCGGACGGCGTCGGCATGTGCGCGGGCGTACTGCACGACGAGTCCGGCCCTGTCGGACGGATCAACCAGACGGTGCAGGTCCGGGCCCAGTAGGAGAAGGCATATCAGTCGGAGAGCGCAAGAAGAACGGTGTCCCACGTCCGCGCTCGATCGACTCGCCCTGTTCCTGAACGGCTTTCGCAGCGCACCGCGGCTCAGCCTGACGGAGTTGTCCCGCCGAACCGGCATTCCCCGGACGACCACGCTCCGGATGCTCGAGCACCTGGTCCGGATGGGCTGGGATCCATAGTACCTCGGCGCGGGAGAGCACCACCACCCGGCGTGCATCGGCAGGATTCGGCACGCGGCGACCGGTGCCTCGGAGACCAGGATGTCGAATCCGGAGTGGCGTGCCACTTCGGCCAGGATCGCGTGAGTTACCGCGTCCTCCACGCTGAAATCGGGGGTGCCCCTGCTCGAAGGACTGCATCGTCTCGAGGATCTGCCGCTCGGGCTGGTCGCGCCTCGAGCGGCCAGGGTGGCCGATCCGCCCGGGTGCGCGTTCTCGTCGTTGATCGACAAGCTGTACTGCGGTCCGGGGTAACTGGACCATCCCTTGTCAGCGGTGGTGTCGCGAACCTTCAGCAGTCCGGCACGGACCGGGCTCGACCTGTCTGTCGAGGTGATCGTGCTGGCCTCGACAGCGAGCGGGAACACCCACTGGTGCTTGATGAGTGCCTCGAACAGCTGGACTGGCATCGACGTGTCGACAGGCAAACTTTCGGAGTCCATGAGAACTCGGATCTTGTGCGGGCTTGGACGATGACTGAATAGGACGCCCGCGTCCTTGGTGGGCGAGAGCTCCCGCCTCTGGTTTCAGCGGATCGCATCGTCGCCGGCCTGGTGCAGCTCGCGGAAGATGCGCATTGCCGCATTCTGCCGGGAACTTCCCATCTGGCTTCGCATGGCGCGTCGAGGCGCCCGAGCCTCCAGAACACGCGAAGCCCCTACCTCCGCCGCCGCGCCGGACCACACCGTCGCCACCACCGAGCTTGACGTCGCGGCCGCGCTCGCTGAGCAGCAAATGCGAAGGGCCTCATGGACGCGAACGCCCGTCATGCGCAAGACTGGCGACAGGGACCGGCCCGTCTCTTACGGGCCGGTCCCCATCACCTCTCAGATCACCGGCGTGACCATCAGCTCCGGTTCTCTCGTCGTTGGAGGGTCTGGGATGCCGAGTGACCCAGATCAGACCGTAGATGCGCTCATAGGTGGTCGGGTCCCTGTCAAAGAGCGCCGTCACCAAGGTGCGGACCAGGGTGGCGATCATCCAGTGAAGAACCACGGCGATGACGGCGATGACGGCGAAGGCGGTGAGCGCCACAGCCGGATTCGCCTGAGCAATAGCGGTGATGCTGTCGCTGATGTTCCAATTGATCAGTCCTTGCGTGGTTCTGAAGTCCCCCCCCCCCCCCCCCCGAAGGTGCAAGGGGCCGCCCACGGATTGCCGCGCTACCACTAAGGCCGCGGCTGCATCGATTTCCTGACCTCACGGAGCTCCAGCTCGCGGCGAGCATCCGCCGCTTGGAAGCGGTGCTGCGACATGGCGGCACAATCACCTACAGCCTCGTCCTTCTCAAGGCCGCCTCCTCGCGCGCGCCGATCCCGAAGATCCGACATCTCCACCTCGAGCGCACACGCTGAGGTGAGCTGAACAGTGCGAATCGGGTAGCTAACTACTCGTGGAATCCGGTGCGGTCGGGGCGAGAATGGGTGGGATCGAACTGGGAGGCCCCCATGAGATCCACTGTCGACAGCAGGACCTGGCCACATGCATGCGCATCTGTCTTGCCGGGGGCAATGGCGCTGGTCCTGACGACAACCGTGGCAGTCGTGTCCGGGTGCGACCGAGTCTCGCGAACTCCAGCACCCAACACCCCTGCCGTCTCAGAATCCAGACCGTCACCGACCGCCTTCGACGGCGGATCCAGCGGGTCTGAGATCGCGCCTGCTCCAACGGAAGCCCAGGTGCCAGGGAGGCCTGCACCTAGGCCCATTCCTGGTCCAACGGAAGCACCGCTACCTTCACCCGCGGGCGCGGAGATCGGAACAGGAAACACATCGACGCCATGAGTGAACCGCCGCCACCTCCACCGGCACCGACGCGTCCGCCGGCGGTCGACAAGTGGATCGGCGCGGTCGCGGGCGTCGTCGCACCCACCACCCTGATCACCGGCCTGTGCTACTACTTCGGTGTCATCTACAAGAACGCGTTTTTCGCCTACTTCAGTCTCGACGACGAGCCTTCGACTTCTCCACCGCGGAGTACGTGCGAGACAGCGTGCCTGTCCTCATAGTCCTGCTGGCCGCAATCTGCGGAGGACTGTGGATCCTCCTGTACGGCAGGCGAAAGCGCTGGCGATCGCAGCGGGTACCGAAGTTCTCGCAGCACTACGGTCGAGAAGTGCACCCCGACTGGCCACCACCGCAGAGCGACTCACCTGGCTACTCACGGCCGCCGCACTCGTGCTGGCACTGTTCTGGCTGACCAACATCTACGCCAACGACCAGGGGCGCACTCGTGCCCAGGACACCGCGAAGCACCTTTGGTTTCGACAGTCCGTTGTGGTGCTGGACACCACCGAACCCCTATTCGCCCCACCCGACCTGGTGCACGAAACCGAACTCAATCCGCAAGCTGCTCAGCGGTTCCGATACCGATACCAGTGCCTACGGACTCTTGTGGTCCGCCCCGACAGCTGGGTGCTGGTTCCTGCACGATGGACCGAACGCTACGGGTACGCGTTGATCGTTCCGATCGACGAATCCTCACGGATCATCGTCACCCGGCGAGCGGACCTCCCCGCGCACCCGCGATGAACAAGAACGGGAACTGGCCATGCCCCGAGACTGCCCAACCACCATCATCCTGACGCGAGCGTCGACCCATGACGACCCAGCCACGCTCGCCCCACAGAGCAGGAGTGTCCGATGAACGGGGGATTGTCCTTGGTGTCGAGGGCTTACCACTATCACCGACTCGTAGAGATCTCTGGGATCACAACGCGCCTGATCCGAGTCCGTCATCGTCGCCCTCCTGTTGGAGGGGGCCGAACGGTTGGCGCTCACCGACCGCGGTGGAGCAGATGGCGCCGCGTGTCGGGGCATTCATGGCCAAGGTGACCTCGGTGGTTGTCAGTTGTGGTCAGAAGGTGATGGTGTATCCCGGTTGGGAGGCTTGGTTCTGGGTGTAGGTGACCCCGTCCACCCGCAATCCGTCCGAATTGAGCAGGGTGATCTGGCCTCCTGAGTTGGGCAGCGTCACCGGTGCGGCGAGCATGATCCGGAGTGTGTCCCCCGCCCCGATTGCGCCCGACAGGGCCATCGCGTGCTTGTCCCGGTCCAGCAGCCGCCAGCCACCCAGTTTGATCGTCGCGCCAGTCGTGTTGAGCAGTGTCACCGTTTCCACCTCGGGCGAGACGACCGCGTTCGCCAGCGCCGCGACGATCCTCACCGCCCCGTCCGGGGCCTCGGGCGTCGGAGGCACGCCCGGTGTAAACGGGCGGACCGTGACGCCGCGATCCGAGGGTGGACCGCTGACCGGCGGGCGGATCTGGTGGCCGGTCCGGTCGTCGGTGTGCCAAGTCTGCGACTGGAATTTCAGGAACACCCCCACCCACTGGTCCTGGCTGGGGAAGTGCAGCAGCAGCGCACCGTCCTGATACACGCCGTCGTCGTCGACGAACCGGCCGACGTTGGCCTGGTTCATGTGGATGTCGTGGACCCCGTTGCCTGGCAGGAACCCGAAGATCTTGTCCTTCTTACCCCTTTCGGGTCCCCAGCGTTCGCCGAAGGCGTAGAGCGTCGCTTCCTCGTCGGCTATCGCCCGCTGGATGTAGTGGTTGATCTTCTCGTTCAGGTCGTTGTCCGGGCCGGGCACGTTGAACGGCAGCGGCACCATCTTCCGTGGGTCGAACAGATTCGAGCGGATGAAATCCAGCGACGGCCCGCCCGGCGTCGACGCGAGCGGGTGCCAGCCCGCCGGCAGGGCCTCGCACTGCGGCAGGAACGGATGCGCGAAGCGCGAATCGATCAGGTACTCGACCTCCGACGGGCGCAGCGCCGAGGCCACGTTGACTGCGATGCGATAGTCGGCGGTCTCGTCGATCACATGCACCTGAAAGTGCGGGTTCGCACCCGACCCCAGCGTCCGGTTGATTGGGCGTCCCTTGAGGACCCCGTAATTCTTCAACGGCATGTCGACCTCTCAGAAACGGTTGGTGTGCTGCGGAGAACGCAGGTCACGGAGCCAACAGAGCGAGGGCGGGTGGTCGACCTGTCGTGCGGCGAAACTGAGCGGGCCGCTTCAACATCGGATTCGACCTCCATCCACCGCCATCGAGAACCTGATCTGCCGAACGGCTCGGGCGACCGGGAAATACAGTCCACTGTCAGGAACCGGCAGCGCACCTACCATGTATCGGGGAATCGGGAGGACCGATGTCGATGGATGACTCCGGGGATACATCGATCACGCCGGCGATCGCCCGCAAACTCTGAGCGAGGCTGACGTCAGCACTCCCAACGATGACGCCGATCGCCTCAAGTCTGTCGTCAATGTCGAATCCTGCATCGGACAGATCCTTCGCGGTCTGCGCCATGGGGCGATCCCGGGAGGTGGTGACGATCCATCGATTCTTCATCGTCTCAGTTACCTCTTCGCAGTCCACCCCACCGCTCAGATCCAGCCGCGTCTAGGGCGCCTGCACTAGCCCACGCCCTACCCGCGAGGGCGGGAACGGTAGGGGTCTAGCCGTTGTCTGCAGTGTGGTCCACAGGGACCTACCACGCAAGCTCGCGCCGGTCTCGGCCCACAGAGCGGCGCACCCCGCCACGTGTGGCGTTGCCATGCTGGTACCACTCTTAGTGCCGTAACGGGAGGGCCGTGGAACAGAGGAATCGATGTCCCGGCCAGGAGCCGCGATCTCGATCTTTCCGCTATTCGAGAATGAGGACGGGGCAAGGTTACGGTCAAGCGAGGCCACCGACATTATTGTTGGTGAGTTCGCTGGCGCGCCCGTCGCCGCTCCCGCATTCCCTGCGGCAGCGATGATCAAACATCCACTATTCAGGGCCGCGGTGCCTGCCGCGGTATATGCGGCCTGTACCGGCGCCTGTGACCCTAGGGACATGGAAATGACCTGGCACCGGTTTGCGATTGCCCAGTTCATGCCGTTGAGTATGCCGCCGGTCGCACCCGATCCAGCGTTGCTCAAGACCTTGCCCACGAAGATCGAAGCCCTGTAACCAATGCCGTACCGGGGGTGGTGCCGGGCGGCGCCTTGGGACCACAGGCGGTACCGATGCAGTGGGTTCCGTGCCCGTGCAGATCCTGCACGGGCTGGCCGACAAATGACCGGCCGACCATGGCCCGTCCCATGAAGTCTGGGTGGCCCAGATCCATGCCAGTATCTAGAACAGCCACCTTGATGCCCACGCCGCTGCGAAGGCTCGGTGGTACCTTACAGCCGACCAGACCCCATGTGGCGCCAAGGACCTGGACCTGGGTCTCCAGATCGGAATCCTCGATAAGGTCGAGGTCCTTGCCCCCGTTTAGATCATTGGCTATGGCCTCGGTCGCCCTGGTGAATCCGCGGAGGTAATCCACATCCTGCTCCGCGAATGCGAAGTACTCCGGTTCGATTGTCTCGAACGGACTGTCGGTTGCCACCTCGGCCTGAACGCTCATCCCGTGCTCTTCCAACGCGGCAGCACCCACGAGAGCCGACCCTATCTCCGGGAAGACCGCGGCATCAGCATCTGCGATGTCTTCCAGGCTCAGTGCCTGGTTTTCGAAGTCCCGAGCGTCGGCGGAATTGAATCCTTGCGTGCCTAGCGCTTGGATACCTTCCTCCACGGCGCCTTCTTTGAAGGTGATGATGTAGCGGCCTGTCTCGAGGCTTTCATCACCGCGTTCTAGCGCTGAGAGGAGCAGTTCATCGATGGTGCTGCTGACACCATCACTCGAACTTCCTCCGGGATTCTTCGCCATCATTGATCTTCCTCCCACTGGATTGGTTGGCTCGGCGGTGTACGCGTTCAATCTTCGACCTGTGCAGTCGGTCGTGTAACGAGTGGTTGACTACTCGATTTCGGCGCCGCAAGCCATCGACTGACGGTTTCGCGAGGCCCCGGACGGTGCCCGGCACACAGCCCCAGGGGCTGCAGCCGCACGCGGCAGATCGACAATCCTGACGTGACCAATCACCGCATCCGCTGGACTTCATCCGGACCAAGGACCCCTGGCGCCGGGGTTTAGCCAAGCGGTCGCCACCCGAATCCACCAGATGGCGGTGGACCGAATTGCTCCTGTGGCCCAGGCGGCATCCCCGGTGGGCCATACCCGCCCTTTCGGAGTGCGCCCTGGGGGAAAGCTCTGAGGAGCACTCGGCAGATCATTGGCCACATTCCAGGTTGGCGTGGAAACTCTCGCTGGCCGCCTCGCAGCACGCTGTTCGATTGAGACCGCCCACGCCCGAGTCCCCAATACCGGGAGCCCGTAGAGAACAAGCACCCATAGCATTCCGGCGAACTGCTCTAGACCCGAGACACCCTCAATCGGCACGATCGCAATCGAGACTGCAAACACCATCAGGAGCAGCATGAAGTAGTAGACAACTCGAAGAAGGCGCGCCGATGCACTCTTGAACGGGTAGGCCAGCAGCACGCGACGCGTTACGGAGTATTGACTCTCTGGCCTGCGGGGCGGTTGCACGGACTGATCGATGAGGGTGGTCGCTTCCCTGAGCCACTTCTGAGCGGTTTCACGTGCAGATTGCAGCGAATCAGCTTCCACGCCGAGTTCCTGCTTCGCCTTCCACCACTCGGTCGCAAACGCGACCCTCCGTGTGGCGTCATCATAGGCGCGCTTGCGCCGGCCCCTCTCGGTTCGGCGCTCGTACAGATCTCTTGCGACAATGCCCAATGCACCGAGTAGTGCGGTGACTACTGGGATCAGCAACGGAACTGCGATATCGCTTCGATTCATGTCGACCCACCGCCCGGAAATCCGACCTCGCATCGACGTTGCCTACGACCAGAATTTTGATCTGCCCGCCTGTCGGGTGTACACGCCGAACTACCCGCGCTTCCAGTATCTCCGTCCACCCGGCGCCAGACACGAGTGGTCGACTACTCGTTTTCCGAAAGGTCTGGAAGCCACGATGCCGACACCTTGGCCTCTGTCGCTGACCGTGAACCTCGAGGGACGTGACCGCCACGACTCGCTGCGAATGTTCGAAGCCGGGGTGGCCACTCGACGGCTCCTGCATTGCAACGTCATTCGAAACGAGTAGGCCGCTACTCGTTTCTGTGGCAGTCGATGCGGGCAGACTTGAGTTCGTTCCGAATACAGCACAGCCGAGAGCATCGCGATCGCGAATCCGCCGGGCGGCTAGTGCAGGGTGGGGATCCCTACCGGACACACGATGTCGACGACGGCACAAGAGACAGCGCGCACCAACCACCTACCGGTCGGATGCGCGACGGAACCTCGGTACGACGTTCAGACCGCGCTTCCATCCACTCCACCAGTTGGCGGACACTTTGAACCAAAGGAGTCAAGCAGATGTTGCGTATCACGCTCGAGGCCTTCTCTGGCCGGGAGGATCCCTCGTATCTCATCGACGACGACGAAGCGCGCGAGTTGCTGCGTGATGTGAGTCGCCGGCCCGAAATGCTCACCGACCCACAGGCTGGGTTCGACGGACTCGGCTTCCGCGGCGCGACGGTCGAGATGCTGTCCGACGATGACGGCGACCAGAGCCACGACCTGCCCCGTCGCTTCAAGGTCGGCGGCGGCGCGACGGATGGCGGCAACGGTTTCGATGTGGCCGAACGGCTGATCCGGGCGCTGCCCCGGCATGAGCTCTACCCGCCCGCCGGCGACGCGCCGGTGACCACCGACGAGGACCTCGTCGGCTACCTACTGGACCTCCTCCAGCAAACCAGCGAACGGCAGCAAACCGACCTCGACAGTTCCGTCGCCGCCGAACCCACCCCGGAAGACGTCACCTGCTACTACGAGCGGTCGAAGTTCAACCCGGGTTTCTGGAATGACGACGCGAATATCAAGCGGAACAACAACTGCTACAACTACGCATCGAATCGGCGCACCGATACCTTTGCTCAGCCCGGTCGCGGGGCCGGCGCGATGTACACCGCGCTCACGTGTGCCGAATTGACCCGCGCGTCGCTAGCCGACGGATCCCGCGCGCGCTACAACTGCTTCCCCGACGCGGAGAAGCCGCGCCGGCTCGTCGCCCTCGTCGTCGCACCCGGCTTCGACTACCACTGGTATCGGATCCACACCGCGGCCGAAGGTTTCTGGGGACACAAGCCGGGGCAGACCGCAGCACGGAATACCGACAACAGCAACCGGGTCATCATCAATCCCGAAACCTGTGATCGTGGACCATACACGCAGTTCTGCGGCTACTTCTACACCTGCAAGACACAAGCGAATCGAATCCGGTAACACGCATGCGGATCGAACTCGACATCTTCAGCGGGCGACCCAATCCGGCATGGGAACTCGGTACCAGCGAGGTGGAAACCATCGACGCAGTGCTCGCCGGCCTGCCCGAGCCCGTCCCCACGTCTCAGCCCGCCCACGAACCGCTGGGCTACCGAGGATTCCGGATCATCGCCCCGGAGAAGGGCTGGACCCTCACCGTCCACGGGACGACCGTCGAGATCCGATCCGCAGATGGCGGCGGGACAGCGACCGATGCACACGCGCGACTAGAACAGGCACTCGTCGAAATAGCCCGTGCACACCTCGAACCCGACATCTACGAATTCCTGCAGTCGCAACTACATCCCTAGCCCAGCCAACTCAGTCCGACCAGAAGGCATCCCGACATGAACAGCAAAGCCAGCGGCGACCTTCAGATCATGCTGGAGAACGCCCGCGACTACGACACACTCGAGGTGACCATCTTCCTACGCGGCGAACCCGCAGCGGACGCCCTCGAGCGCTCCGACGAGGACACTGCGGCACCCGCCGTCGAAGGCATCAAAGCACAAGCCGCCGCCGAGCAGCAGGGACTACTCGACTACCTCAGCGCGGCCTCCGCGTCCGAGCTCACCGTTGATGACGCCGTCGCGGTGCCGAAGGTGCAGGCCGTCGACACGTCCTGGGTGACGAACTCGATCTCGGCGCGGGTCACCCCCGACATCCTGCGCCAGCTGCTCGAGCGCGACGACGTACTCACCGTGGACGTGTCACGCACCGTCGACATCGAAGAGCTGCTTGATGACCGATCCGCAACGCGCACCACGCGCAAGACACGCGCCACCTCGGCACCAGCGGACGATGCGGCCGACTCGCCGCCGACTCCGACCTGGAGCGTTCAACGAATCAATGCCCCGATGCTGTGGCAGCTGGGTATCACCGGTCGGGGTGTATTGGCCGCGGTCATCGACACCGGCGTGAACTATCACCACCCCGACTTGAAATCCCAGATGTGGAACGGGGGCGCGAGTTACCCCAAACACGGATACGACTTCGCCTCCGAGGACACGGATCCGATCGACGAGGCCGGGCACGGTACCTCGTGTGCGGGAATCGTCGCGGGAAACGGTGCGAAAGGCCAGGGCACTGGTGTCGCGCCCGAGGCGACGGTGATGGCGCTGCGCGTGGGCGGACAAGAACGGAACTACTGGAAGGCGTTCGAATTCGCCATCGACCATGGCGTGCGGGTGATCAGTATGTCGATGTCGTGGAAGTATCCGAACAACCCGAACTACACCGGGTGGAGACGCGCCTGTGAGGCGTTGGCCGCGGCCCGAATCCTGCACGCCAACAGCATCGGAAATCAGGGCGACCAGCCTTCGATCTACCCGGTGCCTTACAACATAGCCACCCCCGGCAACTGCCCGCCCCCCGGTTGCATCCCCTGCAGACCCCGGTCGGGGAAGGACGTCCGCGATCGGGTGCGGTGCGACTGACAACGCCGACAAACTCGCCGGGTACTCGGGCCGGGGACCCGCGGAATGGAACTCGGTTCCGTTCACCGATTATCCGTATCAAGGCGGTGCCCGGCCTGGGCTGATGAAACCCGACTTGTGTGCGCCCGGGCCGGGGACGACCTCGTGCAATTGGCTGTACCAGGAGGGTGCGCCTTCGGCTACGCCGTACAGCGGTTTCGGTGGAACCTCAGCAGCAACTCCACACGTCGGCGGCTGCCTCGTGCTGCTGGCGCAAGCATGCATGCAAGCAGGACAGCCCATCATTCCCCACCGCGTCCAGGAAGCGCTGGAAAGTACTGCCGTCCGTGTCGCCGGACAGACTCGCGACAAGGAGAATCACTTCGGCGCCGGCCGTGTCGACGTCTATGCCGCCTACAGATATGGCCGCGGCAACGGGTGGTGGTGATGAGCTTCCGCAGTGGGTTCGTATCGAAGTACCTGGATCCGATTGCCGCCGATGTTGAGATCCGCACGATTGCCAGTGCCCATCCCGAGCTGTGCCGGATCGACACACTGCCCCATCGGACACACGGATACTTCGGCACTCGAGTTGATGCGCGAGGTATGCACCCGATGCACGTGCTGCGGATCACGGCCCCAGGCGGCCCACGCCGGAAACCGGCAGTGCTGCTCATGCGGTCCCAACATGCGCGGGAATGGATCAACGCCCTCGCCATCGTCGAGACTGCAAGTCAGTTGGTCGAGAACTATCGGCCCAGCGACCCGAACCCGACGGTGCACCAAGTTGTGCAGACTCTGAACCGCGTCGAAGTACTGATCGTTCCCGAATCCAACCCAGATGGTGCGAGACTCAGCTTCTTCGACCAGGGCCGACGGATGTGGCGCAAGAATCTGCGCCCGGCCCCTCCGCCGGCCTGCCCAGGGGTCGACTGCAACCGAAACTTCCCGCGCTACTTCGGTGACGCCGGCTCCTCGGCGACATCCTGCGCAGACGTCTACCACGGGCCCGCACCGCTGTCTGAGCCCGAGTCCGCCAACATTGCGCACGTTGCGACAGTCGAGCATTCGCTGCTGTTCGCGATAGACAGCCACTCCCACGGCCAGGCCATCTTCCGGCCCAACCCCGGTGGGGGAACCTACATCCCATCACTTCCGGTGTCTCCGGCAGACGAGATCGTCTACAAGCACCTCCAAAACCGCATGGTCGAAGCCATCCGGCAAGTGCAGGGCATGTCTTACAGCACTGGTACCACCAGCAACCACGCGGCACCACCGACGAATGCCTGTTCTTCGACCACCACATTTTCGGTTTCGACCTCGAATGCGGGCAGGATTTCCAGCCGCCGATCGAACAGGCGATCACCGCAGCCCTCGAGGTCGCAGCGGCGCTACGGAGCCTTTGCTGGTGCGCCACCGGTGAAACCGGGCTCGACATCCCAAAGCTGCTGCGCGACCGCACCGCAGCCGCCGACAACGAGGTTCCGCCGCTCTCACTCATCCCAGCAACCGACGGGCCCTGGTACGTCGAGCCATTGCCTGAACGCCGGTGGCCGCGTCTGCTCGTGCATATCGAACCCCTATCGGGAACAACCCCGGGCAAACAAGTGCAGGCACTGCTCGACCAGGGATTCGATCTCGAATGGGACTCCAACCAACGCTACGTCGAAATCATCTCCAGTGCAGCCGATCTAGAAGCACTACAACATCTGGGCTACGCGACCGCCGTTGTACGGGACCTATTGGGGGATTGATCCGGCAGCGGTCTACCAGGTTCGGCGATCGTCGCCCTCATCGAATGGACTACCCCATGCTCGAACACTTGCCCGGTGGACACACCACAGTAGGGCCGACCATCCTTCGCCCGGTTGCACCACCGGATGCACGTTCTCTCAGAAGGGGGGCGACCTCGGAGCATTGCCATTTCGCATCCCAATTGGTCGCCTCCTTGTTGGCGGCGAGCCCTTCCAGCCTTCGTCAGGCTGATTCGCGCCGTGTCATCGATTGGCACGGTCAATGTGCATCTGTATCCGACCGTCCACCGGGCAGGCACCAGCACCTAACGGTCGGCTCGGACAACAAGGGGCGGAAGGCACTCATAGCGGTATGTGAACCGCTCCGCGGGAGTGGTGGAACGCACCGAATCGCCGAACCGGAGTACCGCCACAACCCCGAATCCCGCCACGACCAGCACCGCCCCTACGGCCGGCGCCATCGGAATCAGTACCGCGCACCGAAATCCGAGGCGGCACGGGCCCCAACACCGCTAGGGCGGCCAGCAGCGCGCCGGCAAATACCACGACTCATCCGGCGCGGTGAACGAAAACAGATTCCTGGCCGTGACTGAGCGCTCGCCGACCGAACTCGCGGATCCAGAACATCGCACAGCCCAGTGCCAGCAGGACCACGAGAGCGGGATACAGGACGCTCACGCTGCGCAGCACGTAGTCCGCCGTGGAATAGTCGAGAGATTCAGTATCGACACCGAAATATGCAAAGTCGGCGCGTGTAGAGACATATCCGAAGTTCCTCCGCCGCAACGGTGTCGAGTACGAACTCGGGGCCTTGTCGCTGTACCGGGACAGTGCCGACCGAGTGGTGGCACCGCTGCTTCGCGAATTGCACCTGGTGACGGGCCACGTCGTGCATCTGGGCATTCTCGACGGCAAGGACGTGCTCTACCTCGAGAAGGTGGGTGGCGCCGCGGCGCCCCATCTGCGGACACGGGTCGGGACGCGCATACCCGCGCGATCGTCGACGATAGGCAAGGCGCTGCTCACGGCGGCACCACGGCCCGGTGTCTCGTTCGGTACCTGTGTCACCGGGTTCGGTTGCATCGGAGCGCGGGTCGGCTCCCTCGGCGGTGCGGAGGTGGGCCTGTCGGTCAGTGGACCGATGGACCGGTTGAAGTTCGACCAACGGCATGCGGCACCCGTGCGGATGGCGGCAGCGGCGATCGCGCACTACTTCGACCTCACCGGAGCGGCGGGGCCGCGGACGTGACCGGTCCTCCCGGCCGTGACCTCGCCTTAGTCCGCTGATCGGAAAGTGGAATTGCCCACACGGCGGACCGCTGACAGCGTGTTGCCATGAAATCCGAGCTCACACTGACCGTCCCCGAACAACTCCTGGCGATCGAACAGATCAAGCACACCTTCGCGGCGCGGCTGCGATGCATGGACAACAAGCAGTGGGACGTCTACCCCACGCTGCACACCGACGACGTGGTCTCCGAGACGTGGGGCGGCCTGCCAGGAGACAAGCAGCCGCAGACCGAGGGCACCTCGAACCGCGTCGTGGGCAAGGACAGACTGACCCGAGCGATCAGCACCCTGCTCGGCGGACCGACCGCGGTGACCACCGTGCACCACGGCCACGCCCCGGAGATCGAGCTGACCTCTGACGACACCGCCCGCGGGATCTGGGCGATGGAGGACAAGCTGTGGTGGACCAACGGCGACCACGAGGAGCATCTCCACGGTTACGGGCACTACCACGAGGAGTACCGAAAGG
This sequence comes from Rhodococcus sp. MTM3W5.2, assembly GCF_001984015.1. Taxonomy (NCBI): domain Bacteria; kingdom Bacillati; phylum Actinomycetota; class Actinomycetes; order Mycobacteriales; family Nocardiaceae; genus Rhodococcus; species Rhodococcus sp. MTM3W5.2. The sequence continues at coordinate 2,792,606 of NZ_CP019572.1, read as the reverse complement.
TGAACGGGCGCTGGCTGATCAGCTATCGGAAGCTCACCCGGCTGCGCGAGGACGTGACCGAGGGCTTCTTCGACTACCTGCAGGCGCTGTGAACCCGCTCTTCGCCCCGCTGCAGGTCCGGTCGCTGGCGCTGCCGAACCGGATCGTCATGTCCCCCATGACACGAGAGCACTCCCCTGCCGGGGTGCCCAGCCCCGATGTGGCCGCCTACTACCGGCGGCGCGCCGAGGGCGGTACCGGCCTGCTGATCACCGAGGGCGTGGCGATCGACCACCCGACGGCAGTCGACAGCCCCAGAGTGCCCCGCCTGCACGGTGAGTCGGCGCTGGCGGGATGGCGCACCGTAGTCGACGAGGTGCACGCGGCCGGCGGCCGGATCATTCCCCAGTTGTGGCACGTCGGTCCGCTGTGGGGCGCGATGAGCGCGGTGGATCCGGCACTGACCCCGATGCGCCCGTCCGGGCTGTGGGGCCGGGTCGGCAAGACCGTCTATCCGGAGGACTATCTCGCGCGGGCGAGCGTTCCCACCCCGGCGATGACCGAGCACGACATCGCGGAGGTCATCGCGGCGTATGTGCGGTCGGCGCGCAATGCGGTGGACGCCGGGTTCGACGGGATCGCGATCCACGCCGGGCACGGCTACCTGCTGGACGCCTTCCTGTGGGAGTCGACGAACCGGCGAAACGATCACTGGGGAGGTGACCTGGAACGACGCACTCGGTTCCCGGTCGAGGTGGTGCGGGCGATCCGGCGTGAGATCGGTCCCGACCTGCCGATCTTCTACCGGTTCTCCCAGCACAAGCAGCAGGACTACGAGGCGCGGATCGCGAACACCCCCGACGAGCTCGCCGTCGTCCTCAACGCGTTGGTCGAGGCCGGCGTGGACGTGCTCGACGCGAGCATCCGCCGGTTCGACGCCCCCGCGTTCGAGGGCAGCGAGCTGACCCTGGCCGGTTGGGCGAAGAAGCTGACCGGCGCGGTCAGCATGGCGGTGGGCAGCGTCGGGCTCGACAAGTCGCTCCGCGATGCAGGCACGCCGGGTCCAGCCGATCTCGATGGGCTCCTCCGCCGACTGGAGGACGAGGAGTTCGACCTGGTCGCCATCGGACGACTACACCTGGCCGATCCGGCCCTCGCGACGATCCTCCGCGACGGCGGGCCCGTCCCGGCGTTCGACCGCAGGATTCACGAGCGCCGGCTGTACTGACCACGGAACGTCGACGGCCCCGGTCACACCTGAGGTGTGACCGGGGCCGTCGACGTTGCTCTACGCGGAAGCTGCCGCGTCAGAAGGCCCGGCAGGACCGGATGTCGGACGCCAGGATCGCCTTGGCGCCGATCTCGGCGAGCTGATCCATCACATCGTTGCTGACCTTGCGCGGCACAAGCGCGCGGATCGCGACCCACGCCTCATCGGCCAGCGGCGAGATCGTCGGCGACTCCAGGCCAGGCGTGATCCGCAGCGCCTCGTCGAGCAGCCCCCGCGGGCAGTCATAGTCGAGCATCAGGTACTGCTGCGCGAACACCACGCCCTGCACACGGGCGATCAGCTGGTTACGGGCCTTGTCGGTGCCGTCCGAGCCCTCGCGCTGGATGAGCACGCCCTCGGAGTCGCACAGGGATTCGCCGAAGGCCACCAGGTTGTGCTGGCGAAGCGTGCGGCCGGAACCGACGACATCGGCGATGGCGTCCGCGACGCCGAGCTGGATCGAGATCTCCACGGCGCCGTCCAGACGGATGACGGTCGCCTCGATGCCGCGGGCGGCGAGGTCCCTGCGGACCAGATTCGGGTACGAGGTGGCGATCCGCAGCCCTGCCAGGTCGGCGGGCGACCAGTCCTTGCCCGCGGGGGCCGCATAGCGGAAGCTCGAACGACCGAACCCGAGGGACAGCCGCTCGGAAACCGGGGCGCCGGAGTCGAGGGCGAGGTCACGACCGGTGATGCCGAGGTCGAGTTCGCCGGACCCGACGTAGATCGCGATGTCCTTGGGGCGGAGGAAGAAGAACTCGACCTGGTTGGCCGGATCGAGGACGGTCAGGTCGCGGGAGTCGGTACGGCGGCGGTAGCCGGCCTCGTCGAGGATCTCGGCGGCTGACTCGGACAGCGAGCCCTTGTTCGGTACTGCGACGCGCAGCATGGGGTGTTCCTTCCGGAAGTGGCAAGAATGTGGCCTGAGGACGTGCGGAGTCGGTGCGGAGCGCGACTCACAGATGTCGGTAGACGTCCTCGAGCTTGAGTCCACGACCGACCATCAGCACCTGCACCCAATAGAGCAGCTGCGAGATCTCCTCGGACAGCGACTCGTCACTCTCGTGCTCGGCGGCGATCCACACCTCACCCGCCTCCTCGAGCACCTTCTTGCCCTGCGCATGGACGCCCGCGTCCAACGCGGCCACGGTGCCGGAGCCCTCGGGACGGGTGGCGGCACGGTCGGTCAGCTCGGCGAACAGCGAATCGAAGGTCTTCACGGGTCACGATTCTTTCACGGACGAGCCGGGACTCCCCACCGCCCCGCCACAACCCGCCCGTGGTGTTGTTTCGAGCGACCTGCACGCAGTCACCACGGACGGTCAGAGGTCCGGCAGGACCAGTTTCGGGGCGCTCGCGATGAGCGTTCGGGTGTACTCCTCCCGTGGCCGCTCGTACACGTCCTCGGTTGGTCCGCACTCCACGATCCGGCCCCGATGCATCACCGCGACCACGTCGCACACGTGCCGGACCACGGCCAGATCGTGCGAGACGAACAGCAACGTCAGCCGGTACTCGTCGACCAGCTCGGCCAGCAGGTCGAGGACCTGAGCGCGTACCGAGACGTCGAGCGCGCTGACCGGCTCGTCCGCCACCAGGATCTTCGGCTTGGTGATCAGGGCGCGGGCGATCGAGATGCGCTGACGCTGACCGCCGGAGAACTGATGTGGATACCGGTGCGCCATCTCCGGTTCGAGCCCGACGGCGATGAGGATCTGGGCGACGGCCTCGGCCGAGCCCGTGCGCGTGTCGAGCGGCTCGGACACCACGTCGCCGACCTTCATCCGCGGGTCCAGCGAACCCATCGGATCCTGGAAGACGATGGAGACATCCCGCCGGAACTGCCGCAGCTCCCGTTCCCGCGCCCCGGCGACCTGCTGCCCGTCCACCACGATCGAACCCGCCGTCGGTGTGTCGAGGGCACACAACAGCCGGATCAACGTGGACTTGCCGGAGCCGGATTCGCCGACCACGCCGAACCGCTGGCCGCGACCGATGTCGAACGACGCGCCGGCCAGTGCGTGCACGGGATCCGCCCGACGCCACAGCGAGGACCGCGATCCCCTGTAGGTGCGGCTGAGCCCCCGTACGGACACGAGCGGCTCGACGTGTTCGTTCGACACCGGCGCGGCGACCGTGCGCTCCCCCTGCACCGATCCGGCCGCCACCGATCCCCCAGCGTCGATCCGCTCAGGTCCGACGCCTCGAGCAGGGCCCGGGTGTAGGGGTGCTGCGGTGCACCGAACACCCGCTCGATCGGTCCGGACTCGAGGATCGACCCGTCCCGCATCACCAGCACCCGGTCGCACAGCGCGGACACCACGGCCAGGTCGTGGGTGATGAACAGCAACGCGGTGTCGTGCTCGCGGACCGTGGTGTCGATCAGGTCGAGGATCTGCGCCTGCACCGTCACGTCGAGGGCGGTGGACGGCTCGTCGCAGATCAACACCCGCGGGCGGTTCGCCATCGCGATGGCGATCAGGACCCGCTGCCGCTGTCCACCGGACAGTTCGTGCGGATATGACCGGGCGATGCGCGCCGGGTCGGGAAGATCGACGGCCGCGAGCTGCGCCAGCACGGCCTCCCGGCGTCCTGCGCGGCTCAGCGCGGAGTCGTGCAGCTCGATCACCTCGGCGACCTGCCTGCCCACCTTCATCAGCGGGTTCAGCGCGGTCATCGGCTCCTGGAAGACCATCCCCAGGTCGTCTCCCCGCAGGGCGGTCAGCAGCCGCTCCGGAGCACCGACGAGATTCACGTCGACTCCGTCGAGGGCGATCGAACCGGTCGCCGACAGCTGGTCCGGCAACAGCCCCATCAGGCTCAGCGCGGTCAGCGACTTGCCCGAACCGGATTCGCCGATCAGCCCCAGCCGCTCGCCCCGGTTCATGCTGAACCCGATGCCGTCCAGCAGGGTGCGACCGCCAGCGCGGACGGTGAGGTCCGAGACCTCGACCAACGAGCCCGTCACTGCCGCACCGTCTTCGGGTCGAATCGGTCGCGAAGCCCGTCGCCGAGCAGGTTGAACCCGAGCACGGTCAGCGCGATCGCCAGGCCGGGCCACAGCATCACCGCCGGCTGCAGGTACAGGTACGGCTGCGACTCCTGCAGCATCCGGCCCCACGAGGGGGTCGGCGGCGGGGTCCCGAAGCCCAGATAGGACAGGGCCGCCTCGGCAAGCACGGCGATCGCGAAGGTCACAGACGCCTGCACGATCAGCGCGCTGGAGATGTTGGGCAGCACGTGCCTCAGCGCGATCCGCAGCGGGCTCTTGCCCGCCGCCCGCGCCGCCAGCACGTAGTCCTTGGCCATCACCTGTCTGGTGCCGCCGCGGGCGACGCGAGCGAATGCGGGCGCTGTCCCGACGCCGAGCGCGGTCATCGCCGTCACCGTCGACCCGCCCCAGACCGCGGCGAAGACGATGGCCAGCAGCAACGCGGGGAACGCCAGCAGCACGTCGTTGCCGCGCATCAGGATCTCGTCCGGCACACCGGGGCGCATCCCGGCGGCCACCCCGATCGGGATGCCGATCGACGCCGCGATGGCCACGGCCACGACGCCGACCAGCAGCGTCGTCCTGGCACCGACGAGGAGCGAGCTGAGGATGTCCCGGCCGAAATCATCGGTGCCCAGCCAGTGTTGGGCGCTCGGCTGCACCAGCCGCGCACCGGCGTCGACCACGGTCGGGTCGTAGGGTGTCCAGACGAAGGAGAGCAGCGCGGCCAGCACCACCGAGGCGACCAGTCCGACGCCAAGGGTCAGCGTGCCCGACCACCGAACCCGTTTCATGCCGCGCTCCGCATGCTGTGTCATGCCGCGCTCCGCATGCGGGGATCGATCGCGGTGTAGAGCAGGTCCACCACCAGATTGAGCAGCAGCACCATCAACACCAGCACCATCACGATGGACTGCACCTCCGCCATGTCCCGCTGACCCACCTTGTCCAGCAACAGACTGCCGAGCCCCGGCACCACGAAGACCCGCTCGACGACGACCGCCCCGATCAGCAGCGTGGCCAGCTGGAGGCCTGCGACGGTGACCACCGGCACGGCGGCATTGCGCAACCCGTGGCGCAGCAGCGCTCCCGTCCGGGTCAGGCCCTTGGCCCGCGCGGTCCGCAGGTAGTCCGCGCCCAGCTCGTCGAGCACCGCGGACCGGACATACCGCGTCAGCACCGAGCCCTGCACGAGTCCCAGTGCCAACGCTGGCAGCGTCAGGTAGCTGAGGAACCCGCCGATCCCCTCGATCGGCGCCTGCCACCCGCTCGACGGCAACCAGCCCAGCTCGACCGCGAACACGGTGACCAACAGCACGCCGGCGAGGAAAGCCGGGATCGCGATGCCCACCTGGCTGATCCCGCCGATCAGCACCCCGTCTGCGCGGTTGCGCCGGACCGCGGCCAGGACCCCGAGCGGGATCGCGACGACCAGCGCAACCACCATGGCCGCGCCGACGACCCAGAGCGTGACCTGCAGTCGATCGAAGATCTCCGGCCCGACCGGCTGCCTGGTCAGGTAGGACTCGCCCATGTCGCCGTGCAGCATGCCCCACACCCAATTGCCGTAGCGCACATGGGCCGGTGCGTCGAGGCCCATCGCGGTCCGCTCCCTGGCCACCTCCTCTGCCGTGGCCTGCACCCCCAGTGCGATCCGTGCCGGATCGCCGGGGAGCACCGACAGCAACGCGAACACGAGCACCGATGCGAACGCCGCGGTGAGCGCGAAGATGCCCAGCCGCCGGACCAACTGCATCGCCATCACGCCGCCCTACCCGCGCCGCACCCGGGACAGGTCGAGCGCCAGCGATGTCGCGTTCGCCGGGAGCCCGGAGATGTCGGCGTCGGTCACCGCCAGCAGCGGAAAGAGGAAGAGCCAGTTCGCCGCCGCCTCGTCGGTGATCGTTCGCGCCACCGTTCGCATCTTCTCGATGTAGCCGGCCTCGTCCGCCGCGTCTGCCTCCGCGAGCAAGCGCGTGACCTCGGGATTGCGGAAGCCCCAGTAGTAGTCGGGATTGCCGAAGGTGGTGATGTCGCGCGGCTCGGCGTGCTGGATCACCGACATCTGGTAGGCATGTCGGCCGAACACGGAATCGAGCCAGACCGCTGGGAACTCGACCGGGTTGGTCTTCACGGTGAAACCGACCTGCTGCAGTTGGGAACTCACCACCTGCGCGGCGGCCGTGGCATAGGGCAGGTTCGGCACGTCGAACCGCACCACGGGATTCGGGATGCCCGCCTCGGCCAGCAACTCGCGGGCTCGCTGCGGATCGAACGGGTACACGGCGCTGAGGTCCTCGTACCAGGGGTCGGTGGGCGGCACCATCGATCCGATGAGCTCGCCGTAGCCCGCATACGCGGTGTCCCGCACGGCCTTCCGATCCACGGCGTACATCACCGCCCGGCGGACCCTGATGTCGTCGAAGGGCGCGACGGCTCCGTTCATCGACAGCGTGACCTCGCCGTTGGTGCCGCCCTCGACGACCCGGAACCGGGGATCCGCGCTGAACTGACCGAGCAGTTGCGGAGCCCCGAGGCTGTAGATCGCGTCCACCCCGCCACTGAGCATCGCGTTCGCCTGCGCGGTGGCATCGGCAAAGTACTTCAGCCGCACCGTCTTCATGGCCGGTTGCGCGCCCCAGTAGCGGGGGTTGGCCGCGAGCACCAGCTCCGAGCCCGGGTTCCAGCGCGCCACGGTGAACGGGCCGGTTCCGATCGCGGTGGTGGCCAGCTGGGTGACACCGCGTGGGGTGAACATGGCGCCGACGGGACCGGTCATCGCGAACAGCCACGCATTGCTCGGCGCCCGCAGGATCACCCGGGCCAGGTGCGGCGACGGTGTCTCCACCCGATCCACCACGGCCATCAGCGCAGGCGAGTTCGCGGTCCACTCGGTCTTGACCCGGTCGAGGCTGAACTTGACGTCCTCGGAGGTGAAGGCCTCACCGTTGGAGAAGGACGCGTCCTCGCGAAGCACGAACTCGTAGACGGTCCGGTCCGGGCTGATCGTCCACGAGGAGGCCAGCATCGGAACGATCGCACCGTGCTCGTCGAGCCGGACCAGCCCCTCGTACACGTTGTCCAGCAACGCCTGCGGGATCGCCGCGCCCGCGGTGCGGGTGAAGTCGAGGTTGTCCGGTTTCGCGGTGAGGGCGACGGTGAACGTGTCCGGTCCGCCCGCACTCGACAGACCGGCGCCGGCCGAGCAGGACGTCAGCACGGCGATGGCCACGGTCGATGCGGCCACTCCACGCAGGAGCCGACCGGTCCACCGAGGCGTCATGCCAGGAATCCTGCCATGGCTCGGCTCAGGCGTGGACGGTCCGCCACGCCGCGGCGAACCCCGATTCCCCGATCCCCTCGAGACTCTCCCGGTGCACCCGCCGGGGTCCGGTCGGCACCGCGACCTCGCACGGCACCACCAGGACCGCGCAGCCTGCCGCCTCCGCGGCCGCCGAGCCCGTCGGCGAATCCTCGACAGCCAGGCAGTGTTCCGGAGCGATGCCGAGCAGTTCCGCCGCGCGCAGGTATGGATCCGGCTCCGGCTTGCCACGCGGGACCTCGTCACCACAGACGGTGATGTCGAAGTGCTCGCGCCCCAACGTGTCCAGCGCCTGCTCGGCCAGCACCCGCTCGGTGTTGGTCACCAGCGCGGTGCGCAACCCGCTCTCGCGCACCGTGCGCAGCGCCTCCCGTGCACCCGGCCGCCAGGGGATGCCGAGCGAGAACAGCTCGGTGACACGGCCGTTCACCCACGCCGCGGCGTCCGCGAGGGCGGCGGCCGTCGGATCGAGCTCGAGGGCCCCGAAAATCGTCGCCAGCGCATCGGGCCCGGAGGCGCCGATGATCGAGTGCCGTGTGCTCGGCGTCATCACCCCGCCCAGTTCGGCGGCGAGCTCGTGCATGGCGACGTCCCAGAGCTTCTCCGAGTCGAGCAGCGTGCCGTCCATGTCCCAGAGCACAGCCTTGAGATCGGGACCCGACACCGCCATCGCCGCCTCGAACATCGAGGCCTCAGACATTGAAGTACTTGGCCTCGGGGTGGTGCAGCACGAACGCATCGGTCGACTGCTCGGGATGCAGCTGCAACTCCTCGGACAGCACCACACCGATCCGTTCCGGCTCCAGCAGGGCCACCATCTTGGCGCGGTCCTCGAGGTCGGGGCAGGCGCCGTAACCGAACGAGTAACGGGCGCCCCGGTAACCGAGCTTGAAGAAGTCCTCGACGTCGTCGGGATCCTGCTCGGCGAGGTTGTGCCCTCCCGCCAGCACCAGCTCCTCGCGGACGCGGCGGTGCCAGTACTCGGCGAGTGCCTCGGTGAGCTGCACGCCGATGCCGTGCACCTCCAGGTAGTCCCGGTACGAGTTCGCGGCGAACAGTTCGTTCGCGAAATCCGCGATCGGCTGGCCCATCGTCACCAGGTTCAGCGGCAGCACGTCGACCTGGCCGGTGCGGCGAGCCTCCTCGCGCGAGCGCACGAAGTCCGCGATGCACAGGAACCGGTCCCGGTGCTGACGGGGGAAGGTGAACCGGAACCGTTCCGGCGCATCGGGAGTCGGCTCGGTGAGCACGACAACGTCGTCACCCTCGGAGACCGCAGGGAAGTAGCCGTACACCACCGCGGCGTGCGCGAGGATGCCGTCGGTGCTGAGCCGGTCCAGCCAGTAGCGCAGCCGCGGCCTGCCCTCGGTCTCCACCAGCTCCTCGTAGGTGGGACCGTCACCGGCCCGCTGCCCGCGCAGACCCCACTGCCCCAGGAACAGTGCCCGCTCGTCGAGCAGGCCGGAATAGTCCGCCAGCGAGATGCCCTTGACGATGCGGCTGCCCCAGAACGGCGGCGTCGGGATACCGATGTCGGTGGCGACATCGGAACGTTCGGGCACCTCGACCGGGACCTCGGCTGCCTTGCGCGCCTCGGCGATTCGCTTCGACCGCTCGTGCCGCGCCTTGCGTTCGGCGGCCTTCTCCTTCGCGGCCAGCGCCTCGGGGCTGTCCGGGTCCGGTCCCCCGCCGCGCTTGGTGGTCATGATCGTGTCCATCAGCCGCAGGCCCTCGAAGGCGTCGCGCGCGTAGGACACCTCGCCCTCGTAGATGTCGGCGAGGTCGTTCTCGACGTAGGTCCGTGTCAGCGCCGCGCCGCCGAGCAGGACCGGGAACTGCTCGGAGACGCCCTTGGCGTTGAGCTCCTGCAGGTTCTCCTTCATCACCACGGTCGACTTCACCAGCAGCCCGGACATGCCGATCACGTCGGCCTTCTTGTCGATCGCCGCGTCGAGAATGGTCGCGATCGGCTGCTTGATGCCGAGGTTGACCACCTCGTAGCCGTTGTTGCTGAGGATGATGTCGACCAGGTTCTTACCGATGTCGTGCACGTCGCCCTTGACGGTGGCGAGCACGATCCGGCCCTTGCCGTCCTCGTCGGTGGCCTCCATGTGCGGCTCGAGGTACGCGACGGCCGCCTTCATCACCTCGGCGGACTGCAGCACGAAGGGCAGCTGCATCTGCCCGGAACCGAACAGCTCGCCGACGATCTTCATACCGTTGAGCAGTGTCTCGTTGATGATCACCAGCGGAGGCTTCTCGGTCATCGCCTCGTCGAGGTCGGCCTCGAGTCCGTTGCGCTCGCCGTCGACGATGCGCCGCTCGAGCCGCTCGAACAGGGGCAGACCGGCGAGCTCCTGCGCGCGGGTCTCGCGTGCCGAGGCCGCGGACACGCCCTCGAACAGCTCCATCAGCTTCTGCAGCGGGTCGTAGCCCTCGCTCCGACGGTCGTAGACCAGGTCGAGCGCCACCGTGCGCTGCTCCTCGGGGATCCGTGCCATCGGCAGGATCTTGGACGCGTGCACGATCGCGGTGTCCAGGCCCGCCTCCGTGCACTCGTGCAGGAAGACCGAGTTGAGGACCTGCCTGGCGGCGGCGTTCAGCCCGAACGAGATGTTCGAGATGCCGAGGGTGAAGTGGATGCGGGGGTGAGACGCCTTCAGCTGTCGGATCGCCTCGATCGTCTCGATGCCGTCCTTCCGCACCTCCTCCTGTCCGGTGGAGATCGGGAAGGTGAGCGCGTCGATGATGATGTCGGACTCGTCGAGGCCCCAGTTGGCGGTGATGTCCTCGATCAGCCGCTCCGCGATCCGCACCTTGTGCTCGGCGGTGCGCGCCTGGCCCTCCTCGTCGATGGTCAACGCGACGACGGCGGCACCGTGCTCCTTGACCAGCCGCATGATCTTCTGGAATCGCGAATCCGGCCCGTCGCCGTCCTCGTAGTTCACGGAGTTGACCGCGGACCGTCCGCCGAGGTGCTCGAGGCCCGCCCGGATCACGTCCGGTTCCGTCGAGTCGATCATGATCGGCAACGTCGAGGCTGTGGCGAGCCTGCTCGCGAGTTCGGTCATGTCGGCGGCGCCGTCGCGCCCGACGTAGTCGACGTTGAGGTCGAGCATGTGCGCGCCGTCGCGGGTCTGGTCCTTCGCGATGTCGATGCACCGGTCGAAGTCACCGGAGATCATCGCATCGCGGAATGCCTTGGAACCGTTGGAGTTCGTGCGCTCGCCGATGACCAGGATGCTGGCGTCCTGCTCGAACGGGACCGCGGCGTACAGCGAGGACGTGCCCGGCTCGGGAACCGGCGTGCGCGTGGCCTTCTCGACCAGGCGCACCGCATCGGCGACCTGACGGATGTGGTCTGGCGTGGTGCCGCAGCAACCGCCGACCATGCCCAACCCGAATTCGGAGACGAAGCCGCTCAGGGCCTCCGCGAGTTCCGGTGCGGTGAGCGGGTATTCGGCGCCGTTCGCGCCCAGCACCGGGAGTCCGGCGTTCGGCATCACTGACACCGGCAGCGTCGAGTGCTTGGACAGGTGCCGCAGGTGCTCGCTCATCTCCGCGGGACCGGTCGCGCAGTTGAGGCCGATCATGTCGATGCCGAGCGGCTCGAGCGCGGTCAGCGCGGCGCCGATCTCGCTGCCGAGCAACATGGTTCCTGTGGTCTCGACGGTGACATGGGTGATGATCGGAATCCGGCGTCCGAGCTTTTCCATGGCGTGCTGACTGCCGATGATCGCGGCCTTGACCTGCAGCAGGTCCTGGCAGGTCTCGACCAGGATGGCGTCGGCGCCCGCCTCGATCATGCCGAGCGCGGATTCGGTGTACGCGTCGCGGAGCACCGCGAACGGCGCGTGCCCGAGGGTGGGGAGCTTGGTGCCCGGCCCCATCGAACCGAGCACGAACCGCGCCATGCCGTCCCGGCCGGGGCCCATCTCGTCGGCGACCTCGCGGGCGATCCGGGTGCCGCGCTCGGAGAGATCGCGGATCCGGTGCGAGATGTCGTAGTCGGCGAGGTTGGGCAGGTTGCATCCGAAGGTGTTGGTCTCGACGGCGTCGGCGCCGGACTCGAAGTACGCCCGGTGGATGTCCGCGAGCACGTCAGGGCGGGTTTCGTTCAGGATCTCGTTGCAGCCCTCGAGGCCGAGGAAATCGTCGAGGGTGAGGTCCGCGGCCTGCAGCATGGTTCCCATCGCACCGTCGCCGATGACAACGCGCTGCGACAGCGCATCCAACAGGGCGGAGTGAAATGGGGCAGACATGCCGTCCAGAGTAGTGGGCCCCCTGAAGGACCCTGGTCGTAGGCTGGTCGGGTGAGTCCAAGCGAACCCGAAGTCACGTCCGAGCACGACGCGCCCGCGCTGCGTGACCCCATTCTCGTCGCCGCCTTCGAGGGCTGGAACGACGCGGGCGATGCCGCCAGCGGCGCCGTCGAGCACCTGGAACTCATCTGGGACGCACGACCGCTGGCCGAGCTCGACTCCGAGGACTACTACGACTACCAGGTCAATCGTCCGACGGTTCGCCAGGTCGACGGGGTCACCCGCGAGATCGAGTGGCCCGCCACCCGGGTCTCGGTGTGCTCGCCCCCGGCAGCGAACGGGACGTGCTCATCCTGCGCGGCATCGAGCCGAACATGCGCTGGCGCAGCTTCTGCGACGACCTGCTCGAGATCATCGAGGACCTCGGCGTCACCACGGTGGTCATCCTCGGCGCCCTGCTCGCGGACACCCCGCACACCCGGCCGGTGCCCGTCACCGGCACGGCGTACAGCACGGAGTCGGCCGAGCGGTTCAACCTGGAACAGACCCGGTACGAGGGGCCGACCGGGATCACCGGGGTGCTCCAGGACGAATGCGTCAAGGCCGGGGTGCCCGCGATCTCGTTCTGGGCCGCTGTCCCCCACTACGTGTCGCAGCCCCCGAACCCGAAGGCCACCGTCGCGCTCCTGCAGCGGGTGGAGGAGGTGCTCGACGTGGAGGTGCCGCTCGGCGAGTTGCCCGCCCAGGCCGAGGAATGGGAGCAGTCGGTCACCGAGATGACCAAGGACGACGAGGAGATCACCGAGTACGTGCGCTCGCTGGAGGAGCGCGGCGACGCGGAGGTCGACATCTCGGAGGTCATCTCCAAGATCGACGGCGACGCCATCGCGGCGGAGTTCGAGCGCTATCTGCGCAGGCGTGGACCGGGCAGCTTCGGCGGTCTGTGAGATTCGTCTCTCCCGGTCGGCGGGAGCCTTTTCGGCGGGATCGGCCCCGGCCCGCGGGCCGGTCCCTCCAGATCACAGGCCTGTGATTCATGTCCTGACATGTAGCCGATCAAGCCGGTGAGTTCTTCCTGATTCCCACGTAACCTCTCCGCAGCCACTTCGTCACCGGAGCGCAGCACCCTCGAGTCCATGACGAGCACACGGCGGTTCCTGCGCAGCGTGGACAGGTACACCGGCGAGGCCGTCACGGACCTCGGGACAGGTGGTGCTCTGATGCGACGACTGGTTGTGATCGGCAACGGAATGGCCGGTGCCCGCACGGTGGAGGAGATCCTCGCCAGAGGCGGCCGCGACCAGTTCGACATCACGATGATCGGCGACGAGCCGTACGGCAACTACAACCGGATCATGCTCTCGCACGTGCTGGCGGGCGAGTCGAGCACCGACGACGAGGACCTGATCCTCAACCCGATGAGCTGGTACCGGGAGAACGGCGTGACGCTGTACGCCGGCGACCGCGCCATCCGGCTCGACCGCTTCGCGAAGACCGTGACCTGCGAGAGCGGCCGCGAGGTCGACTATGACGTTCTGATCGTCGCGACCGGGAGCAACACCTTCTTCCCGAACATGGACGGCCTGCGAGAGGCCGACGGACGGCTCGCGCGGGGCGTGTTCGGATTCCGCACCATCGCCGACACGAACGGCATGCTGCAGATGGCGCAGGCCGAGGACGACGTCTCCGCGGTGGTCATCGGCGGCGGTCTGCTCGGGCTCGAGGCTGCCTACGGGCTGCGCACCCAGGGGCTGACGGTGAACGTCGTGCACTCCCCCGGCCACCTGATGAACCAGCAGCTCGACGAGCGCGGCGGATCGGTACTGCGCGCGAAGATCGAGGCGCTGGGCGTGGGTGTGCACACCTCGGTCCGGACCGACGCGGTGCTCCGGGACGAGCAGGGGCGCGTGACCGGTGTCGCCTTCACGGACGGCAGCTCCCTCGCCGCCGACATGGTCGTCGTCACCGCCGGAATCCGTCCGAACACCGAGCTGGCCCGCGCGGGTGGACTGGTGATCGAACGCGGCATCGTCGTCGATGACCAGATGCGCTGCGAGGACGAGGGTTCGGTGTACGCGGTCGGCGAGTGCGCACAGCACCGCGGCGAGCTGTACGGGCTCGTCGCGCCGGTGTGGAAGCAGGCCGTGGTGCTGGCCGAGCACCTCACCGGCTCGAATCCCGAAGCCGCCTACGAGGGTTCGCGGTCGACCACCAAGCTGAAGGTCGCCGGCGTCGATGTCGCGGCGATGGGTGTGAAGGGCCCCGAACTCGACGGCGACGAGTTCCTCCAGTTCTACGATTCGCGTAACGGCACCTACAAGAACGTCGTGGTGCGCGACGGCAAGCTGATCGGGGCGACCCTGATGGGCGAGGTCGGCAAGGCCGGCATGCTGACCCAGGCCTTCGACGGCAAGATCGAGCTCCCCGAGGACCGCCTCAGCCTGCTGTTCGACCTCGCCGACGGCGGCGCTGCGACCAGCGCGGCCGACCTGCCGGACGACACCCAGGTCTGCAACTGCAACGGGGTCAGCAAGGGCGACATCGTGTCCTGTGTGCACGGCGGCGCGTCCTCGCTCGGCGAGGTCATCGCGAAGACCAGGGCGGGAAAGGGGTGTGGCTCCTGCAAGGGGCTCGTGGCCGACATCGTCGCCTGCGCGGCGGGTGGCGCACTGGTGCCGGATCCGTCCGCCGACTGGTACGTCCCGTGCATCCCGATGACCAAGGCCGAGCTGATCTCCGCGATCCGGGAGCAGGACCTGCGCGCGGTCTCCCAGGTGTTCACGGCGCTCGCGGCCGACGGCGCCGAGGACGCGGGGTCCAAGATGCCGCTGGCCTCACTGCTGCGCACCATCTGGGGACCGGACTGGGTCGACGAGCGCGGCGCCCTCTTCATCAACGACCGGGTGCACGCGAACATCCAGCGGGACGGCACCTTCTCGGTGGTGCCGCAGATGAAGGGCGGGGTGACCACCCCGGACCAACTGCGCCGCATCGCCGATGTCGCCGACAAGTACCAGGTGCCGCTGGTGAAGGTCACCGGCGGCCAGCGCATAGACCTGCTCGGGATCCGCAAGGAAGACCTGCCCAAGGTGTGGGGTGATCTGGACATGCCCTCGGGCTACGCCTACGGCAAGAGCATGCGCACGGTGAAAACCTGTGTCGGCAGCGACTTCTGTCGGTACGGTCTCGGCGATTCGACCGCGTTGGGCATCGCGCTCGAGGACCGGTTCCAGGGGCTCGAGACGCCCGCCAAGCTCAAGCTGGCGGTCGCGGGGTGCCCGAGGAACTGCTCCGAGGCGCTGTGCAAGGACTTCGGCGTGGTGTCGGTGGGCGAGGACCGGTGGGAGATCTATGTCGGCGGCGCGGCGGGGGCCCACATCCGTAAGGGTGATCTGCTCGCGACCGTCGAATCGTCGGACGCGGTACTCGACGTGGCCGGCCGCTTCATCCAGTACTACCGCGAGGACGCGAAGTGGCTGGAACGCACATATGCCTGGGTTCCACGGGTGGGACTGGAACACTTGCAGGCCATACTGATCCGCGACGAGGAGGGGCCGTGGCCGGGTTGGACGAGCGCATGGCGATCGCGGTCGCGGGGTACCGCGACCCGTGGCAGGAACGCACCGAACCGAAGTCGCCCGCGCAGTTCGTGCCGTCGCTTCCGCTGCTTCCGCTCCCTCAGGTGCCGGTCCGATGACCGCGCTGCGTTCGCCGAAGTGCCCCGAGGGCGCGACGCCGACGACGCTCGGCGCGGTCACCGACCTGACCCCGGGCGAGGGCAGGGCGTACGCCGTCCGTGGGCTCCAGCTGGCGGTGTTCCTGTTGTCGGACGGCACGATCCGCGCGATGGACGCGGTGTGCCCGCACAAGGGCGGCCCGCTCGCCGACGGGCAGATCGACGGCGGCGTCGTGATGTGTCCGCTGCACCAGTACGCGTTCTCCTTCGACACCGGCGCGTGCACCTCGGAGGGTGTCGGTGCGGCGCAGATCTACCCGGCCCGGGTCGTCGACGGAATGGTGATGGTCGACATCTAGGCACCTGGCACACAAGACGCAGCTCAACAAGTGGGGCCCAGCCGGCGGCCGGGCCCGAAGATCCTCGGAGAGGTACCGATGCCAAGCTCAACCAAGCCCGGCAGCACAACCGGAGTGGTGGGAACAGATCTCGCCGATTCCCTGCTCAAGTTCGGCAAGCACTTCCAGCGCGGCGAGGCCTCCGAGGACCTGCGCACGCTGTACCAGATCGGCGGCCGCTCGTCGGACGAGTTCTATCGCGATCGGATGTCCTACGACAAGGTCGTCCGGTCGACGCACGGCGTGAACTGCACCGGTTCCTGCTCATGGAAGATCTACGTCAAGGACGGGATCATCACCTGGGAGGCCCAGCAGACCGACTACCCCTCGATCGGCCCGGACAAGCCCGAGTACGAGCCGCGCGGCTGCCCCCGCGGCGCCTCGTTCTCCTGGTACACCTACTCGCCCGCGCGGGTCCGCTACCCGTACGTGCGCGGTGTGCTGCTCGAGATGTACCGCGATGCCAAGGAACGCCTCAAGGACCCCGTGCTCGCGTGGGAGGACATCGCGTCCGACCCCGAGAAGTCCAAGCGCTACAAGTCCGCCCGCGGCAAGGGCGGATTCGTCCGCGCCGAGTGGTGGGAGGCCGCCGAGATCGTTGCGGCCGCGCACGTGCACACGATCAAGAAGTACGGTCCCGACCGCGTCGCCGGGTTCTCGCCGATCCCGGCCATGTCGATGGTCAGCCACGCGGTCGGCACCCGGTTCATCTCGCTGATCGGCGGCGCGATGCTGTCCTTCTACGACTGGTACGCCGACCTTCCCGAGGCCTCGCCGCAGGTGTTCGGCGACCAGACCGACGTGCCCGAATCGGCCGACTGGTTCGACGCCGGCTACCTGATCATGTGGGGCTCGAACGTCCCGGTCACCCGAACCCCGGACGCGCACTACATGACCGAGGCCCGCTACCGCGGCCAGAAGGTCGTCGTGGTCTCGCCCGATTACGCCGACAACACGAAGTTCGCGGACCAGTGGCTGCCCGCACGCCCGGGCACCGACGGCGCCCTCGCGATGGCGATGGGCCACGTGATCCTCAAGGAGTTCTTCGTCGAGAAGAACACCGAACGGTTCACCGACTACGTCAAGAAGTACACCGACCTGCCGTACCTGATCACGCTGGACGAGCGTGGCGACGGCTACGTGCCAGGAAAGTTCCTCACCGCAGCCGATCTCGGTGACTCCGCGGAGGGCGCCGAGCACAAGACGGTGCTGCTGAACGCGGAGACCGGCGAGACGGTCGTCCCCGGCGGTTCCCTTGGCCACCGGTTCACCGAATCGGGCAAGGGCCACTGGAACCTCGACCTGCACGGTGTCGACCCGCTGATGACGATGCACGAGGACCCGGACATGGCGACAAACGCGGTCGCCGTGGACTTCCCGCGCTACGACACCTCCACTCCGGGGGTGCTGCGCCGCGGGGTGCCCACCCGGATGGTGGCCGGCAGGCGCGTGACCACCGTGTTCGATCTCATGCTCGCCCAGTACGGCGTCGGACGCCCGGATCTGCCCGGCAACTGGCCGACCGGCTACGACGACACCGAGGAGCCATACACCCCGGCGTGGCAGGAGGGCATCACCGGCGTCTCGGCGGCCGCCGCGGCGCGCGTCGCCCGTGAATTCGCCGACAACGCCGACCGGTCCGGCGGCCGGTCGATGATCCTGATGGGCGCGGGCACCAACCACTGGTTCCACTCCGACCAGATCTACCGGTCCTTCCTCACCCTGACCATGCTCACGGGCTGCCAGGGCGTCAACGGCGGCGGCTGGGCACACTACGTCGGACAGGAGAAGTGCCGACCGGTCACTGGTTGGGCGACACTCGCATTCGGCTCGGACTGGTCCCGTCCCGCCCGTCAGATGCAGGGCACGATCTTCTGGTACCTGGCCACCGACCAGTGGCGCTACGACCCCTTCACCGCCGAGGTGATGTCCTCGCCGCTGGCGAACGGCACGTTCGCGGGCCGCACGGCGGCGGACAACATCGCCCTCGCCACCCGCCTCGGTTGGATGCCGAGCTACCCGACCTTCAACCGAAATCCCCTCGACCTGGCGGACGAGGCGGACCGGCTGGGCAAGAGCGCGGCCGAGCACGTGGTGGACGGCCTCAAGACCGGTCACCTGCAGTTCGCCGTCGAGGACCCGGACGCGCCCGAGAACTTCCCGCGCTGCCTCACGGTGTGGCGCTCGAACCTGCTCGGCTCGTCCGCGAAGGGCAACGAGTACTTCCTCAAGCACCTGCTCGGCGCCGATTCGAACCTCAATGCCCGCGACTCCGAGGGCATTCGGCCCGAAGAACTGATCTGGCGAGACGAGGCCCCGGCAGGCAAGCTCGACCTGCTCACCACGCTGGACTTCCGGATGACGAGCACCACGCTGTTCTCCGACGTCGTGCTGCCCGCGGCCACCTGGTACGAGAAGCACGACCTGTCCAGCACGGACATGCACCCGTTCGTGCACGCCTTCTCCCCCGCCATCTCCCCGCCATGGGAGACCAAGACCGACTTCGAGGCGTTCCATCGCATCGCCCGCGGCTTCAGCTGGCTTGCGGAAAAGCACCTCGGCACCCGGCGCGACATCGTCGCGATGCCGCTGATCCACGACACCAACGACGCCACCGCTCAGCCCGGCGGCCTGGTGCTGGACTGGAAACGTGGTGAATGCGAGCCGATCCCGGGCAAGACGATGCCGAAGATCGTCGTCGTCGAGCGGGACTACTCGGCGATCGCGGAGAAGCTCGGCGCGCTCGGCCCGCTGGTCGAGGAGCTCGGACTCACGACCAAGGGAGTCACAACCCATCCCACCGAGGAGGTCGAGTACCTGCGCGGTGTGAACGGAACGGTGCAGACCGGCGTCGCGGCCGGGCGTCCCTCGCTGGCCAAGGACAAGCACGCCTGCGAGGCGATCCTCGCGCTGTCGGGCACCACCAACGGACGGTTGGCCACCCAGGGCTTCGAGCACCTGCAGGAACGCACCGGGACCGAGCTGGTGGACCTGGCCGCCGAGAACGAGGGCACCCGAATCCGTTTCGCGGACACCCAGGCCCGGCCGGTGCCGGTGATCACCTCGCCGGAATGGTCGGGGTCTGAGACCGGCGGCAGGCGGTACTCGCCGTTCACCATCAACACCGAGCGGCTCAAGCCCTGGCACACCCTCACCGGCAGACAGCACTTCTACCTCGACCACGACTGGATGGCCGAGCTCGGTGAACAGCTGCCGATCTTCCGTCCGCCGCTCGACATGACGGCACTGTTCAGCGAGCCCGCAGTGGGCGAGACCCACGGAAACGGGGTCGGCGGCACCGTCACCGTCCGGTACCTCACCCCGCACTCGAAGTGGTCGATCCACTCGGCGTACCAGGACAACCTGCACATGCTCACGCTCTCGCGCGGCGGACAGTCCATCTGGATGTCCGACGTGGACGCCGCCAAGATCGGTGTGGCGGACAACGACTGGATCGAGGCGAGCAACCGGAACGGCATCGTCGTCGCCCGCGCCATCGTCAGCCACCGGATGCCCGAGGGCACCGTCTTCATGTACCACGCCCAGGACCGCGCGGTGGACGTGCCGCGTACCGAGCGCACCGGAAAGCGCGGCGGCATCCACAACGCGTTGACCCGGCTGATGATCAAGCCCTCGCACCTGATCGGCGGCTACGCCCAGCAGTCCTTCGCGATGAACTACCACGGCCCGACCGGCAATCAGCGCGACGAGGTCACCACGATCCGCCGCCGCGACCAGGAAGTGACGTACTGATGAGAGTTATGGCGCAGATGGCCATGGTGATGAACCTGGACAAGTGCATCGGCTGCCACACCTGCAGCGTCACGTGCAAGCAGGCCTGGACCAACCGCGGCGGCGTCGAGTACGCCTGGTTCAACAATGTGGAAACCCGCCCAGGCCAGGGCTACCCGAGGCAGTACCAGGACCAGGAGAAGTGGAAGGGCGGCTGGACGCTCAACAAGCGCGGCAAGCTGACGCTGCGCACCGGCTCCCGGCTCAAGCGCCTGCTCAACATCTTCGCCAATCCCGACCTGCCGACGGTCTCGGACTACTACGAGCCCTGGACCTACGACTACGAGAACCTGCTGGCCTCGCCCGCGATGGACACGGTCCCGGTCGCACGCCCGAAGTCGCTGCTGACAGGCGAGGACACCAAGGTCACCTGGGGTGCCAACTGGGACGACGACCTCGGCAGCGGACCCGAGCAGGTCGGCAAGGACCCGTTGCTGGCCAAGGTCTCCACCAAGGTCAAGCTCGAGTTCGAGCAGACCTTCATGTTCTACCTGCCCCGTATCTGCGAGCACTGCCTGAACCCGGCCTGCGCGGCGTCGTGCCCGTCCGGAGCGATCTACAAGCGCTCCGAGGACGGCATCGTGCTCGTCGACCAGGACAAGTGCCGCGGCTGGCGGCAGTGCGTCACAGGCTGCCCCTACAAGAAGATCTACTTCAACCACAAGACCGGCAAGGCCGAGAAGTGCACGTTCTGCTACCCCCGGATCGAGGTCGGAATCCCGACCATCTGTTCGGAGACGTGCGTCGGCCGGCTGCGGTACATCGGCGTGATGCTCTACGACGCCGACGCGGTGCTGGAGGCCGCCTCGGTCACCGATGACAAGGATCTCTACCCGTCGCAGCTGGGTGTGTTCCTCAACCCGCACGACCCGAGGGTGGTCGCCGAGGCCGAGCGGGCGGGCATCTCCGCCGAGTTCATCGAGGCCGCGCAGAACTCCCCGGTCTACAAGCTGATCGTCGACTATCAGGTGGCGCTGCCCCTGCACCCGGAATACCGCACCATGCCGATGGTCTGGTACATCCCGCCGCTCTCGCCGATGGTCGAGGCCCTCTCGGACACCGGCCACGACGGCGAGGAGGCCGACAACCTGTTCGGCGCCATCGACTCGCTCCGCATCCCGGTCGAGTACCTGGCCGAACTCTTCACGGCGGGCGAGATCGGGCCCGTGCGTGCCTCCCTGCAGCGTTTGGCGGCGATGCGCGCGCACATGCGCCGGGTCAACCTGGGTGAGCCGACGCGGCCCGAGGTCGCGAACGCGGTCCGGTTGACCGAGACCGAACTCGAGTCGATGTACCGACTGCTCGCCATCGCGAAGTACGAGGACCGGTACGTCATCCCGAACGGGGCGGGCTCTGACGCTCACCGGCTCGACGCGCTCGCCACCGGATGCAGCCTCGAGGGCGACGGCGGGCCCGGCATGACCGCGTTCGACGTGATGGCGGACAAGTTCCATCTCACCGAGCAGGTCGCCGACACCAATTCCGATGCGGCACCGGACAACAAGTCCGGCCGGATCAACCTGCTCAACTGGGACGGCAAGAGCACAAGGGGCTGATCCCGGCCTCGGCGGGTTCAGGAACCGGGCCGGACGCGGGCCTGCCAACGCCGGGATCGGACGGCGTCTGATGGTCGCGCTCGGATTGCGCCGCAAGGTGTCCAACAAGTTCCGGCCCGGGGCGGAGGCGACACTGTCCGAGCGGGACCAGCGGGTCGTGTGGCGGATCGCCGCCCTCCTGCTGGACTACCCGACGGAGCAGACGCTGGGGATGCTCGGCGATCTGCGCGCGGCGGCCGAGACGGTGCCGGGACAGCCGGGCGCCAACCTGGTTGCCTGCGTGGACTTCATGCAGCGCACGCCGCGGATCGAGTTGTCCTCGCTGTACGTCGAGACGTTCGACCTGCGTAGGCGCAGCAGTCTGCACCTGTCGTACTACGCGTACGGCGACACCCGCAATCGAGGAATGGCGCTGCTGCGCTTCAAGAACGCCTACCGCAACGGCGGCGTGACGCTCGGCGACCACGAGCTGCCCGACTATCTGCCGGTGGTCCTCGAGTTCGCGGCGACGACCGACGCCGCGCGCGGCTGGCGGCTGCTCGTCGAGCACCGCGCCGTGGTCGAGGTGCTCCGACTGTCGCTGCGCGACAGCGATTCCCCTTTTGCTCCCGTCCTGGACGCGGTCTGTGCGACCCTGCCGGAGCTCGACACCGACGACCGGCAGAAGGTGGCGAAGATGGCGTCCGAGGGGCCACCCGAGGAAGCGGTCGGCCTCGACACCTACGCGCTCGACCCCGCATTGCACCCCGAGATGGGAGAACGACGGTGACCACGCTGATGTGGCTGACCCTGCCCTATATCGCCTTCACCTCATTCGTGGTGGGCCATGTCTGGCGTTACCGCAAGGACCAGTTCGGCTGGACCACACGGTCCTCCCAGATGTACGAGAGCCGGTTGCTACGGCTCGGCAGCCCGCTGTTCCACTTCGGGATCCTTGCCGTGCTCGCGGGCATATCGGCGGCGTGTTGATCCCGGCCAGTTGGACGCAGGCGCTTGGCATCTCCGATCACACCTATCACCTGCTCGCGGTGGGCTTGGGTGTGCCAGCGGGAATCGCCACCGTCGTTGGCCTGTCCATTCTCGTGTACCGGCGGATCAGCGTGCCTGCCGTGCGTCAGTCCAGCAGCACCAGCGACAAGATCATGTACGTGCTGTTCATCGCCGTCATCGCGACCGGGATGTACAACACCCTCGGCGAGAACCTGATCCTGGGCGATTACAACTACCGGTCGACGGTCTCGCCCTGGTTCCGGAGCCTGTTCACGCTGAACCCGCAGCCGGACCTGATGGTCGGCGTCCCGCTCAGCTTCCAGCTGCACGGGTTGACGGTGCTGGCGCTGCTGGCGATCTGGCCGTATACCCGTCTGGTGCACGTGTTCAGCGCGCCGATCGGATACCTGGGCCGACCGTACGTGGTCTACCGGAGCAAAGACATCAAACGCCCCGGCGGCAACCGCTATGACAAGGCCTGGGAGACGGCAAACCGAAACACCGTGTGAACAGCCACCGCCACACCGCCGAAAATGTCGCGGCATCGTCACAGATCAACTAGCGTTCGAGAAGCATCGGGGATCTGTGTTGATTTGAGCCAATCGCAAGTACGTGATCGGAAACTCGACCGAACGGATGTGGATTCATGGCAAGAATTCGTGGACCTCGGCGCCGCCGCGGAACCGGGCCCCGTCGAGCGGCTGCGATCGCCGCGGTTGCGGCCGTCGGAATGGTTCTGGGCAACGGCACCTCGGCGGCGGTGGTCAACAATGCGAACAGCCTCATCGACGGCGCGGGTAATCGCGTCGAAGTCTCACAGGGCGACACCTTCATCAATGCCGTTCCGCCGCTCGACAGCTCACCGCTGAGCCGGGAGTTCTTCCACAACGGCTACGCGCAAGTCACCATCGACGGGCCAACGGCAGCGAGTTTCACAGGCACCAAGCTGTCCTTCGGCTACCAGATCGGCTACCCGGTCGCACTCACTGGCGCATCGGTGCAGCTGAACACCCCCGGCCTCGGCTTCGAACTCGAGCACACCGACGGCATCATCTTCGGTGACGTGTTCGACGAACCCAACGTCGAACTGGGATTCGAGAACCGCGGCATGCTGGCGGGCGACATCATCCCGCAACAGAATCTGATCGTCGACCTCGAACCCGGTGGCATCACCGATGTCCCGCTGGTCAGCGAGAAGGAATTCGACGGCCCGGGGGCCAGGATCCGCCTCGCGGGTGTACACGGCAGCATCTCGGGGGCCCTCGGGCAGGTCACGCTCCGCCCGTACGCCCGGGTCGAGACGGCGTCCGGTGACATCGCGATGACCTACGGCGCGCCGGTGCCGCTGTAGGCCGGACACAATGCGGCACGAAGGCCGGGGGACGCGGATTCGCGTCCCCGGCCCTCGTCCGTGCACCGGGCGGTCGGCCGCGAAACGCCGATCCCAATGCCCGCTAGGTGCCGTCCGGCCGCTCCCCTACCCTGTTCACGATGAGTGATTCCGGAACGCCCGCCGCGGGCCCGCGCGATGACCGGCTGCGGCTGTTCGCCTTCACCAGCGCGGAGAAGCGCGGCGAGTACCTGTGGGTGCTGCGGGCGTTCGATCACGCCAGGGCGAATTACGTGGTGTTGCTGCACGCGGGCGAGATCGCCGAGATCCTCGGCCGGATCGCGGGCGACGACCAGGCCGGCCGGCTGGCCGGGGTCGAGATCACGCCGCTGCTCGAGCAGCTACACCTGTGGGGTGTGCTCGAACGCAGCTACGACGGCAGCCGGGCGGCCACCCTCGCCGAGTACCGCAACCGGCACTTCGTTTACCAGTTCAGCCAGGCCGGCTACCAGGCCTTTCGCGCGGTCGAGGACGTGCTCGGGGCCCGCCTCGAGGATGCCTCGCTCTCCCGGCTCGCGCTGCCCGACCTGCTGGCGGACATGCGGGAACTCGCCGAGGCGAACCGGGCGGCCGACGGCGACCTGATCTACCGGAAACTCAGCAGGCTCGACTCCACGCTGTCGGACATGGCGACCAGGGCGGCGCAGTTCTACCTCACCCTCGGCGACCTGGTGCGCACCACCGAGATCACCCCCGAATCGTTCCTCGCCCACAAGGACGCGCTGCTGACCCACATGCGCGAGTTCAGCTCGGACCTCGCCCGGTACGCACCCAAGCTCGCAGGGGCCATCGCGGCCGTCGAGGAGACCGGCATCGACCTCCTGGTGGCCAGGGCCGCGGCCAGCGACGAGCGGGTGCTGCTGCCCCTGCACGAACGCGAGGACGACTGGCGGTCCCGGTGGTCGGGGCTCAAGCACTGGTTCGTCGCCGACGGCGGCGTCAGCGAATCGGACCGGCTGCGAGAGGGCACCATGAGCGCCATCGCCGCGGTCCTCGCGCTGCTGCGCCGCGTCACCGAGACGCGCAAGGGCGGCGTGAGCCGGGAGAGCCAGCTCCGGCACCTGGCCGGCTGGTTTGCGGCGACCCCGACGGAGGACGCCGCGCACGCGCTGTACCAGGCCGTTTTCGACCTCGGCAGGCCCCGGCACCTGTCGATGCTGCACCCCGACGCCGACATCATCCCCGAGTCGCGGTCCTGGTGGGAGGCCCCGCCGGTGGAGATCTCGCGCACCCTCGCCGAGACCGGCCGCACCCCGTCCCCGGCCTGCCCGGCCGGGTGCAACGCAACGACGCGAGCATCCGCCGGCTGCGAGAGGGGCAGCTCGCCGCGCAGCGCGCCCGCGCCACAGCGGCCAAGTCACTGGCCACCGGCGGCGTCTACGACCGGGTCCTCGACGAGCAGGAGACCGAGGTGCTGCTGAGCCTGCTCAACGCCGCGCTCACCGCGCGGGTGCCGGTGAGCGGTAGGGTCGGCAGCTCGACCGGCGCCGAGAACGGGGTCCGGTTGACGCTGCGCCCCACGACGAGTCGACGACGGTCCAGACCGCCCGCGGGAGGCTGCACCTCGACCGGCTGCAGGTGAGCGTTCAGTGAGGGCACGCGAGATCGCGCCGCTGGCCCTGGACTCCTACCAGCGCGCCGCACGGATCATCCTCTCCAATCACCTTGTCACACAGACGTATCCGGATCGGATCGCGCTGCCGCTGCTACGCAGGTGGGCCACCGAGCTGCGCGAGGACCTCCTCGAACTGTTCGGCTACCGGCTCGAGGTCACCGAGACGACGGCACGGCTGTTCACCGTGACCGACCGGCTGGACCCCACGGCGGCGGCCAGGACCGGCACCGACCGCACCTTCGACCGGCACCGCTACGCCTATCTGGCGCTGTGTCTCGCGGCACTCGGACGAGCCGGGAACCAGATCACCCTCTCGGAGCTGGCGGATCACGTCGCGGCCGACGCCACCCAGATCGACGGCGTGGAACTGTCCACCGAGCGGGCGGCCGACAGGGACGCGTTCGTCGACGCGGTCGGCTGGCTGGCGGCCAGGGGCGCCATCGCGCTCGCGGACGGCGACGCGGGCGGTTGGGCGGCCAACC
This sequence comes from Rhodococcus sp. MTM3W5.2, assembly GCF_001984015.1. Taxonomy (NCBI): domain Bacteria; kingdom Bacillati; phylum Actinomycetota; class Actinomycetes; order Mycobacteriales; family Nocardiaceae; genus Rhodococcus; species Rhodococcus sp. MTM3W5.2. The sequence continues at coordinate 2,766,882 of NZ_CP019572.1, read as the reverse complement.
CCAGCGCGGGCGAGGCACTGTACGACATCGACCGCTCCGTCGTGGTCGCGCTCTTCCGGCCGCCGCGCGCCCTCCAGCACCTCACCTCGATCAGGGGCCTGCTGGCGGGGCCGGAGGTGCAGGCGGCCGACGAGGACGGGCTCGTGCCCGACCGGCCCACGGACCCGAGGGAGACCGCGAGGCGGGTACGCCGGGCGCTGGTGGAACGCCCGGTGGTCTACGCGGACGAGCTCGACGACGACGAACGCCTGCAGCTGGCGCTGCCGCGGACGGCGGCGGACGTCGAGCTCCTCACCGGCCTGGCAGCGGAGCGACGGGCCGAGGGCATCGCGCTGATCGACACCTCCGGCCGGATGTCCGATCTGCGCTTCCCGAGCACCGGCACCGTCGCCCAGGTGGCCCTGCTGCTGGCGGGCGAGATAGCGGACCGGGTGCTGGACCCGGACGCGAGCGAACTCGTCCGGGTGCCCGCCCCGCAGTCCCGCACCGCCGCCCTGATCGACGCGCTCGACGGTGCCATCCCGGCGGCAGGCGTGTTCCAGGGTCTGGCCGAGAAGCCGTCCGACGACCCGGCCTCGGATTCCGGGTCCGGCCCCGAGCCCGCGCTGTTCCCGCTCGTCGACGACGCCTGGATCGCGGCCGCGGTGGCGGAGCTGGTTCGACGGTTCGGCCGGACCTTCGCGGCGCAATGGCAGGCCGACCACGACGGACTGCGAGTGCAGGCCGTCGCGCTCCTGGACAAGCAGCGACTGGTGCGGCGCACCGAGGGCGGCGTGCTCGTGCTGCCCGCGCTGGCGCGCTACCGCGGCGTCGTCGTGAACGTCCGCGACCGGGCGAGCCAGCCCGAATTGTTCACCGACAACCCTGAACTCGCAGCCCCGTCCGAACCAGTAGAGAAGTAGAGGCAGAATTCGCATGGCAAGCGCGCGCTTTCGCCCGACCCGGGCCGGGATCATCAACCTCTGGGACTACCGCGACCAGGAGTTCTCCTTCGCCGACGGCCGCCTGGTACTGCGCGGGCCCAACGGCTCCGGCAAGACCAAGGCCCTCGAGGTGCTCTTCCCGTTCGTGCTCGACGGCCGCATCGAACCGCGGCGGCTGAACCCGTTCGCGGGCGAAGAGCGCACCATGAAGTCGAACCTGCTCTACCGCGGCCAGGACAGCGCGCACTCCTACGTCTGGATGGAGTTCGCCCGCGGGTCCCAGGCGGACCCCGAGGCGGTCACCGTCGGCATCGGGATGCGCGCCACCCGGCAGAACGACAAGGTCACCCGATGGCATTTCGTCGCGGACGGGCGGGTGGGCGTCGATTTCTCCCTGCTCGGCGACGACGACCGCCCGCTGACCAAGCGGCAGCTCGCCGACCAGATCGGCACCGACGCGATCACCGACCGGCCAACCGACTATCGGGCCGCGATCGATGCCCGGCTCTTCGGCCTCGGCGCCGAACGCTATGACCAGCTGATCAACCTGATCCTCACCCTGCGCCGACCGCAGTTGGCGAAGAACCTCGACCCGAAGGGCCTCTCCCAAGCACTGACGGACGGCCTGCGCCCGCTCGACGAGCAACTAGTGCTCGAAGCCGCCCGCTCGTTCAGCGACATGGAGGAGGTCGGGCGCGCGCTCGAGGGCCTGGCCGCCGCCGATCAGGCCGCGCAGGGCTTCGTCGGGGTGTACACCAAGTACCTCCGCCAACAGGCCCGCGCGGACGTCGAGCAGGTGTCCCGGCGGCTCGAGTCCGTCGACCAGGGCATCGTCGCGTTGGCCGAGGCCGCCGAACTGCGGACCCGCCGCCAGGAGGAGCGGGTCGCCGCCGAGGAACGGTTCGATGCCGCCGAGCGCGCGCTCGAGCAGGGTCGATCCGACCTCGAGACGCTGCAACGGTCCGGCGCGTACGAGGGCAAGCAGCAGCTCGACGACCTGGCCGCCGTGGTCGCGCAGCTCAAGGTCTCGACCGAGCAGCAGCTCGACAAGGCCCACAAGGCACAGGCCGGTCTCGAACAGCGCGCCGACGAGGCCGCGAGGTCCGCGAGCGCGGTGGCCCGCGCGGTGGCGGCGCTGACCCGGGCCGAGGACGAACTGCAGTCGGCGGCCGAGGACGCCGGGATCGCCTGGACGCCGTTGCCCGCGACCTCCCGCCCCGACCAGTTCGCGGCCGCGCTGCGCGGTCACGCCGAGGAGCGTGACGGCGATGTGCGCGCGGTGCGGGCCGCGCTCGCCACCGTCGAGAAGGCCGGGACCGAGCGGACCCGCGCCGACCGGGCCGCCGCCCGCGGGAGCGAGTTGCTCGAGACGGCCAGGGCTGCCGTCGCGGAGGCCGAGGCGTCCACGGAACTCGCCCGCGCCGAATGTGCGGCGGCGCTGCGGTCCTGGTGGACGGACCATTCCGCCCTGTTCGCCTCCATCGGGGTGAACGAAACCCTGTTCGACGCGCTCGACTCCGCCCTGGCAGGCGCGGGCGACGACGAATCACCGAGTCTGGCAACGGTGCTCGCCGAGCGCACCGAGGCCGGGCTCGACACTGTGCGGGCCACCCGGGCCCAGGCCGAGCTCCTGGCCGGCCAGTCGGCCGCGCACGTCACCGAACTGTCCGCCGACCGGGACCGGATCTCCGCTGAGACCGATGATGCCCCACCGCCGTTCGCGGCCAGGTCCGGCTCTCGCGAGGATCTGGCGGGCGCCCCGCTGTGGCGCCTCGTTCGCTTCGCCGACGGGGTGAGCCGGGAGACGGCCGCGGGCGTCGAATCCGCGCTGCAGGCCGCGAATCTGCTCGACGGGTGGGTGTACGGCGGCGAGGGGCCTGCCCCGGCAGCCGATTCGGAGCAGTACCTGGTGGCGTTGCCCGAGTCGGACCGGCCCGCAGGCCCGACGCTCGCCGACGTGCTGACCGTCGAGGCCGACACCGGGGTGCCCGAGGAGAGGGTGCGTGCCATCCTGTCGTCGATCGCACTGCACACCGAGCCCACCGAGCCTGCCGCCGCGGTCGGCGTCGGGGTCGACGGACGCTTCTGGCAGGGCGTGCAGCAGGGTACGCACAGCAAGCCCGACGCCGAGTACATCGGCACCACCGCGCGGGCCCGGCGACGAGAGCTGCGGCTGGCCGAACTCGACCAGGCCATCGAGGAGGCCGAGCGGTCGCGCACCGAAGCCCTTGCCGCGCAACACGAGGCGGGCGAGCTGGCCGGACGGCTCGCGACCGCGTCGAAGAGCTTGCCCCGCACCACGCCGGTGCTCACGACGCTCAAGTCGGTCACCGAGGCGGCAGGCGCACTGCGCACCCGCTCGGAATCGGCCGCCGCCACCCAGCGCGAGCTGGACCAGGCAATCGCCGACCTGGGCGCGAAGGAGAAGCAACTGCGCGCGGCGGCGGTCGCGCACCGGACCCCGAATGCGGGCCGTGAATTGGACTCACTCGCGGCGGCGATCCGACACTTCGAGAAGCAGGGCGATCTGGTGCAGCGCTGCAGGCGTGAACACGACAAGGAGGTCGAGCACCACCGCGAATCCGACGACCGGCACAGCGAGGCCCGCGCGATCGCCGAGGAGTTCGCCGAGGAATCGGCGATCGCCGAGGAGAACTATTCACAGCAGGTGCAGCGGTTGGCGATGCTGCGCGACAATCTCGGTGCGAGCGCCGAGCAGATCGACGCGGACCTGGAGAAGGTCCGCGCCCGCATCGAGGACCTCAAGTCGGAGCAACGGGCGGCCCGCAAGGCCAACGAGTCCGCCGTCGAGCAGATCGGCAAGGCGGAGGGCGCCCACAGCGCCGCGATCGAGGCGCTGCGCAGCGCGCTCACCGAGGTCAGGACCGACGCGGACAGATTGGCGCCGTACGCCCGCCGCGACCTGCTCGAGCTGTTGGGGATCACCGAGAACCACTCCTGGCCCGCCAGCGCGGCGGCATGGTTGACCGCCGATCAGATCGTCTACCGGATCCAGAACGAGGACGGGGCAGGCGCAGACGCGTCGGTGCTCCCCGACGAGGTGGGAGCACTCCATCGCGCGTTGACGGAGGCGACGGAGTCCGTGCGGGTCAGCGACGGGGCACGCAAGTCCACCAGGACCGCGCTGACCACCGCGCTGCAGGACTTCGATGCCCAACTCGCGGCGGCGGGCCAGGACTACCGGCTGCAGTGGGACGCCCCGGACGGCCTCACCACCGTGCGGGTGCAGGACGAGCAGGGCCACTCCTCGATCGGCGAGTTCGCGGGCCGCATCGCCGTCGCCCGCCAGGATCAGGAACAGCTGCTCACCGAGTCCGAGCGCCGGATCCTCGAGGACGCGTTGCTGACCGGTCTGGCGCAGCAGATCCACGAGCGCACCGTCGATGCGAGGATACTAATCGCACAGATGGGCACCGAGATGCGCGAGCGTCGGATGTCCTCGGGCAACACCATCGGCGTGCACTGGGTGCTGGCCGACAACCTCGACGAGAGCTCACGGGCGATCTCGAAACTGCTCGACCGCGACGCCTCCGCGCTCGGAGCCGACGAACTGGCCACCATGCGAGCGCATTTCGCGACCCAGATCCGGTTGTCCCGGGCGGCGCACCCGGAGCGGTCGTACCCCGAGATCCTGGCGACCGCCCTGGACTACCGCCGCTGGCGGGTCTTCTCCTTCACCCTGATCGGGGGCGACGGCAGCGAGGATCGGCTGACCGTGGCCCGGCACGGCGCCCTCTCGGGCGGCGAGCAGTCGGTGTCGCTGCACCTGCCGCTGTTCGCGGCCGCACACGTGATGCTGTCGTCGGCGGACCCGCACTCGCCTCGATTGCTCGGCCTCGACGAGGCCTTCGCCGGTGTCGACGACAACGGGCGCAGCGAATTGCTCGGCCTGAGTGTGCAATTCGACCTGGACCTGTTCATGACCGGATACGACCTGTGGGTGACTTACGCGGGCGTGCCGGGGTGCGCACACTACGACCTGGCGCATTCGACCGCGGAGCAGTCCGTCAGCGCCGCCCTGCTGGTCTGGACGGATGGGGAACTGCTGGCCGAGCACGACGGCAGCGATCTGGCGACCGCGCTCGGCTCGCCGCTGCGCCGCCGGGTCCTCGCCGCGGCGGACGGCGGCCTGGAGTTCGCGCCGGTGTGAGAGCCGGGGCCTGCCTCAGTAGCTGAAGTACGCGACCCCGGCGCAGCTCGCCGCGCACGCGACCGGCGTGGTGTCGAATCGCCACCGGACGTTGGGGTCGGTTCCCCGCGGATCCCAGGTGGCGATCGGTCCAGCGGTCCCCGTTGGGAGCACTCCGAACGTCTCCGGGGCCGCGGTCCGAGGACCACGAACTTGGTGGTCGGTGACGACAGGACGTTGCGGTCGGTGACCACGCGGTAGAGGATCGTCGGGTTCGAGTACCACGGCGGCTTCACCGTGCCGGTGGCCTCGACGACCGGCAGACCTGAATCAAACGCCGCCGCAACAGCTGTGCCGGCAAGGATGCCGGGCACGGCCGGTGCCGACGATCCAGAGGACGACAAGGGTTCGGGCGGCGGGTTCGCCCCCGCGGCAGGCGCGACCGCCACCCCGATTCCCAACATCAGCGCCGACGCGCCCACCGTCCGCCGGCAGCGCTTGCCGCGTGCGTTCATCACCAGTCCCCCTCAGCCACCCCAGCCGAAATAGCGGTCGGTCTGTTCATCCGGCCGCACCCTTGGCCCGTTACGCGCGCAGCGTGAGAAATGCCGCGAATCCCGAACGGCTAGGACAGTTCCCGGATCACCCGGCACGGGTTGCCTGCCGCGAACACCCGCGGCGGCACGTCCTTGGTCACCACGGAGCCCGCGCCGATCACCGAGTCGTCTCCGATGGTCACGCCGGGACAGACGATCACTCCCCCGCCCAGCCACACGTTGTCGCCGATCACGACCGGCGCCGCCGACTCCCACCGCTGCCGCCGCGCCTCGTGATCCTCCATCGGATGCAGGGCGGTGAGCAGCTGCGCGCGGGGACCGATCGAGACGTCGTTCCCGATCGTGATCGGCGCGCAGTCCATCAGGATCGCGTCGTAGTTCAGGAAGCTGTTCGAGCCGATCGTGATCAGCGATCCGTAGTCGCACTGGAATCGCGGCATGATCCAGGACCCCTCACCGATCGAACCGAGGAGCCGCGTCAACAGATCGAACCGCAGCGGATCCTCGTCGGCCCCAGTGGCATTGAACTGGTCGAGCAGGCGCTGGCAGGACTTCCGCTCCGCGACAAGGTCGGCGTCGTTGTCGCGATAGAGCTCGCCGCGCAGCATTCGATCTCGTTGTTCCCCCATGACGCCGACCCTAACCGACGGCATGGGGACGGTCAGCGCAGCGAGACCCCGAGCAGTCCGTCGACGGCGTCCGCGAGCGTCCCCGGCGCCGACACGTCCGAGCCGCTGTGGTCCACGGCCCACCGGGCCCAGGCGTCCACGGCGTCGATCGCCTTCGGGGTGTCCAGGTCGTCCGCCAGATGCTGACGCAGCCGGGCGATGGTGTCCTCCGCGGACTGTGCCGACTCCAGCGCGGCGGCGCGACGCCACAGCGCGAGACGCTTCTCGGCCTCGGCGAGCACGTCGCCCGTCCAGGCCCGGTCGGTGCGGTAGTGCCCGGACAGCAACCCCAGGCGGATCGCCATCGGATCGACACCCTCCCCGCGCAGCTTCGACACGAACACCAGATTGCCGCGGCTCTTCGACATCTTCTCGCCGTCGAGGCCGATCATCCCGGTGTGCACGTAGTGCCGCGCGAATCGACGGTCCAGCACAAGGGATTCGGCGTGCGCGGCCGAGAACTCGTGGTGCGGGAAGATCAGATCGCTGCCGCCACCCTGCACATCGAAGCCCGAGCCGATCCGGTTCAGCGCGATCGCGGAGCACTCGATGTGCCATCCCGGCCTGCCGGGACCGAACGGCGACGGCCAGGACGGCTCGCCCGGTCGCTCGGCGCGCCAGACCAGCGCATCGAGCCGGTCCTGCTTCCCTGCCCGCTCGGGGTCTCCCCCGCGCTCGGCGAAGAACCGCTCCATGGTGTCGCGGTCGTAGCCGGACTCGTAGCCGAACTGCTCGGTGGCGTTCGCCCGGAAGTAGACGTCGGGGTACTCCTCGTCGTCGACGACGTAGGCGGCGCCTGCGGCGAGCAGCTTCTCGACCATTTCGACGACCTCGTTCACCGATTCCACGGCGCCGATGTAGTCGCGGGGCGGCAGCACCCGCAGCGCCTCCATGTCCTCGCGGAACAGCGCCGTCTCCCGCATGCCGAGCACCACCCAGTCCTCGCCGTCACGCGCCGCGCGCTCGAAGAGCGGGTCGTCGACGTCGGTCACGTTCTGCACGTAGTGCACGTCGTGCCCACCGTCGCGCCAGAGGCGATTGACGAGGTCGAACGTCAGGTAGGTGGCGGCGTGCCCGAGGTGCGTGGCGTCGTAGGGGGTGATCCCGCACACGTACATGGTGGCGGTCTCGCCCGGGGTGACGGGCCGGACCCGGCGGTCCGCGGTGTCGAAGAGCCGCAGCGGCGGCCCCTGACCGGGAACGGAGGGAACGGCTGTGTCGGACCAGGACTGCATACGGACGAGCCTATCGGAGGGCCAGAAGTCGTCCGGAACGAGTTCCCGCTAGAACGCGGGCCACGGGATCGGCCGGTGATCTCCTGGCAGCGGCATCACCGGGTCCGCGAGCATGCCCTCGGTCCGCGCCACCAGCGCGTCCACCTCGTCGCCGGTGATGTGTTCACGCAGTCGGTCGGCCAGCGGGCCCCGCAGGCGCTCCGCGAGGGCCTCGACGTCGACGAGCAGCGCGCCGAGGACCGGCTGACCGGCCCAACCCCACAACACGGTGCGCAGCTTGTCCTCGCTGTGCAGGCAGATGCCGTGGTCGACGCCGTACACCGAACCGTCGATGCCCTCCAGCGCATGACCGCCCTTGCGGTCCGCGTTGTTGAGCAGGACGTCGAGCACGGCCATCCGCTGCAGCCGGGGGTCGTCGGCGTGGACCAGCGCCACCTGCTCGCCGTCGCCGTCGTACGCGAGGAGCACCTCGAACCAACCGGCAGGCACCTGGTCCGGCGGGCAGATGTCGACCAGCGCCATCCGCTCACCCAACTCACCGGTCGGTTCCGGGGTCTCCACCCAGCGCTGCACCATGCCGGGGCCGTACGGCCCGTCCCGCAGGATCGTCTCCGGGATCACGCCCCACCCGAGCGCCTCGGAGATCAGGTAGGACGCGACCTCGCGGCCTGCGAGGGTGCCGTCGGGAAAGTCCCACAACGGGCGCTCGCCGCGGATCGGCTTGTAGACGCAGCGGACGCTCTGCCCGTTCGTCGTCGCCTCACAGACCAGTGTGGCGTTGCTGGCACTGACGATCCGACCCAGCACTGACAGTTCGCCGGTGTGCAGCAACTCGGACTCCTCGTCCACGACGTGGTCGGCGGTCAACGGCTATTCCTCTTCGGGTAGTTCGTCGATGCGTTCGAAGTTCGCGCCGCGGCGGTAGCCGTTGGTGCGGATGCAGACATGCCCCTCCGGGGCCAGCGGCTCGCCGCACAGCGGGCACGGCGCGCGCCCTGCCGCGATCACCCGCACGGATCGCAGTGCGAACGCCCTGGCCTGCTCCGGCGTCAGGAAGACCCGGACGGCGTCCGGCCCGTCCTCGGCGTCGTCGAGGACCACGGACTCGTCGAACTCCGACTCGCTGACCGCCAGCAACTCGACGACCACCGAGCCGGCGTCCGCGTCCCAGCCGAGGCCCATCGTGCCCACCCGGAACTCGGCGTCGATCGGCGTCATCAACGGGCTGAGGTCCTCGAGTTCGACGTCCTGCGGCGGCACGGCCGTTCCGAACCGGCGGTGGACCTCGTCGAGCAGCAGCCCCATCCGGTCGGCCAGCACCTGTACCTGCTGCTTCTCCAGCAACACGCTGATCACGCGGGACTCGTGGATCGCCTGGAGATAGAAGGCACGGTCACCTGGCTCGCCGACGGTGCCGGCGATGAATCGATCAGGGGTGCGGAAAACGTGTATTGCTCGGGACATCAGCACCTCCGTCTGGTCGAGTGATCGCTATCTGTGATTATCCGCCTACCCCTACCTTCCCACCTCGCCGCCGGGAACGGCATCGGACGATCCGACACCGGCGGGCTTGGCGGGCGCGCTGCCGTTGAGTCCCGACAGGTCGCCGGTGTCGTTCATCCGCAGCACGAACGGTCGGGTCGCGGTGTAGCGCACCACGCTGACCGAGGCCGGATCGGCGACTATCCGCTGGAACCCGTCCAGATGGGTGCCGAGTGCATCGGCGAGCACCGACTTGATCACATCGCCGTGCGTGCAGGCCAGCCAGAGCACGTCCCCGCCGTGTTCCTCGGCGAGCCTGGCGTCGTGCGCCCGGATCGCGGCGACCGCCCTGGCCTGCACCTGCGCCAGGCCCTCGCCGTCGGGGAACACCGCGGCGGATGGGTGCTGCTGCACCACCTTCCACAGCGGCTCCTCCAACAGGTCCTTGATCGCCTGTCCGGTCCACGTGCCGTAGTCCACCTCGATCAACCGGTCGTCGGCGATCGGGTCCAGGTCCCGGTCCCGCGCCAGCGGCTCGACGGTCCGTTCGCAGCGCAACAGCGGGGAGCGCACGATCGCCGCCAGCGGCACGCCCGAGAGCCGATCCACCACCGCGCGGGACTGCTCCCGGCCGCGATCGTCCAGATCGACGCCCGGTGACCGGCCGGCGAGCATGCCCGAGGTGTTGGACGTCGACCGCCCGTGCCGCAGCAGGATCACTGTCATGGCCCCAGCCTAGGGCGTGTCACCCGAATCCAGCTCTGGGACGCATGCCCTAGGTCGCCGAGATCACGCCCGTGCCGAGCAACCCGAACACCAGCAGACCAAGGATGATCCGGTAGCCCACGAACCAGTACATCGAGTGGTCGACCACGAACCGCAGCAACCACGCGATGGTGACGTACCCGATCACGAAGGCGATGAGGGTCGCGACGATCAGCTGGGCCCCGCTGGCGTTGAGTCCCTCGCCCGCGGGAGCGAATGCGTCGGGGAGGCTGAACAATCCGGCCGCGGTGACCGCGGGGATCGCCAACAGGAACGAGTAGCGGGCGGCGGCCTCACGGGTCAGACCGAGGAACAGGCCCGCGCTGATGGTGCCGCCGGACCGCGACACCCCGGGGATCAGGGCCAACGCCTGGGCCGAACCCATGATCACACCGTCCTTGAGCGTGAGCTGTTCGATCGGCCTGCGCTTGCGCCCGTAATACTCGGCCGCGGCGATCACCAGCGCAAAGACGATGAGCATGGTCGCGACCAGCCACAGGTTGCGCGCCCCGGTGCGGACCTGGTCCTTGAAGAGGAACCCGAGGACGCCGACGGGGATGGTGCCGACGATGACGTACCAGCCCATCTTGTAGTCGTGATCGCCGCGCTTGTCCGGGTCGAACAGGCCACGGAACCAGGCCATCGCGATCCGCCAGATGTCCCTGGCGAAGTAGACGAGCACCGCGGCCTCGGTGCCGAGCTGGGTCACCGCGGTGAAGGAGGCGCCCGCGTCGGTGTCCCAGAACAGTTCCGACACGATACGAAGGTGGCCGGAGGAGGAGATCGGCAGGAACTCGGTCAATCCCTGGACCACTCCGAGGACGATGGCCTGCAGCCATGTCATCGATTCCACGATCACAGGCGGACTCCCGGGGACACGGTAACGGGGCAAAGAAGATTCACGGGAGCGACCGTACCCGGCGCGCCCCTGGGCGCGCGCCGCACGGCACCACTACGCTCCCCTTCTTGTGGTGATCGAATTATGAGGCAGCGTGCGGTCGGCGACAGCGGACTCCGGGTGTCCCGCATCGGACTCGGCACGCTCGGCTGGGGTCGGGACACGGATGGCGTCGAGGCCGCGGCCCAGCTGATGGGTTTCGCGGAATCCGGTGGCACCCTGGTCGATTCGGCACCGTTCTACGGCGACGGCGTTTCGCAGCGAATCCTGGCGGAGCTGCTCGACGACGTGGTGCCGCGCAACCAGCTGGTGTTGAGCAGCAGCGCGGGCATCCACCCGGGCCGAGAACGCCTGAACTGCTCGCGCCGCGCGCTGATCGGTCAGCTCGACGCGACACTCAAGGAGCTGGGCACCGACCACCTCGACCTGTGGCAGGTTGCGACCTGGGATCCCTTCACCCCGGTCGAGGAGGTGGCCTCCGCGCTCGAGTTCGCGGTCGCGACCGGACGCGCCCGGTACGTCGGGGCGCGCGGCCACCTGGGCTGGCAGCTGGCCACCGCGGCGGCGGGCACCAAGCTCATCGCCACCCAGGCCGAGTACTCGCTGCTCGCGCGCGGGGTGGAGGACGAACTGATCCCGGCCGCGGACCACCACGGCATCGGCCTGCTGGCCGCGGTTCCGCTGGCGGGCGGCGTGCTCACCGGCAAGTACCGCGACGGCATCCCCGCCGACTCCCGGGGCGCCACCGAGACCGGTGCGGACCTGGTCGTCGGATACCTGAACGCCGACCACACCGCCCGGGTCGTCGAGGCCGTCGTCACGGCGGCCGACGGGCTCGGGGCCTCCCCGCTGGCCGTGGCGCTGGCGTGGGTGTGCGACCGGCCGGGGGTGGCGAGCGCCATCGTCGGCGCCAGGGACTACGCCCAGCACACCGGCGTGCTGGCGGCCGAGGACCTGGAGCTGCCTGCGGCGATCGCCGCGGCCCTCGACGACGTCAGCGCCTGACCGCCCCCGTCCCGCGAGGCCCTGCCCTCTTGTCGCTCCGCAGGCTCCGCTCCAGCCACCTACGCTGAAGGGGTGCCGCCCCCGTCGATGCCGCAGGCCGAGCTCCACAGCCGGTTCGCCCGCGCGCGGGTCGCGAGGCTGGCCACGGTCGGCGCCGACGGATTGCCGCATCTGGTTCCGGTGGTCTTCGCGATGGCGGGCGGGGCGATCTACACGGCGGTCGACGACAAGCCCAAGTCGACGCCGCGGCTGCGGCGGCTCGACAACATCACCGCGACCGGGCGGGTCAGTCTGCTGGTCGACGAGTACGCCGAGGACTGGTCGCAACTCTGGTGGATCCGGGTAGACGGCGCGGCGCGCGTGCTCGACGACGCGGCGCAGAGCCGGATCGGGATCGACGCGCTCGTGCGGAAGTACGTGCAGTACACGGCGTCTCCGCCCGGGGGGCCCGTGGTCGCGATCGATCCCGACCGATGGGCCGCCTGGTCCGCCCTGGACACCTGATCTACTAGGGCAGGCTAACCTTGTACGAATTGCGCTTCCGAAGAGCTACAGGAGTAACGATGACAATGCTCGATTCCGGTGTCGACGCCGCGGATGATGCGACCGGATTGGCCGAGCGGATCAGGACGCAGACCGACGCTGCGCACCGCCAGACCGAGCAGTCACGCTTCGTCGGAGACCTCCTCGCGGGCAAGCTGACCAGCGCCGGGTACGCGGCACTGCTCGGCCAGACCTATCTGGTGTACCTCGCGCTCGAGGAAGCGGGCCGTGCCCAGGCATCGAACCCGATCGTGGCGGAGTTCCTCGGCGACGAGCTCCTGCGCACCGAGGCTCTCGAGGCCGACCTGGAGTTCCTGCTCGGCGCGAACTGGCGCGACGAGATCACCCCGTTGCCCGCCACCACCCGGTACGTCGACCGACTCCACGAGATCGCGTTCGACTGGCCCGCCGGCTTCGTCGCGCACCACTACATCCGCTACATGGGCGACCTCTCGGGCGGACAGATCATCCGCCGGATGCTCGAGCGCGCCTACGGCTACACCACCGACGGCCTGCGGTTCTACATCTTCGACCAGATCGAGAAGCCCAAGCTCTACAAGGACGCCTACCGGGGCAAGCTCGACGCCGCGCCGCTGTCCGCGGACGAGCAGCAGCGCCTGATCGACGAGGTGATCCTGGCCTACCGTCTCAACGGAGATCTGTTCGCGGACCTCGAGGCCGAGATCGAGAGCTACCTCGTCAAATGAGCCGACTGCTCGGCGCTCGGGGCGTGCGAATGCTGGCCATCGCGCTGGCCGCCGCGGCGATGACCACCGCCTGCGCGACCGGCGGCGACGCGCCGACCGGCGCGCAGACCGGCCGGACCACGGCCACCCTCGAGAGCATGGACCCCGAGCCGATCGCGGAGCGCCCGGTCTCGAGCCTGCCGGTGACCGTCCGCAGCGCGGACGGCGTCGACGTGACGATCACCGACACGAGCCGGATCGTCGCCGCGGATCAGTACGGCACCCTCACCGAGACGGTCTACGCGCTCGGTTTCGGTGACCGTCTCGTCGGCCGGGACATCGCGGCGAAGTTCCCCGCCGTGGAGTCGGTCCCGAACGTCACCCCGAGCGGCCGCCAGCTGTCCGCCGAGGCCATCCTGAACCTGCACCCCACCGTGGTGCTCACCGATTCCAGCATCGGGCCGAGGGCCGTCCAGGACCAGTTGCGCGCGGCGGGCATCCCTGTCGTGTACTTCGACCCCAGCCGCTCGCTGGCGAGCGTGCCGGATCAGATCCAGGCCGTCGCCGACGCGCTCGGGGTTCCCGCCGAGGGCACCGCGCTGCGCGAGCGGACTGCCGCCGAGATCGCCGAGGCCTCTGCCCTGGTGCCGTCGAACGCCGACCCGCTGACCATCGCATTCCTGTACATGCGCGGCCCCGCGATCACGATGCTCGCCGGCCCCGGATCGGGTGCGGACTCGCTGATCGAGGGCCTAGGAGCCACCGACGCGGGGACCGCGGCCGGGCTCACCAAGGACTTCACGCCGATCACCAGCGAGGCGATGATCGCGGCGGCGCCGGACGTGTTCCTGATGATGACGGGCGGCCTCGAATCCATCGGCGGTGTCGAGGGTCTGACCGCGATCCCGGGCATCGCGCAGACCCCCGCCGGCAGTAACCAGCGGATCGTGGACATGCAGGACGGCGCCCTGCTCAGCTTCGGGCCGCGCACCGGCGCCGTCCTGAAGGCACTGGCGACGGCCGTGTACGGCCCGCCCGCCCAGTGACCGCGACGACGGCCGCTCCCGCCGCCGCGCCGCCGCGCAGGCGGCTCCGCGGCGGGGCGGTCCTGGCCGCCCTGAGCGTCGCGCTACTGGTGCTCGCGCTGGTCTCCGCGTGCGTGGGACAGGTGCCGACCGCGCCGATGGAGGTGGTCGGCAGCGTCCTGCACCGCATCGGTCTCGACCTCGGCCCCATGCCCGCGCACCCGAGCGGCGAGGTCACCCTCTGGCAGGTCCGGTTCCCGCGAGTCGCACTGGCGATCGTGGTCGGCGCCGGGCTCGCCTGTGCGGGCGCGCTCCTACAGGGTGTGTTCGCGAACCCGCTCGCCGAGCCAGGCGTCATCGGCGTCTCGGCCGGCGCCGCGGTGGGGGCGAGCGCCGTGATCGTCACCGGCGGCGCGTTCGTCGCCGGTCCCCCCGTGGCGGCGGCCGCCTTCGTCGCGGGGCTCATCACCACGGCCCTGGTGTACCTGTTGGCGCGGTCCGAGGGTCGCACCGAGGTGGTGACCCTGGTCCTGACCGGCATCGCGATCAACGCGTTCGCCGGCGGCCTGATCGCGTACTTCACGTTCGCCGCCTCCCCCGCCGCCCGCGATCAGATCGTGTTCTGGCAGCTCGGCAGCCTCAACGGCGCCACATGGAACTCGGTGGCCATCGTCGCCCCCATGGCGGCCGTCGGCATCGCGGTGACCATGACGATGGCGACCAAGCTGGATCTGCTGGCCCTCGGTGAGAGCGCGGCCGCCCATCTCGGCGTGAACGTCGAACGGGTACGCCAGCTCGCGGTCGTGGTCGTCGCGCTGCTGGTCGCGTCCTCGGTGGCGTTCACCGGCATCATCCTGTTCGTCGGCCTTGTGGTACCGCACCTGATGCGGATGATCGTCGGACCGGGCCATCGCCTGCTGATCCCGGCCAGCGCGCTTGGCGGGGCGATCCTGCTGCTCGCCGCGGACCTCGGCGCCCGCACCCTGGTGCCCAACGCCGACCTGCCGCTCGGCATGCTCACCTCGTTGGTCGGCGGCCCGTTCTTCTTCTGGCTGCTGCGCCGGACCCGTCGTCAGCAGGGTGGGTGGGCCTGATGGCGACGCTGGCAGCGCAGCTGCGCACCCTGTTCGCGCGCGAGCTCGAGGTCCCGGAACGACGAGAGCCGGGCGCGGTGAGCATGCGCGCGGTGGACGTGAGCGTGGACCGCGGGCAGCGCCGGGTACTGGAATCCGTCTCGCTCGACGTGCGCGTCGGCGAGGTGCTCGCCCTCGTCGGACCGAACGGCGCAGGCAAGTCCACGCTGCTCGCGGCAATGGCGGGCGATCAGGACATCGCCGCGGGCCACGTCGAGCTCGACGGCAGGCCGCTGGACCGCTGGACCGGCACCGACATGGCCCAGCGGCGCGCGGTACTCCCGCAGCAGCACACCGTCGGGTTCTCCTTCACCTCCCTCGAGGTGGTCCGGATGGGCCGGGCGCCGTGGGTACGCACCGCCTGCAGGGACGAGGACGCGGACGCGGTGCGCGAGGCCATGGAGGCGTGCGACGTCGCCCGGTTCGCGGAGCGGCCGTTCGCCGCGCTGTCGGGCGGCGAACGCTCGCGTGTGGCACTGGCCCGGGTGTTCGCCCAGCGCACCGAGACGTTGCTGCTGGACGAGCCGACCGCGGCGCTCGACCTCGGCCACCAGGAGGCGGTGATGTCCCTGGTGCGTGAGCGCGCGCGGGCGGGCACCGCGGTCGTGGTGGTGCTGCACGACCTCGCGCTGGCCGCGGCCTATGCGGACACCGTCGCCGTCCTGGAGGCAGGCGCGCTTGCCGCGTACGGCAGCCCGCGCGATGTGCTCACCGAGGACCTGCTCAGCCGGGTGTACGGCCACCCCGTCGAGGTGATCGCGCATCCGCGCTCGGGCGCCCAGTTGGTCTTGCCGCAGCGGGACTGAGCCGAGTGTGCACCTGTCGGCGCATCCGCAGAGTGCGGGCGACGGCAGCTGCACTCTCGGCGGGTCTCAGCGGCGGTCGAGTATCGAGCTGAGTCGACCCAGCAGCGCCCGGAGGGTGGTGCCGGTGGCGACTCCTGGGTTGACCGGTTCCGCCGCGGCGACGGCATCGCGCACCGCGGCCGCGATGCTGCGCTCGTCGGTCAGGTCGACGGTGATCATCGAGCGCTCCGCGGTCGCGACCACGTCCGACTTGTCGGGGACGGTGGACTCGAGGTCCGCGCGGTACACCTCGACGAAGAGGGTGCTGCGGCGGACGCGGAACGCGAAGGCCTGGCCGTCCGCGTTCGTGCCGAACCCGTGTGCGTAGGGACCTACGCTCAGGTCCTCCAACGCGAACCCGGTGGTCTTGCCTGAGTCCACGCCGCCTCCTCCCTGCCGCGGTCCACGAAAACTGCCGGACGCCAGTCCAGGTCCGTTCACGGTAGTCCCGATCGGGCCCGCGGGCCCGAGTCGGATTATTCGGACGAGACGCGATCAGGGATGCTAGGGGACGGACACGGTGAACACCGGGCAAACGGGTCGGCGGCGGGCACGCCGCGGCCTCGGCCCGCAACGCCGAAATGCGACTGAGGAGACGTACATGCGGGTACCGGCGGGACGCACCACCACGGTCTTGGCGGGGGCGCTGTTATTGCTGGTCACCGGCTGTTCCTCGAAGGACGAGGGAGAGAACCTCAAGACCATCGAGCCTGCCACTGCCGCGGTCTCGCCCGCGACGGTCGCACCGCCCGCGGGCACCGTCCGGCCGCTCCCCGGTACCGTCGAGACGGCGGCCTTCGACCCGAAGACCGGGACCGTGGCCTTGCTCACACCTGACGCGGACCGCCTCCTGCTGCTGCCCGCCGCCGATCCCGCGGCGGCCCCGCGTGAGATCCAATTGCCCGGCGGCGTTGCGAATCTCGGCGCGGCGCGCGACGGCGTGTTGCTGGTCCCGGCGGGCCGCGCCGTGGCCCGGGTGGACCTGGCCTCGGGTCAGACGACCACCGTCGAGGTCGACGGCGACGTCAGCTCCGCCGCCCTTCTCGAGTCCGGCGCGACGGCGGTCGGCACCGCCGACGGCTCGGTCCTCGTCCTCGACTCGGCCGGGAAGGAAACCGAGCGCATCTCGGGACTCGCGTCGGTCGACGCGCTCGGCGTCACCGGCGAGCAACTGACCGCCCTCGATCGCAGGCAGACCTCCGTCACCGAGATCGACATCCCGGACAAGCACCTCGGCCGCGCCCTGCGGGCAGGCGAGGGTGCCACCAACCTCACCACCGACCGCTTCGGCCGGGTCCTCGTCACCGACACCCGCGGCGGCGAACTGATCGCCCTGACCACCGATCCGCTGATGATGCGTCAGCGCTTCCCGGTCCCGAACTCCCCGTACGGCATCGCCTACGACGACACCGCCAACCTGGTCTGGGTCACGCTGACCGGCAGCAACGAGGTGATCGGCTACGACCTCTCGAGCGGCATCCCTGTCGAGAAGCGCCGCTACCCCACCGTCCGCCAGCCCAACGCGGTGACCGTCGACCCCGGCACCGGCACGCTCTTCGTCGGCTCGGCGGTCGGCGACGGACTGCAGTCGATCGACACCAGGGCGCAGTCATGACGGTTGTCACCGCCGACACTCGCACGACCGGAATCTAGGGAGATTCGTTGTACAGCCTGCTGCTTCGCCTGATGTTCCGCCTCCAGCCGGAACGAATTCACCACATCGCCTTCCGCGCCATGCGGCTGGTCACCGCCGTCGGGCTGGTGCGCGCGCTGGTCGCCAAGGTGCTCACCGTCTCCGATCCGGTGCTGCGCACCCGCGTGTTCGGGGTGGACTTCCCGGCTCCACTCGGCCTGGCCGCCGGGTTCGACAAGGACGCGACCGGCGTGAACGCCTGGGGGCCACTCGGGTTCGGCTTCGCTGAGGTCGGCACCGTCACCGCCCAGGCACAGCCGGGCAACCCGGCGCCTCGCCTGTTCCGGCTGCCCGCCGACCGAGCGCTGATCAACCGGATGGGCTTCAACAACCACGGCGCAGGCCACGCGGCGAACCAGCTGCGCCAGCGGCGAAACGGGGTGCCGATCGGCGCGAACATCGGCAAGACCAAGGTCGTGCCCGCGACCGAGGCCGACGCCGACTACACGGCCAGCGCGCGGTTGCTCGGCCCGCTCGCCGATTTCATCGTCGTCAACGTCAGCTCCCCCAACACTCCGGGCCTGCGCGACCTGCAGGCCGTCGAGTCGCTGCGCCCGCTGCTGAGCGCGGTGCAGGGCGCCGTGGACGTCCCGGTACTAGTGAAGATCGCGCCGGACCTGTCCGATGAGGACGTCGACGCGGTCGCGGACCTCGCGGTCGAGCTCGGCCTGGCCGGCATCGTGGCCACCAACACGACGATCAGCCGGAGCGGACTGCGCACACCGGAGTCCGACGTCAGCGCGATCGGCGCGGGCGGCCTGTCCGGGCCTCCCGTCGCGGACCGGTCGCTAGAGGTCCTGCGTCGCCTGTACCTGCGGGTCGGGGACCGGCTGGCGCTGATCTCCGTCGGCGGCATCGAGACCGCGGACCAGGCCTGGGAGCGGATCCTGGCCGGCGCCAGCCTTGTTCAGGGCTACACGGGGTTCATCTACGGGGGCCCGTTCTGGATGCGCCGGATCCACAAGGGCCTGGCACAGCGGGTCCGGGCCGCCGGCTACTCCTCGCTGTCCGAGGCGGTCGGCGCCGAGCACCGGGCCTGAGCGAGGGTTCGCACCTCGTACGATGGCGTGATGCGTCACGCTCCCGTCATCGCCGGTTTGCTGATGAGCTGGCTCCTCGGTGCGGTCGTCGTGCGCCTCGGTTTGGACTGGGCGGACACCTTTCCGTACAGCGAGGCGTCCGAGCGGCGCTATCTCGGCGTCGCGGCCGCCGCACTGCTGGTGGCGATCGGCGGTTCGGTCACGACACTGCTCGTCGCTCGCCGAAGGCAACGCCGAGACTGAACGGCCCTATCGGCCCCACCCATTGCCGTTGAACGGGATGATCTTGGTCCGGGACCCATCCGGATGCCGGGGCGCCACCGACGAGTACCTACTGGCCGCCCGGTCGCGGAGCAGGTTCCCGGGGCGAAGGAAATCCAGACCTGCCCGGACCCACCAGAACCGAGGACGGCCACCGGGCTGCGCAGATCGCGGTTCCGGTTCGACCGGTTCCTGGCTGACGTAGTGGCCCATGCACGGATTCTAGGCGCGTGAAACCCCCAAGGCGTTCACACCAGCAGTTCAGTCATCGTGGGTGCATTGGTGCGCGTAGGAGCCCGACGAGCATCTCCACGATCTGCGGCTGCGTAGGCCCGAATCGGTCGTCGCCCTCCTGTGCACGCTCGAAGTCGGCCAGGAGCGCGAACAGCGTGGTCGCCATCGATGAGATGCGACTGATCCGCTCCCGCCTCGTGCCCTCGGGAGGAGTTCGGCCAGTGTGTTCGTGATCATCGACCACGTGGTGTCGTCACCAGCCGGCCACCCTTTCACCTGGGTGCGCATGACCTCGAGGAACCGGAAGTAGTGGGTGCTGCCCTGCTCGACAGATGTGTCGACGAGGGAAGCCACCAGCACTTCGACGAGCGCGTGGGTGTCCCCGCGGTCGACACCCACCAGCAACCGGGCGCCGGAGGCCTCCACCGACTGCAACCGCCGTCGCACGATCGCCGCGATCAGCCCTTGGCGATCGCCGAAGTGGTACTGCACCGCGGAGTTGTTTCGCTGGCCCGCTGCGATCGCGATCTCGCGCAGGGGGACATCGGCACCGCGATCGGCGAACATGCGTTCGCCGGCGATCAGCAATGCGTCGACGGTCATGGATGGAGAACTTACCCTTGACGGATTTAAGCGCGCGCGCTTAAATCCGGATATGGACTATCGGGACATAGACACCGGCCGGCCGATCGACCGCTACGCGCGCGGCTGGCACTGCGTGGGGCTCGCCGACACGTTTCGTGACGGCCGGCCGCACGGCCTCGACGCATTCGGGACGCGGCTCGTGGTCTTCGCCGAAGCCGGCGGCGAGCTTCGGGCACTCGACGCGTACTGCCGACACATGGGTGCCGACCTGTCGGGCGGGACAATCAAAGACGGTGCGATCGCCTGTCCGTTCCACGACTGGCGCTGGGATGGGCCCACCGGTCGTTGCACGGGCGTTCCCTACGCACGCCGGGTGCCCCGGCTGGCCAGAACCCGCAGGTGGCCTACGGCGGAGCGCAATGGTCAGTTGCTGATCTGGCACGACCCCGAAGGGTCCGACGCATCAACGGATCTGCTGCCCCCAGCGATCGACGGCATCGAATCGGGGGCATGGACTGATTGGGTGTGGAACTCGGAACGGATCGAGGGCTCGCACTGCCGGGAGATCATCGACAACACCGTCGACATGGCGCACTTCTTCTACATCCACCATGCCTATCCGACCTACTTCAAGAATGTGCTCGACGGGCACTGCGCATCGCAGTTCATGCATTCGAAGGCCCGCCCGGATGTGTTCGGCACAGGCAAACACTTCTCGGAGGATGCGCATCTGCGTTCGGAGGCCACCTATTTCGGTCCTGCCTACATGGTGAATCTCATCCACAATCACGTCGCGCCGGACTCGGTGATCGAGGTCGCGCTGATCAATTCGCACTATCCGATCTCGTCCGAGTCCTTCATGTTGCAGTGGGGAATTGCGGTGCAGAAGCTGCCGGGGCTCAGCGACGAGCAGAACGACCGGATGGCGCGAGCGTTCGCCGGCAACTTCAGCCGGGGCTTCCTCGAGGACATCGAGGTGTGGCGGTCGAAGACGAGGATCGAGAACCCCCTGCTCACCGAGGAGGACGGTCCGGTCTACCAGCTGCGGCGGTGGTACCGGCAGTTCTATGTCGACGTCGGCGATGTGTCCCCCGAGATGACCGCGCGCTACGAATACGAGATCGATACCACGCGCGCGAACGATGTGTGGCAGGCCGAGGTGGCGCGAAACCTGGCCGCCCAGAACGCAGGATAGGGCGCCGACAAGTCCTCACGGCGTGCCGGTCCGCACCGGTCCGCGCGGCGGTAGCAGCGATGGGCCGTCGACCTAGCGGTCAGAGCGCCGAGGAATGACAACAATGTTGGCGATTCACATCTACTGGTCGACCTCGATCAGGGCGAGCTTCTTCGTCAGGTCCGCGCTCACCGCCGCGACCCGCGGCTCGTCGATGATCTGGATGTGATCGCCACCGACGTGCAGGATCTCGAGGTTCTGCACCGCCTCGCCCCAGCCGCCGTCGGGCTGACGGGTCCGGAACGACGGTTCGAGGTCCATCAGGTCGTCCTGGTAGCTGTCGGTCAGGTACAGCACGACGTCCCCGTCATACGTCGCGAGATCCGCGGTCTGGATGGCGCGGTATTCGAGCCAGGAGTTGCGCTGGTGTTCGATGATGCCACCTGGAATCTTGGTGCCGCTCATCGTGAGCAGATCCATGAGGATCTGGATCTGCGCCTCGTCGCTCTCGGCCGCCGCCAGCTTGTCGTACGGCAACGGGTAGTCGAGGTTGTACGTCTTCTTCGCGAACGCCGCGTAGCGCTGCCACCGCCTGCGGGTCTCCTCCGGGGTGTCCTCGATCTTCTCGCCGGGCATGACCGTGTCGATGAGACCGACGATGCGAACGTCCGCGCCCACCTCGCGGAGCCGCCTTGCGACGGCGTAGGCCAGTGCACCGCCGAACGACCAGCCGTAGAGCACGTACGGGCCGTCGCCCTGGATCTCGCGCACCAACGGGAGATACGCGGCTGCCCGCTCCTCGAGTGAGCCTGCGGCGCGCTCGAGACCGTACATCGGGGTGCCCGCCGGTAGTCGCTTGAGCAGCGGCTCGTATGCGACCGTCGAGCCGCCTGCCGGGTGGAACACGAACACCGGCACCGCGGTGGATCCCTCGGGACGGGGGCGCAGGGTGCGGACCAGCCCGTCGATCTTCACGCCGTCCTCGAGGTGCACGCGCACCTTCTCGGCGAGCTGCTCGATGGTCTCCGAGTCGAGGATGTCGTCGAAACTCACCTCACCGCCCGCACGCCCGGACAGGCGGGCGGCCAGCCTCTCCGCGGTGTCATCATCGAGCACGGGCAGGGTGTTGAAGATGCCCTTGGCCGAATTTCCCGTGACCACCGCCCAACTCGCGAAGGTCAGCCGCTCTGCGGCATCACGCGGGGGCACATCGACATCGGACGGCGTGGCGGGCGCCGCGGGCGCGGCCTCCTGCGCCTCGGCGGGAATCTCCGTCTCGGCGGGGAGTGCCGCGGACACCCGCACCGACTCCTTCTCCCGCCGCTGCTGCTCGGCGAGCGCCGCGACCTCTTCACGGTTGTCGATCGCGTAGCGCAGGTACTTCTCCACCTCGCGCAGGCTCGCGTCGCGGACCGCCTGCAGCTGCAGCTGCGGGATGTCGAACTCGTACTCGACGCGGTTCTTGATCCGCACCGCCATCAGCGAGTCCAGTCCCAGCTCGATGAGCGGGATCTCGGCGGGCAGGTCCTCGGGCGCATAGCCCATGGACTCGGCGACGATCAGTCCCAGCCGCTCCTCCAGGCTCTGGCCACTGCTGGAATCCCACTTGCCACCAAAGGATTCGACGACCTCGGGCAGCTCCTCCATCGGCGAACTGGACCGCTCCACCGGCACGGCGGTGACCGGCGCCGGCAGGGCTGCACCGGTCGAGAGGACCGCCTCGAACAGGAGCGTGAAATCGGGCGCACCTGTTTTGCGAAAGACCTGCACCGAAGCCCCGCCGAGATGCGGCACCAGGGTCAGCGTGAGGCTCCCGTCCGACGGCAGCTCGCCGTGCGTGACGGTGGCGCCCAGGACGGAGTCCCCTAGCACCTGTGCGCCCGCCGCCGTGACGAGCGCGCCGAAGTCAGGGGCCGACGACGTCTGAACCTCCCACGCGTGCCTGCCATCCGGCAACGGAACATACGCACCCAGGGTGCAGCTGGTTTCGCTCGACATGTGAAGTCTCCCCTCCTCGCGACGCTCGCCGGTATTGCGGCACAGCGCCCAGATTCCATACGTGCGACACGCGGGTCCCGCCACCCCGATCCCCCGGCGTCCAGACCCAAACGGGAACGATCATGACACGTCAGGAGGCCTCGAACTGCTCTATCGCGCAATGGCGCTCGTTCGTTGCAGGTGCCTGCGGCTCGGTGTGGCTATGGTGGGACCGGTGACTGTGACGACCGAGTTCAGAACCGAACGGCGTTCTCTCAGCGGGTGGGGTAGGCGTGCAGCGACACCGGCCGACGTGCTGTCGACCCCCGACCTCGAGGCCATCGCCAAGGCCGTGAGCCACGCCGGACCGAGGGGCGTCATCGCGCGCGGCCTCGGCCGCAGCTATGGCGATCCCGCGCAGAACGCAGGCGGTCTGGTCATCGACATGACCGCCATCGACCGGATCCACAGTGTCGACCCCGATTCCGGCGTGGTCGACCTCGACGCCGGGGTCAGCCTCGATGCACTGATGCGTGCCGTTCTCCCCCACGGCCTGTGGGTTCCTGTCCTGCCCGGCACCAGGCAGGTCACGGTGGGCGGAGCCATCGGAGCCGACATCCACGGCAAGAACCACCACTCACATGGCAGCTTCGGCAACCACGTCGAGTCTCTCGACCTGCTGACCGCCGACGGGAACATCCGCACCATCTCGCCCACCGGCGACGAGAAGGCCCTGTTCTGGGCCACCGTCGGCGGAATGGGATTGACCGGCATCGTTGTCCGGGCGCGCGTGCGGATGAAGCACACGGAGACGGCCTATTTCATCGCCGATCACGACCGCACCGCCAACCTCAACGAGACGATGGAGCTACTGACCGGCGGCTCCGACGAGGGCTACGACTACTCGATGTCGGTGCCCGACACCATCTCCACCGGGCCGAAGCTCGGCCGAGCCGGGTTCACCCGTGGATCGCTGGCGACCCTTGACCAACTACCTCCGAAGCTGCGCCGGGACCCCTTGCGGTTCAACGCTCCTCAGCTGTTGACGGTCCCGGACATCTTCCCGAGCGGGCTGGTGAACCGCGCCACGACGCGGATCGCCGCGGAGGCCGCCCACCGGATGTACCCGAAGCACGGCCGGGGCACCGTCCAGAATCTGACGCAGTTCTACCACCCGCTCGACCTGCTCGGGGAGTGGAACCGCGCCTACGGACCCCAGGGTTTCATGCAGTATCAGTTCTCCATCCCGTTCGGCGCGGAGCAGCAACTCGCCGAGATCGTGCGCAAGATCGCCGAGTCCGGGCATCGATCATTTCTCAACGTGTTCAAGCGGATGGGTGACAGCAATCCCGCACCGCTCTCGTGGCCGCATCCGGGATTCATGCTGAGCCTCGACTTCCCGATCCGCGCCGGGCTCGGGCGATTCTGCGATGAGCTCGACGAACAGGTGCTGTCCGCAGGCGGCCGCCTCTACTTCGCCAAGGACTCCCGCACGACTCCCGAGCGCATCGCCAAGATGTACCCGCGGCTCGACGAATGGCGGAGGATCCGCGACGGCGTGGACCCGGACCGGGTCTTCGCCTCCGACCTGTCTCGACGCCTTCGACTGGTGTCCGGCTAGCTCGAATGTCGAGGTTGGTGTCGACGCTGTCCTGGTCTGCATCCACTTGGGTCACGATGCCCGGCATGAGCTGCCACAGTATCGGCTCCCAATCCGCGTGGCGCGAAGGAAAGCAGTGGCGTGAAGATCGACCATCACCGCAGGGGCGATCGACGCACCGGGTGATGCGCCGAGCAGTTCGGCTAGCTTGTTGGTGTTGCCGAATCGTTACGCTTCACGCGGCTTCTCCTCTCTGGGTCTCGGTAGCGGCTCCATAACATGGCCCCGCCGGGTGATGGAAGAGCTTCCGGCATGCACAGCCCCCGTCATCCACGGCCTGCGCTATACCTACACCCCATTCTCGACGCATGTATTCATCCAGGTTCGGACTGTTGATTTACCCTGCAGCCAGGCGGCCACCTCATCACCGCTACACGCGTCGGCGATGAAGACGCGGTGCGCACCGAGGCATGCGGCGGTGTACCCGTTCATTGGACGACCCACAAGTGTCGACCGGAGCAACTCGTGGACCTGATCGAGTAGGCTGGACTGCGTACGGTCGCCGAACTTCGGGCTCCCTGTAGACGAGCACAGCGGACCGGGGCTGATCGTCATGGCCGAGCGCCTCGCCTGATTGCCAGGAGCCACAGGCAGTACAAGGTCTTTGATTGCCTGTCGTCACCAAGCGCCAGGCTTGAGACGCCCGTCCTGTTAGACGATCATCGAAGAGGACGGGCTGAACAGCTCAACGGGGCAGAGCCCCAGGCCTTTTGCCGACTCCCACCTCGCGGCAGTAACCGTGGCGTCGCGGCATGACAGACTCGCGGAGTCCCCACGATTCCCCGCGCCGTGGACTTCGCTCCCCGGTTGCTTCCATCTTGTGGTCTACCACTCGGGGAGCTACCCAGTCAGTGTCGGAGGGCGGTTCTACACTGCGGGCATGCGCGCGATATGGGTGTCACCGGCAGCGATCGCCGATGCCGCGGACGCCGTGGCGGAGAAGATCGATGTACTTCTCGAGCGGGCCGCCGACGCAATGATGGTCGCCCCGAATCCAGGGTCGCCTCGGTGGCATCAGGAGCGGGAAACGCGCGGGTCGGCGGCCGGACATGGCGCACTCGAGCAGCGGATGCTCGTCGAGATTGCCATCGCGCAGCGGGCCGGTGTGGACCCGCGCCACGAGATCGACCGGGCGCGGCAAGCTGGTGTGTCGTCGCTTCGAATAGCCACCGCCGCGGGAACCAGCGAGCAAAAGTGATCAGCTGCTCGCGATATGGTAGGCCAGGACGAGCGTTGTCGACCTCCCACGACAGTCCTGTTTGACGATTATCGATCAGCACGGATCCGCTAGGAACAAGCGCCGCGAGTCCGAAGTCGCCTCAGACTTGATCGTCATCCAACGCAAATTCAGGTAGTCGACTACTCGTGCCCCCTCGGGTTAGGTCAAGGAGTATTGAGTGCCTGGGGAATCCATGCTCTCGCCCGAAACGCCGGGGACGAACGCGTGAACAAGGTTGGGCACGGACCTCTTGTTCCGAATACTGCAGCCGGCCACTGCCTCGACTTGGCTGGCGCAATATGCAGCTCTGCAGGTCTTCACGGGGCGCCCTGGAAGGCGGAAGTCATGTCAACCCAAGCCATGCAGCCACGGATGGGACCTTTGACGGTCGTCGGAACTGGCATCCAAGGACTGCATCAGATGACGAATGAGGCCCGGGGCCACGCAACCTCCGCAGAACGCGTCTTCTACGCAGTGCGCGACCCATTCTCCGAAGCATGGATCAAGGAAAACTGCGAATCCGCAACAGGCTTGTACGAATTTTATAAGGAAGGCAGATATCGGCAGGATGCGTGCCGGGAAATGATTGATGAAATTCTAAGTCGGTTCCGAGTGGGGTGTCGTGGCTGCGCATTATTCTATGGTCACTCAGCGCCTGAGTTTACCCCTCATTTGAGAGCATTGGAATTGATCCAAGAAGAAGGATGTCCAGCCAAAATGCTACCCGTGATATCAGCCGAGGACTGCCTCCTTTCCGATCTTGGCGTGGACACGTGGCCCTGTGAACGTGGTTCCAATACCAGCGCCCGCTCCCGTTCCGGTCGGCAACGATGATCTGCCGGGTGCCGGTCCTCGAGCGAGCTTTCACATAGGGGAACAGCCGGGGTGATGGGATGACAGCAGACCGGGATACCGGGCACGAGACGGCATATCGCCGTTACCGCAATCTGGTCGCCTCGTGCGATGGTAACCAGAAATGGCTGAACGACGTCATTCGAGGCGGGCGATGGCAGGAGCAACAAGCACACCTAATGGGCAGGCTGAGCAGAAGCGCGATTGAACAGGCGGTCCGGCTGCAGCCCAGATGGCAAGCAGCCAAAGACCTGGGCGGGCCCATTAGTCCGTTCGAGAACGCTTATCAAGCCGGGTCCTGGATTCATTTGAGCCCCGACCAGTACGTGCGAAAGGAGAACATCGACAAATTGTTCCGGGGGCAACGCGACGCAAAGTGGGCAAACATTGCGAGCTTGTTTCGCCCGGGCAAGCGGTCGGCAAAGCAACGCCAGGACCGTTTGCAGTCATTGGCCGGAACGCTCGTACCCCTCGCGGAAAGGGTTGACGACTCGAGAATGGGACCGCAGTCGGGAGACGACATGGGATCAACGCCAATCCAAGAACCCAATCCGCGAACCGACCTGATCGAGGCCGGGTACGGTGACTTTCCGCGGATCGACCGGGCGATCGCACCGCCGTTGGCCACCTTCCCGCCGACCGAGCCGACGGCGTCGCCCACCTTCCCGGTCTCTCCCGATCTCGGCGTGACCCTCGCCCAGGTCGGGCAGCACGCCGACCCCACCCGTCGCCTACACCCTCGCGGTCACGCCCGGCGATGCCTACTCCGACCCCGCGACTGCCGCCCGCATGGACCTTACGGAGAACCACTGTCTGCAGGTCGCCATCTCCGTGGACGCGATGTTCACTCGACACCCGGGTGGCCCCATGGTTGGCATTGACTTACTAAGAGCCCTCGCCGATCATCGCGATCGCGACGCCGAGGTCACTGGGCTCGATTCGAGGACGCTGCGATTCGTGATCGAGTACGCCTCCGAGGTCGACGTCGCAACCAAGGTCGCGGAGATCCGATCGGTGATCGGTATCGACGATTTCCAGTTCTTCCTGTTGTGCGCCGAACCGAGCACCGACGTCGAGTTCGGTGAGTTCTACATACTTCAGTTCCCCGGGCTCGAACGCACGGTCGACAATCGCTCGCTGTTCTCGATCGCGCACGAGTTGCAGGCGCGGTTGGGAGCGGTCACCACGGAGCCCGACCTCGGCAGCGAGTTCTATCAGGAGCCGATTCCGCCGGATGCCGTGTCCGAGGGCGTGCTCAAAGACCTGTTCCACGGCAGGTGCTTCGTGGCTGGTGACCCTCCCGCTGACCGCAAGTGGGCGCTTGATCGCGCGGGCGTGTTGCGCGCGTGGAATTTCAGCTCGGCCAGGGGCGCTGGCATCCGGATCGCGCAGCCCGACACTGGAGTGACCCAGCACACGGAGTTGTCCGACGTCGCAATCACCGACGGCTTCAACGTGCTGACGGGCACGTCGGATCCGACCGATCCGCTCTCGGGCGGCGGCAATCCTGGTCACGGGACCGGGACCGCAAGCGTCATGACGAGTGGACCGAATGGTCACCTGCTCGGTCCCGCGCCGGAGGCAACCCTGGTGCCGATCCGCTGCATCGAATCGGTGATCCTGACTTTCAACGGCGGAGCTGTCGCCAAAGCAATCGACCACGCTCGCCTGCGTGGATGTCACATCGTGACGATGAGCCTTGGCGGGACCCCGAGCCGCGCCGTGAAGAAGGCCATCAAGCAGGCGATCGGATCCGACATGATCGTGCTCGCCGCGGCGGGGAACTGCGTCAACCTCGTCGTCTATCCAGCCCGATACGACGAGGTCATCGCCGTTGCCGGGAGCAATGTCGACGACGGCACGTGGCGCGGGTCGTGTCACGGTTACGCGGTCGACATCACCGCGCCCGGCGAGAAAGTATGGAAGGCGATCGCCGAGCCGGGCGGCACAAATGTTGGAGGCGGCCAGGGCACGTCGTTCGCGGTGGCGATCACCGCCGGCGTGGCCGCGCTGTGGCTGTCGCACCACAGCCGGCAGAAGGTGATGGAGGCGGCGACCCGGCGGCAGATGTCAGTCCAGGCACTCTTCCGTGATGTGCTGATCGAATCCGCGCGCGCCCCCGAGGGATGGGAGAAGATCGATTTCGGTGCCGGCATAATCGATGCCGAGGCACTGCTGCATCGGACGCTCGAGGGCCCGATCGCACCCGCGCCCGAGGTCGCACCAGGAGGTGCCGCGTCCAACATGATGGGCTTACTCAACGATGCGTGGGGGCCGGTCGAGGCGAGCAAATTGGCGGTCGTGGCCTCGCAGCCTCAGTTCCAGCTCGAGCTCAGTTCGCTGGTGTTCGAAGACGCTCGGGTCGGTGTCGACCCATCGGACGACGTCGACGCCGAATCGGGGATGATCCGGCAGGCGATCAGTCCGCAACTTGAAGCGGAACTCGGCGTGCGGGCGCCGATACTAGGCAATCGACCGACATTCACGTCGGTGCAGCCGTCGCTCCGCGCTGACCGCATCCCATCGCTCGATCCGGTCGTGCTCGTCGCCGGCCGCCGTAGCGCGCTCGAAGCGGCCGTCGACGTCACTCCCGAGGCCGCCCGCGAGTCGTTGCGTGCCGACTCCGATGTGAGGTTGGGGGCGCTCGAAGCGCGGGTTGCGCGCGTTCGGGCAAACGCTGAGGGGACAAACCGCGAGGCCTTGACGCCTCTCCACGACCAACTGCTCCGAGACAGCGAGGTCGTGCTTGAACGCCTGCGGGAGGGTGCGCCAATCCCGAATGAGCCTGGCGCACTGACTGCGCTCGAGGCGCTTGTGCAGCTCGAGGGGCGACCGGCGCTGCGTCTGAGTGACGACGGGGTCGACCCGAGCGACCCGGAACTCGGCGAATGGCAGGGTGCCGTCGTGCTTCATCCCACGTTCGCCGAGATGCAACGTTCGGTCGGCCGGATCGACACGACACCAGGGATGCACGCCGGAACCGGATTCGTCGTCGGAGCCGGACTCATCATGACCAACCGGCACGTGCTCGAGGCGCTCGCCTTCCCCACCCCGAGTCGTTCGCACCCATCCGGATGGGTCCTGATCGGCGAGCCGGTCGTCAATTTCTCGCCGTCGGGAACCGACGCGACGCGGAGCTTCCGGATTGCCGATGTCGTTTTCAGCGGTCCGGATCCGATCGACGGCCGGATCGACCTCGCGCACCTGGACCTTGCACTCCTACGAGTCGAGCAAACGAACGCTGAGGGCGTAGGACTGCCGCCTGCTCTCAGGCTGTCCGACCAGGCGATTGCCGTAGGTGCCGCCAAGCTGTTCGTGGTCGGGTACCCCGCGCTGCCGACCCTGCTCCCCAGCGACGGAGAGGGTAGACGCCGGATGGACGTCGTCCGCCGGCTGCGTGAGATCTACGACATGAAGTATGGCGTGCGATATCTGAGCCCCGGACTCGTCCTGACATCATCGGCGGCGGTGCCCAACAGTCCCAAGCACTGGGTGTTCACCCATGATGCGACGTCGCTCGGCGGGAACAGCGGGTCGTGCGTGCTTTCGTTCGACCACAACCTCGACATCGCCGGGCTCCACTTCGCGGGTGATTGGCTTCGGGCGAACTACGCGCACGCGATGGATGCAGTGAGATCCGAGATCTCGGGGTTCGTGCCATGAGCCAGCCCACTAAGCCGGCACCGTCGCGTCCCGACTTCCGGGACCTCGCGTCGCGGATCGCTCATACGCGGAGCGACTTCGGGCGCGTCTACGACGAGGTTCGGGCGGTGGTTCCTAGGTCGGCGGAGTCCAAGCCGCGTCCGTTTATCGCCGTCAGCCTAGGTGCCACCAGCGATCAGATCGCGTTCGAACGGGCTCTCCGACTAGCTGACGAGGGGGGTTGGTTCACCCAGCTCGGCGAACGCCTAATCCACGACGGGTTCTTTCCCGACAAGTCGGCAGCCGTCACCAACCTGCAGGCGCTGATCAGCGTGGCGCTGGGATTCCCAGACGCGGCCGTGGTCGAGAAGGGAGGCATGCGCGCCAGAGCGAGGCTCTGCAGAGTCGAGGTCTCGAACAACGGCAACCCCGAAGCAGTGACCGGCACGGGTTTCCTCGTAGGGCCGAGCACCGTCCTGACGGCGTTCCACGTCGTCGCCAGTCTCCTTGACGATCAAGCCAGTGCGCCGAAGCCGGGCTCCGAGCGCCAACTTTGTGTGCGCTTCGACTACACGACTGGCCGGAAGGCGACCCCCGAGTACAAGGTCCCCGAATCCTGGTTGGTGGCATCGAAACCGCCCCACCCCGCTGAGATCACCATTGGGAAGGGGATCGCAGAACTCGTCTTGCCCGCGGGCAACGTCGACCTGCGCGGGTTCCTCGACTATGCGGTCATCGTCGTTGCCGGTTCCCCGGGGCCGAGCGCGGATACTACGACCTCGAGCGCGCCGTCGAGCCGGCCGCTGGCACGATCCACCTGTTCCAGCATCCAATGGGCGTTCAGCAACGGCAAACGGCCGGCGAGTTCACGGGCTTCCGCGATCCACCCAACAAGGAGCGTATCGACCACACTGCGAATGCCGTGGCCGGATCGTCGGGGGATTGCTCCTCGACGGCAACTACGCCTTGGTCGGACTCCACCAAGGCGCACACGGCGAACCCGTCGTCAACACCGGCATCTCGGCGATCGCGATTCGTGAATCCGTCCGCGCCGCGGGTGCTAACCTGCTCGACGCGAGATACGTGCAGGCGTTCCGGGTGGCGGACGACAGCCGGCCGATCCTCGGACGATCGAAGTGTCAGGAGTGGGTCCGCCGCACCTCGCAGTCACTCGTGCGCGTGAAACCGTTCACCGCGAGCAAGGGTGTCAGCTTCACGCTTGAGATCATGCGGGCGTGTCTGCCCGAGCGAGAGCACGTCATCACGTGTGTGCAGGTGCTCGAGCTCCACGCCGATGCGACAAAGACAGCCGAAATGCTCCTCGGCCGTCTCGGTGTGGACGCCGCCGACCTGCCCACGGAGGCTGACATCAATTCCAGCCGCGGCGCGTGGCTCGAAAAACTGGTCGCAGCCTTCGGAACTCGCGTCGAGGAAGCCCACCGCGACCGCATCGTCTGGCTGGTTATCGATGATCTCCAGAAGAGAGAGCACACGATCCCGGCCGGGAGCGTGCGCGACTTCCTCTCCGAGATGTACAAGCAATCGCCCAAATTCAAGAATCTTCGCATCGTGCTGCTCGGCATGACCGACTTCCCCAGCGGATTTCCGACCGGACTCGTCGACGACGAGGACATCGTGCCGCCGCAGACCGCGGACATCGTGTCCTACGTGCGACTGCGCCTGACGGACGGCGGCATCGAGCACTCCGCGGCCGAAGTCGAACGCTTCGCCAAGCTGATCGAACTCACCAGCGGAACTGACATCACGTCGCTCAGCGACTACGTCGCGGACAAGGTCGACAGAGTTCTGAACACCGCGATCGAGGCGCTCCAATGAAGCCGGCCGACGCGCGGAGACTCGACGCGCTCGACGACCGCATCACACTGACCGCGGCGATATCGACTGACTTCGACCCGCTCGCGGTATTCGGAGCCGACTCACTCCTCGACGACCATCAGGTTGACATGATCGATGGCCTCGCCGCCGTCTGCGACGAAGTCGAGGTCGCTGGCAGCAGCTACCGTCACTGGTCAATGCGGACCCAAGCCCGGCAACACGTGCTGCAAGCGATGGCCACACGACCTGACGTCACAACGCTGCTCGATTCGATCGACGTGCAGCCGAACGACCTGTTCGCCAGATACCTCCGCGACGGGCTTCGCGGCGCCGATCTGGGCCCGCTGCTCCCGCCCGCTGGGCCTCCGACCGCAGGTGTGCCCACCGCTCCGAGCGTCGCGGTCGACCTCGACTGCCTGTTCAGGGTTGTCATGTTCCTTGAGGCTCTGCCCGGCGTCGGAGCGAAAGCGGGCCACCTGGAACGACGGGTCCGTCGTCAGATCGCACTGACTGCGGCCCACAATGCACTGCAGGCGGTGATACCGAACCCCCTCGTTGGTCGCGAACGTGAGTACGCAGCCCTACTCGAATACCGCACGAGCGTGCTCGCGACCGCCCGAGACTGGGTGCCCAGTTTCATTCTCGTGGGACCCGGCGGCGTGGGAAAGTCGGCGCTCGTCTCGAAATTCGTGTCCGATCAGCGTCGCAAGCCCGGCGCGCCCCCACTGATCTACCTCGACTTCGATCGTGCGACGCTCATCGACGCGACGCCGCTCGATCTGACGTTCGAGTTCACCCGTCAACTCGGCTTGGCCGAGTCGGCTCTCGACCAGATGCTGGCCGAGTTCCGAGAACGATCGCGATCGATGCTCGGCGGGCAGGAGAATCTGAACATCGACATCGGTGCAGGCACGTCGTCCGCCGCGCTTCGTGACCTCGCCTCGCTGCTGTCGGGGTGGCCGCGGCGTACGGCGGCGGTGACGATCGTTCTCGACACTTTCGAGGAGGTGGCGATTCGGGGCGTCACACCCGTTCGAGACGTGCTCCAGTGGGTCGTCGAGCTGCGAAACACGGTTCAGCTGCAGCAAATCCACCTCGTTGTGTGCGGGCGCGCCGTGATCCCGGACGCCCCGCACCTCCCCCCTGACGAGGTCGCGGCGATGTTCAACGTCCAGTACGAGTGGCCGCTCGAAGATCTCGTCACTGACAGGGCAGTCGAGCTGCTCACCGTGCTCGGCGTCGAGCCTGGGCTGGCGAGGCGCTTTCCGCCGTTGTTCGGGGGTAACCCACTCGTCCTCAAGCTGATCCACCGCTTCGTGACGACCAATGATCCAGCCGAGGTCGAGCAGCTCCTCGAAGACGGCGAGAAGGCTCGCCGTAACGCACCGTCCGGCGAGGTGGGACTGCGGTTCGTGTACCAGCGAATCCTGAACCGGATCAAGACGCCCAGAGTGCGGGCCCTGGCCTACCCTGGAGTCGTGCTCCGGCGAGTCACGCCCGAGCTCATCCTCAAGGTGCTCGTCCGCACCTGTCCAGTCCCCTCGACGTGACCACCCCCGCTGACGCACAGGAAGCGTTCACCGAACTCTCCGAACACGTCTGGCTCGTCACCCGTGTCGGACCCGACACGGTGGTGCATCGCGCAGACGTGCGCCGACTGCTCGTGCCCGGACTCGAGCACAGCACCGAGGTCGACACCAAGGCGATCCATCACGAGGCAGCGGAATATTACGCCACTCGGCCTGCATCGGTGCCCTCCGACGTGGCCGAGATCGAGGAGATCTACCACCGGGGATTCCTCAACAACATCCCGGAAGACATGACCGAACCACAGGCGGATGACGTTGCGCGCAGGCTCGGTGAGGACCTCGAGTACTGGCCCGTGCAGGCACGCGCGACGGTCAAGTCATTCGCCGGGCGCCACGACCAACTCACCGAGGAAGAGGTGGCATCGCTCGAAGCCTCCCAGCAACGACTCACTCGAGGCGCTCGACTCGAGAAGCGGCTCGCCTCATCGGACATCGGCTCGGCTGGATACGAGGAAGCTCAGCTCGAACTGCTTGATGACGACACCGGTGCGGCGATCCCGGACTCGCGTTGGGCGCTCCTGTTCGACCGCGGCGACTTCGAGTTCATGACCGAGTCTTCACGAGTGCTCAGCGCGTTCGACCGATACTTCGCTGCCGACCATTCCGCCGCTCTGTCGACTCCCTCGAGCAATCCGACCCACGAGCATCCCTGGTACATCGCGCTGGCGATCTCCATGGTCGAGCGTGGCGAACGACCCCTGTTCTCAGACGCGACACTGAATAGGCTCGAGTCCAGCTGGGCGGAGGTTCGACGCTACGGCGCCGCCCTCGCCGCCGTCGCCGGAGATTTCCCGGCTCACACCAGAATCATCGACCAGGTCCGGGGTGAGATCCCGCCCAGACTCGATTTGGCCCGTGTGGACGACATCGTGGTATGCCAGGCCGCTGCGTCACGAGATCATCTCGACCACTTTGCCACGACATTCCAGACGTCCTCGTGCGACCAATTCCGGTTGTCGCACATCGCCTCGATCGCCACCGCTGCCGGCGACAGCGCGCTGGCCGATCGCGTCGCCGAGACGACGGACCAGTATGCGACCCGAAGGCCAGACACCAAGACGATCAACCACTTTCGAGCGACACTTGCAAGGAAGTACCTCAACCTCGGCGGCGCGAACGAATTGCGGGCCGCTCCGACCACACTCTCCTTCCTGTACGGAGCGATCAGAACGATCGTCGCGCCGCTCGACCGGACCTCATGGCTCGACCTTGTCGAGGACCTCGAACGGCGATCGGTGTTCTGGCCCGTGGACCTGACCGCACGTGTGCTCGAGCCGACACTCCGTGCCACGCTCACGCCAAGCGACCTGACCGCGCTGATCGAGACAGCAGACCGCTGCGGGTTGATCGTCGACCTGATAGATGCCGCCTCCTCGAGGGCGACCACACGGCTGTCGTTGCAGCTCGCATTAGGAATCAGACGGATCGAGGGTCTGCTGTTCCCGTTTGCGAAGCCGCGCGCAGAACTACCGAGCATCCGATGAACGGCAACCAACAAGGGGGTAACCGATGGACACCCTAACCCGCCTCACCGCAGCCAATGCTGCTATGCGACATCGCGACCACGATCTGGACAGCGAGTTGCTCACGCTCGGCCGTGGGGAGGGACCCACGCCCGAGCTACCGGGCGGCGAACTCCAGGCCGAGACAATCGTCATGCGCACCGGTCGTCCAGTGCTGGCGATCAAGCGGGACGAGGCGCAACTGACATTCGACGACGCCGCCAGCACCATATGGAAGTCACGGCTCACGGCGGCACGCCCGCATCTCGTGCATGCGGCCAAGGCCGTGGGCAGGATCGAAGTGAAGGGCCACAGCCTCGCGTGGGTCGGGACGGGTTGGCTTGTCGCCCCTGAGACCATCGTGACCAACCGGCACGTTGCTGCTGAGTTCGGTCGCCGGAGTGGAACGAGGTTCATCTTCCGGCAGGGCCTGGACGGACACACGATGCGCGCCTCCATCGATCTCCTCGAGGAGATCGAACGCGAGGACAGCCTGACATTCGAACTCCGACAAATCCTGCACATCGAGGAGTCGGACGGCCCTGATGTCGCGTTCCTGCGCGTCGAACAGCTCGGTCGCCAGTCGCCGGCGACACCACTCGCACTCGCGGAGACCTCGCAGCCTGACGACTTCGTGGCCGTGATCGGGTATCCAGCACGCGACAGCCGGATTCCCGACATCGATCTGATGGACCGGATCTTCGGCAACGTCTACAACAAGAAACGACTCGCGCCGGGCCAGATTCTCGAGCCGGTCACCGGCACACTCCGTCACGACTGCTCGACGCTCGGCGGAAACTCAGGATCGGTCGTGCTCTCACTCGCCACCGGGGACGCGGTCGGCCTGCACTTCGCCGGCCGGTTCCTCGAGACCAACTTCGCGGTCTCGAGCAGGGTCGTCGCGCAGCGGCTCAACGACGTGCAAAGTGGGCGGACAACAAGACGTCGACCTTCAGGCGCGAGACAGGACGTGCGGCAGGCGGAGCCTCAGACTCCGCGCACCGATCGGCCGTCGGCAATACTGACCTATCACGTGCCCTTGTCGATCACCGTCGACATCGGAAACCCGCACCAGACGGTCGACGATGGCAACTGCACCGTAGATCGCGCGATCAGCGTCGGCGTGGACGACGGCTCGAGCACGGACGGCGAGGTATTCGTCGAGTCAGCCCCAGAGGAGTACGTCGACAGAAAGGGGTACCAGGCGACGTTCCTCGGCGACGATCTCGCGATACCACAGCCCACGATCACAACCGACGCCGACGACGTCTTGACATTCGCGCTCGCCGGTCACCACGAGCAGGTGCTGAAGTACGAGCACTACTCGGCGCTCATGAGCGCTACCCGGCGGCTGTGCCGATTCAGCGCCGTCAACATCGACGGCAACCGTCCCAAGAAGTTCGCGCGAGTCGGTTGGCGCACCGATCCCCGCATCCCGATGGACGCCCAGATCAAGGCCGAGTGTTACGGAAACCCGCCCAAGTTTGCGCGAGGTCACATGACACGTCGCGAGGACCCCGTCTGGGGCTCCGACACAGCGGCGTCACGTGGCAACGCCGACTCGATGCACGTCACGAACGCCGTGCCACAGATGCAGCCGTTCAACGCCGGGATTTGGCTAGATCTCGAGGACTACGCGCTGCAGAACGCGCGAAGGGACGACATGAAGATCTCAGTGTTCACCGGTCCCTTCCTCCACGACGACGACCCAACGATGTTCGGAGTCCAGGTCCCGGTCGAGTTCTGGAAGATCATCGCCTTCGTCCACGATGAGACCGGCGAGTTGTGCGCCACCGGCTACACGATGTCTCAGCGCGACTTTCTCAGCGAGGAAGAGTTCGTATACGGTGCACACGAGACCGCGCAGCGGTCGATCAGCTCGATCGAGCGGCGAGCCGGGCTCTCGTTTGGGGCCCTCGCGGAACTGGACCCGTTCGAGGAGCAGGAGGGGATCGCTCCACACCTCACCGACGTGACTCAGATCCAGTTCATTCGACATCGGTGAACTTGCGGTGGTTCATGGCGGTCACGAAATCCGGTCGGCAGCTCGTCGTAATGGTGAACCGGGCCCAGACTCCGACAATAGCCGCGCAGTTCGAGACGGTGTGGCTGGGGCGCAACTGGAGCATCACACCGTTCAGCGAACTGACGCTCGCGCACGGGGTCGAGAAGCCGCTCGAACCGCCGGTGGTCGCGCTCGCACCGGCACGCTGCGATCTCCATACGCGTAGTACTCGCTGTTGCCCGGCACCGGCACAATCATGCTGCCAGCACAAGATGTATCGGCATTTAGATGTCGAAGACAACGGAATCGTAGTTTGATGGCACAGCACCTAATCCCACGGGTCATTCGGACGAGTAGAAATTGTCACTCAATGACAGTTCGCTGGCCCTTCCCGAGGCAGCGCGAAAGGAAGAATCCGAAACCGCGAAATGACTGCGGAGGAAAGGGTAATCGCGAAGACAAATGTCTACTAACTACTCCGTACCAGTGAAGTCTCACGGATCGATACGGCAGCAACTATTCCAGAAAGGAATTCGGAAGAGATGAAGAAGTATGAGGTTCAACCTGGCGACACCCTCTTCGGGATCGCCCAGCGCGAGTATGGCGACAGCAACCTGTATCCTGTGATCGCATGCCAGAACCACCTCGACGATCCGGACGTGATCGGCGTCGGACAACAGCTGCTGATCCCGTACGTCACATACAGGCATCTCATGACCACAGCCGATTCCGCGGCCGTGCGAAAGCGGATCACCAAGCACTACTACGCAAATGACGACAGCAACACGCAGTTAATCTGGGAAATAGTCAATGGCGTGGCCCAGCGTGAGATACATCAAGGCGCTTGGCTTCACATCCCAGATCTCGTCAATGTCGGACACCACACCGTTGTCGCAAACGAGACACTCATTGGACTCGCCGCCAGATGGTACGGCGACGAACACCTCGCGATACTAATCGAACTGGCGAACCACCTGCGACCGAACAGCACACCGACTCCCGGCCAAGTGCTCATCGTGCCCAGACTGAATCGTCGCCGCCACGCTGCCGGCGATACGCTTGAGTCCATATGTCGATACGAGTACGGCGATGCAGATGTGAAGACCAGGACGTTAGTGGTCGCGGCGGCAAATTTCATCAACGAGCCGGACTCGGTCTTCTGCAACCAGGTGGTGTATTTTCCCTCATGACAACCGGCGTAAGGCAGTTTGCCGCAACGCCTGAACGGACGACTCTAGTCAACATCATGGTGAAACCCACCCGGACTCACGCTAGGAATGGAACATAGCTTGCTGGTACCGAGGCGAGCAGCCGTAGCCCGTTATCTCAGCACCTATCGGCCATGCTCGCGGCGCCCGGCATAAGAAACTCGAGACGCAGTGCATCAGTCGCATCCGCGGACAGGACAACGGCTGTGCCTGTGTCCTCGGTCCAGGACGCGGGCACCAGTGCATAGTTGCTCCCGGCCTTAAGGATGAGCACCAGACCCACGTAGCGGTACGGATAGGCGAGGTCACCTGCAGGGCAGTGTATCTCCGTCGTTCCGTTTGGATCCAGATCGATCTGCTTGTCGCTGTAGACGACGACCCTCGGTGCCGATCCCAGCCGGCTCGCGAAGATCGCCGCGCGTTCTCGTCCCACCGCTGCCGCATAGTTGTCGACGGCCCAGAACAGGCTCAAGCCGACGACGAGAAAGATCACAGCCCATTCGGCCACGGCCGCGGCCTCCGACCGGCGGGCGGATCCAGCACCGCTCAAGCGCTGTCGACGCTGGTAGATCGCATACCAGAGGAGCAGGACGCCGACGATGATGGACGCTGGCGCCACCGTCAACCCGCGGTTGAGCCACGTGTCCCAGAACAGGTCACTTATCCCGTTGAGCACCAACAACAACCCGGCACCGGCGGCCAGCAGCGCGAGCCACGCTGATCCGGCACCCGCCCGCACAGACCGAGGCAGGGCGACGAAGCCCCACATCAGTGCTAGGCCGAGGACCCCCACCACGCCCGCAGGCAGGTAGAGGCCGTCCACGCTGCGCATGAAGTAGTCGCGATTCGAGAATTCGAGGACAGTCGAACTCACACCGAAATAGTCGAAGTACCAGTAGATGCGTCGATCACCGAAGTAGAACAATAGCGCGGTGATCAGTGTGGCGGGCGCGACGACCTCCGTCGCGATCCCGACCAGGCGCCCCACACCCTCGAACGGGGATTCCCTCGACCGCTCTGCTGGCTCACCTCCAGAGTCCGTCATCGGGGACTTAGCCGGGTAGGTGAGGCGCTGGCGCCCCCCGAAGTCGAGAAGCCTGTAGAGCCATGAGAACTGGGCTGCGCCTTCGAGGAGGGCAGGCTCGGGCCTTCACAATCTGTTCCGCCGACCTGAATGACGACTGTTGATCCGCGATCGATCATCACGCCCTCCCCTGGTTCGGGCACAATGGCTACGACGTGACACGTGAAACCGGGGAGATCATTGGCAACGACCTCGCTCACGACATCGACGCACAGTTCGCCGCCGCAAGCTTGGACCAGCTGAGCCGTGAGTTTTGCTCGGATGTCATCTATGGAGGGTGCGTTGGCTCCTGCCCCGAACTTGAGCGGCGAAAGAACCACTCGGCCCGGGCGGGGCCTGGGCTGTACTCCTTGTGGCGCCGCCAGACCGGGCGACTTGGAGGCTTCTTCGCGGGTTCCCGGAGCTACTCGGTCACCCGAAGCGGAGGTCCCCTCGCGGGCCGGATACAGCGACTCGCCGCCACCATCAGCCCCGCACCCAACTAGCGTCAAGGCACACAGCCCGACCGAGGCCCAATTCGTCCACCACCGCACAGACATGACGCCCGCCCGGGGATGCGCTTGCTTCAATCCTCGTAAGTGCGGGCGCCTGCGAACGGTGTCGAGTGGATCAACTCGACGGTGGAGCCGGCGTAGTTGTCGTACAGCCATTTTTGCGAAGTCCCGCAACTTCGGCGAGCCGGCACAGACCTCGCCGGCGCCGATGTCGAGTGCTGCTGTCGGCGATCCGTTGTACGAGAGACCGTAGTGGTGTGGAACCGAGCCGTGGTCTCCGTCCATTCCGCTAGTTATGTATATCTCGTCCGTCTTGGGGTAGGACTCCAGGAATTTCGCCATCCTGCTTCCCAGCGGTCCGGTGACCAAATTCGGCCATCGAGTAACAGCCATAATGGGTCTCCTCTTCTCGACCGAAACGGTTGATTCCTATTGGTGAACGGTCTACGCGGCAGGCTGCTTGATCGGCATCGCCTGGTACGCCGCGTCCGCTGCCCTTCCGTCACGTTGTCCACTTACGTATCGCTCTATCTGTAGCTCTTCGGCAGGACCTCGCCGGGGCCAGCGAATACGAACGGTGCCTTCACGCCGCCTTGGGCGAATCGGTGCGGCGCCGAATTCTGCGATCATCTCGAGAACGGTGTTGCTGTGGCCCACCACCAGAACGACCTCACCGAGAGCACCCGCGCGGACCTGCCGCGCAAACTTCGCCGGCGGCAGAACCTGGCGCGGCTGCACTCGAATACGGGTGGCCAGCGGCGCGGCTATCTGCTTCGTGCGAAGGAACGACGACGTGAACACCGCGTCGGCCCGTGCGGCCCCGACGGCGTGGGCTAGCGC
Organism: Rhodococcus sp. MTM3W5.2; assembly: GCF_001984015.1. NCBI lineage: Bacteria > Bacillati > Actinomycetota > Actinomycetes > Mycobacteriales > Nocardiaceae > Rhodococcus > Rhodococcus sp. MTM3W5.2. The sequence continues at coordinate 2,726,072 of NZ_CP019572.1, read as the reverse complement.
CTCCGCCCGCTCGATGCCGACGGCGTTCAACTCCGGGTCGGGAGAGACGGCGGGCAGGTTGATGTCCTCGTGCCTCGTGAGCAAAACCGTCGTCATGTCGTCCTCGCGGCCCGGTCGATTCGGAGATCCGGTATCTCTCCGACCAACGGCCTTCGTGTCGTCCGAATGTCCCGATCCGGCGCCGACAGCGCTGGATCTCGTCCCGCTCGGGCCGAAGTAGGGACCCGCCAGCACGACATCCGTGTTCGGGATGAACCCCAACGTGCTCGACCTATCCCACCTTGATGTATTCGACGTGTCCGTGGGTCAGAGTCCGTCATGGCCGGGGCTTTCGGGCGTGACGAGAATCGGGGGCGCACCGTACGACCGGCGACGATGCCCTGTGCATCGAACAGCCTTCCATCGGGCCCGCATTCACAGTTCTTCTCCCTCTCGAGAGCCGCTGCGCGGCACAGCCGGCGCTCGTGGGGCGAGACGTCGCCGCGCAGTTCCACCCATAAGGGTGCGTCTCGGGTGTCGATCCCGGCACGAGTATCGGACTACTCGATTTCAGACCCCCAACGCCTGCCCCCAGAACCCCGACTGCTTGGGCTGAATCCGCTCCGGGAGTCGGACATCCGAAGCACGCCGAGAATTGGGGACAAATGTTCGGTAAAGCCCATGACCCCGACGTGCACCGCGCCTACGATGGACCGAGTTCCATGGGCTCTGTCGATGTCGCAGAACTCCGCCCTGCTGCTGACGCAGGACGATCCGCTACGCAACCACCCTCTGTACCGGACGCCGCCGCTGACCGGCGCCGAGGATCTCGAACTGACGGTGCGGTCGGCGGTGGCCCGCTGGACCGAGGCCCGGCTGGCGGCCGAGACCCGGTCCGGCACTATCGAGCACCCTGACTGGTTGATCCGGCAGCTGCTGTGCACCACAACCACCGTGAACCTGGCCACCAGCCCGGTCGAGTACCGGCGCCTGCGGCCGGCCGAGCTGTTCGCACCGCCGCTGACGTTCTGGCTCAACAGCGAAGCCCTTCTCGACCTCCTGGAGATCCCCGCCGAGTTCGTGCTGCCTGAGATGGCAGGCAAGCACTACCTGCGATGCGTCGACAGGTACGACTTTGCGCTCGTGGAGGGTGATTTCGTGCATGAGGGCGATAGCTTCTTCTCCTTCGCGGTCCCCGAGCCCGCCTTCGAGGACCTCGACCTCATCGTGCAACTGACTACCGGCAACCTCATCACCCCACGATTCGCCGCCTGCGTGCTGATGATGGATTTTGCCAACCCCTTATACAGCCCGCGCCGCGCCGCCCTCCTCGAGCACTGCCCCACCACCACAGCCACCACCCCCGCTGCCGACGGCGGCCTGTCCGACGTCATCGCCGACGCCATTGTCGCCGCGGCGAGGGACCTGCCTGCGAACTCGCCCGAACACGAGTTCGCCGCCAACTGGACGCTGCACGAGATCGCGTGGCGCGACGAATTCGCCTCCCGGATCGAGATGTACATGACCGTCGTGCACCGGCTGGCCACCCAACCCGACCGGGTCGACGACTACGTCCGACTGGCCGAGCCCCGGCGACGCGAATTCCGTGCCACCAAGCTCGCCGAGGTCACCCTCACCCTCCCCCACACCAGCATCCCCGCCGACGCCGCGCTGCTCGAAATGCAGCCCGACGGAACAGTTCGCCCCAAATGACCCTCGACGAAGGATAATCCGATGACCCTCGACGTCTTCAACCCTCCCGGCAACGTCACGGACCTCAGCCCCACCGGACGCAAGCACTGGAGCAACTTCCTCGCCGATGTCACCGACCGGGCGATCCGGGGGAAATCCCGAGGAGAAGGCCAACGACAGCCCCGGGCACAGTTCTATAACCTGACCAAGACCGACACCGACGCCATCCACCAGGACGTGAGCTGGATCGGCTTTCCGCGGCAGGTGATGATTCGGGCCACCTCCGATCGCCAGCGATGGATCGCCGCGGACGGCTCCCGTGACCTGCAGACGAATACTGCGAATGGAGCGTGACCCGCACCGGAGGCAAGGTGACCCGGGTGACCTTCACCTGCGAAGGACCCGAGTACTTGGACGTTCTCGCCCAGGACGACCCCGCCACCGTGGTGGCCCTCTACCACGAGCACGTCAGCGGCGAGGTCGAGAAGGAAGATCTGTTCGACGCCGCCGGCCGCTACATCCGGCGCAACCGCTGGAACACCGACACCACCAACGGCGCCATGCACCTGGTTCAGGCCGCCAACACGTTGGCCGCGGAGATCGAGCTGTGCGCGGCGGCCAGCATCGTCCGCCAGATCGACGGCAGGGTCCTGACCGGGGAGCAGGAGCTGATCGAGTGCGGCGCCTACGGCGCCCCGCAACGCAACAGCGACCCGCACATCGGCGGCGTGATCAACTCGGTGGCCCGGATGAAGGCGGACCTAGCCCTCGCCAACCCCGTCGGCCTCAACTTCCACGACCTTTCGGTCGCCGGATGGAAAACCCCAGACGGTTCCGACCCCAAGTCGTACTGGACCTACCTGCGCGGCGACGAGACACATCCGGTGCGGGCCGTCTACGAGATCCCAGCGGACAAGGGATTCGTCGTGGGAGACGTGACCATCCTGGGCAAACCCGTCGCCTACGGGTCGCAGATCGACTACATCTCCATCAAGGCGACGGCAGTGGCATGCCGGATCGGCCGGAGCACTGCCGCGCCGATGACGGCCTATGTCGGCGCCGCCTCCGACTCCGTGTCCGAACTTGTCCCCCTCACCGCAGCGAATGAGCAACCCGTGCTGACCTCCCGACTCCTCTGATCCGCGCACCCGCGTAGCGCAGGGTTCGAGCCGTTGTAGGGGACTACGCGGGCACAGAACGATCATCGCGGTCACTGCACACGCCGCGGCAGGGTATCGACCCCGGCACACAGCAACGTCCGACGTCGCCTGACGACCCTCGATCCACAGGACTTGACTATTTCTCGTGGACCATTCCGGCCACCGGTTCCCCGATCGAATCACCGAACAGATCGGCTACAACCTGCGTGACCCGAGAGTCGATTGCGCGGATCGAGTCGCAGAGTACGTCCCCGATTCCGACAAGGTGGGAACAATCGAACGGATATACACCCAATCCGATTGCGGGATCGCGACCTGAGCCGGGATGACAGTGGTGGGCGAGCCAACCACGGTGTTGGCAAGCGGCAGCCATTCGATCGGACTTCCTCGAACTGTCCACCCGAGTCGAATCAAAGATGGTGAAACGCCGATGAGTTCATGGCGCGCGCCACTCGCAAACAGCAAGAGTTCACAACGTCGCTGCGCGAAGGCGGATTAGCGGTTGCTGGCGATGTCAGCAACAAAACTCAGCGGGTTCCAACTGCGCTAGCAGGGGTTGCGGGAGCGGGCCCCTCGTGGTTGTCACCGACTGCCGCGGTTGAGTCGCCCGGTGTATCCCAACGAGGTGACGATATACCCGACGAGGACCCCGAGCACAAGATAAAAGCACAGGATGGCACCCGCCACCACCATCGCAGCCCCGCTGACGGTGCCGGTCGGGGAGGGCTCCGTGAGCCCGGAAGCGACCGTTTGCACCAAAAACCCGAGGGGGGACCAAGCTTGGTCAGCCCCACCAGCCCGGCACCGAGCAAAAGCTTCGTCAACCAATCACTGATTTCCGCGAGATTCGAACTGGGCAGGAAACTCACATCCCGGCCGGGAACAGCCCCGCCCCACCATCGGCTGCCTGCACCGCCGCCGCGTCTCCCGCGCCGCGATCGGATGCCCGCAGACGAGTTTCTCCGGAGGACACCGCCTTGGGCACCCCGAGGACGAACCCGATCAGCGCGCCCGCTGCCAGCGCGGCCGCCGCGACGAGCATCCCGACCGATGCATAGCTGAGATGGGTTCCCGAGGTCGCGAACGCATACACCGCGATCAACACCAGCCCGATGACGAGAAGCGCCAGGACAATCATCAACGAGGACCAGGCATCGGTGTGCCGCGTCCGGGGAGTCACTCCGTCCGGGTTGGGTTGCCGAAACCTTGACATCTGTGCCTCGTGTGGTGGATGAACTAGGTTGGTGGACAACGTGCGTGGCCCGACTCGGTCTGCCGGGGTGTCCCATCGCTGCCGCTTCCTGCGCCTCGCGCCGGTGGCCTCGTGCGCCGACCGGGCTCGCCTACTCGGCGGTGTCCCCGCACACGTTCCCTGCGGAGGGTCCCCAGGGGTGACGCGTCTGCAGGCGTTCGTGGTGGGCTGGCCCGGGGCCGGCCGGCCTGATCCGTGCCGTCGTCGCCCGGTGCGGACCTACCAGCACCCATCTCGGATCCCGGTCGCGCGGCCCCGGCGAACGTGTCGCCGAGGACGAATCCGATACGACCGTGGGCGTACGGAACGGGACGCCCAGGTCGGTGCCGCCGATATCGTACTGCGGCAGCGGATTCACGGACTTCACGAACACCTCGTCCTCCCGGTCACCCATCGGAGCGCCCGGGTGCCGTGGCCTCACCGCGGCGCCCGGGTGGACTCCACCCCGTACGCCGTGCAAAAACCTGCGTGCTCGACCACGGTCTTCGGCATCGTCAACCCGGCAGGTCGTCTTCACCCGATTCCGCTGTGGCCGCCGAACCCTCGTGATTGGCCCGCTCCGCGGCACCCGCGCCCGCACATCGGCCGGCAACGCCCGCACCATCACCCGAAAGCACCGCGGGAGTTCTCCGACGACCCCACCCGCGTCGCTCCCATCCAAGCCCCACAGGGCACATCCGTCCCTCATGTCACACGGCGTGTCTCGTCGTGTACCCGCAGGTCGCATCGGTTCCCATCCGACGCTGCCGGGGCGCCGGAATTGACCCACGAGAACGTCAGGAGTGCCCGAATTGACATCCGGTGTGGCCCGCGGTCAGCTGAGGTTGGACCGCGGGGGAGCATGATCTCCTGGTCGACGAAGATTAGGTTCGGGTCCGCGATGTCGTTGATGTCGACAATCTTCTGGAGGAATTTCAGATCGCCGTACTTTTCTTGACGATCCCCGACAGGGTCTCGCCTGCGACGACCGTATGATATTCGGCTGCCATGCCTATCTCCTAGCTCGTCGGGGAATGATCAGTTCTTGGCCGACGCGAATAACGTCGGGGTTCGCGATCTCGTTCGCGTCGGCGATCAGCGGGAACAGAGTCTCGTCACCGTAGAAGCGCTTGGCGAGCTTGGATAGGGTGTCGCCGGAAACGACCTTGTACACAATGCCGGGGATGATCAGTACCTGGCCGGTTTGGATTTCGTCGGGATCGCTAATTCCGTTCGCCGCGGCGATCAACGGGAACAGGTGAGAATTCTGCGGGTGATAGAAATGCCCCGCCAAGCCAGACAGAGTTTCGCCGTCCACCACCGTGTGCTTGCGGCTCACTTCGGGGATGATCAGTACCATCCCGATTTGTATCAAATCGGGATCGCGAACCCCGCTGGCGGCGGCGATAAGATCGAAAAGCGCCGCCTGCCCATAGAATCGTTTCGCAATCGCCGACAGGGTATCTCCCGCGACGACCGTGTGGGTTTTGATCATTGAATGACTCCCTTTCGTTTCGGATCCCGCTACCCGTGCTTCGGCTGCAGTAGGAGCGGCACGATACCCAGGACGGTTCACACATCAATAGTTCGCTCCCCCCGTCCAAAGCGCACGAGTGGTCCACTACTCAGTTTCTGACTGAACCGCGAGCGGTTCTACAGCGGTCTTCATACCCAACGGGCCGCGATAGCGAACCCCCGTGACCTATCAGTCCAGATGGCACGGTTGAAACAACCATGGCAGGACTCGGCGGCCGGGTTGATTCGAACTCTGGCCGATATCCCAGTTGGTCGGCGCGCTCGCGGTGGCACGCACGGTCCACCTCTCTCCGGCCTCCGGGTTGGCGACCATCCTGCTCCACGTCGCCCGTACCCACCCGCTGGCCAGACGCAGCCAGGTGGACCTCGCAGCACTCGCCAAAGAGCACTTCATCGCCAGCCCGCCGCCTTACCAGCTACGGCAACGCCTCGACTCGTGGTGCGCCCGAGCAGGGTTCACGCCACACGTTGCGTTCGAGATCAGCGGGTTCGAGACGATACGGGTCCTCGTAGGACACGGGCTCGGCATCGCCCCGCTGCCGGCCGCGGAGACACCTCACCCCGACCTCGTGGCCATCACCCTGTCCGGGTGGGTGACCGGACCATCGGGCTCGTCACGGGCAGCCACCGACCGTCCGCCGCGGTGACACGGTTACACGGTTACACGATCACATCACCAGCCATGCCGGTGAGTTCATCACGAACGCCACGAGGTGGGTCCTACGCGAAAACGCGCTGCATACGGCGCCAGAACAAACGCCGTGCATTGAGGGCATCAACTGCACACCGTGGGGTCGAGGTACGCGAATTTCTCCTCGGGTCGATCGTAAGCAATCGCCGTTACACTCCTGCATCCACCGGCGACGGAACAAGCAGGACCGTTCGTCACGTCAACGGAGGAGCACCCGTGCAGAAGAGGCAGACCAGTCGCGCACAACGATTCTCGGACTGCTGGCGGCACCCGTCTTCCTCGGGGCCACGCTCGGCACCGCAACCGCGAGCGCGCGGCCATCGGAGTTCGGACCGCTCTACCGGTCGGAGTTTTCCGGCGAGTCGGCCCAATATCTGTGCAGCAAGGTCGCGCTTCTCGAACAGACGTCGCGCGCCATCGTCATCGTCCCGTGCACGCAGGATCCCGCTACGGGCAACTGGTACCGCGTCGCGTTCAACCCCTCGGCCACGGCGGCTGACCGGCAGACGTCAGGGTCGCGAAAGATCGGGCCAGGGCGGACGGCGGAGAACGGCCAGCGTCGCTATGACCGCCGACGCCAGGCCGATGGACACGGCCATCAGCGCTAATCGGGTCTCGTCGACGGCGGTCGTCCAGGAGGCCTTCCCGTCGTGGATGACGAACACGCCGATGGGCACCGCCGCGACGTCGCGCGGGCCGAAGCGGCGGCCGCCGAGCCGGGCGACGGTGATGATCGTGGCGCCCTTGGCGGTCTCGTACGGCTCCCCGTAGACCCGCATCTCCATGCTCGCTCCCCGCTCCAATTCCCTCACCGATGCGCTGGGCCCCAACCGACCGCTTCGAGGGCCCCGCGCACCGATCGGTTTGCTACTGCTCGTATGTCCCGGTCAGCGTTGCGCGCGCGATCGCGTGACTGTAGAGGTTGAATCCCAGGCGGGCCGGGCTGACCGTCGCGTCCACATCCAGCTTCTCCGCCCCGACCGCGTGCACCGCGACGATGTACCGGTGCGGGCCGTGCCCGGCCGGCGGCGCGGCACCGAGGTACCCGTACAGGCCGCCGTCGTTGAGCAGTTGCACCGCGCCCTCGGGCAGTCCGGACCCGTCGGCGGTGCCGGCCCCGGACGCCAGCGACGTCACCGTCACCGGGATGTTCGCGACGGCCCAGTGCCAGAAGCCGGAGGCGGTGGGGGCGTCCGGATCGAACACCGTGACCGCGAAGCTCTTCGTCTCCGCGGGGAACCCAGACCACGACAGCTGCGGGGAGATGTCCTGGCCGCCGGCCCCGAAGATCCCGCTCACCTGGGCGTTGGCCAGGACCTGGCCGTCCTCGATGTCCGTCGAGGTCAGCGTGAACGACGGGAGCTCGGGAAGCGCGTCGTAGGGATTGTGCGAGGAAGCCATGGTGAGACCTTTCAGCGGGTGAGGGGCGGAACCGGAGCGATCACTCGAAGGATTGCTGGCACTAGCAATTATGGAGAAAATGCTCGAGAACTCGGGTACCGAACTCGAGCGCGTCGACGGGCACCCGCTCGTCGACGCCGTGGAAGAGGGCGGTGAAGTCGAGCTCCGGCGGCAACTGCAGCGGCGCGAACCCGAAGCAGCGGATCCCCAGCTTCGCGAACGCCTTCGCGTCCGTGCCACCGGACAGCATGTACGGCACCGTCCTGCCGTTCTCGTCGTGTGCGAGGATCGCGGCGTTCATCGCGTCCACCAGGTGCCCGTCGAAGGTGGTCTCGTAGGAGTCCAGCTTGGTGATCCATTCGCGGGTGACGTCCGGCCCGATCAGCTCGTCCACCTCCCGCTCGAAGGCGGCCTGCCTGCCGGGGAGCACGCGGCAGTCGACCACGGCCTCGGCGGTCTGCGGGATCACGTTCGCCTTGTACCCGGCGCTGAGCATGGTCGGGTTCGCGGTGTCACGCAGCGTCGCCCCGATGATCCGCGAGATCGTCCCGAGCTTCTCGAGCGTGCCGTCGATGTCCGGTGAGGTCGGGTCGAACTCGACCCCCGTCTCCGCGCTCACCGCGCCGAGGAACTCGGCGACCGAGTCGGGCACCACCAGCGGGAAGGTGTGCCTGCCCAGCCGCGCGACCGCCTCGGCCAGGATCGTGACGGCGTTGTCCTCGTGCAGGAAGGACCCATGACCGGCGCGGGCCTTGGCCGTCAGCCGCATCCAGCCAAGCCCCTTCTCCGCCGTCTCCACCAGGTACAGCCGGGCCTCACTGCCATCGGGGCGCGGCACGCTCAGCGAGAAGCCACCGACCTCACCGACCGCCTCGGTGACCCCGTCGAACAGGTCCGGGCGATGTTCGACCAGCCACTGCGACCCATACTTGCCGCCCGCCTCCTCGTCGGCGAGGAACGCGAACACCAGATCCCGCGGCGGCACGGTGCCCTCCGCCTTGAACTGGCGCGCCAGCGCGAGGGTCATCCCGACCATGTCCTTCATGTCGATCGCCCCGCGGCCCCAGACATAGCCGTCCTCGACCGCCCCGGAGAACGGGTGCACGCTCCAGTCCGCGGGCTCGGCGGGCACGACGTCGAGGTGACCGTGGATCAGCAGCGCGCCACGGGACGGGTCGGCGCCCCGCAGCCTGGCGAAGACGTTCCCGCGGCCGGGCGCGCCGGATTCGACGTACTCGGTCTCGTAGCCCACCTCCTCGAGCCGGGCGGCCACCCACTGGGCACACTCGCGCTCCCCCTTGGTGGTGGCGAGCTCACCGGTGTTGGAGGTGTCGAATCGGATCAGCGCGCTGACCAGTTCGACGACTTCGGCCTCGGCGCGGCCGCGATCGGAGTTGATCTTGATGTCTGACACCCCACTTTCCTACCACCGAGCACCCCCTCCTAGCAGCGCAGACGCGCTGATTTTGGTGTGGGGCGCTGCATCAGCTAATCTTTCCCAGCACGCAGAACACGGCGGGCAAACAACAAGGTGTGCATGCGCGAGTGGCGGAATGGCAGACGCGCTAGCTTGAGGTGCTAGTGTCCTACTAATGGACGTGGGGGTTCAAGTCCCCCTCGCGCACTCTGAGTTGAGACAGACGAGCAAGGCCCCGGATCACGATCCGGGGCCTTTTTCGTTTCTCCGAATTATCTTGTCCGACATCATCGTCGGCCCGTGGCCGCCTCCGCCCTGGCGTGCTCGGCGGCCGTCAGTTCGCGCATCGCCAGGTCCTTCGCACAGGCGAGCAGCGAACCGACCGCGCTGACCCTCGGGAAGGACAGCCCGGTGTGCCCGACGTTGTCGTGCTCGTCGTCGCCGTCGTAGATGACGGTGGCGCCGCGAACCAGCCACCGCTTCACGTCGGCGACCGAGGGCAGTTCGCCCCTGGTCCGCAGGTAGAAGGACTGCAACAGCAGGACCACGCCGGTCGCGATCGGTGTCGCCTGGCTCGTCCCGAACTGGAGCGACTCGCCGGTGTCGTTGAGGATGCCGGCCGATGTCACCGGCGACCCCGGCGCGAAGATGTCCGTCGCGCACGGCCCGCCGATCTTGCGGTGCAGCCGCTGCGAGAACGGCGTCATGCGGTCGGCCGCCGTCTCGAACGCCTTCGCCCCATCCCGGTAGCGGAAGCTGCCCTCGTCGGCGTCGTAGACCGACCCGACACTGATCGTCTGCCGGAAGATCGCCGGATAGCTCATCCCCTGCAAGCCGCCGTGCGCGTAGTAGTCGTTACCCGCCGACACACAACAGCAGACGCCCTCGTCGGTCAGTTCCTGGAGCAGGGCGCCGATGCCGTCGCCCGGCATGTCGGTGTCGGTCGTCCTGTTGTCCGAGGCGCCGAGCGCCATGCAGACGGCCGAGATGCCCAGCGACGACCGCCGCTCGAGCACCCAGTCCAGTCCGTCTCGAATGTCCGTGAAGCTCCCGCCTCCGCTGTCGTCCAGGACCTTGACCGGGACGATGCGTGCGTTCGGGGCGATGCCGGTGTGGATCCGCGCCGCGCACACGATTCCCGCCACGTTCGTGCCATGGCCGTGACCGTCCGAGACATCCGCGGGGTCGCCGCCGTTGTCGCGGGTGAAATTGCGCCCCGGCACCACCCGGCCGGCGAAATCCACGTGTGTGGTGCGTAATCCGGTGTCCAGCACCGCGACGGTGACACCGGAACCTCCGACGTTGAACTCACGACGGGCGTCCGCCGCGCGGACGAGGAGATCGACCTCCGTCAGTTCCGGCAGGAACGGTCCGTCCTTCTGCACCGGGGCCTCGACGGGTACCACCGACTCGACGTGCAGCAGCGAGTTCGGACTGGCCATGTCGTCGGTCACTGCCATCGGGAACCGGGGCGGATCCGTGGAACCATTCATCTCATTCATGATCTCGGCCTTTCGGTGATCGGCATCGACTGCCGACGAATCCCCCGATACCGAAATCCTCCTCGGGCTTGTGAGCGATGTCACCACCTGTATCGGCGGAAACTGCGATGGTCTCGGCGCATCCCCGGACTCGGTAGAATCCGACGTCGACCGGCACTTCGAGATCAGAACTGAGCGACCTACCGATGGCACAACCAATGACGGGCATCGATCCCGCCGACCTGGAGATCTGCCTGCGCGTGCTGTCCGAGGCCGGCAGCCTCGACGCCGACCACCCGGATTCGATGGTCCTCCAGCGGGCCAGCGGCAAGATGTTCAAGCAGCTCAAGCGGCGCCGACGGGTGGAGGCGCGCGACGCCGTCTCCGAGGCCGACCGCCAGGTCGTGGCCTCGACCGCCACCGGTTCGCCCGAGCGCATCGACGACGAGACCGCGGGCGTGCTGCTCACCTCGAACGCCCCGGGCGCGAGCGCGGGCACCCTGATCCGCCCGCGGCCCTGCTACATCTGCAAGCAGCGCTACACGGTCGTCGACGCGTTCTACCACCAGCTCTGCCCCGAGTGCGCGGCCAGCAGCCACGCCAAGCGCGACGCCAGCACGGACCTGACCGGCAGGCGGGCGCTGCTCACCGGCGGCCGGGCCAAGATCGGCATGTACATCGCGCTGCGGCTGCTGCGCGACGGCGCCCACCTCACCATCACCACCCGCTTCCCCAACGACGCGATCCGCCGCTTCAAGGCGATGGAGGACAGCGGCGACTGGATCCACCGGCTGCGGGTGGTCGGCATCGACCTGCGCGATCCCGCGCAGGTCGTCTCGCTCGCCGACTCGGTGGCCGAGCAGGGTCCGTTGGACATCCTCATCAACAACGCGGCTCAGACCGTCCGACGCTCCCCCGGCGCCTACTCCGCGCTCGCGGAGGCCGAGTCCGGCCCGCTGCCCGCAGGCGAACTGCCGGACGTGCTGACCTTCGGCAAGACCAGCGACGCGCACCCGGCCTCGCTTGCCAGTTCGCTGCCGACGCCGGAGTCGGTGATCCACCAGGTCAGCGAGCTCGCGCTGGTTGCCGGTTCCGCCTCCCTCGAACGCATCGAGCAGGGCATCGCGATCGACGCGGGCGGCCTGGTGCCCGACCTCGCGCACACCAACAGCTGGGTCCAGACCGTCGCGGAGGTCGATCCGATCGAGCTGCTCGAGGTGCAGCTGTGCAACTCGGTGGCGCCGTTCATCCTGGTGTCCCGGCTGCGCCCCGCGATGGCCGCCGCGGCCGCACGCCGCAAGTACGTGGTCAACGTCTCCGCGATGGAGGGCCAGTTCAGCCGCGCGTACAAGGGTGCCGGGCATCCGCACACCAACATGGCCAAGGCAGCGCTGAACATGCTGACCCGCACCAGCGCCAAGGAGATGCTCGATGAGGACGGCATCCTGATGACCGCCGTCGACACCGGTTGGATCACCGACGAACGCCCGCACTACACCAAGGTCCGCCTCGCCGACGAGGGCTTCCACGCCCCGCTCGACCTGGTCGACGGCGCGGCCCGGGTGTACGACCCGATCGTGCAGGGCGAACAGGGCGTCGACCTGTACGGCTGCTTCCTCAAGGACTACAAGCCGTCCCCCTGGTGACGGCAGCCACTTTCGAGCGACCTGCAAGCAGTCGCTACGCCCAGCGCGCCGCTACGACGCGGGGCCCAAAGCGGGGATACTGAGTCCGGGACGTCAGCACCGGCCGAGGAGTACCCATGGGCCACGAGGTGACACGGCTGAAGTTCTCGCGCCGGGACCGGCAGGACTTCCGCGAGAAGGTGCAGGCCTGTCTCGATGCCCTGGCCACCCTCCTCGAGAACGCCGACGCCGAGATCCCCAGCCCGAAGATGGGCATGGAGATCGAGCTGAACCTGGTCGACGAGAACTGCGACCCCGCCATGGTGAACGCCGCGGTGCTCGCCGACCTCGCGGGCCCGAAGTATCAGTCCGAGCTCGCACAGTTCAACATCGAGATCAATGTCGAGCCGAGGCCCCTGGCGGGCGCGAATCTCGCCGCACTCGAGGACGACCTGCGTGCCTCGCTCGACCTCGCGGATGCCCGCGCCCGCGAGTCCGGCGGCCGGCTCGCGATGATCGGCATCCTGCCCACCCTGCGTGAGGGTCATTTCGAGCAAAAGTGGATGTCGGCCGACACCAGGTACACCGTCCTGGAGCAGCAGATCCTCGCCGCGAGGGGCGAGGACTTCGAGCTGAGCATCGCGGGGGTGCCGCTGCCAGGCCGCTCCAGCGCCGAACGCCTGACCACCGTCGCCCACACCATCCTCCCGGAGGCCGCGTGCACCTCGGTCCAACTGCATCTGCAGGTCTCCCCCGCCACCTATGCCGCGCACTGGAACGCCGCCCAGATCCTGGTCGGGATCCAGGTGGTGCTCGCCGCCAACTCGCCGTTCTTCGCCGGGCGCGCGCTCTGGAACGAAACCCGGATCCCGTTGTTCGAGCAGGCCATCGACTCCCGGCCACCGGAGCTCAGGAATCAGGGCGTCCGCCCGCGGGTGTGGTTCGGTGAGCGCTGGATAACGTCGATCTTCGACCTGTTCGAGGAGAACTCGCGCTACTTCCCCGCGCTCCTGCCGGCGTGCACGCCCGAGGACCCCGTCGCGGTGGTCGCGGGCGGCGGCACCCCCGAACTCGCCGAGCTCACGATGCACAACGGAACCATCTACCGGTGGAATCGACCGGTCTACGACCCCACCGACGCCCGGATGCCGCTGCGCCTGGAGAACCGCGTGCTGCCCGCTGGCCCGACCATCGTCGACACCCTCGCCGATGCCGCGTTCTACTACGGCACGCTTCGCTCGCTCGCCCGCTCCGACCGACCGCTGTGGACCCAGATGCCGTTCGCCGCCGCGGAGGAGAACCTTCGGGTCGGCGCGAGGAACGGATTCGACTCCGTGATGCAGTGGCCGGGGAACGGCGCGGTGAGTCCGCAAGACCTGGTGCAGCGCACACTGCTGCCGATGGCGGACGCGGGACTCGAGGAATTGGGGGTCGACGCCGGCCTCCGCGACAAGTACCTGGGCGTGATCGAGGGCCGCGCTCGCGCGGCCAGGAGCGGATCGGTGTGGCAGCGCGAGTGCGTGGCCGCGCGGGAACGTGCCGGTCAGTCGCGCGACAGCGCCCTGAGGTCCATGCTGTGCGAGTACCTGGAACGGATGCACTCGGGCGAGCCGGTGCACACGTGGAGCTGGTAGCGGGGCGGCCGCGAACGCGGTGATCCGCGTAGGGTTCTGATGCATGACCCGCACTCGCGATCTCGACATCGTCGTCTACGGCGCCACCGGATTCGTCGGCAAGCTCACCGCGCAGTACCTGGCCAGGAGCGCCCCGCGCGGCGCGCGGATCGGTCTCGCCGGGCGATCCGCGGCCAAGCTGGAGACGGTGCGGGCCGAACTCGGCCCCGCCGCGGCGCAGTGGCCGATCATCGTCGCGAACGCGGACGATCCCGCCTCCCTGACCGCGCTCGCCGAGTCCGCCCACGTCGTGATCACCACCGTCGGCCCGTACGCCAAGTACGGCATCGACCTGGTCAGGGCCTGCGCCGAGGCGGGCACCGACTACGTCGATCTGAGCGGCGAGGTGCTGTTCGGCCGCGAGAGCATCGACAGGTACCACGATGTCGCGGTGGCCTCCGGGGCCCGGATCGTGCATTCCTGCGGGTTCGACTCCATCCCCTCCGACATCGGAGTGCACGTCCTGCACAAGCAGGTCGCGGCCGACGGCGAGGGCGACCTCACCGACACCACGATGGTCGTCAGCTCGCTGCGTGGCGGCGTCAGCGGCGGCACCATCGACTCGATGCGCAACCTCGTCGACACCGTCAAGGCCGACAAGTCCGCGCGCCGCATCGCGGTGAACCCGTACTCGCTGAGCCCGGACCTCACCGCCGAGCCCGACCTCGGCCGCCAGTCCGACGTCGAGATGCTGAAGGGAGCGGACATCGCGCCCGGCCTCGGCGGCCGCACCGCGCCGTTCGTGATGGGCTCGACCAACACCAGGGTCGTGCGCCGGAGCAATGCGCTGCGCAAGTGGGAGTACGGCCGCGCGTTCCGGTACCGCGAGGTGATGAGCGTCGGGCAGTCGGTGCTCTCGCCCGTCTTCGCGGCGGGGGTGTCCGCCGGCCTCGGCGCACTGATGGCCGGCCTCGCCTTCGGCCCCACCCGGTACGTCCTCGACCGGGTGCTCCCCAAGCCCGGCGAGGGACCGAGCGAGAAGGCCCGGGCCGCAGGCCATTTCACGACCGACACGTACACCACCACCAGCACCGGCGCCCGCTACGTCGCCCGGGTGCGGGCGAAGGGTGACCCGGGCTACGCCGCGACCGCGGTGATGCTCGGCGAATCGGCGCTCGCCCTCGCGCTCGACAGGGATGCACTGCCCGACGCGGCGGGCGTGCTGACGCCCGCGACGGCGATCGGCGACGCGCTCGTGGACCGGTTGCGCACCGCGGGCATCGAGATCAGCGCCCGGCGGAACTAGTCACGACGGGAGTGCTCGCGGTCGCGCGTGCGGCCGCCAGCACGCCCGCCGTGAGGAGCAGCTGCCCGGCGATGTAGGTCGACATGATCAGGAGGCCGGACGCGGGCGGGTCGAACCAGTCCGCGAAGGCGCCGAGGGCGATCATCGAGTCCGAGACGAGGAACAGCGCGCCGCCGACCGCCGCGACGGCCCCCACACCGGTGGACAGCGCGGCCATGGCGCCGAGACAGACCCCGTAGATCAGCGCGGGGACCAGCAGCGCGCCCGCGCCGGACGCACACGCCGCGAACAGGCCCGCCACCGCCACGGCGTAGCCGAGCACCGCCGATCGGCGCACCGCGCCGCGGTACGGCCAGAATGCGGCGATGTAGGCGAGCTGGGCGAGCAGGAAGAACCCGATCATCACCAGGAACGCCGCGTCGCCGCCGGTCAGGTCGGGCGCCGTGTCGCCGAGCCAGGAGAATCCGAGGGCGATCAGCGTCAGCGTGACCGACCTCTGCCGCGGAGCAGGCGCCGCCAGCAGCAGGACGAGCGCCAGCAGCGGCATCAGGAACCACTGGCTCACGTTGGCGATCCCGTCGGCGCCGGCGAGCTGCGCGATCAGGTGCACGGCGGACACCGCGGCGAAACCGCCGAGCGCAGCGAGGGCCGGTCGACTCAGAGTTGCTGCGGCTGCGCGGATCATCGCGCCATCGTAGTCTTCGGTACCGTTGCCCCATGGGGCCTGCGGACGACCTTCGGCGCGACTACGAACGCGAGTGCCGCCTGCTGCCCGCGGGGACCGCCACGATCGACTGCGCACCCGACACCGGTTACCTCACCGCCCGGTTGCCGGTGCCCGCGCTCGCCTTCGGCTCGGTCGCCGCCCTCGTCTCGGCGGTGAACCGGTTGCTCCTCGCGGGCGGCCTGCCCCCGCAGGACCGCACGCTGGACCCCGAGCGGATCGCGGCCTCGTTCGCGGGAGACAAGGCGATGCGGATCGACGGCGCGCCCGTCTCCGGGTTCGCCCCGCTGTCGGGGTTCTTCGCCGCCGCCGACGGTTGGGTCCGCACCCACGCGAACTACCCGCATCACCACGCGAGACTGTTGCGCGCCCTTGACCTTCCGGACGACGCCGACCCGGGCCTGGTCTCCGCACGGATCGGCGAACTCGCGAAACACGAGGTCGAGGACCGCGCGGCCGAGGCGGGTGCCATCGCGGCCGCCGTGCGCACCGAGGCGGAATGGCGCGCGGGCCCACAGGCCGGCGACGGCCCGCTGGTCCGGATGACCTCCGATGCCGCGGACACCGCGGGCGACCGCGGCGCTCCGCCCACCGATCCACACCGCCCGCTGGCCGGGGTCCGGGTTCTCGACCTCACCAGGGTGCTGGCCGGGCCCGTCGCCGGCCGCGCGCTGGCGCTGCTCGGCGCCCAGGTGCTGCGGGTCGACCCCCCGCACCTGCACGAGATCGACTGGCAACACCGGGACACCGGGCAGGGGAAACGGTCCGCGCTGCTGGATCTCGGCAGCACGGAGGGCGCGGCCGTCATGCGCGACCTGCTGGACACCGCGGACGTCCTGCTCACCGGGTACCGCCCCGGCGCCCTCGACCGGTTCGGGCTCGACGAGGACCGGCCAGGGCTGATCCGCGGAAGCGTCAGCGCCTGGGGATCGGAGGGACCGTGGGCGGACCGCCGCGGCTTCGACTCGATAGTCCAGGCCGCCACCGGGATCGCGCTGATCGAGGGCGACGACCATCCGGGCGCGCTGCCGGTGCAGGCGCTCGACCACGGCAGCGGGTACCTGCTCGCGGCCGGGGTCATCGATGCGCTCGCGATGCGCACCGGGGACGGCATCGGCTGGACCGTCTCGGTGGCCCTGGCCCGCACCGCCCACTGGCTACTCGAGGCTCCCGGCCGGATCGAAACACCCCCGACGCCACGGCTTCCCGGCCCGTCGACCGTGGTCACCCACGGCGCGACGACCGCGGCCCGGCCGCCGCTCGCCGAGTACGACCAGTATCCGTATCCGGCCCACGACTGGGGCGTGGATGCGCCGCACTGGATCTGACCGGACCAGCGAAGTACCGGACCAGCCGACCACCGCTCCGAGAGGATCCGCCCCGTGCGCGAGCACCACTACGAACTGACCGTCACCTGGACCGGCAACCACGGCACGGGCACGACCGACCCGCGCGCCTACGGCCGCGAGCATCTGGTGACCGCGGACGGCAAGCCGGACCTGTCGGGCAGCTCGGATCCCGCGTTCCGGGGCGACCCGACGCGGTGGAACCCGGAGGAACTGCTGGTCGCCGCCCTGTCGCAGTGCCACATGCTCTGGTTCCTGAACCTCGCCGCCCTCGCGGGCGTCGTGGTGACCGACTACCTCGACCGCCCGACCGGGACGATGACCGAGGAGCCAAGCGGGGCAGGACAGTTCGCGGAGGTCGTGCTGCGGCCGGAGGTCACGGTGACGGCGGCCGACATGCTCCCGAAACTGACGGAGTTGCATTCGGCCGCGCACGAGAAGTGCTTCATCGCGCGCTCGGTGAACTTCCCCGTGCACCACAGGCCCTCCGCCGTCGTGGGGGCCTGAGATGACCGTGCCTTCCACCGTTCCCTTGATCGTCGACGTCGACACCGGCATCGACGACTCGCTGGCGCTGCTCTACCTGCTCGCAAGCCCCGAGGCGGAGATCCTCGCGATCGCCAGCACCGGCGGCAACGTGCCCGTCGCACAGGTCGCCGCGAACAACCTGGCATGGCTGGACCTGTGCGGTCGGACCGACATCGAGGTCACCGTCGGCTCACCCACACCGCTGCGAATCCCGCTGCGGACCACCGAGGACACCCACGGGCCACAGGGCATCGGGTACGCGGAGCTGCCGCACTCGCCCCGCGGGCCGTCGGATCGCAGCTCGGCCCGCGCCTGGGTCGAGATCGCGCGCGAGCGCCCTGGCACGGTGACCGGGCTGGTCACCGGGCCGCTCACCAACCTCGCCCTTGCGCTGCGGCTCGAGCCCGAGCTCCCCCATCTGCTCAAGCGTCTCGTCGTGATGGGCGGGGTGTTCAACCATCCAGGGAACACCACCCCGACCTGCGAGTGGAACATCTTCGTCGACCCGGAGGCCGCGCAAGAGGTCTTCGCGGCCTTCTCGGTGGTCCCCGCCGACCGCCGGCCGCTGATCTGCCCCCTCGACGTCACCGAAACGATCGAGATGCGACCGGAGCATCTCCGCCTGCTCGCCCAGGTGGCCGGGAGCGAACCCGCCGAGCTCATCACCGAACAGGACCCGCCCGGAACCCGCTCGCGCACGTCCAATCCCATCGTGCGGCACCTGTCGGATGCGGTGCGGTTCTACCTCGAGTTCCACCGCGACCACGGCCAGGGCTTCCTCGCGCACATGCACGACCCGTTCGCCGCGGCCCTCGCGCTGGATCCCGACCTGGCCGTCACCCGCCCGGCGACCGTCGACGTCGAACTCGAGGGCACCCTCACCCGCGGCACCACCGTCGCCGACTGGGCCGGCATGTGGGGTCGCGAGCCGAACGCGGACATCGCCGTCAGCACCGACCCGGCCGCGTTCTTCGACCACCTCATCGAGCGCGTGGGCGGCTTCGCCGCCCGTGCGCGGTTCACGAGTCCAGAGACTCGTTAACCACGCACGGGCGCGAAGCGCCTACCTGTCGAACGCGTCCAGGATCTGGTGCGCGGCCAGCGCCGCCGTCAGCGAGCCCTCCCGCACCTGCTGCTCGACGTCGTGCCGGATCGCCTTGACCTCCGGGGCGGTCTCGAGCCGGCGCAACAGCTGGTCGTGCACCATCGACCAGGTCCAGTCCACCTGCTGCTGGTGCCGCTTGGCCTCGAGCTCCCCCGCGTCGCCGAGCACCTTGCGGTGCCGGAGCACGGTGTCCCAGAACTTGTCCACGCCATCGTTCTCCAGCGCGCTCATGGTCAGCACCGGCGGCTTCCAGAGCGCGTCGTGCGGGTAGATCAACCGCAGCGCCCCGGCAAGCTCGCGCGCCGCGGCCTTCGCCTCGATCGCGTGCTTGCCGTCCGCCTTGTTCACCGTGACGATGTCGGCCAGCTCCAGCACGCCCTTCTTGATGCCCTGGAGCTGGTCGCCGGTCCTGGCGAGCGTGAGGAAGGTGAAGGTGTCGACCATGTTCGCCACGGTCACCTCGGACTGGCCGACGCCGACGGTCTCGACCAGGATCACGTCGTACCCGGCGGCCTCGAGCAGCACGATCGTCTCGCGGGTCGCCTTGGCCACGCCGCCGAGCGTGCCGGAGGTCGGGGACGGCCGGATGTAGGCGTTCGGCTCCACCGACAGGTTCTGCATCCGGGTCTTGTCGCCCAGGATCGAACCGCCGGTGCGGGTCGAGGACGGGTCGACCGCCAGCACCGCCACCTTGTGACCGAGCTCGAGCAGGTGCATGCCGAGCGCCTCGATGGTGGTCGACTTGCCCACCCCTGGGACGCCGGTGATGCCGACGCGGATCGCGCCGCCCGCGTGCGGGAGCAGGCGCAGCAGCAGCTGCTGCGCCTGCTCCCGGTGGTCCGCCCTGGTCGATTCGACCAGGGTGATGGCCTTCGCGAGCTGTGCGCGCTTGTTCGCGAGCACGGCGTCGCCGAGGGCCGTCAGATCGAGGGCGGGCCTGTCAGCTGGCACTCAGATCGTGCCCCAACTGAGCGGCCAGCTTCTCCAGCAGGCCGGTGGCCGCATCCGCGATCACCGTTCCCGGCGGGAAGATCGCGGCCGCGCCTGCCTGGTACAGCTCGTCGAAATCGCCTGGCGGGATGACGCCGCCGACCACGACCATGATGTCGGGCCGTCCCACCGCGGCGAGCGCCTCCCGGAGCGCGGGCACCAGGGTCAGGTGTCCGGCAGCCAGGGAGGAGACACCGACCACGTGCACGTCGGCGTCGGCGGCCTGGTTGGCCACCTCGTCGGGGGTCTGGAACAGCGGTCCCACGTCGACGTCGAAGCCGAGGTCCGCGAACGCCGTGGCGATCACCTTCTGGCCTCGGTCGTGTCCGTCCTGGCCCATCTTGGCGACCAGGATGCGGGGGCGACGGCCCTCCGAGTCGGCGAACTTCTCAACGAGTTCCGTTGCGGTGGCGATGTTCTCCGCCTTTCCGGCCTCGTCCCGGTACACACCACTGATGGTCCGGATCTCGGCCTGGTGACGCCCGTACACCTTCTCCAGCGCGTCTGAGATCTCGCCGACCGTCGCCATGGCGCGGGCCGCGACGACGGCGAGGGCCAGCAGGTTGTTCTCCATGCCGCCCTCGGTGGAGGCGGCGGCCCTGGTGAGCTCGGCGAGCGCGGCCTGCGTCGCGTCCTCGTCCCGCTCCGCCCGCAAGCGCTCGAGCTTGGCGAGCTGCTCGGCGCGCACCTTCGAGTTCTCGACCTTGAGCACCTCGATGCTGTCGGCCTCGTCCGGCACGTACTTGTTGACGCCGACCAGCGGCTGCCGGCCGGAGTCGATGCGGGCCTGGGTGCGGGCGGCGGCCTCCTCGATGCGCAGCTTCGGGATGCCCTCGCCGATGGCCTGCGCCATGCCGCCTGCCGCCTCGACCTCGGCGATGTGCGCGCGGGCGCGGTTCGCGAGTTCGTTGGTCAGCCACTCGACATAGTGCGAGCCGCCCCACGGGTCGATCGGCCGCGTCGTGCCCGACTCCTGCTGCAGCAGCAGCTGGGTGTTGCGGGCGATGCGGGCCGAGAAGTCGGTCGGCAGCGCGATGGCCTCGTCGAGCGCGTTGGTGTGCAGCGACTGGGTGTGCCCCTGGGTCGCGGCCATCGCCTCGATGCAGGTGCGCGGCACGTTGTTGAACACGTCCTGCGCGGTGAGCGACCAGCCCGAGGTCTGCGAGTGGGTGCGGAGCGAGAGCGACTTGCTGCTCTTGGGATCGAACTTGGCCACCAGTTCGGCCCACAGCAGTCGGCCGGCCCGCAGCTTCGCGACCTCCATGAAGAAGTTCATGCCGATTGCCCAGAAGAAGGACAGTCGCGGCGCGAAGGCATCGATGTCCATGCCCGCGTCGAGCCCGGCACGGATGTACTCGACACCGTCGGCAAGCGTGTAGGCCAGCTCCAGGTCGGCCGTCGCCCCGGCTTCCTGAATGTGATAGCCGGAGATGGAGATCGAGTTGTACTTCGGCATCTCGGCACTGGTGTACGCGAAGATGTCGGAGATGATCCGCATGGACGGCTTGGGCGGGTAGATGTAGGTGTTGCGGACCATGAACTCTTTCAGAATGTCGTTCTGAATGGTTCCGGCCAGCTTGTCCGGCGTGACGCCCTGCTCGGCCGCCGCGGCGACGTAGAGCGCGAGGATCGGCAGCACCGCGCCGTTCATGGTCATCGACACCGACACCTGGGACAGGTCGATGCCATCGAAGAGCTGACGCATGTCGAGGATGGAATCGATTGCCACACCGGCCATTCCGACGTCACCCTGGACGCGCGGGTGGTCGGAGTCGTAGCCGCGGTGGGTCGCCAGATCGAAGGCGACGGACAGACCCTTCTGCCCGGACGCGAGGTTGCGCCGGTAGAAGGCGTTCGACTCGGCGGCGGTGGAGAATCCGGCGTACTGGCGGATGGTCCACGGCTGGTTGACGTACATCGTCGGGTAGGGCCCGCGCAGGAACGGGGCCGCACCGGGGAAGCTGTCGAGCGGGTAGCCCTGCGCCTGCGCCGCGTCTCGATCGGCCTGGGTGTAGACCGGCTTGACGTCGATGCCCTCGGGGTCGACCAGACCACCTGATCGGCGGTGTAGTGATTCGCCGCCGCGGCCTCCGCGATGTGAGCGGTCGCCTCGTCGGCGGTCGGCGCCTGCGGGGCCGGGAAGTCGGGGTCCGTCAGCGGCACGTCGGCAAAGCTGCCGATCACGTGCTTGACCTCGCGGGTGGTCATTTCACTCCCAAGGTGTCGAGCAGGTCGGACAGCGCCGACACCGCATCAATACGGGCGGTGAGGAATCCGTCGGGACGGTCCTGGCCTTCCGCCTCGGCAAAGGTCTTCTCCGGACCGGCCAGCAGCACCGTGGTGATGCCCGCCGCGCGCAGCGCGTCCACCGCAGGCACACCGTCGGCGACGTACCGCTTGTCGGTGCCGCAGAGCACCGCCACGGCGGTGTCCGCCTCGCGCACGATGCCCGCCACGGTCGCGAGGTCGAGGGTGCCCGGGTTCACGGCCTCGATGCCGCCGGACGCGAGCAGGTTCGAGGCGAAGGTGGTGCGGCCGTTGTGCTCGGCCACCGGGCCGAGCGCGGCGAGGAACACCTTCGGCCGGGAACCGTTGTCCGCCAGGTACCGGTCCGAGCGGTCCCGCAGGGCCTCGAAGGCCGCCGCATAGCGGGCGACATCGGCCAACGGCGACTCGGAATCGACCGGCAGCGGCTTCTCGTCGAGGTTCGGGAACTCGTTGACACCGGTCAACGAGGTCTTGCGGTGGGCGATGTCGGACTCGCGGGCGGTGCGGGTGGCCGCGACCCGGTCGGCGATCAGGCCCGACTCGAGCGCCGCCGCGTAGCCACCGTCGGCCTCGATCTGCTGGAAGAACTCCCACGCCTTCGCCGCGATGGCCACGGTGAGGTCCTCGACATACCAGGAGCCTGCGCCGGGATCGAGCACCCGACCGATGTGGGACTCCTCGAGCAGCAGCAGCTGGGTGTTGCGGGCGATGCGGGCACCGAACGACTTCGACGTCTCCAGCGTGCCCTCGGGCACCGCCGCGTCGAAGGGCAGCACGGTCACCGCGTCGGCACCGCCGACACCGGCACCGAACGCGGCGAGAGTGGTACGGAGCATGTTCACCCACGGATCACGCTGGGACATCATCGCGGCCGAGGTGACGGCGTGCTGCGGAGCACCGCCGAACTCGGAGGCGCCGCAGACCTGTGCGATGCGGGCCCACAGCCGGCGCGCCGCGCGGAACTTCGCGATGGTCTGGAACTGGTCGTCGGTTGCGGAGAACCGGAACTCGACCTGACCGAGGGCGGCCGAGATCGTGATGCCCGCGCCCGTGAGCGCGCGCAGGTACTCCAGCCCGGCCGCGATGGCCGCGCCCAGTTCCTCGGCGTCGCTCGAGCCCGCGTTGTGGAACGCGGTGCCGTCGACGGTGATGGCGCGGACCGTCTCGGCCCGACCGGCCGCGGTCTGCGCGAGCGCGACCGCGGTGGCCAGGTCGATGTCGCCGCGACCGGAGAAGCCACTGGTCAGCGGTGCGGCACCGAAGCTGACGGTGACCGCGGAGCGATCCGAGACACCGTCGCCCGCGGCGGCGCGCTCGTCCAGCAGGGTGAGCACTGCCTCCGCGGCGGTGACCGTCTCGGCGCCCGCGTCGAGGGTCAGCGGCGCGAGGTCGAGCAGCACCCCGTCCAGGGCCTGCGCGACGGTCGCGGCGGGCAGGTCGGTGCCGCCCGCGCTGAGCCAGATCGCGCTGATGCCGTTCTCGAGCCCGTCCAGGATCGTCTGGTTGGCCGCCTTCGGATCCGCTTCGCCCGCACCGAAACTGGCGCTGACGAGCCAGCCGCGGTTCACGTCACGGTGAGCGTCGCGACCTCGAACGAAGGGGAACACACCCGGGAGGGTGGTTTCGGGGGTCTCGTCGCGCCGGGTGTACAGGGGCGCGACGGTCACACCGTCGTAGGTGGTGGTGTCGAGCAGCCGCTCGGGTTCGGCGGGCATGTCAGCCACATCGACCTTGCGGGCCTTCGCCAGCACCGCGGCCACAGCCTTCTGCCACTTCGCGTAGTCGCGCGCAGCGTCCTCGGCCTGTGAAGCGTGTGACACAGGAGCTTGTGACACGGTGTCTGCTTCCTCTCCATATTCGGACACAGTCATTGTTTCTGTGATGCTAGCCGCACCCTTTCGGCCACTATCGCCTGGATCACCTACCCTTCGGTAACCTCCACGCAATGAGCATTGCGAATGTCCGGACGGGCGCCGAGCGGAAGACGCCACAGGCCCTGTTCCGGGTCAGTCCGGCCACCCGCGACGGCGCGGTGAACCGGATGACGATGGACCTGGGCGCGCCCGAGCCACACGGCAGGACCGCTGCGCTCGGGGTGCTGCTCGACGACTGCCTCGGTTTCACCATGTACGAGCGGCGCGGCGACCGGGCCGGGCTGGTCAGCGCCGACCTGTCCGTCGACTTCGTCCGGCCGACCGGATGGACAGGGCCGCAGCTGACCGCCGAGGGCAGGCTCGAGACCCGCGGCGAGGACGGCGCGATGAGTTCGGTTCGGGTGTTCGACACCGCAGGCGAACTGGTCGCCACCGGCACCGCCTGGGGCAACTTCGTCGACGGCGTCCAGCAATCCCGCGACGAACGCCCGCTCGCACCCGCCGACGGGTCCGGGCCGACGATGACGCCGCTGGAGACGATCGGCGGCACCCTCGAACGGACCGACCGCGGCGCGCGGCTGACCGTGCCGCCGAACCGGTCGCTCGCCAACGCGCTCGGTGTGATGCACGGCGGCGTGCAGGCCTGCGCGTACGACCTCGCGGGCAACGCGGCCGCGGCCGGGTCGGCGGGCGCCATGGACACCAGTTCCCTGCGGATCAACTTCTTCCGGACCGTGCCGCTCGACCGCCCTGTCGTCTTCGAGGCCGAGGTGCTTCGCGCCGGACGCCGGGTCGTGGTGAGCCGGGTCACCTGCACCGACGCCGACGGCCGGGAGTGCGGGGTCGCGACTGTCACCTGCCGCCGCCCCGCGCCGAGTACTCTTGGCGAACGTGACCAGGCGCCTTCGTGATCCGAAGCTGATCGCCGGGCTGCTGGTCGCGGCGGCGCTGCTGGTCGCCGCGCTGATCCTGCCGCATCCGTCTATCGAGCAGGTTCGGGAGTGGGCGCGGTCCGTCGGCCCCGCTTTCCCGCTTGTGTTCTTCGCCGTGCACGCCCTCGTCACGGTTGCCCCGGTCCCCCGCACCGTCTTCACGCTCAGTGCCGGGGTGTTGTTCGGGGCGGCGACCGGAATCCTGATCGCCGTCGCCGCGACCACCGTCAGCGCCGTGCTCGCCCTGTTGCTCGTGCGCGCCGTCGGACGCGACGCGTTCGCCTCGCGGATGACGCACCCGGCGATCCAGGCGATCGACGACCGGCTCGCACGGCGGGGCTGGCTGGCCGTGGGTTCGCTGCGACTGATCGCCGCGGTTCCGTTCTCGGTCATCAACTACTGCAGCGGCGTGTCGTCGGTCCGGCTCCTGCCCTACATGCTCGCCACCCTGGCGGGGTGCTGCCCGGCACCATCGGTGTCGTGGTGCTCGGCAACGCCCTCGGTGGCGACACCAACCCGGCACTGCTCGCCTTTTCCGCGGTCTGCATCGTAATCGGCGTCATCGGCCTGGTCCTGGATGCCCGAATGGGCGTGCCGACCAGGACCGACAGCACCGAGGTCAAGGCCGTAAGCTAGATCGACGTAAATCAAGCGATGAACCTTGACTTCATAGGATCCAGTTCCTAGCCTTGACGAATGTTCGTCATGACGGTCGACCAGCGTGGCAGCCGCCGCGACCTCGACCGCGTCGATCCGATCCTGCGCGAATTCGCCGACGCACCGCTGCTGCGCCCCTTCGAGCGCACCGCGGGCGACGAGGTACAGGCGGTGGCGGAGCGGGCCGAGGTGGTCGTCGACCTCGCACTCGAATTGGCGGCACGCGGGCACTGGAGCGTCGGGATCGGCGTTGGCCCCGTCGAGATCCCCCTGCCCGCCAGTACCAGGGCAGGACGCGGGCAGGCCTTCGAGGCCGCCAGGGACGCCGTCGACCGAGCCAAGAACCTGCCCGGCTCGGTCGCCGTCACCGGGCCCGACGCCACCTCAGCCGCCGATGCGGAAACCGCCCTCATGCTGGTGTCGGTGCTCGTCTCGAGGCGGTCCGAGCCGGGCAGGGACGCGGTGGCCGCGATGCGGGAGGGACTCACCCAGGCTGAGGCCGCGGAGCGGCTCGGCATCAGCAAGCAGGCCATCTCGCAACGATTGGCCGTGGCCGGGTGGCAGGCGGAGTGCGCCGGACGCACCCTCGCGCTGCGACTTCTTCAGAAGGCGGCCCGATGACCACGCTCGCTCTGATCCTGCTCGGCCTCGCCGCGGTCTCCCCCGTGGTGCTCGCGAGCGGCCGGATCCGGCTGTGGATCAGCCCGACCATCGCGACGCTCGCCCTCGGCGGCGCCGCGCTCGCCGCCACCGCGACCCGGCCCGTCACGGGATTCGCGCTCGGCGCGACCCTGGTACTCGCCGTGCTGGCCGCGGCCACCGGTGGAGCGCCGTTGGTACGCGCGGCATTTCGCATCGCCAAGCGCCAGGAAGACGCGGGACCGACGCCCGACACGGTCACGCTCGCCCCTCGCGTCGCAGGCGAGGGCCCGCTGCGTGGCGGCCGGATCATCGGCGTGCTCGAGCGCAGCGCCGTCGCGGTGGCGATCCTGGCCGGCTGGCCCGAGGGCCTCGCGATCGTGCTCGCGGTCAAGGGCCTGGCGCGCTACCCGGAACTGCGCGAACCCCATGCGTCCGAACAGTTCATCATCGGCACCTTCACCAGCGTGCTGTGGTCGGTGGCGGTGTGCGGGGTCGCGAAGGCGCTCATCAGTTAGACGATGACGCACCTGACCGCGGCGCCAGGATCATCTTCCCCGTGGCGGCCCGCTTCTCGATCTTCTCGTGTGCCAGCGCGGCGTCGCCGAGCAGAAGGATCGAGTCGACCACGGGCGTGACGGTTCCGGCGGCCGCACGCTCGAGGATCTCGGCCCTGGCCGCCGCGACCCGCCCCAGCCAGGCCGGCCCGCCGCAGCCGGTGAGGGTGAGCCCTCGCGGCAACAGGTCTGTGGACCCGATGGCCGCCGGCCGACCACTCAGCAACCCGTAGAACAGCATTCGACCCTCCAGCGGGGTCATCAGATCCAGGAGCTGCGCCGCGGACTCGCCGCCGATCGACTCGAACGCGACGTCGATGGTCGCATCGCCAAGGACTTCGCGCACGCGGCTCGGCCAATCCGGGTCGGCGTGATCGAACACGTCGTCGGCGCCGAACGAGCGCGCCCGGTCGCGCTTGTCAGCTGCCCCTGCGGTGGCGAGGATGCGCGCCGCGCCGAACTCCCCGGCCAACTGGGTCAGGTACGCGCCGACTCCCGTCGCGGCGGCTTCCACGAGCACCACTTCACCGCCCGCAGGTCAGCGGCACGCAGCAGGGTCAACGCGACCGCACCCGGCACCGCCACCGCGACGGCGTCCGGCAACGACAGCCCGTCGGGGACGCGGACGGTCGCGGCGGCCGCGGCCACCACCCGCTCGGCGTAGGCGCCGGTGCCATCGGTCGTCGCGATCACCCGCGCACCGATCATGCCCCCGTCGACGCCCGCGCCCACCTCGACGACCGTCCCCGCCGCCTCGCCCCCGAAGACGAACGGAGGGACCGCAGGCGACGGGAAGGTCCCTGAGCGGAGCTGCGTTTCGGCGAAATGGACCCCGATCGCCTCGGCTCGGATCACCACCTCGCCGACCCCAGGCTGCGGTGCGGGCACGTCCCGCTCGACGAGGACCTCGGGTCCACCGACCGATGTCATTACTATTGCCCGCATCGACACTCCCTAATTTGACTGCCGGTCCAGTTACCGGACGAGGGTCACGTTATGGACCGACGGTCAACTTGTCAACGGAGGTACACGGGTGGGTAGCGGATCAACGCGGGAGCGCAGCGACGCCGTCCGGAATCGCCGCGCGATCCTCGACGCGACCGACGCGCTCCTGAGCGAGTTCGGCGCCGAGAACGTCTCGATCGAGCAGATCGCCGCGGCGGCAGGCGTCGGTAAGGGAACCGTCTTCCATCGGTTCGGCAGCCGCGCCGGGCTGATGAAGGCCCTTGTCCTCGAGCGCGCGCACAACCTGCGTGACGCGGTCGTCAGCGGCGAGCCGCCGCTGGGACCCGGCGCGCCCGCAGCCGACAGACTGATCGCGTACTTCGACGCGATGTTCCGACTGGTCGCGGACAACGTCGAGCTGATGATCGCCTACGACAACGCCACCGCCGACCCGCACACCGAGGCAATTCACGGATTCTGGTACGGACACATCGCCGGTCTGCTCGCGGAGGCTCGACCGGATCTCGACGCCGAGGCACTGGCCCCGGTCCTGCTGGCCACCATCAACCCCGACATGGTGCTCCACTACGTCCGCGACGGCCAGACCGAGCGTCTCGCGGCGGCCGTCCTCAGCGTCGTCGAATCGGTCGTCGGTCGACCCGCACACACGCCGACCTGAGCGACCGCTTCCGGCTATCCCGGCGGCAGCTGCCCACCCGGATCCGAGGGGCCCGCGGGCAGCTCGCCCGACTCGTGCCGATGGGGCTCGAGCTGATGCTCTGGCACCAGTGAGGTGTCGACGGGTTGGCGCGCAACGGCTTCCGCCGCCGCGACCGCGCGCGCGACGGTCGGGTCCGCCTTCATCTCGAACCAGTCGGCGACCTCCGCCGAGTCATCCTCCGGCTTGGGCAGGTCCTCCTGGACCTGGCTCGGCTCGTAGCGGAACACCCCGTCCTCCCCTGGCGCCCCGAGGGTCCGCGCGAAACCCTTCAGCGCATCCCCGAAGTCGCTCGGCACCAGCCACACCTTGTTCGCGTCGCCCTGTGCCATCTGCGGCAGGGTCTGAAGATACTGGTACGCAAGCAGTTCCGGTGTCGGCTTGCCTGCCTTGATGGCCGCGAAGACCTTCTCGATCGCCTTCGCCTGACCCTGCGCCTGCAGGTACTTCGCGGCCCGCTCACCCTGCGCACGCAGGATGCGGGACTGCCGCTCGCCCTCCGCGCTGAGGATCGACGCCTGCTTGGCACCCTCCGCCGCGAGGATCCGCGACTGCTTGTCGCCCTCAGCGGTCTTGATGGCGGATTCGCGGTGACCCTCGGCGGTGAGGATCATCGCCCGCTTCTCGCGGTCCGCCTTCATCTGCTTCTCCATCGACTCCTGGATCGACGGCGGCGGGTCGATGCTCTTGAGCTCGACGCGGGCGACGCGCAGCCCCAGCGGCCGGTGGCCTCGTCCAGCACCCCGCGGAGCTGCCCGTTGATCGAATCGCGCGAGGTCAGCGTCTCCTCGAGCGTCATGCCGCCGACCACGTTGCGCAGCGTCGTGGTGGTCAGCTGTTCCACGCCGACGATGTAGTTGTTGATCTCGTACACCGCTGCCTGCGGGTTGGTCACCTGGAAGTAGACGACGGTGTCGATGTTCAGCGTCAGGTTGTCCTGGGTGATCACCGGCTGCGGCGGGAAGGACACCACCCGCTCACGCAGGTCGACCTTGGCCCGGATCTTGTCCACGAACGGCACCAGGAAGGTGAGCTGGCCGGACACCGTCCTCGCGTAGCGGCCGAGCCGCTCGATGACGGCCGCCTCCGCCTGCGGGACCAGGGCGACCGACTTCGCCACCACGATCACCACCAGCAGCACGATCACGGCCAGAACGATCAATGCGGCCATTTACGGTCCCCTCCATACGACGGCGGTCGCGCCGTCAATCTCCATCACGGTCACGGTCGTTCCTGGCGGATACACCTCGGAGCTGTCGAGCGGGCGGGCGGTCCACACCTCGCCCGCGAGCTTGATCTGGCCCGCGTGCTCGGCAACCTCCTCGAGGACCAGCGCATGCTTACCGGCCAGTGCCTCGACGTTGGTGGGTACCAGCGGCGGCTTCGCGAAGCGGCGCAGCAATGCGGGCCGCACCCCGAGGACGAGTGCGAGCGACACCACGCCGAACACCACGGCGTCGACCCACACCGGCCAGTCGGTCACCGCGCTGACCCCGGCCGTGGCAAAGGCGCCGCCGGCCAACATCAGCAGGAAGAAATCCCCCGACAATGCCTCGGCCGCGGCCAGCAAGACTCCTGCTATCAGCCAGACAAGTGCTGCCACAACACCATCTAACCAGAGTTCCCCGCGAGTGCGGCCCGGGAAACGACCACTGGGATCAGTCCGTGGCGGTGACGAAGTCGACCAGCCGCTCGACCGCGCCGATCAGCGGCGACTCCAGGTCGCGGAAGCTGGACACGGAGCCGTAGACGCGGCGCCACCCGTCCTGTGGGGTCCCCCAGCCCAGCTCGCGGCAGATTCCCGTCTTCCAGTCCTGCCCGCGCGGGATCTTCGGCCACGCCGCGATGCCGACCGCCTTGGGCCGCACCGCCTCCCAGACGTCGATGTACGGATGACCGGTGACCAGCACGTGCGGCCCGACGTTCTGCGTCATCCGGGACTCCTTCGAGCCCTCGACCAGATGGTCGGCGAGCACGCCGACCCGCCGTCCCGGTCCTGGCCGGAACTCGGCCAGGCGGTCGGCGAGATTGTCGAGCCCCTCCAGGTGCTCGACCACGACGCCCTCGACCCGCAGATCATGGCCCCAGACCCGCTCCACCAGCGCGGCGTCGTGGATGCCCTCCACCCAGATCCGGCTCGGCAGCGCGGTGCGGGCCTTCAGCCCCTCCACCCGGGTCGATCCGGACGCGGACCGGGTCGCCGCGGCCGGCTTCTTCGCAGCGGTCGGCCGCACCAGGGTCACCGGCTTGCCGTCGATCAGGAAGGCGGCCTCACGCATGGCGAACAGTCGCGTCTGGCGTCGGGAGTCCTCGAGGCGCACGTAGTCGCCGTCGTAAGTCTTCTCCATGCCGACCACCGCGCCGCAGTAGCCGGTCGCCGAGTCCTCGACCACGAGCCCCTTGTCCGCGGGGACCTTCGGGTACTCCGGCCGTCGGCTACGGGTGTGACCGGAGAAGATGTTTCCGCCGTACATGTCGCGTGCACTCACGGTCGACAACGCTAGGACACGGATTCGGTTGGTCGTCGCCCGCCACGCCGACCTATGCTGGAATACCGTGTCCTGTCCCAGCACCACCCTGACCATGTGGGCCACCTCCTGGCTCGCCGGGGCCAGCTCCCCCGACGACGTCATCGACGCCGTGCAGTCCTGGGCGCCCATGCACCTGGTGGGGGCGGCCGACGCCGAGGTGGCGCTGCGTCTGGACCTGCCCTGGCCGCAGCTCCAGGACAACGGACCGATCGTGCTGATGCGGATCGCCCGCATGCTCAGCGCCGACGAGGCGGACACCCAGCTCACCCTCGTGTTGCCCGCGCCGGGTGATGTCCGCGGGTTGCCCACCGGTACCGACTTCGCCGCGGCAGCCATTCACGCCGAGGAGGGCGTCCTCGTCGGCGCGCCCGGCCGGCCGGGGGCCGGCATCGTGCCGACCGTGGAGGGGCCGGATGTGCTGCGCTGGACGGTGTTCCCGGTGCCGGTCATCCCGCAGCCCATCGAACAGATGGGGCTGGGCGAGGCCGAGTTCGAGATGCGCAGCGCCGTCCGCGACGCCGCCGACACCCTCGCCTCGATGCGCGGCGGGTTCGCCGCCGACGACCGCGACCCGCGCGCCCGCGTCGCCGAGGCGCTCGAGGAGTTCTCGCACCACAGCTACCCCGACTCGACTCCCGATCGTGCGCTGCGGATCTTCGACACCGCCGACCAGGTGGCCGCGATCCTCACCGTCGCGGGCGAAACCGGGGTCCGGGCGCAAACCGCCGCTGGCGTTGCGGCACGCGAGGAGACCCTCCGGCCGCTCTGGTCGACGATCCGGGCGGCCCGCCTGGGGGCGGTCGCCGCGACCGTGCGAGCGGCCAGGCCGCGGGTGTAACCCGGCCGCTATCTCGTGGCCGCCAGGTACGCGGGGGTCCGCGCCAGGTCCGCGAGGTCGTCGGGAAGATCCGGGACCTGCACGCCGTAGGCCGCGGTGAGTTCGACCGGGCTGAACCGCCGCACGGTCCAGCCGTGGTCGGTCAACCACTGCGCCGGGTCGGCCCGTTCGTCGTCGTAGAACAGTGACGCGATATCGATGTCGTCTAACTGCTTGTCCCCGAAGTACTTGTCCCGCAACGCAAGGAACCGTTTCACGTCCGTCCCGGCACCGAATCCGTCGAGGGCGATCCGGCTGCCAGCCGCGGAGAGTCCGTCGATCCGCTCGAAGAGCGCGTCGTGTGCGGCGCCGGGAAGATACGGCAGCAGGCCCTCGGCCGACCAGGCACACGGCAGGCCCGGGTCGAATCCCCCTGCCTCCAGCGCGGCAGGCCAGTCCTCGCGCAGGTCGACCGCGACGGGCCTGCGGTCGACCTTCGGCCGGGCGCCGTGCGCGTCGAGCACTGCGGATTTGAATGCCAGCACCTTCGGCTGGTCGACCTCGAAGACCGCCATGTCCGGCGCCCAGTCCAGGCGGTAGGCCCGCGCGTCCAGTCCGGCCGCGACGATCACCGCCTGCCCGACCCCGTCGGCGGACGCCGCGGTGAAGTACTCGTCGAAGAATCTGGTCCGCACACCCATGAAGCCGGGAAAGAAGAACGGCATCTTCTCGAGCGGGGACGGATCGGCCAGCAGCCCGGTGAAGTGCTCATCGCCGGCCGCCTCGACGAACCAGCGCGCGAATCCGTCCGTGATCAGCGGATCGGGACGTTCCGATTCCAGCGCCCGGAAGGTCGCCACCCCCAGTGCGGTGCGGCCCACGCTGCTCACGATGTCCCAGGTGTCTCCGTCGGTACGCATCAGCACCATCGCCTCTCCAGATCCGACGGTCCGAACACTACGCCGGTGTTCGCCGACCCGACACCGTCGGCGAGGTGCGTCGACAACCTGCCGAGCCGAGGAGGAGGATCCTCGGTGATCGTCCCCAGACACGCGCAGGAGAGGGCAGACCACCGTGGACCTGAGACTCCAACTCGTACCGATTCCCGTCGCCGACGTCGATCGCGCGAAGTCCTTCTACATCGACAAGGCGGGCTTCACGCTCGACCACGACCACAGCGCGGGTGATCAGTTCCGCGTCGTGCAGCTGACCCCGCCCGGGTCGGCGTGCTCCATCTGTTTCGGCATCGGCATCGTCGACACCACTCCTGGTTCGGTGAAGGGCCTGCACCTGGTCGTCGACGACATCCACGGCGCGCGGGCCGAACTCGAGGGCCGCGGTGTGGAGATGGGTGAGGTCGAGGAGATGGGCGCCCCTGGCAAGCCGACCGTCTCGTACGCGGGCTTCACCGACCCGGACGGCAACAGCTGGACCCTGCAACAGATCTCCGTCTGATCCGAGCGGTCAGCGCCCCGGCCTGCGCGGCGGCTCGCAGCACGCCGTCGCGCAGAGGGCGCCGTTCGCGCCCGCCCCGTACAGCGGTTCAGATCCGAGCCGCTGCGGGGCGGCGCCGTCCGACTGCTCCCGCACCAGAGCCGAAACCAGCTGCGCGAAGCGCGGATCGGTGCCCGGCGTGCCGACCCGGACGTAGCCGAGCCCGAGCTCGGCGGCCCTGTCCCTTGCCTCGGTGTCCAGGTCCCAGATCACCTCGAGGTGGTCGGAGACGAAGCCCACCGGGCACACGATCACGGCCTCGGTGCCTGCCGCGGCCAGCGCATCGAGGTGATCACAGATGTCGGGCTCGAGCCACGGGATCTGCGGCGGCCCCGACCGCGACTGCCAGACCAGGTCGTACTCCTCGACACCGACTGCGTCAGCGCACAACCGGGCGGCCTCGGCGACCTGGCGGCTGTAGAGCCGGCCGCCGTCGGCGGGAGGGCCTGCCGAGGCGTCCGCGGAGACCGGGATGGAGTGCGCGGTGAACACGAGCCTGGCCCCGGCGCGCCGATCGGCCGGGAGCTGCTCGCGGGCCGCGACGATCGCCTCGGCGAACGCCGCGATGAGCAGGGGGTGGTCGTAGTACTGGCGCAACTTCACCAGCGCGGGCGCACCATCGCCGACCGCGGACCTGGCCCGCTCGATGTCCTCGTGGTACTGCCGGCAGCCGGAGTAGCCGCCCCACGCCGAGGTGGGGAACACCAGTGCCGAGCGGACACCGTCGTCGCGCATGCGAGCGACGGTGTCCTCGACCATCGGATGCCAGTTGCGGTTGCCGAAGTAGATCGGCAATTCGATTCCCGCACCGGCGAACTCGGACTCGACCGCGGCGATGATGTCGCGGTTGAGCCGATTGATCGGCGACACCCCACCGAAGTGCAGGTAGTGCTCGACCACCTCGTCGAGGCGCTCGGGCGGCACTCCCCTGCCCCTGGTCACGTTCTCCAGGAAGGGACGGACGTCGTCGGGCTTCTCGGGTCCGCCGAAGGAGAGCAGCAGCAGGGCGTCAGCAGTCATCGGCACGTCAGCCCGCGAAGCCCTCCGGGAACCACATGTTGTGGCTGGCCCCGCCGTCGACGTAGATGATCGAGCCGGTCGTGGCCGGCAGCCAGTCCGAAAGCACCGTGACGACCGACTTCGCGACCGCAGTCGGATCCCCAACGTTCCAGCCGATCGGCGAGGCACCGTCCCAGTAGGACTGGAGCTGGTTCAGCTGCTTCGCGTCGTCGGTGGCGGTGCCCGCGATCGCCTTCGCGGCCAGGGTCTTGATCGGACCCGCTGCGACCAGGTTCGAGCGAATCTTCTTGGCCTCGCCGACCTCTCGCGCCACGTACCGGTTGACGGACTCGAGCGCGGCCTTCGCCACACCCATCCAGTTGTAGTACGGCATCGCGGTCCGAGGATCGAAGTCCATGCCCACGATCGACCCGCCCTCGTTCATGACCGGGAGGACGGCGCGAGCGAGGGACGCATAGCTCCACGCCGAGATCTCGAACGACTTCGCCACATCCGGCCCCGGGCCCTCGAGGAACGGCTTGGCTTCGGGCCCCATCAGTGTCCGCGGCGCGAAGGCGATCGAATGCAGCACACCGTCGATACCCTCCGGCGCCACCTCGCGGACACGATCGGCGAGCGCGGCGAGGTGCTCCTCGTTGGTGGCGTCCAGCTCGATCGCCGGCGGCACCGGCTGCGGCAGGCGCTGCGCGATGCGGTCGATCAGCCGCAGCCGGTCGAACCCGGTGATGATGACCTTCGCGCCCTGCTCCTGCGCCACCTTCGCGACGTGGAACGCGATCGACGAGTCGGTGATGATCCCGGTGACGAGGATGGTCTTGCCTTCGAGCAGTCCGCCCATGGTGATTCTCCTGTGATGAAAGTCTGTGTGTGGGTGAAGTTTCGAGCGGACCTAGTGGCCCATGCCCATGCCACCGTCCACCGGGATGACGGCGCCGGAGACGTAGGCGGAGTCCTCCGAGGCGAGGAAGCTGACCACGGCCGCGACGTCCTCGGCCTTACCCACTCGCTGCAGCGGGATGAACTTCTTCGCCATCTCTTTCATGTCCTCCGGCAGGTCGGCGGTCATGTCGGTCTCGATGAAGCCGGGCGCCACCACGTTCGCGGTGATCGACCGCGACCCCAGCTCGCGGGTCACCGAGCGCGCCAGACCGATCACGCCGGCCTTGGAGGCGGCGTAGTTGATCTGCCCGGCCTGACCGGCCATACCCACCACCGAACCGAGGAAGATCATCCGGCCCCAGCGCGCCCGCAACATGGCACGGTTCGCCCGCTTGGCGCACCGGAAGGCGCCGGTCAGGTTGGCGTCGATGACGTTCGTGAACTGCTCCTCGGTCATCCGCATGAGCAGCGTGTCGTCGGTGATGCCCGCGTTGGCGACCAACACCTCGACCGGACCCTGGTGCTCCTCGACCTCGGTGAACGCCCGATCCACCGACTCCGCGTCGGTGACGTCGCACTTCACGCCGAACAAGCCCTCGGGAACCCCGGACCCACGGTGCGTGACCGCCACCTTGTGACCGTCCGCCGCCAGACGCTGGGCCACCGCGAGGCCGATGCCGCGGTTGCCTCCGGTCACGAGCACGGAACGGGACGGAGAGGGGGTGTTCGACATGCGATCAACCTATCTGTTCGTGTACGCCGCATCGGCGTCGGTCGGTGGAATTGTGACGGGTCATGGCCCCGCTAGGGCAGGCGTTGGCGCAGAACCAGCGCCATGGCGAGCCCCGCCGTGGTGCACAGCACCCCGAGCACCAGCCAGGGCCTGCTGGCGTCGCCCCTGGTCGTCTCGAACCCGATCTGTTCCTCGAGGGTGTCGTAGACCTTGCGCAGTTCCTCGAGGCTGGACGCCGTGAAGAAGCTACCGCCGGAGAGGTTCGCGATCTCGCGAAGCGACGGATCGTCGACCGGGACCGGGATCCGCTCGTCCTCGATGTCGACGGTGCCGTAGGTGGTGCCGAACGAGATCGTCGAGATCGGCACGCCCTTCTCCTTCGCCTCCCTGGCGGCCGTGTAGCCGCCGCGCAGGGCATCCGGGTCATCCGGGACGGTCTGCTTCCCGTCCGAGAGGAGCACGATCCGCGCGGGCGGCGCCTGATCCCCGCCGCCCAGGACCGCGCCGAGCGTCTCGATCGACTGGAGCGAGGTGAAGATGGCCTCGCCGGTCGCCGTTCGTTCGCTCAACTTGAGGTGGTCGATCGCGGTCTTGGTCTCCTCGCGATTGATCGTCGGCGAGACCAGGACCGAGGCGGTCCCCGCGAACGCGACCAGCCCGAGATTGATCCCGGGCGTCAGCCCGTCCGCGAAGTCCTTCGCGGCGGCCTTGGCGGCGTCGAACCGGGTCGGCTCGACGTCGGTGGCCTTCATCGACAGGGAAACGTCGATCACCATGATCACGGTGGCCCGGTTCCGCGGCACCCGCTTCTCCGAGGTCGGGCCGGCGAGCGCCACCGTGAGCAGCAACAGTCCGCACAGCACCAGCGCGGTGGGCACGTGCCGGTAACGCCCTGGCCGCGAAGGGGCGACCTTCTCGAGCAGCTCGAGATTGGAGAACCGGAGCAGGTGCTTGTGCCTGGTGCGCTGGACGAGGACGTAGGCGACGGCGAGGGCCGCCACCACCACGAGGAACGCCAACCACAGGGGGGACGCGAAATCAGCGAAGCTCACTGGCGCGGCACCCGATTCACTCGAGCACCATAACTGTGTCGGCGCGAGGCCACGAAGCGAACGACATCGGCGATCCAGTCCCGGTCCGTGCGCAGCGTCAGGACGGGCGCCCCGCAGCCGCGCAGCGTGTGCTCGACCGCGCGGCGGTGCTCCTGCGCGGCAGCGGCGAAGTCGGCACGCAGTGACGGGGTGGTGTGGAACTCCCGGGTCCGGCCCGTCTCCGGGTCGTGCAGCACGACGTCGCCGACGTCCGGCAGCTCCAGATCACGGGGGTCGAGAACCTCGATACCCAGCAGGTCGTGCCTGCCGGACAACGCGCGCATCGACCGCTCCCAGTCGATCGGACCGAGGAAGTCACTGATCACCACGGCGAGCCCGCGTCGGCGCTGCGGTCGGCGCAGCGACTCGATCGCGCCGCGCAGGTCGCCCCGCACCCCGTCCGGGGCGTGCGGAGTGGTCGCGATCTTCCGGAGCATCGCCTGCGCGTGCAACCGGCCGCCGCGCGCGGGGATGCGCACGGTCCGCTCGCCGGTCGCGACGATGGCGCCGATCCGGTTGCCGCCCCCGCTGGTGAGGTGGGTGACGGCGGCCGCGGCGGCCACCGCCAGGTCGCGCTTCTCTGCCCCGGTCGTCCCGAAGTCCAGGCTCGCGGACAGGTCGACGACCAGCCACGTCTCGAGCTCGCGATCGGCGACGGACATCCGCACGTGCGGATGCGTCGTCCTCGCGGTCACCGACCAGTCCATCTGGCGAACGTCGTCGCCTGGCTGGTACTCGCGGGCGTCGCCCGATTCGGTGCCCGGCCCCGGGATCAGCCCGAGGTGCTCGCCGTGCAGGACGCCGTCGAGCCGCCTGCGGACCGTCAGCTCGAGGGTGCGCAGGGCCGCGGACAGCTCCGGGTTGCGCAGCTCGCCCGAACGGAACGAGGGCAACGCGCCGCCGTCACGATGAGCCGGGGCGCTCACCGCTGCTGGCCACCGACCGACGCGGTCGGGTCGGCGACAGCCTGTTGCTGCGGCGTGCCGTTGGACTGCGGGGCCGCCTGCGGTGCGACGGCTCCGTTCTGCGCCTGCGCGGGCGGGGCAACCGGCTGGGCCGCGACCTGCGGGAGACCGACGCTCTGCAACACCCGGGTGATGACGTCGTCGGGTGAGACGTCGTCCGCGAGGGCGTCGTAGGAGAGCACCAGGCGGTGGCGGAGCACATCCGGGATCACCTCGAGCACGTCCTGCGGCACCACGTAGTCACGTCCGCGCATCAGCGCGAGGGCGCGCGAGGCGGCGATGATGCCGAGCGTCGCACGCGGCGAGGCGCCGTACGCGATCCACCCGGCCACGTCGGTCAGGCCCAGTTCGGCGGGGTACGGGTGGCCGCGATCACGCGAACCACATAGTCCACCAGGGCATGGTGCACGAAGACCGCGCTGGCGGCCTTCTGCAGGCGGATCAGCTCGGCCGGATCCAGGATCGGCTTCGGCTCGGGAGCCGCGACACCCATCCGGTAGACGATCTCGCGCTCCTCCTCCACGGACGGGTAATCCACCAGGATCTTGAACAGGAAGCGGTCTCGCTGCGCCTCGGGCAGCTGGTAGACGCCCTCGCTCTCGATCGGGTTCTGGGTCGCCATCACCAGGAACGGCTCCGGCATCGGGAACGTCTTGCCGCCGATGGTGACGTGCCGCTCGGCCATCACCTCGAGCAGTGCCGACTGGACCTTCGCGGGGCCCGGTTGATCTCGTCGGCGAGCACGAAGTTCGCGACAACGGGACCGAGCTCGGTGTCGAACTCCTCCCGGCCCTGCCGGTAGATCCGGGTACCGACCAGGTCGGTGGGCACCAGGTCCGGGGTGAACTGCACGCGGGAGAACGAACCGCCGACGACGGTCGCGAAGGTCTCCACCGCCAGCGTCTTGGCGACGCCCGGCACGCCCTCGAGGAGCACGTGCCCCTTCGCGAGGAGTCCCACGAGAATGCGCTCGACAAGCCGGTCCTGCCCGACGATGACTCGCTTGACCTCGTAGATCACCTTCTCGAGGATCTGCACGTCCGTACTGCCGGTTGCCCCGTCAGCTGAGGTCACCAAGAATCCACCGCTTTCACATCGATCGCCTCGATCCGCCTCCGTGTCCAGGAAGGCGGTCAGGTCGCTACACCATTCGGACCACGTACGGGGTCATGCCGTCCCAGCGCACCGGCGACACCTTGACGATGGAACCGGACTGCGGCGCCTCCAGCATCTCCCCATTGCCAAGGTACAGCGCGACATGCTGACTGGCGTTCGGTCCATAGAAGATCATGTCGCCGCGTCGCATCTCCGAGGACGGCACCTGCTCGCCCGCGGTGTACTGATAGCCGGTGTAGTGCGGCAGTGAGACGCCAATACCGGCGAAGGCGTAGATCATCAGGCCCGAGCAGTCGAAACCGACCTTGTTGAAGTCGCCATAACTGTCCGCCACACCACCGTCACGGATACCGAGGGTCGGCCCGTTCTCGTCCCCGCCGCCCCAGGCGTAGGTGACACCGAGCTGCGACATCCCGCGGTCGATCACGGTCTCGACGGCGGCGCTGCCGGTGACGGCCGGTTTGGGCTTGCTCGGCTTCGGCTTCGGCTTGACCGGCTTCGTGGTGACCGGCGGCGACTCCTCCGACTCCTCCGACTCTTCGGCCTCGGCCTCCTCGGATTCCGACTCGACGGTGCCCGATTCCTCGGTGCCGTAGTCGGTCGCGGTGTCGTCCTCGATCTGGGTGTGCGGGCGCTGTCCCGTGGCGAGCTCGCGGGCCCGGTCCTTCGCCGCCTGGTTCGCGGCGACGCGCGCCGCGGCCGCGGCAGCGACCTCGCGGGCAGCGGCCGCAGCGGCGGCGATCGCGGCCTGCTCGGCGGCCCGCTGGGTGTCCCAGTTGACGAAGGCCTGACGCTGACTCTGCAGCCCGGAGACATTCTCCCTTGCCGCCGCGAGCGCGGACTCCGCCGACGACTTCTGCGCCTCGATCGCGGCCTTCTTGCCTGCCTGCTCCGCCAATGCGGACCTCGCGACCGAGATGGCGTTCTCGGCGTCGGACTTGCGGGACTCGGCCGCGACGGCGGCGACATCCGCCTGTTGCTTCGCCTCGCGCGTCGACGAATCCTTGTTCGCCTGTTCGGTTCTCGCGCGTTGCAGCGCGTCCATCACCGAATTCTTGTTGGTCGCGAGGATCTTCATCACCTGGGCGCGGTCGAGCACGTCCCCTGGCCCCTGCGATCCGAGGAACGACGCGAACGACGCGAGGCCGGTGCCCTGCTTGTACGTTCTGGCCGCGAACTCGTCGAACCTGGTCTGCGCCAACTCGATCTGGGCGCCCGCGTCCCGCAGTGCCTGCTGGCTGATACCGACCGCACCCGCGGCCGCGGCGGCCGCGTCACGGGACATCTGCAGGTCGACCAGCGCCTTGTTCACCTGCTCACGCTTGATCGCGACCTCATCGTCGAGCGCGCGCAACTGCTGGTCGGCGGCGGCCACGTCGTTGATGAGGGAGCTGACCTGCCCGACGCGCTCCTCGACGCCCTGGCCGGCCTGTTGCAGTTCGGATTCGCTCGGATTCGGCGGTGGCGGCGGCACTGCGGCGGCCAGCCCAGGGGTTCCGGTGACCAACGAGGCCACTATCGCCATTCCGATCAGCAGTTGTGCACTACGAGTCCTCGTGCGCGGTGCCCTTCGCCTCACAGGTCTCTCCCTCGGTTCTCCACCGAGCCGGACGGATCAGCGCTCAGCTCGGTCGTACCCGCACAGGGAAGACGCGCAAGCTCGGCAGCACTCGACGGTCAGCAGAAACGTCGAACTCGCGCCACTTGCGTGGCCATGCTGCTCAAAGCGACACTTCTTCCCCATAAGTGCCAAAAGTATCGTACGACACAATGCCCACTAGTGGAACTCTAGTCACAAGAAAAACACTGGTTCGCACACCCACGGAGCGCCGTGAGCTGCGGGTTCGTCGAATCGGTTGCGAAAGATATTCGCGGAGTTGGGATTTCTCGTGATGAACCGAGCTATCCGAGGGCGGCGCGGCCTGCCACCCGAATTAGTCGCTCTATCGAGCGTCCGCGGCGCCGTCGCCGGTGGCCGCCGAACGCCGCGAGCGCGCCCAAAAGCTCACCGCGGCAACGCCGCCGACCAGCAGCACCAGCGCCGCCGTGATGAGCCCGTACGGCGGGTCCGGTCGCGTGATCGCGCCGAGGAAGTTGTCGGCCGAGGCCACCGCATTTCCGGTGTACGCCTTGTCCTGCGCATCCTCGACGGTGACCCGGCTGAGGGTGTCGCTGTAGGTACCAACCCAACTCGGGCTCAGCACCAGCACGGTGCCGCCCTCCTGCTTGCCCACCTCGGTCGCGATGTCACGCAGTTGCGAATCCCGCATCGGGTTCGCCGCAAGTGCAACGACGCTCAGCTCGATCCCGTCCTGCTCTGCCCGGACCACGACGCTCCTGAGCCCGTCCACATCACTCGCGGGCGCCGACACCCCGTCATCCTGGATGTCGGCCAGGATCGCGTCGATGCCGATATCGGGGGGAACGTCAGCCAGGACCGGACGAAACACAGAGGTGAGAGCAGCAGGCATCTTTCATCCGGATCGGGTCGAGGGATATGCAGCGTTACGGGAACGACGGTATGGGGACCATCGCTGCTGACCCGATGCACATTACGTGACACATGTCGCGGCGCGGCGAAACCCGGGATTGCCGCGTTGCGGCCGCCGGTGCCGTCGACAAGAATCGACAGGTGTCGGTTGGGGCGCGACGCGCCCTACACACATGCCCGAAATTCTCACAGGACAAGCGTACTGTTAGACTTGCCGCGATGCGCCCGGCGTGACCGTTTGGTCCGCCGCGATGCGCTTCGCTTCAGCCGTCGGCACAGCCCCGTCGACGGCGAACCTCAATGACGAGTGGAGCTGACGTGAGCACCAGTATTGATTCGTTCGGCGCCAAGGGAACCCTCGAGGTCGGAGAGAACTCGTATGAGATCTTCCGCCTCAACGCCGTTCCCGGCACCGAGAAGTTGCCCTATGCACTGAAGGTCCTGGCAGAGAACCTGCTGCGCACCGAAGACGGCGCGAACATCACCGCCGACCACATCCGCTCGATCGCGAGCTGGGATCCGTCGGCCGACCCGAGCATCGAGATCCAGTTCACCCCGGCCCGCGTGATCATGCAGGACTTCACCGGTGTGCCCTGCATCGTCGACCTCGCCACCATGCGTGAGGCCGTCGCCACCCTCGGCGGCGACCCGAACAAGGTCAACCCGCTCTCCCCCGCCGACATGGTCATCGACCACTCGGTCATCCTCGACGTCTTCGGCCGGGCCGACGCCCTCGAGCGCAACGTCGACCTCGAGTACGAGCGCAACGGCGAGCGTTACCAGTTCCTGCGCTGGGGCCAGGGCGCGTTCGACGACTTCAAGGTCGTCCCCCGGGCATGGGCATCGTGCACCAGGTCAACATCGAGTACCTGGCGCCCACCGTCATGATCCGTAACGGCCAGGCATACCCCGACACCTGCGTCGGCACCGACTCGCACACCACCATGGTCAACGGCCTCGGTGTGCTGGGCTGGGGCGTCGGCGGCATCGAGGCCGAGGCCGCGATGCTCGGCCAGCCGGTCTCCATGCTGATCCCGCGCGTCGTCGGCTTCAAGCTGACCGGCGAGATCAAGCCCGGCGTGACCGCCACCGACGTGGTGCTCACCGTCACCGACATGCTGCGCAAGCACGGCGTCGTCGGCAAGTTCGTGGAGTTCTACGGCAAGGGCGTCGCCGAGGTGCCGCTGGCCAACCGCGCCACCCTGGGCAACATGAGCCCCGAGTTCGGTTCCACCGCCGCGATCTTCCCGATCGACGAGGAGACCGTCAACTACCTGCGCCTGACCGGCCGCAGCGAGGAGCAGCTCGCGCTCGTCGAGGCGTACGCCAAGGAACAGGGCATGTGGCACGACGCCGACGCCGAGCCCAACTACTCCGAGTACCTCGAGCTGGATCTCGGCTCCGTGGTGCCGTCCATCGCAGGCCCGAAGCGCCCGCAGGACCGCATCCTGCTCTCGGACTCGAAGAACGCGTTCCGTCGCGACATCCACACCTACGTGGAGGATCACGCCGCAGCCGACCACAGCCAGCTGGACGAGGCCGTCGAGGAGTCCTTCCCCGCGTCCGATCCCGCCGCGCTCTCCTTCGCTGACGACGGTGCGGGCGCCGTGGCGTCGGCCGCGAACGGCGCCGAGGGCCGCCCCTCCAAGCCGGTGCGCGTCACCACCCCGGAGCAGGGCGAGTTCGTGCTCGACCACGGCGCCGTCGTGGTCGCGGGCATCACCTCCTGCACCAACACCTCGAACCCGTCGGTGATGCTTGGCGCCGCCCTGCTGGCCCGCAACGCGGTCGAGAAGGGCCTGTCCACCAAGCCGTGGGTCAAGACCAACATGGCGCCGGGCTCGCAGGTCGTCAACGACTACTACGAGAAGGCCGGCCTCTGGCCGTACCTCGAGAAGCTCGGCTACTACCTCGGTGGCTACGGCTGCACCACCTGCATCGGCAACACCGGTCCGCTGCCGGAGAACATCTCCAAGGCGATCAACGACAACGACCTGTCGGTCACCGCGGTGCTGTCGGGTAACCGCAACTTCGAGGGACGCATCTCCCCCGACGTGAAGATGAACTACCTGGCCTCCCCGCCGCTGGTCATCGCCTACGGTCTCGCCGGCACCATGGACTTCGACTTCGAGACCGATGCCCTCGGACAGGACACGGACGGCAACGACGTCTTCCTGAAGGACATCTGGCCCTCGACGCAGGAGATCGAGGCGACCATCGCGTCCTCGATCAACCAGGACATGTTCGTCAACTCCTACGCCAACGTCTTCAAGGGCGACGAGCGCTGGCAGAACCTGTCCACCCCGGAGGGCGACACCTTCGCGTGGGACGAGAACTCGACCTACGTCCGCAAGGCGCCGTACTTCGAGGGCATGACGATGGAGACCACCCCGGTCACCGACATCACGGGCGCCCGCGTCCTGGCGCTGCTGGGCGACTCGGTCACCACCGACCACATCAGCCCGGCTGGCCCCATCAAGCCCGGCACCCCGGCCGCCCAGTACCTGGACGCCAACGGTGTCGAGCGCAAGGACTACAACTCCCTCGGCTCGCGTCGCGGTAACCACGAGGTGATGATCCGCGGCACCTTCGCGAACATCCGCCTGCGCAACCAGCTCCTCGACGACGTCTCGGGCGGCTACACCCGCGACTTCACCCTCGAGGGCGGCCCGCAGTCGTTCATCTACGACGCGTCGCAGAACTACCAGGCCGCCGGCATCCCGCTGGTCGTCCTTGGAGGCAAGGAGTACGGCTCCGGCTCCTCGCGTGACTGGGCCGCCAAGGGCACCAGCCTGCTCGGCGTCAAGGCCGTCATCACCGAGTCGTTCGAGCGCATCCACCGCTCCAACCTCATCGGCATGGGCGTTGTGCCGCTGCAGTTCCCGGTCGGCCAGTCCGCCGCGTCGCTGGGCCTCGACGGCACCGAGACCTTCGACATCACGGGCATCGCCAAGCTCAACGAGGGTGTCACCCCGAAGACCATGAAGGTCACGGCAACCAAGACGGACGGCACCAAGGTGGAGTTCGACGCGGTCGTCCGCATCGACACCCCCGGCGAGGCGGACTACTACCGCAACGGCGGCATCCTGCAGTACGTGCTCCGCAACATGATCAAGGGCTAGTCACAACTGGCACCACGCAGTTGCG
Organism: Rhodococcus sp. MTM3W5.2; assembly: GCF_001984015.1. Lineage (NCBI taxonomy): Bacteria > Bacillati > Actinomycetota > Actinomycetes > Mycobacteriales > Nocardiaceae > Rhodococcus > Rhodococcus sp. MTM3W5.2. Next base: position 2,681,373 of record NZ_CP019572.1, on the reverse strand, counting down.
CTGACGGCGGGCTCGGGACGTCTCGTCTCGGGCCCGCCGTTCCCTTTTCGTACGAAAGGACGTCGGCTGTGCCGAAGGTCAGCGAAGACCACCTCGCCGCACGGCGGAGCCAGATCCTCGACGGCGCTCGCCGCTGCTTCGCGGAGTACGGCTACGACGGTGCCACCGTGCGCCGCCTCGAGGAGACCACCGGTCTCTCGCGGGGAGCGATTTTCCACCATTTCAAGGACAAGGACGGCCTGTTCCTCGCGCTCGCGCACGAGGACGCCATGCGGATGGCCGACGTCGCGGCGAACCAGGGCCTGGTCCAGGTCATGCGGGACATGCTGGCCCAGCCGGACCAGTTCAACTGGCTCGGCACCCGGCTCGAGATCGCACGCCGACTCCGGACCGACCCCGAGTTCGCGCGGGGCTGGTCCCAGCGCAGCGCGGAACTGACCGAGGCGACGATCAATCGGCTCGAACGCCAGAAGTCCGCGGGCCGGCTGCGCGACGACCTCCCGACCGATGTGCTGGTCGGTTATCTCGATCTGGTCCTCGACGGTCTCATCGCCCGGATCGCCTCGGGACACGCGGGCGAGAACCTGTCCGCCGTGCTGGACCTGGTCGAGGAATCGGTCCGCCGCAGAGAATGATGCGATCGGCGGGCCGCCGCGATCAATGCGAGAGGCGGCCGCGGCGGTTCGCGCCGCCGCGGCCCCGCAGCGTCACGCCCGCCTCGGTGAGCAGGGCCCGGATGAATCCGTACGAGCGGCCGGTGGCGTCCGCGAGCGTCCGGATGCTGGTGCCCGACTGATAGCGATCCCTCAGCTCGGTCTGCAGGGCCTCCCGCGCACCCCCAGACACCCGGGCGCCCTTGGGTAGTCGCGTGAGCTCGGCCATGGCTGACCTCCGTACAGGAGTGCGCACGAATCCCTCGCGCGCGGCGCGTGCCGTCATTCGGCGGACTTGAGCGAACACTCTCAGGCTAGCCACCCGCGCCGCGCCGCGGCAACGATCAGGCCAGCTGAATCAGTTCCAGGTACTCCTGCGACCAGTGGTCCTCCTGGCCGTCGGGCAGCAGGATGACCCGCTCCGGGTTCAACGCCTCCGCAGCTCCGGGGTCGTGGGTGACCAGCACGACGGCACCCTTGTAGCTGCGCAGCGCGTCGAGCACCTGCTCGCGCGAGATCGGGTCCAGGTTGTTGGTCGGCTCGTCCAGCAGCAGGACGTTGGCCGCCGAGGAGACCAGGCCGGCCAGCGCGAGACGTGTCTTCTCACCGCCGGAGAGGGTGCCCGCAGGCTGCTCGAGCTGCGGGCCGGTGAACATGAACGCGCCGAGCAGCGAGCGCAGCTCCTGCTCCCCCGTGTCCGGCGCGGCGTGCCGGATGTTCTCCCACACCGAGGCGTCGTCGTCGAGGGTGTCGTGCTCCTGCGCGAAGTAGCCGACCTTCATCCCGTGACCTGGCACCAACTCGCCTGCGTTGGCCTGCTCTGTGCCGGCCAGGATCCGTAGCAGCGTCGTCTTGCCCGCACCGTTGAGCCCGAGCACGACCACCCGGCTGCCGCGGTCGATGGCCAGGTCGACGCCTGCGAAGATCTCCAGCGAGCCGTACATCTTGGTCAGGTTCTTCGCCATCAGCGGCGTCTTGCCGCAGGCCGCGGGCTCCGGGAAGCGGATGTGCGCGACCTTGTCCGAGACCCGGACCTCGTCGAGGGCGGCCATCAGCTTGTCGGCGCGCTTGGCCATGTTCTGGGCCGCGGTGGCCTTCGTCGCCTTGGCGCCGAGCTTGGCGGCCTGCACCCGCAGCGCGCCCGCCTTCTTCTCGGCGTTGGCGCGCTCGCGCCTGCGACGCTGCTCGTCGGTGGCGCGCGCGTCGAGGTACTTCTTCCAGTTCATGTTGTAGATGTCGGCCTCGCCGCGGACCGCGTCCAGGAACCAGACCCGGTTCACGACATCACCGAGGAGCTCCACGTCGTGACTGATCACGATGAGTCCGCCGTCGTGGTTCTGCAGGAACCCGCGCAGCCAGGTGATCGAGTCGGCGTCGAGGTGGTTGGTCGGCTCGTCGAGGAGCAGCGTGGTGTCCGAGCGGCCGCCGCTGCCGTCCGAGGCGGCGAACAGGATGCGGGCCAGCTCGACACGGCGGCGCTGACCACCGGACAGCGTGCGCAGCGGCTGGGCGAGGATGCGGTCCGCGAGCCCGAGGCTGTTGCAGATCCGGGCCGCCTCGCTCTCCGCGACGTAGCCGCCGAGGGACGAGAACCGGTCCTCCAGTGCGCCGTACTTGCGGACGGCCTTGTCCAGCTCGGCGCCGTCGACCAGCTCGGCCATCAGGGTCTGCTGCTTCTCCATGTCCCGGATGATCGTGTCAAGGCCGCGCGCGGAGAGCACCCGGTCCTTGGCCAGGACGCTGAGGTCGCCCTCCTTGGGGTCCTGCGGGAGGTACCCGAGATCGCCGGTGCGGATCACCGAACCGGCATAGGGCTCGCCCTCACCCGCGAGGATGCGGAGCGTGGTGGTCTTGCCTGCGCCGTTCCGGCCGACGAGACCGATCCGGTCGCCTGCCTGGACCCGCAGGGCCGGGCCCGGCGCGGAGAGAAGGGTCCGCACACCGGCACGAACTTCGAGGTCGGTGGCGGTAATCAACAAGAACTCCTAAATGGAAACGGAAACTTTGCGTGACCGGGCAAACGCCGACGGCACACGAGACACAAGAACGCTCCACTTTACCGTGACATTCCCGGTGGAAGTTGCACGGCGATGTGATTCGGCTAACGTTCCGCAGATGACTCACCCCAAGGATCTGCAGGGAAAGACGGCGCTGGTCACGGGCGCGAGCCGCGGTATCGGCCGGGCAATCGCTGCCGAGTTCCTCGCGCGCGGCGCCGCTGTGGCCATCACTGCCCGCAAGCCGGAGCCGCTGGAGGCCGCCGCGCAGGAGCTGCGGGCCGCCGTCGCGGGCGCCGTGGTGCTGCCGATCGCGGGCAACGCGGGTGACGCCGATGCGCGCGCGGAGGCGGTCACGCGGACCGTGGCCGAGCTGGGCTCGCTCGACATCCTGGTCAACAACACGGGCATCAACCCCGTCTTCGGGTCGCTGATGGACGCCGACCTGGACGCGGTCAGGAAGATCTTCGACGTGAACGTGGTCGCCGCTCTCGGCTACATCCAGCAGGCATACCGGGCCTGGATGGGCGAACACGGCGGCGCGGTGGTCAACCTCGCCAGCGTCGGCGGACTGCGATCGACCGGGGTGATCGCCGCGTACGGCGCCTCGAAGGCGGCGCTGATCCGCCTGACCGAGGAGCTGGCCTGGCAGCTCGGGCCGAAGATCCGGGTCAACGCGGTCGCCCCGGGCATCGTGAAGACACAGTTCGCGGCCGCGCTGGTCGCGGCGGGCGAGGACCAGGCCGCGGCGGGCTACCCGATGAAGCGGCTCGGGTCGCCGGAGGACGTCGCGAACCTTGTCGGGTTCCTTGTCTCGGACGCCGCCTCCTGGATCACCGGCGAGACGGTCCGGGTGGACGGCGGGCTGCTCTCGACGGGTTCGATGTAGTCATGAGTGAGGAGACGCTGTGACCATTCGCCGAGTCGTGCCGGACATTCGCACCGACGATCTGGACGGGAGCCACAGGTTCTACGGCCTCCTCGGCTTCGTGGAGGTCATGAACCTGGGCTGGGTGAGGACGCTGGCGTCGCCGTCGAACCCGACGGCTCAGCTGACGCTCATGGGCCAGGACGCCACCGCGGCCGTCCATCCCGACCTGAGCGTCGAGGTGGACGATGTGGACGCGGTGTACGCGACCGTCGTCGAGGCGGGCGCGGAGATCGTGCACCCGCTGCAGAACGAGGAGTGGGGTGTGCGCCGATTCTTCGTCCGGGACCCCAACGGCCGCGTGGTCAACGTCGTGGGTCACCTGTGATCCGATGACGACGCGCGAACCGGTTGCCGATCTCGCGGTGGTCGGATTGGGGCCGGCCGGGCGAGCGCTGGCCCACCGGGCCACCGCCGCCGGGCTCGACGTGGTCGCGGTCGATCCGCATCCCGACCGTCGCTGGACGCCCACCTACGCGGCGTGGTGCGACGAGCTGCCCGGTTGGCTCGACGAGCACGCGGTGGCCGCGACCCGGGTCGACCGGCCCCGCGTGTGGACCAACCGCGAGCACGTGCTGACGCGGCCCTACTGCGTGCTCGACAACGACGCGTTGCTGGCGGCGCTGGATCTCGGCTCTGCCCGGGTGCTCGCGGGTACCGCCGCCGACGTCGAGCCGGACCGGGTGATCCTCCTGGACGGCAGCCGACTGCGCGCCCGACAGGTGATCGATGCCCGCGGCGCCCAGCCCGCGCGGGGATTGGCGGAGCAGACCGCCTATGGCGTGGTGGTGTCCGGGGAAGCCGCGGTGCCGGTCCTCGGGGACGGCGAGGCATGGTTCATGGACTGGCGCGCGGACAACGGCGCAGCACCGGACGAGACCCCGTCGTTCCTCTACGCGGTCCCCCTCGGCCGCGACCGGGTCCTGCTCGAGGAGACCTGCCTGGTGGGCAGGCCGGGGCTGTCCCAGGAGGTGTTGCGCGCGCGCCTGGAGACCAGGCTGCGCGCGCGGAGGGTGCCGGTGGCGGCCAACGCGGAACGCGAACGGGTGCGGTTCCCGGTTCGGGTTCCGCGCGCTGCGCCCGCGGTGGCCACCTTCGGCGCGCGCGCCGGAATCATGCACCCCGGCACCGGATACAGCGTCGCCGCCTCGCTGGCCGCCGTCGACAGCCTGGTCGGCGCCATCCTCGACGACGACGATCCGACTGCCGCGCTGTGGCCGACCGCCGCCCGGGCGGTCCGCGGTCTGCGCGAGGTCGGGCTGCGCGCGCTGCTCCGGCTGCCACCCCCACTCACCGCGGAGTTCTTCGAGGCGTTCTTCGACTTGCCTGCCGGCCGACAGCGCGCCTATCTCTCCGAGCGTGCCGACCCGGTGGCGGTTGGCCTGGCGATGGCCGCGGTGTTCCGACGAGCCCCGAACCCGGTCCGGCGCACGCTGGCGAGAGCGACCCTGCCGACCATCAACCCCAGGCGCGGATCTCGGCCACGACCTCGGTGACCGCGCCGGGGACACCCTCGATCGCCCAGATCGCCAGACCCACCGCGACGAGGGTCAGCAGCGGACCGAGGACCACCTTTTCGACCGTGCCGCCCGCCCGGATCGAGAGCATCGACGGCAGGCGCAGTTCCCACCATCGCCTGCGCCCCCATGGCAATAGCGGCGCGAGGAACGGCACGCCCTCCTTGGTGATCGCATCGCCGAGGCAGTGCACCGCACATCCGAGGCCCACCGCGACACCGAGCGCCCTGGAGCCCACCTCGTCCGGATACCAGGTCCAGGTGAATGCCGAGAGCACCGCGGCGACGAGGGTGACCGCGATCCAGCCGTTGCGCGCGGCCCAGCTCCCCGCCAGGCCGCGCAGCGCCAGGCCTAGGGTGACGAACAGGGTGCCGATGATCGCCGGGCGCCCGAACTCGATCACCAACGCGGAGATCCCCGCGCTCAACGCGATCGCGAACAACGCTGTGTGCGTGAGCGTCCGGTGGCCGCCGCGGCGCTTGGGATCCCGCTTCCCGCGGGTGAGCCGGTAATACCACAGCGAGAGCTCGTCCACACCGCGGGCGACCAGCTGACTGACCGGACCGAAGGACCTCGCGACCGTGGACTGCGCCGTGTCCAGGTCGGGCAGGAGCGCGGCGCCCGCGCACACTCCCGCAAAGGTGAACACCTCGGCCGTCGAGGTCGGCCCGCCCCATTCGGGTGGAAGAACCTGCGCGGCAAGCAGACCCGCGACCGCACCGGAAACAGCATGGGTAGCACCCATCACCATGTGAGAGAACGCCTTTCGAAGGAACCGTCGAGCAGTGCCCGATCGGAGCCGCCCACACAAAACTAGCAACCCACACCGACACACCACCCTCCACGGGCGTTGGCGCCCACCGACCCCGCGAACGGTCAGCCCACCGGGGGCACCCTCTTCGCCAACGGCTTGCCGTCGAGGTTCGCCGGGCGTGGCACGCCGAGGTTCTCCAACACGGTCGGTGTGACGTCGGCGATCGTGTAGCCGTTGTCGATGCCGCCCGCCTGGTACCCATCACCGCGCGCGATCACGAAAGTCGAGGCCTCGTCGGGGGTCTGACCGCCGTGCCCGCCGAACAGCAGGTGGCCGTGGTCGGCGGTGACCAGCACGGTCCAACGCTCGCCGGTGTCGCGCTGACGCCGGTCCACCGCCGCGACGATCCTGCCGACCTCGACGTCAACCGTTTCCACTGCCTGGTTGTACGCGGGGCCGAGGGTGCCGGTCCAGTGCCCGGCCCCGTCCACCTGGTCCAGCTGGGTGGAAGACGAAATCGGGTCGCGACGTTGCGATCGCGGCTGCCACCGCGCTGGCGGTCGCCGTGTCGGTCGCGCCCTCGCTGCCCGCGCCCGGGGTGGTGGTGACGACATCGGCCTCCGGCGAGCCACTGCCTGCGATGGTCGCGATGCCGTCCCATGTCGAGATGGCCTCGGTGCGCAGCGCGGGGTCCGCCCTCTCGATCTGGGTGAACGCACTGGGGTACTGGTCGTACCGGGCACCGGTGAAGGAGTTGTCCTGGACGCCGTGCTTGGTGTTCCAGACACCGGTCAGGATGGTGGACCAGGACGGCGCGGAGATGGTGGGGTGACCGAGGATCGAGGAGGACCCCGTGGTCGACTGTTCACGACGCGTTCAATAAGGTCTAGACCAATCAACCCTCCGTTCAGTCGCCCTCAACTCAGGCCCTCACCCCAGGCCGGCGACCTGGTCTGGACTCTTGTCGGGACGGAGCCCGCGCCAGCTCGGGTGGCGCAGCCGCCCGTCACCGGTCAGCTCCGAGTACCGCACCTCCCCAACGATTTCCGGGCGCACCCAGTGGGCGGCGCGAGCGTCCACCGCGGGAACCGCGTCACCGAACGGCGAGCTGGCCGCGGACACGTCCGCCAACAGCGCCGCCAGCCGCGTCAGGGCGGCGTCGCTGAAACCGGTCCCGACCTTGCCGACGTACCGGAGGCCACCCGCGCCCTCCGGCACCCCGAGCAGCAAGGATCCGATACCCCCGGACCGACGACCCTCCCCTGCTGCCAGCCACCCACCACCACCTCGAGGTCAAGGAAATGCTTGAGCTTGAGCCAGGACGCGGATCGACCGGCCCGGTAGGTCGAGTCCCAGCGCTTGGCGACCAGCCCCTCCATGCGGGCGGTTCGACTGGACTCGAGCGCCTCACCCAGGTCCGCGGGCGCCAGCGGGAGCACCCGCCAGGGCTCGTCCTCGTCCAGGCGTATCGCGTCGAGCACCCTGCGCCGGTCCCGGTAGACCTTGGCGCGTAGAGACGTCCCGTCGAGCTGCAGGACGTCGAAGATCTCCAACAGCACCGGGTTCTTCTCCGCCGCCGCCCGCACATCGCGCGGCTTCGTCAGGCCCATCCGCTGCTGCAGCCGCCCGAAGCTCGGGGCGCCGTCGTCGCCGAGGACCACGATCTCCCCGTCCACCACACCCGAATGACCATGCAAGCCTTCCGGAACGGCCAGCAACTCCGGATAGCCCGGCGTGAGGTCGGATCCGCTGCGGCTGACCAGCCGAACCGTGGACACGCCGCTCTCGGCGTCGTGGTCGAAATGCACCAGGGCGCGAATACCGTCCAGCTTCGGTTCCAGGGCCCACACCTCGGGGTCGGCCCGGGACGCGAAGTCCTCCACGGTCGCCGCCGACGCCAGCATCGGGGCCAGATCACCCGCGCCGGCGCGCGATCGCCGTGCGGAGCCTGCGCGCTCGGGCTCCGGAGCCGGCGGGATCCCCGGCTGCTCACCCCCCGCCGCCATCCGTTCGAGGACCTCGTGGAAGTCCAACTGGCGCAGTCCCGGCCGTGTCAGCTCGTCCCAGGTCCGCGGGGCGGCCACGTTCGGGATCGCGGTGCCGCGGAGCGAGTACGGCGACACCGTCGTCTTCGACGCCGAGTTCTGGCTCCAGTCCACGAAGACCCTGCCGGCACGCTCGGCCCGGGTCATCCTGGAGATCACCGACTTCGGCGTCTCCCGTTCGAGCTCGACCGCGATCTTCTTCGCGAACTCCACGCACCGCGCTGCCGTCCAGCCCTCCCCGATCCCGGCATACAGGTGAATCCCCTTGCTGCCACTGGTCACCGGCAGCGCACCCAGACCGCTGTCCGCAAGCCGATCACGAACCCGCAAGGCCACCTCGGCGCACTCCTCCAGCGTGACGCCCGGCCCCGGGTCGAGGTCGATCACCAGGCGGTCCGGGTCCATCGGCACGCCACCCTCGCCGAATCTCCATTGCGGCACATGGAACTCGAGCGAGCCCGCCTGAGCGAAGTACACCAGCGACGCCAGGTCGTCGACGATCGGGTAGGTGATGGTCTTCGACGAGTGGGTCATGGTCCGGCGATCCACCCAGTCCGGCGTCGACACGTCGACGTTCTTCTGGAAGAACGGGGTCGCGGATGTGCCGTCCGGCCAGCGCTTTCTCGTGACCGGTCGACCGGCGAGCAGCGGCACCATCAGCGGCCCGACCGTGGTGAAATACTGCAGGACCTCCGCCTTGGTGGTCCCCGTCTCGGGATAGAGAACCTTGTCCAGATTGGTCAGGGACAGGCGCCTGCCCTCCACCATCACCGCGGTGTTGTGACTCATGCTCTGCCCACCCATTTTCGGGTACTGCCTGGCCTGATCCCGTCCTGTGCACCATCATGGTTTCATGCGGTCTATTTGGAAAGGCTCCATCGCGTTCGGGCTCGTGAACGTCCCGGTGAAGGTCTACACCGCGACCGAGGACCATGACATCAAGTTCCACCAGGTCCACGGCGCCGATGGCGGCCGCATCAAATACAACCGGGTCTGCCAGGAATGCGGCAAGACCATCCAGTTCGCCGACATCGACAAGGCGTATTCGTCCGAGGACGGGACGCAGGTGATCCTCACGGACGAGGACTTCGACGAGCTGCCCGCCGCCGAGAAGCACGAGATCCCGGTCCTGCAGTTCGTCCCGTCCGAGCAGATCGACCCGATCCTGTTCGAGAAGAGCTACTACCTCGAGCCGGACTCCGCGTCCCCAAGGCCTACCAACTGCTCGCGTCCACGCTGACCGAGAGCGACCGCACCGCTCTGGTGCACTTCACGCTGCGCCAGCGCACCCGACTCGCCGCCCTGCGGGTGCGCGACGGCGTGCTGGTCATCCAGACACTGCTCTGGCCCGACGAGGTGCGGGCCGCGGAGTTCGAGACACTCGACAAGGCGGCCGCTCCGAGCGCCAAGGAACTGACGATGGCAAAGTCGTTGGTGGAGTCGATGTCCGAGGACTTCGAGCCCGAGTCGTACACCGACGAGTACCAGATCCAGCTACAGAAGATGCTCGACGAGGCGATCAAGAACGGCGGCAAGAAGGTCACCCCGCCGGAGGAGGTCGCCGCGCACAAGGAGGACGCGGAGGTCGTGGACCTGGTCGCTGCGCTGCAGCGCAGCGTCGATGCGGCGAAATCGGGGAAATCCGGCGAGGCGTCCACGAAGGCCGCGCCCGCGAAGAAATCCGCGGCCAAGAAGGCACCCGCAAAGAAATCACCCGCGCGGAAGACCGGCTAGCCGGTCTCGTCCTTGACCAGGGCGAAGTAGAAATGCTCGCCGCCGTCGAGCACGTCCTTGCCGTTCATGATGCCCATCAGGGTCCGATCGTCGACCCGCTTGAAGTGGTCGAACACCGCCATCCCGTCGTAGACCATCGTCGCGGTGCACTCGCCCCGGAACTCGACCATCCACAGGCTCGCCTCCCCCTTGCCCGCCGCCACGTCGGAGTACAGCTCGCCGTCCGGCCCCCGGCACAGCATCGGTTGCACATCGAATCGGGAACCAAAGTTCTTGCCGTACCAACCGGACCTGGCGAGCAGTCGACCGGTGCGATGACCGGTCTCGAAGCCGCTCCCCCGCCACCGCCCCTCGAGCTCGTCGATGTGCACGGTCGGCAGTGCCGCCCACACCTCGTCGAGGGCCAGGGGATCCACCTGCCCCTCGCTGCCGAGGAGCTCGAAGAATTTCTGGTGACCGGTCACGGCGTTCCTTTCGTCGGGTGGGTGTCGGGTGATCGTGCGGTCGGGGTCAGAAGGTGAGCACCGGTTTGACCACGGTGCTGCTCGCAGCCGCGGCGAGGGCCGACCCGATCTCCTCGAACGGGAAGGTCGTGATCATCTCCTCGAACGGGAAGCGCCCGGCCCGCCAGAGATCGATGAGCTCGGGGATGAATGTCTGGGGGTCCACGTCGCCCTCGATGACGCCGGTCACGGTGCGGCCCATCAGCAGGCTCGATTGGTCGATCAGCACCGGATTGCGTTGACCGCGAAGGCCGAGCGTCGCGCAGCTGCCCGGCGAGCGCAGGGTCGAGACCGCCAGGTCAAGCACCTCCTCGCTACTGACGGTGTCCACGCTGTGGTCCGCACCGCCGCCCGTCAACCGGCGCAGATCGCGGCCGAGCCCGGCAGTGGCGCTGTCCAGCGCGGCGGTGGCGCCGAGCCGCAACGCCAGCTCGCGCCGTCCCGGCACCGGATCGACCACGACGATGGTTCCGCACCCCGCGGCCGCGGCGGCAAGGACCGACCCCAGTCCGACAGCACCCACACCGAAGACGACGACAGCCGAACCCGGCTGGGGTCGCAACACCCGCAACACGGCACCGGCGCCGGTCTGGATGCCGCATCCGAGCGGCCCGAGCAGAGCGAGCGGGAGATCCGCAGGAACCACGACCGCACCCGCGGCGTCGACCACGGCGTGCGTCGCGAACGAGGATTGCCCGAACCAGCCGCCGTGCACCTCCTCGGCCCCCGAGTGCAGCGTGGTGCTGCCGTCCGGCCTGCGACCCGAGTAGTTGAGCGCGGCGAAATCCGCGCAGTACGCCGGGTGACCTGCGACGCAGTTCCGGCAGCTCCGGCACGAGGCGAAGCTGAGGACGACGTGGTCACCCGGTCGGACCGTCTCGACCCCGGGGCCGACCGACTCCACCACACCCGACCCCTCGTGGCCGAGAACGGCGGGCAGCGGAAAGGGAATCTTCCCCGCTGCCGCCGTCAGGTCGGTGTGACAGATACCGACGCCGGCCATCCGGACCAGGATCTCCCGGTCCCGCAGGGCACCGGTCCGGATCTCCCTGATCTGCGGGGTCTGCCGTACTCCGCGAGCACCGCCGCGCGCACCCGATCACCCACCGAGAACTCCCCTCCGACGTATGCGAACTCCGGTTAACTTACGCCCCTCGCCAGGATTCGCCACCCGCAAAGAGGCGTATCGTCCGATGTGAAACAGATCACACCCGCGTGGTGGCGCCCGGCCCGTCTGTCCGGCCGAGACCGATCGGGGTTAGGCCGTCCACCAGGGCACGGAGGTCGGCGATGAGCACCACCAGTTCACCCATCACCGCGGATACGGCCCCGTGTGGTCGCGTCGTGAACGGTCTCCGACATCAGGAGAACGACGACGAGGGCCTGCGTATCGACGACCGCACCTACGCCTGCGGTTGTCGCGTGATCCGTCACGAGTATCACGACGGATCGGTGCGGATCAAGACGATTCGGCACGACGGCAAGGTCCTGGCGGATGAGCACAGCGGCAACCACGAGGCCTGAACGATGACCGCCTCCCATTCGGTCGTCATCGTCGGCGGCGGTGGCGCCGGGCTGCGTGCGGCCATCTCGATCGCCGAGACCGACCCGAACCGCAGCGTCGCGATCGTGTCGAAGGTCTACCCGATGCGCAGCCACACCGTCTCCGCGGAGGGTGGCGCCGCCGCGGTCATCGCCCCCGACGACTCGCTCGACGAGCACGCCTACGACACCGTCTCCGGCAGTGACTGGCTGTGCGATCAGGACGCCGTCGAGGCATTCATCGACGAAGCACCGAAGGAGCTGCTCCGCCTGGAGCACTGGGGCTGCCCGTGGAGCAGGCAGCCGGACGGGCACATCGCCGTGCGCGCGTTCGGCGGGATGAAGAAGAAACGCACCTGGTTCGCCGCCGACAAGACCGGATTCCACCTGCTGCACACCCTCTTCCAGAAGGCGCTGTCCTACCCGGACATCGTGCGCTACGACGAATGGTTCGCCACCACGCTGCTCGTCGACGACGGACGCGTGCGGGGCGTGGTGGCCATCGAGCTGTCCACCGGCCGGATCGAGACGATCGTCGCCGACGCCGTCATCGTGTGCACCGGCGGCTGCGGCAGGGTGTTCCCGTTCACCACCAACGCCACCATCAAGACCGGCGACGGAATGGCCTTGGCCTACCGGGCAGGGGCGGGTCTGAAGGACATGGAGTTCGTCCAGTACCACCCGACCGGACTGCCGTTCACCGGCATCCTCATCACGGAGGCCGCCAGGGCCGAGGGCGGCTGGCTGATCAACAAGGACGGGTATCGGTACCTCCAGGACTACGACCTCGGCACACCCACGCCGGGACCGGTGCTGCGCAGCATGGAGTTGGGGCCGCGGGACCGGCTCTCCCAGGCCTTCGTGCACGAGCAGGAAAAGGGCAGGACGATCGACACCCCCGATGGACCGATCGTCCACCTGGACCTGCGCCATCTCGGCGCCGACGTCATCGACGCGAAACTGCCGTTCGTGAGGGAACTGTGCGCGAGCTACCAGAACATCGACCCGGTCCACGAGCTGGTCCCGGTACGCCCGGTCGTGCACTACATGATGGGCGGGATCCACACCGACCTGCACGGAGCCACCGATCTGGCCGGGCTGTACGCCGCGGGCGAGGTCGCCTGCGTCAGCATCAACGGCGCCAACCGTCTCGGTTCGAACTCGCTGCCGGAGCTGCTCGTCTTCGGCGCCCGCGCCGGACGGGCCGCCGCCACGTACGCCGCGACAGCCCAGGCCTCCGGCGCCACGGCGGCGATCGAGGCGCAGGGACGCGACGAGCAACGTCGGCTCGAACGCGAACTCGCCCGTCACGATGGCGCGGGCGGTCCCCGGCCGGACCGGATCGCCGATATCCGAACCGGGATGCAGGAGGCGATGGAGTCCGGTGCCGGCATCTACCGGGACGAGCGCACCCTGCGCACGGCGATCGATCGGATCCGGGAATTGAAGCAGCGCTACGCGGCCGCCGTCATCGACGATCACAGCCGGACGTTCAACACCGAGCTGATCGCCACTCTCGAACTCTCGGGATGTTGGACGTCGCCGAGTGCATCGTCGACAGCGCGCTGCGGCGCGAGGAGTCCCGTGGCGCCCACCAGCGCACCGACTTCCCGGACCGCGACGACGACAGATACCTGGCGCATTCACTGATCCACCGGCAACCGGATGGCGAGGCCCGGGTCTCGTATCTCCCGGTGACAATCACCCGCTGGCCCCGGGGCAACGGGTATACGGGAGGTGAGCGATGGCCGACCACGACACCATCGCCGTCGAGGTCACCCGGTACCGGCCGGAGCAGGAGTCCGTGCCGGCGCCACAGTGCTATCGGGTCCCGCTGCGTAAGGAGTGGACCATCCTCGACGGACTCAACCACATCAAGGACCAGCTGGACGGCACGCTGTCCTACCGATGGTCCTGCCGGATGGGGATCTGTGGCAGCTGCGGCATGACGGTCAACGGCGAGCCGAAGCTGGCCTGTTCGACGTTCCTGACCGACTACGCCCCCGGATCGATTCGGGTCGAACCGATGCGGAACTTCCCGGTGATCCGCGACCTCGTCGTCGACATCAGCGACTTCATGGCCAAGCTGCCCAAGGTCAAGCCCTGGCTGATCCGCGCCGAGGACGAGCCGGAGGACGGCGAGTACCTGCAGACGCCCGAAGAGAAGGACGCGTACCAGCGCTACAGCATGTGCATCAACTGCATGCTCTGCTACTCGGCCTGCCCGGTATATGCCCTCGAACCCACCTTCCTCGGGCCCGCAGTGATCGCACTGGGTCAGCGCTACAACCTGGATTCCCGCGACCAGGGCGCCGAGGACCGGCGCGATGTGCTGGCCTCGGCGGAGGGCGCGTGGGCCTGCACCCTCGTCGGCGAGTGCAGCGTGGCGTGTCCCAAGGGCGTCGACCCCGCAGGCGCGATCCAGCGCTACAAGCTGACCGCGGCGACCAGGTCGCTCAAGGAGTTCCTGCTGCCAAGGGGTGCGCGATGACCGCCGCGGGTAGCGGCATCGTTCCTGTGCGCCCGTACCGTCAGCCGGTCTCGCGGCTGTGGTGGCTGCGGCGCCGGTCCTACCTGCTCTTCGCGCTGCGCGAGCTGTCCTGCGTGTTCGTGGCCTGGTTCGTCGCGTTCACGCTGATGCTGGTCGTCGCGGTCGGCTCCGGCCCCGAGTCCTATCGGGACTTCCTCGACTGGAGCGCGCGCCCATGGGTGCTCGCTCTCAACGTGATCGCGGCGGCGTTCGTACTGCTGCACGCCGTGACCTGGTTCAACCTGGCGCCCAAGGCGATGGTGATCCGGGTGGGTGGACGCCCCGTTCCGCCCGTCGCGGTGGTCGCCGCGCACTACGCGCTGTGGATCGCCTGTTCGATCATCGCGGTGTGGGTGATCCTGCGATGACGACGGCACCGAATCCGACCGGGCGGGCAAACACCAGGCGGTCCCCCGAACCGGTGTTCTGGCTGCTGTTCAGCGCGGGCGGGATGGCCGCCGCCCTGCTCGCTCCCGCCCTGCTGATCCTGTTCGGCGTCGCGATTCCGCTCGGCTGGATCCCCGCGCCCGACCACCGGCAGCTGCACTCCGTAGTGCGCAACCCGATCACGGTGCTGGTGCTCATCGGGCTCTGCGTGCTCGCGCTCTTCCACGCGGCGCACCGCCTGCGCTTCCTGCTGCAGCACGGCCTGCGGCTCGGCAGGGCGCGGGGTCCGCTCGCGGTGTCGTGTTACGGCGCCGCCGCGGTCGGCTCCGTCGTGGCCGCGTACCTGTTGATCACGGCGTGAGAGGCAAGCTCGGGACGCTCGGCCCGAGTACTTCTGGACGCACGTAACGAATCGTCGGTTTCTCTCGACTTTCGTGTGTCGGCACTCCGAATCTTCGCGGGGCTTGACATGATCGGAAACGGTTAGTTTCAACAAACAGGGGAGATTGTGTACATGAACGGCAACACCTTTCGACGCATCGCAACCACTGCGGTGGTATCGGCCGGAATCGCGGGGGGCGTCGTCGCGGGCGCCGGATCGGCAGCGGCAGCAGAAACACAGGTCGTACCCATGAGCACATGCTTCGGCCTGAGCCCGTACATCGTCGACCAGCCCTACATCGCCAGCAGAGCATTCTTCAATCAGGACGGACCCGGCACCGGCAACCTCACCCTCGCCGACGTGTCGAGCCTCTGGTTCTTCGCCCCGCCCTACCTGTCGGACACCCGCCTCGACTGGCACAACAAGACCACCGGGGCCAGGGGCACCCTCACCGCGACCACGCCGATCGGCATGGGCAGCGCCGTCAACCTCCGTCTCAACAGCGGTCCCGGTGACGTCGAGATCACCAGGAGCGCCGTCAACCGGAACGCGCTGTGGAGCATCCCGACCACGTCCTGCACCGGTACGGTGCGCGTCAACTGATCCCCAAAACCGCATGACAAAGGCGCCAGACCCGATCACTCGGGTCTGGCGCCTTCTCTGTCACGTTCGGATCAGACGGTGAAGCCGAGCGCCCGCAGCTGCTCGCGGCCGTCCTCGGTGATCTTGTCCGGGCCCCACGGCGGCATCCAGACCCAGTTGATCTTCAGGTCGTTCACGAGGCCGCTCTTGACCAGCGCGCCGCGCGCCTGCTCCTCGATCACATCGGTCAACGGGCAGGCCGCGGACGTCAGGGTCATGTCGACGATGGCGACATCCTCGGCGTCGACGCTGATGCCGTAGACGAGGCCGAGGTCGACCACGTTGATCCCGAGCTCGGGGTCGACGACGTCGCGCATCGCCTCCTCGAGCTCGTCCACCACCGCCTGCTGGTCGGGGGTCAGCTCGATGACCGCCTGCTCATCGGCGGCCGGCGCCGACTCCTGCACGGCCTGATCCTCGGTGGACTCGGCGTTTGCCTGGGTCTCGGTCATGATGACGATCCTCCGGTCTGGACCGGCACAACGGTGCCGATGACATTCTTCGTGGGCGCAGCGTCGGCGCCGTCGACTATTTGAACAACGGCATCCTTGAATGCCATCCACCCCAGCAACGCGCACTTCACGCGGGCCGGGTACTTCGAGACGCCCGCGAACGCGATCCCGTCGCCGATCATGTCCTCGTCGCCCTCGATGTTGCCGCGGCTGGTGATCATCGCATCGAACGCGTCGACCGTCGCGAGCGCCTCCCGCACGCTCAGCCCGACGACCTGATCGGTGAGCACCGAGGTCGAGGCCTGGCTGATCGAGCAGCCCTGCCCGTCGTACGAGATGTCCCCCACCCGGCCGTCGTCGGTCAGCGCCACCCGCAGGGTGACCTCGTCGCCGCAGGTCGGGTTGACGTGGTGCACCTCGGCGCCGAACGGCTCCCGCAGCCCCCGCCCGTGCGGATGCTTGTAGTGATCCAGGATGACCTCCTGGTACATCTGCTCCATCCGCATGGTCTACGACGCCCCGTCGACCGAGTCGTCGGTAGCACCCGGCGAGGGGTGCGTACCGAAGAAGTCCTGCGCCCGACGGATGGCCGCCGCCAGCGCGTACACCTCGTCGGCGGTGTTGTAGACGGCAAACGATGCGCGCGCGGTCGCCGCCACGCCGAAGTGGCGGTGCAGCGGCCAGGCGCAGTGATGCCCGACCCGGATCGCGATGCCCTCGTCGTCGAGGATCTGGCCGAGGTCGTGCGCGTGGATTCCGTCCACCACGAAGGACACCGCGCCGCCGCGGTTCTCGGGGTGGTCGGACCGATGATCCGCACGCCCTCGATGGCCCCGAGCTGTTCGAGCGCCAGCGCCGTCAGCTCGTGTTCGTGCGCGGCAACGGAGTCCATGCCGAGCTCGTTCAGGTAGTGCACGGCCGCACCAAGCGCGACGACCTGCGAGGTCATCGGCACGCCCGCCTCGAAACGCTGCGGCGGGGCGGCGTAGGTGGTCGCCTCCATCGTGACGGTCTCGATCATCGAGCCGCCGGTGATGAACGGCGGCATCGACGCGAGCAGCTCGCGCTTGCCGTAGAGCACGCCGACGCCCGACGGCCCGAGCATCTTGTGCCCGGAGAACGCCGCGAAGTCCACGTCCAGCGCATGGAAGTCCACCGGCATGTGCGGCACCGACTGGCACGCGTCGAGCACGACAAGCGCGCCGACCGCCCTGGCCCGGCGGACCAGCTCGGCCACCGGTGCCACGGCACCCGTCACGTTCGACTGGTGCGTGAACGACACGACCTTCACCGCGTCGGTCAGCTCCAGCGAGTCCAGGTCGATGCGGCCGTCGTCGGTCACCCCGTACCAGCGCAGCGTCGCGCCGGTCCGACGGGCCAACTCTTGCCACGGCACCAGGTTCGCGTGGTGCTCGAGCTCGGTGATGACGATCTCGTCGCCCGGGCGCAGGTGCCGCTCGAAGCGCTCGTCGCCGAGCACATAGGTCACCAGGTTCAGCGACTCGGTGGCGTTCTTGGTGAACGTCAGCTCGTCGGCGTCGGCCCCGACGAAGTCGGCGATCGCCGCGCGCGCACCCTCGTACGCGTCGGTCGCCTCCTCCGCGAGCTGGTGCGCCCCACGGTGCACGGCCGCGTTGCAGGTGGTGAGGAACTCCCGTTCGGCATCGAGCACCTGGACGGGGCGCTGCGAGGTCGCCCCGGAATCCAGGTACACCAACGGTTTACCGTCGCGCACCGTACGGCCGAGGATCGGGAAGTCCTTCCGGATCCTGGTGATGTCGAGTTCCTTCACCGAGGTGGTCATGGAACTAGGCTCCTGTCGCTGCAGCCTGCGTGAATCGGACGTAGCCGTTCTCCTCGAGCTCGTCGGCGAGCTCCGCGCCGCCGGACTCGACGATCTGGCCACCGACGAAGACGTGCACGAACTCCGGGGTGATGTACCGCAGGATGCGGGTGTAGTGCGTGATCAGCAGCACGCCGCCGTGCTCACGCTCCTTGTAGCGGTTGACGCCCTCGGACACGATGCGCAGCGCATCCACGTCGAGGCCGGAGTCGGTCTCGTCGAGGATCGCGATCTTCGGCTTGAGCAGGCCCAGCTGAAGGATCTCGTGGCGCTTCTTCTCGCCGCCGGAGAAGCCCTCGTTGACGCTGCGCTCGCTGAACGACGGATCGATCTCGAGCTCGGTCAGGGACTCCTTGACCTCCTTGACCCAGTGCCGCAGCTTGGGGGCCTCGCCGCGGACCGCGGTCGCGGCGGTGCGCAGGAAGTTCGACATCGAGACACCGGGCACCTCGACCGGGTACTGCATGGCGAGGAACAGGCCTGCGCGGGCCCGCTCGTCGACGCTCATCTCGAGCACGTTCTCACCGTTGAGGGTGATGCTTCCGGAGGTCACCACGTACTTGGGGTGGCCGGCGATGGCGTACGACAGGGTCGACTTGCCGGAGCCGTTCGGGCCCATGATCGCGTGGGTCTCCCCGAGCGGACCGTGAGGTTCACGCCCTTGAGGATGTTGATCGGCTCGGCGTTCTCGTCGGTGGTGGCGACGTTGACGTGCAGATCCTTGATTTCCAGAACCGAGTTTTCAGCGGTAGTCATTCAATGTTCCTTAGAGAAGTGTGGTGTCGGCGATCTCAGACGCCGACCGCGGCGAGCTCGACCTCGATGGCTGCTTCGAGGCGCTCGCGCACCTCCGGGACGGCAATGCGGTTGATGATCTCGTGGAAGAACCCGCGGACCACCAGGCGACGGGCCTGGTCCTCCGGGATGCCCCGCGAACGCAGGTAGAACAGCTGCTCGTCGTCGAATCGACCGGTGGCGCTTGCGTGCCCCGCGCCGACGATCTCGCCGGTCTCGATCTCGAGGTTCGGTACCGAGTCGGCGCGAGCGCCGTCGGTGAGCACCAGGTTCCGGTTGAGCTCGAAGGTGTCGGTGCCCTCGGCCGCTGCGCGGATCAGCACGTCGCCCACCCAGACGGTGTGCGCATCCGGCTTGCCGGAGTGCGGATCGCCCTGCAGCGCGCCCTTGTAGACGACATTCGACTTGCAGTGCGGCTGCGAGTGATCCACCAGCAGGCGCTGCTCGAAGAACTGGCCCGCGTCGGCGAAGTACAGGCCGAGCAGCTCGGCGTCGCCGCCGGGCCCGTCGTACTTCACGGTCGGGGTCAGCCGCACCAGGTCGCCGCCCAGGCTCACCGAGGTGTACCGGAGGACGGCGTCGCGGCTGAGCCGCGAGTGGTGCGCCGCGACGTGCACTGCGTCATCGGCCCAGTCCTGCACCGCGACCACGGTCAGCTTGGCGCTGTCGCCGACGATGAACTCGACGTTCTCCGCGTAGGTGCCACTGCCGCGCTGGTCGAGGACCACGGTGGCCTTCGCGAAGGCCTCGAGCCGAACCTGGATGTGGCCGTAGGCCACCTTGTCCACGCCGGGCCCGGTCACCACGATGTTGACGGCGTCGGCGACCTCGTGCTCCTTGGCCACGGTGATCACCGTGGCCGACTCGAAGCCGGAGTACGCCTGCGCGGCGATGCGGTCGGCGGGAACACCGGCCTGACCGAGACGGGCATCGTCACGGCCGACGGTCTCGACGCTGACACCCTCGACCGCCTGGACCTCGACGGTCGCGGCGCCGGAGCGGACCGCGGTGCCGTCGTGCAGGCCGCGCAGCCTGCGCAGCGGCGTGAAGCGCCACGCCTCGTCGCGTCCCGCGGGGACCTCGAAAGCGTTGACGTCGTATGAGGTGAACACCTCGCCCTTGTTGGTGGCGGGCACGATGTTCTCACCGGCGACGGCGGCCTTGACCCCGGTCGTCGCCTCGTTTGCGTTGGCCACTAACCCACGGCCCCTTCCATCTGCAGTTCGATCAGGCGGTTGAGCTCGAGGGCGTATTCCATCGGCAGCTCCTTGGCGATGGGCTCGACGAACCCGCGCACCACCATGGCCATTGCCTCGTCCTCGGTGAGGCCGCGGCTCATCAGGTAGAACAACTGGTCTTCGCTGACCTTCGAGACGGTCGCCTCGTGACCCATCGACACGTCGTCCTCGCGGATGTCCACGTAGGGGTAGGTGTCGGAACGGCTGATCTGGTCGACCAGCAGGGCGTCACACTTCACGGTCGACTTCGAGCCGTGCGCACCCTTGTTGACCTGGACCAGGCCGCGGTAGGAGGCGCGTCCGCCGCCGCGGGCCACCGACTTGCTGACGATGGTCGAGGAGGTGTACGGCGCCAGGTGCAGCATCTTCGCACCGGTGTCCTGGTGCTGGCCCTCGCCCGCGAACGCGACAGAGAGGACCTCGCCGCGAGCGTGCTCGCCCATCATCCACACGGCCGGGTACTTCATGGTGACCTTGGATCCGATGTTGCCGTCGACCCACTCCATCGAGCCGCCCGCGTCCACCTTGGTGCGCTTGGTCACCAGGTTGTACACGTTGTTCGACCAGTTCTGGATGGTCGTGTAGCGGCAGTGGCCGCCCTTCTTCACGATGATCTCGACGACCGCGGAGTGCAGCGAGTCGGACTTGTAGATCGGCGCGGTGCAGCCCTCGACGTAGTGCACCGAGGCGCCCTCGTCGACGATGATCAGGGTGCGCTCGAACTGGCCCATGTTCTCGGTGTTGATCCGGAAGTAGGCCTGCAGCGGGATGTCCACGTGCACGCCCGGCGGCACGTAGATGAACGAGCCGCCCGACCAGACCGCGGTGTTCAGCGCGGAGAACTTGTTGTCGCCCGCGGGGATCACGGAGCCGAAGTACTCCTTGAACAGCTCCGGGTGCTGCTTGAGCCCGGTGTCCGTGTCGAGGAAGATCACGCCCTGCTTCTCGAGATCCTCACGGATCGAGTGGTAGACGACCTCGGACTCGTACTGCGCGGCGACACCGGCGACCAGGCGCTGCTTCTCCGCCTCCGGGATGCCGAGCCTGTCGTAGGTGTTCTTGATGTCCTCGGGCAGGTCCTCCCAGGACTCGGCCTGCTTCTCGCTCGAGCGCACGAAGTACTTGATGTTGTCGAAGTGGATGCCCTCGAGGTTGGAGCCCCAGTGCGGCATCGGCTTCTTGTCGAAGGTCTTGAGCGCCTTGAGCCGGATGTCGAGCATCCACTCGGGCTCACTCTTCTTCGCGGAGATGTCCCGCACGACGGCCTCGGACAGCCCGCGCTGCGCGCTGGCGCCTGCCACGTCGGAATCAGACCAGCCGTAGCCGTAATGACCGAGCGAGGCGATGGCCTCGTCCTGCGTCAGTGCAGGCGACTTCTCCGTGCTGCCGGCTGCCTGATCTTGGGTGACTGTCATGCGAGCTCCTTCCGGAGTCTTGTTGCGTACCGGTGCGGGCTGGGCATCGGCGTGGGTGGTGCTTACTTCGGGGATGCGTCTGACGACGAGCTGGGCTCGTCTGGTGGAGCGATCGGTATGTGGGTGGTGCAGGCGCAGTCGCCGTTGGCGATGGTCGCCAGGCGCTGCACGTGGGTGCCGAGCAATTCGGCGAAGGCTTGCGTCTCCGCCTCGCACAGCTCGGGGAACTCCGAGGCGACGTGCGAGACCGGGCAGTGGTGCTGGCAGATCTGGACGCCGTTGCCCACGGGCCGGGTGGTGGCCGCGAAGCCCGCCGAGGTGAACGCATCCGCGATGGCGTCGGCGGTGTCGGCCACCTCGCCGGGGGTGTGCGGGGCGACGGGATCGATGTCGGCGACGATCGTCTGGACCCGGCGGCGCGCGAACTCCACGATCGCCTCCTCACCGCCGACCTCGCGGAGGTGCCGCATGGCCGCACCGGCGAGATCGTCGTAGGAGTGACCGAGACGAGAACGGCCCGCGGCGGTCAGCTGGAACTGCTTCGCCGGGCGACCGCGGCCCTTGTGCTGCCAGCTCGCGGCGTTCGAGGATCGCGCCTCGCCCGCGTCGATCAGCGCCTCGAGGTGACGTCGGACACCCGCGGCGCTCAGACCGAGCTTCGCGCCGATCTCGGGTGCCGTGATCGGGCCCTGCTCGAGGAGAAGCTGGACCACGGCGGCCCTGGTGTGCCCGTCGTGGCTCACCACGGTCGCGGTCGGGGCACCACTGAGCGCAGGCGAAACAGGTGCATGACCTGCGCCTTCACTCCGCGCGTCCCGAGCCGGTGCCGATTTCACAACACAAGTGTGACGGAATTATCGGAGCTGGTCCACCAAGGGTGCCCTGTATTACACCGCTACGCTGCCCCATGTGCCGCAGACCGACGACGCACCGGACTCCGGTGACACCCCAGCGCCGGCCCGGCGACCAGATTCCGCGAACGGGCGGTGACCCTCGCCAAGCGGGGGCTGGGAATCGACGGCCCCCACCACGGCTTCGAGGTCTCGAGCCTGCACGGCGACGAGGCGGAGGCCCCAGGGCTCAACAAGCGCGAGACCGGTCAGCTCAAGGGGATCAGGCGCTTCGGCGCGACCGGGGCCGTGCTGATGGCGATCGGCGCGCTCGGGGCGGGCGCGCAGCCGGTGCTGCAGAACCCGGTGCAGGGCCTGCGGATCCTCGGGCTGCCTGCGCGCCTCGGCGCGACCGCGCTCACGCTGACGATGACCGGCAGCGTGATGGTGGTGCTGGCCTGGCTGCTGCTCGGCCGGTTCGCGATCGGCCGCTACCGCGGAGAGGGCGCCGCGCCCCGGCGGCTGACCCGCTCCCAGCTGGACCGCACCCTGCTGCTGTGGGTGATCCCGCTGACGATCGCACCCCCGATGTTCAGCAAGGACGTCTACTCGTACCTGGCACAGAGCGAGATCACCGCGCGCGGACTGGACCCGTACGCGATCGGGCCCGCCCAGGCCCTCGGCGTCGACCATGTGCTGACCAGGACCGTGCCGACCATCTGGCGCGACACCCCCGCGCCGTACGGGCCGTTCTTCCTGTGGATCGGTCGCGGCATCTCCGCGGTCACCGGCGAGAACATCGTCGCAGGTATCTTCCTGCACCGGCTGCTCGCGCTCGCGGGCGTCGCGCTGATCGTCTGGGCACTCCCCCGGCTGGCGCGTCGATGCGGCGTCGCCAGCGTCACCGCGCTCTGGCTCGGCGCCGCCAACCCGCTGCTGCTGTTCCACCTGGTCGCGGGGATCCACAACGAGGCGCTGATGCTCGGCCTGATGCTGGCGGGCATGGAACTCGCGCTGCGCGCCGTCGAGAGCGCCGACCCGATCCGGTTCGACATCCGCGGCGCGACCGCGGGCGGCAGGAACCTGGCGTATCTGCTGGCCGGGTCCGGCCTGATAGCGCTGTCGGCGACGGTCAAGATCCCGTCCCTGCTGGCGCTCGGGTTCATCGGCATGGCGTTGGCGCGGCGCTGGGGTGGCACCGTCCGATCCGTACTGGCGGCCGCCGGACTGCTGATGGCGGTGACCGCGGTGGTCATCCTGGTGGTGAGCCTGGCCAGCGGCCTCGGGTTCGGCTGGCTCTCCCCGGACACCCTCGGCACCGCGAACGAGGTGCGCAGCTGGATGTCGCTGCCGACACTGCTCGGCCTCGGCACCGGCCTGGCGGGCGTGTTCCTCGGGCTGGGTGACCACACCACCGCCGTCCTCAACCTGACCCGGCCGATCGCCTCCCTCGCCGCGGCCTTCGTCGCGCTGCGCATGCTGGTCGCCGTGCTCGTCGGGCGGGTGCACCCGGTTGGCGCGCTCGGCGTCTCCCTCGGCGTCCTGGTGCTGCTCTTCCCCGTGGTCCAGCCCTGGTACCTGCTGTGGGCGGTCATCCCGCTGGCCGCGTGGGCGACCCGGCCGGTCTTCCGCATCCCGGCGATCGTCTTCTCCTCGGCGGTGAGTCTGATCGTGATGCCCAACGGCGGCGAGTACCAGCCGTTCATGATCGTCCAGGCCGCCGTCGCCACCATCCTCGTGGTGGGACTGGCGATGTTCCTCACCCGAGACCGGCTGCCGTGGCGGGCCGGGACCGGGGCACCGAACGGCCGCGGATCGACCGCCGAATACGCTGAGGCCCCGTGAGCTCTTCCGCGTCCGACACGGCGCATCCGGTTCTTCGGCTCGACGGCGTGGTCAAGTCCTTCGGCAGCGTCACCGCAGTCGACGGCCTCGATCTGTCCCTGCACCGCGGCGAGGTGCTGGCACTGCTCGGTCCCAACGGCGCAGGCAAGACCACGACCGTGGAGATGTGCGAGGGCTTCCTGAGCCCCGACAGCGGCACAGTGCGCGTGTTCGGCCTCGACCCGATCGCCGATTCCGGAGCGGTCCGGGCGCGCGTCGGCGTCATGCTGCAGGGCGGCGGCGCCTACCCGGGGTCCCGCGCAGGCGAGATGCTGGACCTGGTGGCGGCGTACTCGGCCGATCCGCTGGACCCGGCGTGGCTGCTGCGAACCCTCGGCCTCACCGACGCCGCCCGGACCCCCTACCGCCGGCTCTCCGGTGGACAGCAGCAGCGCCTCGCGCTGGCCTGCGCGCTCGTCGGACGGCCCGAGCTGGTGTTCCTCGACGAACCGACCGCGGGTCTCGATGCCCAGGCCAGGCTCCTGGTCTGGGAGCTCATCGACGCGCTGCGCCGCGACGGCGTCGCGGTGCTGCTGACCACGCACCTAATGGACGAGGCGGAGGCCCTGGCGGACCGCCTGATCATCATCGACCACGGCCGGATCGTCGCCGAGGGCACGCCGACGGAACTGACGCGACACGGTTCGGCCGGACAGCTCCGGTTCCTCGCGCCCGAGAACCTGGACCTGAGCGGGCTGCGCGCCGCCCTGCCCGCCGGATTCACCCCACGGGAGGTCTCCCCCGGGTCGTATCTGGTCGAGGGCATCGTCGACCCGAAGGTGCTGGCGACGGTGACCGCGTGGTGCGCCGAGCTCGATGTGCTCGCCACCGAACTGCGGGTCGATCAGCGCAGGCTCGAGGACGTCTTCCTCGACCTCACCGGACGGGATCTGAGGGGATGAACGTGCAAGACCGGCTCGCCGACAACAGGTTCGAGACGGGGACCTTCACCCCCGATCCCAGGCCCAGCGCCGCACTGCCCATGCTGGCGGCCCAGACCCGGCTCGAGCTGACCCTGCTGCTGCGCAACGGTGAGCAACTGCTGCTCACCATGTTCATCCCGATCACCCTCCTGATCGGGCTGTGCCTGCTCCCGATCGGCGACCTCGGCGACCCCAGGGTCGACACCGTCCTGCCCGCCGTGATGATGGTGGCGATCATGTCCACCGCGTTCACCGGACAGGCCATCGCCGTCGGTTTCGATCGGCGCTACGGCGCGCTCAAGCGGCTCGGCGCGACCCCCTTGCCGCG
This sequence comes from Rhodococcus sp. MTM3W5.2, assembly GCF_001984015.1. NCBI lineage: Bacteria > Bacillati > Actinomycetota > Actinomycetes > Mycobacteriales > Nocardiaceae > Rhodococcus > Rhodococcus sp. MTM3W5.2. Next base: position 2,656,051 of record NZ_CP019572.1, on the reverse strand, counting down.
CTGGGGAATCATCGTGGGCAAGAGCGCCGCGGTCATCATCGTGGTCGCCATGCAATCGCTCCTCCTTGGCGGCATCGCCTTCGCGCTCGGCTGGCGACCCGAACCGACCGGCCTGCTGCTGGGCGCGCTGATCATCGCACTCGGGACCGTCACGTTCGCCTCGCTCGGACTGCTGCTCGGCGGCACCCTGCGGGCCGAGATCGTGCTCGCGCTTGCGAACGTCCTCTGGTTCGTGATGGCAGGCATCGGCTCCGTCGTGTTCTCCGACGACATCCCCGGACCGCTGCACACGGCCGCCCGGCTGATCCCGTCCGGAGCCCTCGCCGAGGCCCTGCAACAGGCGATCGGCGGCTCGCTCGACCTGTTCGCGGTCGCGGTGCTCGTGGTGTGGGGTTCGGTCGCCGCATGGCTGGCGACCCGATACTTCAAATTCACCTGATACGGATCGTTCCAAAACGTATTCATTTCCGCGCGGAGGCGGCAATATGCGAAGCCGTGCCGAAAACACTCCGCGCCCTCGCCTGCATGGCCGCCGTCTCCGCGATCACCCTCGGCGGTGGACTCGCCTCCGCCCAGCCCACATGGGGCCCGCTCGCACCGCCGAACCCGTTCCTCGGGCCGATGGGCACCTCGACGATGCACGGCGACGCCGGGTCCTCGGACGCGACGCCCCTGGCCGGCCCCGGCGCCGGAGCCGTCGGCGTGACCTCGTACCCGCTCCTGGCCGCGTGCCCGACCGTGCTGCAGGGCTCCGACGGACTGGTGGTCGCGCTGTGCACCTCGGTGCTCGGCCAGGACCCGACCGTGCACCTGATCGATCCGGCCGCACCGGCCGTGCCGGTGGGTGGATCGCTCGCCCAGCTCAAGCTGGCCAAGGGCAGCCTGCTCGGCGGGGTGTACGCATTCCTGGACAACCAGAACCGGCTCGTCGCCGTCGACGGCGAACGCAAGCTCCGGCGGGTCGGCCACACGAACAACACGCTGTTCATCGACTCGACCGTCGACCTGTCCGGGGCCATCCCCGACGGCGACGCGGTGACGGGCCTCGCGCCGGACTGGCAGGGCAACGTCTGGTTCGCTACCGGCGGTGGGGTGATCGGCTCCGTCGATACGGCGGGCGTCGCCAAGACCGTCGCGGTCCCGGCAGGCGAGCAGGTGCAGAACAGCATCTCCACCTCCCCTGCAGGCACCTCGGTGGCCACCACCCACGCCCTGTACCAGCTGAGCCTCGCCGCGGACGGCACCCCGAAGATCGATTGGCGGCGCGCGTACGACCGGGGGTCGGCCCGCAAGCCCGGGCAGCTGAGCTGGGGCACCGGATCCACCCCCACCTATTTCGGTCCCACCAACGGCTACGACTACGTCGCGATCGTGGACAGCGCCGACACCAAGGTGAACCTGCTGGTGCACCGCACGGACACCGGGCAGGAGGTCTGCAAGATCCCGGTGCTCGGCGCGGGCGGACCCGGCAGCGAGAACTCCCCGATCGGCGTGGGCAACTCGGTGTTCATCGCGGGCACCTACGGCTACCCGTACCCGAAGGTGCCCGAGGGCGCCGGACCGGCCGTGCCCGCGACCGCCCCGTTCGCAGGCGGCATGACCCGAGTCGACCTCGACGGGGCCGGCTGCCATCAGGTGTGGGACAACGCGCTGCGCAGCTCCGCGGTGCCGCACCTGTCGACCGCGGACGGCCACCTCTACACGGTGCTGCGGGACGGCACAGGCGGCCCCCTCGACGGCTACGCGTTCGCCGCCATCGACCCGAACACCGGCTCGATCCTCAAGCGCACCGGGCTCCCCGGCACCACGGCGAACGACACCCTGCAGATGTCGGCGCTGATCACCGGGCAGGGCGACTACCTGCAGGGCACCATCACCGGCATCCTCAAGGTCGGTGCGAACGGTTCCGGCAGCCTCGGCAGTGCGGGGAGCTCCGGCAGCTGAGGTCCCGGGCCGCGGCCAGCCCCAACGACGCTCTGTAGTTGACGGGCATCTACCATCGGGGGCGTGCTGTATCGAGGGTTCCTGAGCCTGGTCAACCGTCTGCCGCTCCCCTCTTTGGCGGTGCAGAAATGGATCGCCGTCGCGGTGATCCTGACCCAGGGCGGTATCGCCGTGACCGGCGCCGTGGTCCGGGTGACCGCGTCGGGCCTCGGCTGCACCACCTGGCCGCAGTGCCACCCGGGCAGCTTCGTGCCCACCGGGACCGCGACCGCGCCGTGGTTCCACCAGGCCATCGAGTTCGGCAACCGGCTGCTGACGTTCCTGGTCGTGGCGACCGCCGCGGCCGTCGTGCTCGCGGTGACCCGCGCCGCCCGCCGCCGCGAGGTGCTCGCCTACGCCTGGCTGATGCCGCTCTCGACCGTCGCGCAGGCGGTGATCGGCGGCATCACCGTACTCACCGGACTGCTCTGGTGGACCGTCGCGGTGCACCTGCTGGTGTCGATGGCGATGGTGTGGCTGTCGGTGATCCTGTACCACAAGATCGACCAGCCAGACGACGGCGTCGAGGTCATCACCGTGCCGAAGCAGCTGCGCTGGCTGACCGCGCTGTCCGGCGTCGCGCTGGCCGGGACGCTGGTCGCGGGCACCATGGTGACGGGCGCAGGACCGCACGCGGGCGACAAGAACCCCGAGCGCACGGTCGAGCGCCTGAACCTCGACATCACCAACCTGGTGCACCTGCACGCCGAGCTGTTGGTCGCCTACCTCGCACTGCTGGTGGGTCTGGGCTTCGGGCTGTACGCGGTCGGCGCCAGAGCCGCGGTGACCCTTCGACTCAAGGTCGTCGTCGGCGTCGTGGTCGCGCAGGCCTGCGTCGGCCTTGTCCAGTTCTGGACCCATGTGCCCGCCGTCCTGGTGACGGTGCACGTCGCGCTCGCTGGCGCCTGCACGGCCGCGACGGCCGCGCTGTACGCCGCCGGTCGGGTTCGCGAGGTCGCCCCGGCCGAGCGGGAGCCCATGAAGTCGAGAATCCGGTGATCACGGCCGAAGAAACGATAGATCTGGTGTAGCGCGGGTACCGTGAATCCGCATGACCCGATCCAGAACAGCCAAGCGTGTCGCCATCGCCGCAGCCCTGTCCTTCTCGACCGTCGGTCTACTGGCGGTGGGTCCCGCGGCAGCTGCGCCGAGCACCATTCCGTTCCAGGTCGATCCCTTTATCCCGCTGATCGAGCTACCCACTCCCAGGCTCGCCGCGACCGTGGGCGAAGAACCGGGCGTCGCTACCCTGAGTGTGCTCAGAACTCCCGAAAGCGGAAACCCACACAGTGCGGTTGTCCACTGGGTCAGTCTCGCCACCGGCGCATCAGGGTCCGCGTCGTTTCCGACCTTGAACGCTGCGCCCGTGACCATCCATCCGGGCGCTGGTCAGGTAGTTGCGCTGGTCGACCCACAGGCGATCGCGTCACCAGGCTTCGGGACCTTCTTCGTTCCCTGATTCGGCACGGGGAGAGAAACACACCTCGACCTGCGTAGGTCTGCCCATTGCGGTCCTCGACGAATGCGGGCCCCGGTCCATGACCGGGGCCCGCATTCGTCGACGGTCCTGCTCAGCCGAGACCGTTCCGCGCCTTCGGGAAGCGGGTCTGGTTCGCCACCCAGCCGGCCATCTTCCGCCAGTGACCGACACGCGGGGTGACGATGCTGGTGATGGCGCGCTCCCACTCGGAGACGGTGACGTTGTCGACCGCGGCCACCACGGCGTTCGCCGTCGCGAGGTCGTCGACGACCTGATCGCCGAGGACGCCGTCGGCGCCGACGAGAGTGATCCGGACGCCGTCGAGACCAACCGGCTGGATCACCGCCGAGGCCGAACCGCCGTGCTCGGCAACGAACTTCTTCACCGCGGCGACGGTCCGCGGGGGAGCGATACGGCGGGGGCGCTCGCGCCGGAGTCCTGGGTGTCCACAGTCATGGCGTCAGAATACTGGAGAGTAGAAATAGGGTCATGCGCGCAATCACCGTGACCGAGTTCGGCGGCCCCGAGGTACTCCGAATGTCCGAGCTCCCCGACCCGGTACCGGGTGCCGCGGACCTGCTGGTCCGCACGGACGCGATCGGCGTGAACTACATCGACACCTACTACCGGACCGGCGCCTATGCCGTGGACCTGCCGTATGTCCCGGGACTCGAGGGCAGCGGCGTCGTCGAGGTGGTCGGCTCCGACGTCACGGGCGTCCGCGTCGGTGACCGGGTGGCGTGGTCCTCGGCGCCTGGCAGCTACGCGGAGAGGGTCGTGGTGCCCGCCGCGGTGGCGGTGCCGGTACCGGAGGGGGTCGGCGCCGCCGAGGCCGCCTCCGTGCTCCTCCAGGGCATGACAGCGCACTACCTGATGAACTCGGTCTACTACGTCGAGCCCGGCGACACAGTGCTCGTGCACGCGGGCGCGGGCGGGGTCGGCCTGGTGCTGACGCAGCTCGCGGTCGCCAGGGGCGCGCGCGTGATCACCACCGTGTCCTCGGACGAGAAGGAACTGCTGTCCCGGGAGGCGGGCGCTGCGGAGGTGCTGCGATATTCCGACGACCTCGCGCAGCAGGTCCGGGCGCTCACCGACGGGGAGGGTGTCGCGGCGGCGTTCGACGGTGTCGGCGCCGACACCTTCGAGGCCAGCCTCGCCTCGGTTCGGATCCGGGGCACCCTCGCCCTGTTCGGGGCGGCCAGCGGGCCGGTGCCGCCGTTCGATCCGCAGCGGCTCAACCCGGCAGGCTCTGTGTTCCTGACCCGACCCACCCTCGCGCACTACACCCGCGACCGGGACGAGCTGCTGTGGCGCTCCGGCGAGGTGTTCGAGGCGATCAGGGACGGCTCCCTGAAGATCCGGGTCGGCGCCCAGTACCCGCTCGACGAGGCCGAGCAGGCGCACCGCGATCTCCAGGGCCGCCGCACCACCGGCTCGATCGTGCTGGTCCCTAGTCGGACGGCCACGCCACTCAGGTGGCGCCAGCCGTCGGCGCCAGCCGACGGCGCACACCTTTTGACAACGTCGCACCCGCTTTGTGCCCGCAGTGTGTGTGCGTTCTTGCCAAAAGGTGTGCGCGCGGGGGTGTGGCCTGGACACGCGCGGCCCCCCAATCTCCTTACAACGTAAAGCAACGATCCCTTACGCCGTAAAGAGACACAGCCGGTGCGCGTACTTGCAGTTCAGGGCGATTCCGCGCGCTCTGTCGCGCTGCTGCGGCCGGCGCCCGCCGCCGGCGACCCGAGACCCGGACCCGAGCCAGGGCTGACCCTGGACGGAATCGTCGCGGACCCGCGATCGAGATGGCGGACGAGGACGGGATGGCAGGCCTGTCGATGCGATCGGCGAGTGGACGGCTCGGGCGCACGGATATGGCCCTGTACACCTACGTGCCGGGCACGAGCGAGCTGGTGGACCTGATGCACCACCGGGTGCAGGGACACACGCGAGGGATGAAGGGACGAAGCGACTGCCCCAGCGATCAGCTGAAGAAGGAGCCGATCGTGTCCATGCCCAGCACCGAGTCCACCGCGAGTCCGCAGAACACCACGGCGAGGTAGTTGTTCGACTGCAGGAACAGGCGCAGCGGCTTCACCGGCTCACCGCGGCGCACGCCCGCGTACAGCTGGTGCGCCATCAGCAGGAACCAGGCGCCTGCGACCAGGGCGATGGCGGCGTAGACGACGCCTGCCGCGGGAACCAGGGCCAGCGTGGTCAGCACGGTCAGCCAGGTGTAGACGAGGATCTGCTTGGTGACGCGCTCCTCGGTCGCGATGACCGGGAGCATCGGCACGCCTGCCGCCTTGTAGTCCTCCTTGTAGCGCATGGCGAGCGCCCAGGTGTGCGGCGGCGTCCAGAAGAAGATGACCAGGAACAGCACGATCGGCTCCCAGCTGATCGAGCCCGTGACCGCGGCCCACCCGACCATGACCGGCATGCAACCGGCTGCACCGCCCCAGATCACGTTCTGCCAGGTCCGGCGCTTGAGGATCATCGTGTACACGAGCACGTAGAACGCGATGGTGAGCACGATCAGCACGGCCGCCAGCAGGTTCGTCGCCCACCACAGCCAGGCGAAGGAGCCGGCGCCGAGGACCAGTCCGAAGACCAGCGCGTGCGAGGTCGGCACCGCCAGGCGGGCCAACGGCCTGCGAGCGGTCCGCTTCATCACCTTGTCGATGTCCGCGTCGACCACACAGTTGAGTGTGTTGGCGCTCGCGGCACCCATCCAGCCGCCGAACAGCGTGCTCAGGATGAGCGGGAAGTTCACGTTGCCGCGATCCGCGAGCAGCATCGCCGGGATCGTCGCGACCAGCAGCAGCTCGATCACCCGCGGCTTGGTCAGGGCGAGGTAGGCGAGAACCTTCCCGATTGCCCGACCCAAGAGGGTATCGGGCCTTTTCACCTGGGCGGGCTCGGAGCCACCAGCGAGACCGTGTCCGCCATGCTCCACAATCCGCACCATTTCTCCTTGCGACACGCGAGTGACCACCTGATCCTGTCGCGCACCGCTGCGCGCCTGACTTCGCACTACTACACAAGATGGTAGACGGCAGGGCGAACAGATCCGAACCGCAGGTCGCACTTACGCCGGTTCCAGCACAGACCGCCCGGTCTCGACACGGCCCTTCGTCCGATCGACCGGGATGCGCCCGAGCACTAGTGTTGTCCCGGAACTACCCTTGGCGTTACCGCGTCGCCGTACCCCACTGTCAGGAGACTTCTGCTCGTGTCGATCACAGACGAGATCCGCGTCCTCACCCAGCCGGTGCACCCCACCGACTGGACGGAGCTAGACACCAAGGCCGTGGACACCGCCCGTGTCCTCGCCGCCGACGCCGTGCAGAAGGTGGGGAACGGCCACCCCGGCACCGCGATGAGCCTCGCGCCGCTCGCGTACACGCTCTTCCAGCGTGTCATGCGCCACGACCCCTCGGACGCCGAATGGGTGGGCCGCGACCGGTTCGTCCTTTCCTGTGGACACAGCAGCCTCACGCTGTACCTGCAGCTCTACTTGTCGGGCTACGGCCTCGAGCTCTCCGACATCGAGGCGCTGCGTACCTGGGGTTCGCTGACCCCCGGCCACCCCGAGTACGGCCACACCGTTGGCGTCGAGATGACCACCGGACCGCTCGGCCAGGGCCTGGCCTCGGCCGTCGGCATGGCGATGGCGGCACGCCGCGAGCGCGGGCTGTTCGACCCGGACACCGCCGAGGGCGCCAGCCCGTTCGACCACAACATCTACGTCATCGCCTCCGACGGTGACCTGCAGGAGGGTGTCACCTCCGAGGCCTCCTCGCTCGCGGGTGTCCAGCAGCTCGGCAACCTGATCGTCTTCTACGACGACAACGAGATCTCCATCGAGCACGACACCGCCATCGCGTTCGGCGAGGACGTCGCCAAGCGCTACGAGGCGTACGGCTGGCACGTGCAGCGCGTGGAGGGCGGCGAGAACGTCTCCGCGATGCTCGACGCCGTCGCCGCAGCGCAGGCCGTGACCGACAAGCCGTCGATCATCGTGCTGCGCACCATCATCGGCTACCCCGCCCCGACCAAGATGAACACCGGCGACGTGCACGGCGCGGCGCTCGGCGCGGACGAGGTCGCCGGCGTCAAGGTGGCGCTCGGCTTCGATCCCGAGAAGTCGTTCGACGTGGACCCGGCCGCGCTGGCGCACGCCCGCGAGGTCGCGGTCCGCGGCGCCGCCGCGCGTGCGGCCTGGGATTCCGAGTTCGCGGCCTGGGCGGCTCGCGAGCCCGAGCGCAAGGCGCTCTTCGACCGCCTGCAGGCAGGCGAGTTCCCCGCCGGCTGGACCGACATGCTGCCGACCTGGGAGCCCGACGCCAAGGGCGCCGCCACCCGCAAGGCCTCCGCCAAGGTGCTCAACGCGCTCGGCCCGATCCTGCCCGAGCTGTGGGGCGGTTCCGCCGACCTCGCGGGCAGCAACAACACCACCATCGACGGCTCGGATTCCTTTGGTCCGGCGTCGATCTCGACGAAGGACTGGACCGCGCAGCCGTACGGCCGTACCCTGCACTTCGGCATCCGCGAGCACGCGATGGGCTCGATCCTCAACGGCATCGCGCTGCACGGCCCGACCCGCCCGTACGGCGGCACCTTCATGGTGTTCAGCGACTACATGCGTCCGGCCGTCCGGCTGGCCGCGCTGATGAAGACGCCCGCGATCTACGTCTGGACGCACGATTCCATCGGACTCGGCGAGGACGGCCCGACCCACCAGCCGATCGAGCACCTCGCCGCGCTGCGCGCGATCCCGAACCTCGCGGTGATCCGTCCTGGTGACGCCAACGAGACGGCGCACGCGTGGAAGACCGCCCTGGAGAACAAGACCGGGCCGACCGCGCTCGCCCTGACCCGCCAGGACATCCCGGTGCTCGAGGGCACCAAGGCCGGATCCGTCGACGGCGTGGCGCGCGGCGCCTACGTCCTCGCGGAGGCCTCCACCGGCACCCCGGAGGTCATCCTGCTGGCCAGCGGCTCCGAGCTGTACCTGGCCGTCGAGGCCAGGGAGGCCCTCGAGGCCGACGGCATCGGCACCCGGGTCGTCTCGGTCCCCTGCCTTGACTGGTTCCAGGAGCAGGACCAGGAGTACCGCGATTCGGTGCTGCCGCCCGCGGTCCGCGCCCGCGTCTCCGTCGAGGCCGGCATCGCGATGCCGTGGTACCGGATCATCGGCGACGCCGGTGAGGCCGTCTCGATCGAGCACTTCGGTGCGTCCGCCGACCACAAGACGCTGTTCCGCGAGTTCGGTTTCACGGCCGAGGCCGTCACCGCCGCTGCCCGCCGCACCCTCGACCGAGTGAAGGGTTGATCTCGATGAGCGATTCAGTACAGAACGCCAACCTCGCCGCGCTGTCGCAGGCCGGGGTGTCGGTGTGGCTCGACGACCTGTCCCGCGGCCGCCTCGAGTCCGGCAATCTCGCGGCACTCGTCCGGGAGAAGAGCGTCGTCGGTGTCACCACCAATCCGACCATCTTCCAGGGCGCCATCACCAAGGGTCACGAGTACACGATCCAGCTCAAGGAGCTCGCAGGCAGAGGCGCGAACGTGGATGACACGGTCCGCGCGCTGACCACCGACGACGTCCGCGACGCCTGCGACGTGCTGGCCCCGCAGTTCGAGGCCAGCGCGGGCGTGGACGGCCGCGTCTCCATCGAGGTCGATCCTCGACTGGCCCACGAGACGGACGCGACCGTCGCGCAGGCGATCGAGCTGTGGAAGATCGTCGACCGCCCGAACCTGCTCATCAAGATCCCGGCCACCCTGGCCGGGCTGCCCGCGATCACCCGGGTGATCGCGGAGGGCATCAGCGTCAACGTCACGCTGATCTTCTCGGTGGAGCGGCATCGGGCCGTCATGGACGCCTACCTGGCCGGCCTCGAGGCCGCGAAGGCCGCGGGCCACGACCTCTCCCAGATCCACTCGGTCGCCTCGTTCTTCGTCTCCCGCGTTGACTCGGAGATCGACGCCCGCCTCGAGGCCATCGGCACCGAGGAGGCGCTGGCCCTGCGCGGCAAGGCCGGGCTCGCGAACGCGCGCCTCGCCTACGCGGCATACCAGGAGGTGTTCGAGGGCGGCAGCACCTACGCGGCGCTGGCGGCCGCGGGCGCCCGTGTGCAGCGTCCGCTGTGGGCCTCGACCGGCGTGAAGAACCCCGACTACTCCGACACGCTCTACGTCACGGAGCTGGTCGCGCCGAACACGGTGAACACGATGCCGGAGAAGACGATGGACGCGGTGGCCGATCACGGCGTCATCGCAGGCGACACCATCACCGGTACCGCCGCCGCCTCGCAGCAGGTCTTCGACGCGCTTGCCGCGGTCGGCGTCTCGCTTCCCGAGGTGTTCGAGAAGCTGGAAACCGAAGGAGTCGACAAGTTCGAGGTCTCCTGGAATGAGCTGCTCGAAGCCATTTCCGGGGAACTCGCGGCCGCGTCCGACAAGGGCTGACCCGGTGCCGGGCACGGGCTCCGCGCCGCGGTGGGACAACCCACTCCGGGACGAGAGGGACAAACGACTGCCGCGAATCGCGGGCCCGTGCGCACTGGTGATCTTCGGGGTCACCGGCGATCTCGCACGCAAGAAGCTGATGCCGGCCGTGTACGACCTTGCCAACCGGGGCCTGTTACCGCCCGGCTTCGCCCTGGTCGGCTTCGCCCGAAGGGACTGGGCGGCAGAGGACTTCGGCAAGGTCGTCCACGACGCGGTCAAGCAGCACTCCCGCACCCCCTTCCGCGAGGAGGTGTGGGAGCGGCTCGCCGAGGGAATCCGGTTCGTGCAGGGCAGCTTCGACGACGATGCCGCGTTCGTCGAGCTGACCAAGACCCTGCGTGATCTCGACGAGGAGCGCGGCACCGGCGGCAACCACGCGTTCTACCTGGCCATCCCGCCCGCCGCGTTCCCCACCGTGTGCGAGCAGCTGTCCAAGTCCGGGCTCGCGCAGCCGGTCGAGGACCAGTGGCGGCGAGTGGTCATCGAGAAGCCGTTCGGGCACGACCTGGAGAGCGCGAAAGAGCTCAACGCGGTCGTCAACACGGTCTTCCCCGAGGACTCGGTGTTCCGCATCGATCACTACCTCGGCAAGGAGACGGTGCAGAACATCCTGGCGCTGCGCTTCGCAAACCAGCTGTTCGACCCGATCTGGAACGCGCACTACGTCGACCACGTGCAGATCACCATGGCCGAGGACATCGGCCTCGGCGGCCGGGCCGGGTACTACGACGGCATCGGGGCCGCCCGCGACGTCATCCAGAACCACCTGCTGCAGCTGCTCGCATTCACCGCGATGGAGGAACCCGTCAGCTTCGAGCCCTCGGAGCTGCAGTCCGAGAAGATCAAGGTGCTCTCCGCGACGAGGCTCGCGGAGCCCCTCGACGAGACCACCGCGCGCGGTCAGTACGCGGGCGGATGGCAGGGCGGCCAGAAGGTCGTCGGCCTGCTCGACGAGGAGGGCTTCTCGAAGGACTCCACCACGGAGACCTTCGCCGCGATCACCCTCGAGGTGGACACCCGCAGGTGGGCGGGCGTTCCGTTCTATCTCCGCACCGGAAAGCGGTTGGGCCGCAGGGTCACCGAGATCGCGGTGGTGTTCAAGCGGGCGCCACACCTGCCGTTCGACAAGACCATGACCGAGGAACTCGGCCAGAACGCGCTGGTGATCCGGGTGCAGCCGGACGAGGGCGTGACGATGCGGTTCGGTTCCAAGGTGCCGGGGTCCTCCATGGAGGTCCGCGACGTCAACATGGACTTCAGCTACGGCCAGGCGTTCACCGAGTCCTCCCCCGAGGCCTACGAGCGCCTGATCCTCGACGTGTTGCTCGGCGAGCCGTCGCTGTTCCCCGTCAACGCCGAGGTCGAGCTGTCCTGGAAGATCCTCGACCCGGTGCTCGAGCACTGGGCCGAGTCCGGCAAGCCCGAACCGTACGAGGCCGGCACCTGGGGTCCGGAGTCGGCGCAGGAGATGCTCCGTCGCACCGGACGTGAATGGAGAAGGCCGTGACAATCGTGGAGGCGCTCCAGTGATCATCGACATCCCCTCGACGACCACCGAGAAGATCAACAAGAAGCTCGTCGAGGTCCGCGAGACCGGCGGTGCGGTGACCCTCGGTCGGGTGCTGACGCTGGTCGTCTGCACCCTGGACAGCGAGAACGCCGAGGACGTCATCGACGCGGCCAACGAGGCCAGTCGCGAGCATCCGTGTCGGGTGATCGTGGTCGCGCGCGGCGACCGGGCCGCGGAGACGCGGCTCGACGCCCAGATTCGGGTCGGCGGCGACGCGGGCGCATCGGAGGTCGTGGTGCTGCGGCTGCACGGCGAGCTCGCCGACCACGAGAGCAGCGTGGTCGTGCCGTTCCTGCTCCCCGACACCCCGGTGGTGGCGTGGTGGCCCGACAAGAGCCCGCCGTTCCCCGCGCAGGATCCGGTGGGGCGGTTGGCGATCCGCCGCATCACGGATGCGACCGGCGCACGGGACCCGCTGGCCACCATCAAGTCGCGGCTGCAGTCGTACACCGCGGGCGACACCGACCTCGCGTGGAGCCGCATCACCTACTGGCGGGCGCTGCTCACCTCCGCGCTCGATCAGCCGCCGTACGAGCGGATCGTCTCGGCGACCGTGTCCGGCCTCGCCGAGGAGCCCGCCGTCGACATGATCGCCGGTTGGCTGGCCAGCCGGATCGACGGGCCGGTCCGGCGGGTGGCGGGCGAGCTGAGGGTCGTGCTGGAGCGCGAGAGCGGGTCGGTGACGCTCAGCAGGCCGCAGACCGGCAAGACCGCGACCCTTAGCCGACTCGGGGCGCCGGATTCCCTTGTCTCGCTTGCTCGTCGAGAAACTCGTGATTGCCTGGCCGAGGAGCTGCGCCGCCTCGACCCGGACGAGATCTACCACGCGGCGCTCTCCGGGCTGACGAAGGTGAACTATGAGTGACAACGTGAGCGTGCAGACCTACGCCGATTCCGATGAGCTGGTGACGGCCGCGGCCGCCCAGTTCGTCGACGTGATCGTCGCCGCGCAGGCCGAGCGCGGCGAGGCCGCGGTGGTGCTCACCGGCGGCGGGAACGGGATCGGGCTGCTGCGCAAGGTCCGGGAGAACCCGGGCGCCGTCGACTGGTCCAAGGTCGACTTCTACTGGGGCGATGAGCGATTCCTGCCCCGGGGCCATCCGGACCGCAACGAGGTCCAGGCGCACGAGGCGCTGCTCGACCACGTCCCGGTCACGCCTGCTCGCCTGCACCCGATGCCGTACGGCGACGGGCTGTACGCGGGCGACCCCGATGCCGCGGCCGTCGCCTACAGCCACCTGCTCAGTGCGCACGCCGGGTCGAACTCGATCCCCGAGTTCGATGTGCACCTGCTCGGCATGGGCGGCGAGGGCCACATCAACTCGCTGTTCCCGGACACCGATGCCGTGCGCGAGGACAAGCGGTTCGTCGTGGGGGTCACCGACTCCCCCAAGCCTCCTGCGCAGCGGGTCACCCTGACGCTTCCGGCCGTGCGGCGGGCCAAGCGCGTGTGGCTGCTGGTCGCGGGCGCGGACAAGGCCGAGGCCGTGAGCGCTGCGCTGACCGGCGCTCGCCCCGTGGACATCCCGTCGGCCGGTGCGATCGGTTCCGAGTCGACCATCTGGATGCTCGACAAGGCCGCTGCCGCGGACCTGCCCGCGAGCTGACGCTCAGCCCTCATCTGGTTCGTCCTCCACGACTGGAGGACGGACCGGATGCACTTCGGGGGCACCCCACACCTCCCGCGATCCAGTAGGTCTGCATCCACTCCGGATCGCGGGCCGGTTTCGCGATCGCTTGTCGATTCCCCCACGCCACGCTGCCTGCGCTCCTGAGCAGTCGGTCATCACAGAACTCCCCCTCGGTCTTTTGCGACCGTTGGGGAGTTTGACGCGGGGACGGGCGCTGCGGTTCCACCGTTAGGTCGGCTACGGAGTTGGGCGCACACACAGCACTCCACAAGAGCGCCCGAATCCCGCGCACTCGAACATACATTCGAGTACGATTGGCCCTATGGAACTCAACGAGTTGCTGGATGCGCCGCAGGATGTGGCCGCCTGGCGCCTCGACGAGACCGAACTGCTGGCCCTTGTACCTGCCCTGTCGTTGATGATGCGACGGTGTGAGGCGCTGCGGGTTCGGATGATGCACGAGATCGACCAGCGTTGTGTCGCCGAGAATGCCGGGGCGTCCTCGCCCGGAGCATGGCTGGCAGTGGCCACGGGCCTGACGCCGGGCCGTGCGAATCAAGTGGTCACGCTCGGGAATCAGTTGGTGCAGTATCCGGCCGTCGCGACCGCGTTCGATTCCGGGGCGATCGATATCGACCATGTGCGGGTGATACTGGGGTTTCTCACTTCGCTCCCCGACAACCTCGCCGACCGGTCCGCGGCTGATCGCGACCCCAATGGCACAGATTCTGACGATGCCAACCTCCCGTGGAACGCGGCCGACGTCGACGCAGCCACGGCGTGCGCTGAGTACCTGCTCTTCGCAGCCCACGACGAAGACTCACTCGTCCTCGCCAAGCGAGCCCGCGCACTCAGACAAGTCCTCGAATCCGAGGATGACGGAAAACCCAGAGCCGCAGAGAATCCCGACCTCAACGAGTTCTTCGCCTCACCCACCCTCGGCGGGCGAGTCCATCTCAAAGGCACCCTGGACGCCGAGTCCGGCGAACTCCTCCTCACCGCGCTGTCGGCACTCTCCAAGCCGCGCCCCGGCGCAACCAGCAGAGATGGAGCCAGCGACCGGGACGACCGCACCCCCGCGCAACGCCGGGCCGAGGCACTCACCGACATCGTCCGCGCCTATCTGAACTCCGGCCAGGCACCCGGCGAAGGTGGCGAACGACCCAACCTCACGGTCTTCGTCGATGCCAACGACCTCGCCTCCGCGTCCGGAGCACCCGACGCGCCAGTGCCCGACAGTCACGCACCCCACAGATCAGCTGCCCGCAGGCGCGGGCCTGCCTGGATGCCATGGCTCGGCCCGATCTCACTGCGGCTCGCTGCCCGCATCTCCTGCGATGCCGTCATCACCCCCATCACCATGGACAACGAGGGCACCCCGCTCGATGTCGGCCGCAGCACCCGACTCGTCAACAGGAAACTGCGTCGAGCACTCCACGCTCGCGACGGCGGATGCGCCTTCCCAGGCTGCACCAGACCCGCCGCCTGGACCGAGGCGCATCACATCAAACACTGGTCCAACGGCGGCCATACCAAACTGTCGAACCTGGTACTACTCTGCCGATTTCACCATCAGCTCATCCACAAGGACGACTGGGAAGTCTTCATGGGGACGACGGACACCCGTGGTTCCGCCCGCCCAGATGGATCGACTCCCAACGATCACCCAGGCCGGCTCACAACCGGCAGAACCGATTCACCTTCGCCGCTTGAGTTTCTGGCATGTCATCACCTCGCGATGATCTCGGCAACCGGAACCACCCGTCCGGTGAGCTCTGTGATGAGTCCGAGCGCTGTCGCGTGCCTGCCCTTCGTATAGTCGGCGGTTGCCTCGACTGCGACGAAGGACTGCACATTGCGCGCGAACGCATTGAAGGTCGTCGCGAGGATGCCCCCCGACGCGAAGACGCCCGCGACGACCAACTGGTCACGACCGGTGCGGCGTAACTCCTCGGCGAGGTCGGTTGCGAAGAAGGCACTGTAACTGCGCTTCTTCACCCACGTCACGCCCGATGCGAGCGAGTCGATCGCCATCTCGGCCGATTGACACTCCGTCGGACCCATCCCCCATAGTTCCCCGAGCAGGCCGCGCTGCCTCAGCTCGGTAGCCGCGCGAGGGGCGCTCCCAATGACGGGCACTCCCCGGTCTGCTGCCCAGTCCACCAACCGGGACGTCTCGGCTACCACTCGCGAACGAACCCCGCTCGCCAGCACATCCGCATAGTAGGGCTGGAGGTCGTGGACGAGCAGCGCGGACCGCTCGACGTCCAAAGTCCACGCCGGGCATCCGGACATCGCGAGCAGGTCGCGCGAGTCGTAGTCCTCGACCGTCACGTCGAAGGTCGCCATCGGCGATCGTCCCTTCCCTCGCCCGAACGCCGATCCGCTATCCGCTGTTGCGCAGCGCGGTGGCCAGTCCGTTCATCGTCAGCTGGATGCCGCGCCGCACCAGATCGCTGTCGTCGCCGGATCGGTACCGTCGCAGCAACTCCACCTGCAGGTGGTTCAGCGGCTCGAGGTACGGGAACCGGTTGTGCACCGACCTCCGCAGTCCCGGGTTGTCGGCGAGCAGGTCGTCGTTACCGGTGATCGCCTTGTACATCGCGATCGTCCGCGCGTGCTCGGCGGTGATCTTGCCGAATACCCTCTCCCGCAACGCCACATCCGGCACCAGCTCCGCGTACCGCGCCGCCAGGCCCATGTCCGACTTCGACATGACCATCGCCATGTTCGAGAGCACGGTACGGAAGAACGGCCACCGCTCGTACAGCTCCGTGAGCCTCGCCAGGCGCGCCGGATCGCCGCCGACCCACTCCTCGAATGCCGTCCCCGTGCCGTACCAGCCCGGCAGCATCACGCGGGACTGGCTCCAGGACAACACCCACGGGATCGCCCGCAGGTCCGCGATCGACTTGGTGGCCTTCCGCGAGGCAGGCCGGCTGCCGATGTTCAGCGCGCCGATCTCGGCGACCGGCGTCGAGGTGGTGAAGTACTCCACGAACCCGGGGGTGTCGTGCACCAGGTCGCTGTACGCAACCCGGGCCGCAGCGGCCAGCTCGTCGAGCACCGCGTACGCCGGTTCCGCATCCGTGCCGAGCCCCTCCACATCCAGCAGCGTGGACTCGAGCGTCGCGGCGAGCAGGGTCTCCAGATTGCGGTGCGCCAGTCGGGGTTCCGCGTACTTCGCCGCGATCACCTCGCCCTGCTCGGTGATCCGCAACGACCCCGCCACCGCGCCGGGCGGCTGCGCCAGGATCGCCTCGTAGCTCGGTCCCCCTCCTCGACCGACGGTTCCGCCACGGCCGTGGAAGAGCCGCAACCGGATCCCCGCCGACCGCGCGGCCTCAACCAGGTCCAGCTCCGCCCGGTACAACGCCCAGTTCGCCGCCAGGTACCCACCGTCCTTGTTGGAGTCCGAGTACCCCAGCATCACCTCCTGCCGCCCGCCGCGCGCGGTCAGCAGCGCGCGGTACACCGGCACGTCCAGCACCGCGGTCAGCGTCGCCGCACCGCCTTGCAGGTCCTCGATGGTCTCGAACAGCGGGACGATCCCGACCGGGCACGAGGGCGCGGACCCGTTCGCCCCCGGATCGAGTAGGCCGACCTCCTTGAGCAGCACCGCCGCCTCCAGCATGTCGCTGACGGAGGTGCACATGCTGATGATGTAGTTCGGGATCGAGCCTGCCCCGATGCTCTTGACGGCCTCCGCCCCCGCCGCCAGGATCGCCAGTTCGGAGGTGGTCAGCTCGCCGAACCGGGCCCCTGGACCCACCAGCGGCCGCCGCATCCCGAGCTCCGCCGTCAACAACGCGACCCGCTCCTGCTCGGACAGCGACGGGTAATCCGGATGCACACCCGCCCAGGCGAACAGCTCCGCGATCACCTGCTCGTGCACCTCCGAGTTCTGCCGCATATCCAGCCCGGACAGGTGGAACCCGAACGCCTGTACCGACTCACGCATCGTCGCGAGCCGATCCTCGGCCACCAGTTCGTCGCCGTGCCCGCGCAGCGAGGCGTCGATCACGTCGAGGTCGGCGAGCAGCTCCGCCGCCGTGCCGAACGGCTCCAGACCCGGCTGGTGAAGGGCAGACCTCGACAGCGCGACCTCGGCCCCGCCCAGGATGCGGACCGCGGTCGCCGTGAGCCGCGCCCGGATCCCGCGCAGCGCACGCCGATACGACTCGTCCGACCGGAACGGTGAGTCGTCGCCCGACGCGTCCGCGAGGGCCCGCAGCGCCGCCGAGGAGTCGACGAGCCGATCCGACATAGACAGTTCCCGTTCGAGGAGCTCGAGCTCGCCGAGGTGGTGTTCGAGCGCGGTGGCCGCGGCCCTCCGCGTCGCCCGGTGCACCACCTCCGCCGTCACGAAGGGATTCCCGTCGCGGTCGCCGCCGATCCAGGACCCCATGGTGAGCATCGGCTCGGCCAGCAGGTTCGCCTCCGGCCAGCGGCGCCGGAGCTCCCCGCGCAGCTGGGCGTTGATCCGCGGCACCACCTCGAACAGGGCCGCGTCGTAGTACCGCAGGCCCACCTCGATCTCGTCCTGGATCCGCAACCGCGACAGCCGAATCAGGGCGGTCTGCCACAGGGTGAGGATCTGCCGGTGCAGGTCGCGGTCGACCGCCGCCAGTTCGCCCGGGTCCAGCTCCGTGCGCTCGCGGAATCGCATCAGCTCGGTGATCCGATGCTGGGTCTCGAACACGGTCCTGCGGCGGGTCTCGGTCGGGTGCGCGGTGATCACCGGCACCACCGATGCGCCCTCGAGCTCGTGGGACACAATCGCCGGATCGAGGTGCGCAGCATCGAGTTTCCGGTAGGTCGCGGCGAGGCTGCTGTCCTGCGGCGGCTCCCCTGCCCGGACGTGGACGGCCCGGCGCCGCTCGCGGTGCAGGTCCTCCGCGAGGTTCGCCAGCAGGGCGAAGTGACTGAATGCGCGGATCACCGGGATCGCGACGCCGACATCGACGCTCGAGAACAGGGCGGCCAGCTCGGCGCGATCGATCTCCGATCGGCGCACCCGGAACGACTCGACCCGCGCGCGCTCGACCAGTTCGAAGACCTCGTCGCCCGCCTGCTCGCGGATGATCTCGCCGAGAATCCCGCCGAGCAGCCGGATGTCCTCGCGCAGCGGTTCGGTGGCCTCCCGCGGAGGCTCGGCCGGATGGTGGGGACGCGGACCCTCGTGCACGGGCAACGGGTTCATGGAACCAGTATCGGTGCTCAGCCCCGTCCCGGCAGGATCAGGACGCCCGGATCCGGTGGTGTCGTCAGCTGTACTTGATCTGGAGACCGATGCCGAGGATCGCGATCAGCCAGATGATGGCCGTGAAAACGGTGAGCCGGTCGAGGTTCTTCTCCACGACCGTGGAACCGGACAGGCTGGACTGCACGCCGCCGCCGAACAGGCTGGACAGGCCGCCACCCTTACCACGGTGCAGCAGCACCAGCACGATCAGCAGCAGGCTGGTGATCACCAGCAGGATGTCCAGGAACAGTTCCATGTAATCTCCACGCCTTCGCTGACGGATACGGCCACAAGTCGCCCAAGCCTACCGTTTGGCCCGCAATGCCCTCGTATCGGACCGGACTGTGAGCCTCCCAACACGAATTGTGACCGCTGAGCGGGAGGAACGGCCGTCATTCGAGACAGCGGAGCGCCCACCTGACTACCTTCGCCTCCCGACAGACCTCACAAATCCGATCGGAAGGTTCTTCATGTCTCGACACGGTTCCAGGATCGCGGGATCGCTGATGGTGACGAGCGGAGTGCTGCTCGCCGGTTTCAGCGGCGCGGGCCTCGCACAGGCCGACCCGGTCGTTCCCCCTGCTCTTGCCCAACTGCTCAACTCCGGCTCCGCAGGCCTCGGTAGCGTCGGCGCAGGCCAGACCGCACCGGACGCTCCCCGCCTCGCCAGCATCGACAACTTCCGTGATGTCGCGGGCACCGGCGCCGGATACGCGGGATCGCACGGCAAGAACGTCAACAAGGGGGTGTTCTACCGCGCCAACGCCATCGTCCCGAACGAGGCCGACATGGCGACCCTGACCGGCCTGAAGCTCTCCACCGTGTACGACCTCCGCGCCGACGACGAGGTCGCCCAGAAGCAGGACGTGCTGCCCGCAGGCGTCGCCTACAAGCGCATCCCGATCCTGTCCGGCAACATCAACGAGATGCTCGGGAAGATCAAGTCCCCGAGGACGCCAGGAAGATGATGCAGGACATGAACCGCGCCTTCGTCACCGGTTCCGTCGAGCGGTCGAAGTTCAACAAACTGCTCACCGCCATGGCCAACACGGACGGCGGCCAGGTCTTCCACTGCACCGCTGGCAAGGACCGCACCGGCTGGACCTCCGCACTGCTGCTCAGCATCGCCGGCGTGTCGAGCCAGACGATCATGGACGACTACCTGCTGACCAACGAGTACGCCAAGGACTCGATCGCCAAGAACACCGAGGGCCTCAAGCGCGCCTTCGGTGACGCCTACGTCAACTTCATCCCGCTGGTCACCGTCGAGTCGAGCTTCCTGCAGGCCGGCCTCGACCAGGTCACCGCGACCTACGGTTCGATGGACAAGTACCTGACCGACGGCCTCGGCCTGGATCAGGCCACCATCGGCAAGCTGAAGGCCAAGCTGCTCCGCTGATGTGACCTCGCGAAACGCCGGTGGGCGCGCGGCCCGAAGCCACGCGCCCACCGGCGTTCTGCGTTCCCTACCGCGGCGTGAGCACGACCAGCGGGATCGGGCGGTCGGTGTGCCGCTGGTAGCCGCTGTAGCGGCCGCCGTTGTTCGCGTCGGCCGCGGCGAACAGCCGCGCGTAGTCCGCGTCCTCCGGTCCGATCAGGCGGGCGGTGACGGGCACGGTGGTGGTACCCACTCGGACCGAGGCGTCCGGACGTGCCCGCAGGTTGAAGTACCAGCCGGGCGATCGCGGTGCGCCGCCGTTGGAGGCCACCACCACGTAGTCCCGGCCGTCCAGCACATAGGTGAGGCTGTTGACCCGCGCCTGCCCGGTCTTCGCGCCGACGGAGTCCAGCAGCAGGCACGGCACCCCGAGGATCCGATGGCCGATCCGGCCGTTCGTGCGCTCGTAGACCCACTGATGCGCCTTCAACACCTGGATCCCGATCTTCTTCACCGCGGGGATCTCCTCGAACTTCACCTGGTGCTCCTCTTGTCGACGTAACTACATGTTACCTCTCGACACATAAAACGCCGATGGGCGCGGGATCCGAAGACCACGCGCCCACCGGCGTTCGTTCTGGGACCGTCAGATCACGGCAGCGGACCACCCGCGGCAATTGCCGAGAGCGTCGCGAACTCGTCCGCCTTCAGCGAGGCGCCGCCAACGAGGGCACCGTCCACGTCCGGCTGGCCGACGATCTCGCCGACGTTCTTCGCGTTCACCGAGCCGCCGTAGAGGACGCGAACGCCCGCCGCGACCTCGGCCGACGCCAGCGTCGCGAGCTCGCCGCGAACCGCCTTGCAGACCTCCTGCGCATCCGCAGGAGTTGCCACCCGGCCGGTGCCGATGGCCCACACCGGCTCGTACGCGACGACGACCTTGGCGATCTCGTCCGCGGACAGGCCGGCGAGGGATCCACGCAGCTGCTCCAGGTTGTACTCCACCTGGTTGCCTGCCTCGCGGATCTCCAGGCCCTCACCGATGCACACGATGGGGGTCAGGCCGTTCTTCAGCGCCGCCTTGGTCTTGGCGAGCACCGTCTCGTTCGACTCCCCGTGCAGGGTGCGACGCTCCGAGTGACCCACCACCGCGAAGGTGCAGCCCAGCTTGGCCAGCATGACACCGCTGATCTCACCGGTGTACGCGCCGGAATCGTGCGCGGAGACATCCTGTGCACCGTAGGTGAGCAGGAGCTTGTCGCCCTCGACCAGCGTCTGCACGCTGCGGATGTCCGTGAACGGCGGGATCACCGTCACGTCGACCTTGTCGAAGTACTTCGCGGGCAGCGAGAACGCGATCTTCTGCACCAGGGCGATGGCCTCGAAGTGGTTGAGGTTCATCTTCCAGTTGCCCGCGATGAGCGGCTTACGTGCCATCGCTCAGCCCTCCAGCGCTTCGATGCCAGGGAGGGACTTGCCCTCGAGGTACTCCAGGGACGCACCGCCGCCGGTCGAGATGTGCGAGAAGCCGTCCTCCGGGAGGCCGAGCAGCCGCACCGCGGCCGCGGAATCGCCGCCGCCGACGACGCTGAACGCGCCCTTGCCGGTGGCCCCGATGATCGCCTCGGCGACACCCTTGGTGCCCGCCGAGAACTTCTCGAACTCGAACACGCCCATCGGCCCGTTCCAGAACACCGTCTTGGCGCCGGACAGGATCGCCGCGAAGCGCTCCACCGACTCCGGTCCGATGTCCAGGCCCATCCAGCCGTCCGGGATCTCGAGCACCGACACCGTCTTCGACTCCGCGTCGGCGGAGAACGAGTCGGCGATCACCACGTCCTGCGGGATGTGGATGACGTCGGCGTACCGCTCGAGCAGCGACTTGCAGGTGTCGATCATCGACTCCTCGCACAGCGAGTTACCGACGGACACCCCCTGCGCGGCAAGGAAGGTGTAGAACATGCCGCCACCGATGACCAGGGTGTCGGCCTTGGTGGCCAACGCCTCGATCACGGCCAGCTTGTCGGAGACCTTCGAGCCGCCGAGCACCACCGCGTACGGCCGCTCGGACTCCTCGGTCAGCTTCTGCAGCACCTCGACCTCGGTGGCGACCAGGGTGCCCGCGTAGTGCGGCAGCAGCTTCGCCACGTCGTAGACGGACGCCTGCTTGCGGTGCACCACACCGAATCCGTCGGAGACGAACGCGCCGTCCCCGTCGACCAGCTCCACGAGCGCCTTGGCGAGCGATTCCCGCTCGGCGTCGTCCTTGCTGGTCTCACGGGGATCGAAGCGGATGTTCTCCAGCAGGAGCACGTCGCCGTCGGTGAGTCCCTCGGAACGGGCCAGTGCATCCTGCCCGACGACATCGCCGGCAAGCTGCACGTTGCGTCCGAGCTCCTCGCCGAGCCGGGCCGCGACCGGGGCCAGCGACAGCGCCGCGTCGGGCTCGCCCTTGGGGCGGCCCAGGTGCGCCATCACGATGACCTTGGCGCCTGCCTCGGCCAGCGTGCGGATCGTCGGCGCGGACGCGATGATGCGGCCCGGGTCGGTGATCGTGCCGTTGTCCAGCGGGACGTTGAGGTCCGAGCGCACCAGCACGGTGCGGCCCGCGACCCCGGCGTCCAGCAGATCCTTCAGTGTCTGAACAGCCACGTGGATCAGAGGGACTTCGCGACGAGACCGATGAGGTCCGCCAGACGGTTGGAGTAGCCCCACTCGTTGTCGTACCAGGAGACGATCTTGACCTGGTCGTCGATCACCTTGGTCAGGCCCGAGTCGAAGATCGACGAGTGCGGGTCGGTGACGATGTCCGAGGACACGATCGGCGCATCGGTGTACTTGAGGATGCCCTTGAGGGGGCCCTCGGCGGCGGCCTTCATCGCGGCGTTGATCTCGTCGGCGGTGGCCGACTTGCGCAGGTTCGCGGTGAGGTCGGTGACCGAGCCGGTGGGGATCGGAACCCGCAGCGCGTAGCCGTCGAGCTTGCCGAGCAGCTGCGGGAGGACCAGGCCGATGGCCTTGGCCGCACCGGTACCGGTGGGAACGATGTTCAGGGCGGCCGCGCGGGCACGACGCAGGTCGCTGTGCGGGGCGTCCTGCAGGTTCTGGTCCTGGGTGTACGCGTGGATCGTCGTCATCAGGCCCTTGACGATGCCGAACTCGTCATCGAGGACCTTGGCGATCGGGCCGAGGCAGTTGGTGGTGCACGAGGCGTTGGAGATGATGTTCTGGCTGCCGTCGTACTTGTCGTCGTTGACGCCCATCACGATGGTGATGTCCTCGCCCTTGGCGGGCGCGGAGATGATGACCTTCTTGGCGCCTGCCTCGAGGTGACCCTTCGCCTTGGCCGCATCGGTGAAGATGCCGGTGGACTCGACGACCACGTCGACGCCCAGGTCGCCCCAGGGCAGCTCGTCCAGCGGGCCGCGGTGCGCAAGCGCCTTGATCCGCTGATCGCCGACGACGATGGTGTCGTCGCCGTCGAGGGAGACGTCGTACGGCAGACGGCCCAGGATCGAGTCGTACTTGAGCAGGTGGGCGAGGGTCGCGTTGTCGGTCAGGTCGTTGACCGCCACGATCTCGATGTCGGTGGTGCCGAGCGCCTTCTGCGCATCGACCGCCCTGAAGAAGTTACGTCCGATACGACCGAAGCCGTTCACGCCTACCCGGACAGTCACAATTCGCTCCTTTGACCATTCTCAGTGTTCATCGATCAGATGTGTGCCCCACACTAGTGCTCCGCGCGGGACGCAAAGACAGGTGGCCCAGTGGGATGGATCACCCACTGCGCCCGAGGTGAGGCTCAATACACGGCCGGCTGCGCCGCGCTAGGCCTCAGTGCCGATGGTCGGCTCCGCTGCGCTACGCCTCGGTGCAGATGGTCGGCTCCGCTGCGCTACGCCTCGTCCAGCAGGTCGGCGGTCACCGCGGACTCCGTGTCCGGGATCCCCGTGTCCTTCGCCTTGCGGTCCGCCATCGACAGCAGGCGACGGATCCGGCCCGCGACCGCGTCCTTCGTCATCGGCGGATCGGCCAGCTGGCCGAGCTCCTCCAGCGAGGCCTGCCGGTGCTGCACCCGCAGGCTGCCGGCCGCGGCGAGATGATCGGGCACGTCGTCACCGAGGATCTCCAGGGCCCGCTCGACCCGCGCCGCCGCGGCGACGGCGGCCCGCGCCGACCGCCGCAGGTTCGCATCGTCGAAGTTCGCCAGCCTGTTCGCCGTCGCCCGGACCTCCCGCCGCATCCGGCGCTCCTCCCAGGTGAGCCTCGTGTCCTGGGCGCCCATCCTGGTGAGCAGCGCGCCGATCGCCTCGCCGTCGCGCACCACGACCCGATCGGTGCCGCGGACCTCCCTGGCCTTGGCCGCGACACCGAGCCTGCGGGCCGCGCCGACCAGCGCGAGCGCCGCCTCCGGGCCAGGGCAGCTGATCTCCAGCGCCGAGGAACGACCGGGCTCGGTCAGCGAGCCGTGTGCGAGGAACGCACCCCGCCACGCCGCCTCCGAGTCGACGACGCTGCCGCCGACGACCTGGGCGGGCAGCCCACGCACCGGACGGCCACGCAGGTCCAGCAGTCCCGTCTGGCGTGCGAGGGCCTCGCCCTCCTTGGCAACCCGCACGATGTAGCGGGAGCTCTTGCGCAGCCCGCCCGCGCCGAGCACGTGCACGTCGGAGGAGTAGCCGTACAGGTCGAAGATCTCGCGGCGGAGCCGACGCGCGGTGTTGCCGAGGTCCACCTCCGCCTCGACCACCACGCGCCCACCGACGATGTGCAGCCCGCCCGCGAACCGAAGCAGGGACGAGACCTCGGCCTTGCGGGCGGAGACCTGGGTCACCGCAAGCCGGCTCAGCTCGTCCTTGACCTCCGCTGTCATTGCCACGAAGTGGTCTCCCTTCCGGGGTTGTCTGGCGTTCCTTCGGCACCGCGAGGCGGTCGAGGACCGCGGCGAGCTTGCCCGCGTGGTGTGTCGCACCGCCGTTGTCCGCAACGTCGGCGTAGGTCAATTCGGCCCCAGGAGCTGGGCGGCCCGGTGAAGATAGTCGCGTTCGCTGCCCTCCGGCACCGACGCCGAGTCGACGATGATGTCGTCGACCGTCAGCTCGGGCGCATGCTGGGACAGTACGTGCAGATGCCGCTCCGCGGAGAAACCCGTCGTCTCGCCCGGCTCGGCCACCAGGTTGAGGATCAGCGTCTTGCGCGCCCTGGTCTCCATCAGGGCCTGCACCAGCTCGGGCACCAGAACGTGCGGGATGACGCTGGAGAACCAGGAACCGGGACCGAGCAGCACCAGGTCGGCCCGCTCGATGGCGGCGACCGCCTCGGGGCAGGCGGGCGGATCCGGCGGCAGCAACCGCACGCGCCGCACCTTCCCGGGTGTGGTTGCGACGGCCACCTGCCCGCGGATGCATCGACTGACCCGAGGGTCGCTCTCCAGACCCACCACGTCGGCCTCGATGTCGAGCGCGATCGGCGACATCGGCAGCACGCGACCGTGGATGCCGAGCACCCGGCCCATCTCGTCGAGGGCGGCGACAGTGCCGCCCATCACCTCGCTGAGCCCGGCAAGGATGAGGTTGCCGACCGAATGACCCGCGAGCGCGCCGGTGCCGCCGAAGCGGTGCTGCAGCGTCGCCGTCCAGGTCCGCACCTCGGGCGTGTCCGCCGCCAACGCGGCCAGCGCCATCCGAAGGTCGCCGGGCGGGATCACGCCGAGTTCGGACCGCAGCCGACCCGAGGAGCCGCCGTCGTCGGCGACCGTCACGACCGCGGTGACGTCGGAGCTCACTCGCCTCGCTGCACCGAGGGTGGCGTAGAGACCGTGGCCGCCGCCGAGGGCCACGATCGTGGGGCCGGCGGGAACCTCCGCGAAGGAGTCGGACGTCATTCGCGCCCCAGGTCCCGGTGCACGACCTTGACGGTCACACCCTGCTCCCGCTCCAACATGCCCGCAAGGGCCTCAGTCATTGCCACACTCCGATGCTTCCCGCCGGTGCACCCCACCGCAATTGTCATGTAACGCTTGCCTTCCCGACGGTATCCGTTGGTCGTCAACTCCAACAAATGCCGGTAGGTGTCCAGGTAGTCCCTGGCACCGTCCTGGGAGAGGACGTAGTCGCTCACCGCCGCATCCCGCCCGGTGTGTTCGCGCAGTTCCGGAATCCAGTGAGGATTCGGCAGGAACCGCACGTCGCACACGAGATCCGCATCCATCGGCAGCCCGTATTTGAAACCGAAGGACTGCACGGTTATCGCGATCGCCCCGGTCGTCTCGCCGCCGAACGCGGACTCGATCTTCTGCCGCAGCTCGTGCACCGACAGCGACGAGGTGTCGATCACCAGGTCCGCGTCGGCCTTGACCGGCGCGAGCTGCACCCGCTCGGCCTCGATCCCCTCGATCAGGGTGCCGTCGACGCCGTCCTGCTGCAGCGGGTGGCTGCGCCGGACCTGCTCGAACCGTCGGACCAGCACCTGATCGGTCGCCTCCAGGAACAGCACCCGGGTCCGCGTCGCCTTCGATTCCACCTCTTTGATGACCGAGACGAGGTCGCCGGTGAACCGGCGACTCCGGACATCGATCACGACGGCGAGCTTGGGGATCCGCGATCCGGGTTCGAGGCCGAGGTCGACCATCCGGGAGATCAATTCGGGCGGCAGGTTGTCCGCGACGTACCAACCGAGATCCTCGAGCACGTTCGCCGCGGTACTCATTCCGGCGCCGGACAGGCCGGTGACCAACGCCACCTCCATTTCCGACTCCCCCTGCCCGGTCACGTCACTCACTCGACTCCCGCCCTCCTCAGTCCGTTTCCGTGCTGGTCGGAGCCCCCGAACTCACCCTCACCCGCCGCCGTGGCGGTCACGCTGGGACCATCATCCCCCACCGCGGCGTCCACCACCGGGTCATCCGCGCCCATTGATGTCGCGGCTTGCGCCGGATCGGGTTCGGCCCCGAGCGCGACCAGCACCGCCTTCGCGGTGGTGACCCCGATCCCGGGCACCTCGATGATCTCCTCAACGGTCGCCTGCTTGAGCTTGGCCACCGACCCGAAATGGGTGACCAGCGCGGTGCGCCTGGCCTCGCCGAGACCGCGGACGGAGTCGAGCGCCGAGGCCGTCATCCGACGCGAACGCTTGCTCCGATGGAAAGTGATCGCGAATCGATGCGCCTCGTCGCGCACCCGCTGCAGCAGGTAAAGCGATTCACTGGTGCGCGGCAGGATCACCGGGTCCTCGTCGCCAGGCACCCAGACCTCCTCGAGCCGCTTCGCGAGGCCGACGACGGCGACATCGGTGATCCCCAACTCATCCAGGACGGCCGCCGCCGCCGCGACCTGTGGCGCGCCACCGTCGACGACGTACAGGTTCGGCGGATAGGCGAACCGCCGCGGCCTACCGGTCTGCGGGTCGAGCGCCGCTTCGGGCGCCTGGTCTCCCCCGTCGCCCGCGTCCGCAGGGCCAGCGGCGTCCGTACCCGCCACGTCCGCCGCGTGCCGCAGGAAACGTCGACGCGTGACCTCGGCGATGCTGGCCACGTCGTCCGAACGCCCGTCCCCCGCAGCCTCTTTGATCGAGTAGTGCCGGTAGTCGGACTTGCGGGGCAGGCCGTCCTCGAAGACCACCAACGAGGCGACCACGTCGGTGCCCTGGACGTGACTGATGTCCACGCACTCGATCCGCAGCGGCGCCTGGTCGAGGTCGAGCGCTTCCTGAATCCCTTGCAGCGCCGCCGATCTCGAGGTGAGGTCGCCCGCCCTGCGGAGCTTGTGCTGCGCGAGCGACTCCTGGGCGTTGCGCTGCACCGTTTCGGCGAGGGCCTTCTTGTCGCCGCGCTGCGGCACCCGCAGGGTCACCGCCGACCCCCGCAGGCCGCTGAGCCAGACCTGGAGTTCCTCGGCGTTCGGCGGCAACTCCGGCACCAGCACCTCGCGCGGCACCACCGTCGTCTTGTCCGCGGTCAGCCCGGGCTGATCGGTCATCGCGGCCTGTTCGCCGTAGAACTGGGTCAGGAACTGTTCGACCAGGTCTTCGGATCCACTCTCCCCGGAACGCTCGACCACCCAGCCGCGCTGACCGCGCACCCGGCCGCCCCGGACATGGAACACCTGGACCGCGGCCTCGAGCTCGTCGGCCGCGAAGGCCACCACGTCGGCGTCGGTCCCGTCGCCGAGCACCACGGCCTGCTTCTCCAGTGCCTTGCGCAGCGCCCCCAGGTCGTCGCGCAGCCGCGCCGCGCTCTCGAAGTCCAGGTCGTCGGAGGCGCGCAGCATCTTCGCCTCGAGCTCGCGCACCAGTTTGTCGGTGCGCCCGGAAAGAAAGTCGCAGAAGTCCTCGACGATGCGCCGGTGCTCGTCGGCGCTGACCCGGCCGATGCACGGGGCCGAACACTTGTCGATGTAGCCGAGCAGGCAGGGCCTGCCGATCTGGTTGTGCCGCTTGAACACACCCGCCGAGCACGTCCGGGCCGGGAACACCCGGAGCAGCAGATCGAGCGTCTCGCGGATCGCCCAGGCGTGCGCGTACGGACCGAAGTACCGCACCCCTTGCGCCTCGGCCCGCGGTACACGAACAGCCGCGGGTACTCCTCGTTCAGGGTCACCGCCAGGACCGGATAGGTCTTGTCGTCCCGGTAGCGGACGTTGAAGCGTGGATCGAATTCCTTGATCCAGTTGTACTCGAGCTGCAGCGCCTCGACCTCGGTGCCGACCACGGTCCACTCCACGCTGCCCGCCGTGGTGACCATCTGCCGGGTGCGCGGATGGAGCGACGCCACGTCCGCGAAATAGGAGCTCAACCGACTCCGCAGGCTCTTCGCCTTACCGACGTAGATGACCCGGCCGTGGGGATCACGAAACTTGTAGACGCCTGGCGCCACCGGAATGGTTCCCGGGCGGGGCGATAGGTGGCTGGATCGGGCACAACACCAGGCTAGTCGTCCCCACCGACCACCCCGGACAGCCGCACCGAGGGGCCCGTTCGCCTGCTAGCGTCGGAAGCCGGGGCACGTAGGCCACTCGTTCTGGGGTGATCGGTGTGAGCACAGGCGACGCGATGCGTTTCGCGGCGGCGACCGCGACGGTCCTGACCCTGACGCTGGCGGTCGGATGCGCCGCCACCGACGACGGTGCTGCCGGCCCGTGCACCATCGCGGCGAACGGCACGCCCATCGCCGCCGCACCCCTGACCCAGCCGCCGACCAGCGCGAACCTGTCCACTCATCCGGAGATCGCCACCGGATACCGCGCCGGGATGACCCCGGTCACGACGGCCACGTTCGCGGTGTCCACCGCGAACCCCGTCGCCACCGAGGCCGCCTGCCGGGTGCTCGACGACGGCGGTACCGCCGCGGACGCGCTGACCGCGGCGCAGACCGTGCTCGGCCTGGTCGAGCCGCAGTCGTCGGGCATCGGCGGCGGGGCCTTCCTGCTGTACCACGACGCGGCGACCGGGACCGTCGACGCCTACGACGGACGTGAGACCGCGCCGATGGCCGCCACCGAGAACTATCTGCGCTTCATCGACGACGCCAACCGGACCGAGCCGACACCCTCGGCGCGGGCGAGCGGCCGCTCGATCGGCGTTCCCGGGGTGCTGCGCATGCTGGAGATGAGCCATCGCGAGCACGGAAAGCAGCCATGGGACACGCTGTTCGAGCCCGCGATCGAGCTCGCGGACAACGGGGTCGAGATCAGTCCCCGGATGGCGAGCTCGATCGCGGCCTCGGCCAGGGACCTGGCCGTCGACGAGGATGCGCGGACGTACTTCCTCAATCCGGACGGGTCACCGAAGCCGGCGGGCACCGTGTTGACGAATCCGGCGATGGCGAAGACGCTGGGGGCGATCGCGGCGGACGGTGCCGACGCGTTCTATGCGGGGCCCATCGCCGAGGCGATCGTGGCGGCGACCGACGACCCGAGCGGGGGTCGCACCCCCGGCGCGATGACCACCGCGGACCTCGCTGGATACCAGGCCAAGAAGCGCACCGCGCTGTGTACGGACTACCGCGGGCGCGAGGTGTGCGGGATGCCGAGCCCGTCGTCCGGCGGCACGGCTGTCGCTGCCACGCTGGGGATCCTGAGCAACTTCGACCTGTCAACGTACCCGCCGACGGCACTCGACGCGGACGGCGGCGAACCCGACGCCACGGGCGTGCACCTGATCGCCGAGGCGGAACGACTGGCATACGCGGACCGGGACAAGTACGTCGCCGACTCGGACTTCGTGCCGCTGCCGGGCAACTCCCCGGACACCCTGATCGATCCGGACTACCTGCGGGGCCGCTCGGCGCTGATCGACCCGCGCCGGAGCATGGGCACCGCCCAGCCCGGCGACTTCGGTCCGGTCGCCATGGGTACGCAGCCGGGCAACGACCACGGCACCAGCCAGATCACCGTGGCCGACCGGTACGGCAACGTCGCGGCGATGACCACCACCATCGAGTCGGCGTTCGGCTCCTTCCACATGGTCGACGGCTTCCTGCTCAACAATCAGCTGACCGACTTCTCCGCGCAGCCGACCGCGCCGGACGGTTCGCCGCTCGCCAACCGGGTCGAGCCGGGAAAGCGGCCGCGCAGTTCGATGGCCCCGACCCTGGTGTTCGAGCGGGGCAACGGGCACCGCGGCGAGGTGCTGCTGGCCGTGGGGTCCCCCGGCGGCTCCGTGATCATCCAGTTCGTGGTCAAGACGCTGGTCGGCATGCTCGACTGGGAACTCGACGCGCAACAGGCCGTGTCCATGGTCGACTTCGGCGCGGCGAACACACCGAAAACGAACGTCGGCGGCGAGCACCCCAACATCGAGGCGGCCGACAACGGCGCCACGGACCCGCTGGTGCGGGCGTTGACCGAGATGGGCCACCAGGTTTCGACGGAACCGCAATCGAGTGGGCTGAGCGTGCTTGGGCGTCACGACGAGGGCTGGATCGGCGGCGCGGACCCGCGCCGGGAGGGCGCGGTGACCGGCGACGTCGTCGGGTAGTCGAAATGCCAGGGGCCCAGCGACTTACGCGGAGGTGGAGACCAACGTCCGTCGACTCGACGCGTGCGGGTGGTTGCCACGCCCCGCGGGGACGCGGCGACCGTCGGCCCGACGGAGGTCGGCCAGCCGCTGGGACGGCTGACAACCGGACGGCTGGGGCGTGGCGGTCACGTCGGCGCGGGCGCGGTCGAGCCTGCGGAGCTCGACGAAGTAGACCGCGCTGATCGCGACGTAGATGGCGGCCATGATGATCGGGCCGCATGCGAGGACGAGGAGGATTTCCACTGGACCTCCAATGCAATTGAGTCGGGCACCCGATTCGAGCGGTCTCGAATTCGAAGTACTTGACTCGATCCACATTAGTGGGCTGGACGTACCAAAAGGTCACGGCCGCGTGAACTCGGGCCGATCCGGACGTGGGATGGGACACACCTTTTCGGATACGAGAACGGCCCGACGCGCTGTGGGCACGTCGGGCCGTGGTGGTCCAGCGGGGGCGCCTACTCGAGCACGAACGTGATCTTCAGGTTGACGCGCCACTCGGTGACCTTGCCGTTCTCTACGACCACCTGGGTGTCCTGCACCCATGCGGCCGTGATGCCGTGCACAGTCTCCGCGGCCTTCGCGATGCCCTGCTTGACGGCATCGTCCGAGCTCACGGTGGAACTAGCGGAAATCTCGAGAACTTTCGCGACCGACATTGTTCGTCTCCTCTGTGGTGGAGCGATCATGGCGCGGTCAATCGTGTCACGAAACGCAGGTCACCAGGACGGCTTGCCCAGTTCCCCGCGCGGCAGATCTATTCGGCGTCCGCCTCCGCGTACTTCGATTCGAGTTCGCGGAACTTCCTGACCGCGTTCACGGCGTACTCGCGGTCGTTCGCCTGGATCGCCATGGCCGGGATGTACTCGTCGTCGGGCAGCTCGATCCGCGCCCAGGCCGCCCCGTCCGGGAAGGTCAGGCCGCGCACCAGATCCCACTCGACGAACCGCTCGGTGAACGCGTTGCGCACCGAGACGCCACTGGCATTGGCGCGCAGCCGCGGACGGGTCAGCAGCAGCGCGCCGCCTGCGAGGATCCCGCCGATGCCGACCATCGCGAGCTGATCGATCAGCCGGAAGTACACGCCGGTCGCCGAGCTGCGCAGCAGCACCGCGAGCACGACGAACACCAGCACGAACACAGCCGCGACCGCCATCGCGTAGCGGGCGGACCGCTTGGACCGTACGTCCATCTCCCACGCGCTCATCGGAACGACTGCTCGGTCCAGGGCTGACGCAGGTGACGGAGCGTCACCGCGGTGTCGAGCGCGGCGGCACAGGCCTGGCCGCCCTTGTCCTCGACGGAGCCAGGGAGTCCGGAGCGGTCCCTGGCCTGCTGTTCGGTGTCGGTGGTGAGCACCCCGTTGCCGACCGGGGTGCTCTCGTCGAGAGAGACCCGGGTGAGGCCGGCGGTGACGGCGTCGCAGACGTACTCGAAATGCGGGGTGCCGCCACGGATCACGACACCGAGCGCGACCACCGCGTCGTGGGTGCGGGCCAGCGCCTGCGCCACCACCGGCAGCTCGATGGCGCCGGCAACGCGGACGAGCGTGACGTCCTCGAGCTGGGCCTGCTCGGCCACCCGCTGCGCACCCGCGATGAGGGCCTCGGAGATCTCCGCGTGCCACTGCCCGGCCACGATCGCGAGCTTGAGGTCCTTCGCCTCGTCAAGCTGGAGCTGTGGCAGCCCCTCGCCGCTCATACCGCGCCCCCGGTCTCGAAGTCGTCGAGACCGATCAGGTCGTGACCCATCCGGTCCCGCTTGGTGCGCAGGTATGTGAGGTTCTCGGCGTTGGCGCGCAACGGCATCGGCACCCGCTCGGTGATCTGCAGGCCGTAGCCGTCCAGCCCGACCCGCTTGGCCGGGTTGTTCGTCAGCAGCCGCATGGACGAGATGCCGAGATCGACGAGGATCTGCGCGCCGATGCCGTAGTCGCGGGCATCAGCGGGCAGCCCGAGTTCCAGGTTCGCGTCGACGGTGTCGGATCCCGCGTCCTGCAGCTGGTACGCCTGCAGCTTGTGCATGAGGCCGATGCCCCTGCCCTCGTGACCGCGCATGTACAGGACGACGCCTCGCCCCTCCTGGGCGACCATGTCGAGCGCCGCGTCGAGCTGCGGGCCGCAGTCGCACCGCAGCGAACCGAACACGTCTCCGGTCAGGCACTCCGAGTGCACGCGGACCAGCACGTCGCTCCCGTCGCCGTCCGGACCGGCCAGGTCGCCGCGCACGAGGGCCACGTGCTCGACCTCGTCGTAGATGCTCTGGTAGCCGACGGCCTTGAACTCGCCGTGGTTGGTCGGGATCCGCGCCTCGGCGATCCGCACCACATGCTTCTCGTGCTTGCGGCGCCAGGCGATGAGATCCGCGATCGAGATCATGGCCAGGTTGTGATCGTCGGCGAAGACCCGGAGCTCGTCGGTCTGGGCCATGTGACCCTCGTCCTTCTGGCTGACGATCTCGCAGATGACGCCCGCCGGACGCAGGTCGGCCATCCGGGCCAGGTCGACGGCCGCCTCGGTGTGGCCGGGCCTGCGCAGCACGCCGCCCTCCTTGGCGCGCAACGGCACCACGTGGCCGGGGCGGGTGAAATCGCTCGCGCCCGAGTTCGGGTCGGCGAGCAGGCGCATCGTGGCGGCGCGGTCGGAGGCCGAGATACCGGTGCCGATGCCCTCCTTGGCGTCGACCGTCACCGTGTACGCGGTGCCGTGCTTGTCCTGGTTGCTGGAGAACATCGGCGGCAGGCCGAGCCGGTCGCAGTCGTCACCGTCGAGCGGGACGCAGAGGTAACCGGAGGTGTAGCGGACCATGAAGGCCACCAGCTCCGGGGTCGCCTTCTCGGCGGCGAAGATGAGGTCGCCCTCGTTCTCGCGGTCCTCGTCATCGACGACGACGACGGCCTTGCCTGCGGCGATATCGGCGACTGCGCGCTCGATACTGTCGAACCTGGTCACGTGGTGCGCTCCATCAAAGTCATGAATAGCTCTCCGTGCACCCGTAAGTGCACCTCAACAGTACGACCCCGACTCCTCGGGCCCGAAATTCGGCTACCGGCCGGCGGTCTGCAGACGCTCGACGTACTTCGCGATCACGTCCACCTCCAGGTTCACCGGGGTGCCGGGGACAGCACCGCCGAGGGTGGTCATCTCGAGGGTGGTGGGGATCAGCGAGATCTCGAAGAACTCGCCACCGTCCCCGTCCCGACCGAGGGCGGACACGGTCAGCGAGACGCCGTCGACGGTGATCGAGCCCTTCTCCACCACGTAGCGGGCGATCGAGTCGGGCAACGAGATCCGGACGACCTCCCAGTTCTCCGACGGCGACCGGCTGATGACGGACCCGGTGGCGTCGACGTGCCCCTGCACCAGGTGACCGCCCAGTCTGCTGTTCAGCGCCGCGGCCCGCTCCAGGTTCACCCGGCTGCCGACATCCAACGCCCCGAGGCTGGAGCGGTTCAGCGTCTCCGCCATCACGTCGGCGGTGAAGGAGTCGCCGCCGAGGACCTCCACCACGGTCAGGCAGACGCCGTTGACCGCGATCGAGTCGCCGTGCCCGGCATCGGAGGTCACCAATGCGCCACGCACGGTGAAGCGGGCGGCATCGGCCAGGTCCTCCTTGGCGACGATCTCACCCAGTTCTTCGACGATCCCGGTGAACACTTCAGTCCGCTCCTCAGTTGTTGGTGCTGTTCTCTTCATTCTCGTCCTCGGCTCGCACACCGCGGTCGCCGGGCGTCAGGCTCAGCAGCAGATCCGGCCCCAGCGTCTCGACGGACTCCCGGTGAAACCGGAGTGCCTGCGCGATGTTCGTGACCCCAGCATCCTCTACGGCGGCCGCCCCCGCGCCGAGCAGTACCGGTGAGAGGAACGCCAGGATCCGGTCCACCAGTCCCGCCTCGAGGAACGCCCCGGCCAGACGGGGTCCGCCCTCGAGCAGGACATCGGGCAGATCGGCCAGCGCCTCGACCACCTCGCGGGGGTCGCGGGTCCGCAGCACCAGGGTCGGCGCCGCGCCGTCGAGCACCCTGGCCGAGGCCGGGATCTCGCGCTCCCCCACCACCACTCGCACCGGCTGATGATCGGCGAGGCTGCCGTCCGGATCGCGGGCGGTCAGCCACGGGTCGTCGGCCAGGACGGTGCCGGTGCCGACCACGATGGCGTCCAGCTTGGCGCGCTCCCTGTGTACCCGCGCCCTTGCCTCGGGGCCGGTGATCCACTGGCTGGTGCCGTCGGCCGCCGCGCTGCGCCCGTCGAGGCTCGCGGCGAACTTCCAGGTGACATGGGATCGTCCGGTGCGCTGGCGGTGCAGCCAGGCGCGCAGCGGCCCGAGTTCGACGTCGCGGGCGCCGAAACCCGACAGCACGTCCACGCCCGCCGATCGCAGGGTCTGGGCACCGCCCGCGGCCTGCGGATGGGGATCGTCCACCGCGAACAGCACCCGGGAGACCCCGGCCTCGATCAGGGCGAGCGCGCAGGGGCCGGTCCGGCCCTGGTGGTTGCAGGGCTCGAGGGTGACCACCGCGGTGCCGCCCCTTGCCCGGCTGCCTGCGGCGCGCAGCGCCATCACCTCGGCATGCGGTCCGCCGACCGGGCTGGTCGCCCCGACGCCGACGACCGCGCCGCTCTCGTCGAGGATCACGGCGCCGACCGGCGGATTGGGGCTGGTGGTCCCGCGCACCCGCTCGGCGGCATCGACGGCGAGGCGCAACGCCGCCGACTCGGACTCGGTCGGCTCCGAGCCGGGAGCGCGACGGGGACCGGGCACGTTAGTGGGCCAGGGTCAGGTGCGGCGAGGCCGACGCGGCCTGCGCGCGCAGCGCGCGAACGGCCGCCGCCGGGTCCGAGGCCCCGTAGACGGCCGAGCCGGCGACGAAGCAGTCGACGCCCGCCTCCGCGGCCGCCTCGACGGTGTCGGTGTTGATCCCGCCGTCGATCTCGACCAGCAGGGTCAGCTCACCCGAATCGACCAGCTTGCGCACGGCGCGCGCCTTGCTCAGCACCTCGGCCATGAAGGACTGCCCGCCGAAGCCGGGCTCGACGCTCATCACGAGCAGGGTGTCGAACTCCTTGAGGATCTCCAGGTAGGGCTCGATCGGGGTGCCGGGCTTGACGCTGAGGCCCGCCTTCGCGCCCGCAGCCCTGATGTCGCGCGCGACGGCGATCGGATCGTCGGTGGCCTCGGCGTGGAAGGTGACGTTGTGTGCGCCCGCCTCCGCGTACGGCGGAGCCCAGCGGCCGGGGTTGTCGATCATCAGGTGGCAGTCCAGCGGGATGTCGGTCGCCTTGAGCAGGCTCTGCACGACCGGGAGCCCGAGCGTCAGGTTCGGCACGAAGTGCGCATCCATGACATCGACGTGCAGCCAGTCGGAACCGGCCACGGCGGCGGCCTCCTCGGCGAGCCGGGCGAAGTCTGCGGAAAGAATGGACGGAGCGATCATCGGGTGAGCCACAAGTCGCCAGCTTAGTTGGTGCGCGAACCCTCCTAGTCCGTCAGTCGGCTCGGCGCCCGATGGGCTGCACGTCGACGCCCAGGCTGCGCAACGCGCTGGCGGCCGCCCCGGCCCCGCACATGCCGTGCACGCCCGCGCCGGGAGGCGTGGACGCCGAGCACAGGAACATGCCATCGACCCCGGTCGCATACGGGTCGAGCGCGAACCCAGGACGCCCGATCATTTGGAGCGGCGTGTTCGCCCCTCCCCCGATGTCGCCCCCGACGTAGTTGGCGTTGTAGCGCTCGTACGCTGCCGGACCGGTGGCATGCACCGCGACGACCCGGCTGCGGAAACCTGGCGCGTACGCCTCGATCTGGTCCAGCACGACCTCGGTGGCATCCCCGTCGTAGCCGGACGGGACGTGCGCATACGCCCAGATCGGATGCACTCCCTCGACCGATCGTGTCGAGTCGGCCAGGTATTGCTGCCCGACGAGCACGAACGGTCGCTCCGGCATCCTGCCCGTCACGACAGCGGCCTCCGCGGCCGCCACCTCACCGGCGGTGCCACCCAGATGGACCGTGCCGGCCTTGCGTGCAGATTCATTCGTCCACGGGACTCCCTCGCGCACGGCCAGGTCCACCTTGAAGGCAGCGGGGCCGAACTCGTAGGACCGGTATCGGCGCTCGCGTCGCCCGCCGAGCCGCTCGCCCAGGATCTCGGCAGCCGCCTGTGGAGTCGTGTCGAACAGCGTGACGTCGGCCGCGGGCAGATCGGCGAACGACCTGACCGGAGCGTTGAACTCGATCTCCCCTCCGCGCTCACGCAGAACCGACACCAGCGCCGACGTGATCGCCTGCGAGCCGCCCTCGGCGACCGGCCATCCGTGACGATGTCCGGCCGCCACCAGCATCACACCCACCGACGCCGACAGCGGACGGTTCAGCGGCTGGAACAGGTGCGCCGCGCACCCCATCAGCAAGGCCTGGGCCTGCGGCGTGCGGAAGGCCTTGGCCAGGACGGTTGCGGGGAGTCCAGCTCGGAGTCCGAATCTGGCCAACGCGATCGGATGCCGGGGCACTCGCAGGAGCGGCCCTAGCACCTCGGGGGCAAGGGTGTCGAAGGTGCGCGCGAGGGGCCCGAAGACCCGTCGCCAGGCGCCCGCGTCCACACCCATTCCGGCGGCCGTGCGATCGACGTCGCCGACCAGCACACCTGCCGACCCGTCGGCCAGCGGATGGACGAGGTCGATCTCGGGCCATCGCCACCGCAGGCCGTGTTCAGCGAGCGGCAGGGTCGCCATATACGGCGAGGCGACCCCGAACGGGTGCACCGCGGAACAGACGTCGTGCAGCAGCCCGGGCAGCGTCAGTTCGGCGGTGCGCGCGCCTCCTCCCGGACTGTCGGCACCTTCCAGCACCGTCACCTGCAGTCCGTGCTCGGCCAGCCGGACGGCGGCGGCCAGCCCATTGGGGCCGGAACCGACCACGACTGCGGTCCTCGCGTTCGCCATGTCAGCGCGCCCGAACGCCGCGGCCGACCGTCACCGGCATGTCGTCGGCCCACGGTTGCCGGTTGACCATGTCCGCGACCCGAACAGTGCCCCGCTCGAACTCACCGGTGGCGGCGTCCAGCAACCGGTAGGCCTGGGTCTGCTTGTGGATCGGCTGGGCGTCCAGGACCAGCACCCTCAATTCACCCGGTTCGAAGGCACAAAGGCCCTGGAGCGTCTCGACGAGCTGTTCGGAATGCAGGTGCCCGTCACCGAAGTTCCAGCCGAGCAGGACACCGGCCACCGTCTCACCGTCGAGTTCGACGTACTCCGTCGTGGGTTGGTCGGCCAGGAGTCGGGGCAGCAGGGCTGCGTGCGCGCGACCGTGCGTGTGGATCGCTCGGAACGCGAAGCCGGTGAGCCGCGTGACCCGGGCCTCCTCCACGCCGCCGTAGATCTTCTCCAACTGGCGGTGCGGGAGCATCGCGAAGCGGATCGTGCCGTCGGTCAGCTTCTGCTCGCCGCTGGGCGACAGGCACCAGACGCTGGTGTCCCAGTTCCCGGCGTAGTACCGCATCCCGAACAGGAAGCAGATCCGCTCCGGGAACAGGTTGCCGAGGACAACGAGGAGGAAACTGACGGCCGGGATGAGCAGGACCGCGGGATGTACGAGGTCGCCGAGACCGAGGGACGCCTTGTCCACGAACAGCGTCAGCACGGCGAAGATCATGAACACGTTCCACTCGAGCGGCGTCCCCATCGGGATCGTCACGATGATGTGCAGGTGGAACAGGATCATCACGGTCGCAGCGACCGTCGTGACCGTGCCACCTCCGGAGAGGATCAGCACGAGCGGAACGCCGAACTCGATCGCGGTTCCGCCGTGGGCGAGCAGCTTCGAGAGTCCGGAGGGGCGCAGGTCATCGGGGTAGGACCGGGTGAAGAGGTGCTTGATGCGCTTCGTTCGCCACAGCGGGCTGTTCGCCTCCATCGCCTGCACGACCGACGGGAAGTGCACGTTGAGCTTCGAGACCGCCGCACCCCACCAGATGCACAGCAGCACGAACTTGGCGGCGACGATGGAGTCGGGAAACGGCACGAGGAAGGTCACGGCAATCGCGCCGTAGACCTCCGCGCGGGCGGCCAGGAAGATCGTCCGGTCGCGCAGTCCGATGACCGCGAGCAGCCCCAGGACGACAGCCACCTTCTGCCAGGGCAGCTGAACCGTCCCGGCAGCGGTCGCCGACACCAGCGCCACCAGCAGCGAGACGAGCAGCGCGGCGTACAGGACGATGTCGACGACGCCGCGCCGGTCTCCGGAGGTCAGCGGAACTCGCCGCGGCCACGGAGGCATCCGGATGGTTCCGCGGCGGAACCAGTAGAGGAACGAACCCAACGGCGGCAGGAAGCGCAGGTTCAGGGGCCCGAATCCGCAGCCGAGACCGGTGACCTCGAAGAGGATGCACCAGAGCACCACCTTCTGCCAGACGACCGGCAGGGCCCACCACTGGCTGACGTCGAACAGGCCGTCCACGCCTGGCGTGGTCAACGCGAACAATGCCGCACCGAGGATGAACAGAGCGATCTTCATGAGATAGCCGACGTACACCACATCGGGCGTCCCGAAACCTTGCGATAGGTAGTTCTCCGAGAGGATGCGCATCTGGGTGGATCGCCCACCGCGGCGCAACTCGTCCACATCGATATCTGGTTCCACCGGTCGCAGGAAACCCATACGTCCTCCGCTGCGCTCACCGTTCCGACACGACGTCGACTCGGATGGCGACCGGGCCTCCGTACGGCCGGTCATGGTGGAGAACGTAGGACTTGTCGGCAGTATTTGTAGACACTTCCGCAAAAGTGCCTACAAAAAGCCTCACCACACGTGCCCGGTCCTATGATCGAGCGGCGATGAGACCCCACTCCAGCGCCGTACGCGACCGCATCCTCGATGCCGCCGAAGTCTGTCTGGCGCGCGACGGGATCCGCCGCACCACCGTGCGCGGCGTGGCCCAGGAAGCCGATGTCAGCCGGGCCTACCTGTACCGGTTCTTCACCGACAAGCCGACGCTGCTCTCGGCGGCACTGATCCGCCGAGGCAAGGACTTCTGGGACGATGCAGGCGATCGGATCGCGCGACAGGAGAGCGTGGCCGGCATGCTGACCGAGGCGGTCGTGCTGTCGAGGCAGAACCCCTGGGCCCGCTCGCCGTCGAACTGGCCGCCAAGGAACCGCACGAGTACGCCGAGATCATGGGCACCTACTCCCAGGACGTTGTCGCCCAGTTGTCCGACTTCTGGGTTGACCGACTGCGTGACGCCCAGCAACGCGGCCTGGCCCGCGAGGACCTCGACCTGCCCGGTGCGGCGGAATGGCTGATCCGGATGCTCGTCTCCCTGGTGGGGACGCCGGGATCGGCGGTCGACGTGGACGATCGCGATGCCCTGCTGGCCTATCTGCAGACGTTCCTCGGTCCGGCGTTCAGCCCGACATGAACAACGCCCGGCCAGAACCCCGCGGCTCGGACGAGCGGGAAGTTACGCTCCAACCGTGACGCGCGACCGCATCATCCGCCTCCGTCGCGAGGCGTGGGGATTCGCCATCGGATCGATCTTCTTCGCCGTCGGGGCGGTGCCGCAGTACGCCGAGGCGGTCGGCCCCGTGGCCACCAACCTCACGTTCGTCGTCGGCGCCGTCTTCTTCACCCTCGCCGCCCTGATCCAGCTCGCCCTCAGCGGCAGGCAGCCGCCTCGGCGCGGCACGAACCCCGCAGACCGGGCGGACTGGTGGGCCGCCGCCATCCAGTTCGCAGGCACGCTCTGCTTCAACGTGAGCACGACGGAGGCCCTGCTCACGGTCACAGACTCGGACGCACACCTGTCGGACGGCTGGCGTCCCGATGCCTTCGGCTCGATCTGCTTCCTGGTTTCCAGCGGACTCGCCGTCGTGGCCACCAGGGATCGCCACACCCTGTGGGACACGCACGCCCGCACGTGGCACGGAACCTGGCTCAACATGATCGGCTCGGTCTTCTTCGGGCTGTCGGCAATCGGCGCATACGTGCTTCCCACGACCGGCGACCTCCTCAGCCTGTTCTGGGCGAACCTGGGCACCTTCCTCGGGGCGCTGTGCTTCCTCGCCGCGGCACTGTTGAGCCGGCGCTCCATCCACGCGGATGGAGCGCCGGCCGCGGTGTCCTGACCCGGCCGGGCCGGTTCAGCAGCAGGAGCCCTGCGCGGGCGCGGCTTCCTCCGCCGACGACGAGGCGCAGCACACGCCGCCCGCGGGAGCTGCGCTCGCGGCCATCTCGAGCGAGGACGGTCCGGTGCCGAACGTCTCGCTGTCGGCGAGCACCGTGTACACCTCCCACTTCTCGCCCGCGGGGCCGGTGACCCACACCTTGTCCTGGGTCGCGAAACAACAGGTGGTGCCGATCTCCTCGTCGGTGAACAGACCCTCGCCGGTCAGCCGGGCGATCTCCCCGTGCACGACCTCGCTCGATTCCACCTCCACGCCAAGGTGATTGATGCTGCCGCCCTTGCCGGGGTTCTGCAGCAGCACCAGCTTCAGCGGCGGCTCGGCGATGGCGAAGTTCGCGTAGCCCTCGCGCAGCTTGGCCGGCTCGGTGTTGAACAGTTTCGAATAGAACGCGACCGATTCGGCCAGGTCGTCGACATTGAGGGCGAGCTGTACGCGGGACATGAGAACCTCCAGTTGTGAGACATATATCGAATTACTCACCTATAACTGTGGCACCTTTTTGACATATGTCAAGGGACTGGCATGATGGTTGTCATGCCCAAGGCCCTGCCATTGCTGGACGTCACCGCACCGATCTGCTGCGCCCCGGTGGCGGCGGGCCCGATGACGGACGAGGCCGCGCTGCACGTGGCGCTGCGACTCAAGGCGCTCGCCGACCCGACCCGGATCAAACTGATGTCGATCCTGCTCACCAACCCCGACGGCGAGGCCTGCACCTGCGACCTCGCCGCGGCGATCGAACTGACCGAGTCCACGGCCAGCCACCACCTCGCCCAGCTGAAGAAGGCGGGCATGGTCGAGTCGACGAGGCGCGGCATGAACGTCTACTACCGCGCCCGCGCCGACTCACTCGAGGCGCTGCGCCTCGTGCTCGACCCGAACTGCTGCTGACCGACCCGCCTACTCCGGCTTACGCAGCGCCGCCATGAACATCGCGTCGGTGCCGTGCCGGTGCGGCCACAGCTGCACGCCAGGACCGTCACCCAGCTCGGGCACCCCCGGCACCAGTTCCCTGGTATCCAGCGCGACGACGCCGTGCCTGCGGACCGCGTCTGCGACCACGCCGACGGTCTCCGACAGGTGCGGGGAACACGTCGAGTACAGGACGACCCCGCCGGGCCGGACCAGCGAGATCGCCGACGCCAGGAGCTCGCGCTGCAGCTTGACCAGCGCCGCGACATCGGTGGGCTGGCGACGCCAGCGCGCCTCCGGCCGACGCCGCAGCGCGCCGAGGCCCGTGCACGGCGCATCCACAAGCACCCTGTCGAATCCGGGCGCGAGGCCGGGGTCCCGACCGTCAGCGACGTGTACGTCCACCGGCAGGCCCTTGGTCGTCTTGCGGACCAGGTCCGCCCGGTGCTCCGCCGGTTCGACGGCGTCCAGACGCGCGCCCTCGATGTCGGCGAGGGCACCGAGAAGCGCCGCCTTGCCGCCCGGTCCCGCGCACAGGTCGAGCCAGCGTCCACCGTCGGCGCCGAGCAGCGGCGCCAGCGCCAGCGCCCGGGCCACGAGCTGACTGCCCTCGTCCTGCACACCCGCGAGGCCCTCGCGGACCGCGTCGAGCTGGCCGGGGTCGCCGCCGTCGAGGTGCACCGCATACGGCGAGTAGGGGCCGATCTCGCCCCCGGTCACCAGGGCGAGCTCCTCCGCCGAGATCTCCCCCGGTCGCGCCACCAGATGCACCGACGGCCTGGCGTCGTCCGCCGCCAGCACCCGCTCGATCTCGCCTGCGTCCGGGCCGAGTGCATCGGCGAACGCCTGCGCGATCCAGACCGGGTGCGCGTACTCGAAAGCCAGGTGTCCCACCGGGTCCGAGCTCGCATCGGGCGCGAGCTCGGACACCCACTGCTCCTCGCTCTTCTCGGCCACCCGACGCAGCACCGCGTTCACGAAACCGGCTTTGCCGCCACCGAATTCGCTGCGGACAAGATCCACCGAGGTGGCCACCGCCGCGTGCGGGGCGACCCGGGTGCGCAGCAGCTGGTAGGTGCCAAGGCGCAGCACGTCGAGCAGCGGTCCGTCGATCTCGTCGATCGGCCGTCCAGCGCCGCTGGCGATGACCGCGTCCAGCAGGCCCTGCGCGCGGCAGGCCCCGTAGGCGAGCTCGGTCGCCAGGGCCGCGTCCCGGCCGTCCATCTTCCGGTCGCGAAGCAGACCGGGCAG
Source organism: Rhodococcus sp. MTM3W5.2 (assembly GCF_001984015.1). Lineage (NCBI taxonomy): Bacteria > Bacillati > Actinomycetota > Actinomycetes > Mycobacteriales > Nocardiaceae > Rhodococcus > Rhodococcus sp. MTM3W5.2. The sequence continues at coordinate 2,612,891 of NZ_CP019572.1, read as the reverse complement.
CACCAGATTTGCGTAGGCGTCGCGCTCGCGCACCGCGCGCAGCACGTCGCGGGCCGCGACCCGGGGCCGATCGACCCCGGTCGCGGACGGGTCGGGCCTGCCTGCCTGGCGCGGCCGGGTGTTCGGGCCGCCCTTCGCGCCCTGCTTGTCGCCGCCGCGCGACTGATCACGCTTTCCTCGTGCGGGCCTACGGGATTCGGTCACAGTGCACGCACCTCGGGTTCGAGGCGCGCTCCCCGCGCCCAATCGGCGGCCGCCATGGCCTTCTTACCTTGTGGCTGAACCTGACTCAGCCGGACCGCGGTCGTCGCGGTTCCGACATAGCAGCCGTCCTTGCGGACCAGGAATTGTCCCGGCTCCAGGGTCTCGTCGGTGACCTGCACGGGGCCGACCTTGAGCCGCAGCTCCCCCACCTGCGTCCACGCACCGGGCGCGGGGGTGACCGATCGGACCAGCCGATCGACCGCCTGCGCCGGCTGATCCCACCGGATCCGGGCCGATTCGACGGTCACCTTCGGCGCATGCGAAACACCCTCCTTCGGCTGGGGCACGGCAGTCGCGGCGCCGTCCTCGATGCCGTCGAGCACGGACTCGAGCAGCACCGCGCCGCCGTCCGCGAGCCGGCCGAGCAGCTCACCCGCTGTGTCGTCGGCGCGGATGCGCTCGGTCATCACCCCGAACACCGGTCCGGTGTCGAGTCCCTCTTCCAGCAGGAAGGCACTCGCGCCGGTCATGTCGTCGCCCGCGGCGATCGCCGCCTGCACGGGCGCGGCGCCACGCCACGCGGGGAGCAGGGAGAAGTGCAGGTTCACCCAGCCGTGCCGCGGCACGTCGAGCACCCGTCGCGGTAGCAGCGCGCCGTAGGCGACCACCGGGCAACAGTCCGGCTCGAGGGCGCGCAGCCGCTCGAGGAACTCGGGATCGGATGCTCGCGTAGGGGTGAGCACCTCGATGCCGTGTTCGTCGGCGAGCTGCCCGATCGGCGACCGGGTGACCTTCCTGCCCCGACCGGCGACGGCGTCCGGCCTCGTCACGACCGCGACCACCTCGTGCCGGGAGTTCTTCAGCAGCCGCGCGAGTGACGGAACGGCGGGCTCGGGGTACCGGCGAAGACGATCCGCATGTCAGCGCACCGCCCCGGTCCTGCCGAACGGCCCGGCCTGCGCCGGCTCCTGGGTGCCGAACCACAGCGACTGACGGATCGTGCGCATGGCGTCCTTCCTGGCCTCCTGGTCCAGCCGGTCCAGGAACAGGATCCCGTCGAGATGATCGGTCTCGTGCTGGAAACACCTGGCCAGGATCCCGGTGCCCTCGATCGTGATCGGCTCGCCGTACTTCGAGAACCCCGTGGCGACGGCGTTCATCGCCCGGGTGCACTCGGCGCGCACGCCCGGAATCGACAGGCAACCCTCGACCCCGGTCTGGACCTCGTCACCGATCACACGAACGGTCGGGTTGATCAGGTGTCCCGCGGCGCCCCCGCAGTTGTAGGCGAACACCCGCAGGCTCACGCCGATCTGCGGTGCAGCGATACCGGCCCCACCCTCGTCGTCCATGGTGTCCTCGAGGTCCGCGACGAGCTTGTGCAGCTCCCGGTCGAAGTCGACCACCTCGTCCGCGCGGGTTCGCAGAACGGGATCGCCGAACAGGCGAACGGGCTGAATACTCACGAATCTGCTCCCACGGTTCTCGTCATGTCGGGTCCGACGTCACGAACAGTCTAGGGAAGCCTGCGGGCCCCCCATGACACCCGCGCGCTCCACGACCACGAGAAACACTCCGGCCGCGGTGATGTACACCGCGCCAGAAGGGGTATTGACTGAGCCCTGGCGCAATCCGAGTGCCGAACTTCGGTGCGCCGAACGTGAAGTTCCAACTCAGATGGAGGTCACAGTGGCAGGAATCGCGAACAAGTTCGACAAGGAATGGGAATCCAAGTCCATCGAGGATTTGGCCAAGGCTCCGGTCGCCGCCCTTCAGGGGGTCAGCGAATCCGACGCCGAACATCTCAAGGCGGCTTTCAACATCACCACCGTGGCCGATCTCGGCACCAACAAGTTCTTCCTGTGGGCGCAGGCGGTCGCCAAGCTGGCCGAATAGCACCGAGGATGCCGCCGCCCCTCGCTCGGGGCGGCGGCATCCGTTCGGGTTCCCACAACACTCGATCAAAACTGGTTCGCGCACCTTAGGATTCGCGGCATGTCGTCCCCGAAGCGCAAGTGGCCCCGTCGCGTCCTGCTCGGTTCCCTTGTCCTGATCGTCGTGGCACTCGTCGGTTTCTTCACCATCGCGCCCGGCGCCATCGAGCGAAGCATGAACAAGGTCGTGCCGGCCGATCTGCCGGAGGTGACCGCGCAGACGCAGAGCCTCCACGACAGTCTGCAGATCGCGGACATGCACTCGGACACCCTGATGTGGGATCGCGACCTCCTCAAGCGTTCCGGCCGCGGTCACATGGACCTGCCCCGACTCCAGGACGGCAACGTGGCCTTGCAGGTGTTCTCGTCCGTCTCGAAGTCGCCGAAGGGCCAGAACTACGACGCCAACTCGGACGAGACCGACAACATCGAGCTCCTCACGATCGCCCAGCTGCAGCCGCCACGGACCTGGGGCTCCCTTCTCGAGCGGTCGCTCTATCACGCGGAGAAGCTCGAGAACGCGGCTGCGGACTCGGACGGTCAGCTCCGGTTCGTGAAGACGCGAGAGGAGCTCGCGACGCTGCTCGCGGACCGCGCGGCGGGACAGAACGTGACCGGCGCCCTGTTCTCGGTCGAGGGCCTGCAGAACCTCGAGGGCAAGGCCGAGAACCTCGACGCGCTCTACGACGCAGGCATGCGGATGGCGGGGTTCACCCACTTCTTCGACAATGAGGCGTCCGGCTCGATGCACGGCGAGGCCAAGGGCGGCCTGACCGATCTCGGACGGACGGTGTTCGCGGAGATGGAGCGGCGCGGCATCATCGTCGACATCGCCCACGCCAGCCACCCGGCCATCAAGGAGATGCTCGAGCGCGCGACGCGGCCCGTCGTCGCGAGCCACGGCGGCGTGCAGGCCACCTGCGACGTCAACCGCAACCTCACCGACGACGAGATCCGGGGTGTCGCGGCCACCGGGGGCGTGGTCGGTATCGGTTACTGGGACGCGGCGGTGTGCGAGCTGACCCCGGCCGCTGTGGTCGATGCGATCGAGCACGTGATCGAGGTCGGCGGCCTCGCGACAGCGGCGCTGGGCAGCGACTACGACGGAGCGACCACGGTCGCATGGGACACCAGCGAGATCGCGGTGATCACCCAGGAGCTGCGCGACCGTGGCCGCAGCGACGACGAGATCCGGGCGATCATGGGCGGCAACACACTGCGCGTGATGGGCGAGGTGCTGCCCGCCGGCTGAGGCGCCACCTCGCGAGCGACCGGGTCAGCTGCCGTCGCTGCTGCCGCCACCGAAGTTGCTCTCGTACATCATCTGCGGGATCCCGGTCCCCAGCGCGACCGGGGCGCAGATGGGTTCCGGGGCACCGGGATCGAGCGCACGGAGCACGAGGCCGATGGTGAACGGGTCGTAGACCATGTTCATGTGCCCGGTCCGGTCTTCCGGACACAGCGCCTGGATGCTGACGTTGGTCGCACCCTGACCGCGCAGGGCGACATTCGACGCGGGCTGGATCATCTCGTCGTACTGGGTGCCGATTGTCGTGTAACTCACGCCTGGCACGGTGTCGGCGGGCTCGTTCAGCGCGTCCAGGAAGGGTGAACCCTGGATCTGTTGGCCGACGGCCTGACCGAGCACGGCCTCGATGGCCTCCGCCCCTCCCGGGATTCCGTCGACGACCGGCGCAAGACCGTAGAAGACCCCGCCGTAGGACGGCGACGCCACCCCGACCCACCGCTCGACCACCGCGGCCCCACCGAGCCGGTTGACGAAGTACCGCGTCACCGTCGCGCCCTGGGAGAACCCGACCAGGTCGACCTTCGAGGCGCCGGTGGCCGCGCGCACCCGCGCCGCGAAATCGGCGGTCTGCTGCCCACTGACCCGCATGTCCTCGGTCCCGAACGAGTCCCCGCCGGACTTACCCCCGTAGTTGAGGGCGAAGACGCAGTAACCTGCCGCCTTGAGCGCGGGCGAGATCGCGGACCAGTCGGAGTAGGCATTGGCGTCGGTGCCGTGCGCGAGGATCACCGGCCGCGGATGCGCGGCGGAGGGCTTGCAGGAGAAGTCGTTCGATCCGGGCGGGGTCGTACCGGGATGCGTTCGGGCGAAGGCGGCCGCATCCGCGTGTGCCGCCTGTACGGGCCCGCGATTCTCGGGAACCTCGGATATCGACCCGGCGCCGTCGGGTGTGCTGGATTGGGCGTGGGCGGACGCCAGCGGGAGGACGGCGGCGGCGCACGTCAGTGAAACGATCGCGACGATCCTGCGACCGGCTCCCACCCCTGACAGCCTCGAATCGATCCGGTTCACGACCCACATCATGCACGCGGCGGCGGCGGCCGCGGGACCTCAAGGAGGTCACGATTTCAGTACGGTCCCGGGTTGGAGATCCGGTTGCCGATCACTCGTGCGGATCGGACTCGGCCTCGGTCTCGTCCGCAGGGGGTGCGGACGTCGGGTTCGGATCGTCGGCGAGAATCCGATACAGCGCCCGGCGGGACTCGGTGAGCACCTCGCCCGCCGTACGGATCTGGTCCGGGGTCCCGACCGCGGCGACCTGGCCGGCAGCACCCATCAGCTGTCCGATCAGTCCGCGCAGGTCCTGCGCCTCCTGGCCGACCCCGGCGCTGACCTCGTCCCACGGGTTCCCCAGGTCGGCCTTGTTCTCCTCCACGTACGCGACGCCCGACTCGGTCAGGCGCGCGGTCTTGCGGCCTGCCACCTTCTCGATCAACACCAGGCCCTCGTCCTCGAGCTGAGCGAGCGCGGGGTAGATCGAGCCGGGGCTGGGCCGCCAGACGCCGTTGCTGCGCTCGACGATCCGCTGGATCAGCTCGTAGCCGTGCATCGGCCCCTCGGCGAGGAGCAGCAGCACCGCGGCACGCACGTCGCCGCGCCGCCCGCGCCCGCCGCGTCCACGCCCGCGGCCGAGCCGCTGGCCGCCGGGACCGTGGCCGGGCCCGAAGCCCATCCCAGGACCGAACCCGGGGCCGAACCCGTCGCGACGACGGTCGCGCCCCTCGCGTCCTGGCCTGCGCCTGCCGCGCCCATGCTCGTGCTCTCGTTGAATGTGTTCCATGTCAGCCTCCTACGACTGTTCGTATCAATTACGAATTCGACGATATATCGACAAACAGTCGATAGCAAGGTGCCGACCGTCACACTCAAAACGGGCGTGGCTCACGGCCGGTGACCGCGCACCGTCCACGCCCGAGCGCGCAGGGCGACGGCACCCGCGGCGTTCCGCGGGGTCGTGGCGCGAAGCCTCTCCCGCAGGGCCGCCCGATGGTCCTCGGGCAGACTCGTGCAGTACCCGGGGGCGGGTCCCTGACCACCGAGGAACGGGCGCCAGAAGTCCTCGAAGTCCGCGAACACCGTGTCCACCTCGACCTGTCCCACCCGGATCCGGGTCAATCCCGCCGACCCGAACAGCTCGCGCAGGGGCTCGGGGCGGCACAGCGGAAACCGGGCTCCTTCGTCGACCGCGGCGGCGGCCGGGTCCAACTCGACGGCGGCGTCCCAGAACAGCCGGATCATGTCCATGCCGTCCGCGTAGTCCCACACATAGGAGGCGACCAGCCCGGCCGTTCGGGTGACCCGGGCCATCTCGGCCAGGGCCGCCAGCGGATCGGGTACGAAGTTGAGCACCAGCGCGGACACGACCCGGTCGAACTCGCCGTCGCCGGCTGGGATCCCGGCCGCGGAGCCGAGCCGGAACTCCGCTCGGCCATCCGAACGAAGCGCGGCGGCGGCCAGGAACTCCGCCGAGGGGTCGACCCCGAGGATCCGCGTCGGCCGTTCCGTGGCCAGGATCGCCTGGGTCAGCGAACCCGTCCCGCACCCGACGTCACACCACACCGCCGCGGGCAGCGGCGGCAGACCGCGAAGGAACTCGACGGCGGCCAGGCGGCTCCATCGCCCCATGTAGCGCTGATAGTCCTCACCGCTCGCCCACTGCTCCGGCCGAGCTCCCATGGCACTCCTCGCGACCGAACTCGAGGGGGTGAAACGCCCGCGCTAACAGTCGAATTCGCGGTACGCGAAACCGTCCCGCCCGTGCAGCACCACTTTCGCCGGGTGATGCGCGTGCGCCAGTTCGCGGGCGGCGGCGATCGCCTCCCGCTCGGTGCCGTAGTAGTTGTGCTCGCGCGAACCGTACTGGTGCACCTCCCAGCAGTGCGCCGCGTCACCCTCGTGGGGCAAGACGTCGTAGGTCCTGCGCGTTGTCGATGGCGTTGCCCGCTTCATGCCGAGCCTCCTCGGACTCAGACGGTTGAACCACGAATCCACTTCCAGTGAACGCCCTGCCGGTGCCTGGCACAACTGCAGGACCGTGGCCGCCAGTAGCAGCGGAGCGACCGCGCACGCCTACGCAGGCGGCGCGAAGAACTCGAGCGCGATGTTGTCCGGATCGCGGAAGGGCAGACCGGATCCGTAGTGAGCTGACTTGATCCCGCCATGCTCAATCCCCAGGGCGTCGAGTCGATCCCGCCATCGGGGCAGCTCGTCCGAGGAACATCGGAACGCAATATGGTCGAGACCGACCTGCCGTTCATCGAATGTGGTCAGGGCACCAGCACTGGTGTGGGTATGCAGTCCGAAGAGCATTCCGTCGTCGAGTTCGAACACGGTGTGGTGGAAGGTTCCCGACTCCTCGTCCTCGTCGAGCACTGGCGCCGCCCCGAACAATGCGCTGTACCAGGCGGTGCTGGCGGATAGGTCGGATACCGTGATGGCGATGTGGGCGAGGCCCGGGAAACTGGACATGTGCTGCTCGCTTCCTCGAAGAACTCTTTCCTGGTTGATTCCGCACCGGCACTCAACCTATCGAGCAATGTCCTTCGGCGGACTGCATCGGGAGGCTTCAGCCGATCCGGACGGGATCGATCTGCACCCGGACCGATCCCGCCTCGCGCCGGGCGCCTCGTACGGCCTGCGCCTCGGACAACGCCCTCGCAAGGGCGCCGCCGCTCCCCCGTGGCACCCGCAGTAGCATCCGCTCGACCTCGGTCGGCTCCGGACCGTCACCCGAGAACGGCAATCGCTCGCCCGGCGGCAACGGCACCGGACCGAGCCGCTCCACCACCTCGGGCAGCGTCGCGTTCGCCAGCAACGCCTCGATCGCCTCGCGCGAGCCGTCCACCGCGGCGATGTGCACGGTCGGCGGGAACCGGACCTCCGCCCGCTCGTCGAGCTGGGCCTGGGCCGCGCCGACCGGATCCCAGCGCACCAGCGACTGGACCGTGGGCAGACCCGAGTCGGCGACCACCACGACCCGTCCGCCCTCGCCCGCGGGACGCACCAGCGAGCCCGCCGTCATCCAGCGTCGCAGCGTCTCCTCCTCCGCCCGCAGGTCGGCACGCCCCAGCAATGCCCAGCCGTCCAGCAGCAGCGCCGCCCCGTAGCCGCCCGGCATCACCGGCTCGGCCCCGACGGTCGCCACAACCAGCCGCGGGCCCGGCTTGACCGCCGCCGTCACCTCGGTCCCGCCGGAATGCGTCACCGCGACACCGGGGAAGGCCCGACCGAGCTCCTCCGCGGTCCGGCCCGCCCCGACGACCACGGCCCGCAGCGATCGTGACCCGCAGGCATTGCACCGATGGGTGGCGTCCGCGACGCCGCACCACCGGCACGTCGGGGTGCCGGCACCGTCCGGCCCCACCGCCGACGCCAGCGACATCGGGCCGTTGCACCGTCGGCACCGGGCGGGCGCGCGGCACTTGCCACAGGCCAGGGACGGAACGTATCCGCGGCGCGGCACCTGCACGAGGACACCCGCCCCCGCCTTGAGCGCCTCCCTGGCCGCGGCGAAGGCGATCGCAGGCAGTCGAGCCGCCCTGGCCCCAGGGTCGCGGGCCAGCGCATGATCACTGTCGGCGAGGGCCGTGACCTGCGGTGCCCGGACCCGAACCTCGGCACGGTCGGCCACCAGGTCGTGCGCCCAGCCCGAGTTCACCAGCGCCTGCGCCTCGGCGGTCCTGGCATGACCACCGACAACCAGCGCGCAGCCGCTCGCGTGGGCCCGCAGCAGCGCCACCTCGCGGGCGTGCGGGTACGGCGAGCGCGGCTCGGAATGACTGTCGTCACCGTCGTCCCACACGGCGATCAGGCCGAGGTCCGGCACCGGCGCGAACACCGAGCTCCTGGTACCGACCACGATCCGTGCGGTGCCGCGCAGCGCCGCGAGCCAGCGGCGGTACCGCATCGCCGGACCGAGCCCCGCCGCCAGTGGGACCACCAGGTCGTCGCCGACCAGGTCCACAGACGCGGCCGCGACCCGGTCCAGGTCCTTCTGGTCGGGCACCACCAACACCGCGGTCTGACCGCGCGCCACGACCACGGCCGCCAGCTCGGCCAGCCGGGCGGGCCAGTCCTCTCCCGGAAGCGCCTGCCAGACCGCCCGCGGTCCACGCCCCTCCCGCACCGCGGACACGAAGGCCTCGCCGTGCACATAGCTCGACCAGGCCTCGCAGCCGGTCGACGAGGGAAGGGGGGCACGCTCGCCCACGGCCTCGGCCTCGACGCGCGCGTGCCGGGGCGGTATCGCCAGCCGGAGCACGTCCGCCCTCGTACCGGCGTACCGCTGGGCGACGGCGTCCACCAGCGCGGCGATCTCCGGCGTCAGCACCCGCTCGGCGCCGACCACGCGGTCCAGCCAGCCCAGCTTGCCGGGGTGCTCGCTGGTCGCGACGCGCTCGACGAGGAAACCGTCCACCAGCCTGCCCGCGAAGCGGATGCGCACCCGCACCCCCGGCTGGGCCTGCTCGTCGAGCTCACGCGGTACCCGGTAGTCGAACTCGCGGTCCAGGTGCGCGAGCGGCAGCATCGGGATCACCCTGGCGACGGGCAGCTCCGCCGCCGGTTCCCGTTCCGCGCTCACCGCCACGAAACGACCACCCCGTACCGACGGCACGAGCCGCCCACCACGATCGGTGAGCGGCTCGTGACCGCGTGTGATGAGCGGCTCGCCGCTGTCTGCGTTGAGCGGCTCGCCGCTGTCGCCATCTAGAGCCCGGCGGCCGCGCGCAGCTTCTCGGCCCGGTCCGTGCGCTCCCATGGGAGGTCGATGTCGGTGCGGCCGAAGTGCCCGTACGCCGCGGTCGGCGCATAGATCGGGCGCAGCAGGTCGAGGTCGCGGATGATCGCACCGGGGCGCAGGTCGAAGACCTCGGTGATCGCCTTCTGGATCAGCGCCGGATCGGTCCGCTCGGTGCCGAAGGTCTCCACGAACAGGCCGACGGGGGCGGCCTTGCCGATCGCGTATGCGACCTGGACCTCGATGCGATCCGCCAGGCCTGCGGCGATGGCGTTCTTGGCCACCCACCGCATCGCGTACGCGGCGGACCGGTCGACCTTCGACGGGTCCTTGCCGGAGAAGGCGCCGCCACCGTGGCGGGCCATGCCGCCGTAGGTGTCGACGATGATCTTGCGGCCGGTCAGGCCTGCGTCGCCCATCGGCCCGCCGAGCACGAACTTTCCGGTCGGGTTGACCAGCAGCCGGACGTCGGCGGTGTCGAGGGTGGGCACGCCCAGCTCGGCGAGCACCGAGCCGAGCACCTTCTCGCGGATGTCCGGCGTGAGCAGGTTGTCGAGGTCGATATCGGCGGCGTGCTGGGTGGAGATGACGACGGTGTCGAGCCGCACGGCCTTGTCACCGTCGTACTCGATGGTGACCTGGGTCTTGCCGTCCGGGCGCAGGTACGGCAGCACGCCGGTCTTGCGGACCTCGGTCAGCCGGCGCGAGAGCCGGTGCGCGAGCGCGATCGGCAGCGGCATCAGCTCGGGGGTGTCGGTGCAGGCGTAGCCGAACATCAGGCCCTGGTCGCCCGCGCCCTGCCGGTCGATCTCGTCGTCGGTGATGCCGTCGACCCTGGCCTCGTGCGAGTGGTCGACACCCTGCGCGATCTCCGGGGACTGCGCGCCGATCGCGATGTTCACGCCGCAGGAGTTGCCGTCGAAGCCCTTGGCCGAGGAGTCGTAACCGATCTCGAGGACCTTGTCGCGGACGATCTTGGGGATGTCGGCGTATGCGGTGGTGGTGACCTCGCCCGCCACGTGCACCTGACCGGTGGTCACCAGCGTCTCGACGGCCACCCGGCTGCGCGGGTCCTGTTCGAGCAGTGCGTCGAGAATGGAGTCGCTGATCGCATCACAGATCTTGTCCGGGTGTCCCTCGGTCACGGACTCACTGGTGAATAGCCGACTGCCGGACTTGCTCACAGATCTCCCTCTCGCCACAGCGTTGGTATTGCCCCACAGACCCTAGTGCGGGGTACGACGGATATGAACCATTGAAATCAGCAGAAAAATGAAATCAGCAGAAATGTATTCCCTCCGCGCCGGGGTCGGCGACAAAGGGTCTGACTTTCAGACTACGAGGCCGAACCGTTCTGCGCGTGCGCGCCCCCGCCACTGTCCAGCAGGGACACCAGGGCGTCGAGCACCCGACTGGCCATCAGCGCCTTGGATCCGTACTCCAGCGCGACCTCGGAGCCGTCGGCGCCGAGCAGCCAGCCGTCGTTGTGATCGACCTCGAACGCCTTGCCCTCCCCGACCGCGTTGACCACCAGCAGGTCGCAGCCCTTGCGGGCGAGCTTCGAGCGCGCGTGCGTGAGTACGTCGCCGTGCGCGTCCCCGGTCTCCGCCGCGAAGCCGACGATCACGGAGGTGTTCGGCAGGTCGCCGTCGCGTCGCGACTGGACGAGACCGGCCAGGATGTCCTCGTTGCGGGTCAGCGGGATCGTGTCGGGCTCGTCCGCGCCCTTCTTGATCTTGCTGTCGGCGATGGTGGACGGCCGGAAGTCCGCGACGGCCGCGGCCATCACGACCGCCTCCGCTGCGACCGCCGCCTTGTCCACGGCCTCCTTCAGCTCACCAGCCGTGCGGATCCGGATCACCTCGAGCGCGGCCGGATCGGCCAGGTCCGCGGTGTATCCGGCGATCAGGGTCACCTCGGCGCCGCGCTGGGCGGCGAGCCGCGCGATGGCGTAGCCCTGCTTGCCGGAGCTGCGGTTGCCAAGGAACCGGACCGGGTCGAGGGGTTCACGGGTGCCGCCCGCGGACACCAGGATCTTGCGGCCGACGAGGTCGCGGCGCAGCGCGTCGGGTCGCTCGAGCAGCAGGGTGGCCAGTCCGACGATCTCGTCCGGCTCGGGCAGCCGGCCCGCGCCGGTGTCCTTGCCGGTGAGCCGGCCGGAGGCGGGCTCGATCACACAGATTCCGCGTTCACGCAGTGTCGCCACGTTCGCGACCGTTGCGGGGTGCTCCCACATCTCGGTGTGCATCGCGGGCGCGAACACCACCGGGCACCGCGCCGTGAGCAGGGTCGCGGTGAGCAGATCGTCGGCGCGACCGTGCGCGGCCCTTGCCATCAGGTCGGCCGTCGCGGGCGCGATCACCACCAGGTCGGCCTCCTGGCCGAGCCGCACGTGCGGCACCTGCGGGACGTCGGCGAAAACCCCGGTCTGCACCGGGTTGCCGGAGAGCGCCTCGAACGTCGCGCGCCCGACGAACTCCAGAGCCGAGTCCGTGGGGATCACCCGCACGTGGTGTCCACTCTCGGTGAAGCTGCGGATGATCGAACAGGCCTTGTATGCGGCAATTCCGCCGCCGACCCCGACGACGATGCGGCGGGGTCGGTCAGCGGAATCCGATAGGAGCTCGCTCACGGGCTCTGTATCACTCGCCTTCGGTGTGCTCGAGGAGGTCGGAGTGGATCTCGCGCAGCGCGATGGAGAGCGGCTTCTCCTGGAGGCCCGGCTCGACCAGCGGGCCGACGTACTCGAGGATGCCGTCACCGAGCTGGTTGTAGTAGTCGTTGATCTGGCGGGCACGCTTGGCCGAGTAGATCACCAGCGCGTACTTCGAGGAGGTGCGGGCGAGCAGCTCGTCGATCGGCGGGTTGGTGATGCCCAACGGGGTGTCGTACGCCGGGACGCCGTGTCGCTCGGCGTCGGACAAGGCTGCTTGAGTTGCGCTCACTGGCGAATCTCCTGTGGTGGTCGGCGCTTGTTTCAACTGCAACTACTTCTGAGAACTGCAGGTTCGAGCAAGGTGCTGCTAGTCGAGATCGGTGCTGTCTTCTTTACAGAATCCTGAACGGACGCCGACTATCGCGGCGTACCAACCAACAAGGATACCAACTCATCGCACGCACGGTCGACATCCTCGTTCACGATGACCGTGTCGAACTCGTCCTTTGCCGCCAACTCGACCTTCGCGGTCTCCAGGCGGCGGGCGACGACGTCCGCGGACTCGGTGCCGCGACCGGTCAGCCGGGACACCAGTTCCTCCCAGCTCGGCGGCGCCAGGAAGGCCAGAATCGCCTCCGGCATCGCCGCCCTCACGGCACGGGCACCCGCCAGGTCGACCTCAACCAGCACGGGGTGTCCGGCCTCGAGGGCCGCGATCACCGGCGCGGCGGGGGTGCCCGACCGCTGCAGCCCGCCGTGGATCTCCGCCCATTCGAGCATCTCGCCCGCTGCGATCATCCGCTCGAAGTCGTCGGCGGTGACGAACGTGTAGTCCTTGCCGTCGACCTCGCCGGGCCGCGGGTCTCTCGTCGTGGCAGACACGCTGAAGACCAGGTCGGGAAGTCGCTCGTGCAGTTTGCGGACCACACTCGACTTACCCACGGCTGAGGGGCCGGCCAGTACTACCAGCCGGCCCCTCTGCGCTGTGCTTTCCCCGCTGTTCGAAGCCGGGGTGGTCTTGCTGTTGTCTGACACGTTGTCTGTGTCAGCCACCAGATTCCTACTCAGCGTCGAAATCGAACCTGGTGAGCAGAGCCTTGCGCTGCCGATCGCCGAGGCCACGAAGGCGACGGGTCGGAGCGATCTCCAGCTCGGTCATGATTTCCTGCGCCTTGACCTTGCCCACCTTGGGCAGGGCCTCGAGCAGTGCCGACACCTTCATCTTGCCGAGGATCTCGTTCTCTTCGGCATCCTTGAGGACCTGCTTCAGGTCGGTGCCGCCGCGCTTGAGGCGCTCCTTGAGCTCAGCCCTGGCCTTACGGGCTGCAGCCGCCTTCTCCAAAGCAGCGGCGCGCTGCTCATCAGTCAACTGGGGAAGGGCCACGGTTCCTCCGTCTCGTCGTGTGCAAATAGTCTTCTGCCACCGGTTAACCAGCAGCGATAGCGACCGTACTCACGCCGAGCGCCGATTGCTAACCCACCCCCCAGGTCAGCGCGTAATTCCGGTGGGTTATGCGAGCCCGTTCTCGACATCGTCCCTGACCCGCTCCGCGGCCTCGCGAAGCGCGGAAACCGACGGCCCGTGCCGCAAAACATCCCGAGAAGTGTTGGGCAGCAACAACTCTCGCGAATCGCGGAAAATCTCCGCCAGATCGGCCACGGTGGCGCCCTGCGCACCGAGTCCGGGCGCAAGAATCGGCCCGGAAAATTCCGATAAATCCAATCCGTGTCCGCGTGTCGCGCCGACCACCAGACCGACAGTGTCCCGGCCGTCCCGGTTCTGCGCGACGGCCGCGTCGACGATCGATTGCGCCACCGACACGCCCTTACCAGCAGAAACGCCCGACAGGTCGGCAGCGTCGAGCTGAGCCCCCTGCAACTGCCCACCCTCCGGATTGGAGGTACGGGCGAGCACGAAGAGCCCGCGGCCGTGTTCGGTCGCCAACTCGACGGCGGGCTCGAGCGCGCCGAACCCGAGATAGGGCGAGACCGTCACCGCGTCCGATGCCAGCGGCGCGTCCTCGCCCAGCCAGGCCTGCGAATACGCGGCCATGGTGGAACCGATGTCGCCCCGCTTGGCATCGGCGATGACCAGCGTGCCCGCCGCACGCACCACCGAGATGGTCCGCTCGAGCACCGCGTACCCGGCCGACCCGTAGGCCTCGAAGAAGGCGACCTGTGGCTTCACCAGCGCCACGTCGCCGACGAAGGCCTCCACGCATATCTCCGCGAAGGTCTCGACGCCCCCAGCGGTCTCTGGGAGCCCCCACGCCCGCAGCAGCGACGGGTGCGGGTCGATGCCCACACACAGCCGGCCCCGGTCCGCGATGGCGGACCGGAGCCGGCTGCCCCAGCTGTGCTGGCTCACTTCTGTCCCGGCTCGCGCAGCGCCGCGTGCAGGTCCTGCAGCGAGCGCACGCCGATATCGCCCCTGATGCCCGCCTCGATGCCCTGGACCGCCGCCGAGGCACCCTGGACGGTGGTGATGCACGGGATGTTCACCGACACCGCCGCGCTGCGGATCTCGTAGCCGTCCACGCGGGGACCCGAGTTGCCGTACGGGGTGTTGATCACCATGTCCACCTCCCCTGCCTTGATCTGGTCGACGATGGTGCGCGCGCCCTCCGGCAGATCCTCGCCGGACTGCTTGTGCACCTCATCGCAGGTGATGCCGTTACGCCGCAGCACCTCCGCGGTGCCCTCGGTGGCCAGGATCGTGAAGCCGAGGTCGGCGAGCCGCTTGACCGGGAAGATCAGCGACCGCTTGTCCTTGTTCGCGACCGAGACGAACACCACGCCGCTGGTGGGCAGCGAGCCGTATGCGGCGGTCTGGCTCTTGGCGAACGCGGTACCGAAGTCCGCGTCGATGCCCATCACCTCGCCGGTCGACTTCATCTCCGGGCTGAGCAGGGTGTCGACTCCGGTGCCGTCCGCCTTGCGGAAGCGGTTGAACGGGAGCACCGCCTCCTTGACCGCGATCGGTGCGCCGGCCGGGGTGTTGCCGCCGTCCCCGGTGGCGGGCAGGACCCCGCTCGCGCGCAGGTCCGCGATGGACTCACCGAGCATCACCCGGGCGCAGGCCTTCGCCAGCTGCACCGCCGTGGCCTTGGACACGAACGGCACCGTGCGGCTGGCGCGCGGGTTCGCCTCGAGGACGTAGAGGATGTCGTCCTTGAGTGCGTACTGCACGTTCAGCAGGCCCTTGACCCCGATGCCCTTGGCCAGCGCCTCGGTCGAACGCCTGACGTTCTCGAGGTCCGCCTTGCCGAGCGTGATCGGCGGCAGCGCGCAGGCCGAGTCGCCGGAGTGGATGCCGGCCTCCTCGATGTGCTCCATCACGCCGCCGAGGTAGACCTCGGTGCCGTCGCACAGCGCGTCGACATCGATCTCGACCGCGTCTTCCAGGAACCGGTCCACCAGCACCGGGCGGTCGTCGGAGATCTCGGTGGCCCGAGAGATGTAGTCCTGCAGCGACTTCTCGTCGTACACGATCTCCATGCCGCGCCCACCGAGCACGTAGGAGGGGCGCACCAGCACCGGGTAGCCGATGCCGCCTGCGATCTCGCGGGCACCGTCGAAGGTGGTGGCGGTGCCGAACTTCGGCGCGGGCAGGCCCGCCTCGGTGAGCACGCGGCCGAACTCGCCGCGGTCCTCGGCGAGGTCGATGGCCTCGGGGCTGGTGCCGACGATCGGCACGCCAGCGGCCTTGAGCCGCTTCGCCAGGCCGAGCGGGGTCTGGCCGCCGAGCTGGACGATGACGCCCGCGACCGTGCCCGACGCCGACTCGGCGCGGTAGACCTCGAGGACGTCCTCGAAGGTCAGCGGCTCGAAGTACAGCCGGTCCGCGGTGTCGTAGTCCGTGGAGACCGTCTCCGGGTTGCAGTTGACCATGACGGTCTCGTAGCCGGCCTCGGAGAGCGTGAGCGCGGCGTGCACGCAGGAGTAGTCGAACTCGATGCCCTGACCGATGCGGTTCGGGCCCGAGCCCAGGATCAGCACCTTGGGCCGCTCGGTCTGCGGCGCGACCTCGGACTCCGCCTCGGGATCGAGCTCGTAGGTGGAGTAGTGGTACGGCGTCTTGGCCTCGAACTCGGCCGCGCAGGTGTCGACGGTCTTGTAGACCGGGCGGATCTTCAGCGCGTCGCGCAGTGTGCGGACCGCGTCCTCACCCTCCTGGCTGTCCCCTCCGAGACCCGGGCGCAGCGAGGCGATCTGACGGTCGGACAGACCGTGGTACTTGGCCTGACGCAGCAGCGCCTCGTCGAGGACCTCGGCCGCGCGGACCTGCTCCCCCAGCTCGTGGATCTGCTGGAACTGATCGAGGAACCACGGGTCGATCTTGGTGGCCTCGAAGAGCTGCTCGATGGTCGCGCCGAGTGCGAACGCCTTCTCGATGCCGTACATCCGGCCGTCCTGCGGCACGCTGAGGTCCGCGAGCAGGGCGTCCAGGTCGTCGCCCTCGAGCTCGGGGCCGGTCCAGTAGCCGGCCCGCTTGGTCTCGAGCGACCGCATCACCTTGCCGAAGGCCTCGGTGAAGTTGCGGCCGATCGACATCGCCTCGCCGACCGACTTCATGGTGGTGGTCAGGGTGCCGTCGGCGCCGGGGAACTTCTCGAACGCGAAGCGGGGCGCCTTCACCACGACGTAGTCGAGGGTCGGCTCGAAGCAGGCCGGGGTCTCGCCGGTGATGTCGTTGACGATCTCGTCGAGGGTGTAGCCGATGGCCAGCTTCGCGGCCATCTTCGCGATCGGGTAGCCGGTCGCCTTCGACGCCAGCGCAGACGAGCGCGACACGCGGGGGTTCATCTCGATGACGACGAGGCGGCCGTCGGTCGGGTCCATCGCGAACTGGATGTTGCAGCCGCCGGTGTCGACGCCGACCTCGCGCAGGATGTCGATGGAGAGGTCGCGCATCTTCTGGTACTCACGGTCGGTCAGCGTCATGGCCGGGGCCACGGTCACCGAGTCGCCGGTGTGCACGCCGACCGGGTCGACGTTCTCGATCGAGCAGATGATGACCACGTTGTCGCGGCCGTCGCGCATCAGCTCGAGCTCGTACTCCTTCCAGCCGAGGATCGACTCCTCGATGAGCACGTTCGCGGTGGGCGAGGCGGCCAGACCGCCGCCGGCGATGCGGGTGAGGTCCTCCTCGTTGTACGCCATGCCGGAGCCGAGGCCGCCCATGGTGAACGAGGGCCGCACGACGACCGGGTAGCCGAGCTCGGCGACGGTGTCGTGGACCTCGTCCATCGTGAAGCAGACCCGCGAGCGCGCCGACTCGCCGCCGACCTTGGCGACGATGTCCTTGAACTTCTGCCGGTCCTCGCCGCGCTGGATGGCGTCGAAGTCGGCGCCGATCAGCTCCACGTCGTACTTCTCGAGGATGCCCTGCTCGTGCAGCGCGACCGCGGTGTTCAGCGCGGTCTGGCCGCCGAGGGTGGCGAGCACGGCATCGATCTTGTGGCCCTGCTCGGCCTCGCGGGCGATGACCTTCTCGACGAACTCCGCTGTGATCGGCTCGACGTAGGTGGCGTCGGCGAACTCGGGGTCGGTCATGATCGTGGCCGGGTTGGAGTTGACCAGCGACACGCGCAGGCCCTCCTCGCGCAGCACGCGACACGCCTGGGTGCCCGAGTAGTCGAACTCGCAGGCCTGTCCGATGACGATCGGTCCGGAACCGATCACCAGGATGTGCTTGAGATCTGTGCGACGTGGCATTACTTCTTGACTCCCTCGAGCAGGCTGGTGAAGCGGTCGAACAGGTAGGCGGCGTCGTGTGGGCCCGCCGCGGCCTCGGGGTGGTACTGCACCGAGAAGGCCGAGTCGTCGAGCAGGCGGACGCCCTCGACGGCGCCGTCGTTGGCGCAGGTGTGACTGATCACGGCGCGGCCGAACGGGGTGTCGAACTCCTGGCCCGCCTCGCCCTCGAGCGCGAACCCGTGGTTCTGCGCGGTGATGGCGATCCGGCCGGTGCCGTGCTCGATCACCGGGATGTTGATGCCGCGGTGGCCGAACTTCATCTTGTAGGTGCTCAGGCCGAGCGCGCGGCCGAGGATCTGGTTGCCGAAGCAGATGCCGAACAGCGGCAGTCCCTGGCCGAGCACCTCCTTGGTCAGGTGCACCGCGCCGTCGGCGGTGGCCGGGTCGCCAGGGCCGTTGGACAGGAACACGCCGTCCGCGCCGAGGTCGAGGATCTGCTCGAGGCTCGCGTTCGAGGGCAGCACGTGCACCCGGATGCCGCGTTGGGCGAACATCCGCGGGGTGTTGGTCTTGATGCCCAGGTCGATGGCCGCGACCGTGAACCGGGCCTCGCCGCCGACCGGCTCGATGATGTAGCCGTTGTCGGTGCTGACCTCGCCCGCGAGATCGGCACCGAGCATCGACGGCTGGTCCTTGACGGCCTGCAGCATGGCGGCGTCGTCGGTCAGCGCCGCGCCGGAGAAGACCCCGGCCCGCATGGAACCGCGGGTGCGCAGGTGCCGGACCAGCGCCCTGGTGTCGATGCCCGCGATGCCGACGATGCACTGGCGGACGAGCTCGTCCTGCAGCGACCCGGTGGCGCGCCAGCTCGAGGTGCGACGCGCGGGATCGCGGACCACGTAGCCGGCCACCCAGATCTTGTTGGAGTCGCCGGAGGCCTGACGGCCCGCGCTCAGCGCCTCGCCGTCCTCGCCGTTCCAGCCCGTGTTGCCGATCTGCGGGGCGGTGGAGACCACGATCTGGCGGTGGTAGCTCGGATCGGTGAGGGTCTCCTGGTAGCCGGTCATGCCGGTGCTGAAGACCGCCTCGCCGAGGGTCTGGCCGACCGCACCGAAGCTGGTGCCGCGGAAGATCCGCCCGTCCTCGAGGACCAGGGCCGCCGGTCCTGTGCCGCTCGCTGATTCAAAGCTGTCACTCACGCGTTCTCTCCGTTCACCCATGCCGGGTACACACTCTTGTCGTCTCCACGGAATCCGGTGTCGATCTCCGTTCCGGTGGGCAGCTCCCACCGGATCACCAGGACCCCGTCCTTGCTCATGACCTTGCCCGCGAGCCCGCGTTCGGTCCGGATCGCCCGGATCGAGGCCTGCGGGATCCAGATCGCCGAAGCGCCGTCTCGTTCGAGCAGCACACCCTTCTCGTGCCTGCTGATGTCGCCGGTCGCGCGGAATCCGATGTCCCCGACCGCGATCCGGTCCTGCCAGCTGGGCGCGAGGGTGCTGCCGACGTACAGGCCGCTGCTCGGCGGGATCAGCTGTGCACCCAGCTCCGCAGGCACCGCGGGCAGATCCCCGATCGCGTCCGCCTGGCGGCCGGCCCGCTTCTTCCAGCCCCGGTACATCAGCGCCACCATCAGCGCCCAGAACAGGAGGAAGCCGACCGTCAGCAGGATCCGGTCCGTGCTCATGCCCGCACCTTCCCGTCCCTGACGGTGACCCGGCCGCGCAGCAGGGTGGTGGTGACCCTGGCGCCGAACGTCATCGCATCGAACGGGCTGTTCTGCGCGATCGACGCCAGCTCCGGTGCCCGCACAGTCCATTCGCGGTCCGGGTCCACGAGCGTGAGGTTGGCCGGCTCGCCGACCGCGATCGGCCGGCCCTGATCGCTCAGTCCGACGATCTCGGCCGGCCGCTCGCTCATGACCCGGGCCACGCCGCGCCAGTCCAGCAGGCCGGTCTCGACCATCGTCTGCGCGACGATCGCCAGCGCCGTCTCCAACCCGAGCATGCCGGGCCTGGCGGCCGAGAACTCGCAGCACTTGTCCTGCTCGGCGTGCGGGGCGTGGTCGGTCGCTACGCAGTCGATGACGCCATCGGCCAGGCCCTGTCGCAGCGCGGCGATGTCGCTGGGTTCGCGCAGCGGCGGGTTCACCCGGTTCACCGCGTCGTAGGTCTCCAGGCGCGAGTCGTCGAGCAGCAGGTGATGCGGGGTGACCTCGGCGGTGATCGAGATGCCCTGTCCGCGTGCCCACTTCATCAGCTCGACGGTGCCCGCGGTGGAGGCGTGGCAGATGTGCACGCGGGCGCCTGCGTCGCGTGCCAGCAGCGCGTCGCGGGCGACGATGGACTCCTCCGCCGCACGGGGCCAGCCGGCCAGACCGAGCCGGGCTGCGGTCGGGCCCTCGTGCGCGACTGCGCCGACGGTCAGCCGCGGCTCCTCCGCGTGCTGGGCGATCAGGACTCCGAGCGCGCTCGAGTACTCGAGCGCCCGGCGCATGATCAGCGGGTCGTACACGCAGTGGCCGTCGTCGGAGAACATCTTGACCTTGCCGATGCCCGACGCCATGGTCGCCATCTCGGCGAGCTGCTTGCCCTCGAGCCCGACGGTGACCGCGCCGACCGGATGGACGTCGACAAGGCCGACCTCCTGTCCCCTGCGCCACACGTGGTCGGTGATCACGACGGAGTCGGCGACTGGGCTGGTGTTGGCCATCGCGAACACCGCGGTATAGCCGCCGAGCGCCGCGGCGGAGGACCCGGACTCGATGGTCTCGGTGTCCTCGCGACCGGGTTCGCGCAGGTGCGTGTGCAGGTCGACGAAGCCGGGCAGCAGCACCTGGCCTGCCGCCTCGATGACCTCGGCACCCTCGGGTGCGTCCAGTGCGGCGCCGATCCCGCGGATCTCACCGTCGGAGATCAGCACGTCCTGCGGCTCGCCCTCGCCGTAGATGCGCGCCCCGCGGATCAGGATGTCACCGCGGGCGAAGCCTCGGGAAATGTCCTGGCTCACAGCGCCACACCTTCCTCGGTACCGACCAACAACCCGAACAGGACAGCCATGCGAATGTGAACTCCGTTCGTAACCTGCTGCAACACTGCAGCTTTCGGTGAATCCGCGACCGCTGACGCGATCTCCATGCCGCGCAGCATCGGGCCCGGGTGCAGCACAACGGCATGCTCGGCGAGCATGCCGAGCCGCTTCTCGGACAGCCCGTAGGTGATCGAGTACTCGCGCGGCGAGGGGAAGAACCCGCCGTTCATGCGCTCGGCCTGCACCCGCAGCATCAGCACCGCGTCCACGCCGGGCAGCTCCGCGTCCAGCGAATGCGAGACGGTCACCGGCCAGCTCGACACCCCCACCGGCAGCAAGGTGGGCGGCGCGACCAGCACCACCTCCGCGCCGAGCGTGGAGAGCAGGAAGGCGTTCGACCTGGCCACCCGGCTGTGCAGGATGTCGCCGACGATCGCGACCCTCTTGCCTGCGATGGAGCCGAGCCGCTGCCGCAGGGTCAGCGCGTCCAGCAGCGCCTGGGTGGGGTGCTCGTGGGTGCCGTCACCGGCGTTGATCACGGCCGGACCGTCGTCGCCGTCCGCGGTCCACTCCGCGATCCGGTGCGCGGCACCGGAGGCCGGGTGCCGCACGATCAACGCGTCGGCCCCCGCGGCCCGCAGGGTCATCGCGGTGTCCCGCAGCGACTCGCCCTTCGACACCGAGGAACTACTGGCGCTGACGTTGATCACGTCGGCACTCATCCACTTGCCCGCGACCTCGAAGGACACCCTGGTCCTGGTCGAGTTCTCGAAGAACACCGTCATCACGGTGCGCCCCCGCAGCGTCGGGAGCTTGCGGACCTCGCGCCCGAGCAGGGCCTGCTCGAACCGTTCGGCCTCGTCGAGCAGACCTGTCGCGCTCTCGAGGGTCAGATCCGAAACCGACAACAGATGCTTCACAGATTCGGCTCCCCGCTCGCCTTGTTAGCGTCCCCACGCGGTGGCATGTTCGCTCCACCGCTCAGCGTCACGCTGTCGACCCCGTCGTGCTCGACCAACTGCACCTTCACGTCCTCGGTGCGCGCGGTCGGCACGTTCTTGCCGACGAAGTCGGCCCGCAGTGGCAGCTCCCGGTGGCCGCGGTCGACCAGGACCGCGAGCTGCACGGCCTTCGGCCTGCCAAGGTCACGGAGCGCGTCGAGCGCCGAGCGCACGGTCCGCCCGGAGAACAGCACGTCGTCGACGAGGACCACGAGCGCCTGGTCCACCCCGCCCTCGGGCACCGAGGTGCGCTCGAGCGGCCGGTGCGGCTTGGTGCGCAGATCGTCGCGGTAGAGAGTGATGTCGAGCGAGCCTGTCGGGGGCGGACACCCGAGAACTCCTCGATCTTGTTCGCCAGCCGGTTGGCGAGGGTGGTGCCGCGCGTCGGGATGCCGATCAACACCACTCGGGGCGGGTCGGTCTCGGCGTCGAGCGCGGTCTTCTCGATGATCTGGTGCGCGATCCGCGCGATCGTCCGACCAACGTCGGCAGAAGAGAGCAGCTCCCTGGTGACAGGGTGATCCTGGGCCGATGAATCGGCGGAGGATGGCTCAGGCGTGAGCAAGCTGGACCTCCTTCTCCGCCTCTCTGGACGGATCGTTAAAGGATGTCTGACGCCCGCCAGCCTATCAGCGCGGCGACCGGGAACCCGAAGCGGTTCGGGGTGTGCTGAGCCACAGTCGAACCCCCTTTTCGACCGCTCCCCGGTGGGAACGACGAACGCCGCGGACCGTGATCGGTCCGCGGCGTTCGCGTGTCGTTCTGCGCCGGGTCAGGCGTCGGTGCCCGGTTCGGGCGCCGCCTCCGTGCGCTGCGAGGTGGCGGCCGCGGCGGCCCGCACCTGCGGCGCGACGAGCACCACCTGGCCGAGAACCCCGTTGATGAATCCCGGCGAGTCGTCGGTGGACAGCTCCTTGGCCAACTCCACGGCCTCGTCGACCGCCACCACGGGCGGCACGTCGGTGGCATGGAAGAGCTCCCACACGGCGATTCGCAGGATCGCCCGGTCCACCGCGGGCAGACGCTCGAGCGTCCAGTCCTGCAGGTGGTCGGTGATGACCCGGTCCAGCCGGTCGAGGTTCTCCGCGACCCCGGTCACCAGGGTGACGGTGTACGGGCTCACCGGGGCGACAGCGTCGTCTGTCCCGGCGAGCTCGGCCCGCTCCGTGGCGAGATCGACCGGGTCGAGGTCGCGCGCCTCCGCCTCGAAGAGGAAGTCGACTGCGCGCTTACGGGCCTTGTGCCTGGCCCCGAGCTTCTTCTGACTACCGGACACGCTACGAAGTCACGCGGCCCAGGTAGTTGCCGTCCCGAGAGTCGATCTTGAGCTTGTCGCCGGTGTTGACGAACAGCGGGACCTGCACCTCGGCGTCCGTCTCCAGGATGGCGGGCTTGGTGCCACCGGTCGAGCGGTCGCCCTGCAGGCCAGGATCGGTGTGCTTGACGACGAGCTCGACCGTGACCGGCAGCTCGACGAACAGCGGCGCATCCTCGTGGGTCGCGACCTGGACCTGCATGTTCTCGAGCAGGAAGCGCGCGCCGTCGCCGACGGTGGCCTCGCTGATCGAGATCTGGTCGTAGGTGTCGCCGTCCATGAACACATAGTCGCTACCGTCGTGGTAGAGGTACGTCATGTCGCGACGGTCGACCGTCGCGGTCTCCACCTTGACGCCGGCGTTGAAGGTCTTGTCCACGTTCTTGCCGGAGAGCACGTTCTTGAGCTTGGTCCGCACGAACGCGGGGCCCTTGCCCGGCTTCACGTGCTGGAACTCGATGATCTGCCAGAGCTGGCCCTCGATCTTCAGCACGAGCCCGTTCTTGAAATCACTGGTGTCAGCCACTTACTTCGCGTCTCCTTCAGACGATTACGAGATCTTTTGTGGTGAGGGTGAGGAGCTCGGGCTCCTGCTCGCGAACAACGAGCGTGTCCTCGATCCTGACGCCTCCGCGACCGGAGAAGTACACACCGGGCTCGACCGTCACCGCAGCACCGGCTAGCAGTGTACCGGTGCCGAGCTTGCCGATTCCCGGTGCTTCGTGGATCTCCAGCCCGACGCCGTGCCCGAGACCGTGCAGGAACAGCTCCCCGTACCCCGCGGCCTCGATCACCGACCGGGCCGCGGCGTCCACCGCGGCGACCTCCGTGCCCGGTGCAAGGGCCGCCCGGCCTGCGGCCTGCGCGGTCGCAACGAGCTCGTACACCTCGCGCTGCCAGTCCGCCGCCGCGCCGAGCACGAACGTCCTGGTCATGTCCGAGTGGTACCCCTCGACCGTCGCCCCGAAGTCGAGCTTGACGAAGTCCCCTGCGGCCAGCGTTGCGTCGGTCGGACGGTGGTGCGGGATCGCCGAGTTCGCCCCCGCCGCCACGATCGTCTCGAACGAGATGCCGTCCGCACCGTGCTCGAGCATCAGGAACTCCAGTTCCCGTCCGACTTCCCGCTCGGTCCGGCCCGGTCGCAGTCCCCCGCGCTCGATCAGGACGGCGAGGGCGAGGTCGGCCGCCGCACACGCTCGGCGCAGCAGCCCCACCTCGTGTTCGTCCTTGACCATCCGGAGCCGCTCCACCAGCCGCGGCGCCCGGATCATCTCCAGCGACGGTGCCAGCTCCTGCCAGGCGGCGAGCTCGTCGACGGTCACCACATGGCTCTCGAATCCGAGCCGCACCGGGCCGGCATCGGTGTCGGCGCAGCGACCGATCAGGTGGCCTGCGCTTGACCGGTCGATCACCGCCTGCAGGTCCGGCACCTGCTCGCCGACCTGGATCAGGTACCTGCCATCGGTGCAGATCAGGGTTCGCGACTCGGCACCCGGTTCGTCGCGGGCGTCGACGAGCAGCGCCGCGTTCGACCCGGTGAACCCCGTGAGGTACCTGATGTTGAGCAGATCGGTCACCAGGAGCGCCTCGACGCCCCAGTCGGTGAGCAGTGTGCGCAGCGCGGCCCGGCGGGACCCGTGATCGACGGTCGACATGAGCCCAACCTACGGCAGCGTCGGGCCCTCGCGAGGGCCCTCGCCGCGCGAGGTGTGGGTTAGGCCACAGGTCCCATTGAGCGGTCGTTACGCTGTCGGCATGAACTCGTGGCTTCTTCGTGGTCTGGGTATGGCGTCGGTGCATGTCGTGACGAGGGTGGTGCTCGGACTCGCGGTCACGCAGTGGCCCCTGCACGGATCGTCACTACGGTGGATCTCGCTGGCGTTCGTGGTGCTCGTCGCCCTGCTGTGGGGCGGTCTCGACGGCATCAGGGACGCGCGCACCGCGGTCGACGAGGAGTCGGGCGCCGACCTGACCATGATGTGGCTCAAGGCCGCCGCGGTCGCAGGCGTGCTGGCGGGCGCGGTGTCCTGGCTGATCGGCGCCGTCACCGGAATCGCACTCGGCGACAACACGCTGTTCTTCGAGCTCACCTCAGGTGCCGCCTTCACCATCCTGCTCGTCTTCCTACCCGCGATGCTCGCGGTGACGGTCGGACGCTTCCTGGTGCGGCGCGAGGCCCGCAAGTCCGGGGCCACTGCAGCGGGCGCCGCGGGCGCGTACGCGAGCGAACAGGACTACGACGTGGTCGAGACCGCGGAGGAGAACTACGAGGCCTCCGAGTGGGCCTCCGAGCACGGCACCGGCCAGGGCTACTACGAGTCCGATCAGGGCTACTACGAGAACGACCCGGCCACCCAGCAGCAGGCAGACGACCAGACCTCGGGCGGCGGTCGCCACTACGTCGACGACGCCCCCACCGAGGTCTTCGAGGCCATCAAGCCCGAGAACGGCAAGTAACGCAGCTGCGCGCCCGTGCGCGAGTCTCACCCCGATCGGGGTGAGACTCGCGCACGGGCGCGCAGCGCTATCTCTCGGCGAGGAACCTCAGCGCGAGCGGGTATCCCGCGACGCCGCACCCGACGATGACGCCGGTCGCGATCGCGCTCAGGTAGGAGTGATGCCGGAAGTCCTCGCGGGCGTGCACGTTCGAGATGTGCACCTCGACCAGTCCCGCCTCCAGCTCGGCGCAGGCGTCCCGCAGCGCGACCGAGGTGTGGGTGAGCGCGCCTGCGTTGAGCACAACCGGCTCGCCCGCGTCGGCGGCGTCGTGGATCCAGCCGAGCAGTTCGGCCTCGCTGTCGGACTGGCGGACCGTCACCTCGATGCCCAGCTCGACTGCGGTCGCCTCGCAGAGCGCGACGAGATCGGCATACGTGGTCGCGCCGTACACCTCGGGCTGCCGCTTGCCGAGCCGTCCGAGGTTCGGTCCGTTGACGACCTGCACCCTCACAGCAGCACCGTGCCGCCGGTGCCCGGCTGGTCCTCGCGGGCCACCGCGGAGTAGGCGGCCGCGAGCAGCGTCGGGTCCGGGCCCTCGAGCCGTCCCGGCTTCGCCAGCCCGTCCAGGACGACGAACCGCAGCATGCCCGCCCGGTTCTTCTTGTCCGTCTGCATGCCCTTGACCAGGTCCGCGAAGGCGGACGCGTCGTAGGTGGTGGGCAGGCCGACGCTCTCGAGGATGGTCCGGTGCCGCTCCGCGGTCGCGTCGTCGAGCCTGCCCGCGAGCCGGCCCAGCTCGGCGGCGAACACCAGGCCGACGGACACCGCCGCGCCGTGGCGCCAGCGGTACTTCTCGCGGCGCTCGATCGCGTGGCCGAGGGTGTGTCCGTAGTTGAGGATCTCGCGCAGGTCCGACTCCTTGAGGTCTGCGGCGACGACCTTCGCCTTCACCTCCACGGACCGGCGGATCAGCTCGGGCAGCACCTCGCCGGTCGGATCGAGGGCCGCCTCGGGGTCCCGCTCGATGAGGTCCAGGATCGTCGGGTCCGCGATGAACCCGGTCTTGATCACCTCGGCCATGCCTGCGACGATCTCGTTGCGCGGCACCGTCTCCAGGGTCGCCAGGTCGATCAGCACCGCGGACGGCTCGTGGAACGAGCCGACGAGGTTCTTGCCCGCATCGGTGTTGATGCCGGTCTTGCCGCCGACGGCCGCGTCCACCATCGCGAGCAGGGTGGTGGGCACGTGCACGATCCGCACACCGCGCATCCAGGTGGCCGCGACGAACCCGGCCAGGTCGGTGGCCGCGCCGCCGCCGAGGCTCACCACGGCGTCGCTGCGGGTCAGCCCGATGCGGCCGAGCACCTCCCAGCAGAAGCCCGCGACCGCCAGGTCCTTGCCGTCCTCCGCGTCCGGGATCTCGACGCGATGGGCGTCGATGCCCTTCGCCGCCAACGCGGCGCGCACCGCCTCCGCGGTCTGCGCGAGGGGCGGCTGGTGGAAGATCGCGACGGTCCTCGTGCCGATCAGTTCGTCCACCAGTTCACCGAGCAGTCCGCGGCCGATGATCACCGGGTAGGGACTGTCGGTCTTGACCTCGACGCGTACGGGTTCGGTCACTGTCTGCTTCTCCGCTTCTGTGCGCTGCTGCTTTATCGCTTCTGCCTGGGTGCTGCCACCGCTCTACCCCAGTTTGGAGACGAGCTGCTGCACCACGCGGGCCGGACTGCGCCCGTCGGTGCGGACCCGGATGGTGGCCACCTTCCGGTACAGCGGTCGCCGCCGCCGCATCAGGTCCCGGTACTTCTGGCGTGGATCGCCACCGTTGAGGAGGGGCCGGGAGGTGTTCGTTCCGGTCCGCTTGAGGCCCTCGGCCACGCTGATCTCCAGGTAGACGACCGTGTGGCCGACCAGCCGGGCGCGGGTGGCATCGGACAGGATCGCGCCGCCGCCGAGCGAGACGATGCCCGTCTGTTCGATCAGCGCGCGCCGGACCATGTCCTCCTCCAACGCGCGAAACGCCGGTTCCCCGTCCTGCGCGAAGATCTCCGGGATGGTCTTGCCCGCCTCGCGCTCGATGGCGGCGTCGGTGTCGAAGATCTCGACGTCCAGCGCCCGCGCCAATCGTTTCCCGATGGTGGACTTACCGGCGCCCGGCGGTCCGATCAGGACTGCCCGTGGAGTCACCTCGACAGGCGTTCCCGGACCGAGGCGAGGTATCCGCCGATGTTGCGCATCGTCTCGTCGACCGAGTCACCGCCGAACTTCTCGAGCGCGGCCTGCGCGACCACCAGGGCCACCATCGACTCCGCGACGACGCCCGCGGCGGGGACCGCGCACACATCGCTGCGCTGATGGATGGCGACGGCCTCCTCGCCGGTGGACATGTCGACAGTCGCGAGCGCGCGCGGCACGGTGGAGATCGGCTTCATCGCCGCCCGGACCCGCAGCGCCTCGCCGTTGGTCATGCCGCCCTCGAGGCCGCCTGCGCGGTTGGTCGACCGCAGCACGCCGTCCGGTCCGGGCCGCATCTCGTCGTGCGCGGCGCTGCCCCGGCGGCGGGAGGTCTCGAAGCCGTCGCCGACCTCGACGCCCTTGATGGCCTGAATGCCCATCAGCGCGGCGGCGAGTCGGGAATCGAGCCGGTTCTCACCGCTGATGAACGACCCCAGCCCGACGGGCAGGCCGTGCACGATCACCTCGACGACACCGCCGAGGGTGTCGCCGTCCCGCTTGGCCGCGTCGATCTCCGCGATCATCGCGGCCTCCGCCTCGGCGCCGAAGGCACGCACCGGGCTGGCGTCGATCTGCGCGAGGTCGTCGGGACCGGGGACCGGGGAGTCGACGGGGCCCGAGGCGGTGCCGATGGAGATCACATGGGAGATCACCTCGACGCCGAAGACCTGACGCAGGAAGGCGCGGGCCACGGTTCCTGCCGCGACGCGGGCCGCGGTCTCGCGGGCACTGGCGCGCTCCAGGACGGGACGGGCGTCGTCGAATCCGTACTTGAGCATGCCGGAGTAGTCGGCGTGGCCCGGGCGCGGGCGGGTCAGCGGCGCGTTGCGCGCGAGGTCCTTGAGCAGCGCCTCGTCCACCGGGTCGGAGGACATGACCGTCTCCCACTTGGGCCACTCGCTGTTCGCGACCTCGATGGCGACGGGGCCGCCCATCGTGCGGCCGTGCCGGACGCCGCCGACCATCGTCACGACGTCCTTCTCGAAGCTCATGCGGGCACCGCGGCCGTAGCCGAGGCGACGGCGGGCGAGTTGGGAAGCAATGTCATCGGAGGTCACCTCGACCCCGGCGACCATCCCATCCAGGAGGGCGACGAGGGCGGGACCATGGGATTCTCCGGCAGTTATCCAGCGCAGCACGCCGCCCATCTTTTCACGAAACGCAGGCGTCAACGCACACCGGCCCGGTCCCCGGCTAGCCGCCCCCTGCCAGGCTCAACGCCAGCAGCGTCGACAGGCACATCGACGGCCCGTGCGCGAGGGTGCGGTCACCGCGCCCGAGGGCAAGGGCGCACCCGCCGACCACGGCCGTCAGCGCCACCGCACCGACGGCCGCCGTCAGCCACGCCTGGGCGCCCGCCGCACCCGCCGCGGCGCCGAGCCCGAGTGCCAGCTTCACGTCACCGCCGCCCATCGCCGCCGGGGAGGCCAGGTGTACGACGAGGTAGAGACCGGCCAGCATCGCCGCCCCCACCAGGGCCGCCATCCCCGGCCCACCAGCACCGAGACCAGGAACACCGCGCAGGCGCCCGGCAGGGTGAGCTCGTTCGGCAGCCTGCGCTCCCCCAGGTCGACCACGGACAGGCAGACACACCACCAGAGCAACGCGCAGGCCGCGGCGGCCGTCAGCGGCGGGCAGGCGAGTCCGGCCGCGACGAAGCCGACGATGAGGACCGCGACCCACCAGCGCGGCATCGCCGCGGTGAAGCGACGCAGGAACCGCCGCGTCGCGACGCCGGTGAGCAGTCCCGCCAGGCCGAGCAATCCGATTCCCATGCCCCGACGCTGCCACCGGAAGGTACCTGGAGGGGCCCCGAAAGTGCCGATCCCAGCTGTGCTGGGGATGGATCAGGAGCTGTGGAGAATGGCGCGTCAGCGCGCGACCGCGGCCGCCATCTCCGCGCGCGGGCCGGACGGCCGGTGAACTGCTCGACCTGCCCGAACGCCTGGTTGAGCAGCATCCGCAGACCGTCGACCACCGTCCCGCCCGCGGCCTGAACCGCGGCGGCGAGCGGAGTAGGCCAGGGATCGTAGATGGCGTCGAACACCACAGGTGCCTTCGCGACCGCGCTCGCGAACGGCGCGATCGCGTCCGGGGGCACGGTGCTGACCACCGTCGCCGCGTCCGCACACGCCGCGGCCAGCGCGTCGGCATCGAAGCCGAGATGGCGGGCCCGCAGGCCCATCTCCGACGCGCAGGCCAGCGAGGCCGCCGCCCGGTCGGCCGAGCGGGCGACGACGGTCACCGCGTCGACGCCGAGGTCCGCCAGCGCCCGCAGCGCAGGCCGTGAGGTCCCGCCCGCGCCGATCACGACCGCGCTCGCGCCGCCCAGATCGGTGACCCCGACCTCGGCGAGCGCCCCGGTCACGCCGTCCACGTCGGTGCAGTCCGCCCGCCAGCCGCCCGGCACCCGGACAAGGGTGTTGGCCGAACCGACCTGCACAGCGCGCTCGGTGCGCTCGGTCGCGTACTCGAGCGCGGCGACCTTGCCGGGCATGGTGACCGAGAGCCCGACCCATTCCGGGCCCAGCCCGTCGACGAGCCCGGGCAGCTGCTCGCCGGTGCACTCGATCCGGTCGTAGGACCAGCCGGTCAGGCCGAGGGCGCGGTACGCCGCCAGGTGCAGCAGCGGCGACTTGGAGTGTCCGATCGGTTTGCCGAGGACCGCCGCCTTGCGTGGCAGGTCAGCGTCCACTGTCGAGGATCCCGCTCGCCAGCGCCTTCTTGCTGTTCTCGAGGTGCTCGGTGTAGCTCTTGGTGAACAGCGTGGTGCCCTTGTCGTCGATCGTGACGAAGTACAGCCAGTCGCCCGCGGGCGCCTTCTCCACGGCCTCCACCGCGCCGATGCTCGGCGACGAGATCGGGGTCGCGGGCAGTCCGTCCATCGCGTAGGTGTTCCACGGGGTGACCTTCGCGCGGTCGCCGTCGGTGGTCGCGAGTTCGGTGGTGTCGAGCGCGTAGTTGACCGTCGAGTCCAGCTCGAGGCGCTGCGGCGCGGCGAGCCGGTTGACGATCACCCGCGCGACCTTGCCGAAGTCGTCCGGCAGCGACTCCCGTTCCACCAGCGACGCCGCGACGAGCAGGTCGTAGGGGCTCAGGCCGACCGCGTTCCCCGCGCGGTCGATGCCGGTGGCCTCGTACTTGGCGGCGCTGCCGCTGACGAGGGTGGTGAGGATCTCCGCCGCCGATTCCCTCGGGTCGAAGTCCCACTTGCCCGCGGCGATCAGGCCCTCGAGCTGCCGGGTACGGTCCGGGACCGACTTGACCCGAGCGGCCGCCCAGTCGGGCACCCCGAGCGCGGCGAGGTTCGGGTTGGCGCCCGCCTCCTTCAGCTCCTCGACGCTCACGCACTTCTGCTGACCCGAGGGGGTCGGCAGGCAGCTCGCCTCGGAGATGAGGGTGTAGATGCCGCGCTTGGTCGCGCCGGTGTTCACGTCCCTTGTGTCGTGCAGCTGACGACCCTCGGAGATCACCAGCGCTCCGACGCGGGAGTTCGGATCGACAAGGCCCGTTACGGCCTGCGCGGCCGGGACCTGGGACTTGAGGTTGTAGAAGCCCGGCTGCACCGACGTCATGGAATCGTTCTGGACGGCCGCGTTGAAGAACGCGGACGCGCTCGCGACGACGTCCTTCTCGGCCATCTCGGTGGCGATCTGGTCGGCGGTGTCACCGGGGTGCACCTGCACGACGACATCGGGCCCCGACTGACCTGCCTCGTAGTCCTCGGGACGTCGACGCCGCCGAGAAGCTTCTTGCCGCCGACGTAGCCGACACCCACGATCAGCGCGAGGGCGCCGACTCCGGCGATCGCGACCACGATCTTGCCCCTGCCCTTGCGTCCCGCGGCACGCTCCCGTGCGCGACGCACTTCCGCGCGAGTCGGCTGCAACTCGGGCCCTCTCGACCGGGTATCGGTCACTCGCCGTCCTCCATCTGTGAGGGCAGGGACTGCTCCGAGTGCAGTTCCCTGCTGCGCTGGTCCAACCATCCTTGCAAGATCGCCACGGCCGCGGCCTGGTCGATCACCGACCGCTGTCCCTTCGCCTTGACCCCGCTCTCACGCAGGGCCCTGGACGCGGTCACCGTCGTGAAGCGTTCATCGGTCATGCGAACCGGGATGGGCGCCAACCGATCCCGGAGCTGCGCGGCGAACTTCGAGGCGAGTCCGGCCGCGGTTCCGCTCTCCCCTCTCAGGGTTCGCGGCAATCCGACGATAACCTCGACGGCCTCGTATTCCGCGACAATCGCGGCGAGTCGCTCGATGTCAGACCTGTCGGCGCGGGACTTGGCCCTCGCCACGGTCTCCACCGGCGTGGCCAGGATCCCATCCGGATCGCTGGCGGCGACACCGATCCGGACACTGCCGACATCGACCCCGATCCGGCGACCCCGCCCCTGGTCGCCGGGCTGATCGGCCTCGCTCACCCGGCGATCTCGGCGACGCGGGCGCGCACTGCCGAGAGCGCGGCGGGGATGCCCGACGCGTCGCTGCCCGAACCCTGGGCCATCTCCGGCTTGCCGCCGCCACGGCCACCGATGCTCGGACCGAACGCGGCCACCAGGTCGCCTGCCTTGACGCCGAGGTCCTGCGCGGCCTTGTTGGCGCTCACCACGAACGGCACCTTGCCATCGGCGGAACCGATCAGGACCACCACAGCGGGCTCGGTCCCGAACCGGCCGCGGACATCGGTCGCGAGCGTGCGCAGGTCGTTGCCCGCGACGCCGTCGGGGGCCTGCTCGGCGACCAGCAACAGCCCTCCGATCCGCTCGGCCCGCTCCACGAACGCGCCTGCGCCGGCCAGCACCGCGGCCGCCTTGGTCTGCTCGAGTTCCTTCTCGGCCACCTTGAGCCGCTCCACCAGCTGCTCCACGCGCCCGGGCACCTCCTCGGAGGGCACCTTCAGCGCGGTCGCGACACCGGCGAGCAGCGCGCGCTCCTTGGCCAGGTACCGGTACGAGTCGAGGCCGACGAAGGCCTCCACGCGCCGGATGCCGGAGCCGACGGAGGACTCGCCGAGCAGCGTGACCGGCCCGATCTGCGAGGAGTGCGCGACGTGGGTGCCACCGCACAGCTCCATCGAGAACGGTCCGCCGATCTCGACAACCCGGACCTCGTCGCCGTAGTTCTCGCCGAACAGCGCCATCGCGCCCATCGACTTGGCCTTGGCCAGGTCGGTGACGAAGGTGTTGACCGGGTGGTTGGCGGTCACGGCCTCGTTGGCGACGGCCTCGATGTCGTTGCGCTGGGCCTCCGACAGCTGGCCCTGCCAGGAGAAGTCGAACCGCAGGTAGCCGGGCTTGTTCAGCGATCCGGCCTGAACGGCGTTGGGGCCAAGCACCTGTCGCAGCGCGGCGTGCACCATGTGGGTACCGGAGTGCCCCTGGGTCGCGCCCGCCCGCCAGTTGGCGTCGACCTGCGCGAGGATGGCGTCACCCTCGGTGATCTGACCCTCCTCGACGGTGACCTTGTGCACCCACAGCTTCTTCGCGATCTTCTGCACGTCGCGCACCCGCACCCGCAGCCCGGGTCCGGTGATCACGCCGATGTCGGCGATCTGGCCGCCTGCCTCCGCGTAGAGCGGGCTGCGGTCGAGGATGACCTCGACGTCCTGGCCAACGGTCGCGGTGGGGATGCGGACGCCGTCGGAGATCAGCGCCAGCACGGTGGCCTCCGAGGTCAGCTCGGCGAAGCCGGTGAACTCGGTCTCGCCGCGGTCGACGAACTCCTTGTAGACGGTGAGGTCGGCGTGCGACTGCTTGCGCGCCCGCGCGTCGTCCTTCGCCCGCTGCCGCTGCTCGGCCATCAGGGCGCGGAAACCGTCCTCGTCGACGGTCAGGCCTGCCTCGGACGCCATCTCCAGGGTCAGGTCGATCGGGAACCCGTAGGTGTCGTGCAGGGCGAAGGCCTCGCTGCCCGCGATCACCTTCTTGCCCGCGGCCTTGACGTCGTCGGCCGCCGTCTCGAACAGCTTGGAACCAGACACCAGCGTCTTGAGGAAGGCGGTCTCCTCGCCGACCGCGACGGTCTCGATGCGCTTGAAGTCGGTCTCGAGCACCGGGTAGGACGGCGCCATGGTGTCGCGCACGACGGTGATGAACTCGCGCATGCTCGGCTTCTCGGCGCCGAGCAGCTTGGCGGAGCGGACGATTCGGCGCAGCAGCCGGCGCAGCACGTAGCCGCGGCCGTCGTTGCCGGGGTTGACGCCGTCGCCGATCAGCATGGCGGCGGTCCGAGCGTGGTCGGCGATGACGCGGAACCGGACGTCGTCCTCGTGGTTCTTCCCGTACGTTCGGCCGGTGAGCTCCTCGGCCTTGGCGATCACCGGACGCACCAGGTCGGTCTCGTAGACGTTGTCCACGCCCTGCAGCAGGAAGGCGACGCGCTCGACGCCCATGCCGGTGTCGATGTTCTGCTTCGGCAGCGGGCCGAGGATCTCGTAGTTGTCCTTGCCCGGGCCGCCGAGGCCGCGCTCGTTCTGCATGAACACGAGGTTCCAGATCTCGAGGTACCGGTCCTCGTCGGCCTCAGGGCCGCCCTCGAGGCCGTACTCGGCTCCGCGGTCGTAGTAGATCTCGGAGCACGGGCCGCAGGGGCCGGGGATGCCCATCGACCAGTAGTTGTCGGCCATCCCGCGGCGCTGGATGCGCTCGTCCGGAATTCCGGCCTCTTCCTTCCAGATGTCGCGGGCCTCGTCGTCGTCGAGGTACACCGTCACCCACAGCCGCTCGGGGTCGAAGCCGTAGCCGCCGTCCTCGACACTGTTCGTCAGCAGCGCCCACGCGTGCTTGATCGCCTCGCGCTTGAAGTAATCGCCGAACGAGAAGTTGCCTGCCATCTGGAAGAACGTGTTGTGGCGGGTCGTGATGCCGACGTTCTCGATGTCGAGGGTGCGAACGCACTTCTGGACGCTGGTCGCCGTCGCGTACGGCGGGGTCTGCTGACCGAGGAAGTACGGCACGAACTGGACCATGCCCGCGTTCACGAACAGCAGGTTCGGGTCGTCGAGAATCAGCGAGGCACTGGCCACCTCGGCGTGACCCGCCTTGACGAAGTGGTCGAGGAATCGCCTGCGGATCTCGTGGGTCTGCACTAACCGGTCCTTACTTCATGGGCATCTCGGATGAATATCCAGCTTAACGTGCCGAGGATGGCGGGGTGCGCAGCGCTCGGGGCCGCGTCAACCCCGCACGATCCGCCGCAACTTACCCACCCGCGCCGCGATCTCACGCTCGGCACCGTGCCCGGTCGGCTCGTAGTAGTCGACGCCGACCAACTCGTCCGGCGGGTACTGCTGCGGCAACACGCCGTCGGTGGCGTTGTGCGGGTAGCGGTATCCGACCGCGTTGCCCAGCTTCTCGGCGCCGGCGTAGTGCCCGTCCCGCAGGTGCGGCGGCACCAGCCCCGACTTCCCCGCGGACACATCGGCCATGGCCGCGCCGAGGGCGGCGATCACCGCTCCCGACTTCGGCGCGGTCGCCAGGTGGATCGTGGCCTGCGCCAATGCGAGCCGGGCCTCCGGCATGCCGATGAGCTGGACGGCCTGCGCGGCCGCGGTCGCGGTCTGCAACGCGGTCGGATCGGCCATGCCGATGTCCTCGCTCGCGTGCACCACCAGCCGGCGTGCAATGAAGCGCGGATCCTCGCCCGCGGTGATCATCCGGGCCAGGTAGTGCAGCGCGGCGTCCACGTCCGAGCCGCGGATCGACTTGATGAACGCGCTGATCACGTCGTAGTGCTGGTCGCCGTCCCTGTCGTAGCGCACGGCCGCCTTGTCGACACTCGCCTCGACGGTCTCGAGGTCGACCACGGCGGACCCGTCCTCGGCAGGCGAATCGAGCGCGGCGCCCGCGGCCGCCTCCAGCGCGGTCAGGGCACGCCTGGCATCGCCCGACGCCAGCCGCACGAGATGGTCGCGCGCCTCGTCCGTCAGGCTGACCGAACCGCCCAGCCCGCGCGGATCCGCGACGGCCCGGTCGAGCAGCGAGCGGATGTCGGCCTCGGTGAGCGAGTGCAACTGCAGGACCAGAGACCGGGACAGCAGCGGCGACACGACCGAGAACGAGGGGTTCTCCGTGGTGGCCGCGACCAACAGCACGATCCGGTTCTCCACCGCGGCCAGCAGCGCGTCCTGCTGGGTCTTGGAGAATCGGTGCACCTCGTCGATGAAGAGCACGGTCTGCTCGCCCGCGGTGAGCCGCCTGCGGGCCAGGTCGATCACCGCGCGGACGTCCTTGACGCCCGCCGACAGCGCGGACAACGCCTCGAACCGACGGCCGGTCGCCCGCGAGATCAGGGAGGCGAGGGTGGTCTTGCCGGTGCCGGGTGGGCCGTAGAGCATCACCGACGCCGCGCCCGAGCCGTCCACGAGCCTGCGCAGTGGGGCGCCGGGTCCCAGCAGATGTCCCTGCCCCACCACCTCGTCGAGGCTCACCGGCCGCATGCGGACCGCGAGCGGCGCGTCCGGGCGCACCGGCGGCAGGCCCGCGGTCACCGGCCCCGCATGATCCGCGGGTTCCCCTGGGGCGGCGAACAGCCCCGCGTCCGCGCCACCGTCGGTTGATCCCAGCCAATCGCTCACGTGTCGACGCTACTAAAGGGCACCGACGCGGGTGCCCCCGACCGCGCCGGGACGACAAGGCAGTAAACGCCAGATGAACATCCGGCCGTCAGGCCCGCCACGTGTTGAACGCACGTCCAAGTTCGGTTGTGATCTTCGGGTGTCTGATAACTGGCTTCCCGATCGCACCACCCTGCCGAGCCTGAGCAGGCGGACCCTCCTGAAGAGCTCGGCCGCGCTCGCGGGCGTTGGCATCACCATTGTGGCCGCGGGCTCCGCAGGCGCGGCGCCCGGCGCGAGCACGGTCGGTTTCGCGCACGGCGTCGCCTCCGGCGACCCGCTCCCCGACCGGGTCATCATCTGGACCCGCGTCACCCCGTCACCCGACGCGCTGCCCGGCTCCGGCATGGGAGAGGCGGTCCCGCTGGACTGGCAGGTCGCGACCGATCCCGGCTTCGCCACCGTCGTGCGCAGCGGCACGGTGACCGCGGACGCCGGCTCCGACCACACCGCGAAGGTCGACGTGACCGGCCTCGAGCCCGCGACCGCCTACCACTTCCGCTTCACAGCCCGCGGCGGTGCGGTCGGCGGCCAGGTCTCGCCCGTCGGGCGCACGCTCACCGCGCCCGCCAACGATGCCGACCTGGCGCGACTGCGCTTCGGCGTGGTGTCCTGCTCCAACTGGGAGGCCGGTTACTTCTCCGCCTACCGCCACCTCGCCCAGCGCGACGACCTGGACGCGGTCCTGCACCTCGGTGACTACATCTACGAGTACGGCCGAGGCGAGTACGGCGGACGCAACGGTGCGGTCCGGCCCACGGACCCGGCGCACGAGATCGTCTCCCTCGCCGACTACCGGATCCGGCACGCCCAGCACAAGACCGACCCGGACCTGATGGCGCTGCACGCGCGGGTGCCGTTCATCGCGACCTGGGACGACCACGAGTCCGCGGACAACTCCTTCAACGGCGGCGCCGAGAACCACAACCCCGCCACCGAAGGCGACTGGGCCACCCGCAAGGCCAATTCCACCCGCGCCTACTTCGAGTGGATGCCGGTGCGGGCCACCGGGTCCGGCACCGAGGTCACGCTGTACCGGCGGTTCCGGTTCGGCAACCTCGCCGAGATCTCCATGCTCGACCTGCGCACCTACCGCGACGAGCAGACCACCGCCACCGCAGGGCTCAAGGTGGACTCCCCCGACCGGACCATCACCGGCCGCGCCCAGATGGACTGGCTCACCAACGGCATCGTGTCCTCGCCGACGCAGTGGAAGGTGGTCGGCAATCCGGTGATGATCGCACCGACCCTGGTCCCGCCGCTGGACACCAAGACCACCGCGGCGCTCACGGAGATACTCGGACTCCCCAAGGAGGGCATTCCCTACGGCACAGACTCGTGGGACGGCTACGCCGCCGACCGCCGCCGACTGTACGACGCGCTCGCCGCGGCGAGCGTCGCCAATACGGTCTTCCTGACCGGCGACGTCCACACCTCCTGGGCCTGCGACCTCCCTCTCGACGCCGCGAACTACCCGGCGGGCCCCACGATCGGCACCGAACTCGTGGTGCCGTCGGTGACGTCCCCGAACATGGACGACTCACTGGGGGTGCCGCCCCGCACCGCCAGCCTCGCGGTGGAGGAGGCGTACAAGGCGGTCAACCGGCACATCCGGTATCTCGACTTCGACTCGCACGGATACGGCGTGTTCGAGATCGCCACCGCCGGTTCGCAAATGGACTGGTACTACATCAGCGATCCGATCGACCCCAACGCGACCGTGCGCCACGGCGCGAGCTTCCGCGTCGCGGCCGGCACCCAGCGCACGGTCCCGGTCGGCACACCGCTCGACCCCGCCGCCCACCGTCCTGGCGCATGAGCTCCAGACCGACCGCATCCGAACGACACGAGGACGAACGTCAGATGAACATTGGGCGATCGGCCCCGTTGCAGTTTGAACACACGTCCATGTTCGGCTGTGATGCTCGGGTGTCTGACAACTGCCTTCCCGACCACACCACCATGCCGAGCGTGAGCAGGCGCACCCTGCTGAAGGGCTCGGCCGCGCTCGCGGGTGTGGGCATCACCGTCGTGGCCGCGGGCACTGCCGCCGCCGCACCCGGCGCGCCCGCCGTCGGCTTCGCCCACGGCGTCGCCTCAGGAGACCCGCTCCCCGACCGGGTCATCATCTGGACCCGCGTCACCCCGTCACCCGACGCGCAGCCCGGATCCGGTGCGGGACCGTCGATCTCGCTGGAATGGCAGGTCGCGACCGATCCCGGTTTCACCTCGGTCGTACGCAGCGGCACCGTCACCGCGAACGCCGACGCCGACCACACCGCCAAGGTCGACGTCACCGGCCTGAAGCCCGCCACCTCCTACCACTACCGCTTCACCGCCCGCGGCGGCGCGGTCGCCGGCCAGGTCTCCCCCGTCGGGCGCACCAGGACCGCACCGGCAAACGACGCGGATCTGGCGCGGCTGCGGTTCGGCGTGGTGTCCT
Source organism: Rhodococcus sp. MTM3W5.2 (assembly GCF_001984015.1). Taxonomy (NCBI): domain Bacteria; kingdom Bacillati; phylum Actinomycetota; class Actinomycetes; order Mycobacteriales; family Nocardiaceae; genus Rhodococcus; species Rhodococcus sp. MTM3W5.2. The sequence goes on along the minus strand of NZ_CP019572.1, from coordinate 2,574,270 downwards.
GCTCCAACTGGGAGGCCGGCTACTTCTCCGTGTACCGCCACCTCGCGCAGCGTGAGGATCTTGACGCGATCCTGCATCTCGGCGATTACATCTACGAGTACGGCAGAGGCGAGTACGGGGGCCGCAACGGATCGGTACGTCCGCACGACCCGGCGCACGAGATCGTCTCCCTTGCCGATTACCGGATCCGGCACGCCCAGTACAAGACCGACCCGGACCTGATGGCCCTGCACGCGAAGCTGCCGTTCATCGCGACCTGGGACGACCACGAATCCGCGGACAACTCCTTCGACGGCGGCGCGGAGAACCACACCCCCGCCACCGAGGGCGACTGGGCAACGCGCAAGGCCAGTTCCACCCGCGCCTACTTCGAGTGGATGCCGGTGCGGGTCACCGGATCCTCCACCGAGATCACGCTGTACCGGCGCTTCCAGTTCGGCAACCTCGCCGAGATCTCCATGCTCGACCTGCGCACCTACCGCGACGAGCCCGCCGCGTCGGGGGCCGGCTGGCGCAAGGTGGATTCGCCCGACAGGACCATCGCGGGCGGCGCCCAGATGGACTGGCTGACCAAGGGCATCGTGTCCTCGCCTGCCCGATGGAAGATCGTCGGCAACCCGGTGATGATCGCGCCCTGCGTGTTCCCGCCGCTCGACACCAAGACCACCGCGGCGCTCACCGACATGATCGGAGTCCCCGATGCCGGGATTCCGTACAACACCGACCAGTGGGACGGCTACTCCGCCGACCGCCGCCGGTTGTTCGACGCGATCACCGCGGCGGGAGTCGACAACACGGTCTTCCTGACCGGCGACATCCACACGTCCTGGGCCTGCGACCTGCCGGCCGACGCCGCGAACTACCCGGGCGGCGCCACGGTCGGCACCGAGTTCGTGGTGCCGTCGGTGACCTCCCCGAACATCGACGAGACGTTGGGGGTGCCTGCCCGGTCCGTCTCCGTCGCGGCGGAGGAGGGGTTCAAGGCCGTCAACCGGCACGTGCGGTACGTCGAACTCGACTCCCACGGCTACGGCGTGTTCGAGATCGCAACCGCCGGTTCGCAGATGGACTGGTTCTACATCAGCGACCCGGCCGACCCCAACGCGGCGGTCCGCCATGCCGCGAGCTACCGGGTCGCGGACGGCGCCCAGCGCACGCTCCCGGTCGGCGCACCGCTCGACCCCGCGTCCTACCGACCGGGCGCGTAATCGCTGGCGCGCGCCCGGATCGAGCCTCCGACGTCCACTGTGCGTGGAGTCTCTCTCGATCCGGGCGGGCACCCGCCGTCCTCTATCCGAGCGTGAGCATCGCCTCGGCGACCTCGCCGACCGCCGCATCGGGGATCGCGGTGGCGGCCTCCTCCAGGACGAGCAGCCGTGCCCCCGGGATCGCCCCGGCGATCGCCTCGCCGTTGCCGACGGGGAAGAACCGGTCGCGGCGGCCGTGGACGACGAGTGTGGGGACCTCGATCTCGGGCAGGCGCTCGCGCCAGCGGGGGGTGCAGTCGAGCCTGGAGAACACCGCGCCCATCTGGTTCGCCATGTGGACCGTGGGTGCGGTGCCGGGTGTGCGGTCCCAGATGCGCGCGGCGATGGCGCGCGCGGCGACGGGGTCGTCGCCGCGGATCTCCGCGCCGGCGGCGGCGAACTCCGCCACCGCCTCGCGGTCGGTCCACTCGGGCATCGGACGCGCGAACAGCCGGCTCATCGTCGCCTCGTCATGGCCGGGGAGTTCATCGTCGGGCGGGCCAGGGGCCACCGCGCGGGTACCGACCAGGGTGAGCGCCGAGAACGCACCCGGATGGTCGAGCACGGCCACCTGGGCGACCATCCCGCCGACGCCTATCCCGGCGAGGTGTGCAGGCCCCCCGCCGAGCGCGTGAGCAAGGGCCGCCGCGTCGGCGGCGAGATCGCGCAGGGTGTAGTCGGGCGCCTCCGGATCCGTCGCCGTCGATTCCCCGCTGTCGCGCAGGTCGTAGCGCACCACCCGGCGTCCGCCGGCGGCGAGGCGCTCGCACAGCGCGTCGGGCCAGGAGAGCATCGTCGTCCCGCCCGCGAGCAGGACGAGTGGCGCGTCGTCGTCACCGAACGACTCGATGCCCAAGACGATCTCGTTGATGTCAGCGATTGTTCGAGTCATGCCAGTGCAGACCCGATCCGCCGGCCGAACTCATCGCTCACGCATGGAGCGTGTGGTCGAAGCGACCGTCCGCGAATGCGGCCCTACGCCCAGTAGGTCGCGAGCCGCTCCGCGACCTCGCGGGCATGCGCGGCCACGTCGTGAGCCCCGGCATGGTCGGCGCAGGACGCGAGCGTGTTCCACCGCGCGATCAGCGCCTTCGAACGCGGCAGCGACAGGTGGTGCTCCCTGGCGGCGGCGATCCGCTCGTGGTCGTCGGGCAGGTACCAGTAGGTCGAGAGCCAGACCCAGATCAGCTGTGCCTCGAGCATCCTGGCGCAGAGCACCTCGTCGTCGGCCAGCTGCGGCCACATCCCGACCACCTCGGCGCGCCAGGCCTCGGCCATAGCCGCCGAGCGTTCCGGCGACAGCTCGACCCCGCACAGGCAGCCGGGAAACGACACGAGAGCGTAGGCGATGTCGAGCGTCGCATCGCGGAACCCGCCCCACTCGTAGTCAAGGAAGCGCACCCCGGCATCGTTGACGATGATGTTGTCCGGGCAGAGGTCAGACGGACTGAAGGCGCGGTAGCGGCCGCCGTCGAAGAGACGCGCGGCCTTCGCGACGCGATCGACGATGTCCTGGCCGACCTCGATGCCGAGCTCGCGGCGCAGCAATGCGGGCACCTTCGGGGCGGAGGCGACCACCTGCTCGGAGATGCTGTTGCCGAAGTGCGGGACGTCGGCGCGGCGCAGCAGCGCGGTGAAGTCCTCCTCACGCCCCACGGTCGCGGCGTGCATCCGGCCGATCGCCTGGGCGAGTGCCATCAACGAGTTGGTGACCGCCGCCTCGTCGGCCTGCTGGAGCAGTTCGGCGATCGGGGTGGCGTCACCGAGGTCGGTCAGCACCAGCAGTCGAGCGTCGAGGTCGTAGGCGATCAGTTCCGGGCCCGGCCTGCTGTCGGTTGCCAGCGCGGTCGCGAACTGGTACGACACGGCCTCGCGGAGGAAGGCGGTGTCCATCACGCGCGGCTCGTCGGCGGGCAGCGCCGCGTAGGCGGCGATGCGCCGGGCCTCGGCCTCCGGGGACAGCTCACGGACCTGCTTGATCACCAACGTGCGCGGCAGCGAGAAGGGATTCTCGGCACACCGGACCCGCAGCACGACCGTGCGGCCGCTGCCGCCAAGATCGATGGGGTCAACGAGGGTGACCGGAGCTCCGGTACGTCGCTCCAGCAGCTGCTCGGCTGCTGCGACTACCTCTGAAACGGGGTCGGCCAATAGTGCGGTCATCGCCGTCCAACCTACCCGCCCGGGCCCCGAAGCGGGCCCCCTCGGTCGCCCGTCCGGTCGGTTACCGATGGACCCGCCATGCGGACCTGCAGAAACAGACCGATCCGTACGAAAAATTGATGGAGCGGCGAGCCGACACCCGCCACTACCGACTCCAGCGGCCCGAGGGTGATCGCCCCGAACCGCTGGAGTCCTTGCCGTGTCCGGTCAGGAGACCGGCGTATCCGTCTCCGGCTTGCCCTTGGGCTCCGGCTTGGCGTCGATGCCCGACTCCTTGCGCTGCAGCGGGGTGATCGGCGCGGGCGCATCGGTGAGCGGGTCGACTCCGCCGCCCGACTTCGGGAAGGCGATGACCTCGCGGATCGAGTCCATCCCCGCGAGGAGCGCGGTGATGCGGTCCCAACCGAACGCGATGCCGCCGTGCGGGGGCGCACCGTAGGAGAAGGCGTCGATGAGGAAGCCGAACTTGTCCTCCGCCTCCTCGTGGTCGATCCCCATCACCTTGAAGACGCGTTCCTGGATGTCCTTGCGGTGGATACGAATACTGCCGCCACCGATCTCGTTGCCGTTGCAGACGATGTCGTATGCATAGGCCAGCGCCTTACCGGGATCGGTGTCGAAGGTGTCCATCGACTCGGGCTTGGGCGAGGTGAAGGCGTGGTGCACGGCGGTCCACGCGCTGTAGCCGAGGGCGACGTCACCGCTGGCGGTGGCGTCGGCGGTCGGCTCGAACATCGGCGCGTCGACGACCCACAGGAAGGCCCACGCGTTCGGGTCGATGAGGTCCTGCTTGCGCGCGATCTCGCCGCGGGCGGCGCCCAGCAGGGCGCGCATCTGCTTCGTCGGGCCTGCCGCGAAGAAGATGCAGTCGCCCGGCTCGGCACCGACATGCGCGGCGAGGCCCTCGCGCTCGGCGTCGGTCAGGTTCTTGGCGACCGGACCGGTCAGTTCCCCGTCCTCACCGATGAGGACGTACGCCAGTCCCTTGGCGCCGCGCTGCTTCGCCCACTCCTGCCAGCCGTCGAGCTGACGCCTCGGCTGGCTTGCGCCTCCCGGCATCACGACGGCGCCGACGTACTCGGCCTGGAAGACCCGGAAGGTGGTGTCCTTGAAGAACTCCATGCACTCCACGAGCTCGAGCCCGAAACGCAGGTCCGGCTTGTCGGAGCCGAAGCGGCGCATCGCCTCCGCGTAGGTCATCCGCTGGATCGGGGTGCTGATCTGGTGGCCGATCAGCTTCCACACGTTGGTGAGGATCTCTTCGGCGAGATGGATGACGTCGTCCTGCTCGACGAAGCTCATCTCGATGTCGAGCTGGGTGAACTCCGGCTGCCGGTCGGCACGGAAATCCTCGTCCCGGTAGCAGCGCGCGATCTGGTAGTAGCGCTCGATGCCGCCGACCATCAGCAGCTGCTTGAACAGCTGCGGGCTCTGCGGCAGCGCGTAGAAGCTGCCGGGCTGCAGGCGCGCGGGAACCAGGAAGTCGCGGGCGCCCTCGGGGTGGACCGGGTCAGGGTGGGGGTCTCGACCTCGACGAACTCGTGGTGCGCCAGCACCTCGCGGGCCGCCGCGTTCACCTTGGAGCGCAGCCGGATCGCCTGACCCGGACCCTCGCGACGCAGGTCGAGGTAGCGGTGCTTGAGGCGCGCCTCCTCGCCGACCTGGTCGTCGAGCTGGAACGGCAAAGGGGCGCTCTCGTTCAGCACCTCGAGCGTGGTCGCGTTGACCTCGATCGCGCCGGTCGGGATCTCGAAGTTCTGGTTGCCCTCCGGCCGGACCTCGACGCTGCCGGTGATCCTGACGCAGTACTCGGCGCGCAGGCGATGGGCCTGCTCGGCGACCTCGCCCTCGCGGAACACCACCTGGGAGACCCCGGAGGCGTCGCGCAGATCGATGAAGATCACTCCGCCGTGATCGCGACGCCTGGCAACCCATCCGGTGAGGGTGACGGTTTGATCGGCGTGCTCGGCTCGCAGCGAGCCGGCGAGGTGGGTGCGCAGCACGGGGTTCCTTCCACAGTTATCCAGCGACTTCTCAGTTGGTGCGATCCTACGGAGAGACACTCAGAAGACATAACCGCGCAGTCGGAACTTTGCACGCGATCGCGTGTAAAGCTGTATCCCGCAGTTCCTCGACTTCGAACGAAAGCGATGACGATGACCTTCAACGAGGGTGCGCGGATGGATTCCGGCCGCGTGACGGTCGGCGGCAGCCACCGCGGCGGAGGCGGTCGAGGCGGCAAGGCCGCGCTCGGTGGCGGCCTCGGCGGACTGGTGGTGCTCGTGTTGGCCCTGCTGCTCGGTGGCAACCCGGGCTCGCTGCTCGGCGGCCTGACCGGCGCCTCCGACTCCGCCCAGCTGGGTACCGGCTCGATCACGGAGCTGGAGAACTGCCAGACCGGAGCGGACGCCAACCGGGATGTGAACTGCCGGGTCGCGTTCACCACCGCGAGCCTCGATTCGGTGTGGGGCGAGGAACTGCAGAAGCAGACCGGTGTCCGCTATGTCCAGCCAGGCGTCATGCTCTTCTCCGGCGCGGTGAACACCGGCTGCGGCAACGCCACCAGCGATGTCGGCCCGTTCTACTGCCCTGCCGATTCCACCGCCTACTTCGACACCAGCTTCTTCCAGCTGCTGGTGGACCAGTTCGGGTCGAGCGCTGGCCCGCTCGCGCAGGAGTACGTGGTCGCGCACGAGATCGGCCACCACATCCAGAACCAGCTCGGCGACATCGGCCGGGCGCAGGCGGACCCGAAGGGCGCCGAGTCCGGGGCGGTACGCACCGAGCTGCAGGCCGACTGCTACGCGGGTGTCTGGGCGCATTATGCGGACACCAAGCCTGCCCCGGCGGCGGTGCACCGTTCCTCAAGACGCTGAGCGAGAACGACATCCGGGACGCGCTGTCCGCCGCTTCCTCGGTGGGCGACGACCGGATCCAGCAGGCCTCCAGCGGCCGGGTGAACCCGGAGGGCTGGACGCACGGCTCCTCGTCGCAGCGGCAGAAGTGGTTCGCCACCGGCTACAAGACCGGGCAGGTCAGCGCCTGCAACACCTACGCGGCCCGCGACCTGGACAACCCCGCAGGGCTGAACTCCCAGCGCTGATCACCGACAGGTCCGACAGGTCCGACGCGCCCGCCCCGCTACTCAGCGGCGGGCGCGTCGGGTTCGGCCTGTCGATCGTGGACCAGTTCGTAACGGCGACCGTAGGTTTCGACGAGCGACTGGATCACCGCGACGACCGGGACGGACACCAGCGCGCCGATCGCCCCGAACAGCGATGCCCCGACGATCACCGAGCCGAAGGCGACGGCCGGGTGGATCGACACGGTCTTGGACGTGATGCGCGGGTGTAGCAGGTAGTTCTCGACCTGCTGGTACGCCGTCCCGAAGACCACCACCCACACCCCGTCCATGGGCTGCGCCGCGGCCGCGATGATCGCAGGCAGCGCGATCGCCAGGTAGGTGCCGAGGGTGGGGATGAACTGCGAGACCACTCCGGTCCAGATGGCCAACGGCAACCAGTACGGCACCCCGATCGCCATCAGGAAGATGCCGGTGGCGACGGTGCTCACGGCCGCAAGGATCAATCGGGACACCACGTAGCCGCCTGCCTTGTCGACGGAGATCTCCCACACGGTGGAGATGACCTGCTGCTGCCGCGCCGGGAACCAGCTCGAGATCGTCCGGCGCAGCGCCGGGCCCTCCGCCGACATGTAGAACACGAACAGCAGCAGGGTCATCGCCTGGAACACGACCCCGAGCAGGGACGACACGACCCCGAGCACACCAGGTGTGAAGCGTTGCGCGAGTTCGCGAATGGTGTCCGGGGTGAGCTTGAGCAGATCATCGCCGGTCGAGAAGTTGGTGTCGAAGGTCCGGTTGGCCCACTCGGTCACTCGCGAGACGGCCCCGGGAAGCGCGGTCAGCAGCTGGGCCAGCTGCTCGGCGAGCAGCGCGCCGAACACCGCGAGGAATCCGATCGCGAACAGCAGCAGGGAGACCAGCACCAGTCCGGTCCCCGCGCCGCGGCGCCATCCACGACGTTCGAACCAGTCGACAACCGGTTCGATGGTGACGCTGAAGAGCCATGCCAGGAACAGCATGCCGAGGAAGCCGCGCAGGTTGTGCAGCAGCCAGCCGAGCACCTGGTAGCCCGCGACGGCGAGGAGAACGTAGAGGATCGCGGTCCGCAGCCAGCGGCGATAGGGGGCTGTGCCCGCATCGGCCACGGGTTCGGGCGCCTGCCGTGCGTTCGCTTCGCTGTCGTCGGTCATCGCACACTCCGTGGTCGGATGGTCGTGCCGCTACAGCGGAAATGTACTCGCCGCCCGTGGCGGCGCGGGCGCCAAAGCGGTCGTCACGGAGTGCTGACGCAGGCGGTGGCCTCGGTGATGCTCGCGGGCATCGCGGCCTCGATGATCGCGGTGGCCCTGGCACTCGCGTCGGCGTTGGCGATGTCGTCGGCGACGGACGGCGACCCGGAGTCGAGCGCCGCGAGCTCCACCAGGACGTAGCGGTGGTCCAGTCCCCCGAATCCCGTCGAGTGCCGGATGGTCCTGTCCCCCGTCGTCATCCAGCCCTGTTTGAGCCCGGGTCCACCCCACCGCTCCACCGTTGCCCAGACCCCGAAGTCCTGGTCGAAACCGTCGGCGGCCACGGGCGCGGTCGCCTGGAGCCCGGCGATCATGATCTGCCGTGCGGGCGCTGTGAGGCCGCCGCGCCCGGAGAGCAGGCCGTCGTAGTACCGGGCGATATCGGCGGCCGTGACGGTGGTGTCCCACCACGCGCCGTCCGCCGAGGTCGCGGACAGCGAATATCGCTCGGCTACCCGTTCGACGACGGCCGGGCCGCCGCCGAGCGTCCACAACAGCTCGGCCGCGCCGTCATCGGAGGTGGCCAGCATGGACACGACCCCGGCCAGCATCTCGCCGTCGCTCGCCGCCCACGTTGCCGCGCGGCGATGGAGATAGTCGTCGGCGATGAACAGCTTCGCCAGCGACGCGGCCGGGAATCTCACGGCCGTGTCGCCCACGCCGAGGTAGACGTCGGTCTCTCGGTCAACGTAGGCGATCCCGACGATGTCGCCGTCCGCCGCCGCCTCCGAGACCGCGGTCGCGAGCGCATCGACGAACGGGTCGCACAGGCCGTGGCTCTCGGAGCGCGAAACCGGGCCTGTTGGCGCGGCCGACCACCCGGGCGCTGCTGTCTCACCGGAGGTCAGGCCCGCGCAGATCACTACGGCGAGCGCGCCGCCCATCGCCCCGCGAACCAATCCCGAGCGGCAGCACCCGGACATATGCCGACCTTTGAAGCAGGGGTATTTCCCATCTACCACTATAGGTTTCGGCGTTGCCTCAGAACAGCGTCAGCGCAGGGGCAGTACCCGCCCCGACCAGCTCGCGCATGGGTGCGGGCGAGGCCTCCTGCCGATGTCCCGGATCACCACCGAGTCCGTACTTCTCGACCAGCGGCGTCACCCGCCCACGCAACCACAGCTTGTATTCCGGGGTCACGTAGGCGCCACGACCGTAGAGCTGTCGGTACCGACGGATCAGCGCGGGATGCTCCTCGGCCAGCCAGTTCAGGAACCACCCGCGGGTGCTTCCGCGCAGGTGCATCGGAAACACCGTGACCCCGGTCGCGCCCGCGTCGGCGATCGCCCCCAGCAACTCGTCCAGATGCCGCGTCGAGTCGGTCAGATACGGGATCACCGGGGCCACCATCACGTTGCAGTCGAATCCCGCATCGGTGATCGCCCTGATCAGTTCCAGCCGGGCCTTCGGCGACGGCGTGCCCGGTTCGATGGCCTTCTGCAGGTCCGGGTCCCCGATCGCGAGCGAGACCCCGATCCCCACCGGGACCTGCCGCGCCGCAAGCGTGAGCAGCGGCAGGTCCCGGCGCAGGAGGGTGCCCTTGGTGAGGATCGAGAACGGCGTGCCCGACTCCGCGAGCGCCCCGATGATCCCCGGCATCAGCCGGTAGCGCCCCTCCGCTCGCTGGTACGGATCCGTGTTGGTGCCGAGCGCGACATGCTCGCGCTTCCACGACCGACGGGCCAGCTCACGCCTCAGCACGGCGGCCACGTTGGTCTTCACCACGACCTGGCTGTCGAAATCCCGGCCCGCGTCCAGGTCGAGGTACTCGTGGGTCGGCCTGGCGAAGCAGTATCGGCACGCGTGGGAGCAGCCGCGAAACGCATTGACGGTGAAGCGAAACGGCAGTGTGGACTCGTCGGGCATCTTGTTCAGCGCGGACTTGCAGAGCACCTCGTGGAAGGTGATGCCCTCGAACTCGGGCGTCTGTACAGTGCGGACGAGCCCGGCACGGGCGAGTCCGGGAAGGGCGCCGTCGTCGGCGTCGAGAGCCTGCCCCTGCCATCGCATATACAGAGTCGAACACGTGTTCTAGGTGCTGTCAAGTGCGCTCGCAGGCAACCGACATCGCCGCGCCTCGGTCGTTACACTCCGGCGATGAGCCCGCGCCGGACCATATCCCGCACGTCCGTCTCCCGCCTCGCCACCCTCTCCTCGATCGCGCTCCTCGCCTCGATCACCCTCACCCAGCCCGCGGCCGCCGACCCCGCGACCGCCTCGGCCTGCGGCACCCCGCTGTCCGCCGCCGAGGCCGACACCGTCGCCGCGCTCTCCGACACCACCACGATCACCTCGACCGCGTCGATGGACCGGCTCGAGGAGGAGGTGGTCCGCCAGCAACGGATCTCCGACATCCTGGTCTCGCACGGCGACCGGCGCGGACTGTTCGGCATCGGACTCGACGCCGTCGTGCAACGAGCCGTCATGCCGCTGCAGCGCGACCCGGCCTCCTTCGTCACCCCCGAGTGGGCCCACGCGATCAGCACCGATCTGCTGCGCCGCTACCTGGACAACGTGCACGCCGAGTTCACCGGCACCCCAACCGAACCCGCTTGGCAGCGCTACTTCGCACTGACCAGGGACTGCACCCTGTCCCCAGCCCGGGTCGCCATGATCGGCTACAACGCGCACCTGACGGTCGACCTCGCGCGGGCCGTCGCCGCAACCGGCACCACCGAGCGGAACGTGGCCGACTACTACAAGATCGTCGACTCCATCGCCACCGACGGCGACGCGATCGTCACAAGGACGAAGGCCGTGTACGGCGCCGATCTGGGCCCCCTGTGGCGGTTCTACTTCCTCGGCGAGGGTCTCGACCGGATCGCGGGCGAGGGAGTGGCCTCCGAACTGCTGCTGCGGGCCGCCGACAGCGGCTACAACACCCTCACCCTCGCCAACGGTTTCGCCCTGCAGAATCCGCAGACCGCGCCCGCCGCCACCGCGGAGATGGAGGCGCTCTGGGCCACCGCGGACGGCGCGATCGAATTGCTCACCCGACTCGGCGGGCTCTGACAGAATCCAGGGATGACCTCGGCAGTCGAACCGCAGGTGGCACCCGTGACGGCCGACGTGCTGATCGTCGGGGCTGGGCCTGTCGGGCTGACGCTGGCGGTGGAACTGCGCAGGCGCGGCGTCGACGTCATCGTCGTCGACCGTCTCACCGAGCGCGCGCCCTACGCGAAGGCCGTCGGCATCCAGCCGCGCACCGTCGAGGTCTGGGACGCGATGGGGTGGTCCGGCCCGCGCTCGACGCGGCGACCACGATGCGCGGTCAGCTCGTGTACGTCAACGGCGCCGAAGTCGCCCGGCTCGACCTCACCCTGCCCGCGGAGATCCCGTACGGCTTCCTCGCGCTCCCGCAGTGCGAGACCGAACGAGTACTCGGCGAGGCATTGGAGGGCCTCGGCGGCCAGGTCACCAGGGGCACCGAACTCACCGGGTTCGAACAGGATCCGGCCGGGGTCCGCGCGACCGTCCGGGACGGATTCGGGGAGTTCACGGTCGAGTCGCAGTATCTGGTCGGCTGCGACGGCGCGCACAGCCTGGTCCGCAAGGGGCTGGGAATCTCCTTCGAGGGCGGCGCGTTCGCCGAGGAGTACATGCTCGCGGACGTCGAGGTGGACTGGACGATGCCCGCCGGGTACGGCGTCCGGGCCATGCATCAGACCGACGGCGTCACCGACGACCTGCTGGTCTGCATCCCCCTGCCAGGACACAAGCGCTACCGGATCTCGATGCTCGTCCCCGACGAACTCGCCACTGCGCCTCCGGGTTCCGGTGAGGTCGCACACGGCCTCGAGGGCGGGCAACGGCCCGAGCTGCGGCACGTGCAGGCCGTGCTGGACCGGCTCTCACCTCAGCCGACGACCGCAAGCAGCCTGCGGTGGTCCTCCGTCTTCCGGATCAGCCACCGACTGGCGGGCCGGTACAGCATCGGTCGGGTGTTCCTGGCTGGCGACGCCGCGCACATCCACCCGCCCACCGGCGCGCAGGGCATGAACACCGGGGTCCAGGACGCGTACAACCTCGGTTGGAAGCTGGCACTGGCGGTCACCGGTTCGGCGGCGCCCCTGCTGCTCGACAGCTATCACGAGGAGCGGCACCCCGTCGGGGAGGAGGTGGTGGGGCGCACCGTCAAGAGCGCGAGGGAGGGCATCGGGGCGGACATGGCCGACCCCGCCGAGGCGATCGTGCGGGAGGCTCAAATCCTGGTCGGCTATCCCTCGAGCCCGCTGGTCGGTTCCGGGTCAGGAGCGGCCGATGCGGGACCCCGGCCCGGCGACCGCGCACCCGATGCCGCGGGCCTGCGCCAAGACAGCGTCGCCTTCCCGATCCGCCTGCACGAACTGTTCCGACACACCGGCCACACACTGCTGCTGTGGGCCTCCGACGCCAGGGACGCCGAGACGCAGCACGCACTCGCGGCCGAGGTGACCGACCGTTTCGGCCTTGCGGTGCGCAGCCACGTCATCGTCGCCCGGGATGTCGACCTGCCCGGGATCTCGGGGATCATCCTGCGCGACGCCGACGGCAGTTTCGCCGACGGCTACGGAGCAGGCGACCTGTCCGGGTACCTCGTCCGCCCGGACGGCTACGTGGGCTATCGCTCGGACGAGATCACCCTCGCCGGTCTCGCCGACATTCTGTCCCGCACCCTGCGCTGACCGTTCACGCGGAATACTGGTCCTGCGGCCCGAATTCGGCGAAGATTGATCCCATGGCCGGCACGCTGGGAGAGGCCGAGTTCCGGAAGCTGCGCACGCCACGCGCCGCGGCGGTCGCCGGGATCGTCTTCGGCGTCCTGTTCGCCGCCAGCATCGTGCTGTTGCGCACCTCGCTACCGGCCGCCACCGGGTCGCCCTGGCTGCGCGGCCAGACCCAGATCACGATCGCCCTGGTGCTGGCCCCCTTCGCAGGCATCGCCTTCCTCTGGTTCATGGGCGTCGTCCGCGACCGGTTCGGGGAGCTGGAGGACCGGTTCTTCTCGACGGTCTTCCTCGGCAGCGGGCTGCTGCTCCTCGCGATGATGTGCGTGTCGATGGCGCTGGCAGGCGGCCTTCTCGCCGTCTCCCGGCAATCGAAGGCTCCGGAGGGCGAGCTGATGTACTTCGGCCGCGAGGTGATGCTGCACATCAACAACGTCTACGAGGTCCGGATGGCGGCGGTGTTCATGATCTCGCTGGGAACCATCTGGCTACGCACCGACCTGATGCCGCGAGCGCTGGCGGTCATCACCTACGTGCTCGCGCTCAGCCTGCTGGTGGTCGTCAGTTTCAGCCTGTGGGTGACGTTGGCGTTCCCGGCGTGGGTCGTGTTGATCAGCGCGTACATCCTGACCACGGACCGGGCTCGACGGCGCCTCTCACCCGATACGGGTGATGCGCCTCACACGCACCCCTAGCAACGTCGGAGCCGCGACATTGCATCCGACCGCACACGCGAGGAGCGAACGATGGCGGACACCAAACCCAACATCCTGGTGATCTGGGGCGACGACATCGGCATCACCAATCTCAGCTGCTACAGCGACGGGCTGATGGGGTACCGGACTCCGAACATCGATCGCCTCGCCGACGAGGGCATGAAGTTCACCGACTCCTACGGCGAGCAGAGTTGCACCGCGGGCCGCGCCTCGTTCATCACCGGTCAGAGCGTGTACCGCACCGGCATGAGCAAGGTGGGTATCCCTGGCGTCGACGTCGGATTGGCGGCCGAGGACCCCACGATCGCCGAACTGCTCAAGCCGCTCGGATACGCCACCGGGCAGTTCGGGAAGAACCATCTCGGCGACCTGAACAAGTACCTGCCGACCGTGCACGGGTTCGACGAGTTCTTCGGCAACCTGTACCACCTCAATGCCGAGGAGGAACCCGAGCTCCCCGACTACCCGAGCGCACAGGACTACCCCAAACTCCACGAGGTGATGATGCCTCGCGGTGTCCTGCACTGCTGGGCCACCGAGGAGGACGCCGGCGAGGTCGATCCGCGTTACGGGCCGGTCGGAAAGCAGCGCATCGAGGACACCGGGCCGCTGAGCAAGAAGCGGATGGAGACCATAGACGACGAGACGGTCTCCGCGGCAATCGACTTCATCACGCGCCAGAAGGAAGCGGAGACACCGTTCTTCGTGTGGATGAACACCACCCACATGCACCTGCGGACCCACACGAAGCCGGAGAGCCTCGGGCAGGCCGGGCACTGGCAGTCGCCGTACCACGACACCATGGTCGATCACGACAAGCACGTCGGCAGACTGCTCGATGCAGTCGACGAACTGGGCCTCGCCGAGGACACCATCGTCATCTACAGCACGGACAACGGTCCCCACGCGAACACATGGCCGGACGGCGCGACCACCCCGTTCCGCAGCGAGAAGGACACCAACTGGGAGGGCGCCTTCCGCGTTCCCGAGGTGATCCGCTGGCCGGGCAAGATCCCCGCCGGGGTGGTGTCCAACGAGATCGTCCAGCACCACGACTGGCTGCCGACCTTCCTCGCCGCCGCGGGCGCGCCCGAGATCGTCGATCAGCTGAAGTCAGGGCACTCGGTCGGCGAGAAGACGTTCAAGGTGCACATCGACGGCTACAACCTGCTCCCGTACCTCACCGGCGAGGTCGAGACCTCTCCGCGCCGGGGCCTGATCTACTTCTCCGACGACTGTGACGTGCTGGGCATACGTTTCGACAACTGGAAGATCGTGTTCATGGAACAACGGGCGCAGGGCACCCTGGGGCTGTGGGCGGAGCCGTTCACACCCCTGCGGGTACCGAAGGTGTTCAACCTGCGCACCGACCCGTTCGAGCGCGCCGACATCACCTCGAACACCTACTGGGACTGGTTCCTCGATCACGACTACATAGCCATCTACGGAACGTTCATCACCAGTCAATTCCTCGAGACATTCAAGGAATTCCCGCCGCGGCAGGAGCCGGCCAGCTTCACCATCGATCACGCGGTGGCCAAGCTGCACGCCTTCCTGGCGAAGGACTGACTGCCTTGGGGATCGATCTGGGTTCCTGGACCGACGGATCGACCAGGTCCGCGATCGTCGACTTCGTCGAGCGGGTCACCACTACGGGTGGCGCGGACTTCGTCGAACCCGCGGACCGGGTGGCCGTCTTCGACAACGACGGCACGCTCTGGTGTGAGAAGCCGATGCCCATCCAGCTCGACTTCACCGTCCGGCGGTTCGCCGAGATGGCCGCGGCTGATCCCGCCCTCCAGCAGCAGCAACCATGGAAGGCGGCCCACGAGCACGACCTCCGGTGGCTCGGCGCGGCGATGGTCAAGCACTACAACGGTGACGACGGCGACCTGAAACTGTTGATGGGCGCGGTCACCGAGGCGTTCGATTCCGTCACGGTCGAGAATTACGACGCACGGGTCCGGGCCTTCTTCGCAGGCGCCGACCACCCCACCCTCGGCCGCCCCTACCGGGGCTGCGGATACGCGCCGATGGTCGAGCTCCTGCGCTATCTCGAGGCGAACGGCTTCGCGAACTACATCGCGTCCGGCGGTGATCGGGACTTCATGCGGCCCGTCGCGGGTGAGCTCTACGGTGTGCCGCCGGAACGCATCATCGGCAGCGCCCTCGGTCTCTCGTACCGGGAGGGGCGGAGGCGACGGACCTGCTGTACAAGGCCGCGATGGACTTCTTCGACGACGGACCGGAGAAGCCGATCCGGATCTGGAGCCGGATCGGACGACGGCCGATCCTGTCGGTCGGCAACTCCAACGGCGACCTGCCGATGCTCGCCTTCTCCGGGCAGCCCGACCGCCCGTCCCTGCGGGCGTTGATCCTGCACGACGACGCCGACCGTGAATTCGACTACGTCGCCGGGGCCGAGCAGGCCCTCGATCACGCACGTGAGAAGAACTGGACCGTGGTGAGCATGAAGAACGACTGGACGAACGTCTTCTCGTCGGCCGTCACCTGATCAGGCAGTAGGAAAGGCTTCGTTGGACACCCAGATCGCCTCCGAGGTCCGGCGCATCCCCGCCCAGACCTTCACCATGGGCTCGGATCGGCACTACCCCGAGGAAGGTCCGGCGCATCGCGTCGCGGTCGACACCTTCGCCATCGAGACCCACCCGGTCACCAACGCGCAGTTCGCGCGATTCACGCGGGACACCGGCTATGTCACGGTCGCCGAACGCCCGCTCGATCCCGCCGAGTTCCCCGGGGCTCCCGCCGAGAACCTACAACCGGGCTCGATGGTGTTCACGCCGACGACTGGCCCCGTCGACCTCCGCCACCTGAGCCAGTGGTGGACGTGGACGGTCGGTGCGTCGTGGCAGCACCCGACAGGCCCCGGATCCTCGACGGCAGGCCTGGAACATCATCCCGTCGTCCATGTCGCGCACGAGGATGCGGAAGCGTACGCACGGTGGGCGGGCCGGTCACTGCCCACCGAGGCACAATGGGAGGCCGCGGCGCGGGGCGGGCTCGACGGCACCGACTTCACCTGGGGCGACGAGCCCGAAACCGAAACCCGTCCGCTGGCGAACTACTGGCACGGCGACTTCCCGTGGCGCGCCGAGGCGGGATACGGCGCCACCACCGCCGTCGGCGCCTACCCGCCGAACGAGTACGGCCTCTGTGACATGGCGGGCAATGTCTGGGAATGGACCGAGGACTGGTACTCGGCCCGGCACCCCGACACGACGGAGTCGTGCTGCGCCCCCCGCAACCCGCGCGGGCCCGGCCGGTCGGAGAGCTTCGACCCCCGCCAGCCCCAGTTCCGAGTTCCCCGCAAGGTGATCAAGGGCGGCTCGTTCCTGTGCGCGGACAGCTACTGCCGACGGTATCGGCCCGCGGCCAGGAGGCCGCAGATGATCGACACAGGGATGAGTCACATCGGGTTCCGCTGCGTCGCGACCGACTCATAGCAGGACCGCCACGGCGAGCAGCGCGAGCACTGTCACGACACTCGAGGTGGCGATCGCTGCAAAGGTCGCCGGAGCGAATTCCCCCGACTCGATCTGCCTGCTGATGGCCCGATAGCGCATGGTGCCGTAGGCGGACACCAGCAGTCCGGCGCCGATCAGGATGAACCCGGCGGCGACGGCGTGGCCGCCGCGGTTCGGGGCGAACTTCGCGACAGCGACACCGAGCGCGGCGACGCTGATACCAGTGCGATGCCACGCGAGATAGGTCCGCTCGTTCGCGAGATGGTCGCGAGCGGTGCTGCCGGTGTTCGGCTGGGTGGGGCCGAACAGGTTGCGGCTCATGCCTAGCTGTAGAGATTCGACGGCTGCTTGGTGACCTCCTCGATATCGGCGGCGGTGGCCTCGATCAATTGGTGGGACAGGTCCGCCAGTGCACGCGCGGTCGCCAGTTCGTCACCGATCGCGGGGACATCGGCGTCCTCCGGGTTGAGCCTGGCCAACCCGACGCCGACCATCTCAGGCTTGTCGCTCGCGCTCAGCCGTGCCTTGGCCCGCGTTCGGCCGTCGTGCTCGTCGATGACAACGCCCACCGACCACTGCTTCACATCCATCATGCTCACCTCCTCGAGTCACACCTCAACCATTGCAGGCGCACGGCCACCCGTCGAGAGCGCGAGAACATCGGTCCCTCAGGCGAGCGCGCCCGCGGCCAACGCCGCCTTCCATCCGCCGTACTCGCTGATGTCGCGACCGCGCGCCGACGCGGCGTGATCACAGCCGAATCCGGTCCCCCAGCTCCCGTCGTCGAACTCGACGGCACCGAGCTGCATCGGTGTAGGCAGCTCGGCGAGAAAGCGCCCGAGAGCGGCCGGGGAGAGCAGCCACTTCTCCCCCGCGATCGACACCCCACCATCGGCCACCCGGATCAGTCCGGGCTTGCGGGGCACGGTGTCCAGGGCCGTGAGCCGGTAGGTCGGCGCGGTCCACACCGGCCCGAGCCAGCGGGCGCCCAGCGAGGTGAGCTGGTGCTCGAGCGGCTGGCCGAGCAGGTGGGCGCCGAACACCGCCAGCTCGACCGACGGAGCCGCCGCGGCCGACCACCCCTCGGCCACGCAGCCGCTCACCATCCCCGCGATGTCCGCCGCGACCGCGTCCTCGAAGGCCCGCGCGAGCACGGTCACCCCGAAGTGCGCGGGTCCCGCGGTCCCTGCGGGCACCGCCACCGCACACAGATCGAAGAGATTGCAGAAATTGGTGTAGGTCCCCATCCGCGAGTTCACCCCGATCGGATCGGCCGCGACGTCGACGATGGTCGGATGCTCCGGCGCGGTGGGGACCATCAGCGCGTCGATGCCCTCCAACCGCGTCATCGCCGTGGCGCGCAGCTGCGTCAGGCGGTTCCGGTCGGCGATCAGCCGATGCGCCTCGAGCTCGCCAGCAGGCGAGATGATCGCCCGCACGGTCGGATCGACGGCGTCGGGCCGCGAATCCACGAACTCCCCCACGGCCGCGTACCTCTCGGCCACCAGCGCGCCGTCGTAGAGGAGCCTGGCGGCCGCCAGGAACGGGTCGAGATCGATCTCCACGATCTCCGCGCCGGATTCGGCCAGCGCACGGACCGCCGCACCGAACGCCGCCGCCCACTCGGCATCGAGGCCAGGCAGCTCGCGCGGCACGGCCACCCGCGGCCGCGGCGGTGCGGCCAGCCGAACGTCCGCGGGCCAGGCGCGGCCCGGCGCGCCCGCGGCGAGCACGGCCATTGCCCGCGACGCGCCCTGCAGGTCGGGCGCGAAGATCGTCACGCAGTCATAGGACGCGCACGCGGGCACGACGCCCCCGTGGAGACGACCCCGTAGGTCGGTTTGATCCCGACGATCCCCTGCAGGGCGGCGGGCACCCGCCCCGATCCAGCGGTGTCCGTGCCGACCGCGAGGTCGACCAGGCCGAGCGCGACCGCCACCGCGGAGCCCGAGCTGGAGCCGCCCGAGATGTACTCGGGGCGAAGAGAATCGCGCACCGCGCCGTACGGGCTCCTGGTACCGACGAGACCGGTCGCGAACTGGTCGAGGTTCGTCTTCCCGATCACCACCGCGCCTGCCTCCCGCAGGGCGGCAACCGACTCGGCGTCCGACTCCGGCAGGAAGGCGAACTCAGGGCAGGCCGCGGTGGTCGGCATCCCCGCCACGTCGACGTTGTCCTTGACCGCCAGCACCGTGCCGCGCAACGGCGGTCCGTCGGCGCGCCGATCCACCGCCTCCGCCTCCGCCAATGCCTCCGGCTCGGGGCGCAGGTGGATCCAGATCTCCTGGCGGTCGGCCGCCTCGATCGCGCGATAGGCCGCCATGACCCGCTCCACCGCCGTCATGCGGCCACCTCCTTTGTCTCGGTCTTGGCGAACTCCCCCGCCGCGGACCAGGCCTCGCGTTCGGCCCCGAACGCGCGAGCCTGGGTGGCCCGGAACGCGTCGATCGACTCGGCGTTGTCCGCGAGGAAACGGTCGTGCTCGGCGAGCGAGAAGCTACCGTCGACGATCTGGACACCGCCCGCTCCGCCCGCGGCAGTCTCGGCGCGCAATTCCAGTAGCTCGTCGGGTTCGACGGGGTACCAACTGATCCGGTCGAAGAACCGCAGCAACCACGGGGTGCCTTCCTCGAACGGTCCCGACCGCTGGGGGTGCCGGTGATTCCACACCTGGGTGGTGCGGCCGACGAACTGGTAACCACCCGGACCCTCCATCCCGTAGATGCAGAGGTAGGCGCCGCCGATCCCGACCGCGTTCTCCGGCGTCCAGGTCCTTGCCGGGTTGTACTTGGTGGTGACCAGCCGGTGCCTCGGGTCGAGCGGGGTTGCCACCGGCGCGCCGAGGTAGACATCGCCCAGCCCGAGGACCAGGTACTGCGCGCCGAAGACGGTCTCGAAGACGTCGTTCACCGACTCCAGACCGTTCATCCGCCGGATGAACTCGATGTTCCAGGGGCACCAGGGCGCGTCGGCCCGGACGCCGTGCATGTATCGCTTGATGGCCTCGCGGGTGGAGGGGTCGTCCCAGGACAGGGGCATCCGGACCTCGCGGCTGGGCACGACCAGTTCGGAGGCATCGGGGAGCTGGTCCTCGGCCTCGGCGAGCAGGCCCATCAGCTTCGGGACCGGCAGCACGTCGGGGTCGACGCGGACCTGGAGCGACCGGATGCCGGGGGTCAGGTCGAGCAGGCCCGCCGGCTTCTCCGCCTCGAGCCGCTGGTGCAGGGCGTGTGCCCGCGCGCGCAGGGCCAGATCCAGGCTCATGTCGCCGTACTCGACGAGCACATTGTCGTTGCCGGAGCGCCGGTAGGTGACCTGGGTCGCCCCGTCCCGCGTGGCGATCACCCCGTCGTCCCCGTCGCCGCCCCGCCCGAAGACCGTCGACAGGCTGGCCCGGCGGCCCAGTCCCAGTTCGCTTCTCGACGCGGCGTGGGCCGCGCGAATGGGGACGAACCGGATGGTGTCCCCCGGGCTGAGCTGGCCGAGCTTCCATCGTTCCGCGGCCACCACGGTGACCGGGCAGACGAACCCGCCGAGGCTGGGACCGTCGGGCCCGAGCAGGATGGGGGTGTCGCCGGTGAAGTCGAGCGCTCCGACCGAGTAGGCGTTGTCGTGGATGTTGGACGGATGCAGTCCCGCCTCGCCACCGTCGGCGCGCGCCCAGTCCGGCTTCGGGCCGATCAGCCGGACGCCGGTGCGATCCGAGTTGAAATGCACCTCGTAGTCGGTGGCCAGCAGGGTGTCGATGTCCTCCCTGGTGAAGAACTCCGGCGCCCCGTGCGGCCCCTCGGTGACCGCGATCTCCCAGTGGCCCCCGATGACCGGCCGGTGCTCCATCGGAACGGGTTGGGCGGCAGCCGGGTTCGACGAACCGCCACCGGCGACGAGCACGTCGCCCTCCCGCAGGGTCCGGCCCTCGTGGCCCCCGAACCGCCCCAGCGTGAAGGTCGCGGCGCTGCCGAGGTAGTCCGGCACGGTCAGTCCGCCCCGGACCAGGACGTAGATCCGCAGGCCGGGACCGCTGACCGCGCCCACGTCGAGGACGCCGCCCGCGGGCACGGCGACCGACTGCCACGACGCGACGGGCCGCCCGTCGACCGTGACGACCGTCGGCGCGCCGGTCACGCAGACCGTCGTCGCCTCCGTGAACCGCAGGGCGGGGCCTGCCATGGTGCATTCGAGGCCGGGTGCGCCCTCGTCGTTGCCGAGCGCGACGTTCCCGAGCCGGAAGGACAGGTCATCCATCGGCCCCGACGGCGGCACCCCGATCTGCCAGTACCCCACCCGACCGGGCCAGTCCTGCACGGCCGTCAGCATTCCCGGCCGCTCGACGGTGACGGCGTTCACCGGTTGTCCGCGGTCGGCCGGGTGACGATCATCCGGACCTCGGTCGGGTCGAAGCCGTTGCACGGGTTGTTGATCTGCGGGCAGTTCGAGACCAGCACCAGGGTGTCCACCTCGGCCCGCAGCGCCAGCCGCTTGCCGGGCGCAGACAGCCCGTCGACGATCCCGAGGGTGCCGTCGGCGTCGACCGGCACGTTCATGAAGAAATTGATGTTGGAGACCAGATCGCGTTTCCCCAGGCCCCATTTCGCGCCCTCGGCCAGGAAGTTCTCCACGCAGGCGTGCTGGTGCTTGGTGTGGTGGCCGTAACGCAGCGTGTTCGACTCCTGCGAGCAGGCGCCGCCGACGGTGTCGTGGTTGCCGACCTCGTCCGCGACGATCGTCATGAGCGCGCTCGAATCGTCGGCCCGCAGCACGCTTCCCGTGGTGAGGAAGAGATTGCGTTGCGCGGCAACGGTCGCCGCGGCGGAGTACCGGACGGCGTGGTCGTCGGCCGCGTAGAAGAGGCTGTCGACGGCCTGGTTTCCGTGCAGGTCGACGATGGTCAGCACGTCGCCCGCGCGAACGATCGCCGACCACGGTCCGCGGGCACCGACGGTCTCGTCGAGGACGACGGCGCCGGGCACAAGGGCGAGGTTGTCGAGGGTGGAGGTCATTTCGCGTCCTTTCCGAACTGTGCGGCGGCCCAGGCGTCTTCGCTGCCCAGGACCGCCCGCCGGTACTCGGGGTCCTCGTTGGGCAGGGTGGCGAGATCGGCCGCCGCCTCCCAAGCGAGCACCTCGAGGGAGGTGGTCGGGTACGTCGGCGCCGGGTCGAGCGGGTGGGCGGTGTTCGCGATGAGCACGATCACCGGCAGGTGGATCAGCAGCTCGAGTTCCGCTCCGGCCCCGGCATTCCCGGTGCTGGTCAAGGCGCCGTCCGCCTCGACCCGGACGCCGTGGAAGAAGCTCAACACGGGTGGCAGGTCGCGAGGGGTCATGCCGTGCTTGGCGGCGGCGAGGGTCAGCAACTCCCGGCCCGCCGGGGCGCCCGAGTGCGCGGCGCCCTCCCCGTACCGTGCGAGGTTGTCGGCCAGGCTGCTGGTGCCGCAGAAGGCGTCGTGCCGTCCGGAGGTGTCGGCGACGATCGTGGCCAGGACCCGCCCTTGATCGGAGAGCAGCGGATGCCCGGTACCGAGGTAGGCCTGCCAGGGCACCTTCACCGTGTCGGCAGCGTTGAGCCGTTCCCATGGCGCGTCGGCGCGGTAGAGCAACAGGTTCGCGCAGGCCGCCCCGTCGAGGTCGCGCAGGCGCAGCCTGGTACCGCGGGCCAGCACCTTCGAGGTGTAGCGGCCACCCGGCACGGTCTCCGCCCAGGTCAGGCGTTCGGCGGGAACACCATCCGGTGGGCTGGGCCACCGGGACGCCGGCAGGACCGGCATCGAATCGGTGATCTCGCCCGCCTGTGCGCGGGCGTGCGCGCGGGCAGCGGTCGTGGTGTTGGTTGCGGTCACTGTCAGGCTCCGATCGTGACGGGGTTCGGGACGGTCTTGCCGCGCGGGTAGCAGAGGGCTCCGATGAGCACCACGGCAGCGACGGTGAGCGGCGCGGCCCACTGCAGGAGTGGGAATTCGCCTGTCGGGTTGAAGATCTCGGCGCGCGGCCAGGAGAGGTTGACGACCATGAGCGCGCCGTAGAGGACCGCGGCGATGTTGACGGGGATACCGAACTTCCCGAGCGAGAAGAGCGGGCGGCCCTCCGCGTCCACCTGCGGCCCGCCGGTCGGCCAGCCGCTGAGCCTGCGCACCAGCAACGGCACGGTCACCATGAGGTAGGCCAGGTAGATCAGCACGATGCACACGCTCGAGAGAGTGGTGAAGATCGCGGAGTTGCCGACGTTGACCGCCAGCACCGCCACGCACAGCAGGCCGATGAGGACGGAGGGCGCGATCGGGGTCCCCGTCCGGGGGTTGACCCGGGCCAGCACCGACGAGGCGGGCAGTCGACCGTCGCGGGCCATCGAGAACATCAGCCGCGAGGCCGCGGTCTGGATGGCGAGGGTGCACACGAACACCGCGATGGCGACGTCGATCAGCAGCAGCGTCCCCCAGGGCGAGGAGAGGATCGAGGTCAGCACGTACGGCAGGCCCTCGGTCGCGAGGCGGCCATCGGTGAGGCTCGGCGCCGCCATCAGCGCGCCGACGATCATCAGGCCGCCGCCGATGGCGGAGACCGAGAGCGCGAGCCGGATGGTGCGGGGCGCGACCCGGCGTGGGTTGCGGGTCTCCTCCGCGAGCTCGCCCGCGGAGCCGAACCCGACCATCACGTAGGCGGCCATCAGCCCGGAGACGATCCAGGCCCAGATGTACCCCGGCTGGGTGCCTGCCTCGCCCGTGTCGAACACGACGTCGGGGCCGCGCTGGGCGTGGGTGAAGAACATCCCGACCACGGCGATGACGCCGATGATCTCGCAGGTGACGCCGATGTTGTTGATCCGCGACATCCAGTTGACGCCGATGCAGTTGATGGTGGTGGTCAACACCAGCAGCACGGACCCGAGCAGGACCGCGTTCGCGGCGCCGCTCGGCGAGGTCAGGGCGCTGTCCTCGCCGACGATCTGGAATCCGCTCCACACCGTCGGCAGCACGACCTGGAGCGCGATCGCCGCGGCGGAGGCCGTGACGATCTGGGCCAGGATCATGAACCAGCCGGCGAACCACCCGACGAGTTCGCCGCCCATTCGCCGCGACCATTGGTAGATCGCGCCCGAGATCGGGTAGCGGGCTGCCAGCTCGGCGAAACAGAGGGCCACCATGAACTGGCCGATGAACACGCACGGCCAGGTCCAGAAGAAGGCGGGTCCGGCGAAGCTGAAACCGAGGCCGAACAGCTGGAAGATCGTGGTCAGGATCGAGACGAAGGAGAAGCCGGCCGCGAAGGAGGCGAATTTGCCCAGCGACCGGTGCAGCTGTTGTTCGTACCCGAATTCCGCCAGGTCGTCGTGGTCCTGGGACTGAGATGCGACGGTCGT
Organism: Rhodococcus sp. MTM3W5.2; assembly: GCF_001984015.1. NCBI lineage: Bacteria > Bacillati > Actinomycetota > Actinomycetes > Mycobacteriales > Nocardiaceae > Rhodococcus > Rhodococcus sp. MTM3W5.2. Next base: position 2,550,223 of record NZ_CP019572.1, on the reverse strand, counting down.
CATGGGCTCTCCTGCGAGGCGGGCGGCGGAGTATCTGTCAGTTGATAGTTTTCCGTTCCACCAGTGCGCATGGGTGTCCCGCACGTTTCGAGGTTCGGGCTTTCCGTTGCGTCTCAATGTCATTGGTTACGCAGACATTGCGAACTGCTCACCGCCGCCGCCTGCGGCGTCGGAAGACCTGGTCCTGGAAGGATGTGCCCATGAGAGCGGTGCAGAGCAAGGACGGCGGCGGCGGACCCGCCCCGTTGGTCGTTCGCGATCCGGCGATGCGCCGGGCAGGCGAGCTGCTGCGCGGACCCGCGCTGATCTGTCCCCCGAGAGCACCGCGCGTGAGGCGGCCGAGCTGATGACCCGGGAGGGCAGGCGCTATGTCATCGTCCCGCTGGCCGGGGGCTCGCACGGGATCTTCACCGACGGCGACCTGCGGCGGCGGGTGGTGGCCGCCGGGCTCGGCACCCACACACCGGTCTCGGCCGTGATGACCGTGCCCGCACGCACCGTGTCCGCGGACCGTCTCGGCGCGGATGTCCTGATGGACATGCTCGAGCGGGGGGTGCGGCACATGCCGGTGCTGTCCGAGACGGGCGCACTGCTCGGCGTCCTCGAGGACGGTGACCTGCTGGCCACCGCAACCCGCAGCGGGTTTCTGCTCCGCGCCGCCGTCGCCAGGGCCGCCACCCCGGATGCGCTGGTCGCGGCGACCGCCCAGGTGCCAGGGCTGGTGCTCGGCCTCTGGCGGGCAAGGGTCGCACCGCTGGACGTCTCCGCGATCCTCTCGGTGATCGTCGACGCCGCCGCAACGCGAGCCCTGCACCTGGAGACCGGGTCCGCGAGGTCCGGCCGGACACCGTTCACCTGGCTCTCGCTCGGGAGCGTCGCCCGCCGTGAAGCGATGCCCGGCTCCGATGTCGACAGTGCCCTGGTGTGGGCGGACGACGCCCGGCGGCCCGACACCGACACGGAACTGATGGCCACCGCAGCGCGGGTACACCGCCTACTCGACCGGTGCGGCTTCCCGTCCGACGAGAAGGGGGCCACCGCCGCGCGACCGCGTTTCGCGCGGTCCGCCGGGGCCTGGATGCAGGCCGCGGACCAGTGGATCGCGGACCCGTACGAGGACAAGGGAGTCCTGATGATCTCCCTGCTCACCGACAGCCGGGTCACCTGGGGAGACGACGCCCTCGACCTGTCCGCGCAGGTCTCGGCCAGGACCAGGGCGACACCCTCGGCGATGAAGCTCCTGCTCCGCGAGGCTGTCGAGGACAAGGTCCGCATCCACTCGCTGCGCCAGGTCCTCACCCGACGGACCGATTCGGTGAACCTGAAGTCGCAGGGTGTGATGCCGATCGTCAACATCGCGCGCTGGGCGGGCCTGGCCGCCGGGATGGGCGCGGGTTCGACCCCCGCGCGCCTACAGGCCGCGGCGGACACGGGGCTGCTACTGGACGACGACGCCCGGATCCTGGCGGAATCCTTCGACGTGCTGCAACAGATCCGGCTGCGACACCAGTGCGAGCAGCTCGAACAGGGGCTACCGGTCACCGACGAGCTCACCATCGCCTCGCTCACCCCGCTCTACCGAAGCCTGCTCGCGAACGCCGTCCGCGAGATCGCGGGCGTGCAACGCAAACTCGCCTACGCGGGCCCGGGCGCGTGAACGCCTCGGAGCGCTGGCCGACGCTGTTCACCCGGCTCGACGAACGGCAGACACGTGCGGTGGACCAGACCGTCGCCGCCGAGTGCCTCGAGGGCTGGGAGCCACGCCCGGACCAGATCGCGGACCTCGTCGCCGTGTTGCTCCGGGAGCTCACCGTCGGCAGCTACCTGGTGAACTGCCGCGCCGAAGCCGACACCTTCCGCGTCGCGGTGCCGCCGCGTCGACGCCTGTTCCTGCGGCGTCACCCGTACCTGGTCCCCGGAACCCGGGTGCTGCGGAACAACTTCGACTACCGGGACGGCGCCGCGCTGCGGTCGATCGAGTTCACCGCGACCGCCGTCCGTATCCTCCAGGTGCACGACCGACGTCCCGATGTCGGGTCCGGCTTCGACGCCACCCACCTGCGCGAGCTGCACCAGCACGTGTTCGGCGACGTGTTCGCGTGGGCCGGACAGACCCGGATCGTCGACATCACCAAGGGCGGCAACGAGTTCGCCCCTGTCCCCGCCATCGACGACTACCTCGGCCTCGTCGGCGGATACATTGCCGACGCCGACTGGTCGACGCCCGATCGGGGCGCGCTCGCCTTCACGCTCGCGCGTGTCTACGCCACCCTCAATCACGCCCACCCGTTCCGCGAGGGTAACGGCCGCACCGCGACGCTGTTCCTGCACCAGTTGGCGGCGCAGACCCCGTTCCTGCTCGATCTGTCCGCGGTGAGCGTCCGCGACTGGACCGAGGCCTCCCGGGACTCGGCGCCGTTCCGTCGCTCCGGCGAACCCTCGCCCCGGCCGCTGATCCCGATCTTCCACCGCGCGCTCGCCCCGCGAACTGACAGGATGGAAGCGTGACCAACGCAGGCCCAGGACGACCCCGCCTGACGAAACAGCGCAGGCCCGGCCCAACGGCGCAGGCCGAGATCCTCGACGCCGCGGCGGAACTGTTCACCACCAAGGGCTTTGCATCCACCTCCACCCGGCAGATCGCCGAAATGGTCGGGATGCGGCAGGCGTCGCTGTATCACCACTTCGCCACCAAGGACGACATCCTGGCGGCACTGCTCGAGCAGACCGTGACCGCCCCACTGGAGCTGGCCAATCGGCTCGCGGCGACGACGGAGCCCGCAGCGGTGCGGTTGTACGCGTTGCTCCTGTTCGACAGCGGTCAGCTGATGGCGGGCCGGTGGAACCTCGGCGCCCTGTACCTGCTGCCCGAGCTGCGCACCGAGCGGTTCTCCCGGTTCCGAGAGGAACGTCAGCAGCTGCGCCGACGCTACCGCGAGCTCGCGGCCGCGGTTCTCACGGAGCTCGGAACCGACGACGAGTCCCGCGCGGGCCTGCCCTTCCGGATCGTGGAAACGGTGATCAACGAGCGCAGCGACGCCGAGGGCGGCGGCACCGGCACCGGCGAGCAGTCGCCGGTACTGCTGGCCGAGGCAGGCCTGCGGGTACTGGGGTGGCACGACGCCGAATCCCTTCGAGCCCAGGCCGAGCGGCTGCTGGCCGCCACCCGGTCCGCATGAGCACCGACTGCGCGTTCTGCGACGTGGTCGCCGACCCGTCCGGGTCCCACGTCGTGTTCGAGGACGCCGACACCGTCGCGTTCCTCGATCACCGCCCGGTGTTCAAGGGCCACGTACTGCTGATGCCGCGGCGCCACGTCGCCACCCTGCCCGAGCTCCCGGCCGAGCTGGTCTCCCCTCTGTTCACGGTCGCGCAACGCCTTTCGGAGGCCATGGTCACCGGGCTGGGCGCGCAGGGCTCGTTCGTCGCGATGAACAACGTGGTCTCACAGAGCGTTCCGCACCTGCACGTGCACATCGTGCCGCGCACCAAGGGCGACGGGCTGCGGGGCTTCTTCTGGCCCCGCACCCGCTACACCGACGACACAGATGCCGCCGACCACGCCGCCCGCATCCGCGCCGCGTTGCGATTCCCCTAATCGCAACCAACCCCTAGTTGTTCCCCCATTTCGAGGATCAACACTTCCGATTGGCGCGGCGCTGCTGTACCAATGACATGTGGCGCCGCCGTGACCCCCGACCCCGGCGGCGCCACAACCTAGACATTCCCTGGTGCCGTGACACGGTCAGGACACGAGCCGGCCGAACCCGACCACCGCGGAGTCGCTCGACCAATCGAGAGTGTGCACCCGGATCCGGCCGAACTCGTTGCCACCCACCGTCGTTGCGGTGTCGCCGTCGACCGCGACCACGATGTTGGTGTGCTGGCCAACCCAGCTGCGGTTGTTGTAGAGCACAACGTCACCGACTTTCGGACGGTAGCCGCCGTCGACCGGCTCGAACCGGCCCTGAGATTCGTAGTACGCCTGCAGTGTGTAGACCCCGGGAATCCGCCAGTGACCCGAGTTCGGATTCGACAGCGGCTGCTGCGCCTCCCGCATGATCCAGCTCACGAAGTCCGCGCACCAGGGTTCCTCGACTCCCTCGGCGTAGAAGGTCCCCGGCCGCTGACTCCGGTGCTCCTCCTCGAGGAGGGTGACGACCCGCGCCTGCTCCTGCGACAACGCCGCCAGGTCGACCGCAGGGAAATCAGTGGTGTCCCATGGCAGATAGCGGGTCGGTGCGGCCCACAGCACCCCGACCACGACGACGGCGAGCGTGGCGAGGGCGGCAACGATCCAGACCATCGGGCGGCGACGGCGACGGGTCGACTCGGGAGCGGACATCACCGGATCAGTCTGCCAGCCCGGCGACCTCGTGGTCGGTGAGAACGGTCTGCGGAACGCGGCCCGCCTCGCGCGCGGTCCGCACCGCCCGGTAGAGGGGCCGTTCCTCCAGCCCGGCGCCGCGCGCCTCGGCGCGCAGCTGCCCGATCAGAACGGAGGCGACGGCCACCGCCGGGGCCAGTTCGCCCGCGTTCAGCGCATCGGCCAGCGAGCGCAGCCCGAGCAGGTCGAGTTCGCGGCCGCCGTCGTCGGTGTACAGCGCCAGCGGGATCGAGACCAGCGCGTTCCCGTCGCCGATCCGGACGCCGACCTGACTGACCCGTGCGGCGCGCACCACCACCTCCGCGCTCACCGCCCTGCTCGCGTCCACCGACCTGGTTCGCAGGCCGTGGCGGGCGTGGATCGTGGTGCCCGTCAACCAGATCCGCCGACGCATGGTCAGCAGCGCCGACAGCGCGGTCGGCACCGCGATGATCGCGCCGACGAGCACGGCCAGCCCGGTCGAGGCGAAGAAGCCGACGCCGACCGCGACGACGACGCCGAGCACGATCGCGAACAACGCGACCTTGCGCAGCCGGGGCGCGATCAGCGAGGACGGGATGAGGTCGAGGGGCACCGACCCGGCGGGGTCACCCGTCGGCAAGGATCGCCCCGACCTCGGTGACCACCTCGCCGAGCTGGACCTGGCGCTGGTCGCCCGTCGCGAGATCCTTGACCCCGATCACGCCGTCCGCGATGTCCCGCTCGCCGAGTACGAGGGCGAGCCTGGCCCCCGAGCGATCCGCTGCCTTCATCGCACCCTTGACGCCGCGGCCGCCGTAGGCCATGTCGACGCGAATCCCGGCCGCGCGCAGCCGCGCCGCGATCACGACCATCTGTGCCTTCGCCTCGTCTCCGAGGGACACCCCGAACACCTCGCAGCGAGCCGGGTTGCCGACGGTCTTGCCCTCGGCCGCAAGTGCCAACACGGTGCGGTCGACGCCGAGCCCGAAACCGATGCCCGACAGCGGCTGCCCGCCGAGCTGCTCCATCAGGCCGTCATAGCGACCGCCGCCGCCGATGCCGGACTGGGCGCCGAGGCCGTCGTGCACGAACTCGAAGGTGGTCTTCGTGTAGTAGTCCAGGCCGCGCACCATCCGCGGGTTGACCACGTACGGCACCCCGAGCGCGTCCAGGTGCGCGAGCACCTCGTCGAAGTGCGCCTTGGCCTCCTCCGAGAGGTGATCGAGCATCAGCGGGGCGCCCGCCGTCATCTCCTTGATGTGCGGACGCTTGTCGTCGAGCACGCGGAGCGGGTTGATCTCCGCGCGTCGCCGGGTGTCCTCGTCGAGATCGAGGCCGAACAGGAACTCCTGCAACAGCTCCCGGTACTGGGGGCGGCAGGTGTCGTCGCCGAGGGAGGTGATCTCCAGCCGGAAGCCCTCGAGGCCGAGGCTACGGAAGCCGGCGTCGGCGATGGCGATCACCTCGGCGTCCAGCGCCGGGTCGTCGACACCGATCGCCTCGACACCCACCTGCTGCAGCTGCCGGTAGCGGCCCGCCTGCGGTCGCTCGTAGCGGAAGAACGGCCCGGAGTAGCTGAGCTTGACCGGGAGCTGGCCGCGGTCGAGAGCGTGCTCGATCACCGCGCGCATCACGCCCGCGGTGCCCTCCGGTCGCAGCGTCACCGACCGGTCGCCACGATCGGCGAAGGTGTACATCTCCTTGCTGACCACATCGGTCGACTCGCCGACGCCGCGTGCGAACAGCCCGGTGTCCTCGAAGATCGGCAGCTCGATGTGGCCGTAGCCCGCGAGCCGCGCGGCGCGGGTCAGGCCGTCGCGGACGGCGACGAACTCCGCGGAGGCGGGCGGCACGTAGTCGGGAACGCCCTTGGGGGCGGAGAATGCGGTGTTACTGGGCTTGCTCACGGGTCTAGTCTCTCCTATCAGCAAACACGAGCCCCTACCTGGATCCGGCCAGTCCGACCAGGAACGGGTTGGACGCCCGTTCCTGTCCGATCGAGGTCGACCCGCCGTGGCCCGGCAGCACCGCAGTCTCGTCGGCGAGCACCAGCAGCTTCGCCGCGATCGACCGGAGCAACTGCTCGTGATCGCCACCCGGCAGGTCGGAGCGGCCGATGGAGCCGGCGAACAGCGTGTCGCCGGTCAGCGCGATCTGCACAGGTCCGTCGTCGGTATCGGCCACCGTCCGGAGCACAACCGACCCCTGCGTGTGGCCAGGGGTGTGATCGACGGTCATCGACATCCCGGCCAGCTCGAGGACGTCGCCATCGGCCAGCTCGATCACCTCCCGCGGCTCGTGGAACTCCGCGTCCCCCAGCATCGCGGCCAGCGCGGGCCCGGTCCCCCGAAGCGGGTCGCTGAGCATGTAGCGGTCCTCGGGGTGGATGTAGGCGGGGATGCCGAACTTCTCGCAGACCGGTTCGACCGACCAGGTGTGGTCGAGGTGGCCGTGGGTGAGCAGCACCGCCGTCGGCGTCAGCGACGACTGCGCGAGGAACTCGACGAGCGGCTCGGCCGCGTTCTGACCTGGATCGACGACGATGCACTCGCTCGCGCCGTCCTGGGCGAGGATGTAGCAGTTCGTCTGAAACGCTCCGGCCGGGAATCCGGTGACGAGCACAGCGATCGCTCCTAATGACGTGGGTGTCGGTCCGGGGTGAGGACCGGATACAGCCTATGCGGCCTCTTCTCAGGATCAGATGGCAGACTCACTCAGCGACCAGACGAGCCGTCTCGCGAGCCCGAGGCTCCGCCCTAGGAGCCGCGACATTTTCCGAGGCTTCGCCCGAGAAAAGAGGTATGCAGCAGTGCCGACCAATGAGCAGCGACGCCAAGCCGCCAAGCGAAAGCTGGAACGGCAACTCGAGCACCGAGCCGAGCGGGCCCGCAAGCGCAAGCAGATGACCATCGGGGCCTCCGCCCTCGGGGTCGTACTCGTGGTCGCCGCAGGCGCCTTCATCTACTCCCTGACCAGTGACGAGGATGCCTCCGAGGCCTCGGACACCTCGACGTCCGCGGCGGACTCCCCGACTCCGGGTGTCATGCCTGCCGGCCGGTCCCAGGCGCTGCCCGCGACGGTCGACTGCGGCTACACGCCGGACGGCACGCCGCCCGCCAAGCCCGCGAACCTCCCCGCCACAACCGGGGTGTCCGCAGAGGGCACGGTCACGGTGAACCTCGACAGCGACCAGGGCCCGATCGGGCTCACGCTCGACCGCGCGAAGTCGCCCTGCACCGTCAACAGCATGGTCAGCCTCGTGCAGCAGGGCTACCTCAACGACACCCCGTGCCACCGCCTGAGCACCACCGGGCTGAAGATCCTGCAGTGCGGTGACCCGACCGGAATGGGTACCGGCGGCCCGGGCTACGGCTATGAGAACGAGTTCCCGACGGATCAGTACAACCCCGACGACCCGAACCTCGGCGAGCCCGTCACCTACCCGCGCGGCACCATCGCGATGGCCAACACCGGCCAGCCCGGCAGCAACGGCAGCCAGTTCTTCCTGGTCTACGACGACTCCCCGCTGCCCCCGATGTACACGGTGTTCGGCACCATCTCCGACGAGGGCCTTGCGACGATCGAGAAGGTCGCGGCGGCAGGCGACGACGGTTCGATGTCCGCGGGCGGCGGCAAGCCGAACCTCCCGATCAAGATCACGACCGCGAGCGTGGCGGCATGAGGGCCCCGGTGAGCATCCGGCGGGGCGTGCTGGCCGCGGCAGGCATCGGCCTGCTGCTGGCGTCGAGCGCCTGCTCGAGCGACGACAGCTCCTCGACCCCACCGACGACGCGCACCTTGGCCAGCCAGCCGAGCGCGGCGCCGGACCTGTCCGGGTACCCGCCGCTGCCCGCCCCGGCCGCGCCGGCGTCGGCGACCGTCTCCTGTGCGTACGCGCAGGCAGGCCAGGCGTCCAAGCAAGTCCAACCGCCGAGCACGGACGGCGTCTCCACCGCGGGCACCGTCAGCCTCGCGATGGCGACCACGCAGGGCCCGATCGGCCTCACCCTCGACCGCGCCGAGGCGCCGTGCACGGTCAACAGCTTCGTCAGCCTGGCCGAGCAGGGCTACTTCGACGACACCCCCTGCCATCGCCTGGTGACCAGCCCGGGCCTGCAGGTTCTGCAGTGCGGCGATCCCTCGGGCGTCGGAAACGGCGGCCCCGGCTACCGGTTCGCCAACGAGTACCCGACCACGGCCTTCGCCGAGGGCGACCCGGCCGCCCAGCAGGGCATGCTCTACCCCCGCGGCACGATCGCGATGGCCAACTCGGGTCCCGGCGGCACCAACGGCAGCCAGTTCTTCCTGGTGTACGCGGACTCGGTGCTGCCTCCGCAGTACACCGTCTTCGGCACCATCACCGACGAGGGCCTGGCCACCATCGAGAAGATCGCCGCGGATGGCGACGACGGCTCCATGCCCGCGGGCGGCGGCAAGCCGAACACCCCGGTGCAGATCGAGACCGTCAAGGTCAGCTAGGCGCTTCGCGCCCGTGAGTCCTTTTGGCCCGCAGGAGGGCCAGAAGGACTCACGGGCGGCGCAGCCGCCTATGCCGCTGAGGTGACCCGGTAGACGTCGTAGACGCCCTCGACGTTGCGGACCACGTTCAGCACGTGCCCGAGGTGCTTCGGGTCGCCCATCTCGAAGGTGAAGCGGCTGATCGCGACGCGGTCGCCCGAGGTGGTCACTGACGCGGACAGGATGTTCACCTTCTCGTCGGCCAGCGCCTTGGTCACATCGGAGAGCAACCGGTGCCGGTCCAGCGCCTCGATCTGGATCGCGACCAGGAACACCGAGGACGGCGACGGCGCCCACTGCACCTCGATGATCCGCTCGGACTGCTCGCGCAGCGACCCGGCGTTGGTGCAGTCGGTGCGGTGCACGCTCACGGCGCCACCGCGGGTCACGAAGCCCATGATCTCGTCGCCCGGCACCGGGGTGCAGCACTTCGCGAGCTTGGCCACCGTGCCTGTGGCACCCGGCACCAGCACACCGGCGTCGGTCGTGCGGCGCTGGCGCATCGGGATGGTCGACGGCGTCGACCGCTCGGCCAGCTCCTCCTCGGCGGACTCCACGCCGCCGAGATTCGCGACCAACCGCTGCACCACGTGCTGAGCCGACACATTGTGCTCGCCGACGGCCGTGTACAGCGCGGACACGTCGACGTAGCGCAGCTCGTGCGCGATGGCCGACATCGACTCGGAGCTGAGCAGGCGCTGCAGGGGCAGCCCGCCGCGGCGGACCTCCTTGGCGATCGCGTCCTTACCCGCCTCGAGGGCCTCCTCGCGGCGCTCCTTGGCGAACCACTGGCGGATCTTCGTCTTCGCCCTGGGCGAGACGACGAAGCCCTGCCAGTCCCGGCTCGGACCGGCGTTCGCGGCCTTGGAGGTGAACACCTCCACGACCTCACCGTTCTCGAGCGTGCGCTCGAGCGCGACCAGCCGGCCGTTCACCCGGGCACCGATGCACCGGTGCCCGACCTCGGTGTGCACCGCGTACGCGAAGTCCACCGGTGTCGAACCGGCGGGCAGCGTCACGACGTCGCCCTTCGGGGTGAAGACGAAGATCTCCTTGACCGCAAGGTCGTAGCGCAGCGATTCGAGGAACTCCCCCGGGTCCGCGGCCTCGCGCTGCCAGTCGAGCAGCTGCCGCATCCACGCCATGTCGTCGACCTCGGCGGCGTCACCGGAGTGCCTGCCCTTGGTCTCCTTGTAGCGCCAGTGCGCGGCGATGCCGAACTCCGCAGTGCGGTGCATGTCCCTGGTGCGGATCTGCACCTCCAGCGGCTTGCCCTCCGGGCCGACCACCGTCGTGTGCAGCGACTGGTACACCCCGTAGCGGGGCTGCGCGATGTAGTCCTTGAACCGGCCCGCCATCGGCTGCCACAGCGAGTGCACGACGCCGACCGCGGCATAGCAGTCCCGGATCTCGTCGCACAGGATCCGCACCCCGACGAGGTCGTGGATGTCGTCGAAGTCGCGACCCTTGACGATCATCTTCTGATAGATCGACCAGTAGTGCTTTGGCCTGCCCTCGACGACGGCGTTGATCCGGGACGCGGCGAGGGTGGCGTTGATCTCCGCCCGCACCTTCGCCAAGTAGGTGTCGCGCGACGGCGCCCGGTCCGCGACGAGGCGGACGATCTCCTCGTACTTCTTCGGGTGCAGGATCGCGAACGAGAGGTCCTCGAGTTCCCACTTGACCGTGGCCATACCGAGTCGATGCGCAAGCGGCGCAATGACTTCCAGGGTCTCCTTGGCCTTGCGCGCCTGCTTCTCGGGAGGCAGGAAGCGCATGGTGCGCATGTTGTGCAGCCGGTCGGCGACCTTGATCACCAGCACCCGCGGGTCGCGGGCCATCGCGATGATCATCTTGCGGATGGTCTCGCCCTCCGCCGCGCTGCCGAGCACCACCTTGTCGAGCTTGGTGACGCCGTCGACGAGGTGCGCGACCTCCTCACCGAACTCCTCGGTGAGCTGCTCGAGCGAGTACCCGGTGTCCTCCACCGTGTCGTGCAGCAGCGCCGCGACCAGCGTCGTGGTGTCCATGCCGAGCTCGGCGAGGATGTTCGCCACCGCCAGCGGATGGGTGATGTAGGGATCGCCGGACTTGCGCTTCTGGCTGGAGTGGCGCTCCTCCGCGACGTCGTAGGCGCGCTGCAACGGCGCCAGGTTCGCCTTGGGGTACAGCTCCTTGTGCACACTGACCAGCGGCTCGAGCACCGGTTTGATCGTGGCGTTGCGCTGCCCGGTCATCCGGCGCGCCAGCCGGGCCCGTACCCGCCGCGACGCCGAGGTGGGCACCGCGGGCGCGACGCCCTCCTGCGGGGCAGCCGGGGTCCCGGTCTCGGACTGCGACCGGTCGAGGTTCTGGGTCATTGCGTCACCTCCCGTGCTGTCGGTCGCCTCAACGGAAACTTTAGTCCTCAGACCCGAAGCAGCGATGTGACCGGGTGGCCCGCGAGCCGCGAGCGCCCGCCGAGCGCCTCGATCTCGAGCACCACCGCGATCCCGATCACCTCGGCGCCTGCGGTGGCCAGCAGCTCCGCCGCCGCGGCCAGGGTGCCGCCGGTGGCCAACACGTCGTCGATCACCAGCACCCGGCGGCCGGCGAGCTCGATCCCGTCGGCGGGGATCTCCAGGGACGCGGTTCCGTATTCGAGCTGGTACTCACGGGTGAGCACCGGCGGCGGCAGCTTGCCCGCCTTGCGGACCGCGAGCACGCCCGCGTCCAGCGCGAGGGCCACTCCGGCACCGAGAAGGAATCCCCTGGCGTCGATGCCCGCGACCAGGTCGGCACCGTCGCCGACCTGGACCATTGCATCGATGACATCGCGAAAGGCCTTGGCGTCGGCGAACACCGGGGTCAGGTCGGCGAAGGTCACCCCCGGCTCCGGGAAGTCGTCGGCCCAGCGGGTCAGTCGGGCCACGTCGTCGGACGCCGTCGTCAATGCAGTCACCGGAGAAGTATCCACCTGTCCATGTTCCATCCCACACCGGAGACCGTCGGGTTCGGCACCGCGGCGTGCAGGCCGTCCGCGAACACCGTGGTCCTCGGCTCGTTGAACAGCGGGATCGACGGCAGGTCGTTCCACAGGATGCCCTCGGCCTCCGTCGACAGGTTCAGCCTGCTGCCCTCCGCCGTGTCCACGGCCAGCTGCTCCGCGATCGCGGTGATGCGGCCGTTGCGGTAGCCACCGAAGTTCGTGCCGTTGCCCCCGACCAGCGAGTACACCGGCGGAACCTCGGAGTCGGTACCCGCGGCGCCCTGCGCGGAAGCGGTGCCGCCGAGGATGGCGTCCAGTCCGCCCGCGCCGAGCGCGGTCGGGGTGAACTCCGGCGAGCCGGCGTCCTCGACGGTGATGTCCGCGGGGGCGCACGCCTCGGCAATCGCCTTGACGGTGTCGGCGCGCCGGGTGTCCGGGGCCAGGTAACCGATCCTGACCGTGATCGGGCCCTGCCCCGAGGCGGTCCTCGCGGCGACGGCGGCGGGCACGTCGGGGTGCAGATACCGGCCGCCCTCGGTCGCGGCGACCGAGGGGTAGATCAACATGTCCGGCTGCACGATCCGCGAACTCAGCACGCCGGAACCGAGGCCCGACTGCTTGTCGAAGTCCGGGTGCCCGAGCCGATCGAAGAGCTGCTGGCGCGGCACGCACAGGGCGAGCGCCCGGCGCGCATCGGCGGATTCGAAAACCCCCGACGTCGCGAGCACCAGCTGCTCGCTGCTGCGGGATGGCGCGGTCACCGAGGAGAACCCGCCACCCGGGGACAGCCCAGGCATCGACCCCGCACCCGCGTCGATCACGTCGACCTCGCCGGAAGCGGTCTTGGACTCGAGATCGGTTCCCTTCGGCCACACCACGATCTGCGGGTGGCCGGCTTGTTGCCCCACCACCGCTCGTTGGCGACGAGCACGAGTCCGCCGTCCGTCGTGAAGGACTCGACCCGGTACGGCCCCGAGGACGGGAACAGCGTGAGATCGAGCTGGTCCGGGACCAGCTTCCAGCCGTTGTTCCAGAACTCGGCGACCCGCTCCAGCGCGGGCACGTCGTTCGACGCGACGGCGCCGACGAGGTCCGGGACCCCCGCGGCCCGTGCCGCCACGTGCGCAGGCATCAGCGCGGTGGCGCCGAACAGCGCCCGCCAGTCGGCGAACGCCCGGCCGGGCCGGAACACGACGGTCGCATCCTTCGACCCGGACTGGCAGTCGACCCGGTCGATGTCCGTGTAGCCGGCGGTGTCCGCCGCCCGGAACATCGGAAAGCGACCGCTGCTCGCCGCCCAGGCCAGCACCAGATCGTCGCAGGCCGTCGGCACACCGTCCGAGTACACGGCCTGCGGGTTCAGCTTGACCGCAACGGTGAGTGCGTCGCCAGGAACGGTGGCCGCGGTGCCGACGTCGCCGTCGGACAGCGCACTGCCCTCCGGCCCGATGTAGCTCAGGCCGGTGAGCACCCGCGAGAACGCTTGCCGCGCACCCGATGCCGCGCCGTCGACCGTGTTCGCGTTGTAGGTGGTCAACACGTTGTCGACGGCGTACCCGATGGACTGGACCTGATCCTCGGCTGTGGAGCAGCCGACGGCCGCCGCCGCGATCATCGCGATCACGCCGGCGGTGCCGACCCTCAAACCGCGGGCCGTGCCAGCCCGTCGTGCGCCGGTACCCATGTCAACGCCTCTTCTTGTCGCGCTTCCCCGTCGGTCGGGCACCGGGCCGCGGGCTCGCCGCGGTGACACGGGACGCGACGGCGGAGGCCTCCGCGGCCGCGGCAGGCGCGGAGGCGCCCTCGGACCGGGTCTCGCGGCGGGCGAGCACCTTCTTGGTGTGCGCCGCCACGGGTCCCCAACGCTCCTTGATCGAGACCAGCAACGGGGTAGCGAAGAAGATCGAGGAGAACGCGCCGACGATGATGCCAACCAACTGGACCACAGCGAGGTCCTTGAGCGTGCCGACGCCGAGCAACCCGACCGCGACGACGAGCAGTCCGATCACCGGCAACACGCTGATCACGGTGGTGTTGATCGAGCGCATCAGCGTCTGGTTGACGGCCAGGTTGGCCTGTTCGCCATAGGTCCGCCTGGTCAAGTGCAACACCCCTCGGGTGTTCTCCTCCACCTTGTCGAACACCACAACGGTGTCGTAGAGAGAGAAGCCCAGAATCGTGAGCAAACCGATCACCGTGGCCGGTGTGACCTCGAGACCGACCAGCGCGTAGACGCCCGCCGTGACGATCATGTCGAAGAAGAGCGCCACGATGGCGGCGATCGCCATGTCGCGTTCGAACCGGATGCCGATGTAGATGCTCACGATGACCAGGAACACCACGAGCGCGATGAGCGCCTTCTGGGTGATCTGGCTGCCCCAGGTCTCGCTCACGTCGGCGACGCTGATCGCGTTCTTGCTGGGGTTGCCGTCCTTGTCCTCCGGCTGGAAGGTCTCGTACAACGCGTCCTGAACGACGACGACCTCACGAGCGTCGAGCGCCTCCGAACGGATCTGGATTGTCGCGCTCGCGCCGGAGCCGACGGTCTGAACGGAGACAGGGGGCTCGCCCATGCTCTCGGTGTAGACCTGCTCGACCTGTTCGGTCGTGACGTTGTCGCCGGCCGGGAACTGGATCCGGGTGCCGCCCTCGAAGTCGATGCCGAGGGTGAACCCGCGAATCAGGATGCTGGCGATCGAGATCAGCAGGATGACGCCGACCAGGCCGTAGTAGAACTTGCGCCTGCCGACTACCTCGAAAGCGCCGGTGCCGGTGTAGAGCCGCGAGAGCAGGCTGTGCCTGGGCAGTTTCGCCTGGTCGGCCGAGGAATCGGACAACGATAGATCTTCAGATGTGGTCACAGTCAGGCCTCCTTCGCCTGCGCGCCGACGCTGGTGCGCGCGGACGCCGCGGTCTTGCGTTCACGGGCGACCTGCTGCACCGCTCCGAGACCGTTGATGCTCGGCTTCGACCAGAAGTCCGACTTCGATGCCAGGTGGACCAGCGGATGGGTCACCAGGAACACGACGACGACGTCGAGGATGGTGGTCAGGCCGAGGGTGAACGCGAAGCCGCGCACCTGGCCGACCGCGAGGACGTACAGCACGGCGGCCGCGATGAAGCTCACCGCGTTTCCGGACAGGATGGTCCGGCGAGCCCTCGCCCAACCGCGCGGCACAGCCGAGCGGAAGCTGCGGCCCTCCCTGATCTCGTCCTTGATGCGTTCGAAGTACACGACGAACGAGTCGGCCGTCATGCCGATACCGATGATCAGACCGGCGATGCCCGCGAGGTCGAGGGTGAAGCCGATGTACCGGCCGAGCAGCACCATGATCGCGTAGACCATCACACCGGACAGCACCAGTGAGAGTGCGGTCAGCACGCCCAGCATCCGGTAGTAGATGAGGCAGTAGAGCAGCACCAGCGCGAGGCCGATGGCGCCCGCGATGAGGCCCGCCTGGAGGGAGGCGAGACCCAGGGTCGCGGAGACGGTCTCGGCCTCGGATGCCTGGAAGGAGAGCGGCAGTGAGCCGTACTTCAGGGTGTTCGCGAGTTCCTTCGCCGACGCCGACGTGAAGTCACCGGTGATCGAGGTGGCGCTGCCCGCGGGGTCGCGCCCTGGACGACCGGCGCGCTGACGACCTTGGAGTCGAGTGTGAACGCGGCCTGCTTGCCGATGTTCGCGGCGGTGAACTGCGCCCAGGTGGTGCTTCCGCTCGACTTGAAGGTCAGCGACACCTCGTTGCGGGACTGCTGCGAGTTGAAGGCAGAGGACGCGTCCGCGATCTCCTGGCCGTCGATGATGCTCGGCCCGAGGAGATAGACCGTGGTGCCGTCCGTCGAGCAGGCCACCAGCGGCAGCGCCGGATCGTCGTTGCCCTGCAGCGGGTCACTGGCGTTGCAGTCGAGCGTCGCCATCGCCTGCTGCTGCACCGCCGGGTCCGTGCTCTGCCTGGTCTTCTTCGCCTCGGCGATCTCCGCGGCCGCCTGATCGTCGGCCGATGCCGCGCCCTGCTCCGCGGGGGTGCTGGGGTCTCGGTCGGCGGAGCCGGGGTGCCCGGTTCCTGCGCCGGGAAGGGCCGGTTCTGCGGCGCGGGCGCCGGGGCCGGGGTCTCGGCCTTCGGGGCCTGAGCCTGCGCGTTCGAGGACACGGCCGAGCTCTGCACGGGACGGATGTACAGCCGCGCCGTCTGGCCGAGCGTGCGGGCCTGCGAGCTGTCGTCGCCGGGGACCGTGATCACCAGGTTGTCGCCGTCGATGACCACCTCGGAGCCGGAGACGCCGAGCCCGTTGACACGGGTCTCGATGATCTCCTGCGCGCGACGAAGGCTGTCCTGGCTGGGCTTACTGCCGTCCGGGGTGCGCGCGGTCAGGGTGACACGGGTGCCGCCCTGCAGGTCGATGCCGAGCTTCGGCGTCGGGGACTTGTCCCCGGTGAAGAAGACGAGCGCGTACAGCGCAGCGACGATCAGCCCGAAGATCACGAGCGAGCGTGCTGGTCGTACGGCTCCAGTCGAAGGTGCCACGATCCGTAGTTCTCCTAGTACGTGTGTCGTGCGATGGTCGGGTTCGAGGCCCTACACGCGACCGCTGCCGAGCAGGATCACTCGGCAGCGGTCCGAAACTCAACTCATTCGGTGTCCAGGCGACGCTTGGTCTCCTCGGGGGTCTCCTCGACGGGGGCCTTCTCGACCACGGGGGTCTCATCGGCGGGGGCGTCATCGACGATCTCGTCGATGTCCTCCTCCTCGAACTCCTCGTCGTCCTCGACGAGGAGTTCACGGATCACCATCCGCGACCAGGTGGTGACGATTCCGGGCGCGACCTCGAGGTCGACGGTGCCCTCACCGAGCTCGACCACGGTCGCATGCAGCCCGGAGGTGGTGAGCACGCGGTCACCGACGTTGAGCGAGTCCTGCAGTTCCGCAGTCTTCGCCATCTCCTTCTTCTGGCGGCGGATGCCCAGGAACATGGGCACGAGCAGGGCGAGAATCAGGAGCGGAAACAGCAGTTCCATCGTTGAGTTCAGTCCTCGAGGGTCGTCGACGCGCACAATCCGGAACAGACCGGCGCAGTACTCCAGTGTGCCACTAGTCAAACAGACCTTGCGGCGGTTCGTTGACACGCACGTCGATGCCGCCCGCCGCGGCCTCCGGCGGCGGCGTCAGACCGAGCTGTTCCCATGCCGCTGCGGTCGCCACCCGACCCCGCGGTGTCCGTGCGATCATCCCCGCACGCACGAGAAACGGCTCGCAGACCTCCTCCACGGTGCCCGGCTCCTCCCCGACCGCGACGGCGAGGGTCGACACGCCGACGGGGCCACCGCCGAAGCTGCGCACCAGAGCGCTGAGCACCGACCGGTCGAGACGGTCCAGGCCGAGCTGGTCGACGTCGTACACCGCGAGCGCCGCCCTGGCGATGTCGCGGGTGATCACGCCGTCGGCCCGCACGTCGGCGTAGTCCCGCACCCGGCGCAGCAGCCGGTTCGCGATGCGCGGCGTGCCACGGGAGCGACCCGCGATCTCGGCGCTGGCCTCCTCCCCCAGTTCGACGCCGAGGATGCCCGCGGACCGCAGCAGGATCCGCTGCAACTCCGGCGGATCGTAGAAGTCCATGTGGGCGGTGAAACCGAACCGGTCGCGCAGCGGCCCGGTCAGTGCGCCGGAGCGGGTGGTGGCGCCGACCAGGGTGAACGGCGCGACCTCCAGCGGGATCGAGGTCGCGCCCGGTCCCTTGCCGACGACGACGTCCACCCGGAAGTCCTCCATGGCCAGGTAGAGCATCTCCTCGGCCGGCCGCGCGATCCGGTGGATCTCGTCGATGAAGAGCACGTCGCCCTCGACGAGGTTGCTCAGCATGGCGGCGAGGTCGCCTGCCCGCTCGAGCGCCGGACCGGAGGTGAGCCGAAGCGAGGTGCCCAGTTCCGAGGCGATGATCATCGCCATGCTGGTCTTGCCGAGACCGGGGGACCCGACATCAGGATGTGGTCGGGTGTGCCGCCGCGGAGCTTGGCGCCGGTCAGCACGAGCTGGAGCTGCTCACGCACCCGCGGCTGGCCGATGAAGTCGGTCAGGCTGGTCGGCCGGAGACTGGCCTCGATCTCGCTGTCGGCGGCGACGAAATTCGCGGTGACCGACGATTCCAGCCCGGCCGGGTCCTCCATGTCCTCGGTCACCGGGTCTTACCCAGCAGGGACAGCGCCGAGCGCAGGGCCGTCGACGTGCTCGCGTCCGGGTCCGCGGCCAGCACGGTGTCGGTGGCCTGCTCGGCGGACTTCGCCGGGAAGCCGAGGCCGACCAGGGCCTCGACGATCTGCTCGCGGACCAGACCCGGCACCACCGCGGGCGCGCCGGGGTCGGACGTGACGGCGACGGCCTCCACCTTGTCCCGGAGCTCGACGACCATCCGCTCGGCGCCACGCTTGCCGATGCCGGGCACCCGGGTCAGCGCGGTGACGTTGCCCTCGGCGAGCGCCTTGCGCAGCGCCTCCGGCTCGAGGACGGCCAGCGTCGCCATCGCCAGCCGCGGGCCCACCCCGGACACCGTCTGCAGCAGGCCGAACAGATCCCGCGATTCGATGTCGTGGAACCCGTACAGGGTCATCGAGTCCTCGCGGACGATCATCGCGGTGACGAGCCGGACCTCGGTTCCGCGCTGGAGGGTGCCGAGCGTGGCCGGGGTGGCGTTGAGCCGGTAGCCGACCCCCGCCGCCTCGAGCACCACGTGATCGAGCGCGATCTCGAGCACCTCGCCGCGAATGGACGCGATCATGGGGTACCTGCCTTCTTGAGCCGGGTCTTGTTCAGTTCCGCGAGTCTGGCCTCGTATCGCCGCTTCTGCTCGGCGGCGGCCTGCTCCGCCTGCGCCATCCGCGACAGCATCGGGGCGCGCCAGCAATGACAGATCGCCAGCGCGAGCGCGTCGGCGGCGTCGGCTGGCTTCGGCGCGACCGCCAGCCCGAGGATCTTCGTCACCATCGCGGTGACCTGCTTCTTGTCCGCGGCACCGTTGCCCGCGACCGCCGATTTCACCTGGCTCGGGGTGTGGAAGCAGACGTCGATCCCGCGCCGGGCCGCGGCGAGCGCGACGACGCCACCGGCCTGGGCCGTGCCCATCGCGGTGCGCACGTTGTTCTGCGAGAAGACACGCTCGACGGCGACGACGGTCGGCTGATAGAGGTCCAGCCATTCCTCGGCCGCGTTCGAGATCCGCAGCAATCGCTGCGACAAGTCCATCTCCGGCGGCGTCCGGATGACGTCGACGGCCACCGGGGCCACCGTGCGGCCGCGACCCGAGTCGACCACCCCGAACCCGCATCGGGTCAGGCCTGGATCCACCCCGAACACGCGCACGCGATCACCTCTCACCACTACGAACAGCTGTTCGAGAGTATAGGTGGATCTGCCGACACGCTGGCCGACCAACACGCGGTCGAAGACAAACATCGGGCCGGACCAGCGTGGTCCGGCCCGATGATCGAGCGGGGGTCAGTCCTCGAGCTGAGCGAGCACCTCGTCGGACAGGTCGACGTTCGTGTACACGTTCTGCACGTCGTCGGACTCCTCGAGCGCGTCGACGAGCTTGAACACCTTGCGAGCGCCGTCCACGTCCACCGGCACCTCGACGGAGGCGCGGAAGTCGGGGTCGGCCGACTCGTAGTCGATGCCGGCGTCCACCAGTGCGGTCCGCACTCCGATCAGGTCGCCCGCCTCGGACACGATCTCGAAGGTATCGCCGAGGTCGTTGATCTCCTCGGCTCCGGCTTCGAGCACCACCTCGAGGATCTCGTCCTCGGAGCGACCGTTCTTCTCGAGCACCACGACGCCCTTGCGGGTGAACAGGTACGCAACCGAACCCGGATCGGCGAGGTTGCCGCCGTTGCGCGTCATCGCGGTCCGAACCTCGCCCGCCGCGCGGTTGCGGTTGTCGGTCAGACACTCGACGAGCAGCGCCACACCGTTGGGGCCGTAGCCCTCGTACATGATGGTCTGCCAGTCGGCGCCGCCCGCCTCTTCGCCCGCGCCGCGCTTGCGGGCGCGCTCGATGTTGTCGTTGGGGACGGACGTCTTCTTCGCCTTCTGGATGGCGTCGTACAGGGTCGGGTTACCCGCTGGGTCACCACCACCGGTCCGCGCCGCCACCTCGATGTTCTTGATCAGCTTCGCGAAGGATTTGCCGCGCTTGGCGTCGATCGCAGCCTTCTTGTGCTTGGTGGTGGCCCATTTGGAGTGGCCGCTCATGCGTAGTTCCCTCTTCCCGTTCGTAGATGCGCACGCGACAGCGGAGCACGCTGCAGCGGGGAGCACACAGTAGCGCCAGTTTACGCGCGGGCCACCGCGACTTCCCGCACCATGTCGACAAACAGCTGATGGACGCGCCTGTCGCCGGTCACCTCGGGGTGAAATGAGGTCGCGAGAACGTTGCCCTGACGGACCGCGACGACCCGTCCGGCGGCCGGGCCCTCGGGGACCGTGGCCAGCACCTCGACGCCCGGGCCGACCCGCTCCACCCAGGGCGCGCGGATGAAGACTGCTCGCATCGGGGCGCCCTCGATACCCGCGAAGTCGAGGTCCTCCTCGAAGGAGTCGACCTGACGACCGAAGGCGTTGCGCCGCACGGTGATGTCGATTCCGCTCAGGCACTGGGCATCCGGGCGGGTGTCGAGCACCTCGCCCGCCAGCAGGATCATGCCCGCGCAGGAGCCGTATGCCGGCATACCGTCGCGCAGCCGGGCACGCAGCGGTTCGAGCAGTTCGAACACCGTGAGCAGACGGCTCATGGTGGTGGACTCCCCGCCGGGGATGACGAGGCCGTCCACCGCTTCGAGCTCCGAGACCCGGCGCACGCCGATGCCGCGGGCACCCGAGGCCTCCAGCGCCGCAAGGTGTTCGCGCACATCTCCCTGCAGCGCCAGCACGCCGATGGTGGGTGTCATGGTGGCCGATTTCCGCTCGATCATGTCGACGCTCACTGCGGGACCGCCACGAGGATGAGCTCCTGTGCCGGGACGTCACCCTCGACCGGGATCGGGTGGACGGTGTCGGTGGTCCAGCGCAGCGCGCCGTCGACCTCGATCTGCGCGCGGACGGCGAGTCGCGCCCTTGGGTCGATGGCGTCGCGATAGGCGGCGAGCTCGAACGGCACCGGCACGCCGGTTGCGTCCTCGATGCGCTGCTCGGCGAGCAGGGTCGCCGGAGCGTCTGCCAGCGAGATGTCCTCGAGGCGCACGGTCACGACGGCGTTCTCGGGGAAGGCGATCCGCTCGCGGTACGAGACGGTCCCGGTGACGGTGAGCGTGTCGTCCACGCTGTCGGCCTGCGCGGTCTCGGGTGTCGATCCGATCGACACCACCACGGCCGCGACGACCGCGATCAGTGCCGCCGCACCGAGGGTCAGTTCCAGAATTCGTCTCGTCTGCACAGGTCGAGGATACGGATGGTCAGAACGGTGGGGGCTGGTGGCGGTGGCGTTCGCCCAGGATCGCGAGGTGTTCGGCGTGGTGGGCGCGGAGTTGTGCGCATCGGGCGAGGTGGCCGGGGTCGGTGATGGTGGCGAGCTGCGGGAGCGTCGGGGGTAGGTCCGTGGGCCGCATGTGGGTTTCCCACCAGGTCGGTTCGTAGATCCCGAGGTCGGGTGGTTCTGGTGTCGGTGGTGCGGGTGTCGGTTTCTGGATCGGTCGGGGTGTGGGTGTTGTGGTGCGGGCGCTGGGTCGTTGTTCGACCGGGAGCGGCAGGGTGATGCCGATGGTGCCGTGTGCGCCGATCCAGGCGATGACGTCGCCGTCGAGGCGGACGACGCGGAAGAGGCGGTCTGTCTTGGCTTGGTGGTGGCGGGTGCAGGCGGGTTCGCCGTTGCTCTCGACGGTCCACCCGCCGGCGAGGGGGTTGTTTGGGTCGAATTCGACGATGTGGTCGAACTGGCAGTCCCGGGCTTTGACGGTGCAGCCGGGGAAGGTGCAGGTGTCGTATTTGTCGAAGACCGCGGCGCGGACGGCGTTGCTGGGTCGGTAGGTCAGGGCGCCGCGGGGTGGGTGGTCGTATCCGCCGTGCCCGTCCGGGTATTGGCCGTCGAGCAGGGTCGGGTTGGCGGTGACCGCGTCGAGGATGTCGGTGATCCGCGGCTCTTGAGGGCTGGTGCCAGACCGTGGGCGCACGACAGACGGTGGAGGTAGCTGTCCAGCGGGGCGGCGCCGAAGCCGGTAACGGATGGGCACAGAGGTGTCCCCTGAACCGTTGCCGTGCTTCGTTTCTCGTGGCGATGTGTCGCTCTCACGGGCGGATGGAGCACCGCCGGCCTGCAATCCGTGTGGCGGCTCACCGCCTTTCGGCTCGGCCGACTCGATTTCGTTCTCGGTCTCGCCGTCATCGCCGACCGCGGCATTTCGTTCCGCCTGGATTCGCCTGGCATCGGTGATCACCGCTTGCCACGTCGCATCCCCGGCGAGCAACCGAGCCAGCTCCGGATCGATCGGCCCGTGACCCTCCAGATGACCCGGGCGATCGGCCAGCCGAAGCAGGCTCTCCAAATCGATATGGATGTGCACCTCGGGCTTCGGTCGTTCGGGTCGGGGTAGGTGCGCGGTCGGGCAGTCCTCGCGCCCACACCGGCAGTGCAGGTAGGTCTCGCCGTGCACCAGCGCCATGAACGCATCTGTGCGCAGGTTGTCGACGGTGCGGGGGTCCTCCCGGCAGACCGTGCCCGCCATCTCCTGGACGAGCGAATCGAGGGTGCGGCCCTCCGCCGCAGTGAGGGTGGCGTAAACCTGGGCCATGCCGTGCAGGTCCGCGGTCACCGACACACGCCGAGAGTGCCGCTCCCGCCGCCTCCGCAGTTCTTCCGCCTCGGCCGGATTGATGCGGATCAGCTCACGCATCACCTCCGCCACCAACTTCTTCGGCGTCAGATACAGGGCGGCATCTGCGAGGTGCCCCTCCATCCTGGCGAGGGTGGCATCGGAAATCTCCGCCGTCGCGTCGACGATCGCGAACACCCTCAGAAAGTCCACCAGCCCCGACACGAACACCGCACGAATCAACGGCAACCGCAGATCCAACGCATTACCCACCGCCACATACCGTTCCGCGGTGAACGCACTCACCCCCAACGCCAGCGAGGTCTCCATCTCCGCCGACCGCCCCGCCCGATAGGCGAACTCCTCACCGAACAAATCCACCTCGTGCGCGAACTGCCGCCGCGCGAACGCCGCCGCCGTCAACACCTTGTGCGCCGCCGCGGCGTTCTCCGCCCGCCCGTACTCCCGCAACGCCGACAACGCCGCCGCACCATCATCGAAATCCACCGGACGCGCGTCCGCGCGGGCACCCTCACCTGCGGCGCAACCTCGAAACCCCCCGGTATCGAACATGTGTACGAGTCTACGCTCGGCCACCGACACGAACCAGGAGAAGCTACAACTCCAACCCCGGAGTAGTCGCGATCGCTTCGAGCTGGTCGAGGGTCAGCTGAACGGCCGGTGGTTGAGCGGACGATGACACCGAAACCTGGGTGCCGGAGGGCCGGATCACGGTCACCGACCGAACCTCATCAAGACTGGGCATGTCGCCCGGATTTGTCGGCGCAGGCGAGGGGAACTTCTCCACTCGCTGGACCACCGATCCATCCGGTAAGACCCTGGCTGACCTCCGCAGTCCATCGACAATCCGATCGGGAGCGTCAACCTCGGTCGGCAACGCCACCCCACCCGTGATCGAAATGTCCATGCGACTCGTGGAGCCTGCAACATCCGCCGTCAGCACTTCGCACGCGCCCAGGTTGTCGAAATCCGACAGTTGCAATGATCCAATAGGGCGATCGAGAGTGGCGATACCCGCGAGTTCGGTTTGCCATTGGTCATCGAGCGAGCGATTGAGGCGGTCGATGGTCTTCCGGTCGATTTCCGGGCCGTCCCCACTTGCGGCCGCCGAGCAGCCCTCCGGTGGTGCTGACATCCCCTCCGGAACTGGTGCCGTCACACGCAAACCAGGCGCCGTCACCAGTGCGGTGAGCTCGTCAATGCCCAACGGAACCCTTCCGCTGTAAGCCTTCTCGGCATCTCCATCCCGCATCACGAATCCGGATAGTGCTTGGATCGTCGTGCCATCGGTGAGGTATGCCGTGACTGTTCTGGCCTGGTTGCCGATTCCGCCGAATTCGACCCACTGTTCCCGGGAGTCGACGATCGTTCCGTCAGCGCGTTTCACCCGGCGGTCGAGATGTCCGGCAATACAAGACGGCACTGGTTCGTCTGAATGA
The DNA here is from genome assembly GCF_001984015.1 of Rhodococcus sp. MTM3W5.2. NCBI lineage: Bacteria > Bacillati > Actinomycetota > Actinomycetes > Mycobacteriales > Nocardiaceae > Rhodococcus > Rhodococcus sp. MTM3W5.2. The sequence continues at coordinate 2,526,137 of NZ_CP019572.1, read as the reverse complement.
CGAACCTCGACGGAGAGCGAACTGTATGTTGCACCCCGGATCAACGTGCCTTCCGCCTTGGTCCAACCGCTGAGTCCGTCCACCGCGCCAGCTGAGTCCGGCCGGTGCCAGTCCAGAATCGGCTCGAAGAGAAGCGAGTCCGCCGGAGTACCGAATTCGACCTCCACGCCAGGTGGCAGTGCATCCTTCAGCGCGTCCGACATCGCGGTGGCCTTGGGGCCAGAGAACCACGGATAGTTCGCGTTGTCGTAGCCGGCCGACGTGCCGACAGCTGCAAAGTTGATGCGCCTGACCTCTGACGGCGGTACGACGACATCGCACCCGGGGATCTGCGCCGAATACTCCCCACCGCCAACGTCGTTCAGCAGCCCGGCCACCACAACGCCCACGGCAACGACCGCCCCGACCACCACGACATCGACGCCGACTCCCCCGCCACGCCTGCCCACAGATACCCCCGACCGCGAGCACGTCTCGCGATGTCCACTTCGTCGCAATCGACGCCGACGTTACCCACGACGTGCATTGAGCCGGGCAGCCTGGCGCGTCAGGTGCTCGCGCTCGGCGAGGTTGGGCGCCTTCAGTGCCGCCTCGGCGTACAGCCGTGCCGCCACCGCCAGGTCGCCGTCCCGCTCGTGGAGGTACGCCGCCACCGCCGTGTGGCGCGGCAGCGAGTCGTCCAGCGACGCAAGCGCCGCCAGGCCGGCGCGCGGTCCGTCGGCCTCACCGACGGCCACCGCGCGATTGAGCCGGACGACCGGGCTGTCGGTCAGGAGCTCGAGCTCGTCGTACCACTCGACGATCTGCACCCAGTCGGTCTCTTCGGCGGTGAGCGCATCGGCGTGGAGTGCCGCGATGGCGGCCTGCGCCTGGAACTCGCCGAGCCGGTCGCGGGCGAGGGCCGTCTGCAGGATCACGACGCCCTCGGCGATCGACTCGGTGTCCCACGTGCCGCGATCCTGCTCGGCGAGCGGCACCAGGCTGCCGTCGGGCGCGGTCCTGGCGGCGCGTCGGGCGTGGTGGAGCAGCATCAGGGCGAGCAGCCCGGCCACCTCGGGGTGGTCGACGGCGGCCGCGAGTTGCCGGGTGAGCCGGATGGCCTCGGCGGCGAGGTCGACGTCGCCGGAGTAGCCCTCGTTGAAGACCAGGTAGAGGACGCGCAGCACGGTGGCGACGTCGCCGGGCTGGTCGAACCGCACGCCGGAGACGGTGCGCTTGGCCCGGCTGATGCGCTGCGCCATGGTCGCCTCGGGCACCAGATAGGCCTGGGCGATCTGGCGGGTGGTCAGCCCGCCTACGGCACGCAGCGTGAGCGCGACCGCGGACGACGGCGTCAGCGCCGGGTGAGCGCACAGGAAGTAGAGCTGGAGCGTGTCATCCACCGCCGGCGCGGGATCGGGTGCCGGTTCCACGTCATGGTCGCTCGGCAAGCCTCGCTCCGCGTCCACAACGTCCTCACGCCTGCGCCGGGCCACGTTCGCCTTCGTCGCGTCGAGGAACTTGCGCCAGGCCACCGCGACCAGCCAACCCTTCGGGTCCCGCGGCGGGTCGGCGGGCCACACACGGACCGCCTCGACCAGCGCGTCCTGCACGGCATCCTCGGCCGCCGCGAAATCTGCTCCGCGGCGGACGAGGATCCCGAGGACGTGCGGTGTGAGGCTCCGGATCAGGACCTCGTCCACCGGAAAGGTCATTCCGTGATGGTGGGCGGCGCGGTCAGGAACGGACGCACCTCGAGCCACTCGTGGATCGGCTTGCCATCCGCCCCTGGTGCGGCCGACAGCTCCCCTGCCAGTTCGATGGCGCGCTCGTAGCTGTCGACGTCGATCACCATCCAGCCGGCGATCAGGTCCTTGGTCTCGGCGAACGGGCCGTCGGTGACCGGCGGGCGACCCTCGCCGTCGTACCGGACGAACGTGCCCGCAGGGGCGAGCGCCTGACCGTCGACGAATTCCCCGGTCCCCTCGAGCCGGTCCGCGAAGTCCTGCATGTACTGCATGTGGGCCGAGATCTCCTCGGGCGTCCACTGGTCCATGGGCACGTCGTTGACCGCAGCCGGGGCGCCACGGTAGTGCTTGAGAAGCAGGTACTTGGCCATCGTGTTTCTCCTCGGTTCCGGTGCAACCCATTCTGGTCGCACTCAGAGCAAGGACGACGCCAGTCACGGATTCTCGACATCGCCGTCCGAAATTCTTCGGGATCTCGTGGGCCACCACGCCGAAGACCAGTCCCAGGCCGACACAACATGTGAACCTCACCGGCACACCGACGCCATTGCGGGCGGCCAAACTAATCGGAATGGCGCAACCGAATAATGAATTGAGCAGATACGACGAATTTGCTTCCCAAAAGAACACCGCTAGCATTCGAAAGCGAAGGGGAGTAGTTCACTCTGAATATCCCGACGCGGTCGGGCAGAGGCGGATGGTCGACATGCTGGCGCCAGATGGCGCCCGGTCATCCACCGGGCGGCATGCGCGAAAGCTGTTCGGCGAGCGAGACCTTCGGACCAACACCACCGTTGGCCGAAGACTCTCCCTTTCAGTATTTGGCGAGTCTGCGGCCGTTGACCCGAAGGCCTGAGACCAATTTCACCGAATTCGGCAACATTGGATGCACCCGATACTCCGACCTACCGCGGCACATTGCCGCGATCACTGGGAATCACCGCGGTGTTCATTCTTCCCGCGCTCGTCGTCCGACTCTCGGGCATGCACCCGAATCCGATAGTGGCGCTGCTGATCTACGGGGCCGCGGTCGTCGCGGCGAGCTTCCTGCTCGCCTGGGCCGCCGAGGCCGCACAGATCGACGTCTCCGGCGGCCTGGCGATCGCGGTCCTCGCCCTGATCGCGGTACTCCCCGAGTACGCAGTCGATCTCTACTACGCCTACACCTCCGGACACGACTCCACCTACGTGCAGTACGCGGCGGCCAACATGACCGGCTCGAACAGGCTGCTGATGGGCATCGGCTGGCCCCTGGTGGTGCTGATCTCGATCGCGGTCGCGAAGAAGCTCACCGGCAAACCGGTCTCGGCGTTGGCCCTCGAGTCCGGCAATCGCGTCGAGCTCGGGTTCCTCCTCATTGCGGGCGTCGCGGCGTTCGTCATCCCGGCGACGGGTCAGATCCACCTCGTATTCGGTGTCGCCCTGCTCGGCTGGTTCAGCTTCTACCTCTACCGACTGTCCGGCGGCCAGGTCGAGGAGCCCGACCTGATCGGTACCGCCGCCGCGATCGGCGCATTGCCGGACCGGGCGCGCCGCACGACGTTGATCGCGATGCTCGTCGTGGCGGCCGCGGTCATCGTCGCCTGCGCGGAACCCTTCGCGAACAGCCTCGTCAACGCAGGCGCCGAGCTCGGCGTGGATCAGTTCCTTCTCGTGCAGTGGCTCGCCCCACTCGCCTCCGAGGCGCCCGAGTTCATCATCGCGATCCTCTTCGCCGCACGGGGCAAGGGCACGGCGGCGATCGCGATGCTGATCTCGTCGAAGGTCAATCAGTGGACCCTGCTGGTGGGATCACTGCCGCTGGCCCATCTCGCCGGCGGCGGCGGCACCGCCCTGATGCTCGACGCGCGCCAGGTCGAGGAGATGCTGCTGACCGCCACCCAGACGATGATGGGTGTCGCCCTGATCCTCGCCATGCGATTCGGCCGCGGGTCCGCCTGGGCACTGCTGGCGCTGTTCGTCATCCAGTTCCCGATCACCTCGACTCAAGGGCGGATGATCCTGTGCGGTGTCTATGCCGTCGTGGCGCTGGTCGCGTTGACGATCAATCGCAGGCATCTCGCTCCCACCCTCGCCGCGCCGTTCACCCGCAGCAGCATGGTGCACGGTTGACTCCCCAGCGGCGTCCACGCCGCATCAAGAGCGCGGCCGAGGGCATCAGAGAACCATCAAGACCGCTGGTACACACGCGATCCGGGACCAAACTCGCTCGGTGACCACCGCACTGCTGATCCGGGCACCCCGCACCGGACGCCCCAAGCGAAAGACCGATCGACACAAGCTCTCGGTCTCCACCGGCCTGGCCGGACTCTCCCTCGACGCCATGGCGTCGGTGTCCTATGGCCCCGAGGCGATCGTTCTCGTCCTCGCGGTCGCGGGCGGCACCGGGCTGGGCTACACGCTGCCCGTCACCTTCGCGATCGCCGCGCTGCTCGCGGTGCTCGTCGCGTCGTACCGCCAACTCATCGCAGCCTTCCCGAACGGTGGCGGCGCGTACGCCGTCGCCAGGGCCCGGCTGGGACACCGCACCGGGCTCGTCGCGGCGGCCTCTCTTGTGATCGACTACATACTCAACGTCGCGGTCTCCATCGCCGCGGGCGTCGCCGCACTCACCTCCGCGTTTCCGGCCCTGCTCCCCCACACCGTCTGGATATGCCTGGCCATCCTGGTCGGGATCACGGCGCTGAACCTGCGCGGGATCGCGGACAGCGCCAGGGCATTCATGATCCCGACCGCGGTCTTCGTGCTCGGCATCTTCACCGTGATCATCGCCGGGCTGCTGCGTTCGGAACCGCTCAGCGTCTCCGCGGGCACCGCCGTCGCCGCCAACGTCCAGACCGTCGGGGTCCTGTTGCTGCTCAAGGCCTTCTCCAGCGGATGCGCCGCACTCACCGGCGTAGAGGCCATCGCGAACGCGGTGCCCAGCTTCCGCGAGCCGCGTGTGAGGAACGCGCAACGAGCCGAGGTCGCGCTCGGAATCCTGCTCGGCACCATGCTGATCGGACTCGCCGTCCTCATCGGCAAGTTCTCGTTGCACCCGGTCGAGGGGACCACCGTGCTCTCGCAGCTGACCGAGGCGTCACTCGGACACGGGATCGGCTATTACGTCGTGCAATTCGCCACCGTGGTGCTGCTCGCGCTGGCCGCGAACACCTCCTACGGCGGCCTGCCGACGCTGGCGCGCCTGCTCGCCGACGACAACTGCCTGCCCCACCGGTTCGCGCTGCGGTCCCCTCGCGAGGTGTATCGGCACGGCGTGGTGGCTCTCGGCGTCACCGCGGGCGCCCTGCTGATCGGTTCCGGCGGCAGCATGAACGCCCTCGTGCCCCTGTTCGCCATCGGTGTGTTCGTCGGGTTCACCATCGCCCAGGCCGGACTCGTCCGGCACTGGCTGCTGACCCGGGCCCCCGGTTGGCGGTGGCGCGCCTGCCTCAACGGATTCGGCGCGACCCTGACCGCCATCGCGGCACTCGTCACCACCGCGATGAAGGTCACCGAGGGCGCCTGGCTCATCGTGCTGGCCCCGCCCCTGCTCGTGTTCCTGATGGAGCGGGTGCGGGCGGCCTACGCGGCCATCGGCGATCGATTGCACCTCGGCGAGGTGCCCGCCGCGCCCGCCGCGCAGGGCACCGTCGTCCTCGTTCCGGTGGCCGAGGTCTCAGAGCTGAGCCGCGAGGCGATCTGCGCCGGCCTGTCCATCGGCACCGACGTCGTCGCCGTCCGGGTCTGCCCGAGCGGCGAATCGCCCCGCGCCTTCACCAAGGCATGGCAGGCCTGGCACCCCGGCGTCCGGCTGCTCCTGCTCGACGGCTCCGACGGCGGGCTCGCTCCGACCTTGACCCGTCACATCACAGACAGGCTCGCCGACCGCCGGGTGGTCGTGGTGATCGCCCAGGTGGAGCCGGGCTCCGGGTGGCAACGGATCCTGCCGAACCACCGCGGCGACGAGCTGGACCGGGCACTGCGCCGCGACACCGACGCCGTCGTCTGTCGGGTGCGACTGCGGGTGGGCCGATCAGTCCCGCAGCAACCGGGTCAGCCCCTCCTGGACCACCGCCGCGACCAGGTTCCCGCTGCGATCGAAGATCCGGCCCTGGGTCAGCGCCCGGCCGAACCCCGCGGACGGTGACGACTGGTCGTAGAGCAGCCACTCATCGGCACGGAAGGGCCGCATGAACCACAGCGCATGGTCGAGCGAGGCCTGCTGGATGTCCTCGTCGGGGTGCGGCACCTTCGCCGAACCGAGCAACGTCATGTCGCTCATGTAGGCGAGGGTGCAGACGTGGAAGACGGGGTCCTCGGGGAGCGTGCGGCGGTACCGGAACCAGACCTGCTGCTGCGCGGGCACGCCCCTGCGCCGAGTCACCTTGTCCTCTGGCACGAATCGCAGATCCCAGTCGGCCCACTCCCGGAACTCCCACGACAGTTCCTCGCTCATCATCTCCGAGGTGTCGGGCAGGTCCTCCGGGTTCGGGACCGGGGCATCTCGTCCTCGTGCTCGATTCCGATGTCGCCCACGTGGAAAGAGGCGGACATGGTGAAGATCGCCTGACCGTCCTGGACCCCGGTGACCCGGCGGGTGCAGAACGATCGGCCGTCCCGGATCCGGTCGACGAGGAAGACGGTGGGGATGGTCGGGTTCCCCGGCCGCAGGAAGTAACCGTGCAGCGAGTGCACGCGGTACTGCTCGTCGACCGTGCGGACCGCGGAGACCAGGGCCTGGCCGGCCACCTGACCGCCGAACGTCCGGGTCAGCATCGTATCCGCGACGATGCCGCGGAAGATGTCCTTCTCCAGCCGTTCGAGTTCCAGGATCTCTTCGATGGACGACATGGCGTACCCCTTTCGACCGGTGCTCACGCTAGCAACGACGCGGCCCCGCATCAGGGATGCGGGGCCGCGTCGAGAATTCATGCGGTCAGGCGCCGCCGATCACCAACCGCGCTCGGCGAGGCGGTGCGCGACCGGCAGATCGTCGACGTTGATGCCGACCATCGCCTCACCCAGACCGCGGGAGACCTTCGCCAGCACGTCCGGGTCGTCGAAGAAGGTGGTGGCCTTGACGATCGCGGCGGCACGCTCGGCCGGGTTGCCGGACTTGAAGATGCCGGAGCCGACGAACACACCCTCCGCGCCCAGCTGCATCATCATCGCCGCGTCCGCCGGGGTGGCGATGCCGCCCGCGGTGAACATGGTGACCGGGAGCTTGCCCTCCTTGGCCACCTCGACCACCAGGTCGTACGGCGCCTGCAGCTCCTTGGCCGCCACGTACAGCTCGTCCTCGCTCAGCGAACCGAGACGACGGATCTCACCGAGGATGGTGCGCATGTGCGTGGTCGCGTTGGAGACATCGCCCGTGCCTGCCTCGCCCTTCGAGCGGATCATGGCCGCGCCCTCGGTGATTCGACGCAGCGCCTCACCCAGGTTGGTGGCACCGCACACGAACGGCACGGTGAACTTCCACTTGTCGATGTGGTTGGCGTAGTCCGCCGGGGTCAGCACCTCGGACTCGTCGATGTAGTCGACGCCGAGGGACTGCAGGATCTGAGCCTCCACGAAGTGGCCGATCCGGGCCTTGGCCATCACCGGGATGGACACGGCAGAGATGATGCCGTCGATCATGTCCGGGTCGCTCATCCGGGACACGCCGCCCTGCGCGCGGATGTCCGCGGGCACACGCTCGAGGGCCATGACCGCCACCGCACCCGCATCCTCGGCGATCTTCGCCTGCTCTGCATTGACGACGTCCATGATGACCCCGCCCTTGAGCATCTCGGCCATGCCGCGCTTGACGCGGGCCGTGCCGGTGGTCGGGGCGGTATCAGGGGTGCTCACGGCATACTCCATCGGTAGTGACCTGTCAGGGGAACTCGTTCAATTCTAGGACGATGCGGGTTTCTGCCGGTCGGCCGGTCAGCGAATCGATCGGACCTCGGGTTCGACCAGCCTTGCGACCACGACATTCGCCTCCTCCAGGAGGTCCGGCAGCTCCTCCGGGTACACCACCTCGCCGGTCGCGGCGATCTCCCGGATGTCGCTCGGGCTGCACCAGCGGTGACCGGTGATCGCACGCCGTTCGAGGTCGGTGAAGCCGCTGCGCGTCGGGGTGAACTCGGTGGTCTGCAACGCGAAGAACAGCTCCTCGGAACGGATCAGCTCGCCGTCGTAGGGGAACACCGCGACCCGGCGCCACATCGGCCCCCGCAGCACCGCCTCGTCCACCGACAGCCCGGTCTCCTCGGCGATCTCCCTGACGGCGGCCGCCCGCAGGGTCTCCCCCATCTCGACGGCGCCGCCGATGGTGAACCAGAAGTAGACGTCGGGCACCTGAGGGTCGTGCCCGCGCAGCAACAGCACCCGACCCTTCTCGTCGAGCAGTACCACGCGGGAGGACGTCCGCGTCTCGTCCACGTTCAGACCGGCGCCCACCACCGGGGCGGTGCGCTCGGCGATCTCGAAGTAGGTGGGCAGCGGGGCCGTGCCGCCGAGGTGCAGCCAGCGCACCGGTCGCCTGGTCCGCAGCGCGAGGGTGTCGCGCACCGCGTCGTTGTGGAAGCGGCGGGCGATCAGCACCCGCGCCTCCGCATCGGCCAGCTCCGCCACCAGCTGGGGCGGCAGCGCCTCGGCAGGCACCGATGCCAGCGCCACGGACAGCGCGTTCTCCTCGGTTTCGCGGTGTCCGCGATCGGCCCGCTCGGCCTTGATCGCCAACGCCGCCAGGGCTTTTCCGTCTGGCACCGGGGCGTCTCCACCGGTCGTGAGCGCGGCGGCCACCGCACGGGCCACCACCGACCTGCGCGCGAGCGAGGAGTCGAGCGCCTGCCAGGACAGGTCGGAGCGCACGTGCAATCGGTCGAGCCGGTTGGCGGTGCCGTACGCCCACACACCGATCGCGATGATCACCGCGGCGATCAGCGCGAGGATGAGGATCGAGGTCGCGGAGAAGGTCACGAGCGGACCTCCACGCCGACGCCACTGCCGCCGACAGTCACCGTCTCGTAGACACGCAGGATCTGCTCCGCGACCACCGGCCAGTCGTACTCGGCCACCACCTCGGTGGCCGTGCCGACCAGGGCGCGACGGCGGTCCGGGTCACTGAGCACCGAATCGATCGCGGTGGCCAGCGCGGCCGAATCGCCGACCGGCACCAGCATTCCGGCGGTGCCGTCGCGCAGCACCCGACGGAAAGCGTCCAGTTCACTGGCCACCACCGCCGTGCCAGCCGCCATCGCCTCCACGAGCACGATGCCGAAACTCTCGCCGCCGAGATTCGGCGCGCAGTAGACGTCCGCGCTGCGCAGGGCCGAGGCCTTCTCCGCGTCGGTGACCTGCCCCAGCAGCCGCAGGTGCCCGGCATACCTGCCTGCGTCCTTGCGCAGCCTGTCCTCGTCCCCCGGCCGACGACCAGGATCTCCAGGTCGGGGTGCTTGGCGACGAGCTCCGGCAGCGCCTCGAGCAGCACCGCCATGCCCTTGCGCGACTCGTCGTAGCGACCGAGGAACAGCACGGTGCCCCCCGCGCGCGGGTATCCGGGCAGCGGGTCCGCGTTCGCGAACGCGGGCACGTCGACGCCGTTGGGGATCTCGACGGCATCGGAGCCGAGCGACTCCATCTGCCAGCGCCTCGCCAGTTCGGAGACGGCGATGCGGCCGCTGATCTTCTCCAGGTACGGCGCGAGCACGCCCTGGAAGGTGCTCAGCACCAACGACTTCGTGGTCGAGGTGTGGAAGGTCGCGACGATCGGGCCCTCGGCGATCTTCATCGCCAGCATCGAGAGGCTCGGAGCGTTCGGCTCGTGGATGTGCAGTACGTCGAAATCGTTGTCGACGATCCACCGACGGACCCGGGCATAGGAGACGGGTCCGAAACTCAACCGGGCCACCGAGCCGTTGTACGGGATCGCGACCGCCCGGCCTGCCGAGACCACGAAGTCGGGGAGCTCGGTGCCCTCCGAGGCGGGCGCCAGCACGCTGACCTTGTGTCCCCGCTCGATGAGCACCGACGCCAACTCGACGACGTGGGCCTGCACCCCGCCCGGCACGTCGAACGAATAGGGACAGACCATCCCAATCCTCATGGCGATTCCATCCGCGCCAGCCTGCCCTCGGACAGGTCGGCGAGCCACAGCGGCTGGAGCATGTGCCAGTCGGCCGGGTGGTCCGCGATGTTGGCGGCGAAGCGGTCGGCGAGGGCCTGGGTGGCCGCGGCCACTCCACCGGCGGTGTCCACCGGCGGATCGACCTGGAAACCCCAGCCGTCGCCCTCGAAGTAGCAGTGCACCGGCAGCAGCGCGGCGCCGGTCTCGATCGCGAGCTTGGCCGGTCCGGCGGGCATCCGGGTTGGTTCGCCGAAGAACGTCACGGGCACACCGTGTTTGGCGAGGTCTCGCTCCCCCAGCAGACACACCAGCCGGTTCTCGCGCAGCCGTTCGGCAAGCTGCTCGAACGGCGGGCGCTCGCCGCCGCTGAGCGGGAAGATCTCGAAGCCGAGGCTCTCCCGGTACTCGAGAAACCGCAGGTACAGCGACTCCGGCTTGAGCCGCTCGGCGACCGTCGTCACCGTGCCCCAGTGCTGCACGGCCCACACACCCGCCATATCCCAGTTGCCGCTGTGCGGCAGGGCAAGCACCACGCCCTTGCCGTCGGCCATCGCCTTGTTCAGGTGTTCCTGACCGTGCACCAGGGAATCGAGCCGCCCGCCAAGCTCCTGCTGATCCATGGCGGGGAGCCGGAAGGCCTCTCGCCAGTAGCGTGCATAGGAGCGCAACGAGTCCCGGATCAGCTCGTCCGGCACCTCCGCTGCGGGTACCCCGAGCACCCGTGCCAGGTTGCGGCGCAGTTGATCCGGGCCGCCGCGGCGGGCCGCCCGATCCGCACCCCAGTTGAACAGCGACTCCGCCGCCCCTTCCGGCAGCGCGCGGACCAATCGCCACCCGGCGGCGTAGCCGAGGTCGCTTACCCGTTCGGTCCAGCTCACGTCGTCGGCGCCTCTCCGCTCTCCGCGGTGCCGGTCTTCATCGGCAGCGGATCCCGGGCACCCGGGGCGTTGCGCACCTGCAGCACCCGCTGGAACACGGTGACGATGCTCGCCACCGCCAGCAGCCACATCGCCACGTAGACGGCCCATTCGAGCCAGTCGATGCCGAAGTGTCCCGCGAGGCCGGTCAGGCCGGAGCCGAGGAGGACGATCACCAGACGGTCTGACCGTTCGATGAGGCCACCCTCCGCGGACAGTCCGCTCGCCTCGGCGCGAGCCTTTGCGTACGAGATGACCTGCGAGGTGACCAGGCAGATCAGGGTCGCCACCAGCAGCGACCTGCTGTTCTCGTGGTACACCGCCCACCAGGCCAGGCCGGCGAAGATGGCACCGTCCGCGATCCGGTCACAGGTCGCGTCGAGCACAGCCCCGTACCGGGTTCCGCCGCCGCGTTCCCGCGCCATCGCGCCGTCCACGAGGTCGAACAGGACGAACGCGGCGATCACGATCGCACCCCAGAACAGGTGCCCGGAAGGGAACAGGGTGACCGCGGCCACCACACTGGCGGTCGTGCCGAACACGGTCACGACGTCCGGGGACAGCCCGACCGCGACCAAGGCCTTACCCACCGGCGCGATCACCTTCGACACCGCGGCGCGCCCGAGAACGCTCAGCACCTGTCGACCCCCGTTCCTGTGCTGGAAGAGACCCGATTTCGAGTTGATCTCGTCAACGATCCTGCCATGACGCAGGCGATACGGCTCACGCGTTCCAGGCTGCCGAGAGCAGCGCCCTGGTCTCGCGCAGGAGCTGGGGCATCACCTTGGCCCCACCGACGACGGTGATGAAGTTCGCGTCGCCACCCCAGCGCGGAACGATGTGCTGGTGCAGGTGCTCTGCCAGCGAACCGCCCGCCGCGGCGCCCAGATTCAGCCCCACGTTGAAGCCGTCCGGACGCGAGACCCGCTTGATCACGCGGATCGCCTGCTGCGTGAACGCCATCAACTCGGCCGACTCTTCGGGTGTGAGGTCCTCGAGCGCGGCGACGCGACGGTAGGGCACCACCATCATGTGGCCGGGGTTGTAGGGGTACAGGTTGAGCACCGCGTAGACGTGCTCGCCGCGGGCGACGATCAACCCTTCCTCGTCGCTCATCTTCGGGATGTCGGTGAACGGTCCCTCGCCCGGGGTCGTGACCTTCGGTGCCTCGGCGATGTAGGACATCCGGTGCGGCGACCAGAGTCGCTGCAGCCGGTCCGGATCGCCGGGGCCGGTGTCGACGACCGAGCCCTCGTCGCTCATCCGAGGCCTCCGAGCAGTTCGGCTGTGGGCGAGGCGTTCTCGCGCCGCGCGATCCATCCGGTGATCGCCTCGACGGCGTCCGCCACCGCGATGCCGTTGATCTGGGTGCCGTCGCGGAAACGGAAGCTGACGGCGCCCGCCTCCACGTCCCGCTCGCCCGCGAGCAGCATGAACGGCACCTTCTGCGTGGTGTGGTTACGGATCTTCTTCTGCATCCGGTCGTCGCTGACGTCCACCTCGGCCCGCACACCGGCGGCCTTGAGCTTGGCCACCACGTCGAACAGGTGCTCCTCGAAGGCCTCGGCGACGGGGATGCCGACGACCTGCACGGGCGCAAGCCATGCCGGGAATGCGCCCGCGTAGTGCTCGGTGAGCACACCGAAGAACCGCTCGATCGAACCGAACAGGGCACGGTGGATCATCACCGGCTGGTGCTTGGCGCCGTCGGATCCGGTGTACTCGAGGTCGAACAGGTTCGGCAGATTGAAGTCGAGCTGGATGGTCGACATCTGCCAGGTACGACCCAACGCATCCTGCACCTGCACCGAGATCTTCGGGCCGTAGAACGCGGCGCCGCCCGGGTCCGGCACCAGGGTCAGCCCGGACGCCTGGGCCACCTCGGCGAGGGTGTTGGTCGCCTCCTCCCAGACCGCGTCGTCGCCGACGAACTTGTCCGGGTTCTTGGTCGACAGTTCGAGGTAGAAGTCGTCGAGGCCGTAGTCCTTGAGCAGACCGAGCACGAAGTCCAGCGTGGTGGCCAGCTCGTCGCGCATCTGCTCACGGGTGCAGTAGATGTGCGCGTCGTCCTGCGTCATGCCCCGCACGCGGGTCAGGCCGTGCACGACGCCCGACTTCTCGTAGCGGTAGACGGAGCCGAACTCGAACAGTCGCAGCGGGAGCTCCCGGTACGAACGCCCGCGGGAACGGAAGATCAGGTTGTGCATCGGGCAGTTCATCGGCTTGAGGTAGTAGTCCTGGCCCGGCTTGCGCACGGTGCCGTCCTCGTTCAACTCTTCGTCGATGTGCATCGCCGGGAACATCCCGTCGCGGTACCAATCGAGGTGACCCGAGACCTCGTACAGGTGCCCCTTCGTGATGTGCGGGGTGTTGACGAACTCGTACCCCTCCTCGACGTGGCGCTTGCGGGAGTAGTCCTCCATCTCGGTGCGGATGATGCCGCCCCTGGGGTGGAACACCGGCAGCCCGGACCCGAGCTCGTCGGGGAAGCTGAACAGGTCCAGCTCCGCACCCAGCTTGCGGTGGTCACGACGCTCGGCCTCCGCGATCAGTTCAATGTGCTTGTCGAGCGCCTCGGACGACTCCCACGCGGTGCCGTAGATGCGCTGGAGGTCCTCGCGGTTCTGGTCGCCGCGCCAGTACGCGGCCGAGCTGCGGGTCAGCTTGAAGGCGGGGATGTGCTTGGTGGTGGGGATGTGCGGGCCGCGGCACAGGTCGCCCCACACCTTCTCGCCGGTCCTCGGGTCGAGGTTGTCGTAGATGGTCAGCTCGTTGCCGCCGACCTCCATCACCTCGGGGTCGTCGATGCCCGACTTGTCGTCGATCAGTTCGAGCTTGAACGGCTCGTTGGCCAACTCGACGCGGGCGTCCTCGATGTTCTCGACCACGCGCCGCGAAAAGCGTTGCGAGCCCTTGATGATCTGCTTCATCTTCTTCTCGAGGCGGGTCAGGTCCTCAGGGGTGAACGGCTCGTCGACCCGGAAGTCGTAGTAGAAGCCGTCCTTGATCGGCGGGCCGATGCCGAGCTTGGCGTTCGGGAACTCCGACTGCACGGCCTGGGCGAGCACGTGCGCGGCGGAATGCCGGATCACGGTGCGGCCGTCCTCCGAGTCGGCCGCGACGGGCTCGACCAGTGCGTCCTCCTCGGGGATCCAGGACAGGTCCTTGAGCTGGCCCTCCGCGTCGCGGACCACGACGATGGCGTCCGCACCCTTACCGGTGAGCCCCGCCTCCCGAACCGCCGTACCGGCGGTAGTCCCCGCGGGCACCCGGACGTGGGCGGCTGAGACTGCGGATGCGGGCGTGGTCACGGCGATGTGCTCCTCGATGTTCTGCGCCGTCTCGAAGACGGCAGCTCGGTGAGCCCTCATGCTATCGGCACGCGGATCGGACGGACCTGTCACCCGAGCAGCGCGCCGAGCCGCGCCGCACGAACCGACGGCTGCTGACGGGGGCAGCTGGTGCACTTGATGCCCTCGGCGGCGACCGGATCGGGCTCCGTCTCGTAGATCAGGCAGCAGGACGACCTGCGGATCACCCGCCGGGAACCCGGTGCAGGCACGGCCCGCGGGTCCGCTCCGACCGGTCCCCCGCGGGCGACATCGACGAACCGGGGGCGAGGCATCTCGGCACCGATCAGGTCGGCCAACCGCACCGCCAGCGCGCTGCCGAGCACCGGGCTGCCCAGCGCGGTGCCGGCGTCCAGCGCACGGTTGCCCAGCGAGTCGGTCGCGATGGCCCACAGCGAGCGCACGCCCGCACCGCTGAGGCCGCTCAGCGTGGCGATCATCGGGGCGAGCGCGGTGCCGAGCCGCTCGGCCAGTACCTCGTCGTCGCGGATGCCGGCCTCGGAGCGAATGGTCCCCAGGTACCCGTCGGGCCGCAACGTACAGGTCAGCCCGTCCAGGGTCGGGTCGGGCGCAAGGCCCGTCGTCAACAACATCGAGGCGGGCACCGACATCAGCGTCGAGCTAGCCGAGTACCACCACAGCGTGGCAGAGACACGGGGATCCTCGCAGGCCCAGCGTCGCGCGGTGTCGACGACCCTGGCCGCCAGCCAGTCGCGGTCCACCAGGACGCTGCCCGGGTGTTCCACCGCACCCGGCGCGGGTACGGTGGCGTCCCGCAGCGACGGGATCGCCGCGACCGCTCGCTCGTAGGCGTCGCTGAGTTCCGGATCCATCGCCACGGCTAGAGCGGGCTCTCCAGGAGCGGGTGCTCGATACCCACCCAACCCGCGATCAGCCCGAGAGTCCCCAGCACCCACAGGGTTCCGATCACGATGACGCACGTCAGCAATGCAGACAGCGCCTTCACCGCGACCGACTGGCGGACGAACCACGCCATGAACCGGTCGTAGCGCTCCCGCGCGAACCGGAGCACGCGGTGCGCCCACGCGAACTCCGAGGCGAGGATGCCGAGCCCGGCGAACACGATCAACCAACCAGGACCGGGGTACGGAATGGTGATGATGCCGACGACGAGAACCACCGTGCCGACGACGCCGACGCAGATCCGATAAGCCAGGTTCAGTGCGGTGTTTCCCGCGATATCCCGCCGCAGGCGCATCCATCGATTCTCAGTCGTCACCACCCGGACAACAGTACCGACGGGCGGGCCGCGACGCGCTCGTCGTCGAGCTACCTGGCGACCGCCCGCCACGCCTCGAGCTTGTCCGCCACCGGGGTGCCCGCGTTCGCCGGACTCGTCGACGGCAACCGCGCCATGGCAACCGACTCCGGGTGCAGGCCGCGCGCGACGACGGCGCGCCGGTACGCCTGTTCGGCCTTGGCCCCGTTGAAGAAGACCCGGCCGATCCGGGGGTGACGCTCGAACAGGGCCGCGAAGTCGTTGGCCACCTCGGAATCAGGGTCGATGCTCGAGTCGAGGCTGCCCTCCCGCCTGCACAGCTTCAACACGTCCCACAGCGCGATGCCCTCGTCCTGGAGCCGCTGCAGCCGCTGCGCGTACGTCTGCCGGGGGCCCGCGTCGAAGAGCTCACCCATGATCGGCCAGAAACTGTTGCGCGGATTCGCGTAGTACATGCCCGCGGCCAACGACGGGATACCCGGCATCGACCCGAGGATCAGGGTGTCGGCGCGGTCGTCGAGTACGGCGGGAAAGCTGTGGACGACGGTCATGGGCGTCCATTACACCCCAACATGGGCACGAGAAAAAGGGGGCCGGTGTCGCCCACCGGCGCGGATTCACAGGCCGCGATCGATCAGGTCGAGGATTTCCTCGCTGGTCGCCGCGTGAATCTTGTCGACCGCGTCGGCATTATCACCACGGCCCGTGCCGACCTCGGCCAACAGGTGTGCCAGGCGCTGCGCGAGCGCCGCCCTGGCCTCGGTGTCCTCCCCGAGCTCGGCAATTGTCGCGCGAAGCCTGTCGATGTCGGCGAAGGCCACCGACACCGGATCCGGAACGAGCTCCGCGCGCAGGAACTCGGCGACGGCACGAGAGCTCGGGTGATCGAACACCATGGTGGGCGGCAACCGCAGCCCCGTTGCCGCACCGAGGTGGTTGCGGAGCGCCACGGCGGCGAGCGAGTCGAAGCCGAGTTCCTTGAACGCCTGGTCGGGGTCGACCGAGTCCGCAGCGTCGTGGCCGAGCACCGTGGCGGCGCCTGCCCGTACCAGTTCGAGCATCAGGTGCCGCTGTTCGGGAATCGACAGGTCCGCCAGTCGCAGCGCCCAATCGGACGGCTCGGACCCGCTGGATCCGGCCGATCCCGACCCCGCGGCACGCCTGCGCGGTTCCCGGATCAGGCCGCGCAGTGGGGCGGGCACGTAGGGCGCGGCCGACCCGGAGAGGTCGAACCGGGCGGCGGCCACGGCCGGAACGCCTGCGGCCAGCGCGTTGTCGAAGAGGGCCAGGCCGTCGGGAGCGGTCATCGGAACCATGCCGCTGCGGCGCGCCCGGGCCAGATCGATTGCCCCGAGGCTGTCGGTCATGGTGCTCGGCGGTGCCCACATGCCCCACGCGATCGACACCCCGGGAAGACCGAGGGTGTGGCGGTGCCGGGCCAGGGCATCGAGGTACATGTTCGCCGCCGCATAGTTCGCCTGTCCCGGCGCGCCGAGGACGCCGGCGAGCGAGGAGAACAGCACGAAGGCCTGCACCCCGGATGTCGCGGTCAACCGGTGCAGATGCCAGGCCGCGTCGACCTTCGGCCGCAGCACCGCGTCGAGACGCTCGGGGGTCAACGAGCCGAGGGTGGCGTCGTCGATCACGCCTGCCACGTGGATCACCGCGGTCAGCGGGTGCTCCCGCGGTATCCCCGCCAGCAGCGCCGCGACGGCCGACTCATCGGAGGTGTCGCAGGCGAGGATGCTCACCTCGGCACCCAGATCGGCGAGTTCGCGACGCAACCGGTCGCACCCCTCGGCGTCGGGTCCACGCCTGCTGGTCAGCACCAGATGCCGCGCCCCGTGCGCGGCGACCAGATGCCGGGCCACCAACGACCCCAGGGTGCCGGTGCCGCCGGTGACGAGAACGGTGCCGTCCGGATCGAGCGGCGCCGATGTCTCGACGGCGGGCATCCGCCGCAATCGGGGTGCGAGCAGAGTGCCGCTCCTGGCCGCCAATTGGGGTTCCCCGCTCGCCGATGCCGACATGATCGCGGCTTCGGCATCCGCCGCGTCGTCGAGGTCGACCAGGACGAACCGGTCCGGGTTCTCGTTCTGTGCGGACCCCACGAGTCCCCACACCGCCGCGGCCGCGAGATCGGCGCCCGCGTCCCGGTCCTGCCCGTCGTCGGTGACCATCGCGTTGCGGGTCACGATCACCAGCCTGCTGTCGGCGACGATGTCGTCGTCCAGCCACTCCTGCAACAGGTCCAACACCCGAGCGCACAGTTCGTGGGTCGCGTCCGGAGCGTGCTCGCCCCCGGTTCCGCATCCGACCAGCACCGTCCAGGGGACCCGGTCGCCGCCGTCGGGGACGGACTCCATCGCGGTTCGCAGCGCCGCCAGGTCGGGATGGTGCGGTAGAGCCGAACCGTTGCCCCGCTCGCCCGGCCACCAGGAGCCGAGGACGACCACCGGTCCCGGTGCAGGCGCCGACGAGGGGTCCTCGACCGGAATCCAGGTCAGCCGGTGCAAGGGCGGGGCCGACCTGCCACCCGCACCCGCCGCGTCGACGGCCCTCGGCACCACCCGCAGAGCGTCGACGGTCAGCACCGGCTCGCCTCGGGGGTCGGCGAGGGCGAGGCGATATCGCCCGTCCTCGCTCGCCTCGGACCGCACCGACACCGCTTCCGCTCCGACGGTGTGCAGGCGGATTCCCGACCACGTCACCGGCCAGCCGTCCCACCCGAGGATCGGCTCGATCGCGGCCTCCAACAGCTCCGGATGTATTCCGTAGCCGGTCGCGTCGGTGCCTTCCTCCAGGCGCACCTCGGCCTCGGCGTCGTCAGGAACCTGGTGCGCGGCAGCCGCCGCGGGCCCCACGACGTCGTCGATCGTCGCGGAGGCGTTCCGGACCCAGGCATCGGGGCTGTCGGTTTCGGCCGCGTTCGACGAGATGGTGACGGTGCGACCACCGGTTGCGTCGATAGGCGACACGAGCACCCTGATCGATGCCTGCCCCGGCGACGGGAGGGTCAGCGGCTGGTGCAGCGTGAGCTCGTCGATGTGGTCGAGACCGATGTGGTGGGCCGCGTGCAGCGTGAGTTCGACCAGCACCGCACTCGAGACCGAGTGTGGAGCGTCGGGCGAGGGCGCCTCACCGTCATCGACCGGCGGCGGCACGAGCCACGAATCGCGCGGCAGGGAGAGCTGTCCGGTGAACATCAGCGCGCCGTCCTCGAGGCTCACCGCCGCGCCGAGCAGCGGATGATCCGCCGCGCCGAGCCCAAGCTCCGTCGGATCGCCGGTGCTCCGCATCGACGTCGACGGCCAGAAGGAACGACGCTGGAACGCGTAGGTGGGCAGGTCGACCCGGCGGCGCCCGGGCAGTACCCGATCCCAGTCGATGCGGACGCCCTGCACGTATGCCGCCGCGACCGCCGCGATGATGCCGTGCGCCTCGTCTCCGCGCCCTGGCAGCGTTGCGATCGCGTTCGGGACGACCTCCGCGGCGAGCGCGGTCAGGGTCGCGCCAGGACCGACTTCGACGAGGCGGGTGACCCCGAGCTCGTCGAGGGCGCGAATGCCGTCGTGGAAGCGCACCGATTGCCGGATGTGCTGCGTCCAATAGTCCGGGGACACGAGTTCCTCGGCGGTGGCGACGCGACCGGTGACGTTGGAGATGACCGGCACACTCGGCGGCTGCGGAGTCAGCCTCGACACCACGGTGGCGAACTCGTCGAGGATGGGGTCCATCAGGGTGGAATGGAAGGCCCGCTCGACCCGCAGGCTCGTGGTCTTCATGCCGGCGGCGGACAATTCGGATGCGATGGTGTCCAGATCGCGTTCACCGCCCGCGAGCACCACCGATTCGGCACCGTTGACGGCCGCCAGGTCGACCCGGTCGTCGATCCGTGCGAGCACGTCCTCGGCCCCAGCACGGACGGCGATCATCGCGCCCGGTTTCGTCGACTGCATCAACCGTCCCCGCTCGCCCACCAGCGCGGCGGCGTCGGGCAGACTGAACACTCCCGCGACGTGTGCCGCGGTGATCTCTCCGATCGAATGGCCGATCAGGTAGTCCGGGGTGATGCCCCAGTCCCGCAGCAGCCGATAGAGCGCGACCTCGATGGCGAACAGGGCCGGCTGGGTGTACTCGGTGCTGTCGAGCTTGGCGGCGCCGCCGTCGGCGTCGTCCCAGATCACCTCCCGCACCGGGACTTCCACATGCTCGTCGAGTGCGGCACAGACCTCGTCCAGTGCCTCCGCGAACACCGGGTAGGCCTCGTAGAGGCCACGGCCCATCCCGATCCGTTGCGCGCCCTGTCCTGTGAACATGAAGGCCGTCTTGCCGCGGACGCTGGTCCCGTCGATGACGTCGCCGCCAGGTCGCCCCTCCACGATGCGGTCCAGGCCGTCGCGCAGGTCGGCGAGCGTCTCGCCGATCACCGCGGCGCGGTGGGCGAAACCGGATCGGGTGGTGGCCAGGGAGTAGGCGAGGTCGGCCGGATCGGGAGGATCTGCCGCGTCGTCGAGGAACTCCGCCAGCCGAGCTGCCTGCGCCCGCAGCGCGTCGCCGGTCTTTCCGGAGATCACCCAGGCCAGCGGCGAGGCCGACCGCGGCGAGGGATCGGGCGTCGGGAAGTCGGGTGGCTGTTCGAGGATCAGGTGCGCGTTGGTGCCGCTGATGCCGAACGACGAGACCGCAGCGCGACGGGGTCGCCCGGTCTCCGGCCACGACACAGCTTCGGCGAGCAGCGAGACCTCTCCCGCGGTCCAGTCGACGTGCCGGGTCGGGGCGTCGCCGTGCAGGCTCGGCGGCAGCACCCCGTGCCGCATCGCCATCACCATCTTGATCACGCCTGCGACCCCCGCCGCGGCCTGGGCGTGGCCGATGTTCGACTTGACCGAACCGAGCCACAAAGGCCTGCCCTCGCGGTCCTGCCCGTAGGCGGCCAGCAGCGCCTGTGCCTCGATCGGGTCACCGAGCGTCGTGCCGGTGCCGTGCGCCTCCACCGCGTCGATGTCGGTGGGTGCGAGCGAGGCATCGGCCAGCGCCTGGCGGATCACCCGTTCCTGGGACGGCCCGTTCGGTGCGGTGATCCCGTTGGAGGCCCCGTCCTGGTTGATCGCCGATCCGCGGACGATCGCCAGCACCCGGTGGCCGTTGCGTTCGGCGTCACTCAGCCGTTCCAGCACCACCATTCCCGCGCCCTCGCTGAGCCCGGTGCCGTCCGCCCGGTCGGAGAACGGTTTGCACCTGCCGTCCGCGGCGAGGCCGCGCTGGCGGCTGAACTCGATCAGCACCCCGGGTGTGGACATCACCGTCGCCCCTCCTGCCAACGCGAGGGTGCATTCACCGTCGCGCAGGGCCCGCGCCGCGAGATGCATGGCCACCAGCGATGACGAGCAGGCGGTGTCCACCGTGACCGCGGGCCCGGTGAAGCCGAGAGAGTACGAGATCCGGCCGGAGGCAACACTGTTGCTGGTGCCGGTCATCAGATAGCCCTCGGCGTCGACGTTGCGCCTGCTCATCAGGTGGAAGCCGTAATCGCCGCCCATCAGCCCCACGTACACGCCGGTGTCGGTGAGTCCCGGTCCGTTCGGCTGGATCCCCGCCCGTTCCAACGCTTCCCAGGCACTCTCGAGGAGCAGCCGGTGCTGGGGGTCCATCGCGATCGCCTCGCGCGGGCTGATGCCGAAGAACGCGGCGTCGAACTCGTCGGCGTCGTAGAGGAATCCCCCTTGGCTCATGTAGGTGGTGCCGGCGCGCTCCGGATCGGGGTGGTAGACCTCCGCGAGATTCCAGCCGCGGTTGTCGGGGTACGCGCCCACCGTGTCGTGGCCCTCGCGCACGAGTTGCCACAGGTCGTCAGGGCAGTACACCCGACCCGGATACCTGCACGCCATCCCGACGATCGCGATCGGGTCCTCGCCCCTGCGGGTACGCGCAGGCCGGGTCGGCTGCGGTGCCGCGTCCGACCCGAGCAGGCGGGCCACGAGCTCCTGCGCGAGCGCATCGGCGGTGGGATGGTCGAACACCACCGTCGCGGCGAGTCCGACGCCGGTGGCGGTCGCGAGCTGGTTGCGCAGTTGCACCGCGGTCAGCGAGTCGAAGCCGAGCTGCTTGAAGGCCCGCTCCGGGTCGATCGCCTCCTTGCTGTCGTGGCCGAGTACGGCCGCCACATGGGTGGTGACGAGGTCGAGGACCCGGCCGTGTCGCTCGCCGGGATCGAGTGCCCGCAGCTCGTCGGCCAGGCCGGTGGGTGATTCGGTGGCGGCGACCCGGCGACGGATCCCGAGGACGCGGCGCAGGATCGGCGGCAGGGACTCGGCATCGGAACGGGAGGGGCGCGTCGAGAGACGGATCGGCACGATCAGCGGCCGGTTCACGGCCAGCGCCGCATCGAACAGGGCCAACCCCGACTCCGGGCTGATGGTGTCGATGCCGGAGCGCTGCAACCGGTCCAGGTCTGCCGCGTTCAGGTGGGAGGTCATCCCGCTCGGACGATCCCACAGCCCCCAGGCCAGGGAGATCGCCTGCAACCCGCGGGCGCGACGGTGCTGCGCGAGGGCGTCGAGGAAGACGTTCGCGGCCGCATAGTTGGCCTGGCCTGCGCCGCCGAGCACACCCGCCGCGGAGGAGAACAGGACGAACGCCGACAGGTCGTGGTCGCGGGTCAGTTCGTGCAGGTGCCAGGCACCGTCCACCTTGGGTCGCATGACGTCGTGCAGCTGGTCTCGGGTCACCGTGGCGGCGGTGGCATCCTCGAGCACCCCGGCAGCGTGGATCACGCCGGACAGGTCGGGGATGTCGGCGAGCAGGGCGGTGACCGCCTCGCGGTCGGCCACGTCGCATGCGACCAGGCGGATCTCGGCCCCCGACTCGGCGACATCGGCTCGCAGTTCGGCCGCGCTGTCGGCGTCGAGTGCGTGCCTGCCGGTCAACACCAACCTGCGCACCCCGTATCTCGTGACGAGGTGGCGGGCGACCAACCTGCCGATGGTCCCGGTGCCACCCGTGATGAGGACCGTGCCATCCGGACCGAAGGGGGCCGGATCCGCATCGAGTGCGGTCCTGACGGGCGTCTCCGCGGCCAGCATGGGCGCCAGGAGGACGCCGTCCCGGATCGCCAGCTGGGGTTCGTTGCAGGCCAATGCCATTGCCAGCAGCGCGGGATCGGCTGGTTCACCCGCCGCCGCATCCAGGTCCACCAGGCAGATGCGGTCCGGAAATTCGTGTTGCACCGCGCCGATCAGCCCCCAGGCCGGTGCGGCGGACACGTCGTCGATCGGTTCGCCGTCGCGCACGCCAACCCCGAGCCGGGTCGTGACGAGCAGGCGGGTCTGCGCCAGTCGATCCTCGAGGAGCCAGGACTGGACAGCGGTCAACGCTGCCTCCGCGGCGGCGTGCGCCCTGGTCGGCACATCGGACTCCCCACCCGGCTCGCAATCCAGCCACAGCACACGGCCGGAGTGGTCGCCGCCCGCCAGTGCCTCCGCGAGCGGCACCAGATCCGCCCCGGTCGCCGCGGCCGCGCCCACCGGCATCCATTCCACACGGTAGAGGTTCTCGCCTGAGCGGGCTGCGGGCAGTTGGGTGTCCCCGAGCGGCCGCAGCGCCAACGAATCCACGGTCAACACGGGTTTGCCCGCCACGTCGAACGCCGACACCCGGTACCGCTCGGGACCGATCGTCGTGACGTGCACACGCAGAGCTGTGGCGCCGACGGCGTGCAACTGCACCGCGCCCCAGGCGAAAGGCAGCCGGACACCGCTCGCGCCGGACGCGGCGCTCCCGAGCGCGATCACGTGCAGAGCCGCGTCGAGCACGGCCGGGTGGATCCCGTATCCCACGACCGCCTCGGCCGGGTCCTCGCCGCCCAGACTCACCTCGCCGTACAACTCGTCGCCGCGTCGCCACGCCGCGCGCAGCCCACGGAAGCTCGGGCCGTACCCGTAGCCGGCCTCGTCGAGCACTCCGTACAGACCCCCGACGTCGATCCGCGTGGCATCGGCAGGCGGCCACTGCTGTTCGCCGGAGTCGGCGGAACCGACGGCAGCCGTGAGCGTGCCGGTGGCGTGCCTGGTCCACGGGGTCTCCCCCGAGGCATCCGCAGGCCGCGAGTGCACCGCCACCGTGGAGCGGCCGCCGTCGCCGTCGGCGAGGACGCTCACCTGCACCGCCACCTCACCCTCGGCCGGGATCAACAGGGGCGCTTCGATCGCGAGGTCCTCGAGCCCGCCGAGCGCGACGCGGTTCCCCGCGTGCAGGGCGAGCTCCACGAATGCCGTTCCGGGCAGGATGACGGTTCCGTTCACCGCATGGTCACGCAGCCACGGAAGGCGTTGTGGGGAGAGCAAGCCCGTGAACACCACGCCCCGGTCGTCACCGAGTTCGACCGACGCGGCGAGCATCGGGTGTCCGCCGGTGTCCATGCCCGCCGACCCGACATCCCCGTGCGGAACCGGACCGTCCAGCCAGTAGCGACGGTGCTGGAAGGCATACGTGGGCAGGTCCACCCACCGCTGCCGGTCGTCGCGTCGGGCCCAGCCGACCCGGTCCCAGTCGATGTGCACCCCCGACACCTGTGCCTCGGCGAGCGCGGCGGTGAACTGGCGCATGCCCGCTCGATCGCGCCGCAGGGTCCCGATGGTTCGGCCCG
The DNA here is from genome assembly GCF_001984015.1 of Rhodococcus sp. MTM3W5.2. NCBI lineage: Bacteria > Bacillati > Actinomycetota > Actinomycetes > Mycobacteriales > Nocardiaceae > Rhodococcus > Rhodococcus sp. MTM3W5.2. The sequence goes on along the minus strand of NZ_CP019572.1, from coordinate 2,502,158 downwards.
CGACGCCCGCCGCGTCGAGGGTCTCCTGCAACGGCACTGTGAGGATGGGATGGCTGCACGACTCGATGAACAATCGATAGCCGTCCGCGGCCAGCGATCTGGTCGCCTGCTCGAACCGGACGGGGCGCCGCAGATTCCGGTACCAGTAGTCCGCGTCGAGCGCGGCGCCGTCCAGCGCGCCACCGGTCACCGTCGAATAGAACGGGATCCGCGACCGGCGGGGTGTGATCGAGGCGAGCGCGTCGAGGATCGGATCCCGCAACACCGAGACATCCGCGCAGTGCGAGGCGTACTCCACCGCGATCCGCCTGGCCTGGACGCCCTCGCCCTGCAACTGCCCCACCAGCAGGTCGAGCGCGTCGACGGGACCGGACACCACCGTCGCGGAGGGACCGTTCATCGCCGCCACCTCGACGGCGCCCGCCCACGGTTCGATCCTCGCCCGCACCGCGTCCGCGGGCAGTGCCACCGAGGCCATCCCGCCGCCGCGTCGCGCCGACGCGGCGATCACGCTGCTCCGCGCGGCGACGACAAGCGCCGCGTCGGACAGGCTCAGCGCACCCGCGACGCAGGCGGCGGCGATCTCGCCCTGCGAGTGTCCGACCACGGCCGCCGGTTCGACGCCGTACGCGCGCCACAGTTGGGTGAGTGCCACCATCACCGCGAACAGCGCGGGTTGCACGACGTCGACCCGGTCCAGAGAGGACGGATCGCGGTCGCGGAGCACGTCGAGCAGGGAGAACTTCGTGTACGGCGCCAGCGCGTCGGCGCATTCGCGCACGCTGTCGGCGAACACCGGCGACGACTCGAGCAGTTCGGCGGCCATGCCCACCCACTGCGCACCCTGGCCAGGGAACACGAACACCGGCCGGTCCCCTGCTTCCAGGGCCAGGCCGGTCACCACATCGGGACTGGGCGCGCCACGGCCGAGCGCATCGAGCCCCGCCAACAGACCCGAGGGCTCCGCGCCGATCACGGCGGCGCGGTGGTCGAAGGCGGCGCGCGAACCCAGCAACGCCCCGGCCACCTCGGCGGGCGTCAGTTCGGGATGGCCTGCGACGTACTCGCGCAATCGCTCGGCCTGGGCGCGCAGCGCAGGTTCGGTGTGGCCCGATACGAACCAGGCCACGACCTCGGCTTCGGGGGCGGTCGATTCGTCGGGCGACGGCGAGACGGACGGTGACTGCTCCAGCACGAGGTGCGCGTTGGTGCCGCTGATGCCGAACGAGGACACCGCTGCGCGTCGGGGCCGATCGGTCTCCGGCCAGTCGCGGTTCTCGGTGAGCAGGGACACCGAACCGGCGGACCAGTCGACGTGCGGGGTCGGCCGGTCGATGTGCAGCGTCTTCGGCAGGACGCCGTGACGCATCGCCATGATCATCTTGATCACCCCGGCCACGCCCGCGGCCGCCTGGGTGTGCCCGAGATTCGACTTCACCGAGCCGAGCCACAGCGGCCGGTCGGCGGGGCGATCGCGGCCGTAGCCGGCCAGCAGGGCGGACGCCTCGATCGGATCGCCAAGCGTGGTTCCGGTTCCGTGTGCCTCGACGGCGTCGACATCGGCCGGGCCGAGCCCGGCACTGACAAGGGCCTGCCGGATCACCCGCTCCTGTGCCTGTTTGTTCGGAGCGGTCAGACCGTTGCTGGCACCGTCCTGGTTCACCGCACTGCCACGGATGACGGCCAGTATCCGGCGACCGTTTCGCTCCGCGTCGGAAAGTCTTTCCAGCGCGACCATTCCCGAGCCCTCACCCCAGGCCGTGCCGTCCGCGGCGGCGGAAAAGGCCTTGCACCGCCCGTCCCGTGCCAGTCCGCGCTGGCGGCTGAACTCGACGAACACCGCTGGTGTCGCCATGACCGTCGCCCCGCCCGCGAGGGCCAGTTCGCACTCACCGCTGCGCAACGCCTGCATGGCGAGGTGGATGGACACCAGGGACGAGGAGCACGCGGTGTCGACGGTGATCGCTGGTCCACACAGGCCGAAGCTGTATGCCACGCGTCCGGAGGCGACGCTCATGGCGTTGCCGGTGATGAAGTAACCCTCGAGGTCCTGGGTGGCGCCCCGCCTGCCCGCGCCGCGTAATCGATACCGGACAGCCCGGTGAAGACGCCGACCTGGGCACCGTGCACCGACCTCGGATCGATGCCCGCGTGTTCGAAGGTCTCCCAGCTCGTCTCGAGGAGAAGACGTTGCTGCGGGTCCATGGCCAGGGCCTCGCGGGGCGAGATACCGAAGACCTCCGGATCGAACCCGGCCGGGTCGTCGAGGAAGCTGCCCTGCACCGTGTAGGTCTTGCCGGACTGCTCGGCCTTCGGATCGTAGAGGTCCGCGATCCCCCAGCCGCGGTCCTCGGGGAACCCGGTGACGGTGTCCGAACCCGACTCGACCAGGCGCCACAGATCCTCAGGCGACCGGACCCCGCCCGGGTACCGGCAGCCCATCCCGATCACAGCGATCGGTTCGCGGCTGACTCCCTCGGCCTCACGAAGCTTCTCCCGCGTCTGATAGAGCTCTGCGGTCACCCGCTTCAGATAGTCGAGGAGCTTCGCCTGATCGGCCATCCGAGATCAGCTCCAATCTGAGCCCCCCGTATCAGCGCGGGACACCGATTGTATCCGCCACCACCTCGCGGAGGCAGCGGTCTGCCGGTCACGAGGCAGATCGAGAACACAAAAAAGCCCCCTCGAATGAGGGGGCTTTTTCTTGTGGTCCCGGCTGGGATCGAACCAGCGACCTTCCGCGTGTGAAGCGGACGCTCTCCCACTGAGCCACGGGACCGAGCCGCGCGTTGAACTCTCGCGGCCGGACGGGATGGAACATTAACACGACTTCCGCGGAAGTGAAAAACCGCAGTCCGGCCCCGTCCCACACCCGTCGAACCACATCCCACTTACCGCCCGACCCTCGTTCTCCGTCCGTCCTGCCCTCCGACCCGACGGCGGCCAGAAACAGGAGCCCACCCCCGTCTATGCGGAGAAACAGTGCGGTACATGCACTGCATCCGTTCCCCGTTTCCGCCACTGAACTGGCGATTTGTGACTACACACCCCGTGGGCTAATGTTTCATCTCGCACCACGGAGGCAGCAACGCCGCCCCCGGAAGTGCAATGCGGATGTAGCGCAGTGGTAGCGCATCACCTTGCCAAGGTGAGGGTCGCGGGTTCGAATCCCGTCATCCGCTCTCGAGGTTGGACTCGACCTTGACGGTGGAGTGGCCGAGTGGTGAGGCAACGGCCTGCAAAGCCGTGCACACGGGTTCGATTCCCGTCTCCACCTCGCGCGATTAGCTCAGCGGGAGAGCGCTTCCCTGACACGGAAGAGGTCACTGGTTCAATCCCAGTATCGCGCACGAAGGAAAAGGCACCCGGACGGGTGCCTTTTCTGTACACGCACCGCCGGACCTACACAATGGGTCCGGTAGTGCACAATGCGGATGTAGCGCAGTGGTAGCGCATCACCTTGCCAAGGTGAGGGTCGCGGGTTCGAATCCCGTCATCCGCTCGTTTGGGCCGGACCCGGTTCCGGCTTCCCGCGCGATTAGCTCAGCGGGAGAGCGCTTCCCTGACACGGAAGAGGTCACTGGTTCAATCCCAGTATCGCGCACCATCATCGAAAGCCCCGGCCACTGGCCGGGGCTTTCGTCGTATCGGGGCAGCAGTCGTATCGGAGCAGCAACGGGGTGCACACCGTCTGAACGGCGGGTGAACACCGACGTCGGCCTGGCCTGTCGAGTTGAACGGCCGTTCACATTAAGGTTTGCTCGTCCGGACACCGAACGATGCGACCCGAGGACTGTGATGGAGTTCAACCAGATCGATCGCCGCCGATTCCTGGCAGGTGCCGCCGCGGCGGGCGCCGCCCTGCCGCTGGCAGCCATGGCACCCGGGATCGCGGCCGCCGCCGACACCACACCCGCCGCAGGCGCAGGCAAGTTCCCGTTTCCCGCGGACACCAACCTTCGGGTGCTGATCACCGGCGACGCGGGCACCGGCACCAAGGCGCAGTGGGCGGTGGCCGACGCGATCCGCGACCTGCACAGCCGCGAGCCCTTCTCGATGGCGCTCGGTCTCGGCGACAACATCTACGAGATGGGCCCGACCAACGAGAACGACACCCAGTTCAAGGCGAAGTTCGAGGACCCCAACCACGATCTCGACTTCCCCTGGGTGATGGCCCTCGGCAACCACGACAACAGCGCGATCTTCCCCGGCGACGGCGGCTGGCTGCTGCGCGGCGACGAAGAGGTGGACTACCACCAGCTCTCCCGGCGGTGGTGGATGCCCAGCCGCTACTACTCGGTCCGCGTGCCCGAGAAGAACCCGGTGGTCGAGTTCTTCGTCCTCGACATGAACCCGGTCGCCGCCATGCTGCCCCCGATCCTCGCCCTTACTGGGCGGCGGACGGGCAGTTCATGAACGAGCAGCGCGCGTGGCTGGACGCGGCGATCGCAGCCTCGCCTGCGAAATGGAAGGTCGCCTGCGCCCACCACCCCTACCTGAGCAACGGATCCCACGGCAACGCGGGCAAGTACGACGGGATGCCGGTCCCTCCCGCGAACGGCGCCGACGCCAAGAAGTTCTACGAGGAGCACGTCCTCGGACGTTGCCAGTTCCTCCTCGCCGGACACGATCACTCGCTGCAGGTCCTCGAGCCGACCGTCGAGTCCAAGGGCACCCGTCAGATCGTCTCCGGTGCCGCAGGGAAGACGAGCAGCGGCAAGGCCAGCTCCACCACGAACAAGAGCCTCTTCGAGAACTTCGCGGACGTCGGGTTCATGGTGATGGACCTCTCGCCCACCGCCGCCACGCTCCGCGTGTACACGGTCGACATCACGACCTCGAAGGCGAAGGAAGTGTTCAACCGCCGCCTGTAACAACCGAGGCGTACCCCTCCGGCTCGCCCCGGAGGGACAATGGCCACATGGTCTTTCGGGTGCTCGCCGAGGCGACGATGACCGTGCACTTCGCGTTCCTGGTGTACGTCGTCGCCGGCGGGTTCCTGGCCTGGCGCTGGCCGTGGGCGATCTGGCCGCATCTCGTGCTCGCCGGCTGGGGCTTCTCGACCATCGTGTTCGGGTTCGACTGCCCGCTCACCCACCTCGAGAACTGGGCCAGGCACGAGGCAGGCGAGCAGGGGCTGCGCACCGGATTCATCGACACCTACCTGACCGGTGTCGTCTACCCAGAGCGGTACACCACGCTGCTGCAGATGCTCGCCGGGCTCGTTGTCCTCGTGTCCTGGACCGGCTTCCTCATCCGGCGCAGGCATCCGACCCGGGCCAGGGTCAGCGCGCCGAGCTGATCGCGCCCCTCGGGTCGACGAGGCCGCGCAGGGTCCGCCGGGCCGCCCTGCCCTCTGGCGTCGGCAACAGCGGGTAGACGTGCAACATGTCCCGCTCCTCGTGGTACTCGAACTCGGTGTTGCTGAGCGCGATTCGCTCGCGCAGCCGCCGCGCGTCCGCGTTGAGGATGTCCCGGGTGCCGGTGAACACCGTGATGTGCCCCAGGTCGTCGAGGTCGGCGTTGATCGGGCTCACCCGAACATCCGCCGGGTCCAGTGCGCCGCGGTACGCCTCGCCCGCCACCCGCAGGCCGTCCGGACTCAGCCACGGGTCGTGTGCCGCGAGGCCGGCGATGGCCGGGTCGTCGGCGGTGATGTCGAGCCACGGCGAGATCAACACCGTGCGCCGCGGCGGCGCGAGGGTGCGTTCCCGCAACGCCACCGCGACTGCCAGCGCCATTCCCCCGCCCGAGGAGTCGCCGAGTAGGGAGAACCGCTCGGCACCGCACTCCCCCATCAGACATTCGGCGAGGTCGGCGGCCGCGGGCACCACGATGTCCGCGGTCGCCGCAGGCGCGAGGGGGTAGATCGGGACCACCACCTCCATCGGCAGCGACCGGGCCAGATCCGCGACCAGCAGCCAGTGTTGCCGGGTGATCTCGCGGAAGTAGGAGCCACCGTGGAGGTAGAGCGCGCTGTCCAGATCCCGCCGCGACGCGCCGTGCGCGGCCACCGAGTACACCGGCCAGCCCGAGGCGGTGCGCTCCAATCGGATGTCGACCCGCCGGTCGAGCCCGCGCGGTGGGCTGAACGAACGGGGCCGCAACGCCCGGCCCGCGATCTCCCGGTGGGTGGCCTCGGCGCCCACCCGCCTGCTGCCGCGCAACGCGAGCGCTGCGGGCATCAATCGGCTTGCCAGGCTGGTCATCAGCTCACGCTCGCGTGCCCGGCGATGAGATCGCGGTACCAGAAGTAGGAGTCCTTCGGCGTCCGGGCGAGGGTCTCGTAGTCGATGTGGACGAGCCCGAATCGCTCCTTGTACCCGGCCGCCCACTCGAAGTTGTCGAAGATCGACCAGGCGAAGTAGCCCCGCACGTCGACGCCGTCCTCGATCGCCGCTCGGACCGCGTGCAGGTGTTCGCGGTGGTAGTCGATCCGGCGACGGTCGTCGACCCGGCCGTTCTCGTCGGGGTCGTCGTCGTGGAACGACGCCCCGCTCTCGGTGATGTAGATCGGCGGCAGCGCGTCACCGAACCGATCCGCGAAGATCCCGAGGATCTCGCGCAGTCCCGCGGGGACGATCGGCCAGCCGAAGTCCGTCCGCTCGTAGCCCTCGAGCGCGACCGGCTGGAACGGCATCCCCGGCGGCAGGTCGACCTCGAGGACCCCGCTGCTCCCCTCGTCGGAGGTGGGCGCGGCGATCAGCGTCGGCTCGTAGTAGTTGATGCCGAACCAGTCGAGCGGCTGCGAGATCACCTTCAGGTCCTCGGCAACCGGCCCCTGCAGTGCCGCGGCCAACTCCTCCGCCGGGTAGCTGCCCCGCAGGACCGGGTCGGCGAACGTCCAGTTCACGATGTGGTCGTAGATCTCGGCGGCGGCGACATCGGCCTCCGATTCACTGGCCGCGTGTACAGGCGCGTGGTTGGAGGCGATGCCGATGTTGCCGCACCCCGCCGCGCGCAGCGCCTGCACCGAGAGCCCGTGGCCGAGCAACTGATGGTGGGCGGCCTGCAGTGCGCCGAAGCCCAGTTCCTGGCCGGGGGCATGCACGCCGAGCGCGTGCCCGTACAGGGTGTGCACGACCGGCTCGTTCAACGGCATCCACATGCGCACACGATCGCCGAGCCTGCGACCGACGATGTCGGCGTACTCGGCCAGTCGATAGGAGGTCTCGCGGTTGAGCCAGCCGCCCGCCTCCTGCAGCTCGACCGGCAGGTCCCAGTGGAACAGGGTCACGGCCGGATCGATCCCGGCCGCGACGAGCTCGTCGACTAGGCGGTCGTAGAAATCCAGACCCTCCTCGTTGACCGGACCACTGCCGGTGGGCTGCACTCGGGACCAGGACACGGACAGCCGGTAGGCGTCGACGCCGAGGTCGCGCATCAGCCCGACGTCCTCGCGGTAGCGGTGGTAGTGGTCGATGGCGACCACTCCTGTCTCGCCTCCGACGATCACGCCGGGCCGCTCGCAGTACTCGTCCCAGATCGAGCGGCCCCGCCCACCCTCATCCACCGCGCCCTCGATCTGATAGGCGGCGGTGGCGACGCCCCACAGAAAGCCATGAGGGAACGTCGGATTGGTTTCAGTCGCAGTCATGAGCCGAGTTTGCCGAAATGTTGGACGCACGTCCAGTGCGGTGCTTGAATTCATCAACACACCGCCCGAAACGGGCCCGGCGAAAGCACACTGGCCTCATGACGCTCCCCACCCCCGCATTGCGGGCCGCTCGCGTGTCGACCGCCGTTGGCTTCGGCCTGCAGGGCATGTTCCTCGCCGCACTCCTGACGCAGCTCCCGCAGTTCAAGGACCGGTACGGCTTCGACGACTCCACCATCGTCGTCGCGGTGGTGCTGGTCTCGCTGGTCGCGGCCGTCGGCAGCGTGATCGCCGAGTACCTGGCAACCAGGACCTCGAGCAAGACCACCCTGCGAGCGGGACTGTTCGTCATCGCCTGCGCAGGCACCGGGATCGCCTTCGCGCCGTCCCCCGCCGCGTTCTTCACCGGGTTCGCCGTGTACGGCATCGGCCTCGGCATGGTCGACGCGGCCACCAACATGCAGGCCGTGGCGATCCAACACCGTTACGGTCGGTCGATCCTGTCGTCGTTCCACGGCGCGTGGAGCGTCGGCGCCATCGTCGGTGCGCTGTACGTCTCGGCCTGTTCGGCGCTCGAGGTGAGCCTGCCGGTGTCGATCTTCGGCGCCGCGCTCGGGGTCGCCGCAGGAACGCTGCTGATCGGACCGCGACTGCTCGAGGTCGGACCAGAGGCCGAGGCGAACACGTCCGCCGCGCCGCTGACGATCCCGATGCGCCCGTTCCTCGCCCTCGGTGCGGCGATGGCGCTGTTCTTCGCCATCGACTTCAGCGTCGGCAACTGGTCGGCGCTGTACCTCAAGGACCTGCTGCTCGCCAGCGCCAGCACGGCGGCCCTCGCGGTCGCCGCCTATCAGACCGCGGGCCTCGTCTCCCGCCTGACCGGCGACTTCTGGGTGCGGCGCCACGGCGAGGTCGCGGTCGTCCGGGTCGGCGCGGCGATCGCCGCGCTCGGGCTGGTCGTCGTGATCGTCGCGCAGAGCCCGACCGTCGCGATCATCGGATTCCTCATCGTCGGACTCGGCGCCCCCGTCATCGCCCCGCTGTGCTTCAGCGCCGCCGGTCGGCTCGCCCCGCCGGACCAGACCGACGCCGTGATCGCCCGGCTCAACTTGTTCAACTACGCGGGAACGCTGGTCGGCGGCGCCATCGTCGGTGCGGTCGCCGCCGTCTCCGATCTGCGCATCGGCTTCGTGCTGCCGCTGCTGTTCGCGGTGGCCCTGTTCCTGCTGGCCCCCGCGTTCCGGCCCAAACGGGTCGCCGCAGGGGCCGATTCCGCCGACCTGACGCGTGTGGTCGACTAGACCGATGCCGAACCAGTTTGCCGTCATCCGCGCGACCGCATCCGACGCGGGCGCGCTCGCCGCCCTCGCCACCCAGACGTTCCCGCTGGCGTGCCCGCCGACCGCGACCGAGACCGAGGTCGCGGACTTCGTCGCAACCATGCTGTCGGAGGCCCGCTTCACCGAGTACCTGGCCGCGCCGGACCGGACGGTGCTCAAGGCCATCGGCGCGGACGGGATCATCGGCTACTCGATGCTCATCGACGGCACCCCCGAGGATCCCGATGTACTGGCGGCGGTGACACTGCTGCCGACCCTGGAGATCAGCAAGCTGTACGTGCTGCCGGACCGGCACGGCGACGGGGTGGCTGCGGCGCTGATGACCGCCGCCCTCGACCACGCGCGCGCCCTCGGTGCCGCAGGAGTCTGGCTCGGGGTGAACCAGGTGAACACGCGGGCGCAGCGCTTCTACGCCAAGCACGGGTTCGAGAGGGTCGGCACGAAGACGAACCTGGTCGGCGGGCAGCTGCACCACGACTTCGTGATGCAGCGCGCGGTCTAGGCAGCGACCTCGAAACGGGACAGCGCGAGCAGCCGCGAGGTCGCGCGCAGGTACTTCTTCCGGTAGCCGCCCGCGAGCATCTCCGGGGTGAAGATCTCGTCCAGCTTGGCGCCGGACACGGTGACCGGGATGCTCGCGTCGTACAGGCGGTCGGCGAGCACGACCAGTCGCAGCGCGACGGACTGGTCCTGGGCCGGGTGCACGCCCCGCAGGAACACCGCGGGCACGTCCGCGATCAGCTTGTTGTAGCGCGAGGGGTGCAGGGTGCTCAGGTGCGCGCACAGGGCGTCGAAGTCGTCCAGGGTCGCGCCCGGGATCCCGTCGGCACGGTCGGCGAGCTCGGCGTCCGAGATCGGCTCCGGCGCGGGCGGCAGGTCACGGTGACGGTAGTCGGGGCCGTCCACCCGGATCGTCTCGAAGATCGACCCGAGCTTCTTGATCTCCCGCAGGAAGTCCTGGGCCGCGAACCGGCCCTCGCCCAGCTGCCCGGGCAGGGTGTTGGAGGTGGCCACGATCGACACGCCACGCGCGGACAGTTCGGTGAGCAGGCGCGAGACGAGCATGGTGTCGCCCGGATCATCGAGCTCGAACTCGTCGATGCAGAGCACGCTGTGGCCGGAGAGCTGCTCGACCGCGTTGTTGAAGCCGAGCGCGCCGACCACGTGGGTGAGTTCGACGAACGTCCCGAACGCCTTCGGCGAGGGCACGCTGTGGAAGATCGATGCCAGCAGGTGGGTCTTGCCGACGCCGAAGCCGCCGTCGAGGTACAGGCCCGCGCCGCTGGCCTGGGCCTTCTTGCCGAACAACCCTCGCCGTCCGCCGGAACGGATCTTCGTCACCTTGGCCGCGAACTCCTCGGCCTTGTGCACGGCAGCGGCCTGGCTCGGCTCGTTCGGGTCGGGGATGTAGGAGGCGAAACTGACCTCGTCGAACATCGCCGGCGGGACCATTTGTGCGATCAGCTGGTCCGCCTGAACCACCGGACTGCGATCAACAAGACGCTCGTGCATGCATGGAGGTTATCGACGTGCTGTCATCTCCCATATGCAGCGCCTCGATATTGCGACCCACCTCACACCACTCGACGACGACGAACTCCGCGACCTGCACGTCTATCCGGACACGACGTCCGCACCGTGGGTCCGGGTCAACTTCGTCTCCAGTATCGACGGCGCGGTGAGTGCCGACGGGACGTCCGCCGGGCTGGGCACTCCGGCCGACAAGCGCCTGTTCGGCGTCCTGCGCGAGCTGGCCGACGTGATCCTGGTCGGCGCAGGAACGGTGCGGGCCGAGAACTACGGTGGCGCCCGGGTCACCGCGGAGCGCCGCGCACGCAGACGCGAGCGCGGCCAGGCGGACGCGCCGCCCGTCGCCGTCGTCACCGCGAGCGCCGACATCGACCCGACGTCCCGGCTGCTGACCGACACCACCACCGCGCCCCTGATCCTCACCACCGCCGCCGCACCCCGGGATCGGAAGGCCGGGCTCGAGGCGGCCGGCGCGCGGGTTCTCGAACTCGGCGAGTCCACCGTGCCGCCCGCGGCGATCCTCGACACCCTCCACGGGCTCGGCCTGGCACGGGTGCTGTGCGAGGGCGGGCCAGGGCTGTTCGGACAGCTGCTGGCCGCCGACGCCGTCGACGAGCTGTGCCTGACCACGGCCCCGCTGCTGGTCGCCGGTACCGCACCGCGGATCGCCTTCTCCCCCAACGCCGCCGCGACCGCGATGCGTCGGGCGCACCTGCTCGGGGACGAGGACGGCACGCTGCTCGCCCGCTGGGTACGCGAGCGGAACGGCTGAGCGACCTGGCAGGCTGTGCACCGTGACATCCCCACTGCGCAGGACGTGGCCGCTCGCCGTGGTGCTCGCCGTCTGCTGCGCCTGCAGCGCCGGGCCGAGTGTGCGCCCCGACGTCGCGGTCGCGCAGCGTCCGGGAGAGACGATGGGCCGGACCGCCGACGCCGAGCAGGAGCCACCCCCGCTCGAGGTGCCCCGCACGGACCTCGACTGGAGCGACTGCACCCGCACCACCCTGGACACGCTCGGTCTCGGACCGGGACCGGCGGGGCTGATCATCGAATGCGCACAGCTCGCGGCCCCGATCGACCAGTCCTCCCCGATCCCCGGCACCTTCAGTCTCGGGGTGTCCCGGGCCAGGCTCCCGCAGACCCCGGCCGACGCGGGCCCGCTCGTCCTCACCTCCGGCGCGGACCGGGCCTCGACCGCCACCCTCGCGGCGCTGGCAGCGGGTCCCATCACCGACCTGCTGGCCACCAGGCCGGTGGTGGCCGTCGACCGTCGCGGGATCGGGACCTCGACCACCATCGAGTGCATCGACACCCCTGGCCTGCGCAGGGCCATGCTCGACCTCGGCCAGTTCTCCCCGCCTGACCCGGACGGCGGCGACGCCGCGGACAAGGTGATGACGCTCAGCCGCGACGCCACGGTCGGCTGCACCGACTTCCTGCAGCCGCAGGAGCTGGACTTCGACGCCGCGCACGCCGCGGACGACCTCGAGCAGCTGCGCAAGGCGTGGGGCGTCGAGCGGTTGGGCCTGCTCACCACAGGAAACGGCGCGGCAGTCGGGCTCTCGTACGCGGCGCAGCACCCCGATCGGCTCTCCAGGCTCGTCCTCGACGCCCCCGGTTCGGTCCGCGCCGACGCGGTGACCGCCGCCGAGTCCCGCGTCGCGGGGCAGGAGGCGGCGCTGGCCGCCTTCGCCCGGCAGTGCGCCGCGCTCGCCTGCTCGCTTGGCCCCGATCCCCGGTCGGCCGTGGCCGACCTGGTCCGTCGCGCGTCGGCGGGCGAGCTGGCCCCGGTCTCCTCGAACGGAGTGCTGACCGCCCTCACCGGCTTCCTCGGCGCGCCCCGCGGCGATCAGCAGGACCGCGTCCGCGAGTTCTCGGACGTGCTGGCCGCGGCTGGCCGCGGCGACGTCGGCCCGCTCGACTCCCTCATCGGGCACACCGCCGCCGCCACCGACTCGGACGGACAGTTCATCGCGCGCTGCTCCGACGGGCACCAGTGGCCGACGCCCGGTCGGGCCCGTGAGCTGCGGACCGCCTGGGCCGAGCAGTACCCGGTCTTCGGTCCGGACGCCGCGCTCTCGCTGCTGCTGTGCACGGCGTGGCCCACCACGCCGCCGCCGGAGCTGCCGGCCACACTCGACGTCGCGGTGCTCACGCTCAGCGGGGCCGCGGACCCGGTCGTCGGCAGCGCCGGGGCCGGCTCCGTGACCGGGGCGGTCGCGGCCGCGGGTGCCGCCAACGCCACCGTCGCCTGGCTCGGCAGCGGGCATCCGGTGTCGACGCATTCCAGCTGCGGGCAGCTCGCCATCGCGGGGTACGCGCGCACCGGCGTGCTGCCGCCGGACGGCGGCGCCTGCCCGGGCTGACGCGGCCTCGCGGAGTGTCAACCGAACGCCCGGCTGCCCGCTCGGTGTACCGTGCCACGGTGTTCCTTCGACATCTCGAACCGCGCACCGGCCGGACGACCGCAGAGGTGGTCAAGTTCGCGCTGTGGCCGATCGCCATCATGACGGTGCTGCATCGAGTGCTCGTCAAGGCGGTGAACGGGTTCCGGACGGACGACTTCGCGCCGGTCTACCGGGCGGCACTGGCCTTCCTCAACCACAAGCCCGTCTACACCGCGAACTTCAACTGGGTGGACCCGCACTACCTGTACCCACCCAGCGGAACCCTGCTGATCGCCCCGATCGCGCTCATCGACCCGGAGCGCTCGCGCTGGCTGTTCATCCTCGCCAACGCGGCGGCCGTCATCATCGCCGGCTACCTGATGCTGAAGATGTTCAACCTGGCGCTCGACTCCATCGCGGCACCGATCCTGCTGTTCGCGATGTTCGCGTCCGAGACCGTCACCAACACCCTGGTCTTCACCAACATCAACGGCCTCGTCCTGCTCGGCGAGGTGGCGTTCATGTACCTGCTGCTGCGCAAGAAGGACGCGTGGTCGGGTGTCGCCCTCGGTTTGACGTTCGCGGTCAAACCCGTGCTCTGGCCCCTGCTGCTGCTGCCACTGGTGAGCAAGCAGTGGAAGGTCTTCGTGACCGCGCTCGGCATCCCGCTGATCCTCACCGCGATCGCCTGGCCGCTGTCGGCAGACCCGATGGACTTCGTGCGCCGCACCGCGCCGTACCTGGCGGAGTCCCGCGACTACTTCAACAGCGCGATCGTCGGCAACGGCGCCTACTACGGACTGCCGGACCTGCTGGTCCTGGGGCTGCGGGCCCTGTTCGGCGTGATGGTCCTTGTGTCGCTGTGGCTGCTGTACCGCTACTACCGCGACGATCAGCTCTTCTTCGTCACCACCGCCTCCGGCGTGCTTCTGACCGCGTCGTTCCTGCTGGGCTCGCTCGGCCAGATGTACTACTCGATGATGATGTTCCCGCTGCTGATGAGCGTGGTGCTGCGGAACTCGGTGATGCGGAACTGGCCCGCCTGGCTGGCCGTATACGGGTTCATGAGTTACGACAGCTGGCTTTCGGTGCGATGGCCGGCCGCGGGCCGCGCGGCCGAGTACATGAAGACCACCCTCGGCTGGAGCCTGCTCCTCATCGTGATCTTCGCGGTCCTGCTCGGCCGGTACCTCATCGCGAAGCGGGAGAACAGGCTGGACGGCGGCATCGACCCGGCATTCCTGATCGAGGAGCGGGCGAAGGTGGCAGTCGCCTGAGTACCGTGGTGCCATGAGTTCCGCGGCAGATCCGGCACCCGTCCAGTTCACCGAAGCACAGTGGCGCGAACGACTGAGCCCCGAGGAGTACGCGGTGCTCCGCGAGGCAGGCACCGAGCGCCCGTTCGTCGGCGAGTACACCGACACCACCACCGTCGGCGAGTACCACTGCCGGGCGTGCGACGCGCTGCTGTTCACCAGTACGGAGAAGTTCGAATCCCATTGCGGGTGGCCGTCCTTCTTCGACCCGGCAGACTCCGACGCGGTGATCCTGCGCGAGGACACCACCCTCGGCATGCGCCGGGTGGAGGTGCTGTGCGCGAACTGCCACAGTCACCTCGGCCACGTCTTCGAGGGCGAGGGCTACCCCACGCCCACCGATCAGCGCTACTGCATCAACTCGATCTCGCTCCGTATGGTGCCGCAGGGCTGAGTCGCGCTCAGTGCACGCGGCCGGACAACGCCTGGCCCAGCGCCATCATGCTCAGGCCGAACATCAGGACGCCAAGGGGCACATGGAGCGACGGCACGTGCGCGATGCCCAATGCAACCTGCAGCGAGGCCAGTACGAGGAAGCCGGTCGCGTAGAGGATCGGGCGGGGCGAGGCTCCGCCCGGCCGCCACGCCAGGATCGTGGCGAGCACGTACAGCATCGATGCGCCGTACATCACGCGCGATCCGACGTCGTGCAGCACCGCGCCATGGGAGGCGGACAGCAGCATGCCCGCGGTGACCGCCTGGAAGAAGATGGTCCCGGTCTGCAGGGCAACCGCGATCCGCGGGAACGTGAGCCTGCTCGGTACCGTCATCGTTTCTGTGGCCATGGCGCGGTCCCCTCTTCTGCCTCGCGGCGATGGATCAGTAGTGTCTCGACAAGTCGACGACGCAGGCCCGCGAAATGTGAGGTGAGGCGTCGACCTCACAGTCCAGGGAGCGGTCGCAGCCATGAGCACCCCATCCGAGCCAGGGCGTGAACGGTCCGAGCCGGGCCCGAACGCGATCGTCGGCGAGCGCCGCCACCTGACCAATCTCGCCTACCGGCTGCTCGGTTCGCTGTCCGAGGCCGAGGACGCGATGCAGGAGACCTACGCCCGCTGGTACGCGATGTCTCGGCAACAGCAAGAGGCCATCGAGTCACCCGGAGCCTGGCTGACGACCGTGGTCGGCCGCGTCTGCCTGGACGTGCTCGGCTCGGCGCGGGCCCGACGTGAGCGCTACGTCGGCGCATGGATTCCCGAGCCGCTGCCCGACCGTACGGAGTGGTCCACCGGGCAGGCGAGCGGCGGGGCCGACCCCGCCGACCGGGTCACCCTGGACGAGTCGGTGAACATGGCCTTCCTCGTCGTACTGGAGTCGATGACTCCGGCCGAACGTGTGGTCTTCGTCCTGCACGATGTCTTCCGGTACCCCTTCGCCGAGATCGCTGAGATCGTCGGCCGGACGCCTGCGGCGTGCCGACAGCTGGCGTCCTCAGCCCGTCGGCGTGTTCGCGCAGCGCAGGTTTCGGCGCTCCCGACGGCGGCGCAGGCCGCCCCGGTGCGGCTGTTCAAGGAGGCGTGGGAGGCCAAGGACATCGAGGCCCTCGTCGACCTCCTCGACCCCGACGCCAGAATGCTCGCCGACGGCGGTGGCCTGGTCGGCACGGTCCTCCGCCCGGTCGAGGGCAGCAAACGCATCGCCGAATACCTGGTCCACATCGCCGACAAGGCCCCGGGCTGACGCTCCTGGTGCGGTCGGTCAACGGCAGGCCCGGGCTGGTCGCCCAGCACACCGGCGTCACCGTCACCGTGGCGGCATTCGACCTCGCCGACGACCGCATCACGCGCATCTGGGCGGTCCGCAACCCGGAGAAACTCCGTCCCTGGACCGAGAACGCACCGGCGTAGATCCCCGATCAACTGACCGGGAATCGCTCATTTCGGGGCGAACATCTTCTCGATGATCGTCTTGGCAATGGTGCTGGCCGGGTCCTGACCGTTGGCGCCGGGCGCGAGGTTGGTCCAGACGACCAGCGTGATGCCACTCTCCTCGTCGGAGCCCATGAACGAGTTGTAGCCGGGCAGTTCGCCGGTGTGGCCGTAGAGCGGGCCCAGCTTGGCGATCGCCCAGCCGTAGCCCGGTCCGTCCGGCGTGCTCGGGTCGACCGGCTGCACGCTCGCGAGGCGGCGTGCCTGCATGTCGGCGTCGAGGGACTTGCCGTCGGCCAGGGCCTCGACCCAGGTCGCGAGGTCGTGCGCGGTGGAGATGCCCGATCCGGCCGACCACGCCCAGGACGGGTTGCCGTCGGTGACGTCGTTCGGCGCGAGGGTGCCAGCCGTCGCGGCGGCCTGCATGTCCGGCGGAAGCGCGGGGTCGGTCATGGTCAGCACGTTGTCCCCGAACATGTAGCCCCGCGAGTACGGGGTGGGGATGGCGTTCGAGGTCAGCGCCGGGAATTCGGTGTGCTCCAGGCCGACCGGGGTGAACAGGCGGTCACGGAAGATCTCCGGCAGCGGCTTGCCGTCGAGCTGCTCGGCGATCAGGCCGAGCAGGACGAAGTTGGTGTTGGAGTAGTGGTAGCCCTGCCCTGGCGGGAAGTACGGCGGATGCGCGAATGCCAGCGACAGCAATTCCTCAGGGGCCCACACCTTCTGCGGGTCCCGGTCGAGGGACTCGTTCAGCTCGAGCGTCTCGCTGTAGTTGAACAGCCCGCTGCGCATGTTCAGCAGCTGCTCGATCGTGATGCCTTCGCCGCCGGGGACCTCGGGCCGGTATTTCGAGACCGGGTCCTCGAGCGCGAGCTTGCCCTCCTGCACCAGCTGCAGGATCACCGTTCCTGTCCAGGTCTTGGTGTTCGAGCCGACCCGGACATGGTCATCGAGGGACACCGGCGCACCGCCGTCGCGTTCGGTCGTGCCGTAGGTGACGGTCTGCTCACCCTCCGGCGTGCGCAGCAACACCACCGCGCCGGGCAGCATGAACTGCTTGGCGGCCTCCTGCACGGTCGACTGCAGTGTCGCATCGTCGATCGCGGGGGCGGACGCTCCTGGCGAAGCGGCTGCGGAGGTGGTGCCCGAGTCCGACCCGGTGTCCGAGGAACAGGCACCGAGCAGCAGGGTCAGGGCGAATGCGGCGCCGGCCGCTCGGAGATGGCGTGGTCGACAGGTCACCGCACGACGGTCCATGCCTGACGACCGTACGCCGCAGCGGTGCCGCGCACCGGCAAAACGGCGGGCTTGACGATCGTCGACGATATCGCCGGGGTCAGTCGCCGTCGGGACCGACCGGGGTCGTTGCCCAGGACGGGCGCCAGGCCGGCTCCGCGAGCGGTGTCAGGCTTGCGAAGTGTTTGATGATCGCCCGTAGTCCGGGGTGCGGGTTCGTTCTGGGAGGATGAGCGAGAGCGGGTATGCGAGCGTCGGATTCACGATCGGGATGCGGCGTAGGTCATGGTTCGTCGGCCAGATGTACCGATCGCGTGCCCCGACGAGGGTGGCCACCTCTGCCGAGTCCGCGAGGGTGTCCAGGAGTACTTCGTCGCCGAAGTGCGGGCCTGCCGCGTCGATGCGGAGGTCGAATTCGGTGGCGAGCTGATCGTAGAACTCCCCCATTCGCTGCGGGGCGCGATACCCGGCACCCAGATCCGGTGTCTGCGCAGTTGCAGCGGCGTCAGTGATCGTGCGGAGGCCAGCGGATGTCGCGGGCCGACGAGGAGTTCCAGCGGGGAGTCGAACGCGTGGATCATGCGCAGCTCACGCGGCAAAGTGGCCGGATCGGTGACCGTGCGGAACGAGGCGTCGATATCTCCTGCTTCGACGGCGGCGACCACGACCCGTGGATCGTTGACCTTGAGGGTCACCACGTCGAGGTCGGTGTCGGGATGCGACCGCCAATACTCGTGCAGGACAACGGCCTGCGCGGATCGCAGGCCGAGGACGTCGATCCGGAGGGCCCGCGAGCCCGGCCTGATCGCGGTGACGGCGCGATCGACACCCGTGACGATGCTACGTGCGTGCGGAAGAAAGGCCTGGCCGTCGAGAGTCAGCTCGACCCCGCGGGCGGTACGGGTGAACAACCGGACCTCGAGCTCCCGCTCCAGTGTCGCAATCCGCTTCGAGACGGCCTGTTGCGTCACGCCCAGCTCGTTGGCCGCGTGTTGCAGCTGTCCCAGCTCGGCGGCCCGGACGAACGATCGCACTGCCTCGGTATCCATTCGACACAGCCTATTCATGCACAACTGATCGTTGTGGCTCGCGCGGACAGCAGTTGTTTGGTCCGGCATCGGCACGGCTGATGTGATCGACAGGCCCGAACATCGGTTGTTACGAAGGAGTCGCATGCGAGTGCAGTTGGGGCGCAGCTTCGGCCGGCTGTGGTCGGCCTACGCCGTCAGCACCTACGGCACGTGGATCGCCTTCGGAGCATTCCCCTCATCGCGGTGCAGGTGCTGCACTCACCGGCATTCGCCGTCTCGCTCCTCGAAGCGGCCGGCCTCACCGTCGCGGCGATCGTCGCGGTCCCGCTCGGGCCGTGGGTCGAGCACCGGGCCAAACGGCCCGTGATGATCGCCTCGGACCTGGCCCGGTTCCTCGCGATGGCGAGCGTTCCGATCGCATACTTCCTCGGTTCACTGACCTACGGCCAACTGCTGGTCGTCTCGGTCATCTCAGGAACCTCGAGCATCATCTTCACCGCCGCCTCCGGCGCGTACCTGAAACACCTCGTCCGCAGCGAGCATCTCCTCGTCGCGAACGGAAGATTCGAAGGCACGAGCTGGGTGGCGACCGCGGCGGGGCCGCCCCTCGGCGGAGCGCTCGTCGGGTTGCTCGGCCCGGTCGTCACCGTCGCCGCCGACGCGCTCAGCTTCCTGCTGTCCGCCCTCGGGGTCCTCCGCATCCGTGGCAGCGACATCGCAGTGCCCCGCGCCGCGACCGCCAGGTTGCGCGCCACCGACCTTCTCGGCGGCTGGCGATTCATCCTGCACGACCGCGTCCTATGGCGCCTGTTCCTCAACTCGATCCTGGTGAGCGGCCTGATCATGGCCACCCTCCCGCTCCTGGCCGTCCTGCTGCTGGGCGAATACCGTTTCCCCGCCTGGCAATACGGTCTCGCCTTCGGCATCCCGGCACTCGGCGGCTTCGTGGGTGCCCGCCTTTCCGCGCGCCTCGTCGCCTGCCACGGCCGCTACCGGGTCATGATCGTCTCCGGCTGGCCGCGCTCGATCTTCCCGCTCGGCCTCGCCTTGACCCAACCGGGCATCGCCGGGCTCCTCACGGTGATCGTCGTCGAGGGCCTGCTGATCACCAGCATGGGGATCTTCAACCCCATCAACGCGACAGAACGCCTGCAGCGCACGCCCGCCGATCACGCCGCTCGAGTCCTCACCGCATGGAGTGTCAGCAGCAAGCTCGTCCAGGCCACCCTCATGGTGATCTGGGGCATCCTCGCCACAGTCACCAGCCCGCTCGCCGCGATCACCATGTCCGGCGTTCTCCTTCTCGCCACCCCTCTCCTGCTACCCACACGGAAGGACATGCCCGAACCCGCGGTCGCCGAGTCGGCCGAGGACGTCCGGGCAACATGACTCGGTTCAGCGCGGCCGGATCGTGGGCGGGTCGTAGGCGCGGATCGGTGGCAGCTCGCCGTCGAACCGCTCGACCTGCACGAGGACGTGCTGACCGGTGCAGCCGCGCGCCAGGCTCGAGGTGCCGACGTCGGCGGTGAGGACGTTCGGATTGCCGTGCACGCACATCGAATCCGGGTCTGCGGGGTCCAACGGGTCGAACCAGGCGCCCGTAGAGAGTTGGACGACGCGGACCCGCACGCCCTCGTCGAGCACCGCCCCGGCCAGGCAGGCTCCCCGGTCGTTGAACACCCGGACCACGTCTCCGTCCGCGATACCGCGGACCGCCGCGTCGTCGGGGTGCAGCCGGATCGGTTCGCGCCCCTGCACTTTCGAGTTCTGACTGGTGGCGCCGTGGTCGAGTTGGCTGTGCAGCCGGGTCTTCGGCTGATTCGCGATCAGGTGCAGCGGGAACGCCTCGGCCCGCCGCCCACCGAGCCACTCCTCCGGCTCGTACCAGGTCGGGTGTCCGGCGCAGTCCTCGTAGCCGAAGCCGTCGATGTCTGCCGAGAAGATCTCGATCTTGCCGCTCGGGGTGCGCAGTGCGTTGGCCTCGGGATCGGCCCGGAACTCCTCGAAGAGCGTCAGCTCCTCCTCGGTGCGCATCCGGACGTGCCCGCGCCGCCAGAACTCGTCGAACTCCGGCGCCTCGCCTCCGTCCGCCAGGACGTACCCTCGCCACTGGCCGTAGAGGTGCTCGATCCATTCTCCCGCGGTGCGGCTCTCGGTGAACCTCTCCCCGAACCCGAGCCGGCGCGCGAGCGCGGCAAAGGTGTCGTAGTCGTCGCGGGCGTCGGCGAATCGCGGTGTGGCGGCGTGCATCGCGACCATCAGCGGATCGTTGCGCGTGCAGGACAGGTCCTCGCGTTCGAGGGACGTCGTGGACGGAACGACGATGTCGGCGTGCTTGGCCATCTGCGTCCAGTACGGGTCGTGCACGACGATCGTGTCGGGCCTGGCCAGCGCGCGGCGCAGCCGGCCGAGGTCCTGGTGGTGATGGAAGGGGTTGCCCCCGGCCCAGTACACGAGCCGGATGTCGGGAAAGGTGCGACGCTGACCGTCGAAGTCGTACTCCTGCCCCGGATTCAGCAACAGGTCCGAGATCGCTGCCACCGGGATGGAGTCCGACACCGGGTTGGTCCCCTGGAACAGGGTCGGCAACGGGTACGGCACCGGCGCAAGACCCGGCTCGTTCATCGAGCCGTACCCGTGCCCGAAACCGCCTCCCGGCAAGCCGATCTGGCCGAGCATGGCGGCCAGGGTAATGCCCGCCCACGGCGCCTGCTCGCCGTGTCGCACCCGTTGCAGCGACCAGGTGACCGAGATCAGGGTGCGCCCCTCGGCCATTCGGCGGGCCAGGCCCGCGATGGCGTCGGCGGGCAGGCCCGACAACGCTGCCGCCCACTCGGGCGTCTTCGCGACGCCGTCCGCCCTGCCCAGCAGGTACTTCTCGAACAACTCATAGCCGGTGCAGTAGCGGTCAAGGAACTCCCGGTCCGCGAGTCCCTCGTCGGCGAGCACGTAGGCGCAGGCGAGCATGATGGCCACGTCGGTTCCCGGATGCGGTGCGAGCCACTCCGCCTCACCGTGCAGGTCGTCGCGCAACGGGCTGATGGACACGATCCGGCCGCCGCGCGCCCGCAGGGCGTCGAGCGCGCCGCGGGTCGGGTGATGACTTGTGCCGCCGTCGTTGACGGCGGTGTTCTTGAGCGGCACTCCCCCGAAGCACACCATCAGGTCGGTCTCGCGGGCGATGACGTCCCAGTTCGTGGAGCGGGCGAACATCTTCCAGTGCGTCCCGACCACGCGCGGCATGATCACCCCGGTCGCGCCGAGCGAGTAGCTGTGCTCGGAGCGGGTGTAGCCGCCGAGCATCTTGAGGAATCGGTGGACCTGGCTCTGCGCGTGGTGGAACCGGCCGGGCGAGGACCAGCCGTAGGAGCCGCCGAAGATCGCGCGGTTGCCGTGCGTGTCCACGACGCGACGCAGCTCACCGGCGAGCAGGTCGGCCAGTTCGTCCCAGGACACCGCGACGAACTCGTCGGATCCCCGCCCCTCGGACGGCCCCGGTCCCCGCTCGAGCCAGCCGCGCCGGACGGCCGGTCCCGCCACCCGCGAGCGATGCCGGACCGAGCCAACCGCGTTGGCCAGGATCGGTGAGGGATCGCCGTCGCCGGGATACGGGTGCACCGCGGTGACCTCGGCGCCGTCGGATTCCGCCTCGAACATGCCCCAATGCGCCATGTGCTGGCGGCGCGCGGTTCCCGAACTCATGGCGGCCAGTCTGCCACCAGCGCAGGCACCGCCCCGAAGCCCCTCGAACGCCCGGTTTTGGGTGTATGCCTGATTCATGGGTCGCGGCGACGGACCGGCTCCACACGTCCTGGAACTTCGCATTCACGGGGTGAGCAACACCCCGCCGCATGACATGCTCGACGTGCAGGCGGACCAGGTGCACCGGGTGATCGGCGACCAGCTCGCCGGTTTCTGGACCGTCGACGCTGACGCCGCGGCCGAGTTCGGCCCCGAGCAACGCGGGTACACGCCGCCGGGGATCCGGCGCGAGGCGTACTCGTGGGGCGCGCTGGCGCGCACGACTCCGGGCGGCACGGCACCCCTCGGTCAGGCGGTGCTGGCCGTGGTGATCAGGGCGGCCTGGTGCCTGGTGCTGCCGTACGGGCTGACGAACCTGGCGTACTGGGCGCGCAATCTCTGCACCACCCCGGCGCAGGTGCGCCGGACCGCCACCCTGGTCCGGCTGTTCGGGCTCGGCCTCACGCTGCTGTTCGTCAGTACCGTGGTGACGGTCTCCTCGGACCTGATCGCGCTGCAGTATCTCGAGCACGGGTACGGGAACCTGCCCTCGCAGTTCGGAACCGTGGCGAATCTGCCCCCGCAACGGCGACTGGCGGTGTTCTTGCTGGTGCCCGCCGCCGCGCTGGCGGTGCTGTGGTTTGTCTCGTCGCGGTCGCGCACCCGCTACGACGTGGACGGCTCGCTGCAGACCGCGGCGTCCGCGGATGCGACACCGGTTCTGCGGCGGCACGGGTTCTGGAACAACCGCGGCCATGCCACCGAGACGGCGATGATCCACGTCGCGGCGGGTGTGGCGGGCACCGCGGCGATGGCCGCGCTGTTCGCCCCGCCCCGCGACGAGCGGTTCGGCTGGGCCTTCTCGGCGATCGCGATCGTCGCGGTGCTGGCGATGGTCGCGGGCGCGGTGCGGCTGGTGCTCACGAGCGAGCGCGGTGTGGACGTGCCGGTCCCCCGCGCGGAGGAGGGCGTGCCCGCGGCGACCTGGGTTGTGGTCGCGGTCAGCGCGGCGGCCTTCGTGGCGCAGTCGGTGTTGCTCGCCTTCGGGCCCCACGACACGGATACTCCGGGCGGGGACGCGCCGCGGCTGGACGGCCTGATCGCGGTTCCCGGCGTCCTCGTCCTCCTGTTGCTGGCGCTGGCGCTGGCCGGACTCTCGATCCGGCGGATGTCCCCGTGGTGGGCGGTCGCGCTGGCGACGGCGCTCGGCATGGCGGCGGTCGCGTACCTCTGCGGGCAGCGGGGCCCGTCGGTGGTCGCGGGCGCGGCCGTCTTCCTCGTGCTGCTCGCACTCGCGTTGCCCGGCAGCGAATTCCAGGCCTGGTCGGGCCGGGCCGTCGGAGTCTTCCTGCTGTTGGCTCTCGGCGGCGCCATGCTGCTGTCGAACCTCGTGGTGGTCGGCGTCGGCAACTGGCTCAACGGCTCCGGCGGGGCCGCGGAGTTGGTGTCGGACGAACTCGCGGGTCGCCAGACCGAGATCCGCATCCCGCCGATCTTCGGCTGGTTCGGCGTCGGCCTGGTCGCGGCCGCCGCCGTGCTGGTGGTCGTGCTCGTGGTGGCGGGGTGCTGCGCCGTTCAGTGGGCCGCATTCGTCCGGACCCGCAGCGCAGGTGCCACGCCATCCCCGGCGACCGCGGACGCGATCGCGCTCGTGGACCCGGACACCGTCCCCGCCGAGCGGCTCGCCAACGCCGCCCATCGCGCCGAACCGGCGATCGGCGTGCTCGCCGCGCTCGCCCTCCTCACGCTGCTCCCCTGCGTGATCCTGCCGCTGCGGCCCTGGGAGCACGACAAGGAGCCCCCGCCTCTGCCCGACCTCACCGCATGGGGCGCGCTGCTCGCCGCGGCGCTCGCGGCGGCGCTGGTGGGCGCCCTGGCCCTGCGGCCCAGCGGCGGCAGGCCGCTCGGCATCGTCTGGGACCTGCTGGGTGTGGTCCCGCGGGCCGCGCACCCGTTCGGCCCTCCGAGCTACTCGGAGCGGGCGGTGCCGGAACTCGTCGCGCGGTGCGACGCCTGGCTCCGCGCGGACGAGCAGAACCGGGTGGTGCTCTCGGCCCATTCGATGGGGTCCGTGCTGGCCGTCGCGGCCGTCCTCGACCCACGGTCCGAGCGACTGGCCGGGCGCGGTGCCCTGCTCACCTACGGTTCCCAACTGCGTGCCTACTTCGGCCGCATCTTCCCGGAACTGTTCGGACCCGACGCCATCGCGAACGCACCCGCATCGAGTGCGCGCGCGCTCGCGCCCGACGAGTTCCTGGGCGACGACGCCGGCCCGGCGCCACAGCCCCGCGCGGAGACGCTGGCCGGTCTGCTCCGCGGAACACCAGGGCGCCCGCGGTGGATCAACCTGTGGCGCGAGACCGACCACCTTGGCTTCCCGGCGTACTCACGACTCCCGAACCGGGTGGACGTGCGGGCCGACGAGGTCGACAGGTCCGAGTACCTGCCGACCGTCGCCGGCCACAGCGGCTACGTCCGCACCCCGCAGTACCGGGACGCGCTCGTGGAGTTGCGGCGGTTGATCGGGGCGTGAGCCCGTCAGGGCAGGGACGCGATGAGCTTCTCGACGTCCACCCGGGGACCGGTGAAGAACGGGACCTCTTCGCGCACGTGCATCCGCGCCTCGGTGGCACGCAGGTCACGCATCAGGTCGACGATCCGGTCGAGCTCGGGCGCCTCGAACGCGAGGATCCACTCGTAGTCGCCGAGTGCGAAGGCGGGGATGGTGTTCGCGCGCACGTCCGGGTAACCGCGACCCGCCTTGCCGTGGTCGGCGAGCATCTTGCGGCGCTCGTCGTCCGGGAGCAGGTACCACTCGTAGGACCGCACGAACGGGTACACGCAGATGTAGGCGCCCGGCTCCTCGCCCGCGACGAAGGCCGGCAGGTGGCTCTTGTTGAACTCCGCGGGACGGTGCAGCGCGACGTTGCTCCACACCGGGTCGCTCGCGCGACCGAGGATGGTGGTGCGCCGGAAGTCGGCGTAGAGCTTCTGCAGATCCTCCAACTTCTCCGCGTGGGTCCAGATCAGGAAGTCCGCGTCGGCGCGCATCCCGGCGATGTCGTAGACGCCGCGGACGGTCGCGTCGGTGTCCTCGAAGGAATCGAAGAACGCCTTCGCGTCGTCGATCGCCTTGGTGCGGTCCTCTTCGAGGACACCCGGCTGCACCTGGAACACCGAGAACATCGCGTAGCGGAGCGTGGAGTTGAGCTTGTCGTAATCGAGGCGTGCCATGGCTCTATCGTGCCATCTGCTCCGCGACCGTGGTCGCCGCCGTCGTCGCCGCCGCCACGCATGCGGGCACACCGACACCGTGCAGCAGCGCCCCCGCGACGGCGAGCCCTGGCAGCGCGCCGATCGCCTCCTCGATGACCTGCACGCGGTCGAGGTGGCCCGGCCCGTACTGGGGCAGCCCACCGTGCCAGCGCTGCACGACCGCGTCGACCGGATCGACCCGAAGGCCGGTCACCGTCTCGAGGTCCGCGCGCGCGGCCGCGACGAGTTCGGCATCGGGGGCGTCGACGATGTCCGCGTCCCCGAACCGCCCGAACGAGGCCCGCACCAGCGCCCCGCCGCGCTCGGCCAGGTGCGGCCATTTGCGGCTGGACAGCGTGAATGCCTTGGCGCGCACGGCTTCCCCGGTGGCGACGAGGATGCCGGAGTTCTGCGGCAGCGGCGTCCCATCGGGCAGCGCGAGCGCGACGACGACCGACGAGGCCAGCGGGATCCGGGCGGCGGCCGCACTCGCGGCCGGCGCGACCTCGGACAGCAGCGCGGCCAGCGACGGCGCGGGCACGGCAAGGACCACGCCGTCGACCCGGCCGAGCGGATCGATCCACCAGCCTTTCCCGTCGGGTGAGCGGGACAGGCCCGACGCGTCGGCACGCAGCACCGTCGCGGCCGCCCGTTCCGTCAACGCGTCGAGCAGCACGCCGTAGCCGTCACGAAGCCCGCCGAACACCGGGCCTGGGCTCGGCTCCGGCAGGGCCTGCGCGACCGCCGCGGACAGGCTGGAGGCGCCGCGGTCCAGCGCCGCGGCCAGGGTCGGCAGCGCGGCGCGCACACCGATCGAGTCCGACAGTCCCGAGTAGACGCCGCCGAGCAGCGGGTCCACCGAGCGGCGCACCACCTGCTCGCCGAATCGGGAACCGACCAGGGTCGCGACGTCGGTGTCGGAGCCGGGCCGCCAGTCCAGCGGGACGCCCGGCTCGGCGGCGATCCGGGCCAGCGTCTGCTCGTCGACGAGCCCCACCATCGACTCCGGTCGTGCCGGGATGCCCATCAGGGTTCCACCCGGCAGCGGGTGCAGCGTGTCCCCGACCAGATCAGCGGGCGCACCGCGGCCGGGGCCACGATCTGGTCGGACAGGCCGAGTTCGGCGAGCAGCGCGGGCACCTCGGGCCGCCGGGCGATGAAGGCCTCCGCGCCTACGTCGACGCCGTCGCCCGCCAGCTCCACGGTCCGCAGCTTGCCGCCGACGCGCCCGGACGCCTCGACCATCGTGATGACGGCGTCGGGCCCGAGCCGTTGCCGCAGCCGATACGCGGCCACGAGGCCGGAGATGCCCCCACCGATGACGGCGACCGATGTCACAGCGAGTGCACCAGCTCCACCGCCGCGGTCAGCACGCCCGGATCGGTGTCCGGGAGCACCCCGTGGCCGAGATTGAAGATGTGTCCGATCGCACCCGCCGCGAGGGCGCGGTCCGCCTCGCCCGCGACCCGGCGGACCTCGCGTTCGACGGCGTCCCAGCCGGCGAACAACACCGCCGGGTCGAGGTTGCCCTGCAGCGCCTTGCCGGGGCCGACCCGGCGGGCGGCCTCGTCGAGCGGGATCCGCCAGTCGACGCCGACCACGTCCGCGCCCGCCTCGCCCATGGCGCCGAGCAGTTCGCCGGTGCCGACACCGAAGTGGATCCGCGGCACGCCTGCCTCGGCGACCTCCGCGAACACCCGCTCCGAATGCGGCAGCACGAACCTGCGGTACTCGGCGAGCGAGAGCGCACCCGCCCAGGAGTCGAACAGCTGCACCGCGTCGACGCCCGCATGCAGCTGCGCCTTGAGGAAGGTGATCGTGGTGTCCGCGAGCGACCCGAGCAGCGCGTGCCAGGTCTGCGGATCCGAGTGCATCAGCGCCTTGGTGCGCTCGTGGTTGCGGCTGGGACCGCCCTCGACCAGGTAGGAGGCAAGGGTGAACGGCGCCCCCGCGAACCCGATCAGCGGGGTGTCGCCCAGTTCCTTGGTGAGCAGCGAGATCGCCGCGGTGACCGCGCCGACCTCCTCGGTGCGCAGCCGCGGCAGCGCCGTGACATCGGCCGCCGAGCGGATCGGCGAGGCGACGACGGGCCCGGTGCCTGCCACGATGTCCAGGTCGATGCCCGCCGCCTTGAGCGGGACGACGATGTCGGAGAACAGGATCGCCGCGTCCACCCCGTGCCTGCGGACCGGCTGCATGGTGATCTCGCAGACCAGTTCGGGGTTGAAGCAGGATTCGAGCATCCCGATCCCGGCCCGGATCTCGCGGTACTCGGGCAACGACCGGCCTGCCTGCCGCATGAACCACACCGGTCGGTGTGCCGGTGTACGCCCGGTCGCGGCCGCCAGCAGCGGTGCCTGGGGCAGCATCCGCCGGTACGGGTACTGCGCGCCGGTGGTCATGGCCGCATTCGTGTCTTCCAGGTCGCTCATATGTCCCAACGCTCGTCGCCCGCCAAGTTTCCTTTCCCGGTCATGCTGCCAGATCCGCGACCGGGAACCCGACTCCAGCCGTGGCGGGCGGGCCCGGGCGACTCATGCGCCGATCTGGCCGGCGATCCGGTGCTCGAGCTGTGCTCGTGCACCGGCCGGTAGCACGATCAGCCCGTCGAGGTCCTTACGCGCCTTCACGTACGCGCTCTGCCGCTCCTCCGGCGTGGCCCCCTCATCCATGGCCAGCCGCAGCAGCCGCTGGGCACGCACCAGGCGCTCTTGCTCGCGAGCGGTGAATCCGCTGCGACGCCGTCGCTTCGCCTCCGCCTCGCAGACGTCGAAGGCGATCGCGTAGGCATGCACGGCGTCGCGGTACTCGACCTGCGCCTCGTGGTTGCCCACCATCGTTTCCGGGTCCTCCGGCCGGAGCAGGTCCGCGCGCCGCTTTGCCTTGTGGAACTCGACCGTCAGCGGTTCGCGCATGTCCGTGACCATCGGGAAGTCGAGCAGCGTCACCAGGCTCATCTCGTAACCGAACCAGCGCGCGTCGGTCTGATCGTGCTCATCGACGATCTTGGCGATCTCGCGTCGCTGGGTCCGCTCGTCGGTGTGGATCTGCGCCTTGGCGCGAGCAATCTCGATCTTCGTCTGCTGCTTCAGCCGGTAGCGCTCCAGTCGCCGCTCGGCGCGGCGCCGGTTGGCCGCGCCGACTGCTTTCACGGCCCCGCCGATACTGCCGCCGAAGACGAACAGCAGCCACCAGGAGTGCGAGAGAAACCCGAGCAGCTGGTCCACCTCTTCATGATGCCTCCGGCGAGAGCAACGCGCGACGCGGAGCGCCGGGAGCCGATGCCGCTAGAACCGGCGCGCCTCCACCGGCGACGATCGGGGCAGGTCTAACGTCCGCGGTGTGACCACGTCGGGATCCCCTGCCGAGCCTGCTCAGTTTCGCAGCGCGATAGCTGCGATGCAGAAGGCCGCGGTGCACCCGCAGATCGAGATCGGTCCGATCCGGCCGCCGCAGCGGTTGGCGCCGTACAGCTACGCGCTCGGCGCCGAGGTCCGGCATCCCGAGTCCGACATCGTGGCCGAACAGTCCGAGGGTGACGCCTTCGGACGGCTGATCCTGCTGTACGACCCCGAAGGCGACGAGGCCTGGAACGGCACCATGCGCCTGGTCGCCTACATCCAGGCCGACCTCGACGCCGATCTCGCCGCGGACCCGCTACTGCCGGAGGTCGCCTGGAGCTGGCTGGTCGACGCGCTCGAGACCCGCGGCGAACCCATGACCGCGCTCGGCGGCACCGTGACCGCGACCAGCTCGGTGCGGTACGGCGACATCGCGGGACCTCCGCACGCGCATCAGCTCGAGCTGCGTGCCTCCTGGACCGCGACGTCCATCGAACTCGGCCCCCACGTGGAGGCGTTCTGCGAGGTGCTGGCCTACGCCGCAGGCCTGCCTCCGGTCGGCGTCACCCAGCTCGGGAGTCCGTCGAAGGGGTGAGCTCGGCGTTCGGGCGCTCCGCGCAGGACGCCCTGCCCGCCCTGACCGACTCGAGGAACGCCGCGATCGCGCGGATCACCTGGTCGCTCCGGATCGAGTGGAAGATGTCGAAGGCGTGCTGCGCGCCGCGCAGTTCTGCATAGGCGACCGGGCTGGTCGAGACCGCCCTCAGCCTCGCCACGAACTCCCTGGCCTCTGTCACCGGCAGCAACGAGTCGTGGGTCCCGTGCACGACGAGGAACGGTGGCGCATCGGCGCGCACCTTCGCCAGCGGCGACGCGGCCAGATAGTCCTCGGGGAATCTCGCGCCCTTGCCGAGCACCATCTCGCTGATCCTGGACTCGACCCGGGCCCGCACCTGCCTGATCCCCGTCTCCGCGGCGAAGTCGTAGGCCCCGTACATCGGCACACAGGCCGACACCGAGGTGTCGATGTCCTCGAAACCCGGCTGGAGGCCGGGGTCATTGGCGGTGAGCGCGACCATCGCGGCCAGGTGCCCACCCGCCGAGCCGCCCGTGACGGCGAGGAAATCCGGGTCTCCGCCGTACTTGTCGCCGTTCGTCCGCAGCCACGCGACGGCCTGCTTGAGCGCGATGAGATGGGCCGGCCAGCTGGCGCGCGGCGAGAGCGGATAGTTCACCGCCGCGCACACCCACCCGCGGGAGGCCAGCTCCACCATCAGCGGCAGGCCCTGATGGTCCTTGCTCCCGATCACCCAACCGCCGCCGTGGATCTGCAGCAGCATCGGCGCGTCGGGCGGTAGGTCGCGGTGGTGGTAGACGTCCACGCGGAACCGGGCGCCGCCGGGCGCGTACTCGAGGTTGCTGACCCTTGCGACATCGTCGCGGCGCATCCGGAACGGCCTGCTGCTCGAGCGCCAGTCGATGGGGCTGCCTGCACCGGGATCGTCAACGCCGATCTCGCGCAGGGCGTCCGCCATCTCCTGCCCCGCGCGACGGGACGAGACCATCGCCGCCGTCAGCCCGGCCGCGGACACCGCCGCGAGCGCGAGACCCAGCCGGTCGCTGCGCGTTGACGCGCCGTGGCGGGCCAGGTGGACACCCGCGTCGAGGACCGTCGCCCCGAGTTGCTGTGGCGCCAGTTCCGACGTCAGCCAGCCGGCGAGGAAGGCGGGCACGGAGGCCCACATACCGGGGACGGGCCGCAGCGCGTTGGCCGTCAGCGCCGCGTTGACCGCCTGCCGGATCAGGAAACCCCGTGTCATGTGACCTCTTTCACCCCTGTGCCCGGAGTGGGCTTTTCCGTTCACCCGATTCAATAGTAGAAGCGCCTCTAAAGTTGGGACATGGAGAGACTGAGCGGTCTGGATTCAACGTTCCTCTATCTCGAGACGCCCACCCAGCTCCTGCATGTCTGCGGGCTGATCGTCCTCGACGTCTCGACGATCCCGGGCGGGTACGACTTCGATTCCTTCAAGGCGGAGCTCACCGCCCGAGCGCAGGGCATGCCCGTCTTCCGCAGGAAGCTGCACGACTCCGTGCTGAACCTCGACCATCCGGTCTGGGTCGACGACCCCGAGTTCGACATCGACCGGCACGTGCACCGGATCGCGGTACCCGGCCCCGGCGGCCGCAAGGAGCTCGCCGACTTGTGCGGCCACATCGCGGGCCAGCAGATGGACCGCACCATCCCCCTGTGGGAGATGTGGGTGATCGAGGGGTCCGAGGACGGCACCGTCGCCATCATGTCCAAGATGCATCACGCGAACGTGGACGGCGTGACCGGGGCGAGCATGATGGCGCAGCTGTGCGGGCTGACCCCCGACGCGCCGCGACCGGAGGTCGACCCCGACCAGCGCACGGCGGGCGACGCGGACACCCTCGACCTCGCCGTCAGCGGCCTGCTCGGTTTCGTCAGCCGCCCGCTCCAGCTGGCCCGGGCACTGCCGAGCGGGATCGCGCTGCTGCCGAAATGGATCACCCGCGCCCGGCGCGGCGAGGCGATGCCCGCGCCCTTCACCGCGCCGCGGACCTCCCTCAACGGGGCACTGACCGGCCACCGCAATATCGCCTACGCGCAGCTGGATCTCGCGAAGGTCAAGCTGGTCAAGGACGCCTTCGGCGTCAAGGTCAACGACGTGGTGCTGGCGATGGTCGGCGGCGCGCTGCGCCGCTACCTCTCCGACCGCGACGAGCTGCCCGACACCTCACTGGTCGCGATGGTCCCGGTCTCGGTGCACGAGACCTCCGATCGGCCTGGGACCAACCAGATCTCGGGGATGTTCACCCAGCTCGGTACCCAGATCGGCGACCCCGTCACCCGGCTCACCGAGGCCAACGCGCACAACACCATGGTGAAGTCGCACAACGCCTCGCTCGGCGCCAGCCTGCTCCAGGACTGGTCCCAGTTCGCGGCGCCTGCGGCCTTCGGCCCGGCGATGCGGGTCTACTCCTCGCTCAAGCTGGCCGAGCGCCATCCCGTGGTGCACAACCTGGTGGTCTCCAACGTCCCGGGTCCGCCGGTCCCGCTGTATCTCCTCGGCGCCCGCATCGTGGCCATGTTCCCGCTCGGACCGATCTTCCACGGCGCCGGACTGAACGCCACGGTGATGTCCCTCGACGGCAGGCTGAACGTCGGCCTGATGTCCTGCCCGGAGCTCGCCCCGAGCTGTGGGACCTGGCCGACGCCTTCGGGCCCGCCCTCGACGAAATGGTCAAGGCCGCCCGCGCCAAGACCCGCAAGCGCAAGACCACGCCTGCCCGGACGTGACGCGCACCCGGCGTCTGCTGAAGCGGCCGGGTTCGCGCCGTAAGGTCATTGTTCATGTCCGACGTCAGCGACCAGGCCCCGAGCGCACCGCCGTGCCGCTCCTGACCCCCGCAGGCGGGCTCCCCGAGCTCGTCGACTCGACCCGGTTGCTGGCCGCGGCCGTTGAGCGGCTCGCCGGGGCACCGGCCCGCTCGCGGTGGACGCCGAGCGCGCATCCGGCTTCCGGTACTCGAACCGCGCCTACCTGCTGCAGTTCCGGCGGGCAGGTGCGGGCACCGTCCTGGTCGATCCCATCCCGATCGCGGGCGAACTGGCCCCGCTCGCCGAGGTGATCAACCCGCTCGAATGGGTGCTGCACTCGGCCGATCAGGATCTCCCGGGTCTCGACGAGCTCGGCATGCGGCCCGCCGCCCTCTACGACACCGAGCTCGCGGGCCGGCTTGCCGGTTACGAGCGGGTCGGCCTGGCCGCGATCGTCGAACGCAAGCTCGGCTTCGAACTGAAGAAGGGGCACGGGGCCGACGACTGGTCCAACCGCCCGCTGCCCGAAACCTGGCTGAACTACGCAGCCCTCGACGTCGAGGTGCTCCTGGAATTGCGCGACGCCGTCGCAGAGGACCTGGAGTCGCAGGGCAAGACCGACTGGGCCGCGCAGGAATTCGAGCACGTGCGGCTCGCGGGCCCGCCGAAGCCCAAGCCCGACCGCTGGCGACGCACGTCGCAGATCCACTCCCTCAAGTCGTCGCGCCAGCTGGCCGCGGTGCGCGAACTGTGGACCGCACGGGACGAGTTGGCACGCAAGCGTGACGTCGCGCCGGGGCGGGTCCTGCCCGACTCGGCGATCGTCGCGGCGGCGACCGCCGACCCGAAGAACGTCGACGCACTGCGGTCGTTGCCGGTGTTCGGCGGACCGCGTCAGCGCCGGTCCTCGGCGCTGTGGATGCAGGCACTCGAACGGGCAAGGGCCCTCTCGTCCGAGGAGCTCCCCCCTGTCACGCAGCCCTTCACCGGTCCGCCGCCGGTCAACCGCTGGTCACGCCGCAATCCCGAGGCCGCCGAACGGCTGGCGGCGGCCCGCGCGGCCATCACCGAACTCTCGGAGCGGGTGAAGGTCCCGGTGGAGAACCTGCTCACCCCCGAGCTCGTCCGGCGCCTGTGCTGGGATTTCGATCCCACCGATCACCCAGGAGACCTCACACGGGTGACCGCCGAGATCGACGAGACACTGGCTGCGGGCGGCGCCAGGCCGTGGCAGCGCGAGCTGACCGCCCCCTGCTCGCGGAGGCACTGCGCACGGCACCCACCCATGTTACTGGTGAGTAATACGCGCTAGAGTGGACGGGCCGGACGTCGTGTCCGGCCGTTCGTCCACTCCAGCCAGGAGGAATCCAGCGTGGCTGCTCCCGCATCACAGCGCAGCGTCGTCTTCGTCGACGGCATCCGTACCCCGTTCGGCAAGGCCGGACCGAAGGGCATGTACGCGGAGACCCGTGCCGACGACCTCGTCGTCAAGGCCATCCGCGAACTGCTCCGCCGCAACCCGCAGCTCGACCCCGCCCGCATCGACGAGGTCGCCATCGCCGCGACCACGCAGACCGGCGATCAGGGCCTGACCATCGGCCGCACCGCCGGAATCCTCGCCGGCCTCCCGGAGACCGTGCCCGGCTTCGCCATCGACCGCATGTGCGCGGGCGCGATGACCGCCGTCACCACCACCGCCTCCGGCATCGGCTTCGGCCAGTACGACGTCGTCATCGCCGGCGGTGTCGAGCACATGGGCCGTCACCCGATGGGCGAGGGCGCCGACCCCAACCCGCGCTTCCTGGCCGACCGCCTGGTCGATCAGAGCGCGCTGGTGATGGGCAACACCGCCGAGAACCTGCACGACCGGTTCCCGACCATCACCAAGGAGCGCACCGACGCCTACGCCGTCGCGTCGCAGACCAAGTACCAGGCGGCCAAGGAGGCCGGCTACATCACCGACACCCTGGTGCCCGTCGCCACCCGCTCGGCCGCGGGCTGGGGCCTGGCGACCGAGGACGAGCCGCCGCGCCCCGGCACCACCGTCGCGGACCTCGCCGGCCTGAAGACCCCGTTCCGTCCCGCCGGCCGGATCACCGCGGGCAACGCGGCTGGCCTGAACGACGGCGCCACCGCCGCGATCCTCGCGGGCGAGGACACCGCCATCGAGCTCGGCCTGCCGATCGGTATGCGCATGGTCGGCTTCGCCTACCAGGGCGTCGACCCGGCCGTGATGGGCTACGGACCGGTCCCGGCGACCGAGAAGCTGCTGGCCCGTACCGGATTGAAGATCGAGGACATCGGGCTCTTCGAGCTCAACGAGGCCTTCGCCGTCCAGGTCATCGCCTTCCTCGAGCACTACGGCATCGCCGACGACGACCCGCGCGTCAACCAGTGGGGCGGCGCCATCGCCTGCGGCCACCCCTCGCCTCCTCGGGAGTGCGTCTGATGACGCAGCTCTCCCGCCAGTTCGCCCAGCGTCCCGACGTCCGCTACGGCCTGACCAGCATGTGCATCGGTCTGGGCATGGGCGGAACCGTGATCTGGGAGAACCCGAACTTCGACGGAGCCAAGTAACCATGTCTGAAATCGCAACCGCATTCGCCGACGAGGTCGTGACGAACGCGTTCACCAAGCTCGTGTCCGTTCCCGGCATCGAGGGTCAGGTCGCGCTGATCACCCTCGACAACGGCTTCGACCACACCAAGCCGTCGTCCTTCGGCCCCGGCGGACTCACCGCACTCGACGCCGCGCTCGACGAGGCCTTCGCCGCGAACCCCACGGCGATCGCCATCACGGGCAAGCCGTTCATCTTCGCCGCGGGCGCGGACCTCAAGGGCGTGCCGTCCATCACCAGCCGCGAGCAGGGCCTCGAACTGGGCCGCCTGGGCCACAAGGTGTTCCGTCGCCTGCGTGAGTCCACCGTCCCGACCTTCGCCTTCGTCAACGGAGTCGCGCTCGGCGGCGGCCTCGAGGTCGCGCTGCACAGCCACTACCGCACCGCATCCGAGAGCGCGGGCGCGCTCGGCCTGCCCGAGACCATGCTCGGCCTGGTCCCCGGCTGGGGCGGCACGCAGCTGCTGCCGAACCTGATCGGCGCCGACAAGGCGGTCACCCTCGTCATCGAGAACCCGCTCAACAACGGCCGGGTCATCAACCCGAAGAAGGCCCTCGAGCTCGGCGTCGTCGACGCGGTGTTCGGTTCCGCCGACTTCATCGAGCAGTCCCTCGGCTGGGCCGCTCAGGTCCTCGCGGGCGAGATCACCCCGGCCCGCCAGGAGATCGACCGCGGTCAGGGCTGGGACGACGCCATCGCCCGCGCGAAGGCCATCGTCGCAGGCAAGACGAAGAACAACGCCCCCGGCGCGGTCAGGGCGATCGAGCTGCTCGAGCTGGCCCGCGGCACCGACCTCACCGATCCGGCCTCGCTGGACGCCGGCTTCGCGGCCGAGGACGAGGCGCTCGCCGACCTGCTTATGGCCGACGAGCTGCGTGCCGGCCTCTACGCCTTCGACCTGGTGAACAAGCGGGCGAAGCGTCCCGCAGGCGCGCCGGACAAGTCGTTGGCGCGCAAGGTGACCGGCGTCGGCATCATCGGCGCCGGCCTGATGGCCAGCCAGCTCGCGCTGCTGTTCGTGCGCCAGCTCAAGGTCCCGGTGATCCTCACGGACATCGACCAGGAGCGCATCGACAAGGGCGTCGGCTACGTCCACACCGAGATCGACAAGCTGCAGGGCAAGGGACGACTGTCCGCCGACGCCGCCAACCGCCTCAAGGCGCTGGTCTCCGGCTCGCTGGACAAGTCGGCGTTCGCCAAGACCGACTTCGTCATCGAGGCCGTCTTCGAGAACCTCGACCTGAAGAAGAAGATCTTCGCCGAGCTCGAGGACTTCATCGCCCCCGAGACGATCCTCGCGACCAACACCTCGTCGCTGTCGATCACCGACATGGCGGCCGACCTCAAGCACCCCGAGCGCGTCGTCGGCTTCCACTTCTTCAACCCCGTCGCGGTGCTGCCCCTGCTCGAGATCATCAAGGGCGCCAAGACCGACGACGCGACGCTGGCAACGGCTTTCGCCACCGCCAAGACGCTGAAGAAGTCGGCCGTGCTGTGCGGCGACAAGGCCGGGTTCGTCTTCAACCGCCTCGTCACCCGCACCCTCGGTGAGGTCATGACCGTGGTGGACGAGGGCACCCCGTTCGACGTCGCGGACAACGCGGTGGGCGAGCTGGGCATGCCGATGAGCCCGTTCACGCTGCTGGCCCTCGTCGGTCCCGCGGTCGCGCTGCACACCGGCGAGACCCTGCAGGCCGCGTACCCCGAGCGGTTCACGAGCTCGCCCGGACTCGAGGCGCTCGTCGAGGCCCGCAAGCCCGGCGTGTGGACCTACGGCGAGAACGGCCAGGTCGTCGACCCCGAGGTCGCCGCGCTGTGGCCCCAGGGCGACAAGGCCTCCACCGCCGAAGAGGTCCTCGAGCGCACGCGTCGCGCGTTCGCCGAGGAGATCGCGATCATGCTCGATGAGGGTGTCGTCGCGGCGGCCGAGGACATCGACCTCTGCCTGATCCTCGGTGGCGGCTTCGGCTTCTGGAACGGCGGCATCACGCCGTACCTGGACCGGACCGGCACCTCGGAGGCCGTGAACGGCAAGCGCTTCCTGGCGCAGGGCGTCGCGAGCGTCTAGACCAGACGGCACACGTCACGAAACGGGCGCGGCGCGGGAAATCTCCCGTGTCGCGCCCGTTTCGCGTGTCGGGCCACCTGCCGCGTCGCCGCGTCTGTGACCTGCGGAAATACTCGAATCCCCCCGTTCCTGGCGTTCGACGGGATCCGGACACACGCCTCCCCCACCACGTTTTGGGGGATTCTGCACCGATACAGCGTTATGGTGCAGAGTGCCCGTGAACGGCGGCCGTGCATGGCCGCACCGACGAAAGGCCATAACAGAATGCGAGTCAGACGTCTCAGGGGTGGGAGGGCCGTCTCGAGGCTCAAACGCGCAATGCTGGTGTCAATGGCGATCGTGCTACCGCTCGGGGTGTCGGTAGCAGGTCCGGTCGGCACCGCGAACGCGGCGTTCGATCCGAACTTCGGGTACGACTTCTGGGTCGACAGCGACATGGGTCCGATCAAATCCCGGATCTTCCGTGCCGCGGACGGCAACAGGAACCGTGTCGTGTACGCCCTCGACGGGATGCGCGCCCGCAACGACCTCAACGGCTGGGAGATCGAGACCAACGTCGCCCACGCGCTGACCGCCGCGAACATCAACGTCGTGATGCCGGTCGGCGGGGAGTCCAGCTTCTACGCGGACTGGAACGCGCCGAGCACCTGGCTCCCGGGCGACCTCGGGTCCTCCACAGGCAGCTCCGGCGGGTCGTCGGCGCTGGGCAGCTCGGATGCCGCGGCCGACGTCGACGGCAAGGCCAACACCTACAGGTGGGAGACCTTCCTGGCCCGACAGCTGCCGCGCGCGCTGGCCGACCGGGAAGGGTTCCGCTCCACCCGCAACGGCGTGTTCGGCCTGTCGATGGGCGGTAGCGCGGCCCTGACGCTCGCCGCCTACCACCCGCAGCAGTTCAGCTTCGCCGGGTCGTACTCCGGCTTCCTCAACAACTCGGCGCCCGGCATGCGCGAGGCACTTCGCGTCGCGATGGTCTCGGCCGGCGGCTTCAACATCGATGCGATGGCGCCGCCGTGGGGGCCGCAGTGGCTGCGGATGGATCCGTTCGTCTTCGCGCCGATGCTGAAGGCGAACAACACCCGGTTGTGGATCGCTTCCGGCAGCGGACTCCCCGGCCCCGGCGACGTCAGCGATGCCCTCGGCGTCGTGCAGGCCGTTCCGTTGGAGGCGTTGGCACTGGCCAACACCCGCGCGTTCGAGGTCCGGATGGCCACCATCGGCGCAGGCAACGCCCACTACGACTACCCGGCCACGGGAGTCCACAACTGGAAGAACTGGGAGGACCAGGTCCACCGCATGATTCCCGACCTGTCGGCCAACATCGGCTGATTCGTCCCCAGGAGTTCTCGCGGATCCGCGCCCCCGGCACCTCGCCCGGGGCGCGGACCCGTTTCCGGGGCCGAGATAGTTAGGTTAGGCTCCCCTGTATGCGTTCATTTCTTCGTCTCGGCATCGCCGCCCTCGCCGCCACCACCCTGGTCGGCTGCGCCTCCGACACCGCGAACTCCGGCGACGCCGCGGCAGGCGACGGCACCTACCCGGTCAGCATCGACAACACCTTCGGCACCACCACCCTCGAGGCGAGGCCGGACCGACTCGTCACGATGGGCTGGAACGCCCAGGACGTGCTCTACGCGCTCGGCCTCACGCCCGTCGGCCAGCCGAAATACGTGTACGGGGCCAGCCCGAACGGCGTGATGCCCTGGGCCGAGAAGTACTACGACGCGGACAAGACCACCCTGTTCGACGATCCACAGGCGGGCGAGCCGTCCATCGAGACACTGGCCGCACTGGCCCCCGACGCGATCCTGGCGCCGTACGAGGGGTTCGACCAGGCCTACTACGACAAGCTCAGCCGGCTCGCCCCCACCGTCGCCTATCCGGGCAAGGCCTGGCAGACCACCTGGCAGGACCAGACCAGCATCATCGGCGAGGCGGTCGGCAAGCCCGACGAGGCGCAGGGCCTGATCGACGGACTGGGGAAGACCCTGGCCGACACCGGATCCCAGCACCCCGAGTTCGCGGGAAAGACCCTCGCGGTGGTGAACTTCGACACCGGCGCGGGTGAGGCCAACGTCTACCTGCCGACGGATCCACGGGTCCAGGTCCTCACCGAGCTCGGCTTCGTCAACGCCCCCGGCGTGGAGAAGCTCGCCGCGGCCAACGAGAGCGGCAAGTTCTACCAGGACATCTCGCTGGAGAACGTGCGCGACATCGATGCGGACGTCATCGTGGCCTTCACCGACGGCGCGACTGATCCGCTCGGCAACCCCGCCATCGCCTCACTCGGGGCGGTTCAGCGCGGCTCGGCCGTCCTCCTCAGCGATCAGCAGGTCATCGCCGGACTCAGCAACGTCAACGTGCTCAGCATCCCGTGGGTGCTCGACAAGATCGTCCCGCAGCTGTCGGAAGCGGCGAAGCGCGCGGGCTGAGGTCTCGCCACCTACATGCGGCCCCCGACGCCACCTGTCGGGGCGATCTGCTCGATGGTGGCGAGATCGTCGGGAGTCAGGTCCAATTCGGCCGCGGTGACGTTCTGGTCGACGCGCTGCGGGTTGCGGGATCCCGGAATCGGGACGACGTAATCCTTGCGGGTCAGCAGCCACGCCAGTGACAGCTGCGCGAGCGTGGCACCCTTGCTTCCTGCCAGTGCGGTCAACTCGTCGACGATGGCGATGTTGGCGTTGAAGTTCTCGGGCGCCCACCAGGGGATGTACTGACGGAAGTCGTTGGCGTCGTAACTCTGGCGGGAAGCTACCGCGCCACTGAGGAAGCCCCGAGCCAGCGGTGAATAGGCGACGAACCCGATACCGAGCTCCTCGAGGACGGGGAACAGGGGTTCGACGTCGCGCGCGAAGATCGAGTACTCGGTCTGCAGCACCGAGATCGGGTGAACCGCGTGCGCGGCGCGGATGGTGGACTCGTCCGCTTCAGACAGCCCCAGATACTTGACCTTGCCTGCCTCCACGAACTCTTTCATTGCGCCGATCACGTCTTCGATCGGGATGTTCGGGTCGGGTCGATGCTGGTAGAGCACGTCGATCGTATCGACGCGAAGGTTGCGCAGGCTGGCCTCGACCACCTCGCCGATGTGCTCCGGGCGGGAGTCGAGGCCGAAGGAGTGGGTGAAGCCGAACTTCGTCGCGATGACCACGTCGTCGCGGATCGGCGCCAGGGCCTGCCCGAGCAGTTTCTCGCCTTTGCCCCAGCCGTACATCTCGGCGGTGTCGAACATCGTCACGCCGAGCTCGTAGGCCTTTCGGATCGCGGCGATCGACTCGGTGTCGTCGGTGGGGCCATAACCCGTGGCGGTACCCATCGCCCCGTAGCCGAGAGCGCCAGTGGCAAGGCCCTGCCGGCCGAGAGTGCGCGTGTCCATGATGAAGCCCTTCGTCTTATGTCACGATGCGTCAATTGTGTCAGCCTATGACACTTTCGGCACTGTACGCTTCCATCGTGGGAAGTTCATCGAATCCGGGCCTGCGCGACATCACGCGCAAGGCCGTGCGTACACGGATCGCCGAGGTCTCGATCGACCTGTTCGCCCAGCAGGGTTTCGATGCGGTCACCGTCGAGCAGATCGCCGCCGAGGTGGGCATTTCGTCCCGCAGCTTCCACCGCTACTTCCCAGCCAAGGAGGACGCCGTCATCGGCGACCTCGTTCCCTGGGGCGAATTCGTCCGCGACGCCTTCGCCGCGCGGCCGGCCGATGAACCGGTCTGGGATTCCCTGCACGCGGCCTTCGAAGCCCTACTGGCTCAACCGAACACGGACGAACAACGAAGCAAGAGGACCATGCGCGTTCTGACGAGCGCAGCGTCCCTACGCGCTCGCAACCTCGAGAAGCACATGCTGTGGGCAAGTCTGCTGACTCCGCTCGCGCAGGAGCGACTCACCGGCGATCTCGCGGGTCTGCGAGCACAGACGCTGGTTCAGGCGTCGCTGGCCTGCTTCGACGTTGCGATGACCACCTGGGCCGGGCCTGACGAGACCATGGACGCCGTGGAACTGCTCCGTCGATCTTTCGCCACGCTCGCGCCCAGGAATCCGGCATAGGGCCGACTACAGCGCGCTAGGTAAAGCCCGCCCCGGACCGCGACCCCCACAAGGAGGCCGCGATCCGGGGCGGCGTTATTCGACAACATCGCACCCGCATCGGCGTAGCGTCCACATTGTCCCGGGTGCTGCACGACGCAATGGGGCGTCGACCGCGGGGCGCGCTAGGGGTCAGAGATGGCACAGAGCGACACCGCCTTCGGCGGCACCGGGTCGGGCGCGGCGAAGGCGGACGTCGCCCACGCAGTGATGTTCGCGGGGCAGCAGCGCTCGGCGGCTTCCTCTTCGGATACGACACCGCGGTCATCAACGGCGCGGTGGGCGCGATCCGCGATCGGTACGACATCGGCGCGGCCGGAACGGGACTGTCCGTCTCTCTCACGCTGCTCGGGGCCGCGCTCGGCGCGTGGATAGCCGGCGAGGTCGCCGACCGCCTCGGGCGCATCCGGGTGATGCGGATCGCCGCAGTGCTGTTCATCGTCGGCGCCCTCGGTTCCGCCTTTCCGTTCAGCATCTACGACCTCACAGCGTGGCGTGTGGTCGGCGGTGTGGCGGTCGGTGTCGCATCGGTGATCGCGCCCGCCTACATCGCGGAGATCTCCCCCGCCGCGATCCGGGGCCGTCTCGGATCGATGTATCAGCTCGCCATCGTCCTCGGCATCGCCGTCTCCCAACTCGTCAACTACGCGCTGTCTTCGTCGGCGGGAGGGGCGAGGGGCGAGCTGGCCGGCATCGAGGCCTGGCAATGGATGCTCGCGCTCGAGGCGGTCCCCGCGGCGCTCTACCTGATCATGACGTTCACCATCCCCGAGTCGCCGCGGTTCCTGGTGGCCCGCTCGCGCGACGAGGACGCCAGGAAGATCATCTCCCGGCTGGAGGGCGGTGACCACGACGCGGTGACCCGGCGGATGAACGAGATCCGCGACTCGCTGAGCGAACACCGGACCAAGACCACCGTCCGCGAACTGTTCTCGAAGCGACTCGGCGTGGCGCCGCTGGTCTGGATCGGCATTGCGCTCGCCGCGCTGCAGCAGTTCGTCGGAATCAACGTGATCTTCTACTACTCCAGCACGCTCTGGCAGGCCGTCGGCTACGGCGAGGACAGGTCCCTGTTCATCAGCGTTGTCAGCGCGCTGGTCAACATACTCGGCACCTTCATTGCGATCGCGGTCATCGACAAGATCGGCCGCAAGCCTCTGCTGCTGGTCGGCTCGGTGGGCATGGCCATCTCGCTGGCCATCACGGCGGCGTGCTTCCACACCGCCACCATCACCACCGACGCCGATGGCGACTCGGTCGCGACGCTCAGCGACACCAACGGCATGATCGCCCTGCTGGCCGCCAACGCCTTCGTGTTCTTCTTCGCGTTCTCCTGGGGGCCCGTGGTCTGGGTGCTGATCAGCGAACTCTTCCCGAACCGGGTCCGCGCGGCTGCGGTCGGCATCGCCACCGCAGCCAACTGGGTCGCGAACTTCCTTGTGTCGTCGACCTTCCCCGCGCTCGCCGACTGGAACCTCTCGTTTACCTACGCCGGGTACGCCGCGATGTCCGTGATCTCGTTCTTCGTCGTCCTGCGGTTCGTCAAGGAGACCCGCGGACGCACCCTCGAGGCGGCCGGCTGACCATCAGCCCCGGACGGACGTCAGATCCGGGCGGTGGCCGTCGTGGCGACGATCCGGAACGCCGCGGGGGCGGCATCGGTGTTGGTCGGGTCGGGACCGGCACCGGGCGTACCGAGCGAGACCTCCGGGATCTGACGGGGGCACCCGACAGCGGCGCCATCTCCCGCCAGATCGGTTGCGCCTCCTGGAGTTCGAGAGCCAACGCGATCAGCCCGGCCTCATCCCATGGCCGGCCACCGAGCTGAACGCCGAACGGGATGCCCGTCTCGGCCGATCGACCCGCAGGAATGCAGAGTGCAGGCGCGCCACTGTAATTCGCCCACTCGACGTCGCCGACCACGTTCTCCGGACGCTTCACACCGTCCAGCTTCGTACCGGGAAGCAGCACACAGTCGAGCCGGTTGTCCGCGAGCATTCGGTTGTACGCACGCTGATACTCGGCCCGTGAGCGCTGGAAGTCCCAGTACTCGGCGACGGGTGCGGCCAACATCGCGATGGCGCCGCCCATCATCGCCGCGGACATCGGCTCGTAATCGGCTGTCCGGTCAGAGAACTGGCGGTGGTAGGCCCCGGCCTCGATGTAGTCCCCCGGGAGCATTCCCTCCGGCAGCGGGGGCATCTCGACGCCCACGATCTCCCCACCGAGCTCGCGCACGAGTCCGATGAATCCCTCGAAGACCGTGGCCAATGCGCCCGGCAATGCCTCGCCGACACCGCTCGGAAGACCGAACCGCTTACCCGCCAGAGGATTCCGCCCGCCGCGGGCGACGAGAGGATATCCGCCCTCTGGCAGAGCAGGCGCGGTCGCGGTCACCGGGTCCTGCGGGTCGAATCCGGCCATGAAGCCGAGCAGCAGTGCCGCGTCGGCGATGCTGCGGCCGATCGAACCGACGTGATCGCGGCTCCAGATCCCGGGGATCACGCCGTAGCTGCTACACAGACCGTAGGTGGGCTTGATGGCGCTCACCCCGCACACCGACGCGGGCAGGCGAATGGACCCACCCGTATCCGTGCCGGTGGCGAGCGGCGCGAACCGTGCGGCCACAACCGCGGCACTACCGCCCGAGGAACCACCGACGGACGCGGTTGTGTCCCAGGGATTTCCGACCTGCGGGGTGCACGATCCGATCGCGAACTCGTGGGTGTGCGCGTGACCCATCAGGACCATGCCCGCCTCGCTCATGCGCTGCCACACGGTGGCGTTGCCCGCGGCGATATTGCCCTCGAGCACCCGGCTCGACGCCGTCAGCGGCAGGCCCTCCACCGCGAACAAGTCCTTGAGCGCGATGGGCAGGCCGCACACCAGGGGCGCCGCGCCGTGGCGCTCGACCTCGGTGGCGGAAAGACGCTGAGCCGCCCGGTCCGCCTGTGCATATGCCAGCTCCGGATAGATCCGAACCCAGGCCGACACCTCGCCATCCAGGTCTGCACTGCGAGATAGGCACGCGTCCAACAACTCTCGGGGATGCAGCTCGCGGGTCTGCAGCAGACTCGCCGCTTCGACCGCACTCAGCAGAGCAGGATCCGTCGGGATGATCGAACGCGATCTGCCGGTCCGCTCCCCCTTCGCCAAAACGACCGCCCTTGTGGTCATCCGAACCCTCTCACCGTCAGAACGCGACGGAGGCAGAGCGGTACCCATGCGAAATTTCCCCCCAATTGGTTAGCGATTTGCACCAATCTAACTGATTCGGGGGTCCCGCACTTCCAATTCAGACTTTTGAGACACGTCGGCACGAACACCGACGACCCAGCCGGTGATCTGGCGGGCCAGATCCTGAGCCGTGAGACCGAGTTCCTTGAGGATCTGATCTCGCGACGCGTGGTCCAGGAACCGTTGCGGCACACCTACATCCCGCGAGGGCGTGTCCACCCCGGCGGCGCGCAGGGCCGCCGACACGCTGGAACCGATGCCGCCGTGCAGTCCGCTGTCCTCGACCGTGACGACCATGCGGAAGTCCGCGGCGAGCGCGACCAACGCCTCGGACACCGGCAGCACCCAGCGCGGGTCGACGACCGCGGCACTGATGCCCTGCTG
This sequence comes from Rhodococcus sp. MTM3W5.2, assembly GCF_001984015.1. NCBI lineage: Bacteria > Bacillati > Actinomycetota > Actinomycetes > Mycobacteriales > Nocardiaceae > Rhodococcus > Rhodococcus sp. MTM3W5.2. Next base: position 2,457,769 of record NZ_CP019572.1, on the reverse strand, counting down.
CTCGAGCCGGACGGCCGTCTCGAGTGCCACCTCGGCGAAGGGGCCGACAGCGACGATCAGCACATCACCCGTGCCCGCCTCCGGCATGCGCAGCACATCCACCGTGCCGCCGAGTCGCTCGATCGCCGGGATATCCTCGGCCACAGCGCCCTTCGGGAATCGCAGAGCGGTCGGGCCATCGCTGACCGCGAGCGCCTCCGCGAGCTCCTCTCGCAATGACGCCGCATCCCTCGGCGCGGCGACGCGGATGCCCGGCACGATCCCGAGCAGCGAGAAGTCCCACATGCCGTTGTGGCTGGCCCCGTCCGGACCGGTGATCCCCGCCCTGTCGAGCACGATTGTCACGGGCTGGTCGAGCAGCGCCACATCCATCAGCAACTGGTCGAACGCGCGGTTGAGGAAGGTCGAGTACACCGCGACCACCGGGTGCAGCCCGCCGAGGGCGAGGCCCGCAGCGGAGGTGAGCGCGTGCTGTTCGGCGATACCGACGTCGAACATCCGGTCCGGGAACCGCTCGCCGAAGGCGGCGAGGCCGGTCGGCCCCGGCATCGCCGCTGTGATCGCGACGATGTCCTGGCGGCGCTCGGCCTGGGCGACGAGTTCCTCGGAGAACACCGAGGTCCAGTCCGCGGCGGGCTCGGAGGTCGACCGTCCGGTGAGCGGATCGATGACGCCGGTCGCGTGCATCTGATCGGCGACGTGGTTCTCCGCGTGGGCGTAACCCATGCCCTTTCGCGTCACGGCGTGCACGATCACCGGCCCACCGAAGGACTTCGCCCGACGCATCGCCGACTCGAGGGCGGCCTCGTCGTGGCCGTCGACCGGACCCAGGTACTTGATGCCGAGGTCGGTGAACATGACCTGCGGGCTCACCATGTCCTTGATCCCGGCCTTCATGCCGTGCAGGAGTTGGTACGCGGCGCGCCCCACCCACGGCATCTTCTTGACCATTCGCCGACTGTTGTCGAGAACCTTCTCGTAGCCCGGCTGCAGCCGCAGCGCCGCGAGGTGATCGGCGAGCCCACCGATGGTCGGCGCATAGGAGCGGCCGTTGTCGTTGACGACGATGACGACCGACCGATTGCGGCCCGCCGCGATGTTGTTGAGTGCCTCCCAACACATTCCGCCGGTCAACGCGCCGTCGCCGACCACGGCGACCACGTGCCGGTCCTGCCCGGTCAGCTCAAAGGCCTTCGCCAGACCGTCCGCGTAGGATAACGCGGCGGAGGCATGGGAGGACTCGACCCAGTCGTGTTCGCTCTCGGCGCGGCACGGGTAACCGGACAGTCCACCCTGCTTGCGCAGCGAGTCGAACTGGTCCATCCGGCCGGTGACCATCTTGTGCACGTAGGCCTGATGACCGGTGTCGAAGATGATCGGGTCGGACGGCGAGTCGAAGACGCGGTGCAGCGCCAAGGTGAGCTCGACGACGCCCAGGTTCGGCCCGAGGTGGCCGCCGGTGGCGGAGACCTTGTGGACGAGGAATTCACGGATCTCCGTGGCGAGCTCCCGCATCTCGGCGGGGCTCAGCGCGCGCAGATCGGTGGGCGCCTGGATTCGAGAAAGGACACCCAACGAGATCGCTCCCTCCAGAGACACAGCAAAAACTGCGTGAACACGGCGTCGACACCGTGCCGACCGACCCAGTCTACGGAGTCCGCATCCGACAACTACCCGACGTCCCGTCCACCCGCGCGGCGCGGCGGCGCTGCCTGCTCATTATGCCGAACTTCGGTGACCGAGGTCACCGCGGTGGACCTAGGCTGAGCCCCATGCGCAACGTCGTGGACGGCCTCATCGGGGAAGTGTTCGCACGGTGCCGGGAGAACCGCACCGGAGCACTCGCCGACTACATCCCGGAACTCGCCGCCGTCGCGCCCGACTCGTTCTCCCTGTGTATCGCGACCTCGGACGGCTACGTCTACGAGTCGGGCGACGCGCACACCGAGTTCACCATTCAGTCCATCTCGAAACCCCTGACCTACGGTCTGGCACTGGCCGACCGCGGCCTGAGCGCGGTCGGCGAGAAGATCGATGTCGAACCGTCCGGGGAGCCGTTCAACGAGATCAGCCTCGACCCCGTCACGGAGCGGCCCCGTAACCCCATGATCAACGCGGGCGCGATCGCGGCCGCCTCGCTGATCGACGGGGACGATGCCGAGCATCGATTCGAGCGACTGCGCCGGTGCTACTCCCGCTACGCGGGCCGCGAGCTCGCGCTCAACGAGGCGGTCTACCGGTCCGAGGCGCGAACCGGTCACCGCAACCGCGCCATCGGACACATGCTGCGCTCGTTCGGCATCATCGAGGACGACCCCGACGCGGCCGTCGACCTGTACTTCAGGCAGTGCTCGATCGACGTCACCTGCCGCGACCTCGCACTGATGGCTGCGACGCTGGCCAACAACGGGGTCAACCCGGTCACCCATGAGCGGGCCCTTGCGCCTGACCTCGTCGAACGGGTCCTGAGCGTGATGACCACCTGCGGGATGTACGACGCCGCGGGCGACTGGGTGACGCAGGTGGGCCTGCCCGCCAAGAGCGGCGTCGGCGGCGGCGTGCTCGCGGTGTTGCCCGGTCAGATCGGGATCGCGGTGTACTCGCCGCGCCTCGACGCCCACGGCAACAGCGTCCGCGGGTCCAGGCCTGCCGGGAGCTCTCGAAGGAACTCGAGCTGCACTTCCTGCACGTGACGCGCGCGGCCCGCTCCGCGGTCAGGTCCAGCTACTCGGTCGCGGAGGCACCGTCGAGGCAGCGACGCGGGCAGGCCGAACGCGAGTCGCTCGAAAAGTTCGGGCGGCGCGCGCGGATCTACGAATTGCACGGTGACCTCCTGTTTGCGGGCACGGAGACCGCGGTGCGCGAGATCACCGCGCAGAGCGACGAACTCGAGGCGGTCGCCGTCGACGTCCGGCGGGTGGACGACGTCAGCGGGGTCGCGGGCAGGATGCTGTCGGACCTGTACGACGACCTCGGTGTCAAGGGCTGCCAGCTCGCGCTTGTCGACCCCGAGGGCCGGCTGGGGCACACCACCTCCGGGCTTGCTCCCGCCGCAGGCGGCCGGGTCTTCGTCGACCTCGACTCGGCCCTCGAGTGGTGCGAGGACACCCTCCTGGATCGGCACTGCGCGGGTGACCGGCTGCCGGAGTCGATCACGCTCGCCGAGCACCCCCTGTTGTCGGCGCTCAGCGTCGAGCAGTTCGACAGATTCGCTGGCGAGCTGGAGATCAGGACCGTCGCCAAGGGCGAGCTGATCGTGCACCGCGGCGATCCGGCGGCGGGCCTCTTCCTGATCCTCGCCGGACGGGTGAGCAACACCCTGCAGGGGCCGGACGGGGTCCCCCACCGGATCACCACACTCGCACCGGGGATGACGTTCGGCGAGATGCCGTTGCTGATCGGGGAACGGTTCCTCGGCGACGTGCACGCCGACACCGATGTTCGATTGGCGGTGCTGCCGCCGGACCGTTTCGCCCGCCTCAGCGCCGACGCACCCGGCCTCAAGGTGGCGCTCCTCGAGCAGTTGGCGGCGGGCGCATATGCCCAGATGGAGGCCGCGATCCGGTCGCTGGCGCCGCGCGGCCGCCTGGGCTGAACCGCCCGTCAGCGAGTCGATCCCGCCCGAATTGTCGGACCCGGCACCTACGCTCGAAACCACGTTGCCGTCGACCGCAGGATCGGAGAAGGTACATCACATGACCTTGAACGCAGGACTCGCGATCGAAACCCACGGACTGGTCAAACGGTTCGGATCCAACGTCGCGGTCGATGGTGTCGATCTCGCGGTCCCCTCCGGCGGCGTCTACGGCGTCCTCGGCCCCAACGGGGCCGGCAAGACCACCACCATCCGGATGCTGGCGACCCTGCTCGAGATCGACGGCGGCAGCGCAAGGGTGCTCGGACACGACGTAGCCAAGGAAGCGGACACCGTCCGCAGCAAGGTCGCCCTGACCGGTCAGTTCGCCTCCCTGGACGAGGACCTGTCCGGAACCGAGAACCTCGTACTGCTGGCACGGTTGTTCGGCTTCTCGAGGTCCGCCGCCAAGGCCAGGTCCGAACAGCTGCTGACGGCCTTCGACCTCGTCGAGGCGGGACCGCGCCAGGTGAAGACGTTCTCGGGCGGGATGCGCAGGCGCCTGGACATCGCGGCCAGCATCATCGTCACACCGGAGCTGATCTTCCTCGACGAACCGACCACCGGACTCGATCCACGCAGCCGCAACCAGGTCTGGGAGATCGTCCGGGCCCTGGTCGCGGGCGGCACCACCGTGCTGCTCACCACCCAGTACCTCGACGAGGCCGATCAGCTCGCGGACCGGGTCGCGGTGATCGACCACGGCAAGGTCATCGCGGAGGGCACCACAGGTGAGCTCAAGGCCTCGGTCGGGTCCGGCGCCCTGCACGTGCGCGTCGCGGATCAGACCAAACGGGACGCCGCGGCCGTCCTGCTCGGCGACGTCCTCGGCGTCGAGATCACGCGGGAATCCGATCCGGCGGCGCTGACCGCGCGGATCGAGGACCCGCAGCGGGTCGCCCGCGCCCTGCCCGCACTCGACGACGCGGGGATCTCGGTGACCACCTTCGCGCTCGGACAGCCCAGCCTCGACGAGGTGTTCCTCGCGCTCACCGGCCGGCCGGCCGAATCAGAAGACGACCAGGAATTCGTGAAGGAGACGGCATCATGACATCGACCTCCGTGCAATCCCCGTCGGTTGCGCCGGCGGTGAGCGACGTGCTGCAGCTCTCGGGGCCGCGGCCGGCACGGCCGAACGCGCTGTCGACGTCGCTGTCCTTCGGGTGGCGGGCGCTGCTGAAGATCAAGCACGTGCCCGAGCAGTTGTTCGACGTGACCATGTTCCCGATCATGTTCACGCTGATGTTCACGTACCTGTTCGGCGGTGCACTCGCCGGGTCCACCGAGGCCTACGTGCAGTTCCTGATCCCGGGCATCCTGGTCCAGACGGTCGTCATGATCACCATGTACACCGGATTGACGCTGAACAAGGACATCGAGAAGGGCGTCTTCGACCGCTTCCGGTCCCTGCCGATCTGGCGGCCCGCGCCGCTGGTCGGTGCCCTCTTCGGCGATGTGGTCCGCTACACGATCGCCTCGGTGATCGTGATGGTCCTCGGACTGATCATCGGGTTCCGGCCGCAGGGCGGGTTCGTCGGCGTGGTGGCCTCCATCGCGCTGCTGCTGCTGTTCTCGTTCAGCATGTCGTGGGTCTGGACGATGTTCGCGATGCTGATGCGCACCGAGCAGGCGGTGATGGGCGTGTCGATGTTCATCCTGTTCCCGCTCACGTTCGCGAGCAACATCTTCGTCGACCCCTCCACCATGCCGAGCTGGCTGCAGGCCTTCGTGAACGTCAATCCGATCAGCAAGTTGGTGACCGCGATCCGCGGGTTGATGGCGGGCACCGTCGAGCTCGGCGATCTGGCCATCGTGCTCGGCTGGTGTGCCGGTTTCATCGTGATCTTCGGGCCCATCACGATGCGCCTGTACAACAGGAAGTCGTGACCCCGCAGATGAAATCGTCCGTCACCGTTCTCGGCCACGGCTCGGCGGCCGCCTCCCCCGACATCATGCGGATCACGGTGTCCGTTGAGGCCCGCAGGCCCGACGTGACCGGTGCGTTCGAACGGGCTGGGCACGCGGCTCATGCGGTGTCCGGGGCGCTCCGCGCGGCCGGAGTGTCCCCAGCGACGTCTCCACCACGGGACTGTCCGTGCACGCGGACACCGTATGGCAGGAGAACCAGGGCCAGCAGGTGGTCGGCTACATCGCCAGTACCGCATTGTCGGTGACGCTGCGCGATCTGTCGGACCCCGGTCGGGTCATCGCCGATTGCGTCGGCGCGGGCGGGGACGACGTCCGGCTCGGCGGTCTCGAGCTGGGGATCGCCGACCAGGCCGGGCTGCTGAGTCAGGCAAGGGACGCGGCCTTCGCCGATGCCCTCGCGAAGGCGACACAGTACGCGGGCCTGTCGGGGCGCGAGCTCGGCAAGGTCGTCGAGGTCTCCGAGGACGTCGACTCTCCTCCGATGCCGAGGCCGATGGTGCGGGCGATGAAGGCGTCCGCCGATGCCATGCCGATCGAACGCGGCGAGACCGAGCTGTCGGCGACGGTGCGGGTGCGCTGGACCCTGATCTGAACCCCCAAAAAGTACTCGTGACCTGCATCACCTGTGCCGAAGATCTCGTTCCCATAGTTTGGGAAGGTGCGGGTCGGTCGGCGACACTGGTGTCGTGATCCCCTACCTCGTTCTTTCCTCGGTACTGATCGCGCTCGTGGGCGTGGTCGTCATCGGCCGCCGGACCAACGGCGGACAGGCCTTCAACCTCGACCAGTTCCGCTCGCAGGCTCCGCTGGCCGGCGTCCTGCCCGCGGACCACCGCCCGCGACGCGAGTACCACGATCTGGTGGCGGCGTACATCAATGCCGACGTGTTCCGGGCGGCCTGAGCCGGCCGTCATCTGAGCCACGACGCAGTGCGGCCCACCCCGATCGGGGTGGGCCGCACTGTTGTGCCGTGTCCCGGACTGTGGCGTGTCCCGGACTGTGGCGTGTCCCGGACGGGCCGACTAGACCTTCTCGTACTCCACGTCCGCCACGGACGGCTTGAGGTCGATCGTGGTACGCAGCGGCTTGTTCGGCAGGAAGATCACCGCGATGACGGTGACCACCGCAACGGCCGCCGCGATCAAGAAGATCCGACCGGTCGCATCGCCGTAGGCCATCCGGATCACGTCCTGCACGGGGGCTGGCAGCGCCTTCAGGTTCAGGTTGCCACCGCCACCGGGCGTGTGCGAGTCGATACCGAGCTTCGCGAATCCCTCCGCGGTGAGGTCGGTGACCCGGGTGGCCAGCACCGAACCGAGCACCGAGACACCGATCGCGCCGCCGAAGGTCCGGAAGAAGGCGACCACACTGCTGGCGGCGCCGATGTTGTGGACGCTCACCGTGTTCTGCACCGCCAGGACGACGTTCTGCATCAGCATGCCGGTGCCGAGACCCAGCAGGGCGATCATCAACCCGATCAGCCACATGTGCGTCTCGTGGTCGATCGTGCTCAGCAGCAGGAAGCCGATGAGCTGCAGGATGGAGCCCGCGACGACGAAGCCCTTCCACTTGCCGAACTTGGTGATCAGCTGGCCGGAGCCGACGGTGCCCACCAACATGCCGAACACCATCGGGATCGTCAGCAGGCCGGCCTCGGTCGGGGTGTGCCCGCGCGCGGTCTGGAAGTACTGACCGAGGAACGTGGTGGCACCGAAGAGTCCGACACCGACCGCGACCGACGAGATGATGGCGAGCGCGGTGGTCCGCTCGGTGACGATCTTGAGCGGGATGATCGGCGAGGTGGCCTTGCTCTCGACGAAGACGGTCGCGATCAGCAGCAGGACGCCGATGCCGACCAGCGCCGCGGACTCGGCGGAGATCCAGTCGTAGTAGGTGGCCTTGCCCGCGAAGGACACCCAGATCAGCAGCACCGAGACGCCCGCCGTCAGCAGGGTCGCGCCGAGCCAGTCGATGGTGACGCCCTCCTTGCGGTCGGTCTCGATGTGCAGCGTCTTCTGCAGCAGGACGAGTGCGATCACGGCGAGCGGGACGCAGACGAAGAAGCACCAGCGCCAGCCGAGCCCATCGGCGATGACGCCGCCGAGGACCGGGCCGCCTGCCATCGACACCGCCATGACCCCACCCATGTATCCGGAGTACCGGCCGCGATCGCGCGGCGGGATGATGCTCCCGATGATGGCGACGACGAGCGCGGTCAGGCCGCCCATGCCGATGCCCTGGATCACGCGGGCGCCCAACAGGACCGGCACGTTCGGGGCGAAGCCTGCGATGATCGAGCCGATCACGAAGATCACGATCGCCGACTGGACCAGGACCTTCTTGTTGTACAGATCGGAGAGTTTGCCCCAGATCGGCGTCGATGCCGCGGTGGCCAGCAGCGCCGTGGTGATGACCCAGGCGAACTGGGTCTGGCTGCCGTTGAGATCACCGATGATCGTGGGCAGGGCCGTCGAGACGATCGTCGAGCTGAGCAGTGCGGTGAACAGCGCCGCGAGCAGCCCCGCGAGGACCTCGAGGATCTCGCGGTGCGTCATGAGCACCTCCTCGCCCGGCGGGGCGGCGTGGCGCGGCTTGTTATCGGTTTCGGTCATAGGTGTGTTCTCCCCTGGTTCTGAGAAACGGCGTCGGACACGGCTCTCCGTACCGGCGGGGTCATGAAGGTGTGCTTGAGTCGACGGAGCGAGGTCACGGCCTCGTGAGCCTCTTCCTCGCTCCATTCGCCCAGCAGGGTGCGTAGACGTTCGGCCCGGCGTTCTCTGTTCGCCCTCAGCAGCTCTGTCCCGGACTCCGACAGCCGCACGAGCGAGACCCTTCCGTCTTCCGGATCGGCGTGCCGCTCGACGAGCCCGGCCTCCACCAGATCCGCGATCTGTCGACTCAACGACGACTGACTGACGCACAGGTTGGAGGCGAGCTCCATCTGTCTGCATTCGCCGACGGTGGCGAGCACGTGCAGCACCCCGAGAAGAGCGGGCGGAAGTCCGCTCGTCTCGGCGCCGCCGAGAATATTGCGCAATGCCCTCCCGAAGAGAAAGACCTCCTCGACGAGGTCCTCCGCGGTGGCGGTCTGCACGGCCATGGGCTCCCCTGAACAGAGTGATTGATGCTTGCAGTCTGCAACTATATATTGGTTGCATTACCCATGCAATTTATTTGCCACGAGACTTGGGTCACGTCCGGACGCCGTGACGCCGGTAAAATCGGTGGTGCACACGATCATGTGTGAGTGGATCACCACCACCCGGAGCGGAGGTGAGATCACATGATGTGGCAGGAAATGATGGACATGTTCATGTCCTGGATGCAGCAGATGGGCTGGCAGATGCCCATGATGCCGATGAAGTGACCCCCGGCCAGGGTCCGCGCCCGATCGACCGCTACCGCACCAGCAGCGCGAGGCACTCCACGTGATGGGTCATCGGGAAGGCGTCGAAGGCGCGCACCTGCTCGAGCCGGTACCCCTGCGCGAGGTACAGCCCGACATCGCGCCCGAACGCGGCCGGATCGCAGCCGATGTGGATCACCCGGCCCGGGCCGGCGTGTGCGAGCGCCTCGATGACCTCACGGCCCGCCCCGGACCGCGGCGGGTCGAGCACCACCGCGCCCACCGGAACCGGCAACTCCCCGACCACCTTCTCCACCCGGGCCGCCCGCAGGTGCACCTGCCCGAGATCCGCCAGCGCACGCCTGCCGTCGTCGACCGCGCCGCGGCCCGACTCGACCGACACCACCTCGCCGTCCGGCCCCACCTGGTCGGCCAGCTCGGCGGCGAACACGCCGACCCCGCCGTACAGATCCCATGCGATCGAGCCGGGAGCGGCCTCCGCCCACTCCCCCACCACCGTCGAATAGGTCTGTGCCGCACCACGATGCGCCTGCCAGAAGCCGGTCGCCGACAGCTCCCACGAACGCCCACCGACCCGCTCCACGGCGCGGCCGCTGCCCTCCACCACGTGCTCGCGGCGCGGACCCGCCTGTGCGGCGCGCCTCGCGGTGGCACCGCGTCGGCCCGGACTGCGGCGGCCGGTGCTCGAGACCTTCGCGGGCTCGATCTCCACCACGTGTCTGACTCCGTCGCCGTCGACGGTCACCTGGATCTCGCCGCCCGGCCGCCAGTCCCGCTCGGCCAAGCCCTGATACGTGCCCAGTACCGGCTGCGGACACAGCAGGTCGGTGATCACCTGGGAGCTGCGGTAGCCATGGAAACCAGCCCGGCCCGCAGGGTCGACCGCGAGCCGGAGCCTTGTTCGCCACCCGGTGCCGTCTCCTGTGCCGGGCAGCTCCTCGACCTCGACCTCCCGCTCGACGCCTGCGATCCTCCGGAGCTGCTCGGCGACCACCGAGGACTTCATCGCGCGCTGGGCGTCCGGGGTGGCGTGCGAGAAGTCGCAGCAGCCGGCCCCGCCGGGCCCGGAGATCGGGCATCGCGCCGTCACTCGCGCCGGTGAGGCCTCCACGATCTCCACTGCGTCCGCTCGGCAGAACGAGCCGCCGCGATCCTCGGTGATCTCGGCCCGGACGAGCTCACCCGGCAACCCGTGCCGGACGAACACCACCCGGCCCTCGTGCCTGGCAACACAGAAGCCGCCATGACCCGGATTCCCGAGCCGAACCTCGATGCTGCGGCCGTACCAGCTCTCGCTCACCGACCGTTGTCCTCCGCGGCATCGAATCCACGCCTGGTGCCGCCGGGCACCGCCTGGATCCGTTCGCGCTTGGCCCGTTCCGAGGAACTGAGCTGCCACGGCACGCTCGTGACCATCACGCCCGGCTGGAACAGCAGGCGGCTCTTCAGTCGCAGCGCACTCTGGTTGTGCAGGATCTGCTCCCACCAGTGCCCGACCACGTACTCGGGGATGAACACCGTCACGACCTCACGGGGCGAATCGCGTCGCACTCGCTTGACGTAGTCGAGGACCGGCTTGGTGATCTCGCGGTAGGGCGACTCGATCACCTTGAGCGGCACGGTGATATCGCTGTTCTGCCATTCACGGACCAGCGCCCGGGTGTCGGCCTCGTCGACGTTCACCGTGACCGCCTCCAGAGTGTCCGGCCGGGTGGCGCGGGCGTAGGCGATGGCGCGCATCGTCGGCATGTGCAGCTTCGACACCAGCACGATCGAATGGGTCCGACTCGGCAGCACGCCGTCCCACTCCTGCTCGTCCAGCTCCGCCGCAACGCTGTCGTAGTGCCTGCGGATCGACTTCATCACGATGAAGATCGCGACCATCGCCACGATCGCGATCCAGGCGCCTGCCGCGAACTTGGTGATCAACACGATGACCAGAACGGTGGCCGTCATGGCGAGGCCGATGGAGTTGATGATGCGCGAACGCTTCATGCGCCGCCGGGCCGCGGGATCGGACTCGCTCTTCAGGTGCCGGGTCCAGTGCCTGATCATGCCCGTCTGGCTCAGCACGAACGAGACGAACACGCCCACGATGTAGAGCTGGATCAGCTTGGTGACCTCGGCCCGAAGAAGACGACGAAGGCGATCGCGGCGCCGGACAGGAACAGGATGCCGTTGCTGAAGGCCAACCGGTCTCCGCGCGTGTGCAGCTGTCGGGGCAGGTAGCGGTCCTGCGCGAGGATCGAGCCGAGGACCGGGAATCCGTTGAAGGCGGTGTTCGCCGCGAGCACCAGGATCAGCGCAGTGACGATCGCGATGAAGTAGAAGCCGATCGGGAAACCCGAGAACACTGCCTCGGCGATCTGTGCGATCAGCGTCTTCTGCTGATAGCCCTCGGGCGCTCCGGTGAGCTGCTCGGCCGGGTTGTGCGCGTACACGATCCCGATCTTCTGGGCCAGCGTGATGATGCCCATCAGGAGGACGATCGCGATGGCGCCCAGCAGGAACAACGTGGTGGCCGCGTTACGGGACTTGGGCTTCTGGAAGGCAGGCACCCCGTTGCTGATCGCCTCGACGCCGGTCAGCGCCGCGCAACCCGACGAGAATGCGCGGGCGATGAGGAAGGCGAACGCGATCCCGTAGAGCTGGGTGTTCTCCGCGTGCAGGTCGAAGCCCGCCGACTCGGCCTTGACGTCGTCGCCGAGCACGAAGATCCGGAACAACCCCCACCCGAGCATCAGGAACATGCCGACGATGAACGCGTAGGTGGGAATGGCGAACGCGGTCCCGGACTCTCGGATACCGCGCAGATTGATCGCGGTCAGGATCACGATGGCGGCGACCGCGAACAGCACCTTGTGAGTGGCGACGAACGGCACAGCGGAACCGATGTTCGACGCGGCCGAGGAGATCGAGACGGCCACGGTGAGCACGTAATCGACCATCAGCGCGCTGCCGACCGTCAGGCCCGCCGTCGGCCCGAGATTCGTCGTCGCCACCTCGTAGTCGCCACCGCCCGAGGGATACGCGTGCACGTTCTGCCGGTAGCTGGCCACCACGACCGCCATCACCGCGCAGACGGCAAGGCCGATCCAGGGCGTGTACATGTACGCGGAGATGCCCGCCACGGACAGGACGAGGAAGATCTCCTCCGGCGCATAGGCGACCGAGGACATCGCATCGGAGGCGAAGACCGGCAGCGCGATTCGCTTGGGTAGCAGTGTGTGCCCCAGCTTGTCGCTGCGGAACGGTCTACCTACCAGCAGCCGCTTGGCAGCGGTCGAGAGCTTTGACACCGGCAAAGCGTAATCCGTCCGAACCGATCCAGTGCTATCCGCCGCCCAGTTCGCCAAATCGCGATGTGCGCGGACGCCGCCGAACCGGGGACGGTACCGTTCGAATCGATGGTCTCCGCCGCCGCGGCGACCGCGACACACGTCGGAAAGCCGACGAGCGGAGGCGAACGGTGTACGTAGTCGTGATGGGGTGCGGCCGGGTCGGATCGGCCCTCGCGGCCGGGCTGAACCGGATCGGCCACGAGGTCGCGATCATCGACCGCGACCCCGACGCGTTCCGACGCCTTGACCCCGGATTCACCGGACACCGCGTCGTCGGCATGGGATTCGACCGCGACGTCCTGCTCAAGGCAGGCATCGAACGGGCCGAGGCCTTCGCGGCGGTCTCCTCCGGCGACAACTCGAACATCATCTCCGCCAGGGTGGCCAGGGAGAACTTCGGTGTGAGCCGGGTCGTCGCCCGGATCTACGACGCCAAGCGTGCGGCCGTGTACGAACGCCTCGGCATCCCCACCGTGGCCACGGTGCCGTGGACCACCGACCGCTTCCTGCACCATCTCACCCGCGAGAGTCACACCACCAAGTGGCGCGATCCCTCCGGCACCGTCGCGGTCGCGGAACTCGATCTGCACGAGGACTGGGTCGGCCACCAGGTCACCGAGCTCGAGGAACACACCGGGTCCAGGGTCGCCTTCCTCATCCGTTTCGGCACCGGGGTGCTCCCCGACCGCCGCACGATGATCCAGGCCGACGACCAGGTGTACGTCGCCGCGGTCTCCGGGACCGTCGCCGAGGCGGTCGCGCTGGCCGCAACCCCACCGCCCGCGGACTCCTGATGACCACCGTCCCTCAGGCGTCGCCGACCGCGGCGCACGATTCGACCACAGACCCGAACGGATGGACCCGATGAGAGTCGCAATCGCCGGAGCAGGCGCGGTCGGCCGATCGATCGCCCGCGAGCTGATCCGAGGCGACCACCACGTGATGCTGCTCGAGCGCAATCTCGAACACGTCGATCCCGAGGCGATCCCGGACGCCGTGTGGGTGCACGCCGATGCCTGCGAGCTGGCCCTGCTGGAGTCCGCCGAACTCGAGTCCTACGACGTCGTGATCGCCGCGACCGGCGACGACAAGGTCAACATCGTGGTCAGCCTCCTGGCCAAGACCGAGTTCGCCGTGCGGCGAGTCGTCGCCCGGGTGAACGACCCCCGCAACGAATGGCTCTTCGACGACTCCTGGGGCGTGGACGTCGCCGTGTCAACGCCGCGGATGCTCGCCTCGCTTGTCGAGGAGGCCGTCTCGGTCGGCGACCTGGTCCGCTTGATGACCTTCCGGCAGGGTCAGGCGAACCTGGTGGAGATCACCCTGCCCGACGACACCGAACTGGCAGGCAAGCCGGTCCGCAAGATCCAGCTGCCCCGCGACGCCGCCCTGGTGACCATCCTGCGGGGCGGTCGGGTGATCGTCCCGCAGCAGGACGACCCGATCGAGGGCGGCGACGAGCTGCTCTTCGTCGCCTCCGTCGAGGTCGAGGACGCGTTGCGCGCGGCGGTCGGCGTCAAGCGCTGATACAAAAGTTCCGAATTGTCACGTAACTGAATTTGATGACCGCATTGTCCGAAATCGGGCAATGCGGTCATCATTTTGAGACGCACTGAATTCGGCGGACCCAATTCACCGAACGTGCGATACGTCACATCCGATGCGGCGCGCACACAATTCCGGCGCGCCCATTGCGGGCGATCGCGGGTGTTCGCTAAGAACGCTCGCCACCCGCACCATTCGGCTCGGCGCCGCGATCATCCGAATCCACCCCTGCCTCGGGCTCGGACTCCGCGTCGGCCTCCGCCTCCACCACGGCCTCGGCGGCGCGGTCGGCGCGCCGGACCAACCAGACTGTCGTCACCAGGACCAGCGCCGTCAGCGGCCAGCCCATCGCGATGCGCGTGACCGCGAGCCACCCGGTGTGATCGGTGTCGTAGAGCTGAGACTGGACCAGGTAGCGGGCCCCGAACACCAGCGCCCACGCGGCGGTGGCGAGGTCGTAGGCCCGGACCGCGGCCCTGCTGCCCCGCCACGAGTTGCCGTGGCCGTTGAGGAAGCCCCACAGGACGCCGACCAGCGGCCACCGGACCACGATCGAGAGCAGGAAGACCCCGGCGTAGGCGAGGCTCGTGTAGATCCCGAACAGGAAGTACCCCTTGGCATCCCCGGTCCGGTACGCGATGAATGCGCAGATACCGACGCCGAGGAAGCCCGAGATCGCGGGCTGGATGGCACCCTTGGCGATCACCCGCCACACGAGGATCGCGGCTGCCACACCCAGGGCGGCCCAGATGGCCGCGGTGAGGCCCAAGAAGCTGTTGATCGGGACGAAGACCAGGACCGGCAGGGTCGAGTAGACCAGCCCACTGACTCCACCGAGCTGTTCGAGTACGGACTGCTGCTGCCTGTCGGTCACCCGACGAGACTGCCACATGTACCGGCGATGACTACGAATCCCCTCGTAGCTCGTAGTACGGGTTGTAGATCACCTTCTGGCCGTTGCGCTCACCGACGCGTCCGCGAACGAGCAAGGTCTTGCCCGGCTCGATCCCCGCGATCCGGCGCCTGCCGATCCAGACCAGCGTCACGGCCTCTGTTCCGTCGAAGAACTCGGCCTCCATGTTCGCGGTCGAGGCCTTGGGACATGTCTCGACGCTGCGCAGCCGCCCGAGCATGGTGACCTCCTCACCACGACTACAGTCGCAGGCGCGCTGTGCGCCCGACGCCTGCGACGATTCCACCATTGCCTCGGCATCGAGTTGATCGAGGTCCTCGGTGAGCCGGCGGGTCAGCCGACGAAAATAGCCTGTGGCCGCGAGTGCCATAGCGCGCTCCTGGAGCAGGTGCGGTGCGACTGTCGCCCCGCTTGTAGGTCTGTGTGATCGCCACTGTAGACCCATCCCGAACCGGGAACCACACCACTGTGAGGAGCGTCCCGGCCACCGGGCGGATAGCCCATTCGCGGCCCCGACAGCACCCGTATGGCACCCGACCCCGGGCTCGGTGCGACCATCGACGGATGCAGGAGATGACATGGCCGCACGCAGCGGTGGTGCTGCCGGGAACCGGGTCCGACGCACACTTCGCTGAAAGGGCGTTCTCGGGCGCGTTGACGCAGGTCGGGGTGGAGATCATCGCCGTGGAACCCGACCCGCGGCGGGTGGTCGAGAGCTACCTCGAGGCGATGGACGCGGCCGCGGACCGGTATGGGCGGATCCTCGTCGGGGGCGTGTCCATCGGTGCCGCGGTCGCGGCACAGTGGGCCGCTCGCAACGAGTCCCGCGCGGCCGGGGTGCTCGCGGCGCTGCCCGCCTGGATCGGCGACCCGGCCGAGGCCCCCGCGGCGCTGAGCGCGACGATGACGGCGCGCATGCTGCGCGCGGACGGCCTCGACGCGGTGACCAGCGCGATGATCGAGACCAGCCCGGCGTGGCTCGGCGGCGAACTCGAGCGGTCCTGGCGATCGCAGTGGCCGCACCTGCCCAATGCTCTCGAGGAGGCCGCGGCCTACCACGGCCTCGTCGAGGAACACCTCGCACGGATCACGGTGCCGGTGGGCATCTGCGCCGCCACCGACGACCCGGTGCACCCCATCGCCGTCGCCCGGCGATGGGTGACGGTGCTCCGGTCCGCCTCGCTGGCCACCGTCACCCTCGACGAGATCGGCGCCGACGCCGGAATCCTCGGCCGGTCCTGCCTTGCGGCGCTGACCTCGTCCTGACCGGCCGCCGGCCGGATCAGCGACGCAGCTGCTGCATCGCCGACCCGGAGCCGCCAGGACGCTCCTCCGGCGGCAGGGTGTGATCCTGGGCGGCTGCCGCGGCGGCCTCGGCGGCTGCCGCGGCCTCGGCGACGGCGGCCTCCTGGACCTCGGCCGTCTGCTGGGCCTGCGCGGCCTGCTGCTGTGCCTGCATCTGCTGCTGCTGGGCCGCGATCAGCTGCTCGGCCAGCATCTGCGGGAGCACGACCGGGAGGGGCGTCCGCACCGGGTACGGCTCGGCGCCGCGGTTGACAACCGTTCCGGCGAGGATCTCCCTCGCGATCGCGGTCAGCGGCGCCTCGAGGCCGGCCGAACCGACCGGGCCTGCCACCACGCACCGGATCATCCAGCGCGGGCCGTCGACGCCGATGAAGCGCAGGTCGGCGTTCGGGTGACCGCGTGCAGCTCACGACCCCATGGACCGGTCTGCACACTGATCTCCGCCTGATCGGCTCGCAGCGACTCGGCGAGGTCACCCGCGACCTCGCGCCACTGTCCCGGCGACTTCGGCGCGGCGTACGCGGCGATCGTGACCCGACCGTGCTCGGTGACCAGGTGCACCGCCTGCGGGGTGCCGTCCTGAGCCATCTCCACCTGGATCTGTCCGCCCTCGGGCAGCGGGACCTGCACCGACCCGAGGTCGAGCCGCGATTGCGCGGCACCCTCGGGGTCGTCGAGTTCGTCCCGGTCGTACGGCCCGCCCTCGGGCCGCTCCTCGACATCGAACTCGTCGAACTCGTCGCTCTCGGCCTGCGCGTCGACGTCGTCGCGGAGATCCTCGAACTGATCGAGGTCCTCGTCCGCGGCCTTCTTCTTACGTCCGAAAATCATCGTGCCCCTTCCTCGGGCAGTGCCGACACCGCGTGCAGGCTGGCATGTCCACCACTGGATCCGTATCCGCCCGCGCCGCGCGTCGTCTCGTCGAGCGACTCGACCTCCACGAACGAGACCAACTCCACCCGCTGCACCAACAGCTGAGCGATCCGGTCACCGCGAGTGATCGCGATGGGCGTGCGCGGATCGTGATTGATCAGACACACCTTGATCTCACCGCGGTAACCCGCGTCGACCGTCCCCGGCGTGTTCACCACGGACAGACCGGACTTGGCTGCCAGTCCCGACCTGGGGTGGATCAGCCCGACGGTGCCGACAGGGAGCGCGACGGCGATTCCGGTCCCCACCAGGGTCCGCTCCCCCGGCTCGATGGTCACGTCGACGGTGGAACAGAGGTCGACACCCGCGTCGCCCGCGTGGGCACGCTGTGGGATCGGCATGTCGGGATCAAGGCGCAGCAGCTCGATGGCTGGAAGATCGCTCACGCGCACCGAGACTACTCTGGATGCGTGCCCGAGAACCCTCAACCTGCCTCGACCGCCGCCACCGGTGGCAAGACCGACCCCACCGCACCGATCTACTCGGAGCGACTGTGGGTACCGCTGTGGTGGTGGGCCGCCGGCCTCGCCGTCGCCGGTCTGCTCGCCGCGGAGGTTCACATGGGCAACCCCGGCCTGCTGGCCTGGTTGCCGTACGTGCTGCTGTTGCCCTTCCCGGTGTGGGTCCTGCTCTGGTTGAGCCGGCTCCGGATCGAGGTCGGCGACGGCCCCGGCCGAGGCGAGCTGCGCGTCGGCCGGGCGAACCTGCCGCTGGACGTGATCTCCCGGGTTGCGGTGGTTCCCGCCACCGCCAAGTCGGCGGCGCTCGGCAGGCAGCTGGACCCCGCCGCCTACGTGCAGCACCGGACCTGGATCAAGACGATGGTCCTGATCGTTCTCGACGATCCGGAGGATCCAACGCCGTACTGGCTGGTCAGCACCCGCAGGCCCGCCGAGCTGGCGGCACTGCTGACTCCCTGACGGGTCCGGGTGCCCCGGAAACCACTGTGCCCGGCCTGCGAACAGGCCGGGCACGACTTTTGATACCAGGCCGGGGCACTCGGTGCCCCGGTCGGATCCACTACCTCGGTAGCGCTGTCAGGCTGCGCAATCCATGCAGATGAGCACGCCACCGGCGTCGCTGGCGAGCCTGCTCCGGTGATGCACCAGGAAGCAGCTCGAACACGTGAACTCATCGGCCTGCTTCGGAACGACCCGGACCGACAGTTCCTCGCCGGACAGATCTGCTCCGGGCAGCTCGAACGACTCCGCGGTGTCCGACTCGTCGACGTCGACGACCGCGGACTGCGCCTCATTGCGCCGGGCCTTCAACTCTTCAAGCGAATCCTCCGAAACCTCGTCGGATTCCGAACGCCTCGGTGCGTCGTAGTCGGTTGCCATCTCGTCTTCCCCTCGTCTTCTCTCGTCATCGATTCCCCCGGCCACACACCACAGCCGAATACACGAATCAACCCGTGTGGCTGCATAACGCTCGAGAGCGCCGAATAGTGCCCAAAAGTTAGCGCAGGTAATATGATCTGCACCACATTTGGCCCTTCCGTCCGGTCCTCCAAACGCCTGTCGTGTACGACTGCGGCCGCCAGACAATAGCCGAACTCTGGAGAAAAGTCGCGGGCCATTCACCACACGTCGGAAACTGTCTGAAAATCGACACAAACGGCGGGTCGACCGTGACATTTCCGCGACATTCCGAGCCGCGACCGCGTCGACAACGATCCCGGCGCCGCACTCTAGAGTGGGTGCGCACCGGCGCCACAATGGCGCCGATCGGCGGGCGCGGCGGAGAGGTCGGGACGAATCGTGGTTTCACTGATCACACAGGGTCACTCCACCGATGAGCAGGGCCGTCCGTTCCGCAGACGGCGCGCGATGCCCGTCGTCGTGCTGATCGGCATCCTCGCCCTGCTCGGCTCGGTGCTGTGGGTTCGCATTCTCACCAAGGACGAGGAGGTCTCCGCCGCGGTGACGTGCAACCTCCCGAGGCCGGCCTCACAGTCCGCCGACCCCAACGACCCCGCCCCGCAGCCGCTCGGCCAGAAGATGGACCCGACGACGCTGATGGACGTGGAACCCACCACCCTCGCGGCGACAAGGGTCCGCGTCTTCAACGCCAACGGCGAACGCGGCCAGGCCGCGCAGGTGGCCGCGCAGCTCAGCGAGTACGGCTACGCCAGCGCGCCCGACGTCCAGGTCGGCAACGACCCCGTCTACATCGACCAGAACATGCAGTGCCACGGCCAGATCCGTTTCGGCGCAAACGGTCTCGCCGCCGCCAGTGCCCTGTGGCTGGTCGCCCCGTGCGCGGAGCTGATCGAGGACCAGCGTCAGGACGACACCGTCGACCTGGCGCTCGGCACCTACTTCAACGAGCTGCGCCCGAACACCGACGCCGAAGAGGTGCTGGCCGTGCTGAAGGAGCCCGCGCCCGGCGGCATGGCCGCCGCGCCGGTCGACATCAGCCTCCTCAAGGCCGCCCGCACCGCTCGCTGCTGACGGCTCAGTCCGGGATCGGGTCGAACACGCCCGCCGCTGCGAAGACCTCGTCCAACTCCGCCGCGATCCCCGGGGCCGCCGCCACCACCACCTCGCCTTCGGCGCTCATCGAGTGCGGCGCCGGCGTGCGGACCCGGGCGCCCGCCTCGCTCGCGATCAGCGAGCCCGCTGCCCAGTCCCACGGGCTGAGCCCGTGCTCGAAATGCGCATCGACGCGCCCCGAGGCCACCATGCACAGGTCGAGGGCTGCGGAGCCGATCCGGCGGATGTCGCGCACCTGGGGCAGCACCCGCCCGATCAGTGCGCCCTGCGCCTGCCTGCGGGCCCGTCCGTAGCCGAACCCCGTCGCGAGCAGGGCCACCGACACGTCGGACACCGGGTTGCACCGCAACGTGTGCTCAGTGCCGTCTGCCTCGAGCAGCGTCGCGCCGTGGCCGAGGGCCGCCGAGTAGACCGCATCGGCCGGGACGTCCACCACCGCACCCGCCACGGAGACACCGTCGATCTGCGCTGCGACCGACACCGCGAAGGCGGGGATGCCGTACAAGAAATTCACCGTCCCGTCGATGGGGTCGACCACCCAGCGCACGCCCCGGATCTGCTCGGCCTGTCCCCCACCCTCCTCGCCGAGGATGGCGTCGTCCGGGCGCAGGCCCGCGAGCAGTCCGCGGATCAGTTCCTCGGTCTCGGTGTCCACGACGGTGACCGGATCGGTCGGGTGGCTCTTGGTCGCGACCGAGCTGTCCTCCGCGAGGACGCCCGTCGCGGCGAACACCTCTGGGCGGCGGGCACGCACGTGCCTGGCGGCGGTGACGGCCACCCGGACCGCCACGTCGCGCAGCGTGCGCGGATCGTCGGGACCGCCGGGGGCGTCACGTTCGGGGTGGTGGGGACGGGAGCATCGGACCGCAAAGAGGGCACGCCCCATGGTGCCTCATCTCCCCACTCCCGCGCCCGTCGTCGCCACGACGATTAGGGTTTGCGCCATGACTGAATCGACCCCAGCCCTGCCCTCAGACGACAGCAACGGCAGCAGCCGACGCGGGTTCGGCGTCGACGTCGGCGGAAGCGGAGTCAAGGGCGGCCTGGTCGATCTGCAGACCGGCGAGCTGATCGGCGACCGGATCAAGATCGAGACCCCGAAGCCCGCAACCCCCGAGGCCATCGCGGCCACCGTCGCGGAGATCGTCACCCGGGCGGGCTGGGACGGCGCGGTCGGCATCACGCTGCCTGCCGTGGTCACCGGCGGGGTCGCGCGCACCGCGGCGAACATCGACAAGTCCTGGATCGGAACGGACGCGGCGGCCCTGTTCGGGCAGGCGCTCGGCGGCAGGCCCGTCACGGTGCTCAACGACGCGGACGCGGCAGGCGTCGCCGAGGACACCTACGGTGCTGGCAAGGATGTCGACGGCGTCGTCGTGCTGCTGACGTTCGGCACCGGGATCGGATCCGCGATCCTGCATCGGGGCGTCCTGCTCCCCAACACCGAGTTCGGGCACATGGAGGTCGGCGGCAAGGAGGCCGAGCACCGCGCCGCGTCCTCGGTCAAGGAGACCAAGGATCTGTCCTACAAGCAGTGGGCGGCTGAGGTCTCCCGAGTGCTCACCACGTTCGAGGACCTGCTCTGGCCCGACCTGTTCATCGCGGGCGGCGGCATCAGCCGCAAGAGCGAGAAATGGATCCCGTTGCTGACCAATCGCACCCCCGTCGTGCCCGCTGCGCTGCTGAACACGGCGGGCATCGTGGGCGCCGCACTCGCCGCGCAGACCAGCATCGCGTCGTAACACCCGTGGCGATAGTTACAATGGACACGTCCGGCTCTCAGCCGGCCGAACTCAACTGACCTCTCCGCCGGAAAATCACTCTGGCGTGACGCCGCACGACACCGTCACGAAAGGGCGTACGTGGCCGCCTCCGATACAAGTCAGACCGCCGAACCAAGCACCGAATCGGCGTCCGCCGCGGCGACCAACGGCACCGCCCCCGCGAAGAAGGCCGCGGCGAAGAAGGCTCCAGCCAAGAAGGCCGCTGCTAAGAAGGCCCCGGCCAAGAAGGCCGCAGCCAAGGCCCCGGCCAAGAAGGCCGCGGCGAAGAAGTCCCCGCCAAGAAGGCGAGCAGCAAGGCCGACGGCGTCGATCTCGAGGACGCGCCCGACGAAGCCGACATGGCCGATCTCGAGGTACCCGAGGGTGACCTCGCCGTCGACGAGGTCGTCGAGGTCGTCGCGGTCGGCGAGGACGAGGAAGAAGCCGCGGAGCCGTCCGACAAGGACAAGGCCTCCGGGGACTTCGTCTGGGACGAGGAGGAGTCCGAGGCGCTCCGGCAGGCCCGTAAGGACGCCGAGCTCACCGCCTCCGCCGACTCGGTCCGCGCCTACCTCAAGCAGATCGGCAAGGTCGCCCTCCTCAACGCCGAGGAGGAGGTCGAGCTGGCCAAGCGCATCGAGGCCGGCCTCTACGCCACCCAGTTGATGGCCGAGCACGCCGAGAAGGGCGAGAAGCTCCCCGTCGCGCAGCGCCGCGACATGAACTGGATCTGCCGCGACGGCAACCGCGCGAAGAACCACCTGCTCGAGGCCAACCTGCGACTGGTCGTCTCGCTGGCCAAGCGCTACACCGGTCGTGGCATGGCGTTCCTCGACCTGATCCAGGAGGGCAACCTCGGCCTGATCCGCGCGGTCGAGAAGTTCGACTACACCAAGGGCTACAAGTTCTCCACGTACGCCACCTGGTGGATCCGCCAGGCCATCACCCGCGCGATGGCCGACCAGGCCCGCACCATCCGCATCCCGGTGCACATGGTCGAGGTCATCAACAAGCTCGGCCGCATCCAGCGCGAACTGCTCCAGGACCTGGGCCGCGAGCCCACGCCCGAAGAGCTCGCCAAGGAAATGGACATCACGCCGGAGAAGGTGCTGGAGATCCAGCAGTACGCGCGTGAGCCCATCTCCCTCGACCAGACGATCGGCGACGAGGGCGACAGCCAGCTCGGCGACTTCATCGAGGACTCCGAGGCCGTGGTGGCCGTCGACGCGGTGTCGTTCACCCTGCTGCAGGATCAGCTGCAGTCGGTGCTCGAGACGCTGTCCGAGCGCGAGGCGGGCGTGGTCCGGCTGCGCTTCGGCCTGACCGACGGCCAGCCCCGCACCCTCGACGAGATCGGCCAGGTCTACGGCGTCACGCGTGAGCGGATCCGTCAGATCGAATCCAAGACGATGTCGAAGCTGCGGCACCCGTCGCGTTCGCAGGTACTCCGGGACTACCTGGACTAGTCGGTCCCGACCAGACGACGAATGCCCCGTCACCTCGAGGTGACGGGGCATTCGTGTGTCCGATGGTCTCCTGCCACCGACAGTTCACCCGGTACACGTCGGGTCGTCATCGGATCCCCACCGCGCACGCCCCGAGGTGGGCGAGAGTTGCCGGATGAGCGACCAGCCCCCTGTCACCCCCACCTCCCCGCGCGGCCCCTCCCGCCGCACGTTCCTGCGCGGCTCCGCCCTCGCAGGCGGCCTCGCGGTGGCTGGTCTCCGAAGCGCCCCCTCCGCGACCGCCGCGGCGCCCTCCGTCGATCCCGCCCGTCCCTTCGACTACCCCACGTGCTGCCCAGGACCGTTCGCCAACGGCGTCGCCAGCGGCGACCCGTTGCCGGACCGCGTCATCCTCTGGACCCGTCTCATGCCCGAGCGCGTGACCGGCGCGCCCGGACCCGTGCGGTGGGAGGTGGCCACCGACCCCGGCATGACGGCCCTCGTCCGCTCCGGTGTGCAGACCCCGGTGGCGGAGCACGACTTCACGGTGAAGGTCGACGTCACCGGCCTGGCCCCGGCCGCGACGTATTTTTACCGCTTCACGCACTCCGGCGCCCACTCGATCACGGGGCGAACACGCACCGCGCCTGCCCCGGGTGCCGCCGTCGACCGGGTGCGCATCGCCACGATGTCGTGCAGCTCCTACTGGTCCTCGTTCTGGAGCGGGTTCGAGCACATCGCCGCGAGGGACGACCTCGATCTGGTGCTGCACGTGGGCGACTACATCTACGACTTCCCCGACAAGGACGAGCTGGTGCGCTCGCGCGTCGGCTTCGCCGACATGGACCACCCGGACAACCGGGACTGGCTCGACCTCGCCGAGGTGCGGCGGCGGTACGCGCTGTGGCGCTCGGACCCCCAGTTCGTCCGGGCGCACCAGCAGCACCCGTGGATGATCGTGTGGGACAACCACGACATCGACGTCGCCTACGGCACCGAGGTGAACGCCCCCGGGATCGACCCGGCGTCGGCGACAACGACCCTCGCCGACACGGTGCGCGCGTTCCACGAGTGGACTCCGACCCGGCCCGTGCGCGCCGACGGCAGCGGCGAGTTCGTGCTCGTCGACGACGGCTCCTATCCCGCGCCGGAGGACCCGCTGCTCGTCTACCGGGCGCTGCGGTACGGCGACCTCGTTGACGTCGTCGGGATCGACGCCGAGTCGCACGGCGTGCACGGGCCCACCGCCGATTCCTCGCACCTGCCGCCCGGGCAGCCGAGCCTCCTCGGTCGGCGGCAGTACGAGTGGCTCACGGCTACGCTCACCGACTCGTCGCACCGGGGAACCCGGTGGCGGGTCATCGGCAACCAGGCGTGGTTCGCTCCGACCGACATCCCGGAGGTCGTGCAGGGGGTGAAGATGCCGAAGCTCGGCATCGGCCGCTGGGGCCGGTACGCCGCCGAGCGCGACGCGATCGTCGATCACCTCCGAGGCGCGCGCGGGGAGCGGACCTGGCGGAACGTCATGGTGACCGGGGACGCGCACGGGAATTTCGCGTCCGACGTCATCTCCACGACGTACCTCGGCGACGGGTATCTCTCGGGGATCCCCGGCCGCAACACCCGTAACGGTGCCGAACCGCAGAACCGCGGTGCCGGGGCGCTGCGGGTGAGCACCGGCAACGGCGCCCCGGCGCCCGCAGGCGCCCACGACCCCGCCGACGTCCGAGGCCTGTCCGTCGGTGTCGAGTTCGCCCCCACCTCGATGGGGCGCGGCGGCGCCGACGACATGATCCGAGGCGCCACCGGCCTCGGGCGGGCGGAGTCCACCGAGATCGCGCGCGCCGCCGAGGCTGCGATCCTCACGCTCAACCGCAACGCCCAGTTCGTCGAGTGGGTCGACCACGGCTACGGGATCATCGACCTCGACCGCGACCGCGCCGTGTTCGAGTTCTGGTGGCAGGACAAGAATGTGCCGCGCTCGCCGGATGTCCTCGGCCACCAGATGGTGGCGTTCGCCGAGGAGGACCGATCGGCGGTGCCGCCGCGGTTCCGGGATCAGATCGATGCCGTCGAGCTGCACGGCCTGCCGTACGGGCCGACCGCCGGGGCGCCGCACGGCCCACAGGCGCCGTGGTTCCCGCCGGAGGTCTAGTGCGACCTAGACTGGATCGCGAGGTGACCCGAGATGACGACCGAAGACCAGCGGCACGACCACCCGGACACGGTGGTGTTCGGCAACACGCGGGAGATCGCCGATCGCATCATGGCGTTGCCCGATCGGGTGGTGCGGGCGCTCACGGTCGCGAAGGATCGCTGCGCGCACGGCTGTCTGAGGCTGCAGATCTTCCACAATCTCTACAACCCCGAACTCGGCATCGGCCGCTACCTGTTCGTCCCCGGCGACGGCTCCGAGCCGCACTGGGTGGAGACGCTCGACGGCACCGTGACGCTGCGCTGCCCGTGCTGCCCGGACGAGGTCGCGAAGGTCGGCGACGTCGTCGAGAGGTTCCGCAACGCGCGGCACAAGCGGTGAGCCCGGCGTGCGCCGTCAGGTCGTGAGGTAGGGGTCGCTCGACTCCCCTGACGGCTTCTGCGGCCGCCGCAGCGCGCCGACGAGCGGCTCGACCACCCGCGCCGCAACCGGCCCGAGGATCGCCATCAGCAGCACGTACGCCGTCGCCAGCGCCGCGAGCTCACCCTCGACCGCGCCCGCCGCAACCGCGAGCCCCGCGATGACGATCGAGAACTCGCCGCGGGCGACCAGGGCGGCGCCCGCCCTCGCCCGGCCCATCACGGCGACTCCCTGCCTGCGGGCCGCCCACCATCCGGTCGCGATCTTGGTCGCGGTGGTCGCCACCGCCAGCAGGGCCGCCCAGCCGAGGACCGGCGGAATGGTGCCCGGATCGGTGTTCAGGCCGAACACCACGAAGAACATCGCCGCGAACAGGTCCCGTAGGGGCTCGAGTACCTTCGCCGCGTTGCGGGCGGTGGACCCGGAGATCGCGATGCCGAGCAGGAACGCCCCGACCGCCGCCGACACCTGCATCGCCGAGGCGATCCCTGCGACCAACAGCGCCGCGCCCAGCAGCTTGAGGAGGAAGACCTCCTTGTCCTTGCTGTCGACGATCGCCGACACGTAGTGGCCGTATCGCAACGCGATCACCAGCACCAAGGTGACCACGCACAACGAGATCGCCAGCGCCTGCAGGCCGCCGAAGAAGCCGACCCCGGCCAGGATCGCCGTCAGGATCGGCAGGTAGACGGCCATGGTCAGGTCCTCGAACACGAGGATCGACAGCACGACGGGGGTTTCGCGGTTACCGAGCCGGCCCAGGTCGCTGAGGACCTTCGCGATGATGCCCGAGGACGAGATGTAGGTGACGCCACCCATCACGAGGGCACCGACCGGCCCCCAGCCGAGCATGAAGGCGACGATCACGCCCGGCGCCGCGTTGAGCACGATGTCCACCGCGCCCGCCATCCACGACTTGCGCAGCCCGGTGACCAGCTCACTCGCGGTGTACTCGAGGCCGAGTAGCAGGAGCAGCAGGACAACACCGATCTCACCGGCCAGATGCCCGAAGTCGCCGATGCCGTCGAGCGTGAAGAACCCACCCTCGCCGAAGCAGAGGCCGCCGACCAGGTACAGCGGGATCGGTGACATCCCGATTCGGCCGGCCAGGCGCCCGAGGACACCCAGCGCGAAGAACACCGCGCCGAGCTGGATCAGCGAGAGCGCGGTGCTAGTCATGGCGCCCCGGGTGGTTGCCGGAGCTCATCCAGTTGTCTTGGTCTTCGCCGGAGCTCATCCGTGGTGCAGTATCTTGGCCGCACCGTCGAGCCCGTCCGAGGTGCCCACGGCGACCAAGAGGTCTCCCTCGGTGAGGTTGAAATCCGGATTCGGCGACGGGTACACCTGTCCGGCCCGCATCACCGCCACCACCGAGACCCCGGTCCTGGTTCGCATCGCGGTCTCCCCCAGCGTCCGGCCGTCGAAGGGCGAGTCCTCGGTGATCGGCAGTTGCCGGGTGTTGATCCCCGGCAGGTCACGGTGTTCTTCCCGCAACTGCGAGACAAGCTGCGGGGCGCCGAGCAGATTGCCCAGCACGGCGGCCTCCTCGTCGGTCAACGGCACCGATGCGGCACAGGCGTCGGGATCGTCCTTCTTCGAGACGATGAGGTCCGTGCCGCCGTCCCGATGGGTGACCACGCCGATGCGCCTGCCGGTCGACAGCTCGAAATCCTTCCGGATGCCGATCCCTGGAAGGGGAGTCACTTCCACGTTCATGACTCAACGGTAGCGCCGCGCGCGGGATCGGTGCCGCGACGCGCGATATTCGCAGGTGATCACTGGAAGAAGAGCAGGGCGGCGGCATCGCGAGCCAGCAGAAATCCCGCGATGCCGAGCACCCAGCCCAGTGCGCTGTCCGCATGCCTGGACAGGAAGCTGTCCGCGCGCGCCAGCCAGGGCTCGACCCACGTGTGCGCCACCGTCCTGGCGACGATCAGCAGGCAGGCGGGGAGCACCATCACGACGCAATAGCCGGCCAGCGCCGCCGCCGAGACCGCTGGGGACAGCCCGCTCGAGACCATCAGCCCGATCGCCGCGAGGTACGGCAGCATCGTGACCAGTTCGAGGGAACCCGCGCTCATCGCGAGGACCGCGACGCCGGATCCGGAGGACTGCGCATCCAGAGCCTTTGCCCGCCACCGGGTCACCCGACCACCACCGCCCTTCGCCCTGGAGTCGAATCGCCAGCTGATCGCGAACAGCCCGACACCGAGCGCCAGCTGCGCACTGAGTGCGACGGGTCCGCGCAGCACGGACCCTGCCACCGAGATTCCGGTCGACGCCGTCAGCAGGATCACCATCCCCACCGCGAAATAGAAGCCCGCGATCGCGCCCAGGTACGCGACCATCCGGCGCACCGGCGGCCGCTCCGGGGACATCAACAGCCACAGCGGTATCACCAGCGTCCCCAGGCTGGTGCTGTCCACCAGGGCGAGCGCGACGAGCCCGAGAACGAGTGCCATCTCCATGCAGACGATCATCAGCAGCGCGACGCTGCCGCGCATCGCCCGCACGCCGGATCCGACGTCCTCCCTTGGGAGGACGTCACGGGGTGCTCGGTGTGCTGTGATGATGGCGTGTCACGTTGGACCGCCCTGCCCTCACTCGCGCAGAGTGCGCTGATCGCGCTCCTCGCGTTCGCCGCGGGCGCGGTGCTGTACTCGACCAACCTGTACTCGCTCGCACCGATCTCCGCCGGGGTCCCCGTCCCGACCAGACTTGTCCTGCTGGCCGCGATCTGCGGCGCGGCGGTGTACCGGCGGGACCGCCCGGTACTGGCGATCTGGCTCGCCACCATCCCCCTCGGCATCGATTTCGCGCTCGGGCCGACCCTGCCGATCTGGCTGGTCTTCTCCGACCTCGTGTACGCCGTCGCGCTGTACGGCACCGCAAGGCAGTCCCGCATCATGGTCGGCGTGGCCGCGGCGGGCACCGGCGTTGGCCTTGCCCTCGTGCTGATCCTCACCAGGAGCTGGCCGCCGCTGGTGATCGGCACGATCGCCGCCTTCGCCTTCGTCGGCACCCCGCTGTGGTGGGGGCGCGCGGTGCGGCTGCACAAGGACGTCGCAGACTCCGAGCGGGCGCGGGCCGAGGCGCTGACCACCATCGCGGTACTGGACCGACAGGCGGCGATCGCGGACGAGCGGACTCGGATGGCCCGCGACCTGCACGACGTCGTCGCCGGTCACCTGTCCGCGATCGCCATCCAGTCCGAGGCCGCCCTCGGCATCACCGGCGCGGAGTCCGACGAGCGCCTGCACCGGATCCTGAAATCCGTGCGCGGCAACAGCATCGACGCGCTCGAGGAGATGCGCTCGATGATCGGTCTGCTCCGCACGGAGATCGTCGACGAGGCGGCGGCGCCCGGCCGTCTCCGTCAGCTCGCCAAGCTGGTCGACTCCGCACACGCCGCGGGCACCGAGGTCGCGGTGCACGACCACCTCGCACCCGGCCACCTCCCCACCGCCGTGGACCACACCGCCTATCGGATCGCCCAGGAGGCCCTCACCAATGCCATCAAGCACGCACCGGGCCATCCGGTCGAACTCACCCTCGAGTCGCAGTCCGGGCAGTTGCTGATGACGATCTGCAATCCGCTTCCGCCGCGAGGGTTCCCGTCGGATCCGCCACGCCAACGCACGGGGCTCACGAACATGCGCGAGCGCACCGAACTGCTCGGTGGCCGGTTCAGCGCCGGACCGGCCACCGACGGCTGGCGGGTCGCGGTGTCCATCCCGGTCGACGGACCGGCGGCAAGCGCATGATCCGGGTAGTCGTCGCCGACGACCACGCCGCGATCCGATCGGGTTTGTCGATGATCCTCGGGTCGGCCGACGACATCGAGGTGGTCGGCGAGGCCGCCGACGGCGAGGTGGCGCTCGGCCAGGCCCGCGCGTTGCGGCCCGACGTGGTGCTGATGGACATCCGGATGCCCGGCACCGACGGCATCGCGGCGACCAGGGAGATCACCGCGGCCGGCCTGGCCCATGTACTGGTGCTGACGACCTTCGACATCGACGAGTACGTGTTCGGGGCGCTGCAGGCGGGCGCCTCCGGGTTCCTGTTGAAATCGGCGGCGGCCGCGGAGCTGACGGCAGCCGTCCGCGCGGTCGCCGCGGGGGACGGCGTGCTGGCCCCACAGGTGACCCGCACCCTGATCGACGCCTTCGCGGCGGTACCGCCGACCCCGGCACGGCAGCCCGCGGGCCTCGAGGACCTCACCGACCGAGAACGGGAGGTGCTCGCTTGTCTGGGCGACGGTCTGACGAACCAGCAGATCGCCGGACGCCTGTTCATCGGAGAGACCACCGTCAAGACCCATGTGTCCCGGGTGCTCACCAAGCTCGGCGTCAGCTCACGCGTCCAGGCCGCGATCATCGCCAGGGAACTCCCCGCGTACTGAGTCCTCCGGTGTCCCGAACCTGCCGTCGGGACCGGGCCGGTACGCGCACACCCCGGTGACCGCCACCACAGGAAGCGGCCCGTACAGGTGTGGGAACCGCATCGACTCGGGGTCCGTCGGCACGCCCGGTTCCCAGCGGACCTCGGCCCCGAGTCGCTCCCGGTCCAGGTACAACAGCACGAGATCGGTGCGGCCGGCGAACAGCCGGTTGGCGGGCAGGTGCACCTGTTCGGTGCTCGAGAGGTGTACGAAGCCGTCGGCGTCGTAGGTCTCGGGCAGCCGCTCCCCCGCCCGCTGCGCCTGCCGCCACTGTTCGGCGGTGCAGATGTGTACCAGGGTGCTGTCCGGATGAGTCACCCCCGCAGGCTATCCGGGGCGTCCCGGCAGTGATCTCCGTCACGTGCGAGGCCCGTGTTCCCTGTTAGTGAAACCACAAAGAAACGCCGACGGGAACAACTCCTGAAGCCCAAACGTCTGACAGAGTGGATTCACCGCGCCATCCCGGTGCGGCGGACCAGGCCCCAGGCACCCGGCTTCGGCCGAACGCCAGTACGGAGGAGTCATGCCCGGAACACTGACCAGCCCCCATTGACCGCTGCCGACCGGTGCGACCGGTGTGGTGCGGGAGCCCGCGTGCGCGCGGTCCTCTCGACTGGCGGAGAGCTTCTCTTCTGCCAGCACCACGCCAATGAGCACGAGGATCGACTCCGCGCGATGAACGCCACCATCGTCTCCGATGCCGTACTCGATGAGGCGACGATCTAGGCCGTCAGCCAAACCGGGCGCCCGTTCGGGGCACCCCAGTCAGCACAGAGCCCGCACCTCCCGGTGCGGGCTCTGTCTGGTTTCAGCACTGTCTGGTTTTCACCACTGCCGTGTCACCACTGCCGGAGCATCGCGATCCGTTCGGTGAGCTGCTCGACCGTGGCGATCGCGGTCGGCGGACCGCCGCAGACCCGGCGCAGCTCACCGTGGATCCATCCGTGCGGCTTGCCGGTTCGGTGGTGCTGCATCGCGACGAGCCCGTTGAGCTCCTTGCGCAGCTCGGCCAGCTTGCTCGCGGACGAGACCCGGTCGGCCACCGCGGCGGGCGCCTGGACCGGCGCGGGCTCCCTGCTCCCCTTGTCCAGCTGATCGGCCTGGCGCTCACGCAGCAGGGCCCGCATCTGGTCGGCGTCGAGCAGCCCCGGAAGGCCCAGATAGTCCGCCTCCTCGTCGCTACCCGCGAAGGTCGCCGTCCCGAACGAGGATCCGTCGTAGATCACCTGGTCGAGCTCCGCATCGGCGCCGAGCGAGGTGAACGCCTTCTCCTCCTCCCCCGGTTCGTCCTTCTGCTTGTTGGCGTCGACGAGCAGTTCGTCGTCGAGGCCGTCCTTCTCCCGGTGCGGCTTGCCGAGCACGTGGTCGCGCTGCAGCTCGAGCTGGCTGGCGAGGTCGAGCAGCACCGGCACGGAGGGCACGAACACGCTGGCCGTCTCGCCCTTGGCCCGCATGCGCACGAACCGGCCGATGGCCTGCGCGAAGAACAGTGGTGTCGAGGAGCTGGTGGCGTAGACGCCGACGGCCAGCCGCGGCACGTCGACACCCTCGGACACCATCCGCACCGCCACCATCCACGGCTCGGAGCTCTCGCTGAACTCGGCGATCTTCTTCGAGGCGGTCGGGTCGTCGGACAGCACGACGGTCGGCGCCCGCCCGGTGCCTGCCTCGAGGATCTTCGCGTACGCCCGCGCCACCGTCTGGTCCGTCGCGATGACCAGCCCGCCAGCGTCGGGCATGCCACCGGCGCGCAGCTGCTGCAGCCGTGTGTTGGCTGCGGTGAGCACCGACGGGATCCAGTCGCCGTTCGGGTCGAGGGCGGTCCGCCAGGCTCGCGCGGTCTGCTCGGCGGACAGCGGCTCGCCGAGCCGGGCCGCGAACTCCTCACCGGCGTTGTTGCGCCAGCGCGCCTCCCCGAGTACGCGAGGAAGACCACGGGCCGCACGACGCCGTCGGCGAGGGCATCCGAGTAGCCGTAGGAGTGGTCGGCCTTCGACCGCAGCAACCCCTCGCGGTCCGGCTCGTACTGCACGAACGGGATCGCGCTGTCGTCGCTGCGGAACGGGGTTCCGGTCAGGGCCAGCCGGCGGGTGGCAGGCTCGTACGCCTCCCTAATCGCGTCGCCCCAGCTCTTGGCGTCGCCGCCGTGGTGGATCTCGTCGAGGATCACCAGGGTGCGCCGGTTCTCGGTGCGCACCCGATGCTTGGTCGGATGCGAGGCCACCTGCGCGTAGGTGACGACAACGCCGTGATACTCGGAGGACGTCTGACCCGTCGAGTTGGTGAAGTTCGAGTCCAGCGCGATGCCCATCCGGGCCGCGGCCCCTGACCACTGGTGCTTGAGGTGTTCGGTAGGCGCCACGACCGTCACCTGGTCGATGGTGCGATCCCGCAGCAGCTCCGAGGCGACCCGGAGCGCGAATGTCGTCTTGCCTGCGCCGGGCGTCGCCACCGCGAGGAAGTCGCGGGGCCCGGTGGCCAGGTACTTGGTCAGCGCGCGACGCTGCCACGCTCGGAGGGTGGCGACGGGTGCGGGTGGTGTGGATTCGGTACTACCCGTGAGCACTGTCGCTGCCGCTCCTTCTGCGCTGTGTCCGTGATGCGATCGGTCGCCGTGATTCGATCCTGGAGGAGCCTAACGCCGACCACCGACGTTCCCCGCATCACCGGTGACCGCGCGTCGCGGCGCGGTCGCGGACCGGCCGCGATCTCTGGTAGCGGCAGATTTCTCCCGACACGGGGGCCTCAATGCGCGGCGATGTGGCCGCGTCGGGAATGCTGGAACCATCATGGACGAGCCGAGCAACGGAGAGCCGGGCGGCGACCAGCCTGCCGGGCACACCGATGCGCGCTCGGGATTCCACCCGCTCCACCGCGCCTGGCAGGTCATCGCGAGAACAGCGACGAAGGCCTGGGGCGACTCGATCTTCGGCAAGGCCGCGACGGCCGCCTTCTGGCAGACCCTCTCGCTGCCTCCCCTGCTGCTCGGACTGCTCGGCAGCATCGGCTACGTCGGCGGCTGGTTCGGCCCCGACACGGTCGAGATCATCGAGTCGAAGATCATCACCTTCAGCCGCACGGCCTTCAGCGAGAGCGTCGTCGACCAGCTCATCAGCCCGACGGTGAACGACGTCCTCGGCCAGGGCCGACCCGAGATCGTCTCCGCCGGCTTCCTGCTGTCGCTGTGGGCGGGATCGTCCGCGATCTCCACGTTCGTCGACTCCATCGTCGAGGCGCACGGCCAGAAGGACGTGAGACATCCCGTCTGGCAACGGATCTTCGCGCTGCTGCTCTATGTGATGTTTCTCATCGTCGCGGTGTTCGTGCTGCCGCTCGTCGCACTGGGCCCCACCCTGATCGGGCAGGTGCTACCGCGGTCCTGGTATTCGTTCGGGACAGAGGCGGTGGATGCCTTCTACTACCCGGCCGTCGGCCTGCTCCTGATCATCGGCCTGACCACCCTGTACAAGGTTGCGCTGGCCAAGTCCCTGCCCTGGCACCGACTGCTCGGCGGGTCGCTGCTCGCGGGCGTCTTCTTCATGGGCGCGAGCACCGTCCTGCGCTGGTACCTCTCCTGGATCACCCAGACCGGCTACACCTACGGCGCGCTGGCGGCACCGATCGCCTTCCTGCTGTTCACGTTCTTCCTTGGCTTCGCGGTGGTCCTCGGCGCCGAGTTCAACGCGACCATCCAGGAGTTCTGGCCGGCCAGGGCCACCCGGATGGAGCAGATGCGGGAGTGGCTCGCCGCGCAGGCCGCGGCGGCCGCACGGGCGCCCGACGGCGCGTCCGTCGGGCCCGTCACGAATCTCACCAGGCGACTCGCGGGCGGCCCGATGCGGATCGCCGGACCGGACCGCGGCAAGCACGAGGCCGCCGAGGACGCGTCCACCGTCGACGCGGCCGACGACACCGACGGCGGCCGCTGTCCGGTCGTGGCGGCTCAGTCGCCCGCGCGCAACCCGTCGTAGATCTTCTTGCATTCGGGGCACACCGGCGAGCCGGGCTTGGCCGATTTGGTCACCGGGAAGACCTCACCGCACAACGCGACGACGTGGGTACCCATCACCGCGCTCTCGGCGATCTTGTTCTTCTTCACATAGTGGAAGAACTTGGGGCGGTCGTCATCGGTGGACTCGTCGGTGGTGGTGTCGGGACGTTCCTTGGTCTGAGTGCTCACCCGTCCATGATGACGCACTCCCGCGCGGTGGGCGAGCCCCCGGTAGTGCATTCGACTGCGGAGAGTGGGAAGGTGGACAGATGGCATCGAGTTCGGATTTCGACCGCGCGAAGGGCAACGACGACGCGTCGGGAAACCCGGTTCTCATCACCGATGCGGCCCAGTCGTTCTACGACGAACAGCGCGTCCGGGTCCGCAAGTACACGATCCTGATGGCGATCCGGATCCCGGCACTGGTGCTGGCCGCGCTGGCATACAGCGAATGGGCCAACCCCTGGATCAGCCTGGCCATCATCGGCATCTCCGTCCCGTTGCCGTGGATCGCGGTGCTGGTCGCGAACGACCGCCCGCCGCGCAAGGCCGACGAGCCGCGCCGCTACGACCGCCAGGCCCCGACCCCGCCCGCGATCGAATCGCAGCAGCACCCCACGATCGAGGGCTGACGTTTCGGCATCGACCGCCGACCCCGCCGCCACGAGCTGACAAACTGTGGCGGTGAACCGAGAACTGCTCTCCGCCTGCGCACCGCTCCGCGAGGCCCTGCACCGCACCGAGTACACCGCCGACGCCCTGCTGGAGATGCTCGGCTCCGACGCACACGATGCGCTCGGCCGCAGCGAACCCGTTCCTGTGCGGCTGGCCAGCCGCACCGCGGGCGATCTCGGGGTACTGACGAGGCTCTTCCTGTTGGCCGATCCCTGCCCGGCGGCGGAGGTCGCCCGCGCGCTGCGGCCGCTCGATCTGGACAGGGCCGTGGCCGTGGGACTGCTCGAGCGCTCGGGCGACGAGGTCCGGGCGGCGCTCGACCTGCGGCCGCTCGACCTCGGCGCGGGCGACCGATGGGTGCTCTCCGACCTGGACGGCAGCATGGGACCGCGGACGACGGCGCCCGATCACGTGCTCGGCGTCGGGCACGCGTCGCTGTCCCTGCTTCGCGCCACCCCGACCACCCCGACCGGTTCGGTGCTCGACCTGGGTACCGGCTGTGGCATCCAGGCGCTGCACGCAGCCGGGTACGCGCGGTCGGTCACCGCCACCGACATCAACCTGCGCGCGCTCGACCTGTCGGCTGCGACGTTCGCGCTCAACGAGATCGACGTCGAACTGCTCGGCGGTCCGTGGTTCGAGCCGGTCGACGGCCGCCGCTTCGACCGGGTGGTCGCCAACCCGCCGTTCGTGGTCGGCCGCGGCCGGGTCGAGCACACCTACCGCGATTCCGGGCTCGATCTCGACGGCGCGAGCGAACTGATGGTCTCGAACGTGCTCGACCATCTCGAGCCGGGCGGCACCGCATCCATGCTGGCGTCCTGGGTGCGCGTGCGCGGCGAGGACTGGCGGTCGCGGATCGCGTCCTGGCTGCCCGCGCACGGCGTCGACGCCTGGATCGTGCAGCGCGACGTCGCCGACCCCGCGCTGTACGTGGGCACGTGGATGCGCGACGGCGGCCTGGATCCGCGTGACCCGGCGACCGCGGCGCAGGCCGAGGCCTGGTTGGCCCATTTCGAGGCCGCCGATGTCGAGGGCATCGGCTTCGGCTTCGTCTACCTGCGGCGCACGGACGAGCCAAGCGATGTGCTCGCCGAGGACCTGCGGCACGGCTTCACCGATCCGCTCGGCGGCGAGGCGCTCGGCTATTTCGACCGGCTGGCCTGGTTGCGCGAGCGTGACGTGCTCGAACAGCGCTTCAGGCTCGAGCCGACGACCGCCCTCGAGCGGGTGTCGCTGCCGGGCGAGGAGGGCTGGCAGCAGGTCGTGGCCCGGGTGCACCGCGGCAGCGGACCGAACTGGCAGCACGAGGTGGACGATCTGACCGCCGCGCTGCTCGGTGGAATGCGGCCGGACTCGCTGGCGTTGAACGAGTTGCTCGAACTGCTGGCGGCCGCGAACGGCGAAGATCCCGACGAGCTCGCCTCCGCCGCCATCCCGCTGGTGCACTCGCTGGTTCGGCACGGGCTGGTGCTGCCCGCGGAGTTCCCGCGGTAGTTCCCGGTCGGTTCCCCCGGCCCGTCTTCTCAGCAACTTCTCAGGACCGCCGACGCAAAAATGCAGGTCAGAAGTAATTCCGTGGATCACACGCGGGAACTTTGCACGGTGGCGCGGCGTTGAGCCATATGAGACACCACCGATGAGGAGGCAGGTCATGACAAGCCCCACCACCACCCGCCGGCTGCGCCCCAGCGCCGAGGATCTGGATGCCCAGAGCCCCGCTGCGGACCTGGTTCGCGTCTATCTGAACGGGATCGGCCGCACCGCGCTGCTGACCGCCGCGGATGAGGTCGAGCTGGCCAAGCGGATCGAGGCGGGTCTGTACGCCGCACACGTGCTCGAGACCGGCAAGAGGCTGACCGCCGCCAAGAAGCGTGACCTCGCCACCATCGTCCGCGAGGGCCAGTCGGCGCGCAGCCACCTGCTCGAGGCGAACCTGCGGCTCGTGGTGTCACTGGCCAAGCGGTACACCGGGCGCGGAATGCCGTTGCTGGACCTGATCCAGGAGGGAAACCTGGGCCTGATCCGCGCGATGGAGAAGTTCGACTACGCGAAGGGCTTCAAGTTCTCCACGTATGCGACCTGGTGGATCCGCCAGGCCATCACCCGTGGCATGGCCGATCAGAGCCGCACGATCCGGCTGCCAGTGCACCTGGTGGAGCAGGTCAACAAGCTGGCCAGGATCAAGCGTGAACTGCATCAGCAGCTCGGCCGCGAGGCCACCGACGAGGAGCTCTCGAACGAATCGGGAATCGCGGTCGCGAAGATCGCGGACCTGCTCGACCACAGCCGGGACCCGGTCAGCCTCGACATGCCGGTCGGCAGCGACGAGGAGGCGCCGCTCGGCGACTTCATCGAGGACGCCGAGGCCACGTCGGCCGAGAACGCGGTGATCGCGGGCCTGCTGCACAGCGACATCCGGTCCGTCCTCGCCACCCTCGACGAGCGCGAGCAGCAGGTGATCCGGTTCCGGTACGGTCTCGACGACGGCCAGCCGCGCACCCTCGATCAGATCGGCAAGATCTTCGGGCTCTCCCGCGAGCGCGTCCGCCAGATCGAGCGTGAGGTGATGGGCAAGCTCCGCGAGGGCGACCGCGCCGAGCGGCTGCGTTCCTACGCGAGCTGATACTCCCGCCCACAGTCCGGTGCGCTGACCATCCCCCTGAGTGTCAGCGCACCCCCCGCCGGTCGATCCGACCCGCTCCTCCCCCTCGGAGCGCAAGGATCGGCCGGCGCGACTGCGTTGCGGGCGCTAACGCAGCCGGCGCGGACCCAGGTCGGCCCGGCTCGGCTCGGGGCCGATCCGAACCCGGGTGTCGGTGATCTCGGCCCCCATCGCACTGGCCAGCACCGGCTCGCAGACGAGCTCCCGCACCTCGGGCAGGTCGTCGGCGAGCGCGGAGACCCGCTGAACCAGATCGACCAGGGCGCTCTTGTCGACCGGCGCCGCATTCCGATAGCCGGACAGCAGCGGCGCGGCCTTCGGGGCGTCGATCAGTTCGGTCGCCTCGTCCTCCGTCAGCGGCAGCACCCGGTAGGCGCGGTCACCGAGCAGATCCGAGATCACCCCGCGAGTCCGAACGAGATCAGCGAACCGAAGGACGGATCGTCCTGCACCCCGACGACGCAGCCGATTCCCTTGTTCGCCATCTTCTGCACGTGCAGAAGCGGTTCCGCAGACGCCACGGAAAGCGCGCGGTAGGCGTCGCGCACCGCGTCGGGGGTGCTGACGTCCAACCGCACGCCGCTGAGGTCGGGGCGGTGCCGCCACCCCTCGCGGGTCGCCTTGACCGCGACGGGAAAGCCGAGCGCCTGCGCCGCGGCGACCGCTTCGTCCTCGGAGCGCGCCAGCGTGAAATCCACCACCCGCAGGCCGTAGCAGGCCAGCAACTCCGACGCCTCGAAATCCGTCAGCCAGCGCCCCTCGCCCGCGCCCAGCCACGACTGCACCAGCGCCTCCGCGCGGTCGGAGTCGATACCGCTCGGGCGGACCACCTTCGAGGCAGGCCGCGACCTCCACTTGGCGTAACGCCAGGCGCGTGAGAGCGCCAGGGCGGCACGCTCCGGCCCGGGATACGACGGGACCGACCCCCTCGTGGGATGACCGTCCTCCCCTCGGACCGCCAGCACATCCGGGATACCTTCCGCGGCAAGAAATGTCGTCACGATCGGCTTGCTGCTGTCCCGGGCCGCATCGCGCAGCGCCTTCGCGTACGGCTCGACGTCCACGCTCACCGGCGGCACGAACACCGCGAAGACCGAGTCCACCTCGGCCGACTCCAGCGCGGCGCTCACCGCACCGGCGAACTCCGCCGGCGTGGACTGCGCGGCCAGGTCGACGGGCTTCGCCGGCTCGAGCCCCTCGCTGCGGGCCGCTCCCGCGGCCAGCACGCCGAGCGCCGACGAGTTGCCCACCACCGCGACCCTCGGCCCCGCGGGCAGCGGCTGGTAGCCGAGCAGCACCGCGCAGTCGAAGAGCTGGGCGATCGAGCCGACCTGCACGACACCCGCCTGCTCGAACAACGCCGACACCACGGAGTCGTCGATCTCGACCCCGTTCGCGGCGAGTGCCTCGGGCACGGCGTGCCTGCCGGACTTCACCGCCACGATCGGCTTGTTCCTGCCGACCCGGCGCGCGATCCTGGAGAACTTGCGTGGGTTGCCGAAGCTCTCCAGGTACAGCAGCACCACCTCGGTCTCGGGGTCCGAGTCCCAGTACTGCAGTAGATCGTTTCCGGAGACGTCGGCGCGGTTGCCCGCCGAGACGAAGGTGGACAGACCGAGCTGACGGCGCGCCGCCTCGTCGAGGATCGCGATGCCGAGCGCGCCGGACTGGCAGAAGAACCCGACCCGGCCCGGCGGCGGCAGTTCGGGCGCGAGGGTGGCGTTGAGCCGAACGGCCGCGCTGGTGTTCGCGACACCGAGTGCGTTGGGACCGACCAGTCGCATCCCGTGCGCTCGTGCGGCGTGCACCAGCCGTCGCTCGGACTGGCGTCCGTCGGGTCCCGCGTCGCTGAACCCACCCGACACCACGACCAGCGCCTTGACGCCCTTCGCGAGGCAGTCGTCGAGGACCGAGTCGATGGCCTCTGCCGGAACCGCCACCACCGCGAGGTCCACGTCGTCGGGAATGTCGTGCACCGTCGGGTAGGCCCGCACCCCCGCACGGAGCGGTTCTCGGCGTTGACCGGGTAGACCGGCCCGGTGAACCCGGCCCCGAGCAGGTTGCGCAGCACCGCAT
Source organism: Rhodococcus sp. MTM3W5.2 (assembly GCF_001984015.1). Classification (NCBI taxonomy): domain Bacteria; kingdom Bacillati; phylum Actinomycetota; class Actinomycetes; order Mycobacteriales; family Nocardiaceae; genus Rhodococcus; species Rhodococcus sp. MTM3W5.2. The sequence continues at coordinate 2,418,676 of NZ_CP019572.1, read as the reverse complement.
TGCCCACCTTCGCTGCGTCGGTCGACGCGCCGATCAGGGCGACCGACTGCGGGCTGAGCAGGTTACGGACGCTCCGCGCCTCCGTGGCCCGTTCGCGAGAATTACGAACCGTGACAAGGGTTTCGGTCGGATCGATGGCGAACTCGAGCCGCAGCACTCCCCCCTCGTAGGTCCGGCTGACCTGATACCCGGCCTCGCGGAACACGGTCACCATGTTCCGGTTCTCGGCGAGCACCTCGGCCACGAACATGGTCAGGCCGTTCTCGGCGGCGGCCGCGGCCAGGTGCTCGAGCAGGATCGGCCCCAGCCCGCGTCCCTGGTGCGCATCGGCGACCACGAACGCGACCTCCGCGGACCTGCCGTCACCGACGTCGAGCAACCGCTCGTACCGGCCGACCGCGATGATCTCGTCGCCGAGCACGGCCACGAACGCGACCCGGTCCTTGTGGTCGACGGTGGTGAACCGCTTGAGGTCACGCTGCGACATCGTCGGGTACGGACCGAAGTAGCGCAGGTAACGGGTGCGCTCGGACAACTTGGCGTGGAAGGCGATCAGCCGGTCTGCGTCGTCCGGCGAGATCGGCCGCAGGGCCGCGACTCCGCCGTCGGTGAGCAGCACGTCCGCCAGCCAGTGTTTGGGGAACGGTGCACGCGATTCGGCGTCGGTACCCCCGGTCACGGGCTCAGTCACGGGATCCTCCGGGTCGAGGCCGAGCAGCGGGAAGGCAGCGCGACGGGTTGCGGCGATCGCCGAATCCACCCGGACCAGAGCGCGATCCATCGATTCGACGCCGGTCTCCGGGGTGCCGCCGGGTCCGTCCCAGGACAGGTACGTCGCCTCGCTGCCGTCGCCCATCGTCTCCGGCAGCTCGACGCTCGGCGCCAGCGTCGAGACCCGGTCGCGCCAGGACTGCGGCACCGCGAGCGCGGGATCGATGTCGCGGTCGAGCGCCGCGGCGATCAGGTGCGTCCACGCGCGCGGGACCACCCGCACCAGCCCGTAGCCGCCACCGCCGACGGCAAGCCAGCGACCCTCCGCGTACCGATCCGCGAGCTGACGCATCGCCAGGAACGCCGCCCGCTGACCGTCGACCGTCAGCGAGAGGTCTGCCAGCGGGTCCTCCCTGTGGCTGTCCACCCCGCACTGGCTGATCACGATCTGCGGCTTGAAGGCCCCCATCGCCGCAGGAACGACGGCGTGAAAACCCCTCAGCCACACCGAATCCACGGTTCCCGGCAGTACCGGCAGGTTGATCGTCGCACCCTCGGCCGCGCCCGATCCGACCTCGCTCGACCATCCGGTGTTCGGCCACAGCGTGGCCGGGTGCTGATGGATGGACACGGTCAGGACCCTGGGGTCACCGAGGAAGGCATGCTGGACGCCGTCCCCGTGATGGGCGTCGACGTCGATATAGGCGATGCGATCGAAACCGTTGTCGAGCAACCACGAGATCGCGATCGCTGCGTCGTTGTAGACGCAGAATCCGGAGGCCCAGTCGGACATCGCGTGGTGCATCCCGCCCCCGATGCTGACGGCCCTGCGGGCCCGGCCCGACGCGATCTCCTTCGCCGCGGTGAGCGTTCCACCTGCGAGAATCGCGCTCGCCTCGTGCATCCTGGGGAAGATCGGGTTGTCCTCGGTACCGAGTCCGTGCGGGGCCACATCGCCATCCGCGCGGGCGTCGGCCAGTCCCTGCAGTGGCCCCGCTCCCGCCGCCTTGACCGCGGCGACGTAGGCGGGGGTGTGGATCCGCAGCAGGTCCGCGTCGGTGGCGGCGGCGGGGCGGACCATCTCGGCACCCTCGATGAGACCGAGGCTCCGCGCGAGGTTCATCGTCAGCTCGAGTCGGGTGGGGTTCATCGGGTGGTCGGCGCTCCACCGGTAGCTGAGATAGTCCGGACTCCAGACGACGGCCCGGTCCGAATTCGGGTGCGCATGCCCCACCGGGGGCTGGAGGTCGAGGCCATACGATCCACGCTACTTGCGCGCCGCGGGAAGAGGCGAGGGCGGGTGGCGTTGCGTCAGAGTGAGTGCAACGCCGATTCCCGCACGCATGCCGGTAGAATCGGCCACAGACGAAGGGGCGTGCAGGTGAAGGATCTTGTCGACACGACGGAGATGTACCTCCGTACCATCTACGACCTTGAAGAGGAAGGCGTGGTGCCGCTGCGGGCACGTATTGCCGAGCGGCTCGAGCAGAGCGGTCCGACGGTGAGCCAGACGGTCGCCAGGATGGAACGCGACGGTCTCCTACTGGTGGCCGGTGACCGCCATCTCGAGTTGACCGACAAGGGTCGTGGGCTCGCGATCGCCGTGATGCGCAAGCACCGGCTCGCCGAGCGACTGCTCGTCGATGTGATCGGACTCGACTGGGACCAGGTGCATGCCGAGGCCTGCCGCTGGGAGCACGTGATGAGCGAGGAGGTCGAGCGCCGTCTGGTCGAGGTGCTCAACAACCCCACCACCTCGCCCTATGGCAACCCGATCCCGGGACTGGACGAACTCGGACTGAATCGGCCCGCCGACAACGGCGAGACCCTGATCCGCCTGACCGATGTGCCGCCCGGGCAGCCCACCGCTGTGGTGGTGCGCAGGCTCGCCGAGCACGTGCAGTCCGATCCGGAGGTGATCGGCCGCCTCCGCGAGGCGGGCGTCGTCCCCGACGCACGCGTGACGGTGGAGACCAAGCCGGGTTCGGTGACCATCACCGTTCCGGGACACGAGGGTTTCGACCTGTCCGAGGAGATGGCGCACGCAGTCCAGGTCAAGCAGGTCTAGCGGCGTGCGACTCCTGGTCACCGGCGGTGCCGGCTATGTCGGCAGCGTGTGTGCCACCGTCCTGCTCGAACGCGGCCACGAGGTGGTCGTCGTCGACGATCTGTCCACCGGGAACGCGGATGCGGTACCGACCGGAGCCGAGTTCGTCGAGGGCGACGTCGCCGAGGTCGCCTCGTCCGTTCTCGGCGACGGGTCGACCGAACCCCGCTTCGACGGCGTGCTGCACTTCGCGGCGCAGTCGCTCGTCGGCGAATCGGTCGTCGCGCCCGAAAAGTACTGGCGCGGAAACGTCGTCGCCACGATCGAGCTCCTCGAGGCGATCCGGGTCTCCCGCACCCCGAAGCTGGTCTTCTCCTCGACCGCCGCGACGTACGGCGAGCCGGAGCGCTCCCCGATCACCGAGACGGATCCGACGAGGCCGACGAACCCTTATGGGGCCACGAAGCTGGCGATCGACCACGCGATCACCTCGTATGCCAACGCGTACGGACTCGCCGCCACCAGCCTGCGCTACTTCAATGTCGCGGGCGCGTACCGCGGCGCCGGCGAAAACCGGGTGGTGGAAACACATCTCATCCCGCTCGTGCTGCAGGTTGCCCTCGGGCAGCGGGACAAGATCTCGGTCTTCGGCACCGACTGGCCGACCGAGGACGGCACCGCGGTCCGCGACTACATCCACGTCCTGGACCTCGCCGAGGCGCACCTGCTGGCGCTGGGGGCGGCGACCCCTGGCACACACAGCATCTACAACCTCGGCAGTGGGGCCGGTTTCAGTGTCCGCGAGGTGATCTCGGCCTGCCAGCGCGTCACCGGGCTGCCGATCGCCGTGGAGGACGCCCCACGCCGTGCGGGCGATCCCGCGGTCCTCATCGCCTCCAGCGAGCGGGCGATCGCCGACCTCGGCTGGCAGCCGCAGCACACCGACCTCGACGAGATCGTCGCGGATGCCTGGGAGTTCCTGCAGCAGTTGGGCGACAGGTCGCACGCACACCGCGGCTGACCCACCCGTTCGACCGCCGATCACGCCGATACCACCCCACGGGAGGTATCGGCGTGGCACGCTGCCACGATGAGTTTCTCCGTCCGCAGGCGGCGCGGGTTCGCGCGCGCCCTGGTGGGTATCGCGATCGCGACCGTGATGCTGCCCGCCCCGCTCGCGTCCGCGACGACCGGGTCCGATGCCGGGTCGACCGGGTCACTGCAATCGAGCGGGCTGGCCGATGCCGTCAATCCGGATTGGATGGGCCGACTGCCCGACGGGGACGGCCTCGCGGGGCTGTCGCTGCCCGGTACCCACGACACGATGGCCTCGGGGCCTCCGTGTTCGCACAGACCCAGGATGCCGACCTGACCACCCAGCTGAGGGCCGGGGTTCGCGCCGTCGACATCCGCACCCGGCATTTCCGGAATGTGTTCCCCATCCATCACGGGGTCGAGTACCTGAACTCGAACTTCACCGACGTGGTGGTCGCGCTCACCGACTTCCTGAGCGCACACCCGACCGAGTCCATCGTCATGCGACTCAAGGAGGAGTACACCCCTGCGGAGAACACTCGCAGCTACGAGGACACACTGAACTGGTACCTGAACGAGAACCCCGAGACCAGGGACCGGCTCCAAGAACGTCTGTGGCGCCCGGCCGCCGGATACAGCGGCGGCCTGCCCCGCCTCGGCGAGGCCCGCGGCAAGATCGTCGTCCTCCGGGACTTCGACGCGATCGCGTGGCCCGGGCCCCGGTTAGGCGATGCGAGCATGGCGATCCAGGACACCTACGAGCTGACCGGCCCGGCCGACATCGGCCGCAAGTGGGAGCTGATCCGTGCACAGTTCGAGCGAGCCCGGACCGGGTCCCCCGACATCCTGTTCATCAACCATCTCAGCGCCACCGGAAACCCCGCAGCCCTGGTGACGGGCACGGTCCCGGTCACCGTTGCGCGCGGCGCCCCCGGTGTCGTCGGGATCCTCCCCCGCACCGAGGAGTACCTGAAGGCCGACGGCCCCGGACGGCTGGGCGCGGTGATGGCCGACTTCCCGACCGCGGAACTGGTGACCGAGATCATCGAGCAGAACTTCCGCTGACCTGCCACGACGCTCAACCGCCTTCGATCGGCGGCGGCATCCGCACCCCGATCCTCGCGGCCTCGTCGAACCCGGTCACCGCGAGCCCCGTGATGGTCTCCGGCCGCATGCCGGACTGCAACGCGGCGTCGAGCATGCCCGCCAGCCGGTGCCGCGGGTTCGCCTCCAGCGCCGCGACGAGGGCCACCCCCGCCATCGGCCCGTCCCCGCGCGCGTAGGCGCTGTAGCCGAGCAGTGTCGCGGGCTCGGCGCGCTCCGGATCGGGCAACGCCCGGGCCAGCAGGATCCACAGCTGCTCGGCCGCGTCGGCCTCGGCGGTCACCGCGAGCGACAGCAACGCGTCGCGCACCCGCGGGTTCGACAGCGCGCTGGCCAGGTCCGCGAGATCGTGGAGCTGCAACGCCTGTCCGGAGGCCAGCTCCTCGATCCGGGTGAGCACCAGCCGCAGTTCGTCGCGTGGGCGCGAACGGCACGCTGGCCGGACGCGCAGCAGCTCCGCGAGACGGGCGCGCTCGCGCTCCGGCCGCCGGGCCACGACTGCTTCCAGTTCCTCGCGTGAGGACCGGATCGCGCGCCCGCCGACCACCTGGGCGAGCGCGACACAGGAGGCCGCCGGGTCCGGGAGCCGTCCGCGACGGGCGTCGCCGCACAGACCTCGCCACGGCCGTCCCGCCGCGATCTCGGGGACCACGAGCGCTCCCACCAGAACGACACCGCGACCGCTCAGGTGCAGATCGAGTTCACCGACCACGGCATGGTGCATGCCGGTCGCCCGCCGCTCGTCGACGAGCACCGCGATGACCGCACCGATGTCCTCTCGTGCGCAGACGAGGGACATCCGCTCGATGGCCTCCCGATCGAGCGCGCCGACCGCGCCGTCCGGCAGGTCGTGCCGCATCACCGCCCGCACCCGGGCCGGGCCGTCGCCGCCGCCGCCGTCGAGACAGACGAGGACCAGTGAATGTGCGGGCCGAAACCCCAGCATCGCGGGGATCGCCGCGATCAGGTCACCGGGGTCGCCGATTCGGACCGGCTGGTCCGGATGCATGGTTGTCATGGCCATGACCATGCCGCCCTGCCCCGACCGGGCCACGGCCGCGACCTGCGTCTTCACCGGGCCTGTGGAGGGAAAACGGACTATCCACAGGTTCGGTCGGTCAGGCCGCGTTGACTCGCTGCACAGCCTCCGTGAACACCTGGTCGAGCACCACCGTGTCCGGTTTTCCGTCGCCGAACGACATGTATGTCGCCGAAACCCGCACGTCATCGATCTGCGCGACGAGCGTGAGCATCGACTGGGTCACCTTCCCCTCACCCTTGCCCGAGGTCACGGTCTGTCGCATGGCGATGGTGTCGTCCGCGTTCAGCGGCGGCGCAGGCAGGATTTCGGTCCGTACGACCGCCTCGGCGCCGTCCTTGGTGGTGGTCACCTCCAGGCACCGCTCGATCTCCCCGGTGCGCTTGTCGAGCGGCAGATCCGATCGCATCAGCTCCACCGAGATGGTGGACCTGTTCGCGTTGTCGGTGCCGACGATCATCGCGGTGCCGTCCGGGCCGTAGTCCTGGGCGGGTGGCTTGCACCCGGGCGGGTCGACCTTCGCGCCCGGCGGGATCCCGTCCAGGTCCGCGGCGGCCTGCGAGACGGCATGTGGCGGCAACACGATCGCCTGGTACGGCGCCGGAAAATCGGTCGGGGTCAACAACATCGACTCCAGGGTCGCATCCACCCGGCCGTCCTCGCCTGCACCCGCAGACGACGAGGGGCCGGATGCGGACGAGGGGCCTGCGGCGGCCACCGGGCTCGCCATGCCGTCCACCGTGGACGAACACCCGGCGACACCAAGGCATGCGCCCATGGCGAGGCCCGCGATCAGGATGCGGCGCTTCAACGGAAAGTCCTCCAGTACTCGCGGGACACTGCCCCACCACTGTGCCACCTCCGCCTGCCGGGTCGCCGCAGGCCGGCTGCGGTGTCGTCGAACGGCAGTTCGCTGTCAGCACAAAACGCCGGTTCCGGGAATGAATGTGACGCCGCGGCACGTTTTTCCGATATCGGGTGTGGGTGCTCGCAGCCGTGTGGGGGACACTGAGAGTGAACGAAACGCGAAGGGATCACTGATGGACGATCAGTCGAGGATGTACGAGCTGGAATTCCCGGCACCCCAGGTGTCCGCGGGCGACGGCCGAGGGCCGGTGCTGGTGCATGGTCTCGAGGGATTCTCCGACGCGGGACACGCGGTGAAGATCGCCACCACCCACCTCCGCGAGAGCCTGGAGACCGAACTCGTCGCGTCGTTCTCCGTGGATGAGCTGATCGACTACCGATCGCGTCGACCCACGATGACCTTCAAGGCGGATCATTTCTCCGACTACGACGAGCCGGAGCTCAACCTGTATGCGCTCCGCGACACCGCCGGAACGCCGTTTCTGCTGCTCGCGGGCCTGGAGCCCGACCTGAAGTGGGAACGCTTCACGACGGCGGTGCGGCTGCTCGCCGAGCAGCTCGGGGTGCGACGCACCATCTCCCTCGGCGCGATCCCGATGGCGATCCCGCACACCCGCCCGCTCGGGGTGACGGCACATTCGACCAACAAGGACCTGATCGGCGAGAACCAGAGCTGGTCCGGGGAACTGCAGATCCCGGGCAGCGCCTCCGCGCTGCTGGAGCTGCGGATGGCCCAGCACGGTCACGAGTCGATGGGCTACTCGGTGCACGTGCCGCACTACCTGGCACAGACGGACTATCCGGCGGCCGCGGAGACGCTGCTGGAGAACCTCGGCGAGATCGCGGACCTGGAGCTGCCGCTCGCCGCACTCGGCGAGGCGGCCGCCCGCGTCCGCGAGCAGGTCGACGCGCAGATCACCGGCAATGACGAGGTCCAGTCCGTCGTCGCCGCCCTCGAACGCCAGTACGACTCGTTCGTCGCGGCGCAGGAACGCCAGTCCACCCTGCTCGCAGGGGAGGCCGACCTGCCCAGCGGCGACGAACTCGGCGCGGAATTCGAGAAATTCCTCGCTGAGCAGGCCGGACTGGACGAGAAGACCGACCGAGACGAGCCTGATCTGTGACTCGGTTGCACAGTTACCCGGCGGGCCGACCCCCGAACTATACGATCGCCCAAGTCAGTGACTTAGGGGTCGGCACAGCCGGCGACAGAGGAGGCGACATGAGTGAACGCAAGGGCCGCGCCTTGCGGCCGGTTCCGAACACCGAACCGCGCCTCGTCTTCCGGACCGTGCACGGGTACCGGCGGGCCTTCCGGATGGCGGGCGAGGGTCCGCCGATCCTGCTGATCCACGGCATCGGCGACAACTCGTCGACCTGGAACGACATCATCCCGCACCTCGCCAAGCACTTCACGGTGATCGCGCCCGACCTGCTCGGCCACGGCCGTTCGGACAAGCCGCGTGCCGACTACTCCATCGCGGCCTACGCGAACGGGATGCGGGATCTGCTCACGGTGCTCGGCTACGACCGTGTCACGGTCATCGGCCATTCGCTGGGCGGCGGCGTCGCGCTGCAGTTCGCGTACCAGTTCCCGCAGATGATCGAACGCCTCGTGGTGGTCTCCGCCGGGGGCGTGACCAAGGACGTCAACCCCGCGCTGCGCTTCGCATCGCTGCCGATCGCGAACCAGTCGCTGCGCCTGCTGCAGATCCCCGGCACCATCTCCGCCCTCAGCGTGCTCGGCAAGATCGCCGACCAGCTGTACCGCGGGCCCTTCAAGGCGGTGCGGGTCTTCCACGACGCGCCCGACCTGGTGCGGGTGCTCAGCGACCTGCCCGATCCCACCGCGCGAGAGGCCTTCCTGCGCACGCTGCGTGCGGCCGTGGACTGGCGTGGCCAGGCGATCACCATGCTGGATCGGTGTTACCTGACCGCCGACCTGCCGGTGCAGATCATCTGGGGCGACGTCGACTCGGTGATCCCGGTCAGCCATGCCCACCTGGCGCACTCCGCGATGCCGGGCTCACGCCTGGAGATCTTCCGCGGTAGCGGCCATTTCCCGTTCCACGACGACCCCATCCGGTTCCTGCAGGTGGTCGAGGACTTCATCGCGAGCACCGCACCGCTGGAGTTCGATCCGGCGAAGTGGCGGCAGATGCTCGTCGACGGCGTCGGCGAATCGCAGATCACCGGCACCGATTCCACCCGCGAGGCCGTGCTGGAGGCGATGGGCTCGGACGAGCGCAGCGCGACCTGACTCCGGCAAGGCCGTAACCTGGGTCGGTGCTGCTCTCCGACCTGGTCCCGCGAGTCCCGATGCCGACTCGCTCTTCGACGCCTTCTCACGGTGGACGGCCGAGCAGGGCCTGACCCTGTATCCGGCGCAGGAGGAGTCGCTGATCGAGGTGGTCTCGGGCGCGAACGTCATCCTGTCGACGCCGACCGGGTCCGGCAAGTCGATGGTCGCGATCGGCGCCCATTTCGCGGCGCTCGCCGAGGGCAGGCGCACCTACTACACCGCACCGATCAAGGCGCTGGTGAGCGAGAAGTTCTTCGCTCTCTGCGAGGTGTTCGGCGCCGAGAACGTCGGCATGATGACCGGCGACGCCTCGGTCAACGCCGGCGCGCCGATCATCTGCGCCACCGCAGAGATCGTGGCGAACCTCGCGCTGCGGCAGGGCGCCGACTCCGACATCGGCCAGGTCGTGATGGACGAGTTCCACTACTACTCGGAGCCGGACCGCGGATGGGCCTGGCAGGTCCCGCTGATCGAACTCCCGCACGCCCAGTTCCTGCTGATGTCCGCGACGCTCGGTGACGTCTCGTTCTTCCAGGAGGATCTGACCCGCAGGACCGGGCGCCCCACAACGCTGGTCGGCGGCACCGAACGGCCGGTGCCGCTGTCCTTCTCGTATGCCCGCACCCCCATCGGCGAGACCATCGAGGAACTGGCCACCACCAACCAGGCACCCGTGTACGTCGTGCACTTCACCCAGGCCGCTGCGCTCGAACGGGCGCAGGCGTTGACCAGTGTCAACATGAGCAGCCGGGAGGAAAAGGACGCCATCGCGGAGGCGATCGGGAGTTTCCGGTTCAGCACCGGTTTCGGAAAGACGTTGTCCCGCTTGGTCCGGCACGGCATCGGCGTGCACCACGCAGGCATGCTGCCCAAGTACCGCAGGCTCATCGAGAAGCTCGCGCAGGACGGACTGCTCAAGGTCATCTGCGGAACCGACACCCTCGGCGTCGGCATCAACGTGCCGATCCGGACCGTGCTGCTGACCGGACTCACCAAGTACGACGGCACAAGGACCCGGCACCTGCGGGCCCGGGAGTTCCATCAGATCGCGGGCCGGGCAGGCCGGGCCGGCTACGACACCATGGGCACCGTGGTGGTGCAGGCCCCTGAGTACGAGATCGAGAACCACCGGCTCGTGGCGCGGGCCGGCGACGACCCGAAGAAGCTCAAGAAGATCCAGCGCAAGAAGCCGCCGGAGGGCTTCGTGTCCTGGGGGGAACCGACGTTCGAGCGACTCGTCTCCGCTTCCCCCGAGCAGCTCACGTCCCGCTTCCGGGTCTCGAACTCGATGCTGCTCAACGTGATAGCCCGCCCTGGCAACTGCTTCGGCGCGATGCGTCACCTCCTCGAGGACAGCCACGAGACCCGTCCCCAGCAGCGCAAGCACATCCTCCGGGCGATCGCGCTGTACCGCGGGCTGATCCAGGCAGGCATCGTCGAGCAGCTCGATGCACCGGACCCGGACGGGTCATGGGCCCGGCTGACGGTGGACCTGCAGCGCGACTTCGCACTCAACCAGCCGCTGTCGCCCTTCGCGCTGGCCGCGATCGAACTGCTCGACCAGGAGTCGGTGACCTACGCCCTCGACGTGGTGTCGGTGATCGAGTCCACCCTGGACGACCCCCGCCAGATCCTGATGGGCCAGCAGCACCATGCCCGCGGCGAAGCGGTCGCGCAGATGAAGGCCGACGGCATCGAGTACGACGAGCGGATGGAGCTGCTCGAGGAGATCACCTGGCCGAAACCCTTGGAGGAACTGCTCTATCCCGCGTTCGAGATGTACCGCGGCGGGCACCCCTGGGTCTCCGAGTTCTCCCTCTCCCCAAGTCGGTGGTGCGGGACATGGTGGAGAACGTGATGACCTTCGCCGAGCTGGTCAGCCACTACGGGCTGGCCCGCTCCGAGGGCCTGGTGCTGCGCTATCTCGCCGACGCCTACCGCGCGCTGCGTCAGACCGTGCCCGACGCGGCCCGCACCGAGGAGCTCGAGGACATCACCGAGTGGCTGGGTGAGCTGATCCGCCAGGTCGATTCCTCGCTGCTGGACGAGTGGGAGCAGCTCACCAATCCGGGCGTGGAGTCCGACGATCAGCAGATCGCGTTCGGCGCCGACATCCCGCGCCCGGTCTCCGCGAACACCAGGGCCTTCAAGGTGATGATCCGCAACGCGATGTTCAAGCGGATCGAGCTGGCCTCGCGCAAACGCTGGGACGCGCTCGCCGAGCTCGGCGACGGACTGGAGTCGGAGGACTGGTCCGATCTGATGGAGCTGTACTTCGACGAGTACGACGAGATCGGCACCGGACCCGATGCCAGGGGACCGCAACTGTTCTCGGTCCAGGTGGAGCCGGAGCTGTGGCGGGTGCGCCAGACCATCGCCGATCCGCAGGGCGATCACGGCTGGGCGCTGGTCGGCGAGGTGAACCTGGCGGAGTCCGACGCGGCAGGCGAGGTGGTGTTCGACGAGTTCGAGGTCGTCGAGGGTGAGCGCGATGCTGCTGCGCGGGGCCCGGTTGGGGCCGGGCGAGGCGCCGACGGATCTGATGGTCACCGGCGACCGGATCGGCGGCGACGGCTCCACCGCGTCGGATGTCGTCGATCTCGGTGGGCGGCTGGTGCTCCCGGGCCTGTGGGACGCGCACGTGCACCTCGACCAGTGGGCACTCTCACGCGCCGCGCTTGACCTGTCGGGCGCAACCTCGGCCGCGCACGCCGTTCGGTCGATCGCGGAGTACCTGCCCTCAGCCGACACCGCGGTCGTCGTCGTACACGGGTTCCGGGACGGCCTGTGGCCGGACTCCCCCACCGCCGCGCTGCTGGACGCGGCCACCGCCGACCGCCCGGTCGTCGCGTTGAGCGGCGACCTGCACAGCGGCTGGTTCAACACCGCTGCGCTGCGGCGCTTCTCGCTCGCGCCGCACCCGAGCGGCCTGCTCACCGAGACCGAGTTCATGCCGATCATGAACGACGTGCAGCGAGTGGACCCGGCGGTGCTCGATCGCCGTGTCGACGCGGCGGTACGGGCCGCGGCCGCGCGCGGGGTTGTCGGGGTGACGGACTTCGAGATCGCCGACAACCGCGCGGTATGGGCGAGGCGGATCGCCGCGGGCACCGACCTGCTGCGGGTGCGCTGCGGCATCTGGCCGCGGTGGCTCGACCAGGCGATCACCGACGGCGTTGGCACCGGGGACGCGGTGCCCGGTACCCGCGGGCTGGCCACGGTCGGGCCGATGAAGGTGATCGTGGACGGTTCGCTCGGCACCAGGACCGCGTACTGCCACGCCCCGTATCCGGGCGGCGGGAACGGGGTGCTGTCGGTGCCGCCGCGCGAACTGGTCGGGCTGATGTCGCGGGCCACCCGTCACGGGCTCGAGTGCGCGATCCACGCGATCGGCGACCAGGCATGCGAGCACGTGCTCGACGCCTTCGCGACCACGGGTGCACACGGGTCCGTCGAGCACGCGCAACTGGTGGCGGAGAAGGACTTTCGGCGGTTCGCGGAGCTGGGTGTGATCGCGAGTGTCCAGCCCGCACACGTGCACGACGACGCGGACCTGGCCGAACGTTACTGGGCCGGCCGCACCGGCCGGTCGTTCCCGTACGGCTCGCTGCTGTCCTCGGGTACGCGGTTGGCGTTGGGCTCGGATGCTCCGGTGGCGCCGCTGGACCCGTGGCTGACCCTTGCCGCCGCGGTGGACCGCACCCTGCCGGACGGCCGGGTGTGGCACCGCGAGCACGAGATCCCGTGGGAGGTTGCCCTCGCCGCGTCGACCGGCGGCCGCGCGAGAGTCACGAACGGCGACCTCGCGGACCTGGTGGTGCTGGACACCGACGAGCTCCCGACCACCGGTGCCTGCCTGGCCTCGATGCCCGTGTGGGGCACGATGCTCGGCGGGCGGTGGACCTACGAACCGGCGGCCTAGTCCTCGTTCGGGTGGTGGATCGGCTTCGCGAACCGCTGCTTGCGGTTCGACTGCTCGCGGCGGGTGGCCTGCTGCTCCTTGATCCGCTTCTCCTCCTTGCGGACCTCCACCAGGGACTTGCGCTCGGCCTGCAGCCAGTCCGGCTGATCGGCGAGCAGCGCCTCGATCTGAGCGGTGGTGAGCGCCTCTTCGACGCCGCCGCGGGCCAGCCCGGCGATCGAGACACCGAGCTTGTCGGCGACCACGGACTTCGGGTGCGGGCCCTCGGCGCGCAGGTCGATCAGCCACTGCGGCGGGTTCGTGCGCAGCTCGGCGAGCTCGTCGCGAGTCACCACACCGTCGCGGAACTCGGCGGGGGTTGCCTCGAGGTAGACGTCCAGCTTCTTCGCGGCGGTCGCCGGCTTCATCGTCTGGGGTGTCTTCTGCGCGCTCATGGGGTTCAGCCTATCGAGCTGCCACCCGAGCTCCCCGCCCCGGTAGCCTGGCGGAATGACCGAGCCCGATGCGCCCACCCCGTTCCGGCTCGCCTATGTGCCCGGCGTCACCCCGTCCAAGTGGGTGCGGATCTGGGGTGAACGCCACCCCGACGTCCGGCTGGAGCTGGTCGACACCACCGCGGCCGACGCGCCGACCCTGCTGCGTGACGGCCTCGCGGATGCCGGCCTGGTGCGGCTGCCGATCGACAGCGTCGGCCTGAGCGTGATCGCGTTGTACGAGGAGACCCCGGTCGTGGTGGTGCCGAAGGACCACGTGGTCACCGCTGCCGACGAGGTGTCGACGGCGGACCTGGAGGGCGAGATCGTGCTGCACCCGCTCGACGACGCCCTGGACTGGGAGTCGCTGCCGGGGACGCCCGCCGCCCAGCGGCCCGCCACCACCGCCGACGCGATCGAGCTGGTCGCGGCCGGGATCGGGGTGCTGGTGCTGCCACAGTCGCTGGCCCGGCTGCACCACCGCAAGGACCTCACCTACCGCACCGTCACCGATGCGCCGGAGTCGCCGGTCGCGCTGGCCTGGCCGCAGGACGCGACCACGGACAGGGTGGAGGAGTTCGTCGGGATCGTGCGCGGCCGCAGCGTCAACAGCTCCCGCGGTCGCGACGCGCAGGAGCCCGCCCCCAAGCGCACCGCCTCCCAGAAGGCCGCCGCGAAACAAGCGGCGCGCGCCAAGGCGGGCAAGACCCCGACCCCCGGAACACCAAGGGCGGCAAGCCCGCCAAGCGCGGCAGGCGCTGACGCGCCTGTGCGCGGTTGACGAGTCCTGACACTCGTCAACCGCGCACGGGCGGCGTAGCCGCCTAGACCTCGATGATCATCGCGATGCCCTGGCCACCGCCGCCGCAGAGGGCGGCCGCGCCCTTGCCGCCGCCGCGCGCCTTGAGCGAATGCGCCAGGGAGAGGACGATCCTCGCGCCGGACATGCCGACCGGGTGCCCGACCGCGATCGCGCCTCCGTGGATGTTGACCTTGTCCGCGTCGACGCCGAGCTGACGCATCGACGCGATCGCGACGCCGGCGAACGCCTCGTTGATCTCGAGCAGGTCGAGGTCGGCGACGGTGGTCTCACCGTCTCGCTTCAGCGCCGCCTCGATGGCGTTGGCGGGCTGGTGCAGCAGGGAGGTGTCGGGGCCCGCGACCAGGGCGTGCGCCTTGATCTCGGCGATCCACTCGATGCCGCGTGCCTCGGCGACGTCCTTACGCATCACGATGACGGCGGCCGCGCCGTCCGACAGCTGCGAGGACGCACCCGCGGTGATGGTGCCGTCCTTCGCGAACGCCGGACGCAGCTTGCCGAGGGAGTCCACGGTGGTCCCCGCGCGGATGCCCTCGTCGTCGGCGACGGTGACGGCGCCCTTCCGGGACGCGATCTCCACCGGCGCGATCTCGGCCGCGAACGCGCCCGACTCGGTCGCGGCGGCGGCGAGGCGGTGCGAGCGGGCCGCGAACTCGTCCTGCTCGGCGCGGCTGATGTCCTCCGACGCCTGGTAGCTCTCGGTGGACGCGCCCATCGACACGCCGTCGAACGCGCACACCAGCGCGTCCCGGTCCAGGGCGTCCTCGAAGCCGGTGGTGCCGTACTTCAGTCCGGTCCTGGCTCCGCGTACCAGATACGGCGCGTTCGTCATCGACTCCATGCCGCCCGCGACCACGACGTCGGCGGCGCCGGTGGCGATCAGCCGGTCGGCCTGCATGATCGCCTCGAGGCCGGACAGACAGAGGTTGTTCACGGTGGTGGCGGGCACCGTCATCGGCAGGCCTGCCGCGACCGCCGCCTGCCGCGCCGGGTTCGGGCCGACACCGGCCTGCACCACGGTGCCCATCACCACTGCGTCGACACCGTCGGTACCGAGGCCGCTGCGTTCGAGGGCGGCGGCGATCGCGCGCCCACCCAGCTCCGCCGCCGTCAGCGACGCCAGCGCGCCGGAGAGCTTGCCGATCGGGGTCCTGGCCCCCGCCACGATGACACTGGTGCTCACGCCTGAATCTCCTTCGTCGTTCGATCGCCGCACGCCGGTGCGGGTTCGATCCATCGTCCCAGGGCCTCAGCGTTCCCCGTCGACCCGGTAGCGGATCAGGCGGGAACTGTTGGCCACCACGGCTACCGAGGACGCGTTGTGCAGGATCGCCGCGAACACCGGGGACAACGCGCCGCCCGCCCCGACCAGCAGGCCGAGCGCGTTGACGGCGATGGACATCGAGTAGTTCTGCCGGATCAGGCGGACCGCGTGACCCCCGAGGTCGCGGACCTCGAGCAGCCTGGTCAGATCATCGCTCGCGAGCGCGACGTCAGCGGTCTCGACGGCGACGTCCGTACCCGCCAGGCCCATCGCTATCCCGATGTCGGCCGCGGCGAGAGCGGGTGCGTCGTTGGTGCCGTCGCCGACCATTGCGACCACATGGCCCTCCGCCCGCAGCCGCTGCACGACCTCGAGCTTGTCGTCGGGGAGCACCTCGGCCCGCCACTCCTCGATACCCAGCTCCGTCGCGACCGCGGCGGCCGTCTCCGGATGGTCGCCGGTGAGCATGATCACCCGCCGCGCCCCGGTGGCCCGCAATCGGTCCAGGACCGATTGCGCCTCCGGTCGCAGCTCGTCGCGCAGGCTGATCAGGCCGACCAGCCTGCCGTCGACCGCCAGCAGCAGCGGGGTCTCCGCCCGGCGACGTAACTTGCCGACCCAGTCGGCGGCCCGTTTCGACACCCGCACGTTCTCCGATTCCAGCAGCGACACGCTGCCGAGCAGCAGTGTCCTGCCGTCGGCCCAGGTGCGCATGCCCAGCCCGACGAGCACCTCGCACTCCTGGTGCGGCGGGATCTCGATGTGCCGTTCCGCCGTCGATCGCAGCACCGCCTCGGCCAGCGGATGCCGCGAGTGGATCTCGGAGCTCGCGGCGTAGGCCAGCACCTGATCGGGTCGCCAGTCCTTCGCCAACGCGACGATATTGGTCACCACGGGCCTGCCGACGGTCAGGGTTCCCGTCTTGTCGAAGACGAACGCGTCCACCCGGCCTGCGTCCTCGAGGTGCGAGCCGCCCTTGATGAGGATCCCCCGCCGGGCGCCGTTGCCGATGGCCGCGCTGATGGCCGTCGGCGTCGCGAGCCCGACCGCGCACGGGCAGGCGACCAGCAGCATGGTCATCGCCCGGCGTACGTCCCGCGTCGCCGCCAGTGTCAGCGCGGAGAGCACGAAGGAGGCGGGGACGAACCGGCGCGAGAAGTTCTCCCCCACCGTCTGGATCGCGGCCCGGTCCTCCTGCGCCTCCTCGACGCGGGTGATGATCCGACCGATGGTCGTGTCGTCACCGACCGCGTCCGCACGCACCACCAGCCTGCCCCGCATCACCACCGACCCTGCGTGCACCCTTACCCCTGCGACGATGCTCGCGGGCAGCGTCTCGCCGGTGATCGCGGACCGGTCGACGATGGCCTCACCCTCGATCACAATCCCGTCGACCGCGAGGGCGACGTGCTCGTGCACGATCACCTCGTCGCCGATCTCCAGTGCGTCGATCCCGACCTGGATCTCACTCCCGTCGGCGGTCAGGACCCAGGCGGTGTCCTGGGTGCCCTTGAGCAGGTCCGAGATGGCGCGTCGGGTACGGCGCAGGGTCAGATCCTGAAGGTACTCACCGATGTTCAGGAGCCACAGCACGGTCAGGGCGACGACGTTCTCGCGGAGCACGAGGCTGGCGACGGTCGCGGCCGAGACCAGCGCATCGGTGCCGGGCGCCCTGCTGCCGCGCAGCGCCCGCAGCGCCCCGCGCAGGAACGGGTATCCCGTGAACACCGTCGCCCCTGTGGCCACGGCGCGTCCGGCGGGGCCGAGCAGCGCGGGCCTCCCGAGCGCGTACCTGCGGAAACCGAGAAGCACGAGCGCCACCCCGCCGACCGCCATCCGCACGACGTCCGCATTGCCGATGTCCGCGGAGGTCGGCGCCCGATCCGGTACCAGGGCGTCGGGGATGAGCCTGCTGTCGCGGATGGCCGCCGCGAATCCGTCCCGGTCGGCGGTGCGGGGCGAGTACCAGATGACGATCGAGGCGGTGCGCGGATAGGCGTGCACGGCCCGCACCCCGGTCAGGGCGCCGACGGCGTCCTCGACGGCGACCGCCCGCGGTCGGCTGCCCCGCAGCCACGGCGCGTGCATCCGCACCCGCCCACCCGCGTCGGAGAGGACAGTCAGGTCGCCGACCGTGGTCGGAACCTGATGCAGCACCGCCGGTTCCGCGGACATCTCGCCCTAGTGAGCGTGCCCGTGGCCCGCGTCCGCAACCCCTGGCGGCGGCACCTCTTCACCGAGTCGCTCGCGCGCTTCGGCCACCACGTCTGCCATCGTGAGACGGGCGGACTCCGCGCCTTCCTCCGCCTTGCGGGCGCCGCGCAGGCCCCATTCGGTGGCCGTCACGGCGGCCTCCCGCAGCGGCGCTCTCGCGACGATCCGCCGCGCCCCGTTGTAGGCGGCGACACCCACGGCTCCGGTGACGACCGTCGAGGCGGCCTTGATGATCAGTCCGTGCAGAGGCATCGTCGTTCCTCCTGCTGGTGCGGCGTATGTCCATTGTGACGCACCGACACGCAATCGCGGAGCCCTATCGCGAACCCACGGACGGCGGCGCGGCGGCGCCGGGCGCGACAGTCCGCACCACATCGGCGAGCCTGCGGTAGCCGTCGGCCCGCCCGCTGGAGGAGCGGAACACGAGGCCGATCGTCCGGCCCGGCGCCGGGCTCGCGAACCGGGCCGTGGCGAGGTCACCTCGGCGGGTCTCCACCGGGACCGCCGAATCCGGCACCAGGGTCACCCCGAGGCCGCCTGCGACGCACTGCACCACGGTCGCGAGCGAGGTCGCCCTTGTATCCCCGACGACGGATGCGCGTCCACCGATCGGCACAGGTCGAGGGTCTGGTCACGGAGGCAGTGCCCCTCGTCGAGCAACAGCAGCGGCAGGTCGTCGAGCACCTGTGGCGACAGGTCGACCCGGCCGGCCAGCTCGTGGTCGCCTGGCACCACCATCACGAAATCCTCTGTGTAGAGGGGGATCTCCACCAACCCGGTCGCCTCCGACGGAAGCGCAAGGACCGCGACGTCCAGCACGCCCGCGCGCAGCGAATCCAGCAGCCGCGCGGTCTGGTCCTCGATCACCTGCGGCACCACGGCCGGCAGCTCCGCACGCATCGCAGGCAGCAGAGCGGGCAGCACGTACGGCGCGACGGTCGGGATCAGACCCATGCGAAGCGGGCCGCCGAGCCGGTCCCCCACGCCCGCCGCGGTGGCGACGAACCCGTCCGCGGCTTCGAGGATCATCTTCGCCTGCGCGAGCAGCTGGGTGCCTGCGTCGGTCACGAGCACGCGACGCGTGCTGCGCTCGATCAGCTGCACCCCGAGCCCGTTCTCGAGCGCCGCCAGCGCCTGCGACAACGTGGGCTGGCTCACATTCAATCGCGCTGCCGCGGTACCGAAGTGGCGGTATTCGGCCACCGCGACGAAGGCACGCAGCTGCGACAGTGTGGGTTGATAAGTCTGATCAGCCATACCTATCAGTGTAGTGGCATATATCGCCTTTACCTTTTGAAAGGTTTCGGGCACTATGGACTCATACCAAAGAGCGCAGGTCAGCGGGGAACCGCGGGACCCGCTCCCGGTATCGAAATCACCCCGGCGCAGCCACCAGTGCGGCTGCCCGTGCCCGAAGATCCATCACAAGTAGGAGGACGAGACATATGGCTCTGCTGACCATCGGCGACCAGTTCCCGGCGTACAACCTCAAGGCCGTCATCGGCGGGGACCTGTCCAAGGTCGACGCCCAGCAGCCCGACGACTACTTCACCCAGGTCACCAGCGACGACTACGCGGGCAAGTGGCGGATCGTCTTCTTCTGGCCCAAGGACTTCACCTTCGTGTGCCCCACCGAGATCGCCGCGTTCGGCAAGCTGAACGAGGAGTTCGCGGATCGCGACGCCCAGGTGCTCGGCGCCTCGGTCGACAACGAGTTCGTGCACTTCCAGTGGCGCGCACAGCACGACGAGCTCAAGACCCTCCCCTTCCCGATGCTCTCGGACCTCAAGCGTGAGCTGGCCGAGGCCACCGGCGTTCTCAACGCCGACGGCGTCGCGGACCGCGCCACCTTCATCGTGGACCCGAACAACGAGATCCAGTTCGTCTCCGTGACCGCCGGTTCCGTCGGCCGCAACGTCGACGAGGTGCTGCGCGTGCTCGACGCACTGCAGTCCGACGAGCTGTGCGCCTGCAACTGGAAGAAGGGCGACCCGACCATCAACGCCGGCGAGCTCCTGGCCGAGAGCGTCTAGTCATGAGCGTCGAGAACCTGAAGAACTCGCTGCCCGAGTACGCCAAGGACCTCAAGCTGAACCTCAGCTCGCTGTCCCGGTCCACCGAGCTGAACGAGCAGCAGCTCTGGGGCACGTTCCTCGCCGCAGCGGCGGCCACCCGCTCCGCGACCGTGCTGCGGGAGATCGCGGAAGAGGCCGCCGACAACCTGTCGGCGGAGGCGTACAACGCCGCCCTCGGTGCCGCGACGATCATGGGCATGAACAACGTCGCGTACCGCGCAAAGGGCTACCTCGGTGAGGATTACACCCAGGTGCGCATGGGCCTTCGCATGAACATCATCGGCAGCCCCGGCGTCGAGAAGGCCGACTTCGAGCTGTGGTCGCTCGCGGTGTCGACCATCAACGGCTGCGACCATTGCACCGGCGCCCACGACGCGGTCGTCCGCAAGGAGGGCCTGACCAAGGAACAGGTCTGGGAGGCCGTCAAGGTCGCCGCGACCCTCCAGGGCGTGGCCCAGGCGGTCACCGCCAGCGAGGCCCTCGCGGGCGCGAGCGTCTAGGCCGGCTTCACCCGCAACACCCCGAAGGTGTCTTTTGTGCGATCAACCCGCGCAAAAGGCACCTTCGGTCGTTACCGGCGGTATCGTTTAACGATGAGTATCGAGGTTGACGTCGTCAGGGTCTTCACCGATGCGAACGGCCACCACGGCAACGCATTGGGCATCGTGGATGCGGCATTGGTGCCGGCGGAGCGCAGGCAGGGCCTGGCCGCCGAACTCGGGTTCAGCGAGACGATTTTCGTCGAACTGCCCGGCCCGGGCGCCGCGAGCGTGCGGGCGCAGATCTTCACCCCCGCCACCGAACTGCCCTTCGCCGGGCACCCGACGGTGGGCCTGTCCTGGTGGCTGCGCGAACGGGGCGCGGCGGTCGACGTCCTCGAGGTCCCGGCGGGTCCGGTCACGACCTACGTCGACCGCGGGATGACCTGGGTGCGCGCCAAACCCGATTGGGCGCCCGAGTTCACCCTGCACCCGAAGCCCGACTCCGCGGCGGTGGTCTCCACCAGGGCGGATTCCTTCGACTCCGGACACCACTACGTCTGGGCCTGGGCGGGTGAGGGTGCGATCAGATCCCGAATGTTCGCCCCGCTCATGGGGATACCGGAGGACGAGGCCACCGGTGCGGCGGCGGTCCGGATCACCGAGCACCTGCGTCGAAGCCTGCACATCACCCAGGGGCGCGGATCGCAGATCTACACCGTCTACTCACGCGACGGATGGGTCGACGTCGGCGGACGGGTGCACCCGGACCGCACGCTGAGCGTGTAGACCGACCGGTTACCCGGACAACGCGCGGTCGACCGCGGCCTCGATGAGTTCGTCGATCTCGCTCTCCGAGAACAGCTCTGGCAGCGTCAGCCGATCGACGATCAGCCAGTTCAGCGCGAGATAGAGCAGGCGGACCGTGGTGGCGTCGCCCGGCATGCCCGCGTCCAGGTGGTTGGTGACGTTGAAGTCCAGGTCGGCCCGGATCCGTTCGGTCAGCACCGCGCGCAACTCGGGTCGCCGGGTCGCCTCGAGCCTGAGCTCGAGTAGGGCGAGGAAGCCCGTGCGGAACTCGGTGATCCTGCCGACGACCTCGCGCATCAGCCCGACCAGATGATCACGGTCGTGCGGACCGCCGAGGCTCTGCGCCAAGGACTCGTCGTCGGGGTCAGCCGCTCGTAGAACCGGCCGCCCGCCTGAGCCAACAGGTCGTCGCGGTTGGCGAAGTAGTTCGACGCCGTACCCGGTGGCACCCCCGCCCGCGAATCGACGGCCCGGAAGGTGAGTCCGCGCGCGCCCAGTTCCGCCAGGACCTCGATCGCGGCGTCGACCAACGCCGCTCGTCTCTCCGGATTGCTCCGCACTTGACACCACTCCATCCGTAGTACTACTTTCAGACCACTTCAAATAGAGTACTACGGACGGAGCGGTACATATGCGAAAGCTTGTCTACTACGTGGGTATCTCGCTCGACGGTTACATCGCAGGCCCGGGCGGCGAATGGGACTTCATGGTCTCGGACGACGTGACGGCGTGGATCACGCAGCGGTACCCGGACACCGTCCCCACCCATATCCGCCCGCACGTCGGCCTTGAGGGCGCCGCCAACCAGGCGTTCGGAGCGGTGGTGATGGGCCTCGGGACCTATCAACCCGCCCTCGACGTCGGCGTCACCAGCCCCTACGCCCACCTGAAGCAGTACGTGGTCTCGACCACCCTCGGCGAGATCGCCGACCCGGCGGTCGAACTGGTCGCCGGCGACCCGCTCGGCCTCGTCCGTGACCTCAAGGCCCAGGAGGGGATGGACGTCTGGCTCGCGGGCGGCGGAAAGCTGGCGGGCACCCTGCTGCCCGAGATCGACGAACTGGTCATCAAGCGCTACCCGGTGGTCGCGGGGGCAGGCATCCCGGCGTTCGACGGGGCGTTCCAGCCGACGCGGTTCACCCCGAACCGCACCGAGTCCTTCGACAGCGGCGCCTCGGTCACCTGGCTCTCCCGGACCCCGGCGGCCTGACCCGAAGCGGAGGCCGGTCGCCGTCAGCTCTCACATTGCCCGAGGTGTTGCGGCGACCGGCCCGCCGCGAGATCCGCCTCGCTGAGCAACACTTCGATCTCCCCGCCCAGCGTCACCCCCGGCGCGAGCGGCAACCGGTCGCCGCTCCAGAATCGGCCCGGGTCATACCAATTCGTCTTGCGGCGCTCGGTGAGCAGCCCCATCGACTCGTAAGTCTGCGCGACCACCTCGGCGCAGTACGCGCTCTCGAGGCCGGCCGAAGCCTCCGCGGAATCCCCTGCCGAACGGCGACGCAGCGACGGCAGCCTGCCACCGAACCAGCGCGAGACCAGCTTCGCCGTGGACGGGAACGGCGTGCCGTCGAGCCGCGCGACGGTGCGCATCAGCGCGTCCTCCTGCTCCCTGGTCACCGGCTCCTCGAGCTGCCGCAGCCAGCCGCGCTGACCGTACTTCGCACCCCACACCTGGACCGCCTGCCGCAGGTCGTGCAGCTGCACGCCGCGCTGGAACCGCCCGGTCCACATGTCCTGCAAGGAATGTCCGAGCTCCGCGTGCCACATCAGCGGCGGCATGTCATCGAGAACCACCGACATCCCGACGTGGTTCACGGGGCTGTTCGTCAGCGTCTGGATCGCCCGATCGGCGCCCGAGTGGCCGCGGAAGATCCAGATGTCCCCGGTTCGGGTGGCATCCACGGCCTCGTCGAGGCTCACCTGCGATTCGTGCATCCGGCGACTCATGCACCTAGCCTAGAGCGATGCGCATGGACGGCAGGAACGTGTGGAAGCTCGTCGGTCTCGCGGGCGTCGTCGGGGTCGCGGCCACGGGGGCGCTCGCCGCGCGCGCCGAACGCAAGCGCCGCGCCTACACCCCGACGAGGTCAGGTCCCAGCTGCACGCCCGCTTCGCGCAGGCCACCGCCGCGGCCGACCTCCCACGGGTGGATCTGATCGAGGTGAAACCGACTCTGCGCGAACGCGTGTCGGGCCTCTTCCGGCGAGTTTGCCGGCAAGGCGGGAAATGACATGCCCGATCATGTGATCCGATCACCTCAGGTTTCGGACGCGGTCTGGGAGAGATCGGACTTCCCCGACAGTTCGACGTGGACCGTGGTGCTCACCCGAGCCGAGCGATCGGAGATCGTCGAGGCGGCCAGATCCGACGCCGCCGACGACTCGCACCTGTTCCCCACCCTTCGGTCCCGCTGCGGCCGGTGGGCGCACACGCTGAACTCGGGATGCGGTTTCGTCCTGCTGCGCGGGTTCCCCCTGGACGAACTCGGCACCGATGAGATCGAGCGGGCCTACCTCGCGCTGGGAGCCATGCTCGGAGACCCGGTGAGTCAGGATCGCGACGGCTCGGTGCTCACCCACATTCGCGACGAGCGGATCGAGAGGACCGATCCCACCGTCCGGCTCTACCGGACCAGGGAGCGCCAGGATTTCCACACCGACGGTTCCGACCTGGTCGCGCTGCTGTGCCTGGCCAAGGCGGCCACCGGAGGCGAGAGCTGGATCGCCAGCTCGGCAGCGATCTACAACGAGGTGCTGCGGCGGCGGCCGGATCTGCTCGAGGTCCTCTACTCCCCCATGCCATGGGACCGCAACGGCGAGGAGGCCGCGGGCGACCCCCCGTACTTCGAACTCGCCCCACTCAACGACATCGGCGGGGTGCCCCGCCTGTTCTACATCAGCTGGTACATCCGCGACTCCCAACGGCACCCGCAGGCCCCACGCCTGACGGCGGAGCAACACGAGGCCCTCGAACTCGTCGAGGCCATCGCCAACGAGCCGCGCTTCCATGTCGAGATGGTCTTCGAACCCGGCGACGTCCAGATCCTGAACAACGGGCGCATCCTGCACGCCCGCAACACCTACCAGGACCACCCCGACCTCGACAAGCGCAGGCACCTGCTGCGTTTGTGGCTGTCGGCCGCCAGCGCACCCAGCGTCGCGGAACCGCTGCGATCGGGCATCCCGCGGCGCTGAGCCACGGGCGATCCCTGGAGTGGGGTCGAAAGGCCCTAGCCGAGCCCGATCCGCATGGCAGATAATTGACTGTCCGGTATCGGGGAGGCTCCCAGGCGAGGTCCCCTGGCACCGGTCAACGGTGAGGAGACAGTCATGGACACCGCGGTGCCGGACACCGGCGTCATCCAGAGCGCGGTCGATCTGGCGTGCCGAGCACCATCGGTGCACAACAGCCAGCCGTGGCGGTGGCGATACTCCGCGGGTCGGCTCGACCTGTTCAGCGAGCGCACCCGGCTCCTGCCCTCCGCCGATCCGTCCGGACGCCAGCTGCACATCAGCTGCGGCGCGGCGCTCCATCACGTCGAGGTCGCCCTCATCTCACTGCGCTGGCGATCGGACATCGACCTCCTGCCGGAGCCCAGCCTCCCCCGGCTCGTCGCCGCGATCCACTGTCACCGGGATGCGACCCCACGCTCACACGACTTCGACCTGGTCTCCGCCATCCGCCATCGCCGCACCGATCGCAGACCCTTCGGCCCGCTCGCGGTGGAGGCGGGGCCGGCCGAGCGCCTGGGCGATCAGGCGGGCAGGTTCGGCGTCACGCTGACGGTCCTCGCGCCCGAGGCACGGACGACGCTGGCCGCGGCGACCGACGCCAGCTCCGCGGCAAGGCGGTACGACTCCGACTACCAGGCCGAACTGCACTGGTGGGCCGGGCACTCCCTCACCGGCGAGGGGATACCTCCCGATTCGCTGGCGACCACGGGCGAGAGCGCACACGTCCCGATCGGACGAGTGTTCCCGCGGCCTGGCAGGCAGGAGTCGACGCCCCTGCCGGGCGTCGACGAGTCCACCGTGCTGATGCTGAGCACCGATTCCGACTCACCGGCGGCCTGGACGCGATGCGGGCAGGCACTGTCCGCGGTCCTGCTCGAGGCGACATCGAGAGGGATCGCGACCTGCCCGCTGACGCACCTCACCGAAGTCGGACGGAGCCGGGACATGATCGCGGCGCTGGCGCCCGACGCCGGACTCCCCCAGGTCCTGCTCCGGGTCGGCTCGGTCACCGGTTCGCCCCCGGCGGGGCGCACGCCGCGCCGATCGACCGCAGAGGTTCTCACCCTGCACTGAACCGCCGACCGGCGGGCGCGAGCACTCAGCCGAGCGCCTTGAGGACCCCCGCCGCCATCTCGGCCACCTCGTCGTCGGTCATCACGAAGGACGGCGAGAACTGCATGGCGCCGACGCCTGCCGCGCGACCCGAGATGCCGTGCTCCCGAAGGGTCTTGACGAATGGCAACGCCTCCGCGGGATCCGCGAGCTGCACCGCCGCGACCGCGCCGAGACCGCTGCGCACCTCCGCGACCCGCGGGTGCTCGGCCAGCGGCGACAGGTGCTCGTGCAGCGAACGCTCGAGCCGAGCGGACTCCTCGAGCAGGTTCTCCCGCTCGAGGATGTCGAGGTTCGCCAGTGCCGCGGCTGCCGCGCCCGCGTGCCCGCCATAGGTGTACCCGTGCCGCCACCACACGCCGCCGGAGAAGAAGGGCTCGGCGACCCGGGGCGCGATGAACACCGCACCCATCGGGACGTACCCCGAGGTGAGCCCCTTCGCCGTGGTCACCATGTCCGGCTGCAGGTCGAAACGCGTCGAGGCGAACCACGACCCGCCGATCCGGCCGAAGCCCGTGACCACCTCGTCGACGACGAACAGGATGTCGTGCTCGCGGCAGATCTGCCGGACCTCGGCGAGGTAGCCCTCCGGCGGCAGGTAGATCCCACCCGCGCCGATGATCGGCTCGACGAAGAAGGCCGCGATCGTGTCGGCGCCCTCCCGCTCGATGAGCTCGAGCAGGCTCTTGCCGTTGTCCCACTCCACCGTCCTGGCATCCGGCATCAGCTCGCCGTAGCCTTCCCGGTTCACCGGGATGCCTGCCAGCGCGGTGCCAGCCACGTGCATGCCGTGGTAGGCCTTCTGCCGCCCGACCACGATCCGCTTGTTCGGCTTGCCCATCTCGTGCCAGTAGCGCCTGGCCAGCTTGGCCGCCGTGTCGACGGAGTCCGAGCCGCCCGAGGTGAAGAAGATCTTGCTACCGGGCACCGGCGCGATCGCGGACAAGCGCTCGGCGAGCGCGAACGTCGTCTCGGGGGCGAAGTCGCCGAAGTTGGAGAAGTGCGCGATCGACCGGAGCTGCGTCGCGACCGCGTCCGCGATCTCGGCGCGACCGTGCCCGACGTTGGTGAACCAGAGGCCCGCGGTCGCGTCCAGGTAGCGATTGCCCTTGTCGTCCCAGATGTACGCGCCCTCGCCGCGGCTGACGACGAAAGGACCGCCATCGCTCACCGCGCCCATGTCCGCGAATCCGTGCCACAGTGCCTGGGTGTTCGTCACGCCATCTCCTCGCTCTCGCCGGTGGCGATCCCGTCCGCCGCCGTCCGGCGCTCGGTTCCACCGTATCGCCACCGCTGGGCGAGCCTGCCCGCGGCGTTGACCGCGAACGACATCAGCACCATGGCCAACAGCAGCACCACGAGTCCGATGGACATCTGCAGGTAGCCCTGCACGCGGGGATCGATGAACGGATACGGGTACCAGTCGACGATCGGGCCGCGGACGAGCGTGTAGACGCCGTAGACGACCGGGAACGTCAGCCAGGTCATCGACTGCCGGTCGGTGATCCGCATGCGCGGCGGGTTGATCAGCCAATCGAGGAAGATGACCAGTGGCAGGATCTCGTGCAGCAGGACGTTGATCCATTTGTCCTGCAGCATCACATCGACGTTGGCGAGCAGGACCGCGTAGATGATCCCGGTGATGACCATGTACACGGTGGTCGCCCCGCGAAAGAGCTGCCAGTTCCGCGACTGCGGGTCCGCGAACGCCCCGACGAGGAACACGATCACCGTCAACACATTGCTGAGGATGGTGAAGTAGCTGAAGTAGTTGGTCGTCGAGAACGTCTCGCTGTCGATGTTGCGCAGCGGGATCCAGACCAGCGCGAGGATCCCGAGACCGGCGAACACCAGCCGCAGCGCCCGCCAGATCGGGTTCGTGTGTGGGTAGACCGGGGTCTCCGTGGCAGCAGTCACCCGCAGATGTTCGCACAGGGCAACAACGGGCTGCGGTATTTGAGTGGCGGCCTTTCGATAGGCTGGTCCGAGCATGTCCACCACACCTTCGCCCGAGCTGCCCGACGTCGACCGGCGTGAGCTCAAGCGCCGCCTGGCCCACCTCTCCCTCCGGGACGAGCACCGACTCCGGCGCCGCCTCGACCGCGCCTCGAACCCCGAGGCCCTCGCCGGGGTCCTCCGCGAGGTGTCGCAGGCGGAGGCCCGGATCGCCACTCGCCGCGCGAACACCCCGAAGACCAGCTATCCGGACAACCTTCCTGTCAGCCTGCGCCGTGACGACATCGCCGCCGCGATCGCGGCTAACCAGGTCGTCATCGTGGCCGGCGAGACCGGATCCGGTAAGACAACACAGATCCCGAAGATCTGTCTCGACCTCGGGCGTGGGGTGCGCGGGCTGATCGGGCACACCCAGCCGCGCCGGATCGCGGCGCGCACCGTCGCCGAGCGCATCGCCGAGGAGTTGGACACCCCGCTCGGCGAGGCCGTTGGCTACACGGTCCGCTTCACCGACCAGGTGTCCGACGGCACTCTGATCAAGCTGATGACCGACGGCATCCTGCTCGCCGAGATCCAGCGCGACCGGATGCTGCGCCGGTACGACACCCTCATCATCGACGAGGCGCACGAACGCAGCCTCAACATCGACTTCATCCTCGGCTACCTCAGGGAACTGTTGCCGCGGCGGCCCGACCTGAAGGTGATCATCACCTCCGCGACGATCGACCCGGAGCGCTTCGCCCAGCACTTCGCCGTGAACGGGGTGCCCGCGCCGATCGTGGAGGTCTCGGGTCGCACCTTCCCTGTCGAGGTCCGGTACCGGCCGCTGAGCGTCGACGTCGGCGAGCAGACCATCGATCGCGACCCTGTCGACGCGGTCGGCGAGGCCGTCGAGGAACTGCTCGGCGAGGGTGACGGCGACATCCTCGTGTTCCTCTCCGGCGAACGCGAGATCCGCGACACCGCCGACGCGCTGCGGGACCGCAAGCTGCGCGGCACGGAGATCCTGCCCCTGTACGCGCGGCTGTCCGCGGCCGAGCAGCACCGGGTCTTCGAGCGGCACACGGGACGCCGGGTGGTGCTCTCGACCAACGTCGCGGAGACCTCGCTGACGGTCCCCGGCATCCGGTACGTGGTCGATCCGGGCACCGCCCGCATCTCCAGGTACTCCGTCCGCACCAAGGTCCAGCGACTGCCGATCGAGGAGATCTCGCAGGCCTCGGCCCGGCAGCGGGCCGGACGCTGTGGCCGTGTCGCCGACGGCATCTGCATCCGCCTCTACTCCGAGGACGACTTCGAGTCGCGTCCGGCCTTCACCGAACCCGAGATCCTGCGTACCAACCTGGCGTCGGTGGTGCTGCAGATGACCGCACTCGGCCTCGGTGACATCGCCGCCTTCCCGTTCGTGGAGGCGCCGGATCCGCGTGCCATCCGTGACGGCGTCGCGTTGCTCGAGGAACTCGGGGCGATCAAACCGGGCGCCAAGGACGGCGTCACCGAGCTGACCCCGGTCGGGCGGGAGCTCGCCCAGTTGCCGGTGGACCCCAGGATGGCGCGGATGCTCGCCCATGCGCACAACACCGGGTGCCTGCGCGAGACCCTCATCATCGTCGCCGCGCTGTCGATCCAGGACGTACGCGAGCGGCCCGCCGAACACCAGCAGGCCGCCGACGAGAAGCACGCGCGGTTCACCGTTGCCGGCTCCGATTTCCTCGCCTACCTCAAGCTGTGGGAGTACCTCGGCGAGCAGCGGAAGGAGCTGTCCTCCAACCAGTTCCGGAAGATGTGCAAGAACGAGTTCTTGCACTGGCTGCGGATCAGGGAGTGGCAGGACCTGCACGGCCAGCTCGCGCAGATCACCCGTGGGCTCGGCTGGACCGGCAACGACCAGCCCGCGAGCGAGGCCTCGGTGCACCAGGCGCTGCTGTCCGGGTTGCTCTCCCACGTCGGCCTGCGCGAGGGCGACAAGCGAGACTTCCTCGGCGCCCGTGGTGCCCGGTTCGCGGTGTTCCCCGGTTCCTCGCTGTTCAAGAAGCCGCCGCGCTGGGTGATGGCCGCCGAACTGGTGGAAACCTCCAGGCTCTGGGGCAGGATGGCGGCAGGCATCGAGCCCGAGTGGGCGGAGAAGCTGGCACCGCACCTGATCAAGCGCACCTACTCCGAGCCACACTGGTCGACCAAGCGCGCCTGCGCGATGGCGTACGAGCGGGTCACTCTGTACGGCATCCCACTGGTCGCGAAGCGGGCTGTCACCTACAGCTCGATCGACCCCGAGACCTCGCGAGAGCTGTTCATCCGGCACGCGCTGGTACAGGGCGAATGGCAGACCCAGCACAAGTTCTTCCATCAGAACCGCGCCCTGCTCGAGGACGTCGAGGAGATGGAGACCAGGGCACGCAGGCGCGACATCCTGGTCGACGACGAGGCCCTCTACGAGTTCTACGACCAGCGCGTCGGCCAGGAGGCCGTGTCCGCCAGGCACTTCGACACCTGGTGGAAGCGCGCCCGGCGCACGGATCCGGACCTGCTGAACTTCACCGCGTCGACCGTGGTGAATGCCGATGCCGCCGGGGTGCTCGGCGGCGACTACCCGAACACCTGGCGCCAGGGCGAGATCTCGTTCCCGCTGACCTACCAGTTCGAACCCGGGACCGAGGACGACGGCGTCACCGCACGCATCCCTGTCGCGCTGCTCGCCCAGGTCCGCCCGGTCGGCTTCGACTGGCTGGTGCCCGGCATGCGCGAGGACCTGGTCACCGCGCTCATCAAGACGCTGCCGAAACCGTTGCGTCGCACCGTGGTCCCCGCACCCGACTACGCCAGGGCAGCACTGTCGGCCGTCAAACCGCGATCCGAGGCGTTGACGATGGCGATCGCCAGGGAACTGTCCCGAATGGCAGGCGCCCCGATCTCGCCCCGCGACTTCGACCTGAGCGCGGTCCCGGATCACCTGAGGATGACCTTCGCCGCGGTCGACGGTTCGGGCAAGGTGCTGGGCCGGAGCAAGAGCCTGACCGGGCTCTCCGCCTCGCTCTCGCCCCGCGTCGACGTCGAGGTGGCCAAGGCCGCCTCGAGCACCGAGCGTCCGGCCGCCGCGGTCTGGACGTCGGAGACACTCGGCACCCTGCCGGACAGCGTGACCCGCACCATCGCGGGCCAGAAGGTGGTCGGCTACCCGGCACTCGTCCCCGAGAAGGAGGGCGTCGCGGTCCGGGTCCTCAGCACCCCTCTCGCGCAGCGCCAGGCGATGCGCGAGGGCACAAGGGCCCTGCTGCTCAGCGCCATCGTCACCCCGACCAAGACCGCGGTCTCCGGCCTCGGCACCCGGGATCGGCTGGCACTGAGTCAGAACCCGCACGGCAACGTGGAGGCCCTCGTCGAGGACTGCCGCGCCTGCGCGGTGAACGAGCTGATGGACGCGAACGGCGGGCCGACCCGGACCCCGGAGGCGTTCGAGAAGCTGCAGGCCGCGGTGCGAGCCCAGCTCGCCACTCGGGTGGCTGTGCTGGTCCGGTTGGTGGTCCCCGCGCTGTCCCGCGCCCAGGAGCTGCGCGTGATCCTCGATCGCGCAACGGGAGAGGCCGCCGACGACGTGCGCGAGCAGCTCGAGGCGCTGATGTATGCCGGATTCGTCACCGACACCGGCACCGACCGGCTGCGGGAGCTGCCTCGCTACCTGGAGGGAGCCATCCGCCGTCTGGAGGCGCTCCCCGCGAGCGCGGGGCGCGACAGCCAGGGTTTGGTGGTGCTGGACGCGGTGTACGAGGACTACGGCCGACTGCTCGCACGCCTGGACGAGCGCAGGCACCACGATCCGGATGTGGACGCGGTCCGCTGGATGATCGAGGAATTGAGGGTCGGCCTGTTCGCGCAGTCGCTCGGGACCCCGTACCCCGTGTCCGAGAAGCGGATCCGAAAGGCGATCGCCGCGATCACCCGGTGACGGTCAGTCGGTCGCGGATTCCTCGCGATGCACGCGCAGGTCCTTGATCTCGCGCTCGAAATCCTCCGCGGAGCTGAAAGAGCGGTACACCGAGGCGAATCGCAGGTAGGCCACCTCGTCGAGGTCGCGGAGCGGGCCGAGAATCGCCAACCCGACCTCGTTGCTGGGGATCTCTGCCGATCCGGCCGCGCGCACGGCCTCCTCGACCTTCTGGGCGAGCTTGTAGAGCGCGTCCTCGTCCACCGCCCGGCCCTGGCAGGCTCGCCGAACGCCGCGGACCACCTTCTCGCGGCTGAACGGCTCGGTGACGCCGCTGCGCTTGACCACCGAGAGCACCGCGGTCTCGACGGTGGTGAACCGCCGACCGCATTCCGGGCATGATCGCCGCCTGCGAATGGCGTTGCCCTCGTCGGCTTCACGAGAGTCGACCACGCGCGAATCGGGATGCCTACAGAACGGGCAATGCATGGCGAATCCTTCGTCGGAACCGAGGAGCCCTGTACGACCACTGGATGTGGTGGGGCTGACAGGGTTCGAGGATACCGCCGCCGGGCGCCCGAGGGCGCGCATCGGGGTTCAGTCCACCGGTCCGACGGGCACCACCAGCGATTGTCCCGCCTGCACCGAGGCTCCTGACATGGCGTTCAGGTCGAGAATCCGCGCCACGACCTGCTCGACACGGCTCGCAGGCGCGACGCGCGACGCGACGTCGCTGAGCGTCTCCCCGCCCTGCACCTGCACCACCGCGGTCTCGCCGAGGGCGAACTGCGGGTTCGACCGGGCCTGCGCGATCCCGAGCAGGCCAGCCACGGCGACGGCCGACAGCAGCATCCCCACGAGCAGCGCGCCGATTCCGCCGTCCCGCCTGCGCCTGCCGTGGACCGCCCTCGACACCGGCATCGGCGCCCGGCCGTATTCGACGAACCCGTCCACCCGGCGTCGGCGCGCGGCGACCTGTCGCGACCTCGCGCCGTTCGGGACCGTGTTCTTCGGGACCGTGTTCTTCGGGACCGCCCTGCTCGTGGGAACTGCCATGCTCATGGGGACTGCCATGCTCATCGGAACCTCCGCCGGTGCTCGTGTCGCTTCATTCGTTCACACGTTCGAGTGAACGCATGTTCGATTTCTACCACGGCGGTCCGACAAAGTCTCGACTTGACGCGACACATCTCGAACAGATGTTTGAAACATGCTGGAATCCGGTCTAGATTCGTGTCAGAACCCACATCGACACGGGAGGCCCTCCATGAAGGACGACAGCTCCAACGACGGCTCGGCCGCCACCCCAGGCGGATCCGACCTCGCGGCGGGGCTCACGGATCGTCAGCGCCGGGTCCTGGAGGTGATCCGCGCTTCGGTCAGCGAACGCGGCTACCCGCCGAGCATCCGCGAGATCGGCGACGCGGTCGGGCTCACGTCGACCTCGTCGGTCGCACACCAGCTCCGCACGCTCGAACGCAAGGGCTTCCTGCGACGCGATCCCAACCGTCCGCGCGCCGTGGACGTCCGCGGGCTGGACGACGGTGTTGCGGCCTCCGACACCGAGGCAGGCTTCGAGCACGCGGCGCAGCCCGCGGGCGAGGGCACCGAGACCCAGCTGCCGAAGCCGACTTTCGTCCCCGTGCTCGGACGGATCGCCGCAGGCGGTCCGATCCTCGCCGAGGAGGCCGTCGAGGACGTGTTCCCCCTCCCCCGCGAGCTCGTCGGCCAGGGATCGTTGTTCCTGCTGAAGGTGGTCGGCGAATCGATGATCGAGGCGGCGATCTGCGACGGCGACTGGGTGGTCGTCCGGCAGCAGAGCGTGGCCGACAACGGCGACATCGTTGCCGCGATGATCGACGGCGAGGCGACCGTCAAGACATTCAAGCGGACCAAGGGCGAGGTGTGGCTGATGCCGCACAACCCGCTGTTCGAACCGATCCCCGGCAACGACGCGGCCATTCTCGGCAAGGTCGTCACGGTGATGCGCAAGATCTGATCCGCCGCGACTGAACCCCAGTGCGCACGAGAAAGGCCGCGGCACCCGGTGCCGCGGCCTTTCTCGTCTCCGGTCCGATCAGGACAGGTTCAGTCCCCGACCGATGATCTCCTTCATGATCTCGGTGGTGCCGCCGTAAATGGTCTGCACGCGAGAGTCCATGTACGCCTTGGCGATCGGGTACTCGCGCATGTAGCCGTAACCGCCGTGCAGCTGAAGGCAGCGATCGATGAGCTTGACCTGCGCCTCGGTGGTCCACCACTTGGCCATCGCGGCCTCCTGGACGGTGAGCTTGCCTTCGTTGAGCTGCTCGATGAACTTGTCCACGAGGATCCGCACGGCGGTGGTCTCGGTGGCGAGCTCGGCCAGCACGAAGCGGGTGTTCTGGAAGCTGCCGATCGGCTTGCCGAACGCCTTGCGGTCGCGGACGTACTGCATCGTCATCTCGAGGCAGGATTCCATCGCGGCAGCGGCCACGACGGCGATCGACATGCGCTCCTGCGGCAGGTTCTGCATCAGGTAGATGAAGCCCATGCCCTCCTCGCCGAGGAGGTTGGCTGCGGGAACCCGCACGTCGGTGAAGCTGAGCTCGGCGGTGTCCTGCGCCTTGAGGCCGATCTTGTCCAGGTTGCGACCGCGCTCGAAGCCCTCCATGCCGCGCTCGACGACGAGGAGCGAGAAGCCCTGGGCACCCTTGTCCGGGTCCGTGCACGCGACCACGACCACCAGGTCGGCGTTGATCCCGTTGGTGATGAAGGTCTTCGAGCCGTTGAGGACCCAGTGGTCGCCGTCGCGCACCGCGCGGGTCTTGATGTTCTGCAGGTCGCTGCCGGTTCCCGGCTCGGTCATCGCGATCGCGGTGATGATCTCACCGGAACAGAAACCGGGCAGCCAGCGCTTCTTCTGCTCCTCGTTGGCCAGCTTGAGCAGGTACGGCGCCACCACGTCGTTGTGCAGCATGAAGCCGACGCCACTGAAACCACCGCGGGTGGTCTCCTCGGTGATGATTGCGTTGTAGCGGAAGTCCTCGACGCCGCCGCCGCCGTACTCCTCCGGCACGTCCATGCCGAGGAAGCCCTGCTCGCCGGCCTTCTTCCAGACCTCACGGTCGACGATGTTCTGCTCTTCCCACTTGTCGTGGTTGGGAGCGACCTCCTGCTCGAGGAACTTCTGGTAGGACTCCCGGAAGAGAAGGTGCTCGGGCTCGAAAAGCGTGCGTTCCATCAAGGCTCCTGTGTGTCGACGTAGCTGCCTGCCAGGCTAGGCGTCGGCCGACTCGGCGGTCGATGACCCTAGCGAGCGCAATCTGTGACCCACGGCGAATCCCGGCCTCGGCGACGAGTGGGTCACCGACGCAGCCGCGCCAACGCCCGCATCAGCGGGTACCCGACGAGGATCCCGACCGAGCCCCACGCGATGCCACCGAGCTCAACCGACCCGACCATCAGGGTGAGGTTTCCGATGCCTGCCACCAGCGCCGCGGCGACGACGGTGAGATTCACCGGATCGGTGAAATCGACCTTCGCCTCCATCCAGATCCGAACGCCGAGAATCCCGATGAGCCCGTAGAGCACCAGCGTGGCGCCGCCGATCACGCCGTCCGGCACGGTGAACACGAGGGCACCGAACTTCGGCGAGAACGCGAGCACGATCGCCGTCGCCGCCGCCACCCAGTAGGCGGCGGTGGAGTACACCCTTGTCGCCGCCATCACGCCGATGTTCTCCGCATAGGTGGTGGTACCCGAGCCACCGCCCGCGCCCGCGAGGGTGGTGGCGAGACCGTCCGCGAAGAGCGCGTCGCCCGCGACGTCGTCGAGCGACCGACCGGTCATCGCCGCGACCGCCTTGACGTGACCGACGTTCTCGGCGATCAGCACGATCACCACCGGGAGCGCGAGCGCGATCGCCGACCACTGGAAACTCGGCCCTCGTAGGTGCGGCAAACCCACCCAGGCCGCCTCACGGAGCGCGTCCACTCGCTCGGTCGACAGGCCACCCGTCACCGCGGCGAACACCCACCCGATCACGACGCCGACAAGGATTCCCAGCCTGCCGAGCAGTCCCGGACCGGCCGCGGTGACGACAAGGATCGCGACGAGGGTGACGGCCGCGATCAGCGGCTGGGCCTGAAACGAGCCGACCGCCGCAGGCGCCAGGTTCAATCCGATCAGCATGACCACGGCACCGGTCACCACCGGCGGCATCACGGCGTCGAGCACCCGGGCGCCCGCCAGCTTGACCACGATGCCGACCAACATCAGCACGATGCCGACAGCCAGCACCGCGCCGAGCTGCGCGGCAGGTCCGTCGGCCGCGGAGGCGGTGAGCGGAGCGATGAACGCGAACGACGAACCCAGATAGCTCGGGATCCGGCCCCTGGTGATGACGAGGAACAGCACGGTGCCGATGCCAGAGAACAAGAGTGTGGTCGTCACCGGGAACCCGGTGATCGTCGGCACCAACAATGTTGCGCCGAACATTGCGATCACGTGCTGCATGCCGATTCCGACCGTGCGGGGCCACGACAGCCGCTCGTCGGGCGCCACGACGGCACCGTCCGCGATCCTCTTGCCGTCGCCGTGCATCTGCCAGCGGAATCGGGATCCACCGGCGCCCGTCGTCATCTCCTGCTCAGTCACGGGGGCCAATTCTAGGACGCGACACCGCATTCGCGCCCACGTGGAGGAAACGGTGCGATCGATCGGCCCCTCGGCTAGCGTTACCGCCCATGAACGGGCCAGCTGGTCCGTGACTTCCGTTCCCGAGGAGTTCCATGTCTATTCGTCCCACTTTGGGGAGTGTTGGCGAACATGAACTGCAGAACGAATTCGGCACCACAGAACGTGCCGAGCGGTTCTATTCCGATCAGATGCTCAATCACCTGAATCCGACAATGATCGAGTTCGTAGCCCGGCAGGAAATGGCGTTCATCGCGACAGCCGATGCACACGGCGAATGCGATTCCACATTCCGAGCAGGTGAACCGGGCTTCATCCACGTCATCGATCCGCGGACCGTCGCATATCCGGAATATCGCGGCAACGGGGTGATGGCCAGTCTCGGCAACATCAGGGAGAACCCACATGTCGGTATCCTGATGATGGATTTCGTCCGCGACCTGATCGGTCTCCACGTCAACGGCTCGGCCCGCATTGTCGAGGATGTCGACCTACGTGCCCAGTTGGCCGACCTGCCCGACACACACGCCAACGGCCGCACGCCCGAACGCTGGGTGGTCGTGGATGTCGAGGAGGCATACATTCACTGCCGCAAGCACATTCCACGGATGGCGCCCGTAGACAGGGATCGGTCCTGGGGCACCGATGACGTGCGCCGAAAGGGTGGCGACTACTTCGACGCGAAGGGCACCCCGCACGAACTGCAGGAGCCGGCCGCGCCGGCCGCGGAGGTCCCGGTCGTACCCGCCGAGGCGCCCGCGCGGAAGCGGACCGCGAAGAAGGCGGCCACCGGAAAGACCCCGGCGACCAAGACTCCAGCCACCAAGACTCCGGCCAAGAAGACACCGACGGCCAAGACACCAGCCAAGAAGGCCCCCGCACGAAAGGCCGCTCCACGAAAGGCCGTCGCCGCGACGGCGGCCACCTCGCGGACCCCGGTCAAGAAGAGCGTCACCCAGAAGACCACTGCCGCACGCACTCCGGCGAAGCGGACGGGCGCATCGGAGCCGGCCGTCGAGGAGTGACCGGAGGATCTATTGCCGGGTCCAGGCGATCAGATCGTCGGCTGTCCAGGTGTTGACCACCCGTTCGGCCCCGATCCCGGCCGCCTGAGCCCGCTCACACCCGTATCCCTGGAAGTCGAGCTGGCCGGGCGCGTGCGCATCGGTGTCGATCGCGAACAGGCAGTCCCGTTCGAGTGCCAACTCGATCAGACGCGCGGGCGGATCACGGCGCTCGGGCCTGCTGTTGATCTCCACCGCCGTGCCGAACTGGCGGCACGCCTCGAAGACGACCTCCGCGTTGAACTTCGACTCCGGCCTTGTCCCTCGGGTGCCCTCGACCAGCCTGCCGGTGCAGTGCCCGAGCACGTCCACATGCGGGTTCGCGACGGCCCGCACCATCCGTCTGGTCATCGCGTCGGACTCCATCGCGAGCTTCGAGTGCACGCTCGCGACCACGATGTCGAGTTCGGCGAGCAGCTCCTCCTCCTGGTCAAGGGAGCCGTCGTCGAGGATGTCCACCTCGATCCCGGTCAGGATGCGGAACGGCGCGAGCTCTGAGTTCAGCTCCGCCACCACCTCGAGCTGTCGGCGCAGCCGCTCCGCGGAGAGTCCGTTCGCCACCGTCAGCCGCGGCGAATGGTCGGTCAGTGCGCAGTACTCGTGACCGACCATCGCGGCCCGGCGCATCATCTCCCCGATGGGGCTACCCCATCGGACCAGTCCGAGTGCGTGTGCAGGTCGCCGCGCAGCGCCGCGAGCAGCGCCCGCCCACCCTCACCGATCTGGCCGGCCTTCGACTTCACCTCGGTCAGGTAGGCGGGCACCCCACCCGCATACGCCTCCGCGATCACCGCGGCCGTCTTAGGCCCGATCCCGCTCAGCGCGGCCCAGGTCCCGGTGCGGCCGAGCCGGTCCCGCTGCTCGTCACTGAGGGCCTCGACGATGTCCGCGGCGCGGCGGTAGGCCTTGACGCGATGCGTCTCGGCCCGCGATCGCTCGAGCCAGTATGCGATCTCCCGCAACGCCTCGACAGGGTCCATCAGCCCATGATGCGCTACGACAGCGCTCCGGGCAGCCGCACGCGGCTGCGACGGGTCAGAAGCTCGTTTCGACGGGCACCGGCGGCAACGTGACGACCTGGCCCGCGTAGCTCAGTCCGGCGCCGAAGCCGAGCAGCAGGGCGAGTTGTCCGCCCTTCGCCTTGCCCGTCACCAGCATCTCCTCCATCGCGAGCGGAATCGACGCGGCCGACGTGTTGCCGGTGTTCTCGATGTCGTTCGCGACGGGCACGTCGTCCCCGAGGCCCAGGTTCTTCTTCATGAGGTCGTTGATCCGGGCGTTGGCCTGGTGCGGGACGAAGACCTCGATGTCCTCGATCGCGACGCCGGACTCCGACAAGATGCTGCCGAGGGCCTTGGGCAGGGTGATCGCCGCCCACCGGAACACGCGGGGGCCCTCCATCGACACCACCATGCGGCCGATCTGCTCGGCGTCCGCACCCTGGGCCTGCAGCGCCTCCGCACGGTCCATGTACGCGGGGATGTCGTAGTTCTGGCTGATGGCGGCGGAGTTCTCGCCGTCGCTACCCCACACGGTCGGCGAAATGCCGTTCCGCTCGCTGGGGCCGACAACAACCGCACCCGCGCCGTCGCCGAAGATGAAGGCGGTGTTGCGGTCGGTCGGTTCCATCACCACGGACATCGTCTCGACACCGATGACAAGGACGTACTCGGCCGAACCGGACCGGATCATGTCGGTGGCAACGCCGAGCCCGTAGCCGAAGCCGCCACAGCCGGACGCGAGGTCGAACGCCGCGATGCCGTTGATCCCCAGCTCGTGCGCCACCTGCGGGGCGCCGTGCGGGATCTTCGTCTTCCAGCTACCGGTGGCGAGGACGAGCGCACCGATCTGCTCCTTGTCGATGCCGCTGTTCTTGATCGCGCGCTCGGCCGCGGCCACGGCCATCGACTTCGCGGTCTCGTCGCCGCTGATCCAACGGCGGTTGCGGATGCCGCTGCGCTCGTAGATCCACTCGTCCGACGAGTCGAGTACCTCGCACACCTCGGCGTTGCTGACGATCCGCTGGGGCCGGTAGGCACCGATACCGAGCAGCGACACGTTCTCGTGCCCCTTCTTGACCGCAATGTTGAACATCTGGAGCTTGCCCTTCGCCGCTGTGAGAGTTGTCCGCCGTTCGGCTGACGTGTGAATCGGCATGGAGCCTACCGACCCGAACCCGACAACTGTTCAGTTCCGTCGACGCCGCGAGCGGATCCGCCACCACAGCACGCCGCCGAGGGCGACCACGAGCCCGGCGCCGACGCCCGCGGCGATCACCGCCCCGGGTTCCACCTGCAGTGCGACCTCCACCGACCCGGTCCCGGGCTCAACCAGCCCCTCCGCCCCGTACAGGACCCGGATCGGTGGCAGCGGTCCGCCGTTCGCCTCGGACGCGCTGAGCAGGTCGCCTGCCGGGGTGAAGGCGATGGCCTCGCCCTGCGGCTGCTCCGGCATCGGCACCCTGATCGGTTCGGCGCCGGTCAGCGCCGCCACGACGTCGCCGTCCGGCGCCGGGTACAGGTACACGTCGGTGTATGTACGCAGCGCCACCACCGTGCCGTCCGCGCTGACCGCGCCGCCGGTGATCATGGTCGAGGCAGCGAACGGGATCGGGCCGCCCGGCGTCTCGGTGGGCTCGAACCCGATCTGCCCCACCCGCTCCAACGCGGTGGGTCCCGGGCTCGGCAACTGCTCGGCGCGCAGCGCACCGGCGGGCCGATAGATGCCGCTCGCGCCGAACAGTTCCTTCGTCACGAGCACAGGGACCCCGTCACTGCCAAGGAGGATCGCCTCGGCGTCGTGGGCGCCGTCCGGGTAGGTGAGCCGGCGCAATGTTCCCGCGCCGGTGCCGGTGTCCATGTCGGTCAGCGCGACGGTGGTCCGCGCACCGGCGTTGTCGCCTGTGTCCGAGAGCCACAACCGCCCGTCGGCCTGGGCGAGGTCCTCCACGTCGAACGGGTCGACGGGCAGGGGCAACGTGCCGGTCACCCGGCACTGATCGTCGAGGACCCGGACCGCATCGTCCGTCCCGCTGTCGGCGGCCGCATAGATCCCCTCGTCGGTGACCGCCAGTCCGGACAACTCCTCCAAA
Source organism: Rhodococcus sp. MTM3W5.2 (assembly GCF_001984015.1). Classification (NCBI taxonomy): domain Bacteria; kingdom Bacillati; phylum Actinomycetota; class Actinomycetes; order Mycobacteriales; family Nocardiaceae; genus Rhodococcus; species Rhodococcus sp. MTM3W5.2. The sequence continues at coordinate 2,378,455 of NZ_CP019572.1, read as the reverse complement.
GCGGGATCCGTTGGAGTGCAGAGGTTCTCGAAGTCGGCATCGACGGTCTCGATCGCCCCGGGGCCGAGCTCGGCTGCGCCACCGCGGGCAGCGCGCAGAGAACGGCCGAACCCAGGACTGTGACGACCACCGCCGCGAGGCGGCTACGCACCGAGGTCGACCAGTCCGGTTGCGCCGCGCAGGACCTGAATCGGCGGCAGCGGACCGCCGTTCGCCTCGGATGCGCTGAGCAGATCGCCGTCCGGGGTGAACGCGATGGCCTCACCCTGCGGCTGATCCGGCATCGGGACCCGCACCGGCGTCGCGCCGGTCAGCGCGGCCGCGATGTCGCCGTCGGGCGCAGGGTAGAGGTAGACGTCGGTGTAGGTGCGCACCGCGACGACCCGGCCGTCGGCGCTGACCGCGCCGCCGGTCACCAGGATGGACCCCGCGACCGGCATCGGGCTGCCGGGGGTGTCGGTGGGTGCGTAGGCGATCTGCCCGATGCGCTGCAGCGGCGCCGGGCCCGGGCCGAGCTGGTCAAGGGTGGCGCCGCCGGCCGGTCGGTAGATGCCGCTGGCCGCGAGGATTTCCTTGGTGACGATCACCGGTCGGCCGTCATGGCCGACCAGCAGCGTCTCCGCATCGTGCGGGCCGTCCGGGTAGGTGAGCAGGTGCATCGCGCCTGCGCCGGTGACGGGGTCCAGGCCGGTCAGCGACACCTGCTGGCGGACCTTGGTGTTGTCGCCGGTGTCCGAGAGCCAGAGCCGACCGCCTGCCATGGCCATGTCCTCGACGTCGACCGGAGTCGGCGGAACCGCCACCGTGCCTGTGACCTGGCACTGGTTGTCGAGCACCCACACCTCGTCGTCGGTGCCGCTGTCACCGATGGCGTAGATCGTCTCGCCGGTGGAGACCAGCCCGGAGATCTCCGCGAGCCCGGGATCGGTTGGGGTGCAGAGCGTCTCGAAACGCGCGTCGGACGCCTCGGAACCGGTCGAGGAGCCGGCGGAACCGCTCGACCCCGGCGCGGCCCCGGCCGAGGCCGCGGTCACCACGGCCGACCCGACCACCGCCAGCGCGAGTACCGCCAGCTTGCTACGCATCGGCCCACCAACAAGATCCGGCCGCGGTGCCCGCGGCGTCGAGACAGGCAGCAGCGCCCGGTTCCGTCATGTCCGTTCCCGTCCGGTCAGGCGCTGTGTCGGTACTCCTGGAGTGCGGAGGCCAGCGCCTCCGGCACCTTCGCGCGGACCAGTGTGCCCTCCGGCTCGTGCGAAGACCCGAGAATGCGGCCATCCGCGTGAATTCGGGCCACCAGGTCGCCGCGGGTGTACGGCACCAGCACGGTGACCTCCACCTCCGGCGCCTTCACGATCTCTGCGAGGCACTCCCGCAGCTCGGCGATCCCCTCGCCGGTCCGCGCGGAGACGAACACCGCACCGGGCAGCAGCCCCCGCAACTGGGTGAGCATCACCGGATCCGCGGCGTCGATCTTGTTGACCACCAACAGCTCGGGCGGCGCAGGCGAATCGGTCTCGCGGAGCACCTCGGTGACCACCTCGCGCACCGCCTTGATCTGATCGGTGGGCAGCGGGTCGGAGCCGTCGACGACGTGCAGCAGCAGGTCGGCGTCGGCCACCTCCTCCAGCGTCGACCGGAACGCCTCGACCAACTGGGTCGGCAGGTGCCGGACGAAGCCGACGGTGTCGGTCAGTACGTACTGGCGGCCGTCCTCGAACTCCGCCTTGCGGGTGGTCGGGTCGAGGGTGGCGAAGAGTGCGTTCTGCACCAGCACTCCCGCGCCGGTGAGCGAGTTGAGCAGGCTGGACTTGCCGGCATTGGTGTAACCGATGATCGCGACCGAGGGCACCTCGTTCCGCAGACGCTGGGTGCGTTTGGTGTCGCGGGCGCCCTTCATCTCCTTGATCTCGCGGCGCAGTTTCGCCATCCGCTCGCGGATCCGTCGGCGGTCGGTCTCGATCTTGGTCTCGCCCGGTCCGCGCGTTCCCACGCCGCCGTCCTTGCCCGCGCGTCCGCCCGCCTGCCGGGACATCGACTCACCCCAGCCGCGCAGCCGCGGCAGCATGTACTGCATCTGCGCCAGCGCGACCTGCGCCTTGCCCTCGCTGGAGGTGGCGTGCTGGGCGAAGATGTCGAGGATCAGCGCGGTCCGGTCGATGACCTTGACCTTCACGACCTTCTCCAGCGCGTTGAGCTGCGCAGGGGTCAGCTCGCCGTCGGCGATGACGGTGTCGGCGCCGGTGGCGAGCACCACCTCACGCAGTTCGTTGGCCTTGCCGGAGCCGATATAGGTCGCGGCGTCGGGCTTGTCGCGGCGCTGCACCAGCCCCTCGAGCACCTCCGAACCCGCGGTCTCGGCAAGCGCCGCCAGCTCGGCCATGCTCGCCTCGGCCTGCTCGGCCGTGCCATGGGTCCAGACGCCGACCAGCACCACCCGCTCGAGGCGGAGTTGTCGGTACTCGACCTCGGTGACGTCGGTGAGCTCGGTGGACAGTCCGGCGACCCGGCGCAGCGCGGCGCGCTCGTCCAACTGCATCTCGCCGACCGAGGGGTCATGGCCCGCCCAGTCGGTGTCGCGGTCGGTGGCGTCGTGGCCATCGGCGCCGTCGTGCTCGGCGTCGATGTGATCGAGGATCGGTGTCTTCGTGATACGCGGTGTTTTCGTCATACAAGACCCATGGTCCCACGACCGACCCTCCTGGTGCACGCGCATTTACGCGAGCGCGTTCCACCAGTCGTCGTCGATGCGCCCGGAGCCGACCAGAACCGACGGACCCCGCAGTTCGGCTGCGCCGTCGCGCACCGCGACCAGGACCTCACCACCCGGCACCCGCACCAGGACCTCGCCCTCCTCGCGCCCGTCGGCCCGCAGCGCAGCAGCGGCGGCCGCGACCGTGCCGGTGCCGCAGGACCGGGTCTCGCCGACCCCGCGCTCGTAGACGCGCATATCGACGGCGCCGTCGACGAGCGGGGTGAGGATCTCGATGTTGACCCCGTGCGGGAAGAAGTCCGTCGCGAACTCGGGCGCGGCGGTCAGGTCGAGCGCGGCGAGCTTGTCGGCCGTGAGCGACTCCTCGACGCAGGCCAGGTGCGGATTGCCCACGTCGATGCCCACCCCGGTGAACGTCTGGCCGCCCACGGTGGCGCTGGAGGTCCCGAGCTCGGTGACCGTGCCCATGCCGACGCTCACATCGGCCGTCCATCCGTCGCAGCGGTGCACGACCACCGGCCTGGCGCCCGCGCGGCTGCCGACCACGAATTCGGCGGATCCCTCGAGGCCGGTGGCCCGGAGATAATGCGCGAACACCCGGACCCCGTTGCCGCACATCTCGGCGATCGAGCCGTCGCCGTTGCGGTAGTCCATGAACCAGTCGTCGTCTCCGACGCCCTCGGGCAGCGCGTCGAGGACGCCTGCCGCGCGCAGGGCGCCCGCCCTGGCGACCCGCAGGACGCCGTCGGCGCCGAGTCCCCGACGCCGGTCACACAGCGCGGCCACCCGATCGGCGCGCAGATCCAGGCGCACGTCGAGGTCCGGCAGCACCACGAAGTCGTTCTCGGTGCCGTGGCCCTTGCTGAATTCCATGCCGATCATGCTACCGAGCGGCGGGTACGGCTCGCCGACCCCGGCGAACAGCGCCATCCGCGCGGCGAGCCTGCCCGCGAGCGCCGACGACGACGCGTCCGGATGCGACGTCCAGTCCGAATCCCACTCGTCGCTCATCCGCGCTGCCTCGCAATCTCGTAGAGGCAGACCGCGCCCGCGCTCGGCGCGCCGAGGGAGCTGGCCGCACCGCCGATCGGGATGCTCACGGTGACGTCGCAGGCCGCGCGCCATGAGGCGCTCATCCCGCGGGTCTCGTTGCCGATGACCAGGATCGTGCCCCCGGTGAAGTCGTGCTCGAAGATCGCCATGTCGCCGTCCTCGTCGGTGCCGACGATCCGCAGCTCGGTGCCGCCGTCGCGGACCCGCGCCCGGTAGGCCAGCACCTCGTCCGCGTCGGAGACCGTCAGCACGGGCACGGCGAACAGCGATCCCGTCGAGGCGCGCACGCACTGCGGGTCGTAGGGATCGGCCGCGTGCCCTGCGACGATCACCGCGTCCGCGCCGAAGGCATTGGCCGACCGGATGAGGGTGCCCAGGTTGCCTGGCGAGGACGGCCGGTCGAACACCACGAGCAGGGGCGACGCACCGGCGAGGGCAAGCGAACCCAGTCCGCGATGCCGCTGCTTCGCGACCGCGATTAGTTCGGGTGAGGCGTCCTTCTCCCCCAGTTCCGCCATGAGTTCGCCACTGACGCCGACCTTCTCGTGCTGCCAACCATCGAGCACACCGCGGGCCCAGGACGAGAGCGGCGGTCCGTCGATCCGGTACAGCAGCGCCTCCAGCGGCCAGTCGTGCTCGATCGCGAGCGTCAGCGGTCGCACGCCCTGGATCAGGAACCGCGCCGACTTCGTCCGCTTGGCGCGGGTGTTCAGGTACGACTCCCACTGCTGAAAGCGCGCATTGCGCACCGTGACCCGCGCCTCACGTGCCGCGAGTCTGCTCACCGGCTTCTTGCTCACTGGCTCCCCACAATCGTCATTGCTCTAGAGATCACATCGCGGTCACCGCCGTCGAGCCAGTGCACCCGCTGGTCGCGCCGGAACCAGGAACGCTGCCTGCGGACGTACCGCCTGGTCCCGATCAGGGTCCGCTCCCGGGCCTCGTCCATGTCGTACTCGCCGTCGAGGGCGGCCAGCACCTGGGCATAGCCGATGGCACGCGGGGCCGTCACACCCTTGCGCAGTCCCACCTCGATCAGGCCGAGAACCTCCTCGACGAGACCGCCGTCGAACATCAACCGGGTGCGCAGCCCGATTCGTTCATCGAGCTCCGCGGTGTCGCGATCCACACCGAGAATAACGGTCCCCCAACGCGGTTCGCCGATGGCCGGCGCAGATGCCGCGAACGGCCTGCCGGTGAGCTCGACGACCTCGAGGGCCCGGACCATCCGTCTGCCGTCGGTCGGCAGGATCGTCGCGGCGGCCTCGGGATCCGCCTTGAGCAGTTCCGCGTGCACCCCCGCCACCCCGCGCTCGGCCAGTACGGCCTCCCAGCGCGCCCGCACCGTGGGATCGGTGGCGGGGAACGACCAGTCGTCGAGCAGGGACTGCACGTACATCATCGACCCGCCGACGATGATCGGCACCGCGCCGCGGGCTGCGATCGCCTCCACGTCAGCCCTCGCCGAACTCTGATAGTTGGCGACGGTGGCCGTCTCCGTCACGTCGAGCACGTCGAGCTGGTGGTGCGGGATGCCGCGGCGCTGATCCGGTGGCAGCTTGGCGGTGCCGATGTCCATGCCGCGGTACTGCTGCATCGCGTCGATGTTGACGATCTCGCCGCCGAGCCGCTCCGCGAGGTCGAGTCCGAGGTCCGACTTCCCGGTCGCGGTCGGTCCGACCACCGCGACCGGTACGGGTGTGCGCTCGCTCACGGCAACCACATGCCGACGTGGTAGCCGACGCCGAACGGCGCGCCGCGGTAGTAGGTCCGGCACTCGCTCGGAGCGCCCCCGAACAGCCCGGCCAGCACCTGCCAGGCCGCGCGCCCCTCGATCCCGATGTCGAGGCAGGCCACCGGGTCGAGTTCCGCCAGGTACTCCGCGTCACCGGAGTCCAGTGCCCGGTCCAGCTCGGCCTGCGCCTCGGGCGCCCGCTCGTCGAACGAGCCCGGCGCCTTGGCCGTCAGCGTCCGGGCGCCGTCGGCTATCACCAGCACGCCGTGTGGTCGGGGGTCGGCCTCGAGGCGATCACGCAGCTGGGCGCCGAGTTCGGCGCAGTACACCGGCGAGGTGTCCTCGGCCACGATGATCGCGTCCACGACGGTCTCGGCGGGCGCAGCGGCCCGCAGCCAGCCGGCCATCAACGCGGCCAGCGGCAGCTCCGGGTCCAGACCCGAGGCGGCGGGCGACAGCGCGACCCGCACGTCAGCCCCGTAGCCGCGGAAGGTGCCCGCCGCGGTCGCCGGGATCTCGCATTCGGTGCGTCCGACGCCGATCGCGGTCCAGCGAGTCGAGAGCGCGCCGAGCCGTGCGGCCACACCTTTCGAGGCCAGCCGCAGCTCATCGGTCTCGGCCGCCGCGCCGCCAGCCAACTCGGGTATCAGCAGGGGTGGCGAGGGGACGAGAGCCGCGGCGGTGAACACAGTGGGCCACGGTAGTCGACGGCGGAATCCCCGACTTCGGGGTCTGACCTGTTTCAATAGTCCTGGCCACTTGCAGCGGGTTGAATGGAACCCACATGTACGAGTGGCATGAGACCAACGACGCAACGGCAGCCGTGACGCGCGGCAGAGATGAGGAGTCATGACCGACAGCAGCGCACCCAAGCCAGGCGCCCCGAAGCCAGGAGCGCCCAAGCCCGGCGCCCCCAAGCCCGGCGCGATCAAGCCGTCGGCCGCCGGGCCCGCCCCCGCCGTGGCGCACCCGCCCACCCTGGCTCCGCCGAGCGACCCGAGCCTCTTCGGCCGGGTGGACGAGGACGGCACCGCCTGGGTCAAGACCACCGACGGCGAGCGCCAGATCGGTTCCTGGCAGGCCGGGGACGCGGCCGAGGGCCTGGCCCACTTCGGTCGCCGATACGACGACCTGGCCACCGAGGTCGGATTGCTGGAGGCCCGGCTCGCCTCTGGTGCTGGCGACGCGAAGAAGACCAAGGCCGCAGCCGTCGCGCTCGCGGAGTCGCTGTCGACGGCCGCGGTGATCGGCGACATCGATGCGCTGGCACGCAGGCTGGACGTGGTCGTCGCCGAATCCGATCAGGCCGCAGCGGCCGCGAAGGTCGAACGCGAGCACGAGCGGGAGGAGCACACCCACCGCAAGGAGGAGCTCGCCGCGGAGGCCGAGCAGATCGGCGCCGAGTCCACCCAGTGGAAGGCCGCGGGCGATCGGCTGCGCGAGATCCTCGACGAGTGGAAGACGATCCGCGGAGTGGACCGTAAGGTCGACGACGCGCTCTGGAAGCGGTACTCGAAGGCCAGGGAGGCGTTCAACCGGCGTCGCGGCGCGCATTTCGCCGAACTCGACCGCGACCGTGCCTCCGCGAAGGTCGTCAAGGAGGAGCTCGTGGTCCGCGCCGAGGCGCTGTCCGACTCCACCGATTGGGGCCCGACGGCCGCCGCCTTCCGTGATCTCCTGACCGAGTGGAAGGCCGCGGGCCGGGCGCCGCGCGATGCCGACGACGCCCTGTGGAAGCGGTTCAAGGGCGCCCAGGACGTGTTCTTCGCCGCCCGCAACGCCGCGGCGTCCGAGCGCGACGCCGAGTTCGACGAGAACGCCACCGCGAAGGAGGCGTTGCTGCGCGAGTTCGGCGACATCAACCCCGAGAAGGACCTCGAGGCCGCCCGCGCCGCGCTGCGGGACCTGCAGGACAAGTGGGACGCCATCGGGAAGGTGCCGCGCGAGCGCATGCACGATCTCGAGGGCAAGCTGCGCGCGATCGAGAAGAAGGTCCGCGACGCCGTCGATTCCCAGTGGCGCCGGACCGATCCCGAGGCCATGGCCAGGGCAGCCCAGTTCCGCGAGCGGGTCGCGCAGTTCGAGGACCAGGCCGCCAAGGCGACTGCCGCGGGCAAGACCAAGGACGCGGAGAAGGCCCTCGCCCAGGCACAGCAGTGGCGCGAGTGGGCCGAGGCCGCCGAGGGCGCGGTCAACGGACTCTAGTCGGCGCTGGTGTCCGCGGATCCCGCGGACACCAGGTGCCGGGCCGAGGCCACCAACAGGATCACGCACACCGCCACCGCGGGCCAGATCAGCGTCAGCCCGATCGATCTGAGCCAGGGCGCTCCGATCGCATCGGCGACCGTGATCGTTGCCGCGGCGGTCATCCCCATCGGAAACGCGGTGGACCAACGCCGGACGTCGAATCCCATGCGGGGCCACCGCACCTCACAGATCACCAGCGCCAGGTACCCGGCGAGGTCCAGGGCAAGGATCACCGCCGCGGCGACCCGGATCACGGTGTGCGGCCAGCCATTCCAGCCGGCCGCATCCATCGCGACGATGAGCTTGCCCGCCGCGAGAGCGCTGATGGCCAGTCCGCCCGCGCACACCCAGTGGTCGCCCGCGCCGGTCTTGAACTGCGCGAACGAGAACCGCGAGAGCACCACGAGGTACGCGATCAGTCCGAGGACGAAGGTCGCCGCCGCCACCGGGGTCAGCCAGAACACCGGGAGCGCCACCGAGAGGGTCGCGCCGAGGACGACCAGTCCCTGCGTCGCCACGCACAGCAGGAAGTGCGCCCCGACGGTCGGTCCGGTCCAGTGCCCGATCACCGCGGGCATCAGTACCGCCCAGACCAGAGCGGCCACGCACAGCGCGAGCACCGCGATCGCGTCCCAGCCGAGCAGGACGACCCGGGCGCCGAGGACCGTGGTCGCCGCGACAGCCGTCAGTGCGGCCGGGGTGTCGGCCTCCGCCACCCAGCGGGCCCGGTCGCCGACCAACCGCATGAGGAAAACGCCGACGAGCACCGCCCAGATACCGATCGCGATGGCCAGCCAGATCCTGGAGAACCACTCGATGTCGGCCAGGTGCAGCGCGACCGACACGATCCCGGTCGCCATGGCGGCGGCACCCGCGCCAGGCGGCACGGCGCTCAGAGCGCGATCCGCGGCGACTACGTCCTGATGGTGACTGCGCACCGACCCAGCATGACGGCAGCGACGGCGCCGCGCCGGACGAATACGGTCAGGCCGCTCAATCCTTCTGGTCGCCCCAGATCGTCCGCTGCTCGGCCTCGGCCGTCTTCTGCCTGCGTTCCTGCTCCGCGGCCAGTTGCAGGGAGGTACGGCTCCAGACCACCTTCAGCCAGTGGAAGGTCAGCACCAGCACCGCGATCCAGCCGAGGATCAGGCCGATGCCTGGCCCGCCGCCCGTGCTGGTCGGGGCAGCGTCTGCCGCGACCAGATGGCCAGCATGCCGAACACGAAGGCCACCGCGCAGCCGGCCGACGCGATCCAGGCCAACGCCCAGCGGCGGGTGACCAGGGCCAGCACGCTCACCCCGACGCCGAACACCATGGCGAGCCACACGAATATGCGGGACGGCAGCGCGATCGACTCGGCGATGGCGGTGTCGTCGCCCGCGAGCACGTCCCACCCGTTCGCGGACCCGGCATGCGGCAGCATGAACGAGAGCAGGAGCACCAGCACGGCCACCGCGACGACGACAGCGCGCATCCCGGGGTCGATCTCCCCTGCGACCTTCCGCTCCGCCGCGTCGATGTCCTTGCGGTACTGCTCGATGGGGTCCTCGTGCGCGTCTTTGCTCATGCTCCACATCCGGTTGCGGTGGGCAGCGGCGCGGGCGCGCCGATCTGCGGTAGGCCCAGCCCCACGCCGATGGGCGGCGTCTTGGGGGTGATGCCACGTTCGTGCGAGTCGCCCGCCCTGGTGCGACGGTGGCTGAGCACCGGGCCGTCAGCGATCAGGTGGTGAGGAGCGGCGCCGGTGATCGTCGCGGTGATCACGTCGCCGGGGCGGATGACGCCGTCGAGCCTGCCCTCCGGGCGGAAGTGCACCAGCCGGCCGTCGCGGGCGCGCCCGCTCATCCGCTGCGTCGCCTCGTTCTTGCGGCCCTCACCCGCGGCGACGAGCAGCTCGACCTCGGCGCCGAGGAGCTTCTGGTTCTCCTCGAGGGTGATCTGCTCCTGCAGCGCGATCAGCCGCTCGTACCGTTCCTGGACGACCGCCTTCGACAGCTGGCCCTCCATCTCGGCGGCGGGGGTACCGGGACGCTTGGAGTACTGGAAGGTGAAGGCGCTGGTGAAGCGGGCCTTCCTGACCACGTCGAGGGTCTCCTGGAAGTCCTCCTCGGTCTCCCCGGGGAAGCCCACGATGATGTCGGTGGTGATCGCGGCGTGCGGCATGGCCGCCCGGACCTTCTCGATGATGCCGAGGAACTTGGTCTTGCGGTAGGAGCGGCGCATGGCCTTGAGCACGCGGTCGGAGCCGGACTGCAGCGGCATGTGCAGCTGGGGGCACACATTGGGGGTGGTGGCCATCGCCTCGATCACGTCGTCGGTGAACTCGGCGGGGTGCGGGGAGGTGAAGCGGACCCGCTCCAGACCCTCGATGTTCCCGCAGGCGCTCAGCAGGGCGGCGAAGGCGCCCCTGTCGCGGGGGACCTCGGGGTCGGCGAAGGAGACGCCGTAGGAGTTGACGTTCTGGCCGAGCAGGGTGACCTCGAGGACTCCCTCGTCGACCAGGGCCTGCACCTCGGCGAGGATGTCGCCGGGACGGCGGTCCACCTCCTTGCCGCGAAGCGCGGGCACGATGCAGAACGTGCAGGTGTTGTTGCAGCCGACCGAGATGGACACCCAGCCCGCGTAGGCGGACTCCCGCTTGGCGGGCAGGGTGGAGGGGAAGGCCTCGAGCGACTCGAGGATCTCCACCTCGGCCCGCTGGTTGTGCCTGGCCCGGTCGAGCAGGGTGGGCAGCGAACCGATGTTGTGGGTGCCGAACACCACGTCCACCCAGGGCGCCTTCTTGACCACGGTGTCGCGGTCCTTCTGCGCCAGGCAGCCGCCGACGGCGATCTGCATGCCCGGGTGCGAGGCCTTGGTCGGTCGGAGCATGCCGAGGGTGCCGTACAGCTTGTTGTCGGCGTTCTCGCGGACGGCGCAGGTGTTGAACACCAGCAGGTCGGGCTCGGCCCCCGGCTCCGCCCTTGTGTAGCCGGCGTCCTCGAGCAGACCGGACAGGCGCTCGGAGTCGTGCACGTTCATCTGGCAGCCGAACGTGCGTACCTCGTAGCTACGCGCCACCTGGTCGTCGGAGTCGCTGTGCGCCGCGGGGGTCTCTCGGTCGATCGTGTCCACGTCAACAAGGGTACGGCCCCGTCGAGGGCCGCTCGCACGCCCACGTTTGCCTGCGGCTCAGGCCGGCGACGGCGACCCCGGTACGCCCAGCCTCAGGGCTTCCGGAGCGGAGCCTGCGGAGCGACCAGCGAGCTCCGCCGCCATGCTCGGCAGCCCCGACAAACGCCGGTTCATCGACGTCGCGATCCCGGCGCCCTGGACCTTGGCCCGGTCCGCATGCGGACCCGCGTACATCTCGTCGACGGTGCGGTGCCAGAGTTCGAGCCAGCGATCGAAGTGCGCGGCCCCGAACGGGTGCTGCGTCCGGACCCGCTGGTGCACCCGGAACGCGCTACCCCGGTAGGTCCCCGCGCCGAACAACACCGTCTCCCAGAAGTCGCACATCACCGGCAGGTGGGACTCGAGGCCCTGTTCGCGCACCTCCGTGAACGGCTCCGCGAGCAGGTCGTCGACAAGGGCCCGGCCGTAGAACCGTCGGAGCAGGGCCTCCACGTCGGCCCGGCAGGTCAGGTCCCCGGTCATGCGCTCCCCTTTGCTTCCTGTCACGTTCGGCCCGGCAAACCTACCGGGGCCACGGCGCGGCGCGGCCCGCAAAGGTCGCGGTGCGCCGTCCCGACCCCCTAGGGTCTTGGGCTATGACGAACGCGGGTGAATCGGGGGCTGCCACCTCGGTGGCCGACTCCCCCACCATGATCTCGATGAAGTCGGTCCAGAAACACTTCGGTGACCTGCACGTGCTTCGTGACATCGACCTGGAGGTCCCGACCGGTCAGGTCGTGATCGTGCTCGGGCCGTCGGGGTCCGGAAAGTCCACGCTGTGCCGAACGATCAACCGGCTCGAGCCGATCGACTCCGGAACGATCGCGATCGACGGCAAGGAGTTGCCCGCCGAGGGCCGGGCGCTCGCCGCGCTGCGGGCCGACGTCGGGATGGTGTTCCAGTCCTTCAACCTGTTCGCGCACAAGACAATTCTCGAGAACGTGATGCTCGGGCCGATGAAGGTGCGCAAGAAGAGCAAGAGCGAGGCCAAGCAGCGGGCGACGGAACTGCTCGAGCGGGTCGGCATCGCCAACCAGGCGGACAAGTATCCGGCCCAGCTCTCGGGAGGCCAGCAGCAGCGGGTGGCCATCGCGCGGGCACTCGCGATGAACCCCAAGGTGATGCTGTTCGACGAGCCGACCTCCGCGCTGGATCCCGAGATGGTCAGCGAGGTCCTCGAGGTGATGATCTCGCTGGCGAAGGAGGGCATGACGATGCTCGTGGTCACCCACGAGATGGGGTTCGCACGCCGCGCGGGCAACCGCGTCCTGTTCATGGCAGACGGCCTGATCGTCGAGGACACCGATCCCGAGACCTTCTTCACCGCACCGGAAACCGACCGCGCCAAGGACTTTCTGGGCAAGATCCTGGGCCACTGAGCTCGGGACGCTCCTCCGGACACGGCCCCACCCGCCACCCTTCACCACCGTTCTGACCACAGAGAGGAACACCATGAGGATCACCCGCGCACTACGACTCGGCGTCGGCATGGTCGCGATCGCCGTCGTCGCCACCGCATGCGGAGGCGACGAGCAGAAGAACGCCTCGGAGAGCGCCGAGAGCGGCAAGCTGACCGTCGGCATCAAGTTCGACCAGCCCGGCCTCGGCCTGCGCAATCCGGACGGCACGTTCACCGGCTTCGATGTCGACGTCGCCACCTACGTGGCCGACAAGCTGGGCGTGCCCGCCTCCGGCATCACCTTCAAGGAGTCCCCTCCGCCCAGCGCGAGACGCTGATCCAGAACGGCGAGGTCGACTACATCGTCGCGACGTACTCGATCACCGACGCACGCAAGGAGAAGGTCGACTTCGCCGGCCCGTACCTGACCACCGGCCAGTCTCTGCTGGTGCGCTCGGACAACACGGACATCACCGGCCCCGAGTCCCTCACCGGCGGCAAGAAGCTGTGCTCGGTGACCGGTTCGACGCCCGCGCAGAAGGTCAAGGACAACTACGCCAAGGACGTCCAGCTGCAGGAGTTCGACACCTACTCGGCCTGTGTCGAGGCGCTGCGCAACGGCGCGGTGGACGCGGTGACGACCGACGCGGTCATCCTGGCCGGCTACGCCGCCCAGTACCCCGGTCAGCTCAAGGTCGTCGGGCAGCCGTTCACCACGGAGAACTACGGCATCGGACTCGCCAAGGGCGACACCGAGACCCGCAACAAGATCAACGACGCGATCGAGGCGATGATCGCGGACGGCTCCTGGCAGGCGGCGCTGGAGAAGAACGTCGGCCCGTCCGGCTACCCGATCCCGGCTCCGCCCACCGTCGACCGCTACTAGCCGGCGCTACGCGCCAGTGGTGCGGTGACCGAGGGCCTGCTCTCCGTAACCGCACCACTGGCGCAGCCGCATCATCTTCACGACTCGGGAGAGGCCGCGTGGACATACTCAGCGAGTATTGGGATCAACTGATCTCCGCATTCTGGATGACGATCAAACTGACCGCGCTGTCCGCGGTGGGTGCGCTCGTCCTCGGCACGATTCTGGCCGCCATGCGTGTCTCCCCATCCCGGTGGCCCGGTGGATCGGCACCGCCTACGTGACCATCTTCCGCAACACCCCGCTGACGCTGATCATCATCTTCTGCTCGTTCGGCCTGTATCAGACGATGGGCGTCAGCCTGGCGCCGGAGAATTCACCGACCTTCCTGGTGGACAACAACATTCGGCTCGCAATCCTGGGCCTGAGCGTGTACACCGCCGCGTTCGTCTGCGAGTCGCTGCGCGCCGGGATCAACACCGTGCACGTCGGACAGGCCGAGGCCGGGCGCTCGCTCGGCCTCACCTTCGCGCAGAACCTCCGGTTGATCGTGTTGCCGCAGGCGTTCCGGTCCGTGATCGCGCCCCTGGGCAGCGTGCTGATCGCGCTGACCAAGAACTCGACGATCGCCTCGGTGATCGGTGTGGCCGAGGCGTCGCTGCTGATGAAGTCGATGATCGAGAACGAGGCCGCGATCTTCGTGGTCGGCGGCATCTTTGCCCTCGGGTTCGTGATCCTGACACTGCCGATGGGACTGCTCTTCGGCTATCTGGGCAAGCGGCTGGAGGTCGCCCGATGAGAGCCGAACCGACCCTCCTCTACGACGTGCCCGGCCCGAAGGCACGCAATCTCTACCGACTGCTGTCGGTGGCGGTGGCGGTGGCGCTCGGTGTCATCGGATACCTCGTCTACCGCGCGCTGGACTCGAAGGGCCAGCTCACCTCCGAGAAGTGGAGCCCCTTCACCGAGTCCACCTCGTGGACGACGTATCTGATCCCCGGCATCCGAGGCACCCTGATCGCCGCGGCCCTCTCGATCGTGCTCGCGCTGATCCTCGGCGCGGTGCTCGGCATCGCCCGACTGTCCGATCATCGGGTGATCCGGAGCCTGGCAGGCTTCTTCGTCGAGCTGTTCCGCGCGATCCCGGTGCTGATCCTGATGATCTTCGCCTACCAGTTGTTCGCCGACTACCAGATCTTCAAGGCGAAGTACCTGGCGTTGGCGGCCGTGGTCACGGGACTGACGCTCTACAACGGCTCGGTCATCGCCGAGATCGTCCGCGCGGGCATCAAGTCGCTCCCGAAGGGCCAGACCGAGGCCGCGAAGGCGCTCGGCATGCGCAAGAGCATGATCATGCGGACCATCCTGTTGCCGCAGGCGGTGACAGCGATGCTGCCCGCGCTCATCTCCCAGATGGTGGTCGCGCTGAAGGACTCCGCGCTCGGTTACCTCATCGGCTACATCGAGGTGGTCCGCTCGGGGCAGCAGCTCGGCTCGTTCTACGGCAACTACCTACCGGCGCTGCTGGTGGTGGCAGCGATCATGATCGCGCTGAACTCGGCGCTGACCCTGCTCGCCACCCGGGTCGAGAAGCGGTTGCGCACGGGCAGGCGGGGCCGCGCCGCCGTGGTCCCGACCGCCGTCCCGGTCACAGCTGTACCGGGGATGGACCTGACCGGCAACGAACCCGAGGTTCGCAGCTAGCCGGCGAATGTGAGACTGGTTCAGTTCGACTCCGGCGCAAGATCGTTCGCCACCAGCGCGAGAATGTCGTCCGCGTGGCTGACAGCGATGAAATGACCACCGCCGCTGATCGGATGCCAGAGCGCCCCCGGGGTCTTGTCCGCCACCGTCTTGTTGATCACCTCGGGCACCAGGGTGTCAGCGTTGCCCTGCCAGAAGTGCACCGGTCGCGTCACCTGGGTCATGTCGAAGGGCCAGGCCTGGTAGAGCATGGTGGCGTCCACCACGAGGCCGTCCGCGCCGTGCCGGAAGCACTCCCGGCTCGCGCCGAGAAACTGCCTCAGAACCTCCTCGTCGGCCAACACCTCCCGATCCGCGGTGCTGACCGACTTGGTGATCGCCTTCGCATAGCGATCCTCGAAGTGGGTGGCGCTCATACCGAGCAGCTCGTACATGAGCGTGAATCCGGGGTGGAAGTGCAGCGCCAGACGACCGCCAAGCGCGTCCACGCTGCTCAGATACTTCGCGGCCCAGTTCGCTCCGAACGTTCCGTAGTTCCCGCCTGCAATGCAGGAGACGTGGACGAGGCGGGCCGGGTCCAGGTACGCGGCGGCCGCAAGGGCCCACGGTCCACCCTCGGACCAGCCGGTCACCGCGAATCGGTGTGCGCCAAGAGAGTCGGCCAGTAGCAGCAGGTCATCGGTCCAGCCCTCGAAGGTGCGGCCCGGCTGAGGATCTGACCCGCCCATGCCCGGCCGATCCGCGCACACAAGTCTCAATCCGTTGGCCTTCGCGGACTTCTCGAACAGCTCGGCCTCGAGTCGACTCGAGGGTCCCCCGTGGTTGTGCAGGACGAGTGGGTCGGCCGGGTCACCGGCTTCGAGATAGGTGACGGTCCGGTTGCCTACCCGGATACTTCCCTCTCGAGTCATGAGGACTCCTCACAGTGTTGGCCGGACATCCCCACTGGGATGGATGGTCCGGCGTCGAAACTGCAGGTACTCCGATCTCCCCCATAGTAGGCACCACCGAGGTTCTGGTCGGTGCTCCCGATGGTGGGGTTTGCGGAATGCCGAGGCGCATTCGGAAGTTGATCACGTCATGGCTCAAGGTCCAGCACCCCGCACCCTGTCCGACGACGCACTCTCCGATCTGCTGCGCACTCAGCAGTTCGGCACCCTTGCCACCAATAAGCGCAGTGGCCATCCACATCTCACGACCATGCTCTACAACTGGGATGCCGAAGCGCGCATAGTGCGGTTCTCCACCACTGCCGACCGCATCAAGGTCACGCAGCTTCGGCGTGATCCGCGCGCGGCCGTGCACGTTCCTGGGGCGACGTATGGTCGTTCGCCGTGGCCGAGGGCGAGGCCGAGGTCTCCGAGATCACGACCACGCCGGGTGATGCGATCGGGCGAGAGCTGCTCGCGATGGTTCCGGAGGCCGCGAGGCCGCAGGATGAAGACGCGTTCCTCGAGCAGTTGGTAGCCGAGCGCCGGGTGGTGATCCGGCTGAAGGTAGATCGGCTGTACGGAACGGCACTCGACATCGACGGCTAGGAGACCTAGTCGTCGAGATCCGAACCGGCCTGCGCGAGTTCGCTCTTCACCACATCGAAGGCCATCGACTGCGGGTAGCCGCGGCGGGCCAGCATGGACACCAGCCGGCGCACGGCCCGGTCCCTTTCGCTGCTGCGCCCGCCCGGTCCGTCCACCTCGAAGTCCAGGGACATGGTGCGTAGCTTCCGCTGCACCAGTTCGATGGCGCGGGCACGCTCGTCGTCACCGTCGATCTGGTCCAGCGCCTGCGCGGCGATCTCCGGCGCGACCCCCTTGGTGCGCAGTTCCATCGCCAGCGCGCGCTTCCCCTTGCCGGAGTAGGTGTGCCGCGAGTGCACCCATTGGGCGGCGAAGGACGCGTCGTCGATCAGACCGACCACGGTGAGCCGATCGAGCACCCGCACGGCGACATCCTCGTCGAAGCCCTTGTCCGCGAGCTTCTTCGCCAGCTCCGCCCGGCTGCGCGCCCGATCCGTCAGGAGGCGCAGGCACGCATCCTTTGCCTGCGCCTCCTGAGCGGCGGGGGTCCGGGGGCATCGTCACCGGAACGCACGGTGGTCCTAGAAGTCGACCGGTGCAGCAGGCGCCGCGTCCGCCGTCACGTCGGCGCCGATGCCCAGCTTTTCCTTGATCTTCTTCTCGATCTCGTCGCGGATGTCGGTGTTCTCCAGCAGGAACTTCCGGGCGTTCTCCTTGCCCTGGCCCAACTGGTCGCCCTCGTAGGTGAACCAGGAGCCCGACTTCCTGATGAAGCCGTGCTCGACGCCCATGTCGATCAGCGAGCCTTCCTTGCTGATCCCGTGACCGTAGAGGATGTCGAACTCGGCCTGCTTGAACGGCGGCGCCATCTTGTTCTTGACGACCTTGATGCGGGTGCGGTTACCGACCGCATCGGAGCCGTCCTTCAACGTCTCGATCCGCCGGATGTCCATCCGGACGGACGCATAGAACTTCAGCGCCTTACCGCCGGTGGTGGTCTCCGGCGAGCCGAACATGACACCGATCTTCTCGCGCAGCTGGTTGATGAAGATGACGGTGGTGCCGGAGTTGCTCATCGCGCCCGTGATCTTGCGCAGCGCCTGGCTCATCAGTCGGGCCTGCAGACCGACGTGGCTGTCGCCCATCTCGCCCTCGATCTCGGCGCGGGGCACCAGCGCCGCCACGGAGTCGACGACCAGGATGTCGAGCGCGCCGGAACGGATCAGCATGTCCGTGATCTCCAGCGCCTGCTCACCGGTGTCCGGCTGGGAGACCAGCAGCGCATCGGTGTCGACGCCGAGCTTCTTGGCGTAGTCCGGATCGAGCGCGTGCTCGGCGTCGATGAAGGCCGCGATTCCGCCGTTGGCCTGCGCGTTGGCGACCGCGTGCAGGGCGACCGTAGTCTTACCGGAGGATTCCGGACCGTAGATCTCGATCACACGACCGCGCGGCAGACCGCCGATGCCGAGGGCGACATCCAGCGCGATCGAGCCGGTCGGGATCACCGCGATGGGCTGACGAGACTCGTCCCCGAGGCGCATCACCGAACCCTTGCCGAAGTTCTTGTCGATCTGCGCCAGCGCGAGCTCGAGCGCCTTGTCGCGATCGTGTGCCTGTGGTGCCATCTTCGGTTCTCCTTAAGTCAACGACTCGTCCAGCGATCTGGGATTCATCAGCGATCTGTTTCAAGCGATGCCGTCACGTTAGAGCGGGGTACCGACAAGTTCGTGATCAGTCGACTTGTCCAGGAACAAGGTCGCCGATCCGGGCGATCACCGAACACACCCAAGCATAGGGGAACACCTGTTCGAGTCAACATCCGCGGCGGCGTGGCGCCGGACCAATCGACGGATCCGGTTTCACCAGCGGGCGCGCGGGACCTCGAACTCGGCACACAGCGCACGCCAGACCTCGCGGGGATCGCGACCTGCCTCGATGGCCTCGGCCGCGGTCTTGCCGTCGAGGCTGATCAGGACGTGGTCCACCAGCAGCGAGTCGCCGTACAGTCGGCCGAACTCCCCGTGGACCATCTCGTTGAACTCGGTCAGTCGCACACGGCAACGGTAGCGCGCATCGTCACCGGGCCGCCGCCCTGCACACCGCCACCGGGTCCGCCACCTCCGTCAGGCCTGCTGCCGCGCCCGCCGCGGCAGCACCGAACCCGGGTTCGGACAGCACGCGCAGGACGGCCTCGCGCAGGGCGTCCACCCCGAGCGGGCGCACCACAACGGCGCTGCCCTGCCTGGACGCGCGGTTCGCCAGTTCCCATTGGTCCCCACCACCGGGCACCGTGACCGCAGGGACCCCGGCCAGCAGGGTCTTGGCGAGCATGCCGTGCCCGCCGCCGCACACGACCGCGGCGGACTGCGCGAGCAACGCGTCCTGCCTGCCCAGCCCCGCGCGGGCCCAGTCCGGCAGGTCGGTCGGCGGCTCGTCGAGCATCGAGGCGACCACCCGCACGCCCGCGCCGTCGAGCGCCTTCAGCGCCGTCTCCAGCATGCCCTCGGCGCCGGTGAACGCGGTGGAGGGCGCGATCATCACCAGCGGCTCGTCGCCCGGCGGCGGCGTCAGCAGGTCCGCGGTCGGCTCCCACAGCAGCGGGCCGACCACGTGCGCGTTCTCCGGCCAGTCCGGCCGCGGTACCTCCAGCGCGGGCAGCGTCGCGATCAGCCGGGCGACCGGGCCGGGGTCCGTCGCGGGCAACCCGACGCCGACCCGGGCGGCGGATCGCTGGCGTGCGCCCTGCCGGATCGAACGCGCGGTGGCCGCGCGCATCAGCGCGTCCCTGGCCTTGCCCCGCAGGCCCTCCCCCGGCGCGAGGCCGCTGCCGATGGGCGGCAAGCCCTTCGAGGCCGAGTACAGCGGGTGCGGCGACAACTCCACCCATGGCACGTCGAGGCGTTCGGCCGCCATCCCGCCGCCCGCGGTGAGGATGTCGGAGACCACCAGGTCCGGGAGCATGGCGCTCAGGTCCGGCAACACCTCGGTCGAGATGTGCGCCGCCCGCGAGTGGATGCGCTGGCCCGCGTCCATGTCGTCGTCCTCGGGCCGCGGCGCCAGGCCCTTTAGCTTGCGCGCGGTGATGCCGGCCTCCCGCGCCGCCTCCAACCAGCGGGCCCCGGTGAAGAGAACCGGATCGTCACCGGCCGCAATGAATCTCAGGCAGAGCGCAATGGCTGGAATGGCATGACCCGGATCCGGTCCGGCGACGACGGCGACTCGCATCCGATCAGCGTGCCACAGCGGCCGGAGCGCCCCGACCTCAGTGACGTGCTTCGAGCCCGACGGCGTCGCGAAGCCGTGCCGCCGCCTCGCGCAGCGCCGGGTCGTGCGCCGCCGACGAATCCATCAGCGCGGCCAACGCCTCGGCGATGACGTTGAGCTTCTCCTGCGCGGCCTCGTCGGCCCGGCGGCTCGCGTTCTCCAGCAGCACAACCAACAGCAGGGTGAAGACGCTCGCGACGGTATGGATGGCGACCTGCCACGTCTTGAGGTCGGTCCACAGCGGAAGGCTGACCAGCCAGAGTGCGACCAACCCGGCGCACACGAAGAAGAAGGGCGCCTGACTGACCCGGAGCTGGGCCTGCTCGACGAACCGCTCGAACGCGGAACGCCGATCCCCGCTCCGCCGGGTCTGCGCCGCGTCACTCCTGCGTTCCATCCCGCTCGCCTCCTCCTAGCGGCGCACCAACCCGCCCAGGGTCCGGCCCGCCAGCTCGACGATGCCCGGCTCGTGACCGTTCGCGACCAGATTGATGATGACGCCGTCGATCCCGCGATCGAGGACCCGCGACGCGATCTGCTCGGCCACGTCGTCGGGATCGCCGACGAACTGCCGGTCCGTCGCGGCGGCGCGCCCGTCCTCGTCGAGCGCGCTCAGGTCGATGCCGCGGGCGAGCAGGAAGTCGCGTTGTAGCCGGCGGGCGCGATCGCCGTCCTCGTCGATCATCACGAACGCCAGGAAGCTCGTCTCCAGCGTGCTGCGGTCCCGGCCGATCTCCGCGCAGCGCGCCTCGAGCGCGTCGAGTTTGCGGGGCAGCTCGGATGCGTTGCAGATGACATTGAGATGGTCGGCGAACCGGGCGGCGTACGCGAAGGTCTTCTTCTCGCCGCTGCCGCCGATCAGGATGGGCAGATCGTCGCGGACCCGCGGTTCGTTGATCGCACCCTCGGTCCGGTACCACTTGCCCTCGAACGTCGGACGCTGACCGCGCAGCATCGGCACGATGATCTCCAACGCCTCGCCTAGCCGCTCGAAGCGATCGGTGAAAGTGCCGAACTCATAACCGAACTGGCGGTGTTCGAGCTCGAACCAGCCGGCGCCGATGCCCAGCACGGCCCGCCCGCCGCTGACCACGTCCAGGGTCGTCACCGTCTTGGCGAGCATCGGCGGGTTCCGGTAGGTGTTGCCGGTGACGAGCGCCGAGAGCTGGATGCTCTGGGTCGACGCCGCGAGCCCGGCCAGCGCCGTATAGGCCTCGAGCATCGGTTCGTCGGGCTCCCCGATGCCGGGCAGCTGATAGAAGTGGTCCATCACGAATGCGGTATCGAATCCGGCCGCCTCGGCCTCGCGGGCCTGGGCGATCACGGTGGGGAACAGCTCCCGCACCGACCGCGAGTAGCTGAAGTTGGGCATCTGATATCCGAGTCGAATGCTCACGAACTCCGACGCTACTCCCGGCGGGCCCGGCACGCGCGGCATCGAGGCGGGCCACCCCAAGGGTGGCGGATCGTCACCCCAGGGTCGGTGGTGGCGGACCCTGGCCGGACAGATCATGAGGGTGATCGCTTCGCACCACATGCCTCGGCTCCAGGAGAACCACGATGTCCAGCGCCGAACTCCCGGCGAACGGCACCAACGGCGAGCGGGAGATGCAGGACGAGTTGGCGACCTCGTTCCGCGCCGACCGCTTCTACGCCCGCCAGATGTGCGCCCGCCTGAACCCCGCGATGATCGAGTTCATCGCGAGAATGGACCTGGTGTTCATCGGCACGGCCGCGTCGGACGGCACCTGCGACGTGTCGCTGCGGGCAGGCCCACCGGGTTTCGTCCAGGTCTTCGCCGCGGACCTCATCGGATATCCCGAGTACCAGGGCAACGGGGTGATGGCCAGCCTGGGCAATATCGTCGAGAACCCGCACATCGGGCTGTTCATGGCGGATTTCGTCACCGATCTGATCGGTCTGCACGTCAACGGCACGGCGCGGATCGTCACCGATGACGAGGTGCGCCGCGCGCACCCGGACCTCCCGACGGAGCGGGTACGCGGCCGCCGCGCGGAGCGCTGGGTTCTCGTGCACGTCGAGGAGGCATACATCCACTGCCGCAAGCACATCCCCCGGTTGGTGCCTGTCGACCGGGTCCGCTGGTGGGGCACCCACGACGCGGAGCACAAGGGCGGCGACTACTTCGGAGTCGCCGCCGAGCGCGACCTCCCCGTTAGAACTCCATGCCGGCGTCGGCCCCCATCTGCATGGTGGTGTTCCCGCCGTCGAGCGACTCGCGGATGATGTCCGCGTGACCCGAGTGCTGCGCGGTCTCCCGGAGGATGTGCAGCAGGATCTTTCGGGCCGTCCACCACTCGCGCTCGGGGGCCCACGGCGCGGTCGGCATCGGGATGAGCACGCCCAGGTCCGGCAACCCCGACACCGCGGCCTCCGTCGCGCGCGCGACCGCCGCGTAGTCCTCGAGCAGCGAGGCCAGGGTCTCGTCCTCGCCCACGGTCCACGCCGCGGTGGCGGTCTCCATGTCGAACTCGGCGTTCTCGTCGGGCTCGAGCAGCGTCTCGATCCAGTGCCGTTCCGTGGCGGCCACGTGCTTGACGAGGGCCATCAGGGTGAGTTCACTCGCCGTGGACCGGGTCCGCGCCTGTGCGTCGTCGAGTCCCCGAAACGTGATGAGGAAGGTCTGGCGCTGGTCGGCCAGCATCGCCAGGATGTCGGCGTGCTCTCCGGTGACGGTGGCCTGTGCGGCGGCGTTCTGAACGGTGCTCATGTGATCGGCCTTCCCTTGTCTGTTGGTAGGGATGACGCTACGAGCAATTGCGGTCAGAAACGGTCCTCAATTACCGGTGTCGGGGAAAAACCCGTAGATCCGCCCCGTCAGCCGTTCAGCGCGGCCTCGGCCGCCTGCGTCGCGCGTTCGCGATCCGCGGGCACCAGCCCGATCCGGGTCCGCCGGTCCAGCAGGTCGTCGACGTCGAGGGCCCCCTCGTGGCTGACCGCGAAGGCCAGCTCGGCGTGCGTGACGTCGATGCCCTCGGCGATCGGGGCGAGCTCGCCCGCCGCCGCCACCTGCGCCGACTCGTTGCCGTAGCGGGCGACGAGCGAGGCGGGCAGGTCGCCCGTGACCGGCCCCGCGCCGACCACCGGGAGCTTCTTGGTCACACACGGTCCCGCCACGAGACCACCCGCGCGGATGGCCGCGTCGACCGCGTCCTGCGCCATCTTCCGATAGGTGGTCAGCTTGCCGCCGACCACGCTGATGACGCCGTTCGACGACCGGAGCACCGCGTGGTTGCGTGAGAGATCGGCGGTGGAGCCCTCCCCGGTGTCGAGCAGCGGCCGCAGACCCGAATAGGTGGCCAGCACGTCCGCCCTGGTCAGCGGCGTCCCCAGTGCGGTGTTCACCGTGTCGAGCAGGAAGTCGATCTCGAAGTCCGCGGCCTGCGGCACGTCGGGGATCTCGCCCTCGATCGCCTCGTCGGTGAGGCCGAGGTAGACCCGCCCGAGCTGCGCGGGCAGCGCGAACACGAATCGGTTGGTCTCGCCAGGGATCGGCACCGTCAGCGCGGCGGTGGGATTCCCCAGCGCCTGCGCAGGCAACACCAGGTGAGTGCCCCGGCTCGGCTTCAGACGGATGTCGGGATCGACCTGTCCGGCCCAGACCCCCGCCGCGTTCACCACCGCGCGCGCCCGGATCGTCAGTTCCTCGCCGGTCTGCTCATCGCGCAGCCGCGCCGAGGTACCGGTCACGTCGTACGCGCCCACCCGGGTCAGTACGGTGGCACCGTGCTGCGCTGCGGTGCGCGCGATGGCCACCACCAGCCTGGCATCGTCGATCAGCTGACCGTCGAACGCCAGCAGCCCACCGCGCAGGCCGTCCCGCCGGACCGCGGGCGCGAGCTCCGCGGCGCGATCGGCGGACACCCGGCGCGAGCGCGGCAGCACCTTCGTCGACGTGCGGGCCGTCGCCCGCAGCACGTCGCCCGCCAGGAATCCGGTTCGCACCAGGGTCTTCTCGAAGGCCCCGACCGACGGCAGCAGCGGCACGAGCTGCGGCATCGCCCGGACCAGGTGCGGCGCTGTGCTCGTCATCAGGATCCCGCGCTCGACGGCGCTTTCCCGCGCGATGCCGACATTTCCCGACGCCAGGTAGCGCAACCCGCCGTGGGCGAGCTTGGAGCTCCACCGGCTCGTCCCGAACGCCAGGTCGTGCTTGTCCACGAGCACCACCCGCAGGCCGCGCGAGGCCGCATCGAGGGCGGTACCCACACCGGTGATGCCGCCGCCGACGACGAGCACGTCCACCGCGGTCCCGTCGCCGAGCCCGGACAGTTCCCGGCTGCGCCGGTCCGCGTTCAGCGCCGACTTCGATTGCTGGTTCACCGTTGCTCCTATGTGAGGGGTGGTCTGAGGTACGCGTCGACCGCGTGCGTGAGCTCCGCGATCAGCGCCTTCGGCGGCAGGATCTCCGCGACCATGCCGGCGGACTGCACGGCCGACTGCGCCATCAGCAGGATCATGGTGGCGATACCGGTGGCATCGCCCGCGCGGATCGAGCCGTCGTGTTGGCCGACAAGAACGACCGGGGTGAGCGTCTCGACGATCGCCCGCTGGCTCGCCCCGAGCCGGTCGACGATGTAGGTGATGAGCAGTTCCGGGTCCGAGCGCAGGATCTTGACGAACAGCGGATGGGTCCGCACCGTCTCAGCGGTCTCCGCCACGCCGCGTACCAACTGCTCACGCGCAACCCCCGACCCGGACATCTCCGGCAGCGCCTGCTCGATCTCCCTGGTCAGCAGGTCCGCGACGACCGCCTTGGTGTCGGGCCAGCGGCGGTACACGGTGGGTCGGCTCACCCCCGCGCGACGGGCGATCTCGGCCAGGGTGGTCCGCCTGAGGCCAAACTCCAGCACACAGGCACGGGTTGCGTCGAGAATGAGGTCGTCGACGGTGGGCGCTGCGGCTGCAGTCTGCGGATCAGCGTTACGGATAGACATCGTATGTAACACTGTAACGCATGTCCGACACCGCAGCTCCGCAATCAGCCTCCACTCCGCAGTTCCCCGACACCGCGGCACCCACCATGGAGTGGGACGCCTGGGGAGTCGCCGAGTTCCGCAAGCAACTCTCGCCGCAGGTGCTCACCCTGCTCCGTTCCGCACTCGGCGTCAGCGCCGAGCAGTCGCCGCCGCCCGAGGAGTCGGCCGCGGTGCTGCGCCCGACCGACCTGACCGATGGCCACCACACCGACCTCGCCGAGCTGATCGGCTCCGAGCACGTGCGCACCGACGACGCGACGCGACTCCGCCATGCAGGCGGCAAGAGCACGCCGGACCTGTTGCGCCGCAAGGACACCGAGCCGCAGGATGCCCCCGACGCGGTGGTCCTGCCCGGCTCGCACGACGAGGTGCTCGCCCTGCTGCGGTATTGCGCGGCCGAGTCGATCGCGGTGGTGCCCTTCGGCGGCGGCACCAGCGTCGTCGGCGGCGTCGACCCGGCGCGCGGCGGTTTCCACGAGGTGATCGCTCTCGACCTGCGCTGCCTGGACGCCCTGCTCGAGCTCGACACCGTGTCCGGCATCGCGACGCTGCAGGCCGGCGTCACCGGCCCGCAGGCCGAGCAGCTCCTCGGCACACACGGCTTCTCGCTCGGACACTTCCCGCAGAGCTTCCAGTTCGCCACGATCGGCGGGTTCGCCGCGACCAGGTCCTCCGGCCAGGCCTCCGCCGGTTACGGCCGCTTCGACGACATGGTCCAGCGGATCCGGGTCGCCACCCCCACCGGCGACCTCGACCTCGGTCGGGCGCCCGCGTCCGCCGCCGGACCGGACCTGCGCGAGCTGTTCGTCGGGTCGGAGGGCGCGTTCGGGATCATCACCGAGGTCGCCGTTCGCGTGCACCCGATTCCCGAGACCACCGCCTACCGGGCCTGGTCGTTCCCCGATTTCGAGACCGGCGCGGCCGCGCTGCGCACGGTGATCCAGACCGGCGCGACCCCGACCGTGATGCGGCTGTCCGACGAGGCGGAGACCGGCCTCAATCTGGCGCTGGCGGGCGACGTCGGCGGCGAGAGCCCCGCGGCGGGCTGCCTGGCGATCACCACCTTCGAGGGCACCGCGGCGCACGTGGAGTCCCGGCACGCCGAGGCGTGCGCGCTGCTCGCCGCCGCGGGCGGTACCGACCTGGGCGAGCTGCCGGCCAGGTCATGGGAGCACGGCCGCTACGACGCGCCGTACCTGCGCGATGCGCTGCTCAACGCGGGCGCCATCGTGGAGACACTGGAGACGGCCACCACCTGGTCGAACCTGTCGAACCTGCGTACCGCCGTCACCACCGCGCTCACCGAATCGCTGACCGCACAGGGCACTCCGGCGTTGGTGATGTGCCACATCTCGCACACCTACCCCACCGGCGCCTCCCTCTACTTCACCGTGGTCTGCGCACAGACCGCCGATCCGCTGCCCCAGTGGGCGGCGGCGAAGAAGGCCGCTGGCGACGCGATCGTCTCCGTCGGCGCCACCATCACCCACCACCACGCCGTCGGGCGCGATCACCGTCCGTGGATGTCGAATGAGGTCGGCGAGCTGGGCGGACGGGTGCTCCAGGCAGTCAAGGACGCCGTTGATCCCACCGGAATCCTCAACCCTGGCAAGCTGATTCCATGAGATCAGTCACGGTTCTGACGAACCCCGCCGCAGGCAACGGCCACGCCCCTGAGGCCGCCGCGGCCGCGATCGCCCGGCTCCGCGAGCTCGGCGTCCAGGTCACCGAGATCGAGGGAGACTCCGCGGCCGAGGCGCTCGAGCTGGCACGGAAGGCGGTTGCCGACGGCACCGACGCGTTGGTCGCGGCCGGCGGCGACGGGCTGATCAGCATCGCCTGGCAGGCCCTTGCCCAGAGCGGCATCCCGCTCGGCATCATCCCCGGCGGCACCGGCAACGACCACGCCCGGCTGTTCCACATCCCGGTCGACGACCCGGCCGCCGCCGCCGATGTCATCGCCCGCGGCACCACCGAGACCATCGATCTCGGCAAGATCGGCGACCGCTGGTTCGGCACCGTGCTCTCCAGCGGCTTCGACTCGCTGGTCACCGACCGCGCGAACCGGCTGCGGTGGCCCCGCGGGCCGATGCGCTACAACGTCGCGATGCTCGTCGAGCTGGCGCAGCTGCGCCCGATCCCCTACCGGATCGTGCTCGACGACCAGACGATCGAGCTGGACGCGGCGATGGTCACGGTCGGCAACGGCACCTCGTACGGCGGCGGCATGCTGATCACCCCGAACGCGGAGGTCACCGACGGACTGCTGGACGTCACCGTGGTGGCGGCCGGGAGCCGGTTGCGGCTGGTGCGCCTGTTCCCGACGGTCTACAAGGGCACCCACGTCGACCTGGACGAGGTGCAGACGTTCCGGTCCCGCCGGGTGCGGCTCGAGGCGGCGGGCATCACCGCATACGCCGACGGCGAGCGGGTCGCCCCTCTGCCGATCGACATCGAGGCGGTTCCCGGCGCCGGATCCGTCATCGTCGGGGCGCCGGTCCGCTGACGGTCCGGTCGTAGCGCTCGCCGAGGTGGGCGGTCCATTCCGCCTCCACCTCGGCGAGCGCATCGAGGCCGTCAGAACTGGTACAGCTCGAACCCGACGGCACGATCGGCCGCGAAACCGTCCCTCGGACCTGTCGCCATCTCGATCTGCGCCCGCGCCTGGTCCAGTACCGGGACGTCGCTGAGCGCCTGCAGGTACCGGCTGTGTTCGGCGAGCGACGCCACCGCGGTGTCGACCGTGCCGCTGACGTCGACGGCGTGCGTGGCCCCGACCATGACATTGACCGCCACCCACCGCACGCCCGACCACCGCAGTTCGGTGAGCTCGGGAAAGATCCACTCGTTGGCCGCGTCGGACACCGCGTCGAGCACGCTCTGCCCGAGCGCCCGATGGTCGGCGCTGTTGAGGAAGCCCGGCCCCCAGGTCTCGCGATAGTTCATGGTGAGCACGAACTCGGGCCGATGCCGCCGGATCGCCGCCGCCAGATCGCGTCGAAGGTCCAGCCCCTCCTGGAGCGTGCCGTCC
Organism: Rhodococcus sp. MTM3W5.2; assembly: GCF_001984015.1. Taxonomy (NCBI): domain Bacteria; kingdom Bacillati; phylum Actinomycetota; class Actinomycetes; order Mycobacteriales; family Nocardiaceae; genus Rhodococcus; species Rhodococcus sp. MTM3W5.2. The sequence continues at coordinate 2,350,773 of NZ_CP019572.1, read as the reverse complement.
CGGTGACCCAGGAATTCGACCTCACTGACACCGACGACTGCCGCCGAGCGGCGTTCCTCCTCCTCGCGCAGCGGCCCGCACTCGGCGGGCGGCAGGCCCGCGATGCCCGCCTCGCCGCTGGTCGCGAGGACATACCGGATGTCCTTACCCTGTCCGGTCCAGCGGGCCACCGCCGCGGCGGCCCCGTACTCGATGTCGTCGGGGTGGGCGACGATGACGACGCCCCGCTTCCAGTCCTCGGGAATCGGCTCCATGCGCCTCAGCATGCCCGGCCCCGAGCGGTACCGCGCGGCGCCGCGCTAGAGCCGGGTGACGTCCTTCGCATCGCTGTCGGACATCGCCTTGAAGAGCAGGTACAGGCCGAACACCACCGCACCGACGACCAGAACCCAGAACAGCCCCTTGACCAGCGCGCCGACCACGGCGAGCGCGATCCAGACGAGAGCGACAATACCTACGATCTTCCAGAACACCGGGGTCTCCGTTCACTCGATCCGACCGCCGCATTTGACGGCCCGATGCGTCCAGCCTGGCAGGGATCGATCAGAAAAGCACCAGCTCAGAGGCAAGATCAGGGAAAGATCAGGGTGATCCCTTAGTGTGCCGAGGTCGCGGCGGTCCGGGTGAACCACCGCAGGTCCTCACCGCTGGCATAGGCTCAGCGGGTTGTCCCCGTACTCGCAAGGAGCTCGACCGCTCGTGTCTACACGCACCGCAGGCGCCCCCGCAACACCGCTCGTGACCTCGCCCAGGTCGCGGTGTTCGCCGCCCTGATCATCGCCCTCGGGCTGCCCGGCACGATCACCATCGGTTCCTCCGGCGTCCCCATCACGCTGCAGACGCTGGGCGTGATGGTCGCGGGCGCGCTGCTGGGACCCCGCAAGGGCGTCCTGACCGTGCTCACCGTCATCGTGCTCGGCCTGGCCCTGCCCGTGCTCGCGGGCGGCCGGACGTCGCTCACCTCCCTCTCCAGCGTCACCGGTGGATTCCTCATCGGCTGGATTCCCGCGGTTGCGCTGATCGGCTGGCTCACGGTCAAGATGCTGCCCCGCTACAACGTCTTCATCGGCATCGTCATCAACGTGCTCGGCGGGATCGTGGTGATCTACGCCTTCGGCATCGCGGGCATGATGCTCCGCAGCGACCTCACCTTCTGGCAGGCGCTGAGCGCCAACGGCACCTTCGTCCCCGGCGACCTCCTCAAGGCCGTCATCGCGGCGGTCGTGGCCGCCCAGGTGCATCGCGCCTACCCGGCGCTGCTGACGTCGGCGGCACCCGCCCGCACGCCCGCCGACGCCGTCTAGTCGATGCCCGAGATCCGCTTCGAGTCCGTCGCTCACCACTACGGTGAGCGCGCCGTGCTCTCGGATGTCGATCTGGTCCTCACCGAGGCGCGGATCGGGGTCATCGGCGCGAACGGCAGCGGTAAGTCCACCCTGGCCCGGATGATCAACGGCCTGGTGACACCGAGTGGCGGTCGGGTCACAGTTGACGGCCTCGACACCGCGCGCGAGGGCCGCAAGGTGCGGCGCAAGGTCGGCTTCGTGTTCACCGACCCCGACCACCAGATCATCATGCCGACGGTCGCGGAGGACATCGCGTTCTCCTTGCGCCGCAGCTCGATTCCCGCAGCCGATCGCGCCGCCCGGGTCGCGACGGTGCTCGAGACGTTCGGACTGGCCGGGCACGCAGAGCATCCGACGCATCTGCTCTCCGGGGGCCAGAAGCAGCTGCTCGCCCTCGCCGCGATCATGGTCACCGACCCCGAGCTGATCGTCGCCGACGAGCCGACCACGCTGCTCGACCTGCGTAACACCCGATTGGTGGCCGAGACATTCGCCGCGCTGACCCAGCAGGTGGTCGCGGTGACCCACCAGCTCGACCTGCTCGGCGACTTCGACCGGGTTCTGGTGATCGACTCCGGTCGGGTGGTCGCGGACGGCGCCCCGGACGAGGCGATCGGCTTCTACCGGCGACTGATCGGATGACCACGCTCGGCATCTACCACCCGGGCGCCTCACTGCTGCATCGAGCGCCCGCAGGGGCCAAGCTCGCCGGCCTCGTCGTTGCGCTCATCGCGCTCGCAGCGGCGGTGCGGTCACCCTGGCAACTCATCCCCGCCGCGCTGCTGGTGGCGGCGGGATTCGCGACGGCGCGCATCCCATGGCGGCTCACCCTCGGGCAGCTGCGACCTGCCATCTGGATGCTCCTCTTCGTCGGCGCCTTCCAGGTGATCTTCACCGGTTGGCAGCGCGCGCTCGTGGTGTGCGGGGTGCTGCTGCTGTCCGTGGCGCTCGCCGCCCTGGTCACGCTGACCACCAAGGTCATGGACATGCTGGACGCGGTGGCGCGGATGCTGGCTCCGTTGCGGCGGTTCGGCGTCAACCCGGATCGGGTGGGACTCGTCCTCGCCATGACCATCCGGTGTATCCCCCTGCTCAGCGGCCTCGTCTCCGACGTGACGGAGGCGAGAAAGGCCAGGGGCCTTGGGTTCTCGCTGCGCGCACTCGCGGTACCGGTCGTGGTGGGCGCGTTGCGCACCGCCGACGCGATGGGCGAGGCACTGGCCGCGCGCGGCGTCGACGATTAGGCGCGGTGCCTGCGCCTGATCGCCTCGATCTCCTCGAGCGCCCCGGCCAACCCCTCCAGGCGATCCGACGCCGAAAGCATCTCGGACCGCTGCCTTTCGAGGGCTCCGAGCGAATCGGCCGTGGCGGGCACCGTCATCTTCGCCACGGAGGCGAGGAGCTCCTCGTACTGCTCCACGCCTGCCGACAGGCGGGCAGCTGTGGCCTCGATCGCGCCGCCGAGCTGCAGCCCCGCCGTCGTCGAACCCGCGCGTTCCATCGCGATGACGTCATCGGCCACCGCGAACAGCGCCTCGGCGGCCGACGCCGCGGTATCGCCGATCTGCTCGATGTCCTCCTCCGCGACCACAGCGGACCTGGTGAGCACCCCCAGCAGCTCCTGCAGACCCGTCTGTGCGCCGAGCAGCCGACCAACCGGCTCGCGTGCCGCCGACCCGACCGGTGGCAGTGCCCGTCGCGCCGGGGCGCGCGCGGGCAACGGAATCTCGTTGAGCCGCCGGTAGGTTCGCCATGCGGCGACCGCAGGAACCGCGAACAGCGCGGTGGCGCCGCCGCCCACGATCAGCGACCATTCCGGCGCCGACGCAGCGGCCAGACCCACCGTGCCCACCGCCGAGGCACCCGAGACGGTGCCGTACCGCATCCGACGCCGGTTTGCGCGGCGCCGCCTGCGGAGCAACTTCGCACGGGGATCGGACCATTTCCGCACGGCCGACGCCACCGTCCCGCTCATGGTGCGGGCCGCCTCGGTGGCCGCGACCACACCGGAGGCACCGTTCGCCGCGGCGGTGAAAAAGGCAGCGGCCGAACGGGAATCACTTCCCGCTCGGCCGCGCCTCGAACTCGTCATCTCACCCTCATCGGACCACGCGACTACTGCGCGGCAGGTCCCGCTGCATCGGGATTGGCCGCCGGGGTGGCGGGGGCTGCCGGGGTGGCGGGGGCCGCGGCGGGGGTCGCCGTGCCGCCGGTGGGCAGCGCGTCGCCCTTCATCGAGGCCCGGATCTGCTCGAGCCGGCTGTGCCCTGCCATCTGGACGCTGGCCTGCTGGACCTCCATCATGCGACCCTGCACCGAGTTCTGCGCCAGCTCGGCCGAACCGAGCGCATCCGCGTAGCGACGCTCGATCTTGTCGCGGACCTCGTCCAGGTTCGGGGTGTTGCCCGGTGCGGAGAGCGTGCTGTCCATCGAGCGCAGCGAGTCGCTGACCTTCTCCTGCATCTTGGCCTGCTCGAGCTGGCTGAGCAGCTTGGTCCGCTCGGCGACCTTGGCCTGCAGGGCCATCGCGTTCTGCTCCACGGCCTTCTTCGCCTGGGTGGCGGCCTGCAGCGACTGGTCGTGCAGCGCCTTGAGGTCCTCGACGCCCTGCTCGGCGGTGACGAGCTGCGCGGCGAACGCCTCGGCGGCATTGGTGTACTGGGTGGCCTTCTCGACGTCACCGGCGGTGGCGGCCTGATCCGCAAGCGTGACCGCCTGACGGGCATTGGCGTTGAGCTTCTCCACCTCGTCGAGCTGGCGGCTGAGCTTCATCTCCAGCTGACGCTGGTTACCGATCACCGACGCGGCCTGCTGGGAAAGTGCCTGGTGCTGACGCTGCGCGTCCTCGATCGCCTGCTGAATCTGAACCTTCGGGTCGGCCTTCTCGTCGATCTTCGCATTGAAGAGCGCCATCAGGTACTTCCATGCCTTGACGAACGGATTAGCCATGGGTTGATCCTGCCTCCATTTGATGCGCCGCGCGATGCGCGACCCGATGCGCGACCGTCACGCACCGGAACACGGGCACTGCCCTACATGCTGGTCGGACCCACCAGCCGAGCACTGGTGGTCACACACAAATCTATCGGTTCGGACGACCGCTGGCATCCCCGCCACGGCCCAATTGTCAAGAACTTATGCGGCGGCGAGCGCGGTGGCGTTCGGCGCCGGGATCACCATGCGGGTGTCCTCGGCGATGCGTGGCGAACCGCCTGCCACACCGGGGGTCGCGCTCGCGGGGGCCACGTTCGGGTTCGCAGGGGCGCCCCGATCGGCTGCGGAGTCCGACAGCGACTCGCTGACGTCGTACAGAACCTCGGACAGGGGCACTTCGAGGGCATCGCAAATGGCCGCCAGCAGCTCGCTGGAGGCCTCCTTGCGCCCGCGTTCCACCTCGGAGAGATAGCCCAGGCTCACCCGCGCGGTGCCCGAGACCTCACGCAGGGTTCGGCTCTGCGAGACCCTCGCACGCCGCAGACTGTCACCGATTGCTTCACGCAACAGCACCGCCATGTGGCTCCTCCTTCATCTCCGCCCAACAGCTTGTTCAACGCCCGAGGGTTCCGAAATGGTTCCCGGTGGCCGCGGCTTGAGCAAACCGAGCCTATCCCGCCGCGGCCGCGCGCATGCGGACTAGGAGTGTCGACACGGCCGATCGGACCGCGCCGCTACGAATCGCCCAGCGGTCACCGGCGAGTTCGAGCCGCTCCGCCGAGACCCCGTCGGGCCCGGCGATACCGAGGTAGACCGTGCCGACCGGCTGGCCATCCTGCGGGTCTGGCCCCGCCACACCGGTCAATCCCACACCCCAGTCGGCCCCGCACCGTGCCTGCGCGCCCACCGCCAGCGCCCTGGCCGTGCTCGCGGCGACCGGACCATCCGAGGCCAGCACCACGGGATCGACTCCAGCGAGGCCGGTTTTGAGATCCGTTGCGTACACCACCAGTCCGCCGCGCAGCACCAGGCTCGCGCCCGGAACCCCGGCGATCGTGGCCGCGAGCAGACCCGCGGTGAGCGACTCCGCGGTGGCGACCGTCTGCCCCCGCGAGGTGAGAGCGGACACCAGGTCAGCCGCCTCGGTCCCGGCGACCAGGGGGTCGGTCATTGCCCGGGTTCGTGCGGGTGCACGCCTGCCCTGAGGCGAACCGCCTGGATCACGTAGTCCAGTCCGGTCACGACCGTGAGGAAGACCGCCAGGCCCATCGCGATCGCGCTCACCGCCGCCCAACCGGAGGGCAGCGGCAGCAGGTACATGCCGATGGCCAGGGATTGCACGAGCGTCTTGAGCTTGCCGCCCCGTCCAGCGGGGATCACTCCGTGCCGCAGGACCGCGAAACGCATCAGGGTGATCCCGAGTTCGCGGGCAGCGATGATCGCCGTGACCCACCAGCTGAGATCGCCGAGCACCGACAGCCCCACCAGAGCGGCACCGATCAGGGCCTTGTCGGCGATCGGATCGGCCAGCTTGCCGAAGTCGGTGACCAGTCCGTACTTCCGCGCGAGCTGGCCGTCGATCCGGTCCGTGATCGCGGCGACCGCGAAGACGATCGTGGCGATGATCCGCCAGAAGGTCGAGTGCCCGCCGTCCATGAACAGCGTGACCAGGAAGACAGGGACCAGGAAGATGCGGAGCACCGTGAGGATGTTGGCGATGTTGACCACGGGCACCGGCTTCTCGTGCGGCACGCCGCCGGAGATCGGTGCCACCTCAGTCCCGGCGTCCTTGTGCCCGCCGGACGCCATCTCGTCGTGCGACTGCGCGGTCACCGGGACGCCACCCACGCAGCGCGAGACGCCACCCCGTAGAAGAGGGTTTCGTCGCGGACGCTGTCCAATCGGGCGGGCACATGGCTAAGAATATCGGTTGGCTCCATGACTACTCTTCACCACATGACCTCTGGGCCCATGACCTCCGATCCGGACGCTCCGACCGTCCGCCGCGCACGAACCTCCGACGTGCCGCAGATCAAGCGCCTGATCGACATCTACGCGGGCCGGATCCTGCTCGAGAAGAACCTGGTGACCCTCTACGAGGCCGTTCAGGAGTTCTGGATCGTCGAACTCGACGGCGAGGTGATCGGTTGTGGCGCACTGCATGTCCTGTGGGCCGACCTCGGCGAGGTACGCACGGTCGCCGTCGACCCGAAGGTCAAGGGCCGCGGTATCGGGCACCTCGTGGTCGCGCAGCTCGTCCAGGTCGCGCGCGAGCTCGAACTCGGGCGGGTGTTCGTGCTCACCTTCGAGGTCGACTTCTTCGGCAAGCACGGTTTCGTCGAGATCGAGGGGACCCCGGTGACCGCGGAGGTGTTCGGCGAGATGTGCCGGTCCTACGACACCGGCGTGGCGGAGTTCCTCGACCTGAGCTACGTGAAGCCGAACACGCTCGGCAACACCCGCATGCTCCTCACCCTCTAGAACCCGCCCACCCCCTCCCGAAAGCGAGCCCCCATGCCCATCGTCGCCGTCGAGTACACCTACAGCGAGGCAACCGCCGCCGCAAGGGACGAGATCCGGCCCGACCACCGCGCGTGGCTGTCCGGACTGGTCGAGCGCGGCGCCGTGCTGACAACGGGACCGTTCGCGGACGGCAGCGGCGCACTGATCCTGGCGACGGCCGAGGACGTCGCGGCCGTGCGCTCGCTCTTCACGAACGACCCCTTCGCCAAGGCCGGCCTCGTCGAGGCCGCACGGTTCACCGAATGGACGCCGGTGATGGGCGCCTTCTCCTGATGCGGCTGCGCCGCGGTGGTGCGGTCACGAGCCCTTGGGTTCCGTGACCGCACCACCGCGGCGTCAGCGTATTGCTCGGCCTTACTTGGCGGCGGTGTTGCGGGTCTTGAGCAGGCTCGCCACCGCGGTCACCACCAGCACACCGAGGATCACGAGCAGCGAGAATCCCGTGGAGATCACGGGGACGCTCACGGGCTCGCCGCCGTTGATGAACGGCAGGGTGTTCTCGTGCAGCGCGTGCAGCACCAGCTTCACGCCGATGAACGCGAGGATGATCGAGAGGCCATAGGACAGGTACACGAGCCGCTCGAGCAGCCCGCCGATCAGGAAGTACAGCTGCCGCAGGCCCATCAGCGCGAACGCGTTCGCGGTGAACACGATGTACGGCTCCTTGGTGAGGCCGTAGATCGCCGGGATGGAATCGAGCGCGAACAGGATGTCGGTGAACCCGATCGCGACGAGAGCCAGGAACAGCGGCGTGACCAGACGCTTGCCGTCGATCTTGGTGGTCAGCCGGTCGCCGTCGAACTCCTCGGTAGTCGGCAGGAAGCGCTTGGCCATCGCGATGATCTTGCTCTCGCGTTCCTCCTCGACCTCCGCCTCGTGACCGGCCTCGCGGATCAGCTTGTACGCGGTGTAGACGAGGAAAATGCCGAACAGGTAGAAGACCCAGCTGTACGCGTTGATCGCCGCGGCGCCGACGGCGATGAAGGCGCCGCGCATCACCAGGGCCATCACGATGCCGATCAACAGCACCTTCTGCTGGTACTGACGGGGAATCGCGAAGGTCGACATGATGATGACGAACACGAACAGGTTGTCGACCGAGAGGGCCTTCTCGGTGACGTACCCGGCGAAATACTCACCGCCGTAGGTGCCGCCCCAGCCCCAGATGATCACGAAGCCGAACAGGATCGCGATACCGATGTAGACGGCCGACCAGAAGGCGGATTCGCGGAAGGTGGGCTCGTGGGGGGTGCGCACGTGCGCGAAGAAGTCGAATACGAAGAGCCCCAGGATCACCAAGATGGTGACGATCCAGATGAGCGGTGTGACATGCATCAGCCAACGACCTCCGGTTGCCGATAGGTAGGGCACCGGAGGTCTCTCCCGCCGACGGTGCAGTCGACCGGCAACCCCGGAGCGGCAATGGTGCCGCTCGTGCTGACGAGGTTGCCACAGGAATGGGGGATACTCCCCTCCAAGGCCCGTTCATTCAACCACAACACGGCCCGCCCGCCGGTCAGGCGCTGGCCCGACTCAGTCCTCCGGCTCGGACTCCGGGTCCCCACCACGGATCGACCACAGCAGCCCGTCCAGCTCGTCCGGCTTGATCAGCACGTCGCGTGCCTTGGAGCCCTCGCTGGGGCCGACCACTCCCCTGGTCTCCATCAGGTCCATCAGTCGACCCGCCTTGGCGAAGCCGACCCGGAGCTTGCGCTGCAGCATGGAGGTCGACCCGAACTGGCTGGTGACCACCAGCTCGACGGCCTGCAGCAGCACGTCCATGTCGTCGCCGATGTCGGGATCGACGTCCTTCTTGTCCGCCGCCTTCGAGGCCGTGACGCCCTCGGTGTACTCGGGCTCGGCCTGATTCTTGGAGAAGTCGACGATCGCGGAGATCTCTTCGTCGGTGATGAAGGCGCCCTGCAGACGAGTCGGCTTGCCTGCCCCCATCGGCAGGAACAGCGCGTCGCCCATACCGATCAGCTTCTCTGCGCCCGGCTGGTCGAGGATGACCCGCGAGTCCGTGAGCGAGGATGTCGCGAACGCAAGGCGGGAGGGCACGTTCGTCTTGATCAGTCCGGTGACCACGTCCACCGACGGGCGCTGGGTGGCGAGCACCAGATGGATGCCCGCAGCGCGCGCCTTCTGCGTGATCCGGACGATCGCCTCCTCCACGTCCCTCGGCGCGGTCATCATCAGGTCCGCCAGCTCGTCGACGATGGCCAGGATGTACGGGTACGGCCGGTACACGCGCTCGCTGCCGAGCGGTGCGGTGATCTCCCCGGAGCGGACCTTCTTGTTGAAGTCGTCGACGTGCCGGACCTTGTTGGCCTGCATGTCCTGGTAGCGCTGCTCCATCTCCTCGACCAGCCACGCCAGCGCGGCCGCCGCCTTCTTCGGCTGGGTGATGATCGGCGTGATCAGGTGCGGGATGCCCTCGTACGGGGTCAGTTCGACCATCTTCGGGTCGATCAGGATCATCCGCACCTCGTCCGGGGTGGCCCTGGCGAGCAGGGAGACCAGCATGGAGTTCACGAAGCTGGACTTACCGGAGCCCGTCGAACCCGCCACCAGCAGGTGCGGCATCTTCGCCAGGTTGGCGCTGACGAAATTGCCCTCGATGTCCTTGCCGAGACCGATCACCAACGGGTGGTGATCCTTCCGGGTCGACGGCGCCGACAGCACGTCCGCCAGGCGCACCATCTCCCGGTCCGAGTTCGGTACCTCGATGCCCACCGCGGACTTGCCGGGGATCGGCGCAAGCAACCGGACGTTGTCGGTCGCAACGGCATACGCGATGTTGCGGGCCAGGGCGGTGATCTTCTCGACCTTGACGCCGGGGCCGAGCTCCACCTCGTATCGGGTGACCGTCGGTCCGCGGGTGAAACCCGTGACCGCGGCGTCGATCTTGAACTGCTCGAGCACCTCGGTGATGGCCTCGATCATGGTGTCGTTGGCCGAGCTGCGGGTCTTCGGCGGATCGCCCTCGATCAGCAGCGACGTCGGCGGCAACGTGTAATCGCCCTCGATGACACGGTCCGGGATCAGCATCGCGGGCGTCGTGTCCTCGGCCGCGGCCGGGGCGGGGGTCGGCTTCGGCTTCGGTCGCGGTCGGGCAGGGGGCGCAGGCGCGGCGGGCGGCGCCGCGATGACCTCGGTGACCGCCTCGTTCGCGGTCTCCTCGACCGGATAGTTCGCGGCGGGCCCCACCCGCTCGTCCACCGGGTAGCCGTCGGCGTCGAACAGGGTCGGGTCGAAGTCAGACGGGTCCTGGCTCGACCGACGTGATCGGCGCGCCGGACGCAGGTTTCGCAGGTCCTCGAGGTCGTCGTACCCCTGCTCGTCGTGGTCGTAGCCGTCCTCCGGGTCGTACGGCTCGTACTCGTCGGCGTGACCGTGCACGCCGAACAGCGCCCTCAGCCGTTCCGGCACCTCACGGACGGTGGTGCCGGTGACCAGCAGGACCCCGAACCCCATCGCCAGGATCAGCAGCGGGATCGAGAGCCACATGGTGAGGCCGTCGGTCAGCGGTCCACCGATGACGTACCCGAGGAACCCCGCCGCCCCGGCCCTGCCCTCCGCATCGACGGGCGCCCCGCTGATGACGTGCCACACCCCAAGCGCGGGCAAGCCGATCAGCAGCGAACCGAGGATCAACCGTGGCCGGACCTCCGGGTGCGGTTCCGAACGCATCAGCACCACCGCGATCGCGCCCGCGATGATCGGCAGGACCGCGCCCGCGCCACCGAACAGCGCCCGCACCCCGGTCTCGATCCAGTCCCCGACCGGGCCACCGGCGGCGAACCACATGGCGGCCGCGACGATCACGCTGCCCGCGACGAGGCCGAGCGCGATTCCGTCCCTGCGGTGTCCCGGCTCGATGTCGGCGGCCTTGCTGACCGTCCTCGTCGTCGCGCCGACGCCGCGCGCCATCAAGGCCCAGCCGCGGCCCAACCCTCGCCCTGCGGCCTTGAGCGGGCTCACCGGCGCCTTCGCGGCCGGCTTGCGCCTCGCCGCCTGTGCGTTGCTGCGCGGCGCCGTCGGCTTGCGCGGGGTGGTCACCGTCTTGGTGGTCCGGCCGCCCGACCGCGCCTTCGAACCACCCGACGCCGACGATCCCGAGTTCGCGGAGGACCGCGGCGAGGATGACGCGCTCTTGGTAGTTCTGGTCCCGGTCTTACCTGCCATGCACGTCAGGTTAGTCGCTGAGGCCCCATCAGGACCATCCGCAACACCCGCAACAGGGCTTCTAGATGCCGCGATCGAGCGACATCACACCCCGGACGGCCTGATCGGAGCCGGTGGCCTCGAGTCGGACCGCGTCGCGCCCGAAGGCGTGCAGGGCGAGTTCCGCGGGGTCGCCGCGCAGCACCACCGTCTCGCCGCCCGCGCTGCGCACCGTGGCCCGTCCTCCGTCCGGGCGCTCCAGCACGACCGAGCAGGACGCCCCTCGATAAGCGCGCCTGCCCATCCGCCGGGCCAGCGTCCACAGCGGACCCGACCAGGCCGGATCGAGGGTCCGGGGCTCCCAGTCCGGACCACCGCGCCGCACGTCCTCGTGGTGGACGAACATCTCGGCCATGTTCAGCTGCTCGTCGAAGGGCCGCATCAGCGACCACACTGGCGGGCCCGTCCTGATCTGCTCGAGCAGGTCCTCGAAGGATCCGCTGGCGATCGACGCCTGCACCCGCTCGGTGTACCCGGACAGGGCGGAGACCATGATGCCCGCGGCCGCGTCGGGGCGTCGTTCGCGGAGCACCAGGTGGGCAGCCAGATCCCGGACGGTCCACTCGCCGCACAGCGTTGGCGCGTCGGGCCCGAACTCGGCCATCGTGACCACGAGCGCGAGACGCTCGTCATGGGCCAGCTTCATGCCCGCAACGCTACTGCCGCGCGGGCCCGTCCGCGCGCTGACACGCACCCAGTACCGTCCCTCCGGTGCCCATCACCGAGATGATCGTCATCGCCCTCGCCGGATTCGGCGCGGGCGCGATCAACGCCCTCGTCGGCTCGGGAACCCTGATCACCTTTCCCACCCTGGTCGCGTTCGGCTATCCGCCTGTGGTCGCGACGATGTCGAATGCGGTCGGCCTCGTTGCTGGTGGCGTGTCGAGTACCTGGGGATACCGCCGCGAACTCCGTGGCCAGTGGGACCGGCTGCGCTGGCAGATCCCGGCATCGCTGGCGGGAGCGGGCCTCGGCGCCTGGCTGCTGCTACACCTGCCCGAGAAGGCGTTCGTCACGATCGTGCCGGTGCTGTTGGCACTCGCACTTATCCTGGTGGTCGCCGGTCCACGGATCCAGACCTGGGCCCGCGAGCGCGCGGAGGCGCAGGGCCGGAACGCCGAGCACGTCGGGCCTGGTCGGATGGCTGCGCTGACCGCGGGCACCTTCGCGGTCGGGGTGTACGGCGGCTACTTCACGGCCGCACAGGGAATCCTGCTGGTTGGCGTGATGGGCGCCCTGCTGCCGGAGTCGATGCAACGGATGAACGCCGCGAAGAACCTGCTCTCGCTGCTGGTCAACGTCGTCGCCGCCACCGCGTACACCCTGGTGGCCTTCGACCGGATCAGTTGGGCCGCAGCGGGACTCATCGCCGTCGGATCGCTCATCGGTGGAGCCGTCGGCGCCAGGTACGGCCGACACCTGTCCCCGACGGCGCTCCGCGCCGTCATCGTCGTCGTCGGCCTGATCGGACTGTGGCGACTACTGTTCTGACGCCCCGCGCGGGCCGGCCCAGTGATCGAACCGGGCCGGCCGTCACGAGGTGTGGTGGCGCGGCGGGCTAAACGCCGATGACGGTCGGCACGATCATCGGCCGACGCCGGTACTTGTCCGCCACCCAGCGACCGACAACGCGCCGAACCGCCTGTGCGATCCGATGGGTGTCGGTGATGCCCTCGGCCGCGAGTCGGGCGAGCTCCGCCTCGACGAGCACCGCGGCCTCCTTGAGCGCCGCCGGGTCGTCGGAGAAGCCGCGCCCGTGCACCTCGGGGGTGCTGACGGCCTTGCCGGTGTGCGTGTCCACGGCCAGCGAGATCGAGATGAATCCACCCTCGCCGAGCACCAGCCGGTCCGAGAGGGTCGAGTCGCCGACGTCGCCGACGGAGTTCCCGTCCACGTAGACCATGCCGACCGGGACCCGGCCAACGATCTCCGCGAGTCCGTCGACCATGTCCACCACGACGCCGTCCTCGGCGAGCACGATGCGCTCCTCCGGGACACCGGTGGCCTTGGCCAGCGCCGCGTTGGCCCGCAGGTGCCGCCACTCGCCGTGCACGGGCATCGCGTTGGTCGGCCGCACCGCGTTGTACAGATACAGCAGCTCGCCCGCCGAGGCGTGACCGGAGACGTGCACCTTCGCGCTCTGCTGGGTGACGACGGTGGCGCCGCGCTTGGCGAGGCCGTTGACCACCGCGAACACCGAGTTCTCGTTGCCGGGGATCAGCGAGGACGCGAGGACCACGAGGTCGTTCGCGCGGACGTTGATCTGCCGGTGCTCGCCGCGGGCCATCCGGGACAGCGCGGAGAGCGGTTCGCCCTGCGAGCCGGTGGAAATGAGCACCAGCCGGTCGTCGGGCAGGTTCGCCGCGGTGTCGACGTCGACGACGACCCCGTCGGGAACGGACAGATAACCGAGGTCCTGGGCGATCTGCATGTTGCGGACCATGGACCGGCCGACGAATGCGATCCGGCGGTTGTACCGCACCGCGACGTCCACCACCTGCTGGATGCGGTGCACGTGGCTGGCGAACGACGCGACGATGACGCGCTGCTTGGCCTTGCCGATGACGTTGTCCAGGACGCCGCCGATCTCCCGCTCGGGAGTGACGAAGCCGGGCACCTCGGCGTTGGTGGAGTCCACCAGGAACAGGTCGACGCCCTCGTCGCCGAGCCGCGAGAAGCCCGCGAGGTCGGTCAGGCGGCCGTCGAGCGGCAGCTGGTCCAGCTTGATGTCGCCGGTGTGCAGCACGACGCCTGCGTCGGTGCGGATCGCGATGGCGATGGCGTCCGGAATCGAGTGGTTGACGGCGAAGTACTCGCACTCGAACGGGCCGTGCGTGGTGCGCTGACCCTCGATGACCTCGATCAGGTTCGGCCGCTGCCGGTGCTCGCGGCACTTGGCGGCGACCAGCGCGAGGGTGAACTTCGAGCCGATGACCGGCAGGTCCGGGCGCAGGCGCAGCAGGAACGGGATCGCGCCGATGTGGTCCTCGTGACCGTGCGTGAGCACCACGGCCTCGACGTCCGCCATCCGGTCCTCGATGTACGCGAAGTCCGGGAGGATCAGGTCGACGCCGGGCTGCTGGTCCTCGGGGAAGAGGACGCCGCAGTCGACGATGAGGATCTTGCCCTTGTGCTCGAAGACCGTCATGTTGCGGCCGATCTCACCGATGCCGCCGAGCGCGACGACCCGCAGGCCGTTACGGGGCGCCTTCGGCGGGAGGCCGAGCCGTTCGGTCGGGTCGACCCCGACACGGCCGTCCGGGCGCTGCGCGCCGCCCGCGTTCTTGGGCTGCCGCTGCGGACGTCCCGAACCGCCCTGCGAACGGGACTTGGGGGCGTTGCCACCCTGCGACTTGGCGGCGGCGCCGCCCTGGGACTTCGCGCCACCGCGGCGACGCTTGGGTGCCTGCTCCTGCGCCGCCGGTGCCGACTCGGCCGGTGCCTGCTGCTGCGGCTGTTCGGCGGCCGGCGCGGGTGCCTGCTGCTGCTGCGGGGCGGGCGCCTGCTGCTTCGGGGCTGCCTCGGGAGCCGCGGCGGGGGCCGGGGGCCGGCCTGACGGCTGGCGCTGCGACGACGCGGCGGGCGGGTCATGACAGCACCCCTGCCGCGCGCAGGTCGGCCGCGAGGACCTCGACCTGTTCCGGGCTTGGCGGCACCTGTGGCAATCGTGGGTCACCGACGTCGATGCCCTGCAGTCGCAGCCCGGCCTTCGAGGCCGAGACGCCACCGAGCATGCCGAGCGAACGGATCAGCGGGAGCAGGCTCACGTTGATCTCGCGGGCGCGGTCGTTGTCGCCCGCCAGGAACGCATCACGCAGCTCGCGCAGGCGCCCAGGGACGAGGTGACCGATCACGCTGACGAAACCGGTGGCTCCTACGGAGAGCCACGGCAGGTTCAGCGGGTCGTCGCCGGAGAAGAACTGCAGGTCCGTGTTCGCGATCAGCTCCGCGCCCGCGTTCAGGTCGCCCTTCGCGTCCTTGACCGCCAGGATCCTCGGGTGCTCGGCGAGCCGGTAGATCGTCTCTGTCTCGATCGGCACCACCGAGCGCGGCGGGATGTCGTACAGCATCACGGGCAGGTCCGTCGCGTCGGCGACCGCGGTGAAATGCGCCAGCAGGCCTGCCTGCGGCGGCTTCGAGTAGTACGGGGTGACGACGAGCAGTCCGTGCGCACCCGCCCGAGCGGCGTCACGCGCCAGCTCGACGCTGTGTGCGGTGTCGTTGCTGCCCGCGCCCGCGATGATCCGGGCCCGGCTGCCGACGGCGTCGATGACCGCGCGCATCAGCTCGAGCTTCTCGTTCTCCGTGGTGGTGGGAGATTCACCGGTGGTGCCCGCGAGCACCAACCCGTCGCAGCCGCCGTCGACGAGGTGCGTCGCCAGCCGAACGCCCGCATCGACGTCCAGCTTCCCGTCGCCGGTAAACGGGGTCACCATCGCGGTCAGGATGGTGCCGAACGGATGCTCGACGGGGGCGGATTCACCGTTGGTCATGGTCAGAAGGTTACCCGGTGGGCAGGTGAAGATTGAACACCGCAGTGCCCGTGCCGAATCGCCCCGCTCAGTCGCGGTTGTCGAACTCGCTCACCGCGACCTCGGTGCCGTCCGGCAGTGTCGCGATCTCGAAGTCTCCGAACACATTCGGCGCTGCCTCCGTGAGCTGACGAAGGCATTCGATTGCCAGGCTGCGAATCTCCACGTCGGCATGCTCGGAGGCACGCATCGCGATGAAATGCCGCCAGGCGCGGTAGTTGCCGGTGACGACCACCCGGGTCTCGGTCGCATTGGGCAGCACGGACCTCGCCGCCTGCCGAGCCTGGCGCGCCCGCAGGGACCCGTTCGGGACGTGCGCGAGCTTGGCCTCGAGCGCCTCGAGCAGTTCCACGTAGGCGGCGCGGCTGGCATCGGTCGCCGCGATGAACAGCGCTTCGAGCTCGGGGTCGCCGACCACGGCGGGTGGCACCACGACATTGGCGTCCCGCTCGGTGACCGATCGCTGCGAGAGCTGCGAGTACGACAGGTGCCGATGCCGGATCAGCTCGTGCGTGCAGGACCGCGAGATCCCCGTGACGTAGAAGCTCACGCTGCCGTGTTCGAGGACCGACAGGTGCCCGACCTCGAGCAGGTGACGCAGGTAGCCGGCGTTGGTCGCGGTTCGCGGGTTCGGCTTCGACCAACTCTGATAGCAGGCCCGACCGGCGAACTCGACGAGCGCCTCGCCGCCGTCGGCATCGGTCTCCCACGGCACGTCCGCCGGTGGGGCGAACTCCGTCTTCGCGATGAGTTGCACTTTCAGAGACACCGCTTGCCGCACTGCGTTCCTTCCTGGTCCTGCTCGCCCTGCTGAGTCCTGCTCGCCGAATCACCGCACCCTATCGGCGCGACTCCTCGCGTTCACCTGAACGGTGTACCAACTCCAGTGTCCGAACGTCTTGGATCACCGCTCCGTGATCCGCGCCCACCCCTGATGGAGACACCTCGTGGCCCTCACCATGAACCGCGCCCGCGTCCTGCGCGCGGTCGCCGCCCTCGCCGTCGGAACCTCGATCTTCGTCGGTTCCGCCGCAGGCACCGCCCTCGCCTCGGCGCCGGCCGCTGTCGAGCAGCCCACCTTCGACCGGTCCCTGCACCTCGACGGCGCCAAGAACGCCCGCGACGTCGGCGGATACACCACCGTCGACGGCCGCACGGTCAAGACCGGGCTCGTCTTCCGCACCGATGCGCTGAACAAGCTGTCCCCCGCCGACCTCACCAAGCTCGAGGGCCGCAACGTCAAGGCCGTCGACGACCTGCGCACCGTCTACGAGCGGGCCCTGCAGCCCGACCTCGTGCCCGCGGGCGCCAAGGCCAACTGGTACGACGTGCTCGGCGCCTCACCCGTCACCACGCTGGTCGACCTGAACTCGGCGTACCGCGCCTTCATCACCGGCCCCGGCGCCAACGAGGCCTTCGCCGCCGTGCTCCGCGACATCCGCGACACCGACGGCTCGGTGCTCTTCCACTGCAGCGCGGGCAAGGACAGGACCGGCTGGACCGCGGCGGTGCTGCTGACGATCCTCGGTGTCGACCGCGCGACGGTGAACGCCGACTTCATGCTCAGCAACGTCTACCGCGGGGTCGACGCAACCAGCCCCACCGCGATGCTCGACGGCGTCAAGCAGGAATGGCTCGACAACGCCTTCGCCACCGCCGACGAGCGCTACAGCAGCTTCGACAACTACGTGCACCAGGGCCTCGGCCTGACCGACGCCGACATCGCCGCACTGAAGGCGAAGCTGCTCGCCTGACGCCACGGCACCTTGACCGACGTCAATTATGACGTCACAATGACGTCATGGAACTGTCGGAGTACACCACCACCCTGCGCGACGACCTGATCGCGGCGGCCGCCCTCGGCGACGAGAACACCAAGCGAATCGCCGAGGCGCTGGCCGTCGCGGCCGAGAACTCGGCGCGATTGATGCTGCTGTCCGCGCTCTCCGACCTGGCGGCGGAGGTGTCGACCGCGCTCGGCGACCGGACGGTGCACGTGCGACTCGACGGCGATCGAACGCATGTCGAGGTGGCTCGCCGTGCGCGGCCCGGATCCGGGCCGCGCGGCGAGAGCACGACGAGCGACTACATCAATGACGCCGTTGATGACGTCACAGGTGACATCTCCCGGGTGACCCTGCGCCTGGTGGATCAGATGAAGTCACGCGCGGAGGAGGCCGCATCCCAGAACGGGATGTCGCTGAACTCCTGGGTGTCGCAGGCCGTCCAGGGGGCACTGCGGGACCAGGTGCGCAAGGGCAGGCGTCCGGAGGAATGAGCTGGACGCGCGTCCGCAACCCAGGACGGTCCCGGAGTGATGTAATGACGCACTGAGTTTGGACGCAATCGCATTAAGGGGTGGGCTCGATGGCCGTGTCAGGCAACAAGGAATTCCACATCAAGGCCGATCCGGCCAAGGTGATGGAGGCAATCGTCGCGGTGGAACGGGTACCGGAGTGGTCGTCCTCGCACAAGTCGGTGATCGTCGAGAGCACCCACCCCGACGGCCGTCCGCTGCGCGTGCGCATGAAGGTCTCGGTGCTGGGCGTCAACGACGAGCAGGTCGTGGACTACCAGTGGGTCGGCGACGAGAAGGTGAGCTGGACCCTCGTGGAAAGCGACCAGCAGAAGACCCAGGACGGCTCGTACACGCTCGTCGCGGACGGCGACGGCACGAATGTGACCTTCGATCTGACCGTCGACCTGAAGATCCCGATGCCCGGGTTCATCGTCAAGCGCGGCCAGAAGATCGCCCTCGAAACGGCCTCGAAGGGTCTCACGAAGTTCGTCGAAACGCTCTGACCGACAACCGGATCCGATCCGGGTGATCAGACCCGGTCGGCGAGCGCGGCGGCGAGATCGCCGCGCTCACCGACCCTGACGTCCGAGAGCCCGAGCCAGTCCGCCATCTCGCGCAGCGACGAGGCCAGCGACTCCACCACGCGCCCGTCCCCGCGCTCGCCCTCCGCGAAGGCACCGAGCACCTGGAGGGCGTCGGCCCCGCGGTCGGCCTTGAGATCCACGCGGGCGACCAACTCGCCGTCGAGCAGGAACGGGAACACGTAGTACCCGTGCACCCGCTTGTGCTGGGGTGTGTAGATCTCGAGCCGGTAGTGGAAGTCGAAGATCCGTTCGGTCCGCGGGCGGAAGAACACCAGCGGGTCGAACGGGCACAGCAACGCCGCTCCGGTGATCCGGCGCGGCGTCCGCGCCTCGACGTGGTGGTAGGCGGGTACTCCCCAGCCGCGCACGGTCACCGGGACCAGGGTCCCCTCGTCCACCAGGTCCGCGATCGCGGTGGCGGCCTGGGCCCGCGAGAGCCGGTAGTAGTCGCGCAGGTCCGGCTCCGTCCCGACGCCGAGCGACCGCGCGGCGCGACGGATCAGTTCGCGCACCGCGTCCCCGTCGTCGATCCGGCTGGACACGACGCCGGCCGGGAGCACCCGGTCGGCGAGGTCGTAGCGCCGGACGAAGCCGACCCGCCTGTCCACCGACAGTGCACCCGCCGCGAAGAGCTGCTCGCAGATGACCTTCGTATCACTGCGATCCCACCACGGCCCGGCCTTGCGACCGCGGTCGATCTCGAGGTGCCGCTCGATGTCGCCCGCGCTCGCCGACCCGACCGCCGAGATCACGTCGAGGACGTCGCGAATCAGGGCCGGGTTCCGCTCGAGCACCTTGCGCTCCCCCTCCCAGCGACCGCCCTCGTAGGCGCGCATCCGCCAGCGCAGCAGCGGCCAGTCCCCACCGGGATCAGCGCCGCCTCGTGGGCCCAATACTCGACCAGCGCACGGGGCTTCGCGGCGGTGTGCCGCCACGCGGCGTCGTCCAGGAGACCCCGGTCGTAGGCGCCGATCCGGCTGAACACCGGCATGTAGTGCGCCCGCACGGCCACCGAGACCGAATCGATCTGCAGCAGCGAGGTCCTACCGACGGCCTTGAGCAGGTGCCTGCGGGTGGGCGCGGCGGTCGGGCGGGTGTCGGCGAACCCCTGTGCGGCCAGCGCGGTTCGCCTGGCGGCCGCGGCCGTCATCTCGAGCATGTCCCCACCCTGCCATCGGGGTCCGACATCCGATCGATTCCGCAGCGGCGCCTTCCGGTTCAGCCCCGGGATTCCGCCAGCGTCACCGCGACGGTCGCCCCCAGCTCGTAACAGAGTTCGCGGGCGCGGGCATCGATCCCGTCCGTTACCTCCACCGTCTGGGCCACCTTCGTCAGCGCGAGCCCGGCGACGATCTTGTCCACCGACCGCACCGCCCCTGCGGTGTCGTTGTTGCCGTGCACCCACAGCCCGTACGGGCGGCCCGCGACGGCGTCGAGGCACGGGTAGTAGACGGTGTCGAAGAAGTGCTTGAGTGCCCCCGACATGTAGCCGAAGTTCGCCGAGGTGCCGAAGACGTAGCCGTCCGCACCCAGCACATCCGGGATTGTGGCCCCGAGCGCAGGCAGCGAACGCACGGTGACACCCTCGATCTCCGGGTCATTGGCACCGCCGAGTACCGATTCGAGCAATTCGCGGGTAGCGGGCGAGGGCGTGTGGTGCACGACCAAAAGGGTTGGCTGCCTGCGCTCGTCCGTCACGTGGTCCAGAGTACGGCCGAGGCGGGACCGGCGGTGCGGGTCAGCCCTGCTCCCGCTCGGCCTGCTCCAGCGCGACGGCCCGGCGCATGGTGTCGCGGGCCCGGCCGCGATCGCCCGCGTAGTCGTACGCCCGCGCGAGCCGGTAGGAGTTGCGCCAGTTGTCCGGATCGGCCTCCCACTCCGACTTCACCTGTGCGAAAAGCTGATCCGCGGCGTCCCTGTCGACGCGGCCGGAGGGCCGCTTCGGCAGCTCCGACACGTCGAGCTCGAGGCCCTCGTCCGCGATGCGCTGCGCGAGGTGCTGGTGCTGAAACCCGGCGCGCAGCGTCACCACCACGATCCAGACTCCCAGCACCGGCAGCAGCAACACGCCGATTCCCAGCCCGATCGGCGCGACTCCCCCTCCCGGATCAGGTCGAGGCCGCGCTGGCCGAGCAGCACGAAGTAGAAGCCGAGCGCGAGGACGATCGCCGCGATGGTGACGACGACCTTGGTGGTGCCGTTCTTCACAGGTCGAGCAGGGGGTCGATGCCGACGGTGAGCCCCGGACGACCCGCGATCTCCCGGACACCGAGCAGAACGCCGGGCGCGAAGGAGTTGCGGTCGATCGAATCGTGCCGGATGGTCAGCGTCTCACCCTGGGTTCCGAGCAGAACCTCCTGGTGCGCAACGAGTCCCGCGAGACGGACCGAGTGAACCCTGACCCCGTTCACGTCGGCGCCGCGCGCACCCTCGAGCTCGGTGGAGGTCGCGTCCGGGCTCGGCCCGCGGCCGGCCTTCTCGCGTGCCGCCGCGATCAACGCGGCGGTGCGGTAGGCGGTGCCCGACGGAGCGTCCGCCTTGTTCGGGTGGTGCAGTTCGATGACCTCGACCGAGTCGAAGAATCGCGCGGCCTGCTCGGCGAACCGCATCGACAGCACCGCGCCGATGGCGAAGTTCGGTGCGATCAGCACGCCCACCTCGGGGTTCTGCACCAGCCAGGACTGCACGGTGGCCAGCCTGGCGTCGTCGAAGCCGGTGGTCCCGACGACCGCATGGATGCGGTTGGCGACAAGGAACTCCAGGTTCCCCATCACCACATCGGGGTGGGTGAAATCGACAACGACCTGCGTGCGGGTGTCGACGAACGTCTCGATCCGATCGCCCTGGTCGACCTGCGCGACGAGTTCCAGATCGGGCGCGGCCTCAACGGCCTCGCAGATAGCGCGGCCGACCTTGCCGCTGGCACCCAGAACACCGACCCGGATCATCGTCACTCGATTCACTCTCCGTCTATCACGTTGACTCTCGAAGGAAGCCTACGCAATCGCACCCGCGGCGCGCGCGGCGCTACCGATCCGCCGCGGGCACCAGACCGGGCGCCGTCCGGAACGAGATCCGCTCCATCAACGGCCTGCGCTTGGTGTTGTGAAACGCCGCGATCCGCCACCGCCCGTCGGCCTCGCGGACCATCGCGTACGTCTGGACCTTGCCGAGCTTCGCGGGAGGATCTCCCTTGAAGGTGTCGCCGCGGCCGGTGACCACGGCGGCGTCCGCGCCGAGGAACCTGACCTCGAGCACCTGGTCCGCCAGGCGGGTTCCCTTGACGAACTTGTCGAACAGCACCCGATGACTCTCGACGATGTCGGCGCGGCCCCGGTAGTAGGTGCCGACATAGGTGACGTAGGTGGCATCGTCGGTGAACTGCGCGCCGTAGGCATCGGCGTCGTGGCGCCCCCACGCGTCGACCAGTGCATCGATGACCTGACCGATCGCGGCGCGATCCTCGGTGGTACCCATACCGTCCTCCTCCTCGTTAGACTGGAGCAGATACTGCACATAATCATTATCTGCATGCGTGCAGATATAAGACTAGGAGGGATGCACGGTCATGGCAAGCGATACCGAGGCTAACCGGCACGCGATCTTCCGCGAATACCTCGACGCCGTCGGCCTCAACGGCCTGGCCAGCGCGGAAGCGGCTGGGCTGCACACCTCCGAATGGCACGCCCTGAGCAGGATCGGCCTGCACGGCAGCCTGACGTCGGGTCAGCTGGCGGCCGAGACCGGCCTCACCACCGGCGCCACCACCCGCCTGATCGACCGTCTCGAGCGCGCCGGGTACGTGCGGCGGGCAGCCGATCCCGCCGACCGCAGGCGCGTGATCATCGAACCGGTCGCGGAAGCCCTACCCGAGGTCGACGAGGTGGTGGGCCCGGCCCGCCGACGCCTGGCCGAGGTCCTCAGTCGATACTCCCCGAACAGCTCGACCTGCTGTTCGACTATTTCTCGCACGCCGCGCCGGCCTTTCGCGCGGCCACCGAGGAGATCCGCGCCGCGACTACTTCCCGGAACAGGGGTCCGCGGAGAAGCTCGGGTCCAGCGCCTTCCTGACGATATAGCCGGCCGTCGGCGAGGTGGCGAGCGCGATGTGGTCGGAGTGATCCGCGGCGCACAGGTCCTGGATCCACAGATTCTCGACCGTGGCACCGGGGCCCGCGGCGAGGAAGGTCGCCTCTGGCGGCGTGGAGATCGAGTCGTTCCGGCTCGCGACGACCGTGTAGTCGATCCCCGGCAGGGTGTCACCACCGGAGTTCAGTGCGGTGATCACCGGACTGTCCACGAGCTGCTGGACCGAGGCCTTGCCCGCGACGCCCTCGGCCAGACCGACAATCGGCGGGATCCGCTTCGCCAGCTCGGACATCCCGGACATCGTGGTGCCGTGATTGGTCGCGCCGAGCGTGATCAGCGTGCGAACCTTGTTCTGCGACGGATGCTCGGCGTTCGCACCGCCCTCGAACCTGAGGAACTGGCGGGCGACCACCCCGCCCTGCGAATGCGCGACGACGTCCACCTGATCGGCGCCGGTGCTCTCCAGCACGCGACCGACGAACGCACCGACCTGCCTGGCCGACGTCGGGATGTCGCCGGTCGCGTACATGCCCATCGCGCCCATCATGCTCGTCGGGTCCTGGCCGTAGTTCAGCGTGAAGACGCAGTACCCGTCCGCCGCGAGTTCGGGCGAGAGACCGTCCCAGCTGTTCTGGTTGCTCATGGTGCCGTGCAACAGGACGACGGGACGCGGATGATCGGCGGTGGGCTTGCACTCCCAGATGTTCGCGCCTGGCGGCGCCTCCGCGGGCTCGGAATCGCCGACCGACCCGGCGCCCGCCGGACCTGCGACGGCAAATGTCAACGCGCCCAGTGTGATCAACGCTGTTCCGACCCGACGGATCAGGGTCCAGGCACTCATAGGTCTTGTCACGGCTGGACAGTAACGCAGATCACAGCCTCTTGCGCGCCGGAGCGGCCGGCTCAGTCGAAGACGATCACCTGACGGATCGCCCGGCCCTCGGCCAGCTCGTCCATGCCGCGATTGATGTCGTCGAGCGTGATCTGCGAGGAGATCAGCCGCTCGACGGGCAGTCGGCCCTCGCGCCACATCTGCGCGTACCTCGGGATGTCCCTCGAGGGCACGGCCGATCCGAGGTAGCTGCCGACGATGGTCCTGGCCTCGGCGACCAGCAACAGCGGCGAAACCGAGGACCTGGCCTCGGGACTGGGCAGCCCGACCGTGACGGTGGTGCCGCCGGGGGCCGTCGCCGCCACCGCGGACTCGAAGGCGCGCGCGTTGCCCGCCGCCTCCACCACCAGCGATGCCCGCACGCCGCGTTCCGCCAGCTCAGTCGGGGTGTACACCTGCGTGGCGCCGAGTTCGGTTGCCACCGCGAGCTTCTCGGGCATCGCATCGACGCCGATCACCTCGCCGAGGCCGAGCGACACCGCGGTCAATATCGCGGCCATCCCCACCCCACCGAGGCCAACCACCATGATCGAATCCCCCGGCGCCGTCCGTGCCGCGTTCAGCACCGCGCCGCCGCCGGTCAGCACGGCGCACCCGAGCACCGCGGCGACCGCGGGTGGCACGTCGTCGCCAACCGGGACCACCGACCGGCGGTCGACCACCGCATGCGTCGCGAACCCGGACACACCGAGATGGTGGTGCACCGGCTCGCCGTCGCGGTGCAGCCGCTCCCCTCCGCCGAGCAGGGTGCCCGCGTTGTTCGCGGCACCGCCCGCGCTGCAGGGCATCCGGCCGTCGGTCGCACAGCCCGCACACTCACCGCAGCGCGGTAGGAAGGTCATCACCACGCGCTCACCGACCCTGACGTCGCTGACGCCGTCGCCGACCCGCTCGACGCGTCCCGCGGCCTCGTGACCGAGCAGCATCGGTACGGGTCGTACCCGGTTCCCGTCCACCACGGACAGGTCCGAGTGGCACAGCCCGGCCGCCTCGATGCGGACCAGCAGCTCGCCGGGGCCGGGCCCGTCGAGCTCGAGCTCCGAGATCGAGATGGGCCGCGACTGCGCGAACGGACGCTCCCGACCGATCTCCTCCAGCACCGCACCACGAATCCGCATGCCGCTACCTCTCCTCGTCGCGACCGTCCGTCGCCGGTCTCCGCTGTCCAGCCTGCCACGCCAGGAAGATCCCCAGCCCGACTGCCACACCCACGATGTCCGCGACCCAGTCCCAGACCGACGCGCTCCGGTGGATCGGCAGCAGACCCTGCAGGACCTCCGACGCCGCCGCGTAGAGCCCGGCCCAGACGACCACCGCCGCGACCCCGACACCCGCGAACCGCGCGCTGTAGGCCAGGGCCGCGAACATCAGCAGGTGGGTGACCTTGTCGATGTTCGGCGGCCCGCTCGGCACCGTGGAACCGGGTGAGAACAGCATCACGAGGGTGATGAGCGTGACGACGGCCAGCGGCACCACACGCCGCGATCGGAAGAGCGCCACCGGTCAGACGATTCCGCGGACCGACGCGGGGAACAACCCGTGCCGGTGCGCCGCAGCGGCGGCCTCGGTGCGGGACGCCGCACCGAGTTTGGTGAGAATGCGGGAGACGTGCACACCGGCGGTATTGGCACTGATGAACAGTTCCTCCGCGATGCCTCGATTGCTCAACCCCTGTGCGACGAGACGCAATACCTCGAGTTCGCGCGGGGTCAGGCCGAGAGTGCTGGAAACCTGATGCCCGGACGAGGCGCCCTTCGCCTGCGTACCGAGACTCAACCGGGCACGGGAAGCCATCTTCTGCGCCACATCCACCAATGCGGCCGCATCGAGGTCCGTCGCGATGGTCAACGCGTCCAGGAGGGCAGTCCCTGCCTCGGTCCGATCCCCGTGCACCAATGCGGCTTCGGCAGCGCCGAGCAGACTCCTCGCCTCCTCTTCGCGCTCCCCCAACGCTCGCCATTGCCGCACCGCGTCGGTCCAGATCGTCGAATCGCCGCTCCTGACTGCGGCGTAGACCGTGCGATACGCGGCCCCGACCGGCGTCGGCGACGGCAACACAGCCGCGAACTCTGTGAGATCCACCGTCAGTTCCGGGATTCGAGCACCGAGCACGAGCAGCATCCAGGCTTCACGCGGATGCCTCGCGAGCTCCTCGCCGATCAGCGCGTCGGCAAGAATGGTCGCCGCCTGTTCGTGCGAGCCCTGCTGGAGCGCGAGTCGGCAACGCACACCGGCCAACTCGAGCCGGTACTGTCCTGCCCAGAGGCTGCCCCGAGCAGTTCCCCTGCGATATCGGCGTCCGCCCCCGCCCTGTCCAGATGACCACGCGTCAACGAGATTCCAGCACGGTTCAACCGCAGCACCGCGGCGCTGAGCGGTGGTACGGGTTCTGCCAGGGTTTCGTCCACGAGGTTGACCGCCTCATCCCAACGCCCGAGTGCATGCAACGCCTGCACCCACTTCACCGTCAACAGCGGACCCTGCTCGGTGAATCGTAGGGTCTGGTGGGCGGCCCGTAGTCCCTGCTGGATGGCGTGAATCGCCGTCTCGTAGTCGCCGGCCGCGACGAGCATGGCCGACTCCCAGGTGACCACCTCGAGCAGGGTCCGCGGATCCTCGGCCGCCGCGTGCGCATCGGCGAAATGTGCCACCGCCGTCTCGGTTTCGGTTGCCGTCAAGCCGAGGTAGGCATTCGCCCGCGCGATGAGCGACGGTACGGCGAGCTGCTCACCCACCTCCAATGCGGCTGCGGCACAGCGCGCGGCGTCCTCCGATCGGCCACCGAAGGCCAGGGTCCCGGCCAGGTCCGCCTGGACCTCCCCGAGCAACGGCGTCGGCGCTTCGGGGGTAGCAGTTCCAGTGCCCGCAACAGATCGTCCCGACCGCCCTTACCCGCCTTGTTCCGTAGCACCGCCCGCCGATGTCGCAACAGCGCGACCCGGTGCGGATACAACTGCGCATCAACGGCCTCGATCGCCTCGTCCGCCGCATCGATGCCTCGCTCGCCCGTCGCTCCGCGATAGCAGGCGTCAACGATCTGCTCGAGTACTGCGAGCCGGTCGGCCACGGGCCGTTCCGCGTTCTCCGGGACTTTGTCCCACAACTCCAGGACCCGTTCCAGGTGCCTCAGTCGCTCCGGGTGCGCGCCTGCAACTTCAGCGATTCCCGACGCCGCCCAGGATGCCTCCAACGCGAGCGCCGGTTCCCCCGCCACCAGGGCATGCTCGGCGAGCTCGGCGCTGTGACTTTCCACCGGAACGAGACTCGGATATTTCTGCAGCAGGCGCGCCAGCCGTGCGTGCAGGCGGTTCCGTTCGATCGGCAGCAGATCGGTGTACACCGCCCGCTTCAGCAGGACGTGGTGGAACTCGTAGCCGGTATCCACGGTGACCAGCAGCCGATGGTCGATGAGTTCGCGCACCGCGGCATTCAATGCCCGTTCGGGCAGTTCGGCGGCGGCCTCCAGGAGTTCGTGTCCGACCGGCGAGCCGGCCACGGCGGAGACCTGCAACACCACGAGAGCGTCGTCGGAGAGCCCTGATCGGCAGGCCAGCAGTAGTTCGCTGAGCTCCACCGGTGCGTCCTCCGGCGACAGGCTCAGCGCCGCGACGAACAGCGGATTACCCGCACTACGGTCGAAAACCCTAGCCACCATGTCGGATTCGGGTTCGGTTCCGAGTATCGCCGCGAGCTGGCGGCCCACTTCATGCTTGGTGAACGGGGTCGGCGCAATGCTTCGCACCCCCGGATTGCGTGCGAGTTCGGCGAGCATCTGCCGCATCTCGGGCGCGCCGACCGGCCGATAGGTGGCCACCAACAACACCTGGGTCACAGCCAGATTGGCGACCAGGAAGGCGAGCAGTTCCCGGCTGGAGTCATCGGCCCAGTGCAGGTCCTCGATCACCACCACCACAGGCTCGGCGGCGGCCAGCTGTTCGAACAGGGTGAGGATCTCCCCGAACAGCCGGATGCGATCGGATTCCACTGCCGAGCTCGATTCCGTGGTCAGCTCGGGAAGCCACCGGCCGAGCGCCGGGCGCGCCGGGAGTAGCGCCGCGAGCCGTGTGGCACCCAACCGACGAATCAGCGTTCGCATGATGGCGATGAACGGTGCGAACGGCACACCCTCGTTGCCGAACTCCGGGCATCGACCGATCAGGACCAGCGTTCCCGCAGGTAGCCGATCAGTGAACTCACCGATCAGCCGAGACTTCCCGATACCGGCCTCACCTGCCACCAGCACGGCGTGCACCAGTGGATCCCGCTGACCGTCGAGCAATGTGGTCAACTCACCGCCCCGCCCGACGAAGGTGCTGCTGACAGGGAGGTTCACCACCGGACCGATCATGCCGCAAAGAGCCATACAGAGCCATCACGGCCAGAAGTAACGAAGATTCATGATTCGCCGACCCCCTCGTTACCGGAACAGTGAATGCCATGACAAACACCGAGATCCGCCCCTTCCGCGTCGACATCCAACAGGCCGACCTCGACGATCTGCGTGACCGCCTGGCTCGCACCCGCTGGATCGACGAGATCCCCGGGGTCGGCTGGGAGCGCGGCGTACCCACCGCCTACCTGAAGGAGCTGGCCGACTACTGGGCCGACAAGTTCGATTGGCGCGCAGCAGAGGCCGAACTCAACGCGCACCCGCAGTTCACCACCGTCATCGACGGGCAGAAGATTCATTTCCTGCACGTTCGCTCTGCCCGCGAGGATGCCACCCCGCTGCTGCTCATTCACGGCTGGCCCAGCTCGGTGGTCGACTTCCTCGACCTGATCGACCCGCTCACCGACCCGTCCGACGATGCGCCCGCCTTCCACCTGGTGATCCCCTCCCTCCCCGGCCACGGTTTCTCCGGCCCCCTCACCGAAACCGGTTGGCACGACGGCCGGGTGGCGGCCGCCATGACCGACCTCATGACACGCCTCGGCTATGAGCGTTTCGGCGTGCATGGCGGTGACCACGGGGCGTTCATCGGCCCGCGGATCGGCCGCGACTTCGCCGACCGCGTGATCGGCGTACACGCCAATGCCCTGGTCACCTTCCCGACCGGCGACCCGGCCGACATGGCGGCGCTGACCGATACCGAGAAGCAGCGTCTGGGTGCCATGAAGAACTTCCAGGACGATGGCTCGGCGTACATGCAGCTCAACGGCACCCGCCCGAACACCATCGCGCAGCTGCTGGCAGATTCGCCGACCGGGCAGCTGGGCTGGATCGTGGAGAAGTTCAAGGAGTGGACCGACCAGTCGCACGAGCTCCCGGATATGGCCGTGGACCGGGATCGACTGCTCACCATCGTCAGCATCTACTGGCTCACCGATACCGCAGGCAGTGTCGCCAACCTCTACTACGAGCGCTTCCACGACGCCGCCATGTTCGCGCCCAAGCCGCGCGGCACCGTGCCCACCGGCGTCGCGGTGTTCAAGGACGGCGACTTCGCGATCCGCCGCTTCGCCGAGAAGGCGCACAACATCACGCACTGGTCCGAGTTCTACAAGGGCGGTCACTTCCCCGCCCTGGAGGTCCCCGACCTGCTGATCGACGATATCCGCGCCTTCTTCGCCGGCCTGTAGCTGCACGCATCCCCGTGTGACAGAGAGGCTTCCCGGTCACCTGTAGCCCGCGTCCGAGCGCGGGCTACAGGTGTGCCGAGTTCAGCAGTACGTAGGAAGCGTCAGCGGTCAGACGATTCCGCGGACGGCGGCAGGCAGGTCCCTCTTGCGCTTGTAGGGACCGACGACCGAGGCGCCGAACGGCCGGGTCAACAGCATCGCGGCGACCTCACGCACCTCCTCGGTGGTGACCTCGTCTATCCGTGCCAGCGTCTCCGAGATGCTGCGGTGGTTCCCGTAGTTCAGTTCGCTTCGGCCGATCCGGTGCATCCGGGAGCCGGAATCCTCCAGGCCGAGAACCAGTCCGCCGCGGATCGAACCCTTGGCGCGCGCGCATTCGTCGTCGGTGATGCCGTTGGCCGCAACGTTCGCGAGCACCTCGCGGATCACCGTCGTCACCTCGCCGAGGTTCTCCGGCTGGCAACCGGCGTACACCGAGAACGCGCCGCTGTCCGCGAACGTGTCGATGCTCGAGTACACCGAATACGCAAGGCCGCGCGACTCCCGGATCTCCTGGAACAGACGGGAACTGAGCCCACCACCGACGGCGGTGTTCAGCACGGACAGCGCCCACCTGTGACCCTCGTGCCGCCCGAATGCGCGCACACCCATGCACAGGTGCGCCTGCTCGCTGTCGCGCCCACGCAGGGTGAGCTCGGGGACGGTGCGCAGCCGCAGCCGGCCCTCGCGCCGCTCCGCCGGTTTCGGCCCCCTGGTCAGGTGCCCCTTGAAACTGCGCCGCACCAGTGCGACGGTCTCGTCGTGGTCCACATTGCCCGCCACCGCCACGACCATCCGCGGCGGCGTGTACCGGCGGACGTGGAACGAGTGCAGCTGGGTGCGGGACATCGACTCGATCGACTCGACGCTGCCGATCACCGGGCGGCCCACCGGGTGGTCACCGAAGAGCGCGGTCAGGAAGTCGTCACCGAGCAGGTCCTCGGGGTCGTCGTCGCGCATCGAGATCTCCTCGAGCACCACCTGGCGCTCGACGTCGACGTCGTCGGAGCGGCAGCGTCCCGCAGCACGACATCGCTGACCAGGTCGATGGCCAGCGGCAGGTCGTCGTCGAGCACGTGCGCGTAGAAGCAGGTGTGCTCGCGGGAAGTGAAGGCGTTGAGCTCGCCGCCGATGCCGTCGACCACCTGGGCGATCTCCAGCGCGCTTCGGGTCGGCGTCGACTTGAAGAGCAGGTGCTCGAGGAAGTGCGCGGCGCCCGCCACCGACGGTTGCTCGTCGCGAGACCCCACGCCCACCCACACGCCCACCGATGCGGAACGGACGCCCGGCATGTGCTCGGTGACCACCCGGAGACCGCCGGGGAGGACGGTGCGTCGGACTCCGAAGTCCTCGGATCTGGTCGTCAGTGCGGAGGTTCGACTGCGATTGTGTGCGGCCATGAAGTGGGTCTACGGTCCTCGTCAGCTGTGCGGGTGTGAGGCTCAAACAGTACACACCGGGCGGGATACGAAAACACCGGTGCTCCCGCGCGAGCGCGCGGGAGCACCGGTGTTCAACCAGCCGATAGGGCCGGATCTACTCCGAGTCGGTCGCCTCGTCGGCGGCCGCGTCAGCAGGCGCGTCCGATGCCGAGGACTCGTCCTCGACGGGGATCAGCGAGATCTTGCCGCGGTTGTCGATGTCGGCGATCTCGACGCGGAGCTTGGAGCCCACGTTGACCACGTCCTCGACCTTGGCGATCCGCTTGCCGTTGCCCAGCTTCGAGATGTGCACCAGCCCATCGCGGCCCGGGAGCAGCGAGACGAACGCGCCGAAGGCGGTGGTCTTGACGACCGTGCCGAGGAAACGCTCGCCCACCTTGGGCAGCTGCGGGTTGGCGATGGCGTTGATCATGTCGATCGCGGCCTGCGCAGACGGACCATCGGTGGCGCCGACGAACACGGTGCCGTCGTCCTCGATGGAGATGTTCGCACCGGTCTGCTCGGTGATCGAGTTGATCATCTTGCCCTTGGGCCCGATGACCTCGCCGATCTTGTCCACCGGCACCTTGATGGCCGTGACGCGCGGGGCGTACGGGCTCATCTCGTCCGGGGTGTCGATGGCCTCGGCCATGACCTCGAGGATCGTGGTGCGGGCATCGTGCGCCTGCGAGAGCGCGCCTGCCAGCACCTTGGACGGGATGCCGTCGAGCTTCGTGTCCAGCTGCAGCGCCGTGACGAAGTCCTTCGTGCCCGCGACCTTGAAGTCCATGTCGCCGAACGCATCCTCGGCACCGAGGATGTCGGTCAGCGCGACGTACCGGGTCTCACCGTCGACCTGGTCGGAGACCAGGCCCATGGCGATGCCCGCGACCGGAGCCTTCAGCGGCACACCGGCGTTGAGCAGCGACAGGGTCGAGGCACAGACGGAACCCATCGAGGTGGAACCGTTGGAGCTCAACGCCTCCGAGACCTGACGGATCGCGTACGGGAACTCGTCCTGGCTCGGCAGCACCGGCATCAGGGCGCGCTCGGCGAGGGCGCCGTGGCCGATCTCGCGACGCTTCGGCGAGCCGACGCGACCGGTCTCACCGGTGGAGTACGGCGGGAAGTTGTAGTGGTGCATGTAACGCTTGCTGGTCTCGGGGCCCAGCGAGTCGATCTGCTGCGCCATCTTGACCATGTCGAGGGTGGTGACGCCCATGATCTGGGTCTCGCCACGCTCGAACAGCGCGGAGCCGTGGGCCCGCGGGATGACCGCGACCTCGGCCGACAACGAACGGATGTCCGTGATGCCGCGGCCGTCGATGCGGAAGTGGTCCTTGAGGATCCGCTGGCGCACGAGCTTCTTGGTCAGCGAGCGGAACGCCGCGCCGATCTCCTTCTCGCGACCCTCGAAGTTCGGGGCGACCAGCTCGAGGACCTCGACCTTGATCTCGTCGGTCTTGTCGTCGCGCTCCTGCTTGCCCGCGATGGTCAGTGCGGCGCTGAGCTTGTCGGCTGCGGCCTTCTCCACGGCGGCGAAGACGTCGTCCTGGTAGGCCGGGAACACCGGGTAGTCGCCGGTCGGCTTGGCGGCCTTGGCGGCGAGTGCCTGCTGAGCGGTGCACAGACGCGCGATGAACGGCTTGGCGGCCTCGAGGCCCTCGGCCACGATCGCCTCGGTCGGCGCCTGCGCGCCGCCCTCGATCAGGTCGATCACGTGTGCGGGCGCCTCGGCCTCGACCATCATGATCGCGACGTCGGCGTCGTCACCGGAACCGGAGACGATACGGCCGGCGACGACCATGTCGAAGACCGCGGTCTCGAGCTGCTCGACGGTCGGGAAGGCGACCCACTGGCCCTTCTTGTTCTCCTCCGAGGTGAGCAGCGCGACACGAACGCCACCGACCGGGCCGGAGAACGGCAGGCCCGCGATCTGCGTCGACGCCGAGGCGGCGTTGATCGCCACCACGTCGTACAGGTCCTTCGGGTCCAGGCTCAGGACCGTCACGACGACCTGGATCTCGTTGCGCAGACCGTCGACGAAGGACGGGCGCAGCGGCCGGTCGATCAGGCGGCAGGTCAGGATCGCGTCCGTGGAGGGACGACCCTCACGACGGAAGAAGGAGCCGGGGATGCGGCCCGCGGCGTACATGCGCTCCTCGACGTCCACCGTGAGGGGGAAGAAGTCGAAGTGCTCCTTGGGGTGCTTGCTGGCCGTGGTGGCCGACAGCAGCATGGTCTCGTCGTCCAGGTAGGCGACGACCGCGCCTGCGGCCTGCTGCGCGAGACGACCGGTCTCGAAACGGATGGTGCGGGTGCCGTAGCTCCCGTTGTCGATCACGGCGGTGGATTCGAACACGCCCTCGTCGACTTCTACTGCGGAATTCTCTGTCATCTTTTCTCTTCTCGTCCTCTCGTCTTTTGCCGTATCCGTGTGTGGGCGTCGCAGCCCTCCTGGCTGCGACGCGCACCATCACGACGGTCCAGCGCCCGAGGCGGGCGGGAACATCGCTGCGCGGAGGCGGTCATCGATCGAAGCCCTCCGGATTGGCGCCGTCGTGTGACCGACGCGTCCGAGTGACCACTACCGAGGACCGACGCCACGGCTTCAGGTACGTACGGCTGGATCCCGTGGATCCGATGCTAAAGCTGCGGCGTGAAAAACGCCGGTAGCCAGCGAGGCCAAGTCTATGCACTCGGCTCGCTGGCTACCGGGAAGTTCACGTCCAGATGACCCGCAACGTGTCGCGGGTCACCGTGCACGCCGAATTATCGACGCAGGCCCAGACGCTCGATCAGCGAGCGGTAACGCGCGATGTCGACCTTCTGAACGTACTTGAGCAGACGACGACGGCGTCCGACCAGCAGCAGCAGGCCGCGGCGGGAGTGGTGGTCGTGCTTGTGCTTCTTGAGGTGCTCGGTGAGATCGACGATGCGCTTGGTGAGCATCGCCACCTGCGCCTCCGGCGAACCGGTGTCGGTCTCGTGCAGTCCGTACTCGCCGAGGACGGACTTCTTCTCTTCGGTGGTCAATGCCACTGTGAATCTCCTGTAACTGACGTCCGCGTGATTGGAACCGCGGCTCCCACCCGAAG
The DNA here is from genome assembly GCF_001984015.1 of Rhodococcus sp. MTM3W5.2. Lineage (NCBI taxonomy): Bacteria > Bacillati > Actinomycetota > Actinomycetes > Mycobacteriales > Nocardiaceae > Rhodococcus > Rhodococcus sp. MTM3W5.2. The sequence continues at coordinate 2,317,209 of NZ_CP019572.1, read as the reverse complement.
ATGTTCACCCCAGTTGGTGCGGCCACCGCGGACCGCAGCACACACCGACAGCAGATACTACCAGGGCATACGGGGCGAACTACTCGCCGTGACGCAGGTCGGCCTCGATCAGGATCTCGCGCGAGCGCTCCGCGTCCCTGCCCATCTGCGTGACGAGTTCATCGACCGAGTCGAACTTCTCCATGCCGCGTAGTCGCTCCACGAAGTCGACCGCGACGTGCTGGCCGTACAGGTCGGCCTCACCGTCGAGCACGAACGCCTCGACCGTGCGGCTGCGTCCGGAGAACGTCGGGTTGGTGCCAACCGACACCGCCGCCTGGTGCCGCTCGCCAGGAACGACGGTTCCGGTCAGCGGTCCGGCGCCAAGGACGGTGAACCACGCCGCGTACACGCCGTCCGCGGGAATCGCCGAGTACATCGGGGGCGCGATGTTCGCCGTGGGGAAGCCGAGCTGGCGGCCGCGCCCGTCGCCGTGCACCACCACACCCTCGACCCGGTGCGGCCGACCCAGCGCCTCGGACGCGGCCGCGACGTCGCCTGCGTCCACGCACGAGCGGATGTACGTCGACGAGAAGGTCACCGCGTGTTCGGCCAGCAGACTGACCCCGTCGACCGCGAAGCCGAACCGTTCGCCGGTCTTGCGCAGCAGGTCCACGTTGCCTGCCGCCTTGCGCCCGAAGGTGAAGTTCTCGCCGACCACCACCTCGGCGACGTGCAGCCGCTCCACGAGGATCTCGTGCACGTAGCGCTCGGGGGTCAGCTTCATGAACTCCGGGGTGAACGGCATCACGCAGAAGACGTCGATGCCGAGTTCCTCGGCCAGTTCCGCCCTGCGCGCGAGCGTCGTCAATTGCGCGGGGTGACTGCCCGCGCGCACGACCTCGGCCGGATGTGGATCGAAAGTCATGAGCACACTTGCGATTCCACGCTCGCTGGCGGCCTTGACCGCCCTGCTGATCAGTTGTGCGTGCCCACGGTGCACGCCATCGAAAACGCCGATCGTGAGAACGCAACGACCCCAGTCGGCAGGCACTTCGTCGAGACCACGCCATCTCTGCACGAGTGGCAGCCTACGGCCCCGGTCCGAGTGCGTCACCTTCGGCTCAGGACTCGACGGCCTTCGCGGCGATCGCATTCGCGACCTCGGCGAGTCCGAGGGTGATCGCGTCGGTGTCCCTGTCGACCAACCAGCGCAGCACCAGACCGTCGACGACGGACAGGCTGCGGTGCGCGATCGACGCGACAGGCTCCGTCCAGACCATCCCGGTGCGGTCCGCACACTCGTCGAGAAACGCCGTGACCTCACGGTCCATGATCCGGTACTGCTCGCCGACGACATCGCCCGCATCGGGCGATCCCGCCTCGCGCAGGCGCAGGGCATGCGTGGCGATCTCATAGGTCAGCAACCTGCGATTCGGATTGGCCTCGACGATCGACCACATGGCCTTCAGCCCGATCCGGACGAACTCACGCAGTCCCGCCTGTCCGTGCGCCTGTGGTGCGTCGCCCACCGCGGCGAGCACCATCTGCGAGGCTGTGCTCAGTTCGAGCACCAGCCGCTCCGCCATCTCCGTCAGGAGCGCTTCCTTGCTCGTGAAGCAGTAGTGCACCATCCCGAGGGATATGCCCGCCTCCCGTGCGATCGCCCGCACCGTGACCGCGCCGATTCCGCCGCGCTCGGCGATGTCCAGCGCACACTCGATCAATTGGCGGCGGCGCTCGTCGGCGGTCAGCCGAGCTGTCGAGACCGGGGCGGAAGCCGTGGGGCCACCCGAGGGCGCCGACTGAACCGTCACCGCGCCGGTCGTCATCGTGTCGGTCATCATCGTGGAGGTCATCGCATATTGATACCAGCGCTAAGGGGCTCTGGTGAGATGGCGGACACGCGTTAGGGGTCGAATAGGGGCCGGCCCGTGTCCCCAGCCCCTATCCCCCGCGAATCCCCCCTGTCGGGTCCCCCGCCCCCGGCCCCGAGAGTGTCGGCTTACGCCCGCAGGCGTGCATTGCCTAAGCTCATGATCGTGGCCGAGAGCAAGAGTGGACCGAGCGAGACCGGGAGCGCGGCGGCGCCGGAATCCCTGACCACCGTCGCGCAGGACTATCTCAAGGTGATCTGGACGGCAGGCGAATGGTCCGGCGAGCACGTCTCGACGAAGATGCTCTCCGAGAAGATCGGGGTATCGGCCTCCACCGTGTCCGAGGCGATCCGCAAGCTCGCGGGCCAGGGTCTGGTCGACCACGCCCGCTACGGATCGATCGCGCTGACCGACAGGGGCAGGGCCGCCGCGATCGGCATGGTCCGCAGGCATCGGCTGATCGAGACCTTCCTGGTCAACGAGCTCGGCTATGGCTGGGACGAGGTCCACGACGAGGCCGAGGTCCTCGAGCACGCGGTCTCGGAGCTGATGATCGCCCGGATCGACGCCAAGCTGGGCCATCCGGAGCGGGACCCGCACGGCGACCCGATCCCGACCGCCGACGGCGCGATCCCGACCCCGCCCGCCCGGCAGCTCAGCGATTTCGCGGACGGCGAGAGCGGCCGGGTGGCGAGGATCTCCGACTCCGACCCGGCGATGCTGCGGTACTTCGACACGGTGGGGATCGCCCTCGACCTGACGATCACGGTGATCGAACGACGCGACTTCGCCGGCACCGTCTCGGTCCGGCTCGGGGACGGCGTCGACGACACCGTGGACCTGGGCAATCCGGCCGCCGAGGCGATCTGGCTCGTCGAGGGCTGACCGGGGTGCGGCGAGTGAGGACCATGCTGCTCGGCGGCGTGCTGACCGCGATCATCGGATTGTTCATCGGGATCATCGCGGCCTGCCCGCTCGCCGAGCGGACCGTGGTCGCCGAAGGTTCCGCGCTCGCTCATACCGCGCCGGTCACCGCCGATCAACGCGATGCCATCGGCAAGTCGCCCTCCTGTCGTAAGGATCCGGCCGCACCGGTCGCGCCGATCCAGGCGGGGGTTCCCCATCGCGAGGACATTCGGATTCCGCTCGCCGTCCACCACGCACCCGCGCCGCTGATGCTCGGGCGCTCGATCCACACCGGCTTCGGACCGGTCGACACGAACGGTCCGCCGTCACCGGCCATGGACCTGACCACAATTCTGCGAATTTAGACGACCCGTGCCCGGCCTCGACGTCGCCCGATGGGCGGTGCTCGGGCCGGGCTTCGCCATGTCCTCAATTCGCGGTTTCGCGCGCCACCGAGTCGGCGCGCGCCCAGTCAGGAGCCATCCCCATGTCCAACCGTCCCCAGAGTCGTGCCAAGAAGTCCGCTCCCACACCGCTTCGGACCGGTTCACCCGCCCGCAAGATCGGCGCGGCGCTCGCCCTCCTCGCAGCGGTCGGATTGCTCTTCCTCGCGATCTCACAGATCGGTGATCGCACCGAATCCGAACAGCCGGACAGGGCCGCGGCGACGCAGTCGGGCGAGAGCGAGATGTACCGACAGCTGGCCGCGTTCGCGCGCCGCGATGCGGCCGATCCGATGGCACGGGGCTCGGTGACCGCACCTGTGGTCATGATCGAGTACTCCGATTTCCAGTGCCCGTTCTGCCGCCAGTTCGCACAGAACACCGAGCCCGAACTGATCGAGAAGTACGTCGACAGCGGCCAGTTGCGGATCGAATGGCGCAACCTCGCCATCTTCGGCGACGAATCCGAGCTCGCGGCGCGCGCCGCCTGGGCGGCCGGGCAGCAGGACAAGTTCCCGGAAATGCACGCGATCATGTTCGAGCACTCGCCCGCCAAGAAGAACACCGGCGTGTACACCGCCGATCGACTGACCGAATGGGCCGGGCAGGCCGGCGTCGCGGACCTGACCAGGTTCCGTGCCGACATGGATTCCGATGCCGCGCGCGCCGCCATGAACACCGATGTCGACGAGGCGGTCGGCATCGGCATCAATTCCACCCCCGCCTTCCTGATCAACGGCAGGCCGGTCCTCGGCGCGCGTCCGATCGAGCAGATGATCGCGGTCATCGAAGCGGGACTGCAGGACGACACCGAGGCGGGTCGGTAGTGGGCTTCGGAATCGGATACGGCGCAGCCTTCCTCGGCGGGCTGCTCGCCCTGCTCAGCCCGTGCAGCGCGCTGCTGCTGCCCAGCTTCTTCGCCTACTCCTTCAACTCCACCGGCAAGCTGCTCACCCGCACCGGCACGTTCTACCTGGGCCTGTGCACGACTCTCGTGCCGCTGGGCGCGGCCGGTTCCCTCCTGGGTGGGGTGCTGACCCGGCACCGCGAAACGGTGATCACGATCGGCGGTGTGACCATCATCGTGCTGGGCATCCTCCAGATCCTCGGCCGCGGTTTCTCATTCGAGTTCGCGCAGCGCACGATGGCCGAGCACGGCCGATCCGACAGGGGTGGCGCCGTCTATCTGCTCGGCATGGTCTACGGCCTGTCCGGGTTCTGTGTCGGCCCCATTCTGGGCTCGATCCTCACCGTTGCGGCGCTGAGTTCCTCCCCATCCACGGTGGTTCGCTGCTGGCCGTCTACGCCCTCGGGATGGCCATGCCGCTGTTCCTGATGGCGATCCTCTGGGACCGCTTCGATCTGGGTCATCGCCGCTGGCTGCGGGGTCGGGCCATCACGGTCGGCCGCTTCCACCTGCACACCACATCGCTGATCTCCGGGGTCTTCTTCATTGCCGTCGGCGTCCTGTTCCTCGTGTCCGACGGCACTTCCGCCCTGGCCGGAACCGTCGGAGCCGATACCGGTTTCACGCTGGAGACCCAGGTCATGCGGTTGGGCGATGCCGTCCCGACGACAGCCGTGCTGCTCCTGCTCGGCGTCGCAGCGCTGCTGGTGCTGGCCTGGCGGCTCCTGCGGCCGGGGGTGCGGGCCGAGGATTCGCCCGATTCGGACTAGTGCTCGCGCAGCGTCGCCGGGCGGACCACCATCACCGAGCTGGCTCGCCTGCCACGCTCCTGCAGCAGTGCGATCGTGTGGCCGCCCGGGTCGATGGCCGCGTAGGTGCCCGGGATCCCGATCGGCTCGAGCCACCGACCCTGGCTGATCGACTCGGCCTCGTCCGCGGTGATCTGCCGGTGGGCGAACGCGGTCTGGGCGGCCTGATCGATGTCGAGGCTGACCGCCGGATCCTCGGCGAGCGCCTCGAGGGTGCGCGCGTGCTCCAGGGTAAACGGGCCGACCCGGGTGCGCCGCAGCACCGTCAGGTGTCCGCCGACGCCGAGCGCGGCACCCAGGTCCCGGGCCAGCGCCCGGACGTAGGTTCCTGACGAGCACTCGACCTCCACGTCCAGGTCGACGAACGGTCCGTCGCGCCTGGTCTCGGTCAGCGCGAACCGGTCCACCGTGACGGGCCGGGCCTTGAGTTCGAACTCCTCGCCCGCGCGGATCAGCTTGTGGGCCCGCTGCCCGTCCACCTTGATCGCGCTGACGCTGGCCGGGACCTGGGAGATGTCGCCGGTCAGCGTGCCCATCACGGCCGCGATCTCGGCGTCGGTGACGGCGGAGGCGTCGGCCTCCGACATCGGCTCGCCCTCGGCGTCGTCGGTGGTCATCGCCTGGCCCAGCCGGATCGTCGCCGTGTACGCCTTGGTGGTCAGGGCCAGCAGCCCGAGCAGCTTGGTGGCCCGCTCGACGCCGAGCACCAGCACGCCGGTGGCCATCGGATCGAGGGTGCCCGCATGCCCGACCTTGCGTGTGTTCAGGATCTTGCGGCACCGCGCCACGACGTCGTGGCTGGTCATCCCCGCGTCCTTGTCGACGATCAGCAGCCCGGCGCCAACGAGGCCGGAGGACGGTTTGCGGTGAGAAGACACGGGTTTCGAGACTACTGGACGGTGATCGCGGTGATCACCAGGCCGTCGGCGACCATCCAGCGGCCGTCGAACGAGGACAGCGGCGGGCCCGACGTCGCCTCCCCCGGCACCAGCAGCTTCGAATGGAAGGTGCCCTCCGCCGTGCCCTCAGCGGCCTCGGACAGGGTGAAGGTGATGTGCGCCTCCTCGAACCCGAGCCAGCGGCCGGTCACCGGGAACCAGGCCTTGTAGGTGGCCTCCTTGGCGCAGAAGAGGATCCGGTCCCAGTGCACGACGCCCGCCTCGGTGGCCGCGATGGCGGTGCGCTCCTCCGGCAGGCTGACCGCGTCGAGGACACCGTCCGGCAGCGGGCCGTGCGGCTCCGCGTCGATGCCGACCGACCGCACCTGCATCGAGTAGCCGAGGACCGCGCCGCGGTAGCCGTCGCAGTGCGTCAGGCTGCCGACCACCCCACGCGGGAACAGCGGGACGCCCCGCTCGCCCCTGAGGATCGGGGCCGGGTCCATGCCGAGCTTGTCGAGCGCGACCCGCGCGCAGTGCCGCGCGCTTGTGAACTCGCGGCGGCGCTTCTCGACCGCCCTGGAGATCAGCGACTCCTCCTGCGGGTGCGGCACGAGTCCGGGCGGATCCTCGAACAGCTCGGCGAACGCGACGCCGGTCGGCAGAATCTTCTCGATCACGCGCGCCCCGCCCTCATCGCATCGAATTCGGCTTCCTGCTCCGGGGTGACCTTGAAGTGGCCGCCCCACTTGTTCAGCGTGCCCGGCGGGTACTCCGGCACCGGCAGGATCTGACGCAGCAGCCGCTCGGGCATCCCGCGGCGCTGCCACTCACGCGGATAGCCGAGCGAGACCTCCTCGAAGCGGACGCCGTCGTAGTAGGTGGTGCGCGGGATGTGCAGGTGGCCGTACACGCTGCAGATGGCGTTGTACCGGGTGTGCCAGTCGGCCGTCAGCTCGGTGCCGCACCACAGCGAGAACTCCGGGTAGAACAGCACCGAGGTGGGCTCGCGGACCAGCGGGAAGTGATTGATCAGCACCGTCGGGATGGTGGGATCCAGCGCGTCCAGCCGGGCACGGGTCGACTCCACCCTGGCGTGACACCACGCCGCCCTTGTGCTGTACGGCTCGCAGGAGAGCAGGAACTCGTCGGTGGCGACCACGCCCTTGTCCCGCGCGATCTGCAGCGCGTGCGCCTTGGAGATCGATCCCGGCGGCCGGAACGTGTAGTCGTAGAGCAGGAACATCGGCACGAGGGTGGCGGGGCCGCCCTCGCCCTCCCACACCGGATAGGGATCCTCGGGCGTGATCACGTCGAGCTCGCGGCACATCGCGACCAGGTGGTCGTACCGGGCAGCGCCGTGGATCTGGACGGGATCCTTGGCCGTGGTCCACAGTTCGTGGTTGCCGGGCACCCAGATCACCTTCTCGAACCGGCCGCGGAGCAGTTTCAGCGCCCACGCGATGTCGTCGGTCTTCTCCGAGACGTCGCCCGCCAGGATCAGCCAGTCCTCCGGCGAATCCGGGTACAGCTCCTCGGTGATCGGACGATTCCCGCGATGCCCGACATGGGTGTCGCTCACCGCCCACAGCTTGCGTGTCACGTGCACTACCTTCCCGCCTGAATATCGGCACCGGTCACGGCCCATCGCCCGGAACCCACCCGCCACACGACGGCCAGCATCCGCAGCACCATGAACACCATAAGCCCCGACCAGATTCCCGCCAGACCCCAGTCCTGGACGAGCGAGAGCCAGATCACCGGCAGGAATCCGACGATCGCACAACCGAGCGTCGCGTTTCGCAGGAACGGCGCGTCGCCCGCGCCGAGCAACACCCCGTCCAGCGCGAAGACCACCCCGGCGACCGGCATGATCGCGACGAAGAACCACCAGATGACATCGATCTGGCCGAGGACGGCGGTGTCGTCGGTGAACAGCTCCGGGATCACCGTGTGCCCGAGCGCGAATGCCGCGGCGAGCGCCACCGCGAACACCGTCGACCACTCGGTGAGCCGGCGCGCGAGCCCCTTCGCCTGGGCCGCCCTGCCCGCACCGAGCGCCGCACCGACCAGCGTCTGCGCGGCGATCGCGAGCGAGTCCAGGGTCAGCGCCACCAGGTTCCAGAGCTGCAGAACCACCTGATGGGCGGCGACCGCGGCCGCCCCGAACCGGGCCGCGACGGCGGCCGCCGACAGGAAGCAGGCCTGGAAGGCGAGGCTCCGCAGGATCAGGTCCCGGCCCAGCATGATCTGGGCCCGCATCACCGCCGAGTCCGGCCGCAGGGAAACCCCCGAGCCCGAGGAACGGGCCTGTAGCAGCAGCGCCACGACGAAGAACGCCGCGGTGACGGCCTGCCCGACGACATTGGCGACCGCGGAGCCGATCAACCCCCAGCGCGGCGCGCCGAGGAGGCCGTGCACCAGAACCGGGCACAGCACGGCGGACAGCCCGAGTCCCACCAGCACGAAGCGCAGCGGGCGCACCGTGTTCTGCACCCCGCGCATCCAGCCGTTGCCCGCCATCGCCACCAGGATCAGGGGCGCACCGAACACCGCGATGCGCAGCCACGACAGCGCCTCGGCGGCGATGTCACCGCCGCCTGCGATCAGCGAGGTGACCGGCTCGGCCAGGACCTGGACCGCTGTGATGATCGCCAGCCCGATACCCACGGCCAGGTAGGTGGCCTGCACGCCCTCGCGGACCGCGCCCGACTCGTCGCCCGAGCCGTGCATCCGGGCGGCGCGGGCGGTGGTGCCGTAGGACAGGAAGGTGAGCTGGGTACTGACCTGCGCCAGGATCAGCCCGCCGACGGCCAGCCCGGCGAGCGCGAACGCGCCGAGCCTGCCGACCACCGCGATGTCGAAGAGCAGGTACAGCGGTTCGGCGGCCAGCACGCCGAGAGCGGGCAGCGCGAGCCCCAGTATCCGCGAGGCGGACGGTTCGGCCCGGCCCGCCGGGCGATCTGCTCAGCCAATGTCTGTCAGGTGAGGGCGCCGAGCAGCGCGGCTACGACGTACTCGCTGTCGCCCTCGGCGGTGTACCCGGAGGCGAACCGGTGTCCGCCCCCACCGAGGCGAGCGGCGATGACGGACACGTCGACGGCGGCCTTCGACCGCAGCGACACCGACCACATGCCGGGTGCGGTCTCCTTGAGCACAGCGGCGACCTCGGCCTCCGATGTGGTCCGGACGATGTCGATCACGCTCTCGATCTCCTCGGAGCGCATCCCGATGGTGTCCTCGTGCCGGAGTAGCGCGTACACGAGCCCCAGCCCCTCGGCGGAGTCGGGGACCAACTGCGCCGACCCGAGCACCGCGGCGAGCATCGGCAGCCAGCCGAACGGATGGGTGTCGAGCAGCACGCGGGCGATCTCCGCCGAATCGATGCCGGTGTCGATGAGCCGCTCGGCCAGCAGGTGGGTGCCGGGCTGGACCCAGCGGAACGAACCGGTGTCGGTGACAAGACCGGCGTACAGGCAGTGTGCGATGTCCCGATCGATCTCCACGCCCCACTCGTCGAGGAGCCGCGCGAGGATCGCAGTCGTCGACTCGGCCGATTCGTCGACCAGATTGTGCTCGGCGTACCGGGTGTTGGAGCGGTGGTGATCGATCACCAGGCTGGTGCGCGCGCCGTCGAAGCGATCGGCGAGGTGACCGAGCCGACCGCGGCTACCGCAGTCGACCGTCACCAACAGGTCCACCTCGGGTTTGACCTCCGAGGCCGCGGCCAGCAGGTGTGTTCCCGGCAGGCCGCTCATCGACTCGGGCAGTTCGTCCGGGCGGGCGAACGCCACCTGAACGGGGATGCCCTTGCGCTCGAGGACGATCGCAAGCGCGAGTCCGCTGCCGATGGTGTCCGCATCCGGCTGGATGTGGCACAGCACCGTCACCGATGCGGCGGCGGACAGCAACCCGACCGCGCCTGCCAGGTCGACGTCAGAGTTCTGCTCGGTCACGGTCATCCCGGGCCCTAGTCGTCCTCGCCGGCCCGGTCGTCGTCCTCGTCGTCCACCGAGCGCGGCTCCTTGTACGGATCGGCCTCGCCCGCATGCGTTGCGTTCGCCCTGGCACGGGCCACCTCGTCGTCGGCCGCGCGGGCCTTGGCGAGGAGCTCCTCCATGTGCCGGGCCGTGTCGGGCACGGTGTCGGCGACGAAGGTCAGGGTCGGGGTGAACCGGACGCCGGTACCCGCGCCCACCTTGGAGCGCAGCGATCCGGTGGCCTTCGCGAGGCCGGCCGCGGCACCCTCGTAGTCGGGCTCGGTCTCGAGGTCGACACCACGAACCGTGTAGTAGACGGTCGCGTCGTGCAGGTCCGCGGTGACCTTGGCATCGGTGATCGTGACGAAGTCGAGGCGCGGATCCTTGATCTCGCCCCCGATCGCCGACGCGACGATCGTCGCGATGCGCTTCGCCAGCTTGCGCGCTCTCGCCGGATCTGCCATGACGGGATGTCCCTTCTCGAAATCATCGGACGGCAGTGCCGTCGATGTGTCCTGACGGCACCGCCGTCGTGAAGCCATTCAATTCCATGCGGACACCGAGTCAATCCTCGGGTCCGAAGATCCTTCGCCGTACCGCGAGCAACTGCAACTCGGGTCGGCCCGCCACATGACGCTCGCAGGTGTCGAGCACCTCGGTGAGGTGGCCGACGTCGGCGCTCGCGACCGCGACACCGAGCAGTGAACGCCGATACCAGTCGTGCTCGCCGGTCTCGGCAACGGACACCCCGTATCGGGCCAGGGCGGCGATCACGGGCTTGACCACAGACCGCTTCTCCTTGAGCGAACGCACGTCGCCCAGCAGGATGTCCAGCTCAAGAGCACCGAGATACAACGAGCCCTCCCGTCGGTCTGCCCAGTGCGCGCCCCGCCGACCAGCGGTCGACGGGGCGCGCACGAGGTGTCACACTGCTCAGTCGCGCGGCTTCTCGCGAAGCTCGTACGCCTCGATCACGTCACCGACCTTGATGTCGTTGTAGGTGACGGTCAGGCCGCACTCGTAGCCCTCGCGGACCTCGGTGACGTCCTCCTTCTCCCGCTTGAGCGAGGAGATGGTGACCGTCTCCGCAACCACGACGCTGTCGCGGAGGAGGCGTGCCTTGGCGTTGCGCTTGATCGACCCGGAGGTGACCAGGCAGCCGGCGATGTTGCCGACCTTCGAGGAGCGGAACATCGCGCGGATCTCCGCCTTGCCCAGCTCGACCTCTTCGTAGATCGGCTTGAGCATGCCCTTGAGGGCCTTCTCGATCTCGTCGATGGCCTGGTAGATCACCGAGTAGTACCGGATGTCGACGCCCTCGCGGTTCGCCAGCTCCGTTGCCTTGCCCTCGGCCCGGACGTTGAAGCCGATGATGATCGCGTTCGAGGCCGAGGCCAGGTTCACGTTCGTCTCGGTCACGCCACCGACACCGCGGTCGATGACGCGCAACTGCACCTCGTCGTCGATCTGGATGCCGAGCAGAGCCTCCTCGAGCGCCTCCACGGTGCCCGAGTTGTCACCCTTGAGGATGAGGTTGAGCTGACTCGTCTCCTTGAGCGCTGCATCGAGATCGTCGAGGCTGATCCGCTTGCGGCTGCGTGCGGCCAGCGCGTTGCGCTTACGCGCATTGCGACGATCCGCGATCTGCCGGGCGATGCGGTCCTCGTCGACCACGAGCAGGTTGTCGCCTGCACCGGGGACCGACGTGAAGCCGACCACCTGGACGGGACGCGAGGGCAGCGCCTCGAGCACGTCGTTGCCGTGCTCGTCGACCATCCGGCGAACGCGTCCGTAGGCGTCGCCCGCCACGATCGAGTCGCCGACCCGCAGCGTTCCGCGCTGGATGAGCACGGTCGCGACGGGGCCGCGGCCACGGTCGAGGTGCGCCTCGATGGCGACACCCTGGGCGTCCATGTCCGGGTTGGCGCGCAGATCCAGGGAGGCATCCGCGGTCAGCAGCACCGCTTCCAGGAGGGCATCGATGTTGGTGCCCTGCTTGGCCGAGATGTTGACGAACATGGTGTCTCCGCCGTACTCCTCGGTGACGAGGCCGTACTCGGTGAGCTGCTGGCGGATCTTGTCGGGGTTTGCCCCCTCCTTGTCGATCTTGTTCACCGCGACCACGATCGGCACGTCGGCCGCCTGGGCGTGGTTGATCGCCTCCACCGTCTGCGGCATGACGCCGTCGTCGGCCGCGACCACGAGGATCGCGATGTCGGTGGCCTTCGCACCACGGGCACGCATGGCCGTGAAGGCCTCGTGACCCGGGGTGTCGATGAAGGTGACCAGGCGCTCGTTGCCGTCCAGCTCGGTCAGCACCTGGTAGGCGCCGATGTGCTGGGTGATGCCGCCTGCCTCGCCCTCACGGACGTTGGCCTTACGGATCGTGTCGAGCAGTCGGGTCTTACCGTGATCGACGTGGCCCATGACGGTGACCACCGGCGGACGGGACTCGAGGTCCTCCTCGCCACCGGCATCCTCGCCGTAGGTCAGGTCGAACGAGTCGAGCAGCTCGCGATCCTCGTCCTCCGGGCTGACGACCTGGACGACGTAGTTCATCTCGCCGCCGAGCAGCTCGAGGGTCTCGTCGTTCACCGACTGCGTGGCCGTGACCATCTCGCCGAGGTTGAACAGCGCCTGCACGAGTGCTGCGGGGTTCGCATCGATCTTGTCTGCGAAGTCGGACAGCGACGCGCCGCGGGCGAGACGGATGGTCTCGCCGTTGCCGCGAGGCAGCCTGACGCCACCGACTGCGGGAGCCTGCATGCTCTCGTACTCGGCGCGCTTCGCCCGCTTCGACTTACGGCCACGACGAACGGCACCACCGGGGCGACCGAACGCGCCTGCCGCGGCACCGCGCTGGCCGGGACGGCCACCGCCGCCACCGGGACGACCGCGGAAACCACCGGCGGGAGCGCCACCGGCGGGAGCGCCCGTGCCTGCACCTGCGCCGGGAGCTCCGCCACCGCGGTATCCGCCGCCACCGGGCGGACGACCGCCCGGACCACCGGGACGACCGCCGCCGCCGGGCCTACCGGCACCGGGAGCGGGACGAGCCGAACGAGACGGCATGGCACCCGGGTTCGGGCGAGGAGGCATCGAGCCGGGGCTCGGACGCGGGCCACCCTGGCCGGGAGCCGGACGGGGACCGCCCTGACCTGCGGCCGGACGCGGTGCGCCGGGCGCGGGACGGGGACCGCCCTGGCCGGGAGCCGGACGCGGGGCACCCGGACGGGGTGCACCAGGGGCCGGACGCGGCGCGGGACGCTCGGCCGGGGCCGAGGAGTACGGGTTGTTACCGACGCGCGGCGGCTTCGGGCCGGGCTTCGGACCTGCGGGGGCCGCAGGAGCGGCAGGAGCCGCGCTCGCGGCGGGTGCCGCAGGCGCTGCCGGAGCCGCGGGTGCGGGGACCGGCGGGGCCGCCGGGACCGGTGCCGCAGGCGCTGCCGGACGCGGTGCCGGCTGCTGGGCGACGGGGGCCGGGGTCGGCGCGGCCGGGGCCGCGGGGGCGACCGGCTGAGCCGGAGCTGCCGGTGCGGGTGCAGCCGGCTTCGGGCCGGGGCGCGGGGCACCGGGCTTCGCCGCGCTGGGCGACGGGGTCTTGGGCTTTGCTGCCTCGGCATCTGCCGACTGTGCGCCGGGGAATGACTCCCTGATGCGCCGTGCAACCGGGGCCTCCACGGTGGAGGACGCCGACTTCACGAACTCGCCTTGCTCCTTGAGCCTCGCGAGTAGTTCCTTGCTTGTGACACCGAGTTCTTTTGCCAACTCGTGCACGCGGGCCTTGCCTGCCACTGCTCTCCTCACTGAGAGGTCGAGCGCGGCTGGGTGCCCGCACGACCTCGGGTTATCTCCGATGGACGATCATCGCTGGTGCTTCACGGTGTGCTCATGATGTGTTTGCCTGACTTCTCGAGAGGTACTGCTCTGTTATGGGAGCGATTCGATCATGTGATCGAGGGCCGCCGTGTCCAGGCTTCCGGACACTCGCAGTGCTCTGCCGAATGCTCGGCGCTTCTCGGCCTGACTCAGACACTGCGGGTCGGGGTGCAACCAGGCACCTCGCCCGGGAGTCTGCGTCGCGGGTCGGGCACCAGCGTCCAGCCTTCCGGCTGCACCTCTCGCGCAACGATCCTCAGCAGATCAGCGGCCAACGCTTGTTTACGGCATCCGATGCATGTGCGGACCGGTTTCCCGGGTTTCGCACGCGCCTGTACCGAAAGCTCACGCTGAGCCATTGACCACTCTACCGCTGTTCGGGCCAGTTTCCCGCATGCCGCCCCTAGACACGCGAGGAAGCGGGTCCGGCAGGCCGATCCTGGGAGGGTTCGGCGTCGCTGCGGATGTCGATTCGCCACCCGGTCAACCGCGCTGCCAGGCGGGCATTTTGCCCTTCCTTGCCGATGGCAAGGGACAACTGGAAATCGGGGACGACCACCCGGGCTGCACGCGCATCCGCGTCCACGACTGTGACCGACACCACTTTCGACGGGGAGAGTGCGTTTCCGACGAACCGGGCCGGATCCGGGTCGTAGTCGATGATGTCGATCTTCTCGCCCGCGAGCTCGCTCATCACATTGCGCACCCGCTGACCCATCGGGCCGATGCACGCACCCTTGGCATTGAGACCCTGGACGCGCGACTGCACCGCGATCTTCGACCGGTGACCGGCCTCGCGGGCGACGGCGATGATCTCGACCGAGCCGTCCGCGATCTCCGGGACCTCGAGCGCGAACAGCTTGCGGACGAGGTTCGGGTGCGTCCGGGACAGGGTGATCTGCGGGCCACGCTGGCCGCGGGTGACGCCGACCACGTAGCACTTGATCCGCTCGCCGTGCTCGTAGCTCTCCCCCGGCACCTGCTCGGCGGCCGGGATGATGCCCTCGGCGCCACTGGCCTCGCTGCCGATGTGCACGACGACCATGCCGCGGGCGTTGGCCCTTGTGTCGCGCTGGATGACGCCGCCGACGATTTCGCCTTCGTGCGTGGAGAATTCACCGAAGCTGCGCTCGTGCTCGGCGTCGCGCAGACGCTGCAGGATCACCTGGCGAGCGGTGGTCGCCGCGATCCGCCCGAAGCCCTCGGGGTGTCGTCGATCTCTTCGCCGATCATGTTCCCGTCGGCGTCGACGTCATGGGTCATGACCCGGACGACACCGGTCTTGGTGTCCACGTCGATCCGCGCGTGCGCGTGGTGGCCCTCGGTGTGCCGGTACGCGGTCAGCAGCGCGGTCTGGATCGCCGCGATGATGGTGCCTGCGGAGATTCCCTTCTCCACCTCGATCGCGCGCAGCGCGGCAATGTCGATATTCACTTGTCTACCCCTCTACCTCTTCATCAACCTGAAAATCTGTCTCATCGATCTGCGCCGAGGCCACCCGACCCTCGGCCACGCCACCGGCCAGTTCGAGCTCGCGCTCGTTCGGGGGCGAGAACTCCACCTGCACGACCGCCTTGTCGATGTCCGCGAGCGCGATCTCGCGCACCGACGGTCCGCCCTTGCCGGGCAGCACGATCGCGATCACGCCGTCACCGAGGAGACCGATGCGACCGGTCACGCTCTCGTCGGCGAGGTCGATCTTGACCTTGCGACCCCGCGCCCGGCGCCAGTGCCGGTCCTCCGTCAGAGGCCGGTCGATCCCGGGCGAGGTGACCTCGAGCGTGTAGGGCGCCTCCCCGAATTCGGGTGTCGCGTCGAAGGTCTCGGAGATCGTCCGGCTGAGCTCCGCGACGTCGTCGAGGTCGAGTCCGGTGTCGCTGTCGATCATCACCCGGACCACACTGTGCTTGCCCGCGAGGGTGACCGCCACATCCTCCAGGTCGTATCCCTGGCGATGAACCAGATCGGAGAGAAGCTCGATCACCCTCTCCTTCGGCGGAACCGGCATCAGTGGAGCTCCCTCGTTCAGTTGTGGTCGGCAGGCCTCGTGTGCACAAGTCGTGCGCGCCCGAAATGGTTTCCGGCGCGATGATCAAGGATATCGCGCATTTGACCGCTCCGTGACCAGCCTCGGTCGTCGCGATCGACGGGGCACCTGCCAAGATGGTCGGGTGCCTGTAGCCGTCACCCCGTCACCGATCTCCCGGCGTTCGGCCTTCCGGATCGCGGGCGCCGCGTCGGTCGGACTGACCGCGCTCGCGCTGTCCGCCGGGTGCACATCCGACTCCTCCGACCGGGACTCCGCCGAACCCGATCCGTTGATCTCCGCGGCGGAATCGGCGCGCAGGGACGCGGCCACCGCGACCGCCGCGACCGCCCTCGCGCCCGAGCGGGCCGGGGCGCTGAGCGTCATCGCGAGCGAGCGCGGCGCCCACGCCGACGCACTCTCGGCGGAGGTCGCGCGCGCGGCCGGGGTCGATCCGACCGCGATGCCCTCACCCAGCCCGACGGGCTCCCCCACGGAACCGGCACCGCCCCCACCGACCGTCGACGAGTTGCGCACCCAGCTGGCCACTTCCCAGCGCGATGCCGCGGGCCTTGCCCGTCGCCTGTCCGGTTACCGGGCCGGCCTACTCGGTTCGATCAGCGCCGCCATCGCGGCAGAGCAGGCGGTGTTGCTGCTATGACCTCACCCAGCCCCACATCGTCACTCGGTCCGGAGCAGCAGGCCCTGTCCGATGCGCTGCGCGCCGAGCACGCCGCCGTCTACGCCTACGGCCTGATCGCCGCCTTCTCGAACCCCGCCCGGATCGGCGACATCACGACCGATGCGGCGGCCCACCGGGCCAGGCGCGACGCCACCATCGATGCGCTCACCGCCGCCGGGGTCCGTGCGCCCGCGGCCGACTCGGGCTACACCATGCCCTTCCCCGTCGTCGATCCGATCTCCGCGATCCAGTTGGCGGCGGCGGTCGAGGCCGATACCGCGGTCGCGTGGCGGTCCGTGATCGAGCGGGCCGAGTCCGAGCACACCCGCCAGGCGGCGGTCGACGCACTGACGGAAGCGGCTCTGCGCGCGGCGAATTGGCGCGCGATCCTGGGAACGGCGCCGCCGACGGTGCCGTTCCCGGGCCAGCCCTGACCGACCTCCGGCTAGACCTGCTGAGCCTGCCGGCTCGGCATGAACAGTGCCGCGATGATGGCGACCCCGACGGCGCCCGCGCCGACGAGCAGCGCTGGCTGCAGTCCCTCCGCGTAGCCTGCCGGGGTGAGGCTGCCGCCGTTGCCGAGGAACACCGCCGTGAGGATCGCGATGCCGAGCGCGACGCCGATCTCCCGGATGGTGGAGTTCGCGGAGCTGGCGGTCGCGTGGTCCACCTCAGCCATGTCCGCGAGCACCGCGGTCGCGCTCGGGGCGAAGGTCAGCCCCATGCCGATGCCTGCCATCACGAACGCGGGCACCATCTCGCCGTAGGCGGCGCCCGGCTCGAGCAGCTGGGACATCCACACCAGTGACGCCGCCTGCAGGGCGAGACCGGCGATCAGCAGCGGCCGCAGACCGACCCGCGGCGCCAGGATGCCCGCGATGGGCGCCACCACCATCGGCGCGGCCGTCCACGGAAGGGTTCGCAGTCCGGCCTCGAATGGGCTGTACCCCATCACGATCTGGAGGTACTGGGCCAGCAGGAACACCGCACCGAACATGCCGAGCGTGAACGCGAGACCGATGATGTTGGCCATCGAGAAACTGCGCGAACGGAACAGCCGCAACGGCATCACCGGATTCGACGTCCGCGCCTCGCGGAACACGAACGCGGCGAGGGTGACCACGGAGCCGGCCAGCGCGCCCAGCACGCTCGCGGAGGTCCAACCGTCATCGTTGCCGTGCACGATTCCCCAGACACCGAGGAAGACGCCCGCGCCCGCCAGCACCACGCCGAGCACGTCGAGGCGCTCACGCCTGCCGCGGGATTCGCTGAGCGCGTAGAGAGCGAGCGGCACCGCGACCAGCGCGACCGGGACGTTGAGCCAGAAGATCGCCTGCCAGGAGACGCCGTCGACCACGGCCCCACCGACCACAGGGCCGAGCGCGACGCCGAGGCCGGACACCCCGCCCCAGACACCGATGGCCAGCGCCCGCTTGGAGGCGGGCACCGCACCCGCGAGCAGGGTCAGCGACAGCGGCATGATCGCGGCCGCGCCTGCTCCCTGCAGGGCGCGCGAGGCGATCAACAGCTCCGGCGTTGTGGACAGCGCGGAGGCGATCGAGGCGACCGTGAACAGCCCGATGCCGAACAGGAACATGCGCCGCCTGCCCCACCGGTCCCCGAGCGTCGCCGCCGACAGCATCAGCGTCGCGAAGCACAGCGTGTACGCGTTCATGAACCACTGCAGCTGCCCGACCGAGGCACCGAGATCCGCCTGGATCACCGGCAGCGCGCTGGTCATCACCAGGTTGTCCAGGGTCGCCATGAACATCGGCAGCGAGGCCGCGAGCATCGCCAGCCAGATCGGCACCCGGCGCCCGGCCCGTATTCGAGGCGGGCTCTCGATCAGGACATCGAGTTCATCGGTTGTTGCGGTCATCACCACTCCTCGAAGCGAAGATCTGACTTGTAAGCATCGAATGATTACTTAAATGAGAACGCTAAGGCATCAAGTGATAACCTGTCAACATGGCAGTGCAAGGCGGCTCCGCTGAGTCGACGAAGTCCCCCCGTCCCGCGACCCGGATGAGCGCACCGGAGCGCCGCGAGCTCGTGCTGGCCGCGGCCTCGCGGGCCTTCGCGCGCGGCGGCTACGCCGGCACCAGCACGGACGCGGTCGCCAAGGAGGCGGGCGTGTCGCAGCCCTACGTGGTCCGGATGTTCGGCTCCAAGGCCGAACTCTTCCGCGAGGTGTTCGCCCGCGCGCTGACGAGCATCGTGGCGGCCTTCGACGAGGAACTGGACCGGATCGCGGCCGAGCCGGGCGGCATCGATCCCCAGAGCGAGGATTTCTGGTCCCGGCTCGGCGCCTCCTACGGCGAGCTCATCTCCGACGGCGACCTGCTGCTGGTGATGATGCACGGGTTCTCCGCGGGCGGAACCCCCGAGATCGGCGCGCAGGCGCGGGCCGCGATGTCGGAGATCTACACCCAGATCCGCACCCGCACCGGGTGCACCCCGGAGGAGGCGCGGGAGTTCATCGCGAAGGGGATGCTGCTCAACGTCCTGCTCGCCATGCAGGCGCCCGAGCATTTCGACGAGGACCCGGCGCTCGCCGAGCTCTCCGAGTGCGCCTTCGGCCAGACCCTGGACGCCGCGATCTCGGGTTCGGCGGCCATCATGAACGCCGCCGCGGCCGCGCGGGGATAGCTCCGGCGCCTGCTCGTCTTTTGCCCGCAGTGTGGGAAGGGTTGCTGCGCGGTGTGACCCGGGCCACCTATCGTCCAGGTCACAGAAGATCAGTGACCAGAGAACGGGACACACCTTGGACCTCGCGCAACGGATCGCCGCCCTCGAAGAGATCGAAGCGATCAAGAACCTCAAGCACCGATACTGGCGGGCGTGCGACGGCAAGGACCCGAAGTCCTTCCGCGCCTGCTTCATCCGCTCGGGAGCGAACATCGACTACGGCCGGCTCGGCGCGTTCGACGACATCGAGCCGATGGCCGAGATCTTCGAGAAGATCGCCTTGCACCGGGTCGGCGGCAAGCACGTCATCCTCGACATGCACCACGGCCTGCACCCCGACATCACCATCACGGGCGAGGGCACCGCGACGGGGCGGTGGACGCTGCGCTTTCGTCAGTTGAACCTGCTCGAGAACACCGAGACCGTCTCGACCGGCGAATACGACGACGAGTACGTGCTCGAGGACGGCGAGTGGCGCATGTCGAAGTGCCACTTCACCGAGACCTGGTCGCTGACCCGCCCGCTCTCTCCCGACGCCGTGGTGTCCGAGGGCAAGTTCGCGGGGGTGGCGCAGTGAATGTTCATGAAGCAGCGAGTGAGCGGCGGGTCGCCCTCGTCACCGGCGCCAGCCGCAGCGTCGGCAAGGGCATCGCGCTTGCCCTCGGCTCGGACGGCTGGACGGTCTATGTCACGGCCCGTGGCGAGGTCGGGACCGACGGCCCGCTCGACGCGACGGCGGCCGAGGTCACCTCGCGCGGCGGCACCGGGATCGCCGTGCAGTGCGACCACACCGACGACGCGCAGATCGAGGCGCTGTTCGCCCGCATCGCCGACGAGCAGTCCGGACGGCTGGACCTGCTGGTCAACAACGTCTGGGCGCACCCAAAGGGTTTCGCCGGCTTCTCCGACCCGTTCTGGAAGCGTCCCATCAGCGACTGGGACACGCTGATCGGCGTCGGACTGCGCGCTCACTACGTCGCCAGCGTCGAGGCCGCCAAGCTCATGGTCCCGCGCGGTTCCGGCCTGATCGGCAACATCTCCTCGTTCGGCACCCGCGGCTACCTGCATTCGGTGCTGTACGGGATGTCCAAGGCCGGCCTCGACAAGATGGCGGCGGACATGGCGGTCGAACTGAAGGGCACCGGCGTCACGGCCCTGTCCTTCTGGCCCGGACTGGTGCGCAACGAGGCGATGCTGGCGAGCGGGATGGAGAGCTTCGCCGGGTTCCCCCTCTCCGAGGCGGAGACCCCCGAGTTCATCGGCCGGGTGATCGTCGCCCTCGCCAACGACCCGGAGGTCGGCAAGCTCAGTGGGAGCACCCAGATCACCGCGGAGACCGCCCTCGAGTACGGGATCACCGACGTTGACGGCGCCCAGCCTGCCTCGCACCGCGCCGCGTTCGGTGGCGGTCCCCTGTTCTGACGCCGACGACACCCAGGGTGGTGAATCCATCACCCTGGGTGTCGCCCGCCCCACCGCTTGGGGGCCTGTCCGCGCCCTCCCCCTCCGACGAGACTTTGAGACCAGAGCAGTTCCGGTCACCGAAGTCCGAGTCGAGGGAGAGTTTCGTGAACCAGCCAGTGCAGCCCGCCAGCATCTCCGGTTGTGGCGCAAGGACGCGGGTCCTCCCGCTCTCCGCCGCCGCGCACTCGGTCTGGTTCTCCCAGCGCGTCTCCGGTGACGCACCGATCTCCGTCGCGCAGTACGTCGACATCCGCGGCGCGCTCGACGTCGACCTGCTCATGGACTCGGTCCGATGGGCGGGACGGGAATTCGGGGCGGGACGGCTGCACGTGGTCGAGGTCGACGGGTTCCCTTACCAGGCCCTCGCCGCCGCCGACGACGACTTCGTCGCCACGGTCGACTTCCGCGGCCGGGTGAACCCGGTTGCCGCCGCACAGCAATGGATGCGCGAAGAACAGTCCCGCCCGGTCGACATGTCGGCCGACCAGCTCATCGTCGCGGCCGTGCTGCGGATCAGCGAGGAGCACACCTACTGGTACGTGCGGGCACACCAGGTCGCCCTCGACGCGTACGGGCTGCGCACACTGATCGAACGCTCCGCCGAGCTCTACACCCATGCATTCGTCGGCGCCGCCGCCAGCCCGTCCGAGGCCCTCGACCTCGAGGCAGTGGTGGCATCCGACGCGACCTACCGGACATCCGACCGTTTCGAGCGCGACCGCGAGTCCTGGGCCGAGCATCTCGCGGGCGTCCCGGATCCGGTCACGTTCGCAGGCGCGGCGGCACCGGCGCAGTCCGAGCCCCTGGTGATCGGCGGCGAGCTGGCGCCCTCGGGCCCCGGTGCCGCCCTGTCGGCGCCGACGGTGGTCGCCGCGTTCGGGGCCTTCCTGGCGCAGCACACCGGGCGAGACGAGGTCACCGTCACGCTCCCGACCCCCGCCCGGGGCACCGCGGCACTGCGGCGCTCGGGTGGATCGCTCGCCAACGTGGTCCCACTGCGTCTGTCCTCGGGCGCGGGGATGACGGTCGGTGACGCGAGCATGGCGGCAGGCCGGGAACTCGCGGGTGCGCTGAGTCGTCAGCGGTACCGCCAGGAGGACATCGCACGCGAGGTCGGCGTGATCGGCGACCGCGCGGCCTCCTTCGGCCCCACCATCGAGCTGATGCTCGCCGACAGCGAGGTCCCGCTCGGACCGCTGGACGGCGCACTCCACGTCCTGACCACGGGCCGGGTCGACGACCTCACCGTCCGGGTCCGCCCGGGCGCGGTCGAGGGCGCCACCCGGATCGACTTCCTGGCGAACCGGGACCTGTACTCGGAGACCGAACTCCGCCGACTGCACCAGCGGTTCCTGGTCTTCGTCGAGGGCTTCCTCGCCGCGGACGCGGACAGCCCGGTGTCGACGGTCGCCTGACCTGACGCACCGGGAGTGCGGTCGGCGCCGGCGGATCAGGCCGCGAGTTCTTCGATGTTGTACTTGATGTTTCTGTCGCTGATGAGCAAGGCGAATCCGAGTCCGAGGGCGGCGCCCGCGAGTCCGAGCATGATGAATCTTCTCGCTGAATGGCTGGTTTCCTGGCCCGTGCGTACGGGGAAGGTCATCACCGGAAGCCTTCCTCAGAATGCGCCCCCCACCTGCACATCGAGGTGCTCCGCCAGCACCGGACCGATCACCTCGACCGCGTCTGGCTCGATCATCTGATTGTGTTCGCAGTCCACCTCGATCTCCCGGAGCTCGCCGGTGATCGCCTGCCGCCATTCCTGCGCGGAGTGCCCACTCTCCGACCTCACCGCGGAGAAGAACAGCAGGTCACCGTCGAAGAGCCCCGGCCTGAACCGGGACATGTTCTCGGCGGAATCGGCGAAGCCGTCGGCGATCCTCTCGAGGTGCGCCGCGGTCAGTCCCATGTCCTGGCCCAGCGAATCATTGAGCAGCTCGGCGGCGCGCTCGTAGGTCAGGCCGCCGTCGCCCGTGTCCTCGACCTCGAGGCCGAGGCCGGCGAGCAGTTCCTCGGCACTCAGCCGCGGCTGGACCGGCTCCCCGGTCACCGCGTAACTGTCCATGAGGGCGAGGGTCGCCACCTCATTGCCTGCGCCGCGCAGTTCTACCGCCATCGCGTGCGCCACACACCCACCCAGTGACCAGCCCAGCAGGTGGTACGGGCCCTGCGGCTGGATCGAGCGCAGTTCCTCGACGTAGCGGTGCGCGAGCTGCTCCACCGAATCGAAGTGCACGCCTTCGCTGATGGTCGGCAGCTGCAGTCCGTAGACGGGCCGATCCGCCGCGAGCTGCGCGACCAGGCCGGCGTACCCCCAGGACAGACCGATTCCGGGGTGCACGCAGAACAGCGGCGCCTTGCTACCGGTCGCGCGCAGGGAGATCACCACCGACAGCGCCTCCTCGAGGCCCGAGGCCCCGACCCCGGTGACCTCACCGTCCAGGTCCGCGATGCGCCGGGCGAGACCCGCGGGTGTCGGATCGAAGAACATCAGTTGCAGCGGGATCGGCCTGCCGAGCCGCTCGTGCAGCTCCGCCATCACCCGGGTGGCCACAAGAGAGTTCCCGCCGAGGTCGAAGAAGCTGTCGTCGACACCGACCCGCTCGAGGCCGAGGATTGTCTCGAAGGCGCCGACGACGGCCTCCTCGAGCGGACTGCCCGGCACCCGGAACCCCTCCGTCCGCGCACCGAATTCGGGTGCGGGCAGCGCATTTCGGTCGAGCTTTCCGACCGGCGTCAACGGGACCTCGCTCAGCACACGGATGGACGAGGGCACCATGTACGCGGGGAGGAACGCCGCGGCATGGGCCTTGACCTCCCCCGGCTCGAGGGTGACGCCCTCGTGCGGGAGGACGTACGACACCAGGACGGTGTCGCCGGTTGGGCCGGCGTGCCCGATCGTGGTCGCGAAGCTGACCCCCTGGTGACCCATCAGCACGGCGTCGATCTCGCCCAGCTCGATCCGGAACCCGCGCACCTTGACCTGGAAGTCGCTGCGGCCGAGGTAGTCGAGGGTGTGGTCGGGCAGCCATCGCACGAGATCCCCGGTCCGGTACATCCTCGACCCATTCGCTGAGACATTCCCCGTCGCTTCGCTCGCCCCGCGGAACGGATTGGCCACGAAGCGCTGGGCGGTCAGCCCGCCCTTTCCGTTGTAGCCGCGAGCGAGGGCGGGACCGAACACGTACAGCTCGCCGGACACCCCCATCGGAACGGGCCGCAGGCGGGAATCGAGCACCGCCACACCGAAACCGATTGCGGGCCCGCCGATGTCCACCGCCTTCCCCGAGATCATCGGACCGCCTACAGCTGCCTGCACCGTCGTCTCGGTGGGGCCGTACCCGTTGTACATCCGGCGTCCCGGGGCCCAGCGCGCGACGAGTTCCGGCGGGCACGCCTCCCCCGCGACGACGAGGACCTCCACGCCATCGAGTCCACGGTGGTCGATCGACGAGAGCGCGGTCGGGGTGACCAGCGCGTGGGTGACGCCCTCGTCGCGCAGCAGGTCGGCGAGCTCGGCGCCGCCGAACACGGTGGGCGGGACGATCACCAGGCGCGCGGCCGCCCCGAACGCCATCAGCAGCTCGTACACCGACGCATCGAAACTGGGCGACGCCAGGTGCGACACCCGCGACTCGTGCGTCACCTCGAAGAGCTCGCGCTCCTGCCTCGCGAGGTTCGCCAGTCCGCCGTGGGTGACCACGACGCCCTTGGGCACCCCGGTCGAGCCGGAGGTGTAGATCAGGTAGGCGGGGTGCACGTGCCTCAGCGGAGAGATCCGGTCGTGGTCGGTCAGTGGGGCGGCCGAGTACCCGTGAACCCAGGCCTGCACCTCGGCAGCGTCGAGCGCCAGCCACGGCACGAGGTCGGGCAGGTTCGCCCTGCTGCCGCTCGCCGTCAGCCCCAGCAGCGCCCCGGAATCGGTCAGCATGTGGCCGATTCGCATCGCGGGATGGTTCGGGTCAACCGGCACGAAGGCGGCGCCCGCCTTGGTCACGGCCCACACCGAGAGAACCGATTCGACGGATCTCGGCAGTCCGAGCGCCACCACCGACTCGGGTCCGACGCCCCGGTCGACCAGTGCGCGCGCCAGCCGGTTCGAGCGCTCGTCCAGCTCGCGGTAGGTCATCGAGGATCCCAGGTAGGTCAGCGCCACCGAGTCGGGCCGGGCCGCGACCGCGTCGGCGAGCAACTCCGGCCAGGTCCGCGGCGGCTCGCCCGGCAGTCCCATCGCGGGCGCCAGGTCGGCCCGTTCGCTGCCGTCGAGGATCTCGATGTCACCGACCGGCCGGGCCGGGTCCGCGGTGGCGGACTCGAGGATGCGCAGGAACCGCTCCGCGAAACCGCGCACCGTACCGGGGTCGAACAGATCCGTCGCGAAGTCGAAGCCGGCCGTCATCCCCGCGGGCGTGCCATCGGTGCCGAACTCCTCGGACAGCAACAGTTCCAGGTCCTCCTTCGCCACGTTCACCTCGAGATCGACGCCGGACACGGTCAGTCCGGGCAGTTCCAGCCGGGGACGGAGGTTGTTCTGGAACTCCAGCGAAACCTGGAAGATCGGCGAGTAGGAGGTCGATCGGATCGGGTTGAGCGCCTCGACGATCCGCTCGAACGGCACGTCGGCATTGCCGAACGCGGCCAGATCGACCTCGCGCGCCCCGGCGAGCAGCTCGATGAACGACGCGGCCCCGTCTACGCGGCTGCGGAGCACCAGCGTGTTGACGAACATCCCGACGAGGTCGTCGAGTTCCTCCTCCCCCCGGCCCGCGACCGGCGTGCCGATCGCGACGTCATCGGTGCCGCCGATCCTGCTGAGCAGCACGGCGAGCGCGGCGTGGACGACCATGAACACGCTCGTGTTGTGCTCCCGTGCCAGTGCGACCATCCGGCGGTGCAGGTCGGGTTCGACGGTGAAGTCGACCCGGTCGCCATGGAAGGACTGCTGAACGGGTCGGGGCCGGTCGGCCGGCAGCTGCAACACGTCAGGCAGGCCCGCCAGCGTCTCGGTCCAGAAGTCGAGCTGGCGCGACGCCAGGCTGCCCGGATCGTCCGTGGAGCCGAGCAGCTCGTGCTGCCAGAGCGCGTAGTCGGCGTACTGGATCTCCAGCGGCGCCCAGTCCGGCGCGCGGCCGTCGATCCGACAGGTGTAGGCGGTCATGACGTCGCGTGCCAACGGCGCCATCGAGAACCCGTCGGCGCAGATGTGGTGGACCACGATCGCAAGCACGTGCTCGTCGGGCGCCAGCCGGAACAGGGCGATACGGTGCGGGATGGCGGTGGTCACATCGAATCCGGTCGCCATGAACCGGCCGAGGCGATCCGGCAGATCGGTCTCGTCGCCGAGATCGATGGGGGTGAGATCGGGCACGACCCCGGTCACCGGGTGGATCACCTGGCGCGGTCCCTCTGTCGACTCCGGGAAAGTGGTCCGCAACGACTCGTGCCGGGCCACGACATCGGCGAGCGCGGTCTGCAGCGCATGCAGGTCGAGATCGCCGGAGAGGCGGACCGCGAGCGGGATGTTGTACGCGGCCGAGGACGGGTCGAACTGGTTGATGAACCACATCCGCTGCTGGGCAAGGGAGAGCGGGATGTCCGCGGGGCGCGGTCCAGCGGACAACGCGGGCCGGGCGGTGCCGACCCCCGCGTGCCGCTCGACACGGTTGGCCAACTCCCACACGGTGGGGGCCTCGAACAGCGCGCGCACGCCGATCTCGGTGTGCAGCGCCGCGTTCAGGCGGGCCATCACCCGGGTTGCGGTCAGCGAGTTGCCGCCCAGATCGAAGAAGTTGTCGTCGAGGCCCGCGCGATCGCATCCGATGACCGCGGTGAAGACGTCCGCGACGGCCTCCTCGATCGGCGTCGTCGGCGCACGGAACTCGGTGGTGGCGAAGACGAAGTCGGGTTCCGGCAACGCCTTTCGGTCGAGCTTGCCGACCGGGTTCAACGGGATCTCGTCGAGCACGGTGATCGCCGATGGCACCATGTGCGCGGGCAGCCGGCTCGCGAGGTGCTCGGTGAGCTCGCGGGTCGCCACCGGCGCGCCGCCCGCAGGCAGCACGTACGAGACCAGCACGGTGTCGCCCGATCGCCCGGTGTGCCCGAGGGTCGCGGCGAAGGCGACGTCGGGATGATCGGTGAGCGCCGTGTCGATCTCGCCGAGCTCGACGCGGAACCCGCGGACCTTGACCTGGAAGTCGCTGCGGCCCACGTACTCGATCGCCAGGGCGCCGCTCTCGGTTTCCCGCCTCCAGCGCACGATGTCCCCGGTCCGGTACATCCGGGCGCCCGGCTCGAACGGATTGGCCACGAAGCGGCCCGCGGTCAGCGCCGCCCGCCGGTGGTAGCCGCGCGCCAGCCCGACGCCTGCGAGGTACAGCTCGCCCGCGACGCCGACGGGCACCGGCTGCAGCCTGGAGTCCAGCACCAACTCAGCGACGCCGCGGAGCGGCCCGCCGATGGTGATCGGCTCCCCCGGGGTCATCGCAGCGCTGATGTTCGACATGACGGTGGTCTCGGTCGGGCCGTAGGCGTTGAACAGCCGGCGGCCCGGCGCCCACCTGGCCACCAGGTCCGGCGGGCAGGCCTCGCCGCCGAACACCACGAACTGGAAGTCGTCGAGGCCCGCGGGATCCATGGTGGAGAACGCCGCCGTGGTGATGAACCCGTGCGTGACCCGTTCCGCCGCCAGCAGCCGGGTCAGCTCGACGCCGCCGTAGACGGTCGGCGGGACCACCACCATCGTCGCGCCCGCCCCGCAGGCCTGCAGGTACTCGTAGATCGACCCGTCGAAACTCGGCGACGAGAAGTGCAGTGTCCGCGACGCGGGCGTGGCGTGGAACCGCTCGGTCTGCATGGCCGCGAAGTTGTCGAGCCCGCGGTGGGTGACGACGACGCCCTTCGGCACACCGGTCGACCCCGACGTGTAGACGATGTACGCGGCGGAGTCCAGCGTGATCGGTGACATCCGGTCGGCGTCGGTCAGGTCCGCGCATGAGGTTGCCGCACAGTCCGACTCGAAGGCGGGATCGTCGAGGGCGATCCAGTGCGCCGCGGCCGGGAGTCGATCCCGCTCGGCCGCGGTCGTCAGGCCGAGCGTGGCGCCTGCGTCGGTGAGCATGTGCTCGATCCGCTCGGCCGGGTAGTTCGGGTCGACCGGCACGAAGGCGGCCCCGGTCTTCGCGACCGCCCAGACCCCGAGAACCGACTCCACCGATCGTGGGATGCCGAGCGCGACAAAGGTCTCCGGTCCGGCACCCTGCGCGATCAGCAGGCGGGCGATCCGGTTCGAACGCTCGTCGAGCTCGCGATAGCTGACCTCCCGACCCTCGAAGCTCAGCGCGATCGCCTCCGGGTCGGTCGCCGCGGCATCCGAGAAGATGTGCGGCAGTGTGCGGATCGACCCGCCGGGGTGCCCTCGCACCGGCGCCAACTCGCGGCGCTCCCGCTCGTCGAGCACCTGTATCCGGGCCACCGGGAGGTCGAGATCCAGGAGGTCGAGCACGCGCTCCACCCGCCGCGCGATGGACTCGACGCTGTCGCGATCGAACAGATCGGGGAGGTACTCGAGCTTGAGGTGCATGCGGGAGTCCACGGACGCGACCAGACACAGCGGGTAGTGCGCGGAGTCGGATCCCTCCACATCGACGACCCGCATGCCCGCGATGTCCGTCTCCTCGGACAGTCCGGAGCGGTCGACGGGGTAGGACTCGAACACGGCGAGCGTGTCGAAACCGAGCCCCTCCCCGACCGCGCGCTTGATCTCGGGCAGGCCCATGTAGTGGTGATCGAGCACGGCGGCCTGTTCGGTCTGGACCCGGTCCAGCAGGTCGCCGAGGGTCTCCCCCGGCAACAGCCGGACCCGGACCGGGATCGTGTTGATGAACAGTCCGATCATCGATTCGATCCCGGAGATCTGCGGCGGGCGGCCGGACACCGTCGCACCGAAGACGATGTCGTCGCGGCCGGTCATGGCACCGAGCACGATGGCCCACACGGCCTGCACGACGGTGTTGAGGGTCAGTCCACGCTCTCGTGCCATCGCCCGCAGGCGATCGGTCTGCTGCTCGGTGAGCGAGAGCTCCACCTCGTTCGAGACCGTGGACACCTCCCGGCCCGGATCGGCCGGGACGAGCAGGGTCGGATCGGTGACCCCCGCGAGAGCGGTCGTCCATGCCGCGATGGACTCGGCGGCATCGCGCTCCGACAGCCATTCGAGGTAGTCGCGGTACGAGCGGACGCGCGGCAGGACCTCCGCGTCGCCGTCCGTCGCGTAGAGGACCAGCAGTTCGCGCAGCAGCAGCGGGGTGGACCAGCCGTCGAGCAGGACGTGATGGTTGGTCATCACCAGTCGGTAGTGCTCCGGTGCCGTCCTGATCATCGTGAACCGCAGCAGTGGAGCCCGCGCCATGTCGAAGCTGGTGACCCGGTCCGCGGCGAGTCGCGCCGTCAGCTCGGCCTCGCGCACCACCGGATCCAGGGGCGAGAGGTCGACCTCGGCCCACGGCAGTGTCACCCGGTCCTGGATGACCTGTACCGACCGGCCCTCCTCGTCCTGGACGAAGGCTGCCCGTAGGTTCGCGTGCCGGTCCAGCAGCGCCTGCCCCGCCCTGCGCATCCGCTGCGGGTCGACGGCCCCGCGCAGTTCCAGCCCGAGCTGGACCAGATAGGAGTCGACGCTCTCGTCGGACAGCAAGGCGTGGAACAGCATTCCGGATTGGAGCGGCGACATCGACCAGACGTCGGTCAGGTCGGGGTACCGGCTCTCGAGGCGATCGATCGCGGACTGGTCGAGGTCAACGAGGTCCAGGTCCGAGGGGGTCAGCCCGCCCGCACGGGGGCCGGCGGCGTGCGTCGCCAGGGCCCGGAGCGCGCGGATCCACATCTCCGCGACGTCCTCCACCTCGGCAACGGTGAGCACGCCGCCGGGGAACGACCACGTCGCCCGCAGCTGCGGACCGTTCTCGGTGGTCCTGGTCATGGCGTTGATGTCCAGTACCGCCGCGACCGGCATCTCCGGGTTGTGCGGGTCGCCGAGCCCCGCGTAGTCGACCGGCAGCCAGGCCGCCTCACCGGAACCGCCTGCCGTGGCCGACGCGAACCGGCCCAGGTAGTTGAAGCTGACCTGTGGCACCGGCAACTCGCGGAGCACGGCCGCCGACGCGTCGTCGAGATACCGCAGCATGCCGAAACCGATGCCGTGGTCCGGGATCGCCAGTAGCTGCTCCTTGACCGCCTTCACCGCTGCGCCCGCTGCGGGCCCGCCCGCGAACGCGTCGTCGAGGTCGATGCCCGAGAGATCGAGGCGCACAGGGAATATCGTGGTGAACCAACCGAGGGTCCGCGCGAGGTCGGCGCCGGGAACGACCTGCTCCTCGCGACCGTGACCCTCGAGGTTGACCAGCGCACTGTCGGCCCGCACTCCCCGCTCGCGCCGCCACCGGGTGATCGCCATCGCCAGCGCGGCGAGCAGGGCGTCGTTGACGCTGCCGTGGAACGCCTGCGGCAACGAGGTCAGGACCGCGTCGGTCACGTCGGTCGGCACCGTGACCTGAACCTTCTGCACGGTCGCGTTGAGATCGAGGGCGCGGTCCCGCGGCCTGCTGCCGAGCACCGGGTCCTCGGCCGCCAGCATCTCCCGCCACAGGTCCAGCTCCGCGATGCGCTCCTCGCGGTGCACCGCCTCGGTCAGTCCGTGGGACCACCGGCGCAGGGATGTCCCGACCGGCGCGAGCACGGGCTCGGCGCCGGAGGCGATCTGCGCCCAAGCGGCGGCCAGATCCGGGACCAGGATGCGCCAGGACACCCCGTCGATCGCGACGTGGTGCGCGAGCACCAGCAGCCGGCCCTGCCCCTCGGGCGGGTCGAACCAGACGGCCTGCAGCATGATCCCGGCCGCGGGGTCCAGCCGGTCCGCCGCCGCGTCCAACTCGGCCGCAGCGATCGCGGTGAACTCCTCGCCCACCACCGACGGCACGGCGACCCGGCGGAGCATCCGGTCCCCGTGCTCCGAGCCGACGGGCTGCACCTCCAGGAACCAGTCGCCCCGATCCGACCGCAACCGCGCGCGCAGCGCGTCGTGCTGGTCCACGACGGCCTGCACGGTGCGCCGCAACGAGAACTCGTCGATGTCGGGCGGCAGGGCCAGCACCGCCGCCTGTGCGTAGCGATGGAATGTGCCGCCGCGTTCGAGCATCCAGCGCACGATCGGCGTGAGCGGAACCGTTCCGACGCCGCCGTCGGGGAGCTCCTCCAGCACCTCGGCCCCGGCGGCCTCCGCGACACGGGCCACCTCGGCGAGCGCGGCGACCGTCTTGCGCTCGAAGACATCTCGGGGAGTGATGACGACCCCGGCGGCCTTCGCCCTCGCCACCAGCTGGATCGACATGATGCTGTCGCCGCCGAGCGCGAAGAACGAGTCCTCGATTCCGACCGACTCGAGCCCGAGTGCCTCGGCGAACAGCTCGGCCAGCACCCGTTCCGACTCGCTGACCGGCGCCCGGCTCGCCGTCACCCGCGCCCCGAAGTCCGGCGCAGGCAGCGCCTTCCTGTCCAGCTTGCCGTTCGAGGTCAGCGGCAACTCGTCGAGGACCACCAGCGCTGCGGGCACCATGTGCGCGGCGAGCACCTCCGCCGCGAAATCGGAGACGGCGCCGACGTCGAGAACGGTGCCCGCCTCCGGCACGAGGTACCCGACGAGGCGGACTCCACCGCTGCCGTCGTCGCGGGCAAGGACCACGGTCTGCGCGACGCCAGGGCAGCGCAGCAGCGCGGATTCGATCTCGCCGAGCTCGATCCGGAACCCGCGGACCTTCACCTGGAAATCGCTGCGGCCCAGGTATTCCAGCTCGCCATCGGTGTTCCACCTGGCCACGTCGCCGGACCGGTACATCCGCGCGCCGTCGCCGCGGAACGGATCGGCCACGAAACGGCAGGAGGTCAGCGCGGCCCGGCCGAGGTAGCCACGGGCGGCCTGGGCACCCGAGACGTACATCTCACCCGAGACGCCGGGAGGGACCGGGTGCAGCCTCTCGTCGAGCACGTACACCCGAAGCCCGGGTAGACCCCTGCCGATGACGGACGCGGACGCCTCGGCTGCGAACTCCCGGTCAAGGGGGATGTGGCTGACGTGCACCGTGGTCTCGGTGATGCCGTACATGTTGACCAGCGCGGGGGCCCTGTCGCTGTGTCTGCCGTACCAGCGGCCGAGCTGACCGAGATCGAGCGCCTCGCCGCCGAAGATCACGTACCGCAGGCCGAGCCCGGCCGGGTCGCCGCGCTCCGCCGCCACCCGGTCGGCCTCGGCCAGCTGGTAGAAGGCGGTCGGCGTCTGATTGAGCACCGTCACCCGCTCGCGCCGCAACAGCTCCAGGAACATCTCCGGCGCGCGGGCGGTGAAGTAGTCCACGACCACCAGCGTGCCGCCGTACACGAGCGGGCCCCACAGCTCCCACACCGAGAAATCGAAAGCGTAGGAATGGAACATCGTCCACACGTCCGTGTGGTCGAATCCGAACCGGCCCTCGGTATTGGCCATCAGTGTCGCCACGTTCCGATGCGAGACGACGACGCCCTTGGGTCTCCCGGTCGACCCCGAGGTGTAGATCACGTACGCCAACGACGCCGGTTCCAGCACCCCGCGACGATCCGCGTCGGTGATCGGCGCGGAGGGCAGGGCGTCGAGCCGGCCGACGATCTCGGGCGTGTCGAGCCGGACGGTCGGGATCCCCGACCCGGGTACCGACTCGGCGTCGGCCACCGTGGTCAGGACGCACACGGGCCGCGAGTCCTCGAGCATGAACGCCAGCCGTTCCGCGGGATAGGTCACGTCCACCGGCAGGTAGCCGCCGCCCGCCTTGATCACCGCGAGGAGCGCGACGACCAGCTCGGCGGAGCGCGGCATCGCAACGGCCACCAGGTCCTCCGGCCCGACCCCGAGCGAGATCAGATGGCGCGCTAGGCGGTTGGCGCGGTCGTCGAGCTCCGCGTAGGTCAGGGAGGTGTTCTCGTAGGTGACCGCGACGGCTCCTGGATGCTCCGCGGCGCTGCGCGCGAACAGGTCCGCGAGCGTGACAGAGGAGACGGCAACGCCCTCCTCGCCTACGAGCATCCGATCCCGCTCGGCTGGGTCCACGATGTCGATGTCGCCGATGGTGCTGTCCGGGTCCGCGGTGACCGCTTCGAGGATGCGCAGGTACCGCTCGGCGAAGGCCGCAGCGGTGTCCCGGTCGAAAAGGTCGGTGGCGAAGGTGAACCCGGCGCTCATGCCCACCGGCTCACCCTGATCGTCGTGACGTTCGCCGAGGGTGAGCTGCAGATCGAACTTCGACACGCCCAGGTCGTGGTCGACCGCGTCGACGGCGAGTCCGGGCAGCTCGAGGTGGGCGGACAGGTTGTTCTGGTACTCGATCAACACCTGGAACAGCGGCGAGTGCGCGGTGGAGCGTTCGGGCGCCAGCACGTCGACCAGGCGCTCGAACGGCAGGTCCGCGTTCCCGAACGCCGCCAGGTCGGTCTCACGAACCCGGGTCAGCAGGTCGGCGAAGGTCGCCGCGGCCTGGACGTCGCTGCGCAGGACGAGGGTGTTGACGAACATCCCGACCATGTCGTCGAGCTCCGCCTCGCCACGTCCGGCGACCGGGGTACCGATGGCGATGTCGGCAGTCCCGGACAGGCGGGCGAGCAGCACCGCGAGGGCGGCGTGCGCCACCATGAACAAGGTCGAGTTGTGCTGCCGGGCAATCGTTGCCAGCTCCCGGTGGATGCGCGGGCCGATGTCGAAGTCGACCACCTCGCCACGGAAGGAGCGGGCGAGCGGGCGCGGGCGGTCAGCCGGGAGCTGCAGCAGATCGGGCAGCCCGGTGAGGTTCGACGTCCAGTACGCCAGCTGCTGCGAGATCACCGAGTCGGGGTCGTCCTCCGAGCCGAGAAGCTCGTGCTGCCAGAGCGTGAAATCGGCGTACTGCACGGCCAGCGGGGCCCACTCGGGCTCCCGCCCCTCCACCCGGGAGCTGTACGCGATCATGACGTCGCGGGCCAACGGCGCCATCGAGAAGCCGTCCGCGGCGATGTGGTGCACGACGACCGTGAGGACGTGATCGTTCTCGCCGAGTTCGAAAAGGCCCGCGCGCAACGGGACCTCACGGGTGACGTCGAATCCGGCCGAGACGAAGGACGCGATCCGGTCCGCCAGGTCCGCCTCGACCACCTCAACCGGAACCAGATCCGGCCCGGCCTGCGCGGCGTCGACGATCCGCTGGACCGGCTGCCCGTCGATGGTGGGGAACTCGGTGCGCAGCGACTCGTGCCTGGTCAGTACGTCGCGGATCGCGGCGCGCAGGGCGATCACGTCCAGGCTGCCGGTGAGCCGGATGGCAAGGGGGATGTTGTACGCCGACGAGGCGGGGTCGAACTGGTTGATGAACCACATCCGCTGCTGCGCCAGCGAGAGCGGGATGCGGTCGGGGCGAGGGACCGGACGCAGCACGGGGCGGTCCCGCCGGTCGTCGGTGTGGTGCTCGATGGCGGTCGCCAGGCGGTGCACGGTGGGCGCCTCGAACAGCGCGCGCACGCCGATGTCCGAGCCGAGCGCCTCGTTGACCCGGGCGATGACGCGGGTGGCGGTCAGCGAATTGCCGCCTAGATCGAAGAAGTCGTCGTCGACACCGATCCGATCGGCACCGAGGACCGCGACGAACACGTCCGCGATGGCTTCCTCCGCCGGGGTCGCCGGCGCCCGGAACTCCGCGGTGGACAGCACGTACTCCGGCGCGGGCAGCGCCTTTCGATCGAGTTTCCCGACCGGGGTCAGTGGGATCTCCTCGATCATCACGATCGAGGACGGCACCATGTGTCCGGGCAGCCGGGTGGCGGCGTGTGCGGTGAGCCGGGCGGTGAGATCGGCCGCGGATCCGTTCGCGGCGGCCACATCCGGGGCAGGCAGCACATAGGCGACCAGCCTGGTGTCCCCGGAGGGGCCGGTGTGACCGACCGTGGTCGCGAAGTCGACCTCCGGGTGGTCGGTGAGTACGGCGTCGATCTCGCCCAGCTCGATCCGGAAACCGCGGACCTTCACCTGGGAGTCGGCACGCCCCAGGTACTCGAGCCTGCCGTCGTCCGTCCACCGGGCGAGGTCGCCGGTTCGGTACATCCGCGAACCGGGCTCACCGTGCGGGCTCGCGACGAACCGATCGGCGGTCAGCGGCCCGCGGCGGTGATAGCCCCTGGCCAGACCGGCTCCGGCAACGTACAACTCGCCCGGCACACCCACCGGCACCGGCTGCAGCCGGGAGTCGAGGACGACCTCGGCGACGCCACGGATCGGGCCGCCGATGGTGACGGACTCACCCGCCGACATCGCGTCGCTCATGTTCGTCGCGACGGTGGCCTCGGTGGGGCCGTACGCGTTGAACAGCCGTCGCGACGCCGCCGCCCACTCGCCGACCAGCTCGCGCGGGACGGCCTCGCCACCGACGATCACGGAGGTGAACTCGTCAAGGCCGTCGGGTTCGATCGATGCCAGGGCGGACGGGGTGAGGAAGCCATGCGTGACGCGCTGGGCGCGCAGCAGTTCCGCGAGTTCGGCGCCGCCGTAGACGGTCGGCGGCGCGATCACCATCGTCGCGCCAGGACCGAACGCCAGCAGGTACTCGAGGACCGATGCGTCGAAGCTGGGCGAGGAGAAGTGCAGCACCCGTGAGGTTGCCTCGGTCCCGCAGCGCGCCCGCTCCTCGGCGGCGAAGTTGTCCAGCCCCCGGTGCGTGACCACGACACCCTTCGGCATGCCCGTCGATCCCGAGGTGTAGATCAGGTAGGCCGGATGGTCGAAGCGCAGCGCGGTGCGCCGGTCGGCATCGGTGACGGGGTCCGCGGACATGCGCGCACAGTCGCGCTCGAAGTGGGGATCGTCGATCGCCATCCAGTCGACCCGGCCCGGCAGCGAGTCGCGTTGGGCCGTGACGGTCAGCCCCTCGGTCACGCCCGCGTCGGTGAGCATGTGCACGATCCGCTCGGATGGGTAGTTCGGGTCCACCGGCACGAAGGCCGCACCGCTCTTGGCCACCGCCCACACCGCGAGCACGGACTCGATCGATCGGGAGATCGCCACCGCCACAAAGGTCTCGGCACACGCTCCGCGTTCGATCAGGACACGGGCCATCCGGTTCGAGCGTTGGTCGAGTTCGCCGTAGGTCACCGAGTCGTGCTCGCAGATCACCGCGACCGCATCGGCCCGGCGGGCCGCCGCATCGGCGAGCAACTGCGGCAGCAGCCGGATGGACAGTCCCCTCGGCCCGTACACGGGCGCGAGCCGATCCCGCTCGGCCGCGCTGAGCAGGTCCAGACCGGCCAGCGCCGTGCCGGGATCGGCCGCGACCGCCGTCAGTACCCGGACCACCCGATCCGCGATGGATTCCACCGCTGCGCGATCCAGCAGGTCCGGCAGGTACGTGAGCCGCAGTCGCAGTTCCGCGTCGGCGGAGGCGATGACGGTCAGCGGATAGTGCGTCGCGTCGCCACCCTCGATCACATCCGCGATCCGCATCCCGGCGATGTCGGTGACCTGGGACAGCCCGGCCCGGTCGACGGGATACGACTCGAACACGGTGAGGGTGTCGAAGCCGAGCCCGGATCCGACCGCCTCGGCGATCTGCGGCAGGCCGAGGTGGTGGTGGTCGAGCAGGGCGGCCTGCTCCGTCTGGACTCGGCTCAACAACTCACCGAGAGTCTCGTTGGGGTCCAGGGTGATTCGAACCGGCAGCGTGTTGATGAACAATCCGACCATCGTCTCGACGCCCGCGATCTGCGGTGGCCTTCCGGAGACGGTGGCCCCGAACACCACGTCGTCCCGACCGGTCAGCATCCCGAGCACGATCCCCCAGGCCGCCTGCACCATGGTGTTCAGCGTGACCCCGTGTGTCCGTGCCACCTCGCGCAGCGCATCGGTGTGCTCCTCGCTGACCGAGGCGTACACCTCCCCCGGGACGGTGCTCACCTCGCGTCCCGGCTCCGCGGGGACGAGCAGCGTCGGGTCCTCGACGTCTGCGAACGCGCGCACCCACACGTCCGTCGACTCCGCGATATCTTGACGCGCAAGCCATTCCAGATAGTTCCGGTAAGGCGCCACCCGCGGGAGCACGTCAGCATCTCCATCGGTGGCATAGAGGACGAGCAGCTCCTTGAGCAGCAACGGTGTCGACCAGCCGTCGAGCAGGATGTGGTGGTTGGTCATATAGATCCGGTGCCGGTTCGGTGCCGTCTTGATCAGCATGAACCGCATCAGCGGCGGCCTCGCCATGTCGAAGCTGGTGGCGCGGTCCGCCGCGAGGATCGTCGCGAGCCGTGCCTCGAGCACCGCAGGAACCTCCTCGGACAGGTCCAGTTCGACCCACGGCACCTCGACATGCTCGGCAATCAGCTGCACGGGCTCGGCGTCGCCGTCCTGATGGAAGGCGGCACGCAGATTGGGGTGCCGGTCCAGCAGTGCCTGCGCGGCGCGCCGCATCCGCTCCGCGTCGACGACGCCGTCCAGCTCCAGTCCGAGCTGGACGAGGTAGGCGTCCACCGACCGGTCCGACAGCAGCGCGTGGAACAGCAGACCCTTCTGCAGCGGGGCCATCGTCCATACGTCGGCCAGGTCCGGGTACCGGACCTCGAGCCGGTCGATCGCCGCCTGGTCCAGCGACACCAATCCGAGGTCCGAGGGCGTCAGGCCACCCGCTCCGGGGGACAGGGCGTACCCGGCGAGCGCCGTGAGCGCCGTGACCCACAGCTCGGCGAGCTCCTCGACCTCGTCCTCGGAGAGGGCTCCGGTTGGGAACGCCCAGGTGGCCCGCAGCTGGGGGCCTGCGGTGGTCGTGGCGGTGACCGCGTTGACATCGACGGCCGCCGCGACGGGCAGCCGCGGATCCGTGACGCCGCCGAGGTCCCCCGCATCCTCGACAGGAAGCCAGCCGACGTCACCGTGATCGGATGTGGCCGTGGCGAACCGGCCGAGGTAGTTGAAGCTGATCTGGGGTGTGGCCAGCTCGCCGAGCACCGAGGAGGCGGCGTGGTCGAGGTGGCGCAGCATTCCGTACCCGATGCCGTGATCCGGGATCGCCAGCAATTGCTCCTTCACCGACTTGATCGCCGCGCCGGCAGCCGGTCCGCCTGCGAACGCGTCGTCGAGGTCGATGCCGGACAGGTCGAGGCGCACAGGGAACACCGCGGTGAACCAGCCGACCGTGCGGGTCAGGTCCGCGCCCGGCACCACCTGCGCCTCGCGACCGTGGCCCTCGAGGGTGACGAGCGCTCCGCTCGTGCGCACGCCCCTGTTCTCACGCCACCGGGTCAACGCCAGAGCCAGGGCGGTGAGCAGACCGTCGTTCACGCTGCCGTGGAATGCCGAGGGCAGCGCGGTGAGCACCGCCTCGGTCACCGCGGGCGGGAGTTCGATCTCGACCCTGGCAACCGTGGCATTGACGTCGACGGCCGGATCGAGCGGCCGGGACCCGAGCAGCGGGTCCGGTTCGGCCAGCATCCGGGTCCAGGTGTCCAGCTCATCGGACCGGTCGCGCGCGGCGTCGGCCAGCGCGTGCGCCCAGCGGCGCATCGAGGTACCGACGGCGGCGAGGTCCGGCCGCTCCCCCGCCTCCAGCTGTGCCCATGCGGTCGCGAGGTCGGGAATCAGTACCCGCCAGGACACCCCGTCCACCACGAGGTGATGCGCGACCACCAGCAGCCGTCCGACCCCGGCAGGGGTCTCGAACCACACCGCCTGCACCATGTCCCCTGCGGACGGGTCGAGTCGGCCCTGTGTCTGCGCGAGCGTGTCGGCCACCACGGCCGTGAACTCCTGGCCGGTGACCGCGTCGACCGGGATCCGGCGCAGCACCGTCTCCGACGACACCGATCCGGTCGGCAGTACCTCGAGTCCCCAGCCT
This sequence comes from Rhodococcus sp. MTM3W5.2, assembly GCF_001984015.1. Classification (NCBI taxonomy): domain Bacteria; kingdom Bacillati; phylum Actinomycetota; class Actinomycetes; order Mycobacteriales; family Nocardiaceae; genus Rhodococcus; species Rhodococcus sp. MTM3W5.2. Next base: position 2,278,770 of record NZ_CP019572.1, on the reverse strand, counting down.
CCTTGCCCGCCGTGCAAGCGGGAACGGAGCATGTCGTGGCGGTCCAGCACCGCCTGCAACGCGCGTTCGAGCACGTCGCGGTCCATGCCCGGCGGGAGCGTGAGCAGCACGGACTGGGAGTAGCGGTCGAAGTCACCCCCGCGATCGAGCAGCCAGCGCACGATCGGCGTGAGCGGGACCTCGCCCACCCCGCCGCCGGGGAGCTCGTCGAGTGTGGGCACCTCGGCCGTCTCGCCGACCACGGCCACCTCGGCGAGCGCGGCGACGGTCTTGTGCTCGAAGACATCCCGCGGCGACAGGAACACCCCGGCCGTCTTGGCCCGCGAGACCAGCTGGATCGACATGATGCTGTCGCCGCCAAGAGCGAAGAAGGAATCGTCGACGCCGATCGACTCCACCCCGAGCACCTCGGCGAACAGCTCGGCCAGCAGGCGTTCGGTCTCGGTGACCGGAGCCCGGCTCTCGGTCGCGCGGGCGCCGAAGTCGGGCGCGGGCAGCGCCTTCCGGTCGATCTTGCCCGCAGGGGTCAGCGGAAGCTCGTCCAGCACCACCAGCGCGGCTGGCACCATGTGCGGCGCCAGCACCTCCCCGACCGAGGCCAGGATCTCCGTGGCAGCGAGCTCGCCGCCCTCCTCGGGCACCACGTAACCGACCAGTCGCCCGACGCCGCGGCCGTCATCCCGGACGGTGGCTACCGCGTCGGCCACCCCCGCGCAGCCCCGCAAGGCGGATTCGACCTCGCCGAGTTCGATGCGGAATCCGCGGACCTTGACCTGGAAGTCGCTGCGGCCCAGGTAGGCCAATTGGCCGTCGGGACGCCAGCGGACCACGTCGCCGGTGCGGTACATCCGGGATCCGGGGTCGCCGAAGGGATTCGCCAGGAACCGGTCCGCGGTCGCCCTCGCCCTGCGGTGGTATCCGCGGGCGAGCCCGGGTCCCATGACATAGAGCTCACCCGCGACACCCGCCGGAACCGGGTGCAGGCGCTCGTCGAGGACCGCGACGCCGCACCCGACCGGGGGCCGCCCGATCGCGACCGCCGTGCCAGGGACCATCGGATCGCTGACGCTGGCCACGACGGTGGCCTCGGTCGGGCCGTAGGCGTTGAACATCGTGACAGTTGCGGCCCACTGGCGCACCAGTTCCGGCGGGCAGGTGTCGCCACCGGTCACCACGCACTCGAGGGCCTCGAGCCCGGCCGGGTCAACGGAGGCCAGCGCGGCGGGGGTGACGAAGGCGTGGGTGACCCGCTCGCGGGCGAGCAGTTCGGCCAACTCCGCGCCGCCGTAGATGGTGGGCGGCGCGATCACCATCGTGGCACCCGCGCCGAAGGCCAGCAGCAACTCCAGCACGGACGCGTCGAAGCTCGGCGAGGAGAAGTGCAGTGTCCGCGCCACCGGGCGGACCCCGAACCGGGTGCGCTCGTCGGCCGCGAAGTTCGCGAGCCCGCGGTGCGTGAGCACCACCCCCTTGGGGACGCCGGTCGAACCGGAGGTGTAGATCAGGTAGGCGGGGTGCCCGAGCAGTAGCGGCGCACGCCGGTCGGTGTCGGTGACCGCCGTTCCCGGCTGCCCGTCGATCTCGGCGCCGAATCCCGGGTCGTCGAGGACCAGCCACTGCGTCGTGTCCGGCAGCTGCGTACGCGACCGCGAGACCGTGAGACCCAGCACGGCCCCGGAATCGGTCAGCATGTGCTCGATGCGCTCGGCCGGATAGCTCGGATCCACCGGCACGAAGGCGGCCCCCGCCTTCGCCACGGCCCACACCGACAGCACCGACTCGATCGACCGCGCCATCCCGAGCGCCACGATCGATTCCGGGCCGACGCCCCGGCCGATGAGCACCCGCGCCAACCTGTTCGCGCGTTCGTCCAGCTCGCGGTACGTCAGACTGTCGCCCTCGCATGTCACCGCGACGGCATCGGGATCGATCACGGCGGCGTCCGAGAGCAATTGGGGCAGGGTGCGCGGCGTCGCCCCTGCGGGCCCTGTGACCGGCGTCAGCGACCGGCGCTCGCTCGGATCGAGCAGCTCGATGTCCCCCACCGCGATCGACGGATCCGCGGTCGCGGCCTCGAGGAGCCGGACAAACCGCGCGGCGAGGCCGTCGACCGTCGCCGAGTCGAAGAGGTCGGTGGCGAAGGTGAACGCGGCCGCAACCCCCGCGGGGGTGCCGTCCCCGTCATAGCGTTCGTCAAGGGTCAGCTGCAGATCGAAGTTCGCTGTGACGGAATCGAGTTCGACGGGCTCGATGACGAGTCCGGGCAGCTCCAGCCGCGCCCGCTCGGTGTTCTTGAACTCGAGCATCACCTGGAACAACGGGGAGTGCGCAGTCGAGCGTTGCGGGGCGAGGACGTCCACCAGGCGCTCGAACGGGAGATCGGCGTGACCGAACGCGCCGAGATCCGTCTCGCGGACGGAGTCGAGCAAGTCGGCGAAAGTGGTCGAGCGGTCGACGCGGGTGCGCAGGACGAGGGTGTTGACGAACATCCCGACGAGGTCGTCTAGCGCGGCCTCGCCGCGGCCGGCGATCGGCGTGCCGACCGCGACATCGTCGGTGTCCGCCAGCCTGCTCAGCAGTACCGCCAGGACGGCGTGCATCGCCATGAACACGCTCGAACTGCGCGCCCTCGCGGTCGCGACGAGCCTGCGATGGGTATCGGCGGCGATCGAGAACTCCACCCGGTCGCCGCGCAACGAGCGCTCCGCGGGCCGCTGCCGGTCGACCGGCAAGGCCAGCACCTCGGGCAGGCCGGACAGCGTCCGCGTCCAGTAGTTCAGCTGCCGCGCGACCAGGGACTCGGGGTCCTCCTCGGAGCCGAGCATCTCGCGCTGCCAGAGCGCGTAGTCGGCATACTGCACCGGCAGCGGTGCCCACTGCGGGGACTCGCCCGCCATCCGGGAGCTGTACGCCGCCATGACATCCCGGGCCAGCGGGACCAGCGAGAAGCCGTCGGCCGAGATGTGGTGCACGACGACGACAAGGACGTGCTCGGTCTCGCTCAGTTCGAACAGCACCGCCCGCAACGGAACCCACGCGGTCACGTCGAAGCCGGCGGCGACGAAGCGGGCCAGTTCCTCTGGCATCGCATCCGGTGGCACCGCGATCGGCGACAGGTCCCCCACCACGTCGTCGGCGTCGACGATCACCTGCATCGGCTCCCCCTCGACGAGCGGGAACATCGTGCGCAGTGCCTCGTGCCGGTCGACGACGTCGAGGATCGCCTTACCCATGGCGTCCGCGTCGAGTGCACCGGAGAGCCGGACCGGCAGTGCAACATTGTAAGCGGCGGACGACGTGTCGAACTGGTTCATGAACCACATCCGTCGCTGCGCGAGCGAGACGGGCACCCGCGGCGGACGAGCGGCCGCCAGCAACGCGGGGCGCGGAACCGCCCGTGAACTCTCGGACTCGGCGCACACGGCGAGCGCAGCCACCGTCGGGGAGTCGAAGAGCTCGCGCACCCCGATCCGGGTGTCGACGGCCGCGTTCACCCTGGCGACCAACCTGGTCGCCACCAGCGAGTTCCCGCCCAGGTCGAAGAAGTTGTCGTACACGCCGATCCGACCGAGGCCGAGCAGGTCCGCGAAGATCGACGCGATGATCTCCTCGATCGGGTTCCGCGGCGCCACGAACTCGGAGGTCTTGGCCGCGAACACCGGTTCAGGAAGCGCGGAACGGTTGAGCTTGCCGGTTGAACCGAGGGGGAATTCCTCCAGCACCATCAGCTGCGCGGGAACCATGTAGCCGGGCAGCCTCGACGCGAGGCGTTCGAGCACGTCGTCGGTGTCGATCTCGAGGCCGACCTCGGCGACCAGGTAGCCGATCAGCGAATCGCCCGTGAGCGCGTCGCTGTGCATCGTCACCGCCGCCTGCGCAACCGCAGGGTGTTCGAGCAATGCCAGCTCGATCTCGGACAGCTCGATGCGCAGACCCCGCAGCTTGACCTGGAAGTCGGTGCGGCCGATGTACTCGATGTTCCCGGTCTCGTTCCACCGCACCAGGTCGCCGGTGCGGTACATCCGCTCACCCGGTGCGAAGGGGTTGGCCACGAAACGGTCCGCGGTGAGGTCCGCTCGACCGACGTAGCCGCGCGCCAGCTGGACACCACCCAGGTACAACTCGCCCGCGACACCGACAGGGACCGGGTTCAACCGGCCGTCGAGTACGTAGACCCGGGTGTTCCACACCGGCGCGCCGATGGGCACGACCACCTCGTCAGCGGCGCTGCACGCCCAGTGCGTCACGTCGACCGAGGCCTCGGTCGGTCCGTACAGGTTGTGCAACTCCGCGCCGCTGAACTCTCGGAACGCCTCCGCCGCCGACGGTGCGAGCGCCTCGCCGCTGCAGAACACCTGGCGCAGCGACCGGCAACGGGCCGGATTCGCGCCCGCGGTGAAGGTCGCCAGCATCGAGGGCACGAAGTGGATCGTGGTGACCCGTTCGGCCTCGATCAGCCGCGACAGGTAATCCGGATCCCGGTGACCGTCGGGGGCGGCGACCACCAGCCGGGCACCGGTCTGCAGTGGCCAGAAGAACTCCCACACCGAGACGTCGAAGGTGGCAGGGGTCTTCTGTAGCACCACGTCCTCGGACGTGAGGGGGTACCGGTGCTGCATCCACGACAACCTGTTGGCGATCCCTGCGTGCGTGACCGCTACGCCCTTCGGCCTGCCGGTCGAACCGGACGTGTAGATCACATACGCGACGTCGTCGGGGTGTACGCGGCCCAGCCGGTCGGCGTCGACGATCGGCGACGGATCCTGCGCGTCGAGGTCGAGGCGGTCGATCTCCAACGCCTCCAACGACTCCGAGAGTGCACCGCGGTCGGCGTGGGTGGTGAGCACGCACACCGGCCGGGCGCTGCCCAGCACATACGCGGTCCGGTCCGCCGGATGGTCCGGATCGATCGGCACGTACGCGCCGCCTGCCTTGACCACCGCGTACATGCCGACCACGAGCTCAATGGAGCGGCGCATCGCGAGGCCGACGGTCGACTCGGGTCCGACCCCCAGCGAGATCAGGTGACGGGCCAGTCGATTGGCCGCAGCGTCGAGCTCGGCGTAGGTCAGCCGGTCCTCGCCGAACACGACGGCGACCGCGTCGGGTGTGCGTGCGACCTGCGCGTCGAAGAGGTCGCCGAGGGTGGTCGACGGCAACTCCTGCTCGGTGGCGTTCCAGTCGGTCAGCACCTGCGAGCGCTCGCTCCCGGCGAGGAGCTCGACATCACCGACCGTCACCGCGACGTCCTCGGTGACCGATTCGAGCACCCGGACGAATCGCTGCGCGAACCGGCGGACGCTCGGCGCGTCGAACAGGTCGGTGGCATAGGAGAACGCAGCATGGATCCGGCCAGGCGCGCCCTGGCCGTCATAGGTCTCGGTCAGGGTGAGCTGCAGGTCGAACTTGGCGGTTCCGTTGTCCAGCGCCTCGACGTCCACGATCAGGTCGGGTAGTTCGAGTCGCGTGTGACCGGTGTTCTGGAGCACCAGCAGCACCTGGAACAGCGGGGAGTATGCGGTGGACCGCGTCGGGTTGAGCACCTCCACGACCCGCTCGAACGGTACGTCGGTGTGGCCGAACGCATTCAGGTCCACAGTGCGGGTCTGCCTGACCATCTCCGAGAAGGTCATCCCGGCATCAACGGGTGTGCGGAGCACCAGCGTGTTGACGAACATGCCGACCAGGTCGTCGAGCGCGGCCTCACCCCTGCCCGCGATCGGCGTTCCGATGGAGATGTCCGATGACCCGCTCAGCCGCGCCAGCAGGACCGCCAAGGCGGAGTGCAGCACCATGAACAGGCTCGAATCCATCTGCCCTGCACGCGAGATCAGCTTGTTGTGCAGCTCGGCGGAGATCGTGAACTCCTCGATCGCACCCCGGAACGACTGTTCAGGGGGCGGGGACGATCCGTGGGCAGCTCGAGCACGTCGGGGGCGCCCGACAGCGCCCTCGTCCAGTACTCGAACTGGCGAGAGATCAGGCTGTCGGGGTCGTGTTCGTCACCGAGCAGCTCGCGCTGCCACAGGGAGTAGTCCGCGTACTGCACCTCGAGCGGAGCCCAGTCCGGTTCACTGCCGAGCCTGCGGGAGTTGTACGCGGTCATCACGTCCCGCGCGAGCGGTGCCATGGAGTAGCCGTCGGCGGCGATGTGGTGGACGACCAGGACCAACACGTGCTCGGTCGGCCCGAGGCGGAGCAGCTCGGTCCGCACCGGGAACTCGGTGGTGACATCGAAGCCGGTCGACGCGAGCCCGGTGACCATGTCACGCAGACCGCCCTCGGACACGGGCACCGGGGTGAGATCCGGCACCACCTCGGCAGCGGGCCGGATCAGCTGGAAGGGACCGTCGGGAGAGTCGGGGAAAACGGTGCGCAGCGACTCGTGCCGTTCGACGACATCGGCCAGCGCCCTGGCCAACGCGTCGGGGTCCAGTTCGCCCGCGAGGCGCACGGCGATCGGGATGTTGTACGCCGCCGAGGACGGGTCGAACCGGTTGATGAACCACATACGTTGCTGCGCAAGGGAGACCGGTACACGGTCCGGCCGCTCCCCCGCCACCAGCACGGGCCGGTCCGAGTCCCGGCGGCCGATCAGATCGATCCGCGCGGCGAGCGTCTCGACCGTCGGCGCCTCGAACAGATCCAGCACCCCGATGTCGCTGTCGAGGACTGCGTTGATGCGCGCGACGACCCGGGTCGCGATGAGTGAGTTGCCGCCGAGGTCGAAGAAGCTGTCCCTTGTACTGATCCGCTCGACGCTGAGGACCGTGGCGAAGACCCCGGCGACCGCCTCTTCGCTGTGGGTTTCCGGTGCAAGGAACTCGGCGGTCGAGGTGACGAAGTCCGGTGCGGGCAGCGCCTTCCGGTCGAACTTCCCCGCTGGCGTCATCGGGATCTCGTCGAGCAGGACGATGCTGGACGGCACCATGTGCCCCGGCAGCCGGGCGGCCAGGTGCGCGGTCAGCTCGGCGGCGGCGATCGCAGCGTCGTTGGTCGGGTGCACGTACGACACCAGCACGGTGTCCCCGAACGGGCCGGGGTGGCCGACGGTGGCGGCGAAGCTGACGTCGGGGTGTGTGGTGAGGGTGGCGTCGATCTCGCCGAGCTCGATCCGGAAGCCCCTGATCTTCACCTGGAAGTCGCTGCGTCCGAGGTACTCGAGGGTGTAGCCGTGCCCGTCCTCGCTCCTCGTCCAGCGCGCGAGGTCTCCCGTCCGGTACATCCGGGTGCCGGGCCCACCGAACGGGCTGGCCACGAAGCGGTCCGCCGTGGGGACCGGCCGCCGGTGGTAGCCACGAGCGAGACCGGTGCCGGTGACATAGAGCTCACCGGGCACCCCCGCGGGCACCGGGTGCAGTCGGCCATCGAGCACCACCTCGCCGCACCCGAGCGGCGGCCTGCCGATGGTGACCTGTTCACCGGGGGTCATCCGGTGGCTGATCGACGAGACGATCGTCGTCTCGGTCGGGCCGTAGGCGTTGAACATCCGATGGCCGGGCGCCCACTGCTGCACCAGTTCCGGCGGGCAGGTGTCGCCGCCGGTGATGAGGCATTCGATGTCGTCGAGGCCGACGGGGTCCACGGAGGCCAGCGCGGCCGGGGTGACGAAGGCATGGGTGACCCGGCGTCGGCCGAGTAGTTCGGCGAGTTCCGCGCCGCCGTACACGCTCGGAGGGGCGACCACCATCGTCGCGCCCGATCCGAAGGCCATCAGCAATTCGAGGACGGACGCGTCGAAACTCGGCGACGAGAAGTGCAGGGTTCGCGACGCCGGGGTCACGGCGAAACGGTCACGCTCCTCGGCCGCGAGGCTGGCGAGGCCGCGGTGGCTCAGCACCACGCCCTTGGGCACACCCGTCGAGCCCGAGGTGTAGATCAGGTAGGCCGGGTGCGTGAGCAGCAGCGGGGCGCGGCGGTCCTCGTCCGTCACCTGCGCCGGGGAGTAGCGCTCGAGTTCTGCCTGCAGGTCGGGTGCGTCGAGGACCAGCCACGGCACCGCGTCGGGAAGTCGATTCCTGCGTTCGCCCACGGTCAGGCCTAGGGCGGCACCGGAATCGGTGAGCATGTGCTCGATGCGCTCGGCCGGATAGTTCGGGTCGACCGGCACGAACGCGGCGCCTGCCTTGGCCACCGCCCACACCGACAGCACGGACTCGACGGACCTGGCCATCCCCAGCGCCACAATCGATTCCGGGCCCGCTCCCCGTTCGATCAACAGCCGCGCCAGCCGATTCGAGCGCTCGTCGAGTTCGCGGTACGTCAGGCTCACGTCCTGGAACACGAGCGCCGCCGAATCGGGGTCGATGTGCGCGGCGTCGGCGAACAGCTCCGGCAACGTCCGCGGCGGCGCCTCCGGGCCCCGAACACCGGCGCCAGGGCGTCGCGTTCGTCGGGGTCGAGTATTTCGATGTCCCCCACCGCGATCGACGGGTCCGCGGTCGCGGCATCGAGTATCCGGACGAACCGGGTCGCGAAGCGCTCGATCGTCCCCGGATCGAACAGGTCGGTGGCGTAGGTGAACGCGGCCGACATCCCAGCGAGGGCGCCGTCGGCGTCGTGCCGCTCGGCGATGCTCAGGCACAGATCCACCTCGCCTGCGACACCGTCGGCATCGGCATATTCGACTGTGAGCCCTGGCAGTTCGAGATGTGGTCGCCGCGCATTGCGCACCTCGAGCAGCACCTGGACCAGGGGCGCGTAGGCCGTCGAGCGGACCGGACAGACCGTCTCGACGAGACGCTCGAAGGACTGCTCGGCGTGATTGAAGGCGCTGAGCTCGCCGAGGCACGCCTCGTGCAGGAGTTTGCCGAACGAGTCGCCGCCGTCGACCCGCGTGCGCAGGACGACCGTGTTGTCGGAGGGTTCGACGGTGCCGTCCACGGTCGCGGCGTGCACCGTGACCGGGGTGCCGATGGCCACATCGTCGGTATCGCCGAGCCTGCTCAGCAGCACGCCCAGCGCCGCGTGCACCGCAGTGAACACACTCGAGCTCCGGTCCCGGGTCAGCGAGATCAGCCGCTCCTGGAGATCGGCGCCGATGTCGAACTCCACACGACGGCGTCGGTCCGACAGCACGATCGGGCGGGGTCGATCCGCGGGCAGCGTCAGCACCTCGGGTATCCCCGAGAGGACTCGAGACCAGTGCGCCAGCAGCGACGCGGCCTTGTGCTTGCGCCCGGCCATCCGGAAGCTGCGCGCGTGGATCTCCATCAGCCTGGTGTCGGGATCGGCCGCGACGAACCCCTCCAGCATCTCGACGAAGGCGTGGTGCCGCGATCGCAGGTCGTCGTCCTCGTAGAGGTTCGGGTTGCCCCGGAAGTCGATGACGGTGCTCGGAGGGCTGCCGCTCTGATAGATGTTGACCAGCAGGTCGTCGACCGGGCCCGAGGTCATGATGCGGTTCTCGCCGACGACGGAGCCGAGCGTGACCTGTTGGCTGAACAGCATCACGTTGACCATCGGCGCGTGCAGGGAGCGCTCGCCGCTGCGCCCGGCGTCCCTACGGATGTCCTCGAGGCTGCAACGCTGATGCCGCAGCGCACCCATCAACTCGAGATTGACGCGCTGCACCAGCTCGGCGACGGTGTCGCCCGGCCGCACGCTCAGGCGCAGCGGCACCACGTTGACCAGCATCCCGCCGGATCGGTGCAGAACCGAGGTGGTTCGCGCCGAGACGGGGATGTTGACCAGGACGTCCTCGGTACCGGTCATCTGGGACAGATAGCAGGCGAATCCCGCGATCACCACGGCCGCCGACGTCGCGCCGCGCCGGAGGTCGGAGTCCTCGAGCAGCCGGACGGCGTCCTCGGTCAGGGGCGCGCTCGCGAGCCGGCTACGGGCGGCGGCGGGCGCCACCTCCGCCACCAGGCTCGAGCCCTCCTCGATGCCACGGATCCGATCAGCCCAGAACTTGCGGTCCGACTCGAACCGGCTGGACGTCCGGTACTTCACGTCGAGCTCGTACAGATCCGTCAACGGAGAGCATTTGGCCGGACCGGCGTCCCCGCCCTCCACCGCGGCGGTGTACAGCGCGGCGATCCGGTTCATCACTGTCGCGCCGCCGTAGCCGTCGAGAGCAACATGGTGAATTCGGCTGTACCAGAGGTAGTCCCGGTCGCCGACCTGCAGGACGGTGATGTCGAACAGGCGATCGGTCGAGAGGTTCACCGGAGTCGCATAGTCCCGGTGCATCCATTCCTCGGCCGCCGCGGCCGGATCGTCCTCGCCCCGGAAGTCCACGAAGCCGAGTGGTAGGCCGATGGATTCGTCGACGAGCTGGAACGGTTCACCGTCGACCTCGATCACCCGGAGGTAGGGCGACTGGAACTCGTGCGCCGCGGTCTTCGCCGCCTGGTGCAGCACCTCGAAATCGAGGTCCCCGTGCAACTCGATGTACTGGGCGATGGTGATCGGGACCGTCGGGGTGAGTTGCTGGGCGAACCACATTGCGCGTTGCGCCGCAGAGAGGGGAAACGCTCCGGCTGGAATGTTGGTAGCCACCGCGGGCCCCTTTCAGAGTTCCTCACGGGCCGAGCGCAGCTGCGCCACCTCGGTCTCGAGTTCGACGAGGCGCCGATGGAGTGCCTGGATAGAGGCCATACACACCCCGTTCGCATCGGCGACGGAGATCCGCCGGTCCGTGGATCCCAGCCCGAACGCTGCGGCGAAGTCCTGTGCCATCGGGCCCATGTGGCGCACCGACGGGTGGTCGAACCCGTAGGTCCACACGCTGAGCGGCATCTCGGCGAGGCGTTGGAGGACCTCGTCGGCTCCGGTGGGCACGGACCGGTCGGTCTGGACCCCGCGCCGGCGGCTGAGGGCCGAATTCAGCCAGGCCAGCGGGTGCCGGATTCGCGCGGAAAGGCGCGCACGCGCTCGCCCCTGGCCGGTGTCCACCCACTGGCCAGGGGCGTCCTGCGCGCGCTCGGTGCTCGCTTTCATGGCTTCGGTCACCGAATCGCCTCGGTTCAGTCCGTGAGTTCTGTGACGTCGTGCTTGATGGTCGCGTCGCTGAGCAAGAGCCCGAGCCCGAGCCCGATCGCTCCGAGTCCGAGTCCGAGCCCGATACTGAGCGCCGCGCCGCCGAGTCCGATTACAAGTCCGAGCATGATTCCTCCTGATTGTCGTCTGGTGTCGGAAGTCCGCCGATGTGCCGAACTTCCTGTTGTGAACACCTACAACCCTGATTCATCGATGCGGGCGCCGAAACCAACCCAAGGGGTGGTGACGCCCACCCTTCCCGAAACCCATGCGGCGGAACCCAACGGCTGAAACAGCTGTGCCACAAGAGAGTTGATGCCTCTACCTTGTCAGGGCGTCATCAGATCATCACCAGAAATCCTGTGCGTGAGCGTGCTGCGGTGACCATGGGCGCCTGAGCTCCCCGACCGCTGGCTCGGTCCCCGATCGGGACCGACTCCGGGACGTGATGTGCGCCTGCCGCCCGCCGCTCGAATAGGCGGGCGCCGCGCCGGCGGGTCTGCCGGCCTGCACGTACGCGTTCATCACAACCACCTTTGACGCAGGTCTATCACGATACGCCGAAGCCCCTGTGCGGGGTCAGCGGCGAGTTTTCCGATTCAACCCTCACGAAAAAGTATTCGACGTGGTCGAGGTGGGCGTCAAGGCGATCAAGATTGTTCCTTACCGCAGCTATCGAGAATTCGATCTTGCTGCGCGCACCTCCGGAGGGCACGATGGAACCGTGCCCTGGGGTTGTCGTGGACCGAGCAACTGAGTCTCGCCTGATCTACTCAGACAGGGAAGGTCGACAGCACAAGCTGGACCTCTCCCCCGATAACCCACGCCTGACCGTCGGGCGCTCACCCGATTCCGGACTGCCGTTGACCGCCGACGAGGAGGTGTCGCGGCTGCACGCGGTCATCGAATGTGTGGGCAGCCACTGGACCGTCGTCGACGACGGTATGTCCCGCAACGGCACCTTCGTCAACGGTGAGCGGATCACCGGGCGCCGACGTCTGCGCCAGGGCGACAGCATCAGGATCGGCGGAACCCTGTTGACCTACAACGAGTTCGGCGGCGCGGTCGACGACGCGACCATGGTCGCCGCGAACATGCCGAACGTGCGATCGTTGACCGAGACACAACGCGCGGTGCTGACCGGGCTGTGCAGGCCGTACAAGCACGGGGCGACGTTCGCCAATCCGGCGTCGAACCAGCAGATCGCCGCGGAACTGTTCCTCAGCGTCGATGCGATCAAGACGCACCTGCGGGCACTATTCGCCAAGTTCGATGTCGAGGACCTCCCTCAGAACCAGAAGCGGGTGCGGCTGGCCGAGCTGGCCATGCAGAGCGGCATCATCAACGAGCGCGACCTGTGATCAGCCGGCGTTGGCGAGGATCCCCTCGTCCGCCGTGGTAGCCGACCCACCGTGACCTGCGCGGGCGACGAGCGCGGCCACCGCGTGTGCGACCTCGGCCGCGCGCTCCAGGATCACCGAGTGACCCGCCCCGCTGATGCGCACGAGCTCGGAGGCCGGCAGCCGGGACGCGATGGCTGCGGAGTGCTCGAACGGGGTCATCACGTCGGCGTCGCCGCACAGGACCAGCGAAGGGATCCCCACAAGGGAGGACAGCGACTCCGACTCGTCGAAGCCGATCAGTGATTCCAGGAAGCTGGACATCGTGACCACCGAGGTGTCGTTGACCATCGCGGCCGCGAGCGCGACGACCCGCGAATCCACCCTGCGGCTGCCGCACCCGATCACCCGGACGATGCCTGCGCACAGCATGCGGCTGAGCTGCTTGGAGCCCTGCATCACCCGCGGCGCCCTGCGGACGGCCTTACGGAAGGCGGAGACCATCGGGGAGTGCAGGAGCCGGCCGAGACCGGCCTCCGTGAGCCCGTTGGCGGCCGATGCGATGAACGCCATCCCGACGATCCGCGAGCCGATCGAGTCCGGGTACTGCCGTGCATACGCCAGGGCCGTCATCCCGCCCATCGAATGGCCGATCAGCACCACCGGGCCCTCGGGTACCACCGTGCGGATGACGGCTTCCAGGTCGTGTCCGAGCTGGTCGATCGTGTAGGTGTCGACAGGGCCGTGGCCGGAGTCGCCGTGCCCGCGGTGATCGTAGAAGACCATGCGGACGTCGGCGCCCCAGGAATAGGACAGGTATTCGCGGATGAAGGACCACGATTCCGTGCGCAGGCAGTGACCGTGCACGAATACGGCAGTGATGGGGGCATCCACCCGACCGAACTCCTGGACGGCGAGGGGGACGCCATCGTCGGCGAGCACCGTGATGCGGCGACCGGAATGATCTCGTGCGCTCGGCGTGCTCAACATTGCGTCCTCCGTACCTGGGTTCGTCCTGTTCCGCCCTCTTCTGCGGTTACATACCAATCTGCTATCTGCGGTGATACGGAGCCAGCTACCCAAGTACTCGCTATATCGACCTGAGGGTGCAGTTTCTTACACCTGGGGTGGAATCCGCGGAAATTCTGCTCGACTGGAGTCGTTCAAGGATGACTCGCGCGCGGCCCGTCGGACCATCACCACAGGGGTGGAAAACCCTCACCCTCAGAACGGCGGGGACGGAGCTTCTCGCGTGCGGCGATGATCGCGAGGTGTTCGGCGTGGTGGGTGCGGAGTTGTGCGCATCGGGCGAGGTGGCCGGGGTCGGTGATGGTGGCGAGCTGCGGGAGCGTCGGGGGTAGGTCGGTGGGTTGCATGTGGGTTTCCCACCAGGTCGGTTCGTAGATCCCGAGGTCGGGTGGTGCGGGTGGCGGTGGTGCGGGTGTCGGTTTCTGGATCGGTCGGGGTGTGGGTGTTGTGGTGCGGGCGCTGGGTCGTTGTTCGACCGGGAGCGGCAGGGTGATGCCGATGGTGCCGTGTGCGCCGATCCAGGCGATGACGTCGCCGTCGAGGCGGACGACGCGGAAGAGGCGGTCTGTCTTGGCTTGGTGGTGGCGGGTGCAGGCGGGTTCGCCGTTGCTCTCGACGGTCCAGCCGCCGGCGTGGGGGTTGTTTGGGTCGAATTCGATGATGTGGTCGAACTGGCAGTCGCGGGCTTTGACGGTGCAGCCGGGGAAGGTGCAGGTGTCGTATTTGTCGAAGACCGCGGCGCGGACGGAGTTGCTGGGGCGGTAGGTCAGGGCGCCGCGCGGCGGGTGGTCGAAGCCGCCGTGCCCGTCCGGGTATTGGCCGTCGAGCAGGGTCGGGTTGGCTGCGATGGCGTCGAGGATGTCCGTGATCCGAGGCTCGCGAGAGTTCGTACCCGGGGATGGTTTCGGTGGGTGGTTGCGCGGCGGCAGTTGCCCTGCGGTCCTGCGTCGCAGTCGGTAGCGGGTCGGGACCCCGGGCGTTGCGGTGGAGGCAGAGCTGTCCCCTAAACCGATGTTGCCCTTCAATTCTCGCGGCAGCGCACCGTTCGCAGGGCCGGACCGGTCGGGATCCATCGGGTTCCGGCCGTCACCCTGAGCGCCCGCCGGGTCAGGTAGCTCGTCCCCCACCCCCTCGACCGCCCCGACCTCGGCGTCACCGTCGGTGTCGATGTCGGTCTCTCCCTCATTACCGACCGCGGCGTTTCGTTCCGACTGGATACGTCTCGCATCGGCAATCACCGCCTGCCACGTCGCATCCCCGGCGAGCAACCGAACCAACTCCGGATCAATCGGCCCATGACCCTCCAGATGCCCGGGATGATCCGCCAGCCGCAGCAGGCTCTCCAGATCGATATGGATGTGGACCTCGGGCTTTGGCCGTTCAGGTCGCGGCAAATCCGCCGTCGGACACACGTCGCGCCCGCACAGGCAGTGCAGATAGGTCTCGCCGTGCACCAACGCCATGAACGCATCCGTGCGCAGGTTGTCGACCGTGCGGGGGTCCTCCCGGCAGACCGTGCCCGCCATCTCCCGGACGAACGAATCGAGGGTTCGGCCCTCCGCCGCGGTGAGGGTGGCATATACCTGGGCCATGCCGTGCAGGTCCGCGGTCACCGACACCCGCCGAGAGTGCCGCTCCCGCCGCTTGCGGAGTTCCTCCGCCTCCGCCGGATTGATGCGGATCAACTCCCGCATCACCTCCGCCGCCAACTTCTTCGGCGTCAGATACAGGGCCGCGTCCGCGAGGTGGCCTTCCATCCGTTCGAGAGTGGCATCGGAGATCTCCGCGGTCGCGTCGACGATCGCGAACACCCTCGGAAAGTCCACCCGCCCCGACACGAACACCGCACGAATCAACGGCAACCGCAGATCCAACGCATTACCCACCGCCACATACCGTTCCGCGGTGAACGCACTCACACCCAACGCCAGCGAGGTCTCCATCTCCGCCGACCGCCCCGCCCGGTAGGCGAACTCCTCCCCGAACAGATCCACCTCGTGCGCGAACTGCCGCCGCGCGAATGCCGCCGCCGTCAACACCTTGTGGGCGGCGGCGATGTTCTCCGCCCGCCCGTACTCCCGCAGCGCCGCCAACGCCGCCGCACCGTCCTCGAAATCCACCGGGCGCTCGTCGCCGCGGGCGCCCTCACCTGCGGCGCCACCCCGAAACCCCCGGCATCGAACATGTGTACGAGTCTACGCCCGGCCACCGACACGAACTGCGGGGCGAGCCACGAACACCCAGCACCAACGGATACGTCTATCGCCACGCAAGACGGCCTAGTGCAAACCTCGACGCCGAGCGCTGTCTCAAACACCAAGTCGCGAAACGTCCCTGGCGCACGATGCGCGAGGATTGTACGAACGTCTCGGGGTCCCGCCAGCCGCATGGCTACTGCGGATTGAGTCTGGATAAATGTCCAAAGGTGACATTACCGCGGCAAACTGGTTGGTACCGTTTCGAGCACGAGCCGGCCGGGGGGCGACTCCAAGGCAGGCCTGTTTACTGCCGCGCGTGATCCAGGGGGAAATTGGCAGGCATCATCGCGCTTATTGTTGGATTCTTCGCGATCCTTGGCATCGCAGTCAGCCTGATGGTGTGAATCGCCACCCTAGTTGGCAGAGCGGTCACCATAGTTGGCAAATTGACAGGTAGTTGGCACAGCGTCGGTCGAGATCGTCGACCACATGGCTCCCATCCTGTCGAGTCAGGTTCGACAGCGACTGGAGGGGCCGGGGTAATCTAAGTCGGTGTCCTGGTGGACCGATCAGATCGATTCGGCGCTATTTGCCGACTCGACGAACCGTGACCAGTACGGCACTCGCACGATGATGGGTGAGAGCGTTTTTCGTCCCTGGCCGAATGGCAGTTCGTTGGTCAAATACTCGACGAGGTTGGCCCCGTAGTAGATGATGTCGGTTTGCCACGCGGAGAACACCGGCGATCCCGCCGGGGAGGGCGCTGCGGGGGTGAACCGGTGCCCGAAGATCGGGACGAGGCGAGGCCACGTCGCTAGTTCTCGGCGCACGGTCGTGGCTACATCCTCAGGTGCGCAGGGTAACTCGCCCCAGGATGCAGGCCAGAAGGGTGGATTTTGGTTCAGTGCGTCGAAAATGAACCCCTCGGCCACCCTGTCCAGCCAGGTCCTTAACTCGAGGTCGCTACCATTGCGCCAATCCGGCCAGCGGTCGCCCAGCGGTAGGGCTGTCGCGAGGAGACTGTGGTGGTCCGGGTTGAATCGGAATCCGAAGCGTTCGTCGATCGAGTCGAATTCGGCGTCGGTCAAGCCGGGACCGAGTTCGATCCCTGCATCGTCCAGCAGTTTCGCCGCGTCGTGCCCGAGTTGTCCCACTCGAAGATCATCGCAGAGCAATGGCTCGGCCGAACATTTCGCCCTTAGTCTGTGCGGCCATCGGGTTCTGAATCTGCGCATGCGCGGCCGATGCCGAACTTCGGGGTCAGCCATCGCCGACCGAACAATTACCAACTTCGATGACCACGATCGCGCTCTCTCATCGCCACGCTGGTTGTCACACCGCACGTCAGTGCTCCGGGGATTGCCAACAGCGCTGGCGATTCACAGATGGAACGGCTGGACAAGCGAGAACATGGACGACCAGATGACCTAGATCGCTGATCCAGCTGGACGGTTCTTCGTACTCGGGGCTTCCTCTGCGCCGGGCCGCCGGGCATGCATTTCGATCGCCGAGTAGGCGCGTAGGTGTCACATTCAATCCTCCGCCGGTGTCTTCATGCCGAGAGCAAGCAACCGGAGGAGGAACGATGACTACCAGGATCCCGAGGGCCGAGCTGACCGGCGTCTACGGCGCGATCGTCAAGCGGATGTCCCGCAAAATGTTCGGCGAGGTACCCGAGCCGGCCGAGGTGGCATGGCACAACCGCAAGGTGCTGAATTTCAGCTTCACCATCGGTCGCAAGGCGCAGAAGTGGGATCAGTGCGACGAGAATCTGAAGACATTCGCCCACATGGCGGTGGCCAGCATGGTCGGCTGCAGCTTCTGCCTGGACCTCGGCTACTTCCAAGCCAACAACGACGGGCTCGATTTGACCAAGGCACGCGAGGTGCCACGCTGGCGCGAGTCCGACGTGTTCACGCCGTTGGAGCGGGAGGTCATGGGATACGCCGAGGCGATGACCCAGACCCCGCCGACGGTGACCGACGAGATGTCCGCACGGCTGCTCGAGCAGCTCGGCGCACCCGCGCTGGTGGAGCTGACCGCGTTCATCGGACTGGCGAACCTCTACACCCGAAGCAACACCGCAATGGGCATCACATCGCAAGGATTCTCGGCGGCCTGTGGCCTCAAGCCCCTCGCCGTACGCTCGAAGTCATGACCGACGACCCGTTCGTCACACACCGCAGCCTGCTCTTCACGGTCGCCTACGAGATGCTCGGCTCCGCCGCCGACGCCGAGGACGTCGTCCAGGAGACCTGGCTGCGCTGGGCCGACGTCGACCAGACCGAGATTCACCACCCACGTGCCTATCTGGTCCGGATCGTCACCCGACAGGCGCTGAACCGGCTCCGGTCGGTGTCGCGCCGCAGGGAGGAGTACGTCGGGGAATGGCTGCCCGAACCGCTGCTGACCAGTCCCGATGTGGCCGAGGATGTCGAGCTCGCCGAGAGCGTCTCGATCGCGATGCTCACCGTGCTGGAGACCCTCGGTCCTGCCGAACGGGCGGTGTTCGTGCTGCACGAGGTGTTCGAGACGCCGTACCAGGAGATCGCCGAGGTGATGGGCAAGACCCCGGCCGCGGTCCGTCAGATCGCGCACCGAGCCCGCGAGCACGTCGCCGCGCGGCGGCCGCGGATGCAAGTGGACCGAGCCCAACAGCTGGCGGCCGTCGAAAAGCTGATGGCCGCCCTCTCCACCGGTGACGTACAGGGACTGATGGAGGTGATCGCGCCGGACGTGGTGGTGATCGCCGACGGCGGCGGCATCGCGGCGGCGGCGCGCAAGCCCATCGTCGGGGCCGAACGGGTGGCGGCTTTCCTGTCCCGCGCGGCAAAGTTCCCGGACTTCGTGACCGCGTCAACGTTCTTCAACGGCATGCCGGGAATTCGGATCGACGTCGGCGGCGAGGCCACCGCGGTGAGTGTGGTGGTCGAGGACGGCCGGATCACCCGGATATACGCAATCCGCAACCCGCACAAGCTCGAGCGGCTGGGCACGGTGGCGGAACTGCGGCGCTGAGGATCGCTCACCTACCCGAGCTCGCCGAGACGCCGCTCGGCCTCCTCGACCCGCCGACGGGCGCCCTGCAGGTCGCTCTCGCTCCGCTTCGAGGCCGCGTCCGCAGCAGTCTCCGCACTGCGCGCGAACTGACGTTCCTGTTCGGCGCGCTCGAGTTCGCCCCTGAGCGCGGCGATCCGGACGTCGATCTCTGCCGTTCCTTCCGATGCGTGTTCGAGTTCCGCCCGTGCGCGCTCGGCGGCCGCGGTCACCCGCTCGAGGTCCGCGGTCGCCTCGGCGAGCTCGGTTCGGGCTCCGGCCAGCTCGTCTTCGTCGACCACCGCAGGCTCCGTTGCCTCCTGCCCCGGCTCCGGCTTCGGGGCAGCAGGTTCCTGGTCGGCGACCACACTCAGCCCCGCTGGCCCGAACCCGCTGTAACTGGCCGCGGTGACAACGCGGCCCCCACGGACCCGGTCCGCGACCTCGGGATCCGCGAGCGCCGCGTGCAGGGTCTGCCCGACCTCCCGTAGCGAGCCCTCGCCGACCTTCCGCCCGCGCTGCGCCGCGAGCCGACCGGCCCGCCGGGCGAGCGCGCGGACGACCTGCTGCCGCTGCGAGGACAGCTGCCGCAGGTCCTCGCCGGACAACTGCCGCTGGGCGTCGCGCAGCTCCTCGCCCAACCGGAGTAACGCCGCGACCTCGTCCGGCGACTCGCGGGCCAGGAGATTGACCACCCACCCGACCGTCGTCGGCCTCCGCAGCCCGGTGATCGCGGTCGCGAGCGCCCGGTCCCCGTCCTCGCGGGCCTCGGCGGCACGCGCCGTCCTCTTCTCGACGAACTCGGCGGGGTCGAGGGCGTAGAGCTCGTCGGTGACATCGTCAAGATCCACCTCTCGATCCTGTCACCGTCGCCGCCGCGCCGCGGTCGACCCACCGATCAGATCGGGGTCATCTCCGCGATCAACCACTCGTCGCCGATGCGCTCCATCGTCACGATCACCCGACTCGACGTCGAGGTCGGCGCGGGCGATCGCGTGCTGGTGGTGATCTGGTCGACGAAGGCGAGCAGTCGCGCACGATCCGCGGACCCGCCGAGATAGCCGGTCTCCGCGATCCGCGCCCTGGTGCTGATCCCCTCACTCTTCGACTTCGGGGCGACGGTGTTCGCCGCGAAGTCGCGGAACCCCTCCGCGAACGTCCCGGTGGCGCCGCGCGCCGCCTCGTCGAGGTCGGCATCCACCGTCGCGGGGTCGTAGCTCAGCAGCGCCTCGATTCGCTCCGGTGCCACGGCCAGCGCCTCGCCGCGGGCCGACTCCTGCTGCGCCGTCGTCCGGTTGGTCCACATCAGCGCCGCGGTCACGAGCAGCGATGCGAGGAGCACCAGAACTGCCCCGCCGGCCGCGACCCGCCGCGTCCGCCCGCTCACGGCACGAACTCCACACCCGACATCAGCAGCCGACCCTCGACCTCGTCGATCATCACCCGGAGCCGGTAGCTGCGCGGTGTCGCGGTCGGACTGTCGGCGTTGCCGACCTGTGCCGATGCCGCCACGATCACCACGCCCGATTCTCCCGACTCGCTCACCAGCGCGGCCGAGTCGATCCGCCCGTCCGAGTTCACCGCCGCGTCCCGGATCGACGCCGCGAGTCCGTCGGAGCTGTCACCGAGCTCCTGCGCGAACGCACCGGTGCTCCGCTCTCGCAGTTGCGCCAGGTCGTCTTCCGTGGTGCCGGTGTGCACGTCGATCAGCGCCAACACCCCGTCGCCGGCAGCCTCGACCAGCGCCTGGCGGTGCGCCTCGCGCGAGCGATCGCCGAGGTAGGTGGTGGTCGCCACGACGGCGCAGGCCACCACTGCGATCGCCGCCCCGCCGGCCAACGCGGACAACAGGATTCGACGTCGTCCGGACGGCGATCGGGTGCCCTCATCCACAACGGGCGAGTCGGGGACCTCCGTGTCGGCCTCGGTCATGGCCGCGGTCCCGTCAGCAGCTGCTGCCATCCCGGTGCCCCCTCCGCGGGCGCCGCCGCGGGGGCGAGGTCGGTGTGCCGGGTTCCCGCTGCGCCCGTGGACAGCTCGTCCGGCGCATTGGTCCCGCTCGGGACGAACGGCTCGGGGCTGCGGCAGATCTGGGGATTCGGCGCCCGCTTGCCCGGCACCTCCGTGCACGGGATGTTCCGGGATCCGCGCACCGCGAAGATCGAGTCCTGCGGCACCTTGCAGTACAGATCCGGGGGTGTGTCGGGGACGCTCGTCTGGTTGGGATCACGACGCTCCGAGGCGGGCAGGTACCCGGTCGAGCAGGCCGCCGGATCCTGGGCCTCCAGGTGGAAGTTGACGTTGGCGGCTCCATCGGCCTGACCGCGCTGCACCACCGTCTCCTGGGCCGCGATGAGCGGCGGGAGGATCACCAGGACCTGCTCGAGGGACGCGTTGTACGTCACCGCGACCTGCTCGGTGCTGGTGAGATTCGCGAGCAGCAGCGGCAGGGTCGGGCGCAGGTCCTGGAAAAGCGCGTCGGCCTCGTCGGCGAACCCCGGGCCCTTGTCGAGGATGCCGCGCACCGACCCGTCTGCGGTCGCCAACTCGCCGCTCAGGTGCGCCACATTCGTGGTCCACTGCCGGATCTGATCACCGGTCACCACCTGGGTCTCGAGCAGCGGGGCGAGCTGCTGCACCAGTGTGGTCGCGGGAGTGGTCGCCTCCGACGCCTGGTCGATGAACGAAGTGGTCGAGTCCAGCAACCGCGCGAGGTCCGGAGCCCGGCCCGCGAAGGCGGCCGCGGATTCGTCGATCACCGCGCGCAACTTGTCCCTCGGAACCGACGCCAGCATCGCCTTCGCCTGGTCGAGAACCGGACCGATCTCCTGCGGCACCGTCACCTGCTCGGCCTCGATGACATCGCCATCGGCAAGGAACGGCCCCTCGGTGCCGGTCGGCTGCAGGTCCACGTACTGCTCACCGATCGCCGACACGCTGCGCACCGCGACCGTGAGATCGCTGCTGGGCACCGGCACCGCGCTCTCCAGCGTCAGCTCGGCGCGCACACTGTCCGGATCCAGTCGCACCTCCCGCACACGGCCCACGGTGTCACCGCGGTAGGTGACGTTCGCGTTGCGGTACAGGCCACCGGCATTCGGCAATTCCACGGTCACCGTGTAGCGGCCGATACCGAGCGCCGTCGGGACCCTCAGGTAGGAGACCGCTGCCGCGGTCATGCCGATCACCGCGATGACCGCGAAGATCGTCAACTGCGTGCGGACCATGCGTGTCAGGATCATCGACCGCTCCCGTCCTGGCCTGCCGCGGCCGTGAGCGGCGCGGTCATCGGGTTGGTGGGCTTGCCACCGGACACGGACGGCGGCGGACCGAACGGCGTGCCGAAGCCGAGGCCGGTCCGCAACCGATCCGAGGTCAGGTCCATCAGCGCCCACAGATTCGTGTAGTCGCCTCGCATGCCCTGGTCGATCGCCGTCTGGGGAACGGGAAGGTGCTGAGGTTGCCCAGATTGTTGATCAGGTCCGGCCCCGCCTCGACGACCTTGGCCAGGGTCGGCTCCAGTGCCGCGAGATCCGCCTTGAGATCGTCGCGGCTCCTGTTCACGAGGTCGGTCCCCACGTCGCCGAACCTCCCGACCGCGTCGAGGGCGGCCGTCAGGTCGGCGCGCTGCGCGGCCAGCACCGCCATCGCCGGGTCCAGGGTCTCCAGCGCCTGACCGAGAACCTCACGCTGAGAGCTGATCTCGCCCGCGAACAGCTCCAGGTTCGCCATCGTGGTCACCATCGCCTCCCGCTGCCGGTCCAGGATCTCGGTGAGCGAGTCCAGCTGCGGCAGCAGGTCCCGCACCGCATCCTGCCTGCCGTCGAGCGCCTTGTTCAGTTCGGTGGTGATGGTCTGCACCTGCGCGAGCCCGCCACCGTTGAGGACGACGGACAGCGCGGTCAGCGCCTCCTCGGTGGTCGGGTACACCCCGCCGAGGCCAGCGGGATCACGGACCCCTCGTCGAGCCTGCCCTCCGGTGCGACATCGGTCGGCGGCGCCAGCGCGATGTGTTTGGAGCCGAGCAGGCTGGTCTGACCGATCTTCGCGGTCGCGTTGGCCGGGAGTTGCACCGAGTCCTCCAGCGACACGGTCACTCTCGCGTGCCAGTTCTGCGTCTCGATGGAGCTGATGCTGCCGACCGTGACGTCATCGACGAGCACCGGGGAGTTCGGGCTGATCGTGGTGACGTCGGGCATCTCGAT
Organism: Rhodococcus sp. MTM3W5.2; assembly: GCF_001984015.1. Lineage (NCBI taxonomy): Bacteria > Bacillati > Actinomycetota > Actinomycetes > Mycobacteriales > Nocardiaceae > Rhodococcus > Rhodococcus sp. MTM3W5.2. The sequence goes on along the minus strand of NZ_CP019572.1, from coordinate 2,255,979 downwards.
CACCACGGTGTAGCTGCCCTCGCCCCTGCCTGCCGCGCCGGGCAGGGCCACCGAGTTCAGCCCACTCCACTGGCAGCCGGACAGCAGCGTCGCGGCGGCCACCACCGCGCCGCCGATCCCCCACGCGCGCTTCGTCATCGGGTCGACCTCCCTGGTGTCATCAGATCGGCCAGGTTCGGCGGCACCGGAACCGTCGGCATGGTCAGTGCAGGCATCGACGTGGCGGACGCCGCCGGCTTCAGTTGCGGCTCGCTGTACACCAACTGGTCCGGGGTGGCGCCGAGCGCCCGAGTCGGATTGATGCTCAGGTCCGGATAGTTGGCCCGGACGGTGTTCAGCAGCGGACCGAGATACTGGGCGCACAGTTCCGCACCCTGCTCCGAGGTCTCGTTCGCCAGACCGGCGATGCCGCCGCAGATCAGGTCGATAGGGTTGCCGATGTTCTGGAAGGCGGGCACGCCGACCATCGCGCCCTGCGCCGGGCGGTAGACGTTGTAGTAGTTCGACAGTGCGGTCGGCCCCAGGTGCAGCACCTTCTCGAGGCCGTCCTTCTTGTCGACCAGCACCTGCGACACGTCCGCGAGTGTGCGCACCTGCTCGGTCAGCCCGGCCCGGTTCTGCGCGACGAAACGCTGCACGTCGGCGATCGCGGTGTCCAGCTGTGCCAGCGCGGGCGCCAATTGTGTTCGACTGTCGGCCAGTACCCCCGTCACCGTCGCGAGTCGGCCCTGGAACTGCACGATCTGCTCGTTGCTTGCGGCCAGCGCGGTGGTGAACGCCTGCAGACCGCGGATCGTGCCGAACAGGTCACCGCCGCTGCCCGCGAGGGTGCTCATCGCCCGCGACAGCTCCACAACGGACTCCCCCAGCGCGACGCCGTTGCCCTGCAACGCGGTTCCCGCCCCGTCGAGCAGGTTCGCCGCGGGGCCGGGGTCGTCCCCGTTCGGACCCAACGCCTCCGCCGCCCGGCCCAGTTCCTGCTTGACCCGGTCCCACTCGACCGGGACGGCGGTGCGATCGAGTCCGATCTCGGCGCCGTCGGCCAGGGCCGGTGTCGACTCCTCTGTGACCGCCGGGGTCAGCTGGACGAACCGCGCGGAGACGAGGGACTGCGCCACGATCACCGCCTTCGCGTCGGCAGCCACGGGCACCGAGCGATCCAGTTCGAGTCGCACCCGCATCCGGTCGCCATCCGGGTCGATGCCGGTCACCTTGCCGACGTCGACCCCGACCACGCGCACGTCGTCGCCGACGTACAGGCCGGTGACGGAGGTGAAGTAGGCGGTCACCCGGTAGTGCCGGAAATGGTCCACCGCAAGGTAACCGGACACCACGACCGCGGCTGCCAGTGCGAGGCCCACCCCGCCAACAACCATCCTGCGCCAGGTGATCATCAGCGGACCTCCGGAATCGGCAGCGGCGCGGGCGGCAGCCCGAACATCGCATTGATCAGCGGCTGGTTGTACTGGGCGGGCAACAGGTTCTGGATGTACGCGTAGTAGAACGGGCCGCTGGCCACGGTGTCGCCGAGAGTGCCGACATAGGTTCCCAACCCGTCGATGCCCTGCGCCAGGTTGTCCCGGTTCTTCTGCAGGATCCCCACCACGGTGTTGAGCTCGTCGAGGACCGGGCTCAACTGCGCCTCGTTGTCATGCACCAGCCCGCTCAACTCTGTCGAGACCGCGGAGACGTTCGTGATCACCTCCGACAGGGCGCCCTGGCGACTGACGAGCTCTCCGAGCAGCGTATTGCCGTCCACGAGCAGGGAATTCACCTGCGGACCACGCTCGGCGAGCAGCCCGGCCACGTTGTTCGCGTCGGCGAGCAGCGCCCGCAGGGTCTCGTCACGGCTGCTGATGCTGGTGGAGATCCGGCTGACGCCGTCGAGGGCGGGTCGCAGGTTCGGGGCGCTGTCCGCCATCACCTTCCCCACCTCGTCCAGCGAGGCCGACAACTGGTCGAGGTCGATGTCCTCCACGGTCGTGGTCAGGTCCCCCAGGACATCCGGCAAGGAGTACGCCGACCGGGTGCGTTCGAGGGATATCTGCCCGCCCACCGGCATCCGGCCGTCGTCCGCCAGGTCGAGGGTGACCGCCCGCTTGCCGAGCAGCGACATGGTGGTGATGGCGGCGGCGGTGCTCTCCCCCATGCCGATCGATCCGTCGAGGGTGAAGCTCACCACGGCTCGCCCGCCCTCGACACCGATCTCCTCGACGGTGCCGATCTTCACTCCCGCGGCGTTGACCTCGTCGCCGACGGCCAGCCCGCTGGCATCGTCGAACACCGCGCTGTACCCCACCCCGGACTTCAGGAACTGAAGGTCCTGGTACTGCAGCGCGGTCAGCACGACCGCCGCGGTGACGGCGAGGCCGATCACCCCGACGCGCACCGCGTTGCTCTCCACCATGTTCCTCATCGCGGCGCACACCTCCCGGTCTTCTGGTCGACCAGGTCGACCGTGATCGGCCTGCCGTCGGCACCGTCGACCTTCATCGCGATTCCGCACAGGTAGAAGTTGAAGAACGAACCGTAGGCGCCGACCCGGATGAGCTGTCGGTAGTTCGCGGGCATCGATTCCACGATCCGGTTCAGCTCGCCCTGCTGCTCGATCAGTGGATCCAGGCTCGTGTTCAGCTCGGTCAGGGTGCCCGCGATGTTCGGCCGGGTGTCGGTCAGCAGGTCGGCGAAGGTACCGGTGGCGGTGTTCACGCTCGTCACGGCGGCGCCGATCAGTTGGCGGTCCGCGTCGAGGCCGCTGACCAGCTGCTGTAGGTGGTCCAGGGTGCCGCTGAACTGCCCACCGCGAGCACGTAGTTCGCTCAGCACCCCGTCGAGATTGTCGATCACGCGGCCGATCAGCTCGTCGCGGTCCGCCAGGGTGTTGGTCAGCGAGCCCGTGTGCGCGAGCACCGACGAGACGGTCCCCGACTGCCCCTGGAACACCTCCAGCAACGACATCGACAGCGCGTTCACCTGCTCCGGGTCGAGTGCCTGGAACAGGGGCTTGAAGCCGCCGAGCAACGCGTCGAGATCCAGTGCGGGCGCGGTGCGTTCGACCGGGATGGTCGCGTCCTCGACGAGCGGCTCGGCGGTGCCGGGGCTGTCGAGCAACTCGAGGTACCGGTTGCCGACCAGGTCCTGGTATCGCACCGCGGCTCTGGTCGCGACGGTCACCGTGTTACCGGCGTCGACGGTGAATTCCACCTGTGCCCGCCGGTTCTCGCCGAGCTCGACCGCGCTGACGGCACCAACCGGCACCCCGGCGATCCGCACCTTGTCGCCGGGCTTGAGACCGGACACGCTGGTGAACTCGGCGCCGTACGAGTTCGCGCCGCCGCTACGCAACTGGCCGAACACGAGGATCAATCCCGCGTTCACCAGCAGCATCACCAGGACGAAGATCCCGAACTTGACGGTGTACCCGCGCACTTTCATCGGACCGCCGTTCCGAACAGGTAGGTCATCAGGTTCGCTGTCGCACCGCTCGGCAGGCCGCCATTCGGCTGACGCTCGGGGGCAAAGGGATTCACTCCGATATCGGTGACCAGGAAGGGTGCGTTGACGTTCGGGTCACGCAGTGGCAGCCCCATGCAATGCGGGCCGCCGGTCGCCGCGACCTTGGGCAGGTCGTCGGGGTAGTGGTAGGGCTCGGTGCCTGCGATCAGGCCGATCGACATCTTGATCCCCGGCTGGCCGTTGTACGCGCCGTCACCGATCTTCTTGCTCTCCTGCAGTCCGGTGAACATGCAGGGGATCACCGGCGAGTACTCCTCGAGGAGCACCGCGGTGGGACGCAGCAGCGAGACCACGTCGACGGCTGCGTTGCTGTTCTGCGTCAACACCTCGTCCCCCGTGTTCGCTAGCCCGGTCACCTCGAGCAGCAACAGGTCAAGGTCCGCCTGTCGGTCCACCACGGTGTTCCCGGTGGTGGTCAGCGCGCCGAGCGAACGCATCAGATCCGGGGCCACCGCGGCATAGGTGTCGGACACGGGCGGCAGCTCGGTCAGCACCTGGTCGAGCGCGCCGTGGGCCGCCCCGAACTCCGCCAGCGACGAGTCCGCCTGTCCGAGTGCGACACCGAGCCGATCACCACGGCCCTGCAGTGCACTCGAGAGGGCGGCAAGCGTGGCGTCCAGCTTCTCGGGCTGGACGGTGCGCAGCACCTCGGTCAGGTTCTCGAAGACCGTGTTCATCTCCACCGTCACGTGTGAGGCGTCGATGGTCGAACCCGCGGCGAGCCGCTCCGCGCTCGGCTGCTCGGGCGCGGACATGCTGACGAACTTGGCTCCGAACGCCGTGTTCGACGTGACCTGCACGTCGACGTTCGCCGGGATCGCATCGAGCGCATCGGGATCGATCAGCAGTGACAGGAGCGCGGTGGACTCGCCGGACTGGGTGATCGAATCGACGGTGCCGACGGTGACCCCCGCCATCTTGACCCTGGCGCCCGGATCCATCACCAGGCCCGCGCGCTGGGCGACCACGGTCACCGGAACCCGGTCGGAGAAGGACTGATCGAACATCGCCACGGCCAGTGCGACGACGCCCCCGATCGCGGTCACCAGCGCGAGTGCGGCCAGCTTGTACCCGTTCCTGCGCATCTGCCCCCTAACCCGACAGGTTGAAGTTGCCGGACCCGCCGTAGATGGCGAGTGAGACGAGCAGGGTCACCGCGACCACACAGATCAGCGACAGCCGGACCGCGCGGCCGACCGCGGTGCCGACCCCGGAGGGCCCACCCGTCGCGTGGTAGCCGTAATAGGTGTGGATCAGCATGACCAGCATCGCCATCACGAGGACCTGCACGAACGACCACATGACGTCGATCGGGTCGAGGAAGGTCGAGAAGTAGTGGTCGTAGAGCCCGGACGACTGGCCGAACAGCACCACGGTGGTGAACCGGCCCGCCAGGAACGAGGCGACCAGCGCCAGCGAGTACAGCGGCAGGATCGAGATCATGCCCGCCACCACCCGGGTACTGACCACATACGGAACGGAACTGATCGCCATCGATTCGAGCGCGTCGATCTCCTCGCTGATCCGCATCGCGCCTAGCTGCGCCGTCGAACCGGCGCCGATCGTGGCCGACAGCCCGATGCCGGCGATCACCGGCGCCGCGATCCGCACGTTGATGAAGGCGGAAAAGAACCCGGTCAGCGCCTCGACCCCGATATTACCCAGCGAGCTGAAACCCTGGATCGCGATCGTGCCACCGGAGGCAAGGGTGAGGAACCCGACGACGGCAACGGTCCCGCCGATCAGGGCCAATGCACCTGTGCCCATACTGATCTCGGCGATCAGCCGGAGCACCTCCTTGGGATGCTTACGCAGCGCCCACGGCACGTGCGCGAGCGCGCGGACGAAGAACACCGCCTGGCGGCCGATGTCGTCCACGGTTCGGGAAAGGCCTGCCGCCCGGTTGCGGGTACGGCCGAACTTGCCGGTCGTCGCCAATGCCATCGCGTCAGCCCGCCGTCAGCCGGATGCCCACCGCGGTGACGATGGTGTTGACCACGAAGAGCGCCATGAAGGCGTAGACCACGGTCTCGTTGACCGCCTCCCCCACGCCCTTGGGCCCACCGCGCACCGTCAGTCCCCGATAGCACGCGACCAGCCCCGCGAGCAGGCCGAACAGCGCCGCCTTCACCATCGAGATCGCCACCTCCGGCAGGCCGGTCAGCAGCGTGATCCCGTCCGCGAACGCGCCCGGATTGACGCCCTGCAGGAACACCGAGAACACGAACCCGCCCGCGATGCCGATCACGCAGACCAGCCCGTTGAGCAGCAGCGCGACCACCGTCGACGCCACCACCCGCGGGATCACCAGGCGGGTCACCGGATCGATGCCGAGCACCTCCATCGCATCGATCTCCTCGCGGATGGTGCGCGAGCCGAGATCGGCGCAGATCGCGGTGGCCCCTGCACCCGCGACGATCAGCACCGTCACCACCGGGCCCACCTGGGTGACCGCGCCGAGGGCGGCGCCCGCCCCGCTGAGGTCGGCCGCCCCGATCTCACGGAGCAGGATGTTGAGTGTGAAGCTGACCAGCACGGTGAACGGCACCGCGACCAGCACCGTCGGCACGATCGACACCCGCGCGATCATCCAGCTCTGTTCCAGGAACTCCTGGAGCTGGAAACGGGTGCGCACCAACCCGACCGCGACATCCGCCCCCATCCGGTAGAAGTGGCCGAGCTCGCGCATCGGCCCCTTCAGCGTCGTACTCGCCACGAGCCCTCCCTCGTCGTGTGCACGCCCTGTCAGTGCGCTACGGGACACCCGGACGCGCGGGGTCCGTAGTCGACCTCGAAGCTCGTGACCCCGTTGATCCATCCGGACTGCAGGCGGCGAGGGTCACCGAGCTTCGAGATGTCGGGCATGTGGTCTGCGATCTTGTTGAAGATCAAATCCAGTTCCATTCGGGCCAGGTTGGCCCCGATGCAGTAGTGCGGCCCGGTCCCCCGAAGGCGAGGTGCGGGTTCGGATCCCTGGTGATGTCGAAGGTGCGTGGGTTGTCGAACACGTCCTCGTCGAAATTCGCTGACCCGTACAGCAGTACCACTCGCTGTCCCGCCTTGATGGCGGTTCCACCGATTTCCGTGTCCACCAGCGCCGTTCGCTGCAGCGAGGTCAGCGGCGACGCCCAGCGGATTATCTCGTCCGCCGCGGTGCGGGGACGCTCACGTTTGTAGCGCTCCCACTGCTCGGGGTGCTCCATGAACGCCATCATGCCGAGCGTCGTCGCGTTTCGGGTCGTTTCGTTGCCTGCAACCGCGAGCATGATCACGAAGAAGCCGAACTGCTCGGGGTCAGGGCCTCCCCGTCGACATCGGCGTGCACCAGCGTGGAGATGATGTCCTCGAGCGGCTCCGTACGGCGCGCCTCCGCGAGCTGGTAGGCGTACCCGAGGATCTGCGCCGACGCCATCCGCGACGCGCCCTCGAGGGTCTCGTCGTCATACCCGGTCATCTGGTTGGACCACTCGAAGAGCTGCTTCCTGGCGTCCTCCGGCACCCCGAGCAGTTCCGAGATCGCCTGCATCGGGAGTTCACTGGCAACCTCGGAGACGAAGTCCCCGCTCCGGTTCGCCACCGCGGTGCGGGCGATGAGGTCCGCGCGCTCGTCCAGGGCGGCCCGCATCGACTCGACCGCGCGCGGGGTGAACAGCCGCGAGACCGGTTTGCGCAGCTGGGTGTGCTCGGGCGCGTCCTTGTTGATCAGGACGTGCTTGGTCACCTCCAGCTCCTCGGCGGAGATGTCGTCCTGGTGCCGCGGGATCGACCCGTTCGCGTGGTTCGAGAAGTGCTCGGGTCGGCGCGAGATCTCGCGCACGTCGGCGTGCCGCGAGACCACCCAGCAGCCGCCGTCGTGGAAGCCGCCGGTGCCCGGTTCCTGCTCGTTCCACCACACCGGGGCGCAGCGGCGCAGTTGCGCGAACTCGGCGAGCGGCACGCGGTCGCCGTACAGCTTGGGATCGGTGACGTCGAAGCCCGTCGGGAGGTCGAGCGCCGGGACGTGCAGATCGGTCATGGCAGGCCTTTCGGGGCGGGGTCAGTCGATTCGGTGATCGGGCGCGCGGCCGGCGGCGTGGTCGCGGGCCCAGCGGTAGTCCGGCTTGCCGCTCGGCGTCCGCTCGACCTCGTCGGCGATCCAGAACGATCGCGGGATCTTGTACCCGGCGAGGTGGCTGCGGGCGTGCTTCTCGAGGCTCTCGAAGTCGGGCGCACCGTCGCGGGGGCACAGCACCGTGGCCACCCGATTTCCCCAGCGCTCGTCGGGCACCCCGATCACGATGGCGTCGTATACGTCCGGATGGGCCTTGACGATCGCCTCGACCTCCTCGGCGAACACCTTCTCGCCGCCGGTGTTGATCACCATGTTGCCGCGACCGAGCAGCGTGACCGACCCGTCGTCCTCGATGCGCGCTCTATCCCCGGTGACCACGGCAGGCGCCCCGTCGATCTCCCGGAAGATCTCCGCCGATTTGACGGGGTCGTTGTAGTAGCCGAGGGGGACGTAGCCGAGCTTCGCCAGCCATCCCTCCCCGCCGGATCCCGGTGCGAGCACCCGATTCTCGTCGTCGACCACCACGGTGTGCCTGTGCGATCCCACCTTCGGGCCGCCATGCTGCTCGAACCCCTTCGTGGCGAATCCGATACCACCGAAGCCGGTTTCGGAGGAACCCACCGAGTCCGAGATCATCAGGTTCGGGATGGCCTCGAAGAACGCATCCTTGACGGACGCGGAGAACAGCGCCGCACCCGAGGCGACCACGGCCAGGCTCGACGTGTCCGCCTGGACGTTCCGGTATGCCTCCACCAGCGGCCGACCCATCGCGTCGCCGGTGATGACCATCGCCGTCGGCCGGTGCCGGGCGACCAGGTCCCAGGTGCGTTCGGCATCGAACTTCGCGTCGTAGACCACCGCGTTGCCCGCCAGCAGCGCGGTGAACGTCGGCATCAGCGCCGAGGTGTGGATCAGCGGCGGCAGGATCAGCATCCGGATCTGCTCGCCAGCGGCCCCGGTGCGGGACTGCTGGTACTCGTCGGCGATCGGTTCCCCTGTGAAGAAGTCGAGGCCGCCGCCGAGGACCCGCCACATGTCCTCCTGTCGCCACACCACCCCCTTCGGCCTGCCGGTGGTGCCGCCGGTGTACAGGATGTAGACGTCGTCGCCGCTGCGCTCGTCGAAGCCGCGGGCCGGGGACTCGGCGGCGAGCGCTTCCTCGTATCGGACCGCGCCATGAACGAGCACCGGGGCGTCGACGGCGGCCGGTTCCAGCACGTCCGGCACCTCGACGAAATGCCGGATCCGCGGCATCGAGGGCGCGACCTCCGCGACCCGCTCGCCGAACCCGCGGTGATAGACCACCGCATCCAGATCGGCGTCGTCGTAGAGGTAAGCCAATTCGTCGGCCGTGTAACGATAGTTGACGGTCAGCGGCACCGCCCGGATCTTGAAGGCGGCCAGCACCGCCTCCATGGTCTCGATCGAGTTGTGCATCTGGATACCGATGTGCGCCCCCGCGCCGAACCCCACGGACTCGAGATGGTGGGCGAGGCGGTTCGCGCGCTCGTCCAACTCCCGGTAGGTCACCTGCCCGTCGCCCGCGATCACGGCGACGCGGTCGCCCATGGCGTCGACGGCGTGCTCGAACAGGTCAGCGAACGTATATGCCATGCGAGTCCTTCCAGCGTTGGGCGCTCAGATCACCGTGAGCGGCAAGGGGATTCCACGATCTGCGAACACGAACCCGGCCCCGGTACTGACCCGGGTGATGGCGACCTCGACACACTCAGGCGCGGGTTCGTCCTCGGTCACCACCTCGACGAGGAGCGCGTCGACGTCCTCCGAGAGCAATCGGACGGTGAATCGGGGGTCGACCCCGCGCACCAGCGCCTGCAGCGGCTCGAGGTGGTCGCCGACGATCAGGGCTGGCCAGCCTCCGTCGGCGTCCGCAGCTCCGCCGCGACCGAGCTGCAGCTCCAGCCGCCCGCCCCCGAGCCGGATATCGCTGTCCACGTACTGCTTCGGGTTCAGCAGCGGATGCACCGACATCACCTCGGCAAGGCCGGCCAGGTCATGCGGCAGCCCGAGCGCATCGCGGATCCGCTGCGCGGCCACGCCCGCGATCCCGGTGAGTTGCTTGCGCGTGATCTCGAGCGCCTTGTCCTCCTCCGCCCGCTTGCGGACCGCGAGCAGGAACCCGAGCGCGAGCAGATGGTGTTGCAGGCAGACCTCCTCCGCGATCCGCACCAGGGCCGAGTGCGAGAAGTCCGCGAACCGGACGTCGGAGAGCAACGGGCCCGAATAGTCGTGCGCGCCCTCCCCCGTGCGGTCGATGGGGCTCAGCTCCACCGTGTTGGCCTCGGTGCGGCCGATCTGCTCGGTGTGCGTAGTCATCTGGGGCGGCGCGTGCGACGGGTCGATGACCACCGTCCACGCGCAGTGCGGCCCACGGTCCGCCGGGCGGCGCGGCGGGCGGTGGATGGGCCGCACCTGTGCGTGCGGGTTGGTGGCCAGCGCAGTCGCATCGAAGGTCGGGTCCTCGATGTCGTGGCACATGGTCTTCACGTACTCGTCACCGAGCGGCTCGACGTCCATCAGGGCGCCGCAGTGATCGAGCCAGAACTCGCCGTGCGCGGGATCGTCGACCCGGTACCGAAAGTCCATGAACTGGGGCGGTGCCCCGATGTCGAGCTGTAGTCCCTTGAAGATCGTGACCACGTCGTCGCCCTCGTATCCCAGCGCCTTCTGCATCCGGCGCGTGTACCAGGGGCTCGACGCCTGCCACTCCTCGATCGCGACGGCCGCCATGCCCTCGCGCCCGAACTCCACGATCAGGTGCGCCATTCCCGAGCGATCGATCAGCTGCCCACACAGCAGCAGCTCGGGCACCAATGTCGCGAGTTCGGCCCGCGACAGCGCCGCGAACGAATCGCTGACCGCCACCCCGCTCACCACAGTGGAACCGGGGCGCCGCCGGCCGGGTACCAGCCGGGGAGCTTCTCCCCGGAGACCGACCGCTGGATGCGCGCGTTCATTCCGTCCGAGAGCGCGCCGTCGGTGATCATCTCCAGGAACAGCGCCGAGACGTTGCCGAAGTCGAAGAAGTCACGCTGCCAGGACCACTGGAAGTCTCCGCCGTAGCGGAACCAGCTGCCACCGATGCCGTGGACGGAATAGTTGCTGCCGTCGGCGCGGGTGGCGTCGGCGATCTGCTTCCACAGGCCGATGACGTTGCCACTGCGCTCGTCGACAACGAATTCCTGATAGGGGTACTGCCAGCCCTCGAGGCCGAACATCTCCTGGCCGAGCGCGATGTCGCGGATCTCGTCGCGGCCGACGGCCATGAAGTCCTGTTGCGGGCCGTAGTTCCAGCCGTAGGTCGCGTCCTCGGTGTACATCTGCGCCAACGGCTTCCAGTCGCCTGCGGCCTCGCAACGCTTGTTCTCCTCGACCCATCGCGACACCATCTCGTCGAGCTCCGCACGATCGAACTGGGACATCACTGGTCTCCTTCGGATTCGGTCATTCTCAGCGCGCGGGTCGGACAGAACTTCACCGCGTTCTCCACACTCGCGCGCAGGGACTCGGGAGGGTCGGAATCGAGGATCTGCACGGTCCCGTGCTTGGGTACGGAGAAGACCTCGGGCGCCTCCATCTCGCACGCGGCGTGCCCCTGGCACAGGTCCGCGTCGACCTCGATCCTCATTCGACTCGCCGCCTGCGATACAGGACCCGACACGGTTGCTCGAGCTGGACCACCATCTTGCTGTGGTCGTTCCGATACGACTCCGACGGCTGCGCCATCTCGAACTCGAAGTCCCGCAACAGGATCGAGAAGATCGCCTTCAGCTGCATCTGCGCGAACGCGGCCCCGACGCAGCGGTGCCTGCCCGCCCCGAACGGGATCCAGGTCCACCGGTTGACGATGTCCTCCTGGTTCGGATCGATGTAGCGACCCGGGTCGAAGTCGTCCGGGCGCGGGAAGTCCTCGGGGATCCGGTTGGAGATCGCCGGGGTCGCCGCGACCAGGTTGCCCTTCTCGATCCGGAACCCACCGACCTCGAAGTCGTCGCGCGCCAGCCGCAGCAGGATGATCAGCGGCGGGTGCAGTCGCAGGGTCTCCTTGACCACCGCCTCCAGCACCGGGATCTGCCGCAGCGCGTGAAAGCTGATGTCCGCGCCGTCCGAGTACAGCTCGTCGAGCTCGCCGACCACCTGTTTCATGGCGTCCGGGTGCCGGAGCAGTTCGATCAGGCTCCAGGCCGCGGTGCCGGAGGTGGTGTGGTGGCCCGCGAACATCATCGAGATGAAGATTCCGGTGATCTCGTCGGCGCTGAACCGCTCCGCACCGGACTCGTCCTTGATCGAGACCAGCACGTCGAGCATGTCCCGGTCGTCCTTGCCCTGCGGCGGGTTCGCGATCCGTCCGGTCATGATCTCCTGCACGAGCGCCACGAGCGCCAGCCGCGCCTCGTCGCGGCGCCGGAAGCTTTCGATCGGCGCGTACGGGTCGACGAATGCGATTGCGTCCGTGCCCTGTTCGAGCTCGTGGTAGAGCTTGGCGAACCGATCGTCGAGCTGATCGCGGAACTTCTTGCCGATCAGGCAGGCCGAGGAGGTGTAGATGGTCAGCTCGGCGAAGAAGTCGAGCAGGTCGATCTCCCCCTCGTCTCCCCATCCCGCGACCATCGCCTCCACCTCGGCACCGATCGTCGCGGCGTGACCCTTCATCTGCTCACCGCGCAGTGCCTGGTTGTGCAGCATCTCCTTGCGCCGCTCCGGGCTGGCGTCGAACACCACACCCGCCCCGAAGATCGGCTTCATGAACGGGTACGCGGCCTGCTGGTCGAGGTCCTCGTCCGACGAGCGGAAGAAGAACTCGTTGGCCTCGGCCCCGGAGAGCAGCACCACCTCGCGGTCGGCGAGCCGGAAGGTCCCGACATCGCCGCACTCCTCGCGCACGCGGCGCATCAACGCGATCGGATCGGTGCGCAGTTCCTCGAGGTGGCCGTGCTCGTGCTCGCCGCCGGATACGCGTTGGGGATCTTGCAGACTCATCGCTTCGCCTCCTTCGGGTCGGGGTGGTTCTCGGTGGCGGGAGCGCTCAGCGGCGCCTCCGGCTGGACCTCGACCAGCACCAGGTGCGCGCCGCGCGGCGCCGACACCACCGCGACGACGGCGTTCGCGATGTCGGAGGCGCGCAGGAAGTAGCCGTGCCGGGCGAAGCCCCAGGTCTTCCAGGATTCGGCGAGCGGGCCGATGACCTCAGGGGTGGAATCCATCCCCATCCCGGTGAGCGTCGGCCCCGGCCTGACAATGGAGGCACGAATTCCGGTGCCCTCGAGCTCCATTCGCATCTGCCGCCCCATCGCCTCGAGACCCGCCTTGGCCGCGTCGTAGGCACCCATCAGCGGCCGTGGACGGTCCGCGCAGTCGGATCCGATCAGCACGAAGTCGCCGCGGCGCCGCTCGCGCATGCCGGGCAGGATCCGGTGCGCCAGCCGCTGCGCACCGACCAGGTGCACCTCGACCTGCTTGAGGAATCGCTCCGGCTCCATCTGGTCGGCCGCACCGAACTCGAGGTCGCCGGCGCCGGAGAGCACGATCTCCGTCGGCCCCAAGGCATCCTCCGCGGCCGTGACGAACTCGTCGACCGAGGCGGCGTCGGTGACGTCGAGGAAGTACGCGAACGCCTCGCCGCCGCCCTGCCTGATCTTCTCCGCGATCGCCTCGCACTCCGCGACCCGCCTGGCTCCCAGCGCCACCGGGTGGCCGAGCTCGGCGAGCGCATAGGCGGTGGCGGTGCCGATCCCCGAGGAGGCGCCGGAGATCACCGCGGGTCTGCGCTCCGGGTTCGGTTCGAATCGTGGCATCAGTTCACCTGCACCTTCACCGGCAGGGCCGCGAAGCCCCTGACGTTCGTCGAATGGACGCGCTCGATCCCGGACTCGTCCACCTCGAAGTCGCACACCTTCCTGGCGAACTCCGCAAGCGCGATGTTGGCCTCGAGCCTGGCCAGGTGGGCTCCGAGGCAGAAGTGCACGCCGCCACCGAAACTCGCCAGCTTGTTGGTCGAGTTCCGCCCGATCTGGAACTCGTCGGCCTCCTCGAACACGTCGGAGTCCCGGTTGGCGGAGCCGATCAGGAGCAGCATCTTCTCCCCCGCGGGCACGGTCTGGCCGTAGTACTCGAGATCCACCGCCGTTGTGCGGGCGATGATCTGGCTCGAGGTGTCGTAGCGCAGCGTCTCCTCCACCCAGTCCGGTGTCCGGTCCGGGTCGGCGAGCACCGGCGCAACCTGGCCGGGATGACGTGAGCCCCAGTACAGCGCGTTCCCCAGCAGCTTGGTGGTGGTCTCGTTGCCCGCCACCACCATCAGGAACATGAACCCGAGGATCTCCTCGTCGCTGAGCCGGTCCCCGTCGATCTCGGCCTCGAGGAGCGCGGAGGTGAGGTCCTCCGTCGCCGACCGCCTGCGCTCCGCGATCATGTCCCGGTAGTAGCCCATCAGGGCGATCGAGGACTCCACCGCGGCCTGCGGGACGTCCTGAACCCCGTCCTCCCGGTGCACCACCAGGTCCGCCATCCGTCGCAGTTCAGCGCGATCCGGCTCCGGCACCCCCATCAGCTCGGAGATCACGTCCATCGGCAGCCTGCCTGCCACCTCGGCGATCCAGTCGAACTCTCCCGCCGCCAGCGCCGGCTCCAGGTACTGATCGGTCAGCTCCAGGATCCGACCCTCGAGCTCGGCCACCCTGCGGGGCGTGAACCCACGAGAGACCAACTGCCGCAACCGCATATGCCGCGGGTCGTCCATCGCGAGGAAGGACATCACCAGATGCGCGTGCGGTCCGTAGGCGGCCGGATCGAGCGAGACGCCGTTGGCACTCGAGAGCCGGCGATTGTCCTTGAAGGCGTCGGCGACGTCGCCGTGCCGCGAGAGCGCCCAGAACCCGATCGCCGGATTGTGATAGATCGGTGACTCCTCACGCAGCCGCTTGTACGTGGGGTACGGATCGTCGTGGAAGTCGTAGTCGTACGGATTGAAGACCACCGGGGTGATCAGGGCTTCGGTCATCGTGGCTCCAGGATCAGTCTGGCGGAGGCCTCTAGTCGCTGCGCGAGTTGCGGGTAGGACCCGTATCCCATCCCGGCGCGCAGGAGAGCTCCCGCGTAGAGAAGTTCGAGGGTTTCGAGCAGTTCTGGGTCGTGCCCCGGGCCGAGGGCCTGCCCGAGCCGGTTGTGGATCTCGAATCCGATCCGGCCGCGTAGGTGCTCGACGTCCGGATCGGCGCCGAGCAGGGCGCCGGTCACCGCGTCGGACACCTCCGGCTCGTCGGCCAGCAGCAGTGCGATCCCGCGCAGCACCGACAGCACCCGTTCCGTGCGGTCCAGGCCGGTGCCGTCCGGAACCTCGGAGGCCTCGAGCCGTCGCCAGAAGACCTCGGCGACGAGATGTTCCTTCGACGAGAAGTAGGTGTACGCGGTCGCCGGGCCGACGCCTGCCCGCGCGGCCACCGCACGCACGGTCAGCCCACCGAACTCCTGCTCGCGCAACACCTCGACGGCGGCACCGGTCAGTCGCTCGACGGTGTCGGCCTGCTTCTCGGTCAACCGTCTGCGGGTCGACTCGAAACTACGACTGGACACATGTCTGGACATTACTACGGTCTCCCGTCCGGCGGTACCCGTTTTCGCGCTCGATTTCGCCTTTCGCGGCCGGTCAGCGAGTCGATCGCCTAGAGCCCGATCTTCATTCCGGCCCCGCCGTCGACACGCAGTTGCTGACCGGTCACGTACCGCGATTCGTCCGAGGCCAGGTACACCACCGCGTGCGAGATGTCCGCGGGCTCGACCCACGGAATCGGCATGGCCTGCATGAACGGAAAGGTCAGCGCCGCGTCCTCAGCGGTGGGGTTCTCGAGGTCGGGCCGGAACGTCTTGTACATCGGCGCACTCTGCAACATGTCGGTGTTCACGTTCGTCGGATGGATCGCGTTGACCCTGATCGAACTCGGCCCCAACGTCAGCGCCAGCGCGTTCGTATAGGCCTGGATCAGCTTCTTGGCCAGCCCGTACCCGTCACCGCCCGGACCCTGCAGCGCCTGCTGGCCGTTGAACCCGGTCTGCGGCACCAGGCCGGCGACCGAACCGATCGCGATGATCGAGCCACCCTCGCCGAGGTACTCCATCGCCGCGTGCACGGTGTTCACCACGCCGACGAAGTTCACATCGAAGGCGTCCACGAAGCCCGCGTTGGGAACGTGCTTGCCCAGCGGGCAGATTCCCGCGTTGGCCACCACGACATCGAGGCCCCCCAGCTCGCCGACGGCCTCGGCCAGCGACGCCTCGACGGCCGCCCGGTCGCGGACGTCGACGCGGGCCGTGAACGCCCTGCGGCCGGTCTTCTCGACCAGCCGTGCCGTCTCCTCCAGATCGGCCTCGGTGGCGAGCGGGTATTCGTTGCTCGCGATGTCCGCACAGAGGTCGAACGCGATGATGTCCGCGCCCTCTTCGGCGAGGTGGACCGCGTGACTGCGGCCCTGCCCGCGTGCTGCGCCGGTCACGAACACGACCTTGCCTGCGACTCGATTCATCGGATTACTCCCTGCAATCAATGGAACGTTCGACGTTCTTCTGCCTGAAAGCATTGCGAGGCACCTCTGTGCGAACTATAGTCCAGACACCTGTCCAGATGTGGAGGAATTGAGCATGACGCTTCGCCCGACCGACAGTTCGGCCCTGCTGATCGACGGAAAGCTCGTCCCCGGTTCCGGCGGCACCTTCGAGGTGCTCAACCCCGCAACAGAGGAGGTGCTCGGATCGGCGGCCGAGGCCACCGCCGCCGACATGGACGCCGCGATCGCGGCCGCCCGCCGCGCGTTCGATCAGGGCACCTGGTCCCGCGATCACGCGTTCCGCGCCCGGTGCCTGCGCCAACTGTGCGACGCCTTGCAGTCACACATCGAGGAGTTGCGCGAGGTGACCATCGCCGAGGTCGGTGCGCCCGCGATGCTGACAAGCGGACCGCAGCTCGAGGGCCCCATCGCAGACCTGCGCTACTGGGCCGATCTGGCCGAGAACTACTCGTGGGAACAGGATCTCGGGTCCGCGACGCCGATGGGGATCCCCACCGCCCGCCGGGTTCTCAAGGAGGCCGTCGGTGTCGTCGGCGCGATCACCCCGTGGAACTTCCCGCACCAGATCAACTTCGCCAAGCTCGGGCCCGCCCTTGCCGCGGGCAACACCGTGGTGCTCAAGCCGGCACCCGACACCCCGTGGTGTGCGGCGCTGGTCGGCAGGGTGATCGCCGAGGAGACCGAGATCCCTGCGGGCGTGGTCAACATCGTGACCTCCACCGACCACGCACTCGGCGCGCAGCTGTGCACCGACCCGCGCGTGGACCTGGTCTCGTTCACCGGGTCCACCGCGACCGGCCGCACGGTGATGGCCTCGGCGGCCGACAGCCTGAAGAAGGTGTTCCTCGAGCTCGGCGGCAAGTCCGCGTTCATCGTGCTCGACGACGCCGACCTCGCGAGCGCCTGTTCGGTCGCGGCCTTCTCGGTCTGCGTGCACGCGGGGCAGGGCTGCGCGCTGACGACCCGGCTGCTCGTCCCACGCGCCCGCTACGACGAGGCGGTCGCGGCGACCGCCGCGACCATGTCCGGCATCCGCGCAGGCGACCCCAGCAAGCCAGGAACGGTATGCGGGCCACTGATCTCCGCGCGCCAACGCGAGCGGGTCGAGGGCTACCTGAAGCTGGCGGTCGAGGAGGGCGGCACCATCGTCACCGGCGGTGGCCGACCCGCCGACCGGGACCGCGGGTTCTTCGTCGAGCCGACCCTGATCGCCGGGGTGGACAACTCCGCGCGGGTCGCCCAGGAGGAGATCTTCGGCCCGGTCCTGGTGATCCTCCCGCACGACGGCGACGAGGACGCCGTCCGGATCGCCAACGACTCGCCGTACGGGCTGTCCGGCTCGGTGTGGGGTACCGACCCGGAACGGGTGAACCGCGTGGTCGCAGGTGTGCGCACCGGAACGCTCAGCGTCAACGGCGGGGTCTGGTACTCCGCGGACGCCCCGTTCGGTGGCTACAAGCAGTCCGGGATCGGCCGCGAGATGGGCGTGGCCGGCTTCGAGGAGTACCTGGAGACCAAACTCGTCGCCTCCCCCGCGACGACCTGATCCACAGCCTGCCGACGTACACCTACCGAGGAGAACAGACACATGGGACGTTTCGACGGACGCACCGCCATCGTCACCGGCGCGGCGCAGGGCATCGGCGAGAGCTACGCGCGAGCACTCGCGGCGGAGGGCGCCAACGTGGTGGTCGCCGACCTCAACCGTGAGCTCGGCGAGACCGTGGCCAAGCAGATCACCGCGGACGGGGGCTCCGCCGCCTTCAAGGAAGTCGATGTGGCGGACGGGGCATCGACGAAGGCGCTGGCGGACTTCACGATCGAGAGGTACGGCAGCATCGAGCACCTGGTCAACAACGCCGCGATCTACGGCGAGATGAAGATCGACTCGCTGCTCACGGTGGACTGGGACTACTACCGCAGGTTCATGAGCGTGAACATGGACGGCGCGCTGCAGGTCTGCAGGGCGGTCGTCCCGCACATGCGGGCCAATGGCGGCTCGATCGTCAACCAGTCCTCCACCGCGGCCTGGTTGTACTCGAACTACTACGGACTGGCGAAGGCGGGCGTCAACAGCCTCACCCAGCAGCTCGCCACCGAGCTCGGCTGGTCGAACATTCGCATCAATGCGATCGCGCCGGGCCCTATCGACACCGAGGCCACCCGCACCGTCACGCCCGGCAACATCGTCAAGGACATCGTCAGGCGAATCCCCCTGCAGCGCATGGGAACAACCGACGACCTGGTCGGAATGTGCCTGTTCCTGCTCTCCGACGAGGCGGGCTGGGTGACCGGGCAGATCTTCAATGTCGACGGCGGACAGGTGTTCCGGTCATGACGGGCACCGACACCGACATCACGGTCGGCTACATCGGCCTCGGCAACATGGGCGCGCCGATGGCCACCCGGTTGCTCGACTGGCCCGGCGGACTGGTCGTGTGCGACGCACGACCGGAGGTACTGACACCGTTCACGGACGCGGGTGCGACCGCGGCGGACACGCCCGCCGCGGTCGCCGCACAGGCCCAGGTGATCTCGGTGACCGTCCTCGACGACGCACAGGTACGGGACGTGGTCGACGGACCCGACGGGATCCTGTCCGCCGCCGAACCCGGCACGGTGATCGCGGTGCACTCGACGATCAGCGACCAGACGGCCACCGACCTCGCGCAGCGTTGCCGGGAACGGGGGGTCGACCTGGTCGATGCGCCCGTCAGCGGCGGAGCCCCTGGCGCCAAGCAGGGGCGTCTCGCGGTCATGGTCGGCGGGTCCGAGGAGGCATTCGCTGCGGTGAGCGGGCCGTTCGCATGCTGGGCCGAGTTGGTCGTCCACGCCGGTCCGGTCGGCGCGGGCACCCGGATGAAACTGGCACGCAACCTGCTCCACTTCGTCTCGTTCACCGCCGCGAGCGAGGCACAGCGCCTCGCCGAGGCCGCGGGCCTGGACATCCGCGAGCTCGGCAAGGTGGTCCGGCACACCGACGCCATCACCGGGGGCGCGGGCGCGATCATGTTGCGCGAGAACACCGCCCCGGTCGCCGAGGACGACTTCTGGCACCCGATCCTCTCGCACGTCCGCAACCTCGGCGAGAAGGACCTGTCCCTGGCACTCGACCTCGGCGAGCGGCTCGACATCGACCTGCCGCTCGCCCGGCGAGCCCTCACCGACCTCGGCCCCGGACTCGGGGTCGGGACCGGTGCCCAATCCGACGCTGTCACAAAGGAGCACGCATGACCGACGGAAACGGTGTCAGCGACGCCCGCGCGCGCGGGGTGGCGATGATGAACCAGGTCTACGGCTGGGAGATGCCCGCCGACATCCCCGGCGACTTCTTCGCGGTCACCGCCGACCATCTGTTCGCCGACATCTGGACCCGGCCCGGGCTGAGCCTGCGCGACCGGCGGCTGTTGCTGCTCGGCGCCATCACCGCGCAGGGTCAGGGCGACGTCGCGAAGATCCAGATCAACGCGGCACTGCACAACGAGGAACTGACCGAGGAACAGGTCGAGGAGGCGGCGATCTTCCTCTGCCACTACGTCGGCTGGCCGCTGGGTACCGGACTCAACAACGCCCTGATCGCCGTCAAGGCGGACCGCCGCAAGGCCGCACGCGCCGCGGCGAAGGCCGCGGAGGCCTCCGAGGCCGACTCCGCGGAAACCACCGCCGGTTGAGGCTCGGCCGGAAATACTGCACTCTAGGCAACAACTCTCGAGACAAGGATCACATTCATGGCCGAGGCCACTCCCATCCGTCCGCAGCCCGCTGACACCATCGAAACCTGGCACTACGAAGCCGACGTGGTCGTCGCCGGCTACGGGATCGCCGGAGTCAGCGCCGCGATCGAGGCCGCTCGCGCTGGCGCGGATGTCCTGGTGCTCGAGCGAACCAGCGGCTGGGGCGGCGCGGCGGCGCTGGCAGGCGGATTCATCTACCTCGGCGGCGGCACCCCGCTTCAGAAGGCGCTCGGCTTCGAGGACACGCCGGCCAACATGAAGGCCTTCATGATGGCGGCCCTCGGCCCCGGCGCCGACGAGGAGAAGATCACCGACTACTGCGAGGGCAGCGTCGAGCACTACAACTGGCTGGTGGACAACGGGGTTCCGTTCAAGGAGTCCTTCTACGGCCAGCCCGGCTGGGAGACCCCGTTCGACGACGGGCTGATGTACTCCGGCGGCGAGAACGCGGCGCCGTTCAACACCATCGCCACCCCGGCGCCGCGCGGGCACGTCCCGCAGATGGCGGACAAGCGCACCGGCGAGAAGGGCGGCGGCTACATGCTGATGAAGCCGCTGGTGGAGACGGCCGAGGAGCTCGGCGTCCGTGCCGAGTACGACATGCGGGTGCAGCGCCTGATCGTCGATGCGGACGGCCGGGTCGTGGGGATCGTCGCCAAGCAGTACGGCAAGGAGATCGCGGTCCGCGCCCGCACCGGCGTGGTGCTTGCCACCGGCAGCTTCGCCTACAACAAGGAGATGGTGCAGAACTACGCGCCGCGCCTGATCGGCAAGCCGGGCGCCTCGATCGAGGAGCACGACGGCAGGGCGATCCGGATGGCACAGGCCCTCGGCGCGGACCTGGCGCACATGGACGCGACCGAGGTCGCGTTCTTCGGCGACCCGCAGCTGATGGTCAGGGGCATCCTCGTCAACGGCCGCGGCCAGCGATACGTCAACGAGGACACGTACCCGGGCCGGATCGGCCAGGAGACGTTGCTGCGCAACGAGAACCAGGCCTACCTGATCATCGATGAAGACGCCTACGAGGAGGGCTGCGCGGGCGACAGCTCGACGCCGTTCTTCCGGTTCCAGCCGAAGTGGGTGGCGGAGACGGTCGAGGAGCTCGAGTCGGAGATGGGCCTGCCTGCCGGCACGCTGGTCTCGACCGTCGAGGTGTACAACCGGCACGCCGAGAACGGCGAGGATCCGGTGCTGGGCAAGAAGTCCGAATGGTGCAAGCCGATCGGCTCCCCCATCGCCGCGCTCGACCTGCGCAACTTCACCGCCGGATTCACCCTCGGCGGACTGCGCACCACGCTCAACTCGGAGGTGCTGCACGTGAGCGGCGAGCCGATCCCCGGCCTGTTCGCGGCCGGCCGCTGCACCTCCGGCGTCTGCGCGGGCGGCTACGCAAGCGGCACCTCGCTGGGCGACGGCAGCTTCTACGGTCGCCGCGCCGGAATCGCCGCAGCGAAGGGGTAGGCAGGCGGCTGCGCCGCCTGTGCGTGGTTGACGAGTGCAGGGACTCGTCAACCGCGCACAGGCGCGAAGCGCCCGAGTAGCCTTGACCCATGCCGGTCACCTGGTCGGACGAGGTCGACGACATCATCGGCGGAGACCTCACCTGTGGTCTCGCCTGCCTCACCCCGGCGGGCGGGGCGGTCGTGACGTCGGTGGCGCCCATCGGGATCCGCGACCGCGAACGCGGCACGGTCGGCTTCACCACCTCGCTCGGCTTCGGCCGCAAACTCGAGCGCATCAAAGACGATCCCCTGGTCGCGCTGGCGTTCCACGCCCGCGAACACGGCGTCGGTGATCGCCCCGACCCGCGGTTCGTCCTCGTCCAGGGCGAGGCCCGATTCGACCCACACCCCGACCGTGCGACGCTCGACGAGATCGGCGACCG
This sequence comes from Rhodococcus sp. MTM3W5.2, assembly GCF_001984015.1. Classification (NCBI taxonomy): domain Bacteria; kingdom Bacillati; phylum Actinomycetota; class Actinomycetes; order Mycobacteriales; family Nocardiaceae; genus Rhodococcus; species Rhodococcus sp. MTM3W5.2. The sequence continues at coordinate 2,234,208 of NZ_CP019572.1, read as the reverse complement.
TCTGGGGCCGTACATGGGCGCACCGAAGACGGGGTGGTTCTGGGACCGGTGGCTGCGCGCGTACTACGAGGACCGGGTGCTGGTGACGGTGACCGTGACCCGCGTCGTGGCCTGGCCCTCGGCCAACGCAGACGGTGAGCCCGAGGTATTCGGTGCACCACGGCCCGAGGCCGCCGCCGCGCCGCAGCGGCCACCGAAGAAGGGCACCGGCCCGCGGGTGGACGCGGCGAAAACCGGCGAGCGGGCGGCGAGGCTGCCGCACCTGCTGCTCGCCTACCGCGACGCGGACCGATATCCGGTGATCGCCCCGGTCGGGGTGACCGCGGCCGACGCCGACGGCGTCCGGCTTCGAGTGCCCAGCTGGACTCCGCCCGGCGGCCGCCGAGCCGGTCTGCTCGCGCACTCCTATCGAGCCCAGCTCGTCGGCCTCGAGTCCCGCCAGAACACAGGCTGGCTGGATGTCTCCGGCACCGAGGCGCGCTACGCGCCGCACACCGAGTCCGGATTCCGCGCACCCGCGAACAAGACCATCGTGTTGCTGGCCAACGGTTTTCTGGCGAGGCGCGGGCTGGCGAAGGCCCGCAAGCAGGGGCGGGTCCAGGCGCTCGGCTGAACCCGCCCACCGCGGTCAGCGCGAGACCGGCTCCCGGTTCAGCTTGCCCGCGAGCCGGCCCAGGTAGGCCACGACCTCGGCCTCGGACTTGTCGGGCACCCCGAACACGACCTCCGTCACGCCGAGATCCTCCCAGCGGGCGAGCTTCTCCGGATCGGGCTTGCCTGCCAGCACCACGACCTGGGGCGCACCCTCGCGGCCCGCCTCCTGCCAGATGCGGCGCAGCAACAGCACGTTGTCGTCGATGTCCTGCTCGATCGGGGTGGTCATCCAGCCGTCCGCCGACCGGGCGATCCACTTGAAGTTCTTCTCGTTGCCCGCCGCGCCCACGATCACCGGAACACGGGGCTGCTGAATGGTTTTCGGCCACGCCCAGCTCGGGCCGAACTTGACGAACTCGCCGTCATACTCGGCCTCCTGCTGCGACCACAGCGCCTGCATCGCCTCGAGGTACTCGCGCAGCATCGTCCGGCGCCGCCCCGGCGGCACTCCGTGGTCGGTCAGCTCGTCGAGGTTCCAGCCGTACCCGACGCCGAGCACCACCCGGCCCCCGGACAGGTGATCGAGCGAGGCGATGGTCTTCGCCAGGGTGATGGGATCGTGCTCGACTGGGAGCGCGACCGCGGTGCCGAGTGCGATACGTTCGGTCACCGAGGCCGCGGTCGCCAACGCCACCCAGGGGTCGAGGGTGCGCATGTAGCGGTCGTCGGGCAGCGTCTCGTCACCGGTCTGCGGGTGCGCGGCATCCCTCCGGGCCGGGATGTGGGTGTGCTCGGGGACGTAGAAGGAATCGAACCCGGCCCCCTCCGCTGCGACGGCGGCGGCCGCGGGAGTGATCCCGCGGTCACTCGTGAACAGCGTGATGCCAAACTTCACCAGGGTCTCCCTTGCACCGTCTGCGAGCACTCGAATCAGATCGAGACTATTAGCCGGACAGGTGTTTGGCAAGGTGTCCAGACCGATCGGTCTTGATCGCAAATCTAGAACTCGTTCACATGCCTGATCTGGGAGTGGGACCAGCTGTTTTTACCCGCCGACCGTCGGCGTCATGACACAGGTTCATACAGAAAAGGGCGTGACGCCGGCGGCATCACCACCGGGAGTCACGCCCTCGACCTCGGAGTAAGCGCCTAGGGGACGACGATGGTGCCGCGCCCCTCGACGTGCGGGAAGTTCGTGTCGATCTGGACTTCGATCCGCCCGACTCCGGTGTCCGCGGTCATCGGCACCCACGGGCCGTCAGTCGGCGACAGCGGTGTGTTGTCGCCGAGCGGCACCGGCGGCCCCGGGAAAACTCCGCTCGCTCCGGTGTCCAGGTTCTTCCAGCGCAGGGTGGCTTCGACGCCGCAGTAGGGGGCCTGGAACAGGGCCGGGACGAACGTGAACTCCGGCCGCACCCAGATCGTCGGGTTCTGCCCGAAGAAGAGGGCGTTTGGGTCGTAGTGCGCGTCCACGGTCCCGACGCACCCGATTGCCCCGCCGCCGAGCGTGTACGTGGGCGAGATCCCCGCCGGTTCGGACGACGACCCGGTCGACGCCGCGGCGGTGCCGCCCGTCAGCGACGCCGCCACCGCGACCGACACGACAACTGCCCGAATAGTTCTCATCGTCCCTGCCCCCCAGCCGACGCTACGGCGTCATCTCGTAGGCGCCATCGTAGGCCCGCACCTGCTCCCACACCCGACCGAACCGATCCTCGTCCACCACCGGCTTGCGGATCGCACCGATCGCCCACTCCTGCTGAGCAGGCGTCGAGGACGGCTTCCCGTGCAGTGCAACGGCATACCCGGAGAAGTCGCGGACCTGGAAATCGAAGATCTGGTCGACCAGGTCCCGGTCGAGCCCGGTGATCTCGGCCTGCTCGAGGATCAGCTGCCCGTACACGACGAGCGAGAACAGGTGCCCGACGTTGAGCAGGAAGTCCAGGTCCTTCTGCTGCGCGGCATCGGGAGCCGCGGTGGCGAGCAGCTTCTTGAGCTCCAGCGCCTGCTCGTAGAACCGCACGACGTTAGGGATGTCCGCGAAACGCTCGTAGACCTTCGTCCAATCGTGGAACTGCACCTTGGCCGCGCCACGGGTGGGGCCCTGGTTCCAGAAGAACTCGTCGTCTGCCGCGTCCAGGCGGGTCCCGATCTCGGGGAACGATGCCGGATTGAACATGTAGTTCGGCATGAACTTGAGGATCAACCCGACGTTCACGTGGACCGTGCCCTCCAGCTTGGGCAGGCAGCCGATGACCTCAACGGCCTCACGGAAGTAGGTGTTCTTCTCGTACCCCTTGGCCGCGACCACGTCGTGCAGCAGCGCGATCACGCGCTCGCCCTCGGAGGTGACCTTCGCCTTGGTCATCGGGTTGAACAACAGGTACCGACGGTCCTCGAGGCTCGCGCTGCGGAAGTAGTCCACGGCCCTGGCGCTGAACTGCTTCATCGCGACCATCCGGGCGTAGGCATCGACGAACGCCGCCCGCACATGGGTGAAGTCGGTGACCGGGTTGCCATAGAGGATCCGGTTCTGCGCGTGGGTGATCGCCTCGTAGAAGGCGTGCTCGGTGATGCCGATCGAGCCGGTGCACAGGTTGAACTTGCCGACGTTGACGGTGTTGAGCGCCGCCTCGAACGCCTGGACGCCGGTGTGCAGGATGTCCTCCTCGCGCACCGGGTAGTCCTCGAGCCGGAAGGTGCTCACGTACATCTGGCCGTGGATGACGTTGTCGATGAGCTTGTAGTTCGGATGCTGGCTGTCCGCGACGAAGAAGACGTACCCGTCGGATCCCTCGACGTCGGTCCGGCGGCCGAACACCGACACCATGCCCGCGACATTGCCGTTGCCGATGTAGTACTTCTCGCCGGTCGCCCGGAAGGCGACGCCGTCGTCACCCGCCTGCGGGGTGAGCAGCATGTCGGTGGAGTACACATCGGCGCCGTGCTCGCGCTCCGAGAGACCGAACGCCATCACGCCGCCGTCCGCCAGCTCACGGGCGGCCCGCTGCTTCGCGGCGGTGTTGTCGCTCATCCAGATCGGCCCGAGGCCGAGGATGGTGACCTGCCAGGCGTACCAGTAGGCCAGGCCGTAGAACCCGAAGATCTCGCTGAGGGCGGCGTTGCGGGCCGCGTCCCAGCGACGGTTCGGGTCGCCGTCACCGAATTCGGCCGGGGTCTGGAAGGTGGCGAAGAGCTTCTCCTTCTTCACGAACTCCAGGAAGTCCGAGACCCAGGTCGCGTCCAGATCGTCCTGGAGCAGCTGCTTCTTGCCACGGTTCTCGAACCACTCGACGGTCGCACGCAGCAACCGCCGGGTTTCCTCGTCGAACTCGGCGAAGTCGCTGGTGGTCGGGTTGAACAGGTGTCCGTTCGCGGACATGGGTTGCCCCTCTCTTGCAGATCAGCTCGCGTCTGAGATGAACCTACCAGCGAGTAGCTATTCCACCCCCTTGTGTCGCAGGTCACTTCGCTGTTACGTTTTGGAACAGAGATACAAATTTGTTTCATCGTCCAAGAGCCGACAGGAACCCACGATGCCGCTCGACTTCGATTCCGCCATTCGCGAGGCCGTCCCCATGCCGGTCGACGACGAGATCGCCTCGACCTCACCGCGGCTTGGCGCCGATTCCCTGATCTGGAAGTACTACGGCGACGTGCGCGGACTGCTGGGCTTCCAGCGCCTCGCCGGGACGGAGAACTGCATCGAACAACTCGGCAAGGCGGTCGAGGACCATTCGGTGATCTTCTCGGACACCCTCGGCCGCGCTCGGCGCAGCGGACCCCCGATCATGAAGACCGTCTACAGCGAGGACCCGCACCACTGGGGCCGCACCGTCCGCGACTTCCACAAGCCGATCAAGGGCACCGTCGCCGACGGATCGCGCTACCACGCCCTCAACCCCGAACTCTTCTACTGGGCGCACGCCACCTTCGTCGACCAGGTCCTCTACGTGACCGACACCTTCATCAGGCGCCTGTCCCACGAGGAGAAGGTCCAGATCTTCGAGGAGGGCAAGACCTGGTACCGCCTCTACGGGGTGAGCGATCGCAGCCAACCGCAGACCTATGAGGAGTTCCTCGACTACTGGGAGCAGATGCTCGACCGGTTCGTCCCGACCCGCACCATCGTGTACGCCACCGGGTACATCAGAAAGGGAGTGCCCGGCCCGCGACGGATCCCCGCGCCGGTGTGGCGGGTGCTGTCGGCACCCCTGAACGGCTTCATCCGCACCGTCGTCGTCGGCACGCTGCCCCCGCAGATGCGGGAGGTATGCAACCTGGAATGGGATGCCAAGAAGGAGAAGCGGTTCCAGCGATTCGCGGCCTTCTCCCGCCAGATCAACCCGCTCGTCAATCGACTGCCGCTGCGCGCGCTGTACGTGCCATGGGCCCACGACGCCTGGCGCCGGGTCGGCGTCGATCCCCGGCCCCTGATGAACACCACCACCGACCCGACCGCCCGCTAGGAGTCACCAGTGCGCACCAAAGTGTTGGCAGCACCCCCGGCCGGCAGCGGCCTCCGACCGATCTACGGCACCGGCGACCCCGGCGTGATCGAACTCCTCCGCTTCTTCCGCAATCCGATCGAGCTGGTGGCCCAGCGCCGCGCGGCCTTCGGGGACATCACCTACATCAAGGCGTTCGGCCTCGAATTCGCCATCCCGCTCACCGCGGACGGCACCGAGTCGGTGGCCATGAACCGGCAGAAGGCGCTGGCCGCCGAACCCGCGTGGGGCTTCCTCATCGGTCCGTTCTTCCGCCGCGGCATCCTGCTGATGGACTTCGAGGAGCACCGCCACCACCGGCTGATCCTGCAGCAGGCCTTCAACAACAAGCGCCTGCGCGGGTACCTGGACGAGATGCAGCCGATGCTCCGCAAGGGCGTGGAGCGACTCCCGACCGGCGAGAACGTTCTCGTCCTGGACGAACTCAAGGCGCTCACCCTGGACCTCGCCCTGGAGATCTTCCTCGGGATGGACCTGCCGCGCGCCGAGGCCGATCGGATCAACAAGGCCTTCATCGACTGCGTGAACGCCGGAATGTCGATCATCCGCAAGGACATTCCGGGGACCAAGTGGGCGAGGGGCTCTCCGGGCGACGAGTGCTCGAGGAGTTCTTCCATCGACACCTGCCCGCCAAACGCGCGTCCGACGAGACCCCCGATCTGTTCTCGGTGCTCTGTCACGCGCGGTCCGACGAGGGCCACACTTTCACCGACGAGGACGTCGTCAACCACATGATCTTCGTGCTGATGGCCGCGCACGACACCTCCACGATCACCCTCACCACCATGGCCTACTACCTGGCCAAGCATCCCGAGTGGCAGGACCGGGCCCGGGCACAGTCCCGTTCACTGCCCCGCGAGATCAACTACGACAACCTCGACGAGTTCACGGCTCTCGACGCCGTGATGAAGGAGTCGCTGCGGCTGAACTCCCCGGTGCCGGGGCTCGCTCGACGGGCGTTGGAGGACACCGAGATCAACGGGCACTTCGTCCCGAAGGGCACCTACGTCAGCGCGGTGGGAATGGTCAACCACCACAACCCGGACCTGTGGACGCATCCCGAGCGCTTCGACCCGGACCGCTTCTCCCCCGAGCGCGCCGAGGACAAGTCGCACCGCTACGCCTGGATGCCGTTCGGCGGCGGCGTGCACAAGTGCATCGGCCTCTACTTCGCCCAGATGGAGATCAAGACGATCATGCACAACCTGCTTCTCGAGTACGAGTGGTCGGTACCCGCCGACTACACCTGGAAACTCGACAATTCCACGCTGCCGGTCCCGAAGGACCACCTGCCCGTCACGCTGCGGGCGCTGTGACCGCGGATATGCTGGTACGCGATGAACACCCGTCCCGCCCCCGTCGCGCCGAACGCTCCCCCGCGGAGCAGGCGATGCTCGACGCCGCCAGGGACGAGTTCGAGCGCTACGGGATCCGTCGGACCAACATGGACGATGTGGCCAAGCGCGCCGGGATCAGCCGCAGCACCCTCTACCGGAAGTTCCCGAACAAGGACGGACTGGTCGAGGTGCTGGTGTTGCGCGAGGCGGGCCTGTTCTTCGATCAGCTCGACGCCCTTGCCCTGGACCTGGATCCGGTGCGGGCCGTGGTCGAGTGCTTTGCGCGGGGCATCGCGCTGACGCGGGAGATTCCGCTGCTCGGCCGGATCCTCGAGAGCGAACCGGAGATGCTGGTCGAGGTCACCACGCGCACCGCGGGCGCACCGATCGCGGTCGCGGCCGCCCGGGTGGCCGCCGCGCTGCGACACAGCGGGGCGACCATGCCCGAGGACGACCTGCTCGCGGTCTCCGAGATCCTCATCCGGATCTCGATGTCGCTGCTGCTGCACCCGCACGGCCGCCTCGACACCACCGATCCCGATGCGGTGCGTCGCTACGCCGAGAGGTACCTCGCCCGACTGGTGTGGTGACACCGTGACGACGTCGGTCGAGGCGCTGCTGCGCCAGCTGCCGCCGTCCGCCGAGTTCGCTTCGGCCACGGCCCCTTTCACCGGGGAACCCCTCCCCGACGTCCCCCAGACCGGCACCGAGTCGGTGGCCGCCGCTGCGCTGGCCTGCCGGGCCGCGCAGCCCGCGTGGGCGGCCAGTCCGGTGCGCGATCGACAGCGGGTGCTGGCGCGGTTCGCACGACTGCTGGTCGACGACCACGACCGGCTGTGCGACCTCATGCAGTGGGAGACCGGCAAGGCCCGCGTGCACGCCGCCGTCGAGGTGCAGGGCGTCGTGTCCGTGGCCCGGCACTACGCGGCCCGTGGCGGCGCGTACCTGGACGAACGGCGCGCACTCGGTGCGGTGCCCGGCCTCGTCTCGGCCCGCGTGGGGTACCGCCCGAAGGGGCTCGTCGGGGTGATCGCCCCGTGGAACTACCCACTGTTCCTGGCCGTCGGCGACGTGGTCCCGGCCCTGCTCGCCGGGAACGCGGTGCTCAGCAAGGCCGACTCGCAGGCCCCGCTCACCCTGTTGCACGCGCGGCACCTGGCGGTGCGGGCCGGCGTGCCCGAGGCCGTGTGGCAGGTGGTCGCCGGACCGGGGAGCCGGATCGGGCCCGCCCTGATCGACGAGGTGGACCACCTGAGCTTCACCGGCTCGACCGCGACGGGCCGCGAGATCGCGCGTCGCTGCGCCGACCGGCTGATCGGGGCCTCGCTCGAGCTCGGCGGCAAGAACCCGATGATCGTCTGCGCGGACGCCGACCTCCGGGCCGCCGCCCGCGGCGCCGTGCAGGCGGCATTCTCCAATGCCGGGCAGATGTGCATCGGCATCGAGCGAATCTACGTCCACGAGAAGGTGTTCGACAGGTTCCGCGACGAGCTCGTCCGACGGACCACGCGGCTGCGGATCGGCGCCGGATACGGCTACGACGTGGACATGGGTTCGCTCACCTCGCAAGGGCAGCTGGACCTCACCCGGCACCATGTGGCCGACGCCCTCGCCAAGGGCGCGACCGTCGCGACCGGCGGCAGGCCCCGGCCCGACCTCGGTCCGTTCTTCCACGAGCCCACCGTGCTGACCGGCGTCACCGCCGAGATGGCCGTTTACGCCGAGGAGACCTTCGGCCCTGTGGTCTCCCTGTACCGGGTGACCTCGGAGGCGGAGGCCATCCACCTCGCGAACGAGGGCGAGTACGGCCTGAGCGCCAGCGTCTGGACCCGGGACCTGCGGCGTGGCCGCCGGATCGCGGCCCAGGTGGTCGCGGGTGCGGTGAACGTCAACGACGGCTACCTGTCCGCGATCGCCTCGCTCGGCGCGCCCATGGGAGGGATGCGCACCAGCGGCACCGGGCGGCGGCACGGCCGGGAGGGCATCGTCCGCTACACCGAACCGCAGACGGTCACCACCCAACGCGTCGCCACGGCCTACCCCGACCGATTCCGCGGGCCCCTGCTCCGCGCGATGAACGCGGGCACCCGTGCGCTGCTCGCGATTCGACACCGATCATGAGGAGAACGATGCGCATCCTCGACGAGGCGCTCGCCGCAGGCACGCTCTGGCGGTCGGGGGCCGTGCCGCGCAACCCACGAGCCCTGGCCTCGGGTGCCCGCGCCGTCGCCAGGCTCGGGCCGTTCGGCGGTCTTCCCGCCTTCGGGGCGGCGGCCTTCCCCGACCGGGTCGCCCTCGTGGACGACCGGGGCCAGCTGACGTTCGCCGAGTTCGCGGGGCGCACCCACCGGCTGGCACACGCGCTGATGTCCCTGCTGGCCTCGCCCCAACCGGGGATCGGCATCCTCTGCCGCAACCACGCCGATGCCATCGTCGCCCTCTGCGCGGCGTCGGCCGCGGGCGCCAGGGTGGTGCTGCTCAATTCGGATTTCGGCCCGCGCCAGGTGGCCCAGGTCGCCGCCCGCGAGCGACTCGACGCGCTCGTCTACGACGACGAATTCACCACCGCGGCAGCGGGTTTCGACGGCCCCGGTGGTGCGCCTGGACCGAGGACGCCCAGGCGGAGAGCTCCCTGGCCGCCGTGATGACCGGCGAGTCCGCCGCGCTGCCGACCCGGCCGGCTCGATCCCCCGCGTTGGTCGTGCTCACCAGCGGCACCAGCGGGCTCCCCAAGGGCGCCCCGCGCTCGCAGGCACCGTCGCTGATGGTCCCCGCCGGGCTGCTCTCGAAGATCCCGCTGCGCGGCGGCGAGCGCGTGCTGCTCTCGGCGCCGGTCTTCCACGGCTGGGGCCTGATCGTCGCGACACTCACCCTCACCATGGGCTCGACGCTGGTGCTGCATAGAAGGTTCGACGCCGGGCGGGTGCTGACGGACCTGCAGCGGCAGCGCTGCTCCACCCTGGTGGCGGTCCCTACTATGCTGCGCCGGCTGGTGGCGCTCGGTGACGCGATTTCGGCGGCCGACCTGTCCGCGCTGCGGATCGTCGCGAGCGGCGGTGCTCGGCTCGACGGCGCCCTTGTCGCCCAGGTCACCGCGGCGCTCGGCCCGGTGCTGCACAACCTCTACGGTTCCACCGAGGCCTCGTACATCAGCATCGCGACACCGGAGGACCTGGCCGAGGCCCCGGACTGCGCGGGAATCCCGCCGCGTGGCACCGTCGTCCGCATCGCCGACGCGAACGGCACGAGCGCAGCGGTCGGCGTAGAGGGCCGGATCCTCGTGCACACGCCGGGCCAGATCGACGCGTACACCGACGGCACCAGGAAGAGCGATCCCGACGGGTTCCTCGACACCGGCGACCGCGGTCACCTGGACGCCGCCGGACGCCTGTACGTGGCCGGCCGCTCCGACGCCATGATCGTCTCCGGTGGCGAGAACGTCTTCCCGGAGGAACTCGAGATGGCCTTGCTCGCGCATCCGGAGGTCGCGGACGCCGCCGTCACCCCGGTACCGGATGCCGAGTTCGGGCATCGACTGCGCGCGTATCTCGTCCGCGCCGACTCCCCCGCCGGTCGGGACGCGCTCGACGAGCAGGCGGTCCGCCGGTACCTCGCCGCGGAGCTGCCCCGGTCGCGGATGCCACGCGAGATCGTGTTCGTCGACCGCCTCTCGCGCGGCTCGACGGGCAAGCTCACCCGCCACACACTCGACGTACTGCAGGAGGAGCACAAATGAGTGGCATCGATCTGACCGGCCGGGTGGTGGTCGTCACCGGCGGGGCCCGCGGCATCGGCCGCGCCACCGCGACCGCGCTGCACGCCGCCGGGGCCCTGGTCGCGATCGGCGACGTCGACGAGGCCGAGGTGATCCGCACGGCCGACCAGCTCGGGGTGCTCGGCGCCGTGCTGGACGTCACCGATCCCAAGTCGGTGACATCGTTTCTCGCCCAGGTGGAATCGAGACTCGGTAGGCCGTGGGGATGGGTGAACAACGCAGGCATCATGCCGCTCGGCGCGCTGCTCGAGCAGGACGACGCCATCGTGGACGCGGCGGTGGACGTCAATCTGCGCGGCGTCCTGCACGGCACCCGCGCCGCCGGACGTGTGATGACCTCTTCCGGCGGCGGACGGATCGTCAACATCGCCTCGATCGCCGGCTGCATCCCCGTCCCCGGCATGGCCGTCTACAACGCCACCAAGGCCGCGGTGCTCTGCTTCGGCGACGCCGCCGACGCCGAGCTGTCGGCCGCAGGGGTACGGGTGTCCACGGTGCTGCCGTCGTTCACGAAGACCGCGCTGCTGGACGGCACCCACCCGGGCCGACTGCTCGCCCCGATCCCGCCGGAGACGGTCGCCGACGCGGTCGTCGCGACGCTGCGGTCCGGTCGACGCCGGACGGTCGTCCCGCGCCGGTTGTCCGGTTCCCTGCTGTGGCCGCTGTTCCCGCGTCCGCTCGCCCGCCTGCTGCGGCGGGCGACCGGGCTCGACCGGGTGTTCCTGGACACCGACTCCGGTCGCGCCGCGTACGACGCACGAATCCGCGGCGGGTCTACGTAGATCGGGACGCCGCCGCGGCGTGTGAGAGCATCCAGTACCGCATCACCACTCGAGCCGAGGGACCGCTTCCGGATGTTCACCGCCGTCGCACTGCTGGCCGTTGGCGCGGTCGGATACTTCGGCTATCGCCGACTGCGCCGCGATCCCGCGCTGCGCGCCGACCTGTGGGCCAGGGTCCGGACGTATGCACTGGCGGCCGGGCTGTTGGCGCTGGCGGCTGTGGCCGTACGCAACGGACCGACGGGCGAGACCGCACTGGTCCTCGCCTGCGCCGCCGTACTCGTCGTACCTCTCGCCACCCGAGCCACCGCGCAGGACCGGGCAGCGGTCCGCGAGTCCCTGCGGCGCTCCCAACTGGGTCTCGAACCGCGCAGGCCGCTGGTCAACGTCCCCGCACTGCAGGCCCGGTGGGTGGCCGCGGGGGCCCTCGCCTACTTCTGCATCGGGGGCTTCCGCGGCTTCGTCGCGCTCAATGCCGTCTTCTCGCACCACGTACCGGACGCCGGCTGGGTGTTGTCTGCGGTCGCCGCGACCGCGGCGGCGGCCGCGGTCGCCCACGTGAGCGTGCAGCGGCGCCGGGTGGCGGCGGAGGACGACCGCCTGAACGCACTGGACCGGGCCGTCGGCTGACGGCCCGGTCCGGTACTGCTGTGTCGTGCGTCAGCCGCGGACGGCGGCGAGCACCTCGGCGAGCGCGGACCCGGCTGGCACCTCGCGGGACTCCCCGGTGAAGCGGTCCCGCAGTTCCACGTTGCCCTCGGCGAACCCGCGGCCGACGACGACCACCAGCGGCACGCCGAGCAGCTCGGAGTCCTTGAACTTCACGCCGGGCGAGGCCTTGCGGTCGTCGAGGATCACCGACAGTCCGGCGCGGTCCAGCTCCGCGGCGAGCGCCTCGGCGCCCTCGCGGGCCGCATCATCCTTGTTCGCGATCACCAGGTGCACGTTCGCGGGCGACACCTCGGCCGGCCAGCGCAGGCCCTTGTCGTCGTGCTGCTGCTCGGCCATCACCGCGACCAGCCGCGAGACGCCGATGCCGTAGGAGCCCATCGTCGGGCGGACCGGCTTGCCGTTCTCGCCGAGCACGTCGACACCGAACGCGTCGGTGTACTTGCGGCCGAGCTGGAACACGTGGCCCACCTCGATGCCGCGGGCGGCGACCAGCGGTCCGGCGCCGTCCGGCGAGGGTCGCCATCGCGCACCTCGGCGGCCTCGATGGTGCCGTCCGGGGTGAAGTCGCGGCCGGCGACGAGACCGACGACGTGCTTGCCCTCCTCGTCGGCGCCGGTGATCCAGCTGGTGCCGTCGACGACCCGGGGGTCGACGACGTAACGGATACCGTTGGCCTGCAGCGCCTTCGGACCGATGTAGCCCTTGGCCAGGAACGGGTTGTTCTTGAAGTCGGTCTCGGTGATCAGCACGTACTCGGCGGGCGTGAGGGCCGCCTCGAGGCGCTTCTCGTCGACCTCGCGGTCACCCGGGATGCCGACGCCGAGCAGCTCCCATTCGCCGCCGGGCACGCGGGTCTTGACCATGATGTTCTTCAGCGTGTCCGCGGCGGTGACCGTCTTGCCCAGGTCCGCGCCGTTGGCCCAGTCGACCAAAGAATCGATCGTCGGGGTGTCCGGGGTGTCGTACACCTTGGCCTCGGGCTGCCCGTCGAACGGGATCGCCGCGGGCGCGAGGGTCTTGACGGCCTCCACGTTGGCGGCGTAGCCGGACTCGATGCACCGGACGTAGGTGTCCTCACCGATCGGGCTCTCGGCCAGGAACTCCTCCGAGGCGCTGCCGCCCATCGCGCCCGAAGTCGCGGAGACGATGACGTACTTGACGCCGAGCCGCTGCAGGATGCGCTCGTAGGCGTCGCGGTGCGCCTGGTAGGACGCCTCCAGGCCCTCGTCGGTGAGGTCGAAGGAGTAGGAGTCCTTCATCACGAACTCGCGGCCGCGCAGGATGCCCGCACGCGGGCGCTCCTCGTCGCGGTACTTGGTCTGCACCTGGTACAGGGTGACCGGGAAGTCCTTGTACGAGTTGTACTCGCCCTTCACGGTGAGCGCGAACAGCTCCTCGTGGGTGGGGCCGAGCATGTAGTCGTTGCCCTTGCGGTCCTTGAGTCGGAACAGGCCTGCGCCGTACTCGGTCCAGCGGTTCGACGTCTCGTAGGGCTCGCGCGGGAGCAGAGCGGGCAGCAGGATCTCCTGCGCGCCAATCGCATCCATCTCCTCGCGGACGACCCGCTCGACCTCGCGGAGCACCCGCAGGCCCAGCGGCAGCCAGGAGTACACGCCCGGCGCGATGCGCCGCACGTAGCCGGCGCGGACGAGCAGCTTGTGGCTGGCGACCTCGGCGTCGGACGGGTCGTCACGGAGCGTGCGAAGGAACAGCTGAGACAGGCGGGTGATCACGGGGTATCAGGATAGTCGGCCCACGCGGCGGCGCGGCCCGCCCGGTACCGTTACCGCTCGTGCTGGTGCTGCTTCCCCCTCCGAGACCAAGTCCGACGGCGGCAAGGGCGACCCCCTCGACCTGGGCGAGCTGTCGCTGCCCAAGCTCACCGCGACCCGCGAGGTGCTGGTGAACGCGCTCGTCGAGCTGGCCGCCGACACCGACGCGTCGAGCCTCGCGCTGGGGCTGAGCGCCGGGCAGTCCGACGAGATCGCCCGCAACGCGGCTCTCTGGACCTCGCCGACGCGACCGGCCCTGGAGCGCTACACGGGGGTGCTGTTCGACGCCCTCGACGCGAAGTCGTTCACCCGCGCACAGAAGGCGAAGGCGCTGACCCGCCTCGCGATCGGCTCCGCGCTGTTCGGCGTGGTCCGCGCGGGCGATCCGATCCCGGCCTACCGGCTGTCCGGCGGCTCGAAGCTGCCCGGGATGGGCACACTGCAGTCGGTATGGAAGCCGGAGCTCACCTCGGCGGTCGAGGCGGAGGCCGACGGCCTGGTGGTGGACCTGCGCTCGGGTACCTACCAGCAGCTGGGCCCGCTGCCCGGCGCGGTGATCGCGACCGTGCTCACCGAGAAGCCGGACGGCAGCCGCTCGGTGGTCAGCCACTTCAACAAGCACCACAAGGGCCTGCTCGCCCGCGCGCTGGTCGTCTCCCGGGCGGAGCCGTCCGACGTGAAGGGCGTGGCGAAGGTCGCGGCCAAGGCCGGGCTGCGGGTCGAGATCGCCTCCCAGCGGGAACTGATCATCCTGACGTAAGCGCGGCTCCGCCGCCCGTGCGCGAATTTCACCCCTATGGGGGTACAGATCACTCACAGCCGAGGATCGACCGCCTCCGACTCCAGGGCGAGCACCGCGAACACCGCCTGGTGGATCCGCCACAGCGGATCGGCCTTGACCAGTCGGTCGACGGCTTCCATGCCAAGCGCGTACTCGCGCAGCGCCATCGACTGCTTGTGCCCCAGGTTTCTACTGCGCAGCCGCTCCAGGTTCTCCTTCTCGGTGTAGTGCGGACCGTAGATCAGTCGCAGGTACTCGCGGCCACGCACCTTGATGCCGGGCTGAACGCGACGAGCGCCGCCCTGCGCCCCGTTGGCGAGCGGTTTGACCACCATGCCCTCGCCGCCTGCGCCGGTCAGCTCGTCCCACCAGGCGATGCCCGCGGCCTCCGACTCCGGCGAGCCGGTGTCGACGACGACGCGCCTGGTCGTGGTGAACAGGGTCGGTGCCGCCGCCACGAGCCGGTCCGCGATTGCCAGGTGCCAGCCGTGATCGCGATCGCTGTGACCGGTTCCCTCGGTTGCCAAGACTTGGAACGGCGCCACCCGCACGCCGTCCAGGCCGTCGGTCGGCCACACGTATCGCCGGTAGGCATCGGTGTAGCGCGCCACGTCGTCCGCCCTGCTGTTCACCCGCTCCAGGAGATCCCCGACGTCGAGTCCACGCGTCGCCGAGGCCTCGAGCACCGATCTGCGGGCCGCGAGGTCAGCGCGCGCCGCCGCACCCACCGCGGCGTACTGCGACCGCAGCAGCCCCTCGGACTTCGCTGACCACGGCAGCAGCTCCGCGTCCAGGAGCATCCAGTCGGTGCCGAGCTCCTCCCACAGCCCGGCGGCCCCGACCGCCTCCGCGACGAGGGTCACCAGACGCTCGGTCTGCTCCTCGTCGAACATGCGCCGACCGGTCCGGGTGTGCACCATTCCGGACAGCCCGTCCGCGACGCCGAATCGCGCGGCGGCCGTCGAGGCATCGCGGCACACCATCACGATCGCTCGCGAACCCATGTGCTTCTCCTCGCAGATGACCTCGCTCACCCCCGCCTTTCGGTACTCGGCGAAGGCTTCGGCTGGATGCTCGAGGAGACCGGGCCGCGACGAGGTCGCGCACGGTGCCATCGTCGGCGGCAGGTAGTGCAGCCACTGCGGCGCCACCGCCCATCGGCTCATCACCTCGAGCGCACCCGCCGCATTCTCGGGCCGAATCGTGATCCGTCCGCGCAGGGCGGTATCCACTCCCCCGACCCGGAGAATGTCCTCGATGTCGAGTGCCTGCGGATCGGGCTCCGGCATGTGCAGCGGCTTGGCCGGCGGATACCACTCCCGATCGGCCGGAACGGAGACCACCTCGCGCTCGGGGTAGCGCATCGCCGTGAGCGCGCCGCCGAAGACGCACCCGGTGTCGAGGCAGGCCGTGTTGTTGAGCCACCGCACATCCGGCACCGGCGTGTGTCCGTACAGCACCATCGCGTCGCCGCGATAGTCCTCTGCCCACGGGTAGCGGACCGGCAGCCCGAATTCATCGGTCTCACCGGTGGTCTCGCCGTAAAGCGCGAAACTGCGCACCCGACCGGACGCGCGATTGTGGTACTCCTCCTTCAGGCCCGCGTGGGCGACGACCAGCCGCCCGTCGTCGAGAACGAGGTGCGCGACCAGCCCGTCGCAGAAGTCCGCGACGGCGCGGCGGAACTCCTCGGACTCGGACGCGAGCTGCTCGAGGGTGCGGTCGAGACCATGAGTGGCACTGACCTTATGGCCGCGCAGCGCCTTCACGAGCTTGTTCTCGTGGTTGCCCGGCAGCGCCAGCGCGTGACCGGCAGCGGCCATTCCCATCACCAGTCTCAGCACACCCGGCGAGTCGGGGCCGCGGTCCACGTAGTCGCCCACGAACACCGCGGTGCGACCGGCCGGCGGGAGTGCATCCACCGCCCTACCCTGCTCGTCCCGGCGCACCGTGTATCCCAGGGCACCCAACAGGGTTTCGAGCTCGCCGAGACACCCGTGGATGTCCCCGATCACGTCGAACGGCCCGCGTAGATCGCGGCGGTCGCTCCGCAACGGCTGCCGGACGATCCGCGTCGACGCCACGTCCTCGACCCCATCGAGGACGTGGACCGTGCGGAAGCCCTCACGAGCCAACCCGCGCATCGACCGCGAGAGCTGCTGGTGTTGACGTCGCAGGACGCTGCGATCGAACCCTCGGTCCCCCGGGCGGCGTTGCGCTCGGCGCACACCTGCTCAGGCAGGTTCAGCACGATCGCCACAGGCAGCACATCCTGGGAGCGGGCGAGGTCGATCAGTTTCTTGCGGGCCGCCGGCTGAACGCTCGTCGCGTCGATGACAGTTAGCTTCCCGGCGCGCATTCTCTTGGTGGCGATGAACTCGAGGACCTCGAACGCATCGACGGTGGCCTCCTTCGAGTTCGGGTCGTCACTGACCAATCCACGACAGTGATCGCTCGAGATCACCTCGTACGCACCGAAATGCTCCGCCGCAAAGGTCGACTTCCCCGATCCGCTGATCCCGATGAGCACGACCAGCGACGGCTCCGGTATCTCGAGAACACTCACGCCGAAACCTCCCGTCGGATGAACACGGCCATCTGGGTGGGCGCGCCATGGGTCTCGTCGACATCACCAATCCCCGTGAAGCTCACGTCATAATCGTGTGCGGAGGTCACCTCTCCTGCCCAGTCCTCGAATTGCGTTCGGCTGAACTCGAATCGGTGATCAGGATTGCGGAAGGTGCCCGGCTCGAGGTTCGGATACAGCACGTTGTACTCGGAGTTGGGCGTGGTAACCAGGACCACCCGCGGGTGCATGTCGGCGAACACCGACCGCACCAGCGCCGGCAGCCGCGACTCGTCGACGTGTTCGATGACCTCCATCAGCACCACCGCATCGAACCCCCTCAGGCGCGGATCACGGTAGGTGGCCGACGACTGGAGCACCGAGATGCGCTCCCGCTGACGGTCCGACAGCTCAGCCAGCCCGAGCCTGCGTTCCGCTCTACGCAGCGCGCTGTCGCTGACATCGACGCCGACGATCTTGGCGAAGGCGGGCCGGGCGAGCAGCTCCCGCAACATCTTTCCCTCACCGCAGCCGACATCGACCACCCGCGCGACACCGAGGTCCTCTAGCGTCGCGATCACGGCGTCCTGACGCCGGTTCGCGAGGCCTGCGTTGACCGCCTGCACATCACCTGTTTCCGTTGGTGCGTCCTCGACCAGCCGATCGACGACGGACGCCACCAGCTCGCGTCGGTGCGCGAGGTAGCGCGAGGCGATCAGCTCGGCTTCCGGGTGGCCGCTCAGCCACTCCCCTGCCATCCGAACCAACTTGTCCGCCTCCTCCTCGCCTACCCAGTAGTGCTTGACGTCATCGAGCACCGGCAGCAGGACGTAGAGGTGTCGCAGCGCCGCGGACAACGTCTGCGTGCCGACCAGCGTCAGGCTCACATATGCCGAGTCACCCCACTGCGGAAGAGACTCGTCCAGCGGGAGCGGCTCCGCGCTGACGTCCCAGCCGAGCGGCCCGAAGAGCCGGCCTGGCAGGTCTGCGCCGCCCCTGGCCGGCATCGCCGGAATGGTGATCCGCAGTGGCACGGCCGTCAGCGGAAGTTCCTGGCGCGATGAGAGTGTTCCGGCGAGGGCTGATTTGAACACTCGCGAGATCGCCACCGCCAGCATCGACGACCCGGCATACGGTCGGTCGTTGACGTACTGGCCCAACGCGAATCCGTCACTGCCACGCCGGAGCTTGCTGCGCGCCAACTCGACCGGATCGACGTCGAGGATCAGCGCCACGGTGCAGCTCGACCGCGAGGACTCCGGATAGAGCACGGTCGCGGTCCCCACCGACAACTCGAACGTCTGCACCCGATCGGGATGCTTGTGCAGGAGATAGCCGAGGTCCGACGCATCCGGGAAGCCGCCAGTCGCGGTCGCGGTCAGTGTGAACAGCACCATTCGGACACTACCGGCGGTGTCGAGCGACTTTCCGTCGCGACGGTCGGCGGGTTGCGTCGGCTGCGCGTCTCCTACTCCGGAAAGGAATACCGCAGGACAGGAGGTGGGCGGCGGGGCCTGATGTATGCGCAGCTCCACAGGCCCGCGGCGACTGCGACGATGACGGCGCCGCCGGACCCCAGACTCGCCGCCTGGTGGAAGAGCAACCAGACTCCCCCAGCCCACATCACGAAACCGGCCGCCCATGGCACCGATCTCGTGTGCGATGTCCGCGTCGAGACATATCGCCAGAGCGCCAGGCCGAATCCCCACGTCCCGATGACCGTCACCACCATCGCCGCGAGAAACCACCAGACCGCCGGAGTGTCGGGCCGATCGGTGAGCGCGCCCACACGCCACATTCCGAGTCCCCTTACGCGGTGATCGGTTCGGTGCGTGAAATCCCGGCACCGTAGACCGGATCAGGCTGGGCCGCTCCCGGTTTCGTTAGCATCCAGGCGTAGGCGGGTGGGAGGTTGGTCCAGACCTTCACGCGATCCTGCCGGAAGCGTGCGCGGAACTCGGCGAGCGCCCGCGCGCTGCCACGGCGGTGCCGACGGTGCCGGTCCCCGACGAACCAGTCGACTGCCGTACCGCCGAGGTACGAGAAGTAGGTGATGCAGCCGCCGGGCTCGAGCACCCCGTCGAGGGTTGCGCAGATCGCACGCGTCTCGTCCTCGGTGAAATTCGCGAACGGGAGTCCGACCACGATGACGTCGTACCGTTCGGCCGCCGCGAGGTCGACGATGTCGGCCTGGTGGATCACGATCCGCTCCGCACAGGCGCGGAGTGCGGGATCTGCGCCGATCTCCCGTCGGAGGTACTCGGCGAGTCGCGGGTTCCGTTCGACGCAGGTCAAGGTGTCGTTGGGGCCCATGCGTGCCGCGATGGCCCGGCTCAGCGCACCCGTCCCCGCACCGACCTCGAGGATCGACAGCACGGTGTCGGTGGAGCGGGCGATCGACCCGGTCAGCGCGCGTGCCAGTCGGGGCTGCTCGGCGCGAGCGCGCCCGTCGTACGCAGGTCGCGGCCGGCCTCGGCGGCGAACAGGGCGTGGCCGCCGAGTCGTGTCGGAGAGATCCTGGCGGCAATGTTCTTCATGTACCCACAGTGCGGGCGCCGAATGGTGTGCCGCATCGGTAATCCGGCCACCGGCACCCCCGACGAAAGTCGGTGCGGTCACCGGCGATCGGTCAGCGAAGTCGGTCCCGGCGTCGATTCCGCAGGTACATTCGCATCGTGATCTCCATCCTCGTCGTCGACGACGATCCGTTCGTGCGCCAGGGGCTGGCCGACATGATCGCCACCGACGACCAGCTGTCCGTCGTGGCGCACGCGTCGGACGGCGCCGACGCGGTGCGAGTTGTTCGGTCCCGTGACGTCGACGTCGTGCTGATGGACATCCGGATGCCGACGATGGACGGGATCGAGGCGACGCGCCTGATCGCGGCACTGCCGTCCCGTCCGCGAATCCTGGTGCTCACCACGTTCGATCTGGACCAGCACGTGTACTCGGCACTCGCGGCGGGCGCGGACGGATTCCTGCTCAAGGAGACACCTCCCGCGGAGATCCTCCGGGCCGTCCATGTCGTAGCGGCGGGCGGTTCGATGCTGCATCCCGGCGCGGCGCGGGCGCTGATCGATCGATTCCACCAGCAGACAGCGGAGTCCGCGCAGGCCGCGGCCGAGCGCATTTCGCGGCTCACCCCGCGTGAGACGCAGGTACTCGAGCGGGTCGCGCATGGGGACTCCAACGCCGACATCGCGGAGACGTTGTCGATGCGCGAGAGCACGGTGAAGGCGCACGTCAGTCGGATTCTCACGGCCCTGGGGGTCTCGAACCGGGTGCAGGCGGCGTTGGTGGCGCGCGACGCTCAGTTGCTCGGTGAGTCCGGCTGACCGTTGGGCCATGGCGAGCTGGCGAACACCCGGAAGCCGCCGTCGGCGGTGGGCCCGTGTTCGAACGTGCCCGCAGCGACCGTGACGCGCTCCCTCAACCCCTCGAGTCCCGTTCCTGACCCGTCCAGGGGCGTGGTCGCCGAGGATTCTGCCGGGGCTGCTGCATTGACGATCTCGATGCTCAGACGGTCACCGGGGGCTCCGTGGATCGCGATCGTGGTGGCGGCGCCCGCCGCGTGCTTGTGGATGTTCGTCAGCGCCTCCTGGGTCACGCGGAAGGCCGCGTGCGCCAGCACGGAGGGTGCCGGACGCTCCAGGTCCGCGCGGATGTCCTCCACGATCGGGACGCCCGCGGCGCGCGAGGCGGCGATGAGCGCCGGAATGTCCCGTAGCAGCGGCTGCGGCGGTTCCGGCGCGGGTTCGTCGGACGAGTCGCGGAGCACGCCCAGCACACCGCGCAGATCCTCGAGCGCACCTCGGGCGGTGTCGGCGATCAGCGTCGCGCTGCGCTGCACGCGGTCGGCGTCGGGTGCGCGGGTCAGCTGCAGGGCGCCTGCGTGCAGTGCGATCAGCGAGACCTTGTGCGCCACCACGTCGTGCATCTCGCGGGCAATTCGGCTGCGTTCGGCCAGCCGCGCCTGGGCGGCTCGTGCCTCACGTTCGGCCTCCGCTTGGCGCACACGATCGTGAAGTCCGTCCAGGTACGCGCGGCGCAGGCCGATGTAGGCGCCGAGCACGGCAAAGGCGGCGACTGCGAACAACGTCGAGCCCAGCGCCGTTGGATAGTCCTCTCCGGGCCGCCTGAAGAACGTGGAGGTGGCGTCGGTCAGAGCCCCGGCCACGGCCAGGATCCAGAGCCATCGGTCGCGGCGGCGAACCGCAAGAGTGCAGATCGCGATGAGCATCATCAGATTCGACCCGGACAGAGCACACACGAGAATGCCGAGGCACGTGATCGCGATCGGATACCGGCGTCGCCACCACAGGGTCATGGCGGCGGCGACCGAAATCGCCGACAACCAGAATGCTTGCGCCGAATGGTCGCCCGCCTGCACGAACCGCCCGACAAGGACGAAGATCGTCGCCGCCAGCAGCGCGATGTCGCGAATCCACGGAAGGCGGGGCTCAAGCCTCCGGCGGTACTCCTCGAGGGCGGTCACACGCTGAGTATGTCCCGTATCCGATCGCGAACGCTCGGTCAGCTGGTCCAGCGTCCAGGCGGAGGGTCCATGGAGGTGTAGGCGGGGAGCGGCAGCGGCTGATCGTTCAGAAAGGCCTCCAGCAAGCCGGTGTAGATCTCCGGCTGGTCCGTCGAGACCCCGTGCCCGGCGCCCTGGATGTCGACCAGCGTGGAGTGGGGGAAGGTGTCACGGTATTCGCGTGTGACCGGCCAACGGAGGAAGTCGCATTGCGCCGCCATGACCAGGACGGGAACCTGCGCGTTCGTGAGGGCAGGCCTGGGATCCGGAATGGAGCCGAAATCGGCGGTCGTCATCTGGTTGACGTAGAAGCCCTGCGGGTTGTTGTGCGGCGGCGTGGTGACCTCGCGTGAGCATGAGGCCCCGTCACGTCCGGTCAGGGCGACCTCGTGCATCCACGAGTCGGCTTCGGCGTCGGGGACGAACGCATGGGCGGCTGCGGGATTCACGCCCATCAGCAGTGATTGGGTGAGAATGCGCGGGTTGCCCATCAGTTCGTCGTAGCGGGCCTGCTGGGCGGGATCCATCTCGTGCCAGGGTTCGCCGACACCGTCGGGAAATGCCGTCGGCCAGATCGCCCCTGGCGCGACGAAGACAGCTTTCGCGACTCGATCGGGGTGCGCCGCGATGTACTGCGCCGTCAGCGATCCGCCCCAGGACCGTCCGACCAGGATCAATTGCTCGGCACCGAGTTCTTGCCGTATCGCTTCGAGATCGGCCACCTGGCGCTGCACGGTGTAGTCGGTGACATCGTCGAGTCGGGTCGAACGGCCCGCCCCCACTTGGTCATACGCGAATACGTCGTACCCCTGGGCGGCGAGTTCGGCGCCGGCGACCGGTATTCCCTCGCCGGGTGTTCCCGGTCCGCCGTGGACGAAGATCACCGGCGGCTTCGGGCAGGGAGTTCGGCGGCCGGGGCGTGGACGTAGGCGATTCGCGACCCGGTCGGCAGGTCCCAGTACTGGACGGCCGAGGGCGCGCCCGCTTGCGGCTGGGCCGGGAAGGGACTGAGAATCGTCGATGCTGCCAGCGCGGTGACGGCCACGCCGATCGCCGCGCTGAGTCCGGCCGCGCCCGTCCTCGCGCGACGCGCGCCCGTCAGCCGAAATCCCCACCAGCTCAACAGGAAACAAGCGGCAACGGCGACGAGCAATCCGGCGCAGAGGAACAGGGCCGGGGTGTCGACCACGGCGGCCACCAGGCCCACCGCCAGCGCGCCGGCGGCGATCGCCACCACGATTCCGACGACGATGGTCGCCACCCCCAGGGCGATACGCCAACGAGCGCGCGCCCTCCCGGGCGCCGCCAATTCTTGCGGTTCAACCGTCATCGCACGCCTTGTCCCCCTCATAGCCGGTTCGTCGCACCGTACTGGACGGTCGTTACACGCTGCCGGCCTCCGGGTTCCACCGCGACCCGAACTCCCCCGCCTGCGGTGGCGGTCCGGGCAGATCACCGCTCGCGGCCAGACCGTCGACGAGCAGGGCGAGGTGGCGGCGTCGCAATTGCCGGGTCCGCTCCGGGTCCGGAATCCGGATGGCGGCGCACCCCTCGAGCAGCAGCCCGAGATCAAGGGTGACGATGTCGGCACGCAGGCGCCCCGTCGCGCGTGCCCGCTCGACGAGGGCATCGGTCAGCTCGTGGGAGCGCATCGCGTCGCGCCCCATCTCCTCGGTCGGGGTGAACGCCCCCGCCAGGTGCACCGTCAATGAGTGCACATCGGCTTCGACCACCCTCTCGAGAAATCCGGTCAGTCCGCGCCACGCGTCGGCGTCCTCGAGGCCCATTTCCGCCTCGGCGATGTAGCGGCGCAGGCCGTCGTGACACAGAGTACGCAGGAGGTCCTCCTTGCCTGGGTACCGGCGGTAGAGCGCGCTGATCCCGACGCCTGCACGCTGAGCCACCGCGGTGATGGGCGCCTTCGGATCGGACAGGAACACCTCCCGCGCGGCCTCGAGGATGACTCCGTCGTTGCGCGCCGCCTGCTGTTTGCGCCCCGGCAGCCCGGGCCTGCTCTCGCGAACTGCGCTTTCAGTCGATTTCGGCATGCACCGACGATAACACTGGAACGGAATGATCCGATCTGTTACGTTCAAACGGAACCGAACATTCCGTTCTAACGAGGAGTAGCCGTGAACGACATCCGCCCCTTCGCCATCGACGTCCCGCAAGCCCAGCTCGACGACCTGCACGAGCGGCTGCGACGCACGCTGTGGCCGAACGAGCTGCCGGGCGTCGCCGACTCGTACGGTGTCCCGAACGATCGGGTGCGCGCGCTCGCCGCCCGGTGGCTCGACGGATTCGACTGGCGCGCCGTCGAGGCGAGGATCAACTCCTACCCACAATTCGTCACCGAGATCGACGGCGAGGACATCCACTTCCTGCACATCAGGTCGTCCCGGCCGGACGCCACGCCGCTGGTGCTCACGCACGGATGGCCGGGGTCGATCGTCGAGTACCTCGATGTCATCGCCCCGCTCACCGAGCCGGAGTCCCCCGATTCACCCGCGTTCCACCTGGTGATCCCGTCGATCCCGGGCTTCGGCTTCTCCGGCCCGACGCGCAGCACCGGCTGGAATCGGTACCGCACCGCCAGGGCCTGGATCGAGCTGATGCATCGGTTGGGCTACCAGTCGTACGGGGCGGTCGGCAATGACGGCGGTTCGATGATCGCGCCCGAGATCGGCCGCCTCGACCCGTCGAACGTCGTCGGCGTGCACGTCACCCAGCTGTTCTCCTTCCCGTCCGGCGATCCGTCCGAGTTCGAGGGGCTCTCCGACGCCGACCAGGCGGCCCTCGAGCACCTGCAGTGGTTCCACGCGAACAAGATGGCGTTCAACACGCTGCACAGCCAGCAGCCGCAGACCCTCGCCTTCGCCCTCGCCGACTCGCCGGTGGGGCTCCTCGCGTGGAACGCACAGCTTTTCGGCGAGGGCCTCGATGCCGATTTCGTCCTCGCGAACGTCGCCATCTACTGGCTGACCGGCACCGCCGGGTCCTCGACGCGGTTCTACTACGAGGATGCCCACGCCACCGACCACCCGACCGCGCCGACCACGGTGCCGACCGGTCTCGCGATGTTCGCAGGCGACTTCCAGTCGATCCGCCGGTTCGCCGAACGCGACCACAGCAACATCGTCAGCTGGAATTCCTACGACACCGCCGGGCCGAGCGGCGGCGCGAACGACGCCGCCGGACACTACGCCGCGCACGAGGCGCCCGAGGTCCTGGTCGGCGATATCCGTCAGTTCTTCGCCCAGTTGGCCTGACCGGAGGCCAGGCAGTACTCGGAGGCGTTCACCCATACGGGAACGCCTCCGAGACGCGCCTAGGACTCCTGTGCCGCCTTCTCCGCAGCCTGCGCCTGGGCGACCTGCTGCGGGTGAACCGGATGAACAGGGCCACGACGGCGGCGAGGGCGGCGAAGATCGCGCAGCCGAGCAGGGCCGTCGTATAGCCCTCGCTGAGTGCGAACAGCTGGTCCGCGTTCATGGTCGCCGCCACCCCGGAGGTGCCGCCGAGCGAAAGCGTCTTGGACGTCGCCATCGCGCCGACGATCGCCAGTCCGATCGGGCCGAAGAGCACCTGGGCCACCTGGGCGATCGCGGACAGCGGGCCGATCTCGTGCTGCCCGACCCCGGCGATCGCGCACAGCGGCAGCGGCACCACCGCGAGGCCGACACCGAATCCGACGCCGACCACCAGCATGAACAGGTTGCCCATGTACGTCGCCGAGGTGTCCAACGTGGAGCCGTACAGCAGGCCGAGCGTGGTCAGGACGGTGCCTGCGACGATCAGCCACCGGGGCTGGACACGGACCGCGAGCTTGGACGCCACGAACGCCGCGGCGCCGAGGCCGAAGGCGAACGGCACGAACGCCATGCCCGCGGCGAGCGGGCTGTAGCCGAGGATGTCCTGCACGTACAGCGCGACGAACGGCGCCAGGCTGAACATCACCGCGCCCACCAGCGCGATCGCGATGAAGGTGGCCACCCGGTTCCCGTTGCGGAACAGCGAGAACGGCAGCAGCGGGTTCTCCGCCCTGCGCTCGACCAGGAGGAACGCCGCCAGCATGCCCAGCCCCACGACCAGCGCCGCGATCACCGGCGGGCTCGTCCAGCCCATCTCCGCGCCCTCGGTGAACCCGAAGACCACGCCCGTGCAGCCCAGGGTCGCGAGCACCGCACCCGGCACGTCCAGCTTGAGCCGCTCGGCGCCGGTCTCCACCAGCGAGGGAACGGCGAGGCCGATGATCAGCAGCCCGATCGGCACATTGATCAGGAAGATCCAGCGCCATGACACCTCGGTCAGGGCGCCGCCGACGATCAGTCCGGTCACCGAACCGATACCGGTCATGGCCGCGAAGATCGCGATCGCCTGGTTGCGGACCGGGCCGGGCGCGAATGTCGTCGCCACCAGGGCCAGCGCGGTCGGTGACGCGATCGCCGCACCCACGCCCTGCAGTGCCCGCGCCGCGATCAGCGAGATCTCGCCGGTGGCGAGTCCGCAGATGAGCGAGGCCACCGTGAACAGCACCACGCCGCCGATGAAGACCCGCTTGCGCCCGAAGGCGTCGCCGAGCCGACCACCCAGCAGCATCAGGCCGCCGTAGGTGAGCGCGTAGGACGTGATCACCCAGTTCCTGCCCGCGTCGCTCAGGTCGAGGTCCTGCTGGATCCGGGCCAGGGCCAGCGACGCGACGGTCCCGTCGAGCACCATCATCAGCTGCATACCGCCGAGGACGACGATGGCGAGACCGAAGGCTCGCGTGGTCACGGGGTACTTCACGACAGTGGAGTCAGGCACGGTCGCCCAGGTTACTGCGCGTCGGCGGTCAGGCCCGCGACCGGCCCGATCACGATGATGGCGGGCGGGCGGATGTTCTCCTCGCGAACCCGGGCAGCGACGGTCGCCAGATCGGCTCGCACCACCCGCTGGGCGCGCGTGGTGCCCTCCTGGATCACGGTCACCGGGGTCTCGGCCGGCCTGCCGCCCTCGGTGAGCACGGCGGCGAACTTCTCGATCCGTTCCACCGCCATCAGCAGTACCAGGGTGCCGCGCAGCTTCGCCAGCGCCGACCAGTCCACCAGCGAGTCGGGGTGGTCCGGGGCGATGTGCCCGCTGACGACGACGAACTCGTGCGTGACGCCGCGGTGCGTCACCGGGATCCCGGCCGCGGACGGCACGGCGATCGCGCTGGTGATGCCCGGTACCACGGTGACCGGCACCCCGGCGGCCGCGCAGGCCTGCAGCTCCTCGAAGCCGCGGCCGAACACGTACGGATCGCCGCCCTTGAGCCGGACCACGAACTTGCCGGCCTTGTAGCCGTCGATCAGGGCGGCGTTGATCGCCTCCTGCGCCATCGCGCGGCCGTACGGGATCTTCGCCGCATCGATGACCTCGACCTGGGGGCCGAGCTCGGCGAGCAGCTCTGGCGGCGCGAGCCGGTCCGCGACCACGACATCGGCCCGGGCCAGCAGCCTGCGGCCGCGGACGGTGATCAGGTCCGGGTCGCCGGGTCCGCCGCCGACCAGCGCGACGCCGGGCGCGTGCGGCTCGGCGACGTCCACCACGCCGCCGGACTGCAGGGCCTCGACCAGCGCGGTGCGCACCGCGGCCGAGCGGCGGTGGTCGCCGCCCGCCAGCACGCCGAGCTCGAGCCCGTCGAAGGACGCGCTCGCGGGGTGACGGCGGTGCCGTTGCGGGCGCTGTCGGCGCGGACGCAGAAGATGCGGCTGCGCTCCGCCTCGGCGACGACGGCGGCGTTGGTGTCCGGCTCGTCGGTGCAGGCGATGGCGTACCAGGCGCCGTCCAGGTCGCCGTCGGCGTACGCGCGCAGGTCGATGGTGATCTGGCCGCCGGTGGCCATCGCCTCGACGGCGGGGGTGACGGCGCGGCTGACCACGTGCACCCTCGCCCCGCAGGCCACGAGCAGGCCAAGGCGCCGCTGTGCGACGGTGCCGCCGCCCACGACGACCACCCGTCGATCGGTCAGGTTGAGCCCTACGAGGTAGTTGGGCTCGTCTCCGGCCGCTGCTGGCACTTCACGCTCCTTGACTGGGATGTCGGGGGTCTTCGGGCTACCAAACATTACGGGCGACGGCAACGGTGACGCCATTGCGGGCGCGTTTGCGCACCAGCAGGTCGCCGCCGCCCGCGCCGAGGACCGCCGCGGCCTCGGCGACGCTCGGCGTCCCGACCTCGGCCGCGACCCGTCCCGAGGGTGTCGGCACGTCCACGGCCGAGAGTTCGTCGGCCGTGAACCCGAGCACCGGCACACCCAGCTCGGCCGCCGCGATGGCGATCGAGGACTCGGTGGCCTTGCGCTCGAGGGTGGCCAGCGCGTGCAGCTCGGTCGGGTCGTCGACGACGGCACTGATCGCGGCCAGCACGGTGTCGGGGTCCACCCCGTCACGGGCACCGATGCCCACTACCAGATCACCCATTGGACGCCTCGAAATCTCTTGCCGCGGAGACGAACCGGCGCACGGAGGCCGGATTCCCCGCAGGATGGGTGTGCAGGTAGGAGGCGTGCACGCCGCCGCCCGCGAAGCCCTCCCGCGCCGAGGCTCCTGCCGCCCGCCAGCCCCAGGCCGGGGCCCAGCCGTCCACCGATGCCGACGCGAGCCGGGTCCGGTGGAACTCGTGACCGACCACCCTCGTCCCCGGTTCGAACAGCACCGACTCCCCCAGCGCGACGGCCTCCCGGTAGCCCAGCGTCAGCGACGTGCCGAACTCCGCATCCACCCCGATCACCCCCGCCATCGGGTGCCCGTCGAGGCGACGCGCCAGGTACAGCAGGCCCGCGCACTCGGCGTGGATCGGCATCCCGCGGCGCGCCAGCTCGCGGACGGTGGTGAGCAGCGGGATGTTCGCCGCCAGCTCGGGCGCGTGCTCCTCAGGGAACCCGCCCGGCAGCACCAACGCGGCCGCGCCGTCGGGCAGCTGATCGACGGCGGGGTCGAAGGTGCACACCCGCGCGCCCGACGCCTCCAGCAGCTCGCGATGCTCGGCGTAGCCGAACGTGAACGCCGAGCCACCAGCCAGCGCCACAACGGGGGCGGGTCCCGGCGCGTCCGTGCCGACCTCGTCCACGGCATCCCATGCCGGTGCGCCGACGCTCGAGCGGGCCAGCGCCCGCACGGCGGGCAGGTCAACGTGCCGCGCGATCAGCTCGGTCATCGCGTCCACCGCGTCGGTGGCGGCCCGGCCGTGCTCGACGGCGGTGATCAGGCCGAGATGCCGCGAGGGCACCGCCAGCTCCGCGAGCCGGGGCACCACCCCGAGCACCGGCACCCCGACCCGGTCGCAGGCCTGGCGCAGCACCTGCTCGTGCCGCTCGCTGCCGACCCGGTTCAGGATCACCCCGCCGATCCGGACGCCGCTGTCGAAGGTCGCGAATCCGTGCAGCACCGCGGCCAGCGACTGGCTGTGCCCGCGGGCGTCCACGACCAGGACGACCGGGGCACCGAGCAACCCGGCCACCTGGGCCGTCGACCCCTCCGCGGCGCCCTCGGGCGCCGGGTCCGCGATCTTGCCGTCGAACAGGCCCATCACGCCCTCGACGACGGCGATGTCGCAGCCCGCGCTGCCGTGCCGGTACAGCGGACCGATCCGGTCCGGGCCGACCAGCACCGGGTCCAGGTTGCGTCCGACCCGACCCGCGGCGAGGCCGTGATAGCCCGGGTCGATGTAGTCGGGCCCCACCTTGAACGGTGCCACCCGATCACCGGCCGCGCGCAGTGCACCGATCAGACCCGTTGCGACGGTGGTCTTTCCGCTGCCGGATGCGGGTGCCGCGATGACGACCGCCGGAACGGTGTTCACCACTCGATGCCCCGCTGGCCCTTGCGTCCGGCGTCCATGGGGTGCTTGATCTTGGTCATCTCGGTGACGAGATCGGCCGCCTCGATCAGGGCCTGCGGCGCGTCCCGGCCGGTGATCACCACGTGCTGGTTCCCCGGCCGCGAAGCCAGCACCTCGACCACCTCGTCGACGTCAACCCAGCCCCACTTGAGCGGGTAGGTGAACTCGTCGAGGACGTAGAACTTGTGCTCCTCGTTGGCGATCCGGCGGGCCACCTCGCGCCAGCCGTCCAGCGCGACGCGGGCGTGGTCCTCGTCCTCGCCCTTCTTGCGGGTCCAGGACCAGCCCTCGCCCATCTTGTGCCACTGCACCGGTCCGCCGACGCCGGTGGACTCGTGCAGCTCACCGAGCGCGCGGAACGCCGACTCCTCGCCGACCTTCCACTTCGCGCTCTTGACGAACTGGAACACCCCGATGTCGAAGCCCTGGTTCCAGGCGCGCAACGCCATCCCGAACGCGGCGGTCGACTTCCCCTTGCCGGGTCCGGTGTGCACGGCCAGCACCGGCGCGTTGCGGCGCTGCCGGGTGGTCAGGCCGTCGTCGGGGACGTTCTCGGGAAGCGGTACACCCTTGGGCATCGTCTGCTACTCCTCTTTCCGTTCTAGGCCGCGAGCTTCGAGGTACCGGCCCGGACGACGCCGGCCACCTGCTCCGCCGAGAGCTCGCCGAGCCGGATGTAGGCGCCCCGCAGCGCGGTCGCCAGGTCGCGGGCCAGGCCGAGCCGCACCATGCCGGACTCGCAGTCCACCACCACCGAGGCCACCGACTCGCCGGCGAGCAGGGTCGCGGCCACCCGGGCGCGATGGACGGGGTCGGTTCCGCCGGTCGCCCGGCCGTCGGTCAACGCGACCACCATCGCCCGACGCTGGGGGTCGCGCACCTTCTCCCGCAGCACCACCTCGCGAGCCTTCAGGAATCCTTGCGCCAGTGGGGTTTTACCGCCGGTACGCAGTGAGCGCAGTCGCCGGACCGCGACGTCGACGGACGAGGTGGGCGGCAGCACCAGCTCGGCGGCCGCGCCCCGCACGGTGATCACCGCGACCTTGTCGCGGCGCTGGTAGGCGTCGCGCAGCAGCGAGACGACGGCGCCGGTGACCGCGGAGAGCCGGTCCCGCGCGGCCATCGAGCCGGACGCGTCGACCACGAAGACCACCAGGTTGCCCTCGCGACCCTCGCGGTGCGCCCCGCGGATGTCGCCGGGCGCCAACAGCATCCGGCCGTCCCGCCGTCCGCGGGCGACCTGGTGCTCGGCGGCCGCGAACAGGGTGCCGACCAGGTGCAGCCCGCGACCCGGTTCGGTGGTGGGTCGCACGGTCCGGCCCTGCGCGGAGCGCGAACGCGAGCGTCTGCCTGGCGCACCCTCGCCGACACCGGGAATGGTCAGCAGCCGGGTCTTGAACTGGGCGGAGGGGGCCGCGGCCTGGCGCTCGGGGGCGCGCCCGGGCGCCGAGACGTCCTGCCGCGGCTCCTCGTCGCCGGACCCGGCCGGTTCCTGCGGTCCGTCGTCGGGCTCCGGCGTGCCGCCGCCCGGCCCGTCGGGATCCGGGTCGGGCTCAGGGTCCGGTTCCGGCTGGGGCTGCTCTGCCTGCTCGGCGGCGTCCCGCATCGCGTCCTCGAGCTGCTGCGGGTCCAGACCCGGCTCGTCGAACGGGTCGCGGCGGCGCCGGTGCGGCAGCGTCAGCTCCGCGGCGATCCGCACGTCCTCCTCGGCGACGGCGTCCGCGCCGCGCCAGGCGGCGTGCGCGGTGGCCGTGCGGGCCAGCACCAGATCGGCACGCATGCCATCGACGTCGAAGGAGGCGCACAGCGCGGCGATGCGGCGCAGTTCGGTGTCGCTGAGTTCGATGGCGGGCAGGGCCGCCCTTGCCGCGGCGATGCGGCGGGCCAGCGCCGAGTCCTCGTCGGCGTACCGGGCCGCGAATCCGGCGGGGTCGGCCTCGAAATCGAGGCGGCGACGCACCACCTGCATGCGGACGTCCACCTCGCGCGAGGCCGCCACGTCGACGGCGAGGCCGAAGCGGTCGAGCAGCTGCGGGCGGAGTTCGCCCTCCTCCGGGTTCATGGTCCCGACCAGGACGAACCGCGCGGGATGGGAGTGGGAGACGCCGTCGCGCTCGATGTGCACGCGGCCCATCGCGGCGGCGTCGAGCAGCACGTCCACGAGGTGATCGTGCAGCAGGTTGACCTCGTCGACGTAGAGCACGCCGTCGTGGGCCGCGGCGAGCAGTCCGGGCTGGAAGGCCCGCTCCCCGTCCCGCAGCACCTTCTCCAGGTCCAGCGAGCCGACCACCCGGTCCTCGGTCGCGCCGACCGGCAGCTCCACCAGCCGGGCGGGCCTGCCACCGTTGCCGTCGTCGACGGGCGGCAGCAGCGCGGCGAGCGCGCGCACCACCGTCGACTTCGCGGTGCCCTTCTCGCCCCGCACCAGCACGCCCCCGATACCGGGGTGCACGGCGCAGAGGGTCAGGGCGAGCCGGAGCGTGTCCTGACCGACGATCGCACTGAACGGAAATCCCGGTTCGGACCCGGTACCAGCTTGTGCCACAGCGCTTTTCCCTTCACTCCCCGGTGTCCACGCCGAGGGTTCGGACCTTGATCCGCTGCCGCGGCGATCTGACTCCGGTTCCGGACGTGGCCGAATCCATCACAGTGGCGGGACCGTGCCTGGTTCACACAGGACTTCCCCGCAGCAGGGATTGTCGGGTCCTGACTCTAGACCTCGCGCCAGGGCTCGCCGCCACCGCGCCGCATCGGCACGTGCGGGATGCCGTCCTCGATGAACTCCTCGCCGTCGGGGGTGAACCCGTGCTTGGCGTACATGTCCACCAGGTGGCTCTGCGCGCTCAGCCGGCACGGCGACGACCCGACCTCCGCGAGCGCCGTGCGCAGCAGCCTGGTGGTGTGCCCGTGCCCGCGCGCGTCCGGACGGGTGCACAGCCGTCCGATGCGGTACGAGCTGCCGTCGTCGTGCTCCTCCATCAGACGGAGGGTGCACACGATCTGGCCGTCCTGCTCGATCCAGAGGTGCCTGGTGCCGGGGAGCAGGTCCCGCCCGTCCAATTCCGGGTACGGGCAGGCCTGCTCCACGACGAACACGTCGACCCGCAGTCTCAGCAGGTCATAGAGCGTGCGGAGGTCCAGATCGAGCGCCCAGGCGCGATGCAGCGCCGCTGTTGCCGTCATACGGTGTGACTATCACACCGCGGCGGAGGCGGTCTCCTGAACGTCGGTGTCGAGTTCGAGCACGCGGCTGGACCAGTCCCAGACCTCGGTGAACAGCGACTTGTCGTCGGAGAGCTTCACGCCGAGCGAGGGCACCATCTGCTTGAGCTGCGGCTCCCAGGACGCGAACCGGTCCCCGAAGCAGCGCTTGAGGACGTCGAGCATCGCCGGGACCGCGGTTGAGGCGCCGGGCGAGGCGCCAAGCAGACCCGCGATCGAGCCGTCCGCGGCGCTGATGACGGCGGTGCCGAACTCGAGCACGCCACCCTTGCGCTTGTCGCGGCGGATCACCTGGACGCGCTGGCCTGCCGTGATCAGCTCCCAGTCCGCTCCGATTGCCTCGGGGACGAACTCGCGCATGGTCTCGATGCGACCCTCCGCATTCTTCGCCAGCTCGCTGACCAGGTACTTGACCAGGCCGAGCTCGGAAACGCCGACGCCGAGCATGGACAGCAGGTTGTTCGGCTTGACCGAACCGGGCAGGTCGGTGACCCGACCCTCCTTGAGGAACTTCGGCGACCAACCGGCGTACGGGCCGAACAGCAGGCCCGGCTTTCCACCGATGACGCGGGTGTCGAGGTGCGGCACCGACATCGGCGGGGCACCGACCGCGGCCTTGCCGTACACCTTCGCGCGGTGCTGATCGATCAGCTCCGGGTTGGTGCAGCGCAGGAAGGCGCCGCTGACGGGGAAGCCGCCGAAGCCCTTGGCCTCCTTGATGCCGGACTGCTGCAGCAGGTGCAGGGCGCCGCCGCCTGCTCCGACGAAGACGAACTTGGCGTTGACGGTCTTGCGGCCGCCGGTGCGACGGTTGTGCACCTTGAGCTTCCAGCTGCCGTCGGACTGCTTCTTGATGCCGGTGACCTCGTGACCGAAGTGCACGGTGCCGCCGGAGGAGGCGACGTGGTTGAGCAGCTGCTTGGTCAGCGCGCCGAAGTCGACATCGGTGCCGCCCTCGGTCCAGTTCAGGGCGACGGGGTCGGAGAAGTCGCGACCCTTGGCCATCAGCGGCAGGCGGCGGGCGAACTCGTCCGCGCTGTCGGTGTACTCCATGCCGTTGAACAGCGTGTGGCCGGCGAGGGCGTCGTAGCGCGCCTTCAGGTACTTCACGTTGTCCGCCCCGTGCACGAAGCTCACGTGCGGGATGGGGTTGATGAATTCCTTGGGAGCGGTGAGGATGCCCTGTTCGAGCGCGTGCGCCCAGAACTGCCGGGAGACCTGGAACTGCTCGTTGACCGTGATCGCCTTGGCGATGTCGACGGAGCCGTCCTTGTTCTCGGGGGTGTAGTTGAGCTCACACAGAGCCGAGTGTCCGGTGCCCGCGTTGTTCCACGGGTCGCTGCTCTCCGCGGCGGCGGCGTCGAGCCGCTCGAACACGCTGATCGACCAATCCGGCTGCAGCTGCCGCAGGATGGCTCCGAGGGTCGCACTCATGATGCCCGCACCCACGAGCACTACATCGGTCTTGGTCTCTACCGCGTTGTTGTCTGACACTGGAAAATCGACTTCCTTGTCCATTGGCAGTGCGCAGTCGCGCCGACTGCAGCGGATAGGTTACCCGCGCGTATACGCGTCGTTCACCTCACCCAATTGTGCGCCACTGCGGGGGGCATTCCTGCGCATTACATTGTGATCTGTGACTACTTGGGCTCCCGACGTCCTCGGCGACGGATATCAGCAGTTGACCATCCCACTCGGAATCGATCCCGACGGTGAAGGTGAGATCGACGCCACACTCGTCAGGTACCAGCCCGAGGGCGGGATCGACCGCACGCCCGCCCGGGCCGTGCTCTACGTGCACGGGTTCACCGACTACTTCTTCCAGCACCACATGGCCGAACACTTCCACGACCAGGGCTACTCGTTCTTCGCCCTGGACCTGCGCAAATGCGGCCGCTCACTGAAGCAGGGCCAGACCGCACACTTCGTCACCGACCTCGCGCTCTACGACGAGGAACTGGGCCGCGCACTGGCGCTGGTCCGCGAGCAGATCGGCGGCGGCACCGTCCTGCTCGTTGCGCACTCCACCGGCGGGCTGATCCTGCCGCTGTGGCTGGACCGGCTGAACAAGCGGCCAGGCGGCAGCGCGGGCGCAGGCATCGCCGGACTGATCCTCAACAGCCCGTGGTTCGACCTGCAGGGCCCGTCGTACCTCCGCAGCGTCGGCACCGTGGCCGTCAAGGCCGTCGGCCGGGTCAAGGACAGGCTCGCCGTCAAGCAGCCGCCGATCGACGTCTATGGACGCAGCCTGCACGTCGGGGCGAGCGGCGAGTGGGACTACAACCTCGAGTGGAAGCCGATGACCGGGTTCCCGGTGACCTTCGGCTGGCTGCGGGCGATCCGACACGGCCACGCGAAGCTGCACCGCGGGCTCGACGTCGGGGTGCCCTCGCTGATCCTGCGGTCCGAGAGGACGCACTACTCCTCCCGGTACACCGCCAAGTCCGACGAGGCCGACCTGGTGCTGGATGTGAGGCAGATCGCCCGCTGGGCCGGCTGCCTCGGCGACCGCACCACGATCGTGCCGATCGAGGGCGCCCGGCACGACGTCTTCCTCTCCACCGAGGTCCCGCGCAAGCAGGCCTTCGACGAGGTGGACCTGTGGCTGAACTGGCTGCACGGACACGGCGCATGAACCACTTCGACCTCGCGATCATCGGATCCGGTTCCGGCAACACCATTCTCGACGACCGGTACGCCGACATGCAGGTCGCGCTGCTCGAGGACGGCGTCTTCGGCGGCACCTGCCTGAACGTCGGCTGCATCCCGACCAAGATGTTCGTCTACGCCGCAGAGGTCGCCCGCACCATCGAGCACTCGAGCAGGTACGGCATCGACTCACGCATCGACAAGGTGCGCTGGCCCGACATCGTCAGCCGGGTGTTCGACCGGATCGACCCCATCTCGGCGGGCGGCGAGCGCTATCGACGCGACGAGAGTCCGGGCACCACACTGTTTTCCGGCCACGCCCGGTTCATCGGACCGCGGCGCCTGGAGACCGGAACCGGCGAGGTGATCACCGCGGACCAGGTGGTGATCGCGGCGGGATCGCGGCCGATCATCCCGGAGGCGGTGACCCGCAGCGGCGTCCGCTACTACACCAACGACGACATCATGCGGCTGCCGGAACTGCCCGAGCACCTGGTGATCATCGGCAGCGGGTTCATCGCCTCCGAGTTCGCCCACGTCTTCTCCGCATTCGGCAGCAAGGTCACGATCATCGGCCGCGGCAACCGCCTGCTGCGACACCTCGACGGCGACATCTCGGCACATTTCACCGCCCTCGCCCGCGAGAAATGGGATGTGCGACTGAGCAATCCGGTGGCGTCCGTGCGTGGCGGCGACGGCCACGTGGAGGTGGAGCTCGCGGATGGCAGCGTGGTGTCGGGCGACACCCTGCTCGTCGCGGTGGGGCGGGCCCCGAACGGCGACCGGCTCGGCGCCGAGACCGCGGGGGTCGACGTCGACGACGAGGGACGGGTGCTCGTGGACCGGTTCCAGCGCACCACGGCGGAGGGCGTGTTCGCGCTCGGCGACGTGTCCTCGCCCTATCAGCTCAAGCACGTGGCGAACCACGAGGCCAGGGTCGTGCAGGAGAACCTGCTGCGCAACGCGTGGGCGGACGGGGCGGACCTGGTCCGCACCGATCACCGGTTCGTGCCCGCGGCGGTGTTCACCGACCCGCAGATCGCGGAGGTCGGGCTCACCGAGGAGCAGGCCCGCGATCAGGGCCTCGACATCACGGTGAAGGTGCAGAAGTACTCAGACGTCGCCTACGGCTGGGCGATGGAGGACACCGAGGGCCTGTGCAAGGTGATCGCCGAGCGCGGCACCGGCAGGCTGCTGGGCGCCCACGTCATCGGCGCGCAGGCGCCCACGGTGATCCAGCCGCTGATCCAGGCGATGAGCTTCGGCCTGAGCGCCAAGGACATGGCCAGGGCCAGTACTGGATCCACCCAGGTCTCCCCGAGGTCGTCGAGAACGCCCTGCTCGGGTTGGAATAGGCGGCTGCGCCGCCCGTGCGCGGTTGACGAGTCCCTGGACTCGCTCACCGCGCACGGGCGCGCAGCGCCTACCAGCTGCTGGTGCGGAGGACGATCTCGGTGGCCATCTCGGCGGCCGCGCCCTGCGGCACCGAGTCGACACCGTCGAGCTGGACGACCCTGAAGTCGGAGTAGACGTGCCTGCCGCTGGTGTCGGCCATCGGCCGGCCCAGCGAGTTCCCGATCAGCAGCGTCGTCGGCATTTCCACGGGCGCACAACCGGACTCGCGCACGACGCCTTCGAGATCGGGCACCGCGGGGTGCGGGCAGTCCGCCACCACGAGACTGGCGAACCGGCCGAAGGTCTTGGCGGCGAGCAGCCAGGCCAGCGCGGCACCCTCGCGGTTGCCCGCGAGGTTGACCCACGGCAGTTTCAGCGCGTCGAGCAGCGCGATCGCGCTGGACTCGTCGAGTCCGTCGATCGACTCCGGCACGACCGTGCGCAGGTCGGAGTTGTGCAGTCGCTCGCACACCGCGTCGAACACGGATGCGGACTCCCCCGCACCAGGGAGCAGCAGCACCGTGTGCCTGCTCTCGGGGCCGTCGACGCGAACGGTGTAGGTGCCCTCCCCGACGGGAACTTGCGTCAATTCCATGGCTACGGACGGTACGCCATGCGGACTCTCCCACCATCGCTTGCACACCGAGCCCACCGGTTCTATGGTTCATTACATGAGTAATGAACCATTGGGCCTCGCGGGCGGCGGTTCCGGTGAACGACGACGGTAGGCCGCTGTTCCAGCAGATCGCCGAGCTCGTGGAGAACTCCATCATCGACGGATCCCTGCCGGAGGACGGTCAGGTTCCCTCCACGAACGAGCTCGCCGCGTTCCACCGGATCAACCCGGCGACGGCGGCGAAGGGGCTCGGACAGCTGGTGGCCGAGGGGATTCTCTACAAGAAGCGAGGGATCGGGATGTTCGTCACCGAGGGCGCGCGAGACGCGCTCCGATTCCGGCGCCGCGAGCACTTCGCACGCCAATACATCGAGCCGCTGATCGCGGAGGCCGACAAGCTCGGCATGTCGATCGCCGAACTGAAGTCCATGCTCGACAACCGGGAGGAAAGCAGATGACCGTGACCGCCATCGATGCCGAACCGATCGTGTCGGTTCGCGGCGTGAGCAAGCGTTTCGGCGACGTCACCGCGCTCGACGACGTCTCCTTCACCATCGAGCCCGACAAGATCTACGGCCTGCTCGGCCGAAACGGCGCGGGCAAGACCACCCTGATGCAGATCCTGACCGGACAGGACACCCAGACATCCGGCGACGTCACGGTTCTCGGCGGCACACCCTTCGAGAACGCGCGGGTCCTGCGGAACGTCTGCTTCATCAAGGAGAGTCAGACGTATGTGGACGACCTCCGGGTCAAGCACGTGCTCACCGCTGCCGGACATCTGATGCCCGGCTGGGACCGCGAGTTCGCCGACCGACTGCTCGACGACTTCCAGCTCCCCCTCTGCCGCAAGGTCAAGAAGCTGTCCAGGGGCATGAAGTCCACGCTCGGCGTGATCATCGGGCTCGCCGCGCGGGCACCGCTCACGCTGTTCGACGAGCCCTATCTGGGCCTCGACGCCGTCGCCCGGCACCTCTTCTACGACAGGCTGCTCGCCGACTACGCCGAGCACCCCCGCACGATCGTGCTGTCCACGCACCTCATCGACGAGGTCAGCAACCTGCTCGAGCACGTCATCGTCGTCGACCGCGGGCGGATCGTCGTCGACGACGATGCCGACGCGCTGCGCAGGCGGGCCGTGGTCGCCACCGGGCCCGCGGAGGCCATCGACACGTTCGCGGCCGGTGCCAGGGTGCTGCATCGCGAGTCGCTCGGATCGCAGGCCCGCGCCACGGTCGAGCGCACGGCAACCGAGCCAGAGCGCGCCCGGCTGGGTGCGGCGGGCGTCGACCTCGAACCCGTATCGCTGCAGGACCTCGTCATCGCGACCACCACAGGAGCACGGGAGATCACGGCATGACCACCCAGACCGCCACCACGACCATGACACCGCCGCGGACCGAGCCGGACTCCGACTCCCGGATCGGCGCCGTCCTCCGCGTGCACACCGTGGCGTGGCCGCTGCTGATCGCCTGGCCGGTCGGCATCCTCGCCACGTCCTTCCTGATCACCTACACGATCTACTTCCTGGT
Organism: Rhodococcus sp. MTM3W5.2; assembly: GCF_001984015.1. Classification (NCBI taxonomy): domain Bacteria; kingdom Bacillati; phylum Actinomycetota; class Actinomycetes; order Mycobacteriales; family Nocardiaceae; genus Rhodococcus; species Rhodococcus sp. MTM3W5.2. The sequence continues at coordinate 2,195,607 of NZ_CP019572.1, read as the reverse complement.
CCAGAACGATCAGAACGAGGGCTTCACCGGCGGCGTCTTCTCCGTCTACGGGTTCGTGCTGGCGTTCTACCTGCAGGCGATGGCGCAGACCTTCCCCTTCGCGCTCGGCATGAGCGTGACCCGTCGCGAATTCTTCTCCGCCACAGCGTTGTTGGCGCTCGCCCAGTCGGCGGTGTTCGCCGCGGCACTCTACCTGCTGTCGGTCGCCGAGGCCGCCACCGACGGCTGGGGCGTGTGGATGCGGATGTTCGGCCTTGCCGACTACCTCACCGACAACCCGTTCCTGCAGTTTCTGACGCTCTTCTCGACGTTGCTGCTGACGACGGCGGTCGCGATGGCCGCGGGCGCGATCTACCAGCGGTGGCGGGCCACGGGACTGCTGGCCGCCGGAGTCGGGGTCGTCGGCCTCGGCGGTCTCGCCGCGATCCTGATCACCTGGGCGCGGTGGTGGCCCGCGGTGGGCGACTGGTTCGCCGACTCGCCGCGGGCACTGCCCCTGGTGGCGCTGCCCCTGACCGCGACCGCGATCGCGACGGCGGTCGCCTGGCTGGCGCTGCGTCGGGCGACCCCGTGATGGAGTCCGCAACCGGGCTCACCCGGTACCCGGACCGGGCGACGGCGGCCACCGAAGCGGACGAGTTCCTGCTGCTGGCCTGCCTGCGCTACTGCCCCGACGACGGTGCGGACAGGTGGGGCCGGGCCTCGGCACTGCTCGATGCCCACCCCGGCATCCGTGCGGCCACCGTGCACACGGCGGCGGCGTGCGCCGACGTCTCCGCGCTGCGGGCACTACTCGGTGCAGACCCGGGGCTCGCGCGCGCCGAGGGCGGACCGTTCGACTGGCCGCCGCTGCTGTATCTCGCCTACGCCCGGCACGACAACCAGGTCACCGAAGCAGCGACGGTCGGAGCCACCCGGCTGCTGCTCGATGCCGGCGCCGATCCGAATGCCGGCTATCTCTGGCACGGCGACACTCCCCCTTCACCGCGCTGACCGGTGCGCTCGGGGTGGCGAACGCGGCGTCGACGACCAACCGCGGCACCCGCATGCGATCCCGCTCGCCCGCGCGCTGTTGGAAGCGGGCGCGAACCCGAACGACGGCCAGGCGCTGTACAACCGCATGTTCGGCCGCGACGACGACCACCTGGCGCTGCTGCTGGAGTACGGGCTCGGCCGGGGCGACCGCGAACCGTGGAGCTCACGCCTCGGCGTCGAACTGGAGGGCGCGGCGGGCCTGCTCGGCGATCAGCTCGGCTGGGCGATCCTGCACGACCACAACGCCCGCGTCGCGTTGCTGCTGCGGGGCGGCGGCGCGGCCCCGGACGGGCAGCTTCGGGGCGGACGGACACCGCTCGAACTCGCGACGGTCTACGGGAAGACGGAAGCGGCCCGCCTGCTACGGGCCGCGGGCGCCACCGGCCCCGACCTCGACGCGGTCGACCGGCTGATGGCGGCGGGCATGATCGCCGACCGACCCACCGCGGCAGCACTTCTCGACGAACATCCCGAACTGGTCGCGGCAGCCGTCGCGCGACACCCGTCGGCGATCCTGCGGGCCACCGGGGCGGGGAACGCCGACGCGGTCCGGCTGCTGGCGGAACTCGGATTCGACGTCAACGCGCTCGGCCGAACGGACCTGCCGATCGAAGAGCCATGGGAGACCGCGCTACACGAGGCCGCGGGCGCCGGGAACGGCGACCTGGTGACGCTGCTGCTGGGGCTCGGCGCCGACCCGACCGTCCGCGACAACCGGTTCGGATCGACACCGGCGGACTGGGCCGCACACTTCGGACACTCGATCAGCGAACTGGGTCCACCGCCGCGCGGCCGTGCGTGACCACCGGAAGATCCAGCGGCGCACCGCCGTTGATGAGTTCCTCGATCGCGTCCACGTCGAGGTGCCGCTCCACCAGGTCGGCAAGCAGGTCCAGCTGCGCTGTCCGCTCCGCCGCCACCGAGGTGTCGGGCGCGACCGTGAACGGCCGCCCGGTGACGGCCGCGACCCGGGTCAGGAACCCGCGACGGAACTCGTCCGACTCGAGCAGACCGTGCCAGTGGGTGCCGAACACCTGCTCCCTGACGCTGCCCTCCGGCTCGCCGTCCGCGCCGCGCAGCAGCGGCGGGTCTGCGTTGCGGACGACGCGGCCGTGGTGGATCTCGTAGCCGGACACCGCAACCGAGTCGGCGGTCCCCGTGACCTGCCGCAGCACCTTCTCGGGCGCGAACTCGATCTCCATGTCCAGCAGGCCCAGCCCGTCCACCGTCCCGGCGCCAGATTCGACGTCGTCCACGATGGTGCGCCCGAGCATCTGGTACCCGCCGCAGATACCGAGGATCGGCAGCCCGGCCGCGGCACGCGCGTCCAGCGCCTCCGCGATCCCGCTCGAGCGCAGCCAGGCCAGGTCCGAGACGGTGGACTTGCTGCCGGGAATCACCACCAGGTCGGCATCCTGCAGCCGTGACGGCTCACCGACCCAGTGCACCGAGACGCCCGGTTCGCAGGCCAGTGCCTCCACGTCGGTCGCGTTGGACACCCGCGGCAGTCGCACCGCGGCCACCCGCAGCCACCCCTGCCCCGCAGGCGCGGCCGGCCTGCCGACCGGGGCGTCCGCGACCGTGGACAGCGAGTCCTCGGCGTCGATCCACAGTCCGTCGGCGAACGGCACCACGCCGAGGGTGGGGCGTCCGGTCATCTCCCGCAGCTGGACCAGGCCCGGCTCCAACAGACCCACGTCGCCGCGGAACTTGTTGACCACGAACCCGGCGATCAGCGCCTGGTCCTCGGGTGAGAGCACGGCGAGGGTGCCGAACAGGTGCGCCAGCACGCCACCGCGGTCGATGTCCCCGACCACGATCACCGGGAGCGACGCCGCCCGTGCCAGCCCCATGTTCGCCAGGTCCGTCGCGCGCAGGTTGATCTCGGCAGGCGAGCCGGCGCCCTCGCAGATCACCACGTCGAATTCCGCTCGCAGCGAGGACAACTCATCGGCGACGATGCCACGGAGCCACTCTCTGTGCTCGATGTAGTCGCGGGCCCCCACGTTGGTCACAGCCCGACCGCGGACCACCAGCTGCGAGGTCCTGTCGCTGCCCGGCTTGAGCAGCACCGGGTTGAAGCGCACGCTCGGCTCGAGCCCGCAGGCCCGCGCCTGCAATGCCTGCGCCCGCCCGATCTCGCCACCGTCGAGGGTGACCACCGAGTTGTTGGACATGTTCTGCGCCTTGAACGGCGCTACCGACACCCCGCGCCGGGCCAGCATCCGGCACAGCCCGGCGACCAGCACGCTCTTGCCCGCGTCGGAGGTCGTTCCGGCGACGAGCAGCGCACCCTTCACGGCAGCGTGAGGATTTCCGCGCCCGTGTCGGTGACGACGATGGTGTGCTCGAACTGGGCCGTCCACTTGCGGTCCTTGGTCACGACGGTCCAGCCGTCGTCCCAGATGTCGTAGTCGACGGTGCCGAGGTTGATCATCGGCTCGATGGTGAACACCATGCCCGGCTCGATGACGGTGTCCACGTTCGGCTGGTCGTAGTGCAGGATGACCAACCCGTTGTGGAACGTCTCGCCGATGCCGTGGCCGGTGAAGTCCCGCACCACGCCGTAGCCGAAGCGGTTGGCGTATGCCTCGATGACCCGCCCGATGACGTTGAGCTCGCGGCCGGGCTTGACCGCCTTGATGGCGCGCATCGTCGCCTCGTGGGTGCGCTCGACGAGCAGGCGGTTCTCCTCGGACACGTCACCGGCCAGGAACGTGGCGTTGGTGTCGCCGTGCACCCCGCCGATGTACGCGGTCACGTCGATGTTGACGATGTCGCCGTCCTGGATCACCGTCGAGTCGGGGATGCCGTGGCAGATGACCTCGTTCAGCGAGGTGCAGCAGGACTTCGGGAAGTCCTTGTAGCCCAGCGTGGACGGGTAGGCGCCGTGGTCGATCATGTACTCGTGCGCGATGCGGTCGAGCTCGTCGGTGGTCACGCCCGGCGCGACCGCCTTGCCCGCCTCCTGCAGGGCCTGCGCGGCGATCTTGCTCGCCACCCGCATGGCCTCGATGGTCTCCTGCGTCTGCACCCACGGCTCGTTGCCCTCGTTGACCTTCGGCTTCCACGCATACTCCGGCCGTTCGATGTTGGCGGGGACGGCGAGCGTCGCGGAGACGGTTCCGGGGCTGAGCTGGGTGCGAACTGGCATACGGACAAGGGTAGACGCACCGCGTGGGCACACGGTCAGACCCACCGCGTCGCGTCCCACCGCGACACGGACCATGTCGTGCCGAGGTCACCCCTGCTTGGGCACCCAGTGATCGACCTCCAACTCGAAATCGTGTTTGAGCTCGCCGTACGCCGCGCGAAGGGCGTCCTCGCCCTCCCCGTACCGCTTGATGGCCGTGTCGCGTGCCGTCGCGAAGACCTCCTGCGCCTCCTTGGACGATCGCCGCACTGTCTGTGGGAGCTCGGTCCGGTTCACCGCTGCCCCTCCTCCGTCGGTCGAGGCCGTCTTTTCTTGCCCCTCGATTGTCCGCCCCTCGGCACGTCCGCGAAAGCGGCCGGTCCGATCGCACCGGTCGACTGACACGCCCGGGGAATCCCCACGGTGTCGGCGCCAGGTGGTAACAACGGAGGCAGGATGCCGATCGCCCCGACCCGGAGGTAACACCATGGCCTGCGCCGCGTGTGCCGACAGTCTCGACCACTGTCACGGAACCCTGATCGTGCACAGGACCGACCCCGCCGAGTGCACCGAGGAGCAGTGCGCCGACCTGGCCCCGACGCGGCACCCTCTGGTCCTGGACTGCGGCGACGTCCCGCTCGGCTGCCGCTGCGCGGATTCGGCCGCGCAGTCGTCGCGCGCATCCTAGGCGCCGGCCCCGATGACCGTGGACGGCGCCGCCGACGACGGCAGGCACGAGACCGAGACGGAGCGCCTCGACCGCAACTGGGCGAGCATCCTGCAAGAGCTGCGGGTGGCCCAGACCGGAGTGCAACTGCTGACCGGCTTCCTGCTGATCCTGCCGTTCCAGGATCGGTTCGCGGAGCTGTCGACCTACGAACGGGGCGTCTACCTCGCCACCGTCTTCTTCTCGATCGCTGCCACGGTGCTGCTGATCGCCCCGGTGGGGTTCCACCGGATCCTGTTCCGCAGACGGAAGCTGGACACCATCGTCTCGACGGCGCACCGCCTCGAACTCAGCGGGCTGGTGCTGCTGGGGCTCGCCCTCACCGGCGTGGTGATGCTGATCGCGGGAAGCGTCGTCACCCCGGTCGTCGGGGCCGTCGCCGGCGGCTGCACCGCGCTGGCGTTCGCCTACTTCTGGATCGTCCTGCCACTCACCTACCGACGCGACTGACCCTTTCGGCGGTGTTCGGCTAGTGCTTGAATTGAGCTGAAGTCAGGACCCTCCCGATTCCACGGATCCGAGATGGTATTGATGCCCGAAGCAGGGCGATCCCCCGCATGAATCACCCCACGTGCCCGTCCATGGGTGTGGAGGAGGAATTCCTGCTGGTCGACCCGGACACGGGGCTCCCGCAGATGCGGAACTCCGCGGTGATCTCCACCGCCACCGAGCTCGGGATGTCGCTCCAACTCGAGCTCTCGCAGTGCCAGGTCGAGACCAATTCCCCGGTGTGCTGGGACAGCCGCGGGCTACGCACCCACCTGCTCGAGTCCCGCACGCTCGCGGCCGCAGCCGCGGCCCGCAACGGCAGCAGGCTGCTCGCAACCGGCACACCGCCAGTCGGTCCCGCGCGGATGCCGGTGAGCGACTGCGACCGCTATCGCGCCATGGCGAGGCGGTTCGGCACGCTCGCGCTGGAACAGGGCATCTGCGGCTGCCACGTGCACGTCGACGTTCCCGACAGGGAGACCCGGGTGCAGGTCTGCAATCACGTGCGGCCCTGGCTCCCGACGCTGCTGGCGCTGAGCGCCAACTCACCGCTGCACCGGGGCATCGACAGCGGCTTCGCGAGCTGGAGGACGATCCTGTGGTCGAGGTGGCCGGTATCCGGACCGCCGCCGTTCTTCGATTCGGCCGATGCGTACGACGACCTCGTCGCGATGCTCATCGACTGCGACTGTCTCCTGGACGAGCGCATGGTCTATTGGGACATCCGCCCCTCCTCCCACCTGCCCACCGTCGAGGTCCGGGTCTGCGACGTGATGCCGACGGTGGATCAGACGGTGCTGCTCGCGACCCTGGTGCGAGCCCTTGTCATGACGGCGGTGGCGGCCGTCGGGCGGGGAGACGCCCTGCCCGACGTCACGCTGTCGACGCTGCGGATCGCCAACTGGATGGCCGCCAGGGACGGCCTCTCCGGCATGGGCCTCGACCCGCACACCGCGCGGTCCGTCCCGTGTTCGCGCCGAGTCGAGCTCCTGCTCGACCATGTGCGCGATGCGCTCGACGAGCTCGGGGAGTGCCGCCGTGTCGAGGCGGCGCTCAGATATGAGCTCGCGCGGGGCAATGGCGCGATCTGGCAGCGAAACGCGTTGGCGAACAGCTCCAGCGTCGGCGAGGTGGTGCGGTCCGCGACGGAACGGACCCTCGAGCACTGCGAGCCCCTACCGGCGTAGTCGCACCCGCAGGCGTCAGAACGTGGTGTTGATCGGTCCCGGGGTCCACAGCCCGGATCGCTGCGTGGTCGTGACGTCGAGGGTCGCGGGATCGGCCGTCGGGTCGAGCGGCGTGAACTGCTCGATCTCGCCCCAGTCCCGACCCCAGTCCTGATCCAGATAGGACGGGATGGTCCTGGCGGTGAGCAGCATCTGCGTCCAGCCGAGCGGCCCGCCACCGAAGTGGTCCTGCCACAGGTTCGTCGTCATGGCGCCGATCCGGTCCGGGAGGATGCGGTATTCGGGACCTCGGCCACGCCGTCGCGATGGTCGAACGGTCGCTGACACGGGAACGCCAGCCCGACCGACCAGTCGACCAGCACGGGCGTCTGCGACCCCACCACCGAGTTGAGCGTCTGCGTCTGCGGTACCCGCGGCGGGGTCACCGCGAGCCACTGCTTCGGATCGCGGTCGTTGTCGGACGCGACGATCCGAACCACGTCGGCCTCGGCAGGCAGCGCGTCGAGCGGGACACGGAGGTTGCGCCAGGACGGCGCGGGGCCGGGGTCGAGCGGGGCCACCGTGCCGAGGGCGACCGCCGTGCCGTCGCCCTGCCCCGTGCCGTACTCGACCTCGAGATTCTGCCCTTCCGTGACGATTCCGTCGGCGTCGACGGATCGGATCCGGCCGGCCGCGGCGATGGAGATGAGGTCACCCCTCGAACCGTCGGAGCCGACGGGCGGGAGTCGATACCAGCCGGTCGTCAACGTGGCGACTCCGCCGGCCAGGTGGCTGCCGAGCACCGGGGTGGTCGCCGGGTCGAGGCCGTACGGGAGAGCCACCGCGCTGCCGTTGATGCCGACCCGTCCTGCCCCGCCGGCCGTTCCCGCCGCATTGCCCGACTTCGCCTGGCTGTCGTTCGAATCGACCGAGTTCGCCGTGACCGAATCCGACGATTCCTTGTCGGCGCTCAGGTCGGCGGCGACACCGTTCGGCTCGAAGCCGACCGTGCCCGGTCCGGCCAGGCCGGTCGCGGCGCCACCCGAGAGCGGTTGCAGCATGGAGGCATTCGGGTCGGTCTCGAGCAAGACGTCGTTGGCGAGACCGCAGACCTGGCCGCCGAGCGCGTTGAAGTTCGCACGGCCGACGGAGTACGCCGGGTACTGCGCGACGGCGCCCTTGGCGAGCGAGAGGACCTCGAAGAGCACCATCGCCGCGGCGGCGACGGTGAGCGGAGGAATCGCCCAGAGCCGACTGGTCCGCCCCGAACCGTTGCCGGAGTGCGGCTCTCGAACGTGACACCAGACCGCGACGAGCAGCATCGCCATCGTGGCGCCGAGCAGCACGGTGCCCGCGCCCAGTCCGCCGATGGAGACCGGCTTGTCCCACCACGGCACGCTGTAGCTCGAGACGTACCACCAGCCGTTGCTGCCGGTGAACGACATGGCGAGCACGAACAGCACTGCCGCGGCGAACAGCGCGCGGTTGCGGGGCGACCGCAGGACGTGGACGCTCACGGCGACTGTGGTCAGCACGGCGACCGCCCCGGCGAGTCCCGCGTAGATCCCCAGGTGGTGTGTCCACTTCGTCGGCGTGAACATCATCAGCACCATTGCGCCGAGGGTGATCCCGAGGATCCGGCGCGCCGGCCCGGCGGCCGTCCCGGGGATGCGGCCGCCCTTGCGGAGCATCGCCAGGATGCTCACGGCCACGCCGAGGATCATGATGAAGATGCCGAACCGGCGGGCCAGCGATCCGTCGGGCGAGATGTTCAGCAGCCACTGGTAACGCAGGTACTCGTCGAACCACTTCTCGTTGGGTCCGGCGACCTCGTGCACGCGCTGCATCTCGAAGACTGCCGCCAACGTCTGGTCCGCGAAGATCACCGCCAGGATCGCGGTGCCCGATGCGAGGAGCGGCAGCAGCAGCGCGAGGTATCCGACCTTCTTCGCGCGGGCGACGACGATCTGGCCGATGGGGCGCAGTCCGGCGATCAGCGCGGCGAAGCAGATGATCCCGGAGGGGCCGACCGAGAGGGTCATGGCGGCGACCAGGATCGCGCCCGCCGCGGGGAGCAGCCGTCGGGTGGCGATGGCGCGCTCGACCGAGCACCAGGTCAGCAGCACGCCCGCCGCGACGATCGGCTCGGGGCGCAGCCCGTTGTTGTATGGGAGCCAGACCGCGAGGAAGACCAGGCCGCCGGTCCACAGAGCCAGCCGGTTGGCCCGCGCCGCCGCGCCGAGGCGGGGCACCACCTCACGGCTGAGCACCAGCCAGGTCACGATGCCCGCGATCAGCGCGGGCAGCCGGACGAAGGGGCTCGCGGGCGTGATGTGGGCAAGCAGCCCGAACACCTCGTAGTACGGCGTCCCGAAGGGTGTTTCGGGCACCCCGTAGTACCGGAAGTAGTTCGCCATGTAGCCGGCCCGCTCGGCGGCGCGGGCCATCGTGAACTGATAGCCGTCGTCCGAGGTGGTCGCGCCGATGAAGTGCCACAGCACCAGGGTGCCGATGATCACAGCGTCCACAACGCCGAATTTCCACCAACGCGCAGGCAGGAACCTGCGCGAGCGCCTGCCGTCGACGCGGTCGAGGCGGTGCAGGGCGACCAAGGAGGCGAGCATCGCCAGCACGCCGACGACCATCGCGATCAGCTTGAGCGTCGACGGCGTCGAGGTGAAGCGCGAGTCGAGTTCCGCGGTGACCTTCAGGCCCACAGGCGCCGCACCGTCGAGATCGGTGAACACCCCGACCATCTGGGGACGGAGGTCACCCTCGTGCACGGTCGGTGCGACGCCCGACCCGATGATCTCGGCGGTGGTCCTCGTCGCATCGGAGGACACCGCGATCGCGCAGTCGCCGCCCGCGAGCCGATCGAGCGGCGCGGACAGCAGCATCGTGTCGCGGAGGATCACCTCGACGCGACCGGGATCGTCGGCGCCTGCAGGCGTGACCTTGGTTACGAATCCGTACCGCTCGGCGTCGGCGGCGCCATTCGGGGCGGTGGCGACGACAGCGCCGCCCGTCCGGGCCAGCCGGTCGACGGCAGCACAGGGGATCTCGACGTCGAGGCTCACCGGCGAGTACGAGACGAGTGGCGCCGAGACGCTGCGCGCCAGGTCCTGTTGCGGCCACGAGAGCACCGTCTCGTCCGTCACGACGGGCAGCAGCGGCACCGACAGGGTGAGGAGCATGCCGATCAGGCCCGTGACGATCGCGGTCAAGCGGGCGCCGCGGAGCGAGGATTTCCCGTGTGCCTCGTGGGGAGGGAGCTCCGGACCGTTTGCCGATGCGGGTCTCGTCGCCACGATGCTGTCAACCACGGGTTCGGATGCTAACCGCAATCAACTCATGAGTGAAACGAACGACTTCCGCGCTCACTCCCGCAGCGTGGCGAGGAATGCGACGCGGTCGCCGCGGTAGAGCGAGCGGACCCGCTCGATCGGCACACCCTCCGTGTCCAGGGAGATCCGGTTCAGCAACAGCATCGGCATCGCGGTCGTCGAGTCGAGCAGGGCGGCCTCGCGCGGCGACGCCAGCACCGTCTCGATCCGTTCGGTGGCCGAGTCGAAAGTCACTCCGGTGGCGCGGATCGCGGCGTACAGCGAGGTGCCAGGGTCGAACGACCGTGCTATCGAGGCGAATCGGCCGGCAGGCAGGTACGTACTCTCGAGCCCGATCTTCTGTCCGTCCGCGAGCAGTACCCGCTCGAGGTGGATCACGGCAGCCCCGAGGACAGCCCGAGGTCCGCGGCGAGCTCGGAATCGGCCCGCTCGTTCTCGAAGGTGACCAACTCCCGGCCGGGCATCCGGCCCTGACTGACCGCGCCCTCGGTGTATGAACAGAGCGAGAGCGGCTGGGTGAGCTTCGGGCTGGCGACGACCGTGCCGCGGCCGCGACGTTGGATCCTGCCCTCCACCAGCAGCTCGTGCACGGCCTGACGCACCGTCTCCCTGGACACCTCGAAGCGCACCGCGAGGTCACGCTCCGCGGGCACCGGATCACCCTCGTCGAGATCGTCGATGATGGCCGCCAGTTCGGTGCGCACCCGGTAGTACTTGGGCGCGGACTCCCCCGCATCGCCCGATCCGATCCCCTTGTCGTTCATGCAGGTCAGCGTACCTCAAATTGGTCTATACCAATTGTTCATCCGGCGTTCTCCTCGCCATCACCAGATGGTCTAGACCAAAATGCATGCTCGTCGCCATGCGAATTCTGATTGTGGGCGGAGGCATCCTCGGCACGGCCCACGCCGACGAGGCGATCCGCCGCGGACACGACGTGGTCCAGCTCGAGCGCGAGACCGAGGCCCGCGGCGCGACCGTGCGCAACTTCGGCCTGGTGTGGGTCTCCGGCCGCGCCGAACACGAGCTCGACGCGGCCCTGCGCTCGCGCCAACTGTGGGAGGACCTCGCCGCGCGCGTCCCGGCGATCGGGTTCCGCGCGGCCGGCTCGATGACGCTGCTGCGCACCCCCGCGGAGGTCGCGGTCGCCGAGGAGGCGATGGCCCGCCCCGACGCCGAGGCCCGCGGCTTCGCGCTGCTCGACCAGGAGCAGGTCCTCGCCGTCAACCCTGCCCTCCGCGGAAAGTTCCTCGCCGGGCTGCACTGCGGCCGCGACGGCGCCGTCGAGTCCCGCATCGCCCTGCCCGCGATCCGCCGCCACCTCGAGGAGAGCGGCCGCTACACCTTCCACGCGGGCACCGAGGCCCGCGAGGTGGCCTCCGACGCGGCGGGCGTGCACATCCGCGACGACCACGGCCGCACCTTCGACGCCGACCTGGCCATCGTCTGCCCCGGCGCGACCCTCGGCGGCCTGGCCCGGGACCTGGCCGGGGAGCTGCCGCTGCGCCGGGTCCGGCTGCAGATGATGCAGACCGCCCCGCTCGGCGAGGAGCTGACCACCGCCATCGCCGACGGCGACAGCCTGCGGTACTACCCGGGCTTCGCCGGCGCCGCCCTCGAGAACCTCAGGACCGTCCAGCCGCAGGCCCCGACCGCGGAGGCGCACCGGATGCAGCTGCTCTGCGTGCAGCGCCTGCACGGCGGACTGACCATCGGCGACACCCACGAGTACGACGAGCCGTTCGACTTCGACGTCGACGAGGCGCCGTACCAGCACCTGACCGGGGTGGTCGAGGAGTTGCTCGGCCGCACGCTGCCCCGATCGTCAAGCGCTGGGCGGGCGTCTACAGCCAGTGCCTGGACCCCGGCGCCCTCGTGCACCGCGGCAGCCCCGCCGACAACGTCTGGGTGGTGGCCGGCCCCGGCGGCCGCGGCATGACCCTCGGCCCCGCCCTCGCCGAACAGACCGCCGACCAGCTCGGCCTCTGAGCCACCGACACATCCACCGCCCCAGGAGAAATCGTGACCGCCACCCCCATCGAACTCGCCGTGCTCGACATGGCGGGCACCACCGTCTCCGACGACGGACTGGTGCTGCGGGCCTTCGCCGCGGCGGCCGACGCCGCCGGCCTGCCCTCCGAGGGCGCCGAGGCCGAACACTCGCGCCGCTACGTGCTCGACACCATGGGCCAGTCCAAGATCGTCGTCTTCCGCGCACTTTTCGGGGACGAGGACCGCGCCCAGGCCGCCAACGCCGCGTTCGAGTCCGCCTACGACCGTTTGATCGAGGAGGGCAACGCCGAGCCGATCCCCGGTGCGGCGGAGTCGATCACCACGCTGCGCGAGGCCGGGATCAAGGTCGCACTGACCACCGGGTTCAGCCGCGGCACGCAGGACAAGCTGCTCGCCGCGCTCGGCTGGCAGACGATCGCGGACCTCACCCTGTCCCCCGCCGAGGCCGGCCGCGGGCGGCCCTACCCGGACCTGATCCTCACCGCGCTGCTGCGCCTGCAGGTCGACGACGTGAAAAGCGTTGCCGTGCTGGGCGACACGTCCAATGACATCACCAGCGGGCTGCGCTCTGGCGCAGCCATCGTCGCGGGCACCCTCACCGGCGCCCACGACGAGGACCAGCTCCGCGCGGCGGGCGCCACCCACGTCGTGCCCTCGGTGCGCGAGTTCGCCCGGCTCCTCCTGAATACGTAACACCTGGCTCGACCGTCCCGCACACGAAGAATCCCTCACCCACAGTTAGGAATCCGTCATGCGCATCCGCCACAGCCTGGCCGCAGCCGCCCTGGCCGCGACCCTGCTCACCCTGACCACCGCCTGCGGTGGCACCGGCACCGCCGCGAGCTCCGACACCGAGACGGTCACCGTCTACAGCGCCGATGGCCTGAGCAACTGGTACAAGGCCCGATTCGACGAATTCACCGAGGAGACCGGCGTCGCCGTGAACCTGGTCGAGGCCGGCTCGGGCGAGGTCGTCTCCCGGGTCGAGAAGGAACAGTCCAACCCGCAGGCCGACATCGTCGTCACGCTGCCGCCGTTCATCCAGAAGGCCGACGCGCAGGGACTGCTCCAGCCCAGCGGGATCGACACCTCCGCCGTCCCGCCGAGGAGAAGGACCCGGCCGGCAAGTACGTCCCGGTCGTCAACAACTACCTCAACTTCATCGCCAACCCTGGCGCCAACCCGGCCCCGCGACCTGGGACGACCTCCTCGGCGAGCAGTTCAAGGGCAAGCTGCAGTACTCCACCCCGGCCAGGCAGGCGACGGCACCGCGGTGCTGCTGCTGCTCCAGCACCTCAAGGGCAAGGAGGGCGCCCTCGACTACCTGAACAAGTTGCAGGCCAACAACGTCGGGCCGTCCTCGTCCACCGGCAAGCTGCAGCCGAAGGTCAGCAACGGTGAGCTGCTGGTCGCGAACGGCGACGTGCAGATGAACCTCGCGTCCATCGCGGACGACGGCTCCAAGTTCAACGTCTTCTTCCCCGCCGAGGCGAACGGCGCCCGCACCACCGTGGCGCTGCCCTACGTGATGAGCCTGGCCAAGGGCGCACCGCAGTCCGAGCAGGCCAAGAAGCTGATGGAGTACCTGCTCTCGGAGAAGGCGCAGAAGACCGTCGGACCCGATGCGCTCGGCGTCTCGGTCCGCAAGGACGTGCGCGAGTCCGGGACCGTCGACGTCGATGACAAGTCCACCCCGGCGGGCCTGCTGAACGGTGTCACCGTCTGGACCCCGAACTGGAACACCGTCCTCACCGAGCTCGACGCCGACGTCGCGGCCTACCAGAAGGCCACCGGGAACTGACATGAGGAAGATCAACACCGGGTCGGCCCGGCCGAGGATCGGATCGGCTCCCACCACGAGCACCGCCGAGTCCGGTGTCCTCGGGCCACCGACTACTCCGCTCCCGCCATCACCTTCGACCGCGTCAACGTGGCCTACGGGCGGGGCAAGAGCGCCACCCGGGCGTTGATCGATTTCAACCTGCGGGTGTCCCCGGGAGAGACCGTGGCTCTCCTGGGGCCCAGTGGGTCCGGCAAGTCCACCGCGCTCAAGGCACTGGCCGGCTTCACCCGACCGGTCTCGGGCTCGGTCCGGCTGGCGGCAGGGACATCACGGACCTGCCGCCTGCCAAGCGCGGCATCGGGGTGGTCGTGCAGTCGTATGCGCTGTTCCCGCACATGCGGGTCTCGGAGAACGTCGCGTTCGGCCTGCGCTCGCACCGGGTGCCCCGCGCGCAGATCGGCACGCGGGTCGCCGAGGCGCTGGAGATGGTCGGCATGGGCGCCTACGGCAAGCGACTGCCCAGTGAACTGTCCGGCGGGCAACAGCAGCGGGTCGCCATCGCCCGCGCCCTGGCGATCCGCCCGAAAGTCCTGCTGCTCGACGAGCCGCTGGCTGCGCTCGACGCCCAGCTCCGGCAGAGCATGCTGGCCGAGCTACAGCAGCTGCGGGCGGCCCTGCCGGACACCGCGATGCTCTATGTGACCCACGACCAGAGCGAGGCCCTGGCGCTGGCCGACCGGATCGCCGTGATGCGCGACGCCCGCCTTGTCGACATCGACACCGCGGAGAACCTCTGGAAGCGGCCGCCGAGCAGCTTCACCGCGGCCTTCCTCGGCGGCGCGAACCTGCTGCCCTGCACCGTGACCCGGGTGATCGGCACCTCGGCCCTGGTGTCGGTCGGCGGCACACCGGTCACCGCGCACGCCCCGCGGCCCGACATCAGCCCCACCGAGTGGGAGTCCGACGCCGGGGCCCTGCTCTGCCTGCGTCCGCACGCGATCACCCTCACCTCGCCCACCGAACGCGGCGCGCTGCCAGGACGGGTCACCGCCAGCGTCTGGCGCGGCTCGACCACCAGGCTCACCGTCGCGCTCGCCGCCCTGCCCGACGCCCTGCTCGAGGTGGATGTGACCGGGCACGACGAACGCCCGGCCGGAACCGCGGTGGGCATTCGCTTCCCGGACCAGGGCGCGGTGCTCGTCCCCGCACCGGGGCAGGCGTCATGACCGCAGTCCTCGACCGGGTCCACCTCGATCCCCCGCCGGTCCGGCCCGGGCCGAGCCGGTGGCGGTCGGTGGCCTGGGCGCTGCCGCCGCTGTTGCTGGTTCTCGGCTTCGCGGTCTACCCGATGGCCCGGGTGCTGGCCGAGTCCACCGTCACCGACGAGGGCAGGGGCTGTCCACCTGGACGGAGGTGCTCGCGTCCGCGCAGTTCCGAAACGCCCTGTGGCGCACCATCGAAATCGCGGTTGCCTCCACACTGGGATGCCTGGTGCTCGGCACCTTCCTCGCGCTGGTGCTCGCCTTCGTGCCCTTCCCCGGCTCGAAGGTGGTCGGCCGGCTGATCGACACCATCCTGTCGCTGCCCTCGTTCCTCATCACGCTGGCGTTCACGTTCCTGTACGGGACCGCCGGCGCGGTCAACGCACTGATCACCCAGCTCACCGGCGCCGACAGCGGCCCGCTGAACTTCCTGAACACCCCACTCGGCGTGATCGCCGCGGAGATCACCTTCTTCACACCGTTCGTGGTGCGGCCCCTGCTGGCCGCGTTCACCCAGATGCCGCGCGAACAACTCGATGTCGCGGCGAGCCTCGGTGCCTCCCCGCTGCGGGTGCTGCGATCCGTCGTGATGCCGGAGGCCTGGCCCGCGCTGATGGCGGGCGGCTCGCTGGTGCTGCTGTTGACGCTCAACGAGTTCGGCATCGTGCTGTTCACCGGGGCCAAGGACGTCGTGACGCTGCCGGTGCTGATCTACACCCGCGGCATCGTGACCTTCGACCTGCCGGGCGCCGCGGTGATCGCGAGCGTCCAGGTCGTGCTGTCGCTGTCGCTGTACTGCGGCTACCGATTCTTGTTCAACCGACTGTTGGGAGGCCGCCGTGCTGCTGTGGACCACACGCGCTAGGGCGTTGGCCCTGGCCCTCTTCGGCGTCGTGGTGGTCGTGGTGTTCGTCGCCCCCATCGCCACCGTCGTCGCCGCCGCCCTCGCCGGGGCCTGGACCGGGCCGTTGCCGTCGAACCTCGGCCCGAAGAACCTCTCCGCGGCACTCGCCGAGGAGAATCTGGCCAGCCTCACGGTCAGCCTGCAGACCGCGTTCATCGCGGGCGCGCTGGCCTTGTTCGTCGGCACCTGGGCGGCGCTCGCGGCCCGCGAGGCGCCCGCCTGGCTGCGCAAGACCACCGACGCGGTGTTCCACCTGCCGATCGCGGTGCCGTCGGTGGCGATCGGCCTCGGGCTGCTGATCGCCTTCAACGCCGAGCCGCTGCTGCTCGGCGGCACCAAGTGGATCGTGATCCTCGCGCACACCGTGCTGGTGCTCGCGTTCGCGTTCAGCTCCGTCTCCGCGGCGCTGGACCGGCTCGACCCCGCCTACCGCCAGGCCGCCGAGTCGCTCGGCGCCGGACCGACGCGGGTGCTGCTGCGGATCACCCTGCCGCTGTTGCTGCCCGCGCTCGGCGCGGCCGCGGGCCTGGCGATCGCGCTGTCGATGGGTGAGCTCGGCGCGACCATCATGGTCTACCCGGCCACCTGGAAGACGCTGCCGGTGAGCATCTTCGGGCTCACCGACCGAGGCCAGGTGTTCCTCGCGGCCGCCGACACCACCCTGCTGATGGCCGTCACCCTGGTCGCTCTGCTGGTGGTCGGGCGCATCCGCAGGCGATAGGCGCTGACGCGCCTGTGCGTGGTTGACGAGTGTCTGGACTCGTCAACCACGCACAGGCGGCGGAGCCGCCTACTTCTGGCGCAGGAGGTAGCGCTGCACCTTGCCGCTGGGGGTCTTCGGCAGCGACGGCACGAAGTGCACGGTCCGCGGGTAGGCGTGCGCGGCGAACTTCTTCTTGACCAGCGTCTGCAGCTCGGCCTCGAGCTCGCCGGTGCCCTCGACCCCGTCGCGCAGCACCACGAAGGCCTCGAGCACCTCACCGCGCAGCTCGTCGGGCATGCCGACCACTGCCGCCTCGATCACGTGCTCGTGCATCACCAGGACGCTCTCCACATCGAAGGGTCCGATGCGGTAGCCGGCCATGATGATCACGTCGTCGTCGCGCGAGGAGAAGAAGAAGTGGCCGTCCTCGTCGGTCTTGCCCGCGTCGCCGGTGATGTACCAGCGGCCGTCCGCACTGAACCGCTGCGCGGTCTTCTCGGGGGCGTCGACATAGCCGGTGAACCACATCAGCGGGCTGTCCTCGGTGTCGATGGCGACGCGACCGGGAGTGCCGGCCGGCGCGACCTCGTCCGCCTCGTCGAGCAGCACGGCGCAGCTCCATCCCGGCAGCGGCCTGCCCATCGAGCCGGGCCGCACGTCCTCACGCAGGCCGTCCGCCCACGCGTTGACGATGAACATGCCGTGCTCGGTCTGCCCGTAGTGATCGCGCACCTCGACGCCGAGAGCGCTCTGGGACCAGGCCACGACGTCGGGGGTGAGCGGCTCGCCGGCCGAGGACGCCCGGCGCAACGACAGCCCCTCGGGCACCGGCGTGGTGTCGGCGCGCAGGCTGCGGTAGACGGTCGGCGCGGCGGCGAAATTGGTGACGCCGAACTTCTCGATGATCTGCCAGGTGAGGGGCGCGGAGAAGCCCGAGTGCAACAGCAGGCTGCGGGTGCCCGCCGCCAGCGGGCCCAGCAGGGCGTAGTACAGCCCGTAGGCCCAGCCGGGGTCCGCGGCGTTCCAGAACACGTCGTCGCTGCGGACGTCGAGGCCGAACTCCTGATAGGCGTGGAACGAGGCCAGCGCGCGCACCGGCACCGGCACACCCTTGGGGGTCCCGGTGGTGCCGCTGGTGAACAGCTGCACGAGCGGGCCGTTGCCGCCGACCGCGACCGCAGCGCCTGCCGGGTCCTCGGCGGTGTGCGCCGCGAGCAGGTCGGCGAACCGCAACTGGTCCGCGGACTCGGGCTCGCCCGCCGCGACGATGACCCGCCAGGGCGCGTCGGCCGGGATGTCCTCGCCTGGCGCGAGCTTGGCGAGCTGGTTCTGATCGGACACCACGAACTTGGCGCCACTGGAGGCGAGCCGGAACGCGATGGCCGGGGACGCGAACGCGGTGAACAGCGGCACGTGCACGGCGCCGCGACGCCAGATGCCGAGCAACGCGACGACCAGCTCCGCGGACTTGCCCATCAGCGTGGCCACGCAGTCGCCCGGCTCGACGCCGAGCTCCGCCAGCGCGGCCGCGAATCTGGTCGATTCCGCCCGCAGCTCGCCGTAGCTCAGGTCACGCGAGGTCAGATCGCCCTCGATCACCGTGAACGCGACATCGGTGTCGGGGTGCCGGTCACACAGCAGGTCCGCGGCGCAGGCCTGCGGCGTGTCGTACTGCTCCAGCAGCTCGCGCACCCGCGAGGTGGCATCGGTGCCCATGGTTTGCTCCTTCAACAGCGGTCCGGCAGACGCCGAACTTCTCCATGGCCCTATGATCTAGCTCACAAACAACACGCACCACCCCGGAAAGGGGTAGCCCATGCTCTCCCGCACCCCGCCCCTGCTGCGGCCCCGCGACGGCGACGCCCTGCGCGCCGAGCTGCGCGCGGTCGCCGCACAGGCGAACGTGCCCGTGCTGTTCGGCGGCGAGGTCTCCGCGAGTACGTTGCACCTGACCGAGTTCTTCGGGACCAGGACCAACGGGCTCAAGGGCCTGGTGATCCCGCCGAACTCGGGCTGGGCGGACGGGTGGTCCTGCAGCGGCAGCCGGTCTCGGTGCCCGACTACGGCAGCGCGATGTCGATCACGCATCACTACGACCGGCCGGTGCTCGGCGAGGGCATCCGCTCGGTGCTCGCGGTCCCCGTCCTGGTCAACGGCGCCTCGCGCGCGGTGCTCTACGCCGCGGTCCGCGAATCCATGCCGATCGGCGACCGCACCGCCGAGATACTGGTGCAGGCGGGCCGCAGGCTCAGCACCGAGCTCGCCATCCGCGACGAGGTGGACCGCCGCCTGCAGATGCTCGGGGTGCTCGACAGCAACCGGGGCAACGCGAGCGGGGCGGTGGCCGAGGGCATCCGAGGCGCCCACGCAGAACTGCGCGGGCTCGCCCAGTCGGTGCCCGAGGGCCCGCTCCGGGGACGGCTGCGCGCGGTGTCCGACAAGTTGGCTGCGCTGGTCAACGACGAGGCGGAGGCCGGCGACACCTCGGTCACGCTGTCGCCGCGCGAGCTGGATGTGCTCGCCCACATCGCCCTCGGCTGCACCAACAACGAAGTGGCCCATCGGCTCTCGCTCCAGCCCGAGACTGTCAAGAGCTACCTGCGTGCCGCGATGGGCAAGCTCGACGCCCACTCGCGACACGAGGCGGTGGTCACCGCCAGGAGGTTGGGTCTGCTTCCGTAAGCACCGCGGCCGGCCCGGCCGCCCTCACCGAGGGGATGCGCAGTGACGAAACCACCAGCCGCCGTGAACGAATCGAAGGACGAACCGACCCTCAAGCGGGTGATGGGCCCGTGGTTGCTGCTGCTGTTCATCGTCGGCGACATCCTCGGCACCGGCATCTACGCCCTGACCGGTCAGGTCGCCAACGACGTCGGCGGCGTGGTGTGGCTGCCCTTCCTGGTCGCCTTCGTGGTCGCGCTGATCACCGCGTTCAGCTACCTCGAACTGGTCACCAAGTACCCCCAGGCCGCAGGCGCCGCGCTGTACACCCACAAGGCCTTCGGCATCCAGTTCTTCACCTTCATGGTGACGTTCGCGGTGATGTGCTCCGGGATCACCTCCGCCGCCACCGCCTCGCGGGCGTTCGCCGCCAACTTCGCCGAGGCCTTCGACCTGGACGTGCGGACCGGGATCGGGATCACCCTGATCGGCATCGTCTTCATGATCGCGGTGGCGGCGGTCAACTTCCGGGGCGTAGGCGAGTCCGTCAAGCTGAACGTACTGCTGACCTGCATCGAGCTGTCCGGCCTGCTGATCATCATCTTCATCGGCATGTGGGCCCTCGGCATCGGTGAGGGCGATTTCTCACGGGCGGCGACCTTCGACACCGGCGACCGGTCCGCCCTGGGCGGCGTCATCGCGGCCACCACCCTCGCCTTCTACGCGATGGTCGGCTTCGAGGACTCGGTGAACATGGCCGAGGAGTGCAAGGAGCCGAGCCGGATCTTCCCCAAGGTCCTGCTCATCGGCCTCGTCTCGACCGGCATCATCTACGTGCTGGTGTCGGTCACGGCGATCGCCCTTGTCCCCGCGAACGAGCTCGGCGAGGGCGACACCCCGCTGCTCAAGGTCGTGCAGGCGGGCGCGCCTGGCTTCCCGATCGGGATCTTCGCGTTTATCACCATGTTCGCGGTCGCCAACTCCGCGCTGATCAACATGCTGATGGCGAGCCGACTGCTGTACGGCATGAGCCGGCAGCACGTGCTGCCGCCGCAGCTCGGCAGGGTGCACCGCACCCGACGGACCCCGTACATCGCGATCGGGTTCACCACGCTGCTGGCGCTTGGGCTGATCACGATCGTCGGCGAGGTGCCCCAGCTCGGCGGCACCACCGCGCTGCTGCTGCTGTGCGTGTTCACCGTCGTGAACATCGCCGTCCTGGTGCTGCGCAAGGACACGGTGGACCACAAGCACTTCCGCGCGCCGACCGTGCTGCCGATCATCGGCGCTATCAGCTGCGCGTTCCTTGCCACGCCGCTCACCGACCGCGATCCCGCGCAGTACAAGATCGCGGGCGTGCTGCTGGCGATCGGCGTGGTGCTGTGGGTCGTCAACAACCTGGCCAACAAGAAGCTGGGCGTGAAGGCCGAGCTGCACCCCGAGTTCCTCGGCGAGGAGGGCGTGCCGCCCGGACCGATGAACTGAGCGGGCGCGGGGAACCGAATCTAGAACAAGTTCTACCTTTCCTGGCATACTCCGATCGACCGTCCGACGCCGATCCCAGGGGTGCCATGTCCGCGAATCCGTCCACCGACGACCTGCTGGCCCTGGCGCGCTCCTCCCCACGGCCGTCGCCGTGCACGACAAGGCCGCGTGGCTCGGCCTGTTCGCGCGCCAGCACATCATCGAGGACCCGGTCGGCGGCAGGCCCGTGCTCGGCGGCCTGTACGACCGGAAATCGGGTCGCCGCGGCGGCGACCCGCTTGCCCGGTTCTGGGACACCTTCATCGCGCCCAACGACATCAGCTTCGACATCGAGCACGAGGACATCGTCGACGGCCTGCACGTGGTCCGCGACGTGACCATCGAGACCCGGCTCTCGGCCGGGGTCGTGGCCAGGGCGCCGATGCACCTTCTCTACGAGGCCACCCTCGACGACGGCGAGCCGCGGATCCGCCGCATCGCTGCACACTGGGAGGTGACGCCGATGTTCGCTCAGGTCGCAGGCGTCAGCCCCGAGCGGTTGACGGTCGCCGCTTCGATGAGCGCACGGATGCTGCGCCTGCAGGGCCTCGGCGGCACGC
The DNA here is from genome assembly GCF_001984015.1 of Rhodococcus sp. MTM3W5.2. NCBI lineage: Bacteria > Bacillati > Actinomycetota > Actinomycetes > Mycobacteriales > Nocardiaceae > Rhodococcus > Rhodococcus sp. MTM3W5.2. The sequence goes on along the minus strand of NZ_CP019572.1, from coordinate 2,174,303 downwards.
TCGCCTTCGGCAAGGCCGCGCTGAACGTGGGCAAGAAGGGCAAGGACGCGGTCCGGCGGCTGGTCGACTCGGCGCAGCGCGGCGACGCGACGGCGCTGAAGACGCTCGGCGGCAACGTGATCACCGACCTGACCAAGGTGATCGCCGCTGGCGACGCGGTCACCGCCACCGGGACCGTTGACGGCGCGCACGCGGTGCTGTTCGCCTATCTCGACCGCAAGACCCACACCGTCAGCGAGTGCAAGGTGTACCGCGGCGCCTGATCGTGGTCGGGTGATACTTGTCGGATGCCGCACCGCATCGCCGACCCCGTTCGCTTCGAGCCGGTCCAGGATCTCCGACCGTCCGATCAGCCGTGGCCGGCGATGACGTGGCCGGTCCCGGCCGGCACCGAACTCGTCGGGACGTCGGTCCGGTTGACGCCGCTCGACCCCGACACGGATGCACCAGGACTGTTCCGCGCCCTGGACCACGACCGCGTCTGGACACACGTGCCCTGGCGACCGTCGGACCCTGAGCAGTTCGCGGAATCCCTCCGCGAGCGGTGCGCGCAACCGGAGTGGCAGCCGTGGACCGTGCGCACGGTTGGCCCGTACGGAGCGATCCCCGCGGGCGCGATCGTCGGCATCAGCTGCTACCTCGACGTCGCGGTCCGCGACGCCCGTCTCGAGATCGGGATGACCCTGTACACGCCCGAGGTCTGGAGCAGCGCCGTCAACCCCGAGGCCAAGTCGCTCCTGCTGCGCTACGCATTCGAGGAGTTGTCGGTGGGGCGCGTGCAACTCAAGACCGATGTGCGCAATGTCCGTTCGCAGCAGGCCATCGCTCGCCTCGGCGCCACCTACGAGGGGACGCTGCGCCGCAGTTTCCGGCGTGAAGACGGCACCGTGCGGGACAGCGTGCTGTTCTCGATCATCGCCGAGGACTGGCCCGAGGTGCGGACCCGGCTCGCGGCGCGACTCGACCGGGCCGGGTCGCCGGCCTGACGCCTCAGTACCCCTCGGGCAACGCCACGAACATGTCCCGGGTCACGGCCACCGCGTTGTCGGAACTGCCGCCCCTGACCACCAACGTCGCGAACGCGATGTCGCCGCGATACCCGACGAACCACGCGTGCGAGCCGCCGTCGACCTCGGCCTCACCGGTCTTGCCGTAGATCTCGCCCTGGTCGGCGATCCGGGTGGCCGTACCACTGGTGACCACGTCGCGCATCATCCCGCGCAGGCCCTCGACCATCTCCGGGCTGATCGGCGGGTGGGCGCCGTCGATCTTGGTCTCCTCCCCGAGATCAGCGTCGGCACCGGCGTCGACCCGTTCGCGATCGTCGCGGCCGCCAGCGCCATTCCGAAGGTGCTCACGACGACCTTGCCCTGCCCGAAACCGTCCTCGGTGCGCTGCACCAGTTCCGGTGCGGGCGGGACGGATCCGGAATCCGTCGGCAGGCCCGGCACGTCGTAGTCGGGCCCGATGCCGTAGCGCGCGGCCGCCACCGTCAGGGCGTCGGGCGCCATCTCGCTGGCCAGCTTGGCGAAGGTGGTGTTGCACGAGCGCGCGAACGCGGTGCTCATCGGCACCGTGCCCAACGCGAACTCGTTGTAGTTGGGCACCGACCGTTCCCCGATGACGATTCGTCCCGGGCAGCCGACCGGGGTGCCGGGCTGGGCGAGGCCGTTGTCGATCGCCGCGCCCGCGGTGACGATCTTGAAGGTGGAGCCGGGCGGGTACAGGCCCGTCGTCGCGACCGGGCCGTCCTTGTCGGCGGCCTTGTTCTGCGCGACCGCGAGGATCGCACCGGTGGACGGCTGCAGCACCACCATCATCGCCTGCTCGGCCCTGGCGTTGACCGCGTTCTGCGCGGCCACCTGGATGGGCCGGTCCAGGCTCACGGAGAAGGACGGCGCCGGTTGGGGTTTGGTCTCGGTGAGCACATCGATGTCCACGCCGTTCTTGTTGACGGTGACCACGCTCCAGCCGGCCTTGCCGTCCACCTCGTCGATGACCCGCTTCTTGACCTGACCGATCAGGTCGGGGCGAAGTCGCGATCGGTGGAGACCAGGTCCGCCTCCTCGGTGACCGAGACCCCGGACACACCGCTCAGGGCGGCGGCCACCGTGTCGTAGTCCTCCTGCCGCAGGCTCGCCACCAGGTAGGCGCCGCTGACCGAGGTCGCCGACTCCACGATGGACTGCGGGGTGAGGGTCGAGTCGAAGGGCTCGAGCGCCGACGCCAGCGCGGTCGCGGCCGCGGTGGGGTTGCCGGACTCCTTGGCGTTGAACTTGATCCGCTGGATGGTCCCCGGCACCAGCACGTCCGAGCCGGCCCGCTCGTTCACGCGGGCCCGCGGCGCCGGGGTGGCCCGCAGCGTCATCGTCTGGGTGTCGCCGAGCTTCGGGTGCAGGTCGGTGGCGTTCCAACGGACCGCCCACTCGCCGTTACGCCTGCCCATCTGCAGGTCGCCGGAGTAGGTCCACACCCGGTCCTTGGGCAGATGCCATTCGTAGGTGTAGCCGACGGTCGCGGTGTCGCCGTCCACCCGGACCGAATCGGTCGTCGCGGTGAGTGATTCGGCCTGCAGTCCCTCCCACGCGGAGTCGAGCGCGGAGCGGGCGTCCGCCGGCTTGTCGGACAGTGCGGCGGCCCGCTCGGTGTCCCGATCGGCGACGGCGTCGAGAAACTCCTGCGCGGCCGGTTCGGGGCCGTCCGGTTTCGGGGTGCACGCGACCGCGCCGAGCACGAGCGCGCCCGTGACGACGAGCGAGGAGAGGATGCGGGGTGCGGCGGTGGAGATCATCGCCTGTCATCGTAGGTGGGCTCACGGCCGAGACCGGGAAGGCACCCGCACCGTGCGCGCTTTTCACCCCGATCGGGGTACGACCCGCGCACGGGCGGCGGAAGCCGCTAGTCCAGGAGGACCGTCGAGAAGGTGCCGACCTGGGTGAACCCGATGCGCTGGTAGGTCCGCCGCGCCTGATGGTTGAAGCTGTTCACGTAGAGGCTCGCGGTGCGGCCCGACGCCACCACCGCCGCCGCCACCGCGGCGGTCCCGGCCGCGCCGAGACCGTGGCCCCGATACTGCGGGTGCACCCACACACCCTGGATCTGGCCGACCTGCGCGGACATCGAGCCGACCTCCGCCTTGAAGGTCACCTCCTCGCCGTCGAACCTGGCCCAGGCCCGGCCCGCGGCGATCAGGCCCGCCACCCGCCTCCGGTAGCCGCGGCCACCATCGTTGGAGCGCGGGTCCACCCCGACCTCCTCGATGAACATCGCGATCGCGGCCGTGAGATACGGCTCGAGCTGATCCATCCGTACCGGACGCACGTATGGATCCGGCGCGACGACGGGCGGCGCCGACAGCGCGAGCAACGGCTGCTCGGCGCGCACCTCGCGCGCCGGCCCCCAGTCGGTCTCGAGCATCTCCCACAACGGCAAGGCCAGCTCGCTGCGGCCGACCACCGACGAGCACATCCGCGGTCCGCGGCACGCCCGATCCGCGAAGGCCCGCAGGTCGTCGAGGTCGCCGCGCAGCGGAACCATGTTCGCGCCCGAGAAGCACAGCGATTCGGCAGGGCCGCCCCTGCTCCAGAGCTCGCCGTTTATCGCTCTCGGGTCGATCCCGAGGTCCTGGATCCGGGCCGCGACCATGCACGAGGCGATCGGGTCGGCGTCCAGCACGCGCAGCACATGCACCCTGTCGCGCGCACCGAGCTGCCTGGCGCCGAGCAGTTTGAGCACCGAGTCACCCCGGGTCGGGTCGTCGGGATTCGGATTGTCTGGTGATCCCACGATACGTGCGAGCGTCAGCTGACGGTAACGACCGGGGAACCCGATGCAGATTGGTCCTCGCCGAACTCCTCGGCGATCCGCATCGCCTCCTCGATCAGCGTCTCCACGATCATCGCCTCGGGCACCGTCTTGATGACCTTGCCCTTGACGAAGATCTGACCCTTTCCGTTGCCGGATGCGACGCCGAGGTCGGCCTCGCGGGCCTCACCGGGACCGTTGACGACACACCCCATCACGGCCACCCGCAGCGGGATCTCCATGCCCTCGAGGCCGGCGGTCACCTGCTCGGCGAGCGTGTAGACGTCCACCTGGGCGCGCCCGCAGGACGGGCAGGACACGATCTCCAGCTTGCGCGGGCGCAGGTTCAGCGACTGCAGGATCTGCGTGCCGACCTTGATCTCCTCGGCAGGCGGCGCGGACAGCGAGACCCGGATGGTGTCCCCGATGCCCTCCGAGAGCAGCGCGCCGAACGCGACCGCGGACTTGATGGTGCCCTGGAACGCAGGCCCGGCCTCGGTCACCCCGAGGTGCAGCGGGTAGTCGCACTGCGCGGCGAGCTGGCGGTAGGCCTCGACCATGATCACCGGGTCGTTGTGCTTGACCGAGATCTTGATGTCGCCGAAGCCGTGCTCCTCGAACAGGCCGGCCTCCCACAGCGCCGACTCGACGAGCGCCTCCGGGGTGGCCTTGCCGTACTTCTGCATCAGGCGCGGGTCGAGCGAGCCGGCGTTGACGCCGATCCGGATCGGGATGCCCGCGTCGCCTGCGGCCTTGGCCACCTCGGCGACCCGGCCGTCGAACTCCTTGATGTTGCCGGGGTTGACCCGCACCGCCGCGCACCCGGCGTCGATGGCGGCGAAGATGTACCGCGGCTGGAAGTGGATGTCCGCGATGACCGGGATCTGGCTCTTCTTCGCGATCGTCGCCAGCGCGTCGGCGTCCTCCTGGCGGGGGCAGGCCACCCGCACGATGTCGCATCCGGACGCGGTCAGCTCGGCGATCTGCTGGAGGGTGGCGTTGATGTCGTGCGTCTTGGTGGTGCACATCGACTGCACCGACACCGGGAAGTCGCTGCCGACCCCGACGGATCCGACCTGGAGCTGTCGGGTCTTGCGGCGCGGCGCGAGGACGGCGGCCGGGCCTTCGGGCATGCCCAATCCGACGGGGCTGGTCACGTGGATGCCTTCTTTCGTAGCGTCAGGACAAGTTTAGCGAGCACTAGAAGATCTTGATCGGGTTGACGATGTCCGCGGTCAGCGTGAGCAGCATGTACGCGCCGCCCAACGCGATGACCACGTAGGTGATCGGCATCAGCTTCATGTAGTTGACGGGTCCGCCCGCGGGCAGACCGCGGCGCGCGCGGATCGAGTCGCGGATCTTCTCGTAGATGGTCACCGCCATGTGCCCGCCGTCGAGCGGGAGCAGCGGCAGCAGGTTGAAGATGCCGAGGAAGAAGTTCAGCGTCGCCAGCAACCCGATGAACAGGTCGATGTAACCGCGTTCGGCCATCTGACCGCCGATGACGGAGGCGCCGACGACACTGATCGGGGTCTCGATGTCGCGTTCGCCGCCGGTGACGGCGGTCCACAGGTCCGCGACCTTCGACGGCATCTGGACCAGCGCATCCACGCTGCGGACGAAGACATCGCCGGTGTAGACGAAACTGCCGGGGATGGCGGAGAGCGCCGAGTACTCGAGGAACGTCGGCGGCGCCTTGATGCCGATCGCGCCGACGTCGCGGGAGACGGGCGGGAGCGGGTTGCTGTTGGTGGAGTCCGGGTTGTTGACCCAGCGCTGCGCCTGCTGCACCTGCACGTCGACCACCTGGGTCTCACCGTCCCTGTCGACGGTGAACTCCGCGGTGCCCGAGAGCGGCTGCGTCGCCTTGACGACGTCACCGAAGGTCGAGGTCGGCGTCCCGTTGACCGCGACGACCACGTCGCCGGGCAGGATGCCCGCCTGCTGCGCGGGCCCCTCGCCAGTGCAGTCCGCGAGCGCGTAGTCGCCGTCCTTGCCGCTCTGCGTCGGCGCCACGCAGGTGACGCCCTCGACGACGGCCCTGGTCTCGGTGTTCGGCAGCCCCCAACCGACGGCCTGGATGTAGACGAGCACGAAGCCGAAGATGAAGTTCATCGCGATGCCGCCGGACATGACGACCAGGCGCTTCCACGTCTTCTGCTTGTACATCGCACGGTCGACCTCGTCGGGCGCGAGCTCGTCGTGCTGGGTCATGCCCGCGATGTCGCAGAAGCCACCCGCGGGGATCGCCTTGAGGCCGTACTCCGTCTCGCCGCGGCGGAAGGAGAAGATCTTCGGCCCGAAGCCGATGTAGTAGCGGCGGACCTTCATCCCCAGCGCGCGGGCGGTCCACATGTGGCCGGCCTCGTGCAGAGCGATGGAGACCGTGATGCCCAACGCGAACAGCACCACACCTATGACGAACACCATGCGGCTCTAGTCCTCCTGCTTGACGAGCTCGTGTGCCCGTGCGCGCGCCCACCCGTCGGCGGCGAGCACATCCTCCACGGTAGCCGGTGGCGCGGACCACTCGTCGCCACCAGCGAGAACGCGTTCGACGGTGCGCACGATCGCCGGGAACCGGACGGTCCCGTCGAGGAACGCCTGCGCGGCGACCTCGTTGGCCGCGTTGTAGACCGCGGTCAGGCAGCCGCCTGCCTTGCCTGCCGCCCTTGCCAGGTCGACGGCCGGGAACACCGACGAGTCGAGCGGCTCGAACGTCCAGGTCGATGCGGTGGAGAAGTCGCAGGCCGAGGCGGCGCCTGGCACCCGGTCCGGCCAGCCGAGGGCCAGCGCGATCGGCAGCTTCATGTCCGGCGGGCTGGCCTGGGCGAGGGTGGAGCCGTCGGTGAAGGTGGCCATCGAGTGCACGATCGACTGCGGGTGCACCGTGACGTCGATGCGGTCGTAGTCGATGCCGAACAGCAGATGGGTCTCGATCAGCTCGAGGCCCTTGTTGACCAGGGTCGCCGAGTTGAGCGTGTTCATCGGGCCCATCGACCAGGTCGGGTGCGCGCCTGCCTGCTCGGGGGTGACGGCCTCGAGGGCGTCGGCGGTCCAGCCGCGGAACGGACCCCCGAGGCGGTCAGCACCAGCCGGTCCACCTCCTCGGCGCGCCCGCCGCGCAGGCACTGCGCCAGCGCCGAGTGCTCGGAGTCCACAGGCACGATCTGCCCTGGCGCCGCCGCGGCGGTGACCAGCGGACCGCCCGCGACGAGCGACTCCTTGTTCGCCAGCGCCAGTCGGGCGCCGGATTCGAGGGCCGCGAGCGTCGGCTCCAGACCGAGGGATCCGACGAGCGCGTTGAGCACCACGTCCGCCTCGGTGGTGCGGACCAGTTCGGTGACGGCGCCGGGGCCGCTGAGGGTGGGGCCGTCGAGACGGGCGGCGGCCTCGGGGTCGGCGACCGCGACCGCACTCACCCCGGTCTCGCGGATCTGGCGGGCCAGCAGGTCGATGTTGCCGCCGCCCGCGGCCAGACCGACGACGGTAAACTTGTCGGGATTGGCCGCGATGACCTCGAGGGCCTGGGTGCCGATTGATCCGGTGCTGCCGAGCAGGAGCACGCGCGTAGGTTCTGCCACCCGTCCATTCTTCACGACGACACCTGAGAAGAAGCTGACAGGACTCCTACGCGCTGCCTAACGGAAGGTGTCGGCGTTGGCCGCGGCCCACTGCGCGAAGGTCGTGGCCGGGCGTCCGGTGACCTCCGCGACCGTGGCGGTCGCCCGCTGCGGCGCACCGACCAGCGACGCGACGGCGGTCTCGAGGTAGAACCGGGCATTCACACCCATGACCGGCTCGAGGATCTCGACGGCCTCCTCGACCGGCACCCGGACGTACTCCACGGGCAGCCCCAGCACCGCGCCGAGCTCGTGCACCCGCTCGGCGCGCGAGTGGGCCTCCGGCCCGGTCAGCTCGTAGGTGCTGCCCTCGTGCCCGCTGCCGAGCAGCACGGAGGCCGCGACCCTGGCGATGTCGTCCATCGCGATCGGCGCGCTGACCACATCGGGGTACGGGTCGCGCACCTGTCCGGTGCGCCGCACCTGGTCGCCCCAGACGAGGTCGTTCTCGAGGAACTCCCCCGCCCACAGGTGTGTCCAGGCGATCCCGGACCGCTCGACGGCCGAGGTGACCGTGCCCCACCACGATTCGTGCTCCCCGGACAGGTCCACGATGTGCCGGATCCCGGCCTCGCGGGCCAGCGAGACGACCTCCTCGACGGTGTCCGGGGTCGGCGCCAGGTACATCCTTTCGACTCCCTCGAAGGCGGCAGGCAGCGACTCGGGCCTGCGCAGGTAGCCCTCGGCGACCTCGACGCCACTCGGCAGCATCGCCTTGCGCGGGTTGTTCGTCAGGGCCCGCACATCGGTTGCGCCGGCCGCCAGGAGGTGGTCGACAACCAGTCGGCCGATGTTCGCGGTGGATCCGGTCACCAGAATCGTCATGTAGTACACCGTACGGTTCAGGCCGTCGCCCGGCCACCCTGACAGGATGGCGGTCATGGATCTCGCCAGGCTGCGGACCGCACGGCTGACCTACCCCGAGGTCGGCGGCACCCGCGCCGTCCTGCCCGACGGGTACCACCACGTGCACCAGAGCGCCGTGATCGGCGTCGGCGCCGAGGACTTCGAGCGGGCGAAACGCGTACTGCTGCACTGGGACATGCACCGCCGTGCAGGCCTGCGCGTGCTGTCCACCGACGACGAGGCTGTCGAGGGCGCCGTCGTGATCCTGCGGCTGGGACCGGGGCCGCTGGCCGTCGCGGCGCCGTGCCGGGTGGTGTACCGGATCGACGAGCCGCGGCGGTCCGGCTTCGCCTACGGCACCCTGCCCGGGCACCCCGAGCGCGGCGAGGAGCGCTTCGCCATCGAGCTCGGCGACGACGGCCGGGTGCGGGTGGTCATCGACGCCTTCTCGACCGGCGGCGGCGCGTTGGCCCGGCTCTGCGGCCCGGCGAATCGGGCGGTGCAGCGGTTGATCACGCGCCGCTACCTCGACGCGTTCACGCGAGCTCCCCTGGCGCGCCGACCCAGCTAGGTACGACGCACGGTCGTATGCCACGATATGCAGGCACACGCACACCCGTACGAGCAGGAGGATCGACCGTGGCCACCGAGCTGGATCCCAGCGTGAACGAGCCCCTCGTCGCCGCACACGTCGACACGGCAGAAGTTCCGTCCGCAGCCTGGGGCTGGAGCGGCGAGGCGCCGCGACTGTTCCGCTTCCTTGGCTGGTTCTTCGCAGCCTTCCTGCTCGTGTACACGATCGGCAACCACGAGGGCAAGGTCGAGGACCTGTGGCTCGTCGGTATTTCCGCGGGCATGGTGTTCCTGCTCGTGCGCGACATCATCCGTCGCCGCAAGCCCCGGTAGACAAGAACTTTCCACAACGGCCGCGCCGCTCCCCTCGGAGCCGCGCGGCCGTTGTGCTGTTCGGACTGATCGCACGAAAACCTGCCGCAATGGCAGATTCCCGGCAATCGGCTCACAGAATGTGAGAGAAATCCGGCAGGTCAGTTCTCGGCGGCGAGCTGCCCACAGGCGGCGGCGATCTCCTGGCCGCGTGTGTCGCGGACGGTGCACGACACGCCCTGCGCGATGACCCGGCGCACGAACTCGCGCTCGACGTCCTTGGGGCTCGCGTCCCACTTACTGCCCGGTGTCGGGTTCAACGGGATCAGGTTCACGTGCACCCGAGAGCCAAGCGCCTTGTGCAGCTTCTTGCCGAGCATGTCGGCGCGCCACGGCTGGTCGTTGATGTCGCGGATCAGCGCGTACTCGATCGACACCCGGCGACCGGTCTGGTCGGCGTAGTACTTGGCGGCGTCGAGCACCTCGGCGACCGTCCAGCGGTTGTTGACCGGGACCAGGGTGTCGCGCAGCTCGTCGTCCGGGGTGTGCAGCGACACCGCGAGCGTCACCGACAGGCCCTCGTCGGCGAGCTTGCGGATGGCGGGCGCCAGCCCGACGGTCGACACGGTCACCGAGCGCTGCGACAGCCCGAGGCCGTCCGGCGCGGGCGAGGTGATCCGTCGCACCGCGGCGACCACCCGCTTGTAGTTCGCGAGCGGCTCCCCCATGCCCATGAAGACCACGTTCGAGAGCCGGCCCTCGCCGCCCGCGACGTCGCCGTCCCGCATCGCCGCGGCCGCCGAGCGGACCTGATCCACGATCTCGGCGGTGGACAGGTTCCTGGTCAGTCCGGCCTGGCCGGTCGCGCAGAACGGGCACGCCATCCCGCAGCCGGCCTGGCTGGAGATGCACAGCGTCGCGCGGTCCGGGTAGCGCATGAGCACGCTCTCGAGCAGCGTGCCGTCGTTCGCCTTCCACAGCGTCTTACGGGTGGTGCCGTCGTCGCATGCGACGTGCTTGACCGCGGTCAGCAGCGTCGGGAAGAGCGCCTCGCCCACCTTCTCGCGCACCGACGCGGGCAGGTCCGTCATCTTCTCTGGATCGGCCTCGAGCCGGCCGTAGTACTGACGGGCCAGCTGATCCGCCCGGAACCCGGGCAGACCCAGCTCCTGAACGGCCGCCTTCCTGCCCTCGGAGTCGAGGTCGGCGAGGTGCGTCGGCGGCATGCCGCGACGCGGAGCGTTGAACACGAGCGGGACTGAAACGGCCATAGTGTGCTCAGTGTCCCATCCGGCACCCGCGACATGCGAATTCTCGTCGCGATGCGCGTGCAATCACACATCCGGTGCGAAATGATCAGGCCATGGCCACCAGCGACGCACCCGATCCGGACACCACCCCCGAGCCGGTCGACGACTCGCGTGCTGCGACCCGGCCGGGGCCTGCCGCCCCGCCGCCGGTCGACCCCGCCCAGGCGGCCGTCGATCGGCACACCAGCCTGGGCCACACCAAGGCGGCGGCCACCTGGACCGGTCTGGTCATCGGGGTCCTGGTCCTGATCCTGCTGCTGGTGTTCATCCTGCAGAACCTCGACCAGGTCGCGCTCCAACTGTTCTTCTGGGAGTTCTCGCTGCCGCTCGGCGTGAGCCTGCTGCTCGCCGCGATCGCGGGCGCGCTGATCATGGCCCTCGCGGGCGGCGTCCGCATCCTGCAGATCCGCCGGGTGGCGAAGAAGGCCAGATCCACCACCCGCTGACCCGCCCTGTGTGGCTGCGCACATTACTTACGCAAACTGGCTCGGCATCCCCGGCGAGAGGACGATGAAAGGCGTCGTCCCGATCACCGGAGGAGTTGCTGTGACCATTCACGCGGAGCGTCGAGGGGTTGCCGCCCCACCCGATCTCGCCCGGTCCTGGCTTCTGGTGCCTGCCACCAAGCCTGAGGCCTTCACGCCTGCCGCCGAATCCGGGGTGGACGCGGTGATCCTCGACCTCGAGGACGCGGTGTCGCCGCCCGCCAAGCCCGCATCCCGCGCCCGAGTGGTCGAGTGGCTCAACCGCGGCGGCAGCGCCTGGGTCCGGATCAACGACGCCACCACGCCCTACTGGGCCGACGACCTCGCGGCCCTCGCGGCTGCGCCCGGCCTTGCCGGGGTGATGCTCGCCAAGACCGAGAGCGGCAACCAGGTCGACGCGACCGCGGACCGGCTGCCCGAGGGCACCCACATCCTCGCGTTGATCGAATCGGCGATGGGCCTGGAGGCCGCGCCCGAGATCGCCAGGGCGGACGGGGTGTTCCGGCTCGCGTTCGGCAGCGGCGACTTCCGCCGCGACACCGGAATGAGCGACGACCCGATGGCGATGGCGTACCCGCGGTCCCGCCTCGTCGTCGCCAGCCGCGCGGCCCGGCTCGCCGGACCGATCGACGGCCCGACCATCAGCACGAACGAGACCGTCCTGCAACGCGATTCGGCGCTGACCGCGTCCATGGGGCTGACCGGCAAGCTCTGCATGCACCCCGATCAGGCCCTCGCGGTCAATCGGGCGCTGAGCCCGAGCCCGGACGATGTCGTCTGGGCGCGGGATGTGATCGCCGAGCTCGGCGAGAACGGCGAACGCGTGCGTGACGGCAGCGACCTGCCGCGCCTGGCCAAGGCGAAGAAGGTTGCGGACCTCGCCAGGTCGTTCGGCCTGGACTAGGCCCGGCTCGCGATTCGCCGAACACGGCCCAGGTCCCGATCACGGGGCCTGGGCCGTATTTGGTGGTGTCGGCGAGACTGCCAGTGGTGTCGTGGCGACAACCCGTGGTGTCGTAGCGGCCGCCGGCACCGTCGTCATGCCCGAAACTCCCCGAGATCGCCCCATCGTGTCGCATCTCCGGACTTTCTCGCATGAGCATCAGAACGCGGTGACCTGCACATTCCCTGATTCAGCACCACTTTGACACCACCGTGCCACCAGAAGTGACACCCCACCCCTTGCGCTGACACCCGAGTGGTGTCATAGTGGTGTCATGAACCTGACAAGATACGTCGACGAGCTTCAGCACCAGCTCGCCACCGCAGCCGCAGCCGGCGGCGACGAGGCACGCGAGCTCGCCGACCGCCTGACCGCCCCGCTCGACGCCGCCGTCCGGCTCGTGCTGCTCGAGGCACTCTCGACAGCCGCGAACGAGATCACGGCCGAGCTCGCCCCCGGGTCCGTCGACGTGCGCCTCCAGGGCCGCGACCCGGAGTTCGTCGTCACCCCCGCCCCGGCCTCGGCATTCGAGAACGCGGAGCCCGTGACGGCGGAGCCCGCGCAGCCCGCGGCCCTCGACCCCGACGACGTCAGCACGTCCCGCACCACCCTCCGTCTCCCCGACCAGCTCAAGGCCCAGGTCGAGGCGGCGGCGGCCCGTGAGGGCGTATCCCTCAACACGTGGCTCGTCCGCGCGGTCGCTGCCGCTGTTCAGCCCGCCGCACCGTCCCGCGCGACAGCGCGCACCTCCAGCACCCCCGGTCGGCTGACCGGCTGGGTGCGCTGACCCACCACCCCGAACCCCGAACCCCACACCCGCGCCCCGCACCCAGGGGCCGACACCACACCCCGAGGACTCACCATGCCTACTTTCGCGACCCCAGAATCGATCACCGTCGCCGTCGACATCGCCGCAGGCGCCGTTAACCTCGTCGCGAGCGATCGCACCGACACCGTGGTCACCGTCCGCCCCAACGACCCGAGCAAGTCCGGAGATGTCAAGGCCGCCGAGGAGACCCGCATCGACTTCCACGACGGCACCCTCACCGTGCAGACGAGCACCAGGTGGAAGTACCTCACCAAGTCCGCCGTCGACGTCACGATCGAGCTCCCGACCGGCTCCGCCCTGCAGGGCAGCGCGCTGGGCCCCGTGTTCGCCCAGGGTCGGCTCGGCGCCTGCTCGTTCACGAGCCGCGCAGGCGACGTCCGGATCGACGAGGCAGGCCGGCTCGACCTCCGCGCGACGGCGGGCTCCGTCGTCGTGGGACGCGCCCTCGGTTCCACCGAGATCGTCGTCACCGCAGGCGGCGTACGCATCCGCGAACTCGACGGGGACGCCAGCATCAAGAACCCGAACGGTCCCACCGAAATCGGCGAGTCCACCGGGGTCCTGCGCGTGAACGGTGCCAACGGGCCCATCTCGATCGAGCGGTCGCTCGGCGACACCACCGCCCGGTCCGCGCACGGAAACATCCGCATCGAGCAGGCCATCGCCGGCCGCGTCCAGCTGGAGAGCTCGACCGGCGCGATCGAGGTCGGGGTGCCCGAGGGCACCGCCGCCTGGCTCGACGCCACCGCGCAGCACGGCAAGGTCCGCAACCTCCTGCACGACGCCACGGGCCCCGACGAGAACGACCTGACCGTCGAGGTACGCGCAGGCAGCAGCTACGGCGACATCGTCGTCCGACGTCCGCACGCCTGACCCCAGCCCAACAACCCACCATCGAAGGAGAACCCATGACCACCACCGTCCGCGGTCCCGCGATCGAGGTCGCCGGCCTGCGCAAGTCCTACCGGTCGAAGGCGGGCGAGCAGCTCGTGCTCGACGGCGTCGACCTGGTCGTGCCTGCCGGCACCGTGACCGCACTGCTCGGCCCCAACGGGGCGGGCAAGACCACTGCCGTCGGCGTCATGTCCACCCTGCTTGCCGCCGACGCAGGCACGGTCCGCGTCGCGGGCCACGACGTGGCGCGTGAGCCCGAGGCGGTGCGCGCGTCGATCGGCGTGACCGGCCAGATCACCGCCGTCGACGAGCTGCTCAACGCCACCGAGAACCTGCGGCTCATGGCCGACCTCAACCACCTCGGCCGCGCCGAGGGGCGCCGCCGGATCGCCGAACTGCTCGAGCGCTTCGGCCTCGCCGACGCCGCACGCAAGCCCGTGGCGACCTTCTCCGGCGGCATGAAGCGCAAGCTCGACCTCGCGATGACACTCGTCGGTGCACCGTCCGTCGTATTCCTCGACGAGCCGACGACGGGCCTCGACCCGCGCAGCCGCCGTGTCCTGTGGGACGAGGTGCGGACGCTCGTCGCCGCGGGCACCACGATCCTGCTCACCACGCAGTACCTCGAGGAGGCCGACAAGCTCGCCGACTCGGTCGCCGTCCTGAACGAAGGCCGCATCGTCGCCGAGGGCACCCCCGAGGAGCTCAAGGCCGCGCACGACACCGGCTCACTCGACGACGTATTCCTCGCCCTCACCGAGCCGCCCACCGAGACCGAGAACGACCCCGCCGCCACCAAGGAGAACGTCCGATGACCGCCATCGCCACCACCGCTCCCGCCACCACAGTGCGCTCGCGCCCGGCGACGGATGTCCTCACGATGCTGCGCCGCAACCTCCTACGCGCGGTTCGCTACCCAGGGCTCACCATGTTCCTCGTCGCCGGTCCGCTGGTGATGCTGGTGCTGTTCGTGTACATCTTCGGCGGCGCCCTCGGCGCAGGCGTCATGCCCGGGGTCGCCCCCGGTGCCGACGGGCGGGCGGCGTACCTGGACTACATCACGCCGACCCTGTTCATCCTCACGATCGTGGGCGCGGGACAGTCCGTGGCCATCAGCGCCGCCATGGACGCCGCAAGCGGGATCATGGCGCGGTTCAAGACCATGGCGATCTCACCGGGGTCCGTGCTCTCCGGGCAGGTGCTCGGCACCGTGCTCCAGTCGCTGGCAGCGCTCGTCCTCGTGCTCGGCGCGGCACTCGCGATGGGCTACCGTCCCGACGCCGACGTGCTCGACTGGGCCGCGCTGCTGGGTCTGTTCGTGCTGCTGGGGCTGGCCCTCAGCTGGCTGTGCGTCGCCATGGGGCTGAACGCTCGGAGCGTGGAGACGGCCAGCAACACCCCGATGATCCTGCTGCTGCTGCCGTTCCTGGGTAGCGGGTTCGTGCCGGTCGAGACCATGCCGACGGCGGTGCGCTGGTTCGCCGAGTACCAGCCGTTCACGCCGATCATCGAGACCGTGCGCGGGCTGCTCGCAGGCGGCGCGGGCCTAGAGGGCGCGGTGGTTGCGCAGGCCGTCGGCTGGACCGTCGCGATCGGCGTCGCCGGATACGCGTGGGCGCGCTCGCTCTACCGCCGCGAGCGTCGCCTCTGAACCATCCACGAGCTGTCAGGGTCACACCGGGGAATCTCCCGGCGTGGCCCTCACAGCTCGTTGGTGGTGGGTCGGTCGGGGTGGCGAACCGGTCAGCGCGCTGCGTCGATCTCCTCGCGGCGCAGGGCGATGATGCGGGTGAGCACCTGCGGCGGCAGCGGCCGGTCCGCGCTGAACCTGATGGTGCCCTTCGACAGCGAGTAGCCGCCCAGCTCGGGCGCGACCGCCTCGACGACCGCCGCGCTGAACGGGAACACCGACAGGTGCGTGGCGGCGGCGCGCACGGCGAGCAGCGGCTTGTCCCGGTAGCGCAACGCCGGCATGCCGTAGCTCACGCCCTCGGTCGCGTCGGGGGCCAGTTCCAGCGCGCGCACCCGGATGCCGTCGAGCAACAACCGCTCGGGCTCGTCGAGCGTGGCCAGGTAGTCGGTCAGCTCAGCCATCAGGCCATCATGCCCTCGCCCAGCGGTCACGGGCGGGAGGAACGACTCAATACAGCAGCCCGACGGGCGCGCGCCTGGTGTGGATCCGGTAGCCGACCTCGAGTGCCAGTCCCGGGGTCTGCGCGTAGGCACGCTGGGCGATCTTGCCGCTGAACTCGATCCCCAGCACGGCGCGCAGGGCCTCCCTGCTGTCGAACTCCCACCGGGTCCGCACCCGGGAGAGCTCGAATCCCTGTGCGGCGAAGAACGACTCGACCCCGGCCGGGTCGTAGTGCGGCAGGTCCGCGCGCATCCACTCGCCGTACGGGCCGACCGTGGCGTCCAGGTCGACGACCGCGAGCACTCCCCGGGCCGCAGGACCCGCATGGATTCGGTGATGCCTGGCCCGCAGCCCGCGCCGAAGAAGTACGCGGTCCGCGCGTGCACGACGTCAACGGAGTTCTCGGGCAGCGGGATCCGCTCGGCGGAGCCGGCCAGCACCGTGACGGTGTCGAGTCCCGCCGTGCGCCTGCGCGCCCGGTCGACCAGCGGGGGGTGCGGCTCGACGCCCACCACCGTCCGGGCCCCCGCCGCGAACACCGGCAGGTGGAACCCGGTGCCGCAGCCGAGGTCCAGCACGTCGCGCCCGGCCCAGTCGGCGACCCGCCGCAGCTCCCCGAACACGGCGCCGTCCACGTCCTGGGCGCGGTTCTCCACCTCGTAGACGTCCGGCCAGTGCCAGATGTTGGGGCTCGGGATCGGTGCCGTCACGACTGCGCTCGCACGGTCACAGCAGCGCGGTGAACACCAGCCAGGTGACGAACGCGGACGGCAGCAGCGAGTCCAGCCGGTCCATGATCCCGCCGTGCCCTGGCAGCAGCGTGCCCATGTCCTTGATGCCGAGTTCGCGCTTGACCTGCGACTCGATCAGGTCGCCGGTGGTGGCCACCAGGACCAGCACGACGCCGAGCACGACGCCGACCACCGCGTCGGCATCGAGGATGAGGGTGACGGTGAGGACCGAGCCGATGACGCAGAAGACCAGGGACCCGGCGAAGCCCTCCCAGGACTTCTTCGGGCTGATCGCGGGCACCATCGGGTGCTTACCGAACAGCACGCCCGCCGCGTAGCCGCCGACGTCGGAGCACACCACCCCGATGATCAGGCAGAAGATCCGTCCCGGGCCGTCCTCCTGACGCACCATCAGCGTCGCGAACGAGGCCAGCAGCGGGATCCACGCGGCCACGAAGACCGCGACACCGGTGTCGCGGAGGAAGTTCTGCGGGGTGGCCTTCAGCCCGCCCTGCAGCAGGCGCCACAGCATGCAGGCGAGCACCGTGCCTGCGAACCCGCCGAGCACGCCGGTGGTGCCGTACGGCCAGCCCAGCCAGATCGTGGCCTGCCCACCGAGCAGCAGCGGGATGAACGGGACCGCGATACCGCCCTCGCGCAGCCGCTTGGTGACCTCCCAGGTCGCGACGGCCATCGCGGCCGCCACGATGGCGAAGAACAGGTTCGGGACGTAGAGCAGCGCGACGACGAGCATCGCCCCGAGTCCAACGCCGACCGCGATCGCCGCGGGCAGGTCACGACCTGCCTTGGCGTTCACGGCCGCGGCGGCGCCCTGGGGCGCCGAGCCTTCGGTTGACACTAAACCTCCAGCAATTCAGCTTCCTTGTGCTTCACAAGTTCGTCGATGTGCGCCACATACTTGGCGGTGGTCTTGTCGAGCTCCTTCTCGGCGCGCCCGACCTCGTCCTCGCCCGCGTCGCCGTCCTTCTGGATGCGCGAGAGCTCGTCCATAGCCTTGCGGCGGACGTTGCGGATGGAGACCTTGGCGTCCTCGCCCTTGCCCTTCGCCTGCTTGACGAACTCGCGGCGGCGCTCCTCGGTCAGCTGCGGCACCGAGATGCGGATGATGCTGCCGTCGTTGCTGGGGTTGAGCCCCAGGTCCGAGTTGCGGATCGCGGTCTCGATCGGTCCGAGCTGCGCGGCCTCGTAAGGCTTGATGATGACCATCCGGGCCTCGGGCACGTTGATGCTCGCCAGCTGGGTGATCGGCGTGATCGATCCGTAGTACTCGATCGCGATCCGGTTGAACATGCCCGGGTTCGCCCGGCCGGTGCGGATCCCGCCGAGGTCCTCCTTGGCCACCGCGACGGCCTTCTCCATCTTCTCCTCGGCGTCGAAGAGAGCTTCATCAATCACGGTGTTCCTCCAGGCTCGGCGGGTGCGGTGGGATGGTTCATGACTTGACGAGTGTTCCGATCTTCTCACCGGCCACCGCGCGCGCGATGTTCCCCTCGGTGAGCAGGTTGAACACCAGCATCGGCATCTGGTTGTCCATGCACAGGCTGAACGCGGTGGCGTCGGCCACCTTCAGTCCCTGTTCGATCACCTCGCGGTGGGTGATGTCGGTGTACATGGTCGCGTCCGGGTCCTCCCGCGGATCCGCGGTGTAGACGCCGTCGACGGCCTTGGCCATCAGCACGACCTCGGCCCCGATCTCGAGTGCGCGCTGCGCGGCCGTCGTGTCGGTGGAGAAGTACGGCATGCCCATGCCTGCGCCGAAGATGACGACGCGGCCCTTCTCGAGGTGCCTGCGCGCCCGCAGCGGCAGGTACGGCTCGGCGACCTGGCCCATGGTGATGGCCGTCTGCACGCGGGTGGCTACGCCCTGCTTCTCGAGGAAGTCCTGCAGCGCAAGGCAGTTCATCACGGTACCGAGCATGCCCATGTAGTCGGACCGGGACCGGTCCATGCCGCGCTGCTGCAGCTCGGCGCCGCGGAAGAAGTTGCCGCCGCCGATGACGACCGCGACCTGCACGCCGGAGTTGACGACATCGGCGATCTGCTCCGCCACGGTCTGCACCACGTCGGGGTCAAGGCCGACCTCGCCACCACCGAACATCTCGCCACCGAGCTTGAGGAGGACGCGCTTGAAGCCGTCCCGTCGGGGCGCGGAATCGGTCGGTGCGGGTTCGGTCATGGCTCTCCTCGATCGTCGGTGCCGCGCTGGGCGGTGTGTGGCCAGCATGAATAGGCCACCCGGTGTTCTGGCCACAGATGACCACTCCATCCTGCCTTATCCGCCCCCGCGAACGGCGCCCGGGGCCGACGACGCGCGCGGCACACGCAGAAAGGCCCCGCACCCGGAAACCGGGGCGGGGCCTTTCGGTGGAGCTGGTGCCGTCTAGCTGGCGCCGACCTCGAACCGCGCGAAGCGGGTGATGGTCACGCCGGCCTCGTCGAGAAGGGCCTTGACGGTCTTCTTCGAGTCGGTGACGGAGGACTGCTCGGTGAGCACGACGTCCTTGAAGAAGCCGTTGACACGGCCCTCGACGATCTTGGGGAGCGCAGCCTCGGGCTTGCCCTCCTCCTTGGCGGTCTCCTCGGCGACGCGGCGCTCGGCCTCGACGATCTCCGCGGGGACCTCGTCACGGGTGACGTACTTCGCCTTGAGCGCGGCGACCTGCATGGCGGCGGCGCGAGCGGCCTCAGCAGCGGCGTCGCCCTCGCCCTGGTACTCGACCAGGACGCCGACGGCGGGCGGCAGATCCGCACTGCGCTTGTGCAGGTAGGTCGCGACCGGGCCGTCGAACGCGACGACGCGACGCAGCTCGAGCTTCTCGCCGATCTTCGCGGACAGCGCCGCGACGAGCTCGTCAGCGGTCTGGTCGCCCGCAGAGGCGGCCTTGAGTGCGTCGAGGTCGGCAGGCTTGGCCGCAGCGGCCGCGGTGACGACCTTGTCCGCGAGCTCCTGGAACTCGGCGTTCTTGGCGACGAAGTCGGTCTCGCAGTTGAGCTCGACCATGACGCCGTCCTTGGCGACGACCAGGCCCTCGGCCGTGGTGCGCTCGGCGCGCTTGCCCACGTCCTTGGCGCCCTTGATGCGGAGCAGCTCGACGGCCTTGTCGAAGTCGCCGTCCGTCTCGGCAAGCGCGTTCTTGCAATCCATCATTCCGGAGCCGGTGAGCTCGCGGAGCCGCTTCACGTCAGCGGCGGTGTAGTTCGCCATTGGGGGCGAGCCTCCTTGAGTGAGATTCGATGCCTGGGGTGGAGCATGGAAGTGAAGCGGCCCTGACCTTGGAAGGTCAGGGCCGAGTCACTAGGCCTGCGGGGCCTCGGCTGCGGGAGCCTCGGTCGCCTCGGCTGCGGGAGCCTCGGCTGCTGCCTCCGCCTCGGCGGCGGGGGCGGCCTGCGAGAGCAGCTCCTGCTCCCACTCGGCGAGCGGCTCGGCGCCGGCCTCGGGCTTCGCGTCGTCCGCGGAACCGCGGCCCGCGCGGGCCTGCAGGCCCTCGGCCACCGCGGAGGCGACGACCTTGGTCAGCAGAGCGGCGGAGCGGATCGCGTCGTCGTTACCCGGGATCGGGTAGTCGACCAGGTCGGGATCGCAGTTGGTGTCCAGGATCGCGATGACCGGGATGTTCAGCTTGCGGGCCTCGGAGACCGCGAGGTGCTCCTTGTTGGTGTCGACGACCCAGATGGCCGACGGGACCTTGGCCATGTCCCGGATACCACCGAGGGTGCGGTCGAGCTTGGTCATCTCACGCGTGAGCATGAGGATTTCCTTCTTGGTGCGACCCTCGAAGCCACCGGTCTGCTCCATCGCCTCGAGATCCTTGAGACGCAGCAGACGCTTGTGGACGGTGGTGAAGTTGGTCAGCATGCCGCCGAGCCAGCGCTGGTTCACGTAGGGCATGCCCACGCGGGTCGCCTCTTCGGCGATGGACTCCTGCGCCTGCTTCTTGGTGCCGACGAAGAGGACGGTGCCGCCGTGGGCAACGGTCTCCTTGACGAACTCGTACGCCTTGTCGATGTACGTGAGGGTCTGCTGCAGGTCGATGATGTAGATGCCGTTGCGGTCCGTGAGGATGAAACGCTTCATCTTCGGGTTCCAGCGACGGGTCTGGTGCCCGAAGTGGGTACCACTGTCGAGCATCTGCTTCATGGTTACGACAGCCATGGCTGTGTACCTCTTTCATAGCCGGTTGACGCAGGCGATCGGTGATCCCTGCCCTGGCGCCCGCCAGCCCCCGGACCTGCACAAGTGCAGGACCAGCCGGAGGCCGTTGTTCATGCGCGGGCGCGCGAAGTCGGACTGTGCGAGCACAGACCGCATGGACAGTGTACGGGCTGACACCAGCAGGTCATAACCGGCGCTGTGGACAGCCGATCGGTCATCCACAGGTGGCCCGACGCGGCCCCGACCACGACCCGGCGTGGCCCAGGGTGGAGAGATGCGGATCCTGACCGTTCTCGGATTGTGCGCGATCGTCCTGCTCGGCGGTCCGGCGCCGAGCACGGCCGCGCCCGACGGCTACTCCTGGCCGCTACGTCCGCGCCCGGCGCTCACGCGGGCCTTCGACCCACCCGAACACGACTGGTTGCCCGGGCACCGCGGCGTCGACCTGGTCGGCAGCCCCGGCCAGGCGGTGCTCGCGGCGGGCGAGGGGGTGGTGGCGTTCGCGGGCGTGGTGGCGGGCAAGCCGGTGGTCTCGATCGATCACCCGGGCGGGCTGCGGACCACCTACGAGCCGGTCCGCGCGGCGGTCACCGTCGGCGGGCGGGTTGGGCGCGGGACGCCGCTCGGCACCCTGGAGCCGGGACATCCGGGGTGCGGGACGTGCCTGCACTGGGGACTGCGGCGGGGCCGTGAGTACCTCGACCCGCTCGGCCTGGTGCGCTCGGCGCCGGTCCGGCTCAAGCCACTGGGCGCGGCGGGCAGGCGAAATTAGCTCCACTCGGCGACGGCGTGCCTGCCCGAGGAGGCCGGGAAGTCGTCGGCGACCATCGCCGCGAGCTCGACGAAGGCC
Source organism: Rhodococcus sp. MTM3W5.2 (assembly GCF_001984015.1). NCBI lineage: Bacteria > Bacillati > Actinomycetota > Actinomycetes > Mycobacteriales > Nocardiaceae > Rhodococcus > Rhodococcus sp. MTM3W5.2. Next base: position 2,152,795 of record NZ_CP019572.1, on the reverse strand, counting down.
CTGCGGGTGGCGGGCCGGAGCAGGTTCAGGTCGATCTCGGCGCCCTCGGCGAGGTGCTCGTCGAAGGGCACGACCTGCACGGCCCGGCACCGGGCGAGGAAGTGCCTGCTCAGCTCGTCGAGATCGATCGTCGACGCGCCCGGCCGGGCGGAACTGATCACCACGACCGTCCGTTCGACCAGGTGCCCGTAGCCGTGGTGCTGCAGCCAGTCCAGGGTGGCCGCGGCGCTGCGGGCCCCGTCGATCGCGGGCGAGCTCACCAGCACGAGCGAATTGGCAAGCTGCAGAACGCCGTTCATCGCCGAGTGCATGATTCCGGTGCCGCAGTCGGTGAGGATGATGTTGTAGTACACCTGCAGGATGTCGATGACCGACCGATAGTCGGCCTCGCTGAACGCCTCCGACATGGCCGGGTCCTGCTCGCTGGCCAGCACCTCCAGCCGGCTCTCCGCCTGGGACGTGTGCCTGCGCACATCGGAGTAACGGTGGAGGTTCGGCGCGTCGGCGAGCAGATCACGCACCGTCGAGGCGGTCTGCACCGGAACCCGGGTCGCCAGGGTGCCCATGTCCGGGTTCGCGTCCACCGCGATCACCTGGTCCCCGCGCAGCGAGGCGAAGGTCGAACCGAGCCCGACCGTGGTGGTGGTCTTGCCGACTCCGCCCTTGAGCGAGAGGAATGCGATCCGGTAGTCCCCTCGGATCGGCTGGTTGATCCGCTCGACCAGCGCCTGCTGTCGCAGTTCCTCGCCGGACTGACCGGGGTTGATGACCCCGCCGGAGATGCGGTGCACGGCCGCGCGCCAGCCGGCGTCGGGGGCACGTCGCGGCCGCTTGAGCAGCGCCCCGGCGACAAGGTCCCGGTTGGTGGGCTGGTGGGGCGGCGCCGGTGGGCGGATCGGCTCGGTCCAGGTCGGCTCGACCGGGGCGGGTCCGGGCTGCGCCCAGTCGGGTTCGACGGCGCGGTTGGGCCCGGTCCACGCTCCCTCCGGGGCGCCGGGATCAGGGGGCGCGGGTGGCGCAGCCGGCGACCACGCGGACACTGCGGTGCGCGGCGCACTCCGATCCGTCCAGATCGGCTCCTCCGCGGGCGCGGCGGCTCCCTGCAGCCAGGCCGGCGTCGAATGATCGCGGTTCACAATTCCCCGAATGTGTGGCAGATCTGCGGGTTCGACCCGCAGCAGTCTGGGCGAGGCTACCAAGTGGAGCCTGGACATCGCCCCCTGCCGGGGAGAAGCATCGGAGGTAGGCAACCACAGGAGGCAGGCCATGTCCGGATTGGTTCGCAAGAGTTTCGATTCACCCGAGGAGACCCGCCCGTTCGAGGACGGCAAGGGCAAGATCGACCTGGTCGACCTCGACGGCGGTTCGGTCGGCCGCGGAGTATTCGAACCCGGCTGGAAGTGGTCCGATCACGTCAAGCCGATCGCGAAAACCGACAGCTGCCAGGCGGCCCACGTGGGCTACTGCGTCTCCGGACGCATGGTCGTGGTGATGGACGACGGCGAACGGCAGGAGTTCGGTCCCGGCGACGTCATGATCGCCCCGCCCGGCCACGACGCGTGGGTGGTCGGCGACGAGGCCTGCGTCCTGGTGGACTGGCAGGGGTTCGCCGACTACGCGAAGCGGTAGCGGCCGTCAGGCGCGAGGGTGCGCCTGGTCGTGCACGGCCCGCAGCCGCGCAACCGACACGTGGGTGTAGAGCTGCGTGGTGGCCAGGCTGCTGTGCCCGAGCAACTCCTGCACCACCCGCAGGTCGGCACCGCCCTCGAGCAGGTGCGTCGCCGCCGAGTGCCGCAGCCCGTGCGGACCGAGGCTCGGCGCGCCGGGCACCGCCTCGAGGACCTCGTGCACGACGCTCCTGGCCTGCCGCTGATCGATCCGGCCACCGCGCCGGCCGAGCAGCAGCGCCCGGCCGGAGCGCTCGTTCACCAGCGCGGGGCGTCCCGACGTCAGCCAGGCGTCGACGGCGGCGGCCGCCGGTCCCCCGAACGGCACCGAGCGCTGCTTGTTGCCCTTGCCCAGCACCCGGAGCACCCGGCGTTCGAGGTCGACGTCGTCGAGGTCGAGGCCGCACAGCTCCCCGACCCGGATTCCGCTGGCGTACAGCAACTCCACGATCAGCCGGTCCCGGACCGCGATCGGTTCGAGCTGCGCCGCACCGGATTCCGCGGCCTGCATGGCCTCCGCCGCCTGACCCTGGCGCAACACGGCAGGCAGGGTGCGGTGCGCCTTGGGCGCGACGAGCCGGACGCCGGGATCGCGGGGGATCCGGCGGGTGCGGGTCAGCCAGGAGGTGAACGTGCGGGCGGCAGCGGTTCGGCGAGCCAGGGTGGTGCGCGCCACCCCCGCCGATGCCTGCGCGGACAGCCAGGACCGCAACGCCCGCAGGTCGATGTCGTCGAGATCCGCCTCCGGCGAGGCGGCCGCGAGGTGCGCGAGCAGCGACCGGGCGTCGGCCAGATACGCCCGGACCGTGTGCTCGGACCGGCCGCGCTCGAGCGACAGATACTCGCCGTAGGCGTCGAGGTGCGACGCCAACCGCGTGGGCACCTCGCCCGGTTCCTGCCGCTTCGCCTGCGAACTCATGTTCGCACCGTCTCCCCCGGACGGGAATAAATCAAGCACCCGCGCCGCTGGGTCCCTCATGTGAGCCGAACCATTCCGATCCCGATGCTGTTGATCCTCGCCCTGCTGTCCGCGATCGCGCCGCTCGCGACGGACATGTACCTGCCGGGCCTGCCCGCCCTCGGCGAGGACCTCGGCACCTCGGCCTCGACGGTCCAGCTCACCCTGACCACCTTCATGGCAGGCCTCGGCATCGGCCAGCTGATCATCGGCCCGCTCTCCGACGGCTGGGGGCGGCGCAAGCTGCTCATCGGCGGCACCATCGTCTGCGCGATCAGCGGCGTGGCCTGCGCGCTCGCACCGTCGGCGGAGGTGCTCATCGGCGCCCGACTGCTGCAGGGCCTCAGCGGCGGCGCGGGAATCGTGTTGGCGCGCGCGGTGATCGCCGACCGGGCCAAGGGCGACAACGCCGCAAAGCTGTTCAGCATCATGATGATCATCGGCGGCGTCGCCCCCGTGCTGGCCCCGCTGATGGGCGGCGCGCTGCTCGGCCCGATCGGCTGGCGCGGCATCTTCTGGGTGCTCGCCGCGGCCTCCGTGGTGATGCTCGTCGGTGTGCTGACGCTGGTGCCCGAGACGCTGCCCGTCGAACGCAGGCACGGCGGCGGCCTCTCGGCGCTCGCGCACAACATGCGGTACGTGACCGGCAACCCCCGCTACCTCGGGTACGCGCTGACCTTCATGTTCGGATTCGGCGCGCTGTTCTCCTACATCTCCGCCTCGCCCTTCGTGGTGCAGGACGTGCTCGGCCTGACCCCCGGCCAGTTCTCGATCGTGTTCGGCGTCAACTCGATCGGCATCGTCGCGGGCAGCATCGTCAACACGAGACTGATCGGGCGATTCCACGCCCGACAGCTGCTGAGGTTCGGGGTGTCGATGCTGCTGACCGCAGGCACCCTGCTGCTGCTCGAGGTGACCGTCGGTGCCGCCGCGACCGCGGTCGTGCTGCCCCTGCTGTTCCTGGTCACCACCAGCCTGGGATTCATCATGGGCAACGCCACCGCGCTCGGGCAGTCCGAGGTGACGGCCGCCGCGGGAACCGGGTCCGCCCTGATGGGCGCGGGCCAGTTCGGCCTTGCGGCGCTGATCTCGCCGCTGGTCGGCGGGTCCGCGCTGGGGATGTCCATCGGCATCGTGGTGTGCGCGGTCGCGGCGATGACGGCGCTGCTCGCCCTCGGCAGGCCCGCCACGCCTGCGGTCGACGGCGCCGGTGTGGTGGCGGCCCGCGCCTAGACCGAAGCGGCGATGTGACGCGCCCGGCGTCGACTACACCGTCTGGGACCCGGTGTCCGCGATGATGATCCGGTGAGCAACCGCAAAAGGACGGGCAGCGGGTTCGCCGCAGTGGTCCTCGCGCTGGCCGTGTTCGGGCTGGCCGCGGGGGTGCTCGGCGCGGCGGCGTGGCGCCACGCGACCCCGTACGCCGACTACTCGCCCACCGAGCCGAACGGCCGCCTGGGTGTCAGGACGATCTACTACGGGTTCATGTACTTCCCCGGCCCGCCATGGCTCCCGGCGCTGCTGATCTTCCCGGCCGTCGGCGCGACGATGCTGGCCGCCGTCGGTGCGCTGGTGGGGTTGTCCGGCTGGCGGTTGACCCGCAGCGGGGGCGACGGACGAGGGCCGTTGTTCGCGGTCTTCCTGATCTGCGGCCTGGTCTACGGCGCGATCGTGGCTCTCGTCGGCGGCATCCATCCGCCCCAGCTGGGCGAGCCCTTCGCGCTGGACCGAACACCGACCGGCGACCCCACCACCGCATCACTGCCGTGGCACATCGACCTCGGGCCGACCTGGCTCAGCTTCCCCGCGATCGGCCTCGCACTGGGATTGATCATCGCGATAGCGCTCAGCGGCACCGGGATTCGCCTGGTTCGACGCGGCGAACCGGTCCCCGTCGGCTAACGCGGGCGTTCGGGGTTCTCGGTGGCCGCGAGCTCCGATTTCCATATCCGGAAGCCCTCCTCGGTGCGGCCGCGCCTCCAGTAGCCGGAGATCGACGCCCATTCGGCGGTGACCCCGCGCTCCTTGCGGATGTAGGCGCGCAGACCGTGCATGACGGCATGCGCCTCGCCGTGGATGAACACGTGTGGCTGACCGGGCAACCACGGCACGGCCTTGACCGCCTCGATCAGCGGCGCGTTGTCGCCGGCCCGGTCGTCGCCCACCTCGTCCGCGGCGCCGCCGCGGTGCACCCAGGTGACCTGCACGGGCGCGGCCGACGGCAGGGGCACCTCGTCGTCCTGGCCTGCGACCTCGAGCACCACCCGCGCCACCGCGTCCGCGGGCAGCGCGGCGACCGCCGCCGCGACCGCGGGGATCGCCGATTCATCGCCTGCGAGCAGGTGCCAGTCGGCGTCCGCGCGCGGCGCGTAGGCCCCACCGGGACCGTACAGTCGGACGCTCTCCCCCGGCTCGGCGGCGGCGGCCCACGGTGCGGCGACCCCCTCGTCGCCGTGCACGACGAAATCGATGGCGACCTCGCGCTTTTCGTCGTCCACGGAGCTGACGGTGTAGGTGCGCAGCACCTGGTCGTCGTCCGGCCCGAAGATCAGCTTGACGTAGGCATCGGTGAAGTCGTTGGGGACGAACTCCTCGAAGCCGGGGTCTCCGAGGAAGACGCGCACCAGGTGCGGGGTCAGCCGCTCGGTGCGCGAGACCGTGAGTGTGGTGATTCGCCTGGCCATTCCGACACCTCTCGCTAGTTAGCGTTACCTAATACAGTACCGGTTGACTCGGACCGGATGGCGTGATTCCCCTCTCGTTCGGCCGCGGCCTGAGATAATGCTGCCTGGCCGATTCGCCGCCTGCGATCGACCGTCCACGCCGGGGCGAGGTGAACCAACACCGCCGCCAACGACTTCCGCGTCTTCTCGAGGGGCAATGACACACATCCGCCGCATCCGTTCGCTCGCCGTCCTCCTGCCGCTCGCCGCCGTCCTGCTCGGCGGATGCTCGGCGGCCTCCTCCGAGCCCGGGTCGGCGGACGCGGCGGCATGCGTCGACGCGTCGCTCCCCAACGCCACCGCCGAGGAGCTCGTCGACGTGCTCCGGCCGAGGGGCGACGGGACCACCGACTCCGTCGAACAGAACCTGGTCGACCAGTTCGCCGCCTCGCGCCCGGCCCAGGTCGAGCGCATCGGACAGAGCACGGTCTTCCGGAACGTGCCCGAGCGCGGCGACGCCGGGTACGCGGGCGCCGTCTGCGCGGACAGCCGCTGGGACGACATCACCGCGGGCGCGATCACGTTGAGCCCGCGCGCCGAACGCGGCGCCATCGTGTCCGCGGGCCACGGCTACTGCGAGGCGTACGAGCAGATGCTGCCCGCCGCCGTGTCGACCGGCTCCTGGGACGACTGGGCCGGGTACACGGCGGCCCTGATCGGTGCCCGACAGTCCGCGCTGGACGCCGCGAAGGCAGCGGGCCGCGACTCCTCGGCCGAGCAGCAGGCGCTGGAGGAGGAGACCAGGGCCTACGACGCCGCGCGGCAGCGCATCTGCCCACAGTTCGGCTGACGCCCGGCTACGCCTCGCAGACGACGTCTTCGCCCGGCAGTGTGCCGTCCCTGAGGTAGTCGTTCACCGCGTCGCGCGCGCAATCGTTGGGGTAGTCCGGGAACACCGCGTGCGTGCGTCCCGGCACCGTGACCAGCCTCGACCCTCGCATGGCCCGATGCATGCCCAGGCCCTCCTCGTAGGTGGTCCTGGTGTCCCCGAGCGACTGCACCTGCAGCGTGGGGGTGTCATTGCCGATCTCGACCTGCTCGATCGGTTCCCCGCGCCAGAAGGCACACGGCGTGATGGTGTTGTGCACGGATCCGAAGATGGGCTGATCGGCGCGGGCACGTTCGGTGTGCTGCCAGTACCACTCCGGGTCGGACGGCATCCTGCGGTCGCCGCAGAGGATCGCCAGGGTGGAGGCATAGTCGAGGCCGGTGCCCGACTCCGGGTGGAACATCGCCTGCAGCAGGCCATCGAGCTTCGGCGTCGGCGTCACCTGCTTGCCCGCCGCGAGCTGACGGAGCTGCACCAGGACCTCCGCGAAGGCGGCATTGTCGGTGTCGCTGGTGGCGTTGAAGTACAGCACGAACGGCAGCGTGTGGTCGTCGAGGGCGAACTGTCCCGTCCTGATCGGGGTGGTCCCCGCGTCGGCGATCAGCTGTTCGATGCCCGCCCGCACCCGTTGCGGGGTGGCGCCCAGCCCGTACTCGGCGTGGCGCGGCGCCGCCCACGCGGCGAAGTCGTCGATGGCCTTTTCGTTGGCCGGGCCCATATCCCGGAACATCTCGATGCCGTACTTGGCCGGATCGGCCGCGCTGTCGAGCACCAGGCGGTCGATCCGCTCCGGGAACATCTGGCTGTACGTCGCGCCCAGCACGGTGCCGTAGGACCAGCCGAAGTACGAGGCCTTCTCCTCCCCCAGCGCCGCGCGGATCACGTCGAGATCCCTGGCGATGTTGGCGGTGTTGATGTGCGGCAATACATCCGGGTACTTGTCCCAGCACAGGTCGGCTGCCTTCGAGGCCCGTCGTACGTTCTCGTCGAACCCCGACCGATCGGCGCCGGTCGCGCGGAACCAGGTCATGTCCGTCAGCCCGCAGTCGAGCGGGGTGCTGTTTCCGAGCCCGCGGGTGTCCATCCCGATGACGTCGTAGGCGTCGGACACGTCGGGGGTCATCCCTTCGCGCAGGTTGGCAGGCATGCCGAGGCCGCGGCCACCCGGTCCACCGGGGTTGGTCAGGATGATGCCGCGCCTGCTGTCGGGGTCGGTGGACGCCATCCGGGAAATCGCGAGTTCGATAGTCGCGCCCTGCGGATCCCGGTAGTCGAGCGGGACGTCGACGGTCGCGCACTCGCTACCGCTCGCCTCGAGTTGCTCGTCGGCGCAGGCCGCCCACGAGACGGGCTGCCGGTAGTAGCGGTCGAGGGCGACGGACGACGCGCTCGGGGCCGATGCCGCCGAATCCGGCTGGGGCTGAGCACATCCGGTGACGATGGTGCCCACGGCCGCCGCAGCGGCCGTGATGACTGTCAGTTTTCTCATGCGCGTGTACCTCCTGAGTTCGGGCATGGCAGGTAGACCCGCGTGTGACGCGGGCCTGAATGGGTGAATCGGTGGCGTGCGGCGCTAGGCGCCGTCGGCAAGCCGGGAGGCCACCGCCCGGACCAACCTCGCGTAGCCGGATGAGGCGTTGGCGAAGCGATGCTCATCCATCAGGGCTGACATCCGCTCGTCGTCCCTGATGTACGGGACCTCTCCTGGACGCATCTGGTCGGGCAGCACCTCCGCCATGAAGGCGCAGTAGTCCGTCGCCAGCGCGTCAATCTCGGCGGCGCCGGTGTCGTCGTCGAGCCGGGAGACCCGGCCGATCAGGTCGACGCCGCGCGCCCGGTGAGGTTCCGCGAGCACCCGCCGATGGATGCCGAGGAGTCGCTCGCTCACGTCGGGGCTCCCGGCCGAGACCGCGAGCACGAGCAGCAGGAACTCCTTCTCCTGCGCGACCCAGGCCGGCGACACCCCTGCGGCGAGGTACTGCGACATCACCTGCGCGAAATCGGAGGGCAGCTCCGGGTCGAGGCTGCTGCGCAGGTCCGCGATGGTGCGGCGGCGGAGCGCGATGAGCCGGGACTGCTCGGCCAGTTCCTCGTCCAGCGCGTCGAGCGCCTGGTGGATGCCGCCGGTCTCGCCCTCGAGCAGATCGCCGATTTGGGCGATGGACAGTCCGAGGTCACGAAGCCTGCGGATACGGCTGAGCCGGACCAGGTCCTGCGCGCTGTAGCTGCGGTACCCGTTCGCCTCCCGCTCGGGCTCCGCCAGCAGGCCGCGGGCGTGGTAGTGCCGCACGGTCTTCACCGTGGTGCCCGCCAGCGACGCGAGCTCACCAACCGTGAGCATCACCGATCACCGCGCCCTCGGGAGTAGCTCGGCGGCTCTGTGCTCGTCATGCCGACCATCCTGCAAGCCTGCCCCAGGGTCAGGGTCAAGTCACGGCGTCACCCGCGCAGGAACCACCCCGTCCCGTCGGACCGACCAGCCCCGCCAGCTCCAGCACCGGCAGCGCGCCCCGAACCGACCTGATCGACACCTCCAACCGCTCGCACAACTGGATAACTCCAGCTCAGTCGGTGTCCTCTGTCTGAACGACAGCAGTTTCAGGGACTGCCGACCCGTACCGCTCGGTCTGTCAGACTCTCCGAGCAAACAGTGAGCTCGACCCTGAAGAGACGGACGTGGAATGCTCCCTCCCGCTGGTTGGCACCCGGACCCATACGATCCAAGCGCAAGTGAGCGCTACTGGGACGGCGAGAGATGGACCGCCCAGGCCCGTCCGCGCGTGGCCGGGAATGCGGTCGAGAAGAAGCATCGAAATTGGCCGTGGCTGGTCGGTGCGGCTGTGGTTGGGTTCATCGCGCTCGGGGCAATAACCGACGGCGGCGACACCGGATCCGATGCCGGAACCACGGTTACCGCTACGGTTCAACCGGTTTCCTCGTCGCCGCGCGCAACGACAACAACAAGGACGGTCCCGCCGTCGTCGCAACCGGAGGCGGTACCGGTTGCACCGGTTGTCGAGTCCACGACACAGCGACCCATCACCACCGAACCCACAGTGTCACTCGAAGCCTCGTGCAGCGACTCGGACTGGCGGGAGTCGAAGGGACTCGAGGGCGACAGACTCTGTGGAACGACGTGGGTCCCGAGAAACCAACCGCCAGCTCCTGCACCGCTATTCTCCCCTCCCACAACAACGGTGGCACCTGTGCCCGCACCGGTCTACTCGCCGCCAGCAGTGGAGCGATCCGGAGGAACAGTTCACCCGGGGTCGTTCTGCTCCACTCCAGGAGCGACTGGTGTAACCACGAAGGGCAAAGCAATGGTGTGCGATGTCGCCAGCGACGGGAAGGATCGTTGGCAGTCCGCGTACTAGCCGATGCCCAGCAGTCTGAGTCCCGAACCCTCCGCGCCTGCCACGATGGCCCGAACCGCGGATTCGTAACTCTTTCTCCCGAATTCACCCGCGCCGGAACCACCCTGTCCCGTCGGACCCCACTAGCCCCGCCAGCTCCAGCACCGGCAGGGCGCCCCGCACTGACTCGATCGTGATTCCCGAACCCTCCGACAGCTCGGCCACGCCAACCGAACCCGACGCGGGCAGCGCCTCGTACACCAGCGCCGCCTTGGCGGACAGACCGTCGAGCGCGCGCACCGGGCCTCCCTCCTCGCTGCCCACCCCACCGGCCCGGCGGCCTCCACCACATCGGCGGCGCGTGCCGCGAGCAACGCCTCGCCCTCGCGGATCATCCGATGGCACCCCACCGAGGATGCCGAGGTCACCGGGCCCGGCACCGCCAGCACCGGACGGCCCAGCCGTGACGCCCACGTCGCGGTGTTGCGCGCCCCGCTGCGGGCACCGGCCTCCACCACCAGCACCGCGCCCGCGAGCGCGGCGACCAGCCGGTTACGGGCCAGGAAGCGGTGCCGGGCAGGGGTCGTGCCAGGAGCATATTCACTGACCACCGCTCCCTCCCTGGCAATCTCCCGCAGCAGCCGGGCGTGCCCCGCCGGATAGGCCCGGTCCACCCCACACGCCAGCACCGCCACCGTCGCACCACCCGCGGCCAGGGCGGCGCGGTGCGCGGCGCCGTCGATGCCGTAGGCACCACCCGAGACAACGGTCCAGCCCCGGCCCGCGAGGTCGTCGACGAACTGCCCGGTGACGTGCTCGCCGTAGCCGCTGGCGGCCCGGGTCCCGACCACAGCGACCGCCCGATCGGTCAGCTCGGTCAGCGGCCGCTCCCCCAGCACCCACAGCGCCAACGGCGGCGCCGACTCCCGCTCGCGCCGCGAGTCGAGACCGTCGAAGGCCAGCAGACGCCACGCCGGCCAGTCCTCGTCGTCGGGCGTGAGCAGCCTGCCACCGAGCCGCCCGACGGTTGCGAGATCGCGGGCCGCGGAGTCGAGGTGCCTGCGCGCCTCCGTCCGGGTGCGCAGCGCCTCCGGCAACTCCGCCCCGCGCACCGCCCGCGCCGCCTCCTCCGGCCCCACCGCCTCGACCAGTTCCAGCAGCGGGGCGCACGGACCCTGCGCCACCTGCGACAGATACGCCCAGGCCTCCCGTCGCGCGCTCATTCGCCCCGCCGATCCCGGTAGCCCAGCGCGCACCCCACCTGGTCCTCCCCTGGCACGGCCAGGCCGGCGAGGTCCGCGAGCGTCCACGCGACGACAAAGGCAGCGGGATAGCGCAACTAAACACAAGCGGCCCTAGCGAGCGTTGGAGCGCTCCGCCGGGGCCTCAGCCCACTAGCGGAAGAGACCCGCCCGTGAACCGTGCCAGAAGTGTATCCGCGCGCCCCGAAAAGGCGCACGACGCGATGACATTCGTCGTCGTCACGCTTACCCTCCCCACCGTCTATCTGGCTGTTGTTGGCGCCCTGCGCCTTGCGCTGGCTCTTGGCTGGTACGTCGCATGACCGCCAGCGAAGTCCTTAGCGCCTTGAGCACCCACCTCGGCGCCGACCCTGACGGACGCCTGGCCTACCGACTGTTGTCGATGGTCGCCTGCGATCACCCGGGCGCACTGCTCGACGCCATCGCCGCATCCGAACGGCTGTACTCGACCAGCACGGCCTAGATCCCGCTGTTCTGCGTCGTTTTCTGGCAGCGCCCGACGAAAACCAGCCTGCCGCCGTTGACTGTGCCCCTTTGTAAATCCTCAGAGACCGGCCCTGAGGCACCACCGCTTCGACTGATCATCGTCCCGGTGGCGATACCGATAAGCCACGCGTCCATCAGGACGCGGGCTATCAGGCGTGGAGCGGACAACGCGGGGGCGGAAATTGGCCTTGGGGCTTGGGGGGTCCAGATCAAGCCGGGCCTTCAGTCCGTCAGGCTTGAGACCTAACCATCAACATCTGGAAGTAAGGGAAGCATGTTCACCATCAAGCACGTCAGCACCACCTCGTTCGATCCCTCCGCGCATGTCGACGGAAGTGACATTGTGCTGGCTTTTGGCCGTGACCTCATCGTGGACCTCACGCGACCACAGGCCGAGCGGCTTCACGCGATCTTGAGTGACCTTCTGACTATGCAGACCTCAGCCGGCGACTAGCCTCAGCCCGAAGAACACCCCGCCTCTGCCAGACATTTGGCAGGGCGTTCGCTGACTCGGACATAGCTACGTGCTGCGGAACGTGAAACTCCCACGGCGCCAAGCCAGATTGGAGCATCCACACGGTGTCATGGGCAAACGTCGCACAAACCGCCGTCACGGTAACCGGAACACTCGCCGGACTGGTCGTTGGCGACCGCCTATCGAGGAAGCGCTTCCGAGCTGAACAGTCAAACCTTGAGCGACGACTGTCGCTCGAACTGGATGCCACTCATGCACGCTTCGCTGCGGATCGACTCGACAAGACTCACGCGGACCAACGGTCTGCCCTTGCTGAGGTGATCGACGCTTCTTACAAGTTCAATTATCAACTGCTCAGGGTTGTCCATTTCGAGAACGCGCGACGCGAAGGAAGTCGAACTCCGCGAACCATGGATGGGCTGGCTGAGGCCCTTAGGGAGGTTCTTGAAATCACCACAGCAATCGATGTGATCGTGGTTCGGGCCTTCCTGATCGTCACCGATGAGGAAGTGCTTCACGCGCTCAGAGTCCTGCATCGGTCACTCGGCGCCGCCGCAAGAGTTGTTGCCATCCAACCCAATGAGTCTGGCGCTCGCCCTCCCCAAGATCCCGAGCTTGTAAACGTGGTCGAATCCGTGGGCACTGCGTGCGACGCGCTAGCAACGACAACCCGGCTCAGACTCAGAATCGATCCGGTGCCCGCCCCGTGGTACCTACGGCCGCATCTGACGAAGACCCAGTTATGAAACCTACGCGGCGGTGGTGGCGCTCTTCAGAACGCCGATCGGACGCGGCGCCGACACACCGACCCGATCCCCAACCAGCAGACGGCTAACGATCTGCTGGGTCAGCCCGTAGGCAGACAGGATCGTTCAGCAGTGGAAACGGTAGGCCCACAGGCGTTGCTGCACCCGATCGAGTGCGTGAAGGAAGCTACGGGCGTCCTGATCCTCACACACTCGCTTGAACAGGCTTGCATCCTCGTAGCCTTCGCCGTGGAGGTGCGCCAGGAAGTCACGCGAGTACGGCGGCCCTGATTCGATTGGCGGCACGCTCACAGGCGCTAGTTTGGCAGCGCGGGCACCGTGACGAGGCGTTATCGCTGGTATCCGTTGATAGCCTCCCCATATGGTGGTCAGCGTCAAAGCAGACCCACACGAGTTAAGGGCAACCGCAATTGGATGACGTTTGGGTTGAGACAGAACTGGCGACGTGGGTCAAGTTGGCAGAAGAGTACGACCTCATCAAGACCACAAGCCTGAAAAGTGCAATTGTACTGCGGAACGAACTTACCGACCGCCACATGTCGACGCTGACGATGGTTCGCGCGTTGCTTCCCACCCAGGTCAAGCAGCTACTGTACCGAACCTACCCAAACGACAAGCACCTTCAGGTCAGGAACGGGATCCTGGCGGTCAGACATGCTCTCGGGCAGCTACGTCGTGGGCGTGAAACCGCGGAAAAGATCGGCACACAAGCGCCACGCATGGCTGCGGACAAGTTGCACCCAACGGTATGGGAACCAGCATCCAAGTTGTGGTCAGACCACCATCACGGCATGGCCGTCCAGCGTGCAGCAACCAACCTCAGCGGTCACGTTCAGGACCTAGTTGGACGGTACGACATCAACGACTCGTCACTCATGCAGCAGGTGTTCTCGTCTGACCCGCCAAAGGAAGGCAAGGCGCGCCTGCGCTGGCCCGGCGATCCCACAAACCTGACCGTCAAGGCGATGAACGACGGCATCAAGAACTTTGCAGTTGGGTGTTTCCAGGCGATACGTAACCCAGTGACCCATACAGTCGATGACGTGCCAAAACAGGAAGCACTCGAACACCTGGCGGCACTTAGTGTCCTCGCCAGGTGGATCGACGGCTGCGAGACGATTACGTCAACGTAGCCGCCCGCGAACACGAAAAAACGCCCCCCACAACCCAATCGGGATGCAGGGGGCGTTCCTATTTGACGTGAGCTGACAGGTGAAATGGGCGGAAGGCCGTCAGCTCAACGCCGGGCCTAGGCGGCCGTTGCGATCTTCACGGCCGACTGAGGATGGAACAGCGAAACACCGTACTGACCTTCGACGCGCACGCGGGTCTGGTTCTTCATGAAGTCTTCACCAGTTGCCTCACTCCACTTTGTCTGCACACCGAACCCATCGGTATCGACAGTGACCTGCGCCGTATCAAGCAGCAGGGCCGACTTCGGCGGCAACGCGTTGCTGACAACAACAGGAGTTCCCCACAGCCGCCGCTCGGCGCTCTCGACGGGACCGGCCGTCAGATCGAACGCGCCGCTGGCGTTGCGCTGAAGTTCCAGCGCCTGCCAATCGAGCGGGCTGATGACGTAGACGCCAGGGATGTACCCCAACATGTCCAGCTTGGTCTTCGCTGCCCGTGTAGAAGTCAGAAGATCAGTGTCGAACGCCTGGGTCTGAACCCCGCTGGTCTTCAGAATTCCTGTGAACTCGTCATCGACGCCGGCCCCGTTCAGAACCATGTCCTCCAGCTTCACCCGCAAGCCGTAGAGCATTTCCATCTCAAGGAACCGCGTGAGGTCAACACCGTTGGCGAGCTGGTAGTTGTCCATCGGCTCGGACACATGCGCGATGGTCTCCAGCTTCTTCTGGACGTCCTCAATCCCGTAGACCGAGGTGGGCTTCAAGCCACCAGGCGCAACCACTGCCGCATTGTTGGTGCGGGCCTTCTGCACGTTGATCTTGTACACGGGCGGGCGCACTACGTGCTGCAGCACGTCAAGCAGACTCTGCGCCGGCCTGCCCTGTTCAACAGGGGAACTCACCAGCGGAACCCCGACGGTCACTGCGCCGTTGGCGCTGAGCGACTTCGTGCCGGCAGGTGCGCCAGCCTTCATCGCAGTCGGGTTGTGTCCGAACTCCCGGTCATCCCCCCGCATGCTGCGCGCAATGGACTGGGCAAGGTCACGTGCCTTCACACCTGTCATGCCCAAGTACCCACCGGCACCCTGATCGTCAAAGCTCCCAAGGTTCTTGACCTGCTGCAGTAGGGCCTGATCCTTCTTGGACGTTGCAATGTGGGCGTCAAAGCCCTTGACCTGCTCGGTGAGCCTCTGAAGCTCCGCGGTCTGTGCAGCGTTCAGGGTCTCGCCCTTGACGCCGGCTACCAGCGCCTCGGCCGCCTTCACGGCCGCAGCGCGCTGTTCAATAATCGTTTCAGTTGCCATTTCAGATACCCCTTTCACGGGTATATTCGCACGACAAATCCACCATCCAATCTAGGTAGATCGAACAGCTCGTTGTTCACATGCGTCGAATTGAGGTGAATTTCGGATCAAGCACGCCGGATTGCTTCCACATCAAATCCGAGTGCGACCACTGAAAAACCAGTCTCGGCTTCAGTCTAACAATTGCCCGTAGTGAGTTTACGGAGCCGCTTACCAGTCACAGCCTCACTGTGACACCTCTCCTTGAACTTCTTCGCAAGATCAAGCGCATGAGACTGGTATCGATATGATCCGCTGATCTTCTGAACCGACAGCAGGCCCTCAAGCCGCCAGTCCCTTAACGTCCACCGAGAGCGGCTCACCCGCCGGCATGCTTCACTCTCGTCAAGCCATTGCGGGCGAGTGGGGTCGAGATAGCCGGGCAGGAATCCGCTACTCACGGTCGGTCATTCCAGAATCTGTCATCCCACTGTTTCGCATTCTCGACGGGAACTTCTATCCGCCCGCCATGCAGGAAGCTCTCTACCCAGATCTTTCTAACCTCACCAACTAGCGAACCCGCCCTGCGGGCCTGGGATGCCGCCACCTCCATCATCGCCAGATCATCGCTCATCGCTGGCCACCGGCCTTGGAGAGTTCCTGGTGGGCCGCGATTGCAGCGAGCAGGAAGTCATCGGTGGAGGCACCGCGGCTCAGATCCAGAGCCCTCCCCAGCAGTTCAGCCATAACAATGAGGAGTCGGTCAACGCCTAGCTCGCCGTCTTCTACGGCTTCCCTGGCAATTAGTTGGACGTTCGCTTCATCGCCATGCCTTACCGCGAGTGCCAGTCGGCACGCTCGAATGTGATCTACGTGAGCAGTGGCGCTTTCAGCCATAGCTATCCCCAATCGTGGAATGGAAGTGTCAGCGGCAGCCGTTGCCGTGACAGTGAACTCGCGTCAGGCGCTCATGCGCCAAACACCATTCGGCGCTGAACGGTCGGGCCTATCCCGACGCCAACACTGGTAGTTGCGCCCAGCTTCAACCAAGCCTGCCTTGACGGGATCGACGCAGCGTCCATTGCGCCGATGTAGGTCGAATGCCTCAATGGCCGTGAATGTCTTGTGGCATCCCGAGCAGTGGCATGTCCTGGTGCCTCCCCAAGATGCGTCACAGCAATTGGCGAAAATCATCGTGGAATCACTTCACTTCTGTTGGAATTCTCAGCGCACTAACGTGGTACGCAAGTGATTGGGCAGAGGATAGGGCGAAGGTGCCCCAGAATCCTCGGCGCCAATGAATTTGGCCCTACGTGGACCGAACCCCACCCACGCACGCGCGCGCGATGGGTACCCCGTCCGGGGGGAGAGGACAACAACCCTCGTGGAGTTGGCCGCCCTTGGTCATCGTTGTGGCATTTGCCCCCCTACCCCAACAGCCCCGCAGTACTCCGTAGCCGTGTACTTGGCGGATCTATCCATGCCGCTGAATGCGGCTACAAGGCGTCCACGGTCGAAGCGCGCCGGTACGGTGCGGTACTGGCAAAGCCCTTTCAGGTTGCCCGCTTCTCCGATCAGGTTGCCTTGCTGTGTGATCACGGCAGGGCAGGGAATTGAGTACTCATCACCTGTGGACGACTGGTAGCGATTGACCCAGCCGGGCGGCATCATCACTATGGACCGATCGACCCAGACGTGTGCGTCGGATCGTCTGGGAGTCCCGTCTATGTCGTTGCCTGCGCCAGCAATGTTGTTCGGTGTGACTGTCATGCGTTGTTGTCCTGTTCTGTGTTCGAGCCGTGGATGCCTCGGGATCGCTTGCCGATGTGGCCGGTCGTGGTCATTCCTGCCAGCGCCTTCCGTCCTGACTGACGCCCGAAGTGGTTGCGCCGGCCCTTGGCCTGGACGCCTTCTCCCGCATAAGCCATTGCTGATAGCGGTGGTTCCAGTCCAGGGAGGTTTCGCCCCGTGTCTTGTCGCGGAACTTGGCGGTGAACTCAGCGAGGTTGACGCCTAACTCGCTTGCAAGTCGTTGCAGCTGTTCACCCGGCGCCCAGTCCTCAGGGAGAACCCCAGGCGTAGCTAGCTGCTCTTGGTCTTCTGGATGGTCTTCTAATGCGTAAGGCTCGTTTACACACTCATGTAAACCTCGTTTACACGTGGCCACAGTCTCGTTTACACGCCCAACCTGTACTGCCAACGAGAGTTCCGCAGCCTCGGCGGCACTGAACGGCGTGTGACTGGCGTGATAGGTGACGCCAACTTGCTTCCCGCTTGGGCCGATTACTGGCTGTCGGATCAGTAGCCGGTCCTCTGACTCAAGACCCTTGATTGCTGCGTCCACTGCCGGCCGGCTGAGACCTAAAGTGGTTGCCGCACTGGACTTCATGATTCGGAACCCATCCTCATGACTGAGGAGGAACAGCAACACCTTTAGCCGTGTCGGCTTGATGGTTGACCTAGCAATGCTATTCGCGGCTTTGAGGAAGTCCCGTTGAGGTACATGCCACTTCTTGACGGCATCTGCCCCCCTCATTGGCCTCCCGCGTTGGCCGTTCGCTTCAGATGCCGAATCCGGTGGGCCTCAAACCTGTCGAGGCAATCGTTGACAGCATCCCGCAGCCGTAGCGCCTCAGCTTCGGTCATCGACAGGTTGATGCACCGGGAGTTGGTGGTTTCGAGCCGGAACACAGTTGCCCCGTTGCGGTTGAACCATGACAGGTTGAACTCGTGGCCTTGCTGGTTATAAGTCACTTGCCCGCCTTGATGAGGGCCGCGATTCGATCCCGCTGTGCAGGTGCCAGCGGTGGCGCTTTCGCTACGACTCGCATGATG
Organism: Rhodococcus sp. MTM3W5.2; assembly: GCF_001984015.1. NCBI lineage: Bacteria > Bacillati > Actinomycetota > Actinomycetes > Mycobacteriales > Nocardiaceae > Rhodococcus > Rhodococcus sp. MTM3W5.2. Next base: position 2,135,024 of record NZ_CP019572.1, on the reverse strand, counting down.
TAGTCGCTGATCTGCGCTTCTGCCAGTTCACGTTTACGGGCGATGGCTTCGGGCTTTTTCCAGCGAGCCGCTGCACCCGCAAGGCCAGCGGCACGACAAACACTTGACGGGTCATACGCCATAAAAGATGCTCCTACACAGGGATTTCGCGTGCTCCGGGCACGTGAAAGAGACCGGCCAAAGGCCGGCAGTGGATTTGGGACTTGGTAGTGGAGCGGGGCGGTTGAGGATGGCACCCGCAGGTGCGCTTTCCTCAGGGCTTCAGGCCCTCCGCTGACTCGACTCCAACTGTGACACGGGCGTCACGGCCGATCATCTCGACCCTTGACTTTTGCACCGCTCGTGTATTAGAGATTACACCTAGTGTCCGACATATCCATAGAACGCGAGATGTTGTGAACCACAATGACGAAACTCGCAGGTGGTACGGCATGCGACCATCCGAGGTGATGCCATGCATCGACGTGTCACAGGTCACAATTCAGTGGCAAGTAGTTCAAGGATTGAGGTAGCTCTCGGAGCGCGCCAGCGCGCCTTTCCTGTTCCCTGTTCCCTGTTCCCTCGTGTCGTCTGCATGAGTTCTCATGCAAACGTCATGCGCCACGCCCAGATTGGGACTGAAACCGCAGGTCACACATCGGCGTCAATCTCTTTCCACTCAATCTCGACACTCTCAGGCTTGAAGGTGCGCACGCCTCGCCCGACAGGGTGAATGGTGACCTCCATAAGCGCCTCAATGATCGACCGCTTGCGCCCCGTTTCGAGGGCTTCCCACGCATCGCGAAGGTCGCTCTTGCGCACCAGTGGCGCGATCAGGTCAGCACTTCCCGCAGCAGCAATCTCGGCCTCAATCTCAGCCAGCCGGATCCTGACTCGGGTTGTCACAGTGCGGAATTGAGCGTCAGTGATGGCACCTTCCGCATAGGTCACCGCCACCTCATCAAGTCGCTTCCGCAAGGTGTCGGCCTCCTCCGACAGAGGACGGGTGTCCCGTTCCACCTGAGGCGCAAACGTCGCCAGCGCGTCGGGTCGGCTCAGCCGTTCCACGGCGACTGCACATACGAACTCGTCAATGGGGTCAGACAGCCGAGATACATGCTTGAGGCTGCGGCACCGATAGGCAGGCTTCCCGTGGCTTGAGGCCCCACCGTGAACTGTGTCCAAGCAAACTGCACACATTGCAACACCTGTGAGTAGCTTCTTACGGCCCTTCACAGGCTTCCACCGCGCCGGGTCCGTCAAGACAGCCACGGCTGCCCGCCAAGCGTCCTCAGACACCAGTGCCGGCCACTCAGCCGTTGCCACGATTCCGAGCGTCGGGTTCTGCCGGATTGAGGCCCGCTGTCCCTGTTCTCGGTGCCGCCTCAGTCCGGCATAACGCGGATTCGTCAGCACGTCCTTGGCATTCTGGTGATTCCACAGCTTCTCGGTGCCGTCTCTCTGACCCTGCGGTGTACGGAGACCGGCCGCATTCCACCTCCGGGCAACGTCACCCATGCTGAGGCCCGCCAACACGTCTGAGTAGCCCTGGCGGATCAGCTCAGCCTCAGACTCACGAATGATCACACCATCGGACTCGTAGCCGAACGCACGCCTCCCCCCGGTCCACCGGCCCAGCTTCGCCGCCTGAGCCTGCGCCGACTTGTGCCGGGCCGACTTCCGTTCCATCTCACCCTGACCGACGCTTGCCAGAATGCGGGCTACCAGGCGTCCGCCGTCCGTGGACGTGTCCACGCTGTCGGAAGCAGTCACGATGAACACCCCGTGCGCGTCGCAGCGTTCAAGAGCGCTTTCCATCTCGGACAGCCTTCGCAGCAGACGGTCAATGTGGCGCGCTGCGATCACGTCCACGTCACCGGCGTCCACCGCCTCCATCATCCGATTGAAGGCGGGGCGTGGCTTGCGAGAGGTTGCACTAACGTCGTTATCAACATATTCAGCTGCGACACTCCAACCGCGTGCCTCGACCATGCGGTGCACGTCTTCGCGTTGGCGATCAATTCCGAGCTGTTCACCGGATCGGTCTTGACTCTGCCTCAGGTACACAGCTACTCTCACTTGAGCTATCGTAGTGCATTTGACACCCTGAGGGCGCGGTCGGCGCCCCGGGCGGTGATCTGCCCCTCCCGCAGCGCCCCCTCCAGCGGACGGAGCGCCGCACGGGAGATCCGGAACCGTTGCCGCAGAGCCGGACCCGGCACCTCCGCGTTGGTCCGCCAACCGAACTCACGCCACCTCTCGACCGCCGTCGCCCGTGCGGCCGCCACCCTCGCCCGCACTTCCGCCGTCGACTCGGCGGCCTCCCCGTTCAGTGCGCCGACGGAGAGCGGCTGCATGCTCACCCGCAGATCCACCCGATCGAGCAGCGGACCCGACAGCTTCCCCAGGTAGCGCCTGCGCGTGGTCGGCGCGCAGACGCAGTCCTCCGTGCGGGGCGGCGCGCACGGGCACGGATTCGCCGCCAGCACCAGCTGGAACCGTGCCGGGTAGCAGGCCACCCCGTCCCGCCGCGCGATCCGGACCTCACCGTCCTCGAGCGGGGTGCGCAGTGCCTCCAGCGCCTTCACACCCAGCTCGGCGCACTCGTCGAGGAAGAGCACGCCCCGATGCGCGCGGCTCACCGCACCGGGCCGTGCCATCCCGGACCCGCCGCCGACCAGCGCGCTGATCGAACAGGTGTGGTGCGGGGCGACGAAGGGCGGCTCGGTGATCAGCGGCCGCTTGCTGGTGAGCAGCCCCGCCACCGAATGGATCGCGGTCACCTCGAGGGCCTCCTGCTCGCTCAACGGCGGCAGCACCCCCGGAAGCCGTTGCGCCAGCATCGTCTTCCCGATACCGGGCGGACCGGTCAGCATCAGGTGGTGCGCCCCCGCGGCCGCCACCTCCAGCGCCAACCGCGCGTCGCCCTGGCCCGCCACGTCGCTGAGGTCGGCCGTCGTCCGTTCGGGCGGCACCTCCAGCGGGGCAGGCCCGGGCAGCACCAACTCCCCTCGCAGCCACTCGATCACCTCCCGGAGGTTGCGCGCGCCCCACACCTCGATGCCGTCCACCAGACCGGCCTCGGCCAGCGCCGGGTACGGCACCACCACGGCGGGCCGTCCCGCGGACTTGGCCGCCAGCACGGCGGGCAGCACGCCGCGGACCCCGCGCAGCCGGCCGTCCAGCGCGAGCTCGCCGAGCAGCACGGCCTTGTCCAGGTCCGCGCTCGGCACCCGCCCGTCCGCGACCAGGACCGCGCAGGCCAGCGCGAGGTCGAATCCGCTGCCGCCCTTCGGCAGGGTCGCGGGTGAGAGCGCCAGGATCACCCGCGAATCCGGCCATCGCTCACCGGAGTTGGTGACCGCGGCCCGCACCCGGTCCCGCGATTCCTGCAGCGCGGTGTCGGGCAGCCCGACCAGGTGCACCCCGGGCAGCCCGCGCCCGATGTCCGCCTCGATCTCCACCAACTGACCGTCGACGCCGCGCACCGCCACCGCGTAGGCCCGCCCGAGCGCCATCAGAACACCGCGCGCAGGTGTTCGAGCACCGGATCCCGGCCGGACTCGACCACGACGGCGACCACGTCGAACCGAACGTGCCGCCAGCCGTGCGGCTGCTCGGCCAACCACAACCCGGCCAGCCGGCGGATCCGCCCTTGCTTCGCGAACGTCACCGCCTCGGCGGGCGTGCCGTAGCCCCGGCCCGATCGCGTCTTCACCTCGACGAAGACGACCGCGTCCCCCTCCCTGGCGATGAGATCCAGCTCGCCGTAGCGGCACCGCCAGTTCCGCGCGAGGATCGTCAGGCCCGCGCGGGTGAGGTGGTCCGCGGCCAACTCCTCGCCCCATGCCCCAGCTCCAGGTTTCGTGCCATGACCAGACGATGCACCGCGGCCGGGACGAATCGCACCCGGCGGCGGCCGATTTCGCGGTACCTGTGGATGGATCCCGGCCTGTGGAGAACGCAGCAGACCGTCCCTGTCACCGGCGACACCTACACTCGGCCGGTCGCCCGATCCCGCACGCAGACAGGAGGCGGCGTGGCCAACCGCACGTACCTCTACACCACTCCCCTTGCCCCACAGACGGATCCCTCCGCGGCCGGCACCCGGCGTCTCGCAGGCGTCTCCGAGTGGTCGTACGCGATACCGCTGGTCCCCGGATCCTCGTCTCCGTGGACCCCCGCGCCCACCAGTCGATCATCTGGGACGACACCCCCGACCTGATCGCGGTCACCGCGCGCTGCGGCCCCGGCATCGCCCGGCTCGAGAAGTTCCTGAGCCGCATCGACCACCCGGGTCTCGGCACTATGGCCGAGGACGCGCTGCGCTTCCTGCGCGCCCACACCGAACCCGACGACCATTTCGTCCTCGAATGCGGCGAGATCTTCGCGATGGACGACGAGCCGTTCGCCGACCAGGGCGCGGCACTGCTGGCCGGGCTGGCGGACATCGACGCCGAGATGGAGGCCGCGCTGGCTGGGCTCGCGCCCACCAAGCCGAGTTTCTGGCAGCGGGTGTTCACGCCGTCACAGGAGAGCATCGAGGAACCGCTCCGAGAGCTCGGACTGGGCTACTGGTCCGACGCGCTGTACTTCGAGCTCGACGGCCCGCGATAGGCCCGGCCGCGCGTCGGTGCCGCGGTCTACGCTCGTCCGGGTGAGTTCCGAGAAGATGCTGGCCCGGATCGGCGGCCTGCTCCGCCAGGCCGAGTCCACCACCAACCCGCACGAGGCCCAGGCCTTCATGGAGGCCGCGCAGCGCCTCGCCACCGCCACCTCGATCGACCTCGCCGTCGCGCGCTCGCACACCTCGCGCCGCGAGCAGCGCGTCACCCCCACCCAGCGGGTAATCGCGATCGGCGAGACCGGCAAGAAGGGGCTGCGCACTTATGTGCACCTGTTCGTCAGCATCGCGGCCGCCAACGACGTGCAGTGCGACGTCGCACACAACTCGACGCAGGTGTTCGCCTACGGGTTCGGCACCGACATCGACGCCTGCGAGGCGTTGTACTCGAGCCTGCTGGTGCAGATGGTCCGGGCCTCGGACGCGTTCATCAAGTCGGGCGCACACCGGCCGGTCGCCGGGGTCACAGCCAGGCTGAACTTCCAGCTCGCATTCGCCGCCCGGATCGGCGAGCGGCTGGCAACCGCGAAGAAGGCCGCCGAGGCCGAGGCGGTCCGCGCGGACGCGTCCACGGGCCCCGAACTGACCGGCACCGCGCTGGTGCTGCGCGACAAGCAGCTCGAGCTGTCCGACTTCTACCGTCAGACGTCGCAGGCGCGCGGGACGTGGCGGGGGTCCAAGGCCACGGCGGGGCACTCCTCGACCGCGCGGCGGGCGGGCGACAGGGCGGGCCGGGCCGCGCGCCTCGGGCACGCGCCGGAGCTCGCGGGCGCGAGGAAGCAGCTCGAGTGAGCACCGACCGCGACAGCCAGCGCTCCCGGGTCTACGAGGCCGAGTCCGTCGTGCGCACGGTGTTCGACCGCGCCGACAAGGGGGCACGCGAACTCGAGCTGTTCGGCTCCACGATCACGCTGCCGGTGGAGCGGAAGTTCGCCTCGGTCGACTCGGTGCAGGACTACGCGGACCGGGTGCTGGCCCTGAACTGGGTGCGCGAGCGCTGGCCGGGCGCGGCCGTCCCGGTCACCGTCCGCGCGCGGGCCGGGGCGGCCGCCGCCCACTACGAGGCCGGCGCGGCGACCATCGCGGTGCCGCTGCACACCCGCGGTACGGCATGGGCGCTGCGCGAGCTGGTGGTCCTGCACGAGCTGGCCCATCACCTCGAGCCGGACGGCGCGGCACTGGCCCCGCACGGCCCCGAGTTCATCGATCGCTACCTGGTCCTGGTCGGCGAGATCATCGGCGGCGAGGCCGCCTTCGTCCTGCGGACCACAATGCTGGAGAACGGCGTCCGGATCGCCTGATGCGCGCCCAGCGACCGCGCACACCCATTGACGAGAACGCACACCCCTTGAGTGATCAAGGGGTGTGCGAACTCGGCAAAAAATGTGCGGCGGCGTGCGCGCCCTACTCCCCGAACGGCCCGTTCTCGGGCAGCCGCAGGTCGGACTTCTCCAGCTCCTCGATGTTGACGTCCTTGAAGGTGATGACCCGGACGTGCTTGACGAACCGCGCGGGGCGGTACATGTCCCACACCCAGGCGTCGGCCATCCGCACCTCGAAGTAGATCTCCCCGTCCGCGTTGTGCGGGATCAGCTCGACGGAGTTCGCCAGGTAGAACCGGCGTTCGGTCTCCACTACGTAGGCGAACTGGCCGACGATGTCCTTGTACTCACGGTAGAGCGAGAGCTCCATCTCCGTTTCGTACTTCTCGAGATCTTCGGCACTCATCTGTTTCGCCGTCCTCCTGCTCTGTGGTGAACCATCATCATCCCGCACGCACCTCCGCGGTGTGCATTTCGCCCACCTCATCGACCGCCGAGCGCACCGGATCGCGCTGCATCAGTCGCGCGGCGGCGACGTTCGCGTACGACATCCGGTGCTCGCGACTCGGGCCGAGCGCGGCCATCGCCGCGGTGTGCGCGGCCGTGCTGTACCCCTTGTGCGCGGCGAACCCGTACCCGGGCAGTTCCGTGTCCATCGCCACCATCGTGCGGTCGCGCGAGACCTTCGCCAGCACGCTGGCCGCCGCGATGCACGCCGCCGACGCGTCGCCGCCGATCACCGGCAGTGACGGCGCGGGCAGGCCCGGCACCCGAAACCCGTCCGTCAGAACATATCCCGGGGACAACGCCAGGCCCGCGACCGCGCGACGCATGCCCTCGATGTTCGCCACGTGCACGCCGAGCGAGTCGACCTCCCACGCCGGGATCTCCACGATGCACCAGGCCCTGGCGATTCGCGTGATGGCGGGGAACAGCTGCTCCCGAGTCCGCTCGGTCAGCTTCTTGGAGTCGTCGAGGTTCTCCAGGGCCGGGTGCAGCTTGGGCCCCAACGCGCAGGCGGCGACCACGAGCGGGCCCGCGCAGGCGCCGCGGCCGGCCTCGTCGACGCCCACCACGGGGCCGAGGCCGCTACGGATGAGGGCAGACTCCATCGTCCGCAGGCCAGCCGCTCTGCGGATGATCGTCCTCGGTGGCCAGGTACTCACTGTCCTTGGATATCAGGCGAATCGATGAGGCCCCAGCGCGAGGGCGGCAGCACGATGGCGACGGCCTTGCCGATGACGTTGTCCACGGGCACGCTTCCGTTGTACTCGTCGCCGACGTGGTAGCGCGAGTCCGCAGAGTTGTTGCGGTTGTCGCCCATCATCCAGAGGTTGCCCTCGGGACGGTGACGGGACCGAAGCATCGACCCGACTTGAGCGGGGTGTCGCAGGTCTGGGTGCCCGGGGTGAAGGGGAAGTCGGTGACGACGTACGGCTCGTCGATCGGCTTGCCGTCGACCAGGATCCGGCCCTGGTCGTCGCAGCACTCGACGGTCTGACCACCGGTAGCGATGACTCGCTTGACGAGATCGTTCTCGTCCGGCGGCACGAGCCCGACCAGGGAACCGAACTCCTGCAATCCGCGGACCACCGGGTTGTCGGAGCGGGTGGACGACCATCCGCTGTTCCAGGACTCCGGGCCCTTGAACACGATCACGTCACCGGGCTGCGGTTCGCCGAAGCGATAGCTGATCTTCTCGACGGCGATCCGGTCGCCGGTGCAGCCGTTGCACCCGTGCAGCGTGGGTTCCATCGACTCCGACGGAATCAGGTACACCCTGACGATGAAGGTCTGCAGCAGAAAGCTCATCACGAGCGCGACGAGAATGAGGATGGGGAGTTCCCGCCAGAACGAGCGGGGTTTCTTCTCGACCCTTCCCGACGTCGGTTCGGGGGATTCGGCGCCGTCCGGCGCCGTCGATTCCTGAGGGGTATTTACCACCGGAACAGGTTAGCCCGGCCCAGGAACGGTGGTGCTGTTCCGGGGCCGGGCCGACGTGAAAAAGATCAGCGCTTTTCCTTGATCTTGGCGGCCTTGCCACGCAGATCGCGGAGGTAGTACAGCTTGGCGCGACGGACGTCACCACGGGTGAGGACCTCGACCTGAGCGATGTTCGGGCTGTGCACCGGGAAAGTGCGCTCGACGCCGACGCCGAAGGACACCTTGCGAACGGTGAAGGTCTCGCGGATGCCGCCGCCCTGGCGACGGATCACGACGCCCTTGAAGACCTGCACGCGCTCCTTCGAGCCTTCGATGACCTTGACGTGCACGTTCAGGGTGTCGCCGGGACGGAACTCCGGAATGTCGTCGCGGAGAGAGCGGGCGTCCAGAAAGTCCAGGGTGTTCATCGGTTGTTCCATCCTTGCGTTTTCGCACGAGTAGAGGAACCGAGCGGCACTGCTCACGCTGTGCTCGGCTGGTTCGTACTCCGATTAGGTAGGTGTGGCCTGTACAGGCAACCCGTCAATTGTGCCAGACAACCAGGACGGGACGAAATCGGGACTACCGAGGCACCCGCTCGTGGTGCGGGGCGGGGGGCGCGGCGCGCACGGTCCGCTCCAACTCCTGCTCGGTCGCGACCCTCACATGCTCGACGCTCGGCTTGCCCGCGACGAGGTCCTGCACGTAGATCTTCGCCCGGACCACCGGCCGGTGGTAGCGCTTCTCCCGTTCGATCGCCCGCAGCATCTTCTTCGGCCGCTCCGCGTAGCGCCACCGCGCCCACGGCGCCCCTGGTCGGCTCAGCCGGATCGCGCCGACCAGGAGCACCGGGAAGATGAACATCCCCAGCAGGGCGGTCCAGATCTTGCCCTTGGCGATCACCACCGCCGCGATCATCAGGCCCAACACGGTGATCAGCACCACCAACCCGCGGACCCACCAGGGCTCCTGCCCTCGGAAGTCCTCGACGTCCAGGATCGCCGTCGGGCGGGCGCCGAGCAGCAGCAGCCCGGTGACCGCGATGGCGACGAACACCGCGTCGACGGAGGTCCGGCCCTGCTCCGCCCAGTAGACGTCCTTGAGGTAGAAGATCAGTGCGAACTCGTCGAGGACCAGCGCGGCGCCGACCCCGAAGACGCCTGCGAGTACCGCGCCGGTCGTCGAGCTGCCGTCCTCGAACACGGCGATCAGCCAGCCGCCGCTGATGAGCATGGCCACCACGCCGAACACAACGTGATGCACGTGCTGGCCACCGGGGGTGACGTTGCCGGGCCACCACCGGACGTTCGCCCGGATCATCCGCACGCTGAGCCGGATGAACGCGAAGCCACCGATGAAACCCAGGAAGAACATGAGCAGCGGCAGCTTGCCCGGCTCGATGATCGCCCGCTCCAGCCAGTGGTTCATCAGCTCGGCCCTTGCGTCCTGACGATGCAGCGGAACCCGACGTGGCAGGTGGAGGTCTCCTCGGTCTCCCCTGGCGGGCGGCGGGGCGATAGCGGAGGCAGTAGTTGGGCGCGCACAGGTGCGAGCCGCCCTTGATGACCCGGCGCGGGTAGCTCTCGCCCTCGGTCCGCGCCGCCGACTCCGACCTCGGGTTGCGCGGGATACAGCACGAGCTCGCCGGGTTGACGTTCTTCCCGCCCGCGCTGTGGTCGGCGGTGTGGAAGTCGGTCGTCCACTCCCACACGTTGCCCGCGACGTCCAGGAGCCCGTAGCCGTTGGGCTTGAAACTCCCGACCGGCGAGGTCCCGACGAACCCGTCCTCGACGAGGTTCTGCCACGGGAACTGGCCCTGCCAGGTGTTGGCCTGCTGCTTCCCGCCGGGTGTGTACTCGTCGCCCCACGCGAAGGCCTTGCGGTCGAGACCCCCGCGGGCGGCGAACTCCCACTCGGCCTCGGTCGGCAATTCCTTGCCCGCCCACGCGGCGTAGGCCTGGGCGTCCACATAGGCGACGTGCGTCACCGGGTGCCGCTCGCGCCCGCCGACGTTGCTGTCCGGGCCCTCCGGGTGACGCCAGTCCGCGCCCGGCACCCAGGACCACCACTGCTGGTAGTCGTCGAGCGAGACCGGCCCGGGCGGCGGGGTGAACACCAGCGAGCCAGGCACCAGCAGCGCAGGGTCGGCGCCGGGGTAGTCGGCGGGGTCGGGCGCGGTCTCGGCGACGGTGACGTGGCCGGTGTCCTTCACGAAACGCCGGAACTCCGCGACGGTCACCTGGTGGGTGTCCATCCAGAAGCCGTCCACCTCGACCTGATGGACGGGCTTCTCCTCCGGGTAGAAATCCTCCGAGCCCATCCAGAAGAGACCGCCCGGAACCCAGGACATGTTTTTGAGTGGGGTGTTCAACGACTGGGTGCTCGACGCCATGCAAGGAAGCATGTCACCTCACCCGCACCCCGCGCAGCCACCACCGGTCACCCTTTTCGGGTGGTTCCCGGCGACCCGCCGACTGAGAGCATGCCATTCATGGGAACTGCCATTGGTGACATTCTTCCGCTCGCTCTCGGCGTCGCGATCAGTCCGATCCCGATCATCGCCGCGATCCTCATGCTGCTGACGCCGAAGGCGGGGAGCACCGCGACGGCGTTCACCGCCGGCTGGATTCTCGGCATCGCGCTCGGGTACGCGGTGATCGTGACGATCGCCAGCGTGGTCGGCCTGGACAGCTCGTCGGGCGGGAACGCGACGACCGCGACCATCAAGATCATCCTTGGCGTCGCGCTGCTCGGGCTGGCGCTCAAGCAGTGGCGTGGCAGGCCCGCGCCTGGCGCGGAACCGACCATGCCCGCCTGGCTCGCCGCCATCGACAAGGTCACCCCAGGCAAGGCGCTCGGGCTCGGCTTCGCACTGTCCGCGGTGAACCCGAAGAACCTGCTGATGATCGTCGGCGCGGCGGTGGCCGTCGCCAACCTCGGGGTCAGCGGCGTCACGCTGGTGGTCACCGGGGTGGTCTTCACCATCCTGGCCGCCAGCACGGTGGCGGTGCCGGTGATCGCCTACTTCGTCGCCAAGGAGAAGGCGACGGTCTGGCTGCAGAACCTCAAGTCCTGGCTGACCGCCAACAACGCGGCCGTGATGGCGACGCTGCTGCTGGTGATCGGCGTGGTGATGATCGGCAAGGGCCTCGGCGGGTACTAGGCGCTGCGCGCCTGTGCGCGGTTGACGAGTCTCTGGACTCGTCAACCGCGCACAGGCGGCGGAGCCGCCTACTTGCCGAAGCCGGCCTTGCGGAGGGCGTCGGCCATCGAGCCGCTCGCCGGGCTGCTGCCACCCGACCCGCCGCCCTGACGCTGGCCGCCGCCCCGCTGCCCACCGCCACGCTGGCCGCCACCCTGACGTGATCCACCGTCCCGCTGGCCCCCGCCCTGCCGCTGACCACCTGCGGCGCGCTGTCCGCCGCCCTGGCCGTCCTGCTTGGCCGCGCCGGGCTCGTCGTCCAGGCGCAGGCTCAGCCCGATGCGCTGGCGCGGCAGGTCGACCTCCATCACCTTCACCTTCACGACGTCGCCGGACTTGACCACCTCGCGCGGGTCCTTCACGAAGTTGTGCGACATCGCGGAGACGTGCACGAGCCCGTCCTGGTGCACGCCGACGTCGACGAAGGCGCCGAAGGCCGCGACGTTGGTGACCACGCCCTCGAGCGTCATGCCGGGCTTGAGGTCGGCGACCTTCTCCACACCCGACGCGAACGTCGCGGTCTTGAACTCCGGGCGCGGGTCGCGGCCCGGCTTCTCCAGCTCGGCGATGATGTCGGTGACGGTCGGCAGGCCGAACTTGTCGTCGGCGAAGTCCTGCGGCCGCAGCGCCCGCAGCGCCGTGGTGTTGCCGATGATCTCCTTGACGCCGGTTCCGGTGGCCTCCACGATCCGCCGCACGACGGGGTACGCCTCCGGGTGCACCGCGGAGGCGTCCAGCGGGTCGTCGCCGTCGGTGATCTTGAGGAAGCCCGCGCACTGCTCGAACGCCTTGGGACCAAGCCGCGCCACGTCGAGGATGCCCGCGCGGGCGCGGAAGGGACCGTTCGCGTCGCGGTGCGCGACGATGGACTCGGCCAGCGAGCCGGTGATGCCCGAGACCCGCGAGAGCAGCGGCACCGACGCGGTGTTGACGTCGACGCCGACCGCGTTCACCGCGTCCTCGACCACCGCGGCCAGCGAGCGCGCCAGCAGCGTCTCGGAGATGTCGTGCTGGTACTGGCCGACGCCGATCGACTTCGGGTCGATCTTCACCAGCTCGGCCAGCGGGTCCTGCAGCCGGCGCGCGATCGACACCGCGCCGCGGATGGACACGTCAAGGTCCGGCAGCTCGGCGGAGGCGTACGCGGAGGCGGAGTACACCGAGGCGCCCGCCTCGGAGACCATCACCTTGGTGAGCCCGGCCTCGGGGAACTTCTTGATCAGGTCCGCCGCAAGCGCGTCCGTCTCGCGCGAGGCGGTGCCGTTGCCGATCGCGATCAGGTCGACCTTGTGCTTGGCGGCCAGCGCGGCGAGCGTCGCCAGCGACTGGTCCCACTTGTTGGCCGGCTGGTGCGGGTAGATGGTGTCGTAGGCGAGCACCTTGCCGGTGGAGTCGACGACGGCGACCTTGGTGCCCGTCCGGAACCCGGGGTCGAGGCCCATCGTGGCGCGGGTGCCCGCGGGCGCGGCGAGCAGCAGGTCCTTGAGGTTCATCGCGAACACGTCGACGGCGTCCCGCTCGGCCGACTGACGCAGCCGCATCCGGGTGTCGATGCCGAGCGTGATGAGCATCTTGGTCTTCCAGGCCCAACGGACGGTGTCGAGCAGCCACCGGTCCGCGGCGCGCCCGCGGTCCGCGACGCCGAACCGGCCTGCGATGCGGCCCTCGTAGACGCTGACCTCGCCGAGCGGGAGCTCCTCGGTCTCGGGGTCGAGGGTCAGCGAGAGCACCTCCTCCTTCTCGCCGCGGAACATGGCGAGGATGCGGTGGCTGGGCAGCTTGCCGAAGGGCTCGGAGAACTCGAAGTAGTCGGCGAACTTGGCGCCCTCGGTCTCCTTGCCCTTGCGGACCGCGGACTTGACCTGGCCGCGGGTCCACATCAGCTCGCGCAGCTCGCCGACCAGGTCGGCATCCTCGGCGAACTGCTCGACCAGGATGGCGCGGGCACCCTCGAGCTGCTCGGCGGTGTACTGCGCTGGGTCGGTGGTCGGGTCCGACAGCAGGGCGTCGGCGACGGGCTGGTGCCCGGCCTCGCGCGCGATCTGTGCCTTGGTACGCCGCTTCGGCTTGAACGGCAGGTAGATGTCCTCGAGGCGGGCCTTGGTGTCCGCGAGCATGATCTGCGCATGGAGCTCAGGATCGAGCTTGTCCTGGGAGCGGATCGACTCGAGCACCGCGACCCGGCGCTCGTCGAGCTCACGCAGGTACCGCAGCCGCTCCTCGAGCGTGCGCAGCTGGGCGTCGTCGAGGGTCCCGGTGACCTCCTTGCGGTACCGGGCGATGAAGGGAACCGTCGCGCCGCCGTCGAGCAGTTCGACCGCCGCGCGGACCTGCTCTTCCCGGACGCCGAGTTCCTCCGCGATGCGCGCGTTGACTGATTTCAGAGCTGGTGCATTCGGAGCTGAGGTCACGGCGATCGACCCTACCGGCAGCCACCGTCAGGGCTCGAGAACCGAGCGATCCGCGTCGGAGAGCTCGACGTGTTCGAGCAGGTCGGGGCGTCGTTCGCCGGTGCGCAACAGCGACTGCTCCCTGCGCCAGCGGGCCACCTTGGCGTGGTCACCGGAGAGCAGGATCGGCGGCACCTCGAGCTCGCGCCAGCTCACCGGCCGGGTGTAACTCGGACCCTCCAGCAGGCCGTCGGAGAACGAATCCTCTTGGTGCGATTGCTGATTGCCGAGCACGCCGGGGAGCAACCGGACGACGGCCTCGGCCATCACCAGCACCGCGGCCTCGCCCCCGATGAGGACGTAGTCGCCGATGCTGACCTCCTCGACCCGCACCCGCCTGGCCGCATCGTCGAACACCCGCTGGTCGATGCCCTCGTAGCGGCCGCAGGCGAACACGAGGCGCTTCTCCCCCGCCCATCGGTGCGCGGTGTCCTGCGTGAAGGGCACGCCTGCCGGGGTGGGGACCACCAGCAGCGTGTCGGGGTCCGGCTCGGTGCCGAGCACCTCGTCAAGCGCCTCGCCCCACACGGTCGGCTTCATCACCATGCCCGGACCGCCGCCGTACGGCGAGTCGTCGACCGCCTTGTGGACGTCATGCGTCCAGTCCCGCAGGTCGTGCACGCCGACGGAGATCAGGCCCTTGTCGATGGCCTTGCCCAGCAACGCCGTTCGCAACGGCTCGAGGTACTCGGGAAAGATCGTGATGACGTCGAGGCGCACAGCTACTCCGGATTCAGAAGTCCCTCAGGCGGATCGATCTCGATGACTCCGTCGGCGACGGACACAGAGGTGACGATGGCCGCGACGAATGGGATCAGGATCTCGCCGGTCTTCTGCCCATCCGGACGCACGGAGAGCAGCTCTCCCGCGGCCGAGTGCAGCACCTCGATGACGGAGCCGACCGCGGTGCCGTCGCCCAGCCGGACGGCGAGGCCCTCGAGCTCGTGGTCGTAGAACTCGTCGGGATCATCCGACGGCGGCAGGTCCGCGGTGTCGACGATGAACAGCGTGCCGCGGATCGCGTCCGACGCCGTGCGGTCGTCGATCCCCTTGAGACGCAGCAGAAGCCGCCCGGAGTGTTCCCGGGCGGCTTCCACCGTGTAGCTGGTGAGTTTCTGCTCGCGGGGCTTGCGGCCGTGCAGCACGGTGCCGACCGCAAAACGCTCTTCGGGATCGTCGGTCCGTATGTCTACGGCCAATTCACCCCTGATGCCGTGTGACTTGGCCACACGCCCGATGACGAGCTCCACTGATTTACTGATCGGTGTCGACCACGTCGACGCGGATACCACGGCCACCGATGCCGGTGACCAGGGTCCGCAACGCGGTGGCGGTGCGTCCGCCACGACCGATGACCTTGCCCAGGTCCTCGGGGTTCACGTGCACCTCGACCGTCCGCCCACGGCGTCCGGTCGAGAGCTCGACCCGGACGTCGTCGGGGTTGGCGACGATGCCGCGAACGAGCTGTTCGACGGCATCGGCGACAACGGCACTCACTTGTCAGCAGCCTCGGAATCCGCGGCGGCCTCGGCCGGAGCCTCGGTGGCCTCCTCCACAGCGTCCTCGGCCGACTTCTTGGCCTGCTTCTTCTTCGGGGTGATGGCCTCGGCCACCGGCTCGCTGTCGGCCTGCGCCAGCGCGGCCTGGAAGAGCTCCAGCTTGGACGGCTTGGCTTCCTTGACCTTCAGGGTGCCCTCGGTGCCCGGCAGGCCCTTGAACTTCTGCCAGTCGCCGGTGATCTTGAGCAGGTTCTCGACCGGCTCGGTCGGCTGCGCGCCGACACCCAGCCAGTACTGCGCACGCTCCGAGTCGATCTCGATCAGGGAGGGCTCTTCCTTGGGGTGGTACTTGCCGATGGTCTCGATCGCGCGGCCGTTGCGGCGGGTGCGGGCGTCGGCGATGACGATGCGGTAGTGCGGGGTGCGGATCTTGCCGAGCCGCATGAGCTTGATCTTGACAGCCATGGTGGAGCCTTTCAGATGGTCACGGCGCAATTCAGCGATGCGCAAGGCCTACGCACCCGGTTTCGCGTTGAGGGGTTGTCGTGACCGCCGCGCGGTACGTAACCGGAGACGGGCGAACAGCGGTCCATTCTGCCAGACGATGAGGTCGCGCCGTTAATCGCCCGCGGCCGCCGGTGTTTCGCCCTTCCGCGGGCGCCCCCTCGGCCTAGACTTCGTTTGCACGTCATCACCGCAGGTCGGTGACGAATTCGACCGAAGTCGTCGCTCGTTCACAAGGGGGATCATGTCCAACGCGCCGTTCGCAGCGCCCATTGCGGGGCCACCGGTTCCGGCCGTCGGCCGACCGAACGCACTCGGCATCGCAGTGCTCACGCTCGGCCTGCTCAACCTGCTGCTCGGCTTCGGCCCCTACTTCGTCGTCCGAACCTCCGGCGACGTGATCAACATAAGCGGCTTCCTCCTCCCACAGGCCCTGCTCATCGTCGTTTTCCTGCTGTTCTCCGGCATCAGCGCGGGCCTGTCCACCGTGTCCCGGCTGTCCCAGTTCCCTGGCGCGGCGCCGGTCCTGCGGGCCATCGCGACCGCCGCGGCCGCGGTCGGCGCCCTGCTGGCCCTTTTCCTTCTGATCGCGATCAGCAACGTCCCCACCTTCACCGGCAACTTCTTCGACGATTCCGACGACGAGAGCCTGTCCGTCTCGCTCGGCTGGGGCGGGATCGCGATCCTGGTCCTGTCGATCCTGCAGACCGTGGCGGCGTTCCTCGCCCTGGCCTACGACCTCGGCCTGGTGCAGCCCCGCGCCGCCCGCGCGCCCGATCAGGGCGCCGGTCTCCCGCCCGCACAGTCCGAGCACCTCGACGCGGAGGTCCCGGGGACGCCCCCGCCCGCGGTCGGGTCCCCCGCCCCGACCAAGCCGTACACCCAGGCACTCGCGCTCGATCCGTACACCCCGCTGCAGACGCTCGGCCACATCGCCCAGTCCGATGCCGCGTTGCGGCCGTACGTCGCGGCGAACCCCAGCGCCTACCCCGACCTGCTGGACTGGCTGGCGGAGCTGGGCGACCCCGAGGTGGACGCCGCGCTGAAGGCACGCCAGGACCGCCGCGACGCCAAGACCGGGGACAAGCCCGTGGACGAGCCCGCCGACAAGGACAAGGACAAGGCCGACAAGACCGACAAGACCGCGAAGCAGACCGCCGACAAGGCCACCGACAAGGCCGGCGAGAAGGTGGAGGCCCCGTGACCCCCGACGACGGACCTCGCCCCGCCCCGAGGCGACTCCCCGCCGCCACCACCGCCTCCGCCGCCCGCCCAGCCCATCTTCGACGCGCCCACTGGGACCGCGCCCGGAGGAGGGCCGCTGTCCTGGAAGGGCTGGCTCGGCATCATCGCGGCCGTCACCGCCGCGGTCGTGCTGCTCGCAGGCGGCGGCTTCCTGCTCAACTCGACGCTGACCCGCGACACGAACGGCGAGGCGACCGCCGCCGATAGCGATTCCTTCGGCGACGCCGGGGGTGACGCCGGGGGCGATGCAGGCTCCCTCGACGACGGCGCCTTCGGAACCGATGGCACCGCGATCACCCCGACCGGCGCCGTCCCCACCTGCGCCGCTTACCCGCCCGCGGTCGACTCCACGGGACGCAAGAACTCCTATGAGGCCCGAACGCCACCGACGGCGACGTCACCACCGCCTGGCGCTGCGCTGGCACCAAGGGCCAGGTGCTCTCGGTGAGCTTCGCCTGCAAGCTCGACCTCACCTC
The DNA here is from genome assembly GCF_001984015.1 of Rhodococcus sp. MTM3W5.2. NCBI lineage: Bacteria > Bacillati > Actinomycetota > Actinomycetes > Mycobacteriales > Nocardiaceae > Rhodococcus > Rhodococcus sp. MTM3W5.2. The sequence goes on along the minus strand of NZ_CP019572.1, from coordinate 2,117,800 downwards.
CGTCGGGATCGATCCCGGCTACGACAAGAAGGACGTGGACGGCTCGGACCGGTTCGCCCAGAACCGCAAGGTCACGAAGGTGACATGGGCCTTCGACGACGGCACCTCGGTCGTCCAGGAGGTCCGTCCGGAGCGCGGCATCCAGGCGCTCGAGGTCGACAAGGCGGCCAAGACGGTCACCCTGACGATCAACGAGACGGTGGACGGTCAGCCGGTGAAGAACGCGGCAGGCCAGGAATCCGCGCCGTTCAACGACGTCACCTCGGTGAGCGAGGTCCGGTTCACCGGCCGGGCCGATGCAGGGGCCGATCCCTGCGTCAAGTAGGCGCGCGCATCACACGACCCGGCCGCGCACCTCGACCACCCGGCCGCGGAGCATGACCAGGTCCGGAGCGGCGAGCACCTCGGGCCCGGTGCGCGGGTCCTGCTCGTAGACGAGCAGGTCGGCGGGCGCGCCGGGCTCGATCCCGGGCCGACCCAGCCAGGCCCTGGCGTCCCAGCAGGCGGCGCCGAGCGCGCGGGTCGGCCCCAGTCCGGCCTGCGCGAGCGCGGCGACCTCGTCCGCGACCCGCCCGTGCACGATCGAGCCGCCGGCGTCGGTGCCCGCGTAGATCGGGATGCCTGCGTCGTGCGCGTCGCCGACGGTGCGACGGACCCGCGAGTGCAGCTCCCGCATGTGGCGCGCGTAGACCGGGTACCGGGTGGCCGCGTCCGCGATGCCGGGGAAGGTGTCGATGTTGATCAGCGTCGGCACCAGCGCGGTGCCGCGTTCGACCATCAGCTCGATCGTCTCCGAGGTGAGGCCGGTGCCGTGCTCGATGCAGTCGATGCCTGCGTTGATCAGGCCGGGCAGCGCGTCCTCGGAGAAGACGTGCGCGGTCACCCGGGCGCCGACCCGGTGTGCGGCCTCGATGGACTCCTTGAGGATGTCGTCGCTCCACAACGGGCGCAGGTCCCCCACCGAGCGGTCGATCCAGTCCCCGACGATCTTGACCCACCCGTCGCCGAGCAGCGCCTGCTGGGTGACCGCCTCCGGTAGCTGCGACTCGTCCTCGAGATCGACGGCAAGGCCGGGGATGTACCGCTTCGGCATCGCGATGTGCCGACCCGCCCGGATGATCCGCGGCAGGTCCTCGCGCGCGTCGAGATCCCGGGTGTCCACCGGCGACCCGCGTCGCGCAACAGCAGCGCCCCGACCGCGCGTTCGGCCTCGGCCTGCGCGATCATTCCCGGCCCGTCCTCGTGACCCCCGCCGTACTTGATACCGACGTGGCAGTGCGCGTCGACCAGCCCGGGCAGGATCCAGCCCGATTCGCACAGGGACTCCGCGCCGGGCACCGGCTGATCGGAGATCACCCCATCGCCGACCCACAGTTCCAGCGGCTGCCCGTCGGGCAGCCCGACACCGCGCAGCCGGAAGGACTCTGGGCGGGCAGGCGCCACGGCTACTTCTTGGGCAGCTTCAGCTGGGACAGGTCGATGCCCTCGAGGCCGGGCGGCAGCTCGTCGAGCCCCTTCGGCATCTTCGACAGGTCCATGCCTGCGGGCAGTCCCGGGAACCCGGCGGGCATCCCGCCCGGCATCCCACCGGGCATGCCGGGGAAGCCGCCGCGGATCTTCGGCTGCGTCGGCCCCTTGCCGCCCTTCTTGCCCTTCTTGCCCTTCTTGCTGCGCTGGCTCGAGCGGGCCCCTGGCATCCCCATCCGGCCAGCCATCGCGGCCATCATCTTGCGGGCCTCGAAGAACCGGTCCACCAACTGGTTGACGTCGGAGACCTTGACGCCGGAGCCGTTGGCGATGCGCAGCCGCCGGGAGGCGTTGATGATCTTCGGGTCATCGCGCTCCGCGGGCGTCATGCCGCGGATGATGGCCTGGACCCGGTCGAGCTGCTTCTCGTCGACGTTGGCGAGCGCGTCCTTCATCTGCCCGGCGCCGGGCAGCATGCCCAGCAGGTTGCCGATGGGGCCCATCTTCCGCACGGCCATCATCTGCTCGAGGAAGTCCTCGAGGGTGAGCTGGCCGGAACCGATCTTCTGGGCGGTTGCCTCGGCCTGCTTCGCATCGAAGACCTGCTCGGCCTGCTCGATCAGGCTGAGCACGTCGCCCATGCCGAGGATCCGGCTGGCCATCCGGTCCGGGTGGAAGACGTCGAAGTCCTCGAGCTTCTCGCCCGTGGAGGCGAACATGATCGGCTCGCCGGTAATCTCGCGGACGCTCAGCGCGGCACCGCCGCGGGCGTCGCCGTCGAGCTTGGTGAGCACCACGCCGGTGAAGCCGACGCCCGCACGGAACGCCTCCGCCGTCTGGACGGCGTCCTGACCGGTCATCGCATCGAGGACGAACAGGATCTCGTCCGGGTTGACGGCGTCGCGGATGCCCGCCGCCTGACCCATCAGCTCCTCGTCGATGCCGAGGCGTCCGGCGGTGTCGACGATCACCACGTCGTGCTGCTTGGCCCTGGCCTCCGCGATGCCCTGCCGCGCGATGTCGACCGGGTCGGCGGCCGACTGACCCAGCGCGTTCTCGCCGCCGCCGATCGAGGTGCCCGGGTGCGGCGCGTACACCGCGGCGCCCGCGCGCTCACCGACGATCTGGAGCTGGCTGACCGCGCCGGGGCGCTGCAGGTCGCAGGCCACCAGGAGCGGCGTGTGGCCCTGCCCGGTCAGCCACTTCGCGAGCTTTCCCGCGAGGGTGGTCTTACCGGAGCCCTGCAAGCCGGCCAGCATGATGACGGTCGGCGGGTTCTTCGCGAACCGGAGCCGCCGGGTCTCGCCGCCGAGGATCCCGACGAGCTCCTCGTTGACGATCTTGACGACCTGCTGCGCCGGGTTCAGCGCGCCGGAGACCTCGGCGCCCTTGGCGCGCACCTTGATCTTCTCGATGAAGGCGCGCACCACGGGCAGCGCAACGTCGGCCTCGAGCAGGGCGAGCCGGATCTCCCTGCAGGTGGCGTCGATGTCGGCGCCGGAGAGACGCCCCTTGCCCCGGAGGTCCTTGAGGGCACCGGTCAACCTGTCGGAAAGGGATTCGAACACCGATCGGGCTCCTGGCTGTCGCGTGGGCGTTTCGGTCAAGCCTAGCCGCTCTACCCGGCGCCCCCGTCCGTGGCGCCATCCTCGGCGCCCTCGCTCGTGCGCGGCCGGGGCGCAGGGACCACCGCGAGCATCGCAGCCTCGAACTCTTCCCTGGTTACCCGCGAGTCGGTGTCGCCGAGATACAGGCAGAACGCGTCGACCACCGACGCGCCGAGTGTGGAGACCCGCGCCCAGCGAATGTCGGCACCGTGATGCTCGAGCACGCTCGCCAGCCGGCACAGCAGGCCGAGCCGGTCCTCGGCCCTCAGTTCGAGGATCACCTGGCCGTCCACCGGGGTGTCGAACCAGATGATCCGCGGCGGCGCCTGCGCGTACTGGACAGGCACGCCCTCGGCTCCGCGCTCGAGCGCCTGCTCGGCCAGCGCCTGCTGCTCCTTCGCCTCGAGCATCGCGACCAGGTCCAGTTCCCCTGAGATGGCCCGGATCAGTTCCTGGCGCAGCAGCCCGGCCTGCGGCGGCGCACCGAACCGGGGCGCAACGGTGAACGAGTTCACCGCGGCTCCCTCGTGGCTACCGAGGGAGGCCGAGAGCACGCGCAGCGAATGCAGCGCCAGCACGCCCGCGGCGTCCGAGAGCAGGCCTGGCGTGTCCGGCGCGACCACGGTGACGGTGTAGGTGTGCGCGCCCTCCGCGGGCTGCAACAGCACGTGCACTCCCCCGTCGGCCGCCAACGCCGCATGCTCCGGGTCGATCGGGTCCGGCGTCGGCAGCTGCTCGCCCGCCATCACCATCCGGCAGCGCCGGACCAGTTCCCTGATCAGCGACGACTTCCAGTCCCCCCACACACCAGGACCGGTGGCCAGGGAATCGGCCTCGGCGAGCGCATAGAGGAGTTCGAGCAGCACCGTGTCGCCGCCGAGGGCCTCCGCGACCATCCGGACCGTCGCCGGGTCGTCCAGGTCGCGGCGGGTTGCGGTTTCCGGCAGCAGCAGGTGGTAGCGCACCATCGCGCTGAGCACCGCCACGTCCGAGGGCCACAGCCCGAGCCGATTGCCGATCTGATTGGCGAGCTCGGCGCCGACCAGGCTGTGATCGCCGCCGCGGCCCTTCCCGATGTCGTGCAGGAGGGCGCCGAGCACCAGCAGGTCGGGCCGCGAGACCCGGGTGGTGAACCCGCTGGCATAGGCGGCGGTCTCGACGAGGTGCCGGTCCACCGTCCACGTGTGCACCGCGTCGCGCGGCGGCAGGTCGCGGATCGCGCCCCATTCGGGCAGCAGCCGCCCCCACAGGCCGGTGCGGTCGAGCGCCTCGATCACCCCAATCGTGTTCCTGCCGGATCCGAGCAGCACAAGCAGGTCGTCGAGGGCCTCCTTCGGCCACGGCTCCCGTAGCTCGGGTGCGCTGTCCGAGAGGCGGTTCAACGTCGAGGCGGAGATCGGCATGCCGGTCTGCGCGGCCGCGGCCGCAACCCGCATGATCAGCCCCGGGTCCTTGTTCGGTTTGGCATCGCGCGCCAGCACCACCTCACCCGCGTGCTCGACCACTCCCTCGTCCAGCGGTCGCCGCACCGGCACCCTGCGCAGCCGCGACAGGCCCCGGCGCGGCAGCGCGTTGCCCGCCGTCCGCAGCCCGACGTCGACGGAATAGCTGATGGTGCGGGCCGAGTCACTGAGCATCCGGGCCAGGTCGAAGCGGTCCCCTATCCGCAGGGCCGCGCCGATCTCGTCGGCGTCCTGAGCCCGGAGCTGGTCGCGGGCGCGTCCGGCCACCCGGTGCAGTTCGGTCCGCACGTCCAGCAGCCGATCGTGCGCGAATGCCAGTCCGCCGCCGGGTGTCTGCGGGCCGAGTCCAGGCACCGCGTCGGTCAGCTGCGCGATCGCCAGCGCGCTGAGCAGCTGGATGTCGCGCAGCCCGCCGCGGCCGTTCTTGATGTCCGGTTCGGCCCGGTGCGCGATCTCGCCGCTGCGTGCCCACCGCGTGCGCGCCTGCTCGACGAGTTCGTCGAAACGCGAACGGATCCCGGTGCGCCACTGCCGCCGCACCCCGCCGATCAGCAGGTTGCTCAGCTCCACATCGCCCGCGATGTGCCGGGCCTCGAGGAGACCGAGAGCGGCGGTGAGGTCCGACGACGCCACCTGCAGCGCCTGCGGGACGGTCCGCACGCTGTGGTCGAGCTTGATGTGCGCGTCCCACAACGGATACCAGAGCCGATCGGCCACGTCGGAGACGACGGCGGGGTCCAGGTCGTCGTGCAGCAGCACCAGGTCCAGGTCGGAGTACGGCAGCAGCTCGCGGCGGCCGAGCCCGCCGACGGCGACGATGGCGAATCCGCTGTCCGGCTTGATGCCGAGCTCGGCCCCCTTGGTGGTCAGCCAGAATTCGTGCAGGTCCACCAGCGCCTGCCGGAGGGCGATCGTGTCGAGACGGCGGCTCCGGGAACCACCGTCCAGCAACTGCTTCCGGGCACGGACCAGATCGTCGGCGGCAACGATGCCCCGGACGCGGGTGGCCCCGACCCCGCCGACGTCGCGGCGGGATCGGGGCCACCAGATCCGGACCCTGTTGGGTCAGAGCGCATCCGCGCCCCGTTCACCCGTACGTACGCGGATGACGGATTCGACGGGCGACACCCAGACCTTGCCGTCTCCGATCTTTCCGGTACGAGCGGCCTCGACGATGACCTCGACGACCTTGTCCACGGCGGCGTCGTCGACGACGACCTCGACGCGGACCTTGGGCACGAAGTCGACCGAGTACTCGGCACCGCGGTACACCTCGGTGTGGCCCTTCTGACGGCCGTAGCCCTGGACCTCACTGACGGTCATACCGAGCACCCCGGCCTGCTCCAAGCCGGTCTTGACATCCTCGAGGGTGAACGGTTTGACGATTGCGGTGATCAGCTTCATATTTCTCATGCCTCCCTGACGGTCGAGCGCCCCGGTACCGAGCTTCCGCCGAGCGCGGCGAAATCGTATGCGTTCTCAGCGTGTTCTGCTTCGTCCACGCCGAGCGACTCGGCCTCATCGCTGGCCCGGAGGCCGATCGTGTACTTCACGATGAGCGCGACGATCGTCGTGGCGACGAGCGAGTACAGCAGAACCGCACCCGCACCGACCGCCTGACGCCACAGCTGGTCGAAGCCCCCACCATAGAACAGTCCCTTGACGCCCGCGGGCGCCTCCTCCGTCGCGACGAAGCCGATCAGCAGGGTGCCGACCAGACCGCCGACGAGGTGGACACCGACGACGTCGAGCGAATCGTCGTAGCCGAAGCGGTACTTCAGGCCGACCGCGAGGGCGCAGAGGACACCCGCGGCCACGCCGATGGCCAGCGCGCCGAGCACGTTCACCGAGGAGCAGGCGGGGGTGATGGCGACCAGACCGGCGACGATGCCGGAGGCGGCGCCGAGGGTGGTGGCGTGCCCGTCACGAATCCGCTCGACCAGGAGCCAGGACAGCATCGCGGCGCAGGTGGCGATGACGGTGGTCAGGAAGGTGGCACCGGCGATCCCGTTGGAGCCCACCGCGGATCCCGCGTTGAAGCCGAACCAGCCGAACCACAGCAGTGCGGCGCCGAGCATCACGAACGGCAGGTTGTGCGGACGGAACGGCGTTCCTGGCCATCCCCGACGCTTGCCGAGGACGATGGCGAGGACCAGGCCGGCGATGCCGGCGTTGATGTGAACCGCGGTACCACCCGCGAAGTCGATTGCCTTGAGCTGGTTGGCGATCCAGCCACCCTTCTCCGCGGTCACGCCGTCGAAGGCGAAGACCCAGTGCGCCACCGGGAAGTAGACGATGGTCGCCCACAGGCCCGCGAAGAGCAGCCAGGGGCCGAACCGGAGGCGGTCGGCGACCGCGCCCGAGATCAGGGCGACGGTGATGATCGCGAACATCGCCTGGAAGGCGACGAAGACGGTTGCCGGGATGGTGCCGACCAGCGGGATGGCCATGCCTGCGCCGGTGTCGGCGTCGGCCAGGTAGGCGCCGCCGAAGATGCCCTTCAGGCCGAAGTACTGGAAGGGGTCACCGAAGAGGCCGCCCTTGTCCTCGCCGAAGGCCACCGAGTAGCCGAACAGGACCCAGAGGATGCCCACGACGCCCATCGCGCCGATGCTCATCATGATCATGTTCAGAACGCTCTTGGCCCGGACCATGCCGCCGTAGAAGAATGCGAGCCCCGGCGTCATCAGCAACACGAGCGCGGCGCTCATCAGCATCCACGCGGTGTCTCCGGTGTCCGGCGCCCCGATTGTGGGAAATTCCACGTTGAGCCTCCTCCTTCTGTCGTCCCGCTCCTTGCGGCTTTCGACTTGGTGTGAAGACTGCTGATCCGGTGTTTCAGCTGTGGCGCTGCTGTGTTTCGCTCGAGTGAACGCATCGGGGGAATGTGTTGCTTCTACGTTTCACGAACCTGTCGCCCCAGTGAATCTCCCTGTGCGGAGCCGCGGCCGGGCGGGCCCCGGCCGCTTCGTTACTCATTCGTTAGGCGTCCACCGACGGCCACGGGGGCGCCGAGAGGGCGCCCCCGTGACCCCTTTTCACTCCCCGTCGAGCAGCTGCTCGAGCCGGGCCATGCAGAACCCGCTGATGCTGACGTTGTCACCGAGGTTCAGATGGGTGGACAGGCGCAGCAGCGGAACCGAGAGCAGCACCGCGCCGAGCACCTCGTTGAACAGCAGGTTCTGCACCTTCCAGCCGGTCAGCTCCTCGTAGCGGGCGACGGTCTCCTCCCGCGTCGGGGTGCCGGGCAGGGTCGGGTGGCCCTCGTTCTCGCTGCATGCCCAATCCAGGAACAGCACCCAGGCCAGGTCGGCCTCGTGGTCGCCCAGGTATGCCATCTCCCAGTCGAGTACGCCGGCGACCGCCAGCTCCGGCGTGTACAGGATGTTCGACATGCGGGCGTCGCCCCAGACCAGCGTCACGTGCTCCGGCTCGTAGAGGTTGCCCTTGAGCCAGGTCAGGGCCCTCTCCATCACCGGGGGCAGTTCCGGCGCCGCCCAGCGCACGGCCTGGTCGAGGTAGTTCACGATCTGCTCGACCGGCTTGTCCCCGAACTCGGGCATCGCCAGGAACCCGAGCCGCAGCTCCTCGGGGTCGAGCAGATGCACCTGCGCCATCGTCTCGATGCACTCCCACCACATCTTTGCCCGACCCTGCTCGTCGGCCTCGAAGTAGTTGCCTGCGGTGTGGTACGACGGGAAGTCGCTGGGCGCCTCGGCATTTCCGATGCGGTCCATCACGTAGTACGGAGTTCCGAGCGGGTTGTCGTCCGCGTCGATCCACCGGACGCTGGGGACGGGGAGATCGGTCGGCGCGAGCCGCTCCGAGACCAGGTACTGGCGCCGCAGGTCGTAGTCAGGGAACAGCGAGATCTCGGGCGGCCGTCGGAAGACGTACCCGGCCGACTCGTGCTCGGCACCCTCGAGGTCGAACAGGTAGGTCTCGGTCGAGAACCCGCGTTCGGTGCGCTTCCAGTCGACGATCTTCGCGTTCTTGGCACCCGGAATGCGCTGTTGGACAATCGGCTCGAGGGCGGCCGCCAGGTCCTCCGGCGCGACCCGCTCAGCCATTGTTCTTGCCGGATCGGTTGGCGCTCCAGTCGGTGTAGCCGTAGCGCGGGTTCACGCCCATGAACACCATCTCGACCAGTCCGTGTCCGACCTTGTCGCCCATCCGGACCTCGACGAGCGTCTCGCTGAGCATGCTCACCTTGCGGATCTCGTCGACGTCGGTGATGTCGACGTCGAAGCTGTCGCTGAAGTCCTTGCCGCGGTACATGCCCGACGCGTAGCCGTTGTACTCGTCGTAACCGGCGAGGCCCGGCCAGAAGTCGCACACGGGCTTGACCTCGATGACATCGGTCGTGCGGTCCGAGCGGTGCACGGTGAACGTTCCGGACTTGACGACGCGGAGGTCGTCGCGGAAGTCCAGATCGTGCTCGACGTCGATGATCGGCAGCGGCTCCTTGCCGGAGTCGATCGGGAAGAGCACCTCGCCCTCGAACTGCCAGCGCTCCCCTGTGTGGGTCTCACGCTGCGCGAAGTGCACCACCTCGTCGTCGAACTGGAAGATACCCATGTAGTAGAGGACGCCGGCAGGCACCTCGGAGGGCTGCATGTTTCCGCCCTCGGGCAGGCTGCCGCCGCCGCCACCGTGGCGCACGCCCCACGAGTGGTCGCGACCGAACCACCAGTTCTCGGGGTCGATCTCGATGCGCTCGCCGTCGAGCTCGATCCAGCCGGTGATGGTGCCGTTCTGGTAGAACCGGCGCGCATCCTCCCGAACCCGGCCGCGGCTGCGGTGGAAGGCAGCGGTCTGCTCGTAGACCGGGAAGTCACCGGTGAAGTCGAGCTGCAGGCTCAGGCCGTGCTCGTTGGACTCGACGGTGGAGCTCACCTTGCGCAGCGGCTCGACGATCTCGTACGTGTACGGCCCGACGCTGAACGCGTTCAGGGCCCCGGTCTGCGGGTTCAGCTCGGTGGACATGCGCACCACGCGGGCCTGCTCGCCCTTGCGGGTGACCATGGCGTAGGCGTCCATGACGTTGCGGTTCGGGTACTTCGCCATGCCGGTCATGATGCTGATCTCGCCGGACTTGTCGAAGCCGTACATCACGATGCGCTCGGTCCAGCGCAGGTCGCTCTGCGAGACGTGGTCGAGGGTGGTCGGGAGCTGGTGGATGAGCAGTTCGTCGTGCGGCGTGATCATGGCGAGCCCTTCGTGAATCGGATGATTCCCGAAATATAATACGGAGCATGTCGCATCGTAATGCTTTCCGCGAAAACTCTGCGGTACTGTCCGCCGATGTGAGCGAACAGAGGGATCGACAGGTCCAGCAACCGGGCGCGGGCAGGCCCCGCGACCCCGAGGTCGACAGGTCGATCCTCCAGGCCACCCGCGAGCTGCTGACGGAAACGGGCTACCAGAAGACCACGATCTCGGCGATCTCCCGGCGCGCGAAGGTCGGCACCGCCGCCATCTACCGGCGCTGGGCGACGAGGGAATCGATCGTCGAGGACGCAATCTTCGGCATGCAGGACGTGGACCTCCCCACCGCGACCGGCGACCTGCACGCGGACCTGCTCGCCTGGACGAGGATGTTCCTCGACCGGATCGCGGAACCCGCGACCAGGTCGGCGATCCCCGGCCTGCTCTCGGCGTACCACCACCACGAGGGCGTCTACGAACGGCTCGTCGGCCGCGCCGAGCTGCCCGCAAGGGAGGCGATGACCGTGCTGCTCGCCTCGGCCGCGCCGGAACGCACGGCCGAGGCCACACAGGCCACCGCGAACGCGGTCTTCGACCTGCTGATGTCGGCCACGACCATGCGCGGGCTCACGGTCGGGCTGATCGACGCGGAGTCGTTCTGCGCCCGTACCGCGGACGCGTTGACGGTGCTCGCCGAGTCCGGGGTCTGACCCCTCGGGTCAGCCCAGCAGCGCGTCCACGAAGGCGCCCGGCTCGAACGGCGCGAGGTCGTCCGCGCCCTCCCCCAGCCCGACGAGCTTCACCGGAACACCCAGCTCGTGCTGGACCTGGAAGACGATGCCACCCTTCGCCGTGCCGTCGAGCTTGGTCAGCACCACACCGGTGATGTCCACGACCTCCGCGAACACCCTGGCCTGCATCAGGCCGTTCTGACCGACGGTGGCGTCGAGCACCAGCAGCACCTCGTCGACGACGGCGCGCTTCTCCACCACGCGCTTGACCTTGCCGAGCTCGTCCATCAGCCCGGTCTTGGTGTGTAGCCGGCCTGCGGTGTCGACGATCACCACGTCCACGCCGGTCTCGATGCCCTTGGTCACCGAGTCGAAGGCGATCGCGGCGGGATCACCACCCTCGGGACCACGCACCACCTCGGCGCCCACCCGCTCGGCCCAGGTCTGCAACTGGTCCGCGGCGGCCGCGCGGAACGTGTCGGCAGCGCCGAGCAACACCCTGCGACCGTCCGCGACGAGCACGCGCGCCAGCTTGCCGGTGCTGGTGGTCTTGCCGGTGCCGTTGACGCCGACGACCAGCAGCACCCCGGGGTCGAATCGTGCGGCAGCGCCTTGATCGAACGGTCGAATTCGGGGTGCAGGGCCTCGATCAGGACGGTGCGCAGCAGGGCTCGAGCGTCGGCCTCGGACTTGACGCTGCCCGCCGCCAGCTCGGAGCGCAGCCGGGTCATGATCTGCTCGGTGGTTGCGCTACCGAGGTCCGCGATCAGCAGCGTGTCCTCGATCTCCTCCCACGAGTCCTCGTCCAGGTCGCCGCCGCCGAGCAGACCCAGCAGGCTCTTGCCGACCGCGGACTGCGAGCGCGAGAGCCGGCCGCGCAGCCGGTCGAGCCGTCCCGCGGTCGGCGCGATCTCCTCCACCGGGGCGGGAACAGCCGGGACCGGGGCGGGGCAGCCGCCTCCTCGACGGGAGCCGGCTCGACCGGGGCGGGGACTTCCGGGGCAGGGGCTTCCGGGGCGGGAGCGACCTCCGGCGCCTCCTCGACGGGCGTTTCCTCGGCGGGGGCGGGCGCGGGCTCGACCGGCGCGGGAGCGGCCGGGGCCGGCTCGATCGGCGCGGGCGGCACCTCCGTGATCGGTTCCTCGACCGGCGGAGTCACCGGCGGCGCCTGCGGCGGGGTCGGCCGGGACACGGGCGGCGCGGTGGCCGTCGCACCCTGACTGAAGCTGATCCCGCTCGCGGGCTTGTACCCGCCCGAACGGTCCTTCGTCTCCCCCAGTTCACCTGGCGCCGGCTGGGTGGGCTGCAGGCTGACCCGCCGCCTCCGGTACAGCGCCCAGCCCACGACGAGCGCGACGAGAAGGACGGCCACGACGGCCGCGATTGCGATCCAAGCTCCGGTAGTCACGCCCCCCATCCTTTCAGGCACCGATCCGGCGCAGAGAGGCGACGGGAGATCACCCGGTCAGCGAGCGATCGACGCCCCGTGCATCACTCCGCGACCGGCTGGGGAACGGCCAGGTTCTGCCCCCGCATGCGCTGCGAGATGACCTGCGTGATGCCGTCGCCGCGCATGCTGACGCCGTACAGCGCGTCGGCCACCTCCATGGTCGGCTTCTGGTGGGTGATGACGATTAGCTGCGACTTCTCGCGCAGCTGCTCGAACAGGCCGATCAGGCGCCGGAGGTTGGTGTCGTCGAGCGCGGCCTCCACCTCGTCCATCACATAGAACGGGGAGGGACGGGCGCGGAAGATCGCCACCAGCATCGCCACCGCGGTCAGCGACTTCTCGCCACCGGAGAGCAGCGAGAGCCGCTTGACCTTCTTGCCGGGCGGGCGGGCCTCCACCTCGATGCCGGTGGTGAGCATGTCGGACGGATCGGTCAGCACCAGCCTGCCCTCGCCGCCGGGGAACAGTTTCGCGAACACCCCGACGAACTCGCGCTCGACGTCCAGCCACGCCTCGGTGAACACCTGCAGGATCCGGGCGTCAACGTCGGCGACAACCCCGAGCAGGTCCTTGCGCGCGGTCTTGACGTCCTCGAGCTGGGTGGCCAGGAAGTTGTAGCGCTCCTCGAGGGCCGCGAACTCCTCCAGCGCAAGCGGATTGACCTTGCCAAGGGTCGCGAGGTCCCGCTCGGCCCGCTTGGCCCGTCGCTCCTGGGTGTCCCGGTCGTAGGGCATCGGAGCGGGGGCCACCACCTGTTCGCCCCGCTCGCGCGCCTGTTCGTACTCGGCCATCTCCAGTGCCGACGGCGGCAGCGGTACGTCGGGTCCGTACTCCGCGACGAGGTCGTCAAGGCCGATGCCGTGCTGCTCCGAGATGGTCTGCTCGAGCTGCTCGATCCGCAGTGCGGCCTGAGCCCGGGCGACCTCGTCGCGGTGCACGGCGTCGGTGAGCGCGGTCAGCTGGCCGGTGTACTGCCGCACCCGCTCCTTGACCGTCTCCAGTTGCTGTGTGCGCTCGGTCCGCTGCCGGGTCAGCTCGTCGCGGTGTGCCACGGCGGCCGCGACCACCTCCTCCAGGTGAGTCGCCACCCGCCTGCCGGACTCCGCGACGGCGGCGGCGACCGTGGCCGCGTTCTGCCGCGCGGCCATGGCCCTTTCGGCACGGGCCCGTGCCTCGCGTTCCACCTGCGCCGCACGCCGAAGCGAATCCGACTTGCCGCGAACGGATTCCGCCCGTTCTTCGGCCGTCCGCAGCGTCAGGCGCGCCTCCATCTCCACGGACCGCACCTCGGCCAGCGCCGCGGCCGCGGCCTCGCGCTCGCCGCTGCTTGGGTCCCCGGCCGCCGGATCGCTGTCCAGTGACTGCTCCTGCTGGGCCAGCGCCAGGCGCTCCTCCAGCTCCCGCAGCGACGCGACCGCGTCCTCACGGCCCGTCTCCGCCGCGGTGCGCTGGCCCGCAAGCCGCTCGGATTCGGCGTGCGCGGCGCGGGCCACCTGGCCGAGCCTGCCGAGCTGCTCGTAGATCGCCGACAGGGCGGCGTCGGACTCGTTGAGCGCGGCCAGGGTCTGCTCGGCGGACTCGGCGCGGAGCTCGCGTTCGGTGGTGGCCCCGACAGCGCGGCGGAGAGCTCGTCCGCGCGGCGCTCGGCGTCCGCCAGGCCCGCCGTGGACGCGTCGATGGCCGACTGCACCTCGAGGGTGGAGGGTCGACGATCGGAGCCGCCGGTCATCCAGCCGGACCCGAGGAGGTCGCCGTCCCTGGTGACCGCCCGCAGGCCGGGTCGTCCGGCGACGAGGTCCGAGGCCTCCTCGAGGGTGTCCACGACGGCCACCTCGCCGAGCAGCGCGCTGAGCGCCGCGCGCAGGTTGTCGGGATGTTCGACCAGGTCGAGGGCGCGCTGCGCGGATCCTGGCAGGGCAGCGTCGTCCCGCGGCGACACCGAGGCGCCGTCCCCGACCACCAGGGCGGCCCGTCCGCCGTCGGCCTCCTTGAGCGCGGCGACGGCCGACCGCGCGGCGGCCACGGTCTGTGCCGCGATGGCGTCTGCGGCGGGCCCGAGGGCGGCGGCGATCGCGACCTCGTAGCCCTGCCGGATGCGGAGCATCCCGGCGAGCGGGCCGATCAATCCGTCCTCGGCGCGATGCTCGATCAGCCAGGCGGCGCCGTCCTTCTGCTGCAGTCCGATCGAGAGCGCCTCGATCCTGGCCCGCAGCGACGCGACCTCCTGGCCGGCGGCGCGCTCGGCGTCCTGCAGTTCGGTGACCCGGGCGTTGGCCGCCTCGAGCGCGGCGACGGCCCGTTCGTGCTGGGTGTCGAGCCCGAGTTCGCCCTCGTCGAGATCGCCGATCTGCGCCTGCACGCCTTCGAATTCCGCCTGCGCCGCATCGCCGCGGGCGCGCGCGTCCTCGATGGCCAGCGTCAGTCGCGCGACCTCGGCATCGACTGAGTCCGCGCGGGTGCGGAGGGTGTCCACCTGGCCGGAGAGCCGGGCCAGGCCCTCGCGACGGTCGGCAATGGCCCGGACCGCGGCCATGTGCGCCCGCTCGGCGGCGGCGGAGGCCTCCTCGTACTCGGTCAGAGTGTCTTTGGCGGCGTCGAGGGTGGCCCTGGCCATCTCGACCGCGGCCACCAGCTCCGCCTCCTCCGCCGCGACGCGTTCGGCCTGCGCCTCGAGCTGGTCGGGGTCCTGCCCGCGACTCGAGGTGGGTGCGCTGTCGAGGTGGCGGGCACGTTCGGCGGCGATCCTGATCGTGGCGTTGACCCGCTCGGCCAGCGCGGAGAGCTGGAACCACGTCTGCCCCGCTGCCTCCGCGCTCGGGGTCAGCCGCGCCAGGGCCTGCTCGTGGGCGCCGAGCTCCGCGGACGCCGCCTCGAGCTCGGCCTGCACGTGCTCCTGCTGAGCTCGGGCCATCGCCTCGTCCTGGGACTGCGATGCCAGCTCCGCCCGCCGGGTGACCAGGTCGTCGGCCACCAACCGCAGCCGGGCGTCGCGCAGGTCGGCCTGCACAGTCTGCGCGCGGCGCGCGACCTCGGCCTGCCTGCTCAGCGGCTTGAGCTGACGACGCAGTTCGGTCGTGAGATCGGTCAGCCTGGCGAGGTTGGCCTGCATGGCGTCCAGCTTGCGGACGGCCTTTTCCTTGCGCTTGCGGTGCTTGAGGACGCCCGCGGCCTCCTCGATGAACGCGCGGCGGTCCTCCGGGCGGGACTCCAGGATGGCGGCCAGGCGGCCCTGACCGACGATGACGTGCATCTCCCGGCCGATGCCGGAGTCGCTGAGCAACTCCTGGACGTCCATCAACCGGCACGAGCTGCCGTTGATCTCGTACTCGCCCGCGCCGTCGCGGAACATCCTCCGGGTGATCGAGACCTCGGAGTACTCGATCGGCAGCGCGCCGTCGGAGTTGTCGATGGTGAGCGTCACCTCGGCGCGGCCGAGTGGGGGCCGGCCGGAGGTGCCGGCGAAGATGACGTCCTCCATCTTGCCGCCGCGCAGCGCCTTCGCGCCCTGCTCGCCCATCACCCAGGTGAGGGCGTCGAGGATGTTCGACTTGCCGGACCCGTTCGGCCCCACCACGCAGGTGATGCCCGGTTCGAACCGCAGAGTCGTCGCGGACGCGAAGGACTTGAACCCCTTCAGCGTCAGACTCTTGAGATGCATGGCGAATGACGTTACTGCACCGCACCGACCGAATCGGCCATTGAGCACCGCGCCGGGGCGAAGACCAGGGTCTTCGCCCGCGGCACCGGCGAGGCCCTACCCCGATGCGCCAGGAACCGGGGAACCCACCGTGAACTTGGCGCCGAACGGGTCGGTGATCTCCGCGGTCCGCCCGTACGGCATGTCCGTCGGGTCGTCCGCGGTGCCCCGGCTGCTCGGGCGGCGGCGACGGTCGCGTTCGCGTCGTCCACCTGGAACAGCGTGCCCCAAGCCGCTGCGGGCGCCGCCGGGTCACCCATGATGCCGCCGATCTCGTGTCCGTCCGGTCGGCGTAGAAATGTGAAGTCCATGCCGGGCAGGTCGTCGTTTCCGTCCAGGGTGAAGTCGAACACCGCGGCGTAGAAGTCGCGGGCCGGGCCGGGTCTCGGTGTCACCAGGTCGTTCCGCAGCAGCGTGTTCGGCTCGTTCACCAACTCGCAGCCGACGTGTGCCTGGCCCTGCCAGAGCCCGAACTGTCCGCCAGAGGGGTCTCGCATGATCGCCATCCGGCCCTGCCCCATCACATCCATCGGTTCGACCAGCACGGCACCGCCCGCGTCCCTGGATCGAGCGACCGTTTCGTCGACGTCGTCGGTTGCCAGGTAGACGTTCCACCAGAAATCGGTCGCGTTCTCGTCGGGGTTCGGCATCAGCGCGGCCACCTTCTTACCCCGCAACAGACACATCGTGTACCGCCCGGCCTCTTCGGGGCCGATGTCGAACTCCCAGCCGAAGACCTGCCCGTAGAACGACATCGCCCGATCCAGGTCGGGGATGCCCAGGTCGATCCAGGTCGGGGTGCCAAGCGGTTGGTTCGTCGTGACGGCGCTCATCGCTACTCCTCAACTGTCGGGTACGCCGTCGACGCTAGCCTTCGGCGCCGACACGGACCCTGCATTACTCTCCCCGAGTGATCGATGATGTGACCAGTTCCAAGGGGCTCCGGGCGGGGCCCTGAGCCTGACCTCCAGCGTGGTGATCGGGGTGGCCTCCGCCGGCCCCGCCTACAGCATCGCCGCCACCCTCGGCCTCGTCGTCGCGGCGGTCGGGCAACAGGCCCCGGTGGTGGCGTTGCTCGCGTTCGTCCCGATCCTGTTCGCCGCATTCGGCTACAAGGAACTCAACCGCGCCGACCCGGATTGCGGCACCACCTTCGTCTGGGCCACGCGCGCGTTCGGCCCGTCCTGGGGGTGGATGGCCGGCTGGGCCATCGTCGTCGCGGACGTGCTGGTGATGGCGAGCATGGCCCAGGTCGCGGGCCAGTACACCTTCCTGCTGTTCGGCGCGGAGGGGATCGGCCGCGACGCCACCAGCGTCTGGGTGCTGCTGCTCGGGGTGGCGTTCATGGTCGCCATGACCTACCTGTGCTTCCGCGGCATCGACATCTCGGCACGCTTCCAGTCGGTGCTGTTGACGATCGAGTTCGTCGCGCTGGTGCTGTTCGCGGTGGTCGCCCTGATCCGCGTGTGGCTCGGCAATGCGGGCGCCGCTGCCCTGACCCCGCAGTGGAGCTGGTTCAACCCGTTCGAGATCGGATCGTTCTCGACGTTCGTCAACGCGATCCTGCTGATGGTGTTCATCTACTGGGGCTGGGACTCGGTGGTCTCCGTCAACGAGGAGACCGTCGACAAGCGGCGCACGCCGGGCCGCTCGGCGGTGATCTCGACGATCGTGCTGGTCGCCCTGTACGTGCTCGTCACCGTCGCGGCGCAGTCCTTCGCCGGGATCGGCGAGGAGGGAACCGGGCTGGCCAACCCCGAGCACGTGGACGACATCTTCGCCGCGCTCGGGACCGCGGTGTTCGGCGAGAGCATGCTCGGGCAGATCCTGGTGCACGTCCTGCTGCTGATGATCCTGACGTCGGCGATCGCGTCGACGCAGACCACCATCCTGCCGACCGCCCGCACCACCCTGTCGATGGGCGTCTTCAAGGCGTTGCCGGACAGCTTCGCGAAGGTGCACCCCCGCTTCCTGACACCGACGGTGTCCACCCTCGCGATGGGCGCGGTGTCGGCGGGGCTCTACATCGCGTTCAACTTCGTCTCCGCGGGCAACCTGATCTTCGACTCGGTCTCCGCGATCGGGATCGCCGTCGGCTTCTACTACGGCATCACCGGTGTGTCCTGTGCGTGGCTGTACCGGGACACCCTGCGCGAGGGTCCGCGCGAACTGTGGATGCGGGGCATCCTCCCGCTCCTCGGCGGCGCGATGCTGCTGTTCTCCGCCGGATGGACGGCGGTGACCTCGTTCGCCTCGGACTACGGCGAGACCAGTTGGACGCTGCCCTTCGCCCCGCACTGGCAGATCGGCGGCGTGTTCATCCTCGGTGTGGGGTCGATGCTGCTCGGCCTGCCGCTGATGTGGTGGTGGCGCGGCCGCGACCGGCGATTCTTCGACGGCGAGATCATCGAACGCCGACTCCCCGAACCCGAGGCCCGCGACCGCGAACCGGTCGTCTGAGGCGTCAGGCGCGCTTCGTGGACGGCATGACCCGCCTGAGCACCTCGAGCATGGGCCGCTGGTACCACGAACCGAGAACGCGCACCATGAGGTCCAGGCCGCGGGCATCGTTGCCGACGAGGACGCGGGCCCGGTTCTTCGCGACGCCGTCGAGGATGATCTCCGCCGCCTTCTCCGGGCTCATCCTCAGCAGCTTCTCGTTGTAGAGCGCGGTCTCGGCCGCGTCCTTCGTCGGGCCCGCATGCCCGGCGTTGTTGGCGACGTTGGTCTTGACGCCGCCCGGGTGCACGCACGTGACGCGCACGGGGTGTCCACCCGCGAGCATCTCCAGCCGCAACGACTCGGTGAACCCGCGCACCGCGAATTTCGCGGAGTTGTAGGCGCTCTGGCGGGGCAGGGCGAGGATGCCGTAGAGGCTGGACGTGTTGATCACGTGGCCGTCGCCCGACGCGATGAGGTGCGGCAGGAATGCCTTGGTGCCGTTGACGACTCCCCAGTAATCGACGTCGAGGACGCGCTCGATGTCCTTGAACTCGGACTCGAGGATGGAGCCGGAGAAGGCGATGCCCGCATTGTTGTAGACCTGGTTGACGACGCCGAAATGCTCGACGACGGCGTCGGCATAGCGCAGCACCGATTCGCGCTCGGACACGTCGAGCCGGTCCGACCTCACCTCGGCACCCAGTTCCTCGAGCAGCCCGACGGTCGCGGCGAGCCCCTCGGTGTCGACGTCGGACACCGCCAGTCGCGCCCCGCGGCGAGCCAGACCGAGTGCGAGGGTTCGCCCCATGCCGGAGCCTGCGCCGGTGACGACCGCGACACGTCCGAGGAATTCACTCATGCCGCCAACCTACTCCCGGTCCGTGGGAGCGGTGACCCCTACAGGATGGCGACCGCGACGATCAGACCGAGCGCGACGTGCGCGGCCGCGACGACGAGCACCTCGGGAGTGAAGCGCTCCTCGGCGAGCACCTCGCCGATGTCGATGCCGGTGACGAGCTCGATGAATCGCACCGAGAACACCTGCGCGACAATCCCCAGCAGCCCGAAGACGAGCGTGTAGATCAGACCCTCGACCAGTCGGCCGGAGGAGGCGTAGATCGCCAGCACGATGATCAGCGCCATGCTCACCATGCCCGCCGACGTCACGATCGCCGCATTGGGCCTGCCCTCGCGCACCAGCGTTCGCAGGTGGCCGGGCGTGGTCCAGTCGATGGCGTAGAAGCCGAGGACCATCAGCAGCAGACCGACGATCGCGTACAGCGCGATCGCGGAGACGCCCCTGCCCAGATCGGACCAGTAATCGCTGCTCAGGGCGAGCACCTCAGTCGTCATCAATCGCTCCGTTTCGGTATGCATCGGGTTCGAAGAGTGCGGTCACGGCTGCGGAATCCGGTGCGGCACGAAGGCCGCGCCGTCATCGGTGATCAGCCCGGAGGTCTCCCGGATGCCGAGACCGGCGGCCGTGTCGCCGACGATCCAGGCGCCGAGAGCCGGGCGCATGCCGTCGAATTCCGGCAGTGGATCGAGCAATTGGTAGACGAAGCCCTCGTCGCCGTAGATGCCGCCGGTGGTCGTCTCCATGCCCGCGCCCACCACCGAGATGTTCGCGCCCTCCCGGCCGAGCCTGGGCTTGCGCACGTACTCGGTGAGCTCGTGCGGGTCGTCGAGATACGCGGGCAACAGGTTCGGGTGCCCGGGATACATGCCCCACAGCACCGCCAGGATCGCCTTGTTGCTCAACAGCGTCTTCCAGAGCGGCTCGACCCACATCGTCTCCGGGAGCAGCGCGAGGGCCTTCTTCCCGAAGTCGTCATCGAGCACCCACTCCCAGGGGTACAACTTGAACAGGGTCGAGATCGGCGCCTCTTCGAGGTCGACGAACCGGTGCAGGTCCTCGTCGTAGCCGATCTCCTCGATCGCGAGCGCCACGGTGTTCAGTCCCGCTTCCGCCGCTGTCTCCTGCAGATACGCGACGGTGATGTTGTCCTCGCCGCTGGCATCCGCCGACGACCAGGAGAAATGCGCCTCGTCGCCGGGCAGTCGGTCGCGGATCGCTCCCCATCGCTCGACCAGCGCCTCGTGCAGCGAGTTCCACTGGTCGTCGTCGGGGTGAGTGTCCTTGAGCCAATGCCATTGCAGGATGGACGCTTCGAGCAGGGTGGTCGGTGTGTCCGCGTTGTACTCGAGCAGCTTCGCGGGACGGCGACCGTCGTAGCGGAGGTCGAATCGACCGTAGACGTGCGGGTCGCCGCGACGCCAGGACTCGGCGATCGGGCCCCAGGTCCATTCCGGCAGACCGAAGTCCGCGAACCGCTCGGTGAGGATCACGTGCTCGACCGCGTTGAGGCACATCGAGTGCAGCAGTTCGACATCCGCCTCGATCGCCAGGATCTCGTCCATGTCGAACTCGTAGTGCACCGACTCGTCCCAGTAGGGGCGGGCGGTGCCGTCGCCGAGCCGGGCCGGGGTGCCGTACACCAGACCCTGGGATTCGACGATCTTCTGCCACCCAGGACGCGGGGTGGAACGAACTCTGCGCACGTCAGCTCCCGCCGCTGCCGGTCGACTTGCTGCCGAACCCGCCGCGTTGAATCGTGGTACCGGACTTGGTGGTGATGGTGGCTCCCTTGGGCGTCACGACGGTGCCGCCGGTCACCTTCGTGCCGACGCCGCCCGCGCTCCCGCCGTAGTAGTAGCGGTACGGCGAGCCCGCGAAGATGAACATGCCCGCCATGCCGCCGGTGCCGGGAGTCCCGGTCGTGCAATACGACTCGTCGACCTCGACCTCGGTGTTCGGGTCGATGCAGGTGGCCTGGACGTCGTCCGAGGACAGCGCGGTGTATCCGAGCGCGACCAGTCCGACCACGCCGACCACCGCGACGCCGCCGATCAGGCCCTTTTTCCGTTTGCGACGGCGTTCCTCGGCCTTGGCCTCGGCCTCGGCAGCCAGCCGCTCCTGCTCGGCGCGGTCCTTGCGGGCCTTGTCCCTGGCGCGCGCCTCGCCGACGGTCGGCGGACGGGGCACCGTGGCGCCGGGTTCCTGACGCCGTATCCTGCCGCCGCCGGGAGCCTGCGCGGCCTCGTCGCCGCTGCCGGACCCGTCGGCGCCGCCGGTCTCGCCTGCCCCGTTCCGGTCGTCCGGTCCGCCCTGATCCGGTCCCACTCGTCCCTCCCCATCCTGTGACGTCATCGCACCGAGGTTAGCGTTCGTCGAAACCGGCGAGATTCCCCGCGGCGTCCGACCAGCTCTCCACCACGAGATCGACCCGGCCGGGCGTCGAACCGGACCGGAGCAGCTCCAGCAGCAGCTCGCACTGCGGCCGGGGCCCCTCGGCGATCACCAGCACCCGCCCGTCCGGGCGATTGGTGGCATGCCCCACGAGGCCGAGTTCGAGCGCCCTCGACCGCGTCCACCACCGAAACCCCACGCCCTGAACCGACCCGTGTACCCAGGCGGTCAGGCGCACCGGTTCCGGTGGGCGCATCGGAGCTCGCTCAGCTGCTCTTCGGCGGCACGAGCTTGTGCACGCTGCCGTCAAAGCTGGTGGTGTACAACGCCGCCGGATCCCAGCCGGGGCCGGATCCGAACCGGACGGAACTCGTCAGCGGCAGATCGGAGCCGATCTCGCAGGTGGAGCCGGTGGTGGGGTCTACCCGAACCACCTTGCCCGCGCCGTTGAGCGCCATGTAGATGTTGCCGTCGTCCCCGACGGTGAGGTCGTCGCCCGCGTTCGACGCACCGGATCCCGCGACCTTCATGGTGTGGACCGCACCCTTGAGATCGGTCGCGTTCAGCTCCCGGATCTCGGTGTTCGAGTCAAAGGTGTTGCCGACGTAGACAGTTGCGCCGTCCGCAGACACGGCGAGGCCGTTGGCGGAGCCCAGGTCGGTGCGCACCGACGCCGGGCTGCCCGGCTGCGCGGCCGGAATTCGGGTCAGGCCCTGATCGGACCCGAGGTTCCTGGTCACCAGCAGGTCACCGTTCGCCAGCTTGACCAGCCCGTTCGGCATCGTCAGCCCCTTGGCCACCGTGGTCTGCTCGCCGGTGTCCAGGTCGAGGGACTCGACGGTGCCGTTCTTGCTGTTCGACAGGCCCGCCATCGCATTGTTCCCGGTGGTGAACAGGATGCTGTCACCGTTCACGACAATGCCGCCCGGCCCGGTGAAGTCCGAGACCAGCGTGCCGGTCTTGCCCCCGGGGGACAGCGTTCGGATGGCTCCGTCGCCGAACAGTGTGCCCTCGGACAGCAGCATCATTCCGCGGCCGTCGAACGCCAGGTTCTCCAGCATCCCGAATCCGCTGGCCACCTCGCTCGCCTTCCACGGCGTACACGACTGCGCGGCCGCGGTGGTCGTGGTGATGGACGGCGTCGTGGTCGCGGCGGCGGGCGCGGGTGCCGAGCTCGCGGGTGTAGATGTCGCGGGCGCCGTGGTCGGTGCCGCGGTGGCGGCGGGCGTCGCGGCAGCAGGTGCGGCGGACGTGGTCGGCGCGACGGGCGCGGCCGTCGTGGTCGGCGCGGCGACTCCCGGCAACGGCGAGGTCAGGCCGGGCAGCGAGAAGGGCGGCGCGACAGTGGGCGTCGTCGTGGCCACGGGCTCCGCGGGAGTCGGAGCAGGCTGAACGGGAGCGGGCTGGGCGACGGCGATCGGGGCACCCACGATCGCGCCGGTTGCCACCAGGGCACCGACCATCGCAACACGAGAGAGCAACATGGCGCCTATTTGATCACGAATCAGTTTCAACCGTCAGGTTCACCACGGTGCCATTTTTCAGGGTACGTCCGACCGTGCACACCTTGTCCACGGATTTGAGCACAACGGTGAGCAAACGCTCCTGCGCCTCGGCGTCCAGTTCGCTGAGATCGACCTCAAGGACCTCGTCCAACCGCGGGTACACCTCGTTCTCACGGTCGGCCGCGCCCGACACCCGGACGGTCGCGTCGTAGTTGTCCCCGAGCCTGCGCGAGAGCGGCAGGTCCGAGCTCATGCCGGTGCACGCGGCCAGCGCGATCTTGAGCAGCTCGCCGGGAGTGAACACGCCGTCGACGCTCTCCGACCCGATCAGCACCTCCGCGCCGCGCGAGCTGCGGCCCGTGTAGCGGCGCGTCCCGGTGCGCTCGACCCACAACTCGGTGGACGCAGCCGGCTGGGCGGGGGTGCTAGCGGAAGTCTGATCAGCCATACCCGAATCCTGCCATCCGCCGTGGTCGGCTCCGCAGGCGAGTGGCGACGTGCGGCCTCAACCCTCCATGGCCGCGGTCGGCGGGCGCTCGGTGATCGCCCGTTCCGCCGACGAGGGCGTGTCGTCCCAGACCTGGATCCCCCTGATGTCCGGCATCTCCGACCGGTTGAACACCGGGTCCAGGCCCCTCCTGCGCTGATCGGTGTAGTGCCGCATGAGCCGGAAGGCCAGCACAGACAGCGGCGCGATCGCGATCAGGTTGATCGTCGCCATCACCCCCATCGACAGGTCCGCCAGGCTCCAGATCAGCGGGAGCGAGCCGACCGCGCCGCCGAAGGCGCACAGCACCACCAGCACCCGGAAGCCCTGCAGCGCGCCCTTCGACGGCGTCAGGAACCCGATGTTGGACTCGCCGTAGTAGTAGTTGCCGATCACCGAGGTGAACGCGAGGAAGAAGAGCGCCACGGTCAGGAAGTGGATCGTCCAGTCCCCCAGATGTTCCGCCAGGGCGACCTGGGTGAGCGAGGCGCCACTCTCGGTGCCGTAGTCGGGGTTGGCCAGCAGGATGATGAAGGCGGTGGTGGTGCACACCAGCAGGGTGTCGAAGTACACGCCGAGGCTCTGCACCAGGCCCTGCTTGGCGGGATGGGAGATCGACGCCGTGGCACCGGCGTTCGGGGCCGATCCCATTCCCGCCTCATTGGAGAACAGTCCCCGCCGGACGCCCTGCATGATGGCCGCGCCGATGCCGCCGCCGACGATCTCCTGGATCCCGAATGCGTTCTCCACGATCAGCGTCAACATCTCGGGCACCCGACCGAGATTCATCAGCACCACGATGAGGCCGAGCAGCAGATAGATGCCCGCCACGACGGGCACCACGACCTGCGAAACGGACGAGATACGCCGCACGCCACCGAAGATCACGGCGCCGGTGAGCGCCGCGACCACCACGCCGACGATCACGTTCACCGTGTCCGAGGATCCACCCACCGAGGTGTCGACCGCATCCGCGATCGAATTGGACTGCACGGCTACGAATACGAACCCGTACGTGATGGTGATCACCACCGCGAAGAGGGCACCCATCCACCGCTTCCCGAGGCCGTACTGCATGTAGTACGCCGGCCCACCGCGGAAGCTGTCCCGATCGCGGATCTTGTAGAGCTGCCCGAGGGTGGACTCGACGAAGGCGGTCGCGCCGCCGACGATCGCCATCGCCCACATCCAGAAGACCGCGCCCGGCCCACCGACACTGATCGCGATCGCGACGCCCGCGATGTTGCCGGTACCCACCCGCGAGGCCGCCGAGATGGCGAACGCCCGGAACGAGGAGATGCCAGGGCGGCCGTCCGCGAGGTCGGCCGGCTTGTCGGTGATGACCCGGAACATCTCCCGCAGCAGGCGAACCTGGACGAACCGGGACCGAATCGAGAAGTACAGGCCGAGACCGACCAGCAGCACGATGATCAGGTACCAGAACTTGTCGTTGACTGCGTTGACGAGATCGATCGCCGTGTCCATGGTGGGATCCTCTGCCGTCGGGGTCGATCGTGACAGCGACGATCATCTCCTGTGCACGGCCAGGATCACGGCCAACACGCGAGGTGCCACTCGGTTACACCTGGAAGCGATACCCCATCCCGGATTCGGTGATCAGATGCTTGGGCTGCGAGGGATCCCGTTCCAGCTTGCGGCGTAGCTGCGCGAGATACACACGCAGGTAGTGGGTTTCGGTGGCGTACGACGGGCCCCACACCTCGCGCAGCAACTCCTTCTGCCCGACCAGCTTGCCCTTGTTGCGCACCAGCATCTCCAGCATCCCCCACTCGGTGGGCGTCAGATGCACCTCGCGTTCGTCCTTGATCACCCGCTTCGCGGCCAGGTCGACGGTGAACGACTCGGTCACCACCACCGGCTCGCCCACATCGGTGGCGGCGGAGTGCCGCCGAACCGCGGCCCGCAGGCGTGCCAGGAACTCGTCCATGCCGAAAGGCTTGGTGACGTAGTCGTCGGCGCCCGCATCGAGGGCCTCCACCTTGTCGGCCGAGTCGGTGCGCGCGGACAGCACGATCACGGGGGCGGTGGACCAGCCGCGGAGCCCCGCCAGCACCTCTATGCCGTCCATGTCCGGCAGCCCCAGATCGAGCACGATCACCTCGGGGTGCTTCTCGGCGGCAGCCCGCAGCGCCGCCGCCCCGGTCGCCGCCGTGGTCACCTCGTAGCCCCGCACGCTCAGATTGATCCGCAGCGCGCGCAGGATCTGCGGTTCGTCGTCGATCACCAGCACCCGTGTCACGCAGTCACCTTCCCGATCCCGGCCAAGTCCACCACCATTGTCAGCCCACCGCCCGGCGTGTCCGTGGCACTGACGCTTCCCCCCATCGCCTCGACGAACCCGCGCACCACCGACAGCCCAAGGCCCACCCCTGTGGACATGTCGCGGTCGCCGAGGCGTTGGAACGAGTCGAAGATCTGCTCCTCGGCGCCTCGGGCGATCCCGGGCCCGGTGTCCGCGACCGTGATCAGCACCCGGTCCTTCACCGGCGCCGCCGCGATCCGCACCATCGAGTCCGGTGCATACCGGAGCGCGTTGTCCACCAGATTCGCCAGTACCCGCTCGAGCAGTCCGCTGTCCGCCATCACCGCGTTGCCGCCGACCTCGACCTTCACCCGGTCCGGGCCCGCCCTGCCGATTCCCGGCGCGCCGACCCCGACGCCGACCAGCGCGCGATGGACCACCTCTTCGAGGTAGACCGGGCGAAGGGTCGGGCGCACCACACCCGCCGCCAGCCTCGACGAGTCGAGCAGATTGCCCACCAGATTGGTCAGCTGGTCGGCCGACTCTTCCACCGTGGCAAGCAGTTCCGCGGTGTCCTCCGGCGAGAACTCCACATCGTCGCTGCGCAGGCTCGAGACCGCGGCCTTGACCGCGGCGAGAGGCGTCCGCAGGTCGTGGCTCACCGCGGACAGCAGCGAGCGCCGCAGCCGGTCCGCCTCCGCTAGGGCCTTCGCCTGGCTGGCCTCCTCGGCGAGCTCGCTCTGCCGGATCAACCCCACCGCCTGATTCGCGACGGCCAGTAGCACCCGCCGGTCGCGCGCGTGCAGTTCGTCACCGCGCAGCGCCAACGCGTACTCGCCGTCGCTGACCTCGCACACGGTGTCGGCCTCGTCGACCGTCGCGAGCGGGTCCGGTCCCACCGAGCTCACCACCCCGTGCCCGCGACGAATCATGCTCACCGACTGTTGGGCATAAGTCTCCCGCACCTTCTCCAGCAGCGCAGGCAGGTCGGCGCCGCGCAGCACCGACCCGGCGAACAGGGCCAGCAGTTCCGCCTCCTTGGACGCCCGGCGCGCCTCTCTGGCCCGCTTCGCCGCGGCGTCCACCAGCACGGCCACCGCGACGGCGATCACCAACAGCACCACCGTGGTGATGAAGTTGTCCGGCTCGGCGATCGTGAAGCTGCGCAGCGGCGGGGTGAAGAAGTAGTTCAGCAGCAGACCCGAGATCAGCGCGGACAGAGCGGCGGGCGCCACGCCGCCGAGCAGGGCGACGAGCAGCACCACGATGAAGAACAGCGCGCTCTCCCCGCCCCAGCCGAAGGACCGGTTGACCGCGCCCATGACCAGCGCGGCCGCCGACGGCACCAGGACCGCGGCGACCCAGGCCAGGATCTTTCGCGAACGCGTGCCCACCGGGGTCAGCCTGCGTGGGGTGCTCGACTCACCGTGCGTGACCATGTGCACGTCGATCGAGCCGGACTGCTGGACCACGGCCGCACCGATGCCCTCGTCGAGGATGCGGGCCCAGCGCGATCGCCTCGAGGTCCCCAGCACCAGCTGGGTGGCGTTGGCCGCTCGCGCAAAGTCGAGCAGGGTCGACGGCACATCGTCGCCGACCACGCTGTGCAGGCTCGCGCCGATGCTGTTCGCCAGTTTGCGCACCTTGCCCATCTCCGGCGCGGACACCCCGGCGAGCCCATCGCCGCGCACCACGTGCACGACGATGAGCTCTGCACTGGACTTCGAGGCGATCCGGCCGGCCCGGCGCACCAGGGTCTCCGACTCCGGTCCGCCTGTGACGGCCACCACCACCCGCTCCCTGGCCTCCCAGGTGTCGGTGATCTCGTTCTCTGCCCGGTACTTCGCGAGCGCCGCATCCACCTGATCGGCGACCCACAGCAGCGCGAGTTCCCGCAACGCGGTGAGGTTTCCGCGACGGAAGTAGTTGCTCAGTGCCGCGTCCACCTTCTCAGCGGCGTAGATGTTTCCGTGGGAGAGCCTGCGGCGCAGGGCCTCCGGGGTGATGTCGACGAGCTCGACCTGGGTTGCCGCGCGCACGACCGCGTCGGGCACGGTTTCCCGTTGGGTCACCCCAGTGATCTGCTGGACGACATCGTTGAGGCTCTCGAGGTGCTGCACGTTGAGGGTGGTGAGCACGTCGATGCCCGCAGCGAGCACCTCCTCGACGTCCTGCCACCGCTTCTCGTTGCGGCTGCCCGGGGTGTTGGTGTGGGCGAGCTCGTCGACCAGCACCAGCGCCGGCCTACGCCTGAGCACGGCGTCCACGTCCAGTTCACCCATCGTGGTGCCGCGGTAGTCGATCAGCTTCGGCGGCACCACCTCGAGGTCGCCGATCTGCGCGGCGGTGCGGGCGCGGCCGTGGGTCTCCACCACGGCCGCGACCACATCGGTGCCCCGTTCGCGACGGCGATGGGCCTCACCGAGCATCGCGAACGTCTTGCCCACCCCGGGGGCCGCGCCCAGATAGATGCGCAGCTCACCGCGCTTGCACCCGTCGCAGGAACCCGTTCCGCTCACTCCGTCATCATCCACCAGTGCGCACGTCAGCCGCAGGAAGGCGCGGTCAGGCCCAGCGCGAGGTTCAGCTCGAGCACGTTCACCCGTTCGGCGCCGAGCACGCCGAGCTGGCGGCCCTCGGTGTGTTCGTCGACCAGCTGACGCACACGCTCGTCGCCGAGCCCGTTCGCCTCGGCGACCCGCGGCACCTGGATCGCGGCGTAGGCGGGGCTGATGTGCGGGTCGATGCCGGACCCGGATCCGGTCACCGCGTCGACGGGAACCTGGTCCGGGTGCACGCCCTCCCGCTCCGCGATCGCCGTGCGGCGCTCGGCGATGAACGATGCCAGGACCTCGCTGCTGGGGCCCTGGTTGGTCGGCAGGGCGGTCGCGGGGTCGCCCGGTGCGAACGGGTCCTCATCGGCGACAGAACCGGTGACCCGGTTGTGGAAGAACGGATCCGGCGCGCCTGCCGCCACCTGCGGGTCAACCCCGACCCAGCGGCTGCCGACCACGCACCCGTTGCTGTCGCGCACCGGTGAGCCCTCCGCGGACCCGGAGCTGATCCGGCCCACTCCCCACACCGCGGCGGGGTAGATCACGCCGAGGATCACGGTGAGCGCGAGCAGGACCAGCAGGCCTGCCCACACCTGCTTCACGAAACCGATTGTGAATCGCATTCAAGCTCACCCAATTCCAGGAATAAGTCGGACGACGAGGTCGATCAGCCAGATGCCGATAAACGGCGTGATCACACCGCCGAGGCCATAGATCAACAGGTTTCGCCCCAGCAACTGCGAGGCCGAGGACGGCCGGTAACGCACGCCCTTGAGCGCCAACGGGATCAGCGCCACGATGACCAGCGCGTTGAAGATCACCGCCGACACGATCGCCGACTGCGGCGTCGCCAGTCGCATGATGTTCAGCGTGTCCAGCTGCGGGTAGATCCCGCTGAACAGCGCGGGCAGGATGGCGAAGTACTTCGCCAGGTCGTTGGCCAGCGAGAACGTGGTCAGCGCACCGCGGGTGATGAGCAGCTGCTTGCCGATCTCCACCACCTCGATGAGCTTGGTGGGATCCGAGTCCAGGTCCACCATGTTCCCCGCCTCCTTGGCCGCGGAGGTACCGGTGTTCATCGCCACGCCCACGTCGGCCTGTGCCAGCGCAGGCGCATCGTTGGTACCGTCACCGGTCATCGCGACCAGACGGCCACCCCGCTGCTCCTTGCGGATCAGCTCGAGCTTGTCCTCCGGGGTCGCCTCGGCCATGAAGTCGTCCACCCCTGCCTCGGCGGCGATCGCCTTGGCGGTCAACGGGTTGTCGCCGGTGATCATGACGGTGCGGATGCCCATGGCCCGCAGCTCGGCGAACCGCTCGGCGATGCCCGGCTTGACCACGTCGGACAGCTGGATGACGCCGAGCACCCTCGGGCTCCCCGCCTCGACCACGGCCACCACGAGCGGCGTGCCGCCGACCTGGGCGATCTCGTTGACGGTATCGGTCACCGCAGGCGCCACACCGCCCCCTCGGCCCGCACCCAGGACAGCGTTGCGTCGCTGGCGCCCTTGCGGATCTGCGATCCGTTGAGATCGAGTCCACTCATCCGGGTCTGAGCCGTGAACGGCACGAACTCGCCGAGCTTCTCCGCCTCGGACGGATCCGAGTCGAGCCCGAAGTCCTTGGCGCACAACTCCACGATGCTTCGTCCCTCGGGCGTGCCGTCCGCCAGGCTGGACAGCCGCGCCGCTTCCGCGAGCTCCCCCGCGGTGACCCCGGGAGCGGGATGCAGGGCGGTGGCCCTGCGGTTGCCGTAGGTGATGGTGCCGGTCTTGTCCATCAGCAGCGTGTCGATGTCGCCCGCCGCCTCGACCGCGCGGCCCGACATGGCCAGCACGTTGCGTTGCACCAGTCGATCCATGCCCGCGATGCCGATGGCCGAGAGCAGCGCGCCGATGGTCGTCGGGATGAGACAGACCAGTAGCGCGATCAGCTTGATCGGGTCCTGCTCCTGGCCCGCGTACGTGCCCATCGGCCCGATGGCGACCACGGCAAGCATGAAGATGATGGTCAGCGAGGCCAGCAGGATGTTCAGGGCGATCTCGTTGGGCGTCTTCTGCCGCGCTGCGCCCTCGACCAGGGCGATCATCCGGTCCACGAACGAGTGCCCCGGCGCCGCGGTGATCTCGACGACGATCCGGTCGGACAGCACGATGGTGCCGCCGGTCACCGCGCAGCGGTCGCCGCCGGACTCACGGACCACGGGCGCGGATTCGCCGGTGATGGCCGACTCGTCCACGGTGGCGATGCCCTCGACGACGTCGCCGTCGCCTGGGATGACCTCACCCGCGACCACGACCACGCGATCGCCGACCACCAGCTCCGCACCCGGGATCGACTCGATCGCGCCACTGTCCGTGATGCGGTGAGCGGTGGTGTCCTGCTTGACCTTCCGCAGGCTCGCCGCCTGGGCCTTGCCGCGGCCCTCGGCGACGGACTCGGCCAGGTTCGCGAAGAGCACCGTGAACCACAGCCAGGCCGCGACCACCCAGGAGAACACCGACGGGTCGGCGATCGCCATCACGGTGGTGACGACCGAGCCGACGAGCACCACGAACATGACCGGGTTGCGCGCGAGGTGACGCGGGTCGAGCTTGCGGACCGCGCCTGGCAGGGCCGTGAGCAGCTGCTTGGGGCTGAAGATCCCGCCCTGCACCCGATGCTGGTGGTGCTGCTCGTCCCCCACGCCCTCCCCGGATCGTGGGGTGACGTCAGGACGTTCGGTTACGTTCACACTCATTGCAGAGCCTCCGCGATCGGGCCCAGAGCCAGGGCCGGGAAGAATGTCAGCGCCGCGACCAGGACGACGGTGCCGGTGAGAAGGCCGGCGAACATCGGGCCCGCGGTAGGCAGGGTGCCCGCGCCCGGCGCCGTCTTCTTCTGCGACGCAAGCGATCCGGCGAGCGCCAGCACGAAGATGATCGGCAGGAAACGTCCGAGCAGCATGCAGACGCCGAGCGAGGACTGGAACCAGTCGCTTGTCACGGTCAGGCCGCCGAAGGCGCTGCCGTTGTTGTTCGAGGCCGAGGCGAACGCGTAGAGCACCTCGGAGAATCCGTGGATGGATCCGGGCGTGCCCGGATCACCGCTGTTGCCCTGGTATCCGGTGGTGGACGACAGGATTACGGTGATGCCGGTGCCGATGAGCACCAGCGCGGGCATCACGAGCACCGAGAGCGCCGCAAGGGTGATCTCGCGCTGCGCCAGCTTCTTGCCGAGGTACTCGGGGGTCCTGCCGACGAGCAGCCCACCGACGAACACCGCGATAAGCGCCAACACGAGGATGCCGTACAGGCCGGTGCCGACGCCGCCGGGTGCGATCTCGCCGAGGAGCATGTTGAGCATCACCGCGCCGCCGCCGAGCGGCGACATGCTGTCGTGCGCTGAATTGACCGCGCCGGTGGAGGTTCCGGTGGTGCTCACCGCGAACAGCGCGCTACCCGGAATTCCGAACCGGACCTCCTTGCCCTCCATCATCCCGCCTGCCGCGGTGGCGGCGACGCCACGCTGGCCGGACTCGGAGGCGAGGGTCACGGCGAGCAGGCCGGCCCAGAGGAGGCCCATGACGGCCAGCAGGGTCAGGCCCTGCTTGCGGTCCCCGACCATGGTGCCGAAGGTGCGGGTGAGCGACACCGGGATGAGCAGGATCGCGATGATCTCGACGATATTGCTCAGCGGGGTCGGGTTCTCGAACGGGTGCGCCGAGTTCGCCGCGAGGATGCCGCCGCCGTTGGTGCCGAGTTCCTTGATGGCCTCCTGCGAGGCCACAGGTGCCAGCGCGTTGGTCACGGAGTTCCCGTCGAGGCCGGTCGAGGTGAAGCCGGAGTCGAATGACTGGATCACGCCCTGGCTCAGCAGGATCAGTGCGATGACGAACGAGATGGGCAGCAGGATCCGAATGCAGCCACGGGTCAGGTCCACCCAGAAGTTGCCGATCTCGCCGCCGCGGGAGACGCGAACGAAGCCGCGGATCAGCGCGGCGGCGACTGCCATACCGACGGCCGCGGACACGAAGTTCTGCACCGCAAGGCCCACCGGCTGGGTCAGGTTGGTCATCGTGGTCTCGGGCGCGTACGACTGCCAGTTGGTGTTCGCCACGAACGATGCGGCGGTGTTGAACGCCATCGCGGGGCTCACCCCGGACAGGTCACCGCTGAGCGGCAGCACGCCCTGCACGCGCTGCAGGAAGTAGAGGAACAGCACGCTCGCGGCCGAGAAGCCGAGCAGGCTCCCGGCGTAGCCGTACCAGGTCTGGTCGGTGCGGGCGTTGATGCGGCAGAGCCGGTACAGGACCGTCTCGATGCGCAGATCCCCTGAGCGGAGATCGGTGTCGGTGGTGTAGACCTTGGCCATGTAGTCACCGACGGGGACATACAGAATCGCTAGCACGGCGATCACCAGTGCTATCTGCAGTCCCGCAGCAAGCGCGGGATTCATGTGTCAGAACCTCTCGGGGTCAAGAAGCGCGATCAGCAGGTAGATCACGAGGGCCGCCGCGATGGCGATCAGGATGACGCTGAGCGTCCCGCCGGCGGTCACTGCGCACGCTTTGTCTGCAACCCGCGCAGCACCAGCGCGCAGAGGCCGAAGGTGCCGATGATGAGCGCCACGTAGGCCAGATCAGCCATGACAGTTCCTTTTCGAAAGTCTCACGCGCGCCGTCCATCGGCGTGCGCCGTCCCTGTTTCGGGGCACAGTGCAGCGTGCTCCCGGACGGGGACGAAAGGGGACTTCCTTACGGCTCGCTAACGCCGCCACCTGGGCTGTTGACGCCTTCTTTACGCGCTTCGCGCCCGTGCGCGCGTTGCACCCCACCGGGGGTACAACGCGCGCACAGTTCCGCGGCGGTCAAACAACGGCGCCCTCCCCGGCGAGCCGTCCAACCGACGCGGGCACCGGGGTGTCCCCGTCCACCCATGGCGCAGGAATCGGGGTGCCCGCGACGGTCCGCAGCGGCACGACGCCCGCCCAAGCACCACCGTCGACGTTGGGTTCACTCGGCGGGGCGTTGCGCACCTTGACGGTCCATCCGCCCGCGCTGATCGGCAATGCGATCGTCAGCGTGGCCGCGAGCTCCTTCTTGGTGTGGCCACGCACCTCGTCACTCCGCCCCGGTATCAGGGCGTCCGAGAGTGCGTTCAGCGCGTCGGCGGACTCCTCCCGCGTGAGCGCGGTCAGGTGCCCGCGCACCACGGCGGATCGGTAGTTGGCCGAGGAGTTGAAGAGGTTGTCCGCCACCACGATCCCGTCGAGCAGGGCTACGCAGAGCGCGGCCGGTGCGCCCGCGGCAACCCGGCGCAGCGCCCCGGCGCCGGTTGACCCGTGCAGGATGATCCGGTCGCCGTCCCTGGCATAGAGCATCGGAACCGCCCAGGGCATGCCATCGACAACGGTGGCGAGGGTGCCCACCGCCGCGGCGTCGAGCACAGCGTCGAGCTGGGTTCGGTCGTGCATCGAGCGTTCGGGGTGCCTGTTGATTGTGTCCACGCCACCAGCCTCATCGCATTCTGGTGCAGTCGACAGGTCCAGAATCTCCAATCTGAATAGTCCAGTATTCTTCGACCATGGCCCGCCACCCCCGCGACGTCCAACTGACGCTGACGCTGCCGCCCACCGGCGCCGCTCTCCGGCACCGCATCTCGGAGGCGATCATCGACGCGATTAGGCTCGGCCGGCTCCACCCCGGCGACGCACTGCCGCCGACAAGGGCGCTCGCCGCCGAACTGGGCGTGTCCAGGGCAGGCGTGGTCGAGGCCTACGACGAACTCTGTGCGGCCGGATATGCCTGCGCACGGCCGGGATCCGGGACCCTGATCGCGCCTGGGGCCGATGCCGCCGCCGCCGTGGGAGCCGGCTCCCACGTGTCGGACGGCCCGACGCCGGTCCCGGACACCGAAACGACACCGACCGCCCCGACCTGGGACCTCACCCCCGGCTGCCCGGACACCAGCCTCATCTCCCCCGACGACTGGCGGCGCGCCTGGCGTGCGGCCGCGGCGGCACCGATCCGCCCGCGGTCCCCCGGCTCGACCGGCCATCCGGAGCTGCGCCACGCCCTGGCCCTGCACCTGCGCCGCACCCGCGGGATTCTCGCGCACCCGGACGAACTGGTGCTCGTCCCCGGTGTGGACGCCGCGCTGCGCACTCTCGCCGCGGCCGCGGACCTGGCCGGCAGGGACGTCGCCTTCGAGGAGCCGGGATACCGCAACGCCCGCCGGACACTCGAGCTGTCCGGGGCCCGCCTGCGGCCAATCGCGGTCGATGCCGACGGTCTCGACCCGGCGGCGCTCCGTGAGACCGATGCCGCCGTGTATTGCACTCCGGCACATCAGTATCCGCTCGGCGCCCGGATGCCGGTCGCTCGTCGCGCCGGGCTGGTGGCGCGGGCGGCCACCTCCGGGACGCTGATCATCGAAGACGACTACGACGGCGAGTTCCGCTACGACGTCTCCGCCCTGCCCGCCCTGCGCAGCATCGAGGGCGGACGCGAGCACGTCGCCTACCTCGGCACCGCGTCGAAGATCCTCTCGCCCTCGATTCGCATGGCGTGGCTGCTCCCCCCGCCCTCGCTCCTCCAGCGGGTGCACGAATCGTTGCGTGGCACCGGCGAGAACTGCTGCGGGGTCACCGGACTCGCGCTGGCCCATTTCATCGAATCCGGCGCCCTGACCCGGCACCTCGCCCGGGCGTCACGCACCTACTCGGCGCGACGGGCGGCCCTGGTCGGGGCACTCCGAAGCCACCTCGCCCTGATGGACCGGCCGGGGATCGACCTGGCAGGCATCGAGGCCGGGCTGCACGTGGTGCTGCGCCTGCCGGACCACGCCGACGACGACGCCATCGCAACCGAACTCGGCGCCAGGGGCATCGCGGTGCCCGGTCTGGGTTCGTACCGAACCGACGCCGCGGGCCCACGGGGCCTGACGCTCGGATACGCGCAGTTGCCCGAGACCCAGGCCGACACCGTCGCAAGGGCGATCGCGGAGGTGGTCGGCAGGCATCTCGCCCGCTGACTCACGGCTGCCCATCGGGCTCCTGCTCGAGGACCTTCTCCAGGAAGTCCTTGAGTTCCTGGATCGCGGACGCCCCGGGGATGGCGCTGAGACTGGCGAGGGCCGCGTTCAGGGCCGCCAGGAGGGCTCGAAAGACCCGCCGCCCGATCGTCCCGCCGCCGCGGACGACCCCCATCACCTCGCTGCGGCCTGCCAGCTCGAGCACCGCGAGCTTGAACTCACGCATGGCGCCGTCCCAGCCCGCCGCCCCCAACGCGTCGATCACGGTGCCGGCGGGGAACTCCCGGCTATCGCCGCCGAGTGCGCGAAGCGCCTCCGCCCCCTGATTCGCCACGAGTTGTTCGACAGCGGAGGCGAACTGGCGCCGGAGATCCTCGTCGGGCAGCATGGCGCGCTCCGCACCGCTGTCGTCAGCGAGGGCCGCGTCCGGTTGCGCCGACCAGCGCAGCACCAGCAGCACATCGTCGACGAGCTGGCGCACGATGAGCATGTCGTCGTAGTCGGCCACGGGACCTCCTCGCCGAAGGACACTCGTCAGTGTGCGCGTCGCGGCTCGGGGTCTACAAGCCTCGCGGCCGTGGCTGGCACTTCGGGCAGCTGTAGGAGGACCTGTTCATGAACTTCTCCCGCCGGATGGGCGCACCACAGCGCGGGCACGGACGGTCCTCGCGGCCGTAGGCGGACAGCGACCGGTCGAAGTACCCGGACTCCCCGTTCACGTTGACGTACAGCGCGTCGAACGAGGTACCGCCCTGCGCCAGCGCCTCACTCATCACGTCGGTGACCGAGCCGAGCAGCAGGCGCACCTGTGGGCGGGTCAGCCGGTCCGCAGGCCTGTTCCCATGGATCCCGGTGCGCCACAACGCCTCGTCGGCGTAGATGTTGCCGACCCCGGACAGCACCGTCTGATCGAGCAGGATCCGCTTGATCTCGCTGCGCTTGCCGCGGATCGCCGCGACGACCGCCTCGCCGTCGAACCCGGGGTCCAGAGGGTCCCGCGCGATGTGGGCGACCGGCTCGGGCAGCGCCGCGCCGTCAACCTCGACCATGGGGGCGAGCGCCCAACCACCGAAGGTGCGTTGATCCACGAACCGGAGCTCGGTGCCGTTGTCCAGCGCTGCCAGGATCCGCAGATGCTTCTCGCGGGCCGCGCTCGGCGGCTGCACCAGCATCTGGCCGCTCATCCCGAGATGGACGACCACGGCGAGGTCACCGGGCGCCAACTCGAGCCAGAGGTACTTGCCGCGACGGCTGGCGCCGGTGACAGCAAGACCGGCCAGCTGCGCCGCGAGATCATGACCGCCGAGGACGTGCCTGCGGACGGCACGGGGATGCAGCACCTCGACGGCGTCGATCCGGGACCCGACGACGTGGGCCTCGAGCCCGCGCCGGACCACCTCGACCTCAGGCAGCTCCGGCACGGCGTCAGCCGACCTGGTCGGAGTCGTCCTCCGAGAGGGACTTCCAGGCGGTGCTGGCCGCCTTCTGCTCGGCTTCCTTCTTCGACCGCCCGACACCGACCCCGAGCGCGTTCCCCGCGACCAGCACGGTCGCGGTGAACTCCTTGTCGTGATCGGGCCCGGTCGCGCTGATCTCGTAGACCGGCACGCCCGCGCCACGCTCCGCGGTCAGCTCCTGGAGGCTGGTCTTCCAGTCGAGACCCGCGCCCAGCTTGGGCGCGCGCTCGAGCAGATCGCCGAACAGCGAGAGCACGACGGTCCGCGCGGTGTCGATGCCGTGCTGCAGGTGCACGGCACCGAGCAGCGACTCCATGCCGTCGGCCAGGATGCTCGCCTTGCCGCGGCCCCCGGTCATCTCCTCGCCCTTGCCGAGCAGCAGATGGGCACCGAGACCACCCTCACCGAGATCGCGTGCGACCTCCGCGAGTGCATGCATGTTGACGATGCTGGCCCTGATCTTGGCCAGCTCACCCTCGGACTTCTCCGGATGCGCGACGTAGAGCTTCTCGGTGATGGTCAGGCCGAGCACCGAGTCGCCAAGGAACTCGAGCCGCTCGTTGGTCGGCAACCCGCCGTTCTCGTACGCGTACGAGCGGTGGGTCAGCGCCAGCGTGAGCAGCGGTTCGTCCAGGACAACGCCAAGAGCGGCGAGGAGGGAATCATGATCCCCCTCGCCGCCGGCGGGTGCTGCGTTGCTACTACTTGTCACTGCGCGACTAGACCGCAGCGGTGACCTGACGACCCTTGTAGGTGCCGCAGGACGGGCACGCAATGTGGGGCAGGGTCTTCTCGCCACAGCCACGGTTCGGGCAGGTGATGAGGGTGGGCACAGTGGTCTTCCACTGGCTGCGACGCGACCTGGTGTTGGACCGCGACATCTTGCGCTTGGGGACAGCCACTTCTACTTCTCCTCGGCTTCAGTGTTCACACGACTCTTGCTGGGCTGGGATGATGCATCCTCAGCGTCGAACTTCCCCGCGAGGGCAGCCCAGCGAGGATCCAGTATCTCATGTCCATGCCCAGATTCTGCAATCGCCAGACGAACCCCACATTCGGGGCACAGTCCCTGGCAATCTTCGCTGCACAATGGCTGCAGCGGAAGCGCTAGCCCGGCCGCATTCACGATGACCGGTTCGAGATCGATCAGGTCGTCGACGATGCGGTAGATCTCATCTTCTTCGGTGGTCGCCTCGGTGGTGCTGTTCGGGTACGCGAACAGCTCCGTGAGGTAGAGGTCGAGCTCGCCGCCGAACGGTTCGAGGCAGCGCGAGCACTCCCCCTCGGTGGCCGCCCGAACGGTGCCGGTGACCAGCACGCCCTCCGAGACGGACTCCAGGCGGAGGTCGAGTTCGACGTCACCGCCGACCGGCACCGCGATCATGTCGAGGCCGATGCGCGAGGCGGCGGGCACCGTGCGGGTGACCGTGGTCATCGACCCGGGACGGCGCCCCAGACTGAGGATGTCCAGCACGAGGCCGCCCTCGTGGAGACGGGGCGAACCGGAACGATGCGAGGACACGCGAATACTCTTTCGTCAGCGAAGAAGGGGATGGGCAACCACTCAACGGTACGCGATGGGGTCCCCCAAAGGAAAATCTGCAGCCGGCGACCCGGCTACCGGTGACGGCTCGACCGGCTGGGCCGCTCGTCGGGCTCGTCGTAGTCGGGGATCCCGGATCCGGTCCGCAGCTGCTGGCGGCCGCGGCCAACGGAGCGGATGGTCCCGCTGAGGAACTCCTCGAACTCCGCGAGCTTGCCGTCCACGTACAGGTCGCATTCGCCCCGCAACCGGTCCGACTCGGCGTGCGCGGAGTCGATGACCCGAGCCGACTCCGAATGCGCGGCCTGCACGACCTCGGTCTGCGACACCAGGCGCTCCTGCTCGGCGCGGCCGTCCGCGACCGATCGCTCGTGCGCGGCGCGGCCGGATTCGACCAGGCGCTCCGCCTCGGCCGCGGCCTGTCCGGTGAGGCTGTCGTATTCGTGCTGCCCCTCGGCGATGGTCCTGTCTGCCTCCTCGCGCGCGTCGGCGACGAGTTCGTCGGCGTGTGCCTGCGCCTCGGAGACCATCCGGTCGGCCTTCGCCTTGGCGTCGGCGAGGATCCGGTCGGCGTTGTCGCGCGATTCGGCGAGGGTGGCCGCCGCCTCGGCGTCCGCACTCGAGACCGCCTGCTCGGCGTGCGCGCGGGCGTCGCCGACCAGCTTGTCGCGGTGGTCGAGCACGTCCTGTGCGTCGTCGAGCTCGCCCGGGATCGCCTCACGGACGTCATCGAGGAGTTCGAGGACGTCGCCGCGGGGCACAACGCACCCGGCCGTCATCGGGACACCGCGCGCCTCTTCCACGATCGCGACGAGCTCGTCGAGCGCCTCGAATACCCGGTACACGCCAAACCCCAATCGTCGACGACGGCTTACGTGACCAGTCTGCCCGTCGCGCCGCTCACCGACGCGCCGCCACGCCCAGTGTGTCGAGGATCAACCGTTACGTGGCCGGCCCCGCGGCGCGCTCCGCCAGCCGGGCCAGCAGCCGCTCGTGCACCTTGGCGGGCAGCATGTCCGCGACGTCACCGCCGTAGGTCGCCACCTCCTTCACCAGCGAGCTGGAGAGGTAGCTGTAGCGCGGGTTCGTCGCGATGAAGAGGGTGTCGACCCCGGTGAGCTTGTGGTTCATCTGCGCCATCTGCAGCTCGTAGTCGAAGTCGTTGGCGCCGCGCAGGCCCTTGACGATCGCGCTGGCCCCATTGGCCTTCGCGTAGTCGACGAGGAGTCCCTGCCAGGAGTCGACCCGGACGTTCGGCAGGTCCGCGACGGCCTCGCGCAGCATCTCGAGGCGTTCGTCGATGCTGAACAGCCCCTTCTTATTCTTGTTGATCATCACCGTGACGATGACCTCGTCGAACTGAACCGCCACCCGGCCGATCACGTCGAGGTGACCGTTGGTGATGGGATCGAAGGACCCGGGGCAGACCGCACTGCTCATGACTGCAGACCGTAACAGGCGATCTCGATCCGGGTCTCGCCGTACTTGCGCACCCGGTCGGCCGACAGTCCGGGCGGCCACACGGTCGCAGGCGATCGCGAGGACCGCTCGAGCACGACCAGCGAATCCTCCCCGATCCAGCCCCCGTCGACGAGCGCACCCAGCACCGACCCGACCTCGTCCTCGCCCATCGCATACGGCGGGTCGAGGAAGACCAGGTCGTACTCGCGGTCGGGGGTGCCCGCGACGACCGCGGCCACCGGCGACGACCGCACGAGCGCGCCGGGCAGCCCGAGCGTCGCCACGTTCTCGCGCGCCACCGCGGCCGCCTTCGCGTCCGACTCGACCAGCACCACGTGCTCGGCGCCCCGCGAGAGCGCCTCCAGGCCAAGCGCTCCCGATCCCGCGAACAGGTCGAGCACGGCGGCGCCGTCGAGATGCATCCTGGCGTCGAGCGAACTGAACAACGCCTCGCGCACACGCTCCGAGGTTGGCCGGGTGCCCTTCGGCGGGACCCGGAGCCGGCGCCCACCCGCGGCGCCGGCGACGATCCGGGTCACTGCGGCCCGTCCTCCTCCGTCGACACCACGGAGATCACGGTCAGCAGGTCGCCGCCCTCGACCTGCTGCACCGGGGTGATCGCGAGCCTGCTCACGACGCCACCACGGGTGGCGGTGATCGCCGCCTCCATCTTCATCGCCTCGATCGTCGCGACGGTGTCGCCCGCGGCGACCTTCTGTCCCTCCGCCACGACAAGGGTGACGACGCCCGCGAACGGCGCGGCCACGTGGCCGGGGTTGCCCCGGTCCGCCTTCTCCGCGGCGGGGACCTCGCTGGCGATCGAACGGTCACGCACCGACACCGGACGCAGCTGGCCGTTGAGGATGCACATCACCGTGCGCATGCCGCGCTCGTCGGGTTCGGAGATCGCCTCCAGCCCGATGAGCAGCTCGACACCGGGGGCCAGCGTGACCCGGTGCTCCTCGCCGCGGCGCAGGCCGTAGAAGAACTGGTTCGCCGACAGCCGCGAGGTGTCGCCGTACTTCTCGCGGTGCTCGAGGAACTCGCGGGTGGGTCCGGGGAACAGCAGCCGGTTCAGGGTGCCGCGGCGCTCGACAGGAGAACCGTCGAGTCCGGCCTGGTCGTCCGCGGTCAGAGGGGTCTCGGGCTTCGCGTCGCCGCGGCCCTCGAGCGCCCTGGTGCGGAACGGCTCCGGCCAGCCGCCCGCCGGGTTGCCCAGTTCGCCGCGCAGGAACCCGATCACCGATTCCGGGATGTCGTATCCGGCGGGGTTCTCCGCGAACTCGTCCGTCGACACGCCCGAGCCGACGAGGTGCAGCGCGAGGTCGCCGACCACCTTGGAGGACGGGGTCACCTTCACCAGGCGCCCGAGCATCCGGTCCGCCGCCGCGTACTTCGCCTCGACCTCCTCGAACTGGTCGCCCAGTCCGAGCGCGATGGCCTGCTGGCGCAGGTTCGACAGCTGACCGCCGGGGATCTCGTGCGTGTAGACGCGACCGGTGGGGCAGGCAGCCCGGACTCGAACGGCGCGTACACCTTTCGCAGCGCCTCCCAGTACGGCTCGAGGTCGCACACGGCCTGCAGATCCAGGCCCGTGTCCCGCGCCGAGTGTGCGGTGGCCGCGACGATCGCCGACAACGCGGGCTGGCTGGTGGTGCCCGCCAGCGCCGCGCTCGCGCCGTCGACGGCGTCGGCTCCCGCCTGCCACGCCGCCAGATAGGTGGCCAGCTGGCCGCCGGGGGTGTCGTGGGTGTGCACGTGCACCGGCAGGTCGAAGTTGCTGCGCAGCGCCGACACCAGGGTGGCGGCCGCCGGTGCGCGCAGCAGTCCGGCCATGTCCTTGATGGCCAGCACGTGGGCGCCCGCGTCCACGATCTGCTCGGCCAGCTTCAGGTAGTAGTCGAGGGTGTAGAGGTCCTCGTTCGGGTTCGACAGGTCACCGGTGTAGCTCATCGCGACCTCGGCGACGGCGGTGCCCGTCTCGCGGACCGCGTCGATGGCGGGCCGCATCTGGTCGACGTTGTTGAGCGCGTCGAAGATCCGGAAGATGTCCACGCCCGTCGAGGTGGCCTCGCGCACGAACGCGCGGGTGACCGACTCGGGGTAGGGCGTGTAGCCGACGGTGTTGCGGCCGCGCAGCAGCATCTGCAGACAGATATTCGGCATCGCCTCGCGCAGCGCGGCCAGCCGCTCCCACGGGTCCTCGTGCAGGAAGCGCAGCGCGACGTCGTAGGTCGCGCCGCCCCAGGCCTCCACCGACAGCAGCTCGGGCGTCAACCGGGCGACGTGACCCGCGACGTCGAGCAGGCCGCCGGTGCGAACCCGGGTCGCCAGCAGGGACTGGTGCGCGTCGCGGAAGGTGGTGTCGGTGACACCGAGCGCGGCCTGTGCGCGCAGCGCGGCGGCGAAGCCGTCGGGCCCGAGCTCGATCAGTCGCTGCTTCGAGCCGGCGGGCGGCGGCGTGGTCAGGTCGATCTTGGGCAGCTTGTCGCGCGCGTAGACGGTGGTGGGGCGCTCGCCGTGCGGCTTGTTGACGGTCACGTCGGCGAGGTAGGTCAGGATCTTGGTGCCGCGGTCGGCCGACGCCCTCGAGGTCAGCAGCGCCGGGCGCTCCTCGATGAACGAGGTCGTCACGTTGCCCGCGCGGAAGTCCGGGTCGTCGAGGACGGCCTGCAGGAACGGGATGTTGGTGGCCACGCCGCGGATCCGGAATTCGGTCACCGCCCGGCGCGCCCTTGCCACGGCCGCGGGCAGGTCCCGGCCGCGACAGGTGAGCTTGACGAGCATCGAGTCGAAGTAGGCGCCCACCTCGGCGCCCAGGTTGGCGCCGCCGTCGAGGCGAACGCCTGCACCGCCGGGCGTGCGGTACGCGGTGATCCGGCCGGTGTCGGGGCGGAATCCGTTGGCCGGGTCCTCGGTGGTGATGCGGAGCTGCAGCGCCGCGCCGCGGAGCTTGATCGAATCCTGGGCCAGACCCAGATCGGCCAGCGTCTCGCCGGAGGCGATCCGGAGCTGCGCCTGCACCAGGTCCACGTCCGTCACCTCCTCGGTGACGGTGTGCTCGACCTGGATGCGCGGGTTCATCTCGATGAACACGTGGTTGCCGCGGGTGTCGAGGAGGAACTCGACGGTGCCCGCGCAGCTGTAGTTGATCTCCTTGGCGAAGGCGACAGCGTCGGCGCAGATCCGCGCGCGCAGATCCTCCGGGAGGTTCGGCGCGGGCGCCAGCTCGATCACCTTCTGGTGCCGTCGCTGCACGCTGCAGTCACGCTCGAACAGGTGGATCACGTTGCCCTGACCGTCGGCCAGGATCTGCACCTCGATGTGCCGCGGGTCGACGACGGCCTGCTCGAGGAACACGGTGGCGTCACCGAAGGCGGACTCCGCCTCGCGGGCCGCGGCCTCGATCGCCTCGCGCAGCTGGGCACGCTCGGCGACCCGGCGCATGCCGCGACCACCGCCGCCTGCGACCGCCTTGACGAACAGCGGGAACTGCATGGACTCGGCGGCGGCGAGCAGCTCGTCCACGTCGGCGGACGGCGCCGACGAGGAGAGCACGGGGAGTCCGGCCGCCTTCGCGGCGGCGATCGCGCGGGCCTTGTTGCCGGTGAGCTCGAGCACCTCGGCGGACGGGCCGACGAAGGTGATGCCCTCGGCGGCACAGGCCGCGGCGAGGTCCGGGTTCTCCGAGAGGAAGCCGTAGCCGGGGTAGATGGCGTCGGCGCCGGACTTCTTCGCAGCCGCGACGATCTCGGCGATCGACAGGTAGGCCCGGACCGG
Organism: Rhodococcus sp. MTM3W5.2; assembly: GCF_001984015.1. NCBI lineage: Bacteria > Bacillati > Actinomycetota > Actinomycetes > Mycobacteriales > Nocardiaceae > Rhodococcus > Rhodococcus sp. MTM3W5.2. Next base: position 2,074,421 of record NZ_CP019572.1, on the reverse strand, counting down.
GTGCCCCTCCTCCCCGATCTGGTAACTCTCGTCGGCCTTCAGTCGGTGGACCGAGTTGCGGTCCTCGTACGGAAAGACAGCTACGGTCCCCGCGCCCAGCTCGTAGGAGGCGCGGAATGCCCTGATCGCGATTTCCCCGCGATTGGCAACCAAAACTTTAGAGAACATTGCTGAAAATTACCCTTGCTCTCGTACCGCTCGCCGGACGGTGTCCTAGCATCCGGGAAATTCCCGCATACTCGACCCGCTGTAACGATGCAGTACGCTACCGGCCCCCACCTCACAGGGATACGGCACCCACCGTGAGCTGCGGATACGACTCGATCGCGCCCTCTTTCGCAGGGTTCGCAGATGGCCCGAACGGCGGGCGAACACCCCCGCAGCGAGCTGGTCGACCGCTCCCGTTCTGCCTCATATACTCATCAGTGCAATCGGTCCGCCCGGTGTGGTCATGAGGAGCCCCGAAGTCCCCGCCCGGCGTCGAAGCACGTCTCCCCGTCTATGTGGAGAGAGGTGTGAGAGGGAACCCGGTGAGAATCCGGGACTGTCCCGCAGCGGTATGCAGGAACGACCGCCGTCACCATGCACTGGACTTCGCGTCTGGGAAGCGACGGCCACTAGGACCGGTGTCGATCACCGGGCGCCTGCGAGTCCGAAGACCTGCCGACTGCGTCGGGCACGCCGTGCCCGACGGTCCACCGCCTCGTGGAATGGGCGAGTAGATCGGATCGCCGTTGACTGCTGCCCGCATGCGGGCGCCACCTGGGCTCGGTCCGTGCTCTCGTCTGCCGGTGGTGGCCACCCCGCTGTCAGCAACTGGAGAACACCGTGACATCCACCTTCACCGCAACCGTGCTGGGCTCCCCGCGCATCGGTCCCCGCCGCGAACTCAAGAAGGCCGTCGAGTCCTTCTGGGCAGGCACGCTCGACGCCTCCGCGCTCGATGCCGTCGCGCGGGACCTGCGCACACAGACCTGGACCGAACTGCGCGACGCCGGGATCGACTCCGTTCCGGTCAACGTCTTCTCGTACTACGACCAGATGCTCGACACCGCCGCGATGCTCGGCGCCCTGCCGGAGCGGGTCGCAGGAGAGTCGACGGCTCTTGATCGCTATTTCGCGGCCGCCCGCGGTACCGCCACCGTCACCCCACTCGAGATGACGAAGTGGTTCGACACGAACTACCACTACCTGGTCCCCGAGATCAGCTCCTCGACGCGGTTCACCCTCGACCCGTCGAAGGTGCTGGGCGAGGTCGAGGAGGCGCGGGCGCTCGGCATCGCCGCGCGACCGGTGCTGATCGGGCCGGTCACCTTCCTGCTCCTGTCGAAAGCGATCGACTCCGAGTCCTCCCTCCTCTCCCGAGTCGGGGAGCTCCTCCCGCTCTACTCCGCGCTGCTCGGGCGGCTGGCGGACGCAGGCGTCGAGTGGGTCCAGATCGATGAACCCGCGCTGGTCGCCGATCGCACGGAGCCCGAGATCGCCACCGCGGGCGAGGTCTACCGGGCGCTGTCCGCGCTCGAGCATCGGCCCGCGATCCTGCTCGCCTCCTACTTCGGCGACCTCGGCGCCGCCCTGCCCACGCTTGCGAAGACCGGCGTCGAGGGACTGGCGGTCGACCTCGTCGCCGGCGACCCCGAGGCACTGGCCGGAATCCCCGAACTCGCGGGCAAGCACGTCGTCGCCGGGATCGTCGACGGGCGGAACATCTGGCGCAACGACCTGGCCGAATCCCTGACGACGCTCGAAACCCTGCGCGGGAGCGTGGGTTCGGTCGCGGTCTCCACCTCCTGCTCCCTGCTGCACGTGCCGTACTCGCTCGAGAGCGAGAGCGAACTCGACGACGCCCTGCGGTCCTGGCTGGCCTTCGGCTCCGAGAAGGTGCGCGAGGTGATCACCCTCGCGACCGGCCTGCGTTCCGGTCGCGATGCCGTCGGCGCGGAACTGGCTCATGCGGCTTCCGCGAAGGCCACCCGGGCGGCCGATCGACGGCTGCACGACTACGCGATCCGGGCGCGATTGACCGGCCTGAAGGCGGCCGACGGCGGGCGGCGTCCCGCCGCGGAGCGTCGCGAGGTGCAGGCGGCAGTCCTGCCGCTGCCACAGCTGCCCACCACCACGATCGGCTCGTACCCGCAGACGACCGCGATCCGGGTGGCCAGGGCCGCGCTGCGGAAGGGCGAGATCGACGAGGCCGAGTACCTGCACCGGATGCGCGGCGAGGTAGCCGATGTCATCGCCCTCCAGGAACAGCTGGGTCTCGACGTGCTCGTGCACGGTGAACCCGAGCGCAACGACATGGTGCAGTACTTCGCCGAACAGCTCGACGGCTTCTTCGCCACCGCCAACGGTTGGGTGCAGTCCTACGGGACCCGCTGCGTGCGGCCGCCGATCCTGTACGGCGATGTCCGCCGACCGCGCCCGATGACGGTCGACTGGACCTCGTACGCACAGTCACTGACGGCGAGGCCGGTCAAGGGCATGCTGACCGGGCCGGTCACCATCCTGGCGTGGTCGTTTGTCCGCGACGACCAGCCGCTGTCCGAGTCGGCCGACCAGGTGGCGCTCGCGATCCGCGACGAGACCGTCGACCTGGAATCCGCGGGGGCGCAGGTGATCCAGGTGGACGAACCCGCGCTGCGCGAGCTGTTGCCACTGCGGTCGGCGGACCAACCCGCCTACCTGGACTGGTCTGTGGGAGCGTTCCGGTTGGCCACCTCCGGGGTCGCCGACGCGACCTCGGTTCACACCCACCTGTGCTACTCGGAGTTCGGCGAGGTGATCGGGGCGATCGCCGGTCTGGATGCGGACGTCACCTCGATCGAGGCGGCGCGCTCACACATGGAGGTCCTCGACGATCTCAACGCGGTCGGATTCGATCTCGGTGTCGGTCCGGGCGTCTACGACATCCACTCCCCCAGGGTGCCCTCGGTCGCGGAGATCGCCGACTCGCTGCGTGCCGCGCTGAAGGCCGTGCCTGCGGAGCGGCTGTGGGTCAACCCCGACTGTGGCCTGAAGACCCGCGGCCGGGCCGAGGTCGAGGCGTCCCTGCGCAACCTCGTCGCCGCGACCGAACTGGTCCGGGCCGAGCTCTAGGCCGACGCCGCACCCACGCTCGCCCCCGGCGGGCGCGGGTGCGGCTACGCCTGCGGGTACGGCAGGTGGCCGCTGCTGTTCTCGTTGACCAGGACCGACCGCCCCAACTGCGGGAACGCCCGTTGCGCGCAGGCGGGGCGGTCGCACACCTTGCACCCCGCGCCGATCGGCACGATCGTGGCCGGATCGTCGGTCTGGATTCCACGTGAGTACACCATGCGGTCGGCGTAGGCGATGTCGCAGCCGAGCCCGATCGCAAAGTTGCGCTCGGGGGCCAGGTAGCCGAGGCCACCGCTGTGCGTGGTCCTGGCCACCCACAGGTAGGTTCGCCCGTCGGGCATCTTCGCCACCTGCGTGTGGATCCGGCCCGGGTTGGCGAAGGCCTCGTGGACCACCCACAACGGGCAACTCCCACCCACCCGGGAGAAGTGAAAGGCGGTGGCGGACTGCCGCTTGGAGATGTTCCCGGCGCGATCGGTGCGGACGAAAAAGAAGGGCACCCCGCGCTGGCGGTGCCGCTGCAGCGTGGACAGCCGGTGACAGATGGTCTCGAAGCCGACCTCGAACTTCAGGCTGAGCAGGTCGATGTCGTAGCGCAGTGATTCGGCCGAGTCCAGGAACTGGCTGTACGGCAGGATCAGCGCGCCGGCAAAGTAGTGCGCCAATCCGATCCGCGCCAGTGCCGCGGATTCGGCGCTCAGCGAATCATCTTCCGCGACAATGGAGTCGATCGCCTCGGCCTGCGTCAGGAAGGCCAGCTGCATCGCGATCTGAAAGGCGCGCTGACCGGCGGTGAGCCGCCGCGCCAACGTGAGGGTCGACTTCTTCACGTCGAAGAAACGCTTGGGACCCAATTGATCCGGTTCATCGGTCCGGATCCGCACCGTGACGCCGTGCCGATCGCGCATCAGCCTCGCGAGCTGCAGGTCGAGCGCGCCGATGGTCAGCTCGTTGCGGGTGAACATCTGCTCCGCGGCGTCGTCGAGCCGGGCGATGTGGTTGCGGCGATCGTAGAAGAAGTCGCGAACCTCCTCGTACGGCATCGGAACGCGCGCGGACCCGGCCGTGGCCTCCCCGGACAGCTGCGCCGAGAACTGGTCCAGCTGATCGGTCGCCGCGTGCAGGCGACGGTGCAGCGTCACCAGGGTTCGCCCCACCGCGGGCATGCGGGCCACCAACTCGTCCAGCTCCGCCAGCGAGACGTCGCCGGACTCGGACGTCTCCGCCAGCGCCTGGTGCACATCGGCGACCAGGCGGGCGTCGGAGTCCGCCGCGAAGAACTGGACGTCGAGATCGAACTCGGAGTTGAGCTTGAGGAGCACCGGCACCGTGAGCGGGCGTTGGTCGTTCTCGAGCTGATTGACGTAGCTCGGCGAGAGCCCCAGCGTCTTGGCGAGCGCCAGCTGCGACAGGTGCCGCTCCTCGCGGAGCCGCCGCAGCCGGGCTCCGGCGTACATCTTCTTCATCGGACTCTCCTCGCTTGCCCAGTGAGGGTACCGCGCACCGATTCACAAGATTCGCAAGATCTGCGGTCGCCTCACACAAAAATAGGCAAGTGCAACGTATTTCATGCGCCTCACCCCATGCGTAGCGTGCGAAGGACAGCAGGCCAGGCATCACAACGGAGGATCGATGAAGACACATCTCGTACGCACGCACCGGTCGGCGGAGGCGTTCCCCAAGCCCGAGCACCTGGCCTGGAAGATCGCCGAGGTCGCCACCGACACGGTCGAGGTCCCGGCCGCCACCTCCGAGATGATCGTCAACCGGATCATCGACAACGCGGCCGTGGCGGCGGCCTCCCTCGTCCGCCGCCCGGTGGCCAATGCCCGGGCCCAGGCGCAGGCGCATCCGTACAGCGCCGGATCGACGGTGTTCGGGATCGGCGGAACCTTCTCCCCCGAGTGGGCCGCGTGGGCCAACGGCGTCGCGGTCCGCGAACTCGACTTCCACGACACCTTCCTGGCAGCCGAGTACTCGCACCCAGGAGACAACATCCCGCCGATCCTCGCCGTCGCCCAGCACACGGGTCGTAGCGGTGCCGATCTGGTCCGCGGGCTGGCCACGGGCTACGAGATCCAGGTGGACCTGGTGCGCGCGATCTGCCTGCACGAGCACAAGATCGACCACGTCGCGCATCTCGGCCCCTCCGCCGCCGCTGGCATCGGAACCCTGCTGGGCCTGGACACCGAGACGGTGTACCAGGCCGTCGGCCAGGCGCTGCACACCACCACGGCGACGCGTCAGTCCCGCAAGGGCGAGATCTCCAGCTGGAAGGCGTACGCACCGGCGTTCGCCGGCAAGATGGCCGTCGAGGCCGTGGACCGAGCGATGCGCGGCGAGGGCGCACCATCACCGATCTGGGAGGGCGAGGACGGCGTCATCGCCTGGCTGCTCGGCGGACCGAAGGCCGAGTACCAGGTTCCTCTGCCCGGACCTGGCGAGGCCAAGCGCGCGATCCTGGACACCTACACCAAGGAGCACTCGGCCGAGTACCAGAGCCAGGCGCCGATCGACCTTGCCCGCCGGATGCGTGCCCGGATCGGCGATCTGGACCAGATCGCGTCGATCGTCCTGCACACCAGCCACCACACGCATGTGGTGATCGGAACCGGCTCGAATGACCCGCAGAAGTTCGACCCCACCGCGTCTCGGGAGACCCTCGACCACTCGGTGATGTACATCTTCGCCGTCGCCCTGCAGGACGGCACGTGGCATCACGAGCGCTCGTACGCGCCCGAGCGCGCGCAGCACGCGGACACGATCGAGCTCTGGCAGAAGATCTCCACGGCCGAGGATCCGGAGTGGACCCGCCGCTACCACTCGACCGACCCGGACGAGAAGGCGTTCGGCGCCCGCGCCGAGGTGACGCTGAAGAGCGGCGAGGTGATCGTCGACGAGCTCGCGATCACCGACGCACATCCGTTGGGCGCGCGCCCGTTCGCACGGGACCAGTACATCGCCAAGTTCCGCACGCTCGCCGAGGGCGTCGTCGCCCCTGCCGAGCAGGACCGCTTCCTGGACGCCGCGCAACGCGCCCCCGAGCTGAGGTCCGGCGAGCTGAACCAGCTCACGTTCACCGTCGCCGAGGACGTGCTCGACCGCGCACCGAAGTCGCCGAAGGGGCTGTTCTGATGTCGGGCCTGATCGCCGCCGCGACCTCCGCCTCCGACAAGCGGATCGCGTTTCGGCGCGGGCTCACGTCGGGTTCTATCCAGCGCCTGCCCGGGGCGTTCAATCCACTGGTCGCCAAGCTGATCCAGGAGATCGGCTTCGAAGGCGTCTACGTGTCCGGCGCCGTCGTCTCCGCGGACCTCGCGCTGCCCGACATCGGACTGACCACACTGACCGAGGTGGCCGAGCGCGGCAGGCAGATCGCCCGCGTCACCGACCTGCCCGTGCTGATCGACGCGGACACCGGATTCGGAGAACCGATGAGTGCGGCCCGCACAGTCACGCTGCTCGAGGACGCCGGGATCGCGGGCTGCCACCTCGAGGACCAGGTGAACCCGAAGCGGTGCGGACACCTCGACGGAAAGGCCGTGGTGTCGACCGCCGAGATGGTGCGGCGCCTGCGCGCGGCGGTCTCCGCCCGGCGGGACCCGACCTTCGTGATCTGCGCCCGCACCGACGCCGCGGGCATCAATGGAATCGACGACGCGATCGAGCGAGCCAAGGCCTACGCGGACGCAGGCGCCGACCTGATCTTCACCGAGGCCCTGCACACCGAGGCCGAGTTCGAGAAGTTCCGCGCGGCCGTCGAGATCCCGTTGCTGGCGAACATGACCGAGTTCGGCAAGTCCGAACTGATCTCGTCGAAAACGCTCGAGGACATCGGTTTCAACGCGGTGATCTATCCGGTCACCACGCTGCGGCTGGCGATGTTCGCGGCGGAGCAGGGTCTCCGCGAGATCCACACCGAGGGAACCCAATCCGGGCTGCTCGACAGGATGCAGCACCGCAGCCGGCTCTACGAACTGCTCGAGTACGAGCGCTACAACGAATTCGACAGCGGCATCTTCAACTTCCGCATTGAGGAGAGTGGCTCATGACCGAGGCGATTCCGACCATCTACAAGGGCCTCGCGGGCGTCGTCGTCGACACCACCGCGATCTCCAAGGTGGTCCCCGAGACCAACTCGCTGACCTATCGCGGGTACGCGGTGCAGGACCTCGCGGCGCACTGCAGCTTCGAGGAGGTCGCGTACCTGCTCTGGCACGGAGAACTCCCCACGCCCGCGCAGTTGGAGCTGATGTGCCAGCGCGAACGCGCGGCGCGCCGGGCCGACCGCTCGCTGCTGTCGCTGCTGGCGAAGATGCCCGACAACTGTCACCCGATGGACGTCGTGCGCACCGCGATCAGCTACCTCGGCGCGGAAGACCCTGCGGAGGAGGACAACTCGCCCGAGGAGAACCTCGCGAAGGCACTGCGGATGACGGCGGTGCTCCCGACGATCGTCGCGGCCGACTTCCGGCGCAGGCGCGGGCTCGATCCGATCGCACCGCACTCACATCGGGGTTTCGCGGAGAACTTCCTCAACATGTGCTTCGGCACCGTTCCCGACCCGGCGATCGTGCGGGCCTTCGAGGTGTCGCTGATCCTGTACGCAGAGCACAGCTTCAACGCCTCGACCTTCGCCGCGCGGGTCGTCACCTCGACGCTCTCGGACATCTACAGCGCGGTGACCGCCGCGATCGGCGCCCTCAAGGGCCCGCTGCACGGCGGCGCCAACGAGGCCGTCATGCACGACATGCTCGAGATCGCCACCCCCGACCGTGCCGAGGAGTGGCTGCTCGCCAAGCTCGCCGCCAAGGAGAAGGTGATGGGCTTCGGGCACCGGGTCTACAAGAACGGCGATTCGCGGGTGCCGACGATGAGGTCCGCGCTGGCCGATGTCGCCGCGCAGACCGGCGGCGAGAACTGGGTGCGGATCTACGAGGTCCTCGAGAAGACGATGGTCGGCGCGACGGGCATCAAGCCGAACCTCGACTTCCCTACCGGGCCCGCGTACTACCTGATGGGTTTCGACGTGGAGATGTTCACGCCGATCTTCGTGATGAGCCGGATCACCGGGTGGACCGCGCACATCATCGAGCAGAGCGGCTCCAACGCACTGATCCGTCCACTCAGTCAGTACTCGGGGTGCCGCAGCGCACGGTCGTCGCCTGAGTCCGGGGTCAGCAGGCGCGCAGCACACCGCGCAACGCCTCGGCGGACGCCCTGTCGATGGGCAGCCCGTACTGCCGCAGCACCGAGGTGTAGCGATGCGCGTAGTCGCAGCGGAAGGCCTCGTTCGGCGGCATCCAGCTGGCGGGGGTGTGCGAGGCCTTGGCGAAATTGGCCGCCCCCGCAACCGCGATGAGGTTCGCGGGGTCGTTCGCGAACCTCGCCCGCAGTTCCGGGGTCCAGGTGCTCGCGCCGATGTCCCAGGCGAGGGCCAGCGAGACGATGTGTTACCGGCGGTCCTTCGAGGGTGGCGATGACGCTGCCACAAGGTATTGGCGGTGCTGACTCATGTGTGACCCGTTGTGACGTTCGGAGTCGAGGCGCTTGCCTTGACTCTGACACCGTCCCCCTTCCGATCTAGGCGCCATCGTCCGGCAGTAGGCTCCTGGCCTTGCGCGACGGGCCAGGGCGGCACCCAGCGGATAGCTTTAATTAGCAACAGCATTCACGCAAGCAGCAGCAAGGCATCTACCCGCCGGGCCTCAGCGGGACTCGGCACTCCCGAGCCACCCCAGGCAGAAGCATCGCCCACGATTGCCCTTCGAAAGGTGAATCTTCAAGGCCCAAAGAACCGCTCAAGATATGAGGTCGAAGGTGCTAGCGGTAGAGATGACTCGTGTCGGAGGGATCAAGGACGACGATTGCTGCAAGTGCCGCGGAACTCCAAATCCCAGTGTCGATTCGACCCTCGCGAAGAGTGGTGGAATGTGAAGATGAGCCGTGACGATTGAGAGCGACATCATCGAGTGGGCACTGCAGCGGCCCGGGTGGCAGCAGGATGTCTTGGTTGCGCTCGCCAACGGCGAAGCGTACGACTCGAAGCGGATCGAGCAGTTGGTCGACGATATCTTGGCGGGCACCAACATCGAACCGAGCCAGGAAGCCAAGGGAATCTCGGTCAAATCGCCGGACATCGAACAAGTGCAATTGATTGCCATTGCTGACCTTAACGGGGTGAATGCCCTTGCGGACGGTCAACGGCTCGACTTCGCGACGAACGGACTAACGATCGTCTACGGCGACAACGGCAGCGGCAAGTCAGGGTATGCACGACTAATCAAGGCAACCGTGAGTGCCCGGCATCGCTCCGCTGTCCTACCGAATGTTTTCAGCGAAGCACCAGCCGAGCCCTCGGGTGTGCTTCACTTTAGCGTCGCAGGCGTCGAACGACAGCAGGCAGTCTTGGCTAGCCCACCTCCCGAGTTCCTCCGAATGAGCTTCTTTGACGAGCACTGCGGCGACGAGTATCTGACGAAAGAATCAACAATCTCCTATCGCCCGTCCGCCCTGAACCTGCTGGACGGTCTCATACAGATATGTGACAGCGCACGTAGCGAGATTGCGGCCCGAATCAAGACCAACGAATCAACCGCTCTGAGACTGGATGTTCCCCCGACGACGACATCGGGGGCGTTCCTCGCCACGCTCACCGCCTCCACCACCGAAGCGCAGGTCGATGCAGCGACAGCGCTGACAGACGGGACGAACGCGCGCCTCGCCACCGTCCTCCAGGAAGAATCACGCCTGACATCAAGCAATCCGCAGCGAGAAAAGACACGACTAACGACGCTGGCGAAGCAGGTGAAAAGTCTTGCGCAAGACCTGAACCTATTAATCAGGGCACTGGATTCCGAGGCGACCGATTCACGTGCCAAGCTCCGATCTGACGCAATGAGTGCGCGTGCGGCGGCGTCCGTCGCCGCGGCGAACTCGTTCGATGATGAGCCGCTTGTCGGAGTCGGTTCCGAGACATGGCGTGCCCTCTGGAACACAGCGCGAGCCTATTCAGTCACCGAGGCTTACCATTCGCACGACTTCCCGGCTACAGGTGATGCGGCAGTCTGCGTTTTGTGCCAGCAAGACCTCGACGTGAGTGCCAAGGAGCGCTTACGCCGGTTCGAGCAGTACATGGCAGACACCACCGAACGTGACGCCGTAGCGGCGGAACGCAGCTACGAGGAAGCCATGGAAGAGTTGCGATCATTGGAGGTTGCGACTCCAGTCCGAACGTCCGCACTTACGGCGCTCGAAGCTCATAGCGCGAGCCTTTGTGATACCGCGACCGCACTACTCACGAAGATTGAAGAACAGCGTGATGCAGTCGTACGCCACCTCACAACAGACGAGGCTGCCCCGACGCCGATACCTGAAGTTGATCTACCGGAGAAGCTCATCACTCTCGCCGAGGAACTTGAACGTCAGGCCACAGCGACAGACTTATCACAGTTCCAGGCAACTCTCTCAGCGGCGACGAAGGAGAAGACGGAACTCCAAGCGAGTGTTCGCCTCTCGGAGTCTGCTGCTCGAGTCAAAGCAGAGACTGGGCGGCTACGAGACCTGATGGGGCTCAAGCAAGCGCGTAGCGCAGCAGACACAAGCAGCATCACCCAAAAAGCGGCATCACTGACTCGCGAATACGCGACAGACCGCATCGTCGACCAGTTCACCCGAGAGACAGATCGTCTCAGGTTGCAGAAGGTCACCCTGCAGGATCTGGGTGGACGAAAGGGTCAACTTAACCAGAAGCCCGGACTCCTCGGTGCGACCAGAGGAATCACTGCTCCGAGTGTGCTGAGCGAAGGAGAGCAAACCGCGCTAGGGCTTGCCGGTTTCTTCACCGAAGCGGTCTTCGATGAGTCGCGGTCGGCCATCATTTTCGACGACCCTGTCACTTCACTGGACCACGTACGTCGAGACAAGGTTGCAGAACGCCTGGCTCAGCTCGCACGAGACCGGCAGGTCGTGGTATTCACCCATGATGTTGCCTTCACCGGCGATCTGACTGCGGCAGCTGACAGCGAAGGAGTTGCGCTCACAGAGCGGGCTGTCGAGCGACGCGGGATCGAGCCCGGCATCTGCATCAAGGCATTCCCATGGAAGGCAAAGGACTTCGCCTCCCGAATTGACCATCTCAAGGTCGAACTTGCAAAGCTCACGAAGGAAAGACCAAACCTTGTGCAGGACGAATGGGAGGAGAAAGTCGCGTCCTGGGCTGGGCGCTTGTCGGAGGCGTGGGAACGCAGCGTGACGACTGAGATCATGAATCAAGTCTTTGACCGCGGCAGTTCGCAAGTGCGGATGCTGAAGTTTCGCATACTCACAAAGATCACCGAAGCCGACAACCAAGATCTTCAAGAAGGTTACGGTGCGACATCCAAGTGGGGACGGCGCCACGACAAAGCCGCTGAGACCAACTACGTCGCACCTGAACCCGCCGATCTTGAGCGGGAGCTCACGCGACTCACAGAATGGCAGAAGAGAATCAAGCGATATCTCTAGGTACCCACAACTCGATCGGCGCCAGGGAGCCGGGTGTTGTTGGTTTGAAGAACCGACTGTCGTCCGGGCAAGCGCAACCTCCGCAGTCGTCGGTCAGCAATTCCGCAGGACCCCGCGCAACGCCTCGGCGGACGCCCTGTCGATGGGCAGCCCGTACTGCCGCAGTACCGAGGTGTAGCGATGCGCGTAGTCGCAGCGGAAGGCCTCGTTCGGCGGCATCCAGCTGGCGGGGGTGTGCGAGGCCTTGGCGAAATTGACCGCCCCCGCAACCGCGATGAGGTTCGCGGGGTCGTTCGCGAACCTCGCCCGCAGTTCCGGGGTCCAGGTGCTCGCGCCCATGTCCCAGGCGAGGGCCAGCGAGACGATGTGGTCGATCTGGACCGCGTTGCTGGTGTCCTCCCCGTGTTGGAACGCGATGACGGCGCCGCTGTACGGGTCGTGCAGGGTGCCGCTCCGCACCGCCCACGGACAGCGCCAGATGTCGAAGTTCACCCGGTCCACCAGGTCCCGCTCGAGGATGTCGTTGCGGGTGTCGCAGCCGTTGCGGCCCAGCGGGGCATCGGTGTCGTCCGTCCACGCGGGGCCGAAGTCCTCGCGGTCGTAGCCGGGCACCTTGGTGCGCTTGGCCACGACCGCGATGCCCGCCAGCGGATCGGGCGCCGGATCGCCCACCGGCGTGGTGCTCACCGCACCGGATCCGGCGACGGTCGGGTCGCTGTCCGTCCCGCGGGACTGCAGTAACCCGACCGCGATCAGGATCGCGACGGCAAGCAACACCACCAGCCCGAGACCGCCGCGAAAACCCAGACGCCGCATGGCTTCAGTATGCGTGAGCCGGACCGGTCTCGGCGTCAGCCCAGCGTGTGCAGGACCCTCGAGGTCGCCGCGTATGCCCGCCCGTAGTCGGCCGCGGCGAGCGCCTCCACCTCGCCGATCTCGGCCACCCGCTGCCAGCTCCGGGAAAGGTCGCTCCGCCAGGCCGTGCCGCCGGCGTCGACGCCCCACAGCGATCCGTCCGCGCCCGCCGAGACGATCACCAGGTCCGGAGCGCCCTCGACGACCGTGAACGACAACGCCACATCGGTGCTGCGCTGCAGTCCATCCGGCGTCACGGCCCAGACCCCGTCCGCAGCTATCGCGAGCGAGGCGGCTGGCAGGGCCGCGCCGGCGGCCCAGGTCGTTCCCCGGTCGGTGGACACCCGGAGCCCGCCGGTTCCGTCGAACCCGACCAGCAGCTCACCGTCGGAGGCGAGAGCGTGGAAATCGACCTCGCCCGCCAGCGACCTCGCCCGCCACGTTCGGCCGCCGTCGGTGCTCTCCTTGAGCCCCAGCGGGTTCGGGGCGGCACTCGACGGACCGGGGTGCCCCGACGAGTAGAGGGTGTCGGTCTGTGCCACACCCGCCAGGCCCATGAGATCGTCGTCCCTCGCGCCCACGCGCTCGGTCCGGCCCGAGGTGCCGACGGCATACAGGCCGGTGTGGGTGCCCGCCAACACCGTCCCGCGGGTGGCGACATGCAATCCGTGCAGGTGGTCGAGCGCCGGTGCCATCGGCACCGACTGCATCCGCGGACTCGGTGCTGCCGCTGCGTCGAGCGCACTGTCGGCACCGCCCCCGAACATCCCGCGATGACCAGAGTGACGGCAGTGACGCCGCACAACCTGAGACGACCTGTCGATCTGTGGGTTGTGGTCGGGCGCGGTCGCCGCCCACCGTGGATTCGATCGATCACACACGCTCCTCATCGGGTCCCGGCGGACTCCCATCTACTGAGTTGCATAGTAGATGGGAGTCCCGTCAGCGGTCAGCCGGCCGCGGTCACCGAATCCCCCTCGCGGGCGGTCTCGTCCCGCGCCGGGGGCCGGTCCAGTCGGCCCGAATGCTCGAGCAGGTACAGCGAACCGACGCAGGCGATTCCGACGATCGTGAGCACCACCCACGTCACCGCCCCCATGCCCGAATCGCGCGCCCTCCCGAACACCGCGCCGGTACCGAGGTTCCCGAGCAGGATGCCGACCCCGACCACCGTGTTGTAGAAGCCGTAGTGCGTCGCGATGAGACGACCACCCGACAGCGCGACGATCGTGTCCATCTCGAAGGGGAACACCGCCGCCGTCCCGACCGCCAGCAGGCCCGCGGTCAGGAGCAGCGCACCGGCCGCGGGCCACCATCCGAACCCCTTCCCCGACACCACGATCAGCGGCACGAACGCGCTCGCCATCACGGCCATCCCGACGACCAGACTTCGGCCCGAGCCCCACCGACCGGCGAACCACGACGTGATCCGGAGCTGACCCGCGATCGCCACCACCCCCGACACGACGAACACCGACGTGACCAGCACGGTCTCGGAGCGAGAGTCCCCCGCCGCCACGGCGGCCTGCAACGGCAGCGCGAGATAGACCTGGAACGAGAGCACATAGGACCCGATCATCGCCACCGCGAACAGCACGAACGGACGATTCGAGACGACCAGGCGCCAACCGTCGAGGACGGAGGTCCTTGATGCGCCGGTCCCGTCCCGCCGCGTCGGCAGGGCCCAGATCTGCACGACGGTCAGTACCGCGAACACCGACGCCGCGACCATTGCCGTGGCTCGAAAGTCCAAGGCCGTCAGGGCCAGGCCGACGAGGGGGCCAACCAGGATCCCCGCCTGGTAGAAGACGTTGAACACCGCGAAGGCCTCGACCCGACGCGGGCCCGAGTCGGCGGCGAGGTAAGCACGCACAGCCGGGTTGAACAGCGCTCCCGCGAACCCGGTCGCGACTGCGGCCACGAGGACCGCGGGCAGGGAGTCGACCATCGCCAGCAGGAGGAATCCGCCGGTTCGCAACAGGCACCCCGCGACGATCAGCGGCTTGTAACCCCAACGGTCGGCCAGTGTGCCGCCGACCAGGAACATGCCCTGCTGCGAGAAGTTGCGGACACCGAGTACCAGCCCGACTGCCCAGGCCGCCAGCCCGAGCGGGCCCGCGAGGTACCCCGCGAGATACGGCATCAGCATGTAGAAGCCGACGTTGATCGAGAACTGGTTGACCATCAGGACCCGGCTGGGCCGGTCGAAGCTTCGGAACCCCCGATCAGACCCCTCATGCGCGCGACCCGCTCGGATCGATGACCGTGGCGCAGCGGGTCCACCTGTCGACAACCTGGTCATCGGGTCGCTGGATCGTGACGGGCCCTGCCGGTGGCGGGTCGCCGAGAAGTCCGTTCGCCGCACAGAACTCGTCGTTGTACACGGTGTCGAAATACCGCTGCGGCCCGTCCGGGAAGATCGCCGCCACCCGGACGTCTGGGCCCGAGTTCCGCGCCACCCAGCCCGCGGTCAGCGCGACGGCCCCGACGCTCCACCCGCCGCTCGCGTGATGGGTCGCGGCCAGGGTCCGGCACGACCACACCGCCTCCGACGCCGCCACCCAATGGACCTCATCGAACGCCGGGTAGTCGACGTTCGCGGGGTAGATGCTCGAACCGAGGCCGCGCATGATCCGGGTTCCCGCCGGCTGGCCGAAAATCGTCGAGCCGACCGTGTCGACCCCCACCAATCGGAGATCGGGGCAGTACTGGCGCAGCACCCTCGCCACGCCCGCCGAGTGCCCCCGGTCCCCACCGAACAGACCAGCACGTCGACCCGGCCGAGCTGTGCGATCAGCTCGAGCGCGAGTGAGCCGTACGCGTCGACGTTGTCGGGATTCTGATACTGGTCCGGGCACCAGGATCCAGGATTGCGCACGAGGAGCTGGTGCACCCGGTCCCGGCGGGCCTGCTGCCACCCGCCGGTCGCGTGGGGTTCGGTGACCAACTCAACCCTCGCCCCGCAGGCGGCGAGCAGGTGGTGCACGATCGGTTCCATGCCCGGATCGGTGACGAGGGTGACCGGGTGCCGATGCACGATCCCCGCCAGGGCCAACCCGAGACCCAATGTGCCGCTTGTCGATTCGATGATCATGGCGCCCGGGGCCAGATCACCCCTTAGCTTCGCCCGCTCGACCATGTGCAGCGCGGGTCGATCCTTCATCCCACCGGGGTTGGCCCCCTCGAGTTTCGCCCAGAACCCGCGGCCGGCGTCGGCAAACGGCTCACCTATCCAGAGCACGGGCGTGTTCCCCACCATCGTGCTCGGCTGCGGGCAGCGCCCCGCGGTGGTCAGCAATTGCGCCGCGGGCGGCGTCGAAAGCTGGGTCGACGGTGCATGATCGATCGTGGTCGCAAGAGTATTCATGTGACATCAAGTCCCTGTGTGTCGCTGCGCTCGGCGCAGGCGGGTGATCGGTGACAGCGATGACCGACCGCCGAGGAGTCTCGGAGGCGGTCCACGACCGATCAGCACCTGTCGATACACAGCTCGATCAGGACCACGCGCCCGCGGCGCGCGGGCGCGGACACCACGGGTGAGGACCGCGTGGTTTGCGGGGACCACAACACCGAAGCGGCCACCACAGCGACCATCGCCACTGCGATGGCCAGCAGGCGGAACGGGTTGTCGACGCGCGGCAACGAGGCGAGCGAGTGTTCCTCGTGGGCCACGTGCTCCGCGACATCTCCGATGTGGGTGTGCGCAGGCGAGAGTTCGGTCTCGATCGCTGTGGCCGACAGCGTGTGCGCGGGATCCGGCTCGGCACCGTGCGCGAATGCGAACCCGCACTGCAGGATCGTGTGTGCAAGCAGATAGACGACGCCCACGACGACCGCTGCACGCACGCGGGGTTGCCCGATCACAGGGCCATCGGCGGGCACCACATGACGCCGGTGACCGCGGTCAGTCCGGGAACCAACACGAGTGTGGCGACCGCGACGCTCGCCAGCGCCAACTGCGCCCGCGCACGCACCCGGTCCGGTCCGGGAGCGGGCGCGGCCAGACGGCCCGCCCTGTCCAGCACTGCGACCGACGTGGCGCCCATTCCCTGGGCGGGAATCGGCCCGGAGCCTGCCAGGGCGATCAGCCCGGCGAGCAGCGCGCCCCGCCCGTGGATCCGTGTCGCCGCGTCGTCCGCGCACATCTCCAGCAAACGCGAGACCTCGGCGGCCCCTGTGGTGAACAGCGCCACCCGCGGGAGAACCCCCGCCAGCACCCGGAGCACGGCGAGCAACTGCGGGTGGTGGCCGTCCAGGTGTGCTCGTTCGTGGGCGAGGATGGCGTCGAGCTCGTGCGAAGCGAGTGCGTCCAGAGCGGAACTGGTGACGACGATGACGTGCGGGCGCCCCGGCACGCAGTAGGCGGCACGCTCACCGGCGTCGAGGACGAGGGCGTCGACTCCGTCGACGCGCCGCGCCACCATCCGGGTGTCGTGTGCATGGGCGTGAGTACGCCTGCGCGCGACCGCAAGTCCCCCGATCAGCCGCCACCCGACGATGACCGCGACCACGGTTGCCGACACGAGCAACCCGAGTTGCACTCCGACGGTTCCGCCGTCACCGAGGACCCCCGCAGGAACTGCAGGCAAGACCCGACGACCGACTCCCCCGCGACAGGCATCGCGTGCGGCAGTTCGATGGCGAGCAGGATGGCACCCGCGACCCACGAGACCACCGCGCTGCCGATGGCGGTGACCCACGCGGCCACCCCCAGCCGGGGTGCGTTGCCGTGATGTGCCCATCGGGTCAACACCGAAGGCGCGAACACTGCGATCGACACCGAGTAGATCAGCAGACACGCCCCCGCGCTCATCAGGCCCCTCAGGCCCGGCGAGACGGCGCAGCGCGTCGCGCAGCGTGGCCGATTCCTCGTCGCTCATCTGCTCGATGAAGTGGGTCAGGACGATGTCGGATCGCCCGCCACCGTCGAAGGCCTCCCGCATCAGCCGCGCGGTGTGTTGCTCCCTCGTCATCGTGGGCCAGTAGGCGAAGGCCTTGCCGACGCGTTCCCGCTCGAGCCAGCCTTTGCGGTGCAGGTTGTCCATCGTGGACATCACCGTGGTGTAGGCGATCTCGCGATCGGCGGACAGCTCGTCGAAAACCTCACGAACCGTCGTCGCCCGCTCACGGCTCCACAACCGATCCATCACGGCCGCCTCGAGCTCGCCGAACCCCCGCACCCGCACCGTCGCCTCCCTCCGTCGCCCGCACCCAAGAGTATGGCGAAGTTGCCATCTACTATCTACGTACGTAA
Source organism: Rhodococcus sp. MTM3W5.2 (assembly GCF_001984015.1). Lineage (NCBI taxonomy): Bacteria > Bacillati > Actinomycetota > Actinomycetes > Mycobacteriales > Nocardiaceae > Rhodococcus > Rhodococcus sp. MTM3W5.2. The sequence continues at coordinate 2,056,711 of NZ_CP019572.1, read as the reverse complement.
ATAGTAGATTACGCTGACCCGGGTCCGGAACCACCGCGGCCCGCCCCTGCGACCAAGACGGAAGGCTCGAGACGCAATGACCGTGCTCGCCCAGGACTGGGGCACCAGCTTCCAATCAGTCGCGGCATCGGGGCCGCTGCTGCTCGCCTTCGGTGCCGCGGCCCTGGCCGGACTGATCTCGTTCGCCTCGCCGTGCTGCATTCCACTGGTGCCCGGCTACCTGTCCTACCTGGCGGGCATCTCGGGTGCCGAGATATCTGCAGGGTCCGGGCGCGGAGGCGTCACGACCATCACCGCGCGTGCCGCGCGCTGGCGCGTCACCGGGGCAGCCCTGTTGTTCGTCGCGGGGTTCACCGTCGTGTTCGTGCTCGCGACCGCGTCCGTATTCGGACTCATCAGTGCACTGCAGATCAACCGGGATCTGCTGCAACGGCTCGGCGGTGTGGTCGCGATCGCGATGGGGCTGACGTTCATCGGACTCTTCCCCGCGCTGCAACGGGACCTACGACCGCGCCCGCGACGGATCCCCACCTGATCGGGGCCCCGCTGCTCGGCGGCGCATTCGGCCTGGGCTGGACCCCATGCCTGGGCCCCACGCTCGCCGGGGTGCTCTCCGTCGCCGCCGGCACCGAGGGCACCACCGCGGCACGGGGCGTTGTGCTCATCGTCGCCTACTGCCTCGGCCTCGGATTGCCGTTCATCGCACTGGCCTTCGGGTCCAACCGGGCGATGAGCGGTGTCGGATGGCTGCGCAGGCACTCGCGCACCGTGCAAATCGTCGGCGGCGTCACGCTGATCGCGGTCGGGCTGGCTCTGGTCACCGGCGTATGGCAGCTGTTCGTCGCGTGGATTCGCGACGAGTTCGTCAGCTCGGTGGTGCTCCCGATCTGACCGGATACCCGTCGACCCCCACCAACCCGAAGGGACCCCATGATGCGCTCGACGAAAACCCGCGTCGCCCACCGACGAATCGCCCGCTCGACCGCCTGTGTCCTCGCCGCCGCGGCCACATCCGCCATGGCGGCCGGGACCGCGGCCGCGGTGTCGCCGACCGACGCTGCAGACACCTCACTCGTGGGATTGGTGGCAGGCCTGCTGGCCTCGACACCGGACGACACGGCCGACGCACTCGTCGACCCCACCCTGTGGCAGACGATCGCGAACATCACCAGCGCCAGCCTGGAGAACGCTAGCGCCAACGGATCGCTCGTGGACCTGGCATCTGCCCAACGGAGCCTGTCGGAATGCTTGAGCCCGTACGGCGTGGCAGATGCCGAGGTAGCGGTGGCGGCCTGTGCGGACGAGTTCACGACGATCGATCCGATGATCATCGTACGACTGCTGGACGCGATCGAACTCGGCCCGACGGAGAGCACACATCCGAGCATGAACCAGGATGTCACCGAAACCCCCAGCGGCGAAACCGATTCCACCCTGGACATCACAGAAACCGCAGAGGGCGGATCGAGCAGCGACCTCTCCACCGGCCCGTTCGTGGCACCGACCGCCGGCAGCGTCACCTCGACCTTCGGAGACGGACGCAGGCACCAGGGCATCGACATTGCGAACACGCTCGGGTCCCCCATCGTCGCGGTTGCCGACGGCGAGGTGATCAGCGCGGGCCAGGCGCAGGGCTTCGGGCTGTGGATCAGGATCAGGCACGACGACGGAACGGTCACCACCTACGGCCACAACAACGACAACGCCGTGTCGGTCGGCCAGCGGGTGCGGGCCGGTCAACGGATCGCGACCGTCGGCAATCGCGGCAACTCCACCGGCCCGCACCTACATTTCGAGGTGGAATCACCGTCGGGCGACAAGGTCGACCCCATCGAATGGCTCGCATCGCGGGGCGCGTCGATCCTCGGTCCCGACGACTGACCGAGGCACTCACACCGGCGAGCGATCACCGCGCCCGATCATGACTTCTCCAGGTATTCGATCCGGTCGGCGTCGATCGCGGCGGTCACCATCGAGGCCAGGCCCGGATGCCGGGCCAGGTCTGGATCGGCGTCGATCACCGCGCGCGAGAACTCGCGTGCGGCCACGATCACGTCCTCGTGGTCGAGCAGTGACAGCAGCCGGAGGGTGGTGGTGCTGCCGGACTGCGCGGCACCGAGCACGTCGCCCTCGCGCCGCTGCGCGAGGTCGAGTTGGGCGAGCTCGAAGCCGTCGTTCGTGCCCGCAACCGCGGTCAGTCGTTCGAACGGCGGGGAGCCGGGCTTCGTGTCCGTGATGAGCAGGCACAGCCCTGATGGGCACCGCGACCGACCCGGCCGCGGAGCTGGTGGAGCTGACTGACGCCGAACCGGTCCGCGTCCTTGAGCACCATCACGGTCGCGTTCGGCACGTCCACCCCGACCTCGACGACGGTGGTGCACACCAGCACGTCGATCAGTCCCGCGGTGAAATCGCGCATCACCGCGTCCTTCTCGTCCGCGGGCAACCGGCCGTGCAGCAGGCCGACCCGCAGATCGGACAGCGGGCCGAACCGCAGCTCCTCGAACAGCGCCAACGCCGCCGTCGTGGGCTGCTCCTTCGCGTCCGGGGCGTCGTCGCCCTCGCCGATCCGCGAGCACACCACGTAGGCCTGCCTGCCGTCGGCGACCTCCTCGCGGATCCGTTCCCAGGCGCGGTCCACCCACGCAGGCTGGGTCAGGGCGGGCACGACCTTGCTGACGATGGGCGAACGCCCGCCGGGCAGCTGCCGCAGCGTCGAGGTCTCCAGGTCGCCGAGCACGGTCATCGCGATGGTCCGGGGAATGGGCGTCGCCGTCATCACCAGCAGGTGCGGGCTGAGCCCCTCGCGTGCCCGGCCACGCAACTCGTCGCGCTGCTCGACGCCGAACCGGTGCTGCTCGTCGACCACCACCATGCCGAGGTTGAAGAACTCGACGCCGTCCTGGATGAGGGCGTGGGTGCCGATCACGATCCCTGCGTCGCCCGTCACCGCCTCCAGCAACGCGGCGCGGCGAGCCGCGACCGACATCGACCCGGTCAGCAGGGTCACCCGCGTGGCCAGCTCGTCGGCGCCGAGTTCGCCTGCCATGGCGAGGTTTCCGAGCATCTGCCGTAGTGAGCGGGCATGCTGCGCGGCGAGCACCTCAGTCGGCGCCAGCAGCGCGCACTGGTAGCCGGCATCGATCACCTGCAGCATGGCGCGCAAAGCGACGACGGTCTTACCCGAGCCGACCTCACCCTGCAGCAACCGGTTCATCGGGTGTGCCCGGCCGAGGTCTGCCGAGATCTCCTCGGCGACCGCGTGCTGCCCTCGGTCAGAGTGAACGGCAGCCGCGTCTCGAATGCGGCGGCGACACCGTCGGGCTTCGGCGGGCAGGCGGGTGCCACCCGTCCCGCCACCTCGTGGCTGCGCTGCGCCAGCACCAACTGCAGCGCGACCGCCTCGTCGAACCGGAGACGCTCGCGGGCGAGATCCACCTCGTCCTTCGTCTCCGGCAGGTGCACCGATCGCAGCGCCTCGTCGAGGCCGATCAGACCGTGCTCACGCCGAATCTCCTCGGGCAACGGGTCCTGTACCTCGTCGAGCTGGTCGAGCACCTGGCGGATGCACCGCAGCAGCGTCCAGCTCTCGACCTCGCGGGTCGCCGGGTACAGCGGGATGAGGTTCCGTTCGAAGATCGACATGTCGACTCCTGCGCCCGGATCCTGTGCGCTGCGCGCCATCCCGGCCAGAGCACCACCGCCGCGCACCTTGCCCGCGGCCACCACCGAACCGTCGTCCTCGTCGCGGTTCGGCAGGATGAGATAGCTGGGGTGCGTGAGCCCCAGCTTGCCCCTGAAGTACTTCACGTTCCCCGAGAACATCGCGCGCACACCGGGTTTGATGGAGTGTGCCACCTTTTGCGGGTTGAAGAAGGTGGCGTCGACGCTCTGCTTGTCGGACGTCAGCACCACCTTGAGCATCTTCCCGCTGCGCGACTTCATCGAGATGATCGCGGCCGAGGTCACCGTCGCCAGAATCGTCAGGTGCGTGCCCTCGGGCGGCTCCTTCTCGCCGAGCTCGGCGCCCTGCGTCGCGTACCGGTGCGGATAGTGCCGCAGCAGGTCCTGCACGGTCTCGATCCCGAACGCCTCCGCGAGCGGCTCCGCGACCTTGCGGCCGAGCAGGTGATCGATCCGATCGGTCAGAGTAGCCATCACACCGCCTATTCGACGCCGAGCTGCAGCAGATCCCCGGACTGCCCGCCCTCGTAGATCAACACCTCGACGCCCTGGTGGCGCGCCGCGACATGCTCCGACAGGAGATCGGCGAAGCCCGCGGGAATCTCGGCCCCCAACAACAACGTCAGCAGTTCGCCGCCGACCCCGAGAACCTGGTCGATCAGGCGCCTGCCCGCCTCGGCCGGGTCGGGCGCGATCACCACGACCTCGCGTCCGATCAGCCCGAGCCCGTCGCCGGCCTCGCAGGTACCCATCAGGGTGAGCGCCCGCTCCGTCGCCACCCGCAAGGATCCCCAGCGCGTCGTCGCGGCTGCCTCGGACATCGCGAACACGTCGTCGACAGCGGCCCGCCCCGGGTCGTGCACTGCAAGGGCGGCAAGCCCCTGCACCATCGACGAGCAGGGCAGCAGGAGCACCTCGTGGCTCTCGTCGCGGGCGGCGACACCGATGGTCACCAGCTCCGGCGCCGAGAGTGCGCCGTTCGGGAGCACCAGCACCTCACCGCAGTCGAGCGCGCGAATCGCGTCGAGCAGCTGCTCGGGGGTGACCGGTTCGTCACAGCGGAGCACCGTCGCACCCTCCCCGCGAAGAGGTCGGCGGCGCCGTCGCCCGCGACGATTGCGAGAACCCCGCGGTCGGTCGCGACCGCCCGCCTGGCCACCGTCCCCGCCCGAGCCTCGTCGAGGGCAAAGCAGGAGATCCGGATGTCGTGGGTGCGGCCCGCGGCGAGTCCGGCCTCGATCGCGGGGCCGGGATCCGAGCAGTGCACGTGCACAGACCAGGAGCCCTCGCCGTCGCCGACGATGATCACCGAGTCGCCCAGCTCACCGAGCCGGGACCGCAAGGTGTCCACCCGTCGCGAATCGGACCCGGAGAGCAGGTACATCACCTCGTAGTCCTGGTCGCCCGGCTCGTCCGCGCAGGTGGACGGCGGTGCGACCACGCCGGGGGTCGCCAGCGTGACCGGCGCGACCACGATGTCCTGGCGCTCGGGTGTCGCCCCCGTGACCACGCCGACGAGCGCGTCCAGAATGACAAGCAGCCCGAGCCCGCCCGCGTCGACCACGCCTGCCGCGCCGAGGACGGAGAGCTGCGAGGGGGTGCGCGCGAGCGCTTCGGCGGCGGCGTCCGCTGCCTCCACGGCCACCACCGACAGCGCCGCGTCGTGCGGGCACCCGTCCGCCGCCGCTGCTGCGTGCCGGAGCACCGTCACGATCGTGCCCTCGACCGGGATGCTGATCGCCTCGGTCGCCAGCACGGCGGCCTCGTTCAGTGCACCGCGCAGCAGCCGGGCGTCCAGCGGCTCGTCACCCGCGACCTCGGCGATCCCACGGAGCACCTGGGACAGGATCACACCGGAGTTACCGCGCGCTCCCGCGACCGCGCCTCGGGCCAGGGCCGCGGCCACCGCACCCACCGAGGCGGCGGGGCCGACGACCTCGGCGCCTTCGGCGGCCGCGCGCATGGTGAACAGGAGATTCGTGCCGGTGTCCGAGTCCGGAACCGGGAAGACATTGAGGCTGTTGATCTCCTCGCAGCGGGCGACCAGGCCGTCCACGCACCGCCGCGACCAACGCAGCAACGCCTCGCCGTCCACGCTGTCCAGGGCAATGAGCAACTCGACTCTTCCTCTCTGCCCTAGTGGTAACTGCTCGGCTCGGCCAGACTATCCTTCTCCACAGACGGTCCGCCCGGCTCCACGTGCGGGACAGGCCGGTTTGGTCAATCAACACGGATACGGTTACTCTTGCAGGGTTGCCTCGCAAGGGTCACTTCGGTGTCCCGTGTTCGTAGGCCAGCACCAAAGAAGATATCCGTACATCAATTCAAGGAGTTCGCGACTATGGCTGCCGTCTGCGACGTATGCGCCAAGGGGCCCGGCTTCGGTAAGTCGGTCTCGCACTCGCACCGGCGTACCAACCGTCGTTGGAACCCGAACATTCAGACTGTCCGGGCCCAGGTTGGACCCGGTACCCGTCAGAAGCTCAACGTGTGCACCTCCTGCCTCAAGGCTGGCAAGGTCGTCCGCGGCTGACGCGTTTCACGCTTTCACGACTGTGCCCCGACACCTCAGGTGTCGGGGCACAGTCGTATCTGCGGCCCGATATGGTTCATCGGTGACTTCACTCGACGGCCTCAGCCACGTCCGCCTCGAAGGCGACGTACTCCGAATCGCAATCGCCACCGCCGACAACGGCACCTCCCTCGACTTCGACGGGGTGAGCCAGGGCACCACCGCCCTGCAGGCCGTGACGGCGGGCACCCTCGCCGCGCGCAGCGTCCTGTTGATCGGCGAGGGCGCCAACTTCTGCGCGGGCGGCAATGTCCGAGCCTTCGCCGCCGCCGAGAACCGCGGCGAGTTCGTCGACTACCTCGCACGCACCCTGCACGACTTCGTCCGTGCGATCGACGCCACCGAGATCCCGGTCGTGGCCGCGGTTCAGGGCTGGGCGGCGGGCGCGGGCATGAGCCTGGTCTGCGCCTCCGACGTCTCCATCGGCGGCCCGTCCACCAAGCTCCGCCCGGCCTACCCCTCGATCGGGTACACCCCGACGGCGGCATGTCCTGGACGCTGCCGCGGATCGTCGGGATCGCCAAGGCCCGCGAGATCCTGCTCACCGACGCGATCATCGGCGGTGACGAGGCGGTGCGGCTCGGCATCCTGAGCAGGCTGGTCGGCGACGACGAGATCCGCGAAGAGGCGCTGCGGGTCGCCCGCACCCTCGCCGCCGGTCCGACCGCCGCATATGCGGGCATCAAGCGCCTGCTCGCCCAGTCGGGTCAGCGTTCGCTGTCCGAGCAGCTGGATGCGGAGACCGCCTCGATCTCGGCCGCGGCCGCAGGCCCGACCGGCCGGGAGGGTGTCGACGCCTTCGTCGAGAAGCGCCGCGCCGACTTCTCCGCCGGCCAGTAGCTCGACCGGTGCACCGGTAGGAGACCACAGGGAGGGCGACCCCGAGAGTTCCGCCCTCCCTGCGGTCGCCGTACGGGCACCTCATGAACGACCCGCCTTGAGTCACTCAAGCTCGTGATCAACCGGGCGCGCTCCTCCGCCATCAGCAGATCCGATGCGGAGCATTGTGTCAGACCCCGGCGGTAGACTTCGAACATGAGTTCGATCAATGGGGTCGGGGCTGCGGGGCAGGTGCAGGAACACCTGTCCACGATCGCCGACGCCGTCGAGGGACTATGCGACAGCGATCTGACCGGGCTCTCCGACGACGAGCTGACCGACACCATGCGCCGGCTGGAGAAAACGCTGCGCCGGGCCTCGGCAGTCGGCCACAACCTGATCGTCGAATCCGTCGAACGTTCCCTACCTGGGAAACTGGGCCACAAATCCGTCAACAAGCTGCTCATCGCCGTGCTGCGGATCTCCGCGGCCGACGCCTCCGCGCGGGTCACCGCAGCCAAGGCCCTCGGCACCTGGCATGCGCTCTCCGGCGAGCAATTACCCGCGGACCTGCCCGAAACCGCTGCCGCGCAACGCGACGGCGACATCGGCCCGGACCACGCCCGCGCGATACGCGAGGTCATCCGCAAGATCCCGCACGCCGTCAGCAGTTCCGACGTCGCGACCGCGGAGGAGATCCTGGCGGAACTGGCGCGCTCGGCAACACCGGAGGACGTCGAGAAGGCCGGACATGATCTGCTCGCGCACCTGAACCCCGACGGCGACCTCACCGACGAGAAGGACCGCAAGCGACTGCGCGGGATCCGGTTGGGTCGTCAGGACCAGAACCTCATGACCCCGATCTCCGGGCACCTCGACCCCGAGACCCGGGCGTTGCTCGACCCGATCCTCGCCAAATGGGCTCGGCCGGGGATGAACAACCCCGACGACCCCGAATCACCCACCGGCGCCGCCGAACACCCAAACCTCGACCGCGACCAGCTCGCCGCGGCCGCGGGCCGCGACACCCGCACCGCCGCACAACGCAACCACGACGCATTCAAGGAAGCACTACGCGCCCTCCTCGGTTCCGGCATCCTCGGGTCGCACCGCGGGTTGCCGGTGACGACGATCCTGACGCTGACAATCGATCAACTCGAACAACAAACAGGTGTGGTCACCACCGCATCCGGGGGATCGTCCGATCAAGGACGCCCTCAGGCTCGCAGAACGGTCACATCCGGTACTGGTGCTCTTCGACCACAACGGCAGACCCCTGCACCTCGGACGTTCGAAACGCCTCGCTACCGCCGACCAACGACTCGCCTTGGTCGCCGCCGATCGCGGCTGCACCAGGCCCGGCTGCGACGCACCGGCCACGATGACCGCCGTCCACCACATCCACGACTGGTCCAAGAGCGGCACCACCGACATTGGCGTGCTCACGCTCGGATGCGATGGCTGCCACGCCCTGATCCACGACGGACCCGGCGGCTGGAAACCCGCACCGCACCCAAAGGCACCGAATACGCCGGACGCACCCAATGGATCCCACCACCGCACATCGACCCCAGCAAAAACCCCGCATCAACCACCGCCACCACCCGAAAGAGCTCCTCGACCGAGCCCGACGAAAGCGCAGGGTCGTCGATAGTCAGCGCGAACCTCGTCAGCTGGCGGGGTCGTAATGGAACGCGCGCACCTCCTGCGCGCACCGGCAGGCAACCGCGATCTTCGCAGCCCATTCCAGTGCTGCCTCGCGGGAGGGCAACTCCAGCACCGTGTAACCGCCGTCGAGCTGCTTCGTCTGCGGGTACGTGCCCTCGGTCACCGTGCCATCCCCATCGACAAGGACAGGCGGAACGCTCTCGTCGATTCCACCACCGAACACCCAGACGCCGGCGTCCTTCGCCTCCTCCACCACCGCGTGCGACGCATCCGACGCTGCCTGCAGAACCTCGTCGGGAAAGTCCATGGCGCCACTCGGGAACGAGATCAGGTACTTCGTCATCGCGTCGACTCCTTCTTACCTTTTCAGGGATCTGATCCATCCTCGCCGACACGGGCGCGCTGCACACAAGATCCGACTCGACCGGACCCCACTACCCACTCTCACCGAGTCGACCGGGCAGTGTCATCACCCCAGTTCAGGACGCTGATTAGGATTTCCGCGTGACAGAGGATCGATTCGACACGAACGGGACGTACCGCATCACCGGCGTCGCCCTCACCGATACCGCCGTCGTGCTGACCCTCGCCGACGGGCAAACACTCGCTGAGCCGCTCCGGCGCCATGTTCGTCTGGAGAAGGCGACACCCGCGGAGCGTGAGCGGTGGCGGCTGATCGACGACGGTCACGGCGTGAACTGGCCTGAGCTGTGGGATCCGAGCCCGGAGGGAATGGTGAGTGTGTGGGAGATCCTGCAGGATCGCCTCTACGACGCCGCCCTCGGCCGACTCAAGACCGCCGACTGGAACACGGATGCGATCTCGCCGCGTGACCGCGACCTTGTCGCGCTGTGGCGGGCGGAGGCCGACATCAACAACGGCGGGTTCCTGCAGTTCCTCGGGAACTGGGGCATCCGCAATCACGAGACCGCGGTCGCCGCGCTGGATGCGGTCGGCGCGACTGCGGCCGCGGGCATACTGCGGGCGATGTTCATCGTCGTCGAGCCGCATCTCGCCGCAGGCGGGATCGAATCGATCTCGGACATCTACGGCCGTCTGACCGAAGCCGACAACGAACGCCTGGGCGAGCTGGACGAAGCTTTCTGGGAGTACCCCGACCCGCTCACCCGCCTCGTCGTGGAGCACTACGGCCCCTGATCGCAAGGGAGACAAGCGTCCCTACCGGCTCAATTCCTACGACAACAACACATGGATGCCCGTTGGCTCAGAACGGCAGCCGCCAGTCGACCGGCCCTCCCCCAATTCGTCGAGGAGCCGATTGGCGCGGCTGAACGGCCGCGACCCGAAGAACCCACGCCGGGCGGACAGCGGCGACGGGTGCGCGGACTCGATCACCGGCACATCGCCGAGCATCGGCTTCAGGGTGCCCGCGTCCCGCCCCCACAGGATCGCCACCATCGGCTCGGGCCGCGCGACCAGCGCCCGGATGGCCTGCTCCGTCACGGCCTCCCAGCCCTTGCCTCGATGGGCAGCCGCCCTGCCGGACTCGACGGTGAGCACCCTGTTGAGCAGCAGCACCCCCGCTCGCTCCACGGCGTCAGGTCGCCATTGCCGGGCGTCGGCAACCCCAGATCCTCGCTGTACTCGGCGAAGATGTTGCCGAGGCTGCGCGGCACAGGACGCACGTCGGGCGCCACCGAGAAGCTCAGTCCCACCGCATGTCCCGGCGTCGGGTACGGATCCTGTCCCACGATCAGCACCCGAACGTCACGAAACGGCTGCCGGAAGGCACGCAGCACGTTCTCCTGGGCGGGCAGGGGGTCGCGGCCCTGTGTGGCCTCGTCACGAACGAACTCCTGCATCGCGGAGATCTGCACCGCGACCGGCGCCAGGGCCTGCGCCCAGCCCGCCTCCATCAGCTCGTCGAGAGCTCGGGCAGGCATCAGTCGAGACGCCGGAGCGCGTCCCGGTAGAACGCGGCGTTCGCCGAATAGGTCTTCACGTTGATATCCAGGTGCCCTCGGGCACCTCGTAGCCCTCGCGGATCTTCGCGGGCACGCCGAGCGCCATCCGCCGCGTGGGCACCTCGAACCTGAACGGGATGACGGCCCCGGCGCCGACGATCGCGCCGCTGCCGACCTTCGAGCCGTTCAGCACGACCGATCCGGACGCGATCAGGCAGTTGTCGCCGATGGTGGCGCCCTCGATGTGCGCGCTGTGCCCCACCACGCAGCCCGACCCGATCACCGTCGGATCGATCGGGGTGCAGTGGATGACTGTGCCGTCCTGGATGTTGGTGTCCGCGCCGATCGTGATGGTGCCGTAGTCGCCGCGCAGCACTGCCTGCGGCCACACGGAGGCGCCCGCGGCCAGGGTGACCGCACCGATCACCACGGCGTCGGGGTGGACGTACGCGTCCGGATGGATGTCGGGAACGCGGTCACCGAGGGCGTAGATAGGCATGCGGGCAATCTATCTAATCGAAGCTCTGCCATCCGCCGCCGCCCGCCCAGGAACGGCCGTCGACCTGCACGCCGTCACCGGCCAGGACCGACCCGATCCGCCGCCAGCCCGAAGGCAGCGGCGCATCGGCGGGGAAGGTCGCGGCCAGGGCATGGTCCTCGCCACCGGTGAGCACCCAGTCGAGCGCGTCCGCCCCAGCGCCGTCGCGGCCTCGGACAGCTCGGGCCCAGGTTCGAGCAGCGCGCTGTCCAGGTCCATCGCGACCCCCGAAGCTGTGCACATGTGCCCCAGATCGGCGATCAATCCGTCGGACACATCGGTCATGGCGGAGGCCCCTGCGCGCGCCGCAACCGGACCGCTCTCGTAGGGAGGGACCGGAACCTTGTGCGCGGCAACCAGTTCCGGGAAACGACCGGATTCGGCGAGCAACGCGGACAGTCCAGCCGCCGACCAGCCGAGCCGACCCGCGACGGCCACCTGATCACCGGGACGCGCCCCCGACCGCAATACCGGCGCGTGCCCGCCGAGGTCGCCGAGCACCGTGATCGAGACCACCAAGTGCTCCGCCTGCACCATGTCCCCGCCGATCACACCCGCACCGAACCCGGCCACCTCGGCCCAGATCCCGTCCGTCAGCGCGTCGGTGACGGACACCGGCGTGCTCGGTGGGCACCCGATCGCGACCAGGAACGAGGTCGGCCACGCGCCCATCGCGACGATGTCCGCGCCGTTCTGCGCGACCGCCTTGCGCCCCACCTGGTCGGGAGTCGACCAGTCCAGCCGGAAATGCCTGCCCTCGACCAGCATGTCGGTCGAGGCGACGACCGCGCCGTCCGGCGCCCGCACCACCGCGGCGTCGTCACCGGGGCCGAGCAGCGTGCTCTCGGGTTGCGCTCGACCCGCCACCGCCCGGTCGATCACCGCGAATTCGCCGATGTCGGCGACCGTGCGCCCGGCATCGGTGCCGCGATCAGTCGATTCGATGACGCACCTCCGAGGAATGAGAACCGGTACCCTTTATCGCAGCCGGGAGTGACCCGACCGTGCAAGTGGCAGGCCAGGGCCACCGCGACTCTACCGAGGTCGCGGGCACTGCACCGAGAAGGGGCGTCAGCGATGCAAGCTTTCGTTCTGATCCAGACCGAGGTCGGCAAGGCCCTGCTCGTCTCCGAGGTGATCAGCCAGCTACCTGGCGTTCTCAGCGCGGAGGACGTCCTCGGCCCCTACGACGTGGTCGTCCGGGTGGAGGCCGCGGACACGACCGAGCTACCGGGCGTGGTGCAGCGGATTCAGCGCGTCCAGGGAATCACCCGGACCCTCACATGTCAGGTTGCGGCACACTAGTAACCGTGAACGACCCCGATCTCCCCGATTCCGCTGACGCTCCCGAACCCGCAGAACCCCACCCCACCGCCCGGCGCAGCCCGGCGCTGATCGCCGTCGCGGTCGCCCTTCCGGTCGCCCTTGTGGTCGGCGTGCTGGTCGCCGCCGTGATCGCCGGACGCGACCCCATCCGGGAGCCGGTCGCGCTGGGCACGGTGCCCGCCCCCGCCGCCGAGTCCCCCGAGTGCGCGGCCCTGATCGCGGATCTGCCCGAGAACCTCGGCGATTTCGAGAGGGCCGAACTGATGGATCCGGCCCCGTCGGCGCGGCCGCTTGGCAGGCGGACGACGCCAAAGAGGTCGTGCTTCGCTGTGGGGTCGACCGCCCGCTCGAGTTCAACGCGGCATCGCCGTTAACGGTGGTCGACGCGGTGCAGTGGTTCGAGGTTCCCGGCGAGGAGGGACTGGACGCCAGTACCTGGTTCGCGGTCGATCGCGGGGTCTACGTCGCACTGACCGTGCCGCACGGATCGGGTCCGACCCCACTGCAGGACGCCTCGACCGCCATCACCGGCGCGCTGGAACAGCGACCGCTGGACCCGGCGCCCATTCCGACGCCCTGACCCGGGCCTGCCGGCCTGCCGTCAGCGCAGGCCGGTCCCCGGGCCAGCGCCGTCTCGACCAGAGTGGACACCAGGGTCCGGTAGTCGATCCCTGCCGCGTCCCACATCCGCGGGTACATCGAGATCGAGGTGAACCCGGGCATCGTGTTGATCTCGTTGATCACCGGACCGTTCTCGGTGATGAAGAAGTCGACCCTGGCGAGCCCCTGGCAGTCGAGCGCGGCGAAGGCCCGCACGGCGATCGCCCGGATCTCCTCGCTGATCGCGTCGTCGAGCTTGGCGGGCACGTCGAACTCGCAGATGTCGTCGAGGTACTTGGTGTCGAAGTCGTAGAAGGCGCCGTCGTCGCCCGCGAACTCCGGCATCCGGATCTCCGCCACGACACTGGATTTCACTGAGCCATCCGGGAATTCGAGTACACCGCACTCGACCTCGCGGCCGACGATGCCCGCCTCCACGATGACCTTCGGGTCGTGGCTGCGGGCCATCTCGATCGCCGCGTCGAGATCATCCCAGGACGACACCCGGGAGATCCCGATCGAGGATCCACCGCGGGCGGGCTTGACGAACACCGGGAGGCCGAGCCGCTCGCGATCGGCGGGCGACACCGTAGTGGTACCCGCGCGCAGCACCACCTGCTCCCCGATCGGCAGCCCATCGGCCGCGAGTAACTTCTTGGTGAACTCCTTGTCCATGCCCGCCGCGCTGGCCAGCACGCCGGGACCGACATAGGGCAGGCCCGCGAGCTCGAGCAGGCCCTGGATGGTGCCGTCCTCGCCGTAAGCGCCGTGCAGGACCGGGAACACCACGTCCACCGACGCGAGGACCGCTCCGGCCTCGTCGTTGCTCAGGGACACCAGCGCGCCCGAACGGGTCGGGTCGGCGGTCAGGGTCAGTGCGGTACCCGCCGCGTCGACGGTGGGCAGTGAGCGGCCCGCGATGGTGAGGGCGTCGGGGTCCGTCGGACCGAGCACCCAGGCACCGTCGGGGGTGATGCCGATCGGCACCACCTCGTAACGCTCGGGATCGAGGTTGCGAAGCACACTGCCAGCGGAAACACAGGAGACGGAGTGCTCACTGCTACGGCCACCGAAGACCACAGCCACCCTCGTACGCGGATTACTCACGTACCGAACCGTACCGTTGGACCAACCGATCTGCCGCGTCAGGTCACCGCTGATCGGGACCACTCGAACCGTTCGGGCTGCTCACTCTGGCTTGGTGCGCCGCCCCAGGAGCAGTCCGACGGCATCCGGGACCGACATGCCCTCGTGGCAGACCCGATGAACCGCGTCGGTGAGAGGCATCTCCACGTCGTGACTCGCCGCCAGCGCCCGCACCGAGGTGCAGGACTTCACACCCTCGGCCACCTGCCCTTCGTGGCCCGCTGAGCGCTCTCCATGGAGCCGCCCGCACCGAGGTGGTGGCCGAAGGTCCGGTTTCGCGAGAGCGGCGAGGAGCAGGTAGCGACGAGGTCGCCGACGCCCGCCAGTCCGGCCAGCGTCGCCGGGTTCGCGCCGAGCGCCACCCCGAGCCTGATCATCTCCGCCAGTCCACGGGTGATGATGGTTGCGTTGGTGTTCTCCCCAGACCGATCCCCGATGCCATTCCGCAGGCAAGGGCGATCACGTTCTTGCACGCCCCGCCCACCTCGCAGCCGATCACATCGGAATTGGTATAGGGGCGGAAATAGCCGGTGGCGCAAGCCTTTTGCAGATCCACCGCGCGAACGGAATCGGTGCACGCGATCACGGTGGCCGCTGGCTGTTCCACCGCGATCTCCCTGGCCAGGTTGGGCCCCGACAGCACCGCCACCCGCGACGGATCCGCACCCGCCACCTGGCTGATGACCTGGCTCATCCGCATCAGTGTCCCGCTCTCGATGCCCTTCGCCAGGGACAACAGCGTCGAATCGGGCTCGATCGACGGCGCCCAGGCACCGAGGTTCTCGCGCAGCGACTGCGAGGGCACGGCCAGGACGACGATGTCGGCGCCCTCGAGCGCGACGCGATGATCACTGGTGGCCGACAGCGAGGGCGGCAACGCGATCCCTCGAGGTAGAACAGATTCTGGTGATCCGCCGAGATCGCCTCGGCCACTTCGGGTCTCCGCGCCCACATCGTGACGTCGGTGCCGGCGTCCGCCAACACCTTCGCGAACGCCGTCCCCAGGACCCCGCCCCAGTACCGCTGCCTTGCTCATGGAATGTCCCTTCCCCTCGCCACCCGCTGCCGCCGGGACCCAAGAGTAGACGGCCGCGGGGGCACCGCGGTCTGCTCGCCCGCGGCGGCGTGCTGGCAGGATTGCCGCTATGGACCCAGCGCATCGCACGCCGCCCTCGGGGCAGGCGCACGTGTTGATCGCGGTCAAGGAGCTCGGCCGGGCCAAGAGCAGGCTGGCCGCCCGCCTCGGGCCACAGGAGCGGACTGCGCTCGTGCTGGCCATGCTGCGCGACACCTTGACGGCGGCCGCGACCGCGTCGGGGATCGCCGAGATCACGGTCATCACCCCTGACCCGTCGGTGGCCCGCGTTGCGCGCGAGTGCGGGGCCGGGCACTACGCCGACCCGGCAGGCGAGGGTGGCGATCGCCTCAACGCCGTCCTGCGGGCCGCCGCCACCCATGTGCGATCGACCCACGGCCGAGGACCCATCGTGGCATTGCAGGGCGATCTCCCCTGCCTACGCCCGGGCGAGCTGACGGCGGCGCTGGACGCAGGCGCACGGGCACCCCGCTCGTTCGTGGTCGATCACCACGGCACAGGGACCGCGGCGCTGATCGTCGGGGATCCGCGGGCCGACCTCGACCCCGCGTTCGGTCCGGACTCGGCGCGGCGGCACCGCCTTTCCGGGGCAGCGGAACTGTCCGGCGACTGGCCGGGGCTGCGACTCGATGTCGACACCGCGGCCGACCTCGATGCCGCGGTCATGCTGGGACCCGGCCCGGCAACCGCCGCGGAGCTCGACCGGATCGGCTGGCCCGGCGTCGCGGGAACCGCCCGGCGAATTCACCGAAGATAAATGCGCATCGATTGTCGCCCACTCGCGATCTGGGGGATGATCTACGCGTGAGTAACGGTGAGGTACGCGGACAGGACGCCGGGCAGCACACGGCGTCGGGCACCGGCGAGCGCGATTGGAGCGCACCGATCGTCAATCACCTTCCGGTGATCCCGACCGCGCCGCCCGCCGCCACCCGGTGGTGGTCGACGGTTCGGTCATCCCCTGCCGGAGGAGCGCTACCTCAACCGCGAGCTGAGCTGGCTCGACTTCAACTCCCGGGTGCTCAGCCTCGCCGAGGATCCGTCGCTTCCGCTGCTCGAGCGCGCCAAGTTCCTCGCGATCTTCGCCTCGAACCTCGACGAGTTCTACATGGTCCGGGTCGCGGGCCTCAAGCGCAGGGACGAGACAGGACTCTCGGTCCGTTCCGCCGACGGCCTGAGCCCGCGCGAACAGTTGGCGCTGATCGGTCGACGGACCCAGGAGATCGCGGAGAAGCACGCCAGGACCTTCCTGGACAAGGTGCTGCCCCAGCTCGCCGAGGAGGGCATCTCCATCATCGGCTGGGCCGACCTCGATGCCGACGAGGAGGAGCGCCTGTCCGCGCACTTCCGCGAGCAGGTGTTCCCCGTGCTCACTCCCCTCGCGGTCGATCCGGCGCACCCGTTCCCCTACATCAGCGGCCTGAGCCTGAACCTCGCGGTGACCGTGAAGGATTCGTCGACGGGTGGCGAGCACTTCGCGAGGGTGAAGGTGCCCGACAACGTCGACCGGTTCGTCCGCGTCAACCGCACCGATTCCCCGCGACGACCCCGGCCTTCCTGCCCATGGAGGCGCTCATCGCGGCACACCTGAACGCACTGTTCCCCGGGATGGAGATCGTCGAACACCACGCATTCCGGATCACCCGCAACGCCGACTTCGAGGTCGAAGAGGATCGCGACGAGGATCTGCTGCAGGCCCTCGAGCGCGAGCTGGCCCGCAGGCGGTTCGGGTCGCCGGTCCGGCTCGAGGTCGCGGACGACATGACCGAGCACATGCTCGAACTGCTGCTGCGCGAGCTCGACGTGGATCCGGGCGACGTGATCCAGGTCCCCGGTCTGCTCGACCTGTCCTGCCTGTGGCAGGTCTACGGTGTCGACCGCGCCAACCTCAAGGACGCCCCCTTCGTGCCCGCGACCCATCCGGCGTTCGGAGAGCGGGAGACCCCGAAGAGCGTGTTCTCGACGCTGCGCGACGGCGACGTCCTGGTGCACCACCCCTACGACTCGTTCTCCACCAGCGTGCAGCGGTTCATCGAGCAGGCGGCGGCCGATCCGCATGTGCTGGCCATCAAGCAGACGCTGTACCGCACCTCCGGCGACTCCCCGATCGTGAACGCGCTGATCGACGCCGCGGAGGCGGGCAAGCAGGTGGTGGCGCTCGTCGAGATCAAGGCACGGTTCGACGAGCAGGCGAACATCAAGTGGGCGCGCAAGCTCGAACAGGCGGGCGTGCACGTGGTGTACGGACTGGTCGGACTCAAGACCCATTGCAAGACTTGCCTTGTCGTGCGCCGGGAGGGCTCGGCGATCCGCCGGTACTGCCACATCGGCACCGGGAACTACAACCCGAAGACGGCCCGGCTGTACGAGGACGTGGGCCTGCTCACCGCCGCGCCGGAAATCGGTGCGGACCTCACGGACCTGTTCAACTCGCTGACCGGGTACTCGCGCAAGGCGCAGTACCGGAACCTGCTGGTCGCTCCCTACGGCGTCCGCGACGGCATCATCAAGCGAATCGACGCGGAGGTCGCGCGCCAGCTCGAGGGCAAGTCCGCGGGAGTCCGCCTCAAGGCCAACGCCCTGGTGGACGAGCAGGTGATCGACGCGCTCTATCGCGCCTCGCAGGCAGGCGTGCAGGTGCAGGTGGTGGTCCGCGGTATCTGTGCGCTCAAGCCGGGGGTGCCGGGACTGAGCGAGAACATCGAGGTCCGTTCGATTCTCGGACGGTTCCTCGAGCATTCACGCATCCTGCATTTCGTCGGCGCGGAGGAATTCTGGATCGGCAGCGCCGACATGATGCACCGCAATCTCGACCGGCGGGTGGAGGTGATGGCCCAGGTGAAGGATCCGCGGCTGTCCCGTCAGCTCGGCGACATCTTCGACTCCGCTCTCGACCCGACCACCAGGTGCTGGGTACTCCAGTCCGACGGGCACTGGGCGGCCTCGCCTGCGCGGGGTGAACGCGTCCGCGAGCACCAGCAGGAGTTGATGCGCGGCCGCCGTGCACTCGGCTCGTAGGAACGTTTTCCGGCCACCACAGGAAGGCAGCTAGTGAGCTCGAAGTCGGATCGACCCATCAAGGCCAATATCTTCGCGGCAGGTGCCGTGCTCTGGCGTAAGTCACCGACCAATCCCTACGAGATCGAGATCGCACTGATCCACCGGCCCAAGTACGACGACTGGTCCTTCCCCAAGGGCAAGCTCGACCCCGGGGAGACGCCGATCGTCGCGGCGCTGCGAGAGGTGCAGGAGGAGACCGGGCTACGGGTGCGCCTGGACCGGCGCGTGACCCGGGTCGCCTACGAGATCCCCGGCCACCGCAAGCGCAAGCGGGTCGACTACTGGGCCGCCGAATCACTCGGGGGCGAGTTCGTACCGAACTCCGAGGTCGACGAGCTCCGGTGGGTGGCGCCCGAGGACGTGGCCGGTGAACTCTCGTACTCGGTGGACGGCAAGGTGATGCGCCGGTTCCTCCGTGTTCCCGCCGACACCACCACCATGCTCGTCGTCCGGCACGGCAAGGCCGGACGACGGAAGGACTCACCGGACGACGCGCTGCGCCCGTTGGACGAGCTCGGGCGCGTCCAGGCCGAGGCGCTGGTGCCCCAGCTCCTCGCCTTCGGTGCGACGGCGGTTCATTCTGCCGATCGCATCCGCTGCGAGCAGACGGTGGAACCGCTTGCGCGTGCGCTCGGCACCGAGATCGTGGCGGAGCCGCTGCTCTCGGAGGAGGCGTACGCGGAGGATCCGGCCGCGGCCCGGTCACGCGTGCGGAAGATCGCCACGCTCGGTGGCGTCCAGGTGATCTGCAGTCAGAGCGGGGTGATCCCGACCTGCTGAGCTGGTGGGCGGAACGGGACGGGATCACCCTGCCGCCTGCCCGCAACCGGAAGGCCAGCACCTGGGTTCTCTCGTTCTCCGGGGGCAAGCTGGTGGACGCCAGCCACATCGACAGCCCGCTGCCCGAGAACGCCTGAGGCGGCCACCGATCCGACAGAGGGCGGCGACGGTTTCCCGTCGCCGCCCTCGATCTCGTGCGAGGCACGAGTAGTCGGTCGTGCCTACTTCTTGCGAGCGGGCGCCTTCTTGGCAGGCGCCTTCTTGGCAGGAGCCTTCTTCGCCGGAGCCGCCTTCTTGGCCGGAGCCGCCTTCTTGGCGACGACCTTCTTGGCCGGAGCCTTCTTGGCGGGCGCCGCCTTCTTCACGACCGCCTTCTTGGCCGGTGCCGCCTTCTTCACGACCGCCTTCTTGGCCGGTGCCGCCTTCTTCGCCACGACCTTCTTGGCCGGAGCCTTCTTCGCGGGCGCCGCCTTCTTCACGACCGCCTTCTTGGCCGGTGCCGCCTTCTTCGCCACGACCTTCTTGGCCGGAGCCTTCTTCGCGGGCGCCGCCTTCTTGGCCGCAACCTTCTTCGCTGCGGTCTTCTTCGCCGCTGCCTTCTTCGCAGGTGCGGCGGCCGCCGACCCACGCTTGACCGCGGGTCCGCTGGCCGGAAGCTTCTGGCTACCGGCGATCACGGCCTTGAACTGGGCACCCGGACGGAACGCAGGCACCGAGGTCGGCTTGACCTTGACGGTCTCGCCGGTGCGCGGGTTGCGCGCGACGCGGGCCGCACGGCGACGCTGCTCGAAGACGCCGAAGCCGGTGATCGTGACGCTCTCGCCCCTGTGCACGGCGCGCACGATGGTGTCGACGATGTGCTCGACCGCATCGGTGGCGGTACGGCGATCCGAGTCCAACCGTTCGGTCAAGATGTCAATGAGCTCTGCTTTGTTCATGGAAGTCCTCCGCAAACTGATGGCCCATTGTCGGACCGACTAGCAAACACGGTAATCCGGAAAAGGGCAAGAGTCTATGTGCCACGCCAATTCTCATGTCCTTCTCAGAGGCGTGGCACCCTCTTTCGTGCCTGAATCCCGTTAGTCGGTCGTATTAGTTTCCCTCGGCAACCCGTGCCGGGAGGGTGGCAGGTTTCCATGACGGCCTTGACTTTTCGAACTCCGAAATCGCATCTACCTGCCGCAATGTCAATCCGATATCGTCCAGACCCTCGAGCAGACGCCACCGTGTGTAGTCATCAATGTTGAAGCGCACCACCAGCGTTCCTGCGGTCACTGTGCGCTCCGTGAGATCCACAACAATTTCGAGACCGGGCTGCTCTTCGAGCAACTTCCAGAGCAGTTCGACGTCCGACTGGTCGACCTGAGCGGCCAGCAGGCCGGCCTTGCCGGAGTTGCCGCGGAAGATGTCCGCGAAGCGAGAGGCGATCACTACGCGAAATCCGTAGTCCGATAGCGCCCACACCGCGTGCTCCCGGGACGAGCCGGTGCCGAAGTCCGGGCCCGCGACGAGAACCGAGCCCTTGTCGTACGGCGGAATGTTCAGGATGAACTCGGGGTCGGCCCGCCAGCCCGCGAAGAGGCCCTCCTCGAAACCGCTACGAGAGACCGACTTTAGGTAGACCGCCGGAATGATCTGGTCGGTATCGACATTGGAGCGCCGCAGGGGACGCCGATTCCCTTGTGTGTCGTAAAGGCTTCCATCAAATACTCCTGTCGTTCCGGTGGTCTTCAGTCCAGGTCCGCGGGCGCCGAGAGCGTGCCTCGCACCGCCGTCGCCGCCGCGACCAGCGGGGAGACGAGATGGGTCCGCCCGCCCTTGCCCTGCCTACCTTCGAAATTCCGGTTGGAAGTCGATGCCGAACGCTCACCCGAGGACAGCTGATCGGGATTCATACCGAGACACATCGAGCACCCCGCCTGCCGCCATTCCGCACCCGCTGCGATGAAGATCTCACCGAGGCCCTCCTTCTCGGCCTCCGCGCGAACCCTCATCGAGCCGGGGACGACCAGCATCCGCACACCCTCGGCCACCTTGCGGCCCTTCAGGACGCCCGCCACGGCCCGCAAGTCCTCGATCCGGCCATTGGTGCAGGAACCGACGAAGACCGTGTCCACGGCGATCTCACGCAGCGGAGTGCCCGCCGTCAGGCCCATGTAGGTCAACGCCTTCTCGGCGGCCTGGCGTTCGCTCTCGTCGACCATCTGCGTGGGATCCGGCACCGAGTCGCCGAGCGGCGCACCCTGGGCCGGGTTGGTCCCCCATGTGACGAACGGGGTCAGCGAGTTCGCGTCGATGTAGACCTCTTGGTCGAAAGTCGCGCCCTCGTCGGTCTTCAGCTGCTCCCACGCAGCGACGGCGGCATCCCAGTCCGCGCCCTGCGGCGCGTGCGGCCGTCCCTTGATGAACTCGTAGGTGATCTCGTCGGGCGCGATCATGCCCGCGCGGGCACCGGCCTCGATCGACATGTTGCAGACCGTCATTCGGGCTTCCATCGACATTTGACGGATGGCCGATCCGCGGTACTCCAGCACGTAGCCCTGGCCGCCGCCGGTGCCGATCTTCGCGATGACGGCGAGCACGACGTCCTTGCTCGTCACCCCTGGCTGGAGTTCGCCGTCGACGTTGATCGCCATCGTCTTGAACGGGCGCAGCGACAGCGTCTGGGTCGCCATCACGTGCTCGACCTCGCTGGTGCCGATTCCCATTGCGAGAGCACCGAAGGCGCCGTGGGTCGAGGTGTGACTGTCGCCGCACACCACCGTCATGCCGGGCTGGGTCAGGCCCAGCTGCGGACCGACGACGTGGACGATGCCCTGATCGAGGTCGCCCATCGGGTGCAGGCGGACTCCGAACTCCTCGCAATTGCGACGAAGGGTCTCGACCTGGATACGGGAGACCGGGTCCGCGATCGGCTTGTCGATGTCGATGGTCGGGACGTTGTGGTCCTCGGTGGCGATTGTGAGATCGGGGCGTCGCAATGGCCTGCCCGCCAACCGAAGGCCGTCGAAGGCTTGAGGACTGGTCACTTCGTGAATGAGGTGCAGATCGATGTAGATGAGGTCCGGGTTGCGCGAGGCGCCCTCCCCCTCGCCCTGGACGACGACATGCTCGTCCCACACCTTCTCTGCCAGGGTGCGCTTTCTACTGACCATGTTCTCCACCTCTCAGTGTGACTAGTGCGTCCCGGACATCGGACGGCCTGGAGTGCGCCACTTCCATCATCTCCCCGATCACGCCCGATCGAAGCCGTCCGAATTTCCATCTCAGAATGCGAGACGGTAGTATCGCCCTATGAGACAGCATAGCGGCTCCCCCGCCTCGAGCGGGATCGGGGTGCTCGACAAGGCGATGACCGTTCTCCACGCCGTTGCGGAGCAGCCCTGCAATCTCGGAGAGCTGTGCGCCCGCACGGGTCTGCCCCGGGCGACGGCCCACCGACTGGCGGTCGGCCTCGAGGTGCACCGGCTCCTCGCCCGCGACGGCGACGGGCTCTGGCGCCCGGGTCCCGGCCTTGCGGAGCTGGCCCCGACCGCACACGACAGCCTCCTCGAGGCGGCCGCCATGATCCTGCCGCGACTGCGCGAGATCACCGGCGAGAGTGTGCAGCTTTACCGCAGGGAGGGCACCCAGCGGGTGTGCGTGGCCTCCATGGAGCCGCCGACCGGCCTCCGGGACACGGTACTTGTCGGCGCACGCCTGCCGATGACCGCAGGCTCGGGAGCCAAGGTGCTGCTGGCATGGGCGGACCCGCAGACCCAGCGGGCGGTGCTGGCCGACGCGCTCTTCAGCGAGCGGGCACTGCTCGAGGTGCGCAAGCGAGGCTGGGCACAGAGCGCCGCCGAACGCGAACCCGGGGTGGCGAGCGTCGCGGCGCCGGTGCGTGATGGCGCTGGCGTCGTGATCGCGGCGATCTCGGTCTCGGGTCCGATCGACCGAATGGGCAGGCGCCCCGGCGCCCGCTGGGCCGCCGACCTCCTCGCCGCCGCGGACGCACTCCACAAACGCCTGTAGCCACCTGCGCATCCGATGTGGCCCATGGCACAGCCACATGTGTGGCCCATGGCACAGTGCATGCGAGAACAGGTTCCGATCCCCATGGGAGGACAGCGCAGTGGGCACCAACCAACGTAGCCAGATCACGATGAACGACGACGAGATCGCCGGGTTCATCGAACGCAGCCGGATCGCCACCTTGGCGACGGTGGGCGCGAAGGGTGCGCCGCACCTGATCGCCATGTGGTACGCGGTGATCGACGGCGAGATCTGGTTCGAGACGAAGTCGAAATCACAGAAGGCCGTCAACCTCCGCCGGGACAACCGGATCACCGTCATGATCGAGGACGGCGACACCTACGACACCCTGCGCGGCATCTCCATCGAGGGCACCGCCGAGATCGTCGACGACCGAGACGCCCTCTGGCAGGTCGGCGTCAGCATCTGGGAGCGCTACACGGGCCCGTACTCCACCGACGTGGACCCGGCGATCGAGATGATGCTCAACAAGCGGGTCGCCGTTCGGGTGAAGATCGATCGCATCCGGTCCTGGGATCACCGCAAGCTCGGATTGCCCCAGATGCCCGTGGGCGGCACCACCGCGGCTTTCCTGTAGCGGCGCCACCGCGGAAATCTGCGGGACTTCCCGCGGCGGCGGCGGTACCGTCACGGTGCGACCAAACAGAATGGGAGGAGCGCACCGTGACTGACTCCGCGAAGGATCAGAACGAGAACGATCAGATCAAGCAGCAGTTCCGCGAGGCACTAGAGCGCAAGAACCACAAGAACGCGAACCCGACGGCCGCCACGGCCGGCGATTCGAAGATTCATCACACGCACGGCCCCGCAGATCACAAACGAGAATTCCGCCGCAAGAGCGGCTGAGCATTTCCGAGCGAAGGCGCTCACCCGGCTCGGGTGGGCGCCTTTTTCGCACTGCGCCAGTCCCAGCTCCGAACGCCGCCCGTTCGATCTACCGGAGACAAGAAAAAGACCCCCTGGCATGTGCCAGAGGGTCTTTTTCATTTGTAGCCCCGACGGGATTCGAACCCGCGCTACCGCCTTGAGAGGGCGGCGTCCTAGGCCGCTAGACGACGGGGCCAAGAACACGCTGTACTGATTTGTTGCGCTGCTGTGGAACTCTTCCGAAGAGAAGTTCCGCATCAGTGGAAGCTCGGCTAGCTTAGCTGGCCGGAGTTCAGAGTCAAAATCGTCTGAACTCTCCGCTGGGGTACCAGGACTCGAACCTAGAATGGCGGTACCAGAAACCGCTGTGTTGCCAATTACACCATACCCCAATGACCTCGGCGGCTCGCTCAACCTTGCGGCTGTGCTCTCCGTTTCGGACGAGGAGAACAATAGCAAAGCCCTAGGGCCATTCTCCAAATCGGCTGGTCAGGGGCCTGAAATCGCCCCTGGCCAGCCGACAGGAACTCCTACTGACCCACCTGAGCGCGTGCCGAGCGCAGCCGGGCCATCGTCTTCTCCCTGCCGAGCAACTCCATCGACTCGTACAGCGGCGGGCTGATGTGTGAGCCGGTCACCGCGACCCGCACGGGCGCAAAGGCCTTGCGCGGCTTGAGTTCCAGGCCATCGATGAGAGCGGCCTTCAGAGACTCCTCCAGGTCCACGCTCGCCCAGTTCGGCGTCGCCTCGAGCGCGGCGATCGTTGCGTCGAGCACGGGAGCGGAATCCGCGCCCAGGTTCTTCGCGGCCGCGGCCGGATCGATCGCGAACTCGGACTCGTCCACGAAGAGGAACTTGAGCAGGTCCCACGCATCGGCGAGGACGACGATGCGCGTCTGCACGAGTTCGGCCGCGACGGCGAACGAGGCCTCGTCGAGCGCGTCCACGAGATGACCGTGCCCGGCCAGGAACGCCCGCAGCCGCGCCGTGAAGTCCGCGGGGTCGAGCAACCGGATGTGCTCGGCGTTGATCGCGTCGGCCTTCTTCTGGTCGAAACGCGCCGGATTGGAGTTGACCTTCGAGATGTCGAAGGCCTCGACCATCTCCGTGAGCGAGAACACGTCGCGATCGTCCGCGATGCCCCAGCCGAGCAGAGCCAGGTAGTTGAGCAGACCCTCTGGAATGAAGCCGCGGTCCCGATGGATGAACAGGTTCGACTCGGGGTCACGCTTCGAGAGCTTCTTGTTGCCCTGCCCCATCACGAACGGGAGGTGACCGAACTCCGGGGTGAGCTCAGCGACGCCGATCCGCTGCAGCGCCTCGTAGAGGGCCAGCTGGCGCGGCGTCGACGAGAGGAGGTCCTCGCCACGCAGCACGTGAGTGATCTTCATCAGCGCGTCGTCCACGGGGTTCACCAAGGTGTACAGCGGGATGCCGTTGCCCCGGGTGAGTGCGAAATCGGGCACCGTGCCCGCCTTGAAGGTGGTCTCGCCGCGAACGAGGTCGTTCCAGGTCAGATCGTGGTCGGGCATCCGCAACCGCACGACGGGCTTACGCCCCTCGTCGAGGTACGCCTGACGCTGCTCTGCGGTCAGATCGCGATCGAAGTTGTCGTACCCGAGCTTGGGGTCACGGCCGGCCGCCTTGTGCCGCGCCTCGACCTCCTCGGGGTGGAGAAGGACTCGTATGCCTCCCCCGCCGCCAGCAGCTTCGCGACGACCTCGAGGTGCAGGTCTCGTCGCTGCGACTGGCGGTACGGCGCGTATGGGCCGCCGACCTCGGGACCCTCGTCCCAGGTCAGGCCGAGCCAGTTCAGCGCGTCGAGGATCGCCTGGTAGGACTCCTCCGAGTCCCTCGCGGCGTCGGTGTCCTCGATGCGGAAGACGAACTTGCCGCCGTGGTGCCGGGCATAGGCCCAGTTGAACAGGGCCGTACGGATCAGCCCGACATGGGGCGTGCCGGTCGGCGAGGGACAGAAACGAACACGCACTTCGCTGGAGGTCATGGCTCACTTGGGTCGGAGGGGGGAATCGGTCCCCTACAGGCTAGTCTTCCCCGCCCCCACCCGGCCCGGCAGTGACCACCGACCCGTCGCCACGCCGCCGGACTCAGCCCTTGGCGGCCACCGGGTTGGCGAGGGTACCGATGCCCTCGATGGTGACGCTCACGGTGTCGCCCGCGACGATCGGACCGACCCCCTCGGGGGTGCCGGTCAGGATGACGTCGCCGGGGAGCAGCGTCATCACCGCGGAGACCCACTCGATGATCTTCGGAATGTCGTGCAGCAGAAGCGAAGTCCGACTGCGCTGCTTGACCTCACCGTTGACATCCGTCTTGATCTCGAGATCGGAGGCGTCAAGGGTGGTCTCGATCCACGGTCCGAGTGGGCAGAACGTGTCGTGCCCCTTGGCCCTGGTCCACTGGCCGTCCTGGCGCTGATGATCGCGCGCGGACACATCGTTCGCGACGGTGTACCCGAGCACCACCTCGAGCGCCTTCGCGGCGGGCACGTCCTTGCAGGGACGCCCGATGACGATCGCGAGCTCGCCCTCGTAGTGCACCTCATTCGAGCTGGGCGGCAACATGATCGGCACACCGGGGCCGATGATCGAGGTGTTCGGCTTGAGGAAGATCACGGGATCCTCGGGCGCCTCGGAGCCCATCTCGGCCGCGTGCGCCGCGTAGTTCTTGCCGATGCAGATCACCTTGCTGGCCAGGATCGGCGCGAGCAGCCGGACGTCGGCGAGCGGCCAGCTCCTGCCGGTGAAGGTCGGGTTGCCGAACGGATGCTCGGCGATCTCCTTCGCGGTCTGCGCGTCACCCTCCCCTTCGATGGAAACAAAGGCGACCCCATCAGGGCTGGCGATTCGACCTAGACGCATGGCGGCAGTCTATCGGCCGCCACCGGACCCCCGCGTCCACCCGTGGCGCGCGGCAGGGAACGGCGCGATACACTCGATCTCGAATTCCATTCTATAAGATTCTCATTCCATATATTGGGACGGCTTGCATGAGTGTTCAGGAACAGAACAGACAGGATTCGCAGATCACCTCGCCGAGGCGGTGGTCCATGCTCGGCCTCGGTGTCCTCGCCCAGGCGGCGGGCGGGGTGTTTGCCAACGCACCCGCCTTCCTCATCCCGACCCTGCACGACGCACAGGGCATGAGCCTGGCCCGCGCCGGACTGATCGCGGCCGCCCCGACGGTCGGCTTCCTCGTCAGCCTGTTCGCGTGGGGTGTGGTGGTCGACCGGATCGGCGAACGCCGGGTGCTGGCCATCGGACTCGGCGCCGCGGCACTCGCGAGTGCTGCGGCCGCGGCACTGAGCGCGTCCTTTCTGGCACTGGGGGTGTTCCTGTTCCTCGGCGGCGTTGCCGCCTCGAGTCCCAACGCCGCCAGCGGGCGGGTGGTGGTGGGCTGGTTCCCGCCGCACCGGCGCGGATTCGCGATGGGCGTGCGCCAGATGGCACTGCCCCTCGGAGTTGCGGTGGCCGCGCTGACCGTCCCGAACCTGGCCGCCGACCACGGGATCGGCTGGGCGCTGACCGTGCCCGCGATCATCTGCGCGGTCGCCGCACTGGCCTGCCTGGTGTTCGTGGTCGACCCACCGCGGCCCAGCCGCGCGGCGGCGTCGTCGCAGGGCCTGTTGGCCAACCCGTACCGGAACCAGAGCGTGCTGTGGCGAATCCACTCGGTCTCGGCGGCGCTGGTGGTGCCGCAGTATCTGGTGTGGACCTTCGTCCCGGTCTGGCTGATCACCGACCGGCACTGGTCGGCGGCGTCGGCGGGCATTCTCATCACCGCGACCCAGCTGCTGGGCGCGCTCGGCCGGATCGGTGCGGGGATCTGGTCGGACCGGGTCGGCAGCCGGATGGGCCCGCTGCGGACCGTCGCGGTCGCCGCGGCGCTGTCCATGGCGGCGCTGGCGATCACGGACTGGCTCGACTCACCGATCTCCGTCGCCCTGATGGTGGTGGCCTCGGTGATCACGGTGGCCGACAACGGACTCGCCTTCACCGCGGTCGCGGAGATCGCGGGCCCGTATTGGAGCGGCAGGGCACTCGGCGCCCAGAACACCGGCCAGTTCCTGGTCGCCGCGTTCGTGCCGCCGGTGTTCGGTGCGGTGATCGGGACCCTCGGCTTTCCTGCCGCCTTCGCGCTCGCCGCCGCGCTGCCGCTGGCCGCCGCCCCGCTGGTCCCCGCCGACCCACCTCCGCCATCGACGTGAACCACCCCGAACGCACTCCGCCCGCGACCTTTCGGTTCGCGGGCGGAGTGCTACTACGGAGTTTCGCCGAGCCTAGAGGCTCGCGGCGATGCGGTCGCCGACCTCGGAGGTCTTGATCGGACCATCACCGCGGGCCGCGAGATCGGCCTCGACGGCCTGCTCGACGCGGGCCGCATCTTCCTCGCGCCCGAGGTGACGCAGCATCAGCGCCACCGACAGGATCGCGGCGGTGGGATCGGCGATGCCCTTGCCCGCGATGTCAGGAGCCGAGCCGTGCACGGGCTCGAACATCGACGGGTTGGTGCCCGAGGCATCGATGTTGCCGGACGCCGAGAGACCGATGCCACCGGTGACCGCGCCTGCCAGGTCGGTGATGATGTCGCCGAACAGGTTGTCGGTGACGATCACGTCGAAGCGCGACGGGTCGCTGACCATGTAGATGGTGGCGGCGTCGATGTGGCAGTACGCGGTCTCGACGTCCGGGTACTCGGCACCGACGGTCTCCACCGCACGAGACCAGATGGCGCCCGCGTTGGAGAGCACGTTGGTCTTGTGGATCAGTGTGAGGTGCTTACGCCGCGTCTGCGCCAACTCGAAGGCGTAGCGGACGACGCGCTCGGCACCGAACCACGTGTTGATCGACACCTCGGTGGCGATCTCGTGCGGCGTCCCGACGCGGATGGCGCCGCCGTTGCCGGTGTACGGGCCCTCGGTGCCCTCGCGCACCACCACGAAATCGATGTCCGGGTTGGCGGCCAGCGGCGACGTCGCGCCCGGGTACAGCCGCGACGGACGCAGGTTCACATGGTGATCGAGCTGGAACCGCATGTTCAGCAGCAGGCCACGCTCGAGGATGCCGGGGCCGACCAGGCGCGGGTCGCCGATCGCGCCGAGCAGGATCGCGTCGTGCTCGCGGATCTGCGCGAGCTCCGCGTCCGGCAGCAGTTCACCGGTCGCGTTGTAGCGCGTCGCACCGAGGTCGTACTCGGTGGTCTGCAGGTCGGGGACCAGCTTGCGCAACACCTTGAGCGCCTCTGCCGTGACCTCGACCCCGATGCCGTCGCCGGGAATGACTGCAAGCTTCATGTACTTACTCACTTCCTCGCAGAGACGAAATCAGGACAGGTCGACCTGGGCAACGCGGGCGTCGAGCTGGGCGACGACCTCCGAGACCTCGGCATCGCCGACCACGCGGTCAACGCGCAGGATGACGGTTGCGCCCTCGCCCTCGACGTCCTGGCTCAGCGCCGCGGCCTGGATGTCGATGCCGGCGTTGCCCAGCACGGTGCCGAGGGTGCCGAGCACGCCCGGACGATCCTGGTAGTGCACGACGATGTTGTGGCCCTCGGCGCGCAGGTCGAAGCTGCGGCCGTTGACGTTGACGATCTTCTCGATCTGCTGCAGGCCGGTCAGCGCGCCAGCGACGGCGGTGACGGTGCCGTCGGCCGCGACGGCCCGCACCTCGACCGCGCTGCGGTGCGTGAGCGCCTCACTGTGCTTGTCGACCTCGACACTCACGCCACGCTGCTCGGCGAGCGCGGGCGCGTTGACGAAGGTGACCGGCTCGTCGCTGCTGGCCGAGAAGAGTCCGCGCAGCGCGGCAAGGCCGAGGATCTCGACGTTCTCCGCCGACAGCTCACCGCTGACGATGACCTGGATGTTCTGCACGGCCTCCGGGGAGAGGGTGCCCGCGAGCAGGCCGAGCTTGCGGACCAGGTCGAGCCACGGCGCGACCTCCTCGCCGACCGGGCCACCGGAGACGTTGACGGCCTCGGGCACGAACTCGCCCGCCAGCGCCAGCAGCACGCTCTTGGCGACGTCGGTGCCCGCGCGGTCCTGGGCCTCCGAGGTGGACGCGCCGAGGTGCGGGGTGACGACGACGTTGTCGAGGTCGAACAGCTTCGAGTCGGTGCACGGCTCGGTGTTGAACACGTCCAGGCCTGCGGCGCGGACCTTGCCGGAGACGAGCGCGTCGTACAGCGCGTCCTCGTCGATCAGGCCGCCGCGGGCGGCGTTGACGATGATCAGCCCGTCCTTGGCGGTGGCGAGACGCTCGGCGTTGATCAGGCCGGCCGTCTCCTTGGTCTTCGGCAGGTGCA
Organism: Rhodococcus sp. MTM3W5.2; assembly: GCF_001984015.1. Taxonomy (NCBI): domain Bacteria; kingdom Bacillati; phylum Actinomycetota; class Actinomycetes; order Mycobacteriales; family Nocardiaceae; genus Rhodococcus; species Rhodococcus sp. MTM3W5.2. The sequence goes on along the minus strand of NZ_CP019572.1, from coordinate 2,026,268 downwards.
CGGAGATGAAGTCCGAGCGCTTGACCAGCTCGTCGATGTCGACGAGCTCGATGCCGAGCTGCGCGGCGCGGGCCGCGGGCAGGTAGGGGTCGTACGCGATGACGTGGGTCTCGAACGCCGCGAGGCGCTGCGCGAACAGCTGGCCGATCCGGCCGAGGCCGACGACGCCGACGGTCTTGCCGAGGATCTCGGTGCCGTTGAAGCTCGAACGCTTCCAGGTCTTCTCGCGGAGGGTGCGGTCGGCGGCCGGGATCTGTCGCGCGGTGGCCAGCAGCAGGGCGACGGCGTGCTCGGCGGCGGTGTGGATGTTCGAGGTCGGCGCGTTGACGACCATCACGCCGCGCTCGGTGGCGGCCGGGATGTCGACGTTGTCCAGGCCGACGCCTGCACGGCCGACGATCTTCAGCTTGGTGCCCGCGGCGAGGACGTCCGCGTCGACGGTGGTCGCCGAGCGGACCAGGATCGCGTCGGCCTCGGGACGGCGGCCAGCAGGGCGGGACGGTCGGGACCGTCGACCCAGCGCACTTCCACGCCATCGCCGAGCGCCTCGACCGTGGACGGCGCGAGCTTGTCTGCGATCAGAACAACGGGACGGCCTGGCTGGCTCACGAGTGAACTCCTGTGTTAGGTGTCGGGCGGATCGTCCGCGGCCCGGCGCCGCCTCGGGCGCCCACGTGAGGCCGTGACCGAAGACAGCTTAGTGTGCGGGCCCCCGGGTTTCGGCACCCTGGGTGCGCCGATACCAGATAGTGGACACCTCGTGGGACGGATCACTCAGCCCGAGCGGCCGGCCTCGAACGCCTCCACCGCGGCGTCGAGCGTCGGATAGAACCTGTCGTGGCCGAAACGGTCGCCGACCCCGAACAGGATCAGCCGATCCTTCACCGGTCCCTTCATCTCGGCGAAGACCAGTCGCACCCCGTGGCTGTCCAGGTACTGGTCGAGCTCCACCAGCTCGTCCACCGCCGTGGTGTCGAGCCCGGTCAACGGCTCCGAGGCGATCACCACCCATCGGACCGGATCGGGCGCGTCGGTGACGAGCCCCCGCACGTAGTCGTCGAACAGCGCACCGTTCGCGAAGAAGAGCTGTGCGTCGAACCGAGCGATGACCAGGCCCGGGATCCGGTGGCCCTCGGGGTGCCGGGCGAGGTCGTGGTAGCCGTCGAGGTCGGGTACCACCACCAGTTCCGCACGGTACGGCTGCCACGCGTGCACGACGACGGCCACGAAGGACAGGGCGATCGCCACCACGATGCCCTCCAGCACCCCGACCAGCGCGACGCCGAGGAACGCGGCGATCGCAAGGGACGCCTCCACCTTGCTCATCCGCCACATCGCCACCATCCCGCGGACGTCCACCAGCGAGGTCGCCGCCACGATCACCACCGACGCCAGCACCGCCGACGGCAGGTAACCGGTTACGCCGGGCGCGACGAGGATGAACAGCACGATGGCCAGTGCACCGACCACCCCGACGAGCTGGGTCTTGGCGCCGTTCTGTTCGGCGACCGGGGTGCGCGAGGAGCTCGCGGACATCGGGAATCCACCGAGCAGCCCGCTGGCCACGTTGGCGGTGCCGATCGCGCGCATCTCGATGCTGCCGTTGACACTCTCGCCGCGCCGCGCCGCGAAGGTGCGCGAGAGCACCCCGGTGTCGGCGAACGCGATCAGCGCGATACCAGCCGCCGGGACTATCAGATCGGCGACGTCTGACCAGGTCAGCCCGCCGAGCGCGGGCGCGGGTAGGCCCTGCGGCAGCGCGCCGACCATCGGGAGATCGTCCTTCAGGCCGAGGACGTAAGCCAGGACGATCGCGCCCACCACCGCGACCAGTACACCGGGGATGCGGCTGTGCAGCAGCTTGAAGGCGAGGATCACCGCGATGCCCCCGATGCCGAACACGGCGGCGGTCGGGTCGATCTCGCCGTCGGCGATCGCGACAACGGTGTTGCGGGCCTCGTCGATGAGGTTGACGCCGTCGACGGAGAAGCCGAGCAGCTTCGGTATCTGGCTGACGACCACGACCAGGGCGATGCCGTTGAGGTAGCCGAGCCGAATCGGTTTGGACAGCAGGTCCGTGACGAAGCCCAGGTTCAGCAGGCCACCGGCGACCAGGATCAGGCCCATCAGGATCGCGAGCAGTCCTGCGAGGGCGACGGCCCGGTCAGGATCTCCAGCGGCGAGCGGCAGGACGGCCGCGCCGATGATCGGGGCGAGCGAGGAATCGGGGCCGAGCACCAGGATCTTCGAGGGCCCGACCAGTGCGTAGACGAGCAGCGGCACGATGGTGGCGTAGAGGCCGGTCTCCGGGGGCAGGCCCGCCGCCTCGGCGTACCCCATGCCCGCGGGATCAGCAGCGCGGTGAGTGCGACCCCTGCGGTGAGGTCGGGGCGCAACCAGGACCGCTCGTATCGGCGGGCAACCTCGACACCAGGAAGCCATGACCGAAGGGACGATTGTCGTGCCATCCATCACCTACCCCGGACAACGCAAGGGCCCGATGCCCTCCGTGACAGTCTGCACCGTCACGGGGTGACATCGGGCCCCAAAATGCGCTTCGCGCCCCGTGAGTCCTTCTGGCCCCTACGGGACCGGAAGGACTCACGGGTGGCGCAGCCGCCTAAGCGGTTTCGGTGATCGGGCGATCGACCCAGCTCATCAGGTCGCGCAGCTTCTTGCCGGTGACCTCGATCGGGTGCTCGGCGTTGGCCTTGCGCAGGCCCTCGAGCTCGGTGTTGCCGTTCTCGACGTTGGCGACCAGGCGACGGGTGAACTCGCCCGACTGGATGTCGGCCAGGATCGCCTTCATGCGGTCCTTGGTGCCTGCGTCGATGACGCGCGGGCCGGAGAGGTAGCCACCAAACTCGGCGGTGTCGGACACCGAGTAGTTCATGCGCGCGATGCCGCCCTCGTACATGAGGTCGACGATCAGCTTGAGCTCGTGCAGGACCTCGAAGTACGCCATCTCGGGCGCGTAGCCGGCCTCGACCATGACCTCGAAGCCCGTCTTGACGAGCTCCTCGGTGCCGCCGCAGAGCACGGCCTGCTCGCCGAAGAGGTCCGTCTCGGTCTCTTCCTTGAAGGTGGTCTTGATGACGCCCGCGCGGGTGCCACCGATCGCCTTGGCGTAGGACAGCGCCAGGGCCTGGCCCTCGCCCTTCGGGTCCTGGTCGACGGCAATGAGGGCGGGAACGCCCTTGCCGTCGACGAACTGACGGCGCACCAGGTGGCCGGGGCCCTTCGGGGCGACCATGCCGACGGTGACGAACTCCGGGGCCTTGATCAGGTCGAAGTGGATGTTCAGGCCGTGCCCGAAGAACAGCGCGTCGCCGTCCTTGAGGTTCGGCTCGATGTCGTTGGTGAAGATCGACGCCTGCGCGGTGTCAGGTGCCAGCACCATGATCACGTCTGCCCACTCGGCGACCTCGGCAGGCGTGCCGACGGTCAGGCCCTGCTCCTCGGCCTTGGCCCGAGACTTCGAACCCTCCTTGAGGCCGATGCGCACATCGACGCCCGAATCACGCAGGCTGAGCGAATGCGCGTGTCCCTGGCTGCCGTAGCCGATCACAGCGACCTTGCGGCCCTGGATGATCGACAGGTCGGCGTCATCGTCGTAGAACATCTCGACTGCCACTGGTATTACCTCTCCTCGGTTATCTGAAGACTTGATTCGTGAATAGAAAGTACTAGCGGGCCGCGGTGATGGACTTCGGCCCACGGCCGACAGCCACGACACCGGACTGCACGATCTCCCGGATCCCGTAGGGATCGAGCATCCGCAGCAACGCGTCGAGCTTCGACCGGGTGCCGGTCGCCTCGATGGTCACCGACTCAGGCGAGACGTCGATCACCTTGGCGCGGAACAGGTTCACCGTCTCGAGGACCTGCGTCCGAACGCTGGCGTCGGCCCGCACCTTGATCAGCACGAGCTCACGGGCCACCGAGGCCTCGGTGTCCTGCTCGACGATCTTGAGCACGTTGATCAGCTTGTTGAGCTGCTTGGTCACCTGCTCGAGCGGGAACTCGTCGACGGTGACGACGATGGTCATGCGGGAGACGTCGGGGAGTTCGGTCCCCCGACAGCGAGGGACTCGATGTTGAAGCCCCTGCGCGAGAACAGCGCGGCCACCCTGGCCAACACTCCCGGCTTGTCCTCGACGAGAACGCTGAGGGTGTGGCTGGTGCTCACTGGTTGTCCTCCCTTGCGGCGGCAGCGGCCTGGCCGGACTGCTGCTCGCGCTCCATGGCCTCGTGGATGACGGCGGGCTCATTGACGGCCTCGTCGTCGTCGAACAGCGGCCGGATGCCCCGCGCCGCCTGGATCTCGTCGTTGCTGGTGCCCGCGGCCACCATGGGCCACACCTGGGCGTCGGCGCCGACGATGAAGTCGATCACCACCGGCTTGTCGTTGATGGACTGTGCCTCGCGGATCGCCGCCTCGACGTCCTCCTCGCGCTCGACGCGGATGCCGTGGCAGCCCAACGCCTCGGCGAGCTTGACGAAGTCCGGGATCCGGATCGCTCCGTGGGTGCCGAGGTTGGTGTTGGAGTAACGCTGGTCGTAGAACAGCGTCTGCCACTGCCGCACCATGCCGAGGTTGCCGTTGTTGACCAGCGCGACCTTGATCGGCACGCCCTCGACCGCGCAGGTCGCGAGCTCCTGGTTGGTCATCTGGAAGCAGCCGTCACCGTCGATGGCCCAGACTTCCTTGTCCGGCATGCCCATCTTGGCGCCCATCGCGGCGGGCACCGCGTAACCCATGGTGCCGAGGCCGCCGGAGTTGAGCCAGGTGCGCGGCTTCTCGTACTTGACGAACTGCGCAGCCCACATCTGGTGCTGGCCGACGCCCGCGCAGTAGATCGCGTCCGGGCCCGCGAGCCTGCCGACCGCCTCGATCACGTACTCCGGGGACAGCGCGCCGTCCGACGGCTTGCCGTAGGCCAGCGGGTAGGTGTCGCGCAGACCGTCCAGGTACGACCACCACTCGGCGTAGTCGAGCGTGGTCCCGGTGGCCTGATCCGCCTTGATCGCCTCGATCAGCTCGGTGATCACCTCGCCGCAGTCACCGACGATCGGGACGTCCGCGTACCGGTTCTTGCCGATCTCGGCCGGGTCGATGTCGGCGTGGATGACCTTGGCGTCGGGTGCGAACGAGTCGAGCTGACCGGTCACCCGGTCGTCGAAACGTGCGCCGAGGGTGATCAGCAGGTCGCTCTTCTGCAGCGCGCCGACCGCCGCCACGGTGCCGTGCATGCCCGGCATGCCGCAGTGCAGCTGGTGGCTGTCGGGGAACGCGCCGCGGGCCATCAGCGTCGTCACGACGGGGATGCCGGTCAGTTCCGCGAGCTCGAGCAGCTCGGCGGACGCGTCGGCCTTGATGACGCCGCCACCGACGTAGAGCACGGGCGCCTTCGACTCGGCGATCAGCCGGGCCGCCTCGCGGACCTGCTTGCCGTGCGGCTTGCTCACCGGACGGTAGCCGGGCAGGTGCATCTCCGGCGGCCACGAGAACGTGGTCTGCGCCTGCAGCACGTCCTTCGGGATGTCGACGAGGACTGCACCGGGACGACCGGAGGACGCCAGGTAGAAGGCCTCCGCCATGATCCGCGGGATGTCGGCGCCGTCGGTGATCAGGAAGTTGTGCTTGGTCACCGGCATGGTGATGCCGGAGATGTCGGCCTCCTGGAACGCGTCGGTGCCGATCAGGCTGCGACCGACCTGGCCGGTGATCGCGACGATCGGGACCGAGTCCATCTGCGCGTCGGCGATCGGGGTCACCAGGTTGGTGGCGCCGGGGCCGGAGGTGGCCATGCAGACGCCGACCTTGCCGGTGGCCTGGGCGTACCCGGTTGCGGCGTGTCCGGCGCCCTGCTCGTGCCGGACCAGGACGTGCCGAACCTTCTTCGAGTCGAAGAGCGGGTCGTAGACGGGCAGAACGGCGCCGCCGGGAATGCCGAATACAGTGTCGACCTCGAGCTCCTCGAGGGCCCGAACCACGGACTGGGCGCCGGTCACTCGCTCGGGGGCGACTTGACGGCGGGTACCGGGCTGGGCGGCCGGCGCTGCCGCGGGGCTGGGCTGACCCGTTCCCCCCGACTTGCGCGGCGTGGGCTGCGGCCGTGCGGTTGGTGCGCTCACTGCATAATCCTCTGGTCTTGACGGTTCAAGCTGGCTCCGGGCAAGAAAAAACCCCCGTCAGCAATCTTGCTGTACGAGGGTGGCGCGTCGTGCTTGTGAGTTGACGAAATCGACTCAGGCGGCGACGCGCCGGCCGATTACGAGCAACTCATTCTGCTTCACGCGCTCGAAGGTAGGCGCGTCAAGGGTGAACAGTCAACTTGGTGAGTCTGCTGTCCCAGAATGTGAGAAGCGCTGACTGCAATGCAAGGATGGTGCGGTGTCATCCTCATCGCAGCCCGTGCCACCGAACTCATCCTCGCACACCGCCGAACCGATCGAGCAGTCCATACACATCTCGAAGCTCGGACTCCTCGCGGTTGGCCTGCTGGCGATCTGCCTGAGCCCCGTCGTGCTCACCAAGCCGGTCCCCCTTGTGATCCTGCTGCTGATCCCCGTCGCGGTCGCCTGGTGGATGCTGCGGGTACGGACCACCGTCACCGCCGAGGGACTGCGCCTGCGCCGGATGTTCTCCACCGAGAACATCGAGTGGAGCCAGATCAAGGGCTTCCGCTTCCCCAAGCGCGGATGGGCGCGCGCCGACCTGACCGACGGCCGCGAGGTGAGCCTGCCCGTCGTCACCTTCGGTCGGCTCCCCCAGATCGCGGCGGCCAGCGGCGGCCGGGTGACCGACCCCTACGCGGCCGCGGATCGTGCGGCCCGCGAGAAGGCCGCCGCCGAGAGGGCCGCCGCAGAGAATGACGAGACCGAGTCCGGCACGGAGTCGGATCCGGGAACGAAATAGCCCGCGAGTAGCGTTGCTACGGACACTCGACGCCAGGGCGCCGACGGCACCCACCCCATGCCGAAGACCCGCCCACCGGCCCAGCCCGCCGGAGCCGCTCGAGTCACGGCAACGTTCGCAGTTCGACGATTAAGGACAGTCCTATGCCCCCGTTGAGGTCACGCACCACCACCGTCGGACGCAATGCCGCCGGAGCCCGCGCCCTGTGGCGCGCCACCGGAATGACGGACTCCGATTTCGGCAAGCCGATCGTCGCGATCGCGAACTCGTACACCCAGTTCGTCCCCGGGCACGTGCACCTCAAGGACGTCGGCGAGATCGTGGCCGAGGCCGTGCGCGCCGCGGGCGGAGTGCCCCGCGAGTTCCACACCATCGCGGTGGACGACGGCATCGCCATGGGCCACGGCGGCATGCTCTACTCGCTGCCCAGCCGCGAGATCATCGCCGACTCGGTCGAGTACATGGCGAACGCGCACACCGCCGACGCACTCGTCTGCATCTCCAACTGCGACAAGATCACCCCCGGCATGCTCAATGCCGCGATGCGACTGAACATCCCGACCGTCTTCGTCTCGGGCGGTCCGATGGAGGCAGGCAAGGCCGTCGTCGTCGGCGGCGTCGCGCAGGCCCCCACCGACCTGATCACCGCCATCTCGGCATCCGCGAACGACGCGGTGTCCGAGGAAGGCCTCGACGAGGTCGAGCGCAGCGCGTGCCCGACCTGTGGCTCCTGCTCCGGCATGTTCACGGCGAACTCGATGAACTGCCTCACCGAGGCACTCGGCCTTGCGCTGCCCGGCAACGGCTCCACCCTGGCCACCCACGAGGCCCGCCGCGCACTGTTCTCCCGCGCGGGCACCACGGTCGTCGAGGCCGCGCTCAAGTACTACCGCGACGAGGACGAGTCGGTGCTCCCCCGGAACATCGCCACTCCCAAGGCGTTCCGCAACGCGATGGCCCTCGACGTCGCGATGGGCGGCTCGACCAACACGGTCCTGCACACCCTCGCCGCCGCCCAGGAGGGCGAGGTCGACTTCGACCTCGACACCATCGACGAGATCAGCCGCCTGGTGCCGTGCCTGTCGAAGGTCTCACCAAACTCCGACTACCACATGGAGGACGTGCACCGGGCGGGCGGAATCCCCGCGCTGCTCGGCGAGCTGCGTCGCGCGAACCTGCTCGAGACCGATGTCTCCACGGTCCACACCAAGAGCTTCGACCAGTGGCTCGACGACTGGGACATCCGCTCCGGCAAGGCAACCGACGAGGCGATCGAGCTCTTCCACGCCGCACCGGGCGGGGTCCGCACCACCGAGCCGTTCTCCACCTCCAACCGCTGGAGCGCGCTGGACACCGACGCAGCAGGCGGGTGCATCCGGGACAAGGAGCACGCGTACACCGTCGAGGGCGGACTCGTCGTGCTGCGCGGCAACATCGCGCTCGACGGCGCCATCCTCAAGACCGCGGGCATCGACGAGGAGCTGTTCTCCTTCCAGGGTCCGGCGCTCGTCGTCGAATCGCAGGAGGAGGCCGTCTCGGTGATCCTGCAGAAGAAGATCAAGCCCGGCGACGTCCTCGTGGTCCGCTACGAGGGCCCCAAGGGCGGACCGGGCATGCAGGAAATGCTGCACCCCACCGCATTCCTCAAGGGCGCGGGCCTCGGCAAGGAGTGCGCGCTCATCACCGACGGCCGCTTCTCCGGCGGCACCTCCGGCCTGTCCATCGGGCACATCTCCCCGGAGGCCGCGGCGGGCGGCGTGATCGGCCTGGTGGAGAACGGCGACCAGGTCCGCATCGACGTCGCGACCCGAACCCTCGAGATCCTCGTCGACGACGCCGTGCTCGCCGAGCGCCGCGCCAAGATGGAGGCATCCGAGCGTCCGTGGCAGCCGGTCGACCGCCAGCGCACCGTCACCACCGCGCTGCGCGCCTACGCGGCGCTGGCGACCTCCGCGGACAAGGGCGCCGTTCGCTACGTGCCGTAGTCCTCACTGTTCACAGACGCGCCCCTGTGGTGCCGGGAATGCCCGGAACCGCAGGGGCGCTGTCGTATCGGCGGGATGCTCCCGCTCTTGCTCGGGCTCAGGCCGCGCGGACCTCCGCGATCCGTCGCTCGGCCAGCTCGATCGCGGCCGTAGAGGTGTCCACCCCGGTCACCCGAGCCCGGTCGAGGATCTCCATCACCACATCCGCGATGCGGTCCACCTTGCCGACGAAGTCCGTCAGCCCGTTCACCTCGGCGTCGCAGGAGATCAGGCCGCCCGCGTTCGACACGAAATCCGGGATGTGCACGATGCCGCGAGCGGTCAGCGCGTCACCCGCGGCCGGAGAGGCGAGCATGTTGTTGGCCGCACCGACCAGCGCCACCGCCTTGAACCGGTCGACCGCACGCTCGTCGATCACCAGTCCCGGACCCGCGGGGCAGACCACATCGACGTCGGTGTGCAGGATCTCGTCCAGCGAACTCGCCTGCGCACCAAAACCTTCCACCGCGAGCCGCACCCGCTCCGGATCGGGGTCGGCCACCAGCACCGTGGCCCCCGCCGCGGAGAGGAGCTCGACGATCCCGAGGCCGACATTGCCCGCGCCCTGCACGGCAACCCGCAGCCCCTCGACGCCGTCACGCCCCAGGTGGTCGGCGACCGCCGAGATCGAGGCGACCACTCCCCTGGCCGTGTACGGCGAGGGATCGCGGCCGTCGCTGGAGACCCGGGGGGCGTGCTCGGCGATCACCTTCAGGTCCGCGGGTCCGGTGCCCATGTCGGCGCCGGGGATGTAGCGGCCACCGAGCATCCCGATGTGCCTGCCGTGCGCCTCCAGGAGCGAACGCGTCTTCTGGCTGCGGGGATCGGCGTTGATCACGCTCTTTCCGCCGCCGAGCGCCAGGCCGGCGAGCGCCGCCTTGTAGGTCATCGCGCGTGCGAGGCGCATCGCGTCCGCCGCGGCCGCATCGTCGGATTCGTACTGGCGGATCCGGACTCCCCCGAGCGCGGGCCCGAGGGTGGTGTCGTGGACCGCGATGATGCTGGCGAGCCCGTTCTCCACGCGCTGGATCGACAGCTGCTCGAAGTCCTGCTCGGCCAGGGAATTGATGGCGCTCACTACTGCTCCTGAGGTCAGCCCACGACAGATGACACCCTTGTGGGGCTGATCCATTGCGGGACAGAGAGTTACGGCACTTGTGGCCGCGACGGGCGGAGTACCTGCCCGGCATGAACTGTAAGGCGCGTCACACGGATGTCAAGCCGTTGCCTGTTCCGCGCAGGGCGACGCCGGGGCCGCGATCACGCGCCAAGGCAGCAGAATTGGCGAATCGGCCCAATCCAGGTGTGCACACCGCGCAGTTCGCCCGAGCGATTCGGCGCGCAGCTGAGCATGTTGCACCATCGAGCGACCGGGTGTTGCGCATCGGGTTCGCAGGTGGTTCTCTCTTCAGCCGATGAGACACAGATCACATCCGGTCAAGCACTGCCCCCACCCGGCGACCCACAAGGCCGTCGGGAGTCAACCAAGGAGCCCATCCATGCCCGGAGTCGGTATTTGGCGCACCAAGTCCGTCGAACAGTCGATATCAGATACCGATGAACCCGGTACCCGCCTACGCAAAGAGCTGACCGCCTGGGACCTCACCGTCTTCGGCGTCGCCGTGGTCATCGGGGCGGGCATCTTCACCCTCACCGCGAGGACGGCAGGAAACGTCGCAGGACCGTCCATCTCACTCGCCTTCGTCCTCGCCGCCATCGCGTGCGGGCTCGCAGCCCTCTGTTACGCCGAGTTCGCCTCCACCGTCCCGGTCGCAGGCAGTGCCTACACCTTCTCCTATGCGACCTTCGGCGAGTTCGTCGCCTGGATCATCGGATGGGACCTCATCCTCGAGTTCGCGCTCGCATCGGCGGTGGTCGCCAAGGGCTGGTCGCTGTACCTGGGGAACGTGCTCGGGGCCAGCGGTTCGACCACCGCACATCTCGGCCCGATCGACTTCGACTGGGGCGCCCTGCTGATCATCGGCGCGATCACCATCGTGCTGGCCGTCGGCACCAAGGTGTCCTCGCGGGTGTCGGCCATCATCACCGCCATCAAGATCGCCGTGGTCCTGCTCGTCGTCGTGGTCGGCGCGTTCTACATCAACAAGGACAACTACTCGCCGTACATCCCGCCCGCCGAGGGCGCGGCCAGCACGGCAAGCGGCGTCCACCAGACCCTGTTCTCGTTCCTCACCGGCGCCGACGGCAGCAGCTACGGCTGGTACGGCCTGCTCGCCGCGGCCAGCCTCGTGTTCTTCGCGTTCATCGGGTTCGACGTCGTGGCCACCACCGCCGAGGAGACCAAGAACCCGCAGAAGGCGCTCCCCCGCGGCATTCTCGGTTCGCTCGCCATCGTCACCGTCCTGTACGTCGCGGTGACCCTGGTCCTGACCGGCATGGTCAAGTACACCGACCTGAAGACCGGCAGCCCGCTCGTCGGCGACAGCAGCGCCACCCTCGCGACCGCATTCGAGGCGCACGGGATCACCTGGGCGCAGTGGGTGATCAACTTCGGCGGCCTCGCGGGACTGACGACCGTCGTCATGGTCATGATGCTCGGCCAGACCCGGGTGTTGTTCGCGATGTCGCGGGACGGGCTGATGCCCCGCGGACTCGCCAAGACCGGCACCAAGGGCACCCCGGTGCGGATCACCGTCGTCGTCGGCGTGATCGTCGCGCTGCTCGCGGCCTTCTTCCCGATGGGGACCCTCGAGGAAATGGTCAACATCGGCACCCTGTTCGCCTTCGTCCTGGTCTGCATCGGCGTCGTGGTGCTGCGCAAGACGCGACCCGACCTGCCGCGCGGATTCCGGGTCCCGCTGGTTCCCCTCGTGCCGATCCTCGCGGTGCTGGCCTGCGGGTGGCTGATGCTGAACCTGTCCGTGGAGACCTGGATCCGATTCCTGGTCTGGATGGCGATCGGTGTGGTGATCTACTTCGCCTACGGCAAGCGCAAGTCGGTGCTCGGCCAGCGGCTCGCCGCCCAGGCCACGCCGCCCCCGGAGGAGCAGTTGGAGACGGTCACCGCCTGACCGACCCGGCCGCGAACCCCCTGATCACTCAGATCAGGGGGTTCGCCCCGTTGAAGAAGATCCAGAGGCAGACGCCTGCCGCGACGCCGAGGATGAGTGCGACGAAGGAACCGATGTGCGGCCTGGTGGCCCACTTCCGGCCTCCGTCCACCGAGAACCGGCCGGGGCCGGTCAACACCACCGCGACGGCCGCGGCGACCAGCATCGTCTCGTGCTCGACGCCGGACGGCGCGAAGAACTGCAGTCCCGGCTCCGCGACCTGGCGAACGCACCACGCGTTGATCAGTACCGCGAGTACCGCGGCGCCGGCCAGCGGCGTCACCAGACCGATGATCAGGAGGGCGCCTGCCGCGACCTCACCGACGGCGGTGAGGATCGAGAGCAGTCGGGCCTGCTCGAAGCCGGCGTCGAGCAGCGTCGTCTCGAAGCCGTCGAGTCCGGGGCCGTTCCACCAGCCGAACAGTTTCTGCAGCCCGTGGAAGAGCGCGACCGTCCCGAGCCCCACCCGAAGGACGAGCAGGCCGAGGTCGAGCGTTCCTCGCCCGGACGGCGTCTCCGGCGCGATCGTCTCCGGCATCGCCTGCTGGACGGGCGAGGTGAAAGCAGACACGACGGCAGGCTCGGACGGCTCGGCGAACCGTAGTTCCTCGGTGGGATACACCTCGTCGCTGGGATACACCTCGTCGACCGAACTGCCGCGGTAGGTCGGGATCTGCTCGGTGGGCATCAGCCCGAGATCGTCGTCCGATACTGGCAGCGCACCGCCGGAGGAGGTTGGAAGTTGCTCGGTCGGCAGGTCGAACGGACTGGAGGCGGTGCGCTCGGTGCCGTCACGGTCCGGGTTCCCTTGCTGCTTCGCTGTCACGATGGACAGCGTAAGGGCGAGCGGCAGATACGCGGTCCGGCGCGCCGCACCGGGCCGCCGTGGCGCCGCCCCCACCGGATTCCGTACCGTTTGCAGTCATGGGAGCAAGTCGGGTCAGGGTGTTGGCGGCCGTGTCGATCGTCGTCGCGGTGGCGGGCTGTGCCCGGTTCGACGACTCGGCGACGAGCCCGTTCACCCCCGCGCCGACGTTCGACGCAGGCGGAGAGGTCCGGCCCCGACCGCCCGGCACGCCCCCGACCAGCCCCCGCGGGCCCCTCCCGACCGCCGAGCCGGTGCTTTGCATGGACCCGGACCCCGCCGTCGTGACCACCTGCCTCGACACCACCGGCGGCATGGCCATGCTGCCCGGCGGCGATTCGGTACTGGTCACCGAGCGCCGCACCGGCCGCATCCTCCGCGTCACCCCTGGCAAGCCCACCGAGGAGTTCGCCCGACTCGACGTGGACGGCTCCTCCGACGGCGGCCTGCTCGATGTCGCGCTGTCGCCGACCTTCGTCGAGGACAACCTGGTGTACGCCTATGTCTCCACCCCTGGCGACAACCGGGTGGTGCGGGTCGCGCAGGGCGATGCTCCCAAGGACGTCCTGACCGGCATCCCGCGCGGATCCGTCGGCAACACAGGAGCCCTGACCTTCGCGGGCCCCAATGAACTACTGGTGCTGACCGGTGATGCCGGGAACCCTTCCGCCGCAGCCGATCCCGGCTCGCTGGCCGGAAAGCTGCTCCGCGTGACCGCGCTGACGCCCGGACCTCCCGGGTCGCAGCCCTTCCCCCAGGTCGCGCTGTCGGGCATCGGCGGCGCGGGCGATGTCTGCGTGGACCCGACCGACCAGAACATCTGGGTGACCGACCGGACCCCGCTCGAGGACCGACTGCAGAAGGTCGCCCCGAACGGCGCGGCGGGCGTCCCGGTCTGGACCTGGCCGGACAGGCCCGGTGTCGCGGGCTGCACGGCGGGCGGCGGTTCGGTCGCCATCGCGCTGACCGCGGGCAGGGCACTCGCGCTGCTCGACACCGATCCGCAGACCGGCGCCGTGACCGCGGCGCCGTCGCTGATCGCCCAGGACCGGTACGGCCGGCTCGGCGCGGCCGCGCTCGGCGCCGAGAACACGATCTGGGTATCGACGGTCAACAAGGCCGACGGCCATCCCGGCGGCCCGACCGACGACCGGGTGGTCAAGATCCCCGCACCGCAGGGCGGCGGCGGCTTCGACTGACCGCCGAGTGTGCAGCTGCCGGGGCATCGGCCGAGAACACCCGACAGTAGGTGCACACTCGGCGCTAGCCGGTGGTGGGGGCCGGAACCTTCTTCGGCGCCTTCGGCGCGAGCAGCGAAGCGGACAGCGGCAACACCAGCACGGTGATCGCGCCCGCGGCGACCAGGATCGAGGCGTTCGACTCGGTCATCTGACCGGCGTTCACCGCGACCTCCGTGACCGCGACGATCAGCGGCAGACCGGTCGCGGCGTACAGCGCCACCTGCCCCCGTTCCCGCACGGTCGGCTGCGGATCCTTGAGGTCCGGACCCCGGTCGAAGCGTTCGGCGAAGAACACCGGCAGCCCGCGCACCAAGAGGATCAGCACCAGGAACGCGAGCAGGACGCCCGGCGCCGCGGCCACCGCCTTGACGTCGATCGCCATGCCCGAGGTGACGAAGAAGATCGGGATGAGCAGCCCGAAGGCCAGTCCGTCCAGCTTCGCCTCCAGCTTCTCGTCGCCCGACGGCATCGCGCGGCGCAGGATGAAGCCAGCGGCGAAGGCGCCCAGGATGATGTCGAGATCGAAGATCGTCGCGACCGCGATCAGCGTGACCAGCAGCAGGATCGTCAGCCGCACGGTCGTCTGCGCGGTGGTCTCGGAGCCGAGCCGGATGATCGAGGCCAGCTTCGAGCCCTCGCGGCGCAGGCCCGCCGGGATGAACGCGACTCCGACCGCGGCCGCCGCGAACGCCGCGAGCACGACAAGCGACGCGCCGGCACTCCGTGAGCTCAGCAGGATCGCCATCGCGATCACCGGGCCGAGCTCACCGAAGGCGCCGTGGTTGAGAACGGTTCGGCCCAAGCGGGTTCCGAGCATGCCGCTGTCCTTGAGGATCGGCAGCAGCGTGCCGAGCGCCGTGGAGGTCAGGGCGATGGCCACCGCGATCTCCGCGTTGATCGCGCCGGTGAGGCCGAGCAACCCGACCACCACGAAGGCCAGCACCAGGCAGGACAGCCACGTGATCAGCGCCCGGCGCCCGCCGCGACCGGTCAGCTCACTGGTGTTGATCTCGTAGCCGGCGAGCAGGAACAGCATGCCGAGGCCGAGCTCGCGGAGCAGGTCGATCTCGCTGCCCATGACGGCGAGGTCGAGAACGTGCGGCCCGACGATGACGCCCGCGATCAGCAGCAGCACGACCTCCGGCACCAGCTTCCGCGGCACCAGCCCGGCGACCAGCGGAGCGATGACGGCGCAGAGCGCTATCCAGAAGAACGAAGCGGAGACTGAGGGCACCCGCCTGATTCTGCTAGACGGGCACCACCATCGACGACAGGACCCTCACGCCGTGTGTCGGCTCAGGAGCAGGCCGCGATGACCATGTCCTTGACCTGGGCCGGGTCGGCCTGGCCTCGGGTCGCCTTCATGACGTCGCCGACGATCTTGCCCGCCGCCGCGACCTTGCCGGAGCGGATCTTCTCGGCGATGTCCGGGTTCGCGGCGAGCGCGGCGTCGACAGCGGCCTGCAGCGCCGAGTCGTCGCGCATCACGGCGAGCTCCCGCTTGGCCACTACCTCGTCCGGCTCGCCCTCGCCTGCGAGCACGCCGTCGACGGCCTGCCGCGCCTGCTTGTTCGCCAGGGTGCCATCGGCGACGAGCGCGATGACCCGCGCCAGCTGGGCCGGGGTGATCGGCAGCTCGGCCAGCGCCACGCCGCGGGTGTTCGCCTGCTGCGAGAGGTACGCCACCCACCAGGACCGCGCCGCGTCGGCGGGCGCGCCCGCCTCGGTGGTCGCGATGACCAGCTCCAGCGCACCGGAGTTCACCAGGTCGCGCATCTCCTCGTCGGAGACGCCCCAGTCCGCCTGGATGCGGGCGCGGCGGATCCACGGCAGCTCGGGCAGCGTGCCGCGCAGTTCCTCGACCCACTCGGCGCTCGGGGCGACCGGCTCGAGGTCCGGCTCCGGGAAGTACCGGTAGTCCTCCGCGGTCTCCTTGCGGCGCCCGGCGGAGGTGGTGCCGTCGGCCTCCTGGAAGTGGCGGGTCTCCTGGATGACCTCACCGCCCGAGCTGAGCACGGCGGCCTGCCGGCGCATCTCGTAGCGGACGGCCACCTCGACGCTCTTGAGGGAGTTGACGTTCTTGGTCTCGGTGCGGGTGCCGAACTCCTTGGCGCCGATCGGCATCAGCGAGATGTTGGCGTCGCACCGCATCGACCCCTGGTCCATCCGGACGTCGGAGACGTCGAGCGACTTGAGCAGGTCACGCAGCGCGGTGACGTACGCGCGGGCGACCTCGGGGGCGCGCTCGCCCGCACCGGAGATGGTCTTGGTGACGATCTCCACCAGCGGGACGCCCGCGCGGTTGTAGTCGAGCAGCGAGTGGCTGGCGCCGTGGATCCGGCCGGTGGCGCCGCCGACGTGCAACGACTTACCGGTGTCCTCCTCCATGTGCGCGCGCTCGATCTCGACCCGCCAGGTGGTGCCGTCGTCGAGCACGACGTCGAGGTATCCCTCGGTGGCGATCGGCTCGTCGTACTGCGAGATCTGGTAGTTCTTCGGCTGATCCGGGTAGAAGTAGTTCTTCCTGGCGAAGCGGCCCCACGGGGTGATCGAGCAGTTCAGCGCAAGACCGATGCGGATGGCGGACTCGACCGCCGACTGGTTGACGACCGGCAGCGAGCCCGGCAGGCCCAGGCAGACCGGGCACACCTGGGTGTTGGGCTCGGCGCCGAAGGTCGTGGGGCACGGGCAGAACATCTTCGTCGCGGTGTGCAGCTCGACGTGTACCTCCATGCCCATGACGGGCTCGAAGCGGGCGAGCACCTCGTCGTAGTCGAGAAGGTCAGTACTTGTCGCCACCCGGCCGGCTGCAGTCATGGTCACGAGTTTATGCGCCCCGCTTCGGCAGCAGCAGGTCGGCCAGGTTGTCGATCTGCTCGTGCGCATCCGGCCAGGCGGCGCGGGTCGCATCCGCGTGCGGATAGCGGGTTTGCGCGAGCCGCAGCGCCACCATGCCGTGGGTCGCGCTCCACAGGTGCAACGCGAGCATCACCGTCTCCTTCGCCTCCGCGGGCAGGCCCAGATATCGCCCGACCTCCTCGGTGATGAGCTGGATCGCACGGTGCGCGTGCGAGTCGGCCAGCTTCTCGCCGGCCTGATGACGCAGGTTGGAGACGAACAGCACCCGATAGTGGCCGGGATTGGCCAGGCCGTAGCCGACGTAGGCATGCCCCATCGCGCGCAGCCGGGCGCCTGGATCCTCGCCGGCGGCTTCGGCGGCCGCCTGCAGCACGGCGGCGAACTCCTCGAACCGGAGCTGCTTCACCGCCAGGTGGAGCTCCTCGCGATCGGCGAAGTGCAGATAGATGGAGGTCGGTGTGACGCCGACGCGCCTGGCGACGCCGCGCAGCGACACCGCGTCGACATCGCCGGTCTCGCCGAGCATCTCCGCTGCGGCCGCGAGGATGTCCGTTCGCAGCGACTCGCCCGCTCCCCGTCTGGACGGCGTGCGCTGAGCCTTCTTCCTCGTCGAAATCACGCGAGCCACCTTAGTCGCGGGCGGTCGGGGCCGGGCGATCCGCATTGACACCCGTAGGGCTACGCCTGTTAATTTACACCCGTAGCGCTACCCGATCCGGCACGGCGCCCGCAGAGGAGGACCGATGGCCGGTACCGGCTCGCTCACCGACGTTTCCGACGCGACCACCGCGGAGTCGACCGCCACCCATCCCACCGCCACGCTGATCACGGTCTGCATCGGAATGTTCATGCTGATGCTGGACATGACGATCGTCGCGGCCGCGCTGGCCAACATCCAGTCCTCCCTCGACGCCTCGCTCAGCGGCCTGCAGTGGGTGGTCGACGCCTACACGCTGCCGGTCGCGGCGCTGCTGCTGACCGCGGCCACCCTCGGCGACCGGCTCGGCCGACGCCGCCTCTACATCGCGGGCATGGCGATCTTCACCCTCACCTCGCTCGGCTGCGCGCTCGCGGGCGACATCGTGACACTCAACGTGGTGCGGGCGGTCCAGGGCGTCGGCGCGGCGCTGCTGTTCGGCGTCTCCCTGCCCCTCGTCGCGGCGGCTTTCCCCGATCCGATGAAGCGGGCCAGGGCGATCGGCATCTACGGCGCGGTGATGGCATCGGCGACCGCCGCCGGTCCCCTCGTCGGCGGGGCCCTCGTCACGGCGATCGGCTGGGAGTGGATCTTCCTGATCAACGTCCCCATCGGCATCGTCGCGGTGGCATTGGCGTACCGATACGTCACCGAATCCCGTGCGGACAGTGCGGTGCCTGCGGACTGGGCCGGCACCGGGCTGCTCACCCTCGCGCTCCTGCCCGGGGTGCTGGCGCTGATCGAGGGCAACGGGTGGGGCTGGTCGTCCGCGCGGGTGATTGCCCTCGGCGCCACCTCGATCGCCGGACTGCTCGCCTTCATCGCCTGGGAGCTACGTGCCGATCACCCGATGCTGGACCTGCGTCTCGTCGTCCGGCCCGCCTTCGCGGCGAACGCGCTCGCGGCCTTCGCAGGCGCAGGAACCCTCGTCGCCGCAACGAATTTCCTGGCGCTGTATTTCATCAACACGCTCGGCCACGACCCGTTCCAGGCGGGACTGCGGGCCCTGCCGCTCACCCTGTCCGCGCTCGTCGTCGCCCCGCCGATCGCCGTGCTGCACGACCGCCTGCCCGCGAGGTGGTCGCTGCCGGTCTCGATGGGGGTGGTCGCGGCGGGCCTGTGGCTGTGCACCGGGGCGGATGCGTCCACCACGTGGACGCACTACATCGCCGGCTCGGTCCTCGGCGGTGCCGGACTCGGCGCGGTCACGGTGATCGCCTCGCAGTCCGCGCTGACCTTCGTCGAGGTGGATCGGGCCGGCATGGCCACCGGCGCGGTCAACACCGCCCGCCAGGTCGGCATCGTGGTCGGAGTGGCCGGCCTCGGCGCGGTCTTCTCGCACGCGGTCGCCACCGAGGCGAACACCGGCCTCGCCGCGCTGACCGTCGGGACGATGACCGTCTCGGTCCCGGACGAGCAGGCCGACATGATCACCGAGGCGCTCGGTTCCGGTGCCGGACAACGGGTCATCGAGTTCGTCCCCGATCAGTTTGCCGCCGCGGTGCCCGCGCTGTCCGAACTGGCACGGGGGGCGACAGCGCAGGGACTGGACGCGGTGATGGCGACGAGTTCGGCGATCGCGGCCGTGGCCACCCTCGCGGTTTTCGTGCTGCTGCGAATCGGGCGGCGCTGATCCGGGCTCACCCGAAGATGACCCGCATCTCCTGATACCGGTGCGCGGGTACGGACTTGTGGTCGACGAGCGCCTCGTCGAAACCCACCCGCACGATCTCCGTTCCGTGCAGCGCAACCATGTGGCCCCATTCCTCGTCCGCCACCAGATCGGTCACCGCCATGCCGAGCCTGGTCGCGAGGACACGGTCGAACGCGGTCGGGACGCCGCCCCGCTGGATGTGGCCCAACACCGTCGCCCTGGTCTCGATTCCGGTGCGCTCCTGGATGATCGGTGCCAGCAGCTCGGCGATCCCACCGAGCCGCGGGCGGTCGAAGCCGTCCATGCCCTTGGTCGAATGGGCCGCCGTCATGTCCGGCAAGGTGAAGCCCTCCGCGACGACCACCATCGGCGCCCGGCCGCGTTCGCGGACGCTGTTCACCCACGAGCAGATCTGCTCGATGCTCTCGGGCTGTTCGGGGATCAGGATCGCGTGCGCACCGCCTGCCGTCCCCGAGTGCAGGGCGATCCATCCGGCGTTGCGCCCCATCACCTCGAGAACCATGCACCGCTTGTGCGAGTTGCCCGTCGTCCGGAGCCGGTCGATCGCCTCGGTCGCGATCTCCACCGCCGTGTCGAATCCGAAGGTGTAGTCGGTCTGGTCGAGGTCGTTGTCGATGGTCTTCGGGACCCCGACGATCCGAATGCCCTCGTCGAACAGGCGTTGCGACGCGGCGGCGGTGCCCTCGCCACCGATGGCCACCACGGCATCGACCCCGAGCCGCGCCATGGTGCGGGCGATGTTCTCCGCCCCGCCGTTCGGTCCCTGATACGGACCGATGCGGCTGGTCCCGAGAATCGTCCCGCCCTCGTGCGAGAGTCCGCGGACGCGGCTGCGATCCAGGGGCATCGCGTCGCCCTCGACCAGGCCGCGCCACCCGTCGAGGAATCCGACGAAATCCTGCCCGTGCACCTCGGAGCCCTTGAGCACAGCGCCCCGGATCACCGCGTTGAGGCCGGGGCAGTCGCCGCCGCTGGTGAGAATGCCGATCGTCGTCATCGTCAATCGCCCGTTCTGCGTGCAGGTGGATCCTCAGTGTCCCATTGCATACTGCCCCCGCCCGGCGGTTCGGGCACGCCGACGGGTCAGCCTGGGGTGACCAGTCCCGTCTCGTAGGCGAGCACCACGGCCTGCGCCCGGTCCCGCAGGTGCAGCTTGCCGAGGACCTTGCCGACGTGCGTCTTGACGGTCTGCTCGGCCACGAACAGCGACTCCGCGATCTCCACGTTCGACAGCCCGCGGGCGATCAGTTCCAACACTTCCCGTTCGCGGGGAGTCAGCGCCGCGAGCTGCGCCGGCTCGCGCCGTGCGGGCGCGCGCCTGCTGGTGACATCGGCGATCAGCCTGCGGGTCACGGTCGGCGCGAGCAGTGCCTGCCCGTCCGCCACCACCCGGACCGCCCGGATCAGTTCCTCGGCTGGGGCGTCCTTGAGCATGAAGCCGCTGGCGCCGACGCGCAGCGCCTCGTAGACATAGTCATCGATGTCGAAGGTGGTGAGCATCAGCACCCGCACCGGCTTGTCGAACGAGGCCGACAGAATCTGCTGTGCCGCCTCCAGCCCGTTCAGGTTCGGCATCCGCACGTCCATCAGCACGACGTCCGGGCGAAGGCGCATCACCTCGTCGACCGCGATCTTCCCGTCGGGGGCGTCGCCGACCACGCTGATGTCGGGCTGAGCGCCGAGCAGCGCGCCAAAACCCTGGCGCACCATCGCCTGATCGTCCGCAATGAATACCGTGATCGCCACCCGGTCACCCTATGCCGGGGTGACGTGGCCGCTCGACACCGCCGCCCCTGGCACTGCGGGGACCCGCGCCAGCACCTCGAATCCGCCGTCGGGGCGCGGCTGCGCGACCAGGCTCCCACCGACCGACGAGGCCCGATCGCGCATGCCGGCGATGCCGTGCCCACCGGCATGATCGGCGACCGTCGACACAGTGGTACCGACGGGCCGGTCGTTGACCACCGCCATGGTGGCGAGGCCCCCGTCCCCGCCGAGGATGACGCGAACCGGCGCCCCCGGCGCGTGCCGGGCAGCGTTGGACAGTGATTCCTGCAAGATCCGGTACATCGTCAGCCCCGCCGAATCGGACAACCGCTCGGGCATCCCGATCCGGTCCACCTGCACCTGCATGCCCGCCCGCCTGCTGCCCTCGACCAGCTCGTCGATCCGGTCGAGGCCCGGCATCGGGGCGTCCTCGGCGAGCTGTCCGTCGCTGCGGAGCACCCCGAGCATGCCCCTGATCTCGTTGAGGGCGTCGCGGGCCGTGGCACCGATGGATTCGAACTCGGCCCGTGCCGCGGGCGAGACATCGTCGATCCGGTACGGCGCGCTCTGCGCCTGCACCACCACCAGCGACATGTGGTGGGCAACGACGTCGTGCAGGTCGCGGGCGATGCGCGCCTTCTCCTCGAGGATCGCCCGCCGCGCCCGCTCGACCTCGTTGACCTCCTCCTGCCGGGCGAGCTCGCGACGGGAGAGCACCAGCCAGCGGATCAGCAGGCCGAACAGCACCAACGCGGTCAGCCCGACCGCCCAGCCCCTGCCGTCCTGGCCGGGCGCGTCGGCGAGGAAGAGCAGCACCGTCGACACCCATGCCACCCCGACCACCGGGATCGGTGCCCGCATGCTGACCGCAACCAGCAGCACCATCATGACCATCACGTGGACGACCTGCCACGGGAAGTCGTAGTCGTCGGTGCGGTCGAACACCAGCGGGATCACCAGCGCGCCCGCCGCCGAGATCGCCCACCCCAGGGCGGGATTCGCCCGAACCAGCAGCAGGGGCAGCGCCGCGAGCCCGGCGATGACCGGCTGCACCCCGGCGGGCACGTGGTGTGTGACCTGCAGCGTCGGCCAGGCGATGGCGAAGAGCACGCCGGTGACGAAGATGATGAAGACGTCCACCCACTGGCTCGAGCTCACCCGCTTGAGTCGCGGCGCGGCCGCCACCGCGGCCTCGTTCGCGACCTTCTTGAGCGCACGATTTGTCTTACTCACATCCAGAAGCGTAGGAACCGGGATCCGAAAAGTCCTCATACTGCGGGGTGAGACCAGCGCGGCACCAGGGTATGAGGGCGCAGCATCGACGCCACCTGCGTGGGAACCCGGGAACCACGCTGCGGGGTGATGTGCCCTGGTCCCGCGGATTCCTAGCGTTTTCTCCATGCGGAAGACGACCTGGACAGCGCTGACGGTGGCCGCGGCGGCCGCCCTGACGACCACCCTGATGGCCCACCCGGCTGGAGCAGAGCAGCCGCGCGAGAGCACCCCCACCGCGGCCGCGATCGCCTCGCTCACCACCGCCGATCACGCGGCGCCTGCGTCGTCGATCCCGGCGGACTTCGTGGCCACGATGGGCTACCGCCCGGCCGTCGAATCCGGGATGCTCGTGAACCCGAGTGGCGACTGTTCCTCTCCGGTCACGCTGCCCGCGGAGTTCGAGACCGCTTGCAAGGCCCACGATCTCGGCTACGACCTGCTGCGCTATGCGGACCGCCACGGCGCCGCCCTCGGACCGTGGGCACGGAAAAGCCTTGACGCGCAGCTGGACCGGCGGATGCACAGCGCCTGCGATGCGCGCACGGTCGATGCGGCGCGGACCTCCTGCTATGTGATGGCCAACGTCGCGAGCGCCGCGGTGACCTCGAACTCCTGGCGGCAGGGATATGTCGCACCTCGACCCGAGTCGATGACCGGCTACGCCATCGCGGGTGGGGTGGGGGCCGCGCTGATCGTCGGTGCGATCGCCGCGACCAGTCGGCGCGGGCGCATCACCACCGCCGCCGCCGTCGCGCCGACCGGATCGGCGCTCGCATGACCGCCGTGATCGATCGGCCCACCGCGAACGTCGACGTCGCCGCCGTCGCGCTGCCCCGGGTCCTCACCAGCGTCGCCGTCAGCTCGATGGTCGCGGTCTCGCTCGCGCCCTCCCTGCTGCCCCGCAGCGCGGTGGTCCAGGCGATCCTCACCGGACTGCTCGCGGCGCTCGGCTGGGGGTTCGCGAGCGCGTGGCATCACCGGCCCCGAAGGCAAAGGGCAGGTGATCCCGCGCCGTCGCGGGAGTCCGCACGGCTGCCGGTGCTACTGGCGGGCGCGGTGACCGTGGCCGCGACGATGCTGCTCGCCGATCACTGGCAGGACTCGCTGCGCGTCGCGATGGGCGTGCCGACGGTCGGCGGCGGACACTGGGCACAGGTGGTCGTGGGCGCCGCCGCCATCGCGCTGATCCTGGCGGCCGGGACGAGGGCCGTGGCGGCCGGTGTCCGTCGACTCGGCGCGGCGCGCTCGGCCGCGATCGTCGCCGCGCTCGCGGTCGCGACACAGTTCTGGGCCGGGCCCGCGCTCTGGCAATCGCGCGCGCAGGCGTACCACGCGGCGAATGCGACCGTCGACACCTCACTGCGGCAACCGGTTTCGCCGTCGATCTCCGGAAGCCCCGACTCGCTGACGTCCTGGGACTCGCTCGGCGCCCAGGGACGCAAGTTCGTCTCGGCCGGGGCGGCCTCCGGTGCGGTGCGCACCTACGCCGGCATCGACAGCGCCCCGGACCAGGACGGCCGGGTTCGCCTGGCCGTCCGCGAACTGGAACGCGCAGGCGGCCTGGCCAAGTCCACCATCGTGGTGGCCGTACCCACCGGATCCGGCTGGATCGACGGCAACGCCGCGCAGGGTCTCGAACAGCGCTTCGGAGACGACGTCGCCCTCGTGGGGTGCAGTACTCGAGCGCCCCGAGCTGGGTGACCTTCCTGTTCGATCGCGATGCGGCCGAACAGTCCGCGCGGGCGCTGTTCACCGCGGTCTCGGACCGGATCTCGCTGCTGCCCACGGGGAACGCCCCCGGCTGTACGTCTACGGGCAGAGCCTCGGCGCGGTAGGCGCGAGCTCGATCTTCCGAGACGAGGGACTGGGCGAGCGTGCCTGCGGCGCCCTCTACGCGGGCCCACCCGCAGGCTCCGCCCGCACTGCGGGGGCGGTGGTGCTGGCCAACTCGTCCGATCCGGTGGTGCGATGGTCGCCTCGGCTGTTGCTGCACCCGCCTGCCCTGGACCGGACCCGGACCGACGCCCCGCTTCCGGCCTGGCTGCCGATCGTCAGTTTCGTGCAGACCAGCGTGGACCTGCTCTCCGCCCTCGACGCACCGGCCGGCCACGGCCATCGGTACGGCACCGACCAGGGCACGGCACTGCCAGCCGGCGGCTGCTCCTCCGCCGCGGCCCATGCATGACGTCCATCGCCCGGCCTCGTCCTTCTCGAGGACGGATGTCGTATCGGCTGCCCTGGGCTGAGATACGACTGCGCCCCGGCGCCATCGACTGTGTCGGTGACGTCCGGGGCGCGGAAGGGTGAATCAGCCAAGGTCCGGGTGGCCGACCCACTCGACAATCGTCCAGCCCTTCTGCGGGCTGCCCTTGAGGGTGACGTGGCCGCCGTTGCGCATCGGATCGGTGCCGAGTTTGCTCTTGTCGGCGTTGCTGGCGTTCATCATGGACCAGAACATGACGGTGCCGCCGTGCGAGAAGATCACCGGCTCGGTGCAGCCGCGGCGCTGCACCTCGAGCAGTGCCTCATCGACGCGGCCGTCGAACTCGTTGCCGTCGATGGAGCCCGGAATCCGTGCGTTCAGGTCGCCGGAGAGCCACTTGATCGGCGCCTGTAGGTACCCGGACAGCGCCGCAGCCTCCGGAGAGCCCTCGTACTGGCCTGCCTCGATCTCCCGGAAACCGGGCTGAATATTGAGTCTCAGGTTTTGCTCGGCGACGGTCGGTGCCGCAGTCTGCTCGGTACGCACCATGTTGGACGCGAAGGCGCAGTCATAATTCTGGTCGGCCAGCTGGATGGCCAGATTGTCTGCCTGTGTCCGGCCGCGTGGGGTCAGGTCGGGTCCGGGCACCTTGGTGTCGACCAGGCCGGAGGCGTTACCGGCCGACTCGGTATGGCGCACCAGGGTGATGACCATTTCGCCGTCGCTGCTACCGAAGCTGCCCCCGGAGCTTCCGAAGTCGATATCGGCGGACGCGACGCCGGCGGTAGCGGTTGTGGCCGCGACCGCGGTCGCCATCACCGCAATGGGCAGTCGAAGAGATCGGATTCGCATGGGTGGGAACGCCTTTCATCGTGGGGAATGCCACTTCAGGTGTGCCGAAGAACCGAAGTTTGGGGTGTCGCATCTCACAGAAGCAGCTATTTGCCCGAATCGACTACGGGGTGTCCCATCCATCGGGATCCCTCGCGCACAGGACCGCGCGCAGGCGAAACCACCGACAGCGGACGTGCGAGCGGCATAGTCAGTGGCCAATCTGGGCCACACGGTCACCGAGCTCGAGACCCGGGGCGTGAAGCCGTCGTTCGACGGCGAGACGTACGACGCCGCGGATCCGATCGGGCGGAGGGTGTTCGAGATGCTCGGCACGACGTTCGCCGAGTTCGATTCCGGGCTGATCCGCTTGCGGACCTGCTCGGCTTTCTCGATGTTCCAGATCGACGGATCCGCCTGCGGGCAATCAGCTCGGGCGCACCGCCGCCAGGACCAGCTCGAGCAGGGAGTCCGCGTACCGCTCGGTCAGGCCTCCCAGACCGAGTGCCCAGCGGGTCTGGACGGGCCCGACCAGCAGGTCGACCGCGACCTCCAGGTCGGCGTCCCGCCGGATCGCGCCGGACAGGGCCGCGACACGGAGCCGCTCGCGGATCGCCTCGCGCTGCGGCGCAAGCAGCCGATCGCGGTAGATCTCGGCGAGGTCCGGATCCGACTGGATCTCGATCATGACCGCGCGGAGGAAGGCGTCGAAGCGCGGTTCGGTCATCTCCGCCACTGTGGCGCGCAGGAACAGCCCGAGATCCGCTCGCAGGTCACCGGTGTCGGGCAGGGCGACCCCGTCCGGTCCGCCGGACAGCTCCAGCAGCGCGTCGAACAGCACCGCTCCCTTTGTCGGCCACCAGCGGTAGATCGTCTGCTTGCCCACACCCGCGCGCGCCGCGATCGCCTCGATCGTCAGCCGGCTGTAGGGCACCTCGAAGACCAGCTCCGAAGTGGCGGCGAGGATCGCCGACCGGGCGCGCTCGCTGCGCCGCGTCGGCGGGACCTTGGGCTCGGGTGTCATTCGCCCACCATATCAGCGAGACGAGACGTTGCGTCTTGACACACCCTCGTTGCGATGCCACAGTGGTTTCACGAGACGCACCGTCTCGTGAACCGCACCCGAGGAGGCCACGATTCCCACCACCGAACCCCGCACCTGGTTCATCACCGGCGCCGGACGCGGACTCGGACGCGCCTTCGCCTCCGCCGCGCTCGACGCAGGCGATCGGGTGGTCGCCACCGCCCGCGACGCGACGACCCTCCTGGACCTGGAGGCCGCCCATCCGGGGCGCGTCGCCGCGCTGCGACTGGACGTGACCGATCGCGACGCCACCGCCCTTGCCGTCGCACAGGCCGTCGACCGGTTCGGCAGGATCGACGTCGTCGTCAACAACGCCGGGTACGGACTGATGGGCGCCGTCGAGGAGATCACCGAGGACCAGGCCAGGGCCCAGATGGAGACGAATTTCTATGGCGCCCTGTGGGTTACCCAGGCCGTGATACCGCAGCTGCGAGCGCAGGGATCGGGACACATCATCCAGATCTCCAGCGTCGGCGCGGTGGGCGCGATGCCGACCTTCGGCCTCTACAACGCGAGCAAGTGGGCCCTCGAGGGGTTCAGCGCGTCCGCCGCCGAGGAGCTCCGCCCGTTCGGGATCTCGGTGACGATGGCGCAACTCGGCGGTTTCGACACCGACTGGGCGCGCTCGAGCATGAGGTTCGCGACCGCGAACCCCGCCTACGACGAGACCCGTCTCGCCATCCTCGGGACCGCGGAGTACCCGGACCCGAGCGCCCCGCCGCAGGCGGAGCCGGAGGACACCGACCCCGAGTGGGTCGACGCCCCGCCCGCGGAGGCGGCCGCCGCCCTCCTGGCGCTGGTGGACAACCCGCATCCGCCGGTGCGCCAGATCATCGGCACCGGCGCCCATCAGATGGTGAACATGGCCCTTGCCGCCCGCCGAGCGGACTACGAGGCGGACGCCGAGTTCGTCTGGCCGTAGCGCTCGCACCCTTGCCTCGTCACCCCCGGCGGGAGGAGCCTTGATGGATGCACACCGTGCTGATCCTCGGCGCCGGGTTCGGAGGACTCGAACTGGCCGCGTGTCTGTCCGAATCGATTGCCGACCAGGCCCGCATCGTGCTCGTCGACCAGAGCGACTCGTTCATGTTCGGGTTCGCGAAGATGGACCTCCTCTTCAAGGGCGCGACCGAAGAATCGATCCGGATTCCGTACCGCGACCTCACCCGGCCGGGCGTCGAGTTCCGGCGGGAGACGGTGACCTCGATCGATCCACAGACCCGCCGGGTGATCACCGACAGGTCCGAGTACGAGCCGGACACCCTGGTGGTCGCGCTCGGCGCCGACTACGAGCCCGGCGCGACCCCGGGCTTCGCGGAGGACGGGCACGAGTTCTACTCGGTCGACGGCGTCGGCCGGCTGCGTGCGCGGCTCGACGAGTTCACCGGCGGCCGGGTGTTGCTCGGCATCCTGAGCGTCCCGTTCAAGTGCCCGCCCGCGCCCTACGAGGGCGCCCTGCTCCTGCACGACGAACTGGTCCGGCGCGGACTGCGCGACCGGACGAGCATCCACGTGCTCAGCCCGATGGACTCGCCGATCCCGGTGTCGGCGGGAACCTCGACCGCCCTCGTCGAGGCGCTCGCGGAACGCGGCATCGACTACTCGCCGGGGCGCCTGGTCCACGCGCTCGACCCGTCGGCGCACCGCGCCCGCACGCGTGCCGGCGACCTCGACTACGACCTGTTCATCGGGATCCCGGCACACCGGGTGCCTGCCGTGGTCGCGGCCTCCCGCCTGACGGACGGCGGAACGGACGGCTGGGTCGCCGTCGACCAGCGCACGCTCGCCACGCCATTCCCCGGCGTCTACGCCATAGGAGACTGCGCGGACGCACCCGTCCCCGGGCCGGGGTGTTCGCCGAGGACGCCGCCCGCACGGTCGCGACGGTCATCGCCGCGAGGGTGCGATCGGCTCCGCAGCCCGAGGTGAAGTACCGAGGCAGAGGCGCCTGCCACATCGAGTTCGGCGGCGGCCTGGTCGGCAAGGTGGACGCGGACTTCCTGTCCGGTCCGGCGCCCGTCGCGCCGTTCGTCGCGCCATCGGCCGAGTTGGCCAGGGAGAAGGCGGAATTCGCGACGGCAAGGCGTCGCCGGTGGTTCTCCGGCTGACCCGGCCGGGAAGCGCCGAACGGGCGGTTATCGGGACAACGGTCAAGTGACCGAACCGATAACCGCCCGCTCGTGAGGGCGTGACGAACGTCAGCGCACGATAGGTCCGCGCGCAGCCTCGTAGGCCGCGCCCACCCGGTACAGCCGCTCGTCGGCCATCGCCGGGGCCATGATCTGCAGGCCGACGGGCAGCCCGTCGTCCGCGGACAGGCCCGAGGGCACCGACATCGCGCAGTGTCCGGCCAGGTTGGTCGGCAGGGTGCACAGGTCGGAGAGGTACATCGCGAGCGGATCGTTGACCTTCTCCCCCAGCTTCCACGGGGTGAAGGGGCTCGTCGGCGAGACCAGCACATCGACCGACTCGTAGGCCTTGTCGAAGTCGCGCGCGATGAGCGTGCGGACCTTCAGCGCCGAGCCGTAGTAGGCGTCGTAGTAGCCGGAGGACAGCGCGTAGGTGCCGATCATGATGCGGCGCTTGACCTCCTTGCCGAATCCGGCGGCCCTGGTCGCGGCCATCACCTGGTCGGCGCTCATGTTGCCGTCGTCGACCCGCATGCCGTACCGCATCGCGTCGAAGCGCGCCAGGTTCGAGGAGACCTCGCTCGGCAGGATCAGGTAGTAGGCCGCGAGCGCGTGCAGGAAGTTCGGGCAGGAGACCTCGACAACCTCGGCACCGAGCTCGGTGAGCTGCGCGACGGCCGCGTCGAAGGAGGCGATGACGCCGGGCTGGTAGCTCTCCGAGTGCAATTCCTTGACGACGCCGACGCGCACGCCCTTGAGGTCGCCGCTCGCACCCTGACGGGCGGCCTCGACCACGGGACGGACCGGCGCGTTCACCGAGGTGGAGTCGCGCGGGTCGTGGCCGGCGATCACCTCGTGCAGGAGCGCGGTGTCGAGGACGCTGCGGCCACACGGGCCGCCCTGGTCCAGCGAGGACGCGCACGCGACCAGACCGAACCGGGACACCGTGCCGTAGGTGGGCTTGGTGCCGACGGTGGCCGTCACAGCCGCGGGCTGACGGATCGATCCGCCGGTGTCCGTGCCGATGGCCAGCGGCGCCTGGTTGGAGGCGAGCGCGGCGGCCGAGCCGCCGCCGGAGCCACCCGGGATCCGGGTGGTGTCCCACGGGTTGCGGGTGGGCCCGTATGCCGAGTTCTCGGTGGACGATCCCATCGCGAACTCGTCCATGTTGGTCTTGCCCAGCACCGGGATGCCGGCCTCGCGCAGCTTGGTCGTCAGCGTCGCGTCGTACGGCGACACCCAGCCCTCGAGGATCTTCGATCCACAGGTGGTTGGCATGTCCGTGGTGGTGAACACGTCCTTGAGCGCGAGCGGGACACCGGCAAGGGCGGAGGCGGGCGCCTGGCCGGAGCCGAGGGCGTCGTCCACGGACTTGGCGGCGCTCAGCGCCTGCTCCCCCGCCACGTGCAGGAAGGCATTGATCTCGCCGTCGACCGCGGCGATGCGGTCCAGGTGCGCCTGGGTGACCTCGACGGAGGACACCTCGCGGGCATGGATCTTCGAAGCGAGGACGGAGGCGTCCAACGCGGTCAGGTCGGTGGTCACTGCTCTTCCCCCAGGATCTGCGGCACGGCGAAACGGTCCTGCTCGACGGCGGGCGCGCCGGAGAGCGCCTGCTCGGGGTGAGTCCGGGAACGATGACATCGGGGCGGGTCACATTGGTGATCGCGTTGGGGTTCGCGGAGGGCGGCACATCGTCCGTGGCGACCTCGGCCACCGTCTTGACATGGCTGAGGATCGAATCGAGCTGACCGGCGAACTCGTCGAGTTCGGCATCGGACAGCGCGAGCCGGGACAGCCGGGCGAGGTGGGCGACCTCGTCACGGGAGATGGCAGGCACCGCGTGGGCCCCTTTCAGGTCGGAGACAGCGATCGGCCCCTAGCCTAGAGCGTCGCCGCCCGGCCGCCACAGCCAGAGCCGGGGCCGGACGCGCCCCGGCGCGCGGCGCGACTTCATTTCCGCGACGGAACGATCACATGTCGCCCGTGTCACCGAACCGCGGCGAGCTGGGAGTCCGACGGGCAGCGGCGAATTCGCGGACACGTCCGGGCGGCACGCGGACCGGCAACGGTGCAAGGATGGGGTCACGGAGAACCCACCGTTCCCCGACAACCGCCATAGAAGGAACGCCCCGTGTCGTATCTCCTGCGTGTCCAGCTCCCCGATCGTCCCGGAAGCCTGGGCTCGCTGGCCGTCGCGCTCGGCTCGGTCGGGGCCGACATCCTCTCCCTCGACGTGGTCGAGCGGGGCGCCGGATACGCGGTCGACGATCTCGTCGTCGACGTGGCGCACGGCTCGTTGCCGGACACCCTGCTGACCGCCGCGGAACAGCTCGCGGGCGTGCGCGTCGACTCGATCCGGCCATACACAGGAATCCTCGACACCCACCGCGAACTGGAGCTGATCGATCAGGTCGCCACGGCCACGGACGACCGGCTCCAGGTCCTCGTCGACGGCGCCCCCGAGTGCTGAGGGTCGGCTGGGCGACGGTGATCGGCATCGGCTCACGCGGGACGTATCGGGTGGTGGGCAGCTCGGGAGCCCCCGAAACCCATGCGGGCGAGGCGCCGTGGATGCCGCTGGCCAAGCCGACGGTCCTCGACGGCGAGGACGACTGGGTGCCGACGGTGTGGAGGGACATGAACACCACGCTCGCGGCGGCCCCCTTGGGCATTCCGGCCAGGCACTGCTGCTCGGCCGCCCGGGCGGACCGGAGTTCCGGCCATCCGAGATCGCGCGGCTCGGCTACCTGGCCGGCATCGTGGCGACCGTGCTCAGCTAGTCCGGCCCTGCCGGCTCAGACGAACTCGCGCACCAGCACGGTGAGCTCGACGCCCGGCATCGGCTCCCAGTCGCGCTGGGGCGCGGGGACGAAATCGTTGCGGTCATATATGCGGCGGGCGTCGACCATGTCGGCCTCCGTCGAGATCACCACGCGTGCGAGCCCGCGGTCGTAGGCCTCGTCCAGGACGTGCTTCACCAGCGCCGAGCCCACGCCCTTGCCGCGGGCGGTTGGCGCGACCGCGAGCATCCGGAACTCCAGTTCGCCCGGCTCCGCGACGTCGGCGAAGGGGGTGCCGGGCTCGGCGATCGTCAGCGAACCGACGATCTCGTCGCCTGCGACGGCCACCACGACCTCGGCGTGCTCCGCGCGGGTCGCGGTATCGCGCAGTCGGTCCACATACGTGCTCGTGTCCGACACGAATCCACCGTCGACGTAGACGTCGACGGTCAACTCGCCGATGGTGTCGTAGTCGGCGGGCGTTGCGGGGCGAATCTCGATCATGCGGTCACTATCGCAGGAGTCCCATTGGTTCCCGTCACGCGTGCGGGCCGATTGTGAACAACCTCACCCGCGGGCCGCCGTCGTCGTGAGGGGCGCGAGCAGGCCTTATGCCCGCAGCAGCAACGCACTGTCCCCGAACTCGTGCCACAGGTATCCCTCCGCGAGCGCGGCCTCGTAGGCCATGCGCACCGCCGCTGGGCCCACCACCGACTCGAGCAGCATCAGGTGCGACGCGCCGGGGGCATGCCAGCCCGTAATCAGTCCGTCCACCACCCGGGCCGGCCGCCGCGCACTCAGCACCAGGTCCGTCCAGCCCGCCCCGGCCACCGCCGTTCCGCCTTCGGTCGCCCCGGTTTCGAGCGCACGGGTGACCGTGGTGCCGACCGCGATGACCCGGCCGCCCGCCGCGCGCCGGTCGTTGATCAACCGGGCGGTCCACTCGGGAGCTCATACCGTTCGGGGATCGGCGGCTCTCCTGGCTCGGCCGACGAGACCGAGGTGTGCAACAGGATCGGCGCGACCACCACCCCCGACACGGCCAGCTCGGTGAGCATCGCGTGCGTGAACGGCCTTGCCGCGCTGGCCATCTCCGCGCTCCCCCGATCCTTCCCGAAGATGGTCTGGTAGTACGGCAGCGGCCACCGTTCCCGGACGTACGCGTAGGTGATCGGCCGGCCTGCGACCGCGAGCAGATCCTGCGCGACGTCCGGGACGCCGTCGATCTCCGCGCGCCACAGCCTGATCGACGTCGGCGGCCACGGTTCCCGCAGCGTTGCCTGCGCGCCGAGCGGAAGGCGAATGCGCATGCCCGCCGCGGCTGCACCGAGCGGCCCGGTGACCGGACCCGGCGCGCGCACCTCCACCACCCAGGCGCCGTCGTCGAGGGGCGTGGAGAAATGCACGACCACCCGGCCCACACCGTCGACGGTGCCGTCGACCGCGGCGGCGAGGGTGGCCGACGTGTTCACGATCACTACGTCGCCTGCGCGCAGATACCTCGGCAGCTCGTGGAATCGGGCGTGTTCCACCCGCTCCCCCTCGGCCACCAACAGGCGCACGGTGTCCCGCAGCTGCCCGCGGCTCTCCGGCGGACCGCTCGCCTCCAGCCGGTCCGGTAGCACGAAGTCGGGCCCGACGGCTGCCTCGACCCTCACCTCGGTCACGACGCCGCCGCCCCGGTCAGCAGGTCTGCCGCGCGATACCGGCCGCTCGCCGGGCGGGTGTCGAGCAGCCGCATCAGCGCGGGCACCACCGTCTCGGGTTCGGGCCGGTCGGAGATGTCCTCGCCCGGGAACGCCGCCTGGTGCATCGCGGTGCGCATGTCGCCCGGGTCGAACGCGTACACCGAGAGCCGCGGATGCTCCACCGCGAGCACCGCCGTCGCCTGGTCGAGGGCGGCCTTCGCCGCGCCGTATCCGCCCCACCCCTCGTAGGCCTCGACCGCCGCGTCCGACGACACGTTCACGATCGCACCGCCCACACGGGTCACCGGTTCGAGCAGCGCGGAGATCAACGCCAACGGCGCGAGCACGTTCGTCGCGAACACTTTCGTCAGCTCGGCCTCCGGGTACCGCGCGAGCGCTGGCATCGGGCTGGGCCCGAGCGCGCTGGCATTGTTGAGCAGCAGGTCCAGCCTCCCGCGGGCGGCGATCTCCATGCGGAGCCGTCCTCGGTGCGCGGCATCGGTGACATCGCCCTGGCACGTGGTGATCCCGTTGGCCTGCGCCGCGACCCGTTCGAGTGGCGCCGCGTGGCGGCCGGTGATGATCACCTGCCAGCCCCGTTCGGCGAGCGCGAGCGCCACCGCCCTCCCGAGGCCGGCCGATCCGCCGGTGATCAACGCCGTGTTGGTGTCGTTCATCAGAGCTCCTTGCGTCCGGTGACTTCTGAGACCATCCTGAAAGCTCAAGTTCACTTGATGTCAAGGACCGCAGGTGAGGAGCTCCCCATGCGCACCACGGATCTGCTGACCGTCGGCGAGGTGGCGCGGCGCAGCGGCCTTGCCCCGTCCGCACTGAGGTACTACGAGGACCAGGGCCTGATCGCATCGAGCAGGACGTCGGGCAACCAGCGGCGCTACCAGCGCAGCGTGCTGCGCAGGATCGCCTTCGTCCGCGCCGCCAGGAGCATCGGGCTCAGCCTGGACGAGGTGTCCGAGGCGCTCGCTCAGCTGCCGGACGGGCGCGCCCCGACCCGGGCCGACTGGACGAGACTCTCGCAGAGTTGGCGTGGCAGGCTCAACGAGCAGATCGACGCCCTCATCGCGCTGCGCGACGGGCTCGACTCCTGCATCGGCTGCGGATGCCTGTCCCTCAAGACCTGCGCGCTGTCGAACCCGGGCGACGCTGCCGCGAGCTACGGACCGGGCGCGGCCTACCTACCCAAGGCTCTGCACCCCGACGACGCGGACCGCTCCGCCTGATCACCCCGCCGCTCAGACCCCGCGCACCGACTCGAGGTCGAAGCGCAGCAGTGCGTCCCGGATCTTCTCGGTCGCGGCATGCACTGCGAGACCGTATGTTTCGAACTTCTCGGCCGTGATCCGGCTCGTCGGACCGGACACCGACACCGATGCCAACGGTTGTTCCTGGGCGTCGAGGATCGCCGCACCGATCGCCGTGATCCCGGTGCTCAGACCCTGATCGTTGATCGAGTACCCGCGGCCCCGGATCTGCTCGATGGTCTCCCAGAGCACGTCCGCGTCGGTGATGGTGCTCGGCGTTCGCGGGGCGAGCCCGTCGGCCACATAGGACCGGACCGCATCGTCCGGCTGCGCCGCGAGAAAGGCCTGCCCGGTCGCGGAGGCGTGCATCGGGATTCGTTGCCCCAGTGGCATGAACGCGCGCAGGGCATGCGCGGTGTCGAGCCGTTCGATGAGCACCATCTCGCGCCCGTCAGGAGCGCAGAGGTGGATGGTCTCCGTTGTCGCCAACTGAAGCTCGTTCAGTGTGGGCAGCGCCGTTTCCCGGATCTGCTGATGGTCGCGGGCCTTGCTGCCCACCGAGAAGGCCCGGTACGTCAGGCTCCACCGCGTTGGTGCGGCGGAACTCGGCCGGAGCCAACCGAGTTCGTGCAGCGTCAGCAGGCACCTCTGCACGGTGCTCTTGGGCAGATCCACCATCCTGCTGAGCTCCGACAGCCCGACGGGCTGCTGTTCGGCCACCGTCTCCAGCACACGAAAGGCCGAAACGACGCTGTTGGTGGGCATGTGACCTCCGAGTTTGTTGACGCTGCGGCCCGGTGTGAGCTAGCTTACACGGCATTGGTTCGCTAGATAGACCAGTGTGCCACACAGTGGACCGAATGGGAACACCCGCCCCCACACTCCTGGGAAAGGCAACCGCATGGCCCTACAGCTCACGGCGCTCGTCATCTTTGTCGGCGTCTTCTTGGTATCCACCCTCCGCAAGGTCCACATCGGGGTGCTCATGTTCGCCGCCGCGTGCGGCGTCGGACTCTGGTTGGCCGACATGCCCATCGACGACATCATCGAGGGGTTCCCGCTGAGCATCCTGGTGCTGCTCGTGGGCGTGACCTACTTCTTCGCGATCGCTCAGGCCAACGGCACCATCGACCGCATCATCGAGGTCGCGCTCGCCAAGGTCGGCGACAACGCAGCCGTGCTCCCCTTCGTCTTCTTTGCACTGACGGCAGGGATCTCCGCGATGGGCTCACCGCTGGGCGGCCTGGTGATGGCCCCGATCGGCATGCCGATCGCCAGGAAGTACGGCATGGACCCGATGCTCATGGGACTGGCGATCGGGACCGGCCTGAGCGCGGGCGCCTTCGCCCCGACCAGCCTCTTCGGGATCGTCAGCTACGGCACGGCACACGAGGCCGGGATCGAACTGAGCCCGCTCACCCTGTTCGCGGTTGCCCTCGTGGTCAACCTGGTGTTGCTGATGGCCGCGTTCGTCATGTTCGGCGGGTCCAGGTTGCGGCAACGTCACCTCGCATTTGCCACCGAGATCGGTTCGAGAACACCGTCTTTCGTCACCAGCATCGCCGCAGGCGCGGGAACGGCCCAGTACGAGGGCGACGTCACGCACCGCATCGCCGGCAGCCGTCGGGACGACGGACCGGGGCACCAGCACGAAACGCTCGCCGAACGGGAGCCGTTCACGGGTATCCAGATCGCCACGGTGATCTGCATGGCCGGGTTGGTCCTCGCCGTCATCGGGATCTCTCTCGCCGGCCAGGACCCGGACATCGGGGTGCTGGGTTTCGCCTTCGGGGCGGTGCTGACGCTGATCGACCCGAAATCCGGCAACAGCGCCGTCGCGAAGATCGACTGGTCGACGGTCCTGCTGGTGGGCGGCATCATCACCTATGTCGGTGTCCTGCAGCACATGGGCGCCGTCGACCTGCTCGGGGAAACGGCGGGCAAGGTGGGCGTCCCGATCGTCGCGGCACTGATCATCTGCCTCCTCGGTGGCCTCATCTCAGCCTTCGCGTCGACCACGGGCATGCTTGCCGCCCTCGTACCGCTGGCGCTGCCGCTGGTCGCGACGGGTGACATCCCGGGCTGGGCACTGATCTGCGCGCTTGCCGTCTGCTCCTCCATCGTCGACGTCTCGCCGTTCTCGACCGTGGGAGCGACCCTCGTCGCCTCCGTCGCCGAGGACCAGCGGGCCCGAATGACCAGCCTGCTGACCCGATGGGGGATGTCGATGGTCGTCATCGGCCCGGTTGCGCTCGTCGGCACCCTGGTCCTGCCTGCGATGGTGCTGTGACCGAGGTGACCGTCGTGGTGGACGCCCGCGTCGCCACCATCACGATGGACAACGCATCCAGGATGAACGCCCTGACACGCCCCTGCTCGACGCCCTCGGACGCCGGATCGACGCGATCGGCAGACACGACGGCGTCGCCGTGGTCGTCCTCACGGGCGCCGGTGACAATTTCTCTGCCGGGCTGGATGTTTCGGAGATGACCACCGAGACCTCTCCGCACGTGCTCGACGAATTCGTCCGGGTCGAGGAAGCACTGGCGCGATGTCCCAAGCCGACCGTCGCCGCCATTCGAGGACACTGCATCGGCGGCGGCGCTCAGCTTGCGATCGCATGTGACCTGCGGATCGCAGCGGAGGGAGCGCAATTCGCGATCACCCCGGCGAAACTCGGACTGATCTATCCCGCCCCGTCCGTCGAACGCCTCGTGCGGACCGTCGGACCGGCCGCGACGAAGCGACTCCTGCTCACCTCCGACACCATCGACACGGCCACCGCACTGCGCTTCGGCCTCGTCACCGATGTCGTGGCGGCCACGGACTTCGATGCCGCGATCCGGCGCATCGCGGCGACGATCGCGTCCAGGGCGCCCGCCACCGTGGCGGCCGCGAAGCAGATGGTCGACGACACCGCCACCCGGGGAGGTGTTTCCGACGAGCTGTCCTGCCGGTGGACGACCCGCCCGAATCCGGACCTCGCCATCGGTCTCGCCGCCTTCGCCGATCGACGAACACCCGACTTCGCCGGCCCGGGCGCAGCGCCGTCGGCACCCGACTCGCGTCGGGTCTGAAGAACCACCCCACCGAAAGGACTCACCAGTGCTTCTCTCGTCTTTGGATCCGTCTGGCCACCAGGCGGTGGACCTCGCCGATGCGATCACGCTCGGGGACACGAGCATGTCGCGGTCCGAACTGTTCTCCGCCGCAAGCGGCCTGGCGGCGGCGCTCCCCGACGCCGGTCCGGTGGCCGTCTGCGCGGAACCCACCCTCGAGACGATCATCGCCGTGACGGGGTGCCTGCTGGCCGGCGTGCCCGTGGTGCCCGTCCCGCCCGACTCGGGTCCGGCGGAACTCCGGCACATCATCGCGGATTCCGGTGCCACGCAATGGATCGGGCCCACGCAGATCGACAGCGGACTCCCGACCATCCCGGTGGACAGCAGGATTCGTGCGAGCAGACCACTCGGGCGGCCGTCGATGGACGAGCTGGCCATGATCCTCTACACCTCCGGGACCACCGGTGCGCCGAAGGGCGTCCTGTTGACCCACCGCGCCCTCGCCGCCGGCATCGATGCCCTCGCCGACGCATGGCAGTGGACCGCCGACGACACCGTGGTGCACGGACTACCCCTGTTCCACATGCACGGCCTCGTGCTCGGCGTGCTCGCGTCCCTGCGGATCGGTTCGCGCGTCAACCACACGGTGCGGCCGAAACCGGCCGCCTACGCGGCCGCGCCGGGGACCATGTACTTCGGTGTGCCCACGGTGTGGTCGCGGATCACCGAGGACGAACAGTCCGCGCGGGCGCTGCGCGGGGCCCGACTCCTGGTGTCGGGAAGCGCCGCGCTCGCGGTCCCGGTTTTCGAACGAATCACCCAGCTCACCGGCCTCGCACCGATCGAGCGGTACGGGATGAGCGAGACCATGATCACCCTGAGCACCCGACCGGACGGCGAACGCAGGCCGGGCTGGGTGGGGCAACCGGTTCGCGGTGTCGAGACCCGCCTGCGCACCGAGGACGGCCGGATCGTGGAGCACGACGGATCGAGCATCGGACGACTCGAGGTCCGGGGACCGATGCTGTTCGACGGCTATCTGAACCGGCCCGAGGCCACGGCCGCCTCGTGGACGGACGACGGCTGGTTCGTCACCGGTGACGTCGCCACCTGCGATCCGGCCGGATTCCATCGGATCGTCGGCCGCGAGTCGACGGATCTGATCAAGTCGGGCGGATATCGCATCGGTGCGGGCGAGGTCGAGGCGGCGCTGCTCGCGCACCCCTCGGTCGCGGAGGTCGCGGTGGTCGGGGTGCCCGACAGCGATCTCGGTCAGCGGGTGGTCGCGTTCGTGGTCACCTCCGAGACGAGCGCCGGGTCCTCGCTGGGTGAGCGCCTGATCGACTATGTGGCGGGCGACCTCTCCCGGCACAAGCGGCCACGCGAGGTGCGCTTCGTCGACGCCCTGCCGCGGAACGCGATGGGAAAGGTGCAGAAGGCGGCGCTCGCCCGGTAGCGGTGTCGATGCGCCCGGCTCCCTACCCCGGCAGCCGGGCGCGCAGGGCCCGCACGAACCAGTCGAGCGCGGCCGCCGAACTGTCCGGCGCCGCCCATCCGTTGACCACGGCGAGCAGTCGCAGGTAGCGCTCCCGGCGCGGGTCGTTCGCGGCCTCCAGCCGCGACAGCAGCCGCCGCCGAAGCGCGACGTCGTCGTCGGAACTGCCGCGCAGCCGGGCGTATTCCGCTGTCACCTCCGCCACCACCCGGTCGGCCGCGGGCGAGTCCGGGTCGATGCCGGTGGCCAGCATCGGCTCGGCGTGGTCACGGACGACCGCGACGATCTCGCGGCGCACGCCCGCGCAGCCGTCGTTCGCGCGGTCGTCTGCATGGCCGCTCGCCACCTCCCGCATGACGTCGCGAAAGTCCGGATCCCATGACAGCTCGGCCAGTTCCACCCACGCCTCGACCTGTTCGGCCTCGGGATCGTCGGGCAGTTCGGGGGTCATCGAGCGCATCATCCCCTCGAACGCGGGATCACCGTCCAGCCCACCGAAGGCGTGGTCGAGGAAATCGCCTATCAGGCTTCGCCGTTCGGTCTCGGACAGCTTGGCCAGCTTGTGCACGAGCCTCATCTCCTCCGGGCCGGAGCCGCGCTTGGCCACCACCGACAACACCGTCCGCCGCAGGCGCAGTGTCCGGATCTGCGCCGCCAGTGCCTCCGCGTGCGCCGCCGCGACCTCGGGCAGGGAGGTCTGGCGGTCCACGACGCCCTTGATCGTGGCCAGGTCCAGTCCCAGCTCGCGCAGCGTCCGCACGAGGTCCAGCCGCGCGACCGAGTCGACGTCATAGAGCCGGTAGCCGGCCGGGCTTCGGCCGGTCGCGGGCACTATCCCCGATCCGCATAGAACCGAATGACCTTGACCGTCAGTCCGGTTCGCCTGGCCAGGTCACCGATCGAGTAGAGCGCGTCGTCGTCCATGTCCCCACTCTCGCGTCTCCCCCTGCGGGAGACTCAAGTCCCGTGACGCGGTCAGCGCTCCGACCTGCGGAAACGAGCTCCGAAACCGTTGCGTCGATGCTAGCCTGGATGAACGCGGCGACCGGAAAGGCGCTTGTCGATGAATGGACACATTCGGAGATCGGCCACGGTGGCGCTGGCGCTGGCCGCCGCAGCGTTTGTTGTCGCGCCCCCGCAGGCACACGGCTTCGCCGAGGACATCTGCTACTCCGAGGGCGGCGCCCCGCCGCACAACTGCGCACCCTTGCCGCAGTCGTGTCCGCTGGACGATCCAAATGGGCCGATCTGCGGACTCGAGGCGTTCGCGCGCTACGGGTACACGTTGCGTCAGCCACTCGGCGGGCGCAGCCTCGTCCACGCCGACTCGACCTACATCATCGCCCGCACCGTCGGTTTCTCGGAGCGGGATGCGTTTTGGATCGCGGCGTACGACGAGGCCACAGACCTGGGCACCTTCGCGCCACGAGACGTGAACGGCCAACTCGTCCCCGACGCCGCGGCCTTGACCACCAAGGACATCGGCGGTCTCGTGCGGACGCATTTCGCCACCGGCGGCTTCCTCTTCCATTTCCTGCCGACGATGCGGGGACCGCTCGATCCCGAGCCCGACGGGATGCGACCCGACGTCGACGATCCCGCACACGAGGTCATGCTCACGCACGTGCGAGGGTGGGCCATGGCCGGGCCGGGCGGCAGCGCCCCGCTGTGCACGGGAGGCTTCACCGATCGCTCAGCCGACGGCGACTATGCCACGGGCGCAGCCTGTTACGCGGACCCGGAGCCTGCGCAGATCAACGGCGTGTACAGCGTGGAGACCCCGGTCGCGATCCCGTTCACCAATGTCACCGGTGAGCAGGTCATCTCCGACGGGGTGCCATCGTCGCAGTTCGACTCCTGGATCGGCGGCGACTCGTGGAATGCGAGGATCGGCATCTACATCCACGCCCTCGGTGATCGCATCTCGCACCATGCCTGCACCGATGCCGGCACGATCAGCTCGCCGTCGCCGGACCGGCAGGAGTTCCGCATCGACCTGAACAAACCCACCTGTGACCAGGGCCCGCACGCGGTCCGCCACGAGTACGAGACCGGGGTGGATTTCGCCGGGCTCGAGTCGGAGGACCAGACCACGGAAGCGGCGCTGTCGATGGTCTACGACGAGCTCGTCGAATTCGCACGAATCCGCGGAACGCTCGATGCCCAGGCCACCATGCCTACGACCAAGAGCGCGCTCCTGCAGGGCGGGCTGCTGCCTGCGCTTGAGGTCAGGTATCCGGTCGAGCGGATGGACGCCGTCACCGAAGTCGGTTGCCGGTTCGGCGTGCCTGCATTTCCCGGAAGCCCCGCCTGTCGGGGGTGATCGCTACCGCGTTCGGTAGTGCAGGAACACCGTCCCGCCCTCGAACCGACGCTCGTCGACGAGCCGCAGGTCCAGCCGAACGTCCGCGGGCAGCGCCGGGGTGCCGCCGCCCACCACGGCGGGGACGAGATACAGCTGCCACTCGTCGACGAGTCCGGCCCGGATCGCGCAGGCAGCGAGTCCGGGGCCGCCGATCGAGAGGTCGCGCGGCGAGGACGCCTTCAATGCTCGGATCGCCGCGGGATCGAACTCCCGCTCGAGCCGGGTGCGGGAGGTCGACACCGCCTGCAGGGTCGTCGAGTACACGATCTTCTCGGCGGCCCGCCACAGCTCGGCGAAGTCATCCGCTGCAGCCGGGCCCGCGTCGCCGGCAACCGACTCCCAGCCGGCCATGACCTCGTACATACGACGCCCGTAGAGGTAGCTGCCGATCGGTCGCTCGCGGTCGTTGACGAAACCGTGCACCTCGTCGTCCGGCATGGCCCAGTCGAAATTGCCGTCGCGGTCCGCGACGTATCCGTCGAGCGAACAGATCGACGAGTAGATCAACGCGCCCATGTCGTCCTCCCGCTGTGCCTGCTATCCGGCGGTGTCGGCGTCGCCTTCCCCACCTGCCGGCGTCACCGCGTCCGGGCCGCCCTCGAGCAGCAGCCGGAACCCGTCCTCGTCGAGCACCGGCACCCCGAGCTCGATCGCCTTGTCGTGCTTGGAACCCGGCGCCTCGCCCACCACCACGAACGCGGTCTTCTTCGACACCGAACCGGCGGCCTTGCCGCCGCGGATCAGGATCGCCTCCTTGGCGCCGTCACGGGTGAACCCGACGAGCGAGCCGGTGACCACGATCGACAGGCCCTCGAGGTTGCGCTCGATCGACTCGTCGCGGGCGTCCTCCATCGACACCCCGGCCGCGCGCCACTTCGCGACGATCTCGCGATGCCAGTCCACCGCGAACCATTCGACGACCGCTGCGGCGATGGTGCCGCCGACGCCGTCCACGGCAGCCAGTTCCTCCACCGAGGCGTTCTCGATCCGCTCGAGGCTGCCGAATTCGGAGGCCAGCGCACGCGCCGCGGTGGGCCCGACATGCCGGATGGACAGCGCAACCAGCACCCGCCACAGCGGCTTGTCCTTGGCCGAGTGCAGGTTGTCGAGGAGCCTGCGCCCATTCGCCGACAGCGCGCCCGCCTTGGTGGTGAACAGCGAGGTCTTCATCAGGTCCTCGGCGGTGAGCGAGAACAGGTCGCCCTCGTCGACGATCACTCCCGACTTGAGCAGCTCG
This sequence comes from Rhodococcus sp. MTM3W5.2, assembly GCF_001984015.1. NCBI lineage: Bacteria > Bacillati > Actinomycetota > Actinomycetes > Mycobacteriales > Nocardiaceae > Rhodococcus > Rhodococcus sp. MTM3W5.2. The sequence goes on along the minus strand of NZ_CP019572.1, from coordinate 1,983,736 downwards.
GTCGCCGCCTCGTACCCGAGCACCTCGATATCGAAGGCGCCACGCCCCGACACGTGAAAAACCCTCTCCCGCAACTGCGCCGGGCAGGACCGCTGGTTCGGGCACCGGATGTCCGCGTCGCCCTCCTTCGCGGGCGCCAGCTCGGTGCCGCACTCGGGGCAGTGTGTCGGCATCACGAACTCACTCTCGTCCCCGGTGCGCACGTCGACCACGGGGCCGAGCACCTCCGGGATCACCTCGCCCGCCTTCCGGATGACCACCATGTCGCCGATCAGCACGCCCTTGCGCTTGACCTCCGACCCGTTGTGCAGCGTCGCGAGCGAGACGGTCGATCCGGCCACCGTCACCGGCTCCATGTAGGCGAACGGGGTGACCCGGCCGGTGCGGCCGACGCTGACGCGGATGTCGAGCAACCGGGTGGTGGCCTCCTCCGGCGGGTACTTGTACGCGATGGCCCAGCGCGGGGCCCTGGAGGTGGAACCGAGCCGCCGGTGCAGCGCCATCTCGTCGACCTTGACCACCAGGCCGTCGATCTCGTGTTCCACGTCGTGGCGGTGCTCGTCCCAGTACGCGACCCTCGCCACGACCTCGTCGACGCCGCGGACGCGCGCGGTGTGCGTGGAGACGGGCAGCCCCCAGGCCGCCAGCGCGGTGTAGGCGTCGTGCTGGGACGCAGGTGCGAAGCCCTCGATCCGGCCGAGCCCGTGGCAGATCATGCCGAGCCGCCGCTTGGCCGTGACCGCCGGGTTCTTCTGCCGCAGCGACCCGGCCGCCGAGTTGCGGGGATTGGCGAACGGCGCCTTGCCCTCCGCGACCAGGGACGCGTTGAGGGCCTCGAAATCCTCGAGCCGGAAGAACACCTCGCCGCGGACCTCGAGCAGCGACGGGATCGGGAACTCGTCGCTCGGCGTCAACACGTGCGGGATCTCCTCGATCGTGCGCGCGTTGAGCGTGACGTCCTCGCCGGTGCGGCCGTCTCCGCGGGTGGCGCCGCGCACCAGCCTTCCGTTCTCGTAGACCAGGTTCAGCGCGACACCGTCGATCTTCACCTCGCACAGGTAGTGCAGGTCGGAGCCCGCATCGGCTTCCACCCGTCGCACCCAGGTGCGCAGTTCCTCCTCGTCGAAGACGTTGTCCAGACTCAGCATTCGCTCGAGGTGGTCCACCGCGGTGAACTCGGTGGCGAACCCGCCGCCGACGAGCTGGGTGGGCGAGTCCGGGGTGCGCAGGTCGGGGCGCGCCTCCTCGAGCGCGATCAGCCGGTTCAGCAGGGCGTCGAACTCACCGTCGGAGATGATCGGCGAGTCCCGCACGTAGTAGCGGAACTGATGCTCGCGCACCTCCTCCGCGAGCCGCTGCCATTCTTCGCGTTCGTCGGAGGTCGCTGCCACGTTCTCGGTCACGCCAGAAAGGCTATCGCAGGACCCCGACGCGTCCGCCGACCCGAAACTCAGGTCCGATCGAATTGCGGGCTAGTCGAACTCGGCGCCGTCCGCGAACGCCCTCGTCACCTCGGCGGCGCGACGCAGCGCGGTCCGCGCCCACTCCGGGCTCGCGCCCGCGAGACCGCATCGAGGCGTCACCGTCACCTGCGAGGCGAGCACAGACCGCGGGAACCCCAGCCGGTCGACGAGTGTCACCGCGGGCAGGGCGAGCTCGCGCCAGCCCGGCGCCGGCTCGGCGCCAAGGGTCGGCACCAGCCCCAGGGCCAGCGCGATGCCGTCCTCGAGCAGTTCGCCGACACCGTCGAGGTCCGCGACCGTCAGCTCGCTCAGGTCCAGTCCGATCATCGCGGCGCCGCTGCGACGCAGCAGCCCCAGCGGCAGACCGGCGGCGCAGGAGTGCACCAGCACCGGCGACTCCAGCCGGCCGATCACCGACGACAGGACGGCGAGCGCCTCCGGTTCGGGCATCGCGCGGGGGGTCTGCAGGATCGAGACGCCTGCCAGCGAACCGGCCAGCACCGCGGGCAGTCCGGGCTCGTCGAGCTGCACCACGACAGGCGAGCCGAGCCTGCGAGCCACCTCGGCGACGTGCACGCGCAGCCCCTCGGCCAGTGATTCCGCGAGGTCGCGCAGCGCGCCCGCGTCGGTGAGCACGCGGTGCCCGCCGGAGAGCTCGACCTGCGCGGCCAGCGTCAGCGGCCCGACGGACTGGATCTTCACCGGCTGATCGGTGCCCCTGCGCCCGACGACCTCCCAGGCCTCCTCGAGCGCGTCCAGGTCACGCCGGAGCAGGTCGCGGGCCCGGCGTGTGACCGCACCCGGACGCTGCGCGAGCCGGTAGGCGGTGGTGGAGGTGTCCAGCGGCAGGTCGATCAGCAGCGCGGCAGCGCGGCCGATCATGTCTGCGCCGACGCCGCGGTCGGGCAGTTCGACCAGGTGCGGCAGCGCGGGCAGCTCGCCAACCACGATGGCGGCGGCCTCCCGCGGATCGATACCGGGCCAGGAACCGACGCCGGTCGCGACACCGACCGGGATGGACGGTGCCGTCACCGACGGTCCGCGCCGGTGCCGACGATGGTGCCGCTACCGAGGACCTCGTCGCCCGCGGGGTCCGGCCGGTACAGCACGACGGCCTGTCCCCTTGCCACGCCGGTCAGCGGCTCGCGCAGCTGCACGTCCAGACCGCCGTCGACGGGCACGACCACGGCCTCGGCCAGTCCGCCGTGCGCCCTGACCTGCACCACGCACTCGATCGCTCCCTGCGGCGCCGCGCCGGAGGTCCAGATCGCGCGCTCCGCCGCGATCGACCAGACCTGCAGGCGCTCGGCCGAGCCGACGGTGACGGTGCCGGTCTCGGGTTCGATGGCGGTGACGTAGCGCGGCTTGCCGTCGGCAGCCGGGCCCTGCACGCCCAGTCCCTTGCGCTGGCCGATGGTGAAGCCGTGCACGCCCTCGTGATCGGCGAGCACCTCACCGGAGTCCGCGTCGACGACCTTGCCGGGCCGGACCCCGATCTTGGCACCGAGGAAGGCCCGGGTGTCCCCGGACGGGATGAAGCAGATGTCGTGGCTGTCGGGCTTGTCCGCGACCGCGAGCCCGCGCTCGGCGGCCTCGGCCCGGATCTGCGGCTTCGGGGTGTCGCCGACGGGGAACATCGCCCGGGAGAGCTGCTCGGCGGTGAGTACGCCGAGGACATAGGACTGGTCCTTGTCCGCGTCGACCGCCCGTCGCAGCACGCCGTCCTCCAGGCGCGCATAGTGACCCGTCGCGACCGCATCGAAACCGAGCGCGATCGCGCGGTCCGCGAGGGCGGCGAACTTGATCTTCTCGTTGCAACGCAGGCAGGGGTTCGGCGTCTCCCCTGCGGCATAGGACTCGATGAAGTCCTCGATCACGTCTTCCTTGAAGCGGTCCGCGAAATCCCAGACATAGAAGGGGATCCCGAGGATGTCGGCGGCGCGGCGCGCGTCCCCGGCGTCCTCCTTGGAGCAGCAGCCACGCGAACCGGTGCGCAGGGTCCCCGGCGCGGTGGACAGCGCCAGGTGCACGCCCACCACCTCGTGTCCTGCGGCCACCGCACGCGCCGCCGCCACCGCGGAGTCCACTCCGCCGCTCATCGCCGCCAGTACCCGCATCAGCGTGCCCCTCCCCTGGCCCCGGCGCCCGCAAGGCCTGCCATCCTGGCCCGCTCGACCACCTGCGGCAGCGCCGCGATCAACGCATCGACATCGGAATCGGTCGAGGTGTGTCCCAACGAGAACCGCAGTGACCCGCGCGCGATGGTCGGGTCGACGCCCATCGCGATGAGCACGTGACTGGCGCTGGCGACCCCGGCAGTGCACGCCGACCCGGTCGAGCACTCGATCCCCGCCGCGTCGAGCAGCATCAGCAGCGAATCACCCTCGCAGCCGGGAAAGGTGAAGTGCGCGTTGCCGGGCAGTCGCTGATCGCCCACCGGCCCGTTCAGCACCGCGGATGGCACAGCCGCGCTCACCCCGGCGATCAGCCGCTCGCGCAGCCTGACCAGCTCGGCGGAGCGGGAATCCATGTCCGACACGGTCTTCCGCAGGGCGGTGGCCATCGACACCACCGCGGCGGTGTCCAGGGTGCCCGCCCGAAGGTCGCGCTCGTGGCCGCCGCCGTGCAGCAGCGGCACGCACGGCACCTGGCGGCCGAGCAGCAGCGCTCCTGCGCCCTGCGGCCCGCCGAACTTGTGTGCGGCGATGCTCAGGGCGGAGAGCCCGCTGGCCGCGAAGTCCACCGGCAGCTGCGCCACGGCCTGCACCGCGTCGCTGTGGATCGGGACCCCGAACTCGGTGGCGACGGCGGCGAGTGCGGCGATCGACATGATCGAACCGACCTCGTTGTTCGCCCACATGACGGTGACGAGCGCGACCTCGTCGGCGACGGCGGCCAGCTCGACGCGCAACGCATCGGGGTCGATGCGGCCATGCCGGTCCACCGGCAGCCACGTCACCTCGGCGCCCTCGTGTTCCACCAGCCACTCGACCGCGTCGAGCACGGCGTGGTGCTCGACGGCGCCGGCGATGATCCTGCGGCGGCTCGGGTCGGCGTCGCGGCGGGCCCAGTAGATGCCCTTGACTGCCAGGTTGTCGCTCTCGGTTCCCCCGGAGGTGAAGATGACCTCCGACGGCCGCGCGCCCAGGTCGGCCGCGATGGACTCCCGCGCCTCCTCCACCCGGCGGCGGGCCGCGCGGCCCGAGCCGTGCAGCGAGGACGCGTTGCCGACCGTGGCGAGCACCGCGGTCATCGACTCGATGGCCTCGGGCAGCATCGGTGTCGTCGCGGCGTGATCGAGGTAGACCTGGGATGGCGCGCTGGACCGCAGGGTGGCATCACTGCGGTTGGAGGCGCTCGGGTGGGGCGTTGTCATGACCTGACCAGGATAGCCCGTCCCCCTGGGGCCGCTGCGACCGCGACTGTGCTGGTAGGCGCGCTCACGCCGCTGTGGTCTGACGCTCCTCCATGCCGTCGAGGATGTCCTGCACGGTCAGGTCCGCGCCGAGGATCTCGCGAGCCGCCCGCTCGCAGCGCCGCGCCAGCTCCCTGCGGTCGGCGCCCGGCTCCTCCAGGGGCGCGAGCAGCACCTCCACGTCGAGCCTGCGCAGCCCGACCGTCCGTCGCAGCGACGCGGCCAGCGTCTGGTCCCCGACGAAGCAGGCCGTGGTGTCCAGCCGTCCGTCCGGCGTGCAGTACCTGATCCCGACGGGCTGCACCAGCGCGCCTGCCTGGACCGCGGACTGGAACAGGGCTGGACGGAAGCTGCCGTAGGCCCGCCCGCACCAGGTGGTGCCCTCCGGGAAGGCCACCACCCGCCCACCTGCCCGCAGCCGCTCCGCCGCCTCGTCGACCGCGCCGGGCAGCTCGGACAGCCGCGCCCGGTCGATCGGGATAATCCGCATCCGCCGCGCCAGGGTCCCGAGCAGCGGCCAGTCCAGCAGGTCCGCCCTGGCCACGAAGTCGGCGGGCCCGAGCGCGCAGAGCACGAGCACATCGGCCCAGGAGACGTGCCCGGCCACCACCAGCACGCCCCGTTCCCCCGGATCGAGGTCGAGGCCGCGCTCATCGCGGACGCGCAGCCGCACTCCCAGCCCGCGCAGCGCGGCCCGCGAATAGCCGCGCTGCAGCGAGCGGCGCCAGGATCCCGGCAGGACCCCACCCGCCAGCAGGACGGGAAGCGAGAGCAGCATCGCCGCGAGCATCGCGCAGCGCGCGGCCACCCGGGCCAGGCTGGCCCGCTCCGCCGCGGTGGGCAGGCAGCCGTCGCCGCAGGGGCTCGAGGGCATCCAGTCGTGCGTCATCGGACGATCATCGGGACGGCGGCGGCGGCCGACCGCAGCCGGCTCAGGTAGCGCTCGTCGGCCTCTGCCATGCCTAGCAGGGCCACGAAGTCGGCGACACCGAAGTCGGGGTCGTGGGCGGGCTCGCCGCAGATCGAGGCGCCAAGGCGCAGGTACCCGCGCAGCAGCGGGGGCAGCACCGTGCGAGCGGGGGCCGTGATCTCGTCCAGGCCGGGCACCGGCCGCAGCGGGTGCACGCGGAGGTCCTTGGCGGTGGCGTGGGCGTCGAGCAGTCGGTCGCGGACCCCGCGCACGTTCGCGCCAGGCAGGTCACTCGGCCGCGCCTGCATCGGCACCGACACGCATCCCATGGCCCAGCGGTAGCCGGTGAGCTCCAGGTAGTTGAGGATGCCCGCCCACATCAGGCCCAGCACCGAACCGGAGCGGTGATCGGGGTGCACGCAGGCTCGGCCCATCTCGACGAGCTGTGGGCGGAGCGGGTCGAGCGCGGAGAGGTCGAACTCGGTGGCGGTGTAGAGCCCGCCCGCGGCGATCGCGGCGTCCGGGGTCAGCATCCGGTAGCAGCCGACGACCTCGTCGGCCAGCTCGTCGCGCACCAGCAGGTGATCGCAATACTCGTCGAAGTGGTCGGCGTCGAGACCGTCGGAGATGCCGCGGACCGCGCCTTCGAAGCCCGGTTCGGCCGCGAACACCCGGTATCGCAGCCGCTGCGCTGCGATCCGGTGCTCGCGGTCCGAGGACAGCAGCAGGGTGTATCTGGGGACGGTGGTGACGCTCGGGAAATCGTTGATGAGGACCGGCGTTGTCGTCATGCCCGAAGGGTCACCGAGCCGGGCGGCCTCCCGGCATCAGGTCGGTGTCGTGTCGATGCAGCTTCGGTGAACACGGTCCCGGGCCCACCGCGGCAGGCACTCTGCGTCAGGAGCGGGTGATGGCAAGTGCGAGGAGCCGGTCCAGGAGCCCGACGTCCTCGGGCGCCTGCTCGCTGGCCCAGGCGATCGCCGTGGCAAGTTTCAACAGGTCGACGACATCGGTCTGCTCGGCAATGCCGCCGTGCTCTTTGGCCCTTGTGAGCAGCTCCGACCCGACGGCGGTGATCGCGTCGTGACAGCCGGCCAGAGCGGTGCCGTGCCCGGTCCCGAGGTCAGCGGCCATCTGGGTTGCCACGAGTCCGTTCATGGCGGTGGCGTGCAGCGCGACGGCCCGCAGCCAGATGCGGAGCGCCTCATCCGGCGAGCGGTGGGTCAGGAGGTCGCGGCCGGTGGCGCAGAGCACGTCGACGTCGTCGCCGATGATCGCGACGAGAAGATCCTGCAGGGTCGGAAAGTGACGGTAGAGCGTGCCCGGCCCGACATTGGCGCGTCGGGCGATCTCGTTGAGAGACGAGGCCGTCCCGCGTTCGGCGAAGACTGCCTTCGCGGCCTTCAGAATGCGTTCGCGGTTGTCGCGGGCGTCGGAGCGCATCCGCCGCTGCGGCTGGCTTGTCGGGTCTGTCTGCGTCGAGGTCATACCGCACTTGCCTAATCGGAGAAGTTCTCCATATCCTACACAGACCCCAAGCGGAGAACCTCTCCGATAAAGCGGGGCGTCGGTCGATCGACCGGGACCCGAGTACGAGCGAGAGGCCAGTTCGGATGAAAATCGGAATCGCGATCGGAGACATCCGGGGCACGGCGCCGCTGGCCGAGGTCGTCGGCCAGGTGAGCACAGCCGCCGACGCAGGCTTCACCACAGCGTGGGCCGCGCAGGCATTCGGCATGGACGCGCTGACCACCCTCGCAGTCGCGGGCGGCTCGGTTCCGGGGATCGGGCTGGGGACCGCCGTCGTCCCCACGCCCCAGCGACACCCGCTGGTGTTGGCCAGCCACGCACTGACCGTTCAAGCCGCCACCGACAACAGGCTGACGCTGGGAATCGGCGCAGGCATTGCCACCATGGTTGACGGAATGTTCGGGCTGCCCCACGACCGCCCCGTCCATCGAATGCGCGAGTACCTCTCCGCGCTCGACCCCCTCCTGCACGGCGAGACCGTGAGCTATCAGGGCGAGACGACGCGCGCCGTCGGCGCCGTGACCGTGCCGGGCGCGCAGCCGCCCACCGTCCTCCTCGCCGCGATGGGCCCGGCGATGCTGCGGCTGGCGGGCGAGCTCACCGACGGCACCGTGACCTGGATGACCGGCCCCAACACACTGTGCGATCACATCGTCCCCACGGTCAGCGCCGCCGCGCGGACCGCGGGCCGATCGGCTCCGCGGGTGGTCGCCGGCCTGCCGGTGTGCGTGACCAATGACGAGTCCGCCGTGCGTGCGCGCATCGCGGCGGCGTTCGGCCTGGCCGGCCAGGTTCCCGAATACCGCGCGGTCCTCGATCGCGAAGGCGTCGCGGGGCCGCAAGACGTCGCCATCGTCGGAGACGAGGGCACCGTTCTCCGCGAAGTCCAGCGCCTCGCCGACGCCGGTGTCACCGAGTTCATGGCCGCCCCCTTCGGGACGAGCCAGGAGCAGCAGCGAACCATCGACCTCCTGGCCGGGTCGCAGCCATGATTCAGGAGCCCGCACTGGCCGCGCCGTAATCCGGGCGGGCGAGCTGGACGAACGACGGCGGCCCCGCTCCCAACAGGGAACGGGGCCGCCGACAGTGAAGCGAAATCAGCCCTTGTGAGCCTTGACCGCCTCGGTGAGCTGCGGTGCGACATTGAACAGGTCGCCGACGACGCCGTAGTCCGCGATCTCGAAGATCGGGGCCTCTTCGTCCTTGTTCACTGCGACGATGGTCTTCGACGTCTGCATGCCTGCGCGGTGCTGGATGGCGCCGGAGATGCCGAGCGCGATGTACAGCTGCGGGGAGACCGTCTTACCGGTCTGACCGACCTGGAACTGGCCCGGGTAGTAGCCCGAGTCCACGGCGGCACGCGAGGCACCGACCGCGGCGCCGAGCGAGTCGGCGAGCTCCTCGACCACGCTGAACTTGTCGGCGCTGCCGACGCCACGGCCACCGGAGACGACGACCGACGCCTCGGTGAGCTCGGGGCGGTCGCCGCCGACGATCGGGTTGCGCGAGGTCACCTTGACGGCGCTCTCGTCCTGAGCCGGCACCTCGACGGTGACCTGCTCGGCGGCACCGGCCTGCGGCTGGGCCTCGACGGCACCCGGGCGAACCGAGATGACCGGGACCTCGCCGTTGGCCTTGGCCTCGACGGTGAACGCGCCACCGAAGATCGAGTGCACGGCGCTGCCGTCGGCCTTGACCTCGATGACGTCGCTGAGCAGGCCGGAACCGATCCGAGCGGCCAGACGTCCGGAGACCTCTTTGCCCTCGGTGGTGGCGGCGGTGATCACGGCGGCCGGTCCTGCGGTCTCGACCAGGGCGGCGAGGACGTCGACCTTCGGGGTGATCAGGTAGCCGTCGATGTCATCGGACTCGGCGACGTAGATCTTCGCGGCGCCCGCGGCAGCCAGCGCCTCGGCGAGCTTGGCCGCGGTTCCGGCCGGGCCCGCGACGACCGCGGCCGGCTCACCGAGCGCGCGCGCTGCGGTGATGAGCTCGGTGCTGACCTTCTTGAGCGCACCCTCGGCGTGCTCGACGAGCACAAGTACTTCTGCCATTGCTGTCTTCTCCTACGTGTGGGTCTGCTGGTTGAGGGGCGCGATCAGATGATCTTCTGGCCGACGAGGTAAGCGGCGATCTTGCTGCCGCCATCGCCCTCGTCGGTGACGCGCTCACCAGCGGTACGCGGGGGCTTGGGGGTGGACGCGGTGACGGTGGTGCCCGCGTTCGCGACGCCAACGGTCTCCGGGTCGACGCCGAGGTCGGCGAGGGTGAGGACCGAGACTTCCTTCTTCTTCGCGGCCATGATGCCCTTGAAGGACGGGAAGCGCGGCTCGTTGATCTTCTCGGTGACCGAGACGATGGCGGGCAGCGAGGCCTCGAGGCCGAAGATGCCCTCGTCGGTCTCGCGCTCGCCGGTGACCTTGCCGTCGGCGACGGTGAGCTTGCGCAGCTGGGTGAGCTGCGGGATGCCGAGGTACTCGGCGATGATGGCCGGAACGGCGCCGACGCGGCCGTCGGTGGCCTCGTTGCCTGCGATGATCAGGTCGGCCGGCTCATCGTTCTCGAAGCCGATCTGGCCAAGCGCGGCGGCCAGGGTCCAGCCGGTCTGGATGGCGTCGGAGCCGTGCAGAGCCGGGTCGTTGATGTGAACGGCCTTGTCGGCACCCATGGACAGCGCCTTGCGGATGGCATCGGTGGCGCGGTCCGGGCCGGCGGACAGCACGGTCACCTCGCCCCCTGCGCCTCCTTGATGAGCAGGGCCTCCTCGACCGCGCGCTCGTTGATCTCGTCGAGCACGGCGTCCGCGGCCTCGCGGTCCAGCGTGAAGTCACCATCGGTGAGCTTGCGCTCGGACCAGGTGTCAGGAACCTGCTTGATCAAAACGACGATGTTCGTCATGGGTCTTCGTCGACCTCCTGTGTATTTCTGCCTGATGATCGAGAGCAGCTCCACGTCGAGGAGGAGCGCTCGCGTAACCGTCTCGTTCGCACGTCGGGTGTGCGTCAGATTACCCCATGTTAAGTTACCCGCTAGTAACTTGGGTGGGAAACCTCGTCCACCATAACGGCCAGGAGGATCATTCATGCCTGTGATGTGGACCACCCCGACCAGTTCTGACACCGAGGGCACTAACCTCCCAACGGTGAGCGATTCATCTGTCTCGACCCCGGCCATGTCCGTCGACGCCGAACACAACCCGACGGCTGCCGAGGCGACCCCGCAGCCGAGCGAAGCGACCCTGCCGCTGACCGGCGAGCGCACCGTCCCCGGCGTGCCCGAGGAGAACTACTGGTTCCGCCGTCACGAGGTGGTGTACCGACAGCTGCTCGAGCGCTGCGCCGGCCGCGTCGTCCTCGAGGCCGGGTCCGGAGAAGGCTACGGCGCCAACATGATTGCCGATGTCGCCGAGAAGGTCATCGGGCTCGACTACGACACCTCCGCCGTCGAGCACGTGCGGGCCCGCTACCCGCGCATCGACATGCGCCAGGGCAACCTCGCAGACCTCCCGCTGCCGGACGCCAGCGTCGGGATCGTGGTCAACTTCCAGGTGATCGAGCACCTGTGGGACCAGGCCCAGTTCCTGGCCGAGTGCTTCCGCGTGCTCACCCCCGGCGGCGAGCTGCTGATCAGCACGCCGAACCGGATCACCTTCTCCCCCGGCCGGGACACCCCGCTCAACCCGTTCCACACCCGCGAGCTCAACGCCGCCGAGATGACCGAGCTCCTCGAGGAGGCCGGCTTCGTCGTCGACCTGATGACCGGCGTGCACCACGGCCCCCGTCTGCGCGAGCTCGACGCGAAGCACGGCGGCTCGTTCATCGACGCCCAGATCGATCGCGCGCTGGCGGGCGAGCCGTGGCCTGCGGACCTCGTCGCAGACGTCGAGGCCATCACCGTGGACGACTTCGCGCTCACCGAGCCCGACATCGACGCCAGCCTGGACCTGGTCGCCATCGCACGGAAGCCAGCGGTGTCAGGGTGAGCCAACCGACCGGAGTTGCGCAGGAACCGGGCATGTTCTGCCTGGTTCTGCACTCACACCTGCCGTGGTTGGCAAACCACGGCAGGTGGCCCGTCGGCGAGGAATGGCTCTACCAGTCCTGGGCGGCCACCTACCTGCCCGTGGCCCGCGTGCTGCGCACGCTCGCCGCGGAGGGCCGCACCCGGCTGCTCAGCCTCGGCATCACCCCGGTGCTGGCGGCCCAGCTCGACGACCCGCACTGCCTGGCCGGGATGCACCACTGGCTGGGCAACTGGCAGCTGCGCGCCCACGAGGCCGCTGGCATGCGCGACCAGGCGCACCGCGATCTCGGCGCCCGCGAGCACCGACTCGCCGCGGAGGCACTGACCGACTTCGAGGAGCGCTGGGCGCACGGCGGCTCGCCGGTGCTGCGCGGGCTCGTCGATGCCGATGCCATCGAGCTCCTCGGCGGACCGCTGGCCCATCCGTTCCAGCCGCTGCTCCATCCGCGGCTGCGTTCGTTCCAGCTCAGCGAGGGCCTCGCCGACGCCAAGGCGCGTTGGGGCACAACGCCCTCCGGGATCTGGGCACCCGAATGCGGCTACACGCCCGGGATGGAACGGGAGTACGACGCCGCGGGCGTGCAGCACTTCATGGTGGACGGCCCGTCGCTGCGCGGGGACACCTCCCTCGGCCGCCCGGTCCGCGAATCCGAGGTGGTGGCCTTCGGCCGCGACCTGCAGGTCTCGTACCGGGTGTGGTCGCCGAAGTCGGGCTACCCGGGCGACGGCGCCTACCGCGACTTCCACACATACGACCACGACACGGGACTCAAGCCCGCACGGGTCACCGGCCGCACCGTCGACTCGAAGGACAAGGCGCCGTACGACCCCGAGCTCGCGGCCGCCGCCATCGACCGGCACGTCGCGGACTTCGTCGACACCGTGAGGTCCCGGATGCGCTCGGAGAGCGAACGCATCGGCAGGCCCGCGCTCGTGGTGGCCGCCTTCGACACCGAACTGTTCGGACACTGGTGGTTCGAGGGTCCGCAGTGGCTGGAGAAGGTCCTTCGCGCGCTGCCGGAGGCGGGCATCCCGGTCGGCACCCTCTCCGATGCCAGGGCGGCAGGCTTCGTCGGCGAACCCGTCCAGCTCGCCGACTCCTCCTGGGGCAGCGGCAAGGACTGGCGGGTCTGGGCCGGCGATCAGGTCTCCGATCTGGTCCAGCTGAACACCGAGGTCGTGCAGACCGCGCTGGACGCGGTGGACAAGGCCCGAGGGGCGCAGCGCGCGCCCGGTCGGCCGGAGCTGCGCGATCGGGTCAACGACCAGATCCTGCGCGAGGCCATCATGACCGTGCAGAGCGACTGGGCGTTCATGGTCAGCAAGGACTCCGCCGCAGGGTACGCCCGTGACCGTGCGCACCTGCACGCCCACGCCACCAGGGAGATCGCGGGCGCCGTCGCCGCGGGACACCTGGACCGGGCGCGGCAGCTGGCCGACGGCTGGAACCACGCCGACGGGCTGTTCCCCTCGCTGGACGCCCGGCGACTCCCCGACGACGCGATCGGTGGTCCCGCATGAAGGTCCTGATGGTCTCCTGGGAGTACCCGCCGGTGGTGGTCGGCGGGCTCGGCAGGCACGTGCACCACCTGGCCACCGAGCTGGTGCAGGCAGGCCACGAGGTGGTCGTGCTCTCGCGGCGCCCCACCGGCACCGACGCGTCCACCCACCCGACCATCACCCACATCTCGGAGGGCGTGCTGGTTGTGGCGGTCGCCGAGGACCCGGCGCACTTCGTGTTCGGCGAGGACATGCTGGCGTGGACCCTCGCGATGGGGCACGCCATGGTGCGCGCGGGCGTCGCGCTCGGCAAGCCAGGGCTAGGCGACGGCTGGCAGCCCGACGTCGTGCACGCGCACGACTGGCTGGTCGCGCACCCCGCGATCGCGCTGGCCGAGTACTTCGACGTGCCGCTGGTGTCCACGCTGCACGCCACCGAGGCAGGCAGGCACAGCGGCTGGATCTCCGGGACCATCAACCGTCAGGTGCACTCCGTGGAGTGGTGGCTGGCCAACGAGTCGGACGCGATCATCACCTGCTCCGCTTCGATGGAGGATGAGGTCACCGAGCTCTACGGTCCGCAGTTGCCGCCGATCACGGTGATCCGCAACGGGATCGACGTCACCACCTGGAACTACCGGCAGCGCGCGCCGCGGTCCGGCCCGCCGCGGCTGCTGTTCGTCGGCAGGCTCGAGTACGAGAAGGGCGTGCAGGACATCATCGCCGCGCTGCCCCGGATCCGTCGCAGCCACCCGGGCACCACGCTGGCCGTCGCGGGCGAGGGCACCCAGTTCGAGTGGCTGCAGCAGGAGGCCCGCTCCAACCGGGTCCTGCGCTCGGTCGCCTTCCTCGGCAGTCTCGACCACACCGAGCTGCTGGGCTGGCTGCACGCGGCGGACGCGATCGTGCTGCCCAGCCGGTACGAGCCGTTCGGCATCATCGCGCTCGAGGCGGCGGCGGCGGGCACCCCGCTGGTCACCTCCACCGCAGGCGGGCTCGGCGAGGCAGTGGTGGACGGCGTCACCGGCATGTCGTTCCTGCCCGGCGACGTCGAGGGACTGACGTCGGCTGTGCGCGAGGTGCTCGACGACCCCGCGGCCGCGCAGCGCCGGGCCGAGGCGGCCCGCGAACGGCTCACCGCCGACTTCGACTGGCACAGCGTCGCGCTCGACACCGCGCAGGTCTACCTGAGCGCCAAGCGACGGGTGCGACACCCGTTGGCACGCCCCGACATCCCCCAGCGGCCACTCCCCGGCCGGTAGGCGGCTCCGCCGCCTGTGCGCGGTTGACGAGTCCAGGGACTCCTCAACCGCGCACAGGCGCGCAGCGCCTCAGCGTGCTGCTGCGGCCTTCTTGCGCTCGATGTCCTCGAGGGCGGCGATGTACTTGGCCCGCTCGGCCGCGCCGGCCTCCCACGCCTCCTTGCGGTTCTTGACGACCTTGACGGGCGCGCCGACCGCGATGCTGTAGTCCGGGATCTGGCCCTTGACCACCGCGTGCGCGCCGAGCACGCAGCCGCGCCCGACGATCGTGTTCCGCAGCACGGTCACCTTGGCGGCGATCCAGGTGTCCGGACCGATCCGAACCGGACCCTTCACGATGCCCTGGTCCTTGATCGGGACGTTGACGTCGTCCATCCGATGGTCGAAATCGCAGATGTAGCACCAGTCGGCGACGAGGGTGGAGGCGCCGATCTCGATGTCGAGGTAGGTGTTGACGACGTTGTCCTTGCCGAAGACCACCTTGTCGCCGATGCGCAGGGAACCCTCGTGGCAGCGGATCGCGTTGCCGTCGCCGATGTGCACCCAGCGGCCGATCTCGAGCCGCGACAGCTCGGGCGTCGAGTGGATCTCCACGTTCTTGCCGAGGAAGACCATGCCGCGCAGGATCACGTGCGGGTTCGCGAGCTTGAACTTGGCCAGCCGGTAGTAGCGCACCAGGTACCAGGGCGTGTACGCCTTGTTCTCGAGCACCCATCGCAGGGAATCACGGGTCAGGAACTTCGCCTGCTCGCTGTCGGTCCGACGTGATCCCCGCCACCTCGTGCGCAACGGTGCGCCCCACATGCTGGTCATGCCATGCAGCCTACGGTCAGCGAATGTGAGCTCCGCGACGGCCCACTCCGCCGCCCCCACCGAGCCATCCGCCGCCTCCCAGCAGCGCCGCGACCAGCGCCGCCGTCACCGCGACCACGATGACCGCGAGCAGGGAGTTCGTCATCACGCCGATCAGCGTCGCGGCGCCGACGATCAGGCCGACGACGATCACCACCCCCGCCTGAGGCGTGCCGAGCAGGTGATTGTCGTTCGCGTCGACGCGCGGCGATCGCCGCGGCGCACTCAAATCTCCACCCCCTGGCCCGTCCATGTCGCCATTCAAACACAATTGCGACCGGAATTGTGCGGTTCCGTCGGCTAATTATCGCAATTCGATACGGAACGTACCGAAATAACGGTCCAATCACAGGAGGCCCTCGACCTGCTTCATCGCGGCACAATTGGACGCTTGTGATCAGGCCGCCCATTGAATTCTGAACGACTCACATTTCGCCCGCGGACCGCGACCGGCGATCGGAACACCCATTGTCCTGCGTTCAACGGATAGTCGATCCGCATTCTGCGACGGGGCGGGTTCACACCCCGCGGTACTCGGCCGGATAGTCTGCACCGAGCGAAATCCACACGAGGAGTGTTGAATGCGGCGTGTTCTCCGGTCGGCAGCGGTGTCGCTGACGGCAGTTTCGGCGCTGATCATCGGCGGCTGCAGCAGCGCACCACCGCTCGACGACGCCTACGCACCGAGCGGATGGCCCGCCATGCACGCGGACGCCCGCAACAGCGGCACCAGCCCCGTCGAGGGGGCCCGGTCGATCTCCTTCGACTGGTCGCGCCCGATCGGCGCACCGACCGCGACGGCCGCCTCGGTCGCGTCGAACGGCCAGATCTTCGTCACCTCGCGCAGCGAGAACGGCTGCAACCTCTTCTCGTTCGAGATCGAGACCGGCCGCAAGCGCTGGTGCAACCGGCTCGGCCCCGGCGTCGCGGTCTCGACCCCGCTCGTCGACCGCGTCACGAACGTGTACGTCGGCGAGGACGGCGCCATGAACTCCTTCAACGAGCACGGTCAGCTGCGCTGGCGCACCGTCGTGAGCGGGACGCCGCTGTCCGCCCAGTTCACCGCCGACGGAAACCTACTGTTCGTCACGCATTTCGGCGTCGTCTCGGTGCTCAGCACCCAGACCGGCAAGGAGATCGTGCCGTCGTACCAGCTGATCCCGACCCCGACCTACGACGTCGCCCAGAACGTCCCGCTGCCGCCGGCCGCGCAGGGACTCGAGCAGTGCTTCTTCGGCGCCCCCGAGTGCCCCGTCTCGACGGCCCCGGCTATCGACCTCGCCACCGGCAGGTTCTTCGTCACCGTCTGGCGACCGGGCCGCCCGCACACCGAACTGGTCGGCCTGCGCTACGCCGACGGCCGCATCAGCGAGGACTGGTCCTCCGACGCGCTGCCCGGCGGCGTGACGTCCAGCCCGGTGATCTCCGCCGACGGGACGACGCTGTACGCGAACGACAGCGCGGGCACGCTGTGGGCGCTCGATGCCGAGACCGGTGAGCCCCGCTGGAGCCACGACCTCGGGTTCGCCGCCGCGGGCAGCCCCACCGTCGCCGCGGACGGCCTGATCATCCCGTCCGGCTCTGACAAGGGCCGCCTGCTCGCCCTCGAGGACAAGGGCGACCACGCCGAGTTGCTGTGGGAGCGAAAGGACATCGTCCAGCTCGGCGTCCCCGCGCAGACCGGCGGCTCGACCGGCTACACCGTCGTGCGCGAGGGCGACACCGGTCTGGCGGTGCTCACCTTCGACACCGATACCGGCGAGACGCTCGACCAGGACACCCTGCCGGGTGCCGAGGGCTTCACCGTCGGCACGTCGATCGGCCCCGGCGGCGAGGTCGTCACCCCACCCTGATCGGCGAGGTGTTCGTCCTCCGCTAGACCCGGACGCCCGCGGCGCAGACGAACGCGACGGGGGTGCGGCCGATCCGGGTCAGCACGACACTCAGCGACACCGAGCCGCGCAGCTTCAGCCTCGGGCGCAGCACCGCAGGGTCCACGTCGACCCCGCGCACCAGGATCTCGGCCACCCCGCAGTCGAGGCGGGCGAGCTCCTGACGCAGCGCCTTCTCGGAGTACTTGAGCTGCTCGATGATCCGGAACCCGCGCACACCGGGGGCACCACGTCGCCGGTGAGGTACGCGATCCGCGGGTCGAGCTGCCAGAGCCCGTGCCGGGCCGCGTAGTGCCGCACCAGGCCCGCACGCACCACCGCCCCGTCCGGGTCGACGATCCACTCCCCCGGTCCGCGCTCGGGGATCTCGTCCGGTTCGGCGTCGGTGAGCTCCCATGCGGTGTCCGCGGTCAGCACGGTCGCGCGACGGCGAACCCCCGCCCCGCGAGCCCGGGCGACCACAGGCAGGCCTCGCGCACGCCCCCGTCGAGCGAGACGATCTCCACCTCGCCTGGCCACTCCAGCGCGTCGTAGTCCAGTCCGGGGCGCATTTCACCGACAGGTCGCGGCCGCGGTACGCCTCCAGGAGGTCCGGCAGCGGTGGCTGCAGGGCGGCCGGGTCGTGCCTGCGTCTGCCACCCGCCCGCCTGGCCGGATCGGCGAGGACGACGGTGTCGCGGGTGCACGGCACCAACGCGTCCGCGCGGACGACCGTCGCGCCGGGCACGTTGTGTTGCGCCATCGCCAGTCGCACCGGGTCGAGATCGCTGCCGATCACCGCGCTCGCGATGCCGACGAGGGCGGACAGTTCCGCACCCACCGAGCAGGTGACGTCGTGCACGGCCCGGCCCGCCACCCGGTGGGCCCGCCTGCGCGCGACCACCGAGGGCGTCGTCTGTTGCAGCGCGTCGTCGGTGAACAGCCAGTCCCGGCCACCGTCGATCTTGCCGACGGCCCTGCGCCGCAACAGCACCGTCTCGACCAGGACAGCGGACCGGTCGGCAAAACGCGCACGCACCCGGCCGATGTCGGCCAGGTGCGTGCGCGTCGAGAGTTCGAGCCGATCCACCTCGGTGAGGGCGGCGATGCCGTCCTCGGACGTCAGGTACCGCACGTCCTCCCGGGTGAACTCGTATCCCACTACTTCGGTTCGGGCTTCACGCCGGTGATCATCACGTTGTAGAAGAAGCCCCGCGGCACGACGTGCTTGAGGACCTTCTCGTCCACCCAGCTGAGCGTCTTCCAGCCACCGAAGGCGAACCGTCCCCAGCCCCAGCCCAGCTTCTCCGGCGGCACGGCGGCCTCGAAGGTCCGGACCGGCCAGCCGAGCAGCGCCGCGGCGAACTCCTCGGTCGCGGCGTGCACCTGGGTGGCGCCCGCCGACTTGGCCATGTTCTCCAGATCGGTGGGATCGAAGGTGTGCAGGTCGACGACGGCCTCGAGCGCCGCGGCGCGGGAGGACTCGTCGAGCTCGGCCTGCGGGCGACGCCAGTCGGCCAGGAACGGCAGCTTGGTGACCCTGGTGGTGGCCTCCCACGTCGCGCGGCCGAGCCAGCGGGCGTAGAAGTTGCCGATGGTGGTCGGCTCGCCCGCGAAGACGAAGCGGCCGCCCGGCTTGAGCACCCGCAGCACCTCGCGCAGCGACTGCTCCACATCGGGGATGTGGTGCAGCACGGCGTGACCGACGACGAGGTCGAAGGTGTTGTCCTCGTACGGGATGGTCTCGGCGTCGGCGACACGGCCGTCGACCGGCAGGCCGAGGCCCTCGGCATTGCGCAGCGCCACCTTCACCATGCCAGGCGACAGGTCGGTCACCGATCCGGTCTTGGCGACCCCGCCCTGCATCAGGTTGAGCAGGAAGAAGCCGGTGCCACAGCCGAGTTCGAGCGCACGCTCGTACGGCAGGGGCTGGTCGCCTGCAACCGCGTCGAACCGGCCGCGCGCGTAGTCGATGCAGCGCTCGTCGTACGAGATCGACCACTTGTCGTCGTACGTCTCGGCCTCCCAGTCGTGGTACAGGACCTGGGCGAGCTTGGTGTCCTTGAGCGCGGCTTCGACCTCTTCGGCCGTGGCGTGCGGGTTCGGCGCGGGATCCATCCCGTCCTTCGGGCTTGCAGTCATGGGTGAGAGCCTACCGGGTAGTAAGGAGTGTGAACAGGTTCTAGTTTTGCGGTGAAATCCGGGCCACTACTTGCCCGTGAACTGCGCCTTACCCGGGCCGTTCGCCACGAAGGACTCCATGCCGATCGTCCGGTCCTCGGTCGCGAAGAGCTGCGCGAACTGCTGTGCCTCGATCTTGAGCCCGGTGTTCAGGTCCGTGTCGAGGCCCTGATCGATGGACGCCTTGGCCGCGGCAAGGGCGCGGCTCGCGGCGCCCACGAACTGCGAGGCCCACTTGCGGGCCGCGTTGTAGACCTCGTCGGGGGCGACCATCTCGTCGATGAGGCCGATCGCGAGGGCCTCCTCGGCGCCGACGAAGCGTCCGGTGAACACCAGGTCCTTGGCCTTACTGGGGCCGATGAGGCGGGCAAGGCGCTGGGTGCCGCCGCCACCGGGGATCACGCCGAGCAGCACCTCGGGGACGCCGACCTTGGCGTTGTCGCCCGCGATCCGGCGATCCGCGCCGAGCGCGATCTCCAGGCCGCCGCCGAGGGCGTAGCCGGTGATCGCGGCGACGGTCGGCTTCGGGATCTCGGAGATGCAGCCGAGCGCCGACTGCAGGTCTCCCGCGACCGGGCTCATCTCGGCGAAGGACATCTCCGCCATCTCCTTGATGTCCGCGCCCGCCGCGAACACCTTCTCGCCGCCGTACACGATGACCGCCTTGACGTCGGCGTTGACGGTGGCCTCGCGGGCCGCGGCCCGGAGCTCCTCCTGCAACTGACGGTTCAGCGCGTTCATCGGGGGGCGCGCGAGCCGGATGGTGCCGATGCCGTCGGATACCTCGAGAGTCACAAACTCAGCCATGAAGCGAAGGCTACCTTTCGCCCCACGGGTGCGCCCCGGCGGCGTAGTACGGCTCCTGACCGGGGAATCGGACCCGCCACGAGCCGTCCTCCTCCTGGTACAGCGTCGGCAGGATCGCCGGGATCTCCGGCTCGGCGGCGAGAACGTCTGCGACGGTGGCAAATTCGCCGATCGCGCTCAGCTGGCTCCAGGTCGGCGGGAGCAGCATGGTGCGGCCCTCGATCCAGTCCGTGATGGCCTGCGCCGGGGTCTGCCAGGTGACCTCGGCGGCCTCCGACGTCTCGCCGTCCGCGATCTGACCGGCCGGGGCCGCGGCCACGAAGAAGCGGGTGTCGTAGCGCCTGCCCTCGCCGACCGGGGTGATCCAATTCGCCCACGGCCGAAGCAGATCCGCGCGCAGTACCAGGTTCTCGCGGGCGAGGAACTCGCTGAACGAGAACTCACGGGCCTCCAACTGCTTCCGTGCCTGCGCGTAGCCTGCGGTGTCCGCGACGACGGTGTCCGCGGTCGGCCCGGCGAGCAGCACGCCGCACTCCTCGAAGGTCTCCCGCACCGCCGCACAGACCAGCGCCTTCGCCCTGCCCTCGTCGACGCCGAACCGCTCGGCCCACCAGGAGACCGGCGGTCCGGTCCAGGCCACGTCCGCGTCGGCGTCCTGCGGGTCGACGCCGCCGCCGGGGAACACGGTCATGCCACCCGCGAAGGCCATCCCACCCACGCGCCGGAGCAGGAACACCTCGGGCCCGGACTCGGAGTCGCGCACCAGGATGACGGTGGAGGCGTCCTTCGGGGGAACTTCGGGGTGTGCTTCAAAAGTGGCCATGTGTCGGACGTTACAACGCCACCGCACCCGTTAGTTCGCGCGGCTCAAGAAAGTGGCCTCCCGCGGGGTGCCTCAGCGGCGATGCTGGCCAGGCAGCCGGGTGCGCCTGGCGAAGAACCGGCCGTCGACCTTGTCCAGGCTGATCGCCTGACTGAACGCGTGGGTCAGGTTCTCCGCCGTGATCACGTCGTCGATCAGACCCTGCGAGACGACCTCGCCCTCCTTGAGCAGCAGGGCGTGCGTGAAGCCCGGCGGGATCTCCTCGACGTGGTGGGTGATGAGCACGGTCGCGGGCGCGTCCGGGTCGGCGGCCAGGTCCGAGAGCCGCGCGACGAGCTCCTCGCGCCCACCCAGGTCCAGCCCGGCCGCCGGCTCGTCGAGCAGCAGCAGCTCCGGATCGGTCATCAGGGCCCGCGCGATCAGCACGCGCTTGCGCTCCCCCTCCGACAGCGTGCCGTAGGTGCGGTTCGCCAGGTGCTCGGCGCCCAGGCTCTCGAGCATCTCCACCGCGCGGGTGGTGTCCATCTCCTCGTAGCGTTCCCGCCACCGGCCCAGCACGGCGTAGCCGGCCGAGACCACCAGGTCGCGCACCACCTCGTCGGCGGGCACCCGGTGCGCGAGCGAGGAGGACGAGAGCCCGATCCGCGGTCGCAGCTCGGTGACGTCGACGCGGCCGAGGACCTCCCCGAGCAGGTGGGCCTTGCCCGACGTCGGGTGCACCTCGGCGGCCGCGATCCGCAGCAGCGAGGTCTTGCCCGCGCCGTTGGGCCCGAGCACAACCCACTTCTCGTCGAGCTCCACCTTCCACGTCACGGGGCCGACCAGGGTCACACCGCCACGGCGGATGAGCACGTCGTCGAAATCGATGAGCAGATCGGGATCAAGTTCGGACACGACGCCCATCTTGACCTACCCGCTCGCGGCGCACGCGTCAGGACCGGGTTGCGTGTCGCCGGTCCCGGTTGCCGCGCAGGTCAACGGGCCGGGCAATCCTCGCGCGCGACGGAGGGCACCGACATCGCCGGTGCCGCACCGCCGCCGCCCCGGATCGGACCGAGCCGGTTCAGAAGGCCCATCATCAGCTGGATCAGGGGCCCGATGCCGAGCGCGTAGACGACGGTGCCCACCCCGACGGTGCCGCCGAGCATCCAGCCGCTCGCCAGCACGGCCACCTCGAGTCCGGTGCGGACCAACCGCACCGACAGCCCGGTGCGCGCGACCAGCCCGGTCATCAACCCGTCCCGCGGCCCGGGGCCGAGCCCGGCACCGATGTAGAGCGCCGCCGCGAACGCATTGAGGACGACCGCGAACAGCATCACCGGAATCCGGGTGGCCATCGCGTCCAGCTCGGGGAGCAGGGCCAGCGAGGTATCCACCGACACCGCGATCACCACGACGTTCGCGACCGTGCCGAAGCCGGGGCGCTGGCGGATCGGGATCCAGAGCAGCAGCACCGCGGCACCGGTCAGAGCGGTGACCGTGCCGAAGCTCAGCGACGTCCGCTGCGCCACACCCTGGTGAAACACGTCCCAGGGGTCGAGCCCGAGCCCGGCGACGACCATCAGCGCCATCGAGAAACCGTATAGCCAGAGGCCGACGAAGAGTGCGGCGAGACGGGAGGGCAGGCGGGTGAGCATGGTGGCCAGTCTCCCCAACAACTGGACCGGCAATAAAGAGCCACTTCACCATCGCTGGACTGCACGAGTGGTATTCCTTGCTACG
This sequence comes from Rhodococcus sp. MTM3W5.2, assembly GCF_001984015.1. Taxonomy (NCBI): domain Bacteria; kingdom Bacillati; phylum Actinomycetota; class Actinomycetes; order Mycobacteriales; family Nocardiaceae; genus Rhodococcus; species Rhodococcus sp. MTM3W5.2. Next base: position 1,961,377 of record NZ_CP019572.1, on the reverse strand, counting down.
CCAACCGGTCAGGTCGTCACGGCGCCGAGCCGCTCGAGCATTGCCCGCGGATCGTCGACATGCAGGCTCACTCCCGTGATCACCGTCGGTTCGTCGCGGCGGAAGGTGACCGGGACACCGCTTCGAAAGTCGATGTCGAGAACCGTGCCGTCGGGGCCGGGTAGATACAGGCGGCCGTCGCGTACTTCTTCGTCGGTGCGGTCGAACCGCCTGATCAGCCGCGTTGAGCCGATCTCGGCCAGATCGACGGTCGCCACGACCGCCGACCCCGATCGCAGGACGAGCTCGTCCGCGGTGACCAGGTGCGGATGCACCGCTCGCCCGGCGAGCCAGCCGACGACCGCGACGAGGGAGCCGACCGTCGCGATCAGCAGCGTCACGCGCAGCCACTGCCACGGCACCAGCAGGTGGATGGCCACCGCCTCGATCAGCCCGGCGACCATGAACGCGAGCGGGAGCACGACGGTGCCCTTGCTGTACCCGAACGCGGCCGCCTGGCCGTGTCGATCGTCCACCTCACCTCGGACCCACATCCACAACGCGGCGATCACGGGGTGGCCTCGGCCTGCGACATCCCGAGCCGTGTGAGGACCCCCATGAGGACCTCGCACTGCGCCCGGTCGGGCACCAACTCGGCGACGGTCATCATCGGAGGCACCCTCGGTGCCGCGGACTCCGCGTCCTCGACGATCAGGCCCACATCGCCGTACTCGCGAGCGATCACCGACGCGAGTGCCCCAGCGAGAGAGTCGATCTCCTGCTTCGCCGCGGCGGGATCGGCGCCGACCAATGCCGCGAACCGCCGGTACAGTCCGATCATCACCGCCCGCGAGCCCGGATCCGAGAGCACCCGCGTCGCGGCGTCGAACAGCGCGGAGGGCCCCGTGCCGGAAACGGCGAGCAGTTCCCACGCGTCCCTCTCGCGTTCGAACTCACGGCGGGTAGCGGGATCGCCTTCCGCCGAGATCAATTCGGCGAAAGCCACGGCCAGTTCGGCGGGCAGTGGGGAGACGGGTCGCCCCTCACGGTGTGCGTCGAGCATCTCCTGCAACCGCCGCCGCTGGCCGCCCAGGCGATCGAGTTCGGCATCGATACCGCCGATGAGCACCGTCAGGTCATCGCCGAGGTCGTCCGCGTCACCCTCCGCACGGGCCGATTCCATGATCGTGGCGATCGAGCCGAGTGGGATCCCCGCGGCGGCCAGCCATCGAATGCGGAGCAACCTGATCAGATCCGGCAACTCGTAGGCGCGATAGCCGTTGGAGAGCCGTCTCGGCTCCTCGAGAAGCCCGAGGCGGTGGTAGTGCCGGATCGTCCTTGGGGTGATTCCTGCCGTCTGGGCCAGGTCGCCGATTCGCATGAACCCAGCATCAACCATGACGCTGCGTCATGGTCAAGCTCGGCGGTTGCATCCCCCTACGCGCGCCGGGCCCGTCCCCATACAGATTCCGTCTCACTGATTTCAACCCTTCCCGGGGCCGAGGCGTTCGCCCATGATTCGTCACCGGCCCATCACCGCGATGGCCACCGCGACTGCTGGAGGTGCGATGCTCGTCGAGACCGGCAGGGACCCGGCACCCACCGCACCGGAACCTGCCCGGACCCCGGTATGGGGCAGGCCCGGATTCCTGCGTGCGCTTGCCCCACTTGCGTTGCTGATCGCCTGGCAGATCGGCAGCAAGAGCGGCCTGCTCTCCGAGCGCACGCTGCCGGCACCCTCCGTGGTCGTCGCGGCTGGACTCGAGGTGTACCGGTCCGGCGCCCTCGGTGACGCGCTGCTCGTCTCCGGGCAGCGTGTGCTGCTGGGCTTCGTCCTCGGGGCGGTCCTCGGGGTCGGCCTCGGGATCGTCGCGGGGCTCGGCCGGCTCGGCGAGTACGTGATCGATCCACCGCTGCAGATGCTCCGCACGGTGCCCCTCTTCGGCCTGATCCCGCTGTTCATCATCTGGTTCGGCATCGGGGAGGAACCGAAGGTGTACCTCATCGCCCTCGGCGTCGCGTTCCCGCTGTACCTCAACACCTTTTCCGGTATCCGCCACCTGGACCCGAAGCTCCTCGAGCTGAGCCGGGTACTCGGGCTCAGCACCGGAGAGCGGCTGCGCACCCTCGTCATCCCCGGCGCGCTCCCCCAGATCCTCGTCGGTCTGCGGCAGAGCCTCGGCATCGCCTGGCTCTCGCTCATCGTCGCGGAGCAGATCAACGCGAGTGAGGGCCTCGGCTACATCGTCAACAACGCCAGAGAGTTCCTCCGCACCGACATCGTCATCTTCGGGTTGATCGTCTACGGCGTGCTCGGGCTGATCACCGACTCGATCGTGCGCTCTCTCGAGCTACGGGCCTTGCGCTGGCAGCCGCACACACCCCGCTGACTCAGCACCGACAAGGAGCAGATTCCATGACCGACGTCCTCAGTCCCGCCGCCGCGGCGGCGCACGTGTCGGACCTCCACAAGAGTTTCGACGGCCGGGCGGTCCTCGACGGCGTCGACCTCGACGTAGCACGGGGCGAGATCGTCGCGCTGCTCGGCACGAGCGGCTCCGGCAAGTCGACACTGCTCCGGGCGATCGCAGGCCTGTCCGACGGCCACGAGGGAACCGTGGCGGTCGACGGCCGACCCGCCGTCGCCTTCCAGGAACCGAGGCTGGTGCCCTGGCTCAAGGTGAGCAGGAACGTCGAGCTCGGACTGCGCGACCGGCGCCGCACACCCGCCCGTCTCGCGAAGGCCCGGCGGGTGCTCGAGGAGGTCGGTCTCGGCCATCGGCTCGACGCGTGGCCGCTCACGTTGTCCGGCGGCGAGGCTCAGCGGGCCGCACTGGCGCGGGCCCTCGTCGCCGAGCCGACCCTGCTGCTGCTCGACGAGCCGTTCGGTGCCCTCGACGCACTCACCAAGTTGTCCATGCACGGACTGCTGCTGCGACTGTTCGACGAGCACGACCTCGGCGTGCTGCTCGTCACCCACGATGTGACGGAGGCGGTGGCCCTGGCCGACCGTGTGCTGGTACTCGACGGCGGACGCATCGCGCACGAGGTCACGATCGACCTGCCCCGCCCGCGACCGCACGCCGCCCCGGAGGCCGCCGTGTACGCGGGACGCCTGCTCACCCTCCTGGGGGTCGAGGCCTGACATCCCACCGCATTCGCCCACCGACCCGAACCGATACGAAGAAGAAAGCAGCACAGTGAAATTCCGCTCCCCCGCCTGCGCCTCACCGGCGTCGCCCTGATCGCCGCGACCTCCCTGCTGCTCGGCGCCTGCAGCAGCGGCGGCGACACGACTGCGGACGCCGCGCCGACCGGTCCCGTTGACCTGTCGGCGGTGACGCTGAAGGTCGGTGACCAGAAGGCCATCTCCATCGAGGTGCTGCTCCGGGCTGCGGGCCAGCTGGAGAACCTGCCCTACAAGCTCGAGTTCTCCACCTTCACCGCTGGTCTCCCGCTCGTGGAGGCCGCGAGCGCGGGCGGCATCGACCTCGCCCAGACCGGCAACACCCCGGTGATCTTCGGCGCCGCCTCGAAGGCGAACATCAAGATCGTCGGCGCGCTCGAGGCAACCGGCAGGGGCGACGCCATCCTGGTCGGCAAGGACTCCGCGGCGCGCTCGGTCGCCGACCTCAAGGGCAGGAAGGTCGCAGTCTTCAAGGGCAGTTCCGCGCACGCGAACCTGCTGCTGCAACTGCAGAAATCGGGCCTGACCACACGGGACATCGAGGTCGTCTTCCTCACGCCCGCGGACGGATATGCCTCACTGACCAAGGGCGACGTGGACGCCTGGGCAACCTGGGATCCGTACACCGCGATCGCCGAGAAGGACTCGGGCGCAAGGGTGATCGCGACCGCCGATCAGGCCGCCAACGGGTACAACTTCTGGGCGGCATCCGCCGACGCGATCGCGGACCCCGGCAAGGCCGCCGCCATCGAGGACTTCTTCACCCGCTACGCGGCGGCGACGACCTGGTCACAGGCCAACCTCGACGAATGGTCGACGAGGTACGCGGAGCTCACGTCGATCAGCCCGGAAGCCTCCCGTACCACCTGGACACGGTCGATCAAGCAGCCGATCCCCTTGACCGACAAGGTGATCGCGTCCGAACAGGAGATCGCCGACGCCTTCACCGCGGCGGGCGACATACCCGGCACGGTGGATTTCGCCGCGGCGGTGGACAACCGGTTCGACTGACCAACCGGCGGGGTCAGGGGTGGGCGATCACCGTCATCGAGCCAGGGGCCACTTCGGTGTACCCGGCGTCGCGCACGGCGATCGCCCGCCGCTGCGCCACCAGCTCGCCGAGGGCCGCCCAGTGCGCCGGATCGGCATCCCGCACACTGCAGCGGTAGCCGTCGAGCGACCACGCCAAGGCCCGCTCGGCGTCCATCGCACCCGCCAACAGCATCGAGGCGTGCCCGACCTGGGCCGCTGCCTTGCCGACGGTCATCTCCAGCGAACGGTTGACCCACAGCACCGGCAGGCCCGACACCGGTTCGCCCGGCGCGTCGTGCTCGAGGTCGGTGCCGCCGATCTGGAGTTTGCGGACACGCTGATCGACCTCACCGACCGGGCCGGGCACGATGGCCCGGGCCTGCGCCCCGTCGATCTCGACCGTGACGCCGTCCACCTGCTGCGCGGCGAGCCACTGCGATCCCCTGGCCCGGCGCGCGACCTTCCGGATCCGCGAGCCCGTCCAGTCGAGCAGGGGCTGCCGCCACGGGCCCGGTTCACCGTCGTCGGTCGTGCCTGCCCGCTCGTCGAGGCACAGCGCGACGGTTGCCGCGGCCGCGGCCGCCAGCAGTGCGCTGCGCGCAGGCGGGTGCACCTTGGTGATGTGCAGGACCATCGGCATCGCCAACACCTGTGCCGGGTCTTCCGGGTCCGCGCGGCCGCCGTAGCCGGCCGCGAGCACCGCGTGCCGGTCGATGAAGGCGGCGGGGAGGCGCTCGTCCATCAGAGCGGCACCCGGCGCACCAGCCCGTCCTCGGCGTCGGCCGCCTCCACCTCGTGTCGGGTCACACCGAGGATGAACAGCACCGCATCGAGGAACGGATGCGAGAGCGCCGCGTCCGCCACCTCCCGCAGTGCCGGCTTGGCGTTGAACGCGACCCCGAGGCCCGCGGCGTTGAGCATGTCGATGTCGTTGGCGCCGTCCCCGACGGCGACGGTCTGCTCCATCGCGACGCCGGACTGGGCGGCGAACTTGCGCAGCGCGACGGCCTTCGCGGCCCGGTCGACGACATCGCCGATCACCCGGCCGGTCAGCTTGCCGTCGACGATCTCGAGGGTGTTCGCCTCGACGAAGTCCAGCTCCAGCTCGTGCGCGAGGCCCTCGATCACCTGGCGGAAGCCGCCGGAGACCACGCCGCAGTGGAACCCGAGCCTGCGCAGCGTCCGGATGGTGGTGCGGGCGCCGGGGGTCAACTCGAGCGACTCGCCCACCTCGTCGATGACCGAGGCGTCGAGCCCGGCCAGCACCGCGACCCGCTGGTGCAGCGACTCGGTGAAGTCGATCTCGCCGCGCATCGCGGCCTCGGTGACGGCGCGGACCTCCTCCTCCTTGCCTGCGCGGGCGGCGAGCATCTCGATGACCTCGCCCTGCACCAGGGTGGAGTCCACGTCGAAGACGATGAGCCGCTTCGCGCGTCGGGCCAGCCCGGCCCGCTCCACGGCGACATCCACGGCCTCCCCGACGGCCACCTCGGCCAGTCCGGTGCGCAGGGCGGCGTCCGCCTCGGCGCCGGTGTTGGCGGCGGTCACCATCAGCTCGAGACCGGTCACCGGGTAGTCCGCGATACCGCGGATGGAGTCGATGTTCGCGCCCTGCTTCGCGAGCTCACGGGCGATCGTGCTGAACGAGCGGGCAGTGACCGGGCTGCCGAGCACCACCACCGCGTGGGTGGACGGCGCGGGGCGGGCCGCGGCGAACGAGCCGGACTCGACGTCGACCTGCATGCCGACGGTGGCCATCGCCCCCTCGAGTTCGTCCTGGAGGGCGTCGGCGTCGTTCGGGTAGGACACCAGGACGCCCAGCGTCAGGCGCCCCGGATGACCACCTGCTCCACGTCCAGCAGGCTCACGCGGTGACGCGAGAGCGCCGCGAGCAGCACGGACGTGACGCCGGGGCGGTCCGGTCCGGTGACCGTGACCAACACCGTGGTGTCTGAACCCACCGAGAACTCCCTCCATCCCGCGGTACAGACCGCGGATTCGAACCCATTGTGCCAATCACAAGGCCCCGCCCGAAGCTCGGGCGGGGCCTTGAGAGTTGTTCATTGCGGCTAGTGCGCGTCCTCGAGGACCGCGGTGGCCTTGCTGCCGTGGCCGGGCCCGACGTGCGCCTCGGCACGCATCCGCTCGACCATGTGCGGGTAGTGCAACTCGAACGCCGGACGCTCCGAACGGATCCGGGGCAGCTCGGTGAAGTTGTGCCGCGGCGGCGGGCAGGACGTCGCCCACTCCAGGGAGTTGCCGTAGCCCCACGGGTCGTCGACCGTGACGATCTCGCCGTAGCGGTAGCTCTTGAAGACGTTCCAGATGAACGGCAGCGTGGAGGCACCGAGGACGAACGCGCCGATCGTGGAGATCGTGTTCAGCGTGGTGAATCCGTCGCTGGGCAGGTAGTCCGCGTAACGACGGGGCATGCCCTCGTTGCCCAGCCAGTGCTGCACCAGGAACGTGGTGTGGAAGCCGATGAAGGTCGTCCAGAAGTGCCACTTGCCGAGGCGCTCGTCGAGCAGGCGACCCGTCATCTTGGGGAACCAGAAGTAGATGCCCGCGTAGGTGGCGAACACGATGGTGCCGAAGAGCACGTAGTGGAAGTGCGCGACCACGAAGTACGAGTCGGTGACGTGGAAGTCGAGCGGCGGGCTGGCGAGCAGCACGCCGGACAGACCACCGAAGAGGAACGTCACAAGGAAGCCGACCGAGAACAGCATCGGCGACTCGAAGGTCACCTGGCCCTTCCACATCGTGCCGATCCAGTTGAAGAACTTCACGCCGGTCGGAACCGCGATCAGGAACGTCATGAAGGAGAAGAACGGCAGCAGCACGGCGCCGGTGGCGTACATGTGGTGCGCCCACACCGCGATGGAGAGGGCCGCGATACCCAGCGTGGCGTAGACCAGGCCGCTGTAGCCGAAGAGCGGCTTACGGCTGAACACCGGGAAGATCTCCGAGACGATGCCGAAGAACGGCAGCGCGATGATGTAGACCTCGGGGTGACCGAAGAACCAGAACAGGTGCTGCCAGAGCAGGACGCCGCCGTTGGCCGGGTCGAAGATGTGTGCCCCGAAGTGCCGGTCCACGAACACACCCAGCAGCGCCGCGGTCAGCAGCGGGAAGGCCAGGAGGATCAGGACGCTCGTCACCAGGATGTTCCAGGTGAAGATCGGCATGCGGAACATGGTCATGCCGGGGGCGCGCAGACAGATCACCGTGGTGATCATGTTGACGCCACCGAGGATGGTGCCGAGACCACCGACCGCGAGGCCCAGGATCCACAGGTCCGCGCCGACGCCGGGCGAATGCAGGGCGCTGGTCAGCGGGCTGTAGGCGGTCCAACCGAAGTCGGCGGCACCACCGGGGGTGATGAAGCCTGCGGTGGCGATGAGCGCGCCGAACAGGTACAGCCAGTAGCTGAACGCGTTCAGGCGCGGGAACGCCACGTCGGGGGCGCCGATCTGCAGCGGCAGGATGTAGTTCGCGAATCCGAACACGATCGGGGTCGCGTACAGCAGCAGCATGATGGTGCCGTGCATGGTGAAGAGCTGGTTGAACTGCTCGTTCGACAGGAACTGCATCCCCGGAACCGCGAGTTCTGTTCGCATCAGCAGGGCCATGAGGCCGCCGACGAGGAAGAACGCGAACGACGTCACCATGTACATGATCCCAAGAACCTTGGGGTCAGTGGTGGTGATCATCTTGTAGATGTACGAGCCCTTGGGTCCCAATCGCGCCGGGTAGGGCCTGGCGGCGTTTATCTCGGGGACTGGCTGGGGCGCTACGGCAGTCACTGATCCTCCTGAATGTGCCCTTGGTCGCTCCGCAGGCTCCGCTCAGGACGTCCGGCCCCGGGCTGCGAGGCGAACGTCCTCTTGCTTGCGCTCTGACGAATCGTAGACCGTCCCTCCACGATCCGCGGAGCCGGTCCTACCCATCGTCGTACTTCGTGTCGCGTACAGCCGTCACGCAGGCTCCGACCAGGGAGTACGCGGCCGAACCATCGGCGCTCCATCGACGATAACGTCGAGCCGCTCCTGAAAGAAGGCCACCAGTCCGGCGATCTGCGGACAGTCAGGCAGCGGCCGTTCGTAGCTCCACGCGACGTCGACTCCTGACTCGCCCGCCTGCTCCACGGTGAAGTACGACGCCTCCCCCTTGTAGGCGCACCACGTCCTGGTCGCCGTCGACTTCAAGGCGACGCGGACGTCCTCGCGCGGGAGGTAGAAGCGGGTCAGTGGCAGGCTGGTCTCGAAGACCATCATCGACCGATCGGACTCGGCGATCAGAACGCCGTCGAGCTCCATCCGGACGCGCCGGGAGCTGCGGCGGACGTCGACCCGATGGAACGGGTCGCGCGGATGCCCCCTGATCGGTTCGTCCTCCTCGAGCCAGTCGAAAGCCGCGAAGTCCAGCAGCACCAGGTCGGCCAGTTCTGGATCGTCGGGACGGAACGCGACGCCGTCGAGAGCGTCGCCGCCGACCTCGACGGTCAGCGCGGAACCCGGGCAGCTGTGGAAGCCGAATCCGGTCCGCGGATCGAGGACCGGATCGCCGTCACCGAGCGGAACGGGGACCTCCGGCGCAGCAGCGGCCGACGAGGTGGTCATCGGTGCCGCGACGTCCGCGACGGGGAGCGCATAGACGGGGACCACGCGCCGCGGCTCCCACACCAGCGCGGCACGGGTGGAGTCGGCCACGACCACGTCGCCCCGCAGCGCCCGGATCCGCTTGGCGGTCGGCTGAAATCTCAGCTCGTCAAGGCCCTGCATCAACATCTGGCTCACCGAAACGGCCATCGCACCATTGTGCCCCCGCTCGACCGCGCGGACGGGGCTTCCCACGACAAAGGTCAGCCTTGCTAAGGTTTCGCTTACCTAATGATCTGACAGGAGTTCTCTGTGAAGGCCCGCAAGAATCCGCTGCTCACGCTCGTCGCGGGAGCCGCAGCCGCAGTCATCGGTCTGACCGGCTGTTCGACCGAGAACACCGAGGCGGCCCCGGAGCCGACCGCGCAGGCGCCGTTCCCCCGCACCGTCGAGCACGCGCTGGGATCGACCGAGATCCCCGCAGCCCCGAAGCGGGTCGTCGCCCTCGACACCAGCTATTCCGACGCCGTCCTGCTGCTCGAGACCGACCTGGTCGGGTACGTCACCTATCGCACCGACACCCTGCCGGACTACCTCGGCGACGCCCGCGACGAGTACGCGAAGGATGCCGTCGCGGTCGGCCCGCTGGCCACGCCCAGCATGGAGAAGATCGCCGAACTACAGCCCGACCTGATCGTGTCCGCGAAGGTCCGGCACGGCGACATCTACGAGCAGCTGTCCAAGATCGCGCCGACGGTGATGTCCGAGACCACAGGGCCGACATGGAAGGACAACATCCGCCTGCTCGGCAAGGCCCTCGGCAAGGAGGACCTCGCCGAGCAGAAGATCGGCGCCTACGAGGACCGCGCGGCGGCCGTCGGCGCCGAGATCAACGCCAAGGCGAACAATCCGACCGTCTCGGTGGTCCGCTTCGCTGGCGAGCCGACCGCCCGGATCTACCGCAGCACCTCGTTCAGTGGCATCGTGCTCGACGACGCCGGACTGGCCAGGCCCGCCAGCGCGGCTCCGGACCCGGCGAAGCCCTCGAGCATCGCCAACGACATCAGCCCCGAGCTGATCACCGAGGCCGAGGCCGACCTGATCCTGGTCTCGACCTACCACGCCCCCGACGGCAGCACCGCGGTGGCCGACCACGCCAAGCCGTTCCTCACCAACCCGCTCTGGGCCGGCCTGCGCGGCCGCAAGATCGACGTCGACGACACGGTCTGGATGTCCGCGGTCAGCGTGCAGGGCGCGGGCGGCATCCTCGACGACCTGGCCGCGGCCTACGACGTCGACCCGCGCCGCGGCTAGTCTCGACACCGCCCGTCAGCTCAGGAGGACCCCCACATGCGTAAGCCTCATCTCGTCCGCCGCGTCGTGCCCGCGGCCCTGCTCACGGCGTCGGCCGTGCTGCTCGCCGCATGCGGCGGGGCCGGCACCGACGACGCCGCCGACGGCATCGTGCGCAGCACCACCACGGTCGCGGGCGCGGGCGTGCTCGGCAACGACCGCGACACCGAGAACGTCTGCGGCCCAACCGCTCCCGTGGACCCCGCGGGCGTGACGGGCACCACCCGCAAGGTCGTGCACGCGGCGGGCGAGACCGAGGTACCGGCGGATCCGCAGCGGATCGTGGTGCTCGACACGGACAAGCTCGACACCGTCTGCGCGCTGGGCCTGCAGGACCGGCTCGTCGGCGCCGCGGTGACCGGGGCGGTCGGGTCCCAGCCCGAGTACCTCGGGCCGACGATCGCGGGTGTCGAACCGGTCGGGACGGTGCAGGAACCGGACATCGAGAAGATCGCCACCCTCAAGCCGGACCTCATCCTCGGCTCGAAGTTCCGCACCCCGGAGCTCTACCAGCAGCTCAGCGCGGTCGCCCCCACCACGTTCACCGAGAAGGTCGGCACCACGTGGAAGGACAACCTGCTCCTAGACGGCGCCGCACTCGGCCGCGGCGCTGCCGCACGCCAGGCCCTCGACGACTACCAGGGCGCCGCCACCGCGACCGGCGACACCCTCGACTCCTCCCAGACGCAGGCCTCCGTGGTCCGCTTCATGCCCGGTGCCATCCGGATCTACGGGCCGGACAGCTTCGCCGGCCAGGTCCTCACCGACGCGGGCGTCCAGCGCCCGACCTTCCAGCGCCTCGAGGACGCCAAGGACAAGCGGTTTGCGGAGCTCAGCGAGGAACAGCTGAGCAATGCCGAGGGCGATGTCATCTACGTCAGCTTCTACGGCGACGAGGCAAGGGGTCAGGGCGTCGAGGTCATGAACGGCGGCCTGTGGCAGGGCCTTGGCGCCGTCAAGGACAAGCGCGTGTTCACGGTGGACGACGAGATCTGGATGACCGGCATCGGCGTCATCGCCGCCCGCGGCATCCTCACCGACCTGGAGGCCTCACTCAATGGCTACGTCAACTAGGCGCCGCGGTGCCATCGCCTCGCTCACGGCCGCGCTGATCGGTTCGCTGGCGTGGGCGGCGCCTGCCGCTGCCGCGCCTGCCGAACCGACAGGGCACGCCAGGATCGAGCTGTTCGCCGCCGACGGCACCACCGCGCTCGGCGACACCGCCGTGCACGAGGGTGACCGGATCGTGGTGCGCGGCACCGGGTTCGATCCGCAGGCCAATACCGGTGGACTGCCGGTGCCGGTGCCGCCGGGCGTCCCGCACGGCACGTTCGTCGCGTTCGGTGCGTTCGCCCCGCAGTGGCGTCCGTCCGAGGACGCACCGGCTCAGGCCCGGGTCGGGCAGCAGCGCTCGGCCACCGCGTGGGTGATGTCCGAGGACGCGCTGAACCGGGTTCCGGACGCACCCTTCGATTTTCGTCGCACCATCCGTCAGCAGTGGGTCCCCTCGCGGGCGACGGTTCCTTCACCGCCACACTCACGGTGAAGAAGCCGGCGACCGCAGCCCCCGACGCGGTCTACGGGGTGTACACCTACGCCGCCGCGGACGCCGTCAACGCCGCGGAGGAGCTGTCCGTCCCGGTGAACTTCGACCCGACTCCCGGGCCGAACGCACCAACGCCGCCCGCCCAGGACCTGCTGTGGGCCCTCGCGCCCGGGTACACCGAGCTGGTGCAGCGCGGCACCCAGGGTTCGGTCGTCGGCAGTGACGGCGGGACGGTCCGCAAGGACGGCCGCCTCGCGTTCGAGCTCGACTCCGCCGACGTCGATCCGTCGACCGGTCTCGGCACCGTCCGCTATCGGGGCACCGTGGTCTCCTTCACCCGCTTCCGCCTCGCCGAGATCGCCCTGGCCGATCCGTGGATCGAGTTCACGCCCGAGGGCACGTTCCTGTCCGCGGAGACCTCCGAGGGCAACATGGTCGGCACCGACGCCATGAGCCGGATCCGGTTCGCGCAGTTGGACGTTCCGGCGAACGCGGGCGTGTCCGAGTTCGCCGATGTCCCAGCCCGGTTCGCGGCGCCGCTGCAGCCGAGCATCCTGCTGCCGTACTCCGGCGGGCAGGCCGCCCCGGTCACCTTCCGGTACTAGCCGTGCCGATCCCCCGGTTCGTCAGCGACCTCCGCGCTCACGTCGGACACGCCCCCTTGTGGCTGTCCGGCGTGAGCGCGGTCGTCGTCGACGATGCGAGCCGAATCCTGTTGACGCGCAGGGCCGACAACGGGTTGTGGGCGGTGGTCTCCGGCATCCTCGAACCCGGCGAGGAACCCGGCCCGGCGGCGATCCGCGAGATCCTCGAGGAGACCGGGGTCGAGGCGGAGCTCGTGCGCATCACCAGCGTCGACACCGCCGGTCCGATCACCTACCCGAATGGGGACGTCGCCAGCTATCTCGACGTCTGCTTCCTGGCACGGCACACCGCGGGCGAGGCGCGCGCGGCCGACGAGGAGAACCTCGAGGTCGCCTGGTTCCCGCCGGACGCGCTGCCCGCGGACCTCACCGAGAGCTCGACGCGGCGCATCGAGAGGGCCCTCCGCGACGTGCCCGAGGCATGGTTCAGCCGGCGTTCTCCCACAGACCCATGATGTTGCCCTCGGTGTCCTTGAAGTAGGCCGCGAACCCCATCTCTCCGACCGGCTGCTTCTCCCCGACCGTGGTTCCGCCCAGCTCGCCGATCTTGGCAAGGGCGGCGTCGATACTCGGCACGTCGATGGTGATCACCGGCCCCTTCGGATACTCCGGGACGCGCTCGAACATGCCGCCGCCGATGTAGCCGGGTTCGGCGGGCATCCCCGACTCCGCGGCGGGCCCGGTCGAGACGATCGTGTAGCTCATCTCGGGCATCTCGACGGTGTTCCATCCGAACGCCTGCTGATAGAACTTCCTCGCCCGGTCCCCGTCGTCGAACGGGACCTCGAAGTGCACAACCTTGCCGCTCATCGTCTCTCCTCACCTGAAGTGAACATCCGACGATGCCGACGCTAGCCCGATCCCCCGCACACGTGAAGGGCCCCTGCACGCGTGCAGGGGCCCTTCATCGGCGTTGTTCTGACGGGAGACGGACTAGAAGTCCCAGTCCTCGTCTTCGGTGTTCACGGCCTTGCCGATCACGTAGGAGCTGCCCGACCCGGAGAAGAAGTCGTGGTTCTCGTCCGCGTTCGGGGACAGCGCAGACAGGATCGCCGGGTTCACGTCGGTCTCGTCCTTCGGGAACAGTCCCTCGTAGCCGAGGTTCATCAGCGCCTTGTTGGCGTTGTACCGCAGGAACTTCTTGACGTCCTCGGTGAGACCGACCTCGTCGTAGAGATCCTGGGTGTACTCGACCTCGTTGTCGTAGAGCTCGAAGAGCAACTCGAAGGTGTAGTCCTTCAGGTCGTCGCGCTCGGCCTGGCCGAGCTGCTCGAGGCCCTTCTGGTACTTGTAGCCGATGTAGTACCCGTGCACGGCCTCGTCGCGGATGATCAGCCGGATCAGGTCGGCGGTGTTGGTGAGCTTGGCCCGCGAGGACCAGTACATCGGCAGGTAGAAGCCCGAGTAGAACAGGAACGACTCGAGCAGCGTCGAGGCGACCTTGCGCTTGAGCGGATCGTCGCCACGGTAGTAGTCCATGACGATCTGCGCCTTGCGCTGCAGGTTCGGGTTCTCCTCCGACCAGCGGAATGCGTCGTCGATGTCGCGGGTCGAGCACAGCGTCGAGAAGATCGAGCTGTAGCTCTTCGCGTGCACCGACTCCATGAACGCGATGTTGGTGTACACCGCCTCCTCGTGCGGGGTGATCGCGTCCGGGATCAGGCTGACGGCACCGACGGTGCCCTGGATCGTGTCCAGCAGCGTCAGGCCGGTGAAGACCCGCATTGTCAGCTGCTTCTCGTTCGGAGTCAGGGTGTTCCACGACGGGATGTCGTTGGACACCGGGACCTTCTCCGGCAGCCAGAAGTTGCCAGTGAGGCGATCCCACACCTCGGCGTCCTTCTCGTCGGGGACGCGGTTCCAGTTGATCGCCGACACCCGGTCGACCAGCTTGATCTTCTCGCTCACGATTCCCTCACTCCATTCGAGCCGTACGCCACGGTCACAGCATGCACGAGACGCAACCCTCGACCTCGGTGCCCTCCAGGGCCATCTGACGCAACCGGATGTAGTACAGCGTCTTGATGCCCTTGCGCCACGCGTAGATCTGGGCCTTGTTGATGTCCCGGGTGGTGGCGGTGTCCTTGAAGAACAACGTCAGCGACAGGCCCTGGTCCACGTGCTGGGTGGCCGCGGCGTAGGTGTCGATGATCTTCTCGTACCCGATCTCGTAGGCATCCTGGTAGTACTCCAGGTTGTCGTTCGTCAGGTAGGGCGCCGGGTAGTAGACGCGACCGATCTTGCCTTCCTTGCGGATCTCGATCTTCGACGCCACCGGGTGGATGGAGCTGGTGGAGTTGTTGATGTAGGAGATCGATCCGGTCGGCGGGACCGCCTGCAGGTTCTGGTTGTAGATGCCGTGCTGCTGCACGGACGCCTTCAACTCACGCCAGTCGTCCTGGGTCGGGATGTGCAGGCCCGCATCGGCGAACAGCTGCCGCACCCGCTCGGTCGCAGGCTCCCACACCCGGTCGGTGTACTTGTCGAAGAACTCACCGGACGCGTACTTGGACTCCGGGAAGCCCGCGAAGTACGTGCCGCGCTCCTTGGCGATCTCGTTGGACGCCCGGATCGCGTGGAACACCACGGTGTAGAAGTAGATGTTCGTGAAATCGATGCCCTCGTCGGAGCCGTAGTGGATCCGCTCGCGCGCCAGGTATCCGTGCAGGTTCATCTGTCCGAGACCGATGGCGTGGCCGTCGTCGTTCGCCTTCCGGATCGACGGGACGGAGTCGATGGAGGTCTGATCGGCGACGGCGGTCAGCGCGCGGATCGACGTCTCGATGGTCTGCGCGAAGTCCGGCGAGTCCATCGTCTTGGCGATGTTCAGCGAACCGAGGTTGCAGGAGATGTCCTTGCCGATGTGGCTGTAGGACAGGTCGTCGTTGAACGTCGACGGCGTGGAGACCTGCAGGATCTCCGAGCACAGGTTCGAGTGGGTGACCTTGCCCGCGATCGGGTTCGCGCGGTTCACCGTGTCCTCGTACATGATGTACGGGTACCCGGACTCGAACTGCAGCTCGGCAACGGTCTGGAAGAACTCGCGCGCCTTGATCTTCGACTTGCGGATGCGCTTGTCGTCGACCATCTCGTAGTACTTCTCGGTGACGTTGATGTCCGCGAACGGCTTCCCGTAGATCCGCTCCACGTCGTACGGCGAGAAGAGGTACATGTCCTCGTTCTTCTTCGCCAGCTCGAAGGTGATGTCGGGGATGACAACGCCGAGGGACAGCGTCTTGATGCGGATCTTCTCGTCCGCGTTCTCCCGCTTGGTGTCGAGGAAGCGGTAGATGTCCGGGTGGTGCGCGTGCAGGTACACCGCGCCTGCGCCCTGACGCGCGCCGAGCTGGTTGGCGTACGAGAACGAGTCCTCGAGCAGCTTCATGATCGGGATGACGCCGGAGCTCTGGTTCTCGATCTTCTTGATCGGGGCGCCGTGCTCGCGAACGTTGCTGAGCAGCAACGCGACTCCGCCGCCGCGCTTGGACAGCTGCAGGGCGGAGTTGATGGAGCGACCGATCGACTCCATGTTGTCCTCGATGCGGAGCAGGAAGCAGGACACGGGCTCGCCGCGCTGCTTCTTGCCTGAGTTGAGGAACGTCGGGGTGGCCGGCTGGAACCGGCCTGCGATGATCTCGTCGACCAACTGGGTCGCCAGGTGCTCGTCACCGGCGGCGAGGGTGAGCGCGACCATGCAGACGCGGTCCTCGAACCGCTCCAGGTACCGCTTACCGTCGAAGGTCTTGAGCGTGTAGGAGGTGTAGTACTTGAAGGCGCCGAGGAACGTCGGGAAGCGGAACTTCTTCGAGTAGGCGTGGTCGATCAGCGACTTGACGAACTCACGGCTGTACTGGTCGAGGACCTCGGGCTCGTAGTAGTTCTCCTTGACCAGGTAGTCCAGCTTCTCGTCCAGGTTGTGGAAGAAGACGGTGTTCTGGTTGACGTGCTGGAGGAAGTACTGGTTCGCGGCCTCGCGGTCCTTGTCGAACTGGATCTCGCCGTTCGGGCCGTACAGGTTCAGCATCGCGTTGAGCGCGTGGTAGTCGAGCTCCCCCGCGGATGCGTCGGGTCGTGCCGCAGCGCGCTCTACACTCGCTGCCGGGGCTGCGTCTGTGATTGTCGGTGCCACTGTTCACTCTCCATGAATTGTTCGAGCCCGTCCCGGACTGCTACTACGTCTTCGGCGGTACCCATGAGCTCGAAGCGGTACAGGTACGGAACCTTGCACTTCTGCGAAATCACGTTTCCGGCATAGCAATACGACTCGCCGAAGTTCGTATTGCCCGCAGCGATCACCCCGCGAATGAGGGAGCGATTGCGCTCGTTGTTGAGGAATCTGATGACCTGCTTGGGCACGTAACTCGTGTCGCGACCGGTCGCGGTGATCCCGCCCCCATAGGTCGGCAGGATCAGGACGTACGGCTCATCGACCTCGAATGCGCCTTCGCGGTCATGCAGCGGAATGCGCGCTGCCGGGACACCCAGCTTCTGCACGAAGCGGTGGGTGTTCTCCGACGCGCTGGAGAAGTAGACCAGCGATGTCACAGCCGATCATCTCCGTGTGATCTTCAGGCGGCGGCCGCGACGAGCGACTTGATGCGGTCCGGACGGAAACCCGACCAGTGATCCTCGCCCGCCACCACGACGGGAGCCTGCAGGTAACCCAGGGCCATCACGTAATCGCGGGCCTCCGAGTCCTCGGTGATGTCGATGACGGAGTACTCGATACCGGCCTTGTCGAACGCCCGGTAGGTCGCATTGCACTGAACGCACGCCGGCTTGGTGTAGACGGTGATGCTCATGTAAGTCCCTCTTTCTCTGGCTTACGGAACTGATGGTCAGTGACGCGGAAGATCATGTGGATCCCACCTACTGGACAGCGCTCCGGCCTGTTTTCTCGACCGTTCCGGCTATGCCCTCTCGGTGTTCTAGACACTACACCTAGTGTCCGACATATCCATAGAACGCGAGATGTTGTGAACCACAACCATGGAATTCCCAGGTCGTAAGGCATCCGGACCCGACTCGAACACCCCCTCTCGGCGTGTCGCAGGTCACATTTTCGCCTTGCCGTGCGCGGCGCTTCCCCTCTGTGCATGCGGTCACCGCCGACCGGCCTAGGGTGGGGCGGTGCCGACCGCCGAGGATCCCCAGTTCCACGCCGCGGTGGTGTCGACCACCCACCTGTCCCCCAGCCTGCGCCGGATCCGATTCGCGCTCGCGGACCCCGCCGCGTTCGCCTCCAGCGGCGATCCCGACGAGCGACTGCTCGTCGAGTTCGGCGAGGACCACCGGCGCAGTTACACCGTGCGCCGCTGGGACGCGGACACCGGCAACGTCGACATCGATTTCGCGGTGCATGCGGGCGGGCGGGCCGCCGAGTGGGCGCGGGCGGCCGAGCCGGGCGAGCCGGTCCGACTGTCCCACCCGAAGGGCTGGTACCGGCCACCGCAGGACGCGCGCTGGCAGCTGCTGCTCGCGGACCTCAGCGCGCTGCCCGCCGCCGCTCGCATCATCGAGAACCTGCCGCCCGGCACCGGCGCCCACCTGGTCGCCGAGATCCCGGAGCCGGCCGACGAGCAGGACTGGGCCACCGACGCGGAGCTGACGGTGACCTGGCTGCACGACACCGGCAACGGCCGCACCCCGAGCGCGCTTCCCGAGTGGCTGCGCGCACACCGGCTCCAGGACGGCCCCGGCTACGTCTGGTCGGCGGGCGAGACGGGCGCCTCGCGGCAGATCCGCAGGCACGTCCGCCGCGAGCTGGGCTGGGCGGCGGATCGATTCGACATCATGGGCTACTGGCAGGCGGACAAGGAACGCTGGCTGGCCAGGTACGCGGAGGTCGAGCCGCAGATCGAGGCGCTCACCATGAGCGAGCTGTCGGCAGGCCGCAGTATCGACGAGGTCCGGGACGCCGTCGACGACGCCCTCGAGCAGGCCGGGCTGTAGCCCTCCAACCCACGCAGGATCCCGGTTAGGCTGCCGCTGTGAACATTTCGCTATGCGTCCTGCTGTGGGCCCGCCCTGGCGAAGAGGAAGGTCTCGTCAGATACGAGGATCGGGTCCTGGAGCTCGTCACCGAGCACGGCGGCCGGGTGCTGCAGCGGGCCCGCACCGACGGCACCGGGGATCAGCCCCTGGAGATCCAGCTGTTCACGTTCGAATCGCAGTCGGCTTTGGACGGGTACATGCAGGACGAGCGCAGGCTCGCTTTCGCCGACGAACGCGACCGGGTTGTCGAACGCACCGAGTTGATGCGGGTCACACTCGGTTGACCATGAACCCGGGCCCGGGCGATGCGTGATGCACCGCCCGGGCCCGAATGGAAAAGATGTGTCAGGCGTCGACGAGCACCTTCGTCGCGTTCACCAGGTCGGCGACGACCTTGGCGAGCTGCGCCGAGACCTCGGCGTTCTCGCTGGCGTGCTTGTCGCCGAACTTCTCGAAGGCTCCGCCGATGACGAGCGCAGTGTCCTCGACCACCTTGCCGCCTGCGATCCCGACGGCCTTGGTGGTGTCCTCGTGGGCCCACTTCGCGCCGTTGGGGCTCGGGGAGGCGCTGATCACTGCGACCGGCTTACCGGAGATGGCACCGACGCCGTAGGGACGGGAGATCCAGTCGATGGCGTTCTTGAGCACGGCGGGAATGGTCCCGTTGTACTCGGGCGTCACCAGCAGGAGGGCGTCGGCGTCGGCGGCCGCCGCGCGCAGCGCCTCCACGCTGTCGATGGTGCCGGCGACGTCGATGTCCTCGTTGTAGAAGGGCACGTCGGCGAGGCCCTCGTACACCGTGACGTTCGCGCCCTCGGGCGCGACGCCGACGGCGGTCTCGGCGAGCTGACGGTTGACGGAGGCGGCGCGCAGGCTGCCGACCAGGACGAGAACGTTGGCTTCAGACATTGGAGACTTCCTTCGATGATCCGGGGGCGCTTGCCGATCTAGGTATATCAGCTAAGCGGACCGTGGTCCACTTATATTCCTGGGAGGGTACGATCGGCCTCGTGCAGACCACTCCGATCCAGATGGCCGACCAGCCCGAGGCCGAACGGTGCGACGCCGTGCGCAACCGCGCGTTACTGCTGAACGCCGCCGCCGCGCTGGTCGCGGAGCGGGGCGCGGACGCAGTGACGATGGACGCGGTCGCCGCCAAGGCCGGTGTGGGCAAGGGCACAGTGTTTCGGCGGTTCGGCAGCCGGTCCGGTCTGATGCAGGCCCTCCTCGACCACACCGAGCAGGAACTGCAGCACGCCTTCATGTACGGACCACCGCCCCTTGGTCCCGGCGCCGAGCCCATCGACCGCCTCGTCGCCTTCGGCCGGGCCCGCATCTCGCTCGTGGACCTCAGCGGCGACACACTCCGCGCGGTGGAGGACTCCCCCGAGCTCCGCTTCGGCAGCGCCCCCGCCAGGTCAGCCTCACCCACGTGGCGATGTTGCTGCGCGCGGCGGGCACCGAGGGTGACATCCCACTGCTCGCTCACAGCCTGCTGGCGCCCCTCGAGGCCTCGCTGGTCATGTACCAGATCCGCACCATGCACATGCCGATCGAGCGGATCGCCGACGCCTGGGAGGATCTGGTCCGACGCGTCACGGCGTGCCCGGCGGGTCACTAGGCTCCTGGCATGCGCCTTCGCCGTGTAGCCGGACTCGCCCTGCTCGCCGCCGCCGTCCTCACCGCCTGCAGTGCGGAGAGCGCCTCGACGCCGAACGGTGAGGACCTGCAGGGACGCACCTTCATCTCCACCGAGGTCACGGGCACCCCGATCCCCGGCGGCGGGCCGCTCACCGTCGAGTTCGTGGAACCGGACAGGATCTCCATGACCGCCGGCTGCAACCGCGGCAACAGCACCGTCGACCTGTCCGACGGCAAGGTGGCCACCGGACCGATCGCGACCACCATGATGGCCTGCGTCGGCGACACCGCAGGCGCCGACGAATGGATGACCTCGCTGTTCGAAGCAGATCCGGCCTGGACGCTCGACGGCGAGACCCTCACGCTGACCACGAGCGACACCTCGGTCACCCTCCTGGACAAGAAGGTCGCCACCCCGGACCGCCCGATCACCGGGACCACCTGGGTCGTCGACCAGCTGATCAGCCCGAGCGCGGTCACCACATCGGTAGCGCTCGAGACCTCCGCCCCACCCTGCTGATCGGCGAGGACGGCTCGGTCAGCGGATCCACCGGGTGCAACCGGATGACCGGCACCGCCCAGGTCGCGGGAGACAAGGTCACCTTCGGCCCGCTCGCGACCACCACAATGGCGTGCGAGCCCGACATCGCCGAGGTCGAGCGGGCGGTGCTGAACGTGCTCAGCGGCGAGACGACCTTCACCGTCGACGCCGACCGGGCCCGCGTGATGCAGGCGGACGGCGACGGGCTGGGCCTGCGCGCCCAATAGCGGGACGGCGCTACAGGTTCTCGGTCAACCAGTTGCCGAGGATCCGGGCGCTGGCGTCCACCTGGGCCGGCCAGTCCATGGCCGACTCGTCGGCACGATCGCTGACGTGCTTGACGATTCGGCATCCGACGCCCATCCGCGCGCAGGATGCCGCCACCGCGAAACCCTCCATGTCGACGAGGTCGGCCCTGGTCGCGAGCGCATCCCGCACCACCGCGTCGGAGATGAACACGTCGCCGGTCGCGAGCACCGAGTCGTCGCCGTCGGGGAGCGTGATCCGGTCCGTCACCGGGTGCCCGAGCGAGCGCAGCACCTCCGCGCTGATGTCGTGATTGAGCACCGCCGACGGTACGAACAGACCGGCATGGTGTTCGTGCAGCGCCCCCGCGGTGCCGATGTTGACCACCGACGGGCGTTCGTCGGGCCGGTACCGCGCGAGCGCCTCCGTGACCGCGACCGCCGCGGCGACCTTCCCGATCCCGGTGACGACCACCTCGAATCCGTCAGGCACGTATGCGGCCTCCCCCTCGGTGGCGGACACGACGAGGAACCTGGGCGCGGTCACGTTGGGCACGCGTGGCACTGTATCGGCCGCCGTCCGGGTCCCCGCGCGCACCCGCGCGGGGACCGCCGACCGTCGCTAGAGTGACGCGCATGGCGAATCTCCGGGCGGAAATCCTGCAAGAACTCGGCGCGAAGCCGACCATCGACGCCGAGGGTGAGGTGCGCGCGCGCGTCGACTTCCTCAAGGGCTACCTGCGCTCCACTCCCGCCAAGGGATTCGTGCTCGGGATCAGCGGCGGCCAGGACAGCACCCTGGCGGGCCGGCTGGCGCAACTGGCGGCCGCCGAGCTGCGCGAGGAGGGCCACGACGCCGAATTCGTCGCGGTCCGATTGCCGTACGGCGTGCAGGCCGACGAACACGACGCCCAGACCTCGCTCGAGTTCATCAAGCCGGACCGCTCGGTGACCGTGAACATCAAGCCGAGCACCGACGCCGCGGCCGCCGAGAGCGCCGGGGGTCTCGCCGAGATCATCGGGCACGACGGCGAGCTGCGGGACTTCGTGCGCGGCAACATCAAGGCCCGCGAGCGGATGGTGATCCAGTACGCCATCGCCGGTCAGCTCGGCCACCTGGTCATCGGCACCGACCATGCCGCGGAGGCGATCACCGGCTTCTTCACCAAGTACGGCGACGGCGGCGTGGACCTCACACCGCTGACCGGTCTGAGCAAGCGACAGGGCGCCGCGCTGCTGCAGCATCTGGGTGCCCCCGCCAGCACCTGGGCCAAGGTCCCGACCGCCGACCTCGAGGACAACAGGCCCGCGCTGCCCGACGAGGAGGCACTCGGCCTGCGCTACAGCGAGATCGACGACTACCTCGAGGGCAAGGACGTGACCGCGGCGGTGGCCGAGAAACTCGAGTCCATGTACCTGGGCACCCGGCACAAGCGGGCGGTGCCGGTGTCTCCGCTCGACGACTGGTGGAAGTGACGCGATGAGCACCGTCCTGATCGCGGGCGGCACCGGCACCGCCGGCGCGGCGGCGGTAGCCGAACTCCGCTCGCGCGGGCATCGGGTGCTGACCCTGAGCAGGCACTCCCCCGAGGGTCCCGCCGCCGACCACGTCACAGCGGACCTGCTCACCGGCGAGGGCCTGGCCGCGGCGCTCGACGGCGTCGACGCGGTGATCTCCGCGGTGAACGGCCAGACCCGACAGACCAGGCCCGTGTTCACCGACGGCGCCAGGAACCTGGTGCGCGCCGCCGAGGCGGCGGGGGTACGGCGAGCCGTCCTGCTGTCGATCGTCGGCGTCGATCGGGTGCGGTTCTCCTACTACGAGGCGCTCACCGAGCAGGAGGGCATCTACTCCGCCTCCGGCCTGGACGTCCGGATCGTGCGATCCACCCAGTTCCACCAGCTGCTGCGGTCCATCTTCGCCACGTCCGCGCGGTTCGGGGTGATCCCGGCGGTCCGCGGCGCCCGCTTCCAACCGATCGACCCGACGGACCTGGCCCGCGCCCTCGCGGACGCCGCGCTGACCGAGTCCACCGCCGACGGCAGGATCGAGGTCGGCGGTCCGGAGGTACTGACGATGCGTGAGCTGGCCGAGTCCTGGAAGCGCGCGACCGGCAGCCGGGCCCTGGTGCTCCCGGTCCCGATCCCCGGTGCGCCCGGCCGGTTCCTGCGCGCTGGGCTGAACCTGACCCCGGAGAACCGCTACGGCACAGTCACATTCGACGAGTGGCTGGCCACCGAGGCACCTTCGACGAGTGGATGACCGGCGAGGACTGATCAGCCGCCTGCGAACGGGGGCAGCACGTCGACCCGCGACGCGGCCACCAGGCCGAGGTCGCGGGTCAACTCGTCGTCCTGCAGGAACGCGGCGACCGTCAGCACCCGCTCCATCTTGGGCCCGTGCCGCTCGACGAGCACGGACCTCAGCGCCCCGAGGTCGGCACCCTCGCCGATCCGCACGGATTCCTCGGTGCAGCCTGCCGCTTCCGCCGCCGCGGCGAAGTAGCGCACGAGAATCGCCTGTTCAGCCACCGATCGCCCCCATACTGCGTTGCGGCGGTTCGAAACCCTCCGCGTTGATCCCGTGGCCCGCCCACTTGTTCCACATCGCGCCCCGCCACAGCTGCGCGAGATCGTCGTCGCTCGCGCCCGAGCGCAACCCCGCGCGGAGGTCGATCTCGTCGTCGCTGAACAGGCAGGAGCGAACGGTCCCCTCCGCGGTGAGCCTGGTCCTGTCGCAGTCGCCGCAGAAGTTCCTGGTGACCGAGGCGATGATGCCGACCGTGGCCGGGCCGCCGTCCACCAGCCATTCCTCCGCCGGGGAGGACGGGTCGTCCGGGCGTCCCACCGCGGACAGCTCGAAACGCTCGCCCAGTACCTCCAGCAGCCGGGTCGCGGCGATCATGGAGTCGCGGGCCCAGGCATGGTCGGCGTCGAGCGGCATCTCCTCGATGAACCGGAGCTGACAGCCCTCCGAGAGGCACCACTCCAGCAGATCGGCTGCGCCGCCGAGGGTCTCCGGCATCAGCACGGCATTGATCTTCATCGGCGCCAGGCCCGCCGCGGCCGCCGCACGGATACCCGCCAGCACCGAGGGCAGGCGGTCGCGACGGGTGAGTTCGGCGAAGTGTGCCCGGTCGATCGAGTCGAGGGACACGTTCACGCGGGTCAGTCCGGCGGCGGCGAGCGCCGCGGCGCGATGCTCGAGGCCGACCGCGTTGGTGGTCATCGACAACGGGATGCCCGGCACCGCCGCGGCGCAGCCGGCGATCATCTCCTCGAGGTCGGGACGCATCAGCGGCTCGCCGCCGGTGAACCGGACCTCCCGGACACCGAGCTCCTCGACGGCGATCCGGACCAGCCGGACGATCTCCGCCGCGGTCAGCAACCGCTCGCGCGGGATCGCGGGCAGGCCCTCGGCGGGCATGCAGTAGGTGCAGCGCAGCGAGCACTTCTCGGTGATCGACACGCGCAGGTCCCTGGCCACCCGGCCGAACCGGTCGACCAACTCGGGGACGTCCGGGCGATCGGCAATCGACGGGTGGCTGTTGCGGACGCGCGGCAGCCCCATCTGGACCGGCCTGACGGTCGCAGTCATCGCGTCATCAGCTCTGCCACCCCACCAGTATGCGGCCAACACGGGTTGCTCGTCGCGCCGAGCGCCTGCCTAGGATTGGCCCCATGCCGCAGGAAACGCCATGACCAGCAGATCTGTCGAGGAGCACTCCGCCGAGGTGCAGCGCCTCCTCGCACCGCTACTGGCGCCGACCGTCGAGGACGTCGCCGTCACCGAGGCACTCGGACGGGTGCTGGGAGCCGACGTGCGCTCGCCGCTGGATCTCCCGCTCTTCCGCAACTCCCAGATGGACGGGTTCGCGGTCGCCGCCGCGTCGCTGACCGGGGTCCCGGTGACCCTGCCGGTCACCGGGACGATCGCGGCGGGTCCCGCCGAGCCTGCCCCGCTCGCCCCAGGGAGCGCGGTCCGGATCATGACAGGGGCCGTGATCCCGGCGGGCGCGGACGCCGTCGTCCCCGTCGAGGACACCGACGCCACCGAGGACGCGGTGACGATCCGGGTGCCGCGCCGGGCAGGCGAGTACGTCCGGGAGGCGGGCACCGACGTCCGGACGGGCGACCTGCTGTTGGCGGCGGGCATCGCGCTCGGTGCACGGCACCTGTCGCTGTTCGCGGCGGTCGGCCTCGCCACCGTCCCGGTCCTGCGCCGCCCGCGGGCGGCGGTCATCGCGACCGGCGCGGAATTGGTCCGTGCCGGCCAGCCGCTGCGGCCCGGACAGATCTACGAGTCCAACTCGGTGGCACTGGCCGCGAGCCTGACGGCGAACGGCGCGGACGTGGTGTTCGTGGAACGCAGCGACGACGACCTCGCCGTGTTCGGTGAGATCCTTCGCCGCGCAACCGCTTCCGCGGATCTGGTGATCACCTCCGGCGGGGTGTCGATGGGCGACTTCGAGGTGGTGCGCGAGGTGCTGACGCCGCTGGGCGGCTGGTTCGGGCACACCACCATGCAGCCGGGCGGGCCACAGGGCCTGGCCGAGATCGACGGCGTCCCTGTGCTGAACTTCCCGGGGAACCCGGTGAGCACGATGGTCTCCTTCGAGGTGTTCGTGAAGCCGCTGCTGCGCCGGGCCGCTGGCCTGCCCGCCGTCCCCCTGGAGGAACTCGCGCTGACCGAGCCGATCACCTCGATCGAGGGCAGACGCCAGTTTCTGCGCGGCCGACGGGTCGACGGGGGCGTCGCCCTCGAGTCCGGGCCTGGCTCACACCTGGTCGGGGCGCTGGCCCGCGCGGACGTCCTGATCGACATCCCCGAGAATGTGACGACAATGAAGGCGGGAGACAACGTGCGGGTGTGGCCACTGTGATCGACGAACCGACGACAAACGGCCCGACGGCGAACGAGCTGACTCATCTCGACGGCGAGGGCCGCGCGCGCATGGTCGACGTGAGCGCGAAGGCCACCACCACCCGGATCGCGGTGGCTGGCGGCGAACTGCAGACGACCGCCGAGGTGATCGCCCTGGTCCGCGCCGACGGCATGCCCAAGGCGGACGTGCTCTCGACCGCCCGGATCGCGGGCATCGCGGGCGCCAAGCGCACCTCCGAGCTGATCCCCCTGTGCCACCAGCTGTCGCTGTCCTCGGTGAAGATCGAGTTCGGGTTCACCGAGACCACCATCACGGTCGAGGCCACCGCCAAGACCACCGGGCAGACCGGTGTCGAGATGGAGGCGCTGACCGCGGTCGCCGTGGCCGGGCTGACGCTGCACGACATGGTCAAGGCCGTCGATCCCGCCGCCACCATGAACGGTGTGCGGTTGCTGACCAAGGAGGGCGGCAAGCGCGGGCACTGGGTTCGCCCCGATGCCGCCGAGGCCGAGGCCGAGGCCCAGACCGAAATCGCCACGGCCGGACCTCGATCCGCCGTGGTCCTGGTCGCCTCCACCGGGGGCGCCCGCGGCACCCGGGAGGACACCACCGGACCGGTTCTCGCGGAATGGCTGACCGCGCAGGGCCTCTCGGTGCGCGGTCCCCTGGTGTACGCCGACGCCGACATCGCCGCCGGCCTGGCCGACGCGCTCGCCGGCGCACCGGCGCTCGTCGTGACCACCGGCGGAACAGGCACGTCCCCCACCGACCAGACCCCGGAGGCCACTCGCGCCGTGCTGGACCGGGAGCTGCCGGGACTCGCGGAGGCCATGCGCCGCAAGGGGTCCGAGAAGACCCCCTACGCCTCGCTCAGCCGCGGGCTGGCCGGTTTGTCCGGCCGCACCGTGGTGGTCAACCTGCCGGGATCACCTGGCGGTGTCCGCGACGGCATGTCGGTACTCGAACCGATCCTGGAGCACCTGCTGGCGCAGGTTGCGGGCGGAGGTATGCACGATGCGTGAGCTTCTCGCACTGATCTCGTCCGAACCCATCGACCAGGCCGCGGTGGACGCGGCGGTCGCGGGCCCCGAGCACGGCGCGGTGGTGCTGTTCAGCGGCGTGGTGCGCAACCACGATGGCGGACAGTCGGTCTCGGCACTGGAGTATCAGGCACACCCGGACGCACAGCGCTTCCTGCGCGAGTGCTGCGAGCAGGTGTCCGCCGAGACCGGGCTCCCGGTTGCGGCCGTGCACCGGGTGGGCCCGCTGGTCGTCGGGGACCTGGCGCTGGTCGCCGCGGTCGCGGCGCCGCACCGCGCGGAGGCCTTCGCGGCCTGCTCGGCGCTGGTCGAACGCATCAAGGCCGAGGTGCCGATCTGGAAGCGGCAGCACTTCGCCGACGGCGTCACAGAATGGGTTGGGCTATAGGGGGGTGTGACGCAGCCGACGGTCGGAGTGGTCCGATCGTCGGCTATCCTGGGTGACACCTGGCGCGGCTGTATGCGCGCCAACCGTCGTGGAACGCTTCCTCAACGAACTCGTTGATCGGTGCAACCAGCACGAGCTCTTCTTACGGCGATCGATTTTGCCCACCGGCAATCTCGCCATCTTGTGCTGACAGGCGTGTGGATCCTTTCGATTCCCCGTGCGTCGAACAGTGCAACCCGATGCCTGAAAGGCACTCGACCCACATGACGAAATCCTTTGCTGACCTAGGCGTGCGCGAACCCCTCGTGAGGGCGCTCGCCGACGGCGGCATCACCTCTCCCTTCCCGATCCAGGTCGACACCCTCCCGGACACCCTTGCCGGCCGCGACGTGCTCGGACGAGGCAAGACCGGCAGCGGTAAGACGCTCGCGTTCTCCATCCCGATGGTCGCCCGCCTTGCCGGTGACCTGGCGGGCGGCAAGCGTCGCCCCGGCCGCCCGCTCGGCCTCGTCCTGGCCCCGACCCGCGAGCTCGCCACCCAGATCACCGCGACGCTCGAGCCCCTCGCCAGCGCCTACGACCTGCGCGTCACCACCATCTTCGGCGGCGTCTCGCAGCACCGTCAGGTGCAGGCCCTCAAGGCGGGCGTCGACATCGTCGTGGCCTGCCCCGGTCGCCTCGAGGACCTGATGAAGCAGAAGTTCGTCTCCCTCGACGCCGTGGAGATCACCGTCCTCGACGAGGCCGACCACATGGCCGACCTGGGCTTCCTGCCCGTCGTGACGCGGATCCTCGCGGCCACCCCGACACAGGGACAGCGGCTGCTGTTCTCCGCGACCCTCGACAACGGCGTGGACAAGCTGGTCAAGCGCTTCCTGCACAACGAGGTGCTGCACTCGGTTGACGAGGCCAACTCGCCCGTCGCGGCGATGACGCACCACGTGTTCGACGTGCACGGCGTCGAGGCCAAGAAGGACCTCGTACACAAGCTCGCGTCGGGCACCGGCCGCCGGATCCTGTTCATGCGCACCAAGCACCAGGCCCGCAAGCTGGCCCGCCAGCTCACCGAGGCCGGTATCCCTCGGTGGACCTGCACGGCAACCTGTCGCAGGCCGCGCGTGACCGCAACCTGGCCGCGTTCTCCGCAGGCGAGGCCCGCGTCCTTGTCGCGACCGACGTCGCGGCCCGCGGCGTGCACGTCGACGACGTGGAGCTGGTCGTGCACGTGGACCCGCCCGCCGAGCACAAGGCGTACCTGCACCGCTCCGGCCGCACCGCGCGCGCGGGCAGCGCAGGCGACGTCGTGACGGTCGTGCTGCCCGAGCAGCGCAAGGACCTCGCCATCCTCATGCGCAAGGCGGCCATCAAGGTGACCCCGCAGCAGGTGACGGCGGACTCCGATCCGGTCAACGCGCTGGTCGGCGAGATCGCGCCGCACGTCATCCCGGCGCCCAAGCCCGCCACCCAGCCGCAGGGCCAGGGCGGCGGCGGTCGCCGTGGCGGCGCAGCCGGTGCCGGTCAGCGTCGTGGCGGCGGCGCTCAGGGTGGCGCTCGCAGCGGCGGCGGCCAGGGCGGCACCCGTGGCGGCGGCGCTCAGGGCGGCGGCCGTGGCCGCGGGCAGTCCGGTTCCGGGACGGGCCGCGGCGGCGAGGGTGCCGCCACCGGCGGCGGTCGGGGCTCGGGTGGCCGCGGGCGCGGCCAGGGTTCCGGGCAGCCCACCGTGATGTACAGCAGCGAGACGCCGGGATCCGGTGGCTCGCAGGGCGGCGGCAGCAATCAGCGTCGCAGGCGCGCCACGCGTCCCTAGGTTCTAGTTCTCCACCACGTAGCGGTGCACGCCGGTCATGGCCTCTGCACCGCTTTCGTGTACCCGGAGGCAGTCGTCCAGGCGACTCCGAAGCGCGTCCGCGTCGATGCCGGAACCGATCAGCACCAGTTCGGTGGCGCGGGCCGCTCCCCTGCCCCACGGGCCCGTCTCGAACCGGATGTGCCTGCCGACGGTCTGCAGCGTGTACCGCTGGGTGTGTCCCGGAATGCCGAAGTACACAAAGCCTTTGACGCGATACAGGCCGGGTGGCGGATCCTCGAGCAGCCGGGTCAGGGCCCGTGGGTCCATCGGCCGGTCACTGGTGAACGTCACGGCCTCGTAGCGGTCGTGCAGATGATCGTGACCGTCGCAGTCGTGGTCGTGCGGATCGGCGAACAGTTCGTCGAGACTGAGCTGACGCGGGCCGTCGTCGACCCGGGTCACCTCGTCGAAGAGCAACCTCGGGTCGATGCGGCCGTGCGCGGTGGGCAGCACCGGCGACCGGCCGCCCAGCTCCTCGACGCGGGCCAGCACCGAGTGCAGGTCGTGCTCGGAGATCCGGTCGGTCTTGTTGAGCACCAACAGGTCCGCCATCCGCACGTGCAGATCCAGTTCGGGGTTGGCCACCCTGGTGTCCTCGAACTCCACGGCGTCGACCAGCACCACCAGCCCGCCGTAGACGATGCGCGGATTCTCACTGCCGAGCACGAGGCGGACCATGTTCCGCGGCTCCGCCAGCCCGCTGGCCTCGACGACGATCACGTCGATGTCCGAGCGGGGGTGGGCCAGCCGGTCGAGCATCGAGTCCATCTCGCTCACGTCCACCGCGCAGCACAGGCAGCCGTTGCTCAGCGAGACCATCGAATCGACCTGGCCCGCCACCATCATCGAGTCGATGTTGACGGCGCCGAAGTCGTTGACAATGACACCGATCCGCACGCCGCGGTTGTTGCGCAACAGGTGGTTGAGCATGGTGGTCTTGCCCGCACCGAGGAATCCCGCGACCAGGACCACCGGTATCAATCGCTTTGCCACACGACCTCCCGTCTCGACCGGCCACCCATCTTAGGTCGGTCGAAACGGGGTCGAGTGCGCCCCTGTCGGGCAATCAGTTCTTGGCGCCCTGCGCCGTCAACGCCTCGAGCAGCCCGCTCAGCAGATTCGAGACCAGTCCCAGGTTCTCACCGGTGGCCAGCCCGGTGAAGCCGCCGAGGCCCAGCTGTTCGAGCAGCGGCTGCAGCAGCACGAGCACCTGGCTGAGCCCTGCGTCCGCCGGGGCGGCCTTCTCGGTGGTCGTCGCGCTCGGGGTGCGGGCTTCGTGGTGGTTTTCGTGGACGGCGTGGCCTGCTCATCGGCCGCCGCAGGCGTCGCGGTCGTCGTGGGCGCAGCAGTCGTGGTGGTGGTGGTCGTGGTCGCGTTGGTTCCCGTTGCGGGCGTCGAGGCGACCGTTCCGCCCTCCATCAGGAAGTTGACCGCGCCGGTGGTGATCGCGATCGCGTGCTTGAGTCGGCCGTCGAGGCTGTCGAGGACGGCCGAGTCCTCCGGGTTGGACCCGTTGCCCATCTCGACAAAGACCAGCGGGACGGTGGTGAGCGCCGGACCGGCCACATCGCCGCGGGTCTGCAATCCCTCGACGACGCCTGCGTAGTTCGCGGGCGTGAAGCCGTTCTTGACGTAGACGTCGCGCATCGCCCGTGAGGCCTCGAGGCCCTTGCCGGACTGCGCCTTGTCGACGGCCTGGTCGGGCACCGGCAGCTCCGGGATGATCATGTGGAACCCGCGCCTGCTCGCGTCCGCCTCCGCGGTGGTGGAGTCGGCGTGGATGCTGATGGCCAGGTCCGCGCCCGAGTCGTTCGCCGCCTTGGCGCGCTCGTCCACGCAGCCGCCCCAGCCGGAGTCGTCCTGACGGCTGAGCACGACCTTGGCGCCCAGGGTCTCCAGGCTGGTCTTCACCAGCTGCGAGACGTCCCAGTTGATCGTGTGCTCGGCGAGACCACCCTGGCTGGTCATGCCGGTGGTCTGGCAGTCCTTCTTGCCCCCGCGGCCGTCGTCTACCTGCCTGGAGAGGTTCTCGCTGTGGGCCGTGCCCTGGTGCCCCGGGTCGAGGAAGACCGTCCTGCCCGTCAGCGGCGTCTCGGCGGCAGTGTCGGCTACGGGTTCGGCCAGCGCCGCCGCGGGCAGCACCATCGCGGTCAGGGTCGCGGCTGCCAGCCCGGCCATCATCGTGGTCATCTTCATCTTCGGGATGGGCGCCGGGCGCGGGGTTGGTCCGCGGGCGCCGCTCTCCTTCCACACAGGTAACACCAGTCACACAGGTCACATTCGGCACCAAGTGAAACAGATGTTTCGCCGACAGGCGAGGATCCGCGGCAACCGTTGGGTTTCCGTGACCTGGCGCCCGGGATCACCGGGTCCGGGGCGGGCGGTAGGGCACCATGGTCGCGTGGGGGACATTCAGGGCACGCTGGCGCGCTCGACCGGCGCGGTCGCCGCCGCGACCGTGGCGAGCCGGGCGACAGGTTTCATCCGCACGCTCGCGCTGGCAGCCGTGCTGGGCACCGCGGCGGTCGGCGATGCGTACAGCGGGGCGAACAGCCTGCCGAACATGGTCTACGAGTTGCTGCTCGGCGGGGTGATGAGCAGCGTGTTCGTGCCGGCGCTGGCCCGGGCCCGGTTGCGTGGACGCGCCCATTCGCGCGTGTTCACCCAGCGCCTGCTGCTGGCCACCGTCATCGGCGCCGCCGCGGCGACGGTTGTCGCGGTGCTGTGCGGCCCCCTGCTGGTCGCGGTGCTGGTATCGGATTCGGACCAAGCACAGTTGACGACCGTGCTGGCGTACCTGCTGTTCCCGGAGATCTTCTTCTACGCGCTCGCGGCCACGGTGACCGCCGTCCTGAACGTCCGCGACAGCTATACGCCCGCGGCCTGGGCGCCGGTCCTCAACAACGTGATGGTCCTCGCCACGGTCGGCGTCTTCGTGCTGGTGCCCGGCCCTGTGACGCTGACGCCGTCCGCGATGACCACCGCCCAGGTTCTCGTCCTCGGCATCGGCACCACAGCCGGAATCGTCGGGCAGGCCTCGTGGACGGTCGTGGCACTGCGCCGGACCGGATTCCGGTGGAGCTGGCGGGTGCGGCCCGTGCCGTACACGTGGCGTCCGGTGCGGGTCGGGGTCGGCCTGCTCGGTTGGGTCGTGGCCTACGTCGCGATCAGCCAGGTCGGTGTGACGTTCGTGCTGGTGGTGGCCTTCGACCGCGGCGGCGTCTCGACCTACACCCACGCGGACCTGTTGTTCCAGGTCCCGTACGGAATCCTCGGGGTGTCCCTGCTGACCGTGCTCACCCCGCGCATAGCCAAGGCCGTCGCCGACGGCGACCGCGGGGCCCTCATCGCAGACATGGGCCGGGCCGCCCGTTACTCGGTGGTCGCGCTGGTCCCGGCCGCCGTCGCGATGACCCTGCTCGGGCCGATGCTGACCACGGTGATGTTCATCGGTCGCGTCGACGTCGACGCCGCGCGGCTCATCGGCATCTCGCTGGCGCTGTCGGCGTTCGGACTCGCGCCGTTCGCACTGGTCATGCTTCAGCTCCGTGTCTTCTACGCGGGCAACGACATGCGAACACCGGCGCTGATCAACGTCGCGATGGTGACGACGAAGATCGCCGTGGTCGCGCTGAGCGCGGCCACCCTCCCGAGTCAGGTCGTCGTGGTGACGCTGCCGGTCGCGAGTTCCCTGTCATACCTCGTCGGCGCCGTGTGCGGACACTGGGCACTGCGACGCCGCTACGGGCTGCTCGGCTTCCACGCCGTACTCGAGACGTTCACACGCGTGCTGTGGGCATCGGTCGTCGCGGGCCTGATCTGCGTCGCGTCCGTCGGGCTGTCTCATCGGTTCATCGACAACCCCCGCGAGGCCGCGGCGATCACGCTGCTGGCCGCCACTGCCTTCGCCGTGCCGGCGTTCCTGCTCGCCGTCAAGACGATCGGCGTACCCGAGGTGCGCAACGCCAGAGTTCTTCTGCTCGGCTGACAACGACAAAACCCTCACTTGCACGATTGCGAGGTGAGGGTTTGTCCCTGGGTGGAGTTGCGGTCAAGCAGCGGGCGAGAGCTCGGTTGCTCGGACCTTGCCCCGGACGAAGAAGGCCGCGATGATTCCGAACACGACGAGCAGGATCGTCACCAGCGCAGCGATCGCACCGCCGCTGCTGGAAGTGCCGACGGCGGAGTCGATTCCACCGGAAGAGAGGACGGTCGTCGGGTCGGTGAGGGCGTGCAGAACGATCGCGGCCCAGATGGTTCCGGTCACGCGCATCGCGAGGTACATGCACATGCCGAAGCCGAAGGTGTAGACGATGGTGACGGCCACGGTGGACAGTTCCATGCCCGAGAACAGATTCACGGAGTGCATCAACGCGAACACCAGCGACGAGACCACCGCGACGAACCGCTCGCTGTGGCGGGCGTCGCGCAGGATCTGGACCACCAGTCCACGGGTGGCCAGCTCCTCGGTAAAACCGACGCAGGCACCCAATACGAACATCGCCGCGATCCGCCCGCCGGTCCACGAACTCCAGTCCGTCCCGGACAGGTGCGCGATGATCGCGGCCAGAACCAGCACCGGGCCGATCCACATCCAGCCGCGTCCCCGAATGGGTTGGGGCCCGAAGATCTTTCCGATCATGCCGAGCCGGACGGTCACGATCAGCAGAGCGATCGCGCCGATCGCAATCGGCAGGGCCATACCGAACAGGATGCTGGGCGCGGAGCCGACGATGTTGTCCTTGTCGATCTGGCCGGCGAAGATCGAGGAAACCAGCCTCCCCACCAGGAGGTAGAACGCCAGGTAGGCGACGATGAGGCCGAGAGCCATCCGTACGCTGGGGCGTCGCCAGGCAGCCAGTTCACCACGTTCATGCGTCACCGGTTGATCGTAGGGTCCGCGTCCGCGGCCGGTTCACCGAGCCCGACGAATGCGACAAAACCCTCAACTCCCAGATCGCGAGATGAGGGTTTGTTCACGAGATATCGTGCGGCGACAAAAAGAGCAGATCAGACATTCGTCTGATCTGCTCTTTTGAGTGGAGCTAAGGGGACTCGAACCCCTGACCCCCACACTGCCAGTGTGGTGCGCTACCAGCTGCGCCATAGCCCCGTATTTGGTTGTTTCTCCGCACTGGAGTGCGTGCTCCTCCGTGCTCGAAGAAAGTTACACCATTGCCACTCCGGCCAACAAATTGCCTGGTCAAAGCCTACTCGAATGGAGCGGGGGCGGGCGGCTCGCTCTCGCCGCCCGCCCCCGAGACCCGTGTCAGTTCAGCTCGGCGACCCAGTTCGGATTGCCGAGGGCATCGATCATGGTGCCGTTCACGACGACGGTGGGCGTCCCTGCCGCACCGCTGGCCGCGAGCGCCTCACGGCCCTTCTGCGCCGCCGCCGCGGCGTCGTTCACCTTGGCGCCGTCCGAGATGCACGCCACCGCGGCGTCGTTGGCGCCGGAGTCCTTCGCCATCTGGGCCAGCTCGGCGTTGGAGTGATCCGAGGAGCCGTTCTCCGCGGGCTGGTTCTCGGGCGAGAACAGCGCAGCGTGGAACTTCGAGTACGCGATCGCGTCGCCGCTCTCCGCCACGCACATCGACGCGGCTACCGCGCGGGTCGAGTAGTCACCGCTGGCCGAGAGCCGGTTGAGGAAGTCGAGGATGTGGTACTGCACCGCGACCTTGCCCTCGTCGACCTTCTGCGCGATCTCCTGGCCGTTCGTGTTCTCCAACTCGGCGCAGTACGGGCACATCGGATCCTCGAAGACGTCGATCGTGGTGGCCGCATCCTGCTGACCGATCCGCACCACGCCGTCCTGCTGCACTGCCACCTGGACCGCCGAGTTCGACACGGCCCCATAGCCCTCGTTGCGCGGCTTGCTGCGGTTGCTCTGCCAGATCACCCCGCCGATCACGACAGCGGCGATCACCAGGACCGCCAACCCACCGAGGATGTACGTCGACCGACTCGACGTCGGCTGCAGAGAGGTGACGGGCTTGTTCTTCGCATTCACAGATGCAGTCCTTCGCTCCGAGAGTCAAATGTGGCTTTACTCTGCCATCTCATGCTGAGCGGGCACTGAGAGTGCGGGCCTCGATCCGGGCCCAAGCGCGAACGGGCTGCGGGGGAACACGGTCAGCCACGCGGCCATGGCAAGGAACCCGACGTCGCGGGCGATCTCGCGGGCGTAGTCCCAGCCGTCGACATCCGCGGCCCCACCGCCACCGAAACAACCGCAGTCGATGGACAGCCCGCGGGCCCACACCGAGATGATCACCCCGATCAGCACCAGGAGCAGCAGCGCCGACGCGATCGCCGCGATCCGGACCCCCAGGCCGATCAACAGCAGCAGTCCGAGCGCTATCTCGAGGAACGGCAGAGTGTTCGCGACCGGCCGCACCAACGACTCCGGCAGCAACTGGTAGGCGCGCACGGCGATCACCGTTCCCGCCGGGTCCGCGGCCTTGAGCACTCCCGAGATCAACCAGACAGCGGCAAGCCCGATCCTGGCGAGCAGGCTGACGATACGAATCCACACCTGGCCCACGGTACCGATCGGCGTAGATTCACCGGTATGAGCGAGCCGCAGCCCGGCCCCGACGCCATCGAGGACGCGCTCCCCCATGAGTTCGATCACACCCATTCGAATGTGTCCGGCGGCTGGCTCCGGGCGGCGACGTTCGGTGCGATGGACGGCCTGGTCACCAACACGTCGCTGATCGCGGGCGTCGGCGGCGCGGGAGTCGACGCGCACACCGTCATCCTCAGCGGCGTCGCCGGCCTGGTGGCAGGCGCCTTCTCCATGGCCCTCGGCGAGTTCGCCTCGGTATCCACCGCGAACGAACAGATCGAGGCGGAGGTGAAGGTCGAGACGCGTTCGCAGGCCCGCTACCCCGAGGCCGAACAGGCCGAACTGGTCGAGACCTTCACCGCGATGGGGATGAGCGAGGCGACCGCGGAGGCCGCGGCCGCCGAGGTACACAACGACTCCGCACGCGCGGTGAACATCCACCTCACCCACGAGCTCGGCGTCAACCCAAGCGAGAAGCCCTCACCGGTGGTGGCGGCCGGTTCCTCGTTCCTGATGTTCTGTGTCGGCGCGATCATCCCCCTGATCCCGTACCTGCTCGGGTTCGAGTCGCTCGTCGCCGGGCTGACCGTTGGCGGGATCGGCCTACTGATCGTCGGCGCGATCGCGGCGAGCTTCACTGCGAAGTCGAAGGTCCGCGGTGCGCTCCGGCAGCTCGCCTTCGGCGTCATCGCCGTCGCCGCCACCTACCTGGTCGGCGCGCTGATCGGGGTCGGCATCCCCGGTTGACGCCTGCGGGATGGTCCGCGGCGCGACGAGCCAGAACGCGATCGGGAGCAGCATCAGCGCGCCGGTGACCGCGAAGGCCACCCCGTAGGACAGGTACTGGGCCAACACCCCGGCTACCAGCGGACCTGCCACCACCCCGACGTCGGAGGCCATCTGGAAGGTGGCCAGTACCGGACCGCCCCTGGCCTTGGAGCCGATCACGTCCGCGACCGCGGCCTGCTGGGCCGGGTTCATCAGCCCGGACCCCACGCCCGCGACCAGCGACAGCGCGAGGAACACCAGCAGATTCTCGCTGTACCCGAGGAACATCGTCGCCGTGCCCGCAATCGCCAGGCCTGCCAGCACGAACGGCCGCCTGCCGCGCAGGTCCGACAGGCGTCCCGCCGGGATCTGCACCAGCGCGTTGCCGATCGCGTACACGGTCAGTGCCACACCTGCCAGCGCGGTGCCCTCGCCAAGCGCCTCGACCACGAACAGGGGCACCATCGCGACCCGAACGCCGAACGACACCCAGCCGTTGGCGAAGTTCGACACCAGTGATGCGCGATAGGTCGCCGACGCCAGCGCCTCGCGCAGCGTCATCGTGACGACGTGGTCGCCCGAATCCGGTGCGGCCAGCGCGGACTCACGCAGGCTCAGGTACACCACCGCCGCCGCGATCAGCAGTGCAACGGCGTAGATCAGCAACGGAGCACGCAGCCCGAAGCCGGCGAGCGCGCCGCCGACGAGCGGCCCGCCGATGGTGCCGAACAGGAAGGACGTCGCATACAGCCCCGATACCCGTCCGCGGATGCCCGGCGGTGTGATCCGGATCAGCAGACCCAGCGCGGACACGGTGAACATGGTCGACCCGATGCCGCCGATCGCCCGGAACAGCAGCAGCTGCCAGTAGCCCTGCGCGAAGGCCACCGCACCGGAGGAGACCGCGACGATCAACAGCCCGGTGAGATACGTCGGGCGCTCCCCCAGCCGCTGCACCAGCGCCCCGCTGAGCGGCGCGAACAGCAGTCGCATCAGGGCGAACACGCTGATGACGGCGGTCGCTGCGGTGACTCCGACGTCGAAGCTGCGGGCGAACTGGGGCAGCGCAGGAGCGACGATGCCGAACCCGAGAGCGATGACGAAACTGGCCGAGACCAGGACCCAGATCTCGCGTGGCAGCTTATTTGCGGTGGTGTGCATGATTGCCACCGATCCTAGCCAGCAGCGAAATCGCTCAGGCGCCTGCTCCCAGCGCCCGGGACACCAGCTCCCGCGCCTCGTCCTGCACCTGCGCGAGATGCTCCCTGCCCCTGAACGATTCGGCGTAGATCTTGTACTTGTCCTCGGTACCCGACGGCCGAGCGGCGAACCACGCGCTCTCCGTGCTGACCTTGAGCCCGCCGAGCGCCGCACCGTTGCCGGGCGCCGAGGTGAACGTGGCGGTGATCGGCTCGCCCGCCAGCTCGGTCGCGGTGACCTGCTCCGACGACAGCGCCGCCAGGGCGGCCTTCTGCTCGCGGGTGGCGGGCGCGTCGACCCGTGCGTACTCGGGGTTGCCGTACCGCTGCGCCAGCTCGGCATACCGGGCGGCGGGCGAGCGACCGGTGACGGCGGTGATCTCGGACGCCAGCAGCGCCATGATGATGCCGTCCTTGTCCGTCGTCCACACCCGGCCGTCGGTGCGCAGGAACGACGCCCCCGCACTCTCCTCGCCGCCGAAGCCGAGCTCACCCGTCAGCAGGCCCGGCACGAACCACTTGAACCCGACGGGTACCTCCACCAACTCCCGGCCGAGACCCGCCACAACCCGATCGATCATCGACGAGCTCACCAAGGTCTTGCCGACCTTGGTGCCCGGCGCCCAGCCGGGCCGGTTCGCGTAGAGGTAGTCGATGGCCACAGCGAGATAGTGATTCGGGTTCATCAACCCGCCGTCCGGGGTGACGATGCCGTGTCGATCGGCGTCCGCGTCGTTGCCGGTGGCGATGTCGAACCGGTTCCGCGCGCCGATCAGCGAGGCCATCGCGTCCGGGGACGAACAGTCCATCCTGATCTTGCCGTCGGTGTCGAGGGTCATGAACCGCCACGTCGCATCCACCAGCGGGTTGACCACCGTCAGATCGAGGCGGTGGCGCTCGGCGATCGCACCCCAGTAATCGACGCTGGCACCGCCGAGCGGGTCGGCGCCGATCCGGATGCCGGCATCGCGGACCGCGTCGAGGTCGACCACGTTCGGCAGGTCGTCGAGGTACGTGGCGAGGAAGTCGTAGGGACGGGCCGCGCTCGCCAGTGCCGCGGCGAGCGGGACCCGCTTGACCCCGACCAGTCCGGCCGCGATCAGCTCGTTCGCGCGGGCCTCGATGGCTGCGGTAGCGGTGCTGTCGGCGGGGCCACCGTGTGGCGGGTTGTACTTGAATCCGCCGTCGCGTGGCGGGTTGTGTGAGGGCGTCACCACGATGCCGTCTGCCGGTGCGGCCGTGCCAGAGGCGTTGTGCCGCAGAATCGCATGACTGACCGCCGGGGTCGGGGTGTAGCGGCCCCCGGAATCGATCATCACCACAACGTCATTGGCCGCGAGGACTTCGAGCGCGCTGGTCCAGGCGGGCTCGGAGAGCGCATGGGTGTCGCGGCCGAGGAACAGCGGACCTGTGATCGACCGACGTGCCCGATACTCGGCGATGGCCTGCGTGGTGGCGAGGATGTGCGCCTCGTTGAAGGCGCCGTCCAGGCTGGATCCGCGGTGCCCTGACGTGCCGAACGCGACCCGTTCGTCCGGGTTCTCCTGGTCCGGGATGCGGCTGTAATAGGCCGTCACCAACTGCGCGAGGTCCTCGAGATCCTGCGGCTGGGCGAGCGTTCCTGCTCGATCGTGCGCCACGACGCGCCTCCTCGGTCGGTGATTGTCGGTCAGCACCATTCGATCACGCGAGCACGTTGTATGCGACGGGGGATGGAACCGCAGTGAGGGCGGTTCCATCCCCGTGTCGTGCGTCAGGCGATCAGATCGGCGAGGAACCAGTAGGCGAAACCGAAGTAGATGAACACGCCGACGAGGTCCATGATCGAGGTGATGAGCGGTGCGCTCAGTGTCGCGGGATCGGTGCCGATCTTGCGGGCGAGGAAGGGCAGCAGCGAGCCGAGCACACCGCCGACCACGGTGCAGGTGAGCATGCTCAGGCCGACGATGGCCAGGACCTCACCACCGATGTCACCCTTGGTGAAGTAGGTGAGAACGACCTCGAGGACGGCGATGGAGGCGCCGAGCGCGAGCGCTACGCCTAGCTCGCGACGGATGACGAATCCGATATCGCGCCACCGCAACTGCATCTGCCCCAACGCCATCGACCGAAGGACAAGGGTCGCCGACTGACTGCCGGTATTGCCGCCCATATCGATGATCGGAGCGAGGAAGGCGGCCAGGATGATGACCTCCGCGAGAATGTCTTCTTGCGCCGCAACGAAATTGCTGGTGATCAGACCGAACACGGTCAACAGCCCGAGCCAGAAGACCCGCGTTCCGTAGATGCGGAAGAACGAGGAGTCCTTCAGATCGAGATCCGGACCTCCGATCGCGGACGTTCCGCCGTAGCGGGCCAGCTGGGTCGCATCCTGTTCGCGATCGATGTCCATCGCATCATCGACGGTCACGATGCCGATCATGCGTTCTTCGCCATCGACAACCGGTACAGCGAGCATGTTGTAACGCCGGATGTATTCGGTGGCTTTGTCATCCGGATCATCGCTACGCACGAGAACGGGGTCGGTCTGCATCAGCTCCTCGACCTTGGTGTCCGCGCGGTTGAGCACCAGCTCGCGCAGCGGGATCGTGCCACGGAGGCGACCGTCGCCGTCGATCACGTACACGACATTGATCGTTTCCTTGTCCGGCGCGCTCGTTCGCAACTCCTGCAGCGAGTCGCCGACGGTCATTCCCGCGCTCACCGTCGCATAGGCCGAGGTGGTCACCGATCCCGCCGTGCCCTCGGGGTAGGCCGCCAGCCTCAGCACGTCCTCCCGCTCGGCCTGGGCCAGCAGTGGTATCAGTCGCTCACGGCCATCCGAACTCAGCCGGTTGTACAGGTCGGCGCGCTCATCCGGGGGTAGGTCCCCGATCAACGTCGCAGCAGGTCCCGACGGCGTGGCGGCCAGAACGGCATCCTGCTCGGCATCGAGTAGCTCGACGAACAGGCGCGCCTGCTCCCGGGACGGCAGTGTGAGCAGAAGTGCCGACACCTGCTGGGGAGCGGCATGACGCAGGACTTCCGCGATGTCGGCCGGTGGATACTCCCGGACCAACCGACGGAAGGCGTCCGGGTCCGGATTCTGTAGCAGCATCCGGACGGACACGATGATTTCTTCACGGTTCATGATGACCTCACTCGAATCGGCTGCTGGGTCTCAACAGCCGCGAAAACCGCATGCCGCAACCGGGTTTCGGCAGACGGAAGCCCAAAAGGACCGCCGATCGGCACACAGAGGGTGACCGCCGACGCACGGACAGCGTCGGGGCGAAAGAACGGGAACCCGCGTCAGCCGCCCAGCATGGGCGGCCGTGAACTCAGCGCCGCTGAGACGGCGTGGGAGTAGACGACGGAGGGTGATCGCAAGCCCCGGAACTACTCGGACTCGGACTCATGCCATCACCTCCCGGCGGTCGAGGCGCACGCGGGCGCCGAACGATGCAAGCGCGGGAGAAGGGCCGGACGACAGAGGTCGCGGCTCAGCACCCCTTCTCGACAGAGCTTTGGCACTGCACGGCGTAACCCGCGATGCGGGAGCCACTTGGGCTCAACCCTTCGTCCGGGAGGAGCTGTCCTGACCCGGGGCGTCTCTCGACGTTTGGGGTCAGTGGCCTGTGTCCGTGCAGACGCCTCACCTAGCGAGGTGCATGCGGCGAACAGCTAAACAGACATTCGCCGGCGACGCAAACCTCCCCCTCCATGGAGCCATGAATACGTCTACGCCACAATGCATTCCGCGCGGTTTCGATCACACGAACAAGGCGTGGGCGACGGCGAACCCCAGGGCAGCGGCGGCGATCCCGGCCGCGACGCTGATCACGACGTTGGCCAGCGCGTACAAACGCACCCCGTCCTCGACGAGCCGGACCGTCTCGTAGCCGAAGGTGCTGTACGTGGTCAGCGCACCACAGAATCCGGTGCCAACCAGGGCCATCACGTGACTGCCCGAACCTGTCGCGGCGCCGACAAGCGCACCGAGGATCAGCGATCCGATCACGTTCACGGTGAGGGTCCCCCACGGGAACTCGCTGTCCGTGCGGGAGCCGACGGCGCGGTCGAGCAGGAATCGCGTTGGCGCGCCGACCATTCCGCCGAGGACGACCAGCACCACCGTCACGGCCGGTCCTCGGTGAAGTGCACCCGCTCGACGCCCTCCAGGGTCACGGTGGCCTCGGTGAGCAGTTCACCGATGCCGTCCAGGAACCCGCGGATCCGCTCCTCGGTGTCCACCGCGACCACCAGCAGCGGCAACCCGTCGGCCAGGTCGAGGAGCCGGGTGGTGTGGATGTGCGCGGACGCGCCATACCCCTCGACACCCCGCCACACACTGGCCCCACTCAGCCCGGCGGCACGGGCGCGCTTGACGATCTCCTGGTACTTCGGCTTGTGATGCCAGAGGTCGTCCTGCCCGAGGATGATCGACAGCCGCATCTCCGTGCGTGAGTAAGACATGTCAGATTCCTTTCCCGGCGACGGCACCGGTGACGAGCCGTGCGCCCCACACCCCACAAGAACGGCGGCGAGCGCCGCGATCACCGTCCCGAAGAGATAGCCGAACGCGATCGGATAGTTGCCGGACGCGAGCAGCCCCCGGACCTCGACCGCATAGGTCGAGAACGTGGTGAAGCCGCCGAGCACCCCGACCCCGAGGAACGGCCGGAGCAACCGGTGCGCCGTCCAGACCTCGGTGATGAGCACCATGAGGATGCCGATCAGCAGGCAACCGATCACGTTGGTGATCAGCGTCGCCCACGGGATCTCCCTGGTCGGCATCGCGTGCGCGATGCCATATCTCGCCAGCGCACCGATCCCGCCGCCGAGCGCGACCACCGCGAGTAGCGATCCCTCCCCGCGCATGTCGATCACCTACTCCGACAGCCTGAACCGCACCGCGGCGATCACGTCGCCGAGGGCCTCGGCCAGGACCGTCAGACGTTCGCGCGGCCCGGGCGCCGACAGCAACCTCAGCCGATCCACCGCGACGAGCGGGAGGGTTGCCGCGAGGGCGTAGACGCGGTCGCCCATCTCACCCGGCAACTCGTCCAACCTGGGAAACCCCGGCACGGGGATGCCGCGGACCGCGGCGGACCGGCTCAGCAGCCCACCGAGTTCGTCCACCAGCGCGCCGACCTCGTCGATCGAGTCCGACCTGTAGTCCGTGCCCTCGTCGGGCCACGGTTCCACGTCCGCCCGCGGGTAGGGGTTGTCCGGCAGCCAGCGCCGCACCCGGATCCGGCCCTCGCCCACGCAGCCGAGCAGCAGTCGCCCGCCCGGCACCCGCTCGTAATCGACGATCCGCGCCACGGTCCCGATGTCGGTTCGCTCGTCGCCACCACCCACCTCGTGGCCGCGGGTGATGAGGACCACGCCGAATCGCCGCAGGTCCGGGGACGAGGTCAGGTCTTCGACCATCTCCAGGTAGCGCGGCTCGAACACCTGTAACGGCAGCAGTTCACCGGGCAGCAGCACGGACCCGAGCGGGAACATCGGCAGAGCATCCACGGTCACAGCATGCCCTCGATCCGGGTGTCGCGCCGATAACCGCGAAAGACCGCGCCGATCTTCGCTAGTGTGAGCTACGTCATGGTGCGGAAGTACTTGACGAACGGCGGTGAGCCACATGGTGCGGAGTGCGTCACTCCGGCACGAGGCCGCGCCCTGGGGCGCGAGTTCGGTATCCCCCACCCTTCATCGGAGGATTCGATGAGAGTCACACTCAGAGATTCCGCTACGGCCATCCTTGCGGCACTCGCGCTGGCCTTCTCGCCTGCGATCACCGCGCCGACCGCGGCCGCACAGGCCCAGCCGCTGATGCCCGCGCCCGACCCCGACCCGTTCTACTGGGCGCCACCGGATCTCGCCGCAAGGGCGAACGGCGAGATCCTCCGCAGCAGACCGGTCGACGTCTCCCGATTCGGGAACGCGGACGGCTGGCAGGTCGCCTACCGCTCCACGAACTCGTCGGGCCACCCGGTGGCTGCCGTGACGACCGTCCTCGTCCCGCGCGGCGGCGTGGACCGGCCGCTGCTGTCGTACCAAGCCATCATCAACGCACTCGGGACCCGATGCGGACCGTCGCACACCCTGTTCAACGGACAGCTCCAAGAGGCCCCGGTCGTGAACCTCGCGCTGATGCGGGGCTGGGCGATCGCCCTTCCCGATCACCTCGGCCCGACCAGCGCCTATGGCGCCGCCAGGCTGGGTGGTCAGATCGTCCTCGACGGAATACGTGCGGTGCAACATCTGCCCGAGGCGAGGCTCGGGCACAGCCCCGTCGGGCTCGCGGGCTACTCGGGCGGCGGGATGACCAGCGGCTGGGCGGGCGCCC
Source organism: Rhodococcus sp. MTM3W5.2 (assembly GCF_001984015.1). Taxonomy (NCBI): domain Bacteria; kingdom Bacillati; phylum Actinomycetota; class Actinomycetes; order Mycobacteriales; family Nocardiaceae; genus Rhodococcus; species Rhodococcus sp. MTM3W5.2. Next base: position 1,917,588 of record NZ_CP019572.1, on the reverse strand, counting down.
TGGCGCCGACCTACGCCCCTGAACTCCCCATCGTCGGCGTCGCGGCTGGTGGCGTCCCCGCGAACCTCAGCGAGCTCGCGAACGGGCTCGGGACCGCGCCGCACCCTCTGTTCGGCCTCGGCTTCGCCGCCACGCTGGGACTCGAACGCGAGTACCCGTCCTCGATCCCGTTGGCCAGCGGCCTCACCGGCGCGGGCCTGGCCCTACGCGACCGGATCGCCAACGCCTGCTCCCAGGAGATCATCGACGCCGGGGCAAATCACAGCGCGGCAGAGGTATCCGCCGATCCAGCCAAGATCAACGAGCCTGCCGTGCGGTCGATATTCGACCAGAACAGCCTGATGATGTTCCCAGGAGTCCCCGGGCACCGGTGTACGTCTGGCACGGCAACGGCGATCAGCTTGCCCCCTTGGATTCGATCGCGGCGACCGTCGGCAGATACTGCGCGGCCGGTGTTCCGGTCCAGTTCAGCGTGTTCCCCGGAGACCACGGCCCGACCAGCATCGAGGGGCTACCGGGTGTACTCGGCTGGCTCGACGGAAGGTTCGCCGGTCAGCCCGCGCCGAGCAACTGCTGAGGTCGGCAGCGTGACGTCGGGTGCGCGATTCGTGGCTCCCCCACTGGCGACTCGGCGCTGCTAGCGTCCGCTCAATGCACTTCGGTCGATCGATGTCGGTGATCGCGTCCGGACTCATCGCGGTCGGCGCATTCGCTCCCACCGCTCACGCAACGGCTCCCCGCCCGCCCCGGGAACGATCGTGAGCTCGTCCGCCCTTCCGAGCGGCGACCTGATCGACGGCGCGGCCGAGGGGTACCTGGTGACCTACAACACGACCGGGCAGGACGGCGGGCCCGCCGTCAGCACCGGGCAGGTCTTCGTTCCCGACGGCACCGCGCCTGCGGGCGGCTGGCCCGTCGTGTCCTGGTCGCACGGCACCACCGGGATCGGCGACCAGTGCGCACCGAGCGTGACCGGGAGTCTCACCACGACGCAGCTGCTGCTCGATTACCTTCGCCGGGGATACGCCGTGGTCGCCACCGACTACATCGGCCTCGGCTCGCCCGGCCTTCATCAGTACCTGGCCGGTCGCGCCGAGGGGCATGCAGCGATCGACATCGTTCGCGCCGGACGCAACCTCCGCCCCGACCTCTCGACGTCCTGGGTGTCGGTCGGACACTCCCAGGGAGGGCAGGCCGCGCTCTTCGCCGGACACATGGCCGCCGAGTACGCCCCTGAGCTCGATCTCCGCGGAACCCTGTCCTACGCACCCGAATCGAACGTGGAGAACCTGCTGGCCGTGGCCGGCCCCTATGTACCGGCACTCGACGTTCTGCAAGGGGCGAGCACCTACCTCGTGTACATCCTCGCGGGCCTGAATTCCGCCCGGCCGGACCTCGGGTTGGCCGGCTACCTCACCGAGTTCGGGGCGCGTGCGCTGGCATCGGCGGAGCTCGGGTGCGGCGACGACCTCGCCATGCTGAGGGGAGGTCGGTGGGTGAGCTGTTCGCCAGGCCGTTGCTCGATCCGGCCGTCGTCACCGCACTCCAGGACTACATGGCCGTGCCCACCGCCGGCTGGGACCGGCCGATCATGATCGTGCACGGAACCGACGACCTCACGGTCCCCATCCCGGTGAGCGTCGCCCTGCAACTGCAACTCGCAGCGGGCGGGGCCGACTTCCAGTTCAAGGTCTATCCCGGCACGGACCACCGGAGCGTCGTACCCGCCTCGGACCGGGACACGAGCGGCTTTCTCTCCGCCCTGCTCCCCCGCCGCGCTGACCCGGCCGGGCTCGGCCCACGGGACCGAACACAGCGAGGCCCCGCAGCCGACTTCGACTGCGGGGCCCTCTCAGCTGGCGTTGAGCGTGGGCACGCTCACGCAGAAAGCGATGCGACGCCTGCGACGCCCGCGATCACCGCAACCAGCGCCGACACCAAGGTCGCCCCTGCCGCGACCATGGTGAGATCCTCTGCTGTCGATCCCATGTGATCACTCCTTCTCGACCGTGAAGCCTCGCTTCGCTGTGACGCCACCTCGGCGCTGCTGCATTTGTAGCCGAGCGAAAGCGACATCACCAAGCCCTGAACACCCTGGGGCGCAATGCATTACAAGAAAGAAACCTGGCGGTAGGGTTCCGTAACCCGACGTTACGCATCGGCAACACCGGAGCTCCGAGCTCCACGCCTCCGGCACAAAAAGGGCCAGGCCGGAGAGTCTGTGATGACTCTCCGGCCTGGCCTTGTGGAGCTGCCGGGAATCGAACCCGGGTCCTCCGCCGAATCGCTAGGGCTTCTCCGTGTGCAGTTCGCTAAGCCTCTACTCGGATCTCCCGGTCTCGCGAACAAGCCGTGATGACGATCCCAGTCACTGTTTGATGTCCCGAACGACTCCGTGACCGAGCCGACCGGTAAAGCCCTCTAGCTGATGCCAGTACCCGACCCGAGGGCGAGATCGGACTGACAGACACGCTTCGCTACTTAGGCAGCGAGAGCGTAGTCGCGCTGATTGGAATCGGCGCTTATAGGTTTGCAGCGACGCTTACGGTGGTCTCTTGCCTGCACCGACACGCTTCCCCTAACTCAACGTACAAAGTCGAAACCGTTCAGCCCCGTACGTACCCAGCACCATGCTGGGACCACATACTGTAACGCCCCGGCGCCGCGAAATCATCCCATTAAATTCTGCGGCGTTTCATCTGGACGTCTGTCCAAAATGAACTACTCTTCTCAGCAAAATCAGTTAGCGGATTGATCGGGGAAGTCGAAGCCACATGACACATCAACCAGGGCGTTCACGCCGTCGATGGGTAAACGCACTGGCCGCCACGCTGGCACTTGTCCTGGCCGGCGGTGGGATCGCGGCGTCTCAGCCCTCCTCCGACCCGATCGGCCCCGGTGACGACCCCGTCTTCGGGCTGGCCAACGGCTGCTATGCCCTCAAGTCGGAGCAGAGCGGGAAGTTCGTCCGCCGCGCCGACGGCGGCTACCGCGCCGATGCCGACACCGTCGGCGGTGCCGAGGCGTTCCGCACGCACGCGGCGCAGCTGGGCCGGTTCATGTTCTACGGCAAGGGCGGCGACATGCTCGCCCACGACGGCAAGCGCGCGGTGGTCTCGACCCGCGACGCGCTGCCGACCACCGACTGGACGCTGACGCACACCGACGGCACCTACGCGGTCACCGCGACGGACAACGGCAGCCAGCTCACCTCCGCGAACGGCGGGATGGAGCTCACCGACCCCGGCGTCAATCCCGCGGGCGGACGATTCGTCCTCACACCGGCCGAGGGCTGCGCGACCTTCCCCGACTCCGAGGTGAACGCGACCGGTAAGCCGCTCTCCGGCACCGGCCCCAACGGCGAGGTGCGCGGGTTCATCGACGCGCACGTCCACCTCGACGCCAACCTGTTCATCGGTGGCCAGGTGCACTGCGGCACCCCCTTCGACCCGCAGGGCATCACCGTCGCGCTGCGCGACTGCGCCGACCACGGTCAAGACGGCATGCCGGCGCTGCTCGAGAACATCCTGTCGCACGGCAGCCCGGTCGCGGAACACGACACCGTCGGCTGGCCGACCTTCAAAGACTGGCCGGACGCCGACTCACTGACCCACGAGCAGACCTACTACCGGTGGGTGGAGCGGGCCTGGCGCGGCGGACTGCGCATCTTCACCAACCTGCTGGTGAACAACCGGGTCCTCTGCGACATCTACCCGCTCAAGAACCGCTCCTGCAACGACATGGACACCATCCGCGCGCAGGCCGAGCAGGTCCGGCAGATGCAGGACTACATCGACGCCCAGTACGGCGGCCCCGGCCGCGGCTGGTTCCGGATCGTCCGGTCTCCCGATGAGGTCCGCAAGGTCGCGAGCGAGGGCAAGCTCGCGGTGACGATCGGCATCGAGACCTCCGAACCGTTCGGGTGCTCGCAGCGCAACGACGTGCCCCAGTGCACCGAGGCGGACGTCGACCGTGGCCTCGACGAGGTCTACGCGATGGGCGTGCGGCAGATGATCGTCACGCACAAGTTCGACAACGCCTTCGGCGGTGTCCGCTTCGACGGCGGCATCCAGGGCATCGCTGTCAACGCGGGCAACTTCCTCAGCACCGGCAAGTTCTGGGAGGCCGAACCCTGCAAGGGCCCGGTGCACGACAACCCCCTGCTCTCCTTCGGCGACGCACCCGCCGAGGTGATGTCCGCGCTCCCGCCCGGCGTCACCACGCCGGTGTACCCGTCCGGCCCCCTGTGCAATACCCGAGGCCTGACGAAGCTCGGCGAGCACATGGTCCGCGGCATGATGGATCGCGGCATGATCGTCGACGTCGACCACATGAGCGTCAAGACCGCCGAGGACACCCTCCGGATCCTCGAGGAGGCCAAGTACTCCGGTGTGGTCTCGAGCCACAGCTGGACCGACCCGCTGAACTACGAGCGGATCTACGCGCTCGGTGGCTTCGTGGCCGCCTACGCCTCGGGTCTCAACTCCGACCCGAAGAAGGAGAACTTCGTCACCGCCTGGCGCAAGGCCCGCGCAGACCGCAGCGAGGACTACTACTACGGCTTCGGCTACGGCGCGGACACCAACGGCTTCGGCCCGCAGGCGCGCCCGCGTGAGGACGCCGACACCAACCCGCTGCAGTATCCGTACAAGACCTTCGACGGCGGCACGACGATGGATCGCCAGCGCACCGGCGAGCGCGTCTTCGACCTCAACAAGGACGGCGTCGCGCAGTACGGGCTGATCCCCGACTGGATCGCGGACATGCGGATCGCCGCCGGGGACGACGGCGATCAGATCATCGAGGACATGAGCCGCGGCGCCGAGGCCTACCTGCAGATGTGGGAGCGCGTCGCGAAGTAGGTTGTTGCACCCTCGATAGGTCATTCCTCCGGCCGCGACGGGCCGACCCGCCTAGAATCGGGTCAGCCCGTCGCTGCGGGAGGAGACATAGATGGCCGACCGGATGACGGTTCGCGCGGGCAACGCCCCACCCGCCTCGCGTCCCGAGCAGCTGCGCAACGTGGTCCTGATCGGGTGCAGCGGCGCGGGCAAGACCACCCTGGCCGAGTCGCTCGCGCTAGCCGCCGGGGCCATCGGCCGCGCCGGCCGGATCCCGGACGGCAACACGGTCTCCGATTACGAGGACATCGAGCACCAACAGCAACGGTCGGTCCAGCTCGCGGTCCTGCCGCTCGAGTGGAACGGCTGCAAGGTCAATCTCCTCGACCCGCCGGGCCATCCCGACTTCGGCGCCGAGTTGCGGGCCGGTCTGCACGCCGCCGACGCCGCCGTCTTCGTGGTCTCGGCGACAGACCCGGTCACCACCCCACCCGCGCCCTGTGGCGCGAATGTGCCGCGGCAGGCATTCCCCGGGCCATCGTGGTGGCCAAACTCGACGTGGCCCGCAGCAGCTTCGACGAGATCCTCACCGCCTGTCACGACGCGTTCGGCCTCGGCACCGACACGCTGCGGCCGGTCTACCTCCCGGTCTTCGCCGACGGCAGGCCCTGCGGGTCGCTCGGCCTGCTCACCGGGCGCAGCTACGGCGAACCCGGCGCCTGCCCCGATGCCGACGCGGCGCGCGAGAGCCTCGTCGAGGCCATCTCCGGCCAGGACGACGGCCTCATGGAGCGCTACCTCGCGGGGGAACCCCTCGACGAGGAGGCACTGACCGACGGCCTGCGCCGGGAGATCGTCGACTGTGCCCTGCACCCAGCCCTCGCCGTCACCGACAACGGCGTCGGCGCGGCGGAACTGCTCGACCTCATCACCGGCGCGTTCCCGGATCCCACCCACCGGCGCGGGCCCGCGCCCGCGGCCGATCCGGACGCTCCGCTCGCCGCTCAGGTCATCCGGATCACCGGCGACGCCTACGTCGGCCGCATCAGCCTCGTCCGCGTCTTCTCCGGGACGCTGCTCCCCGACACCCACGTCCACGTCGCTCTCGCCGCAGCCGCCTCCGGCGAGAGCACCGACGAAAAGGTCACCACCCTCACCGGCCCGTTCGGCAAGCTGCAGCGGCCCGTGCCCGAGGCGGTCGCCGGCGACATCGTCTGCCTCCCCAAGCTCACCGCGCACATCGGTGACACCATCGGCGACACCGACGAGCTTGCCCCGCTCGAGGCCTGGGCGCTGCCGGTGCCGCTGCTGCCGATCGGCGTCGAGGCACACACCAAGACCGACGAGGACAAGCTCTCCCAGGCGCTGACCCGACTGACCACCGAGGACCCTGCCCTGCGGCTGGAACAGAATCCGGACACCCATCAACTGGTGCTGTGGTGCACCGGCGACGCGCACGCCGAGGTGGCTCTCGACCGGTTGCGCAACCGGCACGGCGTCCACGTGGACACCGTGCCGTACCAGGTGGCACTGCGGGAGACCTTCGGAGGCAACGCGTCCGGGCACGGTCGGCTGGTCAAGCAGTCCGGCGGCCACGGCCAGTACGCGATCTGCGACCTCGAGGTCGAACCGCTACCGACCGGATCGGGATTCGAGTTCCGCGAACACGTGGTGGGCGGCGCGGTCCCGAAGGGCTTCATCCCGTCGGTCGAAAAGGGCGTGCGTGCCCAGTTGGAGAAGGGCGTTGCGACCGGTCACCCGCTCGTGGACGTGCGGGTGACCCTCGTCGACGGGAAGGCGCACTCGGTGGACTCCTCCGACGCCGCCTTCCAGACCGCCGCGAGCCTCGCCCTCCGGGACGCCGCGGGGCACACCTCGATCCGGCTACTCGAACCGGTCGCCGCCGTCGCCGTGACGCTCCCCGACGACTATCTCGGCGCCGTTCTCAGTGACCTGTCCGCCAGGCGTGGCCGGGTCCTCGGAACCGAGGTGAAGGGTCCGGGGCTGTCGCTGCTGCGCGCCGAGGTACCCGAGATCGAGCTCGCCCGCTACCCGGTCGAGCTCAATTCGCTCGTGCACGGCAACGCCGAGTTCTCCCGCTGCCACCTGCGCTATGAGCTGATGCCCGACGCGCTGGCCGCCCAGGTCGCCCGCTAGCGGCTCATGCCCTTCACGCGGCGCCCGAGCTCACGGGTGACCTCCCGCTCGGCCGTCCGTCGCGCGAGGTCCTGACGCTTGTCGTAGTCCTGCTTGCCCTTGGCGAGGGCGAGCTCCACCTTGACCTTGCCGTCGGAGAAGTACATCGAGAGTGGGACCAGCGTCTGGTTCCCCTCCCTGGTCTTGCCGACCAGGTGCTCGATCTCGCGCTTGTGCAGCAACAGCTTCCTGGTCCGCCGCGGCGAATGGTTGGTCCAGCTGCCCTGGGTGTACTCGGGGATGTGCAGCCCGCGCAGCCACACCTCGCCGTCGTCGACGGTGGCGAAGGCGTCGACGAGCGACGCCTTGCCCTCGCGCAGGCTCTTCACCTCGGTGCCGACCAGCGCCACGCCCGCCTCGTAGACGTCGATGATCGAATAGTTGTGTCGCGCCTTGCGGTTGGTCGCGATGACCTTGCGGCCCTTTTCCTTCACGTTCGGGCCCCTTCAGTCCGCGCAGTGATCGAGTTCTGTCCCCAGGATATGCCCGGGGCGCAACCGATTACTCACGGACGTAGAGCCGCAGCGTGATGTAGGCGGTGATGGCGGCCATGCCGACGCCGGTGAGCACCAGGAACGGCGACACCAGCAGCACGTCGCTGTTCGAGATCCGGGCGACGATATTCGCGTCGTAGACGTCGGTGAGCACGTCGTCGATGAACAGATTCTTCGCGGTGAACAGCCCGGCGATCGCCAGCACGGCACCGATCAGCGCGGCGACCACGGCCTCCAAGAGGAACGGGAGCTGGGTGTACCAGCGGGTCGCGCCGACGAGCCGCATGATCCCGACCTCGGTGCGGCGGGTGAACGCGGCGATCTGCACCATGTTCGCGATCAGCAGGATCGAGGCGATCGCCTGCACGATGGCGATCGCGAAGGCCGCGTTCCGGATTCCGTTCAGCACGCTGAACAACCGCTCGACCAGATCACGCTGGTTGAGCACGCTCTGCACACCCGGGCGGGCACCGAACGAATCGTTGATCACCCCGAACCGCTCCGGGTCACTGAGCTTGATCTTGAACGAGGCGGGCAGCGAGTCCTCGCTCACCATCGAGGCGAGCTCGGGCTGGTCCTTGAACACCCGCTCCTTGGCGTCCGCCACCGCGTCCGCCCGGTTCAGGTACTGCACGGACACCACCGACGGGGTGCTCTCGAGATCGCTGCGCAGGGCCGAGCAGATGTCCTGGTTGCAGTCGGGGTCGGAGATGGACACGTCGTCGGTGAGGAAGATCTGCACCTCGACCCGATCGAGGAAGATCTGCTGCGTCTTGCCCGCCATCTGGACGACGAGCAGTCCGCCGCCGAAAAGGGCGAGCGAGATCGCGGTCGTCAGGATCATCGCGATGGTCATCGTGATGTTGCGGCGCAGGCCGGTGAAAACCTCGCTGAAGATGAAGCTGGCGCGCATCGGAAAGTCTTGTCCTTCGTATGTCGGGGTGAACGGCGAGGGGTCGGGGGTACCTAACGCCCCACGCCGTAGACACCGCGGGCCTCGTCGCGCACCACGCGTCCGAGGTCGAGTTCGACCACCCGGCGCCGCATCGAGTCGACGATGTGGTGGTCGTGGGTGGCCATCAGCACTGTGGTTCCGGTGCGGTTGATCCGTTCGAGCAACAACATGATGTCGCCGGTGGTGTCGGGGTCGAGGTTGCCGGTGGGCTCGTCGGCGAGCAGGACGAGCGGCCGGTTCACGAACGCCCGCGCGATGGCGACGCGCTGCTGCTCACCGCCGGAGAGTTCGGTGGGCAGTCGGTCCGCCTTGCCGGACAGGCCGACCAGGTCCAGCACCTCAGGAACGGTGCGATCGATCACGTTGCGCGGCTTGCCGATCACCTCGAGGGCGAAGGCCACGTTCTCGGTCACGGTCTTCTGCTGCAGCAGCCGGAAGTCCTGGAACACGCAGCCGATGCTCTGCCGCAGCTTCGGTACCCGGCGCGCGGACAGCCGGTTCACGTGGAAGTCCCCGACCCTGATGTCGCCCGAGGTGGGGGTGTCCTCCTTGAGCAGCAGCCGCATGAAGGTGGACTTCCCGGACCCGGACGGGCCGATCAGGAAGACGAACTCGCCCTTGTCCACCGAGACATTCACCTTGTCCAGTGCAGGCCTCGACGAGGTCTTGTAGGACTTGGACACATTCTCCACGCTGATCACGGGGAGCCAGTTTAGCCGTTATCCGACGGTGACCTTGGGTTTCGACGGACCCGCAGGTCCAGGCCCTACGGGGTGGGTGTCGGAGGTGTGGTCGACGTCTCAGGGGTGGCCGTCACGACCCCCTGCGGCAACTCAACCCCGGACGGAACGGGCAGCCACGGCGGCAGCACCACGGCGGGCGGAGGGGTGGTCGTGACGGCCTCCTGCGGCGCGCTCGTCGGCGTCGCGCTGGTGGCGCTGCTGCTGCTGGGCGGCGGGGTGGTCGTGCTCGGCTCCGAACGCTTCGTGGCAGGCGACGGGGTCTCCGAAAGCACCGGCGCCGTAGGCCCGGTCACCTCGTCTATGGGCGGTTCCGGATTGAGGTATCCGTGCAGCATCGCCGTGGCGACGAACGCCACGGAGAGCGCGACCGTCGAGGTCCTGGCGCGACCGAGTGTCTTCGGTACCGACCAGCGCCGCTCGTGCTTGTCGGCCGGTTCCGTCTTCTTCGCGCGTTCGGCGGTCATACGTTGTCCCCGATCTGATCGGCCGCCAGGTCCGGGCCCACCAGGATGCCCTCCCGGCGCAGCGCCTCGGCGACCCGTACCCGCAGCTCGCGTCCCACCTGGAACTGCTTGCCGGGCAGGGTGCGCGCGACCATCCGGATGTTGACGGTGTCCAGCTCGAGGCTCTCCACGCCCATCACCGACGGCTCGTCCAGGAGCAGGGGTTCGAGATCGAGATCCGCGAACGCCTCCCGGCCGACACCGCGCAGCACATCGTTGACGTGGTTGATGTCCGCGGTGGCGGGAATCGGGACGTCGACCACGGCCCGCGCCCAGTCCTTGGAGAGGTTGACGGCTTTGACGATCTGTCCGTTGGGCACGGTGATGACCTCGCCGTCGGAGGACCGCAGCCGCGTCACCCGCAGGGTCACGTCCTCGACCGTCCCGTAGGCGTCCTCAGAGGATCCGGTGATGGCGATCCGCGCGACGTCGCCGAAGCCGTACTGCCGCTCGGCGATGATGAAGAAGCCGGCCAGGATGTCCTGCACCACACGTTGCGCGCCGAAACCGAGCGCGGCACCGAGCACGGTCGCGGGCGCGACCAGGCTCGCCACCGAGAAGCCGAGCCGTTGCAGCACCTCGATCGTCACCAGGGTGTACACGATGATGATGAGCACCCAGGTGATCACCTGGGCCAGGGCGTGCCGGTGCTTGGTCGCCTCCGAACGGACCAGCGCGTCGCCCTGGTGGTAGTTCAGGTCGATCCGGTCGGTGACCTTGTTCCCCAACCAGGAGAGGAACCGCCCGACCAGCAGCCCGCCAATGACGTAGAGCACGATCTCCAGGCCACTGGACTTCAGCCAAACCTCGAATCCGGTATCCGGGACCAGCTTGAACGCCGAGAACACCGGCTAGACCTGCTCCGCGCTCATCCGCCAGCGGATGCCGGACTCGAGGAAGCCGTCGATGTCGCCGTCGAGCACCGCGGACGGGTTGTTCACCTCGTACTCGGTGCGCAGGTCCTTGACCATCTGATACGGGTGCAGCACGTAGGAACGCATCTGGTTGCCCCAGGAACTGCCGCCGTCGCCCTTGAGGGCGTCCATCTCGGCCCGCTCCTCGCGTCGCTTGACCTCGAGCAGCTTGGCCTGCAGCACCCGCATGGCCGAGACCTTGTTCTGCAGCTGCGACTTCTCGTTCTGACAGGTCACCACGATGCCGGTGGGGATGTGCGTCAGCCGCACCGCGGAGTCGGTGGTGTTGACCGACTGGCCGCCGGGGCCGGACGAGCGGTAGACGTCGACGCGCACGTCGTTCTCGTTGACCTCGATGTGGTCGGTGGTCTCGACCACCGGCAGCACCTCGACCTCGGCGAAGGAGGTCTGCCTGCGGCCCTGGTTGTCGAACGGGCTGATCCGCACCAGGCGGTGGGTGCCCATCTCCACGGAGAGGGTTCCGTACGTGTAGGGCGCCTTGACCGCGAAGGTCGCGCTCTTGATGCCGGCCTCTTCTGCGTAGGAGACGTCGTAGACCTCGACGCCGTAGCCGTGCTTCTCGGCCCAGCGGATGTACATGCGCATCAGCATCTCGGCCCAGTCCGCGGCGTCGATGCCGCCCGCGCCGGACCGGATGTTGACCAGCGCGTCGCGCTCGTCGTACTCACCCGAGAGCATGGTCTTGACTTCCATCGCCGCGATATCGTCGCGCAGCGATGCACGCTCGACGTCCGCATCGGCGACGGCGTCGGCACCCTCGTCCTCGGCCAGCTCGTAGAGCACCGGCATGTCGTCGAGGCGACCGCGCAGGCCCTCGACCCGGCGCAGCTCGGACTGCGCATGGGAGAGCTGGCTGGTCACCTGCTGGGCGTGCTCCTGGTTGTTCCACAACTCCGGATCTGCCGCCTGGTGCTCAAGTTCGTCGATGCGCCGGCGCAGCTCCTCGACGTCCAGCACCCGCTCGACGGTGGTGAGGGTGGTGTTGAGCTCGGCCAGGTCTGCGGAAACGTCGGGATGCACAAGAATCAAGGTTACCGGTGCCCGCAGGGGAATGCCGCCGCGGTCGCCCTCAGGTGACCACGCCGGGCCAGCCCGGCGACGCGACGGACACGGGGCCGGGCCGGCCGTCGACGCGGAACTCCGCCGTCCGGATCACCGCGTTACGCCGGAAGTCGAGCGCGTGTACCCGGACGGTCGGCCCGTCCGCCTCGATCCGCAGCCCCTGGTTCTCGTTCCTGTCGACGGGCTCCTCGCCGCCGCGGCCGTCCGGGCCGAAGCCGGTCTGCACGGCGCCGGTGTTGACCGCCGCGAACCCGTCCGGGTGCCCGCCCGGCGCGGTCCGCCGGGTCAGCCAGTCCTCGCGATAGAGGCTCCAATGGGTGTGTCCGCTCAGCAGCAGCACGTTGGGGAACCCTGCGAGCAGGGCCAGCAGCTCGTCGGATTCCGCATAGTCACTGCTGTAGATCTTCGGCGCCTGGGTGAGCGGATCGGTGAACGTCCCCGATACCGTGCCCGGCAGCGCGTGATGGCTCATCACCAGCACCGGGCGCTCGCGCGGGCACTCCTCGAGCGTGTCCCGCAGCCAGTCCAGCTGGGTGCGGCCGAGGATCACACAGTGCCCGCTCGCCTCGCTGCCGTCCGTGGTGCCGAGCCGGATCACGGGCACCCCGCCGACCTCGTGCGCGGAGAACAGCCCCGGCATCGCCGAGTACCGCAGGAACCGCTCGACCGACACCTCGCTCGATTCACCGTTGTAGAACTCGTGGTTGCCGATCGTGTACAGCGCGTCCGGGTGCTCGCTGCGGCGCAGCCGGTCGAACAGTTCCTCGTACTCGTGCTCGCGGCCGTTCGGGGTGAGATCCCCGTTGAGGAGTAGCGCGTCCGCCCGGCCGAACGCCGCGAGTCCGTCGAGCGCACGGTCGAGGTCGGTGAGGTCGCCCTGGATGTCGGAGATCACGTCGAACCAGACGGCCGTCGACGGCTTCGGCCTCGGCTGGGTGGCCGAGCCCGGCGTGTGCGCGGTCATACCGAGGAATTCTGCCGCGGCCAGACCCGCCAACGCGCCACCTCCGAGGAGAACACTGCGCCGTGTCAGCATCACGATCCCGATCGTCACAGCCACTGCGAAACGGCCGCCCGACTCGCGCTGAATGCGCGGTGAATCGCCGAGGAAGTCCGGACCCGGGTCGAGTACCGTCTTGGCCGTGACCGATCTCGAACTCGCACTGCGCATCGCCGATGAGGCCGACACCATCACCATGGCCCGCTTCGGCGCGCTCGATCTGAAGGTCGACGACAAGCCCGACCTCACCCCGGTCTCGGACGCGGACCTCGCGGTCGAGCGGGCGGTCCGGGCTGTGCTCGCGGCGGAGCGGCCGGACGACGCGGTCCTCGGCGAGGAGTTCGGCGGCGACGCGACGTTCGAGGGCAGGCAGTGGGTGGTCGACCCGATCGACGGCACCAAGAACTTCGTCCGCGGGGTCCCGGTGTGGGCCACCCTGATCGCGCTGCTGCAGGACGGGGTTCCTGTGGTCGGCGTCATCAGTGCGCCCGCATTGAAGCGGCGATGGTGGGCGTCCGAGGGTGCTGGCGCCTTCGCCTCGTTCGACGGCGGCGAGCCCACCCGGATCTCGGTGTCCGCGGTGGACCGATTGGAGTCGGCGAGCCTGAGCTTCGCGAGCCTGAGCGGCTGGCGTGACCGCGGGATCCGCGACCAGTTCATCGCGCTCACCGACGAGGTGTGGCGGGTCCGCGGCTACGGCGACTTCTACTCCTACTGCCTCCTGGCCGAGGGCGCGCTCGAGATCGCCGCCGAACCCGAGGTCTCACTGTGGGACCTGGCGCCGTTGGACATCCTGGTGCGCGAGGCGGGCGGACGCTTCACCGCGCTCGACGGCAGCGCGGGCCCGCATGGTGGCAGCGCGGTGGCGAGCAACGGCCTGCTGCACGACGCGGTGTTGGAGCAGCTGGGGCAGGGGCAGTCGAGCACTGCGTAGCTCAGGGGCCGCCCGAGAGCGAGTAGGCGATGTATCGCTCGCCCCACTTCAGGAAGGCGCTCGTCGTGGCCTCACCACGGACTTCATCGTTCTGCCACTGATAGATGCCGTGCATGGGTGGCAGAAAGCCCACTCGATCGAGCGTCCAGGTCCCGGTGTGCTTGGGCCCGTATCGCTGATCCAGTTCCTCTCGGCTGAACTCGGCGTTGCCCAGAAGGTAGGTCCTGCCGAGTGACTCGATTCTCTCCGGCGGGGTGAAGACGTTGACACTGCGGTGGACAAGCATTGTGTAGAGCAGACCCGCCACGAAGAGCGCAGAGAGCGTCAACGCTCCTACGCGGAGCACTCGACGAGCTGGTAATGGCATGGCTCACAGTACAACCCGTAGGTCAGGCTTGATGGTCGCTGAAAGCTGTTCAGAGACAACATTCCCGACGTAGTCCTCGCCCAACGGCGACCTGACGCGTCATGGTCGATGACTCGGAATTCCTGCAGGCTCTCCACACAGTTCATGGAGGAAGCCACAGAGCTCCAAGAGGTATCCCCGGAGGACCGCATTCGCCCAACGACGCGCTCGACGTGTTGCAGCCGCGGATGACCCTCCATGGTGGCCATCGTCGGCACGCCCTGCGAACGAAGAATTCGTCACTCACAACAGCGCAGACCATCAAATTGCGGGCGCAGCGGCGCTATGGTCCGACGATGCGTCATGCGATCTACGTACCGCTCTTCGGCGCCCTGGCTGACCCGCACGCGATCACCGACATCGCACAGGCCGCTGAGAAATCGGGCTGGGATGGGCTCTTCGTTTGGGATCATGTACTGAGTCCCATTTCGGGCGAGTGGGACATCGCGGATCCCTGGGTGGTACTTGCCGCTGCGGCGGCGGTGACCCGCCGGATCAAGTTGGGGCCGATGGTGACACCACTGCCACGACGGCGAGTGATCAAACTGGCACGAGAGACGGTGACCCTCGACCACCTGAGTCATGGTCGACTGATCGTGGGATTGGGCACAGGCAGCGATGCCGGACGGGAGTACTCGGCCTTCGGTGACGTCGCTGATCCTCGTCAGCGCGGCCGAGCGCTCGATGAAGGCGCCGAAGTTCTGGCGGCATTGTGGGCCGGCGAGACCGTCACCCACCGTGGGCTCCTGGTGGCCGAAAATGTGCAAATCCGCCCTCGGCCGGTCCAGCAGCCACGGATTCCGCTGTGGTTCGGTACCGAGCGCAGTTCGGGCCGCCCGATAGAGCGCGCCGCACGATACGACGGAATCTTCCCACTCGAAATAGATGCGGCAGGGGTTGCGCGCATCGTGGAGAGAATCGAGACCGTGCGTGGTTCGTCTGGGACGTTCGATATCGCGGTGGTGGCTCGTCCTGGCGTCGACCTCGAGGCGCTCAGCAAGGCGGGCGCCACATGGGCGATGCACGCCTTCTGGCCAGGACATACGCCGGAACAAGTACTGCGAGTGATAGATCGAGGCACACCCGGCTGAACCCACCCACAGAAATTGACTAGGAACCCTCTTGTCGGTGGCCGAGCGTAGACTCGTACACATGTTCGATACCGGGGGGTTTCGAGGTTGCGCCGCAGGTGAGGGTGCCCGCGCGGACGCGCGCCCGGTGGATTTCGATGATGGTGCGGCGGCGTTGTCGGCGTTGCGGGAGTACGGGCGGGCGGAGAACGCCGCGGCGGCGCACAAGGTGTTGACGGCGGCGGCGTTCGCGCGGCGGCAGTTCGCGCACGAGGTGGATTTGTTCGGTGAGGAGTTCGCCTACCGAGCGGGGCGGTCGGCGGAGATGGAGACCTCGCTGGCGTTGGGGGTGAGTGCCTTCACCGCGGAACGGTATGTGGCGGTGGGTAATGCGTTGGATCTGCGGCTGCCGCTCATTCGTGCGGTGTTCGTGTCGGGGCGGGTGGACTTTCCGAGGGTGTTCGCGATCGTCGACGCGACGGCGGAGATTTCCGATGCCACCCTCGCCAGGATGGAAGGCCACCTCGCGGACGCGGCCCTGTATCTGACGCCGAAGAAGTTGGCGGCGGATGTGATGCGTGAGCTGATCCGCATCAACCCGTCCGAGGCGGAAGAGCTCCGCAAGCGAAAAGAGCGACACAGTCGGCGTGTGTCGGTGACCGCGGACCTGCACGGCATGGCCCAGGTTTACGCCACCCTCACCGCGGCGGAGGGTCGCACCCTCGACAGTCTCATTCAGGAGATGGCGGGCACGGTCTGTCGGGAGGATCCGCGGACGGTCGACAACCTGCGGACGGATGCGTTCATGGCGCTGGTGCACGGCGAGACCTATCTGCATTGCCAGTGCGGGCGGATCGAATGCCCGACCGCGCACCTACCGCGACCCGAGCGGCCGAAGCCCGAGGTGCACATCCATATCGATCTGGAGAGTCTGCTGCGGTTGGCCGACCATCCCGGGCATCTGGAGGGTCACGGGCCGATCGATCCGGAGTTGGCGCGGTTGCTCGCGGGCGATGCGACGTGGCAGGCCGTGATCGCCGACGCCAGGCGAATCGTTGCCGAACGAAGGACCGACAGTGACACCACCTCCAGCAGCGACGGAAACGACGTTGGCAACCCTGACGACGAGGTGGTCAACGCGGCGGATGGCGGGCCGCCCGAGAATGCGAATGAAGAACCATCACGAGCTACGAAGGGCGACACTGGTTTAGGAGTTAACGGTTCAGGGGACAGCCCTGTCTCGGACCCGATACCCGGGGTTCCCACCCGATATCGCCTGCGCCGCAGTCCTGCAGGACAGCTACCTCCACCGACTGTCGTGCGCCCACGGTCTGGCACCAGCCCTCAAGAGCCGCGGATTACCGACATCCTCGACGCGATCACCGCCAACCCGACCCTGCTCGACGGCCAATACCCGGACGGGCACGGCGGATACGACCACCCACCCCGCGGAGCCCTGACCTACCGACCCAGCAACCCCGTCCGCGCCGCGGTCTTCGACAAATACGACACCTGCACCTTCCCCGGCTGCACCGTCAAAGCCCGCGACTGCCAGTTCGACCACATCATCGAATTCGACCCAAACAACCCCCACGCCGGCGGCTGGACCGTCGAGAGCAACGGCGAACCCGCCTGCACCCGCCACCACCAAGCCAAGACAGACCGCCTCTTCCGCGTCGTCCGCCTCGACGGCGACGTCATCGCCTGGATCGGCGCACACGGCACCATCGGCATCACCCTGCCGCTCCCGGTCGAACAACGACCCAGCGCCCGCACCACAACACCAAGGCCCCGACCGATCCAGAAGCCGACACCCGCACCACCGCCACCCGCACCACCCGACCTCGGGATCTACGAACCGACCTGGTGGGAAACCCACATGCAACCCACGGACCTACCCCGACGCTCCCGGAGCTCGCCACCATCACCGACCCCGGCCACCTCGCCCGGTGCGCACAACTCCGCGCCCACCACGCCGAACACCTCGCGATCCTGGGCGAACGCCACCGCCACCAGCCCCCGCCGTTCTAGAACACTGCCGCGGTGATCAGCGCGAGCAGCGGGGTGATCCCCTGAACCACCGCAGGCCGCAGGTACTTTGCGCCCGTTGAAGCGAGTACCACCGCGGCACCGATGATGCTCACGCAGCAGAAGACGACGATGGCGTGCCCGGCGGAATCCCCGATGATCAGGCCGACCACGATTCCGATCGCCAGGAAGAGGTTGTAGAAGCCCTGGTTGTAGGCCAACGGGCGGGCGACATCCGCGTCCTGCTGGCTGGTCAGGCCGAAGCGTTTCCAGACCTCCGGGCGCGTCCACCACACGCTCTCCATGGCAAAGATCACGACGTGTAGCGCAGCAGCGAGACCAGCGAATATCTGGGCGATGACCGGCATGACAGAACGATGCCACACCCACGCCGGGACCGCGCGTTAACACAGCACGACTGCCCGCACAAGGGCCGACGGGAGGACCAGAATCGCCGGAACACCGGCCTCCGGACGGGCGGCACGCGGTCCCCCGCCCCGAAGACTCGAGGGCATGAACGTCGTCTCCAGGCGCGCCTTCCTGATGGGGCTCGCCGCCACCCCGATCGCCCTGTCCGCCGGATGCGCCGCCGGCCAGCCGAGCCCGACGGGCACGTCCTCCCGGCCTCTGCCCATCCCGCCGCTCGCCACCGCCACGACCGACGCGGCGGGCACTCGGCACTTCACCCTTACAGCGGGGGCGGGCAGCTCGGAGATCCTGGCAGGCAAGTCGACCGCGACGTGGGGGTTCAACGGTTCGATGCTGGGTCCGACCATCCGCGCCCGCCGCGGCGAGTCGATCGCGTTCACCATCGACAACGGCCTGCCCGAGGCCACCACGGTGCACTGGCACGGGATGCACGTGCCCGCCCGCTTCGACGGCGGGCCACACCAGACCATCGAGCCCGGCGCCCGCTGGGAGCCGGCATGGACGGTGAACCAGCCGGGCGCGACCCTCTGGTACCACCCGCACCCGCACGGCTCCACCGAGAAGCACGTCTACCGCGGCCTTGCCGGACTGTTCCTGGTCGACGACGAGGTCACCGACGCGGTCGACCTGCCCAAGACCTATGGGGTGGACGACATCCCACTGATCATCCAGGACAAGCGCTTCACGGCCGACGGAACCCTCGACGAGTCCGACCCCACCGACATCGGATTGCTCGGCGACACCATCGTCACCAACGGGATCGCCGGCGCCCACCTGCCGGTCAGCACCGAGAGGGTCCGGCTGCGGATCCTCAACGGTTCCTCGGGACGGATGTACAACCTCGGCTTCGCCGATGATCGCGAGTTCCATCTGGTCGCGAGCGACGGCGGGCTGCTGGCGGCGCCGGTACCGCTCACCCGGGTCCGGCTCAGCCCCGGTGAGCGAGCCGAGATCGTGGTGGCCGTGAGCGGCTCGAACGCGCTGCTGCGCGCGTTGCCCCACGAGGACCACGCCGGACTCGACCGCGGCGACGCGGCCGCGTTCGGGGTGCAGGACAGCTTCGACATCCTCGAGCTGCGACCCAGCGAGAACCCGACCGCCTCACCCGCACTGCCCGCAACGCTGGCGACCATCGCACGGCTCGACCCGACCGGCGCGGCCGCCGAGCGCAGCTTCGAGCTCCAGTGGTTCATGATCAACGGCGCGCAGATGGACATGAACCGCATCGACTTCTCCCCACCGTCGACACCACCGAGGTGTGGACGGTGCGCAACGTCGACGACTGGCCGCACAACTTCCACGTGCACGACGTGCAGTTCCAGATCATCGACATCGACGGCAGCCCACCGCCCCCGGCGCTGGCCGGCTGGAAGGACACCGTCTATACGCCGCCGGGTATTCGGTTCCGGCTGGCGCTGCGCTTCACCGAATACTCCGACCCGACCTTTCCGTACATGTACCACTGCCATCTGCTGCTCCACGAGGATCAGGGCATGATGGGTCAGTTCCTCGTCCTCGAACCCGGCCAGCGGCCCACCCCGATGACGATGGACATGAACATGAAGATGGAGACGCCTGCAGCTCCTGCGCCCGCGTCCGGCGGACACGGCGGAGGTCACGGCGGCTAGCAGTTTGGGAGGCCTGATGGAACCGAGCGAGGTCGATTTCGCGCACACCGACGCGGCCGACCGGAAGCGGCGCGAGAAGGCCACCGAGCTGGCCCGGTTCGCGTGGGACCGGGCCATCAGCGGAGCCGAGCTCCTCGATCTGCCCGACGACCGGTTGCGCAAGCTCGCGCGGGCGGCTGGCGCGAATCCGCCGAGCACCAGGGAGACCTGGACCGTGGTCGCCGAGCTGCTCGACCAGAAGTCGGCGTGGGCCACGGCGAACCCCGACCATCCGCAGGCCACCCCGGCGCACGCCGACGAGAAGATCATGTGGGTCAAGCGGCCCATCCCGCCCTGGACCTAGCCTCTGCCAGGATTGAGCGATGTCGCGCACCTTCGAGGACCTGGTGGCAGAGGCCGACTCGGTCTCGGTGGACGGCTGGGACTTTTCGTGGCTCGACGGGAGGGCGAGCGAGCAGCGCCCCTCGTGGGGGTATGCCGCGGCGATGGGCGACCGGATGCGGCGCGCGTCCGCGGCCCTGGATATCCAGACCGGAGGCGGGGAGGTGCTCGCCGGGGTACCGGCGCTTCCCCGCCTGACTGTGGCAACCGAGTCCTGGCCGCCGAACATCGCGAACGCCACTGCGCTGCTGCACCCCCTCGGCGTCGCCGTCGTCGCCGACGAGGACGAGCCGCCACTGCCGTTCGCCGACGGCGCCTTCGATCTAGTGGTCAGCCGTCATCCGGTGACAGTGTGGTGGGAGGAGATCGCTCGCGTCCTGCGCCCCGGTGGAACCTACTTCTCCCAGCAGGTCGGCCCGCACAGCGTATTCGAACTCGTCGAGTACTTCCTCGGGCCGCAGCCAACCGAGGTGCGGCGCAGGCGCCACCCCGACGCCGCCAGGACCGCGGCCGAGGAATCCGGGTTGGAGGTCGTCGACCTCCGATTCGAATCGCTGCGCACGGAGTTCCACGACATCGGCGCGGTGATCTACTTCCTGCGCAAGGTGATCTGGATGGTCCCGGGTTTCACCGTCGACCGCTACCGCGCGGAGCTCCGGGTCCTGCACGACCGGATCCAGGCGGAGGGTCCGTTCCTCGCGCACACGACGCGCTACCTCATCGAGGCCAGGAAGCCGGGCTGACCCCGCTGTCGCACGGCCCGACCGGCCTCGTCCGCAGGATCTCGCGCGCCTTCGACCGCGCGCTGTTGTACTCGAACCACGCCGTGTCGTCGACGTCCATCCCGAGCAACGCGCACGAGCGCGCGGGCTCGGGCAGCCGGTCGAGGGCGGGCACCGCATCGACCGACAGGCCGCGCAGGTACCCGACGTCGATGTCCCCGGTGTCGGCGTACCGCTCCACGTTCATCTCAGCGATGTAACCGTCCGGATTGAGCGCAGCGAACCCGAGCAACCCCACCGCCACCGACGCCAGCACCGCCCGCGGCAGCCACCGCGCCGACATCCGCACCCCGGCCACCATCAGCAACACGAAGACCACACCCAGCCACAGCTCCGTCGCCATCACGCTCACGCGCAGCCGGGTGAAGCCGAACTCGTTCTCGTACAGCGACATCCGATGCACCGCCGACGCAACGATCACGAGGGTGAGGGCGCAGAGCGCTCCGAGGAGCAGACGGGCGCTCAACCGGTCCCCCGCGTCCCGCCTATCCACCTTCCTGACGGCGATCGCGATGACCGCCAGGGTGAGGACGGTGACCGCGGTGAGCTGCCAGAAGCCCTGCCGCGCGTAATCGGCGTAGGTCAGGTTGTCGGTGTCCTGTACGTGGTCGTCCCCGCCGAACAGGACCCGCACCTGCACCGCGACGAAGACGGCGAACAGCAGGTCCAGCAGCGCCAGCGGCACCGCCCACTCCCACCGCGCGACCGGGCGCCCTCGCCGGGGCGCCATGGCATCGAAACGCGGGGTCCGCCGCCGCAGGTAGGCCGCCGCGAGGGCCGTGCCCATGACGAGGAAGCCGAGCATCAGGCGGCCGACCGGATTCGTCACCTGCACGTCGGGAACCACGGCGCCGAACAGCTCGGCGAACTCCGGGTCCGCGCTGACGAAGAGGGAACCGAACACCAGGATCAGCACGACGCTGATCGCCGCCACCGCGGCCACCCGCCCCGGTTTCACGCCCCGCCCGGTCCGGAGCCGGGCGCGGCCGCGCCGCACCCAGCCGGTCACCCGCACCGGGGTGAGCCAGACCGCGGTCGACGCCAGTGCGAGGCCCGTCCACGTCCAGCCGCCGACAAGGGCGACCGATCCGACGACCCAGCTCGCCACGACGCACAGCGTGATCAGCCACTCGGCGCCGCGCACCGCCGCCACCGCGAGCAGGGCGAGGGCACCGAGGGCCGCGCCGACCTGCAGCCCCGTCGGACGCGGACGAACGGTGGCGAACGCGGTCGCCGCCACCGCCGCTCCGGTCAGGAGATAGGCGATGCTCACCACCGTCACCTGCAGGGTGAGGGTGGCGATGGCGCCGGCACCCAGCGCGGCGGCCAGGGTCGCGCGGGGGCCATCGACGTCCGATCGCGCCGCCACATCCCGCGCGGCCATCGCCATGGGCGTATCGCAGGCACGGCCCCGGGTCGGGCGGCCGCCGTCGTCGCCAGGTCCATCGTCTCTGCGCTCATCTGGTCCTCCTGATCTGCGCCCACCCGGCACGCGGGCAGGCGTCATCACGGGACCGGCCGGGAAGGCCGGACCCCAAGGGAATTCGTTGTGTCTGTCGGGTCAGGTCTGCGGAATCGATACCCGGATGCAGCAGCCAGGACCCGTGTCGAGGACCTCGATCCGGCCGCTGTGCAGCTCGACCGCCCAGCGTGCGATCGCGAGCCCGAGGCCTGTCCCGCCGTCCTGCGCGCCGCCGCGGGTGAAGCGCTCGAACACCCGGGACCGGTCGGCCACGGGGATGCCGGGGCCGTCGTCGTGCACGTCCAGGATCAGGTGGCCCGAGTCCTGGTCGACCCGGACCCGGACCCGCACGGGCGCATCCGGCGAACCGTGCCGCGCCGCGTTGTCGAGGAGGTTGGCGATCACCTGATGGAGTCGGGCCGTGTCCGCGACGGCGCGCAGCCCCGTCGGCGTCACCTCCACCCGGGCGGGCAACGGACCGCTGGGGCCTGCGGCCTGCCGGATCACCTCGTCCAGGAACGGCTCGATCTCGAAGGTTGTGCGCTGCAACGGCACCGCGCCGCCCTCCAGCCGGGACAGATCCAGCAGGTCCGCCACCAGGCTGCCCAGCCGTTCGGTCTGCGCGAGCGCCGACCGCATCGTCTGCTGATCCGGCGTCTCGACGCCGTCGACCACGTTCTCCAGCACCGCCTGCAGAGCCGCGATGGGGGTGCGCAGCTCGTGTGAGACATTGCCGATCAGCTCACGGCGGTACCGGTCGTCGGCCTCGAGGTCCTCCGCCATCTGGTTGAACGCCGTCGCCAGCTGGCCGATCTCGTCCCGCGACGTCGAACGCACCCGTCGCGAGTAGTCCCCCGTCGCCATCGCCCGCGCCGCGGCGGTCATCTCCCGCAGCGGCGAGGTCATCCCGTGCGCGAGCACCTGGGTCACCGCGAGCGCGGCGAGGAGGGCCGCGAGCAACGCGAACCGGAACTGCCACTGAGCGGTGATCCAGAAGGTCAGCGACGCGAGGAACAACGAGGCGACCACCAGTAGGCCGGTCTTGGCCTTGAAGGAACGCAACGGGTCCAGCGGCCGGGGCCAGTTCACCTCGGCACCTCCAGCGCGTAACCGACCCCGTGCACGGTGCGGATCATGTCGCCGCCCAGCTTGCGGCGCAACGCCTTCACGTGACTGTCCACGGTGCGGCTACTGGCTGATTCGCCCCAGCCCCAGACCTGTTCGAGCAGCGTTTCGCGGGCGATCGCCGCGCGCGGACGCAGGGCAAGGTGCGCCAGCAGGTCGAACTCGGTTCGGGTCAGGTGGACCTCCTCGGACCCGAGCCGGACCCGCCGAGCAGTGAGGTCGATGGTCACCGCGCCGACGGCGAGGATCTCGGGCTGCTCCGGCACGGCACGCTCGGAACGGCGCAGCAGCGCGGCCACTCGAGCGACAAGGATCCGCATGCTGAACGGCTTGCTCAGGTAGTCGTCCGCGCCAACCCCGAGCCCGATCACCATGTCCGTCTCGTCGGCACGGGCGGTCAGCATCAGCACCGGAACCGGCCGGGAGGCCTGGATACGCCTACACACCTCGAGCCCGTCGAAACCCGGCAGCATGACGTCCAGCACCACCGCGTCCGGGTCGAAGCTCGCGCACGCCGACACCGCGCCCGGCCCGTCCGCCGCCGTCTCGACCTCGTACCCCTCCGCGCGCAACCGCGCGGCAATCGACTCGGAGATCGTGCGTTCGTCGTCGACGACGAGCACTCTTCGCTGGGTCATGCATCGACTGTATGGGCCGTGTGTGGGGATGCCCGGCAGGAGTTGTGAAGGTTGTGTGCAGGTTTTCGGGCCGAGGCTCAGCCGCGTTTGTGCGAGTAGACCGCCAGCCGGACCCGGTTGTCGCAACCGGTCTTGTCCATCAGGTTGGCGATGTGCGTCTTCACGGTCGTCACCCCCAGGTGCAGCCGGTCCGCGATCTCCTGGTTGCTCAGCCCGTCGCCGACGAGAACCAGCACCTCCTGCTCGCGCGCCGTCAGCGCGGCCTCCACGTCCCCGGCAGACTGCGGGCCGCCGTCGAGCGCACGGTCCACCAGCCGCCGAAGCAACGCGGGCGAGAACAGCATGTCACCGTCGACGATGCGGTGGATCGCGCTCAACAGATCGGTGGGCGCGGTGTCCTTGACCAGGAATCCCGCCGCCCCAGCCGCCAGCGCGGGATAGAGGTGATCGTCGTCGTCGAAGGTCGTGAGCACCAACACCTTCGCCTGCGGCCACGACCGCACGATCTGCCGGGTCGCCTCGATGCCGTCCAGTCCCGGCATCCGCAGGTCCATCAGGATCAGGTCCGGGGACAACTCGGCGGCCAGCCGGACCGCCTCGACGCCATTCGACGCCTCGCCGACCACCTCGAGGTCCTGCGTCGACTCGCACAGCATCCGCAGCCCCGCGCGGACCAGGCGCTGGTCGTCGACGATCAGCAACCGGATCACTTCTCCCCCTCCTCTGCCGTGACAACGACGGGGAGCCAGGCATCGACCTCCCACCCCCGCTCGGTGGGGCCGACGTCGAGGGTGCCGCCGACGAGTTCGACGCGCTCGCCCATCCCGATGATCCCGTGCCCGGCCGGATTCGGGGCGCCGGCGTCATGGCCGGAGTCGGTGACACGGACTGCGATGCCCGCACTTCGGCGTGCCACCGTCACCGCGACCTCCCCGCCGGGGTCCACGTGCTTCATGACATTGGTCAGCGATTCCTGCACCACCCGCAGCAACGTGAGCCTGCCGATCGCGTCCAGCCCGCCGAGGTCCGGGTCCACCTCCGAGGTGACCGCGTATCCCGCCGCCCGGGTGCGCTCGATCGCGGCCTCGATCTCGGTCGGCACCGCGTCGGACTCGACCAGCGCGACCTCGCCCAGGGCCGGATCCCGCAACGCCACCAATAGCCTGCGGATGTCGGAGAGCGCATCGGAGGCCGTCGCGTGCACGTCGTCGAGCACCCCGTGTACCCGCGGGTCCGCATCTGCGAGCACGTGCCGCGCGACCCCGATCCGCAGCACGATCGATGCCATGTGATGCGCGACGAGGTCGTGCAGTTCCCTCGCGAGCGCACTGCGTTCGGCGGTCCTCGCGTGGAGTTCGGCGTCGGCCCTGCGTGATTCGGCGGCCGCGGCCTGTGCCCGGTAGGTCACCGCTAGGTCCCGTTGCGCACGCAGGTACAGCCCGAGCAGCAGGGGTAGGCCCACATATGCCACCGTCGAGACCGCGGTCGCGGGGCGCCAGAAGTCCGTATGGCTGTCGACCCAGATCCCGGCGAGCACCGCCCCGGTCCAGCACGCGGTCGCCGTGACCACTTGCCAGGTCCGATGTGTGCGCATCGCGACCTCGGCCAGCGACACCGCCCCCAGATACGGGACCAGCTCGGACAGCCCCATGCGTCCGCGGCGAAAAGCGGAACCGCCAGCGCGGACAGCACGACCGAGACGGGTAGCGGCCACCGGTCGCCCACGACGAAGACCGCAGCCGCGGCCACGGACAGCAGCCAGTAACCGGCCGGCACCTGATACTCGCCAGGGAAGTCGCTCGCGAGCAGCATCAGCGGCACCAGAACCAGGGGCGCACACCGCACCAGCGGGCGCAGGTCGCTACGCGGTCGGATCACGATCACGACTCAACGGTAGGTGAGCCGATGGCCGGAAACCTCCTACCTGGGGAGGAGGCCGTAGACGCGTCGCGCGTTCGTCTCGAACAGGGCGGACCGGGCGTCGGCATCGAATTGCGCCGCCGCCGCTTGGTATCCGTCGTACAGCCGGTCGAAATCGCCGTACATGCGGTCCACAGGGAAGTTGCTCGCGAACATCGCCCGCCCCGGACCGAAGACCTCCAGGCACCGAAGCACCCAGGGTCGCTGGACGGCCCCGTCAAGGGTGTGCAGCGCCATACCCAACCCGGAGATCTTGCACTGCACGTTCGCGCGCTCACCGAGCGAACCGAGCGCGTCCGACCACTCATCGAAATCCGCTGCGGCGATGGGCCATCCGGCGTGCTCGAGCACCACGACCAGATCCTCGTGGCCGCGCAGCGCCTCGGACCAGCCCGGCATGGAGCGAGGATGCGCTACGAGGTCGAACACCAGCGAGTGCCGCCGCAGGTAGTCGAGCAGCGGCACGGTCACCTCGGAATCCGGGCGGAGCCCACGCAGCACCCGGATCCCACGGAAGAGCGGGTTGCGCCGTTGCGCGTCGAGGTCGGCCCGGATCGAGGGCCAGCAGGCGGCCGGGTCGATGGTGCCGATCGCCGCAGCGGGCCAACCGTCCACGCGCGCGAGCTCCCCGATCCACTCCAGTTCGTCGAGATGTGTTCCGGTTCGGCTGACGGCCGAGACATGTACGATCGCGCGGACCTCATAGCCGACGGTGTCGACGAGGTAGTCGGCCGCGGTGTAGTCGTGTGCCAATCGGCGCAGGTCACCGAGCGTGGAGGGCCTCGCGTCGCTCCGCTCCTGCATCAGCGGGTACCACGGCCGTCTCGACGGCAGCCAGTGATGCACGTGCGGGTCCACGATCGCGATGGCCTGGTTGTCCGCCATACCCCCAGCCTGGCGGCGGGGGTGTCGATGATCAAGCGCGGTCACCGCGGACCGGGAGACAGGGCGGGTGACCGTGATCACTCTGACAAAATTCTCGACTTCCTATCTTACTCCGGAGTAAGATAACGGGTGTCCACGACCGAACACCGAGAAACTGGTGATCATGAGTAAGCAAGACAGCGTTGTGAGAGCTAACGGCGCCAAGGGTGAGCCCCGCGACACCTCCGCCGTAGGCCTGAACCCGGTGAAGCGGGACGCGATGGGAGCAGCCATGCGGGTGCTCACCAAGATCACCGGCTCGGAGCTCGCCGAGAAGTACAACCTCCGCCAGACCATCGACCGGGTCACCTACGAGGGCACCAAGACCGGCTTCAAGACGCTCGGAGCGGCGACCAGGACGTTCACGAAGGTCTCGGGCGGCGGCCAGCCGAAGCGCCTGCCCACTGCCGAGGCCAAGAACGCCGACTACTTCGACATCACCCCGAACGACGAGCAGAAGATGATCGTCGAGACGGTCCGCGATTTCGCGGGCGAGATCCTGCGCCCCGCCGCGCACGACGCGGACGCGGCCGCCGCCTCGCCCGCCGACCTGGTCGGGCGCGCCGCGGAGCTCGGCATCACCCTCATCAACGTGCCCGAGGAGCTCGACGGCGCCGCCAGCGAGCGCGGCGCGGTCACCAACTCCCTCGTCGCCGAGGCGCTCGCACACGGCGACATGGGCCTGGCGTTGCCGATCCTCGCGCCGAGCGGCGTCGCGGTCGCCCTGACCCAGTGGGGCACCGACAGCCAGCAGCAGACCTACCTCCCGGCCTTCACCGGCGAGAAGGTGCCGAATGCGGCAGTTGTGGTCAACGAGCCCCGCGCACTGTTCGACCCGTTCGCGTTGCAGACCAAGGCAGTTCGCTCGCCGAGCGGCTACAAGCTCAACGGCGTCAAGTCCTTCGTGCCCGCCGCCGCGGACTCCGAGCTGTTCCTCGTCGCGGCCGAGCTGGACGGCAAGCAGGCCTTCTTCATCGTCGAGTCCGACGCCAAGGGCCTCGTCGTGGAGGCGGACCCCAGCATGGGACTGCGCGCGGCCGGCCTCGGCCGGCTGATCCTCACCGACGTCTCGGTGCCCGAATCCGCGATCCTCGGCGACGGCGACGCCGCCCAGCGTGCCGCCGACTACGCCAACGCGATCCGCCTGGCCCGCCTCGGCTGGGCCTCGATGGCGGTCGGCACCAGCCAGGCCGTGCTGGACTACGTGATCCCCTACGTCAACGAGCGCGAGGCGTTCGGCGAGCCGATCAGCCATCGCCAGGCGGTGGCCTTCATGGTCGCCAACATCGCCATCGAGCTCGACGGCCTGCGACTGGTCACTCTCCGCGGCGCCTCCCGCGCCGAGCAGGGTCTGTCCTTCGCGCGCGAATCGGCGCTGGCCCGCAAGCTCGCCTCGGAGAAGGGCATGCAGATCGGCCTCGACGGTGTGCAGCTGCTCGGCGGCCACGGCTTCACCAAGGAGCACCCGGTCGAGCGCTGGTACCGCGACCTGCGAGCCATCGGCGTTGCCGAGGGCATCGTCCTCATCTGACGCCGCTGCTGTCCACTAGGAGACTTTGATGATCAACCTCGAACTTCCCAAGAAGCTCAAAGCCTCTGCGAACCAGGCACACCAGGTCGCAGCGCAGATCTTCCGGCCCATTTCGCGCAAGTACGATCTGGCCGAGCACGAATACCCCGTTGAACTCGACACCATGGCGGCCATGATCGAGGGCCTCAACGACTCGGGCGGTGACGTCGGCGGCGCTGCCGGTGGCCGGTCGGAGGCCTCAACCGAGCTGCTCGGAAACTCCAACGGCGGCAACATGGCCGCACTGCTCAACGCACTCGAGACCTCGTGGGGCGATGTCGGACTGATGCTCTCGATTCCCTTCCAGGGACTCGGCAACGCAGCGATCGCGGCGGTGTCGACCGATGAGCAGCTCGAGCGCTTCGGCAAGGTATGGGCCTCGATGGCCATCACCGAGCCCAGCTTCGGCTCCGATTCCGCAGCCGTCACCACCACCGCCGTCCTCGACGGCGACGAGTGGGTTCTCAACGGCGAGAAGATCTTCGTGACCGCGGGCGAACGCTCCACCCACATCGTGGTGTGGGCCTCCGTCGACAAGTCGAAGGGCCGCGCCGCGATCAAGTCGTTCGTGGTGCCGCGGGACGCCCCCGGCCTGTCCGTCGCGCGTCTCGAGCACAAGCTCGGCATCAAGGCGTCGGATACCGCCGTGCTGCTGCTCCAGGACTGCCGGATCCCCAAGGACAACATCCTCGGCAGCCCCGAGGTGAACGTGGAGCAGGGCTTCGCGGGCGTCATGCAGACCTTCGACAACACCCGCCCGCTGGTGGCCGCCATGGCCGTCGGCGTCGGCCGGGCCGCGCTCGAGGAACTGCGCGGCATCCTGGCCGAGGCGGGCGTCGAGGTCTCGTACGACACCCCCGCCTACAACCAGCACGCGGCGGCAGCCGAGTTCCTCCGCCTCGAGGCGGACTGGGAGGCGTCCTACCTGCTGTCGCTGCGGGCCGCCTGGATGGCCGACAACAAGAAGCCGAACTCGCTCGAGGCGTCGATGTCCAAGGCGAAGGCGGGACGCACCGGCACCGACGTCACGCTCAAGGCCGTCGAGCTGGCAGGCAGCCTCGGCTACTCGCAGCACACGCTCCTGGAGAAGTGGGGCCGTGACTCGAAGATCCTCGACATCTTCGAGGGCACCCAGCAGATCCAGCAGCTGATCGTGGCACGGCGCGTGCTCGGAAAGTCGTCCGCCGAGCTCAAGTAGTCTGCGCTGCAACCTGATTCATGGCATCATCCGCCCCGTCGCCTTCGTCGCGGCGGGGGCGGATTCGTCGCTGATCGAGATCGATGTCGATCAAACAATGGACGCCCGAATGGCAGTCTTGATCCACCAAAGTGCTTAATTAACAACAATTTCCGCGTGATTACCACCGGGAATCCGGATAATCGAATAGGGCATGATTCGACTACGTGACGCGTTCATCGAATAGTGCCCGACTGACGCTGGGGATCAATATCCCCAGCGACTTCGAGTCGCCACGCCCCGCAGAGCAGTGCACCTGGGTGGAACGCGCGCTGTGCCGCACCGAGCACCCCGATCAGATGTTCGTTCGCGGCGCAGCACAGCGTGAGGCGGCCGCGCTGTGCCGGCGGTGCCCCGTCATCGTTCAGTGCGGCATCGAGGCACTCGACAACGCAATCGAATACGGCGTGTGGGGTGGGATGACAGAGCGTCAGCGGCGGGCTTTGCTCAAGCGTCACCCGAACGTCGAGTCGTGGGCAGATTTGATGGAGATCGGCTCCACCGGCCCTACGTGACGAGCGCGATGCCGACGCTCGGGCCGCCGTCTGGCAACCGCACGAGCGGGCTGTTGGTGAACTTCAGCGGTGTCGGATCCCACCGCATCAGCGGGAAACCGACATTCTCCTGCCAGGTCTCACGCAGATTGACGACGATCGGACTGGCGAGAGAGCCCGGCCGGACCCAGAAGGTGTCCGGGGCGACCGCTCCCACTCCCACGAACTTCGCCGTGGGCGAACTCAGTACGTTGATGTCGTACACCCGGCGGTACTCGGTCAGTACATATGCCGCCTTCGGGGCTTGGTATTCCTTGGTCACCACCGCTTCGTAGATCGGGAGCCCCGCATTCCGGGCCGCGATCAGAGTTTGGGTCGTCATCCCCTGCGGAGCGGCGATGTCACCGACAGCGGCGCCAGCCACGAAAGCCGTGACAGGGGTTAGCGGATCTCCTGCTGCGGCCGCCGGTGCCGCCACACCGACACCGATCGCGACCGCGGCGACGGCCCCTATGAACACATGCTTCGACTTGATCATCAGTGAGATCCCCCTCAGTTGAAAACCAGAAACCTACCAATCTGTCGGTTTCGCATCCGGGCTCCGTTACAGCGCTGCCTTCACGGCTCCCCGCGCCGTTCGAAACCAGTCACCGGACACCCCACCCCGCACTAGGCTGACAACCATCACTCACCGGATCGATTCTGGGCTCAGGAGGCAATTCCAATGCCGGGTGTTCTGACGAAGACGATCGACACCCTCGGGGCGGCGAGGGTGATGGTGCGCGCGGGTCTCGTCCCGTTTCCGCGGGTCGACCGGGGTATCGCGGCCATCCTCGCGGTCCGCAAGTACGGCCCCTTCGCCGGGCCGATCCACGCGCACGCCGAGGCCGGACTCGACGCGGTCGCGATCATCGACGAGCGCGGGCAACTGACCTATGCCCAGCTCGAACAGCAGTCCAACGCCCTGGTGCGGGCCTGGGAGGCGACGGGCATCGCTCCAGGGTCGGTGATGGGCGCCATGTGCCGCAACCATCGCGGCCTGGTCCTCACGATGCTCGCCGCCGCGAAGCTGGGCGCCAAGCTGGTCCTGATGAACACCGGCTTCGCTCCCCCGCAGCTGGTGGATGTCGCTGCCCGCGAACAGGTTCGGTCCTTCGTCTACGACGAGGAGTTCGCCGCCGTCGCCGCCGCCCTGCCCTCGGACGTGCGGCTGTTCCTGTCCTGGGGCGAGGACACCGGGCAAGCGACCCGCACGCTCGACGACCTCATCTCCGGTCAGCCCACCCACGCCGTCCCCCATCCGGCCACGCACGGCAGCTTCGTGTTGCTCACCAGCGGCACCACCGGAACCCCGAAGGGCGCACCGCGCGAGCGCACGTCGCCGCTGGCATCCGCTCAGTTCCTCGACCGGGTGCCGCTGCGTCCCGGCCAGACCATGGTGATGGCGGCGCCCGCCTTCCACGGCACCGGCATGTCCCAGTTCGCGATCGCCCTCGCGCTCGGCCAGACGGTCGTCATGCAGCGCAAGTTCGACCCCGAGGGCAGCGTCCGCCTCGTCGCCGAGCAACGGGCCGACGTCCTCGTCGTGGTCCCGACCATGCTGCAGCGGATCATCGACCTCGGCCCCGAGACCCTGTCGAAGTACGACACCACCAATCTCAAGATCATCTTCGCCGCTGGGTCCGCCATCTCCCCCGATCTGTGCAGGCGCACCACGGGAGCCTTCGGACACGTACTGCACAACCTGTACGGCTCAACCGAAGTCGCGGTCGCGACGGTCGCAACGCCTGCCGACCTCGCGCTGGCACCCGGCACCGCGGGCAGGGCACCGGTGACCTGTCACGTCGAGCTCTACGACGACGCGGGGGTGCGGATCACCGAACCCGAGGCGGTGGGCAGGATCTTCGTCTCCTCTGGACTGAGCTTCAGCGGATACACCGACGGCCGCGACAAGGAGCGGATCAACGGGCTACTCGCCACCGGCGACGTCGGGCATTTCGACAAGGACGGGCTGCTCTTCGTCGACGGCCGCGACGACGACATGATCGTCTCGGGCGGCGAGAACGTCTACCCCCTCGAGGTCGAGAACCTGCTCTACGAGCGCCCTGATGTACTGGAGGTGGCGGTGATCGGCGTCGACGATGCCGAGTTCGGCCACCGGCTCAAGGCATTCGTGGTGCCGACGCCGGGCTCCACACCCGACGATCAGGAGCTCAAGGCCTATGTGAAGGAGCACCTCGCCCGCTACAAGGTGCCCCGCGAAGTGGTCTTCCTCGAGGAGCTGCCCCGCAATGCCACCGGAAAGCTGCTCCGGCGGGTCCTGATCGAGATGGAAACCCCGAAGGACTAGCCGAGGAATGCGCCGATGATGGTACGGCCGACGGCCTCGATCTCTGCCAGCCGATCCGCGTCGGGCGCGGTGCCCGCCGGCATGTGTTCGCGCAGCACGGGCAGCTCGGCAGCCGTCAGCTCGACATGGAACTGCAGGCCATAGGCGTTGTCCCCGACCCGGAAGGCCTGGTGCGGGTAGGACGCGCTGCCCGCGAGCAGCACCGCCCCTCCGGCAGGTCGAAGGTGTCGCCGTGCCAATGCACCACCGGCATCTCGCCGTCGATTCCACCAAAGATCTTGTCCGACTTGGCGGCATCGGTGAGGGTGACCGTCCCGGCACCGAATTCTCCTGCGGGGCCCTCGAATACGCTTGCCCCCAGAGCCGCCGCGAGGAGCTGGGCCCCGAGACACACTCCGATCACCGGGACGCCGAGATCGAGGCAGTCACGGATCAGCGCGCGTTCGGCCGCCAGGTGCGGGTGGCCGGCGTCGTCGAGCGCATTCATCGGACCACCCATGACCACCAGTCCGGCGCACTCGGACGCCTCCGGGAGGCTGTCTCCGTCGAAGGGCTCGCAGATCGAGTAACCGATCCCCCGTGCGCTGAGCACCGTCCCGATCAGGGCCGGTCCCTCGAAGGGGACATGCTTGATGATCCACCAGGTTTGAGTCACCGGCCAAGACTGGCACAACAGTGACATCACCGAGAAACAACGAAAGCCCGGTCCGAAGACCGGGCTTTCGTTCATTGGTAGCGGGGACAGGATTTGAACCTGCGACCTCTGGGTTATGAGCCCAGCGAGCTACCGAGCTGCTCCACCCCGCGCTGCACTGATAACTCTACACGAGAATTGGGGCACTCCCGACCACAGCCGAATCCAGCGGATCGGTATCCCGATCCAGCGCCTCCCAGGTCGACTCGTAACGCCTGCGCGTCACCTCGTCCGCGTCCTGCAACAGGGCATCCAAGAGCGACTTCGGATCGCGTCGCCACGTCTCCACGACAACCGCGACCTCCTTGTCGGAGAACACACCCGATCGGGCAACTGCGGAGATCCACTCCTCGAACACCCCGCATCGGATCCGCTCGACGGCATCGAGATCGAAGCCGCCCTCGACAAAATCGTGCGAGAACATCGCGGCGACGTAGTCACCATGAACCAACTGTTCGGTCTTCATGGGGGTGGACACCTTCCCTGGCGTGGCTGGCGAGACGTTTCACAGCCTGCCGCCTACCGGGTCCCACGACGACGGGAGTACTACCCAGGTACATACCTGTTTTCGCATCGGGAACCCCGGAAACGACGAAAGCCCGGTCCGAGGACCGGGCTTTCGTTCATTGGTAGCGGGGACAGGATTTGAACCTGCGACCTCTGGGTTATGAGCCCAGCGAGCTACCGAGCTGCTCCACCCCGCGATGCATTTACGAAGTTACACGAGCGGCGGAACAGAACACAAATCGCGTGTGCCGGGGCCGGAATCCGCCCCCAGCAAGCACGAGATCGGGTGACCCAAGGCACAAATGGGCCGTGATCCCAGCCACATAACGGGCGCGTAACGAACACGCATCCTGTTGACAACGGCGCGCACTCACCTGCGGAAATGTTCGATCCGGCACGGATTTTCGGGGGCAGGCAACGTCCGGACGGCGGGATGACCGTGTCGAAAATGTTGCGTACGGTCGCCACCGGCCCGAAACAACCGGGCTTAAGCCGACCCGCCGCTGCTCACTCTGCCCCGCGGGATCGGAACCCCGAAACCTTCGAGGGGCAGGGACGCGGCGCCAGTGTTTGTGTGCCGGGCGAGAGGAACTCACTCCGCCCCAGGCCGGCCCGTTCGCAAGCGCGGAGAGGATTCACCCCGCATGACGACTCGCAAGATGACCACGCGTGCCCTCGGATGGGTTGCCGCCACCGGCGCACTCGTCGCAGTTCCCTTCGGCCTCGCCACCGGCACCGCCAACGCCGCCTCCCACAACTGGGACGGCGTCGCGCAGTGCGAGAGCGGCGGTAACTGGGGCATCAACACCGGCAACGGCTACTACGGCGGCCTGCAGTTCTCCCAGAGCACCTGGACCGCCAACGGCGGCAGCGGCTCGCCGCACGGCGCCTCCAAGGCCGAGCAGATCCGCGTCGCGGAGAACACCCTCGCCAGCCAGGGCCCCGGCGCCTGGCCGCACTGTGGTCAGTACCTGACCACCGCGACCGAGGACGTTGCCCCGGAGCCGGCCCCCGCGCCCTCGCCCGCCCCGCGCCCGCTCCGGTCGAGATCCCGGCCGTTCCCGCGGTCATCGCCCCGGCCCTGCCTGCCCTCGAGACCATCCCGGCGCCCGCCGCCGAGCAGGTCAAGCAGGCGTCCGACGCCGCCGTCGCGCTGGCGAACCAGCACGGCTTCGGAGATCAGATCCAGCAGCTGATCGCCAACAACGGTGTGGCCCTCGCGAGCCTGACCCGCTGATCCAGCTCCACAGCAAAGGGGCCCTGCCATCCGGTCGGATGGCAGGGCCCCTTTGCTGTCGTGCGCTGTTACTTGGGTAGCCCCTGGTAGGCGTCGACCGCCTTCTGCAGCCGGTCGAGCGCCGCACCGTACGCCGCGAAGTCGCCGCTCTGCTGCGCCGTCTTGACCGCCCCGAGCGCTGCGTCGACCTCGGTCAGCGCGGCGTCGACGTTACCGCCCGGTGCCGGCGGCGGGACCGGGGTCGGTCCTCCCGGCGGCTGCGCCTGCTGCTCCCCATCCGTCGCAGGCGGCGCCCCGCCCGGCGCGGTCGCCACAGAGGCTGCCCCCGAACCGAACACCTGATCCAGCGCCTCCGCCAGCGTCGGCGCATAGCCGACGCGAATGCCCTTCGTGTCGGTGAAGCTCACCAGCACCGCGGTGAGCTGCGGGAAGGCATTCGCCGAATTCCGTTGGGTGTACAACGGTTCGACGTACAGGATGCCGCCCTCGGCGATCGGCAGCGTCAACAGATTGCCGTACTGGATCTTGTTCGACTGCTTGATCAGCGACAGCGCGCTGGCCACCGTCTGATTCGACGTCATCGCGGTCTGTGCCTGCTGCGGGCCCTGCGTCTGCGTCTCGGTCGGCAACTGCAGCACGGTGAACTTGCCGTAGTCCTTCGGATCCGACGCGACCGAGATGTACGCGGCCAGCAACTCCCGGTTGTAGCCCTCCATGGGGCTGGTCAGCTTGAACTCGGGCTTCGCCGTCTCCTCGTTGCCGAGCAACACGTAATACGGCGGCTGGTTCTTGTCCGTCTCCACGGTGGGGTCGCTGGGCACCGACCAGAAGTTGTTGTTCGTGAAGAACTCGTTCGGGTCGTCGACGTGGTACTTGGCGAGCATCTCCCGCTGCACCTTGAACAGGTCCTCGGGGTACCGGAAATGCGCCCGAAGGTCGTCGGTGACCGCACTGTTGGGCTGGACGGTGCCCGGGAACACACCCATCCAGGCCTTGAGAACGGGGTCCTGCTCGTCCACCTGGTACAGGGTCACCGTGCCGTCATAGGCATCGACGGTGGCCTTGACCGAGTTCCGGATGTACGAGACCTCCTTCTTCGGCAGCAGCCGGCCCGTGGCCTGGTCGACGCTGTCCTCGACCAGTCCGTCGAGCGAGGAGCGCTGCGCGTACGGGTAGTTGTCGAGTGTGGTGTACGCGTCGACGATCCACTGCATCCGGCCCGCGACCACCGCGGGGTAGATGGTGCCGTCGGTGGTCAGCCACGGCGCGACCTGGTTAACCCGGTCCCTGGGGTCGCGGTTGTAGATGATCTTCGAATCGTCGCCGATCGCGCCGGAGAAGAGGATGTTGCGCTCGGTGTACTTGGCCGCGAACGCCATGCGGTTCACCCAGTTGCCGATCCCGACACCACCGGCACCGGTGTAGGTGTACTTCGAACTGTCGGTGTCGTACTCGCGTGGCTCGCCGCCCGCGGCGCCGACGATGGCGTAGTCGGCATCCGACTTGGCGATCACCTCACCGTAGTAGATCCGCGGATTGTCGACCCGCAGAGCCGGATCCGACGGCTGCGTAGTGAGATCGCTGACGCTGTAGATCGGGTAGCCACCGGTGTTGTTCTGGGCATCGCCCGACACCTTGGTCACCTGGTTGGCGGGCGCGGCGACGAAGCCGTTGCCGTGTGTGTACACGGTGTGCTTGTTGATCCAGTCGGTCTGGTTGTCGCTCAGGCTCGCGGGCGAGAGCTCGCGCGCGGCCACAACGAAGTCGCGCAGCTGACCGTTCATCTCGTACCGGTCGATGTTGAGCGCCTTCGGGAAGGCATAGAAGTTCTTCAGCTGCTGCTGCGCGGTGAAGGTCGGCGACAGGATGTTCGGGTCCAGCAGCCGGGTGTTCGCGATGGTCGTCACGTCCGCGGGCACGTCCTGCGGCTGCTTCGTCGCGACGCCCGTGTATTTGACGTATTCGACGTTGTCGTCGGTGATCCCGTAGGCCTGCCTCGTCGCCTGGATGTTGCGCTCGATATACGGGCTCTCCTTCTGCGCGGCGTTCGGCTTCACCGAGAACTGCTCGACCACCAACGGGTAGACGGCGCCGATCAGGATCGAGGAGAGCACCAGCAGCGCGGTGGCCATCGCGGGGATCCGGATGTCGCGCAGGAAGATCGCGGCGAAGAACGCGAGGGCGCAGATCACCGCGATGGCCATCAGGATCAGCTTGGCAGGCAGCACCGCGTTGATATCGGTGTAGCTGCCGCCGGTGAAGGTGGGCTCCTTGCGGCTGCTCGAGAGCAACGAGTACCTGTCCAGCCAGTAGCCGACGGCCTTGAGGAGCACGAAGGTGCCCGCCAGCAACGCGAGCTGGACGGTCGCGGCCTTGGTCAGCGCGCCGTCCCTGCCGCTGAGCCGGAGTCCACCGAAGACGTAGTGCGTCACCAGGTTCGCGAAGAAAGCGATGAGGACGGCAACGAACAGCCAGTTCAGCACGAGCCGGAAGAACGGCAGATCGAAGGAGTAGAAGCCGATGTCGAGGCCGAACTGGGGGTCCTTGATACCGAACGACTCACCGTGCAGGAACAGCTGCACCGTCACCCAGTTCGACTGTGCGACCAGTCCGGCGAGCAGCCCCATCGCGACCGGGATGCCGATGCCGAATGCCTTCAGCCGTCCCATCACCGTGGTCCGGTACCGGGCGATCGGGTCGTTGGGCCCCGCGACGGGCACGAACACCGGCCGGGAGCGGTACGCCAGCAGCAAGGCCAGGAACACGGCTCCACCGACCAGCAACGCCACCGCAAGGAACAGGAGGAGCCTGGTGACGAGCACCGTGGTGAAGACGGTCCGGAATCCGACCTCGCCGAACCACAACCAATTGGTATAGGTGTCGATCAGCCGGGGACCGATCAACAACAGTGCCGCGGCTACGAGCGCCAGTACCAGCAGCACTCGACTTCGACGGGACAACGACGGTAAGCCGGTGGGGGCCGCATGCCCACGGTCCACTCTCCAGTGATTCGGGCGGCGCACAGGCGCCGCGGTGGTTGTGACCACTCTACGTGTGGGTGGGAGGATGGGACCGTGAGCGATAGCAATGGCGTGTACTACGGCCACCCGGCCGACTTCTCCGTCGACGCACTCCCCCGGTGCATACGCGAGGTGTCGGACTTCGTCGACGCGGGCGGATGGGGTCAACCGCCTGTGATGTTCGCCCTCGTCCCCACCGCGGTCCTGGCAGCCGCGGAGCCCGACCTCATCGATCAGCTCGAGGACGGCGCCGAGCTGACGCCGGTCGAGCAGGAGCCGTTCCCGGACGACATCGGTGGCGGCACCCCCGCGCTCGACGAGTTCCTGTCCACCACCAGCTGGCCCGCGGAGGTCGTCGGGTGCGCCCTGGTACAGGAGATCGTGGTGCTGCCACCGACGGCCGAGTCGGACCTCGACAGCGCGGTGGCTCCTGTGGTGACCGACGAGCACGCCGCCGACGAGATCGCCCGTGCCACCGCGAATGCCCACCCCGAACGCCGGGAGGCCCGGCTCATCGCCGCGGTGCTGCGGGACGGCCCGTCCGTCTGTGTGCTCCAGCTCAAGCCGGAGGACGACGACCTCGACGCCGAACCCGAGCTGCTCACCTACGAGGACCTCGCGCCGAACCTGGTGAACGCGCTGTACGCGACGTTCGACGCGTCCGACGACTGATCCGCTGAGCCGAGAGCGGCCCTAGCAGGCGGGCGCGTCGCCGCCGGAGTTCAGCGAGTCGAGCGCGGACACCGCGCCGTCGAGGTTGTCCACCTTCACCAGCCGCAGACCCTCGGGCACCCGCTGACGGGCCTCGTCGCAGTTCTTCGACGGCACCAGGAATGTGGTCGCCCCGGCCTCGCGGGCGGCGAGCAGCTTGTACGGGATGCCACCGATCGGGCCGACCTCTCCGTCGGAGTCGATGGTCCCGGTGCCCGCCACGAACCCGCCGCCGCTCAGCTCGCCGGGCGAGAGCTTGTCGATCACCGCGAGGGTGAACATCAGCCCCGCCGAGGGGCCGCCCACCTCGGCAAGGTTGAACTCCACGGTGAACGGGACCTCGGGCTTCTCCTGCGGGGTGATCCCCAGGTAGCCGTGGTCCGTGGCTCCCGGCCGCGCGCCGAGCGTCACCGGCACGGTCATCTCCTGGCCGTCGCGACGCAGCAGCACGCTGACCTCGCTGCCCGGCTCGAGCTCGGCGACCGCCCGCTGCACCTCACCGACGGTCTTGACCTGCGTGCCGTTGATGGCGGTCAGCTGGTCGCCCGGCCGCAGCGCGTCCTTGGCCGGTCCGTCCTCGGCGACGTCGACCACCTCGAGCGCGACGGGCAGGTCCAGGTAGTGCAGCGCGGCGAGTTCGGCGGAATCCTCCGACTGCGCGAAGTCCGCCTCGTTCTCCTGCTTGACCTCGTCCTTGCTCTTGTCCGGCGGGTACACCTCGGCGCGCGGCACCAGGCCGTAGCGCCCGCTGATCCAGTTCCCGAAGGCCTCGAAGATGTTGAGTCCGTCACGGACCGAGACTGTGGTCATGTTGAGGTTGCCCGACGTCGGATCGATCTCGGTCCCCTCGATCTCGACCACGGGCTTGCCGTCGGCCTCGCCAAGGGTGTTGAAGGTCGGTCCCGGTCCGAGGGCCACGAACGGCACGGTCACCGCGGTCCCGAGAGTGAAGAGCGCCACCACCGGCACCAGCGCAGCGGCCAGGGTCACCATCCGTCGATTCACCCGGCCCAGCGTAGAGGGCGGCCCGGCTTGTTCGCGCTGAGCGTCATCTCCGCCGCCATCAACCCCCACGATGCCTTGTACCGTTGAGCCATGAGCAATCCGCCGTTTGGTTTCTCGAATTCCGACGACGATCCCGACCGTGACAAGAGTCGGGACGGCGAGGGTTCGCCCGGTCCGGGCGGGATCCCGTTCGGCTTCACTCCCGAGGGCTTCGACCCGACGCAGCTCGGCCAGATGCTCACGCAGTTCGGGCAGATGCTCAGCGGCATGGGTAGCGCAATGGGCACCGGCGGCAGCGGCCCTGTCAATTACGACCTCGCCAAGAAGCTCGCTCTCCAGCAGCTCGGCACCGTGGCCCCGATCTCGAGCGGCACCGGCACGGCGGTCGCCGACGCCGCCCACCTCGCAGAGGTGTGGCTGGACGGAGCCACCACCCTGCCCGCAGGCGCGTCCAAGGCGGTCGCCTGGACGGCAGCCGACTGGCTCGAGAACACCCTCGACACCTGGAAGCGCCTGTGCGACCCGGTGGCCGAACAGATCTCGGGCATGTGGGCGACCGGTCTCCCCGAGGAGGCCAAGCAGATGGCGGGCCCGATGATGGGCATGCTCGGACAGATGGGCGGGTTGGCGTTCGGCTCTCAGCTGGGCCAGGCGCTCGGCCAGCTCTCCTCCGAGGTGCTGACCTCCACCGACATCGGGCTCCCGCTCGGCCCCAGTGGGGTCGCGGCGCTGCTCCCGACGGCGATCGAGAAGTTCAGCGAGGGACTGGAGCAGCCCGATCGCGAGATCCTGGTGTTCCTCGCCGCACGCGAGGCTGCCCACCACCGCCTGTACGTCCACGTGCCGTGGCTCCGGCAGCGGCTGCTGGCCACCGTGGAGGAATACGCGCGCGGCATCCGGATGGACTTCTCCGCGATCGAGGAGGCCGCCCAGGGCATCGACCCGAGCGCGTTGACCGATCCGTCGAAGATCGAGGAGATCCTCCAGCAGGGCGCCTTCGAACCGCAGACGACCCCCGAGCAGAAGCAGGCCCTCGAACGCCTCGAGACCATGCTCGCCCTCATCGAGGGCTGGGTGGAGACCGTGGTGTCCGAGGCACTCGGCGACCGCCTGCCCGGGGTGGCCGCGCTGTCCGAGACGCTCCGCCGTCGGCGCGCCACCGGCGGTCCCGCGGAGCAGACATTCGCCACCCTCGTCGGCCTGGAACTACGACCCCGCAAGGTCCGCGAGGCGTCACGCCTGTGGCACCTGCTCACCGAGAGCGCCGGGATCGAGGGCCGGGACGGGGTGTGGGCGCACCCAGATCTGCTGCCGGACTCCTCCGATCTGGACAGCCCTGCCGGATTCGTCGACCGCGTGGTCGGCGGCGGCACCAGCGCCTTCGACGACCCGATCGCGCAGCTCGAGGCGACCGAGGCCCGCGAGCGCGAGCAGGGCGGGGACACCGACCGACCGACGGAGTAGCCGGCAGGAACGAAAACCCAGGCCATCGGCGCCGCGCCCCTGTGGATAACCGGGTGCGCGGCGCTCGTCTGCGCTGCCGCACCTGCAAGGGTCGGGACATGACACCGGCCTCGGCACTGAGCGCGGGCCCGCGGCTCGATCCGCGGATCCCGATCCTGGTTCGGCCCAGCGGCACCGTCCAATTGGGCTGGGACCCCGAGCGAGCCCTGCTGCTCACCGTGCCGACCGGGGTCGCCCCGCCTGCGGTGGCCGCGCTGCTGCGGGTGCTCGACGGTCAGCACAGTCGCGACGAGATCCTCAGGCGGGCACGGGAGATCGGGCTGACCGCCGCCGACATCGAGGCCCTGCTGGCCGAGTTGGCCGGGGCCGCTCTTTTGATGCCCGCGACGACCGCACCCCGCTGCGTCACGGCCGTGCACGTGCACGGCCGGGGGCCGATCTCCGACGGCATCGCGGGCTCTCTCGCCGACGGCAGGGTGCGGCTGACCAGATCGGTACCGTTCGGCGGCACCGGGGTCCCGCGCATCGACCGGTCGGCCCTCGTGGTCCTGGCCGACGAACTGGTTCCCGATCCGGGGTTCGTGGCCGGGCTCGTCGAGGCGCGGATGCCACACCTGCAAGTCCGGCTCCGCGACGGGGCAGGCATCGTCGGACCGCTGGTGCTGCCCGGCCACACCAGCTGCCTGCGCTGCGCCGACCTCACCAGGACCTCCCGCGATCACGAGTGGCCGCACCTGGCCGCGCAGTTGCTCGGCGCGGTCGGACATGCGGACCCGGCGTCGATCCTGGCCACCACCGCGCTCGCGCTCGCGGAGCTGAACGTGCTGATCGCCGCGCAACCCGCGCGCTCCCCCGCCTGCCTCGACACCACCCTGGAACTGAACCTGACGACGTATCGACTGGTCAGGAGGACGTGGCCGCGGCATCCCGACTGCGGATGCCACCGCCGTGCCGGACATGTGGGCGAACCGGCGAATCGTCAGCCATGATGGTGGGCGTGTCAGACATCCCCCGCAGCAGTTCCGCCCGCACCGCCAAACTGGCGAGCATTCCGCTCGGGATCGCGGGACGCGCTGCGGTCGGGTTCGGCCGCAAGCTGGTCGGCGGCGACCGCGAGGAGATCGACGCCAAGCTGACCCAGCAGGCCGCCGAACAGTTGTTCACCGTGCTCGGCGAGCTCAAGGGCGGCGCGATGAAGCTCGGGCAGGCGCTGAGCGTGATGGAGGCGGCGGTCCCGGAGGAGTTCGCGGAGCCGTATCGGGAGGCGCTGACGAAGTTGCAGGCGGAGGCGCCACCGTTGCCCGCCAAGAAGGTTCACCGGGTGCTCGGCGAGCAGCTCGGCAGCAAGTGGCGGGACCGGTTCGCGTCCTTCGACGACGTTCCGACGGCCTCGGCGAGCATCGGGCAGGTGCACCGCGCCGTGTGGTCCGACGGCCGCGACGTCGCGGTGAAGGTGCAGTACCCGGGTGCGGACGAGGCCCTGCGCGCCGACCTGCGCACGCTGTCCCGCTTCGCAGGGATGTTCAGCTCGGTGATCCCGGGTGCGGACGTCAAGCCGGTCCTCGAGGAGCTCACCGCCCGCACCGAGGACGAGCTGGACTACCGCATCGAGGCGAACAACCAGCGAGCGTTCGCCGCCGAGTTCGCGGGCGACCCCAAATTCGCGATCCCGAAGGTGGTCGCGAGCTCGCCGAAGGTGGTGATCACCGAATGGATGTCGGCGACACCGCTGTCGACGATCATCGCGGGCGGCACCGCCGAACAGCGCAACAGCGCGGGCGCCTTGCTCGCCGAGTTCCACTTCGCCTCGCCCGCCCGGGTAGGACTGCTGCACAGTGATCCTCACCCCGGCAATTTC
Organism: Rhodococcus sp. MTM3W5.2; assembly: GCF_001984015.1. Taxonomy (NCBI): domain Bacteria; kingdom Bacillati; phylum Actinomycetota; class Actinomycetes; order Mycobacteriales; family Nocardiaceae; genus Rhodococcus; species Rhodococcus sp. MTM3W5.2. The sequence continues at coordinate 1,874,985 of NZ_CP019572.1, read as the reverse complement.
ATGATGCTCGAGGACGGCAGGCTCGGCGTCATCGACTACGGCGCCTGCGCGCCGATGCCCGGCGGGCTGCCCCCTGTGCTCGGGAGGATGGTGCGGCTCGCGCTCGAGGAACGGTTCGACGAACTGACGGAACTGCTGCGCGCCAACGGATTCGTGCTGCCCGGCCGCAAGGTCACAGATCAGGAGATCGCCGACTACCTCCGTCCGTTCACCGACCCCATCCACACCGAGTCCTTCCACTTCACCAGGGCCTGGCTGCAGAAGGCGGCAGGGACCGCGACGGACTTCTCGTCCGCACAGTTCCGGACCGCACGGGCACTGAACATGCCTGCCGAGTACGTGATGATCTTCCGGGTGCTGCTCGGCTCGGTCGGCATCTGTGCCCAGCTCGATGCCTACGCGCCGTACATGGAGATCCTGACCAAGTGGCTGCCCGGCTTCACCGAGGACGTACCTGCGGCGGAGTAGCCATCCGGTCTCCGTTCACGTCGTGCCGGCCTGCGACTGCAATCGGTCCATCGCCGGCGCCACCCATTTCCGCAGATAGCTCCGCAACTCGGCGGCGCCTCGGGGCGGGCGTCCGGGGTCGATGACGAAGGACTGCACGATCCGGAGCATGTGCTCGACCAGTTCGTCGAGGCTCGCGCCCGTCAGGCCCGCTTCGGCCCAGTCGACGCCGAACCGGTCGAGGATCGACCGGCCGAACCTCAGCGCGGTGTCGGATGTGACGCCCGCGGAGAAGGCACTGGCCCGCCCTGGCGCGAGCACCATGTTCAGGTACTTCTCCTCGGGTATCTGCTCGAGGGTGTAGGCGATGCCCTCGACGACGGCGTCCGCGGGGTCGCGGATCGCACCGAGATGCGCCGCGAGGAGGTCGAGGAACGGGCCGGCCTGGGCGATCGCGGTGGCACCGAGCAGCGCCTCGGCGGTCGGGAAGTACCGATAGACGGTCTGGCGCGTGACGCCGAGGTCACGGGCCACCTCGGTGATGCTGACGTCGCCACCGGACCGGTCGAGTGCGCGGCGGGCCGCGTCGAGAATGCGGGCAATCGCCTCGTCGTCGTCGGCCGGTGTCGCACCAGACCAACCGTGTGTACGCATCCGCCCCTTCTCCCCTCCTGCCCGAGTGTCGGTCGAACCCTACCCGCGCGTCGGCGCACCGAATGGACCTGAGCCAGTGGAGTCGAATCCCGAGATTCAGACCGTACAAACGGTCTCTATTGTATGGTCTGAATCAGCGGCCGACCTGGACGCGCGAAAGGACCAGACGATGACCACACAGCCCGACACCCTTCGCACCGGCGTGACGGACGACCTCACCCGGCGCGCGCTCCGGCACGTCCTCGACAAGACGACCGAGATGGCGGAGTCGCCGTTGCGGGTGCCCCTGCACTACTACCGGGACCCGAAGATCACCGAGGTCGAGGAGGCACAGATCCTGCGGCGCACCCCGCTGGCGATCGTGCCCAGCGCCCAGATCGGCCAGCCGAACGACTACATCGTGCGCAGCATCCTCGGCGACTCGCTGCTGGTCACCCGAGACAGCGGCGGAACCACGCACGTCTTCCTCAACTACTGCAGGCACCGCGGTGCGATGCCGGCCTGCGGTTCCGGCAACGCAACCCGCTTCACCTGCCCGTATCACGCATGGACGTACAAGAACACGGGGAATCTGGTCGGTGTGCCCGGCAAGGAGGGCTTCGCCGGCATGGAGCGTTCCGACTACGGACTGGTGGAACTGCCGAGCGAGGAGAAGTACGGATTCGTCTGGGCGGTGCTGACCGCGGACGAATCCATCGACGTGGATACGCATCTCGGGCCCATGGGCCCCGAACTGGCCCAGTTCGGCTACGAGTCCTACGGGTACCACGACGAGCGCGAGTTCGAGTCGGACGTGAGCTGGAAGGGCGCGCTCGAGGCGTTCGCGGAGAGCTACCATTTCCCGTTCGTCCACTCCGAGAGCGTGATCGGCCAGAACACCATCGCGAACACCTCGATTCACGACACGTTCGGCAGGCACCACCGCATGGGCTTCCCGTTCAACTGGATCACCGATCTGGACACCAACCCGCAGGGAACGTGGGACCCGATCGCGAACATGGGGGTGGTCTACTGGATCTACCCCAACCTCATCCTCGCGAACAGCCCGGTCGGCGTCGAGGTTCTCGACATGCTCCCCGCCGGGTCCCCGACGCGCTGCACGCTGCGCCACAGCTGGATGGCCAAGTTCCCCGCGACCACCGACGAACAGCGCGACCTGTACGACACCGTCTTCGCGCAAGTGCACGGCGCGGTCCGCGATGAGGACTTCGCGATGCTGCCGCAGTGCGGCGAGGGGGTGCGGCGCGGCCAGCACGACCACATGATCATCGGCCGCAACGAGATCGGCGTCCAGCACATGATCAGGACCTTTGCCGCCGAACTCGGCGTTGCCCTCGGCTGAACTCGGCGTTGCGCGCGTGACGAAGGAGCACCCATGAACGAACGCACGACCCCACCACGGCCCAGCCAGCTCGATTCCCCTTTGCTGCCAAGGATCTTCAAGTACGTCGGCAGGTGCCAGGTCTGGCTCTACCGCCGCACCGGGGGACGCATCGGGGGCACATGGCGCATCGGTGCCGGATTCCGCAAACCGGTACCGACACTGCTGCTCGATCACCGGGGACGAAAGTCCGGCACCGTGTACACCACTCCGTTGCTCTACCTCGAGGACGGACCGGATGTGGTCGTGGTCGCCTCGCAGGGCGGACTTCCGAAGCATCCGCAGTGGTACCGCAACCTGTGTGCGGACCCGGACACCCACATCCAGGTCCGCGCACAGCGCCGCGCCGTCACCGCGGCCACGGCCGATCTTGCGCAGCGGGCCCGGTTGTGGCCGTTGCTGGTCGACGCCTACGCCGACTTCGCCACCTACCAGTCGTGGACCGAGCGTGACATTCCGGTCGTCGTCCTGCGGCCCCGCACACCGATCGGGTCGCCCGGGTAACCGCATAGGCCGACTGCCTACACTGGGCACTCGTGCGGATCGCGACCTTCAATGTCAACGGTATCCGGGCCGCGCAGCGGCGTGGTTTCGAGCACTGGCTGCGCGAGCGCGACCCCGATGTGGTGGCCGTGCAGGAGATGCGGTCCCGCGCGGCCACCATCCCGTCCGGGGTGTTCGGCCCCTATCACCTCGCCTACGACGAGGGCGTGCTGGCAGGCCGCAACGGCGTCGCGATCCTGACCCGGCAGGCGCCGGCAGCGGTGCGGACGTGGAGCGGCACGGCGGTGCTGCGCGCCCCCGGCGAAACCCACACCCACACAGTCGAACTCGGCCCGGCGCCGCTGGCGCGAGGACTGCGCGAGTTCGCCGACCAGAGGCGGTACATCGAGGTCGACCTTGCCGACGCTCCGATCACCGTCGCGTCGCTGTACCTGCCGAAGGGGGCCTCCCCGCCCATCTGCAGAAGCCCGGGCGAATGCGGGAGGCCCCGGACGGCGGCGCCCGCTACGAGCGGAAGATGCGCTTCCTGAACGGGTTCGCGCGACAGTTGACACGATCGCGCCGCGACGCCAGGGCACGCGGACGCGACCTGCTGCTCATGGGCGATCTCAACATCGCGCACACCCGACACGATGTGCGGAACTGGCGGCGCAGCAACCAGGTCGAGGGCTACCTCCCCGAGGAGCGCGAGTGGTTCGGCTCGATCCTGTCCCCCGCACCCTCGTCGATGTCGTCCGAGATCGGTGCCCGGACACCGACGGGCCCTACTCGTGGTGGTCGTGGCTGGGGCAGTCGTTCGCCGACGACACCGGTTGGCGCATCGACTACCACCTCGCGACCCCCCGGCTCGCCCGGGCGGCCGTCGCGGCGGGCACCGACCGTGAACCCGCCGCGGACCTCCGGATGAGCGATCACGCCCCGGTCGTCGTCGACTACGAACTCTGAGTCCGGCGCCGTGGCGTCCGGTCACGCGCAGACGGCCACCTTCCTCGGGCGACCGCGGGGACGCTTGCGCGCGATGACGACACCCTGATCGAGGATCTCGCCACCCCACACGCCCCACGGTTCGGCACGGTCCAGAGCCGCGCTGAGGCAGCGGGCACGAACCGGGCACTGTGCACACAGTGTCTTCGCCTGCTCGAGCTCGGCGGGGGTCTCACCGAACCAGAGATCGGGATTGTCGGCTCGGCATGGCAGTTCGCGTCGAGCGGGTGCGATCACGGTCGGCTCGCTGATGGCGGTCACGGTCCGGAAATCGTCTCGGCATGTCGCGGTAGACACGTCGTTCTCCTTAAAGCTCTGCGATGGATTCAGGTCGTGGTGCGAACCGAAAGCCGGGCTTTGGAGCAACGAGCTCAAAAACAAAGGCCACGGTCCGCTGGTGCGTCCGTGGCCAAGAGGAAGGAGTTCCTACCGAATGGTGATTCGGCCTCTACTCCGGGGCACGGACAAAAGCGCTGCTGCGTGTGCGCGATGGCGGACGACGCGCTTCGGCGCCACCGCCCACGTAGCTGCGGGCAGGTGAGCGGCGCCTGCGACACGAGCGGTCGCCGCGTACGCGTTCGCGCTGCGGTTCCAATCGATCATCTGCCGTTCACCTCCCTTTTCGTTCGTGCCGTCCCGCCGGTACCGGGGCACCTGCGGGCTTGTCTCGACGGCAAGCCGGAGCTCACTGCGTCGGAGACCAGGGTATGCGGTCACCTCGGAACCGCACAACCTATTTTTGACCTGGGGTTATCCCGATTCGTCTGCGCTCACGGGCACTTCACCCCGCACCACCGCGAGCACGTCGGCACCGAAGCGCTCGAGCTTCTTCGCGCCGATGCCCGGGATCGACACCAGTCCACGGTCGTCCTGCGGCTGCTGTTCCGCGATCGCGGTCAGCGTGTTGTCGCTGAACACCACGTAGGCGGGCACCTTGAGCTCCTTCGACTTCGCGGACCGCCACGCCTTGAGCGCGTCGAACAGCGCGAGGTCCAGATTCGACGGGCAGTCCTCGCACCGGCCGAGCATCGTCGCGTTGGTCCCGAGGAGTTGCTTGCCGCACACCCGGCACCGCGGGCGCTTCTTCTGCGGCGCGGGCTCCGCGATCCGGGACGCGGGCGAATCCTCGGGGATGAGACCGTGCAGGAACCGCGAGCGACGCCTGGACTTTCGGCCGCCCGCGTTGCGGGCCAGGGCCCACGACAGCTGCAGGTGCTCGCGCGCCCGCGTGACCCCGACGTAGAGCAGCCGGCGTTCCTCCTCGACTGCCGCCTCGTCGTCGGGTGACTTGCTGTCACCGAGCGCGTGCGCGATCGGCAGGGTGCCGTCCGCGAGCCCGACCAGGAACACCGCGTCCCATTCGAGCCCCTTCGCCGCGTGCAGCGAGGCGAGCGTGACGCCCTGCACCGTCGGTGGGTGCCGGGCCTCGGCACGGGCGGCCAGATCCTTGAGCAGGCCGTCGAGGTCCAGTTCCGGCTCGTGCACCAGAAGGTCCTCGGTGAGCGCGACGAGCGCACCGAGCGAGGCCCAGCGCTCTCGTGCCTGGGCGCCGACCGGTTCGGAGTCCGTCAGTCCCAGCGGTACCAGGATCGCGCGGACCAGCGTGATCAGCTCCTTGCCGCTCCCCGCCTCCGGCGGCAGGTCGTCGCGGCCGGCGGCCTGCCGGAGCGCGGACACGGCCTGGCGCACCTCCGGCCTGGTGAAGAAGCCCTCGCCCCCGCGCACCTGGAACGGGATGTCCAGCTCGGTCAGTGCCTGCTCGTGCGCCTCGGACTGCGCGTTGATGCGGTAGAGCACCGCGATCTCCGCGGCCGGGGTGCCGCCCGCGATGAGCTTCTGGATCGCCTTCGCGACTCCCGCGGCCTCGGCGGGCTCGTCGTCGAACTCGACGAACTCCGGCGCCGGACCAGGGGGGCGCTGCCCGATCAGCTTGAGCCGGGTGCCCGCGATCCGGCCGCGCGCGGCGCCGATGACCTGATTCGCCAGCGATACGACCTCCGGGGTCGAGCGGTAGTCACGCTCGAGGCGGACCACCGCGGCGTCGGGGAAGCGCCGGGAGAAGTCCAGCAGGTACCGCGGCGTGGCACCGGTGAACGAGTAGATGGTCTGGTTCGCATCACCGACGACGGTGAGGTCGTCGCGGTCGCCCAGCCAGGCGTCGAGCACCCGCTGCTGCAGCGGCGTCACGTCCTGGTACTCGTCCACCACGAAGCAGCGGTACCGGTCGCGGAACTCCTCCGCGACCGTGGAGTGCTCCTCCAGCGCGGCCGCGGTGTGTAGGAGCAGGTCGTCGAAGTCGAGGAGCATCGCGCCGTCGCGGACCTTGAGCGCCTCGTAGGCTGTGTAGACGTCGGACACCTTCGCCGCGTCCGCGGGCGGTTCCCGTCGCGTCCGCGCTGCCGCCGCCGGATAGTCCTCGGGCGCGATCAGCGATGCCTTCGACCACTCGATCTCGCCCGCCAGGTCGCGGACGGATTCGGTGCTGGTGGACAGGCCGACCCTATTGGCCGCCTGCGCGACGATCGCGAACTTGCGGTCGAGAAGGTCCCACTGGGTGTCGCCGACGACCTGCGGCCAGAAGTAGCGGAGCTGACGCAGCGCAGCGGCGTGGAAGGTGCGGGCCTGCACCTGGTTGGCGCCGTCGCCGATGCCAAGGGTGCGCAGCCGCGCCCGCATCTCGCCCGCGGCCCGCGCCGTGAACGTGACCGCGAGCACCTGTCCGGCGGAGACGTGCCCGCCCGCGACGAGGTGCGCGATCCGGCGGGTGATCGTTCGGGTCTTGCCCGTACCCGCGCCGGCCAGCACGCACACCGGTCCTCGTGGCGCGAGCACCGCGGCCGACTGCTGGGGGTCCAGGCCCGTATCGTCCGCTGACATGGCGTCCATCATGGCAGGGCGCACCGACAGCTCCGCATCGAGTCGTCGGGATCACAACCGGCGTGGAACAGAGCCGACGGCCGTGGTGTTATATCCGCCGTGACCGCTACAGAGACCGCCACCGACCTGACCATCTACTCCACCACCTGGTGCGGGTACTGCCGACGCCTCAAGAAGCAGCTCGACGAGTCCGGCATCAGCTATGTCGAGATCGACATCGAGGACGATCCCGCGTCCGCCGACTTCGTCGGCAGCGTCAACGGCGGCAACCACGTGGTCCCGACCGTGAAGTACGCCGACGGCAGCACGGCAACCAATCCGACGCTGGTCCAGGTCAAGCAGGCGCTGGGCCGCTAGCTAGGCCTTCGCCCACGCCTCGAGCATCCCGCGAGCGATCGACACGGACCCCGGCACCAGGAGCCGGGCGTCCGTGTCCGCGGACCAGTCCCCCATCTCCAGGGCGGCCAGGACCTCGTCCCGGCCGAACCAGTGCGCCTCGGCGATCTCGCCGTCGGCGAAGGTGATCGGGGCGTCGGGATCGCCCACCGCGGAGAACCCGATCATCACCGACCGGGGGAACGGCCACGGCTGACTGCCCAGGTACCGGACGTCGCTGACCACCAGCCCGACCTCCTCGGCGATCTCCCTCATCACGCAGGCCTCCAGCGACTCGCCCGCCTCGACGAACCCTGCGAGGACCGAGAAACGCCGCTCGGGCCAGTTCCCGTTCCGCGCCAGCAGCACCCGGTCGGCGCCGTCGTGGACCAGGCAGATCACCGCGGGATCGGTGCGCGGGAACTCCTCGTGACCGGTACTGGTGCTGTGCCGCGACCAGCCGGAGATCGTCGGAGTCGTCGCGGCCCCGTCGACGGGGCTGAACCCGGCGCTGTCGTGCCAGTTCAGGATGGCGATGGCCGTGGTCAGCAGGCCGGCGCTGGTATCGGCCAACCGGTCCCCGACGAACCTCAGATCCCCGAGGTCACCGGTCAGCGCGGCCACCCGGATCGCCCACAGGTGCCTGCCGTCGCGGCGGCCGAGAAAGACCGCGCCGGAGACCGGTTCGGGCCCGAATTCGGTCGCGGGGTCGAGGACCAACTCGGAGCCGTCGAGCCGGACCTGACCGCGGTGGTTGACCCGGAGCACCCACGCGTCGGCCCAACCCGAGCGCAAAGCCTCACTGTCCGAGCGCAATTCCTCGGCGCGGTCCAGCGCCGACCGCGACAGCATCGGCACGTCGGTCATTTCGAAGTTGGCCACGACCCCAACCCTAGGTGTCGCGGCTAGTTGCTCACGCGGCGGATGTAGAGCAGGCGGTCGTTCTCCTCGACGGCGTCGACCTCGGGGCTGCCGACCCGGACCAGGCGGCCCTCACGCACGACACCCAGCACGATGTCGGACAGGTGCCGGGGCGAACCGCCGATCTCGTCGCGTTCGACCTCGCGTTCGGCGATCGCGAACCCGGCCTCGGGGTGAGCAGGTCCTCGACCATCTCGACGACGGTCGGGGTGGTCCTGGCGATGCCGAGCAGGCGTCCGGCGGTCTCCGAGGAGACGACGACCGAGTCCGCGCCGGACTGACGCAGCAGATGGGCGTTGTCCGTCTCCCGGATGGAGGCGACGATCTTCGCCTTCGGGGCGAGCTCTCGGGCGGTGAGGGTGACCAGGACCGCGGTGTCGTCGCGATTGGTCGCGACGATGATCGCCGCCGCGTGCTGTGCGCCGGCCAGCCGCAACACGTCCGACTTCGTTGCCGACCCGTGCACGGTCACCAACCCGAGGCTGGCGGCGGACTCCAGCACCGTGGCGTCGGTGTCGACGACCACGATGTCGGAGGCCGCGACGCCGTCCCCGAGCATCGCTTCGACCGCGGTCCGGCCCTTGGTCCCGTATCCGACGACGACGGTGTGATTGCGCACGGCATGCCTCCAACGCTGGATCTTGAATGCCTGGCGGGAACGCTCCGTGAGTACCGAGAGCGTGGTGCCGACCAGGATGATGAGGAAGAGCACCCGCAGCGGCGTGATGACCACGACGTTGATGAATCGTGCGCTCGGGGTGATCGGGGTGATGTCACCGTAGCCGGTGGTCGAGAGCGAGACCGTCGCGTAGTAGAGGCAGTCCAGGAAGGACAGCTCGTTCTCCTGGGCGTCCCGATACCCGTCACGATCGAGGTAGATGACGACAACGGCCGCCATCAGCACCACGACGGCCATCAGGACCCGCCGGTAGATCGCGCTCGCGGGACTGCGCATCACCTCGGGGATCCGCAGCACCCCGACCAAGGCGAAGTCCGGCCGATCGGTCAGTGCCGCCTCCTGGTTGCGTAGCCGCGCACGCAATTTACCGGCCATGACGTGTTCTCCAGTTCGCTGACATCGGCTGGCAGCCTAACCCCCGATCCGGCGCCTGAGCCGGACAACCACGCGCGGCGCGTCTGGCGCGCCCGGTTCCTGTGGGGCAGGCTGGCGGCATGAAGATCTCGCCTGCCACCGGACTCGCCGCTCTCCTGTTGGGCACGGGCACGCTGCATTTCGTCAGCCCCAAGCCGTTCGACAGCATCGTCCCGCGCGCGTTGCCCGGCAGTGCCCGCACCTACACCCACCTCTCCGGTGCGGCCGAACTCGCGATCGGGGCGGCCATCGCGGTGCCCCGGACGAGGCGGCTCGGCGGCGGGCTGGCCGCGGCGCTGTTCGTCGCGGTCTTCCCCGCGAACGTGCAGATGGCCGCGGACTGGCTCGGCCGCAGCTCGACACCGCTGCCGCTCAAGGCGATTGCGATCGCCCGCCTGCCACTGCAGATTCCGCTGATCCTCGCGGCCATGAAGGTCCGCAAGGGGGACGTCGGCGCCTAACTGGGCTCGGCGCTCGCCCCCGCCGAGTCGATAAGGCGGGCGAGCGCGTCGCCGTCGGGGAGCTCGGTCGGCGCGATGGTCCGTCCGCTGCGGACATAGTGGAACGCCGCGCGGACCTTGCCCAACGGCACCGGCGGACCTCCCCTGGCGGCGGACCGGGCCGACATCAGCTCCGACCACGCCAGCCGGTAGGCCGCGAGCTGCATCACCACCGCCCGCTCGTTGGCAGCCGACGGCTCGGCACCGGTCTTCCAGTCGATCACGGTCCAACCACCGTCCGGGTCGGCGAAGACCGCGTCGATGCGACCCCTGATCACCGTGCCCGCAATCGACGTCTCGAACGGGACCTCCACCTCGACCGGGCTGCGGTTCGCCCAATCCGAGCGCAGGAAGGCGTCCTGCAGCCCTTCCAGGTCGGTGTCGCCGACGGCCCCGGTATCCGCGGCGCCGGGCAGCTCGTCCAGATCCAGCAGCCGGGTGGCACCGAACCTCCGCTCGATCCAGGCGTGAAACGCGGTTCCCCTGCGCGCCAGCGGATTCGGCGGATACGGCAGCGGACGACGCAGCCTGGCCGCGAGCGCATCGGGCGCGGCGGCCAGTTCCACCAACTGGCTCACCGACAGCTGCGCGGGCAGCGCGACCTCGGCGCGGGCCAGCGCCCGCTGCCTGCGCTCGGCCAGCAGCACGTCCACGTCGGCGGCCCAGCCCTCCGGGTCCGCCTCGTCGTCTTCGTCCTCGTCCTCGTCTTCGGGGCCGAGCGCGATGAGTTCGGCCAGCACCAACTCCGCGCCGCGTTCCACCGGATCACGCCTGCTCCCCAGCGGATCGCTCGGCCACTGCGCGGTCACCGGCTCCGCGGTGAGCGGATTCTCCGCGTCCTCGTCCGGGGCCTGCGCCCACAGCTCCACCGTCCCGAGCTCGTCCGCCGCGTCGACGAGTTCGCGCATCTCCAGCAGGAACTCCGACGGACCCCTCGGGGCGCTGCCCGACTCCGACCAGTGATGGCCGGACAGGTACAGCGCCCGCTCGGTACGGGTGAGTGCCACGTAGAACAGACGCCTGTCCTCGTCGAGCCTGCGCCGACCCAGTGCGGCCTTGTGGTCGGCGAGGGCGTCCTCGAGGTCCTTGCGGTTGAACAGCTCCTCGAGATCGAGCACAGGGACACCGTCCGCGCCGTCGCCATCACGGGCCCGGTCGCCGCGCAGCGCGGGCGGCAGTTCACCGACGGCTCCCAGCCAGCTGCCCGAGGCGGTCTTCGACGGGAAGACACCCTCCACCAGGTGGGGGACCGCCACGACCTGCCACTCGAGCCCCTTCGCCGAGTGCACCGTCAGGACCTGCACCCGATCCGGCGCGACCTCGACCTCGCCGGGGGCCAGGCCCTTCTCGATCGTTTCTGCGGCCGAGAGGAAGGCCAGCAGCCCGGTCAGAGTCGCCGTGGAATTGCGGGAGTACCCGGCGACCGCGTCCGCGAAGGCGTCGAGATGCTCGCGGCCCGCACCGCCGTCGCCGGTGAAGCGCAGCCGGGCCTGCGCCTCGATGCCGATCCCCAGCACCCGCTCCACCTCGGCCACCAGCTCCGTGAGTGGCTGACCGATGCGTTCGCGCAACGAGACCAGCTCGGCCGCCAACGCCCCGATCCGGGCGTAGCCGAGGGGCGAATAACGCTGCGGCCCACCTGGGTCCGAGATCGCGTCGGCCAGACCGGCGAGCTCGGCGTGCTCGCCGGGGAGCGCGGCCTCGAGCGCCTGGTCGAGGCTGGCCGCATCGGTGACCGCTCCCCCTGTGCCGTGTGTCGACCCGATCGCCAGCTCGCGCGCCCGGCGCCACAGCGCGGCCAGGTCCGCGGCCCCGATCTGCCACCGGGCCCCGGTCAGGATCCGCATCGCCGCGCTGCCCGCGAGCGGGTCGGCGACCATCCGCAGCATGGCGATGACGTCCGCCACCTCGGGTGTGTGCAGCAATCCGCCGAGCCCGACCACCTCCACCGGCAGACCGTGGCGGCGCAGCGCGGCCGCGATCGGCGCGGCGTCGGCGTTGCGGCGGATCAGCACGGCTGCGGTGGGCGGGGCCTGTCCGGCGGCGGCCGCGGCGGCGTACTCCTCCGCGATCCGGGCCGCGAGCCAGTCCCGCTCGCGCTCGACGTCCTCGGTGACCGCGAGCCGGATGTCGCCCGCGACCGCGCCGGGTCGCGGTCGCAGCTGCTGCACGGGAACCCCACGCTCGCGCAGCGACTCCGAGGCCGCGTTCGCGAGGGTCAGCGCCTCAGGCGGGTTCCGCCAGCTGGTGAGGAGCTCGAGGCGCGGCGCGGGATCGCCGCCCGGCAGCGGGAAGTCGGTGGCAAACCTGGGCAGGTTGGCCGCCGACGCGCCCCGCCAGCCGTAGATGGACTGCATCGGGTCGCCGACGGCGGTCAGCGCGAGATCGCCGTCCTCGCCGCCGCCGAACAGCGAGGACAGCAGCACCCGCTGGGCGTGCCCGGTGTCCTGGTATTCGTCGAGCAGCACCACCCGGAAGCGCTTCCGCTCGGAGCGCCCCACCTCGGGATGCTCCGAGGCGACCCGGGCGGCCAGCGACATCTGGCTGCCGAAGTCGAGCGCACCCTCCCGCCTGAGCGTCTCGGAGACCCGCTGCACCAGCGGCAGCAGGGCGACGCGCTCGTGCTGGGTCTCGAGGATGTCGAGCAGTTCCTTCTTCGGCCCGCCGCGCTGCTTGGGGCCGGCGGGCAGCGTGTGGATCAGCTTGTCGAGCTCGGTGTGCGCCTCGCGCAGGTCCTCCGGCTCCACGAGATGCTCGGCCAGCTGCCCGGACAGCGCGAGCACCGCCTCGGTGAGCGAGGTGGGGGTGCGGTCCGTCTCCAGATCGCCGTCCCATGAACTGACCACCCGGTGCGCGAGCTGCCACAGCTCGGTCTCCGACAGCAGCTCGGCGGACGGCTCGATGGGCAGCAGCAGCCCGTGCTCGGACAGCAACCGGCCGGCGTAGGAGTGGTAGGTGCTCACCTCCGGCTCGCCGCCGAGGATCCGCCCGCGCAGATCCCCGCTCGGATCGAGCTTGCGCAACAGGGCCGAACCGGCAAGGCGCGCAAGACGTTGCCGGATCCGGGTGGTGAGCTGCTGGGCGGCCTTGCGGGTGAAGGTGAGCCCGAGGACCTGCTCGGGGTCGACGAGGCCGTTGGCCACCAGCCAGACCACCCTGGCCGCCATCGTCTCGGTCTTACCCGCACCTGCACCCGCGACCACGAGGGTCGGCCCGAGAGGCGCCGCGATCACGGCGGCCTGCTCGGCGGTCGGCGGATGCTGACCCAGCGCGACCGCCAGGTCGGCCGGGCTCACCCGGGCCCCGCTCCTCCACGTCTCGGTGTCCCGCATCATCCCTCGGTCACCTGCCGTCCGGTTTCCTGCGCCGGGCAGCTCGACCGGGCGGGGCAGTGCCTGCACCCGTCGTTCGGCTGCGCCAGGAACCCGGGTCCCTTGGTGGCCGCGGCCGCGTCGTGCACCACGGTGAGCCACTCCTGTTCGCCGTCCTCGCCGAGCGGGGCCTGCAGTCGCTGGGTGGCGCCCTCCTTCTTGTTCGGCTTCGCCACGAACACCAGGCGCGCCCCGCCCGGCTCCGAGGGCGGCTCGCCCTCGATCGCGCCTGCCAGCGCCGCCACCTGATAGGTCGCCAGCTGCGCGTGCTGCTGCACGGCCTCCTTGCTGACCGGGTTGCGCGCGGTCTTCACGTCCACGATCACCGGCCTGCCCTCGGTGTCGCGCTCGAGACGGTCGATCCGGCCGCGCAGCCGGATCTCGGGTCCGCCCTCCTCGCGCGGCTCGAGGACGCCGTCGACGGCGACCTCCACACCGATCTCCGTGAGTTCGCCGCGCGAGAGCCGCAGCCACTCGGAGAAGCTGTCCAGCATCTGTCCGGTGCGATCCATCTCCCGTCTCGAGTACCACTGCGAGCCGAGATCGACCGCGTCCCAGGCGGTGGCGAGCGCCTTGCGCACCTGGTCGGGCGGCAGCTTGCCCGCGACGGCCTGGACCAGGGTGTGCACCAGGGTCCCGGTCACGGCATGGGTGTTCTCGCCGTCGGTGCCGCCGTTGCGTTCGAGCGCCCACCGCAACGGACACGTGCTCAGCTGCTCGATCGTCGACGGTGACAGCGGGACCGGCCCGTCGTCGGGTTCCCACAGCGGGGCGTCGGTGCTCATCCCGCCCACACCCCACCAGTTCTGCGGATGCGCACCGCGCACCCCGTCCCTGGCCAGCCGGGCGAGTTGCCGAGCCGCCCTGGCCTGACGCTGCGGATCGCTGCGGGCGAGGTCCGGATCGCACACGGCCCGACGGAGTTCCGCGACCAGCGACGGCAACGACAGCACCCGCCCCGCGGGCACCGGCTGTTCCACTACCGCCTCCCCTGGCCCGTCGTCGCCCTCGACGCGGCCGATGAGCTCGTCCACGAACCGCGACGGCACCAGGTCCGCATCCCCTGTCGCCGACTCGACGGCGGTGATCAGCAGGGACCGGCGGGCCCGACTGCAGGCGAGCAGGAACAGTCGCCGCTCCTCGGCCAGCAGCGGGGCGGTCCGCGACAACTGCGACTCGCTTGTCGGGGAGGCGTCGCCGACGCCGGCGGTGAGATCGACCAGCACCTCGGTGCCCAGCAGGGTGCCGCGGGCTCGCAGGCCCGGCCACAGCCCCTCCTGGACCCCTGCCACGGCCACCACATCCCATTCCCGGCCCGCCGCGGAGTGCGCGCTGAGCACCGTCACCGCATCTCCTGGAACCGCGACGGTCCTCGAGTCACTCGAGATCTGTTGTTCGGAAAGGTATTCCACGAAACCGGCGAGAGTCGCCCGCGGCAACCGGTCGACATAGCTGGCGGCCGCATCGAAGAGCGCGACCACCGCGTCGAGGTCACGATCCGCCTGCGCGCCGATCGGCCCGCCGCGCAGGGAGGCCGCGGCCCACCGCTTCTCCAGGCCGGTCGCCTGCCAGGTCGCCCAGAGCACGCCCTCGACTCCGCGTGCCTTCCGATGGGCAGCCCTGGCCTGACCGAGGATCGACAGGACCCGGCGCAGGGCGGCGGACTCGCCGTCGCTGAGCTTGGCGATCAGCCCCCTGTGCTCGTCCTCGCCGTCCACGATCAACGACCGCAACAGGTCCGCGGAGTCACGCTGACCACCGGCGGCGAGTTCCACCCTGCGCAGTCCGCGGCGCAGCCGGCGCAGCGTCACCGGATCGGATCCGCCGACCGGTCCCGACACCAGCGCCAGCGCGTCCTCGCCGGTGAACTCGACGCCCGCGACCGCGCGCAGCACCAGCAGCAGGCCGCCGACCGAATGCTGCCGGGCGAGTGGGAGTTCCGAGGCCGACGTGGTGACGGGGACACCCGCGGCCAGCAGGGCGCGGCGCAGCGGGGGCAGCACCCGCGGGACCGACCTGACCACGACCGCCATCCGCGACCAGGGCACGCCGTCGTGCAGGTGTGCGCGGCGCAGGGTGTCGGCGATCATCGCGGCCTCCTTGCCCTGGGTGCCGAGCACCTGCACCTGGGCCCGGCCCGGTTCCTCGGTCGCGACCGCCGCACCCCGATGTGGCGGCCGGCCAGGCAGGCGGCCTGCGATCGCGGCGGTGACCGCCGAGATCCGTTCCGCGCAGCGATGATCGGTGTCGAGGATCAGCCGGTTCTCCGAGCCGTTGTCTGCGAGGTCCATCAGGAACCGCGGGTCGGCCCCCCGGAATCCGAAGACGGCCTGGTCCGGGTCGCCTGCCACGACGGACAGGTCGGTGCCCGCACCGATCAACCGGACCAGCTCGGCCGCCTGCGGGTCCAGGTGCTGGGCATCGTCGACGAGCAGGTACCGGATCCGTGAGCGCTCCTGCTGCAGCAGCTCCGGGTCGGTGGCGAACGCGGTCAGCGCCGCTCCGACGAGTTCGGCCGCGTCGAGCGCCGGTGCTGTGGCCTCGGGGGCCTCCACCCCGACGGCGCCCCGCAACAGCATCACGTGCTCGTAGTGGGCGGCGAAGCGTCCGGCGGCCACCCACTCCGGCCGCGAGTGCGTCCGGCCGAGGGCGATGAGGTCCTCGGGGCCGAGGCCGCGCTCGCCTGCCCGCAGCATCAGATCACGCAACTCGACCGCGAAGCCGGTCAATGACAGCGCGGGTCGCAGCCGCTCGGGCCAGTGCTGGGCACCGTCCGCGACGTCACCGCGGAGCATCTCGCGGAGCACCGCGTCCTGCTCGGCCCCGGTGATCAGCCGCGGCGGCGGGTTGGAATGCGCGGCGGCCTGCAGGCGGAGCACCGCGAACGCGTACGAGTGCACGGTCCTGACCAGCGGCTCACGGGTGGCCCGCAGCGAGTCGGGACCGGCGGACCCGAGCAGGCCCGCGGTGATCGCCTCTCGGACCACGGTGGCGGCACGGCGTGAATGGGTCAGCACGAGAATCGATTCCGGGTCGCACCCGCCGTCCGCTATCCGCGAGACCGCGAGGTCGACCAGCAGCGAGGTCTTGCCCGTGCCCGGTCCGCCGAGCACCTGCCAGGGCCGTCGACCCCTGCCTCCACGCGGCACATCGATCAACCGCTGCGCTTCGGTGCCCCACACGCGGCATGGCCCTGCCTCCATCGACCGGCGGACCAACGTGGCGGTGGCCCGCCGCGACTGCTCCCGATCGACCGACATGGGTGGCATTCCATCACGGAGGGCCGACAACCACCGCCGCGCGTCCGCCGCGTCGGCCGCGGTCGGCGGGATCCGGCAAGATGTCCGACATGGGCGAGATCCACATCCACCGCTTCGGGCCCCAGGCCGGCCGCCAGGTCCTGGCGCTGCACGGCCTCACCGGCCACGGTCAGCGCTGGCAGCACCTCGCGGAGGGGTACCTGCCCGAGGCCAGGGTGATCGCGCCCGACCTGCGGGGCCATGGCCGCTCGACGTGGTCGCCGCCCTGGGGCATCGCCGACCACGTCGAGGACCTCGTCGGGGTCCTGGAGTCCGAGACCACCGAGCCGGTCGTGCTGGTCGGCCACTCCTACGGCGGTGCCATCGCCGTGCACCTGGCCCGCCGGGTACCGGAACGGGTGCGCGCCCTTGTGCTCCTCGACCCCGCGCTCGGGCTCGACCCTGCGTTCATGGCGGAGATCGCCGACCTGACCGTGCGGTTCCCGGACTACACCGACGCCGCGGAGGCGCGCTCGGAGAAGGTGCACGGGGCATGGGCGGACGTGGCGGACGAGGTGCTCGACGCCGAGCTCGCCGAGCATCTGATCGACCGGGAGGGTGGCCGGGTCGGTTGGCGGATGTCGATCCCCGCGATCGTGGCGTCCTGGGGCGAGCTGGCCCGACCGTTCGTGCTGCCGCCCGCGGATCTGCCCACGATCCTGGTGCAGGCGATGCGGGTGCAGCCGCCGTACGTCACCGCGGAGTTCCTGACCGCGCTCGCGGCGCAACTCGGCGATCGGCTCACCGTGGTCGAGATGGACGTCGATCACATGGTCGAGCAGGCCAGGCCGGGCGACGTCGCGGAACTGATCGGGAAGCTGCTGTAAGTGGCAGCCACCACGGAGGCGCAGATCGAGCGGGTCCGCGAGCTGGTCGCGGCGATCCCGTCCGGCAAGGTGGCGACCTACGGCGACATCGCGGCGGCCGCGGGACTCTCCAGCCCGAGGACCGTCGGCTGGATCATGCGCACCGACTCGGCGGACCTGCCGTGGCACCGGGTGCTCGGCGCGAGCGGCAAGCCGGCGGCCCATCTCGCGCACCGGCAGATCTCGAAGCTGGCGCTCGAGGGCGTGCCGATCCGCGACGGACGGATCGACCTCGCCGCGGCGCGGTACGAATTCTGAGATCGTCGAGCGATGAGCGGCGAACGCGACCTCGGGGTCCTGATCTCATCGATGAACCCGGTCCTTCGTCCGGGAACCTTCGTGTTCGTCTCGGTGCCCGCGGCGGCGGCCGCCGGGATCCCGGCGGCGGCGACGATCACGGAGGACGAGGGCGTCACCCTGGTGGTCACCAAGGCGGAGGCCGACGCCCGCGGCTGGGGCTATGACTTCGAGGCGGCATGGCTCACGCTGCGGGTGCACTCCGCGCTGGACGCGGTCGGCCTCACCGCGGCGGTGAGCGCACGGCTGGCCGAGGCCGGTATCAGCTGCAACGTCATCGCCGGATACCACCACGACCACCTGCTGGTGCCCGTCGACGATGCGTCGCGCGCGATCGACGAGCTGAACGCGCTGGCCGCCGAGGCTCGGGGCTGACATCAGCCGGGAACGAGCCCGGCCATGCTCCGGTCTGTCGTGTAGACGAGGACCTCGCCGGATCTCCGCAGGGTCGGGCTCCCCGAAGCGGACCGATCCTCGTCAACGATCGCGGTGAACGGCATCACCCACTCCCGCTCGCCCGACCGGATGTCAGTGGCGGACAGCGATGTGCTCCCGACCGCGATCAGAGCCCGGCCGTCGTGCACGGCGGGGGTGCCGGAGGTGTCGTCGGCTTCCCGGCGCCAGAGAACCTCACCCGTGTGCGCGTCGAGTCCGGCCTCCTCGGCGGATTCGTTGCGTCGCACCAGCACGGTGTCCCCGGTGACGGCGGTGACCGCGCCGTCACTCAGTTCCGCTGCGGTCCAGATCCGTTCGCCGCCGCGTCGGTCGTAGGCGGAGTCACCGAGAATCAGCGGTGTATCCGCAGAGGGCTCGTCGACCTCGAGTTGTACCGATGTCTCCCCCTCCGAACTCGCGATCACCCGGCCATGGGTATCGACCGCCTCCGCGCCGAGGTCCCGGCCACTTTCGCAATCGGTGCGGGCCATCGCCACCACTCCGGGCCGGGCAATGTGGACCGAGCCGATGCACTCCGGCGTTCCCCTCGTCCAGGTCTGCCGGCCCGACTCGAGGTCGAAACCGACGACGTCGCCGCCGAGTTCGAGCACACCGACCCCGTGCCCTGTGCTCAGCATCTGCCCAAATGCGTCCTCCCAGGCCGCGCCCACATCGAACCTGTTGGTCCAGAACACATCCGGGTCTAGGGGTGTCCCGGCATGCACCTCCACGTCGTTGTCCTCGGGATTGCCCTCCGCGATGAAGATGCGGTTACCATCGGCCTCGAGTGCCAGGATCATCCAGTCCGACTCCGTCCGGGTGAGGGCCCCGGTTTCCACGTCGACAGAGACGATCGCGGACCGGCCGTCGGCGCCGTTCGTGTAACAGACAACCTTCCCGTCCAGCGGCGCATCGGCACATCCACCCAGGTTGTCGGCGATTGTCCGCCAGCGCACGTCGCCGTCCGTCGACCTGACCCCGACCATGGCGGCCCGATCGAGGCTGTAGCCACGCGGGTTCGGCAGGCCGATCAGGGTGACCAGGGTGTCGCCGCCGTCAATGAATCCCGGAGTATCCGAGTCGAATTCGCTGCCAAACCGGGGATCGCGAAAGGCCGCGAACGAGCGCCCAAAGGTCTCTGCTGCATCCAGTGTCCAGCCGACGTCGGGAGTGTCCCCGAACTCGGGCGCCGCCGTGGGAGCCACGGACTCTCCGATAGCGACCTCGACCCTGACTCGTTGCCGCTGCGTGCGACCACCAGCACCGCCCCGGACACGGAAACCGCTGCCACCACTGCAGCCGCGATCAACTGCCATCCTCCCCGCCCGACCGTCACCGCGTCAGCTCGAGTCCGGGCGCGGTGGCGATGGCCTGCAACCGGTCCATGGTCACCAGGCTTCCTGGCGGCACATCCGAGAGCATGATCCTGACCTGGGTGCCCGACGGCCGAGTCACCGTCACGATCGAAGGCATGTCCCGCTCGACCACCGAACCGTCCGGCAGCACCTCGCGTTTCGTACTGTTCCACGCGTTTGCCGGATCGTATTCATCTGGTGCCGAGGGCAATTCGTGCCCGGCGCTGATATCGATGTGCAGCCTACCGGTTCCCGCCACGCCGGTGACACTGATCTCCGTGCAGGCGCTCGACCCCCATACTCGGAGGGCTGCAACGATCCGAGGCTTCGTTCGAGAGTGACGCCCTCCGGCGCGTGCGCCCGCCAGGCGTCGTCCAGGGCCAGGCCCAGCCGTTCGACGCTCTCGCGGGTCAACGGCTCGCCGCTCGAACCCGTTCCGCTGCCACAGGAGGTCGGCGGCGGGGGCGTGCCAAGGGGAACCTGCGCGGTGACCCGCAGCCCGGGTGTCCTGACGATATCGCTCAATTCCTCGATCGTGAGCGGTACGAGCCCGCTGTATCGACCGCCGCCCACCGGCGCCCGTGGGTCCTCGTCGCTCGCCGAGGCGTACACCTGCGTTCCGTCCGGCAAGTACGCGGTGGCAGTGCGGATCAGGTTCCGGTTCCCGTCGTACTCAGCCCACGTGTCCTGTGTGTCGATGATCGTGCCGTCCGAATGCGTGGCACGGCGATCGAGTTGTCCGGCGGCGCATTCCGGGACCGGCTGGTCCCAGCGAGTCACGCTCACCGACAGCGACCCGCGCGCCGAATCGCGGAGGAGTATGCCACGGGCGTAGGTCGAACCACCGAAGTCCTCCTCGGTGATGCCCTCGGGGAGTTCGGACGAGGTGCTGTAGACCGGGATCGGTTCGAACACTAGCGAATCGGCGGGACCTGCGTACTCGAGTTCCACGCTGCCGGGTAGTGCCGCGATCAGCGCCTCGCTCATAGCCGTGGCCTTCGGTCCGGAAAACCACGGATAGCGCGGGTTGTCATAGCTCTGTTCGCCCGAGAAGGATACCCCGAACATCTCGCCCTCGGACGGGGCCAACACCGTCTCGCAGCCCGGAATCTCGACCGGATACTCCACGTCGGGCGTCACATAGGTGTGCGCCGACGCATCGTGCGGCGCACTCTCACCCGGCGTGTGCAACAGTCCCGCGACAATCACCCCGACCGCCACAATCGACACCACCACCAGCGTGTCGGTCGACCCCCACCGCGGCCCAGCACTGCGCCCCATCGATCCCCTCGACTAACACGCCGCCCGCCTGGACGAGCGTCCTGCAGTCCCTTTCGTCGTATTCGTCAACGGCGTTACCGAGTCGGGCTATGTGTAGCTCTAGCCGCCAGCTCGGCACGGATCGCCTCGACCCCGGCGACCACCTCATTGAAGCTGGTGCTCAGCGGGCTCAGCCCCAACCGAAGTCCCTCGGGCGCCCGGAAGTCGGGGATCACCCCGCGCTCCCACAGCGCCGGGGTCGCAGCCCGGAAATGCGGGTGGTCGATGGTCACGTGGCCGCCGCGCAGACTCGGGTCGACCGGCGACGCGATCGCCACCCCAGCGGAACCAGCGACTCGGCCACGAGCTCGAGCGCGAACTTGGTGAGCCGCACCGATTTCGCCCTGATCGCGTGGATCCCCGCCTCGTCGATGAGCTCGACGGTGTCGCGCATCGCGATCATCCCGAGTATCGCCGGCGTGCCGCTGAGGATCCGCCGGATGCCGCGCGCGGGCCGGTAGCCCGCCGCCATCTCGAAGCAGTCCTCGCGGCCCATCCACCCCCAGATCGGCTGCACGAACTCCTCCAGCAGCCCGGCGCGGACATAGGCAAAGGCGGGCGAACCGGGCCCGCCGCCCAGGTACTTGTAGGTACAGCCGACGGCGAGATCGACGCCCCACTCGTCGAGTTCGATCGGAACCGAGCCGACCGAGTGGCACAGGTCCCACAGCATGAGCGCGCCCGCCGCGTGTGCGACCCTTGTGACCGAGGCGGCGTCGGCCAGGTAACCCGACCGATAGGCGACGTGGCTGAGCACCACCAGCGCGGTCCGGTCCCCGACCACCGCGGCGACCTCGTCCGCGTGCACTCCGCTCCGCGGATCCGATTCGATCCATCGCAGTGTCATCCCGAGCTCGGACGCGACCGCCTCGAGGACGTAGCGGTCGGTGGGGAAATTGTCTGTGTCCAGGACGATCTCGTCGCGTCCCGGCCGCAGCGCGACGG
Organism: Rhodococcus sp. MTM3W5.2; assembly: GCF_001984015.1. Taxonomy (NCBI): domain Bacteria; kingdom Bacillati; phylum Actinomycetota; class Actinomycetes; order Mycobacteriales; family Nocardiaceae; genus Rhodococcus; species Rhodococcus sp. MTM3W5.2. Next base: position 1,853,361 of record NZ_CP019572.1, on the reverse strand, counting down.
CGCCCCTGGCCAGCTTGTAGAGCAGCACGCTGGTGGAGTCGCCCACCGCGGTCTGACCCGCCGCTGCCCGAGCACCACCCGCCCGAGATCATCACCGATCGTCAGGGGCAGGTCGAACCACTCCTCGTCCCAGCCACGGATCAGCCTGCCGCCCCATGACTCGGTGACGAATCGGGCCACCCGCTCGGCACCCGCCTTGGTCGGCCGTCCGAGCGAGTTCCCGTCCAGGTAGGAGACGACGGACGAGGCATCGACAAAGAGGTCCCGGTACGAGCCCAGCGGATCGGTCTCGTCGAGTTCGACGGCGCGCACCGAGAATCGTTGTGGGACAGGACTGGAGACGCTCATCCGAACTGCTCCTTGATCTGCGCCGGGTCGAGGTTGCGGGTCGAGGCGAGCCACGAGACCCAGTGTCTCTCATCGGCAGGCGGCGTGCCGGGCGTCCACGCGAGCCGGGTCGAGGTGTCCGACGGCCACGGGATGGTGATCGACTCCAGCACGGCCACCCGATCGAGGCCGGCGTCGAGCAGGGCGTCGAATTCACCGGGGTTGAGTCCGACCGGCTGCGGGCCGTTGCCCTGGTCGGTTCCGTACATCACGACCCCGCCGCATCCGCGGAACCGGCGAAGGTTGTCCGTGGCGACGTCGAATTCACTTCCGCGGCCGTGGATGTCGAGCGTGCTGATCCACCGCATCGATGACGCCATCGCCGCGAGCAGCTCATCGGGCAGGCGCTCGGTCCACGGCGTGTGTGCGAGTCGTTCCACTCCGGCCTCGAAGGCACGCGCGGCCTGACCCTGTCCCTCCGCGTGCGCGACGACGGGAATTCCGTCCGCATGGGCGGCGCCGACCAGTGCGCCGAGCGTCGCGTCGTCGAACACCGGACCCGCCACGCTGTTCAGCATGATCTTGACGAAGGCCGCTCCCGCCCTGACCTGGGTGTCGACGGCGCTCGCCGCCGCCTGCGGTCCGTCGACCACGCACACCGCCTCGGCCGCCGACCATGACCGGTCGGTGGGGTACCCGCCGGGGGCGGTGAGGAACTGACCCGCAAAGCTCACCTCGGGTAGTCCGGCGCGCACCGCCGCGTCCGCGAACGGTGCGAGTACCGACGGCGGCGAGCCGAGGTCGTGCACCACCGCCAGCCCACCCGCGAAGAGGGCGCGGGCGTCGACCAGCCCGAGGTGCACGTGGGCGTCGCGCAGGCCAGCGAACACCACGCCGGGTATTTCGAGGTCGGCGTGCCCGTCAATTCCGCGTCGCCGCCGAGCCGAGACCAACAGATTCCCGTCCACCGTCAGTCGGCAACGTCCCAACCACGCCCCGCTCCACAGGTTCGCGACGTCGACGTTCATGTCGCGGCCCGTCAGTTGCCCAGCTCGGTGCGCACCGCGAACAGCTCGGGAAAGAAGCTCAGCTCGAGCGCGCGCTGCAGGTACCCCGCGCCGCCGGAGGAGCCACCGGTGCCGGTCTTCATCCCGATCACCCGCAGGACGGTCCGTAGGTGCCGAAACCGCCAGAGCTGGAAGCTCTCCTCCAGGTCGACGAGCTCCTCGAAGGACTCGTACGCGGGCCAGCAGTCCCCGGGTGCTCGTAGACGTGCTTGACCAGCGGCATCAGCTCGGGGTTCAGCGCATAGGCCCCGGCGACCTCGCGGTCCAGCGCGGAACCGGGCACGTCGTAGCCTGCGCGGGCGAGGCAGCGCCAGAACTCGTCGTACAGCGTCGGCTCGCCCAGGAGATCGTCGAGGACGGCATGGGACGGCGGATCCGCCTCGAACACCCTGAGCAGGTCGGCGTTCTTGTTGCCGAGGATGAACTCGACGGCCCGGTACTGGTATGACTGGAATCCCGATGCGCTGCCGAGGAAGCCACGGAACTCGGCGTACTCGGTCGGTGTCAGCGTCGCCAGGATCGACCACTGTTCGGTCATCGACTTCTGGATGTGCTTGACGCGGGCGATGCACTTGAGCGCCACCCCGATGGAGTCCTCGGCGAACGCGGCGCGGGCAGCGCGGACCTCGTGCAGGACGAGTTTGAGCCAGAGCTCGGTGGTCTGGTGCGCGATGATGAAGAGCATCTCGTCGTGGTGCTGCGGCTCGCTGACCGGGTTCTGCGCGCTGAGCAGCGTGCCGAGATCGAGGTAGGAGCCGTAGCTCATCCTGGCGCTGAAGTCCGTGACGATGCCGGGCTCGAGTTCACGGAAGTTCGGTTCACCGCCCAGCGTCATGCGTGTGATTGTCCGCCGACCTGCAGATATCGTTCGCGGCCGTGGCCGAATCGTTGTGTTTACATCCGCACCGGGCAACTGCGACACTCAGAAGCGGCGTAATTCAACGACCGAATCGCGGTGAGCGATCATGGGCGGCGAGTACGACGTCGCAATTGTGGGATCGAGCCTGGCCGGGTGCACGGCCGCCATCCTGCTCGGACGCAGGGGCCTGCGGGTGGCGCTGCTGGAGGCGAATCGGAATCCGGCGGCGTACAAGCGGATGTGCACGCACTACATCCAGTCGAGCGCGCTACCCACCCTCCAGCGGCTCGGACTCGATTCCGAACTGGAGGCCGCCGGAGCGGTCCGAAACCACGGCAACGCCTGGAGTCGATACGGCTGGGTCGAGGAACCGGAGCCGAGGGACCGCCCATCGCACGGCTACAACCTCCAACGCGAGATCCTCGATCCGCTGATGCGGCGAGCCGCCGCCCAGGTGCCGGGCGTCGATCTGATGTTGGGCGCGAAGCTGCGCGAGCTGACTCGAGGCCCCGACGGGCGGGTCGACGGCGTGGTCGCCGACCGCGTGGGACGGCTCTCCTGCCGACTGGTCGTCGGCGCGGACGGTCGGTCCTCGAAGGTGGCCCGGCTCGCGGATCTACCCGGCCGGGAATCCCGGAACGACCGCTTCGCCTACTTCGCCTCCTACCGGAATGTCACGATCCCGCATGGGCAATCGGTTCAGCTGTGGCTGCTCGAGCCCGACGCGGCATACGCGTTCGGCAACGATGCCGGGGTGACCGTCCTCACCGCCGTGCCCGACAAGAGCCGGCTGCCGGAGTTCGACGGCGACAAGGAGGCAGCGCTGCTGCGCGTGTTCGAGGACCTTCCGGACGCCCCGGACCTGACCGACGCGGAGCGAGTGTCCGATGTCGTCGGCACCCGCGACTACCCGAGCATCACCCGGCGCCGCATCGCCGCTCCCGGCGTCGTACTCGTCGGGGACGCCGCCTTGGTGCTCGACCCGGTCTGGGGCGCGGGGTGCGGGTGGGCGCTGCAGACCGCCGAGTGGCTCGGCGACGCCGTCGCGAAACCGCTCGTGACCGGCACCGACCGAGAGATAGACGCGGCGGCACGTCGCTACCAGCGTCGTCACCGGATGCGACTGTGGCCGCACCAGTTCTTCGCGATCGATTTCAGCCAGCGCCCTCGATTCAATCCGCTGGCACGGCTGCTGTTCGCAGGCGCCGCCCGTGATCCATGGGTAGCTGACCGGTTCTTCGCGTACGGCACCCGTAACCGTTCGCCCTTCGTGATGTTCTCCCCACGAATGCTGGCCCGCGCGGCGCGCGCCAGGCGGGCGGTCCGGTGAGATCCTCGTCGCGAATACGATCGACAGATGGATCAGACCCTGCCCCCGTGCCCCAGTGCTCCTGCGAGTTCACCTACGAGATGGGCTCGCTCCTGGTCTGCCCGGAGTGCGCACACGAGTGGGCGGCGGGTGCGGGCGATGACGAGGGCACCGACGTGATCCGTGACGCCGTCGGCAACGTGCTCGCCGACGGCGACACCGTCACGGTGATCAAGACGCTCAAGGTCAAGGGCAGCCCGACCGGCATCAAGTCGGGCACCAAGGTGCGCAACATCCGTCTGGTCAAGGGCGTCGGCGACCACGACATCGACTGCAAGGTCGACGGCATCGGTCCGATGCAGCTCAAATCGAGCGTGGTCAAGAAGGCCTGATCCGGGAGTCCTCAATTCGATTCACCTGCAGATCAATGGGATCATCTATCGATGACCATCGGCGCTCCCCCGGCATACGACGCAGTCATTCTCGCCGGCGGATCCGCCTCCCGGATGGGTGGCGTCGACAAGCCCGCGATCGTCATCGCCGGCCGTTCGATGCTGCGCGCAGCCCTCGACTCCGTCGCAAGGGCGGAGCGGGTGGTCGTGGTCGGACCGCACCGCGACGACCTCGCCGCCCCGATCGCTCAGACCCAGGAATCACCCGCAGGCGGTGGCCCAGTCCTCGCGATGGACGCGGGCCTGCTCGAGTTGGGCGACGGCACCGCCCCCGTGGTGGTGCTCGCCGCCGACCTGCCGTTCCTGTCCTCGGCCTCGATCGAGAGCCTCGTCGCGGCACTCGACCGCGAACCGAGTGCACCTGCGGCCTTTGCGCTCGACGAATCCGGCCGGGTGCAGTTCCTCCTCGGCGTGTGGCGCAGGGATGCGCTGTCCGCAGGGCTGGACGAACTCGGGCGCACCGACCTGGCCAACAGGCCGATGAAGACACTGATCCCGGCCGGGTACGTCACCGTTCCCATGACCGGGATCTCCGACTGCGACACCGAGGCCGACGTCGCAGCCGCCCGCGCGCGCGGCATCTCCCCGCCGTCGACCTCGACGAGGCCAGGCGTGCCGTCCGCGATGCCGTCGCGATGCTGCCGGCTCGCTCGGCCGCCCCGCTCGCCGCGATCGGAGGGGTGCTGGCGCGACCGATGGTCGCCGCCGACGCGCTGCCCCGGATCGACATCTCGGCGATGGACGGCTACGCCGTGTCCGGCGACGGACCCTGGCAACTCGACACGGCCATCCGCTACGCAGGATCCGAGGACGAGGTCGAACTCGAAACCGGGCACGCCGTCCGCATCGCCACGGGTGCCCATGTGCCGTCTGGGGCCACCTCCGTCGTGCGCGACGAGCACGTCGAACTCTCGGACACCACGCTGAGCAGGCGCCCGGACGCGCCGGTCCGCGACGACACCCGCAGGCGCGGTGAGAACTGGCAGCCGGGCGCACCGCTCGCGGAGGCGGGCGAACCGGTCACCCCCGCCGTCGTCTCGGTGGCGCTCAGCGGCGAGGTCCCCGAACTGCTGGTCCGCGGGCCTGTCACGGCCCACATCGTGGTGACCGGGGACGAGATCCGCCGCGACGGCCCGCTGCGCACCGGGCAGACCCGCGACAGCCTCGGGCCCGTGATGCCACATTTCCTGTCCTGGTGCGGGATCCGCACGGCCGCCGAGTCGCACCTGCGCGACACCATCGGGGGCTTCGATGAGCTACTGGCGCAGCCGGTTTCGGAAGCGGAATCGCGACCAGACCTGATCGTCATCGTCGGCGCAACCGGGGGCGGCGCCGCCGATCACCTGCGGATGGCGCTCACCCGCTGCGGCGCCCGCCTGGTGGTCGGGCGGGTGCGCTGCCGGCCGGGCGGATCGCAGGTGGTCGCGGTGCTGCCGGACGGCCGCATCGTGCTGGGGCTGCCCGGCAACCCCTTTGCGGCGGTCGGCACGCTGCTGATGACGGCGCCCGCGGTGGTCGCCGCGCTCACCGGTGCCCCTGCCCCGATCCCGCCGCGCGCGCCGATCGAGAACGCCGCGGAGCTCGCCTCCGACGCCCCCCGGGTCGTCACGGCCACCCGACGGCCGGACGGTCGCTGGTATGCGGCCGCGCCGGTGGGGACAGCTCACCTCGCCGCGCTGATCGGGGCCGACGCCCTCGCGATCATCGAACCGGCAACGCCTGACGGTGGCTCCGCGGAACTGCTGCCGTTGCCTCGCTGACGGACGCGATGTCCGCGCAGCCGGCTCGATAGCGGTCGGCCAGCAGCCGAACCAAAGCCGGGTGCACGCCGAGCGGCTCGGCCACGCCGTCCGATCCGGCATCGACCAGCCTCCGGTGGAACAGGCCGTGCGCCAATAGATACGAGGCGATGAACACCCGGCGGTGACCCGCCGACCGCAGCCCCTCGACCACCTCGGGCACCCGCGGCTCCGCGGTCGCGACGTAGCCGATGTGCACCGTGCTCCGAACCAGTTCCGCGAGCATCATGGCGCCGCGGCGCACGTCCGCAAGCGCGCGCGGATCCGAGGAACCGGCCGCCGCGAGCACCACCGCGTCGCCCTGCCGCCAGCCCGCCTCGCGCAGGCGCTCGAACAGCACCGTGGCCAGCACCGGGTCCGGCCCGAGCGCCCTGGTCACGGTCACATCGGGGTGCCCGGAATCGGCGACCTCGCGCGGGACGTCGGTGTGCACGTGATACCCCGAGGCGAGAAACGCTGGCACCACGACGGCGGGCCCGTCGAGGTCGCGGAGCACCTCCGAGGGCGACGGACCGAGGACGTCGACGAAGGCGACGCGGGTCGTGCCCACCTCGTCCGCCACCGCGTCGGCGAGCGCGGCGACCATGTCGACGCCGCGCGGGCTCCTGGTGCCGTGCGCGACGAGCACCAGAGCCGGCCCGCCCACTAGTCGTCCCCGCAATCGACCGGGTCGAGGGCGAGGCGGTAGCCACGCTTGACCACCGTCTGCACGATCTTCGGGGCGCCGAGACAGGTCCGCAGCCGCGCGATGGCGGTCTCCACCGCGTGGGTGTCCTCGCCGCCGCCGGGGAGCACGGAGAGCAGCTCCTCCCGCGAGACGACGCGTCCGGGTCGATGCGCCAGCGTTCGCATCAAAGCCATTGCGGCAGGAGCCAGTTGACGAACCTCGCCGTCCACGACGACACATCCGCCGCGCACGCTCACGTCGTGACCCGCCGCGCGCAGTCGCATCGAGCGCCGCGGCAGCTCCTCGGCGATGTGCCGGGCCAGCGACCCGAGCCGCGCCCGTCCCGGCATGGTGCTCGGGACACCGAGCGCCTCGAGCGGTGCCGCGGTGACCGGGCCGACACACACCGCGAGCACCCGGGTGCGCAACGAGTTCAGCAACGGGTCGATGAGGCCGATCTCCTTGGCGCGGATCAACATCGACGCCACCGCGGGCGCGCTGGTGAAGCTCAGCGCGTCCAGTCCACCGCCGACGGTCAGCTCGATGAGCCGGTCCATCGCGGTCGGATCGTCGGGCTGGGTCCACCGGTACACCGGCACCGGGACGACCTCGGCGCCTGCCACCCGGAGCACCTCGCAGAAGTCGGGCAGCGGCTCCCATTCGGTGGTGGCGCCGTGCAGCTGCACGGCGATCCGCTTGCCCTCGACACCCTCGGCGAGCAGGTGGTCGATCACCTCGGCCGACGACTCGGAGACCGGCGACCACTCCTCGCGCAGGTCCGCGGCTCGGATCGCGCCCTTCGCCTTCGGCCCGCGCGCCAGCAGCCGCGCGTTCGACAGCGCGCCACCCAACTGTTCGGCGAGCCCCCAGCCGTCGGCGGCCTCCATCCAGCCGCGGAACCCGATTCCGGTGGTCGCGACCGCGATCTCGGGCGGGTTGTCGATCAGTTCCCTTGTCACCCGTTCCAGCTCGGCATCGTCGACGAGCGGGATGATCCGGATCGCGGCCGCGTGCACGACGGTGGCGCCGCGCCGGGTCAGCAGGGTGGTGAACTCCTCCGACCGCCTGGCCGCGGTGACCCCCACGGTGAAACCGGACAGCGGCTCACCGACCTGCGGCACCGCCCTGCCCTCGCTCATGCGCTGTCCGCCGCGGCGGCCGAGGTGCTGTGGACCTGGACCATGCCGGCCCAGACCCGCACGTCGTAGACCGGCAGCCGAACGGACTCGTCGTCGAGGCAGCGCCCGTCGACGAGCGAGAACACCTGCTTGAGCAGGGGCGAGACCACGATCGGCTCACCGGCCCTGTCCCCGACCAGGCCGCGCGACATCACCGCCGCGCGCCCGAACGGATCGATGTTCCCCACTGCGTAGAGCGAGCCGTCCTCCATGAGGAACAGGGCTGCCTGCTCGCCCCCCGAATCAGCACCGCGACACCGAGCCCAGGGATGAGGTGGCTGAGCGGGCAGGCCGAGGTCCATTCGAGTCGTCCGTCGTTGACGCTCTCGCGTCCGGGTCCGGTCACGTTGTGCGCCTTCATCTCGATAACGGTCATCATCGTGGTCCTCCTGTAATGCAGGCTTACTTTCTACTTTTCCGGTGTTACCTGGGCGTTAAGCCGCGATTCCCTCGGGGTAAGCAGATTCTGAGCGGTCCTCACCCGCTACTGGGAGATCGTGGCGGGCATGGGCGGTATCCCCATCAGGACCGGGATCTTGCGATCGCCGGACTCGTCGAACACCACGGTCGGGTCGGCCTCCTCCGGAGCGTTGACAAAGGACACGAAGCGCGAGAGCTTCTCCGGATCGTCGAGCACGCCCGCCCACTCGTCCTGGTATCCCTCGACGTGCTTGGCCATGGCCGCCTCGAGCTCCTCGGCGATACCCAGACTGTCCTCGCAGACAACGGCCTTGAGGTGATCGAGGCCGCCCTCCATCGCCTCCACCCACGGCGCGGTGCGCTGCAACCGGTCGGCGGTGCGGACGTAGAACATCAGGTACCGGTCGATGTAGCGGATCAGGGTCTCGTCGTCGAGGCCGCCGGCCAGCAGCTGTGCGTGCTTGGGCGACTGACCGCCGTTGCCGCCGACGTAGAGGTTCCAGCCGTTCTCGGTGGCGATGACGCCGACGTCCTTGCCCCTGGCCTCCGCGCACTCACGAGCGCACCCGGAGACTCCGAACTTGATCTTGTGGGGGGATCGCAAACCGCGGTAACGGTTCTCGAGTCCGACGGCCATGCCAACGGAGTCCTGGACGCCGTACCGGCACCAGGTGGATCCGACACAGCTCTTCACCGTGCGAAGCGACTTGCCGTAGGCCTGACCGGACTCCATGCCGGCATCGACCAGTCGCTTCCAGATCGCGGGCAGTTGCTCGACGCGGGCACCGAACAGATCGATGCGCTGGCCACCGGTGACCTTGGTGTACAGACCGAAATCCCGTGCCACCTCACCGATCACGATCAGCTGCTCGGGCGTGCACTCGCCACCCGGCATCCGCGGCACCACCGAGTAGGTGCCGTTCTTCTGGATGTTGGCCAGGAAGTGGTCGTTGGTGTCCTGCAGCGAGGCCTGGTTCCTGTGCAGGATGTGATCCGAATCGGTCGAGGCCAGGATCGAGGCGACCACCGGCTTGCAGATGTCGCATCCGCTTCCGGTGCCGAACTTGGTGATCAGCGCGGAGAAGGTGCGGGTACCGGTCGCCATCACGATCTCGAACAGCTCAGCGCGTGACTGCTCGAAGTGCTCGCAGAGCGCCTTCGACATCACCACGCCGGACGAGGCCAGTAGCTGCTTGATCGTTGGCAGACATCCGCCGCAGGTGGTTCCCGCGTTGGTGCAGCTCTTCACGGACGCGATGTCGCAGGCGCCCTCGGCGATCGCGCCGCAGATGGCGCCCTTCGTGACGCCGTTGCAGGAGCACACCTCGGCATCGTCGGGCAGCGATCCGGCGCCGGGCTTCTCGCCCGCAGGCGAGATCAGCGACGCCGGGTCGCCCGGGAGTTCGCGACCAACCAGCGGTCGCAGCGACGCGTACGCGGACGCGTCGCCGACGAGGATGCCGCCGAGCAGGATCTTGGCGTCGTCGGACACCACGAGCTTGGCGTAGGTGCCCTTCGCCGCGTCGCTGAGGACCACCTCGAGGGCACCGGGCGTCTGCGCGTGTGCGTCACCGAAACTGGCGACGTCCACCCCCATCAGCTTGAGCTTGGTGGACAGGTCCGCGCCAGGGAACTCGGCCGCGCCGCCGAGCAACCGATCGGCGACGATCTCGGCGGTGGTGTAGCCGGGCGCCACCAGGCCGTACGCGACACCCTCGACCGCCGCGCACTCGCCGACGGCGTAGACGGCCTCGTCGGAGGTCCGGCAACCGAGGTCGGTGAGGATGCCACCGCGCTCGCCGACCTCGAGCCCGGCCGCACGGGCCAGCTGATCCTGCGGCCGGATGCCCGCGGAGAACACCAGCAGCGCCGCCTCGATCACCGATCCGTCCGAGAGCTCGACGCTCACGCCGTCGGGACCCTCGGTGATGGCGGCGGTGCCGACGCCCGCGTGCACGGTCACGCCGAGGTCGGTGACCAGCCGCGCCAGCAGCGCGCCGCCGCCCTCGTCGACCTGCAGCGGCATCAGCCGCGGGGCGAACTCGACCACGTGCGGGGTCATGCCCATCAGCCGGAGCGCATTGGCCGCCTCCAGGCCCAGCAGGCCGCCACCGACGACGACGCCGACCGCCCCCGGCCCGCCTTCTCCGCGGTGGCGCGGATCCCGTCGAGGTCGTCGAGAGTGCGATACACGAAGCACTCGGGTCGGTCGTGGCCGGGAATCGGCGGCACGAACGGGTACGAGCCGGTGGCCATGACGAGGGCGTCGTAGCCGAGGGTGTCGCCGGCGCTGGTGGTGACGGTGCGCGCGGTGCGGTCGAACGCGACGGCCCGCTCGCCGGTCCGCAGCTCGACCAGCGGGTCCCCTGCGTAGTCGTTGCCCGCGAGCGCCAGTTCCTTTGCGTCCCAGGACCCGACGTAGGAGGACAGGCCGACCCGGTCGTAGGCGGGCAGCGCCTCCTCACACAGGACGGTCACTCGCCACTGGGCGTCCCCGTCCCGCGCGCGCAGCGCCTCGACGAATCGATGGCCGACCATTCCGTGCCCGATCACCACTACCGACTTGTTGTTCATGCTGCGCCCTCTTCTTCGATCGATGGTGTTTCGTGTGCTGGTTGGTCTCTTGGTTCCGGATCCGAGTTGCGTAGCCATTCGCAGATGCCCTGGACGACGGAGCTGCAGCCGCCGCAGCCGGTGGTCGCCCTTGTCTCGGTGGCCATGGCCGCCACGCTGCGCGAGCCCGCCTTCCACGCCGTTGTCAGTTGCGACTTGGTCACCGAGTTACACCGGCAGACCACAGCCGACCCCGGCATGGTGGCCGGGCTCGCCACCTCGACGCCCGCGCCCGATCCGCGACCGATCAGCAGCGACATCCGATCCACCGGCACCGGCAGCTGCGCGTCGAAGAGCTGGGTCAGGGTGCCGACCACGTCGGGATTTCCCAGCAGCACCGCCCCGACCACCCGGTCCTCCCGCACCACGACCTTCGCGTAGCGCCCCCGGGTCGGGTCGGCCAGGGTCAGCACCTCGCTGTGGCTGCAGTGCATCTCGGCGCTGATGTCGCCCATCGAGGCGAGGTCGATGTCGTGGGCCTTGAGCCGCGTCACGTTCGCGGTCCCGTGGTAAGTGGCGAATCGGTTCTCGCCCGCGAGCCGCTCGGCCACCACCGCGGCCTGCTCCCAGCCCGGCTGCACCAGTCCGTAGACCTCGCCGCGGTGCTGCGCGCACTCGCCGATCGCCGAGACGCGCGGGGCGCTGGTTCGCAGCAGGTCGTCGACCACGATTGCCTGATCGATCGCGATGCCCGCGGACTCGGCCAGCGACACCTCCGGCCGGATCCCCGCCGACAACACCAGCAGATCGGCCGGCAGCTCGGTCCCGTCGTCGAGCACCACGGTCCGGTTCTCGGCGTCGCGGGCAACCGCCCTGCGACCGAGCACCATCCGCATGCCGAGCTCGGTGAGCACCCGGGTCAGCACCGCGCCGCCCGCGGGGTCGAGCTGGCGCTCCATCGGAAAGTCCTTGGGGTGCACCACCGTGACGTCCATGCCGCGCATCAGCAGTCCGCGGGCCGCCTCCAGCCCGAGCAGGCCGCCCCCAGCACGACGGCACTTGACCCGCCGGTGGCCGCTGCGATGATCTGGTCACAGTCGCCGATCGTGCGGAACGCGGCGACGCCGTCGACCAGCGTGCCCGACTCGTCCACCGCGCCCGCGATCGGCGGGATGAACGATCGGCTACCGGTCGCCAGCACCAGCTCGTCGTAGCCGATCTCGTCGTGACCGGCCCCGGTGCCGTCGTCGCAGCGCACGGTCCGTGCGGCCGTGTCGATGCCGGTCACCCGGACGCCGGACCGGACGTCGATGCCCTGACGCTCCCACCAGCCGTCCGGCTTGAGCCGGGTGTCGCGGCCGGTGATGCTGCCGGCCAACACGTTCGAGAGCAGGATCCGGTTGTACGCGGGATGCGCCTCGGCACCGATCACCACGATGTCGAGCCGCTCCCCGTTCGGATCGCGTCGCCGCAGTTCCTCCGCCAGTCGTGAGCCGGCCATGCCGTTGCCCACCACCACGATTCGGGTCCTGTTCATGCCACCTCCAACTTGACCGCACACACCTTGAACTCCGGCATCCGGCTCGTCGGGTCGAGAGCCGGGTTGGTCAACAGGTTCGCCCGGCCGGACCCGGCGAAGTGGAACGGCAGGAACACGGTGTCGAGCCGCATGCTGTCGTCGCAGCGCACGGTCGCCTCGGTCCGGCCCCGCCTGCTCACCACGGCGGCCTTGGCACCCTCGACGAGGCCAGCCCGGCGCGCGGTGTCGGGATGCACCTGCACGAACATCCCGCCGGCCGCGCGGACCAGTTCGTCGATCCGGCGGGTCTGCGCCCCGGACTGGTAGTGCGCGAGGACCCGTCCCGTCGTGGCCACCAACGGGAACTCGGCGTCCGTCCCCTCGCTCGGCCCGCGGTGCTCCACCGCGACGAAACGCGCTCGGCCGCTCGGGGTCTCGAATCGATCCAGAAACAAACGCGGTGTCCCGGGGTGCTCGGGTTCGCCCGCGGGGTGGCCGGGCACGGCCAGTGCAGCGCGGCGCCCTCGTCCAGCCGGGCGTAGCTGATCCCCGAGTAGTCAGCGACCCCGCCCGCGGAGGCCAACCGGAGCTCCTCGAAGACGGCCTCGGGATCGGTTCCGAACCGACCCGCGGGCTGGCCGAGCCGGCGGGCGAGCCCGGCGAGCACCTCGAGCTCGGAACGCGGTCCCTCGGGGCGGGCACGGCGGCCTTGCGGCGCAGCACCCTGCCCTCGAGGCTGGTCATCGTGCCCTCCTCCTCTGCCCACTGCAGGACAGGCAGGACGACGTCGGCCATGGCGGCGGTCTCCGAGAGCAGGAAGTCGTTGACGACCAACAGGTCCAGCGCGGACAGCCGGTCCACGACATGGCCGGCGCGGGGGGCCGACACCGCGAGGTTCGCCCCGTGCACCATCAGCGCGCTCGGCCCGCCTGGCGTGCCGAGCGACTCGAGCAGCTCGTACGCGCTCTTGCCCGGGCCGGGCAGCTCGGCCGGGTCGATGCCCCACACCTCAGCGATGTGCACCCTCGCGGCGGGGTCGGTGATCTTGCGGTAGCCGGGCAGCTGATCTGCCTTCTGCCCGTGCTCGCGACCACCCTGCCCGTTGCCCTGTCCGGTGATGGCGCCGTACCCGCTGCCCCGGCGGCCGGGCAGCCCGAGGGCCAGAGCCAGGTTGATCACGGCCGAGACGGTGTCGGTCCCGGTCGCGTGCTGCTCGGCCCCCCTGGCCGTCAGGATGTAGGCACCAGCATCGGACTGCTGTGCGCGCCACAGGATCTCCACCGTGCGGCGCAGCGCGCTCACCGGCACCCCGGTGACCCGCTCGGTGCGCTCGGGCCACCACTGGGCTGCGGCCAGCCAGGCATCGTCGAATCCCTCGGTGCGGGCGCCGACGAAGTTGTGGTCGATGCGGCCGTCGAGCACGGCCAGGTGCAGCAGGCCAAGGGCCAGCGGCAGGTCGGTGCCCGGGCTCAGCTGCAGGTGCACCCCACCGCCGGCGAGGGCGCGCTCCACGGTGGCCGTGCGCCGGGGGTCCGCGACGATGAGTCCGCCCGCGTCCGCCGCGGTCGCGAGGTGACCGACGAAGGGCGGCATGGTCTCGGCGACGTTGCCGCCGAGGATCAGGATCGCCCGCGCCGCACCGAGATCGGCCACCGGGAAGGGCAGACCGCGGTCGAGCCCGAAGGCCTTGCCACCCGCTGCCGCCGCCGAGGACATGCAGAACCGGCCGTTGTAATCGATGTTCGACGTGCGCAGCGCCACCCGGGCGAACTTGCCCAGCTGGTACGCCTTCTCGTTGGTGAGCCCGCCGCCGCCGAAGATGGCCACGGCGTCGCGTCCGCCCTTTGCCTGCGCCGCCGCGAAGCCGTCGGCCACGACGTCGAGCGCGGTGTCCCAGCTCGCGGGGCGCAGTTCCCCGTCCCGGCGCACCAGCGGCGCGGTGAGCCGGTTCGGGTTCCTCAGCAGTTCCGCACTGGTCCAGCCCTTCTGGCACAGCCCGCCCCGGTTGGTGGGGAAGCTCCGACCCGTGACCGTCGCGGTCAGGGCCTGATCCGTTGCCGAGGAGTCCCGCGCGATGTTCATCGCGCACTGGAGTCCGCAGTACGGGCAGTGGGTGGGGGTGGAGACCAGGGACGGAACTGCGATGGTCATACCAGCACCGACTCCTCGGTCTCGGTGACGTCCCTGGCCGCCGGGCGGCGCAGGAACACCACATAGGTGACGACGATGCAGGCCAGGTAGAAGCCGAAGAAGACCCAGAACGCCATGGTCGCGGACTTCGCCGGGCTCAGGTACGAGGCCCGGAGCACCAGGTTGATGCCGACGCCGCCGAGTCCACCGATCGCGCCTGCGAAGCCGATCAGCGCGCCGGACATGCTGCGGGACCAGGAGGCCTTCTCGACCTTGCTGAGCTCGTCCATGCCCTGGGCCTTGGCCTCGAAGATGGACGGGATGATCTTGTACACCGAGCCGTTGCCGACGCCGGACAGGATGAACAGCGCAATGAAGCCGAGGACCAGGATGGCCAGCGTGCCGGTGGTCGCCGGGCCCGCCGCCCTGTCGTCGAGGGTGCTCGCGGTGACCACGACCGCCGAGGCCAGCGCCATCGCCGAGAAGGTGTACAGCGTGATCTTGCCGCCGCCGACGCGGTCGGCGAGCTTGCCACCGATCGGTCGGGCGATCGAGCCGAGCAGCGGTCCGATGAACGCGATCTGTGCGGCGTGCAGCGCGGCCTGAGCGGGGGTGTCGCCGCCTGCCAGGAAGTTGATCTGCATGACCTGGCCGAAGGCGAAGCTGTAGCCGATGAAGGAACCGAACGTGCCGATGTACAGGAAGCTGATGACCCAGGAATCGCGGAACTTGAGCGCCTTGCCCATCGCCCGCAGGTCGGCCTTCTGGTTGCCGAGGTTGTCCATGAACAGTGCGGCGCCGATCGCGGCGATGCCGACGAAGACCAGGTAGATCGAGCAGACGATCCAGGGCTCGGTGTTACCGACGGTGGCGATCACGAGCAGGCCGATGAGCTGGATCAGCGGCACGCCGATGTTGCCGCCGCCCGCGTTCAGGCCGAGGGCCCAGCCCTTGAGTCGCTGCGGGTAGAAGGCGTTGATGTTCGTCATCGAGGAAGCGAAGTTGCCGCCGCCGACACCGGCGAGCGCCGCCACCAGCAGGAACGTCGTGTAGGACGCGCCGGGGTTCAGCATCAGCACCAGGGTCAGCACCAGCGGGATGAACAGGACCAGTGCGCTGAACACGGTCCAGTTGCGCCCGCCGAACCGCGCGGTGGCGACGGTGTAGGGAATGCGGAGGATGGCGCCGACCAGGGTCGGGACCGCCACCAGGAAGAACTTGCCCGCCGGGTCGATGCCGTAGACATCGGTCGGCATGAACAGGATCATCACCGACCAGATGGACCACACCGAGAAGCCGACATGCTCCGCGATGACCGACCAGACGAGATTGCGCTTGGCGATGTCCTTGCCGCCGGCCTCCCAGGCCTCGACGTCCTCGGCATCCCATTCCGCGATGTAGTGCTTGCGATTCGAGGACTTGTCCTCGAGCGCGCCGGCTGTTGCCGTGGCTTCGTCCGAACGTGTGGTCACCGGGCCTCCTCTATGCGTGGGAGACCTAAAGGTACGAGTCGGATGTTGCCGAGGTGCTGCCGGTAATGACTCCGGAATGAACTTGCGCTCACGAACGCGGAGGTCGGATGGTGAGGACGTTTCCGCAGGTAAACAGGGTGTTACGACATGTGACGATCGGTCACAGCCGGGTCAAGATGTGACAGGTGTCACAGCCAGCTGTCCTCGAGGAACCTCGGCTTGCACGCCACGTAGCCCGCGACCAGGATCACCGCGACCGCACCGAGCAACAGGGCGAACGGCCAGGTCCAGCCGCCAGTCAGGTCGTGCAGGATGCCGAACAGCAGGGGGCCGATGCAGGCAACCGCGTATCCGAGCCCCTGGGTGAAGCCGGACAGCGCGGCCGAGCCTGCCGCGGTCCTGGTGCGCAGGTTGATCAGCGTCAACGACATGGGGAACGTGCTCGGGCCGAGGCCGACCAGCAGGATCCACAGCACCGGCGCCGCCATCGGCGCAAACAGCAGACCGGCGAATCCGGCCAGGTAGAACACCGCGCAGGCGACCACCACGGGGTACGGGTTGGCGATCCGCGCGCACAGCGTGGGCGCCCCGATCGCCGCGATGAATCCGACCGCGGAGAACAGCGCGACCATGGCTCCGCCGAATGCCGCGCTCGCACCGGCCTCGGTCAGGATCTTCGGCACCCAGGTGAACATCGAGTACGTGATCAGCGAGGTCATACCGAACATCCCGGCCATCCCCCAGGCCACCGGCGAGCGCCACGCCCGACCACGCTCACCGTGCTCCGCATGCGGTTCCGCGGAGGTGTCGACACGGTCTCGGCCGCGCCTGCTGATCACGATGCCGACCCAGGGCAGGGCCGCCGCGAAGGCCAGCAACGACCACAGCCCGAGTGAGACGCGCCAGCCGTATGCGTCCGCAACCGGCACCGCGACGAGCGCAGGCAGGAAGGTTCCGACCTGCACGCAGGTGATGTAGATCGTGCTCATCATCGCGACGCGGTCCGAGAAATAGCGCTTGACCAGCGGCGGGATCACCACATTGCCGATCCCCATGCCGCCGAGGGCAAGGGCGGAGAGCGCGAGCAGGGCCGCGGTGTCGGACACCATCGAACGGGTCGCGATGCCGACACCGGTCATCAGCATCGCCCCGAGCGCCACCCGCTCCAGACCGAACGTCAGGGCCAGCCGGGGCGTGAGCAGCCCGAAGACGGCGAACATCGCCGTGGGCAGCATCCCGAAGACACCGACGATGGTGGACCCGAACCCGACGTCCCTGCTGATCTCATCGAGCAGCGGGGTCAGGGAGGTGACGGCGGTGCGGAGCGTGAGCGCGGAGAGCACGATCGCGACCAGCACCATCAGCCGGCCGGTGACCAGTGCGCGGCGGTCGATCGGGTGCCGATGCCGTTCGGTTGCTTGCACGGACACCGCACACCTCGTTCCCTCAACAAATGATCGCAAAATCATAGGATGAATGGATGATCCGATGCAACTGAGTATGATGCGCACACGTCTTACAGAGAGGGACCGCGTGCAACCCGTACGACGAACAAGCCTCATCGCGCAGGTCACCGACCAGCTGCGCGCGGAGATCGTGGCCGGCCGCTGGCCGACCGGCTCGCGGATTCCGACGGAGCCGGAACTCTCCGAGCTGACCGGGACCGGGCGCAACACGGTCCGCGAAGCGGTCCAGGCGCTCGTGCACGCGGGCATGCTCGAACGACGTCAGGGTTCGGGCACCTACGTGATCACCACCAGCGACCTCGGCGGGACGCTCGGCAAGTACTTCGCGGCCGCACATGAGCGTGACATCCTCGAACTGCGTCAGGCCCTCGACGTCACCGCGGCCGCCCTCGCTGCGCGGCGCCGCGACGACACCGACATCGCCACCCTGCGCGATCTGCTCGCGCGCCGGAATCTCCTCTGGTCGCCCGTCGAGGGCGCGGCCGACACGACGGCGGCCGTGGCCGCCGATCTGGCCCTGCATCGCGCGATCGTCGCGGCCAGCCACAACGAGGTGTACCTCGAGTTCTACGACTCGCTACTGCCCGCCATCGAGCAGACCATCCTCCGTCACCCCGTCGCGGCCGAGAACTCCTACGAACCCGAGCACGACCAGCTCGTGGAGGCCGTCATCGACGGCGACAGCGAACGCGCGGCGACCGCGGCGCGCCGGTTCCTCACCGAACTCCTCGCCCAGCGCACCTGAGCAGCTAGAGCATCAACCGGATCAGGTCGGCGGTCCGGACCAGGCCGGGCAGCGCCTCGGCCGTCGAGCGCGGATGCAGCGCATGCACCGCCAGACGGAACATCAGGGCGCGCAACAGCATCTGCGGCCATTCCGGCAGATCTTCCCATCGGGCGATCAGCTCCGCGTCGGCTCCGCCCCAGGACAACGCGTCCACCACCACGACCCCGGCCGCCCAGGCCACGGGCCGCCAGTACGGGGTGATGTCGGTGATGCCGGGCGCCTCCGAGCCCGAGAACAGGACGGTGCCGAACAGGTCGCCGTGCACCAACTGGTCGGGGCTGCGCACCGGCTTGCGCAGCGTCGCCAGTTGCCCGATCAGCTCGACACTGGTTCGGCCGTCGTCGGTGACCGCCTCGAACTGGCCCTTGACCGCCCGGAGCGGAACCTGCTCCCACGCAGCCCGATCGGCCGCGACGAACACGTCGACGTCCGCCCAGGGCGCCACCGGGGGCTGCACCAGGAACCGCGGCCGCTCGAGGGTCGCGGTCGCCGCGTGCAGCCGCATCGACAGCGAGACCACCTCGTCGTGCCGCGGCTCCGGCGAGCCGCCGATGAATGTGTCTGCCCGCCATCCCGATACGACATAGCGTCCGTCTGTTGCCCGGACCGGCCGCGCGATCCGCACCCCGTCCGCGGTCAGCGTCTCGCGCACCTTCGCCGACCATGCGGCGCGGGCGTGGTCGGCGACCGGCGAGAGGACGACATCACCGCAACGCCAACCGCCGTCCCAGTCGGCTCCGAGCGGAATCGGAACCGTCTCGCGCAGACCGAAGGTGGAGCGCACGTGCTCGGGAGGTTCGACAGAGCTCACGTCAACAACGCTACCGCCGTCGGGCCTGTCGCCCTCCCCTGACGCGCCGGGTCAGCCTCAGTACACCGGCAGCGACTTGTCCACCTGGTTCGCCCAGGCGATCACACCGCCCTGCAGATGGGTCGCATCGGCGAAGCCCGCCTTCTTCAGTGCGGCCAGCGCCTCGGCGGACCGGATGCCGGTCTTGCAGTGCAGCACGATCGGCCGGTCCTGGGGCAGCTCCGCGAGCGCCTCACCGGACAGAATGCGGTCCTTGGGGATCAGCGTCGCCCCAGGCAGGTGGACGATGTCCCACTCCACCGGTTCGCGGACGTCGACGATCTCGATCTCCTTGCCCGCCGCCAACATCGCGGCCAGTTCGGGCGCCGTGATCGTCGAGTCCGCGGCCGCGGCCACGCCCTCATCGGACACCACGCCGCAGAACGCGTCGTAGTCGATGAGCTCGGTGATCGGCTCCCGGGCCGGGTCACGGCGCAGCTTGATGGTGCGGTAGCTCATCTCGAGGGCGTCGTACACCATGAGCCTGCCGAGCAGCGACTCCCCGATACCGGTGATGAGCTTGATCGCCTCGGTGGCCATGATCGACCCGATCGAGGCGCAGAGCACGCCGAGCACCCCACCCTCGGCGCACGACGGCACCATCCCCGGCGGCGGCGCCTCCGGGTACAGATCCCGATAGTTGAGCCCGCGTCCATCCGGGGCGTCCTCCCAGAACACCGAGGCCTGCCCCTCGAACCGATAGATCGAGCCCCAGACATACGGCTTGCCCGCCAGCACCGCGGCATCGTTGACCAGGTAGCGGGTGGCGAAGTTGTCGGTGCCGTCGAGGATCAGGTCGTACTGCGCGAACAGCTCCACCGCGTTGTCGGGCTCGAGCCGGAACTGGTGCAGCCGCACCTCGACGTTGGAGTTGATCTCGAGGATGGAGTCGCGAGCGCTCTCGGCCTTGGGCCTGCCCACGTCGGCCTGCCCGTGGATGACCTGGCGCTGCAGGTTGGACTCGTCGACCTCGTCGAACTCGACGATGCCGATGGTCCCGACGCCAGCGGCGGCGAGGTAGAGCAGCGCAGGCGACCCGAGCCCGCCCGCGCCGATCACCAGCACCCGGGCGTTCTTGATCCGCTTCTGCCCCACCATGCCGACATCGGGGATGATCAGGTGCCTGCTGTAGCGCGCCACCTCGGCGCGACTCAGCTCGGCCGCGGGTTCGACCAGCGGCGGCAATGAGTTCTTGGACTTCAGGTCAGACACGACGGCTCCTACGGTCTACGCGCTCACGCAGCTACAACGCTCCGCACGAGTCCATTCTTCCCCCGGTCGGTTACGGTCGGTCGCCCTGGTATGCACGATGTTCGCGAGGAGTCCCGATGAGCACCGCCCCGACCCCGCCCCGACCACCGATCCGGTCTCCTACCGCGCCGAGGTGCCGGTCCGGTGGTCGGACATGGACGTCTTCCAGCACGTCAACCACGCCAGGATGGTCACCCTGCTCGAGGAGGCCCGGATCGACTGGCTGCGCAGCGTCGGGCCGGAGGCGTCCGAGTTGCTCGGGACCTCCGTGGTGGCGCACATCGACGTGCGGTACCGGTCCCCGCTCACCCACGCGGACAGCCCCCTGTCGGTCACGATGTGGATCGAGCGACTGCGCACCGTCGACGTGACCGTGCGCTACGAGGTGCGTGCGGCAACGGCGCCCGCGGATTCCCGGCCCGCCGTCGAGGCCGTCACCCAGCTGGCCCTCGGCGATCCGCACACCCAGCGGCTGCGCCGCCTGACCGCGGACGAACGCGCACTCCTCGCGACCTGGGTGCGGGGCTAGTCAACTAGCCGCGCGGGTGCGGCCACGGGTTGAACCGGCAGGTCTTGCCGTCCATCGGCACCACACCCTCCGGGTCGAGCTTGGCGATGTCGTTGTTCGAGGTGCCGAAGGTCTGCTGCATCATCACCGGCGCCAATCCGCCGTCCGACTCGCAGGGCTGATGGTCCTGATAACCGATGGCGTGGCCGACCTCGTGGTTGATCTGGTACTGCCTGTAGGAGCCGATGTCGCCCTGGAAGGAAATCGCGCCGCGGACCCAGCGCGGCTCGTTGAGGACCACCCGGTTGATCGACGGGTTGTAGCAGGAGACCTCGAGTTCGATGTCGTATCCGCAGGCCTGGCGAACGGTCATCTGGGAAGTCAGCGACACCCTGAACGAGGGTTCGCCGCTGTCGATCCGGCGGACCGCGAACCGCTGGTCCTTGGTCCAGCTCTTCGGGTTGGCCAGGGTCTGGTCCACCATCCGACCGAACGCCTCGTCACCGCCGAAACCGGACGTGTCGACGCCGTCCTCGACCTCGACGGTGTACGTGAAGACCTGCTCGGTGCCCTGCCCCGCCTGGGCGGTGGCACCAGGGATCACATGCCACGTGCCCGCGCCCTGGGCGGTGAACGGACCGCCGTCCGGGAGCGCGCCGGACGGGATCGTCGCGGCGAAGTTGCCGTCGGCCTGCGGCGGTACGCCGATCACGTCGGTGCCGTCGGTGGCCGTGCTGAGCGCGCCCAGACCCGGGCCGTCGCCGGTCTCCGATTCGGGGGAGCTGCCGCCGCCGCGGATGGCGTCGACGGCGACCAGCACGGTGACCACCAGCAGGATCGGGATCGCGTACGCCCGCCATCCGTACACGGAAACGAATTTGCCGAGCTTGCTCTGCTTTCGGGCCTGACGTTCCGGCCTCGGGGCGCGGGGTCGCCCCGGCTCGCGACTGGTGGGATCCCATTGCGCTCGAAGCGGCTGATGGGAGCCGGTCTCACGTCGCCCGTAACGCTCGTCGTCGGGGTACCGATCGTCTCGGTAGTCATCGCCTGCGCGCGGGGCCGAGTAGCGGTCGTCGGGGTAGTCACTGTCGCCTGAGCGACGCGGAGCGTCGCCCCGCAACCGCGGTCCACCTCGATCTGTCACGGAGCCAGAATCTCACAGACCGGCGCAACGGCGATTCGGCGCGCCGAACGTCGCCCCGACCGGGCACCCGACGGCGACATGCCGACACCGACCGCATCACCTGGAATACTCACTTACACAGCATGCGCCATTGTGAGGGTGACCCGGCGATCGTCCGGGTATCGTTCGATGACTTTGTGCACTCAGTGCAGTGAGCACCCTCACGGCACCGCACGGGTCAGTGATGGTGGATAGGCAGCAGATTGGGAGCACGATGACAGAACTCGCGGATCGGGCCGCAGCACCAGCCGGCCAGACCACCAAACGCAGCACCCGCCTCCCCCGCGACGCGCGGCGGTTGCAGCTGCTCCAGGCCGCGAGCGAGGTCTTTGTCACCAGGGGCTATCACGCTGCGGGCATGGACGAGATCGCCGAGTGCGCTGGCGTCAGCAAGCCCGTGCTGTACCAGCACTTCCCCGGCAAGCTCGACCTCTACCTCGCGGTGTTGCAGAGCTACGTGGACAGCCTGATCTCGGGCGTGCGGCAGGCCCTTCGGTCGACCACCGACAACAGGCAGCGCGTCCGCGCGGCCGTGCAGGCCTTCTTCGATTTCGTCGACAACGACAGCCAGGGCTACCGGTTGGTGTTCGAGTCCGACGTGATGGGTGACCCGCAGGTCCTTGCGCGGGTCGACCAGGCCACCGAGGCCTGCGTGGACGCCGTCTTCGACCTGGTCAGCCACGACTCGGGACTCGATCCCTATCGCGCCCGCATCCTCGCGGTCGGGCTCGTCGGCACCAGCCAGTTCACGGCACGCTACTGGCTGCAGGCCAACCGGCCGATCCCCAAGGAGGAGGCCGTCGACACCACCGTCGTGCTCGCCTGGGGCGGACTGTCGCACGTGCCGCTGCAGCACTGAGCCGCGCTAGACGAACCACAGAGGCAACGAGAACGGGGCGCGGATGACCGCGCCCCGTTTCTTCGTCCGCTTCTTCAGATCAGCTGGTCGCGGCGAACCCGACCTTGCGGCTGTCCGACGGGCCGATCTCCACGTACGCGACCTTGCTGGCCTGGATCAGGAACTTGCGTCCCTTGTCGTCGACGAGCGCCAGCACGCCGCCCTCGCCGCCGAGCGCGCCCGCAACCAGGGCCTCGACCTCTTCGGATGTCTGTTCGCTGTTCACGATGAGCTCGCGCGGGCTGTCAGAAACACCGATCTTGACCTCCACGGCCAACCTCCGAAATCTCGTGCCATCACTACCGAAGCCCAAGGCTAGTGCAGCCGCTCGCCGCCGCGCCCGCGCTGTGCGTGTGCTGAGAGCGAACAGCGGCGGACCGGCTACACGAGTCCCAGCACCGTCATCCGCTCGGAGTGCCGTTCCTGCATCCGGTCGAACATGGCGGCGATGCCGCTGAGGTCGCCGCTCGCGGTGATCACCAGCTCGGTCAGGTCCTGGCGCTGAGCCATCACGTACTGCGCCTGGGTGATCGCCTCCCCCAGCAGCCGACGTCCCCACAGCATCAGCCGGTCCTTCTCCTGCGTGCTCGAGCGGACCGCAGCACTGACCTCGTGCACGACGAACTCCGAGTGCCCGGTCTCGGCGAGCACCTCGCGCACGACGCCTGCCACCGACGGGTCGAGGGAGTCCGCGATCTCCAGGTAGAAGTCCGCGGCGATGCCGTCGCCCACATAGGCCTTGACCAGCGATTCCAACCAGGTCGACGGGTGTGTTGAGGCGTGATAGTCGTCCAGCGCCGCCACGAACGGCTTCATCGCCGAGTACACATCGTGCCCCCGTGCGGTCAACGCGGACTGGAGGGTCTCGAAGTGGCTCATCTCCGCGGCCGCCATGCTCGCCAGCGCGACCTTCCCCTGCAGGGTCGGCGACATCTGCGCATCCTCCGCGAGGCGATAGAACGCCGAGATCTCGCCGTACGCGAGAACGGCGAACAGTTCGCCCACTCCCGGATGATCGGCGGCGATGGCTGGCGTCAAAGAATCCGACGAATTGGCTCCCATGCGCACAGCCTAGACGTCGGGCGGTGCCCGCCGACCGGGGCCGCGCCAGGGCGGAGACGGTGAGATTGGCCATGCAAATACCGGCACAGGCGGTCGCGCAAGCTACCATGGACGCGGGCAGCCGCCCGTAGCCCGAGGAAATGGGCCGACACAACCACGCGGCGACCCGCAGATAATGTGCGCGCACCTGATCTTGAAGTCCCTTCCCGCGCCGCGCCGAGATCCCCAGATTTCCGCGCTCAGGCAGCAGGAAGCGCGACTCACGGACGAGGGCACCGACATCGGCCGACAATCGGCCTGGCCCCACCTCGTGCGCGCGTGCCAACGAGGAAGGCCAGACCCCTGAGCAAGATCACGATCGACCATGAAGACGACGCGACCGAAACCACTCTCTCCGCCCAGCTCGACGAGACCCACACCGCCCCGACCTTCGCCGAACTCGGCGTCCGGGACGAGATCGTGCGGGCCCTCGCGGAGATCGGCATCGACCGCACCTTCGCCATCCAGGAGCTGACCCTGCCGCTCGCGCTGGCGGGCGACGACCTCATCGGCCAGGCCCGCACGGGCATGGGCAAGACCTTCGGATTCGGTGTCCCGCTGCTGCACCGCATCGCCACCGGCGACACCGGCACCGCGACGCTGGACGGCACGCCCCGCGCGCTGATCATCGTGCCGACCCGCGAGCTGTGCATCCAGGTCACCGAGGACCTGGTCAACGCCAGCAAGTTCCTCAAGGCAGGCGACCGCAAGCTCGAGGTGCTCTCGATCTACGGCGGGCGCCCGTACGAGACCCAGATCGCCGCGCTGCAGAAGGGCGTCGACGTCGTCGTCGGCACCCCGGGCCGGCTGCTCGACCTGGCCAAGCAGGGCCACCTCATCCTCGGCAAGGTCGGCGTGCTCGTGCTGGACGAGGCCGACGAGATGCTCGACCTCGGCTTCCTGCCGGACATCGAGCGGATCCTCGGCATGGTCCCCGACAAGCGCCAGACGATGCTGTTCTCGGCCACCATGCCGGGACCGATCATCACCCTCGCGCGCACCTTCCTGACCCAGCCGACGCACATCCGCGCCGAGGAGCCGGAATCGTCGGCGGTGCACGACCGCACCAGCCAGCACATCTACCGGGCACACGCACTGGACAAGGCCGAGATGGTCGCCCGCGTGCTGCAGGCCGAGGGTCGCGGCGCCACCATGATCTTCACGCGCACCAAGCGGACCGCGCAGAAGGTGGCCGACGATCTCGCCGAGCGCGGGTTCTCCGTCGGCGCCGTGCACGGCGACCTCGGCCAGGTGGCGCGAGAGAAGGGCCTCAAGGCCTTCCGCACCGGCAAGATCGACGTGCTGGTCGCCACCGACGTCGCGGCCCGCGGCATCGACATCGACGACGTCACCCACGTCATCAACTACCAGTGCCCCGAGGACGAGAAGACCTACGTGCACCGCATCGGCCGCACCGGTCGCGCGGGCCGCACCGGCATCGCGGTCACGCTTGTCGACTGGGACGACATCCCCCGCTGGCAGCTGATCGACAAGGCGCTCGGACTCGGGATCCCGGACCCCGCCGAGACCTACTCCAGCTCCGAGCACCTGTACGCCGAGCTGAACATCCCGACCGACGCCAAGGGCACGATCAAGCGGGCAAGGCCCGAGCGCGCGACGGAGACCGCCGGCGACTCCGCCGATGCCACCGGCACCGAGCGGAGCGAGAAGTCCGAGCGCCCGGCGCGCACGCGGTCCCCCCGCAAGCGCACCCGCGGCGGTCGCAGCACCACCGAAACCAACACCACCGCAGCGGTTTCCGACGCCCCGGCGACGGACACCACCGCACCCTCGGGCGACGGCACCGCGCCTGCGCGCCGTCGCAGGCGTCGGCGTAAGCCCGCGGCAGCGGCAGCCGCGCCTTCCGTGGCCGTGGCCTCGGAGTAGCCCGCCGCCGTGGTCGCACCGGAGCGGCGCACGCGCGCCGACCTCATCGCCGCTGCCGCGATCGCGGTCGTCGTTGTGCTCGCCACCGGTGCGATCTGGCTGCGCAGCGACGCCAGGGGCACCACCTCGATCACCGCGGAAACCCCTGCCACACCGGCAGATACGGCGCTGTCGATCCCGGAGAACGTCACCGAGATCTGGCGCGCCGACAGCGCATCGACCGGTCGTCCGGTCGTCGCGGGTGGCGCCGTGGTGACCGCGGAGGGCGGTGCGGTCATCGGTCGCGACCGTGACACCGGCACGCAGCTCTGGAGCTACACCAGGGACCTGCCGCTGTGCGGCGTGATCGGGGCATGGAACTCCGTCGTGTCGGTGTACCACGACGGTCGCGGCTGCGGCGCCGTCACCGAACTGGCCGGTGCGAACGGTGCCCGGGTAGCCCAGCGCAGCAGCGATGCCGACGACGCCGTGGTCCTGTCCGAGGACGGCACCTACGTAACCTCGCGCGGGATGGACCGGATGGAGCTGTGGCGTTCGGATCTGGTGCGCACCCTGGAATTCGGCCGCGTCGACGCGCCGGTGAACCCGAGCACCCAGCCACGATCGGGCTGCGAGCTGGTCTCGTCGGCGTCGAGCAGCACGCGGCTCGCGGTACTCGAGCGCTGCCCGGACGAGCCCGCTGACCGGCTCAGCGTGTTGAACCCCGCTCCCAAGGACAACACCGAACCGGACGAGTACGGCTCGAGCGTGCTCGCCGATCTCGACCCCGGCGTCACCGGCGCGAAGGTCCTCGCCGTCGCGGGTGACCGCACCGCCGTCTACCTGCCCGCCGGCCCCTCGACGGGGCCAGGGTCGGCGTCTTCGACGGCTCCGGCACGCCCATCGCCATGCACCCGGTGCCCGCCGACGTCTCCACCGATTCGAAGGTGGTCAAGGTCGGTTCGGTGTACTCGTGGTGGACGGGCTCACGGGTGATCACCCTGGGCGCAACCGATTTGGTGCCTCGGTGGACCATCGAGGGGGCAATCGGCCCCGGCGCGCTGATGGCAGGCCAGATGCTGGTCCCCGTCGACGGTGCCATCGCCGTGCACGACCTGTCGACCGGAGCCGAGGTGCGTCGGATCGCCGTGGACCGCGCGGGCGAGCAGGCACCGATCACCAGCGCGGTGGTGGGCACGGTGCTGCTCGAGCAGCGCGGGGACGACCTCGTCGCCCTGCGCTGACGGGTCAGGCCGTTGGGCTGAAGGTCACCAGGTCCGCGCCGGTGTCCCAGTGCGCCACCAGTTGCTCGGCCAGCTCCCTGTAGGCGAGCGCGCCCTTGTTGCGCCTGCCCGCGAGCACCGTGGCCCCCGATGCCGAGGCCTCCGCGAACCGCACCGTGCGCGGGATCGGCGGCGCCAGCACGGGCATCTCGTAGCGATCGGCCACGTCGGAGATCACGTCGCGACTGTGCGTGGTGCGGGCGTCGTAGAGCGTCGGCAGCGCGCCGAGCAGGCGCAGGTCGGGGTTGGTGATCTGCTGCACCTCGCCGACGGTGCGGAGCAACTGTCCGACGCCGCGATGCGCCAGCGTCTCGCACTGCAACGGCACCAGCACCGAGTCGGCCGCGGTCAGCCCGTTGAGGGTCAGGACGCCCAGCGACGGCGGGCAGTCGATCAGCACGATGTCGTAGTCGTTGTCCAGCGTCGCCAGCGCGCGCTTGAGCGCGAACTCCCGGCCCGGCCGCATCAGCAGCATCGCCTCCGCGCCCGCGAGGTCGATGGTCGCGGGCACCAGCGAGATGCCCTCCTCGGTGTCGAGGATCACCTCGCGCAGCGCCGCCTCGCCGGTCAGCACCTCGTGTACCGACGATTCGACCCGATCCGGGTTGTGTCCCAACGAGAACGTCAGGCAGCCCTGAGGGTCCAGGTCCACCACGAGCACCTTGCGCCCGAGGCCCGCGAGCGCGGCCCCAAGCGAGGCAACCGTCGTGGTCTTGGCGACCCCACCCTTTTGATTCGCCACAGCGAGCACAGTTGTCACGGGGTGATCTTTGCGCACTTCGTCGGATGTGGCGAGCGGTCGGGCCCAGATCGCCCTGGCATCATTGCGGGATGAGCACCGCACGCCCCCGCATCGCCCTGGTCAGACACGGCGCCACGGAGTGGGCACTGAACGGCAGGCACACCGGCAGTACCGACATCCCGCTCACCGCAGCGGGCGAGGAGCAGGCGCGTGACGCCGGGCGCAGGATCGCCCAGCTGGGGCTGCGGGACCCGCTGGTCCTGACCAGCCCGCGCAGCCGGGCCACCAGGACCGCGGAGCTGGCCGGGCTCGGGACCGCCACCGCGTGGGACGCGCTGGCGGAGTGGGACTACGGCCGGTACGAGGGCCTGACCACCCCCGAGATCCGCGAGAGCGTGCCGGGCTGGACCGTCTGGTCGCACCCGTGCCCGGGCGGCGAGAGCGCCGAGTCCGTGGCGGCCCGCGCCGATATGGTCCTGTCCACGGCGCTGTCGCAGCTCGAGGAACGCGACGTGATCCTCGTCGGGCACGCACACTTCTCCCGCGCCCTGCTGGCCCGGTGGGCCGAGCTCCCGGTCACCGAGGGCAGGCGGTTCGCGATGGACCCCGCGGCGATCTCCGTGCTCGGCTTCGATCACGGTGTTCAGCAGATCAATTCACACAACGTCACCTGGTGACTCGATTCGAGAGAGAGCAATCATGATCCGGCGGGCCACCCCCGACGACGCCCCTGCCATCACCGGCCTGATCTACGACCTGGCCGAGTACGAGAAGGCCAGGCACGAGTGCTCCGTGACCGTCGAGCAGATCACCACCGCGCTGTTCGGCGAGAACCCGTCCGCCTTCTGCCACGTGGCCGAGGAGGCGGGTGACGTCATCGGATTGGCGCTGTGGTTCCGCAACTTCTCCACCTGGGACGGCGTCCACGGGATTTACCTGGAGGACCTCTTCGTCCTGCCCGAGCGCCGCGGCGCCGGCCACGGGAAGGCCCTGCTGGCCGCACTGGCGAAGGAGTGCGCCGACAACGACTACAGCAGGCTCAGCTGGTCGGTACTGAACTGGAACGCCCCGTCGATCGCGTTCTACGAGTCGCTCGGCGCGGCCGCCCAGGACGAGTGGACCACCTACCGCCTGTCCGGCGACGCCCTCGGCGGCCTCGCCAAGCAGGCGTAGCGGCTAGGAGGCCTCGTCGCCGTACTCGTCGGCCATCCAGCGCGACGAGGGACTGCTGAAGAGCAACACCAGCGCGGCGACCACGACCACCGCGAGCAACACCCCGTACGCCGGCTGGTGCGAGTCGGTCAGCAGCGACCAGGACACCGGGAGCAGCAACAGCTGGGCGACGACGGCGATCGTGCGGCCCCAGCGCCTGCCCGTGATCAGTGCGATGCCCGCGGCCAGGACCGCGCCACCGAGGATCGCGAACCACGCCGCGGTGCCGTATCCGCTGGTCGCGGTCTGATCGTGACCGAGGAGGCCGCGGATCACGAGCACGATCGCAATGCCGACCGCGACGGCGCCCTGGAGGGTCACCAGCATTCCGGCCCAACGGACCGTGGCGGGCGGGCTGGGGCGTGTGGGCTGTTCTGGCACCGCGCCAGCCTATAGAACGCGAAGCTCCCCGCTAGGGTGGTGTCCCGTGCGCGCGCTGCTGATCGTCAACCCGAATGCCACCTCGACGACCCCCGCGGCGCGTGATCTGCTCGCGCACGCGGTGTCGAGCCGAGTCCAGGTGCGGGTCGCGCACACCACCCACCGCGGTCACGCGGGCGAGCTCGCCCGGCGCGCTGCCGTCGAGGGCATCGGCCTGATCGTCGTGCACGGCGGCGACGGCACCGTGAACGAGGTCATCAACGGGCTGCTCGGCGCGCCCCGACCGGATTCGATGAGCGAGGTCCCGATCGGGCCCATCCCGCTCATCGCCGTTGTCCCCGGCGGCTCGGCCAACGTGTTCGCCCGCTCGCTCGGAATCAGCGCGGATCCCGTGGCGGCGACCAATCAGCTCATCGAGCTGCTCGCGCTGCGTCAGAGCAGGCGAATCGGACTCGCCCATTGCGACAACCGCTGGTTCACCTTCAATGCCGGCATGGGCCTCGACGCCCAGGTGTGCGAGGCGATCGACGCGAGCCGCGGCAACGGCCACCCCGCGACGCCGTCGCGCTACGTCCGGACCGCGGTCCGCGCCTTCTTCCGCAACCGGGGCACCGAACCGACGCTGACCGTCCAGGTGCCCGGCAACGACCCCGTCGAGGGCGTGCACTACGCCTTCGTGTCGAACTCCAGCCCGTGGACATACCTGAACGACCGTCCCGTCCGGATCAACCCCGAGACCACGTTCAGCACCGGCCTCGGCGTCTTCGCGATGCGGACGATGAGCGTCCCCAAAACCCTGAAGTTGGTCCGTCAGCTCCTCACGCCCGGCGCACAACCCAAGGCGCGCAATCTCTTTCGGGTGGACGATGTGCCGCGGATACTGATCCGCTCGAGCACACCGATCGCACTGCAGATGGACGGCGACTACATCGGCATGCGCACCGAGGTCGAGTTCGTCTCGGTCCACGACGCGATCTCCGTCGTGGCGCCGAGCGGCGTCTGACGCGTCGGCCCAGCCGACCGCCGCCGCACTGCGCGATCGTCCCCAACATGAGAAAATGCCAAGAAATCTTACGGGACTAGTGCAATCTCGCCGCAACCGGGGTAGAAAGTAGCCCAGACCACAAAGGGCAACCTAACAGAGTGAGTTACCCCACGAAGCGGTCTGATTCCATTGACATCCCGCTAGTTCGTGAAAGCATTCACAAGCAACAGCGCGGAAACATTTCCCACAATGCGCATGAACTCAGCGATACGAAACGGTGCAGAACGCACCCGGTTAAGGAGCAGAAGGATGGACTGGCGCCACAACGCAATTTGTCGGGATGAAGACCCGGAATTGTTCTTTCCCGTGGGCAACAGCGGTCCGGCCATCGCCCAGATCGCAGACGCCAAGCTGGTGTGCAACCGGTGCCCCGTCACCGCCGACTGCCTGTCCTGGGCACTCGAGTCCGGCCAGGACGCAGGCGTCTGGGGCGGCATGAGCGAGGACGAGCGCCGCGCACTCAAGCGTCGCAACGCGCGCACCCGCGCCCGCACCACGGTCTAGTCACACAGCACCGTACGAACGGGCCCGGCACCTTGATGGTGCCGGGCCTCAGTCGTTTCTGGGGGTCAGTCGTTCTTGGCCGTCGATCCGCGACTACACGCGGTTCGCGCGCCGCCCGAGCGGCACCCGCAGGGCGGCGTCCGTTCCGCCGCCTTCCGCGGGATGCAGCCCGAGCGAACCGCCCAGCTCGGCGGACACCAGGGTCCGGACGATCTGCAGGCCGAGACGGTCGGACCGCTCCAGGCTGAAGCCGGGCGGGAGGCCGTTTCCGTCGTCGTGGATCACCACGTCCAGCCAGCGCGCGGACCGCTCGGCGCGCAGCGTCACGGTGCCCGGCTCCCCCGGCTCGAATGCGTGCTCGATCGCGTTCTGCACCAGCTCGGTCAGCACCATGACCAGCGGGGTGGCGCGTTCGGCCGGGAACACCCCGAGGCTGCCCTCGCGACGGATCTGGACGGCGCTGCCCACCATCGCGACGTCGGCCATGATCGGCACCAGCCGATCGACCACCTCGTCGAGGTTGACCTCCTCGTCCACCGACATGGACAGGGTGTCGTGCACCAGCGCGATCGAGGTCACCCGGCGCACCGATTCGCTCAGCGCCTGGCGGGCCTCGTCGTTGTTGGTGCGCCTGGCCTGCAGCCGCAGCAGCGCGGCGACGGTCTGCAGGTTGTTCTTCACCCGGTGGTGGATCTCCCGGATGGTCGCGTCCTTGCTCAGCAGCGCGCGGTCGCGGCGCTTGACCTCGGTGACATCGCGGATCAGCACCGCCGCGCCCGCGGGCTGGCCGCCCGGCCGCAACACCAGGGTGCGCAGCAGCACCGTTGCCCCGCGCGCCTCCACCTCCATCCGCTTGCCCGCCTTGCCCGCGAGCGCGGCCCTGATGTCGTTGGCCACGTCCTGGGAATCGAACGGGTCGGTGACCAGCGTCCTGGTCACCGAGGCCAGGTCGCTGCCGGTCAGAGTCGTGGTCGTCAGACCCATCCGGTGGTAGGCCGAGAGCGCGTTCGGGCTGGCGTAGACCACGGTCCCGTCGGAGTCGAGCCGGATGAAGCCGTCGCCCGCGCGCGGGCTGGAGAGGATCTCGCTGTGTTCCTCCGGCGTCGGGAACGTGCCCTCGCTGATCATCTGGCACAGATCCGCGGCGCAGTCGAGGTACGCGACCTCGAGCGGGCTGGACTGCCGATGCTGGGTGGGGTTGGTGTCGCGACTGAGGACGGCGATGACGTCCCCCGCGCAGCGGACGGGGATCGCCTCGCGGCGAACCGGCGTCCCCTCGCCGGGCGGGCCGTCCTCGACCCTCACGATCCGCCACTCCGTCAGCGCCTGCCGCACGTGCGGGTGCTCGGCGTCCGAGACCACGGTGCCGACGGCGTCCTCGGCGAACGCGGTGGGGGCGGTGGTCGGACGGCACTGCGCGACGCAGACCACTTCACCGTGGCCGGCGACCTCCGGGTTGCCGCTGTCCGCGCCCACCCACAGCAGCACATCGGCGAACGACAGGTCGGCCAGCAGCTGCCACTCCCCGACCACCCGCTGCAGGTGGTCGACGGCGCTGCCCGGCAGGTCGGTGTGTTCGGCGAGCAGGTCGCTGAGGGTGGACATCGGTCAGTGGCGTGACGGTCAGGAGATGACGGCGATGAGGTCGCCCTGCTGGATGACGTCGCCGACCGTGACATCCACCGAGGTCACGCGGCCGTTCACCTCGGCGATCACCGGGATCTCCATCTTCATCGACTCCAGGATCACGAGGGTGTCACCCTCCTTCACCTCGTCGCCTTCGGCGACAACCACCTGGAAGACGGTGGAAACCATCTCGGCACGCACGTCTTCTGCCATCGAGCACCTCGCTTGTCTAGACCTGCCAATGGAAGTACAGCCAACCACACGTGGAAGAATGTCCCGGAGCGAGATCAGAGGGAAGGAGACAACCATGGGTAAGCGTGGTCGCAAGAAGCGCAGCCGCAAGGGCAACAAGGCCAACCACGGCAAGCGTCCAAACAGCTGACGCGCCGTAGGCGAAGCCTCACGAGGGCCGGGACACACTGTGTCCCGGCCCTCGTTGCATCTCACGGGACCAAGGATCGAACCCTCCGAAATATCGTTTTACACAACAGTTTTCGCATTCTCCGGCGGAACCGGGCGGCCATCCATACGATGACCGCACACGCGGTCGGGGGCCCACACAGTGTCGACTCTCCCGACACGCGCGCCCAGTCGCCCACCTCGAACGGAGTCCCGTGTCCCGCTCATCAACACCCACCCGCCGCCTCGCCGCGGTCGCCACCGCCGCCGCCCTCTTCGCCACAGGCCTGCTGACCGGCACCGCGAACGCCGAGACCGGCAGCGTCGAAAGCGTGACCGGTAGCAGCGGCGGCAGCGTCGACGTCTCCAACCTCGACCTGGTCGGTTCCGCTGAGCGCGTCATCGAAAACGGAAACGACCCCGACCTGCAGCGCTCGGACACCGCCACCGTCGACAACGTGACGATCACCCGCGAGGTGGTCGGCCAGAACGTGGGCGCGGGCCGCAGGCAGGTGACCTTCCGCACCACCTTCTCCGCAGCCGGGACCCCGGACCGCCTGATCACCCGGATCGACGACCAAGGGCCCAACTACACCGGCAGCCCCTCCGCCAAGATCACCTACACGAAGGCGGACGGCGGCAGGACCACCGAGACGCTCACGTCCACCCCGGATGGGGCGGCCAACTACGTGGCACCCGGCCCCGGATGGCCGATCGGCGGAGCCGGTGCCACCGTCGTCCTCGAGGTCACCTACACCTGGTACGGAACCATGAGGCAGGAATACACCGCCTATGTCCAGAACTCCGGCATCATCGTGGACATCTCGGGGCTCGGCACCCAGAACTTCCCGTCGATGAAAGCCCAGACGCGCTGCGACGGGTGTGCCGGCTACACCATGAGCAATGACGAATTCCTCAAGATCTTCCTCGGCTCCTTCGGCAGCTGACACATCACGTCACAACGAGGGCACCCGAGAATTTCCGGGTTGCCCTCGTTGTGCGCGCCGAGTCAACCCGCGCACGCTCGGAATACCCTTATACACAACAGTTTTCACTTTCTCCGGCGAAACCGGGCGAATCCGTCAATTCGCCCGCCCGACCATCGCAAACGGGCTATCGTTCCACGCCAGAGTCGAGAGACCAATCGGTATGTTTCGGCGTCGCCGGCTCCCGACAGTCCACGGACGACCACTCACCCAGGAGAGCAAGTGCCCCCCACCCGCCGACGCACCGTCGTCCGCCTCGCCATCACCACCGCGGCCGCCGCCCTGCTCGCTGCCGGCGTCACCGGCGCCGCCACCGCCCAATCCGCTGACGCATTCGGATCCCACGACGCCTCCGCCACCCGCGCAACGAAGACACACGACAACCTCACCATCACCCACGAAATCATCGGCAGCAACGTCGGATACCTCGGTGACGAGGTCCACTACCGCACCACCGTCTCCGCCACCGACGGACCGGCGCGCACGATCACCGGAATCGCGGAAGGCATCTCGGATCTGGTGGGTTGCTCCAACTCGTGGACGGTGGCGAAGTCCGGATCCGTGACCTACACGAACACTTCGGGTGAGCAGGTGTCCGAGTCGATGCCCGAGGTCCTCGTCAACGTCATGACCCGCAAATACGAATACCCGGCGGTCGGGTCGTGGACCGTCGACCCCGCGGCCGGTACCACCGTCGTGTACGACAGCGTCCGCGTGCTCCGGAATGCGAGGGGCGGATTCTCCGTGGGTTGCGACTGGGAGGGTAACGCGTCCCCGTCGAACATGAATGCCTACCTGACGGTCCGAGCCGACGGCCTCGCGCCCCTCGATTGGCGTCCGACGGGCGTGACCGCCAGCTGTGCACTCAACTGCATGGTTCCCGGCCCGACCGGTTCGGGCGGGTCGGTGTTCGGGAGCTGACCCGGCCGACCTACTCCCCTGAGCCGCGGCGCATCCATCAATTCGACTGCCCGACAATCGCAAACTGCCACACGACCACCCCACAGGAGAGCTAGTGCCCCACGCCACCCGCCGCATCGCCGCCCGAGTTGCCACCGCCGCCGCGGCTGCCGCCCTGCTCGCTGCAGGCGCCACCAGCATTGCCACCGCCCAATCCGCTGACGCAGTCGGATCCGTGACCACACCCGGCCACGACGCCTCCGCCACACACGCGACCACGACGCATGACAACCTCGCCGTCACCCACGAGGTCGTCGGGCCGAACATCGGCTTCACGGGCGACGAAATCCACTACCGCACAACCATCTCCGCAGCCGACGGCCCCGCCCGGCGGATCACCGAGATCGACCAGATCAACGAGACGGCCGACCTGTGCGGCATCCGCCGGTGGCAGTTTCCGGTTTCCGAGACCGTGACGTACACCAACCCGACGGGCGAACGTGTCACCGACTCGGCGAGCGCCTGGGGCGCCGCGGGTTCGTGGACCGTCGACCCCACCGCCGGTTCCACCGTCGTCTACGACACCGTCTACAAGCTCCAGAACCCGAACCTCGGACCCGCTGTCGGATGCGGTCGAACGGCTGCCCCCGAAGCGCGCTCCGGCACCGACGCGGCGGGAGTCAACCTCGACGCCCGCCTGATCGTCAGCGCCGACGGCCTCGACACCCTCGACTGGTCGCCGACGGGCGTCACCGTGAGCTGTGCACTCAGCTGCCAGCTCCCCGGCCCCGCGGGCTCCGCCGAACTGTTCTTCGGGAGCTGAATGCACGGCGAGGGCCGCCCGGGAGTTCCCGGGCGGCCCTCGCCGTGTGTATGCCTACTGGTCCGGATCGACCCGCGTGATGATCGTGGTGGTGCGCAACTGGATCTTGAGCCGCTCCCGCAGCCCGTCCGGCGCATGCTCGCCTCCGCACTTGCGGTTCACCAGGGACTTGACCTTCTCCTCGATGCCGTAGGCCTCGAAGCAGGATCCGCAGTCCTCCATGTGCCGCTTCAGCCGGGCGCGCGTCGTCTCGTCGCACTCGTTGTCGAGCATCAGCCACACGTCCGCGATCACCGCGGAGCAGTCCAACCGCTCGAACTCGTCCTGCTCGCTCACCGGGTCGCCTCCTGCTCCTGCGCCGCCGTCGACGCCGCGGCGCCGCTCCGGTTGAAACCACGTTCTCGTGCCACGTCGGCCAGCAGCCCGCGCAGCTGCTTGCGCCCGCGATGCAGGCGCGACATCACGGTTCCGATGGGCGTGCCCATGATCTCCGCGATCTCCTTGTACGGGAAGCCCTCGACGTCGGCGTAGTACACCGCCATCCGGAACTCCTCGGGCAGCTCCTGCAGGGCCGCCTTGATGTCGTCATCGGGCAGCGTGTCGAGCGCCTCCACCTCGGCGGACCTCAGGCCCTGCGAGGTGTGCTCGGCGGTGGCCGCGAGCTGCCAGTCGGTGATCTCGTCCGTCGGGTACTGCGCAGGCTGACGCTGCTTCTTGCGGTACGAGTTGATGTAGGTGTTGGTCAGGATCCGGTACATCCAGGCCTTGAGGTTCGTGCCCTCCTTGAAGGAGCGGAACGCCGAATAGGCCTTGATGTAGGTCTCCTGGACCAGGTCCTCCGCGTCGGCCGGGTTGCGCGTCATCCGCAGCGCCGCGCCGTAGAGCTGATCCAGCAGCGGGAGCGCATCGCGCTCGAACCGCGCGGTCAGATCGCCGCCCGACTCGTCCTGCGGTGGCTGATCGTTCTCGGGCCGGTCGTCAGGCACGCTGATCCCTTCGCTCGCCATAGGGATCAAGGCTACCGCTACCCGGTCGACGGGACTGCGGTCAGCGGGCCGCTCGAGGCACTGCACCGACACCTAGGACTCCTTCTCTGACGGACCAACGTGCTGGGTGTAACGCCGGTCCACGGCGTTGTGTTCCCGGCTCACTAGAGTCGGCGCCATGGCCGGTACTTCGACTCCCGCGACCCAGGCGCTCACCAAGGGCAAGATCTCGCACCGCGTGCACAGCTACGAGCACGACTCCGCCAGCGCCTCCTACGGCGCCGAGGCAGTGGACGCGTTGGCCGGCCAGCTGGGCCTCGAGCCGGCCCAGATCCTCAAGACGCTGGTGATCAAGACCTCCGACGGCAAGCTGGCGGTCGCCGTGCTCCCGGTCCCGGAGAAGCTCTCCCTCAAGGCCGCGGCGGCCGCGCTGGGGTCGAGCAAGGCGGTCATGGCCGAGCAGGCCGAGGCGCAGCGGTCCACCGGCTACGTGCTCGGCGGCATCTCCCCACTGGGTCAGCGCAAGCGTCTGCCGACCGTGATCGACGCGTCAGCCGCGGCCTGGGATCGGGTGCTGTGCAGCGCGGGCAGGCGCGGGCTGGAGATCGACCTGGACCCGGCCGACCTGGTCCGGCTGACCGGTGCGGTGCTCGCCCCGATCACCGCGGGCTGACCAGAAATACTCGGGCCCCTGCGGCGGTTGCACCACGAGGCGCTCATCCCGCCGACGACAGTCATCTCCGAACAAAGGCGGCACCACCGTGACGGTTCCACTCTCCATCCTCGATCTGGCGCACATCGGCGAGGGCGAGAGCGCAGGCGACAGTTTCCGGTCGAGCGTGGAGATGGCGCAGCGCGCCGAGCAGTGGGGCTACCGGCGGATCTGGTACGCCGAGCACCACAACATGCCGTCCATCGCCTCCTCGGCCACCAGCGTGCTGATCGCGCACATCGCGGCGCACACGCAGCGGATCCGCCTCGGCGCAGGCGGCATCATGCTGCCCAACCACGCGCCGCTGACGATCGCCGAACAGTTCGGCACTCTCGCCGAGCTGCACTCCGGCCGGATCGACCTCGGGCTCGGCCGTGCGCCGGGCAGCGACCAGAAGACGATGCGGGCGCTGCGACGCGACCCCGCATCCGCGGAGTCGTTCCCGCAGGACGTGCTGGAGCTGCAGGGCTACCTGACCGGTCCGTCGCGAATCCCCGGAATCGAGGCGACGCCAGGCAAGGGCACGAACGTGCCGCTGTACGTCCTCGGGTCGTCCCTGTTCGGCGCCAAACTGGCTGCCGCGCTGGGACTTCCGTACGCCTTCGCATCGCACTTCGCTCCCAACGCGCTGCTCGACGCCATCGCGATCTACCGCCGCGAGTTCCGCCCCTCGGCCCAGCTCGCGGAGCCCTACGTAATCGCCGCCGTCAACATCATCGCGGCGGACACCCAGGACGAGGCGGACCGGCTGTTCCTCGAGACCAAACGCAAGCGGGTCGGGCTGTTCGTCGGTCGCGGCCGGACCTTCACCGCCGACGAGGCGGACATGATCCTCGAATCCCCCGCCGGCCAACAGGTGCTGCAGATGGTTCGGTACTCGGCCGTCGGTACGCCGACCGTGGTGCGCGAGTACCTGGACCGATTCGGTGAGGAGACCGCCGCCGACGAGCTGATGGTCGTCTCCTCGGCGACCGACCGCACGGCCTGGCTGCGCTCGCTCGAGCTGGTGGCCGAGGTCAGCGACCTGCCCTCACAGCAGGGTGATCTGCTCGCCGACCGCTGACCCCGGCGCCCCGACCGGCGCGACCAACTCCGGACCGTCGTTCCGGACACTGTTCACCCGATCCGAGACCCGCCGGATCTCGATGCCGGCCGCGACCGCCTCGTCGATCGGGTCCAACAGGTCGCCGGGTGCGTCCGCGTCCGGGTCGAGCCAGCTCTGCCATCGATCGGGCGTGAGGATCAGTGGCATCCGGTCGTGGATCGACTGCAGCGCGCCGACGGAATCCGTGGTCAGGATCGTGACGCTGAGCAGTGGCGGGCTGTCGGCGTCCCGGTCCCGCCACACCGACCAGAGGCCAGCCGCGTACATCCGGGAGCCGTCGGTCGGGGTCATGAAGTACGGCACCTTCACGGCCTTGCCCCTCGCCGCCGGTTCCGTCAGCCACTCGTACCAACCGTCCATCGGCACGAGGGCGCGCTTGGTCTTCAGCGCCGTGCGGAAGGCCGGCTTGGTCGCGGCGGTGTCCGCGCGGGCGTTGAACAGCGGCGCCCCCTTGGCGGGCACGCCCGGTTCCGACGCCTTGGTCCACGACGGCAGGAGGCCCCACCGCATCCGCCGGATACGACGGGTCGGAGTGTCGTGCGGGTGCTCGTGCGAGTGTCTGCTCACCACAGCGAGCACCGGGTCGGTCGGTGCCACGTTGTAGTTCTCGGCCGGCTCGCGTGCACCCCGGGACCGGACGTCTCGTCGATCGCATCCAACTCGACCGCCAGCAGCGCCGGGTCGACCGTCGTCGCATATCTGCCGCACATACGACCATTGTGTCTCGCACCACCGACACTCTGGGAAGATGGTGCACGTGAGTCTGTGGAGAGCACCCGTCGCCGCATCGCCCGTGCATGCGTCCGTGACCCTGCCCGGGTCCAAGTCGATCACCAACAGGGCGCTGATCCTGGCCGCGCTCGCCTCGGGTCCGTCGACGATCACCGGCGCGCTGCGCAGCCGCGACACCGACCTGATGATCGACGCACTGCGCGCCCTCGGCGTGCGGATCGACGACGAGGGTGAGCCCACCACCCTGCGCGTGACCCCAGGGCCCCTCGGCTCCGCCGCCGTCGACTGTGGCCTGGCGGGCACCGTGATGCGTTTCCTGCCGCCCCTCGCGGCGCTGTCCGACGGCACCGTCGAGTTCGACGGTGACGAGCAGGCCCGCACCCGGCCCCTGAACACCATCCTCGACGCGCTGCGCGGTCTCGGCGTCGACATCGACGGCGACGGCCTGCCCTTCACCGTGAACGGGCACGGCAAGGTCTCGGGCGGCGTCGTGACCATCGACGCCTCCGGCTCGTCCCAGTTCGTCTCAGGGCTCCTGCTCTCCGCCGCGCGCTTCGACGACGGCATCACCGTGCGCCACGAGGGCCGTTCGGTGCCCTCGATGCCGCACATCGACATGACCGTGGAGATGCTGCGGGAGGCGGGGGTCCGGGTCCAGACTCCCGGCGACGGCGGCGACGCCGACACCTGGCGTGTGTCCCCGGGCCCGTCGACGCGGTCGACTGGGTGATCGAGCCCGACCTGTCCAATGCCACCGCGTTTCTCGCCGCGGCCGCGGTGACCGGCGGCTCGGTCGGCGTGCCGCTGTGGCCGGCCCGCACCACGCAGCCGGGCGACGCCATCCGCGGCATCCTCACCGAGATGGGCGCCGAAGTGTCGCTGGCGAATTCGACGCTGACCGTGCGCGGGCCGCGTAGCCTTCGTGGCATCGACGTTGACCTGCACGACATCGGCGAACTCACCCCCACCGTCGCGGCCCTTGCCGCCCTGGCGGACGGGCCGTCCACGCTGCGCGGGATCGCCCACCTGCGCGGTCACGAGACCGACCGCCTCGCCGCCCTGCGGACCGAGATCAACAACCTCGGCGGCGCCGTCACCGAGACCGAGGACGGGCTGCACATCGAGCCGCGCCCGCTGCACGGGGGCGCGTGGCACTCCTATGCCGACCACCGGATGGCGACCGCGGGCGCGATCCTGGGCCTGGTGGTGCCGGGCGTGGAGATCGAGGACATCGGCACCACGGCCAAGACCCTGCCCGGATTCGAGAACCTGTGGGCGACGATGTTGAACCCGAGCAGCGTCGACCGGACCGGAGCGCCCTCCTGACTGCGCGCCGGTACGACGAGTCCGATGTCCGAGTCCGCCCGGGCAAGGGTTCGCGTCCGCGCACCAAGACCAGGCCGGAACACAAGAGCGCCGAGACGGCGATGGTCGTCTCCGTCGATCGCGGGCGATGGGGTTGCGTGCTCGGCGACGATCCGGACCGCCTGGTGGTCGCCATGCGCGCCCGCGAGCTCGGCAGGACGCCCATCGTGGTGGGCGATCAGGTTGGCGTGGTCGGCGACGTCTCCGGCCGCACCGACACGCTGGCCCGCATCGTGCGCGTCGAGGAGCGCTCGACGGTGTTGCGGCGGACGGCCGACGACACCGATCCGTTCGAGCGGATCGTGGTGGCCAACGCCTCCCAGCTGCTGATCGTGGTCGCCCTGGCTGACCCGCCGCCCCGCACCGGGTTCGTCGAGCGGGCACTCGTCGCCGCCTACGTCGGCGGGCTGGCGCCGATCCTCTGCCTGACCAAGGGCGATCTGGCCGACCACGCGGAGTTCGCCGCCGCGTTCGCCGATCTGGACGTGCCGGTGATCCTCGCCGGCCAGGACGATCCGCTCGGACCGGTCAAGGACGCGCTCGCCGGAAAGGTCACCGCACTGATCGGCCACTCGGGCGTCGGGAAGTCTACCCTCGTCAATCGTCTTGTGCCCGATGCCGATCGGGCCACCGGCGTGGTCTCCGGCGTCGGCAAGGGACGGCACACCTCGACCCAGTCGGTAGCGCTGCCGCTGCCCGACGCCACGGGGAGCGGACGCTCGGGTGGCTGGGTGATCGACACGCCAGGAATCCGCTCGTTCGGCCTCGCCCACATCTCGCCCGACGACGTCTTCGGCGCGTTCACCGACCTGGCCGCCGCCATCGAGGACTGCCCGCGCGGCTGCAGCCACCTGGGCCCGCCCGCCGACCCCGAGTGCGCGCTGGACCGCCTCGAGGGCGAGGCCGCCCGCCGGGTGGCCGCCGTGCGATTACTGCTGGTGGCGCTCAATTCCAACGAGGCCTGGTAACGGTTTCGTCACCGGACAAGGTCACGGTCGGGTCAACTCCCCCGTGAAATCCCATGTTTGTAGTAATCGTGTTTTTACACTGTTTGGGCTCGACCTGATTCGAATCACTTCAAGGTCAAGACACACCGGGATCACCCGATCTCACCGTCACGACACAAGGAGTTTCAGATGGGTAGTGCAGAAGTCATCCTCGCCGCCGGATCGTCCATCATCGGCGACATCCAGAGCATTTTCGGAACGTTGCTCGACACCGGCTCGGCATTGGTCGGGTCCTAGCAAAGCAAAGTGACGTGAGTGCCCCGTCACCGCGGGGCACTCACGTCACCTTCCACAGATCAGTTCAGCGGGAGAACAGTCCCCGCACGGTCCTGCGCTTCTTCGCCTCACGGATGGCGGTGCGCAGACCGCGACTACGGCCGGTGACCGGATCCACCGTCAACACCGCCTGGGTGCCCTCCCACTTGCGCTCCGAGGCAGTCTCCGGCGCATCGTCGGTGGTGTCGCGCAGGTACTGGTTGGGCAGTGACAGCTTGGCGATCGTCCGCCAGGCCTTCGCGTACTGAACCAGCAGCGGGCCGGTGGTGTACGGCAGGTCGTACTTGTCGCAGAGCGCCCGCACCCGCACCGCGATCTCGGCGTACCGGTTCGACGGCAGGTCGGGGAAGATGTGGTGCTCGATCTGGTAGCTGAGATTGCCGGTCATGAAGTCCATCACCGGGCCGCCGCTGATGTTGGCGCTGCCGAGCATCTGCCGCAGGTACCACTGGGCCTGGGTCTCGTTGTCGACATCGTCCTTGGTGAACTTCTCGGCGCCGTCAGGGAAGTGTCCACAGAAGATCACCGCGTTGGTCCACACGTTCCTGATCATGTTCGCGGTCAGGTTCGCGGTCATCGTCGACTTCCACGCCTTGCCGGTCAGGGCCGGGAACAGGACGTAGTCCTTGGCGAGCTGCTTGCCGACCTTCTCACCGACCTCGCGTAGCTTGCGC
Organism: Rhodococcus sp. MTM3W5.2; assembly: GCF_001984015.1. NCBI lineage: Bacteria > Bacillati > Actinomycetota > Actinomycetes > Mycobacteriales > Nocardiaceae > Rhodococcus > Rhodococcus sp. MTM3W5.2. Next base: position 1,810,941 of record NZ_CP019572.1, on the reverse strand, counting down.
TTGGTCTCGGCGCGGTCGTCGCGTCCCATGGCGACCTTGCCCAGCTCGACGTGCTGCGCGGCGATGCCGAACTCGAAGAACAAGGCCAGCACGGTGTTGTACGCGATGTTGCCTGCATTGAACGGCTTCCATCGCTGGTCCCGCGTGACACGGAGCAGGCCGTATCCCACGTCGTCGTCCATGCCGAGGATGTTGGTGTACTTGTGGTGCAGGTAGTTGTGCGTCTGCTTCCAGTGCGCAGACGGTCCGACCACGTCCCACTCCCAGGTGCTCGAGTGCACCTCGGGATCGTTCATCCAGTCCCACTGGCCGTGCATGACGTTGTGGCCGAGCTCCATGTTCTCGATGATCTTCGCCGTGCCGAGCAGCCCGGCACCCAGCAGCCACAACGGGCGCTTTCGGCTGCCGAACAGGACGGCCCGGCCCGCGACCTCGAGGCCGCGCTGCAGGCGGATGGTGTTGCGCAGGTAGCGGGCATCCCGCTCGCCGCGCGACTCCTCGATGTCGCGGCGGATCGCGTCCAGCTCGATACCGAGCGCTTCCACATCCGCCTCGGTAAGGTGCGCGTATTCCTTGACGTCCGCAATCGCCATTCCGGCTCTCCCCGCAGTCGATCATTTCCCTTGGTTCCGACCTACCGTACCGTAAGTTACGGCTGCGTAGGTTACCTGGAGCGAGGTGTGACCCAACTCACGGGGAGAGCTCAGCGGCGGCGGTCTCGCAGCTCCCGCAGCGCCGACCTCAGACCGCTGCGTCTGCCGGTGACCGGGTCGACCCGAAGCGGATTCAGCGAGCCCTCCGAGCGGAACTTGCGCTCAGAACTGGTCTCCGGCGCATCGTCGGAGGTGGCCGTCAGGAACCGGTCCGGCAGGGCCAGCTTGTGAATCGTCCTGAGCGCCAACAGGTACTGGCGTGCCAGCGAGCCCGTCGTGTACGGCAGGTCGTACTTGTCGCACAACGCCTGCACCCGGACCGACACCTCACGGAGTCGATTGCTCGGCAGATCCGGGAACAGGTGGTGCTCGATCTGGAAGCTGAGGTTGCCGCTCATGAACGCCATCACCCGGCCCGCCTTGAAGTTGGCGCTGCCGAGCATCTGCCGCAGGTACCACTCGGGCTTCGTCTCGTTGCGGTACTGCTCGACGGTGAACTTCTCCGCCCCGTCCGGGAAATGCCCGCAGAAGATCACCGCGTACGCCACAGATTCCTGGCGAGGTTCGCGGTCGCGTTCGCGGCCAGGGTGTGTTTCCACGCCGGACCGGTCAGCGCAGGGAACAGCACGAAGTCCTTCGTGACCTGCTTGGCGGCCTTCGCGTAGAACTCCCGATTCAGCTGGGCGACGTTGGCGCCGCCGCGCTTGAGGTCCTCGGCCTTGGCGCTCCCGAGGTCGTGCATCGCGATGCCCCACTCGAAGGTGGTTGCGAGCAGTACGTTTGCCGCGGGCTGCATCAGGTTGATCGGTCGCCACGGCTCATCGCGGGTCATCCGGAGGATCCCGAATCCCACGTCATGGTCCATCCCGACGATATTGGTGTACGTGTGGTGCGAGTAGTTGTGCGCGCGCTTCCACTGCGACGTCGGACCGGTCATGTCCCACTCCCACGTGGTGGAGTGGATCTCCGGATCGTTCATCCAGTCCCACTGTCCGTGCACCACGTTGTGGCCGAGCTCCATGTTCTCGATGCACTTGGCAAGGGCCAGCATGGTGGTGCCCGCGAACCAGGCCGGCCGGTACTTGCTGCCGAACAGGGTCAGCCGGCCACCGGCCTCGAGAACGCGCTGGAGCCGGATGACATTGCGGATGTATCGCGCATCGCGCTCACCGCGCGAATCCTCGATATCGCGGCGGATCTCGTCGAGTTCGCGCCCGAGCGCCTCGATGTCGGCTTCGGTGAGGTGTGAGAATTCTTTGATGTCCGTGATGGCCATCAGGGCCCTCCGATGGGGATAAGTAGATTGCCTGCGGAGGCCCCGCGGCGTATCCGATACCGACAACGATAGCCGACATCCGTGAACTCGAGATGACGAAAAACCTAGAGGTCAAAGGTGCAGTCACCAGCAGCCGAAGCGATGCAGGTCTGCACCCGCTCGCCCTCACCGTGTTCGCGCCCGGACCGCAGATCCCTGGTGTGACCGGCGACGAGCGGAACCACACAGGTCTGGCAGATTCCCATCCGGCACCCGAACGGCATCTGGACCCCGACCTTCTCTCCGGCCTCGAGCAGGGTGGTCGCACCGTCGATCTCGATGCTGCGGCCCGTCTTGGTGAAGGTCACCGTGCCGCCCTGCCCGGCGTCGTCCGCGCGCGAGATCGCGAACCTCTCGGTGTGCAGCCGGTCGGCGAGACCTTCCTCCTGCCAGACGCGTTCGATCTCGTCGAGCATCGGCGTCGGCCCGCACGCCCAGGTCTGCCGCTCACGCCAATCCGGGTACAGCGCGTCGAGGTCCGCCAGCCGGAACCGGCCACCGGTCCTGGTGTGCTGGACCTGGGAGACGAAATTGGGATGCGACTCGTGCAGCGCCGACAACTCCTCGCCGAACATCACGTCCTCGGCGGTCGGCGCGGAATGCACGTGCACCACGTCCGGCAGCTCGTCGCGGCGCACCATCGCGCGCAGCATCGCCATCACGGGGGTGATGCCGCTGCCCGCGGTGAGGAAGAGGATCTTCTCCGGCGGCGGCTCCGGGAGCGCGAAGTTGCCCTGCGGCGCGGCCAGCCGGATCACGGTTCCCGAGGGGACGCCGTTGATCAGGTGGCTCGACAGCTTGCCCTCCGGCATCGCCTTGACCGCGATCGAGATCCGCTTCTTCTCCCAGTTCGGCGGGGAGGTCAGCGAGTACGACCGCCAGTGGAAACGTCCGTCCACGAGCAGGCCGATGCCGATGTACTGGCCCGGCTGGTAGTCGAAGTCGAAGCCCCACCCGGGCTTGATCACGAGGGTTGCCGAGTCCGCGGTCTCCTTGCGGACCTCGATGACCTTGCCGCGCAGCTCGCGTGCCGACCACAGCGGGTTCGCCAGGTGCAGGAAGTCGTCCGGCAGCAGGGGCGTGGTCACCCGCGTCACCGCTCCGCGCAGCATGTTCAGCTTCGGCCGGCGGGGCGCCGAGATATCGGCAGCAGGCGCCTCGAGCCAGTTCCTCAAACCCATCAACAATCCATCCACTCGCGTAGGTTACGGAACCGTAGGTTACCTACACGCGTGCCCTGCTGTCACGCGGACCGTCACAACAGATCGAGTAAGAATGCGAGCTCCTGGGTGGCATACCAGGCCAACTCGTGATCCTCGGCGTCACCGAGCACGAACTCGGCGTCCGCATCACCCAGATCGGCCGCGTCGATCGCCTCGACCGCCTTGGCGATCGCCAGCTCCGCCTCCGCGAGATCGACATGGACCGACGCCACCTCGGCCAGGGTCACCGGCGCCGCCAAGCGGACAACGGCGTCGTCGAGATCGGGCCGCAGCTTCGCCTCGTCCACGTCCGCGGCGATCACCGCGCGGCGCTGGATGCTCGCGGCGCCCTCGTCGTCGTCCTCGGCGGCCAGCAGCCGCAGTGAGGCACGTGCCGCCTCCGTCATCGCGACCTCGGCCAGCTCGTCGTCGTCGCCGGAGGCGTACGCCTCGCGAAGCGCAGGGGTGACCGCGAACGCGGTGCGGCTCACCGGATCGAACTCCTGGTCCGCGACCAACCTCTGCAACATCGCGATGGTCGCCGGGATGTAGACCCTCATGCGTAATCCTTATGTAGTGGCATCCAACAGCTCCTCGAGCGACTCGTACAGAAGCGCCGTCACCACATCCACGTCGGACATCGCATCGCGGTCGGCATTCAAACCGTAGTAGACGTGGCCGTTATATGACGTCAGGCCCACACTGAGCGTCTGATTCTTCAGCAACGGCGACACCGGATACATCTCGAGGACCTTCGCACCGCCCAGGTACAGCGGGGACTGCGGGCCGGGCGCATTGGTGATCATCAGATTGAACACCCGTTGCGAGAGACCACTGGCCACCCGCAGGCCCATCGCGTGCAGGGTCGCGGGCGCGAGACCCGACATCCGGGCCAGCGGCAGCGCGGCCGACCTGTTCTGCTTCGTGTGCGCCTCGGTGGCGTGCGCGATGTGCGAGAGCCGCACCACCGGGTTCAGCTCCCCCACCGGCAGGTCGACAAGGAACGAGGACACCCCGCGCTCGGCGACACCGGAATCGACCGCCATCGGCACCAACGCACGCACCGTGGTGAACGCGGTGACCGGCTCACCACGGGACAGCAACCAGTTCCGCAGCGCCCCGGTCAGCACCGCCAGGATCGCGTCGTTGACCGTGCACGAGTACTTGTCGCGGACGGCCCGGTAGTCCGCCAGGGACGTCTTCGCGACCGCGAATCGCCGGTTCCGGGAGATCGGCGCGTTCAACGGGCTGGTGGGCGCCGTGTGCGCGGCCGTCCGGACCACAGCGGCGATGTTGCCTGCCACCTCGGCCGCCGTCCCGATCAGGTCGCCGACCGCCATCCGGAGAGTGGCCGCACCCTCGCTCGGGCGCGCGACCATCTCCGCGACGGCGTCGAGCACCAGCTCCGCCTCGCGCGGTTCGCGACGCGGCATCCACAGTTCCTCGATCGGCGGCGGCGGCGTCTTCGTCGGGTCGAGCAGCACCTGACCGATCTCGAGCGCATGCTCGCCGTCCACCAGCGAGGAGTGCGATTTGGTGAAGATCGCCACCCGGTTCTTCGACAGCCCCTCCACCAGGTACATCTCCCACAGCGGCCGGGACCGGTCCAGCGGTCGCGAGGTCAGCCGCGCCACCAGATCGTGCAACTGCTCGTCGGACCCCGGCTTCGGCAGCGCCGAACGCCGGACGTGATAGGTGATGTCGAAGTCCCTGTCGTCCACCCACACCGGACGGGCGAGACCGAACGCCACCTCCCGCACCCGCTGCCGGTATCGCGGCACCAGCGCGAGCCGGTTCTCGACGCGGGTCAGCAGGTCCTCGTAGTCGAGGCCCGACCGCGGCGGCTGCAGGATCGACAGCGAACCGAGATGCATCGGGGTGTTGCTCGCCTCGAGGAAATAGAACGACGCGTCGAGTGTGGTCAACCTGTTCACCATTGCACCGGCACCCCCTGCCCGAGATCGAAGAGTATCCGTAGTTCCGTTGCCGTGGTCTCCGGGTCCACGTGGTGTACCCCGACCATCCCCGACGCGGCGGCGCCGCGGACGTTGACCGCGAGATCGTCGACGAACACGCAGTCCACCGGCGCCAGTCCAAGACGATCCGCGGTCAGCCGGTAGATCCGAGGGTCGGGCTTGGCCAATCCGACGTCGCCGGAGAGCACCACCTCGTCGACAAGAACCCCGTCGCCGAGCCCGCGCAGGTCGGCGCCCGCCTGCCCGCCGGGATCGCTACTGAGGATGGCCGAGCGGACCCCGACCGCGCGCAGTGCCCCGATGATCGCGGTCAGTCCCGCGCGGTCCGAGCCCGGCCCGGCCAGCACGCCGCCGAAGTCCACCACCAACCCTTGCATCCGCCCACCCTATGGCTCCGGGAACATCCGCGCGCGATGAGGTTCGCGAGAACCCGCGCGCCGCTTCCTGATCCGTGCAATCCTTCAGTCCGTCCGGCCTCTCCTCGGACTCGGCACCGCTGCCCGGCGACTCGTCACGAGCCGCCCGTCGAGACAGGAGACGTCCCCCATGCGTGACACCCACAGGTTCTTGACCCATGCCCCGCGATGCGAACCGCCCATCGCGGGCCGGACGGAGTCTCGAGCCGGCGCACACCGCGCTCCGACCCGCTCGCCGCACAACGGTCGATCCCCCGTCAGCGGTCGCGGGAGGCCACCGGCCGAGGCCGTGGCGATCGACCCCGAGGCGCAACGGTTCGCCGAGCACGCCCTCCGGCTGACGCTCGAGGTACTCGACCGTCGGCGGCCCCCAGCACAGCTGCGGCCGCTGCTGGCGCCCGCGCTGGTCGGCCTCGTCGGCACGCTTGCCCAGCGCCCCTGCCCGCCCGCGGGCTCGGCGTCGCGTGCCTGGGCCGGGTGCACCTGCGACCGAGCGGTGCCGACTCCGCCGAGGTGTTCGGCAGCTACTCACGCGGGCAACGGATGTTCGCCGTCGCGGCCCGCCTCGAACGCACGCCAGCCGCCCTCGGTTGGGGCGGCTGGCGTATCACATCACTTCAGGTCGGCTGAGGCCGGTCACTTCTTGCGCTTGGACCGTCCGGCCTGTCGGCGCTCGCGCCGGGAACCCTCGCCCGCACCCGCGGCGGTCCGGCGGACCTGAGCGTTGCCGTCCTCGGCCGGACCCGAGTAGGTCAGCCTGGTCTCCTCCGACGCATCGAGTCCCTTGGCACGCAGCGCTGCAGGCGCGGCCGGGGCCGCGGGAGCCGGCTCCTCGGTCGGCAGCGCGGCGGGCGCCTGACGTGCCGCGGTGGCGGCGGCCGTCCAACCCGAATGCTCCGGTTCGGCCGCGGGTGCGGCCTCGACCTGCAGGTTGAACAGGAATCCGACCGACTCCTCCTTCAGCCCCTCCAGCATCGCGGTGAACATGTCGAAGCCCTCGCGCTGGTATTCGACCAGCGGGTCACGCTGGGCCATCGCCCGCAGGCCGATGCCCTCCTTGAGGTAGTCCATCTCGTAGAGGTGCTCACGCCACTTGCGGTCGAGAACCGACAGCAGCACGCGACGCTCGAGTTCACGCATCCCGTTCTCGCCTGCGATCTCGTCGATCTGTCGCTCGCGCGCGTCGTAGGCCGCCCGCACGTCCGCCAGCAGCGCATCGCGCAGTTCCTCACGAGTGAGATCGCCGCGCTCGCCGATCTCGGTCTCGCCGGTCAGCTCCTTGTGGTCGATGCCGACCGGGTACAGCGTCTTGAGCGCCGTCCACAGCTGCTCGAGGTCCCAGTCCTCCACGTAGCCCTCGGCGGTGGCACCGTCGACGTAGGCGGTGACCACGTCGGTGATCATGCCCTCGACCTGGCCCTCCATGTCCTCGCCCTCGAGGATCTGGCGACGCTCGGCATAGATGACCGTGCGCTGCTGGTTCATCACCTCGTCGTACTTCAGGACGTTCTTGCGGATCTCGAAGTTCTGCTGCTCGACCTGCGTCTGGGCGCTCTTGATGGCCTTCGAGACCATCTTCGCCTCGATCGGCACATCGTCGGGCAGGTTGAGGCGCGTCATGATCGACTCGAGTGCGGCGCCGTTGAACCGTCGCATCAACTCGTCGCCAAGCGACAGGTAGAAGCGGGACTCGCCCGGGTCGCCCTGGCGGCCGGACCGGCCTCGGAGCTGGTTGTCGATGCGGCGGGACTCGTGCCGCTCGGTGCCGAGCACGTAGAGCCCGCCTGCCGCGCGCACGTCCTCCGCGTCCGCCTTGACCTGGGCCTTGACCTCTTCGAGTGCGGGCTCCCACGCGGCCTCGTACTCATCGGGGGTCTCGACGGGGTCCAGCCCCTGCTTACGCAGGTGCAGATCGGCGAGGATGTCCGGGTTTCCGCCCAGCACGACGTCGGTGCCACGGCCGGCCATGTTGGTCGCGACCGTGACCGCGCCGGTGCGGCCGGCCTCGGCGACGATGGTCGCCTCCTGCTCGTGGAACTTCGCGTTGAGGACGTTGTGCGCGACGCCGCGCTTGGTGAACTGCTTCGACAGGTACTCGGAGCGCTCGACGCTGGTGGTGCCGATGAGGACGGGCTGACCCTGCTGGTGGCGCTCGACGACGTCGTCGACGACGGCGGCGAACTTCGCCTCCTCGGTCTTGTAGATCAGGTCGCCCTGGTCGACGCGGACCATCGGACGGTTCGTCGGGATCGGGATCACGCCGAGTCCGTAGGTCTGGTGCAGCTCGGCGGCCTCCGTCTCGGCCGTACCGGTCATGCCCGAGAGCTTGTCGTAGAGGCGGAAGTAGTTCTGCAGGGTGATCGTGGCGAGGGTCTGGTTCTCGGCCTTGATCTCGACCTTTTCCTTGGCCTCGATGGCCTGGTGCATGCCCTCGTTGTAGCGGCGGCCGACCAGAATGCGTCCTGTGAACTCGTCGACGATGATGACCTCGCCGTCACGGACGATGTAGTCCTTGTCCTTCTGGTAGAGCTCCTTGGCCTTGACCGCGTTGTTCAGGTAGCTGACCAGCGGCGAGTTCGCGGCCTCGTAGAGGTTGTCGATGCCGAGCTGATCCTCGACGAGTTCGACGCCCGCCTCGTGCACGCCGACAGTGCGCTTCTTGATGTCGACCTCGTAGTGCACATCGCGCTTGAGCAGCGGCGCGATGCGGGCGAACTCGCCGTACCACTTGCTGGAGGCGTCGGCCGGACCGGAGATGATCAGCGGCGTACGGGCCTCGTCGATGAGGATCGAGTCGACCTCGTCGACGATAGCGAAGTTGTGGCCGCGCTGCACCAGGTCGTCGAGGCTGTGCGTCATGTTGTCGCGCAGGTAGTCGAAGCCGAACTCGTTGTTGGTGCCGTATGTGATGTCGGCCGCATACGCCGCGCGCCGCTCGGCCGGGGTCATCCCCGACAGGATCACGCTGGTGTCGAGGCCGAGGAAGCGGTGCACACGGCCCATCCACTCGGAGTCGCGCTTGGCCAGGTAGTCGTTGACCGTGACCACGTGCACGCCGTCGCCCGCGATCGCGTTGAGGTAGGCCGGGAGCACACAGGTCAGGGTCTTGCCCTCACCGGTCTTCATCTCGGAGACGTTCCCGAAGTGCAGCGCCGCACCGCCCATGACCTGAACGGTGTAGTGCTTCTGGCCGAGCACCCGCCAGGAAGCCTCCCTTGCCACTGCGAACGCCTCGGGCAGCAGCTCGTCGAGGGTCTCCCCGCGGGCGTACCGCTCCCGGAACTCCGCCGTCTTCGCGTGGAGTTGGGCGTCGGACAGGGCTTCCACGTCGGGCGAGAGGGTGGATACGTGCTCGGCGATGTGCTTGAGCCGCTTGACCATGCGACCTTCACCAACACGGAGCAGCTTCGAAAGCGACAACGACGGCACGGGCTTAAACGTCCTCAATCCTCGGCGGGCAGGTGGTGTACACGGTGGAGCCGGTCGGGAGAGTTCTCTCCCAACCGGCTCCATGGTAGGCGTTAACTCAATCGACCGGGGTCAGGCCAGTCGGATCAGGCCATAGTCGAACGCGTGTCGCCGGTAGACGACAGAGGGCCGATCCGATTCCTTGTCGTGGAACAGGAAGAAGTCGTGGCCGACCAGTTCCATCTCGTACAGGGCGTCATCGACGCTCATCGGTGCTGCGGTGTGCACCTTGGTCCGCACGACCTGACCTGGGCCGTCGGGCGGCACGGTCTCGGATTCGAGTGACAGGTCGGGCGAAATCGCCAGGGAATCGTCCTCAGCGAGGGCCGCGGTCGCCTCGGCCACCGAGACCGGTGTCTTGTCGCCGTAGTGGACGCGGCGCCGATCCTTGGTGCGGCGCAGTCTGCTCTCCAGCTTGGTGGTGACGCCCTCGAATGCCGCGTAGAAACTGTCGGCGGTGGCCTCAGCCCTGGCGACGGGGCCCTTGCCCCTGGCGGTGATCTCGACGCGCTGGCAGCTCTTGGCCTGCCGTCGATTGCGCTCGTGATAGAGCTCCACGTCGAAGAGGTAGATCGTGGGATCGAAGCGCTCGAGGCGAGCCAGCTTCTCTGAGACATACACACGGAAGTGGTCGGGGACCTCGACATTGCGGCCCTTCACCACAATGTCGGCGCGCGGGCCGTCAGGCTGCCCGGCCGAGTCCGTCTCTTCTTCGAAAAAAACCGAGGCTTTTGAAGGGTTCGTCACGGTACCTCCAGGTTACGGCCGAGTCACCGCGGTGACAGTCGGCGGGTGATCTGCGCCGGGAGGGGACCGCCCGGCGCCAGGTTTGGGGTATCACCTCCCGCCCGTGTCGTCGGTTGTGTTGGCGACGCTAGTCCGAGTTGGACGCGAGTGCCAGCGTTCTCCCCGATTGATTCATGCGGCGCCGATCACAAGCACGGCATCGACCATGACACCGCTCCCGGCGAGGACCCGCACGGACTCCGAGGCCGTCGCCCCGGTCGTCAGAACGTCGTCGACGAGAACCACGCAAGCAGACCGGCCGGTTCGCGAACCCGGGGCCACCATGATCCGACCCGACACGTTCTCGACGCGCGCCCGCGCCGAGAGTCCGACCGAATCCTTAACTCCCCGAGCAAATTTCAGGATCGGCAACACCACAACCGGTTCGGGCGACAGCGCCGACCCCGCCGCGAGCGCCGCCCGGGTCACCGGGTCTCCCCCACGCACCCGCGCCGCCCTCGCCCGGGTCGGCGCAGGCACCAAGGTCAATCCGGCGAGTTCAGGCGGGTCGATCTCGCCGAGCTCTCGAAGCCGCCCAAGAGCACCGGCCAATGCGAGCCCGAGCGGCCGCGCCAGGTCCCGGCGTCCGCGCTCCTTGGCGGCGATCACCGCGCTCCGTCGCGGACCCGTGTACCGGCCCAGAGCCCAGGCCGGAACCCCCGGATCGAGCCGGGGGGCGAGCCGCACCGGCTCGCCCGACAGCTCCGCCCGGCAGCGGTCACACCAGTCGGTGCCCACCGCCCCACAGCCGCCGCACTCGCGGGGCAGGATCAGGTCGACAAGCGCGCGCATGCACCGCAGTGTGCACCCGCGCTACGACAGTCAGCCCGGCAGCACGGGGGTGGCCTTGACCCCGGTCAGTCCGGGCACCTCACGCCAGTATCGATCGGACGCCGGGTCGTTGTTGTTGAGCTGGAACACCCCGCGCGCGTCTCCGACGAACACCGTCGTCGGGGAGGCATCGACGGAGTCCACCGGCGACGTCAGGTTCCGGCTCGGCAGCGCGTCCATCCGGGAGCCGTCCTGCGACACCATGACCACCGGGATCTCGGACGCCGCCCGGACCACCACCACGGAGTCGCCACCACTCCAGTCCAGCGCCACCGCCGGGCTGCCGAGACCGACCGCGGCCGGCCGTGGATTCGTGAGCTGGTACTGACCGTCCGGACGCCGCTCCACTGTCGCCACGTACACCTTGCCGTCGACGATGATCGCCGCCCGCACGCCGTCTCGGGACAGCCGCAGTTCGGTGATGGAACCGCCAAGCCCCGCGATCGCGGCCGAGTCGACGGGCTGAACGGACATCTGGCCTGCCGGGTCCCGCTCGGCGCGGACCACCCTGGAACCGTCCACCACGGCCCAGATGGACGCGTTGTCGGGCGACCAGGTGGGCCTGGTGATGGAACCGCCCTGGAGCAGCGGCACCGCGTCACCGTCGATCGCGCCCGCCATCAGCGTCCGAACCGTCCCGGACGCCTGTCCTGCGGCCGACACGCCTGCGGCCCATTTGCCGTCGCGGGACAACGCGATCGACTCGAGGCTCGTCGCCGAGCCGAAGTAGCCGGGCCTCGGCAACACGCCGGTGTCGGTCACGCTGACCAACGCCCCGTCCCGCAGTGCGTTCAGCCCGACGATCCCGCTCATCGAGGCGGTCGGGTTGGTCGAGGCGACGTCGGCGGTGCTCCATCCCTGCGGGAACCGCTCGTCGAGCGGCTTGCCGTCCGCGAGCAACACGTACGGCCCGGAGATCTCGGCGGTGGCGAGGGTCCACACGACCTGAGCCGCCAGCAGCTCGCGCTGGTGCTGGTCGAGTCCCTGTGCGCCCTGGAAGTCGATGCGGACGCCGCCGAACCCGATGCCGACGCCCTCGGTCCTGCCATCTGCCTTGGTGACCGGCGCGCGCAGCGACAGGCCCGCCAGCTCGTTCTCGACCGCGTTCGCCAGCACCGCCTTGGGTCCGGTGATGAGCAGGTCCACCAGCCGCTCCGGGAGATTCTCCTGGCGGGCCGAGATCCAGCGCAGGTCGGGCACGACCATGTTCTCGCCGGGAGCGACGAAGTACAGGGCGTTGCGCTGATAGGTCTTGAGGAACTGCGGCCGGTCCATGATCACGCCGGGCGGGAGTTCGTCGATCCGCCACTGACCGTCGGTTCGGTGCAGGTGGACCTTGGCCTCGAAATTTCCCTCGGTCGCCTGATAGGAACCGCCTGGTTCGAGCTGACCGACCTTGTTCGCGCGGATGGTGAAGGTGGCGGTGTCGCCATTGCGCTGTTCCTCGAGCACATCCACCTTGTCGACGACCGTCGTGCTCGCGGCGTCGTCCCAGCGCTCCGCCGCGGCAGGGGTCAGGAACTGGCGCGCCGCGGCATGCCGGTTCACGGGGTCCGTGCTGGCCGCGAAGAAGTCCCGCAGCAGCAGATTCGGCTCGCGGCCGGGCATCGGCACCGGCACCTCCCCGGTGACCGGGCTGGGCGCGATGGTGCCGATCGCCTGCGGGGTGGACGAGTCGGGGAGGCTGGCGCAGCCTGCAAGCAGGAAAACCGACGCCAGCGCCGCGGCGATCCGTACCCTCATGGCCGCTCCCTGAGCATCGGCACGCTACTCGCCTCGTCCGGGTCGAGCGACTCGCTCCGCGTCTCGAGCCCGTCATCGGATCGGGCGGTCCCCGGAATCGGCTGTCCCTGGGCGTGTTTGCGGGTCGACGGCTTCAGCGGCAGTGGACTGCTGGTGATCTTGTGGCCGCGAACAAGGGGCAACGTCAACCGGAAGCATGCGCCCTCCCCCGGCTCGCCCCACGCCTCGAGTCGGCCGTCGTGCAGCCGCGCGTCCTCGAGGCTGATGGCCAGGCCGAGCCCGGTACCCCCTGAGCGGCGCACCCGGGACGGGTCCGAACGCCAGAACCTGTTGAACACCAGCTTCTCCTCGCCTGGGCGAAGTCCGATCCCCTGATCCCGCACGATGAACGCCGCCGCATCGGCATCGGCGCGCAGCCGCAGCAACACCGGCTTGCCTTCCCCGTGGTCGATCGCGTTGGCGAGCAGGTTCCGCAGGATGCGCTCGACCCGGCGGGGATCGACGGACGCGATCACCGGCTCGTCCGGCAAATCGAGGATCAGCTCGGTCGAGGACTCGCGGGCGAGATGGCGGATCGTCGACACCGCGGCCCGCGCGCTCATCCGCAGGTCCAGTTGTTCGTTGGACAATTCGGCGACGCCCGCGTCGTGGCGGCTGATCTCCAGCAGGTCGTTCAGCAGCGACTCGAACCGGTCAAGCTCGGCGACGAGCAGCTGGGAGGAACGGCGCATCGCCGGATCCAGGTCCGCACTGCCGTCGTGGATCAGCTCGGCGGCCATCCGCACGGTGGTCAGCGGGGTCCGCAGCTCGTGGCTCACGTCCGAGGTGAACCGCTTCTGCAGGTTGCCGAACTCCTCGAGCTGGGCGATCTGCTTGGACAGGCTCTCCGCCATGTCGTTGAAGGAGACGGCCAGCCTGGCCATGTCGTCCTCGCCGCGGACCGGCATCCGTTCCTTGAGCCTGCCGTCCGCGAAGCGCTCCGCGATCCGCGAGGCCGACCGGATCGGGAGAACCACCTGGCGGGCGACCAGCATCGAGATCGCGGCAAGCAGCACCAACAGCACCGCGCCGCCGATCAGCATGGTGCCGCGCATCAGCGACAGGCTCTTCTCCTCGGCCGCCAGCGGGAACACCAGGTACAGCTGCAGGCCGGCGACGTCGGACGACACCGGACTGCCGACGATCAGCGCCGGACCGGAGTAGCCCTCCGGATCCGAGACCGTCGCGAACTGGTAGCTGACCTGATCCCTCCTGACGAACTCACGGAGGTTGTCCGGGATCTGCTCGATCGGCCCACTGGACTCGGTTTGATGCGGTGGCACCGCCGGTGCCACCAGGACGGGGGTGAAGGTACCGGCCGCGCCCGAGGCCGCGCCCGCATCGCCCTCACGGTTCGTCAGCGCCGCGCGCGCCCCGTCGAGCTGGGTCTCGAGCGAGGTACCGTCGTCGGCTCCCGCCAACTCGGCCTGCACGGCGCCCCTGGCACGGTCCATCTCCTCGGTCGCGGCGGTGATCTTCGCCTCGAGCAGCCGATCGGTGATCCGGCTGGTCAGCACCACGCCGAGAATGGTGATGACCACCAGCGACAGCGTCAGGGTCGAGACCACGACCCGGAGCTGCAGTGAACGCCGCCACAGGTGCCCGAGCGAATGGCTCAGGTCCTTGCAGCGGCGCAGCAGCGGCGTGAACGTTCCGTTGATACGCCGCCGCGTACGAGAGAATCGGATCACGGCGGTCCGGCCTTGTAGCCGACCCCCTGACCGTGAGCACCACTTCGGGATTCTCAGGATCGGTTTCGACCTTGGCGCGCAGCCGCTGGACATGGACGTTGACCAGGCGGGTGTCGGCGGCGTGGCGATATCCCCACACCTGCTCGAGCAGGACCTCGCGGGTGAAGACCTGGCGGGGCTTGCGGGCCAGGGCGACGAGGAGGTCGAACTCGAGGGGCGTGAGGGCGATGAGCTGGCCCTCACGGGTGACCTTGTGGGCGGGCACGTCGATGACGATGTCCGCGATGCTGAGCAGCTCGGCGGGCTCGTCCTCGGTACGCCGCAACCGGGCCCGCACGCGGGCCACGAGCTCCTTCGGCTTGAAGGGCTTCATGATGTAGTCGTCGGCACCCGACTCGAGCCCGAGCACCACGTCGACGGTGTCCGTCTTGGCGGTCAGCATCACGATCGGGACCCCGGAATCGGCACGCAGCACCCGGCACACGTCGATGCCGTTCATCCCCGGCAGCATCAGGTCCAGGAGCACCAGGTCGGGGCGGATCTCTCGGACCGCGGTCAGCGCCTGCGTGCCGTCCCCGACGACGAAGGGCTCGAAGCCCTCCCCGCGGAGCACGATGGTGAGCATCTCGGCCAGAGCCGTGTCGTCATCGACAACCAGAATGCGTGGCTTCATATCCCTATCGTGTCATCTCGGGACGCCGGAACCCGTCGTTGCGTGGGGTCCGGCGCAGTGTGTCGTCATATCCACTGTGCCAGATCCGCGGCGAGTGCCGCCGGATCGACGTTCGGGTCGATCAGCTTCCAGCTCGAGACCCACTCCCGCTGCGCCAGTCCCCGGTACACCGCACCGGTCCTGGTCTGCAGGTCCGAGTCCCGCTCGTAGGCGTCGAGTTCGCGGGTCGAGTCGGAGGCCTCCCTGGCCCGCGCCCGCGCCCGCGCCAGTTCGACGGGCACGTCGAGCAGCATCTGCAGCGCCGGTCGTGGCAGTCCGAGACGGTCGAACTCCAGCTCGCGCACCCAGCGGACGAACTCGCCGTCCGGACCCTGCCGCAGGCGGGCCGCACCGTAGGCCGCGTTGGAGGCCACGTACCTGTCGAGCAGCACGATGTCGTGCCGCTCGAGCAGGTCCGCCAGTTCCGCCACCGCGCCGCCTCGGTCGAGCGCGAAGAGCACGGCCATCGCATGGACCGACTCGGCCAGGTCCCCGTGCGCCCCCTTGAGCGCCTCGGCGGCGAGATCCGCGTGGATCGAGACGCCGTAGCGGGGAAAGGTGTGCACAGCGACGCGGACGCCGGCCGACGTGAGCTCGGAGACGAGCTTGTCGACCAGCGTCCGCTTGCCCGCGCCGTCCAGACCCTCCAGCGCGATCAGTGTTCCCACTGCGGTGTTGCTCAGTACCGGTAGTGCTCGGGCTTGTACGGGCCCTCGACATCCACGCCGATGTACTCGGCCTGGTCCTTGGAGAGCTTGGTCAGGGAGCCGCCGAGTGCCTCGACGTGGATCTTCGCGACCTTCTCGTCCAGGTGCTTGGGCAGGCGGTAGACCTCGTTGTCGTACTCGTCCGGCTTCGTCCACAGCTCGATCTGCGCGATGACCTGGTTGGAGAAGCTGTTGCTCATCACGAACGAGGGGTGGCCCGTGGCGTTGCCCAGGTTCAGCAGGCGGCCCTCGGACAGCACGATGATCGAGTGGCCGTCCGCGAACGTGAACTCGTCGACCTGCGGCTTGATGTTGATGCGGGTGACGTCGGCCGCCCGCTCAAGGCCCGCCATGTCGATCTCGTTGTCGAAGTGACCGATGTTGCCCAGGATCGCCTGGTGCTTCATCTGCTTCATGTGCTCGAAGGTGATGATGTCCTTGTTGCCGGTCGAGGTGATGACGATGTCGGCCCAGCCGATCGCCTCCTCGACGGTCTTGACCTCGAAGCCGTCCATCAGCGCCTGCAGGGCGTTGATGGGGTCGATCTCGGTGACCGCGACCCGCGCGCCCTGGCCGCGCAGCGCCTCGGCGCAGCCCTTGCCGACGTCGCCGTAGCCACAGACCAGCGCCGCCTTGCCGCCGATCAGCACGTCGGTGCCGCGGTTGATGCCGTCCAGCAGCGAGTGCCGGGTGCCGTACTTGTTGTCGAACTTGCTCTTGGTGACCGAGTCGTTGACGTTGATGGCCGGGAAGGTCAGCTCGCCGGCCGCGGCCACCTGGTACAGGCGCAGCACGCCGGTGGTGGTCTCCTCGGTGACGCCCTTGACGGACTCCGCGATCGTCGTCCACTTGGACTTGTCGGCCTCGAGCGACTGGCGCAGCAGCGCGAGGAACACCTTGTACTCGTCCGAGTCGTGCTCGTCGTCGGTGGGCGGCACGACGCCCGCCTTCTCGAACTGCGCACCCTTGAGCACCAGCATGGTGGCGTCGCCGCCGTCGTCGAGGATCATGTTCGCGGGCTCGCCCGGCCAGGTGAGCATCTGCTCGGCCGCCCACCAGTACTCCTCCAGCGTCTCGCCCTTCCAGGCGAACACGGGGATGCCCTTGGGCTCCTCCGGGGTGCCGTGCGGGCCGACGACGATCGCGGCCGCGGCGTGATCCTGGGTGGAGAAGATGTTGCACGAAGCCCAGCGGACCTCGGCGCCGAGCGCGGCCAGCGTCTCGATCAGCACGGCGGTCTGGATCGTCATGTGCAGGGACCCGGAGATGCGGGCACCCTTGAGCGGCAGGACCTCGGCGTACTCACGACGAAGGGCCATCAGGCCCGGCATCTCGTGCTCGGCGAGACGGATCTCCTTGCGGCCGAACTCGGCGAGCGAAAGGTCCGCCACCTTGTAATCGATTCCGTTGCGGGTATCCGCCTCGAGCTTGTTCTCAGACACTGAGGTCGTCATCTGCCTCTCCTGGTTGCCGATATCTCGGGTAAGGCTATCGGGTTTCCTCCTGGGGCGGGCGCGCGAGTTATGCCTCGGCGGCGCCGACGATCGCCTCGATGAAGGGCACGAAGATCCGGGCCAGGTCCTCGGCCACGTTGCGATCCGAATCCGGCGGCATGGAGATGTAGCTGATCGCCAACCTGACGATCCCCGGCTGAGGATTCCGGCGTCGGCGGGCGAGGCCTGAATCCAGCTGCGCTCCAATGTTTCCGCGAGCCTGGCCGAGGCGTGGTCGAGCAGAGGGGCACTGTCGGTGGTGATCAGTCGCAGCAGGTCCGGCTTGGCCTCCCCGGTGAGCAGCGACTGGACCAGTGGATCGGAGGCACTCTGCTGGAAGAACGTGGTGAACGCCTCGACCAGGCCCACGTGCGGCCGACCCACGTTGCCGTAGATGGAGTCCTCGATGGCTCCGACGAAGCGGTCCGCCAGCTGCAACGCGTACGCCTGCGCGAGACCCTGCCTGGACTTGAACTCGTTGTAGACGGTCTGCCTGCTGACACCGGCTTCGGCCGCGATGTCGGTCATCGTCACCTCGGACCAGTCCTTGACCGACAGCAGATCCCGCATCGCGCCGAGAACCGAATCCCGCAGCAGTGTGCGAGTCGCCTGTTGGAACGGGATTCGGTTCGTCGGTGCCATGGTGGCGAGAGTGGCAGCATGCATCCGGGCCGTCAAACAGGGACCCGCTGACTCAACGCCGTGAGGTCCTGACCCTCGTCCGCCAGGAGCGCCGGATCGATCGTCGGGTGCTCGCCGATCAGGACCCGCGCCGCCCGGAGGTCCTTGGGCCTGCCGAGGGTCACCGCGCCGACCAAGCGTCCGTCCCGCCGCGTGAGCAGGGTGAAGTCCCGACCGTCGATGCTGCCCGGACGACGGTGTCGTCGTCGGCCTGCGGCCACCCCGCGATCTGGAGATTGAGCCCGTACTGCGAGGACCAGCACCAGGGCACCTCGCGGGCCGTTACGGGCTCCACGCCTGCCAGGCCCGCGAGCATCGCGCGCGCGGCGGCGGCGCCCTGGGTCTGCGCAGAGTTCCAGTGCTCGGTTCGATGCCTGCCGCCCAGCACGAGATTCGGGCAGTTGGCCACGTCCCCCGCCGCGTACACACCGGGCTCCGAGGTGGCGTAGCGCTCGTCGACCACGATCCCGTCCGCGGTGGCGAGCCCGGCCCGCTCCGCGAGGAGCGTGTTCGGCACCATTCCGACCGCGAGCAGCGCCGCGCCCGCGGACCACACCGTCCCGTCGTCGGCGGTGGCACGCACCCCGCCCGCGCCGTCCGAGGCGAGCTCGGCGAGCCGCACCGAGGTGTGAAACGCCACGCCGTGCTCGCGGTGGATCTGCTCGTACAGCTCGCCGACCTGCGGCGGGAGCACCCGGTGCAGAGGCGCGGGCGCCGCTTCGAGAACGGTCACCTCGGCGCCGAGACCCCGGGCGGTGGCTGCGACCTCGGAACCGATCAGGCCCGCCCCGATCACCAGGATCGAATTGGTCCGGTCGATGGCGGCGCGCAGCGGTGCCACGTCGTGCATCGACCGCAGCGCCAGCACGGCGTCGCCTGCCGAGTGCTCGATGGCGCGCGCCCGGCCGCCGGTCGCGAGGAGCAGGGCGTCGTACGGCAGCTCCTCGCCGGTGTCGAGCCGGACCGATCGGCCCGCCACGTCGATCGAGGTGACGGCGACCGACGTGCGGAACTCGATCCCCCGCTCGGTCCAGTAGTCGGCCGCGCGGAGCCGGGCCTTCTCCGCGGGCATCGTCCCGAGCAACAGATCCTTCGAGAGGGCGGGCCGGCGGTACGGATGCGCGGGATCGTCGCCGATCACGGTCACCGCTCCCGAGAAGCCCTCCGCCCGTAGCGTTTCGGCAGCGGTGATCCCGGCGACCCCGGTGCCCACGATCACGATCGAGCTCACGAGCGGGCAACCTCGACCATCTCGAAATCGGCCTTGGCCGCGCCGCAGTCGGGGCAGCTCCAGTCATCGGGGATGTCGTCCCACCGGGTGCCGGGCACGATGCCGTCCTCGGGCCACCCCAGTTCCTCGTCGTACTCGAAACCACACTGGACACAGCGGTAGAGCTTCATCACGCAGTCCTCTCGAAATCGATCTTCTCCCGCACTCCGCAGTCCGGGCAGCACCAGTCGTCGGGAACCGAATCCCATGCGGTACCGGCCGGGAATCCCTCTCGCGGGGCACCTTTCAATTCGTCGTAGACGTAGTCACACACCGGGCACTGATAGGCAGCCATGGTCACGCCGCCCCATAGCGGGCGAGGATCCGCTCGCGCTTGGCCGGCTGGACGTTCACCCGGGTGATGTCGCCGTCGTAGTGGTCGAGGACGCGCTTGTCCATCACCTTGCGCCAGACCGGCGGGAAGTACGCGAGGGAGATCATGCTGGCGTAGCCGCTCGGCAGGTTCGGGGCGCCGTCCATGCTGCGCAGCGTCTGGTAGCGCCGCGTCGGGTTGGCGTGATGGTCGCTGTGCCGCTGCAGGTGGTACAGGAAGATGTTGGTGCAGATGTGATCCGAGTTCCAACTGTGCACCGGCGCGCAGCGCTCATAGCGGCCGCTCGCGGTCTTCTGACGAAGCAGTCCGTAGTGCTCCAGGTAGTTCACGGTTTCCAGCAGCGAAAAGCCGTAGACGGCCTGCAGCAGCAGGAACGGCAGCACCTCCCAGCCGAAGCCGGCGACGAGCGCGACGTACAGGACGACGGACATCAGCCAGGCATTGAGCACGTCGTTGTGGATGCTCCACGTGCTCTTGTCGAGGCGTTCCATGCGGGTCTTCTCCAGCTCCCACGACGACTTCAGGCTGCCCCAGACGCTGCGCGGCAGGAAGGACCAGAAGGTCTCGCCGAACCGGGCGCTGGCCGGGTCCTCCGGGGTGGACACGCGAACGTGGTGGCCGCGGTTGTGCTCGATGTAGAAGTGCCCGTAGAAGGTCTGGGCCAGGGTGATCTTGGACAGCCAGCGCTCGAGTTCGTCCTTCTTGTGGCCGAGTTCGTGGGCGGTGTTGATGCCGATGCCGCCCATCACGCCGATGCTGAGCGCGAGTCCGATCTTGGAGGCCAGTCCCAGACCGCCCTCGATACCGAGCCAGGCGAGGTTGTCCGCGGTCCACAGATAGCAGGCGAACACCAGACTCGCGAGCTGGAACGGGATGTAGACGTACGTGCAGTACCGGTAGTACTTGTCGTTCTCGAGCCGCTCCATCACCTCCTCCGGCGGATTCTGGCCGTCCGGCCCGAAGAAGATGTCGAGCACCGGCAGCAGCCCGTAGACGAGGATCGGCCCGATCCACCACCACACCGGTGAGACCGCGGACCAGCCCAGTTCGTTGAATCCCCAGACCAGTCCGGCCGCGAGGAAGACAGCGGTCGGCGGGATCAGCCCCAGCAACCACAGATGCCGCTTCTTGTCTCGCCACTGCTCGGCGGGTGCCTGCGCCCCCGGATCGACCTGCATTGCCACGACTGCCTCCTCTGAGACGGGGCCCACGACTGTGAGGTGGACCACGTAGCAATAGACGATATGCCACATTTCGTCTGCCGTCTATACAAATCAAAGGATTTGTACACGCGCCGACCGGTGAACGCAGAACACCCCGCCGATGGATCCGGCGGGGTGTTCTCAACACGATGGTTCGGCCTGGTCGGCCAGGGGTCAGAGCCCCACGCCTCCCGGCCCCTCGGGACCGCCCAGGTGACCGAGCGCCTCGGCCTCCACCCCGGGCGGGGGCGTGGCCCGCTTGCCCACCATCGAATGCCGGTATCCGTAGAGGAAATAGACGACGATGCCGATGGCCATCCAGACGACGAAGCGGATCCAGGTCTCCACCGACAGGTTGAGCATCAGCCACATGCAGGCGAGCACCGCGAGGATCGGGACCAGCGGCACCAGGGGCACCTTGAAACCGCGCGGCAGGTCGGGCCGCGTGCGACGCAGGATGATCACCCCGACGCATACGAGCACGAAGGCGAAGAGAGTGCCGATATTGACCATCTCCTCGAGCGTGCCCATCGGGAAGAAGCCGGCCAGCAAGGCAGAGACCACACCGACGATGACGGTGATCCGCACCGGGGTCCCGTGCGGACCCGTGTGCGCCAACTTCCTCGGCATCAGTCCGTCCCTTGACATCGCGAACAGCACCCGGGTCTGACCGAGCAGCATCACCAGGACGACCGTGGTGAGCCCGGCGAGGGCACCCAGGTTGATCACCCACTGCGCCCAGGTGATCCCGTGGATCTCGAATGCTGTTGCCAACGTCGAGCTCTCGCCCGCGAGGTCCGTGTACGGAACCATCCCGGTGAGCACCAGGGTCACCGCGACGTACAGGACGGTGACGATGGCCAGGGATCCGAGGATGCCCCTCGGCAGCGACTTCTGCGGATTCTTCGTCTCCTCGGCCGTGGTGGCCACGACGTCGAATCCGATGAACGCGAAGAAGACCAGGCTGGAGGCGGCGAGTAGGCCGTACCAGCCGTAGGTGCTGCCGCCCGCGCCCGTGAGATAGGAGAACAGCGATTGGTGGATGCCCTCGCCGGTATCACCGGGCTGCGACGGCGGGATGTACGGCGAGTAGTTGGCCTTGCTGATGTAGAACGCGCCCACCACGATCACCAGCAGGACGACACCAACCTTGATCCCGGTGACGACGGCGGAGACCCGGGACGAGAGCTTGGTGCCGGTCGCCAGGATCACGGTCAGTCCCGCGATCAGCAGTACCGATCCCCAGTCGAAGTCGATCGGCCCCAGCTCGACGACGGTCGACCCCTCGGCGCCGATCACATTGCCGAGGTACAGCGACCACCCTTGGCCACCACCGAGGCGGCCAAGGCGAATTCCAGGATGAGGTCCCAGCCGATGATCCAGGCGACGAACTCACCGAAGGTGGCGTAGGAAAAGGTGTACGCGCTGCCGGCGACAGGAACGGTCGAGGCGAACTCCGCGTAACACAGCGCGGCCAGGCCACACGCGATCGCGGCGAGCACGAATGCGAGCGAGACCGACGGCCCGGCGACATTGCCCGCGGTACGCGCGGTCAGCGTGAAGATGCCCGCGCCGACGACCACCGCGACACCGAAGACCGTCAGGTCCCAGGCCGTCAGATCCTTCCGGAGCTTGCTGTCCGGCTCGTCGGTGTCCGCGATCGACTGCTCGACCGACTTCGTTCTGAAAATCCCGGATCCCATCGCTACCTCCTCGTGAGGGAATGCGGCCAAGCCTATTGCGCCCGGCACCCCTCACACGAGGTTTCGCAACGGTGGCGCGTCGGCTACGAGGCGGGCACCCGGTACAGGTCGGGCTCGAGGTAGATGACCCGGTCGAACGGGCCCGCGGCCTGCCGCCGGAAGCTGCGACTACCGCCGAGCTACCAGGGGGTGTTCACCCGACCGCGGCGCTGAACACCTGAGCGGTCGAGGTCCGGGCGACGGCAACGAACTCGGGATCCGAGGCCGCGATCCACGCCGCGCCGCCCTGCTCGAGCTCCAGGATCTTTCCGCCGCTCCGAAGCGTGACAGCTCCTGAGGTGCACAACAGTATCCGCGGACCGGCGAGTTCGAACTCCACCGAGGCGGGGTGCCGATCTCCTGACCGGTCCAGGTCCACCCGGGTCAGCGCGAACTCGGGGGCGGGCGTCTCGTAGACGACGGTGGCGGCACCGGGGACCGCGGACGGCGTCAGCACCGGTCCGGTGAGCGGCTCGAAGTCGAGCACCCGCAACAGCTCCGGCACGTCGACGTGCTTCGGGGTGAGCCCGCCACGCAACACGTTGTCCGAGTTCGCCATCACCTCGACAGCGAGCCCGTGCAGGTACGCGTGCAGGTTTCCGGCTGCGACGTAGAGACCCTCGCCCGGCTGCAGGGTGATCCGGTTCAACAGCAGCGAGGCCAGCACACCCGCGTCGCCCGGGTAGGACTCGCCCAGACCGAGCACGGTCCGCAGCTCCGCGGTGTACGCGCGCGCGCCAGGACCACCTGACAGGTACCGCACGCAACCCTCGAGAATCTGTGGGAGCAGCGCTTCGAGCGCAGGCGGGGGAAGCGTGATCCAGGTGGTGAACAGCGCCCGCAATCCCGACGAATCGGGTTGTCCCGCAAGGAGAGCGATGTAGTGGTCGAGCGCGGGCACCTCGAGGGCCCTGAGCAACTCGATGGTCCGATGCGGATCCCGGAATCCGGCGAGCACCTCGAACCGGGTCAGCGCCACCACCAGTTCCGGCTTGTGACTGTCGTCGCGGTAGTTGCGCACCGGTGAGTCGAGCGGAATCCCGGCGGCCTCCTCGCGCTGGAAGCCCTCCTTGGCCTGGATGGCGCTCGGGTGGGCCTGCAGCGACAGCGGTTCCTCGGCGGCGAGCAGCTTGAGCAGGAACGGCAACCGGTCACCGAACTCGGCCCGCGCCCGGTCACCGAGCTGGCCTGCCGGGTCGGCGTCGACCGCCTCGAGCAGCGAGACCGGATCCGCGCCGCCGAGCAGACGTGCCGGGTCGGCCGGATGCGCGCCGAGCCAGACCTCGGCCTCCGGATGGTTCGACGGCACGGGCCTGCCACACAGTTCGGCGATTGCGGTGCGCGAGCCCCAGGCATAGGTGCGCAGCGCGCCTTCAAGCAACTGCACTAGCTACCGCCGATCAACTGCAGATAGGCCGCGGCCATCTCCAGGCGCACGGCCGTCACCGCCAGCTGCTCGATCTCGGTGCGCTCCCCAGCCATCTCCCGGCCCCCTTGTCGATCTCTTCGTCGTCCTCCACGGCGAGCACCAGCTCGGCATCCGGCAGCACCGCGATCCGGCGCGATGCGGCGGCCTTGGTGGCCGCGCTGGACAGCACGAAGACCCGCACCGGGATGCTCGGTGGCGGACCGTCGAGTTCCTCGTCATGGAAGATCGGATCGTATCCAGCCGCCTCGGCGACGGATCCGCCGGACGCGAATCGTGTGGCCGAGGCCACCACATCGCTGAGGTCGGCAGCCGCGACCACCGCGCCCGCGGTGCGCATGAGCACCTCGGCTCCGTGCCGTGCGAGCGCCCCGGTGGCCGGGCCGTCTCCTGCCAACACCACCCGGCGTCCACGCATGCGGACGGCCAGCGACTTCGCGGGATTGTGGAACACCTCGTTGGCCGGGTGACCGCGCAGCGCCTCGGCGTCGACCGCGTCGGCGAGTTCGTGTAGGTCCGGCAGCAGGTTGTCGGTGCGGGACGGCCCGAGCACGGTCAGCACCGCGAGACCCGCGGACAGGTACCGCAGGAACCCGTGCTGATCGGCGACGCGAATGCGCGGCGGCAGCTGCATCGCCCGTCCGGCCCCCGCTGCGCGGAGCGGCCCCTCGTCCGGCGCGGCGATCACCACCTCGGCGCCCCGGCGCAGAGCCGAATCGACCGCGGACAGCAACCGTGGATCCCCCGCGTCCTCGCCGGCGACGACGACGACATCGAGCGAGCCGACCCACGGCGGGACCGCGGGCAGGTGCAGGATCGGCACGCCGATCCTGGCGCCGAGCGCACCGGTGAGCACCGAGGCGGCCCGGCCTGCGCGGCCACCGCTCGTCACCAGGACGATGCTGCGCGGGCGGAGGTCCCTGATCCGATCGAGGGCGCCCTCGTTGACCGACTCCGCGGTGGCCCGCACCTGCGCCCCACCGAGCGCGGCGGACAGCAGCGATCCCTCGGAATCGGCTGCGGTGACGCTTGCGGAGTCATCGAGGTCGAGAAGGTGTGACGGAGCCGTCATGGCGTCCTTCCTCTCTCGCTCTGCCCGGGGCAAGAATTCTACGGCTCTTCCCGTGTCCGCTAGGCGCGCACGACACCAAGTATCTCAGCCACCAGCGCATCGACCTCTTCGACCGTCCGCGCTTCCACGTTCAGCCGCAGCAAGGGCTCGGTGTTCGAGGCGCGCAGGTTGAACCATGCGCCCTGGCCGAGGTTGACCGTGACACCGTCGAGGCGGTCGACGGACTTCGTGCGGCCCGAGAATGCGGCGAGGACGGCGGCGGTCCGTTCGGCGGCATCCGCGACCGTCGAGTTGATCTCGCCCGAGGCCTCGTAGCGCTCGTAGCTCTTCATCAGGTCGGACAGCGGTCGGTCCTGCTCACCGAGCGCCGCGAGTACGTGGAGCGCGGCGAGCATGCCGGAGTCGGCGCCCCAGAAGTCGCGGAAGTAGTAGTGCGCCGAGTGCTCGCCGCCGAAGATCGCGCCCGTCTCCGCCATCTGCTGCTTGATGAAGGAGTGCCCGACCCTGGTCCGCACGGGAGTGCCGCCGAGCTCGGTCACCAACTCGGGCACCGCCCTGGAGGTGATCAGGTTGTGGATGATCGTGGCGCCGGGCTCCTTGGCGAGCTCCCGCTCCGCCACCAGTGCCGTCACCGCGGACGGGGACACCGGGTTGCCGAGTTCGTCGACGACGAAGCAACGGTCCGCGTCGCCGTCGAAGGCGAGGCCGATGTCCGCGCCGGTCTGCCGGATCCGTTCCTGCAGGTCGACCAGGTTCTTCGGGTCGAGCGGGTTGGCCTCATGGTTCGGGAAGTTCCCGTCGAGCTCGAAGTACATCGGGTCCACGCTCAGCGGCAGCGGTTCGAACACCGCCGGGACGGTGTGCCCGCCCATGCCGTTACCCGCGTCCACCGCGACGGACATCGGCTTCATAGACGACAGGTCGACGAGGCCTCGGACGAAGTCGGCGTACTCGGCGAGCACATCCTGCTCGCTGACAGAGCCCGCCTCGCCGTCGTAGCCGGGCACACCCTCGATGACCTCGGCCGAGATCGTCGCCAGCCCGGTGTCCTGTCCGACCGGCTTGGCGCCCGCACGGCACAGCTTGATCCCGTTGT
Source organism: Rhodococcus sp. MTM3W5.2 (assembly GCF_001984015.1). NCBI lineage: Bacteria > Bacillati > Actinomycetota > Actinomycetes > Mycobacteriales > Nocardiaceae > Rhodococcus > Rhodococcus sp. MTM3W5.2. Next base: position 1,785,086 of record NZ_CP019572.1, on the reverse strand, counting down.
ACTTCGCCGGGTTGTGGCTCGCGGTGAACATCGCACCCGGACAATCGAGCAACCCCGACGCGAAATACAGCTGATCGGTGGAGGCGAGGCCGATGAGGACGACGTCGAGCCCCTGCGCCGTCACTCCTTCGGCGAACGCGTTCGCGAGCTCCGGCGACGACTCCCGCATGTCGTAACCGATGGCCACGCGGTCGGCGCCTGCGCGGACCAGGCGGGCAAACGCGCCACCGACATCACGCACGAAGTCGACATCGATCTGTTCGCCCACCACTCCGCGGACGTCGTATGCCTTGATGACGGCATGGACGGATTCGGCGGGACGTGCCACTGCGATAACTCCTGCGTTCGGGGACGGTCTTGATCGGTGCACCGCCAGCCTAGTGCCAGGTGCCGCGCGGGTCAGTTCGTGGGATCGGGCAGAACCCGCAGATGGCCGCGACGACCGGTGCGCGGGGCCGGGGCAGGCGCGTGTGCCGTTTCCACCGAACCCGACGCCGCGGAATCGACGGATGCACGCTCGGGCATGCCCGCCTCGCGGACGGCCTCGGCGAGCGCCGTGAGGTCGTCCTCGTCCGGGGTGCTGGTGGAGAAACCGCCCTCGTAGCGGACCAACTCCCAGCCCTTCGGCGCGGTGATCCGGGAAGCATGCGTCTCGCACAGATCCCAGGAATGGGGCTCGTCGACGGTGGCGAGCGGACCGACCACTGCCGTCGAGTCCGAATAGACATACGTCAGCGTCGCAACGGCGGGGTTCTTACACCCAGGCCGGCAGCATCGACGCAGTGCTCTCACGCTGATGAGGGTAGCTGGCAGACCCGCAGGCTCCTACTCGGACACACCGGAAGCCGATGGGTGTCGGTAGGATTGACCTTCATGCGCAGAGCCCGACACGGACGACCGTTGACCTCCCGATCGGCCGCTCGAAGGGGACGCGGTATCCGCGGACCGGTGCTCCCGGCGAGTGTGCCCGCATGGCGCAGCCGGGCGGAGAAGTTCGACATGCTGGTCCTGGAGGCGTTCGCCCCGATCGACGCCCGCTGGCACGATCGGATCACCAAGCTCGACATCGCCGTCGACGAGGTGCCGAAGATCCGCGCGCTCGACCCCGATTCGGTCACCTGGCCGCCGGAGGTGGTGGCGGAGGGACCGGTGCCGCTCTCGCGACTGGTACCGGCAGGCGTTGACCGGCACGGCGCCGCCACGAGAGCGCGACTGGTCCTGTTCCGCCGGCCCCTCGAATTGCGCGCCAAGCGTCAGGAAGACCTCGTCGATCTTTTGAACGAGGTGTTGGTCCGGCAGGTCGCCACCTACCTCGGAGTCGACCCCGAAGTGATCGACCCGGAGCTCGGTGAAGACCCCGAGGACTGAAAGTACTTGATCCGTAAAGGATCCGGCTCTAGACGATTCCGCGCTTGAGCCGACGACGCTCGCGCTCCGAGAGTCCCCCCAGATTCCGAATCGCTCGTCATTCGAGAGCGCGTACTCGAGGCACTCGTCGCGAACCTCGCAACCGAGGCAGATTCGCTTTGCCTCGCGGGTCGAGCCACCCTTCTCGGGGAAGAACGCCTCGGGATCGGTCTGAGCGCACAGGGCGCGCTCCTGCCACTGATCTTCGATGTTCTCGAACATCTCATCAAATCCGGTGACCAGGCTCAGCTGAGGCCGTACCGGCTCCCTCTCCCCCAAAAGTTCGCCAACACCCTCCACTGCGTTCGCTGTGAAATCGGTCTGCGGTTCGTAATCAAGCGCGCTCAGAAGTCGTGATCCCTCGTACTGGTTGGGCATCGTTCCGCCTCCTCACCTTGGATTGCGCAGAAAATTCCGGTCACTTTCGTTCCCCGACAATGTCATCCACTCCGAACGAGCGTTCGAATCAAGGTTCGCCACAACTGATCTCGGGTGGCGAAGGTTGAATGACATACCTGTGATTAGACACGGCACCGAGCGCTGGGGTCAAGCTGTTGGGCAATTCCCCTTACCACCACACACGGCGGAATCGCCTCGACGACGCATTCGTGCGCGTCACCAGCGTGTCGCACCGACTGTCACCGATCGACCGGTGCAAGTCGGCTGCACCGGCGCGGGACGCCTAGGCTCTTGAGCTGTGAGAGTCACAGTATTGGTCGGCGGCGTCGGTGGAGCCCGTTTCCTGCAAGGTGTGCGGAGCCTGCTCGGAGAATCGGATGCCGCGGGCACACACGAGATCACCGCGGTCGTGAACGTCGGAGACGACGTCTGGATGCACGGCCTGCGCATCTGCCCCGACCTGGACACCTGCATGTACACGCTCGGTGGCGGCATCGACCCCGAGCGGGGTTGGGGTCACGTCGGCGAAACCTGGAACGCGAAAGAGGAACTCGCGGCCTACGGCGCTAAGCCGGATTGGTTCGGCCTCGGCGACCGCGACATCGCCACACACCTCATCCGGACCCAGATGCTGCGTACCGGTTATCCACTGTCGGCGGTCACCGAGGCGCTGTGCAATCGCTGGCAACCCGGTGTACGACTGCTCCCGGTTACCGATGACCGCAGCGAAACCCATGTGGTCATCACCGATCCGGCCGACGACGAGCAGCGGGCGATCCACTTCCAGGAATGGTGGGTCCGCCACCGCGCTCAGGTTCCGACGCACAGCTTCGTGCACGTCGGCGCCGACAAGGCCACGCCAGCACCCGGGGTCATCGACGCGATCGAGAACGCGGACGTGGTGCTCCTGGCACCCTCCAACCCGGTGGTCAGCGTCGGCGCCATTCTCGCGGTGCCCGGGATCAGGGGCGCGCTTCGAACCGGCAAGGCAAAGGTCGTCGGCCTGTCCCCCGTCATCGACGGAAAGCCGTTGCGCGGCATGGCCGACGAATGCCTGGAGGTGATCGGCGTGGAGACCACCGCCGAGGCGATCGGACGCTACTACGGCGCCCGCTCGGACACCGGGATCCTGGACGGCTGGCTCGTCCACGAGACCGACACCGCGCAGGTTCCCGGAGTGCAGGTCGAGGCGGTCCCGCTGCTGATGACAGACCCGGAGACGACGGCAGAGATGGCGCGGGCCGCGCTGCGCCTGGCCGGGGTCACGGTGTGAACGGCGATCACGGAGCCGGCGGTTCCATCGAGATCCTCCCCGTACCAGGACTTCCCGAGTTCCGGCCGGGTGATGACCTGGCCGCCGCGATCGCGGCTCGGGCGCCGTGGCTGGTGGACGGCGATGTGTTGGTCGTCACGAGCAAGGTCGTCTCCAAGGTCGAGGGCCGAATCGTGGCCTCCCCCACCGATCCCGACGAACGCGATGCCGTTCGCCGACGCCTGGTGGATCAGGAAGCCGTCCGGGTCGTCGCCCGCAGGGGCCGCACCCTGATCACCGAGAACAGGCTGGGCATCATCCAGGCGGCGTCGGGCATCGACGGTTCGAACGTGGACCCGGCGGAACTGGCGCTGCTGCCGGAAGACCCCGATGCGAGCGCCAGGCAGCTGCGTCAACGGTTGGCCGAACTGCTGGGCGTGAGCGTCGCCGTGGTCATCACCGACACCATGGGTCGGGCATGGCGGGTCGGCCAGACGGACGCCGCGATCGGCGCGTCCGGACTGCCCGTGCTGCACGGCTACGCCGGATCCGTTGACGCCCAGGGCAACGAGCTCTACGTGACGGAGGTCGCGGTCGCGGACGAGCTCGCCGCTGCGGGCGATCTCGTGAAGGGGAAGGTCGGCAGCGTGCCGATCGCCGTTGTTCGCGGGTTCGAGTTCGAGGACGACGGTTCGGTGGCGCGGGACCTGGTGCGGCCAGGCGAGGAAGACCTGTTCTGGCTCGGCTCCAACGAGGCAGTGGAGCGGGGCAGGGGCGAGGCCCTGCTGCTGCGTCGCTCTGTGCGCGAGTTCTCCTCCGAATCGATTGATCCGGAAGCCCTCCGGGACGCGATCGCGGAGGCCCTGACGGCGCCTGCACCGCACCACACCCGCCCGGTGCGCTTCGTGTGGATCCGCACGGCCGCGACCCGGAGGCGATTGCTGAACGCGATGCGGGAGCAGTGGCGCTCGGATCTCACAGCGGACGGACTGAGCCTGGAGAAGATCAACGCGCGGCTCGACCGGGGCAACATCCTGTTCGACGCGCCGGAGCTGGTGATCCCGTTCTGCGTGCCCGAGGGCGCGCACCGCTACCCGGACGAGGCCAGGACGAGGGCCGAACAGACGATGTTCACCGTCGCCGCAGGCGCCGCCGTGCAGGGGCTGCTGGTGTCGTTGGCCACCAAGGGGATCGGCAGCTGCTGGATCGGGTCGACGATCTTCGCGGCGGACCTCGTCCGTGCCGAACTCGGCTTGCGCGCGGACTGGCAGGCCCTCGGCGCCATCGCCGTCGGGCATCCGCTCGAGCCCCTCGCGCCGCGTGTGCCGGGCGAGCCAGGTGACCTGCTGGTGGAAATGTGAGCGCTCAGTCCCTGCACCGTTCGGCGCGCGAGGCGTTGCTGGGCTGGCGGACACCGAGCGCGGCCGACGAGTCGTTGCGGCACACCATGCTCGCGTTCCTCGACTCGGCGCCGCTGGGCTGCCTGCGCGAGCATGCCCCCGGCCACATCACCGCGTCGTCTCTTGTGCTCAGCGAGGACGGGCGACAGGTGCTGCTGACCCTGCATCCGCGGGTCGGGCGCTGGATCCAGCTCGGCGGCCACTGCGAGCCGGGCGACGAGACGGTGGTCGACGCGGCCCTGCGCGAGGCCACCGAGGAGTCCGGGATCGCGGGCCTGCGGATCGACCCGGTCCTGCTGTCTGCGCACACGCACCCGATCACCTGCTCGCTCGGCCAGCCGACGCGGCATCTCGATCTGCGCTTCCTCGTCTGGGCGGAGAACGACGCACCGATCGTCGTCAGCGACGAGTCGACCGATCTGCGATGGTGGCCGGTCGATGAGCTGCCGGAGACCGCCGAGCGGGAGACTATCGATCACCTGGTCCAGTTGGCCCGGCTGCGCTCGAGCTAGAACGCCGCGGCGGGGTCGGTGATGGTGGCGAGCTCGGGAAGCGTCGGCAAACCGACAGCGAACAGCGCTGCCCCTCAGAGCACCTTGGCGAAACACACGCTCAGCGGCATGCCGATGTACGGTCCGAAGTTCTCGACCTCCTCGTAGCCGGACCGCCGATACAGCGCCATTGCCTCGGTCTGAAGCACGCCGGTTTCCAGCACGGCACCGGCGAAGCCGGCCCGCCGTGCCCACTCCTCCAGCGCCCCCAGTACCGCGCGGGCGATGCCGCGGCCCCGATGGGTGTCGGCGACGTACATGCGCTTCAGTTCCACACGATGCTCGTCATGCGGGCGGAACGCACCGCAACCGACCGCGATGCCCTCCTCGTACGCGACGACGACCACGGCATCCGCGGCGAGCTCGTTGAATCCGGTGTACGCGTCCTGATCGTTGCCGTAGCGCGAGTGGAGGTCGCCGTCGAGCGCGGCAGCGAGAGCACGAAACTCGGGGTCACTCCCGTCCGTGCGGCGAAGTTCGAGCACACCCGGATGGTAGCGGCGCCCTCAGCCCTCCGCAGAGATCGATTCCAACACAGGACGCCTCGCCGCCACGGTGTCGCCCGACGACTTTCCGGTCAGTCGGCGCCCGATCCACGGACCGACGAAATCCTTGGTCCAGATGTAGTTCACCCGGCGCCGCTCGGCCTTGCTCAGCACCGGCGCAGGACCCAGATCGGGGCCCTCGAGCTCGTGGCTGACACCAAGCGCATCGAGGGTCTCGACCGCCATTCGCTGATGCCCGGCAGTCGACATGTGCAGGCGATCCCAGTCCCACATCCGTTCGTCGTCATAGCCGTCGAACCGCCAGAAATCGACAACGACCGCACCGTGCCGGTCCGCGACCTCGCGGACCAGTTCGTTGTAGATCGCGATGCGACCGCGGATCTTGCCGAACACCGCCGACCATCCGGCGTCGTATGCCGTCCACAACGCCACCGTCGCCCCGCTCGCGGTGAGCTTGCCGATCGCCTCGTCGTAGCGGTCCACCATCGCGTCGATGTCCACCGACGGACGCATCAGGTCGTTCCCGCCGCCGTAGATCGTGACCAGATCCGGGCCGAGAGCGAGCGCCTGATCGACCTGGTCGTCGATGATCTGCCCCAGCAGCTTTCCGCGGACCGCGAGGTTGGCGTACCGGAAGTCGTCGCTCTTTCCCGCGAGCTGCTCGGCGACGCGGTCCGCCCAGCCCCGCAGCCCGTTCGGCCGCGCGGGGTCGTGATCGCCGAGCCCCTCCGTGAACGAATCCCCGAGGGCGACGTAACGATTGAAGACAGGTTCCGGCGAATTCATCGCATAGATTTTGCCAGAATGGGCCAGGTCACACCTGCACGGGCTACACGTCGGTGGAGAACCGGACCCCGCCATCGGGGAGGGCCACGCCCGGCCACACCCGCGCACCGCGCAGCAGTTCGCAGCGGGCACCGACGTCAGCGCCGTCGCCGATCACCGCATCGCGCACCAGCGCTCGCGGACCGATCCGAGCGCCGAATCCGACGATCGACCGCTCCACCGTCGCGCCCGCCTCGATGACCGCGCCGTCGAAGACGACCGCACCGTCGAGCCGTGCCCCCGCGCCGATCTCGGCGCCGCGTCCGACCACCGTGCCACCGATCAGCACCGCGCCGGGCGCGATGCCTGCGCCCGGGTGCACCAGCGACTCTCCCCGCGGGCCCTCGAGCGCGGGTGAGGGCGCGATGCCGCGCACCAGATCCGCGGACCCACGGACAAAGTCCTCCGGCGTGCCCATGTCCCGCCAGTACGCCGCGTCGACATGCCCGAAGACGCGTCGACCCTCGGCCAACAGCCCGGGGAACACCTCGCGCTCCACCGAGACCGGTCGCCCGGCCGGGATCTTCTCGATGATCTCGCGCCTGAAGACGTAGCAACCGGCGTTGATCTGGTCGGTCGGCGGATCCTGGGTCTTCTCGAGGAAGTCGGTGACGCGGCCGTCGTCGTCGGTCGGCACGCAACCGAAGGCCCGCGGATCCCCCACCCGGACCAGGTGCATCGTCACGTCCGCCTCGGTGGTGCGGTGCGTATCCAGCACCGCCCGCAGGTCGGTGCCGCCGAGCACGTCGCCGTTGAAGACGATCACGTTGTCGGCCCTGAGCTTGGGCAGCACGTTCCGGATACCGCCACCGGTGCCAAGCGGCTCGGTCTCTGTGACGTAGTCGATCTCCAGCCCCATCGACGACCCGTCGCCGAAGTAGTCCTCGAAGACCTCGGCCTTGAACGAGGTGCCGAGCACGACGTGCTTGATCCCGGCAGCGCCGATGCGCGCCAGCAGATGCTGAAGGAAGGGCAGGCCCGCCGTCGGCAGCATGGGCTTCGGCGCGGAGAGCGTCAGCGGCCGAAGCCTGGTTCCCTTACCGCCGACGAGAACCACCGCGTCCACGTTCGGTTCGCTCGTCACTTGGTCATTCACCATCGTCTGCAGTCCCCTCGTTCTTCGCCCTGTTCCGTACCGCCGCCGCGACAGCCACCTTCGACCGCACCGCGAGACCGCCGCGCAGAGCCAACCGAAGCGGCGCCTGCCACCAATGCGGATGCCGATCGGCCTGGAAGCGATAGGCGCTCTGGTGATGTGCAGGCAGCATCAACTCGGGATGCCGCCCTGCCGCGTGTCCCTTGGCGTGGGTCACCTCGGCCGAGGGCACGAACACGTTGTGCCAGCCCGCGCGGCCGAGTCGATCGCCGAAGTCCACGTCCTCCATGTACATGAAGTACCGGGAATCGAACCCGTCGATCGAGTCGAATGCGGCGCGACGCACCAGCAGGCAGGACCCGGAGAGCCACCCCACGGGGCGCTCGGACACCTGCTCGTTCTCCTGGCGGTACCGCTGGGTCCACGGATTGGACGGCCAGATGGTGCCGAGGAGCGCGTGGCCTGCGCCCGAGACGAGCCCGGGAACCTGGCGCGCCGACGGGTACACGCTGCCGTCCGGTTCCAGCACCAGCGGACCGAGTGCGCCCGCGCGCGGCCAACGCTGCGCCGCTTCGAGCAGCACGTCGAGGGAGCCGGCGCACCAGCGGAGATCGGGGTTGGCGATCACCACGAACTCCACATCGGGGTCCAGCTCGGCCACCGCGCGGTTGATGGCGCCGCCGTAGCCGATGTTCCCGCCCGTGCGCAGCAGGCGCACATTGGAATTCTGTTCGAGGGCGGCCTCGGGAGCACCGTCTGTCGACCCGTTGTCGGCCATGATGACCTGGGTCTTCAACGTCGTGGCTTCCTCGAGGGTGTCGAGGAAACTCTGAAGGTGCTTGCCCGGCGAATAGGTCACCGTCACCACGGCCAGCTGCGAACTCACGCCGGCAACCCTAGTCGCTGGCCGGCGGCAACTGCGCCAGGGCCGCCGTCAGCGCCTCCTGCCACGGCCGCAGCGGGGTCAGGCCTGCGTCCACCCATGACGCCTCCGACAGCACCGAGTACGCCGGCCGCGGCGCCGGCCGCACGAACTGGGCACTGGTGCACGGGCGGACCCTCTCCCGATCCGCACCGACCCCGGCGAACACCGCCCTGGCGAGGTCGAACCAGCTCGCCCGGCCGGAGTTCGTCGCGTGCAGCACCCCGCCCGGCACCGCACTCGAACCGGCCAGCTGCAACAAGCCGTCGGCCAGGTCACCCGCATAGGTCGGCGACCCGATCTGGTCGTCGACCACGTCGACCGTGTCGCGTTCGCGTTCCAGGCGCAGCATCGTGGCCACGAAGTCCGGGCCGACACCGGTGTAGACCCACGCGGTCCGCACCACGAGGGCGTTCGGGTCCGCGGCGAGCACCGCGCGCTCGCCGTCGAGCTTCGTCCGGCCGTATGCGGTCCGCGGCCCGGTCGCCGAGTCGGTCTCATACGGGCGGTCCGCGTCGCCCGCGAACACGTAGTCAGTCGACACATGGATCAGGCGGGCGCCGACACGCGCGGTCGCCGACGCCAGATTCCGCGGCCCGAGCACATTCACCCGCTCGGCAGCCTCCTCGTCGGACTCGGCCGCATCGACCGCGGTGTATGCAGCGCAGTTGATGACGACGGTGTCGGGCTCGATGAGCCTGTCGACCGCCTCACCATCGGTGATGTCCAGGTCTCTTGACCCGAATCCGACAACGTCGAGACCGGCCGCTGAACCGCGACGCAGCAACTGCGTGCCGAGCTGGCCACCGGCCCCGGTCACAAGGATCTTTCTCACACAGGAAAGTCTGGCACGCCGGTCCTGGGACACCGGAACCACGCGTCCCCACCAGTAGCCTGGACCTCGGTCGGGGTGAACCACATGCAGAGTTAGGGGGCATCAGGTGCCGGACAACGAGGAAGCTCCGACGGCGAGGCGTACCGCCTTCGGTCGGGGCCAGATAGCCGTCGCGGCCGCGTCGGTCCTCGTCCTCCTCATCACCGGATTCGCGTGGCGCAGCGTCGATGCCCTCGCGTCGAACCTCGCAACCGCGCGACTCGAGCTGGGCGACGGCGGCAAGGACGGCGCGGTAGACATCCTCATGGTCGGCACCGACAGTCGCACCGACGCGCACGGCAATCCGCTCTCCGCCGACGAACTGGCCTCGCTCAGGGCGGGCGAGGCGGAAGCCGACAACACCGACACCATCGTGCTCATCCGGGTGCCCACCGACGGCAGCTCGGCGACGGCCGTCTCGATCCCGCGCGATTCGTATGTCGAGGTGCCCGGCATCGGCAGTTCGAAGATCAACGCGGCCTTCGGGGCCACCAGGGCCACCGAGCGGCAACGGTTGCTCGACGAGGGCGAGTCCGAGGACGAGGCCGACAAGGCAGCGACCCAGGCCGGCCGCGAGGCCCTGATCAAGTCGGTCGCCAACCTCACCGGCATCACCGTCGACCACTACGGGGAGGTGGGACTGCTGGGATTCGTCCTGCTCACCGATGCCGTTGGCGGCGTCGACGTGTGCCTGAACAACCCGGTCGACGAGTGGATGTCCGGTGCGAAGTTCCCAGCGGGCGAACAGACCCTCAGCGGTTCGAACGCGCTGTCCTTCGTCCGGCAGCGGCACGATCTCCCGCGCGGCGACCTCGACCGCATCGTCCGCCAGCAGGTCTTCATGGCGTCGCTGGTACACGAGGTCCTCAATGCCAAGACGCTGAGCAATCCCGGCAAGCTCGCGCAGCTGACCTCCGCGGTGCAGCGTTCGGTCGTCCTCGACGACGACTGGGACATCATCGATTTCGCTCGGCAACTGCAGGGCCTCGCGGGCGGGGAGGTCAAGTTCCAGACCATCCCGGTCGTCGACCTCAACGCGATGACCGACTACGGCGAGTCGATCGTGCAGGTGGACCCGAAGGCCGTTCGCACCTACGTCGCCGGGCTGGTGGGCGAGGACGACAGTGACAGTGACGCCACCGGCACCAGCGAGCCGCCGTCGATCGACACCTCGAAGGTCACCGTCGACGTGTCCAATGACAGTGGTATCGGCGGTCTCGCGTCCCGGGTATCCGAGGCGCTGACCGAGCAGGGCTACGTACAGGGCGAGGTCGGGAACAACACCGGCACCACGGTGAGCACGAGCCGCGTCCTGGCGGCCGACCCCGACTCCGACGCGGCGAAGGCCGTCGCCGCATCGCTCGGCGGCCTGACGATCGTCGGCGACAGTTCGCTCTCCCCCGGCGCCGTGAAGGTCCTGATCGCCTCCGATTACACCGGTCCCGGTTCCGACTCCGGCTCGGCCTCGGGACCCACATCGGATATCGTCGACATGGGCACCAGCCCCACCCCCGCGCCCCCGGGCCGGCGATCGACGCCGGGAGCAAGGGCCCGCGGTGCGTCAACTAGCGAGAACGGCGGCGGAAGTGCCCGACCCGAACACATCCGTGACCAACCTGACTGCGGCCCTTCTCGATCCGATCCTGCAGCAGGACCCGGCCGGCCCGCGCATCACCTACTACGACGACGTCAGCGGTGAGCGGATCGAACTGTCCGCACTCACCCTCGCCAATTGGGCCGCCAAGACCGCCAACCTGATTCGCGACGAGTTCGGCCTGCTGCCGGGCGCCCGGATCTGCGTGCTGCTCCCGGCGCACTGGCAGAGCGCCGCCGTGCTGCTCGGGTGCTGGTGGGCCGGGGCCGAGGTGCTGCTGGCGCCCGCGGACGACGCGGAGCTCGCGCTCGTCGCGGCGGACCGGCTCGCCGAGGTCGAGGACGTGCCCGAGGTCGCGGTGCTCTCGCTCGACGCGTTCGGTCGCCCCGCCGAGGGGCTCCCGGTCGGCGTCACCGACTACGCCACCTCGGTTCGCGTGCACGGCGACCAGTTCCGGCCCGACTCCGGAGCATCGTCGGCACTCGACGGCCTGTCCATCGCCGAGGTGCTCACCGCGGCAACGGACTCCGCCGCGGCCCAGTCCATCGGCCGCGCCGATCGCGTGCTCTCGAGCTCAGAGTGGGGCACCACGACCGAACTCATCGACGGCATGCTCGCGGTGCTGGCGGTCGGCGCCTCGCTGGTGCAGGTCGCGCGCCCCTCCGACGACGCGATGACCAGGCGGATGGGCACCGAGAAGATCACGATCCGACGCTGACGCGATCACCGGCGTGATCGGCGGTCCAGATCCGGCTGCGCAGATCCCTTCCCCGAATCACCTGGATTCGCCAGGGATCCAGGCGCAGGACGTGCAGTTCGGGATCGTCGGGCGACCGCCAGAAGTTGCCCAGGTCGTATCCCGCCCCACGCGGGCTGGTCCGGCGATAGAGGTCCCACACCCTGCGCTTGGTGTCGCCGTCATCGACCCATTCCGCGACCGTGTCGATCGCCACCGAATTGTTGCCGGGCGCCCAGTACGAAAAGTTCGTGTGCGGGTTCCCGCGCAGGTGCGCGGCTTTGACCGGTGTCCGATAGGTGGCCAGCCAACCGACCGGACGCCCGTCGACGACCTCCCAGACCGGGATGAGCACCCTGGTCCTCGGCCGCCCCTTCTTGTCGACCGTGACCATCGTCGCGTAGACGATCGATCCGACGAACGCGTCGAATTCTTCTTCGAGCGCCGCAAACCTCGTCACCTTCATGCCACTCTCCCTCTCGGTACCTTTTCGTAACCGACACCAGCATGCGCCGGCGGAAAGCGAAGGGGAAGAAGGCACTTCGGCGACACCCGGTTACCGCGAGGGAACCGAACGGAACCAGGCCCCTAGCCACTCCTGCGCTTGGGGCGCCGGACGTAGCCGCCGTCGATCAGTCCGGCCTCGACCTCGAATCGGTTGCGGTGCATCGGATGCCGAATCTCTTCGATGAGGTAGCGGACACTGAATCCGAGACCGTACCGGGCCCACTGCTCGGCGTGGACCGCTTCGTGGCGCAGGGTCGCGGCGCCGGTGTTCCGCCCGGTCAGGTAGGCCCCACCGATCGTGGTCCCTCCCCGTGCGAAACCGAACCGCATCCCGGCACAGACGAACAGGTCGAACTCCTCGTCGAAGACGATCTGGGCACGCTGCGCTGCCGCAAAGGCCAGGGCCGCCACGGTCGCGACCATCGACCCCACCCTGCCCCGCGAGGCCCGGACCAGTCGAAGTCGACCGGCCCGGGCCTCGCGTCGCAGCGAACTCGGTCCCGCGGGCACCCGTCCAGATTAGGCCGCCATCGCCTCGACGGGCGACACCTTCGCGGCGCTCCTCGCGGGCAGCAGCGCCGCGATCACCCCGGCGATCCCGCCGACCAACACCGTCGCCGCCAGCGCGAGCCAGGGCAGCGAGGGCAGCACCAGGTCGTCGACACCGAACACCGAGGCCGTGCCCGCCAGCCCGAAGACCAGCCCGAGCACCACACCGAGCACCGACGCGACCACAGACACCAGGACCGCCTCGTAGATCAGCAGCGTTCGCAGTCCGGCTCGGGTGACACCGATCGACCGCAACAGACCGCTCTCGCGTCGACGTTCGATCACCGACAGCGCCATCGTGTTGCCCACCCCGATGACCGCGATCAGGATCGCGACCGACAACAGGCCCACCACGATCATCAGCATGGTGTCCAGGACCGAGTTGAGTGCCGCTCGCATGGCCACCGCCCCGCCGATCTCCGCGGTCGGCACACTGTCGGTGGCCAGCGAGGTGACCTCCTTTTGCACGGTCGCGATCTCGTCGTCGGTCAGGCCATCGGCAAAGCGGACCCACAGCGAATCCACTGCCGGGTTAGCCGTCACCGCTGCCAGGTCCTCGCGGACCATCAGGGGCGGCGGACCCTCCGTTCCCTCCACCGCCGTCAGGCTCCTGGTGGTGCCCGCACCCCGGACGTCGATCGGCTCGCCTGCGCGCGCGCCCCACTCCTCGAGGAGTTCCGGCGGCACCACGATCTGGCCGGACCTCGGCAGCGTGATCGGCACCCGCAACGCCGCGGCCGCCTCGGCCGGATCCACCCCGGTCACGGTCAACTCCTTCCCGGCAGCGGTGCTCACCTCGCCGCTCGAGAGCGCCGCGACCGCAGTCACCCGATCCACCTCGCCGAGCCGCTCGCCCAGCGTCGCAGGCAGTGCGGAACCCGGGTCGCCTGCCACCGAGACATCGATGGGGAACTGCTCGTCGAGCGCGCTCGGGGCACTGGCCTTGACAGTTGCGATCCCGACGATCATCGTCGCGGTCACACAGACGCCGATCAGCAACGCCGTCGCCGTGGCCGTGGTGCGGCGGGGATTGCGGCCCGCGTTGCCCGCCGCCAGCTCCCCCAACGGACCCGACACACGTCCCAGCCCCTTTCCGAACGCCGCAACCGCGGGCGGAATGATGTATCGGCACAGCAGGACCACCGCGACGAAGCAGACCAGCGCACCCCCGGCAGCCACCAGTACCTGCTTGCCCAGCACGCCTGCGGTCAGCACAGCGGCGCCGCCGATCAGGCCCGTCACGCCGATGATCCGTCGCAGCCGCGACGACCGCACGGGTTCGGGCTTGGCCTCGGCGGGGGTCAGGGCGGCGAGCGGCGACACGGCGGTGGCCGCCCGCGCGGGCGCGACCGCAGCCAGGTATGTGACGACGACTCCGACCAGCAGGCCGACCGCGAGCGCGACAGGCGAGACGGAGAGGTGATCGAGCGGAATGGGAACATCAAGCGCGCCTGCGACTTCGGTCACTGCCCAGGCCAAGCCCACGCCCGTCGCAAGACCGGCAACCGAGGCCACCAGCCCCACCACCAGCGACTCGATGCGGACGCTGCGGCGAATCTGATCGCTGGTCGCGCCGACGCAGCGGAGCAACGCCAGCTCCTGGGTTCGTGCAGCCAGCAGCACCGCGAACGTGTTCGCGATGACCAGTCCGGACACCACCACCGCGAGCGCTCCGAACGCGAGCAGCACGTTGCGCAGCATGTCACTGCCACCGAGGAACCTCGCCGAGACCTCCTTGGCCTTCTCGGCACCGGTGATCACCGTGGCGCCGGGCGCGAGCGCACCGGCGACGGCCTCGCGGTCGCCGCCTGCGACGCGCATCTCCCTGGAGGCCTGGCCGTCGGTCCATGCCTCGATGTCCGCCGCGGTGGCAAAGACCGAGATGCCGTCCAATCGCTGCGCGGTGCCGTCGAGGTCCACCGTGCCCACGACGGTGGCCTCGCCGGCGTCCGGGCCGGTGGTCTCACCCAGCGCCGTCACCGCGACGCGGGTTCCGATCGGCAGGTCGGAATTCGAGCCGACCGCGATCTCGCGTGCCGCACTCGGGAAGCGGCCGTCCGCCAACTTCTGCCAGCGCAGGTCCGCATCCGCGGCCACCGACGTGGCCGCGCCGAACGATTTGCCCGACCCCGCCGCCGTCACCTTCACCGGTGTGGAGACATCGGTGGTCACCGCCCTCACACCGGGCACCGACCGGACGGCATCCGCGGCCCGCTGTGCCTGCAGACCGTCCCCGAGATCGGAGACCACGTAGTCGGTGCTCCGATACTGTCCGGCAAGGGAATTGGTGACGCCCGCGGTGGCCGTGGAACTGAGCACCAGGGTCGCGACGACAAAGGCCACCGCGATGAGCACCGCGAGCATCGCGGCCAGGTAACGCCCGAAGTGTGCGCGTGCCTGCGCGAGCGTGAGCCTCAGCATGCCCGAGTCCCGAGTTCGCGCATCGTCTCGATCACCGAATCGGTCGTCGGGCGATCGATCTCGCCGGCGATCCGCCCGTCGGCGATCAGCACCACCCGGTCCGAATAGGACGCCGCCACCGGGTCGTGGGTGACCATCACGACCGTCTGCCCGAACTCTCGGACGCTGGAACGGAGCAACTCGAGTACCTCGGTGCCCGAGCGTGAATCGAGGTTTCCCGTCGGCTCGTCGGCGAAGATGACGTCGGGCCTGGGCAGCAGGGCCCTGGCGACCGCGACGCGCTGCTGCTGGCCGCCGGACAGCTCGTGCGGCAGGTGTCCGAGGCGTTCGGTGAGACCCAGTCGTCCGACGATCTCCGCCATCCACTCCGGATCCGGGTCAACTCCGCCCAGTCGCATGGGCAGGAGCATGTTCTCCTCCGCGGTGAGCACCGGAAGAAGATTGAAGGCCTGGAACACGAATCCGATTCGGTGACGGCGCAATTCGGTCAGCTCCCGGTCGCTCATCCCGGTCAGCTCGGTGTCCCCGAGGTACACCAGCCCGGAGGTCGCCGTGTCCAGCCCGGCCAGGCAGTGCATCAGGGTGGACTTGCCCGACCCCGACGGTCCCATGATCGCGGTGAAGGCCGCGCCCAAGAACTCGGTGTGCACACCGTCGAGGGCGCGCACGGCCGCTTCGCCCTCGCCGTAGCTCTTGCTCAGGCCGACGGCGCGGACCGCGGCGGTTCGTGTGATGGTGGGTGCATTCATGTCCACGACGCTACGAACGACACCCCACTCGGCGCGTCGGCGTGCGGACGGATCCTCGCTGCGGCCGCGTCATACCTGGGTAGGACTGCGCCCGGATTACTCTCACACTGTGTCGCCCGAACGCGCGAATGCCGTCGAGTTGTACGCAGAATGTGCGCTCAGTCCGGCCGCGTCCGCCGTCTTTTCCTGACGACCGCCACCGTCTCGTTCGCGATCTCGTCAAGGTGCTGGTAGACGTCGTGCGCCGCGTACCGCAGCACCAGCCAGCCATCGAGAACGAGCCGGTTCTGACGGCGCCTGTCCCTCCGGAACACCTCTGGTTCGCTGTGGAACTCGCGCCCGTCGATCTCGACGATCGTCCGGGAGCGCTCGTCGACGAAGTCGCAGTAGTAGTTGCCCACCGGATGGTTCGGTTCCAGTTTGCAGCGACGAGCGGCCAGCGCCCGGCCGAACAGCCGCTCCGGTTCGGAGGCCGCCCAGCCGGCGGCCGCATACAGTTGCCTGCGCTGCTCCCTGACCCCCTTCCGTCCGGCATCGCCATCACACATCTGTTGTAGCTTTCTGGCATTCACACTGGTTCGGATGTGTGCATCGACCAGGGCGTCCGCCTCTCGCCGCGGCAACACCGTCACCGAATCCAGCATGGCGCGTTCAGGATCCACAACCGGCATCGCCCATGCCGAAGTGACGTTCTCCTTCGCCACTGCTCGTCTGTACAGCCGAAGCCAGCTCAGCGGTCGCACGCTGACATGGGCGGGCACAGTGGCCTCGATGACGGTGGGGGCGGGAAGCATGTTCCACACCCAGGCGGCCGTTCGGTGGCTCAGCACCGCGGTCGGTTGCCACAGGACGGCTGCCGAGCACAGGGCGTGCGGGGTCGGATCACAGATGCAATAGACGCCAGGCGCCAGGCGCGTGTACCGACCGCGGCGGCATCGATCGTGGATGGTGCTGCTGCTGACGCCTGCCTCGAGCAACTCGGCTCGGGTGCGTACTCCGAAGGGATTCATGACATGACCCTCGCGCCCGCATCCTGATGGTCGTGGGCATCGCCCTGGGCAGACGCCACGGCTTGTGGATGGAAGTCTGAGGTGCGGGCAACCCGGACTGAGCCCACAGTCCGTGCATGTCTCGCCAGGATTCGCGCATCGTGCGCACAGAGTGTGACCTGGCGCCGGGGCTACCCGCCGAGCAGATCCTCCGGCTGCACCAGACCGGTCTGGTACGCGAACACCACCGCCTGCACCCGGTCCCGCGATCCCGTCTTCGCCAGCACCCGGCCCACGTGCGTCTTCACGGTCGCCTCGGAGACGAAGAACTTCTCCGCGATCTCGGTGTTGGACAATCCGTGCGCCATCGCCTCGAGCACCTCCACCTCACGGGGCGTCAGGTCGTCGGGCAGTTGCGGGCGCTCGACCGTGGACGCGCCTGCCAGCATCGGACCCACGTGCTGGAGCAGCCGACGGGTCGACCGCGCGGCGATCACCGCGTCCCCTCGGTACACGGTCCGCAGCGCCGCGAGCAGGTCCTCCGGCTGCGCGTCCTTGAGCAGGAAGCCGCTGGCACCGGCGGAGATCGCGGCGACCACGTACTCGTCGTTGTCGAAGGTGGTGAGCACCACCACCTTCGGCGAGTGCTCCAGCGCGGTCAGGCGACGGGTGGCCTCGATGCCGTCCAGGTTCGGCATCTGTACGTCCATCAGAACCACATCGACCGGAACGCGCGCGAGCTCACGGAGTGCCTGCTCGCCGTCCGAGGCCTCGACCTCGACGCTCATGTCGGGCTGGGAGTCGATCACCATCCGGAAGCCCGCTCGGACCAGCTGCTGATCGTCGACGATCGCGATCCGGATCGGACCCGTTGTGGCATCGGACATGTCATTCACCTCTCGAATATGGCAGCGCGGTGTGCACCCGGTAGCCACCGCCTGCGGCGGGCCCGGCCTCGAAGCTGCCGCCGTACAACTCGGCCCGTTCGCGCATCCCGAGCACACCCTGCCCTCCCGCAGAGGGTGCGACCAGGGCGCCGGACGCTCCCCTGCCGTCGTCGACGACCGTCAGTTCCAGCGCCTCGTCGGTCCAGCGCTCGGTGACCTCGACACTGGCCGCGGGACCCGCATGCTTGAGCACGTTGGTCAGCGATTCCTGCACGATCCGGTACGCCGTCAGCTCGGCGCCCGTGGACAGCACGCGCCGCTCCCCGTCGGTGGTGAGCTGCACGCCGAGGCCGCCCTTGCGGACCTCTTCGATCAGCGTATCGATATCCGAAACCCCTGGCGTCGAGGAGTACTCGCGTGGCCGGTCCTCACGGAGCACGGACAGCAGCGCGCGCATGTCCGTCAGCGCCTGCCGCCCGGTCTGGGAGATGGTCTCCAGCGCCGTGACCGCCGCGGCGGGATCGGCGGCCGCGCTGTATCGACCACCGTCGGCCTGGGCGATCACGACGGTCAGCGAGTGCGCGACGATGTCGTGCATCTCCCGCGCGATCCGGGTGCGCTCGTTGATGGCGGCGATCTCCGCCTCCTGAGCCCGTTCGAGTTCGAGCAGCCGGGCCCGCTCGGTGAGTCCCTCGAGTTCCTGGTTGCGCACCCGGCGCAGGTCGCCGAATGCCCAAACCGCGGTGACGTACACGATCAGGAAGGCGATCAGGAAAGCGTGGGCCTGCCACGTGGACTCGGCGCCTCCGAAATACCGGAGGCCCGCCGCGATCACTCCGACGATGGCGGCCGCGAGACCCCATCCGCTCGCCCACCTCGGTCCGTATGCCGCGAGTGCGTACAACGCAATCGGAACACAGATGCCGGGCATGACGAGATTGGTCTGGTCGCTCGAGATGATCAGATACGCCACCGAGAAGAACGCGACCACCGCGGCGGCCGCGACCGGCCGGATGCGGCGCCAGGCCAGCGGCACCGTGAGTCCCAGCGCGATCACCACGTCGACCCACCCGACGGCGACCGACGCCGCCACCCCGATGAGCGCGAAGAACGCCGCGACGGTGCGATCGATCCCGACGGCGTGATCGGCGCTCCAGCGGTACCAGCGCTCACTCAGCGGGAATCGGGGCATGGACCCCAGGGTAAACACCTGTGGCCGGTGAGCGAGCTCACCGGCCACGAGGCGACGCACGCGTCAGCTCACTTGAGCAGGGCGCGCGACATCACGACTCGCTGAATCTGGTTGGTGCCCTCGTAGATCTGGGTGATCTTGGCGTCGCGCATCATCCGCTCCACCGGGAAGTCGGTGGTGTAGCCGGCGCCACCGAACAGCTGCACGGCGTCCGTGGTCACCTCCATCGCGACGTCCGAGGCGAAGCACTTGGCGGCGGCCGAGATGAAGCCGAGGTTCTTCTCGCCGCGCTCGGCGCGGGCGGCCGAGGTGTAGACCATCAGACGAGCGGCCTCGACCTTCATCGCCATGTCGGCGAGCATGAACTGCACGGCCTGGAAGTCGGAGATCGACTTGCCGAACTGCTTGCGGTCCTTGGTGTACGCGAGGGCCGCGTCGAGCGCACCCTGCGCCAGGCCGACAGCCTGGGCACCGATGGTCGGGCGGGTGTGGTCCAGGGTCTGCAGAGCGGTCTTGAAGCCGGTGCCGGGCGCGCCGATGATGCGGTCGCCGGGAATGCGACAGTTCTCGAAGTACAGCTCCGCGGTGGGCGAGCCCTTGATGCCGAGCTTCTTCTCCTTCGGGCCGACGACGAAGCCCTCGTCGTCCTTGTGCACCATGAAGGAGGAGATGCCGTTGGCGCCCTTGTCGGGGTCCGTGACGGCCATGACGGTGTACCAGGTCGACTTGCCGCCGTTGGTGATCCAGCACTTGGAGCCGTTGAGGATCCAGTCGTCACCGTCGGCCTTCGCGCGGGTGCGCATGCTGGCGGCGTCGGAGCCCGCCTCCCGCTCGGAGAGCGCGTAGGAAGCCATCGCCTCGCCCGAGGCGAGCGACGGGAGGACCTGCTGCTTGAGCTCCTCCGAGCCGTTGAGGATCAGGCCCATGGTGCCGAGCTTGTTGACGGCGGGGATCAGCGAGGACGAGCCGCAGACGCGGGCCACCTCCTCGATCACGATGCAGGTGGCCACGGAATCGGCGCCCTGGCCGTCATAGGCCTCAGGGACGTGGATCGCGTTGAAGCCGGAGTTGACGAGTGCCTTGAGAGCTTCCTCGGGGAACCGGGAGTTCTCGTCGACATCCTTCGCGTAGGGCGCGATCTCCTTCTCCGACAGCGCGCGGATCGCGGCCCGCAGCTCATCGTGCTCGTCGGCGAGCTTGAACAGGTCGAAGTCGGGGTTGCCAGCCATCTGGTTGCTCCTCGTGAAAGTCTCGGGGCGCGGCACTCAGTGCCATTCACGGGCAATCATACCGCACGAACCCGACAAGAAGCCGGTTAGACGTGCCACACTGCGGCACCGAGTGCCAAGCTCTACGTGTCCTCCTCGAGCCTGCGGCGCAGCAGCTCCGCCACCCGGCGCGGAGCGGTGCCGCGCGGGAACACCGCCACCACCATCTCGCCGTCCCCCTCGGCCGCCGAGGCATCACGTCGGCCGACGCCGCGCCTGATGTCGGCCAACGCCGCGCGCAGGTCTTCGGAGGTGGTCCTGGCGCCGTCGCGCACCATCCGGCGTAGGAGGTAGTTGTGCGTGGCGGTCACCGAGGCGGAGAACTGCACCATCGACAGGTCCGGCTCGCCGGGCAGCGCCCGGCGCAGGTAGTCGACGAACAATCGCTCGTACCGGAATCCGGTGACGATCTCCCGGTCCCGTAGCGCGGGTACCTCGTGCACCACCGCGTAACGCCGGGTCGC
Source organism: Rhodococcus sp. MTM3W5.2 (assembly GCF_001984015.1). Lineage (NCBI taxonomy): Bacteria > Bacillati > Actinomycetota > Actinomycetes > Mycobacteriales > Nocardiaceae > Rhodococcus > Rhodococcus sp. MTM3W5.2. The sequence goes on along the minus strand of NZ_CP019572.1, from coordinate 1,764,498 downwards.
CATGTCGTTCCACTGCGAGAACCGTTCGAAGACGATCATCGCGGCGTCGCAGACCGCGTCCCACGGGTCGTCATGATCGGCGGCGAGGTGCTCCTGCGCCTGGGCCAGCAGGATCTCGTGGTCGGCGAACACCACGTCTTCCTTGGAGCGGAACTGCCGGAAGAAGGTGCGACGCGAGATGCCGGCCGCCTCGGCTATCTCGTCGACGCTGGTCGCCTCGTAGCCCTTCTCGGAGAAGAGCCGCAACGCCTCCGACACCACGTGGAGACGGAAGCGGTCAGTGTCGTCGGGCATGAGCACAGCGTAGGCGGCTGCGCCGCCCGTGCGCGGTTGACGAGTCCCTGCACCCGTCAACCGCGCACAGGCCGCGGAGCGGCCTAGGGCGCCACCGAACCCCAGTCCGCGAAGCCGGTCGGATCGTGCCTGCCCATGCTCGCGTGCTCGAACATGCCTGCACCCGGAACACCGTTGCAGGTGACGCTGGACGGATACTCGTTGACGCCGTACGGAATTCGCGCCGCGATCGCGGGGTCCGTGAGGTCGTACACCGACCGGGAACTCCAGTTGCGGCCGCGCCATTGCCCGTGCGTCCACTCCGGGTCGCCGCCGTATCCGGCACCGACATGCAACGCGAGACCGTCGCGCGGGGTCACCTCGACGGTCAGCGGGCTGCCGTCGGATGCGGTCAGGTGCAGCGTCGCCGCGAAGGGCCTGCGGGTGCCGGGGTGGTACTTGATGTCATAGCGCGGCCAGCCGAGCTGCTCGATCCGGCCGTCGTTCCACACCCGGGTCGCATCGTTCAGCGTCCGGTAGCCGTCGGGGTTCTCCTGCAGGATCACGATGATCGAGAAATCGTCGAAACGCAGCGGCACGTACATCCACCAGAAGCCCTCGGACGGCTCGTCGGCGAGCCGGCCGGCCGGGTCCCCGTCGCCGACCGGACGGATGCCCCAGGACCGATCACGGCTGCCGATCCAGCGATCCGGGCTCACCACGACGTCCTCGCCGTCGACCGACAGCACGCCGGCCCACGTGCCGGTCTGCGCGAAACGACTCGCGTCCAGGGTCGGCCGGAACTTGCTCATCAACAGGTGCGGCTGCTCCGAGATCGCGGGGCCGGAACCCTCCCACGTGAGGTCGAACCCGAGTCCGCCCTCGCCGTCGCCCTCACAGACCATCCGCAGCCTGCGCAGCGGCTCGAGCACCTCGATCCGATACCCGCCGACGGCGAGATCCATCGAACGCTCCTCGAGCGCATCGGAGAACTTGACCGCCCACTGCCGCTCACCCTTGCGGATGGTGGCGAACGCGTCGGTGACACCGAGGTTCGGGTACACACCGAAGCCGCTCACCAGGAACAGCTCACCCTGGGTGTCGATCGCGTTGAAATAGGACCGGTCGTAGAAGTTCTTGTCACTGGAGGCGACCCGGGCCATCGAGAGCGGTGTCTGATGGATCGGGTATTCGTCAAGCGGCGCAGGCATGAGGACACTCCCTGAGGGATTCGTTACAGCGTCAAACGTAATCCGGACGACGCCATTTAACCCCGGGAGATCCGCTCGGGTGAGCCGATTCGCAGAACTCTCAGTCCAGCAGCTTCGAGCGAAGCGCCGCGTCCTTCTCCAGCACCATCGCCTCGAGTCCGGCCTGGAACGTCGCCATCGCCGCACGCAGCGCGGGGTCCGAGGCGCCGAGGATCCGCGCCGCCAGCAACCCAGCGTTGCGCGCGCCACCGATCGACACCGTCGCGACCGGCACGCCCGCGGGCATCTGCACGATCGACAGAAGCGAATCCATGCCGTCGAGGTACTTGAGCGGTACGGGCACGCCGATCACCGGGAGCGGCGTCGCCGACGCGACCATGCCCGGCAGGTGCGCCGCCCCACCCGCGCCCGCGATGATCACCTTGATACCGCGATCGGCGGCCTCACGGGCGTAGTCGAGCATCCGCTGCGGGGTCCGGTGCGCCGAGACGACACCGACCTCGAACCGGATCCCGAACTCGGCGAGGGCCTCGGCGGCCGCCTCCATCGTCGGCCAGTCCGAGTCGCTACCCATGATCAGGCCGACAACGGGCCCATTCGAATCACTCACCGTGCACATCCCATCCGTCGGTCCATTCCCCGTGCGAGAGCCAGTGTGCCGCCCGCTCGGCCCGCTCACGTACCGCCGCGACGTACGCCTCGTCGGCGATCGAGCCCTGCGCGCCGCCGACCACGTTGACGTGTCCGATCTTGCGGGCAGGCCGCTCGCCCTTGTCGTAGAGGTGCACCTTCGCGTCGGGCATCCGGGCGAACAGGTGATGCAGGCGCTCGTCCATGCTCATCTCCGGGGCCGACTCCGCGCCAAGCACGTTCGCCATCACGGTGACCGGCGCGATCGGCGCCGTGTCGCCGAGCGGGTAGTCGAGCACCGCACGCAGGTGCTGCTCGAACTGCGACGTCCGCGCCCCGTCCTGGGTCCAGTGCCCGGAATTGTGCGGCCGCATCGCCAGCTCGTTCACCACCAGCCGCCCGTCGGTGGTCTCGAACAGCTCCACCGCCATCGACCCGACGACGCCCAGTTCGGCGGAGATGCGCAGCGCCATCTGCTCGGCCTCCATGGCGAGTGAGTCGGACAGCTCGGGGGCAGGGGCGATCACCACCGCGCACTGCCCGTCGCGCTGCACCGTCTCCACGACCGGCCAGGTCGCACCCTGCCCGAACGGCGATCGCGCGACCATCGCGGACAGCTCCCGCCGCATCGACACCTTCTGCTCGACCATGAGGGCGACGCCCTTGTCGAGCTGCTCTGTCACGATGGCCTCGGCCTCGTCGGAATCGGCCGGCATCCACACGCCGCGCCCGTCGTAGCCGCCCCGAACCGCCTTGATCACGATCTGCCAGTTGTGCTCGTCGCCGAATCGCACGACGTCGCCCGCCCAGGTGATCTCCGCGAACGCGGGCACGGGCGCGCCCAGCTCCGCGAGCTTGCGCCGCATGGCGAGCTTGTCCTGCGCGTAGATCAACGCCTGCGGCGGCGGCTGGACGTTCACGCCCTCCGCGACGAGGACCTCGAGATGCTCGGTCGGGACGTGCTCGTGGTCGAAGGTCAGGGCGCTGGCCCCGGCCGCGACCTCCCGGAGCGCGTCGAGGTCGGTGTGGCTGCCGATCACGACATCCGCGCACACCTTGGCGGCCGGCTCGTCGGGGCCGCCTGAGAGCACCCGGAGGCACTGACCGAGTTCGATGGCGGCCTGATGGGTCATCCGGGCCAACTGCCCGCCGCCGATCATCGCGACCACCGGCAATCCGGCATTCGGGCCGCGGGGGGTGCTTGGGCGGTGCTGGGATCCGGAATCGACGCTCACGGCAGTCAATGGTGTCATGACGGCCTCCGAACCCACGATCGGAGTGTCAGTTCGTCGGATCGGCGTCCTCTTTCGTACACTCAGTCGTTGTGTCTTTAGTCGATCAGGCGGTCAGCCGCGTACCCCAGCCCTTCCGGGACGTGGTCCTTCGCCATCACGAGCTGATCAAGTTCGCGATCGTCGGCGGCACGACCATGGTCTTCGACCTCGCGATCTTCTATTCGCTGAGCCTGACCATTCTCGAACAGAAGCCCGTCGTCGCCAAGATCATCTCCGGCGTGATGGCCACGATCTTGAGCTACATCCTCAACCGGGAATGGTCCTTCAAGAACCGCGGCGGCCGCGAGCGCCACCACGAGGCCTTGCTGTTCTTCACCATCAGCGGCATCGGCGTCGTCATCGCCGCGGCGCCGCTGTTCATCGCCAACAATGTCTTCGACTTCCGGGCAACGGCGAGCCTGACCACGCTGGTGATCGTCGACTTCATCCTCAACTACGTCATCGGCAACGTGCTGCAGATGGTCTTCCGATTCTGGGCGCTGCGCCGGTTCGCGTTCCCCGAGGAGAACGCCAGGGGTGCGGCGGCCGGGTCCACCGGCTTCGACCCGACGCCCGAGGAACTCGCCGAGGAAGAGCTCGGACACAGCTAGCCCGCTAACGCGGCTCCGCATCGGGCGCCATCGGCAGGAACGCCGCGAACAGCGCGGGTCGCCTGCGCTGGAGATCGAGCCGGCCGCCGTCCGCCTCGACCAGGGCCCTGGCCAATGCCAGCCCGACGCCCGTCGATCCGCCGCCGGAGAACCCGCGGTCGAAGATGTGCGGGGCCAGTTCGTCGCTGACGCCCTCGCCCTCGTCGCCGACCTCCACACAGACCATCGCCTCGTGCTCCGCCGTCCCCGGCACCGACCGGACGGCCACGGTGCAGGTGCCACCGCCGTGCATGAGTGCGTTGTCGACCAGCACGGACACGGACTCGCGCAGTCGCGAGGACCTTGCCGTCGACATCACCGCGGCCTCGCCCCGCAGCACCAGGTCCCGGCCCGCGTCCCGGTAGGGCCGCTGCCAGTCGGAAACGACCCCGGCGAGCTCCCGGACCACCGCGACGGGTTCCGGGAGCTCGGCTGCCATCCGAGACGACCGCACCAGCTCGTCGATCGCCACCGTCAGCCGGTCCACCTGTCCCAACGCCTCGGTCGCCTCATCGACCACCGCGGGATCCGGGTGCACCGACAACTCGTCGAGCCGCAGCCGCACCGCGGTGAGCCGGCTGCGGAGCTGATGGGAGACGTCGCCGACCAGCGCCCGCTCGCGCTGCAACCGCCCGGAGATCTCGACGGTGACCGCGTCGAGCACGTCGGACACCCGGTCCAGTTCGGCGATCCCGTGCCTGCGCGGGTCCTTGCGGAAGTCGCCCTCCGCCAGCCGGGCGGCGCGGTCCGCGACGTCCCGCAGAGGATCCGCGAGCCGTCTGGCGGTCACCGTCGCCACCGCCGCGCCCGCGCCGAGTGAGGCCAACACCACCAATGCGACAGCCCCGACCGCCTGCTGCTGGAGCGATCGCATCGAATCCGACGGCGCCTCCAGCCGCAACGAACCAGAGCGGCCCATGGAGAGCGACTCGATCAGGGGCTGCTCGACCGCGGGCTCGCCGATGTCGATCTGCACCTCGTGATCGCCCGGGGTCGGATAGATCACCGTGAGTTTGGCGCCTGCGGGGACCACCAGCCGCAGCGGCGCCGTGTCGAGACCGTCCACGATCACGCCCTGCTCGCCCTCCTGCGAGACGATCTCCGCCGCCATCCGGTCCAGCCTGGCCTGCAGATCGCTCCGTGTGAGGTCCTCGACCCACAACCAGGCGGTGTACATCAACGGCAGCCCCAGCAGGAGCGCGATGAGGATGACGACGGCCAGGATGGAGAGCAGGATTCGGCGGCGCACGTCTGCGTCCGGCTACGTGTTCAGCCGGAAGCCGACGCCCCGCACGGTCGCGATGCGCCGCTCGGCGACAGGACCCTCGTCGCCGATCTTCCTGCGCAGCCACGACATGTGCATGTCGAGGGTCTTGGAGCCGCGCAGATCCGCGTCACCCCACACCTCCTGCAGGATGACGTCGCGTGAGACCACCTCGCCCGCCCGGTCGAGCAGGACCTTGAGCAGCTCGTATTCCTTGTTCGCGAGGATGACCTCGGAGCCGCCGACCAGCACGCGCCTGGCGGCAGGTTCGAGCCTGATGTCACCCACCGCGATGGTGGTGTCCTCGGAGCCGCCGCGGCGGCGCATCAGCGCGCGAACCCGCGCCATCAGCTCGGCCAGCCGGAACGGCTTGCCGACGTAGTCGTCGGCGCCCGCGTCGAGGCCCACAACGAAGTCCACCTCGTCGGTGCGCGCCGTCAGCATCAGTACCGCGAGGTCGGAGCCGCCCGCGCGTAGTTGCCTGCACACCTCCAGCCCGTCCATGCCGGGCAGGCCGAGGTCGAGAACCAGCAGATCGAACGACCCGCTCAGAGCGAGCTCGAGGGTCCCGGGACCGGTCGGTTCGACCGTGACCGTGTAGCCCTCACGGCCAAGGGCACGGGAGAGCGGGGCGGCGATGGCCTCGTCGTCTTCGGCAAGCAGTACGGCTGTCACGACCCCAGCCTACGGAGCGGCCCCACCGTACTCCGTCGGCGGACCGGAATCGAGATTCATCGCGTCGAACACCTGGTGATAGAGAAGCGAATGCACCCGCTGCACATCCGGGATGTCGTCGAACTCCAGCGGATCGTCGGCCGCCGACGCGATCACCAGCGTGCCGGTCCGCAGCATCCGGTCGATCAGTCCGTGTCGGAACTGCACGTTGCTGATCCGCCCCATCGGGATGTCGATCCCGGTGTGGGTGATCACGCCGTGCCGGATCAGGACCCGTCGGTCCGTGACGATGAAGTGGGTGAACTTCCACCTCAACAGCGGTCCGACACAACGCCACCCGACGATCCCGACCCAGGCCACCGCAACCACGATCAGCGCGACGGAGCGGGCGGTCCCGTCGAGCCGGTCCTGGGCGAGTCCGAGCGCGAACCCGGCGAGCGCCGTCGCCACGATGAACGTCAACGCGGGCAACACCAGCATCTTCCAATGCGGGTGTCGGTGCAGCAGCAGCTCCTCGTCCGTGGCGAGGGCGTCCTCCGGATATCCCATCAGGAAAGCGTATCGACTACTTCGCGTCCCCGACCGCACCCACGACTTCGGTTTCGACCGCATCCTCGACCGCGGATTCGGCCTCCGCCTGCAGTTCCGCCGTCTTCTTCGCGGCCTCGGCTTCGGCCGTCGCCAGCTCATCCGCGGTCGGCGGGGAGCCCGCGATCAGGGCGTTGGCCCACCTGGTCGACGGATCGATGTCGAGCAGGAGCGCCTTGGCCAGCAGCGTCATCGGAATGGCGAGCAGCGCGCCGAGTGGCCCGATCACCCATCCCCAGAACACCAACGCCAAGAACGTGAGCGTCACCGACAACCCGACGGCCTCGCCGACGAACTTGGGCTGGATCACCGACTGGATGATCACGTTGATGACGCTGTAGACGACGATCACCCACAGCATCAGCGTCGGACCGCCCTCCAACAGTGCGATCAGCGCTGGCGGGATCACACCGATCACGAACCCGATGTTCGGGATGTAGTTGGTGATGAAGGAGAGCAGTCCCCACAGGATCGGCAGCGGAATGCCCATGGCCCAGAGCGCGCCTGCGTCGATCACGGCGACGATGAGGCCGAACACCGTCGACACGATGAGGTAGCTGCGGGTACCGCTGGCGAAGGAGGAGAACGCGTAGGCGATGTCCGCGCGGGAGTAGGCCACCGCGCGCATCCGCTCGCCGAACGAACTCGCGTCCATCGCCATGAAGATCAGCAGGGCCAGGATGAAGAAGAGATTCGAGAAGACACCCAGCAGCCCGAGCAACACGTCGTCGACCAGTCCGATGATCTTGCCGAGATCGATGCTCGACAGCGCCTTCTCCACCTGTTCTGAACCGATGTTCATCTGGGCGAACTGATCCTGCACGTTGGCGATCAGCTCGTCGGCCTTGTCGGTGTACTGCGGCAGCAGCGTGGCCAGCTGGGCGATCGAGACGACGAGCGCCGCGACCAGACCGAGCAGGATCAGGTAGACGGCCGTCAGCGTCGAGATCACCGCGACCCATTTGGGTGCGCCCTTGCGCTGCAGCCAGTCGCCCAGCGGCTGCACACCCACCACCAACATCAGTGCCAGGAACACCGGCCCGATGATCCCGGCAAAGGCCTTGGTGCCTGCGATCGCGACCACGGCGCCCGCGAGGCCGAGCAGCACGATCAGCCCGCGCGGCAAGGTCGAGGCGGGCACCGGGGACGGCGGAGCGGATGCGGGCGCGGCGGCGGTGGCGGTGGCGGTGGCGACTGATCGACTCATTTCCACACCGCGGCTCGATCGGCGACGCCTGGCAACAGGCCGAGGATCGGCAGGCCTATGGCGAGGTGAACCAGACTCGTGGCGATCCGGTCACCCATCACCGCGTCGTAGGCGAAGGGCACGACGGCCATGGCCAGGGTGACCAGGCCGACGATCCAGCCGAAGAACGAGTCGCCACCCGGAGTGGTCAGCAGCAACACGTAGAGCAGCCCGGCGGCGATGAGCGCCCCGATGAACCCGAGGATGGCGAAACGGACCGCGACGGTGGTCTCGGGCAACCAGTTCGGCGAGAGCGGCATCAGGTCGAAGACCCGGAGAATCACCGTGGCCACCAACGCGCTGAGCGCGGTGACCAGCGCGGCCGCGGCTGCACCCGCCCAGAACTTGCCCCCGGCGATGCCGCGCGTTGGCGTCCCTGGGGTGCCGGACATGCCCGGCTCTCCCGGATAGCTCGTCATTGCTGTCCTTCCTCGATCTCACAGTCGTTCGCAGTGAGGGTCGCACCGACCGCGCCGTACACGCTTCACCCACGACGGATGAGGCACGAGTGCCCGACGGGACTCACACTGCTTGTCGAAGCACCACTCCCATATCTGAGAGAGGAACAGCTATGACGGCAAACCGCGCGGACAACAGCGTCAAGCAGGGATTCGCGGCCGGAGGCTCGATCGCGGCGGCGGTCCTGCTGCTGACCGTGGGCATCCTCCAGGTCTTCCAGGGAATCTCCGCGCTCGCCAAGGACAGCGTCCTGATCGTCGGGCCGGAGTACTCCTACGCGCTCAACACCACGGGCTGGGGCTGGATTCACCTCATCGTGGGACTCCTCATCGCGCTGACCGGCTTCGGCCTGCTCACCGGTGCGACCTGGGCGCGGATCGCGGGTATCTTCCTGGCCGCCCTCTCGATCATCGCCAACTTCATGTGGCTGCCCTACTACCCGTGGTGGTCGATCCTGATCATCGCCCTCGACGTGGTCGTCATCTGGGCCATCGCGACGTGGGACAACGACTAGCCACGACGCAGTGCTGAAGAGGGTGCGGGCCATCGGCCCGCACCCTCTTTCGTCATTCCTGCGGGCGCAGGTGCGTGATGTCGCCTGCCGAGACCGCGACCGGTTCCCTGCCGCCGTCCGGGCTGATCACGATCCGGCCCTGTGCATCGATCCCGCTCGCGGTGCCCAGCAGTTCGCCGCCGCCCGGCAGTTCCGCGCGGACTCGCTGCCCGATCGTGGCGCAGCGATCCCGGTACGACTCGGCGAGCGCCTTTGTGTCCCAACCATTCCGGTGCCATTTCGTCCACTCCGTCGCCAGCGCGCGGAGCAGTGCGCGCACCACGGTGTCCCGGTCGGTGGTTGCGGCACCCGCGAGCGCGAGCGAGGTGGCGGTCGGCACCGGCAGCTCCGACTCGGTGAGGCTGACGTTCAGCCCGATTCCGAGCACGACCGACGGGATCGGTGCGGTCGCGGCGACCTCGGCGAGGATGCCCGCCACCTTCTTGCCACCGATCAGGACGTCGTTCGGCCACTTGAGCACGGCATCCACCTCGGCGACCGATCGCATGGCATCGACCACCGCGACGCCTGCGAGCAGCGGGAGCCAGCCCAGATCGGCGGGATCGATCCCCGGCATCCGCAGCAACACCGAGACGGATACGGCCGACCTCGGCGGCGCCACCCAGGAGCGGGCGTGCCTGCCCCGGCCGTGGTCCTGGAACTCCGAGATCAGCACCGCACGGTCGAGGGCGGAGTCCGCCGCCCTGGCCAACAGGTCGGCGTTCGTCGAACCGGTCTCGGTGACGACGTCGAGACTCGAGTAGAAGGCATCGGGGTCGCCGCCGGGAGACTCGCGCACCAGCGCTCTGCGCAGTGCGTCGGCGACGAGCGGGGGCCGATTCAGATCGGTGTACATGCCGATCAGACTATGGGCTCCGCCCGCTGCGGCGGGGATCACAATTTCGTACTGGCCAGTAGCTTGGGTTCAATGATTGAACGCAACCTGACCTCGGTCAACACGCACCGAGACCGGCTGGATAAGCTCTGTCCTCATGACCAGTGTCCAGGAGCCCACTGCGCCAGAGGCGACAAACACCCCTGATATCCACACGACGGCTGGAAAGCTCGCCGACCTGCGCAGACGCCAGGAAGAGGCGAAGTACCCCAGCGGCGAAGCCGCCGTCGAGCGGGTGCACGCGAAGGGCAAGCTGACCGCCCGTGAGCGCATCACCGCGCTGCTCGACGAGGGCTCCTTCGTAGAGCTCGACGCTCTCGCCCGGCACCGGAGCGTGAACTTCGGTCTCGCCGACAACCGCCCGTTCGGCGACGGCGTGGTGACCGGCTACGGCACCATCGACGGCCGCGACGTGTGCGTCTTCTCCCAGGACGCCACCGTGTTCGGCGGCAGCCTCGGCGAGATCTACGGCGAGAAGATCGTCAAGGTCATGGACCTGGCACTCAAGACCGGCCGCCCGCTCGTCGGCATCAACGAGGGCGCGGGCGCCCGAATCCAGGAGGGCGTGGTCTCGCTCGGCCTCTACGGCGAGATCTTCCACCGCAACGTGCAGGCCTCCGGCGTCATCCCGCAGATCTCGCTGATCATGGGCCCGGCCGCTGGTGGCCACGTCTACTCCCCGCGCTGACCGACTTCGTCGTGATGGTCGACCAGACCAGCCAGATGTTCGTCACCGGCCCCGACGTGATCAAGACCGTCACCGGCGAGGACGTCACCATGGAGGACCTGGGCGGCGCCCACACCCACATGGTCAAGTCCGGTGTGGCCCACTACGTCGCCTCCGGCGAGCAGGACGCCCTCGACTACGTCAAGGACCTGCTCAGCTACCTGCCGAGCAACAACCAGGCCGCCGCGCCGCGACTGGCCCCGTCGGACCCGATCGTCGGCTCCATCGAGGACTCGCTGACCTCCGAGGACATCGAGCTCGACACCCTGATCCCGGACTCGCCGAACCAGCCGTACGACATGCACGAGGTCATCCGGCGCATCCTCGACGACGACGAGTTCCTCGAGGTCCAGGCCGAGCGTGCCGCGAACATCATCTGTGGCTTCGGTCGCGTCGACGGCCGCAGCGTCGGCATCGTCGCGAACCAGCCCACCCAGTTCGCCGGCTGCCTCGACATCAACGCCTCCGAGAAGGCCGCCCGCTTCGTGCGCACCTGCGACGCCTTCAACGTCCCGATCATCACCCTGGTCGACGTGCCCGGCTTCCTGCCCGGCACCGAGCAGGAGTACAACGGCATCATCCGCCGCGGCGCGAAGCTGCTCTACGCGTACGGCGAGGCCACGGTCGGCAAGATCACCGTCATCACCCGCAAGGCGTACGGCGGCGCGTACGACGTGATGGGCTCCAAGCACATGGGCGCCGACCTGAACCTGGCCTGGCCGAGCGCGCAGATCGCGGTCATGGGTGCCTCCGGCGCCGTCGGCTTCGTCTACCGCAAGCAGCTCAAGGAGGCCGAGGCCTCGGGCGCCGACGTCGACGCGCTGCGCCTCAAGCTCCAGAACGAGTACGAGGACACTCTGGTGAACCCGTACGTCGCGGCCGAGCGCGGTTACATCGACGCAGTCATCCCGCCGTCGCACACCCGCGGTCAGATCGTGGCGGCCCTTCGCCTGCTCGAACGCAAGCAGGTTTCCCTTCCGCCCAAGAAGCATGGGAACATCCCGCTATGACAGCGACGAGGGAAACGACACTCGAAGACGTCGAGGTGCTCTCCGCAGCCGCGGAGGCCATCGACTCCGCTACGGTCGAGGTCGTGGCTGCCGACAGCAAGGGCTCTGAATTGCCGGTCATCAAGGTGGTCAAGGGCGCACCGACCGACATCGAGGTGGCGGCTCTGGTGACCGTCTTCGCCGCCGCTGCAGGCGGCGAGGAAGCACCGGCCGACACCCGTCCGGCCGAGCGGTGGGGCGACCCCGCCGGCATGCACCGGGGCGCCGCCCCCCTGTCCCCGTACGCGTACTCGAACCGTCGGTGACCACGCTCGTTCTGGCCTCGGCCTCGCCGGCACGGTTGACCGTGCTGCGCAAGGCCGGGGTCGAGCCATTTGTACTGGTCTCCGGAGTCGACGAGGACGCGGTGCAGGAAGCGCTCGGCCCCTCGGCAGCGCCATCCCGGGTGGTCACCGAGCTCGCGCGGGCGAAGGCCACCGCCGTGCTCCCCGAGCTGCCCGCAGAGGTCTCCGCCGACGCGGTGGTGATCGGCTGCGATTCGATGCTGCTGATCGACGGCACCCTGCAGGGCAAGCCGCACACCGCCGACGTGGCGAGGGCCCGCTGGCGTTCGATGATGGGTCGCAGCGGCACCCTGCTCACCGGGCACTGCGTGCTGCGGGTGCGCGACGGGGTGACCGTCGGCGAGGCCAGCGCGGACAGCGCGACGATCGTGCACTTCGGGACCCCGTCCGGGGATGATCTCGAGGCCTACCTCGAGTCCGGCGAGCCCATGCAGGTCGCGGGCGCGTTCACGCTCGACGGACTCGGTGGCTGGTTCATCGACCGGATCGAGGGCGACCCGTCCAGCGTGATCGGCATCGGCCTGCCGTTGGTCCGCCGACTGCTCGGCGAGGTCGGTGTCGGCATCTCCGAGCTCTGGTCAGCCACCCCGGCCACCTGAACTCGAGCCCCACCCACAGAAGTCATCGCCCACCGACACCGCGATCGCGGTGTCGGTGGGCGATTTCATGTCCCGACCTGGCCCCCTTCTACCGTGCCCGGTTCCCGACGGTGTGCTCCTTCAGGACGGGTCCGACGACGCTCAGCGCGGCCGGCGACATCATGCCCCAGTGGGTGCTGGCGATGCGGTGGTTGCGGACATCGCCACTGACGTGCGACTGCCAGCCGGTGGCCGCGCGCCGACCCGTCGGGTCGTCCTCGGCCGCGGTGAAGAACAGCAGATCGCCCTCGAACACTCCTGGCCGGTACGACGCCGTGAGGCCCGAATTGTGCTGGGCAGCCGCGAGCAGGCGCCCGACGACCTCGGCGGCCTGCTCCTCGCTCTGCCCGGTCAGCTGACTGAACATGGCCACCGCTTGGGACTCGGTGACGTCCGTGACCAGCTGATCGCCGACTCCGTCCATTCCCATGCCGCTGAGGACCTCGGCCATGGTCACCGTGCCGTTCGGCGCGGTCGGCAGGGTCTCCGCGGTGAAGCTGTCGAGCATCGCCAGCAGTTCGACCGTCTCGCCCTGTTCCTGCAGTTGCACCGCGATCGCATGGCTGATCGTGCCACCGAGCGACCACCCGAGCAGGCGATAGGGGCCGGACGGCTGCACCCGACGGATCTCGCGGAGGTAGAGCTCGGCGACTGCCTCGATCGAACCGGGCAGCTCACCGTCGCCCTGTGCCGCCGGGGTCTGCAGGCCGTAGATCGGACGGTCCGCATCGATGTACTGGGCCATTCCCACGTAGCACCACGCCAGCCCGATGATCGGGTGGACACAGAACACCGGCGGCTTCGACCCCGCCGCGCGGATCGGGAACAGCATGTCGAATGCATGCCCGATGACGTCGTCGGCGCCACGCTCGATCTGCCGGGCCAACGCCTCCGGGGTGGCATCGGAGAACAGCCACGGCAGCTGGACCACGGTCTCGAGGTCGGTCCGCAGCCGACCGACCACCCGCATGCCGATCAGCGAATTGCCACCGAGCTCGAAGAAGTTGTCGTCCAACCCCACTCGCTCGACACCGAGGAGCTCCGCGAACACCGCCGCGACCGCCTGCTCCGTGGCGGACACGGGGGCCCGGTACTCGCGTGCCGCAATCTCAGGAACCGGCAGCGCCCGACGCTCCAGCTTGCCGTTCGCGCTGAGCGGGAACTCGTCGAGCACCATGATCGTCTCCGGGATCATGTACGACGGGAGTGCCGTGGACACACCCTGGCGAAGCGCCGCGGTGTCGATCTCGCCCTCACCGACCACATAGCCGATCAGCTGCTGGCCAGAGGTCCCCGAGTGCACGACGACCACCGCCGCCCGCACCGTCGGGTCCGCCACCAGCGCGGCCTCGATCTCGCCGAGTTCGATCCGCAGTCCGCGCAGCTTCACCTGGAAGTCGGTGCGGCCGAGGAATTCCAGCTCGCCGCCTGAGTTCCACCGGACGAGGTCGCCGGTTCGGTACAGGCGCTCACCGGGACCACCGCACGGATCGGCGACGAACCGTTCCGCGGTCAGGTCCGCCCGGTCGTGATAGCCGCGGGCCAGCTGCGCGCCTGCCAGGTAGAGCTCACCCGGCACGCCGACCGGCACCGGCCTCAGCCGTGAGTCGAGCACATGCGCCCTGGTGTTCCACACCCCGCGACCGATGGGCACCACCGCACCGACGTCGGGCCCGATCCGGTACGCGGTCGAGGTCACGGTGACCTCGGTGGGTCCGTAGGTGTTGTCGAGCACGGCGATGGACCGGGCCGCGAAGCGCCGAGCCAGCTCGGCAGGGAGTTCCTCACCACCGGCGAGGACGTACCGAAGCGACGCGGGCAGCTGCAGCTGCGGATCGGCGAGGAAGACGTCGAGCATCGACGGCACGAACTCCATGATCGTGACCGACCGTTCCTCGGCGACGGCCACCAGGTACTCGGGGTCCCGGTGTCCGCCCGGCTTCGCGATCACCGTGCGGGCACCCACCTGCAGGGGCATGAACAGCTCCCACACCGACACGTCGAAGGTGACGGGGGCCTTCTGGAGCACGGTGTCGGACGGACCGAGAGGGTACTGGCCCTGCATCCAGGCGATCTGGTTCACCACCGAACCGTGTGTGACGGTCACGCCCTTCGGTCGGCCGGTGGACCCCGACGTGAACATCGCGTACGCGACGTTGGCAGGCCGCAACGGTCGGAGACGATCCACATCCGTCAGCGCGGTGTCGGCGAAGCCGGACAGGTCGAGCCTGTCGATCTCCATCACGTCGACCGAGGCCGGCAGGTCACCGGCGTCCTGCGATCTCGACAGCACCACAACCGGATTCGCGGTCGCCACGACGTACTCGGTGCGCTCGTCCGGATGCTCCGGATCGATGGGCAGGTAGCCGCCGCCTGCCTTGAGGATGGCGTACATGGCCACCATCAGGTCGACCGAGCGATACATGCCGAGCCCGACCAGCGTCTCGGGCCCGACGCCGATCGAGACCAGGTGGCGCGCCAGCCTGTTCGCCTCGCGGTCGAACTCCCGGTAGGTCAGCTCCTGCTCGCCGAAGAGCAGCGCAGTCGCATCGGGCGTGCGTTCGACCTGCGCCTCGAAGGCATCGACCAGCGTGACTGCGGGTACGACGACATCGGTCTCGTTCCAGCGCTCCATCTCGGAACGTTCCGTGTCGCTGCGCAGTTCGATCGCGTCGACACTCATCGTGGCGTCCTTGGTGACCGCCTCGAGGATCGCGGTGAACTTCTCCGTGAAGCCGACCACCGTCGACTCGTCGAAGAGGTCACGCGCGTAGTTGAACACCCCCGGATCCCGGTGCGTCGCGCCTCCTGGTCGAACTCGGTCGAGAGCGTCACTTGAAGGTCCAGCTTCGCCCCGTCGGGAACCGCGTCGACCGGGGTAACCGTCAGCCCGGGCAGCGTGACCTCCGCTCGGGCGAAGTTCTGCACCACGAGCAGTACCTGGAACAGCGCCGAGTAGGCGGTCGACCGCCTCGGGTTGAGCACCTCGATCAACTGCTCGACCTGGGTGTCGGCGTGGGCGAAACCGTCGATGTCGTTCGCGCGGACCTCGTCCAGGAAGTCGGTGAACGCTGTCGCGGCCTCGACCCGGTTGCGCAGCACCAACGTGTTGCCGAACATGCCGATCAGGTCGTCGAGGGCCTCCTCACCTCGGCCGGCGACCTGCACTCCGATCACGATGTCGTCGCTGCCGGAGAGCCTCGACAACAGCACCGCGAGTGCGGCATGAGCCACCATGAAGAAGGTCGAGTTGTGTTCCCTGGCCAGACGGTCGATCCGATCCGCGAGATCCGCGGACAGCACGAAGTCGACGTAGCCGCCGCGGTTCGACGCGACCGCGGGGCGCGGCCGGTCGGTCGGGAGCTCCAACAGGTCGGGAGCGCCGTCGAGGTGCTTTGTCCAGTAACCGATCTGCTTGGCGGACAAACTGTTCGGATCGTCCTGATCGCCGAGCAACGCTCGCTGCCACAGCGCATAGTCCGCGTACTGCACCGCCAATGGCGCCCAACCGGGCTCGAGGCCCATGCGTCGCGCCTCGTAGGCGACGAGTATGTCCCTCGACATGGGCGCCATGGACCCACCGTCGCTGGAAATGTGGTGCAGGACGATGGCGAGCACGAACTCGTCCTCGTCGAGCTGGAACAGACCGGCGCGCAATGGGACCGCCGCGGCGACGTCGAACCCGCCGCCGACGATCCCGATCATCCGAGACCACATCTGGTCCTCGTCGATGCGCTCCGGCTCGAGCCGCGGCACCACGTCGGCAGCGGGCAGGATCACCTGCTGCGGTCCCTCCGCCGAGTCCGGGAAGACCGTGCGCAGCGCCTCGTGGCGCTCCACCACGTCGGCAATGGCCGCGCGCAGCGCCGCGGTGTCCAGCGCGCCGCTCAGGCGCACCACCAGGGGGATGTTGAACGCGGGCGAACTGGTGTCGAACTGGTTGAAGAACCACATCCGCTGCTGTGCATGTGACAGCGGGATACGTTCCGGCCGAGGACCCGCCACCAGAGCGGGGCGCCCACCCTCGCCTGCGTGACGCTCCACCGCAACTGCGAGCGCGCCGACCGTCGACGCTTCGAAGAGCACCCGGACCGGCACCTGCGCGTCCAGCGCCGCACCCAACCGCGAGATCACCTGGGTGGCGATCAGCGAGTTGCCACCGAGGGCGAAGAAGTCGTCGTCGACCCCGACGCGTTCGACCCCGAGCACATCGGCGAACACGCCTGCCACGATCTCCTCGATCGGCGTCGACGGCGCCCGGTAGGCGACGGCCTCGAAGGCAGGCACCGGCAGCGCCTTTCGGTCGAGCTTGCCGTTGACCGTCACCGGCAGCGCGTCGAGGACCACCACCTGGGCGGGCACCATGTACGCCGGCATCGATCCCGACAGCTGGGTGCGCAGTTCCTGCGGGTCGAGTGCGATCTCAGGGTCGGCGACGACGTAGCCGAGCAGACGCTGTCCGGTGTGCGGGTCCTCGTGCACCGTCACCACGGCCTGTGCCACCCCGGCGCAGGCCAGGAGGGCGGATTCGATCTCGCCGAGCTCGATCCGCAGACCGCGAAGCTTGACCTGCGAATCGGCGCGGCCCATGAAGTCGAGCTCGCCGTCGGACGTCCAGCGCACCAGGTCCCCGGTCGCGTACATCCGCGTGCCTGCCTCGCCGAACGGGTTGGCGACGAACTTGCCCGCGGTGAGCTCGGCGCGGTCGTGGTAGCCGCGCGCCAGCCCGGCTCCGGACGTATAGAGCTCACCGACCACGCCGATCGGCACCGGCCGCAGCCGAGTGTCGAGGACCACCGCACCGACGCCGCCGATCGGCGCGCCGATGGTGATCGGGTCACCGGCGGCCAACGTCCCCGTCAGCGTGACGACGATGGTGGTCTCGGTCGGGCCGTAACCGTTGAAGAACCGTCGTCCCGGCGCCAACCGCGCGACCAGCTCCGGCGGGCAGACGTCGCCGCCGACGCCCACCATCTCCAGGTCGGGCAGGTCCTCGGCGCGCATGGTCCCCATCGCCGCGGGCGCGCTCATCAGATGGCTCACCCGCTGCTCGCGCACCAGCCCCGCGAGTTCGTCACCACCGACGACCTCCGGCGGCGCCACCACCATGGTCGCGCCGGTGCTGAAGGACGTCAGCATCTCGAACATCGACGCGTCGAAGCTGGCCGAGGCCAGTCGCAGCACGCGAGAGGCGGCGGTGATGACCATCTCGGGGTGGGCGTCCGCCGAGAAGGCGGACAGCCCGGTGTGGGTGACCACCACGCCCTTGGGCATGCCGGTCGAGCCCGAGGTGTAGATCATGTACGCGACGTTGGTGGCGGACAGCGGCGCCGTCCGGTCCCGGTCGGTGACCGGTGCGTCGGACAGTCCATCGGCCAGGGCGGCGTCGATTTCGAGCCACTCGGTTGCGCCCGGCAGATCCTCGTGGACGCCTGCGACCGTCAGGCCGAGCGCCGCACCGGAATCGGTGAGGATGTGCTCGATCCGCGCGGTCGGCAGCGCCGGGTCCACCGGCACGAACGCAGCCCCACTCTTGGCGACCGCCCACATCGCGACCACCGATTCGAGGCTCCGCGGGAACGCAAGAGCCACGAAGGTCTCGGGTCCGATTCCTCGCGAGATCAGCAGCCGTGCAATCCGGTTCGACGTCGCATCGAGCTCCGCGTAGGTCATCTCGGTGCCGCTCGCGGTCAGCGCGACCTTCTGCGGGTCCACTGCCGCACCGGCGGCGAGCATCTCCGGCAGCAGTCGCGCCTGCAGCGGTCGCGCGAGCGCGCGCTGCGCCAGGGTCGCCCGCTCGCTCTCGTCGAGCAGGTCCAGCTCGCCGACCACCACGGCCGGTTCGGCGACGACCGATCCCAGCAACCGCAGCAGGCGCTCGACGAAGACTCGCGCCGTGGACTCGTCGAACAGGTCAGCCGCGTACGTCAGCGAACCGGCCAGGCCGTCCGCACTCTCCCGGAAGGTCAGCTCGAGGTCCATCTTCGCGACGGCGGCGTCCGCCTCGAGCGCCGACACCTCGATGCCCGGCAGCTCGAAGGAGGCCAACCCCTGGTTCTGGAGCGACAGGGCCACTTGGGCCAGCGGTGGGTGCGCCTGCGATCGAGGCGGGTTCACCACCTCCACGACCCGCTCGAACGGTACGTCGGCGTGGCCGAACGCGGCCAGGTCCACCGCGCGGGTCCGCGCCAGCAACTCGACGAAGGTCAGGGTCGGGTCGACCTGGGTGCGGAGCACCAGGGTGTTGACGAACATGCCGACCACGTCGTCGAGCGCGGCATCGCCCCGACCGGCGATCGGGCTGCCGACGGTGATGTCGGTGGACCCGCTCAGGCGGGCCAGCTGCACCGTCAGCGCCGCGTGCAGCACCATGAACAGCGTGGACTGACGCTCCCGAGCCAGCTCCGTCAGCTGCCCCAGCAGCTCCGCGTCGACGGTGAAGTCGGTGCGCGCACCGCGCATCGACGCCACCTGCGGCCGCGGGCGGTCCGTTGGCAGTTCCAGGAGCGCGGGCACTCCGGCCAGCTGCTCGACCCAGTAGCCGAGCTGGTCCGCCGCGAGCGACTCCGGGTCGTCCTCCGACCCGAGCACCTCGTGCTGCCACAGCGCGAAGTCTGCGTACTGCACCGTCAGCGGCGCCCACGTCGGGGCCTGACCCTCGGTCCGCGCCAGGTACGCCACCATCAGATCCCGCGCCAACGGCCCCGCCGAGACTCCGTCGGACGAGATGTGGTGCACCGAGAACGCGAAGACATGCTCCGTCTCCGAAACGCGGAACAGGCTTGCCCGCAACGGGATCTGTGTCGACACGTCGAAGCCCCGCATCGCGAAGGTGGTGAACGCGGCCATCAGGCCGTCCGCCGACACCGCCACCTCGTCGAGCTCCAGCTCGACGTCGTCGACGGCGACGACCACCTGGGACGGGCCGTCCGCAGAGTTCGGGAACACCGTCCGAAGCGACTCGTGCCGCTCGACAACATCACCGACGGCCGCCCGCAGCGCCGCGACGTCCAGCTCGCCCGACAGCCGCACCGCGACCGGAATGTTGTAGGCAGGCGAGGCGGTGTCGAACTGGTTGATGAACCACATCCGGGACTGCGCGGGCGAGAGCGGGATCCGCTCCGGCCGGGGGCCCGCCACCAGCGCGGGGCGCCCACCTGAGCCCGCGTGCTGTTCGAGGGCCACGGCAAGGGCCGCTACCGACGACGCCTCGAAGAGCACCCGCACCGGAACCTGGGCATCCAACGCCGCGCCCAGCCGCGACACCACCTGTGTCGCGATCAGCGAGTTGCCACCCAACTCGAAGAAGTCGTCGTCGACACCGACCCGCTCCACGCCGAGCACATCCGCGAACACCCCGGCCACGATCTCCTCGATCGGGGTCGACGGCGCCCGGAAGGCACGCACCTCGAAGACCGGGGCCGGCAGCGCCTTCCGATCCACCTTGCCGTTCGCACTCAACGGAATCCGATCGAGCACCGTCACCGACGAGGGCACCATGTACGCAGGCAACCGCCTCGCCAGCGCCGACCTCAGGTCATCCGCCGAAACGGTCCCGCCCGGCACCGCCACCACATAGCCCACCAACCGGTCACCCAGATGTCGGTCGTGGTGCAGTACGACCACGGCCTGTCCGACCGAGCCGTGTTCGACCAGCGCGGCCTCGATCTCTCCGAGCTCGATCCTCTGACCGCGCAGCTTCACCTGGAAGTCCGACCGCCCGATGTACTCCAGGTTGCCGTCACCGTTCCACCGCACAAGGTCACCCGTGCGGTACATCCGGGAACCGTTGTCCCCGAAGGGGTTGGCCACGAACCGGTCCGCCGTCAGCCCGAACCGGCCGCCGTAGCCGCGACCCACGCCGATGCCGCCGACGTAGAGTTCGCCCTCCACACCGGTCGGGACCAGGCGCATCCGACGGTCCAGCACGAACAGGTCGATGTTCGCGATCGGGGATCCGATCGGTACGCCGGAGCCGTCGGTGACCGCCGCGTCGAAGGCGGAGACCACGTCCGAGGCCTCGGTCGGTCCGTAGCTGTTGACCACCCTCAGACCGGAATTCATCAGCGTCTCGAACTTGCCGAGCCGGATCGCCTCGCCACCGAGGAAGACCACCTCGAGGGCGGACAGGATCCCGTCGGCGTCGGTGTCGACGACCGCCTCGAACGCGCTGGGCGACATGTTCGCCACCCTGACACCCGACCCGACCGCGGCGCCGGCCTCGACAATCCGCAGGATGTCTCGCGCGTCGAAGCCGTCGGCGGCGAGATGGATCGCGCGCCCCTCCGTCAGCGCGGCCCACACGTTCTTCTGCGTCAGATCGAAGCTCGGTGAGGACGCGATCAACAGTCCGCCTGCGGCGGGCAGTTCACGTCGGTACCAGGCCAGGGTGTTCTCGATGCCGGCCATCGGCACCAGCGTCGGCTTCGGCTTGCCCGTCGACCCGGATGTCGAGATGACGTAGCCCAGCCGCAGCCCCGCCCCTGGCTCACGCCACCGGTCGACAGGACGAGCGGAGACCTCACCGGCCCCTGCGAACTCGTCCATGGCGACGACCGGGATCGGCAGGTCACGGGCCGACGCACTCACCACGCACCGCGCACCGGTGTCGTCGAGGATCGACCCGATCCGATCCGCCGGGTACGTCGGGTCGATCGGTGCGTAGGCCGCACCGGCCTTCCACGCCGCCAGCATCGCGACGATCCACTCCACCGACCGCGGCAGCACCAGCGCCACCACGTCGTCGACGCCGACACCCAGCCGGACCAGTTCGGCCGACAACACCGTCGATCGTGTGTCGAGCTCCGCGTAGGTCACCGATTCGTCACCGGCCGCAACCGCGACCGCGTCGGGGAACCGGTCCACCCGGTCACCGAACAGCGACACCGGTGACGTCACCGCGACCGGCGAGCGCCTGCCCCGCGACCACCCGAGCACGCGGGCGCTCTCGACCTCGTCGAGGATCTCGACGTCGCCGACGGCGACGGACATGTCGGTCACCATCGCGGACAGGATCCGCTGGAGCATCTCGGCGAACGAGGTGACTGTCGACTCGTCGAAGAGATCTGTCGCGTACTCGAACTCGGCGAGCATTCCCCCGTCCGCCGTGTCGACCTCGGACATCGTCAGCTGCAGGTCGACCTTCGCAGCCGCTGCGTCGTAGTCGACTCCCGAGATCGTCAGGCCCGGCAGCTCGAGCGAGGCCTCCGCAAAGTTCTGGAACACCAGCATCACCTGGAACAACGGGTGACGGGCCTGCGAGCGAGCCGGGTTGAGCACCTCGACCAGACGCTCGAACGGTACATCGGCATGCCCGAACGCCTGCAGGTCCGACTCCCTGGCGCGTGCAAGCAGCCCTGCGAGGGACTCGGACTGGTCCAGCTCCGTCCGCAGCACCAGCGTGTTGACGAACATGCCGACAATGTCGTCGAGGGCCGCGTCGCCGCGACCCGCCACCGGGGTGCCGACAGCGATGTCGTCCGTCCCGGACAGCCGCGAGAGCAGGACCGCCAAGGCCGCGTGCACGACCATGAACAGCGTGACGTGGTTCTCCCGCGCCACCCGGTTCAGCCCGCGCTGCAGGTCGGTGTCGAGCGAGAAGCGATGCCGCGCACCACGGTACGAGGCAACACTCGGCCGAGGCCGGTCACCCGGCAGGTTCAGCTGGTCCGGCAGACCCTCCAGCTTGTCCCGCCAGTGGCTGAGCTGACCGGCGATCAGGGACGTCTGATCGTCCTCGGAACCGAGGACCTCACGCTGCCACAGCGCAAAGTCCGCGTACTGCACGGCCAGCGGCGCCCAGCCCGGTGCCTGTCCGCGACTTCTGGCCTCGTAGGCGACCATCACGTCGCGGGCAAGCGGCCCGACGGAGAACCCGTCGGCCGCGATGTGGTGCACGACGACGACGAGGACGTGCTCGGTGCCGGAGAGCTCGAACAGCCGCGCCCGCAGCGGAGCGTCGATCGTGACGTCGAAGCCGGCCGAGGCCACCTCGGTCAGCGCCGGAATCAGCGCGTCCGGTGTGAGCGGGAGGCCGACAATCTCGACTCCGGCCTCGGAGGAGGTCAGGATCCGCTGCCGCGGGCCGTCGTCCGAGCCGGGGAAGACGGTCCGCAGGGACTCGTGCCGCTCGAGCACGTCGGCCAACGCGGCCCGCAGCGCATCGACGTCCAAGTCGCCGGACAGCCGCAGCGCGATCGGCACGTTGTAAGCCGACGACTGCGGATCGAACTGGTTGAGGAACCACATTCGTTGCTGCGCAAGCGACAACGGGATTCGCTCCGGCCGCGGGGCCGCGACCAGCGCCCTGCGTCCGCCCGCACCCGCGTGCCGCTCGACGGCCACCGCCAGTGCCGCCACCGACGACGCCTCGAACAGGATGCGTACCGGCACCTGCGCGTCCAGCGCCGCGCCGAGCCGCGAGATCGCCTGGGTGGCGATCAGCGAGTTACCACCGAGGGCGAAGAAGTCGTCGTCTGCGCCGACCCGTTCCGCGCCGAGCACGTCCGCGAACACGCCGGCCACGATCTCCTCGATCGGCGTCGACGGCGCCCGGAAGGCCCTCGCCTCCAACTCCGGCACCGGCAAGGACTTCCGGTCCAACTTGCCCACCACCGTGCGCGGGAGCTCGTCGAGCACCACCACCTGCGCCGGCACCATGTACGCAGGCAGCACAGCGGACAACCCATCGCGCAACACCTGCGGTTCGAGCGCGGAATCCGCCTCACCCACCACGTAACCGAGCAACCGCTGTCCGGTGTGCGGGTCCTCGTGCACCATCACGACCGCCTGCGCCACACCGTCGCAGCCTGCAAGCGCCGCCTCGATCTCGCCGAGCTCGATCCGCAACCCGCGGAGCTTGACCT
Source organism: Rhodococcus sp. MTM3W5.2 (assembly GCF_001984015.1). Taxonomy (NCBI): domain Bacteria; kingdom Bacillati; phylum Actinomycetota; class Actinomycetes; order Mycobacteriales; family Nocardiaceae; genus Rhodococcus; species Rhodococcus sp. MTM3W5.2. Next base: position 1,741,196 of record NZ_CP019572.1, on the reverse strand, counting down.
GCGAATCCGCACGCCCCACGAAGTCCAGCTGGCCGTCGACGGTCCAGCGCACCAGGTCGCCCGTCGCATACATCCGACTCCCAGGGGCGCCGAACGGATTCGCCAAGAACCGGCTCGCCGTCATCGCGGAACTGCCGTGGTAACCCCTGGCCAGTCCGGCACCCGACAGGTACAGCTCACCGACCACCCCGAGAGGGACCGGCCGCAGCCGCGCATCGAGCACCGCGGCGCCCGCTCCCCCGATGGGTGCACCGATGGTGATCCGTTCGTCCACCGACAGCGGCGCCGTCAAGGTGATGACAATGGAGGTCTCCGTCGGACCATAGCCGTTGAAGAACCGGCGCCCCGGCGCCAACCGCGCCACCAGCTCCGGCGGGCACACGTCACCGCCGACCCCACCATCTCGAGATCCGGCAGGTCCTCGCCGCGCATGGTTCCCAACGCCGCGGGCGCGCTCATCACATGGCTCACCCGCTCGTCCCGCAACAGCATCGCGAGCTCGTCGCCACCCACGACCTCCTGCGGCGCCACCACCATGGTCGCGCCGGTACTGAACGCGGACAGCATCTCGAACAGCGACGCGTCGAAGCTCGCCGACGACAGTCGCAGCACCCGCGACGCGGCAGTGATCGCCAGCTCCGGACGTGCCTCGGCAACAAACGTCGCGAGACCGGTGTGGGTCACCACCACGCCCTTCGGCGTGCCCGTCGACCCCGACGTGTAGATCATGTATGCGGCGTTGTTCGCGGACACCGGCGCCGTCCGGTCCCGATCCGAGACCGGGCCGTCCGGCAGCCCCTCGGCCACCTCGCCTTCCAACTCGAGCCACTCGATGATGCCCGGCAGCCCGTCCCGGACCCGGGCAACAGTCAGCCCCAGCACCGCGCCGGAATCGGTCAACATGTGCTCGATTCGCGCGTCCGGCAGCGCCGGATCCACCGGCACGAACGCGGCCCCGGTCTTGGCGACCGCCCACATCGCGACCACCGACTCCACCGTCCGTGGGAACGCCAACGCCACAAACGACTCCGGTCCCACACCCCGCGAGATCAACAGCCGGGCAAGACGATTGGACGACCCGTCCAACTCCGCATAGGACATCTCGGTGCCGCTCGCGGTCAGCGCGACCGCCGCCGGGTCGACGGCCGCTCCGAAGCCGAGGATCTCCGGCAGCAGCCGCACCGGCAGCGGCGCCGCGATCGCGCGCTCCCCGAGCACCGACCGCTCCCCCTGCTCGAGCAGGTCGACCTCGCCGACCAGGACCGACGGGTCGGCCGAGACCGCACCCAGCACCCGCACCAAGCGGTCGACGAACCGCTGCGCGGTGCCGCCGTCGAACAGATCCGCCGCGTAGATGAGCGAGCCCGACATGCCCCCGTCGCTCTCGCGGAAGGTCAGCTCGAGATCGGTCTTCGCGAGGTCGATCTCCTGGTCGAGCATCGTCACCCGGACGTCCGGCAGCTCGAGCGTGCCGACGCCCTGACTCTGCAGCGAGAGCGCCACCTGAAACAGCGGTGAATACGCCTGCGACCGAGGCGGATTGGCGACCTCGACGACGCGCTCGAACGGCACGTCGGCGTGCCCGAACGCGGCCAGGTCGATCCCGCGGGTCTCGGCAAGCAGATCCGCGAAAGTCGCGGTCGGATCGACCTCGGTGCGCAGCACCAGGGTGTTGACGAACATCCCGACCACGTCGTCCAGCGCCGCCTCGCCGCGGCCGGCGATCGGGCTGCCGACGGTGATGTCGGTGGTGCCGCTGAGCCGGGAAAGCTGGAGCGAGAGCGCCGCGTGCAGGACCATGAACAGGGTCACGCGGTGCTCGAGCGCGAGCTCACGCAGGCGATCGGTCAACTCGGTGTCGACGACGAAGTCGACGCGGGCACCGCGATAGGAGGCGACCGCAGGCCGGGGTCGGTCGGCGGGCAGGTCGAGCACGGCAGGCACGCCTGCCAGTCGCTCCGCCCAGTAGGCGAGCTGGACCGACGCCAGCGAGTCCGGGCGGTCCTCGGACCCGAGCACCTCACGCTGCCACAGCGCGTAGTCCGCGTACTGCACCGCCAGTGGCGCCCAGCCCGGGCCCTCGCCGCGGGTCCGGGCCGCATAGGCGGTGACCAGGTCGCGGGCCAGCGGCAGCGTCGAGAATCCGTCGGCGCTGATGTGGTGGACCACGAGCACCAACACGTAGTCGCCTGCGTCGAGGCGGAAGAGGCCGCCGCGCAGCGGGATGGCGGCGGTGACGTCGAATCCACCGGAGACGAGCCCGACGATCGCCGTCCGTAGCGCGTCCTCGCCGTCGACGTCGACGGGGCTGAGGTCGACGGGCACCTCGGTCGCAGGCAGGATCCGCTGTTGCGGACCGTCAGCGGAGTCCGGGAACACCGTGCGGAGGGATTCGTGACGGTCGATCACGTCGTGCACGGCGGCGGCGAGCGCGGCGGCGTCCAACTCGCCGGTCAGGCGCACCGCCAGCGGGATGTTGTACACCGCGGACGTGGGGTCGAATCGGTTGAGGAACCACATCCGCTGCTGCGCCAGCGACAGCGGGATCCGGTCCGGCCGGTTCCCCGCCACGAGCGGGATCCGGTCCGCGGCCTCGTGCGTGTCCACCATGGCCGCGAGACCGGCCACGGTGGAGCTGCCGAAGATCTCCCGAACGCGGAGCCCGGTGCCCGCGGTCGCGTTGAGCCGAGCGACAACCTGGGTGGCGCTGAGCGAGTTGCCGCCGAGCGCGAAGAAGTCGTCGTCCGCGCCGACCCGCTCGCTCCCGAGCACCTCGGCGAAGATGTCGGCCACCACTTGCTCGGTGGCCGTGCGCGGAGGCAGGTACTCGCGTACCTCGAACACCGGTGCAGGCAATGCCTTCCGATCCAGCTTTCCTCCCGGCGTCAACGGCACCGCCTCGAGCACCGTCACCGATGCAGGCACCATGTACTCCGGCAACCGATCGCGCACGAAACTCGTCAACGCGGAGGTCTCCACCGGGGCGCCCGCCCGCGGCAACACATACGCGACCAGCGACCGGCCACCGGCAGGGCCGTCGAATCCGACCGTCGCCGCGAAATCGACGTCCGGATGAGCGGAGAGCACGGCGTCGATCTCACCCAACTCGATCCGGTGGCCCCGGATCTTCACCTGGGCATCGGTCCGTCCGAGGTACTCGAGTGTCCCCTCCCGAGACCACCGCACCAGGTCACCGGTCCGGTACAGCCGAGTCCCCGCGTCACCGAACGGGTTCGCCACGAACCGCTCGGCGGTCAGCGGCAGCCGCGCGTGATAGCCGCGCGCGAGCCCGGCTCCCGACAGGTAGAGCTCTCCCGCGACACCGACCGGCACCGGGTGCAGCCGGGCGTCCAGCACCACGACATCGGTGCCAACGACGGGACCACCCAGCGCCACCGGCCGACCCGCGACCATCGCGTCCGAGTGCACCGCGACAACCGTCGACTCGGTCGGCCCGTATGCGTTGAACATCCGTCGGCCCGGCGCCCACCGCTCGACCAGTGAGGCCTCACAGGCGTCACCGCCGACGACGACGACCTCGAGTTGCTCGAGCCCGGCCGGATCGACAGTGGCCAGGGCCGCGGGGGTCACGAACGCGTGTGTCACCCGCTGCTCGCGCAGCAGGTCGGCGAGGGCTTCGCCGCCGTAGACGTGCGTTGGCGACACCACCATCGTGGCTGCGCCGCCCACCGCGAGCATCAGCTCCAGGACGGACGCATCGAAGCTGGGCGACGCGAAATGCAGTGTCCGTGAATCGGTCCGCACCCCGTACCGGCCGCGCTGATCGTCGGTGAAGGCACGGAGGCCTGCGTGGCTCACCACCACGCCCTTCGGGACGCCCGTTGAACCGGATGTGTAGATGACGTACGCCGGGTTCTCCGGCCGCAATGCGCCAAGGCGGTCACCGTCGGCGATCTGCGCCGACGACCTGCCCTCGATGCGCTCGACTGCCGTCACGTCGTCGAGCACCAGCCAGTGCACCGCATCGCTGATCGCCGGACGGTTCCGTCCGACGGTCACACCGACAACAGCACCCGAATCCGAGAGCATGTGCTCGATCCGCTCGGCCGGGTACGTCGGATCCACAGGCAGGAACGCGGCACCGGCCTTGGCCACCGCCCACACAGCCGTGACCGATTCGATCGACCGTTCGAGGGCAACCGCCACGCACGACTCGGGGGCGACCCCCATCCCGATCAGTTCGCGCGCAATACGATTCGAGCGCGCATCCAACTCGGCATAGGACAGAGCTGTCCCCTCGAACACCAGCGCGTGCCCGTCGGGGTTGGCTGCGACGGCGTCGGCCAGCAGAGACGCCAGGGTCGGCGCGGGCAGCTCGGGGCGCGAGGGTGCGCCGCCCAGCTCCAGCAGCGACTCCCGCTCGGCCGCATCGAGGATCTCGATGTCGCCGACCGGCGCCGCGGGATCGCGCACCGCGGCGGTGAGGATCCGCAGGAAACGTGCGGCGATGGCCACCACGGTCTGCTCGTCGAACAGGTCGGTGGCATAGACGAACTCGGCGGCCGCGCCCTCGGCGTCCAGCAGCTCACTGACCGTCAACTGCAGGTCGAACTTGGCGACCCCGACGTCGAGCGGCTCCCGCCCGATCTGCAGACCGGGCAGGGCGAACCCGTCGACGGGCAGGTCCTCGAAGGCGAAGACCACCTGGAACAGCGGGTGGTGCGCGGTGGAACGGGCCGGTGCGACGACCTCCACCAGACGCTCGAACGCCACGTCCGCGTGCCCGAACGCGGCGAGGTCGACCGCGCGGACCTCGCCGACCAGCTGGTCGAACGAGCGCGCCCCGCCCACCTCGGTGCGCAGCACCAGGGTGTTGACGAACATGCCGACCACGTCGTCGAGGGCGGACTCGCCGCGGCCCGCGACCGGGGTGCCGATGGCGATGTCGGTGGACTCGCTCAACCGGGCGAGCAGCACCGCCAACGCCGCGTGCAGCACCATGAACGGCGTGGCGTTGGCGTGCCGCGCGATCTCCCGGACTCCGTGGTAGACATCGGCGTCGATGGTGAAGGGCACCGCGGCGCCCCGGTAGCTCGGCGTCGGGGGGCGGCGGTGGTCGTGTGGCAGCGCCAGCAGGTCCGGCATGCCCGCCAGTCGTTGCGACCAGTACCCGAGCTGGCGCGCGACCAGCGACTGCGGGTCCGATTCCGATCCGAGGATCTCCTGCTTCCACAACGCGTAGTCCGCGTACTGGACCTCCAGCGGCCCCCATCCCGGCTCCAGTCCGTGCGCGCGGGCACCGAAGGCGACCATCACGTCACGCGCCAGGGCCTGCATCGACCAGGCGTCGATGCTGATGTGGTGCACCACCATCGAGAGCACGTGTTCGTCGGCCGCCACCCGGAACAGGCGCAGCCGGACCGGCGGCGCGGCGGTGACGTCGAACCCGCCTGCCATCTCCGCGAGGAGTCGATCCGCGAGCTCCGCCGGTGTGACCGCGGCGACCGGCAACTCCACATCGGTGTCGCCCGCGGCGAGGATCACCTGGCTGGGGCCGTCGAGCGAATCCGGGTACCGGGTGCGGAGCGACTCGTGCCGCCCCACCACGTCCGCGATCGCCGCCCGCAGCGCCTCGATGTCGAGCGTGCCGCTCAACCGCAGCGCGACCGCGACGTTGTACGCACCGGAGTCCGTGTCGAACTGGTTGAGGAACCACATCCGAGACTGCGCCGGTGACAACGGGATCCGCTCCGGACGCTGCACCCGGACCAGCGGTCGGCGGGTACCCGTTCCTACGGCGTCGTCCAGTGCGGCGGCGAGCGCGGACACCGTCGGCGACTCGAACAGATCCCGCACGCTCACCCGCACGCCCAGCTCCGAGTCGAGCCGCGCGAGCAGACGCGTTGCGAGCAACGAGTTGCCACCGAGGTCGAAGAAGTTGTCGGACGCGCCGACCCGAGGCTTCCCGAGCAACTCCGCACTGATCCGGGCGACCACGATCTCGGTGGCGGTGACGGGGGCGACGAATTCTGCGCCCGCGAACTCGGGTTCCGGCAGCGCCTTCCGATCGAGCTTGCCGTTCGCGTTCAGCGGGAGTTCGTCGAGGACGACCAGCACCGACGGCACCATGTACGCCGGCAGGTCGCGTCCAAGTGCTTCGAGCACGCCCGCCCGGTCGATCTCCTCGCCCGGCGCGGGCACCACGTATCCGGCGAGGTACTCGCCGCCCCCGCCGCCGCACAGGACCACCGCGGCCTGACCGACCGTCTCGCCGCGCGTCAGCGCCGCCTCGATCTCGCCGAGTTCGATCCGCTGCCCGCGCAGCTTGACCTGGAAGTCGGACCGGCCGATGTACTCCAGGTGCCCTTCACCATTCCAGCGAACAAGGTCACCGGTGCGGTACATCCGCTCGCCGGGCTCCCCGAAATGGTTGGCCACGAACCGATCCGCGGTGAGGTCGAACCGACCCCCGTAGCCGCGGCCAACACCGACGCCGCCGACGTAGAGCTCACCGGCAACCCCGGGCGGGACCAGCCGCAACCGGTCGTCGAGCACATAGAGGTCGAGGTTCGCGATCGGAGATCCGATCGGCACAGTGGCCACGTCCGAGACCGCCGCCGGGTGGCACGAGACCACGTCCGACGCCTCCGTCGGCCCGTAGCTGTTCACCACCCGCAGATCCGAATTCATCAGTGCCGCAATCTTGCCGACCCTGATCGACTCACCACCGAGGACCACCAGGTCCAGCCCGGACAGGACGCCGTCGGCATCGGTGTCCACGACTGCCTCGAACGCGCTCGGCGACATGTTCGCCACCGTGACACCGCCGCGTCCGACGACCCGCAGGATGTCCCACGGATCGAAAACGTCCGCTGCCAGATGGATCGTGCGACCCTCGGTCAGCGCGGCCCACACGTTCTTCTGGGTCAGGTCGAAGCTCGGCGACGACGCCACCAGCAGCCCGCCCTCGGCAGGCAGCAGACGGCGGTACCACGCGAGCGTGTTCTCGATGCCCGCCATCGGCACCAGCGTGGGCTTCGGCTTACCCGTCGAACCCGAGGTGGAGATGACGTATCCCAACCGGAGGCCGGCACCCGGCTCCCGCCACCGATCGGCCGGGCGCGACACCTCGCCTTCCGGTGCGGCGAATTCGTCCAACGCGACGACCGCGACCTGCAACTGCCTCGCCGACCCGCTCACCACGCATCGCGCACCGCTGTTCTCGATGACCGACTCGATCCGCTCGACCGGATAGGTCGGGTCGATCGGCGCGTAGGCCGCGCCTGCCTTCCACACCGCCAGCATCGCGACGATCCACTCCACCGACCTCGGCAGCAACAGCGCCACCACGTCGTCGGCACCGACGCCCCGCCGGATCAGATCATGGGCGAGCGCGGTCGACCGACGGTCGAGGTCGCGGTACGAGAGCGACTGATCGCCCGCCACCACGGCCGCGGCATCGGCTCGCCGGTCCGCCTGCGCACCGAACAGCGCGACCGGGGACCGGACCTCGGCGGGCAGGCGATCGCCCCGCGACCATTCGAGCATCTGGTCCCGCTCGCCCTCGGCGAAGAGGTCGATCTCCCCGATCGCAAGGGCAGGGTGCGCCGCCATCGTGTCCAAGATGCGGATCAGCCGGGAAGCCAACAGCGTCACAGCATCCCGGTCAAAGGACAGCGGGCTGTACCGCAGGTTCAGTCGCAGCTGCGGGTCGAGGATCGACATCAGCGTCAGCGGGAAGTGCGTCGCGTCGTGTGCGTCGAGGTCGAGCACCCGCATTCCACCGATGTCGGTGTTCTCGTCGAATCCGGACTTGTCGACCGGATACGACTCGAACACCGTCAAGGTGTCGAAGAGCTCCCCCAGACCGACCGCAGCCTGGATGTCACCGAGTCCGACGTGATGGTGATCGAGCAGGTCCGCCTGGTCGGACTGCAGCCGGGACAGGAAGTCCGAGACCGACTCGTCCTGGTCGACGCGGACGCGGACGGGCACGGTGTTGATGAACAGGCCCAGCATGGACTCGACGCCTGCCAGCTGCGGCGGGCGTCCGGATACGGTGGCGCCGAAGGTGACGTCGTCGCGGGAGAGCAGTCGGGCCAGCAGCAGACCCCACGCCGCCTGGATCACCGTGTTCACGGTCACCCCGCGCTCGCGGGCCACCCGGCCGATCGCGTCCTCGAGCCCGGCTGGCAGCTCGACGACCAACTCCTCGGGCAGCGGCCCCTGCTCCCCCGGCAGCCGGGCAGGCGCGAGCAGGGTCGGTTCGGTGACGCCGTCGAGCGCGCGACCCCACGCCTCGTGTGCAGCCGCGGTGTCACACTCGGCCAGCCAGGCGAGGTACTCGCGATATGAGCGCGGCCGGGCCAGGCCCGTGATGTCGGCGCCCGCGGCATACGAGATCAACAGTTCTCGCACCAGCAGCGGCATCGACCAACCGTCGAGCAGGATGTGGTGATTGGTGATGGCGAGCACGTACCGCTCGGGCGCCGTGCGCACCAACAGGATCCGCAGTAGCGGCGGGCTGTCCATCGGGAACCGAGCGGTCCGCTCGTCGTCCAGTAGCTTCTCCAGGCGCACGTCGCGCTCGTGCTCGGGCAGCGCGCGGACGTCCACCTCCCGCCACGGCAGGTCGACGCGCTCGACCACGATCTGCACGGCGGAACCGTCCTCCGCGTAGCCGAACGCGGTACGCAGATTCTCGTGGCGTCGAACCAGATCCGTTGCGGCGGAACGTAGCCTGCTCGAATCGACGACCCCCGCCAGGTTCAGCCTCAGCTGTGCGGTGTACACGTCCACCGTCTGCTCCGACAGCTCGGCATGGAAGAGCAGGCCGCGCTGCAGCGGCGAGAGCGGCCACACGTCGGACAGCAGTGGGTACCGGCTCTCCCACCGCTCGATCTCGGCCTGGCCCACCCGGACCAGCGGGAAGTCCGAGGGCGTGAATCCGCCCGCGGCAGGCCGCTCGGCGTGCGCCGCGAGCCCCACCAGTGCACGCTGCCACAGGCCGGCGAGCTCGGCGACCTCGTCGGCGGTCAGCAGTCCGGTCGGGAACGCGAAGGTCGCCGAGAGCCGCGGCCCGTCGACTCCGTCGTCGACCACCGCGTTGACGTCCACCACCGCCCCGACGGTCAGATCGGAACCGCTGGCGGCGTTGAGGTCCGGCGCGTCCGGGTCCGGGATCCACCCGAGACCCCGCATCGACTCGGGCACCTGGGCCGCGCCGGTGCGTCCGAGGTAGTTGAAACTGACCTGAGGCACGCGCAATGACGCAAGAACCGGAGAGGTCACCTCGTCGAGGTAGCGCAGCACACCGAACCCGACACCGCGATTCGGAACCGCGTGCAGTTGCTCCTTGACGGCCTTCATCACTGCGCCCGCCGCGTCGCCCCCGTCCACGGCGTCGGCGAGATCAACCCCGGTCAGGTCCAAACGCACAGGGAACAGGCTGGTGAACCAACCCACCGTCCTCGACAGGTCAGCACCGGCGACGGCCTCGTCCTCGCGGCCGTGGCCCTCGAGGTTCAGCAGGAGCGAGGGCAACTCGAGCCCGCGATCCCGGCGCCATGCCGACACCGCCACTGCGAGTGCGGAGATCAGCCCCTCGTTGACTCCGCACCGGAAGGCAGCGGGCAGGGTGGTCAGGAGGGATTCGGTGACGGCGGTGGTCAGCTCCACCCGCACCCGGCCTGCTGTCTTCACCGTGTCCAGATCCGGATCGAGGTCCCTGGTGCCGAGCGCCGGGTCCGGACCCGAGAGAACACCCGTCCAGTAGTCCATTTCGCCGGCGAACGTCTTCGCGGCGGCGGAATCGGCGACGCCGTGGGCCCACCTGCGCAGCGAGGTCCCGATCGGCGCGAGCTCCGGTGTTGCGCCCGCGGAAGCCTGCATCCACGCCTGCGCGAGGTCGGGGACGATGGTGCGCCACGACACCCCGTCGACGACGAGGTGGTGGGCGACTATCAGGAGCCGATCTGCCGATTCCGTTGTCAGCCATACGAACTGGATCATGATTCCGCCGGCGGGGTCGAGTCGGCCCGCAGCCGTCTCGCACTCGTCGAGCAGGGCTTCGGCCATGCCGGCCGGGGTGACGGTGACCTTGCGCAGCAGCCGCTCCTGGTCGAGCGAGTCGGCCAGGGTCTCGAAGACCCAGCCATCGCCGTCGGGCAGGAACCGCGCGCGCAACGCGTCGTGCCGATCGGTCAGCGCGGCGACGGCTGCGGTCAGCGAAACGTGGTCGACTCCGTCGGGCAGTGTGAGGGCAATCGCCTGGAAGAACGTGCCAGGGCCGCCGCGGTCGAGCATCGAGTGCACGATCGGCGTCAGCGGCACCGTTCCGATGCCCCCGCCTGCGAGCTCCTCGAGCGCAGTGTTCTCCGAACCCTCTACCTGGATCGCGATCTTCGCGATCTCGGCGATTGTCTTGCGCTCGAAGACGTCCCGCGCCGAGAACCGCAGTCCACGCGCCTTGGCCCGCGCGACGAGCTGGATGGCGATGATGCTGTCGCCGCCGACCGCGAAGAAGGACTCGTCGACACCGATGCGCTGGACGCCGAGCAGCTCCGACACCACCTCCGCGATCAGCTTCTCGGCCTCGGTGACCGGTTCGCGGTACTCCGCCGTTGCGGTGCCGAACACGGGGATCGGCAACGCGCGCCGATCCAGTTTGCCCGCGGTGGTCAGCGGGACGTGATCGATCACCATCACCGCGGACGGCAGCATGTGACCGGGGAGGAACTCCCCTGCGCGGGTGATGACAGCGGCCGGATCCACCGCGTGACCGGTCCGGGGACGCACGTAGGACACCAGCGCGATCGCGCCGTTGCTGCGCTCGTGCGCGATGGTGACCGCGAAGTCGATCCCGTCCTGCGACGTCAACGCGGCGTCGATCTCGCCGAGCTCGATCCGGAATCCGCGAATCTTGACCTGGTGGTCGGCGCGTCCGACGAACATCAGCTCGTGATCGGGCGTCCACCTGACCTCGTCGCCGGTCCGGTACATCCGAGAACCGGGCTCCGCGAAGGGGTTCGCGACGAAACGGTCGGAGGTCAGCCCCCGCCGATCGTGGTATCCGCGGGCGAGCGCCGGGCCGGCCAGGTACAGCTCACCAACGGCCCCACCGGCACCGGGCGGAGCAGACGATCGAGCACAAGGGCGCTCGCACCCTGGATCGGCGCACCGATGGTGATCCGATCGCCCACCGAGAGCGGGCGTCCGGTCGTGATGACGATCGTCGTCTCGGTCGGCCCATAGCTGTTGGTGAACCGGCAGACGTCGGCGAACTTCCCGACCAGGTCCGGGGTGCAGACGTCGCCACCCACGACCACCGCCTGCAGATCGACGAGACCCTTCGGGTCGACCGACCCGAGCACGGTCGGCGCCGAGATGATGTGGGTGACCCGCTCCGATCGCAGCAGGTCCACGAGGTCCTCGCCGCCGTACACCTCGGGCGGGGCGACCACCATCGTTGCGCCCGCGGTGAATGCCTGCAGCATCTCGAACACCGAGGCGTCGAAGCTGGCGGACGAGAAACGCAGCACCCGGGAGGCCGAGGAGATCCCCAGCTCCTGCCGCGCCGCGGCCGCGAAGTTGACCAGACCGGCGTGGGTGACCACCACGCCCTTCGGCAGCCCCGTCGATCCCGAGGTGTAGATGACGAACGCCGGGTTTCCGGTGCGCAGCGGACGTCGCCGGTCCGCGTCGGTGACCGGATCCGTCGGCAGCACCGAGTACCGGGCGGTCGTCTCCTCGTCGTCAGTGACCAGCCAATCGACCGAGGACGGCAACACACCGCGCTGTGCCGCCGTGGTGAGCCCCACCAGGACGCCGGAGTCGGTGACCATGTGCAACTTGCGATCGACGGGAAGTTCCGGGTCGATGGGCAGGAAGGCCGCACCGGACTTCGCCACGGCCCACACTGCCACGAGCGCCTCGACCGATCGGGCGAAGGAGAGCGCCACGAACGACTCCGGGCCGACGCCGCTGTCGATCAGCAGCCGAGCGAGCTGGTTGGACCGGGCATCGAGTTCGCGGTAGCTGACCCGATCCTCGCCTGCGACGATCGCGAGGCCGTCGGGATTTGCCGTCGCACCGTCCGCGAACAGGTCCGGCAGCAGGCGTGCATCGGCGGCCGCGGGCCCACGCAGCGGCACCAACTCCGCGCGCTCGTCGTCGTGCAGCACGTCCAGATCGGACACAAGGGCGGCACGATCGGCCGAGGCGAACTGCGTGAGGTACTCCAGGAACCGCGCGTGGTGCCCATCCAGGTCCTCGGCGGTGTACAGGTTCGGGTTCGCCTCGAAGTCGATGTGGGGCCGGCTCCCGGCGACGCTCGGATAGATGTTGACGGACAGGTCCTCGACCGGTCCGGTGGTCAGGACCCGCATTTGCCCGATCAGGGCACCCAGGCGGATCTCGCTGTGGAACATCATGATGTTGATCGCGGGACCGAAGAATCCACGCTGTCCCGCTCCGGAGCCGAGTCCGCGCCGAATGTCCTCGTGGCGGTAGCGCTGATGGCGCAGCGCCCCGGTCAGCTCCAACTGCACCTGGGAGACGAGGTCCGAGACGGTCGTCTCGTTGCCGACCGTCACCCGCAGCGGGATCACGTTGGAGACCATGCCGCCGGATCGGCGCATCCTGGCGGTCGTCCGGGCCGACACGGGCAGACTCAGCGCGACATCACTCTCGCCGGTCAGCCGGGACAGGAAGGCCGCGACCGCAGCGATGGCGGTCGGTGTGAACTGGGAGTCCTGTCCCTCCATGGCTGCCTCGGTCGCAGCGGCCATGGGCCCGCCCGCCACCAACGAGAAGGCGCCGACCGCCGCGGTGCTGGCGGCGAGGCTGATCGGCTCGGGCAGGTCCCGGGTCCGCTCCGTCCAGTACTCGCGGTCCTTGGCGAATCGGGTGGACTCCCGGTAGCGAGCCTCGTCCTCGCAGATCTCTCGGACGGGACTGGCCGTGAGCTCGGCGGCGGGCCTGCCCTCGGCTGCCGCCGTGTACAGCTCGGCCACGCGGTTCATGTACGTCATCGCGCCGAATCCGTCGAGCACGATGTGATGGATGCGGGCGTACCAGTAGTAGTGGTCGTCCCCGAGCCGCAGGACGGCGGACTCGATCAACCGGTCCGTCAACAGGTCGATCGGAGCGCTGTACTCGGCGCGCATCCAGTCCTCGGCCGCCCGGGCCGGATCGGCCGCGGACCGCAGGTCGATGACCTTCATCTGGTCGTTGAGCGTCTCATCGACGACCTGGGCGGGCTCGCCGTCGTGTTCGACGATCCGCAGCATCCCGGTGCCCATCTCCCGCGAACCGAGGGCTCCCGCGGCCCGCAGGGTCTCGACGTCGAGGTCACCGACCACCTCGACGCACTGGGCGATCGTGATCGGCACGTCCGGCAGCAGGTGCTGCGCGAACCAGATCCCACGCTGCGCAGCCGACAGCGGGAACGCCTCGGCACAGGGGTCCGCATCCAGCTGCGGCTGCGAGTGGCGGGGATCGGACTCACGGACAGCGTCGCGTGCAGGAACCACGGGTAGAACCTCTCGAGATGATTGCTAAGCCCGAAGAGACTCGGCGATTAGGCAAGTGTCCAGTTGATGGGGCGATGTGTAGGCAATGTGTGGTTTGCGGCGGGGTCCTTCAGTGCCGATGGCGAGTGCTGGGCACGCGAATTACGCACGCGGATCGGCGCGTGTCTGTGCGGGAGACTACGAGACACCGAGGGCATCGCGCATGCGAATGGTCCAATTATCCGACAAATAACACGGGCGCCCTCCGATCGGTTCGACATCGAATCGATGCAGGTCAACGTGCCACAGGGCGCCGAACGACGATACTTCGACCGGCGCTGCGCCGGAGTCCGAAACCGCGAACTATACACTTCATCCCGCGCGAGGACGGCGCCGATCGACGTCGGCGCGGGCGGCACACCCGGCGCCGTCAGCTTAGAATCGACGGCGACCCATTTGCCGCCTCGTCAGGAGATCCCCAGTGCCCGTAGCGCCCGACCCGAACCCCTCCTTCGCGGCGTACGCCCATCCCGAACGACTGGTCACCTCCGAATGGTTGGGCGCTCACATCGGCGCACCGGGCGTCAAGATCGTGGAGTCGGACGAGGACGTGCTTCTCTACGACGTCGGCCACATCCCGGGCGCGGTGAAGATCGACTGGCACCTCGACCTCAACGATCCGGTGACCCGCGACTACATCGACGGAGAGGCCTTCGCGGACCTGATGAGCCGCAAGGGCATCAGCCGCGATGACACCGTCGTGATCTACGGCGACAAGAGCAACTGGTGGGCTGCCTACGCGCTGTGGGTGTTCACCCTTTTCGGCCACGAGGACGTGCGACTGCTCGACGGCGGTCGGGACGCGTGGATCGCGGAGGACCGGGGCACCACGCTCGACGTGCCGGAGAACCCGCGCACCGACTACCCGGTGGTCGAGCGTGATGATGCCGCCATCCGCGCCTTCAAGGACGACGTCCTCGGACACCTGGGCAAGGGACCGCTGATCGACGTCCGCTCGCCCCAGGAGTACACCGGTGAGCGCACCCACATGCCCGACTACCCGGAGGAGGGCGCCCTCCGCGGCGGCCACATCCCGACCGCGGCGTCGATCCCGTGGGCAAAGGCCGCGGCGCCGGACAGCCGGTTCCGCTCCCGCGCGGAACTGGAGGAGATCTACGCCGCCTACGCACCGACCGACGACGTGGTCGCGTACTGCCGTATCGGCGAGCGGTCGAGCCACACCTGGTTCGTGCTCACCCACCTTCTCGGCTTCGACAAGGTACGCAACTACGACGGCTCCTGGACCGAGTGGGGCAACGCGGTGCGGGTCCCGATCTCCAAGGGCGAGGAGCCCGGAGAGGTCCCGGCGACCGCATGAGTCTGCCCGAACCCCTCGCCGAGATCGTCGACGACTTCGCCGCGGTCGACGGTCAGCAGAAGCTGCAGTTGTTGCTCGAGTTCAGCCGCGAACTCCCCGATCTGCCAGCCGAGCTCGAGCAGGCGGCGATGGAACCGGTCCCCGAGTGCCAGTCGCCGCTGTTCCTCTCGGTCGACGCCGCCGACCGGGAGCACGTGCGGTTGCACTTCAGCGCCCCGCCCGAGGCGCCGACGACGAGGGGCTTCGCGTCGATCCTCCACCAGGGCCTCGACGGCCAGAGCGCCAAGGCGATTCTCGATGTCCCCGCCGACTTCTATTCGGCACTGGGCCTGGCGGAGGCGGTGAGCCCGCTCCGGCTCCGCGGGATGTCCGCGATGCTGACACGCATCAAGCGACACCTCACGGACTGATCGAGACCTGCACACCGACCCGCCCGCCGGTAGACTCCCGGACGGGCGGGTCAGTGTTGTCCCACCCATCCATCAGCACACCACTCGCAAGAATTGGATGTTGCCAATGGAATTCACCGAACTCTCCGATTACCCCATCTCCGCGGGCACCCTCACCGAGTGGCTCCCGTCCGCGCCCTTCGACGACGGATCGTCACCCTGGTTCGACGATCCCCGGCCCGCGTCGTACGTGCACGAGGCTCGCCTGCGTCAGGCCACCCGCACCACCGGTCCCGAACACGGATCGTGGCTCGGGACCGCATTCGAGATCACCGGACAGCTCGACACCGCGGCCCTCGCACACGCGCTGAACGAGTGGATCGACCGGCACGAGGCGCTGCGAAGTCACGCGAGCATCAGCCCGACCACGGGCGCGGTCAGCCGTCACACGATCGAGACGGGGCGGGTTCGGGTCACCGCCCGCAGCCACGGCTACCGGACCAGCGGTGCAGAGAACCACGCCGATTTGGCCGAGCTATTCGACGGCTGCACGTCCCCGCTGTCCTGGCCCTCGTATGCCTTCGCCACGCTGGTGCCGCCCGGCCCCGACGATCGCTTCACCGTGTTCCTCGCGGCCGACCACGCGATCATCGACGGCCTGTCCGTCGTGATCGTCGCGCAGGAGATCGAGGCGCTCTACCGGCAGGCCCGCGACGGCATCGACGCCGACCTGTTCCCGGTGGGCAGCTACGTGGACTTCGGGGCCCGTGAACGGGACACCGCAGCCGAGTTGGACCCCGGGCACCCGGTGGTCGAACTGTGGCGGTCGACCCTCGATCACTGCGGTGGCGCACTGCCCGAGTTCCCGCTCGACATCGGCGCCGCCGACCCCGGCCCTGTGCCGCAGAGCGGCGTGTCCGCGTGGGCGCTCGACGCAGACGGCGCGGACGCGTTCACGCTCGCCTGCCGCAAACTCGGGCACAGCTTCTTCGCGGGCACCCTCGCGTGCCTCGGCATCGTCGGCGCCGAGCTCGCGGGCGAGCCGCGATTCGAGGCGGTCACCCCGATGCACACAAGGAACGACCCGCAGCTGGCCGGGTCGGTCGGCTGGTATGTGGGACTCGGCCCGATCTGCTTCGACGTGTACGGCGCCCAGTCGTTCGGCGAACTGGCGGCGCGTGCGCAGGCGCAGATCGCGGCGGCAAAGCCCGCGGCCCGGTATCCCTACGAACGCGTCAGCGAGGTCCTCACCACCGCGGCCAAGCCGCGATTCGTCGTCTCCTACATGGATCTGCGCTTCGTTCCTGCGGCGACGCAGTGGCCGGAATGGAACGCGCGGGCCCTGCGGAGCAAGCAGTACGAGCACGACGTGCACATCTGGGTCAACCGCACCCCTCGGGGTGTGAACATCGCCGCCCGGTATCCCGACACCGGTGAGGCGGCGGCCAACGTGCACCGCTATCTCGGCCGGCTCAAGAACCTGATGGAGGAGGTCGTGGGCACCGGTACCTGCACGCTCGCGGACCACATCACCCGGTGACCGGAAGAATTACTGGTCAGTAGTGTTTGGCCGGCCCGCCGGGCCATCGCGACGAATTCGCTATCCGATTACATCGGGCCGGTGGGCGATGCCTACACTCCGATGTGATGCCCGTAACCACCCCGCCGGGTACGACCCCCGGAAGGGGATCGAACAGCGGGTACCCCTTGCGACAAACAGGAGGCTCAGTGCCCAGTCATGCCAGCGCGCACATCACCAAGGTGCTCGTCGCCAACCGCGGCGAAATCGCCGTGCGTGTGATCCGGGCGGCAGCAGACGCAGGCCTGGCCAGCGTCGCCGTGTACGCCGAGCCGGATGCCGACGCGCCGTTCGTGCGCCTTGCCGACGAGGCCTTCGCCCTCGGCGGCCAGACATCCGCCGAGTCGTACCTCGTGTTCGACAAGATCCTCGACGCAGCGAAGCGGTCCGGTGCCGACGCGATCCACCCCGGCTACGGCTTCCTCTCCGAGAACGCCGACTTCGCTCAGGCCGTCATCGACGCCAACCTGATCTGGATCGGCCCCTCGCCGCAGTCCATCCGTGACCTCGGCGACAAGGTCACCGCCCGGCACATCGCCGAGCGCGCCAAGGCCCCGATGGCCGCAGGCACCAAGGACCCGGTCAAGAACGCCGACGAGGTCGTGGAATTCGCCAAGCAGTACGGCGTCCCGGTCGCGATCAAGGCCGCCTTCGGCGGCGGTGGCCGCGGCATGAAGGTGGCCCAGACCATCGAGGAGATCCCGGAGCTCTTCGAGTCCGCCACCCGTGAGGCCATCGCCGCCTTCGGTCGCGGCGAGTGCTTCGTCGAGCAGTACCTGGACAAGGCCCGCCATGTCGAGGCCCAGGTCATCGCCGACCAGCACGGCAACGTCATCGTCGCGGGCACCCGCGACTGCTCGCTGCAGCGCCGTTTCCAGAAGCTCGTCGAGGAGGCGCCCGCGCCGTTCCTCACCGACGACCAGCGCGCGCGCATCCACTCCAGCTCCAAGGCCATCTGCAAGGAGGCCGGTTACTACGGCGCCGGCACGGTGGAGTTCCTGGTGCAGGGCGACACCGTCTCCTTCCTCGAGGTCAACACCCGCCTGCAGGTCGAGCACCCGGTCACCGAGGAGACCTCGGGCATCGACCTCGTGCAGCAGCAGTTCAAGATCGCCAACGGCGAGGTCCTCGAGTTCACCGAGGATCCCACCCCGCGCGGCCACTCCTTCGAATTCCGGATCAACGGCGAGGACGCAGGCCGCGGCTTCCTGCCCGCCCCCGGCCCGGTCACCAAGTTCGTGCCCCCGACAGGACCCGGCGTCCGCATGGACTCCGGCGTCGAGTCCGGCTCCGTCATCGGCGGCCAGTTCGACTCGATGCTGGCCAAGCTGATCGTCACCGGCGCCACCCGCGAGGAGGCCCTGGCCCGCTCGCGTCGCGCGCTCGCCGAGTTCACCGTCGAGGGTCTCGCCACGGTCATCCCGTTCCACCGCGCGATCGTCTCGGACCCCGCGTTCATCGGCAACGGCGAGAGCTTCGACGTCTACACCAAGTGGATCGAGAACGAGTGGAAGAACACCGTCGAGCCGTTCACCGCCGGTGAGGCGCTCGACGAGGATGAGGCGCTGCCGCGTCAGTCCGTCGTGGTCGAGGTCGGCGGGCGCCGCGTCGAGGTGTCGCTGCCCGGGCAGTTCTCGCTCGGCGGCGGCGGGTCCACCAACGGCGCGACCCGTAAGAAGCCGAAGCCGCGCAAGCGTGGCGGCGGCGCGGGCGGAGCCGCCTCCGGTGACGCCGTGACGGCCCCCATGCAGGGCACCGTCGTCAAGGTAGCCGTCGAGGAGGGCCAGGAGGTCGCCGAGGGCGATCTGATCGCCGTGCTCGAGGCCATGAAGATGGAGAACCCCGTCAACGCGCACAAGGCCGGCATCGTGACCGGACTGGCCGTCGAGCCGGGCGCCGCCATCACCCAGGGCACCGTCCTCGCTGAGCTCAAGTAGCACAAGCACTCTCACTGCGCCCCCGGTTGCCCAGGCAACCGGGGGCGCAGTGCTGTGCGCACATTATCCTGATGCCATGGCAGACCTTCCCGAGATCCGCATCGGCACCGCCGAACGTGAGCAGGCGCTCGCGCAGCTTGGTGACCACTTCAGCGACGGCAGGTTGACGGTGACCGAGTTCGACGAGCGCAGCGCAGTGATCGCCGCCGCCACCACCCGCGGTCAGCTCGACCAGGTGTTCGCGGATCTGCCAACGACGGCGGTCCCTGCCGCCACAGCGCCCGCGCCTGCCGAACGTCGCTTCCAGCCGGACTGGTCCGGCCGGCTGATGGCCGTCATCCCGATCGCCGCGCTGATCCTGTTCTTCGTCACCGGCAGCTGGCTGTGGTTCCTGGCCGTCCCCGCGGCGGGCGCCCTGCTCTTCGGAACCGACCGCGAACGCAAGGAACGCCGGCGTCGTGATCGGCGCAACGACCGAGAGGACCGCGACTGATGGAACCGATCGAGGTCAACGCGGGCGCCTGGTACCTGCGCGCGCTACGCGCCGACGAGCGGGTCGACGACCGGCCCGCGCTCGCCGACGGCGGGATCGACGACCCGGACTACGTCGCCACCCGCACCGCGCAGTGGGCGTCCGACGAGCACTACTCATGGGCGGTATGCCAACCGAATACCGGCGAGCTGCTCGCCGAGGTGGGCCTGACCCTGGACGGGCGACGGGCCGTGTTGGCCGGCTGGGCCCGCGCCGGGCACGAGGACGCGCTGAGCACCGCGACGACGGTCATCCGCAGGTTCGCCGAGGGCGCGTTGGAGCTGACGGTTACGTGAGCAGGTTCGTGCGCAGCGTCTCCCGGTCCGCCGCCGAGATCCCGAGACCGTCCGCGAAGTAGCTCTCGAAGTCACCGAAGCCGGAACGAACCTGCTCGATCGCGGCCTCGAGGTAGGGCCTGCGCACACCGAGGATCGGCAGGAGGAGGTCCGGGCTGCCGCCCGCGGCACGGAACTTGTCGAAGACCGGCTCGAACGAGGGCAGCAGCTGCTCGTTGGTCAGCAGGTAGTCCGCGAACGCGTCCTCCTCGCTGACCCCCAGGAACAGCAGCAGCGAGGCGGACGCCCAGCCCGTCCGGTCCTTGCCGGTGGTGCAGTGGATCAGCGCAGGCGTGCTCTGCGCCCGCGCCAGGTCCGTGAACAGCGTGCGGTAGGACGAGACCGCGCTGGGCAGGGTGACGAACTCCCCGTAGACCTTGAGCAGGAATTCGTTGGTGTCGCCGGTGCCGAGCAGCTGCTCCGCCACCTTCGGATCGGTGAGGATGTGCTGCATCATCGCAGGGGCCGCGCTCGGATCGGTGTCCGCGAGGACGTCCAGCGCCACCTCCTTCGCGCCGCTCGGGGCCCGGTCGGGCAGCAGCTCCCGCTCGGACTCGGTCCGCAGGTCGAAGACCGTGGTGATCCCGAGGGCGTCCAACGCGGCGACGTCACCGTCGGCGACGCGCCCGAGGTCGGTCGACCGGTAGACGACGCCGGTCCGGACCCGGGCCCCGTCCGCCGTCTGGTAGCCGCCGATGTCGCGCAGGTTGGGCACCGAAGCGATGGGAATGGCGGCGCCGACCGTGGAAG
Organism: Rhodococcus sp. MTM3W5.2; assembly: GCF_001984015.1. NCBI lineage: Bacteria > Bacillati > Actinomycetota > Actinomycetes > Mycobacteriales > Nocardiaceae > Rhodococcus > Rhodococcus sp. MTM3W5.2. Next base: position 1,720,824 of record NZ_CP019572.1, on the reverse strand, counting down.
GAGTGCTCATACCAGCACGGTAGACCACGGCCCCGCGCCGCTCTCAGACCCGCCCGTAATTTCGTTCGATGTTTGAACGGATTTCATGGATGCCCGCCTTCTCGGCGATCAGTCGCGCGATGGCAGCGTCCAACTGCCGACTCCGTTCGTCGCGCTTGACCAGTACGGCCTCGCGCTCGCCCGCTGGAGCGTTCGGCTCGTCACCGCACACGATGTGCAGCATCGAGGCCGCCTCAGACAACGTCAGACCCGATGCCAGCAGGCATCGGACATCGTGAACCGTCTTCGGCGAACAGGATCTCGCGCACTACCGGCAGGCGGGCGCCATCCCCGCAGACGTGCTGCGCGAGCAGCGACTACTGGATTCCGCCGACGTGGTCGTCGCCCTCTTCCCCGTGTACTGGTGGGCCATGCCCGCCCTGGCCAAGGGCTGGATCGACCGCGTGTTCACCCGTGGCTGGGCCTACGACGACGGCCCGGACGGCGGTCCGAGCGCGATCGACCAGCTGCACTTCGTCGGGGTCGCCGCCGTCGACGAGGGCACCTACGATCGGCGCGGCCCCCGAGAGGCGATGACCACCCAGCTGCAGCACGGTATCGCCGGATACTCCCGGATCGAAGAATCGTCCGTGCGGCTGCTCTTCGACGCCGAGACGGCGGATCCGCACGTGCACGAACACCTGATCGCCGAGGGCAACAAGATCGGCGCCGACATGGCGCGACGCGCGCAGCTCGTCTTCGATCGGGACCACGAGGCCCGAGCTGAGTATTGACTGAAATTTCAGTCAGGTATGATTTGCTGGTCAGTGCGAAGAGACATCGATCTAGGAGTCATCGAGATGCAGAGACGTCGGTTCATCCAGGCGAGCGCGGTCGCGCTCGGCGGCCTACTCCTGAGCGGCTGCGACGACGACGCATACTCCTCCGCCTCCGGAGGCAGTGGCGATGATGATCAACGCACGTGGGTGATGCCGGAGGAGGGACAGCCCCACAAGCGGACCTGGATGGCGTTCGGCGCGAGCGAGGAGATCTGGGGAGCCGCCCTGCTGCCGGAGGTTCGCAGGAACCTGGCGACGATCGCGCAGACGATCGCGCAGTTCGAGCCCGTGTCGATGCTGGTCCGCCCGGACGAACTCGACCTCGCCCGCGAGCTCATCGGCCCTCCCCGGTCGAGCTCCTCGCCGCCCCACTCGACGACCTGTGGATGCGCGACACCGGTCCGGTGTTCGTCAAGGGCAACGGAACGCGGGCCGGGATCGACTTCAACTTCAACGGCTGGGGCGAGAAGCAGGACTACGACCGGGACGCGCGCGTGGCGGGCTTCGTCTCCGCCAGCGCGGGCGTCGAATCGTTGCCAACGGATCTGATCCTCGAGGGCGGCGGGATCGAGGTCGACGGTGAGGGAACCGCGATCATCACCGAGAGCTGCGTCCTGAACAACAACCGCAACCCGGGATGGTCGAAGGCGGACGTCGAAGCCGAACTGGGCCCGCTGCTCGGGCTCGAGAAGATCATCTGGCTGCCCGGCATCGCGGGCAAGGACATCACCGACGGTCACACCGACTTCTACGCCCGCTTCGCCCGCCCAGGGGTGGTCGTTGCCGGGTTCGACCCGGACCCGGACTCGTTCGATCACGACGTGACCGCACGCCATCTCGACATTCTCGAGACCGCAACCGATGCGCAGGGCCGAAGGCTCGAAGTCGTCGTCCTCGAGGCGCCGTCCACCGTCCGGCCGGAGTTCGAGTCGGACGACTTCGCGGCCGGATACATCAACTTCTACGTCTGCAATGGCGCCGTGATCGCACCGGAGTTCGGTGATCCCGAGGCCGACGGAGCCGCCCGACAGGAGCTCGAGCGCCTCTTCCCCGACCGGCGGGTCGTGCAGATCAACATCGACGCCATCGCCGCGGGCGGCGGTGGCATCCACTGCACCACCCAGCAGGAGCCCGAGTAGGAACCGACCATCCGTAAAGTGAGGACTCGTGCCCGACCGTCGAACACAGATCATGGAAGCCGCGGTCCGCGTGATCGCCCAGGCGGGCGTGCGCGGGATGCGGGTCGAGAAACTCGCGGCCGAGGCCGGTGTGTCGACCGCACTGATCTACTACCACTTCCACGACCGCGCCGGCATCCTGCGGAGTGCCCTCGAGCACATCAACGATCGGGCCGAGCGCTACGCCGGGGACGCGTTCGCATCGACCGACCCGCGCACTCAACTCGAACACATGCTTCTGCTGGAGATCCAGGGCACCACCGCCGTTCGGGAGAACAGCATTGCCTGGGGGAGCTGAGAGCAAGCGCAGTCTTCTCCGATGACCTGCGCGAACCGCTCCGTGCGACCACACAGGCGTGGGCGCACGATGCCGAGACCCTCATCCGCCGAGCGCAGACCGCCGGTCGCGCGGACCCGGAGGCCAACCCCGCCGACGCCGCCGAACGCCTCACCTCGCTCGTCGAGGGCCTGAGCGAACGCTGGCTCAGCGGCTCGATGGCCCTCGATCGAGCGCGCGAACTCCTCGCCGGCGCGATCATCGTCGAGCTCGGCCCGATCTAGCGCCGCGACCGGCGAGACGCCCTCCTACCCCAGGCCCCCGCGATCTGCCGGGTGGCGGCGTTGACCCGATTCCAGACGTTCACCGTGGCGATCGACAGGATCAGCGACGCCAGCTCCTGCTCGTCGTAGAGATCCGCCGCCTCGTCCCACACCTCGTCCGGCACCGCGTCCGCCCGATCGCTGAGCCGGGTGACCGCCTCGGCCAGCGCCAGCGCGGCGCGCTCGGCGTCGGTGAAGTACGGAGCCTCCCGCCACGCCGCGACGGCGAACACCCGCTCGTCCGACTCGCCGCCCTTCTTCAGCTCGCGGGCGTGCATGTCGACACAGACGCTGCAGCCGTTGATCTGGCTGGCCCGCAGATGGACCAGCTCGTGCGTGCTCTTCGGAACGGTGCCCTGCTCGCTCGCCTTGCCGAGCGCCAGCAATGCTTCCATCGCGCCGGGAACCACCATTGCCGGGTTTCCCATTCGTGCCTGCATAATGACCCCTCCAGTGTTGTCCGGGTTTTCGTCCGTCACAGTGATGACGGAACGCGACGGGGGAATGTGACAGATGGACGAGAACGACTCCTTGGCGCTGCGTTTCGAGGACCACCGCACCCACCTGCTGGCGGTGGGCTACCGGATGCTCGGCTCGTTCAGCGATGCCGACGACGCCATCCAGGAGACCTGGCTGCGCCTGAGCCGGTCCGAGGCCGACAGCCTCACGAATCTCGGCGGGTGGCTGACGACCGTCATGGGACGGGTCTGCCTCGACATGCTGCGTTCCCGCAAGGTCCGCCGCGAGGACTCCATCGACGACCAGCAGTTGCCCGATCCGATCGTCAGCGCGGTGGAGGGCACCGACCCCGAACACGAGGCGCTGCTCGGCGATTCCGTCGGCCTCGCACTGCTCGTGGTGCTGGACACCCTGACCCCCGCCGAGCGCCTCGCCTTCGTGCTGCACGACATGTTCGCGGTGCCCTTCGAGGAGGTGGCGGCCGTCGTGGGGAAGACCACCGCCACCACCCGGCAGCTCGCCAGCCGCGCCCGCCGCCGCGTCCAGGACTCGACCCCGGTACCCGATCCCGACCTCGCCAGGCAGCGGGAGGTCGTGGACGCGTTCCTCGCCGCATCCAGGGGCGGCGACTTCGACGCCCTCGTCGCCGTCCTCGACCCCGACGTGGTGCTCAGGGCCGACACCGGCGTCGGAATCCTGAAGGTGGTTCGCGGGGCGGAGGCGGTGTCCGCGCAGGCGCTCAGCTTCGCCCGGTTCGCCCACTCGTCCATGCCGGCGCTCGTCAACGGCGCGGTCGGAATGGTCAACGCCCCGGACGGCCGGCTGCAGTCGGTCATGGCCGTGACCATCACGAACGGCCGGATCGTCGAGATCCACATCCTCGCCGATCGCCCGCGCCTGGAGCGCCTCGAGCGGGAGGCGGCCAGGGGCTGACGCGCTACCGGCTCACTACCCGATCGAGCGCGTCGACTGCGGCGTCGAGTTCGGCCACCGTCACCGTGAGCGGTGGCCGGAATCGGATGCCGCGCTCCCCCGTCCCGAGTATCAGCACGCGCTCGTCTTCACGCATCTGGGTGACGACGGCGTCGCGCCTGGCGGTCGAGTCCAGCGTGCACGCGCACATCAGCCCCCGGCCGCGGGGGTCGGTCACGATCGGGTGCCGCTCGGCCAGATCGACGAGCCGCGAGAGCAGGTGCGCGCCGAGCAGCCGAGCCCTGTCGATCAGCCGGTCTCGTTCGATCACCTCGAGGATGCGGCGGGCCCGGACCATGTCGGCGAGGTTGCCGCCCCAGGTCGAGTTGATCCGCGAGGCCACCCGAAACACGTTGTCGGGCACCTCGTCCACCCGGCCACCGGCCATGATCCCGCACACCTGCGACTTCTTCCCGAACGCGACCACGTCGGGCGCGAGCCCGAGCTGCTGGTACGCCCACGCGGTGCCGGTCAGCCCGACGCCGGTCTGCACCTCGTCGAGCACGAAGAGGGCGTCGCGCTCGTGGCACAGCGCCGCCATCTGCTGGAGGAACTCGGGCCTGAAGTGGTGGTCCCGCCCTCGCCCTGGATCGGCTCCGCGATGAAGCAGGCGATGTCGTCGGGATATCGATCGAACGCCAGCCGCGCCTGTGTGAGCGCCCGCTCGTCGGCCTCGTCCGCGTCGCGGCCGGGCTCGAGGTAGGGGGCGTCGATGCGCGGCCAGTCGAACTTCGGGAACCGCGCGACCTTGTTCGGATCGGTGTTGGTCAGCGACAGCGTGTACCCGCTCCTGCCGTGGAAGGCGTGGGTCAGGTGCAGCACCCTGGTGCCGAGCGCCGGATCGAGCCCGCGGGCCTCGTTCGTCCTGCTCTTCCAGTCGAACGCCACCTTGAGCGCGTTCTCGACGGCGAGCGCCCCGCCGTCGACGAAGAACAGGCGTGGCAGTGCCGGGTCACCGAGGACCCGGACGAAGGTGCGCACGAACTCTGCCATCGGCACGGTGTAGATGTCGGAGTTGCTTGGCTTGTTCACCGCGGCGGCGGTGAGCTCCGCCAGGAAGGTCTCGTCCGCCGCCAGGTCGGGGTGGTTCATACCGAGCGCCGAGGACGCGAAGAAGCCGAACATGTCCAGGTAGGTGGTGCCGTCACGCTGATCGACGAGCCGCCGCCCGTGCGATCGCTCCAGATCCAGGACCAGGTCGAAGCCGTCGACCAGCAGGCTCGCCCGCAGCACCTCGTGCACCTCGCCAGGAGCGAGGCCGGGGACGGGCCGAGAACGCCGGATCGCGGTGCTCATCCCTCAAGATTATGTTGATAATCCTGTCAAAGTCACTAGCAAGCGGAAAATTGTTTGGCAGTTAGCTAGTCACCGTAAAATGTTTGCAGAATGATGGTGCTGCGCGTCCGCACGTTCGCGGTCGACCGGATCTCCTGCAGGAGCGCCTCGAGCGCCCGGGGCGACGCCACTCGCACCAGCAGGACGTAGCTCTCCTCCCCTGCGACCGAATGACAGGCCTCGATGCCCGGGATGTGCTCGAGGCGGGCGGGCGCGTCATCGGGACTGGACGGGTCGAGGGGGTGATCGCGACGAACGCCGAGAGTTGGTTCCCCAGCGCTTCCGGATCGACCTTCGCGGCGTAACCCCGGATCACCTGGCGGGCCTCCAGCCTGCGCACCCGCGTCTGGACGGCCGACACCGACAACCCCGCCTTCTCGGCCAACGTCGCCAGCGTGGCCCTGCCGTCGGCGATCAGTTCACGCACCAACAGGGTGTCGATCTCGTCCAGTGTGTCCGGCACCAAGGCAGGCTAACTCAGCGGACACTGGAGCAGGCACCGACAGGAGGAACACCATGAACCTTCCCGACACCGAGACCCTGCGGACGATGGCCGAGGCGGCGTTGCGCGCGTGCGGTGCCCGCGACGAGCACCCGTCCGCCGACGGCACCCTGCTCGCCCGCACCCCGATCACCGGCGGAGTCCTGTGCCGGCTGACGCCGTCCACACCGGCGCAGGTCGCCGACGCCATAACCGACGCGCACGACGGGTTCCTCCAGTGGCGGACGGTGCCGGCACCGCAGCGTGGCGCGCTGATCCGACGGCTCGGCGAACTGCTGACCGAGCACAAGTCGGACCTCGCCACCCTCGTCACGCTCGAGGCGGGAAAGATCACCTCCGAGGCGCTCGGTGAGGTCCAGGAGATGATCGACATCTGCGAATTCGCGGTCGGCCTTTCCCGCCAGCTGTACGGCAGGACCATGGCGTCCGAGCGCCCCGGACACCGCCTGATGGAGACCTGGCATCCGCTGGGCGTGGTCGCGGTGATCTCCGCGTTCAACTTCCCGGTGGCGGTCTGGTCCTGGAACACCGCGGTCGCCCTTGTCTGCGGGGACACCGTGGTGTGGAAGCCCTCGGAGCTGACGCCGCTGACCGCGATCGCGTGTGATGCGTTGCTGCGCAGGGCCGCCGAGGACGTGGGCGCGCCCTCCGGGGTCCATCGCCTGGTCCTCGGCGCCGGTCCCGTCGGCGAGCAACTCGTCGACGACCCGCGGATCGCCCTGGTCAGCGCGACCGGTTCGGTCCGGATGGGCAGGGAGGTCGGGCCGCGGGTCGCGCAGCGCTTCGGCCGGTGCCTGCTGGAGCTCGGCGGAAACAACGCCGCCGTGGTCGCGCCGTCCGCGGACCTCGACCTTGCCGTGCGTGGGATCGTGTTCTCCGCGGCGGGCACGGCCGGCCAGCGGTGCACCAGCCTGCGCAGGCTCATCGTGCACTCCTCGATCGCCGACGAGACGGTCGAGCGGGTCGCCTCCGCCTACCGGCAACTCCGGGTCGGCAACCCGCTCGAGGCGGACACCCTCGTCGGTCCGTTGATCCGCGAACGATCCTGGGAGGCGATGACCGCCGCGCTGGACAAGGCCGGGGCGGACGGCGGCACCCTGGTGTGTGGCGGCGAACGGGTGGAGTCGGGCGGCGGCCACTACGTCTCCCCGCGCTGGTCCGGATGCCGGCGCAGACCTCGGTGGTGCGCGAGGAGACCTTCGCCCCCATCCTCTACGTGCTCACCTACGAGGCCCTCGACGAGGCGATCGCGCTGCACAACGATGTGCCGCAGGGCCTTTCGTCGTCGATCTTCACCATGGACCAGCGCGAGGCAGAGCGTTTCCTCGCGGCGGACGGCTCCGATTGCGGGATCGCCAACGTGAACATCGGCACCTCGGGAGCGGAGATCGGCGGCGCGTTCGGCGGCGAGAAGGAAACCGGGGGCGGCCGCGAGTCGGGATCCGATTCGTGGAAGGCCTACATGCGGCGCGCCACCAACACCGTCAACTACTCCGATCAGCTTCCGCTCGCGCAGGGGGTGAAGTTCGGGTGATCGACTTCACCCGGTCCTCGTAGTCCGCGCGTCCTGCCGGGTCGACGGACGTCACCGCCCGGTTCCCGCCGACGAGCCGGCGGATCAGGGTCAGCACCGGCTCCGGCGCGATGGCCAGACCCAGGTCGAGCGCGGCCAGATAGCCGGGCACCGGGGTCTGCGCCCGCCGCGTCGACACCGTGCGCACCACCGCCGCCGCGATGTCCTCGGGGTCCACCGTCGGCAGCCCCTTGCCGAGCGGGAGCCCGGAGGTCAACGTCGTCCGCACCGCGCTGGGCAGCACAGTGGACACGCTGACACCGTGTTCGGCGAACTCGAGCCGGGCGGTCGACGAGAGTCCCACGGCGGCGAACTTGCTGGCGTTGTACACGGCCAGCCCGGGGATCGCGATCTTGCCCGCGAGCGAGGCGACGTTGACGATGTGGCCCCGACCGCGTGCGACCATCGCGGGCGCCACCGCCCGCATGCCGTGGATCAGCCCCCACACGTTCACGTCGATCGTGGTCTCGCCGATCTCGTCCGGCTCGTCGAGGAAGGCGGCCACCGGCATCACCCCGGCGTTGCCGACCAGCACGTCGACGGCACCCAGGTCTGCCGTCACCGCCGTGACGCAGGCATCCCACGACGCCCGGGTCCGCACGTCGAGCGTGTAGGCCCTTGCCGCCGAACCGATCTCGGCCGCGACCTCGTCGGCCGCGCCGCGATCGAGGTCGGCGAGTGCGACCTTGGCGCCACGCGCGGCCATGGCGTGTGCGGTGCCGCGGCCGATACCGCGGCCGGCTCCGGTGATGAGGACGACGGCCCCGGCGAGATCGATCGCCGGGTACCGCTTCTGCGCTGTGAGGTTCATCGGGTCACCTTGTCTGTGGGGAGGTCCGTGGAGACCACGTACGCACGGTCGTCGAACTCGCCGAGCCGCGCACGCATCCGGTCGGTGGACCAGGGCCAGTTGAAGCTGTTGCGCCCGTTCACGTCCAGGAAGTAGCTCTGGCATCCACCTGCGTTGTAGACGGTGGTGGCCAGCGCCTGCTGCACCTCTGCGTTGAAGGCCGCCTGCACCTCCTGGCGGGTCTCCATCCGGGTCCAGTTGCCGTCCTTGGCCGCGGCAATCGCCTTCGCGAGGTATCCCAGCTGCGCCTCGAGAATCATGAACGCCGAGGTGTGGCCGGTGCCGAGCGCCGGGCCCAGCAGCACATAGGCATTGGGGAACCCGGCGATCGTGGTGCCGAGGTAGGCCTGCGGGCTGCCCTTCCAGTGTTCGTCGAGGCTGCGGCCCTCCCCGTCGAAGATCTTGCCGCCGATCGGCATGTCCAGGATGTGGAAGCCGGTGCCGAAGATGATCGCGTCGACCTTCCGCTCGGCACCGTCGGCCCCGACCACGGTGTTGCCCCGGACGGAGGCGACCGCGTTGGCGTGTACCTCGACGTTGGGACGGGTCAGCGCCGGGTAGTAGGTGTTCGACAGCAGCATGCGCTTGCAGCCGAGGGTGTAGTCGGGCGTGAGTGCCTTCCGCAGCTCCGGGTCGCGGACCTGGGCACGCAGCTGCGCCTTGCCGATCTGCTGCACGATCCGCAGGATCCACGGGTGCCGGAATCCGAGCCCGAGCGCCTCCATGATCGAGTACTCGATCGCCCGCAAGGCGCGGTGTGCCCCCGGAATCCGGCGCATCACCCAGCGTTCGGCCTTCGGCACGTGGTGGTCCGGCTTGGGCAGCACCCACTGCGCGGTGCGCTGGTAGAGGTGCAGCTCCCCCACACTCGGTGCGATCGCGGGCACGAACTGCACCGCGGAGGCGCCGGTGCCGACGACCGCGACGCGCTTGCCTGCGAGGTCGTAGTCGTGATCCCAGCGCGAGGAATGGAACACCTTGCCGCCGAAGGTGTCCAGACCGGGGATCGGCGGCACCAGCGGTTCGTTCCATGGCCCGACCGCCGCGACCACGGAGTTCGCGGTGAGCGTGCCCGTCGAGGTCTGCAGCACCCAGCGGTGTGCCGACTCGTCCCAGTCCGCGCGGATCAGCTCGGTACCGAAGCGCACGTGCGCGCCGACCCCGTGTTCGGCGGCGGTGCGGTCGATGTAGCGGCGGATCTCGTCCTGACCCGCGAACAGCCTGGTCCAGTCCGGATTCGGCGCGAACGAGAAGGAGTAGAGGCCGGACGGGACATCGCAGGCGCACCCTGGGTAGTCGTTGTCGCGCCAGGTGCCACCGAGCGAGTCACCCTTCTCGAGGATCGCGAAGTCCGTGATCCCCATCTGCCGCAGGGTGATCCCGGCGCCGATGCCGGAGATGCCTGCCCCGACGATGAGGACCTCGAAGTGCTGTTCCTGTGTCATACGAGTGCCTTTCGAGTCGTGCGCAGAGCGGCCTCCAGCGTGGCAAGACGCCTGCGGTCGTCCATGAAGTTCGGGCCCATCACGGCCAGGTCCTCGGCGGTGGCGTCGAGCCGGATGACCCGGGTGCCCGCCGCCTCGACGGCGGCCATCTCCGCGTCGAGGCCCGCGCTCATCCAGCTCCGCAGGACCAGTCGTTCCGCGCGGGCGGCGCCGCGGGCCCGGACGGGACCGGTGGAGGCCATCGGCGCCAGCACCACCAATTCGTCGAGTTCGAGCGGGGCGAGCAGGTCTGCGGAGGCGGTCGAGGCGGCGCCGCCGTCCACGTAGCGGCGGCCCTTGATCCGGACGGGTGGCATCCAGCCCGGGATCGCCCACGACGCACGGAGTGCCTGCGACAGTGTCGCTTCCGGCGCACCGGGTGAGCCGAACGCGACGCGGGCTCCGGTGTCGTAGTCCATCGCGACGAGCCAGGTCGCGGGGTGCGGGACCCAGGAACGGTCGGGGTTCAGTCGCACGGCCAGCCGGTGCAGCCAGGAGGCGTCACCCCCGCCGGGCGGCAGCAGCCCGCTCAGTGCCGTCACCGGCGCCACCTCACGGCGCAGGCCCGCGCGCACCAGCTTCGGCGAGCCGAGCCCGAGTCGAGGCAGCGGCGGCACCCGGCCGGGCGCGTCCGCCAGGTGATCCCGCAGCGCCGGATGGGTCGCCTGCTCCCCCAGTTGCATCGCCAGGATCTCGTCCACGCCCACCCCGCTGCCGAGCATGGCGACCAGTTCCGCGCCCGCCGAGGTGCCGACGAGAACGTCTGCCTCGCGGGGATCCCAGCCGAGGCTGTCGCGGACCGCCACCAGAGCCGCGACGGTCCAGGCCGCGCCGAGGGTTCCGCCGCAGCCGATGACCAGGCCGCGACGAATGTGTGTGTCACTCGAAGTCATATTCAGAAACTAGCAGTATTTGGATACGATGGGTATACCAAGAGTGAGAATTTCTCGAGAGGACCGCAGATGGCACGCTTGACCAGGTCGGAGAGCCAGGCCCAGACCAGGACGAATCTGATCGCGACCGCCCGCGACCTGTTCCTCGCCGACGGATACGCCGCGACCTCGCTCGAGAAGGTCGCCGAGGAGGCCGGCTACTCCAAGGGCGCTGTGTACTCCAACTTCCGCAACAAGAACGAGCTGTGTCTGGAGGTGCTCCAGCTCATCCACGTCACCAAGGGCACCGAGATCGCCGAGGTGCTGTCGAGGCAGGTGCCGCTGGAGGAGCGGCTGACGGCGTTCGAGGACTGGGCACAGCGCACGCTCGGCGACGTCGGCTGGACGACGCTCGAGTTCGAGTTCATGGCGCTGGCGCGCCACGACCCGGAGCTGCGGGCGGCGCTGGCATCGAGCCTCGGCACGACTCGCGCAATGGTGGCCGCCATGCTCGGCACCCTCGTGGAATCCCGCGAGGTCACCCTGCCGATGTCGGTGGAGGACGCCGCGAGCAGCATCCTGAGCATGGGCATCGGCCTCGGCATCCAACGCGCCATCGACCCCACCCTCTCGACCGGCATCATCACCCGCAACCTCCGCGCGCTTCTCACCGCCACCGGCTCCGCGGATCTACCCTCACAGGCGTGACGAACTGGCCCGAGCTCGCGCGCGAGATCGCCGACGACGTGCTCTACCCCGCCGCCGACAGCGTCGACGCCGACGGCGAGATCCCCCTCAGTCACTTCGAGGCGCTGGCCGCGGAGGGCTTCTACGGCCTCGCCGCGCCGCCGGAATTCGGCGGACCCGGGCTCGGCATCGACGACCTGGTGACGGTGGTGGAGACACTGTGCGGCGGCTGCCTCGCCACATGTTTCACGTGGATGCAGCACCACGGCGTGGTCGCGGGGCTGGCGTCGAGCCCGAATCATGATCTGCGCGATGAATATTGGGACGGATTGATGGACGGGTCGGTTCGCGCAGGCGTCGCCTTCGCCGGCGCCATCCCACAGCCGCCCCTGCTGTACGCGCGCCGCGTCGACGGCGGGTACGTGCTCGACGGTGTCGCGCCGTTCGTGACCGGCTGGGGCATCGTCGACATCCTGCAGCTGAGCGCCCGCGACGAGTTCGACGATTCGATCGTGCACGCCATCGTCGACGCGGTCCCCGGCCAGGGTCTGTCGGTGGAGGAGCTACCGCTGATCGCCGCGCGCGGGAGCAACACCGTCCGGATGCGGTTCGACGGCTTCGAGGTGCCGGACGAACGGGTGAGCAAGGTGGTGACCCAGGAGGAATTCGCGGCAGGCCAGGGATTCGGGTCCTGGCTCAACGCGTGCATGGCGATGGGCGTCGCCCGGCGCTGCCTCACCGAGCTCGGCGAGCGGGGGGTGGACACCACTGGATTCGCGTCGGAGGCGACGGCCGTTCGGGCGAATCTCGATGCCGCGCTCGGCGGCCGGTTCGACCTCTTCGCGGCGCGGGCCCAGGCCTCCGAGCTCGCGCTGCGGGCCGCCGCCGCGTTGGTGACCGCGACGGGCAGCTCCGCGGCCGTGAGCGGAGCCACCGCCGAACGGCTGATGCGCGAGGCCACGCTGACCCTGGTGGCTGCGTCGAGGCCGCAGATGCGAGCGGCGTTGCTCGGCGAGCTCGGGGCGGACGCCGCCACCACCTGAATCGTCCCGACGCGGCGGCCGATCGCCGCTACCCGCCTGCGCCGATGACGGTCCTGAGGGTGGCGAGCTGCTCGGCGCTGAGGTCTGCGGGCTGCAGGACGGCGTTCCATCCGTCGACGTACTCGCTGGTGTACTTGTGCCCGTGACCACCAGGGACGCCCGTGGAGAACGGTAGGTCGGCGGTGATCTGCCAGAACGTCACGAACGGTATCCAGACCATGTCCTCGAGCACGTCCCGACCGGGCGGCTGAGCGATCCAGTCCGGCTGGTTCAGGATCAGGTTCGGGCTCCACCAGACGATCGGGTCGGACGGATGCATCAGGTACAGCACCCGGGTGCCGTCCCACGGGCTCCCGCGGGAGGAATTCCGGCCTCGGGGTCGTTGCTGAACCGCACCGTCCGCCCGTCCTTGTAGACCGGCTCGACCTCGGGGCTGCCCGGCTCGCGCCGGTCGCTGAACTCGCGGAACAGCGTGTTGAAGTTGGGAGGGCCTGCGAACAACGTTCCCGAGGTGCGGTTGCGTAGGTCGTACTCACCGCTGAAGGCGGTCTCACCGCCGAACGAGCCCAGGCTCTCCCCCGCGACGAACAGCCGGGGACGGGCGTCCTGGGGCAGTTTCGACCACACGTCGTAGACCGCGTCGAACAGGTCGCGGCCCGCCTCCCTGGCCTTCGACTGGTCGACCAGGTAGGAAATCCACGACGGCAGGTACGAGTACTGGATCGCCACGGTCGCCGCGTCGCCACCGGTGAGGTACTCGAAGGAGTCCACAAGGGCCGGATCCACCCAGCCGCTCCCGGTCGTCGTCACCACGAGCAGATTGGCGCGCTGGAAGCCTCCGGCACGGCCGAGGTCCTCGACCGCCAACGCCGCCCTGGACTCGGAGTCCTCCGACGACGCCAGACCGGCGTAGGTGCGAATCGGTTCCTGGGCCGGGTGGTCGACGAATTGGCCGATCTGATCGCTGGACGGGCCTGCGCCGATGAAGCTGCGCCCCTGCCATCCCAGCGAATCCCACGGCACCACAGACCCGGGGCCGCCCGACCGCAGGCTGGTCGCGGGTTGCCGAACACCTTCCGGAGTCATCGTGTCGCGCAACGAGAAAGCCCCGTTGGCGACACCGACGAGGCCTCCGAGCAGCACTCCCGAGACGACCACGTAGACGAGTCCGGCAATGAGGAACCACCCGACGACGCTGGCCGCCCGCCGCCCGATCCACCGGTCGAGCCGCCGCGCGCTCCAGCGATACATGCCGCGAACGCCGCGCCCGACCGCAAGGAGCAGACAGAACACCACCGCCGCGACGACGGGTGCGAGAACCACGAGCGGAACGCTGTATTCGGTGACGCCCATCAACGCGCGGATCTGGTGCTGCCAGTACTGCCCGACCGCGAACGCGACGGCGAACAGCGTCACCGCGCAAACGAGGAAGACACTCCAGGAGCGACGTCCCGGACGCCGAGCAGATCGGTCGGCGAACGCGCGCCAGACGAAGGCCGCGAACACTCCCAGCCCATACCCGATCGCCGCAGTGATTCCGCAGACAACCCCCTGCAGGAGGCCTCCGCGCGGGAGCAGCGAGGGCGTGAACGACAGACACGCGAAAACGAGTGCGCCCCAGCACCCGGGAAGCGTGGCGTACAGCAGCTTCCGATGCTCAGCGGGCTCGGACGGCCCACCGTCGTCGACTCCGGCGGCGGACGGATCGTCCGGCGAATCCAGGACCTTCGACACCATGGCCACCTCCGCCTACCGCAACGGCTTCTCCCAGCCGGAGCTCGGAATCCAGGTCCATACCGCCCAGATGACGAATACATCGAGGGCGATGATCAGGCCGGCCCACCCCGGTGCGTAGGGAAGCCACAGGAAGTTGACCACGATCGACAGTGCGGCGATGACGATCGCCAACGTCCGCGCCCAGATCCCGGCCCTGAACAAGGCGACACCCACCAGCGCGATCACCACTCCGAGGGCGATGTGGATCCAGCCCCATGCGGTCAGATCCAGCTCGTAGGTGTACTCGGCGCCGACGGTGAAGACCTCGTCGTTGCCGACCGCGGCGATCCCCTGGAGAACCTGGAGCACACCGGCGGTGACGAGAAGCACCGCGGCCCCGATCGAGGCACCGGCCGCGACCTCCTGCTTGACGCTCGACCTCTCGGACATGACGGTTCACCTCTCCGGACTCGGATGCAGTACGCCACCCCTCAGTGTGCGCCCAGTGTCGGGGGCCCGAGGCACTATGGACACCATGGACACGGTGCTCGGCAGGTTCTCCGCCCCCACCCGGGAGTGGTTCGCCGGCGCCTTCCCCGCGCCGACCGCCGCCCAGCTCGGGGCCTGGGACGCCATTGCGGACGGCTCGCACGCGCTGGTCGTCGCGCCGACCGGATCAGGCAAGACCCTCTCCGCGTTCCTGTGGGCGCTCGACCAGCTCGCCACCCGCCCGCACGACGAGCAGCGTCCGCCGGGCACGACCGTCCTGTACGTCTCGCCGCTCAAGGCACTCGCGGTGGACGTCGAGCGGAACCTGCGCGCCCCGCTGGTCGGCATCACCCAGACCGCCAAGCGTCTGGGCCTGACGCCGCCGGAGATCACCGTCGGCGTCCGTTCCGGCGACACCAGCCCCGCGGATCGCCGTGCCCTGGTGCGCACGCCCCCCGACATCCTCATCACCACCCCCGAGTCGCTGTTCCTCATGCTCACCTCGGCGGCCCGCGAATCGCTCGCCACCGTGCAGACCGTGATCGTGGACGAGGTGCACGCCGTCGCGGCGACCAAACGCGGTGCACACCTGGCTCTCTCCCTCGAGCGGCTCGACATGCTGCTCCCCCGTCCGGCGCAACGGATCGGGCTGTCCGCGACGGTCCGCCCGCACGAGGAGGTGGGCCGCTTCCTCACCGGGTCCGCGCCCATCCACATCGTCTCGCCGCCCTCCCCGAAGACCTTCGACCTGACGGTGCGGGTGCCGGTCGAGGACATGACCGAGCTGGGGGTCACGACACCGGACGAGGACTCCGCTTCCCCGGCCCCGCAACAGGGTTCGATCTGGCCGCATGTGGAGGAGCAGATCGTCGACCTGGTCCTCGAGCACCGGTCCTCGATCGTGTTCGCCAATTCCCGCCGGCTCGCGGAGCGGCTCACCGCCAGGCTCAACGAGGTGTACGCCGACCGCCTCGGCGCCCCGGTCGAGACTGTGCACAAGCCGGCCTCGCTGATCGGCTCCACCACCGAGGTGGGGCACGGCGCCGAGGCGCTGCTCGCCCGCGCCCACCACGGCTCGGTGAGCAAGGACCAGCGCGCGCTCATCGAGGACGACCTCAAGTCCGGACGGCTGCGCTGCGTGGTGGCCACGAGCAGCCTCGAGCTCGGAATCGACATGGGCGCGGTCGATCTCGTCGTGCAGGTGGAGGCGCCGCCCTCGGTGGCGAGCGGGCTGCAGCGGGTAGGGCGGGCCGGACACCAGGTCGGGGAGATCTCCAGGGGGTGCTCTTCCCCAAGCACCGCACGGACCTCATCCACTGCGCGGTCACCGTGGAACGGATGACCGCCGGCCGGATCGAGGCGCTCGCGGTCCCGGCGAACCCGCTCGACATCCTGGCCCAGCACACCGTGGCCGCGTGCGCCCTCGACGAACTCGACGTCCAGTCCTGGTTCGACGCGGTCCGCCGCACCGGGAACTTCGCGACACTGCCCCGGTCCGCATTCGACGCCACCCTCGATCTGTTGGCGGGCCGCTACCCGTCCGACGAGTTCGCGGAGCTGCGCCCGAGGCTCGTCTGGGATCGCGACGCCGATGTCCTCACTGGCAGGCCCGGCTCCCAGCGGCTGGCCGTCACCTCAGGCGGAGCGATCCCGGATCGCGGACTGTTCGCCGTGTACATGGTCGGCGAGAAGGCATCGCGCGTCGGCGAACTCGACGAGGAGATGGTCTACGAGTCGCGGGTCGGCGACGTCTTCGCGCTCGGCGCCACCAGTTGGCGGATCGAGGAGATCACCCACGACCGGGTCCTTGTCAGCCCCGCCTACGGCCTGCCAGGCCGGCTCCCGTTCTGGCACGGTGACGGCCTCGGCAGGCCCGCCGAGCTCGGCGCGGCGCTGGGCGAGTTCCTGCGCGAGATGTCCCTCGGCGCGGACACGGATCTGCGGGCCCGCCTGGCCGACCAGGGCCTCGACGCGAACGCCACCCACAACCTGCTCGCCCTTGTCGAGGAGCAGCGCACCGCCACAGGACAGGTCCCCACCGACCGCACGCTCGTGGTCGAGCGGTTCCGCGACGAGCTCGGCGACTGGCGACTGGTGCTGCACTCGCCCTATGGCCTGCCGGTGCACGCGCCATGGGCCCTCGCGATCGGCGCCCGGCTGCAGGAGCGGTACGGGATCGACTCCGCGCCGACCGCATCGGACGACGGCATCATCGTCCGGCTACCGGACACCGAGGACGCCCCGCCCGGCTCGGAGCTGTTCGTCTTCGATCGCGATGAGATCGCGGACATCGTCACCGAGCAGGTCAGCAACTCCGCCCTGTTCGCGTCCCGATTCCGCGAGTGCGCCGCCCGTGCCCTGCTGCTGCCGCGGCGCAATCCGGGCAAGCGGGCGCCGCTCTGGCAGCAGCGACAGCGGTCCGCCCAGCTGCTCGACGTGGCGCGCAAGTTCCCGACCTTCCCGATCCTGCTCGAGACCGTCCGCGAGTGCCTGCAGGACGTCTACGACCTGCCCTCCCTCACCGCCCTGTTCGACGGCATCGGCCGCAAGCAGATCAGGCTCGTCGAGGTCGAGACGCCGTCGCCGTCGCCCTTCGCGGGGGCGCTCCTCTTCGACTACGTCGGCGCGTTCATGTACGAGGGCGACAGCCCGCTCGCCGAGCGACGGGCCGCAGCCCTTTCCCTCGACTCCACCCTGCTCGCCGAGCTGCTCGGCCGGGTGGAGCTGCGCGAACTGCTCGACGCCGACGTCATCGACCTCACCGAACGTGAACTCCAACGCCTGGTCCCCGACCGCAGGGCAAAGGATCTCGAGGGGGTCGCGGACCTGCTGCGTCTGCTCGGTCCGCTGACCGACGCGGAGATCGCCAGTCGGACGCACGGCGATGCCGCGCTCTGGGTCCGCGAGCTCGAAGCGCAGCGCCGGGCCATGCGGGTCGGCTTCGCGGGCGAGCAGTGGTGGGTGGCGATCGAGGACGCGAGCCGGATGCGCGACGCGCTCGGCGTGCCTCTGCCGATCGGCACCCCCGCCGCGTTCATCGAACCGGTCGACGACCCGCTCGGCGACCTCGTCGCGCGCTACGCCCGCACCCACGGACCGTTCTCGCTCGCCGACGCGGCCGCCCGGTTCGGACTCGGGACCTCCGTGGTCCGGGACGTGTTGCGCCGCCTCGCCGCCGACAAGCGGGTGCTCGAGGGCGAGTTCCGGCCCGCAGCCGCAGGCAGCGAGTGGTGTGACGCCGAGGTGCTGCGGCGGCTCCGGCGGCGCTCCCTCGCCGCCGCCCGCAGAGAGGTCGAGCCGGTCGAGCCGCCCGCGCTCGGCCGCTTCCTGCCCGACTGGCAGCACATCGGCGGTGGCCTGCGCGGTATCGACGGGGTGGCCGCGGTGATCGAACAGCTTGCGGGCGTACCGATCCCCGCCTCCGCCTGGGAGCCGATGATCCTGCGCTCGCGGGTGCGCGACTACCAGCCGGCGATGCTCGACGAGCTGACCGCAACGGGCGAGGTGCTGTGGTCGGGCGCAGGCGCGATCTCCGGCAGCGACGGCTGGGTGTGCCTGCACCCGGCCGATGCGGCGCCGCTGACGCTGGCCCCGCCCGTCGACACGGAGCTGTCCGAGCAGCAACGCCAGATCCTCGATGCGCTCGCGCCCGGTGGCGCCTACTTCTTCCGGAATCTCTCGGACCTGATCGGCGGGACCGACGACGCCGCCCTCGCGGCCTCGCTGTGGGACCTGGTGTGGGCGGGCCACCTGAGCAACGACACCTTCGCTCCCCTGCGTGCCCTGTTGTCGGGGCCCTCGCGCTCGACGCCGAGCCATCGGGCGCCGCGCCGAGCACCGCGGGCCCGGCCGTATCGCGCCCTCGCCCGTCCTGCGTTGCCGAGTCGGACCGGGCCGCCCACCGTCGGCGGACGGTGGTCGCTGCTGCCCGAACTCGAACCCGACCCGACCATCCGGGCACATGCGCGGGCGGACGTGCTGCTGGACCGGTACGGAGTGCTCACGCGGGATCGGTGGTCAGCGAATCGGTTCCCGGTGGCTTCGCCCTGATGTACACGGTACTGCGGGGCTTCGAGGACAGCGGGCGGTGCAGGCGTGGGTACTTCGTCAACACCCTTGGCGCCGCACAGTTCTCGACCTCCGAGGTGGTCGACCGGCTGCGGGCCTACGGCGACCGGGTCGGCCCGGCCAACGCACCCGCCGCGGTGACCCTCGCCGCGACGGACCCGGCGAATCCGTTCGGGGCAGCGCTGGCCTGGCCCGCCACCGCAGGCGGGCACCGGCCCGGCCGCAAGGCGGGCGCCCTGGTGGTGCTCATCGACGGGGAGCTCGCGCTGTATGTCGAGCGCGGCGGCAAGACCGTGCTCACCTTCACCACTGATCCCGGCGCCTTACACGGTGCCGCCGGATCGCTTGCCGCCGTGGTGGATCACGGCGGCGTCGACAAGATCGTCATCGAGAAGGTCGACGGCGAATCCGTGCACACCAGTCCCCTCTCGCCGGTCCTCGTCGAGGCCGGTTTCGCCGCGACTCCGCGCGGTCTCCGCAAGCGGGCCCTCCATGCCCGAGGGTGACACCGTCTGGCAGGTCGCGGGACAGCTCCGCGCTGCGCTACTGGACCGGCCGCTCACCGTCTGCGACATCCGGGTGCCACGCTTCGCGACCGTCGACCTCACCCCCGGACCGGTCGACGAGGTGGTCAGCCGGGGCAAGCACCTGCTGATCCGGGTGGGCGGGCAGACCGTGCACACCCATCTCAAGATGGAGGGCGCCTGGCACGTCTATCCCGAGGGCGGACGCTGGCGGCGGCCCGCATGGCAGGCGAGGATCCTGCTGGGCACCACCGACTCCCTCGCGGTCGGGTTCCAGCTCGGCATCGTCGAGGTCCTCGTCGCCGACGAGGAGGAGCGCGCGGTCGGTCATCTCGGGCCGGACCTGCTCGGCCCCGACTGGGACCCCGGTCGCGCCGCGACGAATCTCGCCACCGATGCCTGCCGCCCGATCGGCCTGGCCCTGCTGGACCAGCGCGTGATGGCGGGTGTCGGCAACGTCTACCGCAACGAGCTGTGCTTCCTGCGCGGGGTGCACCCGGCGACCCCGGTGGCCGCCGCGGGCGATCCGCACGCATGGACCGAACTCGCGCACCGACTACTGCTGGCGAACCGGGACCGCGCCGTGCGCATCACCACAGGAGACCGCCGCCGCGGCCGCACCACCTGGGTGTACGGCCGTTCCGGCAGGCCATGCCTGCGCTGCGGCACCCTCGTCATGGGCGGGGTCCTCGGCGACGGAACCCACGAAGCCGAACGGCAGATCTTCTGGTGTCCGCGCTGCCAACCGTCCGCCTGAGCTACGGCCGGCTCGCCCGGTCCAGCAGGCCCAGGCAGTGCCGGATCAGTCTCTCGCGGGGCACGGTGACCGTGCCGTCGAGGTAACCGATGAACAGACTCGTCAGGGCGCCGACGAGACCGAGCGCGCGCAGGGCCCGTTCGTCGGGATCGTCGACATCTTGCAGTTGATCCTGCACCAGCACAACGAAACTCGGGGCGAGCTCCAGGCCGCGTCCGCCCAGCGCGGGTTCCCGCAGCGGCGCCAGCAGCAGGACCCGGCCGGCTTCGGGATGGTCGAGGACGAGCTCCACGAACGCGCGGACCGCGAGTTCCGCGATCTCTGTCGGCGTCTCGGCGCCCGCGACCGCGGACACCAGCGCGTCGCGGGCGCGCTCACCGACCTCCGCGTACACCCCGCGGATGTAGGCGTCGCGGTCGTCGAAACTCTCGTAGAAATACCGCTCGGTGACCCCGGCCGCGCGGCACGCCGCCCGCACGCTCACCGCGGGCCCGCCCGCCGCACCGAGCAGATCCACCCCGACCTCGAGCAGGCGCGTCCGTCGCTGCAGACGGCGCTGATCGAGGCCGGGGCGGTCGGTGGTGCTCATCGAACCCAGTGTATTCGGGCCCGGTCGATCACATGTGGGTGCCGCCGTCGATGCGAATCTCGGTGCCGGTGACGAACTTTCCGTCGTCGGAGGCGAGCATCGCGATCACACCGGCGACGTCCTCCGGCGGCGCGAAGCCCTCGCCGATCCACGGGTAGAGCTTGCCGATCAGGGTCGGATCCAGATCGTGCTCCGGGAAGCCCGGGTTGCTGGTCATGCCGGAGGCGATGCTGCCGGGCTCGACCGCGACCGCGCGCAGACCGGCCTTGGCGTACTCCAGGGCGATGGCGTGGGTGAAGGACCGGATGCCGCCCTTGGTGGCCGCGTACGCCGCCATGTACGGGTGCGCGAACGACGCCGAGGTGGAGCTGAAGTTCACCACGACACCCTGACCGTTCTCGACCAGCGCGGGCAGGGCCTCGCGGGTGACAAGGAAGGTGCCGGTGAGGTTGACGCCGATCACCTTGTTCCAGAAGTCGAGGCTGGTCTCGTGCGTGTGCGAGGCGCGCAGGATGCCCGCGGCGTTGATCAGCACCTGCAGCCCGCCGAGGTCCTTGATCGCGCCGCCGATGGCCTCCTGCACCGACGCCTCGTTCGAGATGTCGACGACGACGGTGGTCAGGCGGTCGGCGGCCCCGGCCTCCTCCGCGCGGGCACGCGTGACCGCGAGACCCTCTTCGGACACATCGGCGGCGACGACAACGCCGCCCTCCGCGAGAATCCGGGCGACCGTCGCCTGACCGATGCCGGATCCGGCCCCGGTGATGAGCGTCTTGCGGCCCTCGAAGCGGTTCATGAACTGATCTCCTTCTACTGGGTGATGGTGTGTTCCCGGTCTCAGCTGCACGTTACGCCGAGATGGCACAACGTGCCATGATGGTGCCCATGGCGGACCCCGGCACACAAGCCCCCATCCCTCTCACCGAGCGACGGCGACTCCAGACCCAGCTCGAGATCGCGCACTGCGCGGCCGAGCTGTTCGCCGCGCGGGGTGCCTCGGCGGTCACCGCCGAGGACATCGCGACCGCCGCCGGAATCAGCCTGCGGACCTTCTATCGGTACTTCCGGACCAAGGAGGAGGCGGTCACCCCGATGCTCGCCGGCGGTGTCCGGGACTGGATCCACGACCTGGCCCGTGGCCCCCGCGACCTCCCCGCGGCCGAGGCACTCGAGCGGTCCGCGCGCCGCGCCCTCTCCCGCACCGACCGAGCAGGCGTCGATTCGCTGCGGCTGACGCACGAGCTCTTCCGGGCGATTCCCGGCGACCCAGGACTCGAGTCCGTCTGGTTCCGGATCGTCCACGACACGGAGGAGTCGCTCGTCGAGGTCCTGCGCGAGCTGATGGGCCCCGAGGCCGACCCGCTGGACGTGCGACTGATGGCGGTGGCCGGCAACACCGCGATGCGCATCGCCATCCAGACCTGGGCGGATTCGGATGTGGCTGCCGGAAACGACGGCACTCCCGCCGAGATCGTGGCGCGGTGCATCCGGACGCTCACCGCCGGTCTGCGTCCCCCTCAGGGATGATCCGACTCTCAGCGAGTTCACACCTGGCGCTGATGTGCGTCATGGGTTCGCCCGCGATCCTTGAGGCATGATCACATTCCCGCTCGTCTTCATCGTCCTGACCGCCATGGCCCTGTCCGGCCTTGCCGCGCGTTCGGTTCCCTCGACCGTGGTCCGCACGCGTTGACCCGACCGGACGTGGAAAGCTCTACGTCCATGGAGCGAGAACCCCTGGACGTCGAGGACTCGGCGAGCCGGATCAGCGCGTACGTCTACGGCAACGTCCTTGTGCTCGCCGCACTCATCCCGCTGCACGACGCCAGCACCTCGCACGCCGCCATGGTGGTGATCGGCACCGTGCTGTCGACCTTCATCGCGCATGCCTTCGCCGAGTCGGTCGGCAGGAGCGCCCGAATCGGTCGCCCGCTGACCCGATCCGAGCACATCGAGGAGCTCCGCGACTCGGTGCCGGTGCTGACCTCCGGGCTCGTCCCTGCGGCCGTGGTCGGGCTCGACGCCCTCGGCGTGCTCGAGGGACAGACCGCCCTGCTGCTCGCCGAACTCTGGGTGGTCAGCCGGATTGCCGGCCTCGGCATCGTCATGACCCGCCTGCGCGGCGAGAAGCTCAGCAGGCACACCCTGGTGGCCTGCAGCCTGCTGGCCTTCGTCGCGATCGCCGTGGTCGCCGTGAAGCTCGTGCTGACGCACTGACCCGCGGCTCAACCGATCAACGCGAGATCGGCACCGGCTCCAGGATCTCCGCCCTCGCCTCGGGCGCGGCAGCCCGCAGGGCGTCCGCCGCGGAGTCGTCGGGCTCCGCCTGCGAATGGACCTCCGCCTCGACCCGCGCCCGGTAGGTCTCCACCTCCCGGTCCACAGTGGCCGCGTCCCAGCCGAGTACCGGCGCCACCAGCTGCGCGACCTGCTCGGCGCAGTTCACCCCGCGGTGCGCGTACTCGATAGAGATCCGGGTACGCCGCGCGAGGATGTCCTCGAGGTGCAGCGCGCCCTCGGCCGCGGCCGCGTACACGGCCTCCACCTGAAGGTAGTCGGGCGCATCGGTGATCGGCTGCAGCAGTTCCGGGGTATCCGTCGCGAGCTCGAGCACCTCGTGGATCAGTGAGCCGTACCGGTCGAGCAGGTGCTTGACCCGGTAGGGGTGCAGCCCGTACTGCTCACCGACCGCGGTCGTCTGGTTCACCAAAGCGAAGTATCCGTCCGCCCCGACCAGCGGCACCTTCTCGGTGATCGAGGGCGCGACCCGGGCCGGAATGTCCTCGGAGGCCATGTCGACGGCGTCCTCCGCCATCACCCGGTACGTCGTGTACTTGCCACCGGCGATCGCCACCAGTCCCGGCGCGACCCGCGCAACCGCGTGCTCACGCGAGAGCTTGGACGTCTCGTCGCTCTCCCCCGCGAGCAACGGCCGCAGCCCGGCGTACACGCCGTCGATGTCGTCGTGGGTCAGCGGGGTGACCAGCACCTTGTTCACGTGGCCCAGGATGTAGTCGATATCCGCCTTGGTGGCGGCCGGATGGGCGAGGTCGAGATTCCAGTCGGTGTCGGTGGTTCCGATGATCCAGTGGTTTCCCCACGGGATCACGAACAGCACCGACTTCTCCGTGCGCAGGATGATCGCCGCCTCGCTGACCACCCGGTCGCGGGGCACCACGATGTGCACGCCCTTGCTCGCACGCACGCGGAACCGCCCACGCTGGTTCGACAGCGCCTGGATCTCGTCGGTCCACACACCGGTGGCGTTGATGACGACGTGGCCACGGACCTCCGCGGTGCTGCCGTCTTCCGAATCCCGCACCCGCACACCGGAAACCCGGTCGGCCTCGCGCAGGAATCCGACCACCTGCGTCGAGGTGCGGACCACCGCACCGTAGTGCGCGGCGGTGCGGGCCACGGTCATGGTGTGGCGGGCATCGTCGACGACGGTGTCGTAGTAGCGGATTCCACCGACCATCGAGCTCCGCTTGAGGCCGGGTGCCAGGCGGAGCGCGCCCGAGCGGGTGAGGTGCTTCTGCGCAGGCACCGACTTGGCGCCGCCCATCGTGTCGTAGAGGAAGATCCCGGCCGCCATGTACGGGCGCTCCCAGACCCGATGGGTGATCGGGAACAGGAACTGCAACGGCTTGACGAGGTGCGGCGCCAGCGTCGACAGCGAGAGCTCGCGCTCGCGCAAAGCCTCACGCACCAGTCCGAATTCGAGCTGCTCGAGGTAGCGCAGGCCACCGTGGAACATCTTCGACGACCGCGACGAGGTGCCGGAGGCGTAGTCGCGCGCCTCGACGAGGGCGACGCGCAGCCCCGGGTGGCGGCGTCGAGCGCGATGCCCGAGCCGACGACTCCGCCACCGACGACGACGATGTCGAATTGCTCGGATCCCAGCTGGTCCCACGCATCCCTGCGCTGTTGCGGGCCCAGAAACTGTGCTCCCGATTGCTTGCTCAACGCATGCTCCTGTGAGTTGTCGACGAATCAGCACCAAGGCTAGGCCATGTCGACCGGTCTTCGCTGCCTCGAACGGGTGGTATGCGGCACCGGGACGACGCGGGGAAGGGCGCCGTCTCACGATCGACGTGAATTGTGAGGCGCGCTTTAGTAGCTTTTAGCCGTGTATGTCGCCGCGATCGACCAGGGCACCACCTCGAGCCGATGCATGATCTTCGATCATGACGGGCTGGTGGTCGCCTCCGCTCAGAAGGAACACGAGCAGATCTTCCCTCGTGCGGGGTGGGTCGAGCACGATCCGGAGGAGATCTGGCGGGCCACCCGCGAGGTCGTCGCGGCCGCACTGGCCAAGAAGGATCTGACCCGGCACGACATCGCCGCGGTGGGCATCACGAACCAGCGCGAGACCACCGTCGTCTGGGACCGCCGCACCGGCAAGCCGGTGTACAACGCGATCGTCTGGCAGGACACCCGCACCGACGAACTCTGCACCGAACTCGCGGGCGACGAGGGGCCAGGACGCTACCGCGAGCGCACCGGGCTGCCCCTGTCCACCTACTTCTCCGGCCCCAAGATCCGCTGGATCCTCGACAACGTCGAGGGGCCCGCGAGCGAGCCGAGGCTGGTGACCTCTGCTTCGGCACGATGGACACCTGGATCCTGTGGCACCTCACCGGCGGCGCGGACG
This sequence comes from Rhodococcus sp. MTM3W5.2, assembly GCF_001984015.1. Lineage (NCBI taxonomy): Bacteria > Bacillati > Actinomycetota > Actinomycetes > Mycobacteriales > Nocardiaceae > Rhodococcus > Rhodococcus sp. MTM3W5.2. The sequence continues at coordinate 1,695,654 of NZ_CP019572.1, read as the reverse complement.
GTGGACTGCACGTCACGGATCCGACCAACGCTTCCAGGACCATGCTGATGGACCTGCGAACGCTCGAATGGGACGAACAGATCTGCGCCGAGTTCCGGATCCCGACCTCGATGCTGCCGCAGATCCGCAGCTCCTCCGAGGTGTACGCGCAGGTTCGCGAGCGCGGCATCCTGGCCGGGGTGCCGATCGCGGGCATCCTCGGCGACCAGCAGGCCGCCACCTTCGGGCAGGCCTGCCTGAGCGTCGGTGAGGCCAAGAACACGTACGGCACCGGCAACTTCCTGCTGCTCAACACCGGCACCACCCCGATGCCGAGCAGCAACGGGCTCCTGACCACCGTCTGCTACCGGATCGGCGACGCGCCCGCCGTGTACGCGCTCGAGGGTTCGGTGGCGGTCACCGGATCGCTCATCCAGTGGCTGCGCGACAACCTCGGGATCATCAACTCCGCCAAGGAGATCGAGGGACTCGCCGCCAGCGTGGAGGACAACGGCGGGGCGTACTTCGTGCCAGCGTTCTCCGGTCTGTTCGCGCCGCGGTGGCGCCCCGACGCGCGCGGGGCGATCGTGGGGCTGACCAGGTTCGTCAACAAGGGGCACCTCGCACGGGCCGCGCTGGAGGCCACCGCCTTTCAGACCCGCGAGGTCCTCGAGGCGTGCCTCGCCGACTCCGGTGTCGAGCTGACCGCCCTGAAGGTGGACGGCGGCATGGTGCTCAACGAGATCCTGATGCAGTTCCAGTCCGACATCCTCGACGTCCCGGTGATCCGGCCGGTGGTCAACGAGACCACCGCGCTCGGCGCCGCCTACGCCGCCGGGCTCGCGGTCGGGTTCTGGGCGGGCGAGGACGACATCCGCAACAACTGGGCCGTCGGGCGCACCTGGAAGCCGACCATGGCCGCGACCGAGCGCGATCGGCTGTACCGGGAGTGGAACAAGGCCGTCGAGCGGACCTACGACTGGGTCGACTAGGGCGCTCAGCGGCCTCCGTGCGCGGCCGCGAGCCTGCCGACCGCATCACCCAGGGTGGACTCGTCGTTGGTGGTGAAGCACAACCGCGCCGTGCCCCGATGGTCACCGCCGACGGCAAAGGCCGATCCGGGCACGAACGCGACGCCGTGGTCGAGAGCGGCAGGCAGGAGCAGCCCCGTGTCGGTGCCGTCGAGGAACTCGAGCCAGCAGAACATGCCGCCGCCGATCTCGGTCGCGGACACGGCGTCACCGAACGCGCAGGTGACCGCGGAGGCGAGCGCCCCTGCGCGGGCGCCGTAGACGGCGCGGATCCGCTCCAGGTGCCCGGCCAGCCACGGTCCGTCGGCCAGCATGGTCGCGGCGATCTGCTGGGTCAGCGCCCCGCCGCACAGGTCCGCGCCCTGCTTGACCAACTCGACGCCCTCGCAGACCTCGCGGGGGCCACGCAGCCACCCGACCCGTAGCGCGGGCGCAAGGATCTTCGACGCGCTCGAGAGCCGGATGACCCGGTCGGAGTGGTCCGCGACCGGTGCGGGCGGCGCGGCGTCGAACCAGATCTCGCCGTACGGGTCGTCCTCGATCACCCAGAATCCGTACGCCTCGGCGAGCGCAGCGAGGTGCCGCCTGCGCACGACGGACATCGTCGCGCTGCCGGGGTTGTGGAAGTTGCTCACCGTGTGCACCAGCGTTGGCCGTTCGCCCGCGGCGAGGAGCTCCTCCAGGTGGTCGGTGCGCATCCCGTCCGCGTCGAGCGGCACCGTGAGGATCCTCGCCCCGGCAAGGCTGAACACTTGGAGGGCCCCGGTGTACGCGGGTTCCTCGACGACGACCGTGGCGCCGGGGTCGAGCAGCACCTGGGCGAGCAGGCTCAGCGCCTGCTGGGACCCGTGCGTCACCACGACCTCACGCGGGTCCACCGAGCGCGATCCGGCCGCGGACTCCCGCGCTGCGATCACCTCGCGCAGGCCGAACCAGCCCGCGGTCTCGGTGTACTGGACCGCGTCCGGTCGCGCGAGCACCGCCTCGCTCGCCTCGCGGATCCGCTCCCGCGGAATGAGCTCGGGGTCGGGCAGCCCGCCTGCCAGGCTGACGATCTCGGGGCGGGCGGTGATGGTGAGCAGATCCCGGATCGCCGAGCTGCGCAGCCCGTTCATGCGGCGCGCGAACGCGGGATGTGGGGACGGGGACACGAGACCTCCCGGGGCAGACGGGGACAGGACGAGGCAAAAACACCTGGTCGTCCCGGGTCTGCGGGGCGGGGGGCGCCGAAGCGGGGGGCCGATGGTCGCGGCCGGCACCATCGACTATCACACAGGCAGGCCCACGATATGAACCCTGCGTTTCATATCGTGGGACCTGCGGAGGTCAGTCGAGGTCGTCGTGACGCATCAACTGGCGGGCGGCCTCGGTGATGGATCCGGTCAGCGACGGGTACACCGAGAAGGTCTGCGCCAGATCGTTCACCGACAGATTGTTCTGCACCGCGATGGCGATCGGAAGGATCAGCTCAGACGCGGTCGGGGCGACCACGACCCCGCCGATCACCACGCCGGTGGCGGGGCGGCAGAAGATCTTCACGAAACCGCGGCGCAGTCCCGACATCTTGGCCCGCGGGTTGGTGTTCAGCGGCAGCATCACGGTGCGCGCAGGCACCTCGCCGTCGTCGATCGAGGCCTGGCTGACACCGACGGTGGCGATCTCGGGACGGGTGAACACCGCGGAGGCGACGGTCTTGAGCTTGATCGGGCTGACCCCCTCGCCCAGTGCGTGGTACATCGCGATCCGGCCCTGCATCGCCGCAACGGAGGCCAGTGGCAGCAGCCCGGTGCAGTCGCCTGCCGCGTAGATCCCCGACACCGCCGTCCGCGAGACACGGTCCACCCGCAGGTAACCGCCCGGATCGAGCTCGATGCCCACCCGCTCGAGTCCGAGACCGTTGGTGTTGGGGATGGAACCGACCGTCATCAGGGCGTGACTTCCGGTGACCACCCGACCGTCGGCCAGGGTCACGGCGATGCCGTCCGCGGTGCGCTCGACGGAGTCGGCGCGGGCGTGCTTGACCAGGGTCACACCCCGCTCGGACAGCGCTTCCTCGAGGACGAGGGCCGCGTCCGCGTCCTCGTGCGGCAGCACCCGGTCTCGACTGGAGACCATCGTCACCTTGACGCCCATCTCGGTGTAGGCGGAGACGAACTCGGCGCCGGTGACGCCCGAACCGACCACCACCAGGTGCTCAGGCAGCGAATCGAGATCGTAGAGCTGACGCCAGTTCAGGATGCGCTCGCCGTCTGGCTTCGCGGTCGGCAGGATGCGGGGGCTCGCCCCGGTGGCGATCAGCACCACGTCGGCGTCGAGCACCTGCTCGCCGCCGCCGTGCAGGGTCGCCTTGACCTGGTGCGCAGCCATCCCGAGCTCCTGGTCGATCAGCTCCCCGTGCCCGACGAGCAGCTCGACGCCGACGGTCTGGAGCCGATCCCTGATGTCCGAGGACTGGGCCTGCGCGAGGCTCTTGACCCGGGAGTGGATCTGCGGCAGCGAGATGGTGGCCTGGGACGGCTCGAGGCTGATGCCCAGGTCGGTGGCCCTGCGCATGTCCGTGCGCACCCCGGTCGAGGCGATGAACGTCTTCGAGGGCACACAGTCCCACAGCACGCAGGCACCGCCGACCCCGTCGCAATCGATCAGCGAAACCGACGCACCGTGCTGGGCGGCGACGAGCGCCGCCTCATACCCGGCCGGTCCGCCGCCAATGATCACGATCCGGGTCATTCATCCTCCAGTTGTTCGGGAGCTGTTACGCAAGGTGTCGGTGCGTTCCACGCTATTGCACCGGCCCCTTCCGACGCACGTCGGCACCGGTTCCCTGCGGCGAACGGGTTTCGTTTGCTGTGTGCGGTTCTGCAGTCACCCCGACACGGTTTAGGCTTTCGCCGTGCCGATCTACGCCGCTTACGGATCCAACATGCATCCGGAGCAGATGCTCAAGCGCTGCCCGCACTCGCCGATGGCGGGAACGGGCTGGCTGCACGGTTGGCGATTGACCTTCAGCGGCGGCGACATCGGCTGGGAAGGCGCACTGGCCACCGTCGTAGAGGACCCCGACTCCAGCGTCTTCGTGGTGCTGTACGACGTCCCCGACGAGGACGAGGTGAGCCTCGACCGCTGGGAGGGCTCCGAGCTCGGCATCCACCGCAAGATCCGGCTCCGCGTCGACACCGACGGCGAACCGGTGCTGGCCTGGCTCTACGTCCTCGACGCCTACGAGGGCGGGCTGCCCTCCGCGCGCTATCTCGGCGTGATGGCCGAGGCCGCCGAGATCGCGGGGGCGCCCGCCGAGTACGTCCGCGATCTGCGAACCCGCAACAGCCGCAACGTGGGCCCAGGGACCCCCGGCTACACCACCTAGAGAACGCCAGCCGCGGCCAGCGGCAAGTTGGCCAGCACCCGGACGCCGACCCCGAGCGCCCGCTCGTCCAGGTCGAAGGTCGGCTGATGGATGTCGAGCTGCGGCCCGACTCCCGACCACACCCCCAGACGGGCCATGGCGCCGGGAACCTCCTCGAGATACCAGGAGAAGTCCTCGCCGCCGCCCGACTGCGGGGTGTCCGACTTCGCGTCCGGTCCGATCGCGGCGATCGCGCTCTCGAAGATCCGGGTGGAGTCCTCGTCGTTCACCACCGGCGGCACGCCCCGCCGGTAGTTGAGCTGATAACGCACCCCCGTCGGCGCGAGCAGACCGTCGACGATCTCGTGGACCATCGGTTCGAGCAGGGCCCAGGTGTCGTGGTCGCCGGTCCGGACGGTCCCGATCAGCCTGCCCGACTGGGGAATCGCGTTCGGTGCCTGACCCGCTGTGACCGCGCCCCACACCATCACTGTGCTCGTGCGCGGATCGATCCGCCTGCTCAGCATTCCCGGCAGCCCGGTGATGACCGTGCCGAGGGCATACACCAGGTCGGTGGTCAGGTGCGGTCGGGACGTGTGCCCGCCCGGGGAATCGAGGATCAGTTCGACGGTGTCCGCCGCGGAGGTGATCGCACCGAGCCGGACGCCGACGCGGCCCGCTTCCAGCCGTGGGTCACAGTGCAGCGCAAAGATTCTCGACACACCCTTGAGAGCTCCGGCCGCGACCGCATCCAGAGCGCCGCCGGGCATCACCTCCTCGGCGGGCTGGAAGATCAGCCGCACCCCGACCGGCAGGTCCGGCGCCTGGGCGAGCGCCAGTCCCGCGCCGAGCAGGATGGTGGTGTGTGCGTCGTGGCCACACGCGTGGGAGACCCCGGTGACCGTCGACGCGTAGGGCGCGCCGGTGGCCTCCTGGAGCGGCAGCGCGTCCATGTCGGCCCGAAGCGCGACCCGCGGTCCGTCCGGGCCGATGTCACAGGTCAAACCGGTTCCACCGGGAAGGATCTCGGGTGCCAGGCCGGCCGCGATCAGGCGGGTCGCGACGAACTCGGTGGTTGCGTACTCGTGCCGGGCCAGCTCCGGGTGCGCGTGGATGTGGCGCCGCCACGACGAGAGGTCCGCGGTGTGGTCGGCGACCCAGCGGTCGATCCACTCGGTCATCGACTGCCCACCCCCCGCCGCTGTGCGCCGTCGAGCAGGCGCGCCCGCTGTTCGGGGTCGGTCGCCGCACGGATCGCGGTGCCCGCAAGCGCCACCGCGCCGTCGGTGACCGCGCGGTCGGCGGACTCGGTCACGCACGCCGCGGCGAACGCCGGTTGATGGGTGGCCGCACCGCCCGACTCGATCCCGATCACGGGGTGGATCCCCGGCAACACGTGCGTGACGTTGCCCATATCTGTGCTGCCCAAGGGACGCGATCCTTCCAATGCCGGGGCCAACGGACTGCGCCCCATCTCCACTATCAGTTCACGATAGGACCGGACCAGCCACGGATCGGGCCGCAGTTCGGTGTAGTTCGGTGAGACGGTACGAATCTCGTGCGTGCACCCGGCCGCAAGCGCGCCCGCCTCGAAGCAGGCCAGCGCCCGTTCCGTCAGTTCGGTGAGCGAATCCGCGGTCTGCGCCCTCAGGTAGTAGTGCATCTCGGTCCTGGCGGGCACGATATTCGGCGCGATCCCGCCGTCGCTGACGATCCCGTGCATCTGCTGACCGGCGGACAGGTGCTGACGGAGCAGTCCGAGACCCACCTGCGCGATGGTGGCCGCGTCGGCCGCATTGCGCCCGAGCTGCGGCGAGGCCGAGGCGTGCGCCTCGCGGCCGCTGAAGACGACGGCCAGATCGGCCATCGCGAGCGAGGTGGCGCCCGCGATGTCCTCGGGGCCGGGGTGGACCATCATCGCCGCACCGAGGTCGTCGAAGACACCGCGCTCGAGCATCAGCACCTTGCCGCCGCCGCTCTCCTCGGCAGGGGTGCCGAGCACCCGGACGGTGATACCGAGGCGGTCCGCGAGCGGCGCGAGCGCAAGGCCCGCGCCGACCGCGGACGCCGCGATGATGTTGTGCCCGCAGGCGTGTCCGATCTCCGGCAGCGCGTCGTACTCCGCGAGGATCCCGATGACCAGGTCACCGCTGCCATAGCTGGCTGTGAACGCCGTCGGCAGTTCGGCCACCGGCGACTCGACGTCAAAACCCCGCTGCGAGAGCAGTTCCGCGACCTTTGCGGCGCTGCGATGCTCCTCGAAAGCGAGCTCCGGCTCCGCGTGGATCGAATGCGACAGCGCGACGAGGTCGGACGCCGCTGTCGCGACCGTACCGACCACTTCCGAATTCACGGCTCCAGTATCTCATCCGTGTCCGGCGTCACCCGTCGCTCGAGCCCGATGGCTACCCGAAGCTGAGGTTCGACGGATCCGTCGGCACGGCAAACGCCTCGAGGACCGGCCGGTGGATACCGGACTTGATCCCGGCGAGATTCGGCCCGTGCAGCGCCGTCGCCGCCGCCGCCCGCGCCACCGCGGCGGCCAGCACGCCGTCGCCGTCCGCGGTCTGGTTCACGATCCCCGCCGCCAGCGCGTCCGGTCCGCCGTACCGGCGGCTGGTGGTCATCGCCTCGACCGCGGTCTGGCGGGGCAGAGCGGTCGTCATCAGCGCGTTCATGCCGATGGTGAACGGCATGTTCAGTGCCGCCTCCGGCAGGCTGTAGAAGCCCCGGTCCGCGCGCATCACGCGCAGGTCCTGCGAGGTGGCGAGCATGGCGCCCGCCCCGAACGCGTGGCCCTGCACCGCGGCGACCGTGACCATCGGGAAGGTCAGCAGCCGGGTGAACACGGTGTGCACCTGGTCCAGGTACCAGTGCGACTTGTCGAGATTGCCGAACAGCCAATCGGTGTCGAGACCGTTGCTGTAGAACTTGCCGGTGGCGTAGGTGACCAGGGCAGCGGGACCCTCGTGGGCCTCGACCTCGTCCAGCTTCGCGTGGATCTCGGTGATCCAGTCCGGGTGGAAGCGGTTCTCGCTGTCCGTCTGACCCTCGGCACCGAGGTACAGGATGAATACGTCGCCGTCGCGCTCAAGAAATGGCATATGGGCACAATAGCGGCCATGGACGATTCCGATCTGGCCGCCGACCCGTTCGGCACCGCGGCGCGGGCCGCGAGTGTGCTCGCCGAACGCACCGAGGTACCCGCCCACGACGTGGCGGTGGTGCTCGGCTCCGGATGGCAGGCCGCGGCGGATGCCTTCGGCGTCCCGACCGCAACGGTGCCGATGGCTGAGCTGCCCGGCTTCGCCGCGCCGTCCGCCTCCGGGCACGCCGGGCAGGTGCGCTCGGTGCGCGTCGGCGACACCCGGGTGCTGTTGCTGCTCGGTCGCACCCACGCCTACGAGGGACACGACCTGACCAGGGTGGTGCACCCGGTCCGGACGGCCTGCGCCGCGGGCGCGGGGACCGTGATCCTGACCAACGCGGCTGGCGGGATCCGGGAGGGCATGAGTGTCGGTACACCGGTCCTGATCTCCGACCATCTGAACCTGACGGCCAGGTCGCCGCTGGTGGGCGCCGAGTTCGTGAACATGGTGGACGCGTACTCCCCCGACCTGCGCGCGCTCGCCAAGCGGATCGACCCGACGCTGGCCGAGGGCGTGTACGCGGGACTGCCGGGACCGCATTACGAGACGCCCGCCGAGATCCGGATGCTGCGCGTGCTCGGCGCCGACCTGGTCGGGATGTCGACCGTGCACGAGGCGATCGCGGTCAGGGCGATCGGCGCACGGGTGCTGGGGCTGTCGCTGGTGACCAACCTGGCCGCGGGCATCACCGGCGAGGCGCTCGACCACTCCGAGGTGCTCGCGGCGGGTGCCGCGTCCGCCGCCCGGATCGGCGAACTGCTCCGCGACCTGGTCGACCGGCTGTGACGGACGAGACAGTGGCGGACGAGAGTGAGACTCCACTGACATTCGGCACGGCCGGACTGCGCGGACCGCTGGGGCCGGGGCCCGGCGCGATGAACGTCGACACGGTCGTCCGGACCACAGCCGGGCTGGCGTCCTGGTTGCAGGCCCGCTGCCTCGGCGGGTCCACCGTGGTGGTCGGCCGGGATGCGCGGCACGGTTCGCGGGAGTTCGCCGTTGCGACCGCGGAGGTGCTCGCGGCCGCCGGATTCGACGTGGTGGTGCTGCCCCGGCCCCTGCCGACGCCGGTGCTGGCGTTCGCCGTCCGCAGGCTCCGCGCCGCCGCGGGAGTCCAGATCACCGCCTCGCACAATCCCGCAACGGACAACGGGTACAAGGTGTACACGGACGGCGGGGCGCAGCTCATCGCGCCCGCCGACCGGGAGATCGAGCTCGCCATCGCGGCGGTCAGTCCCGCCCTCGCGGTCCCCCGGGCTCCCGCCACTCCCACCGACGACGCACTGCTCACCGAGTACCTCGCGCGGGTGGCCGCGCTACCGCGCGGGAGCAACCGCGACCTGCGCATCGCGCTGACCCCGCTGCACGGCGTCGGCGGGGACACCGCGGTCGCCGCCCTGACCGCGGCCGGCTTCACCGATCTGCACACCGTGACAAGCCAATTCGATCCGGATCCCGACTTCCCCACCGTGCGGTTCCCCAATCCCGAGGAGGACGGCGCCACCGACGCCCTGCTCGAGCTCGCCGAGAGCGTCGGCGCCGACCTCGCGATCGCGCTCGACCCGGACGCGGATCGGTGCGCGGTCGGCGTCCCCGGACCCGACGGGTGGCGGATGCTGCGCGGCGACGAGACCGGCGTCCTGCTCGGCGACCACGTGCTGGCAACCGCGGGGCCTGATCCGCAGGAGCGGAGCCCGCGGAGCGACCAGACACCACTCGTCGCGACCACGATCGTGTCCTCGCAACTGCTCGCGAAGGTGGCGGCGGCAAGGGGCGCCCGGTTCGCCGAGACGCTCACCGGCTTCAAGTGGCTGGTCCGGGCGGGCGCGGGCCTGGTCTACGCCTACGAGGAGGCGCTCGGGCACTGCGTCGACCCGGAGGCGGTCCGCGACAAGGACGGGATCTCCGCTGCCGTGCTGGTGGCCGACCTGGCGGCGGGCCTCAAGGCGCGGGGCCGGTCCCTGCCGGACGTCCTCGACGACTACGCGGTCGAGTTCGGGGTGCACGCGGGCGACCAGGTGTCGCGGCGCGTCGGGCACCAGGGCGAGCTGGCGGACCTGATGGCTCGCCTGCGTGCCGACCTGCCGCGGTCGCTGGCCGGTGACGAGGTCACCGCCGAGGACCTGCTGGCCCGGCGCGGTGCGCTGCGCACCGATGCGGTCGTGCTGCGCGGCGAACGCACCCGAATGGTGGTGCGGCCGTCCGGAACCGAGCCCAAGCTCAAGTGCTACCTCGAGGTCGTCGTGGACGTCGACGACCGCTCCGGCCTGGACCGGGCGCGGGCCGAGGCCGCGAGCCGGCTGCGCGAGCTGCGCGACTACGCGCGCGAACTGTGACGTTCAGATCCAGCGCGGGCCGAACTGCCGGTCGCCCGCGTCGCCGAGGCCGGGGACGATGTACGCGTCGTCGTTGAGTCCCTCGTCGATGCTCGCGGTGACCAACCGGACCGGGAAACCCGAGTCCTTCAGGGCCGCGACGCCCTCCGGGGCGGCGACCACACACACCGCGGTGATGTCGACCGCTCCCCTGGTGACGAGGAGTTCGATGGTGCGCACCATCGAGCCGCCGGTGGCGAGCATCGGGTCGAGCACGTACACCGGGATCCCGGACAGGTCGTCGGGCAGCGATTCGAGGTACGGGACCGGCTGATGGGTCTGCTCGTCGCGGGCCATGCCGACGAAGCCGACCTGCGACTGCGGGATCAACGAACTCGCCTGTTCGACCATGCCGAGCCCGGCACGCAGCACCGGCACCAGCAACGGCGGCGTGGCCAGCCGGACCCCGCGGGCGGGCGCGACCGGGGTCTGCACCTCGAACACCTCGATCTCGGCATCGCGGATGGCCTCGTAGATGAGCATCTGGGTCAGCTCGCGCAGCGCGGAGCGGAAGGTCGGGTTGTCGGTGCCCGCGTCGCGCATCGTGGTCAGCAGCGAGGCGGCGAGCGGGTGATCAACCACATGGGTGTCCATGGCGAAAAGAATATGCGGGGAATTCGTGTCGATGGAACCGGAACGGCGGCGGCGGCGTCCAACCATGTAACGCACAGTTCTGACCCCGGGGGAACGACATGAGTGAATTTTCGGCCGTGACCGAGGGCATCCGCGCCTACGGCGCGACGGCCTCGTCGATGGCGGCGCAGGTCGAGGCCGCCGCGATCGGGACGGCGGCGGCGGGCCCCGTCCTGCTCGGACCCGCCTTCGGGCTGATCGGCGGCGATTTCGTCGCCGCCTTCGCGACGGCGCACGGCGGCCACGCGGCCGCGCTGACGAACCTCGCGCGGACCCTGGGCAGCATGAGCGAGGCCGCGCACGCCTCGGCCGCGGCGTACGACTCCGCGGACATGGGCGCCGCCACCGGACTCAGCGCCACGGGCAGCGGACTGGAGGCCTGAGCATGATCGGGATCGACCTCCTCGCCCGCCCCATCATCGAACTCGTGGAGACCTTCGGCACCGGCGTGATGCCGTCCGGCGGGCCCGCCGATGCGATGAAGATCGCCTCCATCGCGCTGGACTCCGCGTACGCGGTCGGCAAACTGGGCATCGCCGAACTCGGCGGCGCGTGGACCGGTGTCGCGTCCGATGCCGCCGTGGCGAAGGCCGACCAGGCCCAGGCCCAGCAGGTTCAGCTCTCCGACCGGGGCAACGAGATCGCCGGGGTCCTCACGGTCGCCTCCCGCGACGTGAACACCGGGATGGTCGAGCTCGAGGGCATCCTGCAGTCGTTCATCTCGGTCGCCGTCGCGGCGGGTCCCACGCTCACCACCCCGCCCGGTCAGATCATGATCATCGCCGCCGCGATCGATCACCTCTCCCGTGGGCTGACGGTCGTCGCCCGGGTCCGCGCCGAGCTGACCGCGCACACCGCGAAGATGACGGCGCTGACCGCGCCCGAGCAGTCAACGGATCCCGCGGACCCCGGTGCCGCGCAGGCCCCGATCCGTCCCACGGCATCCGCGGGCGCCAGCACCACTCCCGCGTCCGCCCTGCAGCAGCGCGGCGACGCCTTCAGCGGCTTCGGCAACAGCTTCAGCAACGCCGCCTCGTCCGCTCCGAGCAACGCATACTCCGGCTTCAGCGGTGCGATGGGCCAGACCGGACGCGGGCTCGGCGGCGGCAACCCGCTCGGGCGGGGCTCGGGCACCGCTCCCCCGAGATCGGCAAGGCCCCACCCGCCAGCGAAGCGGCAGCAGCTCGGACCCGCTGGGCAGCAGCGAGGGCGTCGAGATCTTCCTGCCCGACGGCAGCACCGCGATGGCGCCGAACCGGGAGGCCGCGGACGCGGTCCGCAACGCGCTCAGCCAGCAGGGCGTGCCCTACGAGTGGGGTGGCACCACTCCCGGCCAGGGCCTGGACTGCTCCGGGCTCACCCAGTGGGCGTACGGCGAGGCAGGCGTGGAGATCCCCCGGCTCGCCCAGGAACAGAACGTGGGCGTCCCGGTGAACCAGTCCGACCTGCAGCCCGGCGACCTCGCCGTCTGGGACGGCCACGTCGCGATGGTGATCGGAAACGGCCAGATGGTCGAGGCAGGGGATCCGGTGCAGGTGAGCTCGGTCCGCACCGAGAACATCGGCATGGGCTTCCATGGCTTCTACAGGCCGACCGAATGAGCGCCGACGAGGTCGCGGTCGCGACGGTGGGAAATCGCGCGGGAACCGTCACCGTGCGCGCCACCGATCAGGGCCTGCCCCTGGCGATCCACATCGACCAGCGCGAACTCCGTTATGGCGGAATGCAACTGGCCGCCTCGATCCTCGAGGTCTGCACGCGCGCCGCGGCGGAGGCGAAGGTCCGCAGGCGCGCCGACCTGACCGAGCAGGGCGTGCCCGCCGAGGTACTCGACGCGCTCGGCCTGCCGACCAGGAACGAGCTGGCCGCCGCCGCGTACCAGGAGGACGAGGAAGAAGCCGCCCCCACGAGCTGGATGCGGCAGCTGTGAACGAACGAAGGACGACGCCGTGAACAGCGGACACCAGATGGATCTCGTGGTCGAGCGTGCGACCGGCATGGCCAACCACCTCGAGGACGCGCTGCACAACCTCACCCGGGCGCGGGCCCGGGTGACCCACGAATCGGGTCTGGTGAGCGTCGAGGTCGACGAGAACGGCGGGATGAGCGGCCTGTGGATCACCGAGTCGATCGCCCATGTCGACTCCCGTGAGCTCGCTGCGATGATCACCGCCACCGCGGCAAGGGCAGCCCAGATGGTGGCCGATCGCCGGGAACGGATACTGGCGTCGCTGCAGGCCGCGTTCACCGACTAGGCTGCCAGCCATGGCAGGAGACATCGTCCCGATCCAGCTCGGTCTCACCGATGGTGACCTCGTCACGCTGTGGGCTCCCCGGTGGCGCGAGGGGGACGACGAGTGGGAGGCGTTCCTCGGCCACGACGAGGATCTCTACGCCTTCGAATCGGTCGCCGAACTGGCCGCGTTCACCCGCACCAACTCGGACAACGACCTGGTCGAGCACCCGTCGTGGTCGACGTTGTCGGCCTTGGGGGCCTCCGAGCTGGAACCCGACGATACGCACGTCTACGACCTGGTCGGCGTGCCCGAACTCGCCGCGGGGGATCCGGACGCCCTGACCATCGCCGAACTCGAGGAGACCCTCGAGATGGTGCGCACCATCGGCGAGGTGTGCGAGCTCGACGCCGTCACCAAGTTCTTCGGCGGCCATCCCGTCCTCGGGGCACTGCCCGGCGGGGTGAACGCCTTCACGGGCCGCGACGGCGAGGAGCTGTGGGTCCAGATCGGCACCGCGGTCGCGAGCGGTTGGGACGACGTGCTCGACGCGATCGACGCGATCGTCGCGACCCCCGAGGTCGACAAGGCCGCCGTCGCGGTCGCCGAGGCCGAAATCCTTGCCGCCGAGGAGAACATCGTCGACGCAGAGGACGCCGCGGAGGAATCCGACGATGACGAGGACGACCTCGAGTTCATGACGGTCGACCTCGACGACGACACCGTCGACCCGATCGCCCTGGCCGCCGAGGACGAGTCGTTCTGGGCGTCCGTCGGCATCGACCCGATCAAGATCATCACCTCGGGCGCGGAGTACTACACGCTGCGGTGCTACCTCGACGACGATCCGATCTTCCTTGGCAGGTCGGGCCGCATCCTGGTCTTCACCTCGGAGCGCGCGTTGGCCCGCTACCTGGCCGACAACCACGACCACGACCTCGCACAGGTGAGCACCTACTCGGACGTGCAGACCGCGGCGGTCGACGGCGCGCTCGAGATCGAGGTCACGGACGAGAACGTCTACGTACTGCCGGGTCTCGCGGACGATCTCGCGCAGGGACCCCAGTCGGTCGACGCGGACCAGCTCGACCTCGCGGTCGAACTGTTCACCGACGCAGCCGATTACGCGGACGACGACTCGACCGAGCAGGCACTCGCCGCCTCCACGCCGCTCGGCTGGTACGTCTCGTACACGCTCAACCCCGACCCGACCCGAATGGCACCGAACCCGCCGTTCGATGCCGAGTCGGAGGCCTGGCGGGTGCTCGAGCGCGAGTTCGAGGCGCGCCTGCGGGTCGAGTGATCGGCTAGCCGATCAGCACCGCATAGCCGGGTTTGACCACCTCGTCGATCAGGCGCAGCCGCTCGGGGAACGGGATGAACGCGGACTTCATCGCGTTGATCGTGAACCGCTCCAGGTCGCTCCAGCCGTAACCGAACGTCGTGACCAGCTTCAGCATCTCCTCGCTCATGCTGGTCGCGCTCATCAGCCGGTTGTCGGTGTTCACCGTGACGCGGAAGCGCTCCCTCGCCAGCAGGTCGAAGGGGTGCTTCTCCAGGCTCTCCACCGCACCGGTCTGCACGTTCGAACTCGGGCACAGCTCCAATGGGATGCGCTTGTCCCGCACGTAGTTCGCGAGCCTGCCGAGGCTCGCGGTGCCGTCCGAGGCCACGGTGATGTCGTCCGTGATCCGCACCCCGTGGCCGAGCCGATCCGCGCCGCAGAAGGCGATGGCCTCGTGGATGGACGGCAGTCCGAACGCCTCGCCTGCATGGATGGTGAAGTGCGCGTTGCTCGTCCGCATGTACTCGAATGCGTCGAGGTGCCTGCTCGGCGGATGCCCGGCCTCGGCGCCCGCGATGTCGAATCCGACCACCCCGCGATCCCGGAACCGCACGGCCAGTTCCGCGATCTCCCGCGACCTGGCGGCGTGCCGCATGGCGGTGAGCAGACAGCCGATCCGGAGCTCGCGTCCGAGTTCGCGTGCCGAGGCCACACCCTCCTCGAACCCGAGCAGCGTGTGGTGCACCACCTCGTCGAGGCTCAGACCCGCCTCCAGGTGCTGCTCCGGGGCGAACCTCACCTCGGCGTAGACCACCGAGTCCGCGGCCAGGTCCTCGGCACACTCCCTGGCGACCCGGGCCAGCCCCTCCGGAGTCTGCATCACCGCGACCGTGTGCTCGAAGGTCTCCAGATAGCGCACCAGGGAGCCGCTGCCCGCGGCCTCCGCGAACCACTCCGCCAGCGAGTCGGCGTCATCGGCGGGCAGGGCGTCGTAGCCGACCTGCCGAGCCAGCTCGAGCACGGTCGCCGGCCGCAGTCCGCCGTCGAGGTGATCGTGCAGGAGTGCCTTGGGTGCGGTCCTGATGTGGGCGAGATCGAGCGGTGTCGGGCTCATGCTCCGACGCTAGACCCGCTCAGGCCGATCCGCTCGAAGACCAGCGGCGTCGACGGCGGCGTGTCGCCGACGCTCCACGCGCCCGCAAGGGCGGCCAGCGCCGGGTCGAACAGGCGCGGCGTGTCGCTGTACAGCGTGAACAGCGGCTGACCAGCGGCGACGGTCTCGCCGGGTTTGGCGTGCCAGCGCACCCCCGCGCCTGCCTGCACGGCCTGACCCTGACGCTCGCGGCCCGCGCCGAGCCGCCAGGCCGCGACACCGACGGCCATGGCGTCGAGCCGGGTCAGCACACCGGACTCGGTCGCCCGCACGACCTCGTGATGGCGGGCGGTCGGCAGGGCGGCGCGTGGGTCCCCGCCCTGTGCGCGGACCATCGACCGCCAGCGATCCATCGCCCGCCCGTCGCGCAGCGCCCGCTCCGGGTCGATCCCGTCGATGCCCGCCGCCGCGAGCATCTCCCTGGCGAGCGTCAGCGTCAGTTCCACGACATCGGCAGGCCCGCCGCCCGCGAGCACCTCCAGCGACTCCGCCACCTCGAGGGCGTTGCCCGCGGTGTTGCCGAGCGGGCTGTCCATCGCGGTGAGCAGGGCGACCGTGCGGACCCCGGCATCCGCGCCGAGATCGACCATGGTTGACGCCAATTCGCGCGCGTCGTCGAGGTTCTTCATGAAGGCACCGGCGCCGACCTTCACATCGAGCACCAGCGCCCCGGTCCCCTCCGCGATCTTCTTGCTCATGATCGAGCTGGCGATCAGCGGGATGGACTCGACGGTGCCGGTCACATCGCGGAGCGCGTAGAGCCTGCGGTCGGCGGGCGCCAGGCCCGAGCCCGCGGCGCACACCACCGCGCCGACGTCGGGGTCCGCCAGGATCGAGTGGATCTCCTCGGCACCGAGGTCGGCTCGCCAGCCAGGAATCGACTCCAGCTTGTCGAGGGTGCCCCCGGTGTGGCCGAGGCCGCGCCCGGACAGTTGCGGGACGGCCGCCCCGCAGGCCGCCACCAGCGGGGCCAGCGGCAGGGTGATCTTGTCGCCGACACCGCCGGTCGAGTGCTTGTCCACGGTCGGCCTGCGCAGGCGCGAGAAGTCCATCCGGCCGCCCGAGGCGACCATCGCATCCGTCCATGCGGCGGTTTCCGCCCTGGTGAGTCCGCGGAAGACGATCGCCATGGCCAGCGCCGACATCTGCTCGTCCGCGACCTCGCCCCTGGTGTACGCGTCGATCACCCAGTGGATCTGTGCCGCGCTGAGCTCACAGCCGTCCCGCTTGGCTGTGATGACGGAGACGGGATCGGTCATGACCTCGCCCCTCGGTCCTGCCGCACCCGGTCCAGGTCCTGCGGCCCGAACGCCGCAGGTAGGAGCTCTGCGAGCGGCACGGGTCCGCCGGGAGCGTCGACCAGGAGGTCGCCGCCGCCGTGCTCGAGCAGCAGTTGTCTGCAGCGCCCGCACGGCATCAGCGTCTGCCCGCTGCCGTCCCGGCAACTGAAGGCGACGAGGGTCCCGCCGCCCGAGGAGTGCAAGTTACTGACCAGTCCACATTCGGCGCACAGGCCGAGTCCGTATGAGACATTTTCCACATTGCATCCGACGACGATTCGTCCATCGTCGACCAGCGCCGCCGCGCCAACCGGGAACCCGGAGTAGGGTGCGTAGGCGGATCTCATGGCGCGATCAGCATTGTCGCGCAACGTTTTCCAATCGATTTGGGCCACGGTGAGCCATCCTGGCATGCCCACTGAATGGATGCAGAAGATCCCCGAGATGGCCCCTCGGGCCATTGGACAGGCAAACCTAAGAAGGCCGCCACCTCGTCGTACGAACCGCATCTCGAATTAGTTCCCCCATTGGACGGGGATTACAGTTCAGGCAGTCGGTTCAGGTACACGTCGCGCCAAGGCTGAAAACTCCAGGGTCGTCCCAGATGAAACAGCCAAACGGGGTGCGGCACGTCCACCAAAGACGTTGGAGGCACAGCACTCGATGAGTAGCACGACTGAAGCCGCTCCGGCGAAGGAGCGCACACGGTCGCTATACCGGGGCGACCCCGGCATGTGGTCCTGGGTTCTACACCGGATCACCGGAGTCGCGACATTCTTCTTTCTCTTCGTCCACGTTCTCGACACCGCACTGGTGCGAGTCAACCCGGACACCTACGACCGGGTCATCGAGACCTACAAGAACCCGCTCGTCGGGCTCATGGAGCTCGCCCTGGTCGCGATGGTTCTCTACCACGCACTCAATGGCGTCCGCGTGATGCTCGTCGACTTCTGGTCGAAGGGTCCGCAGTACCAGCGCCCGATGCTCTGGATCATCATCGCGATCTGGTTCGTCGTGATGATTCCCGGCGCCGGTCGCATCTTCTACAACATGTTTGCGGGGCACTGACATGACTGAAGCCAAGACTCTCGGCACGTCCTACGACCGTCCCGCCAGCCTGGAGAACCCGCGCTCGCCGCGCCGCGTCGCGAAGAACAACTTCGAGCTCTACGCCTGGCTGTTCATGCGCCTGTCCGGACTCGCGCTGATCGTGCTGGTCCTGGGCCACCTGTTCATCATGCTGATGGTGGACAACGGCGTGCACCGCATCAACTTCGCGTTCGTCGCGGGTCGCTGGTCCAGCCCGTTCTGGCAGTTCTGGGACCTCACCATGCTCTGGCTCGCCCAGCTGCACGGCGGCAACGGCCTGCGCACCGTGATCGCGGACTACTCGCGCAAGGATTCGACGCGCTTCTGGCTCAACACGGTTCTCGTGGTGTCGATGATCCTGATCATGGGCCTGGGCACCTACGTCATCTTCACCTTCGACCCCAATATCGTCGCGAGCTAGGGGAGCAGAAACTTCATGCAGGAACATCGTTATGACGTGGTCATCGTCGGTGCCGGCGGCGCCGGCATGCGCGCAGCCATCGAGGCCGGTCCTCGGGTGCGCACCGCGGTCCTGACCAAGCTCTACCCCACCCGCAGCCACACCGGCGCGGCCCAGGGCGGCATGTGCGCCGCGCTGGCGAACGTGGAGGAAGACAACTGGGAGTGGCACACCTTCGACACCGTCAAGGGCGGCGACTACCTCGCCGACCAGGACGCGGTCGAGATCATGGCCAAGGAAGCCATCGACGCGGTCCTCGACCTCGAGAAGATGGGTCTGCCGTTCAACCGGACCCCCGAGGGCAAGATCGACCAGCGCCGCTTCGGTGGGCACACCCGTGACCACGGCAAGGCGCCCGTGCGCCGTGCGTGTTACGCCGCGGACCGCACCGGTCACATGATCCTGCAGACGCTCTACCAGAACTGCGTCAAGCACGACGTCGAGTTCTTCAACGAGTTCTACGCGCTCGACATCGCGCTGACCGAGACCGAGGAGGGCCCCGTCGCGACGGGTGTCATCGCCTACGAGCTCTCCACCGGCGAGATCCACGTCTTCCATGCCAAGTCCATCGTGTTCGCCACCGGCGGCTCGGGACGCATGTACAAGACCACCTCCAACGCCCACACCCTCACCGGTGACGGCATGGGCATCATCTTCCGCAAGGGCCTGCCCCTGGAGGACATGGAGTTCCACCAGTTCCATCCGACAGGCCTCGCCGGCCTCGGCATCCTGATCTCGGAGGCCGTCCGAGGCGAGGGCGGCATCCTCCGCAACGCGGACGGTGAGCGCTTCATGGAGCGCTACGCCCCCACCATCAAGGACCTCGCGCCCCGCGACATCGTGGCCCGTTCCATGGTGCTCGAGGTGCTCGAGGGCCGCGGCGCAGGCCCGAACAAGGATTACGTCTACATCGACGTGACCCACCTCGGCGAGGAGGTGCTCGAGGAGAAGCTCCCCGACATCACCGAGTTCGCCCGTACCTACCTGGGCGTTGACCCCGTCACCGAGCTGGTGCCCGTGTACCCGACCTGTCACTACGTGATGGGCGGCATCCCCACCAAGATCCGCGGTGAGGTGCTGCGCAACAACGACGACATCGTTCCCGGCCTGTACGCCGCGGGCGAGTGCGCCTGCGTCTCCGTGCACGGCGCGAACCGTCTCGGCACCAACTCGCTGCTCGACATCAACGTGTTCGGCCGTCGCGCCGGCATCGCGGCCGCCGAGCACGCCGAGAACACCGACTTCGTGCCGCTGCCGGAGAACCCGGCGAAGATGGTCGAGGAGTGGCTCGCGGTCATCCTGTCCGACCACGGCAGCGAGCGGGTCGCGGACATCCGCACCGAGCTGCAGCAGACCATGGACAACAACGCGTCCGTGTTCCGCACCGAGACCACGCTGAGCAACGCGCTCAAGGACGTCCGCGCCCTCAAGGAGCGGTACAACCACATCACCGTGCAGGACAAGGGCAAGCGCTACAACAGCGACCTGCTCGAGGCCGTCGAGCTCGGCTTCCTGCTGGAGATGGCGGAGGTGACCGTCGTCGGCGCGCTCAACCGCAAGGAGTCCCGCGGCGGCCACGCGCGCGAGGACTACCCGGACCGCAACGACGCCGAGTACATGCAGCACACCATGGCCTACAAGGAAGGCGACGGTCTGCTCTCCGACATCCGTCTCGACTACAAGCCGGTAGTCATGACCCGCTACGAGCCGATGGAGCGTAAGTACTGATGTCCGCACCCGTTGTAGACAAGGACGCCCCCGCGCTGCCGCCCGTTCCCGAGGGCGCCGTGATGGTGACCCTCAAGATCGCCCGCTTCAACCCGGAGGACGGCGAGGGCCAGCACTGGGACAGCTTCCAGGTCCCGACCCTGCCCACCGACCGCCTGCTGAACCTGCTGCTCTACGTGAAGGGCTACCTGGACGGCACGCTGACGTTCCGTCGCTCCTGCGCGCACGGCGTCTGCGGTTCCGATGCCATGCGCATCAACGGCGTGAACCGGCTCGCCTGCAAGGTCCTGATGCGCGACATGCTGCCGAAGGACCCCAGCAAGACCCTCACCATCACGGTCGAGCCCATCAAGGGTCTGCCGGTGGAGAAGGACCTGCTCGTGGACATGGAGCCCTTCTTCGACGCGTTCCGCGCCGTGAAGCCGTTCCTCATGACCACCGGCAACGAGCCGACCCGCGAGCGCATCCAGTCGCAGGCCGACCGTGCGCGCTTCGATGACACCACCAAGTGCATCCTCTGCGCGTGCTGCACCACCTCGTGCCCGGTGTACTGGAGCGACGGCAGCTACTTCGGCCCCGCCGCGATCGTCAACGCGCACCGGTTCATCTTCGACAGCCGCGACGAGGGTGCCTCGGAGCGTCTGGACATCCTGAACGACAAGGATGGCGTGTGGCGCTGCCGCACCACCTTCAACTGCACCGACGCGTGCCCCCGTGGCATCCAGGTGACGAAGGCGATCCAGGAAGTCAAGCGCGCGCTTCTGTTCGCGCGGTAGGCAATTCAGACACGAAGGCGCGGTTCCCGGCAACGGGAACCGCGCCTTTTGTCATTCCCTCCCCGGGCCAGGTCGGGCGAGGAGAGCGCCGCCGCCTCCCGCGTCCACCCGGGTTCCGAAGTCGCGACCGAGTCCGTCGAGGACCCCGCGTAGCCATTCGGCGTCGGCGGCGCAGGCACGGCGCAGCCGCATCCGCCGGGACTGCATCGGCACGATCCGGAACTCGCGCAGCTCGTGCGTCCCGGCATCGAGGGTGAGCAGATACAGTGGCCTGAGGTCGTCCCGGAACCGTTCGTATCCACCGATCCCCTCGTAGTCGTTGATCAGGTCGCCGCAGCCGTACAGGATCGGCCTGCCTCGGTAGATCTCGACGGGGCGCGGGTGGTGCGACGAATGACCGTGGACGATGTCGACGCCGCCGTCGACCAGCCGGTGCGCGAACCTCACCTGCGCCCCTGACACGCCGAAACCCCAGTTCGATCCCCAGTGGACGGAGGCCACCACGAGGTCGCCCTCGCGGCGCGCCCGCAGCGTCCGGTTGATCACGGCGTCGGCGCCGCTGTTCGACAGGTCCGCGAGCAGCGCCAGACCCGGGCGGCCGCCGCTAGCCGCGTCCAGGGGCGAGACACCGGCGGACTCGGCGCCCATCGACCAGATCAGCACGCGGCCCGCTGCGGTGTGCACCGCCACCGGAGCCCAGGCCTGCCGGGCGGTCCGGCCCGCGCCCGCGTGCCGGACGCCCGCGCGGCGAAGCGTGCGCAGTGTCTCCTCGAGACCGCGGATGCCGAAGTCCAGGATGTGGTTGTTCGCCAGGACGCAGACGTCGATGTCGGCGGCGGTGAGCACCCCGATGTTCGACGGGTGCATCCGATAGTTGATCCCTTGGGCGCGTAGTCATCGGAGGTCGTGACGGCGGTCTCCAGGTTGATCACCCGAAGGTCGGGCCCGGACTCCTCGAGGACCTCCAGCGCCCCGCCCCAAGGCCAGTCGTAGTCGACCGGCACGGCGATCGCGCCGTTCACCCGCTCGGCCAACGAAACGTACTCGCGCGCGTCGCGAACGCAGCGCTCACGCAGCGCAGGCGAGCCAGGACAGGGCAGGATCTGGTCCACACCCCTGCCGGTCATCACGTCCCCGGCGAGGAACAGCGTGATCGTCTCCGCCATTCGTCCATCACCCAGATCCACGGTAGTCACCCCGGACCACCGCAGTCGGCGGCTACCGGTCGACCACGGTCATGTCGAAGTGGTACATGGTCGCGCGGTAGACGTGGCTGCCGAACTCCACCACCCGGCCCTCGTCGTCGAAGGCGGTGCGATTCATCGTCAACAACGGCGCCCTGACCTTCTCGTCGAGCAGCGCGGCCTCGGCCCGGTCGGCGGCCTTGGCCCCTATCCGTTGCCGCGCGAGGCGGATGTGCACGCCGCGGGTGCGCAACGACTGGTACAGCCCGTGCGTCTCCAGTTCCTCTGGACCGGGTGCGAGCGACGCGGGCAGATGGTTGGTCATCAACGCAAGCGGCTCGCCGTTGCTCAGCCGCAGCCGGCGGATGGTCGCGACGTCTTCCTTGCCGAGCAGGTTCAGCTCCCGCGCGACGTCCTCGGTCGGCGCACCGACCCGGTACTCGAGCAGCGTGGTGGTCGGGTTCTGGCCTGCCTTGGCGAGGTCGTCGAAGAGACTGGTCAGCTCGATCGGCCGGTGTACCGGGCCCTGCACGACCTGGGTTCCGACGCCGCGCTTGCGCACCAGCAGTCCCTTGTCGACCAGTTCCGCGATGGCGCGCCTGGCGGTGGGCCGGGACAGGTTCAGTCGCTTGGCGAGATCAAGCTCGTTCTCGAACCGGTCCCCGGCCCCAGGTCACCGCCGAGGATGGCGCCCTCGATCGCCTGTGCCAGCTGGAAGTACAGCGGCACCGGACTCGACCGGTCGAGTTCAACGGCAAGCGGTGCAGCCACTCTCGGCTCCGATCATCGACGGCGACCGCGCCCGTGCGGCCACCGAAAAGCAGGCTGAGGCGAAGATTA
This sequence comes from Rhodococcus sp. MTM3W5.2, assembly GCF_001984015.1. NCBI lineage: Bacteria > Bacillati > Actinomycetota > Actinomycetes > Mycobacteriales > Nocardiaceae > Rhodococcus > Rhodococcus sp. MTM3W5.2. Next base: position 1,673,112 of record NZ_CP019572.1, on the reverse strand, counting down.
ACACCAGTCGACCAAAAGTTAGAATGTCAGGACAAATGGTTGACATTCCCCCGCGGAGTGGCGCAGAGTTTGCATCAGAGATCAGTCTCCATCAACGTCGGGAGTCTCTCTTGGCAAACACGGGAAATCGACTGTTCGACGTGCTCGCCATCGGGCGATGCGGCGTCGATCTCTATCCGATGCAGACCGGTGTCGGCCTCGAGGACGCTCAGCTCTTCGGCAAGTTCCTGGGCGGCAGCGCGGCAAATGTGGCCGTCGCGGCGGCCCGCCTCGGCCTCCGCAGCGCGCTGATCTCCGGCGTCGGCAGCGATCCGTTCGGCGCGTTCGTACGCGCGGAACTCGCCCGCCTCGGTGTCGACAACCGGTACGTCCGCACGGATCGGGAGTACCCGACACCGATCACGTTCTGCGAGATCTTCCCGCCCGATCGGTTCCCGCTGTACTTCTACCGCCGCCCCGCCGCGCCGGATCTGCAGCTGCGCGCGGACGAGATCGACACCGCGGCCGTCCGGTCCGCGGCGCTGTACTGGTCGACTCTGACCGGCCTGTCCGAACAACCAAGCCGCGACGCTCATTTCGCCGCGTGGCTGGCGCGGGGCCGCGCTCGGCACACGGTGCTCGACCTCGACTACCGGCCGATGTTCTGGGACTCCCCCGCATCGGCCACCGCCGTGGCGCGGCGGGCACTACAACAGGTCAGCGTGGCGGTGGGAAATCTCGAGGAGTGCGAGATCGCGGTCGGCGAGTGCGATCCACGCCGGGCGGCCGACGCGCTGCTCGACCTCGGCGTCGAGCTCGCGGTCGTCAAACGTGGGCCCGCAGGCGTGCTCGCCAGAACGCGGGACGAGACGGTGACCGTCCCGCCCGTCACGGTCGAGGTGGTCAACGGGCTCGGCGCGGGTGACGGCTTCGGCGGCAGCCTCTGTCACGGCCTGCTCGCCGGCTGGCCGCTGGAGAAGACGCTGCGCCATGCCAACGCTGCGGGCGCCATCGTCGCCTCGCGCCTGGAATGCTCCACCGCGATGCCGACGTCGGACGAGGTCGCGGCCCTCGCCGAACAGTCCGCCGTGGGGGCCGTCGATGCCTGACGCGTACCACCTCCCCGCGGGCACCGCCGCCGACGGCCCGTTCGCGCTGACCATCACCCCGAAGTCGGCGGGCTGGAGCGCGTCGAGCCTGTGGATCCTCGAGCGACCGCCGGGCGGGCAGGTCAACCTCGACTCCGGCGACGACGAGATCATCGTGCTGCCACTGTCGGGGTCCGCCGCGGTGGGCTGCGAGGGTCGCGAGATCGCCCTCGCCGGTCGGCAATCGGTGTTCGACGGACCGAGCGATTTCAGCTACGTCGGGCGGGGACGTGCGTACGCGGTGAGCAGCATGGACGGCGGTCGCTTCGCCCTGTGCGGCGCGCGGGCGGCAACCGACTTCCCGTTCCGCCACGTCGCGGCCGCCGCGGTCCCGGTCGAGCTGCGCGGCGCCGGGCACTGCAGTCGTCAGGTGCACAACTTCGCGATGACCGACACCTTCGACGCCGATTCGATCCTCGCCTGCGAGGTGATCACCCCGGCGGGCAACTGGTCCTCGTACCCCAGCCACAAGCACGACGAGGAGACCGCACACGAGTCCGCGCTCGAGGAGATCTACTACTTCGAGTTCGGCGAGACCGGCGGGCGGTCGGTGGATCTCGACCGGCGCGGGTTCGGGTTCCACCGGGTGTACGGCACGCCGGAGCGACCGATCGACGTGCTGGCCGAGGTGCGCACCGGGGACGCCGTACTGGTCCCGCACGGCTACCACGGGCCCTCCGCGGCCGCGCCCGGCTACGACATGTACTACCTGAACGTGATGTCCGGGACGGGCACCGGGCGGTCCTGGCGGATCGTCGACGACCCCGCCCACGCCTGGGTCAGGCAGACCTGGCTCGGCCAGGACGTCGACCCCCGGCTGCCCCTCCCCCGGACCACAGGAGCGTGAGCGTGGCTGAGCGACAGGACATACCGAACACCGAAGCGACGGTGCGGCTCTCGGTCGCCCAGGCCGCCGTGCGGTTCCTGGCGAACCAGGTCACCGAGCGCGACGGCGCCCGCGCCCGGCTGTTCGCCGGCGTTCTCGGGATCTTCGGTCACGGCAACGTCGCCGGCCTCGGGCAGGCGCTGCTGGAGGCCGAGCTCGAGGACCCGGGCCTGATGCCATACGTGCTCGGACGCAACGAACAGGCGATGGTGCACACCGCCGCCGCGTACGCCAGGGCGCGCGGCCGGCTGCAGACCTGGGCGGTGACGACGAGCGTCGGACCGGGTGCGACGAACATGATCACCGGCGCCGCGCTCGCCACCATCAACCACCTGCCGGTGCTGCTGCTGCCTGCCGACACCTTCGCCACCCGGGTCGGCGCCCCGGTCCTGCAGGAGCTGGAGCTTCCCGCCAGCGGCGACGTCACGGTGAACGACGCCTTCCGGCCGGTGTCGCGGTACTTCGACCGGGTGTGGCGGCCCGAGCAGCTGCCCGCGGCCCTGCTCGGCGCGATGCGGGTGCTCACCGATCCGGTCGAGACCGGGGCGGTGACCGTGGCGATCCCGCAGGACGTGCAGACCCAGGCGCACGACTGGCCCGCATCGCTTTTCGCGGAGCGGGTCTGGCACATCGGACGCCCGCTGCCGCAGCGCGCCGCGCTCGCGCGCGCGGTCGAGGTGATCCGTGCGGGACGCAGACCGCTCATCGTCGCCGGTGGCGGCGTCCTCTACTCGGACGCATCCGAGTCGCTGGCCCGGTTCGCCGAGCTCACCGGGATCCCGGTGGCGGTGACCCAGTCCGGCAAGGGCGCGCTGGCGTCGGAGCACCCGCAGTCCGTCGGTGCGGTCGGCGCCACCGGGACCACCGCCGCGAACGAGCTCGCCGCCGCTGCCGACGTGGTGATCGGGATCGGCACCCGGTACACCGACTTCACCACCTCCTCCCGGTCGGCGTTCGCCGATCCGGGCGTGCGGTTCGTCAACATCAACGTCGCCTCCGCGGACGCCGCGAAGCTGTCCGGGGTGAGCGTGGTCGCGGATGCCAGGGAGGCGCTCGATGCCCTCACCGCGGAGCTCCACGATCACCGGGTGGCGCGGGAATACCGGATGCGGGCAACCGAGTTGGTGACGGTCTGGGATGCCGCCGTCGGCGCGGCCTATCGCTCCGCGGGCGCGGGCCTCACCCAGACCGAGGTGATAGGGCTGGTGAACACGCTCTCCGACCCGACGGACGTGGTCGTGTGCGCCGCGGGCTCGCTACCGGGTGACCTGCACAAGCTGTGGCGGGTGCGCGACCGCGCGGGCTATCACGTGGAGTACGGCTATTCCTGCATGGGATACGAGGTGGCCGGCGGCCTCGGCGTCGCGATGGCCTGCCCCGGGCGCGATGTGTTCGTGATGGTCGGCGACGGTTCGTATCTGATGATGGCCACCGAACTGGTGACGGCGGTCCAGGAAGGGATCAAGGTGATCGTCGTGCTGGTCGACAACCACGGGTTCGCCTCGATCGGATCGCTGTCGGAATCGGTTGGCTCGCAGCGCTTCGGCACCCGATACCGGTACCGGTCGCCGGACGGCCGACTCGACGGCGGACCGCTGCCGGTCGACCTCGCCGCGAACGCCGCCAGTCTCGGCGTCGACGTCATCTCGGCCCGCACCGCGAGCGAGTTCACCGACGCCGTCAAGACCGCCAAGGCGAGCGCGCGCAGCACGGTGTTGTATGTCGAGACCGACCCGCTGGCCTCCGCGCCGGACAGCGGGTCCTGGTGGGATGTACCGGTTTCCGAGGTCTCGACCCTGCCGTCCGCCCGGCAGGCCCGCGCGGGGTACGAATCCCGCAAGCGGGCACAGCGGCACCATCTGCGCCCGTCCGAGAGCGCAGAGACACACCGAGCGGCTGGAGAGGAGCCACTATGAGCGTGATCCGCGTCGGATCGGCGCCCGTCTCCTGGGGCGTGTGGTTCGGTACGGACCCGCGACAGGTGCCGTACGGGCGGTTCCTCGACGAGGTGTCCGCGGCCGGCTACCGGTGGATCGAGCTGGGCCCCTTCGGATATCTGCCCACCGACCCGCAGCGGCTCCGCGACGAGCTCGGCGCCCGCGACCTCCGGCTGTCCGCCGGTACCGTATTCGAGCGCCTGCACCAGCCCGGTTCCTGGGATGCGGTCTGGGATGCGGTCCGCCGGGTGGCCGCGCTGACAGCCGGGGCCGGCGGGAGCCAGGTGGTGGTGATACCCGAGATGTGGCGCGATCCCGCGACCGGGACCGTGCGCGAGGACAGCCGCCTCACCCCGGAGCAGTGGCGCGCCAAGACGTCAGGGGTCGACCGGCTCGGCCGGGAGATGTTCGAGGAGTTCGGGGTGGCGCTGCGCTACCACCCACATGCCGACAGTCACGTCGGCAGGCAGGACGAGGTGGTCCGGTTCCTCGAGGACACCGATCCGAGGTTCGTCAACCTGTGCCTGGACACCGGCCACATCAGCTACTGCGGCGGCGACAACCTCGCGATCATCGACGACTACCCGGACCGCATCGGCTACCTGCATCTCAAGCAGGTCGATCCGGCCATCGTCGCCAAGGCCGCCGAGCAGGACCTGACGTTCGGCGAGGCCGTCATGCTCGGGGTGATGGTCGAACCGCCGCGCGGTGTCCCCGAGCTGCGCCCGCTGCTCGCCGCGGTGGAGAAACTGGACGTCGACCTGTTCGCGATCGTCGAGCAGGACCTGTATCCGTGTGCGGGCGACGTGCCGCTCCCCATCGCCGCACGCACCCAGAAATACCTGTCGGGATGCGGTGTCCCGGCTCTCCGGTTCGACTGATCAGGAGGAGCACACCATGTCTGGTACCGAGGACCTGCGGGTGGCCGTGCTTGGCGTCGGCGTCATGGGAGCCGATCACGTGGACCGGATCAACAGGCGGATCAGCGGCGCGCGGGTCACGGTGATCAGCGACGTCTCTGCGGAACGGGCCGCGGAGGTCGGGGCGAGCGCACCGGATGCGCAACTGGTGGTCGATCCGTTCGAGGCCATCGCCGTCGAGGACGTGGACGCGGTACTGCTCGCCACGCCCAGTGCCGTGCATGCCGAGCAGGCACTCGCCTGCGTGAACGCGGGCAAGCCGGTGCTCTGCGAGAAGCCGTTGGCCACCGACTCCGAGAGCGCACTCGAGATCGTCAGGCGGGAAGCGGAACTCGGCCGGCGGCTCGTGCAGGTCGGGTTCATGCGCCGGTTCGATCATGAGCACCAGCGGCTCAAGTCCCTGATCGATGCGGGCGAGCTCGGGCAGCCCCTCGTGATGCACTGCGTCCACCGGAACCCTGCGGTGCCGCCGCAGTGCGACAGCGCGGCGGTGATCTGGAACTCGGTGGTGCACGAGATCGACGCGACGCGGTACCTGCTGAGCGAGGAGGTCATGGCGATCACGGTCCTGCGACCGACGCCGAGCTCCCATGCGGAGGAAGGACTTCAGGACCCACAGCTGGTGATCCTCGAGACCGAGACCGGCCGGATGGTGGACATCGAGGCCTTCGTCACGAGCGGGGTCGGCTACGAGGTGCGGACCGAGGTCGTCGGCGAGCGGGGCAGCGCCATGATCGGCCTCGACGTCGGGCTGGTGCGGCGGACCGACCCCGGCCGGTGGGGCGGTCAGATCACGCCCGGCTTCCGGGAGCGGTTCGGGCAGGCCTACGACAACGAGGTCCAGCGCTGGGTGGACGCCGTCCGGGCAGGAGGCGGAACCGGCGACTGCGTCGACGGCCCTGGCGCCTGGGACGGGTATGCCGCCGCCGCAGTGTGCACGGCCGGGATCCGATCGCTGGAGACCTGGGACCGGATCGAGGTGGACATGGTGCCCCGCTCGACCGTCGGCGGGTCCGGATCAGCGGGGGTCGCGCCCGAGCAGCCCGAGTAACCGGTCCTGGAGCGGGGCGTCGGCCGGGACCGCCACCTCCGGCCCGTACACCTCGATGCCGGGCCCGAACGCGCCCGGCGTCCGGAGCTTCTGCATCAGCTCGGCCGGGATCGCCAGGGCACTCGACCACAGCCGGGCGACGTCCTCGGGATCCATCGCGTCGTGCTGGCCGGTCGCACGGGCGAGGTCCCATCCGTGCAGCACAAGATCGTCACTGAGGACCTCGTCTATCTGCCGCTCGACCGACATCCGCCCGGTCGGGGTGTCGCACTCGGCCTCGGCCAGCTCCCGGGAGTCGAGCACCTCCTGGACATCGGCGCGGGCCGCCAGGAACGCCGCGAGCGGATCGTCCCCGACCGAGGGCGCCGGACCGAGGTCGCGATGGACCGGACGCAGCATGGCCGCGTGCATGGCGACGATGTGCGCCACCACGTCACGTGCCGTCCAGGCCTCACACGGGGACTGCGCGGACCACTGTCCCGGCTCGACGGCGGCGATCTTTCGCTCAAAGGCCCCGGCACGACGGCGGTAGCGGTCGGAGATCGGATTCACGGTCACGATTGCTTCCTCGCGCTGATCTGCAGCCGAACGTAATCGAGAACCGGTTCGGGCAGCCGTTCGGCAACGGCGTGCACGAACGGCCTGCGCTCGTCCACGGGCAGCTCACGCAGCTGGGCGCCGAGCACAACGGTGCCGATGAATGCTTCCAGTTGCTCGCCGCGCTCGAGGCTCGCCGGATCTTCGACCAGGCGGACGTCGATGTCGGTGAATCCCGCGTCCCGTAGGCGATCGGTCGTCTCGGCGGCACCGGCGAAGTTCCAGATCTCGCTGCCGTCGGCGCCGCTCACGGCTCGCAGGGCAGTACGGAAGGTCCCGAGGTTGCCCGCGCCTCCCGCCTCGGCAACGAATCTCCCACCTGGCCGCAGCACCGCGGCCACATTGCGAAATACCGCGTCGTGGTCCGGCAGCCAGTGCAGGGTGGCCACGCTCAGCGCCGCATCCACCGATCGCGGCAGGACCATCGGTTCGCGAACGTCCGTATGAAGGACGACGATCCTGTCCAACTGTGATGCCAGCCGGGTGCGTAGCTCGCGCAACATCTGCGCGGAGCCGTCCACAGCGATGACCTGGCCCCGTGGGAGCAATCCGAGAAGCCGTTCGGCATCCCGCCCCGTCCCACAGCCGAGATCGAGCACGGTCTCGCTGCCGCCCAACTCCAGCCGCGCGATCGCGGCCGCGCCCCATTGCTTGTGCGGCAGCGGCAGCGCGTCGTACGTTCGGGCGTCCCATTCCAGCAACTCCACAACGGCCCCTCCCTGTTGCCTACATTCCAACACAGTCGCGTCCATTATTTAAGACACGATAACCATATGTTGGGATTGCTAGCGGGCGACGCTCACGCGGTCTCGGTGCCCGACCCCAGCCGGGGAAAGGGCTCGGTGGAGAACACGACCTCGACCGCCACCTCGAAGTACGCCGCGATCCGCAACGCCAGGTGCAGGCTGGGGCTGTACTCGCCGCGTTCGAGGTAGCCCACGGTCTGATAGTGGACGCCCAGTGCCTCGGCCAGTTCCCGCCGCGAGATGCCCCGCTCGGCGCGGAGCATCGCGATGCGGTTGTAGATGACCTCAGAAGGCACGCTGCATCGCCTTGTCCCGCCGCTCGGCCATGCTCGATCCTGATTCGTGACGCGCCATGCGTCGCAACACTACCGGCGCGATCAGCAGACCCGCGGCCGCCCAAACGCCCAGCACCGCTGCGGTCTCGAGGTGCCGCCAGGACTGGCCGATCTCGATGGCGACCGCCTCGTCGGGCAGCAGCGCCGACCGCATGCCGAGGCCGAGCCAATACATCGGGAAGGACTGGCCGACGGCCTGCAGCCAGCCCGGCGACGCGGTGATCGGATAGAAGATGCCCGAGATGGCGATCAATCCCATCAGTGGCATCGTCAGCAGAAAGGCCGTCCGCGTGTCGAGCACGCTGCCCAGGATCGCGCCGAACGGCAGCACGGCCAGCAGCCCCAAGGCCACCACCCACACGAAGGTCACCACCGCGCCCGGCCCGGACAGCGAGGAGCCGCCGATGATCACCATGCCCACCCCGAGCACGACAACCACCTGCACGATCACCGATCCGGCGGAGGCCACGATCTTGCCGACGAAGTAGCCGGTCATGCCCCGCGGCACCGCCTTGGCGCGCAAGAGCGTGCCGTCCTCGCGGTCCAGCACCAGCACGTTGAGCAGGGCATACATGCCGTTGAACGCGATGATGCTGCCGAGCAGACCCGGCACTGCCAACTCGGCGACGGACAGCCCGCTGTCGCCGTACATCCGGTTACGCAGCAGGAACAGAACGGCGAGCGAGATTGCGGGCGTGAGGAACTGACCGATCAGGTCGGGGCCATTGGTGTACAGCTGCCGCAGTTCGATCACGCCGCGGGCAAAACCGGCCCGGGTGGCAGTGGCGTTCATCGGGTGACCTCCGCGAGGGTGTGGACGGGCTCGGTCGCTTCGCCGGACTCGGCGCGCTTGACCAGGGTCATGTAGGTGTCTTCCAGCGAGGCGCGGCGCACCTCGAGGTCTGCGATGCTCTCGCCGTGCTGCTTGAACAGCTCGTGCACGTACTTCGTCGACTCGGTGTCCCACCGGCGTTGGACCCGGTCGGTGGAATAGGGGCGGCAGTAGGCGCCGAGATGGGCGAGAAGCTCGCGCACCCGCCACTTCGCGTGATCGCGCCAGGATTGCAGCACGACGCCGATCCGAGCGCGCCACTGTTCGTCGCCCTGCTCCGGGTCGACACCTAAGACCTCGACGCGCCCGGCCGAGCGGCCACGGAAGCCCTCCAGGATTTCGATGGTGGTGGTCTTGCCCGCCCCGTTCGGGCCGAGCATGACCAGCACCTCGCCGCGCCGTGCCTGGAATGTCACGTCACGCAGAACCTCGTTCGTGTCGTACTGCATTCGCAGCGTGTCGACATCGAGAACAACCCCATTGTCCGAAGTCATGAACCCTCCCTGTAATCAATCTTCGATTATTTGTAGCATACCTACTACATTCAGAGGCATCAATGCTTCGCCTGACAATCTTTCGATGCGGAGACTCGGACCCCGGCACCGTCGAGATGCACTTCCGGTGACCCCACGCGTCATGCAAGCTGGTGGCTTTGCAGAGGAGTTCCCAGATGACGGCCGGCAGTGAGGGCACATGAGTGATGCGGGTTTGACGGGGATGACGGTTCGGCATCTGCAGTACTTCGTGGAGGTCGCGCGGGAACGGAATTTCACTCGCGCGGCAGCACGGCTGCATGTGGCGCAGCAGGGTGTCAGTGAGCAGGTTCGTCAGCTGGAGCGGCTACTGGGTGTGCGATTGCTGGACCGGTCGTCGCGACGGGTCGAGTTAACCTCGGCTGGTGCGGCCTTCTTCGTGGAGGCGGCGACGCTGCTGACGCGGCTCGATCACGCGGCGGAGCAGGCGCGCACCCTGCATCGCGAGGAGTCCGGACTGCTGCGTGTCGGCTTCGGGGAGGGTGCGGCGTTGACGTTGACCGAACCGATCCTGGACGAGGTGCGGGCTCGGCATCCCGGGATTCAGTTGGAGTTGCGGCAGTTCAACTATGACGATCCTTCGGCGGGCCTGTCCGCGGGCGTGGTGGACGTCGCGTTCGTGCGGTTGCCGGTCGACACCGCGGGTTTGGCCACGGAACGACTGTTCGCCGAACCGGTGGTGCTGGCCTGCGCAGCAGGACATCAGCTGGCCGCACGGGCATCGGTGCGGGTGTCGGATGTGCTCGCCGAGCCGATGCTGGGTTCGTCGACCGGTGACGCGGTGTGGAACGGGTTCTGGCAGCTCGAGCAGTTCCGCGCGGGGCGGCAGCGCCGGTCGTGTCGCGGTCGACCACACTGCTCGAGGAGATGGCCAAGGTGATGGCCGGTGTCGGGGTCGTGGTGACCGCGGCGGCGGCGCGGTGGCTGCCGTTCCCGGGGGTGTCCTATGTGCGGATCGAGGACGCTCCTCCGAGCGTGATGGTGGTCGCGGCGCGGGCCGATCACCGGACGCCCCTGGTGGAGTCGTTCTTCGAGGCCTGCCGTGTGGTGCGGCAGGGGCATCCGGAGCTGGTGGCGGCGGTGGAGTCCGCGACCGCTACCACCGCGCCGTGGTCGATCGACAACCAGAATCCGTAGTTCGACGCGAAGCCGATGTTTCCGCTCCTGGCCGGGTGTTCCTAGTGTCTGTCGCATGCCTGACAGCACGACCTGGACCAACTTTGCCGGCGATCAAACCTGCCACCCCGCCGCGCTGGAACGGCCGAACGACCGCACGGAACTGGCCGCGGCGATCGAACGCGCCACCGCCGCCGGCCACACGGTCCGAGTGGCCGGTGGCGGGCATTCGTTCACCGATGGCGTGCTCACCGACGGAACACTGATCAGTCTCACGGGAATGGATCGGGTGCTCGACATCGATCCTCGGTCCGGCCTGGTGCGGTGCGAGGCCGGTGTCTCCCTTGGTGCGTTGAGCGCGGCGATGTGGCGGCACGGGCTGGCCTTCGCCAACCTGGGTGACATCGACGTGCAGTCCATCGCGGGCGCGACCGCGACCGGCACCCACGGCGCGGGGATCGGACTGCCCAATCTGTCGGCAGCGCTGCAGTCGATCGAACTGACCCTGGCCGATGGCCGCGCCCTCGAAATCGATGCCTCCCAACCGGATCTACACCGGGCGGCGCGGATCTCGCTGGGTGCGCTGGGCGTTGTCAGCGCCGTCACGCTCCAGGCGGTGCCGGCGTTCAGGCTCGAAAGTGCCGAAACCACGATGGGTTTGGACGAGGTTCTGGCGGGCCTGGACGAAATGGTCGACGGAAATGATCACTTCGGATTCTTCGCCTTCGGTCACAGCGCGAAGGTGATGACCAAGACCTGGAACCGCACCGACCTGCCGGAGCGCCCGCTGCGACCGGCACGGGAATGGTTCGAGGATGTGGCCCTGACCAACTACGGGTACTGGGGAGCGTGTGCGGTCGGACGCGCGGTCCCGGCCTGGATTCCCACGATCAACCGGTTGTGCACGCGCTTTTCCGGCACCCGCCACGTCGTCGATCGGTCCTACCGCGTGTTCGCCACACCGCGTTTGGTGCCGATCACCGAGATGGAGTACGCCATCGGCCGCGAGCACGCGGCCAATGCAGTGCGCCGGGTCCTCGCGGTCGCCGAACGCCATCCCGCGCCGACCCCACTGGAAGTGCGGTTCGTCGGCGCCGATGACGCCCTGCTCAGCCCCGCTCACGAGCGCGCCAGCTGCTACATCGCCGTCCACCAGTTCAAGGGCCTACCGTGGGCACCGTACTTCAGCGAAGTGGAGCGGATCATGATGGAGTACCGCGGCCGACCGCATTGGGGGAAAAGGCATTTCCGTTCCGCGGAATCGTTGCGCGATGCCTACCCGGGGTGGGATCGCTTCGCGGCCATCCGCGCCGACCTCGACCCCCACGGAGTTTTCACCAACCCGCACCTCGAGCACGTGCTGGGACCGGTCCAGTCATGACCGAGACGCTTCTACACCAACGCTTTCCCGCCCTGAAGGCGAGTCTGCCCCGGCTGCGCCTCGGCTCGGGGCCGACTCCGGTGCGGGAGTTGACCCACCTGCCCACGGCGGCGGGCCCGGTGTGGCTCAAAGACGAGGGCGCCTACGGCGACGGCGGCTGGGGTGGCAACAAGGTCCGCAAACTGGAATGGCTGCTGGCCGACGCCGTGCGACGCGATCGCCGGACCGTGATCACCGTCGGCGGACTGGGTACCAACTGGGGCCTGGCCACCGCCCGCTACGGCCGCGAGCACGGACTGGACACGGTGCTCGCCCTGGTCGACCAACCCGTGGACGATCACGTGCGGGCTCAGCTGGACCGCTTGCGCGACAGCGGTGCGCGACTGTACTTCACCCGCACCAAGATTCGCACCGTCGCCGCCGCGCCATTGCTGCTCGCCCGGTACCGCCGCGCCTGCGTCATCCCGCCTGGCGGATCCAACGCGGTGGGTGCGCTCGGCTACGTCGAGATGGCACTGGAGCTGGCCGAGCAGATCCGGGCAGGGGCGTTGCCCCGGCCCGGCAGCATCGTCGTCCCCGTCGGTTCCGGAGGCACCGCCGCGGGCCTGTGCCTTGGCCTGGAGTTGGCCGGGCTCGCCGACGTCACCGTCACCGCCGTCGTCGTCAACGACACCCTGCACCTGGACCAGCACACCATCCACCGACTGGCCCGCCGCACCGCGACGCTGCTGACCGCGCGCGGCGCGGATCTTCCGGCCCTGCAGCTGTCACCACAGCGACTGACCGTCACTCGCGCCTGGTTGGGCACCGGCTACGGACACCCCACCCCGGCGGCGCTGACCGCGCTGGCCGTGGCAAGAGAACACGAGAATCTCGCATTGGAACCGGTGTACACCGGCAAAGCCATGGCAGCCGTGCTCGACCTCACCGCGGACGACAAACCGGGCACCGAGACTCCCGTGTTGTTCCTCAACACGAACGGACCCCGATGAATCCCGTTACCGGCACGCGGCCATGCCACGAGGGCTAGGTCGACGACGTCTCACGAAGCGACCGCTCCCTCGCCTCCTTGGCCCGGTCGACGAAGGCGGTGAAGGCCGGGATCTGCGCGGCGGGCACGGTGAACGGCAACACCTGGAACGGCACGGTCACCCCCGTGGTCTTGAGCTTCACCTTCCAGTCCTCCCCCTTGGGGACGACGTGCACCTCCATGAGCTCCGCGTGCACGAAGAAGATCCCCGGCTCGTATCTGGGCGTCGCGATGGTGACGATGTCGCCGTCGAGCGTGAGCAGGATGTCCCCGTCGATGCGCACCCGGTGCCGGTTCGTGGTCATGACGCTCATTCGAGCACGACCACGGCGGGCACGGCCGCTCTCGACCCGATTCGATCACGGGCCGGTGTGGAAACTTGGCCCCCCAGCACCGGGTCGAATACCCTGCATCCTCGATGAACGCGCCCGCACGAGCCCTGACCGCACTGGCCGCCGTCGCCTCGATCGCCCTGGTCGGCGCGCCGGCGGTCGCGCAACCCTCCCCCGCGCCGCCGGACTCGAGCACGACCACCACCACGCCGTTCACCACCCCGAACACCGACAACTGCCCGCAGCGCAACTCTCCGCCGCAGGCCATCGACCTCTCCGAGGTGCCTGCGCCCGGGCAGACCGCGCCCGCAGCGCTGCCCGTCCCCGCCCGGCCGGTCGGCGGCGCCCGACTCGGCGAGTGCGGCGCCATCACCCCCGACGGCGCACCCGGCCTGCCCGCCGAGATCTCCGCGACCGGCTGGGTGCTCGCCGACCTCGACTCGGGCGCCGTGATCGCGGCCAAGGACCCGCACGGTCGCTACCGCCCCGCGAGCACCATCAAGGTGCTCCTCGCGATCCTCGCCCTGCGCGAACTCGACCTCGACACCACCGTCACCGCCACAGCCGACGACGCGAACGCCGAGGGCAGCGCGGTCGGCCTCGGCAAGGACGGGCGGTACACCAACCGCCAGCTCATGCAGGGCCTGGTGATGGCCTCGGGCAACGATGCCGCGCACGCGCTCGCCGCGCAGCTCGGCGGGGACGAGCGCACCGTGGAGAAGATGAACGAGCTGGCCCGCTCCCTCGGTGCCCTCGACACCCGCACCGCCACCCCGTCGGGCCTGGACGGTCCCGGAATGTCCAGCTCCGCCTACGATCTCGCGGTGATCTTCCGTGAAGCGATGCGGGACAAGACCTTCTCTGATTTCATCCGCACCGAGTCGGTACCGTTCCCTGGATTCCCGAAGGACCCCACCGACCCGGAGGACAAGGACCATCCCGGGTTCACACTCGCCAATGACAACAAGCTGCTCTACAACTACGACGGGGCACTCGGGGGCAAGACCGGGTACACCGACGATGCGCGGCAGACCTTCGTCGGTGCCGCCGAACGCAACGGCCGAACGCTCGTGGTGACCCTGATGGCGGGTGACGTCAAACCGATTCGCCCGTGGGAACAGGCCGCCCGACTCCTCGACTACGGCTTCGCGCTCCCGGCATCGGAATCGGTCGGCACCCTGACCGACTCGGCCGAGGCTCAGGCGGCGGCGCCGGTGACCCTGGCCGCGCCACCGGCCAGTCCGGTCGGCGGTCCGATCGCCGCGGGCCCGCCGGCCGACTCCACTCCCGGGTTATCGAGAACCGCTGTCGCGGTGGTCGGTTCGGCGATCGTCGGCATGCTGCTCGTGGCAGCCGCGCGGCTCCGGCGCCGGCGCCGGCGCTGACCGGGCCGGCCGGGCCGGCCGGGCCGGCCGGGCCGAGGGTCAGTCGCGGCGCCTGCGCCGCCGCATCAATCCGCCGAGCCCGACCGCGGCCGCCGCGCCCACCCCGACAAGGGCAAGCGCCTCGGACATCGTCGGCCCCCTCGCAGGCGCCTGCTTCACCTCGATGATCGCCGGATCCGGCGGCGGCACAAACGCCTTCACCTCGTTCTCGTGCGCTGTCGCCGCCCACGCCGTGGAGAAGAGCACCAACCGCGCCGTGAAGTAGATGAACACCAGCAGGCCGATGATCGGGCCGAAGGTGGAGCCGGCGGGCCCGTTGGTGACCGCCCTCAGATAGATCACGCCCAGCCGCTTGAAGACCTCGAACCCCACCGCCGCGAACAGCGCCGCCTTCGCCGCGCTGCGGAGGGTGATCGGTTCGCGGGGCAACCGGGCGATGACCCAGACAAACAGTGCCCATGTCGCCACCACGGCGAGCACGCTCGACAGGAGCCGCACCAGGGTCCCCACCCAGCCGATGTCGTCGATGCCGAGCCATTCCAGGACCCGCCCGGTGGTGCTGCCCTCACCGATCATGGACAGGCCAACCGAAATGATCAGGGCCAGTACCAGACCCACCAGCTTCGCGAGATCCTTCAGCTTGGTCCGCAGGAACCCCGCGGTGGGATGGCGCTGGTCCCACATCGCGCTGAGCGCCTCGCGCAGGTTCGCCATCCACCCAAGGCCCGAATACGCGGCGACGATCAGGCCGATGACACCCACCGTGGTTCGCGCGGCGATCGCCGCGTCGATCAGCTGGTTGATCTGGTCGCCCAGGTTGCCCGGCATCGCCTTGCTGACCGCATCGTGGATCGAGGTGAGCAGCTCGGGATGTCCGACCAGAATGAAACCGGTGACCGCGAAGCCGACCATCAACAACGGGAACAGCGCGAACACGCTGAAGTAGGTGATCCCGGCCGCGAAGTAGTCGCCCTTCTGCGCCTGGTACCGCCCGCCCGCACGGATCAGGTGATCAAGCCACGGCCGCGCCGCACGGAGACGCTCGAGAAGCGCTTTGACGTCCGGCACCGCGGATCACCCCTTGTACTTCAGGAACCCCACCTTGTCATAGACCGTCGCCAGAGTCCGCTCGGACACCTCGCGGGCCCGCAGCGCGCCCGCGTCCAGGATGCGGTCCAGCTCGGCCGGGTCTGCCATGTACGCGTCGACCTTCGCGCGGAGCGGGGTCACGAACTCCACGAGCACCTCGGCGGTATCGGACTTCAGGTCGCCGTAGCCCTTGCCCTCGTAACCCTTTTCCAGGTCCTCGACGCTCGTGCCGGACAGCGCGGACTGGATGGTCAGCAGGTTGCTCACGCCGGGCTTGTTCTCCCGGTCGAAGCGGATCTCGCGCTCGTTGTCGGTGACTGCGGACTTGATCTTCTTCGCCGACACCTTCGGGTCGTCGAGCAGGTTGATCAACCCGGCCGCGGATGCCGCCGACTTGCTCATCTTCGACGTGGGGTCCTGCAGGTCGTAGATCTTCGAGGTGCCCTTGATCATCTGCGCCTCGGGGATCACGAAGGCCTTGCCGAACCGGGTGTTGAACCGCTGCGCCAGGTCACGAGCCATCTCCAGGTGCTGGCGCTGGTCCTCGCCCACCGGGACCCGCTGCGGTCGGTAGAGCAGGATGTCGGCGGCCATCAGCACCGGATACGTGAACAGGCCGACCGTCGCCGACTCGGTGCCCTGCTTGGCGGACTTGTCCTTGAACTGCGTCATCCGGCTGGCCTCGCCGAAGCCGGTGATGCAGTTCAGTACCCACGCGAGCTGCGCGTGCTCGGGCACCTGGCTCTGCACGAACAGCGTCGACCGGTCCGGGTCGATGCCGAGCGCCAGCAGCTGCGCGGCGGCGACCTTCGTGCGGCGCCGCAGCTCCTTGGGCTCCTGCGGGACCGTGATCGCGTGCAGGTCGGGGATGAAGTAGAAGGCGTCGAAATCGTCCTGCAGGGGCACCCACTGCTGCAGCGCCCCGAGGAAGTTGCCGAGGTGGAACGAGTCGGCGGTGGGCTGGATGCCCGAGAGGACCCGCTGCCGGGCGGCGGTGCCGGGCGCGGCGGGGCGGTGTTCACCGGGGCGGTGTCCGATGACGGTGCGGACGGCGACGATGCGGAACTCGACATGGCCCCGATCCTTTCATGCCCGGTCACCCACCTGGAATTCGATCAGGGCTCCACCCATGCGAGCTCCCCGCCCGCCGACGTCCAGCGGCGGGCCAACGCGCTCGCCGACGGCCGATCCGCCTGCAGGATCACCCGCAACAGGCCGTCGGTCCGGTCCTTCGCCCCATCCTCGACGGCATCGACGAACCAGCCCAACTCCCCGGGCTCGTCGGCCAGCAGGTCCGCCGCGTCGCGGACCATCAGCACCAGTCCGGGCGACTCGCCCAACCAGTCGTCGGCGTCGCGCAGGCACTCGTCGAACGCGTCCTTGTTGGCACCGAAGTAGTACGGGAACTGCAGCGCCGCGGCGAATTCGTCGAACAGGGCATCCGTGGTCCGCATCTTCGGGGCACGCACCACCCGCACGGTGTAGCCGCGCTCGGAGAGCGCATAGGCGAGGGTGTCGCCGACCGGCGCGGTACCGGTCAGCATGCCCGCCACCGGACCGGTTCGATCGGTGATGAATCCGTCCACCGTTGTCATCAGCGCATCCTCACAAATGTCGTGTAGTGATCACCGGTGTACCAGGCCGAACCGTCACTACCGGTGACGATGCGCTGCGCGTCCCTCGGTTTTCCGCGCTGCTTCGGGTTCACGTCCCACTCGCGATACCCGACGGCCCGACCCGACGCGTCCGCGGTTGGCAATTGCCGCTCCCTGTTGCCGAAGCGGTCACCGCCCTTGGTGCCCGGCGCCCCGGCAGAGTCCGGCCAGGTACCCTCGTCGATCTTCTGCAGGGTCGCGACGGCGGCCGCGGGGACCCCTGCCTGCGTGGACGAGCCGGGTTGGTCCCGACCGGTGGTCAGCAGCAGTGCCGCCACGATCGCGACGAACACCAGCACCGCCGCGGCGATCACGCCGCGGGACCTAGTGGACATTGACCCGCTCCCTCAGCCGGACCATCGACGCGGGCGCCCACCAGTTGGCCTCGCCCATCAGCTTCACCAGCGCGGGCACCAGCAACATCCGGACCACGGTGGCGTCGATGATCAGGGCGACGATCATCCCGACCCCGATGAACCGCATCACGGACAGGTCGGAGAGGGTGAAGGCGCCGGTCACCAGGATCAACAAGGTCGCGGCCGCAGTCACCACCCGCCCCGTCTTGGCCGCGCCGATGCGCACGGCCTCCTCGGTGGTCGCCCCGGCCCGCCGCGCCTCGACCATCCGCGAGATCAGGAACACCTCGTAGTCGGTGGAGAGACCGAAGACCATCGCGATGATCAGCACGACCATCCCCGAGATCAGCGGCCCCGGGGTGACGTTGAGCAGACCCGTCAGGTGCCCGTCGTAGAAGATCCAGGTGAGGATGCCGAAGGTCGCGCCCAGGCTCAACGCGGCCATCAGCACCGCCTTGATCGGCAGCACGATCGACCCGAACGCGAAGAACATCAGCACCAGCGTCGCGATCACCATCACCGCGATCATCACCGGCAGATAGTGCAGGACCGAGTTCACGCTGTCGACGGACAACGCGGTGATCCCGCCCAGCAGCAACTCGGTGCCCGCGGGCGCCTCGATCTCGTCGAGTCTGCGGACGGTGTCGACCGCGGCAACCGACCGGTCGGGGTCGTCCAGCACCGCGCGGACCGCGACCATCCCATCGGCGGTACCCACCGTGATGGCCTGCTGGACGCCGTCGGTCGCCCCGACCGCCCCGATCACCTCGGTGACCGCCGCGTCGTCGGGTGGCGCGCCGTCCTCGCCGCGGATCACGACGGTGGCGCCGCTGCTCGCGATCGGAAACTGCGCGGTGAGCTGCTCCACCGTCGTGCGCGTCTCGTTGCCCGGCGGCAGCGCGGTGTGGTCGACATCGCCGAAACGGGTCCCCAACAGCGGCAGCGTCAACAGCAACAGCACGGTCACGATGGTGACGGCGATGACGACCGGCCTTCGCATCACGGCGGTCGCGAGCGCGCCCCAGAAACGTTGCGCGCGAGCCTCACCCCGCTCGAATGCCCCGCGGCGCCAGGTCAGCGCGTCGATCCGCGGGCCGAGGATGGCGAGCAGCGCGGGCAGCGCCGTCAACGAGAGCACTGCGGCCAGCGCGACCGCGGCCATCGCGCCGAACCCGAGCGACTTGAGCATCTGCTGCGGGAACACCAGGGTGCCCGCAAACGCACACAGCAGGAGCACCGCGGAGAACGCGACCGTGCGGCCCGCGGAGGCCATCGTCGCGGTGACCGCCTCGTCGGTTCCCGCCCCTGCCGCCAGCTCCTCGCGATAGCGGCTGACGATGAAGAGTCCGTAGTCGATCGCCATGCCGAGCCCGAGCAGCGAGGCGATGTTCACCGAGAACACGCTGACCTCGAGGAACATCGACAGCAGGCGCAGCGCGGCCAACGCGCCGAGCATCGAGAGCGCCCCGATCGCGACCGGGATCGCCGCGCCGACCAGCCCGCCGAAGACCAGCACCAGCACCAGCAAGGTGACCGGCAACGAGACCATCTCCGCGACCACCAGGTCGCGCTTGGACTCCTTGTTGACCTCGTCCGCGATCGCGCTGAACCCGGACAGCTCGGTCGACACCCCCGGCACGGTCAGCTGCGGTTCCAGCTCGGTGAACGACGCGATCCGCTCGCTCTCGCTGCCCGCCACGAAAACCACTGCCAGCGCGGTGGATTCGTCGCCGCTGCGCAGCAACGACCGGATCGGGCCCGTTGCGCTCCAGTAGTCCTCGATCGGCTCCGCGAGCAGGCCCCGATCGACCTCGGCGAGGCGGGCCGACACCGCGGGGCCGATGTCGTCGACGGTCTTGCCGTCGGGGGCACGGTAGATCGCGATGATGTCCGGGCTGCGGATCCCGAAATGCTCGGCCAGCAGCTCGTCGACCAGCGCCGCCTCACTGGACGGGTCGATGTCACCGCCCTGGCTGAGCCGGTCCAGCACGCCGGATCCCCACAAGCCCCCGAGGAGCATGGCGCCGACCACGACCGTCAGCACGGCCCAACGGCGCCCCAGCACGAACGATGTCCACCGCGTCACGGTGGAAGACTAGCGGTATCCGACTGCGGAATCCGACTAGCGATACTGGACGGTGACCGGCGCGTGGTCCGACCATCGCAGGTCGTAGGACGCGGCCCGCTCGACGACGGCCTGCTTCGCCCGCTCCGCGAGCACGGGCGTCGAGACCTGGTAGTCGATCCGCCAGCCCGAGTCGTTGTCGAATGCCTTGCCGCGGTAGGACCACCAGGTATAGGGACCCTCCAGGTCCGGGTGCAGCCGGCGCATCACGTCCACCCAGCCGAACTCGCCGAACACCGAGCCCATCCACTCGCGTTCGTTCGGCAGGAAGCCGGAGTTCTTCTTGTTGCCCTTGTGGTTCTTCAGGTCCAGCTCGGTGTGTGCGATGTTCCAGTCGCCGCACACCACCACGTGCCGGTCCGCCCGCTCGGCCGCCGCTGCCGTCGCCGCCAGATACGGTCCGAAGGATCGGAGGAACCGTTCCTTCTCCACCTGCCGCTCGGTCTCCACCTCGCCGGACGGGAGGTACAGGCTGGCCACCGTGAGGTCGTCGAAATCGGCCTCGATGTACCGCCCGGCCTCGGCGAACTCCTCGTCCCCGTGCCCGATCCGCACCGCGTCCGCCTGCCTGCGCGACAGGATCGCCACCCCGTTGCGGCCCTTGGCAGACGGCTGAGCGGAGACCAGGTGCCAGCCGGCCTCGAGGACAGCGGCCAGGGTGGTGGCGAGTTGCTTGTCGTCGGCGCGGGTCTCCTGGAGACAGATGACGTCCGCCTCGGTGGCCTCGATCCACTCCAACATGCCCTTCTTGGCTGCGGCGCGGATCCCGTTGACGTTGACGGTGGTGATGATGTGCGGCACGGGTAGGAACCGTAGCCCAACTGGCCGACAGCGCCGCTATCGCAGCGGGGCCGCCAGCGCCTCGAGCCCACCCTGCTCGTCCACCCAGTCCTTGAAGGCGGCGAGCCCCTTGTCCCGGTCCACCACCGGCCGGTAGCCGAGGTCGCGCCGAGCAGCGCCGGTGTCGAAGGTCGCGCTGCGCGTCATCAGCGCGATCACATACCGCGACAACGGCGGCGACCAGCGCTTCGCGATGTACGGCACCCGCCAGATCGCCTCGGCGACCGCCACCACCGCGGCCAGCACCCGAGGGTTTGGTCTGCGGCTGGGCGGGGCGAACCCGAACATCCGTGACACCACCCCGACGAACTCCCACACGTTGGTGGTCTCGGCGTCCGCGATGTAGTACGGCCTGCCACCGACCCGGTCCGAGCCGGTGGCCAGCACGCACGCGTCGACGATGTTGTCGACGTGGCAGAGCGAGGCGTAGACGTCCTTGCCGCCGGAGATGTCCGGCAGGGAGCCCTCGGACGCCTTCGCGAGTAGCCGGACGATCGGACCCGACCGGTCGCCCGCACCCCAGATCGCCCGCGGCCGCAGCGCGCAGGTGATCAGGTCGGGGCCGTTCGCCTCCAGCACGAGCCGCTCGGCGGCCGCCTTGGTCTCGGAGTACAGGTTGAGGTACCTGCTCGGGTACGGGACCGACTCGTCGACGTCGATCTGATCGCCGCCGTCGTACTCCATCAACGCGCTCGGGCTGGAGATGAACACGAAGCGCGACACCCCGTTTCTGCGGGAGGCCTCCAGCAGGTCGGCGGTCGCCTGCACGTTCTCGTTCCAGAACTGTTCGCGGACACCACGTTCGTCCACCCTGGCGGCGCTGTGGAACACCACGTCCACCCCCTGGTCGCCTCGAACAGGGAGTCACGGTCGGTGAGATCGCCGTAGACGAGAGTCAACTTCGAGGTGTCGCCGAGATCGGTGAGATTGCTGGTGCGGCGCACCAACACGGAGACGTCCATCTCGCCGTCCGCAACCAGTCGACGGGCGAGCGCGCCACCGAGGAATCCGCTCGCACCGGTCACCAGTGCCCTCACTGGGTCCGCCACCAGGTCGCGCCGAGCAACATCGTCATCGCGGCGATCTTCACATCCGAATGCCCCCCTGCGCGGCCTTCCTTCAGTGCGGCCGGGATCTGCGCGGCGTGCGCGCCCACACTGAGCACCACGTCGATCCACCACAGCGCCCGCGCGAGACGGTTGCCGGAGGGCCGGATGAGCCCGGCCACCAGGTAGATCCATCCCAATACCGGGATGGCACGCAGCAGTATGACCCTCGTACTCATCGTTCCGCCTTCACCAATTGCGATGCCGCCCAGACCGTCAGCTTCTCGCGTCCGATCTTCGCGTTGTGCCGGATGTCGACCGGGAAGCCGGGATGGAAGAGGAAGTCGTGGATCCGGTCGGTGGTGTGGCTCTGTGCCCCGAGCTCACGCAGTTCCTCCTCGATCCGCGCCCGTTCGCTCTTCCGGACCCCCGGCATCAGCTCGACACAGAGCACCGGGCGGGTGTCGCTGTCACCACGGACACCGACCAGCGCGGTCCGGAACACCTCCGGGACCGTGTTGAAGATCTGCTCGCACTGGACGGTGAACAGCGCTCCGTCCGCGGTGCGGACCCGCTGACTCTTGCGCCCGCAGAACCAGATCCGGCCGCCCTCGTCGATCCAGCCCAGGTCACCCGTCCGGTGCCAGATACGGTCGCCGTCCCTGATCTTGCCGAGCGCGTTCGCCGCCTCCGGCCAGGCGTAACTGGTACTCACGTTCGGCCCGGCCACCACGATCTCGCCGATCCCACCCGCGGCCGTCTCGTCGGACCTGGTGGGGATCGGCTCGTCGGTGATGCCGACGACCCTCGCCTCGAGGCCGAGCGCCGGGCGCCCGATGCACGTTCCCGCTCCTGCGTGGGCCCTGGCGACGAACTCGCCGAGCAGCTCGCGCGACTCGATCGAGGACATCGGCAGCGCCTCCGTCGACCCGTAGCCGGCGGTCACCTCGGCCTCGGCGGGCAGGATCGCGCGCAGCGCCGCGATGGCGTGGTCCGGTACCGGGGCGCCGCCGGAGTAGATGGACCGCACGGACGGCAGCCGCACGTCGTGCGACTGCGCGTACCGCACCAGCGGAACGAGCACGGCAGGCGACGCGAACATCGTCCGGATGTCGAACCGGTGGATCGCGTCGACCACGTGCGCGGGATCCGTCGAGCCCACCTCCCCCGGCACGATCGGCGGCAGCACGCAACGGGAGCCGAGCATCAGGTCGAGCACCCCGAAGATCGGCAGCGTGATCAGGGACGTCTCGGGCGGCACCCGCTTGCGGGCGTCATCGACCTGGTCCAGCATCGCGGCGAGATTGCCGTGGGTGAGATTCACGGCCTTGGCGGGTCCGGTGCTACCCGTGGTGAAGGCGATCATCATCACCTCGTCCGCCGGTGCCTCCTGGCTCGGCGCAACCGGCCGGTCCGGGGTCCGGCCCCAGGCCCGAAGGGAATGGCCGCCCCAGAGCTTGCGCCCGACGGTGACCTTGACCCCCACCGTCGCGAACGCCGAACGGAACACCAACCGCAGCAGGTGCGCCTTCGAGATGCCGATGAACGCCTGTGGGGAAACGGATTTCAGACAGGTGAGCATCGGACGCAGTCCCATGCCCGGGTCGATCACGACGGGCACCGCCGCCACCTTCAGCAAACCGATCATGATGGCGTAGAACTCGGGCCCCGGGGTGACCAGCAGCAGGGTTCGCACCCCGCGCCGGATCCCGATCTCCTCGAACCGCTGGGCGAGCAGATCGGACCAGTCGTCGAGCTCCCGATAGGTCAGCCGCCCGTAGGTGGGCACACCCGCCTCGCCCTTGCCGTCCGGTGAGATCACCGCCTCCAGATCCGGGTGCGCCCGCGCGATCGCCCGGATCCGTTCCACCGATCCGCAGTGCGCCGCCGGGCGGGCGGGCACCGCAGTAGTGGTCGTCGCCCTGCTCACGCCGTCGGTGCCAGCCGGTACACGGTGGCGGCCGCGCTCGGCCCGGCGCCCGCGGCCACGAACAGCACGGTGTCGTAGCCGGCCAGAATCGCCTCGTCCACCTGGTGATACGCCGCTGTCAGCGCGGCGGTGTGCGCATCACCCTCGACCACACCGCTGCCGAGCACCGCCTCCGGTGCGATACCGAGCTGCGCGGCCAGCGCGGCCGGGAACCCCGCGGTCGGCCGAGAGCTGATCAGCGCGGTCCGAGACAGGTCCAGCCCGCCCTCGTGCGATCCGATCGCCTTACCCGCGGCGACACCTGCCACCTCGAGCAGACGCCCCTCGAACCCGTCCTCGCGCTCCACGGTCACCAGCGAGCGGCCGTGGACACCCATCTCGGCGATATTGGCGAAACCCCTCGTCGCCGGGGTCCCCTCCAGCTCCGCGACGTGCACGGGGCCGAATCCCGATGGGGTGTCGGTCTTCTCGAGCAGCATCGCCGCCCCCGCCGTGACGAACGGGAAGTCCGCGGCGGGCCTGCGTCGCTGGAGCGAAGGGTGGGTGTCCCCGGAGACGACGAGAACGTACTGCGCACTGTCGGTTTCGAGAAGGGCGGTTGCCACCTGTACCGCGTTGAGCACGCCGCAGGCCCCGTTCATCAGGTCGAACGAGAACGACCTGCTCACGCCCTCCGGATACTCGAGGCCGATGCCCGCCTCGCGCTGGATCAGCGCCGCGATCGCCGGCTCGAACAGGTTCGAGTCGCGGTAGACGCCGGTGTTGATGAGCACGCCCACCTGCTCGGGCTCGATGCCTGCGCTGCTCATGGCGCCGCGCGCCGCGCGAGCGGAATGCTCGATTGCGCTCGTCGTCGCCGTGGCCACGCTCATCCCGGTGGACTTGATCGAGATACCCATGTTGCTCAGACCTCCAGGGACGTGATCGTGGCGGACACGTAGCCGGTGACGATGCCGGATGCCGCAGGAACCATCAGGATCTTCGATCCCTTCGGGACAGCCTTGTCCTTCAGATGGTCGTGCAGCACGATGAAATGCGAAGTGCTGGAGGTGTTGCCGTACTTCTCCACCACATTGAGCGCGGGCGGCATCGGAGTGCCGAACTCCTTCTCGCCGAGCGCGTTCATGTACACCACGGCCGAGGCGCCGAACTGGTGATGGATGACGAAGTCGAACTCCTCGTCGGCGAAGGTCTGGCCGCGGGCAGCGAGGAACTCCCGCTGCGCGTTCGTCCACAGCAGGAACCGTGACTCGTTGTGCATCTTGCGGTTGTCGGTGTAGAGCGCGATGCCCGGCGACTGGTCACTCGGCATACCCATGCACAGGTCGGAGTACTCCGACGCCGTCATCAGCTCGATGTAGTCGATCTTGTCGGCGTCGTCGACGGACCGGTCCATGATCACTGCAGCGCCCGAATCACCCACGGACAGCGAGGCGAACTGCAGGTCGTACTTCTCCGAGATCTCACGCACCGCGGTCTCCGAGATCGGCGTGATGTGTTCGCCGCTCACGACCATCCCGTTACGGACCGCACCGGAGCGGATCATCCGGTCGAGCACGTAGACGCCACTGAGCATCCCCGCGCAGGCGTTGGACAGATCGAAATGGATGGCGCCCTTGACGCCCAGCTCCTTGCCGAGCATCGACGCGAAGGACGGCTCCAGGTACATGAAGTCCCTGTCCTTGCTCCGCGAGATCGAGGTCGAGATGATCACGTCGAGATCGCCCGCCTCGTAGCTCGAGCGGGACAGCGCATCACGGGCGGCGTTGCAGGCCAGCGTGAACGAATCCTCGTAGTTGTCCGCGCTGGAGTCGTACACCCGGCGGTCCACCACCCCCGTGATCGCTTGCAGATCGAAGCTCGGCGGCACGGCGAGCTTGGCGAGCAGGTCCTTCGTGCTGAGCACCGCGGACGGGAGGTACGCGCCTATCGATTCGAACCTCGACTGGGTCATCTTGGATCCTCTTGGGAGTCGGTAGATCTGGCTGGTGGTTCGGCGTTCTCTTGGTGGAGCGTCACATCAGTGCGGCGGCCTCGAGATCCGACACGACGCTGCCTGCCGCCGCGGCCGCGATCGCCGGGTAGCGAGGAGCGAAGACACCGAGCGCGGTTGCCCGCTCGAAGTTCGCGTTGCCGCGATGCCCCGGCAGCTCGCGAATGCTCGCCGCACCGTAGTAGCCGCCGGGGACGACGGCTACGGGCGCGGACGGTTCCGGTTCGGTCATCACCGCGTGCAGGCTCCGCTCGAACAACTCGTGGCAGGCGCGCAGTCCGTTCATCATGACATCCTGGAAGCGATCGTCGGGTGCGATCGCGAACCGCTCGACGTCGACCACGGCTCCTGTGTCGATGCCCGCATCGACCCGGTGCAGCGTCGCCGCATACTCGTCTCGGCCCTGGAGAATCGCGTGCACGATCGCGGCGGCGGGCAGTCCACGGAACTCCGGCAAGGGGCCGTTGTGGATGTTGTAGATCCGCAGGTCGGAGTTCACCAGCGCGGGTCCGAAGATCATCGGGTTGTTGATCGACCACACCACCGAGTCGGTGCAGGCCTCGGCGAGCATCGCGGCCTCGGCATCGACATCCGTGGTCTCCAGGTGCGCGAGTCCCTCGAGCCCAGCAGGCGCGGCATCGCCGGGCCCGGTGCACACCAGGTCAACCGTGACACCCGATGCGGACGCGAATCGCGCAGCGCGCCAGAGCAATGCGCCGCTTCCCACCAGAATCACCCGAGCTCCCCCGCCAGCTTCGCATGGACTGCGGCGGCGCACACCCTGCCGAGGGTGAGCTGGTGCACCAAGTCCTCGAGCTCGGCGACGAACGCCGCTTCGCCTGCGCGTCCGACCACCGTGCGCGAGACCTGCGAGAGCATCTCCACCGACGCCAGCGAATCCCCGCCGAGGGCGAAGAAATCCGAATCCGCGCGCAGGGTGCTCACGTCGACAACGAGGACCTTCGCCCAGATCGCGGCGATCTCGTCCTCGATCCGCCGGTCGGAATCGGCCGATCCGGGGCCCTCCGCGGTATCGGTCGCCTGCTCCCGGACCACCGCGTCGGTGACGCTCAGTCCCGCACTGTCGAGCTTCCCGTTGGCGGTCAGCGGAATCTCGTCGACGATGTGGATCTCCGCCGGGATCATGTACGCGGGCACCTTCTGCGCAAGGAAGTCCCGGAGCTGCTGTGCCATCTGGTCGCTCCGCGGGCTCCGCTCCTGCCCGTCAGTCGCTCCCGTCTCGGTACCGCCAACCACGTATGCGGCCAGGACGTTGTCGCCGCGCTCCGCGCGACGGACCGCCGCCACCGCGGCCCTGCCGACCAGGGGATGCTGCTCGATGGCGGCCTGCACCTCGCCGGGCTCCACGCGATTGCCCCTGATCTTCACCTGACTGTCGACGCGACCGGCGAACTCGAGCGCGTTTCCGGGAAGTCGGCGGGCGAGGTCACCGGTCCGGTAGCACCGTTCGCCCGTCGACAGGGTGATGAAGCGTTCGGCGGTGACGTCCGGCCGGTTCAGGTATCCGCGCGCGACCTGGGGGCCGCCGAAGTACAGCTCACCGATCTCTCCGTCGGGCACCGGCAGGCGATCCGGGTCGAGCAGATGAACCGTGGTGTCTGCGGCAGGCCCGCCGATCGGCACCGGCTGGGGCGCGGCCGACGGCTCATCGTCCAGTACAAGGGCGGTACACACGATCGACATCTCCGCGGGCCCGTAGCTGTTGAGCAGCCGGCAGTCCGGGCCGAACAGTTCGCGCGCACGCGCCGCCAGCGGCCCGTGCAGCGCTTCGCCTCCGATGCTCACCGCCCGCATCCCCACCGGCCGCAGCTCCAGCCGGACCATCACCTCCAGCAGGCTCGGCGTCACCATCATCGTGTTCACCGTCGAACCCTCGAGCATCTCCGACAAGACCAGGTGATTGATGTCGTCCGGCACCAACACCACCGCACCGCCGCTGAGCAGCGGGAGCAGCAGCGCCGCGCACGCCATGTCCGCCGCCTGCGTGTGATAGTGCGCGTAGCGGGTCTCGGGCCCGAGCCGGTACCAGTCGGTCGCCGAGCGCATCAGGTTCACGATGCCCCGGTGTTCGATCTGGACGCCCTTGGGCCGTCCGGTCGAACCCGAGGTGTAGGTGACGTAGACCAGGTCGTCGGCAGTGGCGAGGTCCGGCAGCTTGTCGGCACCGGAATGCGGCAGGTCGTCGACCACCAGGACATCGGTCTCGCCGAACGCCGCTCGCCCCTTCGATGCCCGCTCGGTCACGCAGTGGCGCACACCGGAATCCGCGAGGATTCCGAGAATCCGCTCGTCCGGGTGCTTGGGGTCGAGTGCGAGAAAAGCGGCGCCTGCCTTGAGAATTCCCAGATGTCCCACCACGGCGTCGAGCGTCCGCCGCGCCAGCACCGCGACGACGTCGCCGTGCCGCACACCCCGGCCGTGCAGTTCCGCGGCCACCACGTCGGCACGAGCGTCGAGCTCCGCATAGCTGAGCTGACCGTCCGGGCCGATCGCGGCAGGCGCGTCCGGCGCGCTCCTGACCAGGCCGTCGAAGATGCTCGTCACCGTTCGCCCCGGCCGGGTGGCCTGCGCCCCGATCGTCCGCGGCTGCCCCTGCGCTCCGAGTGCGGTGGCGATATCGTCCAGCAGTCGCTCGAGTCGAGACGCGATCCCCGCACCGTTGCGGCAGGAGACCACGAGTTCGGTGCGGTCGCGGGCCTCCATCACCGCGATCGAGAGCGGCACCATGCCAGTGTGGACCGGCAGGCCCCACACCTCGGTGGCGGCGAATCCGGGGAAGCTCAACTCGTCGAGATCGACTGTCCCCGTATGGGAGACGATCGCCGACACCAGGTTTCCCCCGGTACGGGTGCCGATGGACATGCCGGCGCGCAGGATGGACCGCGCCATCCACACCGGCATCTGCTGCAGCCCACCGTTGTTCATCTCACCGAGCTCGCGGGACTCCACCATTCCGCGCAGCAGTTGGGCATGGATACGCGACCAGCTGTCCCCCGGCGTCGCGTCGAGGAACAGCGGCAGCGCCAGGTTGGCCGTCGACCGCAGGTCCTTGTCGTGCCGACGCAGATCGACGGGGACCATGATCCGGGTCTTTCCCCCGACCGCAGCCGTGATCAGCTCGGCGATCCGGGCGACCACCGCGGGCGAGGTTCCCTCCACGGTGCGCCTGCGCCAGAGGAAGTCCGACTCGCCGGGGCCGGGCGGGCCCGCCCGAACGGCGAACGCGCGGTGGGGATCAGCGCGGTCGGCTTGCCGTCGATCCCGAGCGACTCGACGAGGCTGTGGTCGGCGATCGCGTCCCGCGCGCCGACCGTCCGTTCGCCTCGCAGCAGGCGGAACACCTCGGCCGCCCACAGATGCAGACCCTTTCCGTCCATCACGCCATGAAATGCCCTGAACACCAGCGTATTCCGAGTGCCTCCGAGCAGCAGGACCTCACAGGTGGGTCCGCGCTCCGGGTCGAGCGGACGACTCAGCATCGGATGGTCGTCGAGCGGGGTGTCCACCAACGAGTGTTCCGTGGCCACCACCACCGGGGGCGCGATGCCGCTGTCCACCCATCGCTCGCCGCGCCGCACGAGCCGGGCACCGGGGCAGGCTTCGGACGCACCTGCGACCGCGACCGCGAGGTCCCGCTCGTCGACCGAGCCCGTCCCCTGGATCACCAACTGGATGGCGAAGGGCGGGGCCAGCGTCTGCATCGCCAGATACAGACGCTCGGTGGGTGAGATCGATCGTTCGAAAAGGGGCACAACGGAAGACAACGTCGCTCCTAGCCAGGGGGTGCCGGAATAGTAACGGTTCGACGGTGACTCTGCATGGGGTTGATCGAGTCGGTCCCCGACAAACAAAAAGTGGGACCCGCCCCGACCTGGGGCTGGTCCCACTTTCCGGCTTTATGTGGCCGCCGCTATCGGCTGGCCTTCTGCATGTTCTCGTCCAGCGCACCGAGGAACTCCTCGGTGGTGAGGTAGCCCTGGTCGCCGCCGACGAGGGACGCGAGGTCCTTGGTCATCTGACCGCCCTCGACGGTCTTGATGACGACGTCCTCGAGCTGCTGCGCGAACGCGATCACCTCGGGGGTGTTGTCCAGCTTGCCGCGGTGCTCGAGACCCCGGGTCCACGCGAAGATGGACGCGATGGGGTTGGTCGAGGTGGGCTTGCCCTGCTGGTGCTGGCGGAAGTGCCGGGTGACGGTGCCGTGCGCGGCCTCCGCCTCACAGGTCTTTCCGTCCGGCGTCAGCAGCACCGACGTCATCAGGCCGAGCGAGCCGAAGCCCTGGGCGACGGTGTCCGACTGGACGTCACCGTCGTAGTTCTTGCATGCCCAGACGTAGCCGCCCTCCCACTTGAGTGCGGAAGCGACCATGTCATCGATGAGGCGGTGCTCGTAGGTCAGGCCCGCCGCGTCGAACTCGGACTTGAACTCGGTCTCGTAGACGCTCTGGAAGATGTCCTTGAACGCGCCGTCGTACGCCTTGAGGATGGTGTTCTTCGTGGAGAGGTACACCGGGTAGTTCTGCTGCAGGCCGTAGTTGAGCGAGGCCCGCGCGAAGTCCTCGATGGACCTGGTGAAGTTGTACTGCCCCTGGACGACGCCGCCGCCCTCGGGGAAGTTCACCAGCTCGTGCTCGATCGGCTCGCTGCCGTCCTCGGGCGTGTAGGTGATCATCACCTTGCCGGGGCCGGGCACCTTGAAGTCGGTGGCGCGGTACTGGTCACCGAACGCGTGACGGCCGATGATGATCGGCTTGGTCCAGCCCGGAACCAGTCGCGGAACGTTCGAGATGATGATCGGCGCGCGGAAGATCGTGCCGCCGAGGATGTTGCGGATGGTCCCGTTGGGGGAACGCCACATCTTCTTGAGGCCGAACTCCTCGACGCGGGCCTCGTCCGGCGTGATGGTGGCGCACTTGACGCCGACGCCGTGCTTCTTGATCGCGTTCGCGGCATCGATCGTGACCTGGTCATCGGTCTTGTCGCGGTACTCGATACCGAGGTCGTAGTACTCGAGATTCACATCCAGGTACGGATGGATCAGTTTGTCCTTGATGAACTGCCAGATAATGCGGGTCATCTCATCGCCGTCGAGTTCGACGACAGTGCCTTCAACCTTGATCTTGGACATGTGGTATTCGCGTCCTCCTAGGAAGTTTCCCCTGGTCACACGGCTCGGGCCCCGCTTTGTGAGCGAGACCACGAACGACTCAATCAGTAATCTATACAACCCGTGCGAACCGGGTCGATCCGCACCAAACAAGACGAGCGTACTGCTAAGCGACTCGGGCGCAACCGCTGGCCCGGCCCCGGCGAACCTACCGATCGGTAGCTTTGCGCAGCTCAAGCGCGGATTCGGGCCGTGACCTCGGCGCCGATTCCACCGAACTCTGGCCAACCAGGTTCCGACGGAGTGTGATGAGTGGGCGGACGTCATCGAGGGGAGATCGAGATGACCGAACGTGCCGACGCCGGTCCACGACCGGTCCGCGCCCCGCGCGGCAACACCCTGACCTGCCGGGGGTGGCAGCAGGAGGGCGCCCTCCGGATGCTGATGAACAACCTGGATCCGGAGGTCGCCGAGCGCCCCGACGACCTGGTCGTCTACGGCGGCACCGGCCGCGCCGCCCGCAACTGGGCGTGCTTCGACGCGATCGTGCGGACGCTGCGGACGCTGGCCGACGACGAGACGCTGCTGGTGCAGTCGGGCAAGCCGGTCGGGGTGCTGCGCACCCACGAATGCGCGCCGAGGGTCCTGATCGCCAACTCCAACCTGGTCGGCGACTGGGCGAACTGGGAGGAGTTCCGCCGGCTCGAGGCGCTCGGCCTGATCATGTACGGCCAGATGACCGCAGGCTCCTGGATCTACATCGGCAGCCAGGGCATCCTGCAGGGCACCTACGAGACGTTCGGCGCGGTCGCCCGCAAGCGGTTCGGGGGCTCGCTTGCGGGCACGATCACCCTGACCGCCGGGCTGGGCGGCATGGGCGGGGCGCAGCCGCTGGCGGTGACCATGAACGGCGGTGTCGCGATCTGCGTCGAGTGCGACCCGGACCGGATCAATCGCCGCATCGCGCATCACTACCTCGACGCGAAAACCGAGAGCGTCGAATCGGCGCTGGAGATGGCCGTCCTCGCCCGCCACGAGGGTCGCCCGCTGTCGATCGGACTGCTCGGCAACGCGGCCGAGGTGGTGCCGCGACTGCTCGCGATGAACGCGCCGATCAACATCGTCACCGATCAGACCTCCGCCCATGACCCGCTGAGCTATCTGCCGGTCGGCATCGCCGTCGAGGACTGGCACCGGATGGCCGCGAAGGACCCCGACTGGTTCACGACCGAGGCCCGCGAGTCGATGGCCGCGCACGTCGCGGCCATGGTCGGGTTCAAGGACGCAGGCGCCGAGGTCTTCGACTACGGCAACTCGATCCGCGACGAGGCCCGGCGCGGCGGCTACGACAGGGCATTCGATTTCCCCGGCTTCGTGCCCGCGTACATCCGCCCCCTGTTCGAGGAGGGTCGTGGCCCGTTCCGCTGGGTCGCGCTGTCCGGCGACCCCGCCGACATCGCGGCCACCGACAGGGCCGTCGTCGACCTGTTCCCGGACGACGAACACCTGCGTCGGTGGATCACACTCGCGGGCGAGAAGGTCCATTTCGAGGGCCTGCCCGCGCGCATCTGCTGGCTCGGATACGGCGAACGCCACCGGGCCGGCCTGAGATTCAACGAGATGGTCGCGTCCGGCGAGGTGTCCGCGCCGCTGGCCATCGGCCGCGACCACCTCGACGCCGGCTCGGTGGCGTCCCCGTACCGGGAGACCGAGTCGATGGCCGACGGATCGGACGCCATCGCCGACTGGCCGCTACTCAACGCGCTGGTCAACACGGCCTCCGGGGCCTCGTGGGTGTCCATCCACCAGGGCGGCGGCGTCGGCATGGGACGGTCCATCCACGCCGGCCAGGTGTGCATCGCCGACGGCACCGAACTGGCCGCACGCAAGCTCGAGCGGGTGCTCACCAACGACCCGGCCACCGGCGTCATACGGCACGTCGACGCCGGCTACCCCGCCGCGGCCGGGGTGGCTGCGGCCCGCGGCCTGCGCGTCCCGATGTGGGAGGGCTAGCGCCGTGAGCATCAGCCCCTGGGTGGTCGTCGACAACATCGGCACCCTGGTCACCAACGACCCGGAGGCCGGCGAGGGCAGGCTCGGGCTCATCCGTGACGCCGCCGTGGTTCTGGGTGACGGCGTCATCCAGTGGGTGGGCGCGCGCGCCCGCATCCCCCAGGGCAGCGCGGACGCCACCGTGGACCTCGACGGCCGGGCGGCGTTGCCCGGATTCGTCGACAGCCACGCGCATCTCGTCTTCGGCGGCGAACGGGCCGAAGAGTTCGCCGCCCGGATGGCGGGCACCGCTTACGCCGCGCGCGGCATCCGCACCACCGTCGCGGCGACCCGCGGCGCGACGGACGCCGAGCTGAGCGTGAACGCAGCGCGACTGGTGGCCGAATCCGTCCGCTCGGGCACCACGACGATCGAATGCAAGTCGGGGTACGGGCAGTCGGTCGTCGACGAGTTGCGGAGCCTCGAGGTGGCCGCGGAGGTCACGCCCGAGACGACGCTGCTGGCCGCGCACCTGACCCCGCCCGAGTTCGAAGGCGACACCGATGCATACGTGCGGATGGTGTGTGCGGAGATGGTCCCGGCGTGCGCGCCGAACGCCAGGTGGATCGACGTGTTCTGCGAGACAGGGGCATTCGACGAGCACCAGTCGCGGGCTGTGCTCGAGGCGGGCATCGCCGCCGGCCTCACGGCGCGGGTGCACGGCAACCAGCTCGGCCCCGGCCCCGGGGTCCGGCTCGCCGTCGAGCTGCGCGCGGCCTCCGTCGATCACGTGAATTTCGTGACCGGCGAGGACGTCGACGCGCTGACATCGGGCGAGACGGTCGCGACGCTGCTGCCGTGCGCCGACTTCTCCACCCGCAACCGGTATCCCGATGCCCGGGCCCTGCTCGATGCCGGTGTCACCGTCGCCCTGGCCGCGGACTGCAACCCTGGCACGAGTTACACGACCAGCATTCCGCTGTGCATCGCCCTGGCGGTACGCGAGATGCGCATGAGTCCGGACGAGGCGGTGTGGGCCGCGACGGCGGGCGGCGCGGCGGCCCTGCGGCGCAACGACATCGGACACATTCGTGTCGGGGCCAGGGCCGACCTGATCGCGCTGGACGCGCCCACACACCTGCACCTGGCCTACCGGCCGGGTGTGCCGCTGGTCCACGAGGTGTGGAAGGACGGGTACCGACGATGACGAGGGTGGATCTCATTCCCGGCGCCTGGTCGGGACGCGACGACGGCCCCGGCCCCGAGCACCTGCGCTGGCATTCGGCGATGTCCCCTTTCAAGGCCGACATCGCGCCAGGGGCAACCGTTCTGGTCGGCTTCCGCAGCGACGAGGGGGTGCGGCGAAACAAGGGACGGCCGGGGGCAGCGAGGGGTCCGACAGCCCTGCGTCACGCGCTGACCTCGATGGCACTCGCCACGCCGATCCGGGTGTTCGACGCGGGCGATGTGGCGGTCGCCGTCGGTTACCTCGAGGACGGCCAGCGGCGGCTCGGCGACGTGGTGGCCGGACTACTCGACGCCGGCCATTTCGTCACGGTGCTTGGCGGCGGGCACGAGGTTGCCTACGGAAGCTATCTCGGGCTGTCGGCCTCTGCGGCCGGCACGTCCGGCGCGCGTCTCGGGGTGCTGAACCTGGACGCGCACTTCGATCTCCGCGACGACCCCGCTCCGACCTCCGGGACACCGTTCCGGCAGATGGCCGACGCCGAGGCGGAGCGCGGTCGGCTGCTGAACTACGCGGTGCTCGGCATCGCGCAGCCGAGCAACACCGCGGCGCTGTTCACGCGCGCCGTGTCACTCGGCGTGCGGTACCTCCTCGACGACGACTGCGGCACGGCGAACCTGCCCGCCGTGGAGTCGTTCGTCGACGAGTTCCTCCGGACGGCCGACCTGGTGCACCTGACCATCGACCTGGATGTCCTGCCCGCGTCCGTCGCACCCGGCGTCAGCGCCCCCGCGGCGTTCGGGGTGCCGCTCGAGGTGGTCCAGCGGGTGTGCGACATCGTCGCGCGCAGCGGCAAGCTCGCACTGCTCGACGTCGCGGAGCTCAATCCGAAGCTCGACTTCGACAACCGGACCGCACGAACCGCGGCGAGGCTGATCCATCGCGTCGTCACCTGGCGGGCGCCGCCCGCCGAGGCCTAGTCGACTGCGGGTCTTCGCTCGGACCACTTGGCCATCCAGCTCGCGTTCTCCGCCGAGATCGCGCCCTCACAGTCATCGACAAAGGCCTTCCACGCGGCGGGCTCGGTGGGTGATCCGCTTGTCCGCCACTCGTTCACCCGCCTGCCCAGCCGACCCGCACAGGCGGAGTAGCTCATCGCAAGGTAGTCGTATCTGCTGCCGGCCCGGTGGGCCGCAATCGCTCCCCGAGAGTCGTCAGCACGGCCACCCACGGTGCGAGGCCGGATGACTGTTGGCCGCCAGCCGAGATGCCCGCATCGCCGGCGAGAACCGTGACAACGGCGGCGACGCTCGCGGTCGCCACGCTCAACCCGAGCGCCGCCCGTCGCAGGCGCCGAGCCCGCCCCGCGTACTCGCGAGCCCGGGGTCGGTAGTAGTCGGTGATCTGACTCTGCACCCGATCCCGGACGTAGTCCCCCGGTGTCATGGATCCAGGAACCACGGCGTCGCGGACATCCGCATCGTCTTCGTCGATCTCGGCGACGTGGGCCAACAGGTCGTCGACGGCCTCCTCGATCTCCGCGACCTCCGCTGCCAGTCGCGCAGGCGCCTCCGCGCCGCGGAAGGGAGCCGCACCGGCCCGAAACCTCAGTACCAGTTGCTTGATGCCCTCCGAGGCGGCCCGGGCCCTGGTCCAGCGACGGACCGCGTCGGGCGTGAGCAGGAGGGTCGTCACGACGGTCGCGATGGCAAGGCACACCGCGCCGAAGGCCGCCACCGGGACCCTGGCCACGTCCGCCGTCCTCAGTAGGGTCGCGGTCGCCGTCGCCGCGATCGCGCCCGCGGCGCCTAGGTAGAGCACGGCCGCGCGTGCGATGTCGATACGCCTCTTGAGACG
This sequence comes from Rhodococcus sp. MTM3W5.2, assembly GCF_001984015.1. Classification (NCBI taxonomy): domain Bacteria; kingdom Bacillati; phylum Actinomycetota; class Actinomycetes; order Mycobacteriales; family Nocardiaceae; genus Rhodococcus; species Rhodococcus sp. MTM3W5.2. The sequence continues at coordinate 1,637,707 of NZ_CP019572.1, read as the reverse complement.
GTCGGCTAGGAGGGACCAGCGAACGCGCGTCGCCCAGATCGAGGCGACCAACGCTTCCTCATCGCTCGCCGCGCGCTCGCTCGGCACGGCGCGGGAAACAGCCATGACGACCACCTCGTTCACAACGACAGTCGGGTTCGCCCGCGTACCCATCCTGTGCCCCGGCGCCGCGCGGGTCACGAGTAGTCGGCTACCCGATCCCGGTCGACTCAGGCCAGGTCCCCGACCACCATCTCGGCGCTGCGCAGCAGCGCACCCGAGGCCGCCAGCTCGACGGCGGCCCCGATCTCGGGGGCGAGGAACCGATCCGGGCCGGGTCCGCCGACGCGGGCCCGGATCGCGTCCCGCACCGCGGCAGTCGCAGGCGACGGACGCAGCGGTGCCCGCAGGTCGAGCCCCCGCGCCGCGGTGAGCGCCTCGATCGCGAGCACCCTCGTCAGACCGTCGATCGACCGGCGGAGCTTGCGCGCGGCCGACCATCCCATCGACACGTGATCCTCTTGCATGGCCGAGGAGGGTATCGAGTCCACGCTCGCAGGCGACGCCAGCCGCTTGAGCTCCGAGACGATCGCGGCCTGGGTGTACTGCGCGATCATGTGCCCGCTGTCCACCCCGGGTCGGCGGCCAGGAACGGGGGCAGGCCGTGGCTGCGCGCGGTGTCGAGGAACCGATCGGTTCGGCGTTCGCTCATGCCCGCCACATCCGCGACGACGATGGCGAGGAAGTCCAGCACGTATGCCACCGGTGCGCCGTGAAAGTTGCCGTTCGACTCGACCCGGCCGTCGAGGGTCACCACCGGGTTGTCGATGGCACTCGCGAGCTCGCACGCCGCGACCCGTTCGGCGTGCGCGAGGGTGTCCCGGGCAGCGCCCGCGACCTGTGGCGCGCACCGCAGCGAGTAGGCGTCCTGGACCAAGGGCAGTCGGGGTGGCGTGACTGGCGACGATCTCCGAGCCCGCCAGCAGCCGGACCATGTTCGCCGCCGCCGCGGCCTGCCCGGGATGCGGGCGCAACGCCTGGAGATCGGCGGCGAACACGCGGTCCGTGCCCATCAGCCCCTCGACGCTCATCGCCGCCGTGATGTCGGCCAGCGGCAACAACCGGCGCAGGTCGTCGCAGGCGAGCACCAGCATGCCGAGCATCCCGTCGGTGCCGTTGATGAGCGCGAGGCCCTCCTTCTCCTCGAGGACCAGCGGGTAGATCCCCGCCGCGGCCAGCGCGTCGGCGGCAGGCAACTGCTCCCCCGCGGCGTCTCGGACCAGGCCCTCCCCTGTCACCGCGAGCGCCGTGTGCGCGAGCGGCGCGAGGTCGCCCGAGCAGCCGAGGCTGCCGAATTCGGGGACCACGGGCGTGATCCCGGCCGACAGCAACGCGGCATAGGTGTGCGCCACCGCGGGTCGTGCGCCGGTGCGACCGGTCGCCAGCGTGGCCAGGCGCAGCAGCATCATCGCGCGCACCACCTCGCGTTCGACCTCCGGTCCGCTCCCCGCGGCGTGCGAACGGATCAGGCTGCGTTGTAGCTGGGCCCGCAGCTCCGGCGGGATGTGCCGGGTGGCCAGCGCGCCGAAACCGGTGGACACTCCGTACACCGGACCGAAGTCCCGCGCGAGCGCCTCGATGTGCGCCCTGGTCGACGCCATGGCCGAAACGGCCTGATCCGACAGTCCCACCGCAGCGCCGGAACGGGCCACACGCAGCACCTGTCCCGGCGTCAGGGGGCCGACGCCGACCAAGACCGGTCCGTGACTGTCCACCGCGGGCTCCTCCGTCGGGAAGCGAGCTGCTGCTCACATCCTCCCGCCGAATCGGGCGCGGCGCGGGGGAATCGCCGTCAGGACGGCTGATGCACGAGTTCCGGCTCCGATTCCGGCTGCGGACGGACGAAGCGGACGTAGGCGAGGGTGAGCAGGATCAGCCACACGGCCCCGACCACCAGCGCCACCCTGGTGTCCGCGGAGAAGGCGAGGACGACGATCACGAAGACCAGGAAGGCGATCGCCAACATCTGCCCGTACGGCCAGAACGGCACAGGGAACTTCAGCTCCGCCGTCTCCTCCGCGCTCATCCGGCGCCGCGACCGGTACTGCGACAGCAGGATCATCAGCCAGACGAAGATCGTGGCGAAGGTGGCGATGGAGGCGATCACGAGGAAGACGGACTCCGGGATCGCGTAGTTCAGCAGCACCCCGACCAGCAGGGCCACGGTCATGATGACCACCGTCATCCACGGCACGCCGTTGCGCGAGACCCGCCGCATGATCGCGGGCGCCTGCCCGCGTTCGGCCATGCCGAACATCATCCGGCCCGCGCCGAAGATGTCGCTGTTGATCGCGGACAGCGCCGCCGTGATCACCACGATGTTCAGCACGGTCGCGGCGGGCCCGATGCCGAGGCCCTCGAAGATCTGAACGAAGGGGCTGCCGTCGGTGCCGATGCTCTGCCACGGGTTGATCGCCATGATGACGGCGAGGGTCAGCACGTAGAACAGCATGATCCGGATCGGCACCGTGTTGACCGCGCGGGGGATGGTCCGCTCGGGATCCTGCGCCTCGCCCGCCGTGACACCGATGATCTCGGTCCCGCCGAAGGCGAAGACGACGATCGCGAAGCAACCGACGAAGCCGCCGAAGCCGGTCGCGAAGAACCCGCCCTCGGACCACAGCTGGCTGATCCCCGTGCTGGTGTCGTGGATCCCGAAACCGAAGATCAGGATCGCGACACCCGCGGCGATCATCGCCACGATCGCCGCGACCTTGATCAACGTGAACCAGAACTCGAGCTCGCCGAACACCTTGACGCTGAGCAGGTTGATCGCGCCGATGAAGAAGACGATCGCCAGTACCCAGATCCACCGCGGCACGTCGGGGAACCAGAACCCCATGTAGACGCCGAATGCTGTCACGTCCGCGAGGCAGACGACGATCATCTCGAAGGTGTAGGTCCAGCCGGTCATGAACCCGGCGAGCGGCCCGAGGTGCTTGCTCGCGTACTCGCCGAAGGAGCCCGACACCGGGTTACTCACGGCCATCTCGCCGAGGGCGCGAAGCACGATGTACACCGCCAGGCCACCGATGAGGTAGGCCAGCAACACCGACGGACCGGCCTGTTGGATCGCCGCGGCGGAGCCGTAGAAGAGTCCCGTCCCGATCGCGGAGCCGAGTGCGATGAACCGGATGTGCCGGGCGGTGAGACCTCGGGTCAGCGCCGTGGCGGCGGCTTTCACTATCGGTCTCCCTGCGAGGTACTCGAATACTCGGGCGATGCCAAGAACTTGATGATTGCGACCAGGAGCCTAGCCCTGTAATGCAGGTCACCCGCCGTCGCCGGGTCCCGCAGGGGCCTCGGTCACACCGAAACGCCGCCCTAGCTATCAACCCTTCGATCCGAGCCGCTAATATCGGGGCGGTCATGAGTACCAGCATCAAGCCCCGGCTAGCTGGTCGGCAACCCTCCATCCGCGGTGGGGTGCCCCGGGTGATGACCGGGTTGTCCGAGAAACAGTTCGGATGACAAGCGCGGGTCCGTCGGGACGGACCCACAAACCGGGCCACGACCCACCGGAGGTTCACCATGTGTTGTTGTCGCAGATAGGACCCACTCTTGCCCCCTGGCGCCTGAGCTGCGCCGATCTCCCCCAATTTCTTGGAGTAGACAACACATGAGCGAGAACACCCCCGTCACCGACCCGACCGCGGCCTGGAGCTTCGAGACCAAGCAGATCCACGCGGGCCAGACGTCCGACGCGACCACCAACGCCCGGGCTCTGCCGATCTACCAGACCACCTCGTACACGTTCAACAACACCGACCACGCGGCGGCGCTGTTCGGACTCGCCGAGCCGGGCAACATCTACACCCGGATCATGAACCCCACCCAGGACGCGGTCGAGCAGCGGATCGCCGCGCTCGAGGGGGTGTCGCGGCGCTCCTGCTGGCCTCGGGTCAGGCCGCCGAGACCTTCGCCATCCTCAACCTGGCCGAGGCAGGCGACCACATCGTCTCCAGCCCGCGCCTGTACGGCGGCACCTACAACCTCTTCCACTACACGCTGCCCAAGCTCGGCATCACGGTCAGCTTCGTGGAGGACCCCGACAACCTCGAGCAGTGGCGTGCGGCCATCCAGCCGAACACCAAGGCCTTCTTCGGCGAGACCATCTCCAACCCGAAGAACGACGTCTTCGACATCCCCGGCGTCTCGGCGGTCGCGCACGAGAACGGCATCCCGCTGATCGTGGACAACACGGTCGCCACCCCGTACCTGATCCGGCCGCTCGAGCACGGCGCGGACATCGTGGTGCACTCGGCGACCAAGTACCTCGGCGGGCACGGCACGGCGATCGCGGGCGTCATCGTCGACGGCGGCAACTTCGACTGGACCCAGGGCAGGCACACGAACTTCACCACGCCCGATCCCAGCTACCACGGCGCGGTGTTCGCCGACCTCGGCGCGCCCGCATTCGCGCTCAAGGCCCGCGTGCAGCTCCTGCGCGACGTGGGCGCAGCGGTCTCGCCCTTCAATGCCTTCCTCATCAGCCAGGGCCTGGAGACGCTGAGCCTGCGCATCGAGCGACACGTCGAGAACGCCCAGCGGGTCGCCGAGTTCCTGCAGGCCCGGCCCGAGGTCACCTCGGTCGCCTACGCCGGCCTGCCCTCCTCGCCCTGGTACGAGCGCGGCCAGAAGCTCGCACCGAAGGGCGCGGGCGCGATCGTGGCGTTCGAGCTGGCCGGCGGGGTCGACGCGGGCAAGAACTTCGTCAACGCCCTCACCCTGCACAGCCACGTCGCCAACATCGGCGACGTGCGTTCGCTCGTCATCCACCCCGCCTCCACGACGCACTCGCAGCTGACCGCCGAGGAGCAGCTGGCGTCGGGCGTGACCCCCGGCCTGGTGCGGCTCGCCGTCGGCATCGAGGGCATCGACGACATCATCGCCGATCTCGAGGCCGGTCTCGCGGCGGCGGCATCTTGACAGTGCGCTCCGAGTCAGACGCCCGTTCGGCGCGGCCTCCGCGGGGGCCCTACCGGCCCTCGCGGGGTTCCCGCCGCCGAACGGGCGGTTGACGGGCATCGGTATCGGCGCTCTCCGACTGGAGAGCGGCGTCGTCCTGCCCGATGTCACCCTCGCCGTGCAGGCCTGGGGTGAGCCGAACGCCGACCTCGACAACATCGTGCTCGTCGAGCACGCGCTGACCGGCGACTCGCACGTCTCCGGTCCCGTCGACGACGAGCACCCGTCGCCGGGCTGGTGGAACGGGATGATCGGCCCCGGCGCGCCCATCGACACCAACGAATGGTGCGTACTGGCCACCAACGTCCTCGGCGGCTGCCGTGGCACGACCGGGCCCGCCTCGCTCGACCCGGACGGCCGGGCCTGGGGATCACGCTTTCCGGAGATCTCGATCCGCGACCAGGTCGAGGCGGAACTCGCGCTGGCAGACGCGCTGGGCATCGACCGGTTCGCTGCGGTGGTCGGCGGCTCGATGGGCGGCATGCGGACCCTCGAATGGACTGTCGGCCACCCCGACCGCGTCCGGTCCGCCCTGATCCTCGCGGTCGGGGCACGGGCGACCGCAGACCAGATCGGCACCCAGACCACCCAGATCGCCGCGATCACCGCCGACCCCGACTGGCAGGGCGGCGACTATCACGGCACGGGACGGGTGCCACGCGCCGGACTCGGGATCGCCCGACGGATCGCGCACCTGACCTACCGCACCGAGGACGAACTCGACACCCGGTTCGGCAACGCCCCGCAACCAGGCGAGGACACCTGGCAGGGCGGCCGGTACGCGGTGGAGAGCTACCTCGAGCACCAGGCCGAAAAGCTGGTCACCCGCTTCGACCCCGGCACCTACGTGCTGCTCACCGAGGCGATGAACCGTCACGACGTCGGTCGTGGCCGCGGCGGCATCGAGGCCGCCCTGGCCTCCACACCCGTCCCGGTGATCGTCGGCGGCGTCGACTCCGACCGGCTCTACCCACTGCGCCAGCAGGAGGAACTCGCCGAGCATCTGCCCGGGTGCGACGGGCTGCGCGTGGTGAACTCCCGATACGGCCACGACGGCTTCCTCACCGAGGCCGAATGGGTCACCAAGCTGCTCGGCGAGACCATGGCGCTGGCCCGGGCGGGCCGTAGCTCCGCCCGGTAGGTCGAATCTCACAGGGCCGAGACGGATGGACTGTCGGCCACCTCACCGCGGCGACGTACCGTCACGACGTCGGTCACGGCCGTGACGGCATCGAGGCCGAATGGGTCACCAAGCTACTCCGCGAGACCGCGGGATCTGGCCAAAATCGACAGCATCGGGGCCGCGGCCGGGCAACCCGGATCAGAGCAGCGAAAAGTTTTCGGATTGCCCTCATCCTGGACGCTTGATCGATAACATTCCCGCCGTGTCAACACCAACGATCAACCTCAGCACCCCCGTCGAGCAGCTCGCGACCGACGCCACCCTGATGGCGGTCACCGCTGAGCCGGTCACCCGCAGCGTCGTCGCGTTTCCGCCGACTGACGGGCGTCTGACCGAGATCCGCATCGGCACGCTCCAGCTCGAGGGCGGTGGCGTCCTACCGGACGTCACCGTCGCCCTGCAGTGTTGGGGCACCCCCAGCCCGGAGCTCGACAACATCGTGCTCGTCGAGCACGCGCTGACCGGCGACTCGCACGTCACAGGCCCCGCCGACGACGAGCACCCGTCGCCGGGCTGGTGGAACGGCATGGTCGGCGCCGATGCCCCCATCGACACCAACGAATGGTGCGTGCTCGCGACCAACGTGCTCGGCGGCTGCCGCGGCACCACCGGGCCGAGCTCGCTCGCACCCGACGGGAAGCCGTGGGGATCACGCTTCCCCCTGATCTCCGTCCGCGACCAGGTCGCGGCGGAGGTCGCCGTGGCCGACGCGCTCGGCATCAGGCAATTCGCCTCCGTCGTCGGCGGGTCGATGGGCGGCATGCGCGTCCTCGAATGGACGATCGGCCACCCCGACCGCATCGGCTCGGCCCTGGCCCTTGCGATCGGCCCGCGCGCGACCGCGGACCAGATCGGCGGCCAGACCACCCAGATCGACGCCATCACCACGGATCCGAACTGGCAGGGCGGCGACTACCACGGCACCGGCAGGAGCCCGGACTCCGGACTGAGCATCGCCCGCCGGTTCGCGCACCTGTCGTACCGCGGCGAGGCCGCCCTCGACCTGCAGTTCGAGAACGCGACCCAGCACGGCGAGGACATCTGGCGCGGCGGCCGGTTCGCGGTGCAGAGCTACCTCGAGTACTGCGCGGACAGGCTGGTGACGACCTTCGACGCCGGCTCCTACGTGGCACTGAGCGAGGCCGTCAGCCGATACGACGTCGGTCGCGGTCGCGGCGGGATCGCGGCCGCGCTCGGCTCGTGCCAGGTCCCCGTGGTCGTCGGCGCCATCGACTCGGACCGGATCATGCCGCTGCGCCAACTCCAGGCCATGGCGGAGCTGCTGCCGGGCTGTGCCGGCCTGCGGGTGGCGCGGTCCGACGCCGGGCACGACGGCTTCCTCACCGAGGTCGACTGGGTCACCTCGCTGGTCGACGAGACCTTGACGCTGGCCAGGGCCAGCAGGGTCAGCACCGCAGTGGCGTGATGCGGTGCTGCCGCCGTGACGGCGGCAGCACCGCGTTCGCGCGCACCCGCAACCACGGGCGCCGCGATCAGGGCACCCCTCAGTCGGTGCCCAACGGATCGATCGAGACCGCCAGCCACACGATCGCGGCACCGACCGCGGTCAGAGCCCCCACGTCGAAGCGCTGACCCCGGACCGCGAGCAGCCCAACCCGTTCGGTGGGCAGGCACAGCCGGAATCCGGCGGCCAGCAGCGTGGCCAGCCCGAAGACGAAGGCACCGCGCCGCCACCGGTCGGCGAGCACGAAGACCACCGCGACGAGCACCACAGCGAACACCGCCAGAAGCGGCAGGTTCTTACGGGCGAAACGCACCCAACGGTTCGCCGTCGGTGCGGACGTCTGAGCGGTCATCGCGGGTTCTACTCGGAGCCCGCTGCGAGCCGCTCCGCGCGCTCCACGACGTTGGTCAGCAGGAAGGCTCGCGTCAGCGGCCCGACGCCGCCCGGGTTCGGTGAGATGAACCCCGCGACCTCCCTGACGCTGTCGTCGACGTCGCCGCGCAGACCATCGGCGGTGCGGCTGACACCCACGTCGAGCACCGCGGCGCCCGGCTTGACCATGTCCGCCGTGATCAGCCCAGGAACCCCGGCCGCCGCGACGATGATGTCGGCGCGCTCGACCTCGGCCGCGAGGTCCTTGGTTCCGGTGTGGCAGAGGGTGACCGTGGCGTTCTCGCTGCGACGGGTCAGCAGCAGACCGATCGGCCGGCCAACGGTGATGCCACGGCCGACGACCACCACGTGCGCACCGTTGATCGGCACCTCGTAGCGACGGAGCAGGTGCACGATGCCGCGGGGGTGCAGGGCAGTGGCGCCTCCTTGCCCAGCACCAGTCGGCCCAGGTTCACCGGGTGCAGCCCGTCGGCGTCCTTGCCCGGGTCGATCCGCTCGAGCGCGGCGTTCTCGTCCAGGTGCTTGGGCAGCGGCAGCTGCACGATGTACCCGGTGCACTCGGGGTTGGCGTTGAGCTCGTCGATGGTGGCCTCGAGCTGGGCCTGGGTGATGTCGGCGGGCAGGTCACGCCGGATCGAGGTGATCCCCACCTTGGCGCAGTCGTTGTGCTTGCCGCGCACGTAGGCGGCGGATCCGGGGTCGTCGCCGACCAGGACGGTGCCCAGCCCGGGCGTGATGCCCTTGGCCTTGAGCGCATCCACTCGGGCTTTGAGATCGATGAAGATCTCGTCGCGGGTTGCCTTGCCATCCAGGATCGTCGCAGTCACGCCGCCATTGTTTCAGGTATGACTGGATGGCATGGCAACGACTCCCGATCAGGCACCCGATCTCGTCGGCCCGAGGGTGGTGCTGACCGCGATCCGCCCCGAACACCGCGACCGGCTGCGCGAGATCCACCGCCAGCCCGACGTCCGCAGATGGTGGCAGATTCCCGACGACGACTGGCCCGAGGTCGAGGAGCAGGACACCGTCAAGTACACGGTGCTGGAGGATGACCAGGTCATCGGGTTCGCCCAGTGGTACTGCGAACCGGACCCCGACTACCGGCACGCCGGGCTGGACCTGTTCCTCTCGTCGGGGACGCAGGGCCGGGGCCTCGGCACCGAGGTGGTGCGGGTCATCTGCGCTCATCTGATCGATGACCACGGGTTCCACCGGCTGGTCATCGACCCGAAGCTCGCCAACACCCCCGCGATCGCCTGCTACCGCAAGGTGGGCTTCAAGGACGTCGGGGTGATGCGCGAGTACGAGAAGAACAAGGAAGGCACCTGGGACGACGGGCTGCTGATGGACCTGCTGGCGCGCGAGTTCGTGCGCTGAGGCAGGCCCGGCCCGTCACGGCTCGACGATCAATCCGTGCGCGGCGGCCATCGCGATCGCCTGCGTCATCTCGATCTTCGCCTGGTCCAGCTTCGCACTGGTCCACAGCGCGGCGTCGACGTGCGCACCACGCAGGTCCGCACCCTCTAGCCGCAGGCCGCTGGTGCGGGCACCGAACAGGTCAACGGACTGCAGCACGGCCTGCCGCAGGTCTGCGTCGACGAGGTTGGCCTCGCGCAGCCGGCAGTCGGTGAGGTTGACCCCGCGCAGGTCGGCCTTGCCGAGCGAGGCGAGCGTGAAGTCCACCTCGTCGAACTCGATCGGCCGGATGCGACAGTCCTGGAAGCTGGAGCCGAGCAGGCTGGAACTCCGGAACACGCTGTGCCACAGCCGCGTCCGAGTGAAGGTGCAGGACCGGAATGCCGTCACGGTGTGATGCGAACCGGACAGGTCCGCGCCGGTGAAGTCGCAGTCGGTGAACACGACACGTTCCGTGCGCAGCTCGCTCAGGTCCGCGTCCCGGAAGTTGCAGCCGGTGTAGTGCCGATCCTGCCAATTCTGACGCGGCAAACGCGCATCCGAGAAGTCCTCGCCGACGAATTCCTCGGGGTGTTCCGGTGACATGTGGCCATCCTGCCCCCACCCACCGACGGGTCGGCGGGCCGGTGGCCGAGCGCCTGCCGTACCCGGTCTGCTACTCGGCGCCGATCAGGCGGGAGGCGTCAAACGCACGCGGGTCGGCGTGATCCGCAGTTCGGTGCTGTAGACCCGGTCGATCTCCTCGACCGTCGTCCCCAGCTCGCCGGTGATGCTCGCCTCGTACTTGTCGAGATAGGCACGCAGGCCGCTCGACTTCTTGTTCGGCGTCGCCGACGCGGTGCCGTTGATGACGACGATGTCGGAACCGTGCGGATCGGAGTTGAAATTCAGGGTGACCGTCGGTCGCTCGGCGATGTTGTGCACCTTCCGCGATCCCGGGGCGCTGAACACCACCAGATCGTCGCCGTCCGGAACGAACCAGACCGGGTTCGGTGCCGGAGCTCCGCTGTCGGTGACGGTGGTCAACCAGGCGATGTGATCCTCTGCGATGTGGCGACGAGCCTCGGGCGGCATGTCCATGTCGGCCTCCAATCGGGGTCTGTCTCGACGATACGACCTCTCGGCGGCCCAGGGCACTGAACGGCCCGCCACCTCCGGTGGCAAGCTGATGCGGTGTTCCGACTGATGTTCCACGAGCCTCGCATCCCACCCAATACCGGCAACGCGATCCGACTTGTCGCGGGCACCGGGTGCGAGCTGCACCTGGTCGGCCCGCTCGGCTTCGACCTGTCCGAGCCGAAGCTGCGCCGGGCGGGGCTGGACTACCACGACCTGGCCTCGGTGACCGTGCACGAGAACCTCGAGGCGGCGTGGGCCGCGCTGGCACCCGAGCGGGTGTACGCGTTCACCGCGCACGGGCAGACCTCGTTCGCGGACGTCGAGTACCAACCGGGTGACGTGCTGCTGTTCGGCCCCGAGCCGACCGGGCTGTCGGAAGAGGTCCTCGCCGACCCGCACGTCACCGCCCAACTGCGGATCCCGATGGTCCCGGGCAGGCGCTCGCTCAACCTGTCCAATGCCGCGGCCGTCGTCGTATACGAGGCCTGGCGCCAGCACGGCTTCGCGGGCGGGAGCTAGCGGGGCGCGGTCGCCACGGCGAACGCCACCCGCATCTGGGTGAACCGGAACAGGCCGGGGCCGCCCGAGACCTCCTCATAGGCGCGCACCACGTCGTCGACGAACCGCGGCACCCGATCTTCGTCCAGCCGGGCGGTCCAGGCCGCGAAACCCACCGCGCACCAACGGGAGAACTCGTCCCGCGATCCGAAGTCCCAGTCGAGATCCGAGGTCCGTAGGTCGGTCACGACGAGGCCTGCCGACGCGGCCAGCTCCGGATAGACGGCCGGGTCGACGTGGGTGAACGGCGCCTCGAACTCGACGAACGACGCGGCCCAGGCCTGCTCCCGGCACACGCGCATGGCCACCGACTCGAGGCTCGGCCGCTCGCTCGCGCACACCATCTGGATGATCCCCGCGCGCTGGGGTGCGCGGCGCGGGCGATGCCGGCCAGTGCTCGGCGCTGCTCGCTCACCCAGTGCAGCGCGTTGAACGAGACCACGACGTCGAACTCGTCCTCGAACGGCAGCTCGCGCGCGTCCGCGACGAGGAAGGTCGCGGACGCCCCGTCGGGCACCGGCCTGGACCGGGCCTTGTCGATCATTTTCGCCGAGACGTCGACACCGACCGCCGACCCCCGCGGCAGCCGCCCGGCCAGGGCGAGCGTGATGAACCCGTCGCCGCACCCGACGTCGAGCAGGCGCTCGGCGCCGGTCAGCTCGAGACCGGACAGCGACCTCTCGGCCAGCGTCCGCTGCAGGCCACTGACCTCTGCGTACCCCTCACCGTCCCATTCGGACACGGATCAATCCTGCACCTCGAAGCGCTTGTGGCGGGACGTTTGCCCGGATATCAGCCGCACCGACCTCTTCGACAGGCCCAGATGCGCGGCGAGCAACTCCTCGGCGGCCTTGTTGGCCTTGCCCTCGACCGCAGGTGCGCGCACGTACAGCAGCAGGGTGCCGTCCTCGAGGACCTCGACCAGCGGCCCCTTCTTGCTGTTCGGCTTGATCTGCGCGGCGACGACGCGGGGTCCGGACACCGGCGCCCTCACCCCGCGGCGATGTCGAGGAAGTCGCGCGCGGGCCCGCGCAGGCCACGATCAGCCGACCACACCGCGAGCAGCCGGCGCGGCAGCCGAAGGCCCTGCACCTCGACGGACACCAGCCGTCCGTCCGTCAGGTCCGCCGCCACCGCCAACGAGGACACCACGGCGGGCGCGTTGCCCGCGACGACGGCGGCCTTGACCGCCGTGCACGAGGTGAGCTCGAGCAGCGGGTCCACGCACCCCGGCACGGCATTCTCGAGCGTGTTCCTGGTACCCGAACCGAACTCGCGCTGGATCAGCGGCGTCCTGGCGAGTTCGATCGGGGTGATGGGCGCCGCGCTCGCCCACGGGTGCCCGGGCGGGACGACCACCACCAACTCGTCGCGCGCCACCTCCCGCGCATGGAGTCCGGCCGGCACGTCCGGCCCCTCCACGAAGCCGAGGTCCGCCTCCCCCGCCAGCACCTGGGCCGCGACATCGGTCGAGTTCAGCAGCCGCACCGAGGTCACCACGGTCGGGTTCTTGCGCCGCATGGTCACCGTCCAGCCCGGCACCAGGTACTCGGCGATCGTCATGCTCGCCGCCACCGTCAGGTTGGCCTCGCGCTCGCCGCGCAGCGCCGAGATCCCCGACGCCAGCTCCTCGGCGGCGGCGAGCGTGCCGGCCGCCCACTCCAGCACCAGCCCGCCCTCGTAGGTCGGGGTGACACCGGTGGTGGCACGGTCGAACACCCTGATCCCGAGCAGCCGTTCGGCCGAACGGATCCGGGCGCTGACGGCCTGTTGGCTGAGTCCGTGTTCGCGACCCGCGGCCCCCATACTGCCGAGCCGGGCGACGGAGACCAGGACGTCGAGGGCGGCGAGTTCGGGGACGCGCGGGGACAACGGCATACCAACAGAATAGGCCGCCACAACCTGCAGTTGTGACAAGCCAACGACAAGCCGTCTACCGGCGCCGACGTCCGGACGGCAGTCTTTAATCATGCTCACGACCGCCCCCGCCCCCGCCACAGCCGCCCGCCGCAGCCCCGCGTTGGCACACCTGACGCCGAACTGGTTCGCGGTGGTGATGGGCACCGGGATCATCGCGGTGGGCGCGGCCTCGCTCCCGGTGGATCTGCCGGGCCGCGACTCGATCGCGCGGGGCTTCTGGGTGCTGGCGACCGCCGCGTTGCTGCTCCTCTCGGTCGCCTTTGCGGCCCACTGGATGCGCCATCGCGAGCAGGCACTCGGCTACGCACGCAACCCGGCGATGGCCCCCTTCTACGGCGCACTGCCGATGGCGGTACTGACCGTGGGCGCAGGCACCGCCGCCGTCGGCACCGAGATCTTCGGCCCGTCGGCCATCGTGGTCGCCGCAGCCCTGTGGGCGCTCGGCACCGTGGCCGGGGTTGCTGCGGCCGTCATCGTGCCGCCGCGCATGTTGTCCGGCGGCACTCCCAGTCCCGTGTGGCTGATGCCGGTGGTGCCCCGATGGTGTCCGCCGCGACCGGGGCCGCGCTCATCCACCACCTGCCGGAGGGCAGGCCAGGCTCGCCATGCTGCTCGGCTGCTACGCCCTGTTCGGGATGGCGCTGACCGCGGCCATCGTGACCATGACGTTGGTGATCGGGCACCTCGCCCGCACCGGACTGCCCGCCGTACAGGCCATCCCGACCATGTGGATTCCGCTGGGCATCATCGGGCAGTCGATCGCCGCCGCGAACATGCTCGGCCGCGTCTCCGACACCGCGGTCTCGTCCGAGGCAGCCGCCGGGCTCCGCGCGTTCGGCATCGCCTACGGCACCGTGATGGCGGGTGTGGGCGTGCTGGTCCTCGGGTACGCCTGCCTGCTCACCGCAAGGGCCGCCGGCCGCGGGCTCCGCTTCTCGATGAGCTGGTGGAGCTTCACCTTCCCGCTCGGCGCCTGCGCCGTCGGCGCCGGGGCGCTGGGGATCGCGACCGATTCCGTTGCCGTCCAGTGGCTTTCCGTGGCCATGCTCGCAGTGCTGCTCGGCATCTGGGCCGTGGTCGCAGCCAACACCGCGCGCGGGGTGTGGACGAGAGCACTGTTCGTCCCCGTCCCCTGAGCCCGTCGCGCGCCGCCGTCAGAGCAGGAACACCAGCACCGCGCCGATCAGGGCGACCGCCGCGATGAGCGCGAGCGCGCCTGCCAGCAGCAGTGGCCTGCCCCTCCCGAGGGGGCGTCGGCGTCGGGGTCGTCTTCCGGATCGCCGTCCGTGTCGACGTCCCGAACGGCCTGGATCGCCCCGACCGCGGACGCGGTGAGCAGGCTCGACCGTTCGTGGGCGTCGGTGACCTCGCGCACCTCGCGCACCGAACCCGGGATCGCGCTGATCACCTCGGTGACGTCGTACGACGGCGGCAGGCCGATCCGTCGGATCGCCATCGCCGGGGTCTGGAATCCGGCAGCCAGGATCGCCGCACCCAGCGCGGCGGCCTGCTCCGGGCCCGGGCCCACCACGCTGTGCACCCCCAGCCGGTCGGTCAGCGCGGTCGCGACGCCCTTCATGGCAACAGTGTCACGCGCCACCAGTCCGTCCCCGGTCACGATCACGGCGTCGAGGTTCGAGGGCAACCAGCCGAAGGCTCCGAGCGCGGTGGAGAGCTGCGCGGTCGGCGACGTCCCGCTGCCCGCGGGGAACCGGAAGGAGCGACCGACCAGGACACCCGAGCGCACCAGGCTCACGGTCGTTCCCGCGTCGTCCGCGTGATACGTCCCGATCAGCTGGCCCGGCGTCTCCGCGACCTCGGATTCGAACCAGGCACACGTCGCCTCCGCGTCGGACACCAGCGTGATCTGCGGCATGCCGCCGTAGTCGAGCGATTCACGGAGGTCCGCCACGGACTCGGAGTCCCAGTTGGACGGGTAGGTCGCCCAGACGTGCGGCGTGCCGCCGTCCCGACCACCGTGGTCCGGCAGCGGCTCACACTCGTGCAACAGGCTGCTGATCGCCGTCGCGACCACGTCCTCCGCCCGATACCGGGTGCCGTCGCTCGCCGCGACCCCCTCGGGTCGCCGACCCTCGACAGGAACCCGGACAGCGTGTGCTCCGTCCCACCGTCCTGCCCGACACCGCCGAGCACGGTGCTCCCGTCGGAGCCAACATGCAGCACCGTGTCGCGGACGATGACTATGGGGTCCGGGGTTCCCACGCCGTTCGACGCGATCACCGTGTGCGACACGATGCTGCCCACCCTGAGCCCAATTCCCACGGACACGCCAACACCTCATTCGGTATGAACAGATCACCGTCCACGCGCCGAATCATTCAGCGCGCGGCCGGGTTACATCTTGCTATGCCGACGTTCAGGTGGGCGCGCGACACGACGGCCAGAGCGTCCGGTTCCCATTTTTTGCGACGCATCGAGCGGGCGCTCCGGGTCCGAGGACCGCCGGCCCCGCGGCGCGGGATCAGGCCAACGCGAGGAAGAGCTTCTCGAGCTCCGCCTCGGTCATCGGCTCCTGGTTGTCTCGATTGGTTCCGGACAGGCAATCGCGCAGGCCGGTCGCGACGATCTTGAAGCCGGCGCGGTCCAACGCCCGCGAGACCGCGGCGAGCTGGGTCACCACGTCCTTGCAGTCGCGGCCGCTCTCGATCATCGAGATGACGCCCGCCAGTTGGCCCTGCGCGCGCCGCAGCCTGTTGAGCACCAACGCGATGCTCTCCTCGTCACCCGTCATTGCG
The DNA here is from genome assembly GCF_001984015.1 of Rhodococcus sp. MTM3W5.2. Classification (NCBI taxonomy): domain Bacteria; kingdom Bacillati; phylum Actinomycetota; class Actinomycetes; order Mycobacteriales; family Nocardiaceae; genus Rhodococcus; species Rhodococcus sp. MTM3W5.2. The sequence goes on along the minus strand of NZ_CP019572.1, from coordinate 1,621,887 downwards.
CCACTCCCTGTTCTCACGTCCGGATTCGTCAACTCCGATGGTACCCGCCGGGGTATCTGAGCGCGGGCGGGTGCGGCCCTGGCCTGCACAGATGCTAATGTCGCCGTGTTGAGACACGGGGTGCTCCGCAAGTCGCGGGGCTGAGAGCAGACCCGAGAACCTGGCCAGGTAATGCTGACGAAGGGATGTCATGGCTTCGCATACGCCCACCACGGGGGTACCGACCGCTTCACCGAACACCTGTGGGATCACACCAAGGCGCTGCGCGTCGCGATCGACGAGCTGGAGTTCCTCCGCCGTCTCGGCGACGGCAGCCTGCCGCTGGACGTCTTCCGCTTCTACGTCGAGCAGGACTCGCTGTATCTGAGCGGGTACGCCAAGGCGCTGGCCATCCTCGCCTCGCGGGCACCCGACCCGGCGTCCGCCGCCTTCTGGGCCACCTCCGCCGCCAGCGCGGCCGTGGTCGAGACCTCCCTGCACGAGGATCTGCTGTCGGGCGGGGTGCTGCCGCCCGCCGAGCAGGAACCCCGGCACTCCCCGACCTGCCTCGGCTACGTCTCGTACCTGATCGCGGCCGCGGCCACCGAGCCGTACCCTGTCGCGGCGGCGGCGATCCTGCCGTGCTTCTGGATCTACGCCGAGGTCGGGCGCGACCTGGCCGCGAGCGCGGCGAAGGTGCTGGCCGCCGATCCCGGACATCCCTACGCACAGTGGGTGTCCACCTACGACGCCGAGGAGTTCCAGACCTCCGCGGCGACCGCCCGCACCCTGGTCGACGCGGCCGCGGCCGCCGCCACACCGGGCGAGCGCGAGGCGATGGTCGAGGCATTCACCGTCGCGACGCGGTACGAACTGCTGTTCTGGGACACCGCGCTCCACCCGCAGCCCTGGCCCGCGCCGTGAGCGCCCGGATCCGCCGCGCGCTCGCGGGCGCCGTCGTCGCGCTGTCCTCACTGTCGTTGCTCACCGCGTGTGGCTCCGACACCGACTCCGGGGAGACCATCCGGTTCGCCCTCGACTGGACGCCGAACACCAACCACACCGGGCTCTTCGTTGCGCAGCAACAGGGGTACTTCGCCGACGTCGGGCTGGACGTGGAGGTGTTGCCGTACAACAACACCGCGGTCGACACCCTCGTCGACTCCGGCAACGCCGAGTTCGGGATCAGCACCCACGACGCGTCGACGTTCTCCCGCGCCTCCGGCGCGCACACCGTCTCAGTCCTCGCACCGCTACAGCACTGGGCGACCGCGATCGGCGTCCGCGCCGACCGGGCCGACATCGTCAGCCCCAAGGACCTCGACGGCAAGACCTATGCCGGGTTCGGCGATCCGGGCGAGAACGAGACGCTCCGCCAGGTGATCCGAAACGACGGTGGCACCGGCGATTTCAACTCGGTCACCCTCGGCACGTCCGCCTACGAGGCCGTCTATTCCGGCAAGGCCGACTTCACCGTCTCGTACTTCGCGTGGGAGGGCATCGAGGCCGAACATGCGGGCACCCCGATGCGGTACTTCCGCTACACCGACTACGGGTTCCCCGATGCATACGCCATCGTGGTCGACGGCAACGAGGACTGGCTCGCATCGCACCCCGAGCAGGCCGGCAAGTTCGTTCAGGCGCTGCAGCGGGGCTACCAGTTCGCCGCGGACAACCCGGACGAGGCCGCGAAGATCCTCATCGAGGCCAACCCGGGCGCCTTCAACGACGAGTCACTGGTGATCGAGAGCCAGCGGATGCTCGCCTCGCAGTACATGAAGGACGCGACCGGGAAGGTCGGCACCCAGACCCTGCCGCAATGGGCAGGCAACTCCGGATTCCTCTACCAGCACGGACTGCTCGCCGGCCCGGACGGCAACACGTTGACCACCGAACCCGACTGGTCGACGTACTTCACCAATGACTACCTCGGCCCTTCGTAGACTGACCCCCGCCCTGGTGGTGGTGGCGGCGCTGGTCGTCGCCTGGCAGGTCTATGTCGATGTCAGCGGGATCCGTCCGCAGCTGCTGCCCTCACCGGTGCGCGTCGCGCAGCAGGGCTGGGGGCACCGCGAGGAGATCGCCGTGCACGCGGGCGCCACGCTGACGGTGACCCTGATCGGGTTCTCGGTGTCGCTGGTCCTGGCGTGGGCGCTGGCGATCCTGGTGGATTTCTCGCCGTGGCTGCGCCGCGCGTTCGTGCCGTTGTTCGTGGCCTCGCAGACGCTGCCGATCATCGCGATCGCCCCCTGATGATCATCTGGTTCGGGTTCGGTCTGCTGCCGAAGGTCCTGGTGATCGCCCTGGCCACCTTCTTCCCGATGGCGATCGGGCTGATCGAGGGCTTCGCCTCGACCGAACGGGAGGCGGGCGCGCTGCTGCGCAGCATGCGCGCCTCGCGCTGGCAGGTGTTCCGGTATGTCCGGCTGCCGTCGGCGCTGCCGCGGTTCTTCACCGCGCTGCGGATCGGCATCACCTACGCCGTCGTCGGCGCGGTGTTCGCCGAGTACGTCGGGGCCAGTAAGGGACTCGGCATCTACATGAGTCTGCAGAAGAACTCGTTCCGCACCGATCTGGTGCTGGCCGCGGTGCTGGTCACCGCCGTCATCAGCATCGCCCTCTACCTGCTCACGTTCGCGGTGGAGCGGGTCGTCGCCCCGTGGTCCCGGATGGAGCACGGCCATGGGTGAGGCACGGGGATCGAGGATCGCGCTAGAGGCGATCACCAAGTCGTATCCGCTGCCCGGCCGCGGCGGGGGTACCGCCCATCGACGCGGCACCGGTTCCCGCCTCGTGCTGGACCGGGTGTCCTTCGACGCCGCCCCCGGCGAGTTCGTCTCCGTCATCGGCCCGAGCGGCTGCGGCAAGAGCACGGTGTTCAACATCCTCGCCGGGCTGGACTCGCCGGACTCGGGCCGGGTGCTCGTCGGCGACGGGGCCGCGTCGGGAACTCCGCACTGCGCATACATGCCGCAGAAGGATCTGCTGTTCCCGTGGCGAACGGTTCTCGACAACACCGCGCTCGGGCTCGAGGTACAGGGGATCGACAAGCGGGAGGCCAGGCGCCGCGCCCGCGAGCTGTTCCCGATCTTCGGCCTGGCCGGGTTCGAGGATGCCCGCCCGTTCCAGCTGTCGGGCGGGATGCGCCAACGCGCCGCGATGTTGCGCACGGTCGTCCAGGACCGCGAACTACTGCTGCTCGACGAGCCGTTCGGTGCGCTCGATTCGCTGACCCGCACCGAGATGCAGGACTGGCTGCAGCAGGTGTGGCAGCGATACCGGTGGATGGTCCTGATGATCACGCACGACATCCGCGAGGCGGTCTACCTCTCCGACCGGGTGATCGTGCTGTCGGCCCGGCCAGCCACCGTGCGCCGGGAGGTGCGGGTGGACCTGCCGCGGCCCCGTGAGCTGTCCGTCGTCACCTCGCCCGAGTTCGTCGCACTGGAGCAGGAGCTGCTGGAGGTGCTGCACGAGGAGTCGCGCCGCGCGCTCGCCGAACAGGAGTCCGCGCCGCGATGACCCGCGGGCCTGGCGCCACCGACGCGCTGCGGCCACACTGGAGTTGACTCCCGGGGCGACGACGAGCCGGGGCGACACCGCAGGAGAATTGCCATGGGTAGCAGGGGACCGTTCGGCATCGATCCGGAAGACATAGAGCGCATCGCCCGCGAGGCCAGTGCGGGACTGCGCGACGCGGCCGAGAAATTCGGCAGGTTCCTCGACGATGCGGGCATCCCCTACTCGCACTCGTTCAATGTGGGAACCAGCACGTCCTGGCCCCGACCGCGACCGGAGACCACGGGTGATGCCGGCGACGGCGTGTGGGCCATCTACACCGTCGACGAGGACGGGTCCGCCCGGGTGGACCAGGTGTTCGCGACGGAGCTCGAGGCGCTGCGGATTCACAAGAACAACACCGACCCGCGGCGGCTGGTGCGGTTCCTGCCGTACGGGGTGACGGTGAGCGTGCTCGACGAGGACACCGCCGATGCCTCCGGCTCTGCGGCCTCTGCGGCCTCGGCTGACTCCGCGGACGAGAACCCGACCGGCGACACCGGCCGGGCACCCACCGACGACGAGAGCTAGCGTCGCGTCGGCTTGTGCGCAGGGGTCCCCGGGCGGTCACCCGGCGGCCCGGGCCTGCTCGTAGAGCGGTGTCGCGAACACTCCAAGCCGGTCGCTTTGTTGCTGGCGTGCTGCGGCGGTGTCGACCGCATCGGCGATTCTTGTCGATGTCATTGTCATTCCCCTTTGCCGGGCACGTGAGCATGCGCAGCACTAGGGCGACAATGAGGCCGCCGACGGCGCAGATCGCAACTGCGAGAAAGCCTGCACTGACGCCATCGAGAGTCGCCGCTGCGGCGGCATCGGGGTGGTCCCTGATGACGATGGCCATGGTCGTTCCAACGACGGCGATTCCGAGTGCGCCGCCAGTCTGGTTGAAGGTGTTGAGCAAACCGGAGCCGACACCCGAGTCCTTGAGCGCGACATGGCTTGCGCCGATTCCGTAGAGCGGGACGAAGGCGCTGGGCAGTCCGGCGCCGATGATGGCGAGCAGTGCGATCACTGCGGCAATGTTGTCGATTCCGGTGGCTAGAGCCGCGGCGCCGATCAGCTGTGCGGCGACGCCACCGAGGTATACACGGGCCGGGCCTTGGCTGGCGATGATCTTCGGTAGGACGACCGCTACGACGAGGGAGGCTAGTCCCATCGGGAGCAGGCTGAGGCCGGCGAGCAGGGGGCTCATCGCGTGGACGTCCTGGAAGAAGATGCTGCCAAGGTAAGAGCTGCTGATCATGACCGCGGCCGCGAGCATCAGACCGATGCTTGCGGCGAGGTAGGTCGGGATACGGAGGAGGGAGAGAGGCAGGAGCGGATCAGCGGATCGGGCTTCCAGGGCGCCGACGGCGCCGAGAATCACGACGGCGATCGTCAGGAAGATCCACACGTTGGGTTCGTCGGGCCCGTTCTGCAGTTCGATCAGGGCGTAGGTCAGGGCGGCTAGGCCGCCGCTGACCAGCACTGCGGTCGGGAAGCGCAGTGGGCGGACATCGGCGGTGCGCATCGGCGGGACCACGCGGTATGCGGCGATCGCGGCGCCAATGGCGAAGACCACGTTGATCAGGAACACCCACCTCCAGCTCAACAGATCGACGATCAGGCCGCCGAGTACGACGCCGAGGGTGGCGCCGACCACTCCCAGACCGCTCCAGGCGGTCAGTGCGATGCGGCGCTGGTTGGCCGCGACATAGGTGGCAACCACAATTGACAGCGCGGCGGACGACAGAACGGCTGCGCTTGCGCCCTGGGCGATGCGGCCGGCGATGAGTGAGGCGGCGTTGGTCGATACGCCGCACCACACGCTGGTGGCGGCGAACAGGGTCAGTCCTGCGACGAAGGCCCGGCGGCGGCCGAGGATGTCGGCCACGCGTCCGCCGAACAGCAGGAGGCTGCCGTACATCAGGACATAGCCGCTGATCACCCATTGGAGTGCGGCGGTGGTGGTGGACAGATCACGCCCGATGCTCGGGACGGCCACGTTGACCACGGTCGCATCGAGCATGACCATCAGCTGCGCGATTCCGATGACGGCCATAGGGGCCCAGCCAATGGAGGCGTTTTCGGACTCTTCTGCACTGCTCAGGTGGATTGCATTGGTCATGAGGAGCTCCTTTCGGACCTAAATATAATGCATGTGCATGCATTGTAACTAGGGAGTTGAGGTACCCTGTCCCGGTGGAAGAGGACATCTTGTTGGCGGACCGCTGGCTAGCCCTTGTGCGGGCCTGTGAAGCATCGACCGCGCGGATCGAGCGGGCCCTCGCCCGCGACCACCACCTGTGCGTCAGTGCCTACGAACTCATGGAGCGCATGAATGCCGCCGGCGGCTGGGTTCGAGTCACGGACCTCACCCACAACGTCTCACGAAGCCAGTCCCAGGTCTCGCGGCTGATCACTCAGATGCTCGACGCCGAGTACATCGACCGCGAGCGGGATCCCGCCGATGCCCGTGGTTCCCGTGTGCGCCTCACTTCAAGCGGTAGAAGAGCATTCCGCAACGCCACCGACACGGTAAACAGTGAGCTTCGGCAAGTGGTCAACGAAGACCAACTCACCGCTCCCTTCTGGAGGACCGCGAGTGAGTCTGCGTTCACCGCGCAGCCGAGGTAAACGCCCGGTGGCCAACCCCGCGGCCTCGATCTTCGAGTGCGAGGGACCTCCGCGCCCGGGCGAGACACCGCGTGGCCACACGTGCAGCAGGTGCTTCCACTCGCCGCCGACCTGAAGGCAGTCAACAGCGAACCACCCTCCCCCAGCACCCGGTGGAACTCGGCGAGCACCGACGGCAGTCGCTCGGGCGGGTGTGGATGATCGAGCATGAGGCAGGTGCCGCCGACCTCGCCGCCGTCCGTGAGGTTCAGCGCCGTGATCGTCCCTCGCCGAAACGCAGGACCGGGTGGTCGCGGCGGGCCACGGCCACCATCGCGGGTGACAGGAAGGCCGAACACGCTGAGCCCCAACGAATGCAGGTGCCGTCACCGGCCCGGCCCGCACCCGAAATCAGCCAGGGGCCTTTTCTCGGCCTGCACGAGCTCGGCGAAGGAGGCGAGCATGGCGCGATCGTACGGCTGGTCTGACAGCAGCGCGCGGACCAGTCCGCGTAGTCCGCCGCCACGATGTCGTGGCCGTCCGGGTCTCGGTCAGCTAGGACTGTTCGGCCATTCCCAGCACCATGCTGTCCTGTACCGACACCGCTAGACGAACTCGGCGACCGGCGTCCGCCCGGCCTGCCAGGTGCGGTAACCGCCGTCCAGGTTGCGCACGCTGCGCCCGAGCTGCCGCAGCAGCTGGGTCGCCGTGTGGCCGCGCTGACCGACCTGGCAAACCGCGATCAGCTCACCCTCCGGCAATTCGGCTGCGCGCGAGCGCAACTGGTCGAGCTCGATGTTGACCGCGCCGGGGATCGACCCCAAAGCGAACTCGGCCGGGGTGCGCACGTCCACCAGCACCGCACCGGCCTCGACCAGCGCGGGCAGCTCGTGCCATTGCACCGTGGCGGTGGTGCCGGTGCGCAGGTTGTCGGCGATGTAGCCGAGCATGTTCACCGGGTCCTTCGCCGAACCGAACTGTGGTGCGTAGGCCAGTTCGAGGTCCGCCAGTTCGGCGGCGGTGATGCCGCCGACCATGGCGGTGGCGATCACGTCGATGCGCTTGTCCACGCCGTCACCGCCGACGCCCTGGGCGCCGAGGATCGCGTCGGTGTCCGGGTCGACGAGCAGCTTGAGCGACATGCCCTGCGCGCCCGGGTAATAGCCGGCATGCGACTGCGGGTGCGTGTGGATGGCCCGATACCCGCGACCTGCGGCGCGCAACCGCTTCTCGTTCCAGCCCACCGCGGCCACCATCAGCGAGAACACCCCGACGATCGCGGTGCCGACGACGGGGCGCGCCCGCACCGGCCTGCCCGCGATCACGTCCGCGACCAGTCGGCCCTGCCGGTTCGCGGGGTTCGCCAGCGGGACCAGTCCTGCGCCGCCGGTGAGTGCGTCGGTTTTCTCGACCGCATCGCCGACCGCGTAGACGCCCGCCGCGGAGGTGCGCATGCTCGCGTCGACCACGATGCCGCCGCGGGGCCCGACCTCGATGCCCGCGCCGACCGCCAGCGCGGTCTCCGGCCGCACCCCGATGGCCATCACGACGACGTCGGCCGGGACCAGTCGGCCGTCGGCGAGGGTCACGGTGTCCGCGCCGATCCCGGTCACCTGGGTGCCGAGCTCGAGCCGGACGCCGTTGCCGCGCAGCTCATCCGCGACCGGCGACGCCATCTCGGGATCGAGCGGGGCCAGCACCTGGTCGGCCAGCTCGACGACGGTGATCTCGAGTCCGCGGCGTCGCAGGTTCTCGGCGAGTTCGACGCCGATGAACCCGGCCCCGACGATCACCGCGGTGCGGGCGTCGGCGTCGAGCGCGCCGACCAACCGGTCCACGTCCTCGACGTCGCGCAGGACCAGGGCACGCCCGACCCCCTCGATGTCGGGGACGATGGGGCTCGCGCCGGGGCTGAGCACCAGCGAGTCGTACGACTCCGCGGTCTCGTCGCCGGTCCGCAGATCGCGGACGGTGACGGTCCCGGCGGCGGGGTCGACGGCGACCACCTCAGTGCGCACCCGGACGTCGAGGCGGAACCGGGCGGCGAGGCTTTCGGGGGTCTGCAGCAGCAGCGCCTCCCGGTCCTCGATGACCCCACCCGCGTAGTAGGGCAGCCCGCAGTTGGCGAACGACACGTGCGCACCGCGCTCGAAGACGACGATCTCCGCCTCCTCGTCCAGGCGGCGCAACCTGGTCGCGGCGGACATCCCTCCTGCGACCCCACCCACGATGACGACCTTCACGGCGACTCCTCTCAGTCGACCAGACTATACCCCTAGGGTATATAGGTAGCCCGTGGACGTGACCGGTCACACCCCGGGACGCCGAGGGTCATCGCCTGCGGATCAGCCGCACGACGGCGTACCCGACGAGGACGACCAGCGCGGCGAAGCCCACCCAGGGGACCGCCCGGCCGAGGAAGACGATCAGTCCGTGGAGCGCGGACAGCAGCGCGTGCCACCCGGCCACGACGCCGTCCCAGAAGCTGTCCGGGTCCGCACTGTCCGGCCCGTCGGTGGTGATGTCGATCGAGATGGTCGCGAGCTCGACCTGGTCGGACAGCGCGCGCCGCTGCGCGACGAGGCTGTCGAGTTCCGCCTGCCGCTCCGAGAGCGCGTTCTCGGCTTCGATCAGATCCGCGGTGTTCGCGGCGGTCGCGATCAGCCCCTGCAGCCGCGTGACCGAGGCCTGCAGGGCACCGATCCGCGCGTCGAGATCCTGGGTCTGCATGGTGACATCGCTCTTGCTGACGCTCACCCCGGTCACCTCGCCGAGCTCCGAGATCTCGTCGAGGGTGGCGGTGAGACGGTCCGCCGGGATCCGAACCGTCAGCGAGCTACTCGGCTCGGTGTCGTCGGTCCGCGGCCGCTCGGTCCGGTCGTCGACCCGGCCGCCCGCGTCCTCGACGATGCGCACGACGGTGTGGCCGGTGTCGACGGGATCGGCCGCGGTGAGCGAGACCGTGCCGGTGGTGACCTCCTGGCGTTCGACGGAACCCTCCGCGGGCGCCGGGGCGAACTTCGCATCGGGTGCGATGCCTGCATCGGCACCGGCCGTGAGGGACGACTGTGACTCGGTCTGCGACTGCTCTGGTTCGCCGCCACCGCACCCCGCCAACAACGCAGTCAGGATCAGGATCGTGGCGAGCGCGGGTGCCTTCATACCGGGATGCTAGGCCGGTGGCGGTCGGCGGACGGAGCTCCGACACGCCGCTCAGCCTTCACCATCACACCCAGGTCCATCCGAATGGTCCCGGCGCCGTTGATCTCACACACTCGACCCCGCCGGACTCGTCGATGTCCATCAGGATCGATTCCATGAGCGTCGGTGCGCCCCGCCACAGCGCGGACGTGCCGTCCCGGGTGAACAACGGATAGCGCCGGGCGCACACCGTGCGCGGCAATTCCGGATGCCTGAACGTCACGATGATGCCGGCCGTGGGGAACCACCCGTCGATCTCGACGTCGAGCAGCCCTTCGTCCATGTTCTCCGCGATCAGCCGCTCGCGTTCCCGCAGTGCCCACCGGTCCGGATCTCCCATCTCGGGCGGCGGCGTCACCGGCATGTCGAGTCCGGACAGCGCCGCGGCATCCATCTCGATGAGGGCGAGCGCACCGCCCCGGTCGACGGCGCCGAGATCGGTGGCGAACAGTCCGTCGGTCGTCGAGACCCACAGCTGCCCGAGGTCCGGCAGCAGCGCAAGGTCTTTCGGAAACCCCGATGCGGATGCCCACACGGACGGCCTGAGCAGATGGGGGTCGACGCGAAAGTAGGTGAAGCGATTCGAGTCTCGGCCGCCTTCTTCGCTGAAGGCGCTGTCGCGCCAGCGGTATTCCATTGCGCTCGGACGCAGGGTGAACCAGGGCCCGGTCGGCACCGGCCACGGACCGAAGTCCGATTCGATCGGAACGGCCGTGACGGGCAACAACCGCTCACCCAGGACTTGGGAGCAGCCCGACCGGCACACCGCAATGGGAGTGCCGAGATCGACGAGGTTTACGTCGCCAACGCTCCAGTAGGCCCGCGGCCATGCGGTTCTGAGGGTGCGGGATCCGTCGATACCGATTCGACCGCACCATGGCCCGCGGTCGGTCTGTGCAAAAGGTCGGCCGTGCGCCTCGGTTCTCATGAAGACGAGAAACCCATCAGGAGCGGGCCCCATGCTCTCGACGTCGGCGGGCATCGGCACCACCGCGGTCGGGCCCGTGCTGGTCCGGAGTTCCACCACGCATGTGCCCAGTTTCCGCGCGCGGCTTACCGTGGCGAGCGTTCCACCCGCCAGAGCAGACACCGAAACCGGATTCTCGTCCAGCACTCGAACCGTGCCGGCGTGGTCACAGTGCGCGATACCGTCCGGTCCAACGATCCAGCACCCCGCGTCGTCTGCGTGTAGCCACCGGATCTTCGATCCCACAATCCCGGAACCACGCACCGGCCCCGGCACCTCGTGGGTGGTGATCGATCCGTCGCCCGCGCGGCGTACGAGCGCCGGATGGCTGACGTCGAGTAACCAGAGGACCGACCCGTGTCCCGCCATCGAACCGGCGCGGAAGGCCCTGGCCGTGCCGCCAAAATGACCGATGGAGGTCGAGTGCTGAGAGGAAGAACTGTCGAACCCGGCGCTCATGCGCCTTTCGTCGTGTCGAGTGCAAGCATGAGTCCACCATAGCCACAGGCGGTCCGGCACTCACCGAAAATCCCTCGACCTGCCCGCCATCCGTAGGTCCATCCGCTGCAGCCGGTCCGCCACCACCGTCACCGCACCCTCCGCGTTCTGCACCTTCCCCCGGACAAGGAGCGCGGGCGCGGTGTGCGCGAGCGTGCGGTAGCGGGCCCACAGCCCCACCGAGCAGACCACGTTCACCATCCCCGTCTCGTCCTCGAGGTTGATGAAGGTGACCCCGCCCGCGGTGGCCGGGCGCTGGCGGTGGGTGACCGCTCCCCCGACCAGCACCCTGTCGCCGTCGGGCACCGCCAATAACCCCGATGCCGGGGTCACGCCCAGCGCCTCGAGTTGGGGGCGAAGGAACTCGGTGGGATAGGAGTCCGGCGAGACCCCGGTCGCCCACACATCCGCTGCCGCGAGCTCGACGTCGCTCATCCCGGGCAGAGTGGGCGCGACGGTCGAGGCGCCCATGCCCGGCAGCCGTCCCGGCCGCTCCCCCGCGGCCGCCCCCGCCGCCCACAGCGCCTGCCTGCGCGACCCGGCGAAACAACCGAGCGCGCCCGCGGTGGCCAGCGACTCCGCCTGCGGGGTGGTCAGTTCCACCCGACCGGTCAGGTCGAGCAGGGAGGTGTAGGGCCCGCCCTCGCACCTGGCCGCCACGATCTTCTCCGCCAGTGCCGCACCGATGTGCCGCACCTCCCCGAGACCAAGCCGGACCTCCAGCCCCTCGCCCTCGAGCGTGGCGTGCGCCAGGCTGGCGTTCACGTCCGGCCCGTGCACCCGGACCCCGTGCCTGCGGGCGTCGGCGACCAGCGACTGCGGGGAGTAGAACCCCATCGGCTGGGCCCGCAGCAGGCCGGCACAGAACGCCGCCGGGTGGTGCAGCTTGAACCAGGCCGAGTAGAACACCAGCGCGGCGAAGCTCTGCGAATGACTCTCAGGGAAACCGAAATTCGCGAAGGCGTACAGCTTCTCGAAGATCCGGTCCGCCACCTCTCCTGTGACGCCGTGCAGGTCGCGCATCCCGTCGTAGAACCGGCCGCGCAGCCGTTCCATCCGCTCCGGTGACCGCTTGGACCCCATCGCCCGGCGCAGCTGGTCGGCCTCGGCCGCGGTGAACCCGGCCACGTCGACCGCCATCTGCATCAGCTGTTCCTGGAACAGCGGCACCCCCAGGGTCCGCGCCAGGGCCTTCTCCAGCGACGGGTGGTCGTAGGTGACCGGCTCGATCCCGTTGCGGCGCCGGATGTACGGGTGCACCGAGCCGCCCTGGATGGGCCCGGGCCGGATCAGCGCCACCTCCACCACCAGGTCGTAGAAGTTGCGCGGCTTCAGTCGCGGCAGGGTGGCCATCTGGGCGCGGGATTCCACCTGGAACACCCCGACCGAATCGGCTCGCTGCAGCATCTCGTAGACCGCATCCTCGGACAGGTCCAGCCTGGCCAGATCCACCTCGAGGTTCTTGTGCTCGGCGACCAGGTCGATCATGTAGTGCAGCGCGGAGAGCATGCCGAGTCCGAGCATGTCGAACTTGACCAGCCCCACCGCCGCGCAGTCGTCCTTGTCCCACTGGAGAACGCTCCGGTTCTCCATCCGCGCCCATTCCACCGGGCACACGTCGGCGATCGGACGGTCGCAGATCACCATGCCGCCGGAGTGGATGCCGAGATGCCGGGGCAGGCCCTCGATCTGGCCCGCGAGCTCCAGCACGGCGGGCGGGATATCGGTGCCGGTTTCGCCGGCGACGCCGGTCCATCGGCTGACCTGCTTGCTCCACGCATCCTGCTGACCCTGCGAGAAGCCAAGTGCCCGAGCCATGTCCCGCACCGCCATCTTGCCGCGGTAGGTGATGACGTTCGCGACCTGCGCCGCATAGGCGCGGCCGTAGCGGTTGTAGACGTACTGGATCGCCTCCTCACGGCGATCCGATTCGATGTCGACGTCGATGTCGGGTGGGCCGTCTCGTTCGGGCGAGAGGAACCGCTCGAACAGCAGCTTGTTCCCGACCGGGTCGACGTTGGTGATGCCGATCGCGTAGCAGACGGCCGAGTTCGCCGCCGATCCCCTGCCCTGACAGAGGATGTCGTTGCGGTGACAGAAGGACACGATGTCGTGCACGACCAGGAAATAGCCCGGGAACCCGAGCTGGGCGACGATCGTCAGCTCGTGCTCGATCTGCCGGTAGGCGTCGGGCCGCTGCTCGGGGGTGCCGTAGCGCCGCCGGGCGCCCGCCATCGTCAGCTCGCACAGCCAGCTGTTCTCGTCGTGGCCCTCGGGCACCTCGAACGGCGGTAGCTCGGGCGCGATCAGCCGCAGGTCGAAGGCGCACTCGCGACCCAGCTCGGCAGCGCCAGGCACCGCGGTGGGATGCGCGGCGAACAGCCGGGACATCTCCGCACCGGACCGCAGGTGCGCGCCGCCGGTCGGTCCCAGCCATCCGGCCGCCTCGTCCAGGCTCTGCCTGGCGCGGACCGCCGCCATCGCCATGGCAAGGCGTCGGCGCGGCGGGCCGGCGAAATGTGCTGCGGTGGAGGCGATGACGGGCAGCCCCGCGGCCCTGGCGAGCTCGGCCAGCGCGCCGTTGCGTTCGTCGTCCTCGGCAACACCGTGGTGGGTGAGCTCGACGGTGACCCTGTCCCTTCCGAACCTCTCGGTCAGTCCGCGCAGCTCCGCCTCCGCCGCCGAGATGCCCCCGGAGTCGAGCGCCATGCGCACGTGCCCCTTGCGGCAGCCGGTGAGGATCTGCCAGTGCCCACCTGCCGCCTCGGTCAGCTCGTCCAGGTCGTAACGCGGTTTGCCCTTCTCGCCGCCCGCCAGGTGCGCCGCCGCGAGCTGCCGCGACAACCGCCGGTAGCCCTCCCGCCCGCGCGCCAGCACCAGCAGATGGGTGCCGCCGGGGTCCGGTGTCCCGGTCCGCGAACCGGCCGAGTCCGCATCGGGTGACGGCAGGGACAATTCGGCTCCGAAGACGGTGCGCATGTTCAGCTCCTTGGCCGCCTCCGCGAACCGCACCACCCCGTAGAGCCCGTCGTGGTCGGTCAGCGCGATCGCCTCGAGCCCCAGCCGGACCGCTTCCTCCACCAGTTCCTCGGGCGGGCTCGCGCCGTCGAGAAAGCTGAAGGCGGAGTGGGCGTGCAGCTCCGCGTAGGGCACGGTCGGCGTCTCGTCCCGGGAGATCGGGCCTGCGCGGTATTCGCCGCGTTTACGGGACCAGGCCGGGCTGTCGCTGCCGTCGCCGGGGTACATCGCCTCCGGCGGGTTCCGTCCCGGCCTGCCGGAGAGCACCCGCTCCATCTCCGACCATGTCGGCGGCCCGTTTCCCCAGCCCATCGCATTCACCTTCCCTGCGCATCCGGCCGCCGAGGATTCGGCGCCGGAGCCCGAGCGGGGAAGTCGCATCGAACGTGTGTTCTATTATGATCCGAGCTGGGCGCAGGAGTCAACCGGCAACGGAAGCCCTCTCCAGGCCGTCGAGGATCAGGTCGAGGCCGAACTCGAACTCGCTGCCGAATTCGTAGCCGGGTTGCAGCACGTGCTCCACGGCCAGCTCGGTGAGGTGCGGGAACTCGTCGGCAGGCATTCCTTCCAGAATGGCCTGCGCCAAGTCCTCGGTCTCCTGCGGACCCTCGAAGGGAAGAGCGGCCTCCTGTAACGCGAAACCGTAGATGTAGCTGTCGAGGACGGCGAACGCGTGCGCGGCCATCGGAACCGAGAAGCCGCCTGCTCGAAGACTCCCGAGGACGGCGTCGTGATGCCGCAGCGTCGCCGGGCCGGGACTGCTCCTCGAGTCCAGGAGCCCGATCGCCCAACGATGACGCGACAGCACCTCGCGTGCCGAGATCGCGCGCAGTCGCATCGCCTGCCTCCAGCCGGATGCGCCCGGGTCCATCACGATCTCGCCGAAGACGTGGTCGACCATCCCGTCGAGCAGGTCGTCCTTGTTGGCCACGTGGTTGTAGAGGGACATCGCCTCGACGGCGAGCGCCTCGCCGAGCTTGCGCATGCTCAGTGACGCGATCCCGTGCTCGTCGGCGTACGCGACGGCGGCCCGTAGCACCTCGTCCCGACTCAGCCGGCCACGTGTCCCGCGCGCAGTCCCCTGAGGTGCCATGCCTCCCCCTCTCCCTTGACGCACTTACCCTGTAAGCGTAGAACTACTTACACCGTAAGTCTCACCTCTCCATTCCCGAGGAAGACGTCATGACGACAACCCACACACACCGCGACCGCCATGGCACCGACACAACGAGCAGAGGTACCGCCCGCACGGTCGGCGCGTTGTTCCTCTTCTCCACCGCGACGTTCCTGGTCGGCGACGCCCTGATCCAGGCGTACTTCTCCACAGGGACCGGCAGGACCGGCAGCCTGGTCGCGGGCGTACTGCTCCAGACCCTCTGTGGCCTCGCCGTCGTCGGCATCGGCCTCGCCCTGCGGCGAACCCTTGGTCGGTACAGCACGACCCTCGCCACCGCCTACCTGGTCGCCCGGTGCCTCGAGTGCCTGGCGATCGGTGCGGTGGGCGTCTACCTCCTCGCCACGAAGTCGCTGTTCGAGCAGTACGAGTTGCTCGTCTACCTCTTCTCCGGCATCGCAGGACTGGTCCTGTCCTTCGTCCTGCTCCGGGCCCGGCTCGTTCCCGTCTGGCTCGCCTGGCTCGGCCTCGTCGGCTACGGCGTCCTGCTCCTCGCCATCCCGGCGGGCCTGCTCGACATCGCCACTCTCGACTCCGGTCCCGGGATGCTGATGTACGTCCCCGGCGGTCTGTTCGAGCTGATCCTGCCGATCCTCCTGATCGCCAAGGGATTCCACACTCCCTCGACGCGGGCGGCCGGACCGGACCGCGAGCCCGTCACCTCGGTGGGCGCATGACCAGCGTCCGCGCCGCCCTCCCGCACGAGGGCGTAGCGGCGGCGCAGGACCAGTCGTGGCGCCGCGCCTGCCTCGTCGCGGGGGTCGGGCTGCTGCTCATGGCCGCGCTCGCCGCGTTCGCCATTCCCGTCGCCGTCGACGGCCTGGTGACCCCAGGCGACGCGACGCAGACGGCCAGGGACCTCACGGACTCGGCGGGTGCGTTCCGGCTCGGGATCGTGAGCCTGGTCCTGGTGGCCGCGCTCGACGTGGTGGTCGCGTGGGCGCTCTATGCGGTGCTGCTCCCGGCCGATAGGGCGATCTCGATGCTGGCGGCGATGTTCCGACTCGGATACGCGGGGGTGTTCCTGGTCGCCGTCGCCCAGCTCGTCGGAGTGCTCCGACTTCTCGACGCCGATTCGGCCGCCGCGTTGGGCGCCGACCAGCGCGATGCCCAGGTGCTCCTGGGAGTCGAGGCGTTCCACGACATCTGGGACATCGGTCTGTTCTTCTTCGGCCTGCACCTGCTCGCGTTCGGCACGCTGGCCTTCCGGTCGGGCTTCGTGCCCAGATCCCTGGCGGTCCTGGTGGCCGTGGCGGGCTTCGGCTACGCCTTCGACAGCGTCGCCGCGGTGCTGTCCGGAGGTTCCCTCCAGAAGATAGGTGCGTTCACCTTCATCGGCGAGCTCCTGCTTGCGATCTGGCTCGTGGCCGGGCCGGGCAGAAGGCAGAGACAAGGCCTCACACGATGAGCACCGCCGCGCCGGTCACCCGTCCCTCCTTCAGGTCCGACAGCGCCCGGTCGGCCTCGTCGAGCGAGTACCCCATCGCACTGACCAGCAGCCGATGTGTCCCCGCGAACTCCAGGAACTCGCGGGCGTCGGCGCGGGTGTTGGCCGTGACCGATCGCAGCGTGCGCTCCTGGAACAGGTGCCGCTGATAGTTCAGAGGCGGGATGTCGGAGAGGTGAATGCCCGCGACGGCCAGCGTCCCGCCCCGATCCAGGGCCGCCAGCGCGGTCGGGACCAGATCGCCGACCGGGGCGAACAGGATCGCCGAGTCGAGCGGCACCGGCGGCGGATCCGCGGCGCCGGAGGCCGAGGCGGCGCCGAGCTCGAGCGCCAGCTCCCTGGCCCGCTCCCCTCTCGTCATCACGTGGACCTCGGCGCCCCGAGCCAACGCGACCTGCGCCGCGAGATGGGCGCTGCCGCCGAAGCCGTAGATGCCCAGACGTCCGCCCGCCGGCACGTCCGCACACGTCAACGCCCGGTAACCGATGATCCCGGCACACAGCAGGGGCGCCAGCTCCTCGTCCAGGTAGCCGTCGGGCAGCCGGTGCGCGAACGCCGCGGGCACGGTGGCGAACTCCGCGTACCCGCCGTCGACGTCCCATCCCGTGTACCGCGAGTGCGGGCAGAGGTTCTCCCGACCCCGGCGGCAGTACCGGCACTCGCCGCAGGTCCGCCGGAGCCACCCGATCCCGACCCGGTCGCCGAGACCGAAGTCCGAGCCGGCCTCGTCGCCCCACCCGACCACCTCGCCCACCGCCTCGTGGCCGGGCACCACGTGGTGGCGATGCACGGGCAGATCGCCCTCGACCACGTGCAGGTCGGTGCGGCAGACCCCGCACACCCGCACCCGCACCAGCAGCTCCGAGGGGCCCGGTTCCGGCACCGGTAGCTCCGCGAGCTCCACCGGCTCGCCGCGCATCGGCCCGGGCTCGCGGACCCGCCATCCCGACATGACATCCGGAATGCCCATGGGTCCACTCTCCGCGTTTCGGCGGCCGGGCACCAGGGGAAGCCCCACGCGGGCCATCGGTAGAGTCGGGGCGCATCCGACCCCCTGATCCGAGAGAGTCCTACATGACGCGCTGGGCCAAATTCGTCGTCTCCCGGAAATGGTGGGTCCTGATCCTGACGGTGCTCGCCGTCGTGATCAGCGGACTCTGGGGACTCGGGGTGTTCAGCAAGCTCAGCCAGGGCGGCTACATCGACCCGAACAGCGAAGCGGCACAGGTCAGCTCGCTGGTCAACGAGAAGTTCGGCCCGCAGGCGCCGGACATCGTCGCGATCTACACCGCGCCCGAGGGCAAGACCCTCGCGGACATCGGCCCCGAGGTCGAACAGAACCTGGCGGCCTTCCGCGACCAGGTACCCACCCTCGCCACCGCGTCGTACTGGTCCGTCGACCCGAACACCGCGAAGCTGATGACCTCGAACGACGGCACCAAGGCCCTCGCGACGATCTCGATCGACTGGGACGCGGGCGCGGAGTTCACCGAGCTCGACAAGATGACCGCGGCGCTCACCCCACCCGGCATCGACACCGAGTTCGCGGGCGGCACCGTCGTCGGGTACTCGTTCAACGTCCATCTGCAGGAGGACCTGGTGCGCGCGGAGGCCATCGCGCTGCCGATCACCCTGCTGCTCCTGGTGGTCGTCTTCGGCACCGTCACGGCCGCGGCCGTCCCGGTGTTCGTCGGAATGCTCGCGGTGCTCAGCGCGCTGGCGATCCTGCGGCTGCTCACCACCGTCACCGAGGTCAGTTCGTTCTCGATCAACGTCGCCTCCCTGCTCGGTCTCGGCCTGGCCATCGACTACGGCCTGTTCATCGTCAGCCGCTTCCGAGAGGAGCTGGCATCGGGCACCGAACCGGGCGCCGCGGTGCGCCGCACGGTCGACACCGCCGGCCGCACCGTGATGTTCTCCGGATTGCTGTTGGTCTGCGCCTTCGCAGGCATGCTGGTGTTCCCGCAGGCGGTCATCCGTTCGCTCGGCTTCGGTGCAATCGCCGCCGTGACCGGGGCCGCGGTGCTCTCCCTCACCGCGGTGCCCGCGCTGCTCGCGGTCCTCGGCCACCGGATCAACTCGCTCGCGTGGCGGCGCGGAACCGTCGAACGCGGCGAGGAGCGGGCCCGCAAGTTCTGGGGCGGTGTGGTCACCAAGGTGATGCGCAGGCCGGCCACGGTGGCGGTGACCATCACCGCGGGCCTGCTGCTGCTGGCCGCCCCGCTGTTCGGCGCGAGCCTCGGCGAGGTCACCTACACCGCCCTGCCGCCGAACGACCCGGCCCGCACCGCGGCAGACACGCTGTCCACCGAGTTCCCCACCACCGGTGAGGCCGCGACGGTGATGGTGCGCGGCGAGAACGGGGCGCCGCCCACCACCGCCCAGCTCAGCGAGGTCGGCGCGCAGGTGCGGGCCGTCGACGGTGTTGCCGCGGCGCGGATGGTCGCGGCGGCCGACGATTTCGCGGTCCTGTCCGCGACCTACGCCGAGGGGGCAACTCCCGGCCAGGTCGTCCGCGATGTGCGGGCCATCCCTGCCCCGGCAGGCGTCGACGTGCTGGTCGGCGGCGGCGCCGCCCTCGTCGACGACGGCAACGCCGCGGTCACCGCGAAGCTGCCCCTGATGCTCGCGATCATGGTCGGCTCGACCCTCGTGCTGCTGTTCCTCGCGTTCGGGTCGGTGGTCCTGCCGATCAAGGCGGTGGCGATGGCCGGGCTGAGCATGGCCGCCACGTTCGGCGTGCTGACCTGGATCTTCCAGAACGGTCACGGCGCCGAACTGCTCGACGTGACCCCGGCTCCGCTCGAGGCGACCTTCGTGGTCCTGATCCTCGCGGTGGTGTTCGGCCTCTCCACCGACTACGAGGTGTTCCTCATGTCGAGGATGGTCGAGGCGAGGGCGAACGGGGCGACCACCGAGGAGGCCGTGCGGTTCGGCGCCGAGCGAACCGGCCGGATCGTGACCACAGCGGCGGCGCTGCTGATCATCGTGACCGGCGCCTTCACGATCTCCGGGCTGTCGATCATGCGGTTCCTCGGCGTCGGCATGATCCTGGCGCTGATCATCGACGCGACCGTCGTCCGGATGCTGCTGGTCCCGTCGCTGGTCAAGCTGATGGGCGATGCGAACTGGTGGGCACCGGCCTGGATGCGCAAGCTGCACGAGAAGGTCGGCATCGGGCACTGAAGTTCCCTCCGTCAGGGCCTTTCGCACGTTCTTACTTCGGAGTAAGTTAACTGGCGTAGCCCTATGCAGGAGGAGAGCTGATGTCGACCTACATCGTGACCGGCGGGACCGGGTTCCTCGGCCGCAACGTGCTCGCGCTGCTGCTGCGCCGCGACCCCGACGCCCAGGTGCACGTGCTGGTGCGACCGGCCTCGGCGGACCGGCTCGAGCGCCTGGCCGCCGGCTGGGAGGGCGGCGACCGGGTGCACCCGCTGATCGGCG
Source organism: Rhodococcus sp. MTM3W5.2 (assembly GCF_001984015.1). Taxonomy (NCBI): domain Bacteria; kingdom Bacillati; phylum Actinomycetota; class Actinomycetes; order Mycobacteriales; family Nocardiaceae; genus Rhodococcus; species Rhodococcus sp. MTM3W5.2. The sequence goes on along the minus strand of NZ_CP019572.1, from coordinate 1,602,003 downwards.
ACCTCACCGAGCCCGGGCTCGGCCTCGCCGCCGCACCGCCCTCTGCCGACCACCTCCTGCACCTCGGCGCGATCTACGACATGACCGCGGGCGACGAGCAGGCGAGCACCAATGTCGAGGGCACCAGGTCGGTCATCGAGCTCGCCCGGCGCACCGGCGCCACCCTGCACCACGTGTCCTCGATCGCGATCGCCGGCGACTACAGGGGCACGTTCACCGAGGACGACTTCGATCTCGGCCAGGGCTTCCCCACCGCGTATCACCGGACCAAGTTCGAGGCCGAGAAGCTCGTGCGCGAGGCTCCCGGGCTGACCTGGCGGGTGTACCGCCCCGCCGCGGTCGTCGGGGATTCGACCACCGGCGAGATGGACAAGATCGACGGGCCGTACTACCTGTTCCCCGCCATTGCCGGGCTCGCCAAGCTGCCCTCCCGACTCCCGGTTGCGGTGCCCAGCCTCGGCGCCACCAACCTGGTCCCCGTCGACTTCGTGGCCAAGGCCATCGTCGCGCTGATGCTGGCGCCCGGCCACGACGGCGAGGCGTTCCACCTGGTGAACCCCGAACCGCAGCAGATGCGCGAGGTGTACGCGGCCCTGGCCCAGGCCTCGGGCGCCCCGCACCCGGTGGCCGACCTGCCCGGCGTCGTCGCAGCCCCGGTGATGCGACCGCCGTTGCGCAGCGTCAAGGCCGCCAGGAACGTGGTGCTTGGCAGGCTCGGCATCCCGCCGGTCATCCTCGACCACCTCACGCTGCCCACCACCTTCGACTCCGCCAAGACCCAGGAGGCGCTCCGCGGCACCGGGATCACCGTGCCGCCCTTCGGTTCCTACGCAGGCACCCTGTGGTCCTACTGGGAACGCAACCTCGACCCGGCCCGCAACCGCAGGCCCGGCCCCCTGGCCGGCAGGCACGTGATGATCACCGGCGGGTCATCGGGGATCGGGCGCGCCTCGGCGCGCGCGGTCGCCGCCAAGGGCGCGACCGTGCTGCTGCTGGCCCGCGGCGCCGAGGAACTCGAGGCCACCGTCGCCGAGATCCGGGCCGAGGGCGGCGCCGCGTTCGGGTACCCCTGCGACATCACCGACGGGGAATCGGTCGACCAGACCGTCAAGACCATCCTCGACGAGCACGACCACGTCGACATGCTGGTCAACAACGCCGGCCGATCGATCCGCCGCAGCGTGTTCGCCTCCACCGACCGGCTGCACGACTACGAACGCACCATGGCCGTCAACTACTTCGGCGCGGTCCGGCTGGTCCTGGCGCTGCTCCCCCAGATGCGCGAGCGCGGCTTCGGGCATGTCGTGAACATCTCCAGCGCCGCCGTGCAGAGCCACACGCCCCGGTTCTCCGCCTACGTCGCCAGCAAGGCCGCCCTCGACGGGTTCACCGACACCATTGCCTCCGAGACACTTTCGGCAGGCATCACCTTCACCACCATCCACATGCCGCTCGTCGAGACCCCCATGATCACCCCGTCCGGGAAGGCGAACATCGGCAAGGTCATCAGCCCGGAGAAGGCCGCGGCGATGGTGGTTCGCGGGTTGATCGAGCGCCCCAAGCGGATCGACGACCCGCTTGGCACCCTCGGCGAGTACGGGCAGCTGTTCGCGCCCGGCGTCAAGGACCGGGTGCTGCACCGGATGTACCGGGCGTTCCCGGACTCCCCCGCCGCCAAGGGTGTGACCGAGAACGGCGGTGCCGTCCCCGTCGCACCGCCCGCGGCGGCACCCGCGGCGAAACCGAGGCATTCCACCGTCTCGAAGGTGGGACGACGGATCGCCCGCGTGGTGCCCGGCACCCACTGGTGAGGCGGGGCGGTCGGGCTAGCGCGGACGGATCAGCGCCTGCGCCACGATGACCCGGTCCCCGTCGAAGGTGACGGCGGGCGATCCGTGCAGGTCGTAGCCGGCGTCGAGGGCGGCGCTGACCCGCAGGCAGAACTCGGCGTCGTCGGGCCCGGTGAGGACGCGGTACCGCGGCAGTTCACTGTTCTCGGACATGCACCCCAGTGTCGCAGGGACAGCGGCGATCACGCGGCAAGCGGCCGGACCGATTCCGCGACCAGCGCGACGACGGCCTTCGACGCGGCGCCACAGCTCGGCGGGCGCGCCTGCAGTTCGGTCCGCGACAGCTCGACCACCCAGGCCCGCCCGTCGCGGTGGCGGACCACCGGCAGCGCGCCGGACTCGTCCACCGTGAGGTCCGAGGCGCTCGCCGAAACCTGCTCCCGCACCGCGATTTCTGCGACCTGCCCGGCCGAGTCCCAGCAGCTCCGGCCGCGCAGCCCCTCGAGCTGGACCTCACCGCGACCGGCCGCGAGCACCGCCTCGACGCTCTGTCGCGCGCCGAGCCGTCCGTAGGTGTACCCGGTCGGGAGCAGGATCATCGACGGCGCGAACCGGTGACCGCCGGTGTGCGAGCACTCCCACACCGAATCCCCGAACCGCGCCGACAGCTCCGCCGCGATCGGCCTGCCGAGCACCGCGCAGCACTGGTCGCGCTTGCCGTGCGCACACACCAGGGTCACCGGGTCGGTCACCGGCCGCCCGACACCCGGCGCGGACGCGGGCAGCTCGAGATCGAGGTCCAGCAGGGCGGCGGGATCGGCCACCTCCAGCCGCTCGCACCAGGCACCGGACGGATCCGACCGCCCGATCAGCACGGTGCGCCTTGCCGGCGGGGCCGTGGCCCGGCCCGGCCTGCGGATCAGCAGCAGCCGAACGCCCGCGGCCTCGGTCCGTCGTTCCAGTTCCGCCGACAGCTCGGGCCCGAGCACCTCACCGCCGAGCACGTCGCGGCCCCAGGCGCCGGGGTGTTCGAGGCACAGCCAGCCGGTGACGTGCGCCGCGGTCCCGGGAAGCGGCTCGTCCGTCGCGGAGAGCGCGGAGCAGGTCGGTGCGGGGGCTGGAGCGGTCACCCGACCATTGTGCCCGCGGCGTCACCCATGGATCTTCTTGCCCTCGGCGAACATCTGCACGAACTTCTCGATCCGGCGGGTGCGGGTCTCCGGCTTCTTCGCCTCCTGCAGGCGGTAGCAGACCGCGAAGCGGTTGACCTTGTTCAGGGTGCCGAAGAACTCCTCCGCCGCGGGACCAGGGCCAGCGCGTCCAGGAAGTCCTGCGGCACGGTCGCGGTGGACTGCCCGTCGTAGGCCCGCTCCCAGCGGCCGTCGGCCCTGGCCGCCTCGATCTCCGCCAGCCCCGACGGCTGCACCATTCCCTCCGCGATCAGTCGCTCGGCCTTCTCCCGGTTCCGCTTCGACCACGGGCTGCGCCTACGCCGGGGGTGAAACCGCGCAGCGAGAAGTCGTCGTCGCACTTGCGGGCCTGACCGTCGATCCAGCCGAAGCACAGCGCGACCTCGACGGCCTCGTCCCAACTGGGGCTGGTCTGGGCCGACCCCTTCTTCGCGAACTTGAGCCAGATGCCGGGTGAGCTGTCGTGGTGCGCGGCCAGCCACTCGCGGAAGCTCGCCTGGTCCGGGAAGTGCTCAATGCTGCGTTCTGCGGGGAGAGCGGAGCGACTGGGGGTGTTTCCTGCCATGGTCCGACCGTAGGCGGCGACCCCGACAGGGTCTTGAACAAACGCGCCGCTACCGGCGACCGGTCGCCATGCCCGCCCACACCCGCACGAAGCGCTGCGACAGGTACGCGAGCGTACCGAGGCTCAGCACCCACTTGGTGATGCTGACCGTCGACGTCGCGCGCACCACCGGGTCGGTGATGCGGTCGCGGTGGTCGAGCAGGTACAGGTCGACCACGTTCTCCACGTAGTCCGCGGCCGCGGCGACGACCGGGGCCGCGTACAGCGCGCGGCGGGTGGCCGGAGACAGCTCGGTGAGCTGGCCCAGCCGCTTGGCCCCCGTGCACAGCGCGACCCCGTAGATGACCGGATGGATCATGTCCGGCCCGAAATGACTGCGGAACCGGGCCGTCTCCGCCTCGTCCATGCTGTCGAGGACGTCCCGATAGGCCCGCGCGGACAGCGCGGTCTGGGTCTTGAGGAGTTTGGACCCGGCGGGGCCGAGCAATCGCGCGATGTTGGCCTGCGAGATCAGGTACGCGGCGGACCAGCCGATGAGCTTGCCGTCGAGCGCAGTCAGTGTCATATCCCGATCGTAGGATCGAGGGCGATGACCGAATCGACCCCACCCCACGGCACACCGGAGGCGGTGCTGCACCCCGACGAGGCCGCTGAGCGGTTCACCGTCGCGCGGCGGCACCCCGAGAGTCGCTGGCACCCTTCGTCGAGTACATCTGGATCGTGCACTGGGCCGTCGACGGCGCGCACGAACAGCAGGTGCTCCCGCAGCCGAGGATCCACATGGCCGCCGAGGACGGCCGACTGCTCGTGCACGGGGTGAGCCGCGATCCGTTCAGCAGGAAGCTGTTGGGAACCGGGCACGTGATCGGTGTGGCGTTCCTGGCGGGCGGATTCCGTCCGTTCCTACGGTCGAGCGTCGGCGCGCTCGAGGGCACCGTGCTGCCCGCCGGGGACCTCCTCGGTCGGGAGGACGGCCCGGTCGCGGCCGCGGCGCTCGACACGGTCGACGACGACGAGATGACCACGCTCGTCGAGGACTACCTCGAAGCCGTGCGGCCGGAACGCGATCCGTCCGCCGAGCGCGTCGCCGCGCTGATGGAGCGGATCGAGCACGACCCGAGCATTCACCGGGTCGACGAGGTGGCCGCGCTGGCCGGGATGAGCGTGCGCAGTCTGCAACGGATGTTCACCGAATACGTCGGCATCGGGCCCAAATGGGTGATCCAGCGCCACCGCCTGCTCGACGCCGCCGAGCAGGCGCACAGCGGACACCCCGTGGTGTGGGCGGAGTTGGCCGACCGGCTCGGGTACAGCGACCAGGCGCACCTGATCCGCGCGTTCACCGCGGCGGTCGGGACCCCACCCGCCACCTATGCGCGACAAGCCGGAAGCTGGCGGCCCCGCGGGTAGGCTCCGGGTTTCGGGTCGGGGCCGACGACGGGGGGCTGCGGATGCGGCAGTGGTGGGCGACGTTCTGGGATCGGCCGCCGGGATGGTCGCTACTGGCCACCACCGCGCTGGTGTGCGGGGCGGCGTTGTGGGCGTTCACCTTTCCGACGCCGAACAGCTGGATCCTGATCCTGTTCTGTCTCTGGCCCGCGGCGCTGATCGCGATCTGCTGGACCGCCAAGACCGCGACCTTCCTCGTGCGCCGCAATGCCTGGTCCCATTGGATCCTCGCGGTGCCGCTCGTGACGTTGAGCAGCATCACGCTGCTGGTGTTCGGCGCACCACTGCAGGCGCGGTGGCAACTCTCGCAGTCGGACTTCGCGGCGGCCGTCGAGGAGATCCGGTCCGGCACCGACCGGACCGACTTCGACGGCCGGATCGGCGGTTACGACGTCCGGGACGTCCGCACGCACGGGGACAACGTCTACTTCGTGGTCTCCGACAGCGGCTTCCTCGACGACGACGGTGTGGCCTATCTGCCGGACGGGGAGCCCGCGACACCCGACCCGGTGGGCGAGGGCGTGCAGGTCTGGCACCTGCGCGGCCCCTGGTACTCGTTCAGCGCGGGGTGGTGACCCCGAGGCAGGCGATCAGTCCGCGAGGAACGCCGTGACGGCGGCCTCGAACTGGTTCGGCCGGTCGCGGTGCACGCTGTGGCCGACCTTGATGGTGATGGCCTCGCACCGCGGGATGGCGGCCGTTGCCGCGGCCAGCCGGTCCGGATCGACCATCCCACCCGGACCGCCGCTGATCACGAGGGTCGGGGCGGTGATCTCGGACAGGTTCTGCCACCACACCGGGTTCGGTTCGCGGAACTGGGCCAGCGCGCTGCGGGTCATCGACCGGTCGAACGCGAGGACCGCGCGCGGGTGTCGGATCACCCCGGTCACGGCATGCCAGAGTTCGACCGGCGTCGGCAGCCTGCTGCTCATCCGCCCCAGCGTTTCGCCGGTCCGGAGCGGGAGCGGCGCCTCCTCGAGGACCAGCCGCCGTACCAGGTCCGGGCGGGCCTGCGCGACCAGCGAGGCCGTGTGCCCGCCGAGCGAGTGCCCGACCAGGTCCACCCGTTCGAGAAGGAGGTGGTCGCACAGATGCAGGAGGTCGGCACCGAACTGGGGGAACAGATAGGACGGCGCGTGCGCGCTGCGGCCGTGGCCACGCAGGTCGAGGGCGATGACCCGACGCCCACTCCCGACAAGGGTCCTGGCGAACCGGTCCCAGGTGTGACTGTCGCCGCCCATGCCGTGCACCAGGATCACCGGAACCGGGTCGGCGCCACCGGAATCGCGAAAGGAGAGCTCGACGTCGTCGGCGGTCGTGGCGGTCATCAGCATCACCGTGCGCAACCGCCCTTCGAAGCCTCGGCCATCCCGTCCGCGGCCACGTGGTGAGGTTACCCAGGCCGCTTCGCGAGGACGGCCGAGGGCCGTAGGTCCAGCCGCCGCAGCAGCTGCGCGTTGATCGCGACGACGACCGTCGAGGCCGACATCAACAGCGCGCCGACCTCCATCGGGAGGGTGAACCCCCATGGCGCGAGCACCCCGGCCGCGAGCGGCACCGAGATCAGGTTGTACCCCGCCGCCCAGCTCAGGTTCTGGATCATCTTCCGGTAGGTCGCACGGGAGAGTTCGATCACCGACAGCACCGAGCGGGGGTCGTCGCTGGCGAGCACGACACCCGCGGACGCGATGGCCACATCGGTACCCGCACCGATCGCGATCCCCACGTCGGCCTGTGCCAGCGCGGGCGCGTCGTTGACGCCGTCCCCCACCATCGCGACCTTGCGGCCTGCGGACTGCAGGGCCTTGACCTTGGCGCCCTTGTCCTGAGGGAGGACACCGGCGAAGACCTCGTCGATTCCCAGTCGCTGCGCGACCGACTGAGCAACCGCCTCCGCGTCCCCTGTGATCATGGCGACGTGCACGCCACGCTCGTGCAGGGCGTCGATGGCCTGCTTCGATTCGGGGCGGATCTCGTCGGCGAGGGCCACAGCCCCGGCGACCGCACCGTCCCGGATCACGTGCAGCACAGTCGAACCCTGACCCGACCACTCGTCAGCCTGCGCCAGAGCGGCGAGGCCGTGGCTCGCGAGCATTCCCGGTCCACCGACGCTGACCTCCGCGCCCGCGACCGTGCCGGTGACCCCCACCCCGTTGCGCGCATGGAAGGCGGTGGCCGCCCGTACGACCAGTCCGCGTTGCTCGGCCGCGGCGACGATGGCCCGGCCGAGGGGGTGCTCGCTGTCGCGCTCGACGGCGGCGGCCAGCTCGATGACCTGGTCCTCGGTGTGCCCAGGCGCAGCCGCGACGGAGACGACGGCGGGCTCCCCCTTGGTGAGGGTGCCGGTCTTGTCGAACAGCACGGCGTCGACCGTGCGCATCGACTCGAGGGCCCTGCGGTCCGTGATGAGCACACCGGCGCGGGCCGCCCGCTCGGTGGCGATGGAGACGACCAGCGGGATCGCCAGGCCGAGCGCGTGCGGGCAGGCGATGACGAGAACCGTGATGGTGCGGGTGACCGCGGATTCGGGGGTGCCGAGGATCAGCCAGGCGACGGCGGTGAGCACCGCGGCGCCGAGCGCGAACCAGAACAGCCAGCCCGCGGCCCGGTCCGCCAGCACCTGGGCCCGCGACGACGAACTCTGCGCCTCGCTCACCAACCGCTGGATGCCTGCGAGCGCGGTGTCGTCCCCGACCGCGGTGATCTGCACGCGCAGAGCCGAATCGGTGGTGACCGTGCCCGCGACGACCCGGTCGCCCACCGCGCGGCGGACCGCCGCCGACTCGCCGGTGATCATCGACTCGTCCACGTCGGCCGCGCCGGAGACGACCGTGCCGTCCGCCGGGATCCGGCCGCCGGGCCGGACGATGACGAGGTCGCCGGTCGTCAGCGCGGAGGTCGGCACGGTGACCGGCTCGTCGCCGTCGAGCCGCTCCGCCTCGTCCGGCAGCAGTGCCGCGAGGGATTCGAGCGCGCTCGACGCCTGCCCCAGCGAGCGCATCTCGATCCAGTGTCCGAGCAGCATGATCACGATGAGGAGCGCGAGCTCCCACCAGAAGTCCAACTCGTGGTTCAGGATTCCGAGGCTCGCACCCCAGGACGCGATGAACGCAACGGTGATGGCCAGCGCGATCAGCAGCATCATCCCGGGCTGGCGGGCCTTGATCTCGGCGACCGCGCCGGTGAGGAACGGTTTGCCACCCCAGGCGTACATCACCGTGCCGAGGACCGGCGAGATCCAGGTGACGGGTCCGCTGTGCGGCAGCGTGTACCCGATCAGGTCGGCGAACATCGCGTTGGCGAGCACCACAGGAACGGCGATCGCGAGCATGATCCAGAACAGCCGCCGGAACTGCCCGACGTGATCAGCGTGACCGGCGTGGCCCGCGTGACCTCCCTGTCCGTCCTGGCCACCATGACCTTCGTGGCCGTTGCGGCCGTGATCGTGCACCTCGTGGCCGCCGACGACCGTCGCCTGATCGTGTCCGTGCCCCGCATATTCGGCGGGTGCCTGATGTCCGGCATGAGTTCCGCGATCCGAAGTCATGATCCGACCATATACCCATAGGGGGTACCCGACAAGGTGGCGCACGAGGACCTCACTCGTACACGCCCTCCACGGTCCAGACCCCCTCGGCACAGATCAGCAGCAACGCCCTCGGCTCGTCCAGCAGCACCTGCGCCCTTGCCGCCAGCTGCGCCGCCGCCGGATCCCACCAACGCTCGTCCACCGGCCACGGCCCCGCCCAGCCCTGCAGCTCCCACTCCCGCCTGCCCCAGCGCAGCCGGACCGGCGCCACACTGAACGCACCGCGCTCGGTGACCAGCACGGCCGCGCCGTCCGCCCCCTCCAACGCCACCCGCGGCCGGCCCGACAGCACGGCCGAGGGCGACGGTTCGGGCAGCCGCCCCGGCCAGGGCGCGGAGGGGTCCGCGGCCGGTCTCAGCTCATCCCCGAGCGGCAACAGGGTGACCCGCTCGAACGGCCCCCTGCCGCCGCTGAGCACCGCCACCTGAACCGCGTCACCCCCGAGCAGACCCTGCACGCGCACCAGCGCCCGCCTGGCCCGCTCGTCCTCGGCGCCGACCCCGCCCCACAATCCCAGTTGCAGCGCGCCGGCCGCGACCACCTCCACGGGCTCGAGGCGCAACACCTCGATGCCTGCCGTCGGCCGCGACTCGCTGCGTCCGGTGAGCCAGCCGTCCAGCTGCCAGCGCACCCGGTCCGCCGTGCCCTCGGGGTGAGCGGTTCCGCGCACCGCCAGGTCCGCGAAAGATGTTCCCCGTTACCGGTGCTCGCGTGGACCAGCAGCCTGGTGCATGCGACCGCCGCGGCGGACAGCTTGGCGTGCAGCCGCTCGGCCAGCGCCCGCCCCGCGAAGGCCGCCGCATCCACCCGCTCGATCGGTGGATCACAGCGCTGTTCGACGTCCAGGTCCGGTGGCAGCCGCCGCGCCGACGGCGGACGCTCGGGCTCCCCCGCGCGCTGCGGTGCGCTGACACCGCGTCGGATCCGAACCGGGACGCCACCGCCACCGGGGTCAACGCCGCGAAGTCGCCGATGGTCCGCAGACCCAACCGGTGCAACAGATCGACCAGGTCCGCGCGCCCCTTCGCCGCCAGGCTCGGCTCCGCCGCGAGCTCGGCCACCGGGATCGGGGCGAGGAACTCGGCACCCGCCCCCGGGGGACCAGGGCGGCCCTGCGGGCGGCGATCACCGCGGTGGACAACTCGTCCGCGATCCCCACCTGACACTCCACCCCCGCCGCCGAGGCCTCGTCGATCAGCCGCTCGGCGGCGGCGGGCTCGGAGCCGAAATAGCGGCTGACCCCGCGCGCGGCGAGCACCAGCAACCCCGGCCGCAGCACCTCCACGCCCGGCGCCACCGCGTCGATCGCCGCGGCAACCGGCTCGAACAGCCGGGCGTCCCTGCCCACGTCGACCAGGAACACGTGCAGCCCCGGGCAGCGCCCCTGCGCCTCCCTCTTGCGCAATCCCCTGCGCACCCCCTCGGACCGTGCCGTCGCCGAGCAGGCCACGACACGATTGCCCAGCGTCACCGCGACGGGTTCCGTCGGGGGCAGATCCGCCGCCGCCGCGGCCGCGATCGCGGGCCAGTCGGGACACCACAGCGCCAGCACCCGCGCGGATTCACCGGGGGTCACAGCGACACCGCTTCCGGGAACACCCCTGGCTGCCGCACCGTTTCCGCCGTCCACTCCACCCGGCCGCGAACCGGCCGCAGATCGAGACGGGTGGTGCGGGGCTGGAACGCCCGGCCCCTCGCGCTGACCGCCAGCCGGAGCGCGCGCAGCCGCCCGCGCCCCAGTTCGGCGCCCTGCCCCATCCCGTCGTAGCCGCACACCCTGGCCTCGAGCCGGACCTCGGCGCCGTCCCAGTGCCCGTCCGTCACCACCAGGGTCGAGCCCTTGCTCCGCGCCCGCGCCACCACCGCACGCGCCCGAGAGGGCGGCACCGCGAGCCCGCCGAGACCCAGCACCACCAGGTCCAGCCCGTCGAGCAGGACAGCCGCGACCTCCACCGGGTCCGGCCCCGGGTCCGGGATCAGCGCGAGCCTGCCCAGCTCGGCCCCCATCTCCGCGGCGGCCAGCAAACCGAGCCGGGGCAGGCCGATCACCGCCGCGTGACCGCCGGCCTCCGTCACCGAGGCGAGCAGGCCGAGCAACAGCGAGCCCGCCCCCGACACGGACACCACCGAGCCCCGCGCCAGCCCCCCGCGCGGCAGCAGCGACGCCAGCGCGGGCGGAACGGGGAGGATGCCCGTTGACCCGGCCTGCTGCGGGAGCCCCTGGTCCTCGGCCGGCTGCGGCACGGACCGGGCGGCCACCGATTCTCCCCGCGCTGGCACGGCCGCCATCCGGCGCCGGAGCTGCTCGAGCCGTTCCTGCCTCGACAACCCGGCCAGATCCGACCGTCCCGAATCGGCCACCTCGGCCATCGCACCAACCACCGACACCACCGTCTCCCACCTTCGCTCCACCGCCGTCACGGCCGGCCGATCACCCACGGGGAAGACGTGGTCATCGAACATGCATTCGAACTCTTCTCAGTAAAGACCCTCCTCCCGACATCCGTCAAGACGAGGGGAAACCGCCAGTTCAGCGTCCGCTCGAGGCGACCCGCCGAGCCCTCCACTAACCTCTCGGATGTGACGGAGCAAGAGCAGTCGAAGCGGAGCGTCGGACCGGATTACCTGGTGGCTGGCCGCTACCGACTGCGCTCCAAGCTGGGCAGCGGCGGCATGGGCGCGGTCTGGCTGGCACAGGACACGCTGCTGCACCGCGAGGTCGCCATCAAGCAGGTCACCTCGACGGCCGGGCTGACCGAGGAGGCCGCGCAGGAGATCCGGTCGCGGGCCATGCGCGAGGGCCGGATCGCGGCGAAGTTGTCGCACGACCACGCGATCGCCATGTACGACGTCGCGCTCGAACACGGCGACCCCTGGCTGGTCATGGAGTACCTGCCCTCACGCAGCCTGGCCCAGGCCCTCAACGTCACCGAGACCCTGCCGCCGCTCCAGGTCGCGCAGATCGGGGCGCAGGTGGCCGACGCCCTTGTCGACGCGCACGCGGCCGGCATCGTGCACCGCGACATCAAGCCGGGCAACATCCTCATCGCCGACCGGGGACGGGCGGCAGGCACCGTGAAGGTCAGCGACTTCGGCATCTCCAGGGCCAAGGGCGACGCCACCCCCACCCAGTCCGGCGTGATCACCGGCACCCCGGCCTATTTCGCGCCGGAGGTCGCGCGCGGAGGCGATCCCACCGAGGCCTCGGACGTGTTCTCGCTCGGCGCCACGCTGTACACGGCCACCGAGGGACAGCCGCCGTTCGGCATCGACGAGGACTCCATCGCCCTGTTGCACCGGGTGGCGAGGGCGGAGATCATGCGGCCGGTCAAGAGCGCCGAGATCACCGACGCGCTGCTGCACATGCTCGAGCCGGACCCCTCCCGCAGGCCCACCATGAGCGAGGCCCGCGACCTTCTCGCCTCACTCGCGGCAGGCGCGGGCGGCAACCTCGCCTACGTCCTCGCCTCGCCGCTGCTCGAGGCCGACGGCACGGTCCCGTTCTGGGCCAGGCGCGGCGCCGCGGGTGGGCAGGTGCGCCGCTCGAACCGGCTGCCAACCAGCACCATAGCTGGCCTGCCCGCGGTCGACCAGAACGTCCCGCTCGGCAATGTCCCCCGCCCCGGCCCCGGGTGCCCGGGCCGCCGAGCCTGGCCGTGAACCCGTCGGCCCCGGCGCCGTCGCGCCGGTCCGTCCCCACCCCGCCGATGGCGCTCGTGCTGACGCTCATCGCGATCGCCGCCATCGCCGTCGTGGTCCTGACCATCGCACTGATCACGATGTGACCGCCGGTCGACTGACTCGCCTCGAGTCAGTCGATCTGACGCCGGTGCGCCCACCGGGTGAGCGCATTCCGGTTGGACTGCTGGGTCTTTCGCAGCACGTTCGAGGCGTGGGTCTCGACCGTCTTCACCGAGATCACCAGATCCTCGGCGATCTCGCGATAGGTGTAGCCACGGGCGAGCAGCCGTAGCACCTCCAGCTCACGCGGGGTCAGCGAGTCCAGTTCGGGATCGAGCGGGGGCTCCGGGGCGGCCGATTTCCCCGTGAAGGAATCGAGCACGAAACCCGCCAACCTGGGTCCGAACACCGCGTCGCCACCGGCCACCCGGCGCACCCCGTCCGCGAGCTCGGATCCGGAGATGGTCTTGGTGACGTAGCCACGCGCGCCCGCCCGGATCACCGCGATGACATCCTCTGCCGCATCGGACACGCTCAGCGCCAGGCACACCGGACCCGCCGCGATGCCACCGAGCACGGCCACCCCGCCGCCGTCCGGCATGTGCACGTCCAGGAGCACCACATCCGGCGTCGTCGCGTTGATGCCTGCGATCGCCTCTGCGACGCCGCCCGCCTCGCCGACCACCTCGATGTCCGGTTCCGAGCCGAGCTCGGCCCGCACCCCGGACCTGAACACGGCATGGTCGTCGACCAGGAATACGCGATACGCGGCGGTGGGGGTGCTCACCTGGGCTGCTCCTCGGGATGGGACTGGGGATCGGACTCGGGCTGGATCTCGGGATGCGGCATCAGCTGTCGCGACCACTCTAGGACAGCGACCTCCTCCGCGGTGGGCCCCGCACCCTCGTCGCTCGGCGGCCCGTCGTGCCCATTGCCGTTGCGGGGCATCTGAATCCGCACCTCGGTGCCGCGTCCCACCGTGGAACGCACCTCCACCGCGCCGCCGCGGCGCTCGATCCGGGCCCTGATCGACTTGGCCAGGCCCTGCCGATCCTCCGGCACCGCGTCCACGTCGAAGCCGGTACCGCGGTCGCGCACAAACACATTCACCTCGTCGGCCTCCGCCTCCGCGAACAGGTCGACATTCGTCTCGCCGGAATGCTTTGCGGCGTTGACCAGTGCCTCACGGGTGGCGCCCAGCAAGGCCGTGATGCTCTCCTTCGACAGCCCCGACTCGGCCGGGCCGACGTCGAGCCGGACATCGCCGACGGTGACCGGGCGCACCGTGATGCCGTGCTGGTCCTCGACCTCACCCGCGATGGTCCGCAGCGCCTCGGCCAGACTGGCGTGCGCGGCCTCCCCGCCGTCGAACAGCCACTTGCGCAGCTCGCGTTCCTGGCCGCGCGCGAGGCGCGTGACCTCCTGGGGGCGGTCGGCCTGTTTCTGGATCAGCGCCAGCGTCTGCAGCACCGAATCGTGCAGGTGCGAGGCGATCTCCTCGCGCTCCTCGTTCCGGATCCGGGCGGCCCGCTCGTCACCGAGATCCCGCCACATCCGCAGCCACAGCGGCACGGTCAGCAGCCCGGCTCCGATCAGCGTCACCAACACGGCCAGCAGCGACGACCGCAGCGAGTTCAGGTCGACCCGCGCGATCACCACCACGCCGAGGCCGATCACGATGAGGCTGGCACCGCCGAGCACCCTCGCCCAGGTCAGCACCGTCGGCCGCTGTGGCAGCCCGAGCGCCGAACGCGGCCCGCCCGAATCGAACTCGCGCCACACCAGCGCAGCACCGACCGCCACCACGATCACCGGGGCTATCACCGACGCCGCGCTACCGCTGAACAGCCAGGCCAACGACGCGGACAGCGCCAGTCCGATCACCGCGAGTCCGAGGGCCCGGCGTCGCTCGATGGGGCTCGGCGGCTCGGTGTCCGAGCCGGGAGGGGTGAAGATCCACAGCAGCCCGTAGGCGACGATGCCCGCCCCGGCCAGCGCGGCGAGGAACACGAACGCCACCCGCACCTTGAGGACGTCGATACCGAGATGGTCGGCGATCCCGCCCGCGACACCACCGACCACCCGACCGCCGACACGGCGCTCGAGGCGGGAGTAGGGCGCCTCTCCTGTGGGGAGGGCACGCGGGACCGGCTGCACAACATCGATGGTGGCACGCCGACCGCCCGACGCGCATCAGGGTCCGACCCTGAACCGACCGCGGGCACCCCGACCCGGTCCGCGGCGAAAGATCAGGGTTTCTCCCGATGTGCACGGCGGCCTGCGCCGACGACGATTGTCATCATGAGCAATCCGAACTTCCAGGAACAGCTGCACGAGTTGTGGCGCACCCGTCCGGTGCGGTTGCCCAGGCAGGGGCCGATCGCGGGCGTCGCCGCGGGAATCGGCCACCGCTACCGCGTGGATCCCGTGCTGATCCGGGTCGCTTTCGCGGTGTCGACCCTCTTCGGCGGGGTCGGCATCGTCCTCTATCTCGCCGGCTGGCTGCTGCTCCCCCAAGCGGGCGACCAGACGTCCGCGGCGGAATCACTCGTCGGCCGTGGACACAGCTCGGAGTCCGGCACCAAGACCGTGGTGCTCGCGGTCGCGCTGATCATCGCACTCAGCACGCTCGGTCCCGTCGGTGTCGGGGCGGGCGGCTCCGGCCTGATCAGCCTCGCGCTGATGCTCGGTGGCCTGTGGCTGCTCTACCAGCGCACACCGGTGCCACCGGCGCTGCCCGTTGATGCTCATCCGGCGACCGCTCACGCCGGCGTGATGTTCCCGCCGAGCACGTTCCCGTCGACCACGTTCCCGTCGTCGGCGCCGTACACGGTCGGCGCGTACACGACGCTGCCGCAGACCTACGAGCCCTCGACGCCGCCCACCACCCCCATCCCGGAGCCGACAGCGGCAGGCACACCCGCCGACGCGGCCGAGCCCGCAGCTCCGGCTCCCGAGGACGTGGCCGCCGCTCCCGGCGCGAGCACGGACACCGGCGGGGTCACGACCGATGTCCCCCAGCCCCCGGCCTGGGACCCGCTCGGTGTCGCCCCCTTCGCCTGGGATCTGCCCGAGCCCACCCCGCCCGCACCGCCCGTGCTCCCGAAACCACCGAAGTCCCGCCTGACCACCACGGTGCTCGGCCTGGCCATCATCGCGGCCGCGGCCACCTGGGCGGTCAGCTCGGCCACCAACGCGGAGTGGCTGACCCCCGCCCGGATCGGGGCCGTCGCGCTCGCCGTGATCGGCATCGGAATGCTCATCGGAGCCTTCCTGCGGAGGGGCTACGGACTGCTGGTCGTGACCGGGCCGCTGATCGGCTTCGTGCTGTTGGCCTCGCTGATCGGGCCCATCGACTGGAACGCCGAGAACATGGGCGACAAGACCTGGACACCCACGGCCGCCGACCTCCAACCCGAATACTCGGGCCGGATGGGAGATTTCACGCTCGACCTGCGTTCCGTCCAACTCGACAAGGACAGAACGGTGGACGTGGACCTGAACTTGGGTTCGTTCACGGTTCTCGTCCCCGCGAACATGGACGTGAAGAACACGTGCTCGATGGCGTTCGGGGAGGCCAACTGCCTGCCCGAGGGCATCAACGGTGGGGCCGACGGAACCGGAGGCCCCGTACTGACACTCAACATGGACGGAACGTTCGGAGAGATGCGGGTGGATCGTGGCTGAGAACACCGAAACCACAGACAAGTCGGGGCGCCGTCCCTCGGCACTGCTCCTGCTCTCGGGACTGGCAGCGCTGCTGGTCAGCGTGTGGGCCCTGATCGGGCCGTTCCACTTCGAGTCCCTCGGGGACGCTCAGTTCCGGTGGATCATCGTGATCGCCGCGGTGGTCGCCGGCCTGGGCCTGGTCTTCGCGCCCGGCCGCCGCAAATAGTGCTCACGATCCCCGACTCCTACGGCGCCCGGGTGCGTTCCTACGCCGCGGACGCCGAGGAGTGGTTGCGGCGACTGCCCGGGCTGATCGCGCGCCTGCTGGACGAGTGGGGGCTCTCCAGGGACGGCTCCCAGCTCTGGCACGGCAACGTCGCCCTCGTGATCCCGGTCCTGTTGCCCGACGGCACGCCTGCCGCTCTGAAGGTGTCGTACCCGAGCATCGAGTCCGCGATGGAGTCGGTAGCGCTCGCGCGCTGGGACGGCAGGGGCGCGGTCCGCATGCTGCGCGCGGACCCCGCACGGCAGGCGATCCTGCTCGAACGCCTGGATCCGACCCGGTCGCTGCTGAGCATTCCTGTGCCGCAAGCGATCCCGATCTGGGGTGCGCTGATGCGCGGACTGTCGAACGTCGTGCCGGACGGCGAGTTCGACACCCTGCCGGACCTGGCCGCGCGCTGGGAGCAGGAGCTGCCGGACCTGTGGCGACGCCTCGACAGTCCGTGCCCGCAGTGGCTCATCGAGGACGCCGTCGCTGTGCGCCGGGAACCGGCGGGCAGTGCGGTATTGGTCCACACGGACCTGCATTTCGAGAACGTCCTCGCGGGCACGGACGACTGGCGGGCCATCGACCCCAAGCCGCTGTCCGCGATCGGCGAGTTCGCGGTCGCACCGATGCTGTGGAATCGCTTGGCGGACTTGGACGGCCGGCGCAGCGCAGGCCTGCGGGCACGCTGTGACGACCTCGCCGACTCGGCCGGGCTCGACAGGGAACTGGCGCGGCGATGGTCGATCGCGCGCGAGGTGGACAACCATCTCGACTATCTGAGGAACGGCGAGGCCGCGGACGCGCAGCGTTCGTTGTGGGTCGCGACCGCGCTGTCCGGACGCGAGGACCCTCATGTCGACCCGGCCGCGCTGGCCGCACCCTGAGACGCCGGAGCGGAGCCTGCGCAGCGACCCTGACACGGCCCGAGTCCTCCCGACGAAAGATCGGGGTGCTTCCCGATGGTGCACGCCGCGGCCGGTCGACAGTATTGATCGCATGACCACGAACGAGACCGCGACGCCGAAAAGCACTTTCCTCCAGGACCTTCCGCAGCGACTGCCCGATGAAGGACTGATCGCGGGCGTCAGCGTCGGGATCGCGCGCCGACTGGACGTGAGCACGACGAGCGTCCGGCTGGCGCTGCTGCTCTCGCTGCTGCTCGCCGGCGCGGGTGTCCCCGTCTACCTTGCCGCCTGGCTGCTCATGCGAAAGCCGAACGAGACCAGGTCGATGGGCGAGTCGCTGCTCAGCACGGACGCAGGCGAGCCCAAGACCATGCCGATCGTGCTGGCCACCGCGACCGTCATCACCGCGGTCGGCTGCGCCCTCCCGGTCGGTGCGGGCCTGCTCGGCATGATCGCGCTGGTCGGCGGCTACCTGTACCTGGACGGCCGGAAATGACTGTGCGCGTGTTGCACCCCGGTCGGGGTGCAACACGCGCACAGGGCGGCGGAGCCGCCTACTCCCACTCGATGGTGCCCGGCGGCTTGCTGGTCACGTCCAGCACCACCCGGTTCACCTCGGCCACCTCGTTGGTGATGCGGGTGGAGATCCGCTCGAGCACGTCATACGGCAACCGCGTCCAGTCCGCGGTCATGGCGTCCTCACTGGAGACCGGGCGCAGCACGATCGGGTGACCGTAGGTGCGGCCGTCGCCCTGCACACCGACACTGCGCACGTCGGCGAGCAGCACCACCGGGCACTGCCAGATCTGACCGTCCAGGCCCGCGGCCGTCAGCTCTTCGCGCGCAATGGAATCCGCCTGACGCAGCGTCTCCAACCGGTCCTGATCGACCGAGCCGACGATGCGGATCGCGAGACCGGGGCCGGGGAACGGCTGCCGGGCGACGATCTCCTCCGGCAGGCCGAGCGCGCGACCGACCGCGCGGACCTCGTCCTTGAACAGCAGCCGCAGCGGCTCGACCAGCTTGAACTGCAGGTCCTCCGGCAGACCGCCGACGTTGTGGTGACTCTTGATGTTCGCGGTGCCGGTGCCGCCGCCGGACTCGACGACGTCCGGGTACAGGGTGCCCTGGACCAGGAAGTCGACGGTCTCGCCGTGCGCGGCGCTCTCACCGAGCACCTCGGAGACCGCACCCTCGAAGCTACGGATGAACTCGCGGCCGATGATCTTGCGCTTGGTCTCCGGATCGGAGACGCCCGCGAGCTCACCGAGGAAGGTGTCGACCGCGTCGACGGTGATCAGCTTCGCGCCGGTCGCGGCCACGAAGTCCTGCTGGACCTGCTCGCGCTCGCCCGCCCGCAGGAGGCCGTGGTCGACGAACACACAGGTGAGCTTGTCGCCGATCGCGCGCTGGACGAGCGCCGCCGCCACCGCGGAGTCGACGCCGCCGGACAACCCGCAGATCGCCTGGCCGTCGCCGACCTGCTCGCGGACCTGCTCGATCAGCGACTCGGCGATGTTCGCGGCGGTCCAGCTGGACGGGATGCCCGCGATCTCGTGCAGGAAGCGGCTCAGCACCTGCTGACCGTGCGGGGAATGCAGCACCTCGGGGTGGTACTGGACGCCCGCGAGGCGCCGGGCGCGGTCCTCGAACGCGGCGACGGGCGCGCCCGCGCTGGTGGCGGTCACCTCGAAGCCCTTGGGCGCATCGGTGACCGCGTCGCCGTGGCTCATCCACACCGGCTGGGTGGTGGGCAGGCCCTCGTGCAGCACGCCGCCGTCCACGCTGAGCTGGGTGCGTCCGTACTCGCGGGTTCCGGTGTGGGTGACGGTGCCGCCGAGCGCGCCCGCCATCGCCTGGAATCCGTAGCAGATCCCGAACACCGGGATGTCGTGGTCGAAGAGCCGGGCGTCCAGCTGCGGGGCGCCTTCCTCGTACACGCTCGACGGTCCGCCGGAGAGGATCACCGCGAGCGGCTTGCGCTCGACGATCTCTTCGATGGTCGCCGTGTGCGGGACCACCTCCGAGTAGACGTTCGCCTCCCGCACCCGGCGAGCGATCAGCTGCGCGTACTGCGCCCCGAAATCGACGACGAGAACGGGCTGCTGCTGAGCTGGGCCGGAGTGCTGGGTATCTGCCACGTGGCCAGTCTAATCGGCCCAGCTCCCCCGCCCCGCGCACCCCATCACCGGCTACGCCTGCCCCGAACGCAGGAGGCCCCGACCACATGGGTCGGGGGCCTCCTGGGAGTCGAACGGCGGTCAGGCCGCGCCGGTTCCGGTCTTCTCCTGCGCCGAACCCGTGCGGATCTCCACGATCGGCAGCACCAAGGCGGCGGGGGCGCTCGCGGGCACCACCGGGCTGTTGGGCGCGATCGGGTTGATCCGCCGGTAGCCCTCGCCCTGCGCCGGACGCAGATCCTGCTCGCCCTTGTTCGGCCACAGCGACGCCGCACGCTCGGCCTGCGCGCTGATCGTCAGCGACGGGTTCACGCCCAGGTTCGCCGACACCGACGCCCCGTCGACCACGCTCAGGGTCGGGTAGCCGTACACGCGGTGGTACGGGTCGATGACGCCGTGCTCGCGGTCCGATCCGATCGCGCAGCCACCGAGGAAGTGCGCAGTCAGCGGGATGTTGAAGATCTCGCCCCATGTGCCGCCCGCGACGCCGTCGATCTTCTCGGCGATCCGCCGGGTGGCGTCGTTGCCCGCCGGGATCCACGTCGGGTTCGGCTCGCCGTGCCCCTGCCTGCTCGTGACCTTGCGGCCGAAGACACCGCGCTTGGTGTAGGTGGTGATCGAGTTGTCCAGGTTCTGCATGACAAGGGCGATGATGGTGCGCTCGCTCCAGTTCTTCACCGTGAGCATGCGCAGCATCTGCATCGGGTTCTTCGCGACCACGCCGAGGAACTTCACCCAGCGGGGGGTGGTGCCGCCGCCGTCGGTCATCAGCGTCTGCAGCAGACCCATCGCGTTCGAGCCCTTGCCGTAGCGCACCGGCTCGATGTGGGTGTCCGCGGTCGGGTGGAACGAGGAGGTGATGGCGACGCCCTTGGTCAGGTCCATCGCCGGGTCCACCTTCAGCTTGCCCGCGCCGACGATCGATTCGGAGTTGGTGCGGGTGAGTTCGCCGAGCTTGTCGGACAGGCGCGGCAGCGAGCCGCTGTCCTTCATCTCGTGCATCAGATGCTGGGTGCCCCAGGTGCCTGCGGCGAGCACGACATTCTGCGCGGTGTAGGTCTTGTGGTTCTTGCGGATCTTGGCGCCGGTGCGCCGGGTCACGACGTCCCAGCTGCCGTCCGAGGCCTCGTGCAGCCCGGTCACCGTGGTCATCGGGATGATCGTGGCCCCGGCCTTCTCGGCGAGTCCGAGGTAGTTCTTCACCAGGGTGTTCTTCGCGCCGTGCCGACACCCGGTCATGCACTCGCCGCACTCGATGCATCCGGTGCGGTCCGGGCCCGCGCCGCCGAAGTAGGGGTCAGGGACGGTCTTGCCCGGCTCGCCGAAGAAGACGCCGACCGGGGTCTGGATGAAGGTGTCGCCGACGCCCATGTCCTCGGCCACCGACTTGATGACCTCGTCCGCGGGGTCATGTGCGGGTTCTGCACGACACCGAGCATCTTGCGGGCCTGGTCGTAGTACGGGCTGAGCTCGTCGTGCCAGTCGGTGATGTCACGCCACTGCGGGTCCTCGAAGAAAGAGGCAGGCGGCTTGTAGAGGGTGTTGGCGTAGTTCAGCGATCCACCACCGACGCCCGCACCCGCGAGGATCAGCACGTCGCGCAGCAGGTGCACGCGCTGGATGCCGTAGCAGCCGAGCGCGGGCGCCCAGAGGAACCGCTTGAGGTCCCAGCTGGTCTTCGCGAAGTCCGCGTCGGCGTACCGACGGCCGGCCTCGAGAATGCCGACCCGGTACCCCTTCTCCACCAACCGCAGCGCCGTCACGCTGCCCCCGAAGCCGGATCCGACGATCAGGACATCGAAGTCCGTTGCACGCTTGCCCATCTGGACACCTCCACCATGAACCTGGATTAGTTACTCGTCAGTATGCACCGGATCCCTGTGACCGATGCCACAAGGGTTGCCTAACTGTAACGACAGGTATCAGGAACAGGCGGAATATCGCCGAAGCGACGTCAGGCGCGCACCGTCAGGCCGACCTTCTGGAACTCCTTGAGGTCCGAGTAGCCGGACTTCGCCATCGAGCGACGCAGTCCACCGACGAGGTTCAGCGAACCGTACGGATCGGCCGACGGTCCGGTCAGGACCGTGTCGAGCGACGGGCGGTCACCGAAGGCGACCGGCAGCATCGCGCCACGCGGCACAGACGGGTGCGCGGCGGCCGACGGCCAGTACCAGCCGCCGCCCGGTGCCTCCGCCGCGACCGCGAGGGGCGCGCCGAGGACCGCTGCGTCCGCGCCACACGCGATGGCCTTGGCCAGGTCGCCCGAGGTGGTGATGTCGCCGTCCGCGATGACGTGCACGTAGCGACCGCCGGTCTCGTCGAGGTAGTCGCGACGCGCGGCCGCGGCATCCGCGATCGCGGTGGCCATGTGCACCCCGATGCCCAGCACCTCGCCGGTGGTCGTGGCGCCCTCGGTGGAGCCGTAACCGACGATGACACCAGCGGCACCGGTGCGCATCAGGTGCAGCGCCGTGCGGTGATCGCTCACGCCGCCCGCGATCACCGGGACGTCGAGCTCGGAGATGAACGTCTTGAGGTTCAGCGGCTCGCTCTCACCGTGCGCGACATGCTCGGCGGAGATGATCGTGCCGTGGATCACCAGCAGGTCGATCCCGGCCTTCACCAGCTCAGGCGTCAGTGCGCGGGCGTTCTGCGGGCTGACCCGGACCGCGGTGGTGACACCGGAGTCACGCACCTGCGCGACGGCCGCCGCGAGCAGGTGCGGCTGGATCGGCGCCGCGTGCAGCTCCTGGAGCCGGGCGATCGGCGCGTCCGGGTCCTCGTCCGTCTCGGCGAGGTGCACCAGCTCGGCGAGCTTCGCGTCGACGTCGGCATGCCGACCCCACAGGCCCTCACCGTTGATCACGCCGAGCCCACCGCGCTTGCCGAGCTCGATCGCGAACGAGGGCGAGACCAGGGCGTCGGTCGGGTGCGCGAGCACCGGGATGTCGAAGCGGTACGCATCGAGCTGCCAGGCCGTCGACACCTCCTTGGAGGACCGGGTCCGGCGGGAGGGGACGATGTCGATGTCGTCCAGCTCGTAGGTGCGACGGGCGGTTCTGCCCATGCCGATTTCAACGAGGTCGCGCACGCGCGCCCCTTTCTTCGTTGTGGCTGATGCTTGCCTGGATCTTCGCTGGAATCTATCCCGGGCGGCTACCGCGCAGCGTAGTTCGGCGCTTCCACCGTCATGGTGATGTCGTGCGGGTGGCTCTCCTTGAGACCCGCGGCGGTGATCTGCACGAACTGCGCCTCCTGCAGTTCCTCGATGGTCGAGGCGCCTGCGTACCCCATCGCGGCACGCAGGCCGCCGGTCAGCTGGTGGGTGACCTGAGACAGCGGGCCACGGAAGGGCACCCGCCCCTCGATGCCCTCGGGCACCAGCTTGTCCTCGGAGAGCACGTCGTCCTGGAAGTATCGGTCCTTGGAGTAGGACTTGCCCTGGCCGCGGCTCTGCATCGCGCCGAGCGAGCCCATGCCGCGGTAGCTCTTGAACTGCTTGCCGCCGACGAGGATCAGCTCACCGGGAGACTCCGCGGTACCGGCCAGCAGCGAACCGAGCATCGCGGTGGACGCACCGGCGGCCAGCGCCTTGGCGATGTCGCCGGAGAACTGCAGCCCGCCGTCGGCGATCACCGGCACCCCGAGGGGCTTGCAGGCGGCGACGGCCTCGAGGATCGCGGTGATCTGCGGGGCGCCGACACCGGCGATGACGCGGGTGGTGCAGATGGAGCCGGGCCCGACGCCCACCTTGACGGCGTCCGCGCCCGCCTCGACCAGCGCGAGGGCGCCTGCGCGGGTGGCGACATTGCCGCCGATGAGCTGGACGCGGTCGCCGATCTCACCCTTGAGCTTCGTGATCATCTCGAGCACGTTGATCGAGTGGCCGTGCGCGCTGTCGACGACAAGCACATCGGCGCCTGCATCGGCCAGGGTCATGGCGCGGTTCCAGGCGTCGTCGCCGACACCGACAGCCGCGCCAACCAGCAGGCGACCGTCGCGGTCCTTGGTGGCGTTCGGGTGCTGCTCGGTCTTGACGAAGTCCTTGACGGTGATGAGGCCGGTCAGCCTGCCCTGACCGTCGACGATCGGGAGCTTCTCGATCTTGTGCCTGCGCAGCAACCCGAGCGCGGCCTCCGCGGTGACGCCCTCGCGCGCGGTGATCAGCGGCGCCGGGGTCATGATCTCGGCGACCGGCCGATTCTGGTCCACCTCGAAGCGCATGTCCCGGTTCGTGATGATGCCGACCAGCTGGCCGGCGTCATCGGTGACCGGGAGTCCGGAGATCCGGAAGCGTGCGCAGGTGGCGTCGACCTCGGCGAGGGTGTCGGTCGGCTTACAGGTGACCGGATCGGTGACCATGCCCGCCTCTGACCGCTTGACCGTCTCGACCTGGCCGGCCTGGGCCTCGAGTGAGAGGTTGCGATGCAACACACCCATGCCGCCGGCGCGCGCCATCGCGATCGCCATCCTCGACTCCGTCACCGTGTCCATCGCCGAACTGACCAGCGGCACCCGCAGCCGGATCTCCCGGGTCAGCTGGCTCGAGGTGTCGACCTGGCTCGGGATCACGTCGGACGCTGCAGGCAGCAGCAGCACGTCGTCGAAGGTGAGTCCCAGCATGGCAACCTTGTCGGGGCGGTCCCCTCCGGTACGCACGTGTCCTCCGGAAATACTCATGCGGCTCGGGACCCTTTCCTGGAACTGTGGTGCGCCGCCGTGCGGGGCGTCGAATCCCCGCGGCGCGGTCAAGTCGTGATTGCTTCGGGACTGAGAAGAATGCTCGGTCGAGGGCGAACTATTCCCTCAGCCCGTCCACCATGGTATCGGCTGGACACGGGTGCGAGCGAACGCGGTTCGTGTGACGGCTGGCGCAGACCCGCATGCGCTGCGTACCGTGGACCTGTGCGTGATCAATTGCCCCCCGGTCTGCCGCCGGATCCGTTCGCCGGCGACCCCTCCGATCCGTCGGCCGCGCTGGACGCGATCGAGCCGGGTCAGCCCCTCGACCCCCATGAGCGACTGGCCGTGGAAGAAGACCTCGCGGACCTCGCTGTCTATGAGGCCCTGCTCGGCCACCGCGGCATCCGCGGGCTCGTCGTGTGCTGCGACGACTGCCAGCAGGATCACTACCACGACTGGGACATGCTGCGCGCCAACCTGCTGCAGCTGCTCGTGGACGGCACCGTGCGCCCGCACGAGCCCGCCTACGACCCGGTCCCCGAGGCCTACGTCACGTGGGACTACTGCCGCGGCTACGCGGACGCGTCGATGAACGAGGCGCTGCACGGCGACGGCTTCGACGCCTGAGCCGAACCCGATACGACGAAAACGGCCCGACAAGGAATTCACCTTGTCGGGCCGTTTCGCGTCTGGGCTCGGATCAGCCGGGGGTCACGTTCGACGTCAGGTCCCGCGGCGTCGGCGTGTCCTGGGTCGGCGGCTCGACCCGTGTGGTGGTCGGCACGGGCGGGACCGTCGTCGGCACCACCGGCGGGCTGGTGACAACCGGTGGGACCGTCGTGACGACCGGCGGGATCGTGATCGGCGGCACCTGAGTCGGCGGCACCCCCGGTTCGATCGGCAGGACGGTCGGCAGGCTCGGAACGGTCGGCCCTGTGGTGGGCAGCACCGGCGCGGTCACCGTGTCGCCGGGCAGCGTCACGCCCGGCACCACGGGCAGTCCGGGGGTCGTCCCGGCCGCCGAGGGCAGCGTGGTCGCCGTCGGAGGGGTCTTGGCGGCGTCGGCCACCAGCCGATCCCTCCAGGCCGTCAGCTCGTCGTGCTTGGCCGACTCGTTCACGTCGTCGACCCGCTTGCGGGCGGACTCCAACACCACCAGCGCCGCCTGCGGATCGCCTGCGCGGATGAGGCGCTCGGCCTCCTCCAGGTTGGTGGTCGTGTCGATACCCGCGACGGTCGAGTTGGCGCGCTCGGTGAACACGACCTCCTTGACCTTCCACAGCGGATCGCCCGGTACGGCGTTGTAGGAGAAGACCGTCAGTCCGGCCATCACGACGGCGACGGCAGCGGCAGCGCCAGCGATGGGCCGGAGCAACCGCAGATTCGAGCGGCGGGGCGAGCCGATCGTCGCGAGTTCCCGGTCCACGGCGGCGGCCACCTGGTCGAGATCGGGCTCGGCCGGCATGGCGGGGCGAGGATCTCGGCGCGCCATGCGGTCAGCAGGGTCGCGAGCTCGAACTCCTCGGGGCTGTTCGTCGCGATCGGGCCGTCACCGGCGATCGCGTCGATGAGGGCGTCGTCCCGCGCGATGGCGGCGAAATCGACGGCGGTCGCATCGGCGGATTCCTCGTCGCCGAGGGACGACGCGTCCGGGGTGAGATCGGCACCGGACGTGTCCCGCTGCGTTCCCTCGTGGTCCCCACCACGCTTGCTGCCCCTAGCCATACATCTCACCCGCTTTCGCAACTTCGTTCTTCAACTTCGCGAGCGCCCTGTGCTGGGCGACCCGTACTGCTCCGGCCGTGCTTCCGACGGCAAGCGCCGTCTCCTCCGCCGACAGACCGACGACCAAACGCAAGACCAGGATCTCCCGATGCTTCTCGGGGAGCGTTCCCAGTAGCGCGCTCATCTGCCGGGTGGTCTCCGAGTCCAGAGCGAGCTTCTCGGGTCCCTCGTCGGTGGAGATGACATCTGGTACCTCGGCCATCGACTCGGCTTTGTTACGCCCGGCGTTCCGATGGGCATCTGCCACCTTGTGCGCGGCGATGCCATACACGAATGCCATGAATGGGCGGCCCTGATCCTGATACCGCGGCAATGCGGTCATCACTGCCAGGCATACCTCCTGCGCCACGTCGTCCGCGGACAGTTGTCCCCTTTCCGCGGCTCCGACCCGTGATCGGCAGTAACGCACAACCAAGGGTCGAACACTCTCGAGCACTCGAGACAAGGCAACTCGATCGCCCTGCGCTGCCGCAGCGACGGCTGAGTCCAACTCCTCGCTCGTATTAGTCATCGTCAGAGTGATTCCTGGCGTTACAGTGGCGCCCGCTCCAGAGCGCTCCCACCTGGCGGTGGAACGTTTGAAGGATAGCGACAGACACTCACAGATCCCTGAATCGGCCACCGCGGTCGGAGATTTGCCGTCGACATTCATCCCGGATCGCCGCCGCATCCGCACCGGGACGGACTCCATTGACAAGCATCGCCGCGGCCCAGCGCAGTGGCAACAACCCGTGCTCGGCGCACCGGTCCAACACCTGTTCGCCCAGATCAAGCGCCGCGGCGGGGTCCGGGCCTGCACTGTGGGCGGCCGCCAGCAGGAGGTCCGACTTCACCTGGTGCCGAACCGAGTCGACGTCCCGGGCGAGTTCGACGGCCGCGCTCGCGTGCCGACGCGCCGTGACGGGATCCCCCGACGCCAACGCGATCTCGGCGGTCACCCAGTTCAGGCGGATGCGCTGTCGCCACAGCCCTTGGTCCTTCCCGACGAGCGGCGCGCACCGCTCGAGCAGGGCGGAACCGAGCGCGAGCCGACCGCATCCGAGCGCATCCGCAGCCAGCCCGGTCAGTGCGTCGCATCGAGCGGCGGTCAGCGCCTGCTCCTCCTCGCCCGCCGGGCCGCCGAGTGCCGCGAGCGCGCGTCCGTCGAAGCCCGCCGCCAGCTGATGCCACCCGAGTTGCCTGAGCAACGAGGCCTCCGTGCTCAGCGCGAGCGAGGCGACGTCCCGGCTCGGGCGCCCACGCGCGATGCGCAGGAGTTCGGTCCGCGCCGCGGCGTAACGCCCCTGCCCACCGAGAGCCACCGCCCTGAGCCAGCGCTGTTGGTTGTCGACGGCGGCAGGCAACGGGGCCAACCCGGGTTCGTCGCCGAATGCGGCGTTGATCAGTGTCCCCACAGGCCAAGAGTAGGGCCGGCCCGCGCGCGCCCCTGCGCCGCACCCACCCGCGCCCGAATACCCATTCGGATCGCGTTTGTCGAGAGTTACGGACACTCGACGTATTTCAAGGTTGAATCAAAGATTGAATCAGGCAACTGATTCAGAGTCCGGTTTGTGGCAATTGCGTTAACCAAGAATCTCAACGCCGGTCCGCACGCTGACAGGGCGCGCACCACGCCCCCCGACCGCATCGGACCAGCAAAAGCACTCGTCAGCACCCATTACGGGACACCGTGGCCGAGCCGGGGCACCGTAGCAGCGTCAGCCGATCACGGCTACATGTCCTTGTCTATGAACGGAACGTTAAATTCTCGTGCGAACACTATGGAAATCCCCACTTGAAGAACTATTGACTCGTTTTCCGCAAAACCTCTAACGTTGCCGAGACGAATTGATTTCAGACCTGGAGGCTCTTCAGGTGTATGGATGGACAGGAGATGGCATGCCTCAGCCGAATCACCTCCCCGGACCGAACGCCGATATCTGGGACTGGCAGATGCACGGCCTGTGCCGCGGAGTCGACTCCGCGATGTTCTTCCATCCGGACGGCGAGCGGGGCCGGGCCCGCACCCAGCGTGAGACCCGCGCCAAGGAGATGTGCCGTCAATGCCCCGTGCTCGCGCAGTGCCGCAGCCATGCCCTCAGCGTCAGCGAGCCGTACGGGATCTGGGGCGGCATGTCCGAGACCGAACGTGAGATGCACGCCCGCAGGGGCCGCCACCGCATCGCGGTATAAATCTCATCGCATTTCGGCGCGGCCCCGGCTTCCTGGGCCGCGCCGAGATGCGTGACCCATCCTCCGCACCACCCGCTCCGAATGCCTTCCCGACGGCACTCGCACAACACTCGGGAAGGCAGTCCCATGAGCATCAGCACCACCCGTATCCGTTCCCTCGCCATCGCGGCCACCGCGTCGGTCGCCCTGATCGGCGTCTCGGCGTGTTCCTCCGCGAACAGCGACGACTCCGCGCCCTCCTCCCCCACCTCCGGTGACCAGATGTCGCAGGAGATGACGGCCGACCCCGCCGCGAACCTGGTCGGACCCGGCTGCGCGGACTACGCCGAGGCCGTGCCGCAGGGCGGCGGCTCGATCTCGGGCATGGCCGAGGAACCGGTGGCCGTCGCCGCCTCGAACAATCCGCTCCTCACCACCCTGGTGGCCGCGGTCTCGGGTCAACTCAACCCCGACGTCAATCTCGTCGACACCCTCAACGGCGGGCAGTTCACCGTGTTCGCGCCGGTCGACGACGCGTTCGCCAAGGTGGATCCGGCCACCATCGACACGCTGAAGACCGACGACGCGCTGCTGACGAAGGTCCTCACCTATCACGTGGTGCCCGGCCAGATCGCGCCGAGCGAGATCGCGGGCCAGCACCCGACGGTCGAGGGCGCCGCGGTGACCGTGACGGGGTCGGGAGACGCCCTCAAGGTCAACGACGCGAACGTCATCTGCGGCGGTGTGAGCACCGCGAATGCCACCGTCTACCTCATCGATTCCGTGTTGATGCCGCAGTAACGTGATTGTCGATGAAGGGAATCGGACAGTCGTGACGGACCCGGGGTCCACGGGTTCCGGCGCCGAGCCCGATCACGGCATCGGCGAGGCGGCCTGCCCGGCGGACGTCGGGCAGGCCCTCGCCGTGCGCGCGGCCGAGGCGGCCGAGCTGGCCGCCCTGCTGACCCGCGCCGCCGCCGGCGACTCGGGGTCGTTCGCCGAGCTGTACGACCGGACCTGCGCCCGCGTCTACGGAATGGTGCTCCGGGTGCTGCGCGATCCGGGCTTCGCCGAGGAGACCACCCAGGAGGTCTACCTCCAGCTCTGGCGCACCGCCGACGACTTCGACGCGACAAGGGGCTCCGCGGTGTCCTGGCTGATGACCCTCGCGCACCGCAGGGCGGTCGACCGGGTCCGGTCGGAACAGTCGCACTCGAACCGCGAGGTGGTCTACGAGTCACGCAACCGCGGCAGCGAATTCGACGAGGTCGCCGAGGAGGTCTCGGGGCGCCTGGACCGGCAGGCCGTCATCGACTGCCTCGACTCCCTCACCTCGGTGCAGCGCGAGTCGGTCTCGCTCGCCTACTACGGCGGACGCACCTACCGCGAGGTCGCCGCACAGCTCGGGGTCGCGCTGCCGACCATCAAGACCCGAATCCGGGACGGGCTGGTCCGGCTCAGAGGATGTCTGGGGGTGGCGTGATGGACGACGACCAGATCGACCTGGCCCACGCCTACGCCCTCGACGCCCTCGACCCGGACGAACGCCGCGCGGTCGAGCAGCTGCTCGCGACCTCCGACGACAAGCTGCGGGCCGAATTCGAGGCGGTGGTGCGCTGGTGCCGGGAGACGTTGGCGGCGACCGCCGCCGCGAACGCGACCGCGCCGCCCGCACACATCCGCGAAGGCCTGCTGACGCAGATCGCGCGGGAGCCCCGCACCGGCCAGGGTCGGGAGGCGGCGCCGGTCTCGCTCGCCGATCGGCGGCGCACCACCACCCGGTGGCGTCTGGTGGGCGCCGCGGCGGCCGCCGTCGCGCTGCTCGCTGGCGGCGTGGTCATCGGCCAGCAGCTGCGCGAACCGACGCCTGAGCAACCGGTGGCGGCCCAGGTGATGAGCGCCCCGGACGTCCGGACCTCCTCGACGGAGGTGCCCGGCGGCGGCTCGGCGACCGCCGTCTACTCCCGGTCGACCGACGCAGCGGTGCTGATGATGAACGACGTCACCCCGCCGGCACCGGAGTCGGTCTATCAGATGTGGCTCATCGCGGGCACCGGTGCGCCGGTCTCGGCGGGCATGATGTCGCCCGATCAGGTGTCGCCCTCGACCGTGGCCGTGCTCGACGACCTGGACGGCGCCTCACTGCTGGCCTTCACGGTGGAACCCGCGGGCGGTTCCGAGCGGCCGACCACGGACGTGTTCGCCTCGCTGCCACTGGGATAGGAGAAAGCGACAGGCCCCGGACGGGGATCCGTCCGGGGCCTGTCGCTGCTGTCACCCGGGGCGACGGTGGAGCTAGTGGCTGTGGCCGTGGCCGTGATCCGCATCGGCGGCCTCGACCGGCTTCTCGACGACAGTGGCCTCGGTGGTGAGCACCATCCGGGCGACCGAGGCCGCGTTGACCACCGCGGAACGGGTCACCTTGACCGGGTCCACCACACCGTCGGCGAGCAGGTCGCCGTAGGTGAGGGTGGCGGCATTGAAGCCGTGGCCCTTGGGCGCCTCGGCGACCTTGCTGACCACGACCGAGCCGTCGACGCCCGCGTTCGTGGCGATCCAGAACAGCGGGGCCGACAGCGCCGCGCGCACGACCTCGACGCCGGTCGCCTCGTCGCCGGAGAGCGATGCTGCCAGCGCACCGAGCGTCTGACCCGCCTGCACCAGCGCGGAGCCGCCGCCGGGCACGATGCCCTCCTCGACCGCGGCCTTGGCCGCGTTGACCGCGTCCTCGACGCGGAACTTGCGCTCCTTGAGCTCGGTCTCCGTTGCGGCACCGACCTTGATCACCGCGACGCCACCGGACAGCTTGGCGAGACGCTCCTCGAGCTTCTCACGGTCCCAGTCGGAATCGCTGTTCTCGATCTCGCGACGCAGCTGACCGACACGGGCCTCGATGTCCGCCTCGGTGCCCGCGCCGTCCACGATGGTCGTCTCGTCCTTGGTGACGACGACCCGACGGGCGCTGCCGAGCAGCTCCAGTCCGGCCTCCTTGAGGGTCAGGCCCACATCGGAGTTGATGACCGTGCCCGCGGTGACGACCGCGAGGTCGTCGAGGAACGCCTTGCGCCGGTCACCGAAGAACGGCGCCTTCACCGCGACGGCCTTGATCGTCTTGCGGATGGAGTTCACCACCAGGGTGGAGAGCACCTCGCCCTCGACGTCCTCGGCGATGATCAGCAGCGGCTTGCCCGCCTCGGCGACCTTCTCGAGCAGCGGCAGGAAGTCGGGCAGCGAGCTGATCTTCTCGCGGAAGAGCAGGATCAGCGCATCCTCGAAGATCGCCTGCTGCGCATCGATGTCGGTGACGAAGTAGGGCGAGAGGTAGCCCTTGTCGAACTGCACGCCCTCGGTCACGACGAGCTCGGTCTGCAGGGTCGAGGACTCCTCGACGGTCACGACGCCGTCGACGCCGACCCGCGTCATGGCCTCGCCGACCAGCTCACCGATCTCCTCGTCGCGCGAGGAGACGGTGGCGACCTGAGCGATCGCTTCCTTGCCCTCGACGGGGGTGGCGGCGGCGATGAGAGCCTCCGACACCGCGTCCGCGGCCTGGCTGATGCCAACACCGAGTGCGATCGGGTTGGCGCCGGCAGCGACGTTCTTCATACCGCCGTGGATCAGCGCCTGGGCGAGCACGGTGGCGGTGGTGGTGCCGTCGCCCGCGACGTCGTTGGTCTTGGTGGCGACGCTCTTGACGAGCTGGGCGCCGAGGTTCTCGAACGGGTCCTCGAGATCGATCTCACGGGCGATGCTCACGCCGTCGTTGGTGACGGTGGGGCCGCCGAACGCCTTGGCGAGCACCACGTGC
Source organism: Rhodococcus sp. MTM3W5.2 (assembly GCF_001984015.1). Taxonomy (NCBI): domain Bacteria; kingdom Bacillati; phylum Actinomycetota; class Actinomycetes; order Mycobacteriales; family Nocardiaceae; genus Rhodococcus; species Rhodococcus sp. MTM3W5.2. Next base: position 1,570,284 of record NZ_CP019572.1, on the reverse strand, counting down.
CGACCGCGGGGGCCGAGGGTGACCTTGACCGCGTCCGCCAGCGTGTCGACGCCGCGCTCGAGAGCCCGGCGCGCGGTCTCGTTGAACTGGATTTCCTTGGACATATTGCTCAGCTACTCCTGGATTGGGAGGGTCCGCAACGCGATCCGCCCGGGCCCATGTGTGGGACGCCGGGGCGGATCGCAAGTGGCTTACTTGGAGATGACAGCCAGCACGTCACGTGCCGAGAGGATCAGGTACTCCTGGCCGGCGTACTTGATCTCGGTTCCGCCGTACTTGCTGTAGATGACGGTGTCGCCTTCCTTGACGTCGACCGGGATGCGGTTGCCCTTGTCGGTCACGCGACCTTCGCCGACGGCGACGACGGTGCCCTCCTGGGGCTTCTCCTTGGCCGTGTCGGGGATGACCAGGCCTGAGGCAGTCGTCGTCTCGGCCTCGTTGGCCTGGACGAGGATCTTGTCCTCGAGCGGCTTGATGTTCACGCTCGCCACGATGAGCCCTCCACTTTCAGGGGTGTATGCGTCCAGGGCTGTTCCCAGGACGTGATGGTGTGTTCGTTCGCTTGCGGCATCTCACTCGAGCCCCGTCGTCGCGGGTGCCGAGGCTCGGTCAGCGCCAACTAGCACTCTATACATGCGAGTGCCAGCGCTCAAGGTCGGCGGGTACTTAGGTGCTCGATGCGAGAATTGTGTGGATTGGGGGTCAGGACCGGAGTTCACCATGTTCGTCGCCACCGTCATCGTGACCGTTCTGCTCGCCGCGCTCCTCGGGTTCGCGGCCATCCGGAAGCTGAGCCACCGGGACCCGGTGGTTCGGGAGTACGCCGAGCTCGGAGTGCCCGAGAACCGCCTGAACTCGCTGGCGGGAGTCCTCCTCACCGGCGCCGCAGGCCTGATCCTCGGCCTGGCGTTGGCCCCGCTCGGCGTCGCCGCCGCGATCGGGGTGATCTGCTACTTCCTCGGAGCCGTCATCGTCCACATCCGCGCTCACGACGCGAAGCACCTCCCCGTCCCGCTCACGTACGCGGCGCTCGCCGTCGCCGCGCTCGTTCTTCGCCTCGCGTCGAGTTGATCGCCCGGCCGCGCAGCCGCGGCCGACGGCAGCGAGACGGCAAGGAAGCGGCGGTGTGAATCCAAGGTGTACGGCGGGTGACCTAGAGTCGTCGCCGTGGCAAACATCAGCAGGCGCGCATTCATCGGACTGGCCGGACTCGGAGCCGCGGGCACCCTCGGGCCGGCGCATTCGGACGGGCGCCGTGGGGTACCTGGTACGCCGCGGCCGACCCGCTGCCCGCCTCCTTCGCAGGCACCACGCTCGAAGCCGTCGCGACCCCGGTCGGCGGATCCGGCTACCGGACGCTCACCGCGGGCCCCGGGTGGCCGATGATCGTGCGGGGCGAGCTCGCCGAGGCACGGTCGGGCCGCGAGGAGCGCAGGACCGCCCTCGCGTCTGTGGTGCAGCTGACCGACCTGCACATCCTCGACGCCCAGTCCCCCATGCGATTCGAGTACGTGCATCCGCTCAACGGGTCGGCGTTCCGACCGCACGAGACGCTCACCACGCAGGGCCTGGTCTCGCTCGTGTCGCGGATCAACTCCCTGCCCGGCGGCCCGCACACCCGCCGCGCGTTCGACGCCGTGGTGACCACCGGCGACAACACCGACAACAAGGAGCACGCGGAGCTCGGCTGGCTGCTGACCGCGCTCAACGGCGGCACCTTCATCCCGAACACCGGTGCCGCGGATCGCTATGAGGGCGTGCAGAACTCCGGAGCGGGCCTGTACTGGAACCCCGAGTCACCGATCCGCGACATCTACAAGAAGGCCGGCTTCCCGGAGATGCCGGGACTGCTCGGCGCGGCGGCCCTCACCCCCGTCACGAGCCCGGGCCTGCGCACCCCCTGGTACAGCGTGTTCGGCAACCACGACGACTCGATCCAGGGCACCATCCCCAGCGGAATCGGACCGCTCGAGGCCATGTACACCGGCTCGATCAAGATCGAGGCGCCCGATTCCGAGCATGCCCGCGCGATCGGCAGCGCCGCGAGCTCGGATCCGGCTGCGCTGCCGAGCATCCTCGCCGCTGTCACCACCCCGCCGCGCATCGTCACGCCCGACGGCAACCGCGCACCGTTCACCCCGCGGCAGTACATCGCCGCCCACCTCGACCCGAGGAACGCAGGCCCCGGACCCGTCGGGCACGGCTTCGCCCCCGACGCGGGCGAGACCGGCATCGGCTTCTACTCGTTCGAGATCGCGCCTGGCGTGATCGGGATCAGCATGGACTCCACCAACCGCGCCGGGTTCGTCGACGGCTCCCTCGGCGAGGCCCAGTTCCGCTGGATCGAACAGACCCTGCAGGCGGGCAGCAGCCGCTTCTTCGACGTGGGCGGCCGCCCGGTGACGCAGTCGCGGCAGGACACCTACTTCCTGCTGTTCAGCCACCACACCAGCGGCACGATGGACAACCTGATCCCCGACCCGAGAATCCCGGCGAGCGCCGCCACTCGGGCGCCGAGCTGCTGGACCTGCTGCACCGCTTCCCGAACGTGCTCGCCTGGGTGAACGGGCACACCCACGAGAACAAGATCACGCCGCACCCGGGTGCCACTGCCGCGCAGGGCTTCTGGGAGATCAACACCGCCTCGCACATCGACTTCCCGCAGCACGCGCGGCTGATCGAGGTTGTCGACAACACCGACGGCACGCTCTCGCTGCTGACCACGCTGGTCGAGTCGGACAGCCCGTACGAGGTCCGGCACGGGGACTTCAGCCAGGAGGGCCTGGCCTCGCTGTACCGCGAGTTGTCCTTCAACGACATCCACGCCGACCCGAAGCTGCTGGGCGGATCCGTCGATCACAACACCGAACTGGTGCTGGTCTCGCCGCGGGCATGACGGTTATGTTGCATCTCAGATGCAAGTATCATACGGTCGGAACGTGCAGCTGACGCGTTTCACCGACCTTGGGCTGCGCGTGGTGATGCGCCTGGCCGCCTCCCCTGGAGGCGGTGGCCTGACGACAAGTCAGGTGGCGGATCAGATGTCGATTCCGTACACGCACACGGCCAAGGTCGTTGTCCGGCTACGCGAACTCGGCATGGTCGAAGCCCGCCGCGGTCGGGGCGGCGGGCTCACGATCACCGAGGCGGGCAGGCACACCTCGGTGGGCACGCTCGCCCGCGCCCTCGAGGGCGACGAGGAGGTCGTGAACTGCGAGGGCGACCATCCGTGCCCGCTGCGCAACGGCTGCCGTCTCCGTAGCGCACTGCGCCGCGCCCAGATCGCGTTCTACGACTCGCTCGACGGGGTCACGATCGACGACCTACTCCGGGCGCCGACCGGGCTGACCCTGCTGGAGTTGTCCGCCCCCGTCAGGGCCTGACGCGCGAGCTCACGTCGCGGCGCCCTTGCGACGCTGTCCCAACCGCACCGCGGCTGTGATGACACGGACTCCGACCGCGATCAGGAACAGGTTCCCCACGATCTGCGCCGAGACGATGGCCCTGGAGACCTCGGTGGTCGCGGTGATGTCCCCGAACCCGACCGTCGAGAAGCACACCAGCGTGAAGTACAGCGAATCCACCTTCGTCAGCGGCTCGTTGAAGTTCTCCGGTCCCGACAGGGACATCAGGTGGTACAGCGTCGCGAACGCGAGCAGGTATCCGGGAAGCATCAGCCCGAGGCCTTCGATCGCCTGCAGTCCCGGATGCTCCGCGCGCACGATCTTCCGGATCTGCCAGGCGAAGAGCGCACCGACGAAGACCAGCCCAAGCACCAGCCCGCCGATCGCGGAGGCAGATTCCAGGTTCTCCATCGGGATGACGAAGTACACGAACACCAACGCGGCCGCACTCAGGAGTGGGCGGTACGCGGCGCGCCGGATCAGGCTGCGCCGCTGCTCCTTCGGCAGGTTCTCGAACGTCTCATCGGCCATCGCTCGCCGTCCGTGACTGGCTGACGGTCACCGAGAGGCCCGGATCCGTGGCGACCGTCAGCGGAGAAGGCGTGGCGCCCCCGGCGATGACGTGTGCTCCCAACGCGGCGATCATCACCCCATTGTCGGTGCACAAACGCGGCTTGGGGATGCGAAGGGTCAAACCGGCCGCGGCGCAACGCTCCTCGGCGAGCGAACGGATTCGTGAATTCGCGGTCGCGCCGCCGCCGAGCACCAGAGTGTCGACGCCGACGTCGGTGGCCGCCCGGACCGCCTTCATGGTGAGCACGTCGGCCACCGCCTCCTGGAAGGACGCCGCGATATCGGGGATCGGGAGCTCCTCCCCCGCCCGCTCCTTCGACTCCACGAAGCGCGCGACCGCCGTCTTGAGCCCGGAGAACGAGAAGTCGTAACGGGCGTCGCGCGGTCCGGTCATGCCGCGAGGAAATGCGATGGCTTGCGGATCCCCCTCCTGCGCGGCCGCATCCAGTGCCGGGCCGCCTGGGAATCCGAGTCCGAGCAGACGGGCCACCTTGTCGAACGCCTCGCCCGCGGCGTCGTCCACCGTGGTGCCGAGTTCGACGATCGGCCGCGCCAGGTCCTCGACATGCAGCAGGTGGGTGTGCCCGCCCGAGACCAGCAGCGCAACGCACGGCGGCATCGGGCCGTGCTCGAGGGTGTCCACCGCGACGTGCCCGCCCAGGTGGTTCAGCGCATAGAACGGCACATCCCATGCCGCGGCGTACGCCTTCGCGGCGGCCGCGCCGACCAGCAGCGCCCCAGCCAGGCCCGGTCCGATGGTCACCGCGAGCGCGTCCGGCCTCGCGATCCCCGCCTGTGCGAGGGCCCGCCGCATGGTCGGGACGATCGCCTCGAGGTGCGCACGCGAGGCCACCTCGGGCACCACGCCTCCGTAGCGAGCGTGTTGATCGACGCTCGAGGCCACCTCGTCGGCCAGGAGCTCACAGGTGCCGTCCTCGTGCCATCGGACGATGCCGACGCCCGTTTCGTCGCACGAGCTCTCGATCCCCATCACGATCATGACAGCTGCCCCTCGACCCGGGCGGCGGGCCTGCGCATGGTGTACGCGTCGGCGCCGCTGGGCTGGTAGTAGTTCCTTCGGGTCCCGACGATCTCGAAACCCGTTCCCCGGTAGAGGGCGATGGCCGGCTCGTTGTCCGTGCGGACCTCGAGAAACACCGGGCCGCCGTGTTCATCGGCCTCCCGCAGCAGCGCGTCGAGCAGTTGCGCACCGAGGCCCCGTCGCTGGTGAGCGGGATCGACCCCGATGGTGTGCACCTCGGACTCGGCGTCGGCCCCGCGGCCCAGCAACGCGATCCCCGCGTAGCCGAGCATCGCGTCGGACTCGTCACGGGCGACGAAGTAGCGGTTGTGCGGCCCGGTCAGCTCCGAACGAAAAGCCTCCGCGCTCCACGGGCTGTCGCCGGGGAACAGCACCGTCTCCAGCTCCTCGCAGCGGGTTGCGTCGGCCGCGGTCATCCCGACGATCCGCGCGGTCATTTCTTCCGGTCCGCGATCGCGACCGCATCGGGGCGACGCAGGTACAGCGGCACCAACGGCGCGGGCTCCGCGCCGGAACGCAGCGCTGCCGCGGCCACCGCGACCAGACCCGCAGGCGACGGCGTCTCGACCGGCTCGACGGGCAGGTCGAACAGGTCGACGTGACCGGCCGATCCCGCGATCGCCTGGGAAGGAGTCGGCTCCAGGTCGGCCGGCTTGTTCACCTCCGGGCCCTGCACGCGGGCACCGCCGCTGTAGCGCGCCCAGTACACCTCGCGGCGGCGGGCGTCGGTGACCACCAGCAGATCCCGTCCCAGCGCTGCCTCGATCGCGATCGCGTCCAGGCTGCAGACACCGTGCACGGGAATCCCGAGGGCATCACCGAACGCGGCTGCCGTGGCCATGCCTACCCGCAGGCCGGTGAAGGGGCCGGGGCCACACCCGACCACGACGGCGTCGAGGTCCGCCGGGGCGATGCCTGCCTCCGCGAGGCATTCGAGGATGTGCGGGGTCAGCACCTCCGCGTGGGCCCGCGCGTTGACCGTGATCCTGGTCGCCAGGGTTCGTGGGGTGTCGCCCTCAAGGCGCACCACCCCGGCTGTTACGGCAGGCGTGGCGGTATCGACCGCGAGTACGAGCACGGTTACCGAGGATACCTAGGAGACCCAGGCCCATTGCGCCGTGCGCACGTCCGACTCCGGTTCGCGCCGCAACCGCACCAGCAGATGCCGCTCGGCCAGGTGCTCGACGACGCCCTCGCCCCACTCGACCACCACGACGGCACCCGCGAGGTCCGTGTCCAGGTCAAGGGCGTCCAGTTCGTCGAAGGTCTGTCCCGGATCGGCGCCGATGCCGAGCCGGTACGCGTCGACGTGCACCATCGCCACCGGCTCACCGCCACCGGGACGCTCGCCGCCCGCGCGATGCTCGCGGGCGATGATGAACGTCGGCGAGCTGACCCGGCCCTGCACGCCGAGCCCGGCCGCGATTCCCCGCGAGAGCGCGGTCTTGCCGGCACCGAGCGGGCCGTCGAGCACCACCAGGTCGCCCGCGTTCAGCTCCAGGGCGAGGCGCCTGCCGAACGCCTCGGTGTCCTCGGCCGTCGGCAGGTGGATCGTGCGCGGATCGTGGTCAGCCACCGACAACCGTCCGTTCGGAATCGCCCTGCTCGGCGATGGAGCGGCCGACAAGTCGGTCGATCGCGTCCGTCACCCGGATCGGGAACTCGAGCTGCACCAGGTGCCCGCCGCCGACCACGCGCACCAGCTCGGACTCCGGCAGCTCGGCCGCCATGGCCTCGGACTGGGAGAAGGGCAGGATCATGTCTGCGTCGCCGCAGAGCACCAGCGAGGGCAGCTCGGCGATGACCGGCAGGGCGGCCGATTCATCGTGCAGCTCAAGGGACTTGAGGAAGTTCACGATCGTGGTCACCGACGTCTGGTTGAGCATCCACTCGGAGAACCGCATCAGCGACGGGCTGACATCGGTGCCGTACGAGGCGGAGCGCAGGATCGGGGAGATCAGCATGCGAGCGGCGCCGCGCCCGAACTGGACCAGGCCCGGCGAGGTGCGGACCGCGAGCCGGAACGCGTCGATCACGGGGTTCTGCAGGTTCCTGCTCAGCCCGGTCTTGTTCAGGCCCTCGGCCGCGGTGGAGATGAGACCGACCCCGATCACCTTGGTGCCGAACAACTCCGGCACCTGCCTCGCCAGCGCCAGGATCGTCATACCGCCCATCGAGTGTCCGACGAGCACCACGGGGCCCCTGGGCGCGACGGCCTGGAGGATCACATCGAGATCCCGACCCAGCTGACCGATGGTGCAGCTCGCGGGCGCAGGGACCGCGGACCGGCCGTGCCCGCGCTGATCGAAGAAGACCATCCGAACGGCCTTGCCCCAACGCTTCTCGAGCTGGCGCCGCTGAAAATGCCAGGACTCCATGCGCAGGCAGTAGCCGTGCACGAACACCACCGTGACGGGGGCGTCGGCGGGACCGACCTCCCGGACCGCGAGCGCCGTGCCGTCCTCGGCCGCGACGATGCTGCCACGGTCGGCGCTCATCAACCGGAAGTCCTCCTTGGCGTACCGATCTCGCCTGCCACCGCGGCGGGCGACCGGACGGTGCCCGACGGTGACCCCGCGAGCGCGCCGAGCGCGGCGGCGCTGACCGCACCGCCGACGAGGCCCGCCTTCCCGAACGGATTCATCGCAGGCCCTCCCTGCCGGTGAAGCCCCGGACGATTCGCCCCCGAACCCCGGTCACCACTTCGTAGTGGATGGTGTCGAGTGCGTCGGCCCAGTCCTGGGCCACCGGTTCGCCGTCGTCGCCGCTGCCGAACAGCACCGCCACATCGCCCTCCGCGATCCCCGCGGGATCCGGTCCGAGGTCCACCACCACCTGGTCCATGCACACCCGGCCGATCTGCGGGTGGCGCCGACCACCGATCTGCACCTCGAAGCGGCCTCCGAGGGCGCGCGGGATGCCGTCGGCGTAGCCGACCGGCAGCAGGGCGACATTGGTATCGCGGGGCGCGATCCAGGTGTGCCCGTAGGACACGCCCTCGCCCGCGGCGATCTTCTTCACCAGCGCCACCCGCGCCTGCAGTGTCATGGCGGGCCGCAGTCCGAATCCGCCGAGTTCCGGCACCGGTGAGAGGCCGTAGATCGCGATTCCGGGACGGACCATGTCGAAACGCAGGTCCGGCCGGGTCAGCACGGCGGCCGAGTTCGCCAGGTGCACCAGCTCCGGACGCAGTCCCACCCGCTTGGCCTCGGCGACGGCGTGCTTCAGGCGGGCGGCCTGGATGTCGATCACCGGGTGGTGCGGCTGGTCGGCATGCGCCAGGTGGGAGAACATCCCGCGCAGCCGCACCGCACCCTCGGCCTCCGCCCTGGCCAGATCGTGGAGGGTGTCCTCGAGTTCGAACGGCGAGACACCGTTGCGCCCCAGTCCGGTGTCGACCTTGAGGGAGACGGTCGCCGTTGACCCGAGCGCACGGGCCGCCGCGACCACCGATCGCAGGTGCCGGGGCGAGGAGACGCTCAGTTCGATGCCTGCGGCGATCGCGGCGGTGAAGTCGGTGTCCGGAGTGTGCAGCCAGGACAGGATCGGTGCGTCGATGCCCTCGGCCCGCAGTTCCAGGGCCTCGCCGACCGTGGTGACCCCCAGCTCGGCGGCCCCCGACGCGAGCGCCGTGCGCGCCACCGCCGCCGCACCGTGGTTGTAGGCGTCGGCCTTGACCACGGCCATCACCGCGGCGTCGCCCGCGTGTTCACACAGCAGGCGGACGTTGTGGGCGATCGCATCGAGATCGATCAGCGCTTCCGCTTGCGGCGCGGACGGGCCAACCGCGGAAGTCATGCGCAGATCGTCCCATACGGACAAGTCGGAGGTCACGATCCACGATCCTGCCATTGACCGCCGAAAGGCCAAATGATTTCCATCACTAACGAGGTCACATTTAGGGCACCGCTTGGGCACGAAGCACCCTCACCGCGGCCCTGACCTGGGACAACAGTGCATCGGCCGAGATGGGTGCGGCCATGACCGAGCCCTGCCCCGCGGCCAGGTTGGCGGCAAGCGAGTGTGCACGGGCACCCATCGCCGCGGCGGTCAGCGGTGCAAGACCGGTCGACATGAGGGCCCCGACGACGCCGGACAACACGTCCCCTGCGCCTGCGGTCGCGGCTGCGGAGCCACCGGCCTCGTTGAGCAGGACCGATCCGTCCGGATCGGCGACGACCGTGCACCGCCCTTGAGCAGCACGCTGGTCCCCCACTCGGCCGCGAGACCGCGGGTCGCCGCCACCCGGTCGGCCGCGGGATCGCGCCCGGTGAGCCGGGCGAACTCCCCGGCATGCGGGGTCAGCAACGTCGGCGCCGACCGGCCCGCGACGAGCCCGGGGTCCGCGGCCACCAGCGTGAGTGCGTCGGCGTCCACCAGCACCGGCAGGTCGGTCCCGAGGACCGCGCGCAGCACCGTCAGCGCCTCCTCGTCGACGCCCATCCCCGGGCCGACCACCCAGGCCTGCACCCGGCCGGCGGCGTCGAACCCGTCCACCGCGACAACCTCCGGCCAGCGCGAGAGAACCTGCGGTGCAGCGGTTCCCGCGTACCGAACCATGCCGGATGTGGCGGTGACCGCGGCTCCCGCGCACAGCACGCCCGCGCCGGGATAGCGCGCGCTGCCCGCGATCACCCCGACCACGCCCTGGCTGTACTTGTCGTCCGCAGGCCCCGGCATCGGCCAGCGGGCGCCGATCTCGGCCGCGGTCGGTGTCCGGACCGATGCGTCTGGGAGATCGAGGCCGATGTCGACGAGTTCCACCCGGCCGCAGTGCGCGGCCGCGAGGGCGTGCACCGGCTTGAGCGCCCCGAATGCGACCGTGACCGAGGCCGTCACGGCGGGCCCCGCCGCGACCCCGGTGTCGGGATCGACCCCGCTGGGCAGGTCAACCGCGACGATCGGCACGCCGACCCTGGCCACCAGCACGGCGGCGGGCGGCCGCAACGGTCCCCGGCCCGAGATCCCCACGATGCCGTCGACCACCAGGTCGGGCTCGCCCAGATCGGCGTCGGCGCCCACCTCGACCCGCCCGCCGACGGCCCGCAACGCCGCCAGCCCCGCCGCATGGGCCCTGTCCGGGTCGAGCAGGACCGCCCACACCGCGACCCCGCGCCTGCGCAACATCGCTCCCGCCCACAGCGCGTCCCCGCCGTTGTCGCCGGAGCCGACGAGCAGGGTCACCCGCCTGCCCGCGACACCTCCAGTGCGCGAACGTAGTTCGGACGCCACCACGGCGGTCAGTCCGTACGCGGCGCGGCGCATCAGGGCGCCGTCGGGGAGCGCGGCGAGCAGCGGGGCCTCCGCGGCCCGCACCTGGTCGACCGTGAAGTAGTCGCGCATCGAATCACCGTATCGCCATGGCCGTCGTTCGGGGCTACCCTTTATCCATGCGCGCACTCGGCGCCACCATCGCAACGGGACTTCTGGTCGCGTCGGTTCTCGCGGGAACAGCTGGTCCGGCGCAGGCGCGAACCAAGGTCGTCGAGATCAACAACATGGCGTTCTGGCCGTCCACCGCCCGGATACTCATGGGTGACACCGTCACCTGGGAGTTCACCGACGAAGGCGTGGAGCACAACGTCACCGCGACCGCGCGAGCAACCTCGCAGGACAACTTCGCCAGCGAGACGATGTCCGAGGGCGATTTCAGCCACACGTTCATGAGGCAGGGCACCTACCCCTACGTCTGCACCCTGCACCCGCAGATGGGCGGCACCGTCATCGTGCGATGACGGCGCCACGCGCATCTATTCGACGGTGACCGACTTCGCCAGGTTGCGCGGCTTGTCCACGTCGTAGCCGCGGGTCTGCGCGACCTCGGCCGCGAACACCTGCAGCGGGACCGTGGACAGCAGCGGCTGCAGCAGGCTCGGCGCCGCCGGGATCTCGATGAGGTGATCGGCGTGCGCGCGCACCGCCTCGTCACCCTCCTCCGCGATCACGATGGTCCGCGCGCCGCGCGCCTTGATCTCCTGGATGTTGGAAACCAGCTTCGAGTGCAGGACGGCGCGGCCCTTCGGCGACGGCATCACGACGATGACCGGAAGACCCTCCTCGATCAGCGCGATCGGCCCGTGCTTGAGCTCGCCCGCGGCGAATCCCTCGGCGTGGATGTACGCGAGCTCCTTGAGCTTGAGCGCGCCCTCGAGCGCCACCGGATACCCGACGTGACGTCCGAGGAACAGCACGGTCGGCGAGTGCGCCAGTTCCCGCGCCAGCGCCCTGACCGGTTCGACCGTCTGCAGGACGCGCGCGACCAGCTCCGGCATGGCCTCGAGGTCGCGATACTCCCTGGCCACCTCGTCCGGGTACTTGGTGCCGCGCGCCTGCGCCAGCGCCAGCCCCACCAGATAGTTCGCGGTCACCTGGGCCAGGAACGCCTTGGTGGACGCGACACCGATCTCCGGTCCGGCCCGGGTGTAGAGGACGGCGTCGGCCTCGCGCGGGATCTGGGACCCGTTGGTGTTGCACACCGCGAGCACGCGCGCCTTCTGGTCCTTCGCGTGCCGCACCGCCTCGAGGGTGTCAGCGGTCTCACCGGACTGCGAGATCGCGACGACGAGCGTCGAGCGGTCGAGAACCGGGTCGCGGTAACGGAATTCGCTCGCCAGTTCCACCTCGACCGGCAGCCGCGTCCAGTGCTCGATCGCGTACTTGGCGAGCAGGCCGGAGTGGTAAGCGCTGCCGCAGGCGACGACGAACACCTTGTCCACGTCGCGGAGCTCCTGATCGGAGAGCCGCTGCTCGTCGAGCACGATACGACCGGCATCGAAGTGCCCGAGCAGGGTGTCGGCCACCGCGGCCGGCTGCTCCTCGATCTCCTTGAGCATGAAGTAGTCGTGGCCGCCCTTCTCGGCGGCGGCGAGGTCCCAGTCGATCCGGAACGGACGCGTGGGGACGTCCTCGTTCCCGTCGAAGTCGGTCACCGTGTAGCCGTCGGCGGTGATGACGACGACCTGGTCCTGACCGAGCTCGACCGCATCGCGGGTGTGCTCGATGAAGGCCGCGACGTCGGATCCGAGGAAGGTCTCGCCCTCGCCGACGCCGATCACCAGCGGGGTGGACCGGCGGGCCGCGACGATGGTGTCGGGGTGGTCGGCGTGCGTGAACACCAGGGTGAAGGCGCCCTCGAGGCGGCGGATCACCGTCCTGGCGCTCTCCACGAAGTCTCCGGCGGTGTCACCGGAGGCGTATGCCCGCGAGACCAGGTGCACCGCCACCTCGGTGTCGGTGTCGGATGCGAACTCGACGCCGTCGTTCTCGAGCTCGGCACGCAGCGGCGCGAAGTTCTCGATGATGCCGTTGTGCACGACCGCGACCTTGCCGCCGGCATCCCGGTGCGGGTGCGCGTTGCGGTCGGTGGGCCTGCCGTGCGTCGCCCAGCGGGTGTGGCCCATGCCGGTGGTGCCGACGAAGCGCTCGGTGCCGGTCTCCGCGAGCTCGGCCTCGAGGTTGGCCAGCCGGCCCGCCTTACGCTCGATCGCGACGCCGCCGGCACCGTCGAGGACCGCGATGCCCGCCGAGTCGTAGCCGCGATACTCCATCCGGCGCAGCGCCTCCACCACGACGTCCAGCGCCTGGCGGTGGCCGACGTATCCCACGATTCCGCACATGGGTCACCAGGGTACTGGGCTGCCGAACCCCTGCCGACCGGGAGGGCGTGGGTGCTGGGTGACCTGGGTCACGGTGCGACCGGCCCGGTGCCGAACAACGCCGTGCACACCCCGTTGTGCAGTTCGACGGCGACCTGCAGAACCCTGGACCCGCCCGCGACCGGCAGCAACGGAGAGCTGTAGTTCGCACAGGTCTTGTTCTTCGCGCTCGGCGCCGCCACCGGCGCCGGGATCTCGAACCAGTTGCCCGCCCCGAAGTTGTCGTTGGCGAGCAGGACCCTGCCGTTCTTCGCCGACGGCTTGCCGTCCTTGCCTACGTAGGTCTGGCCGCCGAGCACCAGTCGGGTGCCGTTCGGGCCACCCGGCACGGACTGCAGGTAGGGCGAGTGCTGGAAATAACTGCCGTCGGCGGTGGTCACCCGGACCCCCGGGTCGGTCGTCGCGCCCCAGTTGACGCCGTCGTGCGAGACCTTGACGTACGGGCTGCAGTACTCGGCGCCGAAGTTGCACATCTCGTAGGTCGAGGCGAACCGCCCGTCGGACAGCCGGGTCACCACGGCCATGCCGGGACGCACGCGCTGCGGATCACGCGCGAGGATCACCTGCTTGTCGACCCAGTCCAGGCCGTTGACGGAGGAGACCCTGCTCAGCACCTGCGAGTGCCGGGGCATCTCGGTCTCGTCGGCGTAGTACAGCCACAGGGTGCCCGCCGCATCGACGACGAACTCGGGCTCCCAGACGCCCTCGTGGTTCGGGGATCGGGCCGCGACGCCGAGCGGCACCCAGTCCCGGCCGCCGTTCCAGCTCGCCCACACCTTGATGGCGATCCGCCGATCGCGGCCCGCCTCGTACCCGACCGTGCCCGCCCACAGCAACGTTCCCGGCGGCAGCAGCCCTGCCTGCTGCGGCACCTCGTAGAGGGTGCTGCAGCACAGCCCCGAGTTGGCCTCGGGGTCACGGACCGCGCCGATCGGATGGAAGCTGGCGCCGTCGTCGGTGCTCTCGAGGATCGGCGAGAAGTAACCCTGCGCATCGCGGCTGGTCATCGACGCCAGGATCGTTCCCGACTGCTTGAGCCGGACCAGGCGCGGATACTCCCCCACCCCGAGCACCGAGGGACCCGGTTGCGCTACGGCGGGGGTGGGACCGGCGACCAGGAGAAACAGGAACGAGAGTGCGAGACAATATGCTGCTCTGCGCAAGGTGCACCGTCCGGATAGTCGGGAAGTCCCGCGAATTCAAACAGACCGGAACCCCCGATCGTGATGCTTTCGCGACATTCCGATTCCGGTGCGCAACCGGTAGTTATTGTGCTGTGATATCCGGCTCGGACCTGGCCAGGAAGTCGGCGAGTGCGGGCCACATCGTCTCGCGGGCCGCGCGGCCGGTGAGCACGCCGAGGTGCCCGCCAGGGAAAGCGCCGAAGTCGACCGATGGCGCCCCGGTGAGCAGTTCGGTGAGGTGATGGACCGCCTTCACGGGCGCGAGCCCGTCGCCAGCGCCCGCGATGACCATGGTCGGTACGTCGATGTCGCTCAGACTCACCCGCCTGCCACCGATCTCCATGTGGCCGGTCGCGAACTCGTTCGACCGCATCACCACGTGATAGAGCTGGCCGAATGTGCGACCCGGGTACGCGTACATGCTGTTCATGAAGCGGTCCACCGCCTCGAGCTGTTCGAGGTGGTCCCTGTCGTCGAGGTTCGCGAGAACGGTGAACGGCCTGGTGAGGTACTTGTCGACGCTCGCCGCCTTGAAGCCGAGGCTGGTCAGCGGGGCCGGGATGTTCCCGAGCGCCCTGTAGAGAGGCGCGACCGTATAGGGACCGAACAGCCGGTCGAGCGGACGCAGGGTCGCGAACAACGGAACCTGCCGCAGGTCGAAGGGGCTGGCGATCGGGGTCAGTGAGGCCAGCGGCAGCTCCGGATGCGCCGCGGCCGCATAGACGGCGAAGATCCCACCCAGCGACCAGCCGGCGAGATGCACCGATGCGCCGCCCGCGTCGTCACTGACCACCTGCACCGCATCCGGGATCACATCGTCCACCCAGTGCTCGAAGCCGCGGGTCCGGTCCTGGAAGTTCACCGGGCCGTAGTCAACGACATATACGTCACGACCGGTTTCCATCAGGTACTCGACGACGCTGCAGCCGCGGCGCAGGTCGAAGGCGACGGAGGTGGCCGCCAGCGGCGTCACCAACAGCAGGGGCGCGCCCGTCGCCGCACGGTCGGCGGAGCGGAACCGACGGATCGTGCGCTCGGCGTTCGAGTCCACGACCTCCGACGGTGTCGGCCGCAGGTCCGCCAGCCCGTTCGACCCGAGCCGAGCGCACACGTTCTCGAACGCGCGCGGCAGATCGCGCGGCACCGGTACCGGAATGCCAAACACTTGTCGCTTCTCCCTCGTGGTTCTCCATCGGATACGGTCATCCTCGTGGCGCCGACTCCTAAGACCCTGGCCTCTCAGCTATCTAAGCGCGGTCCGCACAAGGTGCTGCGCGGCGACCTCTCCCTCGCGGGTCAGCCCGGCGTGGTGTACACACCGGCGGAAGGCTTCTCGCTGCCCGCGGTCGCGTTCGCACACGGCTGGATGACCGGCGTCGACCGGTACGCCCAGACCCTCACCCACCTCGCGTCCTGGGGCCTGGTCGTGGCCGCACCCGCCACCCAGCGCACGCCGGTCCCCTCACACCTTGGCCTCGCCGCGGATCTGCGGACCGCGGTCGACATCTGTGCGGGCGTCCGCCTCGGCCCCGGGAAGATCAGCGTCGACGCGACCCGGGTCGCCTACGCCGGCCACGGCATGGGGGCGAGCGCGGCGGTGATCGCGGCCGCCCAGCACGGCCCCGCCGCGGCCGTCGCCGCACTGTTCCCGGCACCGACCTCGCCGTCGGCCGAGAAATCTGCCGCCGCACTCGCCGGTCCCGGGCTGATCATCGCGGGCGACGAGGACATCGATTCGCTGAACTGCAATGCCCGCTCGATCGCCGAGGCCTGGGGCGGTCAAGCGATCCTGCGGACGGTCGACGGCGGCTCCGCCAGCGGCCTCCCCGAGGGCCGCAGGCTGCTCGGCGCGCTCGGGCTCGGCGGATCCGAGCGCAGGACGCAGAAGACGACCCGCGCGCTGCTGACCGGATACCTGCTCTACCACCTGCTCGGCGAGACCCAGTACGAACAGTTCGCGCTGCCCGGCGCCCACCTCCCCGGCTCCCTGGCCGTCGAGCTGGCCGCCGATCAGACGAGCCAGCTCACCGGGTAGCCGTCGGCCGGATCCGTCTCCGCGGCCGGTGAGCCCACTGCCGCGGAACACAATTGACGCGAACGCGCCTCGGCTGCGAGGTTCGCGTCCGCGATGCCGCCCCGGATCCGCTCGAGCGCGGCGGAATGCTCGGCGAGCACCGACTCCGCCGTGAGCCGGTTCCTCACAGCGGACCGGCCTCGGCCAGTTCGGCCCCCGATTCCGGCACCGGGCCTGCCGGGTGCTCGTCGATGGTCGACGCGGGGGCCTTCGACCTGCCGTCGCGGGCCTCACGCGGGGTGGGTGCGGGCGGCAATGCGGGCGCCGGGGCCTCCGACACCGGGGATTCGGGCACCGGGTGATCCTCCTGGTCCGCGGCGAGATCGGGGGACGCATGCGGTTCCTGCGGGTCCGTGAGCGGCGCGGATTCGTGTGCCCGCGAACCGCATTCGCACAGGTACGGCTCACCGTCGGCGCCGATCTCGACACGGAAGGTCCTCGGCTCGCCATCGTCCCGCACCAGCTGCAGGGTCTGGCCCTCGGCGGTCTCGACGACGACCATCGTCACCGTCGGTTCGGCGGCCGTCACCAGCGCAACGGGCGACTGCGCGGGAGCCGCAGGGGTGAATCCGGCGACGGGATCGGCCACCCGGTCGACCGCACCGAATCCGTCCGGATCGGAAACGGCGAGTTCCATTGCGTCCGAGACCAACCGGTGCGCGCCGTCGATCGCCCTCGCCGTCGCGTCGCACAGCTCGAGGACGCCCGCGAGCTGCGCCTGCACGTGCGGCACGAACACCTCACTCAGCCACGTCGAGGCAAGGTCGACGGCGACGTCGAGAAGCCGGTCGCCGACCAGCGCCCCGGATCGCATCACGGACGGGATCATCGGGGTCAGCTCGGAGAACAGACCCGCTGCCTGCCGCAACAGACCCCACGCGTGGTCGCCGGGCTCGAGCCGCGCGAGCGCGATCATCAGGTCGACCTCCGCCGGGGTGCGCCCGCCGATCTGCGTCGCGTCGAGTTCGCCCATCACGGTGGCGTTCGCGGCGACCACCGTCGCGATGACATCGGAGGCCGCAAGCAGGGCGGCGTGCACGCCTGCCATGGCCTCGGTGCTGGCGCGGGCGCGATCGAGGTCGGCGTGGAGCGACGCCAGCGCCGCGTCGGCAGCGGCGCCCTCCCACCCGGCCGCGAGGCCGAGGATCAGCTGATGCTGGGCGTCGCATTGCGCGCGCATCGTGTCGACCGCGGCCCCGACGACGTCCGCGTCCGCGCGCAGCGCCGCGAGATCGCTCACGGTGAGTCCGAAATACCGCTCGCTGAGCTGGTGATAGTCGATCGACGGCTCGGTCACGGACCCCAGCCGCGGCAGGAACCGGGCGAAGTACGCCAGCTCGTCCGACGCGGCCGGATTCATCGGTCCGCCCCGCCGACGGTGCAGGCGTTCTCTCGTTCCTGCCACGCATACGCTGCGGTCGTCCGTTCCAGCCGGTGCGCGTTCGACCTCGTCGCCTCCGCCCAGGCCAGCACGGGACCGGCGAGCCGTTCGTCACGGCTCCGCAGCGCCGCCACCGCCGCGTCCAGCGCTGCCGCGGAGGTGAGGAACCCCGCCGTGACGGTTCGCAGCGCCGCCGCGTCCAGTTCGAAGCGTTCCCCCACCACGACTCCCCCGCCGAATACACCTGTCAGGAGTACAGACGCAGCCGAGGCCCGTTCGGTTCCCTCCGGCGGCAGGCTCACAACTCGAGCGTCGCGGTACCCGCCGGGCTGCTCATGCGGGCACAAAGATAGCGAGCCGTCGCGCCACCCACCAGATCGTGCAACGGCGCGTATACGACGTCGGAGGACGACTGCTCGGGGTGGGCGAAGCGCGCGGCCTTGGTCGGCGCCGTGACGGTGATCAGCCGATCGGGCATCACGCCTCCTGCCGATGGCTCTAGAACGCCTCTTCCTCCAGCTCCATGATCTCGTTGTCGATCGTCTCGAGGATCACCTTCGTCGCGGCCAGGTGCGGCAGCACGTTCTTGGCGAAGAACGACGCGACCGCGACCTTGCCGCGATAGAACGACCGGTCCTTGGCCGGTGCGTCGCCGTCGAGGGCGGCCAGCGCCACCTCGGCCTGCGCCAGCAGACGCCACGCGATGAGCAGGTCTCCCACGGCGTACAGGAAGCGCACCGAGCCGAGTCCGACCTTGTACAACTCGGACGGCTGCTGCTGGGAGGCCATCAGGTAGCCGGTCAGGATCCCCGCCATCTCCTGCACGTCGGTCAGCGCGGTCTCGAGCAACGCCCGTTCGGTCTTGAGGCGGCCGTTGCCCGCGGCGCTGTCGATGAACTGGCGCACCTGGCCCGCCACGTGGGCGAGCGCGACCCCGCGGTCGCGGGCGATCTTCCGGAAGAAGAAGTCCTGTGCCTGGATCGCCGTTGTGCCCTCGTAGAGGGTGTCGATCTTGGCATCGCGGATGTACTGCTCGATCGGATAGTCCTGCAGGTAGCCGGAACCACCGAGGGTCTGCAGGCTCTCGGTGAGCAGCTCGTAGGCCCTCTCGGAGCCGACGCCCTTGACGATCGGCAGCAGCAGATCGTTCACCCGCTCGGCGAGCTCGGCGTCGGCACCGGACACCAACTCGGCCACATCGGCGTTCTGATGCGCCGCGGTGTAGAGATACACGGCGCGCAGGCCCTCCGCGTACGCCTTCTGCATGGCAAGGCTGCGGCGGACGTCGGGATGGTGGGTGATGGTCACCCGGGGTGCGGACTTGTCCGTCATCTCGGTGAGGTCCGCGCCCTGCACGCGCTCCTTGGCGTAGGCCAGGGCGTTCAGGTATCCGGTGGACAGCGTCCCTGCTGCCTTGGTGCCCACCATCATTCGAGCGTTCTCGATCACCTGGAACATCTGGGCGATGCCATCGTGTACGTCGCCGACGAGCCAGCCGACGGCCGGTACGGTGGCTCCGAAGGTCAGCTCGCACGTGGGTGAGGACTTGATGCCCATCTTGTGCTCGACACCGGTGACGTACACGCCGTTGCGTTCGCCGAGTTCGAGGGTGTCCGGATCGAAATGGACCTTCGGGACGTAGAACAGGCTCAGCCCCTTGGTTCCCGGGCCCGCACCCTCGGGACGGGCCAGCACCAGGTGGAACAGGTTCTCGGCGGTGTCACCGACGTCGCCGCCGGAGATGAACCGTTTGACGCCCTCGATGTGCCAGGTGCCGTCGGCCTGCTGGATCGCCTTCGTGCGGCCCGCACCGACGTCGGATCCGGCGTCCGGTTCGGTCAGCACCATGGTGCCGGCCCACCCACGCTCGAATCCGGCCTTGGCCCAATGCTTCTGCCGTTCGGTCCCGACGGTGTAGAGCACGCTGGCCATCAACGGTCCCATGTTGAAGAAGCTCGCCGACCCGTTCGCGGCGACCAGCATCTCGCCGATCGCCCAGACCAGCGGGGCCGGAGCGGGCACACCGCCCATGCCCTCGGGCAGGCCGAGTCGCGACCACCCCGCCTCGTTCACCGCCTCGACCGTCTTGCGCAGTGGAACGGGGACGACGATCGCGTGATTCTGGGCGTCGAACTCGACGGGATGGCGATCCGCGTCGGCGAAGGACGCGGCGACCGGGCCCTCTGCCAGCCTCGCGACCTCCGCGAGGATGTTGCGCACGGTGTCGGCGTCGAGGTCACCGTAGGCACCACCGTCGAGCAGTTTTCCGATCCCGAGCACCTCGAACAGGTTGAACTCAATATCGCGCACGTTGCTCTTGTAGTGACCCATCTCGCCGAACCCTCCCTAGTCGTCGATTCGCAAAGAAGCCTGCCCGACAAGAGATTCAGTACGCAACCGTAGGTAGCGGGACCCCCGCTCAGAACTCGCTCTTCGGGATGAAGATCCACATCGCCAGGTAGATGAGGAACTGCGGGCCCGGCAGCAGGCAGGAGGCGACGAAGAGTGCTCGCACCAGCCACGGCTTCCAGCCGAGATACTGGGCGAGGCCGGCGCAGACGCCGCCGAAGATGTTCCCGGTACGGGCACGGGTCAGGCGACGGCTGGTGGTCTGGGTGGTCATGGTGCTCCCTTTCGTCGGACGGTGCAGCGGCTCGCTGCGTTGTCCTCCACTATTCGGGAGTCGATGTCCTCACCGCATCGCGCTGAGGGTTGATTTCGGCCTCGGGGTATCCCCTTGGAGGATGAGTCGAAACCCCAGTCCGGTTCGGGGTTCACCCCTAGTACGTGACCGCGGAGGCTGCGCCCTAGACCGAGGCGACGCGGTCCGCGAGCCCGTCGGCCAGCTTCTGCGCGATCTCGATCTCGGTGGCCTCGACCATCACCCGCACCAGTTGTTCGGTACCGGACGGGCGGAGCAGCACGCGACCGGCCTCGCCGAGCAACGCCTCGGCCTCGGCAACCGCCTCGAGCACTGCGGGCGCGCAAGCGACCGCGGCCTTGTCGGTGACCTGGACGTTGACCAGCACCTGCGGCAGCGTGCGCATCACCGCCGCCAGCTCACGCAGCGACTTGCCGGTCTGCGCCATCCGGCCCATCAGCCGGAGCCCGGTGAGGACGCCGTCGCCGGTGGTCCCGAAGCCGGGCAGCACCACGTGTCCCGACTGCTCGCCGCCGAGGCTGAACGAACCGCTGCGCAGCTCCTCGAGGACGTACCGGTCGCCGACCGCCGTCGTGCGGACCTCGATACCCGCCTCACGCATCGCGATGTGCAGGCCGAGGTTGCTCATCACCGTCGCGACAAGGGTGTTCTGGGCCAGTTCGCCGGACTCGCGCATCGCGAGGGCGAGCACGCTCATGATCGCGTCGCCGTCGACCACTGCGCCGGTGGCGTCGACGGCCAGGCACCTGTCCGCGTCCCCGTCGTGCGCGATGCCCAGGTCAGCGCCGTGTGCGAGCACCGCGGCCTGGAGCTCTTCGAGGTGCGTGGAACCGCAGCCGTCGTTGATGTTCAGGCCGTCGGGATCGGCGTGGATCGCGATGACCCGCGCGCCTGCCGCCCGGTAGGCCTCCGGTCCAACCGCCGAGGCGGCGCCGTTCGCGCAGTCCACCACCACGGTCAATCCGTCGACACGGTGGGTGGTGGCGCGAGCGAGGTTCTCGAGGTACCGCTCGGCCGCGTCGGTCGCGGTGCGGACGCGACCGATCCCGGCGCCGGTGGGCCGCGGGATCAGGTCGCGGTCGGCGATGGCGGCCTCGATGCGGTCTTCCGACTCGTCGTCGAGCTTGTGCCCGCCCGCCGCGAAGATCTTGATGCCGTTGTCCGGCATGGGGTTGTGCGAGGCGGAGATCATCACGCCGAGCGCGGCGTCGTAGGCGCCGGTGAGGAAGGCGACGGCAGGCGTGGGCAGCACGCCGACGTTGATGACGTCGACGCCCGCCGCGGTGAGCCCGGCGGTGACGGCCGCCTCGAGCATCTCACCGCTCGCGCGGGGGTCTCGTCCGAGGACGGCGGTCGGTCGGGGCGCGCCCCGCTCGGAGAGCGCCAGCACCGAGGCTGCCGCCCCCGCGATCCGCAGCGCCAACTCGGCGTCGAGCTCCGCGTTCGCCAAGCCACGCACGCCGTCCGTACCGAACATCCGACCCATGTAAACAGACCCCTCTGTCTTTGCTACGACAAGAGCAGGCGTCCGGTACTGCTGGACGCCTGCTCTTGTTGGTGAACAGGTGCCGATACCGACCCTGGGGGCCGGCATCGGCGACACATCAGCGCTTCGAGTACTGAGATGCCTTACGGGCCTTCTTCAGGCCGTACTTCTTGCGCTCGACGGCGCGGGCGTCACGGGTGAGGAAGCCGGCGCTCTTGAGGGCGGGGCGATCCTCGGGGGTGACCTCGATCAGGGCGCGGGCGATGGCCAGACGCAGGGCGCCTGCCTGTCCGGACGGTCCGCCGCCGTGCAGGAGGGCAACGATGTCGAAGGACTCGGTGCGCTCCACGGTGACGAGCGGGGCCTTGATGAGCTGCTGGTGCACCTTGTTGGGGAAGTAATCCTCCATGGTGCGGCCGTTGAGCTTGAACTCGCCGGTGCCGGGGATCATGCGGACGCGGACGACCGCCTCCTTACGACGGCCGACGGTCTGGATCGGGCGGTCGATGTAGATCGGGGCTGCGGGGGCGACTGCCGCCTCGGCCTCGAACTCCTCGACGATCTCGGGCTGATCCGCGGAGTCGAACTCCTCCACCACGGTCTCCTCGACAACGACCTCAGCGGTCTCGTTCTGCTCGGTCACTGGGCCACCTGCTTGATCTCGAACGGAACCGGCTGCTGCGCGGCGTGGGGGTGATTCGGGCCTGCGTAGACCTTCAGCTTGCCGGCGATGGCGCTGCCGAGCTTGTTCTTCGGGAGCATGCCGACGACGGCCTTCTCCACGAGGCGGTCGGGGTCCGCTCGAGGACCTCGCCGACGGTGCGGGACCGCAGGCCACCCGGGTAACCGGAGTGGTTGTAGAGGAGCTTGCCGTCGCGCTTGTTGCCGCTGATCGCGACCTTGTCGGCGTTGATGATGACGACGAAGTCGCCGCCGTCAACGTGCGGTGCAAAGGTGGGCTTGTGCTTGCCGCGGAGCAGGTTCGCTGCCTGCACGGCAAGTCGGCCGAGCACCACGTCAGTGGCGTCGATGACGTGCCACGTGCGGGTCACATCTCCGGCCTTCGGGGTGTACGTAGACACAGAACTTCCTCGTCATATCGTGTAGCTGCTGGCCACAGCGTGTGGTCCGGATGATCTCGGCGGCCAGTGGAGACCCGAGAACCCGCACTACAACGGGCACGTGAGTGCCGCGCCGTACCGCACGCCGACGTAGAACCATACCGCGCAGGTCAGGGCCTGGTCAAAGTCGGTCTCGACGGCGGGACCGCGGCGGGGAACGCACACCGGTGACGGTGTGACGCCGCCCACCGACCCGGTGGCTCACCGCTCGCCGAGCGCGTCCGCCAGCTGCTCGACCGCCCAGGTGATCTCGTCGCGCTCGATGACGAGCGGCGGCGCCATCCGGATGGTGCCCTCGTGCGCGTCCTTCGCGAGTACCCGGCGGGCGAGCAAGCGCTCGCAGACGACCCGCGCGCCCGGCTGACCAGCCGCCAGCTGCACGCCTGCCCACAACCCGCGCCCGCGCACCTCCGAGACCTGTTCCTGAGGCAGCTGCCCGAGCAGATCGTGCAGATGGGCGCCCAGTTCGCGGCTGCGCTGCTGGAACTCCCCCGTCTCCAGCAGCCGGACCACCTCGCTGCCGACCGCGCAGGCGAGCGGGTTCCCGCCGAAGGTGCTGCCGTGCTGACCGGGGCGGATCACCTCCATCACCGACCGGTCCGCCACCACGGCGGATACCGGGATCAGCCCACCGCCGAGCGCCTTCCCGAGGATGTAGACGTCGGGAACGACGTTTTCGTGATCGCAGGCGAAGGTGTCACCTGTCCGGCCGAGCCCACTCTGGATCTCGTCCGCGAGCATGAGGATCGAGTGCTCGTCGCACAGCGCCCGGACGGCGGCGAGGTAGCCGTCGGGCGGGACCAGCACCCCTGCCTCACCCTGGATCGGCTCGATCAGGACGGCAACGGTGTTCGGGGTGACCGCGGCGGCGAGCGCGTCGAGGTCGCCGTAGTCGACGGTGCGGAAGCCGGGTGCGTACGGGCCGAAGCCGTCGTGCGCATCGGGGTCGGTGGAGAACCCGACGATGGTGATGGTCCGGCCGTGGAAGTTCCCGGCGAAGGTGATGATCTCGGCGCGGTCGGGGGCGACACCCTTGACGTCGTACCCCCAGCGCCGGGCGAGTTTCAGCGCGGTCTCGACGGCCTCGGCCCCTGTGTTCATCGGGAGCACCGCATCCTTGCCGCACAGCCGGCTCAGGTCCTCGCAGAACCCGGCGAACGCCTCGTGTTGGAACGCTCGGCTGGTGAGCGCGAGCGTGCCGAGCTGGGCACGGGCAACCTCGACCAGTCGTGGGTGCCCGTGCCCGAAGTTGAGCGCCGAGTACCCGGCCAACATGTCGAGGTACTCGACGCCGTCGATGCCGTGCGCCCAGGCACCGCGCGCCGAGTCGATGACCACCGGCAGCGGGTCGTAGTTGTGCGCGCTGTGCGCCTGGGCCCGTGCGAGTTCCGCGAGCGTGCCCGCGGTCACCGGCACCCGCGCGTTCATCGGCCCGCCCGCAGCTCGCGATAGCCGCGGAGTTCGAGGGTGCAGCATTTGATCCCACCGCCGGACTTGAGGAACTCCGAGAAGTCCACCGGGACCGGGGTGTATCCGCGCTCGGCGAGCCGGTCGGCCAGCCGCTGCGCCTGACTGGGCAGCACCACGTTGCGTCCGTCGCTGACCAGGTTGAGGCCGAGCCACCGGGTGTCGGCCTCCTCGGCGATGATCGCGTCGGGGAACAGGTCCAGGAGGACCGCGAGGCTCTCGGGGGCGAAGGCCTGCGGCAGGTAGGCGACGGTGTGATCGTCGAGCACGCCGAGCGCCGTGTTGAGGTGGTAGTACCGGGGATCGATCAGTCGCAGGGTGACCACCCGGCGGCCCAGGTGCCGGGCGACCTCGGCGTGCGCGCGCTCGTCGGTGCGGAACCCCGTTCCCGCGCAGACGATGTCGCCGACCACCAGCAGGTCGCCCTCGCCCTCGTTGATGTACCGGGGCCGGGTGGGCCGGAGCAATCCGTTGGCGAGGAACCAGCGCAGGACGTGGTCGGCCTCCGCGGCCCGCTGTTCGGTTCGGTACCGCGCACCGAGCGCGACGCCGTCGATGACGAGGCCGCTGTCGGTGACGAAGACCATGTCCGGGAGCCCCGGCACGGGATCGATCGTCAGGACCTCGTGTCCGAGCCGCCGATAGGTCTCGACCAGGTGCTCCCACTGCGACATCGCCAACGCGGTGTCGACGGGATCCTCGGGTCGCATCCATTCATTGATGCTGTAGACCACGTCGAAGTAGGTCGGGGGCACATCAGGTAGCTTCGCGGCCGCGCGCGGCGGGCGTCCGTCCGGCCGGAATCGGCCCCTGCGGTCTGCGTCATCCCCTGCCCCTTTCGGCGAAGGTGCTACGAGTATCCGCGCCCGGCGAACCCGAATCAATGACCTGGCCCCGAACACGAGAATTCCCCGGTGGCTCTCCTCCACCGGGGAATCCTCATGGCATGAACGCAACCAGCGCGCCGACCTCAGGCCCAGCTGGCGGCCGCACTGTTGTTCGTCGCGTTCATGTCGTCATTACCGGCGCCGACGGCTCGACCGATGGCCTCGAGGACCTGGTTCAGCTCGTTGGCCGCGGAATCCCACTTGGCCTGCTGCGCCTGGTAGGCCTCCGACGCGGAGCCCTCCCACTCGGCGACGAGCGGCGCGAGGTAGCTCTTCAGGTCGCCCAGCTTGCCGTTGATGTTGCCGCTGGTGGCGGCGATGTCCGCCCGGGCGCCGTCGATGGCGCCGAAGTCATAACGCATGGTCCCGCTCATGGGTCCTCCTACAGTGTGGATCGAAGCAGTCTGGTTCGAAAAGGGTGTCGCCCACCCGGGTCCGGCCCGAGCGCGCGGGACTCAGATGTTGAGGCCGCCGCCCGCGTTGTTGATGGCGCTCGAGTGGTCGTCCTGCACCGCGGCGTAGGCGACGCCGTTGGCCTTGATGTTCTCGCTGATCGCGAGCAGCGACTCGTTGAGGCGCTTGGCGCTGGAGTCCCAGCGGACCATCAGGTTGTCGAACGCGACCTTGGCTGCGCCTTCCCAGGCACCGTTGACGGCGGCGAGCCGACCCTGCAGCGAGGACAGCTGCCCCTGGATGTCCGAGTTGACATCGCCCACGTGCCGCGACGCGGTCTCCATGGTTTCGGTGGTAGTCCTCATCTGACCGCTCATGACCAGCTCCTTAGAAATCGTCCGCGTCCTGGATTTCCAGCCCCCTCTGGACTGAGACGGACCGCGCCTACAGATAGTTGGACGCGCGCGCCGGGCCGTTCGGTTCCATCGAATCCGAACCAATTTCCGCGAGCAGGCACACGCTCAGCGGCCCGCGATCACCGTCGACCGAACTGCCTGCTCACACGGGTCGGCGAGGTCGAGCCACCGATCCGGCGAGATCTGGCAGCCCACACTGACCTGCAACCCGTCCTCGACGAAGACAGACCACCGGACCTCGGTATCGGGGTCCGGGCTCTCCCGGTACAGAAGTCCCGGCCGCCCGTCGACGGTGCCCCGCTCGAGCGCGGTGAAGGTCTCCTGCCGCATCTCGGCGCGCCGACGCAGGGTGTGCGCCACCGCCTCGAGATCGGCCCCAGGCGTCAGTTCCTGCGCCACGACCAGGATTCGTGCGACCGCGCCCTTCTCCGGCACCAGCTCCACCCGGGCCGCGTCGCCGCGGTCGACGCGTTCGCGCCAACCAAGGGGAACGGTCACGCTCACCCGGCCTGCGCGCGCGGATGACTGCGCCTGCAACTCCGTCTCCGGCTCCGCCGATCCGCGAGGATCGCCGTCTCCCGCGACGACGATGACCGCGGTGATCGCCGCGACCACGAGCACACCGGCCGCGACGAGCGGGCCCCACCGGCCGACGGTGTCCCACCGCGATCGTCGCACCACCGGCGCGATCGTCTCGGGCGCCGCCGGGGCCTGAGCCACCACGTCGAGTCCACGGGCAAGCGCACCCGCCGCGGCGGCGGAGCCAGGGACCACCCTCGCCACCACCGGCAGATCCCACCCGGCCTCGATCGCATCGACGATCGAGAGTCCAGCCGTTCCTGGCAGTTCGCCGGTCACCAGAATTCTCGGCGGTCGTTCGGGGCACAGTTCACGCATCGCCGCGGCGAACTCGCCCGCCACATCCGGGTTGTCACGCAGATCCGACGAGCCCAGTTCCGCCCGGTGTACGCAGTCGTCGCTGTCGGCACCGGGCACCGAGGCCGTCGTCTCGAGGAACCCGACCTCCAGCACCGCGCTTCCTGTCGGCATCGGCTCGGGCGACCACCGCGCCAGCGCCTCAGGGACACTGATCAGGAGCACCCCCTTGCCGATGCCGCGGCCTGCCTTGACAAGGGCCCGCCGACGACCGCGACCCCAGTGCGCCGGGTGGGTGAGCACCACCAGATCCGGCGCGGTGCGCACCCCGAGTCCGGCCACCAGATGCCCCAGCACCCCTGCCAGCACCTCGTCCATCGGGAACACCCGATCGCCGAGCGAGAGGTACTCGTCGTCGACATACCTGATCGGGTACGGCTCGAAGGACTCCGGATCGGCGATTCCAGCTGCGAAGGCCCGGTCCCCGAACCGCAGACCGAAGGAGTCGGCGTACACCGCTGCCGGGCAATCGAAGTACGCGCCTGCGTGGCACCCCCACACCGTCGACTCGGTGAGGTGGATGGCCAGCACCCCGTCCTCGATCACAGCGGCGGAAGCCACGCCACCTGCACCAGGGAGGCACCCGCCCTGGTGACCAGAGTGCCTCGGCCAGGCGGCATCTCACTGGGGCGGACGGTGCCGATCAGGTTGCCCTCGTCGCGGCTTCCGCTCATCACGAGTCCCGCCGGGACGAGGTCGCGCAACCGCGCGATGATCGGCTCGTACAGCGCCCTGGCCGCGCCGCCGGAACGGCGGGCGATGACCAGGTGCAGGCCGATGTCGTTGGCGTGCGGCAGGTACTCGAGCAGCGGGGTCAGCGGATTCCCGCTCGAGGTGGCGACGAGGTCGTAATCGTCGACCACCACGTAGATCTCGGGTCCGGTCCACCAGTTCCGGTCGCGCATCGCCTGGATGGTGATGTCGGGTGCGGGCATCCGGGTCTCCATGATCGATGCGAGCTCGTTCATGAACTTGGTAGCCGTCACCGAGTTGGGCGCGTACCCGGCGAGATGATCGCCCTCGACGACCCCGAGCATGGTCCGCCGGTAGTCGATCTGGATGATCTTGGCCTGCGATGGGGTGTTCGATTCCATGATGCCCGCGCAGATCCCGCGCAGCAGCGTGGTCTTGCCTGACGCGCTGTCGGCGAACGTGAGCATGTGCGGCTGTTCCGCGAAGTCCACGAATGCCGGGGCCAATTCGGCCTCGTCGATGCCGATCGGGATCCGGAGACACCCGCCGTCGCCCGCGGGCGGCCTGCCCGGCGCCGCCATCGCGAGCAGTTCGGCGCGCGGGAATCGTTCGGGGAGCATTCGCACCGGCGGTGCGGCGCGCCCGACGGTGACCGCCGAGATCCGCGCGACGGCATCCGCGACGCCCGCGGTGAGGTCGGCGCTGCTCGGGTTCCCGTCCACCCGCGGCAACCCCGTCAGCAGGTGCAGTCCCTCTCGCGTCATACCGCGGCCCGGTCGCCCCTCCGGCACGCGGGATGCCTTGGGCCTGCCCACGTCCGAATCCGACGGGTCGCCGAGCCGGAGCTCGATCCGGGTGCCCAACTGATCCTTGAGCGCCGGGCGGATCTCGCCCCATCGGGACGCCGTGAGGACTACGTGCACGCCGAACGAGAGTCCCTGACCGGCAAGGGCGCCGATCTGCGCCTCGAGCGGTTCGAAGTCCTGCCGGATGCTGGGCCAGCCGTCGATCACCAGGAACACGTCGCCGAACGGGTCCTCGGACACGCCCAGTGCTGCAGGACCGCCGGTGGACGGGTCGAGCGAACGAAGCCGCCGGAACTCGGCCATCGAATCGATGCCCAGCTCTCGGAAGCGGTGTTCGCGCTGGCGCACGATCGAGTTCATCTCGGCGACGGTGCGCCGCACCCGGTCCACGTCGAGGCGGTTCGCGACCGATCCGACATGCGGGAGGCCTGCCAGGCCTGCGAGGGTGCCGCCACCGAAATCGAGGCAGTAGAACTGCACCTGCTCGGGGAATGGACCAAGGCCATCGACATGATCACGGTGCGCAGCACCGTCGACTTGCCGGACTGCGGTCCGCCGACGATCGCCATGTTGCCCTGGGAGCCGGAGAGATCCACCACGAGCTCGTCGCGCCGCTGGTCGTAGGGCCTGTCCACGATTCCGATCGGCGCCCGCAGCATACTGACCGCGGAAACCGGCTCGACCAGAACAGATCTCGGCAACAACGAGTCCAGGGTCGGCGGGGCCTCCAGCGGGGCAGCCACACGTTGTGGGCGGCGGGCCCGCGTCCACGGATACGGTCCACCACCGTCTCCAGGACCGTCAACCCGCTCGGTTCGGGCGCGGTGTCCGCGTCGCTCGGCGGCAGCGCGGCCGGGACATCGACGATCAGGTCGGACACCGGTGCGGCGGTGAACGGACGCGGCCTCAGGTCGATCGGGGACGCGGCGGCCTCGATCGCCGCCCGCGATCGTCCACCGAGGTAGGGACCGGAGACATAGGCGGCCGCGAACCTGACGATCTCGGCGGAGTCGCACTTGAGGTAGCCGGAGCCCGGCGTGCCCGGGAGGTGGTATGCGTCGGGCACACCCAGGACGGTGCGGGACTCGTTGGCGGAGAACGTCTTGAGACCGATCCGGTAGGAGAGGTGACTGTCGAGCCCGCGCAGCTTGCCTTCCTCGAGCCGCTGGCTGGCCAGCAGCAGGTGCATGTGCAGTGACCGGCCCAGCCGCCCGATCGCAACGAACAGGTCCGCGAACTCCGGCTGCTGACTGAGCAGCTCGGAGAACTCGTCCACCACGATGAACAGCGCGGGCAGCGGGGCGAGGTCGGCTCCTGCGGCACGAGCCTTCTCGTAGTCGGAAACGTTCGCGAAGTTGCCCGCCGAACGCAGCAGCTCCTGCCTGCGGTTCATCTCTCCCGCGAGCGCGTCCCTCATCCGGTCGACCATCGCCAACTCCTCGGAGAGGTTGGTGATGACCGCCGCGACGTGCGGTGCACCCTCGAGTCCGAGGAAGGTGGCGCCGCCCTTGAAGTCGACGAGCACGAGGTTCAACGATTCCGGCGAATGGGTGGCCAGCAGCCCGAGGACCAAGGTGCGGAGGAACTCCGACTTCCCCGATCCGGTCGCGCCGATGCACAGCCCATGCGGGCCCATGCCGTTCTCGGCGGCCTCCTTGAGATCGATCTCGACCGGCGAGCCGTCCATGCCGACGCCGATCGGTACGCGTAGCCGCTCGCGCGCGGTCCTCGGCGCCCACGCCACCTCCGGATCGAGAGTGGCGACATCCGGGATACCGAGCAGGTGGTGCCAGCTCGCCACCGGCTGACCGTCCTCGACCGCATCGGTCGTCTGCTGGGTCGCCGTTCGGTACGGGGCCAGCCGCCTGGCCGCGGTCTGCGCCTGATGGGTACTGAGCTGATCTGCGACCGCGAAGATCTCGATCCCGGAACCGCTTCGTGCACCGATGGATTCGCCATCCATCACCAGCTGGATCCCGCGGCTCGCCGCGAGCTTCGGGCAGTAGCCACTGAGGTCGAGCACCGTCACCGAATCGAGTCCGCCGTCGATGATGGACTCGCCGTCCAGGATCCCGCCGTCGATCACCACGATCATCTGCGCCACCCCGGGAGTGGCCGGAGCGTTGCGCGAGTACCGGTTGCGCACGGCCAGCTGCGGCCCGAGCGAGGCCTCGAGCTCCATCAACGAACCGAAGAACATCCGGCTGGTGCCCGCCCCGTCCTGCGCCTCCGGATGCTGCGAATGCGGCAGCCATTTCGCCCATTCCCACTCGGGAGCGGTGTCGGGACCGCAGACGACCGCGACCTGCAGCTGATCGGGACCGTGGAAGGTGCACAGCTGCACCAGCATCGAACGCACCATCGCCCGGGCCGCCTGGCGGTCACCGTCGACGCCGATGGCGGCGAAACCGCGCACCGATACCGCGGTCGGCAGCTCGTGGACCACCGAATGGGTGCGCACGAATCGTCGCAGCGACACCGCGGCGACCGGTTCGAGGTCCTCCACCGGGCCGGTCTCCGGCGCGATCAGGCGGGTCGCCAGCCGTTGGCTGCCTCGGCCGACCCGAACGTGGCAGTAATCCGGATCGGCGACCCTTCGCTCCCACATCCGCGCGGTCCCCGCGAGCGTCCACAGGAACCTCGGATCCGGGTGACTCCACTCGAGCGCCGCGCGCTGCTTGTCGCCGGTGTCGTAGACGTCCCTGCGCAGCTGATCGAGGTAGCGCAGATAGTCCTTGCGATCCTCGTTCGCCTCCGCCGACCTGGCGCCCCCGCCCTTTCCGCCCCCGCCCGCGAGCATCCCCAGCATCGAGACGACCATCATCACCGGGAACAGCAGCGACATCGGGTTGGCGGCCATGCCGGAGGTGAACATCAGGGCGACCATGCCGAGCATCGCCACCACCATCACCACCGGCAGCAGCTTGGTGAGCAGGTTGCCGGGAATGATCTTCGGGATCTCGGGCGGCGCCTGCAGGCTCAGCTCGCCTCCCGGCGTGCGCGGCACCTCTCGGCGCGCCCTACGTACGAATCGCACGGTGCTCACGCGCGTTCACCCCCAGATTCCGCTTGGCAATCCCGAAATGGACCCCACTCCCCTGGGTCGACACCTCGAGCCATGAGAGGTTAGCCCATCCCGCGCGCGCCCCACGGCGCCGGGCCGAGGTGCCCGATGTCGTAGAGTGCACCCGTTAGGCGAGGATCGGTGCAGGTGGGGCCCTGCACACCGAGTTTCTTGGGGGAAACGAACAATGACCGCTGCGCGCGTGGATGCGTCGCCGGCCGACGCACATCGGGGTGGCCGCACCGACCTGTGTCGCCTGACGATCCTGGCGGATCACACCCAGGTGGACCTCGCGGTCCCGTTCGGGGTGCCGCTGGCTCTGATCATTCCCGGCATCGTCGACATGATCGAAAGCCACAGCATCGCAAACGACTTCGCCACACCCGCCGAGCCCTTCGAGCCCACCGAGTGGGTGTTGGCACGGATCGGGCAGTCACCGCTGTCGGCCACCCTCAGCCTCGGCGAGCACGGAGTTCGCGACGGCGACCTGCTGGTCCTGCAGTCCGCGCCGACCAGCGCCCCGGCACCCCTGTTCGACGACATCATGCACAACGTCGCGGCCCTGGAGGCCGACCGGTACCGGCGCTGGACCCCGCTCTCGGCACGGGTGATGGGCAGCGCTGTCGCGGTTCTCGCCACGGTGGCAGGCGCAGGGGCTCTGCTGCTGGCGCGCGCCGAATCGGACAGCCTGCTCGGCGCGTTCGCGGCCCTGTTCGTCGCCGCCCTGCTGATCACGGCAGGCACCGTCGTGAGCCGGATCTACCTCGACCGTGCCGCGGCCGCGGTGCTGTGCGGATGCGCGATGCCACTCGCGTTCACCGCGGGCGCCCTGATGGTGCCCGGCCGACTCGGCGCCCCTGGACTGCTACTCGGGGTTGTGACCTGCGGTGCGGCCGCCGCACTCGCGCTGCGGATCAGCGGCGTCGGTCTCTCGCTGTTCACCGGGATCGCGGCTGCCGCGCTGCCGGTGTCCGCCGCCGCCGCGGTCGGCACGCTGACCGAACAGCCCACCTACGCGATCGGTGCGGTGCTCGCGGCCGTCGCGCTCGTCGGGCTCGCGGTCGCCCCGCGAATCGCGATGTTGTCGGCCAAACTCCCCTTGCCACCGGTGCCCGCACCTGGCTCGGCGGTCGACATCGAAGAGGAGGCCCTGGAGCCGGATGCCGCGCTGCCCTCGTTCGCCTCCCTCGCGCTGCGAGCGGCCCGTGCCCGGCAGTACCTCACCGGCCTCGTCTGCGCGATGACCGCACTGACCGCGGTGGGCGCCCTGGTCGCCGCCAAGGTCTTTGCCGACGGCGGAATCTATTGGCCCGGGACAATTCTCGCGACCGTGTGCGCGGGAGTCCTGATGCTCCGCGGCCGCACCTACGCCAGTGCCGAGCAGGCGGCACCCCTCATCGGGGGCGGTGCGGCCATCGTGCTGATGCTCCTCGTCGGCGCCGCCGTCACCAATCCCGGACAGTCCGTCGGCGTCTTCGCGCTCGCAGTTGTCGTAGCGGGTCTCGCGCTGACGCTCGGCGTCATCGCGCCGAACCAGACCTTCTCGCCGGTCCTGCGTCGCTGCGTCGAACTGCTCGACTACGCGGCCATCGCCGCTGTGGTCCCGCTGGTCTGCTGGGTGTCCGGGCTGTTCACGATGATGCGCGGCCTGTGAGCGGCAACGCACGACGGATCCCGATCGCGCTCGCCGGTGTCGCCCTCGCGGTGTCGCTCGGTCAGGCGACCGCGATCGCGGTCCCCCCGCCGTCGATCGACCCCGGCCGGGTGCCGCCGAACTCGGCGCCGTCCGGACCAAAGACCGAGCTGAGGGACCCCTGCTCGACCACGCAGCCGGCCGCCGATCTGGCACAGGTGCCGCCGCCGCAGCGCGCACTGGACCTGGAGTCGGTGTGGCCGCTCAGCACAGGGCGGGGTCAGACGGTGGCGGTGATCGACACCGGGGTCGAGCGGCACAGCCGCCTGCCCGGACTGATCCCCGGCGGGGACTACGTCTCCACCGGCGACGGCACCCAGGACTGCGACGCACACGGGACCCTGGTGGCGGGCATCATCGCCGCGAATCGCAACGGTCAGACCGGGTTCGCGGGCGTCGCTCCCGATGCCCGGATCCTGAGCATCCGGCAGTCGAGCAACATCTATCGGGAAACCGACGGCCGCAAGGACGCCGAGGGCCAGAACGCGAAGGGTGTGGGGAACGTGAGCACCCTCGCCCGGGCCATCCGGCACGCCGCGGACTTCCCCGGCGTGACTGTCATCAACATCTCCGAAGTGGCATGCGTCCCCGCGGGCGACCGCGACAGCGCGGCGCTCGGCGCCGCCGTCGACTACGCCGCCCGCATCAAGGACATCGTCGTGGTCGCCGCGGCGGGCAACCTCGACAGCGAGGCCTGCAAGGCATCGAACCCGCCACCGGACCCCGCCACGCCCCATGCGAATCCATGGGATTCGGTGACCACGATCGCGACCCCGGCCTGGTACGACGACCAGGTGCTCGCCGTGGGCTCGGTCGACCAGGGCGGCGCACCGTCCCCCTTCACCGTCCCCGGCCCCTGGGTCGATGTCGCCGCGCCCGGCACCGAGATCACCTCGCTCGACCCGCGCAGGCCGGAGCCGACCGGGCTGACGAATTCCGTCAACGGCGGCTCGGTTCAGGGCACCAGCTTTGCCGCTCCCTATGTGGCGGGAACCGCTGCCCTGATCCGGGCTCGGTTCCCGCAGTTGACCGCCCGGCAGGTCATGGACCGGATCGAGCAGACGGCGCACTCGCCTGCTGACGGATGGGATCCGTTCGTCGGACACGGCGTCATCGACCCGGCGGCCGCGGTGACTGCGGAGCTTCCCGGTTCCGTACCCGCGGAAGAATCCCAGTCCACCGCGATCGCCATCCCCGAAGCGCCTGCGCCGCCCGACGACCGTCCACGAAAGGTCGCCATGGCGGGAGCGGGCGGCGTCGTTGCGCTGCTGGGACTCGGGCTGCTGGCCTCGTTCCCGTTGCGCCGCAGGCTTCAGCGGGACGGCGGCGAGACGTCGACGGGCTGATCGTCGGGGGCGACCCCGTCGTGCGCCAGGAAGGCGGCTTCTCTTCCGAGCATCGGGCCAGGGGCGAGCAGTCCGACGATTGACCACGGCGCCGTGACGCTCCCGTCGGTGAACCCGAGAACCTTTGCGGCGTCCACGTTCTCGATGCCGTAACGGACACCGGTGTCCGCCACGAAGAACAGCGCACCCTTGCGTTCGCTGGACGGGTCCATACCCGTGGCCTGAACCAGCCCGCCGCTACCCGGTTTCAGGTATGCGGTGTCGACCAGGGGGCCGGTGCCGTCCGCCTGCGCCAGCGAGACCATCTCGGCGTCGCGCGGGAGCGGGAGCGCATTCCCCGTGATCACCGTGACGGTGGCGTTGAGACCCCCGTCGGATTCGTCGGCCCCCTCGATCGGCTGCCAGGACAGGCAGCTCACCGGACTGCTGTCGATGTCGACGATTTCCGGCGCCGTCTCCGGGAAGGTCGACACCGCGAGGTCGTTCACCTGTGGAGGGCGCGACACGACATCGAGGGTGACCTCGTCGGCCTCCGCGCTGCCCTGCGAGTCTGACGCCCGGATCAGGTCGCTGGTGGCTTGGCTGATCCGCTGCAGCCCACCGCGCAGCACCACGTAGGACTTGCTGCCCTGGGCGTCCTTAGCCCGGATCACCGATCCGATCGTCTTGCCCTGCACCGGATAGTCCGGCTGCTCGCCCGCACCACTGATCTCGGGCGGCGCGATCGCCTGCGCCTCCGGGATGGCATTGAGCAGGCCGGGGCTCACCGGCCGCGGCTCGACTCCGTCCAATCCGAATGCGAGCGACACCGCGCGATTGTTCGGGTCGATCCGGGCTCGCTTGCCGTCGTAGACGAGAAAGGTGCCGTCCGTCCCCGTCACCAGCAGAGCCTGGCCGTCGGCAAGAGTCGAGACGTTCTCACCGAGCTCAGGGTCGCCCGCGACGACGGCGGTCCTGATCGCCTTGGTGCCACCCGAGGCGATGGAATCGCACACCGTCCACGCGGTCGGCTTACCGTGCGGAAGTGCCGATGGCGCACCGGGAATGCCCATCAGGGCGCCGCGCGGACGAGTGCCGAGCTCCGACTCCTTGACGATCACCGGGGTCGCCGCGTCGCCGGCGATCAGTCGGGCGGACGCCAGGTTCAGCACCGGATGGAGTGTGTCCTCCACCATCACGAACATCGCCCCGGAGTCCTTGCCGACGACGATCTGCGCGTCACCGATCTTGTCCTGCGGCCGGATCAACGCCAGCGCTCCACATCCGGCGAGTCCGATCACGGCCAGGACCGCCCCCACGGTCAGAGCCCGAGACTGGGTTCGCATCGGGTCGTGCAGCATGCGCACATCCCGGCGAACCAGGGCGTGTTCCATCCGACGAACCAAGAAGCGATACCCGTTGACCTGCCAACGCGTGGTCGGCTGTGCTGCCATGATCCCTCCCCGTTTGGCGCGCACTACGGAGGGACACAGTACAGTTCTGTCGAAGAACCGAGCGGCGGGGACCGCACGGATCAGGGGGGATGGGGGAAGATCGTGTCTCGACGGCGGGGGCGGCGTCGGCGTGTGGTGCCGAGGGTGTCGATCCGAAATCTGGTCATCGCGCAGCTGTTGGGCGCAGGCTCAGGCGCAGCGGCGGCGGGCTTCGGTGCGACCTGGTGGCCGGCCGTGGCCGTCGGAGCGGCCGTCGCGCTGCTCGGCCTGATCCCGATCGGCGGACGCTGCGTACTCGACTGGGCGGCCACCGGATGGCGGTATCTGTTGCGGCGCGAACGCCGCCTCGGCGAGACATCCGACTTCCGCGCCCCGTCGGGTCCCGTGGTCGGGCTGCACTGGGACGACGGGTCGGTGGTCGCGGTCATCGAGGTGCTGCCGATTCCCGGCAACCTGACTCAGGTCACCCGCGACGGATTCGAATCGGTCCACCGGCTGCCGGTGCTCGCCCTTGCCGAATCGATGACCCAGCACGACATCAGTCTCGATGGCATCGACATCGTCAGTCACGGATATCGCGCGAGCGCGGGCAGCCCCGCCACCGAGGTGTACGACCACCTGGTGGGTCCGCTGCCCGCGATGGCCCAGCGGACGGTGTGGCTCGCGGTTCGATTCGACGCGACCGCCCAGTCCGACGCAGTCACGCGACGCGGCGGCGGCACCACCGGTGCCGCGCGGGCCGCATCGGTCGCGGCACTGCGGATCGTCCGCGCGCTGTCCGAGGCTGGCTGCCCGTCTCGGCTGCTCACAGCGGGCGAGATAACCTCCGCCGCAGCACAGATCACCCGCGGCGTACGGCCCGACTCGCTCGCCCGTTCCTGGTCCCACACTCCGCTGCCCGGCGTGTGCAACACCGGCTATGCGATCGATCCACGGGCGCTGTCCGACGAATTGCTGGCCAAGCTGTGGGTACCCTCGAGCCTCGGCACCACGGTGACCGTGCGGCTGCGTCCCGGCACCCGCGCGGGCGAGGTCCGGGTCGCCGCCTCCTGCCGGATGACCACCCGCACCCTGCCGGAGCGGCTCGACCTCCCCGGACTCATCTCGATGCAGGGCAGGCAGGCCGACGGACTGATCTCCAACCTGCCGTTTGCCTCGGCCGATCTCGACTCGCTGACTCCGTTCACGGATTTCTCCGCCGCGCAGCTCGATGCCCTGGCCCTGCCGCTGTCCGGGTGCGGGCAGCTGATCGGCTCGGACAACTACGGGCACGGACTGACGGCCCGGATCGTGGGGCCCGAGATCGAGTACGTGGACGTGCTCGGCGAGTTGTATCTCGCGCAGCAGTTGGTCTTCCGCGCCATCGCGACGGGAGCCCGGATCCAGATCCACTCGGACCGTCCCCAGGTGTGGGGCTCGCTGATCGATTCCATCGCCACCCCCGACCGGTTGCGGCTGATCGACGACCCCACCCGGCTCGACCCGACCTTCACCGCGGTTCTGTTCGACGGGGTGGAGCCGGTGCCGCCGCGCGCCGGGGTCACCACCATCCGGGTACGCGACGTGCACGAGCCCGCGTCGGCGATCGATCCGCAGATCTCGATCGTGCAGCCCGGCGCGAGCGGCGACCGTGTCACCCTCCGCGCCGACGGCAATCAGGTCGACCTGGTGCTGGTCACCATCGCGCAGGAGACCGCGTTCATCGGCAGGCCGAGGGCCACCCGCCCGCTTCAG
Organism: Rhodococcus sp. MTM3W5.2; assembly: GCF_001984015.1. Lineage (NCBI taxonomy): Bacteria > Bacillati > Actinomycetota > Actinomycetes > Mycobacteriales > Nocardiaceae > Rhodococcus > Rhodococcus sp. MTM3W5.2. Next base: position 1,532,834 of record NZ_CP019572.1, on the reverse strand, counting down.
CCGGCCCGATGAGCAGCGGTCAGCCGGGATACGGGTCGGCGGCGCGCGCGGTCCGCAGCGCCTCGGCCCACCACGCCAACTGATCGAGCATTCGGACGGAACCGTCGATCGCGGCTCCGTCCTCGGTCTCGCCGTCCGGACCGAATCGCTTGCGCGCCTGGTGAAAACTGACGGTCTGGCGGATCGAGACCATGTGCACCTCGGCGACCACCTGACGTAGCTGTTCGGTGGCACGCAATCCGCCCGACAGCCCGCCGTAGGAGACGAAACCGACCGGCTTGGCCCGCCACTGCTCCTTCGCGGTGTCGATCGCGTTCTTCAGCGCGCCTGGATACCCGTGGTTGTACTCCGGGGTCACCACCACGAACGCCGCTGCGCCGTCTACCCGTTCGCGAAAGGCATCCGCCTCGGGGCCGTCGGACAGATCGGCGGGCAGCGCGATGTCGGCGAGGTCGAGTACACCGACATCGAAGGCCCGGTGCGCGCGCGCCCGACGCACGAACCAATCGGCGACGACGGGCGCGAACCTGCCGACACGGACGCTTCCGACGATCACCTCGAGCCGGATCGGTGCAATTGCCACACCCCATCGAACCACGTCATCGCGTCGCAGGCGCGCTCTCGAGGCACCCGGTCCCTCCTGAACACGACAGGGCCCCCGCCGAGTGTCGGCGGGGCCCTGTAGTTCACGTGTTCAGGAGCCGAAAGGCAGCCCGGCCGAACCGGTTCCGCCGCCATCCCCGGTGCCGCCCGACACGTTGACGGTCAGGGTCGGCGAGACCGACGCCAGGAATCGTCCGCCGCCCGAGTACACCGCGGTGATTCGGTGGCCCCGTTGGTATCGAACGAATGCGGGAGCATCGCCTTTCCGTCCACGACGTTGACGGGCGCTCCGATCGGGGTGTCACCGTCCTTGAACTGCACGGTGCCGCCCGAGGGACAGGGGCAACCGTCGCAGACAGTGGGACGACGTCGCCCGCCACCGCGGAACCGGGCACGGTCAGCCCGGTGGTGGTGGCGGTGTCCGGTGCCTCGACTGTCGCGAAGACGCCGATCGGGTTGAACACCTGCGTCGAACCGAAGGTGTTCACGTCGAACGTCAGACCGCTGTCGAACGTACCCAGGGGTGCGTTGTCCGGAACCTTGTACGACAGCTCCAGCGACACCTTCCGGTTGACGTTCTTCGACAGCATCCACGCACTGAGCGAATTCGACACCGACACCCGGTTGTTCGCCACATCCACGCTCGGCGTCACCGCCGACGTCGACGCCGCCGACACCTTCGCACTGCCCGGCACGTACTCGAACCCGGCCGGATGCACATCGGTGATCTTGTTCAGGTACCGATCGATGATGCTGTTCACCGAGAACTCGGTCCGGTAGGTCACCACCTCACCCGGGAACACCGAACCATCACCGAGCAACGTCTTCGTCGCCACGATGTTCGTCGTCGTCACCGTCGCCGACGTCTGCGCCGCCGACGCGACACCCCCACCGACTCCGAGACCGAGGGCGACAACTGCCGCCACGCTGATCGCGGCCGCCGCGCGGCGCATCACCGTCTGAGACATGAGAATTCCTCCAAGGTGCTCGTGTGGAACTGAATGCGACCGGGCCCTGCTGGTCAGGAGCCGAACCCGAGCGACCCGGTGCCGCCGGTGTTCGCCCCGGTGACCTTGAGCGCGGTGGCCTGGGAGGTCGACGCCTTGAAGCCGGGCGCACCCGAGTACACGGCGGTGATCTGGTGATCACCCGCGGTGTTGAACGTGAACCACAGCGTGGCCTTGCCGTCGACCACGCCCACCGGGCCACCGATCGGGGTGTCGCCGTCCTTGAACTGCACAGTGCCGCCTGCCGGGGCGGGGGTCACTGCGGCGACCAGGCTCACCTGGACGCCGGTCTGCGCGTCGTTCGCGAGGCTGAGCACCGTCGAGGTCTCGACGTCGGGCATCGATACCGCCACCGTCGCGGGCGCGGAGGTCGAACCCGCGAATCCCGGCACGCCCGAGTACACCGCGGTGATGCTGCGCGGGCCCGCCGTGGCGAACGCATGCGACAACGTCGCGGTGCCGTTCACGACATTGGCAGGCGCACCGATGTTCACATCGCCGTCCTTGAACTGCACCGTACCGCCCGCGACGGACGGGGAGACCGAGGCCGACAGGTCAACCGGGACACCCACGGTCGCGGCCGCGGGAGCCGTCAGCTGCGTGGTGGTCGAGGCCGGGCCCTGCACGTCGATCGTCACGCCGATCGGGTTGAACACCTGCGTCGAACCGAAGGTGTTCACGTCGAACGTCAGACCGCTGTCGAACGTGCCCGCGGGCGCGTTGTCCGGAACCTTGTACGACAGCTCCAACGACACCGTCCGGTTCACGTTCTTCGACAGCATCCACGCACTGAGCGAATTCGACACCGACACCCGGTTGTTCGCCACATCCACGCTCGGCGTCACCGCCGACGTCGACGCCGCCGACACCTTCGCACTGCCCGGCACGTACTCGAACCCGGCCGGATGCACATCGGTGATCTTGTTCAGGTACCGATCGATGATGCTGTTGACCGAGAACTCGGTCCGGTAGGTCACCACCTCACCCGGGAACACCGAACCATCACCGAGCAACGTCTTCGTCGCCACGATGTTCGTCGTCGTCACCGTCGCCGACGTCTGGGCGGCCGACGCGACACCGACCCCGAGACCGAGCACCGCGAGAGCGGCACCACTCACCGCCGCCACCGCGCGGCGCATCATCAGACCGGACATGAAAGTTCCTCCATTTGCAGCACAAAGCATTGTTGGATCGAAACAGACCTAGAGATTCAGGAACCGAACTGGCTGGAACCGACCGACCCGCCACCAGCACCGGCCACCGTCACCGTGCTCGCCTGAGAACCCGCACCCGAGAAACCCGCAAACCCGGAGTACGTCGCCGAGATCGAATGAGCACCCGGCGAATCGAAGGTGTGCGACAACTTCGCCTTACCGTCGACCACATTCACCGGACCACCGATCGGGGTCGAACCGTCCTTGAACTGCACCGTGCCACCATTCGGCGTCGGCGACACAACCGCCGAGAACTCCACCACCACACCACGATCCGCAGTCGCAGGCGCCGTCAACACGATCGACGTCACCACATCGGGAACCGGAACCGACACCGACTGCACCGCAGAGGTCGAACCCAGGAAACCGGGAGCACCCGAGAACACCGCCGAAATCGCATGCGAACCAGCAGCAGCGAACGTATGCGACAGAACCGCCTTACCGTCCACCACATTCACCGGAGCACCCAATGCCAGATCACCGTTCTTGAACTGCACCGTGCCACCGGCGGGAGCGGGCGACACCGTCGCCTTCAACTCCGCAGGCGCACCCACGAACGCCGTCGCAGGAACCGTCAACTGCGTCGAGGTCGCAACATCGGCAACCGACACTGTCACCGTCGCCGCAGCAGACGTCGAACCCGTGAACCCGGCACCACCCGAATACACCGCGGTGATGCTCTTTGCACCCGCAGCATCAAACGTGTGCGACAGCGTCGCGACGCCACCGTTGACCACAACCGGGCCGCCGATGTTCGCGGCGCCGTCCTTGAACTGCACCGTGCCAGCAGCGGCAGCCGGAGCAACCGTCGCCTTCAACTCAACCGCAGCACCGACATTCGCCGTCGCCGGAACAGTCAACGTGGTGGTCGTCGCCTCATCCGGCACCGACACCGTCACCGTCGCCGCAGCAGAGGTCGAACCGGTGAAACCGGCACCACCCGAATAGACAGCGGTGATCGACTTCGCACCCGCAGCATCGAACGTGTGCGACAGCGTCGCCACACCGGCATTGACCGCAACCGGACCACCGATGTTCGCGACACCGTCCTTGAACTGCACCGTGCCACCCGCGGCAGCCGGAGCAACCGTCGCCTTCAACTCAACCGCAGCACCGACATTCGCCGCCGCAGGCACCGTCAACGTGGTGGTCGTCGCCTCATCCGGCACCGACACCGTCACCGTCGCCGCAGCAGAGGTCGAACCGGTGAAACCGGCACCACCGGAATACACCGCGGTGATCGACTTCGCACCCGCAGCATCGAACGTGTGCGACAGCGTCGCCACACCGGCATTGACCGCAACCGGACCACCGATGTTCGCGACACCGTCCTTGAACTGCACCGTGCCACCCGCGGCAGCCGGAGCAACCGTCGCCTTCAACTCAACCGCAGCACCGACATTCGCCGCCGCAGGCACCGTCAACGTGGTGGTCGTCGCCTCATCCGGCACCGACACCGTCACCGTCGCCGCGGCCGAGGTCGAACCGGTGAAACCGGCACCACCGGAGTACACCGCGGTGATGCTCTTCGCACCCGCAGCATCAAAGGTGTGCGACAGCGTCGCCACACCGGCATTGACCGCAACCGGACCACCGATGTTCGCGGCACCGTCCTTGAACTGCACCGTGCCACCCGCGGCAGCCGGAGCGACCGTCGCCTTCAACTCAACCGCAGCACCGACATTCGCCGCCGCAGGCACCGTCAACGTGGTGGTCGTCGCCTCATCCGGCACCGACACCGTCACCGTCGCCGCGGCCGAGGTCGAACCGGTGAAACCGGCACCACCGGAGTACACCGCGGTGATGCTCTTCGCACCCGCAGCATCAAAGGTGTGCGACAGCGTCGCCACACCGGCATTGACCGCAACCGGACCACCGATGTTCGCGGCACCGTCCTTGAACTGCACCGTGCCACCCGCGGCAGCCGGAGCGACCGTCGCCTTCAACTCAACAGCCGCACCGACATTCGCCGCCGCAGGCACCGTCAACGTGGTCGTGGTCGCCGCGTCGGGAGCCGACACCGTCACCGCCTGGACGGCCGACTGCGAGCCTTCGGCCGTGGCGGTCGGGAGGAACTTCGCGGACAGGTTGTGCGCGCCGGCGGTGGACGGCGTCCAGCCGACCGTCACTGCGCTGCCGACGAGCGGGCCCTCGCCGATCTTCGCGGCACCGTCGTAGAACTCGACCACATTGCCCGGGGCGCCGCCGGCGACGGTCGCGGTCAGCTGCACGGCCTGCCCGACAGTGGCGCCCGACACCGGGGCAAGCGTCGTGGTCGAGGCGTTCTTGCGGACCGACACCGTCGGCCCCTTGCCCTCATAGGTGCCGCTGCCGAGCGTTCCGGAGTAGTGCACCGTCGTCATCAGCGGCACGCCGCGGGCACAGTCGGCACCCACCTTGTAGGAGAACTCGAAGGTCCGCAGGTTCGGCGAGATACTCGGGTAGAGCGCCCAGCTGCCGGACACCTTCGCGAAGTCGGCGCCCTGGCTGTCGAGTCCCTGTCCGGAACCGTCGACCTTCGCGGAGCCGTCCACATAGGTCAGGCACGGCGGATGAATGTCCTTGACCTGCTGGATGTACTCGACAACCCCACCGGTCCGGTCGAAGACGGTCTTCGAGGTGATGGTGTCGCCTGCGGCCGGGGTGACGTCACTGATCGTGCGGGTGATCCGCTCGTTTCCGTCATCCCAGGTCACCGAGCCCGGCGCCGCCGACGCGACACCGACCCCGAGACCGAGCACCGCGAGAGCGGCACCACTCACCGCCGCCACCGCGCGGCGCATCATCAGACCGGACATGAAAGTTCCTCCATTTGCAGCACAAAGCATTGTTGGATCGAAACAGACCTAGAGATTCAGGAACCGAACTGGCTGGAACCGACCGACCCGCCACCAGCACCGGCCACCGTCACCGTGCTCGCCTGAGAACCCGCACCCGAGAAACCCGCAAACCCGGAGTACGTCGCCGAGATCGAATGAGCACCCGGCGAATCGAAGGTGTGCGACAACTTCGCCTTACCGTCGACCACATTCACCGGACCACCGATCGGGGTCGAACCGTCCTTGAACTGCACCGTGCCACCATTCGGCGTCGGCGACACAACCGCCGAGAACTCCACCACCACACCACGATCCGCAGTCGCAGGCGCCGTCAACACGATCGACGTCACCACATCGGGAACCGGAACCGACACCGACTGCACCGCAGAGGTCGAACCCAGGAAACCGGGAGCACCCGAGAACACCGCCGAAATCGCATGCGAACCAGCAGCAGCGAACGTATGCGACAGAACCGCCTTACCGTCCACCACATTCACCGGAGCACCCAATGCCAGATCACCGTTCTTGAACTGCACCGTGCCACCGGCGGGAGCGGGCGACACCGTCGCCTTCAACTCCGCAGGCGCACCCACGAACGCCGTCGCAGGAACCGTCAACTGCGTCGAGGTCGCAACATCGGCAACCGACACTGTCACCGTCGCCGCAGCAGACGTCGAACCCGTGAACCCGGCACCACCCGAATACACCGCGGTGATGCTCTTTGCACCCGCAGCATCAAACGTGTGCGACAGCGTCGCGACGCCACCGTTGACCACAACCGGGCCGCCGATGTTCGCGGCGCCGTCCTTGAACTGCACCGTGCCAGCAGCGGCAGCCGGAGCAACCGTCGCCTTCAACTCAACCGCAGCACCGACATTCGCCGTCGCCGGAACAGTCAACTGAGTCGAGGTCGCGACATCGGCAACCGACACGGTCACCGACGCCGCGGCCGAGGTCGAACCCGTGAAACCGGCACCACCGGAGTACACCGCGGTGATCGACTTCGCACCCGCAGCATCAAAGGTGTGCGACAGCGTCGCCACACCGGCGTTGAGGGTGACCGGACCACCGATGTTCGCGACACCGTCCTTGAACTGCACCGTGCCAGCAGCGGCAGCCGGAGCAACCGTCGCCTTCAACTCAACCGCAGCACCGACATTCGCCGTCGCAGGCACCGTCAGTGTGGTCGTGGTCGCTGCGTCGGGCACCGACACCGTCACCGTCGCCGCGGCCGAGGTCGAACCGGTGAAACCGGCACCACCGGAATACACCGCGGTGATCGACTTCGCACCCGCAGCATCAAAGGTGTGCGACAGCGTCGCCACACCGGCGTTGAGGGTGACCGGACCACCGATGTTCGCGGCACCGTCCTTGAACTGCACCGTGCCACCCGCGGCAGCCGGAGCAACCGTCGCCTTCAACTCAACCGCAGCACCCACATTCGCCGTCGCAGGCACCGTCAGCGCCGTCGTGGTTGCGGTCTCGGAAACCGACACCGTCGGCCCCTTGCCGTCGTAGGTGCCGCTGCCGAGCGTTCCGGAGTAGTGCACCGTCGTCATCAGCGGCACGCCGCGGGCGCAGTCGGCGCCCACCTTGTAGGAGAACTCGAAGGTCCGCAGGTTCGGCGAGATGTGCGGGTAGAGCGCCCAGCTGCCCGCCACCTTCGCGAAGTCGGCGCCCTGACTGTCGAGGCCGCGCGGCGAGCCGTCGACCTTCGCGGAACCCTCCACATAGGTCAGGCACGGCGGATGAATGTCCTTGACCTGCTGGATGTACTCGACAACCCCACCGGTCCGGTCGAAGGCGGTCGTCGAGGTGATGATGTCGCCCGCGGCCGGGGTGACGTCACTGATCGTGCGGGTGATCCGCTCGCTCCCGTCGTCCCAGGTCACCGAGCCCGGCGCCGCCGACGCGACACCGACCCCGAGACCGAGCACCGCAAGGGCCGCGCCACTCACCGCCGCCACCGCACGACGCATCACCGCATGTGACATTCTTGTTCCTCCATGCATCCAGGGACCGCGCGAATGCATAGCCAGACCTAGAACCGGTTACAGATCGCACGAAATGCGGCAACCATAACCAACCGCAACCGCGCTGCGATGCCAAATTGAGATGATTGCGGTCGCGGACATTCGTCCAACTGTGAAGTTGCAGGTCAGAGGTTCATACCGCGAGACCGTGGGTGAGCAGCGTCGCCAGTTCGAGATATGCCTGGGCGTCCGGGAGCCCCGTTGACTCCGCGACCCGGCGCTGCTGGATGCGCACCATCATCGTCGCGGCCACATCGGCGACGAAGGCGGCATTGACGTCCCGGAACTCGCCCTCCCGAACCCCCTCCGTGATCAGTTCCTGCACCCGTCGGGCGGCGAACCGGGTATTGCGTTCGTAGATCTCGCGGGCCGCCGCGTTGCTCGCGAGGTCGTCCATGAAGCGGGCCGAGGCCGGCCGGAGCTGCTCGCCCACCGCCTCCAGGTAGGTCCCGATTCGTTCGCGCGCGCCGACGACGCCGTCGAGGCGGGACTCCACACGCTCGGTGGCACCCCGAAAGAAGTGCACCGTCGCGGTGCGAACCAGCTGCTCCTTGCTGTCAGCGAGCGCGTACAGCGTCGACTTCGAACACCGCAACCGGCCCGCGATGTCGTCGAGCGTCAGGTGGACGAAGCCCTCCTCCAAGAGCAGGACGACGAGCTGATCGAGCAGCTGTGCCCGCCGCGCGGCGCCACGCACGGCCGGGGCACTGGACCGGGTTGCCATACCTCTAACAGTACTGCAGTATCTTTTCTAGTACTACTCACCGGAGGAGACCGCCGTGCCCGTCGAACGCCTGCTGCCCAGCCAGGAAGCCCGCGACCTGATCGAACTGACCCGTGACGTCGCAGACAAGGTGCTGGCACCGAAGGTGAACGAGCACGAGAAGACCGAGACCTTCCCCGAGGGCGTCTTCCCGGCCCTCGGGCAGGCCGGGCTGCTGAGCCTGCCGTATCCCGAGGAGTTCGGCGGCGGCAACCAGCCGTACGAGGTCTACCTGCAGGTGCTCGAGGAACTCGCCGCGCGGTGGGCCGCCGTCGCCGTCGCGACCAGCGTGCACAGCCTCTCCTGCTTTGCGCTGGCCACCCACGGCACCGACGAGCAGAAGTCCCGGTGGCTTCCGGACATGCTGGGCGGCAACACCATCGGCGCGTACAGCCTCTCCGAGCCGCAGGCCGGCTCCGACGCTGCCGCGCTGAGCTGCAAGGCGACGCCCGTCGACGGCGGTTTCCGGATCAACGGATCCAAGGCCTGGATCACGAACGGTGGCCGCGCCGACTTCTACACTCTGTTCGCGCGCACCAGCGACGACGGTCCGCGCGGCATCTCCTGCCTGCTGGTGGACTCCGGCACCGAGGGACTGAGCTTCGGCAAGCCCGAGGAGAAGATGGGGCTGCGCGCCGTCCCCACCACGTCCGCCCACTACGACGACGCCTTCGTCCCGCAGGAGCGACTGATCGGAGCGCAAGGACAGGGCCTGCCGATCGCCTTCAGCGCGCTGGACTCAGGCCGCCTCGGTATCGCCGCGGTCGCGGTCGGGCTCGCCCAGGGCGCGCTCGACGACGCGGTCGCATATGCCAAGGAGCGCAAGGCGTTCGGCAAGCGGATCATCGACCACCAGGGTCTCGGCTTCCTGCTCGCCGACATGGCCGCCGCCGTGGACTCCGCGCGCGCCACCTACATCGACGCCGCGCGACGACGCGACGCCGGGTTGCCGTACTCACGCCAGGCGAGTGTGGCCAAGCTGATCGCCACCGACGCCGCCATGAAGGTCACCACCGACGCGGTCCAGGTCTTCGGCGGCTACGGCTACACCCAGGACTTCCCGGTCGAGCGTTACATGCGCGAAGCCAAGATCACCCAGATCTTCGAGGGCACCAATCAGATTCAGCGCCTCGTGATCGCCCGAACACTGGCTGGCTGACCGGAGCAAGACCACTTCGGTGCTCTATACACAGAAACCCGATGTGTCGCCCATCACGTTGCACTTACACTTCCCCCGCTGTCACATTGGTTGAACGATCCACAACGTTGGATCGAGTGCGTGCGCAGACCAGTCGGGAGGTCGCGGGTGTCTTCGAGTTCCGTGAGTGCGATCAGTGGTGCCCACTATCGATCACTCATCCACAACGTCAACATGCCGGTGATAGTGCACAAGAGCGACGATCACGTTGTCGACGTCAACCGGGCCTTCGCAGACCTCCTCGGGTATTCACTGCCCGAGGCACGCACCCTGGGTCCGCGCCAATTCGTCCATCCGAGCCTCATCGAAGAACACAATCGCGGACACACCCAGTTGATCAACGGCGAGCAACTCGGCCTGTCGGCCGACGTCGATCTGGTGCGCAAGGACGGCGGCGTCATCCGGGTCAAGGTGAACAAATCGGTCGCCCGGCACAACGCCGAAACCGTGGTGATGACCGTGATCGAGGGCGTCGCGCAGCTGGGCTGACCGCCGCCCGTTCTCCCGGTTCCCACAAATTTCCGCACCGAATTGCCGCCGGGACCTGTTGCGGGACAGGTCGATCAGCACCGAATCACGATCGGGTGCCACGCGTTGATGCGGCCGGTCGAGGTCGCCTTCGCCTCCCGGTGCACCAGCGTTCACGATCTGCGCCGCGTCGCGGGCCCTGCCCGGCTGCGATAATTCGACTGATCGATCTTCACTCATGACAGGAGACACCGACATGCGCAGCAGTGCGGCCGTGTCCATCCGGACCGGCACCGCCCTGAGCGTGCTCTCCGCCTTCACCTTCGGGCTGTCGGGCCCGTTCGCCAAGTCGCTGATGGGTGTCGGCTGGTCCCCCGGCGGCACGGTCCTCGCGCGGATTGCCGGGGCCGCCGTCGTGATGCTGGTCATCGCCGCGATCGCCGATCCGTCCGGACTGCGCACCGCGCACCGGCACGCCAAGACGATCGTGCTGTACGGCCTGATGGCAGTGGCGGGCGTTCAGGCCAGCTTCTTCCTGGCGCTGCAGTACCTCTCGGTCGGCGTCGCGCTGATGATCCAGTTCCTCGCGCCGCTACTGGTCATCGGCTGGGCGTGGGCGACTCGGGGCGAGCGCCCCGGCCCGGTGACCCTGCTCGGCACGGGGCTGGCGCTTGCGGGCGCGGTTGGCGTGCTCGACCTGTTCGGGTCCGTCGAGGTCAGCCTCGCGGGCGTCGCGTGGTCGACCATCTCGATGGTCTGCCTGGCCTGCTTCTTCGTCATCTCGGACCGAACCTCCGACACGTTCAGCCCGCTGGTGCTGACCGCGACCGGGATGAGTGTCGGCGCCGTCGCGATCGGCTGCGTCGGACTGATCGGGGTGCTGCCGCTGAGCGTGACGGCCGCGGACACGACGCTGGGGTCGGTCGAGTTGGCGTGGTTCGTCCCGCTCGCCCTGCTGATCCTCGTGAGCACCGTCGTCGCATACCTGTCGGGCAGCGCTGCGGTCGCCCGGATCGGGCCGACGTTGACCTCGCTGATCCTGCTGACCGAGGTGCTGTTCGCCGTCATCGCCTCGTGGATCATGCTCGGCGAATCGATGACGCCCGTCCAGATCATCGGTGGTGCGGGGCTGCTCGGCGGCATCGCGCTCGCCCGGCTCGGCGGCGCCGGCGGCCGACGCTCGCCGTTGTCCGCACCGCAGCCCGCCGAGTGTGCAGTTACCGACCCGCCCTCTCGGCCGATGCCTCGGTAACTGCACACTCGGCGATCAGTCGCCGCAGCAGCCGCCTGGCACAGCCCGCACCTCACGGGTGACGGCGTTGCGCTCGGCGAGATCCTCGTCGGCCGGGTAGTCGACCCGCACCAGGCTCAGCCCGTGCGCGGGCGCGACCAGCACCGAACTCGACCGCTCGCGCTGCGCCAACAGCCCGACCGTCCACTCGACGCTGCGGCGGCCCTCGCCCACCGCCAGCATCGCGCCGACCAGGCTGCGAACCATCGACCAGCAGAAGGCATCCGCGCTGACGTGCGCGATGACGATGTCGCCGTCGCGAACCCAGTCGAAGCGCTGCAACTCCCGCACGGTGGTGGCGCCGTCGCGCCGCCTGCAGAACGCGGCGAAGTCGTGCAGGCCGAGCAGCCCGGCCGACGCCCGGCTCATCGCGTCGAGGTCCAGGTCCTTCGGCACCGAGACGGTGTCGCGGGCCCGCAACGGCTCGACGCCGTACTTCGCGGTGCTGATGCGGTATTCGTAGTGCCTGCGGATCGCCGAGAACCGGGCGTCGAACTCGGCGGGCACCGCGGTGACCGCCTTGATCCGGACGTCCGGCGGCAGGAACCGCGCGAATCGGCGAACCAGCCGGCTGGGGTCGTCCAACGGCGCCGCGAGGTCCATGTGCGCGACCTGTCCGGCCGCGTGCACGCCCGCATCGGTCCGTCCGGCGACGGTCAGTTCGACCGGTTCGCGGAACACGGTCGACAATGCCTGCTCGAGCACCCCACACACGGTCCGGAGCCCGGGCTGGCGCGCCCAGCCGGAGAAGTCGGTGCCGTCATAGGTCACATCGAGGCGATAGCGAACGAACCCGCCACCCCCGGAGGGGGCGACGGGTTCGTTGCGAGGTTCTGACGCGTTCAGCGTTAGTCCTTCTTGGCCTCGTCCGCGTCGGCGGCGGTGGCGGTCTCGTCCTCGAGAGCCTCCACGACTGCGTCCGCGTTCTCGACCTCGGCCTCGGTCGCCTCGGCCTCGACGGCCTCCACGACGTTCTCGGCCGGGGCCTCCTGCGAAGCCTTCACGCGACGCGCGCGATCGGCCTCGGAGGTGACGGTCTGCTCCTTGACGAGCTCGATGATCGCCATCGGAGCGTTGTCACCCTTGCGGGGGACGGTCTTGATGATGCGGGTGTAGCCGCCATCGCGCTCCGCGTAGAACGGACCGATCTCCGCGAACAGGGTGTGCACGACATCCTTGTTGCGGATGACCTTGAGCACCTCACGACGGTGAGCCAGCGTGCCGGCCTTCGCGTGCGTGATGAGCTTCTCGGCGTAGGGCCGCACGGCCTTGGCCTTGGCCTCGGTGGTGGTGATACGACCGTGCTCGAAGAGCGCGGTGGCCAGATTGGCGTAGATCGCCTTCTGGTGCGAAGCCGACCCGCCGAAGCGAGCACCCTTCTTGGGCTTGGGCATGATGAATCTCCTAGTAAGGAACCGGTGAGCTGACTACAGCTGTTCGGTCTCGGCGTAGTCCTGGTCGTTGCCCTCGGCGTCGCTGAAGGCTCCGGCGTCCGTGTCGCTCCAGGTACCGGTGGCGGCGTCGTAGCCGGCAACGGTGGTCGGATCGAAGGAGGCCGGGCTGTCCTTGAGGGCAAGGCCGAGCGAATGCAGCTTGACCTTCACCTCGTCGATGGACTTCTGACCGAAGTTGCGGATGTCCAGCAGATCGGACTCCGTGCGACCAACCAGCTCGCCGACGGTGTGAACACCCTCGCGCTTGAGGCAGTTGTAGGAACGGACGGTGAGGTCCAGGTCCTCGATCGGCAGTCCGAAGGAAGCGATGTGATCGGCCTCGGCGGGCGAGGGTCCGATCTCGATGCCTTCTGCTTCGACGTTCAGCTCACGGGCCAGGCCGAAGAGCTCAACCAGGGTCTTGCCCGCCGAGGCGAGCGCGTCCCGAGCAGTGATGGAGTTCTTGGTCTCCACGTCCAGCACGAGCCGATCGAAGTCGGTGCGCTGCTCGACGCGGGTGGCCTCCACCTTGTAGGTGACCTTGAGCACCGGCGAGTAGATCGAGTCGACCGGGATACGGCCGATCTCGGCGCCGGACGCCTTGTTCTGGACGGCGGGGACATAGCCGCGACCGCGCTCGACGACGAGCTCGATCTCCAGCTTGCCCTTGTCGTTCAGGGTGGCGATGTGCAGATCCGGGTTGTTCACCGTGACGCCGGCCGGGGGCACGATGTCGCCTGCAGTCACGGCACCGGGGCCCTGCTTGCGGACGTACATGGTGACCGGCTCGTCCTCTTCGGAGCTCACGACCAGGCCCTTGAGGTTCAGGATGATGTCGGTGACATCTTCCTTCACGCCGGGAACGGTGGTGAACTCGTGCAGGACGCCGTCGATACGGATGCTGGTGACAGCAGCGCCGGGGATCGACGACAGCAGGGTGCGGCGAAGCGAGTTGCCGAGGGTGTACCCGAAGCCGGGCTCAAGGGGCTCGATGACGAACTTCGAGCGGTTGTCAGCGATGACCTCTTCGGTCAGCGTGGGTCGCTGAGAAATGAGCATGTGGTTTTCCTCCTGTACGGACGTCCGCTATTTGACGCCCACGATGGATGGCGCCTCCGGCACCCGTGCGCCTTCCCCCAGCCGGGGCTGTCGGAAAGGCGCACGGGGCACAAGGCATTACTTCGAGTACAGCTCCACGATCAGCTGCTCCTGCAGCGGAACGTCGATCTGCGCGCGCTCGGGCACATTGTGGACCAGGACGCGGAGGCGACCCGGAACGACCTGCAGCCAGCCGGGAACCGGACGGTCGCCGACGGTCTCGCGGGCAACCTGGAACGGCAGCGTGCTCAGCGACTTCTCCTTGACATCGATGATGTCGTACTGAGAAACGCGGTAGCTCGGGATGTCGACCTTCTTGTTGTTCACGAGAAGGTGGCCGTGGCTGACGAGCTGGCGGGCCTGACGACGGGTACGGGCCAGTCCGGCGCGGTACACGACGTTGTCGAGACGGGTCTCGAGGATGCGCAGCAGGTTCTCGCCGGTCTTACCCGGGCGACGCACCGCTTCCTTGTAGTAGCGGACGAACTGCTTCTCCATGACGCCGTAGGTGAAGCGAGCCTTCTGCTTCTCCTGCAGCTGGAGCAGGTACTCGCTCTCCTTGATCCGCGCGCGGCCGTGCTGGCCCGGCGGGTAGGGGCGACGCTCGAACGCCTGGTCTCCTCCGACGAGGTCGACGCGCAGACGACGCGACTTGCGGGTGATGGGGCCGGTATAACGTGCCATTTTCTAAACCTTTCCTTCCCGCTAGACCCGACGCCGCTTGGGCGGACGGCAGCCGTTGTGCGGCTGAGGGGTGACATCGGAGATGGTGCCGACCTCGAGGCCAGCAGCCTGCAGCGAGCGGATCGCGGTCTCGCGTCCCGAGCCGGGGCCCTTGACGAAGACGTCGACCTTCTTCACGCCGTGCTCCTGCGCCTTGCGGGCAGCGCTCTCGGCGGCCAGCTGAGCGGCGAACGGGGTCGACTTACGCGAACCCTTGAAGCCCACGTGGCCCGAGGACGCCCACGAGATGACGTTGCCGGCCGGGTCCGTGATGGACACGATGGTGTTGTTGAAGGTGCTCTTGATGTGAGCGGCGCCGTGCGGGACGTTCTTCTTGTCCCTGCGACGTGCCTTCTGGGTCTTCTTCGGACCGGTGCGTGACTTAGGGGGCATTACTTCGCCTTCTTCTTGCCGGCAATGGTGCGCTTGGGGCCCTTGCGGGTGCGCGCGTTGGTCTTGGTGCGCTGTCCACGCACGGGCAGACCACGACGGTGGCGCAGGCCCTGGTAGCAGCCGATCTCGATCTTGCGACGAATGTCCGCCTGAACCTCGCGGCGAAGGTCACCCTCGACCTTCAGCGACTCCTCGATGTACTCGCGGAGCTTGGTCAGATCCTCGTCACTGAGGTCCTTGCTGCGCAGGTCCGGGTTGACACCGGTGGCCGCGAGGATCTCCTTGGAGCGGGTACGGCCGACGCCGTAGATGTAGGTCAGTGCGATCTCCATACGCTTTTCGCGAGGAAGATCAACACCTGCGAGACGTGCCATGTTGGCATTTCCTATCGGTGTGCGGAGGTCTGCTCCCAGTCCGTCCCCTGTGTCCTCTGATCGCTCAGAGCGTCTTTCAACTAACTCAGTGGGGCCCCGGCCTCCGTGCCGGGGGTGCACCCGGATGTGCTGCTCGAGCCGAAACCCGTTGGCCGTCATCCTGGCTGGTGCTGAGAGGTCTTCTTTTCAGTTGCGTCGGACAAGCCGATCGCAAGTCGTGCAGGTGGTTATCCCTGACGCTGCTTGTGACGCAGGTTGTCGCAGATGACCATGACCCGGCCGTTACGACGGATCACCTTGCACTTCTCGCAGATCTTCTTGACGCTGGGCTGAACCTTCACGTCTGTCTAATCTCCTGTGTGGTCGCCCACCGGTGGGTGGACATGATTTCCCCAGGCCAGATGTGGCCCGGGAAGTGTGTGTTACTTGTACCGGTAGACGATGCGACCGCGAGAGAGGTCATAGGGCGACAGCTCTACGACGACACGGTCTTCCGGCAGGATGCGAATGTAGTGCTGACGCATCTTCCCGCTGATGTGCGCGAGGACCTTGTGGCCGTTCTCGAGCTCAATGCGGAACATTGCATTGGGCAGCGGTTCGACTACGCGTCCCTCGACCTCGATGGCCCCGTCTTTCTTAGCCATATCCTCCGCGATCCGTTGGTGGGCATCGTTCTCCGTTACGGTGATGCGCACGCGGTAGAGAACCGGCGAGCCGCACAGACGCACGAAACGACCGGCACGCAGGGCGCACCGTTGATCTAGCTTACCGGAGTTCGCTCACCAGGCCAAATGCGGGTTGACTCACCCCCGACCCCGAAGGGATGTGAAGAGTGCGCGCGGTGGTGCAACGGGTCACCGAGGCGGCCGTGGAGGTCGACGGTCACACCGTCGCGAGCATCGCCCCGGACGGTCAGGGGCTGCTGGTCCTGCTCGGCGTCGGCCACGGCGACGATCCCGCGGTCGCGGACGCCCTCGCCGCGAAGGTGTGGAAGCTCCGCATCCTGGACGACGAGCGCTCGGCCTCCGATATCGGCGCGCCGATCCTGGTGGTCAGCCAGTTCACGCTGCTCGCGGACACCCGCAAGAGTCGGCGCCCTTCCTGGTCCGCCGCCGCACCGCGCGCCGTGGCCGAGCCGCTGGTGGACGCGTTCGCCGACGCCCTGCGCGGGCTGGGCGCGGACGTCCAGACCGGACACTTCGGCGCGCACATGCGCGTCAATTCGGTCAACGACGGCCCCGTCACCCTGCTGCTCGAGGCGTGAGGCGCCTCGATCCGATCCTCACCCGTGCCAGCGGCGGTAGGCCTCGGCTGCACCCGGGTGCAGCGGAACCCCAGCGGTGGTGATCAATGAGCGGCCGTCGAGGAACTGGGTGCCCGACGCCTCCGGGGGACCAGATCGGCGGCCCGGTACAGCAGCAGGTCGACCACCTCCGCCGCCAGCACATCGGCCAGACCCTCGGCCGCCAGCAACAGGTTCGCGACCCCGACCGTGCCGACTGCGGGGCCGCCCGGGTACGCGTCCGCGGGGATCGTCACCGGGTCGTACACCTGCCCGAACCGGTCCCTCATCGGCGAAACCAGCTCGGACAGGTCCACCAGTCGCATGCGGGCGGGAATGTCCAATGCCGCGGTCGGCACCCCACCCGCCCAGAGCAGTGCATCGATGGAGCCGACCTCGAGCGCCTCGGTCGCCGCATCCAACGGCAGGTGGGTGACGGTGAGCTCCGAGGCGGGATCCAGCCCGGCCGCGATCATCAGGCGATCCCCGGTCAGCGCGGCCCCGGAACCCTCCGCGCCCAGGTTCACCCGCATTCCCCGTAGGTCCTGCACCGCCTCGACCGGGCTGTCCGCACGGACCACCAACTGGAGGTAGTTCTCGTACACCCGACCGATGGCCACGGCGCCGACCGTCATCGGATCGACCGAGTCCGCGAGTGTCAGGGCCAGGTCCACCTCACCGCGGGCCAGCAGGTCGAGGTTCTCGCGGGATCCGCTGGTGACCACCGGCTCGATCCGCAGGTCGTCGGTCTCGGCGGCCGCACGGGCCAGCAGCCCGGCGAAGGCGTGATACAAACCGCCGTACTCGCCGGACGCGATCCGCACGACCGCGGGACCCGATCGCGAGCCGCACCCGGCCGCGGCGGCCAGCGCGCCCGTGGCCGCAAGGGCAAGGAACCCGCGCCGGGTGATCACGACGCCGACCCGTCGCCGGATGCGTTGCCTGCGCGTCCCAGGTCCGCCGTGGGCAGCCGAACACTGACGGCGAGCCCGTGCGGGGAGACCCTGGCGATCGTCATCGTGCCCCGGTTCGCCCGGGTCAGGGCCCGCGCGATGGGCAGGCCGAGCCCTGAGCCCCCAGCTGGCCCGCCTGCCGCACTCGTGCCCCGGAAGAACCGGGTGTCGAGGAGGTCGACCTCCTCGATGGACACGCCGACCCCGTCGTCCGCGATCTCGATCCGCGTCCATCCCGGCTCCGTGGACACGGTGATCCGGGTGTGCGCCCCTGCCCCGCGTATCGGCACGCGTTGCTCAAGGGGACATCCAGGATCTGCGCCAGGACGTCGGGCGAGACCGCCGCCTCGTGTGACGGCCCGAGGTCGACCAGCATGAGCTCCACACCCGCCCGCGCGAACGCGTGATGCCAGGCGTCGACCCGTTCGTGGGCAACCGACGCGGGATCGCAGCGTTCAGCCACCGTCGAGGCCGGTTCGGCAGGAGCGAACCCGGTCGCGCTCTCGGCGACCGCGAGTGCCAGCAGACCATCGAGAAGAGACGTGAGCCGGTCGACCTCGGCGGCGGCGCCGCGGAAGGTGGCCGCCGCGCGGTCCGGGATCGAGGTCTCCAGCGAATCCAGCCGGATCGTGAGGGCCGCCAGCGGATTACGCATCGCATGCGCGGTGTCCGCCACCAGCTGCCGCTGCGCCTCGGCCGAGTCGGCGACCGCCGCCGCCATCGCATCGAAGGACTCGGTCAGTTCGCGGACCTCAGGCGGCCCGCCGTAGCGCCGCGCGATCGAGGCGGGCGAACCCTGCCCGTGCCGCGGGGCAGGCAGGGTCGCGGTCAGCGCTGCGACCCCGTCGGACAGTTCCCCGAGCGGTCGCAGGACCCACCGGCTCAACACCAGCGCCAGGGCCGTGAACACGGCCATCGCGACCACCGCTCCGGCCGCGATCACCGCCCACGCCCGCGTGATGTCCGTTCGCGCGCGTTCGGTGGACGCCTCGATCACCACCGCGCCGTCCACCTGGACGCCGGTGCCGACCGGCCGGGCCACCAGCATGGCGGGCGCGCTCCACGGCATCAGCCGGTCGGTCACGGCGGGCCGCTGGTTACGGCGGGCGGCCGCGACGGCGTCACCGATGGCGGGCTCGCTCCGCTCGAGGCCGGCCTCGACCACCACGGCGCCCCGCGCGTCGACGACGAGCACTCCCTCGGAGTAGAGCTCCGAGTACCGCGCCACCTCGTCGGCAAGGGCTCTCGGGTCACCCGATCCCACCGCGTCACCGGAGAGCAAGGCGAACCTGTCCGCGTCCCCGCTGCGCGCCAGCACGAGCTGTTGCGTGCGGTTGGTGGCGACGGTCAGCGTCAGCGGCACCGCGAACGCCAGCACCGCGAGGGCGGCGAACCCCGTCAGCGCGGCGAGCAGACGTCGGCGCATCGCGGGGTCTCCCTTCCCGTCACGAACCCCACCGGTAACCGAATCCTCTGATCGTCGTGATCAGTCCCGGACGGTTCAGCTTCGATCGCAGACCGGTCATGTGCACGTCCAGCGACCGTGAGACGGCGACGAACGCGTCGCCCCAGACCCGGTCCATCAGCTGCTGCCTGCTCACCGCGGACCCCGGCCGCTCGACGAGCACCTCCACCAGTGCGAACTCCTTCTGCGTCAGCCCGATGTCCACCCCGTCCACCTCGACGATGCGCGCGCGCCGGTCCACCCGGACGTCACCGGTGACCACCACGTCTGCGGCGCGGTCGGGCGACGGTGCCTGCGCAGCGCGCCTGGTGACGGTGTCCAGCCGCGCGGTGAGCTCCGCGATGCGCGGCGGCTTCACCAGATAGTCGTCGGCGCCACCGCGCAGACCGCGAACGATCGACCGCTCGTCGCTGCGCGCGGTGAGGATGAGGACCGGGACCGAGCTCACCTCACGCAGCTGCCGCAGCACCTGCAGGCCGTCCGCGTCGGGCAGGCCAAGATCGAGGATCACCGCGTCGAATCCGCGGTGCGCCACGAGCAGGTCCGAGCCGCGCCGCATGCGCTCGGCGACGTGGCCGCGGGCCCCGAGGGCCTCGACCAATGCCTCGCCGACCCCGTCGTCGTCCTCCACCACCGCTATCCGCACGCGCCGACCCTCCCCCCGCTCCGGAGAAGGGTCGGCGGGCGCAGCGTGCGGTCAGTTGTGAACGCCAACGATCTCCCTGTCCCGTGCATCGGCTCCGGCGGCGGCACCGGCCTCTGCCTCTGCCTCAATGGTGGACTGCGCCGAAGTTTCCCGCATGAAGAAGTAGGTGATCAGCGAAATGGCCACGCAACCGGCGACGTACCAGAAGAACAGCGACTCGTGGCCGGCCTTCTTCAGTCCGAGCGCGATCAACTCGGCGGTGCCGCCGAAGATCGCCACGGTCAACGCGTACGGGAGCCCGACGCCGAGGGCCCGGATCTTCGTCGGGAACAGCTCGGCCTTCACGATCGAGTTGATGGAGGTGTAGCCGGTGACCAATACCAGCGCGAGCATCATCAGACCGAACGCGGCGACCGGATTGGTTGTCTGTGCCAGCACCGTCATGATCGGCACCGTCAGCACCGTGCCGCCGATACCGAAGAAGATCAGCAGCTTGCGCCTGCCGATGCGGTCCGACAGCGCCCCGGCCAGCGGCTGCAGCACCACGAACGCGAGCAGCGCGACGAAGTTGATCCACGCGACCGTCGTCTTCGAGATACCGGAGGTGTTGATCATGAATTTCTGCATGTACGTGGTGTACGTGTAGAACGCGACGGTGCCGCCGATCGTCAGCCCGACCACCAGCAGGCACTCACGCGGGTACTGCAGCAGGACACGCAGCGAGCCTCGAGACTCCGCGGGCGCCTGCGCGTTTCGCGCGGTCTCGGCCCGGAACGACTCCGACTCGTCCATGCCACGGCGAAGCAGCATCACCACCACCGCGCCGGTGGCGCCGATCAGGAACGGGATCCGCCAGCCCCAGCTGTACATCTGCTCGGAGGTCAACACCTGCTGCAGCACGATCTGCACGCCGAGGGCCGTGAGCTGGCCGGCCACGAGCGTCACGTACTGGAAGCTCGAATAGAACCCACGCTTGCCGGGCGAGGCCACCTCCGACAGGTAAGTCGCGCTGGTGGCGTACTCACCACCGACGGAGAGACCCTGCAGCAGACGCGCGAGGAGCAGCAGCACGGGAGCCGCGATACCGATCGTGGCGAAGCCCGGAGTCAGCGCGATCATCAGCGACCCCGCCGCCATCACCGTCACCGACAGGGTGAGCGCGGACCGCCTGCCGAACTTGTCCGCGTAGCGACCGAGCGCCCAGCCGCCGAGGGGGCGCATCAGGAATCCGACGGCGAACACGGCCGCGGTGGACAGCAGCTGGGCGGTCGGCTCCCCCTCCGGGAAGAACGCCTTCGCGAAGTACACGCTGAACGCTGCGTAGACGTACCAGTCGTACCACTCGACCAGGTTGCCGATCGACCCACGCAGCACGTTGGCGACGACTCTCCGCTCACCGACGTTCTTTGTCGTGCTCATCAGATCTCCTTCCGGACGCCCCTTTGCGCCACTCGGAGATACTGTGGTCGCTGTCACAAAGGGCGGGAAGGCCTCCGCGGCTTTCCTAACACTCCCTTAGGCAAGTCGCGCCCGGGCCCGGATCCACCTGCCCCCGAAACCAGAACGGGCACCCACGGTCGGAGTCGACCGCGGATGCCCGCTGGGATGGTGTGCGCCTATTCGGGGCGGAGCGTCAGGATCCGCGGACCGTCCTCCGTGACCGCGACGGTGTGCTCCCAGTGCGCGGCCCTGGATCCATCGGTGGTCACGACGGTCCAGTCGTCCTCGAGCACCACGGTCTCGTGGGTGCCAAGGGTCAGCATCGGCTCGATGGCCAATACGGAGCCGATGACGAGTTCGGGCCCCTTGCCTGGCGCCCCCTCGTTCGGCAGGAACGGATCCATGTGCATCTCGCGGCCGATGGCGTGACCGCCGTAGCCGTCGACGATGCCGTACTTGCGGCCGTGGGCCTTCGCAGCGGCCAGGGTGCCCTGCTCGATCGCGTGCGAGACGTCGGTGAGACGATTACCTGCGATCATCGCCGCGATACCCGCCTCCATCGACAGCCTTGTCGCCTCGCTGAGCAGCTCGTCGGCCTCGATGATCGAGCCGACACCGAAGGTCCATGCGGAGTCGCCGTGCCAACCGTCGAGGATCGCACCGCAGTCGATGGACACCAGGTCACCCTCGACCAGAACATCCTCGGCCGACGGGATCCCGTGCACCACACGGTCGTTCACCGACGAGCAGATCGAACCGGTGAACCCGTGGTACCCGAGGAACGACGGCACGGCACCCGCGTCACGGATGGTCTGCTCGGCCAGCTGATCGAGCTCGAGGGTGCTCACGCCGGGTTTCGCCGCATTGCGCACCGCGACGAGTGTCGCTCCGACGACGGCGCCTGCCGCCGCCATCGCGTCCA
The DNA here is from genome assembly GCF_001984015.1 of Rhodococcus sp. MTM3W5.2. NCBI lineage: Bacteria > Bacillati > Actinomycetota > Actinomycetes > Mycobacteriales > Nocardiaceae > Rhodococcus > Rhodococcus sp. MTM3W5.2. The sequence continues at coordinate 1,510,709 of NZ_CP019572.1, read as the reverse complement.
GCTCGCCCGCGGTGCGGAAGGGAACGACCTTCTTACGACGAAACCCCACGACTGCCTCTTACTTACCGAGCGCGGCGAGTGCGCGCGCGTTGACCTCGTCGACCTCGCCGACGGCGTCGACGGTGACGATCTGACCCGCGTAGTGGTCCAGCAGCGGGGCGGTCTCCTCGCGGTAGACACGCATCCGGTTCCTGATCACGTCTTCCGTGTCGTCCGCGCGACCACGAGCGAGCATCCGCTCCACCACGACGTCGTCGTCGACCTCGAACGCGAGCACGCCGTCGAGCTTGGCGTTCAGCTCGCCGAGGATGCCCTCGAGCGCCTGCGCCTGATCGACCGTGCGGGGGAATCCGTCGAGCAGGAAACCGTTCACGGCGTCCGGCTCGGAGACCCGGGCGCGAACCATGTTGTTCGTGATCTCACTGGGCACCAGGTCGCCCGCGTCGAGGTACTTCTTCGCCTCGAGCCCAAGCGCCGTCTGCTGTCCGATGTTGGCGCGGAACAGGTCGCCCGTGGAGATGTGCGGAACGCCGAGCTTTTCCGACAGGATGGCGGCCTGAGTGCCCTTACCGGCACCGGGAGGACCAAGGAGGACAAGTCTCACTTGAGGAACCCTTCGTAGTTGCGCTGCATGAGTTGACTCTCGATCTGCTTGACGGTGTCGAGGCCGACGCTGACGAGAATCAGCACTGCCGCACCACCGAAGATGCTGCTACCCGCACTTCCGCTGAGGAAGAAGTTGGGAAGCACCGCGATGAGACCGAGGTAGATGGCGCCCGGCAGCGTGATGCGGCTGAGCACGTAGTTGAGGTAGTCCGCCGTCGGGCGGCCGGGCCGGATGCCCGGGATGAAGCCACCGAACTTCTTCATCTCGTCCGCGCGCTCTTCGGGATTGAAGGTGATCGCGACGTAGAAGTAGGTGAAGAAGACGATGAGCAGGAAGTAGATGAGGATGTAGACCGGGTTGCTCGGGTTGACCAGGTACTCCTGGATGAACCGCTGCCACCAGCTCGGGTCGGTGGCAGTGCTCGCGCCGGTCAGCTGGGCGATCAGGTTCGGCAGGTACAGCAGCGACGACGCGAAGATCACCGGGATGACGCCGGCCTGGTTGACCTTCAGCGGCAGGTACGTCGACGAGCCGCCGTACATCTTCCTGCCGACCATCCGCTTGGCGTACTGCACAGGGATGCGCCGCTGGCCCTGCTCGACGAAGACCACGCCCGCGATGAGGGCTAGTGCCGCGACACAGACCATCGCGAAGATCAGTCCGCCGCGGCTGTCGAGGATCGCCCCACCCTCAGCAGGCATGCGCGAGGCGATACCCGAGAAGATGAGCAACGACATGCCGTTGCCGACGCCGCGCTCGGTGATCAGCTCACCGAACCACATCACCAGGGCCGCACCGGCCGTCATCACCAGGACGATGGTCACCAGGCCGAAGATGGACTGGTCGGCGATGATGTCTTCCTGGCAGCCCTGCAACAGCTGACCGCGCGCTGCGAGCGCGACGATGCCGGTGGACTGGAGGATGGCCAACGCGATCGACAGGTATCGCGTGTACTGGGTCATCTTCGCCTGGCCCGACTGGCCCTCCTTGCGGAGTTCCTCGAACCTGGGGATGACCACGGTCAGCAGCTGCACGATGATGCTCGCCGTGATGTACGGCATGATGCCGATCGCGAACACCGACAGCTGCAGCAACGCGCCACCGGAGAACAGGTTGATCAGCGAGTAGATGCCCGCCGACTCACCGCCGGAGATCTGATCGATACAGGTCTTGACGTTCGAGTAGTCGACGCCGGGCGACGGCAGCGTCGCACCGAACCGGTACAACGCGATGATGCCGAGGGCGAAGAGAATCTTCCGCCTCAGGTCGGGAGTCCTGAGGGCCGAGACGAAGGCGGAAAGCAAAGATCCTCCTGGCACTGGCAGAACGCGAGCGGGATCGCTCACGAGGCGAAATGAACTTTAGAACACTAGCAGTGGCACCCGTTCACTCAGCCCCGATAGACCGTGTGAGTCAGGTTAGACAAATGGCCGCAGCACGCCCCTTCGGGATGCGCTGCGGCCATCGGTCTCGACCTACTGGTGGATCACAGCTCGGTGGTCGTCCCACCGGCAGCGGCGATCTTCTCCTTGGCGGCACCGGTGAACTTGTTCGCGGTGACCTGAACGGACACCGTGAGCTCTCCGTCGCCGAGGACCTTCACGAGCTGGTTCTTGCGAACCGCGCCTGCCTCGACGAGCTCGGCAACGCCGATGGTCCCACCATTGGGGAACAGCCGGGCGATATCGCCCACGTTGACGACCTGGTACTCGGTCCGGAACGGGTTCTTGAATCCCTTGAGCTTGGGCAGACGCATGTGCAGCGGCATCTGTCCACCCTCGAAGGCTGCGGGCACGTTCTTGCGGGCCTTGGTGCCCTTCGTGCCGCGACCTGCGGTCTTACCTCGCTTGCCGCCCTCGCCTCGACCGACGCGGATCTTGTCGGACTTGGCACCGGGGGCGGGGCGCAGGTGGTGCAACTTGATGGTCATGGTTAGACCTCCTCAACTGTGACGAGGTGGCGGACCACGTTGACCAGGCCACGGTTCTGCGCGTTGTCCTCGCGGACGACGGTCTGACGGATGCCCTTCAGACCGAGGGTGCGCAGGCTGTCGCGCTGGTTCTTCTTGGTACCGATCGAGCTCTTTACCTGGGTGACCTTAAGTTCAGCCATCTCAGACTCCCTGTCCCGCACGTGCACGCAGCATGCCGGCCGGGGCCACGTCCTCGATCGGCAGTCCGCGGCGAGCGGCCACCTCCTCGGGACGCTGGAGGCCCTTGAGGGCGGCGACGGTCGCGTGAACGACGTTGATTGCGTTGTCGCTACCGAGCGACTTCGACAGGATGTCGTGGATACCCGCGCACTCGAGCACGGCACGCACCGCGCCACCGGCGATGACACCGGTACCGGCGCTGGCCGGACGGAGCATGACCACACCGGCAGCCGCCTCACCCTGGATGGGTGAGTGATGGTGCCGCCGATCATCGGAACGCGGAAGAAGCTCTTGCGAGCCTCCTCGACACCCTTCTGGATGGCCGCGGGAACTTCCTTGGCCTTGCCGTAGCCGACGCCAACGAGTCCGTTGCCGTCGCCCACGATCACGAGGGCGGTGAAGCTGAAGCGACGACCACCCTTGACGACCTTCGACACGCGGTTGATGGTGACAACGCGCTCGATGTGGTCCGACTTCGGGGCCGCCTGGCCGCCACGACGATCGTCACGACCGCCGCCACGGCGATCGCCGCCGCCGCGGTTGTCCCCGGTGTTGGGGCCATTCTGTCCGGCGGGTCCGCTGCCGCCGTCACGCCTCTGACGTCCCGGCATCAGACTGTCCTTCCATTCGTGAACTTCATCATCAGAACTTCAACCCGCCTTCGCGAGCAGCGTCCGCCAGGGCCGCGATGCGACCGTGGTAGCCGTGGCCACCGTGGTCGAAGACCACAGCCTCGACGCCGGCTGCCTTCGCGCGCTCGGCGATCAGCTGACCGACCTTCGCGCTCAGGGCCTTCTTGTCGCCCTCGGCCGCACGCAGGTCCGGCTCGATGGTCGACGCGGCGGCCAGGGTACGGCCGGCCAGGTCGTCCACGAGCTGGACGTGGATGTGGCGCGAGGACCGGTTCACGACCAGGCGCGGACGCTCGGGCGTGCCCGAGACCTTCTTGCGCAGACGGAAGTGACGACGCGTCTTCGAGAGACGACGCGTGGTGGACGCATCCTTGCCCAGCGGGATCCGCTTGGCTTTCTGGTTTGCAGTCTGGCTCATATCACTTACCCGTCTTTCCGACCTTGCGGCGGATCTGCTCACCCTCGTAACGCACGCCCTTACCCTTGTACGGGTCCGGACGGCGGAGACGACGGATGTTGGCCGAGATCTGGCCGACCTTCTGCTTGTCGATACCCGAGACCGAGAACCGGGTGGGCGACTCGACGACGAAGGTGATGCCCTCGGGGGCCTCGATCGGCACCGGGTGGCTGTAACCCAGTGCGAACTCGAGGTCCTTGCCCTTGAGCGCGACGCGGTAACCCACGCCGTGGATCTCCATCTTCGTGGTGTAGCCCTCGGTGACACCGGTGATCAGGTTGGCGACAAGGGTGCGCGAGAGGCCGTGCAGCGCGCGGCTGCGACGCTCGTCGTCCGGACGGGTGACCAGAAGGGCACCGTCCTCGCTCTTGGCAACGCTGATCGGCTCGGAGATCGTCAGCGCCAGGGTGCCCTTGGGGCCCTTGACCGAGACGTTCTGGCCTTCGATGGTGACGTCAACGCCCGCGGGGACGGTGACCGGAATCTTTCCAATACGCGACATTTGGTGGCCTCCCTTACCAGACGTAGGCGAGGACTTCGCCGCCGACGCCCTGCTTGGCCGCCTGACGATCCGTGAGCAGGCCGGAGGACGTGGAGATGATCGCCACGCCGAGGCCGCCCAGGACCTTGGGCAGGTTGGTGGACTTCGCGTAAACCCGGAGGCCGGGCTTGGAAACGCGCCGGACACCCGCGAGGCTGCGCTCACGGCTGGGTCCGTACTTCAGGTCGACGATGAGGGTCTTGCCCACCTCGGCGTCCTCGGTACGGAAATCGGAGATGTAGCCCTCGCGCTTGAGGATCTCGGCGATGTTCGCCTTGATCTTCGAGTGGGGAAGCTTCACCTCGTCGTGGTACGCCGAGTTGGCGTTGCGCAGACGCGTCAAGAAGTCTGCGATTGGATCGGTCATGGTCATGGGGTTGACCTGTTCACCTTTCTCGCAGCGGTTCCCATGCAACACCGGGGTCGGCACTCGTGGAGCGCCTGCCCGGTCGTGGGCCTACAGCGAAGGGGTTTTCCTTTGGACTGGCTCACGGATGCAAGCCAGAAGTGTTTGGCTACCAGGAGCTCTTGTGAACGCCAGGCAGCTCGCCCGCGTGCGCCATCTCGCGAACGCAGATTCGGCACAGGCCGAACTTGCGGAACACCGAGTGGGGACGGCCGCACCGCTGGCAGCGGGTGTAGGCGCGCACCGCGAACTTGGGCTTCTTGTTGGCCTTGTTGACCAGTGCCTTCTTCGCCATGGCTCAGTTCTCCTTGAACGGGAAGCCGAGGTGCTTGAGCAGGGCACGGCCTTCTTCGTTGTTGGTCGCGGTCGTCACGACGGTGATGTCCATACCGCGCGGGCGATCGATCTTGTCCACATCGATCTCGTGGAACATCGACTGCTCGTTGAGACCGAAGGTGTAGTTGCCGTTGCCGTCGAACTGCTTGCCGGACAGGCCGCGGAAGTCCCTGATACGGGGCAGCGCGATGCTGACCAGGCGATCGAGGAACTCCCACATGCGGTCGCCACGGAGGGTGACGCGCGCGCCGATGGGCATGCCCTCACGCAGCTTGAACTGCGCGATGGACTTGCGGGCCTTGCGGATCTCGGGCTTCTGGCCGGTGATCAGTTCGAGGTCGTTGACCGCGCCGTTGATCAGCTTCGCGTCGCGGGCGGCGTCACCGACACCCATGTTGACGACGACCTTGACCACGCCGGGGATCTGCATGACGTTCGCGTACTCGAACTCCGCGTTCAGCGCGTCCTTGATCTCGGCGCGGTAGCGGGTCTTCAGACGGGGAACGATCTTGTTCTCAGTGCTAGTCATCTCAGATGTCCTTCCCGTTCTTACGGGAGATCCGAACCCGCTTGCCGTTCTCATCGGTGCGGTAGCCCACGCGAGTGGCGTTACCGTCCGAGTCCACGACCTGCACGTTCGACACGTGGATCGGGGCTTCCTGCGTCACGATGCCGCCGGAGGAGGCGCCACGCTCGTTCGCGGAGACCGCGGTGTGCTTCTTGATCCGGTTCACGCCCTCGACGAGGACCTTCTCGGTCGCCGGGAAGGCCTGGATGACCTTGCCCTTGGCGCCCTTGTCCTTGCCGGCGATGACCAGAACGGTGTCACCCTTGTGCACCTTCATCACAGCACCTCCGGGGCGAGCGAGACGATCTTCATGAACTTCTTGTCGCGCAGCTCACGACCAACGGGTCCGAAGATGCGGGTGCCACGGGGATCGTGATCAGGCTTGATGAGAACGGCAGCGTTCTCATCAAACTTGATGTACGAGCCGTCCGGACGGCGGCGCTCCTTGGTGGTACGGACGATGACGGCCTTGACGACCTCGCCCTTCTTGATGTTTCCACCCGGGATGGCGTCCTTGACGGTGGCGACGATGATGTCGCCGATCCCGGCGTAGCGACGAGACGAACCGCCGAGAACGCGGATGCAGAGAATCTCCTTGGCACCCGTGTTGTCGGCGACGCGCAGTCGCGACTCCTGCTGAATCACTGATCTCTCCTAAGACCTGGATTTTCGTACGCACCGGATTACCGACCCGATGCGCGCGGTCTGTTACCCAGCCGTACCCACATGCGGGCATGCGGAGGCATAGGCAACCGCTCTAGTGTAGGGAACACGCCGAGGGAATCCAAATCGCGCGCTATCGGCGTCGATTGTGGTTGTGCACTCCCCCGCTGGTTGCACACACAAAACGGCCCGCCCCCAACCGGGGACGGGCCGTTTCGGTGTAGTGCTCTTCTTACTTGGCCTTCTCGAGCACCTCGACCAGACGCCAGCGCTTGGTCGCCGACAGCGGTCGGGTCTCCATGAGCTGGACGCGGTCGCCGATGCCGGCGATGCCGTTCTCGTCGTGCGCCTTCACCTTGGTGGTACGGCGGATGATCTTGCCGTACAGCGGGTGCTTCACACGATCCTCGAGCTCGACAACGATCGTCTTCTCCATCTTGTCGGAGACGACGTAGCCGATGCGGACCTTGCGGGTCCCACGCTCTTCAGTCACTGCGGTGTCCTTCTCGTTCTCACTCATGCCGCGTCTCCCGCACTCGGGGCGGCTGCGAGGCCGAGCTCACGCTCGCGCATGACGGTGTAGACGCGCGCGATCTCGTGGCGGACAACGCGCAGACGACGGTTGTTGTCCAACTGACCGGTCGCCATCTGGAAGCGAAGGTTGAACAGCTCTTCCTTCGACTCGCGGAGCCGGGTGACCAACTCTTCTTCGCTGAGCTCACGGAGCTCTGCGGCTGGGGTTCCAGTAGCCATCAGAACTGCTCCTCCCTCGTGACGATCCTGCACTTGCACGGGAGCTTGTGCATCGCGCGACGCAGGGCCTCGCGAGCAATCTCCTCGTTGGGGTAAGTCATCTCGAACATGACCCGACCGGGCTTGATGTTCGCGACCCACCACTCGGGCGAACCCTTACCGGAACCCATTCGGGTCTCGGCCGGCTTCTTCGTGAGCGGGCGATCCGGGAAGATGTTGATCCAGATCTTGCCGCCACGCTTGATGTGGCGCGTCATGGCGATACGAGCGGACTCGATCTGACGGTTGGTGATGTAGGCGGGCTCGAGAGCCTGGATGCCGTAGTCACCGAAGGTCACCTGGGTTCCGCCCTTGGCGGCACCCGAACGGCTCGGGTGGTGCTGCTTGCGGTGCTTGACCCGACGGGGGATCAACATGCGTCAGCCCTCCTGATTCGTCTCGGTCGAAGCCGGAGCTTCTGCGGTGGCGGTCGCAGCGCGGCCGGCCTCGGTGCTGGTCGCCGTGGTGCCCGAGGCACCGGAGCGACGCGGACGGCTCGGACGCTCGCGACGGGGGCGATCGCCTGCCGGGGCTGCAGCGCTGGCGATGGCTTCACGCTTGCCGCCGACGATGTCGCCCTTGTAGATCCAGACCTTCACGCCGATGCGGCCGAAGGTGGTCTTGGCCTCGTAGAGCCCGTAGTCGATGTCCGCACGCAGCGTGTGCAGCGGAACCCGACCCTCGCGGTAGAACTCCGAGCGGGACATCTCGGCGCCGCCGAGACGGCCCGAGCACTGCACCCGGATGCCCTTGACGTTCGGCTGACGCATGGCCGACTGGATGGCCTTGCGCATGGCGCGACGGAAGGCAACGCGGTTCGACAGCTGCTCCGCAACACCCTGGGCCACGAGCTGGGCCTCGGCCTCAGCGTTCTTGACCTCGAGGATGTTGAGCTGCACCTGCTTGCCGGTCAGCTTCTCCAGCTCGGCGCGGATGCGATCGGCCTCGGCGCCGCGGCGGCCGATGACGATGCCCGGACGCGCGGTGTGGATGTCGACGCGAACCCGGTCACGGGTGCGCTCGATCTCCACCTTCGCGATGCCGGCCCGCTCCATGCCGGTGGCGAGGAGCTTGCGGATGGCGACGTCTTCCTTGACGTACTCCGCGTACTGCTTGTCTGCGTACCAGCGAGACTTCCAGTCGGTGGTGATGCCGAGGCGGAAGCCGTGCGGGTTGATTTTCTGGCCCACTACTGAGCACTTCCCTTCCGGCGATTGCGGGTCGAGGTGCCGGCCTTGGGCAGGCTCTCCACGATCACGGTGATGTGGCTAGTGCGCTTGCGGATCCGGAACGCACGGCCCTGTGCACGCGGCTGGAACCGCTTGAGGGTCGCACCCTCGTCCACGAACGCCGTGGCGACGACAAGCGTGCTCGGGTCCAGGTCGAGGTTGTTCTCGGCGTTGGCCGCTGCGGAGGCGATCACCTTGGCGACCGGCTCGCTCGCTGCCTGCGGCGCGAACTTCAGGATCGACAGCGCGTCCTCGACGGAACGCCCGCGAACCAGATCCACAACGCGACGCGCCTTCATCGGCGTCACACGCACGTGGCGCGCGACGGCCTTGGCGGTCGGGTTGGCGGTTTCGGTGTTACTCATCGCCTCTTCGCCTTCCGATCATCCTTGATGTGACCCTTGAACGTGCGGGTCGGTGCAAACTCTCCGAGCTTGTGTCCGACCATCGAGTCGGAGACGAACACGGGGACGTGCTTACGGCCGTCGTGGACCGCAAACGTGTGTCCGATGAAGTCCGGGATGATCGTGGAACGACGGGACCAGGTCTTGATGACCTGCTTGGTTCCCTTCTCGTTCTGCACATCCACCTTCGCGAGGAGGTGGTCATCGACGAACGGGCCCTTCTTCAGGCTGCGTGGCATTCTGAACTCCCTCCTAGCGCTTGTTCTTGCCGGTACGGCGGCGGCGGACGATGAGCTTGTCGCTCGGCTTGTTGGGCTTGCGGGTGCGGCCCTCAGGCTGTCCCCACGGGCTGACCGGGTGGCGACCACCGGAGGTCTTGCCCTCGCCACCACCATGCGGGTGGTCGACCGGGTTCATCACGACACCACGGACGGTCGGGCGCTTGCCCTTCCAGCGCATACGGCCGGCCTTGCCCCAGTTGATGTTCGACTGCTCGGCGTTGCCGACCTCGCCGACCGATGCGCGGCAGCGCACGTCGACGCGACGGATCTCACCGGAGGGCATACGCAGGGTCGCGTAGGGGCCTTCCTTGCCAAGCAGCTGGATGCTGGCGCCTGCGGAGCGGGCCATCTTGGCGCCGCCGCCCGGACGCAGCTCCACCGCGTGGATGGTGGTACCGGTCGGGATGTTGCGCAGCGGCAGGTTGTTGCCCGGCTTGATGTCGGCTCCGACACCGGACTCGACCTTCGCGCCCTGCTTGAGGTCCTTCGGCGCGATGATGTAGCGCTTCTCGCCGTCGGCGTAGTGCAGCAGGGCGATGTTCGCCGTGCGGTTGGGGTCGTACTCGATGTGAGCGACCTTGGCCGGCACGCCGTCCTTGTCGTTGCGACGGAAATCGATCAGCCGGTAGGCGCGCTTGTGACCGCCACCCTTGTGACGGGTGGTGATACGACCGTGGGCGTTACGTCCACCGCGACCGTGCAGCGGGCGGATAAGCGACTTCTCGGGAGTCGACCGAGTGATCTCGGCGAAGTCCGAGACGCTCGAGCCACGACGGCCCGGGGTAGTCGGCTTGTACTTACGGATTGCCATGAGTCTTCTCGTCCTCTATGTCTCGTCAAGTCCCGCCCGCTTACGCGACCGGTCCTCCGAAGATCTCGATGGGCTTGCTGTCTGCGGAGAGGGTGACGAGCGCGCGCTTGGTGTCCTTGCGCTTGCCGTAACCGAACTTCGTCCGCTTGCGCTTGCCCTGACGGTTGGCGGTGTTGACACTCGTCACAGTGACGCCGAAGACCTTCTCGACGGCAATCTTGATCTGCGTCTTGTTCGAGTCCGGGTGCACCAGGAAGGTGTAGGTGCCTTCCTCGATCAGTCCGTAGGACTTCTCGGAGATGACCGGGGCCAGCAAGATGTCGCGGGGATCAGCGATAGTGCTCACTTGCTCTCCTCCTTGCTGTCTGCCTGGGCGGACTCGGCCGGCCCGTGGATGAACGCGTTGAGCGCCTCGACGCTGAACACAATGTCATCGCTGTTGAGCACGTCGTACGTGTTGAGCTGGTCGGGTGCGATGGGGTGCACGCCTTCCAGGTTCTGCACGCTCTTCCATGCCGCGATGTCTGCACGCCCGACGACGAGCAGAAGCTTCTTGCGATCCGAGATCTCGCCGAGGAACGACTTCGCGCCCTTGGTGGACGGGGTCTGACCCGACACCAGTTCGGTGATCACGTGGATGCGCTCGTTGCGCGCCCGATCGGAGAGGGCACCGCGCAGAGCGGCTGCCTTCATCTTCTTGGGGGTCCGCTGGCTGTAGTCACGCGGCTGCGGGCCGTGGACGACGCCACCACCGGCGAACTGCGGGGCGCGGGTCGAGCCCTGACGGGCGCGGCCGGTGCCCTTCTGACGCCACGGCTTCTTGCCACCGCCGCGAACCTCGCCGCGGGTCTTGGTGGAGTGCGTGCCCTGACGTGCAGCGGCGAGCTGCGCGACGACGACCTGGTGCATCAGCGCGATGTTGGCCGTGACGTCGAAGATCTCAGCGGGGAGATCGACGGTGCCGTTGGTCTTGCCACCGGCGGCCTTGACGTCGAGGGTCAGCTTGGTTGCGGTCTCGGTCATGCGGACGCACCACCCTTCACTGCGGTCTTGACGATCACGAGACCACCCTTGCGGCCCGGGATCGCACCCTTGATGAGAAGCAGACCGTTCTCGGCGTCCACCTTGTGGACCGAGAGGTTCTGCGTCGTGATGCGGTCGCTACCCATGCGGCCCGACATGCGCATGCCCTTGAACACGCGGCCGGGAGTGGCGCAGCCACCGATCGAACCCGGGCGACGGTGCACGGCCTGCGCGCCGTGAGAGGCGCCCTGGCCGGCGAAGCCGTGCCGCTTCATGGTTCCGGCGAAGCCCTTGCCCTTGCTGGTTCCGGTGACGTCGACGTAGGCGCCGTCCTCGAAGACCTCGGCGGTGAGCTCCTGGCCGACCTCGTACTCGGAGGCATCCGCAACGCGGAGCTCCACGACGTGGCGACGGGGGTCACACCGGCCTTGGCGAACTGGCCGGACTCCGGCTTGTTGACCTTGCGCGGGTCGATCGCACCGAACGCGAGCTGCACGGCGCTGTAGCCGTCGCGCTCCTCGGTACGAATCTGGGTGACCACGTTCGGTCCGGCCTTCACGACGGTGACCGGGACGACCCGGTTGTTCTCGTCGAAGACCTGGGTCATGCCGAGCTTGGTGCCCAGGATTCCCTTGATCTTGTTCTCAGTCATTGTTTTTGTCTCCGCCGCGCTCACTGGATGTTGACATCAACGCTGGCCGGCAGATCGATGCGCATGAGCGCGTCGACTGTCTTGGGCGTCGGGTCGAGGATGTCAATCAGCCGCTTGTGGGTACGCATCTCGAAGTGCTCGCGCGAGTCCTTGTACTTGTGCGGCGAGCGGATGACGCAGTACACGTTCTTTTCAGTCGGCAACGGCACCGGTCCAACGACACGGGCCCCGGTACGGGTCACCGTCTCGACGATCTTGCGCGCTGACGCATCGATCGCCTCATGGTCGTAGGCCTTGAGCCTGATGCGGATCTTCTGTCCCGCCACGCTTGTGTCCTCTTCCTTGCCCGTTATGAATTAGGCCCTTGTAGACCCTGGGGGCTACCTCGTTCGTGTAGACCCGTCATGGGCTACCTCGTTTGCACAGTTCCTGCCTTGCCCATGACTGTCCGAACGTTGGCGACCGGGCAAGTACCCGATCCGCTGCCGCTGTTCATCTGTCATGGTTCTCCGGTACACGCGGTCGGGCGTGTCGCCCTACCTCTCACACTCAAGGCACAATTGTCCCCTGAACATGAATACCGGATGCGCTCGCAAGTGAGCGCAGGTACTGCTTCCGTCCTGCATTGGCCTCGGCCCCGCACTGACTGCCGGAGCTTCGGTCATCTCTCGCCCGCCGCCAGACGCAGTGGAACACGACCGGGGTCTAGGCAACCCGAACAGTATGCCGCAGACAGGCCAGGAGTTCAAATCCGATCCGGGGCGGCCGGACGCGATAGAACTTACTCCAAAGTAAGATAGCGCCCATGACGATTCAGACACCCACCTACCGCGGCTGGCTCAAGCTCCCCCGAAACCGCATCGGCTCGACGCTGTTCTCGCTGGGCATGTGCCTGCGGGTGCCCTACTTCGCGACAGTGCTCCCCCACGTCACCCGTCTCGAGCCGGGACTCTGCGAGGCGAGGGCGCCCAAGTGGTGGGGGGTGCACAACCACATCGGCACCTTCCACGCCATCGCCGCGTGCAACCTCGCCGAGGCGGCCATGGGCATGCTCGCGGAGGCAACGGTGCCCACCTCCCACCGATGGATCCCGAAGTCGATGAACACCCGGTACCTCGCCAAGGCCGACACCGGGCTGCGCGCCGTGGCGACGGTGCCGGACCTGCCGGACTTCGCCGAGATCACCTCCGGCACGGACCTCGTGGTGTCCGTCGCGCTCTACGACAAGGCAGGCACCGAGGTGGTGCACGCGGACATCACCATCTGGGTCAGCCCGAAGTAGCCGCGGGCGGCTGCGCCCCTCAGGCCGCGAGCGAGCCCCGCGAGCGCAGCCGCCTACGCATGTCCCAGAGATAGACGGACCTGGGTGCATGTCGGATCACCCTGGGGATGCGGGGATAGACCCGGGAAGCGAGCGTCATCACCCGATCGAACCTGCGCTGGTCCCGCTCGTTCCATGGCAGCTCGAACTGCTGCCGCAATCGCTCGGGCAGCAGCCCCGTCGTGAGCCACCGATACGCGGGCAGATTCGCGCGAATGAGGAACGGCGCCCTGACCGGGTGGAAGAGGTCCCTCGAGACTGCCCGGACCTTCGCGTCCACCTCGGCACCGTCGATCTGCTGTTTCCAGTACGCGGCGAATTCGGCACGATCGCGCGGCCAGAGTCCGTCCGGCACCTGCAGCGCGGTGCCCAGGATCGCGTACTCGCGGTACAGGGCGTCGGCATTGGCGTCGTCGAGCGTGCCGAAGACGCGTTCGTACAGGGTGACGGCGCTCTCGTAGAGGGTGGCGGCCACCCACAGCTGGAGCTGTGGATCGAATGCGTTGTAGTCATCCGAGCGCACCTTGGCGTGCGCCTTGTTGACCATCCTGATGACGGCCGCGCGTTCCTCGTCGGTGCCGTAGACGACTGCATATATATAGGTCATCGTCGTCCGCAGCCTGTCGACTGCCCGATAGGCGAAATCACTATGGTCCGCGACCCCGTGACCGACGCCACGATTCGCCACCTGGAGCAGGATCGCCCGCCCGCCCGCCGCGAGCATGATCCCCTCGCCCGCCAGATCCCTGATTGTCACTGCCGCCCGTCGAGTCATGGTCGTCATGCAACCACAGCGCCGCGCTGTTCACCATACCTTCCAGAGTTTCGATCGAAACTACTGGTCAACAGCAGTACTCGAAATCGGATAGGTGTCGATATATGTCGATTCGCTGTTAACTTAGACGCAGAATCCCCAGGTGGGCGACCGGCTGCACACCGCGGCGGACGAACTCGCCGCGACATCGAGTCCGCGAGACGGGAAACCGGACCCCAACATGTGACGAATCCAGCGCTGTCGACCACCCGCGAAGTGGACACATGACATACTCGCCTGCATGCCTTCACCCCACTCTGCCGTCCTGGTCGAGGGAATCACGAAGTCGTTCGGCGACGTACACGCGTTGCGCGGCGTCAGCTTCGAGGTTCCCCGAGGGACCGTGCTCGGCATCCTGGGCCCGAACGGCGCAGGTAAGACCACCACGGTCAATGTGCTCTCGACGCTGCTGCGCCCCGACTCGGGCCGCGCGTTCGTTGCCGGCCATGACGTGGTCGAGCAGGCCGCCTCCGTGCGACGCAGCATCATGACGACCGGTCAGTACGCGGCACTGGACGAATCACTCACCGCCCGAGAGAACCTCGTGCTCTTCGGGCGGCTCCTTGGCTTGACCAAGCAGTCCGCCAAGGCCCGCGCCGAGGAACTGCTCCGCCAGTTCGATCTGGGCTACGCCGCGGACCGGAAGGTGTCCGGGTTCTCGGGCGGCATGCGGCGGCGCGTCGACATCGCCTGCGGGCTGGTCACCCGCCCCGAGGTGGTCTTCCTGGACGAGCCGTCCACCGGTCTCGACCCGCGCAGCCGTCAGGGCGTGTGGTCGCTGGTGTCCGACCTCAAGGCACAGGGCATCACCATCCTGCTGACGACGCAGTACCTCGAAGAGGCCGACGTCCTCAGCGACAACATCGTGGTCATCGACAAGGGCACCGTGATCGCCGAGGGCACCGCCGACCAGCTCAAGGAGCGCACCGGCGGCAGCTACTGCGAGGTCGTGCCCGTGCAGCTCGCGGATCTGCCCCGGGTCTTCAATGTGCTGATGAGCCTGGTCCCGCCCGAGTACATCACCGAGACCGGACACGACCGGCTCTCGATTCCCGCGCAGTACGGCGCGCAGACCCTGGCCGAGGTGCTGCGCCGGCTCGACATCGCGCGGATCCCGCTCGCCGACATCGCGCTGCGCCGACCGTCGCTCGACGACGTGTTCCTGGCACTGACAGGAACGAGGGCCGAGGACGAGGAACCCGAGCAAGCGAGCGTTGCGTCGTGACCGCCGTCGCCGCGAGCCCGGTCGTGATCGCACGCACCGGGCGGCACCGCAAGCCGCAGCTGTCCAGCATGCAGCAGTGGCTGGCGCTGTCCGGGCGCAACGTGCACATCATGTGGTCGCACGGCCAGTTCTTCGTCGCGGTCCTGGCGCCCCTGATCTTCACGCTCGGCTTCTACCTGCCGCTGAAGTTCGTCATGAAGGTCCAGGGCATCGACTACGCACAGTTCGTGATGCCGATCATCGTGCTGCAGGCGATGGCGTTCACCGCGATCTCGGCGGCAGGCCGCGCCGCGACCGAGGCATCCAACGGTATGAACGCGCGGTTCCAGACCATGCCGATCTTCTCCGCGGTCCCGCTGGCCTCGCGGGTGACCGCGATGTTCATCCATGCGCTGATATCCCTCATCGCCGCCGTCACCTACGGCCACGTCATCGGGTTCGAATTCGTCGGCGGCACGTCGCTGGCCGTTGGCTTCTGTGCGTTGGCGCTCGCCGTCGGCATGACGCTCGCGATGGCGGGCGATGCCCTCGGCACCCTGACCAAGAGCCCGGAGATCACCAGCCAGTCGCTGACTCTCCCGCAGCTCATCCTCGGCATGTTCTCGAGCGGGTTCGTCCCGGAATCGCAGTTCCCCGAATGGTCCCAGGGCTTCGTCAGGAACCAGCCGATCTCGCAGTTCTCCGTCTCGATGCGCTCGATGGCCGAGGGCCACATCACACTGCACCAGCTGACGCCGTCGCTGCTGTGGATCGGTGGACTGCTGCTCGTCTCGGTCCCGCTGTCGATCTGGGCGAACGTGAGGCGAGGATGACCGACCTGCAGACCCGGGAGGCCGGCCCCCTCACTCACAGCTTCCCCGTCGTGACCGACCCGCCGTCCGAGACCTCCTGGCCCGCCCTCATCGAGCACAGCAAGCTGCAGGCGGGCAGGCTGCTCCGCGGCTGGCTCCGCGACCCCTTCACCATCCTGCAGGCGGTCATCTACCCCGCCGTCACCATGCTGATGTTCTGGGCCGTGCTGGGGATCTCGATCACCAAGGCGACCGGAGTGAACAGCATCTTCGGCACCGCCCCGATGATGACGCTGGTCGGCGCCATGTTCGGCTGCATCGCCAGTGGCCTGTCCCTCAAGAAGGAATGGAAGACCGGACTGCTCGCACGCTTCTGGATCCTGCCGATGCACCGGGCGGCAGGCCTGGTGAGCCGCCTGATCGCCGAGTCGGTCCGCATCATGATCACCACGGTGCTGATCGTGCTGGTCGCCATTCCGCTCGGTTTCCGCTTCACCCAGGGACCCCTCGCCGCCATCGGCATGCTGTTCGTCCCGCTCCTGCTGGGACTGGGATTCGCGACGCTGGTCACCATGTTGTCGGTGATGGCGGCCAAGGCACCGCTCGTGGAGCTCCTCTCGCTGCTGTGCACCCTGTTGATGTTCTTCAATTCCGGGTTCGTACCGACCGCGGCCTACCCGGTGTGGCTGCAGAATTTCGTCGAGAACCAGCCCATGTCGTGCGCGATCGACACGATGAAGGGCCTGACCCTCGGCGGCCCGGTCGCCGAGCCGTTGATCAAGACGGCACTGTGGTCGATCGGGGCCGTGCTGGTGTTCACCTACCCCGCCATCAAGGGCTACCAGAGGGCCGCCCACAACCCGGCCTCGTAGCCCCGCCTGGATCCCCAGCTCAACGAGAAAGGCCCCGCCCTCACGGGCGGGGCCTTTCTCGTGTCGTGTCGCTACTCGACCGGGCCGGCCAGCAGTTCCCGGAGCACCGGCGCCATCTCCTCGAGCGCGGCGGGGCTCATCATCGCCCAGTGCGTGCTGTGCACGGACCGGTGCCGGACCGTGCCCGACACCGCCGAGCCCCAGGACCGCGCCGCGATGGTGTCGTCCTGGCGGCCCTGCGCCGCGGTGAACAGCACCAGGTCGCCGTCGAAGCGGCCGGGGACGTAGCGGCGCATCAGTTCTGCCGAGTTCGTGGCCGACGCGACCATCTGTCGCAGCCACTCCTCGGACACCGCGGACAGCGGACCGCCGGTGGACGCCCGGATCAGGTCCAGCACCTCGTCGATGCCGGCCTCCGACGGATCTAGGTCGGCCGTCGCCGCGATACCGAAGCCGCCGAGGATCTCCTCCGCCGTCACCGCCGCGCCCTCACCGAGTGCGTCCGCCGCCTCGCCCGCGAAGCTGTCGAGCATGATCAGCCGCTCGACCGACTCCCCCGCCGCCTGGAGCTCGACGGCCATGGCGTGCGCGATGACGCCGCCGAGCGACCAGCCCAGCAGCCGGTACGGCCCGCTCGGCTGAACGGCCCGGATCTCCGTCACGTACCGGTGCGCGATCTCCTCGATCGAGTCCGGCAGCGTGACGTCGCCCGACGCGGCGGGCGACTGCAGACCGTAGACCGGTGTCTGACCGTCCAGCACCGGGGCCAGGGCGCTGTACGCCCACGACAGGCCCAGCACCGGGTGCACGGCGAAGACCGGCGACCGCTCACCCGCGGCGCGGATCGGGAGCAGGACGTCGAACATGTCCGCCCCGGTCCCGCCTGCGCCCTCCGCGCCGGACTCCGCGTCGATCGCCGCCGCGATGCCCTCGGCCGTCGGGTCGAGGAACACGGCCCGCAGCGGCACCGTGACCCCGAGCACCTCGGTCAGCCTGGACATCACCCGGGTCGCGGTCAGCGAGTTTCCGCCCAGATCGAAGAAGGACGCGTCCACGGACACCTTCTCGATCTCGAGGACCTCCGCGAGCACCTCCGCCACTGCGGCCTCGGTGGCCGTGCTCGGGGCCCGGTACTCGCCGGTGTCCTCGAACTCGGGCACCGGCAGCAGCTTGCGGTCCAGCTTGCCGCTGGGGTTGAGAGGGAACTCGTCGAGCCCGACGACCGCGTTCGGCACCATGTACACCGGTAGCACCGTCGCCAGGTACCGCTTCAGCTCGTCCGGATCCACCGTGGCGCCGTCCTGCGGGACCACGTAGGCGACAAGGTGGTCGCCGCGCTCGTCGGACTGCACCAGGACGGCGGTCTGCCGCACCCCGTCGAAGCCCCGCACCGCCGACTCGATCTCCTCGAGCTCGATGCGCTGGCCGCGCAGCTTGACCTGGAAGTCGGTGCGCCCGATGTACTCGAGGACCCCGTCCGCCCGTCGCCGCACCAGGTCGCCGGTGCGGTACATCCTGTCGCCCTCGGCCCCGAAGGGGTTCGCCACGAAACGGTCCGAGGTGATGCCCGGCCGGGTCAGGTATCCCCGCGCCAGCTGCGGGCCGGCCAAGTACAGCTCGCCCGCCACTCCGGCCGGGGTGGGCCGCAGTCCCGCGTCCAGCACGTGAACCCGGACGTTCCACTGCGGCAAGCCGATCGGCGTCGTGACCGTGTCCTCCGGACGTGCCTCCCAGTTGGTCACCGAGACCGCCGCCTCGGTGGGCCCGTACATGTTGTGCAGGCCCGCGTCGGTCAGCTCACGCCATCGTGCCGCCGTCTCGGGCGGCAACGCCTCGCCGATCACGAAGGCCCGCTTGAGCGTTCGCAGCGACGGCGCGTCGACGACCGCGACGAACACGCCGAGCGGCGACGGCACGAAGGTCGCCGTGGTGATCCCGTGCCCGGCGATCAGCCCCGCCAGGTACTCCATGTCCTTGTGTCCGTCGGGCTTGGCGATCACCAGGCGGGCACCGTTCTGCAGGGCCCAGAAGAACTCCCAGACCGAGACGTCGAACGTCATCGCGATCTGCTGCAGCACCACGTCATCGGCACCCAGTCCGTACTCGGACTGCTTCCACACCAGCTGGTTCACGATCGCCCGGTGTGTCAGGACGACACCCTTCGGCTTTCCGGTCGACCCCGACGTGAACATCACGTACGCCGTGTTGTCCAGGTGCAGTGGCGCACGCCGGTCCGCGTCGGTCACCGGGGCGTCGTCATAGGCCGAGGTGTCGAGCAGGTCGATCTCGAGCACCTCGAAACGCGGGTCGACGTCGATCCGGTCACGCCTTGTGCTCAGCACGCACACCGGGTCGGCCGTCTCCAGCACATAGGTGGTGCGCTCGGCCGGATGGTCGGGATCGATCGGGACGTAGGCGCCGCCCGCCTTGACGATCGCGTACATGCCGATCATCAGGTCGAGCGACCGCCGGATTCCCAGGCCCACCATCGACTCCGGGCCAACGCCCATCTCGATCAGGTACCGCGCCAACCGGTTTGCCCGCGCGTCGAACTGCGCGTAGGTCAGTTCCTCGCCCTCGAAGACCAGCGCCACCGCATCCGGGGTGCGCGCCACCTGGGCATCGAAGAGGTCGGCCAGGGTCGCGGCCGGGATCTCGTGATCGGTCGCGTTCCAGCGTTCAAGTTCGGCGTACTCCGCATCGGAGAGCACGTCGAGATCCCCGACCTTCGCGGCCGGGTTCCTCTCGATCGCCGCGAGGATCCGATCGACCCGATCCAGGATCGACTCGACCTCGTCGGGCGCGAACAGGTCGGTCAGGAACTTCGCGTCCAACTGCAGGCGATCGCCCGCCTCGATGTACAGCGACAGCGGGAAGGTGTTCGCATCCACACCGCCGACGCCGAGCAGACGCATCCCGTCGATGTCCGCGTCGGCGGTCGCGCTCGCGGCGTCGACCGGGTAGGACTCGAACACGGTGATGGTGTCGAACACGGAACCGGTGCCGGTGCGCTGCTGGATCGTCTGCAGGCCCACGTGGTGGTGTTCGAGCAGATCCGACTGCTCGCCCTGCAGCCGGAGCAACAGCTCGGTCACCGTCTCCGCCCGGTCCACGCTGACGTGCACCGGCAGCGTGTTGATGAACATGCCGACCATCGACTCCACGCCGGCCAGCGCGGGCGGGCGCCCGGACACCGTGGCACCGAACACGACGTCGTCGCGGCCGATCAGGCGCGAGAGCACCAGGCCCCACGCCATCTGCACGACGGTGTTGAGCGTGACGCCGAGCTCACGTGCGAGCCCCGACAGCGCCCCGGTGCGCTCGGTCGACAGGTGCAGGCTGACCTCGCCGGGGAGCGAGGACTGTTCGCGTCCGCGGTCCGCGGGCGCGAGCAACGTCGGCTCCTCGGCACCGAGCATGGAGCCCGCCCACTGCTCCAGCGAGGCCTCGGCGTCGCGGGTGGACAGCCATTCGAGGAAGTCCCGGTACGAACGGACCGGCGGCAGCACCGATCCGTCGCCGCGCGCCGCGTACAGCACGATCAGGTCCTTGAGGAGCAACGGCATGGACCAGCCGTCGACCAGGATGTGATGGCTGGTCATGGCCAGCGAGTACGTGCCGTCCGCACGCCCGACGAGACTGAACCGGACCAGCGGGGGCTCGGACATGTCGAACCGGCGCTGCCGGTCCTCGTCCAGGACCCGCTGCCGCTCCTCGTCACCGTGGTGACCGAGGTCCACCTCGCGGAACTGAACCGGCGCGCCGTCCACGATCACCTGGACGGCATTGCCCGCGTCGTCGTGCCGGAACCCGGCCCGCAGGTTCGGGTGCCGGTCGACCAGTGCCTGAGCGGCCGCGCGCAGGCGGCCGGCGTCGACGAGTCCGCCGAGTTCGATCACCACCTGCGAGGTGTAGACGTCGAGCGAGGTGGAGGTCTGCGCCAGCATCGAGTGGAAGAGCATGCCCTCCTGCAGCGGTGTCAGCGACCAGACGTCCGCGAGGGTCGGGTACTCCGCCTCGAACCGCTCGATCTCGTTCTGCGACAACGCCACCAACGGCAGGTCCGAGGGTGTGAACTGCGCCGACCCGGTCGCCGCGGCCCACCGGCCGATGGCCTCGAGGGCCCGGGACCAGAGTTCGGACAGCTCGCGCACCTCGGACTCGTCGATCAGTCCAGGGGGAACGCGAAGGTGGCGCTCAGCCGGGAACCCGTCACCGAGGCGTTGATGTCGACGACCGCGGCCGCGGGCAGGTCCGCGTCCGGAGCCGCCGACACCGAGAGCTCGCCCTTCGGCGCGGGCAACCACCCGATCGGCACGGAGTCCGTGGGCTCCTCGCCGCCGAGCTGGCCGAGGTAGTTGAAACCGATCTGCGGCAGCGGCTGAGCGGCCAACTCGGCCGCGGTCCGCTCGTTCAGGTACCGCAGCAACCCGTACCCGATGCCCTTGTTCGGCACGGCCAGCAGCTGCTCCTTGACCGCCTTGACGGCCGACGCGACGGCGGGTCCGCCGGCAAGTGCCTCGTCGAGGTCGATCTCGGGCAGGTCGAGTCGGAGCGGGAACATGCTGGTGAACCAGCCGACGGTCCTGGTCAGGTCGGCACCGGGAACGGTGTCTTCCTCGCGACCGTGGCCCTCGAGCTTGATCAACGTCGAGGACTCGTCGACACCGCGATCACGCCGCCACGCCGAGACCGCGAGCGCCAGCGCGGCGAGCAGACCGTCGTTGACGCCGCCCCGGACGGCCGCGGGCACAGCGGTCAGCAGGGCGTCGGTGGCCTGCTCGGACAGCACGACCTTGACCTCGGCGATAGAGGCGAACAGGTCGACCGCGGGGTCGAGCGGGCGCGACGCCAGCAGCGGGTCCACCCCGCCCTGCACCGTTCGCCAGTACGCCATCTCGGCTTCCCTGGCCGGGCTGTTCGCCTCTTCGGCCAGTCCGTGTGCCCAGCGGCGCATGGACGTCCCGACGGGCGGGAGCTCCGGCGTGGCGCCCGTGGCGACCGACTGCCAGGCGGCAACCAGGTCGGCGACCAGGATGCGCCAGGACACACCGTCGACGACGAGGTGGTGGGCGACGATGAGCAGTCGTCCCGACCCGTCGGCACCGGGCTCGGGATCGAACCAGACGAACCGGACCACCGAACCGGTGGCGAGGTCGAGCTCCGCGGCCGCGTCCTCGAAGGCGGGGGCCGCGAGCGCGTCGAACTCGGCGCTGCCGGGCAGGGCCGCTGCGCCGAACTCGACCCGGGCGACCATCGCGTCCACGTCGACCGAGCCCGCGTCGCCGATCGACAGGATCGGCTCCGCGCCGGTCTGCGGGATCGACGACCTGAGCATGTCGTGCCGGTCGAAGACCGCACGCAGGGTCGCCACCAGCCCGGCCCGGTCGATGCCCTCGGGCAGCGCCAGGAAGGCGGGCATGAGCATCCGGTTGTGGCCGCCGGGGCGCTCGGTCATCCACCGCATGATCGGGGTGAGCGGCATCTCGCCGACTCCCCCACCGTCGAGTTCGGCGAGCACTGTCGCGCCGCCGGACTCGGACGTCAGCGTGGCGACCTGAGCCAGTCCGGCAACGGTCTTGCGCTCGAACACATCCCGCGCCTTGAGCACGACACCTGCGGCCTTGGCCCTGGTCACCAGCTGGATCGACACGATGCTGTCGCCGCCGAGCGCGAAGAAGGAGTCCGTGACGCTGACCCGCTCGACGCCGAGCACCTCGGCGAACAGGCCGGCCAGGATCTCCTCCACCGGGTTCGTGGGAGCCACGAACGATTCGAGCGAGGAACCGAAGTCGGGCTCGGGCAGGGCCTTGCGGTCCACCTTTCCGTTGACGGTCAGCGGGATCGCATCGAGGACCACGATCGCCGACGGCACCATGTGCGCGAGCAGCGAGCGACCGACGAACTCCGTCAGGGCGGCCACGTCGACCGTTGCGGACGCGACCGGGACGACGTACGCCACCAACACCGTGGCGCCCGACGGTCCCTGCCTGCCGACGGTGACCGCGAAGTCCACCGACTCGTGTGCGGACAGCGCCGCGTCGATCTCGCCGAGCTCGATGCGGAAGCCGCGGACCTTGACCTGGAAGTCGCTGCGTCCGACGTACTCGATCTCGAGCCGCGACCGGTCGCCCGCCTCGGACCGATCAACCCAGCGCACCATGTCGCCGGTGCGGTACATCCGGGATCCGGCCTCGCCGAACGGGTTCGCCACGAAGCGGTCCGCGGTCAGCGCGCGGCGGTCGTGGTAGCCGCGCGCCATCTGCGCGCCCGCGAGGTAGAGCTCACCCGCGACCCCGACCGGCACCGGACGCATCCGGCGGTCGAGCACCGTCGCGGACATGCCGCGGATCGGCCCACCGATGGTGAGGATCTCGCCCGGGGTCAGTGCCCCGCTGATCGTCGCCATGATGATCGTCTCGGTCGGACCGTAGCCGTTGTAGAAGTTGCGGCCGGGCGCCCAGATGTCCACCAGGTTGTCCGGCACCGCCTCGCCACCGGCGACCAGGTGCTGCAGGCAGTCCAGGCCCTCCGGTGAGACGGACGCGAGCGCGCCAGGGGTGATGAACGCGTGGGTGACGCCTGCCGCGGAGATGATGTCCGCGAGCTCGGTGCCGCCGTACACGCCAGGAGGCACGATCACCATGGCCGCGCCCGCGCCGACGGCGAGCAACAGCTCGAGCATCGATGCGTCGAAGCTCGGCGACGAGAAGTGCAGGGCGCGCGACCGGGCGGTGACGGAATAGCGCTCGCGCTGCTCTGCGGCAAAGTTCGCCAGGCCCTGGTGGCTGACCACGACGCCCTTGGGCAGTCCAGTGGATCCGGAGGTGTAGATCACGTAGGCCGCGTGCTGTTCTCGCACGGGCGCACGGCGATCCGCGTCGGTGACCGGTTCGGTCGACCCCTGATCCACGGCCGCCGCGAACTCGGGGTCGTCCAGGACGAGCCACGAGACGGTGGTCGGCAGGTCCGCCAGGTGCTCGGCATCGGTGATGCCGACGAGGGCGGACGAATCGGTGGTCATGTGCTCGATCCGGTCCGACGGGTACGCCGGGTCCATCGGCACGAACGCACCGCCGGACTTCGCGATCGCCCACAACGCGACCTGCGATTCGACGGACCGCGGCAGCGCCAGCGCCACGAACGACTCGGGGCCGACGCCACGGTCGATCAGTACCCGCGCCAGCGCATTCGAGCGATCGTCGAGTTCGCCGTACGACACGGTCCTGTCGCCCGACACCAACGCCGGGGCATCCCGGTCGGTCGCGGCGGCGGCCAGCAACTCGGGCAGCATGCGGGTGGCGGGCTCCGCGGCCGGGCCGGAGACCGGCGACAGCGCAGCGCGCTCGTCCGGATCGGTGACCTCGACGTCGCCGACCGGGGTCGACGGCGCCGAGACGACGGTGCCGAGCACACGGAGGAAGCGCTCGGACAGGGTCCGGACCGAGTCCTCGTCCACCAGTTCGGTGGCGTGGATGAACTTCAGGTGCAGCGCGCTGTCCAGGCTGGCCGTCATCGCGACCGGGTAGTGCGCGGCATCGATGCCGTCCATCCCGAGCACCCGCATCCCGGCGATGTCGGTCTGCGAGGTCGCACCCGCCATGTCCACGGGGAACGACTCGAACACCGCGAGGGTGTCGAACATCGCGGCTTCGCCTGCGGCACGCTGGATCTCGGCCAGGCCGACGTAGTGATGGTCGAGCAGGTCGGCCTGCTCGGCCTGCACCCGGGCGAGCAGCTGCGCCACCGACTCCGACGGGTCCAGGTGCACGCGCAGCGGCACGGTGTTGATGAACAGACCGATCATCGACTCCACGCCGGGGATCTCCGGCGGCCGGCCCGAGACGGTGGCACCGAAGACGGTGTCCTCGCGGCCGGTCAGCGACCCGAGCAGGATCGCCCAGGACACCTGCACGAAGGTGTTCGGCGTGACGCCGAGTTCGCGGGCGCGGGCGACGAGTTCCGCGGTCTCCGCGGCACCCAACTGCGTGAGGTACTGGCCGGAGGTGCTGCCCTGCTGACGACCCCGGTCGCCGGAGATGAGCAGCGTCGGCCCCTCCACACCACTGAGCGAGTCCTCCCACGCCTGCAGCGAGCACACATGGTCGCGCTCGGCCAGCCACGCCAGGAAGTCGCGGTACGAGCGTGCCTGCGGCAGCACCGAGGCGTCGCCGTCCGCCGCGTACAGCACCAGCAGTTCCTTGAGCACCAACGGCGTGGACCAACCGTCGATCGCGATGTGGTGGTTCATCACCACCAGCTCGTACTCGCCCTCGCCGAGGGTGATCAGCGTCAACCGCATCAGCGGCGGCGAGCCGAGGTCGAACTTGGCCAGTCGGTCCTGCTCGACGATCCGGGCCCGCTCGGCACCCCGGTCGGCCTGGTCCAGGCCGGACAGGTCGACGGTGACGAACGGGATCTCGGTGTCCTCGAGCACCACCTGCGCCGCGATGCCCGTGTCATCGGTGACGAAGGCGGTCCGGAAGCTGGGGTGCCGGTCGATCAGGGCCTGAGCGGCGCGGCGCATCCGCTCGGCGTCGACGACGCCACCGAGCCGCAGACACAGCTGTGCCGTGTAGACGTCGACGGCGGACTCTGCCAGCGCCGCATGGAAGTACATGCCGTACTGCAGCGGCGAGAGGGACCAGATGTCCGACATCGTCGGGAAGCGCGCCTCGTAGCGTTCGATCTGCGACTGCGTCAGCGAGACCAACGGAAGGTCGGAGGGGGTGAACCCGCCCGCGCCCGGGCCGCTCGCATGACGCGCGATCGCGTCGAGCGCGCCGGTCCACAGCTCCGCCAACTCGTCGACGTCCGCGGCCGACAGCACGCCGGTCGCGAAGTCGAACACCGTCGAGAGTGTCTCGACGCCTTCGGAGTTCGACACGACAGCGTTGATGTCGAGCGCGGCGACCGGCATGTCCGGGTCGAGTGCCGACCCGAGTACGCCGCCGTCACCGACGGGCACCCAGCCCATGTCGCGCATCTCGTCGGTGACCTCGAACGCGCCGGTCCTGCCGAGGTAGTTGAACCCGATCTGCGGAGCGGCGAAACCGCTCAGCTGCGGGGCCGTGTCCGCGTTCATGTACCGCAACAGTCCGTATCCGATGCCCCGGTCCGGGACGGCGAGGAGCTGTTCCTTGACCGACTTGATCGCCTGGCCCGCGGCCGGGCCGCCCGCGAAGGCGTCGTCGAGGTCCACCCCCGACACGTCGATCCGCACCGGGAACAGCGAGGTGAACCAGCCGACGGTGCGGGACAGGTCCGCACCCTCGACGGCCTCTTCCTCGCGGCCGTGTCCCTCCAGGCCCAGCAGCGTCGCCGACGCCGTGACCCCGCGTCGCTCACGCCAGCGCGCCACCGCGAGGGCGAGGGCGGCGAGCAGTCCGTCGTTGACACCGCCGCCGAAGGCCCGCGGAACCGCGGTCAGCAGCCCCTCGGTGGTCTCGGCGGACGCCTCGACCCGGACCCCCACGGTCGCCGACACCACGTCGAGAGCGGGATCGACCGGACGCGACCCGAGCGTCGGGTCGGTCCCCTCGAGCACGCTCCGCCAGTATCCGAGCTCTTCGGTGCGCCGCTCGGACATCGCGGCCTCGGCGAGTCCGTGGGCCCACCGCCGCAGCGAGGTACCGACCTCGGGCAGCTCGGGCTCCGCACCCGACTGCACCTGACCCCACGCGGAAGCAAAGTCCGGCAACAGGATCCGCCAGGACACACCGTCGACGGCCAGGTGGTGGATCACCATCAGCAGGCGGCCGTTGGTGTCACCGGCCCCGACCGACGGGTCGAACCAGACGAACTGGGCCACGATCCCCGCCGTGGGATCGAGCCGATCTGCGGCCGCCTCGAACTCGCAACGGACCAGCGCGGCGAACTCCTCGGTTCCCGGCCGCGACGCGAACTCGACTCGGTGGACCAGCCGCGCCGACGGGACCGACCCCGCTTCGGTGACGGTGAGCCCGGAGCCGTCTTCGTTCCAGCGCAGACGCAGCGCGTCGTGCCGATCGAGGACGGACTGGATCGTCGATTCCACCGTGGCACGGTCGATTCCGTGCGGCAATGTCACGAAGCTCGACTGCGAGAAGCGGCGCAGCAGGCCGCCGCGCTCGGCCGTAGCCCGCATGATCGGCGTGAGCGGCATCTCGCCGACCCCGCCGCCAGGCAGCTCCGCCAGGGTGATGGCGGCCGCGGCGGCCTCGCCCGCGACCGCGGCGAGAGCGGCGACCGTGCGGTGCTCGAAGACCTGGCGGGCTGTGAAGGCCAGGCCTGCGGCCTTCGCCCTCGTGACCAGCTGGATCGACATGATGCTGTCACCGCCGAGGGCGAAGAACGACTCCTCGACGCTGACCCGCTCCACACCGAGCACCTCCGCGAACACCGCGGCGATCGTCTGCTCCGCGGGGGTGCGGGGCGCGACGTAGGTGTCGGCGACGGAGGCGAACTCCGGTGCGGGCAGCGCCCGCCGGTCCAGCTTGCCGTTGCTGGTCACGGGCATCGCCTCGAGCACGATCAGGGCGTCCGGCACCATGTAGCCGGGCAACGCCCTTGCCACCTCGGCCCGCACCTCGCCGGTGTCGACGGTGACGCCCGTCGCGGCCACCAGGTAGGCGACCAGTCGCTGACCCCGTTCGGTGTCCGCCGCGATCACGACCGCCTGGTCCACCGACGGGTGGTCGAGCAGGGCCGACTCGATCTCGCCGAGTTCGATCCGCTGACCCCTGATCTTGACCTGGAAGTCGGTGCGTCCCAGGTACTCCAGCTGCCCGCCGCGACCCCAGCGCCCGAGGTCACCGGTCCGGTACATGACGGAGCCGGGTGCACCGAAGGGATTCGGCACGAACCGCTCCGCGGTCAGCCCCGAACGGGCGTGGTAGCCGCGGGCAACCTGACCGCCCGCGAGATAGAGCTCTCCCCTTGCGCCAGGGACCACAGGGTTCAGGCGCGAGTCGAGCACGTAGGCCTGGCTGTTCCAGACCGGGATGCCGATCGGCATCGAGCCGGACTCGGTGCCGTCGGCCCAGTAGTGCACCGAGGTCAGCGTGGTCTCGGTCGGCCCGTAGGCGTTGTTGATCCCGAGCGACGCGCTCGCAAGCGTGCGGGCCGCGAGCTCGGGACTCAGCGCCTCGCCCGCCAACTGGAGCGACCGCACCGACGGTGGGAACGCCAGCTCGGGGCTGGACAGGAAGGCCGCCAGCATCGACGGCACGAAGCCGAGAGTGGTGACGTTCCACCGACGGGACACATCGATGAGGTATTCGGCGTCGCGGTGCCCGTCCGGCTTCGCGATCACCAGGTGACCGCCGGAGATGAAGGGCACGAACAGCTCCCACACCGACGGGTCGAACACGATCGGCGTCTTCTGCAGCACCACATCCGAGGCCGTCATCTCGTACTCGCCGATGAACCAGCTGAGCTGGTTGACGATCGCGGCATGACTGACGGCCACGCCCTTGGGCACACCGGTGGAGCCGGAGGTGAAGATCACGTACGCGGGATTGCCGCGGCGGAGCGGACGCAACCGCTGGGCGTCGGTGATCGGGGCGGCCTCGAGGTGGCCGGTCGGAGCCGTGTCGATCTCCACGACCGGAACACCCGCTGGCAGCTCGACCTCGTCCCACGACGTGGTGAGGACGGCGACGGGCTGCGCGATCGAGAGCACCAGCTCCAGTCGTTCGGCCGGCTGATCGGGGTCGACCGGCACGTAGGCGCCGCCCGCCTTCATCACGGCGTACATCCCGACCATCATCTCGAGGGACCGGCGGGCCGCGAGGACGACCAGCGTCTCGGGTCCGACACCCTCGGAGATCAGATACCGGGCCAGACGATTCACGCGGGCGTCGAACTCGGCGAAGCTGAGGGTGGTGTCCTCGAAGGTCATCGCGGGCGCATCGGGCGTCCGCGCGACCGACCGGTCGATCAGCTCCACCAGGGTGGTCGGCTCCACAGGAACCGCGGTCTGGTTGAACTCGGTCAGCACGCGCTCGCGCTCGTCCGGCTCGAGCAGGTCGATGTCCCCGACGACGACCTCGGGGTCGGCGACGGCCGTGGTCAGGATCCGGACGAACCGCTGCGCCATCCGCTCCACGCTCTCGCGGTCGAACAGCGAGGTCGCGAATCCGAACACGCCCGCGAAACCGGTGTTCCCGGACTCGTCGGACTGCTCGGAGAAGGAGAGCTCCAGGTCGTACTTCGCCTGGCCCAGGTCGGTGGACAGGCCGCTGACCGTCAGTCCGGGCAGCTCGAAGACCGGGGTGTCGACGTTCTCGAAGCCGAACGAGACCTGCACCAGCGGGGCGTGCGCGGTCGACCGTTCCGGGTCGAGGATCTCGACCAGCCGCTCGAACGGCAGATCGGCATGCGAGAAGGCCTGCAGGTCGCCCTCGCGCACCGTCTCGAGAACCGACAGGAAGGTGTCGGCCGACTCCATCTGCGTA
Organism: Rhodococcus sp. MTM3W5.2; assembly: GCF_001984015.1. Classification (NCBI taxonomy): domain Bacteria; kingdom Bacillati; phylum Actinomycetota; class Actinomycetes; order Mycobacteriales; family Nocardiaceae; genus Rhodococcus; species Rhodococcus sp. MTM3W5.2. The sequence goes on along the minus strand of NZ_CP019572.1, from coordinate 1,481,695 downwards.
CGCAACACGAGAGTGTTGACGAACATGCCGACGATCGGGTCGAGTGCCTCCTCGCCACGTCCGGCGACGGCGGTGCCGACCGCGATGTCGCCGGTGCCGCTCAGGTGCATCAACAGCACGGCGTAGGCGGCCTGCATCACCATGAACGAGGTGGTGCCCGTCGTCCGCGCGAGCGCATCGATCTGGGTCGACAGCTGCGACGGGACCTCGAAGTCCACCCGCTCGCCCAGCATCGACTGCATGGCAGGCCGGGGGCGGTCGGTCGGCAGCTCCAGCAGGTCCGGCAGGCCGGACAGGGCATCACGCCAGTGGTCGACCTGCTTCGCGATCACCGACTCCGGGTCCGATTCCGCGCCGAGGACCTCGCGCTGCCAGAGCGCGTAGTCGGCGTACTGCACCGGCAGCGGTTCCCAGTGCGGCGCCTCGCCCTGCGACCGCGCCACGTAGGCACTCATCACGTCCCGGGCGAGCGGCGCCATCGAGGAGCCGTCCGCGCTGATGTGGTGCACAACGACCAACAGCACGTGCTGGTCGGCTGACAGTTCGAACAGGGCCGCGCGCACCGGCATCGAATCCGTGACGTCGAAGCCCCGGCCTGCGAACTCCGCCGCCCTTGCCATCAGCTCGGGCTCCGTGACGGCGATCCGGGCGAGCTCGATCGACGCCGCGCCCACCTCGATCACGCGCTGCTCCGGTCCGTCCGGTCCGGAGGGGTAGATCGTCCGCAGCGACTCGTGCCTGGCCAGCACGTCGAACATGGCCTGCTGCAAGGCCTCCACGTTCAGCGCACCGGACAACCTGACACCGAGCGGGATGTTGTACGCGGCCGAGGCGGTGTCGAACTGGTTGAGGAACCAGATCCGCTTCTGCGCCATCGACAGCGGGATCCGGCCGGTCCGCGGACGCGCGACCAGCGCGGGGCGGTTGGCGTCCCTGCCGGACATCGATGCCGCGGCCACCGCGAGCGACTCCACCGTTGGGGCGTCGAACAGTTCCCGCACGCCCATCGAGATACCGAGCGCGGCGTTCACCCGTGCCACCACCCGGGTGGCCACCAGTGAGTTGCCGCCGATGTCGAAGAAGTCCTGGTCCGCCGAGACCCGGTCCACGCCGAGGACGTCGGCGAAGACTCCCGCGATCACCTCTTCCACCGGGTTACGCGGGGCGCGGTACTCGGCGGCCGACTCGAAGACCGGCTCGGGCAGTGCCCTGCGATCCAGCTTTCCGTTGGGCGTCAGCGGGATCGAATCGAGCTCGACGAAGGCCGAGGGCACCATGTGCGCGGGCATCTCGACGCCCGCATACTCGGCGAGGACCGACCTGTCGATGCTCCGACCGGTGCCTGCGAGCACGTACGCCACGAGCACCGTGTTGCCCGAGGCGGTCTTGTGACCGATCGTCGCCGCGAACTCGACGCTCTCGTGCCGGGTGAGAACCGCGTCGATCTCACCGAGCTCGATGCGGAAGCCGCGCACCTTGAGCTGGAAGTCACTGCGGCCCACGTATTCAATGGCCAGCACGCCGTCATTCTCGATCCAGCGCACCACGTCGCCGGTCCGGTACATCCGGGATCCGTCCTGCGCGAACGGGTTGGCGACGAAGCGGTCCGCCGTAAGCGCGAACCGCTGGTGATAGCCGCGGCCGAGCGCGGGGCCCGCGAAGTACAGCTCGCCAGGCACCCCGACCGGGACCGGGTGCAGGCGGCCGTCGAGCACCATCGCGTCGGCGCCGCGGACGGGACCGCCGATGTTGATCGATCCGCCCGGCACCATCGGCCGGCTCATGGTGATCACCATCGACGTCTCGGTGGGACCGTAGACGTCGAACAGGCGCCTGCCGGGCGCCCACCTGGCGACCAGCTCGGCCTGCACGGCCTCGCCGCCGACCGCGACGTCGGTGAGCTCGTCGAGCCCGACCGGGTCGACGGTCGCGAGGGCGGCCGTCGTGACGAATGCGTGGGTCACCCGCTCCTCACGCAGGAAGTCACCCAGTTCCTGGCCGCCGTAGATGCTCGGCGGTGCGATCACCATCGTGGCGCCCGCGCCGATCGCGAGCAGCAATTCCAGCACCGCACCGTCGAAGCTCGGCGACGCGAAATGCAGGGTTCGTGAGTCGCGGGTCACCGAGTAGTGCTCACGCTGCGCCGCAGCGAAGTTCGCGAGGCCGGTGTGCGTGACGAGCACGCCCTTGGGCTTCCCGGTGGAGCCCGAGGTGTAGACCATGTAGGCCCCGGACTCGACCGTCAGCGGCCGGACCCGATCGGTGTCGGTGATCGGCTCGGACGACTGTTCGTCGACCGAGGCGGAGAACTCGACGTCATCGAGCGCCAACCAGGTCACCGAGCCGGGCACGGAGTCGATGCTCGCCAGGTCGGTGAGCCCGACCCGGACGCCGGAATCCGCGGCCAGGTAGTCGATCCGCTCCTGCGGGTACGACAGGTCGAGCGGGACGAATGCGGCGCCGGTCTTGGCGATCGCCCAGACCGCGAGCACCGATCCGGCGGACCGGGACAGCGCCACCGCGACGAAGTCCTCGGCGCCGACGCCTGCTCCGATGAGCCTGCGCGCCAGCCTGTTCGAGAGTTCGTCGAGCTCGCTGTACGTCATCGCGAGGTCACCGAACTCCACCGCGTGCGCATCGGGGTTCAGCGCGACAGCCGCGGCCAGCAATTCCGGCAGGGTGGCCGGGGCGATGCTCGGGGTCCCGGACACCGGCGCGAGCCGTGCCCGCTCGTGCGAATCGAGCAGGCTCAGGTCGCCGACCGCCTGCGCAGGAGCCGCGACGACGGCCTCCAGGACCCGAAGGAAGCGAGTGGCGAAGTCCCGGACCGTCGACTCGTCGAACAGATCGGAGGCGTAGGTGAACTCGGCGGTCAGCCCGCCGCCGCCCGCGGGGTCGCTCTCCATCATCATGAGCTGCAGGTCGAACTTCGCGACCTGCAGGCCGCTCTCCAGCGCGCTCACCGTGAGCCCCGGCAGTTCCAGCGCGGCCTGCTCGAGGTTCTGGAACCCGAGGATCACCTGGGCGAACGGCGAATGCGCCCGCGAACGGGTGGGGTTGAGCGCCTCGACCAACTGCTCGAACGGCACGTCGGCGTTGCCGAATGCACCGAGGTCGGTCTCCCGAACCTGTGCGAGGAGCTCGGCGAAGGAAGCATCCGCATCGATGGCCGTACGCAGCACCAGCGTGTTGACGAACATGCCGACGAGATCGTCGAGCTGACGTTCGCCGCGACCCGCGACGGGCGTCGCGATGGCGACGTCATCGGTGTTGCCGAGCCGAGACAGGAACACCACGAGCGCCGCGTGCACGGCCATGAACAAGGTGGCCCCGTGCTCGCGGGCGAGCGCATCCAGGCGTCCACGCAGCTCGGGATCGACGGCGAAGGAAACGCTGCCGGCCCGGAAGGACTGCTGCGAGGGCCGCGGGCGGTCCCCCGGGAGTTCGAGGACCTCGGGGATCCCGGCGAGTGCCGTTGTCCAGTACTCGATCTGCTGCGCCGCCAACGACTTCGGATCGTCGGGGGTGCCGAGGACCTCGCGCTGCCAGATGCTGAAGTCCGCGTACTGGACCTCGAGCGGGGTCCACCGCGGCGCCTCGCCCGCGGTGCGCGCGAGGTAGGCGGTGACGAGGTCCCTGGCCAGCGGCGCTGTCGAGGCGCCGTCGGACGAGATGTGATGGATCGACATCGCCAGCACATGCTCGGCGACATCCGTATCGGCGACCTGGACGATCTCGACCCGCAGCGGGATCCCGGTCGTCACGTCGAAGCCCTTGGAGAAGAACGCGACCAGCTCGGCCGCGAGTCCGGACTCGGGACGGTCGCGGTGCTCACGTCCAGATCGGCATCGGCCACGGGCACGATCAGCTGGTGGGGCCGTCGTCGGTGTTCGGGAACATCGTCCGCAGCGACTCGTGGCGTTCGAGAACGTCACCGAGCGCGGCCCGGAGGATGTCGGTGTCGAGTGCGCCGGTGAGCCTGATCGCCATCGGGATGTTGTAGACCGGCGAGGAGGTGTCGTACTGGTTCAGGAACCACATACGAGACTGCGCCAGCGACAACGGGATCCGGCCGGAGCGCGGTCGGACCGACAGTTCGCTGCGCGCCTCGGTGCGGCCTTCCCCGCTTTCGATCCGGGCGGCCAGCTCGGCCACCGTCGGCGCCTCGAAGAGGTCGCGCAGACGGAGCGCCGCCCCGGTCCCCGCATTGACCCGCGCCACGACCTTGGTCGCGACGAGCGAGTCGCCGCCGAGGGCGAAGAAGCTGTCGGTCGCGGACACCCGGGGCACCGACAGCAGCTCGCCGTACACGGCCGCGATGATCTCCTCGATGACATTCGCGGGTGCCCGGTAGGACTCCTCCGCGGAGCCGAAATCGGGATCCGGCAGCGCCTTCCGATCGACCTTTCCGCTGGGGGTCAGCTCGAACTCGTCGAGGACAACGACCGCCGAGGGCACCATGTAGTCGGGCAGGGCACGTCGGGCGACCTCGGTGACCGCCTCTTCGAGTCCGTCCGCGGAGTCGGCGGGAACCACGTAGGCGACCAATCGGTCGATCCCGGTATCGGTGGTCTTGACCACCACGGCGACCTGGCCCACCCGCGGGTCGGCCAGCAGCGCCATCTCGATCTCGCCGAGCTCGACCCGCAGACCACGGATCTTCACCTGGAAGTCGGTGCGGCCGACGTACTCGAGCTCGCCTGCGGCGTTCCAGTACACGACGTCACCGGACTGGTACATCCGCTCGCCGCCGCCACGGAACGGGTTCGCCACGAACCGGGCCGCTGTGAGCGCGAACCGGCTTCCGTAGCCGCGGGCGAGCACCAGCGGACCGCCGATGTACAGCTCGCCGGGCACCCCGGGCGGCACCAGGCGCAGGTGCTGGTCGAGCACGTACAGCTCGTAGTTCGGCAGCGCGGGCCCGATCGGGACCCGGCCGTCGGGGTAGCCGGTGGTCACCGAGCTCAACCGGTGATCGGTGATCATGTCGGTGGCCTCGGTCGGCCCGTAATTGTTGTGCAGCCGGGTGCCCGCCGCCTCGAGGTGCGCCAGCCTGGCCGGGTTGAACGACTCGCCGCCCAGGTGCAACGACCGCAGCGCGGGCAGCACCGACTGGTCCGCATCCGCGTCGAGCAGCGTGGCGAAGGCGCTCGGTGCCAGGTTCGCGTTGACCACCGAGCCACCACCGATGATCTCGAGGATCTCGACCGGGTCGAAGGGGTCCCCCGCCAGGTGCAGCACGCCACCGTCGGACAGCGTGACCCACACGTTCTTCTGCGTCTGGTCGAAGACCGGAGAGTTCGCGACCAGCGCACCGTCACCCGGCTCGAGGCGGATCTCACCGCGGTACCACTCGGCCGTGTTGAGAACGCCCGCCATCGGCACCAGGGTCGGCTTCGGCCTGCCGGTCGATCCAGAGGTGGTGATCACGTAGGCGAGGCGGTGACCGGCGCCGGGTTCGGTCCAGCGGTTCGGCGGGGCCGTCTCCTGCCTGCTCGCGAGCCGGGCCTCGGTGTCCGCATCGCCCAGCCGCACGAGCGCTCCGGAGTAGGCGAGCTGCTCGCTCCACCCGTCCGCGAGCACCACGGCCCCGACCTCGCAGTCCTCGAGAACGGCTGCGATCCGGTCCGCGGGCGCCTTCGTGTCGACCGGAAGGTAGGCAGCGCCGACCTTCCACGCCGCGAGCATGCCGACCACCCAGTCCACCGACCGCGGGACGATCAGGGCCACCACGTCATCGATGCCGACGCCCGCCGCGATCAGCTCGTGTGCCAACCGGTTGGCACGACGGTCGAGCTCGCCGCGCGTGATGCTCGTGCCCGACGCCACCACGGCGATCGCGGACGCGTCCTCGGCGACCCGCGCGTCGATGCGTTCGAGCAACGTCTCGGAGGTGCGGGCGAGTTCGGTGCGGTTGTACGAGTCGAGCAGCTGCAGCTCGTCGTCGGTGATCAGACGCAGCGAACCGACATTCGCCTCCGGACGCGCCACGAACTCGCGCAGCACCCGGATCGTGCGGTCGAGATGACCCGCGACGGTCGCCTCGTCGAAGGCCTCGTGCTGGAACTCGGCGGCGAGGTGCAGACGGCCGTCGACGGGAGCGGCGACGATCGAGAGCGGGAAATGGCTCGCGGCCGCGGATTCCACACCCATCAACCGCATCCCGGCGATGTCGACGTCGCCGCCGACGCCGGAGGTGTCCACCGGATAGGACTCGTAGATCACTGCGGTGTCGAACAGCGCGCCGTCACCCGCCACCCGGTGGATGTCGGTCAGTCCGACGAAGTGGTGGTCGAGCAGGCCCGCCTGCTCCGACTGCAGGCGTGCGAGCAGCTCGCGAACCGGCTCGTGCGGAACGAGCTGCACGGCAACGGGAATGGTGTTGATGAACAATCCGGCCATCGACTCCACGCCGGACAAGTCCGACGGTCGACCGGACACGGTGGCACCGAACACCACGGTGCCGCGACCGCTGAGCATGCCGAGCACGACGCCCCATGCCGTCTGCACCAGCGTGTTCAGCGTGACGCCCAGTTCTGCCGCGAGCGCCTCGGCACCCGCGGTCTCCTCGGCGGAGAGCGAACCCTCCACCTTGCCCGGCACCGCGGCGTGGTTGACGCCCTGCACCGCAGGCGCCAGCAGGGTCGGATCATCCGCTGCGGCAAGCGCGTCGCGCCAGGTCTCCAGCGACTGCGCGCGGTCCTGTCCGGCGAGCCAGTGCAGGTAGTCCTTGTAGTCCCTGGCCCGCGGCAGCGCCGAATCGTCGCCGTCCATGGCATAGAGCGCCATCAGCTCACGGATGACCAGCGGGGTCGACCAGCCGTCGAGGATCACGTGATGGTTGGTGAACACGAGCTGCCAGCGGTCGGCCGCCAACGCGAGCAGGGTCAGCCGGACCAGCGGCGGGGTCGCCATGTCGAAGCCCGTCGCGCGGTCCGCATCGAGGATCCGCTGCCGCTCGGCCGCCCTCGACTCCTCGTCGAGGCCGCTGAGATCGTGCAGGGTGAGCGGGGCCCTGGTGTCGCCGACCACGACCTGGACCGATCCCACGGCCTCGTCGACGAGGAACACCGAGCGCAGGTTCGGGTTCCGGACCAGGAGCCGGTCGGCGGCACGACGCAGCCGATCGGCGTCGACCGATCCGGCCAGGTCGAGCACGAACTGCGCGGTGTAGACGTCCACCACGTCCGGCATGCCCTCGGTGAGCAGCGCATGGAAGAGCAGGCCGTGCTGCAGCGGGGACAGGGACCACAGGTCCTCGACACTCGGGTACCGGGACTCGAACAGTTCGATCTGGTCCTGCGACAGGGACACCAGTGGCAGGTCGGACGGGGTCAGACCGCCGGCCGCCTCGGTGCGCGCGTGCGCGCTGATCGCGGTCATCGCGGCGCGCCAGAATCCGGCGAACTCCTCGACCTCCGCCTCGGTGAGCACGCCGGTCGCGAACGACAGGGTGGCCGACAGGCCGCCGCCAGGCAGCACCGACGCGTTGATCTCCAATGCGGACTCGGGCGCCATGGCCGGATCGGCAGCGCCGCCGAGCGCGCCGCCGTCGGTGACCGGGATCCAGCCGAGGCCACGGATCTCGTCGGTGAGCTCCCCGGTCCCGAACCGGCCGAGGTAGTTGAAGCTGATCTGGGGAACAGCCCCGGAGCCCAGCTCCGCGCCGGTCTCCGGGTTGAGGTATCGCAGCAGGCCGTACCCGATGCCGTTGTCCGGCACCGCCAGCAGCTGCTCCTTGACGGCCTTGACCGCCGCTCCCGCCGCTGCCCCGCCCGCGAGCGCGTCATCGAGGTCGGCCCCACCGATGTCGAGCCGAACGGGGTACACGCTGGTGAACCAGCCGACGGTCCGCGAGAGATCCGCGCCCGGCGCCAGCTGGTCCTCGCGGCCGTGTCCCTCCAGAGTGATCAGGGTCGAGGACTCCGCCGCTCCGCGTCCGCCGCGGGCTCGCCGCCACGCGGCGACGGCGACGGCGAGGGCCGCGAGCAGTCCGTCTTGGGCGCCGCCCCGGAATCGGGCGGGAACCCCGGTGAGCAGCCCGTCGGTCACATCGGCTGGCAACTCGAGAGACACCTGTCCCCTGGTCGCCACGGTGTCGAGCTGCGCGTCGAGCGGCCGTGACCCGATCGGCGCCTCCTGCGTCGCCAGAACCTCACGCCAGTAACCGAGTTCGGCCACCCGCGAGTCCGAACGTGCCTCGTCCGCGAGGGCGTGTGCCCACCGGCGCATCGAGGTGACCTCCGGCTCGAAGCTCGGCGTGCCGCCTGCGACGATCTGGCCCCAGGCCGACGCAAGGGCCGGCACCAGCAGGCGCCAGGACACACCGTCCACCACGAGGTGGTGCAGTACCAGGAGCAGGCGTCCGTTCGCCTCACCGAGCTGCGATGCCGGATCGAACCAGACGACCTGCACCATCGCGCCGGCAGCGGGGTCGAGTCGGTCCGCGGCCGCATCCAGTGCCTCGGCCGCGATCCGCTCGAATCCCGCACTGCCGGGGACATTCTCGGAATCGAACTCGATCCGGTCGAGCACCGCGTTCGCGTCGACCGCACCGGGCTCACGGGCGCGCAGCACGGGTGTGTCACCGTCCGCGGAGGTCAGCACCGACCGCAACATCGGATGCTGGTCGAGCACCGCCTGCACCGTCGCCGCCAGGGTGTCGCGGTCGAGTCCGAGCGGCGCCGTCAGCAACACCGCCTGGGAGAACCGCGACCCCGCGCCGTTCTCCAGCGCCCAGCGCGCCACCGGCAGCAGCGGCATGTCGCCGACACCGCCGCCAGCGAGCTCCTCCAGCACCACGACGCCCGCCTCGGCGGCCGTCGTGGCGACCAGAGCCAGACCGGTGACGGTCTTGCGCTCGAAGACGTCCCTTGCCTTGATCAGCACGCCCGCGGCCTTCGCCCGGGCCACCAGCTGGATCGAGACGATGCTGTCGCCGCCCAACGCGAAGAACGAGTCGGCGACGCTGACCCGGTCGACGCCGAGCACCTCGGCGAACAGGCCGGCCAGGAGTTCCTCCATCGCGTTCGACGGAGCGACATACGATTCAGCGGCCGAGCCGAAGTCCGGTTCCGGCAGCGCCTTCCGGTCCACCTTGCCGTTGATCGTCACGGGCAGCGCGTCGATCACCACGATCGCCGACGGCACCATGTGCGGGGCGAGCGAACGGGACACGAACTCGGTCAGCTCGCGGTCCGCGAGCGCGGCACCAGGCACCGGCACGACGTAGGACACCAGCACGGTGGCACCGGCCGGTCCCTCGCGGCCGATCGTGTACGCGGTGTCGACGGACTCGTGCGCCGCAAGCGCGCCGTCGATCTCACCGAGCTCGATCCTGAAGCCGCGCACCTTGAGCTGGAAGTCACTGCGCCCCACGTACTCGATCTCGAGCCGGGACCGGTCCCCGAGGCCGACCGGTCGACCCAGCGGACGAGGTCACCGGTGCGGTACATCCGGGCACCCGGCCCGCCGGTCACGTCGGCCACGAACCGGGACGCGGTGAGGTCGAAGCGGCCGTGATAGCCGCGGGCCAGCGCCGGGCCCGCGAGATAGAGCTCACCCGTCACACCGAAGGGTACGGGGCGCAGTCGCCCGTCGAGGACCACCGCGGACACCCCGCGAATCGGGCCACCGATGGTGACCGGCGCGCCGGCGACCATCGGTTCCGAGATGGTCGCGATCATGGTGGTCTCGGTGGGGCCGTACAGGTTCCGGAAGGGGTAGGTTGGCGCCCACTTGGCCACCAGTTCCGGGCTGACCGCCTCACCCGCGACCGAGATCGACTCCAGGTCGACCAGGCCGGTGGGATCGACGGTGTTCAACGCCGCGGGTCCCGTGTAGCCGTGCGTGACCCGCTGCTCGAGCATCACCTCGCGCAGTTCGTCGCCGCCGTAGATACCCGGTGCCACGATGACGGCTGCCGCGCCCGCGACCGAGGCCATCAGCAGTTCCCACACCGCGCCGTCGAAGCTCGGCGACGCGAAGTGCAGCACCCTGGACGTGGCCTGCACACCGAACTTCTGCTGGTGCTCGGCGACGATGTTGACCAGGCCCGTGTGCGTGACCACGACGCCCTTGGGGAGCCCGGTGGAGCCCGAGGTGTAGACCATGAACGCCGGATTGTCCACATGCGCAGCCGTGGTGCGATCGGCGTCGTGGATCGGATCCGTCCGCTCGGCGTTCCAGTCCGCGAGGAAGCCCTGGTCGTCCATCGCCAGCCAGCGCACGCCGGACGGCAGTCCGGCGAGCGCCCCGGTCGTGGTCAGACCGAGCGTCGCCCCCGAGTCCGAGGCCATGTGCTCGATCCGGTCGGCGGGGTAGGCGGGATCGATCGGCACGAACGCCGCGCCGGTCTTCGCGACCGCCCACACCGCGACCGCCGACTCGATCGACCGCGCGAGCGAGAGCGCCACAAAGGTCTCGGGACCGGCTCCGTGCGAGATCAACACCCGGGCAAGGGCGCTGGACCGGTCGTCGAGCTCCCCGTAGGACACCACGCGGGTGCCGGAGACCAGAGCCGGGGCACCGCGTTCCGCGGTTCCGGAGGTCAACAGCGCAGCCAGGGACACCGGGGCCGCGGAATCCGCGCCGCGCACGGGCGTGAGGGCGCTGCGCTCGTCCGGGCTGGTGATCTCCACGTTGCCGACCGGAACCGACGGATCGGCGGTGACCGCCTCGAGCAGGCGCACGAACCGCTCCCCGAGGGTGCGCACGCTGGTTTCGTCGAACAGGTCGGTCGCGTAGACCAGGGTGCCCGTCATCCCCGAGTGATCGGCCCGCTCGCCCACCGAGAGCTGCAGGTCGAACTTCGCGAAGGTCACGCCCGGGTCGACCTCGCCGACCACGAGGTCGGGCAGTTCCAGGACCGCGGCCTCGGTGTTCTCCAGCGCGATGACCACCTGGAAGATCGGCGAGTGCGCGGTCGACCGCTCTGGTGCGAGGAGCTCCACCAGGCGTTCGAACGGCACGTCCGCGTGCGCGAGCGCACCGATGTCCGATTCCCTTGTGCTGCGAAGCATCTCGACGAAAGACTTGGCCGGGTCGACCACTGTCCGCAGCGCGAGGGTGTTGACGAACATGCCGACGAGGTCGTCGAGTGCACGCTCGCCACGCCCCGCGGTGGGAGTACCGAGGACGATGTCGTCCGTGCCGGACAGCTTGGAGAGGAGCACGGCGAACGCGGCGTGCACGGCGGTGAACATGGTCGCCTCGTGCTCGCGCGCCAGCTCGAGCAACCGGCCGTGCAGATCCTGACCGATCTCGAACTCGACCCGTGCGCCCTCCATGGAGATGACCGCGGGGCGCGGGCGATCGGTCGGCAGCGGCAGCACCTCCGGGATCCCGGCGAGCTCGTCGACCCAGTAGCCGACCTGCCGCGCCAGCAGCGACTCCGGATCGTCCTCGACACCGAGCAGCTCGCGCTGCCACATCGCGAAATCCGCGTATTGGACTTCGAGCGGCGCCCACTCGGGGCCCTGACCGCTCGCCCAGCTCGAGTACGCGATGACGACGTCCCTCGCCAGCGGCGCCATCGATGCGCCGTCCGAGGAGATGTGATGCACCAGGAACAGCAGGACGTGCTCGTTCTCGGTCAACCGGAACAAGCGCGGCCGGACCGGGATCTCGACTGTCACGTCGAAGCCCCGCGACGCGAGGTCCGCGAGCGTGGTCATCAGGTCGGCCTCGTCACGGACCTGGACCGGGGTCAGATCGATGTCGAGTCCGTCGACGGGCAGCACAACCTGATGCGGACCGTCTCCGTCATCCGGGAACACGGTGCGCAGCGACTCGTGCCGCTCGAGCACACTCGCCACCGCGGCCGCCAAGGCCTCGGTGTCGAGCGAACCGGTCAGCCGGATACCGAGCGGGAGGTTGTAGGCGGGCGACGAGGTGTCGAACTGATTGATGAACCACATCCGAGACTGCGCCAGCGACAACGGGATCCGCTCGGGTCGCGGCTGCGCCACGAGTTCCGGCCGATGACGACCGGTCCCCGCCCCCGCGGCCGCGAGGGCGGCCAGCCCGGCCACCGTCGGCGCATCGAACACCTCGCGCAGATTCACGTCCGAGCCGAGCGCCGCGTTGGCCCGCGCAACCACCCGGGCCGCCGACAGCGAGTTGCCGCCGATCTCGAAGAACGAATCGTCGGCGCCGACCCGCTCGATGCCGAGGATCTCGCCGAAGATCTGCGCCACCACGATCTCGGCCGGGGTCGACGGCTCCCGGTAGTGATCGGAATGCGACTCGAACTGCGGGCGCGGCAGCGCCTTCCTGTCGATCTTTCCGCTCGTGTTGAGCGGCATCTCGTCGAGCACGAGCAGCAGGTCGGGAACCATGTACGCCGGCAGGGTCCGGCCCACGTCGGCAAGCACCTGATCGGTGTCGATCGTCGCGCCCGCGACCGCGGTCACATACCCCACGAGACGCTGTACCCGGTTGTCGTCGTGCACGACGACAATGGACTGCAGGACATCGGCGTTCGCGACCAGCGCGGATTCGATCTCACCGAGCTCGATCCGGAGACCACGGATCTTGACCTGGAAGTCACTACGTCCAAGGAACACCAGTTCGCCGTCGCTGCGCTCGCGCACCAGGTCGCCGGTCCGGTACAGGCGGGCGCCGCCGGAACCGAACGGGCTCGCGACGAATCGTGATGCGGTCAGCGCGGTCATGCCGCCGTAGCCGCGGCCGACCGCGTTGCCACCGATGTAGAGCTCACCCGTGATACCCGCGGGCACCGGCCGCAGGCGGCCGTCGAGGACGTGGTAATCCACTCCCTCCCAGGCGGTACCGATCGGGATCTGGCCCTGTTCGGCGTCAGGGGCGGAGAGGTCCAGCTCGTAGATCGACGTGACGTCGGAGGCCTCGGTCGGACCGTAGCTGTTGATCATCCGCGTCTCGGTGCCGATCAACCCGTTGTAAGCGGCGGGCCGGATCTGCTCACCGCCCAGGATGACGGCGCCCAGGTTGGTCAGCACACCCTCGGTGTCGAGGTCGGCCAGCACCTCGAAGGCGCTCGGCGCCATGTTGGCGATCTGGACGTCCCCGGTACCGATCTGACGCAGAATCGGCTGCGGGTCGAAGCCGTCCTCGGACAGATGCAGCGTGCCGCCGTACGCGAGCGCGACCCAGATGTTCTTCTGGGTCAGGTCGAACAGCGGCGAGTTCGCCATCAGGACGCCGGTACCCGCACCGAAGTCCAGCATGCGGCGGTAGGCCTGGAAGGTGTTGGAGACGCCGCGCATCGGCACCAGCGTCGGCTTCGGACGGCCAGTCGATCCCGACGTCGAGATGACATAGGCCAGTCGCAGGCCCGCGTCGTCGTCCATCCACGGATCCCGATCCATATCCGTCGCCTCGTGCGCCTCGAGGCGTGCCACGGTGTCGGGATCGTCGAGGACCGTCACCTCGAAGGGAGCGTCCGCCAGCGCGGGCCAACCGCTCAGTGCGACCACGGCCCTGGCCCCGCTCGCCTCGATGAGCCCCTCGGTCCGGTCGATGGCCCACGCGGGGTCGAGCGGCGAGTAGGCGGCGCCGAGCTTCCACGCCGCGAGCATGCCGACGATCCACTCGAGTGAACGGGGAACGATCAGGGAGACCACATCATCGGGTCGCACCCCCGAGAGGCGAGTTCCCGCGCCAACTGGTTGGCCATGCGGTTGAGCTCACCACGGGTGGTCGGGCGGCCGTCCTCGACGACGGCGATCGCCTCGGGATCGCGCTCGACCCACTCCTGCCACAGGGCGACGGCCGAGACCAACGGCCATCCGTCTGCGGGCGCCTCGGCGGCTTCCTCGGGAAGGTCAAGGGTGGAGGCGTCGGCGTGGATCCTGTCGAGAACGCCACCGATGCCACCCTCGGCGGCAACGATCGTCGGAACCAGACCGGTGAGGACCACGGAGACGATGGCATCGGCATCCATCCCGCGATCGGACAGTGCCCCCGCCAACAGCTGCAGACGCTCATCGAGCTCCCGATACGTCACCGACATACCGTCGACCGACACTACGATCGTGTCCGGGCGGTCCGAGGCGAGAGCGGCGATCGATCGAGTCAGATCCGCAGCAGACAACAGTTCCTCCGAAGCATTCGAGCTAGTTCGTTCGTTTACGCATCACAGAACAGCGAGCCGTCCGACGCGACGAATCACCGCAGCTAAACATACGGGACCGACACAACGAGGCTCGCTGCTGTGGATCAGTGACCGGTCACAAGGCGAACCATCGGGTCCTTCGAATGTCGTGCCGCCGCTGCCGCGGCATCGGCGACAAGGCGGTCGACCACGTCGGCGAAGCCGTCGCCGGCACCGCTGCCGCCCGCCGCGAGCAGGATTGTCGGCACCAGGCTGGTCAGGGCCGTCGTGACGATTGCCTCGACCGCCATGCCGCGGTCCGCGAGCGACGCGGTGAGCAGCTTCAGGCGCTCGTCCATCTGCCCGTAGGTGACGCTGATCCCGTCGTGCTCGAGAGCGATCTCGGCGGGCACCACCTCGGCCACCGCGGCGACAAGGACCGGCAGGTCGTCGACGGTGGGCCCCGCGATGCTCGGCGACTCGTCGACGGGTGCGCTCCAGATGTCGATGTCGCCGACGATCACCTCGGCGTCATCGGCCACGGCCGTCACGATCCGCAGGAACCGATCGGCGAAGCTGGAGACCGTGGCCTCGTCGAAGAGGGCGGCCGCGTAGTTGAACGAGGCGGACAGGCTGGTCACCTTGCCCTCCGCGTCCCGGTTCTCCACGAGGGTCAGCTGCAGGTCGAGCTTGGCCGCGACCAACCCGCTGTCGAACTCCGACGCCGTCAGGTCCGGCAGCTCCAGGGTCGGACGTCCCAGGTTCTCGAACGAGAGCATCACCTGTGCCAAGGGCGAGTAGGCGGTCGACCGCTCCGGGTTGAGCCGCTCCACCACACTGTCGAACGGCACGTCGGCGTGTGCGTAGGCCTCGAGGTCGACCTTCTTGGCCTGCTGGACCACCTGGGTGAAGGTCGCGCCCGGGTCCACGCCCGCCCGCAGGACGAGCGTGTTGACGAACATCCCGACCAGCCCGTCGAGCTCGGCCTCGCCACGCCCGGCAACCGGGGTGGCGATCGCGATGTCCTCACCACCGGTCAGACGGGCGAGCAACACGGCAAGCGCCGCGTGCGTGACCATGAACAGCGTGGCGTCGTTGCCGCGCGCGATCTCGTGCAGTCGGGCGAGCAGATCCGCGCCGATCTCGAAGTCCACCTTGCCGCCGTCCATCGACTGCCGCGCCGGCCGCGGCCGGTCGGTGGGCAGCTCGATCAGCGCAGGCATGCCGCTCAGCGTCCGCTCCCAGAAATCGAGCTGACGCGAGGCCAGCGACTCGGGGTCGTCCTCGGCGCCGAGGACCTCGCGCTGCCACAGCGCATAGTCCGCGTACTGCACCGGGAGCGGCTCCCAGCCGGGCTCCTGCCCGGTGACCCGCTGCCCGTAGGCGAGCATGACGTCCCGTGCCAGCGGACCCATGGAGGCGCCGTCGGCACTGATGTGGTGCACGACCAGCGCGAGCACGAACTCCTGATCGCCCACCTGGAACAACCGCGTCCGCAGCGGCGGCGACGAGGTCACGTCGAAGCCGTGGGAGGCGAACTCGACCAGCCCGCTGGTGAGCGCCTCCTCCGCGCATTCCACCGGGTCGAGATCGATCGGGACCGAGGAGACCGGGAGCACGACCTGCCGCGGCACCCCCTCGTCCGCCGGGTAGACGGTCCGCACCGATTCGTGCCGCGCGAGCACATCCGTCACGGCCGAGCCGAGCGCGTCGAAATCGAGGCTGCCGTACAGCCGCACGGCGATCGCGATGTTGTACACCGGCGAGGCGGTGTCGAGCTGGTTGATCAGCCACATCCGCTGCTGCGCGAGCGAGAGTGGGAGGCGATCCGGCCGGTCCCCCGCCGCGAGCGCTGGCCGCGGCGCACGTCCGTCCGTGCTGACCGCGCGCGCCGCGAGGTCCCGCACCGTGGACGCCTCGAACAGGTCGCGCACCCCGAGTGCCGCGCCCGCCGCCGAGTTGACCCGGGCCACCACCCTGGTCGCGGACAACGAGTTCCCGCCGAGGGCGAAGAACGAATCGGCCGCCGACACCCGATCCAGACCGAGCACCTCCGCGAAGATCCCGGCAACCAGTTCCTCGACCGGAGAATCGGGCGCGACGAATTCGCTCCCGTCCGAAACGAATTCGGGTTCCGGCAGCGCCTTGCGATCGAGCTTGCCGTTCACCGTCAGCGGCAGCGCGTCGAGCAACACGATCGACGAGGGCACCATGTGCCCCGGCAGGCTCTGACCCAGGAACTCCTTCAGCTCGGCGGCATCGACCGCCTCCTCGGAGACCGGGACCACGTACGAGGCCAGCAGGATGTCGCCGGACGGACCGGGGCGTCCGACCGTGACCGCGAAGTCGACCGATTCGTGGGCGCCGAGCGCGGCGTCGACCTCGCCGAGCTCGATGCGGAAGCCGCGCACCTTCACCTGGAAGTCGCTGCGGCCCACATACTCGATGGCCAGGCCTGTGTCAGTGCCGGGCGCCTCGATCCACCGCACCACGTCCCCGGTGCGGTACATCCGGCTACCGGACGCACCGAACGGGTCGGCAACGAATCGCTCGGAGCTCAGGCCTGCCCGTCCGTGGTAGCCACGGGCCAGCGCGACCCCCGAGACGTACAACTCGCCCGCGACGCCGACCGGCACCGGGCGCAGTCGCGCGTCGAGGACCACGGCCGAGACGCCACGGATCGGTCCGCCGATGGTGACGGGCTCACCCGCGACGAGCCGGTCGCTGATATTGGTCGCGACCGTGCCCTCGGAGGGCCCGTAGGCGTTGAACATCGCCCGGCCGACGGACCACCGCGCCACCAGGTCCGGGCTGCAGGCGTCGCCACCGACGACGACCGTGCGGACGGTGTCGAGTCCGGACGGATCGACGGTCGCCAGCGCCGCCGGGGTGACGAAGGCGTGGGTCACGCCCTCTGTCGCCAGGAGCGCGCGGAGTTCCTCGCCTCCGTAGATCTCCGGCCCGGCGATCACCATCGTCGCTCCTGCACCGACCGCGAGCAGCAGTTCGAGCACCGAGGCGTCGAAGCTCGGCGAGGAGAAGTGCAGCGTGCGCGAGGACGCGGACAGCGCATACCGCTCCCGCTGCTCACTCGCGAAGTTCGCCAGTCCGGCGTGGGTGACGACAACGCCCTTCGGCAACCCGGTGGAGCCGGAGGTGTAGATCATGTAGGCGCTGTGCTCGAGCCGCAGCGGCGCCAGCCGCTCCTCGTCGGCCACTGCGCCCACCGCGAGGTCCTCGCAGCGCGCGATGAACTGCGGATCGTCGAGCACGACCCAGGTGACCGACTCGGGCAGCCCGGCGCGGTGCGCGGCGACGGTCAGCCCGATGCGCACACCCGAATCGGACACCATGTGGGCGATCCGGTCCTCGGGGTAACCCGGGTCGATCGGCAGATACGCGCCGCCCGCCTTCGACACCGACCACACACCGAGCACGGATTCGACCGAGCGCGGCAATGCCAACGCCACGAAGGTCTCCGGGCCGACGCCTGCAGCGATGAGCGCGCGGGCCACCCGGTTCGAGCGCTCGTCGAGCTCGGCATAGGTCAGCTGACGGCCGCCTGCGACCAGCGCCACCGACTGCGGGTTGGCCGTTGCCGCCGACGAAAGCAGCTCGGGCAGAGTCGATCCCGCGACCACACCGGTGCCGCGCACCGGCACCAGCCGGGCGCGCTCGTCTGCGCCGAGCAACTCGATCCCGCCGACGCGCGCATTCTGGTCCGCCGCGAACGCCTCGAGCACCCGCACGAGGCGGCCGAGGAAGCCCTCGACCGCGGCGCGGTCGAACACCGACGGCATGTACTTGAGGTTCAGCTCGAGCGTCTCGCCGAGCAGTCCGACGACCGCCAGCGGGTAGTGCGAGCCGTCACGGACCCCGACATCGAGCAGACGCATGCCCGCGATGTCGGAGTGCTCGGTCAGCCCCTGCCGATCGACGGGATAGGACTCGAGCACCACCAGGGTGTCGAACAGGTTGCCCTTGCCCTGCGCCGTGAGGATCTCGCTGAGACCCATGTGCTGATGACCGAGGGTCTCGGACTGCTCACGCTGGACGCGGGAGAGCAGCTCCGCGACCGACTCCTCGGCGTCGAGCTCGATCCGGACGGGGACCGTGTTGATGAAGAGACCGACCATCGATTCCACGCCTGCCAACTCCGGCGGACGCCCCGAGACAGTGGCACCGAAGACGATGTCGTCGCGGGCGGTGAGCTGGCCGAGCACCACACCCCAGGCCGCCTGCAGCAGCGTGTTCGTGGTGACCTCGAGGGAGCGACCCAGGTCGGACAGGCGCCGGTCGAGGTCGGCGGACAGCGCCGCGGACACCTCCTCGGGCACCGCGTCCTCGGCGGCCGCCTCGCTGCGGGCCGCGAGCAGGGTCGGCTCCTCGATGCCCGCGAGCACCCGATGCCACCTGGCCGTGGTGGCCTCGGCATCCTGGGCCGCCAGCCACGAGAGGAAGTCCCGGTACGAGCGGGCCCTCGGCAGCACGTCGGACGAACCGGCCGCCGCGTAGAGGGTCAGCAGATCGCGGATGATCAACGGGGTCGACCAACCGTCCATCAGGATGTGGTGGTTGGTGACCGTCAGCAGCCACTTCGCGGGTGCCGTCTTGATCAGGTGGAAGCGGGTCAGCGGCGCCGAACCGAGATCGAATCGGGTGGTCCGATCCGCCTCCAGCATCCGCTCCACCTCGACTGCGGCCGCCTGAGGGTCCATCGACGACAGGTCGGTGTGGGTCCACGGCAACTGCGCGTCGTGCAGCAGCACCTGGAGGACCTCGCCCCCGTCCTCGTCCTGCACGAAGGCGGTCCGGAAGTTCTCGTGCCGGTCGATCAGTGCCTGGCCGGCCGCCCGGAGACGATCGGCATCGACGTTGCCGCCGAGTTCGAGCAGGATCTGCGCGGTGTAGACGTCGACGTCCGAGGACAGCAGCGAATGGAAATACATGCCGTGCTGCAGCGGCGCCAGCGGCCACACGTCGGTGAGCTTCGGGTACCGCTGCTCGAGCCGGTCGACCTGCTTCTGCGACAGGTCGACGAGATTCAGGTCGGACGGCGTCAATCCGCCTGCGTCGCTTCCGCTCGCAAAGGTCGCGATCGCCTCGAGGGCGCAGGCCCACCAGTGCCCGAGCGATCGGGTCTCGTCCTCGCTGAGCAGTGCGCCCGCAAACGTGAACGAGGCGGCGAGGTGCGCGTTCGGCCCCTCGCCCTCGATACCCGCGTTGATCTCGACGGTCGCCGACAGCGGGGTCGTGCCGTCGGTGCTCGACATGAATCCGCCGATGCCGACGGAGCCGTCCGGCGTCCACGGAGCGCCGATCAGGTGCTCGCCGACCGACGCCGTGCGTCCCAGGTAGTTGAAGATGATCTGCGGCTCGGCCATGGCGGCCAGCCTGGCGCCGGTCGCCTCCCCGAGGTGGCGCAGCATGCCGTAGCCGAGGCCGCCGTCGGGAACCGCGAGCAACTGCTCCTTGACCGCCTTGACCACAGCACCCGCGGCCGGACCCGCCGCGAGCGCGTCGTCGAGATCCGCACCCGCGAGGTCGAGGCGAACCGGGAAGATGCTGGTGAACCAGCCGACCGTGCGGGACAGATCGGCCCCGGCGATCACGTCGTCGTCACGTCCGTGGCCCTCGAGGGACAACAGGACCGAGGATTCGTCGACGCCGCGGTCGCGGCGCCAGCGGGCCACCGCGAGCAACAGTGCCGACAACAGTCCGTCGTTGACGCCACCGTGGAACGCACGGGGGATGCTTGTCATCACGGCCGAGGTGACCTCGGGCGAGATGTCGATCCGGACCGTCTGTGCGGTCTCCGCCGTGTCGACGGCCGTGTCGAGCGCGCGCGAGCCGAGCACGGGGTCCGGTCCGTCGAGAACCTCTCGCCAGCGGTCGAACTCGTCCGCGCGGGCGTCGCTGCCCGCCTCCTCGGACAGGCTGTGCGCCCACCGGCGCATGGAGGTGCCGACCGGCTCGAGCGCGACCGGCTCTCCGGCGGCGGTGTTCGACCATGCGATCGCGACGTCGGGAATCAGCACTCGCCAGGAGACACCGTCGACGGCGAGGTGGTGGATCACGATCAGCAGTCGACCCGCACCGGACGGCGAGGTCGTCCTGACCACGGCAACCATCACCCCGGCCGCGGGGTCGAGTCGGTCGGCAGCCGCGTCGAGCAGTTCGTCGACGGCGGCCTCGAACTCATCGGTACCGGGCTCGACAGTGAGGGCGACGGCGCGCATGACGTCTCCTGCACGCACCACACCGGGCTCGCCGACCTGGAAGATCCACTCCCCGTCCGCATGTCGTGACAGGCGTGAACGCAGCGCATCGTGGTGATCGAGCACGGACTGCAGCGCGTCCCGCAGGTGTCCGTCGTCGACGGCGTCGGGCAGCGTCAACAGGACCGCCTGGGCCAGCCGATCGAAGCGTCCCCGATCGACCATCCACCGGACCACCGGCAACAGCGGGAGGTCACCGACGCCACCGCCAGGCAACTCGTCGAGCACGAACTGGACGTCGTCGCTGAGCTGACGGCGCGTGACCACCTCGGCGAGGCCCGCGACCGTCTTACAGTCGAACACGTCGCGGGTGGTGAACACCGCGCCGGCCTCCTTGGCACGGGAGACCAGCTGGATCGACATGATGCTGTCGCCGCCGAGTGCGAAGAAGCTGTCCTCCACGCTGACCTCGTCGAGGCCGAGCACCTCGGCGAACACCGCGGCGATGGTCTTCTCCATCGCGGTGGCCGGCGCCACGAAGGCGGAAACCGGGGTCCGGAAGTCCGGTTCCGGCAACGCCTTCCGGTCCACCTTCCCGTTCGCGGTCAGCGGCAGCCGATCCAGGACGATGATCGATGCGGGCACCATGTAGCTGGGCACCAGTTCGCCGACGTGACCGATGACGGCGGCGACGTCGAGGTCGGCGCCCGCGGCAGGAACGGCGTAGCCGATCAGCCGCTGCCCGAGATCGCTCTCGTGGACCAGCACGGTGGCCGCCACCACGTCCGGGTGCGCGAGGACGGCGGCCTCGATGTCGCCCAGCTCGATCCGGAGTCCGCGGATCTTCACCTGGAAGTCGCTGCGGCCCTGGAACTCGAGCTCGCCATCGGAGTTCCACCACACCACGTCGCCGGTGCGGTACATACGCGTCCCGGCGGCGCGGAAGGGGTCCGCGACAAACGTCGACGCGGTGAGGCCGAACCGGTTGCCGTATCCACGCGCGACACCGGCGCCACCGACGTACAGCTCTCCGGTCACCCCCGCGGGGACGGGCCGCAGGTGCTCGTCGAGGACGTACAGATCGACGTTGGGCAGCGGCCCACCGATCGGGATCCGCCCATCCGGGTAGCTCGCGTGGTCGACGGACACCTCGTGGAAGGTCGTCATGTCGGTCACCTCGGTGGGACCGTAATGGTTGACCAGTCGGGTGCCTGCCGCGGCGAGATGACCCAGCCGGTCCACGCGCATGGCCTCGCCACCGAGGAAGACCGCATCGAGCTTGGGCAGGACACCCCTGGTGTCGTGATCGAGGAGGACGTTGAACAGGCTCGGCGCCATGTTCGCGACCCGCACGACCCCGCTGTCGACGATGTCCAGGACCTCGACCGGGTCGAACGGATCGCCCGCGAGATGGACCGACCAGCCCTCCGACAGTCCCACCCAGACGTTCTTCTGGGTGGCATCGAAACTGGGTGAGCCTGCCACGAGCAGGCCATGGCCGGGCTGCAGCGCAACCTCTCCGCGGTACCAGTCCACGTTGTTCGCGAATCCGTGCATCGGGACCAGCGTCGGCTTCGGCCTACCGGTCGAACCCGAGGTCGAGATGACGTAGGCGACGCGCTCGCCCGCGCACGGCTCGGCCCACCGATTCGCGGGGGCGGTGGGATCGAGCTCGGCGACGGCGGCCTGCGAGATCGGATCGTCGAGCAGGATGACCTGGCCGTCGAATCCCGCTCTCTCCCACGCGCTCGTGGCGACCACGCAGCTCACCGCGCAGTCCTCCAGGATCGACTGCACCCGATCGGTTGGCAGCGTCGGGTCGACGTAGGCGTACGCGGCCCCCGCCTTCCACGTGGCCAGCATCCCGACGACCCAGTCCACCGACCGCGGCACCATCAGCGCCACGATGTCGTCGGCCCCGACGCCCCTGGTGATCAGCTCGCGCGCGAGCTGATTCGCGCGCCGGTCGAGTTCGCCCCTGGTGACGGACTTTCCGGACCCGACAACCGCGACCGCGCCTGCGTCACGCCGAACGCTCTGTTCCCAGCGATCGATGATGTTCGGCTCGAAGGGGGCCGACCCGCCCGCGCCGAGGGATCGGAGGTGCTCCGCCTCCCCACCTCGAGGAGATCGATGCCGCGCACCTCGGAATCGCGCGCCGCCGACAGGAAGCGCTCGAGATAGCTCAGGAATCGGTGGTGGTAGGCGTCGAGATCAGACGCGCTGTAGAGGTTGGGGTTGCCCTCGAAGTCGATCTGGACGCTCTTGCCCGCGACACTCGGGTAGAGGTTGACGGCGAGGTCCTCCACGGGGCCCGTGCTGAGCACGGTGAACCGGCCCGTGAGATCACCGAGTCGGATCTCGCGGTGGAACATCATGATGTTGATCGACGGTCCGAAGAATCCGCGCTGGCCGTCGACGGTTCCGGCATCGCGGCGCATGTCCTCGTGCCGGTACCGCTGGCGCCGCAGGGCGCCGGTCAGCTCGAGGTTCGCCTTCCCGATGAGGTCCTCGACGGTGGTGTCGCCGTCGATCCGCAGCCGGATCGGGACGACATTGGACACCATGCCGCCCGACCTGCGCAGTACCGCGGACGATCGCGCGGAGACCGGCAGGCTCAGCACCACGTCGGCGTTGCCGGTCATCGCGGCGAGGTAGCCGGCGAAGGCGGCGACGATGGCGGGGGTCTCGCCGACGACGCTCGCGGACGCCGTCGCGCTGAGCAGCTCGGCCGTGGACGGCGGTACCTGCTCGCCCGCCACGGTGGCGTGCGAGTCGACAGGCGCGGTACGGCCCGCGAGGCTGGGCGCCGCAGGCAGGTCGACGACCCGCTCGATCCAGTACTCCCGGTCACGCTGGAAGCGGTCGGAGTTGCGGTAGGCGAGCTCGTCCTCGTAGATCTCGACGAGATCGGCAGCCTTGCCCGGAGTGATCTCCCGGCCCTCTACGAGCGCCGTGTACACCTCCGCGGCGCGGTTGAGCATGTTCATCGCGCCGAAGCCGTCGATGGAGATGTGATGGAAGCGGCAGTACCAGTAGCTGCGATCATCGGCCAGCTTCAGAACCGTCGACACATTGAGGCGCTCGACGAACAGGTCACGAGCGGATCCGTAGTCGTTGCGCATCCAGGCCTGCGCCGCCGCGACCGGGTCCTCGTGCCCCGAGAGGTCGATGAACTCGACGCGATCGTCGATCGTTCGATCGACGATCTGCTGGGGAAGACCATCATCGGCGATCAGACGCAGGTAGGCGGAGCCGAGCTCCATGCCGGCGAATCGGCATGCCGCCGTGAGGACGTCCACGTCGAGGACTCCGTCGACCTCGACGTACTGAGCGATGTTGAGGGGAACATCTCCTGCGGCCTGCTGAGCGAACCACATGCCACGCTGCGCGGACGAGAGCGGAAACGGTGCGGCATCCTGCGGGTGCGCACTCACCTGCGCCCCTTCATCCGAAGATTCAGCAGGTCCGACCGTACCCAGGGCGTCCAACGTTCGCTCCCCCATCTCGACGACACTCCGTCGCTGTATCCCGTCATGGCCCCGCCCAAGCGGCGAAATGGTCTTCCGTTCAGTCCACCCATCACATCGCCGCTCGAACGATCCGCGTTAGCCGTTTTCCCGAAGTAACCCGGCGCCGCACACATAAGTCCACGTCAGCGAGGGTGCCCGCCATCGGTGAACAGCGCGCACGGTCCATCGACCGCGTCGAGGATCGCTCGATCGGCCTATGCAGGTTGCGGAGCCTGCCTCCACCTCCCGATGACCCCCGTCACAGCACGCAGTCCGTCATGACCTGCAATACAGCAACCGAAATCATCGCACACCAAAGACGGGAGACCCATTCAGCCGACACGCGTTACGCGCTATTTGCTACCAGCACCCGACTGTTACTAGCGAGTAACTTAGCGTTCATCACATTTCGGCGAAACCCGCCCCCGCGGCCTAGATCAGCGCCCGCCCGGCGCCGATCCGCCTACGAATGTCGCGCATCAGCACGTAGTTGGCTCCGTGCCGGACGAAGCGAGGCAGGAACCGATTGACGAACGAGACGAATACGAACAGGTGCTCGAATCGCCTACGATCGTCCTCGTTCCACTCGACCAGGAGCTGCTCGCGGAACAGCGGCGGCAGAAAACCGACGGTCAGGAACGTCAACAGGTTCCCGAAGACCAGCCGCAGCGGCCACCCGATCATCCGCAGGTTCACCAGGTCCATCAGATAGGCGCGGACCGTGTCGTCCACCGACACCCGCAGGCAGGCGTTGTTCCAGTAGCGGTCGAAGTCGGCCCGGGTGGCGGGCCACATCTCCTCGGTGACCTGCAGAGTCGTCCCCAGGGTGCTGGACGACCGATAGAACGACTCCGCCTGCTCCTCGGACATCGCTCCGTGCAGGAGTTGGTGTGTGTCCTCGAAACCGATGTACAGGCAGGCCGCCACCCACAGCTGGAGCTCGCGATTGAAGGCGTTGTACTTGACCGGGCTGTTCTCGTCCGAGCGCACCTGCCGGTGTGCGACGTTGACCGCGTCCCGGTAGGCGAGACGCTCTTCGTCGGTTCCCAGAATCGCGACGGTGAGGTACTGAAAGGTCGTCCTGGCCCGCTTCCAGGGATGGCGCATCAGGCTGCCGGACTCCACCTTGCTCTCGATCACCCCGTAGGCCACCTCGGGCCAGCTCAGCTGCATGACCACGTTCGCCGCGCCACCTGCGAAGGACCAGAAGTCCAATGCCTCGGAGATGTGCGCGGGTCGCCGCGTCCACCTGCGCGCGGAGGACGTGATCCGGATCCGGGTCTGTGCCGTGGTCAGGGCCGATCCGCCGGCCGAGGCCTCCGGGTAGTGAGTGGACATCGCTTCCCCTGTCCTCGTACGTGACTATTTGGTGTCGACGTTGTCGACGATCCATCGGTCGCCCTCACGGACGAGTGAGACCACCATCCGGTACTTCTGGGAGTTGCCGTCGGGCGAGACGACGTTCTTCGCCTGCTGGTCCACAAAGACGAGGACCAGCGCGGATGAGTCGTCGATACGCTCGACCGCCACGTGGTCCGCGGTCGCGGTCGCCTGCCCCTTGCCCTCCGTGACAATCTGCGCGAGCGCGTCGACCATCTGGTTGTACTTGTCCGCGAACGCCGGGGTCGACATCTCCATGATCGTGTCCCGGTTCGCATCGAGGCTCTGGAAGTCGAACGAGGACATCGCCACCGAGTACTCCCGCGCGGTGTCGACCGCCTCGGCGCGTAGGGCGTCGAGGTGCCGGGCACGGAGTACCTGGATCGTCAGCACCGCCGACGTGGCGAGCATCACGAGCACCAACAGCAGCGCCACGAGCGCCGACGGTCGACGCAGCGAAGCGATCGCGCGACGCGGCGGCACCGGCTCGATCTCGCTCTCCGCTGTGGGCGGGGGTGCGTCGGACTCTCGCGGCGTAGCGGCTGTGATGCTGTCGGTTGTCATCGTCCGAGATCCTCCAGAAGCGATTTCCAGTAGTTCAGTGCCTCGACCCCGGTGGGGATGAGGATCGGGTCGGCTACAACGGGGGACCGATGGGGGTCCCCGGCGTTGTCGCGTTCTGCAAGCCCAGCTCGTCGGGACGGGGTGCGTTCCTGGCGCCACGCTGAGCGATGTTCGTTCCCGGCGGGCAGTAGTAGGTGAGATCGGTTTCGGTCGGACTCACGTCGCCGACCGCCCTGCGCACGGTGCCGTAGCTGCAGACCGGCCCCTGCGTTGCGACGAGAGCGAAGTTCGCCCGGTCCCCGGTGACGATCGACTCCAGCTTGCCCAGACCCTGTGGAATACCGACGAGACCGGCGGCGAGGGCATCGCTGCGATCCGAGATGATCGGCTCCACGGTCACCAGGTTCGCGAGCACGGCCCCGAACGTGTCGCGGTAGCGGTCGAACAGGGTCCTGGCATTGCCGAGCGCCTGCGGGGAGGTGTCGGCGAGGTAGACGAGAACCGGCGCGCTCGAGTCGAGCTGCTCGGTGAAGTTGCGCGCGGCCGCCATCCCCCGCCCGAACGAATCGGACTGTCCCGCCATCGCTCCGACCAGACTGGTGGTCCGCTCGAGAAGGGCCTTGAGCATCGGAGCCTGCTCGTCGAGTTGAGCCGACAGCCGGTCACCGTGATCGATCATGCTCGCCATCGCCGGACCGAGACCGTCGAACGACGCGCCGAGCTCCGTGCCGATATCGCTGACCGCCTGCGGATCGATGTCCTCGATCAGTCGGGCCGCCTGCAACATCATCTGACCCATCTGGACCGGCTGGGCGTCGGCGGGCGCGGCGAGCTCGTCACCCTCCGCGAGGTACGGACCTAGCTCGGTGTTGGGGAAGATGTCGACGTTCTGGATGCCAGCGGCTGTCCCCATCCCGACACGGGCGACGCTGTCCCGCGGGATCAGGGTCCCCGGGTCCAGGTCGAACTCCACACGGGCACCGCGGATGTCGGGGTCGAGCGACACCCCCGCCACCTTCCCGACCATGACCCCCGGTAAGTGACGCTGGTGCCGGCGGTGAGCCCGAGCGCGTCCGTCATCGTGGCATGCACCCTGACCGGGTCCCCGAACGCCTGCGGCCCGAGGACGTAATTGATACCGAACGGGAGGACGATCGCCGACGTGAGGGCGAACAGCACCAGCTGGACGAGCACGAGGCGTCTCATCGGACACCACCCGGGACCGGCGCGGGCAGCGGGACACCGCCGGTCAGCAGCGATGCAAGCGTGCCCGCGGGCGGGCTCGCGGCGCCGCCTGGCAGCGCCCCTCCGGTGATCAGCTTGTCGATGCCTCCCGGAATGTCGAGCGCGCCATCGAAGTTCAGGTAGTCCCCGTGCACCGAGCGTCCGAAGTTCCCCAGGAATGTGTTCATGTTGTCCAACGTCGTGGCGATCCTGCCGTTGACGCTGTTCAACGCCCCGATCACCGTGCCGGCATCGACGAGTATGCCGTCGATGCCCTGCGGCGACGCAGCGAGGATGGCGTCGGTGTTGGTCGCGAGCGCGGTCGTCGAGGCGAGCAGCGACCCGATGGAATCCCGTTGCTGCGTGAGCAGTTCGACCGCACCCGGCATCGCGTCGAGGTAGCCGTCGACGACCCGTTGCTGATCTGCCAGCTGCTGCGAGACCCGTGCAGCGAGGTCGATGGCGGCATCGAACTCGCTCTGATTGGCTGTCGCGCCAGCCATCAGCGAGGCCAGCGTGTCCATCAGTCCCCGCACCTCCCCCGACCGGCCCGCGAACGCCGTGTTCAACTCGCCGACGACGGTCTGCAATTGACTCAGCCCGCTTCCGCTGACGATCGTGCCGAGGGTGGCCAGCGCACTCTCGATCTGCGGACCGATCGTCGTGCGGGACTCGGCGATGACATCGCCGTCCCGTAGTGGCCGCGACGAGGGCTGTGCGGGTTCGGTGAGCCTGATGAACGGGTTCCCCAGTGCGGAAGGAAGTTCCACGGATGCCTCGACGTTGTCCGGCAGTTCGGTCGCGAGTTCGAGACTCAGCGAGACCCTCGCACCCACCGTGTCGGTCGCCAGGCCCGCGACGCGACCGATCACCTTCTGCCCGCCCCGTACGTCGGCACCAGCCAGCAATCCATCCGCGGTGGCGAGCTGCAGCGTGACCGAGTAGTCGGCACCGTCCGCCGAGCGGCCCAGCGGCAGGTCCGCGATGCCGAGGCCACAGCCCGACAGCAGCAGACTGCCTGCCAGCGTGGCGCAAGCGAGACCGATCGACTTGAGGCGCATCAATTCCCCCTCGGCGCCTGCGCGGCCCCTGTGACCGCCGAGACGATGCCCAGCGGGTCAGACGCACTGACCGGGAACGAGATCGGATTGGTGAACCCGGCCCCGGTACACAGCGGCAGCGGATAGGCGTCACAGAGCGGCTTCGCGACAGCGAACTGGGTCAGCGACGTCGAGACGTTCAGCCGGATCCGGCCCCGATTGTCGGGCCCGACGGTGTTGGAGAGGTTCTGCATCAGCAGCGGCACCACGTCCATGAACTCGGCGAGGCCGGCCTGGTTCGCGGCAATCGTGTCGCCGAGCACCCGCGTGTTCTCGGCCATCGTGCCGACATCGTCTCCGTGTCGGGTCATGAAGATGTTGACCTGATCGAGCACCACGCGCAGGTCCTGCAGCGGTCCGGCGATGTCGATCTTCCGCGCCGACCATTCGTCCCGAGCTCGCCGAGGTCGGCGACGAGGGAGTCCAAGCTCACCTGACGGGCGTCCAACGCCACCATCAGGGTGTTCAGATTGCGCACGAGCGCCCCGATGTCCTCGGCCCGCGCCCCCACCACTCCCGTTGCCGCACTGAGGCTCTTGATGGCGGCGTTGAACTGGTCGCCGTTGCCGCGCCAGTTGTCCGCGACCTCGGTCAACAGGTCGCCAGTGCTGTCGCCCTGCCGGTCCGGTGCATCGCCACCGAGGGCATCCGTGAGCGTGCTGATGCTGCCCACCAGCCCGTCGAAGTCGATCGGGGCGTGGCTGCGTTCCATGGGGATCTCGGCACCGTCCGCGAGCATCGGCCCGCCACCGTAGGTGGGTCCGAGTTCGACGTGCCGGTCGCTGATCACCGACGGGTTGAGCACGTAGGCACTCGCGTCTGCGGGCAGCTCCACCTCGCCGGGCACCGTCATCGTCACACGCACCGAGGTGCCCTGCGGCTGTACCGCGATCACCGACCCGACCGGAACTCCGAGCACGGTGACCTTGCTACCGGGGTAGATCCCGTTGACGTAGCTGAAGTTCGCGTACACCGTCTTCGAGTCGTCGGTGCGGGCGAAGACGAACCATCCCGCCGTCGCCAGCGTGACGGCGAGCGTCAGCGCGGTCGCAACTCGCGACCACCGGGCGGCGGTCATCTGCACCCCTGCATCACTCCGAGGGCACACAGCATGTTGTCCGGGATCACCGCGGCAGGCGCGTTGACATCGGTCCAGGCCCCGTTACCGGTCGCATCGGTCGCGGATCGGAGGGCGGGTGGCAGCCGGTCCATCAGCACGTCGATGTTGCCCGCGTTCGTCTTCAGGGTGTCGGTGATCGACACGAGGTTGGTGACCAGCTGTCCGAACTCCTCCTGATGGTCGGACATCGAGGCGGACAGGTTCGCCACCACCGCACTGAGGTTGTCCACCAGTTCGGTCAGTGCCTGCTTCCTGACGGCGAGGATCTGCAACACCGTCTGCGCGTTCGACATCGTCGTCACGAGCGAATCACTCTGACGGACAACGAGATCGATGAGCGAACGGGACATGACGAGGAGTTCGTCTATTTGCTGCCCGTTCTCGGCGAACGCGGCCGATGCGCCGCTGAGCCCGGCGAGGGTCTTCCCGAGTTGGTCCGAATCGGCGGGCATGATCTGGGACAGCGTGGTCATCATCGCCTGAATCGAGTCGACATCGACACCATCGGCGGCCGCCGTCGCGTCCCTGCTGACGTCGTCGAGGCTGTACGGAACGGTGGTGCGGGAACGGGGGATGACGGTGCCGCCGTCGTCCACCCCGGCGGGCACGATCTCCAGGTACCGCTTGCCGAGTACCGTCTTGAGCCGCACGGTTGCGGTGCTCTGATTACCGAGTGGCTGCTGCTTGTCCAACCGGAAATCGACCCGGACGTGGTCACCCGACAACTCGATGCCCTCCACCCGGCCGGCCGGGACCCCTGCCACGTACACGGGGTCACCTCCTGACAACCCGGCGGCGTTGTCGAGTTCGGCGACAAAGGGACCGGTCCGCGCCAGATACCACACCTTCGGCGCGCCGATCGCGATCCCGAGGCCCGCCACCAGTGCGATGATCCCGAGGGCGCCCAGCACCATCGGCGTGCCACTGCCAGGCCGTCGCTCGCCGGTGAACAGAAACCGCGTTGCGCCGACGAACACGTCGATCAGCTTCACCAGGAACATCATGAGCACACCGGCGAATGCGTGCTGCCGAAGATGTTTGCTTCCACATCGCCCGCCTTCAGGGTGAAGTTGCAGAGGTAGAGATTGACGAATCCGCCGTAGCTGCCCATCCGGTTGATCGCGGCCCCGAACTCCGGCATCTTGGCCACGAAGGCGTTGAACTCGTCGGTACTCGCGACCCAACTGTCGGTCACCGCCTTCAGATCGGTCACGGACCTCCCGAAGGCCCCGTTGGACCGGGCCATCGCCTGCGCCATCTGAGCGACTGCCCGGTTCCCGTCGCCGAGCAGCGCGATCAGTTGGTCGCTGTTGCCCGCCACCGAAGTGCTCAGCCCGCTGAGCCCTGCCAACAGCTGCTCGAGCTGAGGGGCCCTCGCTTCGACCGAGCCGAGCAGGGAGACCAGATTGTCGACCAGCTGCTCGATCACGTCCTGCCGATCGACCAGCCCGGTGCTCAGCGAGCCGATCTGTGCGAGCAGGGTCGCGATCGTCTGTCCCTGTCCGCTGAAGGTCTCGACGAATCCACGGGTGAGGGTGTTGACCTGATCGGGGGCGAGCGCGTCGAACAGCGGCCGAAACCCGTTCATCAGAGCGGTCAGGTCCACCGGCGGCGTTGTCTGCGCGACCGGGATCAGCCCATCCGGTTCGAGGGCAGCCGGGCGCTGCCCGATCGCCACGGTGTCGATCGCGGCGCCGTCCGGTTGGGTCAGCGCGATGTAGCGTGCGCCCAGCATGTCGCCGTATCGGACCGCTGCGGTGACGTCCCTGGCCAGTCGGTGCTCCGATTCGACCTCGATCCGGACCACGGCCTTGCTGGTGCCGCCGCCCGCGTCGGCGAAGTCGATGGTCTCGACGCGCCCAACCCGAACGCCAGCCATGGTCACCGGGTTGCCGGGGCTCAGGCCCTCCACGTCGGTGAATTCGAGCGTGTACCTGTCGGTGGCACCGCGCACCGGAACCGTCAGCGTGTTCACCACGAACGACCCGCACAGCACGCCGGTCAGGCAGAATCCGACGGCCTTCAGCGCGGGCACCCAACCGATCTTCATCGGACGGTCACCTCACTGCCCCGCACCATCGGTCCGAGCATGACGACGGTGGCCGGGTTCGGGACGGCATCCGGGTCGGTGGTCGCGCGATTCTCGCGCAGGCCCGCCTCGAGAAGGTTCAACACGGGGGCCTCGCGTCCCACATCGACCACGGCCAGGCGTCCCGGTTGGGCGGATAAGACCTGGGCCCCACCGCAGTCGGCGCCGTACTCGTCGCCGTAGCGCGGACAGTCGGACGCCGTGTACGGCAGCGGGCCCTGAAACGTCGGCACCGCGGTGATGTTGAACTTTCCCGTGGCGAACACCCGAGCGCCCGCCGCCCGAAGGTCTCGGCCCCGGACAGGGTGTCGACAAGGCCGGACGGGTTCGCCGCGGTGGTAGCGAGGATCGTGCCCGTCGAATCGACCACGGTGATGATCTGATCGCGTTGCTCGCCGACGAACGACGCCGCCACCGAGGCGAATCCCGCCGCGCTCCCGAACATCGCCGCCACCTGCTCGCCGTGATCGACCATTCGCTGCGATACCGATGTCGCCGCGGTCAGGGTGGCCAGCACGTCCGGTGTCGCCGTGTCGAGCGCCGCCATCACCGAACGGAAATCGGGAGTCGCCCCGACGAACTGCTCGGCGGCGGGGCCAAGCGTTCGCGAAGCCGAGCCGAGCCGGTCGACGATTCGGCCGACCGTCTCCCCCCGCCCGTCGAGCGCCTGGCCAAGCGCGGTCAGCGCTGTCTGCATCTTCTGAGGCTGCATGTGGTCGAGGACGTCGACCATCTTCGTGTATATCCCGTAGAGGGCCACAGCGTCCGGACCGGCATCGACAGCGATCGCGTCACCGTCCGCGAGCGCGACCCCAGACGGAGCGTTCGGATCATCGACCAATTGGAGGTAGATGTCCCGAAGAACGTCCGCGGTACCACCCGCGCTCGGACCGAGGAGGGCACCTGACCGATCGCGGCGGCATCGATCTGCAGGCGCACCACAGAAGACTGTGTGCCCGAGTCGATTCCGGAAATTCTGCCGATATTGACACCGGAATAGCGAACCGGCGCTTCACCGGTGATCAGGCCCGCCGACGCGGGAATGGCGACGACCACCTCGGGATCGCGCTGCAGGTTCCCCGATCCTCGCAACACCAGCGTCACCGCGACGAGCACACCGACGAGCACCGCGACCGCCCCCGCAGCGCCAGCCACCCGCGCGATCGTCCCGTGAACTGGTCCACCTCAGACCCCCATTCCGGGGATCTCGGGGACCAGGCCCCACAGCGCGAAGGTCATCAGCACATCGAGGATCCCGATCGCGAGGATCGCGGTGCGCAGCGCGCGGCCCGCGGCCTGCCCGACCCCCGCGGGGCCGCCCGAGGCGTAATAGCCGTATGCGCAGTGCACCAGCGAGACCACCGCGGCGAAGACCACCGCCTTGAGAGCGGCGTAGACGAGGTCCTGCGGGGACAGCGCCAGGTGGAAGAAGTAGTCGTAGGTACCCGCCGAGGCACCGCCCAGAACACGATCACCAGCCGCGTCGAGAGGTAGCTCGCGAGCAATCCGACCATGAAGATGGGGAGGACGCAGACCATGGCGGCCAGCACCCGGGTGCCGGCGAGGAACGGGATCGAGCGGATTGCCATCGCATCCAGCGCGTCGATCTCGTCCGAGATCCGCATCGCTCCGATCTGAGCTGTGAATCCGGTGCCGACCTTGGCCGCCAGCGCGATGGCGACCACGACCGGTGCGAGCTCGCGGGTGTTCGCGATGGCGGAGAGCATTCCCGACATCGTCGTCATCCCGACCAGTTCGAGACCGCGCTGCGTCTCGACGCCGAGCATCATCGCGGCGGCCAGGGACATCGCGAACACGATTCCGATGGTGCCGCCCCGGAGAGCACCGAATTGGTACCGAAGCTGACCTCGCTGATCTGACCGAGGACATGCTTGCGATACCTCGTGAGCGCGAACGGGATCGATGCGACGGTCCGCGCATAGAAGGTCACGTGCCTGCCGACGTCGACCAGCGCTCCGTAGACCGCCCTGACGGGCACGGTCGACTGACGTCGCGCACGGACCATCGTGTCGAAGCCGACCATCAGTAGGACCCCACGGCCGGGACGATCACGGTGTAGAGCGCGGAGAGCGCGGCATTGACGATGAACACGAGGGCGAAGGCGATCACCACCGCCTCGTTGACCGCATCCGCGACTCCGCGTGGCCCACCCTTGGTATGCAAGCCCTTGAAGGTCGCGACCAGGGTGGACGTGAGACCGAAGACTGCCGCCTTCACCAGCGCCATCACGAAGTCGGACATCCGTCCGTACTGACTGAAGGTCGACATGAAGGTTCCGGCCGGAAGATGTTGAACGTAAATGTGATAGAGGTAGCAGGCCATCACGCCGCCGAAGGTCACCATCGAACACAGCGCGAGCGAGACCACCACCGCGGCGACCAGCCTGGGCGCGACCAGCCGCTCGACGACGTCGATGCCCATGACCTCCATGGCATCGATCTCCTCCCGGATCTTGCGTGACCCCAGGTCGGTACAGATCGCCGAGCCCGCCACACCCGCCATCATCAGCGCGCACACGAGGGCAGCGGCCTGCCCGACGATGATGAAGGCCACCACCGCACCCGAATACCCACCCGCGCCGATCCGGCCTGCCAGCTCGCCCACCGACACCGCGATGAACACGCCGATCGGGATCATCAGCAGCAGCGAGGGGCCGGTGCTGACCCTGCCGATGAACAATGTCTGAGTGATGGTCTCGTGCAGAGACAATCGGCGGCGGAACAACGCTCGGGCCAAAGCCACGAGTGAGAGAACCGCGAATCCGATCAGGTACCCGCCCTGGTTCGCGACGTCACGAACCGGCCCCTTGGCGACCGGTAGTTCGTATGTCATCGCCAGAGCCCCCTCTCAACCAGTTCGCGATCGAAAACCGCGGACCTCGAATGTGTGAAGCCTCTCACGGCATGCACTCCGTCGCAAGGATTAAGTAAACGGTGATTCTCACTGATCAGACGAGCGGGTCTCGCGGAGAAGATCCCACGTGGACCCAGCTACTCGTTTTATGTCAATGGATTTCATGCGGTCCGACATGACGTCGATCGGACTGCCGAGTTAGCGGGCACTCCGACCTACCGCGTCGAGAGGGAGTTCCGGAGGTCCCGCGATGCGAGAGAGGGGCATGGACGACCCTCCCCGTCGTCCATGCCCCGAGCGGGTGTCAGCCGGCTCTGACCGACACCGATCCGTGGTCCTTACGCAGCTCGCCCTTGACCACCTTGCCGCTGGCGTTGCGCGGCAGCGCGTCCACGATCACCAGTTCCTTCGGGTGCTTGTACCGGGCCAGCCGACCATCGAGGAACTCGGACAACTCAGCGAGGGTGAGATCGTCACCCCGCAGCGCCACGACGGCGACGGGCACCTCACCCCACCTGTCGTCCGGTCGCCCGATCACCGCCGCTTCCAACACCTTCGGATGTGCGAAAAGCGCGTTCTCGACCTCGGCGCAGTAGATGTTCTCCCCGCCGGAGATGATCATGTCCTTCTTCCGGTCGACGACGAAGATGAACCCCTCCTCGTCCTGCCGAACCAGGTCTCCGGAGTGGAACCAGCCGCCCGCGAACGCATCTGCGGTGCCCTGCGGGTTCCGCCAGTATTCGCGCATCATGGTCGGTCCCCGGTAGACGATCTCGCCGACCTGCCCCGCGGGCACGTCGTTCATCTCGTCGTCCACGATGCGCGCCTGGATCGTCGGGATGACCTTTCCGACCGATCCCAATTTGCGCACCGCGTCCTCGCCGTCCAGAACGCACGTGATCGGCGACATCTCGGTCTGCCCGAACACCGCAACGTTGATCGCGCCGGGGAAGGTGTCCGCCATCGCCTGCAGCACAACGTCGGAAGCCGGCGCAGCACCCCAGCTGATGACCCGTAGCGCCAGATCACGCTGACGGACAGTCGGTTCCGCGCACACCGCCTGCCACTGCACCGGCACGAGGAAGGCCGTGGTGACCCGCTCCGACTCCCATACCTCCAGCAGCTCCGTTGGGTTGAATGCACCGAGCGGATGGATCACGGTCGGCACTCCGAGCACGAGGGACGGAGCCATGCTCCCGAGCGCGGCGATGTGGAACATCGGCGAGGCACAGAACCCGACGTCGTCACCACCGGACATCCGCAGGGCCCGGATACAGGTCAGGGCCTGCGCCTGCATGTTCGCATGTGAGAGAACCGCACCCTTGGGGCTGCCCGTCGTGCCGGAGGTGTACATGATCAGCGCGGGGGTGTCCTCGATCAGGTCGATCGGCGCGTGCGCCTCGCCATCCTCGTCGAGCAGTTCTTCGTACCCGAGCACCTCCTCCACACCCGGCTGCCCCACGACGACACAGGTGGACAGGGCCGGAACCTGAGCTCGCACAGCAGCGACGAGGGGCGCCAGCGGTACGTCGGTCACGACCGCGGTCGCGCCGCTGTCGGTCGCGATGAATGCGATCTCGGGCGGGGTGAGGCGGAAGTTGACCGGGACCGCGATGGCACCGAGCGAATTGACGGCGAGGACCGCCTCGAGGAACTCGGGGCGGTTGAGCATGACGAGCAGAACCCGGTCGCCGAACCCGACACCTCGCCGAGCGAGTGCGTCCGCGAACGACTCCGAGCGCAGGTGCAGCTCGGACCACGTGGTGGTGGCTCCCTGGAAACGGAGCGCCACCGCGTCCGGCCGCATGGCCGCATGGGTGGCGACCTGATTGTTCCAATGGTTCCTACGGGCCTGCAGCGGCTGCGAGAGCAGATCATCGCTGAGTGACATCCTGGTGTTCCTTCCCTGTCACGGTGTGGCTGGCTGACGTACCCTCACGGATGCGCCCAGTATGGCAACACGCGATCCCGCGCGCGGGATTTTTGTTAACACAGATTCGCATCGCGAAAGCCAGCTCTGACTGGACGTTTGTTCAATCAGGGCCCGGCCTGTCCGGGACGCACGGCGGGCAGGCCACGCCGCGCGTCAACGGCCGAATTCGGGCGCCCTGCCACCGAGCATCGCTGCGACACCTTCCCGGAAATCGGGTGCCGCCAGGAGTTCGATCTGGCCCTCGGTTTCCCGTTCGAGCGTCTCGTCGATCCGGGCGAGGGTGGTGGCGGTCAGCGCGCGTTTGGTCAGTTCGATCGCGCGCCGGGGACCGCGGGCGAGCTTGGCCGCGACCGCTCGCACATGAGACGGCAGCTCGCCCTCGGGGAGCACCCGGGCGATCAATCCGGCGGCTGCGGCGTCCGTGGCTCCGAGTTTCCTTCCGAGCAGCGCCATCTCGCTCGCCCTTGCCCGCCCGATCGCCGCAGGGACTAGCAGACTCGATCCCCCGTCGGGCATCAGCCCGACGTTGACGAAGGCCAACAGGAAGTAGGCACTCGGCGAGGCGAATGCCAGATCGGCCGCGAAGGCAATGGATGCACCGACTCCGGTCGCTGCCCCGTTCACCTCCGCGATCACCGGGATCGGCAGCGTGAGGATCGCCCGGACCACCCGGTTGGCCGAGTCCATCACGACACGGGGGTCCGCCTCGGGACCGTGTGCCGCCGCGGCGAGGTCGGCGCCGGTCGAGAAGGCCGCGCCCGCTCCACCGATCACCACGACCCGGACCGACGGATCTTTCGCGCGCCCGGTCAGCAGGTCACCCATGGCATCCATCGTCGCCAGGTCGATCGCGTTCATCCGCTCCTGCCGGTCGATGGTGATCCGCAGGATCCCATCCCCGAATTCGACTCGCAGCCCGGCGATCACCTCGAGCTCGGGGGTCGCCGTCATCGGAGGGCCCCCACCGGCTCGCTCGCGGCCATCACCCCGGCCAAGCGACCCGCGATGATCTGTTCGGCCTCCCCCACCATCCGCGACACCAGGTCCTCGACGCTCGGGATGTCCTCGATCAGCCCCTGACACTGTCCCGCCGTCCAGACGCCCGCGTCGAGGTCGCCCTCCTCGAATACCGTGCGCCCCCGTGCCCCTGCGACCAGGTCCCTGAGGTCGTCGAAGGATGCCCCACCGCGCGATTCGATGTCGACGACCTCGGCGCTCACGGCGTTCGCTGCCACCCGCGCGGTGTTGCGGAGCGTGCGGAAGATCAGCGCCGTGTCGAGCTCGCTGTTCGCAACGATCCGCCGCTTGACCTCCTCGGCAACCGGCGACTCCTGCGTGCACATGAACCGGGTGCCCATGTTCACCCCCTCCGCGCCGAGCGCGAGCGCGGCGACCAGCCCGCGGGCGTCCGCGATCCCACCCGACGCGAGGACCGGAATGCGCACCCGCCGGGTCGCGGCCGGGATGAGGACCAGGCCGGGCACGTCATCCTCTCCCGGATGGCCCGCGCACTCGAATCCGTCGATACTCACCGCATCCACACCGACCTGTTCGGCCTTGAGCGCGTGGCGGACGCTGGTGCACTTGTGGATGACCTTGATACCGGCATCCTTGAAGTGCGGCAGGTGGTCGATCGGGTTGGAGCCGGCGGTCTCGACAATGGTGACGCCCGACTCCACGATGGCCTGGCGGTACTCCGCGTAGGGCGGCGGGTTGATCGACGGCAGGATCGTCAAGTTGACGCCGAACGGCTTGTCGGTCAGGTCCCGACAGCGTGCGATTTCCTTCGTCAGGTCCTCGGGCGTCGGCTGGGTCAGCGCCGTGATGAAACCGAGGGCACCGGAATTGGCCACTGCCGCGACCAGTTCGGCGCGACCCACCCACATCATCCCGCCCTGCACGATGGGATGCTCGACCCCGAACGCCTCGGTGAATCGGGTACGCAGCATGTCAGTTGCCCTCCTCGAAGGTGTCACCGTCGGCGGCCTTGTCCAGCAGCAGCTGCGGCGGGGCGAAGCGATCTCCATAGCGCTGGGCCAATTCGCGCGCCCGCTCCACGAATCCCGCCACACCGCCCTGATATTGATCGATGTACCGCGCTACGCCGCCGGTCCAGCCCGGGTATCCGATGCCGAGGATCGAGCCGACGTTGGCGTCGGTGGCGGTGTCGAGCACGCCCTCCTCGAGACAGCGCACCGTCTCGATGGCCTCGATGAACAGCATCCGTTCCTTCATGTCCTGGAACGGGATCTCGCCGGTGCCGCCGAAGGCCCCGAGCCCGGGCCAGAGCCCAACCCGCTTGCCGTCGGCATAGTCGTAGAAGCCCGCACCGGTGGAGCGGCCCTTGCGGTCGAATTCGTCGATCATCCGATCTACGACGACATCCGCGGGGTGCGGCACCCACTCCTGGCCGGCCGCGATCGCCGCGGACCTGGTCTCCTCCCGGATCTTGCGCGGCAGGGTGAGGGTCAGCTCGTCCATCAGCGCGAGCACCGGGGCCGGGTAGCCCGCCTGTAGCGTCGCCTGCTCGATCGAGGCGGGCGAGATACCCTCGCCGAGCATGGCGATGCCCTCGTTGGTGAAGGTACCGATCACGCGGCTGGTGAAAAAGCCCCTGCTGTCGTTGACCACGATCGGGGTCTTGCCGATCTGCTTGACCACCGCGAGGGCCCGACCGAGCGCCTCCTCACTGGTCTTGTCCCCTTGATGATCTCGACGAGGGGCATCTTGTCGACCGGGGAGAAGAAATGCAGCCCGATGAAATCCTCGGTGCGCGAGACCCCCGCGCCGAGCAGGGTGATGGGCAACGTCGAGGTGTTCGAGCAGAGCAGCGCGTCCGGGGTGATGAACTCGTCGATCTCGGCGAACACCTTGTTCTTCACGGCCGGGTCCTCGTACACCGCCTCGATGACGAGCTCGGCACCCGAGGCCTCCTCGGGCCGGTCGGCAGGCCGGATCCGATCGAGGATCGCGTCGGCCTCCTCCTGTGTGCTGCGGCCCTTGGCGACGGCCTTGTCGAGGAGGTTCTTCGAGTAACCCTTGCCCCGCTGTGCGGCCTCGAGGGAGACATCCTTGAGCACGACCTCCATCCCGGAGTTCGCGCACACATAGGCGATTGCGGCCCCCATCATCCCGGCACCGAGAACCACCACCTTGCGCACGGGCTCGCGGTCCGCTCCGCCGTACTGCTTGACCATCGAGTTCGCCTTCTGCATGTCGAAGAAGAACGCGCGGATCATGTTCTTGGATATCTGGCCGGTCGCCAGATCGGCGAAGTACCTGTTCTCGATGGTCTGGGCGGTGTCGAAGTCCACCTGCGCGCCCTCGACGGCCGCGCTCATGATCGCGATCGGCGCCGGATAGGGCGCTCCCTTGAGCTGCTTGCGCAAATTCGCGGGGAAGGCAGGCAGGTTCGCGGCCAAGGCGGGGGTGGCGGGCGTGCCGCCTGGAATCTTGTACCCCTTCACGTCCCATGGCTGCGATGCTCCGGGATTCGCGGCGATCCACCGCTTGGCCGCAGGCACCAGGTCGTCGGCGTCCTCCACCAACTCGTCGACGAGCCCGAGCGCGAGCGCCTTGTCCGGCGAGTGGCGCTGGCCCTGCAGGAGGACCTGAGTCAGCGCGGTCACCACGCCGAGCAGGCGAACGGTGCGGACGATCCCGCCGCCCCAGGGAGCAGACCGAGCGTGACCTCCGGCAGACCGATCCGGGTGGACCCGACGTTCAGGGCGATCCGATGATGACATGCCAGTGCGAGCTCGAGACCACCGCCGAGCGCGGCCCCGCCGATCGCGGCGACCACCGGCCTGCCGAGAGTCTCGAGCCGCCGCATCGGATCCTTGATCCGGTTGACGTTTGCCGTGACGGCCTCGGCCTGACCCGGTCGGGATTTCAGGATGTCACCGAGATCGCCACCGGCGAAGAAGGTCTTCTTCGCCGAGGTCAGGACCACCCCGGCGATGGAGTCACGCTCGGCGACCAGACGGTCGACCACCTCTCCCAGGGACACGATGAACCCCTCGTTCATCGTGTTCGCGGACTGGGCCGGGTCGTCGAGGATGAGCGTGACGATGCCATCGGCATCACGGTCGTACCGGATTGCGCTGTCGTTCATGGTGTTTGGTCTCCAGTTCGGATGATCGAGGCCTAGATGCGTTCGATGACGGTGGCGATGCCCATGCCCGCGCCAACGCAGAGGGTCGCCAGTCCGTACCTCCTGTCGCGACGCTCGAGCTCGTCGAGCAGAGTGCCGAGGATGATGGCCCCGGTCGCGCCGAGCGGGTGACCCATGGCGATGGCGCCACCATTGACGTTGACCTTGTCCATCGGGATGTCCATGTCCTTGACGAACTTGAGCGCAACGGAGGCGAAGGCCTCGTTGATCTCGTACAGGTCGATGTCGTCGACGGTGAGGCCCGCCCTTGCCAGCGCCTTCTCGGCCGCAGGCGCCGGACCGGTGAGCATGATCGTCGGCTCGGAACCGACCACCGCGGTTCCCACGATGCGCGCACGGGGTGTCAGGCCGGCCTTGGCCCCCGCCTCCGCGGAACCGATCAACATCAGGGTTGCGCCGTCGACGATGCCCGACGAGTTGCCCGCGTGGTGCACGTGATCGATCCGCTCGACCCAGTGGTACTTCTGGAGCGCCACCGCGTTGAACCCACCCTGCTCGCCCAGCGACGCGAACGAGGGCTTGAGCGCCCCGAGGCCCTCGACCGTTGCGCCGGGTCGCATGTGCTCGTCGCGGTCGAGCACCACGAGTCCGTTCCGATCCTTGACCGGGACAACCGAGCGGTCGAACCGCCCGTCTGCCCACGCCTTGGCCGCGAGTTCCTGTGACCGGACCGCGAATTCGTCGACACGGGTTCGACTGAACCCTTCTATCGTCGCGATGAGGTCGGCGCCGATCCCCTGCGGGACCATGTAGGTCGCATAGTTGGTGGCGGGGTCCATTCCCCATGCGCCACCGTCTGACCCCATCGGCACCCGCGACATCGACTCGACCCCGCCGGCGAGGACGAGGTCTTCCCAGCCCGAGGCCACCTTCTGGGCTGCGAGGTTGACGGACTCGAGTCCTGACGCGCAGAACCGGTTCACCTGCACGCCCGCCACCGTCTCGGGCAGGCCCGCGGCCAGTGCCGCCACTCTCGGCAGGACCGCGCCCTGCTCGCCGAGTGGCGAGACGATGCCGAGCACGATGTCGTCGATCGCGCCGGGATCGAGCCCCGGATTGCGGTGTCGGATCTCATCGATGAGGCCGACCACGAGGTCGATCGGCTTGACCGAGTGCAGCGATCCGGTTGCCTTGCCGCGGCCGCGTGGTGTGCGCACGGCGTCGAAGATCAACGGCGCTCCGGTAGGTCGGGACACGGTCATGCTTCCCCTTTCGATTCGGCGCACGAGCAGTCGGGCCCGCAGTCGAGCCTGAGTCAGTGAGCACGCTCACACAGTGCGAATTGCGGTTAACTTTTATGCACCCACCCGAGGTTGTCAATAGCGAATATTGTTGCTAGTCCAGACTTTGCGTCGAAGATCCACTGGAAGCACCGACGAAGGCACAGGAATCCCGAATTCGCTTTCGAGCCGAAGCCGCCGGGCTCTCGGTTAAGATTGCTGCGACCGAAGTCAGGAGACGTCGATGCCCCAGACGACCACCGGCCGGCCGGCTTCGGCCGCCGCGCCCGTTCGGCGACGACCGAAGGACCGCAAGGCGCAGATCGCCTTGGTGGCGGCGCAGGCCTTCAGCGAACGGGGCTATCACGCGGTCGGCGTGGACGACATAGCCGCCACTCTCGGCATCTCCGGCCCTGCCCTCTATCGCCACTTCCCCAACAAGTACGCCTTGCTGGTCCATGCCGCGATGGGAACGGTCGGCGCCCTCCGATCGGCCTCCGATGCCGCCGCCGAGTCCGATGATCCGGACCGCACCCCTGAGCTGCAGTTGGATTCCGTGCTGCGAGCACTGATCGTGACGACCGTCGAAAGCCGCAAGACCGGTGGGCTCTACCGGTGGGAGGGCCGCTACCTCCGGCCGGACGATCGGGACCTGATGCGGACCGAGTTCGTCGCGGTGACCCAGAACGTCGCGGGGCCGCTGCGCGAGTTGCGACCCGAACTCACCGACCGCGAATCGGTGATCCTCGCGGCAGCCGCGCTCAGCGTGATCGGGAGCATCACCGCCCACAGCGCCGCGCTTGCGAACCGCAAGATCGAGAAGCTCCTGCTCGGCACCGCGTGGGGCGTGTTGAGATGCGACCTGGCCGGCGCGCCGCCCGCGACGACGACGATCGACGATCCCGCCGCACAGCGCGGACTCGCCGTGACCTCCAAGCGTGAACTACTGCTCGCGGAGGCGGTGAAGATCTTCCACGACCGCGGCTATCACGAGTCGAGCATCGAGGAGATCGGCGCTGCAGCGGGCATCAACGCGTCCAGCGTCTACCGACACTTCCCCAGCAAGGCGGACCTGCTGGCGGCCGCATTCCACCGGGCAGCCGATCGCCTGGCCATGGCGACGGCCGCGGCGCTCGCCGCCTCCACCGACCCGGACGAGGCGCTCAGTCGACTCTCGGCCACCTATATCGACCTGGCATTCACGCATCCCGAGGTGCTCTCCGTGTACTTCTCGGAGATCGGCAACCTGCCCAAACAGGAGCGCACCAACCTCCGCAACGTGCAGCGCCTGCACGTCGAGGAGTGGGTCCACCTGCTCACCGCGGTTCGGCCCGAGCTGTCCGCGGTCGAGGCCAGATTCCTGGTGCACGCGGCTCTCGGCCAGACCCTCGACGTGGGCCGGCTACTCCATTTCGACACCGGCGCACAGGCCCGCGGCCGGATGCAGACCCTCATGCTGACGGTGCTGCACAGCTGACCGGCCGCGAGCCGTCGCCTCAGACCGTGGCGCCGCTCATGATCGCCGATTCGAGCTCGTCGTACGACTCGTGCAGCATTTCGACGTATCGATCGTCGTCCGGCAACTGCAGCGGATCCGCGGTGACGTTGATCGTGAGGACGTCCCCGACGCTGTCGACCCGGTGTGCAAGACCGGCG
This sequence comes from Rhodococcus sp. MTM3W5.2, assembly GCF_001984015.1. Lineage (NCBI taxonomy): Bacteria > Bacillati > Actinomycetota > Actinomycetes > Mycobacteriales > Nocardiaceae > Rhodococcus > Rhodococcus sp. MTM3W5.2. Next base: position 1,438,557 of record NZ_CP019572.1, on the reverse strand, counting down.
AGCCCCGAGAGCGGGCACAGGCCGAAACTCGCGACCACCGTCGCATCGCCGAGTTTCATGTCCGCAGGCCCCTTGGGCACGTTCGAGACGAGCGCGTTCCCCAGACTGACAGTCGACGACTCCGGTTTGGGCAGCGCGCCGAGAACCGCGAGGCCCGCGCGAAGAAGGGCGCCAGGAACGGCACCGGGGAGCTCATCGAGCGTCAACGACGCGGGAGTGGTCGTGCGGACCCGTTCCTCGAGGACCGAATCGTGGATCTCCCGAACCCGCTCGACCGGGTCCTCGGTCTCGGTGTGCAGATCCACGTACATGGTCACGAACCGGTTTCGCGACGTCGCCTCCACTGTCGAGCGGGTCGACATCGGGACCCCAGCACCCAGCGAACCGGCAGGCACCTCGCCTGACGCGTGCAGGTAATTCCGCATCGCCCTACCGATCACGGCGAGCACCAGATCGTTGACCGTGACCTCGCCGAGCCTCGCCTTCATCGCACGCAGGCCGCCGAGCGGGAGTATCGCGGTGTTGAAAACCCGATCCGGACCCAACGGCTGGTTGAGCGTCGTGCGCGGACGAACGGCGGTGGGCGTCCGGTACAGCCCCAGATCGCTCCCGAGTTGCAGTGCACGCTGCGCCGAGCGCGCCCTGAGGAGTTCCTGCGCGAGCCGACCCAGATTCCGTGGGGTCGATCCGAGCGCCCGCGCCAGCATTCCGACCTGCGAGGGCGGCGCGGCCGGGTCCACGACCTCGACCATTTCGTCCTGCTCGTCCGGCTCCGCCGCGAAGAGGCGGCGTGCGATCGCGGCGCTCAACATGCCGTCGGCCGCCGCGTGATGCAGCTTCAGCGCCGCCACGGTGGCCTCGCCCGCGATGCCATCGATCCCGCGGACGCCGGAGATCACGTGGAGTTCCCATGGCGGCCTTGACTCGTCCATGGGGCTCTGCAGCAGGTCGGCGAGCAGCGTCCGCACGTCCTCCCAGCGCTCGGCCGTGTGGAAGGCGAGGTGATTGTCAACGGAGAACTCCGGGTCCTCCGCCCAGTACGGATGGTCGAGGTCCAACGGCACGCGGACAACCCGCTGTCGCAGGATCTCCATCCCGCCCGCGCGATCGGCGATCCACCGGGTGATCTCCGCAGGATCCGGATGTCGATCCGAATCACGTTCGGCCACAAAGGCATACGCGGTCATGGTGGCCTGCTTGGCCTGTTCCTTCTCCACGTACAGAAATACGGTGTCTCTCGGATGCATCTGCTCCATGTACCGCCCCATCCCCAACACGCGCCGCTTCACCCCGAGGCGACGCTCCCGATGTCCAACCGTACCGGCGAACCATTCCCGAGGCAGATCTGGTCCCTTAGCTCGGCAAACGACTCGAGCAGGAGCTCGCGATAGCGGCGGATGTCGGCCAACTGCAGCGGATCGGCGGTGACATTGACGGTGAGGGAGTTGCCCACCGAGCCGATGGCGTGGGCCACCCCGCCCAAACCCACGAGCGGCGCGAGGCCGAAGCCGGCGACGACGGTCGCGTCGCACAGGTGCAGGTCCGCACCGCCGCTGCGCACGCTGCTGACCAGAGTGTTGACGTAATGAATCGAGTCCGCCCGTCGCTTCGGTCGTCCGTAACCGATCCGCAGCGCGGCTCGGATCGCCCATCCGGGTATGACGCCGACGACATCACACGAAGCCGCAACGGCCTCGGCCGGAATGCTCAACCGCTCGCGCTCCCCAGGACCGACCGATGGATCGCGCGGACCCGTGCGATCGGATCGACCGTGGCGGTGTGCAGGTCCACCGCCATCGTGAGGAACTGATTTCGTGACTCGGATGCGCAGGCGTTGCGGATGGACATCGGAACCGCGGCGGCCAGCGAACCCGTCGTCGGGCCATCGACCTCCTGGAGGTACCTCCGCAACGCGCCCGCGATCACCGTCAGTACGAGGTCGTTGACGGTGACCTCGCCGAGCGCGGTCCTCATGTCCCGCACCTCGTCGAGCGGGAGAAACGCCACGTCGAACACCCGGTCGGGGCCAAGCGGCTGGTTGAGCACGGTCCGCGGCCGCTTCGCGACGGGCAGGGTGTGCGTGCCCTCCTCACGTTCGACCAGGAGCCGGTGGCGCATCGCGCGGAACTCTCGCAGGCCGCCGACGAGCTCGCCTACCTTGCGAGGGCACGCTCGGACGGCGGAGGCGAACAGGCCGGCCGGGGCAGGTACCGGCAGTGCGGCGACCGGTGCGCCCTGGCGAATGTCCGGGACCGGGTCTGCCCCGAACAGCGCCCTGGAGATGGTGGTGCTCAACTCGCCGTCCGCCATCGAGTGATGGAACTTCATCACCGCGACCGTGGCCTCCCCCTCGACGCCGGGGATACCGCGGACCCCGGTGACGACGTGGAGTTCCCACAGCGGCCTGGACCGATCCATCGGCTGCTGCACGAGCAGCGCCATCCATTCGCGCAACTCCTCCCATCCCGAGCCGTCATGGAAGAAGAGGTGATCCTCGACGGAGTGCTCGGGATCCTCCACCCAGTACGGATGGTCGAGGTCGAACGGAACGCGGACCAGTCGTTGCCGCAGCACAGCGATCCCACGAGCGCGGTCGGCGATCCACCGGGCGATCTGCCGGTGATCAGCAGGGCGAGCCTGCGAACGATCGGGAACGAACGCGTAGGCGGACAGAAAGGTCTGCCAGGCGACGGGACGCTCCACATAGAGGAACACCGCGTCCCGCGGATCGACCTGCAGCACGTAACTCCCCGTTCGTCGACCCCTGCCGGCGAGACGGTACCGTTTGACACTAAGCCTCGCGCACCGAGGCTCCCGCAGCGCGGGACGATGCGCGGTCCCCGCAGGTCAGCCCCGACCGTGGTTCTGGTCCACTCCGAGATCGCTCGGCCGGTAGCCCACCGGATAACCGGGATAGGTCCGGTTGTGCGGGTCCCTTGCGGCCTTCGACCTCCTGCGCGGCGGCAGCAGCCGGACAGCCTTGGACCTGGCAACCAATCCACGCTGCGCGACGCCCGTCAACCAGGCCGGTGCGGCCGGGAACCCGAAGGCGGAGCGCATCTGCTGATCCAGCAACGCGTACACCCCCTGACGCACGGCAGGCCGAAGCGGACGGGGAACCACGCGCAGAACAGGTCCCGGGTGTAGACGCCGATCAGATGATTGTCCTCGGTGTACCGGAAGCGCTCGGCCTCGTACTCGATCTTGAACCGGTAGAACTCCTGAAAGTCCTCCGGAATGTCCTTGATGCCCATCCGCAGTCCGACCTCCCGGTAGAAGAGGAAGGAGGCAAGCCGTTCGTTCGGGTGCAGTGGGCGCCATCCGTAGCGGTCGATCCAGTCCAACGGATCGAAGGCGAAGGTGCTCAGCACGTACAACATGTCCGAATTGTCGATGTCGTACTTCGCGTGCATCCGGTTCACCATTCGCAGCGACTCCGTGCCGCGGGGCGAGTCGTAGCCGTGCTCGACGAGTTCGGCCATCAGCAGCGCGGTGTCGTCATAGCGCTTCTGCGGCCGCTTCTCGAACTCCCCGGTCCTGCGCAGCAACGCGGAGATCGTGGGCACGCAGTAGGTCCGGAACAGTGCGAACTCGAGCGCGCGCTGGTAGTCCCATGGAAACTCGAAGCCGGCGGTGATCCGATGGATCTCGTGGTTGTCCGTCACCGGATCGAGTTGCTCGATCCGGTGGAGCCAGCCATACCTGCCGCGCGGTCGGGACGGGTTCTCGTTCACCAGCAACATGGTGCCCCCTCAGCTCCGGCCGTGCCGAGTCTTGAGCAACCACGCGGCGATCTTCATGTCCCTGGGTTTACGTTCCATCGACAGCAGGTTCAACGGCGCCCGGTACTTCTGCCGGGCCACCGACTTGGCGCGGCTGAACTCGCGCAGTCCGTCGGCGCCGTGGATCCGGCCGAAGCCCGACTCCCCAACCCCGCCGAACGGGAGCGCGGCAACGCCCGCGAATCCCAGCACCGAGTTGATCGTGACCACTCCGGCTCGCAACCGCTCGGCCGCGGCCACCGCCCGCCTGCGGTCACCGGCGAAGATCGAGGCACCGAGTCCGTACGTGGAGGCGTTGGCCGCAGCGATCCCCTCGTCCAGGTCCGCGACCCGGTTGATCACCACCGTCGGCCCGAAGGTCTCCTCCAGGACGGCGCTGCTGTCCTCAGGAACATCGACGAGGATCACCGGTTCGACGAAGGGTCCGCGGATCGACTCCGGGCCGCCGAGCACCGCGCGACCGCCCCTGGCGAGGGCGTCGTCGATCTGCCCACGCACCACCTCCGACTGCCGTGCCATCGTCATCGGCCCATACGAGGAGTCCGGGGCACCGCCAGGTCGCAACCGCTTGGCCTTCTCGGTGACCTTCTGCACGAACGTGTCGAACACTCCGTCCGCCACATAGATTCGTTCCACGCCGACACAGGTCTGGCCCGCGTTGCCCATGGCGCCGAAGACGGCGAAGTTCGACGCCTCCTCCAGATCCGCATCTGCGTCCACCAGCATCGCGTCCTTGCCACCGCACTCCGCGACCATCGGGGTCAGGGTCTCCGCGCACAAGGCCATCACCTTTTTGGCGGTCGGCGTGGAACCGGTGAACGCGACCTTGTCGACCCCGGCCCTGCAGAGCGCGGTCCCGGTGCCGCCGTCACCCGTGATCACCTGCAGCACAGGCTGGTTGGGGACGAGCGCCTGCCACTTGTCGGCGATCCACACCGCGACACCCGGCGTGAGTTCACTCGGCTTGAAGACCACCGCGTTGCCCGCCGCCAGTGCGTACGAGATCGAACCCATCGGCGTGTACAGCGGATAGTTCCACGGCCCGATCACCCCGACAACGCCGAGCGGCTGGTACCGGACGGTCGCCTCCTGATTGGCGCTCACCAACCCGGCGCGCACCTTCTTCTTGCCGAGCACCTTGGCGGCGTTGCGAGCAGCCCAATCCAGGTGCTCGACGGTGAGCATCACCTCCAGCAGGGCGTCGCCCGGCGGCTTCCCGGTCTCGCGGGAGATCACGGCGGCCAGGGCCTGCGCGTCGGACGCGATCGCCGTCTTCCAGCCCAGCAGCCATCGCTTGCGCCCGTCGAAGCCAAGCGACTCCCACCATCGCGCGGCGGGGCGAGCCCGCTCGACCACCCTCGCCACCTCGCCCGCGTCCGCGACCGGGTAGCTGGCGATGACCTCGTCGGTGCGCGGATCGAGCGACTCGATCACCCCCGCCCCCGCGGGAGACCCTGCCGTCTCGGTGAGCTCGCGCTTCTTGGCCGCCTGCTGTGGCATGAACAGTTCCCTCCGTCGCCGATCGCTGTAGATACTTCGCATCAAATATATTTGATGTGATGTACTGTTGTGAAGATCACATTAGGCGGCGGCAGGCTCGCCGACAAGACCACATCGACACTGATCCCCCGGCGCGCACCGTGCGCCCACACGACCAGCGGGAGCCATACGAAGATGAGCGTTGAATTCACCACAGAACAGAGGGCATTCGCCAAGTCCGTCACGGACTTCTGCAAGCGCGAGGCCGGCACGCGCGAGAAGCGCGATCAGTTGACGGATCACGGCGCGCACAATCACAACCAGGGCGTATACGAGAAGATGGCCGAGCTGGGCTGGCTCGGGCTGACCATCCCCGAGGAATTCGGCGGCTCCGACGCGACCATGGTCGACATGTGCATCCTGCTCGAGCAGACCCAACGCGGGATGCTGCCGATCGGCGCGATCGGGCCGACGCTCATCACCGGCGGGGCATACGCCAAGTTCGGTACCCCGCAGCAGAAGGACGATGTGCTGCGCGGCATCGTCCGCGGTGCGTCCCAGTCGATCTCGATGTCCGAGCCCGAGGCCGGCTCCGATGTCGGGAACCTGAGCACCAAGGCCGAGCAGACGTCGGACGGCTGGCTGGTCAACGGCCAGAAGACGTGGTGCTCCAACGCCCACATCTCGGAGAACATCCTGCTCGTCGCGCGTACGAGCCGCAGCGAGAACAAGCACGAGGGCATGACCATGTTCCACGTGCCTGCCCGCACGGACGGCCTGAAGATCAGCCCGATCGAGCTGATGGGCGGCCAGAAGGAGACGAACGACCTCTACTTCACCGACTGTGTCCTCCCCGCGGATGCGGTCGTCGGCGAGGTGGGGAACGGCTGGCGTCAGCTGATGACCGGACTGAACTTCGAACGGCTGATCCTTGCCGCGATGATCCTGGGGACCGCGGAGCGGGCCTTCGACGACACCCTCGGGTACATCACCCAGCGCAAGCAGTTCGGCCGGCCGATCGGCAGCTTCCAGTCGCTGCGGCACCGGATGGCCGACCTCGCCACCGAGATCGAATGCACCAAGCTGCTCGTCTACAACGTCGCGCGTGAGGCGGACGCCAACCCGGACAAGGTCCTCGCCCGAGAGGCCTCGATGGCCAAGCTGAAGGCGACGGAGACCGCCAAGCGCGTCGCCCTCGAGGGCATGCAGATGATGGGCGGGTACGGCTACGCCACCGAGTTCGACATGGAGAAGCACGTCCGCGGGGCGCTGGTGTCCACCATCTTCGGCGGGACCAGCGAGATCCAACGCGACATCATCGGCAAGACGTACGGCTTGTAGCCACTGGCGGGCGTTTAAGCTGATTGCCGTCAGAAGGAGACTCGATGACCTCGTCCGCCACACCCCGCCCAAGGAGGCGCGCGCGCTCCGTCGCCGCCCCCAGCTCTCCGATGACGTCGCGGTGCACGTCCGCAACCTCATCATGTCGGGCGGGGTGCGGCCGGGCGAGTTCATCCGTCTCGACGAGACCGCAGCCGAGCTCGGGGTCAGCGTCACCCCTGTCCGCGAGGCCCTGCTGACACTGCGCAGCGAAGGCCTGGTGGAGCTGGTGCCGCACCGCGGGTACGTCGTCGCCGCTCTCAGTCGTGGCGACATCAACGACGTCTTCTGGCTGCAGGGGCAGATCGCCGAGGAGCTGACCTCGAGGGCCACCGCGGCAATCGACAAGGAGACCCTCGACGAGCTCCGCGCCATCAATGCGAAATTGGCACGTGCCGTGGAGGATTCGGATGCGGCACGGATCGAGGACCTCGAGTTCGACTTCCATCGGATCCTCAATCGGTTGGCGGGTTCCGCCAAGCTCTCCCGGTTCCTGCTCAATGCGACCCGGTATACGCCTGTGCACTTCTACTCGGCGGACCACGGCTGGGGCGATGCCGCCATCGCGAGCCACGACCGGCTGATCGCCGCGATGGCAGTGGGCGACGCGGAGAAGGCCGGGCGCGAATCCCGGGCGCACTTCCTCGACGGGGCTCAGCGACTGATCAGCCACCTCGAAGACGTCGGGATCTGGGACTGACGGTGTAGTCGTCACCGGGCGCTAGTGGGTCACCGCCTCCGCGCCGGTCCACCAGTCGTCGAGGATGCGGGCGATCACTGACAGGGCCTCGGGCGAGGCCATCCCCAGTGCGTCGATTCCACCCGATGATTGTGGATCGCGCCGTCCACCACTGACCGCCAGGTCGAGGCCCCGAGCGACCCGCTCCTGTCTTCCTGCACCGCAGTGAAATACAGCACGTCACCCGCGAACGACTTCGGACGATGCGCGGCCAGCAGTACGAGGGACGCCACCACTGATTCCATGGCCTGTGCCCGGTCATCGATGCGGATCCCCTCCGGGACCAGCCCACCGAGCAGCTCGTCCTGGGTGGGTTCATCGAGGACCGACCGTGCGGGCGCGGCCTCGTGATCGGCGAAGCTGTCCATCATCGCCAATAGCGCGACATCCTCACCCTCTGACTGCAATTGGACCGCCATCGCCTGCGCGATCACGCCACCGAGCGACCACCCGAGCAGGTGATAAGGCCCTCGGGTTGAACAGAACGGATCTCGCGCACGTACCTGTCGGCCCATTCACCGATCGAATCCGGCGCCCAGCCGGAGTTCCCGAGCGCGGGCGACTGCAGGCCGTAGATTCCGCGGTCGGACTCGAGGTGCCGGGCCAGGCCGGCGAACGCCCAGGACAGCCCGCCGATCGGGTGCACGCAGAACAGGGGCGGCTCAGATCCACCGACGCGGATCGGGAGCAGCACCTCGAAGGACGTCTCACCGTCGACGTCAGCGCTCGTACCCGAATCGATCCGGTCGGCGAGCCCCGCCGGGGTGGGGTCGGAGAACATCCATTGGACGCGGACCTCGGATCCGAGGCGGGCCGACAGCCGAGCCACCACGCCGGTGGCGATCAGCGAGTTACCTCCGAGCTCGAAGAAGTTGTCGTCCAACCCGACCCGGCCGACGCCGAGCACCTCGGCCAGCACCTCTGCGATTGCGACCTCCGTCGCGGACACCGGTGCGCGATACTCGCGGGCGACAGGCTCCGGCGCGGGCAAAGCCGAGCGGTGAAGCTTGCCGGACGCGTTCAGCGGCAACTCCCCCAGCGTCACGAACACGCTCGGAATCATGTACTCCGGCAGCGTGCGGCCGAGGGAGGTGCGGGCGACGCCCGGATCGAACGACGGGTCGCCGACGACGTACCCGACCAGTTGTTGATGTCCCAGGCCGTCCTGCCGGACCACGGCCACGGCCTGATCGACCCCGTCGAGCCCGAGCAGGGCGGCCTCGATCTCGCCCAGCTCGATCCGCAGACCGCGCAACTTCACCTGGAAATCGGTACGGCCGATGTACTCCAGCTCTCCCGCAGCGGTCCAGGTAACCAGGTCACCGGTCCGGTACATCCGCGCACCCGAACCCCCGAACGGATTCGCAACGAACCGATCCGACGTCAGATCAGCACGACCGACATACCCCCGAGCCAACTGCACACCCGCCAGATACAACTCACCCGGCACCCCCACCGGCACCGGCCGCAACCGCGAATCCAACACGAACACCTGCGTGTTCCACACCGGCGCACCGATCGGCACCGACACCTCATCCGCCGCAGTGACCTCATGGAAGGTCACATCCACCGCCGCCTCCGTCGGCCCATACAGATTGTGCAACCGCGACGACGGCAACACCTCACGCAACAACGCCGCCGTCTGCGCCGGAAGCGCCTCACCCGAAGCGAACACCCGCCGCAACGACGACGCCCCCACCACCGACGGCTCCGCCACGAACACCGCCAACATCGACGGCACAAAATGCGCCGTCGACACCGACTCCTCCACGATCACCCGAGCCAGATACGCCGGATCCCGATGACCATCCGGCACCGCGATCACCATCCGAGCACCAACCTGCAACGGCCAGAACAACTCCCACACCGACACATCGAATGTCACCGGAGTCTTCTGCAACACCACATCATCAGCGGTCAGCCCATACTCACCCTGCATCCACAACAAACGATTCACAATCGCCGCATGCGAGACCGCCACACCCTTCGGCCGACCCGTCGAACCCGACGTGAAAATCACATACGCCGTATTGGACGGAACCAACGGCGCCAACCGATCCACATCCGACACCGGCGCATCCGAGAACGACGCAAGGTCGACCGTGTCGATCTCGACGACCTCGGCCCCCGCGGCCGTGAAACCGTCGCGAGAGGTGCTCAACACGCAGACCGGCGACGAGGACCCGAGTACGTGCGCCACCCGCTCCCCCGGCTGGTCGGGATCCACCGGCACGTACCCGCCACCGGCCTTGATCACCGCATACACACCGACCAGTAGATCGATCGACCGGCGCATCGCCAGCGCCACCAACGACTCGGGTCCCACACCCCGCGAGATCAGGTGCCGCGCAAGGCGGTTCACCCGTGCATCGAACTCGACATAGGTCAGAGCCTGGCCCACGAACACGAGCGCCATCGAATCCGGCGTCCGCGCCACCTGCCCGTCGAACATATCGACCAACGTCTGCGGCGCCACCGGACGTGCGGTGGCGTTCCACTCGCCCAGGATCGCCTCGAGACCCTCCTCGCCGACCAGGTCGATGTCGCCGACCGGGCACTGCGGGTCGGCCGCCATCGCGTCGAGAATCCGGGCGAACCGCCGCGCGAAACCCTCCACCGTCGACCGGTCGAACAGGTCCGTCGCGTAGACGAAGGAAACCGACAGTCCGCCTGCTCCTGCCTGTTCCACGACCGTCACCTGCAGGTCGAACTTCGCCACCTCGACCGGCGCGCCAACCCCAGAGACATGCAGGCCCGGCAGCTCCAGGTCCGGCTGCTCGATGTTCTGGTAGGACAGCATCACCTGGAAGAGGGGTGCCTCGACATGGACCGCTCCGGATTGAGCGCCTCCACCACGCGCTCGAACGGCACCTCCGTGTGCCCGAACGCACCCAGATCCGATTCACGCACGCGCGCCAGGAGTTCCGTCGACGATTCCGCCCCCTCGACCGACGTCCGCAGTACCAGGGTGTTGACGAACATGCCGACCAGATCGTCCAGTTCGGCTTCGCCGCGACCCGCCACCGGGGTGCCGACCGCGATATCGGAGGTACCGCTGAGCCTGCTCAACAACACCGTGAGGCCCGCGTGCACCGCCATGAACAGCGAGGCATTGTGCTGTGCGGCCCAGTCGGACAGTGCTGCGCGGGTGAGCTCGCTGATGGGGATATCGACCCGGGCACCCGCGTGCGTCCGGACCGCCGGACGCGAACGATCCGACGGCAGATCCAGCTGCGCGGGCAGCCCGGACAGCGCGCCACGCCAGTACCCGAGCTGCCGCGCCACCAGCGACGAGGGATCGGACTCGTCACCGAGAACCTCACGCTGCCACAACGCGAAGTCGGCGTACTGCACGGCCAGCGGTGACCACACCGGTACCTCGCCCCTGGCCCGCGCGACATAGGCCGCCATGACATCGCGCGTCAGCGGCCCCATCGAGAAGCCGTCGGCACTGATGTGATGCACCACGATCGCCAGCACGTGCTCACTCGTGGTGCTCTCTGGGCATTCCGCAGGCTCCACGCCTGTGCTCTCTGGGCATTCCGCAGGCTCCACGCCTGTCTCACGCAAGAGGGCCACCCGCACCGGGACCTCGGCCGCGACGTCGAAACCCGCAACCACGAGTTCGGCCACCCGATCGGACAGGTCATCCACCGACACCTCGACCGGGACCAGATCCGGGACCACCCACGCGGCGGGCACGATCACCTGAGACGGACCATCACTCGACTCCGGATATATCGTGCGCAACGACTCGTGTCGCTCGAGCACGTCGCGAATCGCGGCACGCAGTGCCGCGACATCGAGTGCACCCGACAACCGCACGACGACCGGGATGTTGTTCACGGCCGACTCCGGATCGAACCGGTTCAGGAACCACATCCGCTGCTGCGCCAGCGACAGCGGAATGCGATCCGGTCGGGGCCTCGGCGCCAGCACCGCTCGCGCCGACCCGGAGTCCCGCTCGACCCGCACCGCGAGCGCCGCCACCGTCGGGGACTCGAACAACAGCCGAACCGGAACCGTCACGCCCAGCACGGAGCCGAGACGCGCCGCCACCCGCGTCGCGATCAACGAGTTCCCACCGAGGTCGAAAAAGTTGTCGTCCAACCCGACCCTCGGAAGACCGAGCACCTCCGAGATCGTCCCTGCGACGATCTCCTCGACCGGTGTCGACGGTGCGCGGAACGCTGTCGACACGAATTCCGGCGCGGGCAGAGCGCCGCGGTCGAGCTTCCCGTTCACCGTCAACGGGATCTCGTCCAGCACCGTCACCACCGACGGCACCATGTGCGAGGGCAGGGCCCTCGCGGCGAACGCAGTCAACTCCTCGGGGTCCGCCGCCCCGCCTGCGGCCGCCACCACGTACGCGGCCAGCACCGTCGCCCCCGACGGGGCGGGACGGCCCATCGTCACCGCGAAATCCACCGACGGGTGCGCGGTCAGCGCCGCGTCGACCTCGCCGAGTTCGATGCGGAAGCCGCGGATCTTCACCTGGAAGTCCCCGCGCCCCACGTACTCGAGTTCCAGGTCCGACAGTCGGCCCTGTGCCGCGGGGGCGAGCCACCGCACCATGTCGCCCGTCCGGTACATCCGTGCACCGATCGACGAGAAGGGGTTCGCCACAAAGCGATCCGCGGTCAGACTCGACCGATTGTGATATCCCCGCGCCATCGCCGGACCCGCGACGTACAGTTCGCCGACCACCCCAACCGGCACCGGGCGAAGCCGTCGATCGAGCACCATCGCGGTCACACCGCGGATCGGGCCGCCGATCGTCACCGCCGCACCGGGCTGAAGCGCCGCGCTGGCCGACACCATGACGGTCATCTCGGTCGGCCCGTAGGCGTTGTACAGGTCCCGGTCCGCACCCCAGCGGATCACCAGGTCCGAGCTCAGCGCCTCGCCGCCCATGACGACCACCCGCAGCGAATCGAGTCCGTCGGGCGCGAGCGCGGCCGCAGCGGACGGGGTGATGAAGGCATGGGTGACCCGCTGGCAATCGATGATGTCCGCCAGCTCACCGCCCCGTACACGCCGGGGGGCACGATCACCAGGGCCGCTCCGGCCGCCGTCGCCATCAGGATCTCGAGGATCGATGCATCGAAACTGGGCGACGAGGAGTGCAGTACCCGAGACGAGACCGTCACCGAGTACCGCTGCCGCTGCTCGAGGGCGAAGCTCGCAATGCCCTGATGCGTGACCACCACGCCCTTGGGAACCCCGGTCGAGCCGGAGGTGTAGATCATGTACGCCGGCTGGGCCGGGTGCATCGCAACGAGCCTGTCCCGATCGGCGACCGCCGCCGTCGAGAGCGCGGCCAACTCCACCACAACGGCGTCGGCGTCGAGCGTCACCCAGTCCGCGTCAGGCAGGGCGTCCGTGTACTCGGCGACGGTGAGGCCGACCACCGCCCCCGAGTCGGCGAGCATGTGCCCGAGGCGATCGGCGGGGTAGGCGGGGTCCATGGGCACGACGGCTGCGCCGGTCTTCGCCACCGCCCACAGCGCCAGCATCGACTCGACCGATCGGGGCAGGGCGACCGCGACGAACGACTCCGGTCCGACACCGCGCGCGATCAGCAAGCGCGCCAGAGCGTTCGAACGGGTGTCGAGCTCGCCGTAGGTCACGGTGCGGGAGCCGAACTCCAGTGCGGGCGCCGTCCGTTCGGTGACAGCCGCAGCCAGCAGCTCGGCAAGGGTGACCGGTGGCTCCGGGGGGCGGCCGACGACCGGGCACAGCGCCGTGCGCTCACGGGCGTCCATCACCTCGGCGTCCCCGATCGGCGCCGATGGATCCTGCGCCACCGCGTCGAGCAGCCGGACGAACCGTGCGGCCAGTGTGGTCACGGTCGACTCGTCGAACAGGTCCGTGGCATAGATGAAGGTGCCCGCGATTCCCGATCGGTCGGCCCGCTCCCCCAGTGAGAGCTGTAGATCGTATTTCGCGTACGCGAACCCGGGATCGACCTCGCTCACCGCCAAGCCGGGCAACTCCAGGACCGCGGGCTCGGCATTCTCCAACGCGAGGACGACCTGGAAGATCGGAGCGTGCGCGGTGGACCGTTCCGGCGCGAGGACCTCCACCAGCCGCTCGAAGGGCACCTCTGCGTGTGCCAGCGCACCGATGTCCGATTCCCTTGTACTGCGGAGCAATTCGGCGAACGACACCGAGTGGTCCAGCACGGTCCGCAGGGCGAGCGTGTTGACGAACATGCCGACCAGGTCGTCGAGTACGTGCTCCCCGCGGCCGGCCGTCGGCGTCCCGATGACGACGTCGTCGATGCCCGAGACCTTCGACAGCAGCAACGCGAACGCCGCGTGCATGGTGGTGAACAGGGTTGCCTCGTGCTCGCGGGACAGCGCCGACAGCCGGCGGTGCAGGTCCGCTTCGATCTCGAACTCCACCCGCCCACCCTCGAGCGAGGCGGCGGCCGGGCGTGGGCGGTCGGTGGGTAGGGGCAGCAGGTCGGGAATGCCGGACAGTTCGTCGAGCCAGTACCGGACCTGGCGCGAGAGAAGGGATTCCGGGTCGTCTTCGCTGCCGAGCAGTTCGCGCTGCCAGATCGAGTAGTCCGCGTACTGCACCGGGAGCGGCTCGGGATCATATCGGCCGCCTGCCACCGCACTCGTGTAGCCGGCCACCACCTCACGCGCGAGCGGCGCCATCGAGGCGCCGTCGGCCCCGATGTGGTGCAGCAGGAACAGCAGCACGTGCTCGCCCCCGCCGAGCTGGAACAGTCGCACCCGGACCGGCGGCTCGACCGTCACGTCGAATCCGGCCGCCGCAGCCGCGGTGAACCTGCCGCGCAGGTCCGCCTCGTCCACAACCAGGATCGGACGGAGATCCGCATCGACCCCCTCGACCGGGATCACCACCTGCCGCGGTCCCTCACCGTCGTCCGGGAACACCGTGCGCAGCGATTCATGCCGACCCAACACGCTCTGGACCGAGGTTCGCAGCGCCTCGTGGTCGAGTTCTCCGACCAGCCGGATCCCGAGCGGGAGGTTATATGCGGGCGATGAGATGTCGAACTGGTTGATGAACCACATCCTGGCCTGTGCCAGGGACAGCGGGACCCGATCCGGGCGTGGCCCGGCCACCAGTTCGGGCCGACGACGCGCGCCGTCGGCCCGAGTCGACGCCAGGGCGGCGAGCCCCGCGACGGTCGGCGCGTCGAACACCTCTCGCAGACTCACGTCGCATCCGAGTGCGGCGTTGACCCGAGCCACCACCCGTGCGGCGGACAGCGAGTTGCCGCCGTGATCGAAGAAGGAATCCTGGGCCGCAACCCGTTCGACCCCGAGGATCTCACCGAAGATCCGCGCGACCACCACCTCGGCCGGGGTCGACGGCTCGCCGTGCTCACCCGGCGCGGATTCGAAGTCCGGCCTCGGCAGCGACTTTCGATCGAGCTTGCCGTGCACAGTGATCGGAAGCTCCGCGAGCGTCAGCACGGTGATCGGCACCATGTACTCGGGCAGCGAGCGGCCAAGGAACGCGCGCAGCTCATCGCCGTCGATCAGCGCCTCGGCGGCAGCGACCGCGTAGCCGACCAGCTGCTGATTTCCGGGAACGTCCTCCCTGACCACCACGACCGCCTGCGCCACCGTCGGGTGTGCGAGCATCGCGGACTCGATCTCGCCCAGCTCGATCCGCAGACCGCGCAGCTTCACCTGAAAGTCGTTGCGCCCCACATATTCCAGCTCGCCGGATGCGTGGGATCGCACCAGGTCGCCGGTCCGGTACATCCGCTCACCCGAACCCCCGAACGGATTCGCAACGAACCGATCCGACGTCAGATCACTACGACCCACGTACCCGCGGGCCAGCTGCACACCCGCCAGATACAACTCGCCCGGCACCCCCACCGGCACCGGATGCAGGCGCGAATCCAACACAAACACCCGCGTGTTCCACACCGGCACACCGATCGGCACCGACACCCGATCCGCGGCTGTGACCTCATGGAAGGTCACATCCACCGCGGCCTCCGTCGGCCCGTACAGATTATGTAATCGCACCGACGGTAGAACCTCACGCAGCGACCCAGCCGTCTGCGCCGGAAGCGCCTCACCCGAGGCGAACACTCGTCGCAGCGAACTACAACCCGCCACACCCGGCTCCGCCACGAACACCGCCAACATCGACGGCACAAAGTGGGCAGTCGACACCGACTCCTCCGCGATCACCCGAGCCAGGTACGCCGGATCTCGATGACCATCCGGCACCGCGATCACCAACCGCGCACCGACCTGCAACGGCCAGAACAACTCCCACACCGACACATCGAACGTCACCGGAGTCTTCTGCAACACCACGTCGTCGGCGGTCAGCCCGTACTCACCCTGCATCCACAACAAACGATTCACGATCGCCGCATGCGAGACCGCCACACCCTTCGGCCGACCCGTCGAACCCGACGTGAAAATCACATACGCCGTGTTCTCCGGCACCAACGGCGCCAACCGATCCACATCGGTGACCGGCGCCTCGGAGAATCCTTCGAGGTCCAATTGCTCGAGGACCACAGCCGGTGATCCGGCGGGCAGAGCCGCGCCGTCGGCGCCTGCGGTGAGCACGACAACCGGCGCGGCGGTCTCGAGCACGTGCGCCGTGCGCTCGGCCGGATGGTCCGGATCGAGGGGGAGGTAGGCACCGCCGGCCTTGACGACGGCGTACACGGCGACCAGCAGGTCGATCGACCGACGCATCGCGAGCGCGACCACTGTGTCCGGACCGACCCCGTCGGCGATGAGACGGCGCGCCAGCCGGTTGGCGCGGGCATCGAACTCTGCGTAGGTCAGCACGTGACGCTCGAACACCAGCGCGACCGACTCCGGCGTGCGGGCCGCCTGCTCGTCGAACAGATCCGCAAGAGTGCTCCGTGCCGGCGGGGCCTCCAGCGCCTTGGCATCCCGCGCGATGGTATCCAGGACCGCGCCAAGGCCGCCCTCGGCTGCGATCACCATCGGCGCCAGTCCGGACAGGGTCACCGAGACGATGGCCTCGGGGTCCAATCCCCTGGCAGCGAGCGGTCCTGCCAGCATCTGGAGTCGTTCATCGAGTTCCCGATATGTCACCGACACATCGTCGACATGCACGACGACCGCGTCGGGGCGGGCCGCCGCGAGGGCGGCGACCGACCGAGGGAAATCCGACAAGACGTACTCCGAAGGTATCGAGCCAAAGCCACGTCGATCCCCCCCGGTACCACTCGACCTGACCATCGCATAGTGCGATCCAGAGTGACAAGATACGTGAACCGCCAGTTCCGCGTCTGGTGCAGCGATCAGGGCGGCCCCAGACACCCCTCAGGGCGGACCCGACGACGGAGCGCCCACGGTCGCCCGAGGACCCCCCTTGATCCGCTCCGCCCGGCCGCCCGCATCGATCATGCGGTTGGTTGCTAGCGGGCGAGTGCCTGTTCGTGGACGCCCTGGACGGCGCGGCCGGAGGGGTCGGCCATCGCGGCGAATTCCGGGTCCCACTCGAGTGCGGCGGGGGTGGAGCAGGCGATGGACTTGCCGCCCGGCACGGTGGCCGCGCAGGCCTCGCCGGGGAAGTGCTGGGCGAAGATCCGCCGGTAGAGGTAGGCCTCCTTGGTTTCCGGGGTGTTGTGCGGGAACAGTTGCGCGGCGGACGCGAGCTCGACGTCGGTGACCACGGCCTCGGCGTGGTCCTTGAGGCCGTCGATCCAGCCGTAGCCGACGCCGTCGCTGAACTGTTCCTTCTGCCGCCACAGGATCTGCTCGGGCAGCGCGCCCTCGAACGCCTCGCGGATCACGGCCTTCTCGATCCGGCCGCCGCCTGCCATCTTGTGGGTGGCGTCCATGCTCATCGCGGTGTCGAGGAACTCCAGGTCCAGGAACGGCACCCGCGCCTCCACACCCCAGGCCATCATCGACTTGTTCGCGCGCAGGCAGTCGTAGCTGTGCAGGGCGTCGAGCTTGGCGACGGTCTCCTCGTGGAAGGCCCGCGCGGACGGCGCCTTGTGGAAGTACAGGTAGCCGCCGAACATCTCGTCGGCGCCCTCCCCGGAGAGCACCATCTTCACGCCCATCGCCTTGATCCGACGGGCCAGCAGGAACATCGGGGTCGAGGCCCGGATGGTGGTCACGTCGTAGGTTTCGATGTGCCGGATCACCTCCGGCAACGCGTCGAGGCCCTCGGCGAAGGTGTAGACGAAGCCGTGGTGCTCGGTGCCGAGGGAATCGGCGGCGAGCTGGGCGGCCGCCAGGTCCGGCGAGCCCTCCAACCCGATCGCGAACGAATGCAGGTGCGGCCACCACGCCTCGCTGCGGTCGTCGTCCTCGACCCGGTCGCGGGCGAATTTGGCCGCGCACGCGGCCACCAGCGACGAATCCAGACCGCCGGAGAGCAGCACACCGTAGGGGACGTCGGTCATCATCTGCCGGTGCACCGCCTGCTCGAACGCGGCCCGCAGCTCCTGCGGGGACACCCGGGTGCCGACGGTGGCCGAGTGCTCACGCCACGGCTTGTCGTAGTAGCGGCGCAGCTCACCAGTCGCGCTGTCGTAGAGGTGGCCCGGCGGGAACGCGGCCACGTCCTCGCACACCCCGACCAGTGCCTTCATCTCCGACGCGACCAGGATGCGGCCGTCGCCGTCGTGACCCCAGTACAGCGGGATCACCCCGATCGGGTCGCGGGCGATCAGGAACCGCTGCTGCTCGGCATCGAACAACGCGAACGCGAAGATACCGTTGAGCCGGTTCACGAAATCGGTGTCCCCTCGCGGTAGAGGGCGCTGATCACCTCGCAGTCGGAGCCGGTGGTGAAGTCGTACCCGCTGGCCTCGCGCAGCTCACGGTGGTTGTAGATCTCCCCGTTGGCCGCCAACGCGAGGTGCCCGTCCCGCGAGCGCAGCGGCTGCGACCCGCTGGCCGGGTCCACGATCGCCAGGCGCTCGTGCACCAGGATCGCGCCGTCACCGACGAACACCCCGCTCCAGTCGGGCCCGCGGTGCCGTTGCCTGCGCGACAGTTCCACGGCCTGAACGCGCAGCGCGGCCAGATCGTCGCCGGACTGCAGACCGAAAATGCCGAGGATCGAACACACGGGGCCGAACTCCTTACCGTTGGGGATGAGAGGGCCAGACCTGCGTCGGCCCCGAGATTCGCCGCCACGCGGCGAGCTGTCGGCGACCCACACCGGGTCGCCGACAGGTGCTCACAACCATGAAGGAACCCGCCCCGGAGCGAACGCTGCGGCGGCGGGTTCGTTCAATCGTGCCTACTTGTCGGCGTCTCCCGCCATCGCCTCGATCAGGCTCTTCGGCCGCATGTCGGTCCAGTTCGCCTCGACGTAGTCGACGCATTCCTGACGTGAGGTCGGGCCGTGGACCTCGACCCAGCCGGCGGGAACCTGGGCGAACATGGGCCACAGCGAGTGCTGACCCTCGTCGTTCACCAACACCAGGAACTGGCCGTCCTCATCATCGAAGGGGTTGCTCATGTGTAGCGCCTTTCTCGATCAATGCTCTTGTCCTGCAGTTTCTTTTGCCCAACGTCGCCCGCCTGCGGGCCCCGACTCCCTATTCGTCGGCCTCGACCTCCTCGGCGTCCCACACCTCTCGCAGTGCCTCGCCGATCTTGGCGAGCGCGGCGGGTGAGGCCATCCCCCAGTGGGTCTCGTCGATGCCGTGGGTCATGATCCGGCCATCGATTCCGTCCTGCCAGGTGCCCGCGCCGACCTTGCCGCTTGGATCGTCCGCGAGCGCGGCGAAGTACACGAGGTCACCCTTGTACGTCGCGGGCAGGTAGGCATCCATCACGGCGACCGAAGCGCCCGCCGCCTCCACCGCTGCGATGATTCGCTCCGCCCCGAGCGCGTTGAACGGCGCCGGCAGGTTCTCGACGAATCCGCCCAGCATCTCCTCGGACAGCACCTCGGCGGACATGGCCTCGGCCGAGCCCTCCGGAGCGTCGGCCACGAGTGCCGGGAGCAGGCCTCCGAGCAGGTCGCCGGCGGTCATGGCCCGATCGGCGAGCACCCCGTCGGCGGGCCGCTCCGCGAAGCTGTCCATCATGGCCAGCAGCGCGACCTCGTCGCCCTCGGACTGCAGCAGCGCCGCCATCGCGTGAGCGATCACGCCGCCGAGCGACCAGCCGACCAGGTTGTACGGACCCTCGGGCTGCACGGTCCGGATCTGCTCGACGTACACCCGAGCCCATTCCTCCACGGTCTCGGGCAGCGGCGCCGCTCCGGACAGGGCGGGTGACTGCAGTCCGTAGATCCCCCGTTCCTTGTCGATGTGGGCAGACAATCCGGCGAATGCCCACGAGAGCCCGATGATCGGGTGGATGCAGAACACCGGCGGCTTGGATCCGCCGGGCCGCAGCGGGAGCAACACGTCGAATGCCGCGTCCTCGGCCATGTTCTCGAGCCCCAGTCGTGCAGACACGATCCTGGCGGCCAGTGCCTCAGTGGTCGACGTGGTGAACAGCCACATCACCGGAACCTGAGCCTCCAGCTCGGTTCCGAGGCGAGACGCAACCTGCATCGCGACCAGTGAGTTACCACCCAAGGCGAAGAAGTCGTCGTCCAGACCGACCCGCTCGAGACCGAGCAACTCCCCGAACACCGACGCCACAACCCGCTCGACCTCGGTGACCGGAGCACGGAACTCGGCCGCCTCGAACACCGGCGCAGGCAACGCCTTCCGATCCACCTTGCCACTCGACGTGACCGGCAACTCCTCGAGCACCAGCACCTGCGACGGCACCATGTACGCCGGCAACCGATCCGCAGCGACCGCCATCACGTCGGCAACATCGACAACGGCCTCGGGAGCCGCCGTCACATAACCGACCAGATGCCTGCCCGCCGCGGTGTCGACAACCGCCGCCACCGACTGACCCACCGACGGATGCGCGGCCAACGCCGCCTCCACCTCGCCGAGCTCGATCCGCAGACCATGCAGCTTCACCTGGAAATCGGTGCGGCCCAAGAATTCCAGCTCACCCGCCGACGACCAGCGAGCCAGGTCGCCGGTCCGGTACATCCGCTCACCGCCGCCGAACGGGTTCGCCACGAACCGCTCCGCCGTCAGATCCGGCCGCGACTGGTAGCCGCGGGCCAACTGCACGCCCGCCAGATACAGCTCACCCGGCACGCCAACCGGAACCGGACGCAGACGCCCGTCGAGCACAAACACCTTCGTGCCCTCGACCGGACCACCGATCGGCACGACCGCCGCATCGGTCTCGGCCGCCTCACGGCGAGTGACCTGCATCGCCGCCTCGGTCGGACCGTAGAGGTTGTGCACCGCAGCACCGGTGACCCGCACGAACTCCGCCGCCACCACCGCAGGCAACGGCTCGCCACCGGCGAACACCCGCCGCAACGCCGGGGTCCCCGACTCCGGCAACGCCGCCAACACCATCGGCAACATCGACGGCACGAACTGCACCGTCGTCACCGACTGCTCCACCAACACCGCCGCCAGATACTGCGGATCCCGATGACCATCCACCGACGCCAGCACCAACCGGGCACCGACCTGCAGCGGCCAGAAGAACTCCCACACCGACGCATCGAACGTCGCAGGCGTCTTCTGCAGCACCGAATCCCGCTCGTCGAGCCCGTACTCGGCCTGCATCGACACCAACTGGTTCACCGCAGCCCCATGCGAAACCGCAACACCCTTCGGCCGCCCCGTCGAACCCGACGTGAACAACACATACGCCGTGTTCTGCGGACCCAACACACCGATCCGATCCGCGGCCGCCACCGGCCGGACATCGGCCAGATCGATCCCCGCAACGTCGATGACCGGGCGCCCGAACCCAATATCCGAGGGCATACCGGCGTCGACGAGCACCAACAGCGGGTCAGCAGTCTCGATCACGTACCCGATCCGCTCCGCCGGCTGATCCGGGTCGACCGGCACATACGCACCACCGGCACGGACCACCGCATACATCGCGACCACCTGGTCGATCGACCGGCGCATCGCGAGCACCACCCGCGACTCGACCCCGACACCGAGGCCGATCAGATGCCGCGCAACCGCATCGACCCGGGCATTGAACTGCCGATAGGTCAGGGCCATCGACTCGTCGACCATCGCGAGCGCACCCGGAGTCCGCGCAACCTGATCGGCGAACAACGAATCCAACGTCCCCACCGGCGCGGGCGCATCGGTCGCGTTCCACTCCCGCAGCACCAACTCCCGCTCACCCGCACCGAGCAGGTCGATATCGCCGACCGGCGACTCGGTGTCGGTGGTCACCGCACGCAGGATCCGCACCAGGCCATCGGTCACCCGCGCCACACCAGCGGCGTCGAACAACGCGGTGGCATAAGTCAGCACACCCGTCACACCGGCCGGCACGCCGTCGGCGTCGTAGCTGTCGGCGAACCCGAAGTCCAGATCGAACTTCGCCAACACCACATCCGAGTCCACGGCTGCAGCCTTGAGCTCACCGAGTTCGACCTCAGGCGTATCCAGATTCTGGAACGACACCGACACCTGGAACAGCGGCGAGTATGCCTGCGAACGAACGGGGTTGAGCACCTCGACGACCTGCTCGAACGGAACATCGGCATGGCCGAACGCACCGAGGTCGGTCTCCCGAGCCCGGGCGACGATCTCGCCGAACGACGCGCCGCCGTCGACCTCGAGGCGCAACACCAGCGTGTTGACGAACATGCCGACCAGGTCGTCGAGAGCAGCATCACCGCGACCGGCCACCGGGGTGCCGACGACGATGTCGCTGGTCCCCGACAGCCGCGACAACAGCACCGCGACCGCGGCGTGCATCACCATGAACAGCGTCGCACCACTGCGGCGGGCCACCGCATCGAGCGCCGCATGCAACTCGGCGTCGAGCGTGAACTCATGCAAGGCCCCGAGGTTCGACATCACCGCCGGGCGCGGACGATCAGTCGGGAGCTCCAGCACATCCGGAACACCCCGAAGCGCCGCAGTCCAGTAATCCAGCTGGGTCGAGACCAGCGACCGCGGGTCCTGCTCGGAACCGAGAACCTCACGCTGCCACAGCGTGTAGTCCACGTACTGCACCGGCAACGGCGCCCACGACGGCTCCTGCCCGACACTGCGAGCGGCATACGCGACCATCACGTCACGGGTCAGCGGAGCAACCGACCAACCGTCGGCGCTGATGTGATGGACCACCATCGCCAGCACGTACTCGGCACCGGCCTCGACCTCGTACAGCCGGGCCCGCAACGGGACCTGCTCGGTGACGTCGAACGGGGCCGAGACGAACTCCATCGCCGCACCAGCCACCGACTCCGGGTCCACCAGCACCGGCATCAAGTCGATCACCGCCTGATCCGCGGGCAGCACCACCTGGTGACCGATCCCGTCGATGTCGATGTACACCGTGCGCAGCACCTCGTGCCGCGCCACCACATCGGCCACCGCGGCCTGCAGCGCAGCGACGTCGAGCGCGCCCGAGAGCCGCACCGCTACCGGGATGTTGTACGCCGACGACGAAGAATCGAAACGATTGAGGAACCACATCCGCGACTGCGCGGGCGAGAGCGGAATCAGCTCCGGACGCTCCCGCACCGCCAGCGCGACATGACCACCGGCGCCGACAGAGGACGCCAACCGCGCGGCCAACGCCTCGACCGTCGAGGCCTCGAACAACTCCCGCACCGCAACCCTGGCATCGAGTGCGCTGCTCAACCGCGCCGCAACCTGCATCGCGACCAGTGAGTTACCACCCAAGGCGAAGAAGTCGTCGTCCAGACCGACCCGCTCGAGACCGAGCAACTCCCCGAACACCGACGCCACAACCCGCTCGACCTCGGTGACCGGAGCACGGAACTCGGCCGCCTCGAACACCGGCGCAGGCAACGCCTTCCGATCCACCTTGCCACTCGACGTGACCGGCAACTCCTCGAGCACCAGCACCTGCGACGGCACCATGTACGCCGGCAACCGATCCGCAGCGACCGCCATCACGTCGGCAACATCGACAACGGCCTCGGGAGCCGCCGTCACATAACCGACCAGATGCCTGCCCGCCGCGGTGTCGACAACCGCCGCCACCGACTGACCCACCGACGGATGCGCGGCCAACGCCGCCTCCACCTCGCCGAGCTCGATCCGCAGACCATGCAGCTTCACCTGGAAATCGGTGCGGCCCAAGAATTCCAGCTCACCCGCCGACGACCAGCGAGCCAGGTCGCCGGTCCGGTACATCCGCTCACCGCCGCCGAACGGGTTCGCCACGAACCGCTCCGCCGTCAGATCCGGCCGCGACTGGTAGCCGCGGGCCAACTGCACGCCCGCCAGATACAGCTCACCCGGCACGCCAACCGGAACCGGACGCAGACGCCCGTCGAGCACAAACACCTTCGTGCCCTCGACCGGACCACCGATCGGCACGACCGCCGCATCGGTCTCGGCCGCCTCACGGCGAGTGACCTGCATCGCCGCCTCGGTCGGACCGTAGAGGTTGTGCACCGCAGCACCGGTGACCCGCACGAACTCCGCCGCCACCACCGCAGGCAACGGCTCGCCACCGGCGAACACCCGCCGCAACGCCGGGGCCCCCGACTCCGGCAACGCCGCCAACACCATCGGCAACATCGACGGCACGAACTGCACCGTCGTCACCGACTGCTCCACCAACACCGCCGCCAGATACTGCGGATCCCGATGACCATCCACCGACGCCAGCACCAACCGGGCACCGACCTGCAGCGGCCAGAAGAACTCCCACACCGACGCATCGAACGTCGCAGGCGTCTTCTGCAGCACCGAATCCCGCTCGTCGAGCCCGTACTCGGCCTGCATCGACACCAACTGGTTCACCGCAGCCCCATGCGAAACCGCAACACCCTTCGGCCGCCCCGTCGAACCCGACGTGAACAACACATACGCCGTGTTCTCGGCGACCAGCGAGCCCCTGCGGTCGGCCGCAGTCACCGGCCGGACATCGGCCAGATCGACGCCTGCGATCACGACAGCGGTCCGCCCGAACGAGATCTCGCCCAGGTCGGCATCAACCAACACGTACTCCGGGTCGGCCGTCTCGATCACGTGCCCGATCCGCTCCGCCGGCTGATCCGGGTCGACCGGCACATACGCACCACCGGCACGGACCACCGCATACATCGCGACCACCTGGTCGATCGACCGGCGCATCGCGAGCACCACCCGCGACTCGACCCCGACACCGAGGCCGATCAGATGCCGCGCAACCGCATTGACCCGGTCGTCGAACTCACGGTAGGTGAGCGTCTCCGCCCCGCTGACGAGGGCGACCGCACCCGGAGTCCGCGCAACCTGATCGGCGAACAACGAATCCAACGTCCCCACCGGCGCAGGCGCATCGGTCGCGTTCCACTCCCGCAGCACCAACTCCCGCTCACCTGCACCGAGCAGGTCGATATCGCCGACCACCACGTTCGGGCCCACCGTGTCGCCGACCGGCGACTCGGTGCCCGCCGTCACCGCACGCAGGACTCGAAGCAGACCGTCGACCATGCGCTCGACACCGGCGGCGTCGAACAGTGCCGTGGCATAGGTCACCGCACCGTGTAGGCCTGCAGGCGCACCGTCGGCGTCATAGCTGTCTACGAACCCGAACTCCAGATCGAACTTGGACAGCACCACATCCGAGTCCACACCGGAGACCGTCAGTCCACCGAGCTCGACCTCCGGGGAGTCGAGGTTCTCGAAGGACAGCGACACCTGGAACAGCGGCGAGTATGCCTGCGAACGAACGGGGTTGAGCACCTCGACGACCTGCTCGAACGGAACATCGGCATGGCCGAAGGCACCGAGGTCGGTCTCCCGAGCGCGGGCGACGATCTCGCCGAACGACGCACCGCCGTCGACCTCGAGGCGCAACACCAGCGTGTTGACGAACATGCCGACCAGGTCGTCGAGCAAGGCGTCGCCGCGACCGGCCACCGGGGTGCCGATGACGATGTCGCTGGTCCCCGACAGCCGTGCCAGCAGCACCGCGAGCGCGGCGTGCATCACCATGAACAGCGTCGCACCACTGCGGCGGGCGACCTCATCGATCGCCGCGTGCAACTCGGCGTCGATCGTGAACGGCTGCACCGCACCGAGGTTCGACATCACCGCGGGGCGCGGACGATCAGTCGGGAGCTCCAGCACATCCGGCGCGCCGCGAAGCGCGGCGGTCCAGTAGGCCAGTTGAGCCGACATCAGCGACTGCGGGTCCTGCTCGGAACCGAGCACCTCACGCTGCCACAGCGTGTAGTCCACGTACTGCACCGGCAACGGCGCCCACGACGGCTGCTGCCCCGTGCTGCGGGCGGCGTAGGCCACCACCACGTCGCGAGTCAGCGGAGCAACCGACCAACCGTCGGCACTGATGTGGTGCACGGTCATCGCCAGCACGTACTCGGCACCGGCCTCGACCTCGTACAGCCGGGCCCGCAACGGGACCTGCTCGGTGACGTCGAACGGGGCCGAGATGAATTCCACGGCCATCGCGGCCACCGACTCGGCGGCCGCGACCACCGGAGTCAGCTCGATCGCCGCCTGGTCTGCGGGCAGCACCACCTGGTGACCGATCCCGTCGATGTCGACGTACACCGTGCGCAGCACCTCGTGCCGCGCCACCACATCGGCCACCGCGGCCTGCAGCGCAGCGAAGTCGAGCGCGCCCGAGAGCCGCACAACGATCGGGATGTTGTATGCCGAGGAATCCCGGTCGAATCGGTTGAGGAACCACATCCGCGACTGCGCGGGCGAGAGCGGAATCAGCTCCGGACGCTCCCGCACCGCCAGCGCGACATGACCGCCCGCACCGGCAGACGACGCCAACCGCGCGGCCAACGCCTCGACCGTCGAGGCCTCGAACAGCTCCCGCACCGCAACCCTGGCATCGAGTGCGCTGCTCAACCGCGCCGCAACCTGCATCGCGATCAGCGAGTTGCCGCCCAAAGCGAAGAAGTCGTCATCGAGACCGACCCGCGCCACCCCGAGGAGGTCCGCGAACGTGCCGGCCACAACCTGCTCCACCGGAGTCGTCGGCGCCCGGAACTCGGCAGCTTCGAACACCGGCGCCGGCAGCGCCTTCCGGTCCAGCTTGCCGCTCGAGTTCAGCGGGAACTCGTCGAGCACCAGCACCTGCGACGGCACCATGTAGGCCGGCAGCTCGGCCGCGACCACGGCCCGCAGCTCGGCGGCCGTCGGTGCGGTACCGGCCCGAACCGTCACGTAGCCGACGAGGTGCTCGCCCGCGCGCGGGTCGCGCACCATCGTCACGAGTGACTGGGTGACCTCGTCGCAGCGCATGAGCGCCGACTCGATCTCGCCGAGCTCGATCCGCAGTCCGCGCAGCTTCACCTGGAAGTCGGTGCGGCCCAGGTACACCAGCTCACCGAGCTCGTTCCACCGCACCAGGTCACCGGTCCGGTACATCCGGGCACCCGGCTCCGAGGACGTTCCGGTCGCGGCGAACGGATCGGCGACGAACCGGTCTGCGGTCAGGTCGACGCGGCCGTGGTAACCACGGGCCAGCTGCGCGCCTGCCAGGTACAACTCACCCGGCACACCCGCCTGCACGGGGTGCAGGCGCTCGTCGAGCACATAGGCCCTCGTGTTCCACGCCGGACCGCCGATCGGCACGATCCCGTCGACGGGACCGGTGATCTCGTGTCCGGTGGTGGTGATGGCGGCCTCGGTCGGACCGTAGGTGTTGTGCAGCCCGCCGTGGAAGTGCGCGCGCACGGTGTCGACCAGTTCGGCGGACAGGGCCTCGCCGCCACTGTGCAGATGGCGCAGCGACGACAGTGCCTCCGCATGACCCTCGGCGACCATCGCCGCGATCACCGACGGCACGAACTCGGCGATGGAGACGCCGTGAGTACGCATCAGGCCCGCCAGGTACCCCATGTCGAGGTGCCCACCGGGACGCGCGATGACCAGTCGAGCGCCGACGCACAGGGGCAGGAAGCACTCCCACACCGAGACGTCGAAGGTGAACGGCGCCCGCTGCATGACGCAGTCGGCATCGGTGACCCCGTATTCGCCCTCCAGCCACCGCATCTGGTTGACGATCGCGGCGTGCGAGACGGTGACGCCCTTGGGCCGCCCGGTCGAACCGGAGGTGTAGAGCACGTACGCCGGGTGCGCGGGCCGCAGCGGCGAGGTCCGCTCGCCGTCCCGCACCGGCGCATCGCTGTGACCGGACAGATCGAGGGCCGCGATGTCCACCGTCCGAACCTCGAGGGAGATCGGAGTTCCTGCGGTCAGAACCAGCAGCGGTGCTGCGGACTCCACCACGTAGGCATTGCGTTCGACCGGCTGATCCGGATCGATCGGCACATAGGCGGCACCGGCCTTGACGATCGCGTGCATGCCGACGAGCATCTCGATCGAACGCGGGATCGCCAGCCCGACACGGGTCTCCGGACCGACGCCCTCCGCGACCAGCCATCTGGCCAGCCGGTTCACCCGGGCATCGAACTGCGCGTACGTCAGCTCGACCCCTTCGAAGATCACCGCCACCTCGTCGGGGCGGCGAGCGACCTGGGTGTCGATGAGGTCGACGAGGGTGGAGGGTGCGACCTCGACCACGGTGTCGTTCCAGTCGCCGAGCACCACGGCACGCTCCGCGTCGGCCAGCAGCTCGATGTCGCCGACCGGGGTCTCGTCGCCGCCCACCACCGCGGCCAGGATGCGGCCGAACGTCGCCGCGATGGCCTCCGCCGTGGTGGCGTCGAACAGGTCGACGGCGTAGGTGAGCTGCGCCGTCAACCCGTTCGGAGCGCCGTCCTCGTCATAGCGGTCGACCATCGTGAAGTCGAGGTCGAACCAGGTGACGACCGCATCGATGTCGAGCCCCGCCACGTGCAGCCCCGGCAGATCCAGCTCGGACTTGGCCAGGTTCTGGAACGTGAGCGCGACCTGGAACAGCGGCGAGTGCGACTGAGAGCGCACCGGCGAGATCGCGTCGACGACCCGCTCGAATGGCACGTCCGCATGCCCGAAAGCGGCCAGGTCCTGGTCCCGGACATGAGCCAGGAATGCTCCGAATCCCGCGGCGGGATCGACCTGAGTACGCAGCACCAGGGTGTTGACGAACATGCCGACCAGGTCGTCGAGCTGGGCCTCGCCGCGACCGGCCACCGGCGCACCGATCGCGATGTCGGTGCCTCCGGACAGCCGTGCCAGCAACACCGCGAGTGCGCCGTGCACGACCATGAACTGGGTCACCGCGTGCTCGCGTGCGATCCGCTCGACACCGCGATGTACCTCGGCGTCGATCTCGAAGACCAGCTTTGCTCCGCGATTGCTCGCGACCGCCGGGCGCGGCCGGTCGGTCGGCAGCTCGATCAGATCGGGGAGACCGGCAAGCGTCTCCGTCCAGTACCCGACCTGACGGGCGACGAGCGACGAGCGATCCTCCTCGGATCCGAGCACCGCGCGCTGCCAGAGCGCGAAGTCCGCGTACTGCACCGCGAGCGGCGCCCAGGCGGGCGCCTGGCCGAGGCTGCGCGCCGCGTAGGCGAGCATCACGTCGCGGGTCAGCGGGGCGATCGACCAACCGTCGGCGCTGATGTGGTGCACGACCAGCACCAGCACGAACTCGTTCGGACCGACCAGGAACAGCGACCCCCGAAGCGGCACACCCGCTGAGACGTCGAACGGCGTCGTGACCAGTGCGGCGACCCTGTCGAACACCTCGGACTCGGCGATCGACACCGGAGTCAGATCCGGGACGGCTTGTGCCGCAGACACGATCACCTGCTGCGGCGCCCCGTCGACCTCGGGGAAGACGGTGCGCAGCGACTCGTGCCGCTCGAGCACGTCGACCACCGCCGCCTGGAGCGCCGCGGTGTCGAGCTCGCCGGTCAGCCGGATGGCCATCGGAATGTGGTACGCCGCCGACTCGGGGTCGAATCGGTTGAGGAACCACATCCGCTGCTGTGCCAACGACAACGGCAACTCGTCGGGACGGTCGCCCGCGACGAGGGCCGGACGCGCACCCTCACCGGCGTGCGACGCCACCGCGGCCGCCAGCATCGCAACCGTTGACGCGTCGAAGAGCGTCCGCACCGACACCGTGGTGTCCAGCGCCGCGCCGAGTCGCGCGGTCACCTGGGTGGCGATCAGGGAGTTGCCGCCGAGCTCGAAGAAGTCGTCGTCGGCACCGATTCGCGTTGCGCCGAGAACATCGGCGAACACGCTCGCGACGATCTCCTCGGTCGGAGTGGACGGCGCCCGGAACTGCCTGGCCTGCAGCACCGGAGCGGGAAGCGCCTTGCGGTCCAGCTTGCCGCTGGCATTGAGGGGGAACGCGTCCAGCACGACGAAGACCGACGGCACCATGTAGGCGGGCAGGCTCGCGCGGAGCGCGGTCCTGACCTCGTCCAGGTCCACGGTCTCCCCCGCGGCGGGCACGACGTAACCGACGAGCGCCTCGCCGGACCGCTCGTCGCGGTGCAGGGTCACCACGGACTGCTCGATCGCCGGCACGGCCAGCAGCGCCGTCTCGATCTCGCCGAGTTCGATGCGCAGACCGCGCAGCTTCACCTGGAAGTCGGTGCGGCCCAGGTACTCGAGCTCGCCGCCGGTGACCTCGCCGGTCGTGCCGTCCATCGTGTGGATCCAGCGCACCAGGTCACCGGTGCGGTACATCCGCTGCCCGGTCACGAAGGGATTGGCCACGAACCGGTCGGCGGTCAGGTCGGTGCGTCCCACGTACCCGCGGGCCAGCTGGTCGCCTGCCAGGTAGAGCTCGCCCGCGACCCCCATCGGAACGGGGCGAAGCCGTGCGTCCAGGACGAACACCTGCGTGTTCCACACCGGCGCACCGATCGGCACGCTCACCCGGTCCGCGGCGGTGACCTCGTGGAAGGTGACGTCCACCGCGGCCTCCGTCGGGCCGTACAGGTTGTGCAGCCGCGCCTGGGGCGCGACCTCCCGCAACCGGTCCGCGGTCTGGGCAGGCAGGGCCTCGCCGGACGCGAACACGCGAACGAGCGAGTGCGCCTCCGTCACAGAGGGTTCCGCGACGAACAGGGCCAACATCGACGGCACGAAGTGGGCGGTGGTCACCGACTGGTCGGCGATCACCTGCGCCAGGTACGCCGGGTCCCGATGGCCGTCGGGCACGGCGATCACCAGGCGTGCACCGACCTGCAGCGGCCAGAACAGCTCCCAGACCGACACGTCGAAGGTGACCGGGGTCTTCTGCAGCACGGCGTCCCGCGCGTCGAGGCCGTACTCCGCCTGCATCCACATCAGACGGTTGACGATCGCGCCGTGGCTGACCGCGACGCCCTTCGGCCTGCCCGTCGATCCCGAGGTGAAGATGACGTAGGCGGTGCTCGACGGGATCAGCACGCCGCTGCGCTCGGCGCTCGTCACCGGTCCGGCTTCCACGCCGGAAAGCTCCAGCGCATCGATGTTCAGGACAGACCTGTCCCCTGGTGCCTCGAATCCGTCCCGCGTGGTCGACAGGACGCACACCGGGTCGGCTGTGTCGAGGATGTGTCCGATCCGATCGGCCGGCTGGTCCGGGTCGATCGGCACGTACGCGCCGCCCGCCTCGAGCACCGCGTAGATCCCGACGAGGAGATCGAAGGACCTGCGCACGGCCAGCGCGACGAGCGATTCCGGACCGACGCCCATCGAGATCAGGTGCCTGGCCAGACGGTTCGCCCGCGCCGAGAACTCGGCGTAGGTGAGCGACTCACCGTCGAACGTGAGCGCCACCGAGGTCGGCGTCGCGGCAACCTGCTCGTCGAACAGATCGACGAGGGTCTGCGGGACGATCAGTTCGTCCGTCGCGTTCCAGTCGAACAGCACACGCTCCCGCTCGGCGTCGCCGAGCAGGTCGATGTCGCCCACCCGGACGCCGGGGTCCGCGACCGCGGCGCGCAGGATCCGGACCAACCGCTGCGCGAACGCCTCGATCGTGGCCCGGTCGAACAGGTCGGTGGCGTACCGCAACGCGGCACCCATCCCGTCGGGACGACCCCCGACCTCGATTCCCTCGGTGACGATCAACGTCAGGTCGAACTGGCTGCTGTCGACCTCGTAGTCGACACCGCTGATCGTCAGCTCGGGCAACTCGAGGGTGGTGTTCTCGTTGTGCTCGAAGGTCATCGACGCCTGGAACAGCGGCGAATGCGACTGCGAGCGAGCCGGGTTGAGCACCTCGACGAGTCGCTCGAACGGGATCTCGGAGTGCCCGAACGCGGCCAGGTCGGCCACCCGGACCTTCCGGAGCAGGTCGCCGAACGAGCCGGACGGGTCGACCTCGGTGCGCAACACCAGGGTGTTGACGAACATGCCGACCAGGTCGTCGAGCTCCGCCTCGCTGCGGCCGGCGATCGGCGTGCCGACCGCGATGTCGGTGCCGCCGGACAGGCGCGCGAGCAGCACCGAGTAGGCGGCGTGCACGACCATGAAGGTGGTGACGCCGAATTCACGGGCCAGCGCCTCGATGCCGGCGACGACCTCCGGGTCGATCTCGAAGGGCAGTCGTGATCCGCGACCGGACGCCACCGCGGGCCGGGGCCGGTCGGTGGGCAGTTCGAGCACGTCCGGGAGTCCCGCGAGGGTGTCCTTCCAGAACCCGATCTGCCCGGCGGCCAACGACTCCGGATCGTCTTCGGAACCGAGCCGCTCGAGCTGCCACAGGGTGAAGTCGGCGTACTGCACCGGGAGCGGCGCCCAGGCCGGCTGCTGACCCGCCGCGCGCGCCACATAGGCGAGCGTCAGGTCACGGGCCAGCGGCCCGGTCGAGACTCCGTCGGTGCTGATGTGGTGGATCGCCATCACGAGCACGTGCTCGTCGACGCCGGTCCGCAGCACCGCGCCGCGCACGGGCACCCGCTCGCTCACATCGAATCCGGCCCCGAGGATCTCGATCACCCGATCGGTCACCTCGTGCGCCTGGGTGTCCACCGGCTCGAGGTCCAGCACGACCTGGTCGGCCGGGAGGATGACCTGCGCCGGACCCTGCTCGTCGTTCGGGAACACGGTACGCAGCGACTCGTGCCGCTCGAGCACGTCCCGGACCGCCAGTTCGAGCGCCTCGATGTCGAGGCGTCCGCGCAGGCTGATTGCCAGCGGGACCGTGTAGGCGGAGGACGACGGATCGAACTGGTTGAGGAACCACATCCGATTCTGTGCGAGGGACAACGGGATCCGGTCCGGCCGGACCCGCGCGGTGAGCGCGGTCCCCCGTGCCGCTCCTGTGGTGGCATCGGCACGGGCGGCCAGGCCCGCCACCGTTGCGTCCTCGAACACCTCCCGCACCGCCAGCGCGCATCCCAGCGCGGCGTCGATCCGGGAGACCAACCGCATGGCGAGCAGCGAGTTGCCGCCGAGCTCGAAGAAGTCGTCGTCGAGACCGACCTGCTCGATACCGAGCACGTCACCGACCACCGCCGCCACCGTCTGCTCGGTGGGCGTCACCGGCGCGCGGAACACCCGCGCCGCGAACACCGGGGCAGGCAACAGCTTCCGATCCAGCTTGCCTGCGGTGTTCAGCGGGAACGCGTCGAGCACCATCACCGTCGCCGGGACCATGTACCCCGGCAGCGTGCCTGCCACCTGCGCGCGCAGGTCCGCGCCGTTCGCGCCGGGCGCCACCACATAGGCGACCAACTGGTCACCCGTTGCTGCGCCGGTGTGCAGCACCACCACGGCCTGCGCGACTCCGGTCAACCGCTCGAGCGCCGACTCGATCTCACCCAGTTCGATCCGCTGACCGCGCAGCTTGACCTGGAAGTCGGTGCGCCCCACGTACTCCAGCCAACCCCGCCGATCCCATCGGGCCAGGTCGCCGGTGCGGTACATCACCGAACCGGCACCGTCGAACGGATTCGCGACGAATCGCTCCGCCGTCCGATCGGGCCGACCGTGGTAGCCGCGGGAGACCTGGGCGCCGGCCAAATAGACCTCACCCGACACACCCATCGGGACCGGGTGCAGGCGCGAG
Source organism: Rhodococcus sp. MTM3W5.2 (assembly GCF_001984015.1). Taxonomy (NCBI): domain Bacteria; kingdom Bacillati; phylum Actinomycetota; class Actinomycetes; order Mycobacteriales; family Nocardiaceae; genus Rhodococcus; species Rhodococcus sp. MTM3W5.2. The sequence goes on along the minus strand of NZ_CP019572.1, from coordinate 1,405,237 downwards.
TCGAGCACGTACGCCTTCATGTTCCATACGCCGCGACCGATCGGCATCGAGTCCGTCTCGGCCCCGTCGCACCAGTGGTGCACCGACGTCAACGTCGTCTCGGCCGGTCCGTAGGCGTTGTTCAGTCGCACATCCGACGCCTCCAGCGTGCGCGCCGCCAGCTCGGGGCTCAGTGCCTCGCCTGCCAGCTGCAGCGCCCGGACGGTCGGCGGCAACGCCGTCTCCGGCTCGGACATCAGCGTCGCCAACATCGAGGGCACGAAGCCGAGCAGCGTCACACCCCACTCGCGGCACATCTCCACGAGGTAGCGCGGATCCCGGTGCCCGTCGGGCCGGGCGATCACCAGGTGTGCACCCGCGAGGAACGGCACGAACAGCTCCCACACCGACGGGTCGAACACCACAGGCGTCTTCTGCAGCACCACGTCGTCCGCGGTGACCGCGTACTCGTCGACGAACCACGACAGCTGGTTCACGATCGCCGCGTGCGGGACGGACACACCCTTCGGCACGCCCGTCGATCCCGACGTAAAGATCACATATGCCGGGTTTTCGGGACGCAGCGGCGAGACCCGGTCCGCGTCGCGCACCGGGGCGTCGCTGAACTCGGCCAGGTCGACCGTGTCGACCTCGACGACCGCGAGTCCCGCGGGCACCTCGACACCGTCGAACGACGTCGTGATCACACACACCGGTTCCGCGATCTCGTACACCGTGGCCAGGCGTTCCTCCGGCTGGTCCGGATCCGCAGGCACGAACGCCGCGCCCGCCTTGACCACTGCGAACATCGCGGCCAGCATCTCCACCGACCTGCGCGCCGCGACGACAACGGTCGACTCCGGCCCGACGCCGCGGGATATCAGCGCCCTCGCGAGCCGGTTCACCCGAGCGTCGAACTCCGCGGCCGAGATCGTGGTCCCGTCGAACGAGACTGCCGGATGCGCGGCGAATCGTGCTGCGGCGTCGTCGATCCAGTCGACGAGCGTCCCCTGCCGGACCTCGGCGGTGGTGGCATTCCAGTCGACCAGCGTCCGCTGCAGCTCCGACTCCGAGACCAGGTCCAGGTCACCGACCACCCGATCGATGTCGGCGGTCGCCTGATCGAGCACGGCGACGAGGCCATCGGCGAACGACCGCACGGTCTGCTCGTCGAACAGGTCTGTGGCATAGGTGACGACCACGTCCATGCCGTCGACCAGGCCGTCGACATCGAGGCGATCCGACATCGTGAAGTCGAGGTCGAACTTGGCGACCACCATGTTCGCGTCCAGAGCGCTGACCGTGAGTCCGGGAAGTTCCAGATCGGCACGGGTCAGGTTCTGGAACGTCAACGAGACCTGGAACAGCGGCGAGTGCGACTGCGACCGGACCGGCGAGATGACGTCCACGAGTCTTTCGAACGGCACGTCCGCGTTCCCGAAGGCGGTCACGTCGGTGTCCCTGACCCGGGCGACCAGGGCCGCGAAAGACTCGCCTGCCTCCACCCGTGCGCGCAGCACCACCGTGTTGACGAACATGCCGACCAGATCGTCGAGCCCTGCTTCACCGCGGCCGGCGATCGGGGCGCCGATCGCGATGTCCTCGGTACCTGACAGCCGGGCGAGCAGCACCGCGAGGGCGGCGTGCACGACCATGAACTCCGTGACGCCCTGCTCCCTGGCGAGCCGCTCGATGCCCCCGCGCAGCTCGCGGCCGATCTCGGCGGACACGGTTGCGCCCCGATTGCTCGCGATCGCGGGCCGGGACCGGTCGGTCGGCAGCTCCAGCAGGCCCGGCAGGCCGTCGAGTGCGCCGCGCCAGTGGTCCAGCTGGTTCGCGATCAGAGAGTCCGAATCGTCCTCGGAGCCGAGCAGCCCGCGCTGCCAGAGCGCAAAGTCGGCGTACTGCACGGGCAGCGGCGACCAGTCCGGTCCGAGCCCGCCGGATCGCCGCGCCGAGTAGGCCACCATCACGTCGCGGGTCAGCGGCGCGATCGACCATCCGTCGGCGCTGATGTGGTGAACAGACAGGACGAGGACATAGTCGCGTTCGCCTGTCGTGTACAGCGCCGCGCGCAGCGGCACCTCGGCGACGACGTCGAAAGGCGCCGACATCAGCGCGACGACCCGGTCGAGGATCTCGGCCTCGGTGACGACCACCGGGGTCAGATCCGGAACCGCTTGCGCGACCGGCACGATCACCTGCTGCGGGTCCCCGTCGACCGCCGGGTAGACGGTGCGCAGCGACTCGTGCCGCTCGAGCACGTCCACGACGGCGGACTCCAACGCCGCGGTGTCGAGATCGCCGGTGAGCCGGATCGCGACGGGAATGTTGTACGCCGCCGAGCCCGGATCCATCCGGTTGAGGAACCACATCCGCTGCTGCGCGAGCGAGAGCGGAATCCGGTCCGGGCGCTCCTGTGCGACAAGCGCCTCGCGGCTGCCCTTCCCGACGTACTGCTCGACCGCGGCCGCGAGTGCCTCGACGGTCGAGGCGTCGAACAACGTGCGCACCGGCACGGTCGCGTCCAGAGACACGCCAAGACGGGCCGTGACCTGGGTTGCGATCAGCGAGTTTCCGCCGAGATCGAAGAAGTCGTCGTCGAGTCCGACGCGCTCGATCCCGAGCACATCTGCGAAGGTGGACGCGACCGCCTCCTCGACGGCATTGGTCGGCGCGCGGTACGCCTTCGCCGCGAACGCGGGCGCCGGCAACGCCTTTCGATCCAGCTTGCCGACCGGGGTACGCGGGATCTCGTCCAGCACCATGATCACCGACGGGACCATGTGCTGGGCCAGCGACTGTCCGAGCACGGACTTGAGCGCCTCGACGTCGACCTCGACGCCGTCCTCCGCCAGCACATAGGACACCAGGGAGCTGACGCCCCCGGTGCCGGAGTGCCCAAGCGTGACCGCGAACTCGATGCCCGGCTGCGCGGTGAGCAACGAGTCGACCTCACCCAGCTCGACCCGGAAGCCGCGGACCTTGACCTGGAAGTCCGACCGCCCGACGTAGTCGAGTTCGCCGTTACCGGTCCACCGGACCAGGTCGCCGGTCCGGTACATGCGCCCGCCCGGCTGGCCGAAGGGATCCGCGACGAAGCGGTCCGCCGTCAGATCCGGACGCCCGCGGTAGCCGCGGGCCAGGCTGGACCCACCGATGTACAGCTCGCCGACGACTCCGTCGGGAACGGGCCGCAACCGGGTGTCGAGCACCAGTGCCCGCACCCCGCAGACCGGGCGGCCGATGGTGATGGGCTGTCCGGGAACCAGCGGTTCGGTGAAGGAGACGACGATGGTCGTCTCGGTGGGTCCGTATCCGTTCAGGAACTCTCGGTCACCACCCCATCTGGCCACCAGGTCCGGCGTGCACGCCTCGCCGCCGACGCCGATCATGCCCAGGTCGGGCAGTTCGGACGGGTCAACCGAGGACAGCGTCGTGGGGTCATCATCGCGTGGGTCACCCGCTCGCCACGCAGCAGCGCCGCCAGTTCCGCACCGCCGTAGATCGTGGTCGGGGCGATCACCAGGCACGCACCCACCCTCGCGGCGAGCAGCATCTCGTTGATCGAGATGTCGAAGCTCGGCGAGGCGAAATGCAGGACACGCGAATCCGCGGTCACCAGGGTGGCCCGGCGCTGGAACTCGACGAAGTCCGCCAGGCCGACGTGGGTGACCACGACGCCCTTGGGCTTACCCGTGGAGCCGGACGTGTAGATCACCCAGGCCGGCTGCTCGAGCCGGACCGGACTGATGCGATCTGCGTCGGTGATCGGCGCGGCCGAGGACTCGGACAACTGCGCGACGAGGTCGCCGTCATCGAGAACGAGCCACTGGACCGAACTCGGCAGTGCATCCGCGAACAGTCCTGCGGTGACACCGACGACGACCTCCGAATCGGTGACCATGTGCTCGATCCGGTCCGCAGGGTAGCTCGGGTCGATGGGCACATAGGCGGCACCGGTCTTCGCCACCGCCCAGATGGCGAGCACCGATTCCACCGAACGAGGCAGGGCCATCGCGACGACCGATTCCGGACCCGCGCCGCGGGCGATCAGAATCCGTGCCAGGCGAGAGGATTCCTCATCGAGTTCACGGTAGGTCACCGATCGTCCGGGCGCGGAGAGCGCGACCGCCGACGGATCCAATGATGCTGCAGTGGAGAGGAATTCGGGAAGCGAAACCGGCTCGGTCACGCCGGCACCGATCCTGCTCGCGAGGTCGCCGCGCTCGGTCGAGGACAGGATCTCGATGTCGCCGACGGGCGCGTCCACGTCCGCGACGATCGACTCGAGCACCCGGATGAACCGGGCCACGAAGCCCTCGACCGTCGCGCCGTCGAACAGGTCCGTCGCGTAGGTGAAGCCGCCCGCGACACCCGCGGCCGAACCCTCGCCGTCGAAGGTCTCGGACAGGTTCACCTGCAGGTCCAGGCGGGCGACCTTCGGGTCCACGTCCACGACGTCGACCCGCAGGCCCGGCAGTTCGAGCGAGGTCTGCCCGATGTTCTGCATCGACAACGCCACCTGGAACAGCGGGGTCCGGGCCTGCGAGCGCTCGGGACTGAGCACCTCGACGAGCCGCTCGAACGGAACGTCTGCATTCGCGAAGGCGGACAGGTCCACCTCGCGGGTGGACGCGAGGAACTCGGCGAACGAACGGGCAGGCGCCACCTCGGTCCGGAGGACCAGGGTGTTGACGAACATGCCGACCAGATCGTCGAGTGCCGCCTCACCGCGGCCGGCGACCGGCGTGCCGATCGTGATGTCCTCGGTGCCGCTGAGCCGCGCCATCAGCACTGCCAGCGCCGAGTGCAGCACCATGAACATCGTCGAGTTGTGATCTCGCGCGAGTTCGATCAATCCGCGGTGCAGGTCGGTGCCGATGGTGAACTCCACCGTGTCGCCCACGTGAGAGGCGATCATCGGTCGCGGGCGGTCCGCGGGCAGATCGAGCTGGACCGGCACGTTGTCGAGGGTCTGCGTCCAGTACGAGATCTGCTGGGCGATCAGCGACTCCGGATCCTGCTCGGACCCGAGGACCTCCCGCTGCCACAGCGCGAAGTCCGCGTACTGCACCGCCAGCGGCTCCCATCCGGGCAGCTCACCGGCCGACCTGGCCGCATAGGCGATCATGACGTCCCTGGTCAGGGGGCCGATCGAGAAGCCGTCGCCGGCGATGTGGTGGACCACGAGGACCAACACGTGCTCATCGGTTCCCGCCACGGAGAACAGGACCGCGCGCACCGGCACGGCAGCCGTGACGTCGAAGCCCTGCGTCGCGACCGCGATCACCCGCTCGAGCACCTCGTCCGCGCCGATCTCGATCTCGGCGAGCTCCAGCGCGGCGGACTCGGCCTGCAGGATCACCTGATGGCCGGTGCCGTCGAGGGCCGGGTACACCGTACGCAGCACCTCGTGCCGCGCGATCAGGTCACCGATCGCGGCCTTGAGCGCGTCGACATCCAGGCCTCCGGTCAACCGAACCGCCACCGGGATGTTGCTGGCCGCGGAGGTCGTGTCGAACTGGTTGATGAACCACATCCGCTGCTGGGCCATCGACAGTGGGATGGCCTCGGGACGCGGCCTGGCGGCCAACTCGATCCGGCCACCCGAGCCTGCGTGCACCTGCAGACGGGCCGCGAGTGCCGCAACGGTCGACGCCTCGAACAGCTCACGGACCGGCACTCGGGTGTCGAGTGCCGCCCCGATCCGTGCCATCAGCTGCGTCGCGACCAGCGAGTTGCCACCGAGCTCGAAGAAATCGTCGTCCAAGCCGACCTGCGGGGCGCCGAGCACCTCACTGAAGACGTCGGCCACGACCTGCTCGACCCGGGTAGTGGGCGCGCGGAACGTCTTCGACTCGAAGATCGGAGCGGGCAACGCCTTCCGGTCCAGCTTGCCGCTCGAGTTCAGCGGGAACGCCTCGAGCACCATCAGCGCCGCGGGCACCATGTATGCGGGCAGTGCCTGCCCGAGCGAACCGCGCAGCTCCTCGACATCGACGTCGGCCCCCGCCGACGGCACCACATATCCGACCAGCTGATCACCGGTGGGCGTCGCCGCCACCACTGCGACCGACTGGCTGATCGACGGATGCGCCAACAGCGCAGTCTCGATCTCGCCGAGCTCGATCCGCTGCCCGCGGAACTTCACCTGGAAGTCGGTGCGCCCGATGTAGTCCAGTTCGCCCGTCGCGGCCCAGGTGACCAGGTCGCCGGTGCGGTACATCCGCTCACCGGTCGAGGAGAACGGGTTCGCCACGAACCGGTCCGACGTCAGATCCACCCGGCCGTAGTAGCCGCGTGCCAACTGGACGCCGCCCAGGTACAGCTCGCCGGGAACGCCGACCGGAACGGGCCGCAGCCGCGAATCCAGCACGAACACCTGAGAATTCCACTCCGGCCGACCGATCGACACCGAGCCGCTCGCGGCGGTGCCCGTCACGTCCGCGTAGGTGATCGAGACCGCGGCCTCCGTCGGGCCGTACAGGTTGTGCAGGCGGGCATCGGTGATGTCAGCGAAGCCGCGGACGGTCTCTGCCGGCAACGCCTCACCGATCGCGAACACGTGCCGAAGGGAAGTCAACGCTGCCGCTTGCTCGCCCGACGTGCGGAGATCCGAGGACACGACGTCGGAGAACACGGTCAACATCGACGGCACGAAGTCCGTGATGGTCACAGCAAGGTCCCGGATCGTCTCCGCCACGTACCCGGGATCGCGGTGACCGTCGGGTGTCGCCACCACCAGGTGTGCACCGACCCGAAGCGGCAGGAAGTAACCCCACAGCGACACATCGAACGTCGTCGCGGTCTTCTGCAGGTACACATCCGAGGACTCGAACCCGTACTCGGCCTGCATCCACGCCTGCTGGTTCACGATCGCGGCGTGGCTCACGGCCACACCCTTGGGCTTGCCGGTCGACCCCGAGGTGAAGATCACATACGCCGGGTGGTCGGGCCGCAGCACCGCCACGCGGTCCGCGTCGGTCACCGGACGAGCGGAGAAGCCGGACACGTCGACCGTGTCGATGCAGAGGACAGACCTGTCCCCTGGGACCTCGAAGCCGTCTCGCGCGGTGGTGAGCACGCACACCGGCGCCGCCGTGTCGAGAATGTGGCCGATCCGGTCGACCGGGTGATCCGGATCCACCGGCACGTAGGCGCCACCGGCGGTGATCACCGCGTACATGCCGACAACCAGATCGAGCGAACGACGAACAGCCAATGCCACCAACGACTCCGGACCGACGCCCTGCGCGATCAGCAACCGGGCCAGCCGATTGACGCGCTCCGAGAGGTCCGCGTACGTCAGCGACTCGCCCTCGAAGGTCACCGCGATCGCGTCCGGTGTCACCGCGGCCTGTCCGACGAACGCGTCGAGCAGCAGCTCGTCGGGGTCGACCGGGTGAGCCGAATCGTTCCACCCGACCAGGACCTGATCGAGCTCGTCCGCCTCCAGCATCGCGAAGTCGCCGACCGGACGCTCGGGTGCCGTCGCGACGGCCTCGAGCACGCGCAGGAAACGGTCCGCGAACGCCGCCGTGGCGGTGGCCTCGTCGAAGAGGTCCGTCGCGTAGGTGATCGCGACCGTCATCCCAGCCGCCGCACCCGCCTCGGGTGCCGCCTCGATGAACGTCCACTGCAGGTCGAACTTCGCGATCTGCGGATCGAAGTCGACCGCGCTCACGCTCAGCTCGGGAAGCTCCACCGCGGTCTGTCCGTGGTTCTGGAAGAACATGGCGAACTGGAACAGCGGGTGCCGCGCCTGTGACCTGGCCGGGTTGAGCACCTCCACCAGCCGCTCGAAGGGCACGTCGGCGTTCCCGAATGCGCCCAGATCGCTCGCGCGGACCCGGGACAGCAGTCCGGCGAAGGACTCCGCTGTGTCGACCTCGGTTCGCAGTACCAGGGTGTTGACGAACATGCCGACGACCTCGTCGATCGCCGCCTCGCCGCGGCCCGCGACCGGCGTACCGATCGCGATGTCCGACGTGCCCGACAGTCGGGCCAGCAGAACGGCCGCGGCCGCGTGCATCACCATGAACAACGACGTGTTGTATTCCTTGGCAACCGCATTGAGCTGTGCCAGCAGAGCGGGTTCGACCTCGAACCGGCGCGTCGCACCCTTGTTGGTGGCGACCGCGGGCCGCGGACGATCGCTCGGCACATCCAGCTGCGCAGGCAGGCCCGCCAGCTCGCCGCGCCAGTAGTCGAGCTGGCTCGAGATCGTGGACTGCGGATCCTCCTCCGACCCCAGCACCCGGTGCTGCCAGAGCGCGTAGTCGGCGTACTGCACCGGCAACTCCGCCCAACCGGGAGCCTCGCCGACCCGCCTGGCCGTGTACGCGGTCATGATGTCGCGAACGAAGGGCGCGATCGACGCACCATCGGCGGCGATGTGGTGCACCACGGCGGCGAGCACGAACTCGGACTCGTCGAGCTGGAAGAGGCTGATCCGCAACGGGATCTCGGCCGTCACGTCGAACTGGGTGGTGCCGAGTTCGTAGAGGCGCTGCGGCAGTTCGTCCGCGCTGACCGGAACCGGGATCAGCTCACCGGTCAACACCTCCGGTGCCTCGATCACCTGGATCGGGCCGTCCGCCGTGTCGGGGTAGCGGGTCCGCAACGACTCGTGCCGGGCGACGACGTCCGCCAGCGCGACTCCCATCGCGGCGAGGTCCAGTGCGCCGGAGAGCCGGATCGCCATCGGGATGTTGTTGATCGCGGACTCGGTGTCGAAGCGGTTCAGGAACCACATCCGACGCTGCGCCAACGACAGCGGCAGCCGCTCCGGGCGAGGCTGGGCCACCAGAGCCGGACGGGCGCCACTGCCGGCAAGACCACTGACGACGACCGCGAGCGCGGCGACGGTCGAGGCCTCGAACAGCGTCCGTACCGGCACGCGAGTGTCGAGCGCCGAACCGATCCGGGCGACCACCTGGGCGGCGATCAGCGAGTTGCCGCCGAGGTCGAAGAAGTCGTCGTCGAGACCGACCCGCTCGAGACCGAGGACCTCGGCGAACACGCCTGCCACGATCTCCTCGGCGGGTGTCGACGGGGCGCGGTACTCCCTAGCCTGGATCACCGGGGCAGGCAACGACTTCCGGTCCAGCTTGCCGTTGGCGGTCAGTGGGATCTCGTCGAGCACAACGAAAGCGGACGGCACCATGTATTCGGGCAGTCGCTCCGCGGCGCCGTCGCGCACCGCGACAACGTCCACGTCGGCCCCGCTCGCCACCACGTAGGCGACGAGCACCGGGTTGCCGGGCGTGTCCTCGCGCACGATCACCGCGGTCTGGGCCACCGAGTCCTGTGCCAGCACGGCCGCTTCGATCTCGCCGAGCTCGATGCGGAAGCCGCGCACCTTCACCTGGTCGTCCGCGCGGCCGAGGTACTCGAGTTCACCGGAGCTGTTCCACCGTGCGAGGTCGCCCGAGCGGTACAGCGCAGACCCCTGCGCGTCGAACGGGTTGGCCACGAACCGACCGGCGGTCAGTGCCGGCTGACCCAGGTAGCCACGGGCCAACTGCACACCGGCGACATACATCTCGCCCGGCACACCCACCGGTGCGGGCTGCAGGCGCTCGTCGAGCACGTACACGCGCAGGCCGTCGATGGCCTGGCCGACGATGCTCGCGGACGCCGCGGCCGCGGTCGCGGCATCGATTCGTCGGTAGGAGACGTGCACCGTGGTCTCGGTGATTCCGTACATGTTCACCAACGTCGGAGCCGTGTCCGGGTGCCGGTCGTACCAGTCGCTCAGGCGCCGCAACTCGAGCGCCTCACCACCGAAGACCACGTACCGCAGAGACAGCTCCGCCGGAGCCTGCCGATCCGCCTCAGCCAGCTGGTAGAACGCCGACGGGGTCTGGTTCAGCACCGTCACCCGCTCACGCGCCAGCAGCTCAAGGAACTGCTCCGGCGAACGCGAGGTGTAGTAGTCGACGACCACAAGGGTGCCGCCGTAGAGCAACGGACCCCACAGCTCCCACACCGAGAAGTCGAACGCATACGAGTGGAACATCGTCCACACGTCCGACTCGTCGAAATCGAACCGCCGCTCGGTGTTCCGCATCAGGCGGGTCACGGTGCGGTGCGGCACCTGCACACCCTTCGGGCGCCCCGTCGAACCCGACGTGTAGATCACGTACGCGACGTTCTCCGGCAGCAGCGGAGCGATCCGGTCGGTATCGGTGACCGGATCGGCCGAGCGCGTGGACAGGTCCATCGTGTCCAGCTCGAGCACCGGCAGGGCGTCGGGCAACGCGATTGTGCGGCTCGATTCCGCGACGACGCACACCGGCGCCGCATCGGCGAGCATGTACTCGATGCGGTCCGCCGGATACGTCGGGTCGACCGGCAGGTAGCCGCCGCCCGCCTTGAGCACGGCGAGCAGCGCGACAACCAGGTCGAGCGAGCGCGGCAGCGCCACCGCGGCAAGGGTTTCGGGCCCGACGCCGGATGCGATCAGCTCGCGTGCCAGCCTGTTGGTCCGCTCGTCGAGATCCCGGTAAGTCAGTTCCCCCTCGCCGAAGCGCACCGCGACCTGCTCGGGGAATCGGGCCGCAACGGCACCGAACCACTCGACCAGGGTGGTGTCGGCACCGGCATCCGGTCCCGCCGCAGGCCAGTGCTCGAGAACCTGATGACGCTCGATGTCCGACAGCAGGTCGACGTCGCCGACCGCGGTGGTCGGGTCGGCGACGACCCCGTCGAGCAGTCGCACGAACCGCTGCGCGAACGCGCGCATCGTCGCGTCGTCGAAGAGATCGGTGGCGTAGGTGAGCTCAGCCGAGATCCCGGACGGCACACCGTCGTCGGAGAAGGTCTCCGCCAGGGTGACCTGGAGGTCGAACTTCGCGACGCGGGCGTCGATCTCGACGCCGCTCACGGTCAGCCCGGGCAGTTCGAGCGTCGGCACGTCCATGTTCTGGAAGGTCAGTGCCACCTGGAACAGGGGGTGCCTTGCCTGCGAGCGGGCCGGGCTGAGGACCTCCACGAGCCGCTCGAACGGCACGTCCGTGTTGGCGAAGGCCGCGACGTCGACCGATCGGGTCCGCCCGAGGATCTCCTCGAAGCTCGCCCCGGTGTCGACCTGGGTGCGCAGCACCAGGGTGCCGACGAACATGCCGACCAGGTCGTCGAGCGCGGCCTCGCCACGCCCGGCCACCGGCGCACCGATCGCGATGTCCGAGGTACCCGACAACCGCGCCAGCAACACCGACAGCGCCGCATGGGCGACCATGAACAGGGTCGAGCCCTTGGCGCGAGCCAAGCCGTTCAGGTCGCGATGCAGGCGGGCGTCGATGGTGAAACGATGCGCCGCACCGCGGTACGACGCCACCGCAGGCCGCGGACGATCGCTCGGCAGGTCCAGCTGGTCCGGCAATCCGGCCAGCGCCTCCGACCAGTACTGCAGCTGCGTCGACACCAACGACTGCGGGTCCTCCTCGGACCCGAGCAGCTCGCGCTGCCACAGCGCGTAGTCCGCGTACTGCACCGGCAACGGCGACCATGCCGGCACCGCACCCGCGGCGCGCGCCGCGTACGCGGCCATCACGTCCCGCACCAGCGGGCCCATCGACCAGCCGTCGGCACTGATGTGGTGCACGACGAACACAAGAACGTACTCGGTAGCCGAGGTCTGCAGAAGCGTCACCCGCAGCGGGACCTGATCGGTCACGTCGAACCCGGTCGCCGCTTCCCGAACCAGCGCGTCGAACATCTCGCTCTCGTTCGCCGCGACGGGCGTCAGATCGGGCATCGCCTGCGCGACAGGGACGATCACCTGGACCGGGCCGTCGGCCGTGTCCGGGTACACCGTGCGCAGGACCTCGTGACGGTCGAGCAGGTCGGCGACGGCCGCACGCAGCGCCTCGACATCGACCGAACCGGTCAGCCGCACCGCGACCGGGATGTTGTTCATCGCGGACTCGGTGTCGAACTGGTTGAGGAACCACATCCGCGCCTGAGCCGAGGAGAGCGGGATCCGCTCCGGGCGCGGCCCGGCGACGAGTGCCAGTCGTCCGCCCTCGCCCGCGAGGACGCCGACCGCGGCCGCGAGCGCGACGACGGTCGAGGACTCGAACAGGATCCGCACCGGGACGCGGGTATCGAGCGCCGCGCCGATCCGGGCCGCAACCTGCGCGGCGATCAGCGAGTTGCCGCCGAGCTCGAAGAAGTCGTCGTCCAGACCGACGCGCTCGAGACCGAGCACCTCGGCGAACACGCCTGCCACGATCTCCTCGGCGGGCGTCGACGCCGCACGGAACTCGCGGACCTCGGCGGCGGGAGCGGGCAACGCGCGCCGGTCCAGCTTGCCGTTTGCCGTGAGCGGGATCTCGTCGACCACCACGAACGCCGACGGCACCATGTATTCCGGCAACACCGCGGCCGTGCCCTCGCGCACGGCGGGAACGTCCACCGTCACACCGGCGGCGGGCACCACATAGGCGACCAGCCGCGCGCTACCCGGGACGTCCTCGCGCACGATCACCGCGACCTGCGCGACGGACTCCTGGGCCAGCAGCGCCGACTCGATCTCGCCGAGCTCGATGCGGAAGCCGCGAACCTTCACCTGATCGTCCGCGCGGCCGAGGTACTCGAGGTCCCCGTTGCGGTTCCAGCGCGCCACATCGCCCGAGCGGTACAGCCTCGAACCGCCGGTTCCGAACGGATCGGCGACGAACCGGGACGCCGAGAGCGCCGGCTGTCCGAGGTAGCCACGCGCCAACTGCGCACCGGCGATGTACATCTCACCCGGTACGCCGACGGGAACGGGGCTGAGTCGCTCGTCGAGGACGTAGACGCGCAATCCCGCGATCGCCTGGCCGACCACGGAGGCCGACGCCGACGCCGCCATCACCGCGTCGATCTGGCGGAACGACACGTGCACCGTGGTCTCGGTGATGCCGTACATGTTCACCAACGTCGGAGCCGTGTCCGGGTGCCGGTCGTACCAGTCGCTCAGGCGACGCAGCTCGAGCGCCTCGCCACCGAAGATCACATACCGCAGCGACAGCTCCGCTTGAGCCTGCCGATCCGCCTCGACCAGCTGGTAGAACGCCGACGGGGTCTGGTTCAGCACCGTCACCCGCTCACGCGCCAGCAGCTCAAGGAACTGCTCCGGCGAACGCGAGGTGTAGTAGTCGACGACCACAAGGGTGCCGCCGTAGAGCAACGGACCCCACAGCTCCCACACCGAGAAGTCGAACGCATACGAGTGGAACATCGTCCACACATCGGACTCGTCGAAACCGAACCGATCCTCGGTGTTCGACATCAGTCGACCCACCGTCCGGTGCGGAACCTGCACACCCTTCGGACGACCCGTCGAACCCGACGTGTAGATCACGTACGCGACATTGTCCGGCAGCAGCGGGGAACGGCGGTCCGCATCCGAGATCGCCGCGGCCGAGACCGCGTCCAGGTCCACGGCGTCGAGCTCGATCACCGGCAGACCGGCTGGCAGCCCGATCTCGCGGCCGGTCCAGGTCACCACGCACACCGGTGCCGCGTCGGAGAGCATGTACTCGATGCGGTCCGCCGGGTAAGTCGGGTCGACCGGGAGGTACCCACCGCCTGCCTTGAGCACGGCCACGAGCGCGACCACCAGGTCGGCGCTTCGGGGTAGGGCCACCGCCACCAGCGACTCCGGACCCACCCCCGCCTCGATCAGCACGCGGGCCAGGCGGTTCGCCTTCTCGTCGAGCTCCCCGTAGGTCAGCGACACGTCCTCGAACCGCACGGCGACCGAGTCGGCGCGGCGAACCGCGACCTCCTCGAACCCTGCCACCAGCGTCCGCTCGACTCCGGAGTCGACACCGGAGGAGTTCCACTGCGTCAGAACGCATTCACGCTCGTCCGCGCCGAGCAGGTCGATGTCGCCGACGGGCGCAGCCGGGTCGGCCACGATCGCCGTGAGGACCCCGACGAAACGGCGCTCGAACTCGTGAATCGTCTCCGCGTCGAACAGATCGGTCGCGTAGGTGAGCTCCGCCGCCAGACCGGCAGCACCGGAATCGTCGCCTGCGGTCTCGGTCAGGTTCAGCTGGAGATCGAACTTGGAGATCTGCTCGTCGTACTCGAGCGCGCGAACACTGAGGCCAGGCAGCTCCAGTTCCGTGCGGGCCTGGTTCTGCAGGGAGAGCACCACCTGGAACAGCGGGTTCCGTGCCTGCGAACGCGTCGGGCTGAGCACCTCCACCAACCGCTCGAACGGCACGTCCGCATTCCCGAACGCGCCCACATCGGTTGCCCGAGCCCGCGAGAGAATCTCGGTGAACGAGCGGTCCGTGTCCACCTCGGTCCGCAACACCAGCGTGTTGACGAACATGCCGACCAGGTCGTCGAGCGCGGCCTCGCCGCGCCCGGCCACCGGCGCGCCGATCGCGATGTCCGAGGTACCCGACAACCGCGCCAGCAACACCGACAAAGCAGCGTGCAGAACCATGAACAGCGTCGCACCCTGCTCGCTCGCCAGCCCACTCAACGACCGATGCAGATCCCCATCGATCGAGAAGCGATGCATCGCACCGCGGTACGACGCCACCGCCGGCCGCGGCCGGTCACTCGGCAGATCCAACTGATCCGGCAAGCCGGCCAGCGCCCGGGTCCAGTACGCCAACTGCGCCGACACCACCGATGCCGGATCCTCCTCGGACCCGAGCACCTCACGCTGCCACAGCGCGTAATCCGCGTACTGCACCGGCAACGGCGACCACACCGGCTCCGCTCCCGCGGCCCGCGCCACGTACGCGGCCATCACATCGCGGGCAAGCGGTGCCATCGACCAGCCGTCCGCGCTGATGTGGTGCACGACCATCGCCAGCACGTGCTCGGTCGCGGAGGTCTGCATCAGCACCACCCGCAGCGGAACCTGCTCGGTCACGTCGAAGCCGGCTGAGAAGAACGCGGCGAGCGAACCGAACAGGTCGGCCTCCGCCACCGCGACGGGGGCGAGCGTGGGCGCGACTCCTTCGGCGGTGAGGACCACCTGGTGCGCACCCGACTCGGCGTCCGGGTAGATCGTCCGCAGCGCCTCGTGGCGCCCGATCACATCCGCGACGGCCAGTTCGAGCGCATCGACGTCCAGCTCGCCCGACATCGCGATCGCGAGAGGCAGGTTGTACGCGACCGACTCCGGGTCGAATCGGTTGAGGAACCACATCCGCTGCTGCGCAGGCGACAGCGGAATGCGATCGGGACGCTCGCCCGCGGTCAGCGCCGTCCTGCGCTCGCCGAGGTACGACTCGGCGCGCACGGCGAGTGCGGCGACGGTGGGCGACTCGAACAGCGCGCGGACCGGGACGGTCGCGTCGAGCGCGGCCCCCAGCCGTGCGGTCACCTGGGTGCCGATCAGCGAGTTGCCACCGAGCTCGAAGAAGTCGTCGTCGACGCCGACCCGCTCGAGACCGAGCACCTCGGCGAACACCTCGGCGACGATCGTCTCGAACCGCGTCGACGGGGCACGGAAGGCTCGGAGCTCGAAAACAGGTTCCGGCAAGGCCTTTCGGTCGAGCTTGCCGACCGGGGTCAACGGAATCGCACCGAGGACCATGATCGACGAGGGCACCATGTGCGCGGGCAGGACCTGCGCGGCGGCCTCCCTGATCGCGGCCACATCGAGGTCGACTCCGTCGGCCCCGCACAGGTAGGACACCAGCGAGGTGGAGCCCCCGGCACCCTGGTGACCGATGGTCACCGCGAAGTCGACGCCGGGCTGCGCCGCGAGCACGGCGTCGATCTCACCGAGCTCGATCCGGAACCCCCGGACCTTCACCTGGAAGTCTGACCTGCCCAGGTACTCGATCTCGCGGTCCGCGGTCCAGCGCGCCAGGTCGCCGGTGCGGTACATCCGCTGTCCCGGCTCCCCGAACGGGTTGGCCACGAAACGCTCGGACGTCAGGTCGGGGCGACCACGGTAGGCCCGAGCCAGGCCGGGTCCGGACACGTACAACTCTCCGACCACACCGGCGGGCACCGGGTGCAGCCGTCCGTCGAGCACGATCGCGCCGAGGCCTGCGACCGGGCCGCCGATCGTGACCAGGTCGCCTGCCGACAGCACGCCGGTGCTGGTGGCGAGCACGGTCGACTCGGTCGGACCGTAGGCGTTGATGAAGCGGCGACCAACCGACCACCGCGCCATCAGCTCGGGCGGGCAGGCCTCGCCCGCCACCATCAGCGTCGCGAGGTCGTCGAGTCCGCTCGGATCCACCGTCGCGAGCGCGCCTGGGGTGATCATCGCGTGGGTGACCCGCTGATCGCGCAGCAGCTCGGCGAGCTCCACGCCACCGAACACGCCGGGCGGGACGATCACCATGGTCGCCGCCGACCCGAAGGCCATCAGCGCCTCGTAGACGGCGACGTCGAAGCTCGGCGAGGCCACGTGCAGCGAACGCGAACTCGGCGCCAGGCGGTAAAGGACCTTCTGGTGCTCGACGACGTTCATCAGTCCCATGTGGGTGACGACGACGCCCTTGGGACGACCGGTCGACCCCGAGGTGTAGATGACGTAGGCCGGGTGCTCGAGCCGAAGCGGGGCGGTCCGGTCGGCGTTCGACACAGGAGCGGGCGAGAAGTCCGCGCTGCGCCGAACGAGTTCGGCATCATCGAGCGCCAACCAGCGCAGCGCACCGGGTAGCCGGTCCGCGAACTCCCCGAGCGTCACACCGATCACCGCGCCGGAGTCGGACACCATGTGCGCGACGCGCTCGGCGGGGTAGTTCGGGTCGACCGGCACGAACGCGGCACCGGCCTTCGCCACTGCCCACACTGCGAGCACCGATTCGATCGATCGGGTGATCGCCACGGCCACCGTGGATTCCGGACCGGCACCCTCGGCGATGAGGACGCGCGCCAGGCGCGAGGACCGCTCGTCGAGCTCGCGGTAGGTCAGCTCCCGTCCACCGGCACCGACCAGCGCGATCGCGTCGGGGTCCACGCCGGCCGCCGCCGCGAAGATCTGGTCCATCGTCTGCGGCGCAGGCATGTCCGACGGCACGGAGGGCAGCACGCCACCCCACCGGTCGGAGAGATCCGCACGCTCGCTGGGGTCGAGAATCTCGACGTCGCCGACCGGCGCTCCGGGATCGGCGAGGACGGCATCGAGGATGCGGACGAACCGCTCGGCGAATCCGTTGACCGTCGACTCGTCGAAAAGGTCCTTCGCATAGATGAACTCGGCGGCGACACCCGTCCTGGCAGCGCCGGTGTCGACCGACCGATCGGCGATCGTCAGCTGCAGGTCGAACTTCGACACGTCCACGCGGACCTCGTCGGCCGACACCGTCAGGCCGGGCAGCTCGACCTCGGCCCTGTCCATGTTCTCGAAGGACAGCACCACCTGGAAGAGCGGGTGGCGGGCGGTCGATCGGGCCGGGTTGAGCACCTGCACGAGGCGCTCGAACGGAACGTCGGCATGGCCGAACGCGGCGAGATCCTCGTCTCGCACCCGGGTCAGCAGGTCGGCGAAGGAGGTGTTCGGGTCCACCTCGGTCCGCAGCACCAGCGTGTTGACGAACATGCCGATGAGGTCGTCGAGCGCCTGCTCGCCGCGTCCCGCGACCACGGTGCCCACCGCGATGTCCGAGGTGCCGCTCAGCCGCGAGAGCAGCACGCTCAGCGCGGCGTGCGTCACCATGAACGGCGTCACCCCCGCGCGCGCGCGAATCCACCGAGCGCCTCATAGGTGGCGGCCGGGATCTCGAACCCGAGCCGACCGCCCTCGAAGGACTGAATGGCCGGGCGCGGGCGGTCCGCGGGCAGGTCGAGCTGATCGGGCAGCCCGGCGAGGCGCATCCGCCAGAAGTCGATCTGCTTGGCCGACAACGAATCCTGATCGTCCTCGGAGCCCAGCAGTTCACGCTGCCACAGGGTGTAGTCGGCGTACTGGACCGGCAGCGGTGCCCAGGCAGGCACCTCGCCCTCGTGACGGGCCGTGTAGGCGGCCACGACATCCCTGGCGAACACGGCCAGGGAGACCCCGTCGGCGGCGATGTGATGGACCACCATCGCGACAGCGAACTCGGAACGCTCCTCGGTCGCGGCGGCTCCGGCCACCTCGAACACCCGGATACGAATCGGGATCTCGGTCGTGACGTCGAAGCCGACGCCGGCGAACTCGGCCAGCTGCTGCGGCAGGTCGCCCTCCGTGACCGGTTCGGCAACGGTGGACAGGTCGATCTCGTGGGTGGGGACGAGGACCTGATGCGCCCCCTGCTCGGAGTCGGGAAACACCGTGCGCAGGGACTCGTGGCGTTCGAGGACGTCGGTCAGCGCCGACGCCAGTGCCGCCGCGTCGACCCGGCCGGTCAGGCGTACCACGAAGGGCAGGTTGTAGGTGGGAGCGGACGGGTCGTACTGGTTGAGGAACCACATGCGCTGCTGCGCAAGCGAAAGCGGCATGATCTCGGGCCGCGGGCGGGCGACCAGCTCGAGCCGGGCATCGGCCGAATCCGACAGTGCCTCGACCCGCGCGGCGAGGCCGAGCACCGTCGGCGCCTCGAACAGCGTCCGCACCCCGAGCCGGACCCCGAAGGCCGCTCCGATGCGGGAGACGACCTGGTTGGCGACGAGCGAGTCGCCGCCGAGTTCGAAGAAGCTGTCGTCGATCCCGACCCGGCCGAGGCCGAGCACGTCGGCAAAGATGCCGGCCACGATCTCCTCGGAGAGGCTGCGGGGCGCGCGGAACACGGCGTCGCGAGGCGCGAAGGTGGGGACCGGCAGTGCCTTGCGGTCCAACTTTCCGGATGCGTTCAGCGGGAACGCCTCGAGGACAACGACGGACGGCACCATGTACGACGGAAGGACCGCCGCGACCCCGGTCTCGAGCTCCTCGACGTCCACGACCGCGCCCGCGGCGGGCACCACGTAGGCGACCAGGCGCTCACCCGCACCCGCGTCGGCGCGCACCATGGCCACCGACTGCGCCACGCGCTCGTCGGCGAGCAGGGCGGCCTCGATCTCGCCCAGCTCGATCCGCAGACCGCGCAACTTCACCTGGAAATCGGTACGGCCGATGTACTCCAGCTCGCCCGCAGCGGTCCAAGTAACCAGGTCACCGGTCCGGTACATCCGCGCACCCGAACCCCCGAACGGATTCGCAACGAACCGATCCGACGTCAGATCAGCACGACCGACATACCCCCGAGCCAACTGCACACCCGCCAGATACAACTCACCCGGCACCCCCACCGGCACCGGCCGCAACCGCGAATCCAACACGAACACCTGCGTGTTCCACACCGGCGCACCGATCGGCACCGACACCTCATCCGCCGCAGTGACCTCATGGAAGGTCACATCCACCGCCGCCTCCGTCGGCCCATACAGATTGTGCAACCGCGACGACGGCAACACCTCACGCAACAACGCCGCCGTCTGCGCCGGCAACGCCTCACCCGAAGCGAACACCCGCCGCAACGACGACGCCCCCACCACCGACGGCTCCGCCACGAACACCGCCAACATCGACGGCACAAAATGCGCCGTCGACACCGACTCCTCCACGATCACCCGAGCCAGATACGCCGGATCCCGATGACCATCCGGCACCGCGATCACCATCCGAGCACCAACCTGCAACGGCCAGAACAACTCCCACACCGACACATCGAACGTCACCGGAGTCTTCTGCAACACCACATCATCAGCGGTCAGCCCATACTCACCCTGCATCCACAACAAACGATTCACAATCGCCGCATGCGAGACCGCCACACCCTTCGGCCGACCCGTCGAACCCGACGTGAAAATCACATACGCCGTGTTCTCCGGCACCAACGGCGCCAACCGATCCACATCCGACACCGGCCCACCGTCGACCCCGGTCAGATCCACCGAGTCGATCAGAAGGACAGGGCTCTCCCCCGCTGCCGTGAACTCGTCACGCGACGTCGACAGAACGCACGCGGGCGCGGCGGTGTCGAGGATGTTCCCGATTCGATCCGCCGGCTGATCCGGATCCACCGGCACGTACGCACCACCGGCCTTGACCACCGCGTACACGCCGACCAACAGGTCGATCGACCGACGCATCGCCAACGCCACCAACGACTCGGGTCCCACACCCCGCGAGATCAGGTGCCGTGCAAGGCGGTTCACCCGAGTATCGAACTCCGAGTAGGTCACCGACTCACCGTCGAACGACATCGCGACCGCACCGGGCGAGCGCACCACCTGAGCGTCGAACATCGACACCAACGTGCCGTCCTCGACCACCCGATCGGTGGCGTTCCAACCCGACAGCGCGAGGGTCCGCTCGGCCTCGGTGGTGACGGTCAGGTCCCACACCCGCTGGGCCGGGTCCGCGGCGAGGAACTGATCGAAGAAGGCGAGGAACCGGTCGTGGTGCCCCTTCGCCTGCTCCTCGGTGTACAGGTTCGGGTTGGTCTCGAAATCTACGTGCGTCCGGGTGCCTGCGACACTCTGGTAGAAGTTGACGGCGAGGTCCTCGACCGTGCCGGTGGACAGGATGCTGAGCTGGCCGACGACGGGACCGAGGGCGAGCTCGTTGTGGAACAACATGATGTTGACCAGCGGGCCGAGCAACTCGCGCGCCATCGTGCTGTTGGACGAGTCGCGTCGGATGTCCTCGTGACGGTACCGCTGGTGGCGCAGCGCCCCGGCGACCGCGACCTGAACGGACTTGAGCAGCTCTTCGACGGTCGTGCCCGTGCCCACCTGCAGCCGCAGCGGCACCACGTTGGAGAGCATGCCGCCGGACTTGCGCATCGAGGCCGTCGTCCGAGCCGTCACCGGCAGGCTGAGGATCACGTCGCCGGCGTCGGTCATCTGGGCCAGGTACGCGGCGAACGCCGCGATGAGCAGCCCCGACGGCGACGAGTCGTGCCTGGCCACCGATTCGGCCATCAGCGCCTCGGTGCCGCCGGACAGCGCCGCGCTCGCGATGCCGTTGAGCGCGGCGGGCGGCGCGGTCCGCTCGGTCAGGCTGGTGCCCTCCTCCATGCCCTTGACGCGCTCGGCCCAGTAGGCGGCATCGGACTGGAACCGGGTGCTCTCGCGGTACGCGACCTCGGATTCGTAGAGGCTGCGCAGCGTGCTCGCGTTGGACGGAGCGGGCTCGCGCCCCTCGATCAGCGTCGAGTACAGCTCGGAGACGCGGGTCATGTAGGCCATCGCGCCGAAGCCGTCGAGCGCGATGTGATGCACGCGGGAGTACCAGAAGTAGCGCTCATCCTCGATCTGCAGCACGACCGCGGCGATGAGACGGTCTTCGAGCAGGTCGATGGGTGCGCTGAACTCGGCCTGCATCCAGTCGTGCGCGGCGCGTTCCGGGTTCTCGTAACCGCGGAAGTCCTGGTAACCGACATGGTCGTCGATGGTCAGGTCGATCACCTGGTGCGGGGTTCCGTCCACCTCGATCAGGCGGAGGAACCCGGTGCCGAACTCAGCGGATCCGATCTGGCTGGCGTCGTCGAGGATCTGCAGATCAAGCGGGCCACGCAGGTCCACGAACTGCGCGATGTTGATGGGGACCTCAGGGTCGACATGCTGCGCGTACCACATTCCGAGCTGCGCGGGCGACAGCGGAAAGACATCGGGCTGGCACTCGAGCGAGCTGCGGCCGTCGTTGTCTCCGTTGAGCATGGTCGGCTTCAACTGATACCTCATTTTCCGGAACACCGCGGAGTCCCAAACAACCACTTGAATCCCTCGCCCCCAGCCCATGGGCGCAGCAAAGACAGATAGGGATCCAAATCAGATTCGACAAGGAAGAGACCGCATCGCCGAGAAGTGCGAGCGGGAACGGGTGCGCGCCGTGCGCACTGAGAACTATCGTCTGGTCATGCGACCTGTCACGTGGTCACACAACTTCCCGCGGTTCGCGCAATCGCCGAACTGCGACGAGGTCTCAACCTCATCGTGGAGGACACCGAAGCAGCCCCCTGCGCACCGAGTCCATGGATCCACCCTGCGCTCATTGATCGCCCTCCCGAGGAACAATCACGCCGCCACGAGTGGCAACGTCCCGAAATCGCGGCGAGTTCTGCCCGCACCGCAGGATGTAATCTACATCTCAACCAGGTCCGGTCATGCCCTTTTGGTATTTCTTCTAACAAGCGTCCAAGACCTCGCCCGGATTGTCGCGATTCGCACGCTCACCCAGCGCTCCTACGCGGCGCCGATTCGATCATTTGCCCAGGTCAACGCCGTTTCACGGAGCATGAACGGGCCTTGTGCGCTAGTCACAGCGGTATTGTGATTCGGTCACAGGCCGTGACCTTGGGACACGATCTGGTCATCCGGTGACGTCCAGATCGGCGATCACCTTGGTCGGACGGAGCCGCACCACCAGCTCCCCGGGCACGCCGTTTCGACGTCCGAACTCCTCCGCGCGGTCCGGCCCCATGTACCGGCCACCGATCGCGGTCGCGATCCGGATCAGTTCGTCGGGGTCCTCGGACACGGTCGCCACGCCCTGCACCTGAACGAAGGCATACGGCGGGTGTTCGAGGTCCACACAGAGCACCACCCGGCCATCGCGCGCGACGGCGCGGCCCTTGGCGGAGCCGGCGCCGGTGTTGAAGACCAGATCGTCACCGTCGACGACGAACCACACAGGAGCGACCAGCGGCCTGCCGTCGGACGCGGTGAAACCGAGCTTGCCCGTCCGGGTGCCCGCCGACAGGAACTCGCGTATCGCGGGATCGGCCAGAGTGATCACCCGCGGGAGGCTACGCGGTCAGGCCGCCGCGCGCGCGACTTTCAGGCGCGATAGCCGTCGGTGCCCGCCCTGGCCATGACGATATTCGGGATCACGGCCCGCGACGACAGCCTCAGGAGCGCGTCGACCACCTCGACGACATCGTTGACCTCGAGCATCGCCTCCGGCGGCACCTGCTCGTGGGTCCACGCGCTCATATCGGTGTCCACGAACGCGGGCGCAATGGTCGTGGCGCACACCTCTCGGCCGGACTCCTCGGCGTTCAACGTCGCCGCCATGCTGATCAGCGCCGCCTTCGTCGCGCCGTAAACCGCGAGGCCCTGCTCCGCGTACACACCGGTGATGGACGCGAGCGCGATCACCTTGGCGCCACGGCCCGGGTTCGCGGCGGCGCCCGCCCGCAGCAACGGCAGCGACTCCTGGAGCAACTGGAACGGCCCGCGGAAGTTCACCGCAACGGTCTTGTCGAACCGGCGCAACGGAAAGTCCCCGATCTCCCCCGCGGTGCCGACTCCCGCGTTCAGGATCAGCGCGGTCATCGGGCCGAGCCGGTCCGCGTGTACCGCCGTCACCCTGGCGATATCGGTCTCGTCGGCCATGTCGCCCGCGATCGGCACCACCTCGGGCGCCCCTGCGGCGCGCAGTCCATCCGCGACGGAGTCGAGCCGCGCGGGGTCCCTTGCCGTGATCGTCAACGAATATCCCGACTGCGCGAGCCGAGTCGCGATCCCGAGCCCGATCCCCGCGAGGCCCCGGTGACCAGGGCAGTCCTGTTCTCGCCGCCGCTCACAGCGTCACTCCCTTCAGTGCCCGCAGCCCCGCCGCGATGAACTCGGGCGTCGCCTCTGCGGCCCGCACCGCTCCCGCGCCGGAGTCCGATCCCTGCAGCGCGCGATGGGTGATGCCCTCACCGATCACACCCAACTTGAAGTTGGCGAGCGCGAGGTAGAAGTTCCAGTCGCCGAGGTCGCGGCCGGACGCGACGGCGTAGCTCTGCGCCAGCGCCCCCGCCGACGGCAGCCGATCGCTCGTCCAGGCCGCCTGGGATCCGAGCACCAGGTCGAACACCGGATCCCGGTACACGCACATCAGGGCGACGTCGGTCAGCGGATCACCCAGCGTCGACATCTCCCAATCCACCACGGCCCTGACCCGCCCGGGTCACGTGGATCCAGGATCGTGTTGTCGATTCTGAAATCGCCGTGCACGATCGACGCGGCCGAGGTCGCGGGCATGGCCTCGGTGAGCGCGGCATGCAGGACCGCCACATCGGGCAGTTCCCTCGTCTTGACCCGATCCCATTGTCCCGCCCAGAGTTTCACCTGCCTCGCGACGAAGCCGTCGGGCCGCCCGAAGTCGCCCAGCCCCACCGCCCGGTAATCCACCGCGTGCAGATCTGCCAGGACTCGCACCAGCGTGTCGGCACTGGCCGCGACCTGATCGTCGGAGAGCCCGGCGAGGTCGGTCTGATCCCGCACCACCGTGCCCTCGACGAATTCGACCACCGTCATCGGCGCGCCGAGGGCAGAGCCGTCGGCATCGAAGGCGACGGTCCGCGCAACCGGCACGGCCGTGCCCTGCAGCGCCGAGGTCACGGTGTACTCCCGAGCCATGTCGTGCGCCGACGGGGTCAGCCCACTGGTCGGTGGCCGCCGCACCACCCACGACGACCGGTCGTCCCAGGCCCGATAGGTCAGATTGGATCGGCCACCGCTGATCAGCTCGACATGCAGCTCCCCGCTCAGCTCGATGCAGCTGTCGGACAGGAACCGCTGCAGCGCAGCAATGTTCATTCCGGGAAGGCTCACTTCTCGCCCCTCAGCTCGCGCTTGGCCGCCCCGACGACCCGCTTGGCGATCGCCCAACGGTGCACCTCGGACGGCCCGTCGTAGACCCGGAACGGACGGACCTCGCGCGAGAGCCGCGCCAGCGGCAGGTCACCGGAGACCCCATCCCGCCGCACATCTGCATGCTGCGGTCCACGATCCGGAAGACCGCCTCGGCGGCGTAGGTCTTCGCGATCGATGTCGCATTCGACGCCGGGTCGCCGCTGTCGAGCTCCCAGCAGGCCCGCACCAGCAGCGCCCGGGTGGCGGCGATGTCGATCTCGTTGTCCGCCACCATCTTCTGAACCATGCCGAGGTCGCCCAGCCTGGATCCGAAGCCTTCCCGCTCGGCCACCCGGGCGACCGCGACATCATGGCCGCGGCGCGCGGCACCCAGCCAGCGCATCACGTGGGTCATCCGCGCCGGGCCGAGCCGCACCTGGGCGTACTCGAAGCCGCGGTCGACCTCGCCGAGCACCGCGGCGTCGGGAACCAGCAGGTCCTCGAAGAAGACCTCGCAGTGCCCGCCGATCATCGCCCGGTCCAGGGTGTCGATGTGTCGTCCAACCCGGATCCCGGCGCTGTCCGCGGGCGCCAGGAACATCGTGGCGCCGCCGCGCTGACCGGGCTCGCCCGAGGTGCGCGCCATGATGATGAAGAAGCCGGCGCCGTCGGCGCCGGTGATGAACCACTTGTGCCCGTTGATCCGCCAGCCGCCCTCCGCCCGGACCGCGCGGGTGGTCAGCGCCGACGGGTCCGATCCCGCTCCTGGTGCCGGCTCCGTCATCGCGAAGGCCGAACGGACGTCCCGTGGGCCAGCGGCGCGAGGAACTGCTGCTTCTGCTCCGGGTTGGCGATGTGCGCCAGCATGTGGACGTTGCCCTCGTCGGGCGCCGCGATGTTCAACGCGGTGGGACCGAACAGTGAATAGCCGGCCTCCTCGAACACCGGAGCGCGGTCCGACATGTTCAACCCGTGGCCGCCGAACTCGAGCGGGGCGTGCGGGGCGAACACCCCGGCGTCCTTGGCCGCCTGCTGCATGCCGATCCGCAGCGCGTCGCCGCCGCCTGCCGTGATGTCGCCGGCATGCTCGTCCTCGATGGGCAGGACGACGTCGCGGGTGAAGGTCCTGGTGCGGTCGATGAGGTCCCGCACCTCGGGGGAATAGCTCAGATCGATCGACACACTCGCTCCTCCTGCAGCGCTTGGCCGAACGATCGCTCGGCCCATGGCCTCTCCACGATTGCACAGGTTTGGCTGGCCGTCAAAGGAGTTCAGCAGACGACCACATGTAGCATGTTCAGTATTACTGAACAGATTGGATGGAGAGTTGACCAAGCCGGAACCCCTGCCCGACGCGATCAGGCGGACGCGCCGGTCGGCGGGCCTGACGTTGCGAGAGCTCGCGGGGCGGCTGGCGATCAGCCCGGCGACGCTCAGCGCCATCGAGAACGGCAAGACCGGCGTCTCGGTCGAGCGACTGCACGCCCTCGCCGGGGCGCTCGGCACCACCGCCGCACAGCTGATGGGTGACGCCGGCACCACCTCCGCCCGCGGACACTCCACGGCGGACCGCCGAGTGCGCACTTCCCGGCGCGAATCCCCAGGAGCGGCGACGGCAGCTACACAGTCGGCGGGTGACTGGCGGGTGTTCCCGTCATTGCGCATCGACCCGGTGCTCGCGGCCGCGATCGACTCGTTCGTGGAGACCGGGTATCACGGCGCGACCATGCGGTCGATCGCCGAGCGGGCGGGCATGAGCGTTCCCGGCATGTACCACCACTACCGGGACAAGCAGGAGCTACTGGTGCGGGCGCTCGATCTCACGATGGACGAGCTGCACTGGCGGGTGCGGGCGGCCCGGGACCAGGGCACCGGCGGGATCGAGCGGGTCGGCCTCATCGTCGAGGCGCTCGCGCTCTATCACACGCACCGCAGGGAACTCGCGTTCATCGGCGCCAGCGAGATGCGTAGCCTCGAACCGGCGAACCGGGCGCGGATCACCGACTCCCGCAATCAGATTCAATACCTTCTCGACGACGAGATCGACGCCGCGATCGCCGAGGGAAGCCTCACGACGCGGCATCCGAGGGATGCCGGACGGGCCATCTCGACGATGTGCACATCACTGCCGCAGTGGTTCCGGATCGATGGACCGTCCTCGCCCGAGCAGATCGCCGCGGAGTACGCGCGCTTCGCTCTCGATCTGCTCGGGCAGGGGTGAGCGCGGGGCTACAGGCCCTGACGCGAGTTCTCGTTGCGCGACTGCCCGGCCATGTCCGAGTTCGGTCGCGCCTCGGCGACCAGCGTCGGGATGACCTCCCCCAGCTCCGCCGGATCCCAACGGGCGTTCTTCGACACCCCGGGGCCCGCCACCCATGTCTCCGCGACGCTGATCGAACCGCCGTGCACATTGAAGATCCGGCCGGTGATGCCGTCGGACTCCGGCGATCCGAGCCAGACCACGGTCGGTGAGATGTTCGCCGGTGCGGCGGCATCGAAGCCGGTGCGTTCCTTCTCGGCCTCCATCGCGGCGACGAAACCCTCGAGGCCCGCGGTCATCTGGGTGAGAGCGGTGGGGGCGATCGCGTTGACGGTGACGCCGAGCCGGGCGAGCTCGTCGGCGAGGATCACGGTGAACGCCGCGATGCCCGCCTTCGCGGCGCCGTAGTTCGCCTGCCCGATGTTGCCGTACAGGCCCGAGGGCGAGGAGGTGTTGATGATGCGCGGGTGCGCGACCGGGGTGCCAGCCTTGTGCTGTTCCCGCCAGTACGACGCCACGTGCTGCGAGGGCGCGAACGTCCCCCGCAGGTGCACGCGCATGACGTCGTCCCACTGATCGACCGTCATGTTGACGAACATCTTGTCGCGGAGGATGCCAGCGTTGTTGACGAGCACGTGCACGGTCCCGAACGTGTCGATCGCGCTGCGCACCAGCCGGCCCGCACCGTCGAAGTCCGAGATGTCGTCCTTGTTCGCGATGGCCTCGCCGCCGAGCGCCTTGATCTCCTCGACGACCGCCTCGGCGGGCCCGAGGTCGTTGACGACGACCTTCGCTCCCTGCCTGGCGAACTCGAGCGCGTGCTCACGGCCGATGCCGCCCGCGGCGCCGGTCACGATCACGACGCGTCCCTCGTTGATGCCCATCCGTGCAACTCCCTCGCAGCTTGTCGGTCAGTCCCTCGGCCAGCTGAGACCCTGTCGGTCCTCGATCTGTTCGTTCAGCCGCCGCAACAAGGTAACCAGATCCCGTCGATCCTTCTCGTCCCAATCGGCGACGAGGGAGTTGATGCCGTCGACGTTGTGCTGCCGGTCGGAACGCAGCGCGCGCAGTCCCCCGTCCGTCGGCCGGAGTTTCCTCGCCGTGCCGCCATGCGGGTCGGGAATTCTCTCGGCCAGTCCCTGCCGGACGAGAGCAGCGGTCTGCCGGTTGATCGTGGAGACGTCGAGGCCGAACGAGTCCGCCAGTTCCTTCAACGTCATCGGCTCGCCGATCTCGAGGCGACTCAACAGCAGATACGCCGATCGGTCGAGCGCCTGCTGTTCCAGCCAACGCTTGGTCACCAGGGTGGTGTGGCGGGCCATCAGCGTGATCTCGCGCTCCAACCCGCGACCCGGGTCGATCTCCTCGGATTCCATCGGGGTCATCCTCGCATCACGCCGTCATACTCCTGCCGATTGTGCACGATACATACGATGTGTACCGTACACATCTGCTGCCCTTTTTCGAACTCGATCAGTGCATAGAACACAAGAGAAGAGGTCCGTCGTGACCATTGCTGCCGACAGCGCGACGCGGCGCACCCGCTCCTCCACCTGGATCCTCGCCACGCTGGCGTTCTCCGGCATCGTGGTCTCGCTCATGCAGACCCTCGTCGTGCCGCTGATCCACGTCCTGCCCGAGCTGCTGAACACCTCGGCGTCCACCGCATCCTGGGTCATCACCTCCACCCTGCTGGCCGCGGCCGTCGTCACGCCGGTCTCGGGCCGCCTCGGCGACATGTTCGGCAAGCGGCGAATGATCCTGGTCAGCATGGCTTTCCTGGTCGCGGGATCGGTGGTGTGCGCGCTGAGCGACACCGTCCCCCTTGTGATCATCGGCCGCATCCTGCAGGGCGCGGCGACCGGGGCGATTCCGCTCGGCATCAGCATCCTTCGCGATGAACTGCCCGCCGAGAAGGTGGGCGGCGCGATCTCGGTGATGAGTTCGACGATGGGCGTCGGCGGTGCGATCGGCCTGCCGCTGGCCGCGGCGACGGCGCAGAACTTCAACTGGCACATGCTGTTCTGGGCATCCGCCGTGCTGGGCACCCTGGTCGCGATCGCGGTCGCGATCCTGGTCCCCGAGTCACCCGTCCGCAATCCGGGTCGGTTCGACTACCTCGGCGCGGTGGGGCTCGCGGCCGGCCTCGTCTCGCTGCTGTTGGCGATCACCAAGGGTGCCGAGTGGGGCTGGACCAGTGCGACCACCCTCGGGCTGCTCGCCACGGCCGTCGTCGTGTTCCTCGTGTGGGGGTTCGCCGAGCTGCGCACGGCGGAGCCCCTCGTCAACCTCCGGGTGTCCGCCTCCCGACCGATCCTGCTGACCAACCTGGCCTCGGTCATGACCGGATTCGCCATGTACGCAACGTCGTTGACGGTTCCGCAGCTGCTGCAGTCACCGCCCGAGACCGGCTACGGACTCGGCCAGTCGATGGTCATGGCCGGGCTGTGCATGGCGCCGGCAGGCATCGTGATGATGCTGCTCTCGCCGGTGTCGGCCCGCATCACCAACCGGTACGGCCCGCGGACCACGCTGATGGTCGGCACCGTCGTCATCGCCGTCGGCTACCTGATCGGCGCCGTGCTGATGAACGAGGTCTGGCAGATCGCGCTCGTCTCGACCATCATCGGCGCGGGAATCGGCATCGCGTACGCGGCCATGCCCGCGCTGATCATGCGCTCGGTCCCACTGCACGAGACGGCCGCCGCGAACGGCCTCAACTCCCTGATGCGGATGGTCGGAACGTCGTTCGCGAGTGCCGTGATGACCGTGGTGCTCGCCAACATGACCATGTCGTTCGGCCCTGCCCTTGTGCCGACGCACCGGGCGTTCGTGGTGACGTTCCTGATCGGTGCCGCGGCCGCGATGCTGGCGCTGCTCATCGCGGCCTTCATCCCGCGTCGGGTCCCCGCGTCCGTCGTCGCCCCCACCGCGGCCGCGGACCTGGAGCCCGAACCGGCTCGCTGAGCAGCGCGCCCGAGGTCCCGCAATAGAGCCCGGCTCCCCACCACAGTGCTTACGATGTGTGCGTGGCCACCGTCATCGCCGGGCAGGCCGCACGGTTTGCCCGACGAAGCACTGTCGCAAGGACCGGTCCGCGTGTGGGACACGTGCCGGGGCGATGGCTCGTGGTCGCGTGTGCCGTGCTGGTCGCGGCGTGTTCGAACGGGCCGGAGACGCAGCCGCGGCCCCTGGCGCTTGACCGTGTGATCTCCGACGGCCGACTGCCATGGACCGACCGCCTGCTACCCCCGCAGATCCCGACTGTCGTCCCGCCCGGTCCGCCGGGCGCCGACCTCCCGAGCGCGGACGCAGGCCTCAGCGTCTCAGGGGATCGCGTCGGTCTGTACGGCGGAAGCCTCGACCGGGTCCTGTGCGACCGGGAGCGGCTGGTCGCGGACCTCGAGAGCGATCCCATCAAGGTGGAGGCCTGGTCCGGCGTGCTCGATGTCGACGACGTGCGGAGCTACGTGCGGACCCTCACACCCGTACTGCTGCGCGCGGACACGAGGGTGACCAACCACGGCTACAGCGGACAACGCGCCACGTCATTCCAGGCGGTGCTCGAGGCCGGGACCATCGTCCTGATCGACGACCACGGAACGCCGCGGGTCCGGTGCGCTCGGGGAAGCCCGCTGAGCGATCCGCGCGCGAGTTCGGAGCCGGCCGCGACGGAGGACGCGTGGCCCGGCTACGACGCCGAGCGGCTTCTGCTCGTACAACCCGCCCAGCAGCCGATGACGCAGGTGACGGTCGTGGACCTGATGACCGGTGGCCTCGCGGCCGTTCCGATCGGGGCGGGACCACAGCAGGCCGCGGACCGACCCGGCGCGCCGCCCCCGATGCCACCCCTGGACCGCAGGCCCCGCCGCCTCCGCCCGTGGCACAACTCGAGCCACTCGCGGTCGCGCCGCCACCCGTCCAGAGACAGGCGCCCGCCCCGGCGCCCGAGCCACCACCGGCGCCCGCACCGCCCCCACCCGCGCCGGAACCACCGCCGCCCGCGCCGGTTCCCGTGGCCCCACCACCACCGCCGCCGCCGCAGATCCAGGTCCAGATCCCCGGGCTGCCGCCGCTGGTGATCCCGGTGCCCTGATCCCTCCGGTCTACCGAGCTACGACAACACCTCGACGAGGGTCGTCTCGGTGTCGCCGATCATGTACTTCTCGATCGCGTCGAGATGCTTGCGCCAGAACTCCTGAGCGGCGGTGGCATCGCCCTCGCGCAGCAGTCCGAGCAGTTTGAGGTAGGCACGATGCGCCGCACGGGCGGCGGGCCGCTCGTTGCCGCCTCCGTGCGAGGCGATGAAGAGGGCGTTGTGCGCGTCGATGATGTGCACCAGCATCCCGCCGAGCACGGCGAGCGTCTGGTTCCCGGCGAGGTCGATCAGCGCCTGGTGGACGTCGACGTCGTGGCGCGCGAACCCGGCGGAGTCCTCCACGAGGTCGGCACCCGCCTCGATCAGTTCCGCGAAGGTCGCGAGAGCCTCGCCGCGGTTGCCCTCGGCCAGCATTCCCACCGCGGACACCTCCAGCGATGCGCGCGCCCGGTACACGTCGATTAGCGGTGTGCCCTGGTACTGCAGCAGCAGGCCGGTGTACCGCGCGGCAACCGATGCGTCGGGCGCCAAGACCCTCGCGCCACCGTGCGCGCCGCGCAGCACCGTGATGATCGATTCGGATTCGAGGATCCGGAAGGCCTCACGCAGGGTCGGCCGCGACACCCCGAACTGTTCCATGAGCACGGCCTCGTTTGGCAACGGGTCGCCCACGTTGAGTTCGCCGGTGATGATCCGACGCCGCAGGTTGGCTGCCACCAACTCCCCGGCCTTCGGCACCCGGACCACCGTCGACTTCGTACCGGACGTCACTCGCACCCCTCGCTCCTGTTGGGTCACGCCCCGCGCTGACCAGGACGGATGACCGACCAAGGGTACAAGAGTTGACCGAATTGCTTGTTAACCGCTCTCCCCCGGCTCACCCGAAGAGAGGTAGGCCCGCTGAACCGCGTCGAGGTCCGCGCCGATCTCGGCGGCCGTACCCGCCAGCATCACCTGGCCGCGGCGCATCACGTACACGCGATCCGCGACCCGCAGGACCTGACGAACGTGCTGCTCAACCAGCAACACGCCGAGGTTCTGGGTGTCGGCGGCCGCCCGCACCACGTCGAGGAGCCGCGCCACGATCTGCGGTGCCAGCCCGAGGGACAGCTCGTCCGCCAACAGCAGCTTCGGGTTCCTGGCCAGCGCCCTTGCCAGGGTGAGCATCTGCTGCTCGCCGCCGGACAACAGGCCTGCCGGTCGCCCGAGCAGCGCACGCAGTTCCGGGAAGATCGCGCACGCGGCATCGGCCTTGACGCCCGCCAGCCGCAGGTTGTCCGCGGCCGTCAGCCCCATGATCACCGACCGCTCCTCGGTGACATAGCTCAGGCCGCGCCGCGCCAGGGTGGCGAGCGATGCCTTCTTGTCGGAACCGAGCACGGACACCCGGCCCGAGATCGGCGCCAACTCGCCTGCCACCGTCAGCATCGTGGTGGACTTGCCCGCGCCGTTGGCTCCGATCAGCGCCACGACCTCCCCGAACGCACGGTGATGTCGAGGCCGCGGCACACCACGGTCCCGCCGTAGCCGGCGCTGAGACCGTGGCATTCGAGCACCGTCGTGGACGGCACCGCCTTCTCCTGGGTGATGGTCATCGCGTTGCCTCCGTCGTCTCGTCTTCTGTGCCCAGGTAGGCGTCGCGGACCGCCGAACTGGCGGCGATCTCGTCCGGCGTGCCCGCGGCGATCACCCTGCCTGCCTCGAGCACCACGATCCGATCGCAGGTGGACATCACCAGGCCCATGTCGTGCTCGATGAGGAGCACCCCCGCCCCGCGCTGCACGGCCAGGTGCCGGATGGCGACCGCGAGTTCCCGGCCCTCGGCGTCGTCCAGCCCGGCCGCCGGCTCGTCGAGCAGGATGACGGACGGAGCGGAGGCGACCGCCCTGGCGATGCCCACCAGTCGGCGCCGACCATAGGACAGCTCGCTCGGCAACACGTCCAGGTCCTTCTCCAGCTCGAAGTCCCGCACGACCGTCGACGCGCTCGGCGAGAGCGGGTGACGGCCAGGGCGGACCAGGTCGGTGAGCCACGTGCGCCAAGTCGACTCGTCGGCGCCGGCGTGGATGTTCTCGCCGACCGTGACGTCCTCGAACAGTTCGAGGGACTGGAAGGACCGGCGGAGGCCGCCCTTGGACCGCCGCGCGGTGGACCAGTCGGTGATGTCCTGGTCGCCGAGCGTGAGCTGTCCGGACGTGGGGCTGACGAATCCGGTGATCGCGTCGATCA
This sequence comes from Rhodococcus sp. MTM3W5.2, assembly GCF_001984015.1. NCBI lineage: Bacteria > Bacillati > Actinomycetota > Actinomycetes > Mycobacteriales > Nocardiaceae > Rhodococcus > Rhodococcus sp. MTM3W5.2. The sequence continues at coordinate 1,372,154 of NZ_CP019572.1, read as the reverse complement.
CGGTGGTCTTGCCTGCGCCGTTTGGCCCGATCAGACCCACCACCTGTCCGGGCGCGATGTCGAGATCGACGCCGTCGACGGCTGTCACGCCGCCGAACCTGACCGTCAGACCGCGTACCGCCAGCGGCGTCGGAGTGACCGAACCGGTCGGCGATTCCGCAGAGAGTTCCTGACCACGGCCCTGGGTGCGGCGCGTCGCAAGCGCGCCCCGCCAGGGGACCTTCCGGATCCCGCGGGAGATCATGTCGGCGATGCCGTTCTGGTTGGTCAGCAGGGTGACGATGAGGATCACGCCTCCGAGCAGCGCGGCGATGGCCAATCCGGACAGCAGCCGGCTGAAGAGGGCGCCGGGCGCCATGAGCGAGCCGATGAGGCTACCCGTGACGAACCCGAGGCCGCCGGTCACCGCCTGGACCACGGCGTTGATCGACGCGAACACGTTGAACTCGAGGTAGGTGACGGCGGTGTTGCGCAGGCCCAGGAGGATGCCGGCCACCGCGGCCAGGCCGGACGCGAGCGCGAAAGCGTAGATCTTGACCCCGAACACGCTGATGCCGAGCGAGGCCGCGGCCCGCTCGTTGGTGCGCACGGCGATGAGCCGTCGCCCGGTGCGCGAGCGCCGCAGGTTCGCGACCATCAGGCCGCAGACGACCAACGCCACGAGGCACACCGTCGCCCACCGCTCAGGATGGACACTCGGCGTGACGTCGAGTCCGAACAGGCTCAGCCGGTGGATCTTCACCGAGCCCTCGAGCTTGTCACCGGTGAAGGTCGGGTTGTTGAACACCATCTCCTGGATGGTGAACCCGAGCCCAAGGGTGACCACCGCGAGGTTCACGCCCCGCGTGCGCAAGGCCGGGAGCGCGAACACCACACCGATCGCGATCACGGCGAGCACGCTCACCAGTGCCGCGGGTATCAGCGACCAGCCGGCCTCGCCGACGAGTCGCGCGGCGAACAGCGCCCCCAGGCCGCCGACGGTGTACTGGGCGAGCGAGAGCTGGCCGGCGTAACCGGTCAGCACCACGATCGAGAGCAGGAACACCGCTGCGGCCAGCGTCAGTGTCAGCGACCGCAGCCAATCGCCGCCGCTGAGGATGACGCCAACGGCCACCAGGATCCCGAGGACGACGAGCGGCCAACGGATCTCGCCGGAACCGAGCGTGGGCAGCCGCTCGGAGACATGGCTGCGCAACGGCAGCCCCTTCCCCCGCACCACCAGCACCACCAGGATCACCAAGAACGGCACCGCCCGGTTGATGCCGGTGAGGGTCTCCATCCCGAGAAGATCCCGCAGGTCCTCCTGGTAGAGGACGACCAGGCTCTCGCCGACGCCGAGCAGCAAACCGCCGAGCAGGGTGAGCGGGAAGGAGCGGAAGCCGCCGAGAAGGGCCGCGGCGAGCGCCGAGACCGTCACGATCACCACGAAGGCCGACGGGGTGAGCCCGGTCAAGGGCGCCACCAGGATTCCGGCGGCACCGGCGAGCGCGCCGCCGACCGTCCAGGTCAGCGCGGCAAGGCGCTGCGGGGACCAGCCGAGCGCGGCGGCGGCGCGCTCGTGCTCGGCGGCCGCGGTGATGGCCAGGCCCACCCGGGTGAACTTGGTCCACGCCCACAGCGCCGCCGTCGACGCCACCGCGATACCCAACAGGATCATCCGATCCTGCTGCACCACAACACCGCCCCAGCGATACGCCTCGTCGGGCAGGAAGGTTCGCACCCGGATCGACGTACTGCCGTAGTACTGCTGCACCCCCGCCTGCAGGATCACCATCAGGCCGAGGGTGGCGGCCAGCCGGACGATCGGCGCTGCATTGGCGAGCCACCGCAACACCAGCAGCTGAAATGCCAGGCCGATCAGTCCGGCCACCACCACTGCCACCAGGAAAGCCGGCAGCAGACCCCAGTCATGGTCACGCCGAAGGGTTTCCAGGCATATGTAGGCCCCCACCATGGCGATCGCGCCCTGGGCGAAGTTCACCACCCCGGATCCGCGGTAGACCAGCACGATCCCCTGCGCCAGGAGCGCGTAGGCGGATCCCGCTCCCAGGCCGAGAATCGCGAACTGCAAGAACTCAGTCATTCGTCAATCTCCATGGTGGGGCGTGAACTAGGCGGTGGGGGTGCGCAGGTCGTACTGCGTGGGATCGGTGACCAGCACGTCGCCGTCGAACGACATCTTGTACATCATCGAGTTCGAGATCCGCGGGAAGATCCCGAACTGCTCCACCGCTCCCGGAGTCCAGGCCGGGATCAGCCCGGCCATGTCGATGTCCTTGGCGTTCTCGAACCCCTTCCAGATGTTCGCGGCGTCGATCTCCGTCCGGTTCTTTGCCACCTCACCGAACGCGCGCACCGACAACCACGGGTTCACCGCATCGCCGGTGAGGTTCTGCAGCTCGAGCTCCTCCTTGCCGGACTTGTCCATGTCCGCCAGGAATTCCTTGAGGCCGGGGAAGTCCGCGGTGCTCGACGAGGGCGCGGGGGTCGGGCTGGTGTACGTCGAGGTGGTGGCGAAGGTGCCGAGGTCCTGCAGGTCGGCCTGGGTGAAGCCCGCCGTCCCCAGCGCGAAGGTCAGCTTCGACCCGAGCTGCTCGAATGCCTGGGCGATCGGGTTGGCGTCGGTCGCGCCGAGCGCCATGATCACGCCCTGTGCGTCATTGCGCTCGGCCGCGGCGATGAACTGGGTGTAGTCGGTCGCGCCGGCGCCCACCGCGACGTCGTTGACGATCTCGGCGCCCTTGGCCTGTACCGCCGGGGTCAGCAGCCCGACCAGCTGCGCGGTGACCGGGAGGTCGGGGCGCATCAGCGAGAGCTTGGTCTTACCCTGCGCCACCAGGATGTCGATCATCCCGTACAGGTTGAGCAGCGAGCCGGAGAAAGGGGTGTAGATATTTGTGGCGATGAACTCCGACATGTTCACCGGGTTCAGCCCGACTCGGGCGATGCCGGCGTCGAACAGGATCTTCGACGTCGCCTCGGACGAGGCAGGCGTGAAGTCGGCGAGGGTCGCGACGGCCCCCTCGGAGACCATCTTGTTCGCGCAGTCGACCTCCTTGTTCGGATCGCCCATGGAGTCGCACTGCAGCAGTTCCAGCGGGCGTCCGTTCACGCCGCCCCGCTCGTTGAATGCGTCGACCGACGCGACCGTGGCCGCGGCGTAGGTGGCGGACCCGAGGCCCGGCGCCTCGATGGGCACGATCTGACCGACCTTGATCGGATCACCGGTCGCAGCGCTGTCGGCCGCGTCTGCGCCGCTGTCGCTGCTACAGCCCGCAGCGACCAGGCTTGCGGTCGCGAGAGCGGCGATCGCGGGGGCGATTCTCTTGAAGTTCACGGCGCGTCCTTTGCATGTGGGCAGCTTCCATCTCGGACGCCAGCGCCGGATCCACCCCGTGAGCTGCGGTTACCCGCTCGCTCTCGGTCGTGAAACCCCGCTGCCGCCCGCCTTGGCTGCAGCGTATGGGAACGCGATGCAAAATATGGCGAACTTCACAAAAATTCAGTTACATGATGAGACGCAATTATCTCCTGCCCAGGTCAGCGCCTCTGCTGGAGATACCAGTCGATGAGCTCGGGGGCGTCGATCGCGCTCCGATCGAGGATCCGGTCCGCGTCTGCGCCCTGAAACATCCGCTTGATCGGCACCTCCAGCTTCTTGCCGGTGCGGGTGTGCGGGACGCCTGGCGCCGCGATGATCTCGTCCGGCACGTGCCGCGGGGATGCCTGCTCACGGATCGTCGACTTGATCCGGTCCTCGAGCGCGCTGTCGAGCACCGCCCCGTCCGCGAGCACCACGAACAGCGGCATCCAATACCCGCCGTCGGGCTGCTCGGCCCCGATGACGAGCGCCTCGGCGATCTCCGGCAGGCGTTCGACGGCCTGGTAGATGTCGGCGCTGCCCATCCGGATCCCGTTGCGGTTGAGCGTCGAGTCCGAGCGGCCGTGCATCAGCACGCTGCCCCGCTCGGTGATGGTGATCCAGTCGCCGTGCCGCCACACTCCGGGGAAGTCGTCGAAGTACGCGTCGTGGTACCGCTTTCCGTCGGGGTCGTTCCAGAATCGGATCGGCATGGACGGCATCGGCTTGGTGATGACCAGTTCCCCGACATCCCCGCGGATCGGCACGCCGCCCTCGTCGTAGGCCTCGAGCGCGACCCCGAGAAAGGGCGCGGACAGTTCGCCCGGCCAGACCGGGACGGTGCGCGCGCCGCCGATGAATGCGGAGACCACATCCGTGCCGCCGGTGATGGAAGCCACTGGCACACCAACGTTCTCGGCGATCCAGAGCGAGGACGACGCAGGCAGGGTCGATCCGGTGATCCCCACCGTGCGCAGCGCGCTCAGGTCGTGGTCGCGCCGCGGGACCACGCCCGCCTTCGCGCAGGCGAGCACGTAGCCCGGACTGGTGCCGAGCACGGTGGCCCGGTGCCGCGCGGTGAGCGCCCACAGCGAATCGACGTCCGGGTACCCGGGGTTGCCGTCGAAGCAGACGATGGTGGCGCCGACCAGCAGTCCGGCGACCTGGAAGTTCCACATCATCCAGCTCGGGCTGGTGTACCAGAAGAAGGTGTCCTCGGGCCCGATGTCCATCTGCAGGGCAACCGATTTCAGGTGCTCGAGGAGCACGCCGCCGTGCCCGTGCACGATCCCCTTCGGCAGGCCGGTGGTGCCCGAGGAGAACACCACCCAGAGCGGATGGTCGAAGTCGACGTCCACCGGTTCCAGCGGTGCCTCGCCTGCGGTCGCCGCCGCCCAGGACACGACGCCCTCGGGCTCACCGTCCTCGGAGTCGGCGGCCGCACCGAGTCGCCGAACCAGCACGGTCGCCGTCAGGCTCGGCATCCCGGCCCGCAGTTCGGCGATCGAGTCGCGGCGGTCGTGCTGTTTGCCGCCGAAGCGGTAGCCGTCCGCGGTGATCAGCACCGACGGTTCGAGCTGGCCCAGCCGGTCCAAGGCGGCGGGGGCCGAGTAGTCCTGGCCGCAGGCCGCCCAGATCGCGCCGAGGCTCGCCGTCGCGAGGAAGGCGACGACGGTCTCCGGGATGTTCGGCAGGTAGCCGACCACCCGGTCGCCCGGACCGACGCCGTTCGCCCGCAGGGTCGCGGCCAGCGCACCCGCTTGCCTGCGCAGATCCGCCCAGGACAGGGTGACGTCCTCGGCGGCCGTCTCACCGGAGTAGACGATGGCGGGCCGGTCCGAGCGCTCGTTGCGCAGCACCTGGTCCACGTAGTTGAGCCGGACCCCGGGGAACCACACCGCACCGGGCATCCGGTCCTGGGCGAGCACCTCGCCGACCGGCGTCGCGGACCTGAGCCCGAAGTAGTCCCAGACCGAGCGCCAGAAATCGTCGAGATGCTCGACCGACCATCGCCACAGCGAGTGGTAGTCGGGCACGGACACCGAGTACTCCCGCCCCACCCATGAGGCGAAATCGGTGACCCGGGCGTTCCGCACGTCGTCGCGTGTCGGTTCCCACTGCGGCTGAAGCGATTCCATGCGGTTCGTCCTCTCTCAGTCAGTCTGTTTCGGCCCGAGGTCCTCGGTGAGGACCTCCTGCACCACGCGCATCGCGGCGAGCGCGGCAGGCGCGCCGCAATACCCGCTGGTGTGGATGATCGCCTCTGTGATCTCCTCGCGGCTCAGGCCGTTCCGGAGTGCGCCTCGGACGTGCCCGCGCAGCTCCGATTCCGCGCGCAGCGCCGTCAGCATGCCCAGGTTCAGCAGGCTGCGGTCCCGCCGGCTCAGGCCGTCGCGGGTCCAGACCGAACCCCAGACCGTCTCGGTGATGTGCCGCTGGATCGCCTCGCTGTCGGTGCCGAGGTCGCGGGTCAGCGCGCGGTCGACGAAGTCGTCGCCCATCACCTCACGCCGGACGGCGAGGCCGGCATCGAACCGGCCGTCGCCCTCGCCTGTCACTTCTTCGGGACCCGGATGATCAGGGCGTCACCCTGGCCGCCGCCGCCGCACAGCGCGGCCGCGCCGACGCCGCCGCCGCGGCGCTCCAGTTCCAGCGCCAGGTGCAGGGCGATCCGCGCGCCGGACATGCCGAGCGGATGCCCGACGGCGATCGCACCGCCGTTGACGTTGACCTTGGCCGGGTCGAGGCCGAGCTCGCGCGTGGACGCGATGCCGACGGCCGCGAAGGCCTCGTTGATCTCGACGAGGTCGAGATCGGTTGGTGCGATGCCCTCCTTCGCGCAGGCCTTGGCGATCGCGCGCGCGGGCTGCGACTGCAGGGTGGAGTCGGGGCCCGCGACGACGCCGTGCGCGCCGATCTCCGCGATCCAGCTCAGGCCCAGCTCCTGCGCCTTGGCCTTGCTCATCACGACCACGGCGGCGGCACCGTCGGAGATCGGCGACGCCGAGCCCGCGGTGATCGTGCCGTCCTTGCTGAACGCCGGGCGCAGCGTGCTCAGCGACTCGACGGTGGTGTCGGCGCGGATTCCCTCGTCCTCGGCGAAGACGATCGGATCGCCCTTGCGCTGCGGGATCTCCACCGGCACGACCTCGTTGTCGAACAGGCCGTTCTTCCAGGCGCGTGCGGCGTTCTGGTGCGAGGCCGCCGCGAACGCGTCCTGCTCCTCGCGGGTGATGTGGGTGGCTTCCTGCTGGTTGACCTGCTCGGTCAGCAGCCCCATCGGCTGGTCGGTGAAGATGTCGTGCAGGCCGTCGTACGCCATGTGGTCGCGCATGGTCACGTCTCCGTACTTGAAGCCCTCGCGGCTCTTCTCGAGCATGTGCGGTGCGCGGCTCATCGACTCCTGGCCACCGGCGACCACGATGTCGAACTCGCCTGCGCGGATCAGCTGGTCGGCCAGCGCGATCGCGTCGACACCCGAGAGACACACCTTGTTGATCGACAACGCGGGCACGTCCATCGGGATGCCCGCCGCAACGGCCGCCTGCCGCGCGGGCATCTGGCCGGCGCCCGCGGTGAGCACCTGGCCCATGATCACGTACTCGACGCTCTCGGGCGCGACCCCCGCCTTCTCCAGGGCACCCTTGATCGCGATGCCACCGAGATCGGACCCGGAGAATCCCTTCAGCGAACCGAGGAGCCGCCCCATCGGGGTACGGGCTCCGGCGACGATGACAGTGGACTCGGACATCAGCTTGCTGTTCCCTTCACATTTCTCAGCACCTTCAGATTTCTCGGCGACTGAACTGTTCACAACGATTCACTCCGGCGCACGATCGCCTCCGCGTGCCGAAGCACCGGCGCGTCCACCATCTTCCCCTCGAACGCGAAGACCCCGCGCTCCTCCGACACCGCGGCGAGCACCCTGCGCGCCCAGGCGAGGTCCTCCGCGCTGGGTTCGTAGGCGGACCGGATCACGGCGACCTGACTCGGATGGATGGCCACCTTGGCGTCGAACCCGACCGCGACGGCGTCGAGGGACTCCGCGCGCAGACCATCGAGGTCCTTGATGTCGAGGTAGACCGAATCCAGCGCGAACCGGCCGTGTGCCTTGGCCGCCAGCAGCGAGCAGGAGCGCACGTGCCTGGCCACATCGCGATAGGAGCCGTCGGTATGGCGGCTCGCGTTCCCGCCGAGCGCCGCGACCAGGTCCTCCGCGCCCCACATCACCCCGATCGCGTTCGCGACCTGTGCGGACTCGGCAACAGTCAGGGCGCCGAGCGGGGACTCGATCAGGGCGATCACCTCGCGCGGGGCGAGTGAGCGCACCTGTTCCGCCGACTCGCACTTGGGCAGCATCACCCTCGGGTAGCGGGTCTGCAGCAGCGCCTCCAGGTCGAGCGCCTGATCCTCGGTGCCAGCCGCGTTGATCCGCACCACGGTGCGCTCGGGGTCGAGCGGGGTGTCGATCAGCGCGCGTCGGGCGGCCGCCTTGTCCGCGGGGGCGACCCCGTCCTCGAGGTCGAGGATGACGACGTCCGCGGCGGCCGCGGCCTTCGCGTAGCGCTCCGGCCGATCCGCCGGGCAGAAGAGCCAGGCCGGGCCGGGCGGTGCCCACCCCGAGGAGTGACCGGAATTCGCTGTCATGACGGCCTCTTCCTGACAAGCGTCTTACGGACCGCGATCGCCACCACGTCGCCGTGCTGGTTCCGCGCGGTGTGCGCAAGGGTGATGATGCCCTCGCCCGGCCTGCTCTTCGACTCCCGCTTGTCGGTGATCACCGTCTCGGCGTACATGGTGTCGCCGTGGAAGAGCGGCTTGGGGAAGGAGATCTCGGAGAACCCGAGGTTCGCGACGATCGTGCCCTGGGTGAGCTGCGCGACCGACAGGCCGACCAGGGTGGACAGCGTGAACATCGAGTTCACCAGCCGCTGGTTGAACGGCGGCAACTGCTCGCTGAACGCGGCGTCCAGGTGCAGCGCCTGGGTGTTCATCGTCAGCGTGGTGAACAGGACGTTGTCCGCCTCGGTGATGGTGCGACCGGGGCGGTGCTCGTAGACGACGTCGGTCTCGAACTCCTCGAACCAGAGCCCGCGCTGGACGACCCTCTTGCGGTCCGGCTGGCTCACAGCCCGGCCTCGCGCGCGATCAGCATCAGCTGCACCTCGGTGGTGCCCTCGCCGATCTCGAGGATCTTGCTGTCCCGGTAGTGGCGGGCGACCGGGTACTCGTTCATGAAGCCGTAGCCGCCGAAGATCTGGGTGGCGTCGCGGGCGTTGTCCATCGCGGCCTCGCTGGCGATCAGCTTGGCGATGGAGGCCTGCTTCTTGAAGGGCTTGCCCGCCAGCATGAGTGCGGCCGCGTCGTAGTACGCGGTGCGGGCGACGTGCGCGCGCACCTCCATCCGCGCGATCTTGAAGGCGATGGCCTGGTTGGCGCCGATCGGCTTGCCGAACGCCTCGCGCTCCTTGGCGTACTTGACCGATTCGTCCACGCAGCCCTGCGCGGCACCGACGCTCAGCGCCGCGATCGCGATCCGGCCCTCGTCGAGGATGCGCAGGAAGTTCGCGTAGCCACGCCCGCGCTCGCCCAGCAGGTTCTCCTGCGGCACCCGAACATCCTGGAAGGTCAGCGGGTGGGTGTCGGAGGCGTTCCAGCCGACCTTGTTGTACGCCGGCTCCGCGGTGAATCCCGGCGTGGAGGTCGGCACCAGGATGGTGGAGATCTCCTTCTTCCCGTTCTCCTTCTCGCCGGTGACCGCGGTGACGGTGACCAGGCGGGTGATGTCGGTGCCGGAGTTGGTGATGAACTGCTTGTTGCCGTTGATGATCCAGTCGCCGCCGTCTTCCTTCGCGGTGGTCCTGGTGCCGCCTGCGTCGCTGCCCGCTCCCGGCTCGGTGAGGCCGAACGCGGCCAGCGCCTTGCCGCTCGTGAGCTGCGGCAGCCACTCCTGCTTCTGCGCCTCGTTACCGAAGCGGTAGATCGGCATCGCACCGAGCGAGACGCCCGCTTCCAGGGTGATGGCCACGGACTGGTCTACCTTGCCGAGCTCCTCGAGGGCGAGGCAGAGCGCGAAGTAGTCGCCGCCCTGTCCGCCGTACTCCTCGGAGAAGGGCAGGCCGAACAGGCCCAGCTCGGCCATCCCCGCGACGACCTCGTAAGGGAAGGTGTGGTTCGCGTCGTGTTCTGCTGCGACCGGCGCGACGACGGTCTGCGCGAAGTCGCGGACCACCTTTGCGAGCTGCTGGTACTCGTCGGGCAGCGATCCGGAGGAGAGGTAATCGGTCATGACGCGGCGCCCTTCGTGGTCGTCTCTGCGAGTTCGGGTTGTCCTGAGTTATCGGATGTTTCGGGTGCGTGCGGGATCACGCGAGCGAGGATCTGGTCGACCTTCACCTGGTCGCCCGCCGCGACGAGCAGCTCGACGGTGCCGTCGATGGGAGAGGTCAGCGAGTGCTCCATCTTCATCGCCTCGACCACGACCACCGCGGTACCCGCGGCGACGGTCGCGCCGTGCTCCACACCGACCGCGATGACCGCGCCCGGCATCGGGCTGGTGATCTCGGCCTCCCCCGCGTGCGCGTCACCCGTGCGGACGCTGACCTCCCGAACCTCGCGCAGGACCGCGGTCCCGTCGGAGCCCGAGAGCCAGATGTGACCGTCGTGGGCCGCCACCAGGTAACTCGCCCGCAGTCCGTCCACCGCGACGGACAACGTGGAACCGTCCAATGATGCGGTCAGCCTTCGTGTTTCACCGTCCTCCATCGACACCAGCGCATCGCCGGGCGTGCCGACGATCCGAACGTGGTCGGTACGGGCAGGCGAGGCGAGGCGGATGCTGGTCGGCGCCGGGGTACCGACGCGCCAGCCGGTCGGCCGCTCCCACAGGTCGGCCTGGGCGCCCTGCGGCCAGCGCGTCAGCCACCGGTACGCGCCCGCAGCGACGAACTGCACGTCCGAGGCGTCGGCCGCGACATAGTCCTCGAGCCTGCGGTCGAGCAGGCCGGTGTCGAGGGCGCCCGCGACGACGTCTGGGTCCGCGAGCAGGAACCGCGCGAAGTCGATGTTGGTGACCACGCCGAGAACCGCGGTGTCGGCGAGCGCCCGGTCGAGCTTGCGCAGCGCCCCGGCGCGGTCGGCGGCGTGCGCGATGACCTTCGACAGCATCGGGTCGTAGTCGCTGCCGACCTCGGTGCCCGCCCGCAGGCCCGAATCAACCCGGATACCGGGGCCGGACGGCTCCACGACGTCGAGGACCAGTCCTCCCGTCGGCAGGAAGCCGCGGGCGGGGTCCTCGGCGTAGACGCGGGCCTCGATGGCGTGGCCGGTCATGGTGATCTCGTCCTGGGAGATGCCGAGCTTCTCGCCTGCGGCCACCCGGACCTGCCACTCGACCAGGTCGAGCCCGGTGACCATCTCCGTGACCGGGTGCTCGACCTGCAGGCGGGTGTTCATCTCCATGAAGAAGAACTCGTCGGGGCGGTCCGCGGAGACGATGAACTCCACGGTCCCTGCGCCGGTGTAGTCGACGCTCCGCGCGGTGTTGCAGGCCGCCTCGCCGATCCGGGCTCGGGTGGCCTCGTCGAGCAGCGGCGATGGCGCCTCCTCGATGACCTTCTGGTGACGACGCTGCAGGCTGCACTCGCGCTCGCCGAGGTGCACGACGTTGCCGTGGGTGTCGGCGAGGATCTGCACCTCGATGTGCCGGGGGCGCAGCACGAACCGCTCAAGGAACAGGGTGTCGTCGCCGAAGGCGGATGCGGCCTCGCGACGCGCGCTGGCCAGCGCGCCTGCGAGCTTGTCCGGCTCCTCGACCAGGCGCATGCCCTTGCCGCCGCCGCCCGCGGACGGCTTCACGAGAACCGGGTAGCCGATGTCCTCGGCCGCGGCGATCAGCTCGGCGTCGGTCAGTCCGGGCCGGGCGATGCCGGGCACAACCGGGACGTCGAACTCGGCCACCGCGTTCTTGGCGGTGATCTTGTCGCCCATGACCTCGATGGCCCGGGCGGAGGGCCCGAGGAAGGCGATGCCTGCGTCCTCGAGGGCGGCCGCGAAGGCCGCGTTCTCGGAGAGGAATCCGTAGCCGGGGTGCACTGCCTGGGCACCCGTTCGCTTCGCCGCGTCGACCACCTTCGCGATGTCGAGGTAGCTCTCGCGCGCCGCCGCGGGTCCGAGCAGGACCGCGGTGTCGGCCTCGCGCACGTGTCGTGCGCCTGCGTCCGCCTCGCTGTACACCGCCACCGAGCGGATGCCCATGGCACGCAGGGTGCGGATGACGCGGACCGCGATCTCGCCGCGGTTGGCGACGAGAACGGTGGAAAATTCAGTCATCTCACTCACATCCTGAAGACGCCGTAGGAGACCGGCTCGAGCGGCGCCTGAGCGCACGACGAAAGTGCCAGTCCTAGAACAGTTCTGGTGTCCGCGGGGTCGATGATTCCATCGTCCCACAGTCGGGCGGTCGAATAGTAGGGGTTGCCCTGGGCCTCGTACTGCGCCCGGATCGGCGCCTTGAATGACTCCTCGTCCTCGGCCGACCAGGGCTTGCCCGAGGCGTCGAGCTGGTCGCTGCGGACGGTGGCCAGCACCGAGGCAGCCTGCTCGCCGCCCATCACCGAGATCCGCGCGTTCGGCCACATCCACAGGAACCGGGGCGAGTAGGCGCGTCCACACATCGAGTAGTTGCCCGCGCCGTAGGAGCCGCCGATCACCACCGTGAGCTTGGGGACGCGCGCGCACGCCACCGCGGTCACCATCTTGGCGCCGTGCTTGGCGATGCCGCCCGCCTCGTAGTCGCGGCCGACCATGAACCCGGCGATGTTCTGCAGGAACACCAGCGGCACGCTGCGCTTGTCGCACAGCTCGATGAAGTGGGCGCCCTTCATCGCGGACTCGGCGAAGAGCACGCCGTTGTTGGCGACGATGCCGACCGGGTGCCCGTGGATGTGAGCGAAGCCGGTGACCAGGGTCTTGCCGTACTCGGCCTTGAACTCCTGGAAGTGCGATTTGTCGGCACCGCCGACGCCGCCGCCGTCCACGATCCGGGTGATCACCTCGTGCACGTCGTACGGGGTGCGCGGGTCCGTCGGGACGACGTCGTAGAGCTCCTCCTGCGGTGCGGTTGGCTCGACCGTCGGGATCACGTCCCAGGGCCGGTCCGTGCGCGGGCCGAAGGTCGCGACGATCCGGCGCACGATGCGCAGCGCGTCCTGATCGTCCTCGGCGAGGTGATCGGTGACGCCGGAGACCTTCGAGTGCAGGTCACCGCCGCCCAGGTCCTCGGCCGTGACGACCTCGCCGGTCGCCGCCTTCACCAGCGGCGGGCCGCCGAGGAAGATGGTGCCCTGGTTGCGCACGATGACGGCCTCGTCGCTCATCGCCGGGACATAGGCGCCGCCCGCGGTGCAGGAGCCCATCACCGCCGCGATCTGCGGGATGCCCTTGGCGCTCAGGTTGGCCTGATTGAAGAAGATGCGGCCGAAGTGCTCGCGATCGGGGAAGACGTCGTCCTGACGGGGCAGGAAGGCGCCGCCGGAGTCGACCAGGTAGAGGCACGGCAGGTTGTTCTGCAGCGCGATCTCCTGCGCGCGCAGGTGCTTCTTCACGCTCATCGGGTAGTAGGTGCCGCCCTTGACGGTGGCGTCGTTGGCCACGATGACGCACTCGCGGCCGGAGACCCGGCCGATACCGGCGATCACACCGGCGCCTGGGCACTCGTCGTCGTACATGCCGTTCGCGGCCAGCGGCGAGAACTCGAGGAACGGGCTGCCCGGATCAAGCAGGGTGTCCACCCGCTCGCGCGGCAGCAGCTTGCCCCTGCTCACGTGGCGTTGTCGCGATTGCTCACTGCCGCCGAGCGCAGCGGTCGCGAGCCGCTCGCGCAGCTCGGTCACCAGGCGTACGTGCTCGCCCCGGTTGCGCTCCCCGTCGATGGTCATGTCGTCGCCCTGTCTGCTCAGATCGGTTCGCGGTCAGTTAATTGCCAATAACCGAATCTAAGATAACTATGATTAACTGAGTTGTCCAGACCCACAGGTTGAAGGGAGGTGCCGACGTGACAACCGACGATTCGGCGCTGACCAAGCGCGGTCGCGCGAAGGCCGATCGCCGTCGGCAGCTCCTGCAGGCGGCCGCCCGCCTTATCGCCGAGCGTGGTTTTGCCGGGGTTCGTCTCGAGGACCTCGGATCCGCGGTCGGGATCAGCGGCCCCGCCGTCTACCGGCACTTCCCCAACAAGGAGGCGCTGCTGGTCGAGCTGCTGGTCGACATCAGCCGTCGCCTGCTCGAGGGCGGTATCGCCGTCGCCGACGCGGCCTCGACCGCGGACGAGGCGCTCGCGGGCCTGATCGAGTTCCACCTCGACTTCGCGCTCGGCGAGCCCGACCTCATTCGCGTGCAGGACCGCGACCTGGAGTCGCTGCCTGCGGCCGAGCGCAGGCAGGTCCGGCAGTTCCAGCGCCGCTACGTCGAGGTGTGGGTCGAGGTCCTGCGGAAGTTCGACCCGGAGCTGGCCGAGTCGGATGCCCGGATCAAGGCGCACGCGACGTTCGGCCTGATCAACTCCACCCCGCACAGCGTGAACCCGTCCGCTCCCGCCCACACCCGGGCGGTGCTGCGCGCGATGACGGCGGCGGCACTCGCGCCCGGGGTCTGAGGCCGACCTCGCCGCCCTCGCCGCCCTCGCAAACGGACGCACTCCCCTTCACAAGGTCGCACCCCCTTTGGGTGGCCAAACCCTGTGCGTCCTCGACAAAAGCCGTGCGCGGGCCGGCTACGGGTTACGGCCCGATCGATGGGATGTCACGCTCCGCGCTGAGCCGATCGCGCGCGAACAGCACCGCGAGCAGCAGAGCCAACGCGACCGCCGCCCACAGTCCGGCCAGCCCGACCCCGCGGTGCACCGCCGCGCCAGCGGCCACCCCGAGCACCAGGCCGAGCCACAGCCCGGCGAACCGCACCCATTCCCACCGCGGCCCGCCGGTCAGCGCCGCTGCGATGCGCTGCCCCAGCTTGACCAGCGTGCCGGTCATGTAGGTGAGGCTGATCGACGACTCGCCGGTCCGCTCGAACACGGTGTTCTCGGCCCCCATCGCCAGTGCCAGCGCGGCGATGACGACCTGCCGCGGGCCGAGGGCCGAGGCCGTCACCGCCGCCACCAGCAGGCCCGCGACGAGGCACATCACCACCGATCTGCGGCGTGCGCGAGCAATCCGCCCCAGCACCGACCCCAGCACCACGCCGAGCACGAACAGCCCGATGACCGCGGCGCCGACCGCCGCGACGTGCCAGTGGCCGTCGACCGCACCGACAGCCATGCGGGTGGAGTTCCCGCTCATGAACGAGACGAAGAACCCGCCAAGGGTGATGTACCCCATGGCATCGACGTACCCGGCAAGGGCCGCGAGCAGCACCGCGAAGACAAACGTCCGGCGGCCGACGTCCACTACCACCGAGTCGCTACCCGGATCGGAGCGGACGCCGACGCCACGGTGGCACGCCGGTCGCGGCTACTGCTTCCTCGTCAACGCGGTGTAGCCGAGGGCCAGCGCGGCCGCTGCCGCGATGCTGATGATCCAGCGCCACCAGTCGATGCCCGACGTGTCGCCGGTGTCGCTGATCATGTCCCAGATCCAGTACCCGATGAGTGCACCGGCGATGCCGAGCAGGACGGTGATGACCCATCCCATTGCCTGCTTGCCAGGGATCACCAAGCGTGCGAGCACGCCGATGACCGCGCCGAAGATGATGGTGCCGATGATGTCGCCGATCATTATGGGCTCCTCTCGTGCCACCTCAGTCGCGCGAGCGCGTGCTGGGTTGTCGATCTTGATAGTGACACGGTGACGTCGCAGTAGGAACCCTTACGGCCCCAGACGGGCGGTACCCCGCTCTCCTGCGGTCAGGAGAGCGGGGTACCGCCGGGCGCGGGCCGGTCGAGGGAACCGGCGTCCACCGGTCAGGCGTGCACGATCACCCGCGGATGTTCTTGCCGCTGCGCAGGTCCTCGTAGCCCTTGTTGACGTCCTCGAGGCGGTACTGCGTGGTGATCAGCTCGTCGAGCTTGAGCTGGCCCGCGTCGTAGAGCCGCAGCAGCTTGACGATGTCGTACTGCGGATTCATGGACCCGAACAACGAGCCCTTGATGGTCTTCTGGTTGAGCGTCAGGTCGCAGCCGGACACCTGCACGGTGAGCTTCGCCGGATCGGCCAGCCCCGTGATGACGACGGTGCCGCCCTTCCCGATCACCGCTGTCGCCGCGGACACGACCTCCTCGTCCACGGTGCCGACCAGGATCAGGGCGGCATCGGCGCCCTGGCCCCAGGTCAGTTCGTTCACCTTCTCGGCGGCGCTCGCCGCGTCGGCGAAGGCATGGGTGGCGCCGAACTTCAGCGCGGTCTCGCGCTTGAGGGCCACCGGATCGACGACGACCACGTACTTGCAGCCCGCGCTGACCGCGCCCTGCACGGCGTTGATGCCCAGGCCGCCGATGCCGTAGATGACGGCGGTGTCACCCGCGTGCAGGTTGCCCGCGTTGACCGCGGTTCCCCACCCCGAGGGGACCCCGCAGCCGACGAGCACCGCGGTCTCCAACGGCAGCCAGTCGTCCACCTTGACCACCGAGTGCTGCGAGATGGTGGCCCGCTCGGCGAACGTGCCGAGCATGCACATGGCACCGAAATCTGTTCCCTTGGAGTGGAACCGGAAGGTGCCGTCCGGCATCGAACCCTCCAGGATGGTGGCGCCCATGTCGCACAGGTTCTGCCTGCCCGTCGAGCAGTAGCGGCAGGTGCCACAGTTCGGGATGAAGCTGCACACCACGTGGTCGCCGGGCTTGACCTTCGTGACGCCCGGCCCGACCTCCTCGATGATCCCCGATCCCTCGTGCCCACCGACGATCGGATAGCGCGGCGGCAGGTCGCCGTCCGTCAGGTGCAGGTCCGAGTGGCACAGGCCCGCGGCGGTGTACTTGATCAACACCTCGCCCGGACCGGGTCCGTCCAGTTCGAGCTCCATCAACTCGAACGGCTTTCCGGGCTCCAGGAGCACGGCTGCGGTCGTCTTCATGGTTTCTCCTCGTAAGTTGTTGTCAGAGCGCGATGTTGACGGACTTGGTGATGGTGTAGGCGTCGAGTCCGGCCGCCCCCAGCTCGCGGCCCCAGCCGGACTGCTTGTATCCGCCGAAGGGCATCGCGGTGTCGAAGCCGTTGTACTGGTTGATCCACACGGAGCCGGCCTTGATCTGCCGCGCGGTGCGGTGTGCCTTGGAGATGTCGCGGGTCCAGATTCCCGCTGCCAGGCCGTAGATCGAGTCGTTCGCGGCAGCGGCGACGCCTGCCTCGGCGTTGAACGGCAGCGCCGCGACCACGGGGCCGAAGATCTCCTCGCGGACGATGCTGAACTCCGGCTTGACGTCCACGAAGACGGTCGGCTCGACGAAGTAGCCGGTCTCGCCCCACCGCTTGCCGCCGGTCAGCGCCCGGGCGCCGTCCGCGAGACCCTCGCGCAGATAGCCGGTCACCTTGTCGAACTGCTCCTGCGAGACGAGCGGGCCCAGCTGGGTCGCCGGGTCGAGACCGGGTCCGATCTTCACCTGACTCGCCGCGTCCGCGACCGCATGGGTGAACTCGTCGAAGATCTTGTCCTCGACGAACAGCCGCGTCCCGGCGACGCAGCACTGACCGTGGTTGAACAGCCAGGCATTGAGCGAACCCTCAACGGCGGCATCGAAATCGGCGTCCGCGAAGACGATGTTGGGGCTCTTGCCGCCGAGTTCGAGCGAGACCTTCTTCAGGTTGCCCTTGGCGGCATCGACGATCTTCTTCCCGACCTCGGTGGAGCCGGTGAAGGCGATCTTGTCGACGTCGTCGTGCGCGGACAGCGCGGCGCCCGCGTCGCCGAATCCACTGATGATGTTCACGACGCCGGGCGGGAAGCCGGCCTCCTGGAACACCTCACCGAGCAACAGCGCCGTCAGCGGCGTCTGCTCGGCGGGCTTGAGGATGACCGTGTTGCCTGCCGCGAGTGCCGGCGCCAGCTTCCACGAGGCCATCAGCAGCGGGAAGTTCCACGGCACGATCAGCCCGCACACGCCCACCGGCTCGCGCAGCGTGTAGGCGTGGAACTGGGCACCCGGTGCAAAGGGCATCGACACGTTGACCGTGCTGCCCTCGATCTTGGTTGCCCAGCCGGCGTAGTAGCGGAACACGTCCGCGGCCCAGGCGACATCGACCGCGGACGCGATGCCCGCCGACTTGCCGTTGTCTAGCGCCTCGAGCTGACCGAACTCCTCTGCCCGCTCGCTGAGGATGTCACCGACGCGCCAGAGCAGCCGCTCGCGCTCGTTCGGCTTCATCCCGGGCCACGGGCCGTCGTCGAACGCCGCCCGCGCGGCGCGAACCGCCCGGTCGACGTCCTCGGCCTGACCGTGCGCGACCTCGGTCAGTGCGTTCCCGGTCGCGGGGTCGTAGGTCGGGAAGGTGCGACCCGAGGCGGCCGGGGTCCATTCGCCGCCGATCAGCAGCTTCTTCGGGCCGCCGGTCAAGAACCCCTGCACCTCGGACTTGAGCGGGAAATCGGCGATCGCCGTCATCGGTTCCTCCTGCGAGAGTTGGTGTGTGATGCACGCCATACTTCGCCGGTTCCGATGCGGATAACTGTGCGACTTCCGGACAGCCCTAGGGCGTCACCTCGAGCGCACGGATTCTCGAATACAGTGTGCTACGGCTGATTCCGAGCTTCGCGGCGGCATGCACCTTGTTTCCGCCGCATTCCTGCAAGGCATCGATGATCGCCTGGCGTTCCGCACGCTCGCGGCCCGCGAGGCGCGAGACGCGCGAGCTGGTCCGGTACGCGTCGGGCAGATCCGCGAGCCCGAGCCTGGTGCTCGTACGGTCGCGCGCCGTCCTGGTGAGCACCACCCGCAACTCGGTCAGGTTGCCCGGCCACTCCCCCGCCACCAGCGCCTCGAGCGCGGTCGAGGTCAGGCTCAGCCCGGGCTCGATCTCGTCGAGCATCGCCTGGGCGATCTCCGGCAGTTCGCCGAGCCGCTGACGGAGCGGAGGCACCGCGATGCGTTCGGGGCACCGCGCGATCATCGCCGCTGCCGCCGGGGGAAGATCCTCGATCGGACTGCTCGTCAGCACCATCCGAGGTCCACCCTCGGCGACCAGGAGGTCCGTGACCACGGGAAGTATCGACGCGGGCAACAGGTGCGCGTGTTCGACGGCCAGCACACCACCCGACGTCGATGCCTGCTCCAGCAGCGCCGACAACCATCGACCCTGCCCCACTATCGGTATCCGCGAGGCATCCGTCCAGCGCACGGTGTCGACGCCTGCGAGATCGCGCACGGCCGTGGTGCGGCCCGAACCGGACTCGCCGACGATCGCAACGGACTCGGCGGTCGCGCGCACCCGTCGCAACTCCGATCGCGCCCGGTCCACGACCCCCGCACGGTCGGCACGGCGCCGGATCGGTACGTGTGGTCGATGCACCTGCTCGACCAGAAACAGTGTGCCCCGTTCGTTCCGGCGATCCGGTCGGCCTGCACCTTCGCCAGCTGGCCGGAGGCCAGTTCGAGATTCACCGTGCGGGACTGGTCCGGCAGCAGGTCGGCCGCGAGCCCGCGCAGCGCGGCGTGGTCGGCCACGTCGAGGAGATCGAGCGCGGTCCGGTTGCTCAGCAGGATGTCCTCGCCGATCGCGGCGACGGCGACATGGCGTTGCGGCGAGACCCGCTGGAACGCGTCCACCAACCGCTGCTCCGACGCCCGCGAACCCTCGAGCAGGCGCCGCTCGATGTCCGCCGCGGCGCGCTGCAGAAAAGGCGCGAACAGCGAGTTGACCTGCGGGGCAATGCAGGTCATGTCCAGGATTCCCTCGACCCGGTGCGTCACCGGATGCAGGATCGGATGCCCGTAGCAGCTCAGCCCCTTCAGGCGCTCCAGGTAGTGCTCCTCCCCGTTGATGACGATCCCGCGCCGCACCTCGACCGGGGTACCGATCGCGTTGGTGCCCGCGGTGTCCTCACCGAACCGCGAGCCGATCACCGCACCGAGCTTCTCCATCTTCCGCTCGACCTGATGGTTGTCGAACACCCGCGCCACGATCCGGCAGTCCCGGTCGGCGAGCAGGAGGCACAGCCCGGTGCCCGCGATCTGGATCGCGACCTCGTCGAGGATCGGGCGCGCGGCCCGCAGTAGCCGGCTGGAGAGGTCCAGGTCGGTCGCCGGGTCCGCGTCGAACCCGTCCCCCGGGCCGACGCCACTCAGCGCGGATCGCTTCCAGGACAGCGCTATCTCGGGCCGGACCGGTTCCCGCCCGCTCGTCTCGCCGGGGTTCATCGGCCGGCCCGCCTAGCCCTGGCCGATCAGCTGGGCGGACTGCTCGCGCATGTCGATCTTGCGGATCTTTCCGGTCACCGTCATCGGGAACTCGTCCACGACATGGACATACCTCGGGATCTTGTAGTGCGCCAGCTTCCCCGTGCAGAAGGCCCGCACCGAGTCCGCGTCCAGCTCCGGCGCGCCCTCACGCATCCGGATCCACACCATCAGTTCCTCGCCGTACTTCGCGTCCGGCACACCTATCACCTGGGCGTCGAGAATGTCCGGATGTGAGTAGAGGAATTCCTCGATCTCACGGGGATAGATGTTCTCGCCGCCGCGGATCACCATGTCCTTGATCCGGCCGGTGATGGCGACGTAGCCGTCGGCGTCCATCACCCCGATGTCGCCGGTGTGCATCCACCGGGCCGTGTCGATGGCCTCGGACGTCTTCTCCGGGTTCTCCCAGTACCCGAGCATCACCGAGTAGCCGCGCGTGCACAGCTCGCCCGCCTGCCCCCGGGGCAGCGTCAGCCCCGTTGCCGGGTCGACGATCTTGACCTCCAGGTGCGGACCCACCCGGCCGACGGTGGACACCCGCTGCTCGATCGTGTCATCGGAGCGGGTCTGCAGCGAGACCGGCGAGGTCTCGGTCATGCCGTAACAGATGGACACCTCCGCCATCCCCATCTGCTCGATCACCTGCTTCATCACCTCGACCGGGCACGGCGAACCGGCCATGATCCCGGTGCGCAGGCTCGACAGGTCGTAGCTCGCGAAGTCCGGATCGGCGAGCTCGGCGATGAACATCGTCGGCACCCCGTACAGGGAGGTGCACCGCTCGGCCTGCACGGCCTCGAGGGTGGCCTTCGGATCGAACGCGGGGCCGGGGATCACCATGGTCGCGCCGTGGGTGGTACACGCGAGGTTGCCCATCACCATGCCGAAGCAGTGGTAGAACGGCACCGGGATGCACACCCGGTCCGCCTCGGTGTAGTGACACAGCTCGCCGACGAAGAATCCGTTGTTGAGGATGTTGTGGTGACTGAGTGTCGCACCTTTCGGGAATCCCGTTGTGCCCGAGGTGTACTGGATGTTGATCGGGTCGTCCGCGGAGAGCTTGGACTGCGCCGTCGCCAGCCTCGACGGGTCGGCGGACTGGGCTGCGGTCCCATCCGCGACCAGCGCCTGCCAATCCGTGCTGCCGAGCAGGATCACCGATTCCAGGTCGGCGCACTGCGGCCGGACCGTCTCGATCATCCCGGCGTAGTCGGAGCTCTTGAAGCTCGCCGCGGCGACCAGCATCTTGATGCCCGCCTGCTCGAGCACGTACTGCAATTCGTGCGACCGGTAGGCGGGGTTGATGTTCACCAGGATCGCGCCGATCTTCGCGGTGGCGAACTGGATCAGCGTCCACTCCGGGCAGTTCGGGGCCCAGATGCCCACCCGGTCGCCCATGCCGACCCCGCGCTGCAGCAGGCCAGCCGCGACACCGTTCACGTCGGCGGCGAGCTCGGCGTAGGTCCATCGCCTGCCCGAGGGCCGGTCCACGAGCGCGTCGCGGTCGCCGTGCGCCGCGACCGTCCGATCGAAGTTGTCCCCGATGGTGTCGCCCAGCATGGGGGCATCCCAGACTCCCGAGGCGTAGCTGGGCAGTGTGGTGCTCATGTGATTCCTCTCCTGGGCGCCGGTGAGCGCCTCGGGGAGGGCCCGCCGGTGCGAGCCCTCCCGTGGTCGAACCTACTCGTGCGGATGTGACCTACGACATAGTCGATGGTGCGGGGTGACCGTAACTGTCCAAGGTCCGGACACCCCGCCCGCGGGTGGCTAGAGCGCGTGGTCCTTGGTCTCGACAAGGGCCTTGGTGCAGAAGAAGCTCAGCACCGACAGTCCGGCCAGCATCAGACCGATCGCGAAGCTGCCGTAGGTGGAGGCGAGCGGCGCGGCGATCAGCGGCGGGATGGCGCCACCGAGCACGCCCGCCAGGTTGTAGCCAAGGCCCGCGCCGGTGTAGCGGTACCGCGTCTGGAACATCTCGGGCAGCAGCGCACCGCAGGGGCCGTAGGCGACGCCGAAGATGGCGAGCGTGCCGAACATGCCGATCACGAACGCGACGGGCGATCCGGTGTCGAGGATGGGGAACAGGGCAAGCGCCCAGACCAGCGCGGCGACGCAGGACGCCATGATCACCTTGCGGCGACCGATCCGGTCCGAGTAGAGCGCGGAGACGATGATCGCGATGCCGAAGACGACGGCGGAGGCGATGCCGACCATCAGCACGAACGGACGGCTGAAGCCGAGCGTCTTGGTTCCGTAGCTGGTGAGGAAGGCCGTGCCGAGGTAGAAGAAGGCGAACAGCGTGGCCAGGGCGCCTGCGGAGAGCAGGATCTCCTTGCGCTGGTAGCGCCACGCGTCGAGGAACGGCAGGGTCCTGGGGGCCGCATCCGGCCCGTCGAGTGCCCGCTGCGCCTGGTTGGCGCGGAACACCGGGGTCTCCTCGATGGCGAGGCGCATGTACAGGCCGATGCCGACCAGGACGATGGAGAACAGGAACGGCACACGCCAACCCCAGTTCAGGAAGGTCTCGTTCGAGTCGCCGAGCACGGCCCCTGTGATGAGGAAGGTGCTGCTGGAGAGGATGAAGGCGATGGCGGGGCCGAGCTGCGGGAACATCGCGTACAGGCCGCGTTTGCCCGGCGGTGCGTACTCGGCGGTCAACAGCGTCGCGCCTGCCCACTCGCCGCCGACCGCGAAGCCCTGCCCGAAACGGAGCAGCACGAGGATCAGCGGGGCCGCGACCCCGATCGTGGAGGCGCTCGGCAGCAGACCGATGAGCAGGGTCGAGATGCCCATCAGGAGCAGCGTCGAGATCAGGGTCTTCTTGCGGCCGATCCGGTCGCCGTAGTGGCCGAACAGCATCGCGCCGACGGGCCGGGCGATGAACGCGACGGCAA
This sequence comes from Rhodococcus sp. MTM3W5.2, assembly GCF_001984015.1. Lineage (NCBI taxonomy): Bacteria > Bacillati > Actinomycetota > Actinomycetes > Mycobacteriales > Nocardiaceae > Rhodococcus > Rhodococcus sp. MTM3W5.2. Next base: position 1,349,515 of record NZ_CP019572.1, on the reverse strand, counting down.
AGGTCGCGAACGAGGCGACCGTTCCTGCTGTCGACCCCAATGCCGGGAAGAACACCTTCGGGAACACCAGCGCCGCGGCCGTCCCGTAGATGAAGAAGTCGTAGAACTCGATGGTGGTGCCGATGCAACTCGCGATGGCCACCCGGCGCACGCTGGTGCGCGGGGGCGCGGCGATCACCGTTCCTTCTACTGGCGACACTGTCGTCATGTGTTCCTCTTCTCGAGCCAAGAGTGATGCCCGGTTTGGGCGTCACCGACTGCGAGGAAAGGTAGTGACGTGGCTCACGTGACGACTACCCCGAAAGGGGGTGGCGTGAGCCACGCCACTTTCGGGCTACTGTGCGGAGGCGCTGAGAATCTCGCGGCGCAGCTCCGACCACACCACCGCGTAGGTGTCCGAGAACGAATCGCCCGACTTCACCCGATCGAGGGAATCCGCGAGCAGCTCCTGGTACCTGGCCAGTCGGGGCACGTACGCGGAGACGTCGTCGAACACGTCCGACGCGCGGCGGTCCAGGTCGACGAGCGAGTCGACGTCGTCCTCGGTCAGCTCGGCGAATTCCTCGTCGAGCGGCTCGAAGCGCTCGACGACCTCCGCGAACAGGTCCTCGTCGATGGAGACGCGCTCGGCGTCGAGCTGATCCTCGAGCTCGCTCACCCCCGCGTCGGTGAGCGAGACCCCGGCGTCGCCGGAATCGGAGGCGCGGCCCGCCGCGACAAGCGCATCGAGCGCGGCCTGCGCCGAGGACTCGGTGACCCCGAGCTGCACGGCCAGTACCGGTGCCGACACCGAACCCTTCAGTCGCACCGACTGCAACAGAGCCAGCTCATCGACATTGCCTGCAAAGGCCATTGCGTATCTCCTTTTGGTGCCCGGAACCGGGCGTCGTGACCGCCCGAGGGTCAGGGGCGAGCTACATCCTTTTGGATGACCGTCACCGGCGTCAACACTTACGCCAGGCCGTCGAGAAAGCCGCCGACCTCCATGGTGAACACGGCATTGTCGTCCCCCGCGACCATGTGACCCGCGGCCGAGACGTTGACCGCGGTGGCGTGCGGGATCAACCCGAGCAGTTCCTCGACCCCGTCGGTGCTGACGATGTCCGACTTGCCGCCGTGCACAAGCAGCGTGGGCACCTCGACGGCCCTCGCCGCCGCGACCATCCGGCCGTGATGGTCGGAGGTGATGACGTCGCCCACTCCCCCGGCCGGGCGAATGCGGGATCCCAGTGCCAGTACAGGCGACCGTTCGACCGTTCCCGGACGTTCCGGCGCAGCCCATCGATGTTCGACGGCCTGGTGCGGTGCGGCTGGTATGCGGCCACCGCGTCGGCGACCTCGTCGAGGCTGGCGAATCCGTCGGGATTGCCCCGCATGAAGTCGGCGATCCGCCTGACGCCCTCGGGTTCCACCTTGGGCGTGATGTCGACAAGGACCAGGCCACGCATCAGTCCGGGGTTCTCCCCTCCGCGATCAACCCGGTCATCCCGCCGAGGGAGGCCCCGAAGAGCACCGGCGCCTCGCCGAGCTGGTCGATGACGCCGCGCAGGTCGTCGACCAGGCCGTCGACCCGGTAGTCGCCGTCCGGCGCCCAATCGCTGTCGCCGTGACCGCGCGCGTCGAGGGTGTAGACGGTCCAGCCGTCGCGCGACAGGGTCGCCGCGGCCCGGTTCCATGAGTGACGGGTCTGACCGCCGCCGTGCAGCATCAGGACCGCACCGCGGCCTGCCAGCCCGTCGTCCGACGTCCAGCGGTCGGCGGCGATGGTCCCCGCTCCGCCGCGGAACTCGATGGTTTCATTCACGCCTCACACCATAGGAAGCGCCCGGCACCGCCGTGAGGGCGGTGTCGGTACACGCGGCTGGATCAGCGCGCGGGTTCGGACATCCCCGCGAGTTCGCGCTTGAGGATCTTGCCGGTGGCGGTCATGGGCAGGACGGTGGCGAACTCGACCGAGCGCGGGTACTTGTAGCTCGCCATCTGTTCCTTGCACCAGGTGATCAGTTCGCTCTCGGTGATCTGCGCGTTCGGCTCGAGGATGACGAACGCCTTGATCTCCTCGCCGTGGCTCTCGTGTGGCACGCCGATCACGGCGACGAGGGAGACGGCCTCATGGGTCAGCAGGACCTCCTCGATCTCACGCGGGTAGACGTTGAACCCGCCACGCACGATGAGGTCCTTGGCGCGGTCGACGATGTAGTAGAAGCCGTCGGCGTCGCGGCGGGCGAGATCGCCCGTCCGGAACCATCCGTTGTGCATGGCCTCGGCGGTGGCCTCGGGGCGATCGAGGTAGCCCGCCATGATGTTGTGCCCCCGCAGTGCGATCTCCCCGACCTCGTCGGCGCCCGACACGGTGTTCCAGTTGTCGTCGATCAACCGCGCTTCGACGCCCCAGACCGGCACACCGATCGATCCGGGACGCGGGTCCCGCTCGGGGTCGCTGAAGAGGGCCAGCGGGGATGACTCGGACAGCCCGTACCCCTCGAGGATCTGCACGCCGAATCTCTCGGCGAATCGGGTCAGGATCTCGACGGGCAGCGCCGCACCGCCCGAGATGGCGCGGCGGATGGTGCCCGCGATCCGGTCGACGTCCACTGTGTCGTCGAGCGCGCCGAGCAGGGCCCAGTACATGGTCGGAACCCCCGCGAACACGGTGATGGCCTCGTCGACCATCAGACGCAGGGCCGCGGCGGCCTCGAATCGGGGCAGCAGTACCAGGGTGGCACCGACCGACAGGCCCGCGTTCATGGTGACGGTCTGCCCGAAGGAGTGGAACAGCGGGAGGGTCACCAGGTAGTTGTCGTGCCGGACCGGGTTGCTGTCGAACAGCCGATTCGCCGTCGCCGCGTTCATCACCATGTTGGAGTGGGTGAGTTCGGCGCCCTTGGGCTTGCCAGTGGTGCCGCTGGTGTACAGGATCACCGCGGCGTCGCCCGCCTCACGGACCACCGACTCCACCTCCGGCGACATGCCCTCCAGCGCGGCGGCAAGGGTGGTGACGCCGTCGACCGGTGCCACAGCGCCGGGTTCCGCGGTGATCAGGTACATCTGCCTGCACCGGTCCGTCGCGTCGAACCCGGCACGGCCGAACTCGCCCATCGGCAGGTCCGCTGTGCCCTCGAAGCAGAAGTACGCCTTCGCACCCGAATCGGCAAGGTGGTAGGCGATTTCGCGGCCCTTGAGCATCACGTTGAGCGGGACCACCACCGCGCCGGCCTTGAGGATCCCGTAGTAGACGATCGGGAACTGCGGCAGGTTGGGGCAGGAGAGCGCGACCCGGTCTCCCGGCTCGATGCCCCGCGAGGTCAACAGGTTCGCCACCTGGTTCGCACGGGCGTCGAGCTGCGCGTAGGTCAGTCGCTCCCCGTCGAGGACAAGGGCCGCCCGGTCGGGGTATCGGCGGGCGGAGTCTTCCAGGAGCATGGACAGGTTCAGCACGCTGAACTCACTTTCGGTTGTCGTGATGGAGGTGGTCGGTGGCCTATGCGAGCGGCGCGTCGGTGGCCGCGCGCACCGACTCCTCCGTCACGCCGGGTGCGCATTCGCGCAACACCAGACCCGCCTCGGTGACATCGAGAACAGCGAGGTTGGTGATGATCCGGTGCACCACGCCCTGACCGGTGAGCGGCAGCGTGCACTCGCGCACGATCTTCGATGCACCCGACCGGTCGGTGTGTTCCATCAGCACGAGAACCCTGCGGGCACCGTGGACGAGGTCCATCGCGCCGCCCATGCCCTTGACCATCGCGCCGGGCACCATCCAGTTCGCCAGGTCGCCGGTCTCGGACACCTGCATCCCGCCGAGCACCGCGGTGTCGATGTGCCCACCGCGGATCATCCCGAACGACAGGGCGGAGTCGAAGAACGAGGCGCCTGGCTTCACGGTCACTGTTTCTTTGCCCGCGTTGATCAGATCCGCGTCAACTCCGTCCTCGTCCGGATATGCCCCGGTACCGAGGATCCCGTTCTCGCTGTGCAGGACCACCTCGAGCCCGGGCGGGAGGTGATTCGGGATCAGGGTCGGCAGTCCGATGCCGAGGTTGACGTACTCGCCCGCCGAAAGCTCTGCCGCGGCCCTGGCCGCCATCTGCTCGCGGGTCCAGCCGACCACTGTCAGGGTCGAGGTCATGAGGGAAGGTCCTTTCGGAGCATCGCAGCGAGGAACGAGCGAGGAGCGGACGGAAGGGCCGAACCGGGCAACACGGTCATACCACTGCCACCTTCCGCGCCGTCACCGTGCGCTTCTCGATCTGTTTGTCCTGCACGCCCGTTGCGACGATGCGGTCGACGAAGATCCCCGGCAGATGGACCTGCGCCGGATCCAGCACACCGGGCCGCACCAGCGTCTCCACCTGCGCGATGCACACCCGGCCCGCCATCGCGGCGAGCGGGTTGAAGTTGCGTGCCGCCATGTTGAACACCAGGTTGCCCTCGGTGTCCCCGATCGCCGCGTGCACCAATGCGAAATCGGTGGTGATCGATTCCTCGAGCACGTACCGCTTGCCCGAGTACTCGCGGACCTCCTTCGGCGGGGATGCCACCGCGACCGATCCGTCGCCGTCGTAGCGCCACGGCAGCCCACCCTCCGACACCGGGGTACCGACCCCCGCAGGGGTGAAGAACGCCGGAATACCGGCACCACCGGCGCGGAGCCGCTCGGCCAGCGTGCCCTGCGGCGACAGCTCGACCTCCAACTCCCCGGCCAGGTACTGCCGGGCGAACTCCTTGTTCTCGCCGACGTACGACGCGATGACCCGACGAATCCTCTTCTGCTCCAACAGCAGACCGAGCCCGTGGCCGTCTGTTCCGCAGTTGTTCGAGGCGACCTCCAGATCGGTCGCCGACCCGTCCGCGATCGCGGCGATCAACGCGTCGGGGATCCCGCACAGGCCGAATCCGCCCACGGCCAACGAGGCGCCGCTGCCGATGTCGGCGACCGCCTCCGCGGCCGAGACGAACACCCGGGTCACGAGGCGACCTGCTTCGCACCCGTCAGCTCGAGGAGGAGCTCCTCGGCCTCCGGCCAATACCCGTAGCCGGAAGCGGGATTGAGGTGTCCGACGTCGCCGAGGTCGACCAGCCGGCTGCCCCACGTCTCGGCCATTCCCGCGATCCGCCGGTGGCTCGCGAGCGGGTCGTTGCTGCTGGCGGCGACGATGCTGGGGAACGGCAGCCGGCGGCGAGGGATGGGGTTCCAGCCGTTGCGCTCGAGGTCCTCGAGCACCGGGTAGCCCTCGGGTAGAGGCTGTTCCAGGTCGGCGGGGGTGGCCAGCAGAGCACCCTGGATCGTCCGGGTCGGCTGCTGGGCCCAGTGCACCGTGATCATGACGCCCGCGCTGTGGGCGACCAGGACGACGGGCCCCGAGACCTCGCTCAGTACGGCGTCGAGCGCCGCGACACGCGCACTCAGGCTGAGCTTGTCGTGTTCGAGCGGCGGCACCGTGCGCACTCGGTCGAGCTTGTCTGCGAGCAGGGTCTGCCAGTGGTCGGCGACGTGGTCGCGCAGACCGGGCACGATCACCACGGTCGGATCGGCGATGCTGTTCAAAGTGGACTCCATATCTCGGGCGGCTACGCCGCCTGTGCGTGATCTGTACCCCGGTCGGGGTACAGATCACGCACAGGCGCGGGACGCGCTGCTCAGGCGTGCTGGGTGAACCCGACCTGTCCGGGCTTGCGGTTCGGCGCGTAGCCGAGCCGGGCGAGGGTCTCGTCGGCGTCGGCGTAGGTCTCGCCGATCCGGTAGATGTCGCGGGCCTCCTTGGCGGTGGCGACCTCGCGGCCGAGCTCGTTGGCGACGCGCACCAGCTGGCGGACCTGCTCGGCGGAGGTGATCTTGACCTCGCCGCTGGGCGCCCACAGGTTGTCCTCGTTGCCGCAGCGCGGGTGCAGACCCATCGCGATGGCCATCGTGTTCACCGGAAGCACGCTGCGCATCAGCGTCTCCAGTGTCAGGCAGGCGCCGTCCGGGACCCGGTTGATGAACTGCATCATGTTGTACGGGTTCGGGCCGTCGAAACCGCCGCCGATGGCAACCCAGGTCAGGTTCAGCGGGCCGGTGTAGACGCCGCGGCGGATCAGGCGCTCCACGGTCTCGAGCTGGGGGATGCTCGAGAGCTGGAAGTGCGGCTGGATGCCTGCGGCCTGCAGGCGGCGCAGGTGCTCCTCGACCCACTCCGGGCCGGCGGGAACGGTCATCTCGCGGTAGGTCGCGGACAGCTCGGCGTTCTCCAGGGAGGTGCCCTTGATGTCGCCCGGGGTCATCAGCTCCATGATGTTCATCTGGCTGGTGTTGATCGCGATGGTGACCTGGTCCGGCTTCGGGTCCAGCTCGGCGAGCATGTGCCGCACGTCGTCGGAGAGCCACTTCGCGTCCGCACCGTCGCCCTCGGGCGCGAAGGAGATCGAGCCGCCCACCTGCAGGATCATCTCCGGGACGGCCTCGCGGAGGCGGCCGAGGAGCTCGTTGAACTTCGAAAGGCGCTTGGAGCCCTTGCCGTCCTCCTCGCGGACGTGGATGTGCAGCACGGTGGCGCCGGCCTCGAAGCAGTCGACGGCCTGCTGGACGTGCTCGTCCATCGTCAGGGGCAGGTCCTCGGGGAAGTCCTCGACCGCCCACTCCGGGCCGTACGGCGCAACGGTGATGACCAGCTTGTCCTGGTTCTCCGGGAACAGCGCGTCGTCGTGAAAGTGCATGTCATTTCTCCTGTCGATTGGGCTGGAAGAGCCTGGAGTGGAAGAGAATTCGCCTGAATCAGAAGGGACGGTCGCCGACGATGCCCGCGCGCTCCATCTTTCGGACCGCGGGCCAGTAGTCCTGGACCGCGTAGTGCTGCGTCGACCGGTTGTCCCAGATCGCCACGCTGTTGCGCGTCCACCGCCACCGCACCTGGTACTCGGGATGGAGGCCTGGCTCTGCAGGTAGCGGAGCAGTTCACCGGCCCCGGGCGCGTAATCGATGCCCCAGCGCACGTTCTCGGCGGTGTGGAAATTCGTGATGTGGGTGGTGAACGAGTTGACGAACAGGATCTTCTCCCCCGTCTCGGGGTGCGTGCGCACCACCGGATGCTCGGCGTCCGGGAAGCGCTCCTTCAACTCGAGTCGCTGCTCGATCGGCAGCCGCGCACCGAAGGTCGCCTCGATGCTGTGCCGTGCCCGCAGGCCCTCGATCTGCTCCTTGACGTGCTCGGGCAGCCGCTCGTAGGCCAGCGCCATGTTCACCCACATGGTGTCGCCGCCGACCTCGGGTCCCTCGATGCACCGCAGCACGCAGCCCATCGGCGGGTTCTCCCGCCACGTCGCGTCGCAGTGGTAAGCGTTCTCGAACCGCTCCGGCGGGCTGTCGAGGTCCTTGTAGATCCGAACCAGGCCCGGGTGGTCCGGGTCGCTGCCGAGTGCGGGGTGGTCCTCGAGCGACCCGAACCGCTCGGCGAGTGCCACGTGCTCGGCCCGGCTCATGTTCTGGTCCCGGAAGAACAGCACCTTGTGCTCGAGCAGCAGCGACTTCAGTTCCGCGAAGCGCCGGTCGTCGCGTGCCACGTCGGCGAGATCGACGCCCAGGATCTCCGCACCGATGCTGCAGGTCAGCGGGCGTGCATCCATCGCCACGGCGGCGATGTCGGTTCGACCGGTCACGCGGTCGATGGTTGTGGTCATGACGCTCTCCTCTACGTATTGAAGATTCAGACCGAGAAGACCGAGGAGCCGATGCTGATACCGGCCTCCAGGTCGCGATGAGCCTTCTCGGCGTCCTCGAGCCCGTAACGCTGGTTGATCTCGATGGAGATGCGGCCGGCCGCAACATGACCGAAGAGTTCGCCCGCGAGCTCCGCCCGCTCGGCCGGATCGGCGATGTAGTCGGCGAGCGCGGGCCGGGTCACGAACAGCGACCCCTTGACCGCGAGCTGCATGGCATCGATCGGCGGGATCGGACCGGATGCGGTTCCGAAGGCCACCAGTAGACCCCGCCTGGCCAGCGAGTCGATCGAGGTCTGGAACGTGGATGCCCCGATGCTGTCGTAGACCACCGGCACGCCCGCACCGCCGGTGAGCTCACGCACCCGCTCGGCGACGTTCTCCCGCGTGTAGACGATGACCTCTCCGCACCCGTGAGCACGCGCGACCGCCGCCTTCTCGTCGGTCGACACCGTGCCGATCACGTTGACCCCCAGCAACTTCGCCCACTGGCAGAAGATCAGCCCGACTCCGCCCGCGGCCGCGTGCAGCAGAACCGTGTCGCCTGCCTTCAGTGGATGGATCCGGCGAAGCAGGTACGCGGTGGTGAGGCCGCGCATGGTCATCGCGGCCGCGGTCTCGAACTCGATCCCGTCCGGAAGTGCGATGAGGTGTGCGGCGGGCATCACGCGCTCGGTGCTGTACGCACCGAGCGGGCTACCCGTGTACGTGACGCGGTCACCCTCCCGGAAGTCGGTGACACCGGCACCGACCGCCTCCACCACGCCCGCACCCTCCACACCCATGCCTGCGGGCAGGGGCGCGGGATACATCCCCGTGCGGAAGTAGGTGTCGGCGAAGTTCAGGCCGACCGCTCCGTGGCGGACCCGCACCTCACCCGGTCCCGGGTCGCCGACCTCCACGGATTCCCACCGCAGAACCTCCGGGCCGCCGGTTTCGTAGAAGCGGATCGCCTTTGCCATTGCCTTCTCCTTGATCGTGGTTCCACCCCTGGGCGGGCATCTCGCTGCGCCCTGGCGCAGCGGTCGATGTGCCCTTCGCGGGGCCCGCAACCGGAGGCGATCGACGCATCCGGTGTGACTCAGCTGACACAACAGTAGCCATGCGATGGGGTTCACACTTATCCTGACGGGACATATTTGTTTCCCGTTCGGGACACCCCACCGCGGGCACCGAGCGGGACACCCGAGACGGAAGGTGGCGCGCATGGCGAAGCCGCTCGCCCGGTATGCCTCACTGACCGGCTACATCGAACTGAGCCGGGCCCTGTCGCTCGACCCGGTGCAGCTGCTCAGGAGCGTGGGGCTCGACCCGGCCGGGCTGGACCTGCAGGACCGCTGGGTGCCCGCGGCCTCGGTCGCCCGCCTCCTCGAGCTGTCCGCGGCGAGCTCGGGTCGCCAGGACTTCGCCCTGAAGCTGGCCGAGCGGCGGCGCCTGTCCACCCTCGGCCCACTGAGCGTCAGCATCCGGGACGAGCCGGACGCCCGAAGCGCGCTCCGGATGCTGATCCGGTACCAGCACACCTACAACGAGGCGCTGCACATCCGGCTGTCCGAGCGCGACGGCCTGGCCACGATCCGCATCAGCATCGATCCCGGCGAACCCGTACCGGTCCGGCAGTCCGTCGAACTGGCGGTCACGGTGACCCACCAGCTGCTGCGGCATCTACTGGGCGAGCGGTGGCATCCGGTGTCCGTCAGCTTCGAACACGACCGACCGGCCGACGACACGACGCACCGCCAGGTCTTCGACGCGCCGCTGCACTTCAACAGCGAGTTCACCGGAATCATCACCTACACAGGCGATCTGGACGAGCCGAACAGGCTGTCCGACCCATTGCTGCGCTCCTACGCGAAACAGTTCCTCGACACGCTCACCACGCCCGAGGAACCCACGCTCACCAATCGCGTACGCGAACTCGTCGAACTCCTGCTGCCGAGCGGACGCTGCTCGATCGAGCAGGTCGCGCGCAGCCTCGGCGTCGACCGTCGCACGGTGCATCGGCACCTCGCGAAGTCGGGACAGACCTTCACCTCGGTCGTCGACTCCACCCGGGCCGAACTCGCGAAACGCATGGTCGCCGGCCGCCGCTACTCGTTCACCGAGATCTCCGAGCTGCTCGCCTTCTCGACACCGAGCAGCTTCTCCCGGTGGTTCCATCAGCAGTTCGGCATGAGCCCCGCGATTGGCGCAAACAAACCGAGGGTTAGGTCGGTTTCGGATCCACCCGCGACCCCCCAGTGCACATGTCCCGAAATGCAAAGAATCCCGTCCCGCACGGGCAATTATTCGGCTCACGAGCGACGTAACGTGATGCAGGCCACTATCGGGCCAGGCGGATCGCCTGCATCACACCCGATTCGTTCTCCGTGAAACGAGCCACCATGACCGCTGAGCCGATACCCACTCCGACGCTCGACCGAATGAAGCAGGCCGGAAGCTGGAATCCACTGTGGGACACCTTGTCCCAGTGGGATCCGGAGTGGACCGAGCAGTTCATGGCGATGAACGCCACGCCCGTGCGGCGTGGGGTGTTCACACCCGAGTTCGTCGAACTGCTGAGCATCGCCATCGATGCCGCCGCAACCCACATGTACGCGCCTGGAGTTCGTCGGCACATCCGTGCCGCACTCGAGCTCGGCGTGTCCAGGGAGGAGATCCTCACCGTCCTCGAAATGGTGAGCGTCCTCGGGATCCACGCCTGCAATCTCGGCGTGCCGATCCTCGCTGAGGAACTCGACGCGTACGAGTCACGCCGCGCCGCCAGCTGAGCGCCGGCCCCATACCCTCCCCCCTCCCGCCGCACCCCAGGAGCATCCATGGGACTGACATCCACCACGCCCGAACTCGAGATCGCAGCCACCGATCCGCCGAGCTCCGCGACGACCGCCGTCCGCCGCAGCCGGCGCTCGTACTACCCCTGGCTCGTCTTCGCCCTCACCTTCGCGTTGCTGTTGTCCGACTACATGTCTCGCCAGGTACTCAGCGCCGTCTTTCCGTTCCTGAAGGCCGACTGGGCCCTGTCGGATTCCCAGCTCGCGTCGCTCACCAGCATCGTCGCACTGATGGTCGGCCTGCTGACGCTGCCGCTCTCCCTCCTGGCCGACCGATGGGGCCGGGTGAAGAGCCTGGTGCTGATGGCCACGCTGTGGAGCATCGCGACGCTGCTGTGTGCGGTCGCATCCAACTACGAACAGATGCTGGCCGCCCGCTTCCTCGTCGGTGTCGGCGAAGCCGCCTACGGGAGCGTCGGGATCGCCGTTGTGCTCGGCGTCTTCGCGCCGCGCGTTCATTCCACGCTGAGCGGCGCCTTCATGGCCGGGGGCTCGTTCGGCTCGGTTGTCGGCGTGTCCCTCGGCGGTGTCATCGCCGTGCACATGAGCTGGCGCTGGTCCTTTGCCGCGATGGCGGTGCTGGGCCTCCTGCTCGTCGCCCTGTTCCGTGCGCTCGTCACCGAACGCCGGTTGGCGGAGCACGCCGCCGACCAGAACGTCGCGACGGTCGGTACCACCGGGAGCACCATCCGGGTCCCGGTGTCGAGCCTGTTCACCAATTCCGCTGTGTGGTGCGCGTATCTGGGCGGCGGCCTGCAGATGTTCACCGCCGCGGTCCTGCTCGCCTGGACCCCCAGCTTCTTCAACCGGTACTACGGCATGGCGCCCGACAAGGCGGGCGCGATCGCATCGGTGTTCGTGTTGCTCATCGGAACCGGGATGATCGTGTGCGGCATCATCACCGACCGGGTCAGCAGGACCAACCCGGCCAGGAAGTGGTCCAGCGCCGTCGCCTTCTGCCTGATCTCTTTCCTCGCGCTCGGACTGGGACTTCGCCTGGACACCGGGGCCCCGCAGCTGGTCCTGCTGGGAATCGGAGCCTTCTTCGCAGCGGGATCCTCGGGCCCGTCGGCCGCCATGGTGGCCAGCCTGACCCACCCGTCGGTGCGGTCGTCCGCACTCGGCACCCTCACCGTGGCCAACAATGTCCTCGGCCTGGCATTGGGCCCCTTCGTCATCGGCATCCTCGCCGATCGCCTTGGCCTGCTCGAGGCCCTGCAGCTGTCGCCCCTGGTGTATGTCCTCGCGATAGTCGCGCTTGTCGTGGGCAAGCGCCTCTACCCTGCCGGGCTCCAGAAGCTCGCGGCACAGAGCGCCGCCGCAGCGGCCTGACCGCCGAGTGGGGTCGGTTCACCGAACCGACCCCACTCGCGGCGTTCACACGTCAGTAGACGGAGTCCACCTGGTCCTCGATCACCGATCCGTCGACCCGGTGGACCGCTCCCTTGCCGCCGTCGGCAGCGGTGTAGGCCTTGGTCGAGCAAGGGTAGGGCTCCTCCGCACGGTCCTTCGGGTCGAGGAACATCGGATTGACCAGCCACCGCTCGTCGCTGTTGTCGTAGGCGTTGCACATGAGCTCGGCATTGTTGCGGTTGATCACCAGGCGCGCGCCGGTCGCGTCCCCGAGGAACGTCACGTCGGTCACCGAGTCGCCTGCCGCGAAGACCTGGCGCCGATCGGCGGGCAACTGATCGAACGCCGCGGGGCCGTTCACCCCGAACACGACCTCGTTGACCTGGCACCGTTTGCCGTCGATGTACGGGATGACCGAGTCCTCGCCGTCGGCCACGCCGCCGCAGCCCTCGAGGTGCCTCGTGAGGACACCGTTCTCGACGACGGGACGGACCCCCATCGCCCGTTCGGGCGCCAGGCCCAGTTCCTCCGACCACACCCGCACCACGGGCTCCGCCGACGCCGAGATGATGCGCACATCGAAGCCATTGGTGCGCAACACCTTCACGAGGTCCGCGATCTGGGGGTAGTACCTCACGTACCCGTCGACCTCGGTGGTTCCCACGGTCTGTTCGGCTCCCTCGGGGGCGGCCAGATTCTCCGTTCGCGCCGCCCTGGCATATTCGGTCACCTCGTCGACCGTATGACCACCCATCAACTGAACCGCCCAGGCGTACGCGGGCTTCGTCCGCCGATGGTCGTACCCGGCGAAGGCCGGCTTCCCGGAGGTGGTCTCGTCGTCGAGCACGGCGACGATCTCGTCGGCGCAGTCGAGATCGGAACTCGTCGGCAGCGGACCGCCGGGCGCCACCCCGATGCCGCACGCCGACCCGAGTGCCGCGATCGCATCCGGGGTCAGGAATCGGCTCGTCGTTGCCCAATCTGCGCCCTCGGGCTGAAGAATTTTGTCGTTCTTGATCATCCAGTAGGCGGTCGCGCTGCCGATGTCGTTCTTGACCACGGTGTTGTCCCAGTCGAACAGCGCGAGCGGGGCGCCCTTCGCGGCGTCTCCGTCGACGCCGCAGCTGCCCTTTTCCGCGATCATGCGGTCCAGCTGCTGCCGGTTCTCGCCGAACCATTCGAGCCCCGTGTCGAGGGCGGCGCAGCTGCTGGTGTCGGGCGCGGCAGCGGCAGCGCCGTCACCGCCGGACGAACAGGATGCGGTCAACGCGATCACGCCGGACAGGGCACACACCCAAGCTGCGCGCGTAGGGAAAGACTTCACCAGGAATCCTCTTTCTCGAAGGATGCGGGCGCGCGGAAGCGCACCGGCACACGAAGTCACGCCGGTACACAGCGGCGATGAAGGGAGAACCTCTCGACCGGAGGCCGAGCAGATCAGTCGAGGGTCAGGACCTCTCCGGAGGACAACGCGTCTGACCGCGAGGTGTCCTTGAGGTCGACGCCGGAGCGTCCCAGCTTGCGGGCACCGGACACCAAGCCCGCCACCACCTTTGCGGCCTGGGCGTAGCCGAGCCCCTCCGGCGGGTGAATGTTGGAGACGCAGTTTCGATCGGCATCGGTGCGGCCGGGACGGGGCAGGTGCGTCAGGTAGATGCCGAGGCTGTCCGCCACCGACAATCCCGGCCGCTCCCCGATCAACACGATCAGGGTGCGCACCCCCATCGCCTCGGCGATGTGGTCGCCGAGCGCCACCCGCGCCTCCGTCGCGATCACCGGCGGCGCGAGCGAGAACCTGTCCGAGAGTTCCTCGGCCAGCGCCCCCAGCAGCGCGGCACCGTGATCCATCAGGGCGCGAGGCGAAAGCCCGTCCCCGAGAACGAATCCCAGATCAGCGCCGCTGTGCGGTACGCCCGCCAGATCGGCAGGCAGTCGTCCGAGATCGGGCCTGCGCAGGTACTCGGCACGGCTGCCTGCCCGACTCGTCACCCGCACGGGGCTGCCGAGACCGACCGCCTCGACCTGCCGGGTCAGCTCGTCGGCGTCCAACGGTAGGTGCACGGCATCGCGGGCCGCGGCGTGCGCGGCACGGAACTCGAGCACGCGGTCGGTCGGTAGCGAGTCCCCCGCCCGGCCGAGCCCGATCCGCGACTGGGTGCTGAGCCGCAGTTCCTCCCAGAAGTCCTGTGGATCCGTTTCGGTCCGTGCCGTGCCCGCACGCTTCTCGAGGTTCACAGCGCCCCCGTCAGTGCGCGCAGCGGTGAGGCCGCCGCATCCACCGGGAGCACCCGGCCCGCCGCGTCTGTCATGCCGAGCCGGTGCAACCAGGCCTCGAACTCCGGGGCCGGACGCAGCCCCAGCACCTGCCGGACGTACAGCGCGTCGTGGAAGCTCAGACTCTGATAGCCGAGCATCACGTCGTCCGCCCCGGGACCGCGATGACGAACGCCGTCCCCGCCGCACCCAGCAGGGTGAGCAGGGTGTCCATGTCGTCCTGGTCGGCCTCGGCGTGGTTGGTGTAGCAGACGTCGACGCCCATCGGCAGCCCGAGCAGCTTCCCGCAGAAATGGTCCTCCAGGCCGGCCCTGATGATCTGCTTGCCGTCGTACAGGTACTCCGGACCGATGAACCCGACCACCGTGTTGACCAGGAGCGGTTCGAGGTCGCGGGCCACCGCGTACGCACGTGTCTCCAGCGTCTGCTGGTCCACGGGTCTGCCGCCGGTGCCGAGGTGGGCACCGGCACTCAGGGCCGAGCCCTGGCCGGTCTCGAGGTACATGACGTTGTTGCCGACGGTGCCCCTCCCGAGCGAGCGGCCCGCGGCGTTGGCCTCCCGCAGCAGGGGCACGGTGACACCGAAACTCGCGTTCGCTCCCTCGGTGCCCGCGATGGACTGGAACACCAGGTCCACCGGCACGCCCGCCTCGATGAGTTCCATCGTGGTGGTGACGTGGGAGAGCACGCAGGACTGGGTGGGGATCTCGAACCGCTGCCGGATCTCGTCGAGCAGGTGGAGCAGGTCGGAGGTGGCGTGCGGCGAGTCGGTTGCGGGGTTGATCCCGATCACCGCGTCTCCGCAGCCGAGCAGCAGCCCGTCCAGTGTGGCGGCCGCGATGCCTCGCGGGTCGTCGGTCGGATGGTTGGGTTGCAGCCGGGTGCTCAGCCTGCCGGGCAGCCCGACCGTGGTCCGGAACCCGGCGGTGACAACGGCCGCCCGCGCGACCGCGATGAGGTCCTGGTTCCGCATGATCTTGCTGACCGCCGCCACCATCTCCGGCGTGAGACCCGGCGCGACCGCCCGCAGCGTGGCGGCCGCGCCGTCACCCGCGGCCACCTCGAGCAGCCAGTCACGCAGACCCCCGACCGTCAGGTGCGAGATCGACTGGTACGCAGCGCGATCGTGCGAGTCGATGATCAGCCTGGTGACCTCGTCGGTCTCGTACGGCACCAGTAGCTCGTGCAGGAACCGGTCGAGCGGGACATCGGCGAGGGCCCACTGCGCGGCCGCACGCTCGGCATCCGAGGCGGCCGCGCATCCGGCCAGCTCGTCGCCGCTGCGCAGCGGGGTCGCCTTCGCCATCAGCTCGACGAGCCCGTCGAAGGTGTGGGTGGTACCGCCGATCTGCTGGCTGTAGCGCGTCATTCCAGTTCTTCTTCCGCCTTCGCGAGAATCGCGAACTCCTCATCGGGCGAGTTGGCCACCAGGTGGTGCCGGCTGTAGAAGCCGAAGTAGGCCATGAAGGCGCCGAACGCGACCACGGTCCACATCGCCGCCGTCGGATCGACCAGGAAGGTGGCGATCACCGCCGCGATGGCGATCACCAGCGCGAAGGATGTCGTGACGACGCCGCCAGGGGTTCGGTACGGACGCGCCATGCCCGGCTCGCGCTTACGGAGCACGATGTGGCTGACCATCATCAGCACGTAGCTGACCGCCGCGCCCAGCACCGCCATGTTGAGCAGCATCGCGCCCTCGCCGGTGAGCGAGAGGATGAAGCCGATGACGCCGGGGACGATCAACGCGAGGGTCGGGGCCTTGCGAGAGTTGGTCACCGAGAGCCTTGTCGGCAGGTACCCGGCGCGCGAGAGCGCGAAGGTCTGGCGAGAGTAGGCGTACATGATCGAGAAGAAGCTGGCGACCAGGCCCGCCAGTCCGATGTAGTTGACGGCCTTGGCCGCTCCGCCGTCACCGAGCGCCTGCACCAGCGGATTGCCCGAGGTCGACAGGGCCTCGGCACCGAGCGCGCCGGTGGCGAGGAAGAGCACGGCCGCCCCGGTGATGATCAGGAGCAGCATGCTGATGATGATGCCCTTCGGCACGTTCTTCTCCGGCTCGCGGGCCTCCTCCGCCGCGAGCGGAACACCCTCCACCGCAAGGAAGAACCAGATGGCGAACGGCACCGCGGCCCAGATTCCGAACCAGCCGAAGGGCAGGAAGCTGGAACTGCCCGCCGCGTCGGGGTCGGCCGCGATATCGGTCAGGTTGCTCGCGTCGAACAGGCCCCAGGCGGACACCGCGAACACGACCAGACCGACCAGCGCGATCGCGGTGATCACGAACATCGCCTTCAGCGCCTCGCCCGCACCGGTGAGGTGGATGCCGATGAAGATGGCATAGACCGCGAGATAGACCCACCAGCCGTCGGTGATCCCGAAAAGGTTCAGCGACTCGACGTAGCCACCGATGAAGGTGGCGATCGCGGCGGGCGCGATCGCGTACTCGATGAGAATCGCTGTGCCGGTTGCGAATCCACCCCACGGCCCGAGCGCTCGCCTGGCAAAGGTGTAGCCACCGCCCGCGGCGGGCAACGCAGAGGACATCTCGGCCATGCCGAGCACCATCGCCAGGTACATGCCCGCGATGACGATGCCCGCGATGAGCAGACCACCGAAGCCACCCTCGGCCAGCCCGTTGTTCCACCCGGCGTAGTCACCGGAGATCACGTAGCTCACGCCGAGCCCGGCCAGCAGCAACCAGCCGGCGGAGCCCGACTTGAGTGTCCGCTTCGCGAGGTACTCGCTGTCCTCGTTGTGGAAGTCCTCGTGCGAGGGCTTCTTGGTGGTGATCGCCATGGCGACCTCCTTCTCCTAGTGAATGATCACACGGCCACGGCGGCGCCACCAGGGGCGGCGCGGCTGCGCATAGTGTTGAAGACCAACGTCATGGATTGATGTCCACGGGGTTACGACTGATCAGCTCTCGGGCCGCCAGGGACGGGACAGGCGTCGACGGCCTCGGCGACCACCTGGGGTTCGGCGGGCGGCTCGGGCCGCCTGCCGTCTTCCCAGCTCTGCCCGGTGACCGGTTCGGCCTGGGCGAGCGCGCTGTTCTCCTCGGGGTGAACGCGCGGGCCCGGCTCAGGAAGCGCACCCCTTCCGGCGTCTCGAGGCTGAACCCCGAGCCGCGCCCCGGGACCACGTCCAGCACCAGCTGGGTGTGCTGCCAGGCCGCGAACTGTGTGCCCGAGATCCACACGGGCACCGCGTCGTCACCGTCGGGAACCGAGCTCGGCACCTCGCCGACACCGAGCCGCAGGTCGAGCAGCCCGACCAGGACGTCACGGTCTCCGACGATGAATTCGCCTGCGGGATAACACATCGGGGCCGAGCCGTCGCAGCATCCGCCGGACTGGTGCATCATCAGGGGTCCGTGGACCATGCCGAGGCGACGGAGCAGATCCATCGCCGCCGCGGTCGCGACGATGCGGCCGGGGACCGTCATCGGGTCGGCCATGGGGACCTCCGTCTCGGCGAGAAGTGGAGACACGGCGCCCGCCTCGGGGGATGAGCGGGCGCCGCGTCATGGTCACGGCGCCCGCCGCAGGGGGCATTGGCGGGCGCCGTGGTTCGGGGGCTCGGGCCGTGAGAAGCCCCGAGCCTGTGGGTCAGAAGAAGCCCTGCGCCTGCGGGCGTAGCTGACGAGCAGGTTCTTGGTCTGCTGGTAGTGGTCGAGCATCATGTGGTGGTTCTCGCGGCCGATGCCCGACTGCTTGTAGCCGCCGAACGCCGCGTGCGCCGGGTACTGGTGGTACGTGTTCGTCCACACCCGGCCTGCCTGGATGTCACGGCCGGCGCGGTAGGCCACCCCACCGTCGCGGGACCAGACCCCGGCACCGAGGCCGTACAGGGTGTCGTTGGCGATCTCGATGGCCTCGTCGTAGTCCTTGAAGGACGTCACCGACACCACCGGCCCGAAGATCTCCTCCTGGAAGATCCGCATCTTGTTGTTGCCGGTGAACACCGTCGGCTGCACGTAGAAGCCGCCGGACAGGTCGCCACCGAGCTCGGCGCGTTCGCCACCGGTCACCAGCTGCGCGCCCTCGGCCTTGCCGATCTCGATGTAGGACAGGATCTTTTCCAGCTGGTCGTTGCTGGCCTGCGCGCCGATCATGGTCTCGGTGTCGAGCGGATCACCCTGCCGCACCGCCTTGGTGCGGACGGCCGCCATCGCGAGGAACTCGTCGAAGATCTCGCCCTGGATGAGCGCGCGGGACGGGCAGGTGCACACCTCGCCCTGGTTGAGCGCGAACATGGTGAAGCCCTCGAGCGCCTTGTCCTGGTAGTCGTCGTTGGCGGCGAGCACGTCGGAGAAGAAGATGTTCGGGCTCTTGCCGCCGAGCTCCAGGGTGACCGGGATCAGGTTCTGCGACGCGTACTGCATGATCAGCCGGCCGGTGGTGGTCTCGCCGGTGAAGGCGATCTTCTTGATCCGCGGGCTCGAGGCGAGCGGCTTGCCCGCCTCGGTGCCGAAGCCGTTGACGATGTTGAGCACGCCCGCGGGCAGCAGGTCGCCGATGATGCCGATCAGGTGCAGGATCGACGCCGGGGTCTGCTCCGCGGGCTTGAGCACGATCGCATTTCCGGCGGCCAGTGCGGGCGCCAGCTTCCACACGGCCATCAGGATCGGGAAGTTCCAGGGGATGATCTGGCCGACCACACCGAGCGGCTCGTGGAAGTGGTACGCGACGGTGTCGCTGTTGATCTCCGAGAGCGAACCCTCCTGCGCCCGGATGGCACCCGCGAAGTAGCGGAAGTGGTCGATGGCCAGCGGGATGTCGGCGTTCAGGGTCTCACGGATCGGCTTGCCGTTGTCCCAGGACTCGGCGAGCGCGATCGACTCGAGATTCTGCTCCATCCGGTCCGCGATCTTGTTCAGGATGACCGCGCGCTCGGCTACCGAGGTCTTGCCCCAGGCCGGGGCTGCGGCGTGCGCGGCGTCGAGGGCGAGCTCGATGTCCTCGGCCGTGCCACGGGCGATCTCGCAGAACGGCTGACCGGTGACCGGGGTCGGGTTCTCGAAGTACTGACCCTTGACGGGCGGCACCCATTGTCCACCGATCCAGTTGTCGTAGCGGGACTGGAAGGACATGACGGAATCGGGTGAACCCGGACGGGCGTACACGGTCATCGAAGGCTCCTCGTGGTGTGCTGTCTCTCCCCTGCCGGCGACGCGAGTGTCGCCATGGGGTGTGATTCAGAACACTAGGATTGCGAGGGTTGCAAGAACGTTGCGTCCGGTGGAACTCAGACTCCCAGCCGCCGGTCGAGCGTCTCGATCCTCGACTTGACCTGGTCATACATCGGCGATCGACGGTCCATCGAGGACAGGTAGGCGGCCCACGCGCCGGTGTCCTCGCGACCATCGACCGTGCTCGTCCACTTGGCGAGCAGGCCCTGGTCGCCCGCCCGCAGCAGCGCCGCGCGCATGCGGCCGCGCAGGTCCGCCCTGATCTCCTCGACCCCGGGCGCGACCGAGCCGGGCAGGACCGGACCGCGATAGACGCGCAGAGCGGCGGCCGCGTCACCTCGATCGAGCGCGTGACGGACCTCCTGCACGTCCGAGCCGAGCTCGGTCAGCAACCGATACGGACGGGAGCCGAGACCCGCGGCCCCGAACACCTTGCGCAGCCGCGACATCTCCGCCCTGATGGTCACCGAGTCCAGCTCCGACTCGTCGAGCAGCACCGCGAGGTGGTCGGAACTGAGCCCCTCGGGATGTTCGGCCAACAGCAGCAGGATCTCGGCGTGTCGCTGCGAGAGGCTCGTCCGGTCGCCGTCCCGCACGAGGGTCGGCCGTTCGGATCCGAGCACCTGGAGACGCGGTGAGGCGTTGCCGAGCAGCCTGGGCGAGTTCAGCAGGTGCAGGCGGAGCTCGGACTCGGCCGCGGCGACGGTGGCCCGGATCAACGAGAGCACCTCGGGCACCGCCACCCGCGGTCCGCCGGTGATGTCGATGGCGCCGAGGATCTGGCCGCTCATCGGGTCGTGCACGGGAGCCGCGGAGCAGCTCCAATCATGGACCGTACGGCTGAAGTGCTCGGCCTCGAAGATCTGTACGCAGTGGTCGAGTGCGAGCGCGGTGCCAGGGGCATTGGTGCCGACGCGGTCCTCGCTCCAGTCGGCGCCCTCGACGAAGTTCATCGCGAGCGCCCGGTCCTTGGCCTGCGAGTCACCCTCCACCCAGAGCAGGCGCCCCTCGGCGTCGCTGATGGCGACGAGCAGGCCGGTGTCGGCGGCATCGTCGACCAACAGCTTGCGGACCACGGGACGGATCAGCGCCATCGGATGCGCGGAGCGGTACCGCTCCAGTTCTATACCGTCGAGGTCGACGCCGTCGCCGACGGCATCTGGGTTCACGCCCTTGTTCCGGCTGCGCAACCACGAATCGAGCACCACCGACCGGACCGGGTCGTGCCCGGCGCCCGTGGGATCGACGGACTGTCCCGGTCCACCGTCGACGAACGACCTGTGGGCAGACGACATCAGCCGCGCCAGCTGCGCGACATCATCGCCCGGCCGTACGGCAATCCAGGGGTTGCCGTGCGTTGCTCTGGTCAATCGAGTTCCTCCGTGACGTCCCACCAACTGTAACGCCGGTCACACTCTGCCACTTCCCTGGGCATCATGTGTGGGACTCGTGCCGTCCTCGATCAGGGCGGATACCCGTTCCGCGATCATCACCGCGGTCGCGTGCGGGCCGCGCGAGGTCACCGCGGGCATCACCGAGGTGTCGGCGACCAGGACCCCGTCCACGCCGATCACCCGGCAGCGGTCGTCCACGACGGCGTCGCGATCGGCCTCCGACCCCATCCGGCAGGTTCCGGACAGGTGTAGGGACGTGCCGAGGTTCTCGAACGGCTCGATCGGCGACCCCGCCCCCGGGTCCGCGGCCACCCGCCCGAACGCCGCCGAGGTCAGCAACCCCCGCGCCAGATCGAGGCCGGACCGCATCGCCGCCCGGTCGGCTGCGGACGCGAGGTACCGGTACCGGATGACCGGTGGGTCCGCAGGGTCGGACGATCGCAGGGTGAGTTCGCCCCTGCTGTCCGGGCGCATCAGCGCCACCCCGAGCCGTGGTTCCGCGTCTGCCGCGCCGGGAATGATCTCCGCGAACGGCGCGGTGTACGGGCGGACCTCGATGCCGTCCGCCTCCAACACCGCTTCCAGGACGGCGGTGTGCTCGTTCCTCGGACCGAGCAGGCGAAGACGGTAGGCGAGTGTCACCTCGGGATGGTCACCGAAGTCGCGTCCGACGCCGGGCCGATCCGCGACCACCGGCAGGTCGAGTCCCGAAAGATGTTGTGCCGGACCAATTCCAGAGTGCATCAACAAATGGGCAGTACCGATGGCGCCCGCACACAGCACCACCTGACGGGCCCCCAGCAGGCGCCGCTCACCGGCTATCTCGGCCTCGACTCCCACCGCCCGCACGCCGTCGAACACCACGCGGCGGGCGACGGCGTCGGTCCGCACCCGCAGGTTCGGCCTGCCGAGATTCGGTTCGAGGTATGCGGATGCGGTGCTGATCCGCCGTCCCGCGACCGCATTGAGCGGCACAGGACCGGCGCCCTCCGCGTTCGGTTCGTTGAGATCCGCGGCGTACCCGAACCCCTCCGCCTCACAGGCGTCCAGGAAGGCGGCGCTGACCGGATGCATGTCCTCCCGACCGATCCGGGTCACCGGCATCGGTCCGTCGTCACCGTGCCAGCGAGGGTCCCCCGACCGGTCCGTCTCGAGCTTCCGAAAGTACGGCAGCACTTCGGAATACGACCACGTCTCCGGCCAGCTCCGAAAGTCGGATTCGGTGCCGCGGATGAAGTAGCCGCCGTTGACCGCCCCAGACCCACCGAGGACCCGGCCGCGGGAGATGGTCGCGACGCGCCCAGGCCGCAATTCGACCGGATATGTCGCGGCAACATCGCTCCGCGGTCCGACCGGCAGCAGCCCGAGCGGCCCTGGATCGCTCGAACCGGGTCCCGCCTCGATCAACAGCACCTCGCGATCGGGGTTCGCGCTCAGGCGCGCCGCAACGACGCACCCGCTGGACCCGCCGCCCACCACGATCACATCGGCCACCGGATCGGGGACCGGCACCGGTCAGCCCCGCAGTCGGGGCTTCAGCGCGGCGAGGCTGCGCTCCGTGATCGCCCCGCGCCAGAGCCCGGTGCCGTAGGCGATGTCGTCCATCCGCTTGAACACGGTGTGCCGCACCGGCCCCAGCCCTCCGGGCTCGCGGTGCGTGTACCAGTCCGCGAGGCCCTCGGCCACGGCCACCGCCAGCAGGGCGCGGCGGACTCGGGACGAGACCAATGCGGCCAGCAGCGTCACCGGCCAATAATGCCTGCACATCGCGGACGCGAGCTGCCAGACCCCGCCCGCGAAGCCCTGCGCGGTGAGGATCACCGAGATCCGGGTGGGCTGGTCGAGCTCCCGGAACGTCCGCCGCAGCCGGATGACGGTGACGAGCTGCGCGACCAGGGAGCCGGCGAGGCCGAGCCTGGTGCAGGTCGCGGCGAGCAGGACGGCCAGCAGCGTCAAGGGCGACATCGCGACAGGCGGCACCAGCCCCTCGTGCCGGAGCGCGAGCGGAGCCGCACCGGTACCGTAAAAGAGCTTGCGCCCGAACCACTTCCGGAACGAGACGCGGTGATCATGAGCGACATTGGCGATCGGCTCGTAGCGCAGCCGCCAGCCGGCCGCGTGCAGCCGCCAGCAGAGGTCGACGTCCTCGGCCACATGCATCTCCGCGTCGAAGCCACCGCACTCCTCGAGCGCGCGCCTGCGCACCAGCATCGCCGCACTGGGCACGTAGGACACCGGGCTGCCCGCCCGCACCGCGCCCTCCTTGCGCCCCAGGTCGAGGGAGGATCGAGCGTGCTCGTAGCGGCCGATCGCGCCCGCATCCGGCTCGAGCGCGACGATCCGCGGTGCGGTCATCGCTACCGCCGGGTCACTGAAGTGGCCCAGCATCGCCTCGAGCCAGCCGAGCCGGGGTACTACGTCGGAATCCAGGAAGGCAACGTACTCCGTTGTCGCGGCGGCCATTCCGGTGTTGCGGGCGGCAGCAGGCCCGAGCGCTGTCGGATGCCGGAGAACCCGCACGTCGGCCCGCCCGTCGCAGCACGGCGGAGTCGTCACCGGATCGTCGGAGCCGTCGTCGACGACGATCACCGAGAGTCCGCGCAGCGCGGGCAGCAGTCGATTCAATCCGGTGATGTTGTTGTGCAGGGGGATGACGACCGTGACGTCCTGATTCGACGGCGAGCTCATCGGCCGGGGGTTTGCCACGCCGGAATCGAGGAGGTGCCGGGCAACCTGTGCGGACTGGGTGTCGACGACCTTGAGGTACCCGTCACCGATCATCGCCGCCGCGGTCGGGGCGAGCTTGAGCATCCGGGTCGGGGAACCCCCGATCAGTACCCGTCCACCCGAGAAGGTGCGCACCTTGGGATCGATTCTCACCCCGAATCCGTCGGGCAGTCGAGCTTGGCGCATCAGGTGATCGTATTCGGATCTGCTCTCACCGCAACATGCCTTTGCCATCTGGTTGCCATCGCAACACCGCCGCAACACAACGTGCCAGCATCTGCTCGAACATCAGTTCACCCTCGGCCGCACTCGCCCCTGTCGGATCGCCGAGCACCCCGTTCGCGCTGACGGACGCGATCCCTCCTGCCCGCAACCGGTCCATCAGCGCACCGATCGGTTCGGTGACACCCGGTTGCGCCCTGTCCATCCGCACGTCACCTGGCGAAAGGTGCAGCAGCAGGGAGGTTTCAGTGCGCCCCGCGTGGGCATCGGCCCCCGGCACCGCGCAGGGCAGCCAGGCGACATCCCTGCCCTCGTAGCGCAGCAACGCGACCGCCTTGGCGAGGGTGGGTGCGTTGCCGCCGTGCCCGTTCACCAGCAACACGCGCGGAGACCAGCGACACGCCGAACGCCCGTACTCGACGACCACCGCCTCGAGCGCGGACGCGCCCAGCGAGACCGTTCCCGCGAAGCCCTCGTGCTCACCGCTGGCCCCGTAGGCGATGGCGGGGGCGACCGTCATGCCGGGCAGCGACCGCGCCACCGCGACCGCGATCCGGGTGTCGGTGTCCAGTGGCAGGTGCGGCCCGTGCTGCTCGACCGAACCGACCGGCACCGCGATGGCGGGCGCGTCGGCGTCGATGTCGGGCCAGGTCGCGCCCGCGAGGTCCATTGGCATGCACCGATGCTATTCCGGCGGGAGTCGCCTGCGATCCGGCGACTACGATCGGTGTCACCACAGGACCCTCGGCTGGAGGATGACGTGACGCTGGACCGAATGCCGCTCAAAGGATTTGGCGTCGTCAACTTCGAACTCATGCTGCTCCGCCGGATGCACGACCATCAGCCGGCCCTGGTCGGGGCAGCCCTCAAGAACCTCGGCAAGAGCGCCACCGACCTGCGCGCCGCGCACGCCCAGTGGCAGCGCGGCCTGCGGGGCGGCTTCCCCGGTGGCGCGGCGCGGTATCGACTCGCCCTCGGCAAGCCCGCCGAGGTGAGCTCGCGCACGGTGCCCATGGTCGGCGAGCTGGCCGTCGAGGCCTGGCCGATGCCGCTGTGGCCCGGACTGCAGTTCCAGATCACCTTCGGGCCGGGCGGGGACGTCGTCGACGAGCGGTTGGCCAGGATGGCCGACTCGGCCGCGCCCGCCATCGCCTCGGTGGCTGACCTACGACCGTGGCTGCTGGTCATCGACGACGTCGAGTCGGCCTGCTCCCCGGTCTGTTACCGGATGTCCGGCGGTGCCGTCGCCAGCCATGCGGCCGCCGCCTTCACCACTCCGGACGGTGCGGCCTGCGAGGCGCAGTTCTCCTGGGGCCTGCTCCAGTACGCCGCGGCCGCCGATACCGGGAACCAGCAGGCGGACTGACCGGCCGAACGGCAGGATGACTCCATGGCCGAAAACGAGGCGATGCGTGCGACGACGATCATGCTGATCCGGCATGCGGAACGACCGGAGGGCGACGAGCCACCCTTCGGCGTGGACCGCGCCGGCACCCGGTGCGACGAATCGCTCACCCCGGTCGGCTGGCAACGCGCCACCGCACTCGCCGCGCTCTTCGCGCCCGACGACGGCCTGCCACCCACCGGGCTGGTGCGCCCGCGGTCCCTTTTCGCCTCGACGCCGCGCAAGAAGGACGGCAGCAAGCGCTCCCTGCAGACGATCTCGCCGCTCGCCGACAAGCTCGGCCTCGAGGTGGACACCGACTTCGGTCGGTCCGACGTCAAGGCACTCGCCAAGCGGGTGTTGCGCACCCCCGGCCCGGTCCTGATCTCCTGGCAGCGCGAGTACCTCCCCGAGATCGTCGATGCGCTCGGCGAGGTCGATTCCACACCGCCCGACCCGTGGCCCGAGGACCGCTTCGACGTGATCTGGCTGCTCACCCGGAGCGGCGCGCAAGGCTGGGTGTTCAGCCAGCTGCCGCAACGCCTGCTGCCGGGCGACCGCGCCACCGGCATCTGACACCCGTCAGAGCGCGACGGCCACCCGGTGGCCCTCCCGCACCGCCGCGTCCGCTCGCCGCGGGGTCAGCGCGTCACCGATCCGGTGAACCTCGAACTCGCTGCCGGACAACTGCTTCCAGAGTCGGTCCTCGGGCTGCTGGTGCACCGCGCACACCACCCAGTCGAACTCCGACTCGGAGGTGATCCCGGTCGGATGATGCAGCAGCGCGACCCTCACCCCCTCCCCAGGCGCGTCGGAGACCGCCATCGGCACCAGTTCCGTGAGCTGCGCTATGCCCTTACGGTGCGCCCTGCGCTGCCATCCCTCCATGTCCAGCGTGAGGCCCAGGTCCTGGCCGACGATCATGCCGTTGGTCGCAACCGTCACCACACAGCCACGCTCGGCCAGCGATTCGGCGACCGACGTCGCCTGATGGAAGCCCAGCTCGTCGATCACGAGCACCCGGCCGCCTGGTTCGACCCGGCCCTCGAGCACGTCCCGTACGTCCACCACCCGCGCCGACGCGCCCGCCCACACCGGCCGTCGCGGCCGGGCCCCGGTCGCGACGATCACCGCGTCGGGCGCCAGCGACCGGAGCAAATTCGCGTCCACGTCGACGCCGGTCCTGACCTCGACCCCGGATCGCGCGCATTCCGCCTCGAGATTCCGGACCAGCTCGCCGAACTCGGCCCGGCCCGCCGCACCCGCCGCGACGCGGACCTGGCCGCCGGTGCGGGCGTCCCGCTCGAACAGCGTCACCCGGTGACCGCGCTGCGCGGCGGTGGCCGCAGCCTGCAACCCGGCCGGTCCGCCACCGACAACGCACACCCGCAGGCCGCGCCGTCGGGGCATCGGCAGCGACACCGATTCCCTTCCTGCCCTGGGATTCTCGACGCAGCCTAGCCAGCGGCCCAGACCGACCCTGCCGATGCATTCCTGGTTGCAGGACAGGCAGGTCCGGATCTCGCCGGATCGTCCAGCCGCGGCCTTCGCCGCGAAATCAGGGTCCGCGATCTGCCCGCGCACGACCCCGATCAGGTCGCAATGGCCCTCCTCGATCGCGAGATCCGCCTGCTGCGGGTCCGTGAACCGGCCGACGCCGATCACCGGCAGCGTCACCCGTCTGCGGATCGCGTTCGGGATGAACAGGGCGTACCCGCGCGGCACCGCCATGGAGCCCTCGATCAGGTGCAGGGTCTGTGTCGCCATGCCGATCGAGGTGTTGATGTAGTCGACCTGCCCGCAGGCCTCCACCATCGCGGCGACCTCGACCGCCTCGTCGAGATGGATGCCGTTCTCGATCAGCTCCTCGCCGGTCAACCGCACGCCCAGCACCGGTTCGGGTCCGAGTGCCGCGCGCACCGACGCCACGATCTCGAGCAGGAATCGGGCACGATTCGCCAGGGTGCCCCCGTACCGATCGGTGCGCCGGTTTGTGTCGGGCGAGAGGAAGGCCCGCACGATCGATGCCTGCGAGCACTGGATCTCGACGCCGTCGAAGCCACCGCGCCTGCAGTGCTCCGCTGTCGTTGCGAATCCCGCGACCAGCTCCTCGATCTCGGCCGGGTCGACCGCCTTCGGCACCTCGCGGAACAGCGGGTCCGCCACCGGGCTCGGCGCAAGAACCGGCTGCCGCGAGTACATCCCGGAACCCTGCCCGCCGTTGTGGTTGAGCTGGGCCAGGATCACCGAACCGTGGGCGTGCACCGCGTCGGTGAGCTGTCGGTAGTGCGGGATCACCTCGGCCCGGTACCCCTGGATCAGCTTCTCGTACGGCCAGTCCGACGGGTGCGTGCTGTGTTCCTCTGTGATGATCAGGCCCGCTCCGCCCTTGGCGCGCGCCTCGTAGTACGCGATGTGCTGTTCGGTGGGCAGTCCGCCGCGGGCACTGTTGGTCAGGTGTGCCGAGAACACCACCCGGTTACGCACGGTCAGCCGCCCAAGGGGCAACGGGGTCAGCAGGTGTCGGTGACTCATAGCCGCACATCCCGGCGAAAGGCCACCGCTGCCGCAACCCGGCCCTCCCGGATCGCCTCTGCTGCGGTTCGCGGCGCCAGGCAGTCCCCGATCCGGACCGATGCGACCGACGGCCGGACCAGGGATTCCTCGGGAAGTCGGTGTGTGCAGTCGATCAGGGTAGCGGCGGCCTGCAGCCTCCGCTCGCCTGTGTGGACGTTCTCCAACAGGACACCGCCCGCGGCGATCGAGCGAACGGTCATGCTCAGGTGGCGCGCGATGCCTGCCCGCTGCAGCCGGGCATTGGCGGCGGAGAGGTCGCCGGTCCGGCCCAACTGAACGCCGACGACCTGGTCCGGTGTCGCGATGGACACCTCGCGGCCGCGGGCGACGAGCCATTCGGCGACCGCGACGGCGACCTGGTCCCCCACCGGGTCGAACACCAGGATCGGACCGTCCCGCAACGGCTTTCCGGCCAACACCTCCGGAGGACCCACGATCTCGACGCTCGCGTGGCGGTCACCGGGCCACGGGTTCGGCACGCTTCCTGTCGCCAGGATCACCGCGTGGCCCGCGGATCTCGCCGCGTCGATCTCCTCGGCAGTGATCGCCCGGCCGGTCTCGACGTGGACGCCCAGCCGGCGGCATTCGGACTCCAGCCAGTCCACCAACGTCGCGAGCGAGTCGCGACCGGAACCGACCGCGGCGACCCGCAGCATGCCGCCGAGCCGGGAACCGCGCTCGGCGAGCGTGACCCGGTGGCCGCGCAACGCCAGCACTCGCGCGGCTTCGAGCCCCGCGGGCCCGCCACCGACGACCAGGACGTCACCCGGCTCCGGGGCAGGCGACCCCTCGTCGGGATCGATGCTCTCGTGCCCGGACGACGGATTCCCGACGCAGGTGATGATCGGATTGCGGGGGTCGCGGACCTGACAGGTCTGGTTGCAGAGCAGGCACGGCCGCGGCGCGGCCTCGGCCTGCTGCCGGGCCTCGCCGCTGCGGCGCGCCTTGACCACCAGGTCCGGTTCGGCGATCTGTGCGCGGGTCATCTCCACTGCGTCGGCGACGCCGTCCGCGAGCGCGCGCTCCGCCTGTCCGGCCTCGATCACGCTGCCCTGCAGCACGACCGGCACCGCGCCCGCCACCGCCGCACGGATCGACGAACACAGTTTCACGTTGAACACCGGCGCCGTGTGTGCGTCCGGCCGATATGCCTCCACCGACATCGGACCGCCGCGGACGACCACCAGCAGGTCGAGCGATTCCGCCAACTCGCGGGCCTGCCGTGCGGCGATCTCGGGGGTGATCCCCGCCCAGGGCGCGAGTTCGTCGCAGCTCAGCCGCAGCGACAGCACCCGGTCGGGACCGAGCTCGCCGCGGACCGCCTCGATCACCTCGCGGGTGAGCCTGAGCCGGTCCACGCCGTATCCGTCGCCGCGCAGGTTGGTCAGCCCGGAATGGAACTGCCGCAGCAGCGACCGCGGTCCCGCGTCGAGTTCGACCCCGTCCATCCCGGCATCCATGGCCGAGGCCGTGGACGATCGGAATCCCGCTATCAGCGAGTCGATCTCGGCCCGTTCCATCTCCATGGGCAGCTCGCGGGTGACGACGTCGGCCACGCGCGAGGGACCCCACAGCGCCGACTGCGAGTGCGCGCTCGAGCCCTGCAGCCCGGTGTGGCCGAGTCCGGCCAGCACCAGCGTCCCGTGCGGCCTGCACGCGGCCACGATGTCCCGCCAGCCGGGACCGCAGTCCGCGGCCAGCGGCGCCCGCTCGTACGGCCAGTCGTCGGCGTGCACCGAGGCGACCTCGGTGACGAGGATGCCGGCGCCGCCGCGCGCCCGTCGCTCGTAGTACGCGACGTGACGCCCGGACAGGGCACGGTCGCTGCCCAGGTTCGTCTCATGGGGCCCGAACAGCACCCTGGACCGGGCGGTGCGCCCGGCCAGGGTGAGTCCTTCGAGCAACCGCTGCGTCACGACCTGCGACGCCTACACCTGGCTCAGAGGCCGAGCGGGCGGGCGAATCCCGGCGGGATGACGATGTCCGCGGCGGTCAGGTCCTGCACGGACGAGTGCCCGAGACCCAGTAGCGCCGAATCGATTCCACCGCGGAGGATGTCGAGCACGTTCTCGACACCTGCCTGGCCGTTGGCCGAAAGGCCCCACAGGTAGCCACGGCCGATCATCACCGCGCGGGCACCGAGGGCGACCGCCTTGACGACGTCGCTACCGCGCCGGATGCCACCGTCGAGCAGCACCTCGATCTCGCTTCCGACGGCCTCCGCGATCGCGGGCAGCGCCCGGATCGGTGCGGGGGTGCCGTCGAGGTTGTTGCCGCCGTGGTTCGACACCGAGATCGCGGTGACGCCCGCGTCGGCCGCGCGCTTGGCGTCGTCGACCCGCATCACGCCCTTGAGCATGAACGGACCGCCCCACTGCTCACGCAGCCATGCGACGTCCTCCCAGGACGGCAGCGGCGTGCCCATCCACTCGCCGTACGCGCCGAAGAAGGTCGGGGGCTGCTCGCCGGGCGCGGCCAGGTTCGGGGTGGTCAGGTCCGGCACCCGGCCGGTCTTCGCGAACTCCCACAACCACTTCGGCCGGGTGATGGCCTCGGGTGCGAACCGGACCATGGCCTTGAGGTCCATCTTCTCCGGGATCGCCGGGCTGCCCCAGTCGCGTCCGTGCGAGAACGACCAGTCCAGGGTCATGATCAGCCCGGTCGCCCCGGCCGCGCGCGCCCGTTCCATGCGCTGCAGCAGCACCTCCCGGCTGCCGACCCAGTACATCTGGAAGAAGGTCTGCGGGTTGGCCGCCGTCACCTCTTCGATCGACTTGCTCGCGAACGAGCTCAGCCCCATCGCGATGCCGCGGGCGGCGGCGGCCCTTGCGACGGCGACCTCGCCGTCGGGGTGCACGGCCTGCACGCCGGTCGGCGAGATCAGCACCGGCATCGAGATCGGCTGTCCCATCACGGTGGTCGACAGATCACGCTTGTCCGACAGCCCCGCGACGTGCGGGGCGAATCCGAGCTCACCGAAGGCAGAGGTGTTGTCGTCGAGGGTCAGGCCCTGCTCCGAACCGGCGATCAACGCGCCGTACACCGACTTCGGCAGCCGCTTCTTGGCCCGCCGCTGCGCCTCGGCAACGGTTTCGAACCAGGCATTCTTGGCCATCACTGAACCTTTTCTACTGAGGTGAACAAGTCTCGTTAATTCATTCCCGCGAGGGGGTTCTCGTCGCAGACCTTGGCCGGCGGGCGCACCATCAGCTGCAGCGGGACGGGTGCCCTCGGGGTGCGACGGTTCCCGGTGCGGGAGTGGTCGACGCTCGACTTGGGGATCTCGCCGCGGGTGCCCGCGAGCGCGGCCTCGCCGTAGCCCTGCACGCACTCCGGGTCCGGGCCGTCCATCGGCAGGCCGGTGAAGAACTTGGCCGCCATGCAGCCGCCGCGGCAGGAGTCGTAGTGGTCGCACTTGCTGCACGCGCCGCCGGTCTGCGGGGAACGCAGCTCGGTGAACAGGTCGGAGTGCTGCCACACGTGCTGGAAACCGCCGTCTGCCACGATGTTTCCCGCGAGGAACTGCTCGTGGATCGCGAAGGGGCACGCGTACACGTCGCCGACCGGGTCGATCAGGCACACCACCCGTCCGGCACCACACAGGTTCAGGCCGGGCAGCGCGTCGCCGTAGGCGGACAGGTGGAAGAACGAGTCGCCGGTCAGGACCCCTTCGCCGTTCGCGACGAGCCAGTTGTACAGCTCGCGCTGCTGCGGCTGCGTCGGGTGCAGCTCGTCCCAGACATCGGCGCCACGGCCGGACGGCCGGAGCCGGGTGATCCGCAGCGTCGCGCCGTACTTGTCGGCGAGCGCCTTGAACTCGTCGAGCTGGCCGACATTGTGGCGGGTGACGACGACGGAGATCTTGGCGTCCTTGAAGCCCGCCTCGGCGAGATTCTCGAGCGCACGGACCGCCATCGCGAAGGAACCGGGGCCACGAACCGCGTCGTTGACCTCCGCGGTCGCGCCGTCGATGGAGATCTGCACATCGACGTAGTCGCTGGCCGCCAGCCGCGCGGCGACCTTCTTGTCGATCTTCACACCGTTCGTGGAGAACTTGACGCCGACCTGGTGCTCGGTGGCGTAGTCCACGAGCTCCCAGAAATCGGAGCGGACGGTGGGCTCGCCGCCGCCGATGTTCACGTAGAACACCTGCATCCGCTGCAGCTCGTCGATGATGGACTTGCACTGCTCGGTGCTCAGCTCGCGCGGATCGCGCCTGCCGGAGGACGACAGGCAGTGCACACACGAGAGGTTGCAGGCGTAGGTGAGCTCCCAGGTGAGGCAGATGGGCGCGTCGAGTCCGAGTTCGAACTGGTCGACGAGCCGGCCGACCGGGGCGGGTGCGGGGCGATCGAGCATGGAGGTCATGGGCTGTGTCCTCGAGAAGTGGGGTGGCGGATCAGGCGAGCTCAGGCCGCGGACGCGCCGGGCACGATCATCTTCGAATCGGCAAGCGTGGCGAGCGCACGGGCGTAGGTGTCCACCTGCGCCTCGTCGATACCCGCCGCGCGGATGGCGGTCCTGGCGTCGGGATGGTCGGGCAGGGCCCGCACGATCTCGACGATGGTGCGGTTCTTCAGGAACGAGAGCTTCCTGGTCCCAAAGTGGTAGAGCAACGCCCCGAAAGGTTCGGGGCGCAGCGCCACCTGCGGGTGAAGCTTCCACCCGGTGTCGAGATCCACGGTCAGTACACGCCGCACATGCCGTCGATCGAGACCTCTTCGACCAAGGCCTCCTCGACGAGCTCGGTCCCGGCAACGACGCTTTCGCGATGCTCAGACATCTACATACCTCCTGTGTCAGGGTTGGCGTCAGTCACGGCGATCGGTTCGCTGTGACTCGGCTCACCACACTAATGGCATCGAGTGCACAATGAAAGGTCCGGAGGGGAAATTGACGCAGGCCGATAACAAACCCGCAGGTCGCATAGGTCGTCGGCCGTCGACGACGCGCGATCGGATCAGCAATATCGGCATCGAGCTGTTCGCCGAGCACGGTTTCGAGGAGACCAGCGTCGATCAGATCGCGGAGGCCGCCGGTATCGCCAGGCGCACCTTCTTCCGCTACTTCCCCTCCAAGAACGCGGTGCCGTGGGGCGACTTCGACCTGCATCTGGCGAACATGCGCGAGCAGCTCGCGGAACTCCCCCGCGACATCCCGCTGGCCGAGGGCCTCGCCTCGGCGCTGCTCGAGTTCAACAGCTTCCCGCCCGCCGTGGCCGCGCTGCATCGCAAGCGGATGGAGATAATCCTGCAAGCCCCGGCGCTGCAGGCGTATTCGATGGTGATGTACGACGGCTGGCGCGGCGTGATCGCCGACTACGTGGCCGACCGGATGGGCTGCCGACCCGGCGACCACCTGCCCCGCACGATCGGCTGGATGGTCCTCGGCATCGCCCTCTCGGCCTATGAGCAGTGGCTCACCGACGACTCCCTCGAGCTGCCGGATCTGCTCCGCACCGGGAGCGAGGTCCTCTCCCACGGGCTCGGCGCCTCCGCTGCCACACGCGACTGACCAGCCCGATCGCCACGCCCGGGGTGGCGCAGCCGACCATCCCTGAGCTGCCCCATCCCGATTATCGGGATCGCCCCTCTGCAATTTACGATCCACCTGGTTGCATGTTTTCCTGCTACATTTGAAAACTAGAACACGTTCCAGATTCACCCCGAGAGGATCCGCCGCGATGACCACCGTTGACATGCCGCACAGCTCCAGGTCGGTTGTCCTCACCGTCTCCGGGGTCGTCGAGGAGACCTCCGACGCCCGGTCGCTGGTCTTCACCGTCCCGGACGAGCATCGCGGCAAGTTCGACTACAAGCCCGGCCAGTTCCTCACCCTGCGCATCCCCAGCGACCAGACCGGTTCCGTGGCCCGCTGCTACTCGCTCGCCAGCTCGCCGTTCAGCGACGCCGAGCCGAAGGTCACCGTGAAGCGGACCATCGACGGGTACGGCTCCAACTGGCTGTGCGACAACGTCAAGGCAGGCGACACCATCGAGGTGCTGCCCCCGTCCGGCGTGTTCACCCCCAAGTCGCTCGACCACGACTTCCTGCTCTGGGGCGCGGGCAGCGGGATCACCCCGGTGATCTCGATCCTCAAGTCCGCGCTCACCGAGGGCACCGGCAAGGTGGTGCTGATCTACGCCAACCGCGACGAGAAGTCGGTCATCTTCGCCGACGAGCTGCGCGGCCTCGCGGCCCAGTACCCGACCCGCCTGACCGTCGTGCACTGGCTCGAGTCCCTGCAGGGCCTGCCGACGCCCGACCAGTTCGCCACCCTCGCCAAGCCGTTCGGCGGCTTCGAGTCGTTCATGTGTGGCCCCGGCCCGTTCATGGACACGGTGCACAAGGCGCTCGCCGAGGCGGGCGTCCCGCGCACCTCGGTGCACGCCGAGGTGTTCAACTCGCTCGCGGGTGACCCGTTCCAGGACGTGGCGCTCGAAGAGGTCACCGAGGAGGAGGCCGCGGACGCCGCCACCGTCGAGGTGCAGCTCGACGGCGAGACCCACACGATGAGCTGGCCGCGCAAGCAGACCCTCGTCGACATCATGCTGTCGAAGGGTCTCGACGTGCCGTACTCCTGCCAGGAG
Organism: Rhodococcus sp. MTM3W5.2; assembly: GCF_001984015.1. NCBI lineage: Bacteria > Bacillati > Actinomycetota > Actinomycetes > Mycobacteriales > Nocardiaceae > Rhodococcus > Rhodococcus sp. MTM3W5.2. The sequence goes on along the minus strand of NZ_CP019572.1, from coordinate 1,315,272 downwards.
GGCGAGTGCGGGTCCTGCGCCTGCACCGTGCTCGAGGGCAAGGTCGAGATGGAGAACAGCGAGATCCTCGACCCCGAGGACATCGCCGCCGGCTACATCCTCGGCTGCCAGGCCCGCCCGGTCACCGACCACCTCAAGATCGAGTTCTAGGCGGCTTCGCCGCCCGTGCGCGGTTACCGAGTCCCCACACTCGTCGAGCGCTCACGGGCGGCGTAGCCGCCTGTACCGCGCGCGGGTGTCCGCGTCCAGGTGCTCGGTGGCGTAGCTGAGCGCGGTCGCGCCCATCGCGGCGGCGTGCTCGTCGAGGAACCCCGTGAGCAGCTGCCGGTCCACCCGCTTGCCGACCTCGCGCAGCATCCAGCCGAGCGCCTTCTGGGTGAGGTCGCGCCGGTCCTCGAGCAGGCGCGCCGCCAGCTCCAGAGTGGTGGTCGCGTCGCCTCGGCGGATGAATCCGAACGTCGTCAGCAGTGCCACCCGGCGCCGCCACAGATCGGGGTCCGCGCCGAGCTCGTGGACCAGGTCTCGCGGCCGGTCGAACAACCAACCGCCCAGCACCGTCACCGCCGAGGTGTCGACCAGGTCCCAGTTGTTCACCCGACCCCGGAGCACGGCGGCCAGATAGAAATCGGCGATCCGCTCGCGCTCGGCCTCATCGCGCGTCCGCACCCCGGAGGCCCGCGTGAACCGGCCGTTCAGGATCACCAGCGCGGCCAGGCGGTGCTCGTGCACCTCGCTGTCGAGCAGCGCGTCGACCTCGGGCAACGGCAGGTCCGCGAACCGCTTCGCCACCGTTCGGGTGGCGGGCACCCGAACACCGATGAAGACGTCACCCTCGCCGTACTCGCCCGGCCCTGTCTTGAAGAACCGCTGCAGCTCGACGCCGTCGGCCGGGCTCGACACCTGCGCCAACGCCCTGGTCACTGCCTCCGCATCGTCCATGCCCCGACCTTGCCAGACTGCAGGGGCGGGCGAATCCGAACCGACGCCCCACAGCTATTGATCGGCCGGTCAATCAGGGTTATACCTGAGGTAGCGGGGTTCCCTCGTCGAGGAGGCAGGAAATGAAGGCAGCAATGGCTCGGTGGCAGGATTGGGCCGCCGTGGTGATCGGCGTGGTCGTGGCGCTGTCCCCGCTGTGGATGGACACGAACGACGCCGCGATGTGGTCGATGATCGTGCTGGGTGCACTGGTGGCGGTCGCCGGGTTGGCGCACATGATGTCGGCAGAGATGCCGGCGCTCCCGTGGGCGATGGGCGTTCTCGGCGTGCTGATGTTCCTCTCTCCGTGGGTGATGGGCTTCGCCGACATGGCAGGCGCCGCCTGGACCTCATGGATCGGCGGAGTGCTGACGGTGCTCACGGCGATGGCCGCGATGCCGGAGGGCTCGAGGCTGCACATCGGACACGGCGGCGGATTGGCGACGCATCACTGACGGACCGTCGATCCCTGACAGAATCAAACAACAGTCCCGAGCTGGAGCGAAGGCCGTCCGCCTCGCTCCAGCCGGTCGGATATCCGGGCTCGGTCGGACGATCGCGCCTGACGAAACACGTGTGGAGGCAACCGAATGCCAGGTCCGCGCCAACGCCGGACCGCAAGCGTGGACGGTGACGCGAGGGAGTTGATCCTCGACGCCGCCGAGGAGCTGATCGCCGAGTCGGGCTTCGACGCGACCTCGACCGCGGCCATCGCGAAGCAGGCGGGCGTGCCGAAGGGCCTGGTCTTCTATTACTTCCCGACCAAGTCGGCGATCCTCACCACGCTCATCGCCGAGCGACTGCCCGCGGAACCGCTGGCCGACGTCGCCGGGCTGGTGGTCACCGGCGAACCGGAGTCCACACTGGTCAACCTCGAGGCCGCGCTCAACCTCAGGGACCACCACTCCTCGGTGATGCGGGTGATCATCTGGCGCGAGGCGGAGACCCACCCCGCGGTTCGCGCGCACCTGCGACGATTCCGCACCTACCTGCACGATGCGACCGTCGAAGTCCTGCGCGCGAGCTCGCCGGTGGCGGTGTCCGCTCGGGTACTCGATTCCTGCGCGACCACCTGGGTGGCCGCGATGTTCTCTGTCGCCAGCATCGACCGGCTCCGCGATCTCGACGGCGCCCGTGAGCACCGCGAGGATCTGGGTGGCGTCGCTCGCGTTGTGGCCGCGGGCCTCGAACAGCTCGGCACCGCCGGGGCATAGCGACGCGAGCTAGCCGAGCAGCCTGCCGGCCTCGAAAGCCGCGGCGCCTTCGGGCAGCTCCCCCGGCCTGCCACTGAGCAGCACCTTCACCGAGCCGCTTCCGCTCGCGTCCCTGCCGAGCGCGTCGATGCGCCGGAGCGTCTGGGCGGCGACGGCCTCCGCGCTGTCGAAGAGGGTGACCCCTGCGGGCAGCTGGTCCGCGATCTCCTCGGCCATCAGCGGATAGTGCGTGCAGCCGAGGACCACCCCGTCACAGTCCGCCGGGGTGCGCGCCACGGCGTCCGCGATCGCCTGCTTCGCCAGGTCGGTGTCGCCCAGGTCGATCGCCTCGGCCAGCCCGTGACACGCCACCCCGACCACGGCTGTGCCGTTGGCGAACCGCTCGATCAGGTCGGCCTGGTACCGGCTGGCGGTGGTGGCCGCGGTGGCCCAGATCGCGACCGAGCGACTGGCCGCCGCCGCCGGCTTGATCGCGGGAACGGTCCCGATCACCGGGATCGCGTCGCCCAGCCGGTCCCGGACATGGTCGAGTGCGGTCACGCTTGCGGTGTTGCAGGGCAGCACGACGACCTCGGCGCCCAGGCCAACGGCGTGCTCGGCCGCCCCGACCACGCGATCGATCACCCACTGCTCGGGCTTGGGCCCCCAGTGCGCGCCGTCCGGGTCGAGTGAGAGCAGCAGGTCCAGTTCGGGGCGGAGACGCCGCAGCCAGGCCGACGTCGGCAGCAGCCCCAGGCCGGAGTCGATAAGCGCAACAATCACCCGACAAATCTATCCCGACGCCGCTGACGGGCCGTCCCCCATCCCACCGACCCGCGCTATCCGGTCCTCCCACGCTCCTCGCTCAGGCGCCGAAACATCTCGTTGACGCCGACCTTCCCGCGATCCGCTCCGCGAGACGGGGGCCAGCGCGGCGAACGACAGCAGCGGGCGGATCGGCGCGCCACTCTCGATGACCTCGGGCAGGTCACGCCGGATCGCCCTCACCACCTTGCCCGCCACCTTCGACGTGGTGGTCTCGCCGATCAACCGGTTGGATCGGAAACCGCGCTCGACCATCCGCTGGTACATCCCGTCGCCGCCGATGAATCCCGGGCACACCACGGAGAATCCGACCGGCGACTGCCCGTACTCGGCACGCAGCGATTGGGTGAGCCCGATCAGGGCCGCCTTGGTCGCGGCGTACGGCTCGCAGAAAGCCGGCCCGAACTTGCCCGCCATCGAGCTGATGAACACGACGTGGCCGCGCCCGCGTTCCAGCATGCCCGGCAGTACATATCTGGTGAGCAACATCGGCGCCGAGAGGTTGACGTCGACCATCGCCCTCAGCTCCTCGGGAGTGAGCGTGGTGAACGCCGCGACGTTCTCGACGCCTGCATTGTTGACCAGGACGTCGATCGGGCCGAAGGATCGCTCGGCGCGTTCGATCAGGGCCCCGGTCGCATCCAGGTCCGCGAGGTCGGCCGGTACCGAGTCCGCCCGCGCCCCGGTCGCCCGCAGGGCCAGCACCGCGGCGTCGAGGGCGTCCACCCGCCTGCCGGTCAGCACGACATCCATGCCCTCACCGGCGAGCGCGCGGGCGATAACGGGGCCGAGCCCACCGGTCGCCCCGGTCAGCACCGCGACGCGGCCTCGCAACGCTTCCATGGATCCGAGCCTTCTCCGGCCACGGACCGGATGTCAACGGCTCCCCTCGGTGCCGCCCGCCGCGGATCCGACCGCCTCGTTCATCGCCCCGAGAAATCGGGTCACCGCGGCCAGCTCGGCCTCGTCGAACTCCCCGACCGAGGCGATCATGCGCCCGATCAGCGGTCCGAAGAACGACCAGCCCAGGTATTTCGCCTGTTCCTGCACCCGCAGCAGCACCCGGCGGCGGTCGCCCGGGTCCGGTGTCCTGCCGATGTGGCCCGCCCGTTCCAACCGGTCGAGCAGGGCGGTGGTCGCCGCCGAGCCCAGGCCCAGCTGCCCGCCCAGCCAGCCCGGCGTCGCGGCGATCCCGGCCCGGTCGGCATCGAGCAGCGCGATGAGCGCGCGGAGGTCGGTCGCGTGCAGGCCGTTGCGGCTCGCGAACGCGGCGCCGAACCGGTCCAGCTCGACGGTCAGCCTGCGCAGCTCGTGCACGAGCTGCAGTGCCGCGCCTGGGTCGTCGGTCGCGCTCACTGCCCTGCTCCCACGATCACTCCTTGAAACATATCTCTCGATAAGCAATTATCTCAATCATCGAGATTATCTGATACCGAGAGAAACCGGGGGCGGTCCATGGACGACGACACGCAGATCCGCACGAAAGGCCGGTTCGACGCCGCCTACGACACGGTTCTCGCCCGCTGGGGCGGGGTGACGGTCCTGGAGACCACCTCCGAATTCGGCGTCACCCGCGTCCACGCCTGCGGACCGACAGGGGCGCCTCCGGTTCTCCTGCTCCACGGCGGCGGCGCCACCTCGACCGCCTGGTTCGCGGTCGCGACCGCGCTCGGCCGGACGCACCGGGTGTACGCCCCGGACCTGATCGGGGACGTCGGACGCAGCGTGCCCGGCGACCGGCGACCCCGCACGCCCGCAGACCTGATGACGTGGCTCGATGCCGTGCGCGCCGAGCTCGGCGTGCCGCGGGCCACGCTGATCGGACACTCCTACGGCGCGTGGATGGCCCTCGCCTACACTCTCGGCCACCCGGATCGGGTGGACCGGCTCGCCCTGCTCGACCCGTCGAACTGCTTCTCCGGACTGCGGGCCGGCTATGTGCTGCGAGCGCTCCCGATGTTGCTGCGCCCCAACGAGAGCCGAGTCCGGCGATTCATCGAGTGGGAGACGGGTGGGAGGGCGATCGACCCGGACTGGCTGACCGTCTACGCGCTCGGCGCCTCGGGATCCCCGCGGCCGCGGACCGTGCTACCGAAGCGGCCGTCCACGACCGCGCTCGGCGAGCTGCGGGTCCCGACCCTCGTTGCGCTCGCCCGGGATTCGCGGGCGATCGATATCGATCGGGTGGCCGCGGCGGCGCGCGGAACCCTGCCGGACGTCCGGATCGAGGTCCTGCCGGACAGCAGTCACCACAGCCTGCCCGGCCACGAACCGGACGAGCTGACCACGATCCTCGCGGATTTCCTTTCCTGACTGCTCTTCTCGCGTCAGCGCACCAGCAGCATGCAGCCCGCGACGGTCGCGCCGCCGATGCCGACGACGGCCACCTCGGGCGGGCCGTCGAGCTGGGCGGTCGACTCGCCCCGTAGCTGGGACACCGCCTCCGCGACGAGCTCCAGCGCTGCCGATCGTCCCAGCCCCAGCTGGCCGCCGTGCGGGTTGAGCGGTAGCGCGCCCGCTCGTGAGATCCGCTGCCCCCCGGCGGCGAACGCGCCCGCCGCCCCCGGCGCACAGAACCCGAGCGCCTCCAGCCACATCAGCGCCAGAAAACTGAACTCGTCCTCGAACAGTGCGACGTCCACATTCTCGGGGACGAGTTCGGTATCCTCCCAGAGCCTTTCGCCGGCATCGTGGATCGCCATCCCCGTCAGATCGGCACGCTGCTCCCACAGCGGGCTCACGTTCCGCGCCGCCGCGACGGCCTCGACCGTGACCGCGGGGCCGGGCAGATCCTCCGCCAGCTCGCCCGGGCTGATCAGCACGGCCACCGCCCCTCCCGCGGGGAGCGCGCGGTCGTACTCGCAGAGCGGGTCGGCCAGCATCGGGGCGTCCAGGTACTCCCGAAGCCCGAGGCCCCGCCCACCGTTTCGGCCCGCGGTCAGCGCGATCTGGGCCAACTCGACCCGGGTGAGCCCGAACGCCTCGATGTAACTGCGTGCCGCGAGGGCGGTCGTCACCAGCTCCGTTCCGGCCCCATAGGGTTCGTGCCACTGAGCCCACCCGGACACCGACGGCCTGCCGGCGAAGCGCCGTGCGGCGGCCCGCGCGGGCGACGGCGGGTCGCTCGCCTCGATACACAGCACGTGGGTGGCAAGGCCGGAAATCACCGCCGCCACCGCGGCCGAGACCGCGGCCAGCACGCCGAGCCGATCTGATTCCGCTGTGCGCCAGGAGAGTTCGAGGCCGAGGGCGTCCGCGACGTCGACCACGTCCGGCAGCCCGCAGGTGACGAGCCCGTCGACAGCGCCACCGGTCAGGCCCGCATCTGCCAGCGCGCCGCGGGCGGCCATGGCTGCGACTCGAACATCAGCGGAGTCGGCTCCGCGGGGCACCCGGCCGATCCCGCTGACCACGGCCCCGCGGGTGATCACGACACTGCCTCCAGCCGATCCTCCGGCAGCTCCAGCTCCTCGATCTCCGCGAACGGAAGCCAGAAGTCGCCGCCGAGATGTTCGAAGTACAACCGGATCGGCGTGTCCACGCGCAGGGCGCCCGGCTCGGTCCCGGTCAGGCCCAGCAACAGCCGGATCCCCTCCTCGAGCTCGACCACGGCGACAAGGTAGGGGCTCGGCTGTGTTCCCGGGTCACTCCGCAGGCTCCGCTCCTCGTGAACCTCGGTCCAGGTGAGCAGCACGCCCTTTCCCGTGACCGGCTCGACCGTGAAGTCGGCCGACCAGCAATGCCTACAGCACCGCGACGGCGGGAACGACCAACGCAGGCAGTGCACGCACCGCCGCACCGACAACCGTCCGGACGCGCCCGACGTCCAGTGCGCGGCGGTCAGATCCGTCAGCTCAGGCAGCGCCCGCTGGTCATGGACCATACATTCACGTTAGACGCCCGCAGCCTCGATCACCTCGGTGATCGGCACGCCACTCGCGATCTTCGCCCTGGTCTTCATCACCGCTCCCGCGAGACCGCCGCCGACCACGGCGACGAGAACGCCGTCGCGCTCGTAGTACGCGAGGAACTTGCGGCCGTCGTCGCGGACCAGGTGCACGGTGTCCGTTGCGGACGGCTCGCCGAGCGCCTGGATCTTGATGTCGTACTGATCGCTCCAGAAGTACGGGACCTGGCCGGGTCCGGTGGGCGCATCTGCGCCGACCAACGCCAGGGCCAGTGCCTTTGCCTGGTCACCCGCACTGGTCCAGTGCTCGACCCGCCGATGACCCTCGGGATGGCGCCATGCGGCGACGTCACCGACCGCCCACACGTTCGGGTCGCTGGTCCTGCCGCACTCGTCGGCGAGCACGCCGCCGCCCGCGCGGGGCTCGGCGACCTGCACGCCCGAGCCGTCCAGCAGCTCGGTGACCGGGACAGAGCCGATGCCGATGACCACAAGGTCGGCCGCGACCTCGGTGCCGTCGGAGAGCACGGCGCCGGTGACCCGGCCCTCGCCGAGCAGGGCGGTGAGGCCGACCCCGGTACGCAGGTCAACGCCCTCCTCGCGGTGCAGCCTGGCCACGAGGCCACCGATCCGCTCGCCGAGCACGGAGGCCAACGGGGTGGGCTGCGGCTCGATCAGGATGACGTTCATGCCGCGCGCGCGCATGCTCGCGGCGAGTTCACACCCGATGAACCCGGCCCCGACGATGAGGGCGGTCCGGTCGGCGGCTAGCTCGGAACGCAGCGCCATCGCATCCTCGAACGAACGCAGCACGTGCACGCCACCCAGTTCGGCGAGCCCGGGGATCCGGCGCGGGACCAGCCCGGTGGCCACCACCAAGTGGTCGTAGTCGACGGTCGATCCGTCGGCGAGGGTCACGGTGCGGGCGCTTGTGTCGACGCCGGTCGCGGCCGCGCCGAGGCGCAGCTCGATGCGCTGCTCCTCGAAGAACTCGGCAGGCTTGAGGGTGACGTCGTCGCGCTCGCCGCGGACGACCTCCTTGGACAGCGGGGGCCGGTCGTAGGGCAGGTGGGGTTCCGCGCCGATCAGCATCAGTTCGCCGTCGAAGCCCGCCCGCCGCAGTTCCTCGGCGGTCCGCAGACCGGCCAACCCGGCACCGACGACGACGACCCGTCCAACGCTCATCCCGCTCAACCTCTCACCCGATGGATCGTTGTGCGCCCAGGTGGGCCACGCACACTTCATACCAAACTGACACGTGTTCTAGATAGCGTGCCCTAAGGAGCCGAGGAATGCCACACCCCGAGATCGCGCCGGGCGACAGGGACGGCGCGAAGACGCTCAGCCGACCCCGGGAACCGGGACCTGGGCGCCGGTCATCGCGGCCGAGGACTCGCCGATCAGGAACGCGATCACCTCGGCGATCGCCTCGGGTGCGACCCAGCCCTTGCGGCTCGACCCTGGCTGGCTCGCCCGGTTGCCGGGGGTGTCGATCACCGAGGGCAACACCGCGTTCGCCCGGATGCCCTCGTCGCGGTACTCAACGGCAAGGGCGCTGATGAAAGCCCAGACCGCGGCCTTCGACGTGACGTAGCCCGACGCACCTGAGAAGGGCGCGAAAGCCGCCTTGGTGGACATCGCGACCACCGACCCGCCCCCCGCGTCGATCATGAACGGCAGCGCCGCCTGGGTGCACAGGTACAGCGGGCGCAGGTTCATCCGCAGCATCGCCTCGAAGTCCTCGATCGGGCTCTCGTGGACCCGCGGGCCGCTCGCGAAGCCGCCGACCAGGTTCACCACCGCGCGCAACGGCGCCTGCTCGTCGCCTCCCGCCAGGGCCGCCACCTCGGCGACACCCGCCGGGTCGAACAGGTCGGCGCGGGTGAGGACGAGCCTCGGGTGCGAATCCAGACGCTCGAGTTCCTTCTCCGCGATCCACGGAACCACCACGCGCCACCCGTCCGCGAGCAGCCTCGTGGTGACCGAGACCCCGAGCCCGCCGGTGCCGCCGGTCAGGAGCACGCTCCGTCCTGATTCGGTCATGGTCCGCATCCTTCCAGAGTTGTTGTCGAGGTTGAACTCTCGCGCGCGGGCCCGATCACCTCGCGTCGAACTCGGAGATCAGCCAGCGACCGTCCACCTTCCGCAGCGCCACCTCGGCACCGACGCTCGTGTCGACCGGAGTCTGCTCCGCCGCGGACGTCGTCGACTGCTCGAGGAACACCAGCACCTCGGCGCTGTCGTCGGCAAGGGAGGTCAGTCCGGTCCCGGTGACCGTGGCGGTCGCGGTGATCTTCTTGTCCGTCGCCGCGGGCACGATCACCCCCTGCGCGAGCCGGTCGTGGTAGTCCCTGAACTCCCCCGTCAGCAACTCGCGCGCGGCCGCCATGTCCGCGAAGACGGTCTCCGGCGTGTAGGTCAGGAGCGCCTTCGCGCCGTCCGCCGCAGCCTGCTGGACCTCGGCCCTTGCCCGATCGTCCACCCGCTGGTCCGGCCGGTACTGGGCGAAGTACAGGAATCCGGCCAGCGCCGCCAGCACCGCGGCCGCGGCGGTCAGACCGAACATCAGCCTTCGCTGCGCGCTCACGACAGGTACTCCACCCTCGAGATCTTCGACTGTTCCCGATCGACGGTCACCCGGAGCCGCTGGACGCGCTGCTGGTCCTGCGCCCCCGTTCCGTTGCTGACCCGCGACGCGACCTGCACCAGAACCGTGGCGGAATCCGCCGCCTCCGTCTCGATTCCGGCGGCGGCCGACTCACCGACACTGGTCACCTTGGCGTCCCGCACCACCGTGATGAAACCCTGCGATCGCCGATCGAAATCGTCGTAGAACTCGCCGGTCGCGCCGTCGAGCACCCGTTGCACGTCGGCCTCGGCATTGTTGTGGTCGATGGTGGTCAGGTTCAGCGCGCCCTCCCTGGCGACCCGCAGATAGGTCTCCCGTTCGGACTGCAGCTCCGACGCCGAACTGTGTTGCCAGAGCATGACTCCACACGCGGTCGCCAGCAGCACGGCGACCACGGCGAGCAACGCCGTTCCCACCGCGAGCGCTCCCCGCGGCCGGGATCCGGTCGCGACAGCGGGCGACGCGCCCCCGCGGGATCCGCATCCTGAACTCCTGCCATCGGGTCAATTCCTTCGTCGACGGTGCGGTGGACTGCTCCACGTTAGGTGAATCGGCGCACGGGCGTCGCAGCGCGCCCACACTCACTAGAGTTGAGTGCGTGACCACCGATCCGAACAGGGGCATCGCCCCAGTGCAATACGGCACCTCCACCACCGAGCTGGTGAGCTCGCAGGGGCGCACGATCATCGCCGACGCGGTCGTGGCGAAGATCGCCGGTATCGCCACCCGGGAGATCAGCGGCGTGTTCGACGTCGGCGGCGGCACCGCCCGCGTTGTCGGCGCGCTGCGCGACCGGATCCCTGGCGCCCGCGTCAACCACGGCCAGGGCGTCGCCGTCGAGGTCGGCGAGAAGCAGGCCGCCATCGACATCGGCATCGTCGCCGAGTACGGCGTCGCGCTGCACGAGCTGGCGGCGGGCATCCGGCGCAACGTGATCGCGGCCGTGGAACGGATGACCGGGCTCGAGGTCACCGAGGTCAACATCACCGTCTACGACGTCGTCCTGTTCGACGAGAACGAGCAGCCGGGCGAGACCGACGGCAGACCGAGAGTCCAGTGATACCGGAGCGGAGCCTGCGTAGCGACCCGGAGTCGGAGCCCGCCGAGCTGATCGCGGACGCGGTGCTCGCGGTACCAGGGGTCGCCGGGCTGCACAGCGGCATGTTCGGCGAGGTCGCAACCTACCTGCCGGGCAGGCGGGTGCTCGGTGTCGCGCTCGGCGACGACTCCTGCGCCATCCACATCAGCGTGCGCTATCCGGCGCACGTCATCGAGACGGCGGAGCGGGTCCGCGCGGCACTCGTCCCGATGCTCGACGTCCCTGTCGATGTCACGGTCGAAGACGTACTCACGGAGAGGACAGCGCCATGAACAGCACAGTCGTCGGTCTGATCGCCGGTCTGCTGCTGGCGATCGCCGTAATCCTCGGTGGTTTCAGCGGTTTCGTGTTCGCCGTGCTGTTGGGCGGCTTCGGTATGGCCATCGGGGCCCACCGCGACGGGCACGTCGATCTGGGCGCGCTGTTGCGGAGCCGGGGCCGTGGCTGACGGCACGAGCGAGGCGGGCGGAGCGACCCGGCAACTCACCGCGGACGCCGACCTGGACGAGGAGCGCAGCACCAGGGGCCAGCTGATCATCAAGGATCGCGCGGTGTCGCGGATCGCGGTGGCGGCCGCCCTCCAGGTACCGGGTGTGGTCCGCCAGCGCGGCGGCCTTTCCCGGCTCACCGGCCGCGACCTGCCGCGAGCAGAGGTGTCGATGGGCACCGAGTCGGTGGCCGTCACGCTGTACATCGCGGTCGCATGGCCGTGCCCGATCGCCCTGCTCTCCCGCGAGGTACACCGCGAGGTGGGCGATCGAATCGCCGCCCTCAGCGGCCTGCCCATGGACCAGCTGCACGTCGTCGTCGCCGCGGCGGTGCCCACCGCAGCACCGGAGGGGGCCGAGGTCGACAGCCAGCAGTTCGCGGCGCCCGGCGCCGCCCTGGCACCCCTTGTCCCGTCGCGGGCACCGATCACCCGGCCCGCGGCAGCCCCGGTCGCGCTGCTCTTCGCCTGCGCGCTGCTGGTGCTCGCGGTGCTGACCGGACGGGAGTTCCTGATCGCGCACGAGGTCATCGCTCCCGCCGCGTGGCTGCGCAATTCGATCGAGTGGTCCGCACGCCAGCACTGGGAGCCGTGGATGGCGCCAGCAGCGGTCGCGGCCGTGTTCGCCGGCCTGACGTTGATCTTCGTGGCTGTCAAACCGCGGATCCGTACCCATCTGCCGCTCGGCGACGCGGGATCTGCGGTGGTGTGGGTGCGTCCAACCGATGTGGCCAGGATGTGCAGCGCGCAGGCACGCACGGTGGCGGGTGTCCGGTCGGTGCAGACCATCGTCGACGGCAAGCGGACGACCGTCCGCATCTCCCCCGATGGTGAGGTCGCGGCCCCCGCGCTCGAATCGGCCGTGCGCGACGCGGTGGAGCCGGGGCTGGCCACGCTCGCCACACCCCGGCCGCTGCGCGTGCGGATCGGCAAGGTGCGAGGGTGAGGCGCCGCACCTCGGTCATCGACCGGTCGATAGCTCTCGGCGCCGGCCTCGCCCTGGTGGCGGCGGGCACACTGGCCCTGACCTGGAACATGGACCTCGATGTGTCCCAGGAGCTCTGGCGGAGATTCGATCGGGCCGAGTACGCGGCGATCCCGACCAGGGACTGGTGGCCGACGCTGCTCGGCGTCGCCTGCGTCGCCAGCCTCGTGGCAGGGGTCACGCTGCTGGTGATCAACCTCCGGCGCGGCCGGACCTCGACGGTGCAGATCGGGGACGTCCTCGGCGACTCCGACCTTTCGGTCGACCTCGGGCCGATGGCGGTCGGGCTGGCCTCGGAGCTGTCCACCCTGGAGGGGTCCGGTCCGTGCGGGCCGCCGCCGTGGACGATCGCGGTCTGCTGACCCTGCGGGTGACGGTGATCGCCGACCCCGCGGTCGATATCGCCGAGTTCACCCGCGACGCCGAGTCCCTTGCCAGGTCCATGGCCGCGGCCCTGCCCGATGCCCCCGTCGCCACGCAGGTGCTGCTGCACCTCGACCGCGCCGATCTCCCTGGCTGACCGGCCCTCTTCGCCATCCCGGGGTTGCCCCGCCCGGATCGGGTGCCGGGTCGTACAGGCCTGCCCTGGGCGGGGAGGTAACTCCCGCCTGGCCCGGCTCAGGTCCCCAGAAACGCCGAATGGCGCCCCCTCCCGAGGGAGTGAACGCCATTCGGCTTGGTACTGCTAGATCAACTGGTGACGCCAGGTCACCTGTTGATCGTGTAGGGCAATGCCTACTTGTTGATCTTCGTGACGCGACCGGCGCCAACGGTGCGGCCACCCTCACGGATGGCGAACCGCAGGCCCTCGTCCATGGCGACCGGCTGGATCAGCTTGACGGACATCTCGGTGTTGTCACCGGGCATGACCATCTCGGTGCCCTCGGGCAGGGTCACGACGCCCGTAACGTCCGTGGTACGGAAGTAGAACTGCGGGCGGTAGTTGTTGAAGAACGGCGTGTGGCGGCCGCCCTCGTCCTTGGACAGGATGTAGGCGTTGCCCTCGAACTCGGTGTGCGGGGTGGTGGTGCCCGGCTTCACGACGACCTGGCCACGCTCGACATCTTCACGCTTGATGCCACGAACCAGCAGACCGACGTTGTCGCCCGCCTGGCCGGAGTCGAGCAGCTTGCGGAACATCTCGATGCCGGTGACGGTGGTCTTGGTGACCGTCTCCTTGATGCCGACGATCTCGACCTCTTCGTTGACGTTGACCACGCCACGCTCGATACGACCGGTGACGACGGTGCCACGACCGGTGATCGTGAAGACGTCCTCGACGGGCATGAGGAACGGCTTGTCGGTCTCACGGACGGGGTCCGGGATCGAGTCGTCGACGGCCTGCATGAGCTCGAGAACGCTCTCGCCCCACTTGGCGTCGCCCTCGAGCGCCTTGAGCGCCGAGACCTTCACGACGGGCGCGTTGTCGCCGTCGAACTCCTGCGACGACAGCAGCTCGCGGACCTCCATCTCGACGAGCTCGAGGATTTCCTCGTCGTCGACCATGTCGGACTTGTTGAGCGCGACCAGGATGTAGGGAACACCAACCTGGCGGGCGAGCAGCACGTGCTCGCGGGTCTGCGGCATCGGGCCATCGGTGGCCGCAACCACGAGGATGGCGCCGTCCATCTGCGCCGCACCCGTGATCATGTTCTTGATGTAGTCCGCGTGGCCCGGGGCGTCGACGTGCGCGTAGTGGCGCTTCTCCGTCTGGTACTCGACGTGGGAGATGTTGATCGTGATACCACGAGCCTTCTCCTCCGGCGCCTTGTCGATCTGATCGAAGGCCGAGGCCTCGTTCAGGTCCGGGAACTTGTCGTGCAGGACCTTGGTGATCGCCGCCGTCAGCGTGGTCTTGCCGTGGTCAACGTGACCGATGGTCCCGATGTTGACGTGCGGCTTCGTCCGCTCGAACTTCGCCTTCGCCACTTGATGGCCTCCTGTATTCGTGCTTGCGCTATGCAGCAGTGCGGTTGGTTATTACTTGGTCGTGCTCAGCTGGTGAAACTCGCCAGCGGTCGTGCTCCCAGCTGGTGTTACTCGCCGGTCGCCTTGGCGATGATTTCCTTCGAGACGTTCGCGGGAACCTCTGCGTAGGAATCAAACACCATGGAGAAGTTCGCCCGACCCTGGGTCTTCGACCGAAGGTCTCCGATGTAGCCGAACATCTCCGAGAGCGGAACCAGCGCCTTCACGACACGGGCACCACTGCGTTCCTCCATGGCCTGGATCTGGCCACGGCGGGAGTTGAGGTCGCCGATCACGTCGCCCATGTACTCCTCGGGCGTGGTCACCTCGACAGCCATGAGCGGCTCGAGGATGACCGGACCGGCCTTGCGGGCGGCTTCCTTCAGTGCCTGAGAACCGGCAACCTTGAAGGCCATTTCGGACGAGTCGACGTCGTGGTACGCGCCGTCGAGCAGCGTCAGCTTGAGGTTCACCAGCGGGTAGCCGGCGAGCACGCCGTACTGCATGGCATCCTGCGCGCCGTGATCGACGGACGGGATGTACTCACGCGGGACGCGGCCGCCGGAGACCTTGTTCTCGAAGGTGTAGGGCTCGCCTTCCTCGCCGATGAAGGGCTCGAGCGCGATGATCACCTTTGCGAACTGACCCGAACCACCGGTCTGCTTCTTGTGGGTGAACTCGTGCTTCTCGACCGCCTTGGTGATGGTCTCGCGGTACGCGACCTGCGGCTTGCCGACGTTGGCCTCGACCTTGAACTCGCGACGCATGCGGTCGACGAGGATGTCGAGGTGGAGCTCGCCCATGCCGCCGATGACGGTCTGGCCGGTCTCCTCGTCGAGCTCGACGGAGAAGGTCGGGTCCTCTTCGGCCAGCTTCTGGATCGCGGTGCCCAGCTTCTCCTGGTCGGACTTGGTCTTGGGCTCGATCGAGACCTGGATGACCGGGTCCGGGAAGCTCATGGACTCGAGCACGATCGGGTTGGCCTGATCGCAGAGGGTGTCACCGGTGGTGGTGTCCTTCAGACCGATCATGGCGTAGATGTGGCCGGCCACGGCCTCGTCGACCGGGTTCTCCTTGTTGGCGTGCATCTGGAAGAGCTTTCCGATGCGCTCCTTCTTGCCCTTGGTGGCGTTGAGCACCTGGGCGCCCGGATCGATCCGGCCGGAGTAGACGCGAACGAAGGTCAGCTTGCCGAAGAACGGGTGCGCGGCGATCTTGAAGGCCAGGGCCGAGAACGGCTCTTCCTTGCTCGGCTTGCGCGTGAGGATTTCCTCGTCGTTGTTCAGCGCGTGGCCCTCGACCTCGCCGATGTCCAGCGGGGTCGGCAGGTAGTCGATGACCGCGTCGAGCATGGGCTGAACGCCCTTGTTCTTGAACGCGGAGCCACACAGCACCGGGTACAGCTCGGAGTTGACCGTCATCTTGCGGATGGCGCCCTTGATCTCCTCGACCGTGAGCTCCTCGCCGCCGAAGTACTTCTCCATGAGAGCTTCGTCGGACTCAGCAACGGTCTCGAGCAGCTTCTCGCGGTACTCGGCGGCCTTGTCGGCCAGATCCGCGGGGATCTCCTCGATGGTCGGCTCGGCACCCGTCGGCACCACGCCACGCCAGGTGATGGCGCGCATCTCGACCAGGTCGACGACGCCGTCGAAGTCGTCCTCGGCACCGATCGGCAGCTGCAGAACCAGCGGCTTCGCGCCGAGGCGGTCGATGATGGTCTGGACCGTGAAGTAGAAGTCCGCGCCCATCTTGTCCATCTTGTTGACGAAACAGATGCGCGGAACGTCGTACTTGGCGGCCTGACGCCAGACCTGCTCGGACTGGGGCTCGACGCCCTCCTTGCCGTCGAAGACGGCGACGGCGCCATCGAGCACGCGCAGCGAGCGCTCGACCTCGACCGTGAAGTCGACGTGGCCCGGGGTGTCGATGATGTTGATCTGGTTGTTGTTCCAGAAGCAGGTCACGGCGGCAGACGTGATCGTGATGCCGCGTTCCTTCTCCTGCTCCATCCAGTCCGTCGTCGACGCACCGTCGTGCGTCTCACCGATCTTGTAGTTGACACCGGTGTAGAACAGGATGCGCTCGGTGGTGGTGGTCTTGCCGGCATCGATGTGCGCCATGATGCCGATGTTGCGGACCTTGTTCAGGTCGGTCAGCACTTCCTGTGCCACAGGATTCTTCCCCGCTCGTAGCTCGTGTCGGTCCTTCGCGGACCACGTCTTTTTGTGTTGTCAGCCGGCCCGTGAGGAACCGACACATAGTGGCAACGCCGGTGCGGCACGTTAAGTGCCGCCCCGGCGCCAGATCACCAGCGGTAGTGCGCGAACGCCTTGTTGGCTTCAGCCATCTTGTGGGTGTCCTCGCGACGCTTCACGGCTGCACCGAG
The DNA here is from genome assembly GCF_001984015.1 of Rhodococcus sp. MTM3W5.2. Taxonomy (NCBI): domain Bacteria; kingdom Bacillati; phylum Actinomycetota; class Actinomycetes; order Mycobacteriales; family Nocardiaceae; genus Rhodococcus; species Rhodococcus sp. MTM3W5.2. The sequence goes on along the minus strand of NZ_CP019572.1, from coordinate 1,298,815 downwards.
GCCATTGCTGGCATCCATGAGCTCGTTGGCGAGACGCTCGACCATGGTCTTCTCACGACGTGCACGCGAGAAGGTCACCAGCCAGCGCAGGGCCAGCGTGGTGGAGCGGCCGGGGCGAACCTCGACCGGCACCTGGTAGGTGGCGCCACCGACACGGCGGCTGCGCACCTCGAGGGCGGGCTTGACGTTGTCCAGCGCGCGCTTGAGGGTGACGACCGGATCGGTGCCGGTCTTCTCACGCGCCTGCTCGAGGGCTTCGTAGACGATGCGCTCGGCGGTGGACTTCTTGCCGTCCAGCAGGATCTTGTTCACGAGCTGCGTGACCAGCGGCGACCCGTAAACGGGGTCGTTGATCAGCGGGCGCTTGGGAGCGGGGCCCTTACGTGGCATTAGCTCTTCTCCTTCTTGGCGCCGTAGCGGCTGCGTGCCTGCTTGCGACCCTTGACACCCTGGGTGTCGAGGGAGCCGCGGATGATCTTGTAGCGAACACCCGGGAGGTCCTTCACACGACCGCCACGGACGAGCACCATCGAGTGCTCCTGAAGGTTGTGACCCTCACCGGGGATGTACGCCGTGACCTCGACCGAGCTGGTCAGGCGGACACGCGCGACCTTACGGAGCGCGGAGTTCGGCTTCTTCGGGGTGGTGGTGTACACGCGGGTGCACACACCACGACGCTGCGGGCTTCCCTTCAGGGCAGCGGTCTTGAGCTTCGCGACCTTGTCGCGACGCCCCTTTCGGACCAGCTGGTTGATGGTTGGCATATACCGGCTTTCTTCTGTCGACCGACCTGCGCTGGGCAGGCCTGGCCGTTGTGTAATTAGGGATCTAGCAGTTGGAGCAAGAAAACGCTGCTCCTCACCCGTCCCTCGACCCCGAGGTCGGGCGTGTCGCATACCCCCACACAGGCAGCCGAATGCTCGTCTCTGAGGAGAGCGCGCGCGCGGCCTTACCTTGCTAGGCACACAAATCGACCCGGGCAGGCCGGGCACGACCCACAACGATACCCGGCGGCGCGCCTTCAGGTCAAAGCGAGTCGATCGGTGGTAACGGCCCGCGCCGGGTCACGACAGGGCCACCGGTTCCTGGTCCCCGAGCGCCGGCGGTGCAGGACCGAATCGAGATCCGCGGCCCACTGCTTGATCAGCTCGGCCCGCCGCTTGGAGTCGTCGGTGAGGACATCGGCCAGGCCGAGCCCGCGCGCCAGGTCGAGCGTGAGCTGCACCCACCGGTGCGCGATGAGGTCGCCGTCCTCCACCCCGAGCATGGCGACGGCCGTCCGGTGCGCGACCCGGCCGAACTTCTCCTCCAGCGGCAGCACCCGCTCCCGCAGTGCCGCGTCCGAGGCGGCGGCGGTCCACACCTGCAGGGCCGCCTTGAACAGGGTGCCGGTGTAGTACTCCACGAGGCGGGTGACGATCGCCTCGGTGCGACCGGGCCCGGCAGGCAGGCCGGTGGCCTCCAGCCGGGCCGCCTCCATCCGGCTGTCGAACATGAACTCGAGCGCGGCCGTGATCAGGTCCTCGCGCGTCGGGAAATGGTGTTGGGCGGCGCCGCGGGAGACCCCCGCGCGCTTGGCGACCACACCGACCGTGGTCGCGGCCCAGCCCTGGTCGGCCAGGCAATCGATGGTCGCCTCGAGCAACCGCTGCCGCGTCAGCCGGCTTCGATCCTGCTGCGGTTCACGCATCCGGCACCTCCCGCCCCCAATGTAAATTCCCGTTATCTTTACGTTATCTTCGCCACAAACGCCTTGCCTCAGCCGTTACCTGCCGGTACGAAGGTTCCCGGTGCACCTGATGCGCCCCTATGAGAATCACCGAACACAACCAAGGAGCACATCATGGGTTCTGCAGAATTCGCTTCCGCATTCGACGCCATCAGCACCTTCGCCGGCGCGATCGGCGACCTCACCGGTGGACTGGGCACCCTCGTCGGTTCCGTCGACGGGCTCGTCAACCCCAAGGCCTGATCGCCTTTTCGTAACACCCGACAGGACCCGCGCTCGACTCCTCGAGCGCGGGTCCTGTCGTATCCGGCCACCACTTACTCCTCGACGTCCTTGCTATTCGCTCGGCGCCCAGGCAGGCGGGCGGCGCTGGAAGAAGGCGGTCATGCCCTCGACGGCCTCCGGCGATCCGAACAGTCTCGCCGACTGGGCGGCGAGCTCCTCACCGTAACGGTCGAAGTCGGCGAGCATCCGCGCGGTGGTCAGCCGCTTCGACTCGGCCAGTCCCTGCGGGGACGCCAGCGCGAGCTCCGCGCAGACCTCCGCAACGGTCACCGCGGCATCCTCCGACGCGATGGTGATCAGGCCGAGCCGTTCCGCCTCGGCCGGACCGAACTTCTCGCCGGTCAGGAAGTACCGGCCGGCTGCCCGGGAGGTCATCCTGGGCAGCACCGTGAGCGAGATGATCGACGCCGCCAGCCCCAGCCGCGCCTCGGTGAGCGCGAAGGTGCTCGACGGACCGGCGATCGCGATGTCGCACGCGCCGACCAGCCCCATGCCGCCGGCACGGACGTGACCGTCGATGCGGGCGACGATCGGCTTCGGCAGTTCGAGGAACTCCCGCAGCAGCTCGGTCATCTGAGCCGTGCGCCCCGCCGCCAGCTCCGCCGGGTCGGCATCCGATGCTCCGCCCGCCTCCGACAGATCCGCGCCCGCGCAGAAGGTGCCGCCGGTGTGGGTGAGCACCACCGCGCGGACCGAGTCGTCGGCCGCCGCGGCCGCCAGCGCCTGCCGGAGTTCGCCGACCAACCGCGACGAGATCGCGTTGCGGTTGTGCGGCGAGTCCAGGGTGACGGTGGCGAACCCGCCCGCGACCTCGGAGCGGACGTACGGCGCGCTCGTCTCGGGAACCGTCATGGTCAGTACGACCTCGGCAGCCCGAGCGAGTGCTGGGAGACGAAGTTGAGGATCATCTCCCGGCTCACCGGCGCCACCCGCGCGATCCGGGCGGCCCGAGCATGGCGGCCAGTCCGTACTCCTTGCTGAGCCCGGCACCACCGTGCGTCTGGATGGCCTGGTCGAGCGCCTTGATGCTCGCCTCGGCCGCCGCGTACTTCGCCATGTTCGCGGCCTCGGCCGCGCCGAAATCGTCGCCGCTGTCGTAGAGGAACGCGGCCTTCTGCATCATCACCTTGGCCAGCTCCAGCTCGATCTTCGCCTGGGCGAGCGGATGCGCGATGCCCTGATGCGCCCCGATCGGGGTCTTCCAGACGGTGCGCTCCTTCGCGTACTTCACCGCGGCTTCGATCGCGTACCGGCCGACGCCGATCGCCATCGACGCGCCGAGGATCCGCTCCGGGTTCAGGCCGGCGAACAGCTGCATGAGTGCGGCGTCCTCCGATCCGACCAACGCCTCACCCGGCACCCGGACCTCGTCGAGGAACAGCGTGAACTGGTGGTCCGGCTCGATGATGTCCATTTCCATCGGCGTCTTGACGAAGTTCTCGGTGTCGGTCGGCACGATGAACAGCGCAGGCTTGAGCTTGCCGGTCTTGTGGTCCTCGGTCCGCGCCACGATCAGCACCGCGTCCGCCTGGTCCACACCCGAGATGAAGATCTTGCTCCCGGTCAGGATCCAGTCGGCGCCGTCGCGGCGGGCGGTGGTCGAGATCTGGTGCGAGTTGGAGCCCGCATCGGCCTCGGTGATCCCGAACGCCATGATCTTGCTGCCGTCGGCCAGGCCAGGGAGCCACTGCTGCTTCTGCTCATCGGTGCCGTACTTACCGATGATGGTGCCGCAGATCGCGGGCGAGACCACGACGAGCAGCAGTCCCGCGCCGTGCGCGGCCAGCTCCTCCTGCACCAGGGCGAGCTCGTAGATGCCCGCTCCCCCGCCGCCGTACTCCTCCGGCAGGTTGACCCCGAGGAAGCCGAGCTTGCCCGCCTCGTTCCACAGCTCGGTCAGCGGCTCACCCCTGCGCGACCGCGGCAGCACGTAGTCGACGTAGTTGAAGCGCTCGCCGAGCTTGGACACCGCCGCGCGCAGCGCCTTCTGCTCGTCGCTCTCGATAAAACTCATGCCGATTCCTCTTCCGTCTCTTCAGGTTCAACAATGGCAAGGACAGACCCGACGTCGACCTGCTGGCCGACCGAAACCGGGAGCTCCACGAGCACACCCGACGCGGGAGCGGTGATGGTGTGCTCCATCTTCATCGCCTCGAGCCAGACGATCGGCTGGCCGAGCGTGACCGAATCGCCCTGCGCGGCACCGAGGCGGATGACCGCGCCCGGCATCGGCGCGAGCAGCGAACCCGCCGCGACGATCGTCGCCGGATCCACGAACCGTGGGGTCGCGGTCAGGGCGACGGGCCCGAGCGGCGAGTCGACGAACACCTCGTCGCCGTACCGGGCGACGTCGAAGGTCCGGCGCATGCCTGCGATTTCCAGCACCACCGCGTCCGCGGTGGCGGACACCAACGAGACGTGCTCGAAGCCCTCGGCGCGAAGGCCGCTACGCCCGAGCAGGTAGCGGATGTCGTACTCCCCCGACGCGCTGGTGTACTGCTTGAGCTGCGGCTGCGACGTCAGATTCCGCCACCCGCTCGGGATCCGGCCGTCGACGCGCGCCGCCGCCCGGTTCGCCGCGGCATCGGCCAACGCCGCCGCCAGCGCGGACAGCGCCTCGGCATCCGGATCGGCCAGCGGCCGCGCCAGGGTGTCGAGCCCGTGGGTGTCGAAGAAGGCGGTGTCGGTGTCCCCCGCCAGGAAGGCCGGGTGCCGCAGGATGTTCACCAGCAGATCCCGGTTCGTCCGCAGGCCGTGCAGCGCGGTGCGGGCCAGCGTCGAGGCGAGCAGCTGCGCGGCCTGTCCTCGGGTCGGCGCGAACGAGATGACCTTGGCGAGCATCGGGTCGTAGTGCACCCCGACGACAGAGCCGGCCACCACGCCGGAGTCCAGTCGCACGCCCTGCCGGTCGAGGACCGCGAACTCCTCCACCGTGCCGGGGAGTTCGATGCGGTGCACGGTCCCGCTCTGCGGCTGCCAGTTCTTCGCCGGGTCCTCGGCATAGAGCCGGACCTCGATCGAGTGTCCGCGCAGCGCCGGGGAGTCGGCAGGCAGCGCGACGCCAGCGGCGACCTGAAGCTGCAGGTCCACCAGGTCGAGTCCGGTGGTGCACTCGGTGACCGGGTGCTCGACCTGCAGCCGGGTGTTCATCTCGAGGAAGAAGAACTCGCCGCGCTCGTCCGCCAGGAACTCGACGGTGCCCGCGCCCTCGTAGCCGATCGCGTTCGCCGCCAGCCGCGATGCCTCGAAGAGCCGCTCACGCATGCCGGGGGTCCGCTCGACCAGCGGCGACGGGGCCTCCTCCACGACCTTCTGGTGCCTGCGCTGGATGGAGCACTCGCGCTCGCCCACCGCCCACACCGTGCCGTGCTTGTCGGCCATCACCTGAACCTCGATGTGCCTGCCGGTCTCGAGGTAGCGCTCGCAGAACACCGTCGGATCACCGAAGGCGGACTGTGCCTCGCGTCGAGCCGCCTCCAGTTCGCCTGCCAGCGTGGACAACTCGCGCACCACGCGCATGCCGCGTCCGCCGCCACCGGCCGACGCCTTGATCAGGACAGGCAGGTGTGCCTCGGTGACCTCGTCGGGAGCGAGCTCGGCCAGGACGGGAACGCCCGCGGCGTCCATCAGCTTCTTGGATTCGACCTTGGAGCCCATCGACTCGATTGCCTTGACCGGCGGGCCGATCCAGGTCAGGCCCGCGTCTTCGACTGCCTGCGCGAATCCCGCGTTCTCCGAGAGGAATCCGTAACCGGGGTGGATCGCGTCGGCACCCGCGGCACGCGCCGCGTCGATGATGAGGTCGGCCCGAAGGTAGGTCTCGGCCGGGGTGTTGCCCGGGAGCCGGATCGCCGCATCGGCCTCGGCCACGTGCGGGCTTGCCGCGTCTGCGTCGGAGAACACCGCGACGGTGCCGACGCCGGTCCGACGCGCGGTCGCGAACACCCGCCGCGCGATCTCGCCGCGGTTTGCCACCAGAACGGACTGGATCGCCGGTCCGAACGAAGCGTTAGGGGAAGTCATCACGGTCTGCCTCACATGCGGAAGACGCCGAAGTTCTCGGTGCCTTGGATCGGGGCGGAGGCAATGGCCGACAGGCACATTCCCACCACCGTGCGGGTGTCACGCGGATCGATGACGCCGTCGTCGTACAGCCGACCGGACAGGAACATCGGCAGCGATTCGGCCTCGATCTGGTTCTCGATCATGGCGCGGATGCCTGCATCGGCTTCCTCGTCGAACGCCTGTCCACGGGCCTCCGCGGAGGCCCTGCTGACGATGGAGATGACGCCTGCCAACTGTGCGCCGCCCATCACCGCGGACTTCGAACTCGGCCAAGCGAACAGGAATCGGGGATCGAAGGCCCGGCCGCACATTCCGTAGTGGCCGGCTCCGTAGGAGGCGCCGAGCAGGATCGAGATGTGCGGCACCTTCGAGTTCGCGACGGCGTTGATCATCATCGAGCCGTGCTTGATCATCCCGCCCTCCTCGTACTCCTTGCCGACCATGTACCCGGTCGTGTTGTGCAGGAACAGCAGAGGGGTGTTGGAACGGTTCGCCAACTGGATGAACTGGGTGGCCTTCTGGGCTTCCTCACTGAAGAGCACGCCACGGGCGTTCGCGAGGATGCCGACCGGGTAGCCGTGCAGCTCAGCCCAGCCGGTGACCAGCGAGGAGCCGTACATCGGCTTGAACTCGTCGAAATCGGATCCGTCGACGATGCGGGCGATCACCTCGCGCGGGTCGAACGGGATCTTCAGGTCAGCCGGGACGATGCCCAGGAGTTCCTCCGGGTCCGCCAGCGGCTCGATCACCTCGGCCCGGGGCGCCGGCCCCTCCTTCTTCCAGTTCAGCCGCTTGACGATGCTTCGGCCGATGCGGATCGCATCCTGCTCGTCGACCGCGAAGTAGTCGGCCAGACCCGACTTGCGCGCGTGCATCTCGGCGCCGCCGAGCGACTCGTCGTCCGACTCCTCGCCGGTGGCCATCTTCACCAGCGGTGGGCCGGCGAGGAACACCTTGGACCGCTCCTTGATCATCACCACGTGATCGGACATGCCCGGGATGTAGGCACCACCGGCGGTCGAGTTGCCGAACACCAGGGCGATCGTGGGGATCCCGGCCGCGGAGAGCTGGGTGAGGTCGCGGAACATCCGCCCGCCCGGGATGAACACCTCCTTCTGGGTCGGCAGGTCCGCGCCACCGGACTCGACGAGCGAGATCACCGGCAGGCGGTTCTGCATCGCGATGTCGTTGGCCCGGAAGCCCTTCCGCAGTGTCCACGGGTTGCTGGTACCGCCGCGGACGGTCGGGTCGTTCGCGACGATCAGGCACTCGATCCCCTCCACGACGCCGATGCCCACCACCGTGCTCGCGCCGACCGGGAAGTCGCTTCCCCACGCCGCGAGCGGGCACAGCTCCAGGAACGGCGAATCCGCATCGATCAGCAGCTCGATCCGCTCACGGGCGAGCAACTTGCCTCGCTTGTGGTGCCGCTCCACGTACTTCTCGCCGCCGCCTGCCAGCGCCTTGGCGTGCTCGGTCTCGAGCTCGGCGAGTTTGGCGTTCATCGTCTCCACCGCGGTCGCGTACACCTCCGACCCGGTGTCGAGCGTGGACCTGAGAACCGTCATGACTGATACCCCAATCGCTTTGCCGCCAATCCGGTGAGGATCTCGGTGGTGCCACCGCCGATCCCCAGGATTCGCATGTCCCGGTATTGCCTTTCGACTTCGCTTTCCCGCATGTAGCCGAGACCGCCGAACAACTGCACCGCCTGATTCGCCACCCACTCGCCCGCCTCCACGGCGGTGTTCTTCGCGAAGCAGACCTCGGCGATGAAATCCTGATCCGATTCCAGCGAGCGTTCGACGAGCGCGCGGGTGTACACCCGCGCCACGTCGACCCGACGAGCCATCTCGGTGACGGTGTTCTGCACCGACTGCCTGCTGATCAACGGCCTGCCGAACGTCTCCCGGTCCCGGCACCATTGCAGGGTCAGGTCCAGGCATCGCTGGGCACTCGAGTACGCCTGGGCGGCAAGCGCGATCCGTTCGGTGAGGAAGGCCTGCGCTATCTGCTGGAACCCGCTGTTCTCGGCGCCGACCAGGTTCTCCGCCGGAACCCGGGCGTCCACGAACGACAGCTCCGCGGTGTCCGAGGCCAGCCAGCCCATCTTCTCGAGCTTGCGCGTGACCTCGAAGCCGGGCGTGCCCTTCTCGATGACGAGGAGCGACACTCCGGCCGCCCCTTCCCCGCCGGTGCGGACGGCGGTGACCACGAAGTCGGCGCGGCAGCCGGAGGTGATGAACGTCTTTGCCCCGTTGACGACGAAGTGGTCGCCGTCCCGAACCGCCTTCGTCCGCAGGTGCCCCACGTCCGAGCCACCACCGGGCTCGGTGATCGCCAGCGAGCCGATCAGCTCGCCCGCGAGGGTGGGCCGCACCCAGCGGTCGATCTGACGTTCGTCGCCGGCCGCGACGAGGTGTGGCAACGCGATGCCCGACGTGAACAGGGAGGCGAACAGCCCGCCCGACCCGCCCGCGTAGTGCATCTCCTCGCAGATGGTCACGGCGTCGACGAGGTCGCCGCCGGATCCGCCGACCGTCTCGGGGAACCCGGCGCCGAGCAGCCCGAGCGCGCCCGCCTTCTTGTGCAGCTCACGCGGCAGTTCGCCGTGTCGCTCCCAATCGTCGAGGTGGGGCAGCACGTCCTGCTCGGCGAATCGGCGAACCGTCTCGCGCAACGCCTTTCGCTCGTCGGTGGTCCACACGCTCACAGTGTTCCTCCCAGGGGTTCGCTACCGAGCAGAAGTTCTTCCGGAATGTCGATGTGCCTGGCACGCAGCCACTCCCCGAGGCCCTTGGCCTGCGGATCGAATCGGGCCTGCGAGGCGACGCCCGCCCCGAGGATGCCCTCGATGACGAAGTTCACCGCGCGCAGCTTCGGGAACAGGTGGCGGGTCACCGGCAGCCCCGCCGCCTCAGGGAGCAGCCGCCCGAGCTCCTCGACAGTGAGCGTGTTGGCCAGCCATCGCCACTGTTCGTCGGTGCGAACCCAGACTCCGACGTTCGCGTTGCCACCCTTGTCGCCACTGCGGGCGGCCGCGATCGTACCGAGCGGCACACGGATCGTCGGCGTCGCCGGCAACGGTTGCGGCAGTTCGGGATCAGCCACCGTGGCCAGTTCCAGAGTCGGCCCGCTCGGGGCGATCGGGATCCTGGTGCCATCGGGCAGGACCGCGGTGTGCGGCACCTCGGCGGCGTCGACGTACCCGGGGGTGAACACGGCGTACGGCTGTCCGTTCGACGGCGGCGCGGTCAGGCTGAAGCCCGGGTAGCTGGCCAGCGCGAGCTCGACCGACACGGACGAGAAGGCTCGACCGACGACATTCGGATCCGGATCGCGAACGACGCAGCGCAGCAACGCGCTCGCCGTCTCCTCGGTGTCCGCGTCGGGGTGATCGGTACGCGCGAGGGTCCACGTCATCTCGGCCGGCTTGGTGGTCATCCACGCCTCGAACTGGGTGCGGGCGAGCTCGGCCTTCGCCTCGATGTCCAGACCGGTGAGAATCATCGTGAACTCGTTGCGGAACCCGGCCAACGCGTTGAGGGACACCTTCAGCGTCGGCGGCGGCGCCTCACCCCGCACCCCGCTGATACGAACCCGGTCGGGTCCGTCGGAAGAGAGTTCGAGGGAGTCCATCCGGGTGGTGACGTCCGGTCCGGCGTAGCGGCCGCCGGTGATCTCGTAGAGCAGCTGAGCGGTGACGGTGCCTGCGCTGACCGCGCCCCCGGTGCCCGCATGCTTGGTGATGACCGAGGATCCGTCCGCGTGGATCTCCGCGATCGGGAAACCGGGGCGCCCCATGTCGGCGATCTCGGTGAAGAAGGAGTAGTTGCCCCCGGTCGCCTGCGTGCCGCACTCGATCACGTGCCCGGCCACGACGGCTCCGGCAAGCTGGTCGAAATCTGTTCTCCCCCAACCAAAGTGCGCCGCTGCCGGTCCGACGATCACCGACGCGTCGGTGACCCGGCCGGTGACCACGACATCCGCGCCCGCGCCGAGGCATTCGACGATGCCCCACGCGCCGAGATAGGCGTTGGCGGTCAGCGGCGCGGGCGCGCCCTGCGCACCGGTGAGCCCCAGCTCCGCCGCCCTGGCGATCAGGTCATCACCCTCGACATGGGCGATGACCGCGCCGAGGCCGAGCCGCTCGTTCACCTCGCGCAGCGCCTGCGCCAGCCCGGCCGGATTCAGCCCGCCCGCGTTCGCGACGATCTTGACGCCCTTGTCCAGCGCCAGCCCCAGGCAGTCCTCGGCCTGGCGGAGGAACGTCTTGGCATAGCCCCTGGCGGGATCCTTCATCCGGTCGCGACCGAGGATCAGCATCGTCAGCTCGGCGAGGTAGTCGCCGGTGAGGTAGTCGAGTTCGCCGCCCTCGAGCATCTCGCGCATCGCCGAGATGCGGTCTCCGTAGAAGCCGGAACAGTTTCCGATCCGGACCGGGTTTGTCATGCGTCCACCTTCGGGTCACGGCCCGCGCCGGGTGGGCCGGCGAAGACCTGGGCGATTGCGATCCACGCGGTGGCATCGGGTCCCACCGCGGTCAGGTCCAGATCCGCCGGGTTCGCCCGCTGGGTGACCAGCAGGCAGAAGTCCGCGGCGGGGCCGGTGACGCGCTGCGCGGCGTCGTCGGGGCCCCATGTCCAGATGTCGTCACCCTCCGGGGCCGTCAGCTCGAACCGAAACTCCTCCGCGGGCGGGGTCAGGTCGTTTACTGCGTACGCGAAGTCACGGGTGCGCACACCGAGATGCGCGATGCTGCGCAGGCGGTTGGTCGGCGGGACATAGACGCCGAGCGCCGCGGCGACGTCCTGCCCATGCGCCCAGGTCTCCATCAGGCGGGCGGTGGCCATCGACATCGCACTCATCGGCGGGCCGTACCAAGGCAGCTTGGTACCACTCGGCACCGCGGCGAGCGCCTCGGCCAGTGCGGTCCGACCGGTGCGCCAGTCCGCCAACAGTTCGGCGGACGGCCGGGCGGCCTCGACCTCGGCCGCCTCGTCGACGAACCCGAGGGGTTCTTCCATGCCTCGGCGAGCGACTCGGCGAAGCCCTCCGGATCGGTCACCGCCATCAGCGAGGTGCGATCCGTCCAGGCCAGGTGCCCGATCTGGTGGGCGATCGACCAGCCCTTGGCGGGCGTCGGGCCCGCCCATTGTTCGTCGGTCAGACTCGCGACCAGCGCGTCGAGCTGATCGCCCTCCACCCGCAGGTCTCCGATGGTGGTACTCAGATCGGCCATGAATTCTCCTCGAGAAGTGCTGCGACCAGCATCACACCGTCCGCCATAAAAATCAAGCACGCTTGCTTGTTATTGACTCACCGGCAGACCCGGCACGAACGCCAAGAGATTTTCCTGCGATTCTCGCACCCGACACGCGTCGATGGGGTTTGATGCTCGGAAAGCAAGGCGAGCGTCCAGTTTGCTTGTGGCGCCGCCAACTCCTCGGCGATTCGCGGCCGCCGCACCCGGTCGCCCCATTCTGCGCACAGACGGACATTAGATCCACGAACTACATTGCGCCACAATCGAATACGTGCAAATAATGGTCGTGCGATTTCACTCCATCGGGGGCATCCCATGCGGTAGAACTGGTGCGCGCCGAGCACTGGGGCGCACTTTCATCCATCGACCCGAGGAGACATCCATGCCCGCGATCGACTTGGCCACCCTGTTCGCCCCGCAGCCGCAGGACAACTTCACCGGCAGCACCATCGGCCTGCCCTTCGGCTTTCAGCTCCCCATCGGCAGCTGATCCGATAGCACGGGCGACCCGCGGACGACGTTGAACCCAGAAAATGAGATGTGGGTCACGATAGTTGCCAGTTTGTGACCTGACCGAGATCTCGTCGGGTAGAACTACAAGCACGCGCGCGCAATTCTCGGCGCATCACCATCGAGAACACAGGGAGCACTCATGCCGTCTTCGTCCGAACTCTCCACTCTTTTCGGCGCCCTCAGCACCGTCTTCGGCATCCTCGGGTCCTCGGAGACCGCGGGTGGCGGCTCCAGCGAGTAGTCATGTGAGCACACTGTGGGGGCTGCCGGCGACTCGGCGGCCCCCACAGTGCTGCCCGGGGTCAACTAATTCAGATCTTGAATCCACTCCACAGCAACGCATTTCGGAGCAACGGACACGGATTGCGGAATCGATCCCACACCCGTGGCGCGTGCGGTAGAACTGGACGCGCGCCCGGTTCTACGGCGCGTCCCCAGTACATGAGACAAACACCAGGAGCCGAGCAATGAACCTGAGCGCGTTGATCACCACCCTGCTGGACCTCGTCGGCCCCGCCGAGACGACGACCGCGGACGGAAACTTCGTCGGCAGCAGCACCGGCCCCACGGGCAGCACCTTCCCCTGATCGACACGCGCGGGTCTGCGCGCCGAGCGCGCGGACCCGCGCACCAGCCGGGCGACCAGTCAGCTCCCCTGGCGCAGCAGCCGCGGTGTACTCGGCACCGGAATCTCCGAACCCGCGCCCGCCAGCCCGTCCAGTACGCCCTGCGACCAGGCCACCAGGCCGGCGACGTCGAGACCGTACGGAGCGCCCGTCTCGAACCCGCGGATCCGGTCCTGGCCGCGACGCAGTAGCGACTGGGCGCCAACGATATTGCCGCGTAACAGATGCGTCAGACCCACCGCGAGCTGAGCAAGCCCCTGCCAGAGTTCGCGTTCGGAATCCGGCGCCGCCTTCCACGAACCCTCGAGCACCTCGTGTGCATGGAACGGCATGCTCGCATCCAGCAGGCGCTGGGCCTCCGCAATCGCCTCCGCAGGCGTCAGCAGGACCTCCTCCGGCACCCGCGCGACGCCCTCTGCGCCGCGCGGCAACGGCCTCCCCAACCCGTCGCGGGGGCGCGCATTGAGCGGCCTGCCCCGGCCGTCCCGTTCACGCTGCTGCATGCCTCCAACTGTAGTGAAGCCGATGAAACTCACAGTCGAACCCGTGTCCAGGTAACTGTGAAAGCTAGTACCGTCTACGTAGGCCGACAGGGCCGACGTCGGTACGAGGAGAGACATGGGCACCATTCACATCACCGCGGTCGCGAAGGTTCCGGTGCACGCCGGATTCGCCTATGTGGACGACTACAGGAATGTGCCGGCGTGGATGTTCGGGGTGACCCGGTTCGAGCCGGTGGGCGAGCAGACCCAGGGACTCGGGCCACCTTCGACGCCACCATGCAGCTCGGCCCCAAGGCCCTGAACTCGAGGGTCACGATCACCGAGTGGGAACGGGACCGGCTGATCACGCTGGCCTCGGTCGACGGGATCTCGAACTCGTCGACGTGGCGATTCACCCCGGCGAGCGACGACAGCACCGAGATGACGGTGGACTTCGAGTACTCGCTGCCGGGGGGACTCGCGGGCAAGGTGCTCGCGAAGATCGTCGAGCCGATCGTCGGAACGGCCATCAGGCACACCGAGTCCACCCTGCGGCGCCGGGTCGAGGAGCTCGCGCGAACCGACGCCACGGGCTGATCCTGCCTCCGCCGCCTGCTTCACCCGGCGAACGAACGGTGACAGCGCGCCACGCGCGGACGACGATGGTCCTCGGGGGACGCATCCGTCGTCTCCGAGACGCGAGAGAGGGCTCATGTCCACAACGCAACCGGTCGCCGAGGCCGACGCTCTCGCCCAACGCCTCGTCGAGGCCGCACTCGGCACCGTCGATCTGCTGTCCATCCACCTCGGCGACCGCCTCGGCTGGTACCGGAGCCTGCGGGTCGACGGCCCGGCGACGCCGGAAGAACTCGCCGCCCGCACCGACACCCATCCTCGGTACGCGCGGGAATGGCTGGAGCAACAGGCCGTCAGCGGTCTGATCGACGTGGAGTCCGACGGACCCCGACGGTTCACGTTGCCGCCTGCTGCGGCGGAGGTGCTCACCGACGGATCCAGCCTCGCCTACCTCGCGCCGCTGGCCCGGATGCTCTGCGCCGCGGCCGAACAGATGCCCGCGCTGCTCGAGGCGTATCGATCCGGCGGCGGGGTCGGCTGGGCGCAGTACGGAGCCGACGCCCGTGAATCGCAGGCCGAGATGAACCGCCCCTGGTACGAGCGGGCCCTGCCCGAGGCCCTGCGGTCGGTTCCCGACCTGGACGCGCTGCTGCGCGAGCCGGATACCCGGATAGCCGACCTGGGCTGCGGCGGCGGCTGGTCGACGATCGCACTCGCCAGGGCGTACCCGGCTGCCACCGTGGACGGGTTCGACATCGACGCAGCCTCGGCGCGGCTGGCCTCGAGCAACGGCGACGCGAACCCGGACGTCGCCTCGCGCATCGCCTTCCACTGCGGCGATGCCGCCCGGCTACCCGCGTCCACCTTCCGCTGCGTGTTCGCCTTCGAGTGCGTGCACGACATGCCCGACCCCGTCGGGGTGCTGGCCGCTGCCAGGCAGTCGCTGGTCCCCGGGGGCCGCGTCGTCATCATGGACGAGGCGGTCGCAGACTCCTTCGACCCTCCCGGTGACGAGACCGAGCGACTGATGTACGGCTTCAGCCTGCTCATCTGCCTGCCGGACGGAATGAGCCACCGGCCGACCGCCGCCACAGGAACCGTCATGCGGCCGGACACCCTGCGCGGCTATGCGTTCGAGGCGGGATTCACCGGATTCGAGATGCTCCCGATCGACGGCTTCGGGTTCTGGCGCTTCTACCAACTGACGGCCTGACGACCTCGCCGCCGCCACCGGAGATCGGTGACGGCGGCGAGGAAGGATCGGGCGCGAGTTCGCCGGCGCTGCGCTGGGTCAGGCGCCGAGCAGGCCCTTCGCGATGTGCGTCACCTGGATCTCGTTGCTACCCGCGTAGATCATCAGCGACTTCGCGTCACGCGCGAGCTGCTCCACCTTGTACTCGGCCATGTAGCCGTTGCCGCCGAACAGCTGAACGGCCTCCATGGCGACCTCGGTGGCGGCGCGCGAGGAGTACAGCTTCATCGCCGATGCCTCGGCGAGGGTCACCTTGTTGCCTGCGGCGGTGCGCTCGATCGCGTTGAACACCATGTTCTGCACGTTGATCCGGGCGACCTCCATCTCGGCCAGCTTGAGCTGGATGAGCTGGAACTGAGCGATCTCCTTGCCCCACAGCTTGCGGGTCTTGGCGTAGTCGATGCACAGCCGGTGGCACTCGTTGATGATGCCGAGCGCGAGGGAGGCGATGCCGATGCGCTCGGCCGCGAAGGACTCCTTGGCGCTCTCCTTGCCGTCGCCCTTTGCCGGGTTCTCGGTCTCGCCGAGCAGCCTGTCCTTGCTGATCCGCACGTTGTCGAAGAACAACTCGCCGGTGGGCGAGGAGTTCATGCCCATCTTCTTGAACGGCGGGCTCTGGGTGAAGCCCTCCATGCCCTTGTCGAGCACGAAGCCGAGCACCTTGCGGTCGCGGCGGTCCACGGAGGAATCGCCCTCGTCGAGCTTGGCGTAGACGATGGTCACGTCGGCATACGGGCCGTTGGTGATGAACGTCTTCTGGCCGTTGAGGATGTAGTCCTCGCCGTCGCGGCGGACGTAGGACTTCATGCCGCCGAACGCGTCCGAGCCGGAGTCGGGCTCGGTGATCGCCCACGCGCCGACCTTCTCCATCGTGACGAGCTCGGGCAGCCAGCGCTTCTTCTGCGCCAGCGTTCCGCGGCTGCGCAGCGTGCCGACCGTCAGGCCGAGGCTCACGCCCATCGACGCGACCAGGCCGAGGCTCACGCCCGCGAGTTCGCTGTTGAGGATGACGCCCATGCTGCCTGCGCCGCTGAAGCCGCCGCCCTTCTCGCCGGACTCGGGACGGTCTCGCCGCGCTCGCGCGCCTCCTCCTTCGCGAAGGCCTTCTCGAGCGCCTCGCTCGCCATCTCGTCCATGCCGAAGGTCGAGTACATCTTCCTGATGATCTCGAACGGGGGCAGCTCGCCGCTCTCGAGCTTGTCGACGTGCGGCTTGATCTCCTTCTCGATGAAGCCACGCAGGGCGTCGCGGAACATCAGGTCGGTGTCAGACCACTCGTACATGTCGGGAACTCCCATTGATCGGCGGATCGTGCGCAACGTGCGGCACGCGAAGACGGCGCCGCGACTGCGCGGACACTCTCCCCCAAATATAGAACACGTTCTTGTTTTCTGACAGCATCCTGCCGCACGCGCCAGGACCCGACGGCGACCGCGGGCGCCACCGTCGACCCTGGACAGACCGATTTTCCGGGGAGCACACTGGCACCGGCGAGAGGATCCGCGATGGCCGAACCCCGAATCGAACCCGCCGTGCCCATCATCGACGCGTCGGGACCGAGAAGGCAGGCGTGACCGCCTGGTACCGGCTGGCCTACCGGCTCGGCCTCACACCGTGGGAGTGGGCTGGCCAGTCGATCGGCACGCAGCTGACAGCGTTCCTCGACGGCCAGGACGCGCAGGCGGGGCCGCCTGGGAAGGCCCTCGACGCGGGGTGCGGTACCGGCTCCCACACCATCGAATTGGCCCGCCGTGGCTGGCGGGTGACCGGAATCGACGCCGTGCCGCTGGCGGTGACCCGCGCCCGGGCGCGGGCCGAGGAGGCCGGGGTCGAGGTGACGTTCGTGCTCGGCAATGTCACCGAACTCGAGAAATCGGTCGGCCGCGGATATCGATTCGTGCTCGACATCGGGTGCTTTCACGGTCTCACCGCCTGCGAGCGGGAGCACTACGCCGACGAGCTCACCCGGATCACCGAGCCAGGGGCGAGCCTGCTCATGTTCGCTTTCGGCCCCGGCCGACGGGGACCCCTCCCCCGTGGCACGGACCGCGCCGAGGTGGAGCGCACGTTCGCCGGGTGGCGGCTGATCTCGGACGTCGCGGACACCGGGGTGCTGCCGCGACCGGTCCGACGGGGAAACCCGCGCTGGTTCCACCTCGCCCGGTCCTGAGTGATCGGGCGTCGACCGCGCCGTCAGGCCACCGCGGGCCGGTCTCGCCTGCTGGTCTTCCGATGGTGCTTACGCCCGGTCAGCGCCCAGCGCCGATCGGCCACCCGCGTCGTGCGGTGGTGGCGTTCGATGGTGAACTCCGTGATCGGTAGCCGCTCCAGCAGGCGGATGTCCGCACACGGGTCGCCGTTCACGCCCTGCTCGAGCAGTGAGAACGCCGTGTGGTTGACGGCGTGGATCGCGAGCCGGAGCGCGTCGAGCGCGGTCGGCCTCGGGCCGAACCTGGCGAGGGTGTGCCTACCCTGCACGGTGGTTCCGACCACCGCATAGAAGTGCCATTCCCCGGTGTGCTCCGAGTCGCCCGAATCCACGGGCTCGCCTGGCTGGTGTGTGGGACCGAATTCAGTGCCCATCTTGCGCCTTCTTCCGTCTTCCGGTGTGGCGTCTCTACGACGGTAACGCGGGCCGCCGACACCGTCCGTGTGCCTCGCCGGTGCGCGGGATACCGGTTTTCCCCGACTTTTCCCCGGCGGACCGGGGAGCCGTCGACATGGCACCATCGCATTCACGCACCACACGTGATTCGTCACCGACACCTGGAGTGATTGCTCGTGACCCTTTCTCTCGACGAGGCCGCGGAAACCCTGGCCGCGCAGCCGTTCAGCACCCTGGTCGGCGCCCGGTTGTCCGCCTTCACCGACGGCGCCGCCACCCTCACGATCCCGATCCGCCAGGAACTGCTGCAGCAGCACGGGTTCGTGCACGGCGGTGTGCTCTCCTACGCCGCGGACAACGCGCTCACCTTCGCGGCCGGCAGCGTGCTCGGCCCGAGGATCGTGACCTCCGGGTTCACCATCACCTACCTCCGTCCCGCGATGGGCACCGCATTGCGCGCGGAGGCGACGGCGGTGAGTTCGGGCCGCAGGCAGGCACTGTGCCGCTGCGAGATCTATGCGGACACCGAGAACGGGCCGGTGCTCTGCGCCGCCGCCCAGGGCACCGCCTCGGTCATCGACCTCGGCCGGACCACCACCTCCGCATGAGCACCGACACCACCGTGATCGGCGGCGGTGTGATCGGACTGACCTGCGCACTCGAACTCGCGCGGGCCGGACACGACGTCACCGTGCTGACGGCCGATCCGATAGCGGAGACGACCTCCGCGGTCGCCGCGGCGATCTGGTTCCCCTACGAGGCGGCACCCGCCGACGCGGTGCTGCGCTGGTCGACCGAGTCCGCGGAGGTGTTCGCCTGCCTCGCAGCGGACTCCTCTACAGGCGTGGCGATGCGAACCGGCACGGTGCTCGAGCGATCCGCTGCGCCGGACCGCTGGTGGACCCCGGCCGTGCCGGGGCATCGGGTGATTGCGGGCGGGGAATTGTCGTCCGGCGTGACGAGCGGGGTGCGCTGCACGGTCCCGGTCATCGACATGGGCCGTTACCTGCCGTGGCTGGCCCGCCGGTGCGAAGCCGCGGGCGTTCGGATGATCAGGAGGCGGGTCGACGACCTCGCGGAGGTCACCGGCGAGCTGATCGTGGTCGCGGCAGGCCTGCGGTCGGCCGCACTGACCGGGGACGCCCCGCTGCTCCCGCTGAGGGGTCAGGTGGTGCGCGTGGCCAACCCCGGGCTGACCGACTGGCTGATCGACGACGACAACCCGGACGGAATGGCCTACGTGGTGCCGCGGTTCGAGGACGTGGTGTGCGGCGGCACCGCCGAGCCCGGGTCCGTCGACACGGCCGTCGATCCCGAGACCGAACGCGCGATCCTCGAGCGGTGCTACGACCTGGTGCCCGAGCTGCGAGGCGCGCCGATCCTCTCCCGCGGCGTCGGCCTTCGTCCGACCCGGCCCTCGGTGCGACTGGAGGCACTACCCGGCGCGCGCCGGATCATCTGCTGTTACGGGCACGGCGGCGCCGGGGTGACCCTCTCCTGGGGCTGCGCGCGGGAGGTGGCCGCCCTGGCGGGCCGAGCCTGACTACTGTTGCGCCAGTCGCAGTTTCGTCGTCAACCGCTCGAGCTCCGCGAGCTCGTCTCGGTCGAGCGCGGTGCCCACGTGGCGCCGGATCTGCGCGGCGTGCCGCCTGCCGATGCTGCGTTGCATGGCGCTCCCCTGCTCCGTGAGCGCCACGATCGTGCCCCGCCGGTCGTGCGGATCCGGCAGCCGGTCCAGCAGCCCGGCCTGCTCGAGTCGCTCGACCATGCGGCTGAGGGACGGCTGGGTCAACAGGATCTCCCGGTTCAGCTCGTGCAGCCGGGCCCGTGCGTCCGGGCGGCGGCTCAGCGTGAACAGCACGTCGTACTCGCGGCGGCCGAGGGGATCCCACGCATCGGCCGACTCGAACCGCCGCATCAGTGCCACCTGGGCACGGAACAACGCCTCCCACGCGTCGGCGGCCAGCTCGGTGGTGCTGCGCGGCCGCCCGCCGACGGGCGGTTCAGTGGGCGGCATCGGTCGACGCCTCGAGGGTGCCGACGCGGCCGTTCCGCTGTGCCAGCAGGCTCGCGTGCGTCGGCGGGTTCTCCGGTACGTGGGCGGGGCGCCGGGCCGCGAACTCGCGGCGCAGCACCGGGGCGACCTCGGAGCCGAGGAGGTCGAGCTGCTCGAGCACCGTCTTCAGCGGCAGGCCCGCGTGGTCGACCAGGAACAGCTGGCGCTGGTAGTCGCCGAAATAGTCCGCGAAGGCCAGCGTCTTCTCGATCACCTGCTCGGGGGTGCCGACGGTCAACGGCGTCTGATCGGTGAACTCCTCCAGCGAGGGTCCGTGACCGTAGACCGGCGCGTTGTCGAAGTAGGGTCGGAACTCCGCCACCGCGTCCTGCGAGTTCTTGCGCATGAACACCTGTCCGCCGAGGCCGACGATGGCCTGGTCGGCGCTGCCGTGCCCGTAGTGCTCGAAGCGCTCGCGGTACAGGTTGATCAGCGCGATGTAGTGCTCCTTCGGCCAGAAGATGTTGTTCGCGAAGAAGCCGTCGCCGTGGAACGCCGCGATCTCGGCGATCTCCGGGCTGCGGATCGAGCCGTGCCAGACGAACGGTGCGATCCCGTCGAGCGGACGCGGCGTGGAGGTGAAACCCTCCAGCGGGGTGCGGAACCGGCCCTGCCAGTTCACCACGTCCTCGTCCCACAGCCGCCGCAGCAGCTGATAGTTCTCCAGCGCGAGCGGGATCCCCTCGCGGATGTCCTTGCCGAACCAGGGGTACACGGGCGCGGTGTTGCCGCGGCCCATCATCAGGTCGACGCGGCCGTCGGCGAGATGCTGCAGCATCGCGTAGTCCTCGGCGATCTTCACCGGGTCGTTGGTGGTGATCAGCGTCGTCGAGGTGGACAGGATCAGTTTCTCGGTCTTGGCGGCGAGGAACCCGAGCATGGTCGTCGGGGAGGACGGCACGAACGGCGGGTTGTGGTGCTCGCCTGTCGCGAAGACGTCGAGGCCCACATCCTCCGCATGCTCGGCGATGGTCGTCATCGCCTTGATGCGCTCGTGCTCGGTCGGCGCCCGCCCCGTGGTGGGGTCCGGCGTGACGTCCCCGACGCTGAAGATTCCGATCTGCATGGTGACTCCCTCGAGCTGGATGGACACGTCCATTATTTCAATACGTTTGCATGAACTTCCAACCGCGCCGGGGTCCGGGGTATTCCTCCCCGCGCAGCCCCCGGGGGACCTGGATAGGGGATGCCGGGCCGACCGGGGCAGCCGTCTGCCTGCCCCGATCTGGATCCCCTATTCACCCCCTAATCCGCCATCACTCTCGCCGATCGGCCGGGTGTCCGGCGTACCAATGGGACTCGACGCCGACCGGCGTCGCTCACCACGCGACAGGAGTACTCATGTCCTTCTCTGCCCTCTTCTCGTCCCTGTTCTCGTCGATGTTCGGTGGCGAGTTCGACAGCGGCTCGCTCGGCGGCACCATCGGCGGCGGTGCCGGCGGCGGCGCGAACGGCGGCGGCGCAGCCGGATTCGAGTCCTGATCCGTCCCGCGGCCGCGACCTAGCGCCCGGGGTACGAAACGACGATGGCCCGCACTCCCCCTCGGGAGTGCGGGCCATCGTCGTGAGAGTCGGTTGCCCTCTTACTCAGTGAGCCATCACCTGGGTCGCATCGACCGGGGCCGCGGGCTTGCTCCTCGGCAGCAGGAACGCCGGGATCAGTGTCAGCAGGAGCAGCACCAGCGCCACCATGAAGGTGTTGCCGAACGCGTCCGCAGCGGCGTTCAGGCCCTGTTCCACCGCTCCGGGCGGCATCTGTTCCGCGATCGACGGATCCTGCCCGGCCGCGATGGCCGGTCCGGCCAGCGGGCGCGACAGCATCTGGTTGGTGAGCACCACCGACATGGTCGCGGTACCGACCGAGCCCGCGACCTGCTGGACGATGTTCATCAGCGTCGAACCGCGGGCAACGGTCTCGTTGGTCAGCGTCTGCATCGCCGCCGTCATGATCGGCATCATGGTGCAGCCCATGCCGAGGCCCATCACGAACAGGGCGCCTAGGAGCACGACGTACGAGGTGTCGGCGCCGACCTGGGTGAACACCGCCATGCCAACGGCGATCAGGGAGAGGCCGCACAACACGATCTTTCCGGGACCGATCTTGTCGACGAGCGTGCCCGCCAACGGCATGGTGAGCATCGCGCCGATGCCCTGCGGGGCCAGCAGCAGACCGGCCGTGAGGGTGGTCTCACCGCGAACCTGCAGGAAGTAACTCGGGAACAGCAGCCCCGCACCCATGAACGCGATCACGAACATCGTCGAGGTGATGACCGCGATGGTCAGCTTGCGGTTCTTGAACAGGCGCAGGTCGATCAGCGGGTGGTCGACACGGAGCGCGTGGAACACGAAGCCGATGATCAGAGCCAGTCCGATCACCGCCGGGACCAGCACCCGAGTGGCCGCAACGGTTCCGGTCTCCGGGATCGAGGAGACACCGAACAGGAACAGCGCGAGGCCGGGCGAGAGCAGCAGCATGCCGAGGAAGTCGAAGGACTCGGACGGGCTCGGGTCGTCCTTGGGCAGCAGCACGAACGCGGCGGTCAGGGCGACGATGCCGATCGGCAGGTTGATCAGGAAGATCCAGTGCCAGCTGGCGCTCTCGATCAGCCAGCCACCCAGGATCGGTCCACAGATGGGTCCGAGCATCATCGGGATGCCGAGCACGGCCATGACACGGCCGACGCGGTGCGGACCCGCGGCCTTGGTCATGATCGTCATGCCCAGCGGCATCAGCATGCCGCCGCCGAGGCCCTGCAGGACCCGGAAGCCGATCAGCGACTCGATGTTCCATGCCATCGAGCACAGCACCGAGGCACCGACGAACAGCACCAGCGCCGTCATGTAGAGGCGCTTGGTGCCGAATCGGTCAGCCGCCCACCCCGTCACGGGAATGACGGTCGCCAGGGCCAGTGTGTAGGCGGTCATGGTCCAGGCGACGGTTGCGTAGGTCGCGTTGAACTCGGACATGAACGTCGGCAGCGCCACGCTCACGACCGTCACGTCGAGGATCGACATGATGGCACCGATCACCACCACGCTGGCGATCTTCAGAACTGCGCCGTCGATCTTGTCCGAGGCCGCGGGGGCGCCCGGAGGTGTCGGCGTCGTCATGGGTTCTCCTGACAATTGGCTCGCAGAACATCTCCCGCGAGAATGGGTTTGAGCGACTCGTACAGCCGGTCACGGTCCGAGTCCGACAGGCGGGCCGCGAACGCGCGCAACTCGCCCTTCTTGCTGTCGATGTGGCCGGAGGCGATGGCTCGACCGGCCTCCGACAACGAGATCCTCTTGATACGGCGGTCCTTCGGATCCTCGCGGCGCTCCACGAGACCCTGGTTGACCAACTGGTCGATGTTGCGACCCGCGGCCGCGACGGACAGGCGTAGTCGCTCGGCCACCTCGTTGATCGCCACCGGTTTGCCGTGCTGCGCCAGCATGAACAGAGTTCGCACCTGCGAGAACGACAGGTCCACGGCGATCAGCTTGTCCATGGACTCCGACTCCCCCACCCCAAGCAGCCGCATGATGAACTCGTCGAGTGCCTGATACAGGTCTTCGGGGGAAGCGGCCACTCGTGCAATAGTAGCGATCGCGCAACTATTGCCCAAACGATATTAATGTGAAGGGCATCACGTCCGCCGCCGAGCCTTGAGCCCCCGCAGAAGGATCCGACCACGGCCGCCGGTCACCGGGCAATCGAATTTCCGCCCGCCGTTCGGGTCGCTACTGTCGGGACATGCCCTCGAAGGTCCTGATCCTGCTCCGGCACGGCAAGTCCGCCTACCCCGACGGCGTGGCCGACCACGAGCGGCCGCTCGCGCCGCGCGGACAACGCGAGGCCGGGATGGCGGGTGACTGGATCCGTCTGACCCAGCCCCCGGTCGACGCGGTGCTCTGCTCCACGTCCGCCAGGACCAGGCTCACCCTCACGGCCAGCCGCATCGATGCTCCGGCCCGCTACGCCGACACGCTCTACGGGGCGAGTGCCGCCGAGGTGCGGCGCGAGATCGCGAGCACCGACCCGGCCGTGCGGACCCTGCTCGTCGTCGGGCACGAGCCCGGCATCCCGGACACGGCACTCGCGCTCGATCCGGGTGGCCCGCTCGCCGAACGGATCGCGGACCGCTTCCCGACCTCGGCCATCGCGACCCTGGCCGTGACGGGGTCCTGGGCCGACCTCCTCGACTCACCCGCGCGCCTGACCGACTTCCACATCCCGCGCTGAGCAGCGCTGAGAGCCCGCTACTCGCGGACGAGCACCGCCTTGCCGAGCACCTGACCGGCCTCGAGGTCCGCCAGCGCGCGGGCCGCGTCGGCGAGCGGATACCGGGCCTTGACCAGCGGCCGCAGGCCCTTCCCGACCAGTTCGGTGAGATCCGTGTGGGTGCGCGCCAGCGCCCCTGGGTCGGTGCGCAGGAACTCACCCCAGGCGGCACCAACGATGCTGATGTTGCGGAACAGCACCCGGTTCACCTTCACGGACGGGATACCGCCGCCCGCGAACCCGATCACCAGCAGCCTGCCCTCCGGCGCCAACACCCGAACGGCATCGTCGAAGGCGTCGCCGCCGACCGGATCGACCACAACGTTCGCGCCGCGGTTCTCGGTCAGCTCGCCCACCCGGGCCGCCCAGCCCTCGTCGAGCGCCACCACCTCGTCCGCGCCGAGTTCGCGGAGGAACTCGTCGGCCCCCGCCCGTCGGACCACCGCGATCACCTTCGCGCCGTGCGCCTTCGCCAACTGGATCGCCGCGGTGCCGACACCGCCCGCGGCACCGAGCACCACCACCGTCTCGCCCGCAACCAGGCTCGCTCGCCGGGACAGGGCGAACTCCATCGTCTGATAGTTGATGATGAGCGAGGCGGCCTCCTCGAAGCTCAGATCGGCCGGTATCGGCATCACCCGGGAGGCCGCGATCGCGACCCGCTCCGCGTAGCCACCGAGATCGGACATCGCCAGCACGCGGTCCCCGACCGCGAATCCGCTGCCGTCAGGGGCGGACACCACCACCCCGGCCACCTCGGCGCCGGGGATGAAGGGCGGCTCCGGCCGCAGCTGGTACTTGCCGTAGCTGATGAGCAGGTCCGGGAAGCACACCCCTGTCGCGCGCACGTCGATCAGCACCTTGCCCGTCGCGTCCGGCTCGGGCACCTCCTGCAGGGCCATCCCGGCGGGCCCGGTCAACTCCGAGACCACAACTGCTTTCACCACAGACCTCCGTGTTCGCGCGCCATCGCATCTCTTCTGCGATCCGAAGCCCTGACGCTAGTCCTTGTCTCGCCGCGCCTGCGCGGGAAAGATACTGTTCGCGTCACGCCGGTGATCACCGCAGAGGAGCGCAGTCTTGGACTTCGATCAGCCGCTCGCCGTTCCCCCCGCCGACGGGCTGGGGTTCGCCACCTCGTGGCCGGTCCGGACGGGCGACGTCGCGCCCGACAACCGGCTCCGGTTCGACGGCATCACCCGGTACCTGCAGGACATCGGGTCCGACAACCTGGACGCCTCCGAACTCGCCGATCTCGACCCGCTGTGGATCGTGCGGCGAACCGTGATCGACGTCGTCCGACCCGCGCTGTGGCCGGACCGGATCCATCTGCGCCGCTGGTGTTCCGGCCTCTCGACCCGATGGTCGGCGATGCGAGTGCAGCTCACCAGCGAGAAGGGCGCGCTGATCGAGACCGAGGGCTTCTGGATCAACATCAGCCCCGACACCGGGATGCCGACCCGGATCAGCGACAAGGGCATCGCCCTGCTGTCGCGGACCACCGACGAGCACCGGCTCAAATGGCGCCCGTGGCTCGCCGGGCCGCCGCCGGAGGACGACGGCACCGACGCCCGATTCCACCTGCGCTCGACCGACCTGGACCCGATGGGCCACGTGAACAACGCGGCGTACTGGCACGCCGTCGAGGATCATCTCGTCGCACGGCCCGACCTGTTCGCCGCCCCGCACCGCGCCGTTCTCGAGTACAACGCGCCCATCACGGCAGGCGAGGACGTCCACGTCCGTTGCAGGCAGGACGCCGAGTCGATGAGCCTGTGGTTCCTGGTCGGCGGCGAGGTGAAGGCCGTTGCCCGGGTCTCGGGCATCGACCACTACTGAGCCGCCGACCGGCGGACCCTACTTCTTGGCGATCGCCACCATCTCGGCGAGGTCGAGCAGCTTCACCCTCGGCCGACCGGACGCCTTGCCGAGCTCTCGCTCCCGGGCGTCGATCGCCTTCCAGCCCGCCCAGTCCAGCGCCTCGGGCTGACGGTCCGCCAGCAGCGCCTCGAGCGCCTCGCGGTCGCCCTTGGGCGCGGACAGCCGGTCCGCGGCGAGGTCCTCGATGACCAGCGCGATGGTGTCGTGCGCGCACTGCCGGTTGGTGCCGATCACGCCGGAGGGCCCGCGCTTGATCCAGCCGGCGGTGTAGGTGCCCGGCATCGGCTCGCCGGATTCCGGATAGGTGACCCGGCCCGCGACGTTCGCGATCGTGCCGCGCGCGTCGTCGAACGGCAGGTCCGCGACGGGCACGCCCCGGTAGCCGACCGAGCGCAGCACCATGCGGGTCTCGAGCAATTCGGTCTGATCGGTGCTGCTCGCCCGCAGCGTGCCGTCGGGCCCCTCGACCATCTCGTTGCGCGCCACGACGACACCGCTGACGTGGTCGTCGCCCTGGATCTCGACCGGCGAGGCCAGGAACCGCAGCACGATCCGCTTCTCGTGGCCGGCAAGGGGGCGCTCCGCGTACTCGCGCAGGATCTCCATCTTCAGCCGCTTGGCCGGGTTCTCCGCGACCTCGGCCGCGCTGTGGCTGTCGAGCTCGAGCTCGGCCGGGTCGACGATCACGTCCACGTCGGGCATCTGCCCGAGCGCCAGCAGCTCCGGGCTGGTGAACGCCGCCTGGACGGGTCCGCGCCTGCCCAGCACCACGACCTCACGGACGGCGCTGCCGCGCAGCGCCTCCACCGCGTGCTCGGCCATGTCGGTGCGGGCCAGCTTGTCCGGGTCGGTGACCAGGAGACGGGCCACGTCGAGCGCGACGTTGCCGTTGCCGACGATGACCGCGCGCGTGCCGGACAGGTCGAAGGTGTGGTCCGCGTACTCGGGGTGCCCGTTGTACCAGGCGACGAACTCGGTGGCGGCGAGGCTGCCGGGCAGGTCCTCACCGGGGATTCCGAGGTGCCGGTCGCTCGGTGCACCGACCGTGTAGAGCACCGCGTGGTGGTGCTCCATCAGGTCCTCGTGGGTGAGGTGCTTGCCGACCTCCACGTTCAGGTGCAGCCGGAAGCCGGGACGCCGCGAGACCTCCGCGAACACATCGGTGACCGCCTTGGTCTCCGGGTGGTCGGGCGCCACGCCAGCGCGCACCAGGCCCCACGGGGTCGGCAGGCGGTCGAACATGTCGACCTCGATGCCCGAGCGCTTGAAGGAGAGCAGTTCGCGGGCGGCGTAGAAGCCGGACGGCCCTGCGCCGACGATCGCGACGCGGAAGGGTTCCTGGTCGGTCTTGGGGAACTTCAGCGAGGGGGCGGGATCCGCGTACTCGATCTCGGTGCCCGCGAAGTAGTCGGCGTTGATCTTCGAGTACCGCGCCATCGCCTCGGGCAGGTCGTCGTCGCGGAAGATCGCGTCCACCGGGCACGCATCGACGCAGAGCCCGCAGTCGATGCAGGTCTCCGGATCGATGTAGAGCATCTCGGTCGACTTGAATCCGCGCTCGTCCGGCGTCGGATGGATGCAGTCCACCGGGCACACCTCGGTGCAGCTAGCGTCGTTGCAACAAGGCTGGGTGATCACGAACGCCACTGTCGGCCTCCTCCAAAACTAGAACCTGTTCCTGCGACAATACCCGGCTGTTGCGAGCAAAGTCACAGAGGATCAGAGGATAGTCGCGCTGCCCCGCTCCCGACCGGATTCGGGCAGGTCGCGGGCGCGACAATGGACCTGACAGCGTGTCAGCCGAGGAACTTCTTGCCCGCCACCACGGCCACGCCGAGCAGGATCGCCAAGATCAGTGCCCAGCCGAAGCCGAGCAGCCACCAGGCCACCCCGAAGATCACGATCGCGGGCGCAGCGGCAACCAACGAGATCGCCGGATTCTCGCGGACCACCTCGAGCGCCGACTGCGCCTTCGAGCGGTCGATACCCTTGCCTGCCATCGAATCCTCCGTGGTGGTCGCCCGAACCGATGCCGGGGAATGTCCCTCCAACAGTAGACGCGAAACGGCCCCCGCACCCATTGCTGGGGCGGGGGCCGTTTCACAGGCGCAGGAAGCGCTTACCGGTAATCGGTGCTGAAGCCGTAGTCGTCGAGCGGAACAGCAGCTCCGGTCCCGGTGCCGAAGCCTTCGGGGCTGTAGTACTGATCGTCGTACGACGGCACGGCGTAGGCCGCGGCGCGGGCCTCTTCGGTCGGCTGAACCTGGATGTTCCGGTAACGGTTGATGCCGGTACCAGCAGGGATCAGCTTGCCGATGATGACGTTCTCCTTGAGACCGATCAGCTTGTCCGAGCGGCAGTTGATGGCCGCATCGGTCAGCACGCGAGTGGTCTCCTGGAAGGACGCCGCCGACAGCCACGAATCGGTCGCCAGCGAGGCCTTGGTGATACCCATGAGCACCGGACGACCGGCTGCGGGCTCACCACCCTCGGCGACGACGCGACGGTTGGCCGCCTCGAACTCGGAACGCTCGGTGAGCGAACCGGGCAGGAACTCGGTGGCGCCGGAGTCGATGATCGTCACGCGACGCAGCATCTGACGAACGATCGTCTCGATGTGCTTGTCGTGGATCGACACACCCTGGCTCCGGTACACCTCCTGAACCTCGTTGACCAGGTGGATCTGCACCTGACGCGGGCCCATGACGCGCAGCACCTCGTGCGGATCGGCAGCGCCCTCCATGAGCTGCTGGCCGACCTCGACGTGGTCACCGTCCGCCAGCAGGCGCTCGGAACCATCGTCGTGCTTGAAGACGCGCAGACGCTGACGCTTGGACAGCTTGTCGTAGACGACCTCTTCGCCGCCATCGTCCGGGACGATGGTGATCTTGTAGAAGCGGTCGCCGTCCTCGAGCTGCACCCGTCCGGTGACGTCGGCGATCGGGGCCTTGCCCTTGGGGACGCGGGCCTCGAACAGCTCCTGGACACGCGGCAAACCACCGGTGATGTCCTCGCCTGCGACACCACCCTGGTGGAAGGTACGCATGGTCAGCTGGGTACCCGGCTCACCGATGGACTGGGCGGCGACGATGCCGACAGCCTCACCGATGTCCACCAGCTTGCCGGTCGCCATAGAGCGGCCGTAGCAGGTGGCGCAGACGCCGGTGCCGGTGGTGCAGGTGAGCACGGAGCGCACCTTCACGTCGGTGATGCCAGCCTCGAGCAGTGCGTCGATGGCCGGGTCACCCAGGTCGGCGCCGCGCTCGACGATGACCGTGCCGTTGGCGTCGACCGCGTCCGCGGCAAGCGTGCGGGCGTAGGTGCTGGTCTCCACGTGTGCATCCCGGATCAGCGAGCCATCGGCCTGCTTCTCCGCGATCGTGGTGACGATGCCGCGCTCGGTGCCACAGTCCGTCTCGCGAACGATGACGTCCTGCGAGACGTCCACCAGACGACGGGTCAGGTAACCCGAGTCGGCGGTACGCAGCGCGGTATCTGCCAGACCCTTACGGGCGCCGTGCGTGTTGATGAAGTACTCGAGAACGGTCAGGCCTTCCTTGAAGGAAGACTTGATCGGACGCGGGATGAACTCACCCTTCGGGTTCGTCACCAGGCCCTTCATACCGGCGAGCGACCGAACCTGCGTCATGTTGCCGGCGGCGCCGGACTTCACGATCATCGGGATCGGGTTGTCGTCGGGGAAGTAGGCCTCCATGGCCTTACCGACCTCGTCGGTGGCCTCGGACCAGATCTTCACCAGGGCGCTGTTGCGCTCGGTGTGGTTGAGGGCACCGCGCTGGTACTTCTTCTCGATCTGCTCGGCCTGGCCCTCGAACTTGTCCATGATCTCGGACTTGCTCGGCGGCACAAGGACGTCGGAGATCGAGACCGTGACGCCCGAACGGGTCGCCCAGTAGAAGCCGGCGTCCTTGAGCTTGTCGACGGTCTGCGCGACCACGATCATCGGGTAGCGCTCGGCGAGATCGTTGATGATCGTCGCCTGACGCTTCTTCGGCATCTGCTCGTTCACGAACGGGTAGTCCGCGGGGAGCAGCTCGTTGAAGAGCACGCGACCAAGGGTGGTCTCGGCGATCCAGCCGTCGCCGTAGTTCCAGCCGCCGTCGGGGAACAGCTCGTCCTCGAGCTCGCGCGGCGGACGCTGGGTGGTCAGGCGGACCTTGATCTGGGCCTGGACCTTCAGCGCGCCACGATCGACGGCCATGATCGCCTCGGCGGGCGACGAGTAGGCGCCGACCTCGGGACGATCCTTGCCTGCAGCGACGAGCTCGCCGACGACACCCTCGTCCAGACGGGTCAGGTGGTACAGACCGGTCACCATGTCCAGACGCGGCATGGCGAGCGGGCGACCCGACGCGGGCGACAGGATGTTGTTCGAGGACAGCATCAGGATGCGGGCCTCGGCCTGCGCCTCCGCGGACAGCGGGAGGTGCACGGCCATCTGGTCACCGTCGAAGTCGGCGTTGAAGGCCTCACACACCAGCGGGTGCAGCTGGATGGCCTTGCCCTCGACGAGCTGCGGCTCGAAGGCCTGGATGCCGAGGCGGTGCAGCGTGGGTGCACGGTTCAGCAGCACCGGGTGCTCGGCGATGACCTCTTCGAGGACGTCCCACACCTGGGCACGCTGACGCTCGACCATGCGCTTGGCCGACTTGATGTTCTGCGCGTGGTTCAGGTCCACAAGGCGCTTCATCACGAACGGCTTGAACAGCTCGAGAGCCATCAGCTTCGGCAGACCGCACTGGTGGAGCTTGAGCTGCGGGCCGACGACGATGACCGAACGGCCCGAGTAGTCGACGCGCTTGCCGAGCAGGTTCTGACGGAAACGACCCTGCTTGCCCTTGAGCAGGTCGCTCAGGGACTTCAGCGGGCGGTTGCCCGGACCGGTGACCGGACGTCCACGACGGCCGTTGTCGAACAGCGCGTCGACGGACTCCTGCAGCATCCGCTTCTCGTTGTTGACGATGATCTCGGGGGCGCCGAGGTCGATCAGTCGCTTGAGGCGGTTGTTGCGGTTGATCACGCGGCGGTACAGGTCGTTCAGGTCCGAGGTGGCGAACCGGCCACCGTCGAGCTGGACCATCGGGCGCAGCTCCGGCGGGATCACCGGCACGGCGTTGAGGACCATGCCCATCGGCGAGTTGCCGGTGGACTGGAAGGCCGCGACGACCTTGAGGCGCTTGAGCGCGCGCAGCTTCTTCTGACCCTTGCCGCTGCGGATGGTCTCCCGGAGGATCTCCGCCTCGGCGTCGATGTCGAAGTTCTCCATCAGCTTCTGGATGGACTCCGCGCCCATCGCGCCGGTGAAGTACTCGCCGTAGCGGTCCACCATCTCGCGGTAGAGGCCCTCGTCGACGATGAGCTGCTTCGGGGCGAGCTTGGTGAAGGTCGTCCAGATCTCCTCGAGCCGGTCCAGCTCGCGCTGCGCACGGTCACGGAGCTGACGCATCTCGCGCTCGCCGCCGTCCTTGACCTTGCGACGCACGTCGGACTTGGCGCCCTCGGCCTCGAGCTCGGCGATGTCCGCCTCGAGCTTCTGGGCGCGGGCCTCGAGGTCGGCGTCGCGCTGGTCGGCGACGGACTTCTTCTCGACCTCCATCTCGGCCTGCAGGGTGGAGAGCTCGTTGTGACGGAGCTCGTCGTCGACCGCGACGATCACGTAGGCGGCGAAGTAGATGATCTTCTCGAGATCCTTCGGCGCCAGGTCCAGCAGGTAACCGAGACGGCTCGGCACGCCCTTGAAGTACCAGATGTGGGTCACAGGAGCGGCGAGCTCGATGTGGCCCATGCGCTCACGGCGCACCTTCGCGCGGGTCACCTCGACGCCGCAGCGCTCACAGATGATGCCCTTGAAGCGGACGCGCTTGTACTTACCGCAGTAGCACTCCCAGTCCCGGGTGGGGCCGAAGATCTTCTCGCAGAAGAGGCCGTCCTTCTCGGGCTTGAGCGTGCGGTAGTTGATGGTCTCCGGCTTCTTGACCTCGCCGAACGACCACTGACGGATGTCCTCAGCGGTGGCAAGGCCGATGCGGAGTTCATCGAAGAAGTTGACGTCGAGCACGTAACTTCCTTTCCCCAGAGGGATTATGGTGTGCGCTTCTCAGCGCCTACCTGTCTGCCAAATTCAAATGTGGGCTACGCCCCCGGGCCACATCAACGACGTGGCCCGGGGACCAAACACCTAGTTCGCGAGATCGTCCACGGTCGCCGCCTCGTTCCTGGACAGGTTGATGCCCAGGTTCGCTGCCGCACGCTCGAGATCCTCGTCGTCGCCGTCGCGCATCTCGATGGCCGCGCCGTCCGAGGACAGCACCTCCACGTTGAGGCAGAGCGACTGGAGCTCCTTGAGGAGCACCTTGAACGACTCGGGGATGCCCGGCTCGGGGATGTTCTCGCCCTTGACGATGGCCTCGTACACCTTCACGCGGCCGACCACGTCATCCGACTTGATGGTGAGCAGCTCCTGCAGCGTGTACGCCGCACCGTAGGCCTGCATCGCCCAGCACTCCATCTCACCGAAGCGCTGGCCACCGAACTGGGCCTTACCGCCGAGCGGCTGCTGGGTGATCATCGAGTACGGACCGGTCGAACGAGCGTGGATCTTGTCGTCGACGAGGTGGTGCAGCTTGATGATGTACATGTAGCCGACCGAGACCGGGTACGGGAACGGCTCGCCGGAGCGGCCGTCGAACAGGGTGGCCTTTCCGTCCGGGCCCACCATCTGCTCGCCGTCGCGGTTCGGCAGGGTCGCGCCAAGCAGACCGGTCAGCTCGTCTTCCTTGGCACCGTCGAACACCGGGGTGGCGATGTTGCTGTCGGCCGGGGCCGAGAGCATCTCCTCGGGCAGCGTCGAAGCCCAGTCCGGGCGGCTACCGTCGCTGGCGATCTGCACGTTCCAGCCGGTCTTGCCGATCCAACCCAGATGGGTTTCCAGGATCTGACCGATGTTCATACGACGCGGCACGCCGTGGGTGTTCAGGATGATGTCGACGGGGGTGCCGTCGGACAGGAACGGCATGTCCTCCTGCGGGAGGATCTTGCCGATGACACCCTTGTTGCCGTGTCGGCCGGCGAGCTTGTCGCCGTCCTGGATCTTGCGCTTCTGGGCCACGTAGACGCGGACCAGCTCGTTGACACCGGGGGGCAGATCGTCGTCGTCATCGCGCGAGAACACGCGGATGCCGATGACCTTGCCGTTCTCACCGTGCGGGACCTTGAGGGACGTGTCGCGGACCTCGCGGGCCTTCTCGCCGAAGATTGCGCGCAGCAGGCGCTCCTCCGGGGTCAGCTCGGTCTCGCCCTTCGGCGTGACCTTTCCGACCAGCACGTCGCCGTCACGGACCTCGGCACCGATGCGGATGATGCCGCGCTCGTCGAGGTCGGCGAGGACCTCGTCCGAGACGTTCGGGATGTCGCGAGTGATCTCCTCGGCACCGAGCTTGGTGTCGCGGGCATCGATCTCGTGCTCCTCGATGTGGATCGAGGTCAGGACGTCCTCTTCCACGAGGCGCTGCGACAGGATGATCGCGTCCTCGTAGTTGTGGCCCTCCCACGGCATGATCGCGACGAGCAGGTTCTTGCCGAGCGCCATCTCACCGGCTTCGGTGCAGGGACCGTCGGCGATGACCTGGCCGGCCTCGACCCGGTCGCCCTCGTCCACGATCGGACGCTGGTTGGCGCAGGTGCCCTGGTTCGAGCGGGCGAACTTGCGCATCCGGTAGGTCTTGCGGCTGCCGTCGTCCGCCATCACGGTGACGTAGTCGGCCGAGACCTCCTCGATGACGCCGGTCTTCTCGCTGACGACGACGTCGCCCGCGTCGACCGCGGCGCGCAGCTCCATGCCGGTGCCGACCAGCGGCGCCTCGGAACGGACCAGCGGCACTGCCTGACGCTGCATGTTCGCACCCATCAGGGCGCGGTTGGCGTCGTCGTGCTCGAGGAACGGGATCATCGCGGTCGCGACGGAGACCATCTGTCGCGGCGAGACGTCCATGTAGTCGACGTCCTCGGCCGGGATCAGCTCGACCTCGCCGCCCTTGGTGCGGACGAGGACGCGGTCCTCGGTCAGGCGACCGTCCTTGTCGACCGCGGCGTTGGCCTGGGCCTTGACGTGGCGGTCCTCCTCGTCGGCGGTCAGGTAGTCCACCTGGTCGGTGACCTGTCCGTCGACGACCTTGCGGTACGGGGTCTCGATGAAGCCGAACGGGTTGACCCGCGCGTACACCGACAGCGAACCGATCAGGCCGATGTTCGGGCCCTCAGGGGTCTCGATCGGGCACATGCGGCCGTAGTGCGACGGGTGCACGTCTCGCACCTCGAGGCCGGCGCGCTCACGGGACAGACCACCGGGGCCGAGCGCCGACAGACGACGCTTGTGGGTCAGGCCCGACAGCGGGTTGTTCTGGTCCATGAACTGCGAGAGCTGGGAGGTTCCGAAGAACTCCTTGATCGCGGCCACGACGGGACGGATGTTGATCAGGGTCTGCGGCGTGATCGCCTCGACGTCCTGGGTCGTCATCCGCTCGCGCACCACGCGCTCCATGCGGGACAGGCCCACCCGGATCTGGTTCTGGATCAGCTCGCCAACGGTGCGGAGACGACGGTTGCCGAAGTGGTCGATGTCGTCGACCTCGACCGGGACCTCGACGCCGTCGGGCGCCGTCATCGCGGTGTCACCGGCGTGCAGGCGCACCAGGTACTCGATCGTCGCGACGATGTCTTCCTCGGTGAGGGTCGACGCGGTGATCGGCTGGCCGTGGTTCAGGCCCAGCTTCTTGTTGATCTTGTAGCGACCCACGCGGGCGAGGTCGTAGCGCTTCTCCTTGAAGAACAGGTTCTCCAGCAGGGTCTGCGCGCTCTCCTTCGTGGGCGGCTCGCCCGGACGCAGCTTGCGGTAGATGTCGAGCAGCGCCTCGTCGGTGCCTGCCGTGTTGTCCTTCTCCAGGGTGGCCATGAGGATCTCGGAGAAGCCGAAGCGCTCCGTGATCTGCTCGGTGGTCCAGCCGAGGGCCTTGAGCAGCACGGTGACCGGCTGACGACGCTTGCGGTCGATGCGGACGCCGACGGTGTCGCGCTTGTCGACGTCGAACTCCAGCCACGCACCACGGCCGGGGATCACCTTGACGCTGTGCAGGTCCTTCTCGGTGCCCTTGTCCACGGAGTGGTCGAAGTAGACGCCCGGGGAGCGAACGAGCTGCGAGACGACGACG
Organism: Rhodococcus sp. MTM3W5.2; assembly: GCF_001984015.1. NCBI lineage: Bacteria > Bacillati > Actinomycetota > Actinomycetes > Mycobacteriales > Nocardiaceae > Rhodococcus > Rhodococcus sp. MTM3W5.2. Next base: position 1,263,988 of record NZ_CP019572.1, on the reverse strand, counting down.
CGCTCGGTGCCGTTGATGATGAAGGTGCCCTTGTCGGTCATCATCGGGAAGTCACCCATGAAGACCGTCTGGCTCTTGATCTCGCCGGTGTTGTTGTTGATGAACTCCGCGGTGACGAACAAGGGCGCCGCGTAGGTCATGTCCTTGTCTTTGCACTCATCGGTCGAGGCCTTGACCTCGTCGAAGCGCGGGTCCGAGAAGGACAGCGACATCGATCCCGAGAAGTCCTCGATCGGGGACAGCTCGGTGAGGATGTCCTCCAGACCGCCGGTGACACTGCCGTCGCCGCGGGCCGCTGCCCGCTCACGCCATGCAGGCGATCCGATCAACCATTCAAAAGAATCCGTCTGTAGATCAAGTAGCCCTGGAACTTCGAGAGGTTCGCGAATCTTCGCGAACGAGACCCTCTTCGGGGCTCCGGGGATTCCGGCATTTGCCTTGGTCTGGCTAGAGACTGCCAAGATGCGTCCTTCCAGCACCTCACGCGGGCCGCTCGTGCTGCGCGACCGCCGCTGTATCTGCTTCTTCATGTGGGGCGAATTCGCTGGTCACAACCCGAACGAAACTCGCCAACAGACGCAGGAAGCGAACGCTTCACAGGCGGTGAGGTGGAGAGGTGGACAGGAGGCAGCCAGCGCAACGTCCAAAGGTACCCGAAGTCGACGCAGAATACAACTGGACAGGGCAGCCCAAACGGTGCCCAAGCCTGGCGTCCGTGCAATCCCTCGCGCCCGGTGCCTCCATTTGCGCCGACGCGATCTTGCACGGACCCGCCCCTACAGAAGGAGCGATCTCGCATGTCTCGCCATTAGAGTGACGCCTCAACCCCGCCGCGTCAAGACACGTCCCGGCGATTTGCCGATCGGACACCGCCGGGACACCCGATCCGAGCCCCGATCAGCGGTCCCGGATGTCCGTGATCACCCAGTGGTCGCCGGACTTCGCCATGGTCACCGACAGCGGTCCCTGGGCGCTCCCCTGCGCCGCACCGTCGTTGGTCGCACTCACGTTCATGCTGGCCACGAGCTCGGCGCGGTCGTCCGAGAGCAGTTTCAGGCCGATGTCGGTGACCTCGGCGTTCGTTGCCGTCTTCGTCTGGACGACGGCGTCCTTGGTGACCGCGGCGGTCTTGTCGAACTGTTCGCGCATGGCGTCGTCGAGGACCGCCCGCGCGTTCTCGAAGTCCTGCTCGACCGTGTCGAACTTGTACGTGTAGAGCGTCTGAATCGCATTTTTCGCGTCGGCCGTGACCTTCGAGGTCTCCGAGGTGTCGACCCAGGCCTGGTTCGGGACGTCGGCACCGGGCCGGAACGCGGCGACGAGCGCGAAGACACCGAGACCAAGCGCCACCAGGCCGATCGTCGTGACCCGCTTCCAGCCCGCCCTGACCATTTCCTGGTCGACCACAGGCTCGTCCACCGCGGCCTCGGGAGCGGACGACGCGCCGGCGTCCGCCGCCCCTGTCGCCCGCGGGCGCAGGGAACTGGTCCGGTTGATCGTCTTCGGCGCCTGCTCAGGCTCGGTCGCGGCACTCTCGCCGCTCTCGTCGGCCACTACCGCTGCGGTGGCTTCCGTGTCGCCCGTGGCCTCTGCGGCGGCGACAGGCGCCCCTGCGGGCGGGCTGACGACATCGGGGCCCGCTGCAGCGACCTCGGTCTCGGTCGCGGCCGAACTCGCGGGCGCGATGGCCTCGGGTTCGCTCACGGGTCCGCGGGGCGTACCGGACCCGGTACCGGCCACGCGGGGGCGACGCCCCTTGGGCTGGGGCGCACTGGTGGTGCGACGACGTGGGGGCACTGTTCGTTACTCCTTAGCTGTTCCGCTGCCGGATTGCCGCTGGTGCGGGGCCGAGGCCCTACTGTCCGCCGGACTCGGGAGCGGGGGCAGGGGCCCCTTCGGGCACCGGCGCCGGGGCCGGGGCGGGTGCCGGGGTGCCAGGGTCCATGGCGAGAGGCTGGCCGACGTTCTCTACCTTCGAGGCCTTCCAGACGCCGTCGACATCGGTCAGACCGATTCGCATCGTTATCTTGACCTTGCTGGTCGGCTTGTTCGGCCAGGTCGTGGTCGTGGTGAGCACGACGAGCGAGTTCGCGGTGCCCTCGTCACGGCTCATCGCGGTGAGCGCGGCGTCGAGCACGTGCGCCTCACTCTTCGCGCCCGTCTGCTTGACCTGTTCGGCCATCTGATCCTTGGTCTCGGCCAGCGCATTGAGCATCTCGTCGCCGGTGATCGACGACTCCATGTTCGCGAACGTCTGGTCCAGATTCCCCGAGTCGACGGTGTTCAAGTTGATCGCCGCCTGACGCGCGCCGGTCAGCGCATCGTCGCGGGCGGCGGCCGCGGGCTTGTCCGAGAACAGGGCATGGCCCCAACCGAACCCGAACCAGACGGCGGCCACGAGGGCCCCGATGGCGAGCACACTCACCGCAGCGAGAGCAGGCTTCAGCAGTTTCGTGCTACGCATCACGTTTTCTACCCTACTACTTGGTAACTTGTGCTCGGCTCCGCCGGAAATGCATCACTTCGGGGTGATGCCGAGCAGCGGCGCCAGCTGCGTCGCGATCGGGTTGAGGTTGAGCTTGTCCGGATCGACCTTTGGCTTGTTGTCCCACGGCTGCGGAGTGGCCGGGTCCGCGTACACGATCCGGTTGGCGCTACGCACGCCGGTGACGCTGCCCAGCGGCGTGGTGCAGTTGGCGTTCATGTTCAGCGGGAACTCGTCGCGGGTCGGGTCGAAGTCGGGGTTCTCCCGCTTCATCTGCGCGAGGATCTCGTGCGTCCCCTCGTAGCCCTGGGTGCACGGCGGCGGGTTGTTGGTCTCCAACAACAGGCCCTGGTGCAGGGTGCCGTCGCCGGGTGCCGCGGTGCTCGCTCCCGCAGCCAGTCCCGGAAGGAACATCAGCAGGGCGTTGAGCGCCAGCGTCCGCGGACCGAGTGCAGCCGTCACCAGTGCCAGGTTGTCCAGGTCGGTGGTCAGGGCCGGGCCTGCCGAATCGATCAGCGAACCGACCTCGTCGCTCGCGGCGGTGCCGGTCTCGATGAGGCGCCGCAGGTCCGGATCGCTGGCCCGGAGCTGGGCGGCCACCAGGTCCAGGTCGCTGCTGAACTGGCGGATCGCCGAGGACTGCTCCGACTGGGTGTCGAGCACGGTCCGGGTGTCCCGGATCAGCGTCAGCGTCTGCGGCAGGTTGTCGATCCCCTCCTGAGAGAGGGTGTTGAGCGAATCCACCAGTACCTGCAGGTCGTCGCCCTTGCCGTTGAACGCCTTGCCCAGCTCGGTGACCGTGGTGTTCAGCGCCTTCAGTGGCACCGAACGCACCAGCGCATTCGTGCTCGCCAGCACCTCCTCCACCGGCACAGGGGTGGCCGTGTCCTGGCGAACGATCAACGATCCGTCCTCCAGGTACGGGCCCTCGTCGCTGCTCGGCTGCAGGTCCACGTACTGCTCACCGATCGCCGACCGGTTCGCCACCACGGCCTTGGCCGAGGACGGGATCTCCGGGGCGCTGGTGTTGATCTTCAGGTCGACCAGCACGCCGTCGTCGGTGAGGTGCAGGTCCCCCACCGTGCCGACCGGCACGCCGCGGTAGCTGACCTCGGCGTTGGTGAAGATGCCACCGGAGTCGGCGAAGTCCGCCTGCACCGTGTACTGGCCGAATCCCAGCAGATTGTCGAGGCGCACGTACTTCGCGCCGACGTAGAGCAGGCCGAGGATCGCGACCAGCGAGAACGCCACCAACTGCCAGCGCACCAAAGCCGACCTCATCGTCCACCCACTCCCAGCTTGTCGAGCAGACCGCTCAGCGGATTCTGGTCCTTCTTCTCAGCGACCGGCTCGGTGCCGGGCGCCACGGGGGCGCCAGGAGCGGGCGCGGGCTTCGGGACGATCGGCGGCAACGGCAGGATCGAGACCGTCGGCCAGCCGGGCCGCGGTCCGTTCCCGTTGTAGTACGGGTTCGACGGGTCCACCTTCGGGACGTATCCGCCGTATCCGGGCGGCGGCGGAACGTAGACCGGGTCGGGCAGTCCCACCCCGAGCGCCTCGAACTGCTGGCCGAGTCGCATGTCCAGCGAGAGGAAGAGGTTCATCGAGTTGCCGTGGATGACCTTCTCCGCACCGTCCGGGAACGGGAACGTCGGGATCAGCGGGAGCACGGTCACCAGATCCTCGCTCGAGTCGGCGAGCGCCTGCAGGGTCGGCCGCAGCGCGCGCAGGTCCGCGATCAGGTTGTCCTTGGACTGGACGAGCACATCGGTACCGACCTGCCCGAGCCGGTCCAGCTGGGTGAGCATCTGGATGAACTGCGGTTCCTGCTCGTTCAGGACCTGCACCGCGGGAGGGATCTCCGCGAGGATCTTTTCGATCTGATCGGTCTGCTCGTTGACCCGACCGGTGAGGGTGTCGAGCCCGTCGAGCGCCCTGGTGATGTCGTCGCGCTGCTTGTTCAGCCCGTCGATCAGCGTGTTCGCCTGGTCGAGCAGACTGCGCGCCTTGGACTCGCGGCCGTCCAGGGCCGTGGTGAGCTCGTGGATGATCGGCTGCAACTGGGCGACCCCGCCGCCGTTGAGCAGCAGCGACAGCGCGCCGAGCACCTGCTCGATGTCGGTGGCGTGTCGGGTCCGGTCCACGGGGATCGTCGACCCGTCCGTGAGCCGGGCCGCGTCGGCGTTGACGGGCGGGGCCTTGAGTTCGATGAACTTCTCACCGAGCAGGCTGGTCTGCTGCACCGACGCGAGCGCGTTCGCCGGCAGATCGACAGCGGAATCGACGACGACACCGACGGCCGCCGTCCAACCGTCGTCCGGGACGTCGATGCTCTGCACCCGCCCGACCGGGACGCCGTCGACCTTCACGGTGGACTGGGGCACCAGGTCGAGCACGTCATCGAACTCCACCGTCAGGTGCATCGGGTCGCTGCCGAGGTCGGCGCCACCGGGCAGCGGAATGCCGTAGATGCCCTTGGAGCCACAACCCGCAACCGTCAACGCGACGACGCATGCGCCGACACCGATCGCAACCGAGCGCTTCACTGACCGTTCCTGCATCACTGGCCACCCCGCGGGATGTTCTGGTCGCTGAGGCCGGGGGCCTGCGAGTTTCCGAGTCGGGGCGAGACGTTTCCTGGGACCGTACCGGGCTGCGAGGGCCGCTGGAGGTTGTCGCCGCTGAGGATGCCGAAGGGCAGGTTCAACGACGGTGTCTTCACGCCCGCGGTCACCTGGTCCATGATCATCTTGCAGTTCTGGATCAGCGGCGCCATCTGGCGACCGAGAGCGTCGAACTTCGGGTCGCCCGGCATCAGCTTGCCGAGGTCGATCAGCTTGCACAGGGTCCCGAACGGGTCCTGCGTCTCGGGCAGGTTCACCCTCGAGGCCAGCGTTCCTGACTCCGCGTCGTACGAGTTCACGACGTTGCTGATGGCGATCGGCAGGGTGGTCAACGCGTCGACCAGGTCCTGCCGGTTGTCGGCGAGGGTCTGCGTCACCTGGACCAATCCTTCCGCGTTGCTCGTGACAGCCTCCTGGTTGTCGCGGACGAACACCGCCACGTCACCGAGCGCGAAGGAGAGCTGGTTCAGCGCGTCGCCGAGGTTCTTCCGTTCCCCGGCCAGGAAGCCGCTGAGATCGGAGAGCTGGGAGTTGAACTGGCGGACCTGCTCGTCGTTCGCCGCAAGCGCGCTGACGAAGGTCTGCAGGTTCCGGATCGTCTCGAACAGGTCGCCCCGGTTGAGGTTGAGGGTCTCCGCCGCCTTGGACAGCTCGGTGATGGTGGCGCCGAGCGCCTCACCGTTGCCGTCGAGGTTCTTGGCCGCGGTGTCGACGAACTCGGACAGCGCGCCCTCCTTGTTCGCCCCCTCCGGCCCGAGCGCCCTCGACAGTTCGTCGATGCTCGAGTAGAGCTGATCGACCTCGACCGGGGTCGCGGTCCGCTCGCGGGGAATGGTGTCGCCGGACTCCATCACCTCGCCGCCCGAGTACGCGGGGGCGAGCTGGATGTACCGGTCGGACACCACCGACGGGGTGATCTGCGCGGCCTTGGCATCTTCGGGGATCTTCACCCCGCGATCGACGCGCATGGTGACCCGGACCTGGTCACCCAGTGGCTCGACCTCGTTCACCGAGCCGACCTTCACGCCGAGCACCCGGACGTCCGAGCCGTCGTAGATGCCGACCGACTTGTCGAAGTACGCGGTGATCTTGGTGGTCCCCGCTCGGGTCAGCAGCCACCAACCGCCGAATCCCAGCACCAGCAGCCCCACCAGTACCAGCGCGGTGGCCACGATCTGGCGGCTGCTGAACTTCTGCATCCTTCCCGAGGTCACGCCGGTCATCAGTTGCCCCCAATGGTTCGAACGGGATCTCGGTAACCCGGGATGAGCGGGAGCGCGGGCGGCGTCAGGTTCACGACCACCTGGTCGAACCAACGACCGTTGCCGACGATGTTCGCGTACAGCCGGGTGAACGGCGCGTACAGCTTGATCGCACGGTCGAGATTGTCGTTGTTGTCCTGCAGGATCTGCACGACGCCGCGGAGCTGGTCGAGTGCGGGACCGATCTGCGCCTCGTTGTCCTTGACCAGACCGGTCAGCTGCTGCGAGAGCCGCTGGGTGCCGGTGAGCAGCTGGGAGATCGCCTGCTGACGGCTGTTCAGCTCGCCGAGCAGCAGGCCTGCGCTGCCGATCAGCTTGGTGAACTCGGCGTTGCGGTCGGCGAGCACCTTGGAGGTGTCCGCGGTCGCGGCGAAGAGCTTGCGCAGCTCCTCATCCCGGCTACCGATGGTCTTCGACAGCCGCGTCACCCCGTCGAGCGAGGCCCGGATGTCCGCGGGCGTCTCCGAGAACGCCTCGGACAGCGTCTGCATGCTCTGCGCGAGCTGCGGCGTGTCGATCGCGTCCAGCGTGGTTGTCGCGTCGCCGAACGCGTCGAGCACGTCGTACGGGGAGGTGGTGCGCTCCAACGGGATCGTGTCCCTGGCGTCCAGGGTGTCGGATCCGCGGGGGTCGAGGGCCAGGTACTTCTGTCCGAGGACCGTCTTGATCTGGATCGACGCGGTGGTCTGATCGCCCACCCAGGCATCCTTGACCTTGAACGCCACCTCGACCTTGTCACCGTCGAGCTCGACGGCGGTCACCTTGCCGACCTTGACGCCCGCGATGCGGACCTCGTTGCTCGGCTTGAGCCCGGCCGCCTCGGTGAACTGGGCCCGGTAGGTGGCACCGGCACCGATGATCGGCAGGTCGTCGAGGAAGAAGGCCGACACCGTGGCGAGCAGCGCCACCACGATGCCGAGCGCGCCGATGGCGGCTGGGCTACGACGTTGCTTCACTGTCCGGCCCCGTTCGCCGAGCACCGCGGTGCGGAGTTGGTGTAGATCGGCTGATTGACGGTCGGGAGTCCCGTCGGCAGGTTGAGGTACGGCGACTCGCCGGGACCCGCGACGATGTCGAGTCCGCACAGGTAGAACTGGAACCACGACCCGTAGCTCGCGATGCGGGACAGCTTGTCCAGCTTCACCGGCAGGGTGGCCAGGATCTTGTTCACGTCGTCGCTCTGTGCGTTCAGCGTTCCCGCCAACGTGTTGAGCGCGGACACCGAGCCCTGGATCGACGGCCTTGTCGGTTCGAGCACGTCCGCGGTGGCATCTGCCAGCCCGGCGAGCGAGGTCACCGCACTCCCGACAACGCCGCGATCATTCGCCAGCCCCGTGACGAGCTGCTCGGTGTTGACGATCAACGAGCTCAGCTCCTCGTCATGCTTGTTGACGGTCTCGAGAACCCCGTTGAGGTTGTTGATCACGTCGCCGATCACTCGGTCCTTGTCCGCGATGGTGTTGGTCAGGCTTGCCGTGTTGCGCACCAGTTCGGAGATCGTGCCGCCCTCGCCCTGGAACACCTGGATGATCTGGAACGACAGCTTGTTCACGTCGTCGGCGCTGAGCGTCTGGAACAGCGGCCGGAAGCCGTTGAAGAGGGTCGTCAGGTTGACCGCGGGCTTGGTGCGCTCGATCGGGATGGTCGCGCCGCCGGACAGCTTCATGCCCTGCGCGCCCTCGCCCTGCTCCAGCGCGATATAGCGCTGGCCGACCAGGTTCCGGTAGCGGATCGTGGCGGTCGAGCTGGCCGGGAGCCAGTCGCGGTCGGTCAGCGAGAACCGGACCTTCGCCTCCCGCTCGTTGACGATCGCGATCTCGTCGACCTGTCCGACCCGGACACCCGCGATCCGGACCTCGTCGCCCTTGTTGAGCGAGGCGACGTCCGTGAAGATCGCGTTGAACTTGGTGCCACCGCCACCGCTGGTGTTCGCGATGGTCAAGGCCAGCGTCGCGGTCGCCACCACGGTGACGACGGCGAAGATGATGAGCTTGATCAGGGGAGCCGCGAGACCTCTCATCGGACACTCACCTCCGTTCCCCTCAGTGCCGGCGCGCCAAGCAGCGTCGCCCAACCCGGCACCGCCTCCGGCAGGGTGCCGGTGCCCTCGCCGTAGATGACTGCCAATGTGTCCTGCTCGAGTGTCGATCCGGTGTACGCGGCGGGCGTGTTCTGCCCGGCCGCCGGGCTCGGGACCACCGAGTACTGCGGCGCGGCGGGCGACGGCACGAACGAGGGGCCCGGGTTGCGCGACGGCACCTGGTAGGAACCGTCGTTGTACGAGCCGCCCGGGTACTGGCCGAACTTGTAGCCGGGCGCCGCCGGCTCGTAGCACTTGGCGCCGCGGTTGTCGAAGAGCCGCGGCTCGTCCTGGTTCGGCAGGTAACGCCCCTTCGGGTTGACGAACACCGTGGCCGCGCGGGCGCCCGGGTGGTCCTGGAGGCTGCCGTCCGGGTTGAGCCCGAGGATGGCGCTCGCGCTCTCCACGATCGGCACGAACTGCGAGAAGGTGCAGCCGAAGGTCGGCGATGCGGCCGCAAGGACCTCGAGGGCCTCCCGCGAGTCCGCCGCGATGGAGATCAGCGAGTCCTTGTTGACCTCCAGGAAGTCCGCGGTGCTGCCTGCGGTGGCCGTGACCGAGGACATCAGTGCCCGGATCTGGTTCTGCTGCTGGACCACGGTCGCGCCGGTGGTCCGCAGGTTGTCGAACGCGTTGATCAGGTCGGGAGCGGCTTCCGAGTAGGTCTGCGAGAAGTCCGCGAGACCGCGCAGGCCCTCCTGCAGGTTCGGCAGCTCCGTGTTGACCCCGGCGAAGATGGTCTCGAGTCGCTCGATGCTCAACCCGATGTCGTTGCCGCGCCCGGCGAGGGCCTGCGACAGCGCACCGAGGGTGTTCGCCAGGTCCTGCGGCGGAACGGCCTGCAGCAGCGGCAGCAGCCCGTCGAGCAGTTCGCCGACCTCGATCGCGTTGCCGCTCTTGTCCTGGAGCAGCGTGTCGCCCTGCGAGATCGGGGCTGCGGTGTCACCCGTCGGCACGATCAACGAGACGTACCGCTCACCGAACAGCGTCTTCGGCAGCAACCGCGCCGTCGCGTTGGACGGGATCAGCTCGGCCTTGTCGGGGTCGATCGCCAGGACCGAGGTGACCTTGCCGTCCTCGGTCGAGGCGGAACGCACCTCACCCACGATCAACCCGCGCACCTTCACGTCCGCGTGACTTGGCAGCGAATTGCCGACCGAGTCGGTCACGAGGTTGACCTTCACGACCTCCTTGAACGACTTGTTGTACACCCCGATCGTGAACACCAGGAACAGCGCGAGAACGAGAAAGAAGGCCAGGCCCAGAATGCGTCGGCGCAGCGCCGAACCACCGTCGGTCATCCGGCCACCCTCACTGTGGTCGTGGTGCCCCAGATGGCGAGGCTGAGGAAGAAGTCCAGCACCGCGATCGTCACGATCGCGGTCCGCACGGCCCGGCCGACGGCGACGCCGACGCCCGCCGGTCCGCCGGATGCGTTGTAGCCGTAGTAGCAGTGGATCATGATCAGCACGAAGGCGAAGACCAGCACCTTGCCGAAGGACCAGAGGACGTCCACCGGCGGTAGGAACAGGTTGAAGTAGTGGTCGTACGACCCGCTCGACTGCCCGTTGAAGACGGTGTTGATCAGCCTCGACGCCAGATATGCGGCCATCAGACCGACGATGTAGAGCGGCACGACCGCGATGAACCCGGCGATCATCCGGGTGGTGACCAGGAACGGCACACTCGGCACCGCCATGACCTCGAGCGCGTCGATCTCCTCCGAGATACGCATGGCACCGAGCTGGGCGGTGAAGCCACAGCCAACCGTTGCCGACAGCGCGAGGGCCGCGACGAGCGGGGCGATCTCACGGGTGTTGACGTACGCGGACAGGAAGCCGGTCAGCACGGAACTGCCGAGCTGCTCGAGCGCCGCGTACCCCTGCAGGCCCACGACGACGCCGGTGAAGCCGGACATCATCACGATGACGCCGATCGTTCCGCCGATGACGGCCAGCGCACCGCTGCCGAAGGTGACCTCGGCGAGCAGCCGGAGGACCTCTCGGCCGTAGTGCGTGAGCGTCCGCGGAATCCAGCCGATTGCCCTGGCATAGAAGGACATCTGGTCGCCGGCGCGATCGAGAACGTGCAGCGGCGCGCGAGTCACCTTGCGCGCACGCATCAGTGTCCGGTCGCCGCGACCCTTGGCGATCGTCATGGGTTAAGCCCCCTTGGCAGGAACGACTTGCAGGTACACCATCGTGAGGATCAGATTGGCGAAGAACAGCAGCAAGAAGGTGATGACGACCGTCTGGTTCACGGCCTCGCCAACGCCCTTCGGCCCTGGATTGGGGTGCAGGCCCTTGTAGGCCGCGACCACGCCCGCGATGACACCGAACACGGCGGCCTTCGCCTCCGCGATGTAGAGGTCCGGCAACTGCGCGAGCGCGGAGAAGGAGGACAGGTAGGCGCCGGGGGTGCCGCCCTGGAGGATCACATTGAAGAAGTACCCGCCCGCGATGCCGACCACCGAGACCAGCCCGTTGAGCAGCACCGCCACCAGGATCATCGCCAGCACGCGGGGGACCACGAGGCGCTGGACCGGGTTGATACCGAGCACCTCCATGGCGTCGATCTCCTCACGGATGGTGCGCGACCCGAGATCGGCCGTCACCGCCGAGCCGGCCGCACCGGCGATCAGCAGCGCGGTCACGATCGGACTGCCCTGCTGGATCACCGCCAGCACGCTGGCGGCACCCGTGAAGGACTCGGCGCCGAGCTGCTTGATCAGCGATCCGGTCTGCAGTGACACCACCGCGCCGAACGGGATCGCGACCAGCGCTGTCGGCAGGATCGTCACGCTCGCGATGAACCAGGCCTGTTCGATGAACTCCCGGAACTGGAACGGCTTCCTGAACGTGTTCCGCACGACATCGACGAAGAGCTGAAATATCAACCCGGCCTGTGTCAACGCGGCCGTCAGCGGACTGAGCAGCGTGCTCTTGGTACCCCCATCGGCGCGTGCTACCCGCGTCCCCAGGAAGACGTCTCCATGCCGGAGTCGTCATATGCGGGAATCACCTGAGTGTTGTCCTCGGTGTCAAGGCTCTCCTGGATCGCGATCTGGGCATTGTGCGGCAACGTGTGCATGATCTGGCGGACGCGCTCCTGACGGCGGGCGACGGCCTGACGGAACGGCATACCGGGGGTGGCCTTCATCTGCGGGACGATGCCCTCGACGTCGTCGACGCCGCCGTGGTGGTGGCCTGCATCGACCATCGCCTGCTCCTGCGCCATCTGCGCCTCGTCCTTCTCCTCGGACATGCCGATCGGGCCGAGCATGCTGCCGTTGAGGAACTGCTTGACCACCGGCTCGTCGCTGGTGAGCAGCACCTCGCGGGGGCCGAACATGACGAGCTCCTTGCGGAACAACATGCCGATGTTGTCCGGCACGGTGCGCGCGAGGTTGATGTTGTGCGACACGATCAGGATCGTCGCGTCGATCTGCGAGTTGATGTCGATCAGCAGCTGGCTGATGTAAGTCGTGCGGACCGGGTCGAGACCCGAGTCGGGCTCGTCGACCAGGATGATCTCCGGGTCCAGCACGAGCGCCCTCGCCAGTCCGGCGCGCTTGCGCATACCGCCGGAGATCTCGCCGGGGAGCTTGTTCTCGGCACCGATGAGTCCGACGAGCTCCATCTTGCCCATCACGATGTTGCGGATCTCGGACTCGGACTTCTTGGTGTGCTCACGCAGCGGGAAGGCGACATTGTCGAAGAGGTTCATCGACCCGAACAGCGCACCGTCCTGGAACAGCACACCGAACATCTTCCGGATCTCGTAGAGCTCTCGGCTGGAGCACTCCAGGATGTCGGTGCCGTCGATGACGATGGAACCGCGCTCCGGACGGAGCAGGCCGATCAGCGACTTCAGGAACACCGACTTGCCCGTACCGGACGGGCCGAGCAGGGCCGTGACTTCCCCCGGGGGAGCGTCAGGGTGACGTCCTGCCAGATCTTCTGCGAGCCGAACGACTTGGTGAGTCCCTCGACTACTACCTCTACTCCCACCGAAAACCTCCACGCTTTTCGACACACTGACCCAATGTGGGTTGGGTCACTCTATCGCATCGAAGTGGTACCTGTGACGCTGAATGCTACTCATGAGTAGGGTTCGGGTGCAATCCGGCCCCTCCATGTCCGATTCATCCCCTCTGAACTGCATCGATGCATCCCGTCAACGCTGAACAACCGTCCACTTCGACGCCCCTCGCGGTTCGGAATCCGGGCACCAAAAAGGGCCGCTCCCCTTACGGGGAACGGCCCTTTTGTCGAGCGTGAGCGCTGCGTTGTTACGCGGCGGTCTTACTTGATGGAGATGGTGGCGCCTGCGGCGACCAGCTTCTCCTTGGCGGCCTCGGCCGCATCCTTCGCAACCTTCTCGAGGATCGCCTTCGGCGCACCCTCGACGAGGTCCTTGGCCTCCTTCAGGCCCAGGCCCGCGACGACCTCACGGACGACCTTGATGACCTGGATCTTCTTGTCGCCGGCCGACTCGAGGACGACGTCGAACTCGTCCTGCTCCTCAGCGGCGTCCGCGGCGGCGGCCGGGGCACCGGCGGCGGCAACGGCGACCGGCGCAGCAGCGGTGACCTCGAAGGTCTCCTCGAACGCCTTCACGAACTCCGAGAGCTCGAGGAGGGTGAGCTCCTTGAACTGGTCCAGCAACTCTTCGGTGGTGAGCTTCGCCATGATGGCGGTCCTTCCTGTAAGTCCCATGTCGCTGATCCGCGACGAGGTGGGAGTGGTTTGGTACGTGATACGCAAGACCTTGTTCGCACCCGCGAGGGCGCCCGTCCGGTCTCGTGCGGATCAGCTTTCGGCTGCGGAGCCTTCCGCGGCCTTCTTGTCCTGCAGCGCAGCGGCCAGACGGGCCATCTGCGAGGCGGGGGCATTGAACAGGCCAGCGGCCTTTGCCAAGTTGCCCTTCATCGCGCCGGCGAGCTTGGCCAGCAAGATCTCGCGGGACTCGAGGTCCGCGATCTTGTTGACCTCGTCCACGGACAGCGCATTGCCATCCATGTAGCCGCCCTTGATGACAAGCGCCTTGTTGTCCTTCGCGAAGGCCTTGATGGCCTTCGCTGCGTCAACCGGCTCGCCCTTGATGAACGCAATGGCGGTCGGTCCGACGAACAGGTCGTCAAGGCCCTCGACGCCCGCCTCTGCGGCGGCGCGCTTGACCAGGGTGTTCTTGGCGACGGAGTAGGTTGCGCCTGCTCCGAGCGCGCGTCGCAGCTGCGTCAGACTGGTCACCGACAGACCACGGTATTCGGTGATCACGGCGGCAGTCGAACCCTTGAACTGCTCAGTGATCTCCGTGACTGCGGAGACCTTTTCGGGCTTTGCCATACTTCGCCTCCTCTCGTGACATCGTGTTGGTGCACCCTCGGGATGCGGCCGTGACAATGCAAAACGCCCCGGTGCAGGCACACGGGGCGTTACGAAGAGATCCTGGCCCAGCTCGCGCGAAGGCCCACCACTCCCCTACCTCGTCCTCCTGCGTGGGCCGTCGGGCTGTGTCCCGAACCTTCAACCAATGCCTCGCGACATCGGTGACCAACGGTCTTGGGTAGAACTTCTTGGGGTGAACTCGAAATAGATCGAACTCTTCCGGAGAGAGTACCCGAACGGGCGTGACCATCCAAAACGAGCCATCCCCCGAGTTGCTGATCGTGACAGGCATCACATTGCACCCCCGGAGTGACGGACCAGTCGCAAATTGACTGTTATATGGAGTTACACATAGCGAGTACCGTCACAACCCATGACCACGCTGGAACGCACCAACCCACCCGACAACAGGGTCGAGCTGATCTCCTCGCGCGCAGGGCGATTCGCGGCACTCGCCGTGATCTGCCTCGCGGAACTACTGGTGGTTCTCGACAACACCATCGTCAACGTCGCACTGCCCTCGATCGGCGTCGAACTCCACACCGGGGTGAGCGGACTGCAGTGGGTGGTCGACGCCTATACCCTCACCTTCGCCGGCCTGCTGCTGGCCTGCGGCAACCTCGGAGACCGGTACGGCCGCCGACGCATCATGATCATCGGCCTGATCGGCGTCGGAGTGATGTCCGTGGCCGGCGCCAACGCCGAGACCCTCGGGCAGGTCATCGCCGCTCGGGCCGCCATGGGCGTGTTCGCCGCCGCGGTCTTCCCCGCGACCCTGGCCCTGATCATCAACATCTTCACCGACACCCGCGAGCGTGCACTGGCCATCGCGGCCTGGACCGCCATGGCCGGCTTCGCCATCGCCATCGGACCGATGTCCGGCGGCTGGCTGCTCGAACACTTCTCCTGGCACTCGGTGTTCTGGATCAACGTCCCCGTCGCCGGGGTCGCGATCATCGCGACGCTGCTCCTCGTCCCGGAGTCCAAGGCCGCCGTCGTCGGCCGACTCGACCTCCCCGGGATCGTGCTGTCCATCGCGGGCATCACGCTGTTGGTCTGGTCGATCATCGAGGCCCCCCGCTACGGCTGGCTCAGCCTCGCCACCCTCGGTGGGATCGCGGCCGCGGCGGTGCTTCTCGGTGCGTTCGTCTGGTGGCAGTTGCGCGCCCAGACACCGATTCTCGACATGCGACTGTTCCGGATCCGCAGGTTCTCGCTGCCCGCACTGGCGATCGCGATCGCGTACTTCTCGATGTTCGGATTCCTGTTCCTGATCACCCAGTACTTCCAGGGAGTGCGCGAGTACACCCCGCTCGAGTTCGGGATCGCCTCGCTCCCCTTCGCGGTGAGCGTGGCGGTCGGCGCGCCCATCGCCACCTTGCTCGCGCAACGCATCGGCACCACAGCGGTGATCGTCTTCGGTCTGCTCCTGACCGGGCTCGGGCTCTACCTCGGCGGTGCTGTCGACGTCGACAGCACCTACCTCGCCGACGTGTTGCCGTCGATGGTCTCGATGGCGCTCGGCCTGGCGATCGTCCAGGGCCCGGCCACCGAATCGATCATGTCCTCGCTCCCCTCGATGAGGCCGGTGCCGGCTCGGCCGTCAACGACACCACCCGCGAGATCGGCGGCACCCTCGGCGTGGCGGTGCTCGGGTCCATCGTCGCCTCGTACTACTCGACGAAGATCTCACCGATCATCGACCGGGTGCCCGCGATGCTGATGAACGACGACGAGAAGGGCTTCGCGCGGGCGACCGTCCTCAGCGTCCTGGAGATCCGCAAGCGGGAGATCCCGACGATGCTCGAACCGCAGCGGGAGAACCTGATCACGGCGATGAAATCGGCGGTACTGCAGGGCTCGCAGACCGCCTCCCTCGTCGCGACCGGCGCGGTCGTGGTCTGCGCGATCATCGTCGCGATCTTCCTGCCATGGGCGCCGTCGAAGGAGAACGCCGTCCTGCTCGCCTGGCGGAAGGACGAGACAGACCCACGGGCGTAGGGACCGCAGACACGAAGAAGGCCGGTACGGAGATCCGTACCGGCCTTCTTGTCGAGCTGTCTTACTCTGCAGCATCCTCGAGGAGGTTGCGGGTGCGGTTCGGGTCCACCGGGATGCCCGGTCCGGTGGTGGTCGAAACCGTGACCTTCTTGACGTAACGGCCCTTCGCGGAGGACGGCTTCGCACGCAGGATCTCGTCCAGCGCGGCGCCGTAGTTCTCCACCAGCTTGGCGTCGTCGAAGGACGCCTTGCCGATCACGAAGTGCAGGTTGGCCTGCTTGTCGACGCGGAAGTTGATCTTTCCGCCCTTGATCTCGTTGACGGCCTTGGTCACATCGGCGGTGACGGTGCCCGTCTTCGGGTTCGGCATCAGGCCACGCGGTCCGAGGACGCGGGCGATGCGGCCGACCTTGGCCATCTGATCAGGGGTCGCGATCGCGGCGTCGAAGTCCAGCCAACCGCCCTGGATGCGCTCGATCAGGTCCTCGGCACCCACCGCGTCCGCACCGGCGGCCTCTGCCTCGGCGGCCTTCTCGCCGACGGCGAACACGATCACACGGGCGGTCTTACCGGTGCCGTGCGGGAGGTTGACGGTGCCGCGAACCATCTGGTCCGCCTTGCGGGGGTCGACGCCGAGTCGAACGGCGACCTCGACGGTCGCGTCCATCTTCGTGGAGGAGGTCTCCTTGGCGAGCTTCGCAGCCTGCAGTGGGCTGTAGAGCTTGGCCTGGTCGACCTTCTCGGCGGCGGCGAGGTACGCCTTGCTGCGCTTTGCCATGTGTTCTGTCCTTACTAATGGTTCAGTTGTGGTTTCGGGCCTGGCCGGCCCTCCCACGCGATCTGGAGCTGCTTAGCCCTCGACGGTGATACCCATCGAGCGTGCGGTGCCGGCGATGATCTTCGCGGCCTGCTCGATGTCGTTCGCGTTGAGGTCTTCCTGCTTGGTCTTCGCGATCTCGCGCACCTGGTCCATGGTCACCGTGGCGACCTTGGTCTTGTGCGGCTCGCCGGAGCCCTTCTGCACGCCTGCGGCCTTGAGCAGCAGTCGCGAGGCGGGCGGGGTCTTCAACTTGAAGTCGAAGGTCCGGTCCTCGTAGACGGAGATCTCCACGGGGATCACGTTGCCGCGCTGCGACTCGGTGGCCGCGTTGTAGGCCTTGCAGAACTCCATGATGTTCACGCCGTGCTGACCAAGCGCGGGACCCACGGGCGGGGCAGGGTTAGCCTGACCGGCCTGGATCTGAAGCTTGATGAGCCCGGCGAGCTTCTTCTTCTTGGGGGCATCTTTCGTTCCTAATTTCTTGTGTGTGTCTTGCTACTGCAGTGCAAGTTTTGTGGCTAGATCTTCGCGACCTGCGTGAAGGACAGCTCGACCGGCGTCTCGCGACCGAAGATCGACACGAGGACCTTGAGCTTCTGCTGCTCGGCGTTGACCTCGCTGATGCTGGCGGGCAGCGTCGCGAACGGGCCGTCCATGACGGTGACCGACTCACCGACCTCGAAGTCCACCTCGATGAGGGGCTTCGCGACGGAGGCTGCGGCTTCGCCGGTTCCGGCGGCAGCGGCGACGGGCTTCTTC
The DNA here is from genome assembly GCF_001984015.1 of Rhodococcus sp. MTM3W5.2. Lineage (NCBI taxonomy): Bacteria > Bacillati > Actinomycetota > Actinomycetes > Mycobacteriales > Nocardiaceae > Rhodococcus > Rhodococcus sp. MTM3W5.2. Next base: position 1,246,567 of record NZ_CP019572.1, on the reverse strand, counting down.
GCGCCCTCCTGCGGCATCAGGAACTTGACGACCTCGTTGATGGTCAGCGGCGACGGCCGCGAGGTGGCGCCGACGAAGCCGGTGACACCGGGGGTGTTGCGGACCGCGCCCCACGACTCGTCGTTCAGTTCCATCCGGACCAGGATGTAGCCGGGCAGCACCTTGCGATTGACCTGCTTGCGCTGGCCGTTCTTGATCTCGGTGACCTCTTCGGTCGGGACCTCGACCTGGAAGATGTAGTCGCCGACGTCCAGGTTCTGCACGCGGGTCTCGAGGTTGGTCTTCACCTTGTTCTCGTACCCGGCGTACGAGTGGATCACATACCAGTCGCCGGGCGCGCGGCGGAGCGCGGCCTTCATCTCGGCGACGGGATCGACCGGCTCCTCGGAGTCGGCTGCGATGGCGTCGTCTGCGGAGGCTGCTGCCTCTTCGACGGGGGCGTCGGCCTCGGGAGCGTCACCCTCGCCGAGGACTGCCGCGTCAGCGGACTCCGCGGCGACCGCGTCATCGGCAACATGCTCTGCGGCTGCAGCCTCAATTGCGTCGTTCTCGGGGTGCTCACTGGCGCACTCGCTTCCTCTCGTCACGTTCGGTGTCCGGCCTCAGCCGAACAGCCAACTGACGCCCTCACGGAACGCCAGGTCCAATCCACTGATGAACGCGACCATGAAGGCCACGAACGCCAGTACAACGGTGGTGTAGGTGATCATCTGCTTGCGGTTAGGCCAGATCACCTTCCGGAGTTCCGCGATCACCTCACGGAGGAACTTCCTCAGGCGCTTGAAGAGATTCTCCTTGCGCGGCTTCTCCGGCTTGGCCTTCGTGGCCAAGGGGGTGCCTGCGACCTTCGCGGCCTGCGACTCGGTCGCGGCGGCATGGGTACGACGACCCGGACGCTTTCCAGTCGGACGAGAGGCGACGGGAGCTGAATCACTCGCGCCGGCCGCGGTGGCGTCGACGTCCGGAGACCCCGCCGCGTTATCGGCCTTTCCGCGATCCTCGCTCACCGTCGTTCCTCTCAGTCGCTGACATCCGGGGCAGGGGCGACAGGACTTGAACCTGCAACCTGCGGTTTTGGAGACCGCTGCTCTGCCAGTTGAGCTACGCCCCTCTGGTTGACCGACGCGTCCCGATCATCATGATCCGGACCGATCAACCTCTCCGTGATCACACAACACGCGCGCTACCCTCAGCGGCCCGAATGGGCACGTAGGGCAGCGCGCAGGGCTGGTTGATCCCAGAAATCTCAGTGTACTGCACGGTAGTCGAACAAACCGAATCGGCTGGTTACTCAGCCGAAGCGCACGGTCGCGGTAGCGCGACCGAAGATCTTCTTGTCGTCCACTTTGGCGACGATGGCGACCACGGCGGAGCGGGTCTCCTCGTCGATGGACTTCACCTTGCCGGTGAGGACGATCACGGCACCCTTGCCGTCGTTGGGCACGACGACAGGGCTGGTGAAACGAACGCTGTATTCGGTGACCGCACCCGGATCGCCGAGCCAGGAGGTCACATAGCCGGCGCCGATGCCCATGGTGAGCATCCCGTGTGCAACCGCACAGGGGAGGCCGAGCTTCTGCGCGGTCGCGTCATCCCAGTGGATGGGGTTCGGGTCGCCGGAAACGCCTGCGTACTGCACCAGGTCAGACCTGGTCAGGGGCACGGTCTCTTCGGGCAGTTCCTGACCGACGGAGATCTCCGCGAAATCGCGAACGGACATCACTCGACCTCCTCGGCGTGCCGACCGACCAACGTGGTGTACAGGGTCTGGACGACCTGGCCGTCCTGATCGGTGATCTCGTTGCGGGTCACGATGATGTCGCTACCGCCCATCGTTCGGATCGAGTCGACGTACACGTCGCAGTACAGACGGTCGCCGACCTTGACAGGACGGTGGTACACGATGCGCTGATCGGTATGCAGAACCCGGCTGAGATCCAGCTCGACATCCAGGGCCTTGAAGAACTCTTCCTGCGCGAGGAAGCCGAAGACGGCAATGAAGGTCAGCGGGGCCACCAGGGTGTCGTAGCCGATCTTCCTGGCGGCCGCTTCGTCGCGGTAGACCGGGTCGTCGCTCTTGACGGCGCGCGCATACTCGCGCACCTTCTCACGGCCGACCTCGTAGTAGTCGCTGAACCTGTGATGCAGGCCAACGAGATCAGAACTCAACTTCACCGCAACGCAACCTATCTGCTTGGGACGCAGCTAGGCCAGGAAGCCGGGAACCGACCCCTACGATCTCCGCGTCGTCTCGAAGAGTACTAGCGCGACTCGCGGTGCGCCTGATGCGTTCCGCAGTTCGGGCAGAACTTCTTGATCTCGAGACGATCGGGATCGTTACGACGGTTCTTCTTGGTGATGTAGTTGCGGTGCTTGCATACCTCGCAGGCCAAGGTGATCTTGGGCCGAACGTCAGTCGAGGCCACGGGATGCCTTCTTTCGGATAAATCTGATCGGGGTCAATCAGGGAGTGTTCTATGTGTCCACTTGTGTAGCGATGGCCGGACTTGAACCGGCGACACAACGATTATGAGTCGTTTGCTCTACCAACTGAGCTACACCGCCTCGGTGCATCGGTGCCAGTCTATGGACACCCAATCCAGCGAGCCCCTAACGGAATCGAACCGTTGACCTTTTCCTTACCATGGAAACGCTCTGCCGACTGAGCTAAGGGGGCATGCTTCCGCGCACTTCGTTCATGCGTTGAAGCCTTCAAGAGATTACACAGCGGCGGGGCCGAGTGCCAAACCCGCAGGTCAGGCGCTCTTTCCTTCCGTGTAATCAACGAGCCCCGGCGAGCTTGCGCTCACCGGGACCCGGTTGTGGCAGATGTAGGATTCGAACCTACGTAGGCATAAGCCGACGGATTTACAGTCCGCTCCCATTGGCCGCTCGGGCAATCTGCCGGGTGACATCCAGTGTAGATCCGAGACGATCCGGGTCTTCTCTGGTGCGGAGAGAGAATACCTCGACCCAGGCGGGTAAATGCAAACCGTGTGGTTATCGTGGGGTTCTCACGCGTGGGCGCAGGCCCACGCACGATGAACAAGGGAGTTGCCGTGGCGGATTCGTCCTTCGATGTGGTGAGCAAGGTTGACCGGCAGGAAGTGGACAACGCGCTGCACCAGGCGGCCAAGGAGCTGTCGACGCGCTTCGACTTCCGCAACACCGGCGCCAGCATCGACTGGTCCGGCGAGGAGGCGATCACCCTGACCGCCGACACCGAGGAGCGGCTGCAGGCGGCGCTCGAGGTGTTCAAGGAGAAGTTGATCCGCCGGGACATCTCGCTCAAGGCCTTCGACGCAGGCGAGCCCGCGCAGTCGGGCAAGATCTACAAGCTGACCGGGACCCTGGTCCAGGGCATCACCACCGAGAACGCGAAGAAGATCTCAAAGAAGATCCGCGACGAGGGCCCAAGGGCGTCAAGGCGCAGATCCAGGGCGACGAGCTCCGCGTCAGCAGCAAGAAGCGTGACGACCTGCAGGCCATCATCTCGCTGCTCAAGGGCGAGGACTTCGGCATCGCCCTGCAGTTCGTCAACTACCGCTGATCACCCGACACAGCATCGAGGGGACCGCGACGGCCGCATCGGCCGCGCGGTCCCCTCTGCGTCGGCGGGAGCCCGGAACCAGGGGCCGATCGACAGTCACCCGGAATGGTCAGCGAACGACCTTGTCCCCCAGCGATATCCGTCACTCGGGCAGTCGTCGGCCCGCCATTTTCTCCAAGCGGTCGATCCGCTCCGCCATAGGCGGGTGGGTGGAGAACAGCCGGCTCATCTTGTCGCCCGCCCGGAACGGGTTCGCGATCATCATGTGCGACTGTGCGGCGATCTTCGGCTCCGGTGGCAGCGGGGCGGCCTCAACGCCGCGCTCCAGCTTGCGCAACGCCGACGCGAGCGCCAGCGGATCACCGCTGAGTTCCGCCCCGGACTGGTCGGCCTGGTACTCCCTGGAGCGCGAGACCGCCATCTTCACCACCGAGGCCGCGATCGGACCGAGCAAAGAGACGAGCAGCAGCGCCAACGGGTTCGGCCTGCCCTCGCCGCGGCCGCCGAACATCGAGGCGAACATCGCCATGTTGGCCAGGCCCGAGATGACCGCGGCCATCGCACCCGCGACCGAGGAGATCAGGATGTCGCGGTTGTACACGTGCGAGAGCTCGTGGCCGAGCACGGCCCGCAGCTCCCGCTCGTCGAGGATCTGCAGGATGCCGCTGGTGCAGCAGACCGCCGCGTTGCGCGGGTTGCGACCCGTCGCGAAGGCGTTCGGCGCGGCCGTCGGGCTGATGTAGAGCCGGGGCATCGGCTGGTGCGCCGTTGTCGCCAGCTCGCGCACGATCTTGTAGATGACCGGCGCCTCGACCTCGGTGACCGGCTGCGCGTGCATGGCCTTGAGCGCCAGCTTGTCGCTGTTGAAGTACGCGTAGCCGTTCATCCCGACCGCGAGGACGATCGAGAAGATGAGGATGCTCCTGTTGTTGAACAGCGCCCCGATGAACACGATCAGCGCGGACATCCCCACCAGCAACGCAAAGGTCTTCAACCCGTTGGAATACCGGTGCACGTTGGGCCCCTTTTCTCGCCGGACACTCAGTTGATCAACGAAAGAGCCCGGAGGGACGTTCCCCTGCACGCAGCGCGTCGGCGAGCCACGTGGACCCGAGCCGAGACGTTACCGTCAGCCGACCCGCGCGATCGTGTAATCCACCAGTCGACCGAGCGCGTCGTTCGCCGGCCCCTGCGGCAGCTCCGCGAGCTGCGCGTGCGCCGAGGCGGCGTACTCCGCCAGCTTGGCCTTGGCCGCCGCCATCCCGGGGGAACGCTCCAGCAACGCCAGCGCCTCCGCGACGGCATCGTCGTCGGTGACCGGGCCGTCGAGTAGCACCCGCAGTCGATCGGCGTCGGGGCCCTCCTCGCGCAGCGCGTAGAGCACCGGCAAGGTGTGCACCCCCTCACGCAGGTCGGTGCCAGGGGTCTTGCCGGACTGCGCGGCGACCGAGGAGATGTCGATGATGTCGTCGGAGATCTGGAAGGCGGTGCCCACCGCGTCGCCGAGCCGCTCGAGGCGGACGACGTCATCGGCGCTCGCGCCGGAGAAGGTGCCACCGAACCGACCGCAGGCCGCGATCAGCGATCCCGTCTTCTCCCACACCACCTTCAGGTAGTGCTCGACGGGGTCCTGCTGCTCCTTGACGCCGATGGTCTCCCGCATCTGCCCGGTGACGAGCTCAGCGAAGGTCTCGGCGATGATCCGAACCGCCTCGGGTCCGAGCGTGGACACCAGCCGGGAGGCGTGTGCGAACAGGTAGTCGCCCGCCAGGATGGCGATGGAGTTGCCCCATCGCGAGTTCGCGCTCGGGGCGCCCCGGCGCATCGTCGCCTCGTCCATCACGTCGTCGTGGTAGAGCGTGGCCAGGTGCACCAGCTCGACGACGGTGGCCGCGGTGATGGTCGCCGGGTCCGTCGGATTGGGGCCCAGCTGCGCCGTCAGCAGGGTGAACAGCGGCCGGAACCGCTTGCCACCCGCCTTCGCCAGGTGCAGCGCCGCCTCGGTGAGAAAATCCTCGCCATCCGAGAGCTCACTCACCAGCAGGCTCTCGACGTCGGCGAGACCCCCACGCACCACCTCGGCCAGCGCCGGATCCCCCAGATCCACGCCGGCAACGACCGTGCCCATCGCTTCGCTCGTGCTCACGATCTCAGTACCCATCCCGTCTCGCGTGATGCCCAGCAACCGATGCCATAACTGTCACGGTAGTGAACCTATCGGGTTCGCGGCCCGTCGGGCTGACCACAGCGGTCGACCCCGGCCTGAGAAGATACTGGGGTGGTGCCATCGCCTGTCGACCCCGATCCCTCCGCCGCCCGTTCCGAGGCGCCCGATGACGTCCCTGCGCACGCCGATGTGGTGGTGATCGGCGCAGGTCCCGCCGGTTCCGCGGCAGCGGCATGGGCGGCGCGCGCTGGCCGCGAGGTGCTGCTCGCCGACTCCGCCACCTTCCCGAGAGACAAGACGTGTGGCGACGGACTCACCCCGCGCGCCGTGGCGGAACTCGTCCACCTCGGCCTCGGCGACTGGCTCGCCACCCGCGCCACCAACCGCGGCCTGCGGCTGAACGGGTTCGGGCAGGAGCTGGAGCTGCCGTGGCCCGGCGGCTCACTGCCGAGTACCGGCAGCGCCGTCCCGAGAACCGAACTCGACGACCGGATCCGACAGGTCGCGCTCGACGCGGGTGCCCGGATGGTTCAGGGCGCCAAGGCCGTTGACGCCGACCGGGACGGAAACCGGGTGCGGTCGGTCACCCTCCAGACGGCCGAGGGGCCACGCACGGTCCGATGCGAGCACCTCATCGTCGCCGACGGCGTGCGCTCCACCCTCGGCAAACGTCTCGGCCGCGAGTGGCATCGCGACACCGCGTACGGGGTGGCGGCCCGCGCCTATGTCCGCTCGGCCCGCAGCACCGACCCGTGGATCACCTCGCATCTCGAACTGCGCGACCGCGAGGGGACCCTGCAGGCCGGCTACGGCTGGGTGTTCCCGCTCGGCACCGGCGAGGTCAACCTCGGCGTCGGCACCCTGGCCACCGCGAAGCGGCCCGCGCCTGGCGCCCTCCGACCGCTGATCGAGCTGTACGCGGAACAGCGCCGCGACGAGTGGCGGCTCGACGGCCCCGTGCGCGCGGTGGCATCGGCGCTGCTCCCGATGGGCGGGGCGGTGTCCGGGGTGGCGGGGACCAACTGGGCGATCATCGGCGACGCCGCGGCCTGTGTGAACCCGCTCAACGGCGAGGGCATCGACTACGGCCTGGAGACGGGCTCGATGGTGGCCGAGGTGCTCGGGGCCCCGGACCTCACCGAGCTGTGGCCGACCCTGCTGCGGGAGCGGTACGGGCAGGCCTTCTCGATCGCCCGTCGGCTCGCCGGCCTGCTCACGGTCCCCCGGGTGTTGCCTGCCTCCGGGCCGCTGGCGATGCGTTCGCGTGCACTGATGACGATCGCGGTCCGGGTCATGGGCAATCTCGTGACCGACGCAGATCGCGACCTGACGGCGCGGGCGTGGCGGGCGTCGGGGTCGTCCTCACTGCGACTCGATTCCCGGCCACCGTTCAGCTGATCGAGGCTCGTTCTGCGACAGCCTGCCGAACGGCGAACACGGGGAACCGCTCCCCCGATTCCGCCAGCCGGAACTCCACCCGCACCGACCGATCCGGATGCACCGGCAGCTCCCCTCGATCCAGGTGTAGATCCAGGGACCCTCGTCGAGCTCGACGATCGCGAGCGTGCACGGCACCAGGGCCAGTGGGAGGTCGACGGACGAACAGTCCACCACCGTCCACGACACCACGGTCCCCGTGCCCGCGGCCCGCACCCGCTCGAGTTCATCCCGGCCGCAGGAGGTGCACGCCGTCTCCTCGGGCGCCAGCAGCGTGGCACACGCCTCGCAGCGCAGGATCATCAGAGCCCGCCGCCGGATCCGGACACTTCTCGCACCTGTGGATGTGCACTGCACCTGTTGCTCGAACATCGGGGACCTCGGCTTCCTGGAGCTGATGACGACTCAAAGTGTCCCTTTTGCCTGGGTCCCCGGCGACGGTGGAACCACCCGGGTAGGTACCTGTTTTCTCCGCTGACCGACCCCCGACGCGATCGTCAGAGCGGTCGGGATTCGACCTGCGCCTGCTCGACGACCCACGCGGCGATCTGCGCGCGGGAGGTGAAGCCCATCTTGGCGAGAACGTGCTCGACGTGGCCCTCGACGGTGCGCGGGGCGATCACCAGTTGCTCGGCGATCGCCCTGTTCGTCAGGCCCTGCGCGACCAGATCGGCGACCTGTCGCTCACGTCGGGTCAGGGCCGAGGCGGCGCCCTCGGTCGGCACCCCCTGGAGTTGCTCGTCCAGCGCGTACGCGATGCCGTCATCGAAGCTCAGGTTCACGCCCTGCTCGAAGGCCGCCTCGTAGGCGCGCTTGGCGAGCGCGCTGCGGACCTGCCGCTCCGACTCCTCGTGGTACGCGTGCAGGGGCGGGATGACGACCCCGGCGCTGCCGACGACCCGCCACAGCGAGTGGGCGATGCCGAACAGCACGGCCGCGCGCCTGGCGAGCCGATCGCCCGCGGCGACCCAGGCCAGCGCCTCGACACAGATCGCGGAGCCGAGCGCATCGTCCACGACGCGGCTGAGCCGAAGACCCTGCTCGAGCAGCCCGGCCGCCCGCCGGGGATCGCTCTGCCACAACGCGAGCCCGAGGGTGGAGAGCGAGTAGGCCCGGTACACCGACTCGCCGCGAGACTGGGTGATCTCGAGGGCCGCCTCCTGGCAGGCGATCGAGCGCGGTGTGTCCCCGAGCAGCCCGCACGCCAGCGCGAGGCCGAGCAGCGTCGCGAGCCGCAGCACCAGCTCCCGGCCCGTGTGGAAAGCGTCGACGATCTCCTCCAGGGAGGAGACGGCCAGCGGCATGTCTCCGCTGCACACCGCGAGCTGCCCGACGGCGAGGGTGGCGAGCGCGCGAGCCCGGGCGTCGTCGAGGATCTCGGCGACCTCGCGCGCCCGCTCGACCAGCGCCGCGCCCGCCTCGATGTCGCCCTGGTTGCCGGCCAGCACGCTGTCCGCGTACAGCCCCACACCCACTCCACGGTCGGCTGCCCCTCCTGGCGGTCGAGGAACTGATCGAGCCAGTGCCTGCCCTCTCCGAGCAGGCCCCTGGACAACCAGAACAGGGAGAGGGCATTGGCGATGCGGAGGCCTGCCGCCTCCTCCCCCGGCTCGGCCAGGCAGAACTCCATCGCCTCGCGCAGGTTCGGTTGCTCCCGCCCCAGCCGTGCCATCCATTCCACCTGCAGCGGACCGATCCACTCGGCCTCCACGCGGATCACGAGCTGCTGGTACCAGTCCCGGTGCCGTCGCCGCATCGAGGCGTGTTCACCGGATTCCGCCAACTTCTCACGGCCGTACTCTCGGAGCGTCTCGAGGAGCCGGTAGCGCACCACGGCGCCCGCTTCCTCCCGGATCAGGATCGACCTGTCGACCAGCGCGGCCACCACGTCCAGCAGGTCGTCCGGGCTCAGGTCCCCTGCGCAGATGCCCTCCGCCGCGTCGAGCTCGAAACCACCGGTGAACACCGACATCCGCCGCCACAGCATCCGCTCCCGCTCGGTGCACAGCTCATGGCTCCAGTCGATACACAGGCGCAGCGTCTGTTGCCGCGTCGGCGCGCCGCGACTACCCCCGGTCAGCAGGCTGTAGCGATCGTTCAACCGGTCCAGGATCTGTTCCGCAGACATCGCCCGCAGGCGCCCCGCGGCCAACTCGATGGGCAACGGCAGCCCGTCCAACCGCTGGCAGATCCGGGCCACCGCGACCTGGTTGTCCTCGGTGAGCCCGAACTCCGGGACCGCGGCGGACGCCCGTTCGGCGAAGAGCGCCACGGCGTCGCCCCCAGCCAACCCGCGCCCGGACGAGCGCCGATCCGGATCCGGAACCGACAGCGGCGGCACCCGCAGAAAGGCCTCCGCTCCGATGCCGAACGGCTCGCGGCTGGTCGCCAGGATCCGGAGGTCCGGGCAGCGCCGCAGCAACGCTTCGGCGAGCCCCGCGGCCGCATCGAGTACGTGTTCACAGTTGTCCAGCACCAGCAGCAGCCGTCGATCGGCGAGGTACTCCGCCAGCGAGTCCTGCGTGCGATTCGTCGACTGCTCCCGCAGCCCCAGCGTCGCGGCCACCAGGTCGGGCAGAAGGGCCTCTTCCTGCAGCTCGCCGAGCTCGACCAGCCAGACCCCGTCCTCGAACGACCGCCGCGAGTCCTCGGCCACCCGGAGCGCGAGCCTGGTCTTGCCGACCCCGCCGATCCCGGTCAACGTCACCAGGCGCGAAACAGACAGCAGCCGTCTCGTCTCGGTCACCTCGCGGCGACGGCCGACGAAACTGGTCAGCTCGAGCGGCAAGTTCCCGACCTTGCCCCGGACAGCGGTAGCCATCGAACCGTCACTCTCAACACACGGTCCCCTGCCCAATCGACGCTACCCCGGAGCGGGGTCGCAGGGGGACGCTGTCGACTTGCAGCGAAGATCAGCGAAACGCGACGCTAGATGACTAGCCAGGGATGCGAACTCGGGACAAGCCAGCGGTTCCCGAACGCGGTGGGCCATGCTCCAGTACATGAACCGTTCGGCTGCAGTGGTGTCCCTTCTGGTTGGTGGGTTCGCTGCCACCATCGCATTGGCCTCGACGATGTCCGGCAGCTTCGCCGTCGTCACCGATAGCGGCCGAGCGGACGTGCTGATCTACAGCGCCGCCGCCGGCGCGACCCTCGGCGCCATCACCGCGGTTGTTGCGGTTGTTCTCGTCCGCAGTCGTCCCGCCCTGGCGTGGACCGCGACGCTGGGGCTCGTGTTGCTGGCCGTCATGTCGTCGTTGCCCGGATCAGGACGGTGGGAGCTCTATCCCCATGCCATCGGTGCCGGTTTGATCTTGGGAGCACTCGCCGGACTGTGCGACACACAAGCGCGTCCAGTGCTCCAGACTGCATTGGCAACCGGCGCACTCGCAGGTGTTCTCCTCGCCGTGCCGCTCGAGCGCTACCGATCGCCATCCCCTCGACGCTATGCCGACTACCTGCCAGCCTCCGCCGTGCCTGCCGATGTGTTCATGCTGGGTCTGCTCGCGATGACCGCGGTCGCGTTGTTCATCGCGCTTCGGCGCGGCGCCTTCGGTGTGTCGGAGCCGGCACTGACCGATGGGCGGGTCCGCGTACTCGCGGTCGGTGTGGCCGTGCCGGTGGTTGGCTTGCTGCTTCACTGGTCGTTCGTCCGCGTCGTCGGCTCAATGAGCTCCACATGGCTGTTCGGGCTTGCGGTAGTCCCAGTATTTGTTGTCGGTTCGCTGTTGCTTCCTCGCCGCAACGGGATGGTGCTGCTTGCCGCTCTGGCAGTCATTGCAACTTCCTACCGGAGTCTCGAATGGTCCACCGATTCGTTGGCATCTCTGCTCATTGCTGCGGTGCTGGTCGTGCTCGGCGCGGTGTGTGGACGACGATGGCCGCACCCCCTGGCAGGTGTCGCCACGCTCGCTGTTGTCGCGGCGACTGCCGTGTTCGAGGAACAACCATGGGACACGCTGCACACTGGTGCCACAGTGCTGGTGCTGCCGTTGGCAGCCGCGTTCACGGTGGTGGCGTGCCTGCCGTCGAGCGCGGCCGCTACCGCAATCTCCCTGGCGGCGCCGGCTGCTGTCTCCGTGCCGTTGATGGCTCGATTCGGTTGGACCTTGTACGCACCGTTGAGGACCTCGCACAACGGGTTGTCTTCGGACTCCTGGCTGTGGGTCTCGACCGGAGTCGCGGTGGCCACAGTGGTGGTCTCCGGAATCACCATTGCCTGGTTGCAACGACGCCCGATGGAACAATCGTCAGCCGAGGCGCCAGGGTGATGTCCGGTCGAAATCCGGTTGCGCAGTTGCGGCTACTCCTACTTTGACGGGAAGTGCTGACACACCTGGCATTCGCAAAGCACAGTGGCGTGTCCAGATGGCCTTCGCTGCAAGTCGGCCGCCGTGTCAGGCGACTCGCACGGCAGGCGCGTGTTGGCAGCCGTGGAACACCGGGTACCGCTCGTCGGACTCGAGGTGGTCGAACTCCACCCGGACCGGGCGGCCGGGGCGCACCGCGATCTCACCCTCGATCCAGCTGCAGATCCAGGGCCCGTCGTCGAGCGCGACGACGGCCAGCATGGATGGCAGGGCGTCGTCGTCCGCACCGGCCCGCGCACGGTCGGCCAGCTTCCAGGTCACCATCGACCCGAGCCCGGTCGACGGCACCCGCGACAGGTGGTCGCTCCCGCACGAGGAGCAGGTCACCGCGACCGGCGCGAGGAGCAGCTCACAGCACTCGCAGCGCCGGATCATCAGCGTGCGCGCGGACAGGCCTGCCCACAGGTGGGTCCCGCCCGCGGCCGTCACAACGTCACCGCCGCGGGTGTGTGCGGCTGCGTCTGCTCCGCGCCGAACACGGTCGCCATCGCGGTGCCGAATCCGTGCGGGTCGTCGATCAGCCAGCCGTGGTTGCCCGCGACGGTGACGACCGTGGGATTGCGGAGCGCGATGCGGAGGGATTCGAAGCTGGCGCGCGGGATGAACGTGTCGTCGCCGCCCCAGAGCAGCGTCACCGGAAGGCCGCGCTCCGCCAGCTCGTCGAGTTCGCCGCGCAGGTCCGCGTTTCGGGCCAGATGCGAGAGGCGCCACATCGCGAGCGGATTGCGCAGCACGTTGCCCACCGCGTCCGCGGTGATCGCCAGCAGGCCCGCGACGGACGGCCGAATGGCGAGGGCGTCGCCGGTGGCCGCAGCGCCCCAGGCCCACAGGGGACGCTCGCCGATCGGGCGCACGTCACCACCACCGGGGGACCATGCGGCCCCGCCCACGGAGTTGACCAGCACCAGCCGTGACACCCTTGCCCCGAGATCGTGTGCGGACTGGATCGCGACCCCACCTCCGAACGAATGGCCGACGAGCGTCACCGGTCCCGCGATACCGATCGAGTCGAGGAACCCGCCCAGCCAGCGCGCGTACCCGGCCAGGTTTTGCTCAGCCGGGGGAGCTCCGCGGTGCCGCCGAATCCGGGAAGTGAGGGCGCGAACACCCGCACTCCCTGAGCCGCCATCCGCAGCAGTGCGCGGTCGTACGCGCGGGGGTCAGCGCGTACCCGTGCAGGAACACGACAGGAGCGCCCGCACCCGCGACCGCATAGGTCGCCGCCCGACCCTCGACGAGGGTGTTCTTCCAGCTGGTATTCCTCGCCTCGCTGACAACGTACGGGTGGCTTGTCGGGTGCTGCAACATCGAGGGCCTCGGCTTCGCGGTCGCGGATATGACCCAGCACACATTGCCGCTTGCGCCCGTTGACCGTCAGGGCGGAACTACCCGGAGACATACCTGTTTCTGATCAAGCCCCCGTTGCGCGTCCGGCTCCTGCTCGCGCGTCCGCTCGAGATACCAGGCGGTGATCTGGGTGCGCGAGGTGAACGCGAGCTTGGCCAGCACCCGCTCGACATGTCCCTGGGCGGTCCGCGGCGAGATGACCAGTTTCTCGGCGATCGCCCTGTTCGTGAGGCCCTGCGCGACCAGCTCGGCGACCTGCATCTCACGCCGGGTCAGGCTCACCGCCTCCTCCACCGCTGGCGGCCCGGCGGGGCGGCGTTCACCGAGCGCGTAGCCGATCGACTCGCGGAAATCCATCCCCCTGCCGCGGCGCCGCGCCTCCTCGAAGGCTCGATCGCCGAGTGCCGCTCGTGCCCGCTGCTTGCACTCCGCGTGGTGGCTGAGCAGGTTGGGCAGTGTGACTGTGATGCCCCCCTCCGCTTTCGCCAGCGCGTTGGCGGCCCCCAGCAGTACGGCGGCCCGGTCCGGCGCGTCCTCGATCGCCGCGATCCACCCCATCGTCTCGAGGCACCACGTGGCGATGATCGGGTCGTTGACCCGTCGAATCAGGCGCAGGGCCTGCGCCAGCTGTGCGGCCGCCCGGGTCACGTCGCCCTGGTGCAGGGCCGCTAGGCCGAGCCCCCACAGTGCGTACGCGCGATAGTAGGACTCGCCGCGCGGTGCCGTGACGGCGAACACCTGCTCGTAGCAGGCGACCGACCGGTCCTCGTCGCCGAGCAGCCCGCTGGCGACCGCCAACCCGAGCAGGCACCCGATCGCCCGTTGGAGTTCGCCGGTCGGCCGACTCGTCTGCAGTGCGTCTTCGAACGAACGCCGCGCGCCCTTGAGATGGCCGCTGAACAGTGACTGGAAACCGGTCGCGTACCCGGCGGCGGCCCGCAGCATCGGATCGCCCAGCTCCTCGGCGAGCACGCCGCACTCCTCCACGAGGGTGGCGGCGGTGGCGAATTCCTGCTGCATGCCCGTCATGACGCTGCCCCCGAACAGCGCGAGCACCCGATCCGCCGTGCGTCGATCGCCCGATCGCGCCAGCGCGCGATCCAGCCAGCGCCTGCCCTCGCTGATCAGCCCGCGGCAGATCCAGTACAGGTACAGGGAATTGACCATCCGCAGGCAGGCGTCGGCCTCCGCGTCGCCGGGTGCGGTCAGGCTGAACTGCAGCGCCTCGCGCAGGTTCGACGTCTCCCGCTCCAGACGGCCGATCCACGACACCTGATTCGGCCCGATCCACTCGGCCTCGGCTGTGTGAGCCAACCGCGCGTACCAGTCCCGGTGCCTGCGATGCAGCCCGTCGCGGTCACCGGATTCCCGCAACTTCTCGTTCCCGTAGGCGCGGAGGGTCTCGAGCAGCCGGTACCGCACCGCGGGACCCTGCTCCTCGCGGATCAGGATCGACTTGTCGACCAACGAGGCCAGGACGTCGCGCAGGTCGTCCGAGGACAGATCCCCCGCACAGATCCCCTCCGCGGCGTCGAGCTCGAAGCCGCCCGCGAACACCGACAGCCGGGCCCACAGGTCCTGTTCCCGGACCGAGCACAGCTCGTGGCTCCACTCGATGCTGGACCACAACGTCTGCTGACGGGTCGGGGCGCCACGGCTTCCCAGGTTCAGCAACCGGAAACGATTGGTCAACCGCTGCAGAACCTGTTCTGCCGTCATCGCGCGCAGTCGCACCGCCGCCAACTCGATCGGCAGCGGCAGGCCGTCCAGCCGGTGACAGATCCCGGCGACCGCGTGCCGGTTGTCCTCGGTGAGGGTGAACTCGGGTACCGCGGCCGCGGCCCGCTCGGCGAACAGTGCGACCGCGTCATATCTGGGAAGGCCCTGCAACGAGGGCGTCTCGTCGCTGCTCGGGGCAGTCAGCGGCGGCACCCGCAACACAGCCTCGCCGCTGATGCCGAGGGCCTCCCGGCTCGCCGCGAGAATGCGCACCTCGGGGCAGGCCTCCAGCAACGACTCCGCCAGGGCTGCGACCGCCTCGACCAGGTGCTCACAGTTGTCGAGCACCAGCAGCAGGCGGCGAGTGGCGAGGTGGTCCGCCAACACCTCCTCGGGAAGGTGGGCGAGCTGATCCCGAAGTCCGAGCCCAGCGGCCACCGTGGCAGGCACCAGCGTCGGGTCGTACACCTCACCCAGTTCGACGAGCCATACCCCGTCGTCGAAAGCACGCCGGGAATCCTCGGCCACTCGCAGTGCCAGCCGGGTCTTGCCGACCCCGCCGATCCCGGTGAGCGTCACCAGACGGGACTCGGACAGCAGCCGTCGCGCCTCGGTCACCTCGTGGCGACGGCCGACAAAACTGGTCAGCTCGAGGGGCAGGTTCCCGACCTTGCCTTGCACGGTGGGCGGCATCGAAGCGTCACTCTCATCACACGGTCCCCTGCGCTTTCCACGTTACCCGCCGCGATCGTTCCGACGGGCGGGTTGCCGTGGGCAGGACTACCGTTCGGCGCGGTGCAACGCCACGACGCCGCCGGTGAGGTTGCGCCACTGCACGTTCTTCCAGCCGGCCGCCTCGATCTTGAGGGCCAACTCCTCCTGCGTTGGCCAGGCCCGAATCGACTCCGCGAGGTACACGTAGGCGTCGGGGTTGCTGCTCACCGCGCGCGCCACCACCGGCAGGGTCTTCATCAGGTACTCCATGTAGACCGTGCGGAACGGGCCGAACGTCGGGGTGGAGAACTCACTGACCACCAGCCGGCCGCCGGGCTTCGTCACCCGGGCGATCTCCCGCAGACCTGCCTCGAAGTCGGAGACGTTGCGCAGACCGAACGAGATGGTCGCGGCGTCGAATACCGCATCCGCGAACGGCAGTGCCATCGCGTCGCCCGCCACCATCGGCACCCGACGGTCGGCGCCGGCCTTCAGCATGCCCTTGGAGAAGTCTGCGGCCACCACCCAGGCGCCGGAACGCCCGAGCTCGACGGTGGAAACCCCGGTGCCCGCCGCCAGGTCCAGCACCCGCTCCCCCGGCTTCAGGTCGAGTGCTGCCCGGGTCGCCTTGCGCCAGGTGCGGTCCTGCCCGAAGGAGATGATCGTGTTGGTGAGGTCGTAACGCTTCGCGACGCCGTCGAACATGGACGCGACCTCGTGCGGGGCCTTCTCGAGTGAGGCCCGAGACCCGTGTGTTGTTGCCACACCGTTGACGTTACAGGCGCGCGCCGGATGCCTCGCGCCCAGTTCGCGTGGGGGTGGCTCAGGCCGAGCGCTGCGCCGGGACACCGCGCGAGCCCGTCACGTCCGCGTAGTGGCCCAGCAGTTCGCCGCACACCGAGGACCACGTGCGGTGCAGCACCGACCTCCGGGCTGACGCTCCGAACCGGGCGCGTGTGGCCCGGTCCCGCAGCGCGATCACGGCACTGGGCAGCAGCTCCTCGAAGCGCTCGACCGGCAGCAGATAACCGTTGCTGCAGTGCGCGACGAGATCGCGTGGTCCGCCTGCGTCCGGACCGATCACCGGAACACCGCTGGCCAGGGCCTCCTGCACCGCCTGGCAGAAGGTCTCGTGCTCGCCCGGGTGCACGAACAGATCGAGGCTCGCGTAGGCGTTGGCCAGCTCGTCTCCCCCGAGTTGCCCGGTGAACACCGCCGACGGCATCAGCCGCTGCAACCTCGCCCGTTCGGGCCCGTCGCCGACGATCACCAGCTGCAGGCCGGGGTCGGCGGCCAGCACGGCCAGCCGCTCGACGTGCTTCTCCGGGGCCAGCCGTCCGACGAACCCGATCACCAGCCGGTCGGCGTCGCACCAGCTCGCCCGCAGCTCAGTGCTGCGCCGGGAAGGCGCGAACCGCGTGGTGTCCACCCGCGACCCCAGCGGAACACCCGTGGCACACCTCGCGATTCGAGCGCCTCGACGGCGGCCGTGGACGGGGCGAGGGTGCGGGCGGCCCCGCGGTGCAGGCGGCGGGTCCACCGCCACGCCGCCCTGCTGGTCAGTCCGAGGCCGTAACTCTGCGCGAAACCCGCCACATCGGTCTGATAGACCGCGACGGCGGGCACGTCGAGCCGGTTGGCCGCGGCCAACCCGCCTGCTCCGAGCAGGAAGGGCGATGCCAAGTGCACCACATCCGGGTCGAAGGACCGCAGCGCCGAGGTGATCCCCGGCTGCGGGATGCCGACGGGAAGGGAGCTGACCCGCGGGATCATCACGGCGGACACGTGGTACACCGGGAACCCGTCGTGTGAGGTGGGCGCGGCCGGGCGGCCCGCGACACTGTCGGGGGCCACCAGCAGCGCCTGATGTCCGTGGCGCCTGAGGTGCTCGAGCACCCGGATCACCGAGTGGGTGACCCCGTTCATGTTCGGCAGGAACGACTCCGCGACGATGGCTACTCGCACCAGCCCAGTGTCCGCGCCGCGCGGGCCGGGACGGGAAGGCCGAGGTGTCCAGGCGGCGAAGTTCCGGCGAAACCTGGGCTACCCGGTCAGTGGGGCGGGGCCGCCGCAACATGAGGCGGCTCGGCCGCCGTGCTCTGAGACGGCTCGGCCGCCGTGCGCCGCCGGACCAGCCACAGCGCGGGCAGGGCGATCAGCCACGTCACCGCGATCACCGACCCGGCCGGGACCAGCGCCACCCGGACGTCGCGACCGGACACTCGGACCAGGTCCGGATCGGACCGCGCGTACTCGACGTCGATCCGCTGGCCGACGATCAGCTCGGTCGGGTACAACACGCCGAGCCGCGGGTTCTTGGTGACACCGTCCGGGGTGACGAAGCTGATCGCCGAGCGCAACCGGCCCGCGGAGAGCACCTCGGCGGTGGCGACACCCTTGTCGGACTCGATCGTGAGGTCGTTGCGCCAGGCCGCGACCACCAGCAGCACCGCAAGGACCGAGATCCCGATCGCGACGACCAGGATCCCCTTCCTGACCCGGCCCGCCACCGTCGGCGTCACAGCTGCGCCCTTACCGCGGCGTGCAGTTCGCGCAGCCCGGAACGTTCGGTCGCGACCTCGAGGACCCTGATCCCCGCGGTGTTCGGCTCGGTCAGCGCCGCAGCCAACTGCTCGGGGTTCACCGCATGGTGCTCTACCCGGTAGGCGGCGCAGAGCGCGGACAGGTCCATCCCGTGCGGGGTGCCGAACACCCGCTCGAAGACACCCGCGTACTGCGGGTCGCCCTGCTCGAGGAGTTCGAAGATGCCGCCGCCGTCGTCGTTGGCCACGACGATCGTGAGGTCGCGCGGCCGCGGTTCCCCGGTGCCGATGAGCAGGCCGGAGGCGTCGTGCAGGAAGGTCAGATCGCCCATCAGCGCGAGGGTGCGGGTGTCCTTCCCCGGGGCTGCCATCGCCGCGCCCACCGCCGTCGACACGGTGCCGTCGATACCCGCGACACCACGGTTCGACAACACCCGTACGCCCGGCCGCGGATAGCTGACCAGGGCCGCGTCCCGCACCGGGTTGGACGCACCGAGCAGCAGCTGGTCGCCCTCGCCCAGCGCGTCCATCACCACCTTGGCCACGTGCAGACCGGTCGGCTTCGGATGCGCCGAGAGCTGTTGCCGCACAGCCTTGTCCGCATGCTCGGTCAGGTGCCTGCAACGCTCGAGCCAGGCCGCGTCGGGGGCGCCGGAGACGACGGCGCGGGTGCCGGTGGCCAGCACGTTCCCGGACACGTCGGGCCAGCGCGGGCCGGTGGTGAGCGCGAACACCGACACCCGGGGATCGGCGAGCAGCTTTGCCACCGGACGGTGCAGCGTCGGCCTGCCGGTGATCACCGCCTGCCGGGGCTTGAGCTGGGGCAGTGCCAGCGGGTGCAGCGGGATGCCGTGCATCGGCGCGGTCGGCTCGGCGACCGTCGGCAGGCCGGCGAGCTCCGGACGATGACCCGAACCGTGGCCCGAGATCACCACGGTGTCCGGCGTCAGGTCCAGTTCGAGCGGCACGTCGAGGGTCGCGTGCGTGGTGGTCGTCCACGGGGCGCCGTCTGGCCTGCCCTCCGGCACCGGGCCCTGGACATGTGCGCCGGGCACCAGCGGCTCCCGCAGCGGCACGTCGAAATGCACCGGTCCCGCGTTGCCGGACCGTGCGCCCCTGGCAGCGGCCAGGACCCGGCAGACCGCCGAGCGCCACTGGCTGTTCTGGTCGACGCCCTCCTCGGCGAGGCCGAGGCTGATGGTGGCCCGCACCTGACTACCGAACAGGCCCAGCTGCTCGATGGTCTGGTTGGCGCCCGTCCCGAGCAGTTCGTAGGGGCGGTTCGCGCTGAGCACCACGAGCGGGACCCGGGCGTAGTTCGCCTCCAGCACCGCGGGGCCGAGATTCGCCACGGCGGTGCCGGAGGTCATCACGATCGGCACCGGGTGCCCGCTACCGATGGCCAGGCCGACCGCGAGGAATCCGGCGGTGCGCTCGTCGATCCGCATGTGCAGCCGCAGCCGCCCGGCCGTGTCCGCGGCCTGCAGCGCGAAGGCCAACGGCGCGTTGCGCGAACCCGGGCAGAGCACCACGTCGCGCACCCCGCCGCGGATCAATTCGTCGACGACGGCGGTGGCCTGGGCTGTGGACGGATTCACGGTTCCAGGGTGTCAGACGGCCACCCGCCGACGGGCGGCGGTCCGGGCACACCGTCAGTTAGGATTGCCTGAGCTAACCACCCCGCGAGGAACGAGACCATGGCCAAGCGCAGCAAGTTCGTCAAACCCGAGGACCGGCACATCACCAGGGCCCGGGTGCTCGGCAGCAAACAGGTGAGCCCCAACTTCATCCGCGTCACCATCGGCGGCGAGGAGCTGCGCAGCTTCACCCCCATGGGGTTCGATCAGTGGTTCCGCATGTTCATCCCGCAGCAGGGCCAGACCACGCTGCGGGTGCCGAGCGCGACCAGCAACCTGTGGTACGCCCAGTACCTGGCGATGTCCAAGAGCACCCGTCCGGTGGTCCGGAACTACACGGTCCGCGGATTCCGCGGCGCGGACGAGGCGGTGTTCGGTGAGAACATCCCCGAGCTGGACATCGATTTCGTCTCGCACGGCGACACCGGGCCGGCGTCGGCGTGGGCCGGGTCGGCGACCCCAGGGGACGAGGTCGCGCTGCTCGACGAGGGCCTGATCTACAACCCGACCCCGGAAGCGCAGTGGCAGCTGCTGGTCGGCGACGAGAGCGCGCTGCCCGCCATCATGGGCATCCTCGGCTCCGCGCCTGCCGATCTGCGCGCCGAGGTCTTCGTGGAGATCCCGCACGCCGAGGACGCCCAGCAGGTGGCGACGCCCGAGGGCGTGAACCTGCACTGGCTGGTCCGCTCCGACCCGCACGATCGGCCAGGGGTCCTCGCCCTGGAGACGGTGCGGCAGGCGGAGCTGCCCACGGGGCCGTCGTACACGTTCGTCGCGGGCGAGAGCGATCTGTCGACGGGCCTGCGACGGCATCTGGTCAACGACCGCAAGGTGCCCAAGTCCGATATCGCCTTCACCGGCTACTGGCGCCACGGGAAGTCCGCACCCTAGGCGGCTGCGCCGCCTGTGAGTCTTTCTGGCCCCGTGAAGGGCCAGAAAGACTCACAGGCGCGAAGTGCCTATGGACGCCCGGTCAGGAACATCCCGTTGTGGTCCTGCCCAGCCGTGTTGCGGCAGGTGAAGTTGCCACTCGGCTTGGCGTACAGCAGGTCGATGCAGCGTCCGAGCGCGAGCTGGCCGAAGTAGTTCGGGTGCATCGACTCCTGACGGTTGCCCTGGGTGGTCCACCCCATGTCCAGCCAGCGCATCCACTCGCTGGTCGCCCCTGACGGCGGCGCCGAGGCGCTCACCTGCTTGGCTGCCTTGGCGCAGACCTCATGCCCGTCGAAGGCATCGCCGAGGTCGAGGAACTGCACACCCTTCGCAGCAGCGACACCGGCGAGGCGGTTGGAAATCTGCGGCACCAAGGAATCTCGGGCCCAGTTGGCGTCGCCGTCCCAGAGCGGGCAGCCGCCGGTGTTCGCGCGCGCCCAGCCGCTTTCCGAGTACCGGTTATCTGCCGCGCGAGGGGTCGGCGAGGGCGCGGATTGCAGCACCACGCGATAGTCGGCGGCCGCGTAGCCGGCGCCGGACATCACGGCCCGGATCTCGTCGATGGACTTGGCGACGCCGTCCATCGCGGCATTCATCTTGCCGTCCACCGCCGCCTGCTGGTCGTCGTTGCAATAGGAGTACCAGACCAGGTAGTCCTGAACACAGGTCGAGATGACGTCGGCGAATCCGAGGTCGTTCCCGCCGATCGAGAGGGTGATCAGCTTGACCTTGTTGGCCGCGGCGACCGCGGCCAGCTGATCGGCCTGCGGGGCCTCACCCTTGAAGGCCTGGCCGCCGTTGGAGGCGCGGAAGACGTTGGCGGTGACGGCGCCGGAGCAGGCCAGGTTGATCCTGGTCTGCGCGACGGACGTGGCGCTGTTCACCTCGGCCGAATCGGAGCGGTCGCAGCCGCTGGCATAGGTGCTGCCGTACACGCGGGTGGGGTCGTAACCGCTGCCCGTCCAGGCCCGATCGGTGCCGTCGCGGCTACCGGAGGTGGTGAGGCTGTTGCCCTTCCACCGGCCCGCCTCCCCCGACATGTAGCTGTCACCCATCGACACGCTCGCCGTCGGCCCGGCGGGCGCAGCCGCGGCGGGCGCAGCGAACACCGACAGGCCGGCGGCGGCCAGGGGTACCGCCAGCAGGGCGGCGAGCAGACTCCTGGCGCTGCGGCCGGCGGCAGATTTGTGGCATGTTTCGACCAACACGGGCTCCTGGGGATGGGCACACCTGTCCTTACGGGGACAGGCACGCATTCGTACATGGGTTGGTCGCCGGCCGGTGACGCGAGGGAGTCTGGCACGGGCCCGCTTGCTACCGCCGGGTAATCGCAATTTTTGCGTTAAACACTTCGGCGACGACTCGACGGCACCGAGCCCACATACGACAGGTGGGCCGGATCCCCCAGGGATCCGGCCCACCGACTACCACTGTGGCGTGGTGACTAGCTTGCGTGCTTCTCCACGAGCGCACCGAGACGCGGCAGCGCCTCGATGACGTTCTTCTTCGCCGACGGGCGCATGGTCGAGTAGACCTTCTTGATGGCGGACTTGCTGGTGCCCTCGATCTTCTCGTCGGTCACGCCGAGCAGCGCGTCCGCGACCTGCTCGCTGCGCGCGCTGAGGAAGTCACCGAAACCGGCGCCACCGGCCGCGCCGAAGTCCTGCCAGAACGGCTCGAGGCGGGAGATGAATCCCGGCAGCAGTCCCTCGACGGCCTCCGGCACGATCGACGGTCCGACCTTCTTCACGGCTCCGTAACCGCCCTTGACCGCGAGGCCCGAGGCGCCCGTCTTCTCCGAAACCTCGGCGTCGATCAGCTCCTGCACGTCCGCGACCACGGCGGGCAGCCGGGACGGGTCGAGAAGGGTGTCATTCAGTGCTGCAACCACTTTCAATGCCTCCGATGTTGACTTGGGTGTCGCGCCAGACCTTATACGACGCGGAGCCCAACCGGCTTACTCAGCGTCCGCCGAGAGCAGCCCGTGACACCGCTCGAGCCTCGCGAGCCACCACCGTGTGCGCTCCGGCGAGGCCAGCAGCCCGGCCACCCGCTCCGGGTCCGGTACGACCGCCGAGGCAGGCAGCGCCCCGTCCACCATCGCGCGTGGTGCCGCGACATCGGCCTCGAACAGTCCGCCGGTGCCGAGCCCGCAGGCGTACTCCAACTCGGGCAGCGCGGCGGCCGCCGCCAGCCCCGCACCCATCCCCACCGCGGAGTCCAGCGCGCTCGAGACCACTACCGGCACACCGTGCCCCGCCAACTCAGCAGCGAGACGCAGCAGTGCCCGCATGCCGCCGAGAGGCGCAACCTTGACCACCGCCACGTCAGCACCACCCGCGCGTACGACCCTCATCGGATCCTCCGCCCGGCGGATGCTCTCGTCCGCGGCGATCCGCACCCGTGCGCGACCAGAGGCCGCCGCGTGATCGGCCAGGCGCCTACGCAATTCGACCAATTCGGGGACGGAGGCGCACGGCTGCTCCGCGTACTGGAGCGGTCCGTCCGAGGACAGCGCCTGCAACGCCTCCTCGGCCTCGTCGAGACTCCACCCGCCGTTCGCGTCGACCCGCACGTGCTCGATGTGCGCACGGACCGCCTCGACCCGCGCCAGGTCCTCGGCGAGCGACTGCCCTCGCTCGGCGACCTTCACCTTCGCCGTGCCCGCGCCGGGGAACCGGGACAGGATCTCGGGCACCCGCGCCGCCTCCACGGCGGGCACGGTCGCGTTGACGGGCACCATCGCGCGCAACGGCGCGGGCGGGCCCAGCCAGGCGGCCTCGATCGCCGAGCGCAGCCAGGAGGCGGCCTCGGCGTCGGCGTACTCGGGGAAGGGGGCGAACTCGCCGAAGCCTGCGGGCCCGCGCAACAGCAGCACCTCGCGAGTGGTGATGCCGCGGAAGCGGACTCGCATCGGAAGGCTCACCACGACGGCGCCCTCGCGAAGCTCGGAGAGTGGCGGCAGCGGTACCGGTTCGCCGCTCATGACGCGGCGTCCACGAACGCCTCGCCCCGCAGCAGCGGGACCACGGCGCTGGTGTCGAGCTCGGCGGCGATGTCGACATCGTCACCGAATCCCTTGTCGACGAGCTCTCGGCCGCTCGCGCAGTCACGCAGCCTGTCCCACAGGTCACCCTCGGCCGCGGCGAAGGCCTCGGCGGCCGCGCGGGCCTCGGGAGACGCCGCCTCCTCGCCGAGCGCCCCGAGCGCACGGAGCACCGCGCCCGCACCCCAGAGATCCTCCAGGCCAGGGCGGATGTCCCCATCCGGCCAGCGCTCCCCCGCCGCGATCACGGCCACCCGGGGCGGCCACGCCGCGCCGCCCCGAGCCGACAGCCAGCGCGCCACGGCAGTGGCGTTGCGCAGCGAGGCCCCCACCACCTCGACCCCGGCCTCGGCCAGCCCGAAGGACAGCGCGGATCCGTTCGGGGACGGCAGCACCAGCCTGTTCCCGCGCGTATCCGCGAGCCGGCCTGGGCCGAAGGCTGCCCGGACCGACCCGGGCGAGAGGCTCACGTCACCGGGCACCGCGCGCGATCGGCCGACCGCAACGGTCGCCCCGCGTTCGGCGGCGTAGCCGGCGGCGGACGCGGGGTCCCATCGATAGGGGTAGACGCTCACGCCGCCGTCCAGCGCGACGGTCAGCGTCGTGGTGAACGACAGCACGTCGACGACGACTGCGACGTCGCAGTCCTCGATCAGCGCAGCGGCGCCCGCGGGCCCCCAGTCGAACCGGAGTCGGTACGCACCCTGACGGTGAGCGGGAAGCATGCCGTCATCCTCGCACCTGACCTCAGGGGCGGCCCGGCAGCAACACCACCATCAGCGCCTCGCGGTCGGGCGGGGGCCTATCCTTGGCGATCGTGACCTTCAATCCGCAGCTGTGGCGTCCGGTTCCCGGGTTCGAGAACCTCACCGATATCACCTATCACCGGCACATCACGCAGGGCACCGTCCGCGTCGCCTTCAACCGTCCGGAGGTGCGCAATGCGTTCCGGCCGCACACGGTCGACGAGCTGTACGCCGCCCTCGACCATGCCCGGATGACCTCCGATGTGGGCGCGGTGCTGCTGACCGGCAACGGTCCAAGCCCCAAGGACGGCGGCTGGGCGTTCTGCTCGGGAGGCGACCAGCGCATCCGCGGACGCAGCGGCTACCAGTACGCCGCGGGTGAGACCGCCGACACCGTGGACAAGGCGCGCGCGGGTCGGCTGCACATCCTGGAGGTGCAGCGCCTGATCCGTTTCATGCCGAAGGTGGTGATCTGCCTCGTCAACGGCTGGGCCGCAGGCGGCGGGCACTCGCTGCACGTGGTCTGCGACCTGACCCTGGCCAGCCGCGAACACGCCCGGTTCAAGCAGACCGATGCGGACGTCGGCAGCTTCGACGGCGGATACGGCAGCGCCTATCTCGCGAAGATGGTGGGGCAGAAGTTCGCCCGCGAGATCTTCTTCCTCGGTGAGGCGTACACCGCCGAGCAGATGCATCAGATGGGCGCGGTCAACAAGGTCGTCGACCACGCCGAGCTCGAGGACGTCGCGCTGGAGTGGGCCGAGAAGATCAACGGCAAGTCCCCACAGGCGCAGCGGATGCTCAAGTACGCGTTCAACCTGGCCGACGACGGCCTGGTCGGCCAGCAGCTGTTCGCCGGTGAGGCCACCCGGATGGCCTACATGACCGACGAGGCCGTCGAGGGCCGGGATGCGTTCCTGGAGAAGCGCGATCCCGACTGGTCCCCGTACCCCTGGTACTTCTAGGCCTAGAGCCCGAGCGCCTGCCGCAACGTGGGCCACGCCTTGGGCAGCCGGTCCTTCCAGTAGGCCCAGGCGTGGACACCGGTGGCCTCGTAGTCGACAGTGGCCGGGATGCCCAGCTCCTGCAGCTTTCGGTCGAGCCGCTTCGTGCACTGGTTCGCCGCGGCCTCGATGGCCCGCCGACCACGAACCGCTCGGCGTCGGTGCCGGGCCCCTCGTGCTTGCCTGGGATTCCCGTGCCGACCGACATGTAGATGGGCTTGCCGCGCAACGCCTCCGCGTTACGCACCGTGTCGTGCGCTGCCCACTCGGGACCACCGGGCACGCCCCACAGGTTGGCCGGGTCGCCGCCGCGTGAGGAGACCGTGACCTGCGTGCTCAGCCGGCCGACGTCATCGGTGGTCGAGTAGCACCCGCTGAAGACCGCGATGCCGCGGTACAGGTCGGGGTGCCGGTGCGCGAGCATCATCGCGCCCTGCGCGCCCATCGAGGTGCCCGCGATCGCGTTGACGCCGTTGGTCTTCAGCCGGGCGTTGATCAGTGGCGGCAGCTCCTCGGCGATGAAGGTCTCCCACTTGTGCAGCCCGATCTTCGGATCGCGCTTGTCCCAGTCGGTGTAGAGGCTGGCGACGCCGCCGTTGGTCAGGACCACGTTGGTGTTCTTGTCGGCGAAGAACTTCGAGGCATCGGTCATGAACATCCACGCGCTCTGGCTCTCGCCGGCATCGACGCCCTCGAGCATGTACAGCGTGGGCCGCGGGACGCTGCCGTCCGCGGGCAGCAGCACGTCAACGCCGACCTCACGGTGCAGCGCGGGCGAGGCGATGACGAACCGCGCGACCCGCTCCGAGGTGAACTTCTCCGAGACGATCGCGGGGGTGACGATGTCGTCGCGCAGCGGGGGCAACGGCCCCGGATCGTCGCGCCCCCACTCGGGCATGGTCGATCCGGAGGTGACGCTGCCCGAGTCCGAGCTGCCGCCCGCGCTGCCCGAGTCCGAGCTGCCCGAACTGCCCGCGCTGCCCGAGTCGCTGCCCGTGCCCGGCGCCGCGACGGCCTCGCCCGCCCCGGCCATCACCGCTACCGCGACCAGGGCCGCACCCATTGCCCGGCCCCACACAGGACGACGACACGCGAAATTCATGGACTCCCCCAGCCTCGATGGTGTCGATCGGATACGGGCACCAGACGGCCCGGACCGCCGGCCTCCTGGGCGACGGCACCGATCGCCGAGACGGTACCGCGTTCGGGTGGGCCGCGCAGGGGAATTCGTTCGCCTCTGTCACGAATCTCGCGCCCGCGATCGACGCCGGATCGGGCACACTGAACGCATGGGCGTCGACCGCGAAGAGCCTGCACCCGAACACCGTCGGCCCGACGGTGTCACTGACGCCGAGATCGCCGCCGCCGGGCGGGTCTCCGAGGCCCTCGAGACGGTCGAGCGGGCCCGCGGGCACCTGTACGGGTTTCACCAACTCATCGGGCACGCGCACCTGCAGCTCGCCGAGGCGGTCGATATGCTGCGCGCGGCCGGCCACGGGGAGCGGGCCGACAAGCTCCTGGAGGAGCTGGTCGGCCGCAACGTGCTGGCGGGCCGCTGGACATTTCAGGTGGTGGAGGAGTTCGACGACGACTACTGGTCGGAATTCCGCGACCACGAGCGGGCGGTGCGCGAGGAACTGCTCGGCGGGCGCAGGCACCTGTACGAGGCGGAGATGAAACAGCGCAGACGGACACCGGGCAGGCCAGGCCACGAGGCCCGCCCCGCGGAGCAGGAGTGAGCATGGAGATTCTGAGCAGCCGGACGATCCTGCGGCCGGCCGACTATCCGACCACGCTGGCGTTCTACGCGCAGACCCTTGAGCTTGCGGTCGCGCGCGAGTATCCGGGCGGCACCGTGTTCTTCGCCGGGCAGGGATTGATCGAGGTCGCCGCCCACGGTGCATCCGGGGTGAGCACCCGATTCGACGGCGCCCTCTGGTTTCAGGTTCGCGACCTCACTGCCACGCAGACGGAACTGGTGCTCAAGGGCGTACAGATCGTCCGGGAGGCGCGGCAGGAACCGTGGGGCCTGCACGAGTTGTGGATCGCCGACCCCGACGGCGTCCCGATCGTGTTGGTGCAGATCCCGGCGGACCATCCGATCCGGAGGGACGGCCGCCCGGCCCCGTAGCTCGGTTGTGTGACCGGATCTCTCGGCGCGGCGCCGTTGACGACCGGCGCCGCGCAGCGGACGATTCGTGGACGCGGAACCCGTCGACCCCGAGGTCACCGATGAGCACAGCTGCTCGGCGCACGTCCTCCACCCGAACTGGCAGCGGCCTTGTGCTCGCTGTGCTGGCCTCCGGCCAGTTCCTGATGACGCTGGACAGCTCCGTCATGAACGTCT
Source organism: Rhodococcus sp. MTM3W5.2 (assembly GCF_001984015.1). Taxonomy (NCBI): domain Bacteria; kingdom Bacillati; phylum Actinomycetota; class Actinomycetes; order Mycobacteriales; family Nocardiaceae; genus Rhodococcus; species Rhodococcus sp. MTM3W5.2. The sequence continues at coordinate 1,219,007 of NZ_CP019572.1, read as the reverse complement.
CGATGGCCACCGTGGCCGCCGATCTGAACACCACGATCACCGGGATCCAGACGGCCATCACGCTCTACACCCTCGTCATGGCCACGCTGATGATCACGGGTGGCAAGGTGGGCAGCATCCTGGGCCGTCGCCGTGCATTCGGCATCGGGCTGGTCATCTACGCAGCGGGGTCCTTCACCACAGCCGTGGCACCGAACCTGGGCGTGCTGCTGATCGGCTGGTCCCTCCTGGAGGGCGTCGGCGCAGCGCTGATCATGCCCGCGATCGTCGCCCTGGTGGCGAGCAATTTCCCGGCGGAACGTCGCCCCGCGGCCTACGGCCTGGTCGCCGCGGCCGGGGCGATGGCCGTCGCCGCGGGCCCCCTCATCGGCGGCGCGGTCACCACGTACGCGTCCTGGCGCTACGTCTTCCTCGGCGAGGTCGTCATCGTCGTGTTGATCCTGTTGGTGCTCAGGAGGATCGAGGACACCCCGCCGACGAAGGTGCACCTCGACCTGGCGGGATCGGCCCTGTCGGTGCTGGGGTTGGGCATGCTGGTGTTCGGTGTGCTCCGCTCGAGCGAATGGGGCTGGATCCGGCCAACGCCCGACGGCGTCCAGTTGATGGGGGTGTCCGCGACCCTGTGGCTGATCCTCGCCGGACTACTGGTCGTCTATGTGTTCCTGCTCTGGGAAACCCGCCTGTCCAAGGCGGGCGCCGAGCCACTGCTCGATCCACGGCTCCTGCAGAACCGTCAGCTCAGCGGCGGCCTGACGATGTTCTTCGCGCAGTTCATGGTGCAGGCCGGGATCTTCTTCGCGGTCCCGCTGTTCCTCTCGGTGGTCCTCGAACTCGACTCACTGCAGACCGGTCTGCGTCTGCTCCCGCTCTCGGTGGCGCTCCTGCTCGCCGCGGCGGGCATACCCAAGCTCTGGCCCGCGCCGCACCCCGCCGGGTGGTGCGGTGCGGTCTCGGTTCGATGATCGTCGGGATCCTGGTCCTCGTCGCCGGGTTGGACCCCGGCGCGAACGCCGCGATCGTCTCCGTCCCGATGCTCCTGATGGGACTCGGGCTTGGCGCGCTGGCGTCCCAGCTCGGCGCGGTCACCGTGTCCGCGGTGCCGGACTCGCAGAGCGCCGAGGTCGGCGGGCTGCAGAACACGGCGACCAACCTCGGCGCGTCGCTGGGGACCGCTCTGATCGGCGCCGTGCTCATCACGACGTTGAGCGCCGCGACCGTCGACGGAATCCAGGACAACCCCGACGTGCCCGTCGCGGTGCAGCAGCAGGCCACCACCGAGCTGGCCGCCGGAGTCCCGTTCCTGTCCGACACCCAGCTGACCGCGGCGATGGACGAGGCCGGGGTGAGCGGCCCGACCGCCGACGCCGTTCTCGCGGTCAACGCGGACGCACGACTGGAGGCGCTGCGGGTGGCATGCGGCCTCGCCGCGCTCCTGGCCGTCCTCGCGCTGTTCTTCACCGCGAACATCCCCGTGAACCGGTCGGGTCGGACGGCCCACCGCGGCACGAGGACTGATGGGTCCTGGCCCGGTGCATGCGCCTCGGCGATCCGATCGGTCCGACCCGGTGAGCTTCGACACATTTCGTTCCCGACTCTGACGGTTCGCGTGCCGACAGAGCGGTGCGCGCGCCGTTCGAGGCCCGCCCGAACCGCCAGGACCTGGCCCGACGGGCGGCGGCGCTGCGCGCTCGAAAGCACGCGCGAACAGCGGGTACAGACTCGACTTTTACGCGTTCGTAACGGAGGATCGAGGCCGTGAACGCGGAACTCATCGTTCTTCTTGTCGTAGTTGTCACAGCCCTCGGGTTCGACTTCACCAACGGCTTCCATGACACCGGCAACGCGATGGCGACGTCGATTGCGACCGGGGCACTCAAACCCAAAGTCGCGGTTGCGCTTTCCGCAATCCTCAATCTGGTGGGCGCGTTCCTCTCGGTGGAGGTCGCGGCCACCGTCGCGAAGGGCGTGGTCAACCTCAACTCCGTCGGCGGCGAGGATCTGCTGTTCATCGTCTTCGCCGGACTTGTCGGCGGAATCATCTGGAACCTGGCCACCTGGCTGTTCGGCATCCCCTCGAGTTCCTCGCACGCACTGTTCGGCGGCCTGATCGGCGCGGCCCTCGCCTCCCTCGGGATGAACGGCGTGGAGTGGGGCGGCGTGCTGAGCAAGGTGGTGATCCCGGCACTGCTGGCGCCGGTCGTCGCCGGCCTCGTCGCCACAGCAGGAACCTGGCTGATCTACCGGATCACCCGCGGCGTCAGCGACGAGACCAAGGATTCCGGGTTCCGGCTCGGCCAGGTCGGCTCCGCATCGCTGGTGTCCCTCGCACACGGCACCAACGACGCGCAGAAGACGATGGGCGTGATCTTCCTGGCGCTGGTCGCCCACGGCACCCTCAACGCCGACTCCGACATGCCGTTCTGGGTGAAGCTGAGCTGCGCGGTCGCGATCGCCCTCGGCACCTACCTCGGCGGCTGGCGCGTGATCCGCACCCTCGGCAAGGGCCTGGTGGAGATCGCGGCGCCGCAGGGCATGGCCGCGGAGGCGTCATCGGCCGCCATCATCCTGACCTCCAGCCACCTGGGTCTGCCGCTGTCCACGACGCACGTCGCCACCGGCTCGATCATGGGTACCGGCGTCGGTCGCCGCGGCGCCGAGGTGCGCTGGGGTGTCGCGGGCCGAATGGCGGTCGCCTGGCTGATCACCCTGCCGTCGGCCGCGCTTGTCGGCGCCGTGTGCTGGGGCATCGCGCAGCTGATCGGCGGCCTGCCCGGTGTGCTGGCGGTCTTCGCGATCCTGCTGCTGCTGGCGGGCTGGATGTATGCGCGTTCGCGCAGGCAGCCGATCGACTCGAGCAACGTCAACGCGGAATGGGACGGCGGCCTGATCCCCGCCGAGGACATCCCGGGCCGCCGACGGCGAACCCCACCCCCGCGCCCGCACCGGCTGCGGAGCCTGCCCCGCGCGACAACGTGACAGCCTGAGGAAAACAGCAACATGGATCTTCTCTCGAAAACCGTCGATTCGCTGTGGCAGGTCGTCGCGGTGGGGCTACTGCTCGGCGCAGGCCTGCCCGCGATCTTCGCGCTCGGCCTGCGGGCACTGGACTCCGGTTCCACCACCGATCCCGCCACGGCGACAACCACCCGCAAGCCGGCTGCCGTCATCGCAGCCGGTGCATGCTTCGCCGTGGTGGTCGTGGCGATCATCACCGGAATCCTGTTCGTCATGCAGGGCTTCCTCAGCCACACGTTCGGCATCGAGATCTTCTAGCGTCGGCCCACGAGTCGAGAGGCAACATTTCGTGACCTCAGCAAAACCAGCGTTCCCACTGTCCGTACTGACCTGGCTGCAGGCCGGGTACCCGCAGGGTGTCCCGCCGAAGGACCGCATCCCATTGGTGGCCCTACTGCACCACGAGCTGACCGCCGAGCAGATCAAGGATGTGGCCGTCGCGCTCGCCGAATCGCGGGGCGAAGGCGAGGACCCGACCGTCACCCGCGCCGAGATCGGCGAACTGATCGAACAGATCACCCACGAGGCCCCGTCGGATCACGACATCGCCCGGGTCCGGTCCGTGCTCGCCGCGGCCGGGTGGCAGCTCGGCGACGAGCCGTAGGGACACACCGCCGTGGCCCTTCCACCGTTCCTCACCTCGATACTCGGGTGGCTGCGTGCCGGGTATCCCAACGGTGTGCCCGAACAGGACTACATCCCGTTGATCGCCCTGCTCCGCAGGCGTCTGTCCGACGAAGAGGTCCATGCGGTCACCGACGCACTGGTCGAGCAGTTCCCGCCGCCGATCGACAAGATCGACATCCAGGTGCTCATCACCAAGGTCACGGACGAGATGCCCATCGAATCCGATGTGGAGCGCGTGCGCGCACACCTCGCGGCCGGCGGCTGGCCGCTCGCCGACGGACCCGGTGACGGGGCGAACGGGGCAGCGACCCTGCGCGCGCTCGACCGTGACGCCGAGTCGGCCACCGGCGACGGGGCGTCGGCGGACGGGGACACTCCCCCGGAGTCCGGCTAAGCGATCAGCCCGTCGATGATCCCGCGGGCGATCGGCGCCGCCTCCGATTCCCCCATCCGTAGCGCGGTGTTGACCGCGCTCAGCAGCGCTTCGATCTCGAAGGCCAGCGCCGCGGCGTCCTTCCCCTGCGCCGCACCCTGGTCCTGGGCCCGCCTGATCTCGCGGGTGAGCAGCTCGCGCCAGTCCCGCTGATCGGCCGCGATCGCGTCACGCACTGGCCCAGGCCTGCTGTCGAACTCGGAGACGGTCGCGACCCGGAAGCAGCCGCCGGGGAACACCGGCGCCGACACGAAGTCGAACCAACGGTCGATCAGAGCCCGTAGCCGAGGCATGCCGCGGGGCTCCTTCAGGCTCGGCCGGACGACGTGCTCGATGAACACCTCCCTGGCCGACTGCACCGCGGCGACCTGAAGGTTCTCCTTGCTGCCGAAGAGAGTCGCGACGCCACTCTTGCTCAGCCCGAGATCGGTGGCGAGCCTGCCGATGCTCAGACCCGTCAACCCCTCGACCGAGGCGACATCCGCCGCGTGCCGGGCGATCGATGCGCGGGCCAGCGCCCCTTTGATCAACCGCTGGTCGGAAGTCTGAGCCGTATCCACCATCGCTCCATTCTCCACGAGTTCTTGCCAAATTGCACGAACGGTCGTACGTTCAATATCTACACGAACGATCGTGCGTTTTCTTTCCCCGGTCACCCCCTCGTCGGACCACCTCCGAAAGGAACCCACCATGACCGAAGTGTCCGAGCAGGCACCCTCTCCGGCGCGGGCGTCCTCCCGCATCGCTCTCCTGATCGCCTGCAGCGCAACCTTCGTTGCCTTCCTCGACCTCTCCGTCGTCAACATCGCGTTCCCGGCGATCGCCAGGGACTTCACCACCGCCGCCCCGACCACGCTCACCTGGGTGGTGAGCGGCTACGCGGTGGCATTCGCGGCACTCCTGACGCCCGCAGGCCGACTCGCCGACAGCCTGGGCCGTCGGCGGATCTTCCTCGTCGCCCTGGTCGGGTTCGCCGTCACCTCGCTGCTGTGCGCGGTCGCACCGAGCGCGCCGTGGCTGATCGGCAGCCGAGTCCTGCAGGGCGCGACCGCCGCGCTGATGATCCCGGCCGCACTCGCACTGGTGCTGGCCATCACCGCCCCCGACCGGATCACCGCCGCGATCGGCGCCTGGTCCGCCGCAGGCGGATTGGCGGCGGTGGTCGGCCCCGCGATCGGCGGCACTCTCGTCGAGTCCTTCGGCTGGCGCGCCGTGTTCGTCATCAACATTCCGATCGCGGCGGCCCTGGTGGCGCTCGCCGCGGGCCTCCGAACCCGCGAGCCCGCGCACCAGGGAGTCGGAGCACCGGCCGTCCCCGACATCGTGGGGACCCTCGCCGCGGCGCTCGGCATCGGCGCGGTGGTGGCGGGCGTGACCGAGGGGCAGAGCTGGGGTACGACATCGCCTGCGACGCTCCTCACCGTCGGCACCGGGCTGGTCCTCGTGGTCGTCGCCCTCGTCCGGTCCAGGCGGCATCCGAGTCCGGCGATCGCGGTCGACCTGTGGCGCAATCGGCGATACGCCCTCACCAACGCCACCTCGTTCGTGTTCGGTGCGGCGATGTTCGCCTGGCTGCTGGCCGGCCCCCTGTTCCTCGACGCGATCTGGGGGTACACCGTCCTGCAGTCCGCCGCGGCGCTCAGCGTCGGCGCGGTGGCCGCCATGGTGACGGCGACGGTGGCCGGCCGGATCGGCTCTGCCAACGCACTACGCCTGGTGGGGGTGCTGGGCGCACTGATGTTCGCGGGCTCGGCATTCTGGGCGAGCACCGATGCGTTCGGCGCAACGCCGCACCTGTGGTCCGTCTGGGCTCCCGCCTCCCTCCTCGGTGGCGGCGGCATCGGTTTCCTCGTCACGGTCCTCGGCACCGTCGCGGCGAGTTCCCTTCCGCCTCAGCAGTTCGCGTCGGGGGTCGGGATGAACCTGATGTCCCGCCAGGTCGGCGGCGCGCTTGGCGTTGGCGTGCTCGCCTCGGTCCTCGCCGCCCATCCGGGCGAGGCGCTGGCCGGTTTCCACCTCCTCTTTCTCGCCTGCGCGATCACTGCGGTGGCCGCCGGAATCCTCGCCGCCGGCCTGACCGAGAAGCGGGCGGTCCGCACCGACACCGGCACCACGATTCTCGCCGAGAGCAAGGAGTGACAGCGATGAGCCACAACATCATCCGAACCGAGGCGACTGATCCGACGTGCCTCGACGCCGGCGAGATCCGCGCCCTGCTGACCGATGCTCCCTGGTCGCGGTTCGCGGTCATGGGCGACTCGATAGCGAAGGGCATCGGCGATCCCAGCCCCGGCTACGAGACCGCCGCCTGGGCGGACCGCGTCGCGGCGGGACTGCGGTCGGCGCGACCGGACGTGTCCTACCTCAACACCGGGCGAATGGGCGCGACCAGCGCGCAGGTCCTCGACGAGCAACTGCAGACGGTGCTCGACTTCGACCCAGACCTGGTGCACATCACCTTCGGCGGCAACGACCTGTGGCTGCCGGACGCCGACCTCGACGCGATGGCCCGCAACCTCGAGACCGCGTTCGCGGCGATACACCGGTCCGGCGCACAGATTTCCACGCTCGCGCTGGCCGACGTCTTCCTCGACAAGCGGCTTCGGCCCATGCGCGATCGCATCGCCCATCTCAACGACGTCACCCGCGCCCTGGCCGCTCGCTATGACGCGGTCCTCATCGACCTGTGGGAGCACCCGCTCCGCCTGCGGCCGGATCTGATGAGCGCGGATCAGATCCATTTCACGATGAGTGGGTACGCCGTGGTGGCGTCGGAAATGGTGCGGGCGCTTCACGACCGCCTCGCACGAACTCCGCTCTCGGCGTGACGACCTGAGAGGCCCGCTCGGTTTGGTCGCGGCCGGCCGCTACGGGAAACCGTCTGCGGCCGGCCCTTCGCCGCTGGCATCTCTCCGCGGCCATGACTCATTCCGCCTGCGCATGCCGGTCCCCCTGCGGGCGTTGGCTTTTCGTAGGGCTCGGTCGAGGAGTTCTTTCGGGTGGTGGCGGTGGTTGATGCGGGGTTTCTGCTCGGGGTCGATGTGCGGTGGTGGGATCCATTGGGTTCGTCCGGGGTTTTCGGCGCCCTTGGGTGCGGTGGTGGTTTGCCAGCCGCCGGGTCCGTCGTGGATGAGGGCGTGGCAGCCGTCGCATCCGAGGGTGAGGACGCCAATGTCGGTGGTGCCGCTCTTGGACCAGTCGTGGATGTGGTGGACGGCGGTCATCGTGGCGGGGGCGTCGCAGCCGGGCCGGGTGCAGCCGCCGTCGGCGGCAATTCCCCCAAGCACTTCGTGCAGGGAGGTGCCCCCATCGCGAGACGTTGGTCGGCGGTGGCGAGGCGTTTCGAGCGTCCGAGGTGTAGTGGTCGGCCGTTGCGGTCGAAGAGCACGAGTACCGGATGTGACCGTTCGGCGAGCCTGAGGGCGTCCTTGATCGGGACGATCCCCCCGGACGCGGTGGTGACCACACCCGTCCCTTGTTCGAGTTGATCGATTGTCATCGTCAGGATCGTCGTCACCGGAAGGCCGCGGTGCGACCCGAGGATGCCGGAACCGAGGAGGGCGCGTAGTGCTTCCTTGACTGCGTCGTGGTTGCGTTGTGCGGCGGTGCGGGTGTCGCGGCCCGCGGCCGCGGCGAGTGCGTCGTGGTCGAGGTTTGGGTGTTCGGCGGCGCCGGTGGGCGATTCGGGGTCGTCGGGGTTGTTCACGCCCGGTCGCGCCCACTTGGCGAGGGGCACCTCCCTGCACGAAGTGCTTGGGGGCGATCGGGTCGAGCAATGCGCGGGTTTCGGGGTCGAGGTGTCCGGAGATCGGGGTCATCAAGTTCTGGTCCTGGCGACCCAACCGGATCCCCCGCAGACGCTTGCGATCCTTCTCGTCTGTGAGGTCGCCGTCGGGGTTCAGGTGCGCGAGCAGGTTGTGTCCGGCCTTCTCGACGTCCTCTGGTGTTGCCGAGCGCGCCAGTTCCGCGAGGATCTCCTCCGCGGCGGTGACGTCGGAGCTGCTGACGGCGTGCGGGATCTTGCGGATGACCTCGCGTATCGCGCGGGCGTGGTCGGCGCCGATGTCGCCGTCGCGTTGCGCGGCAGCGGTTTCGGGCAGGTCCGCGGGCAATTGCTCGCCGGAGAGCGCATGCCAGGTGCCCAGCGATTTTGCTGCGGTGACCCGCGCGGAGGCGTCGGCGGCCGAGATTCGCAGCACGGCGATGAGCAGCTTGTTGACGGACTTGTGGCCGAGCGTGCCGGGTAGGGAACGTTCGACGGTTTCGACGATCAGGTTGTGGCCGATCGCCGAGGCCCGGCGCAGCGTTTTCTCCAGCCGGCGCATGGTGTCGGTCAGCTCGGCGTCGGAGAGCCCGGTCAGATCGCTGTCGCACAGTCCCTCGACGGCGTCGGCGATCGTGGACAGGTGTTCCTGCACCTGCCCCGCAGCCCCGACCCCATCGATCGAACTCATGTTCGAATTCTACCGCCGGGGTCCGACACACTCGCTCGACCGAGGATCGCGCCTCACGCAGAGGCGATCCGGAGCGCCACCGCGGCGACTGCCGCCAGCCCCAGCACGACCGCGGGCGCGACCGCATAGTCGTGGGCGCGCACGTGCGCGACGACGGCGCCGAGGAAGTACAGGGCGACCCCGATCGCCGCCGCCACGCCGATCACCGGCACCACGAGCCCGATCAACAACCCGGCGGCGCCCGCGGCCTTGGCGAGGGCGAGACGCGGCAACCAGGCATCGGGGACGCCGAGTTCCGCGAAGCCCCCGACCAGCTTCTCGTTGCGGGTGAAGGTGAGAAACGCCGAGGTACTGAGGGCCAGGGCAAGGACCACAGCGATGACGGCATAGGCGATGAACATGAGAACCTCCAATGATCAACGTGCAAAGATCGTTGAAGAGTAACAATGATTGATGACTCTCCAAAATGGAGGTGCTGATACGGTGACTGAATGGCTGCAGAACGGGTCGACGGCACCCCCACCGACCGCCTCGGGTTCCTCCTCGCCTGGCGCGGCGAGGCCACCAGCGCCCGGATTCGCGGCGCCCTCGGGGTAACCGGACTGCACCCGCGCCACGCGATGACCCTGATGCACCTCGGCACCGGCCCGGTGAGCCAGCGAGCGCTCGCCGACATGCTCGAGGTCGACCCCAGCCAACTCGTCGCGATCCTCAACGAACTGGAGAGCGATGGCCTGGCCGAGCGCCGCCGCGATCCCGCCGACCGGCGGCGACACATCGTGGAGATCACCGAGGCGGGCACGGCGGCGCTCCTGAAGGTCGACTCCGCGCTGAACGAGGCCGAACGCGAACTGTTTGCCGCCTTCTCCGAGCGCGAGCTCGCGTCGCTGCGGACCATGCTCGACCGGGTCGACGTGGCGTCCGTGCAGCATGAGTGCTCCGAGGACTGAGTCGGTGACCGGCACGCTCGAGGTCCTACCCATCCGATCCGGCCCGGCCACCCGCGAGGCACTCCCCCGGCTCGAACGCGCGCTCGGGGGCGACGGCCCGGCGCTGCTCCCCGTGCCCGCAGGCGACGACCGCGAGATCCGGCGCCTGACCGATGCCCTGCGCCCGGGTGAGCCGATCGACGGATCAACCGCTCTGGTCGTCGCGACTTCGGGGACCACCGGGACCCCTAAGGGGGCCCTGCTCACCGCCGCTGCGCTCCGCGCCAGCGGCGAAGCCACCCATGCCCGCCTCGGCGGTCCTGGGTCGTGGCTGCTGGCACTTCCCGCACACCACATCGCGGGGATCCAGGTGCTGTTGCGCGGCCTGCTCGCCGGCACCGAGCCCGTGATAGTCGACGTCGCAACGGGTTTCGAGCCCGCCATGCTGCCGGGCGCGATCGCGGCTATGACCGGGCCGCGCCGCTACACCTCGCTGGTGCCGACCCAGTTGATCAAGGCGCTCGAGCATCAGGCGGCCACTGCCGCGCTGGCCGAACTCGACGCGGTGCTGCTCGGTGGTGCCGCGACCCCGGCGCCGGTGCTCGAACGGGCACGCACCGCGGGCATCACGGTTGTTCGTACCTACGGGATGAGCGAGACCTGCGGTGGCTGCGTGTACGACGGGGTACCGCTCGACGGGGTACGGGTGCGAATCGAGGACTCCCGCGTGCTGTTGGGCGGACCGGTGTTGGCCTCGGGGTATCGCGGGCTGCCCGACCATCCGGCGTTCGCGGAACCGGGCTGGTTCCGCACCGACGATGCGGGCCTGCTGTCGGACGGCGTGCTGTCGATCACGGGCCGACTGGACGAGGCGATCTCCACGGGCGGGCTGACGGTCGTCCCGCAGGTGGTGGAGGCGGCCCTGTCCACCCATCGCGCGGTGGCCGAATGCGCGGTGTTCGGGGTACCCGACGCGCGGCTCGGCCAGCGCGTGGTGGCGGCGGTCGTGCCTGTCGCGGGCACCGCACCCACTCTCGAGGATCTGCGCGCCCACGTCGAGCGGACAGTGGACCCGACCGCGGCGCCCCGCGAATTGCACCTGATGCCTGCGCTGCCGCTGCGCGGACCCGGCAAGGTGGACCGTCGGGCACTGGCCGAGCGGTTCACCGGCCGCGCGACGGGATAGCGCTCCCGTTCGGCGTGATGCGATCCCGATGAGGACCGTGCACACCAGGTCGTGACCAGGGTTGAGTCACCGGCCTCACACCGCGACAGCCTCCATTGGTCGCGCCGCGACAGTCCCCGCATGCGTGACGCAAGACCCGTGCAAGGGCGGCCCCGCACTGTTGTGTCATTCGAATTCCACGAAAGGACACCGCATGAACCTCTCGGTTCCCCCCGCCATCGAAGCGGTTGGGTTGGTCAAGCGATTCGGCGACGCCACGGCCGTCGACGGCGTCAGCCTCACCGTCCCGACCGGTTCCGTCTACGGCGTGCTCGGCCCCAACGGCGCGGGCAAGACCACCACCGTCCGGATGCTCGCCACCCTGCTCCGACCCGACGGTGGGGAGGCCCGGATCTTCGGCCACGATGTGGTGCGCGAACCCACCGCCGTCCGCTCCCTGGTCGGGGTCACCGGCCAGTACGCGTCCGTCGACGAGGACCTCACCGCCACCGAGAACCTGATGATCTTCTCCAGGCTGCTCGGCCTGTCCCGATCGGACGCCCGCCGCAAGTCCGCCGAACTGCTGGAGGAGTTCGACCTCGTCGAGGCCGCAACCAAGCCACTGAAGAACTTCTCCGGCGGCATGCGCAGGCGCCTCGACCTGGCCGCCAGCCTGATCGCGCACCCACCGCTGCTGTTCCTCGACGAGCCCACCACCGGCCTCGACCCGCGCACCCGCGCCCAGATGTGGGAGACCATCCGCCAGCTCGTCGCGGAGGGCTCCACCGTCCTGCTCACCACCCAGTACCTCGATGAGGCCGACCAACTGGCCGACCGGATCGCGGTCATCGACCGCGGCAAGGTCATCGCCGACGGCACCGCCGACGAACTCAAGGCCTCGGTCGGAATGTCCGCGCTGCAGCTCAAGCTCGTCGACAAGACGCGCGTCGAGCAGACCCGATCGCTGCTCGCCGAGTCGCTCGGCGTCGAGGTCGCGATCACCCCGGAGGCGGGCAGGCTCACCGCCCCGCTGACCGATCCGTCGGTCACCCCCGAACTGTTGATCCGGCTGCGCGAGCACGGGATCGCGGTCGACGAGATCACGGTCAGCAAGCCCAGCCTCGACGAGGTCTTCCTCACCATCACCGGCCACGGAACCGACGAATCCGATTCCGCCGCAGCCGAGTCCGACACCGAACGGAGCGTCGCATGACCACCGCCACCCTCGCGCCCGACACCAGGAGCACCCATCCCGGGCCTCCGCCCGCGGCTCGGTCGATCAGCCTGAGCGAGACCGTCGCACAGTCGATCACCATGGCCCACCGCGGCCTGATCAAGCTCAAGCACAATCCCGAGCAGCTGTTCGACGTGGTCATCCAGCCGCTGATCTTCACGGTGATGTTCACCTACATCTTCGGCGGCGCCATCTCCGGCGACGTCAAGTCCTACCTGCCGATCATCATTCCCGGCATCCTCGTGCAGACCGTCATCACGGCCTCGATCGTGACCGGCACCCAGCTGCGCGAGGACATGGACAAGGGCGTGTTCGACAGATTCAAATCCCTTCCCATCGCCCGCATCTCGCCGCTCGCGGGCGCGCTGCTCTCGGACATGGTCCGCTACTTCATCGCCACCACCATCACCTTCGCCATGGGCCTGGCGATGGGCTACCGACCGGGCGGCGGCGTGATCGGCGTCGTCACGGCCGGACTGCTGGTGATGGTGTGCGCGTTCGCCATCAGCTGGATCTTCGCGCTGATGGGCGTGCTGATGAACAAGGCCTCGTCGGTCCAGGGCATCTCGATGCTCATCCTGTTCCCGCTGACCTTCATGTCCAACGCGTTCGTGCCCTCCCACACCATGCCCGGCTGGATGCAGGCCTTCGTGAACGTGAACCCGGTCTCGCACCTGGTGACCGCGGTGCGCGATCTGGCCAATGACGGCCACTTCGGCATCCAGGTCGTGTGGGCACTGCTCGGTGCCGCGATCATCGTCGCGGTGATGGCGCCGCTGACCGTCCGAACCTACATGCGCAAGACCTAGCCACGGCGTTTCCACCCGAGAGATCCGTATCCCGTTCGGGGTACGGATCTTTCGTGTCGCGGCTACTCCGAATCGCTCGCCTCGGCAGTTCCCGAGTTCCCCGGGCGCGGCCACGGCCGCCCGGCAAGTCGCTCGATGTCGGTGTTGAATCGCTTGAGCCACCCGGCGAACGCCTCCACGTCCTCCGGCGCCCAGTCGGCCATCACGCTCCCCAGCGCGCGGACGTTGTAGGACCGTTCCGCCTCGAGGCGACGCTCCCCCTCGGCGGTGATGGCGAATTTGCGGGCCATGCCGCCATCGGGGTCCGGGATGCGTTCGACGAGCCCGGAATTCAACATGGCGGAGGTCTGGCGGTGCAGCGTCGAGGCATTGAGCCCGAAGGCATCGCTGAACTCCCCGATGGACATCGGTCCGCCCATGCTGATCCGGCTGAGCAGGGTGTACGCGCTGCGGTCGAGCTGATACTCGTCGCGCCGGGGCCGCGGGTTGTGCAGATTGAGATGCCGCCCGAGCAGCATCGTCTCGAATTCGATCAAGTGCGTGGGCTTGTCCATGCGGCCTTCCGTCGATCCCCGTGTCGCCCGCCGGTCCGGGCTTCCAGAGCGGGAGTCGCCTCGGTTGCACGATACCCATCGCATCCACGATGCAGGGGATTTGCATTATGCAATTGATGTGTATTGTGCATTCTCTGTGTATCGAGCACATCCAGTGCTTCCGTGAAATCGAGGAGATTGTCCGTGTCAGGTCCGAGCCCCACCGTCAACCCGAATGGCCTGGTCGGGGTGCTTGCCTTCACCGGCATCGTCGCCGCGCTCATGCAGACACTGGTCGTCCCCCTGATCGGGGACCTGCCGCGCCTGCTCGACACGACCGCGTCCAACGCCTCCTGGGTGATCACCGCGACGCTGCTGGCCGGAGCGGTCGCGACCCCGGTCACCGGACGACTCGGGGACCTGTACGGCAAGCGCCGCATGCTGCTGGTCTGCTCGGTACCACTGATCGCCGGCTCGATGCTCTGCGCTGTGGCGTCGTCCGTGCTGCCGATGATCGCCGGACGGGCCCTGCAGGGCATCGGGATGGGCATGATCCCGCTTGGTATCAGTGCCCTCCGGGATCTGGTGCCGCCCGCGCGCCTGAACTCCTCGATCGCCCTGATGAGCGCGTCCATGGGAATCGGCGGCGCGGTGGGCCTGCCGCTCGCCGCTGCCGTGGCCGAGGGCACCAGCTGGCGCGCACTGTTCTGGGGCGCCACCGCCCTGAGTGTCCTGGTCGCGGTGGCGATCTGGCGGTTCGTGCCGGGCACCCCTGTGCTGGGCGCGGGCGGCCGCTTCGACCTGCTCGGCGCACTCGGGCTGGGCGTCGGCCTGGTGTGCCTGCTCTCCGCCGTCTCCAAGGGCGCCGTCTGGGGCTGGACCAGCGGCACCACCGTTGGCCTCATCGTCGCCGCCGTCCTTGTGCTGCTCGCCTGGGGCTGGTGGGAGCTGCGCACCGTGGACCCGCTGGTCGACCTTCGGGTGACCGCTCGGCGGCAGGTGCTGCTGACAAACATCGTCGGCGTCGTGATCGGCTTCGCGATGTACGCGCAGTCGCTGATCATCCCGCAGTTGCTGCAGCTGCCCGAGTCCACCGGATTCGGCCTGGGCCAGTCGATGCTGGCCATGGGCCTGTGGATGGCTCCCGGTGGCCTGGTGATGATGCTGGTCGCCGCCCTCGGCGCCCGGCTCTCCACTGCCCGCGGACCGAAGATCACCCTGCTGGCGGGCAGCCTGGTCATCGCCACGGGTTACGGGTCCTCAATGCTGCTGATGGGCTCGACCTGGGGCCTACTGGTGGTGGTCTGCATCTGCAGCGCAGGAATCGGGCTCGCCTACGGGGCGATGCCCGCGCTGATCATGGGGGCGGTGCCGCTGTCCGAGACCGCGTCGGCCAACAGCTTCAACACCCTCATGCGCTCCCTCGGCACCTCGATGGCCGCGGCCGTCGTCGGCGTGGTGCTCGCCCAGATGAGCGTCCAGGTCGGGGATTACACCCTGCCCACCGAGAACGGGTTCCGGACCGGCCTGCTGATCGGCTGCGCGGTCGCCCTCGTCGCCGCCGCCGTTACGGTGGCCATCCCCGCACGCCGTGCGAGCACCGCGGCGCCGAGCCCCACCGCAGCCGAACCACACGAGCTGTCGAAGGCCTGACCGTCATCGGCTGCCCGCGCCAAGGCGCGGGCAGCCGATTCACAAGGACGTTCTCTCCCCATCCGTACGGTCACGCAGCGCCACGAGGATCTCGTCACGCGCGATGCGCCGCGGCATCCGCTCGACCCGTGCCAGTTCCGCGTCCACCCGCTCCGCGCCGAGCGCCTGTCGTGCCATGCCCAGGTGTCGCGACGACTGCATCGACGGAAAGTCCTGTCGGGCGGCGACCCTGGTAGACAGAGCGATCATCCGCAACCCGCCCTCGGGGTCCCGCCCGGTCGCGATGTCGAAGCTGCCAACCGCACACGCCACCCCGCCGGTCTGCGGAAGATCCGGGTAACCGTCCGGACCGAGGTGTGTCATCACCATCCCCGCGTATGTGTCCACCAGGTCCGCGATCTCGTCGCCGCGACCCGCAAGCGCGTGCGCGGCCACCACCGCCGCCAGCAGCATGAACCCGAACGGATCGGGGGTCACCCCCGCGTTCTCCCAGCCGACCAACTCCAGCGCGTGCCGGTACCCGCGCAGCCCCGCATCCACCGAGCCCTCGGCCAGGTCCACCTCCGCCATCGCCGCTGCGATCGCGCCCGCGCTCTGTCTGGCATCGCCAAGGCCGAACGTCGACCGATCCCCCGCGATGGACAGTTCCACCTCCTCGACGGCCGACCCGCCCGCCACCAGTTCCCGTCGGGCCTCCTCGACCCGACCGGCCCCGACAAGCGCGGCCCCGATATAGCTGCGCAGCGTGGTGCTCTCCTCGTACGCGTGCAGGTCCCAGAGCAGCTCGGCGGCCCGCCGGTAGTACCCGACCGCCTCCCCGTATCGCGCGGACTGCCCGGCCAGGCTGCCGAGGTGCTGCAGCACCATCGCCATACCCCAGACGTCTCCGCCCGCCTCCGCGATCTCCCTGGCCGCCGTGGCGTCGGACCAGGAGCCGTACAGGTCGCCGCTGTTCTCCCGCAGGTTGGCCCGCGCCATGTACGCCGACGACCGTGCCGACGGGTTCTCGGACCGGATCGCACGAGCGAGCTTGCGGGCCAGCCCCTTTCCCGATACGGGCATGATCACCAGCGAGGCGTTCATCCGCACCGCCTCGTCGATGTCCGTCCTAGACGCCAGGACCGCCCGGAGCCTGAGCCGGGTCACGGCCAGCGCCCGACTGACACCGACGAACGCGGTGTGACCGACGATGACCAGGTAGGTCAGCGCCAGGCAGTTCCCCGACAGCAACTCCTGGCGGTACCGCCTCGGGTCGATCTCGAGGACCCGCGGTGCGAGTGCGATCACCTCGGAATGGGCACCGCGGAAGGACCACGTGACACCCAGCACCGGGAACACGGTCAATGCGCCCACCCCGTCACCGACGGACAGCGTGTGGCGCAGCACGGCGAGCAGGTTGTCGTGCTCGGCCTCGATCCGGAGGGCGGTGGCGACCTGATCGCCATCGAGGAAGTCCCGCACCGCATCCAGACAGAACGATTGCGCCCAGGCGACTGTGCGGGCAGCGACCTCGCCCGACTCGTCCGCGCCCGCCAACTGTCCGTCGCCGAATTCCCGCACCGTCTCGAGCATGTGGTAGCGCAGCGCCGAGGAATCCGCGCCCTCGACGACCGAGAGCATCGACTGGTTCACCAATCCGTCGAGGGCATCGGCGATATCGGACACCTCGCCCCACTGCGCCACCCCGACGGCCGCGGCGAGGGTGAAACCCGCAGGGAACCTGCACAATCGGCGCAGCGCGGCCTGCTGGTCCGGTTCGAGCAGATTCCAGCTCCACTCGATCACCGCCCGCAGGGTGCGGTGCCGCTCCGGCGAGGTCCGGTCACCGGAGCGCAGCAGCGCGAACCTGTCGTCGAGCCTGGCGTTGATCTCCGCCACGCTCATCGTGCGGACCCGGGCGGCCGCCAACTCGATGGCGAGCGGCAGTCCATCGAGCGTCCGGCACAGCCGCGCGACCTCCGCCGGATCGAGCCGGGCCGCCGGACGCACGGCAAGTGCGCGAGCCCGGAACAGATCCGTTGCGGGCGAACCGGACTCGTCGATCAGCAGGGGCGGCAACGGGTACACGGCCTCGGCTGTGATCGCCATCGGGGCCCGGCTGGTGGCCAGCACGGTCAGGTTCACGCTGGCCGCCACCAGGTCGGCCACCACCTCCGCGACATCGTCGATCAGGTGCTCGCAGTTGTCCAGGATCAACAGCGTCGGCCGGGCCGACAGCGCCTCCCGGAGCCGATCGCGGGCGTCGTAGATACGAGCCCTGTTCAACGCGGCGCCTGGGGTGAGTTCGGCCTCGCTGAGCCCGAGCGTGCCGCTGATGGCCGTGACCACGTCCTCGCCGCTGCGCAGCGACGCGAGCTCGACAAGGGCGACAGGAACCCGCTCCGCGGCCCGCGCGCCGAGGGCGTGCGCGACTCGGGTCTTACCGGTTCCACCGGGACCGAGCACCGTCACCACCCGAGAGGTCGCCAGCAGGTCCTCGATCGCGTCCAGGTCCGCCTCGCGTCCCAGCAGCGCGTTCGGCGCCGCGCGCAGGCCGACCGCCATCAGGGCAGGCCGGGGCGCGGTGCGGGCGGGCTCCGGCGCCGCGTCCGCCGGGAGCGCACGTACCGGCAGTTCCCCGCTCAGCACAGCGGCATTGAGCCGCACCAGCCGAGGCGAGGGGTCGGTGCCGAGTCGGTCCGCGAGCCTGCCGCGGAGTCCGGCGAACACCTCCAGCGCGTCGTTCGCGCGGCCGAGTCCGTTCAGCACCACCATCAGCTGTTCGTGCGCGCGCTCGTCGAGCGGTGCGCGCGCTGCCATCTTCTCTGCCAGCGGAAGCGCGCCACCCAGTTCACCCCCTCGATGAGCGCGACGACCTCGACCGCATCCAACGCGGCCAGTCGCGCCAGCCCCTCGTCGACCAGCTCCCGCGCGAGCTCGCCCGCAGGCAGGTCCGCGCCGGGTTCGCCGCGCCACAGCGCCTTGGCCCGGCGGATCGTGTCGATGGCCCGGCGCGGATCACCTTCGGAGATCAGCTGCTGTGCCTGTTGCTCCCACATCCGGGCGAGCGTGAGGTCGACCTGCGCACGGGTGAGGTCGAGCCGATACCCGGCTGGTCCCATCTCGATCGCTCCCTCGGGCAGTGCCCCACGCAACCGCGAGATCTGGGTGTGCAGCGCATTGATCGGCGAACGCGGCGGGGTGTCTCCCCACACGTCCTCGATCAGGGCCTGGGCGCTGCGGCTGCGGCCGGGCCTGCAGGCCAACGCCACCAGCAGGCTGCGCGCCCTTGCCCCCGGCAACGGCACCAGCTCACCGCCCCGGCGCGTCGAGATATCACCCAAAAGGGACACGACAATCAGTGGCCGGGGATCAGCGGTCACTGCGGAGTCGCTCGTATCGGGTTGCACCGGCGACAATGCTAATCGGAGCGGCGGTCCGCGTGCGGAATGTGGGTAGGTGCAAGGATCGCCTCATGGCTTCTGTCTCGCAGTGGATCGAGGGTGCCCGACCGCGCACCCTGCCGAACGCGATCGCCCCGGTGCTGGTCGGTACCGGCGCCGCGGCCTCCCTCGACGGCGCGGTGTGGTGGAAGGCCGTGCTGGCCTTGGTGGTCTCGGTGGCGCTCATCGTCGGGGTGAACTACGCCAATGACTACTCCGACGGAATCCGCGGCACCGATGACGTCCGGGTCGGGCCGCTGCGACTGGTCGGCTCGAAGCTGGCCTCGCCCGCCGCCGTGAAACGAGCGGCCTTCGCCTGTTTCGCGCTCGCCGGGGTGGTCGGGGTGGTGCTCGCACTGACTTCGGCCTGGTGGTTGATCCTGGTCGGCGCGCTGTGTATCGCAGGCGCCTGGTATTACACCGGAGGCAGGAATCCTTACGGGTACAGCGGGTTCGGCGAGGTCGCGGTATTCGTCTTCTTCGGGCTGATCGCCGTGCTCGGCACCCAGTTCGTCCAGGCGGAGCGGATCGACTGGGCGGGCGCGGTCTCGGCCGTCGCGGTCGGGTCGTTCTCGAGCGCGGTGCTGGTGGCGAACAACCTGCGCGACATCCCGACCGACACCGAGTCCGGCAAGCGCACCCTCGCGGTGCGGCTCGGCGACCGGGGCACCCGCACCCTGCACCTGGCACTGCTGGTGGTGCCGTTCGTGATGACCCTGGCCCTGGTGGCCCGCACCCCGTGGGCGCTGGTGGGACTGCTCGCACTTCCGTTGGCGGTCAAGGCCAATGCCCCCGTGCGCTCCGGCGGGCAGGGCCTGGCCCTGATCCCGGCGCTGGCCGGGACCGGGCTGGCGATGCTGGTCTGGGGCGCGACCACCGCGCTGGCGCTCGGCCTTGGCTGATCTGAGCCGAGGGGCGCGCTAGAGCGCCGAGCAGACGAACGGCGCGGCCCCGGCGTACAGGTTGTCGAACGGGTTCGCGTCCAACCCGACTCCGAACGCAGTCGCGCCCACGGGGTTGAGGATGAGCGCGGTGGAGAACGTGTCGTTGTCGTAGACCACCGTCTGGCCCGGCGCGATCTCGGCGGCATGGTTCGTCACCGAGTACGTCAACGGAATCCACACCGAGGTCCCGACCCCGCGCACCGGCGCCGACCCGACATTGGTGACCGTCGTGAAGACGTGCGCGGAGGTGCGCCAGTCCGCGGGGCCGGTGCCCGTCGTGCGGCAGCCGTAGCCGACGCTGACCCGCAGGTCCCCGATCCCCGCACTGCCGGCGCTACCCGCGCTGCCGGAATCCGCTGCCGCCGCCGGGCCCGCGCCCAGTGCGAGCGCCGTCACCCCCACCGCGGCCGACACTGCCAACTGTCGAAAGTTCACGGGGCCTCCCGGGTTGACGCACGACCGTCGCCTGACGCCTGTCCTGTTCGTATCGGCTTCGGCTGCCTCAGCGTTTCGCCGAGGGCACCACCGCGGTGAGCACGAAGTTCACGATCGAGATGATCAGGGCGCCCCAGACCGCCGTCCAGAACCCGTCCACGGAGATGCCGAACTCGGTCGTCTCGGTGATCCACGAGGTGAGCATGAGCATCAGCGCATTGATCACCAGGGTGAACAGGCCGAGGGTGAGGATCAACAGGGGCAGCGACAGCAGCTGCACCAGCGGCTTGATGAAGGCATTGATGACGGTGAACACGAACGCGATGAACAGGAT
This sequence comes from Rhodococcus sp. MTM3W5.2, assembly GCF_001984015.1. NCBI lineage: Bacteria > Bacillati > Actinomycetota > Actinomycetes > Mycobacteriales > Nocardiaceae > Rhodococcus > Rhodococcus sp. MTM3W5.2. The sequence continues at coordinate 1,199,020 of NZ_CP019572.1, read as the reverse complement.
CACCAGGATGTCGTTGCCCGTCCCCCGTCGGAGGTGGCGATGTCGATGCCGGTCACCCAGGAGGAGGCCAGCCAGATCGCGATCGCGTTGATCGCCAGACGAATCAGCAAAGTCATGCGTGCATGCTGGCACACCGGAGAGAAGCGGGCGGCGCGGCGGCGGCCAAGCGGCTAGAAAGGACGGGTGATCCGTTCGGCCACCGCCACAGACCTCGTCCACCTGCCCGCCATCGAGATCGCCGCGGGCGTTCCGTTCCGCTCCGTCGGGATGGACGCGGTGGCCGACGACGCCCCGCCCGCGGTGAGCGAGTTGGCCGAGTATCAGCGCGAGGGCCGCGCCTGGGTCGCGACGACGGACGACGACACCCCGATCGGTTATGCGCTCGCCCTTGTGGTCGACGGCTCCGCCCACGTCGAGCAGGTGTCCGTCGACCCCACCCACGCCGGGCGGCGGTTGGGGGCGGCGCTGATCGACGAGGTCGAACGCTGGGCCGCCGAGCGAGACCTCCCCTGGCTGACCCTCACCACATTCACCGAGGTGCCCTGGAATGCCCCGTACTACGAGCGGCTGGGGTTCCTGGTGGTGCCCGCCGACGAGCTGACGCCCGGGCTGAGGTCCATCCGCAGGCGTGAGGCGGAACACGGCCTCGACGCCTGGCCCCGGGTGACCATGCGGCGCATCGTGGGATCGACACTTCCGCCGCGGCCGGACCGGCGCGATACTGACTGAGGGAGGGCCCCGGCCGGGTTCGCGCACGCGGACGACCCGGGCGGCGCAACGCCGGGGGCACGAGGAGCCATCATGAGCGTGGTCGTCATCCTGCACTTCGACGTCGCGGATGTGTCTGCGGCCAAGCAGTCACTCGCCGACAACGCCGCCTTGCTCGACGAGATCAGCGGCGACGCGAAGGGACTCGGTGCCCGACATCACCGGTTCGCGGCGAACTCGGGCGGACTGGTCGTGGTCGACGAGTGGGACAGCGCGGAGGGCTTCCAGCGATTCTTCGACGGTAACGACAAGGTCGCCCGGGTCACGGCGGCTGCGGGCGTCCAGGGCCCACCGAAGATCGAGGTCCTGGAGCCGGTCGAGGCGGCAGGCAGCTTCTGACCGGGCAGGGCGCCCCCAGGGCCCTAGGCCGCGCGGTCCAGCAGTTCGAGAATCTTCCTGCGCAGTTCGCCCGGGTCGACCTGCGCCGCCATCACGTCGCGGGCACCCGCGTCGTCGCCGCGGAGAATGCCGAGCAGAATGTGTTCGGCACCGATGCGGTCGTCCTTGCGCGCCAGGGCTTCCCTGAGCGAGAGCTCGAGGGCCTTCTTCGACGCCGCCGTGAACGGGACGTGACCGCCGACCAGCCGGCCGAACCAGCCGCGCCGCTCGCCCGGTTCCGCACGATCGAGGGCGTTCTCACCGAAGCCGGCGTCGAGGCTCTCCCGCACCGCATCGAGATCGATGCCGATCGACCTGAGTGCCTCGGCGTCCTCCGCGCCGAGCGCCTGGCCGCCTCGCGCCTCGGCTGCCGCGGCACGCGTCGCCTCGAGAGTGAGTCCGGCGTCGTCGAGCGTGCACCCCAGCGGTGTGCCTGCCGCCGCAGCGACCACTCCGAGCAGCAGGTGCTCGGTGCCGATCTGCGGCGCCTTGAGCGCCTTGGCCTCCGCCTGCGCCCCGATCACCGCGGTGCGCGCCTCGGTCGTGAACCGTTCGAACATCCCGCTACCTGCCCTTCCTGTTGTGCTTCTGGTGAACTGCCTGCCTGCTGACCTCGAGCGAGTCGGCGATGGCCTGCCAGGACCAGCCCTGCCTGCGGGCGTTCTGGACCTGAATTGTCTCCAGTCGCTCGAGGAGCCTGCGCAGTGCGAGCACCGCCCGCAGGCCCACCTTGGGGTCGGGGCTGCCCGCCGCGGCCGCCAGATCCGTTGCTTCGGTCATGTTTGTCAATCTAAATTGACAACCCGAAGGTGTCAAGCAGAGTTGACACGATGGGCCGCGACAGGACAGCGGCTACCTTGGTGATGAGTTGACGTCGACCCGAGGAGCATCACCGATGGCACTGCCCAAGACCGCCGTATCCGCGCTCGCCGCAGGAGGACTCGTCGGCGGATTCGCCGTCGCCCAGCAGACCGGCAACCGCCCGCTCGGCGGCGCCGTGCTGGCCGCGGTCGGCGCCGTGTGCACCACCAACTGGGTACGGGGCTCGGGGCCCGCGCGGGGCGCCGCGCTGCTCGCCACCTACCTCGGCGCGTTCGGCGCCTCGCATCCGCTGGCGAAGAAGATCGGCGCGTGGCCGTCTGTTGGCGCGGTGGCCGCGGGCACCGCCCTCGCCTCGCAGCTGATCAGCAAGGGCTGAGTCCGGCCGGACGGGCCCATCAGCCGACCTGCGGTCCGCTCAGAAGAGCGACTTCGGCTTGATGTGCGCGACGATGGCATGGATGGTTCCGTCCGGGACCTCGAAGGTCTCGGTGATCTCGACGGTCATCAGGCGCACATCGCCGACGCCGGCGTCCAGCAGGTACGTGGTGGTGACGACGTCGCCGGACTCGGACATCCGCAGATCCCTGATGCCGCGGATCACCCGATACTGCGGGCCGTGCTCGAGATCCCTGGTCATCTGCGGGCCGTTGAAGCCGGTCTTGAGCCCGGCCTCGACCCGGGTCGCGTCGGGGGCGAACTTCACGGCGGACGCATCGTGCGAGATCAGCGCGTCGATGTAGGCCCTGGCCACCGCCTCGCGCTCGGTGTCGACCCGCGCTGGGTCCGCCGACACGGCCGGACCGGCGGTCGCGGGCCCGGCCGCGATCACCGCGACGGCCACCGCAGTGGCGATTCCGGCGACTGACAGGGCGAGAACTCGACTGGTGCGCATGGACGAATCCTAGCTAGAACCTGTTCCAGATGCGACGAGTTCCTCCAGCACGCCTGGACCATCGACCTGCCCGTTCCGTCGCGGAATCAGCCGGACTGCGGGACCATCGATACAGGCGAGAGCCGTGCCGCGGGCAATCCCGCCCCGCCGCCGCCCCGGTTCTCCGAACCGAACGGATCCGGACATGACTGCCGTGACCAAGTTCGCCCGACTGGCCGTACCCGCCGCCCTCGCCACACTGTGCGCGGTGAGTGTCGGCGCTCCCGCACTGGCCACGCCGCCGTCGGGCGTGACCGCGGAGGACCTCGCCGAGCTCGAACTCAACCCGTCGTTGCTCCCCCGCCGCCGCCAGGGCACCCGCCGGTCCCCGGCGAGGTGGAGGGCACCCTGCGCCGGATCGTGATCGCCCCCGGCGGCAGCACGGGGTGGCACCACCACAACGGCCACGTCCAGGGGATCGTCGCCGCAGGCACGCTGACCCGCGTGTTCGCCGACTGCTCCCGCCAGTCCTCCCCCGCCGGCTCGTGGGTCACCGAGGACCCCGGCGGGGACCACGTCGGACTGAACCTGGGAACGGAGCCGGTGGTCCTGCTCGTGACGTATCTGCTCCCCGACGACGAACCCTTCTCCCAGGACGCGCCCGCGCACTGCCCCTGAGGACCCTCGGCTGTGACCGGCACACCGGCTTGACCTCAAGTTCACTCGAGGTTTTACGGTCGGTGCAGACGGGCGGGAAATCCGGGTATGTCGGACCCCCTCCGTAGCGTTGCACCGGTCACAAACCAACCCGAGAGGTCCACCATGAGCATGGAATCCGTCGCGTGGAGCTCGATGTACCGCATGATGAACTCCCACGACGAGAAGCGGCCCTTCTCGATGGCGACGGTCCGTCGAATCCTCGGCTTCGCCAAGCCGCACCACCGCAAGCTCGCCAAGTTCCTGCTGATCAGCGTCGTCACGGCCGCCCTCGCCGTCGCCACCCCGGTGCTGGCGGGTCGCGTGGTCGACGGCATCGTCAACGGCTCCGACACCAGCGTCGTGATCGAGCTCGCGGTGTTGATCGCGCTGATCGCGATCGTCGAGGCGGGCCTCGCGCTGTACAACCGCTTCCTGTCCGCCAGCATCGGCGAGGGCCTGATCCTCGACCTGCGCACCGCGGTCTTCGACCACGTGCAGAAGATGCCGATCGCGTTCTTCACCCGCACCAGGACCGGGGCGCTGGTCAGCCGTCTCAACAACGACGTCATCGGTGCCCAGCGGGCGTTCAGCGACACCCTCTCCGGCGTCGTCGCGAACCTGGTGACCCTCACCCTGACCCTCGTCGTGATGCTCAGCATCTCCTGGCAGATCACCGTGCTCTCGCTGCTGTTGCTGCCGGTCTTCGTGTTGCCCGCCCGCCGGATCGGATCCCGGATGGCGCACCTGCAGCGCGAGGCCGCGAACCACAACGCGACCATGAGCACACAGATGACGGAGCGGTTCTCCGCTCCCGGCGCAACACTGGTCAAGCTGTTCGGCCGTCCCGCCGAGGAGTCCGCCGAGTTCGCCACCCGCGCGGGCCGGGTGCGCGACATCGGGGTGCGAACCGCGATGGTGCAGTCCGCCTTCGTCACCGCACTGACCCTCGTCTCCGCCCTGGCCCTCGCGCTCGTCTACGGACTCGGCGGCTTCTACGCACTCAAGGGTCAGCTCGACGCGGGTTCGGTTGTGGCCCTTGCGTTGCTGCTGACCAGGCTGTACGCCCCGCTGACCGCCCTCGCGAGCGCACGGGTCGAGGTGATGAGCGCGCTGGTCAGCTTCGAGCGGGTCTTCGAGGTGCTCGACCTCGAGCCGCTGATCGCCGAGAAGCCGAACCCGCTTCCTGTGCCGGACGGGCCGGTGTCGGTGGAGTTCGACAAGGTGCGCTTCGCGTACCCGTCCGCGGACAAGGTGTCGCTGGCCTCGCTCGAGGAGGTCGCGCAGCTCGACAACCGCGGCGGTGTCGAGGTCCTGCACGAGCTGTCGTTCCGCGTGGAGCCGGGCCAGATGGTCGCGCTGGTCGGCTCGTCCGGCGCGGGCAAGTCGACCATCGCGCAGCTCGTGCCCCGGCTCTACGACGCCGACTCCGGCGCCGTCCGGCTGTCGGGGGTGGACGTGCGGGAGCTCTCAGCGGCGTCGATCCGCGGCGCGGTCGGGATGGTCACCCAGGACGGGCACCTGTTCCACGAGTCGATCCGGGCGAATCTGCTCCTGGCCCGGCCGGGGGCGACAGAGGAGGAGCTGTGGGAGGTGCTCGGCCGGGCCCGCCTGACCGAACTGATCGCGGCCCTGCCCGACGGGCTGGACACCGTCGTCGGTGAGCGGGGATACCGCCTCTCCGGCGGCGAGCGTCAGCGACTGACCATCGCCCGCCTGCTGCTCGCGCACCCGCGGGTGGTGATCCTCGATGAGGCCACCGCGCACCTGGACTCCACCTCGGAGGCAGCGGTGCAGGCAGCACTCGGCGAGGCCCTGGCCGGCCGAACCTCGGTGGTGATCGCGCACCGGCTGTCCACCATCCGGGCCGCGGACCAGATCCTGGTCATCGAGGAAGGCCGGGTCCTCGAGCGCGGCACCCACAACGAGCTGCTCGCCGCAGGCGGACGGTACGAGGAGCTGTACCGCACCCAGTTCGCGGACACCGACGCCGACGCGAAGGTCACCGCGAGCTGAGGGTCCGGGCAGGCCGCGGTCGACGATCACGGCCTGCCCGGTCCCGGTGTTCGGATCGGGCCGGAACTATCCCTATCCCTATCCCTATCCGGTCGCGGTGACCGCGGCCAGCACCGACTCGAGCGCCGACGCGGTGACCGAGGAATCGAGCCCAACGCCCCACCGTGTGGTCCCATCGATTCGGCACTGCGCGAACGTGATCGCCCGGCAGGCGCTGCCCTCGCCCACCGACTGCGCCGCCAGGCTCAGCACCTCCACCTCTCGCCCGTGCTCGGACAGGATCCTGGTCAGCGCCTCGACGGGTCCGCTCGCGGTCGCGGCCCCCACGACGGGCGCGCCGCCCACCGTGGCCTCGATCCGCAGCTCATCACCGTCCTCCCGGTGCTCGACCGTCCACCGCGCGAGCTCACCGTGGTTTCCGTACTCGGCGAGCAGCAGGTCCCACAGCTGCTGCGCGGTCACCTCGACCCCGCTGTCGTCGGCGGCGCGCTGCACCCGCCGCGCGAAGTCGATCTGCAGGCCCCTGGGCAGGTCGATGCCGTAGCCGCTCTGCAGCAGGTACGCGATGCCGCCCTTGCCGGACTGGCTGTTCACCCGGATCACGGCCTCGTAGTCGCGGCCGACGTCACGGGGGTCGATCGGCAGATAGGGCACGTCCCACGGCGCCCGGTCCGGATCCGTCCCCGCAGCCCGCGCCGCGGCGCGGTGGTGGGCGAAGCCCTTCTTGATCGCGTCCTGATGAGTGCCCGAGAACGCGGTGTACACCAGGTCGCCGCCATAGGGATGGCGCTGGTGCACGTCGATCCTGTTGCAGTGCTCCACCGTTCGCCGCACCGCGTCGAGATCGGAGAAGTCGATCATCGGGTCGACGCCCTGAGCGTGCAGGTTCAGCCCCAGCGTCACCAGGTCCACGTTGCCGGTCCGTTCACCGTTGCCGAACAGGCAGCCCTCCACCCGCTGGGCGCCCGCCAGCACCGCCAGTTCCGCGGCGGCGACGCCGGTGCCGCGATCGTTGTGCGGGTGCACCGAGAGGATCACCGAGTCCCGCCTGGACAGGTGGCGGTGCATGTACTCGATCTGGTCGGCGTAGACGTTCGGGGTGGCGATCTCCACCGTCGCGGGCAAGTTGTGGATCACCGGCCGGTCCGGGTCGGCGTCCCACAGTTCGGTGAGGCTGTTGCAGATCTCGAGGACGAAGTCCGGCTCGGTCAGGTTGAACACCTCGGGCGAGAACTCGAAGCGCGTACCCGTCGCGGCATCGCCGTACCGGGCCACGTCCTGCGCCGCGTCGAAGATCAAGCGGTGCAGCTCATCTCGATCGCGTCCGAGCACGACCGACCGCCAGGTCGGCGCGGTCGCGGTGTACATGTGCAGCACCACATTCGGCAACCCGCGCACCGATTCGAAGGTTCGCTCGATCAGGTCGGCGCGGGCGGCGGTGAACACCACGATGGTCACGTCGTCGGGCACCAGCCCGAGGGTTGCGAGGTCGCGGACGAAGTCGAAGTCGGTCTGGCTGGCGGAGGGGTAACCGACCTCGATCTCCTTGTAGCCCATGGTGATCAGTTGCTCGAAGAAGCGGCGCTTGCGGGCCGGGTCCATCGGCTCGGCCAGCGCCTGGTTGCCGTCGCGCAGGTCGACAGGCACCCACAGCGGCGCGACGGTTGTCCGATTCGAGGGCCAGGTGCGCTCGGTCAGCGGCACCGGCACCCGGTCGGTGTATGGCCGGTAGCGGTGCGAGGGCATCGGGGACGGGGCTTGGGGGTTCCAGTTCACGGCGGGTCTCCTGTGCGGATCGAGATCGATCGACCGGCACGGCCGAACCCCGCGGCGGGGAGCCGGTCCGGTCAGACCCCGCCGCGGCGTCCGAGGAGCAGTCCGCGAATAGCCACGTCGGCTAAGCTAGACGAAATCAACTTGTCTGACAACCTGAGGAGTTTGCGTGGTCGCAGCGCCCCGTCGAAACCTGCTCGCCGACCAGACAGCCGAACTGCTGCTGGCGCGACTGAGCGCGGGCGAATGGGCGGTCGGCGCCAAACTGCCGGGCGAGACCACCCTCGCAGCCGAACTCGGCGTCGGCCGATCCACCGTCCGCGAGGCGCTCCGGATGCTCTCCGGACAGGGATTGCTGCGGTCACGGCAGGGCGCGGGCGTGTTCGTCGAGCGCACCGAACCGCTGCCCACCGACGGCTGGGACGGCGTGCTCCGCGCCGAGGCCATCGCCGAGGTCGTCGAGGTGCGCAACGCGATCGAGGTCGAGGCCGCCCGGTTGGCCGCGCAGCGCGCTACCGCGCGGGACATGACGGCGATGCGGCGCGCACTCGAGCTGCGCGCGGCCGCCGTGACGGCGGATCATCACGCCTTCGTCGAGGCCGACATCGCGGTCCACCGCGCGGTGGTCGCGGCCGCACACAACCGGGTTCTCAGCGAACTGTTCGAGACCTTCGTGCCACGGCTGACCGAGGCGCTGGTCGAGATGATCGAGCTGTTGAACCTCCGCGAGACGGACCGGGAACCGAACTCGGACGAGCACCTCGCCCTGGTGGAGGCGATCGCGGCGGGCGACGAGGAGGCCGCGGTCCGGGGCAGCCGCGAGCACCTCGGCGCGATGCTCGCGGCGGTCCGGACGCCCGGCTGAAAGCGGCGATCGGCAGGACCCGGCGAAGGGACGTCAGGCGGACCAGCGCCCGGTGGCCGCGAAGGCCTCCAGCACCGCGGTCGGCCCGGTCAGGTCCATACCCTCGCCGCGCACCCACTCGTCGTTGAAGTACGTTCCCGCGTACCGTTCCCCGCCGTCGCAGAGCAGGGTCACCACGCTGCCGGTGCGGCCGACGGCCAGCATCTCCGCGATCACGCCGAAGGCGCCCCACACGTTGGTCCCGGTGGACCCGCCGACCCGTCGGCCGAGGACCTCGCTGACGTGCCGGGCGGCGGCGATCGACCCCGCGTCCGGCACCGGCACCATCCGGTCCACGACCTGCCCTACGAACGAGGGCTCGACCCGCGGCCTGCCGATGCCCTCGATCCGCGACGGCATTCCGGTCTCGTACGCGGCCGACGCGGTCTCGTAACCACCGATGAACGCGGAGTTCTCGGGATCGACCACCAGCAGCCGGGTGGCGTGCCTGCGGTACCGGATGTATCGCCCGATGGTCGCGCTGGTGCCGCCGGTGCCCGCGCCGACCACGACCCAGTCCGGGATCGGATGCTGCTCTAGCGTCATCTGCTGGAAGATCGACTCGGCGATGTTGTTGTTCCCGCGCCAGTCGGTGGCCCGCTCCGCGTGGGTGAACTGGTCCATGTAGTGGCCGTTGCACTGGGACGCGAGCCTGCTCGCCTCGGCGTAGATCTCCGAAGGACGATCGATGAAGTGGCAGCTGCCGCCCTGCGCCTCGATGAGCGCGATCTTCGCTGGACTGGTGCTCCGCGGCATCACGGCGACGAAGTCCAGGCCCAGCAGCTTCGCGAAGTAGGCCTCGCTGACCGCGGTCGACCCCGACGACGCCTCGATCACCGTGGTGCCCTCGGTCACCCAGCCGTTGCAGATGGCGTACAGGAACAGCGACCGCGCCAGCCGATGCTTGAGGCTTCCTGTGATGTGGGTGGACTCATCCTTGAGATAGAGCTGGATGTTCCACTCGACAGGCAGCGGATAGCGCAGCAGGTGGGTGTCCGCACTCCGCTGGGAATCGGCGTCGATCAGCCGAACCGCGTTGTCCACCCAGTCCCTTGGCGCGCTGTGGTCGACGACCCCCATCGCGGCGGTCACTTGCGGCCGTCTGCGTCACCGGATCCGTCGCCGCGCAGCTTGGCCCGCAGATCGTCGCGGTCCGCCCTGCGCTGGGCGTCCACCGCGGAGATCTCCTCGTTGACCCGGGTACGCAGCTTGCCGAACAGCACGAGCGAGAGCGGCAGCGCGATGATCACCGCGAAGATCAGCGCCACCAGCAGCGGCACGTCGACGTTCAGCAGCGCACTGACCCCGAGGATGATCGCCGCGATCAGGACGACGAGGCCCAGCCGGGCGACGGTGTACAGACCGAGATCCCGCGCCAGCGAGCGTTTGGCGTTCGACGGGGCGGGGTTCTGCGAGGAATCAGTCACGCTCCCAGGTTACCGACCCGCCGATCACCGACCCCGGGTGCCGGACTTATCCGATTTGCGAATTACCTCCGCTTTACCAAATCGGGATTGTTCGAGTACTCGGGGCACCGGGTGCCAGGATGTCCGCACGTTCGTACCGCACAAGCGCATGGAGGATTCTCGATGAGCGCCCCGTCGTTCCGCGCCGCCCAGGAATCGCTGCTGACCCCAGGTCAGGTTGCCGCCCTGTTCCACGTCGACCCGAAGACGGTCACCCGATGGGCTCACGCCGGACGCCTCGGCTCCCTGCGCACCCCCGGCGGTCACCGCCGATTCCGCGAGTCCGAGGTGATGGAGCTGCTGCAGTCGCTGACCACCGAGGCCACCACCCGCTGACCGAGCCCGGCCCTCCGCCTCACGGCCGCTCGGGTTCGGGCGGCACGGCAGCCCCCTCGCGCGCATCGCGCTCGGCCCATTCGAGCAGCGGCGCGATGTCGAACGTCGCGTCGTCGATTCCCTTGTGCAGGTCGCCGAGCTCCGCGAATCGGGCGGGCATCGTGCCGATGGTGAAGTCCTCGGGCCGCGCATCGTCGACCTCGTCCCAGCGCAGCGGCGCCGACACCCGCGCGTCCGGGACACCGCGCACCGAATACGCCGCGGCCATCGTGTGGTCGCGGGCGTTCTGGTTGTAGTCGACGAACAGCGCCGCCGGGTCCCGATCCTTGCGCCACCAGGTCGTCGTCACCTCGTCGGGCGCGCGCCGCTCGACCTCCCGCGCGAACGCAAGCGCCGCCAGCCGGACGTCACCGAAATTGTGCTCCGGCGCGATCCGGACGTAGACGTGCAGGCCGCGCCCGCCGGACGTCTTCGGCCATCCGGTCGCGCCGATCTCGTCGAGCACCTCGTGCACGACGGCCGCGACCCGGCGCACACGGCCGAAGTCGCACTCCGGCATCGGATCCAGGTCGATCCGCCATTCGTCGGGCTTCTCGGTGTCACCGCGACGGCTGTTCCATGGATGGAACTCGACCGTGCTCATCTGCACCGCCCAGGCGACGGCGGCCAGTTCGGTGACGCACAGCTCGTCGGCATACCTGTCGTAGCGCGGAAAATGCAGGCGGACCGTCTCCAGCCAGGACGGCGCGCCGCGCGGGATCCGCTTCTGGTGCACCTTCTCCCCCGCCAGTCCCTCGGGGAACCGGTGCAGCATGCACGGCCGCTCGTAGAGCGCGCGCACGATGCCGTCTCCGACGGACAGGTAGTACTCGACGAGATCGAGCTTTGTCGCTCCGGTTGCGGGAAAATAGACGCGATCCGGGTTCGAGACACGCACCACCCGGCCGTCGACCTCGATCTCGACGGCCGGACTCCCGCCCTTGCCGGCAGCCATGGTTCACAACGTATCCGGATCGGACGCCCGCTGGGCGGGATCTCGCCCTCGACATCGCCGATCCCGTGCGATACTGCAACACGTTCTACTTCGGGCACCGGTCCCGACCGTCCGATCAGGCTCGACAGCAGATGAGGTTTGCATGAGCGACACCGCCACACAGGCCGCCGGCGACAGCGTCACACCAGCGGTAGCGGGCTGGTTCACCACCGGCCCGGCACCGGCCCTGATCGGCACCTCGTGCCAGTCGTGCGGCACGATCTCGTTCCCGCGGGAGACCACCTTCTGCAAGAACCCGGCCTGCTCGGGCGAGGAGTTCGAGGACGTCGAGCTCTCCCGCCACGGCAAGGTGTGGTCGTACACCGACGCCCAGTACCAGCCGCCCGCCCCGTACATCCCGGCCACCGACCCGTACGTGCCGTTCGCGCTCGCCGCGGTCGAGCTGCCGGAGGGCCTCGTCGTGCTCGGGCAGGTGGCCGACGGTTTCGGTGTCGACGACCTGAAGGTCGGCGACGACGTCGAGTTGGTCGTCGAGCCGCTCTACACGGACGAGACCGGCGTGCGCACCATCTGGCGCTGGAAGCCGACCACCACCGACACGAACGCGAACGGAGCACAGGCATGAGCGGCGCAGGATCCAACAATGACGTCGCGATCCTCGGCGTTGGCATGCACCCCTGGGGCAAGTGGGGCCAGTCGTTCGTCAAGTACGGCGTCGCGGCGGCCCGTGCCGCCCTCGCCGACTCCGGCGTGAACTGGCAGGACGTCGACTTCATCGTCGGCGGCGAGACCGTCCGCAACGGCTACGGCGGATACGTCGCGGGCGCGACCTTCGCCCAGGCCCTCGGCTGGAACGGCGCCCGCGTCGCCACCTCGTATGCCGCGTGCGCCACCGGCGCCCAGGCCCTGGACACCGCCCGGGCGCGGATCCTCGCCGGCCTGAGCGAGGTAGCCCTTGTCGTCGGGGCCGACACCACCCCGAAGGGCTTCCTGGCGCCCGTCGCAGGCGAGCGCTGGGACGACCCGGACTGGCTGCGGTTCCGCCTGATGGGCATGACCAACCCGGCGTACTTCGCGCTCAATGCGCGCCGCCGCATCGACCTGTACGGCGCGACCGCGGAGGACTTCGCCGCGGTCAAGGTCAAGAACGCCAAGCACGGCCTGAACAACCCGAACGCCCGCTACCGCAAGGAGGTCACGGCGGCTGACGTGCTGGCCTCCCCGTGGTGTCCAACCCCCTCCATCTGCTGGACATCTGCGCGACCTCCGACGGCGGCGCGGCGATCATCCTCACCTCGATGGAGTACGCCCGCAAGATGGGTATCGCGGAACCGGTTCGGATCAAGGCGATCTCGACCGTCACGCCGACCTTCCCGCAGACCATCATGGACATGCCGAACTTCTCCACCGACTCGGCCTCAGCGGTGCCCGCTCCTGAGCGGACCTTCAAGGAGTCGATCGGCTACGCGGCGTACGAGGAGGCCGGCATCTCGCCGGAGGACGTCGACGTCGCCGAGGTCTACGACCTGGCCACCTCGGTCGAGCTGGACTGGATCGAGGACCTCGCGCTGTGCAAGCGCGGCGAGGCCGAGCACCTGCTGCGCGCGGGCGAGACCACCATCGGCGGCCGGATCCCGGTCAACCCGTCCGGCGGCCTCGCCTGCTTCGGCGAGGCCGTGCCCGCCCAGGCGCTGGCGCAGGTCTGCGAGCTGACCTGGCAGCTGCGCGGACAGGCTGAGGGTCGTCAGGTCGAGGGCGCCCGCATCGGCATCACCGCAAACCAGGGCCTGTTCGGCCACGGCTCCTCGGTGATCGTCTCGGCCTGACATCACACGCCTGTCACGAACGGGCGGTCATCGGAGCATCGGTTGACAGACCTGCCCGGCGACCGCCCGTTCGCGTGTTCAGACAATGGTGCCGCCGCGCCGGGACGCGGCTACGCTCGAAGCAAGGAGGTGCGTCGTGATCTATCTGGTGACGCTGATAGCGCTGGTGATACTGGCGGTGCTGTTGTGGAAGGCCTTCGGCCCCGATACCTCCGCGCCGCCCGCGGGACGTGTTCTCGGTCCGGACGACGACCCGGAATTCTTGTGGCGGATGAACCGTCGGGCCCACCCCACCACGGGCGAGAACCCCGAGAGCGGCCCGGTCGACCCCAAGGAGTGAACGGGACGCCAGCGATCAGGAATGCGGCGATCAGGGAGTCGGCGGCTTCGCCATCTCCTTGAACAGCTTGCTCGTCATCTTCACGGCCTGGTCCGAACCGTCCGCGTCCTTGACGAAGACCGCGAACGCCAGATCGCCCTTCGCCCCGTAGAACCACCGGTCGTCTTCGAACGAACCGGTCATCCCGATCAGGTCGCCGTGCTCGGCCAGCATCGAGGCGGGCCCGCGGTGCACGTTCTCCCACATCATCGTGCGCAGCCGGTCGTTCACCTCCCGCGGCATCGGCGCGGGCGACTCGTCGGTGGTGGCCGGCTGACCTGCGGCGATCACCGGCACTGCGGTCGATCCGCGGGCGACCGAGGCCGCGACAAGGGTCATTCCGAGGGGGCTGACCTTCACCTGCTTGTCCGTGTCGGGTCCCGACTCAGTCCGCATGAGGTTGGCGCCTCTGCCGTCGAGGTCGTCGGTCCGCTGTTCGAGGCCGGGCATCTCGTAGTCCATGCCAAGGCCGAGCTGGCGGGCGGCGTGCTGGATGTCGGTGTTCTGCGCGGTGGCCGCGGCGCCGACCAGATCGAAGGCCGACCCGGCCGGGAACTGCCCGGTGAACGCCACCGGGCCCATCTCCGCGGCCTGATTGTTCTGGGTGACCGCCAGCACCGCGCCGGTGGAGGGCTGCATCATCACGATGACCGCGGGCGTTCCGACGCTGACCACCGCCTCCTCCGCGGCCAGCTGCACCCGCGGGTCGAGGGTGGACCGGATGTCGGGCCCGGGCGGCCCCTGGAATCCGGTCTGCCGGATCAACGTGCCGTCGGGGTCGACCGCGTGCACCGCCCAGCCCGCGGTCGCGTCTCGGTTGAGCTGCCAGACGTTACGCATGGCGTCGACCATCGGCCCTGAGACCCGGCGGTCGTTGCTGATCAGCTTGAGTCTCTGGTCGATCACGACGCCGGGGACGGCCCGCAGGTCGTCCTCGAGCACCGCGAAGTCGTCGTCGCGCAGGCTCACCGCGGTGATCCGCTGGCCCGGCGTCGCGGCCAGTTCCTGCATCAACGTTGGCCCGGTGATGAGCGGCGCGACCGGCTCGATGACCTTTGCCAGCCTGTTCGTGCTGAACACCGGGTCGGGCATGGCGCCGGGGTCGAGGGTGACCGTGTTGATGCGCTGCTCGGTCATCATCAGGTTCCCGGCGATGTCGAACACCCGCGGGGGCGCGGCGTCCGTGCGGTCGTAGCGGAGGGTCCGGCCGTGCCCCAGCCCAGGCGCGAGGGTCTGCGGTTGCCACGAGACCCGCCAGCCGATGCTGAGCTTCCTGACGCGGCCATCGATGTTGTACTGCCAGCTCTTTCCGTCGCCGAAGCTCCAGTCCGCGGTCGCGTTGAAGATCCCGGCGTCGTCACCGAGCGGGATGTACTGGTTGACGTCGAACGTGGCCTTCTCGGCGTGCAGGCCGTCGAAGGCCTGGGTGATCGCCGCCTCGGCTGCCGCCGGGTAAGAGGTCAACTCGGCGGCCTCGCCGATGTCACCCTCGGTGAGGGCCGCGGCGAAGCGCTCGACCACGGATTCGGGGTCGGTCTTGGGCTCATCGAAGAACCCGCTCACCACCCCGACCGCAAGGGAGAGTGCCGTGGCCAAGGCAATGCCGTTCCACATCCGAAGCTTGTGCCGGACCGCGCGCATGTTCCGATCATCCGCCCGCATCCCGTTATCGCAGCGAACACGGGGTCACAAGTCCGCCACAGTTGGGTGACGTTGCGCGAACGCTGAGGCTGAGCTTCAGGGTCGGGTCACGCGATGCTCACGGCCCGATCACGAGCAAATCGTATGTGTCAGAGCCGATCTTGCATCGCAAAGCTCGACATCGGGAAGTCCGCGGCGACCGCGGCGGCCAGCTCGAGCAGTGCGTTCCTTGTCTGCGGGCGGAGCCGGTCGAGGTCGATCTCGGCGCCCTCCTCCAGGTGCGGGTCGAACGGGATCAGCCGAACCGCCCGGCAGCGCTGCTCGAAGTGCTCGACGACCTTCGCGAGGTCCACCTTGCCCGACCGCGGGCGCACGGCATTGACCACAGCCACCGACTTGCTCACCAGATCCGCGTAGCCGTGCGCATCGAGCCAGTCCAGCGTCGCCGACGCGCTGCGGGCGCCGTCGACGGACCCCGAGCTCACCACGACCAGCGAGTCGGCCTCCTCAAGAATGGTCTGCATCGCCGAGTGCATGAGTCCGGTGCCGCAATCGGTCAGCACGATCGAGTAGAACTTCTCGAGCATGTCGATGGTGGTCGAGTAGTCCTCGGCGCTGAATGCCTCGGAGACCGCCGGGTCGCTGTCCGAGGCGAGCACCTCGAGGCGATGCCCGCTCTGCGAGGTGTACCCGCGGACGTCGCTGTACTTCTCGATGCTGTCGGCGTCGCGCAGCAGATTGCGCACGGTCGCGGGCGTCTCGAGCGGGATCTTCTGGCTCAGGGTGCCGCGGTCCGGGTTCGCGTCGACCGCGATGACCCGGTCGCCGCGCAGCGAGGAGAAGGTGGAACCGAGCGTCGCGGTCGTCGTGGTCTTGCCGACGCCGCCCTTGAGGCTGAGCAGCGCGATCTTGTAGCAGCCCTGCAGCGGCTGGTTGACCTGCTTGGTCAGCTCCAGGCGACGCTGCTCCTTGGCGCTGTTGCCGACGTTGATGTACCGGCCCGACAGCTGGTAGAGCGCCCTGCGCCACCCCGAGGTCGGGGCCGGCTTGACCTGCTTGAGCAGCAGCGACGTCGACAGGTCACGGGCCGAGACGGCGTGGTGTCGCTCGGGCGCCTGCTGAGCGGCCGCGGGCCCGGCCTGCGCGGACGGCCCAGACGGCTCTGCCGTCTCCGGACTCACGGACTCCCACGAACCGACGTTGTTCTGCGCCACGGCGGCACTCCCCCTGTTGCTGACTTCCCCCGAACTCGCCCCAGCGCCGAGTCCGCGCTGGACAATAGCAGGCCGCGCGGTCTGGTTCCTATCGGAGAATCAGGTCAGACCGGCGTAGGAGTGCAGGCCGGAGACCACCATGTTGATGATGAACAGGTTGAACAGCATCGCGACGAACCCGGCGATGTTGATCCACGCGGCCCTGGTGTCCCGCCAGCCGGAGGTCGCCCGCGCATGCAGGTAGGCGGCGTAGATCACCCAGGCGATGAAGGACACCGTCTCCTTGGGATCCCAGCCCCAGAACCGGCCCCAGGCCGCTTCGGCCCAGATGGCGCCGAGGATCACGCCTGCACCGAACAGCGGGAAGGCGATGATCGTGGTCTTGTAGGCCAGCCGGTCGAGGGTCTGCGCGTCGGGCAGTCGCTCCGCGACCTTGCCCCAGAAGCCGTCGCCCTCCTCGCCCTTCGGCTGCCGCATCCGGAGCAGGAACATCAGGCTCGCGACGCCGGAGACCAGGAAGATGCCGCTGCCGGTGGCCACGATGGTGACGTGGATGGGCAGCCAGAACGACCGCAGCGCGGGCACGACAGGGGCAGCGTCCGCGTAGAGCACCGTCGCGGCCATGAACATCAGCGGGATCACCACGACGAGCACGAACACCCAGAGCGAGCGGTAGGTCTGCTTGCGCAGCAGCACCAACCCGATCAGCATCGCGGCCGCGGTCGCCATCGTGACGAACTCGTACATGTTGCCGAGCGGGAACCGGTCGGTCGCGAAGCCGCGGAGCACGATCGAGCCGATGTGCAGCGCGACGCCGACCACCAGCAGCGAAAGAGCCATGTTGCCGAGCCGCTCGGACCACGGCTTACGCGGCGCCTCGACCACCTTGCCCGGCACGGACGGCGCCGCGGGCGCGGTGACGCCACCCGCGGAGACGCTGATGCCGGCACCGCCTGCGGCCACCAGCTCGCGGGCCTCGCGGGCCTGGACCTCGTTGGCCCGCGCTGTCGCGTACTGGGCGATCAGCAGCACGAAGGCCAGGACGTAGATCGCGAACGCAGACTCGAACGCCCAGTCGCTGTACTGGGCAATGGTCTCGTTGATCGGCATGGTTTTCTCCTGCGCCTCAGGCGCGGTTCTCCGAGGTGATCTTCGTGTTGAGGTCCGCGAGCAGACGGCTGCTCAACCGGTCGAACTCGTCGCCCCAACCGGCCTGGTCGGTGCGGGCGAGGCCGCCCAGCTCTACTACGGTACGTCGTCGATGCGGATCCAATGTATCCGACACCGTGTCGGCATCTGGATCGGCGGGGTACACACGCACCCAGATCCGGCGCCGCTTGATCAGCAGCGACACCAGCAGGCCCGCCATCATCGAGATCGCGAACACCAGTACCCACTGCTGCGCGGGGTCGTGCGAGACCTGGAGGTTGACGAATTCCTTGGCCCCGTCGAACTGCACCTTGGTGCCGTCCGGCAGGGTCGCGCTCTCGCCCGGCCGCAGGTTGACCCGGTCCTGCTTGGCCATCCGGCCCTGGTTGACGAGCTCCTTGCTGAGCGAGAACAGCGACTGGGGGTTGCCGGTGTCGAGCCCGGTGTCGCCCTTGTAGATGTCGATCGCGACGGCCGGA
This sequence comes from Rhodococcus sp. MTM3W5.2, assembly GCF_001984015.1. NCBI lineage: Bacteria > Bacillati > Actinomycetota > Actinomycetes > Mycobacteriales > Nocardiaceae > Rhodococcus > Rhodococcus sp. MTM3W5.2. The sequence continues at coordinate 1,181,308 of NZ_CP019572.1, read as the reverse complement.
TCGGTCATCGCGGGGAAGCTCGAGGCCAGCAGGTTGCCGTGGAACAGCGCGGTCGGCGCGAACAGACCCTCGATGCCGATCTGGTTCTTGCGGCGCTCGGTGGAATCGGGGTACATCCCGCCCGGCGGGTCGAATCGCATCGCCCCACTCGAGAGGAACGTGGTCGCGTCGTCGGGACGCCACTGCAGCGTCTCGGTGCGTGTCTCCCCGTTCGGGAAGGTCACGGTGAAGGTCGGTGCGTAGCCGTGGCCCTGCAGGTACACGCGGTCGCCCGCGACCCGCAGGGGATGGTTCACCTGCAGCCGCTCCTCGCGCCAGGTGTTGTTCGCCAGGTCGTCGCCTGCCTGGTACTCGATGTTGGAGGTGAACATCTCGGCCTGGCCGTTGTCCAGGTAGTCGGCCTTGAAGTCCTTGACCTTCACGCACAGCGGCGTCATGCCGGTGCCGTCCTGGGTGTTACCGGCCCGGAACGAGTCGAACACCGCCGGCGAGGTGGTGCAGAAACCCGGGCCGCCGTCGGCTATCACCACGACGTTGCCCTCGTAGCCGACCAGCTTGCCGATGGCGATCGCGGCGAGCAGGCCGACCAGGGACAGGTGGAAGAGCAGGTTGCCCGCCTCGCGCAGGTAGCCCTTTTCCGCCGACACCGTGACCTCGCCGGGCTTGCCCGCGCGCAGCTCGTCGCCGGTGCGGGTGACCGTCCGCCAGCCGCGCAGCTGCCCGCGGACCAGGGCCGCGACGGCCTCCGGCTCGTCGGCGACGGTGACCTCGGCGTGGTGCGGGAGCCGGGCCAGGTTGCGCGGCGCCGCGACCGGCTTGGTGCGCAGCGCCTTGTAGTGCTCCCAGCAACGGGGGGTGATGCATCCGACCAGCGACACGAACAGCAGCACGTACACGGCGGTGAACCAGAAGCTGCCGAACACGTCGAACAGTTCCAGCTTGTCCATCAGCGGACCGAGGGTGGGCCGGTTCGCGATGTACTCGTCGACCTTGCCCGCGTTCAGGCTGCGCTGCGGCAGCAGCGCGCCGGGGATGGCCGCGAATGCAAGCAGGAACAGCAGCACCAGCGCGGTCCGCATGGAGGTGAGGCCGCGCCAGGTGTTGCGCACCAGCGCGACACCTCGTCCGGCGAGGGACTGGCGCCGCGGCGGCGTCGAGGCCGGCCTGTCTTCTGTCACCGTCATATCGGCAACGTCACCTCCGAGATGAACGCGTCACGAACCCAACCAACGAAGACGTCCCAGGCGCCGGTGACAAGGGCGACGCCCACCGCCACCAGCATCAGGCCGCCGAAGATCTGGATGGCGCGCGCATTGCGGCGCAGCCAGCCCACCCCGCGCAGCGCGCTCACCGAGCCGAACGCCAGGATCACGAACGGCAGCCCGAGGCCGATGCAGTACGCCACGATCAGGGCAACGCCCCTCGCCGCAGTCGCACCCTCGGTGCCCGCCGCAACGGACAGGACCCCGGCGAGGGTCGGTCCGAGGCACGGCGTCCACCCGAGCCCGAACACCGCGCCGAGCAGCGGCGCGCCGATCAGCCCGGACACCCGACGCGGCTCGAAGCGCACGTCCCGCTGCAGCGCGGGCACGAGCCCGATGAACACCAGGCCCATCGCGATGGTGATCACCCCGCCGACCCGCTGCAGCACCTCCCGGTTGACGGTGAGGGCGGAGATCAGGCCGAAAACCGATGCGGTCGCCAGCACGAAGACCACGGTGAACCCGAGCACGAACAGCCCGGCGGCTCCCGCGACCCGCAGACGCGCGGCGGACCTGGTGTCGGTCTCGGTCTTGAGGGCGCCCGCCTCGGCCGCGGTCACCGCGGGTGCGTCCGCGCCGACGATCCCGGCGAGATAGGACAGGTAGCCCGGCACCAGCGGCACCACACACGGCGAGGCGAAGGACACCAGCCCCGCGAGCATGCAGGCGCCGAATGCGAGCAGCAGCGGCCCTGAGGCCGCGGTGTTGCCGAAGGCCTCACCGATCCCGGCGGCAAGGACGGCGTCGTTCATGGTGCTCACTGTTCCCGCGCAACCCTCTCCACCACCGGCTGGAGATCCTCCGCCAGCAACACCTTGAGGTACACCGCCGCGACCCGGTGTTCCTTGTCGAGCACCAGGGTGGACGGGATGACGCTCGTCGGGAACTTACCGCCGAGCGCGGTCAGCGTGCGCATCGACGGGTCGTAGACCGACGGATAGCCGACCTTGTTGTCGGTGACGAAGTCCTGGGCCTTGTCCTGCTGCAGATCCCGGACGTTGATGCCGAGGAAGGCGACGCCGAGGTCCTTGGTGTTCTCGTAGACCTTTTCGAGGTCGTCGGCCTCACCGCGGCACGGCCCGCACCACTGGCCCCAGAGGTTGATGACCACCGGTTGGCCCTCGAAATCCGACAGCGACGTGGTCTTGCCCTCGACCATGAGGTCGGGCCCGGAGATGTTGCCGATGGTGCCGCGTTCGCTCGGCGGGTCGTAGAAGATCTCCGTCTGCCCGCCGGGCGAGACGAAGTCGAACGTGCCGCCCTGCGCGACGGCGTCGGTGCCGGTGCCGCAGCCGGCGGTGACGGCGGCGACCGCCAGCACCGCGGCTGCCACCCGGGCGACCCGCCTCATGCCCCGGTCACCCTCGGATCGGATGCGCCCGCGGGCTCCGAGTAGACGATGTCGACCAGGGTGTCGCCCTCGTAGACCAGCGAGGTCAGCGAGGCCAGCCCGCACTGGCGGTGCCGCGGGTCGTGCCAGAGCCGCTCGCCCTGCAGGAACCGGCGCAGCGTCCACACGGGCAGCTGGTGGCTGACACACACGGCCTCGTGTCCGACGGCGGCGACGCGCGCGGTGTTGACGGCGGCGAGCATGCGGTGCGCGATCTGCAGGTACGGCTCGCCCCAGGACGGGGTGAACGGGTCGCGCAGCTTCCACCAGTGCCGCGGCCTGCGCAGGGCACCGTCGCCGACCGAGACCTTGAGGCCCTCGAAGTCGTTGCCCGCCTCGATCAGGTTGTCGTCGGTGACGAGGGTCAGTCCGTGCTCGCCCGCGATCGGCGACGCGGTCTCCTGCGCGCGCTGGAGCGGCGAGGCGACGACGTGGGTGATGTCGTGGTCGGCGAGCACCGATGCGACCGTGCGGGCCTGCGCCTGGCCGGTCACGGACAGCCGGTAGCCGGGCAGCCTGCCGTACAGGATGCCCTTCGGGTTGTGCACCTCGCCGTGACGAAGGACGTGCACGATGGTGCGCGACTCGGCGGGGTCGGGCGTCGGCGTCTGCTGCAAGGTGCTCACGTGGATTGGCTCCGTGATCTAGGGGTTGCTGGATCTAGGTGGTGGGTGCCTGCGCGGCCGCGGCCGCCTTGGCTGCGGCCGGCAACGCGGCGGCGATACGGTCGAACGCGGCGTCGTCGAGGGCCGCCGAGACGAACCAGGCCTCGTAGGCGCTCGGGGGCGCATAGACGCCGCGGGAGAGCAGCGCATGGAAGAAGGCGGGGAAGCGCCAGGTGTCGCTCGCCTTCGCCTCCGCATAGTTGGTGACCGGGCGGTCGGCGAAGAACACGCTCACCATGGTGCCTGCAAATTGCACCTGGTGCCGCACGCCTGCCTCGGTGAGGGCGTCGCCGAGCAGCCGGCCGAGGGTCGCGGAGTTGCGTTCGAGGGCGTCGTACACGCTCTGATCTGCGGCGCGAAGGCTGGCGAGGCCCGCGGCGACGGCGACGGGGTTACCGGACAGGGTGCCCGCCTGGTACACCGGGCCCGCGGGCGCGAGGTGGCCCATCACGTCGGCGCGGCCGCCGAAGGCCGCGGCGGGCAGTCCCCCGCTCATCACCTTGCCGAAGGTCATCAGGTCGCCCGCGACGCCGTCGATCCCGTACCAACCGGCCGAGCTGACGCGGAATCCGGTCATCACCTCGTCCATGATCAGCAGCGCGTCGTGCGCGGTGCACAGCCGGCGCAGACCCTCGTTGAACCCGGGCTTCGGCGCGACGGCGCCCATGTTGCCCGCCGCGGCCTCGGTGATGACGCACGCGATCTGCTGGGGGTTCGCGGCGAAGGCCTGCGCGACCGCGTCCAGGTCGTTGTAGGGCAGCACGATGGTGTCGGAGGCCTGCGCGCCGGTGACGCCGGGCGAGGTGGGCAGGCCGAGGGTGGCGACGCCGGAACCCGCGTCGGCGAGCAGGGCGTCCACGTGGCCGTGGTAGCAGCCGGAGAACTTGATGATCTTGGTGCGGCCGGTGAACCCGCGGGCCAGCCGGACCGCGCTCATGGTGGCCTCGGTGCCGGAGTTCACGAGGCGGACCTGCTCGACGGGACCGACCCGGTCGACGATCGCCTCGGCGAGCTCGATCTCACCCTCGGTGGGGGCGCCGAACGAGAGTCCGGTGGTCGCGGCCTTCTGCACGGCCTCGACGACCGCCGGGTGCGCGTGCCCGAGGATCATCGGTCCCCACGAGCAGATGAGGTCGACGTAGTCGTTGCCGTCCACGTCGGTGAGCGTGCAGCCGGACGCCTTGGCGATGAAGCGGGGAGTGCCGCCCACCGACTGGAACGCCCGCACCGGGGAGTTGACGCCCCCGGGGATGACGACGCCTGCCCGCTCGAAGAGCTGCGCGGAGGTGCTGGCGGGCTGAAAGAGGCGCTGGTGGGAGCAGTCACGGCCTCCAGTGTCCCAGTTCGCGAGAATTTGCCAACGACAGGGTGTAGGAGAGGAGCCTGCGGAGCGACCGAGGTCACAGCGGAGGGGACCGACATCACAGCGCAGCGGGCCTCCGGGCGTGATGTCAGGATGTTCGGCATGGAACCCATGCTGGACGCGCTGCAGGCGCACCGACACGAGCTCTACGAACATTTCCAGGCCGCCCGGGTCGCCGTGTCCTCGGACGGCAGGGAGGTCTCCTTCATGGCCCCCGTCGAGACCGGCGTCGAGGTCGGCGGGTTCGCGGTCATCGAGTTCGAGGGCGCGCGCCGGGTCGCGGTCCAGGTGCGCGAGGTCCGCATGGTCGAGCGGGAGGGCCCGCAGCTCGACTTCGCCGTGCGCGACCAGATGGCCAAGCTCGGCGTCGTCGCGGCCAGTGCCCGTCCGATGATGCGCTCGCTCAGCGGCAACGCGACCACGCTAGGCGAGTTCGACGGTGACTTCTTCCTCGAGCGGCATGCGGTCGAGCCGTTCGGCGAGCGCCCCATCCGGCCCGCGACCGAGGACGAGGTCGGCCTGATCGCCGGGGGCCTGACCGGGACCGCCGCCTCCATCGAGATCGGGGTGCTGCGGCAGGCGTCGAACGTCCCGGCCCGACTGCGATCGACGGGGTTCGCGCGCCACACCTTCATGTGCGGGCAGTCCGGCTCTGGCAAGACCTACACCACCGGGGGCCTGCTCGAACGACTGCTCGGCTCGACCGAGCTGCCGATCATGGTGCTCGACCCGAACTCCGATCACGTGTTCCTCGGGTCCTGTGACCCCGAGGACTGCTCGCCCGCCGCCACGCGGCACCGTGAGATCGCGGCCGGGGTGCATGTGGCACGGGCCCGCGGCTACGGCGCCGCGCACACACTGTGCCTGGACTTCAGCGACCTCGACCTCGACGTCCAGGCGCTGCTGCTGCGGATGGACCCGATCCGCGACCTCGATGATTTCCGTGCGCTGCGACAGGTCACCGAAACGTTGACGGCGCCGTACTCCGTCGATGACCTGGAGGCCGCTGCCGCCGCCCACCACGACACCGAGCGACTGGCCGCCCGGATCGGCAACCTCCGGATCGGCGAGTGGGACCTGTGGCGGCGCGGCGACGAGCGCTCCGCGATCGAGTACGACGTGAGCCGCGCGCGCTGCATCGTCGTCGACATCGGGAGCCTGTCGCGTCCGGACGAGCGGACGGCTGTCGCGCTGGCGATCCTCGGCAGGCGGTGGGCAGGCCGCCGGGACCGCGAGCCGGTGCTGCTCGTCATCGACGAGGCGCACAACGTGCTGCCTGCCACCACCGAGGACCCGCTGCTGGCGGCGACCGCGGACCTCGGCGCGCTGATCGCCGGCGAGGGCCGCAAGTTCGGTCTGCACCTGTTCGTCGCCACCCAGCGGCCCGGCAAGGTGCACCCGAACGTGGTCTCGCAGTGCGACAACCTGGTGCTGATGCGGATGAACGGCGCCGCCGACATCGACGACCTGAGCACCCTGTTCTCACATGTGCCCGCGCCGATGCTGCACCGCGCGACCGGGTTCGGGCTCGGCCAGGCGCTGTTCGCCGGGCCGATCGCGCCGGTGCCGCTGCTCGCCCAGGTGGGTACCCGGGTCAGTCCCGAGGGCGGCGGCGACGTGCCGACGACCTGGGCGGAGTGAGGACCCGCCTCAGAAGACCGGGCTGGGGCTGTCCACGATCAGACCGTGGCAGACGCCGGTCGGCAGGCAGACCTCGTTGATCCGGACCATCCCGATCCTGGCGCCGTCGACGAGCCGGTAGAAGGAGAAGTTCCTGCCGTCGATGCTGTGCGCGCGGACGCCGGGCACCGAGGTGAAGTCCTTGTTGGTGTTCAGCACGTCGTCCTCGGTGAGCACCGGGTTGACCTGGTACTCGGTGTGACTGCCGTCGACCAGCAGGGTGTACGGGGCGGCGGACGCCGCGGGGGCGGCCGTGGCCGTCGCGGCCGTACCGGCGGCGATGGCGATTGCTCCGAGTGTTCCGGCGACGATACGGGTGACTGAGCTCATAAGTAGTCGATAGAACACGACTCGTGCACGGTTCGCCAGCGCAACGAGTACCGATCCGGTCACGGCAACGGCGCGTCAGAGGTTTCCGCGCGCCGCCTGCTCGCGCTCGATCGACTCGAACAGGGCCCGGAAGTTGCCCTTGCCGAAGCCGAGCGAGCCGTGCCGCTCGATCAGCTCGAAGAACATCGTCGGCCGGTCACCGAGCGGCTTGGTGAAGATCTGCAGCAGGTAGCCGTCCTCGTCCCGGTCCACCAGCACGCCGCGGCGTTTGAGCTCGGCGACTGGCACCCGCACCCGACCGATCCGGGCCCGCAGCTCGGGGTCGTCGTAGTAGGCGTCGGGGGTGTCCAGGAACTCGACGCCCTCCGCGCGCAGCGCGTCGACGGTACGCAGGATGTCGCTGGTGGCAAGGGCGAGGTGCTGGCAGCCGGGTTCGCCGTAGAACTCGAGGTACTCGTCGATCTGCGACTTCTTCTTTCCCGGCGCCGGCTCGTTGAGCGGGAACTTGACCCGGTGGTTGCCGTTCGCGACGACCTTGGACATCAGCGCCGAGTACTCGGTTGCGATGTCGTCCCCGACGAACTCGGCCATGTTGGTGAAGCCCATGACCCGGTTGTAGAAGCGCACCCAGTGATCCATCCGGCCCATCTCGACGTTGCCGACGGCATGGTCGAGCGCCTGGACGAGACACTCGGGCGCACCGGGGCGGCGGACGAATCCCGAACTGCGCGGAGCGAATCCGGGCAGGTACACCCCGTCGTAGCGACTGCGGTCGACGAGGGTGTGCCTGGTGCTGCCGTAGGTGGCGATGGCAGCGCGGCGCACCGTGCCGAACTCGTCGGTGACGTCGTGCGGTTCCTCGAGGACCGTGGCGCCCTGCGACCGCGCCCGCTCGATGCAGCGGTCCACATCGAGCACCTCCAGCGCCAGGTCCACCACGCCGTCACCGTTTCGGCGGTGCCGATCGGCGAGCGGGCTGTCGGGGCTGACCGCCCCCTCGAGGACGAACCGGACGGAGCCGGACTCGAGCACGAACGACTTGTGGTCGCGCTGACCGGTTTCCGGCCCCGCGTACGCGACCAGGGTCATGCCCCAGGTGGAGACGAAGTAGTGGGCACTCTGGGTGGCGTTGCCGCAGACGAACACCACCGCGTCGATCCCGACCACGGGGAAGGGGTCGGCCGCGTCGTCGTGTTCGACCAGCCCGACGAGCCGGTGCAGATCGTTCGCGCGCAGATGCGCGGCGCGCTCGCGCGGGGTCAACCGAATGTCCGCGATGGTCATGACTTCACTGTGACCTCGGCCCCTTACCTGCGCAACGATGAGGATTGACGCTGCTCAATATGTACAGAATGCTGGAGCGCGACGGTGAATTGTTGGACAAAGTGACCAGGAGCGCACCGATGAGCATCGATCGCCTCGACGCCGATCTGCTGGAGCTCCTGCACGCCGAGCCGCGGGTGGGGGTGCTGGAGGCGTCCCGCCGGCTGGGCGTCGCCCGCGGCACAGTGCAGGCCCGGCTGACCCGCCTCGAACGCGAGGGCGTGATCGAGAGCCTGGCACCGACCCTCAATGCCGAGGCCCTCGGGTTCCCTGTCACCGCGTTCGCCACGCTGGAGATCGTCCAGGGCAGGGGCACCGCGCGGTGGTCGAGCACCTCGCCGCGATCCCCGAGGTGCTCGAGGCCCACACCACCACCGGCGCGGGCGACGTGCTGATCCGGGTGGTGGCGCGGACACATTCGGACCTGCAGCGGGTGATCAACCAGATCGTGGACGGACTGAACGTGCTGCGGTCGTCCACGGTGATCGCCCTGGAGAACCAGATCCCGCTTCGCCACCTGCCGCTGGTGCGGGCCGCGGTGCGCTGACCCCGCCGGGCACCACCACTCGCAAAAATATGTAGACCGGTCTATATTGGCCTCATGAAGAAGGGCGAGGAGACCAGGCTGCGGATGATCACGGTCATGGCGGCCGCGGTCGAGGAGAAGGGCGTGGCGGCGACCGGCGTCACCGAGGTGCTCGAACGAAGCGGGGCGCCGCGCGGTTCGCTCTACTTCCACTTCCCGGGCGGCAAGGACGAGCTGGTCGAGGCCGCGCTCCGGCAGAGCGCGGGCACCCTCGACGACCTGATGGCCGGCTCCCTCGGCGGCTCGCCCGCGGATGTCATCGCCCGGATCCTGGAGGCGCTCGCCGACCGGCAGGTCGCCTCCGACTTCACCAAGGGTTGCCCGATCGCGACGGTCGCCCTCGAGACCGCGGGCACCGACCCACTCGGCGGGGTGTGCGCCGAGATCTACGCCGACTGGGAGGCCTCCCTCGCGGACCTCCTCGGCGACGCCGCGCTGGCCACCGAGGTCTTCGCCCTCATCGAGGGCTCACTCCTCGTCGGCCGGGTCCGGCGGTCCCGCGAACCCATCGACGCGGCGATCCGCGCCGTCCGGAAACTCCTGGCGCGGAGCCCGCACAGCGACCCGAACACACCGGCGCGGAGCCCGCGCAGCGACACGAACACACCGGCGCGGAGCCCGCGCAGCGACCCGAACACACTGGAGGCCTCATGAGCACGCCCGACACCCTCGTCATCGGCTCCACCGGGCTGATCGGCCGGTGGCTGATCCCCGAACTCACCCGCCAGGGCAGGCACGTCGCCGCCATGGTCAGGAACGCGGCCGAACGCGGCGACGAACTCCGCGGCTGGGTGGCGGCCCACGGCGGGAACACCGAGCTGCTGACCGTCGTCGACGGGGACCTGACCGCGCCCGACCTCGGCCTCGACCCGTTGCCCACCGTGCGCGACGTCTACAACCTGGGTGGCCGGTTCGCCTTCGGGCTCACCGAGACCGAGGCCCGCGCGGTCAACGTCGACGGGGCCGTCGCCGCGCTGCGCTGGGCGCAGGAACTGCCGCAGCTGCGACGGTTCGTGCACATCAGCGGGTATCGCGTTGCGGGCGCCACCGTGAACGCGACGCTCTACCGCGACAAGGGCGCCTACGAGGCCAGCAAGATCGAGGCCGACCACGCCGTGCGTGATCACGCCGAGGCCAACGGCATCCCGTACGCGATCGTCAACCCGTCGACGGTCATCGGCGATTCCGAGTCCGGCGAGACCACCCAGTTCATCGGGCTGGCCGACATGGTCCGCGATCTCCACCGCGGCAAGCTCCCGGCGATCCCCGGCGGCAAGGACGTCTGGGTCCCTGTGGTCACCGCGGACTACTTCGCCCGGTTCCTCGCCGCCGTGCCCGAGCACGCGGAACCCGGTGCGGCACTGTGGGTTCTCGACGAAGACACGCCGCTGCTGGGCGAGCTGCTCCGCGACGTCGCGCGGAACCTCGGCGTGCGCCCGCCTCGATTCCACGTGCCGGTCGCGGTGATCCGGCGGCTGCCCGCGCGACTGACCGGAGCGGATCCGGAGACGCTCGGCTTCCTCTCCGCCGACCGATACCCGACGGAATCCGCACGGGCACTCGCCGAGCGGGCGGGACTGACGACACCTCCCCTGCCGCAGGCCATCCGAGCCTGGGTCGACTACCTCGTCGCGAGCGACTTCGGGAAGCACATCGCGGCTCCGACCCCGGTTCGCTAGTCCACCAACCACTCCCGCCGGGTCAGCGGCATCCCGCTGACACCGGTGGCGCAGGTGCGGACGGCGAGCACCTGGTGGATGGTGATCCGGCCCCGCTCGAAGGACAGCGCGCTCGCCGCCAGGTACAGCAGCCAGGTCCGCGCCCGCGCCGCGCCGACCAGGCGCACCGCCTCGTCCCAGTCGCGGCGTAGGTTGTCGACCCACCGGCGCAGGGTGAGCGCGTAGTGCTCGCGCAGCGCCTCGGAGTCCCGAACCTCGAGGCCGGCCCGCTCCAGCGCGCCGGCAACGTGACTGAGCGGCAACAGTTCCCCGTCCGGGAAGATGTAGCGGTCGACAAAGGTCGGCTTCGGGCGTTTCTCGGTGACCAGCGGCGCGACGGAGGCGATCGCGTGGTTGAGCAGGCGTCCCCCTGGCCGCAGCAGGCTCGTCAACCGGTTCGCGTACTCGTCCAGCCGGGAGTCGCCCACGTGCTCGGACATCCCGATGCTGGAGATCGCGTCGTACGGGCCGTCGTCGACGTCCCGGTAGTCCTGGAGCCGGATCTGCACCCGGTCGGACAGCCCCGCCTCCTCGACGCGGGCGGTGGCGAGCTCGTGCTGCTGCCTGCTGATCGTCACGCCGACCACGCTCACCCCGTGCTCGCGTGCGGCGTGGATGGCCATCGAGCCCCAGCCGCAGCCGACGTCGAGCAGGCGCATGCCAGGGGCCAGTTCGAGTTTGCGGCAGATCAACTCCAGCTTCGCCCGCTGCGCCTGCTCCAGGGTGCCGCCGTCGGGGTCGGTCCAGTAGGCGCAGGAATAGACCATGCTCGGGCCGAGAAACAGTCGGTAGAAGTCGTTTCCGACGTCGTAGTGATGCGAGATGACGGCGGCGTCGCGCGCCTTGCTGTGCTTGGACCCGCGCCGCCTGCCGATCTCCTCGGCGGGTGGAGCAGGCGGCGGCCCCACCGCACCGAGCCGCAGGAAGCTCGACACGACCTGCCGGATTCCGGCACGGTCGAGCGTGCGCAGGTCGCGGCGGGCGACCCGTTCGATCACCTCCGGACCATCGAGCAGGGCGAAGATGTCCCCGTCGATCTCCATGTCGCCCGCGACATAGGACCGGCCGAGCCCCAGTTCGTTGGGGGACCACAGGATCCGGCGCAGCGCCCGGCGGTTCCGGAAGGCGACCGTGACCTCGGCATCCGCCGAGCCCGCGACGGACCCGTCCCAGCACCGCACCCGCACCGGGAGCTGGCCACCCGCGATCGTCTCGAATGCCGACAACAGCCGCGCGGCAGCGGTTCTCGAGCCCGGTTCGGTACGCGTCGCACTCATCGAGCCTCCAATGAGGTGTGCACTCCGGTCCCGTTCACCCTAAAACGTCCGACGAGTGTGCGCCTCCCGACACTCCCACTCGGCCGATTCCCCGGTAGGTGCACACTCGGCGGCCACGGCTCAGCGGCGGCGGGCCAGCTGGCCGCCGAGCCAGGCGGTGTAGGCGAACAGGCCGACCGAGCCAAGGACCCGGGTCCGGCGGTAGACGATCGCCAGTCCGAGCAGCAGCTCGGTCGCGCCGTTGCGGTAGGTCCACTGCCGCGTCTGGCGGGGAAAGGCCTTCGCGGTCAGCCCGTCGAACGCGCGCGGAGCTGTGAAGTGCGCCGCGCCGGTGCCAGCCAGGGCCACCCCGAGCACCCGCGCGGGGATGCTGTCCGCGCTGCGGGCCCGGATCACGACCGGGTTCTTCGGCTCCCTTCCTGCCACCAGAGCCTGTGCTGCCCTACGCTTTCTGCGACTCATCTGTCCTCCTGGGTGTGTGGATACGGCTAGAGCAACTGGACGTTGGCGAGCTTCCACTCGCCGCCGTCGCGGACGAGGGAGAGCTGCATGCGGTTCCGGTCCACCCTCGGTTCCTGTGAGTTGGAATTGGTGACCGTCTGGTCGAGGAACACGACCACCTCCGCGCTGTCGCGGCCGGTCTCGGCGAGTCCTGCCGCGATGATCTCGGCCGACGAGGTGGCCTTGTACTGCACGATCATGTCCTTGAGGTTCGACGCCACCTGCGTGTACTGCCCGGCGAACTCGCCCACCGAGTTCCCCCGGACCACGGACAGGTTGTTGTCGAGGTTCTCGAAGCTGTACGTCGCCAGATCGGTGGCGAATCGCCGACCCGCGTCGAGGGCCTCCGTCCTGGCCTGCTCCTGCTGGTGGTCCGCCCAGATCGTGTACGAACCCCAGCCGAGCAGGCCGAGCAGGACCACCCCGGCGGCGATCGCCGCCAGCGCGCGTCGCGTGAGGCGCCGGCCCTTTTCCTGCCGAACGTTCTCCGCGTCCGGCTCGACGGCTGGTTCGACTGTGGTTGTCTCGCTGTCACTCATTGCGTTCCCTGTAGTAGTAGAGCTGCCCACGATTGGTCACCGAGGATCTGTGTTTGCCCGCCTGCCAGGCCCATTCGAATGGCTGTGCCGTCGCCCGCCGGGATCCGACCCGACGCCGGGTCGTAGGAGGCGACGCCCGCGAACTCCCGCACTCCCCCGGCCGAGTCCGACTGCGGCGGCGCCGGAGGCGAGTCCGGGCGCGGCACGTTCTGCGAGCCACGCTTCTGCACCCGGCCCGACTCGTCGGTGCAGTACTGGTCCCGGTTCAGCTCGCGAGCGGTGGTGTCCTGCACCGACCGCCGCTCGGTGTCGTAGAAGCACACCGGTCCCACCGCGGTCACAAGGTCGAGCTGGGCGCGACCGTCGCGGACGATGCTGCCGAGCTTGGTGAACCCGTTCGGGACGGCGACCAGCAAGGCATCGACTGCGGGCATTCGAGCCGCGACGATCTGCGAGGAGACCAGCGAATTGGCGAGCAGCAGCGTGAAGGGCTCCCGGTTCTGCGCCAGGAACGGGACCACCTGATCGGCGAGGATCGCGGGCGTCTCGTCGAGCAGCTCGCGGATCTCGGGATCCGACTCGCGCACCTGATCGGTGATCTGCCGCAGCGACGCCGCGATCTGTGGGAGGGCCCGCACATTCTGCTCGTTCGCCTCGAACAGGTCCCGCGAACTGTCCACCATCGACACGATCTTCGGCTGGTTCAGTTCGATCATCGACACGATGGAGTCGAAGTTCTCCACCGTCTTCCGCAGGTCCGGGCCCACCCCGCGCAGACCGTCGCCGAGTTCCTTGGCGAGCGACTGCAGGTCAGCGGGCGCCACGGTGTCCGCGATCGCGTTGAAGTTCGTGATCACGGTGCCGAGCGGGACCGGGATGCTGGTCTGCTCCCTGGGGATCAGGGAGCCCTGTCCCAGGAAGGGGCCCACGTCCGAATCCGAGGACAGCTGCACCTTGAGGACGGGCGCCGCCGTGTCCTGGGCGACCGCCGCGTGCGAGTCGGCGGGGATCTCGGCGTTTCGCCGCAGCGACAGGGTGAGGTCGACCGTTGACCGATCCGGCGCCAACTCGACGGCGGCGACCTTGCCGACGGTGACTCCGCGGTAGGCGACCTCCGAGCCCTCCGCGATCCCGGCGCTGTTGTCCATCTGCACCGTGACCTCGTAGGACCCGCGGAGCGGATCCGGTCCGCCGACCTGTTTGACCACGTAGACGGTGCTCACCACGGCGAGGACCAGGAAGGCGACGATCTCGAAGTAGACGGTGCGCTTCTTCATCGCGTGCCGCCCGTCACGAGCTGGGACAGGCCCTCGACCGCCGGATGGGATGCGGGCATGGCCGCTGGCGGCGCGGGCACGGGCGGCGCCGCCCCCGGGATGACCTCGCTGAGCAGTCCGCGCACCGAAGCCCCTAGGTCGACGTTCAGGTCGATGTTGACGTAGTCGCCGGGGGCGGCGCGCAGCACCAGGTCCCGCGCGCCCTCGAGCTTGCCCATCGTGTCCGAGAGCGTCGGGCCCATCGCCGCGAACTGGTCGAGGATCGGGGTGAGGTTGCCGACGATGTCGACGATCTGATCGCCGGACTGCTCCAGCACCGCGTTCGTCTGCACGCTCAGCGCGTGCGACGTGTCGAGCAGCGTCATGATCGCCTGCCGCTGCTCGGTGAGCACGTCGACGGCGGGCGCGGCCGCCCGCAGGCCCTGGTCGATGGTCGCGCTCTCGGCCGAGACCGTCGCGGACAACCGATTGAGCGAATCGATGGCCCCGTTGATCGAATCCCTCCTGCCGTCGAGGGTGCCGAGCAGGCGGTCCACCCGCCCCAACAGGTCCCGGATCATGTCCTCGCGGCCGGAGAGAATCTGGTTCGACTCCTCCACGATCGTCTTGACCTGTGCGATCCCGCTGCCGTTGAGCATCGTTCCCACGACGGAGAGCAACTGCGCGACGTCCGGTCCGCGCGCGGTCTCGGAGGCATCGATCGTCGCGCCCGCCGGGATGGTCCGCGCGTCGCCCTGGTCCGGAACCCTCAGATTGACGAACGCATCCCCGATGGGGGTGGTCAGCTCGATGCGGGCGGTGGTCCCGACCGGCAGCCGGATGTCCTCGCGAATGTTGGCCCGCACCACGGCCTGGAACCGCTCCACGGTCATCGAGCTCACCCGGCCGACAACGGCCTGACCGATCCGCACCTCACCGCCGACCGGCAGCAGCGAGGCGTCGGTGAACTCGAACGCGATCGGGTACGACGGGCCGTCCACCTCGCGCCCCACCGGGAGATGCTGGAAGTTGGCACCGCACCCGGACAGCGCGACAGCCGCGAAGAGCCCTGCAGCACAACGGATCACGCTGGCCATCACTTGCCCCCGCGAACAGGTAGCTCAGGTCGGTGCCCTCGAGGTTCGGTGGGATCTCGATCGGGTTGACCAGCCCCGCCCCCGACACATCGGTATCGGGAGCTTCTCGCACAGCGCCTTCGTCGCCGGGAACTGCGAGAGATTGGTCGACACGTTGAGCCTGACCCGGGCCCTGCCGTCGTCGGTCACGAGGTTGGACACGTTCTCGAATCCGGTTGGCGCCGTGTCGAGGATCTCCGCGAGCTGGTTCTGCTTGGTCGCGATCGCGCCGGTGAGCTGGGCCAGCTGGGCGACATCGGAGGTCAGGCCTGCGCCGTGTACGGACAGCAGCGCGGAGACCTGTCCGAGCAGCTCGGTCAGAGCGGACAGCGCACCGGTGATGTCGTCACGCTGTCCGGAGAACTCGTCGGCGGTGACCGTGATCGAGTCGACGAGCGAGTTGACGGTGCCCTGGTTGTCGGAGATCGCCTGCACCAGGACGCCAAGACCGTCGACGAGTTGTGTGATGTCCGCGGACTTCCCGGCGACCACCGATGTGGCCTGGGTGATCGTCGTGACGGCGTCGTGGAAGGGCTGACCGTTCCCCTCGAGCGCGTTGGCCGTGGTGTGCAGCAGGTCGCCGATCCCCGCACCCGGTGCGGCCGCCTCGGGGTTGAGGGCCAGGGTGAGCTCGTTGACCGACCGGGTCAGCTGATCCCATGAGAGCGGAGAGTGCGTGCGCTCGATCGGGATCACCGCTCCGTCCGGCAGGCTCGGACCGTCGACATAGCCGGGGTCGAGCTCCACGGTGCGGTCGCTGACCACCGACGGCGACATCACCCAGGCCTGCGCGTCCGCCGGGATCTTCGTCCCCCGAGGCAGGCTCATCGTGACGCGCACGCGCGAGCCCGCAGGCGTGACCGTCTCGATCCGCCCGGTCGGCACGCCGAGCACTGTCACCCGGTTGCCGGGGAACACGGCGTCCGTCTGCGCGAACTCGGCGGTGATCGTCATCGTCGCCTCGGGCCGCACGACAAATGCGACGAGCCCCGCCGCGACCCCCACCACTGCGGCGAGGGCACCGATGCGCCATCCGATGGCCCGCCTCATCACTTGCACCCCTGGACGAGTCCGGACACGCAGAGCCAGTTGTCGCCGATCAGGGTGGACGGGGAGTTCAGGTCGAGCCAGTTCCCGTTGCCCGTCGCGTTGGTGATGTAGCGGACGCTGGGCGCGAAGTTCTCGAGCAGGGTCGTGAGGGTCTGCTCGTTCTCGGTGAGGACGGCCGTGACGGCATCGAGTTCGGTGAGCACGGAGTCCAGCAGGGGCTGGTTCTCGCCGAGGAACTGGCTCGCCGCGGTGGTGAGCCGGTTGATGTCGGCGATGAGCGACCCGATCACGGCGCGGCGGTCGGCCAGCGTGCTGGTGAGCAGTTCGGCGTTGCCCAACAGGGTCACCAGGGTGTCCTTCTGGTCGACCAGGGTCTGCGTGGTGGCCTGCGCACTGCTCAGCAGCGCTCCGATCGACTCCGAGTTACGGGTGACGGCCTCGTTCACCGTCGTGATGCCCTCCAGCGACCGCCCGATCAGCTCGGGGTCGTCGGGGGCGACCTGCCCGATCGTCTCGACCATCGCCCGCAGCTGCTCGAGATCGAGGTTCTCGGTGGTGTTCTCGGCGCCACGGCCCAGGTCGTCGAGCGTGAACGGGACGCTCGTCCGCTCGAGGGGGATGGTCGAGCCCGGCGCCATCCGCCCCTGGCCCGCGGGGACGATGTCGAGGGATCGGCGGCCGAGCAGGGTGTAGATCTTGATCTCCGCCGACGTCCGGTCGCCGAGCACGACGCCGTCGTCCAACCGGAAGCCGACGTCGACGGTGTTGCCGCGCACGGTCATCGAGGTCACCACCCCGCTGGGCACGCCGGCGACATTGACGGTGTCCGCGGGCGCGAGCCCGGTCGCGTTGGCGACAAGGGCGTGGTACTCGCCGGTCCGCAGCGACAGGATCAGTTTGGGGACGGCGAGCGCGGCCGCGATGACCGCAAGCGCGACGAACACACAGACCACCCCGGCCCTGGCCGGGTGCTTGACCGTCAACCAGTTCATCGGCACACCGCCGATCGCTGCGGTCCCTCGAGCGACACCGACCGGTCGAGGGCGCTCCACCGGACATTGCAGAGGTAGATGTTGACCCAGCTGCCGTAGCTCGCGGCGACACCGAGCTCGGTGAACAGCTGGTCGAAGGCGACGGTGCCGTCGTGCAGGGAGGTCTGATTCGCGACCACGACGTCCGCAGCCGCGTCGAGCGAGCGCAGCGTCGGCGCCAGGTCGGGCTCCACCTGGTCGAAGACCCCAGCCAGGTTGTTCGCAAGGGCCCCTGCCGAATCCAGCGCGTCGGCTATCTGGTCGCGGTCCTCGGCCAGCCCGCCGACGAGCGTGTTCAACGAGTCGATCAGCTCGACGAAGTTCGGGCGATTGTCGACGGTCACCTTCAGCACGCCGCCCAGGTTCGCGATCAGCTCGTCGATGATCGCGTCCTTCGAGGCGAGGTTCTCCGTGACGGCGACGGTGCGGCGCAGCAGGCTCTCCATGGTGGCGCCCTGCCCCTGGAACACCCGGACGATCTCGGTCGCGAGCTGGTTCACCCCGGCTGGGTCGAGCGCGTCGAAGAGCGGGCGGAATCCGCCGAGTACCGAGGTCAGGTCCAGCGCCGGCTGGGTGCGCTCGACGGGGATCGTCGAACCGGGCGAGAGGAATTCGGACGTCATCGGACCGCTCGGTCCGGGTTCGATGGTCACCGCGCGCGCCCCGAGCAGGTCGGCGTAGCGGACCACGGCCCTGCCGTCGATCGGGATCCGCTGGTCGGCCTCCATCCGGAAGGTCACCACCGCCTGGTTGTCCACCAGGTCGACGCCGTTCACCCGGCCGACGCGCACGCCGGAGATCTGCACGTCGCTGCCCGGCACCAGCCCGGTGCCGTCGGTGAACACCGCCCGATACTCGGACGAGGCCCCGGCGACGGGGTTGATGAGCGTGCTGAACACGACGAGAGTGCTGGCAAGCGACAGCGCGGCGAAGACAGCGAAGCGGATGAGACTGGACCGGACCGACATCAGCGCACCACCGTGGTACCGCGCAGGATCGGCCCGGCCATCACCGACTCGAGATCGCCGCTGGTCCCGAACAATCGGGAGATCTGCGACTTCTCCGCGGGGCTGCCCACCGGACCAACGATTCCGCCGAACAGCGGCGCCAGCGGGTTGGGCGCCGTCTGCGTGCAGCTCGGCCCCTCGAGGTCACCGTACTTGGGGCACTGCGCCTTCCAGTACGGCTGCAGGTCCTTGGCCGAGAGCGTGAGGTCGGAGTTCAGCCAGGGCCCGCTCGCGACGGCGGGCGGCAGCGTCGTCACCAGGTTCTGCAGGCCCTGATAGACGGTGGTGATCTGCCCCGGCCTGGCGGTGAGCGAATCGAGCAGCCCGTCGGTGTCGTCGACGAGGGTGATGATGCGATCCCGGTTGTCGCCTGCGGCGGTGGCCTCCTCCGCCGTGCGGGTGCCCGCCGCGAGCAGGGCGGCCAGGCCCTGCTGCTTCTCCACGATGGTCCGGGACACGGTGATCGAGTTGTCCAGGGTGGCGAGCACATCGGGCGCCGCTGCGTCGAGCTCGCCTGCCAGCTCGGCGATGTCGTCGAGGTCGTCACCGAAACCGTCGAGCACCGGCTCCGACGCGACCAGCGTCCGGTGCAGCGCGTCGAGCGACTCCCCCAGCCGGGCGCCCTCGCCGTCGAGCGCGGTGGCCACCGCGGTCAGCGCGGCGTTGAGGTCGGCCGGGTCGATCGCGCCGACCAACTCGTAGATCCGCGAAAACGCCTGGTACAGCTGGACGGCGGCCTCCGACTGGTCCGCCTGCACGGTGTCGCCTGGCCGCAGGGACGGGGCCGAGGCGGTTCGGTCCGCGGATTCCGGCGACACCAGGTCCACGTAGTAGTCGCCGAAGACCGTGCGCGGCATCAGCCGCACCTGGACATCGGCGGGGATGCTCGCCATCTCCTCCTCGTCGAATCCGAGGGTGATCAGCGAGTCCCTGGTACCCGCGTCGATCCGCTCGACCCGGCCCACGTTCACCCCGCGGTACTGAATGGCCGAGTCCACCTTCAACGCGCCTGCGCTCGCCGGGACGGTCGCGGTGACCCGGGCAGGCGACTCGAATGTCCTTGCTCCCCAAGCGAACAGGAACACGTAGGCACCGCCGAACACGAGCACCGCGAGCGCGCCGCGCAGTGCGAGTGCGGCCGTGCCGCCGCCGAGGACCGTCGACCGCAGGCTCATCCGGTCAGCCCCGGCACCTGCGGCTTGAGCCCCCACAGCGCGACGGTCATGGCGACGTCGGTGAAGGCGAGGAACACGATGCTGGTGCGCAGCGCCCGGCCTGCGGCCCGGCCGACGCCCTCCGGCCCGCCGGTGGCGGTGTACCCGTAGTAGCAGTGCACCAACGTCACCACCACCGCGAACACCAGCACCTTCACCAGCGAGAGCCAGATGTCGTTCGGGGAGAGGAACAGGCTGAAGTAGTAGCCGTAGGTGCCCTCCGACTGTCCCTTGACGCCGACCACCGCGAGGGCCGTCGCCATGTACGAGGCGAAGAGGCCGACGAGGTAGAGCGGGATGACCGCGATCATGGCCGCGAGCACCCGTGTGGTCACCAGGTAGCGCAGCGACGGGATGGCCATCACGTCGAGCGCGTCGATCTCGTCCGAGATCCGCATCGCGCCCAGCTGGGCGGTGAAACCAGTACCGACCTTGGCCGCCAGGGTGATCGCGGCGACGAGCGGCGCCACCTCCCTGGTGTTCGCGATCGCCGACATGACCCCGGACAGCGGGGCGAGCCCGACCAGGTTCAGCCCGCGGTAGCCCTCGAGCCCGATCTGCGAACCCGCGAAGAAGGAGATCGCGAAGATGACCACGACGCTGCCCCCGCCCGCCAGCAGGGTGCCCGACCCGAACGCGATCTGGGCGATCAGGCGCATGACCTCGCGCCAGTAGCGGACGATCGTGGCGGGGACGGCGGCGACGACCTGGGCGTAGAAGGTGAGCTGCTCGCCGAGCCGGGCGAGCAGCGCGACGGTCCGCTGACCGAATCGCCTGGTGCGGATCGCGACGGGAAGGTGCATCAGTAGGCACCCTTCACCGAGACGAAGAGCGGATAGAACTGGGTGATCGCCAGGTTCGCGATGAACACGAGGATGAACGAGAGCACCACGGTCTCGTTGACGGCATCCCCGACGCCCTGCGCGCCCTTCTTCACGGTCAGGCCCCGATAGCTGGCGACGATTCCCGAGATGAGGGCGAAGGCCACCGCCTTGAGTCCGGAGACAACGAAGTCCGCGGGCTGGCTGAACTGCACGACGTTGCGCAGGAAGCTCTGGGAATTGCCGTCCAAGATGAGCACGTGCACGAGCAGGCTCGCGCCGAGCCCGATGACGAGGACGATCGAGTTGAGCAGCACGCACACCACGGCGATCGCGATCATCCGCGGCACGACGAGCCGCTCGATCACCGGCAGTCCGAGGACCTCGAGGGCGTCGATCTCCTCGCGGATGGTCCTGGCGCCCAGGTCCGCGCAGATCGCGGATCCGCCGACGCCCGCGATGATCAGGGCGCAGACCAGCGGGCCCGCCTGTCCGATGATGAGGAACGCCACCACCGCGCCGCTGTAGGCCCCCGCGCCGATCTGGTCGGCCAGCGAGCCGATCTGCAGCGCGACCCCCACGCCGAGCGGGATCATCACCAGTGCCGAGGCGACCGTGGTGACGTGGGCGAGGAACCACATCTGGTCGACGCATTCGCGCCAGGCGAACCTGCGGCGGCGCACGCTGGTCAGCGCGGCGAGGGCGACCCGAACGGCGAACACGAACAGCAGGCCCATCTCCGCGGAGAAATGCGCGAACATGTTCGGCTTGTCCTGCGCCGCGGCCGGCTCCGCCTCGGCGGGCACGGCGAGCACCACCGCCGGGTCTTCAGTCGCCGCCATCCCGCTCCCGCCTCGCGTGTGACTCGAGCCTCGCGAGCGCCGCCCCCGTGGCGCCCATCACAGGGTCGTGAGCGTAACAGGTTTCCTGACTTCTGAGTAAGGTTACTTTTCAGTAAGTTACCGGACGGCGGCAGCGGCCAGGGTTCCGCCGAGGGTCAGGCGGCAGGCAGATGCGGCTCCAGCGCCCGCATGATCGCCGCGCGGGGCTTGGCGCCGACCATCGTCGCAACCACGTCTCCGCCGATGAACAATGCCATGGTCGGCATGCTCATCACCTGATACTCCCTGGCGATCCCTGGGTTCTCGTCGACATCCAAGGCTATGACGGCGAGGCGACCGACCTCCTCGTCGGCGATCTGCTCGAGGACCGGCGCGACCATCTTGCACGGAGGGCACCAGCTCGCGGTGAACTCGACGAGGACGGGCGTCTCGGACGAGAGCACGTCGGCGGCGAAGGCGGCATCGGTGGTGGTGGCCAGGGACATGGAGCACTCCTTTGTCTCGGTACTTGCTGTCTCGGTACTTGCTGTCTCGATATCTGCTGCGGGATCGAGCGTCGGACTCAGCGGTTGACCTGGGCGATAACTCGGTCGTGCACGTCCGCATCCCCGCCGCACTCACACACAAGGCGCGCGGTCACCCGGCCGCCGCAGCCCGTGTGCCGGTAGACCACCTCGGGCACCCCGCCGTCGGCGAGGTGCTTCTCCCCCCAGTCGGAGAACGCGGCCAGCACCGGCAGCAGGTCAAGCCCGGCATCGGTGAGGACGTACTCCTGCCTGGCCCGGCTGCCAGGGACCCGGTAGTCCCTTGTGGCCAACACGCCCGCGGCGATGAGCCGCTGCAGGCGGTCCGACAGCACCCCGCGCGGAGCGCCGGTGGCGGCCCGGAGCTCGTCGAAGCGGCGGAGGCCGAGCGCGACCTCGCGAACGATCAGCAGGGCCCACCGCTCGCCGACCACGGCGAGGGTTTCGGAGAGTGTGCATGTCACGGTGCTGAGTCTAGACCCAGGACTTAGCTATCTGCCAGACCCGCGGCGATATAGTGGCGACGGATGTGATCCGCATCACATCACCGGTCTGAGGGGGCGGACCGCAGCTCGACGCCGGGAGGAACGCCATGCCCTTCTACCGCCAGGTCGGCCAGGTGCCGCCGAAGCGCCACACGCAGTTCCGCACGCCCGGCGGCGACCTCTACCGCGAGGAACTCATGGGCGAGGAGGGCTTCTCCTCCGACTCCGCGCTGCTGTACCACCTCGGCACCCCCTCGGCGATCGTCGACTCGACGGCATGGGAACTCCCCGACCAGTCGCTGACGCTCAATCACCCCCTCCGGTCACGGCACCTCAAACTCCACGAGCTGGCTCGGAGCCAAGGGGACACCGACCCCGTGACCGGTCGACGCCTCGTGCTCGGCAACGACGACGTCCGGATCTCCTACGTCGCGGCGCAGCTGGATTCGCCGCTGTACCGGAACGCCGTCGGCGACGAGTGCGTCTTCGTCGAAGCCGGATCCGCCACCGTCGAGACCGTGTTCGGGTCGCTGAGCGCCCGAAGGGGCGATTACGTCCTGCTCCCGCGCGGCACCACTCATCGGTGGCTGCCGAACCCCGGTGAACCGTTGTGCGCGTATGCGATCGAATCGAGCAGCCACATCGGGCCCGTCCACCGGTACCTGTCGCGCTTCGGGCAGTTGCTCGAGCACGCGCCCTATTGCGAGCGCGACCTCCACGCGCCGACCGAGCCGCTGCTCCGCGACGCCACCGACGTCGAGGTGCTGGTCAAACACCGCGGAGGAACCGGGCTCGTCGGCACCCGCCTGGTCTACCCCACCCACCCGTTCGACGTGGTCGGGTGGGACGGCTGCCTCTACCCGTACACCTTCAACGTCGCCGATTTCGAACCGATCACCGGCCGGGTGCACCAGCCCCCGCCCGCCCATCAGGTGTTCGAGGGCGCGGGGTTCGTGATCTGCAACTTCGTGCCGCGCAAGGTCGACTACCACCCGCTCGCCATTCCGGTGCCGTACTACCACTCCAACGTCGACTCCGACGAGGTCATGTTCTACGTCGACGGCGACTACGAGGCGCGCAAGGGCTCGGGCATCGGCCGCGGCTCGATCTCCCTGCACCCCGGCGGAATCGCACACGGACCGCAGCCGGGGGCGGCCGAGGCCAGTATCGGCGCCGAGTTCTTCGACGAGCTCGCCGTCATGGTCGACACCTTCCGGCCGCTCGCGCTCGGCGAGGGCGGGCTGGCCGTCGAGGATCCCGCCTACGCCTGGTCCTGGTCTGGCCGGGGGCCGTCGTCATGACCGCCCTACTCGCGCACCTCGTCGACGACGCAGGCCTGTTCGAACCCGCCGGGCTCGACATGGCGGCGGCGGTGACACGCCACCGCCGCGACCTCACGTCCGGACAACCGATGCTGACGCACCGGTTCGTGTGTCCCGCGTCCCGGATCCTCGAGCTGCTCGGTCACCTCGACGCCGACGACCGGTTCGCACTGCTGGTCACCGCGGACGTGCCCTCGCTCGCGGATACCCTTGCGGCACTGCACCACTCCCCAGGGGCCGAGCTGGTGGGCATCGAGTCGAGGCTGACGGCGGGCCCCGGCGACCTGGCTGCGCTGATCGATGCCGCCGGGGGCGCGACAGCGGCGGTGCCCTTTTTCGTGGAGCCGGCGACCTTCGCCGACACCGCAGGGGTGATCTCCGCGCTGGCCGAGCGCCGGGCCGGAGACGGGGCGCCGCTCGGGGTGAAGCTGCGCTGCGGCGGAACCGACGCCGGACTGTTCCCGACGCCGGCCGCCCTGGCCGCCGCGCTGGTGACGGCCGCGGGCGCTGGAGTGCCCGCCAAGGCCACCGCCGGGCTGCACCACGCGATCCGGCAGACCGACCAGGCGACCGGCATCACCCATCACGGGTTCCTCAACCTGGTGCTGGCCGCGGACACCGCTCGATCCGGATCGGCCGCGGAGACCGCCGCGATGCTGGCCGACGAGGACCGGGACCGGCTGCGCGGGGTCGCCCGCGCGCTGCACGACCCGGTGCCTGCCCGGGCGGTGCTGACCTGTTTCGGGTCCTGCGACACCGAGACCCCGATGCTCGAGGCGGTCCGGCTCGGCCTCGCGCCCACCCGATCGGGCGGCGGCCCTGCCACTTTCGGACTCGGAGGGACCCAGGAATGACCGAACACCTCCCGTATGGCGTGTTCTCCACCGACGCCCTGCACCGGCACATCGGCGTCGCGATCGGCGACCAGGTGCTCGACCTCACCTCCGTCATCGACGAGGCCGCGCTGCGGTCGACCACCCTCAATGCCTTCCTCGCCCTCGGTCGCGCGCGCTGGGCGGAGGTACGCGCCGAGATCACCGAGCTGGTGGCGGACCCGGCGAACCGACAGCGGATCCGGCCGTATCTGCACCCGCTGTCCGAGGCGCACATGCACCTGCCGTTCGACGTAGCGGACTACGTGGACTTCTACGCGTCCGAGCAGCACGCCACCAACCTGGGCCGGATGTTCCGTCCCGGCGAGCCGCCGCTACCGCCGAACTGGAAGCACCTGCCGATCGGCTATCACGGCCGCGCGGGCACCGTCGTACCGTCCGGCACCGCCATCGTGCGACCCACCGGCCAGCGCAAGGCCCCGGACGAGTCGACGCCAACCGACGGTCCGACCCGCAGGCTCGACATCGAGGTCGAGCTCGCGTTCGTGGTCGGCACCCCGAGCGATCTCGGAACCTGCGTCCGGACAGCGGACTTCGCCGATCACGTCTTCGGCGTCGTCCTGCTCAACGACTGGTCCGCCCGCGACCTGCAGTCCTGGGAGTACGTGCCGCTCGGCCCCTTCCTCGGCAAGTCCTTCGCCACCTCGATCTCGCCGTGGGTGGTACCCCTGGCCGCGCTTGAGGCGGCCCGGCTGCCCATCGGGGCGCAGGACCCGGAGCCGCTCGACTACCTGCGCGACACCGAGAACTGGGGTCTGGACATCGATTTCGAGGTCCAGCTGAACGGGCAGGTCGTCTCCCGGCCCCGCTACCGCGGGATGTACTGGTCACCTGCGCAGATGTTGGCGCACCTGACCGCCAACGGCGCCCGCCTGCGCACCGGTGACCTGTTCGCCTCGGGGACCGTCTCCGGCCCGGGACGCGACCAGGTCGGTTCCCTGATCGAGCTGACCGACTCGGGCCGGGAACCGATCACCTTGGCCGACGGCAGCACCCGCGCCTTCCTCGAGGACGGCGACGTGGTGACCATCGCGGCCACCGCGCCCTCCCCCGCAGGCGGACGATTCACGCTCGGCGAGGTGACCGGGACGATCCTGCCCGCGGTGCCGCGCACGAGGTGAGCCGCTACCCGTCGCCCTCGACTCGCTGACCGACGGTGTGTTGCACCACGACGGCCGGGTTCCAGGGGACGATCTCGTCGACCGAGCCCTGGAGTTCGTCGATCGGTGGCAGGTCGGACGGGCTCGTCACGTCGACGACGACGGTGTCCGACTGGATCGTGACCGTGCCGACCTCGGCGGACGGGGTGCCGCCGAGCCACTGCTCCGTGGCATCACGCACCTGGCTCGCCCAGAGACTCGAGAGCGAATTGAGCACCATCGGGACGGACACGACGACGAAGGCCGCGCCGATGGCGAGGTAGGCGCGGCTGCGCCGAGCCGCACCGGAGGTTTCGGCCGCGTCACGCGCGTAGCCCGCGAGCATGAGGACCACCGTGCACGCGGTGACGAGGGCCAGCACGTTCGAGAGGAACAGCACCAGCGCCCCGGCGGCGAGGGACGGTGCACCCGACCCGAGGCAGACCCCGACCACTCCCAGCGGCGGCACGAGCGAGATGGCGATCGCCACGCCGGGGAGCACGTCGCCGACGTCGCGGCGGGCGATGGCGATCGACCCGGCGAACCCGGTCGCGATCGCGGCCAGCAGATCCATCAGCGTCGGCGAGGTGCGTCCCGTCACCTGCGAATTGGTCAGCACATTGGTGGGATTCGGGAGAAGCTGCGCGATCAGCGCGCCGAGCGCGACGACGGCAATGGCGCTGACGAGGACGTACAGCATGCTCCGGCCCACCGCACCGGCCCGCCCGGTGACGATGCCGAGCCCGATGCCCAGGATCGGGGTCGAGAGCGGCGCCACGATCATCGCGCCGATGACGGTGGCGGTGGAGTCGCTGATCACCCCGGCGACGGCGATGGTCGCCGACAGCAGCAACATCAGCCAGTAGGCCGAGCGTTTGGCGATGACATCGCCGACCTCGAGGTCCAAACGATCGCCGAGCTCGTCGAGGCTGCGGCGTTGGTTGTCCGGTATCAGCGTGATCATCGTCGTCCTCGCACGTTCGGCTTCTCGACCCTGACCTGACCTGGCCAGGTCAGCATAGGGCGGCGGGCGCCCTCCGGGGCTCACCTCCGACCCGCGCCACGCGCCAGGCAACGCACCGCGACGCTCACGCACGACCGCGGCCGCTGCGCTACCGTCGGAACCATGGCCACCACAGCGGACCACCTGCGGACCACACTCGACGGGCAGTGGCGGGAGGTGCGCGAGAAGGTCCGGGTGGACCTGACCCGCGAGGAGTTCGCGCCGCATTTCACCCCGGACCTCCAGGCCGCGCGGGCCAAGGCGCTCGAGCAGATGCGGATTCTCGCCGAGTCCGGATACGCGGCCAACGGCTTCGCGGCCGCGCACGGTGGTACCGGCGACGTCGGCGCCGCGGTGACGAGCATCGAGATGCTCGCCATGTCGGACCTCTCGCTCATGGTCAAGGCAGGCGTCCAATGGGGCCTGTTCGGCGGCGCCATCGAGAACCTCGGTACCGCAAGCCATCACGCGGCCTACGTCAAGCCGCTGATCGACCTCGACCTGCTCGGCTGCTTCGCGATGACCGAGACCGGCCACGGCAGCGACGTCCAGGCACTCGAGACCACCGCGACCTACGACCCGGCCACGCAGGAATTCGTGATCGACTCCCCGACCCCGTCCTCCCGCAAGGACTACATCGGCGGTGCGGCCCAACACGCCCGGATGGCAGCGGTGTTCGCCCAGTTGATCACCGCGGCACCGGGCGAGGAGGCGACGTCGCGGGGCGTGCACTGCTTCGTGGTGCCGATCCGCGGCGAGGACGGCGCCGACCTGCCGGGGGTCACCACCTCCGACTGCGGACACAAGGGCGGGCTGCCCGGGGTCGACAACGGCCGGATCGTCTTCGAGCAGGTGCGGGTGCCGCGAGAGAACCTGCTCAACAGGTACGCCGACGTCGCTGAGGACGGGACGTACTCCTCCCCGATCGAGAACCCGAACCGGCGCTTCTTCACCATGGTGGGCACCCTGATCCGCGGCCGCGTCACCGTCGGCGGGGCCGCGGGCGCCGCCGCCCGGGTGGCGCTGAGCATCGCGACCCGATACGCGTTGCAGCGCAGGCAGTTCGACAAGCCCAAAAGCGACGACGAGGTCCTCATCATGGACTACCTGGTGCACCAGCGCCGGCTGCTGCCGCTGATCGCGAAGTCCTACGCGCTGCACTTCGCGCAGAACCAGCTGGTGACCAGGCTGCACGACATCCAGACCGCGGACGAGGTGGACCCGCAGGAGCAGCGCGAGCTGGAGGCCAGGGCCGCCGGGCTCAAGGCCGCCAACACCTGGCACGCCACCCGCGCGATCCAGGAATGCCGCGAGGCCTGCGGCGGCGCAGGCTATCTCACCGAGAACCGGCTCGTCGCGCTCAAGGCGGACACCGACGTGTTCACCACCTTCGAGGGCGACAACCACGTGCTCACCCAGCTCGTCGCGAAGGAGCTGCTCACCTCGTACGCCGACGAGGTCCGCGGCATGAGTCCCGTCGACTGGATGCGCTTCGCGGCCACCACCGTCTCCGACCTGGTCAAGACGCGCACCGCGGCCCAGCAGATCATCCAGACCATCCTCGACACCCGGCAGGACAACGAGGAGGACGGCAGCCTGTTCAACCGGGGCACCCAGCTGAAGATGTTCGAGGACCGCGAGGAATACCTGCTGTCGACGGCGGCCCGGCGGCTGCAGGGCGCGCAGAAGCGCGAGGACGACCCGTTCGACGCCTTCAACTCCGTCCAGGACCACGTGTTGCGCGCGGCCGAGGCGCACATCGACCGGGTGGTGCTCGAGGCGTTCGTCGCAGGCATCGACTCGTGCGAGGACGAGACGGCAGCCGACCTGCTCGGTGACCTGTGTGACCTGTACGCGCTCACGGTCATCGAGGACGACAAGGCCTGGTTCATGGAGCACCGGCACCTGTCCGTCGAGCGCGCGAAGGCGGTGACCCGCGGCGTCAACGAACGCTGTCGGACGTTGCGCCCGCACGCCCTGACACTGATCGAGGGGTTCGCGGTGCCGGAGTCCACCCTCGGCGCGGCGATGCTGGGCGGCTGATCGGCGGCCCGGCGACGGCGTCCTGTCACGGACACAGCGACGTCACCTCGCCGCCGATCGATGCGGTCACACAGCCCGGCTGTACCGCGCCGAGGTCGGCATCCTCGAATGCGTGATCGCCGAAGTTCGCAGTGACCTCGAGCGTTCCGTCGCCGAAGGTGGTCCGCTGCACCGAGCGGTCCTCGGTCAGCCGGCGGAAGTCGGTCATCGGCTCGGTCCCGGCGGCCTCCTGGATGGTGGCGAAGAACTTCTGCATGGTCGCCATCCGCGGCCCCTCCTCCGCGATGGTCTGTGCGTTCAGGGCGTAGTTCAACGGGGTGTTGTAGAGCATCGCGAGCAGAGCGCGGGTGGTCTGCTCCGACGGCAGCTTGTTGAAGGACAGCTCCCACCGATCCGTGCTGACAACCGAATCGTGCAGCACCGTCTCGTACAGCGGCACACGGTACTTCGGGTCGAACATCCCGGTTCGCAGCTTCGCGGGCAACTCGACCGGCTTGAAGAAGGCCGCCGGTCCGTTCTTCCCCCAGTACGCACCCCACGTCGCCTTGTCCCGTTCCACCTTCCAGAGGTCGTTCAGCACCGGGGTGCTCGAGCCGTGACTGAAGGACACGACGCCGTTGGCCCACGACCCGACCGTCTCCGATCCCAGCACCAGGTCCTCGCCGATCACCCCCATGCGATCGAGGCGGTTCTGCCGGTCCCCGGCCTGGGTCATCCGATGGTCGGGGCTGTGGTCGTCGAACACCTCACCCGTCGCATCGACGTCGAGGAAGTAGCTGGTCGCGCCGTTGTCCACCTTCGCGGCGACCCGACTCGCCAGCAGATCCGGGCGCGCGGCCAGCGCCTGGGAGCTCAGATAACAGCCCCGGCCGCCAAATCCGCCCACCCGCTCGCCGTTCTCGTCGACGACGCAGTCCCCGGCCACACCCCGTCGGGCCATCGAGACGACGGGTTGTCGACCTCGCCCGCCGGGTCCTGCGCGTTGCCGAAGGTGTCGTACGGGCCGACGAGATAGCCCGCGGCCGTTGCCGTCTCGACGGCCTCCCGGCTCATCGGCTGCTCGTCCGAGTCGTAGCCCAGCCACATCCTCGAGAGGCCGAGCTCCTCCAGCCTGCGCATCGACTCGGGAGTGCGGCCGTCGCCCCACAGGTAGGCGTGGAAGGCGCCGACGAGCTTCGCGGTGTCCGGGTTCTCGGCGATCTTCTGCTTCAGGGTGCGCAGGCCGCCCTGCTGCAGCAGCAGCGCGCGGTAGTCCTTCGCCGCTGCCACCGGCGATCCGTCGGTGACCGACAGTGCCACGGTGTACGTGCCGGTGCCCCTGGCCTCACTGAACTCGTGCACGGACGTGCCGCGCAGCCGGCCGTCCACCGAGCTGAACCCGAGGGTGGTGCCGATGTCGGTCGGGACCAGGTAGCTCGCGCCGAGGGCGCCTGCGCTGTATCCCCAGAACGGCATGGTCAGGTCCTGCAGCCGTTCGCCCTCCTCCCCGACCAGGCCGGTGTCGGGGTCGTTCCAGAAGGCGTCGTCGACCGGGATGCTCAGCCCCTCACCCCGCGGCAGCTGCAGGTCCCGCGCACCGGCGCCCGTCACCGGCCAGGCCAGCTCCTGATCGCCGCGGCCGGTCATGTCGACGACGAGCCGACCGTCGCGCGCGGTCGCCGTGACGTCGAGACCGCGTTCGGGATATGACCAGTGCGCGCGGTCGGCGTCCACCGAGATCTCCCCTGGTGTGCCCAGGTCCGTCGCCGCGGCGGCGGACAGCTCGACGGGGCCGCGAACGGTCAGGTCGTTCACATCGACCCGCGCCTCACCGCCGTCGATCGGCACGATCACCGAGCTCCCGTCCACGCGGATCGACGAATCAGACTGCCCTGCAGAACATCCCGTTGCCGCGAGTGCCAATGCCACGGCCCCCACCGTTGCCGTCGCGACAGCTCGAGTCGATTTCAGTGCTCTCATGACCGGCGAAGGTAGGCGCCGAACGTTAGAGGAAGATCAGAGCAGCGCGCCGAGCGGCAGACGGGCTCACCGGGAGGGTGGCAACCGCACCGTGAAGAGCGCACCGCCGTCGGGTGCGTTTGCCGCGGTGATCACCGCCCCGTGCGCTCGGGCGATCTGCTGCGCCATGGCGAGACCGAGCCCGGACCCCGCGGTGCCCCGCGAGCGCGCCGATCGGTAGAAGCGCTCGAAGACCAGACCCAGGTCCGCCTCGTCGATGCCGGGGCCGTGATCGCGCACCGTGAGGACGCCCTCCGCCAGGGTGATGTCGACCGCGCCGCCTGCGGCGCTGAACTTGGCCGCGTTGTCGACCAGGTTCGAGACCAGCTTCGCCAGCCGCGCGCGGGTTCCGTGCACGGTGTGCGCACTGACCGAGACCAGGAAGTCGATCTCCGGCCGGTGCGCGCGGGCGGCCTCGACGACCTCCGCCACGACATCGTCGAACGCCACGTCCTCGGTCGCGATGTCCGGTTCGGATCCCTGTGCGAGGCCGACGATGTCGTCGATCAGCGTGCGCATGTCGGCGGTGCTGCGGGCCAGCGCCGCCCGCACCCTGGTCTGCTGCTCGTCGGTCAACCCGTCGCCTCGCGCCAGCAGCTCGGCGTTCGCGATGATTCCCGTCAGCGGTGTCCGCAGCTCGTGCGAGGCGTCGGAGACGAGCTGACGCTGAGCGCGGAGAGCGTCGTCGAGGGCCCGCAGCATGGTGTTGATCGATTCGCCGAGCTGCGCCAGTTCGTCGGACCCGTCCACGACGATCTCCCGACTCGGATCACGTTCCTTCGCTACCCATTGCGCCTCGCGGGAGAGTCGGGCGACTGGACGCAGCGAGTAGCGCGCCACGGCGTAGCCGAGCGCGGCGCTGATCACGATGCCGATGCCGCACAGCAACGCCAGGAACCGGGCGATCCGGTCCAGCGCCCGGAATTGCTGATCGGCGCGGACGGCGACCAACAGCGCACCGCCGTCCAGCAGCGGGGTCACGTACATCCGACCGGGCAGGCCCACGAGATCGATGTTCGTCAGGAAGGGATCCGACTCGCCCCTGATGACGGCGTCGACGCCCTCCGGTTCCGGCAGCACGACGGGCCGCTCGTCCACGGTCTCGAGCACCTCGAAGCACGCGGGCGAGGCGAGCGTCGCGCATTCGGTCCCATCACCCAGATCCTTGCCCGCGTGCAGTTGCAGCTGCAGCGCGGTCGCCTCCCTGATCAGCCCGAGGTCCAGGCTCCGGTACACCTCGCGGGAGGAGATCCAGTAGGCCCCGGCCGCACAGGCGAGCACCACCGCCGCCACCGCGAGCGACGTGACGATCGCCATGCGCGTCCGCAGCGGCAGTCGGCCCCGCGTCACGGCGGCGCCAACCGATAGCCGAGTCCGCGTACGGTCTGGATGATGCGCGGCTCGCCGCCCGATTCCAGCTTCGTGCGGAGATAGCTGACGTAGACGGCCAGCGAATTGGACTGGGGCCCGAAGTCGTGCCCCCAGACCCGGTCGGTGATGACCTCCCGCGTCAGCGTCTGACCGGGATTGGCCATCAGCAGCTCGAGCAGCGCGAACTCGGTCTGCGTGAATTCGATGCTCCGACCCGAACGGACGCCGCGCCGGCCCTCCGGGTCGATCGTGAGGTCCCCGAATTCCACGGCCGGCTCAGGGGGCGCCGCTCGGCGCAGCAGCGCCCGCACCCGGGCCGCGAGTTCATCGATGTCGAAGGGCTTCGGCAGGTAGTCGTCCGCGCCCGCGTCGAGCCCGGCGATCCTGTCTCCCACCTCGGAGCGGGCCGTCAACACCAGGATCGGGATCCGATCGCCCTGCCCCCGCAGCAGCCGGCACACCGCCAGGCCGTCGACACCGGGCATCATGACGTCGAGCACCATCGCCGCGAAGGTGTCCTGCGCGATTGCCGCCAGCGCCGCGCTCCCGTCGCCCACCGACCGCACCTCGTGTCCATCGAGTTCGAGCGCTGTCACGACAGCCTCGCGCACCGAGGAATCGTCGTCGACGACAAGGATCATCACCCCATCGTGCCCGACATCGGTCGGCCCCGGCCACGACTGTCGCCGGTCGACCTCAGAGGAGATGGTGGTCGCGCCTGCTCACCCGCCGGGTCCGCAACCAGTACTGCCACGAGAATCCCGGCCACACAGAGTGGTTGGTTCCGTTGGCGTCGACGTACCAGCTCGAGCACCCACCCGTGCTCCAGACCGCGGTGCCAAGGCGCGCGTGCAGGTCGTCGTGGAAGGCGGCCTGCGCGTCCGCGCGGACGTCGAGGGCACTCGCACGCTCTCGGTCGACCAGTTCCATCGCCCGCAGCGCGTACCGCACCTGTGACTCGATCATGAACACGACCGAGTTGTGCCCCAGCCCGGTGTTGGGCCCGGTGAGGAAGAACGCGTTGGGCAGGCCCGAGACCGAGATGCCGAGATGGGTCCTGATCCCGTCCCGCATCCACCGCTCCTGCAGGGTGACCCCGTCGCGACCGGCGAGGGGCAGCCGCGCCAGCGAGCCGGCCACCCGGAATCCGGTCGCGTACACGATGACGTCCGCCGCGCGCCTCGTCCCGTCCGCGGTGACGATCCCGTCCGGCGTGATCTCGGCGATCCGGTCCGCGATCAGCTCCGTGCCAGACCGGGCCAGCGCCGGGAAGTAGCTGTCGGAGCGCAGAATTCGCTTGCAGCCGATCCGGTAGTCCGGGGTGAGCTTCGCCCGGAGGGCGGGGTCCGGGACCTGACGGCGGAGGTGCCGCTTCGCCCGCCACTCCATCGGCCGGGTCAGGGCGGGGTGCCCGTTGAGACCGACGGCAAGGAGTTCGGCGTTCCAGTAGGTCATGCTCCTGACGAGTCCGCGGAGCACCGGCACCCGCCCGACCGCACGCGTGAGCCGCCCGGCCTCCCGGCGCGGCAACACCCAGGGCGGCGTGCGCTGGTACAGCTGGACCGAGCCGGCCGCGGCCGCGAGCTCGGGCACCATCTGGATCGCGCTCGCGCCGGTTCCGATCACCGCGACCCGCTTGCCTGTGAGGTCGACGCTGTGGTCCCATCGCGCCGAATGAAACGCGGGCCCGCCGAAGGACGCGGCCCCCGGCGTCTTCGGCACCTTGGGCAGATGGAGCGCTCCGGTGCCGACCACCAGGTACTGCGCCACGAACTCCAGTCCGGTGGTGGTGAACAGGTGCCACCGCCCGTTGACCTCGTCCCAGTGACCGCGCTCGACCTCGACGCCGAATTCGATCTTGTCCCGGAGTCCGTACTTGACGCTCACCTTGCGCAGGTAGTGGAGGATCTCCGGCTGCGATGCCCGGACACCGCCCCACGCCTGCTGTTCGAAGGAGTACGAGTACAGGGCGGACGGCACGTCGCACTCGCAGCCGGGGTAGGTGTTCTCCCGCCAGGTGCCGCCGACGTCCTCGGCCTTCTCGAGCACGATGAAGTCGTCATGACCCGCTCGGGTCAGGCCTGCCGCCATGCCGAGCCCGGCGAAGCCCGCCCCGATGACCAACACCCGGGTGTGCCGGACCTCGCCATGACCTGTCACTGCCTGTTTCACCGATCTCCCTGCCCTCACGCTAACTTGAACAGTGTTCAAGTTGGCGTGGGGTCAGCGCAAATCGGCAGGGCCGGGTGTCAGCGGAATCTGCGCAACCGCAGACTGTTCCCCACCACGAACACCGAGGACAGCGCCATCGCCGCGCCTGCGATCATCGGGTTCAGCAGGCCGAGCGCGGCCAGCGGGATGGCCGCGACGTTGTAGGCGAACGCCCAGAACAGGTTCGCCCTGATGGTGCCGAGCGTGGCCCGGGAGAGCCGGATCGCCTGCGGCACCGAGCGCAGGTCGCCGCGCACCAGGGTCAGATCGCCCGCCTCGATCGCGGCGTCCGTCCCGGTTCCCATCGCCAGCCCGACGTCCGCGGTGGCGAGCGCCGCCGCGTCGTTCACGCCGTCGCCGACCATGGCGACGACGGCGCCGTCGCGCTGCAGGCCCGCCACGTGCGCTACCTTGTCGGCGGGCAGGACCTCCGCGATCACCCGGTCGATGCCGACGCTCCGCGCCACCGCGTGCCCGACCTCTGCGCGATCGCCGGTCAACAACACGGGGGTCATGCCGAGCGCCACGATCTGCGCGACCGCCTCCGCGCTGGTGGGCTTGACGGCGTCGGCGACCGTGATGGCGCCGCGGATCTCCCCGCCCCAGGCCACCGCGACGGTGGTGCGCCCGGCCTCGAACACCGACCGCAGCTCCGAGGGGATCGGGCCGTCCGGCCGCCCGACGCTGACCCGGACCCCCTCGACCAGTCCGACGACGCCGATGCCGGGGCGGTTCTCGAACTCCGTCACCGACGGCGCCGGCCCACCCGCCACCGCGATCGACCGGGCCACCGGGTGTTCCGACGCGCCCTCCACCGCGGCCGCAAGCGCCAGCACTCGATCGGGGCTCTCGCCGTGCACCGCGACCACCTGGTCGAGCGTCATCCGGCCCGTGGTGACGGTGCCGGTCTTGTCCAGCACGACGGTGTCGATCCGCTTGGTCTGCTCGAGCACCTCGGGCCCCCTGATCAGGATTCCGAGCTGGGCGCCGCGCCCGGTCCCCACCAAGAGCGCGGTGGGCGTGGCCAGTCCGAGCGCACAGGGGCAGGCCACGATGAGCACCGCGACCGCGGCGGTGAAGGCCTCCGTCGCGGCGTGCCCGGTGACCAGCCAGCCCGTCAGCGTCGCCGCCGCGACGACCAGCACCACCGGGACGAACACCGCCGACACCCGGTCCGCGAGCCGCGCGACCGCCGCCTTGCCGTTCTGCGCCTCGGTGACGAGCGCGGCGATGTGGGCCAGCTGGGTGTCGGCGCCGACCCGCTCGGCCCGCACCACGAGTCGCCCGTTGGTGTTCACGGTGCCGCCGACGACGGCATCGCCGCCGGAGACCTCGATCGGCACCGACTCACCGGTGACCATCGACGCGTCCACGGCAGCGGCGCCCTCGAGCACCCGTCCGTCGGTGGCGATCTTCTCCCCCGGCCGCACCACGAATCGGTCCCCGACCCGCAACTCGCCCACCGGGATTCGCAGCTCGGCGTCGGCTCGCAGCACCGCCACGTCCTTGGCACCGACCTCGATCAGCGCCCGCAGCGCGGCGCCCGCGCGGCGCTTGGCCCGCGACTCCGCGTACCGGCCCGCGAGCAGGAAGACGGTGACCGCGGCGGAGACCTCGAGATAGATCTGTCCCGACGGGTCGTGCGCGCCCAACCGCAGCGTGAACTCGTGGGTCATCCCGATCTGCCCCGCGGTACCGAACACCAACGCCCACAACGACCATCCGTACGCGGCAAGGGTGCCGAGCGAGACGAGCGTGTCCATCGTCGAGCTGCCGTGACGGGCGTTCGTCAGCGCCGCCCGGTGGAACGGATAGCCGCCCCAGAACACCACCAGGGTGGTCAGCGCCAGCGCCACCCATTGCCAGTAGTCGAACTGCAGCGCCGGGATCATCGAGAGCGCGACGACCGGGACGGCCGCCACCGCCGAGATCGCCAGGCGGCTGCCGAGGTGATCCGGCGCCGGTTCCGCGGGCCCGGCAGCGGCGGGGCCCGCAGGCATCGACACGGCCGCGGAATACCCCGCAGACTCGACCGCGGACACCAGTTCGGCGGGCTGCACGCCCGCCGGATAGCGAACGTGGGCCCGCTCGGTGGCGAAATTGACGGTGGCGCGGACACCGTCGATCTTCGCCAGCTTGCGCTCGATCCGGTTCGCGCAGGAGGCGCACGTCATCCCGCCGAGATCGAGGTCGAGCTCGCGCTCCGCGACGTCGACGGTGTCCAGCGCGCCACGGCCGGCGGCGGTCATGGCGCCAGCTCGTAGCCCGCCTCTTCGACCGCCTCGGCGACGGCCTGCGGGTCGAGCTCGGACTCACTGGTCACACGGACCGCTCCGGTGGCCAGGTCCACGAGCACCTCGGTGACACCGGCGATGGCGCCGACCTCCTCGGTGACCGAGGCGACGCAGTGCCCGCAGGTCATGCCCGTGACGGTGTACGTGGTCTGCATCAGTGCCTCTCCTAGGACCGGACGAGGCGGGCGATCGCGTCCGAGGCCTCTTTGACCTTCGCGTCGGCCTCCGGGCCGCCCTTCTTGGCCGCCTCGACGACGCAGCCCGCGAGGTGCGCGTCCATCAGTTTCAGCGAGACCGATTGCAACGCCTTCGTTGCCGCCGACACCTGGGTCAGGATGTCGATGCAGTACCGGTCGTCGTCCACCATCCGCGAGATGCCCGCGACCTGTCCCTCGATGCGGCGAAGCCGCTTGAGGAGGTCGTCCTTCTCCGGGGAGTATCCGTTCATGCCCCTACCATACCCCCGTGGGTACTAGCTGCCAGGGTGGGCCGCTGTTCGACCGGTCACTGCGGTCCGCCGCGGTCCCGCCTCCTGACCACATCGATCACCAACAAGCCGGCCACGATCACCAGCGCGGTCGCCGCCCCGATCCAGGTGCCCGAGTAGTGCGTGCCGGTGAACGCGGGCGCACCGTCCATCGCGGGCGCGAAGTCCGAGGTCTGCACGCCCCGATTCCAGCACCAGACCGCGGCCGCGGTCGCGAGCACCGCCAGGCCCAGCTCCACGATCCGCGTCATCCGTTCGCTCACCGCTCACCGTCCTCCGCCTCGTCCGCCACCAGCAGCTCCAATTCGGTCCGCAACCCGTCACCGTCCCGCGCCCACGCCCGCACCACCGAGCCGTCCCGCAGCCGCAAGCCGATCGCGGTGCGGCGTCGCGGCACCCCGGACAGCTCGCCGAGAGAGGGGGCGGTCTCCCACGGCTCCAGATCCTCGGCGAACGGATCCGCCTCGGGCAGGACCAGGGCGATATCGGCCACCTCGAGCGTCTCGGCGCCGTTGCGCAGCACCGCCGGGGTGAGCAGCACACTCGCGTGCCGCCGGGCCGCCACCACCTGAAGGGAGACCAACCCCGCGAGCAGCACGGAGAACAGCACCAACCCGAGCCAGTGCACACCCGAACCGATGATCGCCTCCACGACGAGCACGACCAGGCACAGCGCAGGGCCGAGTGCGACCAGCCACCACCGTCCGCCCGGTTCCTCGAACAGGATCGGCTCGGCCGCGTCACTCACCGGCAAACCACTCCGCCGAGGACCTCAGATAGATGAGCACGCCGGCCACCAGCGCGAGCAGCGAGACCAGCAGCGTCGGCACCTGACCGAGACCGGTCGCCAGCAGCCCGAGCTGCAGCACGAAGAACACCGCCGACAGCGCGACGACCGCCCGCCGAAAACGCGGATCCCCCGCCCTGGTCGGCCCCGCCATCAGCCCGACGCCGAGCCCGGTGAGCAGCGAGACGGCGCCGGAGCCACGCAGCAGCACGATGAACTCGTCCACGCTGTCGGGGTTCGCACCGCGCGCCACCAGTTCCTCCCGTATGGCGGTGCCGGGAGACGTCAGGGCCAGCAGCCCGAAGAGCACCAGCAGCGCCGCACAGACCAGCCACAGCCAGTACGCGACATCGACAGGGCGAGGACGGGCCCGCGCGTCACCCACGACGGCTACTGCGCCTTCGGTCCGGGCACGAAGTACCGGTTCGACTCGCTCCGGTGCATCAGGATCACCGCACCGACGGACAGCACCGCCTGCAGGATGCCCGCCCCGCCCGCGACCATCCCGGCAACGCCGCCACCGGCGCCGAGCCCGAACAGCGCGGGGATCGCGAAGAAGACCATCGTCACGCCGATCATGGTGACCAGCATCCGGGCCCAGTTCCTGCCGCTGCGCATCTTGAACACGAACAGCAGGTACAGGCCGGTCAGCGCCAGCCCGAGCAGCGCGGTGACGCCGAGCCCGACCAGCAGCAGACCCTCGGCCGCCGAGGTGCTGATCTCCACCGTCGGATCCTGGGCGTGCACGTCCTTGATCAGCTGATCGGCGAAGGTCTTCCGATCCGCGGCCACCATCGCGAGGGTGGCGAAGAGGTTCACCACACCGAGAGCGGCGACCCCGCACAGCAACTGGAAGGCGGTACCCACGTCGACGGGCGCCGCGGGTCGCGGGTCCTGCGCGACGGGGCCGGTCGGGGGCGCTGGCGGCCATGGGGCGGTCATGACACCACCGTAACCATCACAACCGGGCTGCGAACTCGGCGGCCCAGTAGGTCAGCACGATGTCCGCACCCGCGCGACGGATACTGAGCAGCGACTCCAGCACGGCGGCGTCGCGGTCGATCCAGCCGTTCTGCGCGGCGGCGGTGATCATCGAGTACTCACCCGAGATCTGGTAGGCCGCAACGGGAACCGTGGACATGTCGGCGACCTCCCGCAGCACGTCGAGGTACGACATGGCCGGCTTCACCATCACCATGTCCGCGCCCTCGTCCAGGTCCAGGTCGACCTCGCGCAGCGACTCGCGCCGGTTGGCGGCGTCCTGCTGGTAGGTGCGGCGATCCCCGGACAGCGACGACCCGACGGCCTCGCGGAAGGGTCCGTAGAAGGCGGACGCGTACTTGGCGGAGTACGCCAGGATGCCCGTGTCCTGATGGCCCGCGTCGTCGAGACCCTCGCGGATCGCGGCGATCTGTCCGTCCATCATTCCGCTCGGCCCGAGCAGGTGCGCCCCGGACTCGGCCTGCGCGACCGCCATGTCGACGTAGCGGGTCAGTGTCGCGTCGTTGTCGACCCGGCCGTCCGCCGCGAGCACCCCGCAGTGGCCGTGATCGGTGAACTCGTCGAGGCAGGTGTCCGCCATGATCACGGTGGAGTCGCCCAGCTCGGCGCGGAGCACGCGCAGGGCCCGGTTCAGGATGCCGTCCGGATCGGTCGCACCCGAACCGTTGGCGTCCTTGTCCTCGGT
Source organism: Rhodococcus sp. MTM3W5.2 (assembly GCF_001984015.1). NCBI lineage: Bacteria > Bacillati > Actinomycetota > Actinomycetes > Mycobacteriales > Nocardiaceae > Rhodococcus > Rhodococcus sp. MTM3W5.2. The sequence continues at coordinate 1,142,073 of NZ_CP019572.1, read as the reverse complement.
CCGGGGGACACCGAAGAGCATCAGCCCGCCGACACCCGCTTCGACCGCCTCGGCGGCGGCGCGGGACAGGGAGTCGAGGGTGTGCTGGAAGACGCCCGGCATCGAGCTGATCTCGCGCGGCTCGTCGATGCCATCAGCAACGAACATCGGCAGCACCAGATGCCGTGGCTCCAGCGAGGTCTCGGCGACAAGGCGACGCAGCGCCGGGGTGGCGCGCAGGCGTCGGGGACGTTCGGCGGGAAAGATGGATGCCCTCCTTCGTCGGGCCTGTGAGTCCTTCTGGCCCGCATCGGGACCAGAAGGACTCACGGGCGCGTCAGCGCCTAGCGCCTACGGGACTTCTTGCGCGGGGGCGGCAGCGCACCCTCGGCACGCAGCCGGGCGGCGTGCTCTGCGAGCGCCTCCACAAGCGGGCCGACCTGAGCGGTCTCGGGCTGCACGTCGACCCGGAGGCCGAACTCGATCGCGGTCTCCGCGGTCTTCGGCCCGATGCACGCCACCAGCGTGCGGGCGTGCGGCTTGCCCGCGATGCCGACCAGGTTGCGCACAGTCGAGGACGAGGTGAAGCAGACCGCGTCGAACCCACCGGTCTTGATCATCTCGCGGGTCTCGGCCGGCGGCGGCGCCGCCCGGACGGTGCGGTAGGCCGTGACGTCGTCGATCTCCCAGCCGCGCTGGCGTAGCCCCTCTGCCAGGGTCTCGGTGGCGATGTCGGCGCGGGGCAGCAGCACCCGGTTGACCGGATCGAACACGTCGTCGTAAGGCGCGAACTCGGCCAGCAGGCCCTCGCTGGACTGCTCCCCGGACGGCACCAGCTCGGGGTTGATGCCGAACGAACGCACCTTGTCCGCGGTGGCCTCGCCGACGCAGGCGATCTTGACGCCGGAGAACGCGCGGGCGTCGAGTCCGAACTCCTCGAACTTCTCCCAGACCGCACGCACCGCGTTGGTGGAGGTGAAGACCACCCACTGGTAGCGGCCGTCGACCAGGCCCTTGACCGAGCGCTCCATCTGCGCGGGGCTACGCGGCGGCTCGACCGCGATCGTGGGCACCTCGATGGGGATGGCGCCGTGCGTGACGAGGCGATCGCTCATCTCGCTGGCCTGCTCCTTGGTGCGCGGCACCAGGACGGTCCAGCCGTACAGGGCGCGCGACTCCCACCAGGACATCTTGCTGCGCTGGCTGACCACCTTGCCGACGGTCACGATCAGCGAACCGACCAGCTCGGAGCCGGCCTCGTTCAGCGTCGCGAGGGTGGCCTCGACGGTGCGCTGCTGGCAGGTGGTGCCGCGGACGGTGATCGCGGCGGGCGTCTGTGGGGCCAGGCCGTTCTCGACCAGCTCGCTCGCGGTCTCCGCGAGGTGACCCGCGGTGGCGTGCAGCACCAGCGGTCCCGGCGCCGCGGCCAGCGCGGCCCAGTCGACCTCGCCGCGCACGTCGACCTCGGTGTGACCGGAGCCGAGCGGCATGCCCGCGTAGCTCGGCACCGCGGAGCCTGCGGGCAGGCCCGGCAGGATCTCGAACTGCACCTGGGTCCGCGCCACCGCGGTGACCTCGGCGATCACCGAATCGGTTGTGAGCGGGTCGCCGGAGACCAGGCGGACCACGTCGTGCCCGTTCTTGGCCTCGGCCACCAGGGTCTTGGCGACCTCGGCCGGCTCGCCGAGCGCGGGGCGCACCTCGAACGGCGGGTTCTCGGGGTCGATCTCCTCGCCCTTCACCAGCAGTCCGGTGCCGACAAGCGCGGTGACGCCCTTGTCGACGTCGGGGTCCGTGAACGCCAGGGTGGCGGCGGCGAGGACGTCCCGCGCCCGGACGGTGAGCAGCGCCGGGTCGCCCGGGCCGGAGCCCACGAACAGGATCCGTCCGGGGGTGTTCTTGCGGACTCGGCTCATCGGTTGTTCTCCAGTGCGTTCATGTGTCGAGCAATGTCAGGGACATGGGAATGGGCGCGCGGTTTCGAAGAGCGCGCCGACGGCAATGACTCACTCATCGGTCGGTCCGCCCTCCGTCTCGCGCTCGGTCGCCGGGCCCATCAGGGCGCGGGCGCCCAGGTCGAGCAGTTCGCGGGCAACCTCGCGACCGAGTTCCTCGGCGCGATCCGGCGGTCCGACCGTCGAGGCCCGGATCGAATCGGAGCCGTCGAGCGCGGCCGCACAGCCGCGCACCGACAGCTCGTCGAACACCCGGCCGTCGTCATCGATGGACTCCACGATCTCCGCGATCGCGCCGACCGGGGCCGTGCATCCGGCCTCGAGCTCGGCCAGCAGCGCGCGCTCCGCCGTGACGGCGGCGCGGGCGCTCGCGTCGTCCAGCTCGGCGAGAATGGCGATCAGCGCGGTGTCACCCGCGCGGCATTCGACGGCAAGCGCGCCCTGTGCTGGGGCGGGCAGCATCTGCACCGGCTCCAGCGACTCGGTGATCACGTCGAGCCTGCCGATCCGCGAGAGCCCCGCCCGCGCGACGACGACCGCGTCGAGCTCGCCGTCGGCGACCTTGCCGATCCTGGTGTCGAGGTTGCCGCGCAAGGGCTGGATGTCCAGGCCGAGTCCGAGGGCCCGCAGCTGGGCGATGCGCCGCGGCGCGGAGGTCCCGATCCGGGAGCCCGCGGGCAGCTCACCGAGCACCATCCCGTCACGCGCCACCAGCGCGTCGCGCGGGTCCTCGCGTCCGGGCACGGCGGCGATGACGACGCGCTCGTCGGGGGCGGTGGGCAGGTCCTTGAACGAGTGCACGGCGATGTCGACGTGTCCGGCGGCGAGCTCCTCGCGCAGCGCGGCGGTGAACACGCCGACGCCGATCTTCTCGACCGGGCCGGAGAACTGGTCGCCCGCGGTCTTGACGATCACCAGCTCGGCGGGGTGGCCCGCGGCGATCAGTGCGTCCCGGACGGTGCCGGCCTGAGTGGTGGCCAGCAGGCTGCCCCTCGTGCCGATGCGCAGAGTGGCCGCGGGGGCCTGCTCCGCGGTGGTGTCCCTGGTGGATGCGGTGGTTGCACTCATGACTGCATCCCCTTCCATACGTCCATCGCCTCGGCCTCGTGGCCTGCCGTGAAATCGTCAGCGAGTTCGACCGCGCGCATCTCCATCGGCGTCGCGACGGCCTCGGCTGACCCGGGGCTCAGCTCGAACAGCTCACGCAGCGCGGCCGCGTAGGAGTCGCCGCCGGGGGCACTGGCCAGCTGCTTGACCCGGACGGTCGGCGCGTGCAGCAGCTTGTCGACGACGCGACGCACGGTGCGCGCGACCTCGTCGCGTTGCGGATCCTCAAGCCCGGGCAGGCGCGAGTCCAGCCGCAGCAGCTCGGCCTCCACCACGTCGGCGGCGCGCTGGCGGAGGGCGGTGACGGTCGGGGTGACCTCGGCCAGACGCTGTCCGGCCAGGTAGGTGGCGAGCTCGCCTGCGACGATCTCGCGGGCCGCCTCGGTGTCCGCGGCGGCCGCGCCTGCCGCCGGATCGCGCTGCAGGGCCGCCATGTCGAAGATGCTCACGCCGGGCAGTCCGGCGATCGCGGGCTCCACGTCGCGGGGCAGCCCGAGGTCGCAAATCACCAGCGGCCGCTGCGTGGAGTCCCGCTTCGCCAGCGCGACGTGCGCGTCGGCGAGGGTGACCACGGCACCGACCGCGCCGGTACAGGTCACCATCACGTCCGCCTCGGCGAGCGCGGACGGCAGGTCGGCCAGGTCGACGGTCGCGCCGTCCACCCCGGAGGCCCGCACGGTGTCGGCGAGGCGCTCGGCCCGTTCCCTGGTGCGGTTGGCGACGATGACGCGCCCGATCCCGGCCCGCGTCAGGTGCGCGACGGACAGCCCACCCATCGAGCCCGCGCCCACCACGACGGCGGTACGCCCGGCGAGCCCGTCACCGAGCAGGTCCGCGGCGCGGTCGAGGGCTACCGACACCACCGAGGCGCCCGCGCGGTCGATCCCGGTCTCGGAGTGCACCCGCTTGCCGACCCGCAGCGCCTGCTGAGCCAGCTCGTGCAGCACCCGGCCCGCGGCCTGCTGGTTGTCGGAGATCGCGTAGGCGGTCCGGATCTGGCCGAGGATCTGCTGCTCGCCGACGACCATCGAGTCGAGGCCGCTGGCGACCGCGAACAGGTGCTCGGCTGCCGCCTCGCTGTAGCGCACGTATGCGTGCTTGGTCAGGTCCGGCAGGTCCATACCGGAGTGCCCGGCCAGCAACTCGCCCACGTCGGAGAGCGCGCCGTGGAAGGCGTCCACAACCGCGTAGATCTCCACCCGGTTGCAGGAGGAGACGATCATGACCTCGGAGACATGGTCCGAGCTCATCATCTTGTCGATCAGCTTCGGCCGATCGGTGTCGCCGATGGCGACCCGCTCGAGGACGGAGACGGGAGCGCTGCGATGCGAGATCCCGACCAGGAGAACACTCACGGTGCCATCACCGATCCATTCGTTGTCGAACCCGAGCCTGACGAAGCCGAGCGTGCCGTGCGGAGCCCCACCGCCGCCGAGGCCGCAGCGGGCTCGGTTTCGGCGTTGCGGGCGCTGTGGAAGGACAGCACCTGCATCTCCACGGCGAGATCCACTCGGCGGATCTCGACGTGTTTCGGGACATCGAGCGGCGAGGCCGCAAAGCTCAGGATGCAGCGCACACCGGCATTCACCAGCAGGTCGCACACCTCCTGGGCAGATTCGTCCGGGGTCGCGATGACCCCGATGGTTGCGTCCAGCTCGCGGCACGCGGCCTCGAGCTCGGCGACGTCGCGAACGGTCAGCGCGTCGACGGTACTGCCGATCCGGTCGGGATTTCGGTCGAACAGGCCGACCATCGTGAATCCGCGACGGCCGAACCCGCCGTAACGGGCAAGGGCCTGCCCCAGGCTGCCGACGCCGACCAGCACCACCTGGTGGCCGCGGTCCAGTCCGAGCGCGGCCTCGATCCGGGCGCGCAGCTTGGTGACGTCGTACCCGACGCCGCGGACCCCGTTCGGGCCGAGGAACGAGAGGTCCTTGCGCAGCTTCGCGGAGCCGACACCGGCCGCGGTCGCGAGTTCCTCGCTGGAGACGATGAGCGTGCCGTCGTCGGCCATCACGCCGAGGACCCGCAGATAGGTGGCGAGCCGGGTGACGGTGGCCTGCGGCAGGTCCCGAACCGTCGTGTCCGCGCGGGCGACGTCGGCACCGGGACGAACTGCGCTGTCGGTCCCCGAACGGACTGTGCTGTCGGTCCCTGAACGGGACGCGTTCTCAGCCCCTGCGACGCCACGGGCAGAGAACCCATGCGGCTGGTGCTGTTCGGTCACGTTGGTGGCTCCTCGTCCGGCCATGCACATGGCCGGTTCTCACGCTGATCCGGGGGGACTGTTCACACCACGGTAACTGCTTGTGAACCCATGCACAAAGTCGCCGGATTCCGGATTCACCCGCTGCGACCTGCGCGGCGTCCGGATGCGAGGGGTGTCAGGTCGGCCTCAGATTGTCAAATCCGATCGCAGCCGAGGCTCGTCGACCTCCCAGTAACTGTGCTCACGGCCGTCGAGCAGGACGACCGGCAGCCGGTCGCCGTACTCGGCGCGCAGCTCGGGATCGGTCGCCGCGGCCACGTCGACGTCGACCGATTCGAGTTCGACGCCGAATTCCTCACACAAGCGCAGCAGCTGAGTGCGCGCTACGTCACAGGAGCCGCAGCCGGCCCGGGTCAGCAGGGTGATGGTGTGTGCGGGGTCGGCCATGGGTCCACTGTGCCACCGTCACCTGCGGCTTCCGCGGGCCGCCCGCGGAGACGCAAGTCACAGCGGCCACGCGGGCGGCGATCCACCCGGTGCGCCCCCGAGGCTGGGGATAGGGTGGGCCGCAGTTGGACGAACACAGGAGGTATGAGTGCCTGGTCGATCTGGTCCGACCGGCTCGGGAGTGGGCGCCGGCTGGCTCGACGCCAAGCGTCCCCGCCGACGCGGCAGGAACCCCTTGGGGCCAAGCGACGCCCAGCTGCGGGCCAGCCTCGCAGGCGAGGCCAGCGCGGACGCCGCCATCGCCTTGCACGAGGCGGCGACGAGCGAAGCCGTGGCTGGCGGCGAACTCGGCACCGGCGGCACCGAGGGCGGCGTGCCGCTCGACCTGACCGCAGCGGCGTTCTTCGACGTGGACAACACCATGGTCCAGGGCGCCTCGATCATCCACTTCGCCCGGGGCCTCGCCGCCCGCAAGTACATCTCGCTCGCCGACATGGCCAGGTTCGGCTGGCAGCAACTCAAGTTCCGGGTGACCGGCAAGGAGAACAGCGACGACGTCGCCAGCGGCAAGGAACGCGCGCTGGCCTTCATCGCGGGCCGCGAGACCGCGGAGTTCTCCCGCCTGGGCGAGGAGATCTACGACGAGCTGATCGCCGACAAGATCTGGCCGGGCACCAGGGCGCTGGCGCAGATGCACCTCGACGCCGGGCAGCAGGTGTGGCTGGTGACCGCGACCCCGGTGGAACTGGCCCAGGTCATCGCGAAGCGGCTCGGGCTGACCGGCGCGCTTGGCACCGTCGTCGAGAGCGAGGACGGCAAGTTCACCGGAAGGCTGGTCGGCGACATCCTGCACGGCGCGGGCAAGGCGCACGCGGTCCGGACCCTGGCCGTGCGCGAGGGCCTGAACCTCAAGCGCTGCACGGCGTACTCGGACAGCCACAACGACGTGCCGATGCTCTCGCTCGTCGGCACCGCCGTGGCCATCAACCCGGACGCCGACCTCAAGGAGGTCGCGCGCAACCGAGGGTGGGAGATCCGCGACTACCGCACGGGGCGGAAGGCGGCGAAGATCGGCGTCCCGACCGCGCTCGCGCTCGGCGCGGTTGGCGGCGCGCTGGCCGCCGTGATCAGCCGCCGCAAGCACTGACGCAACCGTGCGGAGCCGCTGTTCCGCTATTCCCTCGACAGCATCGCCGCGGCCGCGTGCTCGAGGTCGATGTAGGCCTCGCCGCTGACGTCCACGACCACCCGGTTCAGCGTGCCGCCTGCGAAGGCCCACGGCGCGGCGCCCGGGTAGTCGTCGGTGACCGGTTCGCCGTCGTCGCGGCCGATGGTGAGCCCGGTGCCGCCCAGACCGAACACGCCCGGCTGGGTCCGGATCCGGCCCTCCCCGACCCTCCGGTCGCCGTAATAGAGGCTGAGCAGGCCTCGCGCGGTACCCGGCGGGTCCTCGCCGTCCTTGTCGAACGAGGCGCCGAGGATCACGCGGTCGCCGATGGGCAGCTCCTCGGTTGCGCTGATCAGCTGCTGCTCGCTGCCGAGGAAGTTGTAGACGTAGTGCAGCCGGTTGTCCCGGACGTAGAGCGCGTGCCCGCCGAAGCGGCCGCCCTGCTTGAACAGCACCCCCGAGGCGCCTGGGGACGGCAGGCCGACGAGCGCCCCCAGCGAGTACGAGCGGTTGCGAACTGCCACCGCCACCGACTCGGGCACGGCGGCGCCGCCGGGCCGGTAGACGTACCTGGTGCGGAGCGGGGCAGGCCGCGGGCGCGGCGTCATGAGGATCTCGACCGGGTACCGGTCGTCGAGCGGCAGCGCCCGGTTGGCGCCCGCCTCGTGGAACCACAGTCCGATCAGTTCCGCGAGCCTGCCCGGCTCGGTGTCCGCGAGGTCGTGCAGCTCGGTGCGGTCGACGTCCGTGTGGTAGAGCTCCCAGGTGTCGTCCTGGAAGTGACCCCACCCGCTGATCGCCGGGTGGGTGGTGACGGCCTTCCAGCCGTCGTGCCAGATGCCACGGGTGCCGAGCATCGAATAGAACTGGGTGTGCCGAGCGCTGGGGATGCTTGCGGTATCGAAGCTGTAGCGCATGCTCACACCCTGGATCGGGTGCTGGGTGTACCCCTTGACCGTGTCCGGCATCTCGATGCCGAGACAGTCGAGCACCGTCGGCATCAGGTCGATGGCGTGGTGGTACTGGTCACGGATCTCGCCTCGGGCGGCGATCCCCGCAGGCCACGAGATGATGCACGGATCGCAGGTGCCGCCATTGAACGAGTAGCGCTTCCACAACTTGAACGGGGTGTCGAATGCCATCGCCCAGCCGTTCGGATAGTGGTTGTAGGTCCGGTATCCGCCCAGCTCGTCGAGCATGGCCATGTTCTCGGCCAGGTCGTCGGGCACGCCGTTGAAGAATTTGTTCTCGTTGACCGAGCCGTCGGGACCGCCCTCGCCGCTGGCACCGTTGTCGGAGACCAGCACGACCATGGTGTTGTCGCGCTGCCCGATGTCCTCGAGGTAGTCCAGCAGGCGCCCGATCTGGTCGTCGCAGTGCGAGACGAAGCCGGCGTACACCTCGGCCATCCTCACGAACAGCCGCTTCTCGTCGTCGGAGAGCGTGTCCCAGCGCCGGGTGTGGTCCAGCATCGGAAACGGCTGGCCGTCTGGTCCGCGGCGGGACTCAGGGGTGCCGATCGGGTTGAGCGGCGGGAGTTCGGCCTCCGGCGGGACCAGGCCCATCTCCTTCTGCCGGGCCAGGATCTCGTCACGCATCGCCTCGTAACCTGCGTCGAACCGGCCGCGGTAGCGGTCCGCCCACTCGTGCGGCACGTGGTGCGGGGCGTGCGCGCAGCCGGGCGCGTAGTAGAGGAACACCGGCCGGTCCGGCGCGATCGTCTTCACGTCGTCGAGGAACTCGATCGCCCTGTCGGTGATGTCGACACCGAGGTGGTAGCCCTCCTCCGGCCGGGCGGGCGGCTCCAGCGGGTGATTGTCGTGGACCAGGTCCGGGTGCCACTGGTTGGTCTCGCCGCCGAGGAATCCGTAGAACCGCTCGAAGCCCCTGCCGATCGGCCAGCTCGCCTTGCTCGAGGCCAGGTTCATCTCGTCGGCCGCGCAGAGGTGCCACTTGCCGACCATCGCGGTGCTGTAACCGCGTTCGACGAGCACCTCGGCGAGGGTGGCGCATTCCCCTGGGACGTGGGCGTTGGCGCCGGGGAACCCGATCGACGCCTCGCTGATGCAGCCCATGCCGTTGACGGTGTGGTTACGGCCGGTGAGCAGACAGGAGCGGGTCGGCGAGCACAGGGCGGTGGTGTGCCACTGGCTGTAGCGCAGCCCTCCTGCCGCGATCCGGTCGATGTTCGGCGTCTCGATGGGGCCGCCGTAGCAACTCAGCGCCCCGAAACCCAGGTCGTCGAGCACGATGTACAGCACGTTCGGTGCGCCCTGCGGCGCCCTCGGCTGTTCGTACGGGCCCCAGTCGGGAACCGAGTCGCGAATGTCGAGGTTGGTGATCCCGCGGAATGACCTGGCCATGGCGTGGCTCCCTGTCGAGCCCCCCTGTCCCACCAAAGCACAACGACAGGGCGATCACCAGGCCAGCAAGGGGAACCGGCGGCCGCGACGCGGGTTCACTTGCCGGGCAACCGATCCCGGACGAAACTCCCGATTCAGCCCAGGAACACGTTGCGGCGCTGAGCGAGCAGCCGGTAGAGGGTCTGCTGAATGGTCTCCCGAACGTGGTCGGTCAGCTCGAAGGTCACCATCGGGTCCTCCGCGCACACCGCGTCGTAGGAGTCGGTCTGGATCGGCTCACCGAACTCGATGTACCACTTCGACGGCAGCGGGATCAGTCCCAGCGGACCCAGGTGCGGGAAGAACGGCGTCACCGGAAAGTACGGCATCCCCAGCAGCCGCGCCAGCGACTTGAGGTCGCCGATCTTCGGGTAGATCTCCTCCGAGCCGACGATCGAGCACGGCACGATCGGGGCGCCGGTGCGCAGCGCCGCGCTGACGAACCCGCCCCTGCCGAAGCGCTGCAGCTTGTACCGCTCGCTGAACGGTTTGCCGATCCCCTTGAATCCCTCGGGGAAGACCGCAGCCACCTCGCCGGTCCGCAACAGCCGCTCGGCATCCGGGTTGCAGGCCAGGGTGTGTCCGGCCTTGCGCGCGATGTTGCCGACGACCGGCATCTCGAAGGCGAGATCGGCTGCGAGCATCCGCAGCGGGCGATGCGCCGGATGGTGGTCGAACATCGCCACCGAGGTCATCAGCCCGTCGATGGGGACCACGCCCGCGTGGTTCGCGACCACCAGCGCACCACCCTCGGAGGGCACGTTCTCGATTCCGCGCACCTCGACGCGGAACCAGCTGTCGAACAGCGGCCGGAGTATCGGCAGCCAGACGTTCTCGGTGAAATGCGGGTCGAATCCGAACTCGTCGACCTGGTAGTCGCCGGTGAGCCTGCGGCGGAGGAACTCCGCGATCGCGACCACCGGGTCGGCCACCAGGTCCCTGGCCGACTCGAGCACCACACCGGGCAGCGACGGCGACGCCTGCTGCGGGACACCGAACAGCGGGCGCGGCTCGGGCAGGGCCTCGCCGCCCTGCGGCACGGCAGGCGCAGGCCGAGCCCGGCGCCCTGCGGCGTCGTGCAACGGGATCACCTTGGCCACATCACTCATCGCTGCTCTCCCCCGACTCCGACCAACTGCTGCACCCGTGATTCGACCGACCGAAGCCAGTCCTCGCTGATCATCGGGCTGATCCCGGCCCCGTTGATCAGATCGTCCAGTCCCTGCATCGTCGTCCACCGCGGCTCGAAGCCCAGTTCCGCCCGCATCCGGCCGGTGTCGAAACCACAGCCGAAGTGGAAGTAGTCGAGCTGCTCCTTGGTGAAGTCCCGCATCGAGGGTCCCATCAGCGCCCGCCCTATGGTCCGGAACAGCTGCGAGGGCACCGGCACCGCGAGGCCACCCGCCCGCCGGACCGCCTGGGAGAGCATCACCACGCCGTCGGCCGCGATGTTGAAGGTTCCCGCGGGACCGGAGACCGTGGCGCGCTCGAGTGCGGCCAGCGCGTCCTCCTCGTGCAGGAGTTGCATCCGGGGATCGCGGCCGAGGACCGTCGGCACCACCGGCGAGTTCAGGTACCGCGACACGGGCCCGCTCATCCGCGGACCGATCAGCGGCGCCATCCTGAGCAACGAGACCGCGATCTCCGGCCGCCTACGCCCGAGGCTGCGCGCGTATCCCTCGATCTCGATGATGTCGCGGGCGAACGCGCCGCGCGGGGGCGTGCGGGCACTCATCTCCTCGGTGAACTTCGCCGGGTCCCGCGCGCTACCGCCGTAGACCGCACCGGACGAGCGCACCACCACCTTGCGGACGTCCGGAGACTTCTGGCACACCGCGAACAACTGCATGGCGCCGAGGACGTTCATGTCCTTCATGGCGGCCCTGCTGCCGGACTTCGGGGCCTTGGGGATCGACGAGGCGTGCACCACGGTGTCGACCCTGGCGTTGCGGATCACCTTGCCGATGAGCGGGTTCCTGATGTCGGCCCGGACGAATTCCGCGCGTCCCATCCGCCGCAGCATGTCCTTGCTCGGCGACACGGCGTCAACGGCGATGACCCGCTCGATGTTCGGATTCTGCGCAAGCCTTGCCACCAGGTATCCACCGAGGAACCGGCTGGCGCCGGTCACCAGCACCACACCGGGCGGCTGCACTCCGCGGTCGCTCATTACCTCCACACCCCACCCCTGCCTGTCGGGCCATACCTGCGAGCCTAGCCACACCCGGCCAGAACCGCACGACTCTTAACGAGTACGAAACACCTGTTTACCTGCAATTTTATGACCCCGAAGGAAGAATATTCATCCTCCCGATGCTGGACGTACGCCTAGTCGCCCCCGAATGCAGCGATGCCCGCCACCTGTCGGTGACGGGCATCGGAGGGACTGGGTCCCACACCTGCGAACTCGGCGATTTACTTACCGAGCTTCCTACGCTGCACTCGCGTCCTACGAAGCAGCTTGCGGTGCTTCTTCTTCGACATGCGCTTGCGTCGCTTCTTGATCACTGAACCCATGGCGGGTGTCCCTCACGTTCTTCTCTAGCGGTCCTGCGCACGCCGGTGACGTACGCGTGCGTTACGAATCTGGCGCTCGGCCTCGTATCTGCTAACCCAGCGCCTGATGACACCGGCTGGCTGGCACGACAAGTGATCATCGTACCGGTGCGGCCTCGCTCCACAGAAACCGAGCTTCCGTTATCCCCCGGATACTGCATCCGAGGGACGTCAGGACCGGTTCAGCCCGCGTCGAAATACGAGGTTTCCAGGTAGTCGTGCACCGCCTTCGCATGCACTCGAAATGACCGGCCCACCCGCACCGCGGGCAGCTCGCCGTTGTGCACCAATCGGTACACCGTCATCTTGGAGACCCGCATCAGCGCCGCCACCTCGGCGACGGTGAGAAACTGCGTGCCGCCGACCATGGGTTGACCGTCGGGGTTGGACCCCTTCGACTTACTTGTAGACACCATTAATCCACATACCTCCGGCACGTCTCGCGCCGCCGGCTTCCCCTCCGGCGGAACAGACACGCACGTGCTGTAATCAGCTTAGCGGGACGGATGGGGTTACAGCGACGGGTGTGGAGTACCAATATCTATTCGGTACCTCCACCGAGAGCGGCGGACCTGCTCTTCGCCGCCACCAGCGCTTCGTAGAACGCGGTCCGGACCCCACCCCGCTCGAGCTCGCGCAATGCGGCCGCGGTGGTGCCACCCGGTGATGTCACGGCGGCACGCAGATCCGCAGCGGACTCGCCGGACCGGTCGAGCATGGCCGCCGAGCCGAGCATCGTCTGCACGACCAACTCGGTCGCGGTGGCCCTGGTCAGGCCGAGGCCGACACCCGCGTCGACCATCGCCTCGGCGATCAGGAAGAAATAGGCGGGCCCGGACCCGGACACCGCGGTCACCGCATCCATCTGCGATTCCGCGACCGCGACCACCTTGCCGACCGACGCGAGGATGTCGGTGACCAGCGCGAGGTGCTCCGCCTTCGCGTACCGCCCACCGGCGATCGCGCTGACCCCCTCGCCAACCAGCATCGGCGTGTTGGCCATCACGCGCACCACCGGGAACCCGGCGGGCAGCTTGGCCTCGTACCGGGAGGTCGGCAGGCCTGCCGCCAGCGTGACCACCAGCTGTTCGCGGTCGCCGTCCAGCTCGACCGACGTCAGCTCGGCCATCACGGAGTCGACGTCGTTCGGCTTGACCGCGATGACCACGACATCGGCACCCTCGGCGGCATCCGCGATCGTGGTCGCCCGGATCCCGAACAGGCCCGTCAGCTCGGCCGCCCGCGCGGGGAAGGACTCCGCGACGACCAGATCCTTCGGCGCGCGACCCGCCTGAAGCAGACCCGCGATCAGCGCCTCGCCGATCCTGCCGCCACCGATCACTGCAATTCTCGTCATGCCCGCAAGCCTGCCATGCAGCCGTCGGGGGCCGCGACGGAGGTCCGGCCCCTGTCAGCCCTTCGGGATCATGGCCAGCTGACGGCTCTGCACCACGGCGTGCCCGGCCTCGTCGAGGACGAGATGGTCCTCCTCGAACCAGGTGTCGCCCAGCACGGTGGCGCTGGCCATCACCCGCAGCCATCCCGGCGAGGGGAGCCGGCGCAGGTAGGTGGTCAGCTGGACGGTTGGCGCCCATCCGAACATGCCGCGGTTCATCGTCACCGGGGCGCTGATGTCGCCGGTCATCAGGGCGAACAGCACCGCGACGTCGGTGTCGACCTCGTCCTCGGCGAACGGGCGCACCCACATCCGGTTCACCGGGTCACCCTGCTGCCCGGACAGGAACAGCGCGGCGGACGGATCGACCCGCAGGTCGCAGCCCTTCGCGACGTGCACGATCTGCCCCATCGGATGGTCGGGGGTGATGTGGACCGCGTCGGAAGGTGGCGCGGCGGGCAGATCGGCCAACGCGAGGGGCTCCTGATGCCGCGGGTCGGCGACGTCCGGCACGCCGAGCGTCACCGCCGCGGACACCGCGACCTTCTCACCCTGCATCAGGTCCACATCGACCAGGCACACCTGCCTGCCGAGCTTGCGCACGGTGGTGATCAGCCGCACCTCGCCGGGGTCGGGTGCGTTGAGGTAGCTGGCGCTGACCGCGATCGGCTGCATGGCAGTCGTGTCGACGGGTCGGGCCGCGCCCGCCTCCTCGCGCGGCGCCCGGATCACCTGGCGCGCGGCGGCCGCGCACAGGGCCATCATGCAGCCGCCGTGCACCTTCGGTCCGATGGTCCAGATCGGGTCGATCAGCGCGGCGAAGGCACCGCCGCCCAGGTCCGTCAGCGTGGTCAGGTCCGCGAAGGGGCGGGTCGAGGTGAGGGTGGCGGGCTGGGTCATCGGGTTTCCTCTCGGGGGTCCTGCGCACTCACTGAAATGTCTCCGGCCGGCGGAGCGATTCCGGCCGGCGGCAAGCTCCTGGAAGCGATGTCCTGGTGGGCGAGCCTGCGCATCGCGGCGATCACGGGCTCGTAGATCGCGGTGCCGAGCACGGCGTACTCGACGGCCGCCTGGGTGGATCCGGTCGGCATCAGCGCGAGGTCGACCTCCGCGATCCCCATGATGTGCCTGCCATAGGCATCGATGCGTTCGTCGGTCATCGGGATGCCGACGTCCTCGACCGCCTTCAGCGCCCGCTCGAGCTGGCCGACCGCGGGGAAGGCCGGGTCGTAGACCTGCCCCAGCCGTTCGAGCAGGCGACGGGCCCGGGGCTGCTCGCGCGCCTCGGCGTCCGCGGCGTCGTCGGGATAGGGCGGCAGCGTGGCCACCGCCCGCCCGAGGGTCTCGTAGAGCCCGTCGACGGGTTCGTCGGTCAGGCGGATGATCGCGCGGATCTTGTGGATCGGCAGCCCCGCCCCCGCCAGCGCCTTGATCAGCGCGAGCCGCCGCAGGTGCTCCGGACCGTAGCTGGACTGGGTCGCGCTGGTCGGTTCGCCCGACATCAGGACGCCCTCACGCAGGTAGTACTTGATCGTCGCCAGCGGAAGACCCGACCGCTCGACGAGCTCGGAGACGCGCATCGGGTCCTCCCGGTTGACGGATACATTGGATACTTCTACTATCCAATCACTGGATAGTAACGCTATCCAGGCAATCCGAGAGTACCCCTCGACCCAGGAGACCCGCCATGGACCCCATCCTCACGATCGTCGTCGGCGTCACCCTTCTCACCGTCGTCGGTATCGCCTTCGGCGGCACGTTCATGCTCCGGATCGTCAGCGGGAAGCAAGGTGCCAACGCCCTGCAGAAAACGATGTTCCGCGCCGGGCACGCGCACGCCGGGGTCCTCGTGACCCTCGGTCTCGTGGTCGCCCTGCTCACCCAGGCCGCGGGCGTCTCGCCTGGGTGGTCGGCCTCGGGTTCGATCCTCGTGCTCTCAGCAGCGATCTTCGTCCCCGCCGGGTTCTTCTTCTCCGTGATCGGCGCTGACCCCGTACGCCCGAACGCCTGGATGCGATCGGTGTGGATCGGCTTCGGGGTGCTGGTTGCGGGGCTGATCGTCGCGGGGATCACGGTGATCACCGCGGGCGTCGGCGCGCTCTGACCACCGCCTATGACCGGGCGCTCACCGACAGGTGTTCGCGGGCGAAGGCGAGCGACTGCGCGAGCATCGACGACCGCTCGGCCTGGGTGCGCGCGTTCTGGGTGTTGATCTCCAGCACTGCCTGGCCGTCGAAGCCGCTGTCGACGAGGTGCCTGCACAACTGCGCACACGGCTGATTGCCGTGCCCGGGGATCAGGTGCTCGTCGACCGACGCGCCCCGCCCGTCCGCCAGGTGCAGGTGGGTCAGGCCCGAACCCATCCGCCCGGCCAGGGCGAGGGCGTCCATGCCCGCCGTCGCGGTGTGCGAGAGGTCGAGCGTGTAGTGCGCGTGATCGCTGTCGGTGGGGTCGTAGCTCGGCGCGAAGGCGGACACACCCGGGCCTGGCCCGCCCCTCTTCTCGAGCCGTTCGGCCGACTTCGCGCGCTTGCCCCAGAAGCGATCCGCGCGCATCGGGAACATGTTCTCCACCGCGACCGCGACGTCGCTGCGCTCCTCGAGTTCGCGCACCTGGTCTGCGAAACCCTCGGAGTACTTCCGCTGCCAACGGAACGGCGGGTGCACGACCACGGTGCGCGCGCCGAGTGCCTCGGCGGCGCGGACCGACTTCTCCAGTTTGGCGGCCGGGTCCGCGCCCCACACCCGCTGCGAGATCAACAGACACGGGGCGTGCACGGCCTGCACGGGGACGGCGTACTTCCGGACCAGCGCCTTGACCGCGTCCAGATCCTGGCTCACCGATTCCGCCCAGACCATCAATTCGATGCCGTCGTACCCCAGTTCGGCGGCGTACTCGAACGCCGCCTCGGTGTTCTGCGGATAGACCGAGGCAGTCGAGAGTCCGACGAGGATCTTGCGTGTCCCGGTTCGAGTGCCGTCCATCGCCACCCTCGGTCAGGTCGTGAGCAGGAAGGCGAGCGGACCGATCGTCACGAACACACCGACGATGATCGCGATCAGCAGGCTCACCATGTCGTCGGTCTGCCGCAGGATCCGGACCACCGCCACCAGGCCGGCGATCACCAGCACCGCGAGGACCAGCGCCACCCAGGGCAGCACGTCCCACAGCTTCTCGAAGCCCTTGAACAGCAGCCCACCGACCAGCAGGGCGACGATGCCCTGACCGATCAAGACCGCCCACTCGCGGGCCGCGTGCTTGTCGTCTCGATCGGAGGGCGCGTCCTCGAACGCTTCGTCCGGCTCCCGATCCGCGAGGTCCTCCGACTCCGCGGACCCGGGCGCCGAGTCCTTGCGCGCCGCGCCCTCGCGCACCGGGTCCTCGCGCACCGGGTCCTCGGGCGCCGATTCCCTGAATGCCTGTTCCTTGAACGTGGACGTCTTCGGCACCACGATCCGCGGGATCTCGCCGGTGACGTGCACCAGCGCCCTTGCCTCCTCCAGCGTCTCTCGACGGGCGGTGCCCGCGGCCCTGGCCTGCCGCATGAGGTCGCCCTCGAGGCTGGACCCGGACAGCAGTGCCGGCTCACGGATGGGCGTGTACGGGACGAAACCGGGACGCGGGGCGGATGGAGCCTCCGCCACCGGCATGGCCGCGGTCTTCGGCTGCTCCGCGATCGGCGCACGCATGGAGGTCTTCGGCTTCTCGGCCTGCGTGGGCTGGGCGTCGACCTGATCGAGGGCGCCGGACCGGTATTGCGGCGGCAGGGCGGCCGCGGTGGCCGGGGACGTGACATCGGGCGTGGCGGTCACGCGGTACTGCGACGGCATCACGGGGGCCGGAGCCGCGGGGGCGCGGGCGTGGGGGCGGTGTGACGGGGGCGGATGGGGGCGCGACTCGCTCGTACTTCGGCGCCTCGAACTTCGGCTCGACCTTCGAAGCCTCGAACTTCGGTGCCTCGACCCTCGGCTCCTCGACCTTCGGCGGCTCGGGGACCGGCGGGATCGTGGGGCGCTCCCTCTCGGGGACGGTGTACCGCGCGACGACCGGTGGCACCGGAGTCCGGTCGGCGCGCCGGGACCGGGGCTGGGCGGGAGGCGACGGGGTGACGGCTGGTGCTGGCGGCGTGACCGGCGCGGGTGCGGGGGTGCAACGGGTTCGGGCGGCGCGACGGGCGCGGGCGGCGCGACGGGCGCGGGCGGCGCGACGGGCGCGGGCGGCGCGACGGATACCTCGGGCACCTCGGGAATCGTGTGCCGCGAATCCTCGGGAGGCCTGACGACGGGGATCTCGCCGGTCAGTTCGGCGACGCTGATCCCGCCGCCTGCCACTCCCCTACGGCGACGTCCACCGCGGGACTCGACCTGCTGGCCGTTCCTGGCGAGCAGCTCGGCAACTGAGACCTGCCCGGTGTCCTCGGATCCTTCGCTCATCGCGCACTCACCACCAGTTCTCCGCCCATCTCGGTATCCAGCTTCCGCAGGATCAGCCCCTCACGCAGAGCCCAGGGGCAGATCTCCAGCGAGTCCACCGACAGTGCCCGCATGCTTGCCTCCGCAATCAGTGCGCCCGCCACGATCTGCTGGGATCGGTCCGAGCTCACACCCTCCAATTCTGCGCGGTCCGACGTCGTCATCCTAGAAATGAACGCGATCAGTTGGCGAAGACCGCTGGCAGTCAGTGTCCTCTGTACCCGGGGTCCGGCGGCGGAGGGCGCGGCCCCGGTGAGTCGTGCCAGGGACCGGAACGTCTTGGAGGTCCCGACCACCCGATCCGGTGCGCCCGCGGCACGCAGGGCCTTGGCAGGCTCGACCAGCTCGGCATCGAGCCAATCGCGCAACACCGCCACCCTGCGCTTGCCGGGCGGGTCGGCCTGCAACCAGTCCCGGGTCAACCGTCCGGCACCGAGCTGGAGGGAGAACGCGACGTCCGGGTCCTCGTCGCCACCGGAGGCCAGCTCCAGCGAGCCGCCGCCGATGTCGAAGTTCATGATCCGGCCTGCGCTCCAGCCGTACCAGCGCCGCACCGCGAGAAAGGTCAGCCGGGCCTCGTCGACGCCGGACAGCACCTCGAGCGCCACCCCCGTCTCGTCCCGGACGCGGGCCAGCACCGCCTCGGAGTTGGTGGCGTCGCGGACCGCCGAGGTCGCAAAGGCCATCAGCTCGCCGCATCCGGAGGTCGAGGCGATGCTCGCGAAGTCCCGCACCGCCGCGACCAGCTTGTCGGCCCCGCCCGCGGTGATGTCGCCGCGGTCGTCGGTGTTCTCGGCGAGCCGCAGCGTCGACTTGGTGGAGCTCATCGGCGTCGGGTGAGCGCCCCTGTGGGCATCCACCACGAGTAGATGAACCGTGTTGCTTCCGACGTCGAGTACCCCTAACCGCACGTGACCACGGTACTGGGTCTACCGTCGAGACTTGTGACAGCAGGCAACACCACGCCCGATTCGAAGATGGAGCCGACGCCGGAAGTCGACCCCGACTTCCCCCGCGAGTGGATCGAATTCGTGGACCCCGCCAACGCCGAACATCTCGTGGTGGCGGACCTGACCTGGCTGCTTTCGCGCTGGACCTGCGTGTTCGGCACCCCCGCGTGCCAGGGCACCGTGCCGGGACGTCCGGACGACGGCTGCTGCTCGCACGGCGCCTTCCTCTCCGACTCCGACGACAAGGCCAAGCTCGACCGGTCAGTGAAGCTGCTCACAAAGCGCGACTGGCAGTTCATGGAGAAGGGCCTTGGCAAGAAGGGCTACGTCGAGGAGGACGACCTCGACGACGAGCCCGCGCTGCGCACCAGGCGGTACCAGGGCGCCTGCATCTTCCTCAACCGGCCGGGATTCGAGGGCGGGATCGGCTGCGCGCTGCATTCGATGGCGCTGCGCAAGGGCATCGAGCCGCTCGAGGTCAAGCCGGACGTCTGCTGGCAGCTGCCCGTCCGTCGCACCCAGGACTGGGTGGAGCGGCCGGACGGCTCGCAGATCCTCAAGACCGTGATCACCGAGTACGACCGACGGGGCTGGGGCGAGGGCGGCGAGGACCTGCACTGGTACTGCTCCGGATCGCCCGACGCGCACGTCGGTTCGAAGCCGGTGTGGCAGAGCTACGCCCCCGAGCTGACGGAGCTGCTCGGCAAGCCCGCCTACGAGGAGCTGGCCAAGCATTGCCGTCGCCGCGCGGGGCTCGGCCTGATCGCCGTGCACCCGGCGACCACCGCCGCGCAGGCGAAGGCGAAGTCGGACCAGGCTCCTCGAACGTAACGATCGGTCTGCGTTGTCCCGATAACGGATCAGGAGGGTGCATCAGCCCTCCCCGTCACAAGGGGTCGCACATGTTCACTCGCACACTGGCAACGGCCGCACTGGTCGTGGGCACCGCGCTGGCGCTGGCCCCGGGCGCGTCGGCCGCGGAGCCCGACGACCCGTACGGCTTCAACGCGGTTCGCGACCGGACCGACTACTTCGTCGCGCCCCTCGATGCCGGTGCGCTGATCGGCCCGAACACCTACAAGCCGATCATCCTCAGTCCGTACGGCGCCACCCGAAAGATCGAGTGCCGCGGCGACGGCCACTACGCCCAAATCCACGAGTGCAAGCAGTACGACACGAACAACGTCGCGCACGACCTCCAACTGCTCGCCAACCCGATCCGCCCGATCTGGGTCTACAACCCCTTCTAGCCTTCGAGCCGGAGCGCGCGGGCCAGTACCGGCCACGATCGGTGCAGGGCTTCCTGCCAATATCCCCACGAGTGGGTGCCCGTCGGCCGCAGGTCTACCTCGGCCGGGATCCCGAGCTCGCCGAGCCGGTGCACCAGCCGCTGGGTGCAGTGGTTGGTCGCGGCCTCGATCGCCCCACCGACCACGATCTGGTCCTCCAACGGCGGTGAGGCGGCGGGCCGCGTCGCGCCCGGTTCCTCGAACGGGCCCGGCAGCCCGCTGCCGCTCGAGATGAACAGCTCGAGCCCGCGCAGCTTCTCGGCGTTGACGTAGGGGTCGTGCCGGACCCATTCCGGGTCGTCGGTGGGACCCCACATGTTGCGGGTGTCGCCGCCGCCCGCGCCCTCGACCACGACGCGCACCAGCGCCTGCCCGACCGGGTCGCTGGTCATCGCGCAGCCGCTGTACGAGGCGACGCCGCGGTAGAGCCCTGGCGTCTGGATGGCCAGGTCGAGGACCGAACCCGCCGACATCGACAGCCCGCCGATCGCGTTGACCCCGTTGGCGCCGAGCGCCGCGTCCAGCACCGGCGGCAGCTCCCGGGTGAGGAAGGTCTGCCACTGGTTGCGGCCGAGCTCCTGATCGTCGCGGCGCCAGTCGGTGTAGTAGCTGATGTACCCGCCGACGGGGATGACGACGTTCACGTTCTTGTCGCCGAAGAAGTCGACGATGTCGGTCTGGCGTGTCCAGTTCGCGCCGTCCTCGCCACCGCCCGCGCCGTTGAGCATGTACAGCGTCGGGCGCGGAACGCTGGTGTCCGCAGGGCGCAGCACCTGCAATTCCACCACCTCGTCCATCGAGGGCGAGTGCACGAAGACGTTCCAGCGCTGATCGCTGACCTTCTCTATGTGGTCGAGCGCCGCGCCAACCGGTGTCGCCGGACCGGGGGCCTGAGCCGCCGCGGGCGCCGCGGCCAGCCCCATCACGATGGCGGCGGCAAGGACCGCCACCGCACTCCGCATTCTCACCGGTCGATCTCCAATCTCTTGGTCTGTCTGAGGTCGTCGTCGAGGTGGTCGCCGAGCACCGGCCCGATCGCCTCCATCGCCGACGGGGATGTCATCTGCCAGTGCGTCGCCTCGACCGGGTGTTCGTCGATCTCGCCCGTCACGAACGGGCGCCAGGTGTCGGCAGCGCCCGCCGGATCCGCCGCGGCCGTGAACACCAACACATCACCGTCGAACACTCCGGGGCGATGGCGACCCATCAACGCGTCGTTGCGCTCGGCCGCGGCGAACAGCCGGCGCGCATGTTCGCCGGTCAGTCCCGGTAGCGATCCGCCGTCGATGAGGCCCTGCACCGCAGCGAGGTCGAACAGATCGGGGTCGAGGTCACCGAGATCGTCGGACGCGATCCCGAGCCCGGCGAGCAGGTCGTCCGGACGGACCGGTTCGCCCGGGTCACCCACCGGAACCGCGTAGCTGTCGAGCAGCACCAGCGAGCCGACCCGCTCCCCCGCCGTCTGCAGCTCGACGGCCATCGCCTGGGCGATCACGCCGCCGAGCGACCAGCCGACGAGATGGTAGGGGCCCTGCGGCTGGATCCGCTGGACCTCCTGGAGGTAGCGGGCGGCGAGTTCGTCGATCGACTCAGGCTCCGCCTCCTCCCTCAGCAGACCCGGCACCTGGAGTCCGTACAGCGGGCGCTCGGCGCCGATGTGTGCGGCGAATCCCGTATAGCACCAGGACAACCCGACGATCGGGTGGACGAAGAACACCGGCTCGGCCGTCCCCGTCTCCCGGATCGGGAACACGATGTCGAGACCCGAGTCGCCCGCCTGCCCATCCGATGCGTCGATCCGCGCCGCTATCGAGGCCGGGGTCGGATCGACCAGAAGCCACTGCAGCGACACCGGCGCCGCCAGCGCCGACCGCAGGTGCGTGAGCACCCGCATCGCCGACAGCGAGTTGCCGCCGAGATCGAAGAAATCGTCATCCGCGCCCACCCGGTCCGCGCCGAGCACCGCGGCGAACGCCTCGGCGACCGCCCACTCGGTCGGGCTGCCCGGCTCCCGGTAGCGCACCACACGGGACGCGAATTCCGGTGTCGGCAGCGCCTTCTCGTCCAGCTTTCCGGTCGGCGTCAGCGGGACCGCCTCGATCTCGACGATCGCCGCAGGCACCATGTACCGCGGCAGGAACTCCGACACGAACGCGGTGACCCGGTCGGGACTGAGCGCCGCACCGCCACGCGCGACGAGGTAGGACACGAGCGCCGCGTCCCCGTTCGGCATCCGGCGGCCAAGGGTCACCGCGAACTCGACGTCCGGATGGTCCTGCATCGCCGCATCGATCTCGCCGAGCTCGATGCGATGGCCACGGATCTTGACCTGATGGTCGCTGCGCCCGCTGTACTCGAGCTCGCCGACGAACGGCATCTCTCCTGCTGCTCCGCTGCCGCCGGTCCAGCGCACCACGTCACCGGTGCGGTACATCCGATCACCGGGCGCACCATAGGGATTCGCGACGAACCGCTCGGCGGTCAGCGCGTGCCTGCCATGATAGCCGCGGGCCAGCGCGGGACCGGCCACGTAGAGCTCGCCGGACACCCCCACCGGCACCGGACGCAGCCGCGCGTCCAGCACCATCACCTCGAAGCCACGCACCGGGACACCGATCGTGACCGCACGCCCCACCTCGAGATCACCCACGGTGGAGATGTCGGTCGCCTCGGTTGGCCCGTACCCGTTGAGCATGGTCCGGCCCGGCTGCCATCGCGCCACCAGCTCCGCGTTGCACGCCTCGCCACCGACGCCGAGCACCAGGAGGTCCGCCAGCCCGGCGGGGTCCATCGACGACAACATCGCCGGCGTGATCAGCGCGTGGCTGACCCCCCGCTCGCGCATGAGGTTCGACAGGTCCTCGCCTCCGAGAATCGAGGGCGGCGTGATGACCAGGGTCGCGGACGCCGACAGCGCCGAGATCATCTCGCCCACCGCCATGTCGAAACTCGGCGAGGTGTTGTGCAGGAACCGCGAATCCGCCGTCACCCGATAGTGCTCGCGCCGCTCCGCCGCCAGGTTCGCCAGGCCTGCGTGCGTCACCACCACACCCTTCGGCTTCCCCGTCGAACCGGACGTGTAGATCATGTACGCCGGATTCGCGAGCGAAGCCTCACGGAAGTCAACCGGCGCCACCGAGTCCGCGTCCAGGTCCAGCTCGTCCAACGTCAGCCACGACACCGACCCCGGCAGCCCCTCACGCTCGACCGACCGCGTGATACCCAGCACCGCACCGGAATCCGACACCATGTGCGCGATCCGCTCGGTCGGGTACGTCGGATCCACCGGCACGAACGCCGCACCGGTCTTCGCCACCGCCCACACCGCCAGCACCGACTCCGCCGACCTCGTCAGGGCCAGCGCCACGAAGTCCTCGGGACCGACCCCCCGCCCAACCAGCACCCGCGCCAACCGATCCGACCACTCGTCGGCCTCCCGGTAGGTCCAGGATCGCTCGCACCAGAGCAGAGCCGTGCCATCGGGATTCGCGGTGACCGCGTCCGCGATGAGATCGGCCAGACGACGGGGCCGCGCGGCGGGCAGGCCGCGCACCGGCGCGAGCGCGCCGGTCTCGGCGAAGTCGAGCACATCGAGATCGCCGACCGGGGTCAGCGGCCGGTCGAGCGCCGCGGTGAGCACCCGGACGAACCGCTCCGCCATGGCGACCACCGTGGCGCGGTCGAACAGGTCCGTGGCATAGGTGAGACCACCGGTCATGGTCTCCCCCTCCGCGCCCTCTACGAGGGTGAGCGCGAGGTCGAACTGGGCGGCGTGCGCCTCGAACGGCAACGCGGACACGGTCAGTCCCGGTAGCTCGAAGGTGGACTCACCGCGGTGCTCGACCGCGAACGCGACCTGGAACAGCGGCGAGTGCGCCTGCGTCCGCACCGGGGCGAGCACATCGACGAGCCGCTCGAACGGGACGTCGGTGTTCCCGAGCGCCGCGAGGTCGCCCTCCCGGATCCGGCCCAGCATCGTCGCGAAGCTCTCGGCGGGGTCGACCCGGGCGCGCAGCACCACGGTGCCGACGAACATGCCGACCAACTCGTCCAGCGCAGCCTCGCCGCGGCCCCCGACCGGGGTGCCGACGGCGATGTCCTCGCCGCCGGACAGCCGGGACAGCAGCACCGCGAACGCGGCGTGCAGCACCATGAACGAGGTCGCACTGTGCGCGCGAGCGAGCTTCGTCACCGCAGCGACGGTGTCGGGGTCCAGTTCGAACCGCACGGAGTCGCCACGGTGCGAGGCGATCGCCGGCCGCGGGTGATCGGTCGGCAGCTCCAACAGATCCGGCAGCCCGGCCAGTGCCTGCTTCCAGTACCCGATCTGCCGCGCTGCCACCGAGTCCGGATCCGATTCCTCGCCGAGCGCCGCGCGCTGCCAGATCGCGAAGTCCGCGTACTGCACCGGCAGCGGCGCCCACGACGGAGCCTGCCCCGCCACACGGGCGACGTACGCCGCCATCACGTCCCTGGCCAGCGGCCCCATCGAGATGCCGTCCCCCGCGATGTGGTGAACCACGATCACGAGTGCGTGTTCGTCATCGCGCACGCGCAGCAGACGCCCCCGTAGCGGCACGGCGACGCTCACGTCGAATCCCTCGGCCATGGTCCGCAGGACCACCCCGCGCAGCGCATCTGAGTCGACGCCGACGGGGTGAGATCGAGTTCGACGGCATCGACAGGCAGAACCACCTGGACCGGACCGTCCCCGTCGTCGGGGTAGACCGTGCGCAGCGTCTCGTGCCGCTCGAGCACGTCCCGCACCGCCGCACCCAACGCGTCGACGTCCAGTGCGCCGTCGAGCCGGATCGCCAGCGGGATGTTGTAGGCCACCGAATCGGGCGCCAGCTGGTTGAGCACCCACATCCGGGTCTGAGCCAGCGACAACGGGATCCGGTCCGGGCGTGCGGCCGGCGTCAACGCCGGGCGGTCGATCCGGCGGGCCGACTCGAGCGCATCGGCAAGGCCGGCCACGGTGGGCGCGTCGAACAGCGTCCGCACCGCCAGTGCCACGCCTGCGTCGGAACCGATCCGGGCGACGATCCGCGTCGCGGACAGCGAGTTGCCGCCGAGCTCGAAGAAGTCGTCGTCGGCGCCAACCCGGTCCATCCCGAGCACCTCGGCGAACACCCCGGCCACCATCCGCTCCGCCGCGGTACCCGGCTCGCGGTACTCCGCGGTGTGAGACGCGAACTCCGGTGTCGGCAGCGCCTTCTCGTCCAGCTTCCCGGTCGGCGTCAACGGGAGCGCGTCGATCACCACGACCGCCGACGGCACCATGTACCGCGGCAGCGACTCGGCGAGCCGGGCGGTCACCTCCGTCGGCACCACCACCTGACCCGGCTGCGGAACCAGGTAGGAGACCAGTGCGGTATCCCCCGCAGGCGTCACCCGCCCGAGGGTGATGGCGAAGTCGATACCGTCCTGCACGACCAGCACCGCGTCGATCTCGCCGAGCTCGATCCGATGACCCCGGATCTTCACCTGGTGATCGCTGCGTCCGCAGTATTCGAGTTCCAGCGGGTCACCCGAGGGATGAGTCGCTCCGCCGCCGGTCCAGCGCACCACGTCACCGGTGCGGTACATCCGATCACCGGGCGCACCATAGGGATTCGCGACGAACCGCTCGGCGGTCAGCGCGTGCCTGCCGTGATAGCCGCGGGCCAGCGCGGGACCGGCCACATAGAGCTCACCGGACACCCCGACCGGTACCGGGAGAAGCCGGGCGTCCAGCACGAGGGCCTCGAAGCCACGGACCGGCCGCCCGATCGTCACCGGCCTGCCTGCGATCAGGTCCGCGACGGTCGAGATGTCCGTCGCCTCCGTCGGGCCGTACCCGTTGAGCATGGTCCTGCCCGGCTGCCACCGGGCGACCAGCTCGGCACCGACGGCCTCACCGCCGACGCCGAGCACGGCGAGGTCCTCGAGACCGTGCGGATCCATCGACGCCAGCATCGCCGGCGTGATCAGCGCATGGGTGACCCGCCGGTCCCGCATCAGCTCGGCGACCTCGTCGACCGGGGTGGCCGGCGGGGTGATGACGAGGGTCGCGGACGCCGACAGCGCCGAGATCATCTCGCCCACCGCCATGTCGAAACTCGGCGAGGTGTTGTGCAGGAACCGCGAATCCGCCGTCACCCGATAGTGCTCGCGCCGCTCCGCCGCCAGGTTCGCCAGGCCTGCGTGCGTCACCACCACACCCTTCGGCTTCCCCGTCGAACCGGACGTGTAGATCATGTACGCCGGATTCGCGAGCGAAGCCCCGACGAGGGTGGCTGCTTCGAATCGTGCGGGCGCCCCCGTGTCGGTCTCGTCGAGTCGCAGCCAGTCGAGGCCGGCAGGCAGGCCGGCGCCGTCCGCCGCGGTGGTGATGCCAAGCACCGCGCCAGAATCGGCGAGCATGTGTGCGATCCGCTCGGCCGGGTACGTCGGATCCACCGGCACGAACGCCGCACCGGTCTTCGCCACCGCCCACACCGCCAGCACCGACTCCGCCGACCTCGTCAGGGCCAGCGCCACGAAGTCCTCGGGACCGACCCCCCGCCCAACCAGCACCCGCGCCAACCGATCCGACCACTCGTCGGCCTCCCGGTAGGTCCAGGATCGCTCGCACCAGAGCAGAGCCGTGCCATCGGGATTCGCGGTGACCGCGTCCGCGATGAGATCGGCCAGACGACGGGGCCGCGCGGCGGGCAGGCCGCGTACCGGGATCAGCTCGGCGAGCTCGGCGGGATCGAGCAGTTCCAGTTCGCCCACGACGGTGCGTGGCTCGGCCACCGCCGCCGACAGCACGCGGACGAACCGGGCGGCCAGGTCGGCCGCCGTCGACGTATCGAACAGATCGGTCGCGAAGCGCAGCGATCCGGACAGGCCGCCGTCTCGGTCCTCGACCTCGGTCAGGGTGAGGGCCAGGTCGAAGTGTGCGACCTCGGCCCGGAACGGGTACGCACCGACGGTGAGGTCCGGCAGCTCGAAGGCGGTGTCCTCGCGGTGCTCGTAGGCCAGGGCCACCTGGAACAGCGGCGAGTGCGACTGAGCGCGGGCAGGCGCGAGCACCTCGACGAGACGCTCGAACGGGATGTCGGCGTTGCCGAGCGCCGCGAGGTCGCCCTCGCGGATCCGGTCCAGCAGGTCGGCGAACCGCTCCGACCGGTCGACCCGGGCGCGCAGCACCACGGTGCCGACGAACATGCCGACCAGCTCGTCCAGCGCGGCCTCGCCGCGGCCCCCGACCGGGGTACCGACGGCGATGTCCTCGCCGCCGGACAACCGCGACAGCAGCACCGCGAACGCGGCGTGCAACACCATGAAGACCGATGCGCCGTGCGTGCGAGCGACTTCCCTTGCGGCCGCGACCACCTCGGCATCGATCGCGAACTCCACCGAATCGCCCCGATACGATGCGACCGCGGGCCGCGGCCGGTCGGTCGGCAACTCCAGCAGATCCGGCAGCCCGGCCAGCGTCTGCTTCCAGAACCCGATCTGCGAGGCCGCCACCGAACCGGGGTCCGACTCCTCGCCGAGCAGCACACGCTGCCAGATCGCGAAGTCCGCGTACTGCACCGGCAGCGGCGCCCGCGACGGCGCCTGCCCGGCCGCACGGGCGATGTACGCCGCCATCACGTCCCTGGCCAGCGGGCCCATCGACACCCCGTCGCCGCTGATGTGGTGCACGGCGAGGACGAGCACGTGCTGCGGGGCGGAGTGCTCCGAGCCCTCCATCGAGAACGGCCGCAGCAACGCGCCCCGGATCGGGACCTCGGCCGCCACGTCGAAGCCGCGGCCGAGGATCTCCCGCACGCGTTCGGGCAGGTCCTGCTCGGCGATCTCCACCGGGGTCAGGTCGAGCTCGACGCGGTCGGCGGGCAGCACCACCTGGACGGGGCCGTCCCCGTCGTCGGGGTAGACCGTGCGCAGCGACTCGTGCCGCTCGAGCACGTCGCGAACCGCGGCGGTCAGGGCCTCGACATCGAGGTCGCCCGCGAGCTGGATCGCGAGCGGGATGGTGTACGCCGGGGACTCGGGGTCGAACCGGTTGAGGAACCACATCCGGGTCTGGGCCAGCGACAACGGGATCCGGTCGGGGCGCGGGAGCGCCACCAGTTCGGGGCGGTCGGTGCGTCGCGCCGCGTCGACGGCCGAGGCGAGCGCGGCGACCGTCGGGGCCTCGAACACGGTACGCAGCGCCAGGGTGGCGCCCGTCACCGCATTGACCCGCCCGATCACCCGGGTC
Source organism: Rhodococcus sp. MTM3W5.2 (assembly GCF_001984015.1). Lineage (NCBI taxonomy): Bacteria > Bacillati > Actinomycetota > Actinomycetes > Mycobacteriales > Nocardiaceae > Rhodococcus > Rhodococcus sp. MTM3W5.2. The sequence continues at coordinate 1,113,907 of NZ_CP019572.1, read as the reverse complement.
GCGGACAGCGAGTTGCCGCCGAGGTCGAAGAAGCTGTCGTCCACGCCGACCGCGTCGGCACCGAGGACGTCCCCGAACACAGCGGCGACCAGGATCTCGGACTCGGTGGTCGGCGCCCGGAACTCCGCGGCCTCGAACACCGGCCGCGGCAGCGCCTTTCGGTCGAGCTTGCCCGCCGTGCCCAGCGGGAACTCGTCCAGCACCAGGATGGTGGCGGGCACCATGTACCCGGGCAGCCGCCCGGCGAGCGCCGCTCTCAGCGCGGACGGATCGGCCTGCGCGCCCGCCCCGACGACGTACCCGATCAACCGGTCGTCGATGGCCGACACCGCGGCCTGTGCGACCCCTGGCTGCGCGGCGAGCGCCGACTCGATCTCACCGAGCTCGATCCGCAGCCCGCGGATCTTCACCTGGAAATCGGTGCGGCCCAAGTAGACCAGCGTGCCGGTAACATCCCCCGTCGCTTCGCTCGCCCCGGCAACATCCCACTTGACCAGGTCGCCGGTGCGGTACATCCGGTCACCGGCGCCCGAGAACGGGTTGGCCACGAAGCGGTCCGCGGTGAGGTCGGGCCGACCGAAATAGCCACGCGCCAGCTGGACTCCCGACAGATACAGCTCTCCGGCGACTCCGATGGGCACCGGCCGCAGGCGTGCGTCGAGGACGTAGGCGCGGGTGTTCCACACCGGCACGCCGATCGGCACGTTCGCAGGGGCCGGACCGTCCACCTCGTGGAACGTGGTGGTGATCGCGGCCTCGGTGGGGCCGTAGGTGTTGTGCAGTGCGCCGGGCAGGTGCGGGCGCAGCGCCTCGGCGAGTTCGGCGGACAGCTCCTCGCCGCCTGCGAACAGGTGCCGCAGCGAACCGAGCGCGTGGCCGAGCCCCTCGGCGAGCAGCGCGGTCAGGACCGACGGCACGAACTCGGCAACCGTGATGCGGTGTTCGAGCATCACCGCGGCGAGATAGTCCAGCTCGCGGTGTCCACCCGGCCGGGTGACCACCAACCGGGCCCCGACAGTGAGCGGCAGGAAGCACTCCCACACGGACACGTCGAAGGTGATCGGCGCGCGCTGCATGATCCTGTCCTGCGCACCGATCTCGTATTCATCTGCCAGCCACCGCAACTGGTTCACGATCGCGGCGTGCCCGACCGCGACGCCCTTGGGCCGACCGGTCGACCCGGACGTGTAGATCACGTACGCGGTGTTGGCCGCGCGCAGCGGCCGCAGCCGTTCGGCGTCCGCGATCGGCGAATCGGCGAACACCTCCAGGTCGACGTCGTCGATCGCGACCACACGCGGGTCGCCGGGCAGCGTCGCGGCCCGGGCAGCGGTACTCACCACGAGTTCCGGTGCCGAGGAGTCGAGCACGTAGGCGATGCGATCGGCCGGGTGTTCGGGATCGATCGGCACGTAGGCGCCGCCGGCCTTGACGATGGCGTGCATCGCCACCAGCATCTCGAACGACCGGTCCAGGACGAGTGCCACCCGGGACTCGGGGCCGACGCCTCGACCGATCAGCAGGCGCGCCAGGCGGTTGACCCGGCCGTCGAACTGCCGGTAGGTCAGCGCATCCCCGTCGAACACGACCGCGACCTCATCAGGACGGGCAGCGACCTGCGCGTCGAGCAGGTCCGCGAGGGTGCCGTCCACCATCGGCCGGGACGTCTGGTTCCATGCCTCGAGCATCGCGAGCCGCTCGGCGGGCCCGGCGACCTCCAGATCGCCCACCGCGGTGTGCGGCTCGGCGACGGCGCAGGCGAGGATCCGGGTGAGTCCGTCCGCCAGCCGGCGCGCGGTCGACCCGTCGAACAGGTCGCTGGCGTACGTCAGCTGCACGTCGATGCCCGCGGCTTCGCCGTCCTCGTCGTGCCGGTCGATGCACACGAAGTCGAGGTCGAACTGGGTGGTGGTCATCGGAATGTCGAACGCTTCGATCCGCAGCTCACCGAGCTCGAGGTTCCGCTGCGCCAGGTTCTGGAACGCCAGGCTCACCTGGAACAGGGGCGAATACGACTGCGAACGAACGGGATCGACGGCCTCCACGATCCGCTCGAACGGCACGTCGGCATTGCCGAAGGCCCGCAGGTCCGTCTCCCTGACCCGGCCGAGGAGATCGGCGAAGCTGTCCTGCCCGCGCATTCGGGTGCGCAGCACCAGGGTGCCGACGAACATGCCCACGAGGTCGTCGAGCGCCTGCTCGCCACGGCCCGCGACGGGGGTGCCGATCGCGATGTCATCGCCAGCGCCGAACCGCGACAGCAGCACCGCAAGCGCGGTCTGCACGACCATGAACGGGCTGGCGCCGTGGACCGCGGCCAGTGCCTCGACCGCGGCGTGCAGCCGCGTATCGATGGTGAACGACTCACTGCCGCCGCGGTTCGACGCCACCGCCGGACGCGGCCGGTCCAACGGCAGTTCGAGCACCGCGGGCAGGCCGTCGAGCTCGGTACGCCAGTACGCGAGCTGGCCGGACGCCGCACTCGACGGGTCGGTCTCGGACCCCAGCACCGCCCGCTGCCAGATGGTGTAGTCGGCGTACTGCACCGGCAGCGGCGCCCAGGACGGGGCCGGGCCGTCGACCCGGGCGGCGTAGGCGAGCATCACGTCGCGGGTCAACGGGCCCAGCGAGAACCCGTCCGCGGCAATGTGGTGCACCACCATGGCCAGGACGAAGTCGGCGTCGCCGAGTCGCAGCAGGCGCGCGCGCAGTGGCACCTCGACGGTCACGTCGAAGGGTGTCAGGACCAGCTCGGTCACGGCGCCGTGCAGCCGTGCCTCGTCGATGTCGACGGGTCCGAGGTCCGGCACGTTCGCCTGCGGATCGAGCACCCGCTGGTGCGCCGCTCCGTCGGCCTCCGGGTACACCGTGCGCAGTACCTCGTGGCGGGCCACCACGTCGCCGACTGCGGCCTGCAGTGCGTCGGTGTCCAGCTCGCCGGACAGTCGCAGCACCACGGGGAGGTGGTACGCGGCGGAGTCCGGGTCGAACCGGTTGAGGAACCACATGCGGGACTGGGCCGGGGACAACGGAATCCGGTCCGGCCGCGGCTGCGGGCGCAGTGCGGGACGGCCACCCGACCCGGCGTGCGAACCGATCCGAACAGACAGCGCCTCGACCGTGGCGGAATCGAAGAGTTCCCGGACCGGGACGCGGGTATCGAGGGCCTGCCCCAGCCTTGCTGCGACCTGCGTCGCGATCAGCGAGTTGCCGCCGAGTGCAAAGAAGTCGTCGTCGATGCCGACCCGCTCGATCCCGAGGACCTCGGCGAAGACACCCGCGACGATCAGCTCGGTCGGGGTGGACGGAGCGCGGAACCGACGGGCCTCGAACACCGGTGCGGGCAACGCCTTCCGGTCCAGCTTGCCTGAGGTGTTCAGCGGGAACTCCTCGAGCAGCACGATCGCCTCGGGCAACATGTAGCTCGGCAGCGAGGCGGAGGCGTGAACCTTCAGATCCGCGGCATCGAGCACTTCGCCCGGTGCGGGGACCACGTACGCGACGAGGCGATCACCGGTCGCCGTCGGAACCACCAGGACCGCGACACCGAGCACACCCTCGCGCGATTGCAACGCCGTCTCGATCTCACCCAACTCGATCCGCTGACCGCGGAACTTCACCTGGAAATCGGTGCGCCCGATGTACTCGAGACCACCGTCACCATGCCACCGCACCAGGTCACCGGTGCGGTACATCCGCTCGCCGTCCGTGGAGAACGGATCCGCCACGAACCGGTCACTCGTCAGATCCACCCGACCGTGATATCCGCGGCCCAGCTGCACACCGGCCAGATACAGCTCACCCGACACACCAGCGGGCACCGGATGCAACCGCGAATCCAGCACGTAGACCCGCGAATTCCACTCCGGCACACCGATCGACACCGAACCACCAGCAGGGGTCTCCGTGACGTCGGCGTAGGTGATCGACACCGCCGCCTCCGTCGGCCCGTACAGGTTGTGCACCCGCGCACCCGAGACACGGGCGAAGTCGTGCACCGTCGCAGCCGGCAACGCCTCACCGATCACGAACACGTGCCGAAGGCTCCGCAGAGCATCAGCCTCCACCGCCCCGGCGAACACCGCGAGCATCGAGGGCACGAAGTCCGTGACCGTCACCGAGTGCTCGCGAATGATCTCGGCGAGGTAGCCCGGATCCCGATGACCGTCGGCAGTCGCGAGGAGCAGCGTCGCGCCCAGGCGCAGCGGCAGGAAGTACCCCCACAGCGAGACGTCGAATGTGGTGGCCGTCTTCTGCAGGTACACATCCGAGGAATCCAGCGTGTACTCGGCCTGCATCCAGGCGATCTGGTTGACGATCGCCCGGTGCGAGACCGCGACGCCCTTCGGCCTGCCCGTGGAACCGGACGTGAAGATCACGTACGCGACGGCGTCCGGGCGCAGGGCGGAAAGCCGGTCGGCATCGGTCACCGCCTCCGCCGAATACCCCACGAGATCGAGGGTGTCGATCCGGAAGACAGACCTCTCCCCCACGACCTCGACAGCGTCTCGCTCGGTGGACAGCACGCACACCGGATCGGCCGCCTCCAGGATGTACCCGATCCGCTCGGCCGGGTGATCGGGGTCGACCGGCACGTACCCGCCACCGGCAGCGACCACCGCGTACATGCCCACCACCAGATCAAGTGAACGGCGCATCCCCAACGCCACCAACGACTCCGGGCCGACGCCCTCGCCGATCAGGAACCTCGTCAGGCGGTTCACCCGGCCGGCGAACTCCCGGTAGGTCAGGGACTCGCCCTCGAAGACCACGGCCACTGCGTCCGGCGTCGCCGCTGCCGCGGCCTCGAACCCGTCGAGCAACAACCCGTCCGCGACGCCGTGTTCGGTCAGATTCCGAGCCTCGACCAGCTCACGCCACTCGAGGTCGGCGAGCACGTCCACGTCCCCGACCACGACCGTCGGATCCGCCGACACCTCCTCCAGCACCCGGACGAACCGCTCCGCGAACCCGGCGACGGTCGACTCGTCGAACAGGTCCGTCGCGTACGTCAGCGATGCGGCGATCCCGCCCTCGGGCTGCTCTGTCATCGTCAGGTGCAGATCGAACTTCGCCGCCTGCAGATCGGCTTCGACCTGGGTGACCTCGAGCCCGGGCAGGGTGAAGCTGGTCGGCGTGAGGTTCTGGAAGGACAGCGCCACCTGGAACAGCGGATGCCTTGCGGTCGACCGGTTCGGATCGAGGACCTCCACCAGCCGCTCGAAGGGCAGGTTCGCGTGCGAGAACGCCCCCAGGTCGGACTCGCGCGTGCGGCTGAGCAACTCCTCGAAGCGCTCGGCAACGTCGATGCGGGTCCGCAGCACCAAGGTGTTGACGAACATGCCGACGACGTCGTCCAGTGACTGCTCGCCCCGACCCGCGATGGGCGAACCGATCGCGATGTCGGCACTGTTCGAGAGCCGTCCGAGCAGCAGCGCGAAGGCGGCGTGCGTCGCCATGAACAGGCTCGCGCCGCGCGCGGTCGCCAGCTCCTGCAGCCGCCGGTGGGTGTCGGTGGCGATCGAGAAGTGGAACTCGCTGCCGCGGTAGGACTGTCGCGACGGCCGCGAGCGGTCGGCGGGCAGCGCGAGCAGGTCGGGCAGGTCGTCGAGCTCGGCCCGCCAGTAGGCGATGTGCCGGGCGATCTCCGAGCCGGGATCGCTCTCGTCGCCGAGCAGTTCTCGTTGCCAGAGGCTGTAGTCGGCGTACTGGACCGCGAGCGGCGGCCACTGCGGTGCGGCACCACCCGACCTGGCCGCGTACGCGACCATCACGTCCCTGACCAGCGGTGCGAGCGAGAATCCGTCTGCCGCGATGTGGTGCACGACAACCGTCAGGACGTGCTCGTCCGGTCCGACGACGAACAGCGCGGCCCGCAGCGGCGCCTCCACCGCAACATCGAATCCCTCGGACGCGAGTTCCAGGATCCGATGCAGCACCCGCTGTTCCGTCTCCGGAACGGGCGTGAGGTCGAGGTCGATCGACGCCGCGGGCAGGATCTCCTGGTGCGGTCCCGACCCGGAATCGGGGTACCGGGTGCGCAGCGACTCGTGCCGCTCGAGGACGTCGCGCACCGCCGCCCCCAGCGCGGCGGCATCGAGGACGCCGGACAGGCGAACCGCCAACGGCAGGTTGTCCGCCGCCGACGCGGTGTCGAATCGGTTGAGGAACCACATCCGGTTCTGCGCCGGGGACAACGGGATCCGCTCGGGACGCGGGCGGGCCCGCAGCACCGGTGCGGCCGCACCGGGATCCGCGGTCGCCGCATCGAGTGCGGCGGCCAGTCCGGCGACGGTGGGAGCATCGAACAGCGCGCGCACGCCGAGCGAAGCGGCGCCGTGCTCGCGCAGCCGCGCGATCACGCGGGTCGCCGACAGCGAGTTCCCGCCGAGGTCGAAGAAGCTGTCGTCGGCGCCCACCCGCTCGGCTCCGAGCACCTCCGCGATCACCCTGGCCACCACGAGTTCCGACTCGGTGGACGGCGCGCGGTAGTCGGCCCGGGACTCGAAGGTGGGGGCGGGCAGCGACTTCCGGTCCACCTTGCCCGCCGGGGTCAGCGGCAGGCGCTCGATGGCCACCACCGCGGCCGGGACCAGTGCGCGCGGCAGCACCACCGACGCCGCAGCGAGGATCTCGGCCGCGTCGGGCACGCCGCCGTCGCCCGCGACGACATAGCCGACGAGCTGCTCGCCCAGTGTCGGGTGCCGGTGCACGGTTGCCGCCGCGACCCGCACGCCGGGATGCCGGGAGAGTGCGGCCTCGACCTCGCCCAGTTCGATCCGCAGGCCGCGCAGCTTCACCTGCGCGTCGGCCCTGCCGACGTAGTGCAGCTCGCCCGCCGTCAGGCGCACCAGGTCCCCGGTGCGGTAGAGGCGCTCGCCCGCGACCACCGGGTGCGCGACGAAGCGTTCGGCCGTCAGAGCTGGGCGGCCGTGATAGCCGCGGGCCAGCCCGGGGCCCGACAGGTACAGCTCACCCGTGACACCGGCAGGCACCGGCCGCAGCCGCGGGTCCAGCACCAGAGCCTGGGCGCCGTCGAGCGGTGTGCCGATGGAGATCTGGTCGCCGGGGACAGGGCGGCGCCCATCGTCACCACGATGGTGGTCTCCGTGGGGCCGTAACTGTTGACGAACCGGCGCCCGGGGCCGAACCGCTCGACGAGCTGCGGCGGGCACACCTCGCCACCGACCACGACGGTCCGCAGGTCTGGGAGCACCGAGGGGTCGACGGTGGTCATCGCGGCAGGCGCGGTGAGCACGTGGCTCACGCGCTGTGCGCGCATCAGCTCGGTGAGCTCGTCGCCGCCGGTCACCTCCGGCGGGACGACCACCATGGTCGCGCCTGCGCTGAACGCCTGGATCATCTCGAACAGGGAGGCGTCGAAGCTGGCCGAGGACAGCCGCAGCACCCGCGAGGACGCGGAGGTGCCCAGCTCCGGCCGGGCATCCGCGGTGAAGGCGGCAAGGCCGGTGTGGGTCACGGTGACGCCCTTCGGCATTCCCGTGGACCCGGACGTGTAGATCAGGTACGCGGGATGCTCGGCGCGCAGCGGCCGGATCCGGTCGGCGTCGGCGATCGGTGCGTCCGACTCCCCCTGCGCGTCGGTGACGGGAACCCAGTGCACCGAACCGGGCAGACCGGGCGCGGTGTCCGTATCGGTCAGCCCGGTGACCGTGGCGCGGTCGGTCAAGCCCAAGTCGGCACCGGAATCGGTGAGCATGTGCTCGATCCGCTCGGCCGGGTAGGTGGGGTCGACGGGCACGAAAGCGGCGCCGGTCTTCGCGACAGCCCACATCGCGACGACGGCGTCGGCGGTGCGCGGCAGGGCGATCGCAACCACGGTCTCGGGGCCCGCGCCGCGGGCGATCAGCGCCCGCCCCAGCCTGTTCGAGCGGCCGTCCAGCTCGGCGTAGGACATCTCGCCCGCCACGGAGACCAGTGCGGTCCCGCCCCGGCCGACACCCGCGGTCACGATCTCGGGCAGGGTCCGTGCGGCCACGGCCCGCGGACCCGACAGCGCCGCAACGTCTGCCGCGCCGCTGTCACCGAGCAGGTCGATGTCGCCGACCACGGCGGACGGGTCAGCGACGACGGCGCGCAGGATGCGTCCGAGCATCGAGGCGAAGGTGTCCACGGTGGCGCGGTCGAACAGGTCGGTGGCGTAGGTCCACACGATCGCGGTCGGCAGCTCGGCTCCCGCCTCCGAACGCAGCGTGAGCTGGAGGTCGAACTTCGCCGGAACGATCCCGAGATCCTCTGCCGCGATGGTCAATCCCGGCAGGGCAAGCTCGGTGAGACCGTCCTGCTCCTGCGACAGCGCCACCTGGAAGATCGGGGCGTATGCCTGGGACCGGACCGGTTGCAGCAGGTCGATCAGCCGCTCGAAGGGCAGATCGGCGTTCTCGTAGGCGGCCAGGTCGCCCTCGCGCACCCGCTCGAGCAGATCCTCGAAGCCGCGGCCGTGGTCGACACGGGCGCGCAGGGCGAGGGTGCCGACGAACATCCCGACCAGGTCGTCGAGCGCCCGCTCCCCGCGGCCCGCGATCGGGGTGCCGACCACCACGTCGTCGGTGGCGCCGAGGCGCGCCAGCAGCACGGCCAACGCCGCGTGGACCACCATGAAGAGAGTGGCCCCGCGCTCGCGACCGAGGGCCGCGAGGGCCGCCGTGAGCTCGACGTCCAGTGGCAACGCGGTGGTGTCGCCGCGCAGGGACGCCACCACCGGCCGCGAACGGTCCGTCGGCAGCTCGAGCAGTTCGGGCGCACCGGCGAGCCGGTCACGCCAGTAGCGCGCCTGTTCGCCTGCGCGCGAGGCGGGGTCGGCCTCCTCGCCGAGCAGCCGGTGCTGCCACAGGCCGTAGTCGGGGTACTGCACCGGCAGCGGAGCCCACTGCGGCTTCGATCCGGCGGCCCGCGCCGTGTAGGCGGCGACCAGGTCGCGGGCCAGCGGTGCCAGCGACGCACCGTCCGCCGCGATGTGGTGCACCACGACGGCCAGCACGTGCTCGGTGTCGGACAGTCGGAACAGGCTGCCACGCAGCGGGATCGACGTGGTGACGTCGAATCCGCCGGACAGCTCCGCCAGCACGGCCGCGCGGAGTCCGGCCTCGTCGCCGACGAAGGAGGGTGTGAGGACCAGCGGCGTCTCATCCGCGGCGAGAACCAGCTGGACTGGTCCGTCGGCGTCCTCGGGGAACACGGTGCGCAGCGCCTCGTGGCGCTCGAGGACGTCACGGACCGCCGCGCCAAGCGCGTCGGAATCGAGCTCACCGGTCAGCCGGAGCACCAGCGGGATGTTGTACGCGACGGACTCCGGGTCGTACCTGTTGAGGATCCACATCCGCGACTGCGCGGGCGAGAGCGGGATCCGCTCCGGGCGCGGTCCCGCCGCCAGCGCGGGTCGATCTGTGCGCTCGGCCGCCTCGAGCGCGGCCGCGAGCGCGTCGACGGTCGGTGCCTCGAAGAGCGTCCGGACGGCGAGCGCGGTGCCCGCGGTCTCGTTGAGCCGGCCGATCACCCGCGTCGCGGAGAGCGAGGTACCGCCGAGGGCGAAGAAGTCGTCCAGTGCGCCGACCCGGTCGGCGCCGAGGACCTCGGCGACGACGCCGGCAACGAGTCGCTCGGCGGCGGAACGGGGTTCGAGGTGCGGGGCGGCGTCGAACACGGGCTCCGGCAGGGCTCGGCGATCGACCTTGCCCGCCGGGGTGGTCGGGATCTCGTCGAGCACCGTCACGACGGCAGGCACCATGTACGCCGGAAGCAGCCGTCCGACGTGCGCGAGCAGCCCGCGGGTGTCGAGTTCGCGCGCCGCCGTCACGTAGGCGACGAGCACGGTCGTCCCGGACTCGGCGCGATGCGCGACGGTGACCGCGAACTCGACGTCGGTGTGGGAGGAGAGCGCGGCGTCGATCTCGCCGAGCTCGATCCGGAACCCGCGCACCTTCACCTGATGGTCGGAGCGCCCCAGGTATTCGAGCTCGCCCGAGCGGGCGAGGCGGGCCAGGTCTCCGGTGCGGTACAGCCTGGTGCCGGAGCCGTGGGGGTCGGCGACGAAGCGCTCGGCGGTCAGCCCGGCGCGGCCGCGGTAGCCGCGGGCGAGGGCGTCGCCCGCCAGGTACAGCTCACCGATCGCCCCGCCAGGCACCGGGTGCAGGCGGGTGTCGAGGATCAGGGCGGTGGTGCCGCGGATCGGTCCGCCGATACGCACCGGATCGCCCGAGCTCATCGGCCCGGACAGCGTCGCCATCACCGTCGACTCGGTGGGCCCGTAGGCGTTGAACATCCGCCGACCCGGCGCCCAGCGCCGGACCAGCGCCGGGTCGCAGGCCTCGCCGCCGACGATCACGGTGTGCACGTCAGGCAGTTCGGCGGGGTCGAGGGTGGCCAGCGCAGCCGGGGTCACGAACGCGTGCGTCACGCCGGTCTCCCGCATGACGGCTGCCAGCTCCCCACCGCCGTACACGCCGGACGGCACCACGGTCATCGCGGCGCCAGCACCGACGGCCATGAGCAGTTCGAGGATCGACGCGTCGAAACTCGGCGACGCGAAATGCAGGGTGCGGCTGGTGTTGTCGAGCCGGTAGCGCTGCACCTGTTCGGCGGCGAGCGCGGCGAGCCCCGCGTGGGTGACGACGACGCCCTTGGGCACGCCCGTCGACCCGGAGGTGTAGATGACGTAGGCGGGATGATGCGCCCGCAGCGGCGCCGTGCGGTCGGCGTCGGTGATCGGAGCGCCCGAGAGTGCGGGCGATCCGCCGTCCGCGTGGTCCTCGACCCGCAGCCAGTCCACCGTCACCGGCAGCGCGTCGACCGTGCCCGCGTCGGTCAGCCCGAGGTTCGCGCCGGAGTCGGCGAGCATGTGCGCGATCCGATCGGCCGGGTAGGTCGGGTCGACCGGCACGAAGGCCGCCCCGGTCTTGGCTATGGCCCACACCGCGAGCACCGAGCGCTCTGACCGCGGGACGGCCATCGCGACAACGGTTTCCGGACCTACACCGCGACCGATCAATGCCCGGGCCAGGCGGTCCGACCTGGCGTCGAGCTCCCGGTAGGACAGCGCGCCGTCGGCGCCGACCAGGGCGGTACCGCCGCCCGCGGCCGCGACCGCGTCGCGCAGGATCTGGGGCAGCGTGCGGGTCGGGATCGCCGCGGCGGCGGTGGGCACCGCCCGCTCGGATTCGTTGCGCAGATCGATGTCGCCGACGACCGCGGACGGATCGGTGGCCACGGCCCGCAGGATCCGGCCGAGCCGGTCGGCGAGGCCCGCGACGGTGTCGGCGTCGAACAGATCGGTGGCGTACGTCCAGGTCACCCGGTCGCCCGCCACGGCCACGTGCAGGTCGAACTTGGCGATCGCGGCGTCCAGAGGCAGTGCGGTGGCGGTGATCCCCGGCAGCTCCAGGCTCGTCTCGGCGACGTCGTCGGTGGAGAGCACCACCTGGAACAGCGGATGGTGCGCGGTGCTGCGGGTCGGGGCGAGCACCTCGACCAGCCGCTCGAACGGAAGGTCGGCGTGCGCGTACGCGTCGAGGTCGGTGTCCCGGCACGCGCCGAGGAGATCGGTGAAGGCGGCGCCCGCGTCGACGGGCGTGCGCAGCACCAGGGTCCCGACGAACATGCCGACCAGGTCGTCGAGGCCCTGCTCGCCGCGTCCCGCGACGGGGGTGCCGATCGCGATGTCGGCGGTGCCGGACAAGCGCGCGAGCAGCACTGCCAGTGCCGCGTGCCAGACCATGAACGGGGTGGCGCGGTGCGATCGAGCCAGTTCGGTGACGGCCGTGTGGATCTCGGGGTCGATGGTGACGTCCACGGTCGCGCCGCGATGCGAGGCGACGGTGGGGTGCGGGCGGTCGGTGGGTAGCTCCAGCCGCTCGGGCAGGCCGGCGAGCGCGCCGGTCCAGTACACGAGCTGACCCGCCGCGCGCGAGGACGGATCGCCCTCGGCGCCGAGCGCCTCGTGCTTCCACAGGGCGTAGTCGGCGTACTGCACCGGCAGCGGCGACCAGCCCGGGGGAAGGCCCTGCGCGCGGGCGACGTACGCGGCCATCACGTCCCGGGCCAGCGGCCGCATCGACCAGCCGTCGGCGGCGATGTGGTGGACGACCAGCACCAGCACGTGATCGCGCTCGGTCACCCGCAGCAGCTGCGCCCGCAGCGGCACCTCGGCTGTGACGTCGAACCCGGCCGCGACCAGTGCGGTCACCGCGGCGGTCAGCTCGTCGGGGTCGATCGGCCGCGGCGTCAGGTCCGGAATCGACTCGGCGGCGGGCCGGATCGCCTGCCGCGGACCGTGCCCGGTGTCGGGGTAGACGGTGCGCAGCACCTCGTGCCGGTCCACGACGTCCGCGACGGCGGCCGCGAGCGCGGCCGGGTCGAGGTCGCCGGACAGCCGCAGCGCCACCGCGATGTTGTAGGCACCCGAGGCCGCATCGAACCGGTTCAGCAGCCACATCCGGTGCTGGGCAGGCGAGAGCGGCAGCTGGTCCGGGCGTTCCCCGGCCACCAGTTCCGGCAGCGCGGTGTCCGGCCGGGCGGCCGTCGCGGCTGCAGCGAGCGCGCGAACCGTTGGTGCGTCGAACAGTTCCCGCACGCCGAGGCTGATGCCGAATTCGGCGTTGACCCGGGCCACCACCCTGGTCGCGGTGAGCGAGTTGCCGCCCAGTTCGACGTAGCCGTCGGTGGCGCCGACCCGCTCACGGTCCAGCACCTCGGCAAAGATCCGGGCCACGGCGCGCTCGGCGGGCGTGCGCGGTTCCTCGAAGGCCGCCGCGGCGAGCGCGGGCTCGGGCAGGGCGCGGCGGTCCAGCTTGCCGGTTGGCCCGAGCGGCATCGCGTCGAGCGGGACGAAGGACGAAGGCACCATGTAGGAGGGCAGCTCGGCCGCCGCGTGCGCGGCCACGGCGTCGAGGTCCGGCTGCTCGGTGCCCGAGGTGGTGACGTAGCCGACCAGCCTCGCCGTCTCACCGGTGCCGAGCACCACGACGGCGGCCGACCCGACGCCGGGGGCGGACTGCAGCACCGCCTCGATCTCACCGAGTTCGAGCCGCTGTCCGCGCAGCTTCACCTGGAAGTCGGTGCGGCCCAGGTATTCCAGCTCTCCCGCAGTGTTCCAGTGCACGAGGTCACCGGTGCGGTACATCCGCTCCCCCGGCGTGAACGGGTTCGCCACGAACCGGTCCGCGGTCAGGTCGGGCCGGCCGACATAGCCGCGGGCCAGCTGTACTCCGGCGAGGTAGAGCTCACCGGCGACCCCGATCGGCGCCGGGCGGAGCCGCGCGTCGAGCACGTACACCCGCGTGTTCCACACCGGTGCACCGATCGGGACCGGGCCGGGCGTCGCCGGGTCGGTCTCGTGGAAGGTCACGTCCACGGCGGCCTCGGTGGGGCCGTAGAGATTGTGCAGGTGAGCGTCGAGCCGCTCGTGGAAGCGCACCACCGCGGTACGGGGCAGCGCCTCGCCGCTCGCGAACACCTGTCGCAGCGATCCACAGGCCGCGGTGTCGCCGTGCTCGAGGAACACCTCCAGCATCGACGGGACGAAGTGCGCGGTGGTGACGCCCTCCTCGCGGATCAACGCCGACAGGTATCCCGGGTCCCGATGCCCGTCAGGCTCGGCGACGACGAGCCGGGCCCCGGTCACGAGCGGCCAGAACAGTTCCCACACCGAGACGTCGAAGGTGGCGGGGGTCTTCTGCACCACCACGTCACGCCCGTCTATGGGGTAACTGTCCTGCATCCAGCGCAGCCGGTTGACGATCGCGCGATGCGTGACGGCGACGCCCTTGGGCCTGCCGGTCGAACCGGAGGTGTAGAGGACGTATGCGCGGTGATCGGCGCGCAGCGGCGCCGTTCGCTCGCCGTCGACGATCGGGCTGGGGTCCAGTCCGGACAGATCCAGATCCGCAAGGGACACGACGGGCGCGGCGCCCTGGAGCGTCTCGCCCGCGGTGAGCACCAGCGCCGGTGCCGCGTTGTCCAGCACGTATGAGGTGCGCGACTCGGGGTGCTGCGGGTCGATCGGCAGGTAGGCGCCGCCCGCACGCACCACGGCGTGGATCGCGACGATCTGCTCGGACGAGCGGTGCATCGCCACGCCCACCACGGATTCCGGGCCGACACCGCGCGAGATCAGCCAGCGGGCAAGGCGGTTCACGTCCGCGTCGAATTCGGCGAAGGTGGCGGTGTGGCCGGCGAAGGTGAGCGCGGCGGCGTCGGGTCTGCGGGCCGCGGCGGCGTCGAGCAGCAACGGCAAGGTCGCGTCGTCGTGATCGCGGTCGGTGTCGTTCCAGGCCCGCACGGTGAGCTCGCGCTCGCCCGCGGTGAGCAGGGAGAGGTCGCGGACCGCGAGCCCGGCGTCCGAGGTCATCGCGGCGAGCACGCCGGCGAGCCGGCCGGACATCCGGTCGATCTCGTCGCCCGCGAATACGTCGGGCGCGTATTCGAGGGTCAGCCGCAGCGTGGGTTCGAGCACAGTCACGAGCGTCACCGGGTAGTGCGTGGCGTCCGCGACGTCGATGCCGCGCACCCGCATGCCTGCGATGTCGGTGGTCTCGTCGAATCCCGCCCGATCGATCGGGTAGGACTCGAACACGGTCAGCGTGTCGAAGTCCACTCCGATCCCGGTCGCGGCCTGGATCTCCGTTATTCCCAGGTGATGGTGCTCGAGCAGGCGCGCCTGCTCGGACTGCAGGCGATCGAGCAGGGTGGCAACCGTGTCGGTGTCCCTCAACCGCAGTCGGACCGGGATGGTGTTGATGAACAGGCCGAGCGTCTCCTCGACGCCGGGCAGCTCGGCCGGGCGTCCGGAGACGGTGGCGCCGAAGACGATATCCTCGCGGGACAGGTAGCGGGACAGCATGATTCCCCACGCGGCCTGAATCACGGTGTTGACGGTGACGCCGCAGCCGCGGGCCAGGGCCGCGACCTCGCCCGCGAGCTCGGCCGGGACCGGGACGTCCACCTCGAGCGGGGTCGACAGGGCCTCGGGCCGCCCCTGCGCGAGCCGGGTCGGTTCGGTTGCCCCTTCGAGGGCCCGTGACCACGCCGCTACCGCGCCCTCTCGGTCGCGCGCGGCGAGCCACTCGAGATGGCGCCGGTACGGGCGCGCCGGGATCGGCAGCGGCGCATCGGTGGCGTAGAGGACGAGCAGGTCCTTGACGAACAGCGGCATCGACCAGCCGTCGAACAGGATGTGATGGTTGGTGATCACCAGCGACGCGCGAGCGTCGGAGCGGACGAGCACGAATCGCAGCAGCGGGGCCGCCGCCATGTCGAAGGCCTCGAGCCGCTGCGCCTCCGCGACCGCGCGCACACGGTCACCGAAAACCTCAGCGGCACAGTCCTCCTGGTGCCACGGCACGACGACGGTCGCCCGCACCAACTGGGCGGGAGTGCCGTCTGCGTCGTAGACGAATCCGGCGCGCAGGGCGGCGTGACGCTCGAGCAGCCGCTGGGCGGCGCGACCAAACCGGGCCGCGTCCACCTCGCCGCCGAGGTCGAGCACGATCTGACCGGTGTACACGTCGACCGAGTCGGCCATCAACCCTGCGTGGAAGAGCAGACCGGACTGCAGCGGGGCGAGGGACCAGATGTCTTCCAGCGCACCGGAGCTGCGCTCCCATGCCTCGATCTGGGCCTGGTCCACCGCGACGAGCGGCACATCGTAGGGGGTGAGCCCGCCCGCCGATGCACTCCTCGCGTGCGCGGCGAGCCCCTCGAGCGCGGTACGCCACAGCGCCGCCAGCGCCGACACCTCCGACTCCGTGAGCACCCCGGAGGGGAAAGCGAAGGTGGCCGAGAGCTGCTCGCCCGCCGAGCCGTCGCTGACAACCGCATTGATGTCGAGCGCAACGGACACAGGCATCCCGGCGCCGCTGCCGTCGTTCAGGCCAGCGTCGTCGACCGGGATCCAGCCACGCTCGCGCAGCTCGGCAGGCAGTTCCGCGGTGCCGATCCTGCCGAGGTAGTTGAAGCCCACCTGCGGCGCAGGGAGCTGCGCCAGCTCCGCGCCCGTGTCCTCGCGCTGGTATCGCAGCAGCCCGAAGCCCGCGCCGCTGCCGGGCACCGTGCGCAGCTGCTCCTTGACCGCCTTGATCGCGCGGCCCGCGGCCGGTCCCCCGGTGAGCGCGTCGTCGACGTCGACCCCGTCCAGCCCGATCCGAACCGGGTAGCTGGTGGTGAACCAGCCGACCGTGCGCGAGAGGTCAGCGCCGGCGAGCAGATCCTCCTCACGACCGTGCCCCTCGAGGGCGAGCAGCAGCGACGTGCCGTCGCCATCGGCGCCGCGCCGCCAGGCCGCGACGGCGAGACCGAGCGCGGTGAGCAGGCCGTCGTTGACGCCGCCCCGGTAGATCGTCGGCAGGGTGGTGAGCAGGGTGGCCGTCACCTCGGGTGAGAGCTCCACCGGCACCCGGCGCACGGTGGCGCCCGTGTCCACGGTGGAGTCGAGGGGGCGCGAACCCAGCAGCGGGGTCGGAGCGTCGAGGATGCGGCGCCAGGCGCCGAGCTCCTCGAGCAGCTCGGGTCGCGCGCTCACCTCGGTGAGGCCGTGGGCCCAGCGGCGCGCCGAGGTCTCCACCGGCGCGAGCGCGGGCGCCTGGCCGGCCGAGACCTGTTCCCACGCAACGGCGAAGTCGGGAACAAGGATTCGCCAGGAGACCCCGTCGATCACCAGGTGATGCGCCACCACGAGAATCCGGCCCGGCACGGAGTCCGAGTCGACCCAGACCACCTGCAGCATCACCCCGGCACTCGCGTCGAGCCTGCCGACCGCGGCCTCGCACTGCGCGGCGACCTCGGCGTCGAACTCTTCGCTTCCCGGCCGCGCGGCGGTCCGCACCCTGGTGACGAGCCCCTCGGATACGACGGTGCCTGCGGGCGCCACCACGAGGTCGCCCCCGTCCAGGCGCGAACGAAGCAGATCGTGGTGGTCGAGGACGGCGGCAACGACGCGACGCAGGCGTTCCTCGTCGAGATCGGCGGGGGCGGTGAGGGCGACGGCCTGATAGAAGCGATCAATGTCTCCGCCCCGCTCGAGGACGCCTCTGGCGATGGGGGTCATCGGCAGCGGGCCGACTCCACCGCCGGGCAGTTCCTCCAACCGGACGCGCTGCTCGTCGTCGGCCCGGCGGGCCACCTCGGCGAGTGCGGCAACGGTCTTGCGCTCGAACACCTCGCGGGGCGTGATCAGCAGACCGGCGGCCTTGACCCGCGAGACCAGTTGGATCGCGATGATGCTGTCGCCACCCATGGCGAAGAACGACTCGTCAACACCGACCGCGTCGACGTGCAGGACCGCCGCGACGGCGTCCGCGATGACCTGTTCGGCGGCGGTCGAGGGCGCACGGAACGACACTGCGCCCGAACGGAAGTCCGGATCGGGCAGCGCGGCCCGGTCCACCTTGCCCGCGGGCGTGAGCGGCACCGTGTCCAACGCAAGGATCAGAGAGGGCACCATGTGCGCAGGCAGGAACTCCCCGGCGAAGGCGGCCAGCGCGGCGGCGTCGAATGAATGCCCCGGCCGCACCCGCACGTAGGACACGAGGACCGAACCGCCGGGATCCCGTTGATGGGCAACCGAGATGGCGAAGTCCACCGACTCGTGCGCGGACAGCACCGCATCGATCTCGCCGAGTTCGATGCGGAACCCCCGCACCTGAACCTGGAAGTCGCTGCGCCCCACGTATTCCAGCGCGAACCACCCATCGTCGCCGCGCTCCCAGCGCACCACGTCGCCGGTCCGGTACAGCCGGTCGCCCCGTCCCCGAACGGATCGGCGACGAAGCGGGCGGCCGTCAGGTCGGGCCTGCGGTGGTAGCCGCGGGCCAGGCCGGGCCCGCCGAGATACAGCTCGCCCGGTACACCTGCAGGGACGGGGCGCAGCCACCGGTCCAGCACCACGGCCCGCGCACCCTGGATCGGCGAGCCGATGGTGACGGCCCGGGCCTCCGCCGCCTCCTCGGCACCGCCCGCGAGGGCGCCACTCGACGTGATGATGATCGTCGATTCCGTCGGACCGTAGGTGTTGTAGAAGCGGCACCTGGCGCCGAACCGGTCGGCCAGTTCCGGCGGGCAGACGTCGCCGCCGACGACGACGGCCTCGAGCGCGTCCAGCGACGAGGCGTCGACGGTGCCGAGCACGGCGGGCGCCGAGATGATGTGGGTGACGCGTGCGGACCGCAGCAGCGCGGTCAGCTCCTGGCCGCCGTAGATCTCGGGCGCCGCGATCACCATGGCGGCGCCTGCACTGAACGCCTGCACCATCTCGAAGACCGACGCGTCGAAGCTCGACGAGGAGAACCGCAGCACCCGCGATGCTGTGTTCACACCCAGCTCCGGCCGAGCCGCAGCGGCGAAGGGAGCCAGACCCGCGTGGGTCACGACGACGCCCTTCGGGGCACCGGTCGATCCGGAGGTGTAGATCATGTACGCCGGGTGCGCGACGGTCAGCCGAGCGGGCCGGTCCGTGTCGGTCACCGGTGCAGCGGACAGCAGCGCGCACCCGGCATCGAATTCCGGATCGTCGAGCGAGAGCCAGTCCACCGAGCCCGGCAGCGCGCCCGCGCCCGCGCGGTCCGTGATCCCGACCTCGGCGCCCGAATCGGTGACCATGTGGGCGATGCGTTCCGCCGGGTAGGTCGGGTCGACCGGGACGAACGCGCCGCCGGTCTTCGCGATCGCCCACACCGCCACGATCGACTCGATCGACCGCGGCAGCGACACCGCGACGAAGTCGTCCGGTCCGACACCGCGGGCGAGCAGCGCGCGGGCCAGCCGGTTCGCCCGCGCGTCGAGCTCCCGATAGGTCAGGGTGTGGTCACCGCTGTGCAGCGCGGCACCGTCGGGGTTGGCCTGCACCCCGGCGGCGAACAGATCGTGCAGCAGCGCAGGGGCAGGCGCCTCGGGGCCGTGTGCGGGAACCAGGAACTCGCGCTCGGCGCTGGTCAGCACGCCGAGGTCGAATACCCTCCGGTCCGGGTCGGCACCGAGGAACTGTGCGAGCAGGGCCAGGAAGCGGTCGCGGTGCCCTGCGAGATCCCGCTCGCTGTAGAGGTTCGGGTTTCCCTCGAAGTCGATGCGCGAACTGGTGCCCGCGACGGCCGGGTAGATGTTGACCGACAGGTCCTCGACGGGCCCGGTACTGAGCACGTGGAACCGCCCGGTGAGCGCGCCGAGCCGGATCTCCGAGTGGAAGTTCATGATGTTGATCGCGGGCCCGAAGAAGCCGCGTTCGGCGGTGGCACCGATATCGCGCCGGATGTCCTCGTGCCGGTACCGCTGATGACGGAGGGCACCGGTCAGTTCCAGCTGCATCGCCGCGGTCAGCTCGCCGACGGTGGTCTCCGGTGCGATGTGCACCCGCAGCGGGACGACGTTCGAGACCATGCCGCCCGAGCGCCGGAGCAGCGCGCTGGTGCGTGCGGACACCGGCAGGCTCAGCACCACGTCCTGCGCCCCGGTCAGTAGCGACAGATAGGCCGCCATCGCGGCGACCGCGGTCGGGGTGAACGCCGCACCGGCTCGGCCCTGCATCGGGCCCGCCTCGGTCGACGTGCCGCCGACGACCAGCGACTGCGCCTCGACAGGCGCGGGCCGCCCCGCGAGGCGGATCGCGGGCGGCAGGCCGTCCGCCTTGGCCGACCAGTACTCGCGGTCGCGCAGGAAGCGCGAGGATTTCCGGTACACCGACTCGGCCTCGGCGACCGCACGCAGGTCCCCCGCGAGCGCGGGCGGCGCGTCGGTGCCCAGGGCCGAGGCCGTGTACAGCTCGGCCACCCGGTTCATGAAGGTCATCGCGCCGAAGCCGTCGAGGACGATGTGGTGGATGCGGCAGTACCAGTAGTAGTGGCCGTCTCCGATGCGGAGGGCGGCTGCCTTGATCAACCGGTCCGACAGCAAATCCAGTGGGGTGGAGTACTCGGCGCGCATCCACGCGCGCGCGGCCTCGGCGGGGTCGGTCTCCGACCGGAAGTCGAGGTGCCCGACGTCGTCACTCAGCGCGAAGTCGACGACCTGGTGTGGCTCGGCGTCGAGTTCCACGATCCGGAGCATTCCGGTCCCGAACTCGCGCGCCGCGGCCTGGCTTGCCCGCCGGAGTGCGTCGATATCCAGCGCACCGTCCACCTCCACGTACTGGGCGATGGTGAGCGGCACGTCCGGCGCGAGGTGCTGGGCGAACCACATGCCGCGCTGAGCGGGCGAGAGCGGGAACGGATCGGAGATCCCGACAAATCCGTCGTTCGCCTCAAAACGGACGCGTGGGGCAGCGACGGACTCGGCCGGTTCCAATACAGATCCTTCGTGGGGCGCGCGAACTCACGTCACAGAACGCGAGCCACCACGCGGGGCGTACAACACAGTCGAGACAGCAACCCCCACGGCGTCGGTCGGGTCTGATTGCAGACACCGGCCCCGACATTCACTGCTCTGGCACCAGCCAACGACGGACTGGATAAGGTTAGGGTTACATAACAAGACTGTGCAGTCAACTCGCCCCGGATTTCACCGGCAAAACGGCGTCAGCCCTCCAGCTTGTACCCCAGCCCGCGCACGGTGACCAGATGCTCGGGCTTGGCCGGATCGGCCTCGATCTTCGACCGCAGGCGCTTGACGTGCACGTCGAGGGTCTTGGTGTCGCCGACGTAGTCGGCGCCCCACACCCGGTCGATGAGCTGACCGCGGGTGAGCACCCGGCCGGAGTTGCGCAGCAGGTATTCGAGGAGGTCGAACTCCTTGAGCGGGAGCATGACCGTGTCGCCGTTGACCTGGACGATGTGGCGCTCGACGTCCATCCGCACCGGGCCCGCCTCGAGCACGCCGTCGTCGGCATCGTTGTCGGAGTCGTTTTCGGCGCCGCGCCGCAGCACCGCCCGGATCCGGGCGATCAGTTCCCTGGCCGAGTAGGGCTTGGTGACGTAGTCGTCGGCGCCCAGTTCCAGGCCGACGACCTTGTCGATCTCGCTGTCGCGGGCGGTGACCATGATCACCGGAACGCCGGAGCGCGCCCGGAGTTGCTTGCACACGTCGGTGCCGCTCATCCCGGGGAGCATCAGGTCCAGCAGGACGATGTCCGCGCCGGACCGGTCGAACTCGGCGAGGGCGGACGGTCCGTCCCCCACCACCGTCGCCTCGAACCCCTCCTTGCGGAGCAGGAACGCGAGCGGGTCGGCCAACGACTCCTCGTCCTCCACGATCAACACATTCGTCACCGGTTTGCCTCCAGACTCGGCGCAGCCTCGTGCTGCGTCACTTCGTGATCGATCGATGCGGTCTTGTTCGCCGTGGACGTCTCGTCCGCGGCGGGGGGTGCGTCCGCGATGGGCGCGGACCTGAGCTGGACCCCGGCACCCGAGATCGCGCTCCTCACCGGAGCGTCATCGGCGTCGTCGGAGAGTTCCTCGTGCCACGGAATGTGCAGCGTGAAGGTGGACCCGGTGCCGACCTTGCTCCACAGCGTGATGGAGCCGTTGTGGTTCGCGGCCACGTGCTTGGCGATCGCGAGACCGAGCCCGGTGCCGCCGGTGGACCGGGACCGCGCCTTGTCGACGCGGAAGAAGCGTTCGAACACCCGCTCCTGGTCCTCGCTCGCGATGCCGATCCCACGGTCGGTGACGGCGATCGCGACCTTGTCCCCGCGCCTGGACCGGCTCACCGACACCGGCGAACCCTGCGGCGAGTACGCGATCGCGTTCTCCACCAGGTTCGACAGCGCCGTGATGAGCAGGGTCCGGTCGCCCCGCACCTCGAGTCCGCTCGGCCGGTCGGCGGTGACCGTGATCCCGGCCGCCTCGGCGGTGAGCCGCGAACGGCGCATGGCCTCCTCGACCACCTCGTCCACGTCGACCACCTCGAGGTCGGGCAGCTTCTCCGCGCCCTGCAGGCGGGAGAGCGCGATGAGTTCGCTGACCATGTTCCCCAGCCGCTTCGACTCGCTGAGCACCCGCTCGCCGAAGTGCCGCACGGATTCCGGGTCGTCGGCGGACTCGAGGAGCGCCTCGGCCAGCAGGCCCATGGCGCCGACCGGGGTCTTGAGTTCGTGGCTGACGTTGGCGACGAAGTCGCGGCGGGTGGCCTCCATGCGGACCTGCTCGGAGTCGTCGTCCGCGAACAGCACGACGAACCGGCGGTCCTGCTCGCTGAGCAGCCGGGCCACCCCGCGCACCGCGATCTTGTTCCGGCCGCGCGCCGGGTTCTTGATGCTGAGGTCCATCTCGACCGGCACCCCGGTCGTCAGCACCTGATTCGCCGCCTGCCAGGCCCGTTCCTCGACGGTGCGGTTGCGCACCAGGCCCAGCTCCTCGGCGCGAGGGTTGAAGAGCACCACGTCGTGGAACCGGTCCACCACCGCGATGCCGCTGTGCGAGGCCAGCACGATGAGGTCGAGGACCTGCGACATGGTCAGGCCGGCCTGTTCGGCTTCGCGCCTGGAGAATCGATTCTTCAGGAACGGGACCAGTACCCCGCCGACCAGGTATCCGCCGAACGCGGCGACCACGGCCAGGAACACGGCCTGAACAACACTCACAGCGCAATCGTACGGTCGCGTAAAGCCTGGCGGACGCAGGGTGGAGGCATTTCACCGCACGTCATGGCCCCGCGGCACCCCGTTCTCCGGCCGTTCACCCGGTGTTGGCCCGGAATCCCCGTCATGGCGCTGACGGGGACCCGGGCCGACATCGGAACTGCTACTTCGCGCCCTGGCTGGCGACCGCGGCGGCGCCTGCGGCGGCGGCCTCCGGGTCGAGGTAGGTGCCGCCCCTGTTGAGCGGGGTGAGGCTGCCGTCCGCCGCGACCTCGAGGTCGTAGCGCAGAGGGATGCCGGTCGGGATGTTCAGCCCGGCGATGTCCTCGTCGGAGATGCCGTCCAGGTGCTTGACCAGCGCGCGCAGCGAGTTGCCGTGCGCGGTGATCAGGACGGTCTTGCCCGCCTTGAGGTCCGCGGAGATCGTCTCCTCCCAGTACGGGATGAGGCGCTTGACCACGTCGAGCAGGCACTCGGTCAGCGGGACCTCGTCGAGGCCCGCGTAGCGCGGGTCGGCGTCCTGGCTGTACTCGGTGCCCGCCTCGATCGGCGGCGGCGGCGTGTCGTAGCTGCGACGCCACAGCATGAACTGGTCGTCGCCGTACTCGGCCTTGGTCTGGGCCTTGTTCTTGCCCTGCAGCGCGCCGTAGTGCCGCTCGTTCAGACGCCAGTCCCGCACGACCGGGATCCAGTGCCGGTCGGCGGCGTCGAGGGCGATGTTCGCGGTGCTGATCGCCCGGCGGAGCAGGGACGTGTACAGCACGTCGGGCAGCACGTCGTGCTCCTTGAGGAGCTGACCCGCCCTCTTGCCCTCCCCGATGCCCTTGTCGGTGAGCGGCACGTCCACCCAGCCGGTGAACAGGTTCATGGCGTTCCATTCGCTCTCGCCGTGGCGGAGCAGCACAAGGGTTCCGGTACTCATGCCCACAATCCTGACATGCGCCCCACACGGGGAAGGCTCCGGACGCAGACTGAGTGAATGGGCACACGCAGGCGGTGGGTGCTGCACGTCGACCTCGACCAGTTCGTCGCTGCCGTCGAGGTCCTGCGACGGCCGGAACTGCGCGGCAGGCCGGTGATCGTCGGCGGTCGCGGCGACCCCACCGAGCGCGGCGTGGTCTCCACGGCGTCGTACGAGGCCCGTGAGTTCGGGATCGGTTCGGGGATGCCGCTGCGGGTCGCCGCGCGCAGGCTCGCCACGCGCGAGGTCACCGACGCGGTGTTCCTCCCGTCGACGGCGAGGCGTACACCGCCGCCTCGCAGCGGGTGATGGACACCCTGCGCGGGCTGGACGCGGTCGTCGAGGTGCTGGGCTGGGACGAGGCGTTCCTCGGCGTCGCCACCGAGGACCCGGTCGGCTTCGCCCGCGCCGCCCAGTCCGCCGTGCTCGAGGCGACCGAGCTGCACTGCTCGGTTGGCATCGGCGACAACAAGCTGCGCGCCAAGATCGCGACCGGTTTTGGCAAGCCGAGGGGTGTGTACCTGCTGACCGCGGACAACTGGTTCGACGTCATGGGCGAACGCGGCACGGTCGCACTGTGGGGAATCGGCAGCAAGACCGCGAAAAAGCTTGCCGCCCTCGGCATCCACACCGTCCGCGAGCTGGCCGACGCCGCCGACACCGAGCTCGCCGCCGCCATGGGCCCGACCACCGGACCGTGGCTGCACCGGCTCGGCCGCGGCCTCGGCGGCGAGACGGTCACCGCGGAACCCTTGGTGGCGCGCGGCCACGGCCGGGAGACGACATTTCAGCGCAATCTCACCGACCCCGAGCAGGTGGCGGCCGAGGTACGGCTGCTCGCCGAGCGGGTCGCCGAGGACCTGCGGACGGAGGGGCGAGCGGCGGTCCGGGTCACGCTGAAGGTTCGGTACGCACCGTTCGACACCCACACCACAGGGGCACCGCTGGCCGAGCCGACGCTGGACCCGGCGGTCATCGCGGACGCCGCCGCGGCGCTGACCGGGCGACTCGATCACGATCGCGAGGTCCGACTCCTCGGTGTCCGGCTCGAGATGACCCCGCCCTCCACCGAGAGCTAGCCGGTCCCGAAAACGCGACATGCGCGCGGCGGCACCGAGTGCCACCGCGCGCATGTCGTGACGATCGAAGCCCCTAGCCTGCCGATGCCTCGCTCGCGCTGCGCCTAACCCGCGTCGCTTCGCTCGCACGCAGGTCCTTGCGGAGGATCTTGCCCGCCGCCGACTTCGGCACCGCGTCGATGAACTCAACGATGCGGACCTTCTTGTGGGGCGAGACCCGCTCGGCCACGAACGCGATGACCTCGTCCCCGGAGAGCTCGGCATCGGGCTGACGGACGACGAACGCCTTCGGGACCTCCTCGCCCTCACCGTCGAGCACGCCGATCACCGCCGCGTCGGCGATCTGCGGGTGGGTGAGCAGCAGCGCCTCCAACTCGGCGGGCGGCACCTGATAGCCCTTGTACTTGATCAGCTCCTTGAGCCGATCGACGATGTACACGACGCCCTCCGCATCGACGGTGGCGATGTCACCGGTGTGCAGGTAGCCGTCCGCGTCGAGGGTCTCGGCGGTCGCGGCGTCGTTGCCGAGGTAGCCGACCATCACGTTCGGACCCTTCACCCACAGCTCGCCCGGCGCGCTGACGCCCGTGGTCGGGAGGTCGACCTCCTCGCCGGTGGCCGGGTCGACGAGCTTGTTCTCGGTGTTCGCGATCGGCTTGCCGACCGAGCTGAGCGGGACGTGGTCGTCCTCGAGCGCGATCGCGTGGCTGACGGGGCTCAGCTCGCTCATGCCATAGCCCTGGCGGACGCGGCAGTTCAGCCGGTTCGCCACGGCCTTGCCCAGCTCCTCGTCGAGCGGCGCCGCACCGGAGAAGATGGTGTGCACGGACGAGAGGTCGTACTGGTCGACGAGCGGGTGCTTGGCCAGCGCGACCGCCACAGGCGGCGCAACGAAGATGTAGGTGCACTTGCGCTCGGAGGCGTTGCGCAGGAACTCGACGAGGTCGAACTTCGGCATCGTGACCAGGGTCGCGCGCTCGTACAGGGCCGCGTTGAGCAGCACGGTGAGCCCGTAGATGTGGAAGAAGGGCAGCACGGCCAGGATCCGGTCGTCGGCGCTGATGCCCATCCGCGGATGGATCTGGCAGACGTTCGCCACCAGATTCCTGTGGGTCAGCATCACACCCTTGGGGCGGCCGGTGGTGCCCGACGAGTACGGCAGCACCGCGAGGTGGGTGGCCGGGTCGAAGCTGACCTCGGGGCAGGGGCGCCCTGGGTCAGCAGGTCCCGCAGCGACGGGTGCCCCTCGGCGCCGTCGAGCACGATGACCCGGTCGGCGGGGATGCCGACCTGCTCGGCGGCCGCCCGCGCCTGCGGCAGCAGCGGCGACACGGTGAAGAGGAAGGTCGCCTTGGAGTCGGTGAGCTGCTTGGCGATGTCCTCGGCGTTGTAGAGGGCGTTGATCGTGGTTGCGGTGCCGCCCGCACGCAGGATGCCGTGCAACACGGACGCGAACGCCGGGACGTTCGGCGAATGCAGCGCGGCGACGTCGCCGACGGCCAGGCCGCGTGCCGCCAGCGCGCCCGCGACGGCGTCGACCTGACCGATGAGCGCGCGGTAGGTGGTCTCCGCGCCCGAGCCGCCGTCGATGAGCGCGGGCCGGTCCAGGTCGGCGTCCGAGACCTGACCGAACAGGAAGTCGTAGACGCTCAGGTTCGGGATCTCGACGTCGGGATAGGGGCTCTTGAAGCTCACGGGGGCCTCTCCTCGAGTGGTGCGGCGACAGGGTTGACGAACCAGATAACTGTGACAGATAGAAATAGTTATCACACCTGTGACAGCCGTCACAGGATCGCCGAACCCTACCCCGACCCGCGGCGCCCCGTCTCAGTCGGTGCCGGCCGCTCTGACCTGGTCAGCGGACATCAGGTGCGCGAACGGCTGCAGGTTCACGAGCGACTCACCGCGCGAGACCCGCCAGTCCCACTCCCGCCGAATCGACGTGGCGAAACCGAGCTCGAGCAGGGTGTTGAAGTCGTCGTCCGCGGCCTCGAGCACCTGACCGAGCACCCGGTCCAGTTCCGACCCGGTGACGGCGTGAGTGGAGATCTGCCCGAGCAGGTAGATGTCGCCGATCTTGTCGATCGTGTAGCTCACCCCGTACAGCCTGCGGTTGCGACGGAGCAGGAACCGGTAGACACCCTCGAAGTTCTCGTCTGGCTTGCGGCAGACGAAGGCCTCGACCCGGACGCCGTGCGCGCCGACGGTGAGCAGGCAGGTGGTCTTGAGCTTGCGCTCGCCGGGCAGTTCGACGACGAACTGACCCTCGCCCTTGCGGGTGTACTCGAGCTCCCGCTCGGCCAGTTCGGCGTCGATGAGCTTCGCGATGTCGGTCACGCCCGCACTCCCCCATTCGGCGCAGCTTCCACAGTCCGCGGCCGCGGCGCGGCGCGTGTTCGGGCAGCCTGCGGTAGCTGGCGTTCGCCCGCTTGTAGCTCTGGAGCAGCCCGTCGGCGGTGTGCTCCCAGGAAAAGTCCTCCGCGTGCAGCGGCGCGCGGCGCGCCATCTCGGCCAGCCGGCCGGGATCCGCGAGCAGCGAATGCAGGGCATCGGCCCAGTCGTCGGTGCGGTGACCGGGCACCAACAGCCCGGTCTCTCCTGACCGCACGGCGACCCCCAGTCCCCCGACATCGGCCGCGACGACCGGTGTCCCGCAGGCCTGCGCCTCGATCGCGACCAGTCCGAAGGACTCCGAATAGCTCGGCACCGCAACCAGATCCGCCGCGCGGTACACCTGCGCGAGCCGCTCGGGCGGCTGCGGCGGCAGGAAGGTGACCCTGGCGGTGATGCCAAGCGAGGCGGCCAGGTCGATCAGCGAATCGGGCCGGTCCAGCCCGGTGCCCGAGGGCCCGCCGACGACCACGATCCGCAGCGGCAGCGCCGGCTCGCGCTCGATCAGGGCGGCCGCGGCGCGCAGCAGCACGTCCGGCGCCTTGAGCGGCTGGATCCGGCCGACGAAGGTCACGATCAGTTCGTTCGGGTTCAGCCCCAGCTCGGCCCGCGCCGCCGCGCGATCACCCGGCCGGTACCGGGACAGGTCCGCGCCGGGGGCAACCACGTCGATCTTGCCTGCGTCCGCGCCGTAGATGTCGATCAGCTGCCTGGACTCGTCCGCGGTGTTGGTGATCAGGCGGTCGGCCTCGGCCACCACCTGCTGCTCGCCGATCTGGCGCGCGGCAGGCTCCGGGACGTCCCCGTCCGCCAGTGCGGCGTTCTTGACCGCGGCGAGGGTGTGCGCGGTGTGCACCAGCGGGACGCCCCAGCGGTCGCGGGCCAGCCAGCCGACCTGGCCGGAGAGCCAGTAGTGCGAGTGCACCAGGTCGTAGTGCCCCGGCTCGTGGTGCGCCTCCTCGCGCAGCACCCCGGCCGCGAACGCGCACAGCTGGGTGGGCAGGTCGTGCTTGTCGAGACCCTCGAACGGGCCCGCGACGACGTTGCGGACCAGCACCCCCGGCGCGGCCTCGACCACCGGCGCGTCCGCGGAGGAGGTGGCCCTGGTGAAGATCTCCACCTCCACCCCTCGGCGGGCGAGCTGCAGCGCCGTCTGGAGCACGTACACGTTCATGCCGCCCGCGTCACCGGTCCCCGGCTGCGCCAATGGAGAGGTGTGGACCGAGAGAACGGCCACCCTCCGCAACCGATGATTCTGCGCTGGGGTCACGGCTCCATCTTGCCCTGTGGCAATCACGCGCGGCGAAGCCGACCTGAGGACGTCGGCGGCGACCCGGCCGACAGCACCCTCGGTCGCGCCCCCTTGCCGCGTCACAGCCCGTCGACGAACTCGCTGACCTCGGCGACGAAGCGTTGTGGGTCCTCGACGAACGGCCCGTGGTCGCAGCCTTCCCAGTACGACGCGGTGGCGGCCGGGATCAGCTCGGCCGCATGCCGGGCGGCGGACACGTCGACGACGGTGTCCGCGGTGCCGTGCAGGATCAGCGCGGGGACGGTGAGTCCCGCGAGCAGCTCGTCGTGGCCGACCGCGCGGTTGAACAGCGCCGCGCGCACCCGAGGCGGCGTCGAGAGGCTGGCCCCGAACAGCGCCTGCGAGGCGACGCCCTTGCCCTCGGCAGGGCCGGTGAGGGCGGTGCCGAAGCTGCCGAGCGCGCGGATCGACTCGCTCGGGTCCTCGGACATCGCGGCCGGGATGGCCGCGCGCATCGACGATCCGACGCGGCCGCCCCTCTGCCCGGGCCCGATGCTGGTGATGGCGCCGACCAGCACGATCGCGTCCACAACGGTCTCGCCGAACTCGGCGAGGTAGTCGCAGATCACCAGGCCGCCGTAGGACCAGCCCAGCAGCACCGCACCGGACTCGATGCGCTCGGCGGCGAGCACCGCCTCGACGTCCGACGCCCAGATCTTCGGGTCGTCGTATCCGTCGGCGGGCGCACCGGAGTAGCCGTGTCCGCGCAGGTCGACGGCGATCACGCGGTACTTGGCTGACAGCGCGTCGAGCACGCCGTCGCCCCAGCACCGCAGCGACTGCGCCCAACCGTGCAGCAGCACCAGCGGACGCGCGGCGGCGTCACCCTCGACGCGGTAGACGATGGACGTGCCGTCGACGCTGACGGTTTCCCGGATAGCCATGCCGGCCATTCTGCGCCCCCGGCACCCACGGGTTCGAAGCGCATACTCAGTACATGTGCCGCCTGTTCGGGATGACCAGCGCACCGTCACGGGTCACGGCCACGTTCTGGCTGCTCGACGCCGCGGACAGTCTGGCCGTGCAGAGCCGACGCGATCCCGACGGCACCGGCCTCGGCACCTTCACCGCGGCCGGCGAACCGCTCGTGGAGAAGCAACCGCTGCCCGCCTACGCGGACGCGAGCTTCGCGACGGAGGCGAGGGAACGCCGATCCGAGACCTTCGTCGCCCACATCCGGCACGCCTCCACCGGCGGGCTCGCGATGGTCAACACCCACCCCTTCAGCATGAGCGGGCGCATCTTCGCGCACAACGGCGTGATCGAGGACCTGCCCCGGTTGGACGAGGAGCTCGGGTCGTACCGGTCGGCGGTCGCGGGCGAGACCGACTCCGAGCGCTTCTTCGCGTTGATCACCAAGCACATCGACGGCCACGGCGGCGACGTCACCGCGGGCATCACCGAGGCCGCCCGCTGGGTCGCCGAGCACCTGCCGATCTTCGCCGTCAACATCCTGCTGACCACCCCGACGGAGCTGTGGGCGCTGCGCTACCCCGACACCCACCAGCTCCTGGTGCTCAGCCGCGCGCCGGACACCGGCCGCCACCTCGAGCACGCCAGCCCGGCGGGCACCGTCCGGGTCCGGTCCGGCGAATTGGCCTCGGCGCCCGCGGTGGTGGTTGCCAGCGAGCGGATGGACGAGAACCCCGCGTGGCGGCCGCTCGCGTCCGGAGAACTGCTGCACGTCGATGCGGAGCTCAACATCGACAGCACCGTGATCCTCGACCGCCCGCCCGCGCACCCGCTCACGCTGGCCGACCTCGGCGCCACCGCCGCCGCGTCGCAGGCGAGCCGCTGAGCCCATGCAAGATGCACCGCTACACGCCACAAATCGGGCACCGCATTCCCAGCCGCTAACAATGCACAAAGAAGCCCGCCAGCGCAGGAGACCACCGCCGTCATGCCCGGCAGTTGGCCTGCGGCTCATCGCATTCGAAGTCCTCACGGGCCACTACAGCGCAACACCAGTAACATGCCCGTCATGGCATTCGGACATGGCTACTACCCCAGCCCGACAGAGCAGACGGTTTTCAACGATTGACATTGTCCGGGTTTCGCCAGTTCGGCCTCGTTGATATTGATTTGAATCAGCAACTAACAGTGCTTACTGGCGCCAACGGCGCCGGGAAGACCACGATACTCAACATTCTGGGCAACCACTTCAGCTGGCACAGTCAATTCCTTGCCGCGCCAACAAAGTGGGGACATGGTGAATCGTCCTATTCTCCAGACATCCATAATCTCGATGCCATCTACTTGGAAGCGATTCTCGAATCGACTGACACCGACCGCGTCGAGATACTCAGAGAAATGCTTTACCAGCGCCAAAGCTACCCAAACCAGCCCGGACGGCCACCCGAAGTAACCGTAGGAGCACTTTCCTACCGCGACAATGGCCCCGTCTCAAAGATCAACGTACCCGAGAACAGCCATTCTATCCAGTACAGCCTTACAATCGATCCCCAGAAGCACGTAGATGGAATCTATCTGTCGTCTCATCGCAGCCCTGGCTCATATCAACAGATATCAACAATACCCGCGACATTTGCACAGACAGAACAGATCTTTCAAGAATACGTCGGTGAGATAAGGTCTGCAGTACTAGGGCACCGAAGCGACAAGTCAGCAATGCTACGAATGAAGGAAGCACTACTCGCTGCCGCAATCTACGGCGAAGGAAACTCGTCAGTGATTCCAGACGACAATGCGCGCGCCGTCTGGATGGGGTTTCAAGATGTCCTACATCTATTGCTACCTAAGAGCCTGCGCTTTAAACGACTTGTTGCGGAGCCGCCCGAAATTGTTGTTGAAACCGAGACGGGCCGATTTGCAATCGATTCGATCTCCGGGGGAATTAGTGCACTGTTCGAACTATCATGGCAGATTTATCTTCGATCGCACGGCTCCGCACAGTTCACAGTGTGCTTTGATGAGCCCGAAAACCACCTTCATCCATCCCTCCAGCGAACCCTGATACCCAGCCTTATGCAGGCGTTTCCGAACGTCAGCTTTATTGTCGCAACACACAGTCCGTTCATCGTGACGGCCGCCAAAGAAGCCAAGGTTTACGTACTGAGATACAACGACGACAACATGGTGGAATCGGCCGAACTAGACTTCACAAACAAAGCACAGTCGGCCGAACGCACACTAGTTGAGGTGCTCGGACTTGAGAGCACCACACCCATCTGGGCAGAAGACCGTTTCAACAGCATCATGCGACGATTTCTGGCAACTCCACCCACCGGACAATCAGTTCGGCGACTCAAGGCAGAACTGGAAAATGAAGGACTGGGGGAAGAACTACCAATCGCGCTCGAACTGTTTCTTGAGCCAAAGGGCAAAGACCAGTAATGCGTAAGCTTGACAAACTAGCCAAGCCGGCAGTTCTAAACAGCAAGGCACAGGAATGGACAGATGAGTACGTCCGACTCGCTGCAGCCGGCGAAAAGAATTTACCCTCTCGTTGGCGACACAAACAAATCAAAGAAGGGGTCGCCGAGGAAACAACCGACCGATGCGCTTATTGCGACTCCGAGATGAAGGCCATTCACTCCGGCCACGTCGAGCATATAGATCCGCGATCGATTTTCCCCGAGAAGGTCGTTGCATGGGACAACCTCACATTAGCTTGCGAACAGTGCAACCTCAGCAAAAAAGATTACTACTCCGAACTGGTACCGTTACTGAATCCATTTATTGATCACCCCGAAGATCACCTCGTCTTTTTTGGCGATCTCGTCATGGCGAAGCCAGGTTCCGATCGCGGCCTCATTTCGGTACAAAAGCTAAAGCTCTACAGAAATGATCTGATTACCCAGCGTCGACGACGAATCGAAACCGTCATGAGCTATATTGAGCGATGGACAAATGCCGAGGGCCAAGATGTGAAGAGTGTTTTATTGGAGATTATTCACGAGGACTTCCATTCCGGACCGTATAAGAACTCAGTCAAGAGTCTCCTAGTTCAACTGGCGGTGCCTATTTAGCAGGACTAGCTTGGCGCACCGCATCGGTAGTTCCACACTTGAGTGCGCCTAATACCTCTCCCAGCGCCATACCTCTCCCAGCGCCGCGACGATCTCCGCCGCCGTGGCGTGCACCGCGCCGATCCGTCCGGCCTCCTCGAGGTGCCGGTCGTCGACGCCCGAGATCGCGTCGGCCGCGATGAGCACCCGGAGGTCTCGCTCGCTCGCGTCGACGATGGTGGCCCGCGGGCAGTTCGGATAGTTGCAGCCCGCCACCACCACGGTGTCGACGCCGCGCTCGCGCAGGTGCGACTCGAGCTCCGTCCGGTGGAACGCGCTCCAGCGCGGCTTGAACAGCACGACCTCGGTCGGCGTGACCTGCTGCAGCCCGCCGCGCAGGAGCAGGTCCGGGTCGAGGTCCGGGGCGCCGAACTCGGGACGATCTGCGACCCGACGGTGCCCGGGCTCGCCATCCGTGCGCCCGCGGCGATGGCGGACCGTCGGACCAGGTCGACGTCGTCGCCCGCGTAGAGCCGCACGATGTGCACGATCGGGCGCCCCGCGGCCCGGTAGGCCTCGAGCAGGCGCGCGATCGCGGGCAGCACCTGCGTGGTGCCGGGGACCGGACTCGATCCGCCGTCGACGAAGTCACGTTGGGTATCGACCACGAGCAGGGCGGAGGCGGTTCAGATGCGGGGCGATCCAGGGGTCGAGTCGCTCCTCGAGAGTGCTCACTGCATCACCGTATCGCCACCTCGACGGTGGGCCGCGGGTCTAGCATCGAGCCATGAAGCTTGACGAGCTGCTGGCAACCATGCCGTTCGCGGTGAAGTCGGGAATCGAGCTGGTCTCGGCGACCCCTGGCGAGGTCGTAGGCCGACTGGCGTGGAGCGAGGACCTCACCACCGCGGACCACATCATGCACGGCGGGGCGCTGACCACCCTCGCGGACAGCGTCGGCGCCGTGTCCGCGTTCCTCAACATCCCGTCGGGCGCCGCGCGGGTCACGACGGCCTCGAACGCTGTGTACGCGCGGCAGGTACGCCGCGGCGTCGTCACCGCCGCGGCCCGCCCGCTGCACGTCGGCCGCAAGACGATCCTGGTCTCGATCGACCTCACCGACGACGACGGCAGGCTGGTCTCACAGGTCACCCAGTCGCACGCCGTCGTGGGCGACTCCGGTTTCTGAGCCCCAACCCGCCCATTGACGGGGTCGGTCCCGGCTACCGTTGGGCGATGTCGCGCTTGCTCGACGCCTACCGCGCCACCGGGGCCGACCTGCCGTTCGGCGATCCCCTGGCCGCCCACGGCGTCGCCATGGAGGGCTACTTCTGGCGGTTCACCCAGCCGGAGTCGGGCCGGGTCGTGATCGCGCTGTGCGGGATCAACCGGGCCGCCGACGGGAGCTGGGCCACCCTGGGCCTGGCCGCACACCCGGGCGGTTTCCTGCGGACCGCCGCGCATCCGGTCGCGGCCGCCGACCCCCACCGGCTCGGCGCCGCCGCCGGGGACGCGTTCCGCGGCGAACCCGACCGGCTACGGGTGGACCTCGGTCCCGACGCCAGGCTCGACGTGCGGATCACACATCCGAGGCCGTGGCCACGACGGGTCCTCGGCGGTTCGAGTGTCTTCCAGACGATCCCGGCGCTCAACCAGTACTGGCACCCCTGGCTGCTCGGCGGGCGCGCAGAGGGAACCGCGGTGCTCGGCGGCGAGGAGTGGGACCTCACCGGGGCCCAGGTGTACGCCGAGAAGAACTGGGGCAGGGGCGGATTCCCTGATTCCTGGTGGTGGGGCCAGGCACAGGGCTTCACCGAGCC
The DNA here is from genome assembly GCF_001984015.1 of Rhodococcus sp. MTM3W5.2. Classification (NCBI taxonomy): domain Bacteria; kingdom Bacillati; phylum Actinomycetota; class Actinomycetes; order Mycobacteriales; family Nocardiaceae; genus Rhodococcus; species Rhodococcus sp. MTM3W5.2. The sequence goes on along the minus strand of NZ_CP019572.1, from coordinate 1,079,857 downwards.
GCAAGTGTGCGTCGCCTTCGCGGGCGGCCAGGTCAGCGCCGGACCGCTCCGCACCGAGGTGACCGCCGTCGTGGTCCTGCTGCCGGACGGACGGTTGCTGCGCCTCGGCGATCCGGCGATCTCCCCCGTCCGCGCCCAGGTGACCGACGAGCACTGGACGCTCCGCGGCCGGAGCCCGCGCTGGAGCGTGGACATCGAGGGTCACGGGACGCTCGGCGACGCCCACGTCCTACCCGTTCCGCTGCCCGCCGAGCGGCGCAACGTCCCCGGCGCGCTGGAACACCTGGGTGCGCGGATGTCGGTGACGGTCCGCCGGGGGCACCGGACGGTTTGGTCCGGCGAGTCGGCCGTGGCGGCGCTGGAACACGGCGGGCTGGCGCGCGCCAGGGCCGAGGCGGACCGGCGCGGCGCCGCGCCGGAGGCCACCGACGCGCCACCGTGCGCCCGGTAACCGGCGATCGCGCGACTCAGCTGGCTGCCGACAGCGCCCGCACCGGTCGCGGGTCGGACGCCGTCCGGTCTGCTCGGCGGCGACGCTGCTCCACCGGGTCCGGGACCGGCACCGCGCCGAGCAGCCCGCGGGTGTAGTCCTGCTGAGGGTCGCCGAACACGCTTGCCGTGGAGCCGATCTCGACCAGTTCACCACCACGGAGCACGGCGACCCTGTCCGCCACCCGGTTCACGACAGCGAGGTCGTGGCTGATGAACAGGCAGGCGAACCGGAACTCCTCGCGCAGGTCCGCGAACAGGTCGAGAATCTCCGACTGCACGGACACGTCGAGGGCGCTGGTCGGCTCGTCCGCGACCAGCAACCGCGGCGCCAGCACCAGGGCCCTCGCGAGCGCAACCCGCTGTCGCTGCCCGCCGGACAGTTCGGCAGGCCGCCGGTCCGCAAACGAGCGCGGCAGTCGCACCGCTTCGAGCAGATCGCCCACCCGGGCGCGCAGCAGTGCGCCGGACGCCGCTCGATGCACGACCAGCGGCTCCGCCACGGAATCCCCGATGCTCCGGCGTGGGTCCAGCGATGCCGCCGGGTCCTGGTGCACCAGCGCCATCCCCTTTCGCAGGCCACGAAGGTCCCTGCGGGACACCGTGCCGAGATCCGTCCCGTCGAACACGACCGCCCCCGTGGTGGCCCGCACCACTCCCAGCGCCGCGCGCCCCAGGGTCGTCTTGCCAGAGCCCGACTCGCCGACCAGGCCCAGCACCTCACCCGCGCCGACCTCGAACCCCACACCGCGCAGCGCGTGGAACTCCTTGTTGCCCAGCCTCGCCGGGTACACCACGTCCAGGTCGCGCACCACCAGGACCGGCTCGGCGGGCACAGGGCCGACCGGGCCCGCGGTGTCCCCGAGCCGCGGCACCGCCGCGAGCAGCTGCGTCGTGTACTTCTCCCGCGGCGCCGAGAACAGCTCGTGCACACCGCTCTCCTCGATCAGTTCGCCGCGGCGCATCACCGCCACCCGGTCCGCGATGTCGGCGACCACCCCCATGTTGTGGGTGATGAGCAGGATCGCCGCACCCCGCTCGGTCCGCAGGCCGCGCAGCAGGTCGAGGATCTCCGCCTGCACCGTCACGTCCAGCGCGGTCGTCGGCTCGTCCGCGATCAGGAGGTCCGGGTCCCCGGACAGCGCAAGGGCGATCACGACCCGCTGCTTCTGACCGCCGGACAGCTGGTGCGGATACCAGTCCATGCGCCGTTCCGGATCCGGGATCTCCACCAGGCGAAGCAGTTCGATGGCCCGTGCCCTGGCCTCCGCCCGGCCGACCTTCCCGTGCGCCCGCAGGGCCTGCGCGATCTGCCAGCCCACCTTCTGCACCGGGTTCAGCGCGGTCTGCGGTTCCTGGAACACCATGGCCGCCCTTGTCCCGCGCAGCCGGACGAGCGTGTCCTCCCCTGCCCCGACCACCTGGGCGCCGCCGAGCTGGATCGACCCGCTCGCCTCGGCATTGTCGGGCAGCAGCCCGAGCACCGCCTTCGCGGTCATGGACTTTCCGGAACCGGATTCACCGACCAGGGCGAGGATCTCACCGCGGCCGACGGTCAGGTTCAGCCTGTCCACCACCGGGTCACCCGTCGCGCCGAAACGGATACTCAGGTCCTCGATTACGAGGATCGGGTCTGTCTGGGTCATCGTCTACTCCTGAGATGTCGTGGCGTGTCAGGCCCGACGCGCGGATCCGAGCGCCTGGGCGATGAGCAGGAACCCGAGCACCAGCGCCGCCACCACCACCAGTGGGCCGATGGCGAAAGCCGGGTTGGCGTCGAGATTGGGCACGGAGTCGGCGATGATCGACCCGAGCGAGGGTTCAGGTGGCCGAACGCCTATGCCGACGAAGCTCATCGCGGACTCCACGAACACCGCCACCGACATGGACAGCGCCAGCTGCACGGCCAGCGGCTCCAGCGCGTTCGGCAGCACGTGCGTGCGCAGCACCCACCACCGACCGGCCCCGATGACCTCCGCCGACTCGACGTACGGCAACTCCCGGATCCGCAGCACCTGGGTGCGGATCATCCGTCCGAAGATCGGGATCTCTACGACCACGATCACTGCGATCACCGTCACCGCGCCGGGTCCCACGATCGCGGCGAGCGCGATCGCCAGGATCAGCGCGGGAAAGGCGAGTACCACGTCGAAGGCACGCTGGGCGATCACGTCCGTCACCGGGTGCAAGCTCGACGCCAGACCCAGCAGCGCGCCGACCAGCGCCCCGATCGGCACCGCGATCACGATGATCTCGAGGTTGATCCGGATGCCGTGCAGCACCCGGGAGTAGACGTCCCGATTCACCTGATCGGTGCCGAACCAGTGCTCGGCGCCGGGGCCGAGGAGGTTCGCCCCGGCGATCTGCTCGTTCGGCCCGAAGGGTGCGATCCAGTGGGCCAGCAGTCCCGCCGCCGCCACCGCAACCACCAGCACCAGGCCGAGCAGTCCTTGTCCGTGGATCAGCGCGGCCAACGCGGGGTGTCTGTGCTCGGGCGCCGGCTCGGGCAGTGACCGGTCGGCGACCGCCGGGTCCTCGATGGGGGTGACGCTCATGAGGTTCCCCCGATCCGGATCCGCGGATCCAGGTAGGCGTGCACGACGTCGGTGACCAGCTGGACGAGCACGAACACCGAGACCGAGAGCAGCAGCAGCACCTGGACCACCGGGTAGTCGCGGCGGCTGATGCCCTGTTCGATGAGCTGCCCGATCCCTGGCCAGGCGAAGATCGCCTCGACCAGCACAGCACCACCGAGCAACTGCCCGGTCTGCAGACCCAGCGCGGTCACCATGGTGGGGAGTGCGTTGCGCAGTGCGCTGCGGGTGACGAGATTCCACCGCGAGACGCCGAGCGCCCGTGCGGTCAGCACGTACGGCTGACCGAGCTCGGTGCGAAGCGACTCGGTGAGGAACCGGGTCAGGGCGGCGGCCACCGGCAGGGCCAGGCACACCGCGGGCAGCAGCAGGTACTGCACCGAGATGTCGGGCCTGACCCAGAACCCCTGCGGCGGAACCCCACCCGAGGGGAGCACAGGAACGAGCACCGCGAACACCAGGACCAACAGCACGCCGCTGACGAAGGGCGGCAGCGCAACGGCGAGGGTGTTGAACCCGGCGACCGCGCTGGTCAGCCAGCGCTTCGGCCAGACAACGGCCGCGACGCTGAGGATCAGGCTGACCAGCACCGCGAGCACCAGCGCGGTCACGGCGAGCACGACGGTGTTGACCAGACCGGAGAGGACCAGATCGGAGATCTGGCCACCGATCACGTACGACCTGCCCAGGTCGAAGGTCAGCACCGAGCCGATCCAGGACACGTACTGAGCCGGGATCGACCGGTCCAATCCGAGCGAATGCCTGATCGCGGCAATGGATTCCGCGGAGGCATCCGGCCCGGCCAGGCTGCTCGCCGGATCGCCGGGGACCAGCCGCAGCACGAAGAAGATCAGCAGTGAGGCCAGCAGCAGCACCGCAACGGCCGACGGCAGCCGGCGCGCGAGGTATCGCATCATGATGCGGGCTCCTCTCGGTCGGGGCCGTCAGGCCAGATAGGTGTCCGTGTAGACGATCTCGGAGCGTTTGGTCCAGTCGATGCCCTGCACCCTCTGCGCCGCGGTGAGTTGGTTGAGCACCACGCCGATCTCCACCAGGAACAGCCCGTCGAGCAGTTGGTCGCTCACCGCCCGGTACCTGTCCTTCGCCTCCGCGCCGGTGCCGTCCGTGACCCGCCACGCCGCGCCCGCGGCGTCGACGTAGGCCGGGTTCTCGTAGTGCGAGGAGTTCTTGAGCGCGTTGAACGGGTACGCACTGACGGTGAGCGTGGACGGAACGTACTGGGCCCACGAATGGAACGTCACCCACAGGGCCGGGATGGTGCCGCCGATCAGCGCCTTGACGAAGGTCGCGCCCTCCTGTGGGTCGAGCTCGACCGGGATGCCGATCTCGGCGAGGTTCGCCTGCACGATCTGCGCGGTCGCCTCGTAGAAGGGATTCCCCGCCTGGTAGGTCAGGGGCAGGGTCGGGATCGCGATCCCCGCCCCGGCCAGGATGGCCCGCGCCTTGGTCGCGTCCCGGGTGAAGGTCGTGTTCCTCGACTCGTCGTAGGCGGGCGAGCTCTTGGGCCACGGCAGGTTCACCGGGTAGCCGGAGCCCCGGAACACCTCCGAGATCACCCGGTCCCGATCGATCGCGTACGCGATCGCCTGCCGCACCCGGACATCGGCGAGCGCGGGGTGGGTGACGTTCGCCCCCACGTACACCTGCAGCTCAGCCCCCTCCAGCGACACCGCCTGGAATCCCGCTGTCTCGCCGAGGGTTTCGGTGTCGCGGTAGTTCAGTCCGCCCGCAACCGCGACCTGGCCGGACTTGAGCGAGCTGAGCAGCGCCTGCGAGTCGGGGATCACCGAGACCTCGACCCGGTCCAGGAAGGGCCGGTCCGGGATCCAGTAGTGCTCGTTGCGCTCGAACACCAGCGCGCTGTTGGGCGTGCGCGAGACCAGCTTGAACGGCCCCGTCCCGATGAAGGCGTCGCCAGCGGCGAGCTTGTCGATGGACTCGCTGTCGAGGATCGGCACGGTGTCGAGCAGGTCGAAGATGTTCCCGAGCGGATGCGCCAGCGTCAGCACCAGGCGGTGCGGGTCGCTGGTGTCGAACGCCGTGATCGCGGCCGCGGTGCTGCGCAGCTGAGCGGTCCACTTGGGGTCCGCGTAGGTGCGCAGGGAGAACTCCGCGTCCTTCGAGGTGAACGGGCGACCGCTGTGGAAGGTGACGTCGTCCCGCAGGTCCAGGGTCAGCGACAGCCCTTCGGCGGCGAGCTGCCACGACTTCGCCAGCCGAGGTTGCGGCTCCACCTTGTCGTGCGGATAGCGGACGAGGGTGTCGTACGCCAGCCCGATCACGGTGGTGGCGCCGCTGGTGTTGGTCAGGAACGTCGCCGGGATCACGTCCGCGGTGATGCCCGTCTTGAGGGTGCCACCGCGCACCGGTGCGCCGGACGCGCCGGTGGCCGCCCCCGCCCGCTGCTCGTCGACCGCGGAGGAGCAGGCCCCCAGCAGCCCGGTCCCGAAGATGGCGGCGGCGGTCAGGCCCGCGCCACGGAAGAAGGTGCGACGGTCGACGGTCGACCGGTTGACTGAGGAGCTCACTGGGAGACAACCCTTCGAATGGAGGTGAGTGGATCTGAGTAGAGGGTGCTGAGCGAGACCACGCCTGCCGCGAACTCCTGGACGCGGTTGCCGAACCCGGTGATCCGGATGTCCTTGCGGGCCAGGCTCGACGTGCGCGCGAACGCCTCGGCGACGTGCGGGATTCCGGCCGGATACTCGGTGAAGGCCTGGCCGCCGAGGATCACTCGGTCCGGGTTGAACAGGTCACGCAGCATCGCAACGGTGCGGCCGAGCACCCGGGCACGCTCGACCAGGAGTTCGTGCGCCGGAATGGAACCCGCGGCCGCCGCCCGGTAGACGGCGGCGATGGCGGGCCGTTCATCGGTCTCGGTGAGGATGCCCGCCTCCTTCGCCGCGGCGATGGTGGCGCGGTCGCTGACCGTGGCCTCGAGGCAGCCACGGGCACCGCAGGCGCACAGCGCCGAGGAACCGGTGGACAGGTGCACGATCGAGCCGGGGCCGGACGAGGGCGTGTGCACCCGGCCGTCGATGGTGACGGCCACTCCCGCCGTCTCGCGGGCGTAGAAGTAGAGGCTGGTCCCGTCGGTTCCGCTGTCACCGGGGCGCTGCGGGGCGAGCAGCAGCTCCGACGCCGCCATCGCCTCGACGTGCGCGGCGACCGACACCGGCAGCCCCAACCCTTCACCGATGATGGCGCCGACGGGGGCGCCCAGCCAGCCGAGCCGCGGGTGGTCGACCCGGCCCGTGGTCGCGTCCACCCGGCCGCCGAGTGCCACCCCGACCCACAGGGGCCTGCGACGATGCCATCTGGAGGCGAACAACTTTGCGCTGCGCGAGATTTGGGAGAGCGCCCGGTCCTGTGGGCCTGCCGGTGTGGGCACCTCGACGGAGCCGAGGATCTTTCCCCGGAGGTCGCTGGCCACGATCCCGGTCACCACCGCACCGATATGGATACCGATGGTGAGGTAGGGCTCGTGGTTGACCTCGAACGGCACCCGGGGTCGACCCACCGCACCCGACGCGGTGAGATCCGCGCGTTCACGCAGCAGACCCTCGGCGAGCAACGCCGAGACCTGGCGGTTCACCGTGGCCGTTGACAGGCCGGTGATCTTCGCCGCGATGTCACGGGCGATCGGCCCGCGGGCGCAGGCCACCCGGAACACGGCCGCGGCGGGGGCGTCGGCGACGCGCAGTTCCGGCGGCACGATCTGGGCGCGGGCGGGGGACGGGAGATCGGCCGGGTGAGGACGGCCGCGGACGACAAGCTGGTGATGGACACGCGAATTCCTTGCGCTTCGTCCCTGGCGGGAACAGACCTACACGGTGTGGGCGAGCGCTGACCAGGCCAAACGGCGCGAGACCGACCGCAAGGACGCCCACACGGGCGTCCTGGGATCAGGCGTCGAGATACGAGGAAGTGGCAGCGCGGACTAGCGAGAGATACCGCGAGGGGAACAACAGAGTTCCCGCGCCAGGGGCAGCCGTGAGCCCAGTGCGGCGGTCACATAGGTGACCCGCATGGGGTGAGGCCTGCCGGAGTTCATGGCGCCAAGCTAACACCTTGCCGAATTCTCCACCAGCCGAGGGGAAATACCCGTCGGGGCGACGATCCCGAACACGGTTGCGATCAGCATGACGGAAACCCTTGGCCACCGCGGGCATCGCTGGTTGCCTGGCACACGCACCACAGCGAGCCCCGTCAGACTACGAAAGGCCAATCATGTCAATCGATTTCGAAACCCAGACGACCGCGACGGGAGCCTCCGTCGCGAAGCTCGGCGCCCACATCGGCGCCCGCGTCGACGGCGTCACCCTCGGCGGCGACCTCGATCCGGCCACCGTCTCATTGATCCGGCAGGCCCTGCTCGAGCACAAGGTGATCTTCTTCCGCGGCCAGCAGCACCTCGACGAGGACTCCCAGTACGCCTTCGCCCAGCTGCTCGGCGAGCCGACCACCGCGCACCCCACCGTCACCTCCCGCGGTGAGCGGGTCCTGCCGATCGACTCCGAGTACGGCAGCGCCAGCAGCTGGCACACCGACGTCACCTTCGTCGACCGCATCCCGAAGGCCTCGATCCTGCGGGCCGAGGTGCTGCCCTCCTACGGGGGCTCGACCACCTGGGCGTCCACCGTCGCCGCCTACGACACCCTGCCCGAACCGCTCAAGGCCCTGGTGGAGAACCTGTGGGCGACGCACACCAATCTCTTCGACTACGCCGCGAGCACCGCCGCGTCCGTCGACGGCAAGGGTGAGGAGTACATCCGGGAGTTCCAGTCCACCTACTACGAGACCCAGCACCCGGTCGTGCGCGTGCACCCGGAGACCGGTGAGCGCTCGCTGCTCCTCGGCCACTTCGTCAAGGGCTTCGTCGGCCTCGGCACCGCCGAGTCGCAGGCGCTGTTCCAGCTGCTGCAGGCGCGCGTCACCAAGCTGGAGAACACCACCCGCTGGAACTGGGAGGACGGCGACGTCGCGATCTGGGACAACCGCGCCACCCAGCACTACGCCGTCGGCGACTACGACGGTCAGCGCCGTCGCCTCACCCGGATCACCCTCGCAGGCGACGTCCCGGTCAACACCCACGGCGAGCGCAGCCGCATCGTCACCGGCGACGCCTCGCACTACTCGACCATCGACCAGCCGGTGCGGGTCGCGAGCTGATGACCGTCCCGCCGCACGCCAGGGGCTATGAGGGGTTCACCGGCCGGATCGGCCGGACCACCGACGACTCCACCCCGTCCTGGGCGCCCGTCCCCTCGGCCGCCCCGGGTTCACCGAACGTCGTCGTCGTGTTGATCGATGACATGGGCTACAGCGACATCGGGCCGTTCGGCTCCGAGATCGACACGCCCAACCTCGATCGCCTCGCCGCCTCGGGCGTGCGGCTGACGAATTACCACACCACCCCGCTGTGCTCACCGTCGCGCGCGGCGCTGCTCACCGGGCTCAATCCGCACCGGGCCGGCTACGGCTTCGTCGCCAATGCCGATCCCGGTTACCCGGGTCTGCGCCTCGAACTGGCCGACGACGTGCTCACGTTGCCCGAGATCCTGAGGGCAGGCGGCTACGCCACCTACGCCGTCGGCAAGTGGCACCTGGTGCGCGACGCCAACATGCGCCCCGGCGCGAATCGCGACTCCTGGCCCACGCAGCGCGGGTTCGACCGCTACTACGGGTCCCTGGAGGGCCTCAATTCCTTCTACCATCCCAATCAGCTGGTGTCGGACAACTCCGCCGTCGACGTGGATGAGTACCCCGAAAACTATTATCTCACTGACGATCTGACGGACAAGGCCATCGGATACCTCAAGGACCTGCGCGCCCACGATGCCGACAGGCCGTTCTTCCTCTACTTCGCACACGTGGCCATGCACGGACCACTCCAGGCCAAGCCCGCGGACGTCGCGAAGTACCGCGGCCGCTATGCCGAGGGCTGGGATACGCTCCGCGAGAGCCGCTTCGCGGCGCAGCTCGCGCAGGGATTGTTCCCGCCGGGGACCGAGCAGGCGCCCCGCAACTCCGAGGCCGGATTCGATGTGCCCGAATGGGACTCGCTGACGCCGGAGCAGCAGCGCCGCTTCGCCCGCTACATGGAGGTGTACGCGGGCATGGTCGACAGCGTCGACCAGAGCGTCGGGCGGATCCTCGACACCATCGAGGAACTCGGTGAACTCGACAACACCATCGTGGTGTTCACCTCCGACAACGGCGGCACCGCGGAGGGCGGGCCCGAGGGCACCCGGTCCTACTTCTCCCAGTTCGCCCATGTCACCGACCCGGACTGGGTGGGCGACGTGCCGCACGACGAGGAACTGATCGGGACCGCGAAGCTCGGCGTGCACTATCCGCGGGCTGGGGCCAGGCGTCGAACACCCCGTTCCGCTTCTACAAGGGGCAGTCCTTCGCCGGCGGTGTCCGGGTGCCGTTCGTGCTGTCGTGGCCGGACGGACTGCGAAAGCAGGACGGCGACAACGGCATTCGCGAACAGTTCACCTACGTCACCGACCTCGCGCCGACCCTGCTCGGGCTCGTCGGCATCGAACCCCCCACCGTGCGGGGCGGACTGCCGGCCAAGGAGTTCGACGGGGTGGACGCCTCCGCGGTGCTGCGCGACGGGGCCGCCGCGTCCTCGCACACCGAGCAGTACACCGAGATGACCGGCAACCGCGGCTACTACCGCGACGGCTGGAAACTGCTCGCCCTGCACCCCGGCTCGGACGTGGATGCCCCCGCTGGCAGCTGTTCGACGTCCGGACCGACCCGACCGAACTACACGACCTGGCGGACCGGTTTCCGGAGAAGGTCGACGAGTTGGCTGCGGCCTGGGACGAGGCGGCCTGGGCGAACACGGTGTTCCCCTTGCTGAACGGCGGCGCGCTCGCCGTCCGCAGGCCCGCGGAGCAGGCGCTGTCGCGGCCGGTCCGGCTCCTGGCGGGCACCCCGCCCCTGGAGCGCTATCGGTCCTCGAAGCTGATCGCCTTCCGCGACTTCGAGATCACCGCCGAGCTGGGTGGATCCGGATTCGCGCCGGGCGACGAGGGCGTGCTGGTGGCGCACGGCGACCCACAGGGCGGCTACCTGCTGTACATCGAGGACGGACACCTCGTGTTCGGGCTGAACAGCTACGGCCGGTACGCCTCCGTCGACGCCGGTCCGGTGCCGGTGGGCGCCCGCCGGATCGAGGTCTCCGCGACGGTCACCCCGCGGCTCCGCTGGGACTTCACCGTCCGGGTCGACGGCGCCCCCGCCGGGAACCTGCTCGGGCAGGTGCAGCTGGTCGGCATGGCCCCGTGGACCGGCATCTCGGTGGGGGTGGACGCCCGCGGTCCGGTGTCCTGGGACCTGCGCGAGCGTCGCGGCCCGTTCCGGTACACCGGCGCGCTGCGTGCGGTCACCTACACGCCTGGCCCCGTCCAGGTGCCGGGTGGGGACATCGAGCGGATCGAACGCGAGGCCGAGTACGCCGCCGATTAGGCAGCTCCGCTGCCCGTGCGCGGTTGACGAGTCCAGGGACCCGCCAACCGCGCACGGGCGCCGCAGGCGCCTAGGCTGAGCCCATGACCATCTCGCCTGATGCACAAGTCGCCGTCGTCACGGGAGCGAGCTCCGGAATCGGTGAGGCCACCGCGCGGACGCTCGCCGCGCAGGGGTTTCACGTGGTTGTCGGCGCGCGGCGGCTCGACCGCCTGGAGAAGCTGGCCGAGGACATCGGCGGCACCGCACTCGAGCTCGACGTCACCGACGAGGACTCGGTGGACGCCTTCGCCGCGGTGCTGCCGCGGGTCGACGTGCTGGTCAACAACGCGGGCGGCGCCAAGGGCCTGGCCCCGGTCCTCGAGGCGGACCTGGACGACTGGCGCTGGATGTGGGAGACCAACGTCCTCGGCACCCTGCGGATCACCAAGGCCCTGCTGCCGAAGCTGATCGCCTCCGGCGACGGACTCATCGTCACCATCACCTCGGTCGCCGCGTTCGAGGCCTACGACAACGGATCCGGCTACACCTCGGCCAAGCACGCCCAGGCGGTGCTGCACCGGACGCTGCGCGGCGAACTGCTCGGCCAGCCGGTGCGGCTCACCGAGATCGCCCCCGGCGCAGTGGAGACCGAGTTCTCCCTGGTCCGCTTCCACGGCGACGAGGACCGCGCCAAGAAGGTCTACGAGGGCATCACGCCCCTGGTCGCCGCGGACGTGGCCGAGGTGATCGGGTTCGTCGCGTCCCGCCCCTCGCACGTGAACCTCGACCAGATCATCATCAAACCCCGCGATCAGGCCAGCCCCGGACGCTTCTCGCGCACCTAGCCGTGCAGCACGAGCTGACCGCGGGCCCGCTGCTCGACGAGCGCGGCAGGCTCGCCGAGGCGGGCTGGTCCACGGCCGAGGTCCGTCGGTACGACCGGGCGGCCGTCGCAGCGCCCCGGTTCCGGGTCAAGGAGTGGGACTACTACTGCGTGCTCACGCAGGACGTCGGCCTCGCGCTGACGGTCGCGGACAACGGCTACATGGGCCTGCTCGGGGTGTCGTGGCTCGACCTCGGGGCTCGTGCCGAGGTGACCGAGAACGTGATGCTGCCCTTCCCGATGGGCTCGATGGCGCTGCCCGCCAGCGCCGACACCGGCGACGTGGTGGCCTCACACAAGGGTCTGCGGATCTCGTTCCGGCACACCAAGGGTGGCCGATTGCTCTCGATCGACCACCCTGGGTTCGACGGCGGTCGCGGACTCAGCGGTGAGCTGCTGCTCGCGCAGCAGGCGGCTGTGTCCTCTGGTCGCTCCGCGGGCTCCGCTCCCGACCGAATGGTCGTCGCGACCCCGTTCCACAAGGCGCCCAAGGCCTTCTACTACAACCAGAAGATCAACTGCCTGGCCGCGAGCGGCGAGGTCGTCGTCGGCGGGCGGTCGTTCGCGTTCGACCCCCGGTCGGCGTTCGGCGTGTTCGACTGGGGCCGCGGCGTCTGGACCTACGACAACACCTGGTACTGGGGGTCGGCCTCCGGTCTCGTGGACGGAAAGCCGTTCGGGTTCAACATCGGTCACGGTTTCGGCGACACCTCCGCGGCCACCGAGAACATGGTGTTCGTCGACGGTCGCGCGCACAAGCTGGACGAGGTGACCTTCCACCTCCCGGCGGGCACGTTCGACGGCGCACCGTGGACCTTCACCAGCAACGACGGCCGGTTCGAGATGACGTTCGAGCCGATCCTCGACCGTGCTGCCAGCACCGATCTCCTGGTCCTGCGCTCCATCCAGCACCAGGTGTTCGGGCGTTTCAGCGGTCACGTCGTCCTCGACGACGGCAGCACGATCGAGGTCGCGAACCTGCTCGGCTTCGCGGAGGAGGTCCGCAACCGCTGGTGAGCTCAGGCGCCGCGGGGCGGCCCCGGGTCGAGGATCAGCAGCGCGTCCAGCTCCCGGTTCCGGCAGCGGCGGATGAACTCGGCCGCCGACCCCGGGTCGGCGGCGAAGCGCTCGTGCGTCGCCCCGTCGATCTCGTAGAACTCCTCCGCCTCCGCGACCCCGTTGGCCGCGGGAATGGCCAGATAGTGTCGCCCGGTGGTCTCCTCGATTCCCAGCGAGAAGCGCAGTTCGAGGCAGATGAACCGGTCCCGGAAGCTCGGCGACCCGCCGGCCGCCTCGGGCCGGTCCTGTTCGCCCGAATCGGACTCATCGGCTGACTGCGCCCGCGCGCGCGACACCGACGAGCCGCTGCACCTCGGCGGCGATGTCCTCGCCGCGAGCGGGCAGCGCGCTCACGATGTCGGACCCCCGCACGAGGTAGCGCCCGTCGTCGGCGAAGTCCATCCAGTGGAAGCCCTGGCCGTCGCCGGTCGGCCGGTTGTCGTAGGCGGGGCCCGCGAAGACCGTGATCTCGCCCAGCCCCGTGCGCGGGCGCAGGAAGAACTCGTCCCGTTCCTCGTTTCCGCGTGCCCGGCTCGCCGACTGCATGAGGGAACCGCTCACCGGCGTCGCCGACCGGGGCACCGACACGCCCCGACGTCGACCCGCAGCGACGGACGGGATCGATTGGGCCACAAATGTTCCCACCTGTGTGACGGGAGCGGATGCCAGCAGGACGTCAGCGCCCGCGTGCAGGTCGGCACCCGGCAGCTGAACGGCCACGGCCGCGATGGACTGCCGGATCCCGGCGTGCATCCTGATCATCGATTCGAGCCCGGCGCCACGAAACCCGCACAGCTCGATCCGGACCACCGGCTCGGCCAGCGCGACCAACGCCTCGTACAGGCCCTCGTCGAGCATCGGGACGACCTTCTGCGCCGCCGCCTGTCGGTCCGCCCGGAACTCCTCGTCCGTGGCCGCGGTGCCGCGGAACTGGAACGGGTAGGGCAGGCGGTCCCGGCCGAATCGCTCCCACAGGACCGTGAACTCGAGGGCGGTCAGGCGCCACCGACCGTCGCTCATCCGCCGATCACCGGCGGCGCGACCTTCGGCAGCCTGCCCACCAGTTCGTTGCCGTTGTCGACGTTGACGAGATAGCTGGGCGTCTTGTGTTCGGTGTCGTCATCGCCGTTCGCGCGGGCGCCGCCCGGCGCCATGCCGCCGCCCATCGCGCCAGGACGGCCCGCGGCGCCCGCCGCGCCGCCTCCGGCCCCACCCGTGCCCGCCGCCCACCGGCCGCGCCGGGCACGCCCACCCCGCCGCCGCGGCCACGCGAGGAGCCGCCCAGTCCGCCGGTCGCGCCAAGGCCTCCGCCCGCGCCCGCACCGTAGGACGCGCCGGACCCACCGCCCGCGCCGAGCCCCGATCCGGAGCCCGCCGCGCCATGGCCGCCGGATCCGCTGCTGGTGCCCGTGCCTGTGCCTGTGCCGGCGCCCAGACCGCTGCCGGTCGCGTCGGTGCCGCCCGCGGCCGCGGGAGCGGTCCATGCGGAGGACGGATCGGTCTGCGCGAAGGGCGAATTCGACCCGTCGGCGCCGGATCCGTCCGGCGACAGCGGGTTCGTGCCCGCGTTCGGGTCGTAGGGGTCGGCGCCGGGCGATCCGGTCGAGGGATCGTCCCCGACGCCCTGCCGCGGCGGGGCGGCCGGGGCATCCCCCGGTCCGGTGTAGCCGGAGGGGTTGTAGCCGGACGGCCCGCCTGTGCCCGTATCGCGGCGCGGCGAGAACGTGCCGTCGTCCCCACCGTCTGTCACCTTCGGCTTCGGCTTCGGGAGGACCGGGACGTTGGTGTCGGCCTGCTGCATCACCGGCATGTAGACGGTCTTCATGATCTGGATCGCCTGCTGGCGGGCCTCGTCCTTACCGTGCACCAGCTGCTTCACCATCCCGACCGAGGGCAGCGCGACGTTGACGAGGGATTCGAGAGCGGAGATGGCCTCGACGGCCGGCATGGTCGCCTTGACCTGCGAGATCCCTGTCGCCGCCTCGGCGACCTTGGTCCCCACCAGCTGGCCCGCCACCGCAAGCTTGTCGGAATCCGCAACGTAGGCCGCCGTGGCAGCCACCGCGGCCTCGGCCCCGACGCCCTGCCACTTGCCGTCGATCTCCTTCGAGATGAAGTCCTTGAACTCGGCGAGGCCCTCGCCGAGCGAGGATCCGATCTTCGCCCAGCCCTCGGCGCTCGCCCGGATCGGATCCGCGCTCATCGCGTCGACGGCGGACTTGATGGCCTCGTGCGACATCGAATCGAAGCTGTCGGGCACCACGGACGGCGGTTCGTAGCCGCCACCGAACTCGGCCTTGAGGCTCTCCTGCTGGCCGTAGAGGTCAGAGCGCTCGGTGTTGCCTGCCTCCTGCCGACCCTCGACGCGGTCACGCTCATCGAGGTCGTAGCCGGACACCACATCGATGATCTTGTTGCCGGGGTCGCGCGCCAGATCGCTCAGGTCATCCAGCGCGCCCGTGGCCAGGTCCCCCATCGACCCCTTCAGCTCGTCCAGGCTCGGCAAAATCGACATCTCAGATCCCCCTCGCCGTGCTGAACATCGTGGTCAACGCACCACAGGCCGCGCCAACGGCGACCTGGCTCCCGAACCTCATCCGCACCGACACTCCCCCACTGGTCCCGACCGACACCGGTCCTCCCTAGATAGACGCAGCACCGTCCCCATCGGTTCCATCCGGGTCATGACAAACCCGGCGAGGCAGCTCACCCCTCCATAGCTGCCTCGCCGGCCACCGCCCCGAAGCTGTCCCGAGCAGTATCAATGCGCCGCAGGCCGCACTTTCGCAGCCCGCGTCCACCCCGTGTGCGCGATACTTCCCGCCCGGCCCAGTTCTCACGGCTTACCTGGAATAGACGCACCGAAGCGCCAACCGGTTCCGTGGTCTGCTGGGAAGATCTGTGCAGACACCCAGGAGGAGGGGCCAATCTGGTCCAGCCACTACTGCGGGACGGCGTCCTATCCCCACCAATCCCCGAACAGCCCCAAAGATCGGTGACCGCCTGCGCGTTCAGACCACGTGAGCAATCAGACGACGCTCAGACGAAATCCTGCGTGCCCACGCAAGCGAGCCTCCGTTTCACCGGACGCAATCGACCTCTCGTCACATTGCATCAGGTTTGGAAAGAGCACGCAGCCTGGATATTGCGGCATCCACTCCGCCGTGGGAATCGAAGAAATACAAGCATGCATCGTGCTCTGAATTGAAGACCTTCCGGTCATACTTTGATCCGCGTTCGCTGTAGAACACTTCCCACTGACCGGCGGGCGTTTCGGAAACCGAGAAAGAGTCATGGGTCATCCCATTGACCACCACCGGAACACGAATCCCGGCCAACTCGAGCGCTTCGATCAATTCAGAACTCTTCACTTACTACCTCTCTCAAGTAACCTGCGTTGATCAGATCCACGATCGAATGAGTTGTGTGGTACTGGATTCCACCACCGGGTTGCGCCATCGCTTCGGCGATCCGACCCATGAACACCGGAATTGGCCGAACAACCTGATACTGATGATAGCCCTGGTCGAGCGAGGTAAAGGGAAGGCCCCGCTCCGGAAACGGCACGCCCGGCGGCGAAGCGAACCGCCCGTATGGCGATCCAAATCTGTCCATCGTCTCGCCGGGTTGGAGGACGACCGGACGCCTCTCATCGGGCGAAGAGAACCCATCAGGGTGGAGGCCGGAATCCGGCCATCCCGCGATCATCGGTGTACCCCGGGCGTCTGTCCTTGTTCCTGGCGGATGATCCTCATCTCCGGGCCAGTGCGCCTCTAGCCATTGATCCCTGGTTACCAACGAGCCGTATGGATTCCAACCCTCGGGGATCAATTCCTGAACGTGCGGATCCGACTGGAGTAGTCCCCGATTCTCGAGGACCAGGTCTTGAAGATCCTGCCGCGAATGAACCGCCTCGATTTCACTCGAATCGATCAAATGCAGCAGGGGATGGTCACCGAGTGTGGCTTCTCCAGCCTCGATCACGCCCGCGGGCGGAAGTCCCGTGGCCGATTCCAAATAGTCGTCTGGGGCGTTGATCTCTTGGACTGGAAGTGGATAGCTCTCGAATGCAGGCTCAGGATCTGTGGGGCTTCGTCCGTCGAACCCCACGTCGTCCGACGGCGCGTCCAATTCATCAGACGTATCGAATGGAGGCTGTCCATGACCAGGCGACGATGCGGAATGCGGACTTGCCTCCGTCGGCTGGTGAACGGCGGTGCCCATGTTCAACCCGCCCGCCCTCACCGCCGGGGCTGCCGCGACGGTTCCCGCCCCGCCACCGGCCGTCGGTTCCGTGATCCCCATGTTCAATCCGCCGGTGCGTGGGGGCTGCCCTGCCGACGGTGCATCCGCGACCGAACCAGGGCGCGGCCCGGCGTCGGCCGAACTGGGGACCGTGCTCGCGGGCGTCTCCACTGGCGACAAGCGGGGCGCGTCGACCGACGAGGTGGGGCGCGTGGCGGTGTCCCCGCCTCCTGCCGCCCCGACGCCGCCGCCGATCGCGCCCGACGCGAGGTCCTGCCAGGACACACCCTCACCCGACGCCGCCGCGCTGGCCGCGGACCCGGCCGCCCCGGAAATCGTCTCCGTGCCGATCTGCCCGAGCGGTGACCCCGAACCGAACCGGCTCACCCCGCCGGAGACCGCGCCCTCGACGAAGCCCTCGATCGCGCCGGACGTCAGGCTGCCCGTGTCCAGCCGGTCCCGGTTGCCCTGCAGGATCTGCAGCGACTGGATTGCGCCATCCAGCAACACATTCTGCGCGGCGCTCAGTGCGGCGTGCTGGAGCAACTTCATGATCAGCTGCCGCACCACCATCCGCACCGCGACCTGGGTGGCGATCTGGGCGGCGGGGATCGCCGCGGTACTCGCGCCGAGGGTCGGGATGGCCGCGGCGGCGAGCGCCGCGAGCTCGGCCGCCAGCAGCGCCAGCGCCGCGATGATCGTCAGCTTCGCATACTCGACGTCGGTGGCGGTGGTGTCGCACGATTCGGACAGCTGATCGCACAGCGCCATCAGGGACCGGAAGGCCCCGTCGACACCGTCGAAGTTCTCCCAGTACTGGGCCATGGCCGCGTTGACGTCGCCGAGCACGGCCTCGAGCGCCTTGGCCATCGCGGCGTCGCCGTCCTGGGCGATCAGTTCCACCGCTGACGAGGCCGAGTCCCACGCGTCGGCCAGCCGGCGCAGGGAGGTCTCGTCAGCCTCCGGCCAGTCCGCACCCACCGCGATCGAGGCGACACCGCGGAGCCACCCCGGGATCTGGATCCCCATCAGGCCGGTCCGCCGAGGCTGCCCGCGAATCCCCGGTCCGAACCGTCGAAGGCGTCCGCGGTCTCGGTGACCGCGCCCGCGATCGCCCGCATCGCCTCGGCGACCTTGAGCAGCCCGTCCACCGCCGAATCGGCGCCGGGCACGTAGCCCTCGGCGAAGGCCGCCCCGGTCTCGTCGGAGCCCCAGCTCGCGCCCTCGGCCTGCAGCGCGCCGGACAGCTGGGTCCGGGTGCGGTCCAGCGCGTCGGCGACCGCCTCGAACCGCGGTGCGGCGGACCGCAGCCCGTCCGGGTCGACCCACACCGGGCGGCTCACTGGTCAGCCCCGCGCAGGATGGACGCCCCGGGTTCCCACCCGGATTCCTCCGAGTCCCCGTCGGCCACGGCCACCCCGGCGCCGCGGGCACCAGGTTCCGCAGGCTCGGCGCACCCGGGATCAGGTCGGGCAGGTCGGGAAGATCGACGCCCGCCTGCGACACCGGCGCCATCAGGTCCCGCACGCGGCGGCGCGCGGTCGCCGCCGCATCGCGGGCGGCGGCTGCGATGGCCTCTCCCAGCCGGGACGGTGTGGACCTCGCGAACGCCTCGGGTGCGAGGTCGACACCCACGACCGCACCGGCCGAATCGACGGTGACCGTGGCCAGTCCGTCCGGCGTGCGCGCCTCCACCCGCAACGCCGCGACCTCGGACTGCGCCAGGGACAACAGGTCCGACCGGCGGTGAAGGTCCTCGAGCATGCCGTCGATCTGAACCCGCAACGCCTCGTTGCGGGCGCGCAATTCCTCGCGCGCACCCGGATCCCGCACCCGTACCCCACAGCATCACAAGGGCCGCAGCTTCAGCCCGTCACCCTTCTAGACGCGGCGCGGGCGGATTCGGTTCCACCTCGAATACAGATCGCCGCGAGCGCTGTTCGGAGTTTGGCGAGGTCCGCCGACGGCATTTCGAGCAGAGGCATGCGGACCGTCGCGTGCGGGATGATGCCCAGTTCGGCCAGCGCCGCCTTGGCCATGATGGCGCCCTGCGAGGTCCGCATCACGGCCTCGGTAAGGCCGAGCAGGGAACGCTGGATGTCCCGGGCTGATTCGAGGTCTTCGCTCCGGACGGCTCGGATCAGCTCCGCGTTCCGGTCGGCGACGATGTTGCCCACCACGCTGACCACGCCGCACGCCCCGATCGACAGGTAGGGCAGGTTGAGCTCGTCGCTGCCGCAGTAGTAGGCCAGCGACGTGGTGGCCATGACGGCCATGGCGTCGAAGAGGTCCTCCTTGGCGTCCTTCACCGCCCGGATCCGCGGGTGCCGGGCGAGCTCGATCAGCGTGTCCGGCTCCATGGAGATACCAGCGCGCGCCGGGACGTCATAGAGCATCACGGGCAGGTCGGTGGCATCGGCGACGGCCAGGCAGTGGGCCACCACCCCGGCCTGGGTCGGCCGGGAGTAGTACGGACAGACGACGAGCAGGGCGTCGGCGCCAGCGGCCTCGGCCTGGCGCGCCCGCTCGACGCTCGCGGCCGTGTCGTAGGTGCCGACGCCCGCGATCACCCGGGCCCGGCCCCTGGCCCGGTCGGCCACCGCCGACACCAGGTCGACCATCTCGGCCGCGGTCAACGTGGGCACCTCGCCCGCGGTGCCGCCCACGACGATCCCGTCGCATCCGGTGGCCAGGAGGTGGCCGACCAGGCTCGCGACCCCCTGCTCGCTGACGGGGCCGTCGGGCCGCATCGGGGTCACCATCGCGACCAGGTTCGAGCCGAACAACGCCTGGGCAGTCTCACGGGAATGGGTCATGAGGCGATCCTGCCCACCCCATTTCCATCGGTCCAGCGATGCTTTTTTGCTAATAATGCGTAACCTGGCTTCATGATCGATGTCGGGTCGCTGGGCGCGTTGCGGTCGGTCGCCGCGCTCGGGACCATCGCAAGGGCGGCGGACGAGCTCGGGTTCACCGCCTCGGCCGTCTCCCAGCAGATCAAGCGCCTCGAACGCCAGGTCGGCGTCGCGCTGCTCGCGCCAGCCGGGCGCGGTGTCGTGCTGACCCCGGCCGGTCAGGCGCTGCTGGACGCCGCCCCCGAGGTCTTCCAGTCCCTGGAACGCTGCGCCGAGGCGGCCCGCTCCGTCGCCGACGGCACCCCACCGGGGTGTTGCGGGTGGCCGCGTTCTCCACGGCCATCCGCGGACTCCTGGCCCCGCACCTGACGAACCTGGCCGCCGAGTGCCCCGACCTGTACCTGCAGGTCACCGAGCAGGACCCCGACCAGGCTCTGCACTCGGTCGCGGCTGGCACGGCGGACCTGGCGATCATCCACGACGCCGACGGGCTCTCGCCCCGGCTGCCGTCATCGCTGACCCACCGGCATCTCCACACCGACCTCGGCGACCTGGTGATGCACCGCAGCCACCCGCTCGCCGCCGCCAGGCAGCCGCTGAGCAGCGCGGACGTCGTCGGCCAGGCCTGGGTGACCAGTCCACCCGGCACCGTGTGTCACCAGTGGTTCCGGCGCCTGGTCGCGGACCAGCCCGGCGAACCCGATGTCCGCCACCTCGTCGACGACTTCGCGACCCAGCTGTCACTGGTCGCCGCAGGCGAGGTCATCGCCCTGGTTCCCCGCCTCGCACGGCCCGCGCTCGGCGACGACCTCGTCACCCGCGTCCTTCAGCCGCCGCCCATGCGCGAGGTCTCGGCCGCGTGGAGGCGCAGCGCCGACGCGAGCCCGGCCATCCGAGCCGTGGTCGCCGAGCTACTCCCCGGCGCCGACGTCAGCTGACCGGAACCGCCGCGCCACCGGCAGGCAACGCCGACATCTCCTGCCACGCGGCCCAGTCGATCGCCCAGTCGTAGATGTCGCCGTCCGCGGCGGACAGCGGGATCCGGGTACCGGTGACCTCGACCGGGTCGCCGTACAGCGCGGTGCCGAAGTACTCCTGGGCATCACTCAGGGAGAGGTTGATGCAGCCGTTGGTCACGTTGGCCGCGCCCTGCACGCCGGTGGTCTCGGGGTTGGCGTGGATGAACTCGCCGTTGTTGGAGATGCGCACCGCCCACCGCTCGCGGACGTTCTCGTAGAAGGGCGGGTTCGACATGAGGAAGTCCTCGTGCTTCTCGCTGACCACGTGGACGCCGCTGCGGGTCACGTTGCGGTCCTCGTTGCCCTCGCCGTAGCTGACCGGGAGATCCATCACCGTCGCGCCGTCCCGCACCACCTGCATGCGGTGGCTCGGGGCGTCCGCCTTGACGATCTGGCTGCGCCCGATGGTGAAGTTCAGGCTCAGGTCCTCGGCGCCGTACGCCCCGTCCCCGTAGTCGACGCCGTACAGGTTGGCCGCGAGGTTCACCGTCGTGCCGGGCGCCCAGTAGTTCTGCGGGCGCCAGTGCGCGCGAGACCCGTTGTCGTCGGGCAGCCAGGCCCATGACCCGGGGGTCGGCGGGGTGGTGGTCACGGTCAGCGCCTTCTCCACCGCGGCCTTGTCCTCGACGTGGTCGCTGAACTTGAGGATGATCGGCGCCGCGATGCCGACCTGCTGACCGTCCGCGATGTTCGTGTTCGCGGACGTCGTCGACTGCGGGGTCACCGTGGTGAGGGAACCCTCCACCGGCACGGTCTTGCCGTCGGAGCCGACCGCCCTGCCGGACCAGGTGTAGCGCGCGCCGTAGCCGAGCGGCTCGGAGACGGTGAAGGTGGTCTTGTCCGGGGACAGCACGCCCTGCACGGGCCTGCCCGCCTCGTTGGTGAGCGCGACCCCCTGCAGCGTGCCGCGCGCCGCCGTCACGGACACCGGCGCCGTCGGGCTGACGTCCTCGGCGCCCGCCGCGGGGACCTGGGTGACCGCCGCGACCGGTCCGCTCGCCGCCACCGGGTTCCCGCCCCCGCCGCCGCCGATGGTGCAGCCCGCGAGCACCGCGACCGCCGCGAGCAACACGGCTATCGACGAGAACCCGCGGACCTTATTCGTCCGAACACGCTGGATTACCACGCAGGCCACGGTACCTGCGCGGACGATGTGGCCCACGCCGCGCCGACCGCGCGACCTGGGAAAGGCCTGGGGAAGGCCTGGTCAGATGGTGCAGCCCACGGTCACCGGCTCCGGTTCGAGCCGGACCCCGAACGCCTCCTGCACCCCGTCCCGCACCTCCCTGGCCAGCGCCAACAGGTCCTCGGTCGACGCGCTCCCCCTGTTCGTCAGGGCCAGCGTGTGCTTGGTGGACAGCCGCGCCGCCGCGTCCGCACCCGGGTGCCCCTTGGTGAAACCGGCGCGCTCGATCAGCCAGCCGGCCGACAGCTTGGTGCCCGTGTCGCCGGGGAACTGCGGCACCCGCACATCGCCGCCCAGCCGCGCGGCGATGGCGGCCAGCACCGCAGGCAGCCGATCGTCGGCGAGCACGGGATTGGTGAAGAAGGACCCGGCGCTCCAGGTGTCGTGGTCGGCCGGGTCGAGGACCATGCCCTTGCCCCCGCGCAGCCCCAGGACCACCTCCCGGACCTTCGCCGCCGGACGGCGCTCGCCCTCCTCTGCACCCATTGCGTGTGCCAGCTCCCTGTACCGCAGCGGTTCGCTCAGTCCGTCGGGGCGCAGGTCCAGCTCCACCGCCAGCGCCAGCGCCGCGTCCGAGTGCTTGAGCACGCTGGTCCGGTAGCCGAGGCCGAGCTCGTCCGGCGTCACCCACCGCACCTCCCCGGTCGCCCGGTCCAGCAGCTGCACCCGCCGCAGCAGTGTGCCGACCTCCACGCCGTAGGCACCGACGTTCTGCACCGGCGTCGCGCCCGCGGACCCGGGAATACCGGACAGGCACTCGAGGCCGCCGAGGCCCGCCTCGACGGTCCGCGCGACGACGTCGTCCCATACGGCGCCCGCCTCGGCCAGCACCGAGTCGGGGCCGAGTCGGATCGCGTCGTTGGCCACCCGCACCACGACTGCGTCGACGCCCTCGTCGGCGATCACCAGGTTGGACCCGCCGCCGAGGATGAGCGTGGGGTGCCCGCCGCGTCGAGCGCGCGCACCACACCGACAAGCGCGTCCGTGTCGCGGCAGGTAAGCATCGCCCGTCCGGGCCCGCCGAGCCGCAGCGTGGTGAACCGCGACAGCGGCACGCCCTCACTCAGCTCGGCACCGAACTCCGCCGCGATGTCACTCAATGCCTGCACGGGGTCAAACGGTAGCCTGCCGAACATGGCCCGCAGCATTCCGCATTCCGCGTCCTACCCTCAACCCGCCGATCAGGTGCACCGGGCCCTGACCAGCGAGCGGTACTGGCGCGACCGCCTGGCCGAGGTCGGCGGCGAGGGCGCCGAGCTGGGTCATGTCGTCACCGGCGAGGGCACCATCGACGTGGAGATGGCGCAGGCCATCCCGGCCGAGCACCTGCCCCGATCGTGTCCAAGATCCGCCCGGGCGACCTGATCATCACCCGGACCGAGACCTGGGGCGCCCTGGACGGCGGGCGCGCCACCGGCACGTTCAGCGCGCGGGTCGACGGGCTGCCCGGCGAGGTCACCGGCACCCTCACCCTTGCCCCGCGGGCACCGGCGCGACCATCACGCTCGACGGTCGGATCGAGGTGAAGCTGCCGCTGATCGGCGGCAAGATCGAGGCCGTCATCGCCGAGCAGGTCGTCGAACTCCTCGACGCCGAGCACGGGTTCACCGAGGGCTGGATCGCCGCCAACGGCTGATCCGGATGGGGCAGGTGTGACATGGGTGATACCAATGTAAATTGCGGGGCATGTCACGCCGAATTGAGTTCACCGCCAACTACACCCGCCCCGCCGCCGAGGTCCACCGCACGCTCACCGACGAAGGATTCTGGCGCAACCGCGTCGAGCAGGGCGCAGACAAGGGCCTCACCCTCGCGCACCTCACCGCCGGTGAGGGCACCATCGACGTCGCCCTCGCCCAGGACATCGACAAGGCCGCCCTGCCGGGCGTCGTCTCCAAGATCCTCAAGGGCGAACTGTCCATCACCCGTGGCGAGGTGTGGGGCCCGCTGACCGACGGCAAGGCCGAGGGCACCTTCAACACCACCGCCACCGGCATCCCGATCAACGCCTCGGGCACCGCGACCCTGGTCGACACCGCCGAGGGCTCCACCCTGACCGTCGAGGGCGATGTCGAGGTCAGCGTGCGCCTGATCGGCGGCACCATCGAGGGCCTGGTGTCCGAGCAGATCCTCGGCATCCTGGCGAAGGACCAGGAAGTCGTCGAGGAGTGGATCACCGCCAACAGCTGACGCGGGTGTTGTCGGTGCGCCGAGCCCGAGCCGGTACCCTGCGGGTCATGGCTCGACGCATCGACTACTCCGCCCGCTACACCCATCCCGCCGAGAAGGTGTACTCCGCGCTGACGAACCGGGACTACTGGGAGGCGCGGATGGTCGAGCTCCGCAAGTTCTCCGACAATCACGTCGAGAGCTTCGAGGTCGGCGACGACGGCATCGACCTCGTCTTCCACCACATCATTCCGCGGGACACCCTGCCCGACATCGCGCAGACCGTGATGAAGAAGGACATGGTGATCACCCGCAAGGAGCACTACAGCGTCTTCGGCGACGAGGTCACCGGCACCTACTCGGCCTCCATCCCGGCCGGCCCCGGCAGCCTCAGCGGCACCATGGCGCTGTTCGGCACCGACACCGGCTCCACCCTTCGGACCTCGTCCGAGGCGAAGGTGTTCATCCCCTTCGTCGGCGGCAAGCTCGAGCAGCTGATGCTGGTCAACCTCGTCGACCTGTTCCGCACGGAAGCCCAGGTCACCGCGGACTGGCTCGCCGAGCAGTAAAACCGAACGTCATGTCCCGCCCGAGCGGAACCCGAACGGGTTCCGGCAAACCGGACGGCGTCATCACCCGCGGCACCACCGGCATCAACCGGCTGCGCCGCAGCGACCGCTGGCTGATGCACCGGGCCGCGGTCGCCGACACGCTGCACGCGGCCGCCGACCCGCTGGTCGTCGACCTCGGCTACGGCGCCCGCCCCCACACCACCTTCGAGCTGGCGTCGCGGCTGCGCACCGTCCGCCGCGACATCCGGGTGGTCGGCCTGGAGATCGATCCCGCGCGGGTGGTCGAGGCCCGCGACGGCGTCAGCTTCGCACGCGGCGGCTTCGAGCTGGCCGGGCTGCGCCCGGTGCTGATCCGCGCGTTCAACGTGCTGCGCCAGTACCCGGAGGACGCGGTCGCCGGAGCCTGGGCCAAGCTGCAGTCCGGGCTGGCCCCCGGCGGCCTGCTGATCGACGGCACCTGCGACGAGCTGGGCAGGCGCTGTGCCTGGGTGCTGCTCGACGCGGACCGCCCGCTGTCGCTGACCCTCGCCTGGGACCCGTTCGACATCGAGCGGCCGAGCGACATCGCCGAACGGCTGCCGAAGGCCCTGATCCACCGCAACGTGCCGGGGGAGCCGGTGTACGAGCTGCTGCAGTCGGCGGATCGGGCATGGGCGACGGCGGCCCCGCACGCCCCGTTCGGTCCGCGGGTGCGCTGGCGGGCCGCCGCCCAGCTGCTGCGGCAGCAGGGTGTGCCGGTGGAGGTCCCCCGCCGACGGCTCCGCGACTGCGTGCTGACGGTCCCGTGGTCGCTGGTCGCCCCGGCGATCTAGCCTTGTCGTGACCGAAGCACCTGCGAAGGGACCTGTGAGAATGCGTTCGACCCTGCTGTCGCGGAGAGATCTCGACTTCCTGCTCTACGAATGGCTCGACGTCGAGGCGCTGACGGACGACCCGCGCTACCAGGACCATTCCCGCGACACCTTCGACGCGGTGCTCGATCTCAGCGAGCAGCTCGCCACCCGGCACTTCGCCACCCACAACAAGAAGGGCGACGAGCAGGAGCCGAGCTTCGACGGCACCCGGGTCACCATCATCCCGGAGGCCAAGCAGGCCCTCGACGCGTTCGTGAAGGCGGACCTGATGGGCGCAGGCATGGCCTACGAGGCAGGCGGACTGCAGCTGCCCGCGACGGTCACCGGCGCCTGCTTCGCCTGGTTCCAGGCCGCGAACGTCGGCACCGCCGCCTACCCGATGCTGACCATCGGGAACGCGAACCTGCTGCTCGCGCACGGCACCCCGGAACAGATCGAGACCTACGCCAAGCCGCTCGTCGCGGGTAGGTTCTTCGGCACCATGTGCCTGTCGGAGCCGCAGGCGGGGTCCTCGCTCGGCGACATCGTCACCCGCGCCGAGGCGCAGCCCGACGGCAGCTACCGGCTGTTCGGCAACAAGATGTGGATCTCCGGCGGCGAGCACGATCTGGCCGAGAACATCGTCCACCTGGTGCTGGCCAAGATCCCGGGCGCGCCCGAGGGCACCAAGGGCATCTCGCTGTTCATCGTGCCCAAGTTGCTGGTCGAGTCCGACGGCGGCCTCGGCGAACGCAACGACGTGACGCTGGCCGGGCTGAACCACAAGATGGGCTACCGCGGCACCACGAACACCGTGCTGAACTTCGGCGACGGCACCCACACCCCGGCGGTGCGGCGGGCGCCGTGGGATACCTGGTCGGCGAGGCCAACAAGGGCCTGTCCTACATGTTCCACATGATGAACGAGGCCCGGATCGGCGTCGGCCTCGGCGCGACGGCGCTCGGCTACACCGGCTACCTCAAGTCCGTCGACTACGCCCGGCTGCGCGAGCAGGGCAGGCCGGTCACGGCGAAAGACCCTGCCGCCAAGCCGGTCCCGATCATCGAGCACGCCGACGTGAAGCGGATGCTACTGGCCCAGAAGTCCTATGTGGAGGGCGCGTTGGCGCTGGAGATGTTCTGCATGCGGATGGTCGACGAGCAGCGGATCGCCGAGAACGTCGCCGCGCGCAACCGGATCGGCCTGCTGCTCGACATCCTCACCCCGATCGCGAAGAGCTGGCCGTCGCAGTGGTGCCTCCAGGCGAACGACCTCGCCATCCAGGTGCACGGCGGGTACGGCTACACCCGCGAGTACGACGTCGAACAGCACTACCGCGACAACCGGCTCAACCCCATCCACGAGGGCACCCACGGGATCCAGGGCCTGGACCTGCTGGGCCGCAAGGTCACCCAGCAGGGCGGCATCAGCCTGCGGCTGCTGAGCGAGTCCATCGGCCGGACCATCGCGGACGCAGCGGAGACCGACGGCGAACTCGCGGAGCTGGCCGAACAGCTCGGCGAGGTGCTCGGCCAGGTCGGCAAGGTCACCGCGGGACTGTTCGCGTCCGGCGACATCGACGCGGCCATGGCCAACAGCTCGGTCTACCTGGAGGCGGTCGGGCACGTGGTGGTCGCGTGGATCTGGCTCGAGCAGATGCTCGCCTGCGAGGGCAAGACCGGCGACTTCTACGACGGCAAGCGGCAGGCCGGCCGGTACTTCTTCCGGTACGAGCTGCCCAAGACCGGCCCGCAGCTGGCGCTGCTCGCCTCGCTCGACCGGACCACGCTGGAGATGCGGGACGCCTGGTTCTGATCGACCCGCCGGGTCAGGCCCAGGCGGACAGCGCCCGGCCGACCCGGCGTTCGACCCGGACCGACTGCCCCGCCGCGCCTGCCTCGAGCGCAGGCCGGTCGAGGCGGCCGATGGCCAGCGCGTCGCCGACCACCTCGTCGAGCACCCACTGCGAGACCCCACCCTCGGCCAGGTCGAGCACCGTCCGCAGCGGGGTGGTGATCAGGAAGGCGCCGGTGTGTTCGCAGTCGGCGGGCCCCAGGTCGGCGCGGTGCACCGCGACTCGGTCGGTCCGGACGTGCACGGGCGCGCCTGCGGTCACGTGCAGGAACTGCGGGTGCAGGTGACCGAGTCCGTACAGCTCGGCCGCGCTCTGATGCGAGACGACGGCCCCCTGTAACTGGACGCACCGCCTGGCCACGTCCTCCAGGTCGGTGTGCGGCCACGGCGACAACCGGAACAGGTCCCTGTCGACGCGTTCCCACGCGCCCGCGCCGAGCGCGCGGCCGATCTCCCCCGGCGAAAAGCCGAGCGTGCGCGCCTGTCCGGCGGTGAAATACCCGGCCTGTTCGAGCGCGCACTCGAACAGACCCCGCTCGCGCTCCTCGTGGCGCCGCACGACCCCGTCGTCCATGACGTCACACTACGTGCGACTGTGGCATGGATCACAGGGAATTCTCGCAGCGCGTTCTCAGATCCCCCACAGACTTCTGGGGAAGAATCCGTGCAATGGCCTCCCCGCGAACACTTCGTACCGGTCCGCGAACTCCGGACCGAAGCGCAACCGCACCCTGCTGATCGTGCTCATCGTGATCGCCGCGCTGGTCGCGGTCCTGATCTCGGCCGAGCTCTACGTCCGGCACAACGTCAAGCAGTGCATGGCCCAGCAGCTCGAGAGCGAGCTCGGCTCCCAGGTCGACGTCGGGTTGAGCTGGAAGCCGGTGCTGCTGCAGGCGGTCGACAAGAACGTCCCCTACATCACGGTCACCAGCGACGACTCCAGCTTCGGCCCCGCCAAGGACATGCACGTCACGGCGAAGGTCAACGACATCGAGCTGACCGACACGGGCGGCGGCACCATCGGCAGTTCCACCGCAGACGTGGACTGGTCCACCGCCGGCATCCTCGCGACCATCCAGGCCCAGCCCTTCGGCCAGCTGGTCTCCGGCGTGACCGCCGACCCGACCGCGGGCACGCTGTCGTTCCAGGTCATCGGGCTCGCGGAGCTGACCGTCCGGCCACAGGTCGTGGACGGAAAGGTCGACATCGAGACCGTCGAGGCCTCGGTCCTCGGCCTCGGGCTGCCCACCGACCTGGTCAGCGGCATCGTCGACGTGCTCGGCGACAGCCTGCAGACGCTCCCGCTCGGGATGTCGCCGACCTCGCTGACCATCACCGACGGCGGACTCCAGATGTCGATGGCCGGCGGCGCCTACACGATGCCGGAGGCCTCCCCCGAGGCGCAGTCCACGGGCGGCGGCTGCTCCCTGCTGTGATCCGCGCTCGCGGTGGCCGGGTGGCGGTACGCGCTATCCGGCCGCCGCGAACCCGTCCAGCACCGCCCGGGTACCGGACAGGCCCAGCCTGGTCGCGCCCGCCTCGATCATCTCCCGCGCGGCGTCCGCGGTCCTGATCCCGCCGCTCGCCTTGACGCCGAGCCTGCCGCCGACGGTGCCCGCCATCAACCGCACCGCGGCAGCGGTGGCACCGCCCGCCGGGTGGAAGCCCGTCGAGGTCTTGACGAAGTTCGCCCCTGCCAGCTCGGCGGCCCGGCAGCACTCGACGATCGCCTCGTCGGACAGCGCCGCGGTCTCGAGGATCACCTTGAGCACGGTGGCGTCGCCGATCCCCTCCCGCACGGTGAGGATGTCCGCGAGCACCGCGTTGTAGTCGCCCGCGACCGCCGCGCCCACATCGATCACCATGTCGATCTCCCTCGCGCCCTGCTCCACCGCGAGCCGCGCCTCCGCCCCCTTGATCAGGGAATGGTGCTTGCCCGACGGGAAGCCGGCCACCGCGGCGACGGCCAGCCCGTCGGCCCGCACCGGCAGCATCGACGGTGACACGCAGATGGCGTACACGCCGAGGTCGCGGGCCTCCGCGATCAGCGCGTCGACGTCGGCGGGCGTTGCCTCCGGCTTGAGCAGGGTGTGGTCGACCATCTGGGCGACCCGGTCTCGGGTCAGCGGGGCGTCAGGCATACCGAAGAGCTTGGCACAGCGCGGTATCCGACCGGGAAATCCGGTTGCGGCCGCCACCCGAGGCGCCGCACACTGCCGGGATGTTGATCAGACGCGAGCGCCCCGACGACGTCGAGGCCATCGCGGCCGTGCACCGCGCCGCTTTCGCCGAGCACGAGCCCGGCGGGGCGCCCCGGCCCGCGGGCGAGCCGATGGAGGTCGGGCTGATCGCGAGGTTGCGGGCGTCCGAGGCGTGGCTGCCCGCGCTGTCCCTGGTCGCCGAGATCGACGGCGAGGTCCGCGGCCACGTCTGCCTGACCAGGGGCACCGTCGCCGGTCGGCCCGCGCTCGCGCTCGGTCCGATCGGGGTGCCGCCCGAACACCAGGGCCACGGGATCGGCGCCGCGCTGATGCACGCCGCCCTCGGCGCGGCGGACGCACTCGACGAACCGCTTGTCGCCCTGCTCGGACACCTCGACTACTACCCGCGGTTCGGGTTCGTGCCCGGGTCGACGCTGTCCGTCGACCCCGGCGTCCCGGACTGGGTCTCGCACTTCCAGGTTCGGCCGCTGTCGGCCTACACCCCGGACCTCGCGGGCGAATTCCGCTACGCGGAGCCGTTCTACGAGGAGTGAAGGCGCGGTGACCGGATCCGCGGCTACGGTGTCGGTATGAGCGCCGACGAGCTGACCGCCGTGTTCAACGCAGGCGCGCCCGAGTTCACCTGGCTGACCCCGCAGATCTGGGGCCCGGCCGGGCAGGCACTGATCTTCCAGTTGCGCCTGCGGCCGGGCGACGCGGTGCTCGACGTGTGTTGTGGCGCAGGCGCGTCGGCGCTGCCCGCGGCCGCCGCCGTGGGTCCGGGCGGCCTGGTCCACGCCGTCGACCTCGCGGACGACCTGCTGGAGGAGGGCAGGCTGCTCGCGTCCGACCGCGCCATGCAGAACATCGACTTCGTGCACGCGGACGCCACGGAATGGGAGCCGCCGAGCACGGTCCCAGAGGCCGGTTACGACGCGCTGGCCAGCTCCTACGGGGTGTTCTTCCTCCCGCACATGGACGAGTCGGTTAACCGGCTGGTGAACCTGGTCCGCCCCGGCGGCAGAGTCGGCGTCACGTCCTGGCGGCGCGGCGCCCTCGAGAACTACGCCGCGGCCTACTTCGACGCGGTCGGGCGGCACGTGCCGGGCTTCGACGTCGGTGCCCGCGACAACCGCGACGACCCTCTCGCGAAGCTGAACACCGCCGACGCGCTGAGCAACTGGCTCGCCGGTTTCGGCACCTCCGCCGTCGAGATCAACGAGCTGTCCAACTGGCTGCCCGCCACCCCCGAGCTGGCATGGGGACTGGTGCTGGGCAGCGCGCTGCGCGGCACCCTGGTCGGCCTCGACCCCGGCACCGTCGAGGCGATCCGGCTCGAGTTCCTGGCGCTGCTCACCGAACGCGACATCGAGACGCTCGACCTGGGCACGCTGGTCGCCACGGCAGTCGTCGACCGCTGACCGGTACCTGCGACACTGGGTCCATGAGCTCGCCTACCACCGACGACGACCGCCGTTTCGTGCTCTCGCTCGGCACCCCGGACCGCACCGGCATCGTCGCCCGGATCTCCACGTTCCTCGCCGAGGTCGGCGGATCCATCGTCGAGGCCGCGTACCACGCGGACGCCGACAGTGGCTGGTTTTTCACCCGGCAGGCCGTGAGCGCCTCCTCGATCGACATGAGCATCGACGAGCTCCGCACGGCGTTCGCCGCGGTCGCCGCCGAACTCGGCCCCGAGACCGAGTGGACGCTGCAGGATTCGTCCGAGCGCAAGCGCGTCGTGCTGCTGGTGAGCAAGGAGGCACACTGCCTGCACGACCTGCTCGGCCGCGCCGCGGGCGGCGAGCTGCCGGCGGACATCTGCGCGGTCATCGGCAACCACATGGACCTGGCGCCCGTCGTGGAGGCCCACGGGCTGACCTTCCACTACGTGCCGTTCCCGAAGGACCCGGCCGAGCGGGGCCCGGCGTTCAACAGGGTTCGCGAACTGGTCGACGCCCACGACCCGCACGCGGTGGTGCTGGCCCGCTTCATGCAGGTGTTGCCCGCCGAGCTGTGTGAGCACTGGGCCGGGCGCGCGCTCAACATCCACCACAGCTTCCTGCCGTCCTTCGTCGGCGCCCGCCCGTACCACCAGGCCTTCGCACGGGGCGTGAAGCTGATCGGCGCGACCTGCCACTACGTGACCGCCGAGCTGGATGCCGGGCCGATCATCGAGCAGGACGTGATCCGGGTCGACCACGCCGACGAGGTCCGCGACATGGTGCGCCAGGGCCGCGACATCGAGAAGCTGGTGCTCGCGCGTGGCCTGCGCTGGCACCTGGAGGACCGGGTGCTCGTGCACGGCCGCAAGACCGTCGTCTTCAGCTAGGCGCTCCGCGCCCGTGAGTCCTTTTGGTCCCCCTACGGGCCAGAAGGACTCACAGTCGGGCGAGGCGGCGGATCTCGTCGTTGACCGGGCCGGGGGCCTCGACGGTGCTCATGTGGCCGATCGCGGGCAGCCGGATCAGGCGCTGCAGGTGCCCGGCCTCGTCCAGGACGTCCGAGATCCGGCGCGAATGCGACTGCGGCGTCAGCCGATCGGCGGTCCCGACCAGCACCGTGGTCGGCACCTGCAGGTTCTCCAGCGCGGCGCGGATGTCGAGCATGCTCAGCGCCGCACCCCAGCCGCCGCGGGTGCGGCCCTGACAGTCGAGCACGATCCGGGTGCAGAACTCGACCTCCTCGCGCGTGGACCCGGGCGCCATCGCCGCGTACTGGATGACCCGGCGGGTGGCGGGCATATCCACCCGCACCGAGCTACGCCAGCCGAGCAGCACCCGACCCACCGGCGGCGGGATCGTCGGCAGCCGCTGCGAGAGCGGGATCAGCGTGGACTCGGCGACCAGGCTGTCGGTCGCGGTGCTCGCCAGCATCACCGCGCGGGCCTTCGCGCGCACCTGATCCGGGTACTTGCCGGCCCACGACATGATGCTCATGCCACCCATGCTGTGGCCGACCACGACGGCCTTCTTGTCGCCGGTCACGGTGGCCTCGAGCACCGCGGCCAGGTCGTCGGCAAGCAGGTCGGTGCTGAGCGGGTTGCGACCGAGCTCGGTGCGCCCGTGTCCGCGCTGGTCGTAGGTGATCACGCGGAAGTCGTCGGCGAGCGCGTTGATCTGCGGGTACCAGTAGGCGGTCGAGCAGGTCCAGCCGTGGCTGAGCACGATGGGCTGAGCCTCGGGATCGCCGTAGGCCACCACGTGGATCGGGTGCCCGTCCGCCGAGGTGACGGAGATCGTCTCGGGCCGGTGCACGGGATCGCTCAGCGCGGGATTCGGCTCGGCCACGAACGGTGCGCTCGACCTGGTCCGCCGGGAGCGCACGACCGCGCCCACACCGATGATCGCCGCTCCGGCCGCCGCTCCGACGAGGATCCGTCGCTTCGAACCCCGTGACTGTGCCGTCACCTGTCCACCTCCGTGATGTGCTGTTCGTTGTCGATTGGGAAGCCGCCCTACCCGGACGTCACACGGTGCCGTGCGTCGCGCCGGATCCCGGCGGCGCTAGATGATGTGCGCCCGGCGCAGCAGGAGCTTCGACGGCCCGCCGATCAAGCCGACCTCGCTCAGGAATTCGACGGTCTTCGCGCTGCCCTCGCGGAGCATGTCGTGGTAGTGCTTGTTCGCATTCGCCGCCTCGCGGGCTCGCTTGGGGTCCAGCCCCGCGGCCTCGTACACCTTGTCGTTGACCAGGCTGGTGACGATGAAGTAGGCGGTCACGCCGAGCAGCAACCGGACCCGCGCCCTGGTGAACCAGGAGATGCCGTCGACGCGCCGGACGGTCTCCTCGCGGGCGAACTTGATGTGCCGCGCCTCCTCGAGGACGTGGATCTTGCTCACCGTCCTGGTGAGCGGCTGCACCCGCTCGTCCTTCATGAAGTCGCGCTGCATCATGTCGAGGATCTCCTCGGCGAACAGCGTGCCGCCGTAGGCGAGCGAACCGGACGCCGTCGCCTTGAAGGCGCGCGCCGACTCGCGGATCCACCGCTTGGGCCGGTACGACGGGACGCCGAAGCGCTGCGCCGACCTGGCGAACATCGTCGAGTGCCTGCATTCGTCGGCGATCTCGGTGAGCGCGAACTGCACGTGCGGCTCGGACGGGTCGCGGCCGTAGATGTCGCGCAGCAGCATCTGCATGAGGATCATCTCGAACCAGATTCCGGTGCCTGCGACGCTCGCGGCCTCGTGCATGGTGAGCGTGATCCGCTGCTCCTCGGTCATCGACTCCCAGAGGTCGGTGCCGTAGAGGCTGGACCATTCCGGCGTCATGCCGTAGAGGCCCGCAGGAATGGGCGCCTCCCAGTCGATCTCGATGAGGGGGTCGTAGGACTTCCTGGCCGCCGAGGCCAGTAGACGGCTCGCCGTGTCCTGCCGCTCGCCCACCCTGGCCAGGCGTGATCCGGACCTGTTCACGGCCTTGCGTTCGTGAATGATCGACATCGCCACTCCTCGGCATCGGATCCGGTGACGCGCGCCGGTATCGACTTACCTCAAGAATGCGTGGCGGGGATGACCGTTGTCAAGGGTTATATGTAACTGATATTCGCAGACAATTTGGGGGCGTTGATCGGCGCCCGGCGCGAGGCGACCGACTACCAGCGCGGCCCGCGCTGGACCTCGTCGACCCGCGGCCGCACGTCGACCAGGTACACGCAGATCGCCACCACGGCGATCATCCAGAAGAGCATCCCGAAGGGCAGCAGCAGCACCAGCAGCGCGACCAGCAGGATGCCCAGCCAGATCGGCTTGCTCAGCTTGTCGACCGCGGTGAAGGCGTCGGTGCGCTGCCGGATCGCGTGGAAGACCGCGAAAACGCCCGCCGCGATG
The DNA here is from genome assembly GCF_001984015.1 of Rhodococcus sp. MTM3W5.2. Taxonomy (NCBI): domain Bacteria; kingdom Bacillati; phylum Actinomycetota; class Actinomycetes; order Mycobacteriales; family Nocardiaceae; genus Rhodococcus; species Rhodococcus sp. MTM3W5.2. Next base: position 1,045,581 of record NZ_CP019572.1, on the reverse strand, counting down.
GCGGCGAGCTGGAGCGCGAGCATGATCAGGCCGGTGAGGCCGTTGACGGTCGGCATGCATCCATCCTACGAGTTCGGCCCCCGCACACCGTGATGTGCGGGGGCCGAACTCGATTCAGCTGTGCGAACTGTCAGCTGGTGGCCTTCTTGGCGGGGGCCTTCTTGGCAGGAGCCTTGGCCGCGGGCGCGGCGGGCTTCGCCGCGGCGGCCGGCTTGGCCGGAGCCTTCTTGGCCGGGGCCTTCTTCACGGGCGCCTTGGTGGCGGCCGTGTCGACCTTGGCCGCGGCCGTCTTGGTGGTGGACTCGGCCTTCTCGCCCGCGCCGACGAACCGGCTGGCAACGCTCTCGCCCGCCTCGGTCACGGCGTCGCTGACCTCGTCGGCGACGTCACTGATGCGCTCCGCGGCGCGGCCGGCCAGCTTCGCGGCCTGCTCGCCGACGGCCCGGGTCTGGCGGGCCACGGTGCCGAGCGCCTCCTCGGTGAGGGTGGCGGCATCGCCGAGCACCGACTCGGCGCGCTCGATGCCCTCTTCGACGGCAGCCTGCTTGCGCAGCCGCTCGACGGTCTCCTCGCCGCGCTCGGCGAGCGAGGTGTAGATGTCGGACGCGACCTTCAGGTACGCCTCGGCGACCTTGCGCAGCTCCTCGGCGGTGAACTTCTCGCGCAGCTCGGCGAGCTCCTCGGGCAGCTCGGACGGCAGGCCTGCCAGCCGCTCGCGGAGGCTCTCGACGCCCTCGGTGAGGTCGTCGGTCAGCTTCTCGAAGCGCTCGCGGGCGGCGTCGACCGTGAGGGCCTCCTCGCCGCCAGCGGTGGCGCGCGAACGCACCTGGGCGACGACATCGGCGACGGCCTGGACGACCACGTCGCCCGCGCCGACCGCGGCGTACAACGGGGTCTTCACGCTGTCGAGACCTTTGAGTTCAGTCATTCTTGGTTCTCCTTTTCGGGCTGGGGGTCGAGACGCGGGTTGTTCTCGCGCCGAAACGATTCGTAGATTTCAAGGAGGACCTGCTTCTGCCGCTCCGTGACGGAGGTATCGGAGAGCAGGGCGTCCCGCACCGGACTGGCTGGGCGATCTTCGAGAAATCCAGCCCGCATGTACAGCACCTCCGCGGACACGCGGAGTCCCTTCGCGATCTGCCCGAGCACCTCTGCCGAGGGCTTGCGCAACCCACGCTCGATCTGGCTCAGGTAGGGATTGCTGACGCCTGCGAGTTGCGAGAGCTGCCGCAACGACACCTGCGCGGCCTCACGCTGCGACTTGATGAAGCTGCCGATGTCCTGTGCTGCGGAGCTGACCACCCGCGCGGCCACGTCACCGGCACTGTCGCCGGTCGGCGTTTCGTCGGACATCACACTCCCTACCTGGTGGGTGAATCCCACGGTACGGGAGCGTGCTAACTATTGCAAGCACTCTTGTTAGCAGCGCGCTGCGGTCAGGTGAACAACAGCTGCGAGACGGTGTGGATGGTCAGCCCGGCGAGCGCACCGACCACAGTGCCGTTGATCCGGATGAACTGCAGATCCCGCCCGACCTGCAGCTCGATCTTGCGGCTGGCCTCCTCCGCGTCCCAGCGCGCCACCGTCTCGGTGATGACGCCGGTGATCTCCTCCGTGTAGTTCGCGGCGATGTACCGCACCCCGCTGTCGAGCCAGCCGTCGACCTTGGTGCGCAGTTCGGCATCGTCGCGCAGCCGCTCCCCCAGCCGGATCACGGTGTCGCGGGTCTTGGCGCGCAGCGTGCTGTTCGGGTCGTCGACGGACTCGAGGATCATCCGCTTGGCCACCTTCCACGCCGCCTCGGCGGCACCGGTGACCTCCTTGCGCCCCATGATCTCCGCCTTGACCTTCTCGGCCTTGGCCATGGTCGCCGGGTCGTTCTGCAGGTCGTTCGCGAAGTCGACGAGGAAGCGGTTGGCGGCCAGCCGGACCTCGTGCTCCGGGTTCGAGCGCACCTTCCAAGTGAACTCCACGAGCTCCTTGTAGATCTTCTCGCCGAGCAGCGCGTCGACGAACTTCGGCGACCAGGCCGGGCTGTCCCGGTCGATGATCCGGTCGATCGTGTCCTGGCTGCCCAGCGCCCACTGATGGGCCCGCTCCGCGAGCAGGTCGAGCAGCGGCAGCTGACGGTTCTCCTTGATCAACTCCGCGAGCACCTTGCCGATCGGCGGCCCCCAGGCCGGCTCGGCGAGCCTGCGGACGATCGTGCTGTCGATGATCTGCTGGACGTCCTCGTCGCGGAGCACCGAGACGAACCCGCGCAGGATCGTCGCCGTCTCCGCGGCCACCCGCGTCGCGTGCGCCGGCTCGGCCAGCCAGGTGCCGACCCGCAGCGGGACCTGAGCGGCCTCCACCTTCTGCGACACGACGTCGGGTGCGAGGAAGTTCTCCCCGACGAAGCTGCTCAGGTTCGAGCCGAGCTGGTCCTTCTTCTTCTTGATGATCGCGGTGTGCGGGATCGGCAGCCCGAGCGGATGCCGGAACAGCGCCGTCACCGCGAACCAGTCCGCCAGCGCGCCGACCATGCCCGCCTCGGACGCGGCCCGGACATAGCCGACCCATTCCGGCGCGCCCTTGGTCTCCTGCCAGCGGGCCACCAGGTACACCACGGTGGCCAGGACGAGGAACCCCGTGGCGACGGCCTTCATCCGGCGGAGGTCACGCTTCTTGGCGGCGTCATCGACGGTGAGCAACTGCACCAGCCCATTGTGCCGAAACTCCGGGCCACGCCGGGTCAATCGTCGGCTCCTGCTCGAACCCCCGCCTAAACTGTGCAGGAGATCAACCGAACGGATGTGGCGAACCCAGTGCCCAAGAACTCAGTGCCAACAGCACAGGACCCCGATCAGACCGAGACGGAGACCAAGCCCGAGAAGCCGGACGGCCGCAAGCGGCGGTGGCGCGAACACAAGATCGCGCGCCGCGAGGAACTGGTCGACGGCACCATCGCGGCCATCCGGGTACGCGGGCGCGACATCGGCATGGACGAGATCGCATCCGAGATCGGCGTCTCCAAGACCGTCCTGTACCGGTACTTCAACGACAAGAACGACCTGACCAGCGCCACCATGATGCGCTATGTCGAGACGGTGCTCGCGCCGCGGATGTATGCCGCGATCGGCAGCGACATGGACGAGTACGAGCTGGCGCGGATGGCGATCACCGCGTACGTCGAGACCGTCGCCGAAGATCCGGAGGTCTACCTCTACGTGATGGCGAACAGCGCGGGCGGCAACCGCGACGTCGTCGCCGAATCGGAGCGGATGATCGCCGAGCTGCTCTCCGCCGTCCTGGGCGAACGGTTGCGCCTGATGGAGATGGATTCCGGCGGGTCGCTGCCGTGGGCCTACGGGATCGTCGGCGCCGTGCAGCTCGCCACCCACTGGTGGATCTCCAACAAGTCGATGACCGCGGAGAACCTGATCGACTACCTGACGATGATGACGTGGGGCGGGATCACCGGGATCGCGGAGGTCGCCGGCTCTCCCGCGCGTTTCAACGCCAATCCGCACCCGCTGCTGCGCGGGGATGCCGCCGAGGGCCTTTGAACGACCACTGAACGATCTTGTGTTACCTGAGGTAACAGGTATCCTGACGAGGTGAGCGACTTCAGCGCCGAGACCGGCGAGGACCACGACGAACCGGACGGGTACTCCGGCAGGGCACTGGTCACGGTCGGCGCGCATCCCACCCTCGCGCTCGACGTCCAGCTGGTCGGCCATTTCGAGCCGATCAGCGGTCGCTACCTCTGGCAGGGCCGGGTCCGCCGGCTCGCGGAGTCGATGCCCGACGGTGCGACGGTCGGGCCCGGCGCGGAGCTGGAGATCGAGACCCCCGAGGGCTCGGGCATCGCGACGGTGTCATCGATCGACCTCTGGGGCAGCCACATGATCGAGGGCCGGTCGGGCAGGCCGTTCGCCGCAATGGAGGACACCGAAGGCCTGCTCTGACCGTTCCCCCCTGTTCCGTGGCCCGGCCGACCTACACTCTTGCGCCATGGAGCTGCAGACCCGCCAGCTGAGGTACTTCGTCGCCGTCGCAGAGGAGCTCAATTTCACCCGCGCCTCCCAGCGGCTGCACATCGCGCAGCAGGCGCTCAGCGCGCAGATCAAGCAGCTGGAGCAGGATCTGGACGTGGTCCTGCTGACCCGGACCACCCGAAGCGTGACGTTGACCGCGGCAGGCGCCGCGTTCCTCGAGGACGCGAGCGCGATACTCGCGGCCATGGACGCCGCGGCCGAGCGGGCCCGATCGATGCAACGCAGTGAGCGGGCCCGCCTGGTGTTGGGCTTTCTCGAGGGCGCGGCGCTGATCCTGACCGAGCCGATCCTCTCGGCCTTTCGCACCCGCCATCCCGGCGTCACGGTGGAGATGCGTCAGTTCAACTACGACGACCCCTCGGCAGGCCTCGCCGACCGGTCGGTGGATGTGGCGTTCGTGCGGCGCCCGATCTCGACGGACGGCATCGACTTCGTCCGCCTGTTCGATGAGCCGCTCATGGCGGGGCTCCGTCCCGACCATCCACTCGCCAGTCACTCCTCGGTTCGCGCGGACGAACTCCTCGCCGAACCCATGCTCGGCGCGGCCTGCACCGATCCGGTGTGGAACGCATTCTGGGAGCTCGATGCGCATCGAGACGGCATACCCGCGCCGGTGGTCTCCCGCTCGACCACGTTGCTGGAGGAATATCAGAAGGTGGCGGGCGGGGTCGGAATCGTGGTGACCGTCGCCGCGGCCCGCTGGGTTCCGTATCCCGGGGTGACGCTGGTACCGATCGCCGACGCCGCCCGCAACGAGGTCGCGGTGGCCCGCCACCGAGACAACGATTCGGCGCTGGTGTGCTCGTTCATCGACATCGCTCGGCGGGTGCGCGACACCCGCCCCGACCTCGTCGCGAAGCTGAGCGAACCGGATTTCGTCGACCGCACGATGCCGACGTTCCTGCCGTATTGACGGGTACAGCTTGTCAATACGGCAGGAACGAGCGCTTCCATGCCGTATTGACAAGCGCAGCTTGTCAATACGTCGCGAACGAGTGTTTCCGTTCGGCGCTCCCCGACCCTAGGGTTCCTTGGACGTCTAAACGTCGCACGATGAAGGGTGGAGAATGAGCTGGTCACGGGCCCGAGTCCTCATGCGCATCGTGACTGCACCCGTTGTCGTTGCCGCCGCCGCGGTGCTGCAGGTACCCGCTCATGCCGCCGCCGCACCCGCGAGCGACTGGACCCTCCCCGGTTGACGGTGACCGACGGCGCCATCACCGACGTCACCGGGCGGACCGTCCTGCTGCGCGGGGCGAACGTCAACCAGCTCAACGACTACGCCCAAAACGACCCCGCGCTCCCGGCCACCGCGCCTCTCGAACGCGCCGACTTCACCCGCATGGCGACACTCGGCTTCAACGTCGTTCGGCTGACCGTGGCGTGGTCCGCCCTCGAACCCACCCCCGGCGCATTCGACGTGGCCTACGTGGCCCGGATCCGCGAGGCCGTGCGAGATGCCAAGGACCACGGCATCTACACCGTGCTGGACATGCACCAGGACGCATGGGGCAAGGCGGTCGGGACGCCCCAGGGCGTGGCCTGCCCCTCGCCGCTCAAGCCCGGCGTCGGATGGGACGGCGCCCCGGCCTGGGCCACCCTCACCGACGGCTGGAGCACCTGCACCCTCGGCGGGATCCGCGAGAGCTCCCCCGCCGTGGCCCGCTCGTTCCAGAACTTCTACGACGACACCCAGGGCATCCAGGGCCACCTGGTCAACACCTGGGCTCGGCTGGCAGGCGAATTCAAGGATGAACCGGCGGTCGTCGGCTACGACCTGCTCAACGAGCCCAACCCCGGACTGCGTGACCCCATCACCGCCGCCGACCAGATCGGCCGGTACTACCAGCGCGCGATCACCGCGATCCGACAGGCCGAGCAGGGCGGGTTCGCGCACCTGGTGTTCTTCGAGCCGAGCGCGATCTGGTCCGCCTTCGGTCTCGACGCCCTGCCGCCGGCGCACTACGTCGCTGATCCACTCGTGGTGTTCGCGCCCCACCTCTACAGCGGTTCGATCAACGTGAGCAGCGAGATCCCCTCGATCGAGGAGGGCTTCCGGCTCGCGCTCGACGGCGCCGCGCGATATGGGGCACCGCTGTGGACCGGCGAATGGGGCTGGTTCGGCGACCCGGCCGCCGACGCGGACCAGGTCGATCGATTCGTCAACGCCATGAACGAGCACCGGATCGGCGGAGCCTGGTGGTCCTGGACCCAGGCCTGCGGTGACCCGCACGCCGTCCGCGACGGCAACACCCACAAGCCCCAAGGCAACCTCAACAAGATCGACTGCCCCTCGGGCACGCAGCTCGGCCTCGTCGAGGGCTTCGCCCGCCCACTCTCGCGCGCCTACCCGCGGGCAGCCCCCGGCAACCTCGAGGAGGTGACCTCGACCGGGTTCGCAGGCTCCGGCACCGGACGCCTCGAGGCCTGGTACCCCGGAGCCGAACGCCCCGACCTCGACACCACCGGCGTCACCGATCTCGACCTCACCCAGGTCGACGGTGGGTGGCGCCTGACCGGGAACACCGCGGGGGCCTATCGGGTGACCCAACACTGAATCACGACGCACGGAGCCCGGGAATGTAAATCGGCAGGTTTCGCACGATGGAATGAAATCGCGGACCGGGTCACATTAAATCCACGGTCCGCCCCGGTCGAACTTTTCATGAATTCCAGACCCGGGCCGGAAAACAGTGTTCGAACCCTTTATCCGGCAAAGAACACCAACGAGACCGGCGATCAGACCACTCAACCCGGCCGGGGATTCCCGGACCGAAGTCGCGAACAGTGCTCCTCTGAGCTGGATCGATAGCGATTGTGGCGAATGCCGACGACGCTTCCCGCATCGCGAAAGCAGCGATCTCCGGCGGCGAACACGCACCCCGACGGGCTCCCGACGGAACAAATCGAACTTCGACCCCATTCAATTGACCTTTTACTCACACGACACCGGGTCGACATGGTAGAAATTGTCGCGGCCGCAACTGCAACCTGGTTGCGGTCGCGGCATTTCAGGAATCAAGTTCAAGGAGAAATCAATGGGAACCCTCTTCACTGTGCTCGGCGCAATCGGAAGCACCATCTCGATCGCGACCTTCATGAAGTCGCTGAGCTGACGGCTCGGGGCCGGTGCGCTCCCGAGGTGCACCGGCCCCTTTGACCGCCACGCAGGCGGTCGCCATTAGGTCCTGCCCCGGCACTCCCGGGGTGGGCGCCCAGGTAGATGCGACGCCGGGACAGGCCCTGCGTCGGGCAGAGTACGCGGCCACCACCCTGTCGTGACCGCAACAGCGAGAACTAGGGAGAACATGTCTTCGAACACCGTCCGCCGGATCGCCGCCCTCGCGGCCGCCACCGCCCTCCCCGCCGGCCTGCTCATGGCCGGCGCAGGAGCGGGCGTCGCGAGCGCCGCCGACCCGGCCTGCGCCCAGTCCAGCCACGACACCAAGAACGACTGGAGCACCGTGTGGATCACCCACACATACGACAAGACCGTCTCGGCCGCCGAGGCGGCCGCCGGCACCAACGTCACCTACAAGATCGTGGTCGGCACCACCAGCATCGGTAACCCGTACGTCAACTCCATCACCGACTACCCGCCGGCCGGCTTCGGTACCCCGGTCTCGGCGAAGGTCACGGCCTACCACTTCGCCCAGGGGCAGGTCACCGAGGCCGTCACCCCGCAGACCAGTGGTGACGGCGGCTGGAGCATGAACAGCACCGGCTGGTTCGTCAACTCCGGCAACCCGGTCACCGCCGAGATCACCTACAAGGTCCCCGACAACATTGCGGCCGGTACGAAGGTCACCAGCGGCGGCATCGGCGTCGGCGGCACCGTCGGCGTCGGGACCGGCAAGCCCGGTCTCACCTCGTGCTTCACCGCGCGCGCGAAAAACCCCGGCGAGGCCGTCACCGGCAGCCTCGACGGCGCGGGCCTCGGCTCCGCCGAAGGCCAGATGAGCTCCACCGGCTCGATCAGCGACGTCCTCGGCGACACCATCACACGAGTCATCACCAACGGCAGCTAGACCCCGGTTGCTCGGCGCCGCGACCGCCGCGGCGCCGAGCACACGGCCCCCACACCCCAACGCTGCGACCTTGATGTCGATGTCGACGGTCGCGCACCAGCTACCGAAGGAAATCCATGACATCACGAGAGATCACCCGCGGCGTCGCCGCAGGCGCGGCAACAACTCTGGCCATCGGCGCACTCGCCCTCCTCGGCGCGGGCGTCGCAGGCGCGGCCCCCGCGTCGATCACCTGGGACGACGGCAGCTCCCGTTTCACAAGGACGGTCAGCAACACCAGCCCCGCCGTCGGCGACACCATCACCGTGACAACGAAGTTCGACCGGACCAGCTGGGTCGACGAGTTCATCTACAACGTCAAGGACCGGCATCCGTCCTGCCTGACCTACGTCCCCGGCTCCGCGAAGATGGGCGGCTCCCCGACCAACACGGACGACGTCAACGCCGACGAGGGCAACGGGACCGGATACGTCCGCTCCTCCTGGGGCGTCACCTCCTGGGTGGTCCAGAATCGTCCGGGCTTCCATGCCTCGCCGGAGTACAGCGTCGACTACAAGGTCGGCCCGAACTGCCCCCGCGGCGTCGCCCTGACCACCGGCATGGACTACGGCGGATCCCTCGGCAGCGGCGGCTACGGCCAAAAGGGCCCGTCGCTCAACATGGCCAAGACCGCCACCACGACCACCCTCGCACCCGTCACCGGCGCCCGGGTCGGCGTGCCGAGCACCCTCACCGCCAACGTCACCGGCGGCGCAGCGGGCAACACCATCGAATTCCGCGACGGCACCGCCCCGATCGGCACCGCCACCCTCGACGGCGCCGGCACCGCCACCCTCGCCTGGACCCCGAACGTCCGCGGCGGCCACACCCTCACCGCGCACTTCGCCGACACCGCGTTCGCCACCGCCTCGCAGTCCGCGCCCATCACCGTGCAGGTCGCCGAGCAGAACGCCACCTCCACAATCGCGCTCGCACCGATCACCGGCGCCCAGGTCGGCCGCGCCTCCACCGTCACCGCCACCGTGAACCCGGCCGCGGCAGGCGGCACCGTCGAACTCCGCGACGGCGCAGCCTCACTCGCCACCCTGCCGGTCGGCGCCGACGGCAAGGTCACCTACCAGTGGGTGCCCGCAGCGGCAGGCGCACACACCCTCACCGCCACCTTCTCCGGCCGTGACGGCGTCGTCGGATCGAACACCACCGCGCAGGTGAACGTGGCCGAGGCACCCGCCACCAACACCGACTCGACCACCACCCTCAACCCGGTCGGCGCCGCCGCCGTCGGCACCGCCACCACCCTCACGGCCAAGATCAACCCCGCCAACGCAGGCGGCACCGTCACCTTCAAGGACGGCGGCACCGTCATCGGCACCGGCACGGTCGGCGCTGACGGCACCGCCACCACCGCGTGGACCCCGGCCACCGCAGGTCAGCGCACCATCACCGCCGAGTACTCGGGTGCAGGCACCGTCAACGCCTCCTCCGACCAGGAATCGGTGATCGTGGGACCGGGCAACGGCACCGGTGGCCCCGGAACCGGAACCGGCAGTGACGCAGGCAGCCTCGGCTCGCTCTTCGGCTCCTGACAACCGACACACCGTGAAGGGGCTGTCCCCGGCCACCTCGGCCGGGGACAGCCCCTTTTCACGACCCGCCCACCGGCAAGACGTCCGGCGTCAGGGCTGGGCCACGACGGGCCCGCCGATACCCGAGCGCAGGAAGTCGACGAGCGGCGCCGCCAGATCCTCAGCCGTCGCAGGCCCGTGCAGCGGGAACACCGCGGAGGCGAGCAGGATCGAGCCCATCGCCTCGCCTGCCACCTCGAGGTCCACAGCGCCGGGCAGATCTCCGCTGCGCACCCTGGAGGTGAGGAACTCCGCCGCGACGTCACCGAACTCTCCGAACACCCCGAGCAGCCGGTCGATCAGGACCGGATCGATCGACGGCGCCTCGAACACCACGAAGCGGATCAGTTCCGGCTCCTGCCGCACCAGCTCGTGCATGCGATCGACAATGCGCCGGTACCGGTCGAAGAACTCGTCGAGGTCCGCCGACCGCCCGAGCGCGTCGTCGACGATCCGCTCCCTGATCAGTTCGAAACCGCGGTCAACGACCGCGTCCAGCACGTCACGCTTGCTGGTGAAGTAGTTGTAGAAGGTGCCATGGCCGACGCCGAGCGCGGCCACGATGTCGGCGACACCGCAGTTCGCGTAGCCGTTCGCCACGAACACCTGCGCGGCCGCCTGAACCAGCTCGCGGCGCCGCTCCACACTGCGCCCGCCCGCGACCCGGTCGTCGGCACCCACCCCGTGGGTCACCTCGCCTGCCCGTCCGTACCCGGTCGGCACAGGCCGAAAGACACAAGCGCGACGATCGTGTCGGTGTACCGCGCCCGGTCGGCGGCACATTGACCCACGCGCAGTCCGCGCAGCAGACCGGGCCAGGTCAGGGCGATGATCGAATGTCCCACCGCGTTCGGGTCGAGATCCTTGCGCAGCCAGCCGCCCAATATCCCGTGCTCGAGCACCTCCGCGACCATCCCGGCCAACACCTGTTCGCCGCGCATCACCCGCCTGCCGAGCTCGTCCTCGATCGCACTCGCCTCGACCATCAGGAGCTTGAGGACATTCGGGGAGTCCTCGACCAGTCCGAACAGCGCGTCCGCGAGGTCCCGGATCCGGGCGATCAGCGATTCCAGCGTCTCCGGCGGCTCGAGCAGCGCTGGCGCATCGACGACGTCGATCAGTTCCCGCAGGCACCGGTCCATCACCTGATCGAGGATCTCGCGCTTGCTGTCGAAGTACCGGTACACGGTGCCGAGGCCAACGCCCGCGCGCTTTGCCACCTGCGCGGCGGTCGTCGCCTCGTAGCCACGCTCGGCGAATTCCTCGATCGCAGAGGACACGATCTGCTCGCGCCTGGTCTCGGACAATCCCGGCTGCGGTGGCCGTCCGCGCCGGGCGGGCCCCTCCTCGTGCACTGCGACGGGCGGCACCACATCGCTGGGCGTCGGCGGCAAGCCTGGCTCCTTCGGCATCGCGGACTCGGGAACTCACGACAATGCGCCCGCATCGGCGGGCGCATTTCCCGGATCGGTCGGTGACCGATCCATGATCAGGATATTACCAACCGCTGGGCCTCAGCCGGTGGTCTCGGCGACCTCCACGGCGGTCTCCGCGACGGTCCCGACCAGTTCGAAATCGGACGGGTCGAGCCTGCGGGTGCGCAACCAGTACTGCCAGGTGAACCCGGGCCAGATGGTGCGGTTGACGCCCTTGGCATCGAGGTACCAGCTGACGCAGCCGCCGTTGGTCCACACGCCCTTGGACAGCTTGGCCTGGATGTCTTGGTTGAACCGATCCTGCACCTCCGGCCGCACCGCGATCGCCTCCGCGCCGCTGCCGTCGACGAGCGCCATCGCCGCCAGCACGTATCGGATCTGCTGCTCGATCATGAACACCACCGAGTTGTGCCCAAGGCCGGTGTTGGGGCCGAGAAGGAAGAAGGCGTTCGGGTAGCCCGCCACCGTGATCCCCAGGTGCGTCTGGATGCCGTGCTCGTTCCAGTACGGCACCAGTTCCTGCCCGCCGACACCCGCGAGGTTCACGCTGTCGAACCCGTCGGTCACGTGGAAGCCGGTCCCGAAGATGATGGCGTCTGCCTCGCGAACGGCGCCGTCCACTGCCACGATTCCGGACTCGGTGACCCTCTCGATGCCCTCGGTGATGATCTCCACGTTGGGCTTGGCCAACGCCGGGTAGTAGTCGCTGGACCCCAGGATCCGCTTGCATCCGATCCGGTACTCAGGCGTGAGCTTCCTCCGCAGCACCGGGTCGGCGATGCTGCGCGCGATGTTCTTCTTCGCGATCTTCTCCAGCGGCCGCATCAGATTCGAGTGGCCGTTGAGTCCGATCGCCAACGATTCCGACGCCCAGTAGATGCCGTTGCGGAACGCCCTCCTGACCGGCGGCACCAGGTCGAAGACCCGGCGCAGGCGCGTGCCGATCGAGAGGTTCCTGCGCGGCACCACCCATGCCGGGGTGCGCTGATAGAGCTGCAGCTCGGCCACCGCGTCGACGATCTCGGGCACGAACTGGATGGCGCTGGCGCCGGTGCCGATCACCGCCACCCGCTTGCCGGTGAGGTCGTAGTCGTGGTCCCACCGAGCGGAGTGGAACGCGGCACCGCCGAAGTCCCCCATCCCTGGCAGGTCGGGGATGTTCGGGACGTGCAGCGCACCGACACCGGCGACGAGATACTGCGCGACGTACTCGTCGCCCTCCTCGGTGCGGACGTGCCAGCGGTTCTCGCCCTCGTCCCAGTAGCCGCCGTCGACGGTGCGACCGAAGTGGGTCTTGGCACGCAGCCCGTACTTGTCGGCGAGGCCTCGCAGGTAGTCGAAGATCTCCGCCTGCCCGGACCACAGCTCGGACCAGCCGGGGTTCGGCTCGAAGGAGAACGAGTACATGTGCGACGGCACGTCACAGGCACAGCCGGGGTAGGTGTTCTCCCGCCAGGTGCCGCCGACCTCATCGGCCTTCTCGAGAATGACGAAGTCCGGGCGGCCGGCCTTCAGCAGCTGGATCGCCATGCCCATCCCGGAGAAACCCGCGCCGATGATGAGCACCCGGGACCGATGCTGCGTCGTCGCCGCGCCGCCGTGGGCGCCGCCCGTCTGCGATGCCATGTCCGACCTCGACTCTCCCGTACCTATCGTCAGGTTAACCTCGCGTGACGGCGCTCACCATTGCATCGCGGGGCCGAAACGCCGCAGACGGAGCTGCCCGAACCCGCGGCGCCGTGACTACAGTCACGAGATGGCCAAGCTTCCGAAGGAACCAGCCGACAACTGGGAGATCCCCGCGGTCCAGGCGCTGCGGGCGACGCCGGACACCCGGGTTGCCGACATCGTCACCAAGGGCACCCCCGGCTTCGTCGGCGACAAGGCGCTGGGCGAGCGACTGCTCGAGGAGCGCGGCGCACGCCTGTCCGCCCTCCAGGAGCTGCTGTACGCCAACGGACGATCCGGCGACACCCGCTCGGTGCTGCTGGTGCTGCAGGGTATGGACACCGCGGGCAAGGGCGGGATGCTCCGGCACGTGATCGGCCACGTGGACCCGCAGGGAGTCGACCACGCCTCCTTCGGGGTCCCGACCCCGGAGGAAAAGCGCCACGACTACCTGTGGCGCATCCGCAAGGCCCTGCCGAGGAACGGACAGCTCGGCGTGTTCGATCGGTCCCACTACGAGGACGTGCTGGTGGTGCGGGTGCACAACCTGGTGCCGCCGGAGGTGTGGGAGCCGCGCTACGAGGAGATCAACACGTTCGAGCGGGAACTGGTCGAGGCCGGTACGACGATCGTCAAGGTGGCGATGTTCGTGTCGCTGGACGAGCAGAAGGCCCGCCTGGCCGAACGGCTCGAGCGGCCCGACAAGTACTGGAAGTTCAACCCGGGCGACATCACCGAGCGCGGCTTCTGGCCGGAATATCAGAAGGCGTACCAGGCCATGCTCGACCGGACGTCGACCGAGCACGCGCCGTGGCACGTGGTGCCCTGCGACCGCAAGTGGTACAGCAGGCTGGCCGTCACCGAATTGCTCATCGACGCGCTGGAGAAGCTCGATCTGGACTGGCCACCCGCCGATTTCGACATCGAGGTGGAGAAGGCCCGGCTCGCCGAGTCCTGAGCCTCCGCTTCACGGAGTCAAGGGAAGTGCGGCGTATCGCGGCCCAGCTTGTGGTCGTGGTGGATGGTGCCGCCCACCACGGCCACGGCCGTCGTGATCACGACGACCAGTGCCGACCCGGCGACGATGGCCCAGCCGGGGTGACCGGACCCCGCCGCCACCAGGAACATCCCCAGGGTGAGCGCGGTGAGCAGGACGCAGCCGAAGCCGACCCACCCGGCGAAAATGTTCAGACTCATCGCTGGCTCCTCTCGGCCGGCGGCGTCGCCGCTTGTCGTCATCGCACGGGCCAGCGGTCGCCGCCGGGCAGCGGGAAGCGGGGGTGTGCTGGTGCACTCGTCGATCGTGGACAACGGCGCTGCTCACGATGCTCGAACCGATCAGCACGCAACCCACGCATACCAGGGCCGCCACGATCGCCCAGCCGGTGAAGCCCGACGCCGCCGCGACCACGCTCAGAGCAAACGTGAGGACGGCAACGAGTCCAAGGGCATAACCAATCCACTCGGAGAACAGACTCAGCTTCTCGGGGAACCGACGCACCCGCCCCGGGAACTGTCGTAGCTGCTCGGAGAACATATTCAGCCTCATGTCGGCGAACAGATTCTGGAACATGCTCACTCCTCCTCTACTCGAGGATCGACCTTTGTGTCGACGCTACGCCCGGTTCTCGCGCCTCGACAAGGCGTCAGAAGGGCTCGACCGGCTGCGGCATCTGGGTGAACTTGCCGACGATCGCCGCGCAGAACCAGTGCAGGTCCGCAGGCCCGCGGCTGGTGACCAGGTTCCGGTCCACCACGACCTTCTCGCTCACGTGGCTGCCGCCCGCGTTGATGATGTCGGTGCGCAGGCTCGGCCAGCTGGTCAGGGTCCGACCTCCGACCACATCCGCCTCGAGCAACATCCACGGACCGTGTCCGATCGCGCCGACCGGCTTGCCCACGTGCACGAAGTGCCGCACGAAAGCGACCGCGTGGTCGTCGACCCGGAGCCGGTCCGGGTTCATCGTGCCGCCGGGAAGGATCAGTCCGTCGAAGTCGTCGACGCTCGCGCGCGCGACGACCAGATCGACCGGGAAACGGTCCGCCGGCTGCACATCTGCACGGAATGCCTGGATCTCCCCAGGCTCGAGGGCTATCAGCGTGACCGCGGCGCCCGCCTCCTCGACCGCGCGGCGCGGCTCCACCAGCTCGTCCTGCTCGACGCCGTCTGTCGCCAGGATCGCCACCCGGTGACCCTCGAGTTGCCTAGACATCGCCCCGACTCCTTCTGCGCTCGCCTGCGGCGCCCGGATCTCCCCGGGCAGCCGCCACCGCAGCGAACGCACCCGGGCATGCACCGAGTATGGCGCTCGATCGGGGCTACGACCAGGGGTGGTCCTGGTGTCAGCTCACCAGCAGGACACCCACCAGCGCGATCGACGCGACCCAGACGGTCGACAGGCTCGCCAGCACGAAGGGACGGGGGCCGACGTCCCGGATGACCGCAAGGCGCACCCCGGCGCCGAGGGCGAACATCGCGGCGGTGAGCAGCGCCGTCTGCGCCAGTCCGGCAACGGCCAGGACGGATCCGGGCAGCAGTCCGGTCGACCGCAACCCCACACACGCGATGAAGGCCAGCACGAACAGCGGTACGAGCGGCGGGCGCTGAGCGGCACCGGCGCCACCGGCGGGCAGGCGCCGACTGCGCACGCTCAGGTAGGCCATCACCGGGGCGAGCATGAGCACCCGGGCGAGCTTGACGACGGTGGCGACGGCCAGTGCGGCCCCGCCGATCGCTCCTCCGGCCGCGACCACCTGGGCGACCTCGTGGATGGCACCGCCCGCCCACATGCCGGCAGCCTCCTCGCTGAGCCCCATGGCGCTCGACAGGAGTGGGATCGCCGGGATCATCAGGGTTCCGAAGATGACCACGAGGGCGACCGCGGTGAGCAGCTCCTCCTCGCGGGCGTCGATGACCCCGTCCGCGGCCGCGACCGCCGCCGCGCCGCAGATGGAGAATCCACAGGCGATCAGGACCCGCTGGGTCCACGACAGCCCGAGCAGCTTGCCCGCATACATCGTCCCGGCCATGCCGAGGCACACGATCGCCACGACAACCGCGATGACGCCCCAGCCGAGCCCGAGGATGTCGCTGAACATCAGCTGCAGCCCGAGCAGCGCGATGCCCACCCGGAGCAGGCGCTTGGACGAGAAGGCCAGCCCGGGGCGAAACCGCGGCGCGATCGTGAACAGGTTCGCCACGAGTGCCCCCGCCACGATCGCGATCAGCATCGGGCTCACGGTCGGCACGAGCCGCCCCACGCCCATCGCGACCAGCGTGCCGACCACGCTGAGCGCGATGCCGGGAAGGACATCGGTCCGCTCATTGCCCGGCCGCACGGGCGGCGTATCCGCGGCTCCCCGATCGCGAACGAGATTCGACCCGCTCAGTTCTGTGCTCATGTATCGACTGTCCGTTACCCGAGCTAAGTACGGTAGCCGGTGATTTACCAACACCTCATATCACAGTGATATGGAGATCCCGTTAGGCATACCATGCGCGTATGACCCGCCGTTGGCCCGAGATGGGCGTCCTCGAACTGCTCGTCGGCGTCGACGACCACGGGAGCCTCAGCGCGGCCAGCCGGATCGCGGGCATCGCGCAGCCGAATGCCAGCCGATCCATGAAGCAACTCGAGCGGCAGTTCGGAATGCCCCTGCTGCAGCGCAAACCGACCGGTTCGACGCTGACGCCCCAGGGGACCGTCATCGCCCATTGGGCACGCCAAGTCCTCGCCGACGCGAGCCAACTGCTCGATGTCGCCGAGGGGATGCGCGCCGAGCGCTCGGCGGAACTGACCATCGGCGCCAGCATGACCGTGGCCGAGCACCTGATGCCGGGATGGTTGGGCCGGTTCCGGGGATTGAATCCCGATGTGACAGTCCATCTTCAGGTCCGCAACTCGGCTCAGGTCTTCGACTGTGTCGCCGACGGCTCCTGCGATGTCGGTTTCGTCGAATCCCCCTCGGTCCCGCCCTCGCTGCACAGCATCACCGTCGCTCGTGACCAACTGGTCGTGGTCGTTCCGCCCGATCACCCGTGGACCCGGCGACGGCGGCCGCTGACGATCGCCGAACTCGCCGCCACCTCGCTCCTGGTCCGTGAGCCCGGGTCGGGCACCAGGACCACACTCGACCTGGCCCTCCAGGAATACGAGCGCGCGCAGCCGATCCTCGAACTCGGCAGTGCCGCCGCCATCCGGACGAGCGTGCTCGGCGGGGTGGGACCCGCCGTCCTCAGTACGCTCGCGGTCAAGGATCAGGTGCGAACCGGCGAGCTGCGGGTGATCCACGTCGACGGCCTCGAACTCGGCCGGACCCTCCGAGCCGTCTGGCGACCGCCTCGCCAACTCGACGGTCCCGCAGGCGATCTCGTGCGGCTCGTACGAAGGACCGCACAAGAGCGCGCCGGCTGAATCGGCACCCTAGGGGTCGTTGTATCACCCCGTGGGTCCCGGAAGATCACCCAAGGGGGCGTGGTCCGGTTCGAGTTCGTGGATCAGGGTGGGGGTGTCCGGTTGACGGGAGTTCCACCATGAATCACCACACAGTCCTTGGCCGCCGCGTCGCCCGAGCGGCCGCAGGCACCGAGACCGCGGCCCGCCGCGACACCCACGCCGTCGTCATCGGCGGCAGCATCGCCGGCCTGCTCGCGTCCCGCGTCCTTTCGGACCACTTCGGCACGGTCACGATATTCGAGAAGGATCATCTGGCCGACAACGCCGAGCCGCGTACGGGGGTGCCGCAGGGCCGCCACGTGCACAGCATCTGGAAACGGGGCCTGACCCTGATGGAGGAGTCCTTCCCCGGCCTCACCGCCGAACTGGTCGCGGGCGGATCGGCCGAGGTCGAGATGACGACGGACTTCGCCTGGTACCACCGCGGCGTGTGGAAACTGCGAGTACCGAGCGGAATCCGCATCACGTGTCAGACGCGACCGTTCCTCGAATGGCACATCCGCATGCGGGTGTGCCAGATCTCCAACATCCGTCTCGTCGATCAATGCCACGTCAAGAGATTCGCCGCCGATGCAGGCAGGATCACCGGGGTGGTGGTCCAGTCGCACCGAGCAGGCGCCGCAGAGGAGACCGTCGCCGCCGACCTGGTGGTCGACGCGAGCGGTCGCGGTTCCGGGACTCCGCGCTGGCTCGAGGAATTGGGGTACGAACGACCCGCGATGTCGGTCATCGACGTCGATGTCGGATACGCGACGCGGTTCTATGACCGCCCGCCGCTCGAGGACCACCCGTGGAAGGCACTGATCATCGCGCCGACGCCCCCACACGGGAAACGGCTGGGCGTCGTGTTCCCCGTGGAAGATCAGCGCTGGATCGTCATGCTCGGAGGCTGGAACGGGGACCACCCCCCACGCGACGACGACGGACTCCTCGAGTTCGCGCGCAGCCTCGAGGCGCCCGACATCTACACGTTCATGCGCGACGGGGTGCCCTTGACACCGAGCGTGGGGTACAGGTTTCGCGCCAACACCCGCCGGTATTACGAACGGATGCAACGCTTCCCGGGCGGCCTGATCGTGCTCGGTGACAGTCTGTGCAGCTTCAACCCGATCTACGGCCAGGGCATGACGACCAGTGCCCTGGATGCGATGACGTTGCGAGAATGCCTCGAACGGGGAGTCCGCAAGGGTGACAGCCTCGATGCGATCGCCAACCGTTTCCGGAAGCGAGTGCCGCGGAGGCTCGAAGCACCGTGGCGGATGGCCGCGGGAGAGGACATGAACTGGCCTGGAACACACGGTGATCCGCCATTCGGTACCGCATTCATGAACTGGTACTTAGGCAGGGTCCATGCGCTCGCGGCGCGCGATCCGCGGGTGCTGGTCCAATTCGTGCGGGTGGCGAACATGATCGATTCGCCTGCCCGGATCTTTCACCCGAGGGTCCTGGCACCGGTCCTCACCCGATCAGCGCGGGTCGATCGCCTTCGCCTGATGCGTCAGAAGGTCCCGGCGTCGATCACGAAGCGATAGCGCACATCGCTGCGCACCACCCGGTCGTACGCCTCGTTGATGCGGTCCGCGGAGATCACCTCGATCTCTGCGCCGATCCCGTGCTCGGCACAGAAGTCCAGCATCTCCTGCGTCTCGGCGATGCCGCCGACCATCGACCCGGCCAGGCTGCGCCGGTTGGCCGCCAGCGAGAATCCGCTGACCCGGATCGGCTTCTCCGGCAGTCCGAGCTCCACCAGCGCCCCGTTGACCGCGAGGGTCGACATGTACAGGTCGATGTCGAGGTTCACCGAGACGGTGTTGAGGATCAGGTCGAACCTCGACCGCAGCGCCTTGAAGGTCGCGGGATCGCTCGTCGCGTAGTAGTGATGGGCACCGAAGCGCAGGCCGTCGTCCTGCTTGCTCAGCGTCTGACTCAGCACGGTCACCTCCGCGCCGAGCGCGGCGGCGATCTTCACCCCGACGTGCCCGAGCCCACCCATGCCGATGATCGCCACCTGCTTGCCGGGACCCGCGCCCCAGTGCCGCAGCGGCGAGTACAGCGTGATGCCTGCGCAGAGCAGCGGCGCGGCGACGTCCAGCGCGAGACCGTCCGGGATGCTGAGCACGAACCCTCGGTGACCACGATGTGGGTGGAGTACCCGCCCATCGTGTACTCGCCGTCACCGATACGCGAGTTATAGGTCTGTACAACGCGTTTGGTGCAGTACTGCTCGTCCCCGGACGCACAGGCATCGCAGGCGCCGCAGGAGTCGACAAAGCAGCCGACGCCGACGCGGTCCCCGACCTCGTGCAGGGTGACCTCGGAGCCGACGGCGGCGACGACGCCCGCGATCTCGTGGCCCGGCACCACCGGATAGTGGGTGCCGCCCCACTCGTTGCGTGCGGTGTGGATGTCGGAGTGGCAGATGCCCGAGTACTTGATCTCGATGAGCACGTCGAGCGGACCCAGGTCCCGGCGCTCGATGCCGACCTTCTCGAGCGGTCCATCGGCACTGGTCGCGGCGTAGGCGGAAACTGTGAGCATTCGTAAGTTTCTATAGGCCGAACCGATTCCGCGCAACGTGCCTGCCTCATTTCAGGTCTCGCGGTCGAGGCTCAGCCGCGTCCGGCCGTAGCCGGCCCTACCGAGCTACGTCCGGCCGTAGCCGGCCCTACCGAGCTATCGGAGACGTTCATGCCGGGTCTTCTCGAATGTCATCCAGAAGACCTAGTGAGCACTTAGCATTTGCCTCCAAGCGGAGGCCGTCTGTCGGACGCGATGCGCTGAACTGCGGATATGCCGACTACGAGAAGGAGTGTTCACCGATGAGGACCAGCCAGCAGCGACCACCACGGCGAGTACCCGCGCGATCCGTGACGACGGGGGCGCTCCTGCTGGCGCTCGCCGCCGCGCCGGTTCCCGCGGCAGTCGCCGCCGAGACACCGCACGTCGCGGATGCGCCGGCGTCGAGCCAGTCCCAGGACGGCACGGGGTCCGGCGACGCGTGGGCGGTGCCGACCCTGCCGGCCGACCGGTTCACGCTGATCGTCGCCTTCAGCTTCGGCAACAGGATGCCGGCGGGGGCAGACCCCGAGCGAACGGAGGGCGAGCCGGGCCCGGTCAACGAGGCACTCGCGGACACGGTCGTCGCGGCGCGCGGCGATCGGGACGTCCCGGTCTACGCACAGACGCCGATCGCGGATGTCCTGCGTACCAAGTACGGCATGGACGACGTCGTGGCCATCGCGGCCGACGTTCGCCCCGACGGGACGCTCGCGTATCTGTCGACCGATGGGGCCGCAGCGAAGGTCGCCGCCCTGCGCGGCGCGTCACTGGCGACCGACCTCGCCGGCGTGGTGGCGTTCGGAGACCACCAGTGGCGGGCCACCCGAACCGCGGAGGCCAACGGGTTCCGCGCCTATGCGCCACTGGGGATTTCGATGCCCGGCGAGTATGACCCACTGTCCGGCCAGGCCTGGACGAGGAGCCGCGAGATCTATCTGCCTGTCGACTACGCGGGCAGGATCCCGTTGCTGATCGAGACCGGGAGCGGAGCCGGCCGATAGGCACGGCCCTGCTTTGCCGTCCGATTGCGGCCCGCCGCACCCGCCGCACCGGACCGGACCGGACCGTAAAAAAGCAACATGGACACCTGGAATTCCCCTACAATTCGCCAGTTGGACAAATGTCCAACTGGGTCGGTTATTCCCGGAGGAGTTTCATGCGTAGATCACTCGCGACCACAATCGCGGTGCTCGGAACACTTTTCGCGCCTACACCCGCGTTGGCCTTCGCCGACGAAGTGCCTCCGACCCCGGTCAGCCAGATCCGCGTCGAGGGACGATCTCTCGTCGACGGGTACGGGCGCACGGTGCTGATGCATGGGGTGAACAACGTCGACAAGGAAGCGCCGTACCTCACCCCGGGGACGGACTGACCGCCGCCGACGCCGACCTGCTCGCCCGGCACGGGTTCAACACCGTCCGCCTGGGCGTGTCCTTCGACGGGCTGATGCCCGAGCGGGGCCAGATCGACTCCGCTTACATCAACCGGATCGCCGACACAGTCGACATCCTCGGAGACCGCGGCATCTACGTGTTGCTCGACAACCACCAGGACAGCCTGAGCAAGCCCTGGGGCGGCAACGGTTTCCCGGAGTGGTCCATTGAGGCGAGGCCCGGCCCCGGCGAACCGAACCCCGGATTCCCGATGAACTACCTGATGTCGAGCATGAACGCCGGCTGGGACGAGGTCTGGTCCAACAAGAACGGCGTACTCGACCACCTCGGCACTGCCCTCGCGGCGCTGGCCACGAAGGTCCAGGGCAACCCGGCCGTCCTCGGCATCGAGGTGCTGAACGAACCGTGGCCGGGATCGCCCTTCCTGACCTGCTTCCCAGGCGGCTGCCCGAGCTTCGACAAGAAGTACCAGGCGGCGATGCAGCGCGTCACCGACCGCATCCGGTCCGCCAGCCCCACCGTGCCGGTGTACTGGGAACCGAACGTCACCTGGAACCAGACGATGCCCAGCAACCTCGGCAACCCGCCCGCGACGCCGGCCATCACCGATCCGAACATCGCGCTGTCCGTGCACGACTACTGCATCCCCAGCCAGATGAGCATCTACAGCGGGCTGCCCGACTGGACGACGGCGGCCTGCCCGGTCCAGCACGACAAGACGTGGGGCAACATCGACGCGCTCGGCTCCCGCACCGGCCGCCCGATACTGGTCACCGAGTTCGGCGACGTCGACCCGGACACGCTCGCGGCCACCGCGTCCAGGGCCGACGAGCGGTTCGTCGGCTGGCACTACTGGCAGTACACGTCGATCGGGCCGGTGGCCGGGTATGACCCGTTCGTCGGCGAGGTCGGCGCTCAGTTGGTGCGCACCTATCCCCGTGCGACCGCGGGCACCCCGGGCCGGCTCCGGTTCAATCCCGACGGCGGCGACTTCCAATACGCCTACACCGCGCGAGCGGCGGCGAAGCCCACCGAGATCTACGTCTCGGACCTGCAGTACCCGGACGGCTACGTCGCCGAGGCGGAGGGCGGCCGGGTGACCTCGCCGGCAGGCGCGCGCATCGTGACGGTCGAGGCCGACGCGGGTGCGAAGGTGACGGTGCGTATCCACGGAACCGGTTCCGACGGGAAGAACCTCCCGGGCGACTCGGGTAGCGCGTCGGGCGGATCGTCGGCGTTGTCGGGCGGATCGTCGGCGCTGTGGAGCGGATCGTCGGCACTGTCGAGCACGGGATCCTGACGGGTGCACCGACGCGGAGGGCCCCGAACCGATCTCGGTTCGGGGCCCTCCGTGCAGGAGCCGCACCCGCCACTACCGCGACCCCTCACGGGCGGCGGCGGGTGCGCGGGATCGACGCGCTACGCGCTCGCGCCGTCGTTCGCTGCCCGGCGCCGCAACCGCCGAGCGGCCGCCACCAGGTTCCGCAGCGAGGGCTCGAGCTGCCAGTAGTGCCTGGTCTTGAGGCCGCCGTCCGGATTGGCCCACAGCCGGTCCAGCTCCACCGATTCCGAGGCCTCGGTGAGCAGCTCGTCGAGCTCGTCGATGTCCGGGATTCGGGCCGAACGGCTCTCGTACACACCGGGTCCAACGCCGTGGGTGAGCTTGCGGTCCTTGATGGCGTCGAGCACCCAGGTGATCGAACGGGTCGCCACGATCGCGGTCACGTCGCAGTCCATCCGCTCGATCGCGTCCACCACCGACTTCTGAGTCGTGTAGGTCAGGTGCGTGTGGATCTGCGTCTCCGGCTTGGCACCGCCGGTCGCCAGCTTGAACGCGTCGACTGCCCAGTCCAGGTACTCCTTGCGCCCGCCCGCCCGCAGCGGCAACAGCTCCCGGACCGCAGGCTCGTCGACCTGGATGATCGAGATGCCCGCGGCCTCCAGGTCGGCCACCTCATCCCGGATCGCCAGCGCCAACTGGTCCGCCGTCTCGTGCAACGGCTGGTCCTGCCGGACGAACGAGCGCGCCAGCATGGTGATCGGACCGGTGAGCATGCCCTTGACCGGCTTGTCGGTCAGCGACTGCGCGTAGCCGATCCACTCCACGGTCATCGGCGCCCGCCTGCGGACGTCGCCGTACAGGATCGGCGGCCGCACGCAGCGCGAGCCGTAGGCCTGCACCCAGCCGTTGTGCGTGGACGCGAATCCGTCCATCAGCTCGGCGAAGTACTGGATCATGTCGTTGCGCTCGTGCTCGCCGTGCACGAAGACGTCGAGGCCGATGTCCTCCTGCAGCCGGATCGTGCTCTCGATCTCGGCCTGGATCCGCTTGACGTAGTCCGCCCACTCCAGCCGTCCCTGGCCCAGCTCGTACCGCGCCTGGCGGACGGCGTCGGTCTGCGGGAACGAACCGAGAGTCGTCGCCGGCACCTTCGGCAGGTTCAGCTTCTCCTGCTGAGCCAGCCGACGGACCTCGTACGGAGCACGGATGCGGTCCTCGGCCTTGATGGCGTAGACCCGTTGGCGCACTTCGTGCTTCTGCTTGAAATGCACCTTCGTCGGCTTCTTGCGCCAGCGCTCGGACGGGCCCTCGGTGAGCGCCTTGGCCAGCGAGACCACCTCGCCGACCTTCTGCTTCGCGAAGGCGAGCCGGTCCGCGACGTCGCCGTCGAGTTCCCACTCGGCCAGCACGTCGTACGGCACGTGCATCAGCGAACAGGACGTCGAGACCACCAGATCCGGGATCACGTCCTTGAGCGAGGACAGGTAGGTGAGCGTGACGAGGTTGTCTGCCCGCCAGACATTTCGGCCGTTCACGACGCCCGCGTAGATGCGCTTGCGCTTGAGGCCGGGGATCTTCGCCAGCTCGTCGGCCGGGACCTTGCCGTAGACCAGGTCGAGTCCGAGCGCCTCGACCTTGGTGGCGGCCAGGATCGGCAGGGCCTCACCGAGATTCCCGTACGGACCGGTGACCAGGATCCGCGGCCGCAGCGGCGCGTGCGACAGCGTGGTGTACGCCCTGTCGAGCGCGGCCAGTTCCTCCTGGGTGCGGTCCTGGGTGAAGGCGGGCTCATCGAGCTGGACGCAGGTGGCACCGGCCTTGGCGAGCAACTCGAACAGCGCCTCGTACTGCGGCAGCAGCGAATCCAGCAGGTCGAGCACCGAGAAGTCGTCCACCGCATCGGCGCTCGCCTTCGACAGCAGCAACAGCGAGACGGGGCCAAGGAGCACAGGGCGCAGTTCGATGCCGCGCGCCTTGGCCCGTTCGAACTCGTCCATCAGCGCGTCGGCGCGCAGGGTGAACACGGTGCGCTCGTCGAGCTCGGGCTGGCGGTAGTAGTAGTTGGTGTCGATGAACCGCACCAGCTCCAGCGGCGGGAAGTCGGGCCTGCCGCGGGCCATGGTGAAGTAGAAGTCGAGTTCGTTGAGCTCGCCCTCGAGCGGGGCGAACCGGCCGGGCACGGCGCCGAAGAGCAGCGCGTTGTCCAGCACGTGGTCGTAGTAGGAGAAGGTGTTGCCGGGGACCTGCGTCAGGCCGGTCGCGGCCAGCTCGCTCCAGGTCTGCTCCTGGAGCTCCCGGCCGACGGCGATCAGCTCGGCCTGGCTGGACTTCCCGTGCCAATACGCCTCGAGTGCCCGCTTGAGTTCGCGTCGGGGCCCGATCCTGGGGTACCCCAGGACGCTGGAGCCGTAGGTGGCGGCGCTGTTGGACATCGTGTCGACCTCTCCCTCGATGCGCTTCGCGCCCGTGCGCGATCGGTACCCCGGCAGGGGTGAAAATCGCGCACGGGCGCCGAAGGTGCGTACTGGTGAAGCTGGCTAGCTTGCTTTCTTCGTGCTCCGACCGTTCTCGCCGTACTCATAGAAGCCCGCGCCGGACTTCTTGCCGACGAGGCCGGCCTCGACCATGCGCAGCAGCAGCGGCGGCGCCGAGTACAGCGGCTCCTTGAACTCCTCGTACATCGAGTCCGCGATCGACTTGACGGTGTCGAGGCCGACCAGGTCCGTCAGGGCCAGCGGACCCATCGGGTGGTTGCAGCCCAGCACCATCGCGCGATCCACGTCGTCCTTGGTCGCGAAACCGGACTCGACCATCCGGATCGCCGACAGCAGGTACGGCACGAGCAGCGCGTTGACGACGAAGCCAGAGCGGTCGGCCGAACGGACGACCTGCTTGCCGAGGACCTCGCTGGCGAACTGCTCGGCCCGCTCGGAGACCGCGGCGCTGGTCTTGAGGGTGGTGACCAGCTCGACGAGCGGGAGCACGGGCACCGGGTTGAAGAAGTGCATGCCGATCACACGCTCGGGCGCCTTGGTGGCGATGCCCAGCTTCATGATCGGGATGGAGGAGGTGTTGGACGCCAGCACCGCGTTCGGGTCCGTGACGACCTGGTCGAGCTCGGCGAAGATCGCGCTCTTGACCTTCTCGTCCTCGAGGACGGCCTCCACGACGAGCTGCCGGTCGGCGAAGTCGCCGAGATCGGAGGTGAAGCGCAGCCGCCAGGCGGCCTGCTCCCGCTCGCGCTCGGTGATCTTGCCGCTGCTCACACCGCGGTCCAGCGACCGCAGGATGCGGGCGCGGCCTGCCGCGGCGAGCTCGCGGGTCTGCTCGAACACCAGAACATCGACATGTGCGCGGGCGCACACCTCGGCGATTCCGGCGCCCATGATGCCTGCGCCGATCACGCCGACGCGCTGAATCTTTTCGCTGGTCACGTCAGCTCCTCATCGTCTAGTGGAGTCGTCCACACCGCGGGGCCCGGGCTGTGGGCCCCGCGGTGGGTGGGACGGGTCGTGCAGGTGAAGCGGGGGTTCCTAGTGGAACTGGCCCTCTTCGGTGGAGCCCTTCAGCGCCGCGGTGGACGTGTTGGGGTCAACCGTGGTGGCGATGCTGTCGAAGTAGCCGGCGCCGACCTCACGCTGGTGCTTGATGGCGGTGAAGCCACGCTCCTCGGCGGCCTTGAACTCGCGCTCCTGCAGGTCGACGAAGGCGGTCATGCCCTCGCGGGCGTAGCCGTGCGCCAGGTCGAACATGCCGTAGTTGAGCGAGTGGAAGCCCGCGAGGGTGATGAACTGGAACTTGAAGCCCATCGCGCCGAGCTCCTTCTGGAACTTCGCGATGGTCGCGTCGTCCAGGTGCTGCTTCCAGTTGAAGGACGGGGAGCAGTTGTAGGCCAGCAGCTGGTCCGGGAACTCGCTGCGGACGGCCTCGGCGAACTTCTTGGCGACCTCGAGGTCCGGCACGCCGGTCTCCATCCAGATGAGGTCGGAGTACGGGGCGTAGGCCTTGGCGCGAGCGATGCAGGGCTCGATGCCGTTCTTGATGCCGTAGAAGCCCTCGGCGGTGCGGGTGCCGTCGAGGAACGGGCGGTCACGCTCGTCCACATCGGAGGTGATGAGGGTGGCGGCCTCGGCGTCGGTACGCGCGATGACGACGGTGGGGACGTCCGCGACGTCGGCAGCGAGACGCGCCGAGGTCAGGGTGCGGATGTGCTGCTGGGTCGGGATGAGCACCTTTCCACCGAGGTGGCCGCACTTCTTCTCCGACGCGAGCTGGTCCTCCCAGTGCGAACCGGCGACACCGGCCGCGATCATGGCCTTCTGCAGCTCGTAGACGTTCAGCGCGCCACCGAAGCCGGCCTCGCCGTCCGCCACGATCGGGGCGAGCCAGTTCTCGACGGAGGTGTCACCCTCGACCTTGGCGATCTCGTCGGCGCGCAGCAGCGCGTTGTTGATGCGACGGACGACCTGCGGCACCGAGTTGGCCGGGTAGAGGCTCTGGTCCGGGTAGGTGTGACCCGAGAGGTTCGCGTCACCGGCGACCTGCCAGCCGGAGAGGTAGATGGCCTTGAGGCCGGCGCGCACCTGCTGCACGGCCTGGTTGCCGGTGAGGGCGCCGAGGGAGTTGATGTAGTCCTCGTTGTTCACGAGGTCCCACAGGATCTCCGAGCCACGGCGGGCGAGGGTGGCCTCCTCGACGACGGAGCCCTGGAGCTTGACGACCTGCTCGGCCGTGTAGTTACGGGTGAGTCCCTTCCAGCGGGGATTGGTGTCCCAATCCTGCTGGATCTCAGCTGCGGTCTTCGGCGTGCCGGTGGTCGACATCGAGGCTCCACTCTCTTGTATCTGCTGGTCCGGTACGGATGTACTGCTTCACATCCTTGCCAGGCCCTTCGTATGTACTTAACGAGAGTGGCATACACAAAAACTGCCGTCTACCTGTTGCTAATGCCAATCTTGGCTAGGTTTTCAACCGGTGTTGCTAACTTTGCAAACTTCATACCGGCCAAGCGAGCGCTTGGCTACCGGCAAGTAGGTTGGTGATCTACCGGCAAGTAGGTTCCGACCTGCGGATTGTTCGGGGCACGCGAACCGCCGCGGTTGCGCCGACATCCCGGCTCGACGGAGGGCCGTGCAGGGGCCCGATCACGGTGGACCCGACCCGGCTGTGAGGGCAATCACGTCGCCCGCAGGTCGCCGAACGACTCGTTCGCACCGTCGCGACGAGGTCCGCGCCGCCCGCCACGCCTCCGGCTACCGTGCCGGCATGAGACTGCGGCTCGGACGCCCCGACATCAACCGGTACGCCGATCGATTCGACCTCACCCCGGCGACCGACGGGCTCGCGGTCACGTTTCTCGGCGTCGCGAGCCTGCTCCTCGACGACGGCTCGTCGGCGATCATGACCGACGGGTTCTTCACCAGGCCGGGCCTACCGAGGGTGCTGCTGGGCAGGATCGCCCCCGACCCGGACCGGATCGACGCCGCTCTCTCCAGGGCGGCCGTCACCCGACTCGACGCGGTCATCCCGGTGCACACCCATTTCGACCACGCGCTGGACTCCGCGGCCGTCGCGGAACGAACCGGTGGGCTGCTCGTCGGCGGCGAGTCCACCGCCTCGATCGGTCGCGGGCACGGGCTGAAGGCCGATCGCATCGCGGTCGTCGCCGACGGGGCCGGCCTGCGGCTCGGGGGCTTCGAGGTCGCCATGATCGCGTCACATCACTGCCCGCCCGATCGCTTTCCCGGCGAGATCACCGAGCCGGTCGTTCCGCCGAGCAGGGTGTCGGCCTACCGGTGCGGCGAGGCCTGGTCGATCATCGTCGGCCACCCGGCCTCCGGGAGGTCGCTGCTCGTGCAGGGCAGCGCGGGGTACGTGCCGGGCGCGCTGGAGGGCAGGCGGGCCGACGTGGCCTACCTCGGGGTGGGGCAGCTCGGCATCCAGCCAGAGGAGTACATCGAGGACTATTGGCGAGAGACCGTCCGTGAGGTCGGCGCCCGGCGCGCGGTGCTGATCCACTGGGACGATTTCTCCCGGCCGCTGTCCGAGCCACTGCGCGCGCTCCCCTACGCGGGCGACGACCTCGACCGCACGATGACGGTGCTCACCCGGCTGGCCGAAGCGGACGGCGTGGCGCTGAGCTTCCCGACCGTCTTCGCCCGTGAGGACCCGTGGGCCTGACCGCCGGTCACCGCTTGGTGGTCACCCTTGCGCCGTCACAGCCGCTTCCTGCGTCTCCAAGCTGGCCGACGGGGTGCGGAGGGCGGCCACGGCGCCCGCGTACAGCGAGCCCTTGATCTCGCCGAGCGTGCGCCCGCGGGTGTGCACCAGGCCCTGA
Source organism: Rhodococcus sp. MTM3W5.2 (assembly GCF_001984015.1). Lineage (NCBI taxonomy): Bacteria > Bacillati > Actinomycetota > Actinomycetes > Mycobacteriales > Nocardiaceae > Rhodococcus > Rhodococcus sp. MTM3W5.2. The sequence continues at coordinate 1,016,755 of NZ_CP019572.1, read as the reverse complement.
GCACGGCCGACCGCCTTGGCGAGCACGTCGTCCCCGGCTGCGAGCTCGTCGACGAGTCCGTGGGCCAGCGCGTCGGTCCCGCCGTATCGGCGACCGCTCGTCAGCGCGGCGTGCACCGCTCGCCCGGGCAGACGTGCGGTCAGCAATTCGAGAACCCCCGGCGTGTAGCTGATGCCGACCGTGATGCCCGGCAGACAGAAGAACCCGCGGTCACCGCGCATCACCTGATGGTCGTGCGCGGTGGCCAGGATCGCTCCACCGCCGAACGTGTGGCCCGGCATCGCGGCGACGGTCGCCATCGGAAAGGTCAACAGCCGCGCGAAGAGCGCGTGCACACGATCCATGTACGAATTGAGCTGACCCAGGTTCTGCGCGACCCAGACGGTGTCGAGGCCGGTGGAATAGAACTTCCCGACCGCGGTTGTCACCAGGGCGGCCGGGCCCTGACTCGCTTCGACCTCGTCCAGCAGAGCCTCGGTCTCGTCGAGCCATCGCGGATTGAACGCGTTCTCCTCGTCCCGTTCACCCTCGGTTCCGAGGTAGAGGACGAACACGTCTCCCGAGCGCTCCATATAAGGCATGGCGAGACGATAGCCCCCGATCGTGGCCACCGCCGGATGTCAGACCGTGCTCCGCACCGGCAGAGCCTGTGCAGGCGCCGAAACCCGCATGACACCGACGGCCGTGATGGCCACACTCGCCGCGGCCGCGAGCCCCGCGGTCATCGCAGGGCCGAGTGGCGCCTGCAGCGCGCCTGCGACCATGAAACCGATCGGCATGCACACATTGGCGAGGGTCGCGCCCAGTCCGGCGACCCGTCCGAGCATCTCTTCGGGCACTTGGGTCGCGACGAGGACATCCGCCCAGACGCTGCCCAATCGAATCGCGGCGCCGACGACGAGCGCCACCCCTGCCATGACGGCAAACGGCGGAAAGAGGCTCAGCGCCACCAGGCCGATGCAGATCGCCCCTGCGCCAGCAACGCCGACTGCGCTGCGCGAGAGGGAATCCGCCGTCCCAGCAGCCTCGTTGCGACGATGCCACCGAGCGCGAACAGGGCCATGAGGTAACCCTGAGCGCCCGCGAACCATCGCTCGCCCGACCCCGCGTTCACGATCAGGAGCCAGGCCGGGACCGGGAGCGCCGTTTGTGCCGCCGACACCAGGATCACGGTCCGCAGCCACTGGCTGTCCCTGATGAATCGGAAACCCGCACACGTGTCCTGGACCAGCCCCGAGGGGGCGTCGGTTCGCGTCGGGCTCGGAGCGACCGCACCCGCGGCAGTTGCACCCACCGCAACGGCCGCGACAAGCAGAAATGCTGACATCGTGGGTCCGGTGGCCGAGATGAGCAGTGCCGCTGCCGCAGGCGAAACCACCTGCACAGTGAGGCTCAGCGAATGCCAGGTCGCCAGCTGACCCGCCCGATCGTCGCGTGGAACCGAGAGATAGACCGCGGTTGCCGCGGCAGGCTGCGACAGCCCACTACACATGCCCAAGGCGATCATGACGGGCAGAATGTGAAGTCCTCCCGCAAGCGCAGGAAGTACGGCAATCAGCGCGCAACGACCGGCGTAAGTCGAGAGAATGATCGCCCGTTTGTCGAGCCGGTCCGCCAACGTGCCTGCAATGATCCCCGCTCCGAGAATTCCGACGCATCGAGCGCCGAAGGCCAGGGCAAGGAGCGCCGCATCTCCCCCGGCCGCAATGACGAGCCCTGCCGCTATCACCACGATGGCGGAATCTGCGACGGGGCCGGCGAGAAGGAAGGCGAACCCCAGTCTGGACCGGAGCCTTCCGCGCATCACGAGCCGTCCGGGAGGTAGAACCTCATCGAAAAGCCCTCGGGGGTGAGGGTTCTGCGCTCGTTCACCTTCAGTTCGGCGCCGGACAGCTGAATTCGCATCGTGGAACTTCGGACGATCTCACCCAACACGGTCGACATCTCCCGCTCCGCGAACTTCGCGCCCACGCACCATCGCGGCCCACCGCCGAACGGTATGTACTCGCCGCGCTCAGGCGCGGCGTCGACCCACCGCTCGGGCCTGAAGTCGCCACCGGTCGACGCAAAGGTGGGCGATACCCGGTGGGTGACCCAGCTCGACACCATCACCACGCTGCCCGCCTTCATTTCCCAGTCCCCGAAAGGGATGTCCTCGGCCGCGTCACGGCCCAACATCCACGAGGGCGGCCACAGGCGGAGCGTCTCCGACACCACCCGCGTGAGCGCACCGGCACCGCCCTCACCTCGCAGCTGCTCTTGGAGGGCGGTTCGCCCACCGAGCTCGACCATGCCCCACAGGATGGCCGACGCCGGGACGCCATGCGCAGCCAGGAGTGTCGAAATAATCATCTGCACAACGTCTTTGAGGGGGAGGTCTGCGGATCGCAGGTCATCACACAATCCGTCCGCGCCGGGCGCCTGCGCCAGTTTCGCCACGGCCGATTCGAGATTGCGTAGCGACCTGCGGACGCGCAGATCGGAGGGCCGCCAGCGCAACCATCTGGGGAGGACGAAAGGGCTCGCGGTGATCGGGAAGAGTGCATCGAGAAGTTCTTGTGCGAGAGCAGGAATCTCGTCAGCGTTTCGAGTTCCGAAGCAGTACCGAGTGATGGACTCGGACGTGAGGATCTGCAAGGTGTCGATCAGTTCTCGATCACCGACCGTCCTCCCCGACCAACTCCCGACGATCGCGTTTGTGTCACGTGCGAGTTCGACTTGGTGGTCCTCGAGTCGCTGGCGCGATGCCAACGCCGCGGAGGCCGCCTTACGTGACTTCATCCACCGCTGCACCGATTCGGATCCGAGGTCGCCTGACACCTTGCTTCTGAGAAAGTTCTGCGTCGACAAGAACTTGCGATTGGATCCGACAAGTACGTCATGTACCTCGCGATGACCCGACACGAGGAAAGTCCCCGGCCAGAGTTCGACTATCGGACCGAGCGCCGCGGCGTCGAGCAGAAAGGCCAGCCGCCCACGATCGTACGTTTCCGCCAATGCCGCTCGAGATGTCCCGAGGAGTGGTGGCTGTGCCATTTTACGTCTCCCAATGAAATCTTATATCTCACAATGAAAGTGCGGGCGGCCAAATCGAAGTCGACCGCCCGCACTGTCAAACATTGTCAGGACCATTCGTACATGCCCGGCGCTTTTCGCGGCACAAAGCCGACGAGAGCGGCGACGGTGAACTTGATTCGACGCATTTCCTTACCTCCTTTCTGTTCTCGAAGTGACATGAACAAGATTGAGCCATCGGCGCGGGGACCAGAAGGTACCCAAGGTGTCGGATCTACCCACCCATCACCGGGCCGAATCCGGGCGTCTCGAGGGGTCGTTCGGTGAACTACGCGAGGACGGGCAGCTCTTCACTGCGAGTTCCGAAGGTAGAGAACAGAATCCGCGCACGGCGACGACCCGCGCGGCATCGGCGTCCGGGCGGGTCGAGGGTCAGGAAAAGCGGGTGTGGATGCGACCGAGCGGTCGCCGAGCGGAGGGGCGGACTACGGCGCCCTGTGCCCGAAGGTCAACGCCACGTCCCACGGCGCGACGCTCCAGGACTCGACGGCGGTCACCGCGAAGATCCCCGCGGCCTCGATGGTGCCCTCCGAGGCGGGCGAGGACACCGACGTCCCTGGCCTGCCGTCGTCGGGCACCTCCGGCCAGACCCCGGTGTCCCGCGGCACCGGTGCCGTCTCGATCACCGCCACCCGCTCCCCCGCGTCGTCGATGACCCCGAAGAAGCAGTACGGCTCCGACGGCGCATCCCAGCCGCCGAGCTCCACCACCCAGTACTCGCCTCGCGCGACGGCGGACGCCGCCGCGGCGGCCAGGAAGTGATCGAGGTCGGTCCAGGGGTTGCGCTCGGGGCGGACGGGGTCGCCCAGCCGGAACGCCCGCGTCTGAGCGTCCTCGGCGGATCCGGTGGACCGACCCTGCACCAGCAGGGTGCCCGCCTCTGCGTCGAGGAGGACCGTCTCACGGAAGCGGTCGTCCGGCACGGAGGTACGAGCGATCAGCCCGCGCCCCAGCAGGTCGCTGAGACCGTCCGGGTCGTCGACGCTCCACAGCCTGGTCCCGTCCTCGGTCCACGTGCGCAGCAGCCCGCCCGAGACGGGGCTGAGCATCGCGGTGGCCAGGCTCGCCCCGACCTCGAGGCCTGCGGGCACGTCGTTCGTCATCGGCCCAGTCTCCCAGCGCGCCGCGTCGCCTCCTGCCCCGCGTGCCCCCTGGCGCGGAGCTAATCCTGCGAACCCGTTGTTGCCAACCCCCGGCACCCCTCGTAACCTGGAGAAATGGCGAAGACCTATGTCGGCGCGCGACTGCGTCAGCTACGCACCGAGCGGGCCATGAGCCAGGCCGCCCTGGCCCAGACGCTGGAGATCTCGGCGAGCTACCTCAACCAGATCGAGCACGACGTGCGGCCGCTCACGGTGCCCGTGCTGCTGCGGATCACCGAGGTCTTCGGGGTGGACACCACCTTCTTCTCCTCGCAGGACGACACCCGGCTGATCGCCGAGCTGCGGGAGGTCGCGCTCGACCAGGAGATGGGCATCGACTCGGATGCCCAGGAGATCGCGGAGATGGTGTCCGCGCATCCGAGCCTGGCCAAGGCCATCGTGAACATGCACCGCCGCTACCGCAACACCACGGCGCAGCTGGCCGCGGCGACCGAGGACCGCTACAGCGACGGCAGCGGTAGCGGGGCGATCACGATGCCGCACGAGGAGGTGCGGGACTACTTCTATCAACGGCAGAACTACCTGCACGAGCTGGACACCGCCGCCGAGGAGCTCACCTCCCGGATGCGTTTCCACCGTGGGGACGTCGCGGGCGAGATCGCCAGGCGGCTCGAGACCGTGCACGACGTGCAGATCGTGCAGCGCATCGACCTCGGCGAGGGTGTGCTGCACCGCTACGACCCCGAGTCCCGCGTGCTGGAGATCTCCCCGCATCTGTCCGGCGGGCAGAAGGTGTTCAAGTTCGCCGCCGAGCTGGCCTATCTCGAGTGCGGGGATCTGCTGAACAAGATGGTCGACGAGGGCAACTTCACCTCGGAGTCGTCCCGGTCGCTCGCCATCCTGGGGTTGGCCAACTACTTCGCCGCGGCAACCGTGCTGCCGTACACGCAGTTCCACGACATCGCCGAGGAGTTCCGCTACGACATCGAGCGGTTGTCCGCCTTCTTCTCCCAGAGCTACGAGACCATCTGCCATCGACTCTCCACCCTGCAGCGCCCGAAGCTCCGCGGCGTGCCGTTCTCCTTCGTTCGCGTCGACCGGGCGGGCAACATGTCGAAGCGGCAGTCCGCCACCGGCTTCCATTTCTCCTCCAGCGGCGGCACCTGCCCGCTGTGGAATGTGTACGAGACGTTCGGATACCCCGGCAAGATCATGACCCAGATCGCGCAGATGCCGGACGGCCGCAGCTACCTGTGGGTGGCGCGGACCGTCGAGCGCAGGGCGGCCCGATACGGCCAGCCGGGCAAGACCTTTGCCATCGGCCTCGGCTGCGAGCTCCGGCACGCGCACCGCACCGTCTACGCGGACGGCCTCGACCTGGACAACCAGGCGGCCGCCACCCCGATCGGCGCCGGTTGCCGGGTGTGCGAGCGGATGAACTGCCCGCAGCGCGCCTTCCCCCCGCTCGGCAAGGAACTCGACATCAACGAGCACCGCAGCTCGGTGTCGCCGTACCTCATCCGCTGACTCCCCGCCCCACCCACCGTCACAATGGCCCACCCTCACCGGCGCCGCCCGCCGAGTGTGCAGTTGTCGACGCCGCACTCGACCGATGCCCCCGAAACTGCACACTCGGCGACGGACCGAGCCGACGAAACCGCTGCTCGGGCAGACCTGTTCACCTGCCGGTAATCCGGGACACAAACAAGTCACGCAGTGACATTCAGGCGCAACAACGCGCCCATATCGTCTGCGCTCACACGAATACAGCCCTGTATACGCATCGCGGATACAGGGCGTGTTCGGTGTGCGGCGCGCGCTGTCCGGCGGCCGCCTCCCCGACGAAGGAAAGGCTGTACATGTCCGTTTCTCGTAGGACCACGATCTCCAAGCGCGCCCTCGTTGCCCCGGCGGCCCTGGCCGCGGTCGGCCTGGTGCTCAGCGCGTGTGGCAGCAAGGCAGGCGACGAGACCGCCGCGTCCGGCACCGCCGAATCCTGTGTGAACACCTCCGGTGACACCATCAAGGTCGGCTCGCTGAACTCACTGTCCGGCACCATGGCGATCTCGGAGGTCACCGTCCGTGACTCCATCGCGCTCGCCGTCGAGGAGATCAACAACTCCGGTGGCGTGCTGGGCAAGAAGATCGAGATCGTTGCCGAGGACGGCGCCTCCGAGCCGACGATCTTCGCGGAGAAGGCCGAGAAGCTGATCAGCAGCGACTGTGTCGCAGCGGTTTTCGGAGGCTGGACCTCCTCGAGCCGCAAGGCCATGCTGCCGGTGTTCGAGGACAAGAACTCGCTCCTCTACTACCCCGTCCAGTACGAGGGCCTCGAGGACTCGAAGAACATCTTCTACACCGGCGCCACCACAAACCAGCAGATCATCCCGGCCCTGGACTATCTGAAGGAAAAGGGCGTGAAGTCGCTCTACCTGGTCGGTAGCGACTACGTGTTCCCGCAGACCGCGAACCGCGAGATCAAGGCCTACGCCGCCGCCAACGGCATCGAGATCAAGGGCGAGGACTACACGCCGCTCGGCTCCACCGACTTCTCCACCATCGTCAACAAGGTCCGGTCCGCGGACGCCGACGCCGTGTTCAACACGCTCAACGGCGACTCCAACGTCGCCTTCTTCCGCGAGTACACCAACGCCGGCCTCAAGGCCGCCGACATGCCCGTCGTCTCGGTCTCCATCGCCGAGGAGGAGGTGGCAGGCATCGGTGCGCAGAACATCGCGGGCCAGCTCACCGCCTGGAATTACTACCAGACCATCGACAGCCCGGAGAACAAGAAGTTCGTCGACGCCTACAAGGCCAAGTACGGCGCCACCAAGCCCACCTCGGACCCGATGGAGGCCGCCTACACCTCCGTCTACCTGTGGAAGAACACTGCGGAGAAGGCCAACTCCTTCGCCGTCGAGGACATCCAGAACGCCGCTGACGGAGTCACTTTCAACGCGCCCGAGGGTCTCGTGACGATCGACGGCGACAACCACCACATCACCAAGACCGCCCGCATCGGAGAGATCCGGCCCGACGGCCTCATCTACACCGTCTGGGACTCGGGCAGCCCGATCGAGCCCGACCCGTACCTGACCAGCTACTCCTGGGCCGAGAGCCTGGCCAGCAAGTAGCCGACCCGAGTAGCCGACGACAGAGAGTAGAGAGGACGGGCATTCGACATGGATGTCGTGATCGGACAGTTGTTCACCGGCCTGAGTATCGGGTCGATCCTGCTGCTGGCAGCGCTGGGACTGTCGCTGACCTTTGGCCAGATGGGCGTCATCAACATGGCCCACGGTGAATTCATCATGGCCGGGTCGTACACCGCCTACGTTGTGCAACAGGTGTTCTCGACGGCGGGGTCGTCCCTGCTGATCTCTCTGCTCGTCGGCTTCTTCGTCGGAGGGGCCATGGGGGTGCTGCTCGAGGTGACCCTCGTGCAACGGATGTACCACCGCCCGCTCGACACCCTGCTGGTGACGTTCGGCGTTGGCCTGATCCTGCAGCAGCTCGCCCGCGACATCTTCGGGGCACCCGCCGTCAACGTGGTCGCCCCTGAGTGGTTGTCCGGCGGCGTCGACATCCTCGGTGCCGTCGTCCCGAAGACCCGCATCTTCATCCTTGTGCTCGCCATCGTCTGCGTTGCGGTGTTGTCCGTCGCGGTCAAGACCACCCCGATGGGGCGGCGGATCCGGGCCGTCGTGCAGAACCGCGACCTCGCCGAGACCAGCGGGATATCCAGCCGCAGAACCGATATCACCACCTTCTTCATCGGCTCGGGCCTGGCGGGCGTCGCCGGTGTGGCGTTGACCCTGATCGGCTCGACCAGCTCCACGGTCGGCCAGTACTACCTCATCGACGCGTTCCTGGTGGTGGTGGTCGGCGGCCTCGGACAGATCAAGGGCGCGGTGATCGCGGCGTTCGCCCTCGGCATCCTCAACTCCTACATCGAGTACTCGACGACCGCCTCGATCGCGAAGGTCATCCTGTTCGTGATCATCGTCGTCTTCCTCCAGGTGCGCCCGCAGGGCCTGTTCGCCGTGAAGACAAGGAGTCTCGTATGACCGGCATGCTCACCCGCTGGCGGCCGCTGGCCGGATTCGGTCTCGCCGCCCTCGTGCTGTTCGGCCTCGCACCGGCGGTGCTCAGCGACTTCCGGCTGAACCTGCTCGGCAAGTTCCTCTGCTTCGCCATCGTCGCCGTCGGGATCGGATTGGCCTGGGGCCGGGGCGGAATGCTCACCCTCGGCCAGGGCGTCTTCTTCGGGCTCGGCGCCTACATGATGGCCATGCACCTCAAGATCGCGGACGCCGAGCTCAAGGGCAACGACGTGCCCGACTTCATGCAGATCGCCGGGATCAGCGAGCTGCCCGGCTACTGGACGCCGTTCACCTCGCCGCTGGTGACCGTCCTCGCCATCCTCGTGGTGCCCGCACTGGTCGCCTTCGTGCTCGGCCTTGGCGTGTTCAAGCGCCGGGTCAAGGGCGCCTACTTCGCCATCCTGTCGCAGGCGCTCGCCGCCGCCTTCGCGATTCTGCTGGTCGGCCAGCAATCGATCGGAGGCAGCAACGGGCTCAACAGGTTCCGCACCTTCTTCGGCTTCAACCTCAACGACCCAGCCAACAAGCGGATGCTGTTCTTCATCGCCGCCGGGGTGCTGCTCCTGGTCGTCGCGCTGACCCGGCAGCTGATGTACAGCCGCTACGGCGAACTGCTGGTCGCGGTCAGGGACCAGGAGGAGCGGGTCCGGTTCCTCGGCTACGACCCGGCGAACATCAAGGTCGTCGCGTACGTGGTCGCGGCCTTCTTCGCCGGTATCGCCGGGGCCCTGTTCGTCCCCATCGTCGGCATCATCTCCCCCGCCGACGTCGGCATCGTCCCCTCGATCGCGTTCCTCATCGGCGTCGCGATCGGCGGCCGCGCCACCCTGCTCGGTCCGGTGCTCGGCGCCATCGGCGTCGCGTGGGCGCAGTCCACCCTGTCCGAGAACTTCCCCTCGGGCTGGATCTACGCCCAAGGCCTGCTGTTCATCGTGGTTGTCGGCTTCTTCCCCGCGGGCGTCGCCGGACTGATCGAGCTGATCCGGCGCCGCAAACCGCGCGCGGACGCCCCCCGTGACGAGACCCCCGATGCCCTTCCCGAACTCGAGGTGGCCCGATGACCAACGCGACAGCTCCCGTGTTCGGCGGCAACGCCGGCATGTCCAGCCAGTACCTCGAGGTCCGGGACCTGCGGGTGACGTTCGACGGGTTCACCGCCGTGGACGGGGTGGACCTGACCCTGATGCAGGGAGACCTGCGCTTCCTCATCGGCCCCAACGGAGCGGGCAAGACCACCCTGGTCGACGCGATCACCGGCCTGGTGCCCGCCACCGGCTCGGTCGCCAAATCCGGTGTGGAACTGATCGGCAAGAAGGTGCACAAGATCGCCCGGCTCGGCGTCGGCCGAACCTTCCAGACGGCAAGCGTTTTCGAGCAGCTCAGCGTCCTGCAGAACCTCGACATCGCGGCGGGCGCGGGCCGCTCGGCCCTGACGCTGCTCCGCCGCCGCGGCTCCGTCAGCCCGCGGATCGAGGAGGCACTCGAGATCACCGGCCTCGGCCACCTGCGTGACAAGCCGGCGGGCATCCTCGCGCACGGGCAGAAGCAGTGGCTCGAGATCGGCATGCTGCTTGTGCAGAACGCCGACGTGCTGCTGCTCGACGAACCCGTCGCGGGCATGAGCCACGACGAACGCGAGGAGACCGGAAACCTGTTGCGGCGCATCGGCGGTGAGCGAACGGTCGTCGTCGTCGAGCACGACATGGACTTCATGCGTGCGTTCGCCACCTCCGTCACCGTGCTGCACGCCGGCAAGGTCCTCGCCGAGGGCACGGTGGAGCAGGTCCAGGCCGACCCGAAGGTGCAGCAGGTCTACCTCGGCACCGCCTCCGCCGCCGAGCCCGAGTCCACCGCCACGAAGGAGACCGAGAATGCTTGAGCTGAGGGATGTTCGCGCCGGCTACGGTCGCACCGAGGTCGTTCACGGCGTGACCGTCGAGGTGCCCGCAGACGGGGTGGCCGCGGTGATGGGACACAACGGGGCGGGCAAGACCACGCTGCTCCGGGCCGCGGTCGGGCTACTGAAGATCAGCTCGGGCCAGGTGCTCTTCGACGGCGAGGACGTCAGCAAGCTGCGCCCCAGCGCCAGGGTGGCCCGCGGCCTGGCCTATGTGCCGCAGGGACAGCAGTCCTTCGGGCAGCTCACCACGGCGGAGAACCTGCAGGTCGTGGCCGACGGTCGCAAGCGGGGACGGGCCCTGATCGACGAATCGCTCGACCTGTTCCCCGCCCTCAAGGGCCTGCTCACCCGGCGGGCCGGGCTGCTCTCCGGCGGCCAGCGCCAGCAGCTCGCGATCGCCCGCGCCCTGATCACCGAGCCGCGGATGCTCATCCTGGACGAGCCGACCGAGGGCATCCAGCCGTCCGTGGTCGCCGAGATCGAGAGCACCATCGTCGAACTCACCGGCCGCGGCGGTCTCGGCGTGCTGCTGGTCGAACAGCACATCGGCTTCGCCCTGCAGGCGGCGCAGAGCTACCACGTGCTCGAATCCGGACGGATCACCTCGACCGGCGAAGGCGGCCGCGGCGTCCGTTCGCCCGGCGCGGAGTCCGCTGTCCGCGCGGCGATGGCCATCTGACCATGGCCCCGAGATCGCGGGCGCGTCAGGAACATTCACACCTGGGAGAGCAGGTGTACCGGGCGCTCCGCGATGACCTGGTCTGCGGGCGGTTCAGCCCGCTCGACCGGCTGGGCGAGGAACGCCTCGCCGAGCTGTACGGCGTCTCCCGCACCCCCGTGCGGGAGGCCCTGGCCCGGTTGCTGTCAGAGGAGCTCGTCGCCCGCGAGGACGGCGGGCTGTTCCCGTACCGCCCGAGGTTCGAGGACCTGCACGGGCTGTACGAGCTCCGGATGACCGTGGAGCTGAGGGGCATCGACCGGGTCATCGAGGACCGCAGGCTCGAACACGCGCACGACATCCTGCGCGCCGAGCTCGAGCGCTGGATCCGGATGCGGGCGGAGCCGCCTGCGCCGGGCCCGGACTTCATCGCGAGCGACGAGGCCTTCCACACAGCGCTGCTGCGGGCCTCGGGCAATACGGCACTGAGCGAGGCGCTCGACTCGGTGCACAGCAAGTTACGCCCGGTGCGCCGGCTGGACCCGTGGACCCCGGACCGCGTCCGCGCCACCATCGACTCGCACCTGAAGATCGTGCGCGGCCTGCTCGCCGGCGACCTGGGGCCCGCGGCCGGGGAACTGCACCTGCACCTGATCCGGTCCAGGGACCTGGTCGTCGAGCGCACCGGCCAGGCGGTGGCCAGCTCCGCGATGGCCCGCGCGATCCGCGAGTAGCCGTCCGCCGGGCGTGCACCTGGCGTCGCCCGCTCCCTGGCGATGCCCCGATACCTGCACACTCGGCGGGACCGGCCGGACCACGAATGTGCGCCGCTCGCGGCGACGTCCGGTGTAGCGTTTTTACTACCGTTGAGTAAGGACACAGAGGGTGTGGAACGCGATGGCAAGAAGTCTCGAGGAGGGGCTGGCTGGGCGCCGCGTCCTGATCACCGGCGCGGCCAGGAGCATCGGGGCCGCCCTCGCCAAGCGGCTGCACGCCCATGGCGCGAAGGTCGGCCTGCTGGGACTCGAGCGTGAGCTGCTCGAGCAGGTGGCGACGGCATGCGGGAACGCGCCATGGCGCTACTGCGACGTGCGCGACCACACCCAGGTCGACACGGCCGTTGCCGGGATCGTCGGCGAACTGGGCGGGCTCGACGTGGTGATCGCCAACGCCGGTGTCGGGGCACAGCTGCCGATGCTCGGCGGCGACCCGGCCGTCATGCGGCGCATCGTCGACGTCAACCTGATGGGCACCTACTACACCCTGCGCGCCGCGGGCGAACACATCGGACACCGCGACGGGTACGCGCTGATCATCACCTCCGGGGCCGTCGGGGCGCAGCTCCCCCTGCTCGGGGCGTACAGCGCGACGGCGGCCGCGGCGGAGGCGCTCGGCAACACGCTGCGGGTGGAGATGCGCCACCTCGGCACCCGCGTCGGCGTCGGGTACCTGGGTGAGATCGACACGGACATGATCTCGATCGGCTTCGACACGGCCGCCGCGGACAAGATCAAGTGGTCGGGGATGTTCACCGCGATGTCCCCGCTCGAGGTCGCGATCACGGCCTTCGAGAAGGGAATCGCGCGGCGCCGCAAGCGGATCTACGCACCGGGCTGGGTCGGCGGGCTGCTGCATTGCCGGATGGCGGCGCAGCGCATCGTCGAGCTCCGGCCGCAGCCGCACATGGCGCAGGCGCTGGCCATCGCGCGGACCGAGCACACCAGGTACACCACCGCGCAACCCGAGCTGCCGCTCCGTCTCTCGGACAGCGCCCGGTGAGCCCGCGGATCACCCCGGGCCGGCTGCGCGAGCTGGGCCCGATCAACTGGGTGCTGTGGCGCGGGCTGTCGGTCGGCGGGGGCACAAGCGACGCACAGCTGTTCAGCACCCTCGGCCGCACCAAGGGGACCTTCCGCGGCTGGCTGCACTTCTACTCCGGGCTGTTGCCCGGCGGCCGGATCTCCCGGCACGAGACCGAGCTGATCATCCTGCGAGTCGCGCACCTGCGGGAGTCCGAGTACGAGATGGACCACCACATCAGGCTCGGGCGCCGGGCGGGGGTGACCCCCGAGTTGCTCGAGCGGGTGCTGGCCGGACCGTCGGCCCCGGGCTGGAGCGAGCGGCACCGGGCGATCCTGAGCGCGGTGGACGCGCTGATCGAGACCAAGGACCTCGACGACGACACCTGGTCCGCGCTGGCCGGGCACTTCGACGAGCGCGGAATGATCGAGTTCGTGTTGCTGGTCGAGCGGTACGACATGCTGGCCACGGTCATCAGCACCCTGCGAGTCGACCGGGACACCTTCCGCCGGTAGCCCCGCTGTGCTCACACGCGCGCGCCCACGGCAAGCCCGGACGGCCCCGATGTGACGATGACAACCCGACCAGCCGTTTTCATTGACCGTCGGTTGCGTCCGTCGGTAGCGTCCGGCCTCTTGGGCCGAGACGCGAGTCCGTGCCTCCTGACGGCGGGAATTCAGCATGTCCACTGGCACACGAGACCTCGACGACGATGTCGCGGGATCCGCGATAACCGAGAACCCGAACCACGAACGGCGCTGGCTGGTGCTGTGCATCGTCGCGCTCGCGCAGCTCACCGTGGTCCTCGACGGCACCATCGTCTCGATCGCGCTGCCCGACGCCCAGGTCGAGCTGGGCATCAGCGACTCCGACCGCCAGTGGGTGGTCACGGCGTACGCGCTCGCGTTCGGCGCGCTGCTGCTGCTCGGCGGCCGCGTCGCCGACTACTGGGGGCGCAAGCGCTCGTTCATGGTCGGCATGGCCGGCTTCGCGATCGCATCCGCGATCGGCGGTTTCGCCCAGAGCGGCATGCAGCTGTTCACCGCCCGCGCCCTGCAGGGCGTGTTCGCGGCGCTGCTCGCCCCGGCCGCGCTGGCCATCCTCACCACCACCTTCATCGGCGAGAAGGAACGCGCCAAGGCCTTCGCCGTGTTCGGCGCGATCTCCGGCGGCGGCGCCGCCATCGGCCTGCTGCTCGGCGGCTTCCTCACCCAGTACGTCGACTGGCGCTGGTGCCTGCTGGTGAACATCCCCGTAGCGATCTTCGCGATCGCCGTCACCGCGCCGATCGTCCGGGAGACCAAGGCGCACGGCGACACCAGCTACGACATCCCCGGCACCGTGCTCATCGCGATCGGCCTCGGCTCCCTGGTCTACGGCTTCACCCAGGCGGAGAAGCACGGCTGGGCCTCCACGCAGACCGTCGGGTTCATCGGCCTCGGGTTGGTCGCGCTTGCGGCCTTCGTGCTGGTGGAGAAGCGCTCCACGAACCCGTTGCTGCCGCTGTCGGTGCCGTGGCACCGCGACCGCGGCGCCGCGTTCATCGGCTCGATGCTGGTGGGCTCCGCGCTGCTCGGCGGCACCCTGTACCTGACCTTCTACCTCCAGATCGTGCTCGGCTTCAGCCCGGTGGCCGCCGGCTTCGGCTCGCTGCCGATGGCGATCTTCATCGTGATGGCCGCGGGCATCTCGGCCAACCTGAGCACCAAGATCGGCCCGAAGCCGCTGATGATCGCCGGGCCCCTGATCGCCGCGATCGGGCTGACGCTGCTGACGCAGATCGGGGTGGAGACCTCGTACTGGACACACGTCTTCCCGGGCCTGGCGACCTTCGGGTTCGGCCTCGGCCTGCTGATGGTGCCGATGCAGAACCTGTCGCTGATCGGCGTCAAGGATCACGACGCCGGGGCGGCGAGCGCGCTGGCGAACGCCACCATCCAGATCGGCGGTGCGCTCGGCACCGCGCTGTTCACCACGATCTACGTCTCCGCGAAGTCCGCGTGGAGTGCCGCCAATGCCGCCCCGACCGCGCCCGCGGGCCTACCCGCGAGCGCGATCCCGGCGGACCTGGCCACGGCCGTGCCGCCGACCGCGGAGGAACTGGCGGCGCTGCCCGCACCGGTGCAGGAGTTCATCGGCTCGCTCAAGGAGTACGCGTTCACCGCGGAGGTCTCCGGCTACGCGCACGTCTTCGGCTGGGCCGCGGCGCTGATCGCGGTGATCACTCCGCTGGTGGTCGTGCTGGTCCGCGCGAAGAAGGGCGATCTGCCCGACGAGGCACCGGTCGGGATGCACTAGGCGGCTGCGCCGCCTGTGCGCGGTTGACGAGTGCAGGGACTCGTCAACCGCGCACGGGCGCGGAGCGCCTCAGCACCTCGGCGACCGGGGTGGACGAGCGGCCGATCAGTGCCTGCAAGTCGCCGCTGGTGGTCTCGAGCGCACCCGTCTTCACGCCGGTGTCGGAGTCCGCGAGCATCGCCGCGACCGGGGCGGGCAGCCCGGCGCCCTCGAGCACCGACTGGTACTGCTCCTGTGTGAGGTCCTGGTACTCGACCTTCGCGCCCACGACCTCCGAGATCTGCTGCGCCAGTTCGCTGTACGTCAGCCGTTGGTCGCCGCCGAGTTCGTACACCTTGCCTGCCTGGCCGTCCGCGAGCAGCACGACGGCCGCGGCCTCGGCGTAGTCGGCCCTGGCGGCGGCCGCGACCCGGCCGTCGCCCGCGGCTCCGGCAAGCACCCCGCGCTCGATCGTGCCCGCGAGGTCGGTGGTGTAGTTCTCCCAGTACCAGCCGTTGCGGAGGAGTGCGTGCTCGATGCCCGAGGCGGCCAGGACCTCCTCGGTGGCCTTGTGCTCCTGCGCCAGGGTCAGCGCGCTGTCCGCGGCGTCGAGCACGGAGGTGTATGCGATGAACGCAACGCCCGCGGTCTTGGCCGCCTCGATGACGTTGGTGTGCTGCGGTAGCCGCTGACCGACCTCGCTGCTCGAGATCAGCAGCAGCTTGTCGACACCGGCGAGAGCGCTCTCGAGTGCCGCCCGGTCCGTGTAGTCGGCCGCGCGCACCTGCACGCCCTTCGCCGCGAGGTCGGCGGCCTTGGCCGGGTCGCGGACCACGGCGACCAGGTCGCCAGCGTCGGCTCCGCGCGCCAGCAGGGAATCGACGACGAGGCGGCCGAGGTGTCCGGTGGCACCGGTGATGGCGATGGTCATTGTGCACTCCTGGGTGTCGCGAGTCAGTTGAGTTGACGCTTCAAACAAACCGTCTGCGTCCATCATGCACTTATTTTCCGTAAGTGCAACCCTTAGTGTTAGCGCTGCGGTATCGGCGGGTAGTAACCTGGCGTCCATGACCGCCCCCGACCTGCCGCGCCCTGCCGACGCGGACCCGAGCCTGGAATCCGACGTGTTCGCCCGTGGCTGCACCTCGCGCCCGGTTCTCCAGGACATCACCGGACGGTGGGGCACGCTCGCCCTTGCGGCCCTGGCCGAGGGCCCGTTCCGGTTCAGCGCGTTGCGGCGACGCGTGGACGGGGTCAGCGAGCGGATGCTCTCCCAGACGCTGCAGGCGCTCGAGCGGGACGGCCTGGTGCTCCGCGAGGTGCTCGGGACCATTCCCCCGAAGGTCGAGTACAGCCTCACCGACCTCGGCGCCGAGGTCGCGGCGCAGCTGACCAGCCTGATCCACCTGGTCGAAACCCGGATGCCGACGATCACCGAGGCGCAGGCGCACTACGACGCCCGCTGACGCGGCTCCGGCCGAAACGACAGAGGGGGCGTCCGGCACACGGCCGGACGCCCCCCCTCTGGGTCGGAGCTGGGGTCAGAAGTTGATCATGTGTCCCGCGAGGCCGTGGATGGCCTCCTGAAGGGCCTCGCTCAGCGTCGGGTGCGTGTGCACGTTGCGCGCGAGCTCGTTGACCGTCAGGTCCCACTTCTGGGCGAGGGTCAGCTCGGGCAGAAGCTCGGACACGTCCGGACCGATCAGGTGGCCGCCGAGCAGCTCGCCGTACTTCGTGTCGGCGATGAGCTTGACGAAGCCGTTCGGGTCGGCCAGGCCGTGGGCCTTGCCGTTGGCGGTGAACGGGAAGGTCGCGACCTTGATGTCGTACCCCTCCGCCTTGGCCTGCTCCTCGGTGAGCCCGAAGCTGGCCACCTGCGGCTGACAGAACGTGGCGCGCGGCATCATCCGGTAGTCGCCCAGCTCGAGGGTCTCGGCGTTGCCGATCGTCTCGGCCGCGACCACACCCTGCGCCTCGGCGACGTGGGCGAGCTGCAGCTTCGCGGTGACGTCACCGATGGCGTAGATGCCGGGCACGTTGGTGCGCATCCGCTCGTCGATGGCGATGGCGCCGCGGTCGGTGAGCGCGACACCGGTGCTCTCGAGGCCGTAGCCGGTGACGTTCGGCGCGAAGCCGATCGCCTGCAGCACCTTGTCCACGACGACGGTCTCGACCTCGTCGCTGCCGTTCTTGGCCATGGTGACGGTGACGCCAGCCGCGCCGTTGTCGGTGACCGACTGCACGCCGGTCGAGGTCTTGATCTCGATGCCGTACTTCTTGTAGCGCTTCGCGATCTCCTTGGAGACGTCCGCGTCTTCCATCGGCAGTGCGCGGTCGAGGAACTCGACGATCGTCACCTTCACGCCGTAGTTGTGTAGGACGTAGGCGAACTCCATGCCGATCGCGCCTGCGCCGACGATGAGGATCGAGCCGGGCAGCTCGCTGGTGAGGATCTGCTCCTCGTAGGTCACCACGTTCGCGCTGACGGCGGTGCCGGGCAGCATCCGGGTGGTGGTGCCGGTCGCGATGATGACGTTGTCGAACGTGACGGTCTCGGTGGTCCCGTCGGACTTGGCCACCGAGATGGTCTTGGCGTCGGTGAAGGTGCCGCGACCGTCATACTCGGTGATCTTGTTCTTCTTCATCAGGAAGTGCACGCCCTTGACGCGGCCGTCCGCGACCGAGCGGCTCCGCGTGAAGGCGGCCCCGAAGTCGAAGCTCACATCTCCCGAGATGCCAAAGGTCTTGGCCTCGTTGTGGAAGATATGGGCGAGTTCCGCGTTGCGGAGCAGCGCCTTGGAGGGGATGCAGCCCACGTTCAGGCAGACACCGCCCCAGTACTTCTCTTCGATGATGGCGGTTTTCAGTCCGAGTTGTGCCGCGCGGATAGCAGCGACGTACCCACCGGGACCGGCCCCGAGAACAACGACGTCATAGTGTGAGGTCACGATTGCTCAGGGTAGACCCGCGGCGATTCGCTGTCCCGCCATGGTCTGGTTACCCATCGGTAGCCGGCCGAGAATCCCCCTGAGATCGGCCCTGCCTGCGGATTCACGCGGCGCTGTGGCTAGCGACCTGACCCCTCGGGTAAAAATGAAGATGGCCCCGTCCGACGTGGCCAGGTGAACGACGTCCGATTTGCCCGAATCGCGTAACGCCCGGGTTCGGCGAACCGACGAATCAACAGTGAAGGTTTCTCGCATGCGTCCTCAGACATCCCGCCGCGGCCGCCTCGTCGCGGCGGCGATCGCGCTCACCGTGTTGCCGATGCTGGTGAGCCCCGCCCTCGCGCCCGCCGCGCCTGCCACCGCACAGTCGGAGTCCGGATCGAAGCTGGAGCGGATCGAGAAGAACTCCGACCGCAAGGTGACCGCGTACGTGTACTCCGCGGCGATGGACCAGGTGATCCCGGTCGAGGTGATCACCCCCGCCGACACCAGCGCGCCCCGCCCGACCCTGTACCTGCTCAACGGCGCGGGCGGCGGCGAGGACCGCGCCACCTGGCAGAAGCAGACCGACGTGATGAGCTTCTTCGCCGACAAGAACGTCAACGTGGTCACCCCGATCGGCGGCGCCTTCAGCTACTACACCGACTGGCAGCAGGACGACCCGAAGCTGGGTCGCAACAAGTGGACCACCTTCCTGACCAAGGAACTGCCGCCGATCATCGACGACGCGTTCGACACCACCGGCGTCAACTCGATCGCCGGCATCTCGATGGCGGGCACCTCGGTGCTCAACCTCGCGATCGCGGCCCCGCAGCTGTACAAGAGCGTCGGCGCCTACAGCGGCTGCGCGGAGACCAGCACGGACGCGGGCAAGTTCTACGTCCGCACGGTCGTCGAGTCCCGCGGCGGCGCCGAGGCCACCAACATGTGGGGCCCGTACGACGGCCCGGGCTGGGCCGAGAACGACCCGGTCGTCAACGCCGAGAAGCTGCGCGGGATCCAGCTGTTCGTCTCCTCGTCGACCGGCCTGCCCGGCGACCACGACAACCTGGCCAACCCCGCCGTCAACGGCAGGGTCGACACGCTGGCCAACCAGGTGATCGTCGGCGGCATGATCGAGGCCGCGGTCAACCAGTGCACGCACAACCTCCAGGGCAGGCTGGGCCAGCTGGGCATCCCGGCGACCTTCGACTTCCGCCCCGCGGGCACCCACTCCTGGGGTTACTGGCAGGACGACCTGCACGAGTCGTGGCCGATGCTCGCCCAGTCCATCGGCCTGTGACGCCCCGAGCCTGACCGAGAAGGGCCCCGCACCGTCTGGTGCGGGGCCCTTTTCACGCGCTATGCGGCGCGCAGCTGCCGCTTGAGGATCTTGCCGACAGAGTTCTTCGGCAGCGCGTCCACGAACACCACGTCCTTGACCGTCTTGTAGGACGCGAGGTGCTCGCGCCCGAACGCGATCACCTCCTCCGCGGTGATCGCGCACCCTGGCTCGACGACGACGTGCGCGACAGGGACCTCACCCCACCTGGCGTCCGTGCGACCGACGACCGCGACCTCCCGTACGGCCGCGTGCCGGGCCAGCACCATCTCGAGTTCAACGGGGTAGATGTTCTCCCCTCCGCTGATGATCATGTCCTTGAGACGGTCCTTGAGGTGCAGGAAGCCACGCTCGTCGACGAGCCCGATGTCGCCGCTGCGGTACCAGCCGTCGATCAGCGCGGACGCGGTGGCATCCGGGTTGTTCCAATAGCCGGTGAACACCATCGGTCCGCGGCACCACACCTCGCCCGCGGTCCCGGTCGGCACGTCCCGACCGGTGTCGGCATCGACGATCTTGATCTCGCCGAACATCATCGCCCGGCCCTGCGTGGTCGCGGCGTCCGTGCCCATCTCGCGGGTCCAGTAGGTCAGGGCACCGGAGAACTCGGTGATCCCGTAGACCGCCTGCACGGCGATCCCTGCCCCGCCGGCCGCCTCGATCAGGTCCACCGAGACCGGGGACCCACCGCAGGTGACGTTGACCAGGCTCGACGCGTCGACCTCGGTCGCGGCGGCCACCGCGAGCATCGCCTGCAGCATCACCGGCACCACCATCATGGTGGTGATCCGCTCGCGGGCGATGGTGTCCCACACGACCGCGGGGTCGAAGTCGGGCAGGAACACGCACGGGGTGCCCTGCAGGGTGTTGGTGACCACCGGGTTGAACCCACCGATGTGGAACATGGGCGCCACCAGCAGGAACCGATGCCCACCGTGCCATTCCAAGGTCGCGGCGCAGCCCTGCGCGGACCAGAGCAGGTTGTCGTGGGAGATCATGGCGCCCTTGGGCTTCCCGGTGGTACCCGAGGTGTACATGAGCACCACCGGATCGGCGGACGCAAGCGTGGTGCCGGATTCGAGCGGCTGCCACGGCCGGTTCGTGACCTCGCGGTAGTCGGCGGCGGAGTCGTCAACCGGATTCGGCGTGGAACACACACGGACAGCAGGTACCCCCTCCAGTTCCGCCACCACCGGAGCGAACTCGCTCTCGTAGACGAACGCGACCGGCGTGGAGTCCGCGAGGACGTACTGCAGCTCCGGCGCGGGCAGACGCCAGTTCAGCACCACCGCGATCGCGCCGAGCCGGGCCGCGGCAAACACCGTGGTGGCATGGAACTCGCCGTTCTTTGCGAGCAGCGCGATGCGGTCGCCCGCCCCGACGCCCGCGGACCGCAGGTGCATGGCGAGGAGGTCGACGCGGCGGTCCACCTCGGCGAAGGTGTACCGGTAGCCGGGGCCGATCCACGCCTCCTTGTCGGGGGTGAGGTAGGCGCGGCGGGACAGCAGCTGTCCGAGTGTGCGTTGCATGATGCTCCGAAAGGTCGTGCAGCGGTGTGGACTACGCGGGGGCGGGGACGACGCGCGCGATGATCGGCGCGAGGTCGAGGCCGGTGGGCAGGGTTCCGTAGACCGTGCCCCAGTCTCCGGCGAGGCGGGTGGCGAGGAAGGCATCGGCGACCGCCTGATTGCCCGCCCGCACCAGCAGCGAGCCCTGCAGCGCCAGCGCCAGCCGGCCGACCACGACGCGGGAGCGGTACTCGAGGTCCTCGAGGTCGGTGAACTGCGCCTTCAGCGCGGCGACGTAGGCGTCGTACCGGGCGTCCGCACCGGCAGCGGCGTCGAGCTCGTCGAAGAACACCCCGAGGACCTCGGGCTGCTTGGCAAGGGCGCGGAGGGTGTCCAGGGCGGCGACGTTGCCGCTGCCCTCCCAGATCGATCCGAGCGGGGCCTCACGGTAGAGCCGCGGCATCCCGGACTCCTCGATGAAACCGTTGCCGCCCAGGCATTCCAATGCCTCCGCGGCGTGGCCCGGACCGCGCTTGCAGACGTAGTACTTCGACACGGCGAGGCCGAGGCGGCGCAGCAGTCCGGCACGCTCGTCGCCCCGGAGTGCGGCATCGGTCTGCGAGGCCAGCCACAGCGCGACCGTGGTGGACGCCTCCGCCTCGACGGCGAGGTCGGCGATCACGTTGCGCATCAACGGCTTGTCGATCAGCAGGCCGCCGAACGCGCTGCGATGCGCGGCATGGTGGGCGGCCTGCCCCACCGCCTCGCGCATCAGTGCCGCGGCACCGAGCGTGCAGTCCAGGCGGGTCATGTTGACCATCTCGATGATGGTCCTGACCCCACGCCCCTCCTCGCCGAGCCGCCACCCGATCGCGTTGTCGTACTCGACCTCGCTGCTGGCGTTGGACCTGTTACCCAGCTTGTCCTTGAGCCGTTGCAGCGCAATGGCGTTCATGCTGCCGTCCGGCAGCACCCGCGGCAGCACGAAGCAGGTCAGTCCGCCGGGCGCCTGCGCGAGGGTGAGCAGGATGTCCGACATCGGCGCCGAGGTGAACCACTTGTGCCCGACGATCCGGTAACTGCCGTCCTGGTGCGGGGTGGCGGTGGTGGTGTTGGCCCGCACGTCCGAGCCGCCCTGCTTCTCGGTCATCGACATGCCGGCGATCAGGCCACGCTTGAGCGCGGTCGGGGCGACGGACGGGTCGTACTGGTCGTTGGCGAGCAGCGGTTCGAACTCGGATGACAGCTTCTCGTCCGCCCGCAGCGCCGGAACGGCGGCGTAGGTCATCGAGATGGGGCAGCCGTGTCCGGCGTCGGTCACCTGCCAGGCGGTGAACTTCGCGGCCCTGATCAAGTGTGCGTTGTCGCGCTCGTCGCGCCACGGTGCACCATGCAGACCGAACTCGATCGCATGCTTCATCAGGTCGTGGTAGGCGGGGTCGTAGTCGACCCGATCGACCCGGTTTCCGTAACGGTCGTGCGTGCGCAGGATCGGCGGGTGCGCCTCGGCGCGCTCCCCGAGTTCCTTGGCGTACGCGCTGCCGGCGAGGGTGCCGACCTCGTGTACCTCGGCGAGCGCGTCGGCGGCGCCGGCGGCAGTCAGGATCTCGTCGAACAGCGGGTGCCCGGCGGTGTCGTAGTCCACCAGCGGCGGAACCTGGTTGGTCACCTCGTGCGTCTTCACGGCTTGCCCTTCACTTCCTCGCGCATGGTCAGTTCGGCGAACTGGGCGCGGTAATCGTCGTAGGCCCATCGCAATTCGTCGGCGGGCCAGTTCTCGGGGAGCAGTTCGTCGGGCAGCGCCGGGTCGGTACGCAGGTGCCGCACGGCCGCAGCGGCGGCCATGAACCGCTCCTGGGACTGCTCCGGCACCGACAGGGCGGCGAGGATGATCCGGGCCTCGGCAGACCAGGCGTCGAGATCCCACAGCTGCCCGACCAGGGCGGCGGGATCCTCGGGGACCGCGGCGAACCGGTGCACCTCATCGAGCCGCGGCAGGTCGTGTCCGGTCAGGTTGGCCGGGCGCATCCACACCCCTTCCCGCAGCTCGGCGTACCGGTGCTCGGCGAGGGTGGTGCGCAACACGCCGCGCGCCGCGGCCTCGCGGCCGGACACCACGACGACCACCTGGTCCCAGCGGCCGTCGAACGGGACCCGCCGCGGGTTGACCAGCGCCTCCTGCAGGGCCTGCCGCTCCAGGTGCCTGGCCCCGAGCAGGTACATCGAGTCCGTCGTGACCAGATCGCCGGCCGCCACCATCCGCGACAGCGCGGCGCGCATGGTCGACGGCGCGACACCGAACATCTCCCCGGTGCGGGTGATCTCGCGCGCCGACATCCGGGCCGGGCGCATACCGAGCAGCAGGCTCAGCGCCACGGACCGTGCGGTCATCGGCGGCGTGAGCTCGGCGAGTGTGCGAACCGGCACGGGACCTCCTCGCTGCGTGTTGCAGAATCAAAACAGCCGTCTTGAATTTGTAGCACTCTGCGGCGCGAATGGGAACCCCCTTCCGACGCGTGGTCCCCTCCTGCGCGCGGACCCGCACGTCAGGGTATCAATGAACAATGGCTTCCGACCTGCACGACCCCTACCTCTGGCTCGAAGACGTCACGGCCGAGCCCGCGCTGGACTGGGTGCGCGAACGCAACGGCCGCACCACCGGTGAGTTCACCGAGAACGCCGGGTTCGAGGACCTGCAGACGCGGATCCGGGCGGTGTTCGACACCGATGCCCGCATTCCGTACGTCCGGCTCCGCGGCGAGTACCTCTACAACTTCTGGCGCGACTCCGAGCACGTCCGCGGCCTCTGGCGACGGACGACCATGGACGAGTACCGCACCGACGCCCCGAACTGGGACGTGCTGGTCGACGTCGACGAGCTCGCCGAACGCGACGGCGAGAACTGGGTGTGGTCCGGCGCGCAGGTGCTGCGCCCCGGCCAGGAGCGCGCGCTGGTCAGCCTGTCCAGGGGCGGGGCCGACGCCACGGTGACCCGCGAGTTCGATCTGGAGCGACGCTGCTTCGTCGAACCGTCCGACGGCGGCTTCTTCCTGCCGGAGGCCAAGACCGACATCGGCTGGATCGACGTGGACAGGGTGTACGTCGGCACCGACCTCGGGCCGGGCTCGCTCACCGATTCCGGCTACCCGCGGATCGCCAAGCGCTGGACCCGCGGCACCGACATCGCCGAGGCCGTCACCGTGTTCGAGGGCGAGCAGACCGATGTCGCGGTGTCCGCCTGGTACGACCGCACCCCCGGATTCGAGCGCAGCTTCGTCGACCAGTCCATCGACTTCTACAACTCCCGGCGCTTCCAGCTGATGGACGACGGATCCCTGGTGCGGATCGAGACGCCCGAGGACGCAAGCGTCTCCGTGCATCGGGAATGGCTGCTGATCCGCACCAGGTCCGCCTGGTCCGTCGCCGGGCACGAGTACCAGGCCGGCACCCTGCTGGCCGCCCGGTACGAGGACTATCTCGCCGGATCTCGGGACCTGACGGTGCTTTTCGCGCCCGACGCGCACACCTCGCTCGAGCAGTACGTGTGGACCCGCAACCACCTCCTGCTGGTGACGCTGTCCGACGTGCAGACCCGGCTGCGGGTGCGGACACCGGGACCCGGCGGCTGGACGGACGTGCCGCTCGAAGGGGTCTCCGAGCTCACCACCACCGACGTCCTGGACGTGGATCCGGTCGAGGGCGACGAGTTCTTCCTCAACTCGAGCGGGTACCTCACGCCCGCGACGCTGCTGCACGGCACGGTCGGCGAGCAGATCGAGGTGCTCAAGCAGTCGCCCTCGTTCTTCGACGCGGATTCGCTCGCAGTCACTCAGCACTTCGCGGTGTCCGAGGACGGCACCCGGATCCCCTACTTCGTGGTGCGCGGGAAGGACGCCGCACCCGGACCGACGCTGCTGTACGGCTACGGCGGTTTCGAGAACTCGATGACCCCGTCGTACAGCGGGGCGACCGGCCTGGCCTGGCTGGAGCGGGGCGGCACCTATGTGGTCGCCAACATCCGCGGCGGCGGCGAGTACGGGCCCGAGTGGCACACGCAGGCACTGAAGGCCGGGCGGCACAAGGTGTTCGAGGACTTCGCCGCCGTCGCGCGCGACCTCGTCGAGCGCGGGATCACCACCCCGCCCAGCTGGGCGCCCAGGGCGGCAGCAACGGCGGACTGTTGATGGGTGTGATGCTGACCCGGTACCCGGAACTGTTCGGCGCCATCGTCTGCCAGGTTCCGCTGCTGGACATGCGCCGCTATCACCTGCTGCTGGCGGGCGCGTCCTGGATGGCGGAGTACGGCGACCCCGACGACCCCGACGAGTGGGAGTACATCTCCCGGTACTCGCCGTACCAGAACACCGACGCGGAGGCGTCGTATCCGCCGGTCCTGATCGCGACGTCGACGCGTGACGACCGGGTGCATCCCGGCCACGCCAGGAAGATGGCCGCGCGGCTCGAGGAGCAGGGCACCGCACCTGGTACTACGAGAACATCGAGGGCGGACACGGCGGCGCCTCCGACAACGCCCAGCTGGCGTTCAAGACGGCGCTGACGTTCACGTTCCTCTGGGCGCAACTGGGGCGCTGACGGGGCGCACGTGCCGGGGCGTCTGAACGGACACCGGCGCCTCGATCTCGGCGGCATAGCCGCGGGCACCGCCCAACGACACCACCCGGGTCAGGGCGCGCAGGTCGCCCTCGAGCCACCGGAACAGTTGGTACACACCGATGAACGCGATGATGCCGCCGATGCACAGCGCGCGGACGGTCGCGTTGACCGTGTTGCCGGGCTCGGCACCGACGAAGCTGAGCCCGGCGACGCCCAGCAGCGGGACCGACGCCGCCACCGCGACGTAGCGGGTGGTGCTCCGGCCGAGCGCCCGCAGGTCGCGGCCGTCGGCGCTGCCGATCTCACCGTGCGACAACAGGATCGGGTACACACAGCGCACCGCGTAGAAGGTGAGGATGAAAAACGGGTAGGCGACGGCGACAGCCCCGCAGACCGCGAGCGACGCGATCAGATGCGAATAGGCCTGCGGCGGAATGCCGCCCGCCGCGGCCTGCAGTGCGATCGGGTAGGCGACCCCGGCCACCACCCAGAGCACGAAGGCCACCACGACGGCGCGGTGCCCTAGGTTCAGGGTCGCGGTGCGCGCCCTGGCCAGGACCTCGGCGTCGTACCGCTGCCCCCTCCGCAGGCCGCGCGGGACGATCAGCGCGAGCCGGCACCAGTAGAGGATGAGGAAGGCCCCGAGGGGAAACGCCAGCCCGCCAACCAGCAGGTGGACCTGTTCGAGATGGGCCTGGGCCTCGGGTGAGAGCTCGGAGATGATCAGCGCCTTGTTGTAGTAATAGTTGTAGCCCGCGGCCAGCAGGTTCGGGATGCCGATCGCCGCCAGCAGGATCGGGAGCGACCACCGCGAGAGCGTCGACCGCCAACTCCCGGGACGCGGATCGACGAGGTCGCGGGCGTGCGGATCCAGGCACAGCGCGAACTGGCGTGCCAGCTTGCGGCCGCTCGACCAGCGGTCGGCGGGATCGAAGGCGAGTGACGTCATCAGGACGCGGCGCAACGCGGCCGGGCAGTCATCCGGGAGCCGCGTCCTGGCATCGGGATCGACTCCGCGGCGCCGGATCGCGAGCACCTCGCCCGGCGACGCCTGCGACCCGCCCGCGGGGGCGTCCGCGAACGGGCGGACCCCGGTCAGCAGCTCCCACAGCATCACGCCGAGCGCGTAGATGTCGCTGCGGGTGTCGATCGGCGCCGCGCATTCTGCCGGTTCCGGGGACACGGCGGCCAACTGCTCGGGCGCCATATACGCGACCGACCCGCCGACGAAGCCGGACCGACCCGCCGGGTCGACGCTGTCGCTGGAGCTGACGTTGAAGTCGGCGAGCTTCGGGACACCCTCGACGCTCAGCAGCACGTTGGCCGGCTTGATGTCGCGGTGCAGCACGCCGTGGGCGCACGCGTACTCGAGCGCGTCGGCCAGTCGCAGCCCGATCCACGCCACGGTCTCCGGCCACGACAGCGTCGCGATCTCGGCCCGCACGCTCGACTCGCTCGGCCCGATCTCCCCCTTGCTCGCGAGGACCTTGTCGATCGAATCGAGCAGGAGCTGACCGCTCCGGCGCTCCGGCGGGGTCGCGCGGACCAGCTTGACCACATCCAACAGCGTGCCGCCGGACACGTACTCCATGACCAGCACCCGCACCTGCCTGTCCTCGAACAGCCTCTGGTCGAAGACGCGGACGATGTACGGGTGGTCGAGCTGGGCGAGGGTCTGTGGCTCGCTGCCGACGTTGCGGGAGATCTTCAGCGCCGCGGGGCGCAGCATCGACAGTTGCCTGGCCAGGAACACCCGGGCGAACGCACCACGCCCGAGCTCCGCGATCAGTTCGAAGTCGTCCAGCTGCTGCCCGACCGCGAACTCGGTGTTCTCGGGCAGGTCGATCGGGACGGGCGCGCCGCGATGTCCCGGCAGATCGTGCTCGCGCAGCCATTCGAACCGGTCGGCCTGTTGAGGGAAGCCGCGCAGGTACTCCTCCGGCTCGACGTTCGCCCCGCTCGCGCGGCGCACCCGGTACTCCTCGTACACGAGCTCGGGCGGCAGCGGCTCCGCGAGCAGCTCGGGGAACTCCCGGCAGTAGTCGGCGATTCGTTTCGGCTGGCCACCGCGCAACCACCGGTACTCGAGATCGACCATGATCAGGTCGATCAGTGCCGCACGCCGGATCGCGGCCGCGTCCGGCAGGTAGTCCGACAGATCGGACGGGGACCTTGTCGCCTCCCAGTCGGCGACCAGGCGCCGCACGCCGGTGTCGACGACGAGACCCGATTCCGGGCGGGTGCCGGTCGAGTCGGAGACGGCCGAACTCACGTGCACGGCGGTACCGGGGGCCACCTCGGTCAGCGGCCCGCTTGCGATCGTCGCGTCACTCGGGCGAACGGGTTCATCCATGGCGGATCGGTTCCGAGCCGACCGCACGGTGCGGACGGGTCGTGGTGATCACATCCAGGGTATCCCCGCCGAGTGTGCAGCTACGGGTACATCGCCCGAGTGGGACGGACGCCAACTGCACACTCGGCGGGTCAGGCGCGGTCGTGCAGCCACTCCACGATGCGGCCGACGGTGCTGTCCGGGCTGCGGATCCAGCCGTTGTGGCCCAGCGGCTCCGGCTGATGCCAGGTGGTCAGATCCGCTTTCGGCATCTTCGCGACCAGGTTCTTGATCGCCTGCCGCGGTGCCAGGTCGTCGTCCTCCATGGAGATCGACAGCACCGGCAGGGTCAGCCGGCCGATCCGCTCCTCGTAGTCGATGTCGGCTCCCGTTGGCTCGATGGCGCCGGTGCGCGCGAACCTGGACCAGTCCCCGATCAGCACCTTCGACTGCCTGCCGAACCCGCCGACGTCCACCCGGTCCCCCGGCCAGAACCCGGCGACGTTCGCCGTCACCGACATCGCCGCCGATCCGGCAAGCAGCGCCGCGCCGCGCACCACCCCATGGCCGCGGTGATACGGCGAACCCGACGCCACCAGGATCAGCCCGCCGAGCTTTCCCCTGGCCCTGGCCGCGTACATCACCCCCAGCTGCCCGCCCATGCTGTGGCCGAGCAGGTACGGGGTGCTGTCCGGGAACCGCTCACGCACGACCTCGAAGGTGGCCGGATAGTCGACGGACGCCAGTTCCTGATACCCGTAGCTGCTGTCCGCGCCCGGCCGGGGCCTGCTGTCACCCTGCCCGCGGAGCTCACCGACCGCCGCGTTGAATCCCTGTGCGACCAGCGCCTCGGCGACGGGATCGTAGAACCCGCCCGGCACGCCGAGCCCCGGGAAGATCACCACCACCGGCGCCGCCTCCCGGCCTGCGAACAGCCGTACCGCGATGGTGGTGCCGTCGGGCATCTGAATCGGAATGGTGTCCACGGTCCCATACTCTCTCGCCGCGGCGCCTGCCGATAGGGTTCGGACATGGCAACCGCTGATCCGCTGTTCCTGCCCGCAGGCACCGTGTTCGCCCCGGACGACCTGATCTTCTACGCGGACCGCGGCCGTCGAAGCCTCGACCAGGCGCTCGCCGACGCCGATCTGCTTGTCAGTTGCCCACATTCGGGGTCGGCCATCCCCGAGGAGCTCGGCGAGTTCCTCGCGCCCGAGTTCACCCGCCGGTTGCAGTTCGACTTCACCGACTGCTCCACCAGCCCGGTGGTACGCCGCTGGGCGGAGATCGACCCCCGCATCGTCTACGTGGAGAACCCCCATCCCCGGATGGTGCGGGACCCGAACCGCGCACGCCCCGAGGACCTGTACGCCACCCTGCGTGAGGCGTTCGCCCGGGTTCGCGCCGCAGGTCCGGGGAACAAGGCCGACCTGAGTGGGGTCGATGCCATCCGCCCGGTGACGTTCTCCTTCTACCCCTTGCTGCGCGAGCCGGCCGACGACGCGGGCCTGCACCGGCTCGCCGACACCTTCGCCGAGGTCGCCTCCCGCGGGCTCGACGTCTACGAGCGGACCCGTGACGACCTCATCGAGCGGATGGTGGCGCTCGCCTTCGAGCGCGCCGAGAAGTCCACCGGGCCGGTCGAGTTCACCACGCTCTCCTTCCACGACACGATGAACCACACCACCACAAGGGACGGCGCGGTGAACGTCGAGCGCGCCGAGGCCGACCTGCTGCCCGACGTCGTGGCGTTGTCGAACCGCGGCGATGACCGCGGCGAGCCGCGCAAGGCGCAGAGCGGGGAGCCCCGCGGCGACAACCCGGTGAGCATGGCCCCGGAAGCCGTCCGCGCGCTGGCGCAGGCGCACCGGGTGGGCTTCGAGGTGGCCGACCCGGCTGCCGTCATGTTGAACCAGCCGTACCTGGGCAGCCACGAGATCATCACCGCGGGTGCGCTATTCCGCGAACTCGGGCCCCGGGCCGACGCCGCGGGGTGGCGCTCGGCGCGGTCCAGGCGGAATTCAGGCGCGAGTTCCTGCTCGGCCCCGACCTCACCGCTGAGCTGATGCGACCCGGCGTTGACTGGCCGGCGCCGGACGCCGACCGTGTGGACATGCTCGCCCACGCCTGCAAGGCCAGCTGGGACGGCTACCGATCCCGCCGATAGCCGGCCGAGGTCAGCCAAGGACGACCCCGAACACCATGCCTGCCGCGATGGTGGTGACTGCCAACACGATCGTCGGGACGAAGAACGAGTGGTCGACCAGCTTGGTGCCGAGCTTGGTGCTGCCCGACTCGTCGAAGTTGGCGGCCGCGATCTGTGATCCGTTGGTGGGCAACAGGTAGATGCCCGCGAAGGCACCCGCCCACATGCCGGTGAGCAGACCGGGGGCGAGTCCCGCCGCCAGGCCGATCGGCACGATGGTCCTTGTCGCCGTCGACTGGCTGGTGGTGAGCACACAGACCAGGAAGACGCCGAGGGCGAAGATCCAGGGCCAGGCGTCGACCCAGTCGCCGACGGTGTTGGTGATCAGCTCCTGGTGGGCGCTGATGAAGGTGTCGGTGAGCCAGGCCAGACCGAACAGCGCGATGGCCGAGACCATGCCTGCCTTGAACACCGACGAGCCAGGCACCTCCGACACGTCCGGGCGGCACACGAGCAGGATCAGCGTGCCGACCACGAACATCATCATCTCGATGATCGGGGTCATGCCCATCGGCGAGCCGTCCGCCGACTCCGGGCGAATCCCCTTGAACAGACCGAAGACCACGATCGCCGCGACACCGAGCAGGAAGATGATGGCGGCATTGCGACCCTGCGTGGTCGACTTCAGCTCGACCGCACCCGGGCCGCTCGCGGATGCGGCCGAGGGCGCGAGGAGCTCACCGGACGCGATCCGGGCCTGGATCTCCTGATCCTCGTCGATGTCCTTGCCCAGTCGGTTCACGACGATCGAGGACAGCACGATGCCGACGATCGCGGCGGGCAGCGTGATCTTGATGATGTCGATCAGCTCGAAGTTGTACGGCGCCACATCGGTGAGGGTGACCATCGCCGCCATCGCCGCCGAGACCGGGCTACAGGCCAGGGCCACACCCGTCGCCACGACGGAGAGCGAGAGCGGCCGCGACGGCCGGACGCCGTTGCGGTACGACGCGTCGTAGATGACGGGCAGCAGCGGGTACAGGATGTTCGACGTGCCCGCGCCCACCGCGAACAGGAACGAGACCAGCGGTGCGATCAGCGTGATCTGCTTGGGGCGCTTGGAGATCAGGTTCGCGGCGATCGTCACCATCCAGTCGATGCCGCCCGCCGCCTGCATCATCGACGACGCCAGCACTACCGACAGGATGATCAGCAGCGCGTCGACCGGCGGGCTGCCCACGTCCTCCCGGAACACGAAGACCAGCACCGCCACACCCGCGCCGCCCCACAGGCCGAGTGCCACACCGCTGGAGCGGGTGCCCATCACGATGCAGCCGAGCACGACGATCAGTTCCAGGGCGATCTTCAGCGCATCCACGCAGGTCCACCTCGTCCATCCACGGAAACGTTTGTTGTGTCAAACACTGGTTCCGGTGATGCTACGGCGTGCCCGAAGGAATCGGTGGGACCTCCCGCCGAGCTCGGGCCGGTCAGTCCCCCAAGGAGTCTCGCGCCCGGCAGACGATGCGCGGGTCCGGGGTTCCGACCACCTCGTCGTCCCGGTTCTCGTAGTCGAAGCGGCTGAGCACGTGCCGCATGGCGTTGATCCGGGCGCGCTTCTTGTCGTTGCTCTTCACGACGGTCCACGGCGCGATGTCGGTGTCGGTGAACCTGATCATCTGCTCCTTGGCGGCCGTGTACGACTCCCACTTGTCCAGCGACGCAAGGTCCATCGGGGAGAGCTTCCACTGCCGGACCGGGTCCACCTGCCTGATCGCAAACCGGGTGCGCTGCTCGTTCCTTGACACCGAGAACCACAGCTTGGTGAGGCTGATCCCCTCGTCGACGAGCATCTGCTCGAAGAGCGGGGCCTGCCGCAGGAAGCGCGCGTGCTGGTCGTCGTTGCAGAAGCCCATCACCCGCTCGACGCCCGCGCGGTTGTACCAGGAGCGGTCGAAGAGGACGAGCTCCCCGGCCGCGGGCAGGTGCTCGACGTACCGCTGGAAGTACCACTGGCCCTGCTCGCGGGCGGAGGGCTTCTCGAGGGCCACCACCCTCGCGCCGCGGGGTTCAGGTGCTCCGTGAACCGCTTGATCGTGCCGCCCTTGCCCGCCGCGTCCCGACCCTCGAACACGATCACGTGCCTGCGGCCGGTCGCCTTGGACCAGTTCTGCAGTTTGAGCAGCTCGATCTGCAGCAGCCTCTTGGCCATCTCGTACTCGGCGCGCTCCATCCGATCCTCGTACGGGTACCCTCGCGCCAGGTGTCGACGGCCCGCCCGTCCGCCGCGCTGACCAGGATCGGGTCGTCGTCATCGTCGTCCCGGACCGTGAACGCGGAGGTGTCGGCGAGATCCACTGGGTGGTCGAATTCGGTCATCCGCGGACGGTAGCCCCCCTGCTCGTCGACGCGGTGTCGCCCAGATGAACGCTTTCACCGCGCCTCGGCGCGCTCCGCGATTCCACCTGATCCAATAACGGACGGATAACGTCGATGCATCAATCAATTGAGTCGGCAACGAAAGCCCGATCGCACCCGTCGCCGACGCTCATCCTGGCGACATGACCACCTCGAGTCCGACCCCCACCAAGCTCTGGATTCCCCGCATCCTGACAGCGCTGATCGCGAACGGTGTCGTGCTGTGGATCGCCGATCTGGTCCTCGGCCCGTTCCACATTTCCTATCCCCTGTGGTTCATCGTCGCCACGATCCTGCTCACGTTGGCCACGCTGTTCGTCAAGCCGATCATCGCCCGCCTGCTGAGCACCGTGCCGGGACTGCGCGCCTACACCTGGGTCGTCAACCTGGTCGCGACGTACCTCGTCCTGCTCATCGTGGTGCTCCTGACGAACGACTTCCAGATCCGGGGATTCTGGACCTGGGTGTGGGCGACGCTGATCATCTGGATCGGCTCGGTGGTCTACGACGAATTCGACGACAAGCTCGAGTCGACCATGAGTTCGGGCCTGCACAGGGCCTCCGGTAACCAGGTCGACTGATCACCTCGCCGGGGGCAGACCCCGCCCCGACGACAAGACGGCGCCGACCCCGCGTACTCCGCGGGATCGGCGCCGTCACTGTCGCCTGAGCTGTCGGGTCTGCTACAGACCGATCGACGCGGCCAGCATCGGCCACGACTTGTGCAGGTCGTCCTGCCAGTAGCCCCACGAGTGGGTGCCGTTCGGCCGGAAGTCGACGACGGCCGGGATGCCGAGCTCACCGAGCCGCTTGGACAGGTTGTTGGTGCAGACCAGGGTCGCGCCCTCGATCACGCCGCCGAGCAGCGCCTGGTTCGCAAGACCGGAGATGCCACCGGTCTCCTCCAGGTTGTCGTGCGCCCCTGGCAGGCCGTTGCCGGAGGAGATGTACAGCTGGGTCCCGCGCAGCTTCTCGGCGTTGACGACCGGGTCGTTCGCCACCCATGCCGCGTCGTTCTTCGCGCCCCACATGTTCTCGACCTTGGCGCCGCCCCGCGACTCGACGACCATCTTGATGTAAGCCCGGCCCATCTCGGTGCTGGTCTCGGCACACCCGCTGTAGGACGCGACGCTCTTGTAGAGGCCAGGGGCCGCGATCGCCAGGTTGAGCACCGAGGTGCCGGTCATGGAGATGGCCGCCATCGAGTTCACGCCGTTGGTCTTGAACTCGGAGTCGATCAGCGACGGCAGTTCCTTGGTCAGGAAGGTCGTCCACTTGTTCCTGCCGAGCTTCGGGTCGTCCTTCTGCCAGTCGGTGTAGTAGCTGAAGGCGCCACCGACCGGGGTCACCACGTTCACGTTCTTGTCCGCGAAGAACGTCGCGACATCCGTGCGGCGCTGCCAGGTGGCCGAATCCTCGCCGCCGCCTGCGCCGTTGAGCAGGTACAGGGTCGGTCGCGGCACGCTGCTGTCCATCGGGCGCTGAACCTTGACCGGGATGGTCTTGTCCATCGACGCCGAGTACACGTACGCGGTCACCTGACGCCCACTGCCCTCGACCCGCTCGACCTTCGAGCCGGACTGCTCGCCCGCGGGTGCGGCGGTGGCGAGTCCGCCCGCGCCGATCAGGGGAAGGATCATCAGGGCCGCAGCGGCTGCTGCCAGCCGCGCCTTGCGGGCGCCGGATCGACGAAGGTTGCTCATGTGTGCTGCACCTGACTGTCTATGGGCCGAGATCGGTGGGTGTTCGGTACTTCTCTACAGAACGGGGGCCCACGCGCAGGTACGCATGGACCCTCGGCTTGCTGCGGGTGATCTTACGCAGGCACAGCGCCTGCGTGGTCAGCGATCCCGCGCCGACAGTCTCACCCGGAAGGCGTACGACTGTCTCCGGAATCGCAAAACTGATCCCACAGCAGACGGCGGCCGGGCTCCACACGGGAGTCCGGCCGCCATCTAGGGGATCAGCTGAACTGGCTCAGCAGCTGGTAGAGCTCGAAGAGCGAG
The DNA here is from genome assembly GCF_001984015.1 of Rhodococcus sp. MTM3W5.2. Classification (NCBI taxonomy): domain Bacteria; kingdom Bacillati; phylum Actinomycetota; class Actinomycetes; order Mycobacteriales; family Nocardiaceae; genus Rhodococcus; species Rhodococcus sp. MTM3W5.2. The sequence goes on along the minus strand of NZ_CP019572.1, from coordinate 982,546 downwards.
ATGATGGTGCTGATGGAACCCATGTGATCCTCCAAGAATTGACCTACCGCAGAAACTGCGTGTGACCCCTCGCCACAGGTAACGAACATAGTGGACCGAGCGTCCGTAACGGTGACCTACGTTGGTCGCTCCGGTGAACACCGTGTGTCTTCAGGCGGCCCCGCCCACGAGCGAGGCCCGGGCCACCCTGATCGGGTGACCCGGGCCTCGCCGGGTGGAACTGGTGTGGCTGTGGACTAGAAGTCCATGCCGCCCATGCCGCCGGTCGGATCGCCAACGGGCGCTCCGGCCTTCTCCGGCTTGTCGGCGACAACGGCCTCGGTGGTGAGGAACAGAGCCGCGATCGAGGCTGCGTTCTGCAGCGCCGAGCGGGTGACCTTGACCGGGTCGTTGATGCCGGCTTCGAGCAGGTCGCCGTACTCGTTGGTCGCGGCGTTCAGGCCGTGGCCTGCGGGCAGGTTGCGAACCTTCTCCGCGACGACGCCGGGCTCGAGGCCGGCGTTGAACGCGATCTGCTTGAGCGGGGCCTCGAGGGCGACACGAACGATGTTCGCGCCGGTAGCCTCGTCACCTTCGAGCTTCAGGTCGTCCAGCGCGGGGGCGGACTGCAGCAGGGCCACGCCACCACCGGCGACGATGCCCTCCTCGACTGCGGCCTTGGCGTTGCGCACGGCATCTTCGATGCGGTGCTTGCGCTCCTTGAGCTCGACCTCGGTCGCAGCGCCGGCCTTGATGACGGCGACGCCACCGGCCAGCTTGGCCAGGCGCTCCTGCAGCTTCTCACGGTCGTAGTCCGAATCCGAGGACTCGATCTCGGCGCGGATCTGGTTGACGCGACCGGCGATGGCGTCGGCGTCGCCTGCACCCTCGACGATGGTGGTCTCGTCCTTGCTGACGACGACCTTGCGGGCGCGGCCGAGCAGCTCGAGTCCGGCGGTCTCCAGGGAGAGGCCGACCTCTTCGCTGATGACCTCGCCACCGGTGAGGATGGCGATGTCGGCGAGCTGCGCCTTGCGACGGTCACCGAAGCCGGGGGCCTTGACGGCGACCGACTTGAAGGTGCCACGGATCTTGTTGACCACCAGGGTGGACAGGGCCTCGCCCTCGACGTCCTCGGCGATGATGACCAGCGGCTTGCCGGACTGGATGACCTTCTCCAGCAGCGGCAGCAGGTCCTTGACCGTGGAGATCTTGGAGCTCACGAGCAGGATGTAGGCGTCCTCGAGGACCGCTTCCTGACGCTCGGCGTCGGTCGCGAAGTACAGCGAGATGAAGCCCTTGTCGAAGCGCATGCCCTCGGTGAGCTCGAGCTGCAGGCCGAAGGTGTTGGACTCCTCGACCGTGATGACGCCTTCCTTGCCGACCTTGTCCATGGCCTCGGCGATGAGCTCACCGATGGACGGGTCGCCGGCCGAGATACCGGCGGTGGCAGCGATCTGCTCCTTGGTCTCGACCTCCTTGGCGGTGTCGAGCAGGCGGGCGGTGACGGCCTCGACGGCCTTCTCGATGCCGCGCTTGAGGCCGAGCGGGTTGGCGCCGGCCGCGACGTTACGGAGGCCCTCACGAACGAGAGCCTGGGCGAGCACGGTGGCGGTGGTGGTTCCGTCGCCGGCGACGTCGTCGGTCTTCTTGGCGACCTCCTTGACCAGCTCGGCGCCGATCTTCTCGTAGGGGTCCTCGAGCTCGATCTCCTTGGCGATGGAAACACCATCGTTGGTGATCGTGGGGGCGCCCCACTTCTTCTCCAGGACGACGTTGCGACCCTTGGGTCCCAGCGTCACCTTGACTGCGTCGGCGAGGCTGTTCAGGCCACGCTCGAGGCCGCGACGTGCCTCTTCGTCGAACGCGATGATCTTGGCCATTGCGAAGTGATCCTCCGGATTGGGGTGACACACCAGGCGACCGCTCGTCGGGTCGCCTCATGACGCATTTACGCCTACGGCCAGGCTCGGCGCCCGCGACGGACGACCAGGGGTGTCGATGGGATCCCGATCTCACCGTCCCGACCTGGCACTCACATGACGCGAGTGCCAAGTGCCTTTTTAGCACTCAGGTGTGGCGAGTGCAAGGTCGGGACGGGTCGGTCAGCGCAGCGCGCAGACGGCGCCGGTGTTCAGGTTCACGGCGAAGGACAGCGGGCCGACGCACTTGACGCCGGACGCCTCCGCGGTCGCTCCCGAGCCCCAGCCCGCCACCGCGATGGTGGTGTGGCCGTTCGAGGCGTTCGAGTGCGAGATGCCGCCGCCGATGGCGTACGCATGCGCGGCGCCCGCGTCGCGCGAGGAACTGAGCGCGACACCGAAACCGGTCGCGACGCTGTTCGCGGATCCACCGTTGGCCACGCTCACCGCCGTGCCGCTGTCCATCGCGGTCGCCCCGGCGTTCCCGACGGTCGCGGTGGCGCCGCAGCTCGCGTCACCGATGACCCTGATGTCGTTCGCCGAGGGCGGCGAGACGCAACCGACCTGCGCGGCGGAGGCGATGCCGGAGCCGGCGACCGCCATGCCACCCGCGATCGCGATGCCGACCCCCAGACTCGCGCCCGCGCGGGTGATCGAAGGAATGAGGGCGTGGACGCGGGGCATGAGCTGAATCGACACGGAACTCCTCGAAAGCAGAACGAACGGATACCGACGCGACGGTACCGAAGACTTGCCCGCCCACGACCGGATCGACATATCTCGATTCGGCACCGGTTTCCCGGGGCTCGAGCCGGGTGGCGTCGGCCGCGGCCCCGGCCGCCTCGATCACATCTCGGCAAGCAGTCCGGGGAGGTCCGCGACCGAGTCGAGCACATGCCGGGGAGCGGCCTCGGCCGCCTCGAGGACGGACTGCCGGAACTTGCCGGTACGCACCAGCACCCCGATGAATCCGGCGCGCTGGGCCGCCAGCACGTCGTTCTGGAGATCGTCGCCGATCATCACCGTCCGCTCGGGCCTGCTCCCCATCAGCCCGGCGGCGGCCAGGAACCCGGTCGGAGAGGGCTTGCCGACCACGGTGATCCGCGCGTTGCCCGCCGCCTCCAGTCCCGGCAGGTAGGCCCCGGTGTCGATGCGGATGCCCTCCGCGGTGGCCCAGGTCAGTCCGCCCTGCATCGCGACCACCGGCACCCCGTCGAGCATCAGGTCCACCACCCGACTCAGCGCGGCGTGGTCGAACTCGGGCCCGGCCCCGCCGAGGACCACCACCTCCGGCCGGTCGGCGTCGAACTCGATGTCCGTCATGTCCCCGGCGATGTCGCCGTGGTTGATCAGCAGGCAGCGCTCCCCCGGGTGCGTCGAGCGAAGGTGCTCGGCGGTGAGCGCGGCGGCAGTGACGATCTCGTCCGCATCCACCGCCATGCCGCAGTCGCGCAGGGCCGCCGCGATCTCGGCCCGTGTCCTGGAGGTGGTGTTGGTGAGGAAGGCGCGCGCGATCCCGCGCTCACGCACCGCGGCGAGGGCTTCCGCCCCGCCCGCGATCGGCTGCCAGGAGGTGACCAGCACCCCGTCGATGTCGAACAGCACGCCCTCGACCGCGGGCACGGTTCACGCCCCAGGCTTCTGCGCGACCACGAAGGTCCGGAGGAAGGGGAAGACGGTGCCGAACGGACCGCGCGGATACGCCTGCCGCAGGCGAGACCCGTACTCCGCCTCGAAGTCCGCCGTCTCGTCGGCGGACAGCCGATCGAGGACCGGCCGCAATCCGGTGCCGCGCACCCACTCCAGCACGGGATCGGGCCCCGGCAGCAGGTGCTGGTACTCGGTCCGCCAGGCCGCGACCCGCATTCCGGCGCCCAGCAGCAGTTCGAGGTACTCGGCCGGTTCGGCCACCGGACCGTCGTGTCGCAGCACTCCACCGAGTCGGTCGCGCCACCGCGGTGACTCGGCGACCTCGCGCATCAACCGGTGCGAGGGCGAGCCGAAGTTCGCGGGCACCTGGAAGGCGAGCCAGCCATCGGGTTCGAGCTCGGCCGTCCACCCAGCGAGCAACTCGCGGTGCGACGGCACCCATTGCAGCAGCGCGTTGCTCACCAGCACGTCGACCCCCGCGACGGAAAAGTCCTCCGCGTCGCCAAGCGCGAACTCGACGCGTCCGTGGTGGCGGCCGGCGAGGGCCTCGGCGATCATCTCCGGCGAGGAGTCGATGCCGAGCACCTCGGCGGTCGGCCACCGCTCGGCCAGCGTCGCGGTCAGCGTGCCCGGCCCACAGCCGAGGTCGACGACCCGGCGCGGGCCGACGGCCCCGACCTGCCCGACCAGATCGAAGAACGGCCGGCGTCGCTCGGCCCCGAACAGCGAGTACTGCGCCGGATCCCACTGCACGGCACCCGCTGACGGCGGCCAGGGCCCTCGGTCCGGATCGGGTCCGCCGGCGCTAATGGACGTGGTCCTGCCAGTCCGCGGGCACCCGGCCCGCCGGGCCCGGCACCGGCTGGTCGACCGGGTGGTGCCGCGGCGGGGCCAGCTCGGGTCCGTCGTACATCTGCTCGGTCTGGAAGTTCCAGAACCAGTCCTCGCCCGGCTCGAAGCTCTGGATGAACGGGTGCCCGGTCGCCGCCGCGTGCGCGGTCGCGTGCTGCCCCGGCGAGGTGTCGCAGCACCCGACGTGCCCGCACTGGGCACATCGGCGCAGGTGCACCCACCAACCCCCGCCCGCATCGCAGTCGGCGCAGCCCGGCCCACTCGGTGCGACGTCCGGATCGATCCCGGCAATCTCGGTCATCGTGATCCTCCCGTGCGTGCGACGGTTCGGTCCCTGGGGTCGAGTATGCCGCGAAGTCAGCGACGCGCGCGCCCCTTGGCGGCGAGCGCGTTGAGGACCGCCGCGGCCTGCTCGGCTCCGTCGACGGTGACGGTGAACCGCGAACCGTCACCTCGCGTGATACGCAACGCGGGCCCTGGCCGGACGATGAGCCCTGTGCCGTCGGGGCCCACCCGGTAGCCGAAACCACCGAACCTGTTCAGGATCCCGACCGCGGCGACGTCGGCCTCCGCGATCTCGTCGAGCGGGATGCGGGTCGGCCTGCCTGTGATCGGGGTCCGGGCCGACAGCCCGGTGGCGTCGACCGTGACCCGAACCGGCGCGAGCACCAGGGCCATCAGCGCGGCCGAGACCGCGGCGACCACCAGCACCAGGACGATCGAGCTCGATCCGAAGGCGACCAGCCCCAGCACCACCGCAACGGGGACCACACCGACCACGACGGCCAACCAGGGCGGCATCGCCGCCGACCCGGACCAGGCGACCTTCTCGCCGTCCGACAGCGCGATGCGCGGCGCGTCCTCGCGGGGCGGCCGGTGTGCGGTGGCGGGTCCAGGCGTTGGCGACGCCGCGTACCCGATCGCGGCCGCGACCAGGCCCGCCGCGGCGGGCACCGCGATCCACCAGCCACTCAACGAGGCCTCGGCGGCGTCCGCCAGGCCGCGCTGCGGGGCGAGCAGCGCGACAGGGAGGGCCGCCACGAATGCGCCGGTGCCCGACCCCACCGCGGCACCGACCCGAGCCGACCGCAGGTCCCGCCGGGTCAGCAGGAGCAGCAACAGGCACAGGCCGAGCGCGAACGCGAGGCCGAGCAGCGGCGACCACCGCGCGGCGCCCGCCGAGCCGAACCCGTCCGCCGTGCCGCCAGGGCCGAAGTGCACGGCCACCGGGTCCGGCAGCTCAGCGGACCACGCCCCGATCAGGGAGACCGCGCCCACAGCGGTGAGCGCGGGCGGCAGCACTGTTGCGGCGAGGGCCCGGAGCCAGCCGACCCTTGGGAATGAGTTCGAAGTGGTCATTGCATCTCCTTGTTGACGAGTGCGGTGAGTTCGGTGGCGCCCATGCCGATCCGACGAGCCTCCGCGACCAGTTCGCGGAGCGCCTCCTGAAGCCGGCCGCGGGTGGTCGCGTCGGCCGTGACCACCGCCCCGCGCCCACGCCGCAGCTCGATCAGGCCCTCGTCGCGCAGCAGTTGGTAGCCACGCAGCACGGTGTGGACATTGAGATCGAGCGAGGCCGCCAGGTCGCGGGCAACCGGGAGTCGCTCGCCCGGCGCCGCCTCGCCGACGGCGATGGCCCTGCGCACGCTCGAGGCGACCTGTTCGTAGAGCGGTTCCGCCGCGGTCTGGTCGATTCGTATCAGCACGCTTTGATTCTATTGTTCTAGTTCCAATAGAACAACTTGGACATGCGGGAGAGCACCTACGTGCGCGCTCACCGGGAAGGGGCGACGGACACTGCACGCTCGCCGTCGGCGCGGCGGGTCAGAACCGACCGCGCTCGATGTCCTCGATCTCGCCGTCGGTCAGCAATCGCTCCAGCTGTTCACCCGGCCAGGACTTGGGACGACCCTTCATCCGGGCCGATTCGAGGATCGGGACGGATTCATGCCGCACATGCTGGAGAACGACTGGGATCTTCACGACGGATCACTCCGGTGTCTGCCTGGTTCAAATACTGCGTGGATACCAATTTCATCGTCAATCATCCCCCCGGCATTACAGCGAAATCCACCCCTGATGGGCACCGATTTGCCGCGCAATACAACCGCCGCGACCTATGGGGCGGTTCGCAGGCGGCGATACCCTGGAAGCAGCTCCTATCGCCGGAAGATCCGGAGGTGGCCCGTGCGCGATCGATACGCCGCGCTGGCCCTCGCCCTGCTCGTCGCCGGCTGCGCGACCGCCACCGACACAACCTCCCAGGAGACCTCCGACGGGGCCACCTCCACCGCCAGCAGCGTGGTCGCGGCCGCCCCGCCCACCGTCGAGGTGACCGAGCTCCTGACCGGACTGAACAAACCGTGGGATGTCGCGGTCGCGCCGGACGGCACCATCCTGACCGGGCAGCGCGGCGGCGGCTTCGTGGCGCTGCGGCCCGACGGCTCGGTCACCAGGCCGACCGCCGATCTGTCCGACCTCTACGTCTCCAGGGAGACCGGACTGATGGGCATCGCTCTCGACCCCGGGTTCGAGAGCAACCGCCGGGTGTTCACCTGCCAGGGACATCGAGGCGACGGGCAAACCGACGTCCGACTGCTGTCCTGGACGGTGGATCCGGAGTGGACAGCACTGACCAGGACGGGCGTGGTGCTCGCCGGCCTGCCCAGCGCGGGCGGGCGGCACGCGGGCTGCCGGATCCTCCCCGCACCCGACGGCACCCTGTTCGTCGGCACCGGCGACGCCACCATTCCCACGACCCCGCAGGACCCGCACTCACTGGGAGGCAAGGTGCTGCACATCGACACCGACGGATCCCCCGCGGCCGGGAACCCCGATCCGGCCAGCCCCGTCTACACCCTCGGCCACCGCAACGTGCAGGGGCTCAGCTTCCGCCCCGGCAGCGGGCAGTTGTACTCGGTGGAGCAGGGAACCCACCGCGACGACGAGGTGAACGCGCTGGTGCCCGCGGGCAACTACGGTTGGAGACCCGACCTCGAACCGGGCCGGTACATCGAGGCCGTGCCGATGACCGACCCCGACCGGGTCCCCGGCGCCCGCGAGGCGGTGTGGAGCTCGGGAACCCCCACCCTCGCCACGGCCAGCGGATCGTTTCTCCTCGGCCCCGGCTGGGGCGACTGGTCGGGCGCGCTCGCGGTCGGGACGCAGCAGGGCGAGAAGGTCCTGCTGCTGGGGCTCACCCCGGACGGCATCGGGGTCGAGCGACAGGCCGCCCTGCTCGACGGTCGCTACGGCCGGATCCGCACGGTCAGCGGACAGCCCGACGGGACATTGCTCGTCACCACCGACAACGGCAGCGACGACGTCGTGCTCCGGCTGACTCCACGCCCCTGACCACGGTCCCGCCGAGATCGGGCCTTGACGAACGGCCGCGATCCGGCAAGATATCCGTAACGATGCGTAGCACTAATCCTCGTAGAACCGGAGAAACCCAGTGACGAACACCCTCGAAGCGAGCATCGAGATCGCCGCTCCCCCAGCCGCGGTGTGGGCCGTGGTCTCGGACCTCAAGCGGATGGGCGAGTGGAGCCCGCAATGCCGTCGGATGCACGTCTTCGGCGAGGTCTCCCACGGCACCAAGACGTTCAACCTGAACAAGAAGGGCCTGCTGGTCTGGCCGACCACCTCGAAGGTGGTCCGCTTCGAGCCGAACAAGGCGATCGCCTGGCGGGTCGTGGAGAACCACACCATCTGGACCTATGCGCTCGAGGTCACCGATTCCGGCACCCGCCTCACCGAGCGTCGCGAGGCGCCGACCGGCACCACCAAGATCTCGTCCTTCCTCGTCGACAAGATGATGGGCGGCACCGCCGACTTCGAGATCGACATGGTGGCCGGCATGAACACCACCCTCGCCCGGATCAAGTCGACCGTGGAAGCGGCGGCCACCTCGCGGGCCTGACCGTCAGCGTTCTTCCCCGAGAAGCGCCGCGACCGTTCGTTGGTCGCGGCGTTTCGCGTTCTCCGTGGCGGTCCGGCCGTCCGCGTCCTCGATCGCGGGGTCGGCGCCCGCCGCGAGCAGCTGCCCGATCACGTCGACGTAGCGGGCCGATCCGTCGCCGTAGACGACCGCCTCCTGGAGCGCGGTCCAGCCGGGTTCGTTGACGTGATTCACCGGCACGCCCGCCCCGATCAGCACCCGCACCGTCGAGACGTGTCCGTGCTCGGCCGCCGGGATCAGCGCGGTGCCGCCGAACCGGTTGGTGGCGGCCACGTCCGCGCCGTGCGCCAGCGTCAACGCCAGGATCTCGTCGTACCCCTCGGCCCCGGCGTACAGGAATGCCGAGTCCTCCATGTCGTCCTTCGCGTTCACATCGGCGCCCGCCGCCACGAGCACCCGGGCCGCGTTCACCGAGTTCGACTTCGCCGCGGCCACCAGCGGGGTCCGGCCGCCGTCCCCGCGCGCCTCCAACGCAGCGCCGCCCTCGATCGCCGCGCGGACCGCGTCGGCGTCATCCGCCCGGACGGCCGCGAACAGCGACCGCTCCAGCTCCGGGGTCGAGGCGGGCCTGATCTCGGGCGACGGAGCGGGCGCGGGTTCCGACGCGGGGACCCGAGTGGTGGCAGGCGTGGCGCCGACCGCCGGGTCCTGGCCGGCGCAGGCGGCACATGCGGCCACCGCCGCGGCGAGGACGACGACGGCCGACGCGCGCCTCATGTGGGCGTACACCGCTACCGCAGCGATCCGGCGATGGCCTCGAGACCGGCCGCGGCGCAGGCCTGATCGGCCATGCCGTCCGGGGCCCCGCCAACGCCGATGCCCGCGATGGACGCGTTGCCCGCCTTCACGGAGACGCCGCCGGGCAGGAACAGGGTGCCGTCGATGTCCGCGACGGTGGCGCCGTCACCCTTGGCGCGACCGGCCAGATCGCTGGTGTTGGCACCGAAAGCCGCTGCCGTGTAGCCCTTCTGGCGGGCCGCCTCGACGGTGTGCTGGGCGGCGTTGTCGCCGCGCAGCATCGCCTGCACGTTGCCGTTGCGGTCCACCACAGCCACGGTGACGAAACCGAGCCCGTCGGCCTGGCACTTCGCGAGTGCGGCCTGCGCGGCCGCGCCTGCGGTGCCGACGGTCAACCGGTTCGCGGTCGCCGTGCCCTTCGCGGCCTGGTCGCCTTCGGCAGGCGCCGCGACCGCCGCGGTGGTGACAGGAGCGGCCGACGCCGCCTTCTCGTCGATCCCGCTGCCGCAGGCCGCGGTGGCGAGGACCGCCGCCAGCGGGACAGTGACGGCGAGGGCCTTGGGCAGTCGGCGGGAGAGGTTCATCGTGGTGGGCCTTTCGGTAGTCGGGCTGATGGGTTCCAGCCTCGCCGCCGGGCCCACCCACCCGCATCGGGCCGACGTCTGTCTCCCGATCGGCCATCCGGGGCGAACAGATCATCCGAATGGCCGATCCGGCGGCGCTGCCCGCTCCGTAGGATCGACCCGATGTCCAGCCCTGTCAGCGCCCACGACGACCGGGTCCCGGCCGACCGGGACTTCCGCGGACCGATCGATGTCGCGATCCACGTCTCGTTCTACGTGCTCCTGGCGACCTCGACCGCCCGATACCTGACCTATCACGGCGTCAGCGGCCGGTTCGTCGTCGTCGCCGCCCTCATCGTCGCGCTGGCCGCGCTCTACACGGTGACCGTGGTCCTGTCCCGCCGGGCGGGCGCCTGGCAGCCCTGGGTGTGGCCGGTGCTGACCACCTGGGCAGCGCTGGTGTGGCTGGCCCCGAGCTTCGCGTGGTGCGCCTTCCCGATGTTCTTCCTCTGCACCCGCGCCTTCCCCCGGAGGCTGGCGTACCCGATCGTCGCGGCGCTGGCCGTGCTGACCAGCGTCGCCTTCTTCAACTTCAACGGCCGCACCGAGTGGGCCGTGCTGATCGGTCCGATCTGCATCGGCGCGCTCGTGGTGATCGCGTACGGCCAGGTCGAACGGGACAACCGGGAACGCGTCCGGCTGCTCGAGCAGGTGGCCGAAGCGAAGACGCGGCTCGCCGAGACCGAGCGCGCGGCGGGCGTGCTGTCCGAGCGCGAGCGGCTCGCCCGCGAAATCCACGACACCGTCACCCAGGGCCTGACCAGCAGCCTGCTGCACCTCGAGGCCGCGGACCTGGCCTGGGACCAGCCGCACTCACCCGCGCGGGAGGAGGTACGGACCGCGACCGCGTCGCTGCGCGAGAACCTCGCCGAGACCAGGAACCTGGTGCACTACCTCGCCTCCCCCAATCTCGAGACGCAGAGCCTGGACGCGGCGCTGCTCAGTGCCGCGCGCGGGCACTTCCCTGCGGCGCAGCTGCGGGTGGTCGGGGTGCCTGCCGCGCTGCCTGCCGAGGTCGGCCACGCGCTGCTGCGGATCACCCAGAGCGCGGTGTCGAACGTGTCCAGGCACGCGGACGCGCAGACTCTGGGGGTGACCCTGACCTACCTGCCCGGCGCCGTCGCCCTCGATGTGTTCGACGACGGCCGCGGCTTCGCGGCCGACGCCGTCGGCGACCATTCCCCGACCGGCGGGTTCGGCCTCCGCGCGATGCGGCAGCGGGTGCAGGCGCTCGGCGGCACGCTCACCGTCGAGAGCGCCCCCGGCGAGGGCACCGTCGTCGCCGCCCAGATCCCGTACGGAGGCGAGCGATGACCGCGACGACCGTGATGCTGGTCGACGACCACCTGGTGGTGCGGGCGGGGCTGCGGGCCCTGCTGGACTCGCAGCCCGACATCGAGGTGATCGGCGAGGCCGATTCCGGCGAGCAGGCCGTGGACATGGCCGTGGAGCTCGCCCCGCGGCTGGTGATGATGGATCTCGCGCTCGGCACAGGCATCGACGGTGTCGAGGCGATCCGCCGGATCCGCACCGCCTGCCCCACGCTGCCCGTGTTGGTGTTCACCACCTACGACACCGACGCCGACGTGGTCAGGGCCATCGACGCCGGCGCCATCGGCTACCTCCTCAAGGACTCGGCGCCGCAGGAGATCTTCGCCGCCATCCGTGGGGCGGTCGCCGGCCAGAGCGTGCTGTCGCCTCCGGTGGCATCGCGGTTGCTGCAACAGATGCGACGCCCCGACGAGGCGCTCACCGCACGCGAGGCCGAACTGCTCACCCTGCTCGCCGAGGGCCTGACCAACAAGGAACTCGGCAAGCGGCTGTTCATCAGCGAGGCCACCGTCAAGACGCACCTCGCGCACATCTACGCCAAGCTCGGGGTGGACACAAGGGCGGCGGCGGTCTCGGTCGCGTTGCGCCGGGACGGGATTCGCTGACGGCCCGCTGTCGGTGGCCCGGCCTACGGTCGTGCTCCCACCCGACGGAAGGCAGACGATGAGCGAAGCGGACCCGATCATGACCGGCATCATGGCCGCGCAGGAACTGGCGAACGGCGGTGATCGGGCCGGCGCCCGAGCGGCGTTCGCGACGTTGTGGGAACGGACCGGACCCGACGGGGACCCGCTGCACGTCGTCACGATCGCCCACTACATGGCCGACGTGCAGGACAAGCCGGCGGACGAGCTCGACTGGGACCTGCGCGCGCTCGAGGCGGCGGACTCCCTCACCGACGAGCGCGCCCAGCGACACCACTCGTCGCTGCAGGTGGCGGGCTTCTATCCATCGCTGCACCTGAACCTCGCCGCCGACTACGCCAAGCTGGGCGAGGACGACCGGGCACGGGCGCACCTCGAACGCGCGGAGGCGTGCGTCTCCACGCTGTCGGACGACGGCTACGGCGCGACCGTCCGCGGCGGCATCGCCCGGCTGCGGGAACGGCTCTCGCAGGCCGGGTGAGACAACCGGCGGCGGACCCGTTCACCCAGCTCAGCGGCGGCCGGGTCCCCCTTCCTGGCCCGTCTCGGCTAGCCTGTGGGTGCCCGAGCCCGGCCTCGCAGCCGCCCGGGTGCACGTTCTCGCCGGACAGCAAGACGAAACAGTAAGAGGAGCCCGTGGCCCGCCGCCCCATCCCGATTGGCACCCCGCAAACCACCGGTATCGCGCACGTCGCGGAACTGGTCCGCAACACGGTTCCGCCGCTGCATCCGGCCGGGATCCCGTTCGTCGTGGCGCCGCTGACGGTCGCGCTGCTCGGACGCAACCGCAAATGGGTCCGCCGCGCGGGTCTCGCGGCCGCGGGCGCAAGCGCAGCGTTCTTCCGCCACCCGCACCGGGTGCCGCCGAATCGCGCGAACGTCGTGGTCTCCCCCGCCGACGGCGAGGTCGCCCTCGTCGACACCGCCGTCCCGCCTGCCGAACTGAACATGGGCGATGTCCCGGTCCCCCGGGTGAGCATCTTCCTGTCCGTGCTGGACGTGCACGTGCAGCGCAGCCCCGTCGCGGGCGAGGTGCTCGCCGTGGTCCACAAGCCGGGCAAGTTCCTCTCCGCCGACCTCGCCGAGGCCAGTGACGCCAACGAGCGCAACTCGATGCTGCTGCGCACCGAGGCCGGTCACGAGATCGCCGTCGTGCAGATCGCCGGACTGCTGGCCCGCCGCATCGTGTGCGACGCCAAGGTCGGCGACCGGCTCCCTATCGGCGACACCTACGGCCTGATCCGGTTCGGGTCCCGGGTGGACACCTACTTCCCTCAGGGCACCACCTTGATGGTGGAGCGGGGCCAGCGCGCCATCGGCGCCGAAACCGTCCTCGCCCAGCTCCCGTGAACACGCCGAAGCGCACCGTCGCCGCGGCGGTGACGGCAAGGAGGACGGCCGCGTCCGGCCTGTTCCTGCTGCCGAGCACCATCACGATCCTGGCGCTGTGCGGCGGCCTGTCGGCGGTCAAGTTCGCTCTCGACGGCAAGCTCGGCATCGCCCTCGCGATGATCGGTGCGGCCGCGGTGCTGGACTCGTTGGACGGCCGGATCGCCCGACTGCTCGACGCCACCAGCAAGATCGGCGCCGAGCTCGACTCGCTGTCCGACGCCATCTCGTTCGGCGTCGCCCCGGCCCTGGTGCTGTACGTGACGCTGCTCGACGGCGGCAGCGCAGGCTGGATCATCGCGCTCGTCTACGCGGTGAGCATCGTGCTGCGGCTGGCCCGCTTCAACACCCTGCTCGACGACGACTCCGCACCCGCCTACGCGAGCGAGTTCTTCGTCGGCGTGCCCGCCCCGGCGGGTGCGCTGATCGCGCTGACCCCCTCGCCGCCTTCGTGCAGTGGGGCGAGGGCTGGTGGTCGTCCTTCTACGTGGTCGCAGTCTGGACCATCCTGTCCGCCGCGCTGATCGTCAGCCGGGTGCCCACCCTCGCGATGAAGACCTTCGCCGTGCCGAAGCGGATGGCCGCGGCACTGCTGGTGGTCGTCGCGCTGGTCGCGGCCGCCCTGGTCACCTACCCGTTCGTCCTGATGATCGTGCTGGTCTTCGCGTACCTCGTACACATCCCGTTCGCGGTCCGCTCCAAGCGCTGGGTCGCCGCGCGCCCCGAGGTGTGGGACGTCAAACCGGCCGAGCGACGGGCGATCCGGCGGGCACCAACGGGCGACCGCGGCCGGGTCTCGGCCGCGCGCCTCGGACTGCGCCGCCCCCGGTAGCCCGGCCGCGTCGTCGGCGTGACCGACGCCGACGACGCACCCTTTTTCGCCAGATCGCACAGCCGTTGCACACCCAACCGCTGTGCGATCTCGTCATTTCCGGTGCGAACCGGTCGGTACCTGCGCGGAGTCCGGCAGACCTGGGCTGCGCACTAGGCTGGTCCACGTGAACTCTCCGGAACTCGCGCTCACCGCCCGGTTGAACACCTCCGCCTCCGACGCCCGCCGCGGCGTGGTGCGACTGCACCCCGAGGCGCTGGCCGCGCTGGGGCTGCGCGAGTGGGACGGCATCGCCGTGATCGGCGCCAGGCGCACCGCCGCCGTGGTCGCGCTGGCGCCCGCCACCACTCCGACCGGCACCGCGCTGCTCGACGACGTCACCCTCTCCAACGCCGGGCTCAAAGAGAATGCGCGCGTGGTGCTCTCACCCGTGACGGTGTACGGCGCCAGGTCCGTCACCGTCAACGGATCGGCTCTCGCGACGGCGTCGATCCCCGACACCACGCTCCGGCAGGCCCTGCTCGGCAAGGTGCTCACCGTCGGCGACACGGTCTCGCTGCTCCCCGCGACCTCGGCCCCGGCACCAGCACCGCGGGCGCGACGCAATCGCTGGCGCGGACCTTCGGTGTCGCCTGGACCTCGGAATTGCTCACCGTGACATCCGTCGACCCCACGGGACCGGTGAGCGTGCAACCCAATTCGGCGGTCAGCTGGGGCAGCGACGGCTCCGTACCCGGTGCTGGCGCGGCGCCGTCCGTCGAGAGGCCCGCCGCACCGGCCCCGGTCCCGGCGCCCGCACCCGTTCCTGTGGCCGACCTGGTCGGCGTCGACGCCCAGGCCGCCAAGCTCAGCGAGTGGCTGAAGCTGGCACTGGACGAGCCGGAGTTGCTGCACACGCTCGGGGCGTCACCACATCTCGGCGTGCTCATCACCGGGCCCGGCGGGGTGGGCAAGGCGACGCTGGCGCGGGCGGTACTCGCCGAGCGCACCGTGGTCGCGCTGGACGGCCCCGGTATCGGCGCACTCGATTCGGCCACCCGACTGCAGCGGGTGTCGGACGCGGTTGCCCGCCTCACCGGCGCCGCGGCCGGGGAGCCGCACGAGCGCGGGGTGCTGCTCATCACCGACATCGACGCGCTGCTGCCCGCCGAGCCGGAACCGGTCTCCACGCTCATCCTCGACGAACTGCGGCGCGCGGTGGACACCCCGGGCTGCGCGTTCGTCGCGACCACCGCACATCCCGATTCGCTCGACGACCGGGTCCGCGGCCAAGACCTGTGCGACCGCGAACTCACCGTGGCGCTGCCCGACGGCAGGCTGCGCAGGGCGCTGCTCGAGCTGATGCTGCGCAAGGTCCCCACCACCGACCTCAAGCTCGATGAGATCGCCGCGCGGGCACCGGGTTTCGTCGCCTCCGACCTCGCCGCCCTGGTCCGGGAGGCGGCACTGCGGGCCGCGGCGCGGGCCAGCAGCAGCGGGGAGGACCCGAACCTGATGCAGGAGGACCTGGTCGGCGCCCTCGACGTGATCCGCCCGCTGTCGCGGTCGGGCACCGAGGAGTTGGCGATCGGCAGCGTCACCCTCGACGACGTCGGGGACATGGTCGAGACCAAGCAGGCCCTCACCGAGGCGGTGTTGTGGCCGCTGCAGCACCCGGACTCCTTTGCCCGCCTCGGGGTGGACCCGCCGCGCGGGGTGCTGCTGTACGGCCCGCCCGGGTGCGGCAAGACCTTCGTGGTCCGCGCCCTCGCCAGCTCCGGCCAGCTCAGCGTGCACGCGGTCAAGGGCGCCGAGCTGATGGACAAGTGGGTGGGAGCGTCGGAGAAGGCGGTGCGTGAGCTGTTCCAGCGCGCCCGCGACTCGGCCCCCTCGCTGATCTTCCTCGACGAGGTGGACGCGCTTGCCCCGCGCCGCGGACAGAGCTCCGACTCCGGTGTCACCGACCGGGTGGTGGCCTCGCTGCTCACCGAACTCGACGGTGTCGAACCGCTGCGCGACGTGGTGGTGCTCGCCGCGACCAACCGGCCGGACCTGATCGACCCGGCGCTGCTGCGCCCCGGCCGGATCGAGCGGCTGGTGTTCGTGCCGCCGCCGGACGCCGAGGCGCGCAAGCAGATTCTGAAGACCGCAGGGAAGTCGATCCCGCTCGAGGCGGACGTCGACCTCGATGCGCTGGCCGAGGATCTCGACGGGTATTCGGCGGCGGACTGCGCGGCGCTGCTGCGGGAGGCGGCGCTGGCCGCCATGCGTCGCAGCGTGGACGCGGCGGACGTGACCGCGGCAGACGTCGCCGCGGCGAGGAAGGCGGTCCGGCCCTCCCTGGACCCCGAGCAGGTGGCACACCTCGCGGCGTACGCCGAGAATCGTTGAGGCTACCGGCCGGGTGGCCACGGGACTAGCATCCGTGAGCATGCCGAGCCGCCGCCCGTTCCGCCCGCTCGCCCGCGCCTGCACCACACTGCTCGTGCTCGTCGGAGCCGTCGCACTGGCGACTCCGCACGCCTCGGCCGCACCGCCGCAGGAGTCGGCGACCACCTGGCTGTGCAGGCCCGGCCAGACCGACGACCCGTGCGGCGGACGATCCGGCGCGCCGATCGACTGCTTCTACGTGTATCCCACCGCGTCGCTGCAACAGTCCGTGAACGCGAACCTCGACGCCTCACCCGAGCTGCGCACGGTCGCCCGCATGCAGGCGGAGCCGTTCGGTGAGAAGTGCAACGTGTGGGCTCCGGTGTACCGGCAGGTCACCCTGCGCGCGCTGTTCACAGGGACGGCTCAGGAGCGCAGCGCCGCGCTCGATGTCGCGTACGACGACGTGGAGCGCGCGTGGGACGACTACCTGGCTCATCACAACAACGGCCGCGGGGTGGTGCTGATGGGTCACTCGCAGGGCACCCGAATGCTGCGGATGCTGATCCACAACCGCATCGACGGGAAACCCGTCCAGTCACAGCTGGTCTCGGCACTGCTGCTCGGCGGTGATGTGCTCGTCCGCAAGGGCGCGACCGCCGGCGGCGACTTCGACTCGGTGCCCGCCTGCACCGAGCCCGGCCAGACCGGGTGCGTCATCGCGTATTCGGCGTTCTCGCGGACACCGCCGCCCGACACCCGCTACGGACTCTCGCCGCGCAACACCGGGACGTCGGGCACCCGTGCGAATCTGCCGGTCGGCCCCGAATACGAGGTGCTGTGCACCAATCCGGCCTCGCTGCACGACAACGCCGATGCCCCGATCCGGGGCGTGGTCGCCGGGCGCCCGGTGGATGCCTACAGCGCCCGGTGCACCGACGGCGACGGACCGCACGTGCTGATGGTCGAGGGCCGGGGCGCCGCCCTGCTGCCCGCACTCCCGACGGAGAACTGGGGTCTGCACCTGCTCGACGTGAACATCGCGCAGCGGGACCTGGTCGACCTCGTCGGCGCCCAGAGCGCCGTCTACACGCGCTGACGCGCTGCGCGTCGCGATGCGCTCACGGTGGTCCGCATGGATACTCGAATGACCGGCGAGCGACACCAACCATGAAGAGAGCGAATGGCACCCATGGAGAATCCGTCTCAGCTGATAGATGCGAGGATCGAGGAGCTCGGTGACTGGCGGGGCGAGATGCTCGCTCACATCCGAACTCTCATCAAGAAGGCCGACCCGGATGTTGTCGAGGAATGGAAGTGGCGAGGGGTTCCGGTCTGGTACCACGCCGGAATGATCTGCACCGGTGAGACATACAAGAAGATCGTCAAGGTGACCTTCACCAAGGGAGCCTCACTGGACGACCCGTCGGGCCTGTTCAACACCGGCCTCGACGGCAACACCAGGCGGGCCATCGACATCCATGAGGGCGACACGATCGACGACAAGGCGTTCATCGCGCTCATTCACGAGGCCGTGGCACTGAACACGGCCTAGGCCGGCGAACACCCGGGCGTCGGACGGTTGCTCGCGTACCTGTCCGACGCCCGGTGTCGTTGACGGGACTACCCCGCCGAGGAGACGCGAGCTAGATCCAGCGGGCGAGGAGCTGGTTGGCACGCACCGCCAGCGCGGCCTGCAGCAGCGGGCCGAAGCTGACCCGGCCGACCCCGAGCGAGGCGTAGCTGGCCTTCTCGCCGCGCACCGGATCGGCGATCGCGTTGACCGGCAACGGCAGTTCCGAGGTCAGCCGCTGGTACACCTCGTCGCTGTGGAACCCGACCGGGTACAGCGAGTCGGCGCCCGCCTCCGCGGCCAGCTTCAGCCGCGCGATCGCGCGCTCGACGCGATCGGACTCGTCGCCGACCTGCTTGATGAACAGGTCGGTCCTGGCGTTCACGACGATGTGCACCCCGGCAGCGTCCGCGGCCCGGCGCAGACCACCGACGAAGTCCGCGTGCTCCTGCGCCTCGCGCAGCCTGCCGCCCTCGCTGTGCACGGTGTCCTCGATGTTGAGCCCGACGGCGCCCACCTCGATCAGCCCGGCGATCAATCGTTCGGGGTCTGCCCGTACCCGGACTCGATGTCGACCGAGACCGGAACGTCGACGGCGGCGGTGATCTGCGCGACGCGGGTCAGCAACTCCTCGAAGCTCATGCCCTCGTTGTCGGGCTTGCCGATCGAGTCCGCCACCGGGTGACTGCCCACCGTCAGCGCCGCAAACCCGCCCTCCGCGGCCAGGTTTGCCGACCAGGCGTCCCACACCGTAGGCAGGATCACGGGATTGCCGGGCTGATGCAGCTGCAGCAGGGTGGTCGCCTTGTCGTTGATCGAAGTCATGCGCGCTCCTCGCGTCGTAGTCGGTCGTCACGATCCTGGCATGCGGGGACCACGATCGCCCGGTTGCCGCCGCGGCGGGGCGCGGTCGGTTAGCGTCGAAAAATGCCCGTCGAACCCCGCGAAGTCCTTTCGGCCCTGACCGCCCTGTTCGGCGGGGTGCTGGCCGCGTTCGTGCTGACCAATCCACCGGGCGGCGGCTGGGCGGTCTACACGTCCGATCGCGAGCTGAGCCGCTGGGTCTCCAGCCAGCCGACCGGGGTCGCGGTGGGAGCCGTCATCGCGGTGCTCGCGTACGCCCTGCTGCAGCGCAAGGGATCCCGTCGGATCGCCTGGATCGCGATCGCAATTGCGACGGTCCTTCTGATCGGCGCGCGCCTGGCGGTCCCCGGCGTCGGCGGCATCGACGCGCTGATCGCCCTGCACTACCTCAAGACTGTGGCCGGGGCGTGATCCTCGGCGCGGCGGTGGCGACGGTGTGGGGACGGCGGGCCGGGCAGCTCGCGCTGACCCTCGGCGTGCTCGCCACATTCCTCACCGCCCGCGCCTTCGAGCTGGTGTTCCCTGCGCAGACCACCTCGACGATCGGCGAACCGTCCTGGTGGCTGCTCGGACCGACGCTGGTGCTGGCCGCGGCTGCCGCGGCACTTGCCGACGGCTCCACCAGGATCCAGCGCGCTACCGGGCGCGAACTGCGCCTCGCGGTCACGGCCGCGGCGTCGATCGCGCTGGCCAACCGCGCCCTGCTGTATTGGATCGACCGGCAGGACTACACGTCTCGGGTCAGCTCGTGGATCGTCATCGGGCTCTCCATGGTGCTGGTCCTGGTGCTCACCTGGTTCGCCGCGCAGACGATCGAGGTCGCAGGCGGCCGATTCCTGTTGGCCACAACGGGCGTCGCGGCGGCCTCGATGCCGGTGCTGGTGGATCTCGGAGGACCGTTCCCCGGCATCGAGCACTGGCAGGCGGTGCTCGTCGGCGCGGTCGCGGTCGCGGTCGGCCTGCGGGTGTCGATGACGTGGCGGTCGACGATCGGAGGCCTGTTCGTGGTCGCCGCGATCCCGATGGTCGGCGCGATCTGGCCCGATCTCGGCCAGGACGGCCCGATGCTGCTGGTGCGGCTGGCCGTGCTCGGCGTGGGTGCGGGGCTGGCGTTCGGGTCGTCGCTGCCCGGCACCGCGGCCTTCGCCGCGGTCGGGCTGGGGATTCCGTTCGTGTCCATGGTCTTTCACTCGGCCGCCACCGTCTTCACTGGCGTGGTCGGGTATGGCGGTTCGTTTTATGGTGGGTATGCGCCCCTCACCAGCAATCCGATGACCGGGGCGCTCGGGCCGACACTGGCGGTCCGGCCCGATCCGACATTCACCGGCGCTGGTTTCGTCGACATCCCGGCCTACGACGACCGGGTCGCGGGTATCGCCCTGCTGATCGCGGTGTTGGCCTGCGCGGTCGGCATCCGCACTCTGGCCCGTCCGACGGCCACCCCCGAGCCGGATCCCGCGTGAACAGGCGCTGGGTCACCGTCCTCGATTCCGCCGCGGCCTTTCTCGTCGCCACGACCGCCGGTTGGGCCCTGATCGCACCGGTGGCCGAGCAGTCCGGCATCGCCGGGAGCGAGAGCCAGCTCCGACTGGTTCTGACCAGTCGGCCGCTGGCCGCCACCCTGGGCGTGGTGCTCGCGGTCGCGGTCGCGGGGGCCATGGCACGCCGCGGCTCCCGAGCAGGCGCCTATCTGGTTGCGGTCTCCGGACTCACGGTGCTTGGCCTCGGCGCCCTCGTGAATGTCCATGTACATCACCTGGAGTCGGGGATAGCGCTGATCTATCTGGCCGGAATCGGTGCGGGGCTGGCGATGGGCGGCGCGGCCACGGTGGCAGCCGACAGGTACACGGCTGTCGCGCTCGCCGCGGGCGCGTTCGCGGCATTCATGCTCGCCTACCCAGCCGCGCACCCGACGGTGGAGTCCAGTTCATTCGGCTGGACGGCCTACAGCCTCCCCATCAGCGAGGCAGCCATGTTCACCGATCCACCGTGGTGGCTGTTGCTGCCCGCGCTCGGGTGCTGCGTGGCGGGCGCCGTGCTCGCGAGGGGTTCCGCGACAGAGCCTGCGGGCTCGTCGCGGCGTCCGCTCTACGCCGTCGCGATCGTCGTCGTCACCGGTGTGGCGAGCAACGCCGTCCTCGCCGAGCACCGCAACGACTGGTCCGTCGCGGCTCCGATGCTCGCGCTGCTGCTGGTGGCGATCGTCATCGCCGCGTTTCTGCTCGACGGCCGTGACGGGGTGTTCCTGCTGACCGCCACCGCGGTGCTTGCCGCGTCCGCACCCCTCCTGGTGGCGACCGGCCCCGACCCGATCTGGATCGCAATCCTCCTGACGCTGCTCGTCGCGGGCGCCGCCGTCGGAAGTCGCTGGGCGAAACCGACTCTCGGGCTCGTATTGCTCGCGGTCAACGCCGCGGCCGGGCTGGCCGGACTAAACGACGCCTGGGCGGTCGAGGGGATCCGGTACCTCGCGCTGGCGCCGATCGCCGGCTATGCGCTCGCCTCGGCCGTGCCCCGGTGTGCGGCGTCGATCCCGGTCGGCCTGTCCGTCCTGTTCGTCCCGAGCGCGCTGACCATCGCCGGGCAGGGCGAGGGCAATTGGCACTGGGACACGCTGTCCGTGTTCGACGATCTTCCGCGTGGGATATTCGAGCCGATGCCGCCCGACCCCTTCGCCCTCAGCCTCGCGATGACGCTGGTGATTCTCGGTTGCGCCGAGGCCGTCCACCGGCTCCGGCAGCGGGACCCGTCACCCTCGCCCTAGCAGCATGCTCCCCGCCATCAGCGGGGAGCATGCTGCGCACTCGCCACCGCGAGGCCATGTTCGGGCGATCGCGGCGACGGGCCCCCGCGAACCGGCCTTCCCTCAGACCTTCATCCAGCCCCTGCGCCGCATCACGAGGTACAGGGTGGCGCAGATGATCGCGAGCACGCCGACGAAGACGGGCCATCCGTACAGCCACCTGGTTTCCGGCATTCCGCCGAAGTCGCTGAAGTTCGCGGCGTAGATCCCGCCGAACGAGATGGGCACGAGGCCCACCGCGAGCCACCCGGAGACCACCCGCTGGCGCCTTGTCTCCATGACCAGGTCCACCGATTTACGGTGCAGCCGCGAGAGCCCCACCCGATAGTCGCGGACACCCGCGAGAAAGGCGCGCAGTTCCTCGGCGCTGTGCTGTTCCAGGTCGCGGGCGCTCAGCCCGCGCAGATTGGCTGGGATGTGTTGCGTGGTCATGCGTTTCCTCCTTCCGTGCTCGACAACCGGCTCACAGCCAGCCCTTGCGGCGCATCCCGAAGTAGGTGGCCAGCGCGCTGGTCGCCAGAACGCAGAGGAAGATCGGCCAGCCGTAATAGAACTTGAGCTCGGGCATGTGCTCGAAGTTCGAGCCGTACAGCGACCCG
Source organism: Rhodococcus sp. MTM3W5.2 (assembly GCF_001984015.1). Classification (NCBI taxonomy): domain Bacteria; kingdom Bacillati; phylum Actinomycetota; class Actinomycetes; order Mycobacteriales; family Nocardiaceae; genus Rhodococcus; species Rhodococcus sp. MTM3W5.2. The sequence goes on along the minus strand of NZ_CP019572.1, from coordinate 960,436 downwards.
AGCGCACCGGGCACCACTGCGACCGCGGTCCACGCGGTCACCCGGCGGGTCTGCTCGGTGACCTTCAGCTGGTCCTGAGTGATATCGCAGATTTCCTCCATCTCCGTGTTCAGTCCGCGCAACTCAGTGGTGATGTCGCGCAGCAGCTCCACGTTCTTGGCGCTCGGCGCCATCGGGTCGGCAGTCGGCTGCGCGTAGTCGTTGGTCGGCATCGTGCTGCTCATAGGTAATCCTTCTTTTCGCGGCATGCCGAAGGGCAATGCGGTGCGCGGCAGGATCAGCGCGCGGGCATCCCCCGGTCCATGCCTCGATGGGAACGTGTTCGCTGAAGTCAGGCGGTACGGCACGCGTCAAGGCCGCACGGCCCGGCGGTCGAGGGTGAGCAAAAGCCCAGGCACGACCGCGTGGCGGTGTCGCGAGGAGCGTGGTCTAGAAAAAGCTAGGGAGGCGCGTGCACCGCGCAACCGATCGGCGAATGCACAAGGTCCGGAGGATGGGCCTGTACACGCGAGTCGCCACGCCGCGGGGCGTCCGACGGTGCCGTCACGCGGCACCGCGGCGTTGCTACCGGGCGTCGAGCGGGATCGGTAACGGAACCGGTGACGTATGCGCCTCAGATCTGAGACCAGGCACGCCTACCACCTCCCGCAAGTTCGGGCACGGGCTCGGCACGCGCCGCAGATATGTTAAACGGTGAGCAAAGCAATGCCAAAATCAGCATCTCGCACAGCATGTCCGATTCACGATCATCACAGCTCAGCCGCCCTCGGAGCCGCAGCGGGCCCCCTCGACAAACGAGCCGTGGGTGCTGGGCGCGGCAATCGACGGCCCGGCCTGCCCGCTCAGCCGCGGGCGCGGGCGGTCTTGGCCATCTCGACCTGCTCGTCGGTCAGCGGCGCCAGCGGCAGCGGGTCGCGCGTGGCCCCTTCGGCGCGCATGCCGTCGAGTACCAGCGAGAGGTAGCGGCGCCAGGTCTCGGGCGAGACCGGCCGGTTGAAGTCGATGACCGCGTCGAGCATGCAGCTGACCGCAAACAGGTCGTTGACCTGGATCTCGGGGCGCAGCGTCCCCGCTTCCTTCGCCCGGTCGACGAGCTGCTGGATCGCCGGTGTGATCCGCTGCCGCGCGCACGCGACCTGCTCGCGGCCCTCATCGTTGGTGAAGAAGACATCGCCGAGGCCCCTGCTCAACGACATCCATTCGCTGGTGAGCCCGATGAAGTCGACCAGCGCGGCCCAGGGGTCCTCGCGCCGCAGCGCCGACTCGGCCGCCTCGGCGATCTGGTCCATGCTCTGCTCGAAGACGCCGTCGACCAATTCCTGCTTGCAGGTGAAGCGCCGATAGACGGTGCCGACACCGACCTTGGCGTGCCGCGCGACGTCGTCGAGGGTGATGTCGATGCCGCGGCTCGCGAACAGTTCCATCGCGGCGTCGAGGATCTTGCGTCGATTGCGTTCGGCGTCGGCGCGCAATGGTCGTGCTGCTGGGGCGGTACTCACAATCGTCGATTCTGCCATTCCCGAAATCTGCCATCAGGGGATTTGTCGTAGCCGGAAAACTAAGTGGAGACAACTCCTCCGCTTAGTGCTACCGTTCCCTAAGTGGAGATTACTCCTCCACTTCCACCTCCACCACTCCACGAGGCGAGGCTCGCTCATGACCACGACGACCACGATCGATCGCCCGCAGACCGGGCCAGGAGATACGACACGGGAGCACCGACTGCGCTGGCTGATCCTGGCCGTCATCGGTCTGGCCCAGCTGATGGTGGTGCTCGACGCGACCATCGTGAACATCGCCCTTCCCGCCGCGCAGCAGGATCTCGGCTTCTCCGACGCGGACCGGCAGTGGGTCGTCACGTCCTACGCGCTCGCCTTCGGCAGCCTGCTACTGCTCGGCGGCCGGCTCAGCGACCTGTTCGGACGCAGGAACACCTTCGTCATCGGCCTCGTCGGCTTCGCGGGCATGTCCGCGCTCGGCGGCGCGGCGGTGAACTTCCCGATGCTGGTGGCCGCGCGCGCCGGTCAGGGCGTCTTCGCGGCCCTGCTCGCGCCCGCTGCGCTGTCGCTGCTGGCCACCACCTTCACCAAGCCGGACGAGCGGGCCAAGGCGTTCGGCGTCTTCGGCGCGGTCGCGGGGGCGGGCGGCGCGGTCGGGCTGCTGCTCGGCGGGATCCTCACCGAGTGGACGTCGTGGCGCTGGAGCCTGTACGTCAACCTCGTGTTCGCGGCCGTGGCGCTGGTCGGCGCGGTCCTCATGATCGCCCCGCACCGGTCGGAGCACCGGCCCAAGCTCGACATCCCTGGCACCATCACGGTTTCCGCCGCGCTCTTCGGCATCGTCTACGGGTTCTCGCACGCCGAGTCCCACGGCTGGTCCGACCCGATGACCATCACCTGGCTGGTCGCAGGCGCCCTCCTGCTCGCGGCGTTCGTGGTCATCGAGACCCGCGTCGCCCACCCGCTGCTCCCGCTCCGAATCGTCCTCGACCGCACCCGCGGCGGGTCGTACCTGGCGATGTTCATCACCGGCTCCGGCATGTTCGCGGTGTTCCTGTTCCTCACCTTCTACCTGCAGACGGTGCTGCAGTACACGCCGATCATCACCGGCGTCGCCTTCCTTCCGATGGTCGCAGGCATGGTGGTCTCCGCGACCACCTCGACCGCCGTGCTGCTGCCGAGGGTCGGGCCACGGGTGCTGATCACCACCGGCCTCGTCGTCGCCGCCGTCGGGCTTGCAGTGCTCGCCCAGATCGAGGTCGACAGCTCGTACGTGACGATCATCCTGCCGGGGCTGGTGCTGCTCGGCCTCGGCATGGGCATGGTGTTCGCGCCCGGCATGCAGGGCGCCATCACGGGCGTCGACCCAGACGACGCGGGGGTCGCCTCCGCGACGGTGAACACCATGCAGCAGGTCGGCGGATCGATCGGCACCGCACTGCTGAGCACCGTCGCCGCGACCGCGGCTACGAGCTTCATGAACGGGCGGGTGCCATCCCAGGAGAACGCGGCCCTCGCCGCCGTGCAGAGCTACACGACGACCTTCTGGTGGGCCGCAGCGATTTTCGTGGTCGGCGCGGCGATCTCGGCGTTCCTGCTCCCCCGCGGTCTGCTGCCCGCCCCGGCCGAGGGGCAGCCGGCCATGGCGCACTGAACCGGATCGCCGCCACGGGCCGTGCTCGACCGCTACGCTCCGACACGGCCCGTGGCCACCCAGGCGAGAAGGAGCACAGATGCCGAAAACCGTTGTGGTCACCGGAGCCAACTCCGGGATCGGCCTCGCGATGGCGCACGAACTGGCGGCCCGCGGGCCACGGTGTGCCTGGCCTGCCGCAATCAGGCGAAGGCGGAGGCCGCCCGCGACGAGATCGTGCGCCGGACCCCCGGCGCCGAGGTCGACGTGCTCTCCCTCGACCTGAGCTCGTTCGAGCACATCCACCGATTCGCGACGGACCTCGCCGCGCGCCACGAGCGCGTCGACGCGCTGATCAACAACGCCGGTGCCTCCCCGCTCAAGCAGCAGTTCACCGTCGAGGGTTTCGAGCTGCAGTTCGGCGCGAACTACCTCGGCCCCTTCCTGCTCACCCACCTGCTGTTGCCGCAACTGCGGCTCGCGGCCGAGCAGACCGGCGACGCGCGGATCGTGCACGTGGCGTCCGTAGCCCACAACATCGGCCGCATCGACCCCGACACGTTCCGCGGCCGCTCGAAGTACCGGCCGTTCCCCGCGTACGCACAGTCCAAGCTGGCCAACCTGATGTTCAACTTCGCCCTCGCCCGGCGGCTGCCCGACGGCCTGAGCACCCACGCGATGCACCCGGGGGGCGTCGACTCCGACATCTACCGGGAACTGCCGCGGCCCGTGCACGCCGCGCTCCGCCCGTTCCTCATCTCCGCCGACCGGGCCGGCCGACTGGGCACCGAACTGGCGCTCTCCCCCGAATACCGGGACCGCTCGGGCGAATACCTCACCGCACAGCGGCCGAACCCGGTCAGCCGACGGGCCCGCGACGTCGCGGCGCAGGAGGCGCTGTACGCCGAGAGCGCCGTGCTCGCCGGGGTGGAGCCGCTCACCCGACGCTGATCACCCCGAGACACACTGGGCCCGACGCGAATCGGCTGCCGCGCGCCTTGACCTCAGCCGCGGTTGAGGTAGCAAGATCTTTCTCATGAAACGTGCACTCGTACTCGGCCCCGGCGGCGTCGTCGGTACGGCGTGGCTGGCCGGACTCACCGTCGGCCTTCGGCGCGCGGGCGTGGACCTGGCCGGTGCCGACCTCATCATCGGCACGTCGGCGGGCGCGATCGTCGCCGCGCTGCTCGCCACCGGCCAGGACCCGGCCCGTCTTGCCACCCTCACCAGATCCGGGAACGGCGCCGCCGACCCTCGCACGCTGACCGAGGTGTTCGCGACGCTCCAGGACCCCGCTCTGGAGCAGGGCGAGAAGCTGCATCGGGTCGGGCGGATGGCCCTCACCGCCGACGTACCCTCCGAACAGACCCATCTCGACCGGACCGCAGCCCTGATCACCGCCCGCGACTGGCCCGAACAGCGCCTCCTGATCACCGCGGTCGACACGGCATCCGGCGAACCCGCGCTATGGGATCGGCACGGGGATGCGTCGCTGGTGCAGGCCGTCGCATCCAGTTACGCGGTGCCCGGCCTCTACCCGCCCATCACGATCAACGGCCGCCGCTACATGGACGGCGCCTTCCGCGCCGGATCCGACGCGGACCTCGCGGCCGGCGCGGGCACGGTGGTCGTCATCGAGCCGCTGGGCCATCTCTACCCCAGCGGCGCCCCTCTCGCCATCGCCCCCGACCGGGCGAGCTTGGACGCCTTCGGGCCCAACCTGCACGACATGTCGGCCTGGGAGAAGTGCTTCGAGGCCGGACTGCGGCAAGCGGTGCCTGCCGTCGACCGCATCGGTGGGCCGTGGAGCGGCACCGACTGAGGAGCCCGCTCACGCAGGCGCCGCTACCCCTGGTACTCGGATTCGAGCACCAGGTCCCTGAGCACCCGCTGGTACTCGACGTGGGTGGGGTGCTCCGTGGTCCGCCACCGCCCGCCCTCCTCCGATCGCATGTAGGCCAGGTAGTCGGGGGCACCGGGGAACCTGACGTTGTCCGCGACCACCCGGCTGCCGGGATGAAGCCAGCCCTCCTCCACGATGCGGAGCAGGTCCGGCAGGTAGGCGCTCTTGAGGTGGTCGACGAACACGAAATCAACTGTGCCGGTATCGATACCGTACTCATCCCGCAGTCGCTTCACGGTCTCGCCACCGTCTCCGATCGACCCGACCACCGAGGTGATGCGCTCGCCGACTCCCGCGTACTCGAAGATCCGCCTGGCGATCGCCTCGTTCGCCGGGTTGATCTCGACGGTGCAGATCGTTGCGTCCGGGGGCATCACCCGCGCCATCCGCAGCGCGCTGTACCCGCAGTACGTCCCGAGCTCGAGCAGCAGCGCTGGCCGGGCGCGCCACACCGCCGCGTCCAGGATCTCGCCCTTCTCGTCGCCGACGTTCATCAGGAACTTCCGGGTGTGTGCGAAGTCGTCGATGGCGCGGATCACGTCGTCGAGGTCCCCGCGACGGGCCGTCGCCAGCACGTGCGCGGCCAGCGCCTCCTCCCGCCCGTCACCGACCTGCCCCTCACCGAGCAGGCGCCTGGCACCGAGCGCGAACCGGATCACCGACCACCGCAGAAACGGCACGGGCTTGCCTGCCAGCCGGTTGGCGATCACCGCCGCACCGACGAAGGCGGCGGCGAACGTCGCAACCACCACCGGTCTCGAGGTCATCTCATCCCCTTCGCCGCTCCCCGCTCAATCGTCGACCCCACGCCGCCACACGGCAACCGTGCACGCCTCAGCCGTTGGCGGCCAGGAAGTGATCCATGCACCGCTCCGCGACCGCCGTGATAGTCAGCGACGGGTTCACCAGCGCCGTGGAACCGGGGATCAGCGAGCCGTCGACGACGTACATGTTGTCGTAGCCTGCAACCCGGCCCTCGTAGTTGCACGCCCGGCCCATCACCATGCCGCCGAGTCCGTGGAAGGTCGCGGCGCTGCCGAATCCGGCGAGCCGCGGGTAGATCGGGATGCCGTTCGCCGGGTACCCGTGCGCCACGTCCGCCCGTTCGTGGAACCGGCCCGCGAACCGACGCCCGCGGGCGTCGACATCGCTGTCGGCCTCGCCGTGCGGGTAGTTCAGTTCGGCCCGGCCAAGCGCGGGGTTGTAGTCGATGGAACCCCGCTCGCTCGTGATCAACTGGATCAGGTTGGTGCTGGTGTTGCCGCCCGCGATCTCCGGGAACGGCGCCGCCTGCCACGACATCGCGACCGTCCCGTCGGGTGTGTCGTCGTCGTAGAGGGCCGCGACGCCGGGGCCCGCCTGCTTGGCGCCGTACTCGCGGTGCGTCAGGGTGCGCGAGATGAGGAAGTCGCCGTTGTTGCCGAAGCCCTTGCCCACGTGCTCGTTCAGCCTCGGCAGCGCGCCCTTCGCCTTCGCGGTCACCAGCAGCGCGCTGGTGTAGAACGAGCCGGCCGCCATGAACAGGTAGTCCGCGACCAGTCGCTTGTGCTCGAGGACGGCCCCGTACTCGTCGATGCGCTTGACGGTGACCTCGAACCCGTTCTGCCCCTGCACCTCCCGGATCTCGATGACCTCGTGCAGCGGCAACACCGTGACGTTGCCGGTCGCCTCGGCCCTCGGCAGGTAGTTGTGATCGACGCTGTTCTTCGCCCCGGAGTTGATGCCGTACGGGCCCTCGCCGACGGTCACCGACGGGCGCCGCGTCCCGGCCAACTCTTCGCGCACCAGGTCCCAGTCGACGCAGAAGTCGTGGAAGGACGGCTGGCCACCGTAGTCCGCGACGTCGGCGAGCCACGCCCGCGCGCCCTTGTAGGCGGGGTGGGCGAGCAGGTCGGCGGGCAGCGGCGAGGTGCCGAGCGAGGCCCGCGCCCGCGGGTAGTACACCCGGTCCAGCTCGCCGTAGTCGATCTGCCGCGGGAAGACCTGCTCGAAGTCGCGCCGCCGCGGCTGCGGGGTGTAGGTGCCGAACACCAGCGACCCGCCGCCGACGCCGGCCCCGTAGACCGAGTTGATGCCGTTGCCCCTGACCTCGTCGACGACGCCGACGTAGCGCTGGATCGGCTGCAGCTGGGTCAGTGGGTTGATGTACGGCCGGTCGTGCAGCCAGGACGCGCGGCCGTCCGGCGCGTCCAGCGTGGCGAACGTGTTGCCGGCCGGATCGATCGGCCAACGCCTGCCGCGCTCGAGGACCGTGGTCTCGATGCCCGCCATGCCCAGCCGCAGGGCGGCCACCGCGCCGCCGAACCCGCTGCCGACGACGATCGCGGTCTTGCCGCCCGGCGGCGCGGCCTGTGCCGCGGCGGTGTGGGTGGCGAGCGGGCCGAACGCCGCGGCGCCCAGGCCGAGCGCGGCACCGCGCAGAACGGAACGACGGGACAAGCGAGGCGAGTCCATCTTCGGAATCTAGTCCTCCCGGCCGCGGTCGGGAGGGGAATTGTCAGGCGCCCGCGCCGTCGGCGAAGACGGTGTCGAGCACCCGCCTGCCCCGCGGGCTCAGCCGGTAGCCGGCCTCCGGGCTCTCGGCGAGCCGAGAAGAGACGTGTTGTTGGAAGACAACCTGCCCGGGCAGCTCGGCTCTCCGCCGCCGTTGACGACATCGAGCTCCGGGTCTACCCCATTCCGTAGCAGAAGCCGCTGGGATTGCGGAGACAGCTGTTCGGATTGAGCGCGAGTTCGATAGCCAAAAGGAGATCGTTGGCGATGTCGCTGGATCCGGCCGCCGCGTTGGATCCGGCCACGGAAGTGACGCCGAGGGAACCGGCGGTCGGGGTGGATTCGGCGAGGGTGGCGCCCGCAACGCCGGATCCGGCGGCGAGGCCACCGGCGAGCACGGCCGACGCGACGACCATGGATGCGATACGACCGATCGTTGGACCGCGCATGTATCAAGCTCCGTTCAGCAGGTGATCAGATGGGACGCGTCGCAAGCGTCGGCTTTCGCCGATCCTGAATACGCTGCGCGTCACCCTACTGCCCACAAGCCGGTCTGATACACGAATCCATATACGCTGCGGCACTGAATAATTCGTTAAACACAATGAACAGCTCGCTGCCCGGCACCGCGTGGACCCCAATCGCCAAGCCCGCCTGATTCGCCGAATGTTGCACCCCGCCAGCATGTCTCGATAGCCGTCGTTGATCTCCTCGAGTCGGCACTGGTTGGTGACCATGCCGTCGAGGTTCAGCTTGCCCACCTTGTACATCGACAGCAGGGGCGGGATGTCGTCGTAGGGGTGGAGCCGGCGAAGATGGTGCCGACGACGATCGCGGTCTTGCCGCCCGGCGGCGCGGCCTGTGCCGCGGCGGTGTGGGTGGCGAGCGGGCCGAACGCCGCGGCGCCAAGGCCGAGCGCGGCACCGCGCAGAACGGAACGACGGGACAAGCGAGGCGAGTCCGTCTTCGGAATCTAGTCCTCCCGGCCGCGGGTGGGAGGGGAATCGTCAGGCGCCCGCGCCGTCGGCGAACAAGGTCTCGAGCACCCGCTTGCCCCGCGGGCTCAGCCGGTAGCCGACCTCCAGGCTCTCGGTGAGCCCGAGTTCCTTGAGCCGGCGCACCCGGATCTTGAACGGCTGCCGCTCCATCGACATCGCCTCCGCCAGCTCGGTCGAGACCACAGCGGGGCGTTCGCCGATCAGGCGCAGGGTGGCCTCGGTCCAGGCCCCGTTCGCGTCCATCCGCGCCAGCCGCCGCCGCAGCTTCTCGAGTTCGGCCCCGGACAGCTCGGCGTTCTCCCGCAGCGCCTGGCGCGGATCGGCGCCGCCGTAGCGCAGCGCGATCCGGTACAGGATCGGACCGTGTGCCTTCTTGTCGACGAAGGCGAGCAACTTCTCGGCCGACGGGAACCCGGCCGCCTCGGCGTCGGCGTCCGACACCTCCGCGGGCATGATCTCCTCGACCGCGTCGAACGCGATCACCCCCACCGCCGTCCGCTGGCTCGACCCCGCCCGCACCCGCGCGCGGTCCCACCGCCGGAACGCGAGCGTCACCGCGCCGGCCCTGATGCCCTCGAGGTGCGCCGCGGTGAAGATCACGGCTCAGTCCACCAGGCCCAGCGCCTGCAACCGCTCGAACACCAACCGCGAACCGGGCGCCGTCTCGGGCATCGCGGCGTACTCGTCGACGGTGAAGTACCGGAGCTCGGCGATCTCGCTCGTCGCGGTCGGCTCGTCGGTCAGGTCCGCGAGGAAACACGTCATGTGCAGCCGGGTCCCGGCCGGGTGCCCGAAGGCCTCCGCCTCGAACACGCCCAGCGTACTGAGCGTCCCCTCGACGACGCCCGCGTCGAGCTCCTCACGAATCTCCCTGTGCAGAGCCTCTTCCGGGGTTTCGCCCGGGTCGATCTTGCCGCCTGCCATGTAGAAGGCCGACTTGCCTGCGGAGCGGGCCTGCAGCATGCGGCGGTCCCGGATGTGGGCGAGGGCGACGGTCCTGATCTCGGCCATGCGGACACCGTAGGCGCTGACGCGCCCGTGCGCACATAGCAAGTCCAGGGACTCGCCAACCGCGCACGGGTGGCGAAGCCGCCTGCGTTCGGACGGCGGGCATCCACTAAACTCGGACATCGAGCCCCGGATACCTCCGGGGCGTATTGACACCCCGCCGCCGCACACGACAAACGACGGAGTGCCCATTGCTTGCTGTCCTGCTCGCCCACGCGATCGCCGCCGTCCTGGCGCCGCTTGTGGTGCGAGCGATGGGCCGCAACGCTTTCCTCCCGCTGGCCCTGGTGCCGCTGGCGAGCCTCGGCTGGGTGATCAAGAACTGGGGCACCCAGCAGAGCCTGCACATCCAGTGGGCGCCCGGGCTGTCGATGGACATCGACATGCGGTTCGACGCCCTCGCCGCGATCATGTCCGCGCTGATCCTCGGGATCGGCAGCCTCGTGCTGGTCTACTGCTCGCGGTACTTCACCGACGACGAGCCCCGCCTCGGCATCTTCGCCGCCGAGATGGTCGCGTTCGCCGGCGCCATGTTCGGCCTGGTCACCAGCGACAACATGCTCATCCTGTACACCTTCTGGGAACTGACCACGGTGCTCTCGTTCCTGTTGGTCGGGCACTACGCGGAGCGGGCGTCGAGCCGCCGCGCCGCCACCCAGGCGCTGCTGGTGACCACCGCGGGCGGCCTCGCGATGCTGGTCGGCTTCCTCATCCTGGGCCAGGTCGGCGGCAGCTACCTGATCTCCGACCTGCTCGCCGACCCGCCCGGCGGCTGGCTCGCCGGGGTCGGCGTTGTGCTGGTGCTCATCGGCGCGCTGTCGAAGTCCGCGATCGTGCCGATGCATTTCTGGCTGCCAGGCGCGATGGCGGCCCCGACACCGGTCAGCGCCTACCTGCACGCGGCGGCGATGGTGAAGGCGGGCATCTACCTCGTCGCCCGGCTCGCGCCCGGGTTCGCGGACTCCGCGCCGTGGCGGGTCACCGTGATCACGCTCGGGCTGGCGTCGATGCTGCTCGCGGGCTGGCGGTCGCTGCGGGCCTTCGACCTGAAGCTGATCCTCGCCTTCGGCACCGTCAGCCAGCTGGGCTTCCTCATCACCCTGGTCGGGATCGGCGACCGGAACGCCGCGCTGGCAGGCATCACCATGGTGGTCGCGCACGCGATGTTCAAGGCCGCGCTGTTCATGGTGGTCGGCGTCATCGACCACACCACCGGCACCCGAGACATCCGCAAGCTGGCCCACCTGGGCAAGCGCGCCCCTGCGCTGTGCGTCATCGCGGTCCTCGCCGCCGCCAGCATGGCGGGGCTACCGCCGTTCCTCGGCTTCGTCGGCAAGGAGGGCGCCCTCGAGGCGATCGCCACCACCGGCGCGCTGAGCCCGCCCGTGCGGACCCTGGTGCTCGCCACGGTCGTCGCCGGCTCGATCCTGACCGTGACCTACAGCATCCGCTTCATCTGGGGCGCCTTCGGCCGCAAACAGCTCAAGCGGCCGAGCCCGGCCGTCCAGGGCATGCACGCCGCAGGCCCGCTGTTCCTGTTCGTCCCCGCCCTGCTCGCCGTCGGCGGACTGGCCGCAGGCCTGGCGGCTCCGGCGATGGACCGCCTGCTCAGCCCGTACGCGCAGACGCTGCCCGCCTACGGGAACGCCGACTACCACCTCGCGCTGTGGCACGGTTTCGGCCTGCCGCTGTACCTGACCATGCTGGTGATCGGCTGCGGCGCCGTGCTGTTCGTCGCGCACCGCTGGGTCAGCCGGCTGCGCTTCGAGCATCCGCCGCTCGGCAACGCCGACCGCGTGTACGACGCAACCCTGCGCGCGATGGACACCATCTCGATCAAGCTGACCGGCACCACCCAGCGCGGTTCGCTGCCGCTGACGCAGGCGTCGATCCTCGTCACCCTGGTGCTGCTGCCGACGATCCTGCTGGTGTTGAACACCGACACCGGGGTCCGGCTGCGGCTGTGGGAATCCCCGATCCAGTTCGCGGTCGGGCTGATCATGATCGCCGCCGCGCTCGCCGCGACCGTGATGCGCAACCGCCTGGCCAGCGTCATCCTGGTCGGCGTCGGCGGCTACGGCTGCGGCGTCATCTTCGCCCTCGACGGCGCGCCGGACCTGGCCCTGACCCAGTTCCTGGTGGAGACCCTGACCCTGGTGATCTTCGTGCTGGTGCTGCGCAAGCTGCCCGCCGAGACCGACGAGCGCCAGTCGGTCGGCTTCAAGGTGCCGCGCGCCCTGCTCGGCGCTGCGGTCGGCGCCACCGTCACGGCGCTCGGTGCGTACGCGATGAACGCCCGCAACACCGCGCCGATCTCGCTGCAGCTGCCCGAGGCCGCCTACACGATCGGCAACGGCAAGAACGTGGTGAACGTGCTGCTGGTCGACATCCGCGCCTGGGACACCCTCGGCGAGATCTCGGTGCTGCTGGTCGCCGCGACCGGCGTCGCCTCGCTGGTGTTCCGGACCCGACGGTTCGGCACCGCACCGCGTGTGTCCGACGCACCGGGGGCCGAGGAAGCCGCGTCGAGCTCGGAGACCACCTGGCTGCGCGGCGGCGACCTGATCGACCCCCGGCACCGGTCGCTGGTCCTGGAGATCACCACCCGGATGATCTTCCCGACGATGATGGTGCTGTCCGTCTACTTCTTCTTCTCCGGCCACAACGCGCCGGGCGGCGGCTTCGCGGGCGGGCTCACCGCCGGCCTGGCACTGGTGCTTCGGTACCTGGCGGGCGGCCGCTACGAGCTCGGCGAGGCGGTCCCCATCGACGCGGGCAAGATCCTCGGGCTCGGCCTGATGTTCTCCGCGGGCACCGCGATGGCGTCGCTGTTCCTCGGCGCCCCCGCGCTCTCGTCCGCGACCCTGGAGGTCACGCTGCCGCTGCTCGGCCACATCAAGATGGTGACCGCGATCTTCTTCGACCTCGGCGTGTACCTGATCGTCGTCGGACTCGTGCTCGACGTGCTGCGCAGCCTCGGCGCGCGTCTGGACGCGGAGGTCGAGGTGAACGCCCGATGAGCGCGAACTTCGGCATCCTCATCGTGGTCGGCGTGCTGATCGCCTGCGGGGTGTACCTGCTGCTCGAGCGCAGCATCACCAAGATGCTGCTGGGGCTGCTGCTGTTCGGCAACGGTGTGAACCTGCTCATCCTCACCGTCGGCGGGCCCCCGGGCAGCGCTCCCATCGTCGGGCGGACCAACGCGGTGTACGACACCATGGCCGACCCGCTGGCGCAGGCGATGATCCTGACCGCGATCGTGATCACCATGGGCATCGCGGCGTTCGTGATGGCGCTTGCCTACCGGTCGTACAAGATCAACACCAAGGACGCTGTCGAGAACGACCCCGAGGACACCAAGGTGATCCGCCGCCGCAGCCCCGCCGAGGCACCGGATCACGACCGCTCCGACGACCCGATCACCGGTGACTCCACCTTCGGCGGCGACGCCTTCGACGACAAGGGCAATCCGATCCCGCTCGAACAGCTCAAGAATCTCGAGGACCTCGAGTGCTACGAGGACCTGCGCGAGGGCGACTTCGACGAGTTCGACCCGGACGGCGACGGACCGATCCGGGTTCCTGGCGGTGATCGCGAATGACCCTGTCCCCCGACCTGATCCACACCCTGATCCCGCTGCCCGTGCTGGTGCCCATGCTCGCCGCGGCGGTCACCCTCATCGGCGGCCGCAGGCCGCGGTTCCAGCGCGCGGTCACGATGTCCGCGCTCGTGATCGGCCTGGTCGTCGCCTGCCTGCTGCTCTACCTCACCGACCGGGACGGCATCGCCACGCTGCAGGTCGGCGGCTGGGACTCGCCGATCGGCATCACCCTGGTGGTGGACCAGTTGTCGGCGGTGATGCTGGTGGTCTCGAGCATCGTGCTGCTCACCGTCATGGGGTTCGCGGTCGGGCAGGGCATCCACGACGGCACCGAACGTCAGCCGGTGTCGATCTTCCTACCCACCTACCTGGCGCTGACCGCGGGCATCTCCAACGCGTTCCTGGCGGGCGACCTGTTCAACCTGTACGTCGGGTTCGAGGTGCTGCTCGCCGCGTCGTTCGTGCTGCTGACGCTGGGCGCGAGCGCCGACCGGGTGCGCGCGGGCGTCTCCTACGTGATGGTCTCGATGGTGTCCTCGCTGATCTTCCTGGTCGGCATCGCCCTCGCCTACGCCGCCACCGGCACCCTCAACCTGGCCCAGATGGCCACCCGGCTCGACGGCATCCCGGTCGGCACCAGGACCGCGGTCTTCGGCGTGCTGCTGGTCGCGTTCGGCATCAAGGCCGCGGTGTTCCCGCTCTCGACCTGGCTGCCGGACTCGTACCCGACCGCTCCCGCCCCTGTCACGGCCGTGTTCGCGGGCCTGCTCACCAAGGTCGGCGTGTACGCGATCATCAGGGCGCACACCCTGCTGTTCCCGCAGGGCGAGCTCGACAACGTGCTGATGATCTGCGGCCTGCTCACCATGCTGGTCGGCATCTTCGGCGCCATCGCGCAGACCGACATCAAACGGCTGCTCTCGTTCACCCTGGTCAGCCACATCGGCTACATGGTGTTCGGCATCGCGCTGTCCACCCAGCAGGGCCTGTCCGGCGCCATCTACTACGTCGCGCACCACATCATCGTGCAGACCGCACTGTTCCTGGTGGTGGGCCTGATCGAGCGGCAGGCCGGGTCGTCCTCGCTGCGCCGGCTCGGCGGGCTGGCCGCGGCCAGCCCGGTGCTGGCACTGGTGTTCCTGGTGCCCGCGCTGAACCTGGCGGGCATCCCGCCGTTCTCCGGCTTCATCGGGAAGGTCGCCCTGCTGCAGGCAGGCGTCGCCCACCCGAGCGCGTTGTCCTGGGTGCTGGTCGCGGGCGGCACCGTCACGAGCCTGCTCACCCTGTACGTGGTGGCCCGGGTGTGGACGAAGGCGTTCTGGCGCTCGCGCGCCGACGCCCCCGAGGGCGACCTCGCCGACGTCAGCCCGTCCGCCCTGATCGACGAGTCCGAGGAGGACATCGCCTTCGACGACCGCGCCGACGTCGGCCGGATGCCCGCGCTGATGCTGATCCCCACGATCGGCGTGGTCGTGGTCGGCCTGGCCCTGACCGTGTTCGCCGGCCAGTTCATCGCGATCACCGACCGCGCGGCCGCGGATCTGCGGGACCGCTCGATCTACATCGACGCCGTCCTCGGACCCGGGTACGCCGAGCAGGCCGCCGCGACGGGGGGTACGCGATGAACCGGGAAGGGGTGCTCCGCGCCGGGGTCCTGGTGTGGCTGACCACGGTGTGGATCCTGCTGTGGGGCAACATCAGCGTCGCGAACGTCCTCGGCGGCCTTGCTGTCGGGGTGCTGATCATGGTGCTGCTCCCGCTGCCGCGGGTACCGGTCGAGGGCCGGATCCACCTGTGGTCGATCGCCAAGCTGGTCGGGCTCTGCATCGTGTACGCGGCGCAGTCGAGCGCGCAGGTGGCCTGGCTGGCGGTGCGGCCCGGTCCGCCCCCGGTGACCGGCGTGCTGCGCGCCCGGTTGGCCATCAAGTCCGACCTGGTGCTGACCCTGTGCATCGACGTGCTCAACCTGATCCCCGGCACCATGGTGCTGGAGGTGGATCAGGTCAAGCGGATGGTGTACGTGCACGTGCTCGACGTGGGCACCGACAAGGCCGTCGACCAGTTCTACCGGACCGTGCGTCAGCTGGAGCGGCTGTTCATCGCCTCGTTCGAGCGCGACGAGGAGTGGAAGCCCTCGCCGTGGCACGTGGACAACCCCGTCTTCGACCCCTCCGCGCTCAAGCCCACCGACCGAAAGGATCTGCCGTGACGACAGTGCTCGTGATCGCCGGGGTGATGCTGTCGGTGGCCGCCGTGATGACCTCGTACCGACTGCTCGACGGGCCGTCCACGCTGGACCGTCTGGTCGCGATGGACACCCTGGTCGCGGTGGCCATCTGCGGGCTCGCGGTGTGGGCCGCCTACAGCCTCGACACCACGCTTGTGCCCGCCATCGTCGCGCTCTCCCTTGTCGGCTTCGTCGGCTCGGTGAGCGTGGCACGGTTCCGGGTGCGTGACGACCAGTGAGCACCGTCCTCGAGGTCGTCGCAGCCGTTCTCATCCTGCTGGGCGCGCTGCTCGCCATGACCGCGGCCATCGGGATCGTGCGCTTCCCGGACACCCTCTCCCGCATGCACGCAGCGACCAAGCCCCAGGTGATCGGCCTGGTGCTGGTCTTGATCGGGGCGGTGATCCGGCTGCGGGGCAACGTCGACATCTGGATGCTGGTGCTGGTAGGGCTGTTCACCCTGCTGACCGCACCGGTCATCGCGCACACGGTCGGCCGGGTGGCCTACCGCGAGCAGCGCAGCCGCGACGGGCTCGGCATCGTCGGGGACCTCGACCGCCGGGACGGGCCGGAGTAGCTCAGTCGCCGGGGCCGCGCGGCCGGTCGAGCCGGACCGTGCCGCCGCCCAGGTCGATCCGCATCCGGGTGCCGTCGCCGCTCGAGGCGTCGTGCCGCAGTGACTTCTGCGTCCGCTGCTCGTCGACGACGTGCCGGTGCGAGGGCGACAGCAGCGACTGGATCTCCCCGAACGCGCCGGTGACCGCACCGCCGTCGACCGGCGGTCTGCGCTTGCGCCAATAGATCCACCCGCGACGCTCGGCCCACAAACCGACCTGGTCCAGAAGAACACAGGCCGCCACCAGGGCGGCGATCGCCACCGCTGCGTGCATCCGTGTCCCCTTCTCCAGCTCTCGCCCAGGCTACCGACGACCCGCGAGGTCAGGACAGGGGCGCGACCCGCGTCCAGAGGACACCCCTCCCATTGTTAGGTTAGGGTCACCAAAGTAGCCGTCCGAAAGGTCCCGAATCGTGCGATTTCCCCGCTGGGCATCGGTTCTCACCTCCACCCTGGCCCTCACAAGTGTCGCGTCGCTGACCGCGTGCAGCAGTGACGACGCCACCCACAGCGCGTCCGCCGGCCCCGACGGTGCCTTCCCCGCCACGGTGGAGCACAAGTTCGGGTCGACGACGATCGAGTCGCGGCCGGACCGGGTCGTCACCGTCGGGTTCAACGACCTCGACTTCGCGCTCGCCCTCGGCGAGGCTCCCGTCGCGACCCGCGCCTTCACCGGATACGACTACAAGCAGCGGCCGTGGGCACAGGGATACGCGACCGACATCCCCGAGGTCGGCGGCATGGAATTGGACGTCGAGAAGGTCGCGGAGGCCGACCCCGACGTCCTGCTCGGCACCTACGCCGTGTTCACCCAGGACGACTACGACACGCTCTCCGGGCTCGCGCCCACCGTCGGCGACGTACGTGGCCCCGCCGACGGCCGGGCGGCGTCGTGGGAGGACCAGCTCGACGCCATCGGAAAGGCACTCGGAAAGCAGGGCGAGGCCGAGAAGGTGCGCGACCAGGTCCGCGCTGCCTTCGGCGCGGCCACCGCCGCGAATCCGCAGTTCGCCGGACGCACCGCCGCGGTCGCGATGGTGCTCGACAACGGCTTCTACATCCTCGAACCCGAGGATCCGCGCGCGGCGTTCTTCACCACTCTCGGATTCACCGCTCCCGCCGAAACCGGCACGGTGAGCCCCGAACGACTGGACCTGCTGGACCAGCGGACGCTGATCGTTCTCGGCGCGACCAAGGAGAAGCTCGCATCCGATCCGGTGTTCTCACAGCTGCCGGTCGTGAAGGAGGATCGCACCGTGTATCTCGGCGAGTTCGGCACCGACGCCACCGCGGCGCTCGGTTTCGCCAGCCCGCTGAGCCAGCCGTACCTGCTCGACGCCGCCACCCCCGCGCTGTCGGCCGCCACCGATGACGATCCGGCGACCGTCGTCCCCGCGGTCGGCTGAGGTTTCACATCACCTCGACCACACGTCCCCAGTCGGTGGGCTGGCACCAGATCCGGTGCGGATCAAGCCCGGGTCAGCGGCCACACGGGTCGGTGGGCGAGGTCCCCGGCGCACCAGGAGTTCGCGGCGCACCTGATACTCCCGGCGCACCCGGCGCACCCGGCGCACCCGGCGCACCCGGCGTGGCCGACGCCCGCGGCTTGTGGGGCGCGGGCAGGTCGGCCGGGTCGGGCTGTGACGGGTCGGGGTCGCTGACCAAACGCACCGAATAGCTGAGCCCGCCCGCGCGCCAGGCTGCCGGCTGGGTGGTGGGTCCGGGTGCGCCTGCACGCGCGCACGGGTCGCCGGGGAGGGCGGGAGACTTCAACTCGGAGACATCGTTCTGCTCGGGTGTGGCCGGCGCGACCGGTCCCTGCGTCGATGTCGGCGCAGGCGACACCAGTACGGCCGTGAGACCCGCTAGCAGGACCGCGACGACCGCGGCCGCACCGGCGAGCACCTTCCCCTTGGGAAGCGCCTTCGCCTCCCCCGGCGCCGTCGCCGCGAACGCGGCGGGCACGGACGTCTGGACTTCCGCAGCGCTGATCGCGGCGCCGGTCGCCAGATGCCACCGGCCGGCATACGGGACAACGGCTGCCAGGCCGAGCGCACCGGCCGCGGAACGGATCACGCTCGTCTCGGACGGCCGGATTCCGAGCACGACGACGGCGACCTTGCCGCGCGGGGCATCCGACCGCATGTCCTCCAGCAGCGCGGTGGTGAACGACACCTCGCTGAACGTCCCCGCTGTCACCCGCTGGCCGCCTGCCTGCGCCACACCGGACCGCAGGTCGACCGCGTGGGCGAGCACCTCGCCCGGCCACTCGGCCAGGACGAGAGCGGTACGGGCGCCTGCCAACTCGGGTATCGAGCGCAGGAAGGCCAGCCGGGCCTCGGCCGCACCGACCACCGTGACGGCGGGCACGCCGTCGCTGCCCAGCTTCGCCTTGATCGCGTCCGCCGCCGCCGGGTCGGCGGCGACGATCCCCACCGCTGTCGGGTTCAGTCCGATCCGCCTGGCCCGGTCCACCATCTGTTCGGTGGCCCAGACCGCCTGCCCGACATCGTCTCCGGCCCGGTCCTCGAAGCGGCTGTCCACCGGACCGAGACCGGGCACGTCGGTATCGATGAGGACCGCTCGCACGCCCTCCTTGCCGAGCGTCACTCCCACTGACTCCCGCACGCGTCCTCCACCGTTTCCCGTCGACAGTGGCCCGCGGGTAACCGGAAGGGACGCCTGTGGTTGCGGCCCGCCGAATTCCTCACTCAGTCCGTCGAATCGAGGTCACCGTAGCGGACCGACACCGGGGCGTGCAGCCGTACCCCGCCCGCGGCGCGGTTCGGGCCCACCGAGCGGCCTCGTCCGCTAGCTCGCGGCGTGCGCAGGAACCGGGTCTGCCTCGACCCGTCCGCCCCACCGACCGAGCGCGGTCCCCGGTGCGGCGAAGAAGCTCGCATAGAACCCGAGCACCACCGCGCCCATGACGCCGAGGATCAGCGGGCCGAAGAACAGCGGGTACTCCGCGATCTCGACCGCAAGGTACCGGTAGCCGAGCAGCAGCGCCGCGAACGTGACCGCCCCGCCGACCACGAGCCGCACGCGGAACCGGCCCCAGCCCCGCTCGGGATCGCGCAGCGCGGACTCCAGGGTCAGGCACAGCACGACGCCTGCGACCAGGTCGACGCCGTAGTGGTAGCCGAACCCGAGGGTGGCCATCAGCGTGCACACCAGCCAGAAGGCGCCGCCCCAGCGCAGCCACCGCGGGCCGCCCCTCGAGTGGATGAAGATCGCCAGTGCCCAGGCGGTGTGCAGGCTGGGCATGCAGTTGCGCGGCGCCGGGCTGTCGAACGGGATCGCCGCCGGGTCGACGACGTTCGGCACCACGGCGGGCCAGTAGTTGCCGAGCTGGGAGCCCGCACCCGCGGTGCCGAACGCGAAGTCCGGGCCGACCACGGGGAAGAGCAGGTAGAACAGCGGACCGATCAGCCCGATGAGCAGGAAGGTGCGCACCAGGTAGTGCGACGGCCAGCCGTTGCGGAGCTGATACAGGGCGACGACGATCGCCGCGACCGGCAGCTCGATGTACACCCAGTGCAGCACCTCGTAGCCCACGCTGCCGAGCGCATCGACCACGCCGCCCATCACCCAGGACGGATTGCCCAGCGCCCGGTCGGCGAGCTGCACGTATTCGTCGAGCACCAGCGGGCGGGTCAGCACGGTGATCTGCAGCCAGACGTCGCCGACCTTGGTGGCCAGGATCAGCAGCGCGCCGAGCCCGACGCCGCGCAGCGCGCTACGACGCTGTTCGCCGGTCCAGGCCACCGCCGCGTAGAGCCCGATCCCGGTCAGCACGAGGGTGGGGCCGTTCCCGATGGCGACGGGCCCGTCGAACAGCAACCGACCCGCCGCGAACAGCAGGTCGAGGACGACCGCGGCGGCGAGCGCGCGGATCCGCTGCGGGTTCGTGAGCCCCACCAGCGCGAGCGCGAATCCCGCCCACGGCAGCGACATCGACTTGGGGGTACCGACGAAATCCTTGGCCAGGCTGTGCAGCGGTCCCTCGAACCCGTAGCGCATCGCGACCAGTTGCAGGGCGACCAGGGCCGCGACCAGGACCACGCCCGCCGAGATGAGGATGGTGTGCGACCGCAACGAGAGCCGACCGGTCCCGGAGACCGGTGAGTCGTTGATCAGCACCGGTACATAGTAAACGGAGCATGAACGCGGCCTTACGTGTCGAGCTCGTTCACCAGGGAGTCGACGACGAGGGTCAGGTCACCGCCGGAGGCCGCGGCGACGTCGCGCTGACGGAGGTAGGACGCGCCGCGCCGGGGGATGTCGGCCACCCGCGCCAGTTCGTCGGCGCAACCGAGAGTCCTCGCGACCGGCATCAGCTGCTCCAGCAGATCGTCCAGGTCGTCGGTGACCAGCCGCTCGTTGCTGTCGGCGTCGAGGATGATCTCCGCGTCGAGCCCGTACCGCGCGGCCCGCCACTTGTTCTCCTGCACGTGCCACGGCGGCATGCCCGGCAGTTCCTCGCCCGCGTCGAGCTTGCGGTCGAAGTACACCACCAGGCAGTGGATGAGGGCGACGATCGCGCCCAGCTCGGTCCTGGTGGAGATGCCGTCGCAGACGCGCACCTCGATGGTCCCCCACTGCGGTGCCGGCCGGATGTCCCAGTGCAGCCCACCGAGCTTGTCGATGACGCCGGTCTTGATCTGGTCGTGGGCGAATCCCTCGAACTGCGACCAGGTTTCGAACTGGAACGGAAGACCCGCCGTCGGCAGTTGCTGAAACATCAACGCCCGGTTGCTGGCGTACCCCGTGTCCACGCCGGTCCACATCGGCGACGAGGCCGAAAGCGCAAGCAGATGAGGGTACTTCACGAGCAACGCGTTGAGGATCGGGAAGACCCGATCGGCCGAGGAGATCCCGACGTGCACGTGCACACCCCAGATCAGCATCTGGCGTCCCCACCACTGGGTGCGCTCGATCATCTCGTCGTAGTGCGGGCTGCGGGTCAGCTGCTGGGTGGACCATTCCGCGAACGGATGGGTGCCCGCACAGAACAGGTCGACGCCGATCGGGTCGGCGACCCGGCGCACCAGGTGCAGGGTCTCGCTCAGGTCGTCGATCGCCTCGCCGACGGTGTCGCAGATCCCGGTGACCAGCTCGACGGTGTTGCGGAGCAGCTCCTTGTGCAGGCGAGGAGACTCACCTCCCGCGAGGGAGTGCGCCGCGTCGAAGATCTGTCCCGCGGTGTTCGAGAGATCGCGGGTGGCCTTGTCGACCAGGGCGATCTCCCACTCGACGCCGATTGTCGGCCGGGGCGAACCGGCAAAGTGGACTCCCACACTGCGAATCCAACCACAGCGATCCGGCTGCCGCCGCCACCGGGACCTGCACCGGCGAACACCAGAACGACCCCCACCGTGGCGGTGAGGGGTCGTCCGGGGCGATCAGTGTCTACTCGATGACGCCGCAGGCGACGCGGCCGCCGGCATCACCGGTGGCCAGCGTGGCCTGGTCCGGCACCGGAGCGTTCTCCGGGAGGGTGTACCGCGTCGGGATGTTGGCGAAGTTGTCCGCACCGGCGTGCACGACGATCGCGGTGCCCTTGCCGTGGTTGCGCAGGTCCTCGAGGGTCACGGTGTCGGTGGTGGTGACCAGCTCCGCGGTGCCGTCCTCGCGCACCTGCAGCGAGGTCAGGTCGCCGCTCGCGGGATGTCCGGTGTGACCCTCCGCCTGGAAATGTCCACCGGCGGAAAGGAAGTCGCCGGGCGCGCCGCCGGACGGCGCCACCGAGTTCGCCTCGCACTTGGCGACCTCGTGGATGTGCAGTCCGTGGAAGCCGGGGGTGAGGTGCTCGGCCTCGACCGAGACCTGGACGAACCCGTCACCCTCGGTGAAGTGGACGGTACCCACCTCGGCACCCTTCGCGTCCTTGAGTTCGACGGCGATCGCGCCCTCTTCGGCGGCCGATCCGTGGCCACCCTCTGCCGCGCCGTGGCCCGGCGCGGACGCTCCCGTCCACACCGGAGGGGTGGTGCCGGGGACGTCGCTCGGCTCCTGGCCGTTGGAGCACGCGGTGAGGCCAACGGCCGCGATCGCGACCATCGGGGCGACGACGCGCCAGGACACGCGGGCGGAACGGCGTGCATTCTCGGCACCGCCGAGGTGCGAGTCGCGTCGGGTAAGCAGGGCCATCAAACCGCTCCTTCTAGATGGGCTGGAAGTGAACTGATCATAGACAGGCGCGCGGAACGGTCGTCCGCTGGTGCGTCCACCTAGGGCGCGGTGACGATCACGATGACGCCGGGCGACGCGCTCGTGATGCCGGGGAACCGCGGCTCGGCGGACACCCCGAGCGTCGCGGCGATCTCCGTCGCGGCCGCCTTCTCCGCAGGCGACGAAGCCGAGTAGTACACGGTGGTCGAGCTCACGGAGCCGTCGCTGTAGTTGCCGGTCTCGCCGACGGTCCAGCCATCGGACTCGATGGTCCTGGCGGTCTGCGCGGCCAGGCCGCTGACCGTACTGTTGTTGAGCACCCGGACCGACACCGCCGATTTGTCCAGCACCGGCGCGGTCGTGGTGGCGGCGGCAGCCGTTGTCGACGTGATCGCTGCGGGCGGCCTGGCCGAGGTGACCGCGGCAGGCGGCTTGGCGGAGGTGACCGACGCGGCCCCGTTGCCCGCCACCCGCGCCACGCTCGAGGTGGTCTCGGGCTGCTCCGACTCGGAATCGTTTCCGGAGAGCGCCATGGCGCCGATGCCGGCAAAGGCGATCGCGAGCGCAATCAGGACCATCGCGAACGCACGCAGCGGCGGTCCGCTCGGTGGCTGCTCAGGAGTGCTCACTCGAATGACCTTAGATCCCGCGCCGCGTCCGCCGACACCTAGGTGATGTCGAATCCGAGGCGACGTGCGGCGCGCGCCTTCTGCCTACTCGCCCTCAGCCGGCGCAATCGCTTGACCAACATCGGGTCGGCTGCGAGGGCCTCGGGGCGGTCGACCAGCGCGTTCAGCACCTGGTAATAGCGGGTGGCGGACATGTCGAAGAGTTCCTTGATGGCCTCTTCCTTGGCGCCCGCGTACTTCCACCATTGGCGCTCGAAGGACAGGATGTCGTGGTCGCGGCGGGTCAGTCCGTCCTCGCCGATCGCGTTCGCGTCTTGCGGGTCGGTCTGCTCGGAATTCCGGTTACGCGCCGCTGCCCCGTCCATCTCACTCCCTCAACTTCGAGCTCTCGCCCAACGCCACTGCTCTCGCGTGATGCATCGAAACCAAAGTTCCCCGACGACCCGGCTGGCTTCACGATTACCGGGCAACGAATTACATATCTGTTCTTCCGGGGATTATTCAACCATGATCCGCACGGGCGCGGCCTGGTTGCGGTGCTGGCGCGTCGCGTACGGGCGCCCCACTATCCTTGCTCAAATGGCAATACTTCCGATCCGGATCGTGGGCGATCCGGTGCTCCATGAGCCCACGCGGCCCGTCACCGAATCGCCGGCGGAAATCGCCGAGCTGATCGCTGACATGTACGAGACGATGGACGTCGCGAACGGCGTCGGCCTGGCGGCGAATCAGGTCGGCGTCCCGATGCGACTGTTCGTCTACGACTGCCCCGACGTCGACGGCGACGGGAACTCGATCCGCCGTCGCGGCGCCGTGGTCAACCCGGTGCTCGAGACCTCGGAGATCCCCGAGACCATGCCGGACCCCGACGACGACGAGGAGGGCTGCCTCTCCGTTCCCGGCGAGCAGTTCCCGACCGGCCGCGCCGACTGGGCCAAGGTGACCGGCACCGAGGCCGACGGTTCGCCCGTGGAGATCGAGGGCACGGGGTTCTTCGCCCGGATGCTCCAGCACGAGGTCGGACACCTCGACGGGTTCCTCTACGTCGACGTGCTGATCGGCCGCAACGCCAGGGCCGCGAAAAAGATCATCAAGCGCTCCGGTTGGGGCGTCCCGGGCAAGAGCTGGGTGCCGGGCACGGTCGAGGATCCCTTCGGCCACGATGACTGACATCGTGCTCGGTAGCCGGGTGGTGTTGCGATACGAATTGCCGCCCGGCTACCCGCAGCCCCTGACCGACATCATCGGGGAGTTGGTGTCGCTCACACCGGCCGTCGTGGTCCGCGCCCCTGACGGACGAGTGGTGCAGGTCGTCCCCGACAAGGTCGTCGCGCTCAAGTCGATCGGTGCCCGACCGATCCTGAGCCGCGAGATCCGCGCGCTCGAGCTGGCCGCCGCCGATGGCTGGCCCGGCCTCGAGCAGAGCTGGATCAATGGCTGGCTGGCCCGATCCGGCGGCGGGTTCACCGGCCGCGCCAACTCGGCGTCTCCCCTCGGGAAGGCCGACCGGATCGGCGACCTCTACAGCGGCGACACCCTCGAGCGCCTGCAGAAGTGGTACGCCGACCGCGATCAGCCGCTGCGATTGTTGCTGCCGGACCGCCTCGGCAACGCCCCCGCTGACTGGGAGACCTCGGACGAGGTGCTGGTGATGGCCGCGGAGATCGCGAACCTCACGCTGCCCGACGGCGATTCGCTGGTGACGGTGTCCGGCGAACCGGACGATCAGTGGCTGCCGCTGTACGACCACAACGGGGCAAAGCTGCCGGACTGTGCCCCGGAGGTGCTCGGGTCGGTCCGCGACGGCGAGCTCGGCTTCGGCCGGCTCGGCAGCCCGAGCACCGAACTGCTCGCCATCGCGCGGGCCGCCGTGACCGAGGCGCCCGACGGCCGACGCTGGGTCGGACTGAGCGCGGTGGAGGTGGCGCCCGCCCACCGCAGGCGCGGGCTCGGGATGCTGATCTGCGCGGAGATGATCCGCTGGGGCCGCGACCGGGGCGCGACGCACGCGTACATCCAGGTGGTGGCGGACAACGAGGCGGCGATCGCCCTGTACCGCACGATGGGGATGCTCGACCATCACCGGTACCGCTACGCGGCGGCACCCGGCACCGCCTGGTAGCCGCACGAGTGTCCACGAACGACGGCGCCCTCCGGACCCACCGGGGGGCGCCGTCGCCGTCGCACTAGGCTGCCTCGAATGCGATTGGCGACGTGGAATGTGAACTCGGTCCGGGCCCGCACCGACCGGGTCGTGGACTGGCTGGTGCGCACCGACACCGACGTGCTGGCGATCCAGGAAACCAAGTGCCGTGACGACCAGTTCCCGACGGAACGGTTCACCGAGCTCGGCTACGAGGTGGCCCACGTCGGACTGAGCCAGTGGAACGGCGTCGCGATCGTCTCCCGCGTCGGGCTCGAGGACGTGCAGGTCGGCTTCGAGGGACAGCCGGGCTTCGCCAAACCCGCGGCGGACACTCTCGACATCGCGACCCCGGTCGTCGAGGCCAGGGCCATCGGCGCCACCTGCGGCGGGGTCCGGGTGTGGAGCCTGTACGTGCCGAACGGGCGCGAGCTCAGCGACCCGCACTACGCGTACAAGCTGGACTGGCTGGCCACCCTGCGCGACGACGCCGCGAAGTGGTTGGCGCAGGACCCCAGCGCCCAGATCGCGCTGGTCGGCGACTGGAACGTGGCACCGACCGACGAGGACGTCTGGGACCCGGCGCTGTTCGAGGGCAAGACGCACACCTCGCAGCCGGAACGCGACGCCTTCGACGCCTTCCAGGACGCGGGCTTCGCCGACGTCGCCCGCCCGTTCACCCCCGGCCCCGGCGTCTACACGTACTGGGACTACACGCAGCTCCGGTTCCCGAAGCGTCAGGGCATGCGGATCGACTTCGTGCTCGGCTCCCCGGCGCTGGCCGAACGGGTCTCCGGCGCGTCCATCGACCGCGAGGAGCGCAAGGGCAAGGGCGCCAGCGACCACGCCCCGGTCGTGGTCGAGCTGGACTAGCCGGAGACGCGGCGAGCGCGCAGCAGTTCGGCGGCCAGCCACAGCGCGCCCGCCGCCACGAGCACCCCGTGCGCGACGCGCATCCACGGGCTGCCGAAGAACTGCGGGATGAACAGGGCGAACCCGACCGCGAGCGGGACCCCGCTCCATCGGGCCAGCGCCCCGGACCGCCAGATCCCCACCGCCGCGGTGACCGCGCCCGCGGCGACCAACAGCAGCCCGATAGTGAACATGGCCATCTGGGTGCCGCCGCCGCGAACGCCGTCGACCAGGTCGAGCAACTCGGGCGTCCCGTCCGCGACCGCGCGCCCGCCGATCGCGTGCAGGCCGAAGTCCTCGGCGCCGTAGTAGGGCAGGGTCAGGCCGACCCCGACCCAGGTCAGCACGGTCGCGGCGATGCCGGCACGGTCCCCGTCGGTGCCGCGGAGGATCTCCCGCAGCGCCTGCACGGCGAGGCCGAGCAGCAGGAACCCGATCATCCCGAAGAAGTGCGCCGCGACCCACGCACCGGACGCGTAGGCCCGCGCGCCGTCCATGGTGGTCTGGTTCAGGTAGTCCGAGTAGGGCCGGACCGCGGGGTAGAGCAGGAACAGCACCCCGCCACACCGAACAACGCCGCCGCCGCGACCCGTGCGCGATCGGTACCCACCCGCTGTGCCGTGTCGATCATGCTTGCCTCCTCAATTACGAGAGCAGCGCTCTCTCTTATGAGCAGTGTTCACCACCATGCCGGAGAAAACAAGAGCAGTGCTCTCAAATTTCGGACGCTCCCCCGCCCGGTCTACGATTCATCCACCGTGTCCGCCCGGTCCGGGCGTGCTTCGCAGGCGTCGCGCCGCCCCCATTCGCTAGGAGTCCGCCGTGGAGACCCCGCGCGATCAGCCACACCGCACCGAGGTCGAATGGTTCGAGGCCGGCGAACGCCATGCGGCGCCGTGGCGGTCCAACAGCAGCGTCAAGCCGCCGAAGAAGGTCGAGACCTTCGGCGACGAACTCCGCGCCGACGATGCGATGCGGCTCGCGTCCGAGGGCACCGCGATCCTCTGGCGCGGCGACTTCCTCGGCGCCAGGCAACTGCTCGACGCGCTCAAGCGCCGGCTCGACCGGCAGCAGGTCAAGCCCGATCCCGACCTCGCCGTGACCTTTCACCGGCATCGGCAGGCCAGGGCGCACCGCACCCGCATCCTGAGCATGATCCTGATCGAACTCGGCACGGACTTCGGCATCGACCTCCGCCGCGCTCCCGACATCAGGGACGCGTGCCGGGAGGCGTACGGCGAGGCGGCCGAGCCGAGCGTGGCCTCCCTGCAGGAACTGCTCGGGGCGGTCGGCGCGCACGAGTGGCGGCGGCGCGGCGTGCTGGTCCCCGCCCTCGGGGCACGGATCCACCCGCACTACGGCGTGTTCGCTCCCACCAGGAACGAGTACGTCGACCTGGTCGCGGAGGCGCAGTTGCCCACCGCAGGAACGGCATTCGATCTCGGCACCGGGACCGGCGTGCTGGCGGCCGTGCTGGCACGTCGGGGCGTCGAACGGGTGGTGGCCACGGACATCGAACCCCGCGCGGTGGCCTGCGCGACCGACAATCTGCAGCGGCTCGGCCTCGCCGACCGGGTGGAGCTGGTCCGCACCGACGTGTACCCGGCCGGCACGGCAGACCTCGTGGTGTGCAACCCGCCGTGGGTGCCCGCCGCCCCGACGTCCTCGATCGAGCTGGGCGTGTTCGACCGCAAGGGGCACATGCTCGCCGAGTTCATCCGGGGCCTGCCGGATCATCTCAACCCCGGCGGCGAGGGCTGGCTGGTGCTCTCCGACCTGGCCGAGCGCCTCGGCCTGCGCACACGAGCACAGCTGACGGACCAGTTCGAGCAGGCGGGCCTGACGGTGCTGGGCCGCACCGACACCCGGCCGAGGCACCCGCGCGCGAGCGGCGCCCGCCCGGAGGGACGCGGAACGGACGGACGCGACCCTCTGGCCGCCGTCCGCGCTGCCGAGGTCGTCTCACTCTGGCGACTCGCGGTCCGCGCGCACTGACGCGCGGACCGGCGATCACCTAGCGGACGAGCTCCCTGACCAGGCCGTCCGCGCAGCCTCCCGCGAAGCCTGTCACCGCACCCGAGGCGGCACCCACGGCCACTCCGCCGACCAGCCCGGCCGGACCCGCGGCCACACCCGCGGCGGATGCCGCGGTCACGGCGCCGGACAGTGCTCCCGCGATCGCGGGCTTCACGCCGGACTTCACGCACTCCTCGGCGAAGGCACCGGCCTGGTTGACGACCTCCGCCGCCACCACGACCCCGGCGTCGATCGCGGTGTCGACGACCGCCGACACGACCTTGCCGCCCTCGGCGATGGAATAGGTGATGCCCTGGATCGCGCCGTCGACCTCGATGCGCAACGGGAGGTTCTCCAGGACACGGCCCGCCTCGTTCACCGCGGCGATGGCGTTCGTCTGGGTGTCCCGGACGAACCGTCCGGACTCGAGCTTGATCTGCGCGGTGCTGGCCTCGACCTGGGTCGCGACGAACTTGGCGAACTCCCGGATCGGGCCCGCCTGCGCGGGCGGCGCGACGGCCACCGAGGCAAGTGCGAACCCCGCGACGCCGAGCGCGACGGCCAGCGAGGCCGTCCCCGCCCTGACATCGGCCGGGATCCCGGCCGCTCGAGCCGACCTGCCCTGGGCGCCCTCGCGCACGTCAGCAACGATCGTCATTCTTCCCCCAGTTACACGGCGCGTCGATACGCGAAGCGATGAGATGACGCCCGCAGCCGCGGTGCCGGGGGAAGCCGAAATCTGTTTCGGATGCCCGTTTTCCAGCCCCGACCGCCACGGGTCAGGGGAAGCATAGGGTCAGTGCCACTCTCCGTGTCGGACTACGGCGAATTCGGGGTCGGGCTGAAGTCCTCGTCGACGATCAGGTCCAGTTCCTCCGGGTGGGCGCCCAGGTAGCGCTGCACATACGTGCAGACCGGCCGCAACCGCCAACCGCGTTCCCTCGACAGCGCCAGCACGTCGCCGACCAGCACGGCGGCCCAGCCGCGACCGCCGTATTCCTCCTTGACGACCGTGTGCATGAGCGCGACCACCTCCCCGCGCCCGCCCGTGAACTCGGTCGAATCCCCCCGCCGCGATAGCCGAGGATGCCGATCAGTTCGTCGCCGACCCAGAGGTCGAAGCGGGCGTGCGAGGGGTTGTCCACGACGCGCGCGAGCGCCGGGTTCGCGAGGACAGGGGCGGGCGCAGTCACCACCGCTGCCGGGACGGGAGGTCGCTTGAAGATGTGAGACACCTCACCATGGAAGCAGTCCCGCCCCGGCCCAGTCGCCCGATTTGGGGCCGATGGTGCGATTTGTTGCCCAGTCACCATCGAATCGTGGCCGAATCGGCACCCGAAGTTCTCACACGGGGACGATGAGGTCCCGGTACTCGGGGTTGTCCGCGACGAATCGCTGGAGATAGGTGCAGACCGGCCGGATCTTCCAGCCGTAGCCCCGCGCCGCGTCGAGGGCCCGGCGCACCATCACCGCGGCGAGCCCCCGGTGACCGAAGTCCTCGACGATCACGGTGTGCATGAAGGAGACCACCGGCGTCGCTGCCGAGGATCGCTTCGCGCTCCGTGTGTCCAAGTCGTAATAACCGAGAATGCCGACGAGGTCCCCGTTGAGCCTCAGCTCAAACCGGTTCTGACCTGCATTGTTCGTCACCTCTGCCGTCGGCGATTCCGTGATCATGTGCCCGTCTCCTTGCCCGATCCGTAATCACAATGTGATTTACGCCACTATAGGCACGCGGTCGCTCCTGCGCCGGCGATTTGCGCCAAGAAGTCTCCACGGCCCGCCCGCGCTCGACCGCTCACGCGCGGTGCCCTAGGGTCGTGCCCGACAACTACACAACCCACGGGGGCTCGCACCAGCGGGCTGAGAGGACGGCTAGGGCCGTCGACCGTTGAACCTGACCGGGTAATGCCGGCGTAGGGAGAGCACGCATGAGGGACACCTCTGTTTCCGGAACCACCGTCACCACCGTCACCACCGGCCCCATCGAGGGCAGCAGCAAGCAGTACCTGACCGTCGACGGGCTGTCCGTGCCGGTCCGTCGGGTCCACCTGACCAACGGCGAACACCTCGACCTGTACGACACCTCTGGCCCGTACACCGACGCGCGGGCGACCATCGACCTCGAGGCAGGCCTCCCGAAGACCCGCGACGGCTGGGTCAAGCCGGAGGCCGTCGACATCGGCGGCAGCGGCGGACCCAATCTCGCACGCACCCAGCTGGCATGGGCCCGGGCCGGGATCATCACCGCAGAGATGCGCTATTGCGCTGCCCGCGAAGGAGTTTCGGCCGAGATCGTGCGCGAGGAGGTGGCCGCTGGACGGGCCGTCATCCCCGCGAACCACAAACATCCCGAGTCCGAACCGATGATCATCGGCAAGCGGTTCCTGGTGAAGATCAACGCGAACATCGGGAACTCCGCGGTCACCTCCTCCATCGCCGAGGAGGTCGAGAAGATGGTCTGGGCCACCCGATGGGGCGCGGACAACATCATGGACCTGTCCACCGGCAAGGACATCCACCAGACCCGCGAATGGATCCTGCGCAACTCGCCGGTGCCGGTGGGCACGGTGCCGATCTACCAGGCACTGGAAAAGGTGAACGGGGACCCGACCGCACTGACGTGGGAGATCTACCGCGACACCGTGATCGAGCAGTGCGAGCAGGGCGTCGACTACATGACCGTGCACGCCGGGGTGCTGCTGCGGTACGTTCCGCTGACCGCCAAGCGGGTCACCGGGATCGTCTCGCGCGGCGGCTCCATCATGGCGGCCTGGTGCCTGGCACACCACCGAGAGTCGTTCCTGTACACACACTTCGAGGAACTCTGCGAGATCCTGCGCGAATACGACGTGACCTTCTCGCTCGGCGACGGGCTGCGTCCCGGGTCGATCGCGGACGCCAACGACGAGGCACAGTTCGCCGAGCTGCGAACCCTCGGCGAACTGACCAAGATCGCGAAATCCCATGGCGTGCAGGTGATGATCGAGGGCCCCGGGCACGTCCCGATGCACAAGATCGTGGAGAACGTCCGACTCGAGGAGGAGCTGTGCGAGGAGGCGCCGTTCTACACCCTCGGCCCGCTCGCCACCGACATCGCGCCCGCTTACGACCACATCACCTCGGCGATCGGCGCGGCCATGATCGCGCAGGCTGGTACCGCGATGCTCTGCTACGTGACACCAAAGGAACACCTCGGCCTGCCCAACCGGGACGACGTGAAGGTCGGCGTCATCACCTACAAGATCGCCGCGCATGCCGCCGACCTCGCCAAGCAGCACCCGCGGGCCCAGGAGCGCGACGACGCGCTGTCGAGGGCACGCTTCGAGTTCCGCTGGCGCGACCAGTTCGCGCTGTCGCTGGATCCGGACACCGCCCGCGAATACCACGACGAGACCCTGCCCGCGGAGCCGGCGAAGACCGCGCACTTCTGCTCGATGTGCGGGCCGAAGTTCTGCTCCATGCGGATCTCCGCGGACGTGCGCGAGTACGCCGAGCAGAACGGGCTCGAAACGCAGGAGGACATCGACCGGATGATCGCCGACGGCATGGCGGAGAAGTCCTCGGAGTTCGCGGACCACGGCAACCAGGTCTACCTGCCCGTCGTTCCTGCCGGTGGATAGGCTCGCACGCGTGAATTTGCTGCCGCTGACCCCGGACGGACAGACCCCGATCCGCGTCCTCACCATCGCCGGAACCGACTCCGGCGGCGGTGCGGGCATCCAGGCCGACTCCCGGACGATGGCCATGTGCGGCGTGCACGCCTGCGTCGCCGTCGCCGCGGTGACGGTGCAGAACTCGGTCGGGGTGAGCGGCTTCCACGAGATCCCGCCGCAGATCGTCGCCGACCAGGTGCGGTCGGTGGTCGGCGACATCGGAGTCGGGGCGGCCAAGACCGGGATGCTCGCGTCCACCGCGATCATCGAGGCCGTCGCGGAGGTCTGTGGTGAGGTGGGCATCGGGCGCGGGCATGCGGTGCCGCTGGTCGTCGACCCGGTGTGTGCGTCCATGCACGGCGATCCCCTGCTGCACGCTGAGGCGCTCGACGCGGTCCGGCACACCCTGATCCCGATCGCCTCGCTGGTGACGCCGAACCTGGACGAGGTCAGGCTCATCACCGGGATCGACGTGGTCGACGACGTCTCCGCCCGTCGGGCCGCCGAGGCGCTGCACGGGCTCGGGGCGCAGTGGTCGCTGGTCAAGGGCGGGCACCTGCGCACCTCGACCTCGAGCACCGACCTGCTCTTCGACGGCGATGTCTTCCACGAGTTCACCAGCCCGCGGATCGACACCGGGAACGATCACGGCGGCGGGGACACCCTGGCCGCGGCGATCGCGTGCGCGCTGGCAAACGGGTACTCGATGCCCGAGGCGGTCGCGTTCGGCAAGGAGTGGGTGACGCGATGCCTGGCCGCGTCATACGACCTGGGCGCCGGCCACGGTCCGGTCTCCCCGCTCTGGCGCCTGCACTGACGCGTCTGTGCGCGTCGCCCCTCCCGAACCGGGGCGACGCGCACAGCACGCGCAACGTCAGCGCGAGTAGTCCCTGAAGGTCATGACGCCTCCGACCAGGACCACCAACACCGCGAGGATGTAGACCGTGACGCGGAACCAAGCCGGCCCGTAGTAACTGACCGCCATCGAGGCCCCGAGCGCCGCGAGAATCATCACCACCCCGTAAAAGGGTGTGCGTTGCTCCCTGTCAACCATTCATCCAGTGTCCGCCGACGGCGCCACGGGTGGCAATGCCCGACCTCATCGTGCCTGGACGGTGAAAATGCGCAGGCCGTCCGGGACCCCGCGCATCGGGGCGGCGAACAGCCCCCGCCGGTAGGGCTTGGCAGCAGCGCCCAGGTCCGCGAGGAACCCCGGCTCGAGCGCCGCCAGCGTGGTCTCGGAGACGATGACGTTGCCGTCCCCGCCGAGTTCCATCATGCGAGCGGCCACGTTCACGTCCACGCCGAGCCAGTCGGATGCCATCTGCCGGGGCGACCCGGTGTGCACACCGATCCGCATCCGCGGTCGATAGCCCTCCACCTCCACCTCCGCGAGCTGGGCACGGGCGGCGAACATCGCCTCGACGGCGCGGTCCGGCCTGGCGAAGACCGCCATCAGCCCGTCGCCCATCCGCTTGACCACCTGGCCGCCGCGGTCGACGATCGGAGTCTCGACCGCCTTCGCGACCTCCCGCAGCAGCTCGAGGGTCACCTCGTCGCCCGCGCCGAGCGACCAGCTCGAGAATCCGATCAGGTCGGTGAAGACGATGGTCACCTCGCGCGGGCCACGGCCGCGACCGGTCCGCTCGAGCAGTGCCTGCCAGACCTGGAGCGCACCGAGGCTCACCTCGCGGGAGGCACCGGGTCCGTCGTCGAGGAACCGGTCGGCCGCCCTGGCCATCGCCCGCACGCCGCCGGGTCCCGCCGTGGACAGCGGATCGCCGAAGGACGGGTCGCCCGGCAGTGCCCGGCGGACCTTGCGGAACGCGTCGACCACCTGCGGTCGGGTGTTGACCCCGCGGACCCACCGGGCGACGGCCTCGGGCTTGCTGCGGCGCGCAGGCGCGGAGCCCGCGGAGCGCCCAGACGTGGCGCCGCGGTCGCTCGCGTCGGTGGGGTCGACGCCCGAGGTCGAGGGGTCCTCAGTCACAGGCCAAAGTGTAACTCAGAGTCACAGATACTATCGGGGTCATTGTCCGGCGCCCTCCCGCGCCTTCGCCCGGTCCGCCCGGGCTGGAACCCCGTCCGGGCCGTCGATGGAGTTCGCGTAGGTACCGACGCCGAACGCCACCGCCGACGCGTTCTGCGCCAGCGCCGCCCGGTCCACGTTCGCCAGGGTGTCCTCCGGCGAGTGGTAGCCGGGATCGAAGGTCTCGCCCGCGGTGCCGCCCCACTTCAGTGCCTGCTCCTCGGACTTGCGCTCGTCCGCCCCGCTGTCCACCCCACCCGACGGTATCCCCATCTCGATGAACGGGCCGTAATCGGATCGGCCGTCGAAATCGGTTCCGTCCGCAACGATCCCGCGCCAGGCGAGGTAGCCGCCAAGGGTTCGCTCGATCGCGTCGGAACCCTGAGGTCCCGGTCCGGCGCCGTCCTGGTCGGAATCGTCGCCGTCGAGGGTGAAGTACCCGGCGTTCCGCGAGCCGAGCATGTCGAAGTTCAGGTACAGCGCGATGTCCTCGCGTTCACCCTCGTCGAGCCCCTCGGCGTACCGCTCCGATCCGACCAGGCCCAGTTCCTCCGCGCCCCACCAGGCGAAGCGCACCGCATTCGTCACGTTCGGCGCGCTGCCCAGCCGCAGCGCGGTCTCGAGCACCGCGGCCGACCCGGAGCCGTTGTCGTTGATCCCCGGGCCCTTCTCGACGCTGTCCAGGTGCGCGCCGACCAGCACCACGTTCTCCGTCGACCCGGTCGTGGTCTGCGCGATCACGTTTCGGCTCCTGGCGGC
Source organism: Rhodococcus sp. MTM3W5.2 (assembly GCF_001984015.1). Taxonomy (NCBI): domain Bacteria; kingdom Bacillati; phylum Actinomycetota; class Actinomycetes; order Mycobacteriales; family Nocardiaceae; genus Rhodococcus; species Rhodococcus sp. MTM3W5.2. The sequence goes on along the minus strand of NZ_CP019572.1, from coordinate 926,140 downwards.
CTCGGTGACCGCCTCCAGCTTCAGCGAGAGCTCCGGTGCGGCCGCGACCGCCGAGCCCTCGGAGCCCGGCACGCTCACGGCGGGGATCCGCGGGTCCGTGTCCTCCCCCAGTGTGCCGCCTGCCAGCGGGCCGTCCTCGTTGTTGACCACGACGATGGCGACGGCGCCGCGATCGGCGGCCGTCTGCTCCTTCGCCGAGAACGGGCAGACCCCGCGCCGGACCACCACGATCGCGCCTGCGGCGTCGAGCCCGTCGTAGTCGGTCGCCTCGCAGCCGGGGCTGCCGTCGTCCGGCAGGGCAAGGGTCCGCGCCGTGATCCCCTCCGGCGGCGTCGCAGGCGAGTACTCCAGGGTGCCGGCGGTGAACTGGCGATCCCCCGCCCGCAGTTCCACCGGCCCGGCGATGAAGCGGTCCACGTCGAACTCGGGGGTGGACACCTCGAAGCCTGCATCCCGGAGCCGGTCGGCGACGTAGTCGACGCTGGCGTCGTAGCCCGCGGTCCCCGCGGCCCGGTTGCCCCCGTTGTCCGTGGCGATCCGCTCGAGCGCCTCCATGTGCGCGGCGACGGCGTCGCCGCCGACGGCCGCCGCCAGCGACTGCCCGTCGACCGGCGGTGCGGGCGGCGACTCCTCCTCGTCCCGTCCGCACCCGGATACCAGCGCGATCCCGGCCAGCATTGCTGCGGTAGATGCTCCGACCCGTGCCCGAATGGACTGTCGCATTTGCCGAGCGTACTGCGCGCCGGCGGCGGATCGGCCCCAAAACACACGTGCGCGCCCGGTACCCGAGATCGGGTACCGGGCGCGCACGCTCGTGGTGTGGCCGCGGATTCAGGCGTCGCGGCGGTTCACGGTGAACAGGGCGAGTCCGAAGACCACCGCGACAAAGGCCGCGAAGTACACCAGGCTGCCCCACGGTCCCCAGTGGAAATCGACGCCCTGCGGCGCACCGAGGAAGTTGTTCGCGTTCATGAAGGGCAGGAACGGCTTGATGTTCTCGCCGAACCGCCCGAACAGGCTGAACAGGTTCTCGATCATCAGCGGCCAGAGCAGCAGCAGCGCGATGGCACCCGCCGACTGCCGGAGCAGGGTGCCGACCGCGACCGCGAGCACCACACACAGGAAGGCGTAGATCGGCACGCCGTAGATCGCCCGCCAGGCCTCGGACCCGGACAGTTTCAGCGCCGCACCCGCATCGGATCCCGCCGTCGCCTTCGCGATCGCGTAAGCACCGAAGGTGAGCACGAAGGTCAGAAGTGCACCGAAGCCGCCGATCAGGCCTGCCTTGGTGATGAGCACGGAATCGCGCTTCGGCACGGCCTGGAAGGTGGTGCGGATGATGCCGAACCGGTACTCGCTCGTCACCGCGAGGGCCGCGAGGATCATCAGGACCAGCACGCCGAACCCGGACACCCCGCCGACCGCGTCCGCGAGCGTGGGCAGGAACGGCTCGAAGTCGGGCTTCTCGCCCTCCGCGATCTGGTCCAGGAAGGTGTTGTAACTGGCCTTGGCGCTCAGCCCGATCACCGCGGCCAGGCCGAGGCCGAGCACGATGATCGCGACGGTGCACCACCACGGCGACCGGGTCGAGGTGAGCTTGATCCGTTCTGCGTTCACGACACCCATCAGAGCGCCCCTCCCATCACTTCGTCGACGCCTGCAGCGTGGTACTGCACATCGTCCCCCGTCAGTTTCATGAAGGCGTCCTCCAGGGACCCCTGCTGGGCTGCCAACTCGTGCAAGACGATTCCCTGGGCGCCCGCGATCTGGCCGACGACGTCGGTGGTCGCCTCGAGCACGATGAGCGCGCCACCGAGTTCGGAGGTGCCGTCCTCGCGGACCGTGAGCCCCTGCGAGGTCAGCGCGCTCCGCAGCGCATCCAGCTGAGGGCTGCGCACCCGCACGGTCGATTCGGACGACCGGTCGACGAACTGTTTGACGGTCGTGTCGGCGATCAGGCGTCCCCGACCGATCACCACGAGATGCTCCGCGGTGAGCGCCATCTCGGAGAGCAGGTGACTGGACACCAGCACCGTGCGCCCCTCGGCCGCCAAGCGCTGCATGAACTTTCGGATCCAGACGATGCCCTCGGGGTCGAGCCCGTTGACCGGCTCGTCGAACAGCAGGACCTTCGGGTCACCGAGCAGGGTGGCAGCCAGTCCGAGCCGCTGGGACATGCCGAGCGAGAACCCGCCGGCCTTCTTGCCCGCGACCTCGGTCAGGCCCACCAGCCGCAGCACCTCGTCGACACGGGACATCGGGATCCCGTTGGACGCCGCCATCCACTGCAGGTGCGCCTTCGCGGACCTGTTGGGGTGCACCCACTTCGCGTCCAGCAGCGCGCCGACGGTCCGGAGCGGCTGCTTCAGGTCGTGGTACGGCTTGCCGTCGATCAGCGCGGTTCCCGCGGTCGGCCGGTCGAGGCCGAGGATCATCCGCATCGTCGTGGACTTACCGGCACCGTTCGGTCCGAGGAATCCGGTCACCATGCCGGGCTGAACCGTGAAGGTCAGGTCTTCGACCGCCTTCGTGGGCCCGAACTCTTTCGTCAAACCCCTCACTTCAATCATGACGTGAAGGATTCCTCAGTCCGGGCCCGCGCACATCGCCCGCAGGTCGCGTCCCGTGTCATACCTAGGGATGACCCGACCCTGAGGGTGCGCGGCGGTCGGTCGGGGTCAGAGGTCGGGTGAGGACGCCTGTGCCCAGAACCGCTTCGGGATCCGTCCGGCGCGACGGGCCAGGTAACCGGCGGTCACCGCGGACGCCATCGCCGATGCCATCAGCGCCGGGTCCTTGGCCCTGGTCACCGCGGTCGCGAGGAGGACGGCGTCGCACCCGAGCTCCATGGCCAGCGCCGCGTCGCTCGCGGTGCCGATGCCCGCGTCGAGGATCACCGGGACCCCGGCCGCCGCCACGATCATCTCGATGTTGTGCGGGTTCGAGATGCCGAGTCCGGTCCCGATCGGCGCACCGAGCGGCATCACCGCCGCGCACCCGACATCCTCGAGCCGCCGGGCCAGCACCGGATCGTCGGTGGTGTACGGCAGCACGATGAATCCGTCGTCGACGAGTTGTTCTGCGGCAGATACCAATTCGATCGCATCGGGCAGGAGGGTGCGCTCGTCGGCGATGACCTCCAGCTTCACCCAGTCGGTCTCCAGCGCCTCCCGGCCGAGCTGTGCGGTGAGCACCGCCTCGGCGGCGCCGCGGCAGCCGGCGGTGTTGGGCAGCGGGGCGATGTCCAGCTTGCGGAGCAGGTCGAGCACCCCGGTGCCGCCCGCCGCGTCGACGCGGCGCATCGCCACGGTGGTCAGCTCCGTGCCGGACGCGACCAGCGCCTCCTCCAGCACCGCGAGGTTCGCCGCGCCACCGGTGCCCATGATCAATCGGGAGCCGAAGCCGCGACCGGCGATGGTCAGACGATCTGCGGCGAACGGCTCAGCCACCCTGCACCGCCGTCAGGATCTCGATCTCCCAGCCCTTGCCGACCGGGGTGTCCCATGATGCCCGCGGGAACACCGCACCATCCACCGCGACCGCGATGCCCTTGCTGGGCAGGCCGAGGTGCTCCAGCAGCTGGGCCACGGTCAGCGGCTCGGACAGCTGATGGTCCTCGCCGTTGACGGTGATCCCGATGTTCACCGGTGTGTTCGTCATCGAGTCCTCACTCATCGTTGAAGGTGAAACGTTCCGGGGAGGCGCTCTTGGCCTCCGCCAACGGCGCGCCGTCCAGCTCGGCGACCACCGCGTCCGCGGTCAGCGGGGTCAGCAGCACGCCGTTGCGCCCGTGCCCGGTGGCCAGCACCACCCGGTCCGACACCCGGCCGATGATCGGCAGGTTGTCGGGGCTCATCGGGCGAAGTCCGGCGGCGCACTCGTGCAGCTCGTACTCCCCGATGCTCGGCATCAGCGTCTGCGCGTCGGCGATCAGGTCGCGGACCCCGGCGACGGTGACCTGGGTGTCCTCCCCCGACTCGTGCTGGGTCGCGCCGACCACCAGGCCGTCGCCGCGCGGCACCAGGTACACCGGACGCCCGTGCACGCTGCCGCGGATGGTCATGGTCGGGGCGGGCGCCACCCCTGGCCTGCGGTGCAACCGCAGGATCTCGCCCTTGACCGGCCGGACCGGCAGCCCTGGCCACAGCCGCGCGGACGCGGTGCCGGCGGACACCACCACCTGGTCGGCGGCCAACGCCCCTGGATCGGTGACCGCCTCGGCGACGAACTCCACCCCCGCCGCGACGCAGGCCGACCGCAGTGCCGCGATCAGCGCGCGGTTGTCGACGGCGGACTCGGTGGCGGCGAGCAGGGCCAGCCGGATGTTGGGGGCCAGCGACGGTTGAGCGGCCCGGATCTGCGCGCGCGAGAGCAGTTCCAGCTCGTAGCCCTGGCCGGCGATCCACTCGGCCACGGTCCGCAGGTCCGCGGCGTCGGCCGCGTCCAGCGCGACGGTGAGCGAGCCATGGGAGGTGAACAACGTTTCGCCGGACAGGGTCTCGAGTTCGGCGCCGAAGTCGGGCCAGCGGGCCAGCGAGGCTGCCCCGACCTGCAGGACCGCGTCCTCGCCCGGCCAGCCCTCCGACAGCGGTGCCAGCATCCCGCCCGCCACCCACGACGCCCCGGATGCGGGCGCCGGATCGTGGACGGTGACGCTCCAGCCTGCCTGGGCGGCACGCCACGCGATCGACAGACCGATCGCGCCGCCACCGATCACCGCGACGGTTCTGCTCACTACTCCACCTCACTCCCTGCGCCGGCATGATCCGGGTCAGGTATGACGGTCGGGGCTCGCGGCCCCCTCTCAGCCCCGCGTTCGCCGGGACTCCCGTGTCACTTCTCTCTGCGTAGAGACTACCGTTGAGAGCGTGCACCCCTCGCATTCCGGCAGGCACCTCACCCCTCGAGAACGCCTCGCCACCGCCCGTCTGTATCTCTGTACCGACGCTCGACGCGACAAAGGCGACCTCGCGAAGTTCGCCGAGGCCGCGCTGTCCGGCGGCGTCGACATCATCCAGCTGCGCGACAAGGGGTCGGCGGGCGAGCGGAAGCTCGGCCCGATGGAGACCCAGGAGGAGCTGGGCGCGCTGGCCGAGCTCGCCGCGGCCGCTCGCAGGCACGGCGCGCTGCTCGCCGTGAACGACCGTGCCGACCTGGCACTGGCCGCGGGCGCCGACGTCCTGCACCTCGGCCAGGGCGACCTGCCGGTGCACTACGCCCGCCGGATCCTCGGCCCGAACGTGGTGATCGGCCGCTCGACGCACAGCCGCGCGCAGGCACAGCTCGCCTCCATCGAGGACGACGTCGACTACTTCTGCACCGGGCCGGTCTGGGCCACCCCGACCAAGCCCGGCCGGACCGCCTCGGGCATCGACCTGGTCCGCTCGACCGCCGACTCGCACCCGACCCGCCCGTGGTTCGCGATCGGCGGCATCGACGAGGAACGGCTGCCCGAGATCCTCGAGGCCGGGGCCGAGCGCATCGTGGTGGTGCGGGCGATCACCGAGGCGCGCGACCCACAGGCGGCGGCCCGTTCGCTGGCCGAAGCGCTGTCCCGCAACGCCGTCCGCCGCTAGCACCCCGGTCAGGACATGCTGCCTGCGAAGATCGCCCAGTCGTTGAGGATGTGGGCGCCCGTGGAAACCCAGATGTTCTTGGTGATGAGGAACGCGAGGGACAGGACCAGCCGCGCGATTCCGATACCGATGAGGGCTTGGGCCACGTTCCAGTCGTAGGTGGGCAGGTGGACGGCCCCGAAGATCACCGCAGTGATCAGCCAGCCCAGGATCATCGCGGTCCTCCGCGACCACTTCAGCTTTGTGTAGAAGTAGTACATGAGCCCCAGCAGAGGCAGGATCGTCAGGAGTTCCTCGCCGAGCAACTGCGGGATGGCCTGTATGAAGAACAGGATCCGTTCGGTCGTCGACGCATCGGCGAGGCCGTCGGCGCCTGGGTTGGCCTCGGCGTCCGTGAACGCCGTCAGCAGCGCCCCGACACCGATGGTCACGAGGAAGTTGAGGACGAAGATCCCGACCATCAGGAGAACGTCACGGACCCCGACCCGGCGGAAGATCGCCGTCCAGTGGTCCGGCGCGAAGTGGCGCAGCACGAGCAGCGGGATCGCGGGGAGCGCGAGGGCAGGAACCCAGTGACTCCAGGCGTCGCCGAAGGGCCAGAACATGATGAATGAGAACCCGACCGCGACGGCGCCCGTGATGATCCACCATTGCCTGCCGGTGATGGTCTGGGGAATCCCGTTGTAGTAGGGGAAATCGGGGTTCGGGGTCGCAGCGGGCGGGGCCGCCTCGACACCTGTCGCGGTCGGGTCGTCGTAGGTCATATCGCGCTCCAGCTTCTGCTAGGACCGAGAGGACTCAGATCACTTGAAAGCTAGACGAATTCGAACGATGGCGCCGACCAAAGCAACCACTTTGTCCTGGGTTTCCACCCGCCAGGAGGGCACGACTCAGTCCAGCCACCCCAGCACGGTCGACGGCGACAGCTGCACGACCGTCTCCGGCAGGCGCTCGCGCAGCCCACGGTCCGCGGTGACCACGGCGGTCAGGTGCTGATCGACGCCGCCGAAGGCCGGGTGGCCGATGCCGCCGCCCGCGGCCATCGCCAGCTCGGTGCCCGCCAGCAGGGCCAGTTCGTCGTCCCCGCTGCCCGCGGCCACGTGCACGGGCACCCGGGCGTCCACCGCCGTGACGGTGCGCGCCTGACCCTCCAGGACAGCCTCGATCCGCGGCAGCCAGCCGAATCCGCCGTCCGGCAGCTCGATGGTCCTCGGCAGCGTCGCCGCCAGCGCGGCGAGCAGTTCGCCGGTCGCCCCCGCCCGGTCCCTCCACCATCCGTTCGGCCGCGAACCCAGCACGTTCGCGGTGTCCAGCAGCAGCCGGACCGGCGTGCTCCTCAACTGCGGCCAGCTCGCCGCGAAACCCGGGTGCAGCAGCAACCCCGACACCTCGCCCTCGGGCACCCAGCGCAGTTCCGTGCTCTCACCGTTCGGCACCGTCGTCAGCGGACCTGCCGCGTCGGCGATCACCGTCGTGTAGCTCCACCCGCTGCTGGCGTTGGCGGTCACCCGTTCCGCACGGACCCTCAGTTCGCAGCCGGGGATACCGGCCTCCTCCTCGGCCTCGCGGATGGCGGCGTGGACGGTCGACTCGTGGCTGTCGCGGGCACCGCCGGGCAGCGCCCAGGTGCCGCCCTGATGACTCCACTGGGCGCGGTGCTGCAGGAGCACGGTCGGGGTTCCGTCGGCCGCGGGAGCGCGGAGTAGCAGCCCCGCCGCGCCGAATTTGCCCCAATGCCGAATTCCGTCATCGCTCTTGGCCCAGCCGTCCCCGTCACCGCGCATCGACTTCGTTCACCTGCCCCACATCCGGCCACGTCGCACCCCACGCGGTCCCTCGCGCCTCGTCAACTCGTTCACGACCGAACTTAGGCCAGTCACGCACAACAAAGCTCAGTTACTGCTTATATGCTCCCCTTGACTGGCATCCGGGCCAGCTGGGAAGGGTGCGTGGTGGCCGTTCGGGAAGCACCGTCGACGGAACCGCTCGGCGATGATCTCGCGCCGCGGTCCGTCGGGTCTGCCGATCCCCATGGCCGATACACCCGGCTGTCCGAGTTCCTCAGGACGACCCCCGCCAAGCTGCTCGCGCTCGGGACCGCGCTGATCGTGGTGGCACTGGTCGCGGGCACCGTCGCCGCGATCCAGGTCGCGGACCGGCAGCGCACCCTCGACACGCTGCTCAACCAGGTCGAGCCCCAGGCGAACGCCACCCAGAACCTCTACAGCTCCCTCTCGATCGCGGACGCCGCGGCCACCACCGCGTTCATCTTCGGCGGCATCGAACCGACCGTGGTCCGCGACCGGTACACGCAGTCGATCGGCGAGGCGGCAGCCGACCTGATCGGCGCGTCGAGCGGCATCATCGAGACGAACGCGTCGGGCCAGCGGCTGCTCACCGAGCTGTCCACCGGGCTGCCGGTCTACACCGGCCTGATCGAGACGGCCCGGTCCTACAACCGCAGCGGCTATCCCGTCGGCACCGCGTACCTGCGCGAGGCCTCGTCCATGATGCAGTCGACCCTGCTCCCGATCGCCGAGGAACTGCACGGCCAGCAGGCGGAGGCCGTCGTGCAGAACCAGGACGAGTTCGCCACCCCGCCCTGGCTGGCGATCGGCCTGCTCCTGCTGTCGCTGATCGCCCTCGTCGTCGGCCTGGTCCTGCTCGCCGGATGGACCCGGCGGATGCTGAACCCGGGACTGATCCTGTCCGCCGTCGCGATCGCGGCACTGCTCGGGTGGCTGCTGATCGCCGGGCTGATCTCCTCGACGTCCACCGGACGGGCCCTGGAGCAGGGCGCCCGACCGTTGATGCAGCTGACCACCGGGCGCATCCTCGCGCAGCAGGCAAGGGCCGACGAGACCCTCGGCCTCGTCCGCCGCGACGTGAAGGGCGGCTATGCGGAGGCGTTCGGGACGCACCTGGCACGCCTCGAAGAGATCCTGGCCGAGTACCCGAACGACGGCCGCGTGAAGGTGGCCATCGATCTGGTCAGCCAGGCCGCCGAGGCCGGGAAGGACTGGTCCGCCGCGCACGAGCGGGTGCAGCGCCTGCTCGACAACGGCGACTGGGCCGGGGCGGCTGCCGTGGTCACCGGCCCCGGCGAGGAGGACTCGACGGCACACTTCGCCAGGGCCGATGCCGCGCTCGACGACGCCATCATGACGACCCGCAGCGAGCTGCGCGCCGATATCGACCGCGCCCACTCGACCCTGTACGGCCTCGGAACCGGTGCGCTCGTGCTCTCTGCGGTGGCCGCGGCCGGTGTCGGGGTCGGCCTGTGGCCACGGCTTCGGGAGTACCAGTGACGAGACCTGCATTCGGATCGGCCGGGCGGCGTCCGGCGCGACCGGGATGGCGGACCGCTGGGGCCGCCCTGCTCGTCGCCGCGTCCCTGATGACGGCCGGCTGCACGCAGGCCCAGCCGGGCATCGTCGCGGACACCGGCGGCTACACCGAACCTCCCCTGCCCGAGGGGGCCACGATCGCACCGCCGCCGACGGGGCCTCCGACGAACGCGGCGAACTGTGGGGACCCCACGGCGAGCCTGCGTCCCCTCCCCGGCGGCCCACCCGAGCCGCCACCGCCGAGCGCCTCCCTCGCCGAGATCCAGGCAAGGGGCAGACTCGTCGTCGGTCTCGACACCGGCAGCAACCTGTTCAGCTTCCGCGATCCGGCGACGGGCGCCATCGAGGGCTTCGACGCCGACATCGCCCGCGAACTGGCGCGCGACCTGCTCGGCGACCCGAGCCGGGTGGAGTTCCGCATCCTGCCCTCGGCCGGTCGCATCCCGGCGCTGATGAACAGCACGGTCGACGCGGTGGTCAAGACGATGACGATCACGTGCGAGCGCCGCGAGAAGGTCGACTTCTCCACGGTGTACTTCGAGGCCCAGCAGCGGGTACTCGCGGTCAAGGGGTCCGGCATCACCGGCGCCGCCGATCTGGCGGGCAAGCGGGTCTGCGCGGCCGAGGGCACCACCTCCGTCGATCGCATCCAGCTGGTGCAACCCGAGGCGACGGTGGTGACGGTCCCGAACTGGGGCGACTGCCTGGTGGTGTTGCAGCAGCGTCAGGTCGACGCGGTGAGCACCGACGATTCGATCCTGGCCGGCCTGGCGGCACAGGACCCGTACCTGGAGATCGTGGGCGAGAGCCTGAGCTCGGAACCGTACGGGATCGGGATCAACAAGTCGGACGACGACCTGGTGCGGATGGTCAACGGCAGCCTGGAGCGGATGCGGCGAGACGGCACCTGGAATCGGATCTACGATCGGTGGCTGAGAGTACTCGGGCCGTCGCCGGGCCCACCGGTCCCGCACTACCTGGACTGAAAGCGGAGACAATGGCTGGAACGCAAGGAGATCCGGGACAGGAGCCGTCGGTCCCGGAGCCGCCGATCGCGTCGACCGAGCGGTCGATGCGGACCCAGGCGTCGATGCCGGAGCCGTCGGTCCGGACCCAAGCCTCCGCGCCGGAGGTCTCCGGCCGGACCCAGGCCTCCGCACCGGAAGCGTCCGGCCGCACCCAGGCGACCGCACCGGAATCGACCGCGCCCGCCCGCACCACCGGGCGCGGGAGTCGCTCGCAACGGTCGCGGACGAGCGTGCGCCGCCGCCTCGGCGCCGGGCTGGTCGAGGTCCCGCCGGTCACCGCCGTCGAGCCCGCCGACGCGGTGATGGCCGATCCCGTCGTGCCGGAGAACAAGCGGTTCTGTTGGAAATGTGGGAAGCCGGTCGGCCGCAAGGGCCACTCCGAACCTGGGGCATCGGCCGGCATCTGCCCCTCCTGCGGCACCATCTTCGACTTCACCCCGCTGCTCGGTTCCGGCGATCTGGTCGCCGGTCAGTACGAGGTGCAGGGTTGTATCGCGCACGGCGGGCTCGGCTGGATCTACCTCGCGATCGACCGCAACGTCAGCGACCGCTGGGTGGTGCTCAAGGGCCTGCTGCACTTCGGGGATGCCGAGGCGCAGGCGGTCGCGCTCGCCGAACGGCAGTTCCTGGCGGAGGTGGCGCATCCGAGCATCGTGAAGATCTACAACTTCGTCGAGCATCCGCGGCCCGACGGCAGCCCGATGGGGTACATCGTCATGGAGTACGTTGCCGGGCATTCGCTCCGCGACGTACTCAGCACTCACAAACGGCCGGAACGGATTCCGGTCGAACAGGCGATGGCGTACGTGCTCGAGATCCTGCCCGCGCTCGGCTACCTGCATTCGGTTGGCCTGGTCTACAACGACCTCAAGCCGGAGAACATCATGATCACCGACGATCAGCTCAAGCTGATCGACCTGGGCGCGGTCGCCGGCATCGAGGACTACGGCTACCTCTACGGCACTCCCGGGTACCAGGCGCCGGAGATCCTCAGGACCGGTCCGACCGTCGCCTCCGACATCTACACGGTCGGCCGGACCCTCGCCGTGCTCAGCCTCCAGATGCCTTCCGCCAAGGGCAAATACCTCGACGGTCTGCCTGATCCCGAGCAGGCACCGCTGATCGCCGAGTACGAGTCCTTCCATCGGCTGTTGCTGCGGGCGACCGCCGCCGATCCCGACCACCGGTTCAGCTCCGCGGAGGAGATGGCCAGCCAGCTCACCGGGGTGCTGCGCGAGGTCCTGGCCCAGCAGACCAACGAGGAGCGTCCGGGGCTCTCCGAACTGTTCAGCCCGCAACGCACCACCTTCGGGACCGAGGAGGCGGTGCGGCAGACCGATGTCTATGTCGACGGCCGCAAGCACGAGCCGACCATGTCGGGGCGCGACATCACGGCCGCGCTTGCCGTTCCTCTGATCAACCCGTCTGACCCGAGCGCAGCCCTGCTCGCCGCCGCGGTGCACGCCGAGCCGGATCAGACCCTGGACGCCATCCGCCACGCCAGGGCGAACGGGCTCGAGCGAACGGTGGACGGCAGCGCCGGGTTCACGGCCGAGATCGCGCTGGCCGAGGCGAAGGCGCACCTCGACCTCGGCGACGCGACCGAGGCGTCTCGGGTGCTCGGTTCGCTCAGCTCGGCAAAGGGATCGAACTGGCGGGTCGACTGGTACGGCGGCATGGCCTCCCTGCTCGGTGCCGAGTACGAGCAGGCGATGAGCCAATTCGAGTCCGTGCTCGAGGCGCTCCCCGGCGAGATGGCCCCGAAGCTGGCATTGGCCGCCACCGCGGAACTCATTCTGCAGCACTGGGACACCGACCAGCCCGAGCAGTGGCGCAGGTTCGCCGAGAAGTACTACCGAACGGTATGGCGCACGGACCGCAGCATGGTCAGCGCCGCCTTCGGGCTCGCCAGGCAGCTGGCCGACAAGGGCGACACCACCGGCGCGATCGCGGCTCTCGATCAGGTGCCGCCGAGCTCACGGCATTTCAACGTCGCCCGGATGACCTCGGTGCTCACGCTGCTCTCGGGCGGGCCGATCGAGGAGATCCGCGAGACCGCGATCAGGGAGGCCGCCCGCCGGGTGAATGCGTTGCCGCCCAACGAGGGTCGGGCGCTGCAGATGCGCACGCTTGTCCTCGGCACCGCGCTGGACTGGGTGTTGCTCGGCCACGTCGCGAAATCCGAACACGAACCGATCCTCGGTGTCGCGTTCACCGAACGGGGTCTGCGTGCCGGCACCGAGGCCGGGCTGCGGGCCCTCGCGCGCAACGCCGAGGACCGCAGACACCGGTACGCGCTCGTGGACCTCGCCAACTCGATCCGGCCCAAGAGCCTGGTCTGAGCGGGCATCGCACGGTCCCCGCCCGATCGGACGGGGACCGCGGCGGGTCTAGCCCTCGCTGACCGGCCGGTAGGTGCAGACGTGCACACCCGCGGGGCTGATGGCGGTGGAGACCAACTCGAGGCTGTTCAGCTTGCCGCCGTCGGGGAAGATCGTCTTCCCGCCACCGAGCAGCACCGGCATGACCATGAGCCGGAGCTCGTCGACCAGGCCCTCCTGCAGGAGGGTGCGCACCAGGGTGGGGCTGCCCATGACCACCAGGTCGCCACCCTCGGCCGCGCGCAGCTCCCGAATACGGGCAACGGCCTCGTCGCCGGTGATCCGCGTGGTGTTCTCCCACGTCAGCTCGCCCTCGCCAAGGGAGTCGGACACGACGTACTTCGCGATGGCGTTCATCTTGTCGGCGAACGGGTCACCCGCCCGCTCGGGCCACGCCCCCGCCATCGTCTGCCACGTCCGGCGCCCGAACAGCAATGCCTCGGCCTTGCTCAACGCATCATCGAACGCACCGCCGACCACCTCCGGGTCGAAGTACGGGTGCGACCAGCCACCGTGCGCGAAACCACCGTCGGTGTCCTCCTCGGGTCCACCCGGTGCCTGCACGACGCCATCCAAGCTGATGAACTCGCTGATAACGATGCGCATGGGACTCGCTCCTCTTCGGTTGTTGTTCGGGCTTTCAGGGATGTAGACCCGCGAGCCGCTCGAAAATCATCGCTGCCCTTGCTCGCCCGCGCCATCCGGGGCGAAGCGGCGCGCGGCCCTGGCGATGGCCAACTCCTCGTTTGTCGGCACCACCAGCACCGCGACCCGCGAAGAGTCCGTCGAGATCACCCGGGCGGAACGGTCTTTCGCCGCGTTGCGCTCGAGGTCGATCTCGATTCCGAGCGACTCGAGACCGGCGAGCGCATCCGCACGGACCTCCACCGCGTTCTCCCCCACCCCGGCGGTGAACGCGATGGCGTCGACCCTGCCCAGGGTCACCAGGTATGCGCCGATGTATTTGCGCAGCCGGTGGATGTAGACGTCGTAGGCGAGCCGGGCCGCCTCGTCACCCTCCGCGATGAGACGGCGGAGCTCACGAAAGTCGTTGACCCCGCACAGACCCTTGAGTCCGGACCCGCGATTGAGCAGGTCGTCGATGGCGTCCACGTCCAGGTCCGCGCTGCGCCGCAGGTGCATCACGATGCCCGGATCGATGTCGCCGCTGCGGGTGCCCATCACCAGCCCCTCGAGCGGGGTCAGCCCCATCGAGGTGTCCATGGCCCTGCCACCCGCGATGGCCGAGGCCGAGGCCCCGTTGCCCAGGTGCAGCACGATCTGGTTGAGCTCGGCGTTGTCCCGGCCGAGCACCTCGGCCACCCGGCCTGAGACGTACTCGTGCGAGGTGCCATGGAATCCGTAGCGGCGCACCCCGTGTGCCGCAGCCACCTGGGCGTCGATGGCGTAGGTCCGGGCCTCCGCGGGCAGCGTGTGAAAGAAGGCGGTGTCGAAGACCGCGACGTGTGGGACGTCGGGGAACACCCGCATCGCACTCTCGATGCCGACCACGTTCGCCGGATTGTGCAGCGGGGCAAGCGCGGACAGCCGGGAGATCTCGGCGATCACGTCCGCCGTGATCCGGGTCGGCCGGTAGAACACCTCGCCGCCGTGCACCACGCGGTGACCGACAGCGGCGATGCCCGCGGTTGTCAGATCCATGCCCGCCTCCGCGAACATCGCGAAGGCCAGCTGCAGGCCCTCCGCGTGGTCGGCGATCGGACCGCGATGCTCGCTGTCTGTGCCGCGCTGCCGGTGCCCGATGACCCCGTCCGGCTCGCCGATCCGTTCGACGAGCCCCGAGGCGATGGCCTCACCGCCGTCGGGGTCGATCAGCTGGTACTTGATCGAGGACGAACCCGAATTGATTACCAGCACCGGACCGTTCACAGCTGATCCCCTCTGCGACGCCCTGCGCCTGGATGGCCGTGATGGCGACCGTGTTGACGATGTCCTGGATCAGCGCGCCGCGGGACAGGTCGTTGACCGGTTTCCTCAGGCCCTGCAGGACCGGGCCGACCGCGACCGCCCCCGCGCTGCGCTGCACCGCCTTGTACGTGTTGTTCCCGGTGTTCAGATCGGGGAACACGAACACCGTCGCCCGCCCAGCCACCTTCGAATCGGGCAGCTTCGTGCTCGCCACCGTCGGCTCGATGGCCGCATCGTACTGGATCGGCCCCTCCACCAACAGGTCCGGCCGCCGTTCGCGGACCAGGACCGTCGCCTCGCGGACCTTGTCCACCTCCGCACCCGAGCCCGAGTCGCCGGTCGAGTACGACAGCATCGCGATCAGCGGGTCGATGCCGAACTGGGCCGCGGTCTGCGAGGAGGAGATCGCGATGTCCGCCAGCTGCTCCGAGGTCGGGTCCGGCACGACCGCGCAGTCGCCGTAGGCCAGCACCCGGTCGGCCAGACACATCAGGAAGATGCTCGAGACGGTCGAGACACCGGGCGCGGTCTTGATGATCTCGAAGGACGGCCGGATCGTGTGCGCGGTGGTGTGCGCGGCACCGGAGACCATGCCGTCCGCGATCCCCAACTGCACCATCATCGTTCCGAAGTAGGAGATGTCGGCCATCACCTCGCGGGCGCGGTCGACGGTCATCCCCTTGTGCGCGCGCAGCCGGGCGTACTCCTGCGCGAACTGGTCGGTGTACTCGCAGTTGGTCGGGTCGAGCACCGTGGCCGCGCTCAGGTCGACGCCGAGCTCCGCGGCGCGCCTGCGCACCGGGCCCTCCTCCCCGAGGATGGTCAGGTCGGCGACCTTGCGCTGCAACAACCGTCCTGCCGCCCGCAGGATCCGGTCGTCGTCCCCCTCCGGCAGCACGATGTGCTTGCGGTCCGCCCTTGCCCGTTCGATCAACTGGTACTCGAACATCTGCGGGGTCACCACCTCGGGCCTGGCGACCTCGAGGCGGGCGAGCAGGTCGGCCGCGTTCACACGCTGCTCCATCAGGCTCAGCGCGGTGTCCACCTTGCGCTGCGAACCGACACCGACACGTCCCCTGGCCTGCGCGGCCGCGCTGGCGGTGTCGAATGTCCCGAGGTCGGTGGTCAGGATCGGCAAGCGCGGCTTGAGGCCGGCGACGAGCTTTGCGATGGCGGGGTGCGGCGCGATGCCGCCGTTCATGATGATCCCGGCGAGCGACGGAAAACCTTCCGCCTCATGGGCATTGACCATCGCGAGCAGCACGTCGGACCGATCACCCGGCGCGATCACCACCACGCCCTCCGAGAGCCGCTCGAGGATGTGCTCGGCGGTCATCCCGCCGACCATCACGCGCAGCGCCTCGCGCTGGAGCAACTCGGGATCCCCGCTGTACAGCTCCCCGTCGACCGCGGTCAGCAGCTCACCCATGGTCGGAGCGACCAGCAGCGGGATCTCGGGCAGGGTCCATGCGGGCACCGCCATCGGCTCCAGCGCCGTCGTCACCTCGCCGAGCCGGGCGGGGTCGCAGCGGTTCGCGACGATGCCCACCAGGTGGGCGTGCTGGGCGCGCAGCTCGGCCGCGCAGATCTGGGCCAGCTGCAACACCTCGTCGGGGGTCCGGCCCGACCCGCGGAGCGCCAGCAGCACAGGCGCATCCAGGTTCACCGCGATCCGGGCGTTGTAGCTCAGCTCGCTCGGGCTGGCGACGTCCGTGTAGTCGCTGCCGATGATCACCACGGCGTCGCACTGTTCCGCGACATCGTGGTAACGCGAGACGATCTCGCTGAGCGCCAGCTCCGGATCGGCGTGCACCTGCTCGTAGGTGACGCCGAGGCACTGCTCGTAGCTGAGATCCGCCGACGTGTGGTCGAGCAGCAGTTCCAGGATGTAGTCCGGTTCATCGGTGGAGCGCGCGATCGGCCGGAACACCCCGACCCGGGCGGCAGAGCCGCTGAGCATCTGCAGCACCCCGAGCGCGATGGTCGATTTCCCGGTATCGCCCTCGGGGGAGGCGATGTAGATGCTCGAGACTGCCGACTCCGCGGATGCCATGGCGTCCACCCTAATGGTGCGGATCGCGGTCCGCCGTCGGCCACAGCCACTCGCCGCGGGCGCGCCGGACTCGGGTAGTCGACTACGCGTGCCCGGGCCGGTGGCCGGTGGCAAAGTCGTTCTCAGGCCCGATCATGTGATCTGGCCCCAGGGGATGAGTGTCGATGCGAACCACATCCCGGTCGATGGCGTCCGTGCTCGCAGGCGTGGCCGTCGCAGTGGTGTTCACCCTCACCGCGCCCGGGTCCGAGGCGGCTCCTGCGCAGTCAGCCGCTCTGCCGGTGCGAGCCCTCCCCGAATTGCCCGATGTGCCGGGGCAAGGCGACCTTAATCTGCCACCTCTGCCGCCGGTCCCACCCGTACCCGAACCACCCCCATTGCCACCGGTCCCACCCGAACCACCCCCGTTGCCACCGGTCCCACCCGCACCCGAACCACCCCCGGTCCCACCCGCGCCCGAACCGCCACCTGCGCCCCCTGCGCCCCCTGCGCCGCCCGCCCCCGGACAACCGGACCCCGGACAGCCGGGCCGTGCATCGCAGGACGTCACGGGCACCAGGGGAACCTCGCCGAGCACCCACGACGCCGGCTCGCAGCAGGGTCCGTCGACACTGATACGGGTCCCGACCGGTGCGCCGGCGGGAGGACCCGTGACCACGGGGCAGCCCGATCCACGCGTGACTGTCTCGCCCGATCGAGGTCCGTCGACCACCGACGAGAACGACACACCCGCCACGCCCGGCTCGGCCGACTCCCCGCAGGTCGCCCTGATCGCCGCGGTCGGATTGACCTCCCTCGCCGCGGTCGCGGGCGCCGGGGTCGCGGTGCGGACCCGACAAGCCCGGCGGTGGCCGACCGAGCACGTGGACACCCAGCCGAAGCCGGCGCCTCCCGTCGTCGCGGTCGAACCACCGCCGGGGCAGATGCACGGTCATGCCGTGCGCCTCGAGCCCCTGAAAGACGCCGGCCACCAGTTCATCGAGGAGAACGACCGTGACCAGAACTGAGATCGTGACCAGATCGACCCTGCGCGCCACCGTGTTCGGGCAGCAGTCCGACGACGCCCTGACCTCGCGCATGAAGCCGCACCTGCCGCCGACAGGGATGACCCCGGGCCGGGTCACCACCACCCGCGCGGTCCCACGCTCGGCGCTGCGGCTGATCGACAGCCGCATCCTGTCCACCGCGTTGCGCTTCCTCGATCAGGACCCATGCCCCTGCTGCTGGCCGGCCTGAAGAAGTACCGTGCCCTCGCCGAGGCCGCGCGCGTCACCGCGGCCACGCCCGGTCGCGAGGAGGTGGTGATGCTGGTCGATCCCTACCGCGTCATCTCCGAGCATCGTCCCGAGGTCGCGCTGCTCATCGACGGCACCGAGGTCGCCCGGGTCGGTTTCGACCTGCGGATCGCCTTCGGCATGTGCGAGACGGCGGTCGCGGTGCGGCTCGGGGCCATCGATTCCATCGACTGTGAGGCCGGCGCGCTGGCCGTGGACCTGTCCGTTCCCGGCGGCGAGAAGCTGCTGCACGGGGAGGCCGAGTACTCCGTGCGGCGCGAGGTGCGGCCACCGATCATGATTCCGGTCGATCCGCGGCCTGAATGTCGTCCATGAGCCGCTCAGGCGCGGGCCTCCGGGCGGTCCATGACCCGCAACCAGCTCCCGTCCGGCTGACGCCGCACCACCTGCACCCGACCGCCGGTGTCGTCCGCGGGCCGGGTGGAGGTCATCGCCAGATCCCCGCTGCGCACAGTCGGCATCGGCTCCTCGACCTCGAAGTGCGGCCGGTTCGCCAGGAGTTGCTCGATGACGGCGCGGATCGCCTCCCGTCCCACGGTCTCGCTGCCCGGGGGAAGGCCAGCACGGCATCGGGCTCGTACAGCTCGGCAATCCCGGCCGCGTCGCCCGCATTGGCCCGTTCGACGAACATCCGGGCCAGATCCTCTGGAGTGGTTGCCTTTTCGCGTACGGCGGTCATCGCGATCTCCCTTGTTCTCGCTCCGTGCGGAGCTGATGTGCCTGACCACTCCATCCTGCGAGCACCGCTACGATAAGTCCAAGAACTGGTTTGTCTCGTAGCTAGAATCTCTGGTTATGGAACTTCGCCAATTGGAGTACTTCGTCGCGGTGGTCGAGGAGGCGAATTTCACCCGGGCCGCAGAGCGGGTGCACGTCGCCCAGCCGGGCGTCAGCGCACAGGTCCGCCGGCTCGAACGCGAACTCGGACAGGAACTGCTGGACCGCTCGGGCCGCGCAATCCGGCCGACCGCCGCGGGCGAGGCGGTGCTCCCCCACGCCAGGGCGGCCCTGGCCGCGGTGGCCGGGGCGCGGGCCGCCGTCGACGAGCTGGCCGGACTGATTCGTGGGCACGTGTCGGTCGGGATGGTCACCGCGGGCCCGACGGTCACCGTTGCGGACATGCTGGCCGGCTTCCACACCGAGCACCCCGGCGTGGGCATCTCGCTCTCGGAGGACACCTCCGAGCGGCTACTCGGCGCGCTGCGCGAGGGCAGGCTCGACGTCGCGCTCGTCGGGCTGGCCGGACCGCCGCCACCGGGGGTGTCCGTTCACGTCCTCGTGGACGAGCCGTTCGTCGCCGCTGCCCCGCCGGGCGACCCCATTGCCGCCCGCGACACCATCACGCTCGAGGCGCTGTGCGACCGCGAACTGATCGCCCTGCCCCGCGGCACCGGCCTCCGCACGGCCCTCGACAACGCCTGCGCCCGAGCCGGATTCACACCCCGCGTCGCGTTCGAGGCGAGCGACCCGAACGTCCTGGCACGGCTGGCGGCGCGCGGGCTCGGGGTGGCCGTCCTGCCGACGACGGTCGCGGACGCGCACGCGAGCGCGCTGCGGGCCGTCACCATCACCCGGCCCGGATTGCGCGGCCGAATCGCGCTCGCCTGGCGCTCGGACGGCCCGGCCAGTTCGGCGGCCGCGGCGCTGGTCGCGCACGCCCGGCTGAGCCTGCCCGCGCGTCAGAACACCGGCGCGCGATCGATGTCCGACACGTCCGCGCCTGCCGCCTCGAGCCGCAGGAAGAGCTGATCGGTCCCGTTGGCGGCCGAGAACTCGAGCTCGCTGTCGCTGATCGGCACCGCCTGCAGCCACGTGTCGACGCTCTCCTCGGTGTCGACCAGGATCTCCAGGTCCGGCCAGATGAACGGCACCACCAGGAGCAGGTGCTTCATCGACCGCGCCGGGTCCACCTCGCGGATCGCGTTCGGGATGATGCAGTTCGGCGTCAGGTGGAACGAGCCGGACGCCACCGCGAAGGCGCACTGCGCCAGCACGTCGGCCAGCGCGCGGTAGTCGGCGCGGCCGACCGTGACCAGCTCGGTGCGGATCGGCCGGCCGTCGTCGGTGGTGACATTCGTCGGGAAGCGAGACATGTCCAGCGTCGCGTACGAGGCGTAACCCGGCCCCGGGCAACCGTCCCCGACCGCGATCGACACCTCGTCCGGGGTCTCGCCGTCGGTGTCCGCATCGACCGCGGCCCGGAATCGCAGCACCTGCGGCAGCCCGCCGAACACCGCCCCGATGCGGCGTGCTGCTTCCATGACCTCGTCGCTGGCATCCATGACGGGCAAGCCTAGTGCGGCGATTGGACGCAGGTCGGCTCGGACGCCTGCTGGGTGAGCGCCCGCCGATCCGTGCCCCGATCAGTGGGCGGTTCCGTGGTCGCCACGGATGTGGACGGACCCCGCTACGGGAGATGGTGTTAGCACATCCGATTCACCTCGACCAACCCATCTCACCGAAGGACTGCCATGACCTCCATCGACCTCATCACCCTCGAAGTTCCCGACCCCAAGGCCGCCGAGGCCTCCTACACCGCCGCCTTCGGTTTGGGCGACTTGGTGAGGGTCCGCGCCTCCGAGACACCGACGACCGGCTTTCGCGGATTCTTCATGTCGCTCGTGGTGGCCCAGCCGAGCACCGTCGACAGCCTCATCGGCACCGCACTCGACGCCGGCTTCACTGCGCTGAAGCCGGCCAAGAAGAGCCTCTGGGGTACGGCGGCGTGGTCCAGGCCCCGGACGGCGCGATCTGGAAGGTCGCGACGTCGAAGAAGAAGGACACCGCCCCGGTCACCCGTGAGGTCGACGACGTCGTGCTGTTGCTGGGAGTCGAGGACGTCAAGGCGAGCAAGCAGTCCTACGTCGACCGCGGGCTGTCCGTGGCGAAGAGCTTCGGCAGCAAGTATGTCGAGTTCGCCACCCCGGGGTCGCCCGTCCGGCTGGCGCTCTACGGACGCCGTGCCGCAGCCAAGGATGCCGGCGTCTCCCCTGATGGCACCGGATCGCACCGGATCGTCATCGGCAGTGACGCCGGAACCTTCACCGACCCCGACGGATTCGCATGGGAACGAGCCTGACGCAAACGCAAGCCGCCGGATGGGATGCGCCTGCCACTGCACCCAGTGGCAGGCGGACCCGGCAACAGGCCGACTCAGCCCAGCGCACGCAGCCGCGGCGCGAGGTCGCGCTCGAACAGCTCCAGGAACCGGCGCTGGTCGTGGCCGGGGGCGTGGAACACCAGGTGGTTCAGACCCGCGTCGGTGTACTGCTTGACCTGCTCGACCGCCTCGTCGGGATCGGAGGCCACGATCCACCGCTTGGCAACCTGCTCGATCGGCAACGCATCCGCCGCCGCCTCCATCTCGATCGGGTCCTCGATGGAGTGCTTCTGCTCGGGCGTCAGCGACAGCGGCGCCCAGAACCGGGTGTTCTCCAGCGCCAGCTCGGGATCGGTGTCGTAGGAGATCTTGATCTCGATCATCTTGTCGATCTCGGCGACGTCGCGCCCGACCTTCTCCGCACCCTCGGCGACCGCGGGCATCAGCTTCTCGGTGTAGAGGTCCATGCCCTTGCCCGAGGTGCAGATGAAGCCGTCACCCGCACGGCCCGCGTACCGGGCGACCACCGGGCCGCCCGCCGCGATGTACACGGGGATGCCGCCCTCGGGGACGTCGTAGATCGAGGCGCCCACAGTGCGGTAGTACTCGCCCTCGAAATCGACCCGCTCACCGGTCCACAGCTGACGCATCAACTGCACCGACTCCCGCAGCCGCGCGAACCGCTCCTTGAACTCCGGCCACTCACCCTGATAACCGGTGGCGATCTCGTTGAGAGCCTCACCGGTACCGACACCGAGCATGATGCGACCCGGGTACAGGCAGCCCATCGTCGCGAACGCCTGAGCCACGACCGCCGGGTTATAGCGGAAGGTCGGCGTCATCACCGAGGTGCCCAGCTGCAGCGTGGTGGTGCGCTCACCGACCGCGGTCATCCAAGAGAGAGAAAACGGTGCGTGCCCGCCGTTGTGCCGCCACGGCTGAAAATGATCCGACACCGTGGCCGAGTCCATCCCGTGCGCTTCGGCCAGCACAGCGAGCTCCACCAACTCACGCGGCCCGAACTGCTCCGCAGAAGCCTTGTACCCGAGCTTGAGAGCCACCGTTCCTCCTAGCGAGTGCTACCCGTCACAACCGAGACTCACTATGCACGGGACATTCTCGGCCCGCCACGGGGGTCGGGTTCGCCTCGGCGCCGCCCACTCAGAGCGCGCCGATCACCGTCACCACCACGGTGAACCCCGCGACCAGCGACACGGCGACCGCGAACAGCCACAACTCCCTGGCCTCGGGCATCGGCGCTCCGCGCTCGAGCGCGTGCCGGACCTGCAGCCAGCGTCGCATGCCGACGAGCGAGGCCGCCACGGACAGCAGGATCAGGACGAGCCCGAGCAGGGTGCGCACCCACCCGGTGCTGAAGTCGGGCACCAGGTGGACCATCGCGATGCCACCGGCCAGGAATCCGAGCGAGGTCCGCATCCACGCCAGGAACGTCCGCTCGCTCGCCAGGGTGAACCGCTCATCGGGCCGCTCGATTTCCGCCACGGGGTGATCTTCGCACCGGCCGGCGTACAGGCGTCGAATCCGCGCCGGTTCGCCCCCGGACTGTTGCGCTGTGGGCCACACTATGCAGTGACCTGTAACACTCCGCGACTGTTCTGTGATCCAAGGTGTCAGAGATCCATTCCCAGGTGCCCCACCGAGGAGGACATTTCCGTGACCCCATCGACAACGAACGGCAGATCCGGGAAGTACCTACGCAGGGCTCTCGCCGGGACCGCGCTGGTGGCCTGCCTCGTGACATTGCCCGTCGCACCGGCCCTGGCCCAGCCCGGCAGCTCCGGGAGCGCGGGCAGCTCGGGGAGCGCGGGCAGCTCCGAGTTCGCCCTGCCCGTCCCGAGCCCCGCGGGTCTCATCGCGCTGGCTGCGGCCACCACCCAGACCGGGAAGCCCTACCTCTGGGCGGCACCGGCCCCAACGCCTGGGACTGCTCGGGCCTGACCCAGTGGGCGTTTCGGCAGGCCGGGGTGCAGCTGCCGCGGGTCAGCCAGCAGCAGGCGTGGGCCGGCAACTCCGTCCCCGCATGGGCGATGGCGCCCGGCGACATCATCACGTTCCGCACCGCGAACGACCACGTCGGCATCTACGCGGGCTTCGGGCAGGTCTTCAATGCCTACGGAGCCGGCGTGCCGATCGGATTGACCCCGTTGTCCGAACTGCCTCCGATCAACCAGGTCCGCCGATTCTGACGACCGTTCGGACTCAGCGACAAACACGGGAGAGGCGCGCACAGGTCACAATTGACCCGTGACCACCGACGAGCAGACCACCGGCTGGACCTACCTCATGGACATGGACGGCGTCCTCGTCCACGAGGACCACCTGATACCGGGGGCCGACGAGTTCCTGGCCGAACTGCAGGAGGCCGGCACCCCGTTCGTGGTGCTGACCAACAACTCGATCCGCACGCCCCGCGACCTGCGCGCCCGCCTCGTGCAGACCGGCCTCGACATCCCCGAGGAGGCGATCTGGACCTCGGCTCTGGCCACGGCGACCTTCCTGCGCACCCAGCGCCCGAACGGCAGCGCGTATGTGGTCGGCGAGTCCGGGCTCACGACCGCGCTGCACGACATCGGGTATGTGCTCACAGATCGGGATCCGGACTACGTGGTGCTGGGCGAGACCCGCACCTACTCGTTCGAGGCGATCACCACCGCGATCCGGTTGATCGAGCGCGGCGCCCGGTTCCTCGCCACCAACCCGGACGCGACCGGCCCCTCGCGCGAGGGTTCGCTGCCCGCGACGGGGTCGGTGGCGGCGCTGATCACCAGGGCAACCGGGCGGGAGCCGTACTACGTCGGCAAGCCGAACCCGTTGATGATGCGCTCGGCGCTGCGGGCGATCGGCGCGCACTCCGAACACACCCTGATGATCGGCGACCGGATGGACACCGACGTCGTCTCCGGCCTCGAGGCCGGCTTGCAGACCATCCTCGTGCTCACCGGCATCTCCACCCGCGCATCGGTCGAGATGTTCCCGTACCGGCCGACACGGGTCATCGAGTCGGTGGCCGACCTCGTCGGGCGGACGGCAAACCCCTTCTGACGCCGCGGCTCAGAGCCGCGACCTATCGCGAAGCCGGCTCCCCACCGCGACGAGCACCACTGGAATCCACGCAAAACCGTAGGCGGTCCGCAGTACCTCGTTGTCGCCGACGATCGAGCCCACCGAGACAAGGGCGATCGCCCACAGGGTGGCTGCGGCAACGCTCACCATAGTGAAATCGCTTCGGCGAAGACGTGTTCCGGCCAAGACGCGAGGCGCCAGCGTCCGAACCCCGCCGATCATGTGACCGCAAACGGCGATCGAACGCGGTCTCGAACCCGACTGCTCATGCAGCCACCGCTGCCAGGCCGCGACCCGGTCAGGCAGCGGGCGGCCGAGTACTTGGGGGAGGACGCATGTCCCGTGCCGACGCGCCCGAGCGAAAGCCAGCTGGGCGCCCGCGCACGACGATACCGCCACCACGACCACCGCGTGGACCGCGTGGACCGCGCCACTCGCCACCAGCATTCCGAGGGTCAGCGGAATGCTGTTTCCCGGCAACACGAGTCCGATCAGGTAACCCGACTCGACCACCAACAACACCGCCACGACCACGAACAGCAGCGGCGCGGGCGCGAACGTCAGGTTGTCCACGTCGAGCATGCGGCCGAGACCGGTCACCATCGACGGCAGGTCGGGAATGTCCATGGAACCAGCCTGTCCGAGCGCCGCCCCCGAATCTGCCTGGAACGCCCACGAACTCCTGGTATGGATTTCCCTACCAGGGCTCGTGGGCCCGCCCGCCAGACCCCGGTCGTGCGCGGCCCTATGGTGGGATCGAAGCATCGAACCGACCACGAGAGGCAGCGCTGTGACCGCACCCGGTTCGTTGCCGATCCGCCGCAGCCCGCTGCGCGCCTGGCTCAGCGTCGACTGGTGGCTGGCCGTGCTCTCACTGCTGTCCGCCGCGCTCTCCGGAATCGTCGGCATGCTGTTGATCACCCTCCTCGCCGCCGCCGCACTCACCCTGCCGATGGCCTTGCTCGGAGTCCTCGTGTTCGCCTGCACCATTCCGGCGGTCCGGGGCGCCGACGCGGCCCAACGGGCCGCGGTCCGATTCCTCGGCGGCGGTCGAATCGCCGAGCCCGACCGTCCCGGCGGTCCCACCCGGCGGGCCCGGTTCGTCGCGGCAGCCCGCGACCCGGCACTGTGGCGTTCGCTCGCCTACTGGTTCCTGCGAATCCCACTGGGAGTCCTGCTTCCGATCGTGGTCGCCGCCATGTTCACCGCACCCCTGACCCTGACACTGGCTCCCGTCGCGTGGCTGCTCACTGACCCTCGGGATTCCGAGCTGCGAGAGCACTTTGTTGGACTGCCGGCGTTGTTGGCCGTCGGCGCTGTCAGCGCTGTCGGCGCGATATGGCTGATGCTGCTCACCCCGCTGCTCGTGTCCTCCCTTGCTCGGGCCGATTGGTGGTGCACCCGAATGCTGTTGGGCGCCTCGACCACCCAGGAACGCATGGCGCAGCTGACCGAGTCCCGCGCCAGGGTGATCGATGCCGCCGAGGCGGACCGACGGCGCATCGAGCGCGACCTCCACGACGGCGCACAGCAGCGATTGGTGTCGGTGTCAATCTCCCTGGGGCAGGCACGATCCCGCGTGGCGGCTTCCGAGGACGAGACGCTTCGCACGCTGCTCGACGACGCCCACCGGGAAACGAAGAACGCCATCGGCGAGATCCGCGCACTGACTCGTGGACTGCATCCGCCGATCCTCACCGACAGGGGACTCGATGCTGCGCTGTCCTCGGTGGCGACGCTGTGTGCGGTTCCCGTCGACATCGACGTCGCCGCGGAGCTGGCCGGAGTGGGAAGACCGTCGGCCGCACTCGAGTCCAACATCTACTTTCTCGTCTCGGAGGCCCTGACCAACGTGAGCAAGCACGCCAACGCCACCCGCGCGGCCGTCGCCGTCAAACGTGTCGGGTCCGCGATCCGGGTCACCGTCGACGACGACGGCGACGGCGGCGCGCAGATCCTGCCCAGCGGCGGACTCGCGGGCCTGGCCGACCGGCTCAGCGGGGTGGACGGCACCCTGCGGGTGGAGAGTCCGGCCGGTGGGCCGACCCGACTCCTCGTGGAGGTCCCGTGCGGGTGATGCTGGCCGATGATTCGGTGTTGCTGCGCGAGGGCATCGGCCGTCTCCTCGCCGACAGCGGCGCGACGATCACCGCGAGCGTCGGCGACGCCGAGGCCCTGCTGCGCGCCGTCGGCGACGCCGAGGCGCCACCGGAGGTGTGCGTCGTGGACGTGCGGATGCCGCCGACTTTCCTCGACGAGGGGCTGCGAGCGGCGTTGGTGATCCGCGAGCGGTGGCCGCGGGTCGGGGTCCTGGTGCTCTCGCAGTACGTCGAGGAACGCTATGCGTCCGAGCTCCTCCGTGACCGCATCGACGGTGTCGGCTATCTGCTGAAGGATCGGGTTGCCGACGTGGCGGACTTCATCGATGCCGTTGAGAGGGTGGCGGCGGGCGGCACCGTCATCGACCCCGATGTGGTTCAACAACTCCTTGCACGCACGCCGCGTAACGACTCGCTCGACACACTGACCCGCGCGAACGCGAGGTGCTCACCGCGATGGCACAGGGGCAGTCGAACGCCGGAATCGCCGCCACGCTCGTGATCGGGCACGCCGCTGTCGAAAAGCACATCGGCAATATCTTCGGCAAGCTCGGCCTCCACCACGACGCCGCCGACCATCGGCGCGTCCTGGCCGTCCTGCGCTACCTAGGAGCGACATGAACAGGCTCGCGCCCTCCCGCCGGATCGCCGCGATCGCCTGCGCGACCGCCGTCGCGGTCGGGGCAGGCGGCGCGGCGTCCGCAACCCTTGCGTACTTGTTCGGGGTGCCAAGCCAGCACGAGTTCTCCCACACCGCGTCCGGCGATGCCTCCGGCACACTGACGGTCCGGGCACCAGCCGGTGGGGTCGACCTCACCATCTCACCCAGCCCTGATGACCGCCTGCACGTGTCGGCCTCGGGCACCTATCGCGGTGGTCCGCCGGTGGTCACGGTCGGCGAATCCGGTGCTGCGGTGGACATCGTGTGCCCCGAGGGCCAGTTCTGGAGATGCTCGCTCGGCGTCACCGTAGCGGTCCCGTCACGGGCCGACGTGACGGCGGAGGGCCTCGCCGGATCGATCACGATGACGGACCTGCATGGTGCCGTGACGGCAACCACCACCACCGGTGACGTCACAATACGGCGGCACCACGGTCCCGTCCGGGCGCAGACCGCCGAGGGGAAGTCGAGATCGGGGCGATTGCGGCACCCGAACTGTCCGCCCGCACCACCTACGGCAGCATTCGAATCGACGTGGATACCCCACCCGATTCCGTCGATGTGCGAAACACCATCGGCGACATCGAGATCGGGTTACCCGGTGATGTCGCCTACCACCTGGAGACGACCGTCCGCGACGCAACCGCGGTGACCACCGCCGTTGCCGAGGACCCCGCCAGCCCGCACCTGGTCCGGATCGAGTCCTCAGCCGGGGCGGTGGCGGTGTTCCCCAACGACTAGCGGGCGCCGCTCAGCCCAGAGCCCGTTCCAGATCCGACAGCAGGTCGGCGGTGTCCTCGAGCCCAACGGACAGCCGTACCACGCCGTCGGTGAGCCCCACGGCCGCACGGCCTTCCGGGCCCATCGCACGGTGCGTGGTGGTGGCCGGGTGGGTGATCAGTGACTTGGCGTCACCGAGGTTGTTCGAGATGTCGATCACCCGCAGCGCGTCGAGCACCTCGAAGGCCCGCTTCTTGGCCTCGCCGTCCGGCGCGTCGAGCTCGAACGTGACCACGGTGCCGCCGCCGCTCATCTGCCGCTTGGCCAGATCGTGCTGCGGATGCGACTCCAGATACGGGTACTTCACCCAGCGCACCGACTTGTGCCCCTCGAGGAACCGGGCGATCTGGAGCGCCGAGTCGACCGAGTGCCGCACCCGCACCGGCATGGTCTCGAGCCCCTTGAGCAACGTCCACGCGTTGAACGGGCTCAGCGCGGGACCGGTGTGCCGCATCAGGTTCTGCACCGGCCCCTCGATGTAGTCCTTGGGCCCGAGGATCGCGCCGCCCAGCACCCGGCCCTGGCCGTCGATGTGCTTGGTGCCGGAGTACACCACGATGTCCGCGCCCAGATCGAGGCTGCGCTGCAGCAGCGGGGTGGCGAAGACGTTGTCCAGCACCACCTTTGCGCCCGCCGCATGAGCAAGCTCCGAGACCCGCGGGACGTCCACGAGCGACTGCATCGGGTTCGACGGGGTCTCGAAGAACACCGCGGTGGTCGGCACCGACAGCGCCTGCTCCCACTGCTCGAGGTCCTCACCGTCGACGAAGACCGTCTCCACGCCCCAGCGCGGCAGGATCTCGTTGCACACCACGAAGCACGAGCCGAACAGGCTGCGCGCCGCGACCAGCCGGTCGCCCGCGCCGAGCAGCGCGCCGAGCGCCGTGAACACCGCGGACATGCCGCTCGAGGTGGCGAAGCAGGCCTCCGCGCCCTCGATCAGGCGCAGCCGCTCCTCGAACATCTTCACGGTCGGGTTGCCATACCGGGAGTAGACGAAGTGGTCGACCTCCCCGGTGAACGCCTGCTCGGCCGCGCCGGCCGACTCGTAGACGAAGCCGGAGTTGAGGAACAGCGCCTCGGAGGTCTCCTCGAACCCGGTGCGCATGATGCCGCCGCGCACGCCGAGCGTGCCGAGCCCGACGTCCGGCGGGAGCTCGCGGTGGAAGGCCCCGCCCTGCGGGATGCCACTCACGACTGCCGCCACGGGAGTCCGAGCGCGCGCCAGCCGGCCGCCCCGCGGTGGCCGTCCGCGTCGATGCCGCCCTCGAAGCCGTCGAGGACGTTGTACGACGGCCCGATCCCGGCCGCGGTCGCGGCCTCGGCCGCACCGATGGAGCGCTGACCTGACCTGCACAGGAACACCACGGGGCGCTCGCCGGTTATGCCGGCCTCCTTGAGATGGTCGACGAAGTTGTCGTTTCTGGCCCCTCGCACGCTCACCCACTCGATGAACACCGGACGTTTACCGAGGTCAGAGGTGTCGGGAACACCCACGAACTTCCACTCGGCGTCGGTGCGGACATCGACGAGGACCGCCTCGGGATGCTCGCGCAGCAGGTCCCATGCCTGCTGCGGGGTGATGTCGCCTGCGTAGGTCATGGCATCAGTTTTTCACAGCCCGAGAATCCGTTCACGCTGCGGCGGCCAGCTTGACCGCGCGGCCGACCTCGGCCCGCAGCGCCGCGTACTCGGCGGAGCCCCTCAGCTCCTCCGCCGGCACCCCGGAGCGGGGCAGATCCACCGTCAGGTCGAGCGCGACGCGGCCAGGGCCGCGGGTCAGAACCACGATCCGCGAACCCAGGAAGACGGCCTCCTCGGCGCTGTGCGTGACGAACACGCTGGTGCGTGCCGTGGCCGCGCTCACCGTCCGCAGATCCTCCTGCAGCCGTTCGCGGGTCAGCGCGTCCAGCGCGGCGAACGGCTCGTCGAGCAGCAGCAGCGGTGTCGGCGCGGCGAGGGCACGGGCGATCGCCACCCGCTGTTGCTGGCCGCCGGAGATCTCCCAGATCTGTCGGTCCGCCATCCCGTCCAGGCCGACCCGTGCCAGCAGGTCCTCGCGCCGAGCCTCCCTGTCCTGCCGCGGCACCCGCGCGTACTTGAGCGCGACATCGATGTTGCCGCCGACGCTCTTCCACGGGAACAGCCGCGGCTGCTGGAACACCACGCTCGAGGTCACCCCAGGCGTGGGATCCTCCCCCGCGACCCGGACCGCGCCCGCGGTGGCCGCCTCGAAGCCGGCGATCAGTCGCAGCAGTGTGCTCTTCCCGCACCCTGAGGCACCCACGAGCACCAGGAACTCCCCCGCCGGGACGTCCAGCGAGACCGGGCCGACCGCGGTGACCGCCGCCGCCCCGGCGCCGTAGGCGTGGGTGACCTCCCGCAGCCGGATGGCCGCCTCGTCACTGGATGGCACCGGGAAGGCCCTTCACGTACAGCGCCCGCTGGAAGGTCGCCAGGTCGGGCGCGCTCGCGATCTGCTTCTGCTCGGCGAGGAACTGCGCCGCGCTGTGCAGGTTGTTCGCCAGGTTGCCCGGTGCGCCCTCGGCGCCCAGCCATTCCGGCGAGGACAGCGCCGCCGGCCGGAGGAACACGCCCTGACGGAGCTGGCCGGCCGCGTCCTGCTCGCTGATGCCGATCTCCGCTGCCACGGCCTTCGCCGCGGTGGCGGGGTCGTCGGCGATGGTGGTCAGCGCGCGGGCCTGGGCGGCGCGCCAGGCGTCCACGACCTCCGCGTGCTCGGCCGCGAAGGAGGCGGACACGACGCCGAGGTCGAGGGTCGGCTTGCCCGCCGTGGCCAGCTCCCTGCTGGTTATCAGCGTCTTGCCGTCCTTCCTCACCTCATCGAGGGTCGGCAGCCAGGTGTAGACGGCGTCGACGTCGCCGCGCTGCCACGCCGCGAGCGAGGCCTGCGGCTGCAGATCCACCAACTGCACTTCGGATCCGGACAGCCCGGCCTGGTTCAGCGCGGCCAGGAGGCTGAAGTGCGCGGTGGACGCGAATGCGGTGCCGACCTTCTTGCCGCGCAGGTCCGAGACGGTCTCGATGCCGGTGCCGTTGCGCGCGACAAGGGCCTCGTTGTCGCCTGCCACGTCCAGCACGAACGCCACCTGGTACGGGATGTTCAGCGGCGCCGACAACCCCCTGGCCACCGGGCTCGACCCGAGCGCGCCGAAGTCGAGTTCGCCCGCGACGAAGGCGGTGTTCACGTCCGCGCCGGAGTCGAACTTGGTCCACTTCACGTTGTAGTCGGGCAGCGCCTCCTCCAACCACCCCTGGTTCTTGACGACCAGGTCGCCGCTCGGAAACGTCTGGTAGGCAACGCGAATGGTGGGCTTGCTGTCATCCTGTCCCGCCGCTTCGACCGAGCAGGCTGCCGCGGTCAGCGCGAGGGCTCCTGCCGCGACGGCCGCAAGCAGCGCCCGCACGGGACGTCGGGTGTGCTTCATATCTTTCCTCTCCATGGGACCGCGCGCCGTTCGACGGCGCGCAGCAGGGCGTCGATGACCAAACCGGAAAACCCGATCGCGAAGATGCCAACGAGCACGACGGGGGTGTTGTTGTAGTTCGAGGCGTCCTTGACCATCCCGCCGATACCGGGGATTCCGTTGAAGAGTTCGGCCGCGACCACCGAGGAGTAGGCGATCCCGACAGCCAGCCGGACACCGGTGAAGGTCTCGGGTAACGCAGCGGGCACCACGACGTCGCGGATCACCTGGGCTCGGCCGGCACCGAGCGCCCGCGCCGCCTCGATCAGCGTGACCGGTGCCGCGAGCACGGCCGTCGTGGTCGCCACGGCCGCAGGAGGCAGCGCCGCGAGTGCCAGCAGCGCGATCTTGGGCGCCTCGTCGATTCCCAGCCAGATCACCAGCAGGAAGAAGTAGGCCAGCGGCGGCAACGCCCGCAGGAACGTCAGCCAGGGTTCGAGCACGTGCCTCACCCAGCCCACGGTGCCCATCGCCAGCCCGAGCGCGACGCCCGCGGCGACACCGATCACGACGCCCGCGAATACGCGGCGCAGCGTCATGTACAGGTGCTCGGCGAGCAGGTAACCCTGGTAGCCGCGGACCCCGTCGTGGGTGGTGGAGGCGTCGACGGCGGCGTTCCACACGGTGCGCGGGTAGGGGACGAAGACCTCGTTCCAGATCCCGCTGGCGGCGGCGACCTGCCAGAGCCCGAGGAAGACCAGCACCGAGAGCACGGGCAGGCCGAATCGGCTCGCCCGGTCCCGGCGACCGACGCGGACGGCCGGGACGACCGGGGCTGTGACATCGGGGTCGATGTCGATCACTGCAGACACGAGCGCAATGTCTATCCGCGAGCGCTATGCCCGGACAATGGTTTCACTCAGCCTGATCGGCAGGATTGCGCACACGCCACCCGATCCCGTAGTGAGGGACACAAGCAACAGTTGTGACCCCCCAACCGGGGGCTGCCTAGCGGTGGGGCGCCAGAGAGCGCAGGATTGACAGTTGCGGTTCGGGGCTCCCGCCTCGGACGACCGGTCGGGGTGTGCTTAGCCTAAGCTGGAAGCCGACCGGCGGGCCCGAGAACGGCCTGACCACTGCTCGAAACCGCTAGCGACTGCTTGCAGGTCGCTCGAAAATCACCGACTGTCCGCACATCGAAAAGGTAGTTCGCTCCCGATGACTCAGACCCGTCCTTTGCGCGTGGCCATCGTTGGTGCCGGCCCTGCCGGTATCTACGCCGCCGACGCCCTCATGAAGTCCGATACTGCCTCCGGACGCGGCGTGTCGATCGACCTGTTCGAGCGGATGCCCGCGCCGTTCGGCCTGATCCGCTACGGCGTCGCCCCCGACCACCCGCGAATCAAGGGCATCATCACCGCCCTGCACAAGGTGCTCGACAAGCCGCAGGTCCGCCTGCTCGGCAACATCGACTACGGCACCGACATCACCCTCGACGACCTGCGCACCTTCTATGACGCGGTCATCTTCTCCACCGGCGCCAACGCCGACCGGGCGCTCAACATCCCGGGCATCGAGCTCGACGGCAGCTACGGCGCCGCCGACTTCGTCTCCTGGTACGACGGCCACCCCGATGTCCCCCGCGCCTGGCCGCTGGAGGCCGAGAAGGTCGCCGTGCTCGGCGTCGGCAACGTCGCCCTCGACATCGCGCGCGTGCTCGCCAAGACCGGCGACGAGCTGCTGCCGACGGAGATCCCGGCGAACGTCTACGAGGGCCTGAAGAACAACAAGGCCGTCGAGGTCCACGTCTTCGGCCGCCGCGGCCCTGCGCAGGCCAAGTTCACGCCGCTGGAGCTGCGCGAGCTCGACCACTCGCCCACCATCGAGGTCATCGTCGACCCCGAGGACATCGACTACGACGAGGGCTCCGAGGCCGCGCGCCGCGGGTCGAAGCAGGTCGACATGGTCGCCAACACCCTGCAGGACTGGGCCATCCGCGACCAGGGCAACCGCCCGCACAAGCTGTTCCTGCACTTCTTCGAGTCGCCCACCGAGGTGCTCGGCGAGGACGGCAAGGTCGTCGGCCTGCGCACCGAGCGCACCGAGCTGGACGGCACCGGCAACGTCCGCGGCACCGGCAAGTTCAACGACTGGGACGTCCAGGCCGTCTACCGCGCCGTCGGCTACCTGTCGCAGAACATCGCGAAGCTGCCGTTCGACGACCAGGCCGGGACCGTCCCCAACGAGGCGGGCCGGGTCATCGGTGAGGACGGCAACCACATCGCGGGCACCTACGTCACCGGCTGGATCAAGCGCGGCCCGGTCGGCCTGATCGGCCACACCAAGGGCGACGCCAACGAGACCATCGCCTGCCTGCTCGAGGACGCCCCCGACTTCGAGGGCGCGGAGCAGCCCGAGGAGGACGCGGTCGTGAAGTTCCTCGAGGGCAAGCAGGTCCCGTTCACCACCTGGGACGGCTGGTACCGCCTCGACGCCCACGAGCGTTCCCTCGGCGAGCCCGAGGGCCGCGAGCGCATCAAGGTCGTCGAGCGCGAGGACATGCTGCGCGCGTCGCAGCAGTAGGCTTCTTCAGATCGAGGTGGCGTTCGGCCCGCTGAGCGGGCCGGACGCCACACTTTTGTCACCGACAAGGCATGCTCTTACAGTGTTTGACGCCCACGTACACATCATCGATCCCCGGTTCCCGCTGGTGGAGAACGACGGCTACCTGCCGGAACCGTTCACCATCGCCGACTATCGCAAGCGGGTCGACGGCTTCGGCGTGGACGGCGGCGCGGTGGTGACCGCGTCGTATCAGGGCACCGACCAGGCCTACCTGGTCGCCGCGCTGCAGGAGCTCGGCCCCGGCTGGGTTGGCGTGACCCAGCTCGCGGAGGACACCACCGACGAGGACATCGTCGCGCTGGACAAGGCAGGCGTCCGGGCCCTGCGCTTCAATCTTCGCCGCAGCGCCACCGACCTGAAACTGCTGGCCACGCAGGCGCAGCGGGCCTGGGATCTGGTGGGCTGGCACGCGGAGTTCTACGTGGACGCGGCTCTGCTGCTGTCCCTGGAGCCGGTGTTCAAGAAGCTGCCCGCCGTGAGCATCGACCATCTCGGCATGTCCACCAGGGGCCTGCCCTACCTGCTCAACCTGGTCGACCGCGGCGTCAAGGTGAAGGCCACCGGCTTCGGCCGGGCCACCATCGACGACGTCGGCGACGCGTTGCGCCGCATCCACGCCGTGAACCCCGAGTCGTTGATGTTCGGCACCGACCTGCCCGGGACCAGGGCAAGGCGAGCCTTCGAGGCCGCGGACCTCGACATCGTCGCGGACGCGGTGGGCGACGACCTCGAGGCGGTCCTCGGCGGTAACGCCCGCGCCTGGTACCGGCTCACCTGACCGGGCGAAAAACGGATCGGGCCTCTGCCGCCACTCCTATGTGGCAGCAGAGGCCCGTTCGCCCCACGGGGAGGCGGGGTGGAGCACTACTTCGACGATCCACCCGTCGGGGCGGACGAGCCGTCGAGGATGCCGAAGACGGTGGACAGCGCGCCGAACAGGTCGGACAGGTCAGACGAGGACATGTGTGCTCCTTAGCGGTTGCGGGATTCTCGAGACGCTCTAGACCAAGCGTCCAGATAGTTGTACCCGACGCCCCGGCCGCTGTCAGTGCTCGGTTGGTGAACGCGGGTTGACACCTTCCCGGTTCCCCTACGCGAAGATCGCTGCGGCCAGCCAGATCCCGGCCGCCAGCAGCGCGCCGAGCAGCTCCACCAGGATCGACAGCCCGACGGCCTTCGTCGCGTGCACGGTCGAACGCCATGCGTCCGAGTGTGTGCGGTGGCGCTGCACCTCCGCCAGGTAGGTGCCGAGCAGGAAGCCGATCAGCAGGCCGACGACCGGGATCAGGAAGAACCCGACGATGCCCAGCAGCGCGCCCGCGACCAGCGACCGCTTGGGCACGCCCGCGTCGCGCATCCGGCGGCCCGGCCAGGTGTACTTGACCACACCCGACACGACCAGCAGCACGGCCGCCGCGGCGAACACCGCCCACCCGGTCCCGGTGCCCTCGAGGATCGCCCAGACCGCGATGGCCCCCAGGATCAGCAGCGCGCCGGGCAGGATCGGCAGCACGACCCCCACCAGTCCCACCACGATCGCCAACCCGATCAGGACCTCTACACCGACGCTCACGGGCGACACTGTGCCAGACCGCGGCCCGGCGCAGGCGTGCACGCCACAATGACCGGATGGAACTGGGGATCGACACCACGCTGACCCTGCTCGCCGCCGGGCTGATCTTCCTGCTCGCGCTCGGCCTCGGCGTGTGGAAGTACCGGCAGATGGCGCTGTCGGAGAACCACCTCGCGCACCCGTACGTGGACATCGCGCACCGGGCGGCACTGCTGTATTCCTTTGCGACCCTGCTGATCGCGGCGTTCGTCGAGCTCAGCGCCTGGCCGACCTGGGTGAACCTGGTTGCCGCGGCCGTGACGGTCTTCTTCTTCGTCGCAGCGATCGCGAGCTATATCACGCACGGCGCCAAGCGGGACACCACCAACCAGTTCGAGCATCCGGACCTGGGCCTGCGCCTGGCGATGATCGCGCTGATCGTCGGCGAGATGGGCGGTTTCGCGGTGCTGCTGGCCGGGTTCGTCCGCGGGCAGCTGCTCGGCTGACCGCTACGCCGGGACCTGGTGCAGCGACAGCACGTTCGCGTGCGGGTCCCGGAACCACGCGATCCGGGTGCCGTCGGGGCCCGTCCAGGCGTCGTGCTCGTCCTGATCCAGGCCCGGGTACCGGCTGAACTCCACCCCTTGGACCGCAGTTCCTCGACTGCCGCGTCCAGGTCGTCCATCTGCCAGCCGAGCACCGTGTACCCGGTGTCCGCCTTGGACTGGACCAGGGTGATCCGGAGTTCGACCCCGTTCCCACCGTCGACCACCAGCGCAAACGGGGTCCGTTCGGTGAGGGTGAGCCCCAGCGTGTCCACGTAGAACATCGCCGAGACGTCGAGGTCCGTGCTGGGCGCGAACGCCACGAGTCGACCGGGGAAGGCCATGGCCTCACTCTGCTCGGCCGGTCGCGAACAGGCAAGACCCCCGCCTCGACGGGTCCGGCTCGAGACGATCCGTGACCCGCGGCACACACCCCCGCGGCCACGGGTTAACGTCGTTAATTCACGCCATACCGTGCCCAGAACGAGGAGAATCCGTGTCCGCAGAAGACGTAAGGAAAGGCCCGCTCGCGGGCGTCCGCGTGGTCGAACTGGCAGGCATCGGGCCGGGACCGCACGCCGCGCTGCTGCTCGCCGACCTCGGCGCCGATGTCGTCCGGGTGCAGCGCGCCGGGATGATCCCCGGCCCCGACAAGCGTCACGACCAGACCCAGCGCGGCCGCCGGATCGTCGAGGCCAACCTCAAGGACCCGGCCGACATCGAGAAGGTCCTCGGCCTGCTCGAGCGCGCCGATGTGCTGATCGAGGGCTTCCGGCCCGGTGTCACCGAGCGGATGGGGCTCGGTCCCGACGTGGTCCTCGAGCGCAATCCGCGCCTGGTCTACGGCCGGATGACCGGCTGGGGCCAGGAGGGACCGCTCGCGCAGTCCGCAGGCCACGACATCAACTACATCTCCCTGACCGGCGTGCTGCACGCCATCGGCCGCAAGGGCGAGCGCCCGGTGCCGCCGCTGAACATGGTCGGCGACTTCGGCGGCGGCTCCATGTTCCTGGTGTTCGGCATCCTCGCCGCCCTGGTCGAACGGCAGAACTCAGGCAAGGGCCAGGTCGTGGACGCCGCGATGGTCGACGGCACGCTTGCCCTCTCGCACATGATCTGGAGCTTCCGCGGACAGGGGGTGTGGTCGGACGAGCGCGGCGTGAACATGCTCGACACCGGTGCGCCCTACTACGACACCTACGAGACCGCGGACGGCAAGTACATGGCCGTCGGCGCGATCGAGCCGCAGTTCTACGCGGTGCTGCTCCAGGGATTGGAGCTCGATCCAACCGAACTGCCCGGCCAGAACGAGGCGAACGCGTGGCCGGAGCTGCGAAAGGTGTTCACCGAGCGCTTCCTGTCCAAGACCCGCGACGAATGGACCGCGGTCTTCGAGGGCACCGACGCCTGCACCACCCCGGTCCTGACCTTCGCCGAAGCGCCCGACAACGCACACATCGCGGCCCGCGGTTCGCTCGTCGAGCTCGACAAGGTGACCCAGCACCGCCCGGCGCCGCGCTTCTCGCGGTCCGAGACCGGACTCCCGACCCCGCCGCCGATCGCGGCCGTCGACGCGGCCGACGTCTGGACGTAGCCGGACGCGATCACGCACGCCACGAGGGCGGGCGGGGTTCCCCTATCGGGTTCCCCGCCCGCCCTTTCGGCACAGGAGCCGGATCACGCGGGCGCCGAGAGTGATTCGAAGATCTCCCGGTAGTACCGATGCGCCATGAAATGGCCGCCCGGACGCGTCCGCAGCCGCGCGCCGGGTATCCGCCGGGCCAGCTCCCTCGGCCATGCGCTCGGGACGAGTTCGTCGTCATCGCCGTACCAGACGTCGACCGGCACGGCGAGGTCCTCGGGACCGAATCCCCACGGCCGCATCCAGGCTCGGTAGTCCTCCACCATCCCCCGTCCGCCGCGCAACGCCTCACCCGTCATCGCGGCGAAGTTCGCGACGGGCTCGCCCAGGATCACCTCGGCGTCCGCCCTGCCGAGTCCCCTGGCCGAGACCCGGGTGAACAGCGTCGGCGCGGACCGTGCCATCACACCCATCGCCTGGAACACGACCCGCGCCACCGGCGCGGCGCGCTGGGACAGCCGGGTGAACACGCGATCCATCGTGGGCAACCGGTCGAACACGCCGTCCTCGGTCAGCGGTAGCGCCCCCGCGACGATCGCCACCCTGTTCAGTCGCGGGGCCAACGCGTACCCGAGGGCCGCGGCATACTGTCCGCCCATCGACCACCCCATCGCCGACATCCGGTCGACCTCGAGGTGATCGGCCAGCTCCTCGACGTCGTGCGCCCAGTCGAGCGGCGTCCGGCACGGCAGTGGATCGGAGAGCCCGATGCCGGGACGGTCTGGCGAGACCAACCGGATCCCGGCGTCGCGGGCGACGGCCGACGCGGCCGACACGTCGAGCCGTCCCGCCAGCCCGCCGTGGGCGTTCACGACGACGAATCCGGCCGGGTCACCGTAGTCCGCAAAACCCAACAGACGGCCGTCGCGCAGCCGAATGACGCGATCCTGTTGTCCAACGTGATCTCGGCGCACCGGAGCCTCCGTTGGCGTCAACGCTAGATCCGTCGACGTCAGATCACCAGGGCCGGACGTTCCACGTCCACGCCCCCGGAGAGCGCGCGGTAGGCGGCGGCGATGCCGGTGACCGCGGCCCTGAGCTCGTCCTCGCCGCGGGCGTACGGCAGCCGGATGTACCGCTCGAACGCGCCCTCGAGCCCGAACCGTGGGCCGGCCGCGAGCAGTACACCGTGGTAGGGCGAGGTCGCGGCGAGCGCGGTCGACATCGGCGCAGGCAGCTGCATCCACAGCGCCATGCCGCCGCTGCCCGGGGTGCACCGCCAGTCCGGCAGATCGGTCGCGACCGCATCGAGCAACGCGGCGCGCTGCCTGCGGAGCTGCTCGCGACGCTCCGGCAGCACCTCGTCCTCGACCTCGAACATCGACACGGCAGCCAGCTGCTCGACCACCGCGGTGCCCAGGTCGAGGGCGGACCGCGACGCGGCGAGCGCACTGATCAGCGGGGCCTCCGCCCTGATCCAGCCGATCCGTAGCCCGGACCAGAAGGCCTTGGAGGTGGAGCCGATGGTGACGATGTCCGCCCGTCCCGCGCCGCGCGCGAAGGCGGCGACCGGCGTCGGAGTCGGCGCATCGAGCCCGAGGTCGGCCATCGTCTCGTCGATGATGAGCGTCATCCGGGTGTCCCGGGCGATCGCTGCCAGTTCGGCGCGGCCCTCGTCGTCGAGGCAGAAGCCCGTCGGGTTGTGGAAGTCCGGCACCAGGTAGGCGAGCTTGGCCGCGGTCTGCCGTGCGGTGCTGCGGATTCCGTCCAGGTCCCAGCCCCTGGTCTCCTGCCGGACCGCGACCGGTACCGGCCGGGCTCCCATCCTCTTGATCGCCTCGATGGCGTTCGTATAGGTCGGGTGGTCGATGAGCACCCGCTCACCCGGCGCGGCAAGCAGGCCAAGCACCAGGACCAACGCGTGTTGCGCGCCCGCGGTGACCATGATCTGCTCGGGGGCGGTCGGCAGGCCTCGCCTGCAATACCGTTCGGCGATCGCCTGGCGCAACACCGGCAGACCGACCGGTTCGATGCCGTGCCCGCCCAGGTAGGCGGGCAACGCGTCGAGTCCCTCCGTGTATGCCCTCCGCATCGGCTCGACCGGCGCGGACATCGAGGCGCACGTGAGGTCGATGACGGGGTCCGTGCTCGCGCCTCCGACGGCAGATCCACCGAACATGGTGCCGCGCAACAGTTTACCCGTGGCACCTGACTCGGGCAGGGCGACCGTGCTTCGCGACCCCTGCCTACTGATCAGGTATCCCTCGTCGCGGAGCACCGCGTACGCGGATGTGATGGTGGTCCGGCTCAGTTCGAGCACACCCGCGAGGTCACGCTCGCTGGGCAGCGCCACCCCCAACGGGATCCGGCCGTCGGCCACCAACATCCGCACGTTGTCCGCCAGCGCGCGGTACGCGGGCCGGGAGACGCGGCGCCGGCCCCCGGACTCGTCGTCCTGCCATTTCCCGAGATCGCGCGCCAACGTGGTCGCTCCGAGCACCCTGATTGCCATGCAGTCCAGTATTCGCAAAGTGGATGTTTATTGCAATACCAGTTGGGCGCAGGATGGGGACATGTTCGCAGCACTGACCCTCATCATCCTGGCCCTCGGCTCCGCGTGCCTGTTCGCCGCGGCGCGCCGGTCGAACGGCGCGCGGATCTTTCACCTCGACCAGTTCCGCCCCGCCGCACCACTGGCCGGGCTGCTGCCGGAGGGGCGCGATGCGGAGCGCGCCCACCGCGATCTGCAGGCTGCGCAGTCCCGGCACGAGGCCGTCGTGGCCGGCAAGGGCACGCCCCACCACTGACACCCGGAGTTACCAGTCCAGTTGACGCCAACTGGACTGGTATTCCGGGTGCATGTCGGCTACCTGACGCATACTGAACCCGTGCGCTCACTCGAATTCGCCCTCTTCGACACCCCGGTCGGCCGGTGCGTGATGGTGTGGGGAGAGCAGGGGATCGTGGGCTTCCAGTTGCCAGAGGGCTCGGACGAGCTGACCCGTGAGCGGAACGCGCAGCTCTTCCCCGACGCCACCGAGGGGGATCCGAACTCGAGCGCCGCGGCCCGACGCGCGATCGACGGCGTCGTCTCGCTGCTGGCGGGTGAA
The DNA here is from genome assembly GCF_001984015.1 of Rhodococcus sp. MTM3W5.2. Classification (NCBI taxonomy): domain Bacteria; kingdom Bacillati; phylum Actinomycetota; class Actinomycetes; order Mycobacteriales; family Nocardiaceae; genus Rhodococcus; species Rhodococcus sp. MTM3W5.2. The sequence continues at coordinate 885,965 of NZ_CP019572.1, read as the reverse complement.
CCCGATCCCCTCACCGACGTCCAGCTCGACCTGCGCGCGGTGCCGGACTTCGACAGCCGGGTCTACGCGGTGACCAGGGCGATCGAGCCGGGGGCGACGCTCACCTACGGGGAGGTCGCCGCCCGGATCGGCAGCCCCGACGCCGCCCAGGCCGTGGGTCAGGCATTGGGGCGCAACCCGATTCCCATCCTGGTCCCCTGCCACCGGGTGCTCGCCGCGGGCGGGAAGACCGGTGGCTTCTCCGCGCCCGGCGGCGCTGTCACCAAGCGCGCGCTGCTGACGATCGAGCGCGCCCCGGGTTTCGACGAACCGACGCTGTTCTGATCGGGACCGGGACCGGGACCTGACCGCGTCGGACGGGTACTCGGGGCGGGGTCGCCCGCGGAACAGGTAGTGCACTACCCGCGACTGCGGCGACGATCCACCGAAGAATCAGGATCGAGTCAGTTTCGATGTCCGAACCGTCCGGGGGGCCCGCTCAATGATCGTTTCCGCACTGTTCCAGGGGGATGGCGTGCTCGCCGCCATCGCCGCGGGCCTCGACACCATGTCGCGGACCAGGAACGACGCAGGCGACGCGGTGGGGAAGGTCCAGACCGCCCTGCTGTCATGGGACCCGAACAGCCTGCCCGTGCACGGCATCGACAAGGCTTACGGCGGCGAGACCGAGGCGGCGGTGCGCCGGTTCCAGATCAGCGAACTGGGGACCCCCGCCGCGGCGGCGACCGGCGAACTCGGGCCGCGGGCGGTGCTGGGGCTGGACCAGGTGCAGGCCACCGCAGAGAACCCGCCGGCCCGGTCGACGGAACGGGTCCGGCGCAACGTGTGGCGGCTGAGCACCGGGCGCGGTTGGGACCAGACCCTGCTCGCCTACGCGCAGGCGGTGTGCACCATGCAGGCACGCCCGGCCGACGACCCGACCAGCTGGGACTTCCAGGCGAACCTGTACCGCGCCTACCGCGCCTCCTTCGCGGATGCGCGCGACGGTCACGACGGCAACCGGTTCTTCCTCCCGTGGCACCGGATGTACCTGTACTTCTTCGAGCAGATCCTGCGTGCGGCCGTCATCGACAACGGCGGACCCGCCGATTTCGCGCTGCCCTACTGGAACTACGGCAACCCGGAGCCGCAGAGCACGCTCCCCTACCCGTTCCGCGACACGGGGCTCGTCCTCCCGGACGGCTCACCCAATCCGCTGGCGCTCGCCGCTCCGCTGCGCAATGCCGACCTCATGGCGGGGGATCCGTTGAGCCCCACCATCACGTCCTCGTTCACCGCCATGTGGCAGCCGTCGTTCTCCGGCGCCATGCGCACCGGGTTCTCCGGGCAGCTGGAGAACATCCCGCACGGCGCGGTGCACGCGGCCATCGGCGGCGATCCGGGCGAGGAGCTCGGTGCGCTGATGAGCAACGCCGACTCCGCGCCCCGCGACCCGATCTTCTGGCTGCACCACGCGAATCTCGACCGGCTGTGGGTGCAGTGGCTCGAGCGCCACTCGAATCCGACCGATGGGGACTGGCTCGACGCCGAGTTCCGGTTCTTCGACGCCGACGGCCGCCCCGTCGACTGCCCGGTCCGCGACGTGCTCGATCACGTCGATCGCCTCGGATACCGCTACGACGACCAGGCCCAGCTCCCCGTCCGGCCGCAGCGGGTGGTCCCGGTCGCGCCGAATCCCACGCTGGTCGCTTCGTCTCCTGGACCGACCGAGCTGACCGGACGAACCACCGTCGGGCTCGAGGTCTCGCCGAGCAGCCTCCCGGTGGTCGAGCACGCCCCGGACACTGCGGCTGCTGCGGGCTTCGGCGCGGTGCTGCTGACGGTCGACGGCCTTGCGGCACAACGTAACCCGGGGTGCGTGTACCACGTGTACATGAACCTGCCCGACGCCGAGGTCGACGGTAAGCCCGAGCATCACCTCGCCGGGACCTTCTCGCTGTTCGGCGTGGACGCCGACGGGCGACTGGGCTTCACCTTCGACATCACCGCCCTGGTGCAGGCGCTCGCGTCCGCCTACCGGTGGGACCCGGCGGCGTTGACGGTCACGGTTCAGCCGGTGCGGCCGACCACGAAGGCACACGCGCGCGCCGTGGAGTCCGGTCTCCCCACGAAAACCACTCTGCCGCTACGGATCGGGCGCATCGGCCTGTTCGTCGGCTGATGCGCCCGGGCCGCGGGTCCTACCTGAGGACCTCGCGGCGGACGATGGTCTCGTCCCGGCCGGGGCCGACACCGATGCAGGAGATGTAGGCGCCCGAGAGCTCCTCGAGCCGCAGCACGTAGTTCTGCGCGTTCACCGGTAGCTCCTCGAAGGTGCGGGCGTGCGAGATGTCCTCCCACCAGCCCGGCATCTCCTCATAGATCGGCTTGGCGTGGTGAACCTCGGTCTGCGACATCGGCATTTCCTCGTATCGCACGCCGTCGATCTCGTAGGCGACACAAATCGGCACGGTGTCCAGGCTGCTCAGCACGTCCAACTTGGTGAGGAAGTAGTCGGTGATGCCGTTGACGCGCGTGGCGTAGCGGGCGATCACGGCATCGAACCAGCCGGTGCGCCGCGCGCGTCCGGTGGTGACGCCGACCTCGCCGCCCTGCTTGGCCAGGTACTCGCCGTGGTTGTCGAACAGCTCGGTCGGGAACGGGCCCGAGCCGACGCGGGTGGTGTACGCCTTGAGGATGCCGAGGACCGTGGTGATCTTGGTGGGCCCGATACCCGAACCGACCGCAGCACCACCGGAAGTGGGGTTGGACGAGGTCACGTACGGGTAGGTGCCGTGGTCGACGTCGAGCAGCGTGCCCTGCGACCCCTCGAGCAGCACGGTCTCGCCCGCCTCGAGCGCCTGGTTCAGCTGCAGCCGGGTGTCGGCGATCCGGTGCTTGAAGCCCTCAGCCTGGCCGAGCACCTCATCGACGACCTGCTGCGCGTCGAGCGCCTTGCGGTTGTAGATCTTGACCAGGACCTGGTTCTTGTACTCCAGGGCCGCCTCGACCTTCTGGGTGAGGATCTTCTCGTCCAGGACGTCCGCGACACGCACGCCGACGCGGGCGATCTTGTCCTGGTAGCAGGGCCCGATTCCGCGGCCGGTGGTGCCGATCTTCTTGGCGCCCAAGAAGCGTTCGGTCACCTTGTCGATGGCCACGTGGTACGGCATGATCAGGTGCGCATCGGCCGAGAGCAGCAGCCGGCTGGTGTCGACGTTGCGCTCCTCGAGGCCCGCGAGCTCGGTCAGTAGCACGCCCGGGTCGACCACGACGCCGTTGCCGATCACGTTGGTCACGCCGGGGGTCAGGATGCCCGACGGGATCAGGTGCAGCGCGAACTTGTCGCCGTTCGGCAGGACAACGGTGTGACCCGCGTTGTTACCGCCCTGGTAGCGCACCACCCACTGCAGGCGTCCGCCCAGTAGATCGGTAGCTTTGCCCTTGCCCTCGTCGCCCCACTGGGCTCCGATCAGGACGATTGCCGGCATGACGTTGACTCCTACGGTTGACGGGCATCTGTGCATGTCGCAGCGCAGAGGCCAGCCGTCCCTGGACAGTGGCCGAAAGGACAGTTTAGTCCAGCCGACCGATACAGCTGCCCACCACGTCACCAGAACCCCGATTTCGTTGACATCCGGCCATGGTGAGGCAAGGCTAATCAATGTTGTTGCCCACGCCTGGAAGGCCCCGGGATGACAGTGCATCGGATCGGAACCGGCGCGAGGTGGGGCCTCGCCCTCGGGGCGGCCCTGACGCTGACGGCCGGGTGCGCATCGTCTCCATCGCCCGCGACGGACACCCTCGAGGCGCTGCCGGGCAACCGCTACACCCAGACCAACCTCGCCGCCACCGGCGAGAACTACTCGGCGCCGTTCACCCTGCCCGACATGGTCAACGCATGGGGCGTGGCCATCCGCCCCAAGGGCGCGGGCGGCCACTTCTGGGTCGGCGCGGGCGGCACCTCCTACGAGTTCGTCGGCGACGTCACCGCCTCCCCCGACCCCGCCATGCGCCAACTGCACCAGGACGCACTGCAAGAGGTCACCATCCCCGGCGCCGACTCCGACACCACCGACGCAGGCATCGGCAAGACCACCGGCGTCATCTTCAACCCCGCACCCCTGACCTCCGACACGTTCGTCGTCACCGACCAACCGGTCCAGGTGGACGGACAACAGCAACTACTCACCGGATCCGCGCGCTTCCTGTTCGCCACCGACTCCGGCCACATCTCCGGATGGACCGAACAGGGCACCGACGGACAGATCGTCCGCCACAACGGCCCCGCCAAGGACATGTTCGACGGCACCGCCCAGGGCATGAACTTCTTCGGCATCGCCCTCGAACCCGGCGGCGGCGACACCCTCTGGGCCGCCGACTTCGGCGCCACACCACAGATCCGGCAGTTCGACGAGAACTGGCAACCCGTCCCCACCAAGGGCTTCGCCAACCCCTTCGCCACCGGCGACCCCCTCGACCCCGCGAACCCCGAGCGCGGAGACAAGGCCCGCCCCGGCGACCCCGCCCCTTTCAACATCACCACCGTCGGCGACCGCGTGTTCGTCACCTACACCACCACAAAGGCACCCGACGGCGGCCCCGCCACCCAATTCGATGCCGGCGAGGAAGACTCCCTCGACGCCGAACAGGAAGCCGCCGCCCACGACCGGCCCGACCGCGGGAAGGTCGCCGAGTTCGACGCCGCGGGCACCCTCGTCCGGGTGCTCGACGACCAGGGCCGCCTCAACGCCCCCTGGGGCGTCGCCCTCGCCCCCGCCGAGTTCGGTGCGCTCGGCGGCAAGCTCCTCGTCGGCAACTTCGCAGGCGCCGGACGCATCCTCGCCTTCGACGACGGCACCGGAGAATTCGTCGACTACCTGCGGGACGGCGCGGGTGAGCCGCTGGCGGTGGAGGGACTGTGGGGTCTGCTGTTCGGAAACGGCGAAAGCCTCGGCGACGCCGACGCGCTGTACTTCACCGCCGGCCCCGAGGACGAGAAGGACGGCCTGTTCGGCGCGCTGCGGGCCGCGAACTGAGTACGGCCGCGCGGCCGGTCAGGCGACGTGCGGCGCGTGCACCCACGGTGCGGTGCTGACCTCGACCTCGAGAGCGGACGGGCCGGCGGCGGCCCGGATCGAGGAGGTGGGCGGCGCCCAGACGGCACCGTTGAGCTGCATGAAGATCGCCCGGTCCGGATCGCCGCCGAGCAGATAACACAGATCCGTGTCCGTCCGGAACTCGCCGGTCGCGTGCGGACCGATCCGCTGCGGAGGCGGCGGCTGCACAGGACTCGGTGGCCCGTCGTCGAGCAGCAGTTCCTCGTTGGTCGTGTTGACGACCCTGACCGTCATGCATGTCATCGGAGTCACCTCGGTTCATCCGTCCCACATGTCTATCGTTCGCGCTGACTCCATCGTGACACTGCCCACCGACATCGGCACCAGTAGTCGACTACGCGCCCCTCGGCCCCGCGATCAGTCCTCCGCGAGCAGCAGCGCGACGGCACGTTCGGCGACCGCGGCGATGGTCTTCGACGGGTTCCTCCCGATCGCCCGCGGTATCACCGCGCCGTCCATGACGTAGAGCCCGTCCTGCCCGAACACCCGGCACGCGTGATCGACGACCCCCGCCGCGGGCGAGGCCGCCATGTTGCATCCGCCAAGGGGGTGAGGCGTCACCAGGGCACGAAACCGCTTCCAGGTGAGCAACGGGTTGGGCTTGCCCCCGGTCGTCTCGCTCAGCAGCCCGTGCATCTCGGCCATCGCACCGATCGCCGTCTCGGACCGGTGTGGATTCCAGTCCAGCTTCACCACCCGGCGCCACGGCCGCACCCGGCCGCGACCGAGGTAGACGGAGCCATCGGCCGCGTCGACCGACTGGCCGAACCACGGCATCACCGAGTCGAACGCGCCTGCCCGCGACAGGCGCAGCCACATGCGACGACGCAGCGGCGAGCCGACCCCGGCGCGCAGCCGCTGCTCGTAACAGTTCCGCAGCAGGTTCGGGATCCCGCCGTCCTCCACGAAGTACCGCCCGCCGCGCGAGCCGTCGAGGAAGTCGATGGCCGAGGTGATCGTGGGACCGGAGGTCGGCGCCACCGACGTGCGGCCGTACCCGGCGGGGGTGAGGAAGTCTCCGTTCGAGCTCCATCCGCGGCCGAGGGCACGCGGCAGGTCCGGCAGCGTCCGGTACTCGTCGCGCGAGCGCAGCAACAGTTCGGTCGACCCGAGCGACCCGGCGGCGACGATCACCCGGCGTGCCGTCACCGAGTCGGGCCTGCGGCGACCGCCGTCCAGGTGATCGAAATGCACCCGCCAGCCCTCGTCCTCCCGCGAGAGGTACCGGGCAAGGGACAGCGGCGCGATGACGGCACCGGAGTCCTCCGCCGCCGCGAGGTAGTTCAGGTCGAGGGTGTTCTTCGCCCGCGTGGGACACCCGACGTCGCAGCTGCCGCAGTGCACGCAGGTGCCCTGCTCGCGGCCATGGGCGTTGGGCGCCGCGACCGACCTCTCGTACTCGGGTGTCTCCGAGGGCGCGGGCGTGAAGCTCGGGTCGAACCGGATCGCCAAGGGCACCTTCTGAAAGCGCTCGCCCTCCCCGATGGCGTCCGCGGCCCGCCGCATCAGCTCGAGCCGGGCGGTGTGCTGACCCGAGGGGATCTCCATCGGGGTCAGCATCTCGGCGACGTCGCGGTAGTACGGCGCCATCTCCTGCGCCGTGATCGCGGACGGCCAGCCGGAGTCGAACGCCTCCGGCCGGGCGTCGATACACACGTTCGCGTAGATCAGCGATCCCCGCCGACCCCGCGCCCTGCGCGACGACCATCTGATCCAGGAACCGGAGCTCCATCCAGCCGTTGCGCCGATGCGGGGCGCGGGGATCGAACAGCCACGCGTCGCCGGGCCTGCGCGGATAGTCCTCCGGTTCCCATCGCCTGCCCCGTTCGAGCACCAGCACGCTGCGCCCCGCAGCCGCGAGCCGGCACGCCGCGACCGAACCGCCGAACCCGCTGCCCACGATCACCACGTCGTACATCACGGCGAACCGAGCGGTGTTGTGCCGTTGGGGATCAGGAACGGCGCCTCGATCAGGTGTGGGCGCAGCGGTTCGACCGGGTCGATGACCCGCTGGCAGCCGTCCGGGAGGTCCAGGCTCACCGATCCGGTCCGGCGGAACCGACCCCGCGGTGCCGGGTCGTCGCGGGACTCCACGCCTGGCGCCGCCACCCAGCCGGTCGACGGTGCGTGCAGGCCGATCGGATAAACCCGCAGCCCCTGCGCGGAGATGTGGATCCGGAGGAAGGACTTGTAGCCCTCGAGGCCCTGCGCGGAATAGACCTCCAGGTTGTGCATGCCCAGCAACTTGTGGCTCAGGAACAGGTACAGACCGAAAAGCGTGCCGCAGTACAGGTAGAGCGCGGCCAACGAGATCGGGACGCTGAGCCACCAGGCGAGGGAGGCCTGCAGCACCGCCCACACGAGCAGGAACCCGCCCGTCAGCAGGAGCAGCGCGTGCACCACGCCGACCGCACCCGCCGCGGCTGGACGCATCCGGGGTGCCCGACCGCTGACCGCGAACGCCGAGAAGGCGGCGACGATGGCGAGGCACACCGCGGCCGGTCCGAACCCCTGCAGGGTGCCGAGAACGCCGCCCAGGATCCCCTCGTTGCCGCCGCCCGCTCCCAGCAGCATCGCGGCGAACCCGGACAGCACCGTGAGCACGGCGGTGAAGAAGACGTTCGAGGCCGGGAAGCCCAACACCCCGCGTCGCAGCCGAACGGACTGCCGCTCCGTCGGGAAAGCCGCCTGCAATCGGGCCGAGCCGACGTAGGAGGGCCCGTCCGACATGGACACGTCCACCGGCGTACCGATCGTGCCCTGGGTGAAGGCGCCGCCCCCGCCGCACACGATGTAGTGGCGTTCCTGCTCCCCCACGGTGCCGTGGTGGCGCACGTAGTGGTGGTGGTCGCCGCTGAGGACAAGCGGCACCTCGATGTCGCGGTCGGGCCTGCGGGCCAGGTCCATGATGACGTCGAGCTTCGTGGCGGTCGCGGAATCCACTCGGCCGCCAGGAGTTCCGGCCGCGGCATCGTCTATCCAGGTCGGGTTCGGCACGCAGAGGATCACCCGGTCGCCGGGCTGCAGTTGCTGCGCGCGGGCCCGGAAGTAGTCGTATTGCGGCGGGTCCAGGTCGTCCTCCAGTGCGGTGTCCACGCCCCAGACCCACCACCGGTGCGGCAGCCGCAGCGCGTAGTAGCTGCGTCGCTGCTGTGCCTCCCAGGCCCCGAACCAGGTTCTGCCGTCGGGTGATTGACAGAACTGCCGGATGAAGCTGGTGAGGCCGTCGTACCAGTCGTGGTTCCCGGGGATGGCGAAGAGCGTGCGTCCCCGCGGCTGCGCGATCCGCGCGCTGCGCATCGGGTCGACCAGCCGGTGCTGGTACTCCTGCCGCGATCCCGCGGGGTAGACCTGGTCACCGCCCAGCAACAGCACCTCGCCTGCCGGCAGCACGGTCTGCCCGGGACCCGCCGTCGGCAGCCCCTCGGTCCGGCAGTCGTCCGGCACCCGCTGCGGTACCGGCGCGCCCGGTTCCGCGACGACAAGTCCGTCCCGGCCGAGCAGCCAGGTGACGGAGGCGGTGGCGTTCCAGCCGTCGCCGGTGTCCGCCATGTAGTCCAGCCAGATCTCTTCCGCGCCCGAGCAATCCGCACAGAACGCCGGTTCGGCCTCGAGCGCGGCCATGATCTCGCGGCGCCCGCTCATCGACCCGATCACCGACGCGGCGACGGCCCGCGCGCCGAGGGCGACGAGTTGCCGGGCCTCGAACCAGCCCACCTTGCGCTGCGGGCTGATCGTCAGCCGCCCGGCGTCCATCCGATAGGGCACGGTCATGCCCGCCGCCTCAGCAGGTAGGTGGAGATCAGTCCGCCTGCGAAGAACGCGGCGAACCGCCCCGAGGCCGCCCACCGGCGCAGCATCGAAACGCCACCGGTCACGGTCAGCGAGCCGAGCAGCGCCGTGAAGGCCGTCAGGCGCAGCCGCAGCATCCCCGCAGCCACCACCGGGCCCTCGCGATCCCCCTCGTGCAGCGTCACCAACAGCGTGGTGGTGGCGGGCCACAGCCGCCACGGACCCGCGACCCGGATCTCCTTGTGTCCCCGGAACCAGTGCCTGACCCCACCGATGTCCACACCGAACTCGTAGACCATGTGGGTCATCCGGGCCTGCTCCGTCGGAGTGAACAGGCCGAAGCGCCCCGAGTCGGACTCGAATCGGCCACCGAGGGAGGGGATGTCGACCTCCCCGGACAGCCGCGCCTCGTGGCGCGGGTCGTCGAGGAACGCGCCCAGGTCCTCGATGTGGATGGTCCCGCGCACCACGACACCGAACGCGCCCGGATTCCGATACCCCGACCTCGGGTCGGTCTCACCGAGCGTGATCTGCCCGGTCATCGTCTCCCCGAAGCGGATCCCGGCGACGGGCCGCTCGGACGGCCCGCTCACCGGTCCGCCCTGGCGTCGAAGGCGAGCCGGTAGAACCAGTACGCCACCGCCGCCCACTGGACGAACCACAGGACCACCGCGACGGAGCTGAGCGAGTCGGTCTTGTACGCGATGGCCGTCGCGGCCACCCCGGCGACCACCGCGACCCGCGACGGCCAGCCGAGGCCGCTGAGCCATTCGGTGCCCATCATCAGCAGCCCGGTCAGCAACGCGATCAGCCAGAGCGCGAGGAACCAGCCGTCGGGCAGCGGCCGAGGACCGGTGGCCTCGCCGGAGAGTTCGGCGGCCAGTCCGGCCCCCATGAGCAGCGAGGCGCAGAGCAACAGCAGCAGGTGGCTCCACAGCAGCGAACGCGGCATCGTCAGCCCCTGTTCAGTTCGTCGAGGATGAAGGGGAAGACGTCCCGCGCGGCGTGCCTGCCGAGGAACACGTCGAGGTGCCCGTACCCGTGCATCTGCTGGAACACGTGGCGCCCCGGCGCGATCCGCTCGAAGTAGTCGAAGGTCTTCGCCATTCCCGAGGGCAGGAAGGTGTTGTTCTGGTCGCCGGTCATGAATGCGAACCGGGCATCGGTCTGCGGCTCCTGCGCGAACAGGTCGCTCGGCAGCACATCCGGGTAGTTGCCCATCGTCACCAGATGGCCTGCAGCGGCACACTCGGCCATCTGCGCGAAGAAGGTGACCGGGACGAACCCGAACTCGCCCTTGATCCACTCGTGGGTCGCCTCGTCCAGGTTCTCGTGCGACCACAACGTCGGGAAGGCGCTGCCGTAGGTGAAGCTGCTGTGCTTGCACACCGCGTTGTTGCATTCGTGATGCGTCGCCCGCACCGCCCAGTCGAACACCTTGGGCCAGAACCCCGGCGCGTGCAGACCCCACTGCGGATTGAAGTAGGGCATCACCTTGCCGAAGGTGGCGACGGCGAGTGGCAGCTTCAGGAACGACAGGGAGGTCAGTTGCGGGTGCAGTGCCACCGAATTGCTCACCACCGTGGTCACTTCCGGCAGCAGGCCGGAGACGATGGACATCATGAAGCTGGTCGAGCCCTGGCAGTGCACCACCGCCTTGAGGGTCTCGGCTCCTGTCCGCTCCAGCACCGTCCGTACCGCGGCGGGATGGTCGTACACGGCCGCGTCGTCGAGGTGGTACTCGCTGGGGGCGAAGTCGATGCTGGCCCGCCAGTTGAGGATCCAGACGTCGTAGCCGGCGCGGGCGAGGAACTCCGGCAGCGTGTCCTCCGTCGGCGGCGAGAAGATGTCGGCGCGGACGCTGGTGCCGCCGATCAACAGCACCGGACCCTCACCCGGGGCGGTCGATCCCGGCAGCAGGTGCTTGAGGTTGAGCTCGCGCGGCTCCTCCTCGGCGGTGTGGAAGGGGACGGTCTCGAACCGGGCCTGTCGCGCGACGGACTGCCGGAGGCCGGGCGTCGCGAAAGCGGCACCGTCGAGACGCGCAGGATCGAGCCTTCTGCGCTGGGATCGCCGCATCGCGGCTCCGTTCATCGAAAGGGGCGGTTGTTGTCCCTTCCATTGTGTCGCCTGCGCCCGGCTACGGCGCGCGTAGTGGGCTACCTGCTTCCCACCCGGACCGCGTCCGCCAGCGCGGCCCGGTCCGCCACGTTCAGCTTGGTACACGAACGGTAGATGTGACCCTCGACCGTGCGGACGGAGACCACGAGGCGATCCGCGATCTCCTTGTTGGACAGGCCGAGCGCCACCATCGACGCGACCTCCCGCTCCCGCTCGGTCAGCGGCAGCGGCTTCGCGACCACCGCGAGTGCGGGCGTCGTGGCACCGCAGAGGTCGGCGAGCCGCTTGGCGTTGGCGCTCGAGGCGAGTTCGGCACGGCGGTTCCCGGCGTTCGCGTGTGCCGCCGCCGCCTGCGCCGCCGCGTCTGCGGCCGAGAGCAGGGCGCCCGCCTCCTCCACCTTCCCGGCGATGGTGTCCAGCGCCGCCCCGTCGCCGTCCGCCAACGCCCTCGCGTGGGCGGCAGCGGCCCTGATCAAGGCGCTGGGGACCCGCTCGGCGAGCTCCGCAAGGCGAGGCGCGGTGGTGGCGTCCCCGAACCTGGTGGCCAAGTACAGACACACCGCTTCCTGTGCGAGCAGTTCCGACCCGGCCGCGGCGGCGGCACCTGCCCGGGCATGGGCGATGGCGCGCCTGGTGTCCGATTCCCCGGCCGCGACCCACGCCCTTGTCAGCTCCAGGTCGGACCGGAACACCTCGGTGTTCGCGCCGAACAGGCGCTCGGCGCGCACCAACTCCTCGCGGGCGTCCGCGGCCCGGCCGAGCGCGGCGAGGGACTGGCACAGGAACGCCGCGGACAGGAAGGCCCACGAATAGCCGGTGCCCTCGAGAACCGCTGCCGCCTGACGGAATTCGGTCTCCGCCGCGGCCAATGAGCCCTTGATGAACAGCACCCGGCCCAGCAGCACGCCACCGAGCGAGCGGCCCGGCTGCTGCATCTCGGCGAAGTCGACGTAGTGCCGCGCCAGCTCCTCCGCCGCGTCGAGCTCGCCCGACATCGACAGCGAGTACACCTGGCCGAGCCCGATGGTGAAGCGCAGCAACCCGGTCTCGGACTCCGCCGCCGCCGCCAGCCCGCGCTCGGCGAACGAGGGGACCTCGTCGAACCGGCCGAGGTACGCGGTGGCCAGGGCCCCACTCGCGCCCGCCCAGGCCTTCGCGAGCGGCAGCGCGACGGGCGAATCGATCACCTCGTAGATGCTCGCCGTCGCCGCCGCGGGTTGCGCGGCGTATACGGCGAACATCGCTTCCAGCGCATCCAGCAGGTTCACCGCCGCCGGATGGGTGAGCCTGGCACGCACCGTGGCCATCACCGAGGCGGCCTCGTCGGGCCTGCCGAGCATCCAGAACAGGTTCGCCGAGCGGGGCAGGCACCACAGCAGCAGGTCGAACTCGCCGAGCGAGCTGGTGTCGATCGGGCCGAGCACGGCCTCGGCCTCGGTGCCGCGGCCCTGCCAGGCCAGCGAGTGGGCGAGCGGAAGGGCCGCCGCGAACCCGGCGCCCATCGCCATCGCCCCGCGCGCGAGCCGCTCACCGAGGACCAGTTCGCCGAGCGTGAGCGCGTCCCTCGCCGCGGAGATCAGCAGCTCGGCCTCGGGGGGCGAGTCGCTGTCCAGCGCGAGGGCGGCCAACCGGATCCGGTCGCTCACGTGTGCAGGCGGATGATCCGCGATCTGACGCGCCATCTCACCGCGCAGCCGGCGCGCAGCCGGCGCGCGGCGAGAATGCCGGTGCCTGCGCGCACCACCTCGCCGTACAGCGGGTGCGCGAGCTTCACCGTCAGCCCGGAGTCGTCGCGTCGGCGCACCCGAACCAGACCCGCGTTCTCCGCCGCCTCGACCGTCTCGGGGGCGCTGAGCTTCGAGAGCACCTCGAGCGAGAGGGGCTCCTGAAATGCGAGCAGCTCCAGCACGTGCCGCAGCTCGGGGTCAAGGTGATCGATCCGCGACTCGATCAGCGTGCTCAGGTGTGGGCTGATCACGGTCTCGCCGCGGAGCTGCCACACCCCGGCGACCTCGCGCAGCGTGCCCGCCTCCAGCGCGCCCTCCACGACGTGCCGCAGGAACAGCGGATTGCCCTCCGACATCACGAAGATCCGGTTGGCGCTCGACTCCTCGAGCGGCCCGCCGAGCACCGTCTCGACCAGCGAGACCGCCTCTGCCCGCGTGAACGGGGGCAGCTCCACGCGGGTGAGCAGGTTGTCCTTCCACAGGGCGGTGATCGCGTCCGGCACCGGCTCCCCCGTCCGGACGGTGACCACGAGGGGTGCGATCCGGTTGACGGCGAGCTGGTGCACGAAAGTGGCGGACAGCCGGTCGAGCAGGTGTGCGTCGTCGACACCGATCACGATGTCGGCGCTGTCGGCGACGAGATGCTCACGGGCCGCGCGCAACACCGAGGCCGCGTCCATCGGGCTCGACACGCCTACGAGGTGGGCAAACGCCCCAAGCGGAACGGCGCGCGCCGACTCCGTGCCCGCCGCCCAACGGCGTTCACCGGCGAAGGCCCCGACGGCCGCCCTGGCCAGGGTGGTCTTGCCGACCCCGGCATCCCCTGTGAGCACGGCGCCCCACGGACCCCGCCTACTGCGCAACGTGGACACCACGGTGCGGAGCTCGTCGTCCCGATTCACCGTGGGCCACGCGAAGACCATTGCGAAATTCTAAGCTCTGGCGCTGAAATGCCGTTACTCAGCGATGAGAGTGCCGTTACTCCGCAATGAGAACGAACCCGGGCCGATGCGAAGAACCCCCGTCGTCATCCGAGCCGTCGATCGCGGCGACGATCACCCCGGCTCCGGTCCGCACCAGCGCCGAGCGGCCTGCCGGCTCCGGTGGGTTCTCCGCCGTGAAGTGATCGATCGGGTGCGTTCCGCCCTCGAGCGTGGTCATGTTGAACCAGGTCACGGTGAGCGTCTCGTCCCACGATTCCGGGCCGGAACCCGGCGGGAGGTCCACCGTGAACCGCAGGGTGTCGGCCCGCGCGACGAGCCGGTCGGTCCTGGCCTTGCCGATCCGCAGGCCGAGCGGCTGGACCTGGAAGCGCCGGGAGTTCAGTCCGGACGGCGTGCACATCTGCCCGATCCCGAGGTCGAGCAGGTGCCGGGCCGCCTCGAGATCCGCTGCGCGTCCGGCTTCGCCCTCACCGCGCAGCTCGGCCGCCGCGGCGACGAGGCCTGACCTGCAGAACCGGATGGTTCGGGCAAGGGTGTCGGGGTGGTCGCGGGTCGTCGGCATCGTGATCTGCATGGGGATCTCCGGTCGGTTGGTCGGCTGTCTTCGACGCTATTGCCGTGATGCGCCGATGACACGAGTAGTGGGGTACTCGTTATGTCCGCGTGCCCGGTTTGGTCGACCGAATGACACCTTCGTATCGTCTGGTTGTACGAATGTGACCTCCTGTCGACCGCCGACCCGAACCGGGAGCAGAACCTTGACCTGTCTCGTGCTCGCCTGCGGTGACGCGCCCATCCCGCCCCGGCTGGCGGAGCTCGCCACGGTCACCGCGCCCGCGGTCCCCACCAAGCCGGACTTCGACGACCTGCTCCCCCGGCTGGACGAGCTGGGCGAGCGGTCCACGTCCGCGCCCCGACTGATCGTCGTCGGCGAGGACGCCGCACTGGCCGCGGCGCTGACTCGCCTGATGCGGAGCGAGCGGCTGTCCGTCGAGCTGGCCTATGTCACAACGACGAGAACTGCGGCCACCCGGCTGTACCGGCTCCCGACCGGCTCCCCGCCGCGGACCTGGCTGTGCAGGGGCGGGCCGCGCCGCTGCCGCTGGTCCGGGACGACTCGGGCACCGCGCTGGTCGGGCTCGCCTCCATCACCGGACCCGAGGGCGGCGAGCTCGTCGGCGAGACCTACGCGGACTCGACCCGGCTGTTCTCCGGGACCGTCCGGTCGGTGCGGGTCGCGCCGACCCTTGAGGCTCCCGGCGTCCGGGCCACCGTCGGCCGCGGCTGGGGATTCCTCGGCCCGAGGTGGACCGGCGCGCGCGCCGTACAGACGGGCTCGACGGCCGCGGTCGTCACCCGAGACGGCGTCACGACGCCGCGCTCGCTGAAGCGGTGCAGCTTCTATCGGCATCCGCAGGACTGGTTGCTCGTCCGCTGAGCTAGTCGCGGTAGTGCGGTTCGGGCGGCGCGGGTGCGGGCCCGAGCACGGACAGCCAGCGGTCGTACAGCTTCGTCCAGGTCCCGTCCGAACGCATTCGCTCGAGCGTCCCGTTGACGAAGCGGACCAGTTCCTCGTCCGCGATGTTGATCCCGACGCCGTACGGCTCGGGTTCCAGACTGCCCCCGACGATCTCGAGGTACGGATCCTGTGCCGCGAGACCGGCCAGCTGGGTGTCGTCCGCGGTGGCCGCGTCCACCTGCCGTTGTTGCAGTGCGACAAGACAATCCGCCCAGGTTTCGGTGGCGAGGACGGTAGCGGCGGGCTGGATCCGCTGCAGGTTGGCCAGCGAGGTGGTGTTGGGGACGGTGCACACCCGCTTACCCGCGAGGTCCGCGACGCCGCCGATTCCCGACCCCTCGGTCACCAGGATCCGTTGCGCGGCGTTCAGGTAGACGGTCGAGAAGGCGATCCGCTCCGCACGGTCACAGGTGATCGTCATGGCGTTCACGATGAGGTCCACCGAACCGTCCCGCAGCGCGGGCTCGCGATCGACGGTGTCGCGGATCTGGAACTCGACCTTCGACGGATCCCCGAAGATGTCGCGGGCGATCTCGCGCGCGACATCGACGTCGAATCCGGCGATCTGACCCGAATCGGGATCGCGGAAGCTGAACAGGTTCGTGGACTGGTCGACCGCGACGATCAGCCTGCCGCGTTCGACGATTCGGGCCAGCGGGCCGCCCGGCGGCATCACCCCCGGCGTTGTCGGCGGGCCTGGCCGCAGGCTGGCGGTCGCGTCGCAGCTCGTCGGCGCAGGCGCGCTCGAGGGCTCGCCGCTGACCGGTTCGAGGACCTGCGCACCGCCAGGCAGCGGCGGGCCGAACGTAGGGGTTGCCGTCGATGGCCCGTCGGGGGAACCGAAGGAGCAACCCGTTGCCGCCAGCAACACACCCACCGCGAGCACCAGGGCGACGAGGTGCGGCGGGTGTCCCGTTCCTCGTCCCGACATCACACCCCCAGCTGGGCAATGGCCGACGTTCGTACCCGCCATCTTTCCGCTCGGGGGCCTCGAGCGGAAGGAATCCGGCCGCACCTCTCCGGCCGCGAGGCGGATGCGGGTGATACTGGGCGCATGACCTTTCCCGGTGCCCCGACTCGGAGGGTCGCGATCCGCCCGAGCCCGGTCTTCTACGGCGTGCTCGCGCTGGCCGTGCTCGGCGGCGTGCTCTCCTGGAACGCCGCGCCCCGCTCGACGCTCGCGCACTTCGGCGTCTTCCTGCTGGTCATCGCGGGTTGGGTGGTGACGGTGTGCCTGCACGAGTTCGGTCACGCCTACACCGCGTGGAGGCACGGCGACGACGAGGTGGAGGCCCGCGGGTACCTCACGCTGAACCCGCTCAAGTACAGCCACCCACTGCTCTCGATCGGGCTGCCGGTGCTGTTCATCGCGCTCGGCGGCATCGGGCTGCCTGGCGGCGCCGTCTATCTGCGCACCGCAGGCCTGCCCGCCCGGGTGCAGCGGCAGATCTCACTGGCCGGACCGGCGGTCAACGCCGCCGCGGCGGTGGTGCTGCTTGTGGTCATCCGCTTGTTCGGCCTCGGCAGCGAACACAAGGTCTTCTGGTACGGCCTGAGCTTCCTGGCGTTTCTACAGGTGATGGCGACGGTGTTGAACCTGCTCCCGATCCCGGGGCTGGACGGGTACGGGGCGCTGGAGCCGTCGCTGTCCCCGCAGACCCGCCGCGCCCTGGACCAGTACAAGGGCCTCGGCATCCTGTTCCTGGTGGCGTTCCTGTTCGTGCCGTCGGTCAACCGGGTGTTCTTCGACGCCATCTACGGGCTGTTCGGTCTGTCCGGGGTGCCGGAGGCCTGGGCGCAGGCAGGCAACTACCTGATGCGCTTCTGGCTGTAGGCGGCTCCGCCGCCCGTGAGTCCTTCTGGTCCGTCATGGGGCCAGAAGGACTCACGGGCGCCGACCGCGCTCGTCGACGTGGCGGCGGTATCGCTCGCCAGGGCGGACGCGCAGCCCCTCGAGCGGCATCGCGCGTCCCGATTCGCCGCGCACCTCCACCCGCACCGGCTCGCCGGTGTCGTTCTCGACCAGGTCCAGCGGCGCGCCCTTGCCGTCCTGCAGGTACTTGTCGCCCCACTGCATCAGCGCCAGCACCGCGGGCAGCAGATCGCGCCCCATCTCGGTGAGCAGGTACTCGTGCCGGGTGCGCTGCCCGGGCTCGCGGTAGGGGCTGCGCTCGAGCAGCCCGGCCTCGGCCAGCTCGCGCAGCCGCGCCGACGCGACCGCCTCGGTGATCCCGACGCGGGCCGCGAAGTCGTCGAATCGCGTTGTGCCGTAGTAGGCCTCTCGCATGATGAGCATCGCCGACCGGGTGCCGATGACCTCCATCGCCTTTCCTATCGAGCACCGCGTGGCCCGCCAGGCGTCCCTGTCCGCCAGCACACCCTCCAGGTGAATCGCTCCCATGGCCCCATCGTACCCCTGGCTTGCGTAATCCATAGTCAGCTCGTAGCGTGCTGACTATGGAACTCCATAGTCAGCTATCGCGACCGGTCCGCCCCGGCCCGGTCCTCCTCGCGCTCTGCGGCGCGAGCTTCCTGGCAGGCCTCGACCTGTTCGTCGTCAACGTGGCGTTCGACGAGATCGGCGCCGACTTCTCGGGCCATTCCCTCGCGGACCTGAGCTGGATCCTCAACGGCTACGCGATCCTCTACGCCGCGCTGCTGATCCCGCTCGGACGCTGGGCGGACAAGGTGGGTCGACGGCGCGGCTTCCTGCTCGGGCTCGGACTGTTCGTCGCGGCGAGCGCGGCCTGCGCGCTGGCCCCGAACCTGTGGTCGCTCATCGGTTTCCGCGCCGCACAGGCCATCGGTGCCGCGCTGCTCACCCCGGCAAGTCTCGCCCTGATCCTCACCGTCCTGCCCGCCGAGCGCCGCTCCGCGTCCGTCCGCATCTGGGCCACCGCGGGCGCCATCGCCGCCGCGGCAGGCCCCGTGATCGGCGGCATCCTGGTCGCCGCATCCTGGCGCTGGGTGTTCCTGATCAACGTCCCGATCGGGATCGCGTTCCTCGTGCTCGCGGCCCGCTCCATCCCCGAGTCCCGCGACCGTGACGCCGACCATCCCGACGTCCTCGCCGCCGCCCTGCTCACCGTGGCGGTCGGCGCGCTCGCCCTCGCGCTGGTCGAGGGGCCCGACTGGGGCTGGTCGAGCGCTGGGGTCATGGGCGCGCTCGCCGTCGCGGTGGTGTCCGGTGCCGCATTCTGGATCCGCAACGGTCGCGGCGGCGCCCCGATCCTCGACCCGGCGATGCTCCGGGTGCGCGGCTTCGCGTGGTCCAACGCCGCGATGCTGCTCTTCAACGCCGGGTTCGCCGCCGCTCTGCTGGCGACCATCCTCTGGATGCAGACGGTCTGGGATTACTCGGCGACGCGCACCGGCATGGCGATCGCGCCGGGCCCGCTGATGGTGCCGGTGTTCGCGATCGTCGCGCAGCGGCTCGCCTCCCGGGTCGACGCGGGCCGGATCGCCGCGCTCGGCTGCCTGCTCTTTGGCGGCGGCGCGGTGCTCGTGGCGGCGTCCGTCGGACCCGAGCCTGCCTACGCGGCGCAGATCCTGCCCGGCTGGCTGATCGCGGGCGTCGGGGTCGGCCTGGCTCTGCCGACCGTCCTCGCCACCGCCACCGCGGGCCTGCCGCAGGATCGCGCGGCCACCGGCAGCGCCGTTGTCTCCATGCACCGGCAGATCGGCGCGGTCATCGGCATCAGCGCCCTCGTCGCCATCCTGGGCACACCCATCGGATTCGATTCCACCCGAACGGCTTTCATGCACTCCTGGTGGGCCGTCGCGGCGGTCTCGGTGCTCGCGGCCGGCGCCGCGCTCGGCATCACCGCGCAGGCACATTCCACCGATTCCCCCGTCCACGCCCACCCGACCACAAAAGCCGCGGAGGTACTGCGATGACCACCACCACGACCACCGCGTTCCCGACGACCTTCGACGACTCGTGGCGGGGGTTCGGCGGCATCCACGGCGGCCTGGTTGTCGCCGCGCTGCTCCGCGGCGCCACCCGCGCCCTCTACGCCACCCCGATCGCGGTCACCGCCCACCTGTACGCCCCGGTCGCCGCGGGACCGTTCACCGTCGACGCGGAGGTGGTCAGGGGCGGACGCTCGGCAGGTGTCCGGACGCGCCTCGGTGACGCCGCGACAGCGGTCGTCCGGCTGGCCCGGTCTCCCGCCACCACCACGACGTGGCCACCCGGACCCGTGGCCCTGCCCGACGTGGATCCGGAAACCCTTCCCCCGCTGGAGATCCCCGTCGACTTCGTGCCGTTCTCGCAGTACCTCGACATCCGGCCGATCAACTCGGCACGGCCGTTCGCGGGCGGCGAGACACCGGAGTTCGACGTCTGGATCCGCCTGACCGCCGAAATCGACCTCACCCCACAGGAGACCGCGGCGGTGCTGCTCGACTCCCTGCCGCCCGGCCTGTACGCCACCCGCACCGCGCCCGCCCCGATCCCCACGATCGAGTTCAGCGCCCATTTCCCACCAGGAACGCCCCCCTCGCGCTGGTACCGGCTGCGGCACCGCTCCGCGTGGGCGACCGACGACCTGTGCGTCGACGAGTCCGAACTACACACCGCGACAGGTGAACTCGCCGGACAGGCACGCCAGCTCCGCCGAATCCTCGGCGGCACCACCACGAAGGAGCAGTCATGAGAGACGCCGTCATCGCGGCCGCCGTCCGCACCCCGATCGGCAAGGGCAAGCCGGGCGGCGCCCTGCACGGGATCCACCCGGTGGACCTGCTCGCACACAGCCTGACCGCGCTCGTCGACCGCGCCGGGATCGACCCGGCGCTCGTCGACGATGTGATCGGCGGCTGCGTCACCCAGGTCGACCAGCAGGCCGCCAACATGACCCGCACCGCACTGCTGGCCGCGGGTTTCCCCGAAACGGTGCCCGGCACCACGATCGACCGGCAGTGCGGCAGCAGCCAGCAGGCCGTGCACTTCGCCGCGCAGGGCGTCATCTCCGGCGCCTACGACGTGGTGATCGCCTGCGGCGTGGAATCGATGAGCCGCATCCCGATGGGGTCGAATATCGGCGTGGGCGTAGATCCGCGTGGCACCCGGTTCGCCGAGCGCTACCCGGACGGTCTTGTGCCCCAGGGCATCAGCGCCGAACTGATCGCCGCACGGTGGGGCATCGGCCGCTCCGAGATGGACGAGTTCGCGCTGCACAGCCACGCGAAGGCGCACCGCGCCACCGTCGGCGGCGCGTTCGCCAAGGAGCTCGCCACGCTGCCCGAGCTCGGCACCGACGAGGCCATCCGGCCCGGCGGCACGCCGGAGTCGATGGCGGCGCTGCGTCCGGCGTTCGCGGACGAGGCGATGGCGACGCGGTTCCCGCAGATCGACTGGGGAGTCACGGCGGGCAACTCGAGCCCGCTCAGCGACGGCAGCGCCGCGGTGCTCATCACCACCAGCGAGACCGCGGCCCGCCTCGGCCTGACCCCGCTGGCGCGGCTGCACAGCTTCGCGGTCGCAGGCGACGACCCGCTGTACATGCTCACCGCGATCATCCCGGCCACCGAGAAGGTGCTGCGGCGGGCCGGGCTCGCGCTGGCGGACATCGACCTGTTCGAGGTGAACGAGGCCTTCGCCTCGGTGGTGCTGGCCTGGGCAAAGGAGACCGGCGCCGACCTCGACCGGGTCAACGTGCACGGCGGCGCGCTCGCCCTCGGGCACCCGCTCGGAGCCAGCGGGGCCCGGCTGCTCACCACGCTCGTCGGCGCGCTGGAACAACGTGGCGCCCGATACGGCCTGCAGACCATGTGCGAGGCTGGCGGCATGGCGAATGCGACGGTGATCGAGCGGCTGGCGTGACATCGACCGAGGTCACGACCCGTCCCGTCGCCTTCGGGTGCCGGGACGGCGTCCTGCTGGGCGGGAACCTCTTCGACCCCGCGATCGCCGGCACGGACGCGCCGATGGTGATCGTCAACTGCGCCACCGGGGTGTTGGCCCGCTACTACCACCGGTACGCGCGGTTCCTGGCCGAGCTCGGCTCGCCGGTGCTCACCTACGACTACCGCGGCATCGGCGAGTCCCGGCCGCCCGGCACGCTGCGCGGCGCCGCGATCGCATGGCGAGCGTGGGGCGAGCAGGACTTCGACGCGGCGGTCGAGTTCGCGCGGACGCAGGAACCGGACCGGCCGCTGGCCGTGGTCGGGCACAGCATCGGCGGGTTCCTGCCCGGGTTCGCGGCCGGTGCGGTGCACGTGGACCGGATGCTCACCGTCGGCGCGCAGTACGCGTACTGGCGCGACTACGCGCGCCGGAGCCGGGTGGGCCTGCTCGCGAAGTGGCACCTGGCGATGCCGGTGCTCACCGCCGCGTACGGGTACTTCCCCGGCCGCAGGCTCGGCTGGCTCGAGGACCTGCCCGCGGGCGTGGCCCACGAGTGGGCCTTCCGCCGGGCCGCGATGGAGTCCAGCTATCCGCGCGGCGAACGGGCCGAGGTGCGGCGCCGGTTCGCCGCGGTGCGGGCGCCGATCCTGGCGGTGGCCACCAGCGACGACGAGTTCGGCACCCCCGCCGCCCTCGACCGCACGCTCCGGTACTACCGCGGTAGCGACCGCGCCCGGGTGGACCTGGACCCGACACTGTTGGGCCACGAGGAGATCGGGCACTTCGGGCTCTTCCACGACCGGCACCGGGACGGGTTCTGGCGTGGCACCGCCGAGTGGCTGCACCGCGGGGTGAACCCGTGGCCGGCGGCCACCGAACTCCTGGCCGAGGCCTGAGCACCCGCCGGCGGGAAGGACCCGCCCCGGTTTACGGGGCAGACCCTTCCCTGGTCGCCGATCAGGCGCGGTCGGTCTCGGATTCGATCTTCGCGCGGATCGCTTCCGCGGCTTCCGAATCCTGGGCCGCCAGCTTCTGGATGTAGTCGACCGCATCGCCGACGGTCCGCAGACCCGCGAGGTCCTCGTCGGGGATCTTCACGCCGTACTTGTCCTCGGTCTGGACCGCGATCTCCACCATGGAGAGCGAGTCGATGTCGAGATCGTCGACAAAGGACTTCTCGATCGTCACCTCGGACGGCTCGATTCCGGTGACCTCCTCGATGATCTCGGCGATTCCCGAAACGAGTTCTTCCTGTGTTGCCACTTCCTGGCTCCCTTTCTCACGTGGACCGCTTCGGTCGAGCGGTTGATTTCGGATGGATCAGCGTCGACGGGAATCGGTCACGGACACACCGTCTCCTGGCCGCGCCTGGTAACGCGGCGTCGTTCCCGGCCGTCGCCGCCGCTCGAGTTCCGGATAGGAGGGATCGAAGATCTCGTAGGTCTCTTCGATTGCGGCGGTGAGCAGCTTCCACACCTGATGCGCGGTCGGGCGCCGACCGGGCCAGCCGTTCCCGAAGAGGTCATCGCCGTCCCTGAGCCCGATCTCACCGAGCAGGAGCGGCGTGTGGCTGCCCGCGCATCGCCCGTCCTCCAGCCCCGGGCAGCGTTCGATGAGATAGCGGCCTCGCCGATCCCACCCGTCCTCGGCCGTCTCGTCGGGCCTGCCCTTCCAGCGTTCCTGTGAGTACACGAGGATCCGCTGGCCGGTTGTCACCTGCAGGTACTCCCGAGCGGCGGTGTCGGCGAGACCGGCCGAGCGGAGGAGTTCGACGTCGATGCCGTGGCGGGCCATCCGTTCGTGGCTGACGAGTTGGTCGTCCTCGATGATGAAGTGCTGCCCGGACATGCCCGCGACATCGACCCACACCCCGAACCTGAGAACCTCGATCTGACCGGCAGCGGATTCGTCGTCGACCTCGGGACCGATCGCCATCGCCCGGATCGACGATTTGCTGACGTCCAGTTCGGCGGCGATCCTGCGGTCGCTCAACCCCTCGGCACGCATGACCGCGATCGCCTCGGCGATCACGCTCCGGTACGTCGCATCGGCGATCTCCGCCCGTTCCCGAGCGAGCCGGGCGGCCTCGGCGGAGACGCCCACCCGGAACGAATGATGATCTTGCACGGCAGCAGCATGGCACGCCCGCGGCCAAGTGTCCATACGATTGGACACCTGGCCATCGTGTCGGACACTACGGCCTGGCGGTCGCGGCCAGGTTCATCTGCCCCAGCCACCCGGGCACCTCCCTTGCCACCGAGCTCGGCCCGGAGATGGTGACCCGCCCCGCCGTCAGCGCCTGCTGCCAGGACCGATCCCCGCGCCAGACCTCGATGAGGGTGCGCAGGCCGGTGGCGACGGTGGCGGTCACGTCGAAGCCGGGGTCGTAGTCGCAGACGTCGGCCTCGTCGCCCGTCACGCAGAGCCACCACCGGCCGGCGCGGGCTGCGACGTCGTCGAACTCGAAGGCCACCACGGTGCGGCCGCGCGGCCACCGGTCGATCGGCACCGTGCGGCGGATGTCCCACATCAGCAGGTGCGGGTCCAGGTCCTCCTCGCCGAGCTCGCCGATCCAGCGCACGCCCCACGCCCCGAGGGCCTCGACCACGCCGCCGAGCTCCTCGCCGCAGGGGGTGAGGGTGTAGCTGCTCCGGCCGTCCTCGACGGCCCGGCGGACCACGCCTGCCCGCTCCAGCGTCCGCAGGCGCTTGGACAGCAGCGCGGGCGACATCTTGGGGTTGCCCCGCCGCAGGTCGTTGAAGCGGGTGCTGCCGGCCAGCAGCTCGCGCACCACCAGCATGGTCCAGCGCTCGTCGAGCAGCTCCATGGCCTTCGCGACCGGGCAGAACTGGCCGTATTCCGACACGGCTTCCTCCTCGGTTGGCCCCCTGACCAGTACACGCCTGGCCCGGCCCGGACGCCAGTACAGATCGTGAACCGCCGGTGGTTCACATCTGGGACTAGAGCTCGCGCCGAGATGGGCCGACGCTGGAAACACCACCACATCCGAGGAGGACTTCCATGAGCACACACACCACCGCCGCCCCGACATCAAGGCCAAGCACCGGGCCATGTGGGCGCTGGGCGACTACCCGTCGGTCGCCGCCGACGTCATCGCGGCCCTCGGCCCGAGCCTGGTCGAGGCCTGCGGCATCAAGGCGGGCGACCGGGTCCTCGACGTGGCGGCCGGTTCCGGCAACGCCTCGATCCCCGCCGCCCGACTCGGCGCCGCCGTCGTCGCCTCGGACCTGACCCCGAGCTGCTCGAGTCGGGCCGTCGGCAGGCCGAGTCGCTGGGCCTGACGCTGGACTGGCGCGAGGCAGACGCGGAGGCGCTGCCGTTCACGAACGACGAGTTCGACGCCGTGATCTCGTGCGTCGGCGTGATGTTCGCGCCCCACCACCAGCCCAGCGCCGACGAGCTCGTCCGCGTCCTGCGCCCTGGCGGCAGGCTCGGCCTGATCAACTGGACGCCCGAGGGCTTCATCGGCCAGATGTTCGCGACCATGAAGCCCTACGCTCCCCCGCCGCCCGCAGGCGCGCAGCCGCCGCCACTGTGGGGCAGCGAGGAGCACGTGCGCACACTCCTCGGCGACCGCGTGACCGAGGTCGTGGCGCGCCGCGAGCGGCTGACCGTCGACTGCTTCGACACCGCCGAGCAGTTCCGCGACTTCTTCAAGGCCTGCTACGGCCCGACGATCGCGGTGTACCGGGCGATCGCCGACGACCCCGAGCGCGTCGAGGCCCTTGACCGCGAGCTGGCCGAACTGGGCCGCCGCTTCGACCGCGGCGACGGCACCATGGAGTGGGAGTACCTGCTGCTCACCGCCGTCAAGAAGTGAGCGGCTCCGCCGCCTGTGCGCGGTTGACGAGTCCAAACACTCGCCAACCGCGCACGGGCGCCGCAGGCGCCTAGAGTTCCGTGACCCAGCCGTGCAGCTCGTCGGTGCGCAGGGCCGCCGCGTGCCGCTTGCGCAGGGCCTGACCGATCGGTCCTGCGGTGCCGTCGCCGACGACCCGGCCGTCCACCTCGGTCACCGGGGCGACGCCCGCGGAGGTGCCGGTGACGAACACCTCGTCCGCGATGTACAGCTCGGTGAGGTCGACGGTGCGCTCGACGACAGGGATGCCGTCCTCGGCCGCGAGGGTGAGCAGGGTCCGGCGGTTGATGCCGTCGAGGATGTCGCAGGACACGTCCGGCGTGATCAGGGTGCCGCCGCGGACCAGGAAGATGTTGGCGGCGCTGAGCTCGCAGACGTGGCCGTTCCCGTCGAGGAAGATCGCGTCGTCGTAGCCGGCGTCGATGGCGTCCTGCTTGGCCAGCACCGAGTTCACATACGCCCCGTTGACCTTGGCGCGAGAGGGGATGGCGTCGTCCGGGATCCGGCGCCACGTGCTGGTCTTGAGTCGCATGCCGTCCTGCGGGACGATCGGCACCGCGTCGTAGACGAACATGCTGACGGTGGTGTGGCAGCCGCGCACCCTGGTGCCGGCGATCGACTCGTCGACGTGCACGGTGGCCCGGACGAACACGTCCTCGGTCGGCGCGTTCGCGGCGACGAGTTCGGTTGCCACCGAGACGAATCGGTCGTAATCCCACTCGTCGGCGAACCGATCCATCCCGATGATCTTGCAGGACTCGACCATTCGCTGGAAGTGGTCACGCAGCCGGAACGCGCTGCGCCGGGACCCGTCGACCTGCACCGGGAACACCGTGTACACGCTCAGCCCGTACAGCACGGCCGAGGTGGCGACGCCGAGCGTCGCCTCCGCGACGTCGACGATCCGGTCACCGAAGTACACGCGGGGATGTGGGGTAGCCATGGCACGCCATGCTATCGACCGGGTCGGTGCCCCGGAAACCGAATTTCGTGCCGGCGACCTCCCGCGACTTCCGCCCACCGCCCGGCAGACTGTCCGCATGCTCCATTTGCGGATCCTGGCGCCGAACGACCTGACGGACGAGGCCCTCCGGATCCTCGATGCCGAACCGGCCGTCAGCGGCCTCGCGGTGATGCGCGGCGCCTCGCTGCGTCCGGAGGGCGACGTGGTGTACGCCGACATCGCCCGAGAAGCGGCCAACGACGTGATCGACGAGTTGCGGGCCACCGGGTTGCACCACCGCGGCAGCATCGAGATCGAACCGGTCAACGCATGGCTCTCCCGCAGCGGATTCGACGCCGAGCTGCGCACCCCGGGCAGCAGCGCGGACTCCGTGGTGTGGGCGGAGGTCGCGCAGCGCTCCTACGAGGAGACCGAGCTCAACTGGACCTACCTGAGCTTCATGTCCCTTGCGACCCTGCTGGCGGCGATCGCGATCATCACCGACTCACAGATCCTGGTGATCGGGGCGATGGTGCTGGGCCCGGAGTTCGGGGCGATCGCCGCGCTCGGGGTCGCGCTGGTGCGGCGCCGGTGGGTGCTGCTCGCGCTCGCGGTCCGCACCCTCGTCGTCGGGTTCGTGGTCGCGATCGCGGTCACGGCGATCCTCGCGCTTGTCGGCAGGGGGCTGGGGTGGGTGACTATCGACGACGTCACCGGTCCGCGGCCCGACACCGCGTTCATCTACAGCCCGGACAAGTGGTCGTTCATCGTGGCGGTGATCGCGGCGGCCGCAGGGGTGCTGTCGCTGACCTCGGCGAAGTCGGCCGGACTGGCCGGGGTGTTCATCTCCGTCACGACGGTGCCCGCGGCGGGAAACGTGGGACTGGCCCTGGCATTCGGCGCCGGTCACGAGATCTGGGGCAGCAGCCTGCAGCTGTTGCTGAACCTGTCCGGGATGGCAGTGGCGGGTTGGGCGACGCTGGCGATCCAGCAGGCGCTGTGGACGCGCGTGTCCGTGCGCAGGGCCCGCGCGCTCGATCGGGTCCGCCGGATGCTCTGAGCCCTCAGCCGTTCCGGCGGGCCATCTCCGCGCCGATCGCGCGCAGGCCCGCGCGCAGGGAGGCCGGCTCCAGCACCTCCACGCCCGGGCCGAGCGCCGTCAGCTGGTGCACCGCAACCTCTTCCGACTCGAGCAGCAACGCCGCCTCGACCAAGCCCTCCGCGTCCGCCTGGCCGGGCGTCACCCGCGCGGCCTCCGGCCCGACCGCGGCGGGCAGCGACCGCCACGCCGCGGGCGCGAGCCGCACCCGGCACGGGTACCGCAGCAGCGACCGGTCGAACTCGGCGGCCGACCGCACCCACCAGGCCGCCAGGTCGAAGTCGTCCGGCCGCCGGGCGTCCTCGTCGAGGACCACGGCGGCCCCGATCCGCGAGACCCGGAAGGACAGCGTCGTGCCGCGATGCGCGGCGACGAGGTACCAGACGCCTGCCTTCGCCACCAGCCCCAGGGGATCGAGGGTGCGGGTCACCTCCCGGCCGCCTCGGCGATAGCCGATCCGCAGCCGTCGGCCGTCGAGCACTGCCCGCGCCACCGTCGCCAGGTGCGGGCCGTTCGCCGCCCGCCCGAACCAGCCGGGGGCGTCCACGTGCAGGCGGCTGCGCCAGAGCTCGGCACCCGCACGCAGCGGAAGCGGCATCGCACCAAGGAGTTTGGCCTCCGCGGCGGCCGTCTGCTCCCCCAGACCCAGGTCCGCCGCCAGCCCGGGGACGCCGAGCAGCATGAGCGCGGAGGTCTCGACACCCGTCATCCCGCTGAGCTTGGACTGCCAGCCGTCGAGGAGCCGGATGCCGCCGCCAGGCCCGCTCTCCGTCCACAGCGGGACGCCCGCGGCCTGCAGCGCCGCTACGTCGCGGTACACGGTGCGCACGGACACCTCGAGCTGCTCGGCCAGCCGCTCGGCGGTGCTGCCCGGGCCGCCCTGCAGCCGCAGCATGAGGTCGAGCAGCCGACTGGAGCGCACCGGTGGAGTCTATCCGGAATCACTGACAGAAGATGTCAGGGATTCGGGCGCACACTGGTCGGCATGACAACCTGGCAGCAGTTCTCCGACGAAGCACCGGCCTTGTCCGAATCCATCGCCGCGCGGCTGCGCGCACACAAGCATCACGTCCTCGCGACGCTGCGGGCCGACGGATCCCCGCGGGTCAGCGGCACCGAGGTGGAGATCTTCCGCGGACTGCTGGTCCTCGGGTCGATGCCGGGCGCGATGAAGGTGCGGGATCTGCACCGCGACCCGCGCTACTCGCTGCACACCAATCCGGGCCACCACACCATGGAGGGCGGCGACGCGAAGATCTCCGGCCGGGCCCGCGAGCTGTTCGGCGACGAGAAGAAGGCCATCCTCGAGAGCTACGACCAGAACCCGGGCGACGAGGCGCAGATCTTCGAGCTCGGCGTCGAGGAGGCGGTCCTGACGACGGTCTCGGAGGACCGGCTGCACGTCGACCTGTGGCGACCCGGCGCAGGCGTCACGAGGCGCAGCCGGTGAGCGCGCCGGATCTGACAGGAAAGGTGGCGCTGGTCGCGGGTGCCACCCGCGGCGCAGGCCGCGCCATCGCGGTCGAGCTGGCCCGCGCCGGCGCGACCGTCTACGCGACCGGACGCAGCAGCCGCGAGGCCGGTAGGTCGGAGATCGACCGGCCCGAGACCATCGAGGAGACAGGCGATCTCATCGCGGCGGTCGGTGGCGACGGTGTCGCGCTGCGGGTCGACCACCTCGACCCGGACCAGGTGCGCGCCCTGATCGCCCGCATCGACACCGAGCACGGTCGGCTCGACGTCCTGGTCAACGACATCTTCGGCGGGGACAGGTACGCACAGTTCGGCACCAAGCTCTGGGAGCACGACCTTGAGGGCGGCCTGCGCATGCTGCGGATGGGCATCGACACCCACGCGATCACCAGCCATGTCGCATTGCCCCTGCTGATCCGCCGACCCGGCGGCCTGGTCGTCGAGATGACCGACGGCACAGCGGAATACAACGTCGCCTACCGGCACCAGGTGGGCTTCTACTACGACCTGGTCAAGGCCGCGGTGCAGCGGATGAACACCGCGCAGGCCCACGAACTGGCCCCGCATGGCGGCGCGGCGGTCGCGGTCACCCCTGGCTGGCTTCGCTCGGAGACGATGCTGGAGATCTTCGGTGTGACCGAGGACAACTGGCGCGACGCGCTCGACCGGGAACCGCATTTCGCGATCTCCGAGTCGCCGACCTTCGTCGGCCGGGCGGTCGCCGCGCTGGCCGCCGACCCCGATGTCATGCGGTTCAGCGGCACCGTGGTCTCGAGCGGGCAACTGGCCAAGCGGTACGGCTTCACCGACGTGGACGGCTCGCGGCCGGACTGCTGGCGCTACCTCGTCGAGGTGGCTGACAAGGACCTGCCCGCGAACACCGACGGCTACCGCTGAGCGGGCGTCACCACGTGAGGTTCTCCTGGCAGTGGCTGCCCTCGGCCCCGGACTCGACCTGCACGGTCGCGTGGCCGAGCCCGTGCGCGTCGAGCACGACCTTCGCCGCGCCGAGCACCTGCCGCGAATCCGCCTCGGTGGTCAGGTGCACGGTCGCGACGTCCATCCCGGTGGTCAGCGTCCACACGTGCAGGTCGTGCACGTCCGAGACCCCGGGCAGGGCGCGCAGATCCGCCTCGACGGCGTCGACGTCGACGTGCGCGGGCGAGGCCTGGGTGAGGATGCGCAGCGCGGCGCCCGCGAGCTTGATCGCGCGGGGCACCACCCACAGCGAGATCAGCACGCCCACCACGATGTCGGCGTACGGCCAGTTGAACACCAGCACCACCGCGCCCGCGATGAGGACGCCGACACTGCCGACCGCGTCCGCGAGCACCTCGAGGTAGGCACCGCGGACCGCGAGGGAGCCCTTGGCGTCCGCGCGCAGCATCAGCATCACGACGATATTGGCGGCGAGCCCGGCGGCGGCCGTCAGCATCAGCGGCAGGCCGGGCACCTCGGGGGCGTCACCGATCCGTCCGATCGCCTCGTACATCACCCACGCCGCGACGGCCAGCAGCAGCACCGCGTTGGCCATCGCGGTGAGCACCTCCGCGCGATGCCAGCCGAAGGTGCGTGCGGCGGCCTTGGACCCCTGCCTGGCCAGGAGCAGCGCCACCAGCCCCATCGACATGCCGACGACATCGGTGAGCATGTGCCCGGCGTCCGCGAGGAGCGCGAGCGAGTTGATGGTCAGGCCGACCGCGACCTCGAGCGCGAGGAACCCGAGCAGGATCCCCAGCGCGATGACCATCCGGCGGATCCGGCCCTCCGACGGCCCCGCGGCTGTCGGCTCACCCCCGTGACTGTGCCCGTGCCCAACTCCCATGACGCTCCCCTTCGTGCGGTTCGCGTCCATCATATGCATACATTCGCATATGTGGCTACATCGTCGCCGCTACTGCTCCGGCGGATAGTAGGGATGCGCGACCGTCGGCGGCAGGGTCGCGATGGCCGAGATCCGCTTCAGGCCCGCGACCTGCAGCAGGTCCACCGTCAGCGAGCGGATCTGCGCGAACACCACGGTCGCGGACACGCCCGCGTTCTCCACCAGTTCGGCCTTCGCCCCGGACGCCACCGAGCGCAGCACCCGGGCCGCGTCGGCCTGGTCGGGTTTTTCGCCTGGATCGGCCAGCATCATCCGGCGCAGCACCTCCAGCGCCTGCGCGAGCTTCTCCACCTCGTCGACCAACCGCGGATCGAGGATCTCGTCGTCGCGGACCAGCGTCAGCGATCGTCGCGCGAGCACCCGGATGTTGCGCATCGCGTTGTCGATCGGATCGGCGGTGGCGCTCAACCGCGCGAGGCGTTCGCGCGAGTTCCAGTACAGCGGCGACACCCGGCTGATCTCCCTGCCACCGATCAGGTTGGAGCGAAGCCCGTCGATCGCCGACTGGGTGTCGCGGGCCTTCTGCAGCGCCTTGACGATCGGTTCCGGGTCGTTCTCGACCAGCCCGTCCGCCACCAGCTGCAGCACCTCCCCCGCGGTGCCGAGGATCGCGGCGGCGTGCTGCCGCGCCCGCAGCACCGGATGGGTCGGCACGAACGCGACGACGAGGATCCCGACCAGGCCACCGATGAGGGCGTCGATCATCCGGTCGGGCCCGCCGCCACGTTCGGGCGGGATGAGCGTCGCGACCAGCACCGCGGAGGTGCCGGCCTGCATGGAGATGATCGGCCCGCCGTCGAGGAAGATCGCCGTCGACATGGCCAGCATCACCACGAGCACGATCTGCCAGGCGCCGGTGCCGATCTGGGAGATCAGCAGGTCGCCGATCCCGATGCCGACGGTGACGCCCGCGAGCAGCTCCACCGACCGCCGCAGCCGCGCCCCGAGGGACAGGCCAAGCGAGACGACGGCCGCGATCGGCGCGAAGAACGGATTCGGGTGGTGGATCAGGTCATTGGCGATCCACCAGGCGAGTCCGGCGGCGAGCGCGCACTGCAGGACGGGAAACGCCGATCCGCGCAGCCGTTTGACCGAGGCCCTCAGTCGAGCGCGGCCCCGGTCGGCGGTGAAGAATTGAGGGCTAGCCGAGGCCAAGTGCTTCGGCGGCCCTTGGGTCGCAGTCCTCGAGCAGGTCCAGGCAGCGGGCGTGCTCGTCGGATTCGCCGATCGCGTTGGCGGCCTTGGCCAGTACCGCGACGCAGCGCAGGAACCCGCGGTTCGGCTCGTGGCTGTACGGCACCGGACCGAAACCCTTCCAGCCGTTGCGTCGCAGCTGGTCGAGCCCGCGGTGGTAGCCGGTGCGCGCGTACGCGTAGGCGGTGATCGTCTGGTCGTCCGCGAGTGCGGCCTCGGCCAGGTAGGCCCACGCGATGGACGCCGTCGGATGGTCGGCCGCAACCTGCTTGGGGTCCGCCTTGTTCAGGAGTTCGGACTCCGCGTCGTCGTCTCCGGGCAGCAGGGTGGGCTGGGGGCCGAGCAGGTCACCGAAAGAGGTCATGCCGACCATTGTGCCCCGACCACCGGTCGCTCGATAGGCTGCCCACAGTCACGAACAGGAATGGCGAACGAGAGGGCGGACGTGTCGGACCCCAAGAACCCGGAACCCAAGGACTCTGCCGCCCAGAGCGCGGAACCCGGCAGCGACCGGGCAGCGACCGGCGCGGACGCTCAGGACACCGGAAACGCCTCGGTGACAACGCCGGAGACGACGGACGCCGAGGCACAGGAGAACACCGAGGCCGAGACCCCCGCCACCGAACCCGACGTCGCAGGCGATGCCGCCGGCGAGGCGGAGGCGGAGGCGGAGGCGGAGGCGGAGGCGGAGGCGGACGAGCATGCGGCCGACGACACGCCGGACACCGACACGCCGGACACCGACACGACGGACGAGGTCGCATCGGAATCGGCGGAGCACACCGAGAAGGCCGAGGACCCCGCGCCGGTCGAGACCGTGACCGACGCGAAGTCCGAGCTCGAAACAGAGCCGGAGCCAGAGGCAGAGGCCGCGACGGACGTCGAGTCCAAGCCGGAGCCCGAGCCCGAGCTCGAGCCCGACCCTGAGGCGAACGCCGAGCCCGACGCCGAGGCGGCGACAGACGTCGAGTCCAAGGTGGAGGCCGAGCCCGAGGCCGAGCCCGAATCGGACGCCGAGGCCCAGGTCGAGGACGTCCGCGCACCGGCCGAGCCCGAGCCGACGGACACCGACACCGATGAGGACGAATTCGCCGCGGTCACCGTCCCTGTGGAGCGGTCGGGCGCGGCATGGAAGCCGCAGGCTCCGACGGCCGCACCGCGAAAGGTCGTGCCCGCAGGCGCCCCGCCCGCGCCCACCGCTGCCCCGAAGTCCGCGCCTGCGGCCGCGGCCGGGACCCCGATGACGCCACCGTCGCCCTCCCGAGGGCCACGCCGCCGCCTGCCACCCCCGACGACGCCACCGTCGCCCTCCCGAGGGTCACACCGCCGCCCGCGCGGCCCGCCGCCGTGGTGCCCCCGACCCAGGTCTCGCGCCCCAAGGCCGCGCCGGCCAAGGTCGGTCCCGGCCGGCCCGCACCGACCGTCCGGCCGCCCGCGGGTGCCTCTCCCGTCGCCGCGCCGCCGCGCCCGGCACCTCCTGTCGCGGGCCCCGCGAAGATTCCCGCCCCGGAGCCCGCGTCGACCGGCAAGAAGCGATGGCCGATCCTCGTCACCGTCGGTGTCGTGCTGGCCGCCGCTGCGGGCGGGGCCTACCTGCTCACCTCGACGGTCAGCAGCAACTCGGCGGAGGACCAGGTCAAGACCGCGATCAACACCTTTGTCGACGCGATCGAGGGCGGCGATCTCGCGACCCTGCGGACGATCTCCTGCGGCGACCTGGCGTCGTACTACGCCCAGATCCCCGACGCCGAGTTCGCCGACGTGTACCGGGTGGCGGTCGACCAGCGGTCGATCCCCGTCGTCGAGAGCATCGACACGGTCTCGATCACCGACGACACCGCGATCGCCCAGGCCACCGTCCACACCGGCGCGGCCCCGAACGAGAGCTCGGCGCGCTCGTTCAACCTGCAGCGCGACGGCGACGCGTGGAAGGTCTGCTGACCTAGCCCGGAAACGACGAAAGTGCAGCTACCGGGGCATCGGCCGAGAGGCCGAGCCGGTAGCTGCACTTTCGTGCGAGCAAACTAGCTGCCGGAGACGGAGCGCCCGGCGGACTTGAGGTCGTTGCAGGCCTCGATGACGCGAGCGGTCATGCCTGCCTCGGCCTTCTTGAGGTAGCTGCGCGGGTCGTAGACCTTCTTGTTGCCGACCTCGCCGTCGATCTTGAGGACGCCGTCGTAGTTGGCGAACAGGTGTCCGGCGATCGGGCGGGTGAACGCGTACTGGGTGTCGGTGTCGACGTTCATCTTCACGACGCCGAAGTTCAGCGAGTCCTCGATCTCCGACTTCAGCGAGCCCGAGCCGCCGTGGAAGACGAAGTCGAACGGCTGCGAGCCTGCGGCAAGGCCGAGCTTCGCGGCCGCGACCTTCTGGCCCTCCTCGAGCACGGCGGGCTTGAGCTTGACGTTGCCCGGCTTGTAGACGCCGTGCACGTTGCCGAAGGTGGCGGCCAGCAGGTACTTGCCGTTCTCGCCGACACCGAGCGCGTCGACGGTCTTCTCGAAGTCCTCGCTGGAGGTGTAGAGCTTGTCGTTGATCTCGGCCTCGACGCCGTCCTCCTCGCCGCCGACGACGCCGATCTCCACCTCGAGGATGATCTTCGCGGCCGCCGAGAGCTTGAGCAGCTCCTTGGCGATCTCCAGGTTCTCGTCGATCGGGATGGCCGAGCCGTCCCACATGTGCGACTGGAACAGCGGGTTCTGGCCCGCGTTGACGCGCTCCTGCGAGATCGCGAGCAGCGGGCGCACGAAGCCGTCGAGCTTGTCCTTGGGGCAGTGGTCGGTGTGCAGCGCGATGGTCACGTCGTACTTCGCGGCGATGACGTGCGCGAACTCGGCCAGCGCGACGGCGCCGGTGACCATGTCCTTGACGCCGAGGCCGGAACCGAACTCCGCGCCGCCGGTCGAGAACTGGATGATGCCGTCACTGCCCGCGTCCGCGAAGCCCTTGATGGCGGCGTTGATGGTCTCGGAAGAGGTGCAGTTGATGGCGGGGAAGGCAAAGGAGTGCTCCTTGGCCCGACCGAGCATCTCGGCGTAGACCTCGGGAGTTGCGATCGGCACGGAACTGACCTCCATTTAAAGAGTCGAGGGGGCGCATCCCTTGATGTCAGGGGCGCCGGGGGTACATGCAGTATTGCAAACCCCGCCCCATGTCCTCTCCCACTCCTTGCCCGCACCGCCCTCCACCGACCTCACGGTTGCCGGCGCGACGGCGTGCGTTCACCCGGTCCCGACTGCGGCGTGGGGCGCGGGCGGTGAGCCCGGCTCCGATCGCCGGTACTCTGGGCCGCGTGATTGTGCAGGCAGCCTCGGAGTCCGTGACCAACTTGGCGTTGTTGCCGGGCTTCCTGGACCCGGTGAACCTATTGAATTCCTTCGGGACGTGGATGCTCGTCGGTCTGCTGCTGGTGGTCTTCATCGAGTCCGGGCTGCTGTTCCCCCTGCTGCCCGGCGATTCACTGCTCTTCACCGCCGGTCTCATCGCCGCGTCCAAGTCCACCGAGGTGGAACCGTTCGCTCCGTTGTGGGTGCTGATGGTGACCATTCCGATCGCCGCGATCCTCGGCGACCAGGTCGGCTACTTCATCGGCTCGAAGGGCGGCGCCGCGTTGTTCAAGTCGAACGACGCGAAGTTCTTCAAGAAGAGTTACATCGACGAGTCGCACGCCTTCTTCGAGAAGCACGGCCCGATCACCATCTTCCTGGCCCGATTCGTGCCGATCGTGCGCACCTTCGCTCCGCTGGTCGCGGGCGCGTCGAAGATGAAGTACTCGGTGTTCCTGACCTACAACATCGTCGGCGGCATCGTGTGGGGCGCGGGCGTCACGCTGCTCGGCTACCTGCTCGGACAGATCGCGTTCATCCGCGACAACGTCGACCTGATCTTCATCCTGATCGTGTTCGTGTCGGTGGTCCCGATCATCATCGAGATCGGCAAGCGTCTGCTGGCCTCGCGCCGCGCGCCCGCACCGGTGGCCGAGGCCCCCGTGCCCCAAGACGACCCGACGCCGTAGGTCGATGACGCTCGCCGCCGGCAGTTTTGCGCCACTTGAAACCGCCGGTCCGGCGGTGGTGTGGCTGATCGTTCTCACCTTCGTCTTCCTCGAGTGCGCCGTCATCATCGGCCTGTTCCTGCCCGGCGACTCCCTGCTGATCACGGCGGGCATCGTGCTTGCCGGACACTCCTCGGGCTCAGTCCACGTGTGGGCGCTGTCCGCTGGGGCCGCCGTCGCCGCCATCGCGGGCAACCAGGTCGGCTATCGGATCGGCCTGCGTACCGGGCACCACCTGGTGGCACGCCGCGGGGGCCGCTACGTGACGGCCGAGAACCTGCACAAGGTCAATGTCCTGTTGGACCGGCACGGCTTCCTGTCGGTTCTGGTGGCGCGTTGGATTCCGTTCGTCCGGACCCTGTGCCCGCTGGTCGCGGGCGCTGCGGGGATGAACCACCGCATGTACACGGTGGCGAGCAGCCTGGGGGCCCTCGCGTGGGCCCCGGTGCTGCTGCTGATCGGTTTCTACGCGGGCGAGTTCCTCCAGCGCGTCCCGTGGCTGATGCCTGCGGTGCTCGCGGTGATGGTGGTGTGCCTGATCGTCGGCACGGTGCTCGGCATCCGGCATTACCGGCAGGAGATGGCGAAGCCGCCCGTCGACTACACCGTCGACTGACAGCACCACTGCTTGACCTCAATTGAACTTCAGGTTTGAGGATGGTCCTCAGGACACAGGCCCCAGCGCCCCCGAGAGACCGGAGACAAGCCATGAGCGTCGTCAGGAACCCCCACTCGCTGCCGCGGATCACCCGTTCCGGTGCCGGCATCGTCAATGCCAGCATCTGGGATGTCGGCACTCCCGAGCGACAGCGGGCAGCGGTCGACGCGATCGCCGCGGCCTGGGAGCGGCGCGACTGGCCCGACGAGAACCTGCTGTCCTACAGCGCCTACACCGGCGATGACGGCCGGACGTTGTTCCACTACTCGCAGTGGGCCGACGAGGAGAGCTATCGGATCTGGCTGAGGGGAGCGCGGAGCGACACGGTCGCGGAGATCGACGCAGCGGTGCCCGGAATCGAGCGGCTCTGGCTGCACACGTACCAGCTGTACCGGAACAGGGGCGGCTCCGCAGGGGACGCCGGCCGGGTGCCGGGCGCGATCATCGTCATCGACATCGAGTTCGACGGCCCCGACCCCGCGCGGCAGCGGGCCTGGGTGGACGGCGTCTTCGAGGCGCTGGAGAGCGACCCGGCCCCGGCTCCCGGCGGGATCTCCGGGCACTTCCACGTCAGCGTCGACGGGACCCGGGTGCTCAACTACGCCGAGTGGGAGAGCGCGCAGGCGCACATCGATGCCCTCGCCGGGGGCGAGGGCATCGGCTCGGCGACGCCCGAGTGGCACCGGGTACAGAGCTTTCCCGGTGTCACCGGCATCGGCATGAAGCGGTACGCGCCCGCACTGAGCCTCAGCGGCGTCGCCGTGGGGGCGTGATCCGACAGCTCAGTGCCCGTGATCGCCGGGCTCCCACGCGGGCAACGGATCCGGGTAGTCGACCCACGACCGCGGGCCCGCGGCCAACTCGTCGTCGGTCAGCAGGGCGGTGTCGAGGATCCGTTTCGGCGCGTGCACGTCCAGGCGGACACCGATGAACACGAGCTCCTGCCCCGGCGGCACCTCGGCGCTCGACCACAGCTGCGCGGGCTCGATCGTCAGGTTCGGCCCCGCCTGCGACCAGATCGCCGCGACCTCGGGCCTGCTGGCGATCCAGCAGAATCCCTTGCTGCGCAGCAACCCCTTCAGCTCGGCGAGAGCAACCTCGAGTCGCGCGGGGTGGAACGGCCGGTCGGCCCGGTAGGTGACGCTGCGGATGCCGTACTCCTCGGTCTCCGGGGTGTGCCCACCGGCCAGCTCGTCGTCCCAGCCGGGAGCCCGGGCGGCGAGTTCGGGGTCGTAGAGGCCGGTCTCGAGGACCTCGTCGAGGTCGACGACGCCTGCCACCGTGCGCAGCAGTCGCGCGGACGGGTTCAGCCTGCGGAGCGTCGCCTCCACCGTCCCGGCACCCTTTTCGCTGACGAGGTCGGTCTTGGTGAGCAGCAGGACGTCGGCGAATTCGACCTGGTCGACGAGCAGGTCCGAGATGGTGCGTTCGTCACCGTCCCCGGCGACCTCGCCGCGGTCGGCGAGGCGCTGGCCGCGGGTGAGCTCACCGAGGAAGGTCGACGCGTCGACGACGGTGACCATCGTGTCGAGCTGCGCGACCTGGCTCAGGCTGAACCCGTCCTCGAACTCCCAGTCGAAGGTCGCGGCGACCGGCATCGGCTCGGAGATGCCGGTCGATTCGATGATCAGCTGGTCAAACCGACCGTCGCGGGCCAGCGCCCCGACAGCCTCGATGAGGTCCTCGCGCAGCGTGCAGCAGATGCAGCCGTTGGTCAGCTCGACCAGCTTCTCCTCGGTCCGGTCGAGGTGCCCCTGGCCGGCGACCAGGGCGGCGTCGATGTTGATCTCGCTCATGTCGTTGACGATCACCGCGACGCGGCGCCCGTCGCGATTGGCGAGCACATGGTTGAGCAGGGTCGTCTTGCCAGCGCCGAGGAATCCGGACAGGACCGTGACGGGCAGCTTCTTTGTCGGGGCTGAAGTCATGCCTTAATGATAATGGTTACCATTTGCGGCTTCGCCACCTGTGCGCGTGTTGCACCCCGATGGGGGTACAAATCACGCACGGTCGCCGGGCCCCGGCGTACCTTCACAGGACATAGGCGCCCCGCAGGACCAGACGAAGGACGGCGGTCATGTCCGAATTCCCTCCGATCGCCGACTACGCCTTCCTGTCCGACTGCCAGACGTCGGCCCTGATCGCACCCGATGGCACGGTGGAGTGGCTGTGCATTCCCCGGCCGGACGCCCCCAGCGTGTTCGGCGCGCTCCTCGACCGGTCCGCGGGGTCCTTCCGGTTCGCCCCGTCGCACGTCCAGACGCCCTCGCAGCGTCGCTACCTACCGGGATCGATGGTCCTCGAGACGACCTGGTGCCTGCCAACAGGAACCCTGGTGGTGCGCGACGCGCTGGTGATGGGCCCCTGGAACGGCACCACCCGGTCGGACGAGTACCGGCGGCCACCGGCGGATCATGTCGCTCAGGACATGTTGCTGCGCACCGCGGAATGCATCGAGGGCAGCGTCGAGATCACCGTCAACTGCATGCCGCTCTTCGAGTACGGCAGGTCGACCGGCGCGTGGACCTACTCGGGCGAGGGCTACGAGAGCGCGACCTGCTCCGGAGGCGAACTCACGCTGACGCTGACGAGCAACCTCCGGCTCACCTTCGGCTCGGCGCGGGCGGGCACGAGGACCGAGTTGTCCGCTGGGGATACCGCTTTCGTCGCGCTCTCCTGGAACGGACTTTCCGTCACGAGCCTCGAGGAGGCCACCGGCCTGCTCGACGGGACCGACCGGATGTGGCGCGACTGGATCAGAAAGGGCGACTTTCCCGACCACCGGTGGCGCCCCTACCTCGAACGCAGCGCCCTCACCCTCAAGGGCCTCACCTACGCCCCTCAGGTGCCCTGATGGCGGCCGCGACCACATCGCTTCCGGAAACCCCTGGCGGAGAAAGGAACTGGGACTACCGCTACACGTGGGTGCGGGACTCGGCGTTCATGCTGCACGCCCTGTTCGAACTCGGCTACGACTGGGTGGCCTTCGAGTACTTCGCGTTCCTGATCGACGCGGCGGCGAGCGGCCCGATGCAGATCATGTACGGACTCGGCGGCGAACGAGACCTGACCGAGCACACGCTCGATCACCTGTCCGGCTATGACGGCGCCCACCCGGTCCGGATCGGCAACGGCGCATGGAACCAACGCCAGCACGACATGTGGGGGATGCTCATCGAGTCGGTCGCGACCCACGTCAGGCACGCCAGCCAGCTCGGTCCTCCCGCGTGGGCCCTGGTCACCCAGCTGGTCGACAGTGCGATCGACGTCTACCGCAAGCCCGATCGGGGTATCTGGGAGGTCCGGGGCGAACCCCGGCACTTCACCGCATCGAAGGTCATGTGCTGGGTGGCGGCCGACCGCGGCGCATCCATGGCCGCGGATCGCGGGGCGGGCGAGCTCGCGGACAGATGGCGGCAGGCGGCCGATGAGATCCATGCCGACGTGTGCGCCAACGGGGTCGACGCCAGAGGGGTGTTCGTTCAGCACTACGACACCACCGCCCTCGACGCCGCCACCCTGCTGATCCCGATCATGGGTTTCCTTCCCCCGGAAGATGATCGGGTCCGTGCCACGGTGCTGACGATCGCAGACGAACTGACCACCGATGGGCTCGTGCTGCGCTACCGGACAGAGGAGACGGACGACGGTCTCTCGGGAGAGGAGGGCACGTTCACGATCTGCTCGTTCTGGCTGGTGTCCGCTCTCGCGATGATCGGCGAGGTCGACCGGGCCCAGATGCTGTGCGAGAAGCTGCTCTCCTTCGCCAGCCCCCTGCACCTCTACGCCGAGGAGATCGAGTCCTCGAGCGGCAGGCATCTGGGCAACTTCCCGCAGGCGTTCACCCACCTCGCGCTCATCGACGCCGTCACCAGCGTGATCAAGGCCGGGGGCTGACGACGGGGACCTAGATCGCTCCCGACGCCACGTACGCGGCCTCCATCAACATCCAGCCGCCGAGCTGCACCGAGAAATCCCGCTCGGCGATGTCGGATGACCGCACGGTGCCGCCGGTGAAGGTGGCGATCCCGTCGCCAAGGCCGGGCAGGTGAGCCGGAGCCGTCCAGTCACGCCCGAACAGCGGCAGTCCCTCGACCTGGAGGCGGTTCTCCCACGCGACCTCCGCGGAGTCCAGCACGATCTGCGCCGCGGTCCGGCGGGCTCGCACGTCGGCCGCGCGATCGCCGGGCAACTCGGCAGCGACCAGCGCCAGGTAGCGCGCGAGGATCCCGTTGAACAGGCCGCCGTCCCCTCCCCCGCCGCCGACGATCAGGCCGTCCTCGGTGAGCCGCTTGTCGATGGCATCGACCAGCGCGTGCACCCGGTGCCGGTGCCGGGGCGCCCCGAGCCGCACCGCGAGTTCGGTCTCGGTCCCCAGCGCCACGCCCTGGCAGTAGCTGTAGATCTCGCGGTCGAGCTCCCCAGGGGAGTCCGCGTCGTCAGTCCTGATGCCGTCAAACATCAGGCCTGTGAACGGGTCCCGGAGTTTCTCGTCCATCCAGTCCGCGATGGCCTGCGCCCGCCACAGCCGTCCGGTCCGGGCCAGCATGATCGCCGCGGGACCGTTCGCCGGCGTGTTGTAGAAGTTGGACCTCTTGCACCACGGGATGCCGCCGCCCTGGTCAGGGGCCCACGCATCGAAGAGCTGGGATTCCAGGTCCTGGATGGCGTTCCGATAGTCGAGGTGGTGAAGTCGCTGCGCACGCTCGAGTGCGATCCCGAGCCAGGCCATGTCGTCGTAGTAGTTGTTCGTCCATCCGCCGATGTTCCGGACCCGATGTGCCCGAGCAATTTTCGTGATGCGACGGCGACGCTTGGGGGTGGGATCGCGCAGTGCCGCATCCACGACGCAGTCGAGGAGGTGCGCCTGCCACCAGTAGTGCCAGCTGAAGAAGAGCCGTTCGCGACGCACCGGCGGCCAGGCCACCACGCCGAGGGCGGTGCCGGGCAGGGCCCACAACCGGCGCACGTGCCGGGAGACCATGGCTTCCTCGGCGGCGTCGGCGCGCTCGGCCCACTGATGCTGCATAACAAACGATCTTGCCTATATATGTGACGAATCGCTACCAGGCACGCCCCAGGTCGGCGTGCTGGCGAATCCACGCGTGCATCGCGATACCCGCGGCGACCCCCGCGTTGATGCTCCGGGTGGATCCGAACTGGGCGATCGAGACGGTCATCTCCGCCGACCGTTTCGCGTGGTCGGTGACGCCGGGGCCCTCCTGCCCGAACAGCAGGATGCACTCGCGCGGCAGGCTCGCGGTCTCCAGCGGCACCGAGCCCGGCGTGTTGTCCACCGCCACCACGGCCAGGTCGCTGCGGGCCGCGTACTCGAACAGCGTCTCCACGTCGGGGTGGTGGACGATGTGCTGGTACCGGTCGGTCACCATGGCCCCGCGGCGATTCCAGCGACGCCTGCCGACGATGTGCACCGAGGCCGCGGCGAAGGCGTTGGCCGTGCGGACCACCGTGCCGATGTTCGAGTCGTGGCCGAAGTTCTCGATCGCGACGTGGAACGGATGCCGCCTGCTGTCGATGTCCGCGACGATCGCCTCGCGGGTCCAGTACCGATACGCGTCCACCACATTGCGCCGGTCACCCAGCGCGAGCAGCTCCTGGTCGTACCGGGGATCCGTCGGCAGCGGGCCGTCCCGCTCGGTGTCCCATGGCCCCACCCCGTTGGGGTGCTCTCCCCATTCGGTCGGGCCGGATTCGTCGTCGGTCATCGCCGTGTCCGCATCTGTCAGAACGTGTCGTTGGAGTCGGTCGCGATTCGGAACCCGTGCCCGGTGTCGTCCTTGACGCAGGTCACGCCCTTCGCCTCGGATTTGCAGGTGAACCCGAACGAGCTCACCTTGTCCCCGACCGGGAGCACGGAGTCCGCCGCCGAGACGCCGGAGGTGTAGACGGGACCGCCGGAGCACAGGAACTCCCCGGGCCGTTGCCCGTCACCCTGATTCCGTTACCCCAGTTCACCATGCAGTTCTCCGGCCTGGCCGGGATCGGGTGGTGGCGCCCTGGCAGCCGGCCTCGGTCCGGGTGGGCAGAGAGATGATGCCGCACTCGAAGCCACCCGTCGGCGAGCTGAAGTAGACCGCCTCGTTGCGCGCGTACTCGACCGCGGTGGTCGAGGGCGGCGCGCTGGTGGTGGTGGTCGTCGTCGTGGGCGGCACGGTGGTGGTGGTCGTCGGCGCGAGGGTGGTGGTCGGCGCGGAGGCGGTGGTCGTGGGCACCGCGAGACTGATCGGCGGTGCCTGACCGGCCTCGGAGGTGCCGCAGGCGGCAGCTCCGAACACCGCCGCGACCCCGAACACCGCTGCTACAACCCGACCTGAACGCACACGCACACCCTTCATCGACAGTCGCCACAGAACTCTAGTGGCCGACGGTCCGAGGTCGCCGAGGGCAAGGGATCGGGTGTCGGGGCCCCGGCCCGGCGACCCCCTAACTGTGGCTGATCCGCCGGTTGATCTCCCTGGTCAGCCAGGCCGGGGAGAACCGCGCCGCCATCATCATCGCGCTCGCCTGGTGACCCACCGGGTAGTGCACCTTCGCCAGCATCCGGTGCGAGCGCCTGGTCGCCTTGACGACGACCTTCGCGACGTCGGTCGCGGTCAGCTTGATACCGAGCGAGTC
Organism: Rhodococcus sp. MTM3W5.2; assembly: GCF_001984015.1. NCBI lineage: Bacteria > Bacillati > Actinomycetota > Actinomycetes > Mycobacteriales > Nocardiaceae > Rhodococcus > Rhodococcus sp. MTM3W5.2. The sequence continues at coordinate 843,090 of NZ_CP019572.1, read as the reverse complement.
GGCGGTGCGCATGTCGAGGTTCCCCGTCATCGCGGTGTTCACGAACAGCGGCCAGACGGCGAGCACCCGAATGCGGTGCCGCCGCCACTCCAGTTCCAGTGCCTCCGTGAGGCCCCGGATGGCGAACTTGGTGGCGCTGTAGGTGGCGAGCTCGGGCTGGCCGTAGATCGCCGAGGCCGAACACAGGTTGACCAGCTGCGAACCGGGCGTCGCCTGCAGGTAGGGGAAGGCTGCCCGGCTGCCGAGCACGACGCCGCCGACGTTGATGTCGACCATCCGCCGATGCTCGGCGAGCGACATCTCCTCGAACCGGCCCGAGGAGAGCACCCCCGCGTTGTTCACCAGGATGTCGAGGCGGTGCGAGGCCACCTCCGCGAACTCGGCGAGCCGCGCATCCCACTGCTCGGGGTCGGTGACGTCCAGCACCCCGGTCGAGACCTCGCCGCCACCCGCGCGGATCTCCCGCGCGAGGTCCGCGAGACCGGTCTCGTCGATGTCGAAGGCACCGACGAGGTATCCGGCCCTCGCGAACTCCAACGCGGTCGCCCTGCCGATCCCGGCCGCCGCACCCGTGATGACCACTGTCTGCTTCGCCATGTCGGCCAGGGTAGGCGGTGCGCCTACCCTGGGGAGTGGAGGATCCGATGTTTCACGAGCGCATCGTCCGCACGGTGCTGACCATCACCGTCGGCTACCTGATCGTCATGGCGATCTGGCTGGGCTGGCTCGTCCAGCACACACCGCCGGGCACCGTCCCGTACCAGATCGGCGGGCTGCTGGCCGCGTACGGTTCGGCGCTCGGGCTCGGGATGATGTGGGCCGACCGGCCGACGAGGGCGGACAGGAAGCTGGAGCGGCGGGGCTCGAGGGCTGGGCCAAGATCGAGAGCACGCAGCGGCTCGCCGAGACCGCCGATCACGGACAACTCACCGAGCTGCGGCTCGCACTCACCGTCCCGGGCGAAGAGTCGTATTCGGGCCGGGTGGTCTACGAGGTACCCGCCTCGATGCGCGAGCGCTTCGCGCCAGGCCGGACGGTGCCGATCCGGGTCGACCCCCACAACCGGGACCGGATCGTGCTCTGCCCCTGATCGGTCCGTGGGTTCGACGGCCCGGGCCCTAGTTGGTGCGGTTCTTCCGCCCGAGCGCGAGCATGCCCTCGACCAGGAGGAACTGCGCGGCCGCGTAGCTCGCCAGGACCACGCCCTCGGCGGCCCGGCGGCCCGACTCCGAGCGCACGAACAGTCGCCGCACCACGATCAGGCCATCCGAGCCGGTGAACAGCAGCCCACCGAGCCCGAGCCAGCTCCGCCGGTCCGCGTTCGGCAGCGCCATCCCCGCGGTGGTGGTGGCGCCGGGGGCCAGTGCCGGGTCGGCCGAAAGGGTGGACGTCGTGGCCAGCGCAGCACCGTACGCGGTGAGCGGGGTGGAGACCGTGCGAGCCCTGGCCCGCAGCAGCCCAGCCGCACCGAGCCAGCCCAGCTTCCGCGGGACAACGGCGGGCAGGGTGGGGCGGGCCCCGCGTCGCAGCAACAGCGTCGTGTAGCTGGCCTGCATGACGGCGAACGACGACGCGCCGCGCACCAGCCGGGCATCGTTGTCGGGGTCGATCATGAAGACGTCGCCGACGGTCGCGGCCGCGAGGCCGCCGACGAGCAGCGCGGTGTCGGCGGCGTCGGTCTCGGAGCGCTTGCGCAGAACCCGGACCGCGAGGGACGGCGCGATCAGCGGCTTGGCGATCTGCTGCAGCCGTTCGTTCCCGATGACCGCACCGAGCACGGTGGCTCCGGTCGCGCCGAGGAACACCGCATGCTCGAGCCGCATCTCTACCTCTTTCGGTGACGGTTGACGTGTGGCTCGAGCGTATCGGGTGCTCGATCGGGGTCGGAGCGGCGGCGGCACCGGGCGACATCGGTCCAGCACACGAGCCCGCTCGGCACCGGCGGTTCGCCTTGACGGCGATCACGGTGTCTGCTGCCATGTGATCGAAGGCCTTGATCGCGATCGGATTTCGCCGGTCGGCTCGGCTCACAGGGGGCGTTTCACAGATGGCGATCAAACATGGTGCCCGATCGATGTCGATGCGGCTGGGGGTCCTCGGCGTAGCGCTCGCGGGGGTGCTCGCGATATCGGCGGCGCCGGCCACCGCCGCGCCCGACAGCGGCTCGGCGGCTCCGGCTCTTCCAACAGGAACAGTGGTCGAGCCCGCGATCGATTGCCGACCCAGCAGCGCCCGACCCCGTCCCGTACTGGTCCTGCCCGGATCGGACGGCAGCACCTCGGAGGCGGCGTCCCAGTGGGAGGTGGTCGTCTCGGCGCTACGGCAACAGGGCGCCTGCACCCTGGTGTTCCAGGGCGGGGTCGTCGACGGCCGACGTTGGGCGGGAGACATGGCCGGAGCGGCCCGCCAGCTGGCGCAGTTCGTCGAGAAGGTCAAGGACACCACCGGTGCACCCCAGGTCGACATCGTCGCCCACTCGGCTGGCTCCGTCCCCGCGAACTACTTCGTCAAGGTGCTCGGCGGCGCGCCGGATGTGCACGACATGGTGCTGCTCGCGCCGGAGGCCCGCGGCTGCGACGGCGCGGGCTTCCTGGCCCAGTACGGAATCAAGGACTTGCCGGTCACCCCGGTGCAGGTGCTGGAGGCGCTGCCCTTCCTCGCACCGGCGCTGGCAACGCTGATTCCCGGGATGGCGTCGGCGCTCCAACTGACGCCGGTATCCGACGTCTATCGGACCCTCATGGACGGGCCCATCGCCCAACCCGGCGTCGGCTACGCCGTGATGGCCACGAAGAACGATCAGGTCGCGACGCCGCCCGGCACGTGTTCCTTCATCACCGAGCCCGGCGTCACCAACGTCTTCTTCGAAGACGCCTTTCCTGGCGGCCCCGCCGTGGACCACTCGAGCCTTCGATCAAACCCGAACACGGCGAGCTGGATCGTGGATCAGCTCTATCGGTGACACCGAGCGATGACCGAGCTCCCTCGGCCGGCCCCTATCCTCGAGTGGACGAGCACACGGAGGATCGGCGATCTCAATGACATTCATCAAGATGTGTGGCCTGCGTGACGACGCCACGGTGGACCGCGCCGTGCAGCTCGGCGTCGACGCCGTGGGGTTCGTCTTCGCGCGGAGCCCACGCCAGGTGACCCCGAGGCAGCCGCACAGCTCAGGCAGCGTGTCCCGGATGGCGTCCTCGCGATCGGGGTGTTCACCGGGACCGGGATCGCCGACATCGTCTCCGCGGCGAAGACCGCGGGAATCGACGTCGTGCAGGTGCACGATCTGCGCTCCGCCGACGAGGTCGCGGCCCTGCACGACGCCGGACTCCGGGTCGTGCGGGCGCTGAACACCGGGAGCTCCGGCGATCCGGCGACCGGTTTCGGCGAGGACCTCCTGCTCGTCGACGGTGCCGTCGCCGGGGCGGGAGTCACCTGGGACTGGCAGGACCGGTCCCTGCTGCCGAGCGGTCAATGGATCCTCGCAGGCGGGCTCGACCCCGACAACGTCGCGCACGCGCTGGACGCCAGCGGAGCCTGGGGCGTCGACGTCTCCAGCGGCATCGAGTCGAGTCGGGGCGTCAAGGATCCGGAACTGATGGCGGCCTTCGTGACCGCGGTGCGCGGCCGCGGTTAGCGCCCACTGATCCGGCCGACCCGCCGCCGATCGGAACTAGACTGGACGGTCAGGGGCATGTGTGTCAGTGCCCACCGAGGCGCGCATTGGGGTGGCCGTGAGCCAACTGGATGGGCCCCGTCTCAGCTACACCGACGATGACGGGATTCATCGCGAACTCGCATTGGTCGAGGACTCGCCCCGGGTCACCGTGGGGCGGTCCCGGGAGGCCGATATCGCGTGTGCGTCGGACCACGACGTCGCGCTCCTGCACGCGGCGATCGAGTGGACGGGCACCCACTGGACCATCGTCGACGACGGGCTCTCCCGCACCCGCACGTTCGTCAACGGCGAGCGGCTGAGCGGGCGCAGGCGCCTGCAGGCGGGCGACACCATCGGGATCGGTTCCTCGGTGCTGACCTTCCACGACACAGCTACGAGCTGTGACCCGACGGGGATGGCCGACGCCGTGCCCGCCCACGCCCCGTTGACGCCCGCCCAGCGGGCGATCGTGGTCGAGCTCTGCCGGCCCTTCACAGAGAACGCCGCGGCCTGCAAGCCGGCCTCCAACCAACAGATCGCCGAGCGGCTGTTCGTCAGTGTCGAGACGGTGAAGACCCATCTGCGGACGCTGTTCTCGAAGTTCGGCGTGGAGGATCTGCCACAGAATCGAAAGCGGGCGCGGCTCGCCGAGCGCGCGCTGCAGAGCGGCGTCGTCACCGACCGGGAGCTCTGAGAATCCGCCCCGCGACCCGGCCGCCCGATCGTCACGTACAGACTGCGCGGTTGGTTTCGGGGCCCTGGTCTGTGAGAACATGTCCTCGGCCGACCCGCTGGCGCTTCGACGCCGGGGTCACGGCCGGGGAATGACACATCACACAACGGGGGATTCACATGAGTATTCGTAGCTTTGCCGTGCGCGCGATCGGTGCGGGCACCGTCGCCGCAGCCGCGTTGGTCGGCCTGGCCGGTCCGGCCTCGGCCGCGCCCGCACCGGCGCCCATCCTGCACACCTTCTTCACCGGCCCGCTGCTGCCGGTGCTCGGGCAGAACGCCTTCTGCAACGGCGTCATCGACACCCTCGTCGAGACCGATCCGGCCCGGCCTGGGCTCGCGACGGTGGTGCTCACCTCGCGCGGCATGCACGGGGTCGGCCCGGAGTGGGCGGCGAATCCGGTCTGCCGCATCAAGGCCGACATCGTGTGGGGCCTCGGTGTGTTGGCGGGCCACGCCAAGACCGTCGAGCTCAACTTCGGCGAACGTCCCGGCGAGTCGGTCCGGACCGAGATCAACCCCGGTCCCGGTGTGACCGGACTGACCATCCAGGCCACCTTCATCAATCCCTACGTCAACGAGCTCCGGCCGCAGTACTCGCTGCCGGTCGGGGCGTACGCGATCATCCCCTGATCCGCTGCACCCACTGAACACCACTGAGCGGGGGTTCGGCGGTCAGGTTTCACGCGAAACCGGCCTCCGAGCCCCCGTTCAGCTTGTGAGCGACACGTGACGGGCCGGACCGGCGCAGGCCCGCAGCTGCAGGAAGCGCGGTTCGGTGAGCCCGCGGGACCGCGCGGCAGCCAGCACCTCGGCCGCCACGCGCTCCGCCGCACCGGCATCGATCAGCGCGATGGCCGATCCGCCGAAGCCCCCGCCGGTCATCCGGGATCCGAGCGCGCCCGCCGCGAGCGCCGAGTCCACCGCGCAGTCCAGCTCCGGGCAGGACACCGCGTAGTCGTCGCGTAACGAAACGTGCGACGCCGTCAGCAGGGGCCGAGCTCGCGGTAGCGACCGGAATCCATGAGGGACAACACCTCCCGCACCCGGCCGATCTCCGAGACCACGTGCCCGGCACGGCTCCGCAACACCGGATCGGTCAGCGCGGACACGTCGGTCACGTCACGCAGCGAGGCGCCCAGTGCGGCGGCCGCCTCCTCCACCGATGCCCGGCGCCGCGCGTACTGGCCGTCGACCAACCGGTGCGGGGCGCGGGTGTCGATCACCAGCAGCGCCAGCCCCTCCCCGCCAGGTCGAACGGCACCGGGGTGACGCCGCCGTCCCGCGAATCGACGAGCAGCGCGTGACCGTCCTCGGCGCGCAACGAGACCGCCTGGTCCATGCCGCCGGTGGGGGCCAGCGCGATGTCGTTCTCCGCCCGCACACAGCTGGCGGCCAGCGCGGCGCGGCCTGCGTCGTCGGTCGGCGCCCCGGACAGCTCCGCCAGGGCGAGCGCAAGCGCGCATTCGAGTGCTGCCGAACTGGAGAGGCCAGCACCGATCGGCACCGAGGACTCGACCGCCACGTCCGCGCCGCCGAAATCGCTGTCCAGCAGTCCGTCTCGCCGCATCGCCCACACCACACCCGCGAGGTATGCCGCCCAGTCCTGCGGGTTACCCGGTGCGATCTCGTCGACCCGTCCGGTCCAGGCTCCCAGGTCGGACCCGCACCGCAGCATCCCGTCGCGCCTGCGCCCGACCGCGACGACGGTGCTGTGCGGCAACGCGATCGGCAGCGACAGGCCCTGGGCGTAGTCGACGTGCTCGCCGATGAGGTTCACCCGCCCCGGCGCCGCCCACACGCCCTCCGGGTCCGTGCCGAACTGACCCCGGAACCGATCGATGACGGACGCGGCCAACGCCGAGTCCGATGCGGACTCCACCCATTCGCTCACGGCGCGATCTCCCGAAAGCGCGCCGCGATCCGCTCCGGCGTGGTGTCGCTGACCCAGGCCCCCATCCCCGACTCCGAACCCGCGAGGAACTTCATCCGGTGCGGGGACCGCATCAGCGAGAACAGCTGCAGGTGCAGCCTGCCCAGCGCGCGCTGCTCCCCGACCGGCGCCTGATGCCACCCGGCGATGTACGGAAGCCGTTCCACCCCTTCGAAGAACCGATCCAGGCGGCCCAGGATGTCGAGGTAGACGTGCGCCAGCTCGTCCAGCTCGGCCGCCTCCAACGCGGCAAGATCGGGGACGTCCCGGTGCGGCGCGAGGTGCAGTTCCACCGGCCACCGCGCGGCGGCGGGGACGTAGGCCGTCCAGTGCTCACCTTCGAGCACGACCCGGCTGCCCGCGCGTCGCTCCGCGTCCAGCACGTCACGCAGCAGCGATCGCCCGGTCCGCGCCAGGTGCCGCTCGGACTGCCGCAGCAGCGCGCCGGTGTTCGCGGGCAGCATCGGGTACGCGTAGATCTGGCCGTGCGGGTGCGCCAATGTCACACCGATCTCCTCGCCCCGGTTCTCGAAGCAATAGACCTGCTCGATGCCAGGCAAGGCCGACAGCTCCCTGGTCCGATCGGCAAGCGCGCCGAGCACCGTGCGCACCCGGCCCACCGGCAGCTCCGCGAAGCTGCGGCCGTGGTCGCTGGTGAAGCAGACCACCTCGCAACGGCCGGCCGCGGCCCGCTGCGGCCACAGGGACTCGTCGTCGACGTGGTCGGTCGGCGGCGCCACCGCGCCGGTTGCCAGGGACGGAAATCTGTTCTCGAAGACGGCGACGTCGTAGTCGTCGGCGGGGATCTCCGTCGGCGCACGGCCTGGTCCGCTCGGACACAGCGGACACGCGTCGGCCGCGGGCAGGAAGGTCCGATCCATCCGGTGCGCGGCCATCGTCACCCACTCGCCGGAGAGCACGTCGAAACGCATGGTCGACTCCACCCGGATCGGCGACAGGTCACGGGTGTCGTGTAGTTGCCGGGTCGCCGCCCCGCTCACGTACGGCTCGGAGTCGTCGAAATAGATCAGCTCTCGGCCGTCGGCGAGCGCCGTCGCCGTCCTCCGGATCGTCATCGGATCTGATCCCTGCCCTTCACCCGTGTTTGCCGCCGCACAGATTGTGCCCCACGCGCCTCACCGGCCTGTCCGACCACAGGGTTCACATACATAGTTTGCCTATGCAATAATATTTCCATGGCATCCGAACACCCGGCGGAGCGCCGCCTGCGCGAGGTTCTCGCGGAGCTGGTGACCAACACGTCGAGATTCACCCGACTCGCCTCCTCCATCGCGACCGACGACCGGCCACGAGCCTGGATGCGGGCGCTCTCGCACCTCGACGAGTACGGCGAGCTCCGCATCAGCGAGTTCGCCCGGATCGATCGCTGCTCACAGCCGACGGCCACCGCCCTGCTCAAGCAGATCACCGATGCCGGCCTGGCCAGCAGGCATCGCGACCCCGCGGACTCGCGGGCGGTGGTGGTCGGGATGACCGAGGCCGGGCGCCGATGGCTCGGCGAGGCCCGCGCCGAGATCGGCACCGCGCTCGCCGCCCACCTCGGCGACCTCGAACCCGAACAGATCGAACGACTTTCGCAGAGCCTGGCGGACCTTCGGGCCGCTATCAAGGCGTCAACACAGCGATGAGAGAAACCAGCGACACAAAGGAAGAGCCCGTGACAGTCACCGACACGGCCACCAGCGCCGGCACCGAGAGCAAGAGCATCCTGCAGCAACCGAAGGCGGTCTGGGCGGTCGCGTTCGCGAGCGTTATCGCCTTCATGGGCATCGGCCTGGTGGACCCGATCCTCAAACCGATCGGCGAGCAGCTCGACGCGACCCCCTCGCAGGTGTCGCTGCTGTTCACCTCGTACATGCTCGTGACCGGTGTCGCCATGCTGATCACCGGCGTGGTGTCGAGCCGGATCGGCCCGAAGAAGACGCTGCTCTTGGGCCTGGCGATCATCGTGGTGTTCGCCGCGCTGGCCGGGATGTCGGGCACGGTCGGGCAGATCGTCGGATTCCGCGCCGGCTGGGGCCTGGGCAATGCGCTGTTCATCGCGACCGCGCTGGCGACGATCGTCGGCGCGGCGAGCGGCGGCGTCGCGAAGGCGATCATCCTGTACGAGGCCGCGCTCGGCATCGGTATCGCGGTGGGGCCGTTGGTCGGCGGCGTCCTCGGCAGCGTCAGCTGGCGCGCCCCCTTCTTCGGCGTCGCCGCATTGATGGCCGTCGCCTTCATCCTGATCGTGGTGATGTTGCCCGCCACGCCCGCACCGAAGTCCGGCCGGACGTCACTGTCCGCCCCGTTCCTCGCGTTGCGGCACCGGGGCCTGCTCACCGTCGCGATCACCTCGCTGCTGTACAACTACGGCTTCTTCACCCTGCTCGCGTACACCCCGTTCCCGCTCGACATGGGCACCTACGCAATCGGTTTCATCTTCTTCGGCTGGGGTCTGATGCTCGCGATCTCGTCGGTGTTCCTGGCGCCGCGGCTGCAGCGGGCGTTCGGCACGCTGCCGATGATGATGCTCGCGCTGGCCCTGTTCGCGGTCGACCTCGCGGTGATGGCGCTGTTCACCGAGAACAAGACCGTCCTGATCGTCTGCGTGGTCCTTGCCGGCCTGTTCCTCGGCGTGAACAACACCCTGATCACCGAGACCGTGATGATCTCCGCGCCGGTCGAGCGCTCCACCGCGTCCGCCGCGTACAGCTTCGTCAGGTTCGTCGGCGGCGCCGCCGCGCCCTGGGTGGCGGGCAAGCTCGGCGAGAGCAACGCGCACCTGCCGTTCTGGGTCGGCGCGCTCTGCACGGCCGCCGCCATCGTGGTGCTGTCCACAGGGCGCAGGGTGCTCGCGCACGTCGACGACCACGACCCGGCACCGCACAGCGTCGACGAGGCCGCGGCCATCACCGCCGGTTCGGACTAGGCGACACCGAAAGGGGCCGCCGCCCCGGGGCATCGGCACTAGCATCGACGGGTACGTGAATCACCACGGAAGCCGAGGTGCACGATGCGTCCACGCCGCCGGTTCCTGTCCGCCGGACTGATCGTCGCGTGTGCGACGCTGACCATGGCCGGGGGTACCCACGCGCCGGTGGACCAGCCCGCCACCGTCGGAGCAGCCGCCCCCGACGGCCCGGGCGTGTTCGACGGCCCGACGGTTCGGGTCGGCGATGGGACCGCCCACAGCTTCGTCACCCTCGACGCCGCTGGCAATCCCACCGAGGTGGGCATGCGGCTGTCCGAGGGCGCGATGGACGGCCTGCCCGCGACCCACGACGACGTGGCGACCTTCGAACTCGATCTGCCCGACGAGGCCGCCGCGACGGTCTTCGATCACACCACCCTCGACTGGAACGACCACGGCCACGGCCCAAGCGGCATGTTCGACAAGCCGCACTTCGACACGCACTTCTACATGGCCGACAAGGCCGCGGTCGCCGAGATCGATCCGGCGAGTCCGGATTTCGAGGCGAAGGGCTTGCGGCTACCGGACCCGCGCTACCTCCCGCCGGACTACTTCCCGATGCTGGGGCCGAAGCTCGTGCCACAGGCGTCCCCGCGATGGGGGTGCACTGGTTCGATGTCGCGGACGGGGTGATCCCGGGCCCGTACCAGTTCACGCTGGCATTCCTCAACGGAACCTGGGACGGCGACTACACCTTCATGGAACCGATGGTGACCCGCGAGTGGCTGCTGACCAAGCCGAACACCGTGCGGAGCATCAAGCAGCCGCAGGCCTATCAGCGCAGCGGCTACTACCCCACCACCGTCGCCGTCACGTTCGACGACGCCGCGGACGAGTACGTCATCACGATGGGCGGCATGGTGCTGCGCCAGGCATCGTGACGCGCTAGAGGCCCAGGTCCTCCAGGCCGAGCAGCGATCGGTACTCCACGCCCTCCGCGGCGATGACGGCGTCCGCTCCGGTCGCGCGGTCCACCACGGTCGCCACGCCGACGACGATCGCGCCTGCCTCGCGCAGCGCGCGCACGGCGGTGAGCGGCGAGTTGCCGGTCGTGGTGGTGTCCTCGACGACCAGCACCCGCTTCCCCACCACGTCGGGGCCCTCGATCTGGCGCTGCATGCCGTGCGCCTTGGCCGCTTTGCGCACCACGAAGGCGTCGATCGGCCGGCCCTCTGCGTGCATGACGGCCATGGCCACCGGGTCCGCGCCCATGGTCAGGCCTCCGACTGCATCGAAGTCCCAGTCCGCGACGAGCTCGCGCAGCAGCTTCCCGATCAGCGGTGCGGCACGGTGATGCAGCGTCGCGCGACGCAGGTCCACGTAGTAGTCGGCTTCCTTGCCCGAGGACAGAGTCACCTTCCCGTGCACCACAGCCAGCTCGCGTACGAGCCCTGCGAGCTCCGCCTTCTCCGTCATTCGACCGCTCCTCTTCGCGTCCAGTTTCGACGCCTAGCGTAGTCGGCTAGAGCAGGGCCCCGGGAACGTCCGCTTCCCGGCCCGTGGGGGCGACCGTGTCGTCATGGAGGGGCGCAGGCGAAACAACCTCGTCATGGAGGGGAGCCAGCGGAGCGACGTCGTGCAGGGCATGCGCCTCCGCGGCCACGTCGGGACCGATCGGCAATTCGACGACCGTCGCCTCGAACAGCGGCACCTGCTGCCCGCCCACCAGCCGCGCGACGACCCCGGCGGGAACCGAGCGCACCAGCCGGTTCACCGCGGTGGCACTGTCGTTGTAGACCCGGGCCGCTCCGATGATCCGCTGCTCGGTCACCTTCAGCTCGAGCGCGGGGCGCTGAATAGCCCAGTCGTGCTTGACATTCGGGTTGCACTCCACCTCGAACATCAACCGGTGCAGCGCAACCGACAGCGCGTTCTCGGAGCCGGCCTGCTCGCCGAGGCTCATGCCCTGCTCGCGCAGCGCGACGGCCAGCGACCGAGCACCGACCAACGGGGCCAGGATCTCGGACGGCATCGCCGCTGCCCGGGCAGCGGCGATCAGCTCAGGCGCCTGATCGCACCGTCGTTTGAGTTCCACATCGAGTAGGGCCCGACTCGCGGTGAGGTTTCCCTCGAATCGACGCAAGCGCCGAACCACGGACACCGCCCACGTCACAAGAAGAACAACAGCAACGACCGCCACAACCGTCACAAGAGTCACAGGCGTGCAATCTACTCACACCCCGGGGCGCTCGCACACCGGGTCCACCCACTGGCCGTACGCCAGGCCTGATTCAGCCGCGCGGGTCCTGGTCGACGTCGCCCTCGTGCGGGTACGGACGTCCCGGATCGTGATTTACGGTGCGCGCCAGCGGAACAACGTTCGGCGGCGGGTATTCGTCCGCATCCGGCGCCGAGTACGGCGAGCGCTCCCAGTCCGGCAGCTCGCGGGGGACGGGGCGTCCATCGGTGGCGCCTCCGGCGCCGAGTCGAGAACGGGGGGCAGCACGTGCAGGATGCCGGAGAGCCGGGCCACCGCATCGATCGCGGCGTCCCACTCCCGGCCATTGCTGGTGACCGGCAGCGAACCCAGCGTCCACTCCCCCTCGCTCCACAGCATCTGCACATGCGGCGGAACCGACTCCGTGAAGTGCACCATGCGCTGATCGCAGACCCGTCGGGCGATCTCCAGGTCGGTGGCGAACACCACCCGCGGCCCGATCGAGCCGAGCAGGTTCATGTCCGCATCCTTCGGCGGCGGCGTCGACCGGAGCCGGAGATCGATGTCGACGTCGGACCCGACGGTGCGCTGGACCGCGACGATCGTCGTCGTCTCCTCGACATCGAACAGCACGAAGTTCTCACCGCGCCGGATGCCGTGCACCACGTCGACGGCCCCGAGGTACTCCTGCTTGGCCAGCGCGGCCCGGTGCCAACGCGACGGCAGGTGCTCATCCGACTCGTTGTAGGTGTAGCCCTGCGCCTTCGCCCAGATCTGCCGGACGCGACCGAACTGGTCACGCCTGCTGCGATCGATGGACAGGAGCACGATCGCGCCCACGAGCGCGATCGCTGAGAGTCCGAACCAGATAAGCGTCATCGCCAGTCACAATATCGACTGAACGGCCCCCGCGCGGCACTCGGCTCGCACGGGGACCGAAATCATCTGCCGGATCCGCCGTCAGTTCCCGAAGTTCCCGAGGTCCGGGAGCGTGGTGTTCACGATCACCTTGGCGAGGACGGACCCGTCATCGCCCTTCTCACCCTGGACCACGACGGTGTCACCGGGCTTGAGGTCGCCGACCTTCGCGCCGCTGAGCGAGATGATCTTGGTGGACTCGTTGGTGGCGACCGTGACCGCGGAGCCGCCGATTCCGTCGAGGATCAACGTGGATCCGTCGTTGGAGGTGATGGTCCCGACGGCCGCACCAGCCGCACCGATCGCCTCGCCGACACCGCCCGGGATCTGCGAGAGGTCCGGGGCGCTGGTGGCTGGGGGTTCGGAGGTCCGCGGCGGTGCGGTGCTGGCCCGGGGCAGGGTGCTCGTCACCGGGGCCGACGCGCTGCTCGGGGAGTCCGCGCCGCCGCCGCCGATCAGCATGATGCCGAGACCGACGACCGCCAGGAGCAGCAGCCCCGCCACGACCAGGGCAACCGCCAGCACGCCCTTGCTGGGCCCCTTCTTCTGATCACCGTCGAGGTAGGGGACGCGCCGGTCGGCGGTGGCGTCGGCGGCTGGTTCGGGTCGTATCCCTGATAGGTCGGGTACGCCTGCGTCGCGTTCGGCGGCTGGTTCGGGTCGTACCCCTGATACGTCGGGTACGCCTGCGTCGCGTTCGGCGGCTGATTCGGGTCGTACCCCTGATACGTCGGGTACGCCTGCGTCGCGTTCGGCGGCTGATTCGGGTCGTACCCCTGATACGTCGGGTACGCCTGCGTCGCATTCGGCGGGACCTGACCGTAGGCCTGATGCGGGTCCGTGGTGTATTGCGGCGTCACCGGCCCGGCCGATCGGTCGAACTGCTGCGTCGGCTGATCGGCGCTGCGGGCCCAGACCTCGGTCGGTTGGTCCGGAGCCGCGCCCTCGGCGGCCGGAGCCCACTCCGTGGTGGGGTCGGGGCCGGCGTCGAACGGCTCGGTACCGTCGCCGGTTCGCTCCTGCGGTGTGCGCGGATCGTCCGTGTTGTTCATGTCTCGGGCCTGCTCTCTGCGCGGGCGATCGTGGGTCCCGCCGCTGGTCAATTCAGTCCGACCCGTCAGGATAGAGGCGGAACCTGAGACCGCGCTGAAGACGACGGTGGCTACCGCATCACATTCCAGGCGATCGGCCGCGACAGCTCACCGGAGAAGTTGTCCCGCAGGTAGGCCGTCCACTGCGCGACGTGCGCCCGCATCGCCCCCTCGGCCGCGTCAGGGTCGCCCTCCGCGATGGCCGTGAGGATCGCGACATCGTCCGCGAGCACCCGTGCCCGCAGCCGCTCCGAATAGGCGACCCCGACCCCAGCGCCGACAAAGACTCCGTCCATGGCGTCGACCAGATAGCCATACAGCGCGTTCCCCGACGCCCACGCGATGGTGTTGTGGAATCGGCGGTTCGCCGCAAGGAACACGTCGAGATCGTCGAGATGCTCCTCCATCGCACGAACCGACTCGGCGAGGACACGGCGATGCTCCTCGGTTCGGTGCTCGGCCGCCATCCGCGCCATCAACGGCTCGAGGCCGACGCGCGCCTCCACGATGGTGCCGAAGGGCGACTCCTCGAACTGCAGCAACAGACCGAGGCCGGTCATCAGGTGGGAGCCGTCGGGCTTCTGCACCGTCGGCCCCCCGCCCGGTCCGGGCTTGATCGAGAGCGCACCGGACAACTCGAGATATCGCAGCGACTCGCGGAGCGTGCCCCTGCCGACCTGATACTGCTCGAGCATCACCCGCTCCGGCGGCAACCGGTCACCGGGCCGCAGGCCCTCTCGCTCGATGTCCGAAATGATCCGCCTGGCGATGATCATCGCCGTCTTCTGCGGACGATCCGCCCTGTCCATCATCATCGCTCCGCCCCCTGCGTAACCGCCACTTCCGTACAAACCCCCAGGCGCCGAATCCTACAGATGATTCGCAGGATTGGGGGTCAATCTGGACAGCCGTCCTGCACTGTACGAGCCTCGCTCGGCGCGACCCCGCGGTGTGAGATGAGTCTCATTTCTACCTCGGTGTGGTCCATTGCATTCAATCGAATGATGCGGATAGTTTCTTGGCGCAGCGTTCGGAAGCATGGCTCACGATCTGACCAGCCCTCCGGTCCCGTGCACCGCTTCCGACCACCACTGACCACCTCTAGAGGGGAACGAATGAGCGAGATCCGCAAGTCAGGCCTGCGCCGTGGCGCCCGTATGGCAGGCGCAGGCGCCGCCGCGGCACTGGCGATCGGCCTGATGTCGACGGGTGCGGCGCATGCCGACACCTTCGTGCCGCTGCCCGACGGGCAGAAGGCGGGACCGGGTGCGGTCGTCTCCCGCACCGGCGAGAGCGTCCTGATCTCCCCGTCGCTGGCCGCCAACGGCGCAGGCCGCACCGCGTGGGTCTCGGGCACCGTCGCCGCGGACGTCACCGGGATCACCAAGGAAGGCGAGGTGGGGCCGTTCAACGGCGCCACCAACGACAAGGGCACCAACAACTCCTCCACGCACGGGGTCTCGCGGATCAGCACCGGCTACATCGTCGGCTGCCAGGTCGACATCACCGGACTCGGCGGCTCCATCGGCGCAGGCATCGACCTCTCGGGACCCTCGGTCTCGGGGTCGCTGACCGTCCCGGTCTCCGCGGGTCAGGTCAAGTTCGTGAACGTCGCGGGCAAGGACATCAAGAAGAACGGCAAGTACTCCGTCCAGTACCAGGACACCCAGCTCGAGATCCAGAACTGCGGCGGCTTCGCCCAGGCCCGCTCGTACACGGTGGTCGAGATCGTCGGCAACGACTACTCCAAGACCACCCTGTACGGCCAGCCCTTCAGCATCGGATAGCGGCTCCGCCGCCCGTGCGCGTGTTGCACCCCGACTGGGGTACAACGCGCGCACAGTCCACGCCTGAACTCGATACCTGAACCCTCAGAGGAAAATTCATGAACGTCAACAGCACCGGCCTGCGTCGCGGGCTCAAGATCGCGAGCGCAGGCAGCGCCGCCGCCATAGCCCTGGGCTTCTTCTCCGCGGGCGCGGCCAACGCCGACACCTTCGTCCCGCTGCCCGACGGCTCGATCACCGAGACCCTCGTCGACGGCACCGTCGTCAAGGTCAGCCGCACCGGCGAGTCCGCCAACATCTCCCCGTCGATGGGCTCGACCCCGCTGCACCGCAACGTGTGGGTCTCCGGCTCCACCAAGGTCGAACTGTCCGGCGCAGGCGCCGAGGGCGGGCGGATCGAGCCCGGCTACGTGGTGGCCTGCCAGCTGACCCTGGGCGGCAAGGGCGGCGCCGACACCGGAATGTCCTCCAACTGGGACGGCGAGAGCGCCAAGCAGACCGCCAAGAGCGCGGGCAACCTGTCCATCGCTCCCGGCCAGGCCAAGAACGTCAAGCTCCTCGACCTGGAGAAGGCCGACGACTTCGGTGGCGAGCTGCACACCGGCGCCAACACATTCAAGGGCAAGAGCGGCAGCGTCACCTGGGCCGACTCCACCATCGGCGTCGAGGGCTGCGCCGGCTACGCGCAGGCCCGCTCCTACGTGAAGGTCACCGTCAGCACCGCCAGCGTGACCAGCAACGTCACCCTGTGGGGCCAGCCCTTCAGCATCGGCTGATCCCACCCCCAACGCACCCGGTCCACTCGGCCGCGCCCCTCACGCGACCGGGCCCGGGTGGCGCCGAGCTCGACGGCGCCGCGGCTCCTGGTCTGCCCCCGGCCCATGAGTCGCGGCACCACCGACCCGGCCACAACGCGACTGTGCGCGAGGTTCCTCTTCGAACCTCGCGCACAGTCGTGTGTCACACCTCTATCCCAGGACGAGCGAATCGCCGTCGACCGAGACGTTCACCGGCACAGTGTCGCCGTCGTGAATCTCACCGGCCAGCAACAGCTTCGCGAGCTGGTCGCCGATCGCCTGCTGGATCAACCGGCGCAGCGGCCGCGCCCCGTACAACGGGTCGTATCCGCGGTGCGCCAACCATTCCTTCGCGGGCCCCGACACCTCGAGGCTCAACCTGCGCGCCGCGAGCCGCTTCGCCAGCTGCCCGAGCTGGATGTCGACGATCGACTCCAGTTGCTGCTCCGAGAGCGGATCGAAGATCACCACGTCGTCGAGCCGGTTGATGAATTCCGGCTTGAACGCGTGCCGCACCGCGTCCATCACCTGCTCCCTGGTGCCACCGGCGCCCAGGTTCGAGGTGAGGATCAGGATGGTGTTGCGGAAGTCGACCGTCCGGCCCTGACCATCCGTCAGGCGCCCCTCGTCGAGCACCGCCAGCAGGATGTCGAACACGTCCGGGTGCGCCTTCTCGACCTCGTCGAACAGCACCACCGTGTACGGCCGCCTGCGGACCGCCTCGGTGAGCTGACCGCCCTGGTCGTAGCCGACGTACCCCGGAGGCGCACCAACCAGTCGCGCAACCGAGTGCTTCTCGCTGTACTCGGACATGTCGATCCGGACCATCGCCCGCTCGTCGTCGAACAAGAAGTCCGCCAACGCCTTCGCCAGCTCGGTCTTGCCGACGCCGGTCGGGCCGAGGAACAGGAACGAGCCGGTCGGCCGGTTCGGGTCGGCGACCCCGGCCCGCGCGCGACGGACGGCATCGGACACCGCGATCACCGCTTCGTCCTGTCCGACAACTCGCTTGCCCAGCTCCGACTCCATCCTGAGCAGCTTGGCGGTCTCGCCCTCCATCATCCGGCCTGCCGGGATACCGGTCCACGCGGACACGACATCGGCGACGTCGTCGGGCCCGACCTCCTCCTTGAGCATCACGTCGCCGTCGCTGGCGCCGCCGGACGCCTCGACCGCTGCCTCGAGCTTGCGCTCCAGTTCCGGGATCCGGCCGTACCGCAGTTCGGCCGCCTTGCCCAGGTCGCCGTCCCGCTCGGCCCGATCCGACTCGCCGCGAAGCGCTTCGAGCTGTTCCTTGATCTCGCGGACGGAATCGATGGCCTGCTTCTCGTTCTGCCACCTGGTGCTCAGCTGACCCAGCTTCTCCCGGTCGTCGGCGAGTTCCTGGCGCAGCTTGACCAGCCGGGCCTTGGACGCCTCGTCGGTCTCCTTCTCGAGCGCCATCTCCTCGATCTCGAGCCGCCGCACCGTGCGCTCGACCTCGTCGATCTCGACGGGCCGGGAGTCGATCTCCATGCGCAGCCGCGACGCCGCCTCGTCGACCAGGTCGATCGCCTTGTCCGGCAGGAACCGGGAGGTGATGTAACGGTCCGAGAGTGTTGCGGCCGCAACGAGAGCCGAGTCGGTGATGCGCACGCCGTGGTGCACCTCGTAGCGCTCCTTCAGGCCGCGCAGGATGCCGACGGTGTCCTCCACCGACGGCTCCCCGACCAGCACCTGCTGGAAGCGGCGCTCCAGGGCGGCGTCCTTCTCGATGTACTTGCGGTACTCCTCGAGGGTGGTGGCACCGACCATCCGCAGCTCGCCGCGGGCGAGCATCGGCTTGATCATGTTGCCCGCGTCCATGGCGGACTCGCCGGTCGCGCCCGCGCCGACGATCGTGTGCAGCTCGTCGATGAAGGTGATCACCTGACCGGCCGAGTTCTTGATGTCGTCGAGGACGGCCTTGAGCCGCTCCTCGAACTCGCCGCGGAACTTGGCGCCCGCGACCATCGAACCGAGGTCGAGCGAGACGACGGTCTTGCCGCGCAAGGACTCCGGGACATCGCCCGCCACGATGCGCTGGGCGAGACCCTCGACGATCGCGGTCTTGCCGACGCCGGGCTCGCCGATGAGCACCGGGTTGTTCTTGGTGCGGCGGCTGAGAACCTGTACGACGCGCCGGATCTCGGTGTCCCGGCCGATCACCGGGTCGAGCTTGCCTGCGCGCGCGGCCTCGGTGAGGTCGGTGCTGTACTTCTCCAGCGCCTGGTACGTGCCCTCGGGGTCGGGGCTGGTGACGCGCGCGCTACCGCGCACGGCGGTGAAGGCCTCGCGCAGCGCCTGCGGGGTGGCCCCGTGCCCGACAAGGAGTTTCGCGACGTCGGAGTCCCCGGAGGCCAAGCCGACCAGGACGTGCTCGGTGGAGACGTACTCGTCGTCGAGCTCGGTGGCCAGGTGCTGGGCGGCAGTGAGCGCGGCGAGCGCCTCGCGGCCGAGCTGAGGCGTGGTGGTCGCGCCGGTCGTCTGTGGCAGCCGGTCCACCATCGCCTGGGCCTCGCGGTGCACGGCGGTCGGGTCGACGCCCACCGCCTTGAGCAGCGGGGCGGCGATGCCGTCGGTCTGATCGAGCAGCGCGGCGAGCAGGTGCGCCGGACGGATGTCCGGGTTGCCCGCGGCGGAAGCAGACTGCAAAGCGGCGGTCAGTGCCGCCTGAGTCTTGGTGGTCGGAGAAAACGAATCCACTGGTCACCCCTTCGGAAGACGTCGGTCGTCGCCATCGAGCCTATGCAGGGCCACTCGGCGTTGTCACATGTTCCAACGCCCTGAAGGTTGAGTCTGTTCCGCTCAAGTTTGAGAATCTTGGGGCTGTTGTGGTGGCGCTGGTCACAGCCCGAGGCCGACGCGGTACCGCTCGAGCCGCTCCACCAGCTCCGCCGGGTGCGCCAGCGCGGGCAGGTGGCCGCTGTCCATCTCGTCGGGCGTGATCCCGAGCCGGTCCCGCACCACCCGGCGCTGGAACGCCGCGGGGAACAGGCGGTCCTGGCGGCACAGCAGGAACCGCGTCGGCACGTCCGGCCATGCAGGCAGCGGCCAGGGCGCGCGGAACGGCGTCTCGGACTGTTCCCGCGCCCCGCCGGCCATCACCGCCGGGATCAGCTCCGGCGGCACGTCGTGCAGAAAGACCGAGACCGGATCGAACTCGGCGTCGGGGTCACGGCCGTCCGCCACGTCCTGCGCGCGGCGGGCGGCCCGCTGCCCGGTGTTCGCCCACCAGTCGCCCGGCGCCTCCCCAGGAACCGGGACCATCGCCGCGACCAGCACCATCAGCGACACCGGCACCCGCTCGCAGATCAGCGGCGCGGTGAACCCGGCCATCGACTGCGCCACCAGGATCAGCCCGGTGCGGTCGCCGATCGCGTCGACCACCACGTCGGTGTACTCCGCGAGCCCGGCCGAATCGTCGTCGCACGGCAGGTCCGGAGTCACCACGTCGTGCCCGGCAGCGCGCAGCAGCGGCGCCACGAACTGCCAGTACGACGAGTCGGATCCGGCTCCGGGGATCAGGACGTAGGTGGCCATGGGCCGACGCTACGCCCGCGATCGCCGCTACACGGCGCGCGCCGCGCCCTCCCAGTAGCGCGCCCGCAGCGCCTTCTTGTCCAGCTTGCCCAGCGGGGTCAGCGGGAGCGCGTCGACGAAGTCGATCGTCTTGGGCGCGTGCACCGCACCCTTGGCGGCCTTCACCCGCTCGACCAGCTCGGCGACCTCGACCGTCGCACCCTCGCGCAGCACAACGCACGCCTTGACGGCCTCGCCCCACTTCTCGTCCGGCACACCGACAACCGCGACCGAGGCGACCGCAGGATGACCGGAGATGACGTCCTCGATCTCCCGGGGGAAGACGTTGAAGCCGCCGGTGATGATCATGTCCTTCTTGCGGTCGACGATGTACAGGAAGCCGTCCTTGTCCGCACGGGCGACGTCACCGGTGTGCAGCCAGCCGCCGCGCAGCGCCTCGGCGGTCTCCGCCGGCTTCTTCCAGTAGCCCTGCATCACCAGCGGGCCGCGCACGCAGATCTCGCCGAGCTCGCCGCGGGGCACCTCGTTCAGGTCGTCGTCGAGCAGGCGCACGTCCAGCCACGGCACCGGACGCCCACAGGAGGCCAGCCGCTCGAGGTTGGCGGGGTCGTGCTCCTCCTTGCGCATCACGGTGATGGTCATGCCGCACTCGGACTGACCGAAGTACTGGAAGAAGATCGGGCCCAGCTTCTCGATGCCCTCGACCAGGCGCGTGGGCGACATGGCCGCCGCGCCGTAGTACAGCGTCTGCAGGCTGGAGAGGTCCCGCTTGGCCAGGTCCGGATGGTCGAGCAGCATGTAGATCATCGTCGGCACGAGCATCGTCACGGTGATCTTGTGCTTCTCGATCGCCTCGAGGACGGCGCCCGGCTCGAAGGCGGGCAGCACCACCAGCGCGCCACCGCGCATCAGCGTCGGCACGAAGAACGCCATGCCCGCGTGCGAGAGCGGGGTGCAGGCGAGGAATCGCATCTCGTCGGGCCACTGCCACTCGGCCATCTGGATCTGCGGCAGCGTCACGCCCGACTGGAACGTGTTGATCACGCCCTTGGGCTTGCCGGTGGTGCCTCCGGTGTAGACGATGCTGCTCGGGTCGGAACCGGCCACCTTCGCGGCGACCAGCGGTCCGGGGACGAAATCGCCCACCAGGGCCAGCAGGTCGACCCCCACCTCGGACGGGCCGAGAGAGAAGAAGTTCTTCAGCGACGGCACCGAGGCCTTGAGCTCCGCCGCGCGCCCCTCGAAGGCGGTGGGATCGAAGATCAGCGTCTCGATCTCGGAATCCTCGAGGATGTAGCGGTGATCGTCGAGCGATCCCATCGGCGCCAGCGCGGTGTTGCGGCAGCCGAGGATCATCGTGGACCCGACGCTGATGAGCACCTCGGGACGGTTCTTCGACAGCATCGCGACGGTGGAGCCCGTGCCGATGCCGAGGGACTGCAGAGCCTGCACGAAGCAGCTGATCTGGTCGCGCATCTGCCCACCGGTGAGCACCACGTCCCCGAGATAGAGGGCGGGGCGGTCCGCGTTGCGCTCCAGCGCAGTGATCAGCAGGTCCGCGGTGTACTGCGGGCGGTGCAGGTCGGCGAGCTCGTCGGTGGTCATTTCTTCTCCGCTCTGACTGGGGGTCACGGCTGGCGGGCCGCGGCCGTGCACGTGGCACGCCTCACATTAGAACGCAAACTGACACATGTTCTAGTGGCAATTGCATTTGTGCAGGTGCCAACCCCGTCGCGATACCCTCTGGGCATGCAGAACACGGGTGTCGAACAGCAGGTGTGGACCGCGACGGTGGTGGAGCACCACCGTCTGCGAACCGATCTCGCGGTGGTGCGACTGGAGGGCGAGTTCGTCCCGTTCACCGCGGGACAGTCGGTCTCGGTCACCGTGCCGCAGAACCCGCGGGTCTCGCGGCGCTACTCGCCCGCCCTGCCGCCCTCGCTCGACGGGAAGCTCGAGTTCCACGTCCGGACGGTGCCCGCCGGCTGGATCAGCGGCGCGATCGTCGGCGACACCGCCCCCGGCGACCAGTGGCAGATCAGCGAACCGAGCGGACGCCTGTCGGTGGACGATTCCGGCCGGGACGTCGTGATGGTCGCAGGCGGCACCGGACTCGCCCCGTTCCGCTCGATCATCCTGGAGCTCGCGCGGCGCCCGAGGCCGCCGCGGGTGTACCTGTTCATCGGCGGCCGTCATCCCCGCGACCTCTACGGCTCGGACATGCTGTGGATCCTGGCCCAGCAGCTGGACTGGCTGACCGTGGTGCCGGTCGTCGAGGACGTGCAGGACCCCGAGTGGGCCGACGAGTGGTACGACCGGACCCGCGTCGACATCGGCTTCGGCCCCGACGACCTCATCGCGGGCACGCTGGCCGAGGTCGTCAGCTCGTACGGCGCCTACACCGACCACCAGGTGCTGGTCTGCGGCTCCCCCGCCATGGTGCGCTTCACCCTGCGCTCGCTCATCGACAGCGGAACCCCCGCGGGCGCGATCCAGTTCGAATAGGCGCTCCGCGCCTGTGAGTCTTTCTGGCCCCCGTAGGGACCAGAAAGACTCACGGGCGGCGGAGCCGCCTAGCGCCTGGTGCTGCCCGCGTCGACCGGGAGGGACACCGAGGTGATGTAGCGCGCCTCGTCGGACGCCAGGAACAGCGCGGCATTCGCGACGTCCACCGGTTCGATCCACGGGATCGCGAGCATGTTCATCGTCGCGGCCGACTCGGCGAACTCCTCGCGCGTCGGCGGCCGGTCGAGATCGGGGCGGAACTTCGCGCGCACCGCGTCGTTCTGGATCATCGGGGTGTCGACGTTGGTGGGGTGCACGGTGTTGACCCGGACCTGGTGCGGCGCCAATTCCTTTGCCATCGAACGCATCAGCCCGACGACGCCGTGCTTGGCGGCGGTGTAATGGGCGACGCCGACCAGGCCGCGCAGCCCTGCGATCGAGCTGGTGAGGATCATCGACCCGCCGCCCCGCTCGATCAGGTGCGGCGCCGCCACCGCGCACGTCTGCCACACCCCGGTCAGGTTGACGTCGAGCATGGTGTTCCAGGTCTGCTCGTCGAGATCGAGCGCCGGGGCCGAGGAGGTGATCCCCGCGGTGGCGCAGACGATGTCGAGGCCGCCGAACGCCGCGACGCCGGCGTCCACCGCCGACGACAGCGCCGCCCGATCGCGCACGTCCACCTCGAAAGTCTCTATCCGCCCGCCCGTTTCGCGCACGAGTGCCGCGGTCTCGGCGAGGTCCGCCGCGCTCGACGGCGGTGTGACCACCGTGTCGATCGGCCCGCACAGGTCGACGGCGATCACGTCGGCGCCCTCCTGCGCGAACCGCAGCGCCTGCGCGCGGCCGATGCCCCGCGCGGCCCCGGTCACCAGCGCGACCCTGCCCGCCACCCGTCCGCTCGGAGTAGTCCCCGCTCGCGTCATCGTCACACCTTCTGAGTCAGGCCGGCGTCGACCACCAGCTCGGTTCCGGTGATGTACCGGGCTTCGTCGGATACCAGGAAGAGCAGGGCGTTGCTGACGTCGGCGGATTCCACCCACGGCACCGGCAGCAGATGGTTGCGCGCCAGCACCTCCATCACGTCCTCCGCGGTGGGGTCCGCCAGGTCGGGCCGGAGCCGGGCGAAGGTCGCGGGGTTCAGCGTCATCGCGGTACCGACCGCGCCGGGCAACAGGGCGTTGACGCGAATCGACCTCGGCCCCAGCTCGTTTGCGAGGGTCCGCATGAGTCCGATCACCGCGTGCTTGC
Source organism: Rhodococcus sp. MTM3W5.2 (assembly GCF_001984015.1). NCBI lineage: Bacteria > Bacillati > Actinomycetota > Actinomycetes > Mycobacteriales > Nocardiaceae > Rhodococcus > Rhodococcus sp. MTM3W5.2. Next base: position 819,728 of record NZ_CP019572.1, on the reverse strand, counting down.
TCGCCGAGTAGTGGGCGGCGCCCGCGACGGCCTTCATGCCCGCGGTCGAGCTGACGATGACGACCGACCCGCCGTCGGCACCGATCGACGGGGCCGCGGCCTTCACCGTGTGCCAGACGCCGGTCAGGTTGATGTCCAGGGAGCGCTGCCACACCGGGGCGTCGATGGTCCACGCCGGGCCCGGGTTGTCACAGACGCCCGCATTGGCGACCACGACATCGAGCCGGCCCAGCTCGGCCACGCCCGCGTCCACGCCCGCCTGCACCGCGGCGAGGTCGCGGACGTCCGCTGCCCCTACCGCCGCACGCCGCCCCGCCTCGCCAACCAGCCGGGCGGTCTCGGCCAGGTCGGCCGACGCGCCGGGGAGGTCGAGCGCGATGATGTCCGCGCCCTCCTCGGCGAGACGGACCGCATGGCTGCGCCCCATTCCGTTACCGGCGCCGGTGATGAGCGCGACCTTGCCCGCCATACGAGACATCGGTGTCTCCTTCCACGTCTGCAGCCGACGCTAAGGGGCACTCCGCAGGGCTGACACAAGCTCTCCCGCGCAGCGGGAGGTCTGCACGAACTCCGCCTGTCGCGGCGGGTGTCAGGGGCAGGATTCGATCGACCCGACGATTGGAGACCCGCATGGCGATCATCGATCCGACCCGCACCTGGGAGATGCTGCAGAGCCGACTGGCCGACACGACAGACCCGCGACATCGCGTGGTGCTCGGCGCCGTCCTGGAGCACATGCAGGCCGAGGAGAAGCCCGACCTCGACCGGCTGATGGGCACCCTCGCCCCTGACCCCGCCTACCACTTCTGGAACGGCGGAAAGGATGTCGGCCCCAAGGGAACGGACGCCGTTCGGACGTACTACAGCTGGTTCATCGGGACCCAGACGAATGTGCTCGAGTTCGCGCTGGATCGGCTCGTCGTGGACGACCACTGCGTGGTCACCGAGGGCTTCCTCAAGCAGATCTACCCCGGCGCATATGCCGCATCGGTCGGCATCGAGGTCGACGACGAGAGTGCCGACTACCTGGTGGTGAACCGACAGCTGATCCTGTGGCCGGTGGACGCCGACGGGCTCATCGGCGGCGAGGACTCCTACCAATCCGGCCCGGTGAGCGTCACGAAGATCGCGTTCGAGGACCTGCCGCGCAAGTACGTGGACATGGTCCACGTCTCCGCCTGAGATCACCCCGACGACCCGAAAGGCACACCGTGCACACCGCTTTCATCCGCGTGAAGGTCGCACCGGACGCGGCCGATCGCGCGGCGCTCGCCATGCTCGCACTGGTCGAGCCGACGCTCGCCGAGCCCGGTTGCGTCACGTACGAGTTCTACCGCGATCACGACGATCCGTCGCTGTTCCTGTGCTTCGAGCACTGGCAGACGCGTCAGGCGCTCGACGACCACGGCTCCACACCGCACGTCGCCGCGTTCCTGGCCGAGTTCGGACCGGTGATCGAGCTCTGGGAGTCCAACCACGCGTCCGCGTTGACCTGATCCTCGCGCCGACCGCACCCTAGGGGCGCGGTCGGCGTGAGTACTACCCGCCGACCCGCCCGAAGTACGCGTCCCGCAGCACAGCGAGGTCGTCGATGTCACCGGCGTCGGCGTCCATCACCACCCGTCCGATGTCGAGCACGGTGACGTGGTCGGCCACGCTCATCGCCGCCTCGACCGCCTGCTCGACGAGCAGCAGCGCAAGCCCGGCCTCCTTGAGCACGCTCACCCGCTCCATCACCTCGTTGACGATCACCGGCGCCAGGCCGCCGGACGGCTCGTCGAGGAGCAGCAAGGTGGGCTCTGCCATCAGCGCCTGCCCGATGGCCAGCATCTGTTGCTGGCCACCCGACATCGAGCCGGCCAGCAGGCCGCGCTTCTCGCCGAGGATCGGGAACAGGTCGTAGATCCGCGCGACCTCCTGTTTGAGCGCGGACCGCCGCATCTTGCGGACGTAGCCGCCGAGAATCAGGTTCTGCTCGACGGTCTGGCGGTGGAAGACCCGCTTGCCCTCCTGGACATAGGCGATCCCGCGTCGCACCCGCTGGTGGGCCGGGACCTTGGAGATGTCCTGCCCGTCGAACTCGACGGAGCCCGCCGAGACCTTGTTCAGACCGGAGATGGCGCGCAGGGTGCTGGTCTTGCCCGCGCCGTTGCGACCGAGCAGAGCGGTCACCTTGCCGGGCCAGACGTCGAGCGAGACATCCCAGACCACCCGCAGGTCGCCGTATCCGGACTCCAGGTTCCGCACGCTCAGAAGCGGTTTCGTGGCAGTGACAGTCATGACTTCACCTCTTCTGAGATGGCGGCCTCTTCGTCGGCGATGGTGCGAGCACCGGTCTCCTCGACGCTGACGCCGAGGTACTCGCTGAGCACCCTCGGGTTCTGCTCGATCTCGGCCGGGCTGCCGTCCGCGATGACGGCGCCCTGGGCGAGCACCACGATGCGGTTGGCGAGTTCGAGGACGAGCCGGAAGTTGTGCTCCACCAACACCACCGTGGCGCCTGCGTCGCGCAGGTCGCGGATCAGGTCCGCGAGCCGCTCGACCTCGTTCTCGTCCAGGCCGGAGGCCACCTCGTCGAGCAACAGCACTCGGGCCTGGCGACCACGGACCGTGCGACCTCGAGGAGCCTGCGCATGCCGAGCGGCAGCGCGGTGGCGGTCTCGTCGCGCAGGTGCGACATCCCGACCATCTCGAGGGCGCGCTGCGCCTCGGCGAGGTCGGCGGCGCGCACCCTGCGGTAGTTGGGCAGCCGCAGCACTGTGGCGACCATCGACACCCGATCGGTGCTGTACCGACCGGAGGCCACCGCCTCCAGCACCGTGATGTGCTCCGGGATGTTCGGGTCTGGAAGGTCCGTGCGACCCCGACCCGGGCCACCCGATCGGGAGCCTGCCCCTGGACCTCGTTGTCGCCAACCAGGATCCGGCCGGTATCCGGCTTGTAGAACCCGCAGATCATGTTCAGCATGGTGGTCTTGCCCGACCCGTTCGGCCCGATCAGCGCGGTCACCTGACCCGGCTCGGCGGTCAGCGAGGCCCCATTGAGGGCCTGGTTGCCACCGAACGCCTTGGCGATGCCGTCCACGACCAGGCGCTCGCCCACGATCGGATCGACGGCCGGCCTCGTTCCTTCGGCCACGGGGTCGGCCGCGTGCACACCTGTCAGTCCCGCCGCCCGGTCCAGCCGCGCCATCGCCGCCTTCCCGAGCTTCGCCAGACCGCCGCTGAGCAGCACACCGCCGACGATGAGGAATCCGCCGTAGAAGACCAGTGCGTACTCCTGGAAGTCCGCGGCCTGGTTGGGGCCGAACTGGATGATCGCCGCACCGATCACCGCGCCGTAGACGCTCGCGGCACCACCGAGGATGCAGGCCGCGAGAACCGCTGTGGCGAAGACGAACCCGAATGCCTCCGGCGAGACGAACATGTCGATGTTCGCGAACAGCGCGCCCGCGAGCCCGGCAGGAAGGGCGCCGATCGCGTAGCCGAGCAGCTTCATCCGGAACACCGAGACACCGACCGACGACGCCAGCACCGGGCTCTGCTTGAGGGTGCGGAACGCGATGCCGTGCCTGGATACCACGAGGTTGCGCATCACCGCGAACCACGCGATCGTCACCACGACGACCACCAGATAGAACTCGTTGTTCTCGGGATCGAGCACGTGGCCGAACAGGGTGGCAGGCTCGATGCCGGTGAGCCCTCCTCGCCCACCGGTGGTCTTCCCGAACACCGCGATGATGTCGGGCACGAGCAGCACGAGAAAGAACGAGGTCATCGCGAGCGACCAACTGCCCAGTCGCAGACCGGGAATGCCGGTCACGATGCCGACCACCAGCGCGACCAGGCCCGCCGCGACGAGTTGCAGAACGATGTCGGTGTGGCCCGCGATGGACATCAGGCCTGCGGTGTACGCACCAGCCGCATACATCGCCGCCTGACCGAGCGCCAGTTCGCCGGCGTAGCCGAGACTCAGGCTCAGGCCGCTGACCACCAAGGCGAGGATGCAGGCGAGCTGCACCTGCCTGGTCATCGCGAAGTCGAGCCCGAGCGCGGGCAGGAACAGCACGAGGACGGCGAGGGCGAGCGGATAGATCCAACTCGGTACCGCCCGGAGGGAACGCCAGATCTGCATGTCACACCACCCGTTCCCGTACCCGGCCGAACAGCCCGGCAGGCTTGACCATGAGGATCGCGATCAGCACCACGAACACCGCGATGTTGCTGTACTGGCTGCCCAGTTCGAGCGCGGCGAAGGACTCGACCAGGCCGACCGTGAGACCACCGACCAATGCACCCGGCAGGGAGCCGAAACCACCGATGGCCAGCGCCACGAAGCCCTTGATCGCCAGCGCTGAGCCGAGCGTGGCCACCGCGAAGGTCTTGGGCCCCACGAAGAGTCCGAGGAAGCCGGCGAGTGCGCCCGATGCGGCGAAGGCGCCGAGCGCGAGCGCGCGGACGTTGACGCCGCGCAGCATGGCGGCCTCTCGGTCCTCGGAGATGCCGAGCAGCGCAAGACCGGTCACGGTCTTCTTGCTGACCTGACTGAGCAGCACCACCAGCACGATCGCGAGGACCAGCAGCGCGACCTCCACCGGGTAGGTGCGCCCGCCGAGCAGGGTGATCGCGTCGTTGGAGCCGAAGAACGGCACGGTCAGCGGTTCACTGCCCCAGATCAGCTGTGTCGCACCGGCTATGAGCGTCGCGGCCCCAGTGTGGTGACCAGTTGGTTCTGGTGGTCGTGCACCGGCCGGACGGCGATGATCTCCTCGAGCCCGGCGAGGATCATCACCGTCACGGTCGCCATCACGGCGACGACGAGGACGGGCAGCTTCAGTGTCACCAGGCCGGTGTACGCGACGAAGGTGCCGACCATCATCAGCTGTGCCTGCGCGAAGTTGAAGGTGTTGGACGAGATGAAGACGATGTTGTAGCCGATCGCCACGAGGGTGTAGACAGCGCCGAGTGCGAGACCCGACCAGACAATGGTCACCGCGAGCTCCTCTCGGTGGTGCGGCCGCGGGCGACCGCACCACCGTCGTCATTCAGGGGTGGACGGTCTCAGGCAGCGGGGTTGCCGTACTGGCCGTTGAGCAGCTTGCTCGGCGGCACGAACCGGTAGCCGTCGTCCTCCAGGTTCGGCGCGTGCGAGTCCGCCGAGTAGTGGTACCGGGGCAGGAAGGCCGTCTTGGCGTTGTCCAGGACCTCCTGGTTCTCCAGCGCCTCGGCGAGCGCCGTCGCGTCATCGGTGGATCCGACCTTGTCCGCGGCCGCCGCGACCAGGCCGAACGGGTCGTAGTTGTCGGCCAGGATCAGGGTCGACGGGATCTGTCCCATCCCGGCCATGGTGTTCACCATGGCGTTGACCGCCGCGTCGTTCGCGTCGTAGACGGTGCTGGGGAACACCTGCATGACGAGGTTCGCGGTGGCGGGGGTGCCTAGGATCCCCTCCGGTGCGGGCTTCGCGACCAGCGCGGTGCCCGAGACCGAGGTGTTGCCGATCAGCGGGATGTTCCAGTCCAGGCGCTGCAGGCTGGTCAGCAGGTAGCCCAGCGGCGCCCCGTAGGCGTCGACGACCAGCGCCTGCGCGCCCTTGTTCTTGAGCGACTGGAGCTGCGCGGTCATGTCGAGAGCCGCGATGTCGTACTCCTCGGAACCGGCCGCGCTCACCCCCTCCGCCGCGAGGGACGACTCCATCGCCTTGCCGAAGGCCTCGCCGTAGGCGCTGCTGCCGTGGATGACGCCGACCTGCTGGTAGCCCTTGCTCTTCGCGTGCCGCGCGATCGAGGCCGCGTAGTCGGCGGGCGACGGCGACAGGTCGAAGTTGAGCGGGAATTCCTCTGGGTCGGAGGAGTTCTCGGTCGGCCCGACGTTGAACGAGAGGATCTTGTTCTGCTTGAGGATCGGCAGGGTGGCGGCCGACAGCGTGGACGGACCGGAGTTGAGGTAGAGGTCCGGCTTGTCGCCGGAGGCGATCGCCTCGCGCAGGTTCGAGACGGCCTTTGTGGCGTCGCCGCCGTCGTCGACGACGGTGAGTTCGACCTGCCGACCGCCGATTCCGCCGTTGGCGTTCACTGCCTCGACCCCGGCCTTCGCCGCGAGGATCGAGGTCTGGGAGTTCGCCGCGAGGGCGCCCTGGCCGCTGATCGCGCCGGTGACGAGCACCCGGTACGGGCCGTCCGATCCGCTCTCGGAGCCGGAGCTCGATCCGGAACAACCCGCGAGCGCGACCGCGGACACGGCGAGCGCCGCCACGAGAGCGGAGTGCCGATTCTTCATGCAGATCTCCTCAAGTTGAATAAGCAAGCATTTGCTTGGCATGCACGCTAGGGGTGTGACCTAGCTAACGTCAACCACATTCCCGCGTGTCGGAAGTCGAAAGATGTTAAATTGCAACACGTTTCATTCTTCTGGCCCTAGACAGAACAAGGCGCCGGGTGCCGTTCCGCCTGACACCCAGCGCCTTTCCCTCCGCAACGCGGCCCTCAGGCCGCGCATCGGGACTAGTCGGTCACCCCTTCGCCTCGATGAGCTCGAAGCCCTTGTACCCTGCGGCCGCGACCTCGGCGATGATCTCGCCGTAGGCTCCGAAGCCGCCGACGAACGGCATGAACACCCGCGGCTTGCCGGGGATGTTGGCGCCGAGGTACCACGAGTTCGCCGTGGTCATGAGCGTGGACGCGGCCCGCTCGGTGCACTCGCGTCCCCAGGCGGTGACCGCATCGGCGGTCGCCTCGATGGCGACGGCGCCGTGGGTGTCGAGGTGCTCGATCAGGTCGGCGACCCAGTTCACGTGCAGCTCCGAGTGCAGCACCATGTTCGCGAGCACCGACGGGCTGCCCGGCCCGGTCAGGTTGAACAGGTTGGGGAACCCGTCCGTGCCGAGGCCGAGGTAGGTCCGCGGGCCCTCCGCCCACGCCTGGTTCAGCGTCCTGCCGTCGCGGCCGACGATGTTCACCTTCTCGAGCGAACCGGTCATCGCGTCGAACCCGGTGGCCAGCACGAGGGCGTCGAGCTCGTAGCGCTCGCCGGTGGTGTTGACGCCCGTCTCGTCGATGCGGGCGATCGGGGCGGCCTTGAGGTTCACCAGGTTCACGTTGGGGCGGTTGTAGGTCTGGTAGTAGTTGGCGTCGGTGCAGATCCGCTTGGTGCCGATCGCGTGGTCCTTCGGGATCAGCAGCTCCGCGACCTCGGGGTCGTCGATGACCGCGCGCACCTTGCCCTCCCAGAACTCCCTGGCGGTGGCGTTGGCGTCGGCGTCGAGCACCTGGTCCGGGAACGTCTTGCTGAACAGCACCCCGCCGAGCTGCCAGCGCTTCTCGTAGGCCTCGCGCCGCTCCTCCTCCGAGACGTCGAGGGCGTTGCTGGGATGTGCCTGGTGCGGGGATCCGCCGCCGCTGAGGAACGAGAGCCTGCGCCGCTCGGCGTAGCCCGCCTTCTGCGCGCGCCTGGTCTCCTCGTCGAGCGGCACGTTGCCCGCGGGCACGCTGTAGTTCGCACTGCGCTGGAACACGTGCAGCTGCTCCGCCTGCTCCGCGATGAACGGAATCGTCTGGATGCCGGAGGATCCCGTCCCGATCACGCCGACCCGCTTGCCCGTGAAGTCGACGCCCTCATGCGGCCAGTGTGCGGTGTGATAGACCCCACCCTGGAACTCGTCGAGGCCCTCGATGGCGGGGATGTTCGCGTTCGACAGCGGGCCGACCGCGAAGATGACGAACCGGGCGGAGATCGTCTCGCCGGTATCGGTGCTGACCTGCCACCGCAGCGTCTGCTCGTCGAGCACCGTGTCGGTCACCCTGGTGCCGAAGGTGATGTCGCGTCGCAGGTCGAAGCGGTCCGCCACGTGGTTGACGTAGCGCAGGATCTCCGGCTGGGTGGCGTACTTCTCGCTCCAGTCCCAATCCTGCTGCAGCTCTTCGGAGAACGAGTACGAGTAGTCGACGCTCTCGACGTCGCAGCGTGCGCCGGGGTACCTGTTCCAGTACCAGACGCCACCGACCCCGTCGCCAGCCTCGAACACCCGCACCGCGAGCCCTGCTCCGCGGAGCCGATGGAGCGCGTAGAGCCCGGCAAAGCCGGCGCCGACGACGACCACGTCGACGTCGGCTCCTGTGTCGGCCTGAGGGGAAGGGGTCCCTGCGGACGAAGCTGACTGGGCGTTCACGGTGACTGCCTTTCGCTGGAGACTCTCTCTCCAGCGACGCTATTGCGGCGGCGTCACCGTGGCCTACCGCCTCTCCCGCTGACCGGGCGGTGCGATGCCAGGACGCGGATCAGTACAGCGGGTCGTGCCGCATGTTCTCGACCGGGACGCCCTTGGCCTGCAGCCGGAACTTCGCGGTCTGGATCGTCGATGCGGACCCGACGATCTGGATGTCGTGGTTCGACCAGTCGCCGAAATCGGCGGCGACGGCGCTGACCTTGCCGGTGATCCGCTTGTACATCCCGGCGGGCGGCGTCGGGATCGGGTCGAGGTGGAACCAGGGGTTGGTGTCCTCCTCGGAGACCGGGATGACGGTCAGCCACGGATTGGTCAGCGACAGCTGCCACAGTGTCTCGATGTCGTACAGGTCGCACGGGTAGTTGCCACCCACGAACACGTGCACGTTCGGGTTGTTCGCGCGCATCGCCATCTCCATCAGCTGCGCGCGCAGCGGGGCGATGCCCGTTCCCGACCCGATCATCAGCATGTCCCGGTTCTGGGTGCGGTCCACGCCGAGCGCGCCGAGCGGGGAACCCATCACCCAGGTGTCGCCGAGGTTGGTCTGGCCGACCATCGCCGGGCTCACCCAGCCGCCGGAGACGCGCCGGACATGGAACTCGATCTGCCCCTCGGGGTTCGACGGGATGGCGGGCGAGAGGTAGCGCCACATGCGGGGGCGGCCGGGAACGGTCACGCTCACGTACTGGCCCGCGCCGTACTCCATCGGCCGGTCCAGCTGCAGCCGCACCACCGCGACGTCCTGGAGCACCTGCTTGTGCTCGACCACGGTGCCGGTCCAGGTCGCAGGCCCGGTCTCGGCGTTGGCGGCCTCCATCATCACCGAAGCGATCAGGGCGATGGCCTCGCGCCAGGCATTGTCGACCTCGTCGGTCCACATCTCGTTGCCCGCGAAGTTCTTGAGCGCGAAGATCAGCGCGTTGCCGACGGCGGTGTAGTGCGCGTCGACCACGCCGTACTTGCGGTGATCGCGGCCCAGCTGGGCGAGGAACAGGAGAACCGGCTCCGGATCATCGAGCTGGTCGATGACGTAGGCGATCGCGTGGACCAGGCGCTCTCGCTGGGCCTCCATGGCGGCGGGGAAGAACTCGCGGACGTCCGGGTTGTTCGCGAACAACACCGAGTAGAACGACTGGGTCAGACGAGCTGGTCCGTCGTCGATCGCCGCCACGGCCTTGAAGGTCGTCCGGACAAGCGAAATAGCCGTTGAATCCACTGCAGAGTCCCCGTTCCGCATACAAACGCGGCCTGCGGTGTCCTCTGCAGGTCGCGTGGCCCCTCCGGCTGGTTGCCGTTGGGTTTGGGGAAGTCTAGCGAGGAATCGTCGCATCCGAAACACGTACTAGTAGAACGTCCGTTCAACTCGCAGACTGCCGGTTCTCACACTAGGGTCTTCGTCGATGTGAGGCCGCCGCGGGGGCGGCCGAAGGGAGTTCCGTCACCGTGGTCATAGCCTCCGGAGAGGAAGGGCTCCGCGACATTTCGGCCGCGAGCGCCCGGATGTCGACAACCGAGGACCTGGATCGGCGGCTGCGTGAATGCACCGAGTTCTTCGCGCAACCGGAGCTGGCACACCTTCCCGCGGAACGGCACACGGCGGCACTCGACGAGTTCGCGCTGACCGGACGCTACGAGCACACCACCGAGGAGCTCCTGGTCGGGGCGAAGCTCGCCTGGCGGAACCACGCGCGCTGCGTGGGGCGCAATCACTGGCGCACCCTCAAGCTGATCGACGCCCGCCACGCGGTGACCGCGGCGGCGCTGGCCGAGGCGTGCTGGGAGCACCTGCGGGTCGCCACCAACGGCGGCGCGCTGCAGTCGGTCATCACCATCGGCCCTCGACCGCTCCCGGACGGCCGCGAGTTCCGGATCATCAGCCCCCAGCTCATCCGCTACGCGGGATATCGCAACGAGGACGGCAGTGTCACCGGCGACCCGTGGCACGTCGCCCTCACCGAACAGGTGACGAAGATGGGCTGGCAGGGCAAGGGCACCCGGTTCGACGTCCTGCCGCTGCTGATCTCGGTCCCCGACGAGCCGCTGCAGTGGTTCGAGGTGCCCGAGGACCTGGTTCTCGAGGTCCCGCTCGAGCACCCGAACTACAAGTGGTTCGCCAAGCTGGGCCTGAAGTGGCACGCGGTGCCCGCGGTGTCCAACATGGACCTGGAGATCGGCGGGCTCACCTATCCCTGCGCGCCGTTCAACGGCTGGTACGTGAGTACCGAGGTCGGTGCCCGCAACTTCAGCGACGAGGACCGGTACGACATGCTGCCGACCATCGCCAAGAAGCTGCGGCTCGACATGAGCTCGGACCGCACGCTCTGGAAGGACCGGGCGCTGGTCGAGCTGAACCGGGCCGTCATCCACAGCTACCGGGAGGCGGGGGTGATCATGGTCGACCACCACACGGTGGCCAAGCAGTTCCTCGACTTCGTCGGCCGCGAGGAGAAGGCCGGACGCGCCTGCCCGACGGACTGGTCGTGGATCAACCCACCGATGTCCGCGGCGTTGACGCCGACCTTCCACCGGCTCTACGACGACCCCGATCTCGATGTCCGGCCGAACTTCGTCACCAGGACACCGGCTTCCGGCTGCCCGATCTGATCCATCAGGACGACGGGACCGTCGCCACCACCCGGGTGCCCTCCCCCGGCGCCGACGTCAGCTCCAGGGTCCCGCCCAGGTTCTCGATCCGGAGAAACTGCGAGGCCAGCCCGATGTGGCCCTCGGCGACACGCGCGGGCAGGCCGTCCGGGTCGAACCCGACACCGTCGTCAGCCACCTCCAGGGTGATGGCCGTGGCGGTGCGGGCCAGCAGCACGTCGACCCGGTGCGCGTGCGCATGCTTGTCGATGTTGCCGAGCGCCTCCCTGGCCACCCGGTAGAGCAGCGACTGACATTCCGGCCTACCCACCTCCGCCAGCCGCACCCGTATCTCGTAGCCGCCGCGGCGGCCGTGCCCGTCGGCCAGCTCGCGCAGCGCCGCCGTCAGGCCCAGCTGCTCGAGCACCTGCGGGTGCAGTGTGGTGACCGTCGAACGGAGCTGAGTGGCGGTCTCGCGCAGCGCGGCCTCCGCAGCCACCAGCGCGGGGTCCCGGTCGCGCTCGATCGCCTCCTCGAGGTCCATCCGGGCGGCGAGGACGTTCTGCAGCGGGCCGTCGTGCAGGTGCTCGGCCAGTCGCCTGCGCTCGCGCTCCTCCGCCCCCATCGACTCGGCGACCAGGCGGCGGCGCACGTCCAGCAACGAGATCACCGTCCCGGAGCGGCGCACCAGGACGAAGGACAGCGCGGTGGTCGCGGCGGTGAGCCACAACAGGAAACCGAAGTACAGGAACACCACGCCCGGCAGGTCGACGAGGTCGTCGCGGACCGCATAGAAGATCCACACCAGCAGGTAGCCGACGGCCGTGCAGGTGCCGAGGGACGCGGTCAGTGCGGGCCGGTACTGGAACGCCACCGCCACCGGCAGCAGGAAGAACACCGGCAACAGCGAGGAGGTCGCGCCGCCGGACGCCAGGCAGAGCGCGAGCAGCGCCGCGATGTCGACGCAGGTGGATGCCCAGCCCGCCCACGGCCGCACCTGCCTGCGCAGCACCACCGCGAGCCACACCGCTGCCGCGACGGCATACCCGAGTAGGACCAGCAGGAACAGCGTCGGCATCCAGTGCTCGATGCGGACGACCGGACCCAGCAGCGCGATCAGCGCGATCAGCGGGAGCCGCAGGAAGGCCGTGACCCGAACGGCCTCCGTCGCGTACCGCTCGACGACCCGGTCCCGATCGCGGCCCGCCACGTCACTCCAGCAATCCCCGGCGCATGGCCTCGGCCACCGCCGCCGCGCGATCGCTCACCCCCAGCTTCTCGTACAGCCGCTGCACGTGGGTCTTCACCGTGGACGGCGCCAGGAACAGCTCGCCCGCGATGGCCGGGATCGTCAACCCACGGGCGATGGCCGCCAGCACCTCCCGCTCGCGGGCGCTCAGCGCCGGACCGGTGGGCTCGGCGTGCCGCCGGACCTCTCCCAGCAGGCCCGCGGCCAGGCCGGCGGGGAGCACGTCGCGGCCCTTCGCACAGTCGAGGACCGCGGCCACGATCTCGGCCCGCGTCGACTCCTTCGGCAGGAACCCGGCCGCGCCCTCCTGCACCGCGTGATACACGATCGCGGACTCGTCGTGAGCGGAGAGCAGCAACACCCGGGTGCCCAGTTCGTCCCGGCGCACGGCGGCCGCGACCTGACTCCCGTCGAGCTGCGGCATCCGGTAGTCGACCAGCGCGACCTGCGGTCGGTGCTCCCTGATCAGCGCCAGCGCAGCGGCCCCGTCGTCGGCCTCCCCCACCACCTCGACGGCGCCGCTCCCGACGAGCGCCCGGACGACGCCGTCACGAAAGAGCGGATGATCGTCGGCGACCACGACGCGTACCTTCTCGACCATCGGTCACCACGACCCGAGACCGGCCATGGCTCACTGTCTCACGGTGCTCCGACCACGACCAGGCAATCTGGGCATTCACCGAACCTGGGGATGAATTGACCTTAAACCACTGTTAATTACTCACACGAACGAGAGGTTTGAACTGGACGGTCGGCCTACTGTGTGGAGGTGCGCAGACGGGGGTCTGTCGTGCACGGCAAACAGGGGAGGCTGAGGGTGAATCAGAGGATGGGTGGCCACGAGCTTGACATGGCTCGAGCGCCAGGCAGCAGGGGCGTGCGACAGTCGGGCAGCCCGGAACATTCGCCATCTATCCCGAGGAACACAAAACTCGTACCCTTCGCCACGAGAATCACACCCGAACTGCAACGTCAACTGAAAGCGACGTGCGCAGAGAACGGAATTCGAATGCAAGATGCCGTCCATTCCGCCCTTTGGCGATGGCTGAACGCTTAGGCGTTGTTGGACGTTCAGGATCGACAACGCCGGACATTCAGGGATTTGCGGCAACAGGGGGTAGAGAATTGACACTAATTGAACGTGTCGTGCATTACGTACCAAATCGATGGCTCGGACACCTATTGAAGCACTCAGAGTTGCTGAAATTCCTCATCGTGGGCGCGATCACCTTTGTTACCACGGTAGCAATCTTCTTCTGCCTCAAATGGACAGTCCTACCGGCCAATCCAGTCACGGCGAATATCGTCGCGGTCCTGGTTTCAACGATTCTCTCGTACGTACTGAACAGGGAATGGTCTTTTGCCGAACGGGGCGGCCGGCCAAAGCACCACGAGGCGGCATTATTCTTCGGAGTCGCAGGCGTGGGTCTTGCACTCAATCAGGTACCGTTGTGGGTTTCACGATATGTACTCGATTTCAGAACTCCTGATACCTCCTTCCTTGTGGAGAACGTAGCCGATTTCATCAGCGGGGCAATCTTGGGAACATTGATGGCCACCGCCTTCCGCTGGTGGGCCATGAGGCGATTCGTGTTCGTGCCATCCGGCATTCAACCGGCCCCCCTAGGACTGCGAGAAACGACAGTCGAGTTGAATCACGACTGAACTAGCGATCTCCGCAGGCTGTGCGATGACACCCTGGACCAGTCGGCGCAGTAATTCTGCAGCCTGCAATTCACCAATGAACGAGATGCTTCGCTAAATTGCTGTGCGTCAATCTCCGCCAAGCCGAGGAAATGTCACATCAACGTTGCCACCAAACCGCCGAGCAATCGACAGTTCTTTCGTGAAATCGATCCTGCTGCTTTGATCGACAACTATTGCCGGACCCTGCAGGTACGGCCGCCACGACCTGAACCCGGCGGCATCGCCGACGTCTCTCTTTTTCCGTTGACCTGCAAGTACATACGACGCGACGACACGACACCGATCAATGTCGATCCACGATGCCTGATCCAAACCCTCGCCAGGACCATTCGAACCCTCGCGAATGAAATGAATCTAGAAAGAAAGAAAGTTGGAATGATTTCTTATCGAAATCCTTCACAATCCGAGACTGTTGCACAAGACCTCGATTATCGTTCCCGGCGTGAAGATAACAATGAAGATTGCCGCAGTCTCCGCCATCGCACTGTCGTCGGCTATGGGTGCAGGAATGGCTTCAGCTTCAGCCACACCCATCGATGCCGTGCCGACACCGGCGCAGGTCGAATCTGTCCCTGCACCGGCGCCGGGACAGATTTCTCCGTTGGGTTTCGTATATCACGGGCCGTACAACAGCAGTTGGCAATGCAACCTGGCTTCCGTCCCCTTCGCAAACATGTTGGCGAGGCCGTGCGGGCAACATGACGATGGGAAGTGGTGGTTCGAGACCTTCTTCTAGGAGCCCTGAAATACATAGTATTTCTGCAGGAGAAAGTTAACCGATGTAGCGGCAGCCTGAGAGCCAATCCAGGCTGCCGCTACCGTCATACCCCCAAGGTCCAGGAGACTCCTGATGAACGCGTCCACGGCGATCACGACGGCGAAGCAGAAGGTATAGGTCAATGCGGCCCGCCCTTTCTCCTTCACGCTACGGTCACCAGTAAATGTGAATCTGCTGTTGAGCGAATATGCGACGGAACTTCCCAGCACAAAGCTAATTCCTCGGCTCACAGCGGGATCCACCCCGAACGCTAGCAATGCTGACCTGGCCCCGTAGTCGACGATGGCCCCGGCCACCCCCACAACGCAGAACAAGATGATGCGTTTGTAACTTTGAAAGAACGAGTTCCCACCTGCTGCGAAACTGCCGGCCGTGCTCCCCATGGGCTCCCTAGTTTTCATGTCGAGACGGTTATTCAAGTACCCGCAGCAGACAATACAGGCAGGCGACGAGTGCAATATTCAAAGCAGGATCGATCCGGCTTTCGGTCGGCAGATCCCTTCCTAAACAGTCGGGCCGGCGCTGCCTTTGCGCTGGCAGCCCTGATGGTGTCGGCCTGCCTGACCGTGGATTTCGCGGACGGGAATGGCTACATCGACCTCCTCGTGTACCGGATGGGTGCACATGTGTTGCTCGACGGCGGAGACATCTACGGAGCGCTTCCGCCGGTCTTCGGCAACTTTGGGCTGCCGTTCACGTACCCGCCGCTATCGGCGATGCTCTTCGTGCCGCTTGAGTTGATTCCTCTCGGGCTCGGCAAGCTCATGTTCACCCTCGTATCCGTCGCAGGGCTGGGGGTGACACTGCGAGTGGTGCTCGATCGGGTGCGACCTCACCTGGGAGCACGCGTCTCGTGGACCGCAACCGCTATCGCCCTCGCCGCGGCACTGCAGCTCGAGCCGGTACGCGAGACCATCAGCTTCGGACAAATCAACTTGGTCCTGATGGCGTTGGTAGCTGTCGATGTCCTTACGAAAGGGCCGAAGTGGCCGCGGGGGCTACTGATCGGACTCGCTGCAGCAATCAAGCTGACCCCTATCGGCTTCTTGCTGCTGTTCCTACTCAAGCGAGACTGGCGGACGAGTGGGCACATCGTCGGCGCCGCATTCGGATTCACCGCGCTGGCCTTCGTCGTGATGCCAGAGTCGTCGGCGAAATACTGGTTGCAGACCCTCTCGGACACCGGCCGAATCGGTCCTGCCTACTTCGCCAACAACGAGTCCATCAAGGCCGTGATCTCACGCTTCGGGCCACCCGCGCAATTTGGTTCGGTGGTGTGGTTGGTCGCGGTCGTGGTGATGCTGGTGGTCGCGGTGACTGCCATTAGGCGCGCTCTTGACCATGCCGATCTTGTGTCGGCATTGATCGCGAACGCCACGGCAGTGCTCCTGGCCTCGCCGGTGTCTTGGTCACACCACTGGGTGTGGGCGGCTCCGGCCCTGCTGGTGCTGACACTCGGGGCACTGCGCGCGCCCAGGGAACGGACTGTCGTCGCTGCCACTGGCATTGGCGCACTCTTCCTGATCGGGCCGCAGCACCTGTTACCGACGGCCGGGGATCGCGAGCTTGACTGGGCGCTGTGGCAGCACCTACTCGGCACGCTGTACGTGACGGTCGGGTTCGGATTCTTGCTGTGGCTTGCGTTCGTGCGCTATCGGACGCGGGCGGGAGTCGTGGAGGCGCAAGTCCGCGAGTCTGCGTCATCGGAGCGGACCGTGAGCCCGCACGACTCGCCCAGCACCTCGCCGATGGTGTAACCGGGCACGTTGTTCATGGTGCTGATCAACATCGCCCGAGCGCACGTAACGACTCTCCCAGGGCCCGGCGCGGATCAGCGCTCGTGCCTGGGCTTCCAGACGACCAGCGCGTTGTTGCGCGGGATCGGCACCAGGTCCCGCCGATAGCTGGCGTGCACCTGGGCGATCTCGGCGGCCATCTCGGTGACACGCCGTTGCAGCGCCTCCACCTGATTGGTCAGCTCGATGATCCGCTTGATGCCCGCCAGGTTGACGCCCTCGTCCTGGGACAGCCGCTGCACCTCGCGCAGCAGTGCCACATCCCGCGGCGAGTAGCGGCGTCCCCCGCCGGTGGTGCGGTGCGGGGTCACCAGGCCGAGCCGGTCGTAGGTCCGCAGCGTCTGGGCGTGCATGCCAGCCAGTTCGGCGGCCACCGAGATCACGAAGACCTGGGCGTCCGGGTCCGCGGGTACGTCAGACCGGCTGTGGCCCGGCCCCCGGGGCGCGGTCATCACGCACCCGCCCAGCCCGCACGCGGATCGAATCCGCTGGCCTTCTCGGCCGACAGATAGGTCTGCAGCGCCTCGGTGGCGGTCTCGTCGAGATCCTGCGGCACCGCGACCTTGACGGTCACGAGCAGATCGCCCGCACCGCCGCTGCGCTTGGGCACCCCGCGACCGCGCACCCGGAGGATCCGGCCGTCCACGGTGCCGGCCGGGATCTTGACGCCGACCCGGCCGTCGAGGGTGGGCACGGAGACCGTGGTTCCGAGCACCAGTTCGCCGTAACTGACCGGCACGGTGACGGTCAGGTCGTCGCCGTTGCGGCCGAACACCTTGTCCGCCTTGACGTGCACGGTGACGTACAGGTCGCCCGACGGCGCGCCGCGCAGGCCCGCCTCGCCCTGCCCGGCCAGCCTGATCCGCTGCCCGTCGCTCACGCCCTTCGGGATCCGGACGGTGAGGTTGCGGGTGCGGTTCTGCACGCCGGTGCCGTGGCAGTCGGTGCACGGGTCGTCGATGATCGAGCCGGTGCCGCGGCAGTCGTCGCACGGCTCGCTGAACCCGAACGCGCCCTGGTTCCGGCTGACGATGCCGGAACCGTTGCAGCGCGGGCACACCCGCGGGCTGGTGCCCGGCTTCGCACCGCTGCCGTGGCAGGTGATGCAGGAGGCCGGGCTGGTCAGCCGCAGCGGCACGGTCACGCCCGTCGCGGCCTCGCGGAACGGCAGGCTGGTCTCGGCCTCGACGTCGCTACCCCGCTGCGGGCGGGTGCTCGTGCCTGCCCGCGTGCCGCCACCACGACCGCCGCCGAACAGGCCGCCGAAGATGTCGCCGATGCCGCCGTCACCGGTGGAGGTGTAGCTGGTGCCACCGCCGAACAGGTCGCCGATGTTGAACTCGCCGCCCCCGAATCCGCCGCCGGCCGTGCTGTACTCGGCGCCGGGGCGGAAACCACCGCGACCGAAGCCGCCGCTGGCGAACAGCCGGCGGGCCTCGTCGTACTCCTTGCGCTTGGCGGCATCCGAGAGCACGGCGTTCGCCTCGCTCACGGCCTTGAACCGCTCCTCGGCCGCCGTGTCACCGGGGTTGGCGTCGGGATGCAGATCCCGCGCCAGCTTCCGGTATGCCTTCTTGATCTCGTCAGCCGAAGCATCAGAGGAGACGCCCAGCTCCTTGTAGAAGTCCTTCTCGATCCACTCCCGCTCACTCACCGGGCGTCTCCTCCTCTCGTTGCTTCCTGTGTAACTACTCCGAGGCCCCGTCGGGCGCAGGCGCGCCGTCCGTGACCGTCACCATCGCCGTCCGCAGGATCCGGTCGCCGAGGCGGTAGCCCTTGCGAAGGACCGTCCCGAGCACCGGATGGTCGCCGTCGCCCTCGACCTGCACGGCCTCGTGCAGCTCCGGGGAGAAGGCGTCGCCCTCGTCGCCGAACGCCGCGAGACCGAGACCCTCCAGCACCCCGGCGAGCTTGTCGGACAGCGCCTTCAGCGGGCCCGACTCCAGGTCACCGTGCGCGCGAGCCCGGTCGAGGTCGTCCACGACATCGAGGAACTTGCCGACCACCGTTGCCCGCTCGGCCGCGACCGCCTGGTCGATACGGACGAGCGAATTCCGGCGGATGTTCGCGATCTCCGCCTTCGCGTAGCCCAGTTCGGTGCTGGCCTTCTCGAGCTCCGAGGTCAGCGTGAGCAGCTCGTCCACGGTGTCCTCGGTGTCGGCCGCGGCCCCGGCCGCCGCATCAACGGCGGCCGGGGTCTCGGTGTCGACTACTGGTTCGCGGTCGGCGTCCCGTTCGGTCACTTCTTGTCCTGATCGGAAGGCTCGTCCACGACCTCGGCGTCGACGACGTCGTCGCCCTGGCTGGGGGCTGCGCCGTCGGTGCCTGCCGCGGCCTCATCGGCCTGCGCCTTGTAGATCGCCTCGCCAAGGGACTGGGACTCGGTGGCGAGCTTCTCCACGGCGGACTTCACCGCGGAGATGTCGCTGCCGGCAAGGGCGGTGTTGGCCTCCGCGATGGCGGCCTCGACCTTCTCCTTGACGTCCGCGGGCACCTTGTCCTCGTTGTCCTTGATGAACTTCTCGGTCTGGTGCACCAGCGACTCGGCCTGGTTGCGGACCTCGGCCTCCTCGCGGCGGGCCTTGTCCTCCTCGGCGTGCGCCTCGGCGTCCTTGACCATCCGCTCGATCTCCTCCTTGGACAGGCCGGAGCCGTCCTGGATCTTGATCGTGTTCTCCTTGCCGGTGCCCTTGTCCTTCGCGGTCACGTGCACGATGCCGTTGGCATCGATGTCGAAGGTGACCTCGATCTGCGGCACGCCGCGCGGGGCCGGCGGGATACCCGCGAGCTCGAAGGATCCCAGGAGCTTGTTGTGCGAAGCGATCTCGCGCTCACCCTGGAACACCTGGATCTGCACCGACGGCTGGTTGTCGTCCGCCGTGGTGAAGGTCTCCGAGCGCTTGGTCGGGATGGTGGTGTTGCGCTCGATGAGCTTGGTCATCACGCCACCCTTGGTCTCGATGCCGAGGGAGAGCGGGGTGACGTCGAGGAGCAGCACGTCCTTGACCTCGCCCTTGAGGACGCCGGCCTGCAGGGCGGCGCCGATGGCGACGACCTCGTCCGGGTTCACGCCCTTGTTGGGCTCACGACCACCGGTCAGCTCGCGGACCAGGTCCGAGACGGCGGGCATACGGGTGGAACCACCGACGAGCACGACGTTGTCGATGTCCTTGACCGAGATACCGCTGTCCTTGATCACGGCCTGGAACGGCGCACGGGTGCGGTCGAGCAGGTCGGAGGTGATCTTCTGGAACTCGGCGCGGGTCAGCTGCTCGTCGAGGAACAGCGGGTTCTTGTCCGCGTCCACGGTGATGTACGGCAGGTTGATCGAGGTGCTCTGCGAGGAGGACAGCTCGATCTTCGCCTTCTCGGCAGCCTCGCGCAGACGCTGCAGGGCCATCTTGTCCTTGGTCAGGTCGATGCCGCTGGACGCCTTGAACTTGTCGACGAGCCAGGAGACGATGCGCTCGTCCCAGTCGTCGCCACCGAGGTGGTTGTCGCCGGAGGTCGCGCGGACCTCGACGACGCCGTCGCCGATCTCGAGCAGGGACACGTCGAAGGTGCCGCCGCCGAGGTCGAAGACCAGGATGGTCTGTTCCTTCTCGCCCTTGTCCAGGCCGTACGCCAGCGCGGCCGCGGTGGGCTCGTTGACGATGCGGAGCACGTTGAGGCCTGCGATCTGGCCGGCTTCCTTGGTGGCCTGACGCTGCGCGTCCTCGAAGTACGCGGGCACGGTGATGACGGCGTCGGTGATCTCCTCACCGAGGTACGCCTCGGCGTCGCGCTTCAGCTTCATGAGCGTGCGCGCGCTGATCTCCTGCGACGTGTACTTCTTGCCGTCGATCTCGACGTTCCAGTCGGTGCCGACGTGGCGCTTGACCGAGCGGATGGTGCGGTCGACGTTCGTGACCGCCTGGTTCTTTGCGGGCTGGCCGACCAACACCTCACCGTTCTTGGCGAAGGCGACGATCGACGGGGTCGTGCGCGAGCCCTCGGAGTTGGCGACCACTACGGGCTCGCCGCCTTCGAGCACAGACACGACCGAGTTGGTGGTCCCGAGGTCGATTCCGACCGCACGAGCCATAGTGTTCCTCCTACTTGTCGCAGCACCCCCGGCGACATAAGGCGCCGGGGCTGGTTGTGCTGGCATTTCTTGGCCATCTCACCCTAAGTGAGTGCTACACGCTCAAGTTTGCAACCCATCGGCGTGGTAGTCAAGCCTGAACTTGAGCCTGGTTCACTCAAGGCTGTCGAAGTGGTCAACGGGGGCGGTTCGCGTTTTGTTCCCGGGCGCCCGCATCTTTCTCGTGGAAGTTCCCGTCCCGTGTGGTGATGGTGCGGCGAAGGGTCCGGTCATAGCGTTGAAGGTGTCCGGCGAGCTCCTGCCGCACCAACCACCACACGAACGGTCTGTCGTCATGCCCACCAACCGAATCACCGCGACCATCCGCGCCGCCGCTGTCGCCGCACTGATCGGCCTGCCCGCGCTCGGGCTCGCGGGCGCCGCCGTCGCACACCCCGGCCCGCACCCGCCCGCCGCCGATCCGATCGTCGGATCCGAGGGCGGGGGATGTTCGGAGAATCGGGTCGGCGTCGACGGGGACACCGGCGAACAGCTCTCCTGTCGACGCGGCCCCGACGGGGGCGTCTGGTCGGGTACCGACGGAAGGATCGTCGGCGTCCACGAATTCGGATCGCCGTGCGACCCCGCGCTCGACGAGAGGTCGCAGACGCCGGAGGGCAGGGAGATCATGTGCACACCCGCCGATCACCAGTGGCAGTACGGCGCCTAGTCCGGGATCCGCGGGAACCCCGACCCGGACGCCTACGATCCAGGCATGGACAACGCAGGCGAGCAGGAGTTCGGAGTCCCGTCCCAGGCCGCACCCCCGCAGCCGCCGCACCGCCCGCAGCCGCCGCGCCCGGAGTTCGCCGCCACCCCGCTGCGCCCGGCGCCCACCGACGCCCCGCCGCGTGCGCTCACCGTCGCCCGGTCCGCCTGGATCGGCTCGTTCGCCGTCCTGATCGGCATCGGCGCCGCCACCGCGCTCGAGCTCACCGCGGTCCGCGACGCGCTCGAGTCCGCACTGTCCGCCGAACGGCCGGGCACCTCCCACCGCGACATCGCCGACACCGTCTCGGTCACCCTGCTGGGCTGCGCGTCGGCCGCCGCACTGCTGCTGGTCGCCGGACTGATCTGTCTGCACCTGCTCGGTGGGCGTCGCAGCGCCGCCCGAATCGCCCTCGCCGTGGTCGGCGTCGTCTCCGTCGCCGCGGCCATCGTGTTCTGGTCGCTGATGGTCGACGCGGGCGACGCCTCCGGCGGCGTGCTCGAGTGGGCCCCGCTCGTCTACGCCGGACTCGTGATCATCGGCGTCGCAGCGCTTTTCGCGCCCGGGATGAGCCGCTGGCTGCGGCACTGACCGCCGCGACCTCGCTGCCGGACGCCTAGCCCGAGAGCTCGGCGAGCACGCCCTCCGCGCTGCGTGCGCCGATCCCGCAGGCGCGCGCGGTGAACTGATCCAGCAGCGGATGTTCGGCCCAGGTCCGCCACTTGCGCACCGCCGCGAGGGCCGCTGCCCGCTCCGCGTCGACGCCGTCGTCGGGGTGGAGCCCGAGCCGCTCGCTGCGCCCGATGCCGAACCCGCCGACCAGCCGCTGCAGCTGCGCGACGTCATCGTCGGACAGGTTCGGCCGGGTCGAGCGCAATCGCCCGAGCAGCCGCAGCTCCTGGAAGCCGTGCACATCGGCGAGCAGTCGTTGCGCCGCGGCGCGGATCGGCGCGGACTCGGCGCGGGGGTGAGCCGAGAGCACGCGGGTGAGCGCGAGCAGGGCCGAGTGTGTCTTGAGCTGATCCGCCCGCTGACCGAACTGCACGTCGATCACCTGCCGCAGCTCGTGGAGGCCGCTGCGCTCGACAAGCTGTGTTGCGAGACTGGGCGAATCGGGCGTGCCGAGCTTGATCAGCGTGACCGCCAACCGGATTCCGAACAACCCGAACCGGTGCGCCAACTGGGCGCGGGTGTGCGCGTCCACCGGCAGCGGGCTGTCCGGGCGGGCGAACCGGTCCGCGGACAGCATCGCCAACTGCAGGTCCTCGGGCGGCACCTCGGCAAGCGCGCGAAAGGCCTCGTACTCGCGCTGCCGTAGCGTGCGCGCGCCGAGCGCCAGCAGGCCCGCGACCGGGACCACCGCCTGACACAGCCCCGTCAGCTCCAACTCGGTGGCGAAGCGCGACGCGACCTCCTTGGCCGACATCATCGCGTCGAGGCGGCCCGCCCCCACCTCGTCCGCGCGCGAGACCACTCCGACGACCCGAGGGGTCCGGACTCCCCGCCGACGTGCGAGCCGATCTGACCGAGGAATGCGACGTCGGTGGCGGCGAGGGTGCGCAGCAGGTACACCACGGCATCCGCGCCGGAGGCCGAGTCCTCCGGGGTCAGCATCTCCAGCGTGCGGGCCGAGACGTCACGCGAGAGCGAGGACGTGCCGGGGGTGTCGATGATGGTGGTGTTGGTGAGCGCCCGCGCAGGCCACTCCACGTCCAGCCGGTCCACCTCCGCGGCCGTCATCGCACCGAGATCGAAGGTGAGGCTGCTGCCCTCGCGCCGCTGGACGGGCACGTTGAAGGACTGGTCGCCGTGGTGCCACGCGGTGACAGTCGGCGTCGGGCCCTGCCGGTACCAGGTGACGACACGGGTGCACTCGGTGGCGTCGGTCGGTGCGATGTCCTGTCCCACAAGCGCATTGAGCAGGGTCGACTTACCGGCCTTCAACGACCCGGCAAGCGCGACGCGGAGCGGCTGATCGATCCGCTCGGCGCACTCGTCGAGTTGCCTGCGCACCGCGGGATCGCCCGCATAGATCTCACGTGCCGCACCGATCAGTGCCCGCGCCTGCGCCAGCGCGCCCGCGCTCACCGTTCGATCTCCACCGGGAGCATCTGTGCCGCAAGCTCCTTGAGCTCGCTCAGCGCGCGCATGTCCCGCTCGATCTGGGCGGCGCGCTGGGTACGTTCGGTGGTGGCCAGGTTCGCGGCCTCCTGCGCGGCGCGCAGCGAGTCGTTGAGTGAGCGCAGGGTCTGCTCGGCGATGGCGGTGAAGTGGTCGCGCAGCAGTCGCTGGATCAACCGCAGCCGGTCCTTCGACTCCTTGTTCACCTGGAAGCTGACGTCGTCGACGAACCGCCGGATCGCGACCTTCGCCTCGCTGCGGCGCTTGAGGATCCGCTGCTCACGGTCCTCCCGATAGGCCTTGGTGCCCAGCACCAGCCCGGCGCCCACCGAGATCGGGTTCACAAGGGCCATCCCCATCAGCGTGGTGATCAGCCCGAACATCAGCACGCCGCCGTACGAGCCGCGCATGCCGACGAGCATCTTCTGGGTGATGCCGATGCTCCCCGATTCGAGGTCGGCGAGGGAGCTGACGGGCTCGAGGACCCCGCCGAGGTCGGCGACGTCGAGGTGCGGCAGGTCCACCGACCCGGACTCCGCGAAGTGCCCGGCCACAACCTCGGCCAGCCAGATCGCGCGGTCGTGCGCCCAGACGAAGTTGTCGCCGATCGAGGTCGCGACCTGTTGCTCGAGCCACTCGCCGAGCTCCGCCCAGTCCTTGCCAGGGTCGCCCTCGTCCACGGATTCCTCGGCCTGGCGGGTGACCCGGCGCAGCCGGTCCCGCAGGTCGTGGTCGATGTCGGCGGCCAGGTCGGTGACGCCGTCGGACAGGGTCTGCTGCCACAGCGAGGTGCGCTTGTGCAGCTCCTCGGCCGCGACCTTGGCCTTCTGCAGCTCCGCAACGGCCGCCGCACCCTTGGCCGGGTCACGAAGCGCGGCAAGCTCGCTGCCGAGCGCGAGGGTCAGGTGTTCGGTGACCGAGTGCACGTCCAGCGCGACCGCGCGGCGGGT
The DNA here is from genome assembly GCF_001984015.1 of Rhodococcus sp. MTM3W5.2. Lineage (NCBI taxonomy): Bacteria > Bacillati > Actinomycetota > Actinomycetes > Mycobacteriales > Nocardiaceae > Rhodococcus > Rhodococcus sp. MTM3W5.2. Next base: position 795,489 of record NZ_CP019572.1, on the reverse strand, counting down.
GGTGAGGTCTCCCCTGGCCACCACCTGCTCGCGCAGGAACGCGTAGAGGTCGGCGAACCCCGACTCGACGTTCAGCTCCTCGTCCTGCAGTCGCACCGCGTGCGAGCGCAGCGCCGACGACACCGGGATCAACGGCACGCTGAGCCCGGCGCGGCCGAGGTGCCCGCGGTCCGCCTCAACGATCTCCCGCCAGTGCGGGTACAGATCGGTCTTGCTGATCAGGCAGGCCACGGCCGGGCACAGGCCGAGGACCTGTCGAAGGAACGCGACCTCCGGCTCGGTGAACTCCTGGCTGGCGTCCGAGAGCACCAGGACCGCGTCGGCAGCGGGAAGGAGGCCGAGAGTGCTTGCCGCGTGTGGGTTTCCGTGTCCGCCGACGCCGGGGGTGTCCACCAGCACGAGCCCGTCCGCGAGCAGCGGGCTCGGCACGTTCACCTCGACCCGCAGCACCTCGCGTCCGCCGGCCAGCGGCGTCGAGGGCGTGACGGCACCCAGTTCCTCCAGCGGCACCGCCACCCGGACGGCGTCGGCTCCCGGCTCGGCGAGGACCAACTCCGCGCTCGCCGTCTGCGCGTTCTGCACGACCGTCGGCACCGCGGTGGTCTCGTCGTCGCCGACCGTGCACACGGTCAGGCCGAGCAGCGAGTTCACCAACTGGCTCTTGCCCTGCTTGAGCGGGCCGACCACGACGATCCGCATCCGCGGGTCCAGCACCCTGGTCTTGGCCAGCTCCAGGCGGTCAACCAGATCGGCTCGCCCGGCGGTCCGGGCGATGCCCCCGGTCCGCTCGAGCAGTGCCACCATGTCCGCGGCCGTTGCCTGTCCCGCGGCGGTGCGTTCGACTGCCGAAGCAGCTGCGTTGTCCATGAACCCGACCCACAATCCAATCTGCGCCGCGGGCGCCCGAACGGGCGCTCGCGGCGAGCGATTTCACTGTATCCAGCACGGAGCCGGCCCCACACGCAATAACGCGTACGGGGCCGGCTCCGTTACAGATCGATCAGGGCAGCAGCGGGTCCGCGTGCGCGGCCGCCTCGCCGCCGACCTCGGCGGCGCCGGTCGCATCCGCGTCTCCGAAGAGTCCGCCGCCGATGCCGCCGAGCCCATCGCCGAACAAGCCGCCGTCCGCCTCGTGGGTCGTGGTGACCTCACTGCCGAAGGCGTTCGAGGCGTCCAGCGACGACCACGCGTTCCCGGTGGCCGCGGTGGCACCGGTGAGGCCGGAGCTGATCCCGCCGACCAGGTCGGAGGTGCCGCCGAGCTCGCCGCCCGCCGACGTCGCGCCGCCAACGCCCGCCCCGATGCCTGCATCGACCGCACCGGTGACCGCGCCGCCGAGGTCCGCGACGGCGTCCAGGCCGGTCGTCAGGTCCGTGGCCGCGCCCGCGGCGCCCGAGAGGGCACCACCGAGCTCCGCACCGGTGTTCGCGACCCCCGACAGTGCGCCGCCCAGCTCCGCGCCCGCGCTCGCCGCACCCGACAGGGCGCCACCCAGGTCCGCGCCCGCGTTGGCCGCACCGTCCAAGGCGCCGGTCAGGCCGCCACCGAGCTCCGCGCCCGCGTTCGCCGCGCCATCCAGCGCGCCGGCCAGGCCGCCACCCAGCTCCGCGCCCGCGTTGGCAGCACCATCCAGCGCGCCGGTCAGGCCGCCACCGAGCTCCGCGCCCGCATTCGCCGCACCCGACAGCGCGCCGCCGAGGTCAGCACCCGCGTTCGCGGCACCATCCAGCGCGCCGGTCAGGCTGCCGCCGAGGCCGGCGCCGGCACCGAACAGGCCACCGAGACCGCCCGCCAGGCCGCTGGTCAGGCCCGCACCGAGGCCCGAGACCGCGTCCACTCCGCCGCCGAGGCCCGCCGCCGCGTCGAGACCGGCGTCGAGGTCCGCGCCGACACCGAGGTCGAGCCCACCGCCCGCGCCGAGGAGGCCGCCGAGCGTGCCGCCCAGATCGAGGGCGCCGCCCGCGCCGAGAAGTCCGTCGACCGTGCCGCCCAGGTCGAGGCCGCCACCGAGGGCACCCCCGAGAGCACCACCGAGGTCGAGGTCTCCGCCGAGCGCGCCGCCCGCGCCGAGCGCACCCTCGAGGGCCGTGCCCAGCCCGCCTGCGAGGCCGCCGTCGAGATCGAGAGCGGTTCCGAGCACCGTGCCGAGCGCACCGCCGAGGTCGATCTCGCCGGTGCCACCCGCCGCGCCACCGAGCGCCGCCTCCAGTTCCCCGCCGAGGTCGCCGCCCGCACCGAGCGCCGCGCCGAGCACCCCGCCGAGTGAAGCCCCAGGTCCGTGCCGATCTCCCCGCCCGCGCCGAGCACGCCCTCGAGCGCGGTGCTCAGCGATCCGCCGAGGCCACCCTCAGCGCCGAGGTCGAGGCCGCCCGCGGCGCCGAGCGCCGCGTCCAGCGCCGCACCGAGTCCGGCCGTGAGACCGCCGTCCACCCCGAGCGCGCCACCGAGCGCACCGGCCAGCGTGGCGCCGAGGTCCCCACCGATCTCCCCGCCCGCGCCGAGAACCCCACTCAGATCCAGGCCCGCGCCCGCATCTACCAGGGCGCCGAGAGTGCCGCCCAGCGCGCCACCGAGGTCGGCGGCGACATCGCCGCCCGCCCCGAGCGCGCCGCCAAGCGCCGCGCTCAGCGTGGCGCCGAGGTCGCCGCCCAAGTCCAGTCCGCCACCCAGATCCAGTCCGCCACCGAGGCCACCGCCTGCACCGAGCACCGCGTCGAGCGCGCCCGTCAGACCGGAGGCCAGGCCGCCACCGAGACCGAGTGCGCCGCCGAGGTCCAGGCCACCACCCGCACCGAGCACCGCGTCGAGCGCACCGGTCAGACCGGAGGTCAGGCCGCCACCCAAGCCGAGCACACCGTCGAGGTCCAGGCCACCGCCGGCACCGAGCGCCGCGTCGAGCGCACCGGTCAGACCGGAGGTCAACTCTCCGCCGAGGCCGAGTGCGCCGCCGAGGGTGCCGCCCAGCGCGGTGCCGAGATCGAGTCCGCCCTCGAGCGCGGTGGACAACGCGGCACCGAGTCCGCCCTCCGCACCGAACGCGGCACCGAGCACCCCACCGAGCGCGACACCCAGGTCGGCGCCGATGTCGCCGCCGACCTCGAGTGCGCCGCCCAGGACCGCGCCGAGATCGAGTGCACCACCCAGGTCCAGGTCGGTCACCCCGCTCAGCGCGGCGTTCAGCGCGCCGCCGAGCTCGGCCACCAGGCCACCGCCGACTCCGAGCGCGCCACCCAGCGCACCGCTGAGCGCACCACCCAGGTCCGCGTTCACGTCCACGGCGCCACCCAGGCCGAGCGAGGCCTCGAGGGCCGCACCGATGGCCGCACCGAGATCGGCACCTATCTGGCCGCCGATCTGCAGGGCAGCCCCAAGCGCTGCGCTCAGGGCCGCACCCAGATCGGCTCCCAGGTCGATGTCACCGCCGAGACCGAGGCCGCCACCGAGCCCCAGACCCGCGCCTGCGCCTGCCGCCAGGCCGCCACCCAGACCGAGGCCACCTCCCAGACCGAGGCCGCCACCGAGACCGCCACCGAGTGCACCGCCGACGGCCGTGTCGAGCCCCGCGTTCACGATGCTCGTCAACTCACCCGCGGCGCCCGCGAACAGACCCGACTCGGCGACCAGCGGGGCCACTGCGGAGATGTCCGCTGCGCACACGCCGCCCAGCCCGGCGGCGGCCAACGCCGCGTCCGGGTTCTGGCAGTACAGCGCCCTCGCCTCGTCATCACGCAGGAGGCTGAGGATGAAGTCGAGAAGAGCGTTGGTGGTCATGTCGATCTCCTGAGGTCTGGTCGAACGGATCGCGATAGACGACGCGAAACGATTGCCCTCAACGCTAGGTACGCGGACACCCCGCCCCAACGGGGTGAACTCCCCTGCCTCGCGGAGCGCGTGGGGGTGGGGCCGATAGGGGATCGCCGCCCGATAGGGATACCTCCCCCATCTGCGCGTTTGTCACCGAATCGGTAACGCTTCACGCGCGTGACCCGACACAGTGGGCAACAGCGGGGGCCACCTTCGGCCCCACCCCCGGCGCAGAACCCGGGAAATCGTCACCCGCCCCTGGCTCCGGCCAACGGGAGAATTGTCAGCCACTCCGGCGGCGGAAGCCGCGGGGCGAGCACGGGAGAACACTTCGATGACTGTTGGACTCGGACTCACCGTCGGCGCCGTGAACTCGGTGGCGGTCACCGCCCTCGAGCACGACGCGGACGCGCAGGGACCGTCGATCACGGCGAGTTCGACCCTGGCGCTCGGCGGGGACGCCCCCGCGGTTCTCGGCGTGCCCAGCAGGCACGAGGGGGACGTTCCACGTGGAACCGTCATCTCCGGTTTCGCCACCCGCGTCGGCGACCCCGTCGCGCTCGTCGCGGACGACGGCTCGACCCACACCGGCGAGGACCTCGTCGTCACCGCGATGCAGTGCCTGATCGAGGCGTCCTCGGCCGAACTCGCCGAGTTCCCCGCCGTGGCGGCGGCATATCCGGCCGTCTGGCCGAGCCACACGGTCGACGCGCTGCGTTCCGCGCTCGACCGCGCAGGTCTCGCCGGGGTCGCGCTCGTCCCCGAACCCGAGGCGGCGGTCGCATGGCTGCAGCGCAACGGATCCCGCGACGACGCAGGCGCCTCCGATGACCTCGTGCTCGTCTACGACCTGGGCGGGACCAGCCTCGACGTCACGCTGGTCCACGCAGGCGACACTCCCCGGATCATCGGGAAGCCGATGCGGTCCGAGGACTTCGGCGGATCCGAGTTCGACCACCTGACGCTGCGATACATGCTCGACGGCGTCGTGGGCGAGGCCGGCGAACTCGACCCCTTCGACCCCGACACGATGAACGCCCTCGCCCAGCTGCGGGCCCGCTGCTGCGCCGCGAAGGAGGCACTGTCCTCGGACACCGAGACGGTCATCGGGATCGACCTGCCTGGCGTGCACAGCGATGTCCGACTGGTGCGTGCGGAGCTGGAGGACCTGATCCGGGAACCGCTGGCGGATTCCGTCGAACTGGTCCGGGAGACACTGCGCAACGCGGGCGTCGACCTGTCCGACGTGGGTCAGGTCCTGCTCATCGGTGGCAGCTCGGCGATGCCGCTGGTCGCCGAATTGCTCTCCGCCGAACTGCGGCTGCCCGTCGTCGCCGACGCCCATCCCGAGCGAACCGCGGCACAGGGCGCCGCTCTCATCGCCGCCGCGGAGGGCGCCCACACGGTGCCGCTCGCGGCGGTTCCGGCCGCCGCGGCCGCCGCGACCACCGTTGTGGAGGTCGCGCCGGTGCTGCCCGCGTCCGCGGGTCCGCGTCCCGGCATCCGGCCCGCGTCCAGGGGCTCATCGCTCTCCACCCCAAGAAGGCCGCGATCGTCGCCGCCGCGGCCGCCGCGATCGCCGTCCTGGCCGCGGGCGGGCTCTCGCTCGGTACCGGCGCGCTGACGCCGTCCAACGCGGACACCAGCCGGGGGCCACGACCAGCGGCCACAGCGTCACCACCACGGTCGCACCGGACGGCACAGTGCTGCCCGTCGTCGACGGCGTGGTCAGCCCGACCACCGCAGACTCCCCCGTCCGTCTTGACCCCACCGGCGCGCCCGTCCGATCCGACGCCGGTTCGACCGCGCGGCAGGTCTCCGCCAATTCGGGGGCGCCGCGGCTCCCGCCCCTGCACCCGGCTCCCCCGCCGCCGCACCCGCACCCGCCCCGGCGGCGCCTGCACCGGGACCCGTCGGCGGCGGGACGCCCCCGCCCCCACCCGCACCGCCTGCGGGCGGCGGGTACACGCCGCCGCCCGCGCCCCCGCAGGGTGACGGCGGCGGCCAGATCGCGAACGACTTCGTCGACGGCGTCGGCGGCGCCGCGGCCGGTGTCGGCAACGGCGTCGGCGGCGTGGTGGAGGGTGTCGGCAACGGCGTCGGCGGCGTGCTCGGCGGCCTGGGCGGCGTCGTCGGCGGCGTCGGCCAGGGCGTCGGCGGGTTGCTCGGCGGCGGGCAGTAGGACCCGTGACCGTGCTGACCTCCGAACCCACCGGCACCGCTGCGGCCACGCTCGCCGGAATGCCTGGCGCGCAGGCGTTCCTCGCCGCCGCGCGAACGGGCAATCCGCACATGCTGATCCGCGGCGCTGCGGGGAGTGGCAAATCGACTCTGCTCGCCGCGATCCGAGACGAGCTGCGGGCCAACGGGACCGCCGTCGCCGCGGCGGCGGGCGCGGATGTCGAACCCGGCGGCGCGCTGGTCGTCGACGACGCCCATCGGCTGCCGGACGCCGCGGTCGACGCGCTGACCCTGGCCGCGCACCGCCAGGACATCACCGTGATCGTCGCCACCGAACCGCGGCCGCACAGCCGCACCCTTCGCTCGCTCGGCGATGCGCTCGGCTCGCTGACCCTCGACCCGATGACCGCACGGGACATCGTCGTCCGCGCGGAATCGACACTGGGCGTACGACTTCCTATCGGTCTCGCCGCCGCGATCCTGCGGATCACCGGGGGCGGCGTGCAGAGCGTCGACGCGGCGCTCGGCGCACTGTCCCGCCTCGACCCCACCGAGCCCCGTACCCAGCCCGCACTGGAACGGGCCCTCGACGCCGCGACGGCCGCACACCTGCGCGCCCGGCTCGGGGAACTCGATTCGGACCTGTTGTGCACCCTGGCGATCGCCGCGATCGGCTCGGGGCCCGACCCCGTCGAACTCGTCCGGGTGCTGTCCGTCGACCCGGACGTGGCCCAGGACCTGATCGACCGGGCCCGAGGCACCGGACTGGTCACCCACACCCTCCTACCCGTCGCCCGCGATCCGCTGGCCGCCGTGCTCGGAGCGCAGCGGCTGGCCCGGCTGCACGCCGACTCGCTGCGCGCGAAGCTGGCGGACGGCACCCTCGATCTCCCCGCGGCCCGTGCCTACACCGAGGCGGGCGTGACGGATCCCGAGCTGGCCGAGTTCCTCTGCGGCGCCGCCGAACACGCCGAGCCGCCGCTGGCCGCGAGCCTGTATGCGGAGGCCGTCCGCGCGGGCGCCGATCGGAACACCCTCGCCCTGCGCTGGTCCGAGGCGGCGGCACTGAGCGCGGACTTGGACACAGCGGTCGGGCTCACCGACGGCCTGCTCGAACGGGCGGCGGACCTGACCGACACCGAACTCGCTGCGGCCGTTCGGATCGCGGCGAGCGTCGCGGCGCAGCAGGGCATGCTCGGCCGCAGCGCAGATCTCTACGAATGGCTCGGCCCGGCCCGCGTCGGCTCCGACGCTCCCGTCGCGGCCACTGTCCTGCTGGCCGCGGGACGGCCGGAGCAGGCCGAGGCGATGACGGAGCGCCAGGCGGGCGCGCCCCCGACGTCGACGTCCGCTGGCGCCGCGCTGCTCGCGCAGGGCCTGCGACAGTCGATCGACGGCCAGGTCGCGATTGCGGTCAACTCGCTGACCCGTGGACTGTCCCTGTCCGCCAACGGTTCCCGTCCCCGACTGCTCCCTGACAGTGGCGCCGCCATCACCGCACTGGCCGGCATCGCGTGCGGCGAACTCGCGGGCGCACAGGCCGTGCTGCAGCGGGCGCTGGACACCGAGCCTCGCGAGAGCATCACCCGTCAGCGGCACGAGTTGCTGCTGACCTGGATCGCCATGATCCGCGGCGATCTGGATGCCGCGACGGCCCGGCTCGATGCGATGCCAGCGGATGCCGAGCCCACCCCGCGCGATGCCCTGTTCATCGCGGCGCTGCGGGTCGGACTCGCCCGACGTGTCGGGGACATCGGCGCCCTCACCCACTCGTGGGAGCGGGCGCACGGCGTCATCGCGGAGCACTCGGCCGATCTCTTCAGCCTGCTCCCGCTCGGCGAATTGTGGCTGGGTGCGGCCAGACTGCGGGACACCGACCGGCTCGCGCACCTCATCGAGCAGGCCAACGAGCTGCTCACCCGGCTCGGCGAACCCACGCTGTGGGGCTCGCCTCTGCATTGGTACGGCGTGCAGGCCGCGATACTGGCCGAGAGCCCGGCGGAACTGCTTCCACACGCCAACGCCCTCGGTGTCGCGGCGGAGACCAGCCCGTACGCGGCGGGTCTCGCCGCCGCGGGCCGCGCGTGGCTTCGGGTGCTGCAGGGCGAGATCGACGCCACCGTGGTGGAACAGTCCGCACGCACCCTGGACCGCATCGGGTTGCCATGGGACGGCGCCCGTCTCGCCAGCGAGGCCGCGCTCCGCGCCTCCGACACCAGGACCGCGACCACGCTGCTGCAGGTCGCGCGCTCCCTGCGACCCGCCTCGTCGTCGATGCCCGGCGCCGTCGCGGGGACCGAGCGCGAACTCAGCGCGGGCCTGACCGACCGCGAGGCCGAGGTGGCGAACCTGTTGGTGATGGGCCTGACCTACCGGGACATCGGCGCCCGGCTGTTCATCTCGGCGAAGACCGTCGAGCACCACGTAGCCCGGATCCGCCGTCGCCTCGACGCCACCTCCCGCGCGGACATGCTGTCGATGCTGCGCGCGATGGGTCACGGCACGGAGAGCTGAGCGCCGGGCCCGGGTCACGACCCCGACACAACCGGCGTCGTACCCACCTGTGACACCTATGATCACGACCTGACCTCTTCGCGTCAGACCCGATCTGGGAGGGACCATGTCACCGGACGAGCAAGTCACGCCCGCGGCGAACCGGCCGTTGGCTAGCCTTCCCGGCGCCGACGTGGTGTTCGTGACGATCGGAGCCGCGGTCACCGCGGCCGAAGTGGTGGGTGCGACGGCCCGCTTCGCCCTCGACACCCTGCGCCGGGTGCCCGGATTGGCCCGGCGCCTCGACGCAACGGCGGACGCGCTGCGGGCACGCGGCGAGGAGGTCGCGCGGACGGCTGCCCCGACCGTTCGGGACCTGCTGCGCCTGGTGATCCGGGAGGTGATCGCGGCGGCCCTGCTCGAGGTCGACCTCACCCGCCTCGTGCGCGAGAACGTCGACCTGAACCTGATCGCCGAGTCCCTCGATCTGGACCAGATCGCGGCAACCATCGACGTCGACCGGATCGCGGCCCGGCTCGACGTGGACGCCGTGATCGGCAAGCTCGACCTGGACGGCATCGTCGACTCCGTCGACCTCGGCAGGCAGATCGCGCGGGTGGACCTCGACGAGGTGGCGCGCCGGATCGACATCGACGCGATCATCGCCAGGATGGACCTCGTCGGCCTCGCCAACGACATCATCGAGGGCGTGGACCTGCCGGAAATCATCCGGGAGTCGACGGGCTCGCTGTCCTCCGAGGCGGTTCGCGGGGTCCGGAGCCAGGGCATGCAGGCCGACGACGCCGTCGCCGGCTTCGTGGGCAAGCTGTTCGGCCGTGGCGCAGGCCCGAACGACGAACTGCCGATGGGCGGCGGCGATCACCCAGGGGACCAGGCACCGTGACCGAGCACCTCGATCAGCCTCCGCACCGGCCTGCCGGGATCGTCACCCGCGCGACCGCCGCCGTGATCGACCTCGGGGTGGTCCTCGCGATCATGGGCGTGACCTACCTGGGCCTGGCCCTGGTGCGATTGCTGTACTCCCCGCAGAACTTCCGGTTCCCGGAGCCTGCCGTGCTGGCCTCCGCGACCGCCACCCTCACCGTGTCGGTCGTATACCTGACCGGCTGCTGGGCGACGACCGGGCGCACCGTCGGCGCGCTGGCGATGGGGCTGCGGGTCGTCACCGCCAAGGGCCGGCTGCTCCGGTTGCCCCGCGCCGCCGTGCGGGCCGTGCTCTGCGTCCTGTTCGCCGTCGGCCTGCTGTGGGCGGCGGTCGACCCCCGGCGACGGTCGTTGCAGGACATCGTCCTGCGGACCCGGGTCGTCTACGACTGGAGGAAGGAATCGAGCGAGCTGATCGGCTGAGTGGTGAGCCGTCGCGTCGTCGGGCTCAGCCGCCGGCGGGTTCGAGCACCATCACCGGGATCCGCCTGTCAGTGGCGCGTTCTTTGTAGGCGGCGCGGCTGGGATAGACCTCCAGGTCCATGCGCCACAGTCGCTCCCGCTCCTCCCCCTCCGCCTCGTAGGCGACCACCTGCCGGGGCTCACCGCCCGCGACGGTGACCGTGGCCTCGGGATGCTTGCGCAGATTGAAGTACCAGGCCGGGTTCGAATGCTGCCCGTAGTTCGAGGCGATGACCACGATCCGGTCCCCGTCGGGCATCCCCACAAGGGGGACGGTGCGTCTCGCCCCGCTCTTCGCCCCCGTGGTGGTGAGCATGACCAGCGGCAGTCCCGTGAGGAGCGTCGTAAGGGTGTTGCGCCCCTTGGTCAGCCGGTAGACGGGGCCGTCGACGTGGTGGAGTGTGCGGGCGAAGAACCACGCCATCGGTTTGGTCCCGGCAAGGTCGCGCATCACCCGGTACAGCGGGTTGACGTCTCGGTACCTCGACGACCCCGGCACCGGTCAGCGTCCCAGCACGACGGCGGCCTCCGCCGTCAACGACGAAAAGGTCAGCGTCTCTTCCAGGTACAGCGTCACCGTCTCGGCGGTGTGACTGTCGTACCCGATCGACAGGTCCGTCCCCAGGGTGAGCTGGTTGTCGCCGCCGCGGGTGGACAGCACGTAGCCGCCCGCCACCGCCGGGGCCCAGATGATGTCGCCGACGAGGTCCTTGAGGTGATGGAACACCGGGTGGCCCTCGTCCCTGGTCTCGCTCACCGCGGTGTAGGTATCCGCGTCGAGCACCAGGGAGTACGGCCCCTCCACGCCTGCCAGCCGCAGCGCCGACAGCGCGGAGGCAACGGCGTCGGGAACCAGCAGCGGGTCCTCGGGCAGCGACAGCGGCGGGTTGCTGCTGGACGGCCCCAGGCCGACGATGCCTGCCTCCTCGAAGCCGGCGAACACGGTGCGGTCCTCGGCGAACGCGATCGCCTTGGCCGCGTCCTTGACCGGCTGCCAGTCGGAGTCCAGCGACCCGCGGGCAACGTCGTCGATCTCCGCGCGGCTGAGCGTGAACGGGAAACGCAGCTCGACGAGCGGGTGCACCTCGCGGAGCTGTGCCCGAATCCTGCTGTCCGATGCGGTGATCGAGCGCACCCGGCCGAGGTTGTGTGCGGAATAGGAATATCCGAACGGCCCGGCCACGTCGACGACCCGGCGCCCGGCGACGTGACGCTTGAAGGTGCGTGCGGCCTCTTCGCCGATCTGCTCCCACGCGGCCTCGGTCACCGGCGCCAGGTTCCGGTGCAGATTGCTCGAATCAGTCATTGCGACACTCCTTTGAGATCACCGATTTTCAGGGACAGGTCGCGCGGTGCAACCTCTTCCGACTCCGCTTCCTCGACGTCCGGCACGGGGATGTCGGCCAACGCCTCCAACAGGTCCTGGCTCGGCACGAAGAACAGGGTCCCTGTCGCCGCCCGGGAGAAGTCCAGGATCCGGTCGTGGTTGCCGGGGGATCGCCGAGGAACATGTGCCGCAGCATCAGCTCCGTGACGGCGGGGTCCTTCGCGTAACCGATGAAGTAGGTACCGAACTCGCCCGCGGCGAGGGAACCGAACGGCATGTTGTCGCGCAGGATCTCGTGCTCGGTCCCGTCGTCGTCGACGATGGTGTTGAGCGCGACGTGTGAGTTGCTCGGCAGGGCCGCGTCGTCGAGTTCGACGTTCTCGAGCTTCGTCCGCCCGATCACCCGCTCCTGCTCCTCGGTGCTCAGCTCGGCCCATGCGGCCATGTCGTGCAGATACTTCTGGACGATCACGTAGCTGCCACCCGTGAACGCGGGGTCCTCCGCCCCGATCAGGGCCGCCGCGCCGGCGCCGGCCCCGGTCGGGTTCTCGGTCCCGTCGACGAAACCGAGCAGGTCGCGGGCGTCGAAGTAGCGGAATCCGTGCACCTCGTCCGCGACGGTCGCCGCGTCACCGAGCGCCGTCAGGATCAGGCGCCCCAGCTCGAAGCACAGGTCCGCACGGGAGGCCTTGATGTGGAACAGCACGTCCCCCGGGGTGGCCGGCGCGCTGTGCACCTCGCCTCGCAACGGGACGAAGGGGTGCAGCCCTGCCGGAGTGGCGCTCGGCCCCACCCGATCCCAGAACTCCGAACCGAAACCGACCACGCAGGACAGGGAGCCGGCGAGTTCCCGGAATCCCACCGCCCTGACCAGCGACCCGACATCCGAGGCCACGTCGCGGAGCGTGACCGCGTCCCCGTCGCCAGGGCCTGCCGTCATCACCAGGAAGAGGGCCGCCGCGCTGAGCGGCTCGAGGACCGGCTGCGGCACCGGTGGCGATTCGGGATCGGTCATATTTCTCCCCGTACCTCGCGCAGGGCCAAGGATCACCACCCCGCTTGCGTCGATGCTCTCCGGATCGAGCGTAGGCGAATAGATAGGCTGTCGCCCGAGATCGCGCGTCGGTCCGGCAGCGCGACGCGCGAACCCCGGCGAGCGCGGCAGCAATGAGATGGGGGACAGACATGGCCGCGGGGCTTGGGCTGGGGGTCGGCGGCACCAACGCCGTTGCGGTCCTCCACACCACCGAAAGTCCTCGTACCGGCGCCGAGCCGGCCACCATCGCTCGTCGCGCGACATTGCAGTTGACGGCGGCGGGCGAGGCGATACTCGGCTCACCCCTCGATGCGCCCGACGTCATCTCCGGGTTCGCCGCGCACGCAGGCGAACCGGCCGGACTCGTGATCGGCGACGGCTCCGCATACCTGGCCGAGGACCTGGTCGCCACCGCCATGCACAGCCTCGTGCACGAGGCGGCCGAGGCCTTCCCCGGTCTGTCCGAACAGCCCGAGATCATCGCCACCCACCCCGCGCGCTGGTCCGACGCGACCGCGCAGTCGATGCGGGACGCCCTCGCACACGTCGGGCTGGCCGGGGTGACGCTGGTCCCCGAGCCGGTGGCCGCGGTCGCCTGGCTCGAGGCGGCGCACGGCACGCTTGGCGACGCGATCGTCGCGGTCTACGACCTCGGCGGCACCGGGCTCGACATCTCGCTGGTGCGCACGGGCACGGATGCCGGGCTGCTCCGGCCGTCGACCTTCACCACCCGCTTCGGTGGCGACACCTTCGACCAGGCGATCCTCGAGCACGTACTGGGCTCGGCCGCCGGTGATCTCGGGCCGGTGGACCTGAGCGATCCGGCCACCAGGTCCGAGCTGCCGGTGCTACGGCGCCGATGCGCCGAGGCCAAGGAAGCACTGTCCACGGCGGCCGAGACGCAGATCGCCGTCGAGCTCGCGGGCGCCACCGCCACCGTCACCCTGCTGCGCAGCGAGCTCGAGGAACTGCTGGAGTCGTCGATCACCGGATCGCTCGACCTCGTGGAGCAGACCATCAGCGCCCATGACCTGGCGCTGTCGGACGTGTGCGCCCTGCTGCTGACCGGCGGCGGATCCGCGATGCCGCTGGTGTCGCGACTGGCCGAGTCGGCAATCGGCCTGCCGACGGTGCTGTCGCCCCGGCCGGGATGCACGGGCACGCACGGCGCCGCGATCATCGCGGCGGGCGGCGAGCCGGGCGGTGCGGCGGGCGAGGCCATCACCACGGCGGCCGTCGCGGCCACCGTCGCGGCGGTCCACACCGACATCGATGGCGACGCCGACACCGTGACCATGCCCGCGGTCTCGGTCGCGGGCCCGCCGACGGCGTTCACCGAGGCCGGTCCCGGCCGTCCGGTGCTCCCTGTCCTGCTGGACCCGGACCCGGTGCCGCTCGCCGCTGGCGCTGCGACGCCGATCGCCGCGGCGCCCCGCTTCCGGTTCCAACGCACCACGGCGATCACTGCGGCGGCCGGTGTGATCCTGGCCGTCGCGCTGGTCGGTTTGGTGGTGAGCCTGCGCTCCACCGATGCCCCCGCGACCGCGGTCCCCGTCATCGCCCCGTCCGCGACGCCCAAGGTCACCGTCTCGTCGAGACCGACCACCACGACGACCAAGGCGCCCGCGTCCACGACGGCCAGGAGCACCAAGACGTCGAGCCCCGCCTCGACCGCGCCCACCACCACCGTCGCCCCGACGACCCAAGCCCCGCCGCCGGTCATCACGACGCCGCCCGCGCAGCCGAGCCCATCCCACCGACCGACCACGACCACTACGAAGACGACGACCACAACCGAGCCCACCACCACGACCGAGACGACCACCACAACGACAACGACCACCACGAAGACGACCACCGCGACCACCCCCGCGGACGGAGCGGCCGTCGCCTGACGCGCCGGGCGTGAATTGCCTACGGTCACCCCATGACCAACACCCGTGCCACCACGCGTCTGGCGCTCGCCGCCGCCGGTGTCACCGTCGTCCTGTGGGCCTCCGCCTTCGTCTCGATCCGCAGCGCCGGGGCCGCCTACTCCCCGGCGCGCTCGCCCTCGGCCGGCTCCTTTCCGGAGCTCTCGTCCTCGGAGCGGTCCTGCTGATCCGGCGGGAGGGGTTGCCGCCGCGGGCGGCCTGGACGGGGATCGTGGTGTCCGGCCTCCTGTGGTTCGGCGTCTACATGGTGGCGCTCAACTGGGGTGAGCGGGAGGTCGACGCGGGTACGGCCGCGATGATCGTGAACATCGGGCCCATCCTGATCGCCCTGCTCGGCGCCCGGTTCCTCGGCGAGACGCTGCCGCCCCGACTGATCGCGGGCATGGCGGTGTCCTTCGCCGGTGCGATCGCCGTCGGGCTGTCGATGTCCGGCGAAGGGCACTCCTCGGTCCTCGGTGTCCTGCTCTGCATGCTCGCGGCCGCCGCGTACGCGGGCGGCGTCGTCGCACAGAAGCCCGCCCTTGCACACGGCAGCGCCCTGCAGATCACCACCTTCGGGTGCCTCGTCGGCGCGGTCGCGTGTCTGCCGTTTGCCGGTCAGCTCGTGCACGAGGCGAGCCGGGCGCCGCTCTCCGCGACCATGAACATGGTGTACCTCGGGGTGTTCCCGACCGCCCTGGCCTTCACGACCTGGGCCTACGCCCTGGCCCGTACGACAGCGGGCCGCATGGGCGCGACGACGTACGCCGTGCCCGCTCTGGTCGTCGTCATGGCCTGGCTGTTCCTCGGCGAGCTGCCGGGGCTGCTCACGCTCGCGGGCGGTGCGCTGTGCCTGGCGGGCGTGGCCGTCTCGCGCTCCCGGCCCAGGCCCAGGCCCTCGAAGGCTCCGGCCGAGAGCGTCGATACGGCATAGGAACGGTTCCCCAACCGGTCTATCAGGCATACGGGCGGCCGAGCCACACTTGCCCTAAGGTGGAGCGCTGATACATCCGCGCTCTCGACGAAGGGTCTTCATGCGTCTCCCGCTGGCGTTCCGCGCCGCAATCCTCGCCTCGGCCACCCTGCTCCCGCTCTCCGCTATCGCACAGGCCGAACCGCATGAACCCCAGTCGAATTCGCCCGCCGAGGTCGCGCAGCAGTTGCCCGCAGAACTCGTCGACGCGATCGCCCGCGACCTGAAGCTGACCCCGCAGCAGTACATCGAGCGCGCCGAGGCCGCGCAACGACTGGCCGGCTACGCCCAGACCCTGCGCGAGGGCAGCCCCGCCACCTACGCCGGTTCCTGGATGGGCGTCGACGGCGTCCCCGTCGTCGCGGTCACCACCACCGCGGAAGCGCAGCGGGTGGCCCGCGACGGCTATGCCACCCACCTCGCCGCGGTGTCCGCGAAGGATCTCGAGGGTTCACTGGCAGAGGTCAACAAGTGGATCCTCGGTCTGCCGAAGGACGTCTCCTCGCAGATCAACTCCACCTCCATCGACGTGCTGGAGAACCGGGTCGTCATCGACGTGGTGAACAGCCCCATCGGCCGGGCCCTGAACCTGCCGACGCTGCTGGCCGGACTGAAGGTCGTGCTGAGCCCCGGCGGCCAGCCGCCCGTCGACCCGCACGCGCAGGGCGGCGACACCTACATCACCACTCCGCGCCCGATCACCCGCGACATCGACCCGGGCGAGATCGGGGTCTGCTCGTTCGGCTTCAACGCCGTCGACGCCGCCGGTGCCCCCTACAACCTCAGCGCGGGCCACTGCGATCCCTCGCAGGAGAACGCGAAGGTGCCCGCGGGCGCCCCGGTCTACCTGCCCGATTTCGCCGATGTCTCCCGCAGCGCGCAGATCGGCGCCTTCCGGCACTCCGCGATGGGTGAGGCCGCGGGCGGCCTGGACTACTCGGTGATCAAGCTCAACGAGGCGGGCACCGCCGCAGGGCTGGACAAGCCGACCGTCCGCGGGGCCAACGGCACCACCGTCACCGTGACCGGCACGGCACGTCCGGTCATCGGCGCGCCGATCTGCAAGTCCGGCCAGACCTCCACGTTCACCTGCGGCATGGTCCTCGCCGACAGCGTCGACGCCCCGCTGCACATGGCGGACGGCAGCACCCGCCTGGTCCGCGGGTTCGCGGGCTCCACCTGCACCCTCGGCGGCGACAGCGGCGGCGCCATCCTGACCGGGACCAGGGCCCTCGGCATCACCAGCGGCTCCAACTCCGGCGGCGCCCCGAACTGCACGGAGGCCAACCTCGTGCTGGCGCCCGAGGGCGGCACCGCGAGCATCGGCATCCCGATCGAGAAGATCGTGAACCACGCGAACGCGACTCTCGGCCTCGACCTGCAGGTCCGGGCCGGAAACCCGCGCCCCTGATACCTCATCGGCGCCGCCGCGGCGCCGAATCATCCGACAGTTTCCGGTAGGCAACGGCGGGCGTAACCCATATAGTCGCTACAACTGACCCGGACTCAACGGATGGGTCATGCCCGCATGCCCTCAATCCGAAAGGTCCCCATGCGTAGCGTTCGCGCCCGCCGTGCCGCGATGATCGGCTCTGCGGCCCTCCTCCTGATCGCGCCCGGCGCGGCCCTCGCACACGCGGAGCCCTCCGCTCCGGCGCCCGCGACCGCGCTGCCCGCCGACCTGGTTGCCGCGATCCAGCGGGATCTCGGGCTCAGCCCCGCCCAGTACCTCGACAAGGCCGAGGCCGGGCAGAAGCTGGTGGAGTTCGCCAACACGATGCGCGGGAAGTTCCCCGAGTCCTTCGCGGGCGCGTGGCTCGACCCGGCAGGCTCGCCGCTGATCGGCCTGGCGGACGGACCGGACAAGGCAGCCGCCCGCGCGGCCGTCGAGGCCGCCGGTTACAAGGTGAAGGACCTGCCCCGTAGCGAGCGCGCGCTGCGCGACCAGCTGGGCCACATGAACAGCTGGATCGAGAAGCTCCCCGCACCGCTGTCCGGTCTCATCAGCGGCGCCGCGATCGACACGGTCAACAACGACGTCGTATTGCGCGTCCAGAACACCGCCGAGGGCCAGGGCCTGCAGCTGCCCGACTTCCTCGAGTCCGCCCGCGTCGTGCTTGCCCCGGCGCTCGGCTCGTCCGCGCCGCCGGTCGCCGAGAGCCCCGTTGCCGCCGATGCCCGCCTCGGTGGTGACGCCTACGCCGCCGAGAACGCGGACGGTGCGTTCCGTTGCTCGCTCGGCTTCAACGGCACGGACGGCTCCGGCCGCGCGGTGAACATCTCCGCCGGACACTGCGACCCGAACCGCGATGCCGCGGGCACCGGTGCCGCCTCGATCGCATTCGAGACGCACGGCGCCGCGTTCGGTGATCGCTTCGGCACCTTCGCCAAGTCGACCGTCGAGGGTCTCGACTACTCGGTGATCAAGATCGACGACGCCGCCACCAAGCGTTTCGAGAACAACTTCGTCCGCGCCCCCGGCGCGAACCCGGTGCCGATCACCGGCACCGCCGATCCCGTGGTCGGGGCGCCGGTGTGCAAGTCCGGCCTCACCACCGGCTTCAGCTGCGGCACCATCAACTCGGTCAACCAGATCGTGGACGTCGGAACCCGCACCCTGAAGAACGGCTTCACCGCGAACATCTGTGCGCTGCAGGGCGACAGCGGCGGCGCCATCGTGACCGGCACCAGGGCGCTCGGTATCTCGAGCGCCTCCAACGTGGGCGACATGATGTACTGCGAGGTGGCCTCCGTGGTCACCACGCTGGTCGGTGACAGCCCCCAGCTGTACGGGACGCCGATCAACGCGATCCTCGCGGACAACCCGGGCCTGAAGGTCCGCACGGGCTAGATCGAGGACTCACGGCTCACGAAAAGGGGCCTCGGACGCAGACTTTCGCGTCCGAGGCCCCTTTTCGCATTCCGGGGTAACGTCCCACCGAACCGCGGGTTGACGGTAGAATCCCGTTGTTCCTGGGGCGGGGAGGATTGCGCGCCAGCGACACACCTGACTGGGGGCCCAGTCAGAACGTTGCCGGGCACTCGCGCCGGCGTACAGAAGGAAGTTCCATGGAGGCATTGCTGCCAGTTTTGATGAGTTCGATCGGCTACATCGTCAAGATCGCCACGAACGCGGGCACCGCGTCCTGAGCGACTGAGAGGGTGCGGACCGCTGGTCCGCACCCTCCACGCTCGCGGCCTCGGCGACCCCACTCGGGCGGCGCCATCCACGAGGCCACGACAAACAAAAGCGGCCCGTCCCCTCCGTAGAGGTGACGGGCCGCTTTCGTGGCTCTGCGAGTACTACTTCTGCAGGTGCTCGGCGTACATGGTCGTACCCGGCTCGGCGAGCAGGGTCTGGCCCAGGCCGATGCCCGCGGCGATCAGGGTCGGTCCACCGACGGCGATGGTGCCGACAATCGCGCCGATGCCAGCACCGGTGACGCAACCCGGCAGCGCGCCGATGATGCCCGCCGCAAGACCCGGGACGAGGCCGACAACACAACCGATGATGGTGCCGGTCAGACCGCCGGTCGCGGTGGCCACGGCGAGCTGCGCACTGAAGGTCTGCTGCGCGCTCAGGTTCTCGGCCGGCGAGGCGATGTCCTTGATCGCGATGTTGCCGACGGTGCGGTCGCCGCGATCGGCCGGGGTGACGGGCTTGGCCTTGCCGAGGTCGAAGACCGGCGTCATGGTGACGGTCTTGCCGTCCTCGCTGATCTTCTGCTCCATCGGGAACTTAAGCGAGTTGAGCTGGAACGCCAGCGGCAGGCTCACGACGGCCTTGCCCGCGTTGTCCTGCAGCTCGATGTTCTTGCCGTCACCGGAGACCTTGAAGCCGCCCGCGTCGATGGTGGTCACGACCGACTGTCCCTCGATCTTCGAGCTCCAGTCGATGGTCTCGGGCGCAGCCGGTGCCGCGTACGAGGTGCCAGCACCCACACCCAGCGCCGCGATCGCCATCAGCGACGTCGCCGCGAACTTCTTCAGCCTCATCTACAAATCCCCTCTGGAAACCAAAATTGACACATGGGTCACAACACAGTCTCGGTGGACACTAATCTGTGATTCTTCTGAGAACAAGGCGCAGCAATTGCCCGCCGACCCGTTCGTTCCGCTCACTTCTCCGCAGGTCATCCGGCGAAGTTAGGTTGACCTGCACTGAACCCTCCAAAGGGGCACAAATTACGGTGAGCGTGAGAACACCTGTGCCTCGCGTCGACCTCCGGCCGATGCGACCATGGACTCGACGTTGGCTCGGGATGCTACCGACGGGTAACTTGACCCGTGTTGGCGTTGCCGTCGTAGAAGGAAAGGCCGTGACATGAACGCCCTGACGATCACGTTGGGCACGATCGGCGCACTGCTCAGCCTTGTGTGTTGGGCCTCATTCTTGAGTGGGGCCTGGACCATGGGGAAGACGGTGCAGCTCGGTCAACCAGCCCCGGACCGCTGGCGCCCGTTCGTCCCCCGCTTCAAGCAGATGATCATCGAGTTCATCGCGCACACCCGGATGCAGAAGTTCCGCACCGTGGGCTGGGCGCACTGGCTCGTGATGATCGGCTTCCTCGGCGGCGCCCTGTTGTGGTTCGAGGCCTATGGCCAGACCTTCAACCCGGAGTTCCACTGGCCGATCTTCGGCGACACCTGGATGTGGCACCTCTGGGACGAGCTCCTCGGCATCGGCACCATCGTCGGCATCACGGTGCTGATCGTGATCCGCCAGCTCAACCACCCTCGGATCCCGGAGCGGCTCTCGCGCTTCGGCGGCTCGAAGTTCGGCCCGGCCTACTTCGTCGAGATCGTCGTGTTCGTCGAGGGCCTCGGCATGGTCATGGTGAAGGCGGGCAAGATCGCCACCTATGGCCACGCCAATCCGTGGACCGACTTCTTCACCATGAACGTCGCCAAGCTGCTGCCCGCCAGCGCGGTCATGGTCTCGATCTTCGCGTTCGTCAAGCTGATGTCCGGCATGATCTGGCTGTACATGGTCGGCCGCAACATCACCTGGGGCGTCGCCTGGCACCGCTTCTCCGCGTTCCCGAACATCTACTTCAAGCGTGAGGACGACGGCGGCGTCGCCCTCGGCGCCGCGAAGCCGATGATGTCCAAGGGCAAGGCCCTGACCATGGACAACGTCGACCCCGACACCGACACCCTCGGCGCAGGCCAGATCGAGGACTTCTCCTGGAAGGGCTGGCTCGACTTCACCACGTGCACCGAGTGCGGCCGCTGCCAATCACAGTGCCCCGCCTGGAACACCGGCAAGCCCCTCTCGCCGAAGCTGCTGATCATGTCGCTGCGCGACCACGGCTACGCCAAGGCGCCCTACCTGCTCGCCGGCGGCCGCAAGGACATGGGTGGCGACGAGGTCGGCCTGGTCGATGCCGACGGCAACGTCGACGAGGCCGCGCTGGCAAAGATCCCCGAGGCCGCGCTCACCGAGGCCGGCCGCAAGCTGGTCGGCGAGACCGTCGAGGGCGAGCTGGCTCCGGTCATCGACCTCGAGACCCTGTGGTCGTGCACCAACTGCGGCGCCTGCGTCGAGCAGTGCCCCGTCGACATCGAGCACGTCGACCACATCATCGACATGCGCCGTTACCAGGTACTCATCGAATCGGAGTTCCCGTCCGAGCTGGCCGGCCTGTTCAAGAACCTCGAGAACAAGGGCAACCCCTGGGGCCAGAACTCCAAGGACCGTCTCAACTGGATCAACGAGATGGACTTCGAGATCCCCGTCTACGGCAAGGACGCGGACACCTTCGAGGACTACGAGTACCTGTTCTGGGTCGGCTGCGCAGGCGCATACGAGGACCGCGCCAAGAAGACCACCAAGGCCGTCGCCGAGCTGCTCGCCACCGCGGGCGTGAAGTTCATGGTCCTGGGCGCCGACGAGACCTGCACCGGTGACTCCGCTCGCCGCGCGGGCAATGAGTTCCTGTTCCAGCAGCTCGCGATGCAGAACATCGAGACGCTCAACTCCGTCTTCGACGGCGTCGAGCAGTCCAAGCGCAAGATCGTCGTCACCTGTGCGCACTGCTTCAACGCGCTCGGCAACGAGTACCCGGAGGTGGGCGGCGACTACGAGGTCGTCCACCACACCCAGCTGCTCAACCGCCTGGTGCGCCAGAAGAAGCTGATCCCGGTCGCCTCGGTCAACGAGGACGTCACCTACCACGACCCGTGCTTCCTCGGTCGCCACAACAAGGTCTACGACGCGCCCCGCGAGCTCATGGCGGCCACCGGCAGCAACCTCAAGGAAATGCCGCGGCACGGCGAGCGGTCCATGTGCTGTGGCGCCGGCGGTGCGCGCATGTGGATGGAAGAGAACATCGGCAAGCGCATCAACGTCGACCGCGTCGACGAGGCACTGTCCACCGATCCGAAGAAGATCGCGACCGGCTGCCCGTTCTGCCGCGTCATGCTCACCGACGGCGTCACCGCACGCCAGGAATCGGGCCAGGGCGAGGGCGTCGAGGTCGTGGACGTCGCGCAGATGATGCTCGAGTCCATCACCCGGCTCGAGCCGGCGGAGCTCACCGCGAACATCAAGGTCGAGCCCCGAGAGAAGGCAGCGGCGCCCGTCGCCGAGGCCACCCCGGTCGCCGAGGCAGCCCCGGCCGCACCGGCTGCAGAGGCCCCGGCCGCCGCTCCCGCCGCCGCGAAGCCCGCGGTCAAGGGTCTGGGCATGAAGGGTCTGGCCAAGGCGCCGGGCGCCAAGGCCCCCGGTGCGAAGGCTCCGGGCGCCAAGCCCGCCGCCGCCGCTCCGGCCGCCGAGGCTGCTCCGGCCGCCGAGGCCGCCGCGGCTCCGGCCGCCGCTCCGAAGGGCCTCGGCCTCAAGGGTGGCGCGAAGGCACCGGGCAAGGGTCTGGGCATGAAGGGTGGGGCCAAGGCTCCGGGCGCCAAGCCCGCCGCTGCCGCCGCCGCTCCCACCGCCGAGGCCGCTCCGGCCGCCGCCGAGGCACCGGCTGCCGAGGCCGCTGCTCCCGCCGCCAAGCCGAAGGGACTTGGCCTCGCGTCCGGCGCCAAGGCGCCCGGTAAGGGTCTGCAGATGAAGGGTGGGGCCAAGGCTCCCGGCGCGAAGGCTGCCGCTCCGGCCGCCGCCGCACCGGCGCCTGCCGCCGAGGCACCGGTTGCGGAGGCTCCGGCCGAGGCTCCCGTTGCGGAGGCACCGGCCCCCGCCGCCAAGGCTCCGGCCGCACCGCCGCAGCCGAAGGCGGGCGGGCTCGGGTTCAAGGCGGGCGCCAAGGCCCCGGGTGCACGCAAGGCAGCCCCGGCCGCCGCCGCGCCCGCGGCTCCGGCCCCGGCTGCTCCCGCCGCCGAGAGTGCACCTGTCGAGGCCGCACCGGCCGTCGAGAGTGCACCCGCCGACGAGGCTCCCTCCGCCAACGGTTCACCTGAGGCCAATGGTGCACCTGCCGCTGAGGCCGCTCCGCTGCCCCAGCCGAAGGCAGGCGGACTCGGGTTCAAGGCAGGCGCCAAGGCCCCGGGCCGCAAGAAGTAGCAACACCAGCAACGCGCCCCCACCGACTCTCGGTGGGGGCGCGTTCTGTTTGGCCGCACACCTTTTGGCAAGGTCGCACCCCCTGTGGGCGCCCAAACCCTGTGCGACCTTGGCAACCGGTGTGCGCCCGACGCGACACCGGCCGCCTGTGCACAACCCCCGACCCGTGCACAGGCTGCTGGTTCACCCAGCGCTCCGAGCGCCGAAACCCCGAGCCGAGGTGCAGCCTTCATCGCATGGGGGCACACATCATCCGACGCCAGGAGGCGCTGCAACGCGGCGCCACCGACCACGAACTGCAGCGCCAGTGCCGCACCGGGGCCTGGGAGCGGCTGCGGCCGGGAACGTATGCGCCCCGCGACGACCTGGACACGCTCGATCCCGTTGCGGTTCACCGGCTGCGGGCGGAGGCCGCGCTGCGGGTCGCGTCGCCGGACGCCGTGCTGAGCCACCAGTCCGCCGCGGCGGTACACGGCCTCGAGATGTGGAACACGCCCCTGCGTCGAGTCCACCTGACCCGCAACCGCACGGGCGGCGGGCGCAGAACCGGGCTCCGCCACGTGCACGTGGCGGAGCTTGCCGACCACGAGACAACCGAGATCGACGGACTGCTCGTGACCACGCTCGCCCGAACCGTCCTGGACCTGGCGCGCTCGCTCCCCTTCGAGGAGGCCGTCATCGCGGGTGATCACGCGCTGCACGCGACCGCGCTCACCTCCGCCGAACTCGGCGAGGCCGTCGGCGGCCTGCCCGAGCGCTCGGGCCGCCGCAAGGCCCACCGCGTCGTGGACCTGCTCGACGGTCGATCGGAGAGCGTCGGCGAGTCACGCAGCCGAGTGCTGATGGTCAGAGAGCAACTCCCCGTTCCGGACTGTCGGCCGGACCTGTACGCCCCGGACGGCGCCCACCTCGGCCGGGTGGACTTCCTGTTCGAGGAGCTCGGCGTCGTCGGCGAATTCGACGGCCAGGTCAAGTACGGCCGCCTGGTGCCGGAGGGGCAGACCCCAGCGGACGTGCTGTGGGCGGAGAAGCAACGCGAGGACGCCCTTCGCGCCGCGGGCTGGCAGGTGGTGCGGTGGACCTGGCAGGACCTGGCGACGCCGCGCGTGGTGGCCGGCCGCATCCTCGACGCCATCGAGCGCGCCCGCCTGTCCCCGCCGCCCCGCGGCCGGGTGGTGTGCACGCCGAAGCCGTGACTCCCGCTCCCCCGCACACCCTCTCCTGAGATCGCACACCCTCTGGCACCGGAAAACCCGTGCGACCTTGTCAAAGGGTGTGCGAGCAAGAGGAAGCGGCGACGACGGCTAGGGACGCCAGAGCTCGAGCCGCGGGATCCCGGGCGTCTCGAAGCCGAGCACCTGGCCGTAGAACGACAGCTCCGCCTCGCGTGAGCTGACGATGGTCTCCACCTTCCGGAAGCCGTGCGCCTCCCCCTCGTAGGCCAGGTACGCGTGCGGTATCCCCTTGCGGACCATCGCGTCCCGGAACCGCTCCGCCTGCGACGGCGGCACGATCGGATCGGAGAGGCCCTGCAGCAGTAGCACCGGGCAGGAGAGCCCGTCGACGTTGTTCACCGGCGCCCGCCGCGCGTAGAGCTCCTTGCTCTCCGGCAGCGGACCGATCAGGCCGTCGATGTACCTGGACTCGAAATCGTGCGTCTCCTGGACGAACAGCTCCAGCTCCGCGACGCCGTAATACGAGGCACCGCATGCGAACACCTCGGAGGTCGTCAGCGCCGCCAGCACCGTCCAGCCACCGGCCGAGCCGCCCTCGATCGCGAGCCGCCGAGGATCGGCCAGCCCGACGTCGGCCAACCCTCGGACGGCGGCGATGGTGTCCTCGACGTCCACGATCCCCCACTGCCCACGCAGCCGGTTGCGGTACTCGCGGCCGTATCCGCTCGACCCGCCGTAGTTCACGTCGATCACGCCGATCCCGCGGCTGGTGAAGTACGCGAACACCATGCTCAGCGCGGGCGCGACGTGCGCGGTCGGGCCGCCGTGCACGAACGCCACGTACGGCGGCAGCTCCCCGTCCACCCCCGTGTAGGCGGGGTTGCGCGGCGCATAGGTGTACGCATGCACCTCACGTCCCTGTGGCCCGGTGACCGTGATCGGTTGCGCGGTGGGCAGATAGGCGACGTCGGGCAGATCGTCGACGCCGAGCCGGACATCGGTGACCGCACCTGTGCCGAGGTCCAGCAGCCGCAGCCCGCCAGGCGTCTGCGCGCCGCCGCTGCGCAGCAACACCCGATCGCCGCGTACGTCCGTGATGCCGAGGGAGGTGAGGTCGCCGAGGTCGAGGTCCTCGATCGAGCCGTCGGACGGGTCGACCAGTGCCAGCGTGTCCGTGCCGACGGTGCGGGTGGTGAGCAGGCGACCGTCCGCCAGCTCGGTGTACCAGCGGACGCCGAGATGCCAGAGGGGCGCGCCGAAGTCCGCGTCGAGCGGGCACACGGGCCGGGGCGGCTGCGCACCGAGGTCCACCCGGTACAGGTTCCACCAGCCACTGCGGTCGCTGATCGCGTAGAGGGAACCGTCGTCGAACCACTGCGGCTGCAGCACCGACTCCTCGGGCCCGCCGAGCAGCACCCGACCCGGGCCGCAGACACCGTTCTCGTCGAGCTCGGCGACCCGCAGTTCGGTACCGTCCCAGGGCATCTGCGGGTGGTCCCAGGCGATCCAGGCGAGTCGCCTGCCGTCGGGCGAGAGCCGCGGGTAGGCCAGGAAGTGCGAGCCCGACACCACCGACCGCAGCCGTGCGGGATCGCCGCCGCCGGAGCCGTCGAGCGGGATGGCGCAGATGTCGCGGCGCACCTCGCCGTCGGCCGAATGGGTCTCGCGCACGCACCACACCTCGTCGCCGACGACGCTCAGCTCGCCGTACCGCAGCCCCGCGCGGACCGCGGGCGGCGGCGTGAGCGGGATCGGGTGCTCGCCCGGACGGAGCGCGTACACGCGTTGGTCGCTGAACTCCGCGAACACCAGCCGACCGTCGTGGGTGACCGTCCACCCGCCACCGCCGTACTCGTGCACCCGGGTGCGGGCGTTCCACGGCGGCGGCAGCACGTCCTCGGGCTCCCCGCGCCTGTCCGCGCGTCGGATCGAGGTCCGCCCGCCCTCGCTTGGACGCAGCTCGGACCACCAGATCTCCTCGCCGACAAAGTGGCCGGCGTCGACCGGGTGCCCGCTCGAGGCGAGGTCCGCGGCGGTGATCGGCGAGAGCCAGGAACCGTAGGGTGCGCGCTGTGGCATGCGGTCCAACTTAGGCCGAGTCGCCGACATCGCGGGCTCGGCGCGCGAGCCGCGTCACGCGGGTAACCACGCCCCGTGCAGCCCGGCGGGCACCCGGAGCGGCAACCGCGCCCTGCCGAGCGGGCCCGATCCGGGGTCCTCCGCGGGGAGCACACAGAACCACGACGACATGTCGGCGCGGTCGGTGCCGATCATCCCCCAGTAATCGTGTTCCGCGCCGGGCATGAAGACCGGTTCGCCCACCGTGAGACTGCCCGGATCCCAGTGCGCCTCGGAACCCGACGGGCCGAAGAACCACAGCGAATCCATCGGACCCTCTCGGCCGGCGAGCTTGCCCACGGTCGCAACGGTGCCGTGGCCCCTGGTGAGGCTGCGGTCGTCGATGCGGGGGAATTCGACGTCCCTGTCCGACAGGGCCGTTCGCTGCACCGCGCCTGTCTCCGGATCGATCACCGCCCGCATCAGCGTGCCGACGTTCGGGTGATCGGCGTCCGCGAACCCGCCCGGGTACGACCATTGCGCGTAGTCGACGCTCACCCGCCCGTCGGGCAGGTCGAACCCGTTCGCGAAGTGCCACACCCAGAACGCCTCGCAGCTCGCCCACCGGACCGGACCGCCGTCGCGCGGGATCAGGGCCACTCTGGTGCCGTCGTCCGGCCGCCAGTCCAGTACCGACCCGCCGGTGAGCAGGCCGGCCATGTCGAACGCCAGCGGACACACCAACAGCACGATGTAGCGCTCGGTCAGGGCCATGTCGTGGATCATCAGCGCCCTGTCCATCCCCGCAACCGGTGCGGGCGGGCGGGCGAGCGAGCCGTCGGCCGCGACCACGGACCAGGTCAGGTAGGGCGGGTCGAGCAGGTAGTTGAACAGCACCAGCTCCCCTGTCCTCGGGTCGATCTTGGGATGCGCGGTGCTGCCGACCGCCATCGCGCCGTCGCAGCTCTCCGGCCCGAGGGTGCGCAGGTCGGCCGGGTCGAGCAGGTAGGGCCTGGTGGTCTCGGCCATCGCCATCAGCCGACCGCCGTGCCGGACCACGTTGATGTCCGGCAGCTCGCGTGGTGTCCCGGCCAGCTCGGGCCCGACCTCGGCCTCGCTCGGCGTGTACAGGTCGGTCACGCCTGCCCATATCGCGTGCCCGACCTTCTCCTCCGCCACCACCATCGGCGTCCTGACGAACCGGTTGGTGTACCGGGCGACGCCGTCCGCCAGCTCGATCCGATGCACCATGCCGTCGCCGTCGAGCGGGTAGACGTACCGGCCGATCGGGTCGAACCGCGGGTTGGGCCCGTTGCGCAGGTACGCGCCGTGCAGGTCCGACGGCAGCTCGCCGACGATCTCGAGGCCGCGGACGTCCACCTCCTCGCGCTGCGGCTCGAAGATCCCCGTCAGGTGCGAGTGGTGCGCGATGTCGACGGGCGCGGGCCGGGGAAAGCTCGGTGCGTTCATGGGAATGCCACTTCCGTGCGGAGTTCGTTCCGTCTTTCAGGGTCCTCTTCCCGGGTGCCGCCGAACAACGATTTGGCGGCGCTGACCGCGTCCGATCAGCCCGTTACCTGCGCCACATGCGGGGTAGCGGGAGAAATCCGCTTGAACCGGGGTGGCACCATGGACCGGTGACCGTCTCGGAGCCCTCCCACCACACCCACATCCAGCCGCGCGTGCTCAACCAGTCCGCGAAGCTGCAGAACGTGCTGTACGAGATCCGTGGACCGGTACACGCGCACGCCGCCCGGCTCGAGGCCGAGGGCCACCGCATCCTCAAGCTGAACATCGGCAACCCGGCCCCCTTCGGCTTCGAGGCGCCCGACGTGATCATGCGCGACATGATCGCCGCGCTGCCCACCGCGCAGGGCTACTCCGACTCCAAGGGCATCCTGTCCGCCCGCCGCGCCATCGTCACCCGCTACGAGCTGGTCCCGGGCTTCCCCGACCTCGACGTCGACAACGTCTACCTCGGCAACGGGGTGTCCGAGCTGATCACGATGACGATGCAGGCGCTGCTCGACAACGGCGACGAGGTGCTGATCCCGGCTCCCGACTACCCGCTGTGGACCGCGACGACCAGTCTCGCGGGCGGCACCCCGGTGCATTACCTGTGCGACGAGTCCGACGGCTGGAACCCGGACATCGCCGACATCGAATCGAAGATCACCCCGCGCACCAAGGCGATCGTGGTGATCAACCCGAACAACCCGACCGGCGCGGTCTACACGGCCGAGGTGCTGAGCCAGATCGTCGCGCTGGCCCGCAAGCACCAGCTGCTGCTCCTCGCCGACGAGATCTACGACAAGATCCTCTACGACGACGCCAAGCACATCTCGCTGGCGACTCTCGCCCCGACCTGCTCTGCCTGACCTTCAACGGCCTGTCCAAGGCCTACCGGGTGGCCGGGTACCGCTCGGGCTGGCTGGCCATCACCGGCCCGAAGGACCACGCGGCGAGCTTCCTGGAGGGCATCGACCTGCTCGCCTCGATGCGGCTGTGCCCGAACGTGCCCGCGCAGCACGCCATCCAGGTCGCGCTCGGCGGGCACCAGAGCATCGAGGAGCTGATCCTGCCCGGCGGCCGGCTGCTCGAGCAGCGCGACGTCGCCTGGGAGCGGCTGAACATGATCCCGGGCGTCACCTGCGTGCGGCCGAAGGGCGCGCTGTACGCCTTCCCCCGGCTCGACCCCAACGTCTACGAGATCCGTGACGACGCCAAGCTGGTCCTCGACCTGCTGCTGCAGGAGAAGATCCTGGTGGTCCAGGGCACCGGGTTCAACTGGCCCAACCATGACCACCTGCGGATCGTGACGCTGCCGTGGGCCCGTGACCTGGCGGTCGCGATCGAGCGGTTCGGCAACTTCCTGGCCGGCTACAGCCAGTAGGCGCGAAGCGCCACCGGCGTCGCACAGGTCTTGACGAGATCGCACACGGTTTCGGCGCCCAGAACCTGTGCGATCTCGTCAGCGGGTGTGCGTACGCGTCGAGGGTGCGCGACGGCGACCGGGGCCTTCGATCGGCTACCGTCAGTGGGGTGTGCGCACCTCGGATTTTCCCAGCAGGACAGATCGCATGACCGGCGAGCCGCTCTCGGTCTACGATGCCATCCGGATGCGCCGCGACGTCCGCGCCGAGTTCACGGGTGAGCGGGTCTCCGAGGAGCAGCTGACCCGGATCCTGCAGGCCGGGCACTGCGCGCCCAGCGTCGGCAACACCCAGCCATGGGACTTCGTCGTCGTGCAGAAGCCCGAGACGCTCGACACGTTCGCCGAGCACGTCGCGGGCTGCAGGCGGAACTTCGCCGACTCGCTGCCGCCGGAGCGCCGCGCCACCTTCGACCCGATCAAGATCGAGGGCATCCAGGAGTCCGGCACCGGCGTGGTGGTGACCTACGACGCCAGCCGCGGCGGCGCCAACGTGCTCGGCAGGCACACCGTCGAGGACACCGGCGTGTTCTCCGCGGTGCTCGCGATCCAGAACATCTGGCTGGCCGCGGTCGCCGAGGGCATCGGCGTCGGCTGGGTCTCGTTCTACGAGGAGGACTACCTCACCGAGCTGGTCGGGATCCCGTCCCCGGTGCGGCCCATCGCCTGGCTGTGCGTCGGCCCGGTGTCGGAGTTCCAGGAGACCCCCGACCTGGTGCGCTTCGGCTGGCGGGACGGCAGGCCGCTCTCCGACGCCGTGCACCGCGAGAGCTTCTGAATCAGGCCGCCAAAAGCCACAAACAAGCGACAAAGCCATGGTCTCGATGTTGGTTGGGTGACCCAGACAACATAGGGTGACCCCATGGTCTCCGAGAGCAGAGCGCGCTTCGGCAGATTCGTCTCCGAACGCCGCCGCGCCCTGAACCTGACCCAGGACGAGGTCCGGGCCGCGGGTGGCCCGTCCGACGCGGCCCAGACGCGGGCCGAGAACGGCACCGGCCCCGAGCCGAGCCAGCGCACGCTCCGGCGACTCGACACCGGCCTGAACTGGGCCGCGGGCAGCGCGGCCCGCACACTGCTTGGCGGCGTACCCGACCCGCTCGAGGCCGAACCCGACCGCGCCGCGGGCAGGCCGCGCGGCGCCACCGAGTTCGGGCCCGACTCCGTCGCGGTGCCCGTCGAGCTGATCGCCGACCTGTTGACGCCGCACGCCACGCTCAATTCGTTCCGGGGCCGGTGGTCCGAGGTCAGCGAGGCCGAGTTCGACAAGGCCACCGACGCGCTCAACGCGTCCATCTCCCGGATCACCGGCGTGTACGTCACCGACCTACTCGAACGCAACGGCGGCCCTGGCATCCCGGTGCCCGCCCTGATCGAGTTCGCCTTCGGCCACCACCTCGACGAACCGGTCGGTGATGATCCGGCCGACGCCGAGGAACGGCTCTACCGCCGGTGGCTGGCCGGCCGGCCGATCGACGCGGATGCCGACCTCGAGTCGAGGTTCCGCCGACGGTGGCAGGCACGACGAGGAGCAGACGCATGACGCGCGCGGACGAACAGCCGATTCCCCTGTCCACCCGGGTCAACCGGTTGTTCGAGTGGGGACACCGGCGCGGCGACCCCGAGCAGACGAACGAGGAGGTCGCGCTGGCGCTGGGCGACCGACTCCGGCGCCCCGTCGAGCCGCAGATGGTCGAGTCCATCCGCGACGGCAGCCTCGCCGATCCGCCCCTAGACCTCCGCGATGCCGTCGCCGACCATTTCGAGGTCTCGCGGGTGTACCTGTCCGGCAGCGACTACGGGTACGTCGACACCCAGGTCCGGCTCTGCATCAGCGCCCGCGACGCCGGGGTGAGGAGCCTGTCGATGCGCTCCCTCGCCGACCCCGACCCGGCCGGCGGGGCGCTGCCCCGTCAGGCAATGGAGGAACTGATCGGGTTGTTGGCGCGGCTCACTGACTGACCCGGCGGCGCACCCGCAGCCGGAACCCATCCGGCTTGAGGGTGAGCTGCTCCTTGACCATGAGCTGGTAGCCGGGTTCCGGCTCGAGGTCGTAGCGGTGCACGAGCAGCGCCAGCGCCAGCACCATCTCGTGCAGCGCGAACTGGCGTCCGATGCACGCCCGCAGCCCGGTGCCGAAGGGCTTGTAGACGTGGCCGGGGCGGGCCCGCACGTTCTCCGGCAGGAACCGGTCCGGGTCGAAGGTCTCGACGTCGGGCCCCCAGACCGGATCGCGGTGCAGACCGAGCACCAGTACGAACGCCCAGTCGTTCTCCGCGAAGCCGTAACCCCCACCATCGCTGTCACCGCCGATCGTCGTGTCGGCGACGGCCTCCCGGAAGTAGCCGGGGGCGGTCGGCCACAGGCGCATCGTCTCGTCCACCACCCGGCGCACGTAGCGCAGCTTCGCGACCTGCTCGAAGGAGACCTCCGGCTGATCGGCGCCGGGCCACAGCGACTCCACCTCGGCCCGCGCCCTGGCCGCGATCTCCGGGTTCTGCGCGAGGAAGTGCAGCGCGAACGCGAGGGCGTTGGCCGAGGTCTCGTGCCCCGCGACGAGGAAGGTCAGCACCTGGTTGCGAATGTTCACCTCGTCGAGCCGCTCGCCCGTCTCGGGGTCGGCCGAATCCAGCATCAGGTCCAGCAGGTCGGGGCGACGGGTCTCGTCGGGGCTGGCGCGCCGCTCAGCGATCACCTCGTCGACGACCCCGGCCACGTACGCGATGTCGGCGTCGTTCTGCCGCTCGGCCTTGCCCGCGAACAGCCCGCGGAACGGGATCGGGATCGCGGTCTGCTCCGCGTGCCGCAGCGCCCGCAGCATCGCGCCGACGAACGGGTCCTCCCGATCGCCGTGCGCGCTGCCGAACGAGTCGAAGCTGTACCCGAACCCGGCGCGGCCGATCATCTCGAGCGTCAGTTTGCTCATCTCCGCGGGCACGTCGACGAACTCCGTGGTGGCGTGCTCGTCCCAGCGGCCGAACAGCTCGCGGGTGGTCTCCAGCATCGTCTGGTGGTAGCCGCGCATCGCTTCCCGTGTGAAGCCCGGCATCAGGATGTTGTGCGCCTTCGACCAGTTCGGCTCGTGGTGGAACGCGGTGAACAGGCCGTCGGCGACGATGGTCCGCAGCTTCTCCAACGGCCGCCCGACGTGCTTGCGGAACCGCTTCTCGTCGTTGATCTCCTCGACCAACTCCGAACCGGTCACGAATGTGAGTTTGGTGCCGACGATGACACGCTGATAGATCGGTCCGAGCCGCTGGTGCTGCCACAGCGTGCGCTGACTGGGGGCGCTGCGGTCCATCCCGAGGATGTCGCCCAGGAGGGGAACGCGGCGCGGTGGGTGCGGGATCGGTCGTGTCTCCATCAGATGGCAGAACCCGCGCTCACCACTGGTGGGCCGGGGACCGCGCTCCTCTCTCGGGTGTCGGTGCGGCGAAGGCCTCGGGCCTCGCTCGGTTCGGTTGCTCGGGCGCCGATCTGGTGCGCGATGGTCGCGGCGAGCCGCCAGCTGCGGGCCAGGCGCAGCAGCGCGCGTGTCTCGTCGGCGAGGTCGTCGTGCGGGGTGTCCGCCTCCCCCGCGGCCGTCGCGTCCAGCGGGGGACCCCCGGTCCGCTTCCGCTCACAGGCGCCCAGCAGCTGCACCGACCGCCGGACCGCCGACCTGGTGTCGCCGTCCAGCCCGCGGCGCTCCAGCTCGTCCTCCAGATCCGCGTCGACGGCGGCCGAGGTGTACGGCTGCAGTTGCATCGTGGCGTCCCAGATCTCGACGACCGTCCGGTGCAGACGCTCCTCGAACCCGGAGGCGGGCAGGACCACCTGTGGTACCGCGGCCGTCAGCGTCGACCACATCGGTTCGAGCTGACGCAGTTCCCGTCGGCGCATCCACATCGCGACGACGGGCACGATGCTGACCACGGCGATCAGGGCCACCTCGGGGAGGAAGAGGACGTCGTTGGATCCGGCCCGCCACCTCGTCAACGCGTTGTCCACCTGGGCGGCCGAGAAAAAGGCCGCGATCGGCCTTGTGACGTTGTCCACCAGGGAGAACACGCACATCGCGCCCACGATCACGGTCGCCACCAACTCGAGCCGGCCGGGTCCGGACCGCAGGAACTCGTAACAGATCACCAGGGCCACGCACACCGCGACGACAATCGGGATCGAGTACAGGACGAAGTAGACCGCGCACTGCCACCCGCCCGCCGCCTCGATCGTGAGGCCGGCATCCCGGGACTTCTGACTCAGCATCAGCAGCGAGACGCCAAGCGCGAGCGTGATCGCGTACACCGCCGGCTGACGCCAGTACGGCTCGTCCGCACCCTCGGTGAGCGCTGTGGCGAGGCCGAGGATGGCGGCGCCTGCGAGCATCACGCAGAGGTGCGTCAACGGCCGTATGACCGCGACGTCGGTGAGATGTGGCGCGAGGGCGGACTGCACCTCCGGCGCCCGCAGGGCCGCCGGCACCGCCCAGAAGAGCAGGACCAGGTTGATCCGGCGCTGCGCCAGTGCCTCCCGCATCACGGCCAACCGGATCAGCGTGATCACCCAGATGCCGATCAGCAGCGGCCACATGATCGCCGCGGGCATGGTGGAGGTCAGCTTCGGCTCCAGACCACGTTGTTCAGCCGCGACACACGCACCGACTGCTTGGCACCGGCCCCGGATCGCGCGCTCACCGCGCCCGAGTCGGCCAGGAACAGCCGCGTCGCGAGGAGCTCGGCTTCCTGCTCCACCTCGTCGTCGTATGCGGCCCGGCCGAGCAGCGAGCGCACCGTCTCGGGCCGCACGTCGGGGGCCAGCTTCTGCAGCGCGGTCAGGTCGACATTGAGGCCGGAATCGCCGCGGAGGATGTGGGCCAGTTCGTGGTAGATGATGTGTCTTCGCAGGTAGACCGAGGCGCCTGCGGCGTACATCACGACATCGTCGTGTTCGCGACCGATCCACAGTCCGCATGGGGCGCCGCTGATCACCGCGGCGTCGACCGGCTCCAACCGGATAGGTCGTCCGCGCTCGGCCTCCATCCAGCCGATGAAATCGTCGAAGGACCAGGGCCGCTCGATGGGCAGCGCATCCATGAACGCGTCCACCCGCCTGCGCGCGACTTCCAGTGATCGGGCCACCGGCGAACCCTATCGAACGGGGCTCGCGGCAGACCCCGGAGGCTAACTGGACGGCCGACTACCCCCACGATGACAGCCAGATCCGCGCCATGTACATTCACACCAGACACCTTGTGTGTCCAGCAAGCCCGATTGCCCCTCCCCCCCTGTGGGCAATCGGGTCGGTGGCGGGGACACACCCCCCTGTTCCCCGCCACCGCTGCAAAACTTCCCCGAATTGGCGCTGACCACTCGCGCACCCGGGTCTCCCCACACCGAGCACGCGCCCCCCGGCGCCGTTTCGACATGTTCCGCTTCGTGTGCGCGGCACAATTGAAGCACACGAAGCCACAAAAAGCCACACAGAGGCAACATTCTCAGAACGAAATCGCGACGGTGATGGCGGTGCGGTCGATCGACGCGTCGACCGTGACAGTGGGCGTACCGCTCCGTGTTCCCACGAAGGACTGCACCAGCGCACTGCTGCTCGGGTAGCCAAGAACCTCGACCACGGAAGACGCCTCGTCTTCGGGCGACAGCCGCATCGGCACCTCGCGCCGCAACGAGTCGATGTTCGAGTCAACGCCGGTCAGGTCGATCTGCAGAACGCACGCACCCGAGATCGACACCGGTTCATCGGTGCCGTGCAGGAGCGGCATCTGCACGAAGCGGGCGCTCCAACCCATCGGGCCGTCGCCGCCGAGGGCGAAAACGATGGTGTCCGCGGCGGCGGTCGGTTCGATCTCGATCGAATCCAGGGTGGGCAGAACGGGCGCGGGCTGCGGCTGCGCCCCGGGTTCGACGGGCGCCAACTCGGGCAGGGTGGGCGCCCAGTCGGGCACGGTCGGCAGCGACGGCGAATCACCGACGAGGAGCTGCCCCGAGAACGACTCGAACTGTTGACACCGCAACCCGTGCGCCCCGCCGACACGGTGATCCACGTCCGGCGCCCCACACGCGGTGGACAAGACGAGAGCCGGAAGGACCAGGGCCACCGCGCTCACCCCGGTTCGCGTGGCTACGTGCACAGTGCGGTCCCCCATCGTCGTCAGCGGTCACCGGGTACATCGCCGTCGGACACCGAGCCGTTCCAGGTGACGCTCGTGCGCGGGAGCGGCTCGATCTTCCGTCCACCCGAGGTCGGTACCCTGGCCGGATGCGTCGACAGGGCCGCGCGGCCACCATCCGGGCGAGCAGGCCAACGTGACAGAGCTGCGAAACAGCCACGGACATGGACACGGCCACGGCCACGGCCACAGCGGTCCGATCCCGGTCGGCCCGGTCGCGGCCCGCGTGGTCGTCGGACTGCTCGTCGCGATCGGCATCGCGGTGCTCGCAGGCGCGGTCATCCTGTGGCCGAGCAGCCGCAGCATCGACATCCCGCTGCCCTTCCAGACCTCCGGCGGTGGCGCCGTCGTCACCGAGGCGGGCACCGTCACGCTGCAGGACATCGGGCCGTGCGGAAGCGCCTCCGCCGGTAGGCCCTTCACGGGTTCGCCGCAGCCTCCGCCGAACGACTCCTACCACTGCCAGCGCAGCCTCATCGACATCGAATCCGGCCCGAACGAGGGCACGACGACGCTGTTGGAGATCGGGCCCGGCCCCGGGCAGCCGGATCTGCGCGTCGGAGACAGCATCCGGCTCGTGCGCCAGACCGATCCGTCCGGCGCCACCATGTACTCCTTCGAGGACTTCGCCCGCGGGCTGCCACTGCTGCTGATCGTCGCGGCGTTCGTGATCGTCATCGCCGCGGTCGCCCGCTGGCGGGGCGTGCGCGCCCTGCTCGGGCTCCTCGTCGCCTTCGGCGTGCTCGTCGGGTTCATGCTGCCTGCCCTGCTCGACGGCAAGCCCGCGATCCCGGTCGCCCTCGTCGGCGGCGCCGCCATCCTCTACGCGGTGCTGTACCTGGCGCACGGGGTGAGCCTGCGGACCAGTTCGGCCCTGCTCGGCACGCTGGCGTCGATGCTGCTGGCCGCACTGCTGTCGTGGGTCACGATCGAGATGACGCACCTGACGGGGCTGTCCGAGGAACAGAACACCAACGTGCAGACCTACATCGAGCACGTGAGCATCACCGGCCTGCTCTTCGCCGGGTTCATCATCGGCTCGTTGGGTGTGCTCAACGACGTCACCATCACCCAGGCCTCGACGGCGTTCGAGCTCGCGGGCATCGAGCGCGAGGCCACCCGCCGCCAGATCTTCGGCTCCGCGATGCGCGTGGGCCGCGATCACATTGCCAGCACCGTCTACACCCTGGTGCTGGCCTACGCAGGCGGCGCGCTGCCGCTGCTGCTGCTCTTCAGCGTCGCCGGCCGTTCGATCAACGACGTGCTGCTCGGTGACGCTGTCGCGATCGAGATCGTGCGCTCCTCGGTCGGCGGCATCGCCCTTGCCCTTTCCGTCCCGCTCACCACGGCAATCGCGGTGATGCTCGCCCGCCCACCGCGGTCCGGCGCCGCCGCCTCGGTCACGGTGCGGTCGGGGGGACGGCACGCGCGCTGACGCCCCGGCCGGGGCGCGGTCTCGCGGCCTGCTCGGCGTCGGGCGTCAGCGGACCAATCCAGGCGGCAGCTCGACGCCCGGCGGCACCTCGATCTGGATGGGGTCCGGCAGGTTGAGGTACCGCCGCGGCGGCGGGCCAGGAGCCGGCGGCGGCGCCGGGTTCGCCGGTGACGACTCGGCGGCAGGCGGCAGCGCAGGGGCACGCGAGGGCGTCGACGACGGCGGTGTCGTGGTGGTGGTCGGGGGCGCCGACGTCGTGGACGGCGTCTCCCGGTCCTCCGTCACGGCCGTGGCCCGGCCCTCGCCCTGGGTGGTGGGAGCGCCGTCACGCCCCATGGACAGGCCGATGCCGGCGACGACGACCAGACCGGTGGCCGCCGCCCCCGCGATCGCGAGCTGACGCCGGGACGGGCCGCGGGTCCGACGAAGGCTCGGGGCATCGGTGGCGACCCACTGGGGCTCCGGCACCGAGACCGGTGTCGCCAGCATGGCCGCGCCCTGCGCCGTCACCATCTCCGGTTCGGCGGGCACCACCGTCGGAAGGTTGAGCCAGGTACGCAGGATGGACTGCACGAGCGGGATGTGCGCGCCGCCGCCGAGCAGGATCACCGCGTCGGGATAACGGCCGGACGCCGCGATCACGCCTCGGGCGAACCGCGCCGAACCCTCGACCGGCACCACGATCATCGATTCGAAGGTCTCCCGGGAGAGCAGGATCAACCCGGCCTCGCTCGGCACGGCGATCGCCTCGCTGGCGGAGAGCTGCTCCTTCGCGAAGCGGCACCGCTCGTTGAACGCGGTCGCCTCGTCGGCGCCCACCGGCGAGACGATGCCCTGCGCCCCCGCCTGGTGTTCGCTGATCAGCCAGTCGAAGTAGTCGCCCGCGATCTCGGTGCTGCGCTCGGTGGCCAGCACCTCCCCGAGGTCCGGTCCACCACGCTGACGGTCAGCCCGGAGCTGCCAAGGTCGTAGAGGACCAGCGTCCGGAAGTCGTACAGCTCTCCGGTGGCCTCCAGCCGCACGATCGCGGCCGTGCTCGCGGGGATCAATTGGTAGTTGTGCAGGCGCTGGCGCGCCATGGCCTGCTGCATCGCGTCCGCCTGACGCTGCGTGGCGTACGCGACGCCGGTGGCGCCGACGGTCTCGCCGCCCTGTGCGAGCAGCACCCCGATGGACTGGGCGGCCGTCTCCTCGGCGCGGTGCGGCACCGTCGCGATGACCTGCCGCTGGAACGCCTCGACCCCGCCCGGTCCGCGGCGGGAGGCGACGTCGGGACGCGCCATCCGGACGGCGCTGGACCCCACCGACACACCCAGAACCGCACTCATCGAGCCGCCTTAAATCGGGGTTGCACGCAGCCGACGCTCGAATCGCGCGCACTTGGACCACGTGAGCATAACGAACGAGTGTCCAGTCGCACCCTCCGCGCGGAGATGCCCTGGACGACGATCCGGCCGACTGTCCGGCTCATGCCCCTCAGCTGCGGCCGAGGCCTCGGTAGGTCCACCCGGCGGCCGCCCACTCAGCGGGATCGAGGCAGTTGCGGCCGTCGATGAGCACCTTCGATCGCACCGTCTCCGCCAGGCCCTCGGGACGCAGCGCCTTGAACTCGTCCCACTCGGTGGCCAGCAGCACCGCGTCGGCGTTGTCGCACGCCTCCTCGACCGAGGTGGCGTAGTTCAGCGTCGGAAACAGCCGGCGGGAGTTGTCGAGCGCCTTGGGGTCGAACACACTCACCACCGCGCCGTGCAGCTGCATCATCCCCGCCACGTTGAGGGCGGGCGAGTCCCGGACGTCGTCGGACTCCGGTTTGAACGCCGCGCCGAGGACCGCGATGTTCGCGCCGAGCAGCGACCCGCCGCAGGCCCTGGTCGCCAGCTCGACCATCTTGGTCCGGCGGCGCATGTTGATGCTGTCCACCTCGCGCAGGAAGGTCAGCGCCTGATCGGCGCCGAGTTCGCCCGCCCGCGCCATGAACGCCCGGATGTCCTTCGGCAGGCACCCGCCGCCGAAGCCCAGTCCCGCGT
This sequence comes from Rhodococcus sp. MTM3W5.2, assembly GCF_001984015.1. Lineage (NCBI taxonomy): Bacteria > Bacillati > Actinomycetota > Actinomycetes > Mycobacteriales > Nocardiaceae > Rhodococcus > Rhodococcus sp. MTM3W5.2. The sequence goes on along the minus strand of NZ_CP019572.1, from coordinate 757,058 downwards.
TGAGGAAGCGGCGCCCGATCCGGGCGTCGTAGCCGAGCGCGTCCGCGAGCTGGGTGACGTCCGCGCCGGTCGCCTCGCACACCTCGGAGATCGCGTTGATGAAGGAGATCTTGGTCGCGAGGAAGGCGTTCGCGGACACCTTCACCAGCTCCGCGGTCGGCAGGTCCGTGAGCAGGAACGGCACCTCGTCCTCGATCAGGCGCGCGTACAACCGACGGATCAGCGCCTCGGCGCGCCCGGGCCGGGCGGGGTCGACCCCGAGCACCAGGCGGTCCGGCCGCAAGGTGTCCTCGACGGCGAAGCCCTCGCGCAGGAACTCGGGGTTCCACGCGACCTCGACCTCCGCGCCGGCGGGCGCGAGTTCGCGGGCGCGCGCCCCCAGTTCGGCCGCGGTGCCGACGGGGACGGTCGACTTGCCGACGATCACCGCGGGCCGATCCAGCAGCGGGGCGAGGGTGTCGATCACCGAGTGCACGTGCCGCAGGTCGGCGCCGTACTCGCCCTTCTTCTGTGGGGTCCCCACCCCGAGGAAGTGCAGGTCCGCGAACGCGGCGGCGTCGGGGTAGGAGGTGGTGAAGTGCAGCCGACCGGCGTCGATGTTCCGCTTGAGGACCTGCGCGAGGCCCGGCTCGTAGAACGGCACCTCTCCCCCGGAGAGCTTGGCCACCTTGCCCGGGTCGATGTCGACCCCGAGCACCTCGTGTCCCAACTCGGCCATGCAGGCGGCGTGCGTGGCTCCGAGATAGCCGGTTCCGAAAACGGTGCAGCGCATAGGTAGTTGATAGGCGCCCAGGGTTAGCGCAGCGGATACCCGGCGCAAGGGTCGCGGCAACAGCAGGTGTACATCCGGCAACGGCGGCCGAGGGGCCCGGTCAGGGGCGGTCGATGACCTCGGGCTGGCCGGCGGCGCCCGCGTTGGCGCGCGGGAAGCAGGCGGAGGTCCCCGAGATCGACAGGCTGCCCCGGCCGTTGTCGTGGGCGACGATCGCGGATCCGTCGGGCATGGTCGCGACCGCGGTCCGGCCCTCGCCCGTCGATCGGCGGACGAGCGGCCGGTCGCCACCCTCCCAGTGGGCGGCGATCGCATCCAGGTCCTGCGCGGCGCCGCCCTCCGGGATCCCGCTCACCCAGTAGTTGAGGGTGAGGAAGACCGGGCCTGCGGCGTCGCCGTCGTCGTCGTCGCAGGGCGTGATGCCGCCGGGGTTGAACGCCCCGACGGGCGAACTGGGATGCGCCAGAGTCAAACTGGCGCCCGCGGGCAGCGCGGACAGGGCCTCGGCGAAGTGCTCGACCAGTGCGGCGGATGCGGCGCCCTCGGTCAGTGCGGTGTCCATGTCGGGCTCCTCGTCTGAGCTGCAGGAGGCGGCGAGCAAGACGGCGGCGCCGAGGGTGCTCGCCGCCAGCGTCCTCGCGACGCCGGTTCCGGATGCGATCTCGGGCCTCACGAGGGCGCTCCCACCCCGGCGATGATCTGCCCCATGCCCTCCAGCGACGGGTTCCGCAGGTCCCAATACTCGCTGTGGACGCGGGGATTGGTCCCGAGGAGCGGGCCCGGATCACCCGGGTTGCTGGCGAACACCCGACCCCCGAAGTCCGGGTCGGTCGGATTGGTGCCGTGCACGTGCCTGCCGGCCAGCGTCGCGTCCCCGAGGTAGGGCACCGGGTCCCAGCGGGCGGCGGTCGAGTACACGTGCGCGCCGACGTCGCCCGCGTTGACGCCGTCGAGGTGCAGGTCCGAGACGTGCTCCGCGTTGACCCCGGGGCTACCGACGAAGACCAGGTCGTCGACGTCCAGCGATCGGCCGCCGACCGCGGCCGTACCGATCACCGTGCTCCCGTAGCTGTGGCCGACGATCACCTGGTGCGCCGCCTGCCCCTGGTGCGCGGCCCGCAGTCCGTCCTGGAAGCTGTCCAGCCGGGGTGCGCCCCGCTCGGCGAACCTGTCGAGCCCGGCCTCGGGAATGCTCTGCGGCGCGTTGTAGCCGTACCAGGTGACGACGGCGGTCGTGGCGAGCGGATCGGCGCGGGTCGCGGCGTCGAGCATGCGGGCGGACCGGTCGATGTCGCCCCCGATGCCTGCGAGGCGCGAGCCGGTGCCCGGCACGAGAGTGGCGACGTTGTCGGCGAGGTCGGGGTTGCCGAGGGCGATCGCCGCGCGCCCGTCGCCGTCGATGCCCATGAGAAGTCTCGGCGGCGCCGACCCCGAGTCGATGGCGCGGCACACGGCCCCGAACTCGTCGGTTTTCGTCCGCAGCTGCTCGCGTTCGCCCCGCCAGGCGATGTACTCGGCCCAAGCCTTCCACGCCTTCTGGTCGCGGGAGTTGGACGCCGGCCGGGTGGGCGCCCGCTCCCCCGCCGCCCATCCGGGATGCCGTGCGTCCACCGCGTCGAGCGCCGCCGCCGCCCGGGTCTGCAGGTCCTCGAGGTGCATCCGGTTGTAGCGATCCTTGTCGACGGCCGGGAGGCCATCCCGGTTGCCGACCTCCCTGTCGTGCGCGAACAGCGCGTCCTTCTCCTCGTCGGTCAGGCTCGTCCAGAGCTCGTGGAGCTCCGCCGCGCCGGTGGGCAGGGCGGATCGCCCGCCGACGATGCCCTGGACGCGCGGGCCCGGCGACGGTTCCCCGGACACCTGATCGAACTCCGCTAGGCAGTCGGTCAGTGTGGCGGCGGTGCGACTGTCGGCGAGCGCGACCTCGTCCAGCGCCCTGGCGATGTCGTCGGCGAGCTCCCGTGCCCGGTCGTCGAGCACTCGCTGTGCGAGGGCGGCGTCGCCCGCCGCGGCGGCGGTCAGTCCCGCCCCGGGAGCGGGCGCGGTGACGGTGCCGTCCTCGGACACCGCGAAGCCCTCGCCGAGCGCCCCGTCGATCACCGAGATGGCGTGCGCGGCAGCCGATTCGATCGCGGCCGCGCCGCGCCGCAGCGACGAGGAGGTCGCCAGCAACGCCATCGCGATCTTGTTGCCCGCGGACCGTTCCTCGACCGCGCGGTCCCAGGCGCCGCGCGCCGCGTCGCCGTGCCAGCTGTCGAGGACCCCGTCGACGCCGCGGACCACGAGAGCGATCTGCCCGTCCAGCTCGGCGGCGGCCCGGGCGAGCTCATCCGCGGAAACGTTGAGGCATTGCGGATTCCAGCCACGAAGCTGGGTGAGCGCGGGACGCATCAGGCACCCCCGGCCGGGGCGAGCAGGCTCCCGTTCCTGGCCTCTGCGTCGTCGTACTGACCGGCGTTGGTGGCCGCGATCCGTGACATCACCCGGACCCTCGACCCGATCGCGCGCACACCGGCTTCGATCCGATCGGTCCCGGCCTCGTAGGCCGCGGCCGTGGCAGACCCGGCGAGCCCCTCGTCCGCAGCCCGGAACGCGGTCGCGGTGTCGATCGTCTCGATGGCCCCGGCCGCCGACTCCAGCGCCCCCGCGAGCCGTGCCAATGCGGCGGTGTCGACCGCCATCCCCCTGACGTCATGGTGCCCCCAGCATTCAATCCACGTCATCCGCCAGCACCCTAACCCAGTCGACCGCGCGCCAGCAGCGCATTGAGAGACGTAACCTCCACCACATCCGGCTCGAGCGCTAACACGGGGTCGGTACCGATCGATATGGTTCACGGCGGCGCTCCGGAGGGAGATCGTGCGCTGGCCGGGGTCCATTTCGGGCCGCGGGCATGAGTTCAGGTGATAGGGGGTTCGGTGCCGGCATCCATCCGCATCGGGCAGGACGAATTCGACACCGAGGTTCTCGACCCGACGCACCGTGATTCGCCCCGCACAGGCATCGGTTCCGCTGCGACAGCGGCGGATTCACACCGCCCGAGCGTCCGGAGCAGGGACACGGCGGCGCCCGTCGGCGCCCACCGCGGTGTCGACGAATGCGTGCGGGTCGCCGCGATGTGGGCGGACGAGGTCGATCGCGAGGCGCGGTTCCCGGCGGAGTCCGTTGCCGCACTCAGATCGGCCGGGCTTCTCGGCGCAGCCGTGCCGACCGACCTCGGCGGCTCCGGGCTGTCGCTGACCCGGCTCGCCGCGATCACCCGCGCACTGGGCCGGTCGTGCGGCTCGTCCGCGATGATCTTCGCGATGCACCAGACGCAGGTGCTCAGCATCGTCCGGCACGGTCGCAGCGAGTCGATGTGCGCACTGCTCGCCGCCATCGCCGAGCACCAGCTGCTGATCACCTCCGCCACCACCGAGATCGACGTCCGCGGCGGCGTCCGTTCCAGCGGTTGCGCGGTAGAGCACAGGGGCGAGCGCGTCCGCCTGGCGAAGACGTCGCCGGTGATCTCGTACGGCGGGTACGCCGATGTGGTGCTGGTGACCGCCTGCCGCACCCCGGCCGGCGCGCCGAACGATCAGGTCGTGCTCGCCTGCCCGAGGTCGGAGATGAGGCTGACCCCGGTCGGTACCTGGCACACGATCGGCTTCCGCGGCACCAGGAGTCCCGGCTTCCGGATCGCCGTCGACACCGGCTCCGGCGCGCTGCTCGACGATCCGTACGCGGAGATCTCGGCGCAGACGATGCTCCCGGCGGCGCACGTGCTCTGGTCCGCTGCCTGGCTCGGGATCGCCGACGCGGCCCTGCTGAGGGCCAGGCGATCGGTGCAGACGGCCCGACGCCGCTCGGCAGGCCCGGCGCCCCTGAGCGCGATCCGGCTCGCCGAACTGGTGATCGCGCACCAGCAGCTCGTCGACACGGTCCTCGGGGCGGCGGCCCGGTTCGAATTCCTCGCGAACAACCCGGCCGCGATGTCGACGGTCGAAGTGGCGCTGGAGTTCAGCGCGGTGAAGTCGAGCGCCTCGGCGCTGCTCATCGACCTGGTCGGCCGGGCGCTGACCATCTGCGGGCTTTCCGGGTCCGTGCCGGGTCACGAGCCCGCGATGAGCCGGCACCTGCGCGACGCGTACGGGACGGTGGTCATGGTCAGCAACGACCGCATCCTGAACCACGACTCGCAGCTCGTCCTGTCGCGTCTGGGGCACTAGACAGGGCCCGGCCAATTGCGGTGCAGCGGGCCCTGTTCCGGCGGCGCGAGGCTACTGCGTCGGAGACTTCACGAAGTTCAGGTACGCCTTCGACGGCGTCGGTCCGCGCTGGCCCTGGTACTTCGATCCGACCGCCGCACTGCCGTACGGGTTCTCGGCGGGGCTGGACAGCCGGATCAGGCAGAGCTGACCGATCTTCATGCCTGGCCAGAGGGTGATCGGCAGGTTCGCGACGTTGGACAGCTCGAGGGTGATGTGCCCGCTGAAGCCCGGGTCGATGAACCCGGCCGTCGAGTGGGTGAGCAGGCCGAGGCGGCCGAGGCTGGACTTGCCCTCGAGACGACCGGCCAGGTCGTCGGGCAGGGAGCAGAACTCCAGCGTCGAGCCGAGCACGAACTCGCCCGGGTGCAGCACGAACGGCTCCCCCTCCGCCGGCTCGACGAGGCTCGTGAGCTCGTCCTGCTGCTGAGCAGGGTCGATGTGCGTGTACCGGGTGTTGTTGAAGACACGGAACAGACGGTCCAGGCGAACGTCCACGCTGGACGGCTGAACCATCGAGTCGTCGAACGGATCGATGCCCAGCCGCTGGGTGGAAATTTCGGAACGGATGTCGCGATCGGATAGCAGCACAGCTAGAGGTTAGCGGTCTGCTAGAGTTGCCGCTCGCAGGGTCTTGCACTGCCTTATTGGTGGCAAAACCCCTGCATGCCGATGTAGTTCAATGGTAGAACATCAGCTTCCCAAGCTGAATACGCGGGTTCGATTCCCGTCATCGGCTCCGCATCCATAGGGTGTTCACCAATGGTCGCAGTTTGGGTTCACCAATAGGCGCCGCCAAAGCTTGGCCGGGCCGACAATCGCTCGGATTCCTGCACCCTGGCGGTAGCGGGCTTTCAGATGCCCACAATTACCGGCGCGAGCGCCAGACCACGTGCTTGTAGCCGCTGTTGGCGCCCATGAATCGCGGGTATCGGGGAAATTTCCACGAATGGCTACCGGGACGAGGGTCCCGGTCGGGGCGAGTCAACTAGCTGTCACCAGTGGAGTGTCCACCGTCTGACCGCGTTGCACGGCGCCGCCGCTGTGTGGATTGTCGCGGTGGTTCGGGTTCGCCGAGAAGTTCGGCCCACAGGTCCGGGCCCTGCCCTTTTCGGCGCCCTTCACGCAAGATCATCAGATTCATTGCGGCGAGGGTGAATCCAAGCAGCAACTGGTGACGGGTGAGGCCGAAGATCCGAAGGTACCCGCGGCGCACGTGCAGCCGGTTGGTCTTGAGATCGCCGAAGAGCGATTCGATGCCTACCCTGCGATGATAGGAGGCAGCCCATTCCTCGGAGCCGTGTTGGAATGGCATCCGGATGTTCGGGAAGTCCTCGTCGCTGAGGGTGACTGTCTTCGCGCACCCACATTCCGTGTCGGGTCCGAGGAGGTCGCAGTGTGCCGTCGGGATTCTGTAGCCCTTGCGCATCGACCGCGGCGCCCGTGGACTCCGGATTTGCGCCGGCGGCAGGGCGGGCCCACGGAAACGTCGGGTGCCGTTGGGCTTCCTGGGTCCGCGCGGACGGAAAGCCCACGGCTTGCGCAGCCGCCGCTGCTCTTCTGCACGTTCACGGTCGGCGGCGCTCATGTCGCGGGTGATCGGAATCGTCTCAATGAGCCCGGGTGGGATGCAGGTGGTGGATCGACGACGACTGGCTCGAGATCTCAGGTCCGCGAGCGCTTATCTACGAACTCAACACGATCGCGGGCGTGACTCTAGAGTGATTGGACTAACCGGCGATCGCCGCGCGCCCCGACGGAACCATCATCGAAGTCGATCTCCCCTGCTCCAGTAGACCGCGGCCCACGTCCGGTACGGGCAGGTTCAGGTGCGTGGTGGCCAGGGGTTCCAACGGCCACCCGGAGGCGGCTGGATGGGGTGGTCGCGGAGCTCGCGCAGTGCATCGTGTGAGAGCGAGCCGCGGTTGCCGCTACTCCACCCGTCACCCTCCCAGTGGGTCTCGAGCCACGGATCGGGCGCGACGGTGATGCGTTCGGTGAGGGCACCGGCGGCGGTCGCGGCGACGTGCTCATGCAGCTTCTCGAGCAGGTCTGCGGGATCGTCGTTGCATGCGTCGCAGCCGCACGCGGGCAGCGCCACCTTGGCCCATGCGCCGACGCGAAGGATGATCCCGGGGAAGTTGGTGAAGCCGATCACCAGCGGGGCCGCGGCGGGATCGGTCGGGACCAGCCGGATGTACTCGGTAAGGGTGGCGCCCGTGATGTAACCACCGCTGCCCTCGCCTCGCTCGACCTGCACGTCGAACCGTCGCTCGAGGTCTTCTGCCAGCGCGCGGGCCGCGGGGTGGAGCACCGCGAATCGTTCCGGGTTGGTCACGCGGTCGTACGCATCAGGAGGTGGGCTGTCCATCGATGTCCTCCCGTTCAGGTGCGGGTGACGCCAGCCTACGAGTCGTTGGCCCACGGCCGGATGGACTTGGGCCAGAATGTTTCTGGCATACCTTCGTGCGCCACTTCGGGGAGCCTTCGATCGTCCGTTCACACGGGTCGAGCCGCGATCCCTAACGCGTCACGGAGCTCGGTGTGCAACCGCCTCGCATCCCGCTGGAAGGTGACCGAAGCGGAGTAGAGCGCCCCGAAACCAGCCTCCCTCGGGTCCGGTCCGGCGGCGATGAAGATCGTGGGCAGTGCATACGAGGTCCGGTCGATCGGGCCGTGGTCGAACGGATCGAACCGACCGCTCGAGTAGACCGCGATCACTCCCTGCTCGCCGTCCGCACTGCCTGGCTGTTCCTCGCGGTCGGCAGCTAGCTGCGCCCACGCAGACTCGGTCGTGTCGAACGGCGGCGGCAGCGGCTCGCCGGCGTGCAGGGCCGCCAACGCGGGTGCAACCCAGGGCCGGTCGGCGATGTCCGCGAACTCGTACGCCTTGCTCGCGCACCATCGCGCGACCTCGCGCAGCCGCTCGTCATCCATCTCGAGGAGCGCAAGAACCAGGGCCCGGTCGTACTTGGCGAGAGACTGCCCGCCGTTGTACTCGCGCAGCTCGGGGATGGGGTCACCGCCACCCCACGCCCGCCGCTCCGCCTCGGCGGCCTCGGCGCGCAGCTCGGACGTTCTGACCATGCGGTGTCCGCCTCCGGGCTCGGACACGGTGATCCACTGCGGTTCGGCCGATTCCGCCGGCGCCGGCGGATGCTCGGGCAGCGGCGTGTTCTCGGGGATCCCGTAGCCGGGCATGTCCCACATCTGCGCCGGCTCGGGCTCGGTTCCATCGTTCGGCCACAGCCGGATCCGCCACACATCCCCGGGAGTGGTGGTCCCAGGCCAGCCGTAGTTGACGAACCCGCGGCCGCTGACCTCGATCAGATAGTCCCCCTCGGGGACCCCGCAGAACACCTCACCGGTGGTGGGTGAGGCGATCATGATCTGCCCCGCCTCGGAGACCCGGAGTCGTCCCTCGCTGACCTGCTGCCACTCGTCCCGGTCCGCGGGTGGGCGCCCGTTCCACACCTGCACGGAGATTGGCATCTCGAAGTTGTTCTGGTGCGGGCTCAGCACCACGAGCGCGTTGCCGTTACCTGCGGACGGCTGCGCGGCCTGTGCCTGCTCGAGCAGTTCGAGATAGTCCTCGTAGTCCCCGAGGCCGCCGGAGATGCTGAACTGCCCGTAGTCCACCGCCAAGACGACGGCCTGCACGCTGATCTGACTCGCGCTGCTCATCGGTCGATCCTGACACGCCGCGTGCGGGCGCACCCTGCTGGTGATCGACTTCAACAGTCGACCGGGCCCTCGACTGGGGCTGATCAGCTGCTGGGACTCGGGGCCTGTCGGTTCGATCTGGGACGACAAGAGCACCGACTACCTGGGGTGCCCGTCCCGGCCGGGGGCGGGCACAAGGTCCGCCGGCCCGATCCGCGCGGGCTATCGCTGGCAGCGTCGGCGGGAAGCCTGCACCCTCGGCTGATCGCACGTTCTCCGCCCCGCGGGCCATTTCGTACTAGTCAGGTCCTATTGGGCCGCCGAGGTCGAGTGAGATAACCGCAAGCGCGGCCAGCGCGGATACGACCGTCACGGTAATTGCGTATCCGACCCCGAATCGGCGAGACCGGTCGAATGCGAGGCACACGATTCCCGGAGCGAGAAACACGAGCACACCTGCGGCCCAGCTGGCGTAGTAGGACGGCGAACCTTTGTGGAGCCCGTTCCATATCGCCCGCGGCGGCATCAAGTTCGGGCTCGGCACGTCGAGGACGCGCATAGCGGTCATGGTGATGGGAAGGTACAGAAAAACCCCGACGAGGAACCCGATGTAGACCCCAACTGCGGCGCTCCACCGCTCACGAACCTGACCTGCATCTGTCACTGCTATCCAATTCCGAAGAACGATTTAACGGACCCTGAACCCAAGACGAGGGACTTCCTCGCCAAGCCGAGTAGGAGCCCCTGATATGAGGTCAGCACAGCGGCCTGAACCACTCAACCCCACGAGTCAACCGAAGTGGGGGCAGTCCCGACGTTCGAGAGCATGCGAAAGGTTGTATCACTCGCGTGTTCTATTGACATCGGATCGACGTATGGCTCTGGTTCGAGCGATGTGCCAGTACTGGCCACCACGGCCAAACCATCTAGGGCGGGCCGCCGAATTCGGCCGACATGTCACCCGCCAGCGAGCCGACAAGCTTGGCGAGCGAGCACCGACCGCCCTATTTGAACGTGTTCAACTCTGGCGTACGCTCAAGTTGAACACGTTCAAATAGGGAGATGCCATGAGCGATCGCGGGACCGAGACTCGAGAGAAGCTGGTGGAGACCGCGTTGCGGCTCTTTCGTGACGAGGGCTTCCAGCCAACGACCATGCGCCGGATCGCGAAGGAGGCAGGCGTCTCGCTCGGTAATGCCTACTACTACTTCGCCAGCAAGGACGAGCTCGTTCATGAGCTGTATCTGGTGATCCAGCGCGATCACCGCGATCGGGCGCTTCCACTCCTGCGTGAGGGTGGCTCGCTCGAGGAGAACCTGACGACGGTCCTGCACTCCGGACTCGATGTCATGGCTCCCTATCACGGCTTCGGCGGCACATTTCTGCAGAGTGCCCTGCCGACCACATCGCGATCGAGCCCGTTTTCGGTCGAGTCGACTGACGCGCGAGCGATGGCAATCGATCTGATGCGCGATGTGCTGGTGGCCTCGCGGCAGAAGACGCCGCCGTCATTGGAGAAAGAGCTCCCCACACTTCTGTGGCTCGCGTATCTCGGCGTGACCTTGCACTGGGTCACCGATTCGTCTCCCGAGCAGACACGCACCCGCGCGCTGATCGACGGCCTTTCCCCTGTGGTCGCCAAGGCAGTCAAGCTCGCCCGATTGCCGGTTGCCCGGAGCATGGTCGGCGACGTCGCCAAGTTGATGGCCAAAGTCAGCACCAGAGAAGGAGTCACAACGCGATGAGCACCATGAACAGCGTCGTCATCTGTGGCGCGTCAGGCTACATCGGGCAGTACCTCCGCCGCTCGCTCGAAGCGGACAAGGTCGCGGTGCGGACAATCGGCCGTGGAGGCGTGAGCGATGCGACCTGGTCCGATGAGCAAGGGGTCGTCGATGTTCTCAGCGGCGCAGATCTGGTCGTCAACCTCGCTGGCCGTTCGGTGAGCTGCCGATACAACAAACGCAATGCCGATGAGATCTTCTCCTCACGGGTGGAAACCACCGCCCTACTGGGTCGCGCCCTAGCCCGTACGCCGCAGCCTCCGTCGCTATGGGCAAACGCCAGCACCGGCACGATCTACCGAGACGCGCGTGATCGACCGATGGACGAGATAACCGGCGAACTGGGCACAGGATTCTCCGTGGCCGTCGCACGAGCCTGGGAGCACGAGCTATTCGAAGCACCGACACCCATCCGCAAGGTCGCGCTCCGGATGTCGATCGTGCTCGGCGCCGGCGGCGGCGCGATCAATCCCGTCATCAATCTGACCCGCCTGGGCTTCGGCGGCAAGATGGGCGACGGCCGGCAGATGTTCAGTTGGGTGCACATTGAGGATGTCGTTCGCTCGATCACCCATCTCTTCGAACACCAGGACATCTCCGGGCCGGTCAACATCGCTGCGCCGTTCCCCGTGACCAACGACCAGATGATGCGTGAGATGCGAACGGCTCTGGGTCGACAGCGCGGGTTGCCGACACCCGGCTGGGTGCTGGAACTCGGTGCACGGATCATCCGCACCGAGGCCGAGCTGGTGCTCAAGAGTCGTTGGGTCGCCCCGGGTGTGCTCGCAGACAACGGCTTTCGGTTCAAGTATCCGACGCTGGAGTCGGCGTTGAACCAGATCGCTCAGGAGACTCCGCGCGGCCTACTTCCCGTGGCGCTCGGCTGAACGACAGCACGCCCGGATCAACCTTCACAGACCCAATGTCGCTGCCGATCGGTAGCAACAGGTCATGGGGTTATTGTCGCGAGGTAATCCAGCCCGCCGACGTATACCGTGTGACCCGTAGCGTCGTTGCTGCGAGTGGCATCGGCGACTGCGCGGGCGAACTCCTCGACCGTTGGCAGTGGTCCTTGATCTCGACGCGCTTCAACTGCGTCACTGTTTCGGCGTTCGAGTAGTCGCACGATGATCGTGCCGTCGATCATGTCGCCCGACACAACGGTGAGCGTGATTCCGTGATCGGAGAGCTGAGGGATCATGTTCCGCAGCGCATCTTCTCCTGCCCGCTTGCTCTCCGCGATGGGTGCATACTCGGCCGGCACAGGTTTGCGACCGTGAAAATGCGCCTGATGGCTGGTGACGAACACGATCCGAGACCCAGATGGCATGAGCGGCAACGCCAACTGGACGAGCCTGAGCTGCGCGTCGCGGTTGATCTTCATCGGATAGTCCGGCTCCGCACCGAGTTCGAGGCCACCAGACGCGTTGAGGACGAGCACATCCACGCGCCCGAACTCCTCGGCAACCTCGGTGATCAAGCCGTTCGCCGCCACCTCGTCTGATATGTCAGCACCGGCGACCGATGCAGTCCCTCCTGCTTGAGTGATGCTGTCAGCGACGGCCTGCGCACGCTTCAACTTCTCCCGATAGTTGATGATCACGTGATCGCCGCCCACCCCAAGCGCCCGCCCGGTCTCGGCGCCAATCCCGCGCGATGCCCCCGTGACCAGGACAACCCGCCGACCATCAACGTCCACGACCTCACTCATGCCACCCCTCCTCATACCGCAAACGCTTCTAATTTCGAACCACTATGATGGTTCGAAATGAGAAGCGCAAGAGAACCGCAACGATCCCGCCAGCTGAGCGAGCCCTCCCCCGAGCCGATACTTGCGGCGATGGAGCTCCTTGGACAGCGCTGGATCTTGCGTGCACTCTGGGAGCTAGAGCCCGGCCCGTTGGGCTTTCTCGAGCTACGCCGTCGGATGGGAAACTGCTCGTCGAGCACGCTTTCAGAGCGGCTGCAACAACTGCAGAACGCCAGAATGATTGAGAAGCGGGCCGACAAGAACTATGAGTTGACCGTCGCCGGCATGGAGCTCGGCGCCGCCTTGCAGCAAGTCTGGGACTGGTCCGAACGGTGGTCGTCGCGTCTCGATACCCGCTCCACCTCGGACGGTTAACAGTAGAAGTGGAGTCGCCAGGGCTTCACCCAAATGCCCATTTGGGTTCACCCATGGGCACCTGGAACGATCCCACCCGATCGGCGTTGGTCATCCGACGGTGCCGGTTCAGGATCGGGTGCGCGTTCGTCGAATATCCGACATTCGATGAAGAACTGCCCGAGACGGAAGGGCTCCGCGCGATCCCCTTCCCGCTCAAACTCTGTGCCTGTGCCGATCGAAGGGCGCACTTCCCAAGGGGCAGAATGGGTCTGCCGCTCGCCGACGGTGCAGTAACCACTGGGGCTGTGGAGATACTCCGCGCCCAGTTCCATGCGGTTGGAGGAAAGGCCCGTGGGGTCTTCGCCGCAGCCAGTTGCGGCGAAGAGCACGATCGCCAGCACCAGCCAACACCTTGGTGATGCAACCCACCTCGACCGCATCTGACTTCCTTCCCGCCGACGTAGGTGATCACCGCAGGGTCGGATGCGGTGAGCGCCCACCTGGGAGCTCTTGGACCGACGGTCCGATTCTGGGCTGGCGTGGGCGTCTATTTCGTAGCGGGTAGCTCGACAGGCATCAGGATCGAAAGACGGCTAGGGGAAGCGGGATTGCGAATTGCGAGGGGGCTTATGGGTCCATCTAGCTCTAGAACTAGCTGGTTCCCGGCAGCGGCATCCACAGCCTGGAGGAGGAACTCCCGATTGACACCAATCCGGAGGTGCCCACCTACTACTTCTGGGTCGACAGAGAGAACGCCTGTCTCATCGAGGACCAAAACAGTGACGCCAGATTCTGCGCCATGTCGTTCGTCCGTCATGCCACGGACCGCGGCAGCACCGCGCACCATCTCACGGAGCGCAGCCGCATCCATCTCTATGCGGTGGCCCCGTTGCGCGCGGAGAAGTCGTCGGTAGTCGGGAAAGTCGTGGTCCAGTCGTTGGCTGGCGATGGCGTGCGTTCCGATCGTGACGATGATCTGGTCTTCGTCCGCACTGATAGTGAGTTCGCCTGCTTGCCCTTCTAGGGCAGCAAGGAGGTCGTCGATGAATGCAGTCGGTGCGACAACGTTAAGGCCCCTCGCAGTGAAGTCAGTCGCCGGCGTGGAGGCGATCGCGAGCCGGCACCGGTCGGTGGCCACCAGGCGAAGCTCGTTGTCGGCGGCGTCGAGCAAGACGCCGCCGAGCATCGGAAATTCAGGGTCAGTGCTGACAGCGAAACGGACGGCGGTCAAAGCCTCGAGCAGTCGCGGTCCATCAACTGAGAGCCTGAATTGGGATTCGGTTGCTGCCATATCGCTTCTTCCCTTCCCGAGAATGAGTTGTTCGACCGCTGAGAGTTCACGGCGGGCGTCGGAAAGGCCCTCTTCAAGGCGCCGGAGGTGGGCATTGAGTAGCGCCACCACAGCTGCCGGATCGGATCGATGGTCGAGGACACGGCCTATTGCCGGCAATGCCATACCGACGCGACGAAGCCGAGCGATTAGTCGGGCCTCATCGACCTGATCGTGGCCGTACCAGCGGTACCCGGTCTGGCGATCTACCAGCGCCGGAACGAAAACCTCGGCGCTGTCGTAGAACCGCAGGGCACTGACGCTAAGCCCGCTTGCCCGCGCCATGCTCCCGATTCCCAACATGTTGCTCTTCACGTCAACGAGTCTCCAGGCTCGACAAGGTCGAGAGTCAAGCCCGCAGCTACTGGTCAGCCTCAACTGTCAGGGCACTGGGATCAGCCGGGGCGGATCGGGCCCGGCCCGTAGTCTGCGCTCCAGTCACAGGCTCAGGCTTCCCGGGACGTATTCGCAGGCCGCTGCAATAACGCAAGGAACCCGACCGTCGATTCCCCATTCGGGAACCCCGGTGACATGGCTTGGGCCGCCCACAAGCAGACCGTCGGAATCCTTGGTGAGCACGAAGCGGGCACCCATCGCGCGCGTAGAACACGGCCGGGCCAGCTCCGCTGCCGCCGCTGGCCATGACTGACTCATGCCTGCACTTCCTTCTCGCGGAAGGCCCTGGGATCCAACAGATTCCGGATGATGTTCAGCTCTCTTCGTCTGTGGGTAGGCAGGGTTCACCCGCGTCGGACAGGTGCGGAATTCCCGGGAGTTCCGCTTCGACCCGCCGCCTTTGCCGCTCCGCTGCGCCAATCGGTGCAGTGTGCTTGCGCCAAGCAAATGCTTGGTTTTATGATGGGCGAGTGACCGTCGCCGAGGCATCCGAGTCCGCACGTCGCAATAAGCTGCCGGCCCGGGCGGCCTGGCTGTTCGCCGGACGCTGACTGGCTTCGCGGCGAGTCATGCTGGCCAGGCTGAATAAGGTCGGCGCCGAACCCGACAAGGTCAACGGCAACGGCAACGGGGGCGCCATCGCCCTGGGCCATCCCCTTGGCGCAATCGGCACTGTGAGCAACCCTGCTGAACGTGCTGGAACGGGGCAACTGCGTCACCGACGAAGATCCCCGCTGTCCGATCGCAGCCACCCGACACAAGGACAACTGCACTGATTGGCCGAAGGCCCCAACGACGATTAGATACAGAAGGTGGCGACTTGCGAACCCTCGAATGTGACGTCGATGCAACGTGGATCGATATCAACGACCACATGAACGCCCAGTACTACGGGATCGTGGTCTATCGCGCACACGCCGCGTTCACCGACGTTCTGGGCCTCGGCGACGACTACGTCCGGGAGACGAGGTTCGGGAAGGTCGTCGTGCAGACCGCAATGACCTACGAACGAGAGGTACGACGCGGGGCACGACTGGCTGTCGATTCCTGGCTACTGGGTGTGGATGCCAAACGCCTGCACTTCTTCCACGAAGTGCACAATCTCGGCGACCAAACACGGGTAGCCATCTCCGAGCAGCTAGATCTGCACGTCGACCTCGAGACGAGAAGAACTACTCCGATGCCCCCGGACGTCCTCGCCCGGCTCACGCGTTTCGCTGCTGAACAGTCTGCGACTGGCCGACCCGAGGGTGTGGGGCGCACGATTCGCCTTCCCGTTGGAAGATCCGCGACATGAACGCGACATCGGACGCGCTCAGTCCACGGATGGACTGTCGCGAACGGCCACGCTGTGTCGCTCTGCCGATCCAGACGGCGCCCGTACTCTGTCGGGATGCCCCTGGCGAAGTTTCCTCTACGTCAACCACCTGCTCTCATCGTGTCGTGCATGCTCGTGGTCGCAGCCCTGGGGATTGGCTCTTACTTCCTGTTCTTCTCGAGCGGTTCCACATACCCACGAGAAATTGAGCTCAATGGCCGGCAATACGTCAGTGGAAATACCGATGAAACTGCATCGGAACTACCTTCTGCTGCGATCCATGAGAGAGAGGGTCGCCCGTATGCCGTCGCAACGCATGTCGGCTCACCCGGCTGGGACGTCTACGGAGTGAGCGGGCCAGGCACCCCCACAATCCTCTTCCTGGCCGTGCAGCCAGGCGAATATCTTCCATACACACTGCAGGGCGGACCGTAATGGGCTTCCCTGCAATGCATTTCACTGACTCGACACGACGGGCCTGGGCGCTTTCGAGTTCGACCCGCTCCTCAGACCCCCAGCGAATTCAGCGGTGGATCAGATTCCAGGCGCCGAGCACTGCGCGATCCCCAAAGCTCCTCGCCAACCCGAAGGCCAAGCGCGAACCAACCTGGAACTCATCCAGATTTGTGTGATTTGGAGTCCTCGCTAAGTGTGATCACCGACTGGTCAACCTATCCAATCCGCTTACAGCCCAGACCGAACCGGCATAGGTGAACACCCCTCCATCCATCCATATCCATTCCATCCATTCACCGGCTCCATCCACCCACAGTTCCAACAGGTAGAGGGCGCTTCCACTCGCGTGAGCGCCTTTCTTCATTCCCCGGAACGCCGCGAATACACCGCGAGCGGACTACCGGGCGGCAAGGGTCTGCTGCACGACCTGGTGACATCTGAGATGGCTTGCCCCGATGGGCGGGGGTGTTCGGTTACTTCTCCAGGTAGTCCCGTGGTCGTCGATGACCTAGAGGCGTTCGCGGAGGCGTTCTCCGGTGTCAGTGGAGGTCTTTGCATGCGTGGTGGTGCGACAGGGAACGAACACCTGCGGTAGCCGGGTCGACAGTGGGTCGCGTCCCGCAAACCCAACGGGATCCCATCGAGGTCAGCCCAAAGACATTCGGCCCCCAGGCAAGTCGGCGGGGAGTGGATTCCTCGGGCCCGCCCGGCGAAAGGTGCCGCCTCTGACACACAGATACCCGACCTCCATGAGGTCGGGTATCTGCACACGCGACTATTGGATCAGGATCCGAACTTGCCGAGCAGGCACTCGAGCCCCTGGCAATCATTCTTTCCAGGCACGGCGACCGAACCAGGCACGGCGACCGGAACCGTTTGAACGCGACCACTTGCGAAGGCATCCAGCCAGATCTGGACGATTCTATTGGAGTCGGCGGGGGAGCGTCGTTCACACATGCCGAGTAGACGAGATAGTCGCCGTCGGGGACGTTCATGACGTCGGTTTGGAACGTGCTATTGAGCCGGACGGCCGTGTATCCGTATGGGTAGGCAATACTGAAGTCAGGTTCATCACTTGTAGGATCGTCGGCCGGCTTCTGGCCGAGCACGAAGCAATAGACGTCTGCTCCGGTCGTATTGGCGATTTTGGGCGTCACAGTGTTGCCAGAGGCAGTGACCGTGAAGGTGACTCCATCTAGGAGGGCCACGCCCGGAGTTGCCGCTGCGGTTCCGGTGGCGAACAGCGCAAGCGGTGTAGCAGCCAGGGCAGCGACTGCTACACGGGCGGCAAGTCTCGTCACAGAAGTACTCTCGTTCCTTGTTGATAGCTGGGTAGAGGGCTGGAATGCCACCCGCTGGAAATCATGCCAGTGCATTGTCTGAACCAGTGAACCGTGCGGGGTTTCTTGCCGCTCCTATTCTGGCGACAACTCCAGTTGGAGGGTCGATGGCTCAGCGTAGTAGATCGCCTCGAATTCATCGGGCGTGATGTAGCCCAAGTGCTGTGCAGTCAGCGGGTGTTGAACCAGTCGACCCACATCGTGGTCTATCGCGCACACGCCGCGTTCACCGACGCTCTAGGCCTGGGCGACGAGTACGTCCGGGAGACGAGGTTCGGGAAGGTCGCCGTGCAGACCGCAATGACCTATGAACGAGAGGTACGGCGCGGGGCGCGGCTGGCCGTGGATTCCTGGCTGCTGGGTGTGGATGCCAAACGGCTGCACTTCTTCCACGAAGTGCACAATCTCGGCGACCAAACGCGGGTAGCGGTCTCCGAGCAGCTGGACCTGCACGTCGACCTCGAGACGAGAAGAACTACTCCGATGCCCCGGACGTCCTCGCCCGCCTCACACGTTTCGCTGCTGACCAGCGTGCGGCTGGCCGACCCGAAGGTGTGGGGCGCACGATTCGCTTTCCGCGGCGTTGACCGCCGCACCTGAATGCCATCAACTGGAATCAATCCAGATCTGTGTGATTAGAAGCGCCCGATAAATGTGATCACCGACTGGTCAACCTACCCAATCCGCCTGCGGCCCAGACCGAACCGGCATAGGTGAACACCCCGGACGGACGGACCTGCTCCATGCGCCAGCACGCCATCTGGACCGCCAGGCTGACTGACTCACCCACCCCATCCGGTCGGTTCCAATCCATCTACCCCTACTCCACGACCAACTGAGCGACAATTGGAGGCTGGACCGTCTACGCTCAGAACATTCCTCGTAGGAGGTGGGGCCATGTCTCGCACCGCACTTCGACGTCGAGGGGCAGCCGCCACCGCTGCGATCCCGGTCGCGTTCCTCGTGTCGCTGTCTACCGGTCTACCGACCGCTGGGGCCGCCCCGACCGACGCAGTCCTCCCGGTCCCGGTCGTCGGCCTCGCCACAGGCCCGACAGGATTCCCAGGTCCACCACTCGCCCAGCACGTCACCGCCCGAACCGATCCGGCCGCCCCGGGCACCACCGTGTTCCTCGGCACCGAGACGCCGTACTGCGTATGTGTTGTCCATTGGCGCAATCTCACGACCGGCTCAGCCGGTGTGGCCGGTGTCTGGCACTCGGCCTATGCGCTCACGCCGAGCCCTGGTCACGTGACCCAGACCGGTTCCGGGATCCTGGTTGCGGCGGTCACGGCAGGCGGTGCGCCGGGCTATCCACTGACCCCGGCAACGCTGCTGCCGGGCGGCGGTACCTGGACAGTGCCGTAGCTCCTACCGGAGCGAGGCCAGCGATTCGAGATCGGCGCCGAGACCCTCTCCCTTGTCAGAAAGGCAGCTCCGAGGACGATTACCGAGAAGAAGCTGTGGCGGACGTTCCGTCGACCGTGACGGCGACGGGTCAGTGAGCTATCCCGTGGGACTGGCACGAGAACGACCACATCAAACCTGGCTGCCAACCTGGAACTCATCCAAACTTGTGTGATCAGATGCCCTCGTCAAGTGTGGTCACCGCCTGGTCAACCTATCCAATCCTCCTATAGCCCAGAATGAACCGGCATTGGTGAACACCCTCACACGCGCACATCCACCCATCCATCCATAGCTCCAGCCTCCAACCGTCCATCCATCGTCGGCTCGGTCGTATTCGTCGACGGCGGCATCGACGCCGCGTTCCGCGGCAAGGACTCGCCGAAGGTCTGGCAGACGACATGTGACAACAGCGCCGGCGCCCATCGACGTCCTGCCACCGCGGAGTTGGCCGTCGCTGCCGGAACTCCCGGGTTCGGCGCCACCGCTGTCGAGAACGGATCAGTCCGATTCACCCTCCAGCCGTTGCAGAGCCGCCTCCAGCCAGGTGAGGTACCCGTCCATGACGCCCTGCCCGCGCTCGATCGCGAGGGCATAGACCTGGAACGCCCAGCCTTGGTCGATTTCGGGAATCGTCTCGATCTCGCTCGACGAATCGGTGAGGGACGTGCGCCCCTCGACCTGCTCGCGCCTGTACGCCAGTTCCCTGCGCAGCACCGCGAGTGCGATCTCGCGGTCGAGTTGCCCTCCGAAGACGAAGCGAAGCATGAAATCCGGGTCCATCGGCCGTGGTGCCGGATCGAACGGCGACCGCGCCCACGCAATCAGCGCCTCTGTTCCGGTGTCGGTGAGCCGGTACACCTTGGCATCGGGCTTGCCGTCGCGCTCCTCGACCTCGAACCGCACCCAACCTTGGTCTAGCAGCTTTGCCAGCGTGCGGTAGATGTGCGGAAGCTGGGCTCGCCACCCGACGAATCGGCCGGGCCCGTCGAACCATTTGTGCAGGTCATATCCCGTAGACGGCCGAATGGCGAGCACTCCGAGAAGCACCTTGTCGATTCCCATACCGAAGTTTCTCATATGTACTAAGGTATATATACCTAGGTACATATGAGGTGCTTCGTGGGCCCCCGGGGCCAGAGACCTTCGGACGGAGACCATGGCAACCACCGTCCCCACCGCGACGCACCACCTTCCCCTACGCGCCCAATTCAGGAGCAGAACCATGAAATGGAGAACCAGGTCGGCAGCGGTTGGCGCTGCCCTCTTCTGCATCACGATCAGTGCGACTCCGGCTCCGGGGGCTTTGCCCTTCGCCGGCTTCGTGGACGCCGGTTCGACGGCGACGGGTTCGACGGACACGGGCTCGACCGGCTCGGGATCGACGGCTCCCGGAGAAGCAGGGGTCAGGCTTGAGACGATTTCAGTCCCTCCGAACGTCAGCAACCCACAGAACCCCTCGTACAGTCGTGACGGCAAATGGGTCGTGTTCTCGGGGTGGCTCGACGACGCACCACGAGCAGAAATCATGAGGATCCGTGAGGACGGAACAGGATTCGCGTGTCTGAGCTGCGGCCTGGTACCGGACATCACCAAGCCCCTCAGCCAACCACAAGTGTTCCCGGACAACACACGGATCCTGTTCAACACCGGGCTCAACGCCCAAGGCGTCGCTGTGCTGGAGTGCCACAACGACATCGGCGACTGCGCGGATCCCGAGGTGTTGCCCATTCGAGTGCCGGATCCGGGCACCGGCTACGTCATTCAGGGTGGACGCGAATTCCGGATCAACCCCGACGGCAAGCAGGTCGCGTTCACGCAACTCCGGGCGTCAACCAAGGGTGAGCCTGTGATGTTGTCGACAGTGGGGCAGCTCCAGCGCCACGACGACGGCTACACCATCAGCGACGCGCGGGTGGTCTCCGAACTCGGCGAGGTGAAGAACTTCACACCGGACGGTAAGTCGGTGATCGTCACGGCATTCACCCGCAGTCCTTTCGAGTCAAACAATCCGGACAACGTAAAGATCGATCTCGCCACCGGGGAACAGTCGAGAGTGACATACGCGCTCGACTACGACGAGGACATGACCTTCTCCCCGAACGGCGAATGGTACGTCGTGGGCACCGGCCGCACCGCGGGCTTGTTCGAGACAGTCTCGCAACTCGAGCGCCCCAACTTCATCGGACCGGGCACCCAACAGCTGTTCTACACACTCTTCAAGCAGCGGCGGCAGTACCCGCACCTGCTCGAACCGTGGCTGGTGCGTACCGGCTCCGAAGCCAACGGAGGCCTCGGCCAGCCCCTGACACCGGACTCCGTACCGGACGGATGGGACGGACGCATGAAGCTGCACTGGTCACCGGACGGGAGCAAGATCCTGTTCTGGGAGAAGCGGATCGGGTCCGAACTCAACCTGCCGTCGCGGATGGTCGTTGCTCACCTGAGCGGTCACGGAACGACCCCGCCTTTGCCCCGGCCGGACACTGCTCCGACACCTACGTGGGCACCCCCGCTGCACAATCACGTTCCTGCGGCCACCGAGTTGCCGGAATCTCGCCCAGGCAAGCACAGCGGGTCCGTCGCGATCACCGCGCAGCAGAACCCGGAGAACCCGAAGGAGACCATCATCGATGTTGCCTACCATGACTTCTCGGACGACGGTGCATCGACGATCAACGGAACCGAACGGGCCGTCTACACCACTGTCGGCATGATCGGCCAGAGCCACTACACCGCCGATCTCACGAGCCGCGGCCGGAACAACGGCTATCTGCGGGCGGACGCGACGGCGATTCCCGGCGTCGGCTCGGACGACCCCGAACTCCCCAGCGAGGGACCCGACGGGACGCAGCTGCTCGGATACATCGAATCCGAGATCAACGGCAACAAGCTTCGGCTGCCCCACTAGGCCCCGATACACGTGGGAAATGAAAGGAATCAAATGGAATTCATGAACAGGCGCACATCATGCTAGCCGCCGCGCGGCGGCAATCGATCGGCCTGCTGAAGGCGGCCGCTCTCGCGGTCACGCTCACGGCACTGGGATCGGAGGTCGCCTCCGCAGGCATCCCCGAACCGCCCGTCCACACCGATTCGACACCCGAGTCGGTGACCACGGTCGATCTCGAGTACCCCACCACCGGGGGCTCCGAGGCGATGACCGTCTACTCCCCCGCGGACCCGTCCGCGTCCCCGGCGCCGGCAATCGTCATGGTGCATGGTGGCGCATGGGCGAGAGGCTCACGCACCTTGCTAGACAGTCAGGCCCGCCGCGCCGCTGCGGACGGTTTCGTCGTGTTCAACATCGACTACAACCTCGATGCGCCCAGGAATCCTCGCCAATTCCTGGAGGTGACAGCGGCGATCGAGTACATCCGCACACACGCGGACGACTTCGGGATGGACGCCGACAGAATCGGTGGCCTCGGAACCTCTGCGGGCGCGCACCTGCTGATGCAGGCCGTGACCGCAGGCAACGCCCCACTGCAGGCAGTGGTCGGGTGGTCCGGTCCCTACGACCTGACCGCGCAGATCTCTCCGAAGGGCGACGCGTTCATGCTCGGCGCATCCGCCGCCTACCTCGGCTGCGTCCCCACCCCGGCCCTGTCCGGGGTATCGAGCGAGTCCGTGAACCGGTGCGCCGACGACGCTGCCGAGGCATCTCCGATCCGGCACGTGTCGGAGGGGAATCCGCCGGTGCTCCTTTTCAATTCATCTGACGAGCTCATTCCTGTCGAGCAGATGACCGCATTCGCCGAGCGGCTGCGGGACGTGGGGACGCCGGCCGAAACCCAAGTGCTACCAGGATCGAAGCACGCGGTCGCCTACTCCGACGCTGCGCTCGACCCGACTCTCACCTTCCTTCGGCACCACCTCTGACCGCGATGTCTCGGGCACCTCGCACCGAGTCTCTCCAGGATCGTCCCGGTGGCGACTCGGCGGCGAGGTGCCGGCGACTGTCAATCACCCGAATACCAACAGCCTGAAACTGATCCAGACTTGTGTGATCTGGAGCCTTCTTAGGTGTAATTACCGAATGGTCAACCTATCCAATCCGCATGCAGCCCAGATCGAACCGGCATGAGTGAACACCCCTCCATCGATGCCTTTCCATCCATTCCATCCATCGTGGAGCTGCTCCCATCGGACGCCTAAGGCGTGTCCCCTAAATGCTTGGTCATCGCCCACGGCGGCGCCAGGATGCTTCGGACTGTTCACACTCATCGCCTTCTGATCGTGCTCGTTGACGCGCTAGTCGCCGACCTCGGCAGCTCTCCTCGGATACGCCCGCCTCTCGGAGAGGCTGGCGTATCGATCCCTATGATGCGGACATGTTCGAGTTCGTACTCTGGGGCTCCACTGGACTCATCGTGGCTGGGCTCCTCGCATTCTGGTGGCGTCAAGATGCCCGAGAACGCAAGGAAGCCGAGCTCTTCAAGCGGTGGGCCAACGCGACGGTATGGAACAGCGATCCATCGGCGAAGATCGTGGTGATATCTCGGACGGTCGAGGATGTCGCCACGCTCAGCGACGGCGTCGTGGAGATCGAAGCGGTTTTGACCTCAGACTCGCCAGTAGTCGCGGAAGCGGGATGGTATCTCCTCATCACGGGTTGGACGGATGCTCAAGACCGCGCGAAACCAGGCGAATCCATCGCGTTCGGGCCCGCTGAGATCCTCGACTCGTTCCCACCCCACACGCCTGAGGTCGTAGATCGACTGAGGGGGCGAGGGGATCGACCACCTCGCCTCGCGAGTCGGCTGCTCGGGCTCCGGGGACTCTAGGGTGCGTCCCCACTCGCGACTCACTCAAGAACCATCGCGCGAACCATCACCGGCTTTAGGAGACACGCCCTAGTCGCGTCCTGACGGCCACCAACTTGGAACGGATCCCGATTTGTGTGATTTGGAGCCGTCCTTAAGTGTGACTACCGAGTGGTCAACCTATCCAATCCGCATGCAGCCCAGATCGAACCGGCATAGGTGAACACCCCTCCATCCATCCAGCCGTCCATTCCATCCATCCCATAGGGTGTTCACCCGAAGATCGGCCCACGAGTCTCATCCGGGCGCCGCGGCGAGATGCATGAGTAGGCACTTGGCTTTCGGTCCCCCATGAGGCCGCGGAGGATCAACCGTCGAATCCGGGATCCGATGCGCCCTCGTATCCCGATGGTAGCTCCCGTCCTGCATCACCGGTTTTACCTGGATCAGGACGGTGGTCAGCGACTGAAGTCGAGGTTGACTGGTTCGGTGATTGTTGGGCCGGTCGTGGGTATATCGGTTCCGACCTTCTCGAATGTCAGGCCTGAAATGTCGACCGCTCCCGCGCCTGACAGCAGGACACCGAAGGCGATGCCGCGCGCCTGCGGAACGACGTCAAGCACGATCTCCGCGCTCATCCACCCGGTAGTGCCGCGCACCGCGCGGTCCTGCATGTTGTCGAATGCCTCGACCCCGGCGGGCCCGTCGATACGCAGCCACAGTGCGGCCCACCCTCCAACGTCACCGCCGCGGAGGGAGCCGGCGAACCTGATCCGACACCCGACGTACTCGTCGGCGGCGATGTTCTGCGTCGCGGTACCGAAGCCCTGTGGCGAATCAGCGGTGCACCGCAGTTGAGCAATGGCTTTGCCACCGACAGATTCGGTCGTCTTGTCGAATGTGTAGTCGGCGGGGTGGCTTCCCGCAATAGTCCAGCCGTTCATCTTTGTGCTCCTGTCTCGTGTGGGGTGGGGCAAAACGGTCGCAAGCGTCGCGCGTGCTCGGTGCAGGGTGCTTTTCACGATGCTCGCCGAGATTCCGAGGCGGGCAGCGATATCGGCGACGCTCAGGTCGCTGTAGTAGTGCAGGACGAGTACCTGTGCCTGTCGTGACGGAAGCGCCTTGACCGCCTCCGCTACCTCGTCCAAGCGGGAGAATCTATCGGCGTCGACGACCGCTGGCTGCGCGTACAGCGCGGTACGCAGCAGAGCAGCCTCTTCCCGTTGGCGGCGACGCAGCTCGTCCATGCCCGCGTTGTGTGCGACGGTCGAGATCCACGGCGCCAGCGAACCGATGGGAGTTCCACGCTCAGTGCTCAGCCAGGCGCGGACCAGCGCCTCCTGGACCGCGTCCTCGCCATCTGCCCAACCGCCCAGCCGAACCTGTAACCGGCGCGCCGCCCCGGCGAACTGTCCCGATACCCACGACTCCAGATCTTCGACACCCATACAACCCTCCCTTCAACCGTCCTCACCATGTAGACGTTCGAGAGCATGCGAAAGGTTGCCATCACTCGCGTGTCCCGTTTGGGGATCGTTGAACAGCGCGCAGTCGAGCACCGATTCGGGTGGCTACCAGCGGCGACTAGCATCCTGACGTGCGAGCCGTACTTTTTGACGTTGATGGCGTGCTGATCGACTCTTACGGCGGCTACCGGGAGGTTTGGAGTCGCTGGTGCGCGATGCGGTCGGTTCCCTTGGAGATGACCTGGGCGGCGACCCATGGGCGACGACCTGTCGAAACGATCGCTGAGGTCGCCCCTCATCTCGACCCGGCGGAAGAATATGGAGTGCTCAGGCAGCTGATGCGAGGCATCGGGGATCAGTTCCAGGCATTTCCTGCGGCAGCGCCGTTACGAGGGCCGGGCGATCAAGCCACAATCGAGCGGATACCGGCACCACCACCACGCGACGTGGTGCCGACCCGACAGGCGGTGCGCTGAATCAAACCGCGGAGCCGAACATCAGGTTTCCTAATGCGAGGTCCATGTCGGTGATCGGTTGATTGGGGCACGGGCCTGGCATGTTCCCGGTAGAGACGCCGCCTGAGGCAGCGACAGCGTCCCAGCACTCCTTGATCTGCTGCGGGCTGAAGGTCCGGTTGAACCAATTGGCCTCCCAGAGAGTAGCGGAACCCGACTGGACGGAGCTGCCGCTTGCGGGAAGGATCCCGCCACCGATGGAGTCTTGGGCGTGGGCGGCTACAGGGGCTGCGGCCAGGAATAGCCCCACGGTCAGGAATACGGATCGGATCAAGGTGAGTCGCATGGTGGTCAGCTCCCTATGGTCAGGATTGCGGATCGGGTCAAGGTGTGTCGCATGGGGTCAGCTTCCTACGTAGCCGATAGTCGGGGCGTATCCAGCGTTGCGGAGGGACAAGCTTGCGCCTACCTGGGGTGGCGCCTAAGCGTCGCGTTTTGTGATCACGATCGACGCAGTTGCGGTGAGGACCGTGGCGATCGTCGTGATATACGCGAACGCCCACCAGCCTGGAAGGATCGCGGCGTTCTCGAGCGACTCCGGGGTGCTGTCGAACAGGAAGTGCAGGGCTACCGTGAAGGGCAGCCACGGCTCGATGGCGGATCCGACACCGGGGATAGCGGAGACGACGTTCTCGATGAGCAAGGGGTAGAGCACGATGAGCGCTACAGCGGCGACGGTGTTCTTGATGAGCATCCCGACTGCGACAGCTGTTGCGGCACCGACCATGTAAACCAGTCCAACCCCTGCGACCGCGCGCAACTGCGCACCTGTGGTGATGGACGCGACGCCGCTGGGATTGACGAGCTTGGCAGTTCCGTAGGCGAGCCAGGCGGTGCCTTCGCCGATCAGCGCTGCCAAGAGAGCGACGGCAGCCGTCTTGGCGAACACCACTTTGCCGCGACTAGGAGTCGTTAGGAATGTGAGTTTGATTGTCCCAGTTCGGTATTCCGTGGTCGCCGCGAGGACAGCCATGATCATGACGACCACAAGGCCAGCGATGCAGCCGGCCTGTGTGTTGTTGACTGATGCTCGCATGTTGTCCGCGAACTCGGGCATGCTTAGATCGGTTGCCCTGCGGTGTATTCCCGCCCACACCACGGCCCAACTGCACGCCAAGACCACGATCAGTGCGCCGCACCACCGCGTCGATCGCATGGAGACGAGTTTGACGACTTCAGCGGCGAGCATGTGCACCAGTTCCGTTTCTGAGGTTCGCCCTCGCATGTCAGTCACGGGCGGTCGTACCGTCGGCGTCGCTGATCAGATTCACGAACACATCCTCCAGTGAGCTGTCGGACGTCGCGACCTCCGAGAGTTCGAGTTCGTGTACTGCGGCGATCGTCCCCACCTCGCGGCGGTTGGTGGCCGCGACCAACAGGCTCGGTGCCTGCTCTGTCTCAGACTCGACGTGCAGGTCGGGGCTGCTGAACGTTGGGATTCCCTTGGCGCGCAGCGCGTCGTCGAGCTTCGACAGTTGTGGTGATCGCACCTTCAACATGCCGCCGCCTGCCTGTGCGATGAATTCGTCGGTCGTGCACTGCGTGACAACGCGGCCGTGATGGACGATCACCAGGTCGTCGGCGAGTATCGCGATCTCAGGGACCGAACGGCCGGACACCAGTACCGTGCGCCCGTCGCGGGCACACTGTGCGAGCATCCCTCGGATCCACGCGACATCTCCTTGCCCACGTTCGTCGAAGGGCGCGTCAGCGATCACCACGGACGGGTCTCCGAGAAGCGCCGCCGCCACACCGAGCCGTTGCAGCATCCCATCGGAGAAGGTATCGATCCGCTCGTCCGCCGCATACGTCAGGTCGACCTGCTCCAACACGGCGTCTACACGTCGCAGGGAGATCCTGCCTGTCAGTGCCACCCAGCGCAGATGCGTGCGGGCAGAACGGTATCGATATATCCAGTCTGCATCGAGTATCGCCCCCACCTCTGTGGACGGTCGTTCCAGGTCCCGCAATGGGCGTCCGCCGATGAGCGCGTGGCCGCTGGTGGGGTGGTCGAGTCCCAGCAACATCCGCAGGGTGGTCGATTTCCCTGCCCCACTGCGGCCAAGGAGCGCCGTGACCCGACCCGCTCGCGCGGTGAACGACAAGTCGTCGACGGCACGCGTTGACCCGTAACGTTTTGTCAATCGGTGTGCCTCGATCACGCGCTTCTCCCCCATCATGCAGCCCGCTCGACTTCCCCCAGATCCTCACAGGCTACGGACTCGTCCCCATCAGTGGTCTTCGTCGAGTCAATCGACCACAGTGTGGCGGATCGGTCGCTCGTATCATTATGGGACAGACCAGATGCGGAGCCCTGGCCTGTCCTCCCCATTTCTCAATTGAGCGGACGTGGACCGTCCCGGGTTGATGCACACGTTGGCTACTTGGGTGCATCAACCCGGGACGGTTCATACTCGTACTCGATCGCGCCGTCGACGTTGAAGTTGCCGATCATGCGCGCTCGAGCCATCCCCGGCATCAGGGTGGCTACCCCCAAGCCCATGGCGAGCGTGACGTAGCAGCGACAGCTGCCCGCGCCCTTCGTCTTCTAGATCGCCACTCGTGAACACCCTTTCGCTATGCAAAATCAGCCATGGCTACAGCTGATTGGCGGCCAACAGTACGGGCCCCTAACGAACAATGTGCGTCAATCTCCCGCATGTCGTCACACCGAAATCAGGGATAATCCACACGGGATTCTTGTAAATCCCGGGCGAGGTGCTCATCCCCGAGCGATCCAGGACAACATTCGCAGGCTCGTCGAATACAAAGGGGTTCAACTATTTGGTGCAATCATTCGACATGTCCGAACTTCGGCAAAGCGACCCGGCGTTCCGTTGCCCCTTCCCGCATCTCGACAACGTGAGGCCGGCACAGGCGTTCCGGCGACACCTCCTGCATGTCAGTCCAGGGAATCTGGGCCCTTCGCGGGTTGTGGCGGGCGATGCTCTCCGCTACGCCTGTTGGCGCGAAGGCTCGGGCCCGAGGGGAACCTCGGGCTTGGAGGTAGCGCACGGATTCCTCGTCTATTCTCGGACGGCGGGTGCGACCGAGATTGAGTCAGCGGTGACAACGAGAGCCAGTGTCTGTGCGTTGCGTCCCGTGCCGCTTCGCACCCAGCCCTCCGTTGACTAGTGCAGAGAAGCTGTAACTGACTGCAGCGCAACTGGTATTGAACAGCTCGAGATCATTTCCGACAGATACCGGCCATCTGTGGTCATCGTCCGGATCTGCTGGCCAGTGCGGACACGGTGCGCAGCTTCAAGCACCGTCGGGGCCTACCGGTCCAGAACCGGTACGATGCGCGCCCGCTGACCTGGCACCGAGATGAGCACATATTGTCGTCGCGTACGAACCGCTGCGCCGGTCACCGCTGACATCTCTACGGCACTTAACCCGCACCAAGCCCGAGTACGAGTGCCGTCGGGGCGCCCATCGTGGGCCAACAGGCCGAAGCCGGGTGAAGGGCGCGCACCGCAGCGGGACTGCAGCCTAAGTATCGAACTTGTCCAGACGTCTGGACAAGACCTCGCTGCCAGGCCCACGCGGCCCTGTGCGGACGTAACGGTCCGAAGCCGACATCATGGTCGCATGGGCATGCATCGCACCTCACCAACTCGCGTCGTGGTCGGCTTTGTCGTGGCGGCCCTCACTGCCACGTCCCTGCTCGTATCCGCGCCGAGCGCGGCCGCCACTCCGGTTGCTTCGACCTCCAGTCCTGGCCAGCAGGCATCCTCCGCCGCGGCGTTCGTCGACTCGATCGGCGTCAATGTCCACCTGCACTACACCGACACCATCTATGACCGATACAACGACATCATCAAGCCCAGGCTGCTCGAGCTGGGGGTGAAGAACCTCCGTGACGGGATCTTTACCGATCCGGCAGCTAGCGCTAGTTCGACCTACTATCAGCGCCTGCGCGACCTCGCTCAGTCCGGCATGAAGTTCAACCTCATTTCCTCCATGCAGACACCTCGGGGCCAAGCCACCGACTTCAACAAGCTGGCTGATGTCGTCGCGTGGTCTGGCGGAAACAACGCCGTCAGAACACTCGAAGGCGTCAACGAACCAGATGCACAAAAAGTCTCAGACTGGGCGGCAAGGACGCGCACCGTTCAGGAGCAACTGGCCTCAACGGTGCGATCTACTCCGACCCTGAATGGCATCGGAATCATCGGGCCCTCGTTGACCAAGACCGAATCCACTCGGGCCCTAGACGATCTGAGTGGCCTTTCCGACTACGGCAACATCCACAACTACCCGTCCGACAGAAACCCAGAGACGCAAGGATGGGGCCCGAACGGCTATGGGAGCCTGCTCTGGAACCTCAACTACATCGCACGACCCGTCACAGCGCAGCGGCCGGTGATAAGCACCGAGACCGGCTACTACAACAGCCCCACATCTGACTCAGGCGTGAGCCGAACAGCTGCAGCCACCTATATCCCGCGACTCCTTCTCGGCAGCTACGACGCGGGGATCAGGCGGGCCTTCTTGTACGAGTTGGCCGACCAGAAGGCCAATCCGAACGACAAGGAGGCGAACTTCGGGCTGCTCGACTCCACGGGTAAGCCGAAGGAGTCCTTCAAGGCTCTTCAGGGCCTGATTCACCTTCTGTCCGACCCACAGGGGGCGAACTTCCAGCCGGGCCGGCTCGACTACTCGCTCGCAACTCAAGCGCGCGACATCCAGACCTCGCTGCTCCAAAAGTCTGACGGCACGTTCTTCTTGGCCGTCTGGCGCGCTGCACCCGTTTGGGACGTCAACGCTGATCGCGAGGTACAGGTGCCGGCTGCACCCCTGCATGTGACTCTGCCGGAAGGGTCGAGCGCGCGCGCCGTTCATGAGCTTGGACAAGACGGGCTCATGAGAACCCGCTCCTTGTCCGGTCCTCAGGCCGATCTACAGGTAGGACCGACCGTGCAACTTGTCGAGATCGGGACGTCCGCGCCTCAGCCCACAACCCCGACGCCCGGCAGCTCGTCCAGTTAGTCCTCCCCATCCGGTTCTGCGAGCAACTGAGATTGGAAACCTTCCAGATTTGTGTGATCTGGAGCCATCACTAAGTGTGATCACCAACTGGTCAACCTATCCAATCCGCATGCAGCCCAGCCCGCTCCGCCATTGGTGAACACCCCTCCATTCCATCCATCCATCCAGGAGACCATCCATCAGGCCTCCACCCAGCATCGACACCCGCCGACGGGTGGGCTCGGACTCTCTGCGGGTGCCGGCTCGACCTACCAGCAGTGGCGCCCGAGGAACTCGACATCGACCACCGGGCCCGTCGGGCGGGCAAAGTTGCGGCCCACCCAATGCCGTTCCGGCGGCGTGAACACCAACTCCTCTCCCGGACCGGGAGAATACGACCCCGCTGCGGGAGGACTGCCGCCCCGGTCCGACCCCTCGGCGAAATACCACGCCGTCTGCCCGTCGTACAGAAACTTCACCGTGCCGTCGAGGGTTTCGAGGCGGGCCTTGCATCCGTCGCGGGTCAGCCACGCACCGTCGGGATTCAGGCACATCAGCACCGGATCCTCCCCGTATGTGGCGCATTTGACGCGAACCGGTTCGTCATTCGGCCGGTAGGGCCGCACGATCCCCTGCACCGGGGTCGTCGGGCCGTCAACCATCGTCACCAGAACTTCGATCCATGCGGGATCTTGCCCCCTCTGTCTGAGCCAGGGGAGGTAGCTCCGCGCTCCAACTGGGTGCGAGAGGTGTGCGGTGGTGGCGTGAAGGTTTGCAACACAACGGTGTTCAACAGCTTCAATCCGTGGGCGCACGACGTCGCGCAGATGCAGGGTCGGCTCGAAGGTGGGATCTCCCGCGTCGGGCATTTCCAATTCTGGGGGCCGAACGGCTTTGTGTACAACGGCGTCAACCGCGGTTGGGGTCCGGGTGAGCGTGACACCTGGGTCGGATACGCACCAGGCAATGCGGGAGCGCTCTGGTGCGCACGCTTCTGGGAAGGCGGGAATGGGAACTGGGTCGATGTTTCCGGACCCATCTGCGTCACAGGCTGAGTTGTCGGCCGTGTAGCCGCGCCCTGGGGATCGGCGGTTGGACGGTAATCCGGCCGCTGATCCCCTCGGGGCGCGTGTCGGATGGCTCGACCGCGATCGATGACCACGTGACAGACTCGATGGCAAAGGGAGGTTGGTGGAGATGCGACGAAGTAACAAAGCCAAGTCCGAGAAGGCTCCAGCCGCACAGCCTCGGAAGCTGACGCACAAAGAACTGACGATGTATGGCGGGGCCGGCGCATCGCTGCTGGGCGGCGACTCGCCTGAGACCGCGGTCGGTAAGGGTATCGCCGCCCGCGGGTACGCAGGAGCTACGAGCCAGAGCTATAAGTACCACACTCGCTGGCGTCAAAAGGTGGCCTCGACGCACGGGTTCTGGCGGAAGCTCAAGGTCATTGTGATCGGGTAGTGGTCAGAGCCCGTTCGGGGATCCCGCGGTCCATCTCGGAGTTCGTTGGCGGCCGGATCGGTCAGCCGCGAAACAGGCTGACGCACATCGCACACAAGCCAGCTGGCGAGTGGTCGCGGAGGCCAGGCTGGCGGACCGGTCACCACGACGGCCCCGACACCTGAGGGTACGCGGGCGCCGTGGCCGGCCTGGTCAGGCGAGGACCAGCTCCCCCACTTCGGTCGTGATCGGCACCGCTTTGGCGCGGGTTTGGACCGTAAACCGCAGCTATAAACAAGTCACACGGTCGACATATTTCCGCAGGTCACCAGAGTGTTTGCGATGAAACCCCCATTTTATTGCTCAACAGTTGATTTCGTATAACACAATGCATCATGCGTGACGTTCACACTGAGCTTTGCTGTAGCGATCAGTGATCCCCACGTAGACCCCCGCCGAGATCATGTGACACGGGGGCACCTCTGGGCTGCAAACCAATTCGTCAGCCGAGATGGGCAAGTTGGCCGGATTGCGACCTTCCGCGCACGATCCCAACCTTTCTCCATGCCACAGCCGTGGGGCACCATTGCCTCAAATCCACTGCACCCCAGACGGATTAGAAACTGAGCCTATTTGGCGATCCCAGAGTAGTTGAGCCAGCTTAAAGTTCGCGCATACCGTCGAGTGCTTCTGAACACAAACACTAGTTTGCGAAACATTGACAGGTTGACACTGTTAATTCTAGGCCGTGTGGTCACACATTCTTCGATAACCTTGCTAGCGCATGGCCGCAGGCCGCCATGACACCCCCACGAGGACCTGGCTGCGGCCCTACTCGATCGAGTTGTCCCAGACACCCCGTTGAGTTCAGCTGTGGAAACCAGCCACAGTGTCCACCTCACCCGACCGGTGTACCCGTCCGAAACGGCCACAGCCCTGGCCAATGCGGGCTGTATGCACCGCTTGGCCGGGCGAACGACGTATCTGCCTTGTGCCAGCGTCGCTGCTGGGGCGCACGGTGCTGGGCACCCCGACGAAGGATGAGAATGCGAACTGCCACTTCAGGATCCCGGACCAGGAGGGTCGGTACCGCCATCGCCGCCTCTGCGGCCGCCGCCACGGCGGTCCTGGCCGCGGCACCGGCCGCGAGCGCGAGCCCGATCATCTACCCGGCCTCGCTCCAGGACGGCTTCTACGACGCGCCGGCCGACATCGCGGACCGCCAGCCCGGTGACGTACTGGCCGCGCGGCCGGTCCCTGCACCGTTCGGGTTCATCGACACCGACGCCGTGCAGCTGAAGTTCCGGTCGACGAACTCGGAGGGTAAGCCCATTTCGGCTGTGACCACGGTGTTCTCGCCGCGGAACGCGGCACCGGGGCGGCCGCTGCTGTCCTATCAACACATCATCAACGCCCTCGGACTCGGCTGCGCGCCGTCGACGGCGATGTACACCGACGACCCGAAGCTCGCGATCCGGGAGGCGCCTGGACTGAACGTCGCAATCCAGAAGGGCTGGTCAGTGGCCGTCCCGGACCACCTCGGGCCGACCAGTGCATACGGCGCGGCGAAGGTCGGTGGACAGATCACTCTCGACGGCATCCGGGCCGTCCAGCGGCACGCCGCGCTCGGGCTCGCCGCCAGCCCGGTCGGAATGGCCGGCTACTCCGGCGGCGGAATGGCCACCGCGATGGCCGCGGCGATCGCCCCGACGTACGCCCCA
Organism: Rhodococcus sp. MTM3W5.2; assembly: GCF_001984015.1. Lineage (NCBI taxonomy): Bacteria > Bacillati > Actinomycetota > Actinomycetes > Mycobacteriales > Nocardiaceae > Rhodococcus > Rhodococcus sp. MTM3W5.2. The sequence continues at coordinate 723,359 of NZ_CP019572.1, read as the reverse complement.
GAGCTCAAGCTCGCCGGCAGTGCATACGGCGGTGCGCCGATGAACATCGACAAGATGGCCAAGGCCCTCGGCGAAGTCCGCCATCCGGCGTTCGGGCTTGCGATGGCCGCCGCGCTCGGCCTCGAGCGCGAGTACCCGGACCGGATGCCGATCACGTCCCAGCTCAATGCGGCCGGGCAGGAGCTGCGCGACCGCATCGCCAACGCGTGCACCAATGAGATCATGCTCTACGGCGTTGGACGCAGCATCGCCGATGTCGCCGACCCGGCCATCGGACGCGCGTTGCTCGACAGCCCGCCGGTGCAGGCGGTGCTCGCCGAGAACAGCGTTGAGGACGTCGCCTCGGTGCCGAATGCGCCTGTGTACGAGTGGCACTCCGGGACCGACCCTCTGATCCCGGTCGACTCGATCACCAACACGATGCGCCGCTACTGCGACGCGGGTGTGCCGGTGCAGTCCGAGGTGGTCTCGAGCCCGGAACACCTCTCGGCCGCGGCGATCGGCCTTCCCGGCGCACTGAAGTTCCTCGAGGACCGATTCGCCGGCATCGCCCCGACCTCGAACTGCTGACCAGAGAGACGAAGAGGCGAAATCAGATGGTGCGCAGGCACACAACCTCACCAGCGCGTCGAGTCGCGGTTACAGCTGGAGCGCTCGTCGTGGCAATGGCGGGAGCACTCGGAACCTCTGGGCCAGCCGTCGCCGCGGCTGTGCCGATCACGCACCGCGCACCGACCGGCGGCTACGAAGAAGTCACCATCAGGTCGGCGATGGGAGCGGTCAAGGTCCAGATCCAGTGGGCCAGGCGCGGCGGCGACGCCGCGCTCTACCTGCTCGACGGGCTGCGGGCCCGGGACGACGTCAACGGGTGGAACCTCGAAACCGATGCCGCCCGGCAGTTCGCGGGCGACAACGTCACCTTGGTGATGCCCGTCGGCGGTGAGTCGAGCTTCTACACAGACTGGATCGCGCCGTCCAACCTCAACGGTCAGAGGACGACGTACAAGTGGGAGTCGTTCCTCACCCACGAGCTTCCCGACTACCTGGCCACCCGTGGGGTCTCCCGCACGAACAACGCAGTCATCGGGCTATCTATGGGCGGCTCGGCCGCACTGTCGCTCGCTGCGCACCACCGGGACCAGTTCAAGGCCGCTGGCTCCCTCTCCGGCTACCTGAACCTGTCGGCCCCGGGCATGCGGGAGGCAATTCGCGTCGCGATGCTCAGCGGTGGCGGGTTCAACGCCGACGCCATGTGGGGCCCGCCGTGGGGCACGGGCTGGCTGCGCAACGACCCGTTCATGTTCGCTCCTCAGCTCGCAGGCCTACCGATCTACGTGTCCGCGGCCAGCGGATTACCCGGGCAGCATGACAACCCACAGGGTGTGGGCGGGCACGTCAACAACGCCAGCGCGATGGCCCTCGAGGCCCTGTCTCTCGCACAGACTCGCGCGTTCCAGATCCGACTAAACACCCTCGGCCTGCCGGCCCAATTCGATTTCCCGGCCACCGGCACGCACTCGTGGGGCTACTGGCAAGACGAGCTGGCCAAGGCCCGGCCGATGATCCTAGACGCACTGGGCGCCCACTAACAGCCGACACAACGCCGGTGCGCCCCGAGCAGCTCACACCCCTGGCAAACGAAAACGTCGATGAACGCACGCCTGCAGTCCCCAGCACCGACTCGTCGCGAGGCCGGCGGGATACGAAACGCTCCTGATACGAGGTTCCTGAGCCTCAGAAATGAGCACGAGGCAAGGGATGCCTCAGTCAGATGGTGTGGTTGGGCTCCTAGGCGTGCGAAGGGTCCGGCGGATGGTGTTGCGGAGCCAGTGGTGGGCTCCGTCGGCTGTGTGTCGGGGGTGCCAGGCCATGCCGATGGTCAATGGCGGCAGCGCCAGGGGGATCTCGAGGAGGTGCAGTCCGAGGGCGGTCGCGTCGTCCGTGAGGGGCGACGGGTCGGCACCGAGGAGTGCGGCGGGTACGAGGCAGACCATGTCGCTGCGGGCGGTGAGGGTCATGGCGGCCAGGTGGCTGGGGAGGACGACGCTGACCCGCCGTCGGAGGTTCTGCCCGGCCAGCGCCGTGTCGAGAGGGCCGGTGAACCGGCCACGGCGGCTGACCGCGACGTGTTGGGCCGCCGCGAGCCGGGCCGGGGTCAAGGGTTCTTCGGTGAGGTGGTGGCCGGGCCGGACGGCCGCCACCATGCGCAGACTGACCAGTTCTTCGACCTCGGTTTCGGGATCTACGTGGTCGATGGATCCGATCTCCAGATCGATCCGGCCGTCGCGGAGTGCGGATCCGGCCTCCAGCTCTTCGGCCAGGAGCCGGAACGAGACCCCCGGCGCCTCCTGCTGGGCCAGTTGCAGCAGTCGGGGGGCCAGTGCCGCGCCGACCAGGTCGGCGGCCTGGAGGGTGAAGGTGCGGCTCAGGCCGGCGGGGTCGACGCCCGTCCCGGGGCTGAGCAGTGCTCCGAGGCTGCGTACCACTGCGGCGGCTTCGTCGCGCAGGGCCTGGGCACGCGGGGTGGGGACCATGGTCTGTCCGGCCCGGACCAGGAGGGGGTCTTGGAGAATGCGGCGCAGGCGGGCGAGGGCGCGGCTCATGGCGGCGGGCGAGGTGTGCAGGCGGGCGGCGGCGCGGGTGACGCTGTGCTCGGCCAGCAGGGCGTCCAGCGCGATGGCGAGATTGGCGTCGATGACCGGATCTGGGCGGTTCACCAGCATCATTCCATTTCAGTCAATGATTAAGTGCTGAAGTTCCCATTGTGGCAATGCCTGACTCTCCGCAGGATGACGGGTGTCCGATCCAACACGACCTGCGAGGCTTTCATGATCGTTATTACTGCTCCTACCGGGAACATCGGCCGTCCCCTGCTCTCCCAGCTCCTCGAGTCCGCCCCCGCCGCGGGCGAGGAACTGCGGGTGATCGTGCGCGATCCCGCGCGGCTCCCGGACGCGGCGCACGGACGCATCGAGGTGATCACCGGCTCGCACGCAGACGCGAGGGTCCTCGACCGGGCCTTCGAGGGCGCGGACGCCGTCTTCTGGCTCGTCCCCCCGGACGCCTCCCAGACCCCACACGACGGCTACAGCGGCTTCAGCCGCGCCGCCGCGGCGGCGCTCGCCGCCCACGGCGTCGGCCATGTCGTCGGGGTCTCGGCGCTCGGCCGCGGCACCCCGGTCGCCGACCGCGCCGGCCTGGTCACCGCCTCCCTCGCCATGGACGACCTCATCGCCGGCACCGGCGTCGCCTACCGGGCCCTGGCCAACCCGTCCTTCTTCGAGAACCTCCTGGAGGAGTCCGACTCGATCCGCGACAAGGGCGTGTTCACCGACGTCGTCGACGGCGACCGCAAAGCTCCCATCGTCGCTGTCGCCGATATCGCGGCCGTCGCCGCCGGCCTGCTGCTGGACCGCTCGTGGACCGGCATCGACAGCGTTCCCGTCCTCGGGCCGCAGGACCTGTCCCCCAACGACCTGGCCCGCATCATGACCGAACAGCTCGGCCGCCCCGTCCGCTACGAACGCCAGCCGCTCGATGAGCTGCACGCCACCCTCGTCGGCTATGGCCTCAACGAGGCGTTCGTCCAGGGTGTCGTCGACATGAAGCGGGCCAAGGACCAGGGCCTCGACGCCGGAGTCGCCCGCACCCCAGACACCGCGTCCCCCACCAGCTTCGAGCAGTGGTGCGCCCAGACCCTCGAGCCCGCTGTCCGCTCCTGAGGCCCACCACCCGTCGCCAGGAACCCCTATCGCCCAGCGCACCAACACCTTTGGAGGCACCCTGATGCCCGCTGAAAGAACCGAACCACCCGTCACGGCGTTCATGCTCGTCAAGACCACACCCGAGTGGCTGGCTCTGACCGTCCAGGAACGTGTGAACGCCTTCACCACCCAGGTCCTACCCGCCGTGGAGGCCAAGACCACCGGCGTACGGTCACGCTTCTACGACACCGAGTTCTACTCCGCACGCGTCACCGACGTCTGGGTATGGGAAGCAGAAGACCACCACGCCTACCAGCTCCTCATCGACGCACTGCGCGAAACCCCGTTCTGAGATCGCTACTTCGAGGTCGTCGACCTCCTCGTCGGCACCGAGAACGGCTACGCCCGAACCTACGGCGTCGAACCCGTCGCCACCATCACCACCTGAACCGACGCGAGCCGCGCGCTCGTTGGCCGATGTCAACCGGCCGGAGGACATCGGCCATCGAGCTCATACCGCCTTCTTCGCGGGCCAGTTGACCAGGAGAGAGTCCAGGGCGTCCAGGATTCGGGACCACGATTCCTGAGAATCGGGGGCGCTGTGACTGAAGGCTCCGCTCATCTCCAAGCTGGCGTAACCGTGAAAGATGCTCCCCATCAACCGAACAGCGTGAGTCTGGTCCGGTTCCGGGAGGTCGTAGGCTCGCAGAATTGCCCGCATCATCTGTGAGTGCTTCATACCTGCACTCGCGGCTGCGGCCTCAGGATCGATCTGCATCCGGGCAGCGGTGTATCGGCCCGGATGCAACCTGGCGTAATCGCGGTAGACGTTCGCGAACGCAGTCAGAGCATCGCTGCCGGCGCGCCCCGCCACGGCATCGGCAGCCTGATCGGCCATCTCCTCCAACGCGAGTAGCGCAATCCTCGTTTTGAGTTCATGCGAACTCTTCAGATGGGAATACAGGCTGGCGACCTTGACGTCGAAGCGTCTGGCGACGGCGGAGACCGTCACCTGTTCGAAGCCGACTTCGTCGGCCAGCTCCGCGCCGGCTTGCGTCAGCCGCTCCGGAGTCAGTCCGGCACGTGCCATGTCCTGCGTCCCATTCCGTCGATTCCTTAACCCGCTTGCCTAAACCCTATAGGCAAAATATGGTTTCGTATAGCAAGTGAGCCCTGTGTCCGGACCCGTTACCGGACACGTCGGCGCCACAACATACGAGAATCGACCTACAGGTGAACCCCATGCACAGCCAGAACGACTGGATAACCACCGCCATCACCGAGGACCTCCTGCGCGGCGCCTTCGAGCTCGAATACACCGAGCACGGCCTACTCCCCCACCGCCTGCCTGCTCGTGCGCGCGCCCAATGCGCCGACGGACAACTCACCATGGCCGAAGCTCAGCCCTCCGGCGTGCGGCTGGTGTTCCGAACGCGCGCCACCTCTGTCGAATTGGACACGCTGCCCACCACACGGATCTACGTGGGCGCCCCACCGCGTCCAGCAGGTGTGTACGACCTCCTGGTCGACGGCCAACTGACCGGTCAGGCCAGCGTGTCGGGCGGCAACACGGTAACCATCGATCTGGCCACCGGAGCCAGTGACAGGCAGCATGGACACGTCGGAACGGTGCGCTTCGCCAACCTGCCGGCCGGCCTGAAGAAGGTCGAAATCTGGCTTCCACACAACGAAACAACAGAACTCGTCGGCCTGCGTACAGATGCAGTCGTCGAGTCGGCCTTGGACGAGGGCCGCAGCGCGTGGCTGCACCACGGCAGCTCGATCAGCCACGGCTCCGACGCCGCCAGCCCGTCCACCACCTGGCCGGCCCTGGCAGCCTCCCTCGGAGGCGTGGAACTGATCAACCTCGGCCTGAGCGGAAGCGCCCTGCTCGACCCGTTCACCGCCCGCGCACTACGCGACACCCGGGCCGACCTGATCAGCGTCAAGATCGGCATCAATCTGGTCAACACCGACGTGATGCGCCTGCGCGCGTTCGGCCCAGCCGTACACGGCTTTCTCGACACCATCCGCGAAGGTCACCCCACCACACCACTGTTGGTTGTCTCGCCTATCTATTGCCCTATCCACGAGGACACCCCCGGACCCGGCGCCTTCGACTTCGATGCCCTCAGCACTGGACAACTACGCTTCGTGGCGACAGGAGACCCCGCCGAACGGGCAGCCGGAAAGCTGACACTCGGCGTCATCCGGGACGAGTTGGCTCGCATCGTTGCGCAGCGATGCAAAGAAGACCCCAATCTGCACTACCTCGATGGGTGCGAGCTCTACGGTGCCGCCGACTACGCGGAACTGCCGCTACCCGATCAGCTCCACCCGGACGCCGCCACACACCGCCTCATCGGAGAACGCTTCGCCAAACAAGCCTTCACCGTCAACGGGGCCTTCACCGTCAACTCGGCTTGAAACCGATATTCCGCAGCCGATGGCGACAGAACGCCGCCGGACTCGATCGGGGCGCGTTGCTTGTGGGTGTTGTCAGCGAACGAGGGCGATGCCGGCGCTGGGGCCGCCGCCCGGGAGCTGGATCAGTGGGCTGTTCAGCCACTTCTGCGGGGTCACGTCGTATGTGAGCCGCTGGAAGAGCGGGTTCTCAACGGGGCGCATATTGACAACAATGGAGTCACCGCCGTATCCGGAGATGGTGTAGAAGCGCTCGGGGGCGACGGCGCCGACGGTGACGAACTTCGTTGTCGGCGAGCCCAGGGCATCGATCGCGTAAACGCGCCGGTACTCGGTTGCGTTGGTCGCGCCCATTTTCGATGCCGAGACGACCACAGTCTGGCCGGCCTCGTAAATCGGGAAACCCGCATTGCGGGCGGCGATGAGGGCATCGACGGTTAGCCCCTCCGGGGCCCCTAGGCTGCCGGACGATGCGGCCGCAGTGATCGGCGCAAGCGGATTCGAGTTCGGCGCTGCCGATGCGGGTGCCGCCGCACCTGCGACCACTGCCGCGGAAAGAGCTGTCGCAGCGAGCAGTTGCGTCACCTTGCGTGCATTCATGGAGATCCCCCTGTTGGTTGTGTTAGCTCTGGACCGGATTCAGTACCCAGCGTCGTGGGATGTAGGCGTTGAGCGTTGTCAGATCGTGCCGGCTACCGGCGGGATCGAGCTGGTAGCAGATGGTGGACTTGTAGGAGGCGCAGTAGATGTCGTTCGTGCCGAAGGGGCGGGCGATGATCGACTGCCCTGACGATGCCCGAACAGAAGCTACTTGCACGTCGCGTCAGCTTCTGGCGTACCAGGGCATCAGAGCGCTTTCAGCAGATCGAGTCCCTCCCTCTCGATGTTCGCGATCTGATTGGTCTGGATGACGATCGCTCGGCCGCGGGCTCGGTCCATCATGATGACGCCCTGGAAGCCGCCTGTCCCGCCCGCGTGCGTCGTGTACTCAACACCGTCGCGGTTGAAGACCGTCCACGACATCCCTCCTCGCGTGCCGCCGATCTTGTCCCATCGAGGCGTCATCGCACTCGAACCGGGGGCCGTCCCGGCCAGCAGTGCCGACGTGTAGCGGACCATGTCGGGAAGGGTCGAGCGCAGTCCACCGGCCGGTGCGTAGGCGTCGATGGCCCAGGGTCCTGCGGCCTGCCCTGGGCATTGAATCCGGCGCTGACGCCGGGAGGGAGGTCGGCGGCCGTCAACGGCAGCCAGGTGTGTGCGAGGCCGAGTGGTTCGAGCATCCGCTCGCGCAGAAGGGTTGCGTAGTCGGTGTGTGCGGCCGCGGCGAGCGCCTGGCCGAGAAGTGCGTATCCGAGCGTGGAGTACGAAACGACGAGGCCGCGCCCGACGAGGGGTGACCAGCGTGCCTGATTCAGAAGTGCTTCCCGGTCAAAGGTGAAGGGATTCTTCCCCTCCAGCTGCCACGCGATCCCGCCGGCTGCCATGTCGGGCGTGAGGGCGAACTGTGGCAGACCGGACTTGTGACTTGCGAGCTCGATCAGCATCACGTCCGCGACCGGGGTGCCGCCCACGGGAAGAAGTTCGCCGACCCTGGTGTCCTCACGGACCTCGCCGCGAGAAATCGCCTCAGTGAACAGTCCAGCGGTGAAAGTCTTTGTGATGGAGCCGATCTCGTACTCGCAATCCTCCGTCGCGCCGAAATACGCGTAACGGGTTCCCGACGAGTCGATATACGCGATACCGGCCTGATCGTGGGGTGCCCGCTCCAGGATGGGTCGAGCGACCGCCGCAAGACTCGCATCACCCACGGCGGTAGCCGGTGCCAGTGCAGCCGCGGTCGGCGCCGCGCCCACCACCAGTGCGACCGCGCAGACGGCAGCGGTCATCAAGATCGATCGGCGCATGTCTAATCCCCCAGAAAAGTAATGGACGGTCGGTATATATCGCGTGCGGTGAGGAGCGTTACAGAGAGCTGCCTCGGCCGGGGGCACGCCTTCCATGGCCGGTCAACGCCACGATGGGACACTCCGAGCTGAGGAGACCTGCTCGCACACCTGATCACATACCCAGCATGGAATCTATCCAGTTTCTCGTGATTTGGAGTCCTCGCCAAGTGTGATCACCGACTGGTCAACCTATCCAATCCGCTTACAGCCCAGACCGAACCGGCATAGGTGAACACCCCTCCATCAAATGGGGTGTCCACCAATTCTTGCCCGTGACGTTCACGCATCCACTCCGCTACGCCTGCTAGCAGGCCGGGCTGGCTGCCCACGACAGCCTCGGCTTGACCTGGATCCACCGATGAGTGCGGTGGCATGAGCGTGGCGTAACGGCCAAATACCCTTGCGCGGACGAAGAATTGGGCTTGCCTAGGGTCCAGTTCTTGCCGCCACGAAGGCCATCTCGTAGGTGCGAGCTACTCACAAAGTCGCTGCTGTTTTCGATGACCCGAACCTCGTGTCGGCCACTGGGCCGGTTTGCCTCCGCACGGTGGCGGTGACAGTTCCGACTCGGTCGGGAGCGTCGGGTCACTGTTCGGATCGTGAGGGTGGAAACTGGCGCCCGCTGCCAATTCGCCTCGCCAGTCAGCAATTCCAAGACTGTAGACTGACAGGGCGCGCCATCTGCGGTTCCCATATCTATTCTGAAACCGACTTTGACTGTCCGGCGAACCAGCCTTCCAGTCGGTGAGTCGCCCCAGCGTTCCTGGCTCTAGATCCGGGCAGGCTCGGGGTCGTGCAGTTGTTCGAGGAATGCACTCAATGACCGTGCCAGCCGGCCGTTGTCGTCGGCGAACTGGTCCAGGCCGCCGGCCTCGATGGCGCGGGTCATCTTCTGATGGGTGGCGAGTCCTCGCCTGGTGGGGAAGACGAGTACGCGCCGGCGGTCGGTGTCGTCGACTTTGCGGTGCACGAGGTTGTCGGCAATCATCGCGTCGATCAGCCGAGTCAGGCTGGCCCCGGTGAGCTGTGTTGCGTCGGCGAGTTGCGTCATCGGGTGGCCGGCGGAGTCCGCCACGGCGACAAGTACATGCCAGCGGGCGGTCGAGGTTTCTCCGAGGCAGGTTGAGATGGACCGTTCCAGTTCTTGTGAGGCTTGCCGCACCAGTCGCGTCAACTCCTCGAGTGCGGTGGCGCCGGTGCTATTGTCCACAACGACACTATACAGCGCCGTATGGGAATGTTTCAGATAGAAATATATGGCGGCGGTGAAACCCATGACGAATTCGATCTCGGCGTTCGGTCGCATTCGACAGAGCATCGACATTGCGCTGGTCGTGCCACGCAGCGGTGCGGCTGGAATGTTCGGCCCGTCCTGTGAGGCATCCGCGGACCTGGCCGTCGCAGCCCTCAACGCGGCAGGTGGCATTCTTGACCGGCCCGTGAGGCTGCACCCCGTCGACGCCGGGTCGCCGCTGCCGGTATTGGCGGCGCAAATCGACGCGATGGTCAGCTCCGGGTCGGTTGACGGCGTCGTCGGCTGGCATTTGTCCAATGCTCGCAAGGTGATCACACCGACGACCGCGGGTCGGGTGCCATACGTTTACACCACCTTCTACGAGGGCGGCGAGGATTCCGACGGTGTCTACATGGTCGGCGAGACGCCGGAGCAGCAGTTGTTCCCGGCAATGAGCTGGCTGCGCGCCGAACTGGGAATCCGCCGCTGGTGTCTGGTCGGCAACGACTACGTGTGGCCACGGGAAACAGCAAGGACAACACGGGACTTCGCCGGCTCAACAAGCATGGACATCGTCGGGGAATCGTTCGTCCCGCTCGGTGGACGCGATTTCGCCGCGGCGCTCGAGATGGTTCGGCACTCGCGGGCGCAGGGGGTGCTGTTGTTGATGGTCGGCGCCGACTGCGCTGCCTTCAACGATGCGTTCGCGCGGGCCGGCCTCGACGCGGACCGGATCCGGTTGAGCATGATGATCGGCGAGGACGTGCTCTACTCGGGCGGACCGGACAGTACGCGCGGATTGTTCACCGCCAGCGGCTACTTTGAGGGCGTGGTCTCTTCGGCAGGCATGGATTTCGGTGCCCGCTACCTCGAACACCACGGTCCGGCGGCGCCTGCGCTGAACAACATCGGCGAATCCTGCTACGAGGGGATCCTGCTGTTCGCGGCCTTGGCGCAGGCGGCCCGGAGCCTCGACCTGCGTGCGATCGAACGCCATGCCCCCACCGTTACCTACGGCGGTCCGCGGGGTGAGGTCCGGGTACGCGGAACCCACACCACCCAGCCCGTCTATCTCGCCGCCGCGGACGAACTCGAGTTCAACGTTCTCGCCGAATTGAAATGAGACTCTTCGATGTAAGCCCAAGTCGTTCACGCCAGGGAGAACAGGCAAGCCGTGACGTAACAGTCCCGGCCAGGTCGGATGAACGACCTGGCCGGGACATCCACGGCAATCACACGACGCTTTGCGCCTTCCGAAGGCCGAGTCCGTCAGCGTCGACGGCATTCTCGTAGGACGCGGATTGACACTGCTCGTGACAGTTCTTCGTGAGTGTGCAGGTGAGCGAGGAGATCGGTCCGCCGTGGAACGGGCAGTCGTGCACCATGTCGGGGAGTTCGTAACGCTTACCGTCCACGACGTCGAGGAGGGTCTGCCCGGCCCACAGTGGTTCCTTCTCGATCTCTTCACGGAGCGGGTTCGGCCGGGCCAGGTAGTACTTGCCGCCGGTGAGGACCGCGATGAGCGGGGTGAGGACCAGTGCGATCGCCAGAGCCAGGTAGGGCGACCACGCCTGCAGGAAGGCGCCGAAGGCGCCGAAGTAGGCGACGATCGAGACCGATGATGCGACCAGCATCGAAACGAATCCGACCGGGTTGATCGGATAGAGGTACGCCCGCTTGAACTCGATGTAGGGCGGGCTGATCTTGAGGATCCCCTTGTTGATGACGAGATCCGCGACGATGGCCCCGATCCAGGCGATGGCCACGTTGGAGTAGAACCCAAGGATAGTGTTCAGGACGGTGAACATGTTCGCCAGCATCAGTGTCAGCGCGATCGCGATGTGCAGGGCGAGCCAGACGACCCGACCGGGGTGGACGTGGAGAACGCGGCTGAAGAAGTTCGACCACGACAGCGAACCCGAGTAGGCGTTGGTGACGTTGATCTTGATCTGGGAGAGCAGCACCATGACGGTGGCGATCGCGAGTGCCACGGTGGGGTTGTGGATCATCGTGCTGTAGCTGCCGAGGAACTGCTCGATCGGCTCGGTGGCCCGGGTGAAGCCCACTTCTCCAGCGATGTAGAACGCGAGGAACGCTCCGCAGATCTGCTTGGCGGCACCGAGAATCACCCATCCGGGGCCGGCAGCGAGTACGGCGGCCCACCACCGCAGCGGCGGTGTCTCCGACTTTTCGGGCATGAATCGCAGGTAGTCGACCTGCTCGCCGATCTGTGCGATCAGGGACAGTGCAACGCCGGCGCCCGCGCCGACCGCGACTGCAGTGACCCGTTCACTGCCGCCGTCTCCGGCCCACGAGAGGAACCCATCGAAGCCGCTCGGGTCGGCGATCGCGATCATCACCAGCGGTGCGGCGAAGAGGATCAGCCACAACGGTTGTGTCCATACCTGGAATTTCGCCAGGGCAGACATGCCGTACAGAACGAGCGGAATGATGATGAGGGAGCCGATCAGGTAGCCGACCGGCAGCGGCATGTCGAAGGCCAAATGCATCGCCTGGGCCATGATCGCACCCTCGAGCGCGAAGAAGATGAAGCAGAAGCTGGCGTAGATCAGGCTGGTCAGAGTAGACCCGAAGTAGCCGAACCCGGCACCGCGGGTGAGTAGGTCCATGTCCAGGTTGTACTTCGCGGCGTAGTACGCAATCGGGATACCGGTCAGGAAGATGGTTACCGCTGCGACGAGGATCGCCACGATCGCGCTGGCAGCGCCATGGCTGACTGCGATCGACGCGCCGATGGAGTAGTCGGCGAGATACGCGATGCCTCCCAGTGCGGTCACGGAACAGGCCATCGGACTCCAACGGCGGAACGACTTCGGTGCGTAGCGCAGCGAATAGTCCTCGATGTTGTCCTTCTCGGCCCACTCCCGGAACCTGGACCAGGTTGTTCGTGTGCCCGTGTCCGTCGGTTGCTGCCCGGCGGGTGTTGGCGAGACGGTGCTCATCTGCGTCCTCTCTTGCTGTCGAAGCTGCGGCGTGTCCACGAGCTGCAGTAGGCAAGACGCTAAGGGGAATAGGCCCAAATGGAGATACTCCATATGGAAATTAACGGGACCGCCACAAGACGCCGCGCACGTAACACGAAGCTCACCTGACGGATTCGCCGCGGTGACCTACCGCGGCGAATATCGTCGCCATACGGAATAGCCCCGTATGAAACTAATGGAGGTGGCCGTGCCCTACTACCAGTTCACCTGCCGAAGCTGCGGCAGCTTCGACAGCAACTACGCGATGGCCGACGTCCCACTCGAGTCCGCCTGCCCGCACTGCGCAAACCCCAGTGCACGAAGCCTCGGCGGCGCCAGCCTGATCAGAACTCAGTCCGCGGCCGCACGACTGATCGACCAAACCAAACGGACCGCGAGTGAGCCTGCAGTCGTCGGCGCGCCACCGCCCAGCACCGGAAATCGGGCCTTCACCCGAAACCCGTTGCACCGCAAACTCCCCCGCCCCTAACACCGAGAGAAGGCCCGCCATGCCCGAACTGATCTTTCCTCTCGACTCCACCAAAAAGTTCACCGATCAACACCTCGTCGGCCACAACCGCTGGCACCCCGACATCCCCGCCGCCGTCACCGTCAAGCCGGGCGACGAGTTCCGCGTCCACGTCCGCGAATGGTTCGATGGCGCCATCCACAACGACGACTCCGCTGACGACATCCTCCATGCCCCACTCAGCACCGTGCACTGCCTCTCCGGCCCATTCGCAGTTGAAGGCGCCCAACCAGGTGACCTCCTCATCGTCGACATCCTCGACATCGGACCGATCCCCAAGAAGACTCCGGCCCCCTCGCGGGACAGGGCTGGGGGTACACGGGCATCTTCGCCACCGACAACGGCGGCGGATTTCTCACCGAACATTTTCCCGACGCCTACAAGGCGATCTGGGACTTCAGCGGCCACACCGCCACCTCCCGGCACATCCCCGGAGTGCAGTTCACCGGCATCACGCACCCCGGACTCATGGGAACCGCCCCTCCGCTGCGCTGCTGGCAAAATGGAACAGCCGAGAAGGCGCACTGATCGCGACCGACCCGCAGCGGGTACCGCCGCTCGCGCTGCCACCCGAGCCGCAAGACGCGATCCTCGGATCACTGACCGGTACCGCGGTCGGCCGGGCCGCAGCCGAAGCCGCACGCACCGCCCCACCGCGCGAGAACGGAGGCAACCAGGACATCAAGAACTTCACCCGCGGCAGCCGGGTCTTCTACCCGGTGTTCGTCGACGGCGCGAACCTATCCGTCGGCGACCTTCACTTCTCCCAAGGCGACGGTGAAATCACCTTCTGCGGCGCCATCGAGATGGGCGGCTTCATCGACCTACGAGTCGACCTGATCAAGAACGGCATGGAGCTCTACGGCGTCGCCGAGAACGCAATCTTCCTGCCGGGCAACGAAGGCCCGAACTACACCGAATTCTTGGCCTTCTCCGGCACCTCGGTCACCCTCGACGGCGAACAGCGCTACCTCGACTCCCAGCTGTCCTTCCAACGTGCCTGCTTGCACGCTATCGACTACCTCACAAAGTTCGGCTACAGCCCGGAGCAGGCCTACCTGCTGCTCGGGGCCGCACCGATCGAAGGACGCTTCTCCGGGGTGGTCGACATCCCCAACTCCTGCGCCACCGTCTACATTCCGACCGCCATATTCGACTTCCCTGTCGTCCCGACCGCCGCCGGACCCATCACTATCAACCCTGGCCCCGGCGCCCCCCGAGCCAACCGGTAGGGGGTCAGAGGAATATTGCCGACGGATCTTCCGCTAAGCCTCAACCCGCCGACTCACCATGCCTAGAGTCCCAGAACATTCACTGCAACAATGCATTTAGACATGACTCACGCCAAGAACCCTGCATCGGACAGATGCAGGGTTCTTTCCGGCTAGATGCGCTGTCAGTCCCCAGCTTGGGAACGGAAGCTGTCGGCGACTTTTCGGGAGTTCCTTACCGACCTCAACTACCCCCGGCAACCGGGACAGGCGCCTGGGTGGCCTTCCAAAAGGGAAGCTAAACCTATTGCTGCACAGAAGTATTCATGTAGTCGATAGCAGAGACTATCAACGTTCTTACCGGTAGCGGTCGGTTTCCGACGCCTGAGTCGACCCCCGGCCCGCCCGGCGGGCGTCGTCGAGGCCGGCCATCGTGCGTCGTTCCATCTGCACGAGTGCACCGAGGATGTGTCGCGGGCGGGCGCCTGTTCGTCAGGTCAGCAGGTTCCGCTGATAGCGTCCTCGACGCCGCGCCGGAATTCAGCTCGATCGGCCGAGCTGGCCGACTCCCATTCGGATCCGTGCGCGGGCCACTGCATGAACTCGTCGGCCGTGATCGACGCCCGAGACGCGCCTTTCGATTCTGTCCAGCCAATGTACTCGCGGGTCGCCGCGCATGCGTCGCCGTACGCTGAGTGCTCAAGCGACCCGGCTACGTGCACTGGACCAGCTGTGGAAAGGGCTGCGCCAGTCGTGGTCTGGCTACTTGACTGGATCGTTGTCGCGGTCGGTGATGCGACAGTGACAGTAGCAATAGGGGTCGATTCCGCCGATGAACAGCCTGTGAGCAGTGCAGCTCCGATGGAAGCGGCCGCCAAAAGCGACTTCTTATTCATGCTCTCATCCAACCCGGCAAACCGGTCGGTTTGGATTCGAAAGCGCCCACATCGGTCGAAGCTCACTACCGGACCCGCCTATCGGGTCCGTCACAGAGAACTGCCGAACAGGTATCCACTCGGTCCGATCCGGCGCCTCGCAGGCTAGAGGCCCTGCGCCGCACGACCCGTTCGGCCACCGCACACCTGCCGGACCGGGCGGCGCCAGAGGGAAACACAATCTGCGAGAACAGCTCAACTCGGTGTACGACCTCCAGCCACCCAATTGCTAACCTGCACTCATTTCCAATAGGGGTGATAATGACGTTTCGCCTGGTGGAGTGAGGTTCTCGGGACCTACCACGCGAACCGCGGTCTACTCGAGCAGGGCGGGGAGAGCGACTTCGGTAACAGTTCCGTCAGGGCGCGCGGCGACCGCCGGTCAGTCCAGTCGCTCAAGGGTGACGCCCGCGATCGTGTCGAGTTCGTCGACCAGCCCTCGCGGACCTGAGATCTCGAGCCAGTCGTCGTCGATCCCTGAATCGGCCAGCCAGACTCGGTCGGTCGGCCAGATCAGGTTCGGCCACTCGACCCAGAACCACCCTGGTGTCCCGTACCAGCCCATCCGTGGTGCGGCCGTGACCGGCCCGGAAAAGAGCACATAGTCGAACTGTGCGATGGTGGCGCGTGGGCCGCTCCGGATCATTGAGGGGAGAGCGGGTTTGGGCGGTGGTGGAGCGGTTTCGCCCTCACGCAGATACGGAGTGAACGATCCGGGGGTGTCGTGGACCCATGCGTAGCCGTCCCAGACACAGAACCAGCACTCGTCCGGGGTGCTGGTGTGCCGGGCCAGGACAGTGCACAGTGCGTCGAGCACGGGAGCAGGAAGGCCGGAGATTCCGCTATTCGGCCCGTCTGGGTGACGGAGCACCGCCCGCGCCGGATATGCGACGTGGGCCGTCCGGGTGGACTGCGCCAGCCAGCGCGCCGGGCCGGTGTCGGTGAGCGGTGTCAGGCGACGCTCCCGCCACCTGGCCCAGGCTTCGTTATCATCGGCCGCGGCCGCGTCTGCGGTGGCGGTGCTTCCGGCGAGGTCGGGCGAGAGATGGAGGGTCGGGTATCCGTCGCCCCACCACTCGATCCCGCCGTCGACGGTCAGCACCTCGGCTTGCCTTCCGAGCGGTTCGCAGACGGCGAGCCGGGACAGCTGCTCGGCGTACTCGCGGGAGCTGTCGCGGCGACCGGGAGCGGGGACGTGGCCGCGGTAGCCGAGAACCCGGGGCCACCACCGCGATCGGTACACGATCCGGACGAATACCGGGTCGCCGTCCACCACGGCGGAGACCAGATCGGTGTTCTCGTCGGCCTCGATCATCGCCGTGGCGACCTCGAGCACCTGCTGCGCCCACGCGCGACGTCGCTCGCGTTCCCTCGCCCGTAGCCAGCCCTGAATCCCCATCCTCGAGACCGTATGCCCGCCGGATCGACGGCGTCCAGGCGCGATGCCGCGGCCCAGGTCGCTCAGACGCCAGGCCAGGCATGGCATGGGAGGCTCGGCGGGTGACTGAACGCAAGCGGATGGGTCGGGCGCCGGGTGCCCATTGGACGACCGATCCCGGTCAAACTCACCGAAGGGCCAGGTCAGCAGGTCCGGGCGATCCGATCCGCGCTCGGTCAGCGGCGCACCGGCACCCTCGTGCGGGTGGCCTTGCGGGCCGTCCTCGCCGACACCTCCGTAGTCACCCGCGCGCTGCTCGCCGAGATTGCATAGACAGTTGGCACGGTGGACACCGCAGTCGGCAGTGCACCGATCGGCGCTCCTGTCACCCGGTAGATGCTGTCGGCGGCCGTTCCATACCGACGGACTGCCTGGCTGTCGCGGGGCAGCAAGCGAGACAGGGGAGGCCATGAGCGAACTGCCACCGATGCGGCCAGTTGAGGTGCGCTACGACCCGTCGATGGATGCGCCGTGGTGGCGAGTAGTGACCGCGATGGTTCTGTCCCAGGCAGCGTTCATCTACTCGTTGATGGTGACCCCAGGTGCCGCGATCGCATGGACAGTCGGAATTCTCGAGGTCATCGTCGGCATGGGATGCGTGGGCATGTCGATAGCGCGGACGCTGCATGAGAATGCTGGCCACCGGATTCCGATGTTGGGTTCGCCACCGGTGCGGCCGCGTCGGTTCGATCTGTTTGCCGGAGTCGGGTTTTCTTTGGTGGTCGGAGGCGCAGTCCTCATCGTCGGCGTGCGCGACCGCGGCTCGTGGCCTATGGTCGCCCTCCTCGCGGTCATGGCGATCACCGCGACCGTTCCCTATGTGATCCACAACAGTCGCTTGTAGACCGGCCCTGGGTGGAAGTCAAGACGGTGTCGGATCTTCCTGGAAATGACCGTGATCTGCTATGAACGCCCTCTACGCGAGCTCCGCTGTCGGGCACCGCTCCGCCATTGGTGAACACCCCTCCATCCACTCCCTCCATCCACTCCAGGACCAACCGCCATCCATTGCCGGGTCCTGCTGTCATTGGGGCTCGAGCAGGACGGAAACGACTTCAGCGACTCGACGGCGGCAAGTTCACGTCCATCGCGATGCCGTTCGCGGCCTTCGGCCCCTTGGCCGGCGCCGCCACAGGCCTGATCATCGGCACCCTTCTTGTAAAGCAACCGAGAGAGCCGCTTCCAGGCGCTGGCGTTTTCGTGGACGGACTGAAGATGTCCGCTAGACAGCTTCGGTTGCGAAGTTCCGGTCCGGGGCTGACCCACCAAGGGTGCATTCACAAGAATCAAGCAAGGATTGTGTGGAATCTTCTTGTGAAACGATGACCGATTCCCAGTTGGAACTGATTTACAATATTTCCGGCAAGACTATCCGTTCTTTCGGTCAGGAAATCCGCCCACGATTCCCGTAGCCTCCGACTCGCATACCGTTTGCGGCTGCAATTTCGCAATGATCCCTGGGACTCCGCTGCTGATCGCGGCTGCCACACTGAACTACGTGCAGGCGGGGAATAGACCGCCGAAGATGCCCTTAAGAGCCACAAACCACGCAACCTTCAACAATCAGGAAAGCCTCGAACCCGATAGCCCTCATCGCTACTAGATGTGGGCGGTGAGCGCAGTCGTGTTCGTTGCCGGGTTCGTTTCGTCTCTGCTGGGCTTTCCACCATGGAGCGCCTTGTTGACTCTCGTGACGGCTATTGCGATTTGGGCAGCTGGAGAGCGCTTCCTTGTTCCGCAGTGGAACGGCTGCTTCGAAAGCAGTAAAGGGCACCAGGAGCTGCATCCCGCAGGGCCAGTCACTCGACCACACCGCACCAGAGCAGAGGTTGCCCCACGGCGCCGGAGGTGACGGGTACTCACGTTGAGCATGCCGATCCACCTCGACCCTCGCATCCCAGCCGCGTGCTATGTCATGGCGAGGCGTCTGTCGCCTACCGTGACGCAGCGCGTTGGCAACTACCGCATGGTTGGGTACTTCACCGAGGATTTCCTCGGCATCCAGGCGGATGCCGTCGTCGTGCTCGTTGCACGAGCATCAGAGACGACAACGCGCCCCAACATGGGGCTCGCCCCTCAACTGGGTGCCGGGAAACTCTGTTCGTCAGTTCGCCGCAGGTTGGACGGGCTCAGCTGGCTGCCCGATCGCGGTCCTTTCTCGCGATCCAATGTGCTAAATGCTGACACCAACTCCAAATATCCCGCCCGGCGGCTTCTGGGCATTGACGCGTAACACTGGTTGAAATCGATCGGATTAATCTAGCGCGGTCGAGTTCAGCAACCCGGGGCGGTCATGTTTGACATCTGCGGTTTGGCATGCCAGCCTCGATCTGACGCGCGTATCGCCATTCCAGCCACAATCCGTTTCTCCTGCTTAGCCCATGTTTGGTTACTAACCAGCGGAGGTTACCGTGGAAGATTTGAGCAGTGCCGTGAAGTTCTCCCCACTCTCAACGTCTTTTGTGAACGAAGGTGTCGACACACTGTTGAATCGGATTTGCGTTCGGGCACCATACTTCGCGCTACAAGACTTCGTTGTCCCCTCTGACGGAACAGTGACCTGCAACTTCCCGACGGAAGTCGACCCCGGCGATGAAGGGCCGATCACCATGGCCGAACTCGCCCGGCATTCTGCAATTGCGGGTTTGTGCGCCGTCGCGAGTTCATTTGATGATGGCGATCGACGCTACTACCTCGCGCGAACCGGAACCATGACGCGCCTGAGCGACACGGCATACGTACCAGGGGCGGCCATCTCGGCCAAAGCGACCGGCGCGCTCACTTCCCAGCGAACGGCGAAGGCGCAATGCACTGTCACAATGGGCGGGCGCTCCGAGGTCCGCATGGAAATCGGCTACAGCGTTTTCACTGAGTCGGCGTTCGACAAGTTCTTTGGGTATCTCAGGCGCGACACGGATGATCATCTGCCTTCGAATCCGTACAGTACCCCGATGCCGATGCAGGACGTGCATGTCGAAACAAGTTCAGCGACAGCAGTTTCGAGCGTATCTCCCGAGCAGTGCATCGGCCACTTCTCCGGTTACCCAGCGATGCCGATCGCCTACCTGCTGAGCGCGAAGTTCGAACTCGGGGCGATCCTGGCGTCCGAAATCCTGGCAGGGCGGAGGGCGATCCTGGAATCATCCGAACTGATCGACACGCGCGCACTCATCCCGCCGAACACTCGAGTGGATCTGTCCGCGGTCGTTGAACATGGTGCCGAAGATTCCTGCACGATCAATCTCTCAACAACGGTCTCAGGGGAAGTTGCGGTGCTCGCGCGTGCGAGCTACCGGCCCGTCTGACCGCTTCGCCTCGACGGGATCGGGTGGGCCGGTGCCCACAGCCATCTGGCGTGGTTGTGGGCACCGGTGGGTGAACTTCGTGACAGGCACGACTCCGCCCACCACGGGCCCTGACTGAGAACAGTCCAAGGGCGCATCCGCGACCCCTGGAATAGAGGTCCGCAAACCCAGGCCTGACAGCCACGCTCATCGGCAATGCGGTGCCGCCAACGGAGATCGGCCGCTCACCGATGGCCGCGTACCGCTGGGCGTGTGGCATCGGGTTCCGGTTCGTTCTGCAGCTGGCCCAATGACGATTCATGAACGCACGCGGTGTCCTGGCCGGTTGCGGCGAAGATGCCGCCGATAACGTTCGCGACGTTGACGTTGCAGCCGACCATCCCGGACGCGGTCGCGGTCGCCGCCCAGTTCCGAAACCCCCACCGGCCCAGGCCCGCGAGGCGTTCGGTCTGGGCGGGGCGGCGGAGGGTGCTCACCAATGGTGGAGCAGGCTGGTTCAGCTGCCTCGCATCGCAAGAGTGCGCGCCAACCTGGATGGGGAAGTACCTACTGCGGTCGGATGATCGGGGGCCCGGGGAGTTGTCGCTGACCAGTGCGACCGCGACCTTGTGCTCGGCGGCGAGTTCGCAGAACACTTCCGTGGCTCGCTCTGCCTGTGACCAGCCGAAGCAGGCGTGGCGTCCCGGCGGATCTCAGCCTCGAGCGGATCCGGATGAGCTGTGGGTCAGAGACGCGCAGGTCTCAGCGGCTCAATGACCTGGGCCTCGGAGCGCTCGCGCAGCTTGAGAAGCGCCTCGTCAAGGCTCGAGCCGAGCAGGTGGAGGGTGTTCATACCGCGCGATTCCCACACCGGAAACTCCTCGTCGGCATTGCGGCTTGCGACGTCCCAGAGGAGAAGGTCGCCGTTCTCGCTCCAGCCGAATACTTCGAGTCGTTCGGCGAGGTCCCAGCTACCGTCGGGCTCGATCATCCAGTCGAATTCCTCCTCTTCGCCGTCGCGGAAGACCGTGTGGAAGTGCTCGGTGAGGTTCGCTGCACGGGCCCGCCCGTCTGCGAAACCGGGTTGCACGGGCGGGTAGATGAGCCACAGGCCCAACGTACGGGCCCAGCCGCAGGAGCGAACAAACTCGCGGTAGCTCTGGGGGTACCCGCCGCCGTCCGGGAAACGGAACGAATCGAGTGCCTCGAAGTCGACATGCTCGAACGAGGGGGATTCAGGCGCGGGGACACTCATGACTCGATTATGGTCGGGTGCCTGGAGCCACGCCCCTGGAGCCAGATGGAGTGAAGGCGGCGACCGTCAGTCCCACACCAGGAACACGACGCGTTCGTGTCCGGACACTGCAGGGATCCGGCAGTACTCCTCGCCCGACATCGGACGCCAGTTGACCCACCTCGGTAGCCATGGGTTCCAGTGTTTCGGTCATCATCGACCCTCCCGCCAGGCGTCTCAGACCAAGACCGGATCCACCGTTATCCGGATAGTCCTGGACCGCCACGCAACCAAAGGCGTTGGCGCCAGAAGTGATTGGATGATCCCATTACCTGCTGTCGGCTGCTTGAACAGCATCACGCCGTTTGGTCACGCCTAGTTTGCGGTAGATCGAGCGAATGTGCGTCTTCACCGTGGGATAAGCGATGCCGAGGTGCGCAGCGATCTCATCTGCAGTCATCGCGGTACGCAGATATGCGAGTATCTCCTTCTCTCGTTCCGTCAGGACTCCCACGAGCAGCGCAGACAGCTGGTTCCGTCGTTCCAGGATCGTCCGCAGGAGCCCGTGATGTCTCGACCCCCGTATTGCGTGTGCGTTCAAGAGATCAACAATCACCGGATCGTCAGCGAGAAATGGGGCGAGAATCCGCTCGGGGATTGCAGCCTCCAGCGCACGATCCAGCTGCTCATGCGCTTGGAGTCCATGCCCTGATATGGAGCTCAGTGCGGCTGAGGTGACGAGTGTGCTCACCAGCGCATATCGTGGCAGCCCGGCCGACGTGGCCAGGCGAAGCGCCTGAGTCGCCGGTACCGGATCCCCCAAGACTCGGTATAGCTCGGCGAGAAGCGCGTGAGCGACCGCAGCCCCCGTGCGGGCAAGCGCAGGCCTTGCGATGCGCCGAGCTTGCTCGTCCTGCCTTTGCGCGTGGGCGAGCCAGGCCGTGGTGACGCGCCGCAGCGTATCCCACGGAATGCCATGCTTGTCCGCAGTACTCACGCCTCGCAGCAGAAGCGCCGCGTAGTGGTACCGGTCTTCCCGGCTCAGAGCGATCAGGCTCATCACCAAGTAGAGACGGGCGAGCGCCTCGAAGTCGGTTCCGGGGCTGCCCTCTACGATGATGGAGTCGAACTGCGCGATCGCCTCCTCGAAGTCACCGCGCCAGAAAGCGATGCACCCTCGATTCGACTGTGGGAGACCGCCTTCGAACCGTTCCCAGTCAGACGCCGCCTCCCGGGAAGGGAGCCCGTCGAGGATCTGTTCGGCTTCGGTGAATGCTCCCGCGTGGGTGAGCGCAAAGGCCAGATTGGATTGCGCAAGACGCAACGTCTCCGCACGCGACTGCAGCCGCGCCTCCTCGCTGGCAGAGCGAAGTAGCGCGATGGCACGAGGGAGATCACGACGAAGCCTGACCTCGGTCCATCCGAGGAGGAAAAGCGCGGACGGGTAATCGTCCTCCTGTTCGCACTGGGAGAGCGCGTGGCGAGCGCGATCGGCGATGACGGCCTTGGTCGAGGTGTCCGGAGCGAGCAGCAGATCAGTGAAGCAGACGACGAAGTCGTCAGACGCGACCCGCAGACCCTGTCCGCGGAGAAACTCCGCACCGTACGGGTCCCCACTGAGGTCGCGGCAGCACGCCCGTATCAGCAGGATGTGCGGATCGTGCGGATCAGGATGGGCAAGGCAGAGCTGCTCCAGTTCCCCGGTGTGAGATTCGAGAATCAGACGGAGCCAGTTCTTCCGTAGGACGCTTCGTGCCTGCTCCGCGTCGCCGGAGGCGAGTGCCTCACGCACGGCTTCGATCATGTGTCGAAGATACTTGAGACCAGCATTCAACGGCCGTGGAAGTCCGGTCTCATCCGCTGCGGATGAGACCGCAATTGAAGCCTGCGGAAACCGGTGAGAATTGCCGGAATGTACCGAATGCTTGCCGGGTTGAGCCGCCGGAATGTCGGGGGCAGAACTGAACATGTTGGGTTCTGTCATCGGGGAGACGCTGCCGCTCGCGCTCGGCATCGCGATCAGCCCTTTCACGATCATCGCGGCCATTCTCATGCTGCTTTCCTCGAGCGCTCGCCGCACCGGCCCCGGATTCCTGATCGGCTGGATCCTCGGGATCGCCATCGCGGTGACGGCGTTCGTGTTGCTCGCCGGCCTGCTCACGCCCCACGGCGATTCGGGCGGATCGAACGTGCCGCGTGCAATCGTGCAGCTCCTGCTTGCGGCCCTATTGCTGCTGTTCGCGGTCAGGCAATGGCGAGGCCGACCGAAACCGGGCGTGGATCCCGCACTCCCGAAATGGATGGCGGCCATCGACGGCTTCACGTTGAAGCGCGCATTCGGCCTCGGCCTTCTACTCTCGGCACTCAACCCGAAGAACCTGCTCATCGCCGCGAGCGCCGGAGTGACCATCGGAGACGCCGGTCTCGCCGCCCTCCCAGCAAGTCTCGCGGCGGGGGTCTTCGTCCTGTGCGCCACCTCGACGGTGTGGGTGCTGGTCTCGGCGTTCATTGTCGCTTCAGGGCAGCTCCGGGGACCGCTGGATGCCCTGCACCGGTGGCTCGTCCGCGAGAACAACGTGGTCATGACCGTACTCATGGCATTCATGGCGGCACTCATGCTCGGCAAGGCCGTCGCCTCCCTCTGACTTCTGCTTCGCCACTTTCCCTCATCCATCGGCCGCGAACCCCGCGCCCCTTGCAAGAATCGGACAACACACATGAACTTCTGGGAAGGCCTCGGCTGGATGCTGTGGGCGACCGTCTTCATCGGATATCTCCTCGCGCTGTTCGCGATCATCGCCGACCTGTTCCGCGACCATAGGCTGAACGGTTGGTGGAAGGCCCTCTGGGTGTTCTTCCTGCTCTTCCTGCCCATCGTCACAGCGCTCGTCTATCTCGTCGCCCGCGGC
This sequence comes from Rhodococcus sp. MTM3W5.2, assembly GCF_001984015.1. NCBI lineage: Bacteria > Bacillati > Actinomycetota > Actinomycetes > Mycobacteriales > Nocardiaceae > Rhodococcus > Rhodococcus sp. MTM3W5.2. The sequence continues at coordinate 699,527 of NZ_CP019572.1, read as the reverse complement.
GAAGGGATGACGGAACGCAGCAACAAGGCCGCACGCGACGCGGAGAATGCTGCCGAATCGTATATCCGCGAGGTCGCCGGGAAGAGCCCCAGCGAGGAGATCGCCGCGGCCGCGGCGCTTCTCGAATCCGGAGCGATCAGCGACGAAGAGTTCACCGCGCTGAAGCTCAAGGTCCTGTCGTGACCGCCGCCGATGTGAGTGCCGCGCGCTTCGGACCTGTCGACTTCTATCTTCTCGGCCTGCCTGGCGAGGGCCTCGACCCGGCCGCACTCTCCGCGCTCACCGAGCTTGCAGACACCGGCCTGGTGCAGTTGCTCGATCTGATCGTCATCTCCAAGTCCGAGGACGGCGAACTCACCCTCATCGAGGTCGAGAAGTTGCCGAACGGCTTCGAGATCAGTGTCGAGATGCTCGGCGCGTCCGGTCTCCTCGGGCAGGAAGACATCACCGAACTCGCGGCGGCGATCCCCGCCGGCGCTGCGGCGCTGCTGGTCGCGCTCGAGCTGGTCTATCAGCGCGAGCTCGCCGCCCGGACCGCCGAGTCGGGTGCGGTGTTACTGGGCTACGAGCGGATACCCGCCCCGATCGTCAATGCCCTCATGGACACGATCACCCCGGAACTGGAGGACTGACATGCCGTTCATCCCGAGAACCGGTCGACCCGGACTGCTGGGCCTTGCCGCGCGCACCGCGGTCGTGACCGGTACCGCGACCGCCGTCAGCGACGGTATGGCCACCCGCCGGCAGAGGAAGGCTCAGGCCGAGTACGAGCAGGCGCAGTACGAGCTGGCCCAGCAGCAGGCCGCACGCGCGATGACCACATGCGCGCCCGCTCCCCCGGTCGATCTCGTCGCCGAGTTGCAGAAACTCGGCGATCTCAAATCACATGGCCTGCTGAGCGATGCGGAGTTCGCAGTCGCGAAGGCGCGACTGCTCGGCTGAATTCCCCGACGGGGCGAGGGATTCCCGCTCCCGTTCCGTACCCGACACCGAAGGGAACCCGCTATGTCCGCAATCCCCGTCAACGTCCTGAACTTCAATCGGGCCGAATCCGATCTCATGTTCGCCCGCCTGGCCGCGGGCGTCGGCCTGGGCGCGTGGGACCACACGCGTGAGCTCAAGCCGCTCGACGACCAGCCCATCATCCGCCAGAACCGCGACACCCTGTACAGCAGCACCATCATCGACGTGCGCGATGGCGTCACGATCACGGTGCCGGATACCGACAAGCGCTACATCTCCGTGTGGGTGATCAATCAGGATCACTACGGTCCGATCATCTTGCGCGATCCGGGAGAGCACCTGCTCACACGCGAACTGGTCGGCACCGACTACGCCGCACTCATCGTGCGCATCCTCGTCGATCCGAACAGCCCCGAAGACGTCGCCGAGGTGAACCGGTTGCAGGACGCCCTCACCATCGACGGCGGCGGAACAGGTGAGTTCCCGTTGCCCGATTACGACGAGCAGTCGCAGACAGAAACCCGCGACGCGCTCCTCGCCCTCGCTCGTGGCATCACCACGTACGACCGTTCATTCGGCACCGCGGCGGAAGTCGATCCGATCATGCACCTGCTGGGCACCGCTTCCGGCTGGGGTGGCCTCCCCGAGTACGAGGCCACCTACGTCAACTTCGACGAACGCCTCCCGGTCGAGGAATATCGCCTCCGCCTGAATGACGTTCCGGTGGATGCGTTCTGGTCGGTCTCGCTGTACAACGCGGCCGGCTACTTCGAGGAGAACGTCCTGGGCGTGAACAGCATCAACAGCCTCACCGCCACCCCCGACGCCGACGGCGGTACCACCATCCGCTTCGGCGTACACCTTGACCGTGTCGCGAACGCGCTGCCCATCATGCCGGGCTGGAACTACGTGCTGCGGCTGTACCGCCCCCGCCCTTCCGTGCTCGACGGTACCTGGACGGCGCCGCGTCCCGAAGCGCTCTAGCCGGGAGCGGGGCCACTGCCCCACCGGGTGGGGCCGCACCGGCATGCGATCCCACCCGACTCGCCAATGCCAATGCCAATGCCAATGCCAATGGTCACTCATACCGTCCAGCGGCACCGTCTCCTCGCCGAGGACCGCTCTTCCGGCAGCCCCGTCAGCGGACTGAGCGCCTGTCAGACCTGAACGGGGATCTACCACCATTTGTCAGCCACCTCACAAGGAGCGCGATGCCTTCATTGAGAACGTTCGTAGCTGCGGCGACGCTGATCGTGATCACAGCGTTGCCCGGGACTGGGTCAGCAGTCGCTGCGCCGGCGATCGGACCCGTCGATCCCGGTTCGTCGATCGGATCCGGATTCGGGTCCGTCGATCTCGGTTCGAGCGGTTCCGGATTCGGGTCCGCCGATCCCGGTTCGAGCGGCCCCGATCCCGAGCATCCGGTGTCAACCTGCTTCTGGTCCGTGCCAGTCAATCCAGAGCTCGCGGACCCGCAGCTCAACTACGCCTTCCCCGACACCTCGGCGCTCTATTGGGCTGCGCAGTTCACTGTCCCGAAGGATGCCGAACTGGTCATCCGGGGGCAGTACGCGCATGCGCGCTATCAGTCGTTGAACTCGTACAACGCCGGCACCGCTGTACCCACCGCCGCCCTCAACGACATTTCGACCGCTCCGGACGCCGGCTCGCAGAATCCCTATCTCCCGGGAACCGACCGACTGAATGAACACGCTAGGTCGTACACGGTCTCCGTGCTCAACGAGGCCCCGCCAGCTGAGCCGCGACACAACACTCTGTATGCCGGTGTGCCAGGACAGGATCGGATCAGCCTCCTCTACCGCATCTACCTTCCCGACAATGGACGCGATCTCACCGGCGGCGTAGGACTACCGGATCCAGAGTTGCACCTCTCCGACGGTCAGGTGCTACGCGGCGACGCACTGTGCTCGGCGGTCAACGCGGACAATGCGATCTTGAAGCCCACGCCCCTGCCGCTGGACACGTACAAGGCTCTGCGCGACCAGCCGGGCAAGCCGGCGACATTCCCTGCCGAGCACACACCTGTATGGCGGGCCTACTACAACGGCGAGTTCACGCTCGCTTGCACCTACCTCGGCAAGTGCGATGGCACACCCCAGCGGGTGGGTGGACAGTACTCCAACATCGATAACAGCTACGTCGTAGCCGAGGCCAACCGCGGGTTCGGCGAGATTTTGGTGCTGCGCGGGGAGCTGCCGCAGACTCCGAAGACGACGACGGGCAAGCAGCATATGAACGGCGCTGTCGACATGCGGTTCTGGTCGATGTGCAGCAACGAATCACTGGCGACAACGAAGGTGATCGCGTGCCTGTACGACGAGCAGGTGGCTACTGATGCGGCTGGTCGTTTCACAATCATCGCATCGCTGCCTGCAGACCGACCCGCAAACGCCACCAAGGAGTGTGGAGTGTCGTGGCTGCCGCTCTCGCCCACTGGCGATGGCGCCGGGCATACCGACGATTCCCTCCTCATTGTGCGAAACATGCTGCCGTCCAAGGACTTCAGCCATGCCGCGCAGGATACCAAGACGCCAGGCGACGAGAAGGCCGTGATGGGGCAGTACCTACCGGAGGGGCAGTACACGTCCAAGTCCGAGTTCGAGGCGAGTGGCTGCGTCGAGTAGTTGGATATCTGAACGAGCCACGCGTGCGTCTCGACCGACCATCACCGGCACGTCACGAACCAGGTTCACGGGTTAGCTTGCGGCCCAGAGCTTCTGTCCGTCGTAGTCGCCGAGCGGATTTGCATGGATCCGCTCGGCGCGCTGGGGCACGATTGGGCGGCGGATCCGCCTGCGGCCGCGGCCAACCCGGGACTGCGCCTGCCGCCATTGGGGCGACCGGGTTGAGATCAGGAAACACATCAATAGCAGATTCGCTCGAAAGTCATTTCCGTGCAACAGCTTCAACATCAAAACCGATCCGACTCAGGTTGCATTTCGGCCTGACAACCGCCGAAGGACGCACCGATGGAGAACACAACTGCTCCCTGCGCCGCCTCACGATCCATCTCGACGAGTCCGGGACCGCTGCGATCCGCAGGGGCGGGAAGCCGGGTGGAGGCGTTCGTCATCATCGGAGTCATCACCATTCTGGTGACCCGCGCCTATCTGAAGGCCACCGGCTATCCCCAGGTCGGCGGCACGACCCTGCACATCGCACACGTCCTGTGGGGAGGGCTGGCGATGGTGGCCGCATTGGTCGTCGCGTTCTCGTTTCTCGGAGACCGGCCCAGGACCGCTGCAGTGGTCATCGCTGGCGTCGGGTTCGGGCTGTTCCTCGACGAGGTCGGCAAGTTCGTCACGAAGACCAACGATTACTTCTACCAGCCCGCGATCGCGATCATGTACGTGGTGGTGGTGGCGCTGCTTCTGATCAACCGCGCAGTCCACGACCTTCGTCCACAAACTCCGGCAGAGGACCTGGTCAACGCGGCCGGTGAGGTCGCTGTGGGTCTCGTTCACGGTCTCAGCCCAATGCGCCGGGCGCAGGTCCGCAGGCAACTCCATCGCGCCGCGCTCGCAGGGCTGGATCCGGGCACGGTCGCGGACGTCACTCAGCTGCTCGGCCGATGCCAGCCGCGCCGCGCGGGTCGATTCGCCGGCCTTGATGTGCGCGTGCGAAACCGCCTGTCCGTGGGATTCGACGGCCCCCGCGCAACCTGGGTCGCCGCACTCGTTCTCGCAGCCTTCTCGACCGCGGGTGTGGTCAGTGCGGCTGTCACCCTCTCGGACGACCTGAATAGCGGGACGGGAACCGACGTCACCACGATCGGTCAGCTATGTGGATCAGCGGCGGCATTCACTCTGTGCTGGGTCGCGATCGCGTGGCTCCGAACCGGACGGATCTGGCCGGTGCGGGCGCTGCGCGCGGCGGCACTCGTGACGATGCTCCTCACCGAGGTATTCGACTTCGTCGCCGAAGAGTTCGGCGCCCTCGTCAATGTCGCTGTGGGCCTGGTCGTTCTGGTCGTGTTCTCCCGACGGATCGCCGTTCTCGAACTTGCCGACACTTCGGACGGAGCACCGGATGCGGCCAGGCGAGAGAGTGTGGCTGCTCCGTCCCGGTGACCCTCGTATGCGGACAACAACATGACCACGGCCGAGGCCAAGGACCGGACCGATGGCCACACCGGCCCGGTACTCGACAACAGGAAGGGGGCGTCCTCCGCGCCAGGCGCCTTCATAGCCGAAGAAATCGCCCAACTGCACTGAATATTGCCCAGTGGCGCAGGAAGATCGGGTCCGTTCGGGTGGCGCCTCGGGCGGCATGACTGTTGATGCAGTGCATGCGACCTTGCAGAATAGGGGCGTGCAGCAACGCGTTGGTCGGGTGACGACGACTGACGGCCACGACCTGGCGTACGCCACGATCGGCGCCGGCCGGCCGCTCGTCTACGTCTCCGGTTGGCTCAGTCATCTGCAGCTGAGCTGGGAGCTGCCGGAGGAGCGGGCGTTCTACGAGAGTCTGACGCAGGGGTGCCGGCTCGTGCGTTACGACCGCGCTGGATGTGGGCTATCGGCGCCATCGGCGCGGCCGCCTTCGCTGGCGTACGAGCTCGATCAGCTTGCCGCGGTCGCCTCGGCGCTCGGCCCGGAGCCCTTCGACCTTATCGGCACCTCGATGGGCGCACCGGTCGCCGTGGCGTGGGCGGCAGCGCACCCGGAGACCGTCCGGCGGATGGTCCTCTACGGCGGCTGGGTGTCCGGCGCGAATATTTCCCCGCCCAGTGCGCGGGAACACGTCCTCGGACTGGTCGAGTCGCATTGGGGACTCGGCTCGGACGTGCTCACCGAGATCTTCGCCCCCGACGCCGGTGCCACGACGCGCGAGGAGTTCGGTCGCTACCAGCGGGCCTGCTCGACCGCCGCCACGGCCCGGGCGCTGTTGGCGATGAGCTACGAGCTCGACGTCAGCGACCTCCTCGCTCAGGTGCGCGCCCCGACGTTGGTGGTGCACCGAGCCCACGACCGGGCCGCTCCCGTCGAGCAGGCCGCAGCGCTCGCCGACGGCATCGCCGGTGCGCAGCTCATGGTGCTGCCCGGCCGCTCGCATCTGCCGTACGTGGGTGACGCCGACGCGCTTGTGGCGACGGTTCGCCGGTTCCTCGGCCTGCGCGCCACGCGGGGCGCCCGAACATTGACGCCTCGGCAGCGCGAGGTCGCGGCGCTGATCAGCGAGGGGTGCACGAACCGTGAGCTCGCCGCGCGGCTGGGCATCGATGAACGGTCCGCCGAGGGTCATGTCGAACGGATCCGCCTGCGCCTCGGGTTCCGCTCGCGAGCCCAGATTGCTGCGTGGTACGCCGCCCGGCGCGACCGGCCGGAAGCGGCGGGGTGAGGTAGTTCCACGCCTGACAGACCTGACGGTGTCGCGCATCGTTGTGAGATCAACACAACGAGACACACCTGGAGCAGAGATGATCGACAGGACTACCACCACCCAGTCAGCGACCAGCTTCGAGCCACACGGCGGTCGGGGCCGGTTCAATGCCGCGTTCTTCCAGGTCATGGGACCGTACTTGGAGTGGAACCTCCGCCGACTCAAACGACGCGTGTTCGCCGGGCTTCCGCGCGAGGTCGTCGAGATCGGGCCGGGTGTCGGCGCCAACCTCCGCTATCTCCCGGCCGACGGCGCCCTCGTCGCCATCGAACCGAACCGCTACATGCACAGCCGGCTGCACGCCGCGGCGCGCCGGCACGGCGTGCAGCTCGACCTGCGCGAGCGCACGGCCGAGCAGACGGGCCTCCCCGACCACAGTGTCGACAGCGTCATCTCCTCGCTCGTGCTCTGCTCGGTACAGGATCCCGTGGCCGTGCTCACCGAGATCCGGCGCATCCTGCGCCCCGGTGGCACCTTCCGCTTCGTCGAACACGTGGTGGCCAGGAGCGGTACGCCGACCCGCGCCGCGCAACGGATCCTTCGCCGTCCGTGGGCCTGGACCTTCGAGGGCTGCTCGTGCGAACGAGACCTGGAGCATTCCGTGCACGCCGCCGGGTTCGCGAGCGTCACCATGGACCGCTACCGGGTTCACACCCCATTCCTCCCGTTCAACACCCACATCGCCGGCACCGCGAAGGCATGACGCCGACCTACTCAATCCGCATGGAGCCCAGTAAGAACCGGCATTGTTGAACCACAAGAAGATTCAGCGGCTGTGGCGCAAGGAAGGCCTCCGCGTGGTCGTGTAGCGACGCCGCAAGCGGGTCGGGTCCTCCACGGTGCCGCTGGTGCTGTCCGCGACCGGCCCGAACATGGTGTGGGTCATCGACTTCCAGTTCGACTCCACCACCGACGGTCGGCCGGTCAAGATCCTGTCGGTGGTGGACGAGCACACCCGTGAATGTCTGGCCGGGCTGGTCGAGCGGGTACCACTAATCGGCTCTCACGCGTCTGGTGTCGTATGCCCACATCGCGATCTCGACGCGGTTGCGGGCGCCGAGCTTGGTCATCAACGATGCGACGTGGGTCTTGACCGTGCTCAGGCCGACGAAGAGCTCGGTGGCGATCTCGGCGTTGGTCCGGCCCCGTGCCACCAGCGCGAGCACCTCCTTCTCGCGCTCGGTGAGCGGGTCGATGGGCTGGACCGGTACCACCGGCGCCTGGTCGGCGAAGGTCGCCAGCAGCCGACGGGTGACGTTGGGGGCGATCAGCGCATCCCCGTTGGCCGCCGCGTGGATAGCCTGCACAAGGAGCTCCGGCCCAGCGTCTTTGAGCAGGAAGCCGCGGGCGCCGGCGCGCAGGGCGCCGAGGACGTACTCATCGAGGTCGAAGGTGGTGATCACGACGACCGCCATCGGGTCCGTTACGTCTGGCCCGGCCAGGCGCCGCGTCACCTCGACGCCGTCGAGCCCAGGCATCCGGATGTCGACGAGGAGGACATCGGGACGCAGCCGGGTCGCCAGGTCGAGCGCTGCGAGCCCGTCTGCTGCCTCCCCCACGACCTCGAGGTCGGGTTGCGCGCCGAGGATCATCACCAGCCCGGTCCGGACCAAGTCCTGGTCGTCGGCTACGACAACACGGATGCTCATGCCAGCGCCTCCACCGGCAGCACGGCCTCGACCACCCAGCCACCCTCGGGCCCCGGCCCCGCGGAGAGCGATCCGCCAAGGAGCTGGGCGCGTTCGGCCATGCCCAGCAGGCCGAACCCGGGCTCCGGGGCCGGCCCCGGCTCGGTCTGTCCATCGTCGCTGACACGCAGCCTGACGGCGTCGCCCTCCCGGCGTACGTCGATCCCGACGCGGGTCGCGCTCCGGGCGTGCCGTACGGCGTTGGTCAGCGACTCCTGCGCGAGCCGGTAGAGCGCGGCATCCACGGGTCGTGCCAGCCGGGTCAACGAACCGTCCAGCGAGACCTCGACGGTGGGCGTCGCGTCGGCGCGCGCCAGAGCAGGCAGGTCCGCGACACCCAGCTGCGGTGAGTAGGCGACGGCTTCCTCCTCACGCAGCACCCGCACCATGGATCTCATCTCCGCCAGGGTTCGCGACGCTTCAGACTCGATCGCGGCCAGGATCTCGGCAGCCTTCTCAGGCTCGATGCCGGCAACCACGCCACCTGCCTGCGCCTGCACCGCGATGGCCGAGACGTGGTGGGCCACGGTGTCGTGCAGCTCGCGAGCCAGCCCCACCCGCTCCTGATTGCGGATCTCGCGCTGTTGGCGATGCCAGAGGTCCGCGCGGTAGCGGAACACCGCCGCGAGGGCGACGAACAACAGCAAGAGGACGCTCCCGCCGAAAACGTCGGCCCAGCCCGTGGAGGAGACGTACATCCCCAGCGCGACGACGACCGTCACGAACGCCGTCCCCAAGACCATCTCCCGGCCCGAGCCCCACCGCACCAGGGAGTAGAGCAGGATCAGGACGGCCATCATGGAGTAGAGGCCGAGGTCCCCGGCGTGCGCAGTCAGCTGGAGGACCGAGAGCAGCCCGGCGACGCCCCACCCGACCAGGGCGGCCATCAGGGGGCGATCCCGCCGCCAGAGCAGGGCAGGCATCAGCGCCAGGGCGAGCACCGTCACAAGGGTCGCCCGGCCAAGCCCGGCCGAGCGATGCCCTCGACCAAGGCGGCGGCCGCGAACCCGCCCACCAGCAGCCAGTCGAGCCGACCGATGGGTGGGGCGTCAGCAGGCCGCGGCTCATGCCAGATGGAGCGCCGGACAGTGACCACGACCCCAGCCTAGGGGTTGGCGCGCCTCGGCGTACCCGCCGAAAGAACGAGAGAGAGACCATGCCATCGGCCAGGCGAACCCCAGCCTCCGGGCCGAGGCGCCCGCCGCCGGGCTCAGCGATCGTAGACCTACCGATCCTCACCACAACAACGGAGCCCATGATGAGAACAGGTCAACCCACCACCGCCACACTGGAAGACCAGCCGATCCCGGTGAGAGCCAAGCTCGCCGCAACGTGGACAAGCTTCATGTTCCTGTACGCCTACGTGGACATTCTCAACTTCTTCACGCCCGGGGTCATCGAAGACATCCTCGACGGCAAGGTCTTCGAGTTCGACCTCTCCCAGAGCTTTTCGACCACGGCGCTGACCCTCATGGCCATCCCGATCCTCATGGTCGTGCTGTCGATGACGCTGCCCGCCCGGGCGAACCGCATCACGAACCTCATCGTGGCCTCGCTCTACGTCCCCGTCACGGCATTCAACGCGGTGGGCGCGTCCTGGCTGTACTTCTACGGCCTCGGCATCGTGCTGGAATTGATCCTTCTCGCCCTCATCGTGCGGTACGCCTGGACCTGGCCCCGCACCGCACCGTCGGCGACCGTGGCGACCAGCCCGGACCGTGAAACCGTTCGCGCCCAACAGCAAGCGTGAACCCAAGAGCAGTCCCCGTCCTGTTCGGAGCCATCTGCCTCGGTGCCGCGGTGTGGGCCTCCTGGCGCTGGAACACCACCTACCACTGGGACGTCGCGGTAGGGGCCTTCCAAGGCCCCTACCGGCAGGTCAAGGCAGGCTACTGCGCGCCGAAGCGTGCGCGGTGGATCTCCTCGCCGGTCTTGCACTCCAGTCCAGGAAGCGTGGTTCTGGGGAGATGAGTTCTCGTGCGGGGTTGCTTCGTGCGCGGCGACGGCTACTCGCAGGTGAGCTCAGATGTGGAATTTCGCGGCCGGGCCCAGAATTGGCGGAGTGCGGCAGCTACCTGCGCCGGCTGCTCCAGGGCTGGAATCACGCGCGTGTCCGTGATCGTGACCTCTGTCGCACACGACATCTGCGCCACCACGGCGCGTGCCTGTTCGGGTGTCCATTCGCCTCGGTCGTCGGTAGTGACGAACAGGGTGGGGCACCGAAGCGCACGCGCTGCCCACAGTAGGTCGGTGCGATTCAGGATGGCCGACCGGATCGCGGTGATGGTCGCGCCGTTCCCCGACTTTGCGAGACACTCGTCGATCAACGCGACTGCCTCCAGATCATCCTTTCGGGTGGCGTCGGTCAAAATGGTCGACATAATCGCCGATCGGACCGGGCCGTGCGGGCCGAAAGCGCGGTAGAGCGGTAGCAACAGGCCTACCTTCAGCCGCAACGCAAAGCCGATGGGAAATGTCGGCGCACTGATCGCGACAAGGCTGCGGATCATGTCGGGATGGACTGCTGCGAGTTCCATGCCAACATGCCCGCCCCAGGCGTTGCCGAGCCAGTCGATCGGTTGTCCGCCCAGTTCGACGGCGAGCGCCGTAATGACTTGTGCCGCCGCACGCGCACAGGCACTGATGTCCACTGGCTCGCTGAGCGCATCACTCGCGCCACATGATGGAGCATCGATCAAGAAGAAGCGTCGACCAGGTAGGTGAGGCACCAGGCGGGACCAACTCGACGAGTCGACGAACATGCTGTGCCAGGCCACGACCGGACACCCCTCGCCCACGATGTGTACCGCGAGATTGCCGAGGTCGGTGGGGATTAGTGCGGTCTTCCACTCATCGGTTGTCATGGATTGATGCCTCCCGGGAATTCTGCATTACTCAGAGTAAACTGAAATTAGATTTCAACGTACCTTACGTAAGGTGAATACCGGTAGGCTGTCAGTGTGGTGCGTGAGTACAGGTCGAAACTTCGGGAGCAGCTCGCCCTGGCCAACCGTGAAGCCGTGGTGGTGGTGGCAACGGAGATGTTCACGGCCCGCGGATGGGTGGCCACGACAATGGCCGACGTCGCCGACGCCGCTCACCTAACCAGGCAAACGGTCTACCAGCAGTTCAATGGAAAACTCGCGCTCCTCGACGCCTGTATTGCACACGCCCTCGCTGGTGGAGACGGTTTGCGCGTGCGTGATCAACCGACGTTTCAGGCGATGGGTATCGGCGACCAGGCGACTCGCATTCGCGCCGGCGGGCACTGGTTGCGAGGTGCGCACGAGCGATCGGCGGCCATCCAGTATGTCCTCGATCAAGCGGCGGTGACCGACGGCGACGCGGCAGCCCGATTGGCCGAGAGGGAATCGGCCCGTTGGAACGAGGTCGCACATGCGTCGACCCTGATTGTTGGGCATCGACCGCATGATGACGTCATCGATGCAATGTGGGTACTGGCCAATCGTCGGTGGTGGTTGTTGCTGGTCGGCGAACGAGGCTGGAATGGCGATCGCTGGGAGCGATGGTTCGAGGACGCCGCCACCGCCACCTTCACGATGTGAAGCTCGGTCGGTCGGATCAAGCACGCCCGGCACCATGCTCGCTGACGCTGTGGCTGGCACCCCCCGGATGAGCGGACCAGAGGTCCGCGGCCGGCGAGGGCGCCGCCGCGAGTAAAGAGATCCGCCACGCCCGACCGCAAACGACCGTTACCTGGGGGCCATGATCGTCTGCGGCCGGGCGATGCATCGTCCTGGAATTCGGCAGAGCAGCTGGCGCTCGCGGCCTACGCTGGTACTACAGCAGGGTCGGGGCGGATCCCACGTTGGAGGGCACGCCATGCGCCGTACAGCGAGTGATCGCCTACTCATCGCCGGAACCATTGCGTCGGCGACCACACTGATGCCGTTCCTCGGCTCCACGGCCGCGGCGACGGCGAACCCGCCGCCCGGCCCAGCGGCTTCGACCACGGCGTTCCAGATCCCGGTCACGTTCCTCTCCGGTTGCGGGGTCGGGTTCCGGTGCTACTTGCCGCCGCTGGTGCCCCTGACCCCCACTGCGACGACGGGAGCACCGGGCGAGGTGACCTTTCAGCTTGCCCGTCCAACCACGTACCAGATCGACTCGTACGACTGCATTGGCGTGACCGTGAACTGGCGAAACCTGACAACCGGCGACACTGGCACCACCCAGGTCCGACGCGTCCCGATCGACTACAGCCGCACAACGCCGCAGGACTTTTGCGCGTACACCCCTTCGACAGTGGACACCGGCAGCGGCGTTGTCACCGCGACCGCCGACGCGCGGACCCCCGATCACCGCCCCGTCAGCCCGGGCGTCGTGGTCCTACAAGTCCCGTAGACCGGCGTTTTCAATGGACCTCATCCAGACATGAGGCCCAGCACGACCCGTCATGGGTGAACACGCCTCCATCCATCCATCGATCCACGAACTGCCACGAACGAGATCGCGAACTCGCAAGAGCGGTGGCCTTGTTCGTTTCGTTGCACGGATCGGTCCGCTGGTCACGGCTGGTCCAGTCGTTCTCTCCGAATCAGGTGAGACTGTTACGAGGTCAGCGCCGACACGAGTCGGCCGTGCTCGCTAGGCTCGGCGCAATGCTCATATGGATCAACGGCGCGTTCGGTGCAGGAAAGACTCAGACTGCGTTCGAGTTGAATCGACGTGTCTCTCGCTCTCACGTCGCCGATCCTGAACTCATCGGATTCGCAATCCACAAGATGCTTCCGGCCTCCGCGCGACGCGACTTTCAGGACCGACCCCAGTGGCGATCAGCTGTAGTCGCGACGCTCGCCGACGCGGTGGCTGCCCACCACGGTCCAGTGATCGTCCCGATGACGCTGGTCAACCCGGACTATTTCGACGAGATCATGGAGGGTCTGTCCACCGAAGGGGTTGACGTCAGGCACTTCTCCCTCGTCGCGTCACCAGACACCCTCCGACGTCGACTGCAAACCCGCACCGGTTACTGGCTGGGTCGCGCTGCGGGAAGCGATGAAACCTGGGCTATGCAACAGATCAGCCGGTGCGTGACCGCGCTAGCCACGGAATGATTCACTGAACATGTCGATACCGACGATCGCGCCGTCGACGACGTAGTGGAGCACATTGCGGCACGCACGGACTTACGCCTGGCACACGACCGCCTGGACCCCGTCCGCTATCAGCTCCGGCGGGCCGCAGTCGGCATCCGTCATATCAGAACGTGAGTGGCGATCGGTCAACAGGACAGAGTCGCAGCTGATCTACGAAGTATCGAATACGGGCCGTGACCAGGCATCGCGAACTGCACCTGACTGGCTCGATCCAGCCATGACTGACCACGACGACTTCGACCCACTGCTGAACTCGATCCCCGAACCGCACCTCGAGCAGTAGGAGGTCAACACCGCGGTTGACTCACCTCGGAACCGCCGATGCGATCGACGATGATGATGGCTACCAGTTGGACGACGAGTTACCAGGTCGCGACGTGTAGCGGCCGGCCTTGCGTCCCACGCGAGCACGACGTCCGGCCGCAAAGATACCCAGCAGCAGAATCCCTGCGAACAGCATCACCCCGCCTACATACGCGACAGCGATCATCTGATTCGACACAGCTGGTCAACCTATCGCCGATTGCTGTCCCACGGATCACCGCCCCACTCGTCATCGACGACGTCCAGCCAGGGATCGGGACTTATCCGGCGGCAGCGGCGCCTCGTCATCAGCCCGCGCGCTCACCGCGGGCCCGGACACCAACTGCGACGGCCGCCCCAGCGCCAAGGCACTGGCGACGGCCGGTTGCTCAGGCCACCGAGGTGCTGAGCTGGGCGATGAGGTGTTCGACGAGCGTTATCAGTACAGACTTGCACGAATCGCGATCGCGAGCGTCGCAAAGCACGACGGGGGTATTGGCGTCGAGGTCGAGTGCCTCGCGAACCTCGTCAGTTGTGTAGGCCTGGGAGCTGTCGAAGCAGTTCACCGCGACCGTGAACGAGACTCCGCGCCGTTCGAAGAAGTCGATGGCGGCGAACGAGTTCTCCAACCGACGGGTGTCTGCGAGAACGACGGCGCCGAGGGCCCCGCGCACCAGTTCGTCCCAAAGGAACCAAAATCGGTCCTGTCCAGGCGTGCCGAACAGGTACAGAACCAGGCTTTCATCGAGGGTGATACGACCGAAGTCCAGGGCCACGGTGGTCGTGGTCTTACCCTCCACGCCCGACAAATCGTCGATGCCGGTGGATAGTTCGGTAATCGTTTCCTCGGTACGTAGTGGTGCGATCTCGCTGACGGAGGCCACCATCGTGGTCTTACCGACTCCGAAGCCGCCGGCTACGAGGATTTTGACCGAAGCAGCCAGGTCGGCTGAGGACGCATTGTCATGCATAGTTGTCTACAGCTTTCGGATTCCATCGAGCACTGCTTGCAAGATGTTCAGGTCGCCGATCCCGGCAATGTCGTTGTAGGAGTCGCTGCTGGCGGGAGCCCGGAAGTTCAGCATTCCCTCGGCGATGAGATCACCGACCAGGATTTTGGTAACCGCCAGAGGCAGATTCAGGTGCGCCGAGACCTCGGCCACCGACTGCGCAATAGAGCACAGCTGAACGATCTCCGCGTACTCCGTTTCGATGTGCTGCAGCCGCGGAGCGGGGGACACGGTCACCACGAGCGTGAGCATGTCGAGATCGTGTCCCGCGCCCATCGTGCGGCCCCGCGTGACGGCGTACGGGCGGACCAGGGGACCGGCCGCATCGTCGAACCACGATTGACCTTTACCTGTCACGGCAACCTACGCTCCCTGCTCGGCCACACCGTTACGGGGATGGGCGGACAGATAGCTACCGACACGCTGCACTGTCAGGTTCATTTCATACGCGACCATACCCAGATTCGCGGTGTCGATGGCCTGCAATGCGATACATGCGTTGCTTCCGGCCGCCGTCACGAACAGCACCGCATTCTCGAGTTCGATGACGGCCTGGCGAACGCCGCCGCCTTGAAAGCGCTGTCCCGCGCTGCGCGCTAGCCCGTACAGGGTGGCCGACATGGCGCCGAAGTGCTCGGCGTCCTCACGGCTCATGGAGGTGGATCGGCCCAGCAGCAGCCCATCGGTGGAAAGCACGACTGCGTAGCGCACCCCGGCAAGACGATTGACTAGATCGTCGAGAAGCCAGTTCAGATCACCTGTGTTAGTAGTCGTCACGTTCACCTTCCTTCACCTTCCATTTCGTCCCTGGTTGTATACCCCTGCGGGGGTTCCGAATGCCGAGCCTGCTGGGTACCGTACGCGATGGCGGACATCAGATCTCGCGCTTGCTCCGCCGATCGTGACGGCTGCTGCGCGTCCACCTCGAGTTGATGATCGTGCGCCAGCTCCGGTGCCAGACTGGCCTGCCGACGACGGCGAGGCAGGCTTGGGCGAACGCCACTGCCGTTGTCGGGCAACGGTTGCGGGGCAAGGGACTCCGGTTCGACGGCGGGGGTCGGCGGCTCGTGCCACGGCGTTGCCACAGAAGATTCCGTGTACTCGGCGTGCGGCGCGCTATCGATGCGCTCGACATTCGACCACGCCTGCGGCGGGGCCACCGACTGCACTGGCTGTTCGGCGGGAGGCGCTGGAGCCGGCGGCGCCAGTGTTGCGACACCCGCTGCAGCCGAGACAGATTCGGCGGAATCAAGTTCCGGCATCGCGCTGGCCATCCGCCTCTCGGGCCGATGTCCCGCGAACCGATCTGGCTGATGGCCAGCTATAGGTGTCTCATCGGCGGCGACCACCGAGTTCGGCACCAGCACGATGGCGCGAACGCCGCCGTACTCGGATTCGGTTAGCTGCACAGAGATTCCGTGCCGTCCACCCAGTTGTGAAACGATGAACAAGCCCAGGCGTGAAGTCGCCGAGAGCGTTTCGACTCCGAAATCCGGTGGATTGCGCAGCATCTCGTTGACGCGGTCGAGTTCTTCGACGGACATTCCCATGCCCTGATCCGTGATCTCGATCGCGACCCCCTTACCGACCACGTTGCCACTCACTTCGACGCGCGACTGCGGCGGGGAGAACGCCGTCGCGTTGTCGATCAGTTCGGCGAGCAGGTGGATGAGGTCGGCGACCACATTGCCGACGATGAACACCTGAGGCATGCGGCGGGTGTGCACCCGCGTGTAGTCGAGGCTCTCGCCGGTCGCGCTACGCACCAGATCGACCAGTGGCACCGGACTCCGCCACTGGCGGCCGGGCTCGCCGCCACCGAGGATGATGAGGTTCTCGGCGTTGCGGCGTTCGCGGGTCGCCAGGTGGTCGAGTCGGAAGAATGTCTCCAGCAGGGCGGGATCCTCTTGGCTTTGTTCGGCCTCGTCCAGGACCTCGAGTTGCCGGTGCACCACCAACTGGCTTCGGTGGGCGATGTTGAGGAACACCGCGCGCACGCCCTCGCGGGTGCGGGCCTCGGTGACCGCGGCGGAAACGGCCGCTGTGTGTGCGCGGTTGAAGGCCTGTGCCACCGATCCGATTTCGTCGTCACCGAAGTCCAGGTGCGCAGCCTTCGGGTCGACTTTCTCGCCCGCGCCCAGCTTGCGCATGGTTTCGGGCAGTTCGACCTCTGCCAGGTCCAGCGTTTCCTTCCGTAGGCGCGTGAGCCGCCCGATCAGTCGGTTGGCCAGCCACAGCGACAGCAGGAACGCCACGAGCGCAAGCGCGAGCACAGCGGCACCCGCCCACAGTGAGTTCGCCGCGGTGCGTTTGCCCTCGTCGGCAGCAATCTGGTTCGCATGGTCGTTCAGGCTTTTCCATGCGCCGATCACGCCTTCAGACAGCTGTTCCTGCGCGGTCCGCCACTCGGCGAAGGTCATTGGCGGTGACGGTACGACACCGTTCTTGTCCGACTTCGGCGGATTGATGAGGTAGTCCTCCATCGCGGCCACCTGCTGCCAGCTGGGAGAGGCCAGTGCTGCCTGGATCTTCTCAGCTGCTGGATCAGCGCCCAGGTCGGCGGCGAGCTGCGGCAGTGCGGTCCGGTAGAACCCGACCAGATTTCGATAATCGTTGCGCAATGGACTGCTGCTGAGCTGTCCCTGTAGTTCGGCAGCGGTGAGCGCGGCGGAACGTGACATTCCCTCCATCGCGTGCAGGACGCGCACGCCATTGATGAGTGCGACGCCGACCTGGGCGTTGGGCGCGTTGCCGGTGATGAGGTTGGTGCCGAGCGCAACTGCATCGAGAATGGTGTTGTAGAGGGCGTATGTGTCCTCGATCGGCATTCTTCCTGCATCGATCTGACCGCGAATCTGGGGCAGGCGAGCTAGCAAGGTGTCGAATCCGCCCGTGTCGGCACCCATGGTGCCCTGCGACGCGCTCTGCAGCCTTGCTGAGTAGGGGGCCAGCTCTGCGAACGCGGTGTCGAGCTTGTTCCGTGCTGCGGCGAGCGCGGCCGGATCGCTCTGTTCACCGGACAGGTGCCACAGCGACAGCATCCGTTCCTGTTCTACCCCGGCAACCACGTCGCGAGCGTGGCTCACGGCATCTCCGTTCGCTGCCGCCCATTGTTCGGACTGTCGGCCCTCACGTATCAGGTATCCCGCCGTGCCTACACCGATTCCGAGCAACGCCAGGCTTGGAACCAAGGCGATGGCCAGGATCCGGGCTCGGACACCGAGGCGCACTTTCAACATCGGGGGAATATAACTGGTCGAATTCCTACCGCGTGCGTCGGCCTCGCCGACCCCGAACTTTCTTGATTCGGCCGGGCCGCTTGGTGTTTAACCCTATTCTCGGTCGGGCCGACGTGGGTTGCAAGGCTAACGAATTTCTCTATTCGTGGTGCTTCTAGAGACGATGGCTCGTCGCCCCACCGGCGAGGCGACTGAGCCGAGGGGTAGCCCAAATCCGCCCCGGTCCTCGGCGGGGCCTCAACGCCCGTTACCCCACCATGCGGACAGGGCCAGGCCCCGGTGCCATCGTGCGGCTGCGGTCAGGATGCACAGAGGACGTCGTCAGCCTTGACGCCGGGACATCTGACTGAACCACGAGGACTCAGGGCTCGCGAAAGCGATCATTCCGTGTAGAGAAATCGACACCGGGACAACGAGATTCTCGATGCCACCGATGCGATCGAATCAGACACCAACCGGACGATCGATATATATGGTTTCCACGACGTGCTCGGCGTCGAAACAGCACTAGCGGAGAGGATCATCGTGAAGCGTTCAATCATCGTTGCGTTGGCCAGCGCAACCATCGCCCTCGGCACCGCAGCTTCGGCAACGGCCGCGCCCGTCGACCTCGGAAATCCGGCTGATGTCGCCGATTCCGGCAGCAGCAACTTCTTCCATGCAGCCCCTGGCCACAACTCCGGATCCACCGATCTCGCGAACAGTGTGGCCTTGGCTCCGTTTGAAGTGCTGTGCAGGCTGCTCACCGGCGAGCCGCTAGCAGCCTGTATTCCAGACAATTTGTGACCCCATCCTGGCTCCGCGCTGAGTCACGCGTGATCACCGACTGGTCGACCGATCCAATCCGCATGCAGCCCAGCACGAACCGGCATTGGTGAACGCCCTTCTCTCCACACCCCCGCTCGCCCCATCAGCATCCATCCACTCAGGCGTCGGTTTGCCGTATTCGCCGAGTCCATGTGGGCACTGCCGTACGGTTCGGCCGATGGGGATGCGGAGAGTATCGGCGGGACTAATTGCCGTTGCACTGCTGTCGGGTTGCGGTGCGACGGACGATGCTGCCACCGAGGAGTTCAGGGCTTCGACCGCGTCGGCATCGGCTTCGGCACTGACGAAGCCGACGTGCCTCGGGGAGAATCTCCTCGATATCGGCAACGGAGTCACTGTCCCCGAGCCCACCACCATCCCGGCTGACTTCGTCCCCACCTCCGCCATCACCTGTGAGGGCGACTGGGGCGCCGGCGTCACCGACCATGCGGTGTCCTGGGTCGAGGAACACCGACAGGGAAATCTGGACTCCGTGATGGCCGAGTTTGCGCTGCCGTCCGAGCAGGACGGCACGTGCTTCACAGATCAGCCCCTGCCGCCGGTCGTCTGGCTCGTCGACGACCGAGGCCTGGGCATGCGACCGGTGGTACCGACCGGGCGGTGCGGTGAGTTCAAGTGGGATGCGATCACCGCGATCGACGCCTTGCCGCTCAGAGAACGGATCGTGCACCAGGTTCCGGTGACCCCGGAGGTCGAGGCCAGGTTCGCGCAGTAGCCCGTGGCCTCGGCGACCTCGGCCTGGGCGACGAGTATGTCCGCGAGACAAGGGCGGCGCGGGGCACGGCTGGCCGTCGATTCCTGGCTACTGGGATCCAGCCCTTGTAGCGCGTGCGATCATGGTGATGTGAGTGCTGGGGCTACTGCCGCGGCCTGGGCTGAGCAGCAGATCGCTTCTGTGCGCGACGATCCGGCAGGACGGATCGCGCTTATGCAGCGCTGCTACTACGGCCCGTACGGCAAGGCCCCGCGGCATCTCCCGTTCCAACGGGCGGCGATGTCGTTCATGCGATGGCAGCTCCGGCGAGGATTGCTCCAACCACTGTCCAGCGACCGCCCTGGTAGTCCATGGTGGCGTGCAGTGAACGAGCGCATCCTTCGTGACGGATGTGAGGCGGTGGCCCTGAGCGGGGACTTTCCCGGGCCGACCTCCTCGCAGACGGTTGACTTCTGGATGTCCTTCGCTGACTACCCGACAGCTCGGGCCTGGTATCGGGCGCACAACGGGAGCGTGGTCGCTGCCTACCTCGAGCACCGAGACCAGGCGGGGGCCGAGAACGAGGCCGAGCGCTTCTTCATGAACGTCGTGCTCTGCCGTGTGCTGTACAGCCACGCCCTCGTCGCGGCCCGCGAATCTCGCTTGGATGGCTACGCCCACTCGCCCCGTTCCTGGGTGACCCGAGACTGGGCATGGCCGGGATTTTCCTACAGCTGTCTCGCGTGCTTCCGGACGAGTACCCACTCGGCGAGGGGGCACGGTCCTACCTCGATGCCGAGCTCGGATTCGGCCGACTCCTGGACTATGGGGTGATCATCCCCAGGGTGCAGCAGCTCTATGAGTGGTCATCTCACGAGCTCGCAGCGCCGGGCCTGCTGGACTGCATCCGGGATGGAGCCCCGACCTACGCATGGCCATTCGAGGACCGCGACGTCTGGCAGCCCCCGAAGTCGTTCATCGTCCAGATGGCGCAACGGGCGCTCCGACCAGAACGCCGTGGCTGAGCGGCCCCCGCATCGGCGCTGGGCGCAGACGCTCATTGGAGGTGCCTCGGCCCCATTCTCGAGCGCCGGATCGGTCCAGCAGATGTGGGTCCAGACCGAATATCCCACTCGCGCAGCAGAACCCAACTGATCCCAAACGAGGTCGCTTGAAGGCGCGGGCGGCGTATCATTCGCCCGGTTGCCGAAGGCGACAACGGTATCGACGGGTGAGGAAACACGAATGGTCGAACGTCCAGAGCAGCCCTGTGGCCGGCGAGCCGAGACCTCGGCACCCAAGCTTCTCGCGGCCTGCGTGCTGACTACCGGCATCGCGCTGTCCGGTACCGGAATTGCCGGGGCCGAGCCTGTTTCGGGTTCCTCCTCCGGACTGGACGCGGAATGGGACGCCTCGTGGGCGGCCTATCAGTTCGAGGAGAGCCAGGCCGGTTCGGCACTGGCGACCGTGAACGTCGTACTGCCGGTCACCATCGATGCGCCCATCGATCGGGTGTTCCCGGCGTATTCGAACTTCTCCAACAGCTTCGGACGGCACCCGTTCCTGCGCGGCGTGCTCGACCGCCGCAGTTATACCGAGGGTGGAGCCGACGTCTGGGAGTTCATCGCCCTCGAGGACATCCCGGCAGGTCCGGTGTCGATCCCGGGACGCACCGTCGGGCAGCAGCGGGTGTACGCCGCCGACCACTGGTACAGCACCGATACCTGGGATATGCCCGGCGTGATCACCCATCAGAAGGTCACCTTCGCCGAGGCCGGCGACGCGACCACGGTCACCGAGCACCTGACGTTCTCGGCGCCGGCGGCGCTGATCGACTACACCGTGCAGAACGGCGTGTCCTCGCACATCGCGAACCAGCAGGCCCTGCAGCATGACATCGAAAACGGCACGCTCTAGACGCTGATCGCGACAGTCGAAAGCCACCCGCGCGGCCGGTGGACGAATTTACGAGCTAGGTGTCATATTCTCCGTCGTCCCACGGGGCGTAGAAGGCCATATAGTCGCCCGGTTCGACCGTGACATTCCAGTACCACTCATGGTCGTCCTCCGAATCCGGTCCGTTGAGGATCAAGCCGAACTCGTGCCCGTGCGCCATGACCGAGAACGGGGCGACGGTGATGTCACAAAACACGACGGGTTGAATCTCCGAGAGCAGGCGCTCGACGGCATTCTCCTGCTCCTCGAAGTGCGCGACGTTGCCCGGAAGCGCACCATCCCCGGGTCGGGTTCCCAGCGGAACGATCGTCGAATCCACAAGCACCCCAACCGCATCGAACAGGTATCTGGCTGCGAACTCCGCCCCGGACGCGTCATCGATCGCCCAAGCAAACGGGGTCGTGACAAAGAACTGGCGGCCGTCAGCAGTCGTCCCGACAAACGCCGCGTGGTAGTCGTCATGTGCTATCGCTACGAGCCGGGGAGCCAACTGCCCATCAGCATCGCGCTCACCAGCATCGAGATGATCAGTCACCCGAAAATGATAACGATCAATCAACAGCGGCTCGGCAGGAGTTCCGCTACGTGGCGTCGGCCGGGAATCCTGTCGCCACGAACCGCTACCCTCCTACCCACTTCGATCAACAGGATCAGATTCGCAGATGAAATGGAGCGGTGATGGGAATCCAGGCATCCAGCGAGAGCGGAACCCCCCGTGGTGAGGAAGCGATCCCCGCTCCGCTGCTTCGGGACTACCGCCACATCGGAGGCATCGAATCGATCGAGATCGACGGCACTCGATACTTTTTCGGGTATGACTTCAGCGAAGATCTGGTTCTGTCCCCACTCATCAACGACCACGAACTCATGTCGGTCTTCGCGGAGACACACATGGAGCAACGGGACGGCCTTCACGATCGCGAGTACTGGCGGGGTCTCGTTGATGAATCACTCGAATACTCAGCGTTGGCGGAGCAGGAATCTTGCTCCTTCGAGGCCGAGCAGCTGCGGTTGATCATCACCTCGCTGAGGAATACTGCAGAAACCGGGGCACCGGCGCCCGACTTCAACTACCCCTATCACCTCAGATTCCTGCTGGCCTCCGCCGGGCAATGGAAAGAGCGGTTCACCGCAACCACAGAGGGCATCAGGTCCATCAAGGGCACTGAGGGCGCTGCCGAAGGGACCACGCTCGAGCAGATCGCTCGGGACGTTCTCCGTGAGACTCGGAATGTGATGAATGCTGCTGGGGTAACTGGGCACAGGTCTTCAACGCACTCGCACAATGACATCACGCGGTACCGCTCCCCGACGTCGAAGCCACCTGTGGATCGATGAAAGCTAGCATCGTCGCTGCCGGGCGATTTGCCCGGTTCCGTTCGCAACCTGGAGGTGGCGCTGTGAGCGCGTTGTCGAACCCAAACACGTTCCCGCCCTACGCGACCCTGCCCGACCTGCCCCTCGACGAGGACGGCCGCGCTGAGCTGACCCGGCGGATCTGGGATCAGCTGATCACCGGCCGAGGCGACGCCGACGAATTCATCGACACCTACGGCGCGGACTACGACCTCACGGACGAGCAGCTTGGGGCGGCGTTCGCCGCGCTCCGCACCGCGCGGCTGCTCCAGCAGACGGAGATCGGCGCGTACACCTCCCGCACGGTCGCGGCGTTCGAGGAGCTCAATGCCAACGGCGTGGTCGCCCGCGCGGACTTCTCCTGCTGCGGCAGCTGCGCGTCCGGCGAGATCTGGGGCGAGGCCGACGACAGCCGCCACTGGAAGGGCTACGCCTACTTCCACCAGCAGGACACCAGCGGTCTCGTCGAGGACGGTGAAACCTACATCGGCTACGGCGCGTTCCCGCCCGAGGACTTCGACGAGGCCACCTACGACGCGCTCAGCGATGACACGAAGCAAGACCTCTACACGGCCGACGTGACGCGCCTGCTCGACGACGTGATGTTTCCCGTCTTCCGGAGGCACGGCATCGAGCCGGAATGGAACCGCGACCTTGGCACGCGGGTGCTACTCAAGAACGCCGACTGGTACACCCCGATCGAGGCGTAGCGCCCCGGCCGAGTGGGAGCAACCGCATCGCGACCTGAGGCGGCGGTTACGCCGACCCGACCCAGCCCGTCCTGGACGCAGCGAAGCTTGCAACGGCCTGCCCGAGATCGGGCTGTTCCCTGACAAGGAGACCCATGAACAGCGTGCACTGGCGCACCCACCTCGCCGAGGTCGACTGGCCGACACTGGAACACGCGTACGGCGATGCGAGCGATGTGCCCGGCTGGATCGAGGCGCTCGCCGGCGCGGAGACAGTCGAAGAGTCGCTGCACGAGCTGTGGGCGGCGGTATTGCATCAGGGCACCCTCTATGACTCGACCGCTCCGGCGATGACGTCGATCGCGGCGGTGCTCGGCGCACGGCAGACCGTTGATGCGGAGAGCACGGCGTGGTTGCTGCTGATGTTCGACGACGTGGTGCGCGCCTATGAACAGGTCGAGGTGGACGACGTCGAGACGGCCACCCTCGTCCGGTCGGCCCGAGACTCGTTGATCGGGATCGCGGCGCTCGTGCGACCACTGATCGTCGACGACGGCGCGGAGGCCGCGGCCGCGGCGTTGCTGCAGGCCGCGGCACGCACGGCCGATTCCGCTGCCGTCGAGATGCTCGCAGCGCGGGCGAGCGCACGCCCGGCGGGGCAGGTCGAGCAGGCATGTGTCGCCGCGCTCACGACGCTCGGTGTCGATGTCTCGGCCGCTCTCGCTGACGGGGATCCTGGCCTGGTCATGGCGGCGACGCTTGCGCGGATCGCAGCCGGGGGCACCGAGACCACCGATCTCGACGCGCTCGTAGCGGGATGGGAGCTCGCCGTCGAGGTTGCGCCGCGCATCGCGTTCGGTGTCGGCAACCTCCCGGAGTGGTTGAGCGAGGTCAACCCGGAGGCATCGGCTGTCGTACTCGCTGCGCTGCCGACGCCGGACGAGGCGACGATCGCAGGGCTCGTCGATGTCGTCATCGGTTCCCGGAGCAACGCTCCGGCGGCGGTCCGTCGCTTGCTCGCACTCGCGGCGCTGCCTGAAGCCACGCCGGAGGCGATGATCGCTGCGCTCCGGCAGTGCCCACCGACACCCGAGGTCTGCGACCTGCTCGTCGCCCTCGCCGAGCGGGTCACTACCGGCGGCACCTCCGCCATCGGGTCGAGCACCTTCGACACGGATGCTCGGGCAGATTCCGCGCTCGCTCTGCTGCGGGCCGGCGACGGACGGTGGGCTCGCCCGATGGCTCAGGCCCTGCTCACGAACCCCGCCGCACGCGGCCTCATGGTTGCCACCTCCGCGTCGGGACGTTCCGCGCTCGGCTACGCGCTCGTGCGCGAGCACGCACCGTCCGCCACCATGCTCATCGTCGGCATCCGGCAGGCGCTGCGGCAGAAGCCGCCTGCCGATCCGTCCCGCGACGGCGCCGGACACCTCATCGATTTGCTCGGCTCCTGGCCCGAGGCGACCGCCGACGCGCTGCCCGAGGTGCGGGAGCTGCTCGCGGTCGCGCCGAAGCAGTCCGCCAACGCGCTCGCGACGTGGAACGACACCGCCAGCACCGACCGCGTCCGCGAGGCGAGCGTTTCCGGCGACGCGACCGTGCTGCTCGCTCTCGCACGCTTGACGAAGGACCCGGAAGACTTCCATCGCGTCCTCGACGCAGACCTCGAACACAAGGAGTCCGCGGTACTCGCGCACTGGGCTGACCGCACCGACCCGCGGTTCCTCGACTGGTGCCGCAGCCTCGTCGGCACGGAAGCCGCGACGAGCGACTACCAGCGAGATGACCAGCTCGCCTCACTACGCATTCTCGCCGCCTTCGACGCGGGCGAGGCCGCAACCGGCTGGCCTGTGCTTCGCAGCATCATCGACGCCGGTCGCGGCCCGATCGAAGAAGCCATCGGTCTGGCGCTCGAGTGGCGCGCCCAGCAGTTGCTACCGCCCCAGGCGCACACCGACTTCGAGGCGCTGCTCGCCGACCTCGTCGTCATCGACCGCAAGAGCTTCAACGGCCCGTTCGTCAAGGCCAGCGCCGCCGCCGCGGTCACCCTCCTCGACCTCGGGCTGCCCCTGCCCGGCACTCCCGCTCGAATCGTGAAGGTCGTCGCGGGTGCCGTGACCGACCAGTGGGCGCGCGATGTTGGCCTCCGGCTCGCCGAACGGTTGGCGGCAGCACCGGCAACGGTCCGCCGCGCGGTGGCGAAGAAGCTCCGTTCCCTCGTGGACCGCGACGAGCGCTTCGACTCCAGCGGCGACATCGCTGTCGAGGATGAACGCACCGTTGCCCGCCTGCGCCCGATCCTGCACGACCTGGAGATCGACTGAACCCCGCCGTACCCACGTCGTCAGGTGCGCCGGTCGTTGATCCGATAGGTGACGCGAAGCTGCTGGGGCCCGCGGTCGATGTGGATCTCTGCGATGTCGGACGGGATCAGGGCGGTGTCGTGAAGGACCGGGGTGCCGTCCTCGGTGACGTTCGTCCGGCGACTGAGCATCGCCGGGCTCTGCTCCGGGCGCGCCAGCAGTTCGGCTTCGGCAGCACCGAGCGCGGTGACGGTGATCGACTCGTCGGCCGAGGCGACCGGGTAACCGTGTTGTGCGAGAACCTGATACAGCGACGCGTCGACCAGCTCATCCGGGGCGATGCCCATTTCCCGCGGGATGTAGGAGTACTGGAGCACGGAGGGATGCGTGTCGATCACGCGGTGGCGCGTGACCACGAGCGCCTGCTCTGCGGGCCCGAGGTGCAGGGAACGGGCGACCTCGGGCGGCGGAATCTCCCATGTGGAGCCGAGAATGTGCGTCTCGACGTTGGCGCCCTGTGCCCTGAGATCGTCTGCGAATCCCGATAGGTGGAGCAGGTTGTAGGTGTACCGCTTGTTCGCCGGGAAGGTGCCCGCTCCCGGACGCGTTTCGATCAGCCCGTCGTTCTCCAGCAGTTGCAGCGCCTGCCGGAGGGTCATGATCGTGACACCGTAGGACGCCGCGAGTTCACGCTGCGCGGGCAAGGCATCGTCGGACTGCCATTCGCCGGTGTCAATCCTGGCCCGCAGGTCGTCGTAGATCGCCAGGTACTTGGGCAGTCGAGATTGCCTGGTCACGGAATTGCTGCCTCGTCGAGTCGTTGGCGGAAGTCTTGGACGGTTCCCATGATCGACGCCGCGCTCGCACCGTCGAGCACCGGGTCCATCAGCGCCGAGGCGACGACCACGCCGTCGGAGTGCCGAGCGGCTCGTGCCGCGCGCTCGGGTGAGTCGATTCCGAACCCGATCACAACCGGCAGACCGTCCGCCGACCGGAGGCGTCGGGCGAACTCCCACCCGCCCTCGTCCGTGGTCCGGTGCGGCCCGGTCGGCGCCATCGCGCCCATCGAGTAGACGAATCCGCCACTGGCCCGGGCGATTTGCTGCGCCGTGTCAGCCGGAGTCGACGGGGCCGCCATGAGCACCGGGGCCACCCCCGCGGCGTGGGCCGCCGTGAGATAGTCCGCCGATTCCTCGAACGGCAGATCCGCGACAATGGACCCACTGATGCCGGCGGCAGCGATCGCATCCAGGTAGTTCGGGACGCCGCGCGAGACCAGGTGGTTGCTGTAGGTCATGGCGATCAGCGGCACGGACACGCCCGGGAGTTCGTCCAGGATTCGTTCCACCTGCGCACCCCGCTGCAGCGCGGCGAGGGAGGCGCGCTGGATGATTGCTCCGTCCAGCATCGGGTCCGAGAACGGGAGTCCGATCTCGACGGCGTCGGCACCCCCGTCGATCATGGCCTGCACGAGATCGGTCCAATCCTCGCGGATCCCGCCCATGACATAGCCGATCAGGCATGTGGAGCCGCTGTCGCGGACCTTGCGAAGCGTCGTCTCAAGCACGTTCACGGTCGAGTCTCCTGACTTGTTCGGCATCCTTGTCGCCGCGGCCGGACACCGTGACCAGGACGGTGGAGTCGGGGGCGAACTGTCGGTCGCTGGCGGCCTGCGCGACCCAGGCGAGCGCGTGCGCGGACTCCAGGGCCGGGAAGATTCCTTCGAGTCGCGCGAGCTGCCCGGCCGCGTCGAGGACCTGCTCGTCGGTGACGGTCACGTAGTCCGCGCGACCGAGCTCGGCGAGGTGGGCGTGCTCGGGCCCCAACCCCGGATAGTCGAGACCGGCAGCGACGGAATGCGCTTCGAGCACCTGGCCCGCATCGTCCTGCAGATACAACGACATCGAGCCGTGCAGCACACCCAGGGTGCCGTTGGTGGCGCCGGCGCCACCCGCACCCTCGACACCGACGAGTCGCGCCTGCGACGAGGCGAACCCGGCGAACGTTCCCGCCGCGTTGGATCCCCACCGACGCACGCAACGACGACGTCGGGGACTCCGCCGGCGAGCAGTTGCGCGCACTGCGCCGCCGCCTCGATCCCGATCACGGACTGGAACTCGCGAACGATCCACGGATAGGGGTGCGGCCCAAGCACCGAGCCCAGGCAGTAGTGGCTCTCGTCCGCCCGAGTGACCCAATGCCGAAAGGCCTCGCTGGTGGCATCCTTCAGCGTCCTTGCACCGGTTCGAACCGGAATCACCTGCGCGCCGAGCGTCTCCATCCGGTAGACGTTGAGCTCCTGCCGGGCCATGTCGACCTCGCCCATGTACACGGTGCACTTCATGCCGAGCAGTGCAGCGGCCGTTGCCGTGGCGACGCCGTGCTGACCGGCGCCGGTTTCCGCCATGAGTTCGCGTTTGCCCATCCTGCGGGCCAGGAGTGCTTGGCCCAGAGCATTGTTGAGCTTGTGACTGCCGGTGTGGTTGAGGTCCTCGCGCTTGAGCAGGACGCGGACACCGAGCGCCTCGGAGAGCCGTAGTGCCCGCGTGACGGGCGTCGGTCGCCCGCAGTACTCGGCCAGGAGTCGACTGAGTTCCGCCCGGAACTCCGGGTCAGCCCACGCATTGCGGAACCCTGCTTCGACCGCGCGGCATGCCGGCGCGAGCGCCTCGGGGACGTATCGCCCTCCGAATCGGCCGAACCTGCCGGACAACCCAGGGTCGCCCATTGGTGACATGGCCACGCCCCACCCCAATACGTTCTAGTGTTCTAGTGTTCTAGTGTTCTAGAACAATAACATACCGGCAGCCGCGCTGTTCACCGCGCTACACGACATCCAGGCCAAGACACCACACGCCCGCGTCGTCATCGCCGACTATCCGCGGCTGCTGCCCGCCAGCGGCGGCTGCTCTCCCCACATGCCGGTGGCCGAAGGCGATGTCCGCTACCTGCGTGAGACGGCCAGGCCTGAACAACGCGCGTCAACCCCTGTCGTCACATGTCGAGGTGACGCCCGCCCAGCGACCTGAGCCACGCATCGACCTCACGCTGCCGGGCAAGCCGAATCACTGGCCACCCCGACGCGACTCGCGCTGCCATCAGCTGCCGAGTGACAGCGTGCTGTGTCCATGCCCAGAGAATGATGTTGTCCTGCGGATTGCGCTTAACCCACGACAGCGGACTCTCACGGTTGCCGTGCCACAGCTCCTCGCGCAAGAGACCGCGCCGAAGCGTGCGCCGGACAACCCTGCCCATCACGATCGGCCGGGGGTGATCGAGCCATACGATCGCGTCGGCGCCACCCGGCGTGCCCGGGTCAAGTAAGCCATCCAAACGCGACGTCCAGTTGCCGTCGATCACCCACCCGTTCGGGTGCTCGGCCGTGAAACCGCGAACGAGCGAACGCGCCTCGTCGAGATCGCGATACGTCCAATCAGCGTCCCAGAAGACCGCATCGAGCTCTAGGCGCGGAACGCCGAGAACCTCCGATACTCGCGCCGCGAGCCGACTCTTGCCGGCCCCGGACGTCCCCAGAACACGCAACCGGCGCGGGACAGATGCGGCCGTCGAATGGGTGGCAGCAGCCTCACGGACCATCCACTCAATGTAGGGCGTGCCGGGGAACGCCAACCACTCGATACACACGCACGACCCAGATCTTGCAGCACCGTGCGGTCCAGCCCGCCCCGATCTGGAACGGGCTGGACCTGCCGATAGCGGACTCGGCTGAGCGCTACGACATCGAAACGAGGCCGGCGCCACCCCAGATCGCGAGGAGCCCGACTGCGCCGACTCCCGCGATGGTGCCGATCTGGCCGAGCTGTTCGTCCGAAGAACCCATGGTTGTACTCCTTTGTTGATGGATGGGATGTCGTACCAGCGGCCAGCGAAATACGTTGCGCGGCTAGACGACGCCACCTTCATACACGCCGAGTTCCCCAGCTCGCATTCCTGCAAGTCGGAGCTGTACCACCGGGCAACGCGAACAACTCGAGTTGCCTGCACGGCGGTCGGCGCGGGTGCGTCCACGACTCGTATGCCTAGTCAGGAGCCCCGTATGCGTAGGGTTCGCTCATGACTGTCGCCGCCGAGTGGGCAAGGCTGCTTGACGTCCTTCGAGAGGTCGCGCCCAGCACCGCGAACTCGTTCCGCCCACCCGCCTCGCCCGAGGCGCTAGCCGGAATCGAAGCCCGTACGGGAACGGTTTGGCCATCTGAACTGCGCGAGTTCTTTTCGCTGCATGACGGTCAGATCGACAATTCTCCGGCGGGTGCCGGCTCGGGAGAGTTGCTCCCCATGCAGCATCTTCTCAGCCTCGACGGGGTTGCCGACTGGCACGCGATGTCAGCCGAAGTGTGGCGCGAGCTCGCAGATGCGGACACCGACTATTACGGTGGCGGATACGACGGCGTGTGCGTCGAACACCCGAACGCCGGCTCAACCGCCATGATGTTCCTCCCGAGCTAAATTCCCATCGCCGAACTAGACGCATACGCGTACTTCTGCGACACCCGCCCGGGTGAACACCACGGCTGCGTACGCGAATTCGACAAGTACTCCGCAGACAGCCACGGGCCCGCCTGGTCATCCATCAGCGCAATGCTCGCTGGAGTCCGAACCTGCATCACCGACTCCCTCCCAATCGGATATTGGGTGCCAGTCATCGAAAATGGCGCCTTGTTCTGGGAAGTCGTCGACAACAGCCAGGGCTCATAGCGGAGCCACGCCCCATCGAGATCAGAGGCCCGCACAGCCGTTTGCTCGTTCAGGAGAATCCGCGATAGACCCCGTCGGGGCCGGCAGAATCGGCGAAGTCCTCGAAGTCCATGTTGGCGAGGGAGAGGTTGTTCTCGATGGACCACATCTGTGAGGGGATCACCCTCACGGTCTGGCCTCTGCCATGACCTGAGTGCGCGGGTCCGGTGTCCACGGCGAGGATCGGATGTTCGGGGTCGGTGATCGTGGTGGTGTCTGCGATGAACACGTAGTACGGGGGCCTGTCACCGATCCGTTCGAGCAGATCTGAGATCGACAGGCCGTCGTTCGCAGGGTTGTCGATACAGGTCAGGCACGCCATGAATTCGGTTTCGTCGCCCTCGCCGGCCGCCATCGCCGCGGCGGCCACCTCGCGCCAGGCGGCGCCGTCGCTGAAATCGGTTCGGATGAACAATGAATCCCCGCCTCGATCGCCGAGGTAGTCGTCGAGGTGGCGACCTGTCCCCAACATCTCACTGAGTTCGGCGTCGGCCCGTTCGGCTGTGTCACGGTCGAGCATCTCGCGGATCTGCGCGGCGGTGGCGGCCGGCGGGTCAGCCAGAACGATCGAGCCGATGATTCGTGCGCAGTCGTCGGAGTCGATCAGGTTGTGGCTGCGGATCTCAAACGTCCACGGACCGACTGCTTCGCGGTGACGCAACGGTGTCTGCCCTTGCATCCAGGTGATCTCGGGCTCGCCGATCTCGGTGACCCATTGGCGCAGAGTGAGGTAGCTGTACTGAGCCGTCACCTGCAGATCCATGGCCCCGGTTCGTGGATCACCGTCAACCGGTTGGACCTCGATGGTCCGCGGCAACCAGGCGACCTGCGGCCGCGGCATCTGCGCTAGCGCCCGTGCCTTCGCTTCATACTCTCGCTGAGCGGGGGTGACGAACCGATCCTCTTCCTCCCGGACCGGGCCGATCCAGGTGAACAACGCCGGATCGAAGTCCTCATCGAAATGGGGTTTCGCCAGATCCATCACCTGCGAACCTATGGACCTCGACAGGGCGATGCCCAGTTCTGCGTCGATCACGTAGGTCACCTCACCACCTGGCGTAGCATCGGCGAACTGGACCTGCCAGCCTGCGCGGCCGCGGACCTCCACTGGACGGGGCAGACTCGTCGGGACCAGCCGCTGCTCCGTCCCTGAATCTTCCAGTGGCCACATGGCATACGCCTTCAGGAGTTGCCATGGCGCGGCACCGCTGGTCATGACAAACCGATTCGGAGATTTGGCCGTGTGGACCATCACTCCGTCGTCGGCGAGGCGGTACTCATCAGTGTCGTTCTCGATGTAGGTCGCTTCGCCGGCTGCGTCCTCGATACGCCACGTCGCGGGCGGCAAGAACCACACCCGCCCCGTGAAGGTGTCGTCGCACCACATGTCGGCGCGGACGGACCGCCCCATCGTGCTGTAGTTCAAACCTCGTATTTGCGGCCACGTCATCGACATCCACCCAACCTAGGACGTTTCTCTATTCAGCCGGGCACTTGTCCGCGAAGTTGAGCGGAAGGCGCGCGCGTTCGCGCTTCTGAACCGCCAGTCGTGTGTCCGGCTGACCACGGTTCGGTACGTGCCGGGGATCGCCAACGCCACCACGCCGGCGGTGACGACAACCGGACCGAGTTGCAGCCATAAGGAGCGGCATCAACCTGGGCCGGCCACGCCAGGCTGACCTGTAACGCGGCACCCGCCGGCCCGTATAGACAAATTGTCGATCACCTATTGCTGGGGGAGGCAATTCGAGATGAACCGCACAATGCTCGTCGCGGCCTGTGCACTGGCAGTCGGCCTCGGAACCGTCTTGGCGCCCAACGCAGCGGCGCAAGATATCGGCTTACGCGAGTACCCGTGCAGCGACCAATTCCGGGTGCCATGGGCACTCGACGCATGGAATGGCATCAACAAGGTTGCGTTCAGCCCCTTCGGATCCCACAACATCCACTGCGTCTCCTTCCACGGAATGACCGCTGTGCACCAGCTCGATCCACAAGGAAGAAGGCACGCCCTCAACCCGCCCTCAGGGTTCTTGATCGGCGCATTTGCGAGTCAGCTCTATTTCTGGGATCCCGCGACGAACTGACCAACAGCGAGGGCCCGTTTCACGTGTGGCCGGGCTGAAGACGAAGGTCGATCAAAAGCGGTCGAGCAGGGAGCGACCCGCCGCGTCAAGCCCGTCGCGGCGATCATATTTGGATTCGTTGAGGAGGTGCGCCGGTGATAGCTGATGCAGAGTTGGATCCCGCAGCGGTCGAGATCGGCAGTTTCTTCCCGTATTCACCGGACGCCGTTTGGCGTGCTCTGACAGAACAAGCTCTGCTAGAGCGATGGTTGATGCGACCAATCGGGCTCGCCGCTTCTGTCGGTACGCATTTCACTTTCGCAGTACCGGGTCAGCCGACCGCCGAGATCGCCTGCGAAGTCCTGACGGCTCGGCCAGATGAGCAGTTGACCCTGAGTTGGGTCGATCTGCGAGCTGAGCATCCTGCGCGGTGGATCGTTGACTGGAGGATCCGGCGACAGGGCCATGGCACGCGATTTCTGTTGACGCAAACAGGATTTGATATCGACGACCGACGGCAGAGAATGGCACGCAATGCCTTGGAGCGGGGATGGAAGGTTACTTTGCCGCGTCTCCGTGAGGTACTTGATCACCTTGAAAGGTGAGAAAACTACCTCGCGGCGCCCTGAGCATCGTCTCGGGAGCCGTCGGAGGTGTCAGTCCGAGTCATCGCGAACGCGCCGGTGGCGCTCGTAGATCACGCGCGACCCGAACGACCTGGTCTCGATCAGACGCCTTGCCGCGGCCTGCTCACACATCCACCCACCGCGCACCCGCCGGGACGAGCTCGCCTGCGCCGGCGGTGATTTCAGCGACCGTGTCGGCCAACCGCGCGGGGTCCCGGGTGGCGAGGGTGAGGGTGGCAGCCGCGCCGTAGGCGGTGTCGACGACGGCGACTCCGCGACCGCGCAGTTCGGCCTCCACCCTGCCGGCGGTGTCATGACCGATCTCGAGCGTCAGCAGCTCGAGGCGTTCGCGGCCGACCAGTGGCGCCGCGTCGACCACCGCTGCCACCGCCCCGAGTACGCACGCACGAGCCCACCTGCGCCGAGTTTGACACCGCCGAAGTACCGCGTCACCACCACTGCGACGTCGACCAGGTCCCGGGTGCGCATTACCTGCAGCATCGGTACCCCGGCGGTTCCGGCGGGTTCCCCGTCGTCCCCCGCACGTTCGGCCCGCTCCGAGGGCTCGTCTCCGGCGATGTAGGCCCAACAGTGATGCCGCGCATCGGGATACCGGCGTCGCTGCTCGTCGAGGAAGTCCTGCGCCTCGGTTGCTCGGTCGACGCGCCGCAGAACCGCGATGAACCGGGAGTGTTTGACCTCGGTCTCGGCCACGATGTCGGTGCCCGCAGGCAACGTGGAAGGCATGGTCCGGGCGCAGTCAGGCGGCCTGGACGTCGCGGATCTCGCCGCGGAGTGTCGCTGTCACCCATCCCTTGTAGGCGTCGCCCTCCTTCACGTACACCGTGACGCGAGGCTCGGCGTTGGAGGCGCGGATCCCTACTCGATCAATGCGGCCGCTGGGCAGGCCAACCATACGGGGAGCGTCGGCAATCAGTTGGCCGATGCGGTCGACCTCGAGCTGCGCGAGGTCGACTGTGGCCTGGTCCCGATCCCGGTTCGTGGGCTCCGTCCATGGCTCGAATCCGCCGGTGAACATCCATCGCTGCGAGCGGTGCGGCTGACCGGAAATCACCCGGACGACGACAGCATCGTCACGGTAAAGGTCGACATCGTCAGCAGTGGTGTCGCGGAATTCCTGCTCGAAGCGGTGCAGGAACTCGCGGATACCGTCGGCGGTCAGGGTGTCGACCGGCTCACCAGAAGCCACAGGTTGAGCAGGGGTCGATCCGGACGCGCTGGTCGACTGATCGCTGCCGGCGGCGCGGCCGAACAGCAGATAGCCGAAGCCGAAGCCGCCGAGGAGAACCACCGCGGCCACCGCGGCGACCAGTCCACGCCCCCGCAGGCCGGAGCGGCGGGCCGGGGCCTCGGGTGCACTCGCCAACTCGAGAAGGTGAGCGGGGATCTGCAGGTCAGCAGTCAGCCTGCTGAGGTCACCGATCGTTGCCGCATGCATCGCGGCCGCGGTGCGGGCCTCGTACTCGTCCACACCGAGTTGGCCGTCGCTGTACGCGGCGTCAAGCAAAGTACAGGTCTGCGAACGGTCGAGGTCCCGTGCTCGGGTGGTAACTGAACTCAAGTCGGACACCCACCAATCCTAGGAAAACCGTCAGCGCGCGGCCCGGGCGCGGCGGGCACCGCGCCGGCGCTCCCGCTCGAGGCTCCAGAGGTAGTGGTCGAAGTCGACCTCCATGGTGTGCCGTGGCGAGTTGTAGAACCGCCGCTTTGCGCGATCGTGCTCGGCCGTCATCTGCGACCGGATCTCGGTGTCGGGCGGCGGTAGGTACCGGCCGGCCAGGGTCTCTGCGATCCACGCGCACTGTGCCTCGGCGAGCGGCATCACCGCGCCGAGCGGCTGCAGGAGCCCGACGAAGTACAGGCCGGGAAGATCCGGGTGCACGGTTCGCTTCCACAGTGGGAGGTCGTTCTCGGGCGCGGCGACGAGCTCCGGATCGAAGAACGGAAAGCTCACCCGATAGCCGGTGGCCCACACGATCAGGTCGGCCCGGGACCTGGTCCCATCCGCGAAAACGATTGTGTCGCCTTCGAACCGGTCGATCTGCGGGCGTGGGCTGATCGCGCCGGCCCGTAGTCGCGCGCGGATCTGCCCGGACTGCACCGGGTGCGCTTGACCGGGCCGATGCGTCGGCCGCGGGATCCCGTAGCGGGTCAGGTCACCGGCAGTGAGGGCGGCGACACGAAGCCCGGCCGAGATCACCCAGCCCGGTGCCCAGCCCGGCATCGCCACTCGGTCGGCGGGCTTGCCGAGCAGCATCTTGCGCATCACCCAGTGGCTGCGCCGCACCGCCAGCGTGGTGCTGCGCGCGACCTTGGACGCCTCGACCGCGATGTCGAGACCCGAGTTCCCCATGCCCACGACCACCACGTCGCGGCCGGCGAGCTGGTCGGCACTCCGGTAGTCGTGGGCGTGGATCTGCTCGCCGGTGAAGGTCCCCGGGGTGGGGTCCGGCCAGCGGGGGTCCCAGTGGTGCCCGTTCGCAACCAGCACGGCGTCGTAGCTCTCCACGCGCTCGCCGGCGGGGCCGGTCGTGCGTACCGACCACGTGCCGTCCTGGGCTTGCTCGACCCGCTCGACGGTGGTGCCGAAGGTGATGCGGTGCCTGAACCCGAAATGCTCTACGTAGGACTCGAAGTAGGCCCGGACCTGGTCGTGCCGCGCGTAGGGCGGATAGTCGGCGGGCATCGGGAAGTCCGAGAACGCCATCCGCGGGCAGGATGTGTTGATCTCCAATGTCTCGTAGCAGGCGGACACCCCGTTCGGGTTGTCGTAGACCCAGTTGCCGCCGATCACGCTGCCCTGCTCGAAGCAGTCGAACGGGATTCCCGCGACGTGGAGCGCCTTGGCCGCGGCGATGCCCGAGGCTCCCGCACCGATCACACACACGCGGGGCAGGGTCTCGGCGTTCGGAGCCGGGGTGCTGGTGGCCGGGGCGCTCCGCCGGGGTTTGACGAAATTGGGCATGGCGGCCATGTTCGCACGCGCCGACGCTGGCTAGGATGCGTTTTCGTGACGATACGGCGACCTCTGCTGCCCACCACCCGACGCACCCGGATACTGCTCCTCGCGGCGCTGATCGCGATGCCGTTGGCGTCCGGGTTCTCGGCACCGGCCCTCGCATCGGCTCCCGCGGCAGGTGCCGCGGCGCCTGCGGCTCCCGCCGCCCCGGAAGGGCACTCCGTCAGCGAACGCTTCGCGGCCACCGGCACCCACGCCGTCACATCGGTTGCGGTGCCGGGATACCAGGTGTTCCACCCCGCCGACATCGCCACCAGCCCCGACCGCCATCCGGTGGTCACCTTCGGCAACGGAAGCCACGCGACGTACGAGCAGTACGAGGAGTTGCTGCGCCACCTGGCCTCCTGGGGGTTCGTCGTCGTGGTCGCCGACAGCAGCGTCACCGGCGACGGGACCGAGATCCTGGCGGCAGCGCGCTACATCCTGGCGCAGAACGACAACCTGGAGAGTGTCTTTCACGATCGCATCGACGTCGCTCACGTCGCGGCGGTCGGACATTCGCAGGGCGCCGGGGGATCGATCAATGCCAGCACCGACTCCGACGGGCTCATCACCTCCACGGCCGTGCTCGACCTGCCCGATCCCTGGTGGGCCACCCGTCCCGTCGACGAGATCGACGTGGCTCGGCTGACCGGTCCGGTGTTCTACCTGACCGGGGCCGAGGATCCGGTCTCGACGGCCATACCGCAGGCCGCCTATCACGCCGTGAGCCCGGGGCCCGCGGCCCGCGGCCGACTGCTCGGGGTGGGGCACAACTGGCCCACCGACGGCGGTGGATTTCGCGGTTACCTCACCGCGTGGCTGCGCTTCACCCTCACCGGCGACACCGACGCCGCGCGCGCCTTCGTCGGTCCGGCACCGGAGCTGTTGGCCGATCCACGGTGGGATGGGACCGCGGTCAAGGGCTGGTGAGTCGAGAGCTTCATGAGTTCCGAATCAGCAGCCGCACGTGACTTGGTCAGCAACTTCGCGCAGTGGAGCGCGGATAGGCGTTTCTCCGCACTGCGAACATTCGTTCCCGAGGATGGCGACGGACCCCTGCTGGCCCCATTTCTGCTCGCGGTAGCGGCTGATGTGTCAGAAGACGACTTGGTGAGGATCGAAGCGGTGGGGGTCTTCGCGATCCTTCGGATCGATGACGACTCCCTTGCCGAGAGATGCCGCGGAGCGCTGATCCACCTGGCACGGACGGACGACGCGGGCCTGGCGGGCGTCGCCGGTGTGGCGTTGTTGGGATGTCCGCAACGCTGCCGGCTGCGCGGTGTTCGACCTGCCCGGCGCCGAGCGCGAACTCGAGACGATGCGCTCCGTGATCGCAGCGGAGCAAGAGGGCTTCGTGCGCGAGAATGTCGGAGCCGCACTGGACATATTCCTCCGGCGCCGTGATTCCGCTTAGTTCTATCCGCTGGACACCCGAACGCACACCCACCACCACATAAGACCTCAGATCAGCTGCGCGGCACGTTCGGCCATCATCACGCAGCCGAGGTACGTGTTGCCCGCAGGCAGCACTGGCATCGCCGAGGCGTCCACGACCCGCAGGCCCTCGACCCCGCGCACGCGGCATCGTGCGTCCAGGACGGCGTTCGGGTCTCCGTCTGGACCCATCGCGCACGTACCGCCCAGGTGTGCGTAGCTGATCACGCCGCCGTCGACCAGGCCGGCCGCGACGCCGTCGACGCTCAGGTCGGTCATCGGTTGGACGCGGGTGGCGCCGAGTTCCGCGAACGGCCCGGCCGACTCCAGCGCGGCGATGCGACCCAGGATCCAGTCGAGGCGTTCCAGGTCGTGCGCTGCCAGCACCGGCATCGCCACACCCGGCTCGGCGTCAGGATCGACCGAGGAGATCCGAACCGTTCCCCGCCCGGTGACATCGAGCAGGTACGGGACGACCGAAAAGTACGCGCCGTCGGCGGTCGGTTCGCCGATCGGCAGGTTCAGAACGTGGAAGTCGATCGTGTCGGACTGCGGCGTCCGGCCCACCCACACCGGCTGGACCGGACCGCCGCGCAGCGGCCCGCCGCCCGCGTGGTGGTAGAGAAGTGGGAAGCCGAGGTGATCCTGCAGGTTCGCCCCGACCCCGGGGATGTCGGCGACGACGGGGATACCGAGGCCGTCGAGCAGATCCTTCGGGCCGATGCCCGACCGCTGCAGTAGTGCGGGTGACCCGGTTGCGCCGGCGCTGACGATGATCTCGCCGGCGGACAGTTCCCGGCCATCAGCGGTGAGGACGCGGGTCGCCCGTCCCTCCTCGACGATGACCCGGTCGACAGTGATCCCGGTCTCGATGGTCAGGTTCGGTCGCGACCGGACCTCCCTGGTCAGGTAAGCCTGGCTCACGGTCAGCCGCTCGCCGTCCTCGGACACCGTCAGCGGGAAGATCCCGACGCCAGGGAGCTGCCCGGGGTTGTTGACGTCGTCGGCCCACGGCACGTCGAGTTCCCGCAGTCCCGCGAGGAACGCCCGCTGAGATTCTGTCTGTTGGTCGGGCGTGGAGCGGCGTACGACGAGTGGCCCGTCGGAGCCGTGCAGCTCCGATCGGCCGCAGTCCAGATCGTTCTCCATGGCCCGGAACGTCGCAAGGACGTCGGGCCAGCTCCACCCGTCGAGCCCCCGCGCGGCCCACGCGTCGTAGTCGGCCGGCTGACCACGCATCGTGGCGAGGTAGTTCACGGCCGAGGTGCCGCCCAGGACGCGCCCGCGCACCATCTGGACCGTGGTGTGACCGGCCTGCATCGGGAACGACCGAGCGAAAGGCGTTCCGGCCCATACGTCCCCGCCGCGGCTGGCCGCAGAACGGAGTCGTCGTACGCCGCATCGTCCGGGCCCTGCTCCAGCAGCAGGAC
The DNA here is from genome assembly GCF_001984015.1 of Rhodococcus sp. MTM3W5.2. Taxonomy (NCBI): domain Bacteria; kingdom Bacillati; phylum Actinomycetota; class Actinomycetes; order Mycobacteriales; family Nocardiaceae; genus Rhodococcus; species Rhodococcus sp. MTM3W5.2. Next base: position 660,642 of record NZ_CP019572.1, on the reverse strand, counting down.
GCGCCGATCCGGGTCCTCAGACAGCCGCGCGGCCAAAACCGCACCGCTGGTGCCGCCGCCTACGACGATCACATCCGCGTCCATCGCCACCCCGCCTCGACTCGCTCGCCCATTGCTTCACATTGCTCGACTCGGTCACATTAATGGCATCCCCGTGATTGGGATCACTGGGATGTGTTCCCGCATGAACCGTGCGCGGCCTGGCGTCGACACGAATCGAATACAACGCGACTCGGCCGGCTGGTCGGTGCCGTCGCGTCGGCCGCGCAGGCCGGCGGCCTCCGGCGCGATCAGCCGTTCCATCAGGTCGACGTAGCGTCACCCGCTGGTGAAGTTTCCGAAGTCAGGATGGCCCCAACGGTCGCCGCTGTGTGCGGCCTGGGGCTCCGTGATCGATCACTGAAAGTAAGACGCATAGTCGCTGAAAGGAACCTGGCCGGTGGGGCTCGACCTCACGGCGTCGGCAACCGCCGAAGGAATGGGAGCCCAGTGGGCAGGCATCGCGGCCGCCAGGGACGGATTCAATATGTAGAGCAGGGCGAAGTTCACTATCCAGAGCGGCGGCGCCATCGACATGCCCACCTCCGAACTCACACCCCCTTGGTGTTGGCGACCAGTTGAGCTGCGCCCGAAATCTGTTGCGATGCAAAGCCATAGACCGCTTGTACCGTGTATGCCGACTGGTAGAGCGCTATCAGGGTCTGGGTCGCACCGTTGTTCCGCATCCATGTGCCCACAAACCCGCCGGGAGCGAGCAGAGGGTTCACCTGCCTCGTCGGCGCGTCCGCATTGGCCGGGCTCTCCAGCAGTCCGCTGGGGTTCACGTAAAGCCCGTAGCTGGCAAGAACCGACGGTGTGGAGTTGCCGTCGACGTTGGAATAGACGGGGCGGCCGTTCGTATTGGTCAGGATCTGGACGCATGCATTGATCACCTCGGCATCTTCCAAGCTGCCGCCGACTCCACCGCCGGAAGTGAGGTCGCGATACTGCTGCTCGGATAAGGCGTCGGCCCTGTTGAGCCCGATCTGGCCGGCAATCTCGTCCGCCGCTTGCTGACCGAGGGGCTGGTTGAGCTGACCCGGACTGGTCATCTGCGTCGGTGCGAGGTGCTCGTAGCCGGGCGCCCCGGAGAAGGGGATCGCGAACCCGGTGTCGACGGCGTCTGCCGCTGGTTCGCCGCTCGCTGTCTGGGTAGCCGCCAGGGAGAGAAGGCACACTCCAACCAGTGCCAGCACCGAGGTGGTGCTGCGGCGGGGGTTGCTCCGCGTCGATGCCCCGAACCCGCGAATCCTATGCCGCGCATACGGCAACCTCCCAGAACACCATCGGGCGAGGCAACTAGCTTGCGTCCCAGTCAAACGCCGTGACTGACACTGTGTCAAGACCCGCGTCGACTCGAGCGAAGTTCGGATTGCCCCCAGTCACTCACGGTAACTGTCGGGACGACCGTCACCTGGTCCCGCGCGAACCCAGTTGACGACTATGAAGGTTGCACCGGATACCCGAGGGCCGCGACCTGGGCAAGGACTCCGGTGGCGTCCGCCGTGGGATTCAGTGCGGCAATATGCTCCTCGGTGAGCGGGAGCGACGACATGAGGTGTTGCGCGATGGCCGGACTCAACTCGCACCCGTAGTAGGTCGCGTGGTCGAGGAAGTCCTCCAGGGTCCAGTCAGTCAATGCCCCGAACATCCACGAGGCCCCATCCGAGTAGACATCCCCATCGGGATAGGTGAAGTCCGAGCAGTTCCACGACGAGTCGCCCACCGCCCACCACAGGCACACCGTCATCGTCGGCACGTCATCGAGGGTGAAATCGTTGATGTAGGAACGGAATACAGCGGGCAGGTGGTCGGTGAGCCCCGGCCAGAGAGCAGCGTCAGCCCGGTCGTAGGTGTTCATCTCTGACTCATGGTCGAATCCCCGTATATAGGTTCCGTGGGGACCGAAGACGATTGAATATTCGTCGCCGGCGCCGTTGGCCATCGATGCCAGAGACTCATCATCGCGCCAGCCGGGGCGATACATGTACTTGGGAGAGCCTGTGGTCATGACTGCGTCGAGCGCGGCCAGCACGATGCTGCGGCGCCGTATTTCCGCGGGGCGCCGGGAGCGATTCGAGGAGCTGAGTGGTGGGCATGTCGAGACCTTAGATGCGATTGGGCTCGGTATCGCTTGGGTTCCTGACCGCAACGAACCGAGCGATCCCAACAGTCAGCCCGATACCGACCACCACAACTCCGACGACGGCCCTACACCGACGAAGTATGCCGTGAGAGACACGAAGAAGTTCGTCGTCCGCACGATGACAACCACCGCGCCTGCACTGAACGCGGCACCAATCGGAAGCAGCACAGCCAGCCACCGCACGGTCGACGTTGCGCGAGGATCCCCGAAGTTGTGAAGGAAACGCCACACGAACAGCAGCGCGCCCAGATACCCCAGGATCCCGGACGAGGCATTCGCCATCTCTTCGTACTGTCCCATCTGGATCGCCGATAGAGGCGAGAGCGAAAGCGAGAGCACGAGCCAGAGCACAAGCGAAGGAATTACCAGACCAGCCACGAGGCCCAGAAGAGCGGCTGGAACAGCCAATTCCAGCCGCATAGCGCGACCGCACATACCCCGCTCGATCGCCCGCTCCTGGAGCATCTGCTCACTCACCGGATCCGGGACCGCCGGGAAACCATGACCGTCTCGATCGGCGCCGCGGAGTTCGGCCTCGAGTTCCGAAATCAGCGTCCTGCGATCCGCCCCGCGGACTCCGGCGCGTCGCCAGAGACTGTTCGCCTGTTGGATGATCTCGGACCGTTCGGCGCTGTCCGCGCGCGCGATGGTGTTCATGCGACTTCCATTCCACTGTCAGCTGTTCCCGCCAGCGGGCAGCTCCCCCCCTTGAAGTGTTCAGTGGGGATCGTATTCTCTGGGCGCTTCTCGCGGCCACGAATCCGGTCGAAGAAATCGGCGTACTGCCTGCTTCGAGCGATCTGCCACGTACGGTGACGTGGTGACCGGCGACCCCAGGTTTGACCTCGCCTGCGTAGGCCCTGATCCGTGTGTCGGCGTCAATCATGTTGACGAGCGGCGCAAGTCCGCCGCCGCGGCCGCCAGCCTGCCCGTCAGGTGCGTGGTCGGACCATGGACATGACGCGCTCGCTTCCAGCCGGGGTAGCCAGACTCGCTCCGGTGCTGGCAATCCTGGCAGTTACCGGCGCCGTCCTCATCGCATGCAACGGCGACTCCGTGTCCTACCGCCCGCCGACGGCTGAGATCGCCGAACGAGCCGATTGTCACGCCCCGGACATCGAGAGCAGGCTCTCGGCGCTGAACCTCAGCAGCATCGATCCGGGCCGCCCCTCCGCTGTGGGGGTCGGGTATCCGCCCAGACGCTTCGAGCCGGTCGCTGTCGTGCGCTGTGAACGCGGCGCAAACGCCGCTGGCGAGTTGACGATCGACAGTGTCCGGCTCGAGGGCGACGTCGAGGCGGTGTGGGATGCGTTCCGAGTCGACTCGAAGCGGTTCCCCGACAACGTTCAGGCCAGCTGCGCAGTCGCCCAGAATGTGCCAGCCGGCCTGTGGTTCGTCGACGCGAATGGCCGCGCGATGCGCCCGGCCTGGCCCGCCGCCCCGTGTGGGTTCCAGGATCACCCGATCGTCGTACTCGCGGAACTGCACGAGGTCGATCGGCAGCAGCAGGCGAAGCCGTTGCCCGCGGACAACCCGGGCGTCTGCAGCGAGAAATACGGGTCGGGCTTCATGACCACCACCGACACAGACACGCAAAGAGCGGAGAGCGCCGACCGGCGTACCCGGCTCGCTGAAACCTACGCGCTGGCGTTTCCGATCGAAGATGTCGGACGGCTGCAGGTATGCCGGTTCATCGAATCAGCGGACAGCTCAATCCAACAATCACGGTCGCGGCTGACGCTCGACCAGAGCATCGATCTGGTGCGTGAGGTGATCGAGGCGCCGCCCGCGCCGCCATGTGCGCTCACCGCCACGCGAACCGCACAGATCCCGTTGTTCCGCGCGGACGGTTCCGGTGGCGCGCGGATCGACATCGAACTCGACGGATGCGGGCGGGCGACAGGAACCGGCATCCCCTTTGTCACGGCTCCCGCTACCGTGATCGCCGCTGTCGGCGAGGCACCCCAATAGACGGGGCCGTCCATACCCCTGCAGATTCAGCTGGACCTCACCGACCGGTGATGGGAACCTTCATTCGGATCACCCGAGTGAAGGCTCCCATCGCCAGGAACGAGGCTCCCTATGAGCGACGATTCCCATGCCCCCGCTGTCGGCGAATCCCGTGCAGAGCGGCGCTGGACCGCGTCGGCGTTCGTCCTGGTTGCGATGGCCGTGCCGTTCCTGCTTCCCTCGCGCTACTCACCGGGCACCGACTGGTTGCTGCCCGCGATCGAGGGGTTCGTGCTCCTCACCCTGATCGTGGTCGACCCGGGACGCATCGACCGGCCCGGACGGTGGGTGCGGGCCCTGTCGATAGCGCTCGTGGTGGCGATCGCCGCGGGCGCAGCGTGGGGTTCGGCGCGGCTCGTCTGGGATCTGCTGCACGGCGCCCCGCAAACGACCGTGGCGAACGAGTTACTCGTATCGGGGGCGCTGGTGTGGTCGCAGACCGTCCTCGCATTTGGATTCCTGTACTGGGAACTCGACGGCGGAGGACCGGTGACCAGGCATCTGCAGCCCCGGCCCCACCCAGATCTGGCGTTCCCCCAGCAGCTTGATCCCGGCCTCGCGGCACCCGGATGGCGGCCGGTATTTGTCGACTACCTATATCTGGCCCTGACGAACGCGACCGCATTCAGCCCCACCGACGTCATGCCGCTCGCGCGGTGGGCGAAGCTCACCATGTCCGTGCAATCGATCCTGTCGATCGTCATTCTCAGCCTGGTCGTCGCCAACGCGGTCAACCTCCTCGGCTGAGACCGATTCACCGAAATTTCAGTTGGTTTGGGCGGCGAGTGTTCCGATGATGGTGACGCGCTGACGCTTTGCGGGCCGGTGGGCTCCGAGCGTGTTGAGGTCATCGTCGTCGTTGACGAGGCGCCAGAAACTCGATTCGTCGACTGAGGTTCCGAGGACCAGCCACGTGGATCCGTATCGAGTTGGCGCCCACCAGAGCTCGGCGGATGTCACGGTGTCGTCGAAGAGGATGTCACCGACGGGGTAACCCTCCAGCGCGCCGATGAAGGTGAACGGCCCGCACCCGGAAGGCATGGCGTCCAGCAGGTCACCGGTGATGCGGTCAGCCTGGTTGTGTGCGTGGCCTTCATCGTCAGCGTTGTTGGACGAAAAGTCCGGCATCCGAAATCTGACAAGGACCGCGCTCCCAGACGCAGCGGCGAAAAGCCGAAACACGGGGAACCCGCCTGCCATGTCTCCACCTCCTCTGCACGGCGTGCCAGCCGCACTGGTCAATTCGGTGCGTTCCTCAGCGCTCGACCGGTTCGAGGCTGCCTCGACATTCTCGGTCGGCCAACAGCAGCTCGGCGCCTCGCACTTCTATCGCCACTAGTTGGGGCCATGAGCAGGTCGCCGCGTCGCTACGGTGGGCGCATGACCTCGCCCCTGTTTACCGAACCCCGGATTGACCATATGGTCACCGATGCTGCGACAGGGCAGGCCATTCGCAGCACCGAGTACGGCGGTGTGGTGTGGATCGGCGGTCAGCCACCCACCGGCGGCCTGTACCTCCGTCGCACTGTCTTGGCATCCAAGCCCCGTGTGGCGTCGGTGTTCTTGCCTGACTCCCTGCCGTACCTCGACGGCGAGGCGACGGTCGTCACGCACACGTGGGTATCGAGCGGCCCGGATGCCTTTATCGTCGCCGGACAGGCCGAACTCGTGCCCGACCCACGGGGCGCTCAGCTGCGCTGGGTGCAGCTCACTGTCCGCGTCGCCGGCAGTGTTCCCGTCGGTATCGGCTACCGCATCGTCGTGGAGGCCCACCCCGACATGATCAGCCGTTAGGCTCCTCATCCCTCACGCCGCGCCACCTCGGCCAGTTGGTCGAAGGTCCGCACGAGGACCTCGCGTCGCCGCTCCTTGTGGCCGGGCTTGGGCTCCAGCCCGTCGATCGCGCCGTCCCAGACGGCCAGGAACCGGTCCTTCCAGCCGGCGATGGTCTCCGGGTCGGGCAGGCTGACCCCGACGTAGGGCTGCTGCGCGATCAGGTGGAGCAGCTCCAGGTTGCACGGCACCGCGGCACCCCAGTATTCGTCCGGCTCGATCTCGACCGGGTCGCCGGACATCGCCTTGGCGACCTCGTCGACGAGCCGGCCGGTCAGGTCCGAGAGATGATCGGCGGCGGTGTCGTCGTCGAAATTGCCACTGCCCCAAGTCCCCATGGTGTCCGCGCCCTCCCGTGTCCGATTCTGGCCACATTGAAACAGACACCACCGACGTTCCGCCGATCGGCAGTGAGGCGGGATCGCTCCGACGTGGCCTTCGTCGATCGATCCCTCACCGGGTGCTCTGGCGGCGTGCGGTGATTGCGCCGTGAGGCCTGGCGCCGACCGCCGTACGGGTATGCGCCTCGATCACCTCGAAGCCGGCCGCGACCAACTCGCCGCTGAGTTCAGCAACCGGCCATCGATAACCAGTGGTCGCCGCGTGGTCGAATGGCCCTACGACTTCTCCCTCGAAGAAGCCCACCAACAACCCGCCCCCCGGCCGGATCACGCGCGCGAACTCGGCGAGCGGAGTCTGGATGTCCTGCGGACGGTGGTGAATGAGCGTGTACCAGGACAGCACGCCACCCAATGAATCCGTCGCGGCGTCCAACGCCTCGAAGCTGCCGACGTCGAACAAGAGGCTTGGATACTGCAACCGAGCTCGTTCAACGAACTCAGGAACCAGATCGATCCCGCTCACAGCCGACCCGCACTCGGCCAAGAAGTCAGTCCACTGCCCCGGCCCACACCCGGCGTCGAGTACGGGACCTGTCAGGGTGGCGGCCCAGCTGCTCACCAGGGCCCTATCGGACGGGTGTGTCGAAGTCATCGAGCCAAACAGATCCACGTACTCCTGGGACCTGGCCGAGTATGACTCTCGGACGATGGCGCCTGGCTGCGTGCTCGTGTTGGTCTCCATGCCGTCGATGATCGCCGATGGGGTGCCACGACCGCCGGCAACTTGCCGTGCGATCTGCCCTTCAGTCGTCCAGCGCTTCCTCGATGAGCGGTTCGAGAGCGCGATTGGCTTCGGGGGAAAGGCTTTCGGTCAGGGCGTCGACGGCGTCGATGACCTCGTCGCGTTCCAGGGTGTAGAGGAATTGATGCTTGCGGTTGAGGGTGGCGATCGTGTCGAGAAACTCGATGACCGCCGTGGTGACCGCTTCGGTGTGCGGGGGCTCGGCGCCGCCGGACGCGTCGCGGACCTGACGGAGCGCAGCGACGAAGGCGGTGCGGGCCTTCTTGGAGACCGCGCCGGGGATGCCGTCCCGCCCGTCCCAGTGGCGGAGCGGGTTCTCGAGGTTCTCGGCCAGCCACTCGGGTTTGCGAGCCTTGCGGACGGTGAGGGCGACCCGGGGCACCTTCCTGTACTGGGCGCGCACGCCGATGGCGACAGCGGCGGGGATGCTGTCGAGGTCGAGGCTTGTGAGGGACGGGAGCTCGTCGGGGCCCGGGAAGTCGGAGGGGTCGTAGCCGAACAGGTCGCAGATCCACAGCGTCGTCAGGTGCGGCAGCCTCCGCAGTTCGTCGAGTTCGTCGAGTAGTCCGGGGGCTCCGAACAAATGCAACCAGGAGACGTCCGGGAAATGCTCGGCGACGTCGCCGAGCTCGAGCTCCTCGATGACACTGATCCGCAGTCCGTGCGTGCGCTCCAGGCCGCACACGGGCGGCACGGTGCCGGTGAGGTTCACCGTGATCCAACGGCCGTCCTGCTCGGCAACCACCTGCAATATCGGCTCCGCTGTGGGCGCCTCCGCGCTCAGCTCGTCGACCAGCGCGTCAAGCGAGTCGAAGCTGTTGACCGCGCCGTCACCGCGCAGGATCAGCTGGTCGAGGCTCTGCGGGAGCACGAGCCGATGGAGTCCGGTGATGTCGATCGCGAGTTGGTCGAGGTGCGTGCCGGAGAAATCCAGTTCCCGTTGCCCGTGGCCCGTGAGGTTCAGTTCCTTCACCAGAGGTGAAGATTCCAGGAACGGCAGGAGGTCGTCGCGCCACGCGTGGAGCTCCACCTGGTAGAGGGTGGGCCAGGCGCGCAGCGATTCCAGGCGGAAGTCGTCGCCGATCCGGTAGCCGGCGTCGTCGCTGAATCGGCGGGAATGGGCCAGGCGGGCCTCGTACCGTTCACCGCTGCGCGAGTCCGTGAGGCCCGGTATCGAAGCCACTGCTTCGCCGTTGAGCGCGGCCGCGAACGCAGTCCTCGTCTCACTGGGAATCGAGTCCCAGCGGTACTGCCGCTCGACGTCGCGGTCGAACTCCCACGAGAAGTACGCGCGGGAGACGGTCTCGCCGGTCACGGGGAGCGAACCGATCCTGCGGTAGGAGTCGGGAACCGTGAGGGGGACATTCCTGAGCATCTCCTCCGGGGTCCAGAACATGTAGTCCCGCACCATCCGCGGCACGCCTGCCAGCCTGGTGACGTCCGGAACCTCGGTGCCCGTCCAGGCGAGGACCGCGACCGTCGCGAGATCCTGGGACTGGTCGACCGCGACGACCTGGCACGCTCCGAAGCGGCCGATCCGTTCGAGGCGGAAGGCGAAGACATCGCCGGGTCCGGCGACGAACGGGGATTCGGATGTGTTCACCGATGGGAACCCTAACCGGTAGCCGGCATGCGGTGGCCCAGCTGGCGACCCAACCGAGCCAGAACGGCTCCTGCCCCGGCAAGCATCAGCAGGTACCCGAGGGGCGCGAGCGCGAAGAACGGCTCGTGAAGTACGCCGTCCGGCCCCACCTCGCCAGGGTTGGCCACGTAGACCGTCAACGCGAGCACACCGATTCCGATCATCGCTGCACTGGCCGCCCAGGACCGTCGTCCTGATCTGGATGAGAAGACCTGTGCCACGGCATAGCCGAGGATGGCTGCGCAGGCGGCGATCACGACGAATCCGAACGCGGTGATGTCAAACATGTTGATGCCCTTCTCTTGTCGGCCCACCGGGTGGGCATTTCGTGTCTGCACCGACATGGTTGCTGTGGCGGACGTGTCCCGTCATCAGACTGGGGTATGACATCCATGCCTGGTGGAGCCGACGGATCACTGCTTGTCCGTTCCGTCCTGGAAGGCGGCCGCGCGGGCCATCTGCACGGGTCGACGGCGGACGATCGCCCATGCGACGCCCAGTACCGCAAACCACACGGGGGTGATCAGCAGCGCCTGGAGGGTGTCCTCCTTCTGGGTGAACGCCCAGATCAGGAATCCGAAGAAGGCCATCACGACGTAGCACATCGGGATGCCGCCGGGCATCTTGTACGTGGAGGCCTCGTGCAGGTGCGGGCGGCGCTTGCGGTAGACGATGTAGCTGATCAGGATGATCGTCCAGACGAAGATGAAGCAGAGTGAGGAGATGGTCGTCACGATGGTGAACGCCTCGATGAGCGAGCTTCCGACGGCGACCATGACAACACCGGCCAACAGGAACACCCCCGAGAGGTACAGGGCGTTGGCCGGGACTCGGCGGGTGGTGAGCTTGCCGAACGAGGCGGGTGCGTCACCCTGCTGGGCGAGGCCGTAGACCATTCGCGATGTCGAGTAGATACCCGAATTCGCCGACGACGCGGCGGAGGTGAGGACCACGAAGTTGATCACCGACGCGGCGATGCCGAGCCCTGCGAGAGTGAACATGGCCACGAACGGGCTGCGGTCGGCACTGATCTCCCGCCACGGGGTGACCGAGATGATCACGACGAGGGCGACCACGTAGAACAACATCACGCGGACCGGAATCGAGTTGATCGCCTTCGGCAGGTTCTTCTCCGGATCCTTGGCCTCGGCGGCGGTCGTGCCGACGAGTTCGATTCCGACGAACGCGAACGTCGCGATCTGGAAGCCGGCGACGAAGCCCATGAAGCCGGTCGGGAAGAACCCACCGTCATTCCACAGATTGGTGAAGGAGGCCTCCGCACCGCCGGGCGCGGTGAAGTGGCTGAAGACCATCGCGAGGCCGACCACGATGAGGCCGACGATCGCGACGATCTTGACCAACGCGAACCAGAACTCGGTTTCGCCGAACGCCTTCACGGTGGGCAGATTGAGGCCGATCAGCAGCGCTACCGAGACGAGGGCCGGGATCCACAACGGCAGCGAACCCGACCAGTAAGACACATATCCTGCGATTGCGATGACATCGGCGATGCCGGTGACGATCCAGCAGAACCAGTAGGTCCATCCGGTGAAGAAGCCGGCCCACGGTCCAAGCAGGTCCGCAGCGAAGTCTGCAAACGATTTGTAGTTTGTATTGGACAGCAGCAGCTCCCCCATCGCCCGCATGACGAAGAACAGCAGGCTGCCGATGATCATGTATACGAAGATCACCGATGGGCCGGCCAGGGAGATCGTCTTTCCGGACCCCATGAACAGGCCAGTGCCGATCGCCCCACCGATCGCGATCAGCTGGATGTGACGGTTGGACAATTGCCGGGACAGTCCCGGCTCGTGTGACTCATCGGCTGCGCCAGTAGGTGGCTCAGATGCGACTCTTGGCTTCGTGTACTCGGACACAAGATGCTCCTAGCTTGGGATGGGTGCTGCACAGCGACAGCTCTGGGCCCACGGCGGGGCCGAAACACGGCCCGACTCGACTGGTCGGATCGATCGCAGCTGGGATGTCGTGGGAGAGCCCGGGTACGCTTCCCAACTGCTCGGATGCCAAGGAACGGCCATGGTCCTCGACAACGCCGGCATTGCCCATCGCGATTTCTCCGGCATCTAGCCCGATGGAGAATGGTCGCAAGCCCTCACTGCGACTGAAGGATGTTCCGGCCCTTGGCCTCAGCGCCTCGCACCTGAGTCATGTGCCGCGGATCACACTGTAGGGCGGGCGGGGCTGTAGCGCAACGGTCGATTCAAATCGCGAGGTCACATCGATTCGTTGTGAACACACGGAGGTTGCGCCCAATTCCGGCCAAATTCACAGTGCAACAATGCCTTACGATACCAATGACGGCGCCATTCCTTCCACCCCAGCGACGGGTTCGGCAACCTCCCCACAGCGGACCGATTTGGCCACAGGCGGCCGAATCGGTGCAGTCGCGGCCCGCACCTTCATAGGCGCATCACCAAAGGGCGCATCGCGGCGCTGCCGTAGACCTCGATCGTGTCACCGCTGGTCAGGGGACTGATTGTGCTGTCGGCACTGACTGCAGGCGAAGTGTTGGAAGGACAGCACCGTGACTTACCGCACGACCCACTCGAAGATTGTGTGACGGCCACCACGTTCGAGGAGAGGTACTTCATGAGGCTCAGTTCCACGGCCCCACAACGCGTCGGCATCGTTGGTGCAGGAATGGTCGGGCTGTCGACAGCATGGTTCCTGCAGGAGCGGGGAATCGAGGTTACGGTCTTCGACCGCAAGGGAATTGCGGCCGGCGCATCGTGGGGGAATGCCGGGTGGATCACGCCCGGCATCAGCACTCCGCTACCCGAACCTGCGGTGCTCCGATACGGCATTCGCGCCATGCTCAGCCCGTCCTCGCCCGTCTATGTGCCACCTACGTTGAATCCTCGGTTGATTCGGTTCCTTGCATCGTTCGCCCGACACAGCACCGCCGCACGGTGGCGCGTGGCGATGGAGTCGTTGGTGGGAATCAACCGACATGCGTTGTCCGCGTTCGACGAACTCACGGACGGCGGCGTGACGGGGAGCGCATATGAGGCGAAGTCCTTTCTGGCTGCGTACCGGACGCCAGCGGAACGGGCCATCCTGCTCGAGGAGATCGAGCACATTCGGGCTGCCGGTCAGGGCATCGAATTCGACGTTCTGACCGGCGACGACGCGCGCGGAGTTGAGCCGTCACTGTCCGACGAGATCGGAGCCGCTATCCGGCTACACGGCCAGCGATTCATGAATCCCGGTGACTTCGTGAACAGTCTTGCGGAGGCGGTCCGCAAGCGCGGAGGCACGATCCACGAAGGCTACGATGTCTCTAGTGTCGTCGATGAAGTTGGCGCCGTTCGTGTTTCGAGTCCGATTGGCGACGTTAGGCGATTCGATGCCGTCGTCCTCGCGACCGGGACGTGGCTCGGCGACACCGCCCGCGACTTCGGCGTCGGGATTCCTGTACAGGCGGGACGCGGATACAGCTTCAGCGTCGCGATCGATCACGTTCCGGCCGGGCCCGTCTACTTCCCGGCACAGCGGGTGGCCTGCACCCCCTCGGAGACCGCCTCCGGGTCGCTGGAATGATGGAGTTCCGCGCCCCCGATGCTGCCCTGGATCGGCGGCGGATTGCCGCGATCGTGCGGGCCGCGCGGCCGTTGCTGCGTGGCGCTGACCTCGATGCGCGGCGCGACGAATGGGTGGGTTCACGACCGTGCACACCGGACGGACTGCCTGTGATCGGAGCGACCCGATCGCCGCGCGTGTTCGCGGCCGGCGGTCACGGCATGTGGGGGATCACCCTCGGGCCCGCGACGGGGCGTCTGCTTGCCGACACCATCACCACCGGGCGAATCGCGCCCGAGCTGGCACCGTTCAATCCCCTGCGATAAGTCGAGCGGCGGTTAATTACTAGGCACATGCCGTCGCCCTCGACGCGCCTTCCGGCTTGGCGATCTCCCGTGCCAGGCGTCAGGTCGTGTCGAGGTGACGGCACAATTCCGAGCTGAAACATGTGCCTGCGATCGGACCCCCGGTCCAGGAGCAGCGGTGTACGAGCGGACTACCGGCAGCGAGCCGCTGGGCACTACCGTAAGAACACCAGTTCGGCCGGCTGGGCTTCGATCATGACTTGCACCTTTGAGCGAATGAGAACAGGCCCAGCTGAGTTGCCTCCGGCACCGAGGAGTACCGATGATCCACATCAGTGCATTGATCGACTCTCTCGGCGGAGCCCTGCTTCGCCAGGTTGTCTCCGGTCACCGAGACCAGATCAGCGACGTCACCCTCTCTGGCGACCCGTCCTTCGAGCACTCCGGCGGCCTCGTCCTGGGACTCGGGATCGACAGCACGGCCGCCGCCGTCGACCTCCTGAATCGCTCAGACCGCACGGGCGCCGCTGCCGTGATCCTCAAGGCACCCCTCGCCGACGACCCGGACGTGGCCGGCCTCGCCACCGAACTGGGCATCGGACTGGTCGAGCTGCAGCCGCAGGCATCGTGGACACACCTGGTCTGGTTGACACGCAGCGTCCTCGATCACTCCACGACACTCGCGGGATCGGAGATTCAGCGTGATCCCAGCGGCTACGGCGAACTGTTCGCGTTCGCCGACGCTGCCGCCGCGATCGTCTCCGCACCCGTAACGATCGAGGACGCCGACTCGCGCGTACTCGCCTACTCCGAACTCCAGGACACCGCCGACCCCGCCCGCATCTCCACCATCGTCGGACGTCGCGTCCCTGACCGGATCATCAGCCACTTTCGCTCCCGCGGAACCTTCCGGCGACTTCAAAAGTCCGACGAACCGATCTGGGTCGATGCGGGCCCCGACGGCGTGCTGCCGCGCCTCATCATTCCTATCCGCGCCGGTCGCGAGCTGCTCGGCTCCATCTGGGCCGTGGACCCCGGACCCGTCCCCGACGACCAGGTACGCGAGCTGACCCGAACCGCTTCGGTGATCGCCCTGCACCTGCTGCGATTGCGCGCCCAATCTGGTTCCGCACGCCGCATGATGGCTGACCGCCTTCGCGCCGCCTTGCTCACACCCGACCACGAAACCGGCCTACGACTGCCTCCCGGCCCATGGCGGGTCGTCGCTTTGGCCGATACCGGTACCGATGAGCCGCCGGACTATCGGGTCGAACTGTGGGAGTCGGTCATGCGCCGGCACGGATGGACACAGCCACTCCTCACTGCCATAGACGGCGTTCCGATAGCCGTGGTCACAGAAAATGGGGCGCCGCGGGCCACGGGGAGCTGGGCATGGCTCCGTGGACTGGCCGCCGAGACCTCCTCGTACGACAGTAGCGTGGCGGTCCTCGCCGGAAGGCCCGCGCACACGACGAAGGATCTCCCCCGATCACGTACCGAGGCAACCGAACTCATTCATCTGGCCCGCACCGGGCGCGTAGCGTCTCCGGCGACGACCTTCGAAGAAGCCTGGCACGAAATCGTTCTCGCGAGAGCCCGAGCAGCTCTGCTCACGGGGAGAACGCCGCTCGGCGAGGGACCTGTCCAGACGCTGGTCGAGCACGATGCAGAGCGCGGAACCGAATACGTGACCACTCTGGCCACATTCCTCGCGCACTACGGCGAACCGAAGCGGGCCGCACACTCGCTCCATATCCATCCGAATACGTTGCGCTACAGAATGAAGCACATCACCGAACTCACCGGACTCGACCTGACTGAGACCCGACTCCGCCTTGCTATCGCAATCCATCTCACCTCAATCCTGGACGCCCGAAACGACACGAAAGCCAAGAAGGACCTCACAGCCGGGGACGTCACCGCTGGATCATCCGAAGATGGGGCGGTATCTGAAGGTCCGAGCGACCAGACGTCCGAGGACATACCGTAGCGGCTACGTGCCAGGAACCCCGGACGCAAAACGCAACGCGCGCTTCAGATCAGGCAGGGGCCCCACTGCTAGTACTGACCACAGTCGCCAGGTCCCGGACCAAAGCCCTTCTCATTGTTGAATCCGCACTAGATCTCCGCTGCGATTGGTGCCGATGGGACGATGCGATTCTGGGTGACGAGCAGCACAATTGACACATCGAACGACGGCAATGGGCGCTGAATGTTGAATCCAGCTCAGGCAGCGCACGTCCTTCGTCCGAAGGACCAATTCCCCTAAATAACAACAATACTCGAAGCAGGAGCAATGTATGTACGAGGACCTATCCGCCCCCGATACACCCCGCGACGCGAAGAGTGCCGCCCCTGCGCGCTTGACATCAGGAGCGGCGATCCTCAGCAAGTCCGGGTACACCCTGCCGGTAGCGTCGGCACCGATCGGTGCGTATGTGGCGGCCGTGCGGGCTGGCAATCTGGTCTATACCTCGGGACAGCTGCCGTTGGTTCAGGGAATGATCGAGCGGCCGGGAAAGGTTGGTCGAGACGTCTCAGTGACTGATGCGTCGCGGGCGGCGGAGACTTGCACACTGAATGCACTCGCTGCCATCGATGCGCTCGTTGGACTCGATGCCGTTGTGCGTGTTGTGAAGGTGGTCGGGTTCGTCGCGTCCGCGGACGATTTCACCGGCCAGCCAGCCGTAATCAACGGGGCCTCGAAACTATTGGTGAATGTCTTCGGTGACGCCGGGGCACATGCGCGCTCAGCTGTCGGCGTCGCGGAACTACCCTTGAATGCACCCGTCGAGGTCGAACTCGTCGTCGAGGTCGCCTGACCCGCACATCTCGCAGGTCGCCCGGACGATTCGTGCGACTCGTTGGCCGAGGTCGCGGAAGCCCCACGGGTACGCGGCCGCCGCCGTCTGACGCGCCGCACCCAGCCGAACGGCTATCCCCTACCGGCGCGCGTGACCCCGAGACGCACGCCCGATCGGGCCGCCTGCGGCCAGTCGGGCGGCCCGATCACCTGTCCGACACCGCCATCCGGACGCCATTCGCCGAATCGCTGGCATCACAAACCCATGGGAGGCACCATGACCGACAACGACCACCTCCTCGCATTCGCCCTGAAATGGAGGCATTGGGGAGGCGGTTCGGCAGGCGACATCCTGGTGGAGTTCGGCCTCACCCCGACCATGTACTTCCAGCGTCTCCGCCACTACCTGCACAGCGGCTCAGCCCCAAATCTGCCGGAACATGTAGTGCACCAACTCGATACCCTCTGCATCACTCGGCTGGCTCAGTCCGGACTCCGTCACAGCCACTGACGCGCAAACGCCACGATGTTACGATCGGTGCCGCAGCTCCCAGCCCCTGTCAGCGAAGAGTGGGACTGGCAACTCCGCGCACGATGCCGGAACATGGACACCAACCTGTTCTTCCCCGCGATGACGAGGGACGCGGAGCGCGAGCCCGCCGCGAACGCGCCGCGATGGCCGTCTGCGCTCGGTGCCCTGTCCTGCAGGCATGTCGGCTCCAGGCCTTCCGCGCCCGAGAACCGTTCGGAGTCTGGGGAGGCACCACCGAAGGTGACCGCACTCGATCTCGAGAGTAGGCAATCATGGTCCACGAGAACAGATCCCCTGCGATGCCGGCTGCGCCGCAAGCCTGCGCCGTCATCGACCTCGATGCCATCCGAGACAACGTCGCGGCACTCCTGTCGCGGGCCCGCACCTGCGAGGTGATGGCCGTCGTGAAGGCCGACGCCTATTCCCACGGACTGGTTCCGTCCGCCCGCGCCGCCCTGGCCGGCGGTGCAACCCGACTCGGGGTGGCGGTGCTCGGGGAGGCGTTCGCGCTGCGCAGCGCAGGTGTCACCGCACCGGTGCTCGCCTGGCTTGCGGTCCCCGGCGCCCCGTACCGACGGGCAATCGACGAGAGCATCGACCTGGCGGTACACACCATCGATCAGCTACATGAGATTTCCAGTGCAGTAGCAGTTTCCGGACACATTGCCCAGATTCACCTCAAGGTGGACACCGGGATGGGGCGTGGTGGTGCAGCCACCGACGACTGGCCCGGACTCGTCGAGCAGGCCCGAGCGCGTGAGCTCGATGGACTGGTGCGGGTCGCGGGCATCTGGTCGCATCTGGCCACCGCGGACGAACCTGGCGAACCCAGCATCGGGCGGCAGCTCATGGTGTTCGACGAGGCGCTGGAGGTGGCCGCGCGCGGCGGGGTGCGGCCCGACGTTCGGCACATCGCCAACTCGGCAGCGACGCTGTACCTGCCGGAGAGCCACTACGACATGGTGCGTCCCGGAATCGCGGTGTACGGCGTGGATCCACTTCCCACCGAACATCGTTCGCCCACTGTCGCGCTGCGCCCGGCGATGACGCTCGAGGCCCGCCTCGCTCAGGTCAAGCGAGTACCGGGGGCACCCCGGTTTCCTACGGCCACACGTACGCGACCTCCGACACCACCACCCTCGCCGTGGTGCCGCTCGGGTACGCGGACGGAGTGCCCCGTTCCGCGAGCGGAATCGGGCCCGTACATGCCCACGGACGGCGCTGCGCGGTGGCGGGGCGGGTGTGCATGGACCAGTTCGTCATCGACATCGGCAACGAGCCCGCCGTGGCGGGGGACGACGTCGTGCTGTTCGGCCCGGGCGACCACGGCGAACCCACAGCCACCGACTGGGCAGAGGCTGCCGGGACGATTGCCTACGAGATCCTCGCCCGGATCGGCGGCCGTGTCACGCGGATCTACACCGGATCGACGCCGATGGATGCACCGCCCCGGGAGCCGGCACCGCACGGCACCATGCCAAAGGAGGAGCGATGAAGATTCCGCTCTGGATCGGCGGCCCTGCTTTGATTTCGCTCGCGGCTGTAGATGCAGCACTCGAACTTCAGGCCCGGGTAGTGGGCTCGCTGACGCGAAGCCTGTTACGCGGCATGGGAACTGACATTGCTGAACCGTTGTCATACGAGGATGGCTCGGTCAGGATGGGTGGTCCTCACATGACAGGAGAATCAGGCCCCGCCCTCAGGTGATACAAGGAGCCCGAGCCGAAGCTACTGGGTGTCGAGTCGGCCTTCCCTAACATTCCGATTGTCGGCGGGATCCCCGTCCGCGGTCCTGCGTACTCACGATCGCTGCCGCGGTGGCGGCGATCGTCGGGTCACCGTCGTGGGTCAGCCGTACCAGGGCCTCCCGTGCCGCCGGGCCGGGAATCTCCGCAAGCGCCTGCGTGATCCGCAACCGCGTTGGCGCGTCGTCCGCGTTGTCGAGATTGCCCTGGAGGACCCCGACGACGTCGTCGGCCCGCGGCGAGATCTCCGCCAGCAGGCCCAACACCTCCGCCGCCTCGACATCGTTGTGCCCCGCCACGACCATGTCGAGGAGGGCCGGAATCGAGTCAGCGCTGCCCCGAGAACCGAGGGCGAGGGCCGCCCGTCCGCGGACCGTGGCGTCGGGATCATCGAGGGCTCCTCTCAGCAGTGCCGTTGCCTCCGCGGTGTGCACTGCCGTTATCGCGGCAATGGCACGGCGCCGGACGTCGACCTCCTCCGACTCGAGACCGGCGGCCAGGTCCGCGAGTCCCCGACCGGCGGCCCTCGCCAACGACCAACGCAGTGCCCCGGCCACATTGGGGTCGTCCTCGGACAGGGCTGCCTCGACCAGCGCTTCGACCGGCAGCGGGGCGCTTTCGTCGTGGGACAACACCGCTTGCTGACGGCGGGCCCCGGACTCCGATTCCAGCGCGCGCAACAGTGCGACGATGCGCAGGACATCGTCCCACTCCACAGGCGCGGCCGCGTCGACACGCTCGAGCTTCGCGAGCAGTTCCTCCTCCGCGGCAATCCGCCGGCGCGTGTGCCGGATGAGGTCACCCACCAGATCGGTCGGTGCGAAATCGGCCTCGTCCAGCGCACGCTTGGCGTCGTTCAACGACAGCCCCAGGGTTCGCAGGCTCTCGACGTGGAAGAGCCGTCGGATGTCGTCGGCGGAGTACTCGCGGTAGCCGCCCGAGGTGCGGCCCGTGGGTTGCACCAGCCCCAGCGAGTCGTAGTGACGCAGCATCCGCGTGCTGACACCGGAACGACGCGAGACCTCACCGATCAACATTCCCTCTCCTCCTCCTACGTGTCCGGACCGGCGACCGCGACGCGCTTCGCCATCTCGAGCGAGACGGTGAACCCGCTGTCGGGGTCGTGACAGAGCTGCTTCGTGGCCTCCGCATGCGCACGAATGCACGGATCGGAACTCGTCCCGGCCACGTCGAGAACCGGGAGCCCCGCCTCCCCGAGCCCCGCCAGCGCCCGGCTCAGACTGAGCTGCATCTGCCGGTCGCCCCGCCCGAGTTCGGTCGCGAGGTCGGCCGCGAGCGCGGCCTCGTCGCCGGGCGGAACGAGCGCCACGGCCGCCCGCCACGCGCTGCGCGCGACCTCGTCGTGCTCGTCGTGCAACAGTGCCGACACCGCGGGCCAAGCGAGCCGGTCCCCGATCTTGGACAGGGTGTGCAGCGCCTGACTGCGGGCCTGCGCGGTGTCGGACCCCAGCTCGTGGACCAGTCGCGGCACCGTGATCTCGGCGGGCAAGCGGCACAGCGCCCAGGTCAGCATGTCGCGGACGAAGAAGTCCGGTTCGACGGCGCACCGCGCGACGAGGGCCTCCGTCAGCTGGGGATCAGGGCGCGTGCCCGCAGCGAGCGCCGCCTTCAGCCGACCCGACGGGTCCGCGGCGGCCAGGGCGTCGACGAGATGGGCATTCGACCCACCATGGTTGGTTGTGTTCACGACAACCACCTCCTTCGTCGACCATTCGAGTCCTTGTCACTGTGTCAGGGTCAAGCGCTCACCGGCGAGCGGTCACAGGAGAGTGGACCAGTACGAGAAGAAGCGGTAGATCACCAGGGCAGCGACTGCGAGAAACCACACCGTCACGGGGACCAGGTGGTTCCCGCCCGCGGACACCGCTTCCGCGCGGATGGGTCGTGCGAAGGTGCCGTGGTGCAGGTTCCGGAGCGTGATGTACCAGAAGATCGGGACGGTCACGGTCCACACGACCATGCAGTACGGGCACAGGGCGCCGATCACGTAGAGACTCTGCGCGATCAGCCAGTGCACGAAGACGACCGCCACAGTCACGCCGAGTTGCAGGCCCAGCCAGTACCAGCGGGCGAAGCGGGCGCCGGCGAGCAACCCGGCGCCGGTGGCGGCGACAACCGCGAATCCGGCGATGCCGAGCAGTGAGTTCGGGAATCCGAGAACCGATGCCTGGTCTGTGGACATCACCGAGCCGCAGTTGAGCACCGGATTCAGGCTGCAGGACGGGATGTAGTTCGAATCGGTTGCCAGGGAGAACTTTTCCACGGTGAGCACGAAGGCGGCCGTCAGTCCGACGAGGCCGCCGATCAGCAGCAGCCAGGGCAGTGATCGATCGAACGGCACACTGTCCCCGGGCCGCGTTGCTGCCGCCGGGGTGGCGACGTCAGCCGAGAGCGGCGTCGAGCGCATCGGTGAGGTCCTGGAGTGCAGTGGGGTTCAATCGCTGCCCATCGAGGAAGAAGGTCGGGGTGCCCTGCACCCCGAGGGCTTCGCCGTCGGCGACGTCCGCGGCGATCCGCTCGGCGGTCGCCGGGTCGGAGTAGGCGGCGTCGAAGGCCGCCATGTCGAGCCCGAGGTCGACGGCGAATCCGCGGAAGACGTCGTCCTTCGGGATGCGCTGTTCCCCCACTCGGCCTGGGTCTCGTACATCCGCTGATACATCGGCTCGAACTTGCCCTGCTGCGCGGCGGCCTCCACCGCCCGCGCCGCTCTCTCGGCGTTGAAGTGGCCAGGCATCGGGAAGTAGCGCACAACGAAGCTCACCCGGTCGCCGTACTCGGCACGCAGCTCCTCGATCGCGGGATACACCGACCGACAGGCCTCACACTCGAAGTCGAGGAACTCCACGAACGTCACACTGCCCTCCGGCGCCGACGAGATCCGGTGGCTGTCCGGCCGAACCACCACCGCCGTGTTCGCTCCGGCATCCGAGGCGGACCCGTCGGCTCCGCTTCCGGACCGATTGATCAGCAGGATCGCCGCCACTCCCACAACGAAAACGACCACCAGAGCCAGGGAGATCCTCACTCCGCGACTCATGCGCTCGCCGCCGATACAGCAGGAGGTCCGGGCAAACAGGACAAAGAGGTCATGGCGACACGCTAGTGGATGTCGATATGGACACATCGACCCGAGCGGGCACGCCCGCACCCGGCCGCACGACCGTACGCAGGCACGGGCTGAACCGCGCAGTGCCCTGCGTGACCCGTGCGATGCTGGGACAGACGGGAATCGCGAGCGTTGGGGAGGCTGTCATGGGGTTCTACGAGGATCAGATCGTTCCGCGGCTGGTGAACAGCTCATGTGGGATGTCATTGACCGAACCGTCACGGGAACGGGTGTGCTCCGGCCTGCACGGTCGCGTGATCGAAATCGGGTTCGGGTCGGGTCTCAATGTCCCGTTCTACCCGGCCGCCGTCGAGTCCGTCAGCGCCGTCGAACCGGCGGACCTGGCCTGGAAACTGGCCGGCAAGCGACTCGCAACCTCCCCGGTCCGTGTCGAACGCTCCGGGCTGGACGGCCAGTCACTTCCCTTCCCCGACAACACCTTCGATACCGCCCTGTCGACCTGGACGATGTGCACGATCCCCGACGTCGACGCCGCGTTGCGCGAGGTGCGGCGGGTTCTGAAGCCGGGTGGCACCCTGCATTTCGTCGAACACGGCCGCGCCCCGCATGAGAAGGTCCGACGGTGGCAGCACCGCTTCGAACCGATCCAGAAGACAATTGCGGGCGGCTGCCACCTCACCCGCGACATCCCCGCTCTCGTGCGGGCATCCGGGTTCGAGATCCGCGATCTCGACACGTTCTACGAGAAGGGCGCCCCGAAGATCATGGGCGCCCTATCGCTCGGGGTCACCGAGCCTCTCCTGGATTGACCACCGCGAGGCCGAGCCCCGACCGCGATCACATGGGCCGGTGCACGAGCAACTCGGACAGACGCTGCTGCTCGCGCGCCGCCCGGCGGGCACGGAAGGCGATCGGGAAGTACCGCAGCCGCTCGGGCAGCAGCGGCACCACCCGCGCGATCACCCAGCCGAGCGCGCGCAGCCGGCGCTCGTCCGCCGGTGTCCACGCGATCCCGAGTTTGGCGCGCGCCTTCTCCGGCAGGGTCCCCACAGTGACGAAGCGCTGCACCTTGCCGGGGTAGTGCGCAGCAGCCCGCCACAGCGGGTGCAGCAACCGCGGCAGGTTCAGTGGCGGCGGGACGACCTCGAGGGTGTCGAGGAAGGCGAAGGCGGTCGGGTGCGCGACCAGGGTCTCATCGATGATCTGATCGAACCGCTCCAGGTACTCCCCATACGTCTGCGGGATCTCCTTCTCCGCGACGTAGAGGTTGCGCATGAGTTGGACGACCTCGGCGTAGACGGCCTCGGCATCCGCTCGCGTGTACGGGCGTCGCGCGAAGTACGTGGAGGTCGAGATGTAGGCGTACGGCGCGGTCAGGATGATCCAGGCCCACGGACCGGAGGCCAGCGCATGGTGCGCCGTGCCGTGCTCGTCCGTCGAGTTGAGGGTCTTGTGCATGACCCGCAGCCGATCCGCCTCGGCGAGCGCTTCCTCGCCCCCGTAGATCCAGGTCATCACCGAGGCGATGCTCCGCTGCGCCCGGCCCATCGCATCGGTGCGAAACGTCGAGTGCTCGGCGACGACCGTCCCCACCGTGGGATGCATCGTCTGCAGCAGGAAGGCGCTGCCCGCGGTCAGCGAGAAGGTGATCAGCCCGACGTCGTCCCACAGATGGGTGCCCGGCGTGAAGGGCCTGCGCTCCGGCCGCGCCCGGACAACATCGCCTTGGTTCGCGAGAACTGTCATCTGAAGTCTCCTCGTGTACGTGTGGATTCGAGGCCAGCTAACGTGACGATGGCGGACGCATATAAGTCGCATAATTGGAGGGGGTAGCCGGTGGCCACGGCCAGGCAGTCCAACCAGCGGAAACGACCGCAGCAGGCCCGCTCGATCGCGACCGAGAGCGGCCTTCTCGACGCCGCCGGTCAGGTTTTGGCAGAGCACGGGTACATCGGATGCTCGACCAATCGGATCGCCGACCGGGCCGGGGTGAGCAAGGGCTCGCTCTACCAGTACTTCGCCGACAAGGACGAGGTGCTGACCGCGCTCGCCGAGCGGATGGCCGCCGAGATCAACCAGGATGTCGGCGATGCGATCGACCGCGGACTGGGCGACGACTGGCAGAGCCTCGGGGAGGCGGTGCTGTCGGCGACCTTCGAGGCCCTCGAGAACCGCGGGCCGATGCTGCGACCGCTGCTCATGGAGGCCCCGCACATCAAGGTCATGGACATGATCAGCGAGGTCGTCACGCGCGCCCAGGACGTCGGCCGCACCTACATCGCCCTCAACCCGGACCAGTTCCGACCGGATCTCGACGTGGAGGCCTACCTCTATGTGCTCATTGCGGCGCTGAAATCGGTTCTCACCGAACACATAACGCAGACCACCGCGCTACCCCGTCAGCGACTCGCCAAGGCGCTCATGACGGTGACCGCGCGAAGCCTCACCCCCGACTCGAGGTGAGGCCCGCGTCTCAACTACCGAACGGCGGTACGCCCATCTGATGGCGCGGACAGAGCGAAGTCAACCGTTTCGCTGTTCCGCACCGGCAGGCGACCGCACCGGGATCAGCGGCGGCCACGGCCAGTGCTGGCCGAGGCGGCCCCGCACATGCAGGAAGCCGAGGCCGAGGACGAGCCCGAAGATCAGATGCCCGATCAGCGACAGCGTGATCGTCGTCGGCGTGAGCGGAAACATGTCATCTTGCCCGTGCGGCGACAAGGCGACCGTTCCGATGAGCCCGGACCATACGGGGAACACCGCGAACGCGACGAACGCGAGGAGGACGGTGCGGCGTGATCGATGTTGGAGGCCGAGGGCCAGGGCGATGAGGAAGAAGGCGATCCCGATGCCGCCGCCGTCGCCGAGGTAGCGCCACAGGTAGCCGACGATCGCGCCGGTGCGGGCGTCGGTTCCGGTGTGGAGCCACGTACCCATCTTCGGGATGAAGTCGCCCCAGAGGCCGAGCAGGTACACGGTGTCGAGGCGGAAGACGTCATAGACCAGACACGCGAACATCCCCCAGCCGAGGCCATGGCCGACGATGCGGTCGATCGGGTGCGGAGCGAACACGCACAACACGATGAGGGTGGCCGCGAGCGGAATGATCAGCAGCGGTCCGGTGGCATTCATCGACACGACGCCGAAGACGTGCGCCGAGATCGCGAGCAGCGGTAGGGACGCGAGCAGCAGGTACATGCCGATCCGGGCGAAGGTCCAGTGGTGCCGGACCGCCTTCCTGACGGAGTCGACAGCGGGCAGGGCTGCGCCCGGCGGGCTGTGTTCGTGCACGTCGGGGGTGGTCGTACCGAAGATGCGGGGCATGGCGGCGGGTTCCTTTCGGCCGTGGCTCTCTCAACGAGTGGTCGATTTCCGAGATCCCAGCGTCCGTCGAATACCCGGCCTGCGAATAGTGCCCCGAGGGGTGGTGATCGCCCACCCCGCGTCGACCCGGCGGGTTCATCGCGACCTTCGCAAGTCGGGCATAATCCCCGTCGACCCCACCCGAGACCAGGAGCGCCCCAGGTGATCAGCGAGCTGCAGAACGAGGTCCACGGCCTTCCCGTCGTGGAGTTCCCCATCGACACCGCCCCACCGTGCCCACGCAGGGCCCGGTCGCCTGGCGAATCTCCGTCCCCACGTACGAACCGCCCTTCGAGTGGCCGGAGGCCTTCGCGAAGTTCCGTGCCGCGGTCGATCCGTCGACCGTGCAGGCGATCGTCGTCGGCGGCTGGTCCGATCCGTACGAAGACGACCACAGTTCAGCTCATGTGGTGGAGGCTCTCACCGCGGCAGCAGGCGAACTGCCCGCGTTGCGGTCGCTGTTCATCGGGGACATGACCTCCGAGGACTGCGAGATCTCGTGGATCGTGCAGTCGGACGTCACCGCCCTGCTGACGGCCTTTCCTCGGCTGGAGCACCTGGGGGTGCGCGGCGGCAACCAACTGGTGCTGAACCCGGTCCGTCACGAGAACCTGCGCAGCCTGGTGATCGAGACGGGCGGCCTCCCCGCCGACGTCGTCCGGGCAGTGGCCGCTTCGGATCTACCGAGCCTGACCGAGCTGGAATTGTGGTTGGGCACAGAGGAATACGGTGCGGATTCGACCGTCGACGACCTCGCCCCGATCCTTGCCGGCGCGAAGTTCCCACGGTTGACCCGCCTCGCACTCTCGAACAGTGACCAACAGGACGCGATCGCGGCCGCCGTCTCGACGGCACCGATCCTCCCGCAGCTGCGTGCCCTGGATCTGTCCAAGGGTGTGCTGCTGGACGCGGGCGCCGAGGCGCTGCTCACCGGGCAGTCGCTCACCCACCTCGAATCGCTCGACCTGCACCACAACTACCTCAGCGACGGTATGCGGGAACGTTTTCGGGCGGCACTCCAGCCGTCGGGTGTGGAACTGAACCTCGAAGCCGAGGACGCCGACGAGGACGAATACGACGGAACGATCTACCGGTCGGTCGCGGTTAGCGAATGACCCCTCTCCGCCTGGCGGTCGTGGGCAACCCGGAGAACCGACGCGTCACGATGCTGCAGGATGCCGCGGCCCGCAACGGCATTCCCGCCCCGCGGGTGGTGTCCTGGCGCGAGGTGCTCGCCGAGCGCGGGGCGCGGTTCGACCCCGACGAGTTGGTGCGCCTCGACTCGCCCGGCGAAGACCCCGAAGTGGACGGGCTGCTTCGTGGAGCCGGAGACCCGACCCGCATCGCAGGCGGCCCACGCTGGTACGCGTCGCTGCTCGCCGCGGTCGGAACGCTGCGCGGCGGGCGGCATCTGACGGATCCACAGGATCTGGCCGTGCTGTTCGACAAGCGACAGTGCCACGCGGTCCTCGCGGCCGGGGGCGTCCCGGTACCGCCCTCCCCCACCTCGGGCGGCGACGCACCGCTGCCGCGGGATTGGCCGGAGGTGCGCGAGTTGGCCGCGGCCACCGGGTTGCGACGGTTCTTCGTCAAACCCGCGCACGGATCCTCCGCGGCCGGGGTGGTCGCGGTGGAGACCGCGCCCGGTGGCCGGGTGCAGGCCCGCAGCAGCGCGGAGCTCACCACGGACGGTGTCTACAACTCGCTGCGCGTCCGCCGACTCACGGGAGAAGCAGAGGTCGGCGCCCTGGTCGACGCAGTAGCCGGCGAGCACCTGCACATCGAGGCGTGGTTGCCGAAGCCGTCATGGCGGGGCCGCGCCGCCGACCTGCGGATAGTGGTGGTCGCCGGGCGGGCGACCCACGCGGTGCTCCGCACCAGCGCCCACCCCATGACCAACCTGCACCTCGGCGGGCAGCGCGGCGACCTGGACACCGCGCGAGCGGGTTTCGACTCCGCGGGATACGGCTGGGACAACGCGCTCGCCGTTGCGGAACGTGCCGCCGCCCGGTTCCCACACACCCTGTGCGTCGGAGTGGACCTGCTGCCCTCCGCGAACTGGCGCGGCGCCGCGGTCGGTGAGGTGAACGCCTTCGGTGACCTGCTCCCAGGCCTGAGCGGGCTCCCGGGCCGCGCCGACGGCCTCGACACCTACGCGACGCAACTGGCCGCGATCGAGGGATGGACCGACCATGTCGCGGCCTGACGGGGCGGCCGCCGCGCAGCCGGAATCGACTGCGGCACAGCCGGACATGATCACGGTCGTGGGCTCCGACGACATCCTGCTGGTCACGCTCGACACCCTGCGCTACGACGTGGCGTGCGAGCTCGCTGCCGCAGGGCGGATCCCGAACCTGGCGGAACATCTGCCCGGCGGCCGGTGGGAGGAACGCCATGCCCCCGGCAGCTTCACCTACGCCTCGCACCAGGCGATGTTCGCCGGATTCCTCCCCACCCCGGTCGGGCAGGGGCCGCACCCGCGGCTGTTCGCGGCCGAATTCGCCGGGAGCGAGTCCACTGCCAACGGGACCTTCGTGTTCGCGGAGTCGAATCTGGCCGCCGGCCTCGCCGCCGCCGGCTACCGCACGGTGTGCATCGGCGGTGTCGGCTTCTTCAACCGCCGCGGCGCGCTGGGCTCGGTGCTGCCCGACATGTTCGACGAGGCGCACTGGTCTCCCGAGCTGGGCGTGACGTCGCCCACCTCGTTCGAGGCGCAGGTGGACCTGGCCGCGCAGGTGGTGGCCGGACTTCCCGCCGAGCGCCGCCTGTTCCTGTTCGTCAACGTCTCGGCGCTGCACCAGCCGAACTGGTTCTTCACGGAGGGAGCCTGCGCGGAGCACGGGGACACCCGGGCGACGCACGCGGCGGCGCTGGAGTACGTGGATCGGCACATCGGGCGGCTGTTCGCCGCCATGTCCAGCAGGCGCCGGTGCCTCGCGATCGTGTGCTCCGACCACGGCACCACGTACGGCGAGGACGGGTACACCGGGCACCGGCTGGGTCATCCCGCGGTGTGGACGGTGCCCTACGCCCATTTCTTCCTCGAGGGACCACGATGACCGCCGTCGACCTACCCCTGCCGACCGGCGTGGCTCCGGCGGGATACGTTCCGCCGTACCAGAACTACGTGTACGCGTACCCGCACAAGACCGCGTACCGGACGCTGCACCCGCGCCCTGCCCTGACCGACCTGTGGGCGGGCGAACCGCAGGACGCACTGTCGCTGTATCTGCATGTGCCGTTCTGCGAGGTGCGGTGCGGCTTCTGCAACCTCTTCACCCGCGTCGGCGCGCCGGACGCGCTGACCACCCGATACCTGGACGCTCTGGAGCGGCAGGCCGAGGCGGTGCGCGAGGCCCTGGCGCCGTCGGCCCGGTTCGCGACCGCGGCGTTCGGTGGCGGAACCCCCACCTACCTGACCGCGGCGGAACTGAACCGGCTGTGCGACATCGCCGAGAGCATGGGCGCCGACCTGCGGGCCGTCCCCCTGTCCGTGGAGGCGTCCCCGGCCACGGCCACCGCCGACCGGCTCGCGGTGCTGGCCGAGCGCGGCACCACCCGGCTCAGCCTCGGGGTCCAGAGCTTCGACGACACCGATGCCAGGGCGGCGGTCCGGCCGCAACGACGCGCGGACGTCGAGGCCGCCCTGCAGCGCATCCGAGACGCCGCCATCGAGGTCCTGAACATCGATCTGATCTACGGGATCGACGGCCAGACAACGGAATCCTGGATCGCCTCCCTCGACGCCGCACTGGCCTGGCGCCCGGAGGAGTTGTACCTGTACCCGCTGTACGTGCGGCCGCTGACGGGTCTGGCCCGCCGCGGCGGCGGCCCCGACCGCGAATGGGACGCCCGCCGACTGGACCTCTACCGGCGCGGCCGCGATCATCTGATCGCGTCGGGCTACATCCAGGAGTCGATGCGCATGTTCCGCCGCGCCGACGCACCCGATCTCGGTCCGAACGACTACGCCTGTCAGACCGACGGCATGATCGGACTCGGCTGTGGCGCAAGGTCGTACACCCGAGAACTGCACTACTCCTTCGACTACGCGGTCGACGCGACCGAGGTGCGGGCCATCATCGACGACTACGTCGCGGGCACCATCGAGGACTTCCGGCGCGCCGCGGTGGGCCACGCGATGACCGGAGACGAGGCCCGACGCCGACACCTGCTGCAATCCGTCCTGCAGGCAATGGGAATGCCGTTGGCGGACTATCGTTCTCGGTTCGGCGCCGACCCGCACGAGCATTTCGGCGACGAGCTGAGCCGGTGGACGGAGCGCGGATGGCTTCTCTCCGACGGTGACCGACTGCGGCTGACCGCACTGGGCCTGGCGTACTCCGACGCCCTCGGACCGGAGCTGTTCTCACCGGAGGTGCGGGCCGCGATGGCCAAGTACGAGGGCCGCTGACGTGCTGACCATCCTGTACCGAGGCCCCTGGCGTCCTGCGACTACGACTGCCCGTACTGCCCGTTCGCCAAACGCCGGGACACCCCGAGCAGCTGCGCGCCGACCGGGCCGCGCTGGAACGCTTCTGCGCGTGGGTGGCGGATCAGGATCAGGAGCTGTCGATCCTGTTCACGCCGTGGGGCGAAGGCCTGGTTCGATCCTGGTACCGGCGGGCCCTGGTGACGCTGTCTCAGCTCCCCGGGTTCGCAGGGTGGCGATCCAGACCAACCTCAGCTGCCGCACCGGCTGGCTCGACGACGCCGACCGCGACGCGGTCGCGCTGTGGTGCACCTACCACCCCGGCCAGACGCCACACGACCGGTTCCTGACCAAGACCACCGAGCTGACCGCGCTCGGAGTGCGCTTCAGCGTTGGCGTCGTCGGACTGCCGGAGCACCTGGAGGCGGCCCGTCGGCTGCGCGCCGAGCTGCCCGATTCGGTATACCTGTGGGTCAACGCCGCCGAGGGGCACGAGTACACCGACGCCGACGCGGCCGGCTGGATCGGGATCGACCCGCTCTTCGAGTTCAGCCAGCGGCCGCATCGCACGAGAGGGCGCGGCTGTCGTACCGGGGACTCGGTGGTGTCCGTCGACGGTGCCGGCACCGTCCGGCGCTGTCATTTCGTCCCCGAGGTGCTGGGCAACCTCTACGACGACTCCTTCCGGGACGCGTTGCGGCCGCGACCCTGCCCGCTGGACGTGTGCGACTGCCACATCGGCTATGTGCATGCCGAACAGCTTCCGTTGTACGACGTCTTCGCGGGCGGTGTGCTGGAACGGATCCCGGCTGAGCCGGTGTGGCTACCGCTCCCCGCACGGCGATAGAACAACCTGGAACTCATCCGATCTGCGTCCCACGGCAGCCCAATTAATTGCGTTGCCGCGAGAGGGACAACTCCGTAGGTTCTGTCGCATGCATTGCCTCCACTTCATCCGCATCCGCCACAGCCGGGCTCTGGCCCGCTAGCGGACTCCCGGTCGCGCTGGCGCGCCCAGGGCCCTTCGAGACCTTCTTTCACTCGAGGACCCGGAAGGGCAGCAGCTGTGGCGTCACAGTCATTCGCACACGGAAACTACTCACACACGCAGAAGAAGGCTCGGGCCAAGGGCGGTCGCACGCCGAGAGACCGAGCCAGGCGGGAGCTCTCGCAGAACTTCCTGACCGACCGGCACGCCGTCGACCTGGTGGTCAAGGCGGCCAGACCGGCGGGACTGATCCTGGAACCCGGTTCCGGCAAGGGCGCGCTCACCGTCGCCCTTGCCGGAATCGGAGCCGAGGTCGTCGGCTACGAGATCGACCCGCTGCTGGCCGTCATGCTCAAGGCCAGGACCGGTCTCAAGGTCGTCACTGGCGACTTCACCGCCGCCCGGCCGCCGCGCGAGGCGTTCGCGGTGGTCGGCAACATCCCGTTCTCGATCACGTCGAGGATCGTCGACTGGTGCCTGCGGGCCCCGTCGCTGACATCGGCGACACTGGTCACCCAATTGGAGTACGCGCGCAAGCGGTCCGGCGACTACGGCCGCTGGAGCCTGGTCACGGTGCAGAGCTGGCCGTGGTTCACCTGGGAGTTGCTCGGACGGATCGACAGGGAGAGCTTCAGGCCGGTGCCCTCGGTCGACTCGGCGATCCTCCGGATCGAGCGACGGCCCGAGCCTCTGTTGGCCGAGGGCCCCGCCTACCGGGACATGGTGGAGCTGGGCTTCTCGGGCGTCGGCGGCTCGTTGCACGCGTCGTTGTCCACGCGGCACCGAGGGGTGGATGATGCCTTCGCGCAGGCGGGCATCCCCCACGACACTGTGGTGGCGTTCGTCCATCCGGACCAGTGGATCGCGCTTGCCGACCTGTTGCTCCGCTGAGCGGACACACCCGGGCATCGAGCCCAACGATGCCCGGGTGTTCCGCCTCCGCTTGAGTTGGGGCGTCCGCGCGGTCACCACGAGCGAGGGAAAGCTACTCTCGCCCGGCGCTGCGGGCGGCAAGGCGCTGCCGCCACTGCTCCATGGCCTGCCGGAGGGCCTCGCTCACAAGGAGAGTCAGTTCGGCGGAGGATTCAAAGCGGGCGCCCGCCGGGGTCGTGGGCCCGAGGATCTCGGCTGCACGCTGCGATGCGGCCGCCAGCGCGACGCTCATCTGCACAGCGGCGAGGAGGTTCCGGAGCCCGATCTCGTCGTCGATGACGTAGCGTTCGCGACGCCCGCCGGGAACCAGCTCCCGCCGGAGCATTCCCTGCTGTTCGAGGAATGCGACGGCGTGTGAGACGGACGCGGGGCTGACGCGAAGCCGCTCGACCAGGTCTGCGGCGGTGAGAGCGCCGGAGTCGGTGATCTGCAGGCATGCCAGCACCCTGGCCTCCATCCGGGGCAGACCCTGCTGGATCAGCAGTTCGGTGAAGGATTCTGCGACTTCCTGGACCGCTTTGGGGTCGCGCCCGTGGCCGCTGTCGGGGATCGGCGGTGCGGGAGGCTGAGCCTGCTTGTGCCTGCGCGCCCGCTGGCGGGTGGCCTTGTGCGCCCGGTCCGCGCGGTAATCGTCGGGTCCACCGTTGCGGGTTACCTCCCGCATGATGGTCGAGGCGGGCCGCTCCAGACGGCGGCCGATTTCTGCGTATCCGAGCCCCTTGGCCAGCCCCGCCGCTATGTGCTGACGGTCCTCATTGGTGAGTCTGCCTCCGGGCATCGGTGCCGGTCTCCTCCGTGTCGACATGCGCTGAGCGCGGCGCCCGCACCCGCCCCAGTATGCATTCAGCCCCAGCCCATTGCAAAGATCAAGGCAAACCACCCTTTGCGTTCACCGTCACATTCATTGCAATGGATACTCACCAAACCCAACTGAACTGCCTAAACAATCCGAATCCGTTTGTTGACGAATTTATAAACGCAACGTACTGTCTCAATCGTTCAGAGATTCCCGAACATCGACGGGGTGCCGGTGGCGCCGCAAGGAGGATGAGAAGAATGACTGTTGCGAACTCGACCACTTCGAGCTGGACCGGCATGGTTTCCGTCGACGACACGGCGCTGGCCGTGACCGACACCGGTGGGCCAGGCACTCCCATCGTCTATCTGAACGGTGCCTACGCCGACCAGTCGCACTGGCGGCGCGTGATTGCCGACCTCGGCCCCGGCTACCGGCACATCACCTTCGACGAACGGGCCCGTGGCAAGTCGAAGCAGTCGGCGGACTACTCCTTCGAGGCGTGCCTCCGGGATGTCGACGCGATCCTCGCGGCGCGTGGGGTGGAGCGACCGATTCTGGTGGGCTGGTCCTACGGTGCGACACTCGCCGCGCACTGGGCCGAACGCAATCCCGAGCGCGCCGCAGGCGTGGTGTGCGTGGACGGCGCCATGCCCTACGGCCTGACCGGCGAGGAAGGCCAGGAGCGGATCCGGAAGCTGTTCCGCAAGATGCGGTTCTTCCTGCCGCTGGCGCGCCCATTCGGTATGGCCGCGAGGAT
Source organism: Rhodococcus sp. MTM3W5.2 (assembly GCF_001984015.1). Lineage (NCBI taxonomy): Bacteria > Bacillati > Actinomycetota > Actinomycetes > Mycobacteriales > Nocardiaceae > Rhodococcus > Rhodococcus sp. MTM3W5.2. The sequence goes on along the minus strand of NZ_CP019572.1, from coordinate 628,544 downwards.
GACGGCGGACCAGCACGCCGAGGTCAACATCGAGATCAACGAGATCGTCGACGCCATCGCCCCGGTCCTCGACCGCGTGACCTGCCCAGTGCGGTACGTGCTGGCCACGGGTTCCAACTTCGGCGGAGGCGAGGAGGAGATGGAAGCGGTGCGGGCCTCACTCGATCCCGTGCTCGACCGGAACCCGAACATCCAGGTCAGCGCGAAGGTCGCGAGCAACCACTCCCACATTCTCCGGAAGGACTTCCGGGCCGTCGCCGATGCTGCCCGTGCGACGGCGGCCGACCAGGCGGGCTGATCGGTCCGTCAGCGGACGGGCTCAACACTTTCCACCATCGTCTAGTCAATTCATTTTCACCACAACAGATTCGAAGGAGCACACAACCATGCCCACCACCCTCACCGACCAGGACAAGATCACCCTGCGGACCGCCGCCTACGGCGCCGTGTCGCTGCTGGCCGCCGCCGGTCGCTCGCCCCACAAGATCGCCACCAACGGCACCATCGCCCTTTCCTCCGCGACCGGCCTCGTCGGGCGCGTGCTCGCCGAGAAGTCCTCGATCAAGGACCTGAACGGCAAGTCCGTAGCCGAACTCGCCGACCATGTGCTCCCGGCGCTGACGGCGGCCATGAGCCTGCTCGAGAAGCAGGCTCCGGCCGAGGCAGAGAACTTCCGCAGCACCATCAACGTCACCATCGATGCCGCCCAGATCCATCAGGGCGAGCCCAGCCCCACCATGACCGAGATGGCCCGCAAGATCACCGGTGCCCTCGACGCCGCCTGATCGGATGCAGACCCACGCAGCCGCAGCGCGTCACGGGGTCCTCTTGGACCCCGTGCCGCGGCAGCGGGCTGATCGACCGTGCTCAGCTCAGCGCCATGAGGCTCTCCAACCTGCTCTGGATCGGCGCCCGCCACGTCTCGAGATCCTCAGGACCGTTCTCAGCCCACAATTCGTACAGCTCCGAGGTGTCGCTGTCGGCGATCGCGCGTTCGAGAGTGGCGAGGATCCATGCGCGCTGCTCCGGGGCAACGATCCGACGTACGCGGCGGCGTCGATGCCCTCGAGCTGCGGGGGCGCCTGCCGAAGTCCGTGGGCCACCGCGACGATCTCCGCAAGAGCGATGGCCGCCTGCGCGTCGTCGGCCTCGAGGTACCCCTCGTCGACATGCCCGCTGAAGTCTTCGATCTCGAAGTCACCTGCCCGCAGCGCCACGAGCAGATCGCCCGCTCCGTCGTTCTCGAACGGTCCCGAACCCCATGTCCCCACGCCTCGCTCCTCCTGATCCGCGGGCCGCTCGGCCCGTCGCGCCGACCCTACGATCGATCACCGACAGCCGCACGTGACACTTCGCCCCGACAAAGAGGCGCGGCGGTTGGTCGGGATTCTCAGAACCTTCTTAGAGGACGTCCGTGAATCACTCTTGGACACCTGACCACCAGGGAATTCACCCTTCGCCGTGCACCTTCCGCCGGCGCTTCGGTCGGCTGACCCCGCCCGATCAGCATTTGACTGCCCTCCAGAACCGGAGACCTTGCGTACCGTGAGCCTCGCAGTACCGAGCAGGCCGAGAACCGGTGGGGACAGTCGCCTCGACATGCGCGGGGCATATCGGGCTCGGCGTTCGTGAGGCCGGTACGTGCACCACCAGGGGGGAGCGCAGCAGGTGTTCGCTACGTGGGACGGATCGCTTATCGCCTGCGGTTCACTGTGATCGGATTGATGGTCGGTCTGATGCTCGCGCTCGGGGCATATGGCCTCGGGGTCGAGAAGCAGCTGAGCCAGAGCGGTCTGGTCGACCCGGGATCGGAGTCCGTGGCCGCCGCAGAGCTGGCCGACGGCACCTTCGGCCGCGATACCCGCGCGGACGTGGTGCTCCTCTACACCGCGCCCGAGGGCAAGACCGTCGACGACCCGGCGTTCGGCGCGAGGATCACCAAGAGCCTCGACGAGCTGGCTGTCAACAACCCGGACGAGATCCTCAAAATCAACGCCAGCTACTGGCAGACCAAGATCGCTGCTGCCATGATGGCCGATCCCTCGAAGGAACACGCCATCGCGAGCGTTGCGATCAAGGGCGACAACGACACCGAGGTCGCCGCGAATTTCAAGAAGGTCCGCGACGAGTTCTACATCGACGGGGTCGACGTCCAGCTCACCGGACTGCAGCCGGTCACCGGCACGCTCAACGACACCATGGCCAACGACCTGCACCGGATGGAGATCCTGGCCATCCCGGCCGTCGGCGTCCTGCTCTTCTTCATCTTCGGCGGCATCGTCGCCGCGGCCCTGCCGCTCATCGTCGGCGGCCTGACCATCATCGCCGCCAACGGTGTCGTCAAGGCACTGGCTCAACTCACCGAGGTCAACGGGTTCGTCCTGTCGGTGGTCTCGCTGATCGGCCTCGGCCTGGCGATCGACTACGGCCTGTTCATGGTCAGCCGCTTCCGCGAGGAGATCGCCGAGGGCTACGACACCGGCGACGCCGTGCGACGCACCGTGATGACCGCCGGCCGGACCATCGTCTTCTCCGCGACGATGATCGTCGCCAGCCTCGGCGGCCTGCTGATCTTCCCGCAGGGCTTCCTCAAATCCATGGCGTACGGCGCGATCGCGGCGGTCATCCTGGCCGCACTGATCTCGATCACGCTGCTGCCGGCGATCCTGGGGACCCTGGGCCCTCGTGTCGATGCGCTCGGACTCAAGTCGATTCGCAAGACCAAGACCACCGAGGAGATCGAGAACGGCATCTGGGGCCGGCTGACCCAGTGGGTGATGAAGCGCCCACTGAAGGTCGCGATCCCCATCGTGATCGGCCTGCTGCTGCTCACCATCCCGATTTCGGGGATCAAGCTGGGCGGGATCAACGAGACCTACCTGCCGCCGGACAACCCGACCCGCCTCGCGCAGGAACAGTTCGACGAGCTGTTCCCCAGCTATCGCACCGAGCCGATCAAGTTGGTGTTCGAGGGCGCCCAGGGCACGCAGCAGATCACCCAGATCGTCAAGGAGGCCAACGGAGCGCCCGGTCTGGTCGAGAAGTTCACGATCAACAACGCAACCAAGGATGGCGTGACGGTCTTCAAGGCCGGCCTGGTCGACCGCAACGACTCCGAGGCGACGATCGACTACCTCCGCGCGATGGACGTGCCCGACGGGGTCACGATGATGGTCGGCGGGACCCCGGCGATCGAGCAGGACTCGATCGCCGCGCTGCTGGACAACCTGCCGCTGATGATCGGCATGGTGGTGCTGCTGACCACGTTGCTGATGTTCCTGGCCTTCGGATCGCTGGTGCTGCCGATCAAGGCGGTGCTGATGACCGCGCTGGGCCTTGGCGCAACCCTCGGCATCCTGACGTGGATCTTCATCGATGGCAGCGGAGCCGGTTTCATGAACTTCTCCCCCGGCCCGATCATGTCGCCGGTCCTGGTGCTGATCATGGCGATCGTCTACGGCCTGTCCACCGACTACGAGGTGTTCCTGCTGTCCCGGATGGTGGAGGCGCGGGCGCAAGGTGCGAGCACCACCGAGTCCGTCCGGGTCGGCACCGCGCACACCGGCCGCATCATCACAGCTGCGGCCCTGATCCTGATCGTCGTCACCGGTGTGTTCGCGTTCTCCGAGCTGGTGATGATGAAGTACATCGCCTACGGCATGATCGCCGCGCTGATCATCGATGCCACCCTGATCCGGATGTTCCTGGTGCCCGCGACGATGAAGCTGCTCGGCGAGGACTGCTGGTGGGCGCCGGCATGGATGAAGCGTATCCAGGAGAAGCTGGGCATGGGCGAGCCGGTCCTCGCGGACGAGCGGATGCCGTCCGACATCCCGGATCTCGCCGCATCTTATGGCCCGGCGCCCGTACTGGAAGTCGGCTCGGAAACCGCGATCCCGCTGAAGACCGTTGGTGCCGAGTCGGGTCCGTCCTTCTTCCCTGCTTCCGAAGCACGGCGGAGTCGGCGTTCGGCAGGCGCACCGACGATCAGTGTTGCCGAACTGATTGCGCGGCAGAACCGCCTCCGGGTCCCCCGGAGCTAGCAAGGGGGACATGGCTGGCTGCGCCAGAGAGCCAGCTACTGCTTTGTAGGCTCGGCGCCATGTCGAACGCATTCCTGGCACCTGCGGGCGCCGAGTTGACGATGCCGGAGCGAAGCACGGTCACCTCACATCCGGCCGGCTGGCTCGTCTCGTCGCCCGAACGGCTGGAGGTGTTCGACGCGACATTCGGTCGATCTCTGTTCGCAGCCGACTTCGAAGGATGCGGCGCTTCGACGGTGTCCGGCGCGCTCGACTATGCGGCGGTCAGTCTTCGAGACCGAGCGCAGCTGCGCAGGCTGGACGGATCAGTCGTCTGGGAGCACGTCCACGACGGTTGGCCGGAGTGGGGAACCGGTTCCGCGTACTGGGATTCGGCCAGCGAGACATTCGCGTTCACCGAGCCGGGTGACGACAGTGATCGCTGGTGCCTTGTCCGCGCCGGGCAGATGGTCGCATCCGTCGAACTCACCGACCTGACAGCGGGAGGATCACACGTTTCCCGCACCCGCAGTGGGCATCTCGGGCTCTCGATCGGCGCGGGGCAGGATGGCTGTGCGGTCTATTGGATCGACCCGATTCGGCTCGGCGATCGTCTCGACCCGCTCGTCTACGACGAAGAGATCGTCTTGGACGTCGGCCGAGTCGATTCGGTGGTGACGCTGACACACGAGTCGGACATCATGCGCGTGCGGCCGACCGTGGACTCGGATTCGTTCATGTCGATACGTTCTGAAGACATCGATTCCGGCATCGACGAGGGCATGCCATTCCACTGGGTGGTTGGTGCCGAGGATCGATTCGTCGTCTGCGTCGGAGACGACGACTACCAGGTATTTACCTCCAGCGCAGCAGATCTCGGTTCATGGACGCGGCTCGATCTCCCGTCCGGCCTCGGTCCCGATGCCACTCTTGTCGGTGGCGTCAACGGATTGTGCGCGAGCTGTGACTGGCCATCAGGAGTGGTGCGCCTCTGGCACGGTCCGATGGTGTGAGCGGAACGCGGATACCCGGGTCACACGCGCTCAGCCGGCCGCAGCGCCGAACCACGTGGGCAGCTGGCCGATCAGATCCTGTTGATCCTCACCGACCCAGGCCACGTGGCCGTCCGGCCTCAGCAGCACGGCGGGCACGTCGAGTTCCTCGCTGGCATCGATGACGTGATCGACGCGGTCCGCCCAGCCCGCCACCGAGAGTCCGCCGGCCTGGTCGAGGAGTAGCCCGCGGCCGGCGTGCATCAGCCCGTAGAGCCGGCCTCTGTTCTTCAGCCCCATGTCCCGCAGACGCCGGCCGAGCAGCTCATGCCCCTCGCCGAAGTCGTAGCGGACCCCGATCGCGGTGATCTTCTCGGTCAGGAACCGGTTCACCTCCTCGAAGTCCATCAGTTCCGACAGCAGCAGGCGCACGGACCGGGGACCCGGTTCGGTGGACATCAGCTCGGACTGCACGCGGGTGTTGTTCAGCACGTCGGCTGCCACCGGGTGCCGTTCGGTGTGGTAGCTGTCCAGCAGCCCCTCCGGCGCCCAGCCGCCCACCTCGGCTGCCAGCTTCCAGCCCAGATTGAACGCGTCCTGGACGCCGAGGTTGAGACCCTGCCCGCCCAGCGGCGGGTGGACATGCGCCGCGTCGCCGGCCAGCAGCACCCGGCCGACCCGGTAGCGCTCGGCCAGCCGGGTGGCGTCGCCGAAGCGGGACAGCCAACGCGGTGAGTGCACGCCGAAGTCGGTGCCTGCGAACACCCACAGCTGTCGCTTGAACTCCTCGAGGGTCGGCGGGACCGACCGGTCCTCGGACACTCCCTCGGCGGGCACGACGACGCGGTACACCCCGTCCCCGGAGGGTCCGGCGCCGAATCCCTTGTTGGTCTTGCGGACCTCGGCCACGACGGCGTCCAGGGTCTCCGGCGGCGCGGCCACCTCCATCTCGCCCAGCAGCGACTCGACCCGGGTGGGCTCGCCTGGGAAACCGACGCCGAGCAGCTTGCGCACCGTGCTGCGGCCGCCGTCGCAGCCGACGAGGTAGCGCGAGCGCAGTTGGGTGCCGTCGGCCAGCAGGGCGGTCACCCCGTGACCGTCCTGGGTCAGCCCGACCAGTTCGCAGCCGCGCCGGATCGGGGCGCCGAGTTCGGTGGCGTGCTCGGTCAGCAGGCGCTCGGTGACGGGCTGCGGGATGCCGAGGATGTACGGATGGGCGGTGTCCAGCCGGTCGGGCCGCGGCTTGGTGATGCCGGCGAAGAAGCCGCCGACCGGGTACTTCGTGCCGAGTGCGAGGAACCTCTCGAGCAAACCGCGCTGGTCCATCACCTCGACGCTGCGCACGTGCAGGCCGAGCGACCGGACATGCGTAGTCGGCTCGGCCGCCTTCTCCAGCACGAGCGCCTGCACGCCGTGCAGCCGCAACTCGCCGGCCAGCATCATGCCGGTCGGTCCACCCCCGACAATGATCACATCGATCATGGAATCCCCCTCGACAAGAGCACACATACTTCGTGAATCCGCGATTTCCGCAGGTCCCGGCTTGGCCCGGCGATTCTGCCGCGCGATGGGGGTCTTGCCGCAAGACCCCCATCGCGCTATATGTTGAGAGTGGCAGGGACTGGGCAACCTCCCTGCCTTTGCTTTCGTCGCCCGCCGTCGACGGACGACCTCCTCGCGAAGCCGCGCGAGCCGCTGAGCGAAGCCCGCCAGACCGGAAAGTGGTCCCGGCGTGGCTCGGGACCTTGAGGGGATCTCGGTGGAATGATTTCGCCAACGCTGCGGCCGGCCGCTGCACCGGACTCCGGTGCGGTGCGTCTGCCCGGATGTACGGGTAGCTGGATCTTCTCGGGGAGGACGGCTGGTCGGGGTGAGCACCGTTGTCACTGCAGAGCAAGAACACCGATCCGACGGTGACCGCCGCACCGATCCCGCTGCAATACGATCCGGGACGAGTTTCCGCCCTGACATCGAGGGTCTGCGGGCCGTCGCCGTGGTCATGGTCGTCCTCTTCCATGCAGGCGTTCCCGGCGTGGGCGGCGGGTTCGTCGGTGTCGACACCTTTTTCGTCGTTTCCGGTTTCCTGATCACGGGGATGCTGTGGCGCGACATGTCGACCACCGGCACGGTCGGCCTCGCCCGGTTCTACGGCGCGCGGGCCCGCCGACTGCTGCCTGTCGGGGGGCTGGTTCTGGTCGTCACCGCGATCTGCTCGGCGCTGCTGCTGCCTCCGCTGCAGGCACGGGACGTCCTCGGCGACGAGATAGCGAGCGCGCTCTACGTCGGCAACTACCGGTTCGCCCTGCACGGCACCGACTACCTGGCCGCCGACGCGCCGCCGTCGCCGTTCCAGCAGTTCTGGTCGCTCGGCGTGGAAGAGCAGTTCTACTTGCTGTGGCCCGCCCTGATCATCGGGGCAGCGTGGCTGGTTAGGCGCATCTCGCGTCGCGACGGCACGACCTCCGCAGCGCCGTTCCTGCTCGTGCTCGCGCTGGTTGCGGCGGCATCGTTCGCAGTCTCGTCGGCCTGGACCGACACGCTGCCGCCGTGGGCGTTCTTCTCGCTGCCGTCGCGGGCCTGGGAACTGGCCGCGGGCGGACTGGTGGCGCTCTCGGTCCGCGGGTGGAGTCGGCTGCCCCCGGCCGCGGCCGCCGTCACCGGGTGGGCGGGCCTGGCCCTGCTCGTCCTCGCCTGTACCCGGCTGGACGAGGCGACCCCGTATCCCGGCACCGCCGCGCTGCTTCCGGTGCTGGGCACCGTCCTGGTGATCGGCGCCGGCTGCGCCGCACCGCGACTGGGGGTCGGTCGCGGGCTCTCACTTCCGCCGATCCGAGCGGTTGGCCGGGTGTCGTACTCCTGGTATCTCTGGCACTGGCCGGTGCTCCTGCTGATGCCTGCACTCCTCGGTCATCCACTCGGCCTGCTCGGGCGGCTCGGTGCGGTCGCGTTGTCCGCCGGATTGGCCATGCTGACCCTGCACCTCGTCGAGAATCCGGTCCGGTTCGCCGCGCCGCTACAGGATTCGGCATCGCGCAGTCTCGCCCTCGGCGGCGCCATCACCGCCGTCGCCGTGTGCGCGGGGCTGCTGCTCCTGGTCGCGCGTCCCGTCCCGGTCGGTCACGGCGCGGCGGCCGCGGATCTGACGGTCAACGCCGCGCCCGCGGCGGCGACCCCGGCCGTCGACCCGCACGACGCCGCGGTGCAGCAGCTCACCGCGCAGGTGCACGCCGCGGTCACAGAGTCGGCCGCGACGCTCGCCGTGCCGTCGAATCTCTCCCCGACGCTGGCCGATGCGCCGGCCGACAAGCCGGAGGTGTTCGTCAACGGCTGCGTGCGGTCCTGGCTCGAGGTCGGTGCGATCGAGTGCGCCTCGGGCGACCCGACCTCGACGACGACGGTGGCCCTGGTCGGCGACTCGCACGCCGCGATGTGGGATCCCGCATTCGAATCGGCTGCCGAGCAACGACATTGGCGGCTCCAGACCCTGGGCAAGGTGACCTGCCCGCTGCTGGACCTGCCGCTCACCAGCCCCTACCTCGGTCGGGAGTACAGCGAGTGCGAGCAGTGGCGAGGCGAGGTCGTCGCGCGGCTACAGGCCGAGCGGCCGCGGTTGATCGTGCTGAGCATGTCCCGGCGCTACGGCGGCGACTTCGGGTTCGACGTCTACGGCCCCGCCTGGCTCGACAGCCTGACCCGCATGGTGGTGCAGCTGCGGGCCACCGGGGCGGCCGTCCTCGTCCTCGGCCCGGTGCCCGATCCGCATTCGACCGTGCCGACGTGCCTATCCGCTCACCTCGACGACGTGACCGCATGCTCGCCGCTCCGCCCGGTCGCGGTGAATGCCGCCGGCGTCGCGGCGGAGGCCGCGGCGACCGCGGCAGGCGGCGGGCAGTACGCCGATCTCACGGAGTTGTTCTGCACCGCGGACCGATGCCCCGTCATCGTCGGCAAAGACCTGGTGTTCCGCGACGACAACCACCTGACGCTCGAGCACGCACTGGCGCTCACGCCGGTCGTCACCGCACTCGCGGACCGCGCACTCGCCCCGCGCTGAGCGCGGCGCCTGCACGCCATTCCCTTCGAGGCATCATCGAATAGTGCAGGCGTAGAATCGGACCCAGGTCCCAGGTCCCACTGGTGGCCCACATTTGGTGCTAGCTTCGTAGTGCACAATGGCCGCGCTCGCGCTCGGCGGGCGCACCGGCGGCAGGGAGGTGCAGCGCTGTGCCCCGCGAGGACGATCACACGCAGACCCGGGTCGGTGAGTCGAATACGAGCCGCCGAGACCCCCACGTTCCGCCCGCCGAGGAGCAGATCCAATGGCCGGAACCCAGCCCCCTCAACGACTGGTGGCAGACCGTGATGGACGGCGGTTGCAATTCTTCGATCTGACCATGCCGGCGAATACCGGTGAAGCGGTGGCCACCGACGATCGGCCACTGCGGAAATGGGGGCGGGCAAACGGAGCTTATGGGAGGGTGTGCGGACGAAACCCGGAGGGAGAACCATGCGCCGCACGATCATCCGAAAGGCCGGCATCGCCGCAGTCGTGTTGATGGCGGCCACTGGGCTGAGCGGATGCCTGGCCCCGGGCACGCCCCCGGCTGGTCGAGCTACACCATCGAGCGGGGCGCACACAGTGCGTCGGTGGGTCGCCCGTCCGGCGTAACCGGTCCCCTCGAGGGCTGGGTCAGCCCCGGTGGCGCGTCGCGGACCTACGACTTCGTACTGACCCCGACTGCCGAGTATGTCCTCACCGCGCCGACCCAGCCCGAGGACCAGTTCGACTGGAACAAGCTGCCCGGCTTCTCGGACTGCGGCGACTTCGACCTTGCTCGCAACGGCGCCATGTTCGGCTGGCGATGGCGTACTGACACGTCGCCCCGCGTACTCGAGATCGTGCCGTATGCCAATGCCAATGGCGTGCATCAATACCCGGAAAGCGCGCTCGTCACCCTCTCCCACGACGACCTCGTTGCCGCTGCGCCCCTGAGGTACTCGATCCAGATCGACGGGTCCGCCTACCGATTCGCCATCGATGGCACCATCCTCGGCCGGGACATCCACGAAACCGCCACGCTCCCCCGGTCCTGCCCTTCCAACCCCACCAGCACCGGGAAGTGGTACGCCGGCTTCTACTTCGGCGGCACGTCGACCGCCCCATCGCAGATGTACGCCTACGTGCGCGAACCTGCCGGCGGCGCGGGGCCCGGTCAGCCCGGCGGGGACGGGTCCGTTGGTATCGGCACTCCCGCAAGCTGATTCATGGTCGCGTCAGGACGCCCACCGGGAACGTACGCCCGGACCTCGCCTCGTGCTTCGCGAGCGAGGGCAGTTCGGGCGCAATTACGTTTCGCCAGAGGCTGTCTCGCTCTTGACCCGTCGCGATCCGTGCCGATACTTCCCACTCCTGATCGGCGATCCGAATCCGGACGGAGTCGGCCGCCGCAAGGTTCCTCATCCAATCGGGGTCGGTTTTCGATCCGAATGCGGAACCCACCACGACGTACGAATCACCGTGCTCGAGGTAGATGACGGGGGCGGTTCGCGGAATTCCGGTCTTTCGACCGGGCACCGTCAACAGGAGAACGGGCAGTCCTACCGACTTCCCACCGAGACGACCGTCTGATTTCCGGTACAGGGCGGCGGTCACTCGGTTGACGAACGCCAATGCGGTCTTCACAGTCGGATGCATCGGTCAGCAGGCCTCCGTGCCGTCCGGCATCGTGACGCCGGTGAGATCGGCGCCGTCCAGGACGGCAGCGGCGAGGTTTGCGCCCGTCAGGTTGGCCTTGCCCAGGTAGGTACCGACAAGGGTGGCGCCGGTCAGGTTGACATCACCGAGGAATGCGCTGGTCATGTAGGCGCCGGAGAGATCCGCTCCGGTCAGATCCGCGTGCCCGAGGAAGGTTGACGTCAGAAAGGCCATCGTCAGGTCGGCCTCCCGCAAGTCGGCCCGCGTGAGAAAGGCGCCGGTGAAGTTGGCATCATGGGCGACCGCACCGGCGAGATCGGCCCTCGTCAGGACGGCCCCGACGAACTCGGCGGAGGTCAGATTCGCTCCCACGAGACTGGCATCTGTGAGGTCGGCTCCCGACAGGTCGGCGCCGGTGAGGTCGGCGCCTGCCAGGTTCGCACCGGCGAGGCTTGCACCCGCCAGATCGGCGTCGAAGAGGCTGATGCTCCCCGAGTCACGAACCGCCCGTTGGGAATTCCAGGCAGCAACATCCGAACAGAGTAGTTCGAGCGGATTCGCCTGCGCTGTCGATGCCATTGAGCCCCCATCTAGGACAAACCAGGTTGACGGCGTCAACCTAACAGCGGCTTGTTGACGGCGTCAACAAGCTTCTACCCTCAGGGGATGCAGGACAGAACCCGGGACACGCGCCGCACCCTGATCGCCGCGGCCAGCGACCTCTTGGCGCGGGGCGGACCGGCTCACGTCACGTTGCGGGCAGTCGGCGCGGCGGCCGACGTGTCGCGGACGGCACCGTACCGTCACTTCCAGGACAAGGACGACCTGCTCAGCACGGTGGTCGCCGAGAAACTGGCCGCGCTGAGGGCGGAGATGCAGCGCGCGGTCGCGGACACCGCGGCGGACTCCACCCCGCTGTTTCGCGCCTGCCTCGCCTACGTCCGCGTCGCCTGGGAATACCCGAACCATTACCGACTCGAGTTCGGAGGCGACTACACGATCAAACCGAGCCGGGTGCTGGTAGACGCCGCAAACGACTTCACCGACTACTTCAACGAGCTCGTTGTCGAGGCACAGCAGAGCAACACCCTCATCGCAGGCGACATCCGAGAAGTCGGCCCTCTGCTCTGGGTCCTGTTGCACGGACTGGCCATGTCCAACTACCTAGTCGCCGACCACACATGCGAGCCCGGTACGGGCTATCAAACCGAGGACATGCACCGCGTTCTCGCCCTTGCGCTACGAAACCTGGCCCCGCGCTGAGCCTTAGGCAAATCACCCAATGGCCTCCCCATGGCCCTGAGGCACGTAACGTCACCCAACACCCGGTCGATACCCAACCGTGCAGGCCGTCTCCCGATTCGGGGCGGCGCCATGGTCCGGTCAAGCTCCGATCGGCAACAAACATCGCCACCATGAGCCGGTCGGAAGCCCGACAGGCGTAGCGTTAGACACCGGAGACCTGCGAGACGGGAGGCCTGCTCGATGACGACCTCCGTGAAGGAGAAGGCAGGAAACCTGCCGTCGGAGTTGACCAGTTTCATCGGCAGGCGCCACGAGATAGCCGAGGTCAGGCGGCTGCAGTCCACCTCCCGATTGGTGACGTTGACCGGCATCGGCGGCGTGGGCAAGACCAGACTGGCGTTGCGGGTCGCCGAGGATTCGCGGCGCGCTTTCGCCGACGGAGTCTGGTGGGTCGAGCTCGGCGAACTGCGCGATTCGGCCTTGCTGGCGGAGACCGTGGCCGCCACACTCGGACTACCGGATCAGCCTGGCCGATCGATGTCCGACCTGCTGATCGATCACCTCTCCACCAGGCAGACCTTGTTGGTCCTGGACAACTGCGAACATCTGCTCGGCGCCGTCGCGGAGTTGGCGGAAGTCCTGCTGCGAGCATGTCAGCGGCTGCGGATCCTCACGACGAGCCGCGAGGTCCTCGGGATTGACGGGGAGCGGGTGGTGCGGGTCCCGCCTTTGAGCGTTCCAGACGCGCAGCAGACCCCACCGCTCGAGGCGATGGCCCAGTACGAGGCGGTGGCGCTGTTCGTCACACGGGCCACCGCCCGGCAGCCGGACTTCGCGCTCACCGAGGCCAATTGTGCTGCGGTGGCAGGAATCTGCGGCAGGCTGGACGGACTTCCATTGGCGATCGAGCTGGCGGCGGTGCGGATCCGGGCGATGTCGGCCGGACAGATCATGGACCGCCTGACCGACCGGTACCGGCTGCTGACCGTCGGATCCCGGGTGGCGCCGACCCGGCTACAGACCTTGCGGTCGTGTGTGGACTGGAGCTATGAGCTGTGCGGGGCGCGAGAGCAGCAACTCTGGGCGTGGCTGTCGGTGTTCGTGGGCGGTTTCGAGCTGGATGCGGCCGAGGGCATCTGTCCCGAGGAACTGGTCGGCAAAGAATTTCTGGATGCGGTGGCCTCGCTGGTGGACAAGTCGGTGCTGGTGCGTGAGCAGGTCGGGGAGGTCGTGCGCCTGGGCATGGTCGAGACGATCCGCGACTACGGCAGGGAGAAGCTGCGCGAATCCGGCGACCTAGACAGGGCTCAGCGGCGGCACCTCTTGTGGTACGAACAACTGGTGCTGCGGGCGGAGTCCGAGTGGATCGGCCCTCGCCAGACCGATTGGATCGCCCGGCTCGATCGCGAACAGCCGAACCTGCGGGAGGCGCTGGCGTTCAGCCTGACCGAGCCGGTCGTCACCACCGATCCAGATGTGAACGCGCGCCTCACCAATGCCATGTTTGTTGCGTTCTGGTTGTGCCGCAGCCAGTTGGCGGAGGCCAGACGTTGGATGGACCGCTCTCTGAAAACCGCCGTCACCGCGCAGGCCGAGGAACGCCTGAACTCGTTGTACGACGACACCGTGTTGGCGGGGATGCAGGCAAAACCCGACGAGGCTGCGGCGAGGGCGGCGCAATGCCGTTCGCTCGCAGATCAATTGGGTGACCCGGAATCGCTCGAGACCGCGAACTACGCGAGCGGCTATATGGCGTTGTTCACCGGAGACCTCGCCGCCGCAATCGAACCGTTCCGCGCCGCTCTCGCCAGCGCAGGCGTGCGGTCCGAGATCGGGCCCGCCCCAAGGCGAGCCGGGTACGAGATCACCCGACAGCTGGGAGGCCTCCTCGGCCTGGCAGGCGCGAGCGGACTGCTGGGGGACGAGGAGACGGCCGTCGCCTGTCACGAGCAGATCCTGGCGATCACCACCCCGCGAGAGGAGTCCTTCTTCCGCGCGCACTCGTCGTGGGCTCTCGGACAGACAGCGCTGCAGGCGGGGGACGACGACAGGGCTGCCACCCTCACGGCCCAGGCGTTGCGGCTGAGCCGGAAGATCAACGACCCGGCCATGACGGGCTGGTGCCTGGAGTCGTTGGCCTGGAAGGAGAGACGCGAAGACAAGCCGGCGCGTGCCGCCGTCCTGATGGGCGCCGCGGAGGCGCTCGCGAAGGCGGTGGGAAGCGAGTCGGTGACCCTCACGTACCTGCAAGGCCATCACGACGAATGTGAGCGACTCACCCGCGACGCACTGGGGACCCGCGCGTACGGCGAGGCCTTCCGCACCGGCATCGAGATGGGTGTCGACGACGCGGTCGCCTACGCACTCGGGGACCGCCAGCCCGACAAGCCCCGGGCGACGCCTGCCGCTCCGCTGTTGACCCGCCGCGAAGCCGAGGTGGCCGAACTCGTCGCAGAGGGACTGACCAACAAGGAGATCGCCGCAACGTTGGTGATCTCGCCCCGCACTGCGCAGGGCCATGTCGAGCACGTCCTGTCCAAGCTCGGGTTCACCTCGCGGACACAGATCGCGGCCTGGATTGCCGAGAATCAAAAGGCTCGACACCCCTGAACCGAGGCCGGGGAGACGGCGGGGCTTTCGTCGCACCCGGACTCATTGCTTGCCTGTATCTGAACATCTGCCCCGGTATCGCCGGGGGCGGGCAGCGGCTGCTCGATGACGGACTGCCGAGTTCGACATGGACGCTCACGCACCGGGAGACCGGCGAACTGGGCGAGATCGCGATGGTCTACGACCGTGCGCGCTGATGGCCTCTGTGACGATGCGAACACCGCGTCCTCCCGAGCGCAACAGCCGCTAGTCTGACGACGCAGCTCGAAGGGGACGGGGTGGGGAAGGCGAGCGTGTCGGCGCCATCCCGAAATCGAGGGGAGCGTCTTCATGAAGTCGATCATTATGTGCACCTCCGTGTCTCACGGAAACACGAAGCGGATCGCGGACGTCATGGGCCAGGTGCTGGATGCCCGAGTTGTCGAACCCGAGCAGGTCGACATCGCGGAACTCGCCGCCTACGACCTCGTGGGATTCGGGTCAGGGATCTACCTGGGGTCCTTCCACTCGCGGCTGCTCGAGTTCGTCGAGTCACTCCCGGAGGGGCAACGGCACAAGGCATTTGTCTTCGCCACCAGCGGATTTCCCGATGCGCGGCCCCATGCCTTCTCCCGCCCCCTCGTACGTCGTCTCGGACAGAAGGGCTTCGAGGTGATCGACACCTTCTCTTGTCGCGCGTTCGACACCTATCTTCCGTTCAGGCTGGTCGGCGGCATCCGAAAGGGACGACCGAACGCCGCGGACCTGGAGTCCGCCCGCACATTTGCCGAAGGGCTGCCGGCTCGGGCCGGTGCCAGGCCCTGACCGATTCGATTCTGTAACAGCGCTGCCCACAAAACCGACCCACTGGTATGAAACTTTCGAGGATCGCCCGCGCCACCCCGCTCGCCGCGGCCGTCTGCGCAGCGGTGGTCACCTTGTCCGCGCCCTCGGCCGCAGCGGAGGTAGTCGACGTCACCGTCGTCCCCGGGCTCAGCGGGGGCCAGACGACGCCATACGGGGCCGGTTGCACTTACCTGGTCGTGGCCAGGACGGGCACCCTCGCCGAGCCCGGCGTGGGGATCGTCGACCTCAACCGCGCGTCGACCTTCTTCCCACACGAGCTGATCTGGGACACCGTCGACCCCTACTACGTCCCGCCTGTGGTGCTTGGTCACGCCTTCTCGCTCTGGACACCGACTGCGCCAGGAGAGCACGCCCTGATGGCCTACCAGACATCGGCGGGCGGACCGATCGAGACGGTCACCGTCAACCCGGGTACGCCGATCGGGCCCGGCTGCATCGTCGCGCCGTGATGGAATCGGCGACCCGGTTACCGACGAGGGCCGACCTTCCAGGCTCACCCAGCCCTTGTCGATGTTGGCCATCTATCTGACGGGGATTCGGTTGCTGCCCGGGCCGCAGTCGTCCCCGACATGCGATACTGCGGATCCCTGGCTCGTTCTTCAGACTGCTCGTCGACAGTGACTGCCGAGATGGTGGTGTCCGATGATAGAAGGCTCGACTGACAGCGGTGCCGAGCAGCTGGCAGGCAGCCAACGCGTGCTCGCCGTCCTGCTGGCAATGGCGATGTTCGTCCTGGTCGTCGACACGTCCCTGATGAACGTGTCGATCTCGTCGGTGGTTCGAGATCTCGACACGACTGTCAGCGGCGTCCAGGCGGCGATCGCCCTCGAGGCACTGGTGTCGGCGGCATTCATCCTGATCGGCAGCAAGGTCGGCGACCTGATCGGACGCAAACGTGCCTACGTGCTCGGCCTCCTCGGCTACGCCGTCGGTGCGTCGGCGATGGCCTTCGCGCAGAGCCTGACAGCGGTCGTCATCTTCTGGGCCGTGCTGGGTGGGATCGGCGCGTCACTCCTCCTGCCCGCCATGCAGTCCCTCATCCACGGCAACTTCGAAGGAGGCGCCCAGAAGAAGGTCTACGCCCTCGTCGGGGCGGCGGCCGCCATCGCCGCGGCGGTCGGACCGCTGCTCGGAGGTTTCATCACCACCTACCTGTCCTGGCGCATCGCGTTCGTACTCGAGGTCGTCATCATCGCCATCGTGCTGTCCGGCATCAAACTCGTCCAGGACGTGCCGTACACGGGATCTCGGGGCGTCGACACGATCGGGGCGACTCTCTCCGTACTGGGCATGGGCGGCATCGTGCTGGGAATCCTGGTGTGGCAGGAGGGCGGCGAAGCGGTGGCCGCTCTCCTCGTGATCGGTGCGACCGCGCTGACCGGACTGGCGTACTGGCTGGTGCGGCGCAAGCGACGGGGCGAAACAACCCTGCTGGACCCGGATCTGTTCCGGTCCAAGATCTTCAGGCTGGGGATCTCCCAGCAAATGCTGCAGCAGATAGCGCTGGGCGGCACGATGATTGCGCTGCCGATCTACCTGCAGATGGTGCTCGAGTACAACGCGATGCAGGCGGGTTTGTCCCTCGCCCCCCTCTCCCTCAGCATGTTCGCGGTGGCGGTGCTCGCGGGGAAGAAAGCGGGCGATCGACGCCCCAGCGGCATCATCCTGTGTGGATTCGTTCTGCTGACGATCGGGATCGCAGCGCTGATCCCGATCGTGCCCCGGGCGGAATTCGGCTGGGCCCTGGTGGTCCCCTGATCGTCGCGGGGTCGGGCTTGGGATTGTTGGTGTCGCAGCTCAACGACTACACGCTCGCCCCGATCTCGGATGAGCGGGTCAGCGAGGCCGCAGGCACCAACTCGGCGGCAGGGTCATTCGGGCTCTCGTTCGGGCTGGCGTTCGGCGGAGCCATTCTGCTGGCAACGCTGTCCATCGCGTTCACCTCGATGGCGCAATCGAGCACCGTACTCCCGCCTGCAGACCAGCAGCACGTGGCACAGGTGCTCGAGGACGATGCGGAGGTCATGAGCAACACCCAGCTCGAAGAATTGCTCGTCGACCAGCCCCAGGAGATTCAGGACGAGATCATCCGCATCAACACGGACGCACGACCCCTCGCCCTTCAACTAGCCTTGCTCGTTCCGATCCTGGCCGGTCTCCTCGGGCTGCTCAACTCGTTCCGCATGATTCGGATACCGGAGGCCCCGTCAACGGCCTCCGGCGGCACAGCTCCGGACTGACTCAGGAGGACAGGCCCGATCCATCGGCAGTGATGCTGCGCAGAAGCGCATCCGCCGCCGCTTCGAAATCGTTTGGCAGGTCGACGATCTCGGGACTGGTGACCCATTGGTTTCGCAGCCCGTCATTCAGGGCCATCAGCTGGAGGACGACCTGGCGGGGTTCGACCTCGGGTCGTAATTCCCCGCTCTCGACGCCGCGCTCGACGATGGGCACCAGATGCGAAATGATCCACGCCAGGTTGCCGCGCAGGCGCTCACCGGCGGGGTTCGACTCGAGCAACGCCTCGCCGCTGAGCACCGCGCGCAAGCGCACCAGCTCGGGCCGCTGAACACTGTTGCGGACAGAACGGGCCAGCTGACGGAAGAGGTCGTGCACCGTCTGCGGCAACTCGAAACCTTCTCCGACAAAAGCCTGCTCCCGCAGGTCGATCACCGCGTCGAAAAGCTCCCGCTTGGTCCGGAAGTGGTGAAGCACGCCTGCGTCACTGACGCCCGCGCCTGCGGCGATCCGAGCCAGAGACGAGCCCGCGTAGCCGAATCGCGAAAAGTGGTCGACCGCGACGTCGAGTATCCGATCCCGCCTGGCCTCACCGGGCAGGTAGTGGCGCTGGGGACGTGCTCGACGACGCGCGGAGCCGGCCGAGTCCGCACCCTCACTACTCACTGATCGCCCACCCGCATCGTCGCCGCCAGAAATTGACACCGAGGACTAGCCCCCGCCAAGGCCTCAAGAGTAGACCAAACGACGCGTCGGGCCAGGTCAGAGGGTTCGACTGGTAGGTCGGGAGTTGGCTCGTCCTGATTCGCGCGGACCGAGCTCCGCCGCCGGCACCAGTACCGGCAGCTCGCTGTTCGGCAGCCGAACCACCGAAAATGCACCAATCGATTCGTTTCCCCCAGGTGGGATGGAACGTGTTCTAGGTTCGGGTCATCGCCCTCGACATCGCGGACCGGCCATGAAAGGAATGAAGATGCAGTTCAACCTCGCGGACGTTTTCGAGACGGTCGCCAGCGCAGTACCCGATCGCATTGCCTTGACCTACGAGGGCGAGAACCTCTCCTACACCCAGCTGGACGCAGAGGCCAACAGGACCGCCCACCTGCTCGCCCAGGCCGGCGTCACCCGGGGCGACCACGTGGCGTTGTTCCTGAAGAACGGCATCGAGCACGTCACGTCCATCCTGGGGTTGATCAAGATCCGCGCGGTGCCGATCAACGTCAACTACCGGTACACGCCCGCCGAGCTCGAGTACATCTTCACCAACTCCGACTCGGCCGCGGTGGTCGTCGAACTCCCCGAGCATCAGCGCACCCTCGCCGCCCTCCTCGATGCTTGCCCGATGATCCGGACGGTGTTCGTGGTCGGCGAGATCGCCGACGAGCTGCTCACCGCCGCGAATGCGCGCACAGTTTCCGTGGTCTCCTTCGCCGAGTCTCGCGAGCTGTCGCCCACGGCAGATTTCGACTCCCGCACGGGCGATGACCTGTACCTGCTCTACACGGGAGGAACCACCGGATACCCCAAGGGCGTCATGTGGCGGCACGACGACTTCTTCCGCAAGCCGCTCTCCGGCGGGAACCCGTACGGCGAGGGCACGCGCCAGGACCTCGCCGAGATTGCGAGCGCTGCAAAGGAATTCCCCGAACTTTCCTTCCTCATCGCCGCACCCCTGATGCACGGCGCCGCACTGTACTCACTGTTCACCTTCTTCACCCTCGGTGCTCGCGTGGTCCTCAGGCGGGACTTCGACCCGCAGAAGGTCGTCGAATCGATCGAGAAGGACTCGGTCCAGGTGATCCTCATCGTCGGCGACGGCATGGGGCTACCGTTGGTCGACGAGATGGAACGACGCAAGGGCGAGGTCGACCTCAGCTCCCTGTTCTCGATCACCTCCGGCGGCGCGATCTGGTCCACCAGCGTGCGGGACCGCATGCTGGCGGTCAAGCCAGACCTGCTGTTGCGGGACAACTTCGGCGCCTCGGAGTCCGGGAACGACGGCGCCTTCACCATCGACGAGGCCGGCAATCTGCGAATGCCGCCCTCGCCGAACATGATCCTGGTCGACGAGCGGCTCAACGAGATCCCGGCCGGCTCCGACGAGATCGGCTACATCGCCCGCATCGGCAACGTCCCCCTCGGCTATTACAAGGACGAGGAGAAGACCGCCCGGACGTTCCCGACTCGCGCCGACGGCACCCGCCTGTCGGTGCTCGGCGACATGGGCACGGTGGAAGCGGACGGCACCATCGTCTTCCTCGGCCGCGGCTCGCAGTGCATCAACACAGGCGGCGAGAAGGTCTTCGCCGAAGAGGTCGAAGCCGCCCTGCACGCGCACCCGTCGATCGCCGACGCGCTGGTCGTGCCCGCACCCGACGAACGCATGGGCCAACAGGTGGCCGCGGTCATCGCGACCTATCCCGGATCGCCCGAACTGACCCTCGACGAGGTTCAGGAGCACTGCCGCAAGACGTTGGCCGGCTACAAGGTCCCGCGTTCGATCGTGCAGGTGGACGAGGTCAAGCGAACCCCAGCCGGCAAGGCGGACTATCGCTGGGCGACGGCAATGGCGACCTCCTAGTCGCACACGATCCGATCCACGCTCGAGCACCGTCGCCCGAGCGTGGATCGGATCACCGTGACCGTCCGCCGACGTCGGCCGCTCAGCGAATCCCGCCGGTCGCACGCAGAACCCTCAGCAGCTGTGTCGCATACTCCGGATCGAACCGGTACCCGCCGTCGGCGGCGACGAGGTTCCCGCGTTCGACCTTCGCCTCCCACCAGTCCCGCAGGAACCCTTCCGCGTATCCGCCCGTGCAGAAACCGTATGGGTCGGCCACGAACGACGTGGTGACCATGAGGGTGTAGCAGGGCCGCTCATAGTCGTCCTGCCCCTCGGCCCGGTTCACGAAGTCCTCGAACGATGACGCGGCGGCCAGGTGCGAGTACAGCCAGAACATGACGTCGTACATCAGCCACGAGTCGCCGTCCGCGTGGAGCGCGAAGAACCCCTTCTCCGTCACGATCCGCTCGGCGAGGCCGCGGACCAGTGCCTCGCCATCCCGCAGTCCCGCCGCCTCCAGGGCGCGGCGGACGATCGGCGAGAACGTGCCGTGCCGCACCACCGCGAGATCGGCCTGCAGCGTCTCCTCGCTGTCGTCGAACTCGTCCTCGCTCACCAGGCCCCGGACGAAGGACGCGAAGTCGGGCGCGACCACGGTGATGCGGTAGTCGCCCTCCTGGTCGACGTGCACGACCCGAGGCTCACCGTGAGGGCCGCACGCACGGTAGTCGAGCACGATCTGCTCATGCCCGGCGCTCGGGGTGTCGGCGATACCGACGCCGATGTCCGGGTAGCCCCACTCATCCCGCATGAACGTCGAGCCGAGCTCCCCGCACAGCGACCAGGTGGCGGTACGGCCGATCGCATACAGACCGCTGATCTGGATGTAGTCCTCGGCCCAGCTCGTCGACTCGTCCATCGGGTGGCACGGTCGCTCGACCATGCCGCCGTTGTGCATCCGCATCAATTCCACGTAGGAGTCCGGGAGCCGATACCCGCCCAGCTCCTCCTCGAGCGACGCGATCAGCTCATCGGTCGGTGCGGGCTCGACGTAGTTCTCCCGCGAGTAGTCGCCGTCGTCCCAGAAGCCCTCGAAGTCGACGCCGTCGAAGTGGCCGGTGGTGCGCACACTCACTGCCCTGTCCTTTCCTCCGGATGCGACGATCGAACCATGAAGCGCCCACCACCGGAATTCGACGGATTCGCTCAGCTGGACTCGGCCGAGCCGACCCTCGTTGCGGCGCACCTGTTCGTGCGAGCCTTCGGCGCGAAGAACACGAGCGCCGCCGGCGCGAGACTGAAGTGGTATCCGATCATCACGGAGCTGGCGCGCCTGGCCGGGTGCGAGTCCGAATTCAGACTCTTCGGCGGCGGCGAGAGATCCGACGCGATCGGCGCCATCGCCACGGAGTGCATCCTGCTCTGGGAGTCCGGGTTGCTCGCGGCACGCCGAAACGAGGACGTTCTGCTGCTCCGAGCCGGGGCCACGGCACTCTCCTCCCCCGATCCGGTTCGGACCGTGTGGCAGAGGGTCACGACGGCCTGATCCGCGCACCGGGCTGACTGGGCGTAACCCAGTTTCACAGTTACAGGGTGACAACTGACGTCAATGTGTAACACTCCTTCGGGATTTCTGATGGTCTCGGGGGAGAGGGTTTGCGAATGACCGAGCACGCCAAGATGGCGCTCGAACTGCTGCGCGACAGCAGCCAATTCAAGTGGTACGTGATTCCGCTGCTGCTGCTGGTCATCTACGTGTATGCCACGGAAGTGGAGCGCCGGAACTGGAACGTCTTCTTTGCCGGGCTCGCGCTGTGGGGCATGGACCTGTTCAACGAGATCTGGAACTCGCTGGTCTTCCACGCCACGGGCCGCGCGCCGGTATGGGCCGCGACCGGACCGACTGCCTACCAGCTGCTCATCGGCCTGAACATCGAGATCTGCTTCATGTTCGCCGTCATGGGCGTCGCGGCGGCGAAAATGCTGCCGCCCAAGGAGACCCGAATCTTCGGCCTCCCCAACCGGCCGATCCTCATCGCGATCAACTCCGCCGCTGCCGTGGGCGTCGAGGTGGTCCTGAACAAGATGGGCGTGCTGACCTGGGACTGGTCGTGGTGGCAGCCGGGCTTCCCCTACCTCATCTGGCTGATCGGCTACGTACCGTTCTTCGCCGTCTGCTTCTGGGTCCACGACATGGCGACCGTGCGCGCCAAGGCCATCACCGTCGGCACGATCTTCAGCATCAACGCCCTCGCCCTCATCATCTTCGGAACCCTGGGCTGGGTGTGATGAAGCGAATTACCAAGCGAGGCGCCCTCGTCGCGGTTGCCGGAATCGTCTTCACGGGTCTCACGGTGCATCCCGGCGCGACGGCCGACCCGGCCGGATGCGTGCTGGTGGGCACGGTGGGCACACCCGAAATCGGTGCGGACCCGAGCACCGCGGGGCTGGAGGCCTTCTCGCCCGCCACCGCGGCACTCCCCGATCAGATCCATTTCCGCACCTCGACCGAGACCTTCAACCGCCGGTGGTCCTTCACCGCGCGCGACGGCGGCATCTATGTGAAGGAGGCCGCCGCGCAGGGCGGTTGGCGCTCCATGCCGCTGCCCGGATGCCTGGCGGGCAAGGTCGTCGGGGTCTCCGCGGATGATGACGAGGTGCTCGCGGTGGACCGCGACGGCCGCTTCTACACCCTCGACCACGCCCTGAGGGCCCCCAAGGACTGGAACTGGAGCACCCGCTACGGCACCCCGCTCTGGACCGGCCCCGGAAACACCCTCCCCCGGGCACGCTCGACTGGACCTGGTCGGTTCTGTCCGCGAACGAAGACCATGTCTGGCGCGACGCCGTGGGCAACAACCACCCCGTGGGCCTGGCCAAGGTCTCCCACGTCTTCGCACTCACCGACGGCGGCACCCGCATTCGGTACGTGGACCCCTGGCTCCCGGTCGATCACAGCTACGAAGTCGGCATGCCCGCCGGTGGCCGCTTCCGCGCGGTCGCCCTCTCCACCAGCGGCTCGACCTCTCTCGTGGTGAATCGCCATGGCGACCTCTACACCCGGCTCTACGACTTCGACATCTCCGGCGCGGACAAGGTCTTCTTCCGCTACTCCTACGAGGACCAGCCGGGCCTACGCGAGGCCGCCGACATGCTCAGCGAGCGCATCGACGTCGGCACCGCCGCCATTTCGCTCCCCGCCCCCGACTGGCTGCGCCAACCGAAGGTCCCCGGCGAGATCACCGACCGCATCTCGATCCACAAGACCGGCGTCGGTTCCGACGCCCGTGAACTCCGCGTCGAGGGCGCCAGCGGCGGCCGAACCGGCTATTGGACAAAGCAACTCACCGCGGACAAGTGGACCTTCGTCGCCACCGACGTGCCTCTGAGCGGGGAGCGTCTGGCCAATACCGCCGACGACCGCAGCGTCGACCCGTCCGTACCGACCTCGCCGTACAGCTACGCGGGCCGCTCCCCCGCGGGCTGGACCGCCACCGTCGGATCGTTCGACGTCGCGAGCTCTCGCACGCCGCTGCGCCTGGACTTCGGCAATGGCGTCGGACTCGACCTGATCCTCCACACCGTCGACGCGCTCAGGCAGACACCGCAACCGGCAGGCATCACCGGGCAGGCCCGTCACTTCGACGGCACCATCGAGGTACCGCCGGATGCCCTCAATTCCAATGCCGCCCAGCACGGTCCGATCCGCGACTTCCTCACAGGCGCACTTGGCGGTCGGCGCTTCACCGACACGGGTGTCGACGTCACCGATCGCGACCTCCGCATCGACGGGCTCGGAGTCACGCTCGCACGCACACCCTAGGGACCGGATGTGCCCTGGGGTGCGGCGATTGCCGGACCGGACGGCCGTCGCGATCGCCTCCGACGAGGCAGCCGGCGGCGGCCGTCCTGTCCAACCAGTCGATCGGTCAGATCACTCCTCCACCGAACAGCACGCTCACCAGTCCGCCGACGACGAACGTCACGACGTAGAGCGGCCCCCGGATCGGGTCTCCAGCGTTTGCTCCCTCGCGAAGCCACTCCATGATTTCAAGCGAACCCATGTCCCCACTCCTCATTTCGCGCTGACAGGTACTCCACGTCGGTAACGCCTCCCCTCCCGCGAGCATTCCCGGTGCGCAGCCGCGGGTCGATCTCCACCGGTCACCCCCTCGACCTAGCCGCCCGCGATAGGGTGCAATCATCTAACTGATTGACACATGCCCGAAGCGACCGAGGAAACGAGGAACCCGCGATGGCCGAGGCCTATATCGTCGACGCAGTTCGCACCGCAGTCGGCAGGAAGAACGGCGCGTTGTCCGCCGTCCACCCGATCGATCTGGGCGCGAGCGTGATCCGATCGCTCACGGACCGGAACCCGATCGACCCCGCGGCCATCGACGACGTGATGTTCGGCTGCGTCGACACCATCGGCGGCCAGGCAGGCAACATCGCACGCACGTCGGCACTGGCCGCCGGACTGCCGGAGGGCGTCCCTGGCGTGACGGTCGATCGCCAATGCGGATCCAGCCAGCAGGCACTGCATTTCGCCGCCCAGGCGGTGCTGAGCGGAACGGCGGACCTGATCGTTGCGGGCGGCGTGCAGAGCATGAGCCGGATCCCGATCTCCGCAGCCATGACTGCAGGCCGGGAGTTCGGTTTCGACGACCCCTATTCGGGCTCCGAAGACTGGCGCCGCCGCTACGGCAACACGGAGATCTCCCAGTTCCGGGCCGCCGAGCTGATTGCCGAGAAGTGGGGCATCAGCCGCCTGGAGATGGAGCAGTGGGCGTTGCGCAGCCACCAGCGCGCACGGGATGCGATCGCGGGCGGACGATTCGACGGCGAGATCGTCCCGGTCGGCTCGTTCGAGGTGGACGAGTGCCCCCGCGACACGAGTCTGGCGAAGATGGCTGCGCTGCCACCACTCCGAGAGGGTGGGCGCCTGACCGCGGCACTCGCGAGCCAGATTTCCGACGGCGCCAGCGCCGTACTCGTCGCGTCCGCGGCAGCGCTCAAGACACACAACCTGGTGCCGCGCGCAAGAATCCACCACCTGAGCGCACGCGGCGCCGACCCGGTCTTCATGCTCACCGCTCCGATCCCGGCCACCGAGTACGCGCTCGGGAAGACGGGCATGAGCATCGACGACTTCGACGTGATCGAGATCAACGAGGCATTCGCCTCGGTCGTCCTCGCCTGGCTCGCCGAGACCGGCGCAGACCCGGAGCGCGTCAACGTCAACGGCGGCGGCATCGCGCTCGGGCATCCACTCGGCGCCACCGGCACCAAGCTGTTCGGAACGCTCCTGAACGAACTCGAGCGCACGGGTGGACGATACGGGCTTCAGACGATGTGCGAGGGCGGCGGCACCGCGAACGTCCTCATCGTCGAGCGCCTCGGTTGAGCGTCATCCACCTGCGCTGCGGATCCCTCCCGCCAATCATCGGATGCGCGCCAGAGGGTGCGCGCCCCCGACTACGGCGTGACGGCTTGGCTTTTCGGGTCGATCAGGATCTTCGCGTGCTCCTCGGGGTTGCCGAGCGCCGCGAACGCGTTCTCGACCCCGGCCAACCCGACCGTCCCGGTGATCAGCGGTGACGGGTCAACCTTGCCGTCGGCGATCATGTGAAGCACGTGATGGAATTCCCCCGGGTCATAACCCAGTACGAATCGAAGGTCGATCTCCTTGTTGATCGCCATCGCCGGCCGGATTCGATCGACCTCCATGCACACCCCGACCACGACGACACGCGAGAGCAGCGGGGCGCTTGCCAGAATCTGGTCAATCACTCCTGGCAGACCGACACACTCGAAGACGATCGGGCCGGACGGCATCGCGCCGACCGCGTCGGCGAGCCGGAAGACATGCCACCACGGCAGTTTCGGCACCTTCTGTAGCCGCTCCATCGTGCCGATACCCAGATCGAGGAGGTCGGGGACCCGGACGAACTCGTTCCGCTGGGTGTACGAGGTCCATGGAGATTGCGTCGCGGGGTCGACCACGACGTCGGCTCCGCACTGCGCGGCCAGCCTTCGCCGGCTGGGCGAGAAGTCACTGGCCACCACGGTGCGAACTCCCGACGCCTTGAGCATGCTGATCACCGCCAGGCCGATCGGTCCACAGCCGATGACGATAGCGGTCTGCCGCTTGCCGACCTCGCCCCTGCGTACCGCGTGCCAGGCCACCGCCATCGGCTCGGTGAGGGCCGCCTTCTCGGCCGACAGGCCGTTCGGCACCGCCATCATCACCGCCTCCTGGACGACGACCTGTTCCGAATAGCCTCCTGGAGCCGCGGCAGAGAGCCCGGTCAGGTGAATGCTGGAGTTCTGGCGGATGATCGGCATGGCGACCACCCGGGTCCCGACCGGCCAACGCTTCCGGCAGCCAGGCCCGTACTCCACGATCTCTCCGCAGAATTCATGGCCAAGAACGACATCCTGATGCGGGCGCATGAACCCGTCGTAGCCGGACTCGGCGGCCAGATCCGCCATCTGGTCACAATGGACGCGCGCATGCAGGTCCGAGCCGCAGATCCCACACCGCAGCACGTCGATGAGCACCTGCCCCGCCTTCGGTGTTGGCGCCGAAACCTCGGCCACCCTCAGCTGTGCGTTGGTACAGAGAACGGCCTTCATCGTCAACTCCTCCGTCGAAGCTGCGGACACGATAGCGGTGGATCACCCCCCTGACTCAGGTGATCACTCCCAGGTAAACCTCAACCGCGTGGGCGCCAGGGATTGCCGAATTCCGTTGTGTGAGTATGGTCCAGGTTGCACGATTTGTAACGAATTCTGTTGCGCAACCGAAATGAAGGGTGCGACGGACGTCTCGGTTCGCGCATTCTCGGATCAAGGGGAGTGATCATGAGCAATCAATCGGTGCGGCGTGGGTGCGCTGCGACCCTCGCTGCTGTCGGACTGGGTATCGCGGTGGCGACCGGCGGGGGCGCTGTCGCGAACGCTCAGCCCGCGCCGCCGACGTCGACGACCATGACGTGCGGGAGCGCGAACCCGCTCTTCTGGGCGCCGTCGTTCACCTGGACCGTCCATGCCTCGTCGGGAGAGTCGCTCCGACCCGGCGGATCCGCGCTGGAGCCGGCAATCCTGCTGAGCGGCGGGAACGAACTGCCCGCGCCGCCCCCCGGTCTCCTGCCGAGCATCGGAGTCAACTGGTACGGCACACGGGTGCTGGTCGACTGGACCAACACGACGACGGGAGCCACCGGCCACAGCGTCAGCGACGAGACAGCCCTGCAGCAGAAGCCCGGAATCCCGATCAACCGGACCTGGACGGGAGTCGGAGCGGTCGATTTCACCGTGACCGTCGAGACCGGTGGGGGATGGCGGTTCATCAATACCCAGAAGGCCGTCTGCAAGGGCACGATCTCGGTAGTGCCCGGGCGGGGATAGCTTCTGACCGTCCGGTTGGCGGCGTGCCGCCAACCGGACGGCACCACCGGCGCTCATCTGAGCGTGAGGTGATGTCCCATCAGGACGCCGAGCTGGGCGCGTGCATCGACGAAGGGCTGACTCGACTCGAGCGCGCGGCTCTGCACGATGGCGCCCTCGATCACCGACAGCAGCAGCCCCGCCATCGAGCGCGCGGCCGTTTCCTCGATGCCGGCCGCGACCATCCCGTCGGCGAGCCGGGAGGTCCAATCGGTGAACGCCTGACCCGCGGCGGCCTGCACCGCCGGGTTCTGCTCGTCCAGCGCGGCGGCCATCATGAACGAGCCCAGCCGGTACTCGCTGGACTCGAGCGGCTCGCGCCAGAATGCGAACAGCTCGTCCAGCCACTGCTCCACCGACGGCGCGCTCGCCAGCTTCTCCGCCATGACGCTCACGTGGGAATGCACCACTCTCGACACGATCCGTGTCGCCGTCTCCACGAGCTGGCCCTTGCCGGCCGGGAAGTGTTGATACAGCGAATTGCGCGACGCATTGCTGCGTTTTAGCAGCTCGGTCAGCCCAGCCGCGTTCACCCCGAGCTCCTGCACCGTGGCGATGGTGCTCGAGAGGAGTCGAGCTCGCGGTCGTGCCGTGGTCATGCGAATCCTCCCGCGCTTGTGTGAACCGATCGGTTCATGTTAGATGATCTCAACTATATGGACCGATCGGTTCACATGGAGAGGATGCTGTGCCCGCCCCCATCGCCACCGCCAATCCCGTCACGCACACGGCCCTGCTGGGCCTCGGCGCGTACCGACCCCGACGCGTCGTCCCCAACGCCGAGATCGTGGACGCCATCAACTCCAGCGACGAATGGATCCAGACCCGCTCCGGCATCAAGTCCCGAGGCTGGGCCGACCTCGACGAGACCATCGTCTCGATGAGCGTCGCGGCATCCCGCGACGCGCTCGCCGCCGCGGGCCTCGAGGCCGGGCAGATCGACGCCGTGGTGCTGGCGACGTCCTCACAGATGGTGCTGGGACCGTCGGCGGGCGCTGTGGTGGCCACGGAGCTCGGCATGCACGACACCGCGGCCTACGACATCTCCGCCGGGTGCGCGGGCTTCTGCTACGCGCTCGGCAACGCCGCGAGCCTCGTCCGCGCCGGGCAGGCCCGCCACGTCCTGGTGATCGGCGTCGAACGACTGTCCGACCTTCTCGATCCGACCGACCGGACCTGCGCGTTCATCTTCGCCGACGGCGCGGGCGCGGTCGTGGTCGGTCCCGCCGACGCAGAGGGAATCGGTCCGGTCGCCTGGGGTTCGGACGGAACCCAGACCGAAGCGATCAAGCAGGACAAGGACTTCAAGCAGTACTTCGCCGAGGTCGCGGCCGCAGAAGCCAGCGGCGGCACCACGGAGCGGCCCTACATCCGGATGAACGGTTCGGCGGTGTTCCGGTGGGCGGTGACCTTCCTGGAGAAGGCGTGCCGCGACGCCCTGGAGAAATCCGGGATCACGGCGGGCGACCTGGACGCCTTCGTGCCGCACCAGGCCAACAGCCGCATCACCGACGCGCTGATCCGGACCCTCGGACTGCCCGAGACAGTCGCGGTCGCCCGCGACATCGTCGAGACCGGCAACACCAGCGCGGCATCGATTCCGATGGCCATGGAACAGCTGCTCCGTTCCGGCGGCGCCAAGCCCGGCGACACCGCGTTGCTGCTCGGCTTCGGCGCCGGGCTGGCCTACGCCGGCCAGGTCGTCCGGCTGCCCGCGATCGTCTGAGTCACCGGGCCTGGCGGGGCCGCGTCAGCGCGGTACCCGCCAGGTCACGTGGTATCCGGACCAGGATCCGCGTGCGCCTCTCACCGACCTCAGGGAGCACACGGGCTTGGCACCCACCAAAGAGATCAGAGGTCTGATCTCTTTGGTAGCCTGGCTGTGCCACCGAAAGGACACCTGTGAACTCTCAGCTGCGAAGCGGCCCACTCGTTCCACAGCTGGAACGACTACTGCGCGACCGCATTTCGAGCGGCCACTGGGCGGCGGGGCAACGACTGCCCCGCGAGTCGGACCTGGCCGCCGAGCTGGGGGTCGGCCGATCCTCGATAAGGGAAGCTGTCCGACTGTTGGCACAGGACGGCCAGCTGATCGTGCGTCACGGCGTCGGCACGTTCGTCGCCGAGTCCGGCGCCGCACCGAGCGCCTCCGATCTCCCCCGGCTGCTGCGCCGCGCCCGCCTGCTCGAGGTGTTCGAAGTCAGGCGCGCATTGGAAGTCGAGGCGGCCCGGCTCGCCGCGGCGCGCGCCCGATCACACGACCTCAGTGCCATCCGATCGGGGCTCGCGGTCCGGCACTCCCTGCTGGGGAACGACATCGAGGACTTCGTCGATGCCGACCTCGATTTCCACGCCTCGATCGTTGCACTGTCGGGCAACGCCGTCCTGGCGTCGCTGTTCGCCTCGGTCCGCCCCTTGCTCCGTGACGCGCTCATCGAACTCGAAAAGGACGAGCCCGAACATCCGGACACCTCGAGCGCGCACGACGATCTCCTGGCCGCCATCGAAGCGCAGGACGGAGCCGCGGCCATGGCGGCAGTGGCCGCAAACATCGACTCGGTGATCACGGCACTGCAGATGGAGGACCACGCATGATTTCGCCGATCGTTTCCACCGAGGCCGTCACGGTCGTACGGGACGGGCGGGCGCTCATCTCGGATGTCTCGGCAACAATCGAGCCCGGTCAGCACTGGGTGTTGCTCGGGTCGAACGGGGCGGGGAAGAGCACCCTACTCAGCCTGCTCGGCGCCCAGACCCATCCGACGAGCGGAATCGTCCGAGTGCTCGGTCATCGGCTCGGCCGGGTGGACATGCGTAGCCTTCGCGCGGCGATCGGGCACGTTAACCCCCGGCATCCATTGCAGTATCCGCTCACGGTTCGCGAGGTCGTCCTCACCGGCCTGACCAACACGACCGAGCTCATTCAACGCTGGGCACCAACCCCCAGCAGCTCGACAGGGCCGATGCCTTGATCGCGGCGTTCGGCATTGCCGACCACCTCGATGCCCGATGGCCGAACCTTTCCCAGGGCGAACGGGGACGAGTGCTGATCGCCCGAGCCCTGATGCCGGAGCCGAAACTGCTCCTGCTGGACGAGCCGTCCACCGGTCTCGACCTCGCCGCCCGAGAACAGCTACTGACGGCCCTCGACCAGGTTCGGCGCGAAAATCCCAGGCTTGCAAGCGTGCTCGTCACCCATCACATCGAGGAGATCCCGGCATCCACCACCCATGCGATCCTCATTCGTCGGGGCCAGGTCCTCGCGCAGGGACCAATCGGGGAGGTCCTCACCAGCGTCCGAATCAGTGAATGTTTCGAACATGGTATCGAGATCAGCGCGCATCATGGTCGTTGGGCCGCCCGAGCGTTGGCGTCCGTCTGACGGTAACGGCCGAGCGGCCCGGACGTCCGTTCACCCGATGGCCAACCATCCGAGCAGGTCGTCGGTGAGCAGTTCGCCGTCGACGGCGAGGTTCCCGCCGATCGCGCCGAGGTCGAGCAGGTAGACGCTGCGTCGGTCCCGTCCGTGGCGCCGCATGAACAGTCCCCGCCCCCCACTGTCGTCGCCGACCAGCACCCAGTCGGGTGCATACTCTCGCACCTCGAATGTCTCGTTGCGCTCCTGGATCTGGTGCGGTCCGTACAGGAGCAGGCCATCGTCGCGCAGGACCCCGGCCGTCGACCGCCACAGCGCGGCGATCGTCGGATTCGGGCCGTCCCGGAGCCCACGGGCAAGGGCGGCCTGGACAGCGAGGAATCCCGCGAAGTTCTCCGCCACGGGGTACTCGGCGCCGTCGAACGGGTCTCGGCGCACCACCGGCCACTCGCCGTCTGTGCCCCGGCGATCGAGCGCGAAGTGGTGCGTGTCGCCGTCCTCCTCGGCGTGGAAGCACAGCCGGGTCCCCGTAGACCGCCACGCGGCGGTTATCGCGTCGTCGGCCTCCGCGGCCGCTGCTGTCGCGATCGGGGCCCCACCGAGCCAGCCCGCTCCGTACTCGCCGAGCCACCACCGGTAGGACGGCGGCAGCGGCCCCAGGCGGGCCTGCGCCCTTTCGATCAGTTCCCGCGGCGCCGGACCGGCCGGGCGCTTCGCCAGTCCGGGCGATGCTTCGAGCAGGTCACGCAGCTGTTCGAGATCCGGTCTCACCCGGGCAGCCTATCCGGGACGCCCGTGCCCTCCACTACGGTCGGACGGGTGGACTGGGCGAGCATGGAAGCGGCCGTGCGGGATCAGATCGTGGCATTCGTGCGCCTGATGCGCGTGGAACACCCCGACGACCGGATCTACGGCGCCGCCGTGCACGAGTTCTATGCCGAAGCCGGCGGCGTGATCGCGTGGCCGGTGATCGGGGTCGCCAGCGAGGAATCCCTCGCGTCGGTCGCGACCGACCACCACGATGCCGACGCGTTGCGATGGAGCCCGGCCGACTGGCCGTGGCAGCTAGACCCGGGCGAGGCAGAGGACCGCTTGGCCGAGCGCGTCGAGGCAGCCGCGACGGCCGATGACGGCGAGCGCTGGCATGCCGTCCACGACCGGTTCGAGCGCACTGTCGCCAAGGCCTGCAAGGCGGCGCGCCGCACACTGATCGACGAGGGGGTCGTCGGCCGGGAGTTCGTCGCGGTGGCCATGGACGAGGCGTGGGAGCTGATTCCGCTGAGCCTGACGAAGACCCAGGTACGCAGGCACTTCCCAGAACTCGACGAGGAGCAGCGGGCGCTGGACCGGCTGACCGCGCTGCCGCCCGACCTGAGGGTGATCGAGTTGATCGCGATCGCCGACTCCCCCGTGCCCGCGGCCCCGGGTGCCGAGCGCGCGTGCGCCTGGCTCCGTGAGCTGGGACCCGATGCGGTGCCCGCGATACTGGAACATCTTCCGGTGGCCCGCGAGAAGTGGTTGTGGGCGAAGCTGCTCGGCGAACTCGGCATCCCCACAACGGAAGTGGTCAGCGCACTGGAGGCGATCGTGGGCAACCGTCGACTGGGAGAACCCGACCGAGCCTGGGCAGCGGCGGCGCTCTCACGTCTCGGCCGGATGGATCTGGTGACGGCCCGACTCGATCGGCTGCCCCGGGAGGTCGCCGTCCGCGGGCTCACCGCCCCGTACACCTCCTTCCGAGACGTCGGCGTCCACCAACCGTTGGACTACGGCCCGTTGGAGGCTGCACTGACCGAGCATCCCGCGCTGCACGACGCGGTGTGCGATCGGCTGTCTCCCGGCAGCGGGTACTGCACGATCGACACGGACGAGACCGAGGCCGCGTTCGTGGGACTCGCTTCGCCCTGGGCCGCGGTGCGGCGGCACGGCGTCTTCGTACTGGCGGACACGGCGCTCACCCCGAACCTGCGAGAGCGGTACAACGCCGATCTGCGCCGCCTGGCGACGGATCCGGATGCCCTCGTCCGCGATGCCGTCGCAGCAGCCGGCGATCGCGGTCCAGCCGTGCATTGAGCCGCGGCTCTGGTGGAGCCCGGCCGACCGCGATAACGCTCACTTGCACCGGCCGGGTCGGCCCGGCGCCGGCGGTCAGCCCCTGCGCGGACGGCGCAGCCGGAGCCGGCTGTAGGTGAAGACTGCGAGCACACAGCTGATGAGCACCAGCATGGCGATGCTGAGCAGCCACCACGATGCGGTGTGCTGCCACAGCGTGTCCGGCTCGGTGCCGGTGGAATTCGTCACCAGGTCCACCGTCGAGGCCGCGGCCGCGAACCCCCAGCGGGACGGGAAGAGCCACGCGACCTGTTCGAGTACGGCGCGTCCGGTGATCGTGATCAATCCTCCGCACATCACCAGCTGCGCCATGATTGTGACCACCAGCATCGGCAGTACCTGCTCGTTCGAGCGCGCCACCGACGACAACGCCAATCCGACCAGCACACAGCAACAGGTGGTGGCGGCGATGTCCACGATCAGTTCGACGGAGCCGGAAGGGATCAAGCTGCCGCGGCCAGGGAAACCCTTGCCCGCGAAGACGATCAGCACCATGATCACCGACTGCACGATCGCGGCGGCGCAGAACACGACGATCTTCGCCGTCAGGTAGGCGGACGGCAGCAGCCCGGCGGCACGTTCGCGCTGATAGACCATGCGCTCACCGACCAGGTCGCGGATGGTCAGTGAACAGCCCATGAAGGCGGCGCCGAGAATCAGCACCACCAGGATCTGGGTGAGTTCACCGGATACGTCGGTACCCGACGGCCCGAACCCGGTGTCGCCCGGCACGAGCAAGGCCAGCCCGCCGAGTACGAAGGGCAGAAGCGACAGGAAGATCAGGTAGCCCCGGTCGGCGCGGATCAGCCGAACCTGACGGCGGGCGACGGTGCTCAGCTGCTTACGCCCCGACGTGTGTGCGGGGCGACCGAGAGGCCCGGGCGGGCTCGGTGGCGGCACCGCCTCGGGGCGGGTGGCGCGATATTCGGCGAACACCCCGTCCGGGTCGGATGC
The DNA here is from genome assembly GCF_001984015.1 of Rhodococcus sp. MTM3W5.2. Taxonomy (NCBI): domain Bacteria; kingdom Bacillati; phylum Actinomycetota; class Actinomycetes; order Mycobacteriales; family Nocardiaceae; genus Rhodococcus; species Rhodococcus sp. MTM3W5.2. Next base: position 594,439 of record NZ_CP019572.1, on the reverse strand, counting down.
GACACGGGCGAAGATGTCGGCCCAGTCGGTACTGCCGAGCGCGGCCCCGACTCGGTCGGGCGGGCCCACATACGCGGTCTTGCCGCCCGGTGCGAGGAGCAGTACCTGGTCGCACATCTCGAGGTACGACAGCGAATGCGTGACGATGACGACGACGCGGCCCGAATCGGCGAGGCGGCGCAACGTCGCCATGATCTGCCGGTCGAGCGCGGGGTCGAGACCCGAGGTCGGTTCGTCGAGGATGAGCAGGGATGGACCCGTCAGCAACTCCAGCGCGACGGATGCGCGTTTGCGCTGTCCGCCGGAGAGACGATCGACGCGGGTGTCGGCGTGCTCGGTCAGTTGCAGTTCGTCGAGTACCCCTGCGATCACCTCCTCACGGTCGGCCCGGCTCGTGTCCGGCGGCAGTCTCAGCTCCGCGGCGTAGCCGAGTGCCCTCCGGATGGTCAGCTGGCGATGGACGACGTCGTCCTGGGGGACCATGCCGATGCGGGAGCGCAGCACCGAATAGTCGGTGTGCACGCTGCGGCCCTCGAATTCGACGACGCCTTCCGTGGGGCTTTCCGAACCGGAGATGATCTTGGCGACCGTGGTCTTTCCCGCGCCGGAGGGCCCGATCACCGCGGTGAGGCTGCCGGGTCCCGCCGTGAAGGTGACGTCCTCGAGCAGTCGCCGCCCGCCTTCGATGATGAGTCCGACGCCGTCCACCCGCAGCCCCCTGCGGTCGGGGCCACCGCCTGCCGTGGAACGAGCCGGCCTTCCTGCACGCTGAAATCGGTGTTGCCGATCGTGACGACGTCGCCGTCGGTCAGCTGCGCGCGCGACACTCGGGCGCCGCCGACGAACGTTCCGTTGGCGCTCCCCAGGTCGTCGATCTCGAGGCCGGCCGGCGCGTTGTGGACGATGGCGTGACGGCGTGAGGCCAGCACATCTCGGACGACGATGTCGTTGTCGGGCGACCGTCCCACCGTGAGGGATCCCGCCGGGACCGCCTCGTGCGGTGTCGGGGGCGGGGCGCTCGAGGCCCCTACCTCGATCGTCGACTCGTCCCATCGACCGCCCACGTCCAGTCGCGTCGCGTCGGGATCTTCGATCGAGATCCGCACGACGGGCCCCTCGACCGCGTCCCCCAGGCGGACGAGGACGTTGCTCGTGACGGGCACCTTTTCTCGGCGCTCGCCGTCGACGTAGATCCCGTTCTTGCTGCCGGCGTCGACGAGCTGCCATCCCTCGTCCCACCTGAGCCGTGCATGCTCCCGCGACACCAACGGATCGACGATCGTGATCTCCAATTGCGGATCCCTGCCGATGCGTACGGCCGTGCCCGCGCCGTAGCTTGTACGGCCGTGATCGGTCTCGACCACGACCCGCTGGTGCTCGTCCTTCGCCCGGTCGTCCATCGCCACGGCCTCCGGTCAGCCTTATCGGGTGTAGAGCGTCGGCCCTTCCATGGTCGCACGTACGTCGACCCCCTCGCGGTGTCCGGCGGCCGTTGGACGCCGTCGGCGAGCTGCGCTGCGACTATCCGGCGCGCTCGACCAGCACGCATCGCGCGCCGGAGAAGATCGTCGGCATGCACTTGTTGCAGTGGATACACAGCGACTTCGCACGGGCGTCCTCGGCGATCCGGTTGACCAGATCCGGCTCCCGCAGCAACGCCCGCGCCATCGCCACGAACTCGAACCCCTCCGCCATCGCGGTGTCCATGCCGGCCTTGTCCGTCACCCCACCGAGCAACACCAGCGGCAGCTTCACCGCGGCCCGGATCTGCCGCGCCTGCTCGAGCATGAACAGATCCCGATACGGATACGCGTGGAACATCTGCTTACCGATCAACTGCACGCCCAGCCGCACCGGCTGCGGCATCGCCGCAGCGAACTCCCGCACCGGGGCATCGCCCTTGAACAGGTACATCGGGTTGAGCAGCGAACTGCCCATCGTCAACTCCAGCGCGTCGACGCTGCCATCCGCCTCCAACCACTGCGCGACCTGGATCGCCTCGTCCACCCAGAAACCGCCCGGCACACCGTCATCCATGTTCAGCTTCGCCAAGATGGCAACCCTGTCGCCGACGGCCGCCCGCACGGTCCGCGCCGTCTCGAGCACCACCCGCGCCCGGTTCGCCAGCGACCCCCCGTAGGAGTCCTTGCGATGGTTGAGCTTCGGACTCAGGAACGAGCTCGCGAAATAGTTGTGGCCGAAGTGGATCTCCACCGCGTCGAACCCGGAGTCGATGGCCAGCTGAGCCGCCGTCCCGTGCGCCTCGGTGATCCGCACGATGTCATCCTTCGACGCCGACCGGATCATCCGCATGCTCATCGGGTTGAACGACCGCGACGGCGCCAACGCCGGCAATCCCGTCGACTTCTCGTTCGCCACCGGCCCGGCATGCCCCAGCTGCGCGGACGCCGCCGCCCCTCGGCATGGATCGCGTCGGTCAGCCGCCGCAGCCCCGGCAGGGCCTCCGGCCGCATCCACAACTGCCCGCGCTCCGTCCGCCCCTCCGGCGCAACCGCGCAGTACGCGACCGTCGACATGCCGACCCCGCCCGCCGCCGGACGACGATGAAACTCGATCAACTCATCGGTCACCAGAGCATTCGGCGTCTTGCCCTCGAACGTCGCGGACTTGATGATCCGATTGCGCAGGGTGATCGGGCCCAGCTTCGCAGGTGCCAGGACATCGGGATGGGTCATGGGAGTCCTCCAATGTGTTCGGGTGGACCGCGGCGCAGACGACTGAGTCGGCCGTCGAGGTCAGGTGCGTGCACCAGATTGCGGCCGAACACCCGGACCCGATGTGACCCGTCTCACTCAGCGGGAAACCCCGTGGCGCCGGGAGGCGGGCGCATAGAGTGTTACACGTGTCACCCGCTGGGCCAGGGGAAACATGACCATCAACCAGGGAAGGGCGGCGCGGCTGTGCGAACCGATGGGCCAGATTCGACGTTCCGATCGACCCCGCCCGCCGACTTCGGGCAGCTGCTCGATCACCTGGCGGTGGTCGACAGCCTGCACCGGTTTCAGGCCCGGCTCGACACGAAGGACTGGCCCGGGCTCCGGTCGGCGATGACCGAGGACGCCCGCGCCTACTTCGTCGAGGGCGCCGACGCGGTTCTCGCCGTGGTCCGGGCCCACCTGGACGTGTGCGGCCCGACGCAACACCTCATGGGCAACGTGCAGGTGCAGTTGGACGGGGACACCGCCCGGACTCGGTCGTACTTCCGCGCGTTCCACGTCGGCGCGGGCACGAATGAGGGCGCGGTCTACGAATGCCTCGGCGACTACAACGATTCGTGGACCCGGACCGACACCGGCTGGGCGCTGACGAGCCGGGTGATCGCCGTCCGCGCCGAGACCGGGAACCGGGCCGTCATCACCTCTCGGTGACCCGTCAGGCCGACTGCCGGACCACCACCCGCGGGGCAAACAGATCGCCGAGCGGTTCGAAGGGGAGCCCGTCGACCAGACGGTGAATCGACTCCGCCAGGCCCGACGCGATCGCAGGCAGGTCGACACAGGTCGTCGTCAGGTGCGGTCGCAGAATCGCGCCGAGCGGCAGGTTGTCGGACCCGACGACGGCGATGTCGTGCGGCACCTCCAGCCCCACCTCCCGCAGGGCCTGGATCAGCACCAACGCGAACTCGTCGTCGTACGCGTACACGGCGTCCGGGCGCCGTCCCGGATCACGCCAGGCCGAGAGGACGGGAAGCAGACTGTCGATCGACAGGGCGCAGTCGACCCGTTCGACCGAGGCCCCTTCCTGCGCGGCCGCCGACACGAACACCCCGAACCGGCGCTCTCCGAGCTCGGCGAGTTCGGCGCCCGGCACCAGGCATGCGAGTCGTCGATGGCCGCGCCGGCCCGCGAGATACCTTGCCGCACAGTCGGCCAGCGAATCGAATTGGAACCGCGCGGTCGGCGCGTACGGGACCGTCTCCGGCCCGGCGAGGAGCACCGCCCGAACCCCGGCCCTGCGCAGCAAGGCCGTCGCCTCGGCGTCGCAGCGCGCGGTGTCTGTGAAGATCGCGGCCGGGCGGAGCTGCGCCCACGCACGGGCACCGGTCACGCCGCCCGACTTGCGGTCGCCGTGCAGGAGGAACCGGAGCCCCCGCTCGGACAGGCCGCGATCGAGCCCCTGCAGGATCGCGTCGACCGCGAACCCGAGCGGAATGTCGGGCATCGGCATCAGCACGATGTTGCTGCGCCCGGCGCGCAGGGCGCTCGCCGTGAGATTCGGCGTGTACCCGAGGGCGTCGACGCTCGCCAGCACGCGTCGCTTGGTCTGCTCGCTGATCGGGTGATCGTCTCGGCCGTTGAGCACGTAGGACACGGTGGCCCTCGACACCCCGGAGTGACGCGCGACGTCTGCGCTGGTCGGCCGTCGTTCTCGCGCCCGGTCCACCGTCGTCCCCTTGACCTCCGACCGCCCGCCCCGGATGTCGGAGCGGGATACCCGGAACGCTACACGCGTGACCGATCGACAATCGGTTGCCGCACAGATGGGCGGGTGCGACAGCGGGCGCTGCCGGAACTCTGATCGAGTTACCGGAAGGGCACGAAGCCATGTGAGGGCGCGTCATCGATCGGCGGTCGAGAACAGGTCCCGATGCGCCGACGGGCTGATTCCGAACGCGCGCCCGAAATGCAGCCGCAGCGACGCCGTCGACCCGAAGCCCGACTCGCCTGCCACCGCGTCGACGCCGAGTTCCGTCGTTTCCAGCAGCAGCCGAGCCCGATCCAGCCGCTGCACGAGCAGCCACTGCTGCGGGCTCGACCCGGTGCGCTCGCGAAACCGCCGGGTGAAGGTGCGCCTGGTCATCAGGACCACGCGCGACCAGTGATCGAGGTCGACGGGCTCGGACAGGTTCATCCGGGCCCACGCCATCGCCCGCTCGATCTCGTCCTCACCGTCCTGCTCGCGCACGGGGACCGGGATGAACTGCGCCTGGGTGCCGCTGCGGTGGGGAGCAAGCACCAGCCGCCGGGCGAGCGCGGTCGCGGCGGAGACACCGTGGTCCGATCGGACCAGATGCAGGCAGCAGTCGAGCGCCGCGGCAGTGCCGGCCGAGGTCACCACGTCACCGAGGTCCGACCACAGCACGTCCGACCGAACCGTCACCTGCGGATGCCGGCGCGCGAGGTCCTCCGCGGCATGCCAGTGGGTCGCCGCCTCGCGCCCGTCGAGGATTCCGGAATCGGCAATCGGGAAGGCGCCCAAGCACAGTCCGACGATGCGCGCCCCGCGTCCGTGTGCCCGCCCGATCGCCTCGAGCAGCGCATCCGACGGCCGACGGGCCTGCACCCAGCTGGGGACCACCACCGTGTCCGCCTCGACCAGCGCGTCGAGGGAACTGCGCACCGCGATGTCGTAGCCGGCGTTGGTGGGCAGGATGCCCGGATCTTCTGCACAGATGGTGACCCGGTAGCGGGGCGCGGTGCCGCGGTTCTCCGCGTGCCCGAAGACCAGCGAGGGTACCGAGAGGTGGAACGGGCTGATGTCGGGAAAGGCAATCACCGCTACCGAACTGACCATGGCCCGATCTTAGCGAAACATGTCCTGAGGGCCACTGGTCCGGCCGGGGCGATCGGCCGATGCTTGTGACATGACCTCGACAACAGCGAGCACGACATCGACCGGTTCCACAGCGGCGCAAGGCGTTCGGGCGGTCCTCGTGGGTGGCCCCACCCTGCACCTGACGGTGGCCGGCCTGAGCATCCTCACCGATCCGACATTCGACGAGCCGGGCAGCTACGAGGGCGGGGTCACCCTGACCAAGCTGACCCCGCCTGCGCTCCCCGAGGAGTCGCTCGGCCCCATCGACCTCGTTCTCCTCTCTCACGATCAGCACGCGGACAACCTCGACGACGCGGGCCGCCGGCTGCTCGGCCGGGTCGAGACGGTGCTCTCCACGCCCGAGGCGGCCGGGCGGCTGCCCGGGGTGACCGGACTCGCGCCGTGGGACCACACGATGATCGCCACCCCGGACGGCCGCGAGCTCACCGTCACGGCGGTCCCGGCGCTACACGGCCCCGCCGGATGCGAACCGATCACCGGCACGGTCACTGGATTCATACTCAGCGCCAAGGGAATTCCCACGATCTACGTCTCCGGGGACAACGCCTCGGTCGAGCTCACCCGCGAGATCGGGGAGCGGCTCGGCCCCGTCGACATCGCGATCCTCTTCGCCGGTGCCGCGGATCCAGGCCGCTTTCCGGTGCCGGTCACCCTGACGTCGGCGGAGGCGGTCGAGGTTGCCCGAATCCTCGCCCCGTCCGTGGTCATTCCCGTACACACCGACGGCTGGGCGCATTTCACCGAGGGAGCGGACCGGTTCACGGCGGCCTTCGAGTCAGCCGGACTCGACGCACTCCTGCACACGCCGGTGCCCGGCACGTACTTCGACATCTGAACTCGCGGGGCGACGCGACCGCGGACACCCCGAACACGGAAACGGTGGGTCGAATCCAGTGACTCGACCCACCGTTCCCGGAGGGTTCCTAGGTCTCGATGACCGAGTCGCTAGAACCGAGCGCACTGGCGATCTCGTTGAAGAACGAGATGACGGGGTCGAACACCAGCATCGAGACTCCTTCTTACCGTTGGGATCTGCCGCCTCGACTGACTCGAGGGACGACCCATTTATACCTAAGCGGCCGAATCCCGGGGCCGGATTCCGACCAGCATCAGCCGATTCCCGTCACGTCAGGCCGGCGACGTACCGACCTGCCCGAGGTGACGGGCGAAGAAGCGGGTCGCGCTTTCGACCTCGAATCTGGGCATGTCGACATGCCCGCCCGCATTGGCGTGCAACGTCTTCTCCTTCGAGGCGAAGGCATCGAACAGCGCGAGACCGGATTGACGTTCGACAAGCTCGTCATCCCACTGGAGCAGGAATTCGATCGGGACGGTGATCTGTGCCGCCGCATCGGTCAGCGATTCATGCCCGAGGCAACCAAAGACGGCGGCGGTGATCCTGGGCTCGGCCACCGTCAACGGCACCCCGATCCCGGTGCCCTGCATGATGCCCCAGAATCCGACCGGGCCATTGGCGCCGATCTCCGGCAGCGCTTGGAGGGCGTCCAGGGTCGCCTGCCATTCCGGCACGGCACGAATCGCGAGGTCCTTGTGGATCTCCACGACGACCGGGCCCAGCGGCTCGCCCGCGGCCTGAGCCTGCCGCAAGACGGCAAGGTGCTGCTCGTCCGCCGCAGTTCGGGGCCGGTCACCGTGTCCGGGCGCGTCAAGGGCGGCGACGTGGAAACCGCAGGCCGTCACGAAGCGCTGCGCACGGGCCAGGATTCCCGGAGCCCTCTTGTGCTGGCCACCACCGTGCGCCATCAGCACCAGGGGCGCGGGTTCGGAGCCGGATGCGGGCGACCAGAGCAGGCCGGTGACCTCACCCAGAGTGAAATTGCGTTCGACGACACCGTTCGACGATGTCTCCGCAGTGAAATGCATAGGTTGTTGCCTTTCGGGATTGCCTTGTGGGGCGCTCCCGGCGACGTCTATTTCAGTCGCCCGACCGTGCAGAAGAGGGGGAGCACCCAGTGGATACAGCGTTCACGGGTCTCACCTCCTCGAATGTGTCACGGTCGTCTTTTCGGCGACTCACGGAGGCTATCAGCTAGGGATTCAGAACGTGGGCAAGCATTGCGTCGACGCCTGCCGTGAACTCCGTGACGAAGCCACCGCCGCCGTGTCCCGCGTCGTCGACGACCACGAGCCGACTCGCCGGCCACAGCCGGGCCATCTGCCACGCGGTGTCCAACGGACTGGAGACGTCGTATCGACCGTGCACGAGAACGGCCGGTATCGCTGCGATCCGGTCCATCGAGGCCATGATCTGCCCCTCCTCGAGAAAGCAGTCATTGCTCCAGTAGTGCGTGACCAGGCGCGCGAAGACGCTGCGGAACACCGGATCCGAGTACCGCGGGCTCGGCTGCCAGCCGGGCACCAGGGACACGTGCGTGTCCTCCCACTCGCACCATTTCCTGGCCGCCTCCTCACGAACCGCCGCGTCCGGGTCGGACAGCAGCAGCGTGTAGGCCGCCGCGAGTTCACCACCGCGCTCGGCCTCGGGAACCCCCTCGACGAATCGGTCCCACTCCTCCGGGAACACCCGCCCCATCGCGCGGGTGATCCAGTCGATCTCGACGCGGGTGCCTGCGGTCACCGCGCCGAGCACCATCGCCAGCACCCGGCCGGGGTGCTGCTGCGCGTACGCCAGCGCCAGCGTCACGCCCCACGACACCCCGCTCACGATCCACCGGTCGATACCCAGATGTTCGCGCAGCCGCTCGATGTCCGCGACCAGGTGAGCGGTGGTGTTCGAGGAGAGGTCCACGTCCGGTCCGTCCGCGAGCGGGCGGCTGCGGCCGCAGCCACGCTGATCGAACAGCACCGCCCGGCTCCGCGACGGGTCGAAATACCGTCGGGCACCGGCGGCAGCGCCGGAGCCAGGACCGCCGTGCAGGAACAGCACCGGCACCCCGCCGGGGTCGCCGACGCTCTCCCAGTAGAGGACATGCCCGTCGGACACGTCGAGTAGGCCCGATTCGTGCGGCTCGATCGGCGGGTATCGCGTGCTCACCGGAACAGCATGCCGAACCGCCGAGGTCCGATCCACATCCTCGAGATCGCGCCTACACTCGGACCACATGGGGATGATGTTCGCAATGACGATTCCGGGGCTGGTGTGCCTGCTCGTCCTGGCCGCGTTCGCCGAGACCCTGTTCAATCGCCTCACCGGCGGCCGTTTCCTGCCGTGGACCCGCCGCGGTGGGCACCGCACGGTGTCGGCCACCGGCTTCGAGGAGGTCACGGCGGTGTTCCAGGGCTCGAAGCATCACGAGTTCGAGCAGCGCCAGGTGTCCCTGATGCATCGCGAGGACGACGCGGACGGGGCGCCGCCGCTGGTGCGCGTGGATATCGGATCGAACCGTGCCGTGCTGCGCAACGCAAGCGACGTACCCCGCTGACGGGTCAGTCCGCCAGCACGTCGAGGGCCGCCGAAAGCTGCCCCAGCGCCTCCAGGGCCCGACGGAATTCCTCGACCCCCAGCTGATTCGCGAGCCGGTCGGCGAAGGCGCGCTGGTCGGGCGTGATGCGCTGCATCGCCGCCCGACCCTCGGCGGTCAGCTGCAGCAGCTTGGCCCGGCGGTGGGCGGGATTCGGCAGGTACTCCGCGAATCCCTTGTCCACCATCAGGTCAGCAATCCGCTGCACGCTCTGCCGGGTGATGCCCATGGCCCGCGCGATGCCCGCGACCGGCAGGGGTTCGTCGACGACCGCGCCGAGCACCTGCCACCACGCGGCGGTGAGACCGGCGGGCCGGGCCAGATCCTCCGCCACCGCCAGGAACTGGCCGTTGAGCCGGAACGCGGTCAGGGCGGCGCCGGCGAGCAGCTCGGCCGGCTTCGGCTCGGTCATTGCGCGGTCGCCGCCTGCAACACCTCGAACGCACTCGCGTCCGAACGCGCGTACAGCCGGTACCAGGCGTCGAGCACCTCCGGGGTGTAGATATCGAGGCGCCCCAGGATCTCGCGGGCGAACTCGACGGGGTTCGTCGCGCCCGCAGTGATCAGATCCCGATCGGTCACTGCGGGCTCGTCCCGGTACCGGCCGCCGCCCGCGTAGCCGGTCATGGCCAGGAAGTACGCGACGTTGCTGGTGTGGTCACGGTCGTCGAGCAGGCCCTCGCCCGCGAGCCCGTAGGTCGCGCCGCAGATCGCAGCGACCGGCACGCCCGCATCGAGGAACGCGCGCGCCTTGGCCGCGAACGGGGCCAGGGCGTCGCCGCCGATCCAGGCGTCGGCCCCGGGCAGGATCAGCATCGCACTGTCCTCGGCGTCGAGATCGGCCAGGACGAGGTCCGGGATCATGCGCACGCCGCCGGCGGTGGTCACCGGGTCCAGGGTCTGCCCGACGGTGGACACCGAGTAGCGACCCGGTTCGCGCTGCCACTGACGCTGGTTGATGTGCGCGATGGCGTGACCGGTCTCCCAGTCCGCGAGGGTGTCGTAGACGGCCAGGTGCACCACTTGATTCCTCATGACAGCATTCTGTCATATAGACAGCATGCTGTCACTGTGGTAGGCATACGTCACACCCTCACCGCAGCGACCAGTCGGCGCACAGACACCGGCTCCGGGACGCCCTCCCCCACCCACGGTGCGGGTTCCGGCTCACCGGCCACGGTCCGCAGCGGGACCACGCCCGCCCAGTCGCCGGAGGCAGCCGACGGCGCGGGCGGCGGCGCGTCGCGCACCTTGACCGTCCAGCAGCCCGGCTCGATCGGCAACGCGATCGCCAGGGTCGCCGCGAGCTCCTTCTTCGTGTGGGTGCGCACCTCCGAGCTCCGGCCGGGGATCAGTGAATCGGACAACAAGTCGAGGGCGTCCACCGCACCGTCCCCGCTGAACGCGGTCAGGCGACCCCGCACGACGGCCGACCGGTAGTTGGCAGTGGAGTCGAACAGGGTGTCCGCCACCACGATCCCGTCGAGCATCGTCACCGAGAACGCCACCGGCGCGCCGGCCGCGACGTGCCGTAGGGCGCCGGCGCCCGTCGACCCGTGCAGCACGATGCGGTCACCGTCGCGGGCGTAGAGCATGGGCACCACCCACGGCAGTCCGTCCACCACGGTCGAGAGGGTGCCCACCGCCGCGGCATCGAGCACAGCGTCGAGATCGGATCGGTCACTTCTGGCGAGGTCGGTATATCTCCTGATCTGCTCCATGCACCAGATCGTGCCCACTTTCCGGTACCGTCGACAGGCCCAGAATCACTCAAACCTCAAGACCACAATTCGACGGCTCAGGGCGCTTTGACGTGGTCATCGAGGAAGCGCTCCGTCAGCGCGGCAATCGTCGCCGCCTGAGCGTGGAACAGATAGTGATGGCCGTCCAGAATCGTGACCTGCTGGATCGCGGGGTTGCTGATCGTCGCGTGGTGCGAGGACTCCCATTCCGGTTCCAGCTCGAGCGAGGAGGCAGCCAGAATCGACAGGACCGGCAGCGTCGGCGGGAACACGGCCCCCTCGGCCGCTCGCACGTTCTCCGCTCCTCGGGCAACCTCATCCAGCATGGTCGGGTTCAACACCCACGAGTACGCCCCCAGGTACAGGTCCTGCTGGTCCGGCGTGTAGTCGGTGGCGTCGCCGAGGCTCTCCCGGTAGTCGGCGACCAGCCCCAGGTAGTCGGTGCGCTTGTCCAGGGCGAGCAGGTCCCGAATGCCGCCGACAGAGGTGACCGTGGACATCCAGCCCGGCCAGTCCGCGTCGCCCTGGGCACCTTCCGAGGTGTAACGCTCGTCGTCCAGGCCCACCACTGCGGCGACCTCGCCCGGCAGATGCGTGGCCCACCACGTCGCGTACAGACCCGAAATCGAATGGGGCATCAGCACATAGGGACCGCTCAGTCCTAGGCCCTCCAGCGCGGCCCGCGTCTCGGCCACGATCGCTTCGCTGGTGCGCGGGGCATCGGTGCCGTCGCTGAGGCCCAGCCCGAAGTACTCGACGGTGACGACCGTGTTTCTTTCCGCCAGGCGACGAGCCAGCGGGGCGAAGCCGAGGATCGGTTCCGGCGTGCCCAGGCCGGGCATCAGGACAATGGTGCGCGGTCCCGATCCCTGGACCGCGACACTCATCCGGCGCCCGTCCACCTCGACATAGCGATGGACGGGGCCGATCGCTTCTTCGATGGCCGCCTTGTCGCGCGGTGTCTGCCACCGATGGAAGCCTGCCGAGACCGCAACGGCGAGGACGGCCAATGCGACGACGCCGGCGATCACCCGCCCGACCACACGGAGTACGCGGCGCGGCCGGGATCGCTTCGACGTCACGCTGTTCACTGTGGCCTCCAGGCTCAATTGGGTGTGCAGGTTTGGTCTTTCGGCGGCAGTTCACCGGTCGTCAGGTAGCGGACGGCGACGTCCGTGGCGCACGAGCTGGTTCCCGGGATGCCGCCGGGGAGCCCGAACGGCGTCCGCTGGGGCAGGACGAGGTGGGCGGCTTTGCCCTCCACCGTGACCAGTCGCGAACCGGCGACCAGGTCGCGGAGGGCGCGCGCGCCGCCGGCCGGTGTGACCGCGTCGCGCTCGTTGGTGACCAGCAGCATGCCCGGCACCTCGCCCAACCCCGACCGCGAATCCGCTTGCCCGGGAAACGGCCACTGCGCGCACACGGCGGAGAACCCCATCCCGAGGTACGTCAGCGGCGCCTGCTCGGCCGCCCGCTGCTGCTCCGCGAGCACGGCATTCGTGTCGTGGCTCCATTCCGCGGCATTGCAGTTGTAGGCCGTCCACCAACCCTGCCGCGGGCCGCCGGAGAGCACCGCACCGAGCTCGCGGTCGATCAGCGGCGAGAGCTGGAACTGGGAGATCATTCCGACGGCCGCCTGGACCGATGCGGGAGACGGATCGCCCGACACCGCTGCGCGAACCGTGAGGAGCTTCGACAACACGGCCTCGTTGACGGCGTTCCCGACCCCGAACAGGATCGAGTTCAGGTCGTTCGAGGTGAACGCCTGACCCCGAGAAGCCGGATGGGCCGGGCCGCGAGGTCGGCGCGGAGCGTCGTGATCGATGCCAGCACCCGCTCCGCGGAGTCGCCGAGAGCGGTTCCGCGGGTCGCCACCCAGGGCGCGAACTCGGCCTCCACCGCCCGCTGCCGAGCCCGATACCGTTCTTGCAGAACCTCGTTCGGACTCCTGAGCGGATCGACGACGGAATCGAGCACCCACCGGTCGACACGGCCGGGGAAGGTCCGCGCCAGCTCTCTCCCGAGCGCCGTCCCCTGCGACACCCCGAGGTAGCTCCACTTGTCCGCACGTAGGAGCTGCCGCACCAGGTCCAGGTCGCGCACCGTCTGCCAGTAGGTGATGTAGGGCGCCGTCGACGCGCCATCCGGGGTCGTGGCCGCCCCGGCGAGGCATCGCTCGGTCCACCGCCGCGCGTCGTCCAGCTGACGGGCCACGGACGGCGCCGAGAAGTCGAGGACGTCGTAGCCCTCCCGTGGGCCGGTGGCGAGGAGACCGGGATCCCCGGAGACGGCGGGATCACACGACTGCGCCGTCGACGACGTGGATGTTCCCCGCGCGTCGAAACCGATGAGGTCGAACGATTCCCGGAGCTTCGGCATTCCGCCGGAGAAGCTATGAGGGTCGAGGAGGGTACCGGCGCCCGAACCGCCGGTGCTTGTCAGCAGCGGTGTGGTCGCGCCGCCCGTGCCGGGGAGCCTCGAGATCCAGAAGGTCGCCTCGCGCCCGTCGGCGGGATGCGCCCAGTCGAGCGGAGTGCGGATACGGGCGCAGTCGAGACCGGGCAGTACCGCCGATCGGGCCGCCGCGTAGCCGTCGCCGGCCAGCGCGTGGTCGAGGAGGTCCGAGGGACACGGATGCCAGCGGAGCTCCTGGTCGGCATACCCGGCGGGGACGCCCGGCTCCAGCTCCGGCGCCGGTGCCGCGGTCGCAGTGACGCTCCCGGCGAACCCGATGAGCAACGCGGACCCCGCCGCGAGGACGACCCGCGATTTCCGCCCCCGAAGGACCATGCGCACTACAACCCCTCCCCTGTGGCGAAGTCGGCCGCATCGGCACACCTCGCTCCTGCCTCGACCATTTCCCCCTGGCCGAACCTCTCCCATTGGAACATGCCACCGTCACGTCGTCGGCGTGGGGATGTGGAGCAGGGACCACCACCGAGAGAATCGGGTCGGAGGTCAGGGCGAGCGAAACCCTCTGCCTGCGGCAAGTAACAAATCATCAATGTCAGTTGATGTTTCAGATCGTGAGCATTCCTTCCTATCTCGACGGCACCCCACGGTTTCGCGTTCGCACCGCCCTCACCTGCTCGATGGCGGTTATGGCGCTCATCGCGTCGGCACCTGTCGTGATGGCCGCGCCGGCTTCGAGCGCACCCGCCGACTGCGTGCCCTTCGGCACCGCACAGGTGCCGCCCGGCCTACCGTCGTTCGGAGCCAGGGACGGATTGGTGAATCTCCCGGAGTTCCGCGACTCCGGAGCCCCCGAGAGCGTGGAACTGCGCACCCAGACAACCCAGTTCAATAAGTTCTGGGACTACGCGCTGGCGGGGAACGCGTTGCTCACCCGGCCTCGAGTGCGGAATGGTGCCAGTCCCGAACCGTGGCGATACGCGCCGCTGCCGACGTGCCTGCGTGACCGCCTGGTCGGAATCTCGGTCGACGACGACGAGCTGATCGCGGTCGACGAGGACGGCTGGATCTACACCATGGACAACGCCTCACAGGCCCCCGTCTTCTGGAACTGGACCTCGTCGTTCGGGGCGCCGTTGTGGACCGGCAAGGGCAAGAAGCTTCCCGGCGGCGATCCGGGCACCTGGGCGTTGAGCGTCGGATCGCCATGGGACAACCAGACCTACGCGGATGTCGCCGGCCGGATCCACTTCTTCGGGCTCGCGAAGATGACGATGGTGCCCACGCTGACAGGGGACGGCAGCCGCATCACTTACGCCGACCCGTGGCTACCCGACGACGACAGCTACGAGATCGGCGGTCCCGTCGGCGGACGCTTCCAGTCGATCGCGCTTTCCTCCTCGGCCTCAACCACTTTCGTGATGAACAAGTACGGCGACATGTACACCCGCAACTACGACATCGACGGCACCGGCGGGGACTCGGTGTTCTTCCGCTACAGCTGGGACGACCAAGGCGGCAAACCCACCGCGCCGAACTCCGCCTTCGAAGCGTGGTTCAAGAACTACGCCGCAATCCAGTTGCCGGCGCAGGACTGGGTGCACCAGCCCAAGATCCCAGGCGAGATCACCTCCGCGATCAGTGTGCACTCCACCGGCGTAGGCCCGGACCGCCGGGAGCTGCGCGTGGCCGGTGAGAAGGACGGACGCACCGGATTCTGGCACAAGGATGTGACGGCCCCGGTGTGGGAGTTCGCACCCACCGGCGCGCCTCTACCCGGCATCGCGCTGCGAAACTCGCCTGCCGACCGATCCTCGGACACCCTTGCGCCCCCTGCGCCGTGGAACCTGTCTGCACCCCTGCCCGGCCGCGACACCGTCGTCGACGCGCAGTTACTCGTCGACTGGCAGGTTCCGTATTCGATCCTCGACCCACGCCTGCTCGACCAGGCCGGCCTGAAGGCGGGGCCGTCCGGGTACAGGCTGTCCATCGAGCACTTCGATCCGGCCACGACCACCCGACCCGCCACGGTCACAGCACCCGATGGGAAGACCATCCCGGTGCTCCTGCACACCGCCGACGGCCTGCGCATGGGGCCACGCGGTACCGGCCTCGACGATCAGCCGAGGCACCTGGTCGGTGCGATAGAGGTGCCCCGCGCCGCCTACGACGCGCGTGGCTCGGATCCGACTCTCGATGCGTTCGTTCGGGACTGGTCGAAGGGCAAGCGGGTGTCACCCATCACCCTCAGCGCCACCGACCACGACCTGGTGGTGCGCTAGGCGTACTGGCACCGCCCGCCGATCCGGGTTCACGGAACATGGCTCAGCGCGGCAGGCCGAGCACGCGCTGTGCGATGACATTGAGCTGGATCTCGATGGTTCCGCCCCCGAACATGACGGCCGGGACTCCCAGATAGTCACGGACATACGGCTCCTCCGGGCTGCCCACACAGCCGAGCGGTCCGAGCAGGGCGACCACCGCGCGGGAACCCTCGCGCTGGGCGATGGCGTGGAACACCTTCTGCACGCTGTTCAGGGACCCGGTGGTGTCCTCCGACCCGTGGAGTCGCTGCAGCACGCTCCGCAGGTTCAGCGCCGCCACCGACAGCTCGCGGGCGGTGTTTCGGCCGAGGACACGCATGGCCTCGTCCCGGGTGCTCCCGTACTCGTCGCGGTCGAGCAGCCGACGAACCATGTTCGCCGATCCGTGGCCCAGCTTGGCCGATCCCATCTTCAGTCGCTCGTTCGACAGCGTGGTGACCGCAAGCCGCCAGCCGTCGCCCGGGCCGGCGACGACGCCGTCATCCGGCACGAACACCTCGTCGAGGAAGACCTCGTTGAACTCCCAGATTCCGGTCACCTGGCGAAGCGGCCGCACGTCGACGCCGGGAGCGTGCATGTCGATGAGGAAGTAGGTCAGACCGGCGTGCTTCGGCACGTCCGCGTCGGTCCGTGCGAGGCACACTCCCCAATCCGCCTCCTGCGCCTGGGAGTTCCACACCTTCTGTCCGGTGAGCACCCAGCCACCGTCGACCTTGCGGGCACGGGTGGACAGGCCGGCGAGATCCGATCCCGCACCGGGCTCGGAGAACAACTGGCACCAGATGAGCTCCCCGCGCAGGGTGGCCGGGACGAACCGCTTCTGCTGCTCCTCGCTGCCGTGCGCGACCAGGGTGGGCAGCACCCACTCGGCGATTCCCATGTCGGGCTGGGTGAGGCCACGCCGGGCGAACTCGTCGCCGATAACCGCCTGCTCCACCGGTCCGGCGTCGAGCCCGTAGGGCTGCGGGTAGTGCGGCGCGGTCAGACCCTCCGCCGCCAGCCGGGCGCGACGGGATCCACCCCGGGCCGGGGCCCATCCCTCCGACGGGATCTCGTCGTCGGGAAGCGCCAGCACCTCGTCCAACGCACGCCCGACGCGCTCCCGCAACTCCGGCAGCGAATCCCCGTCGATGAACGAGAAGTCGCGTTCGGTGTGCAGGGCCGCATCTCCCAGTCGTGCCGCCCAGATGTCCTGCGCGCCAACCGCGGAGGAGATGCTGATGGCACGGCGCCAGTACAGGTGCGCGTCATGCTCCCAGGTGAACCCGATCCCGCCGAGCAGGCTGATGCAGTCCAGCGCCTGGTCGACACCGGCCGGAACCGCGGTGAGCGCCGCCTGCGCCGCCGCGAGCCGCTGCTGATCGGCACTCGCATCGGCCGCACGGGCCGCGTCCCACGCGGCGGCGCAGGCCACCTGGGATCGCACCAGCATCAACGCCGCCTTGTGCTGGACCGCCTGGAAGCTGCCGACCGGGCGTCCGAACTGGTGGCGGGTGCGCACATAGTCCACGGCGGTCTCCACACACCACGCGGCGATCCCGCTGGCCTCGGCCCCCAGCAGCGAGGTGGCGACAAGGTCGACCCGATCCGCATCGAGTCCGGACAACGCCCGCTCGTGAGGAATCCGGTGACCGGCGAGTTCGAGCCGGCCCACCGAGCGCGTCAGGTCGAGCGCCTCGCAGGGCGCCACCTTCGCGGTGGTCGTGGCCTCGTCGAGATCCGCCCGCTCGAGCCAGAACCACAGGTTTCCGCCGGAGGTGCCCTCGAGTGGGGCACGCACCAACACCCGCTCGGCGCCCGGCAGCCCGATGGTGGGATCGGAGGCCCCCTCGACCTCCCAACCGCCGGCCACCGGCTGTGCGGTCAGCCGGTTACCGGTGACGAGCGCGCCAGTGGCGCCGCCGGCGAATGCAGCGAGCAGATCGTCGGCGCCGTTCGAGGCCGTCGCAGCCACGGCGCTCGTCAGGACCGTGGGCAGGTACGGGCCGGGGAACATGGCCTTCCCGAGCTGCTCGACCACGACCGCCAGCACCGGGAGCCCGCAGTCCGAACCGCCCACGGCCTCCGGCAGGTGCATGTTGTGCAGGCCCTGCCGCACCACCGCATCCCACACCGAGGCGGGGCAGGTACCGGCGGAGAGGGCGTCGAACTGTTTGCGGGTGGCGGTAATCGGCACCGTCCGGCGGGCGAAGGCCGCGACGGAGTCCGCGAGCGCCCGCTGATCCTCGTCGATCGATAGTGACATGTGTCCTCCTGGAACGAAGTTCGTGTGGGTTAGGGCTGCCGCGCGCTGGGGGCGGTCAGCTCGTCCGACAGTTCCCACAGGGCAGCGGCGGTGGCGGGATCGGTGGCGTGGTCGGCGGCCGCGCCGACCCCGCAGTCCGCGAGGTAGGCACCGCCCACCGAGTCGAGCTCCGGCGCGGTTGCTCCCCATACCGACGTCGCCGCGGCGGCGGGGATGGACTTGAGGTTCGTCAGCGCGTTCGGTGAGCCCGCCGACATGCGCTTCATCTCCGCCATGTCGTCCCGGGACATGTGGCGCGCGAGGCCGGTGGCGCACACTCCCGGATGAACCGAGAAGGCTTGGACGCCCTGGCCGCCGACCCGTCGCTCGATCTCGACGGTCATCAGGACGTTCGCGGCCTTGGACTGGGCGTAGGCGACGAACTTGTCGTAGGTGCGGCTCTGGAAGTTCGGATCGACGAGATCGACGGGGTACGCACGGTGCGCGTCCGAGGACACCGTGATCACGCGGGCCGGGACATCGGATCGATCGGCGGAGGCAGACATCGACGGCAGCAGCAGGGTGGTGAGCGCGAAGTGGCCGAGGTGGTTGGTGCCGAACTGGAGCTCGAACCCATCACGGGTGCGTTCGAACGGCGTGTACATCACCCCGGCGTTGTTGATCAGGATGTCCACCGGCGTCCGCCGCTCGAACAGCCTATCCGCCAGGGCACGAACGCTTTCCAGGTCCGCGAGGTCGAGCCCGAACGCCTCCGGCTCCGATGAGGGATGCGCCTCACGGATCTGTGTCGCCACCGAGTGGGCAGCTGCGATGTCGCGGGCGGTGAGGATGACGTGTGCGCCCGCACCGGCCAGCGCGCGGGCGGTCTCGGCGCCCAGACCGCTCGTCACCCCGGTCACGAGCACGGTGCGCCCGCTCAGGTCGACGCCGTCGAGGACCTCGTCCGTGGTGCTCGCGCTGCCGAGGGTTGCCCCCTGCTGTGTCATTCCGGCGAGACCTCCTCCCAGTCGGTGGACAGCCGCGAGGTCCACCGGGGGTCGCGGCGGTCGAGATACGCGCGAACTCCCTCGGCCGCATCGGGTTTGCCCATCACCCGCAGGTGCAGGTCCGTCTCGAGTACCGCAACCTTCTCCGGGCCGTACCCGTGTCGAGCGGTCTGCCACAGCAGTCGCTTGGACAGCGCGACCGACATCGGCGCGGTGTTCACCGCGATGTCACGAGCCACCTCCAAAGCAGCGGACAGCACCTCGCCGGACGGCAGACACCGGCTCGCCAGACCCAACCGGACAGCCTCGGCGCCGTCGAAGGTGCGGCCCGTCAACAGCACATCCGCCGCGGCCGCCATGCCGGCGAAATGCGGAACGGTCCAATGGGACATCGCGTCTGGCAGCACCCCTCGGCGGACCTGCGGGATCGCGTACTTGGCGTCCTCGGCGACGATCCGGATGTCGGCCTGCATCGCGAGCGTGAACCCGATTCCGATGGCATGCCCGTTCACCGCGGCGATCACCGGTTTACGCAGATCGAAGGCCGGTGGATTGACCGGCGAGGCGGTGAACTCGGCAGCTGGAGCGTCGAAGGTGTCGGCACCACCGGCGAGATCCGCGCCCGCACAGAAGGCGGGGGCGCACCGGTGAGCACGATGGCCCGGATCGAATCGTCCTCGTCGAGGGTCCGATAGGCCTCGCCCAGCGCGCGGCCCATCGCGCTGGTGAACGCGTTGCGCCGGTCGGGCCGGTCGAGGGTCACCACTGCGACTCCGCCGTCCACCTGCACGGATACCCCGCTCATGGCCGCGCCGCCTGCACGGCCGAGATCAACTCGGCGACATGCTCGTTCGAGACCGGATAGCCGGGGAAGTAGCAGCACACCCGGTCCGCGTGGTCGCCGAACCGGGCGACGATCTCCGCCGCGCACTGCTCGGGGTCCCGTGCACCGCGAGGGTGGTCATCATGTCAGCGTCGATCAACTCCGTCATCGCGGCGACCTCGCCGCGCTTGGAGAGCACGTTGAGTTCCGGCTGCACGTCCGCCCACCCCTCGACCTCCAGCACCGGCCGGTATGCCGGGGTGGAGCCGTAGAACGCGAGCAGGCGCCGCACGCCACGCGCCGCCGCGTCCAGTTCCTCCGGGGTGCGGCCGGTTCCCACGATGACCTGCGGGTAGATCGCGAGGTCCGATCGTGAACGTCCGCCGAGCGCGAGACCCGCCTCGATCGCGGGCAGGGTCCGTTCCCGGAAGTGCCTGGCGCTGTTGAACGGCATGACGAGCAGACCGTCCGCGACCTCCGCGGCCGCCCGCGTCATCAGCGGCCCCAACGCCCCGAGACAGATCTCCGGAGGCCCATACGGATTGGGCCCGGGGTTGAAGGTCGGGGGCATGAGGGTATGCGTGGTGAACTCGCCCTGGAACTTGAGCGGGCCACCGCCCTCCCACGCGGCGAAGATTGCCTTGATCGCGAGCACCATCTCGCGCATGTGGGCGGCGGGCTTCGACCACTCGGTACCGTACCGACGCTCGATGTGCGGCCGGATCTGTGAGCCCAGGCCCAACCGGAACCGCCCGCGACTCAGGGTCTGCAGATCGTTGGCGGTGTGGGCCAGGTGCATCGGGCTGCGGGGCAGCGCGATGGCCACGTTCGTCATCAGGTCCGCCTCGACGACGCCCGACGCCGCGACAAGCGGGACGAACACGTCATGGGCCCCCTCGAAGGTGAACAGCCCGTCCGCGCCGAGCGCGACCAGCTCACGCGCCCGCGCGGCCGCGTCCTCGGGCCTGCCGTCCAACTGCACGTCGACCTTCATCGGCGCACCGACTTGATGTCCGCCGCCTCGGTCGCGTGCGCGGCCAGCACGTACAGGGAGCCTGCGAGCGCGTCGACGAAGTCCTCCTCGTCCTCCACTCCCGGGTGAGCCCACGCATTGTCGTGGTGCCCGAGAGCAGGTCGAACAGGAACATCGCATTCACCCCGGCGGCGATTTCCCCCCGAGCGACGGCGCCGTCCAGCAGATCCTGGAAGGCCTTGCGCACCGGCGCCCCGATGGCGAGCAGGCGCTGGCGCGCCTCCTGAGTCTGGGAGTCGGCGAGCAGGCCCGGCACCCCGGCGCGCGCTGCGGGACGCGCGGCACGAACCAGGAATATCCGCACCCACGTTGCGAGGTCCGTTCGTAGGTCGCCCGACTCCTCCGGCAGCGGGTGTCCCCCGGTCCCGTGGACGGCCTCCTCGATCAACGCCTCGCGAGTGGGCCATCGGCGATAGATGGCGGGGGTGTTGACGCCTGCCATCCGCGCAATCGCGGCGACGGTCGTCTGCTGGTAGCCGACCTCCGCCAGGAGGCGGCGGGTCGCGACGAGCGTCGCCTCGTCCTTGCTCAGATCACGGGGACGCCCGGCGCGGGGCGGATTCTCATGCTTCACTATTACATAGTAACTCGTTACGTTAGTCGTCGCGGCGCTTCGCCCTTCGCCCCTAGGAGTCGTGACATGAGAAGACCCCGGCCGACCCTCGATTCCGCCCCGACCGTGGTGGTTGCACCCAGGAGAAGACGTTGAACAACGAACTCGCGAATTCCGCCCACACCGTGCGAACGCTCGACATTCCGAGGCTCGACCCGCGGCCGTCGAGTAGATCGCTGAGCAGCCTCAACCCCGCGACCCTCGGACAGATCGGCACCGTCGCGATCACCACTGCCACCCAGGTCGACGGCACGGTCGCGCGCGCGCACGGCGCCTTCGCAGCCTGGCGCACCGACCGGGAGGCCCGGCGGAGGTTTCTCTCGGACTGCGCACGCGAGCTCTATCGCTCGGCCGACACGCTCGCGCCCCTCCTGACCATGGAACAGGGCAAGCCGCTCGACGAAGCCGACGGCGAGATCCGGTTGGCGGCCAAATTCCTGGCCGAGGCCGCCGACTTCGATTGGGACGATGACGCCCCGGCACACAGCTACGACGATCGCGCGGCAGTCATGGAACACCGCCCGGTCGGGGTCGTCGCCGTCCTCGCCCCCTGGGACCTGCCGATCCTCCGCATGGCCGCGAAGGTCGGCCCGGCCCTCGCGACCGGGAACACCGTCGTCGTCGAGCCCCCGTGCACCGTCGCACTGTCCGTCGCGCGCGCTGTCGACATCCTCAAAGCCGTACTCCCGGAAGGAGTGCTCGACATCGCGGTCGGCACCCGCGATGCGAGCAGCCCGCTGGTCGCACACCCGAAGATCCGCCGGATCTCCTACGTCGGCTCCCGAGGGGACGCGCGGAGGATCATCAGCCAAGCGGCCCGGTCCCTCACTCCCGTGGCGGCGGCCACGGCCTGCGGCGGAACCGCGCTGGTCCTCGCGGACGCGGACGTCGAGAACACGGCGATCGCGCTGGCCGAGTGCGCCTTCGCCAATTCGGGGCAGACCCGCTGCGCCCCCAAATCCGCCTACGTACCTGTCGACATGGTCAACGCCTTCTGTGAGGCGTTCGCCGGGGCGATGCGAACGCTCACCGTCGGCGATGGAATGGACCCGGAGACCACGGTCGGCCCGCAGCACAGCGCGCACCAGCTGTCGATCGCCGAAGAACTTCTCCGCCAGTCCATCACGGCCGGCTCGGCGCTCGTGACCGGCGGTGGTCGCGGCACCGACCTGCCCGGGTACTTCCTGGAGCCGACCCTGCTGCGGGACAACGACGGATCGACCGACTTCGAGGACGCGGGGAAAGCCGGCCCCGTTTTCACCGTCATCGGGTACGCCGACATCGACCAGATCGTCGACCGCATCAACGAGCACTCTCGTGTTCTCAGCGTGTCGGTGTGGGGAGCCGACCTCGACCGGACAGACCAGGTGGCCGAACGCGTCGACGCCGAATCCGTATCGGTCAACCGGCACGACATCACCGACACCCCGGCACCACACGAGTCGGCCGCGGCCACCGGATTCGGAATGCGCGGTGGCCGCGCCATCGACGAGTTCCTCCACCTCCGCGTCATCAAGCACTGACAGACCTCGCCGTCCGCTCCGGACACAGCCACAGAGTCCATACGAAGAAGGGAACACCCATGCAAGACGCCGTCATCGTCGATGCCGTTCGAACGCCCATCGGGAAACGAGGCGGGTCCCTCTCGGACCTGCACCCAGCCGACCTGTCCGCACACGTCCTGACGGCCCTCACCGGCCGTGTCGGCATCGATCCCGCCGAGATCGACGATGTGATCTGGGGATGCGTCGTCCAGGCCGCTGAGCAGGCGGGCAACATCGCGCGCACCGCGGCGCTGGCGGCCGGCTGGCCCGAGTCCGTCCCCGGCACCACCGTCAACCGCGCCTGCGGCTCCAGCCAGCAGGCGTTGAGCTTTGCGGCGGCATCCGTGATCGCCGGACACGCGGACTTCGTCGTCGCCGGTGGCGTCGAGTCCATGAGCCGGGTGCCGATGGGCAGCGCCGCCAAGGAGGGGAGCTCGGCCACGCCGCCCAGCGTGCAGGAGCGCTATGGCATCGAGAGCTTCAGTCAGGGACTCGGCGCCGAGATGATGGCCGAGCGCTGGAACCTCGACCGCCGCACCCTCGACGAGTACTCGCTTCGCTCGCACGAACTCACCGCCCAGGCCATCGAGACCGGCGCCTTCGACTCGCAGCTCGCGCCGATCGACGGCCTACTCGCCGTCGACGAGGGCGTCCGCCGCGGCGGCTCGCTCGAGAAGCTCGCGACGCTGAAGACGCCGTTCAAGGAGGACGGGGTCATCCACGCGGGCAACGCATCCCAGATCTCCGACGGGGCGGCAGCGCTGCTCGTCACCACCAGTAAGATCGCGGCGGCGAGGGGCCTCGACCCGATCGCCCGTATCCGCACCGTCGCGGTCACCGGCGACGATCCGGTGATGATGCTCAGCGGCCCGATCTCCGCCACCGCGAAGGCCCTCTCCCGCTCGGGCTTGTCCATCGAGGACATCGGCGCATTCGAGGTGAACGAGGCCTTCGCCCCTGTACCGCTCGCATGGTTGTCCGAGACCGGTGCTGACGAGAAGCGCCTGAATCCGCTCGGCGGCGCCATCGCCGTCGGGCACCCGCTCGGCGGCTCCGGCGCGATTCTCATGACCCGGCTCGTCCACCACATGCGCGACAACGGAATCCGCTACGGACTCCAGACCATGTGTGAGGCCGGCGGGATGGCCAACGCAACCATCGTCGAACTCCTCTGACCTCGAAGGAAACTCCACCATGGAACTCAAGGGAACCTCCGTCGCCGTCACCGGCGGCGCCTCCGGACTCGGCAACGCCACAGCGAGACGGTTGATCGACGCAGGCGCCTTCGTGACCCTCGTCGACCTGCCGACCTCCGACGGCGACACCGCGGCGCGGGATCTCGGACCCAACGCACGCTTCGCACCCGCCGACATCACCGATCCGGAACAGTTCGCCGCCGCACTCGACGCCGCGACCGAGGACGGAGAACTCCGCGGCCTCGTCCACTGCGCGGGCAGCGGCCGCGGCATGCGGATCCTCGACAAGCACGGCAACGCCGGCTCGCTCGAGGATTTCGAGCACGTCATCCGCCTCAACCTCGTCGGGTCCTTCAATGCACTACGCCTCGGCGCCGAGCGCATCGCGAAGACCGACGAGGTCGACGGCGAACGCGGGGCGATCGTGATGACCGCCTCCGTCGCGGCCTTCGAGGGGCAGATCGGCCAGATCAACTACACCGCGTCCAAGGCCGGCATCGTTGGCATGACCCTGACCGCGGCCCGCGACCTGGCGACACGACGCATCCGGGTGTGCACCATCGCGCCGGGCATCATGGACACGCCGTTGCTGTCCGGGATGCCCGACGCGATGCGGGCCGGCCTCGAGTCCTCTGTGCCGAACCCGTCCCGGCTGGGGCGCGCGGACGAATTCGGCCAGCTCGCCGTGTCGATCCTCGAGAACCGCTACCTCAACGGCGAGACCATCCGGCTCGACGGCGGAATCCGCATGGCGCCCCGCTGACCATGGACAAAACACGCGATCGGTTCCCACCATCCATTCGGGAGGGGGGGAACCGATCGCGTGGGAGTTGTGAGAGTGCGGCCGACCAGGTATCAGCCGGTGATGTTGCTCGCCTGGTTGCTCCAGGCGGTCTGACCGAAGAGCTCACCGGTCCCGGAGACGAAGGCGCTGTGCGCGTGCGCGTCGCCGCGCAGCTTGTCCATGTTCCAGGCGGTGAGAACACCGAGGAAGCCCTGCACGCCGCTGACGCAGCCCGGATCGTTCGCGGGGCAGCCGGGCTGGCCCTGAATGTCGTTGTGGTTCGGGCCGTTCAGCGTCGCCATCGCCTTCTCCACCGAGTCGGGGGTGGCGCCGTAGTAACCCTGCGCGGACTGCGGTCCGATCTGCTCCCACGGAAGCGGCTGGGTGGACGGCGAGATGGGGCTGCCGGAGCCGTTGACGTACAGGACGGAGCCACTGGTCAGCGCCTTAGGGTCCGCGCAGATGGTCATCGCCGCGTCCGGCTTCGGCATGTTGAGCGTGCACATGTACTGGCCGGGGAGCTCGATGGGGACCGTGGTCTTGACGGTGCCGCCGGAACGGACAGTGGCGTTGATGGAGCCGATCGCGCCCTGGGAGTGCCCCATCGCGCCGACGTTTTCGGTGTCGAGCGTCTGATAGAAGACGCTCGTGGGATCGCTGTCCTGGCGCTTGAGGAATTCCACCGCGTCCAGCATCTCCTGGCCGGAGCCCGAGTTGGTGGTGTCGGGTGCGATCACCACGAAACCCCAGGACGCCAGGTGCGAGAGCAGGTAGTCGTACTGGAAGGGGTGCGCAAAGGTGCCGTCGCCCCAGGTGATGATCGGGTGCAGATCCCCGTTCGCGCCGAGGTCGGTGGGGTACCAGACGTCGAACTTGTGGCCGGTGGAGTCGCAACAACCGAATCCCTGCTGCTTGGTCACCTCCCACGGTCCGCGTTCGGAGTAAGTGGCTTCGACGGACGCGGCCGGCTCGTTGCCCGGTGCGGGCGCACCGGCCTGCGCCGTGGCGCCGGCACCGAGCACGGCCAGGGTTGCTGCGGCGAGGAGGACTACGCCTCTACTCAAGCGACTTCTCATGGGCCGAGACTAACGACAGCACCTAACGACCCTAAGGCTTTGATACGCAATCGTTATATATCCCAAACAATGCAGGTCGCCGCGCCGGAGCCGCGCCCTCGTCGTTAGGCTCGCCTCGTGACGGAGCGACAGCGGGGCGGACGTGCGGCCAGGGCAGAGGCCAGGCGCGAGGCCATCCTCGACGCCGCGATGGCCGAGATCGCGGAGCGCGGGTACCGCGCCACCACCCTCGCCGCGGTTGCCGAGCGCGTCGGACTGACGCAGCCGGGCGTTCTGCACTATTTCCCCAGCAAGAAGCACCTATTGATCGGCGTACTCGAGGCCCGCGACCAATGGGACACCGCAGCCCTTCTCGCGAGGTCGACGGACGTGCGACTGTCCCACCTCGAACAGATCGTGGAGTTCAACGCCGGACGCCCCGGCGTCGTCCAGACCTACACGGCACTGGCCGCGGAGAGCACGACCGGTCAGCACCCGGCGCGCGAGTACTTCACCGAGCGCTACGCCGCCGCCCGCGGTGCGTTCGCGGAATTGCTGAGCAAGGAGTTCGGCGACCGCCTGCCGGGCGGACTCACGCCAGACCAGGCCGCGCCCATGCTCATTGCCATGCTCGATGGCATGCAGATCCAGTGGCTGCTGGCCCCGGACGAGGTGGACATGACCGCCGCCTTCCGCAACTTCATCTCCCTACTCAGCGCGGGCGACCACGTCGGGAACCGGGCCGACCAGAGCTAGACCCCGCGCACTCCCCTCGCCGCAGATAACGTTTTGATAACAACGCCTAGTGCCCACAAGGTAGACTGGCAATATCACCTTCCGGCGGGCCGGCGAGCCGACGGCCACTTCTCCCTGCCGGCACGCCGGGCAACACCCGGCCGATGACGAAGGAGTTCACGATGGAAGACGAAGCAACGCGCGAGGCCGTGGAATCGGCGCTCGCCAAGCTCGATCTGGATGCGAAGGCACGACTGCTCCAGGGGCAGGACATCTGGACGCTGCCGCCGCTTCCCGAGATCGGGCTCGGTTCCGTCGTGATGTCCGACGGCCCGGTCGGCGTGCGCGGGTCCAGCTGGGGCCCCGAGGACCCGTCCGTCCTGCTGCCCTCGCCCACCGCGATGGCCGCGTCCTGGGATCCCGAGCTGATCGCCCGGGCGGGGACACTGCTCGCGCAGGAAGCCCGCCGCAAGGGCGTGCACCTGCTCCTCGCCCCCACCGTGAACATGCACCGCACCCCGGTCGGCGGCCGGCACTTCGAGGCGTACTCCGAGGACCCGCTGCTCACCGGCGCCATCGGCTCCGGCTTTGTCCGCGGCGTGCAGTCCGGCGGCGTCGGCGCCACCGTGAAGCACTTCGTGGCCAACGACGCCGAGACCGACCGCATGTTCGTCGACAACATCGTCTCCCCCGAGGCCCTGCGCGAGCTGTACCTCGCCCCGTTCGAGGCGATCGTGCGGGACGCCAGCCCATGGGCCATCATGTCCGCCTACAACAGCGTCAACGGCACCACGATGAGCGAGCACGCCGAGTTGCTGCGCGGAGTGCTTCGCGACGAGTGGGGCTTCGACGGCATCGTGGTCTCCGACTGGATGGGCACGCGCTCCACGGTGGGCGCGATCATCGGCGGCCTCGACGTCGCGATGCCCGGCCCGCAGTCGGTCTACGGCGAGCGCCTGGTCAAGGCGGTCCAGGACGGCGAGGTCGACGAGTCCGTCGTCGACGACGCCGTCCGTCACGTCCTGCTGCTCGCGGCTCGCGTCGGACTGCTCGAGGGCGCGGCGCCCGCCGTCACCGAGCTCCCCACCGCGGTCGACGGCCGCGAGATCGCGCGCGAGGTCGCCCGGCGCTCCTTCGTGCTCGCCCGCAACGCCGAGGTCGACGGCGATCCCGTGCTGCCGATCGACGCCGCAGGGACCTCCGTCGCCCTGATCGGCCTGGCCGCGCGCGACGCCCGGGTGCTCGGTGGCGGCTCCGCCATGGTCTTCCCCGAGACCGTCGTCTCCCCGCTCGACGGGCTGACGGCCGCGCTGCCCGAGGGCGCGCTGAGCTACAACGTCGGCACGGTGCTGAGCGAGGACATGGGTGTCGCCGGCCGCGGGTTCGACCTGCGTGCCCGCTGCCTCACTGCCGACGGCTCGCTGCAGCGCGAGCTCCCGCTGGCGGACGGCAACATCATGTGGATGGGCGACCTCCCCGAGGGCATCGACTACCCGACGCTGCAGACCGTCGAGATCCTCGGCGCCTTCACGCCGGAGCTGTCCGGCCCGCATCGCTTCGGCACCAAGGGAATCGGCCAGTTCACCCTGACCGTCGACGGCGAGACGGTGTTCGAGGGCGACCAGGCACTGGAGAGCTTCGACCCGTTCGAGATGTTCTTCGGCTCGCCGAAGGACCGCGCCGTCGTCGAGCTCGAGGCGGGGCGCCCCGTCGAGGTCGTCCTGCGGTACGACCCGATGAAGATGGAGGGCGCCCCCATCGCCGTCGTCAGCTTCGCCCTGGGGCACCTCGAGCCGCAGCGCGACCCCGAGGAGCTCATGGCCGAGGCCGAGACCGCCGCGGCCGCGGCCGATGTGGCCGTCGTCGTCGTGGCGACCACCGACAAGGTGGAGTCCGAGGGCTTCGACCGCACAACTCTCCAGCTGCCCGGACGTCAGGACGAGCTGGTCTCGCGCGTCGTCGCCGCCAACCCCCGCACCGTTGTGATCGTCAACTCCGGCGCCCCCGTGGAAATGCCGTGGCGTGACGATGTTGCCGCGGTGCTGCTGAGCTGGTTCCCCGGCCAGGAGGCGGGCTCGGCGCTGGCCGAGGTGCTCACCGGCGCGGCCGAGCCCGGCGGCCGGCTGCCCACCACCTGGCCCGCCACCCTCTCGGACTGCCCGGTCACCGAGGTCACCCCGACCGACGGAAAGCTCGTCTACACCGAGGACCTGTTCATCGGGTACCGCGCCTGGGACCGGTCCGACGCCGCGCCCGCGTACTCGTTCGGGCACGGCCTCGGCTACACCACCTGGGAATACGAGGACATCGAGTGGGACGGCGACGCCGTCACGGTCCGGGTCCGCAACACCGGATCCCGGCCGGGACGCGAAGTCGTGCAGGTCTACCTCGCCCCGGTGGACGGCGACCCGTCCCGGCCCGCTCGCGCGCTGGCCGGCTTCGCGAGCGTGGAGGCAGCTGCAGGCGAAACCGTGACGGCGACCGTCACCCTGCCGCAGCGCGCCTTCGAGGCATGGGAGGAGACGAGCCGGAAGTGGGCCTACCGCCCCGGTGCGTATGACCTGACGGTCGGCGGCTCCTCCGCAGACTGCCCCCTGACCCTGTCCATCGAAGCGGCCGTCTGACAGTTCAGCTGTCGACCCGGCCCGAGGCCGTGCCGGCCCACCGTCCCTCGCGGTGGGCCGGCCTGTAGACCATCCCCGGCCCACCGTCCCTCGCGGTAAGGCCGGGCATGGTCACGAATGCCCCGCCACCGAGCCCGCTGCCTGAAACGGCGAGGGCTCGGTGGCGGGGCATTCTTTTCGAATCGGGCACCGCCTTGAACACTTTGACGTAATTTGTTCAACATGCTCAATGAGAGCGATGGGGCCCCCGCGGCCGGACCGACCCTCGAACTGGTTCGGGTGGCCGGGGAATGCGTGCGGCGCAACGGGGTTCGAGGGTTTCGACTGAGCGAGGTGGCCATGTCGGCCGGGGTGTCCCGCGGCACGGTGTACAACGCGTTCGGCGACAAGCAGGCCGCCATCAACGCCGGCCTTGCCTACCTGTGCAGCGCCTTCATCGACGGGTTGGCCGCGGCCGTGACACCCATACCGACGCTGCGAGGCCAGGTCGGCGAGGCGGCCGCTCTCATCTACGAACACGCCACCACTCCGCAGGCCCTCGTGCCACCGCTCCGCACCGACAGCATCATCGCGACGTTGCTGGAGCACTACGGCGATCCGCTGTGCCGCACCTGGGCCGCGTTCTGGGCGACGCTGGTCGCCGATGCCCAGCGGCGAGGCGAGGTCGATTCGGGCCTGGACACGATGCATGCGGGCGACTTGATCGTTCGCGTTCTCCTGAGTCTGGAGATCCTGCCGTTCTCGGTGGCCGGGTTCAGCAGCGCAGATGACGCTCGGACGCGCATCGGTGACCTCATGCTCGACGGGCTGGCACCACGTCACTGACAACCAACAGAAGCGAGTTGGAATGACACACGAGTACGTCGACGTCGCCATCATCGGCGCCGGGCCGGGCGGCATCACCGCCGCGCACCATTTGCAGCGGGCCGGCATCGAGAACTTCGTCATCCTCGAACGCAGTGACGAAGTCGGAGGCAGTTGGCGCGACAACGTCTACCCAGGCCTGTCCGTGGACGTGCCCACGCTGTTCTATCAGTTCCCCTTCGCGCGCAAGCCCGACTGGTCCCGCCTCTTTCCGACGGGCGCGGAAATCCAGGAGTACAACAAGCAGGTCGCCGAAGACCTGAACCTGCACAAGTACTTTCGCGGCAACTGCACCGTCGAGCGGGAGGTGTGGGACGACGCGGAGCGCCTGTGGGTACTGCACATCGAAGACGATGCCCCCGTCCGCGCACGGTTCGTCATCAATGCCGTCGGCGGCTACGTCAACGCCAAGCCGGCCGGCGACATCGAGGGAATCGACGACTTCACCGGAACAGTCCTTCGCCCGAACTCCTGGGACCCCACTACGACTGGTCCGGCAAACGGGTCGCGGTGATCGGCACCGGCTCGAGCTCGGTGCAGATCGTGCCGACGATCTATCAGCAGGCCCGCAGCGTCGAGATCTACCAGCGGACGCCGTCCTGGATCCTGCCCAAGCCCGACGTCGAGCTGTCCGAACGAGCCCACCGCCTTCTCTCGATTCCCGGTGCGGGTGCCCTCATCAACGGGGCCGCACTGGCCGCCATGGAGCTGCCGATGCAGTTCCTCTGCAATGTGCTGCCGCTGCTCCCGCGCAGGTTCCTCGCCACGGTCATGCCGCAGTACGACCGGATCTGGCAGTCGATCTACCGACGCCTGTTGCGGCGCAGCGTCGATGACGAGAGCATCCGTGCCGCGCTGGTTCCCGACTACGGCATCCTCGCCAAGCGGCCGGTGCTGTCGAGCAGCTTCTTCCCGGCCCTCGCGGATCCGTCCGTGTCGCTGGTGATCGACCCGATCGAACGGGTGACAGCCGACGGCATCCGCACGTCGGACGGCACCGAGCGCTCATATGACCTGATCGTCGCGGCCACCGGATACGAACTGTTCACCGACCCCGAGACCTACCGAAGCGGCGCCATCGTCGGTCGCGACGGGTTCGACCTGGCCGACGACTACCGACGCAACGGACTGCGCAGCTACGGCGGCAGCGCGCACCCTGGCCTGCCGAACCGCTGGTCGCTGGTCGCGCCTCAGGGATACGTCGGCATCGCGTGGCACACATTCGTGGACCTGACCGCCCGGCACGCCGTGCGGGTGATCACCGAGACCGGGCGGAGGGGTGCGACGGTGGCACAGGTGCGCACCGAGGCGTTCTCCCGATGGGTGCACAAGATGCGCCGCCACGGCAAGGCGATCAGCGCCTACACCGTGGACAGCAACCCGGGGCTGCGCACCTACTTCGTCAACTCGCAGGGTGAGGCCCTCTACTACCGGCCGCAGACCATCAGCGGCGCCTTCTGGTTCAGCCGGTTCTCATCGGTCGACGACTACACATTCGACTACACATTCACGGAGGTATCGACATGAGCTCACTCGCGGGGAAAGTCGCCTATGTGACGGGAGCGGCTCGGGGACAAGGCCGTTCGCACGCGGTTCGAATGGCGCAGGCGGGGGCGGACATCGTGGCCGTCGATGTCTGCGCACAGGTCGCCGAGTTCAGTGGCTACCCGATGGCCGATCCCGGCGACCTCGAGGAGACGGCGCGGTTGATCGAATCCGAGGGGCGCAAGGTGCTGACCCGGCAGGTCGACGTGCGCGACCTGGCCGGCCAGCAGGCCGTCGTGGCCGAGACCATCGAGACCTTCGGTCGCCTCGACGTCGTGGTCGCCAACGCGGGTGTGTGCAACTGGGGCCGCCTCTGGGAGATCTCCGCCGAGCAGTTCCAGGAGACGGTGGACGTGAACCTGACCGGGGTGTGGAACACGATCAAGGCGACGGTGCCCGCGATGATCGAGGCAGGCAACGGCGGGTCCATCATCACGGTCGGCTCGTCGGCGAGCGTGAAGGCGCCTCCCGGCTGCGGCCACTACGCCGCGGCCAAGTTCGGGGTTGTCGGCCTGACGAAGGCACTGGCGGTGGAGTTGGGCGAGTTCGGCATTCGCGCGAATGTCGTTCTGCCGTACGGCACCAACACGGCACTCGGCAACGACACCTCGATGTACAAGCTCTTCGAGCAGTACCCGACGTACGTCTACAGCTACCCGCCGAACCTGCTCAAGACCGATGCGCTGGTGGAGCCGGAGGAGATCTCGGAAGCCGTCGTCTGGCTCGCCGACGACGCCTCCGCCGTGATCACCGGCGCACAGATCCCGGTGGACAAGGGGTTCCTCGCGCGCTGATCGCCCAGGCCCGCAGCGTCCGGGGGGTACAGCCCGCTCCACCCCCGGATGCTCCAGGCAGGTCCACCGGAAAGACGGTGGTCAGCACCATGGGAAGCGCCCTCACGCGTCAATACTCTTCTGGTCGTGCGGATCTCACCTCGAGATCCGATGACCAGGAGGACCAGTGCAGATGCCCGTCTCTCGACGTCGCGCCGTGCTCGCCGTGACCACCGCCGCCGCCCTCGCGTTGGGGGCGACCGCCTGCGGTGACTCCGCGCAGTCCGCCCCGTCGCCCGATGCCCCGATACAGCAGAGGCTCGACGCCGTCACCGAGCGGGGGATTCCCGGCGCGCAGCTGGTGATCACAGATCCTGACCGCGGCACGCGCGTCCTCCGCGCGGGTGTGGGCAACACCGCCACCGGCGAGCCGATCCCCGATGACGCACGGGCCAGGATCGGTAGCAACACAAAGGCCTTCGTCGCGACCGTCGTCATGCAGCTCGTCGACGAGGGAACGGTCGACCTCGACACGAGCGTCGAGCACTACCTGCCCGGAATCGTGGCGGGCAACGGGAACGACGGTAACCGGGTCACCGTCCGCGATCTCCTGCAGCACACCAGCGGACTGACGGACTACCTCGCGCCCGGCGGAGCGAAGCCGGAGGACGTCAAGCCAGGACAGCTGCGGATCGCGATGAACGACGAACCCGTGGGGCACTACACGCCCACCGAGCTCGTGAGGATCGCGATGGCTCTGCCGCCCGGTCCGGCCGCCAAGAACGAGGCCGTCTACTCGAACACCAACTACATCCTGCTCGGGATGCTCATCGAGAAGGTCACGGGCCGCCCCGCCGCGCAGGAGATCGCCACACGCATCATCGATCCGCTCGGGCTGAAGGACACCTACTTCCCGGGTTCCGGGGAGACACAGATCCGCGGACCGCACGCCAACGGATATCACCGGATCGGCGAGCAGCAGGTCGACGTCACCGTGGGCGACGTGTCGTGGGCGGATACCGCGGGCGCCATGGTCGCGACCGGCGCCGATCTCAACACGTTCTTCGCGGCGCTGCTTCGCGGCGACCTCGTATCGCAGGACCGGCTCGCCGAGATGAAGCAGACCGTGCCGTTCGACCGCGGCCCGAAGGACGCATACGGCCTGGGACTCGTCCGCGTGCACAGCTCGTGTGGGAACGAGATCTGGGGGCACGGCGGGGGTATCCCCGGGTTCGGCACCTCCGGCGGCGTCGACGCAAACGGCCGTGCGGTCACGCTCACCCTCAATCACATCCCGATGAGCGAGGACTCCGTCGGCGCGGCGCAGCAGGTCGTCGACGCCGCGATGTGCGCGGACTGACCGAGAACGGCCCGGGACACGGTTCGAGGCCCGTCACACGCGACGGGCCTCGAACCGTGTCCACGCATCACACCGACCTAGGCCGGCTGCGTCACCGCGCTCTCGCCGGACACCGGCTCTCCACCGTCCTTCGACTGCCCGCGCGCCACGGTGAAAGTGGCCGCCACACACAGGATCGCGACGGCGAAACACGCGATGGTGTACCAGAGGTTCCCGACCGGATCGCCGTTCGTGGTGACCCCGTCGACGGCGCCGAAGAAGTCGGGTAGCGCCGACATCCACAACACCCCCATCACGGCCAGGTACACGACGGCGTACCACTGGGCGAAGCCATCCCGGTACCCGGGCGCATCCGACGGTTCCTGCCGCAGGTGCGACCACTGCCGCACCAGGACCATGACCGCGACGACCGAGAGCACGGCCAACTCCGCGGCGTAGAGGAACCCGCGGGCCGTGTCGCTCCCCATGCCGAAGACTGTCGCAGGCAGCGGGAGCACGAACACCCCGACAGAGGCGGCGAGGCCGATCACCACGGTGCGCCACACCAGCTGCAGGCCGGAGAAGCGCCGGCCCGCATCGACGTGCCTGCCGACGAAGAACTGGACGCACAGCGCCAACGACATCGGCCACAGCGCCGCGAACACCACGACGCTCGGCAGCGGAACCGAATCGAAGAAGGGCAGGTTGACCTTGTTGTCGAGCGTCCACTCCCACCAGCGCAGCTGAGGCCCGAGCTGGTCGAAGATCTCATAGAACGCGTGGTGCACGAAGCCGACGCACACCGCGCCGAGGAGCACACCGTACTTCCGGAACACTCCGAGCATCCGGACGATCTCGAACGCGATGGTGGCCATCAACGGGTAGATCGCGACGATGTACAGCGGCAGGCGACCCCACAGGAAGTCCACGGTGAACACGTTGTGCGCGAACATCGTGCCCAGGTAGTCCTCGGTGCCGAACGTGGCAGGGAAGTAGATCGGCGGCTCGATGACGAACAGGAACGCGGTGGCACCGAACCACAGCACCAGGTTGGTGGGATCACCGTGCCTGCGCAGCCGCAGGATCGCGTAGACGAGCGCGAGCACCGCCCCGAGGACAATGGTGAACTCGAGGACCGGCAGGGTCCAGTTCTCCAGCGCGAACGGGTTGCGGACCTCGACCAGCCCACCGGCCTCCTCACACGAGAAGCCAAGGCGGGTCGCGAGATCCGAGAAGGTGGGCGAACAGTGGTCCGACATCAGTTCGCCCCCGCGGAGACCGGCTCGGCCTCGGGCTTCTGCGAGTCCGCGGTGTACCAGCGGGTGCAGTCGTAGCCGGCGTCGTAGCGGGTGAACCACTCGTCGGCGAGGACGGGCAGCTTCTCGTGTTCGGGCTTGTGTCCGGGCATCTGGCTGCGGACGGCGCCGGACAGGGCGGCGAGCTGCTCACCGATCGGCAGGCCGTCGAACGCGCGCGGCATCGGCCCCTTGGTCAGGTACGGCGCGAAGGCGGTCAGCACCTTCTGCTTGGCCCGGTGCCGGGCGAACATCGACATCGAGTCGACCTTCCGCTCGGACAGCGGAACGTGCTGGTTGAAGCCGGCGCACGCAATCCGGATCGACTTCATCACGTGCGCGAAGATCGACGCAGCCATCCGCATCCGATACAGCTCGTTTCCGACGACGGAGTCGTAGATGATCAGCGCCGAACTGCGGTGCTCGACCTCCTCGACGAAGTGCCAGATGAACAGGGACGCGACCCGGTCGTCGCCGGGCCGGAACAGGGTGGCCTCGTTGTCGAGCATCAGCTTGAACACCGGGGTGAACGTGGCCTCCAGGTCGGCGGTGTACGCCAGCCTGTAGTTGATCGAGGTCCGCTCGGTGAGGAGGTCGAACTCGCCGGTCACCGCGTCGAGGGTGTTCTGCAGGCCGGGGTAGCGCCGGATCAGCGCGTTCACATGCTGGCGGTGTGCGGTGGAGTGGTGCCCCTCCTGACGCATGAACGCGACTGCCTCCGCCGCGACCTCCGGATCTGTGATCAGCGGCTTCGCCTGCAGAATCAGCTTGACGATCATCTTCTCGAAGCCGATCGCCAGGAACGAGACCGCGTTGGACATGCTCGACCACGCCGGGTTGTCCGGGTTCCACAGGAATGGGACGTCCTCGCCCTCGAACCCGAAGTCCATCTTCCGGGGTTTCAGATCTGTCATGCGCGATTCCTCGTTTCCGTTGGCGCCGGCGAACCCCTGTCAGGGCAGGTGGGGTCGCATTCGCAGTGATCATACAAACTATCCGATTTGTGTATGATCACTTTGGTCGAATCCACCGCTGTTCGCGAGGCGGCCGGATGCGGTGCTGGTACCGTCCGCTCGGTGGCACGCAGACGTGGATGGGGTGGCCGGCCGCCGGTCGACGATGAGGAGGCCGCGCGCCGCATCGTCGATGCCGCGGTCGAGGTGATCTCGCGCACCGGGTCGGCGATCAGCATCGCGGACGTCGCGGAGTCGCTCGGCGTCATTCGTCAGACGGTGTACCGCTACTTCCCCAGCGCCGAGGCCCTCATGCGGGCCGCGGCCATCGCATCCGTCGACGGTTTCCTCGATCGACTGACGCAGCACGTGCACGGCCTCAATGACCCCGCCGAGGCGATGACCGAGGGCGTGATCTACACGCTGGACGAGGTACATCGCATCCCTCACCTGGGCATCCTGCTCTCGGGTTCGCATTCGAACGTCGGCGCCTACGGGCTCACGTCGGACGAGGCGCGCGCCTTCGGCATGACGATGATCCGGCGCTTCGACGTCGACTGGGAGGGCCACGGGTACGACGAGAACTCGCTCCGCGAGCTCGTCGAGTACGCCCTGCGGACCATGCAGTCGTTCTTCATCTCGCCCAGCGACCCGCCCCGCAGCGAGGAGGAGCTGCGGGGATACCTGCGCCGCTGGATGGGAACGACCATCAGCGCCCAGACACGTTCGCCCGCAGGGAGTTAGGCGACAGACATACACTCGAGGCGTATCCAACAGGGGGTTTGGCGACGATGGTCAGTTTCTTCACCAGACGTGGAGATCGGTTCGAGGCGGAAGAGTTCGCGGTGAGCCATTGGACACCGACCCAGGTGGGTGGTCACGCCGTGTGCGGCCTGCTCGCCCGGAGCCTCGAAACGCACTGTCCCGCTGGGTTCGTCCCGGCCCGGATGACCGCGGACCTGTTCAGGCCGGTACTCAACGCCCCGATCGAGGTGCGCAGCGAGGTGGTCCGTCAGGGCACACGGATCACCGTCGCCGACGCCTCCATCGTGCAGGACGGAGAGGTGCGGACACGCGCCTCGGCGGTGTTCCTGACCACCGGCCCTGAGCCCGCAGGCCGGATGTGGAGCCCGGAGGCGGACCTGCCGGTGCCGTCGGAGGGGTGCGTGTCCCCGGACGGGGCTCCGCCGCTGTTCAAGAGCGGCGACCGGGAGTGGACCCACGACTTCGCGGCGAACCAGAACGCCGACCGCAAGACCTCGTGGCACAGCCTTCCCCCGCTCGTCGACGGCGAACCGATCTCGCCGTTCCAGCGCGCTGCGGTGCTCGGCGACACCACGAACCACGTCTGCCACTGGGGTTCCCACGGCGCCGGCTACATCAACACCGACATGACACTCACCCTGTCGAGACTCCCGGTCGGGTACGAACTCGGCCTCCGCGCCGAGAACACGGTCACCTCCGAGGGCGTCTCGATCGGTACCGCCACCCTCTACGACCGCACCGGACCGCTCGGCACCTGCGTCGTCACCGCGCTGTCCAACGGCCGCAGGCAGATCGACTTCGCTCGGTAGATCACGCGAGGACGGGGACCGCTCGCCCGGTGGGCTGCGCGTGGTCTCGAGCTGACGGCCTCACCGCCGGCCGAGGAACTCCAGGATGCGGGCGTTGACCGCCGCCGGCTCCTCGAGCTGGACGAAGTGGCCCGCGCCCGCGATCAGGTGGGCCTCGCTGCCCGGTGGGAGGCCTGGCCCCACAAGGGCAGCGAGCCGCGGATCGAGGCAGCCGTCGTCTTCGCCGTGGAGGTAGAGCGTCGGGATCAACGGCAGCCGCATCTCGGCACCGGCCCAGCGCCGGTAACGCGCGGGCAGGCGCGGGAACGGCCGGGCCACGTTCCGGTAGTACGCGAAGACGGCCCGGCGGTGCGCAGGAAGGGCGATCGCCCCCAACACGGCAGGCAGGTCCTCGCTCGCGTCGTACCCGGGTGACCAGTCGGCCCACAACCGGCGGATCAGCGGCTCCGCGACGCGCTCGGGCAGCATCGGGATCTGGTTGAACAGGACGTACCAACTGTTGCGCAGCTGGCGTGGGAGCACCCGGAGCGCGGCAGGCGTCCGCATTGTCGCGAACGGCGGGACCGACAGCGCCGCCACGGCGACAAAGGGGTTCTCGGCGTGGGCGGCCAGCGCATTCGCGGTGACCGCTCCCCAGTCGTGTCCGACCAGCGCGGCGTCGGACCCGCCGCCGAGCCGGGCGTGGATGGCGACGGCGTCGTCCATCAGGGCCGCAATGTGTCCGCTGCCGTCCGCCGGCACCGCCGAGGGGGCGTAGCCGCGGGTGAACGGGGCGACCACCCGCCAACCCTCCTCGGCCAGTGCGGGTCCCAGGTACCGCCAGGTGTGCGCGGTGTCCGGGAAGCCGTGCAGCAGAACCGCCAACCGTCCGGTTGCGGGCCCCAGGTCAGGGCCCGCAACCGGACCTCGTCGAGGTCGAGGGTGATCTCACGCATGCGGACCATCCTGACCCATCCGCCACCTCGTCACCGGGTCAATGCGTCCAAGACCAGGCCCGCCACGGCCGCCTGGGTCGCGGCCTGGGGATGGACCCCGTCCTCGAGCAACGATTCGGGCCCCGTGACGGCCGGGCTCGTGTCGATCACCAGGTCCCGGTCCCCGCGATCCGGCGGACCGCACCGGAGGTGCGTCGGACGTCGTCGTTGGACCAGTGCAGTCCCGCGCCGCCGAAGAACGGGAACGCGGCGACTGCCGCCTCGTCCACCGGCGGCGGGGTCAGCCAGATCCATTGCGCCGCATCGCCGGATGCTCGCTCGCGGAGCAGCCTCAGGTTCCGCTCGGTCTCGGCCTCGCTGACCAGCCGTGGCCCGTCGACACCGTACCGCTGGATGTCGTTGCCGCCCAACAGGATGAACACCCGATCGGCCGGCTGCCTGCGGATCCCGGCCAGTCCGGCCAGCGTCCCTGCGGTGGACGCCCCCGACACCGCGAGGTTGGTCAGCTCCAACCCCAGGTCGGGCCGGTGCCGAGCGATCAGTGTGCGTAGCACCTCGAACCAGGACAATCGGTCGGCCGTGGTGCTCTCGCCGATCGCCACGATGCGTTCCCCCGCGGCGAACGGCAGGCGACGCAACCGATCCGCCACCCCCGCGTCCGCGATAAGCCGGTCGGCGGCCTCGTCCCGCTGACGATCCAGATCGGCCAACGCGGCCTCATATCCCGCCAGATCGGTACCGAACACCGCAGCCTCGGTGGCCCGGTCCGGCCGCGCCCATGGCAGCGCCCGATCCGGCCGCTGAAACCGCACCAGCTTGGGCAACATCGGATTGCTCATCGTGAACTCCCTTGATTCGCAGTGATTTCGCCACGCCGGGCTCGCCGGCGCGGCAACAAGAAGGCCGCCGACACGATCCAGGCGAAGGCCGGGAAGCGAGCGATCGGCAGCAGGATCGACAGGCCGGGCAACGCCACGGACAGCGTCGCGACCATCGCCACCGCCGCGATCACCAGGCCCGCCCAGGCGTGCCAGCGGGGCAGCAACCGGGCCAGCAGCCCGGGCACTGCGATGCCGGCCACGAGCAGGCCCAGCGGCACCACGAACCCGGCCCCGCCGGTGACGAAGGCCAGGTCGTGCAGCAGCCGGATCAGTTCCTCGTGCGCAAGGACCTCCGGCCGGGTCACCGCCCAGCTGAAGCCGGCCGACATCGCCAGCGCAACCGCGGCCAGGATGCCGCCCGCGAAACCGATCCGCGGCCCCGGCGCCTGCACCCCGAGACGATTGAGCCGAACCGACACGACCGCGGCGAAGACGGCCAGCGGCAGCGAGGCGGCGAACTGCAGCAGGCTCGCGACCAGCACCTGGTCCGAGTGGTCCCGGAAGTAGCCGACGATCTCCTCCCCCGAGGCGAACGGCGAGGGGTAGACGGCCCCGCCACCCAGGACGATCGGCAGCACCAGCGAGGCCATGAACAGCGCGACGGCGGCGATCGCCACCGGCGGCAGCGGCGGCCCGTCCTGCGGCCGCCTCCCGGGCGCAGGACCGGGAACCCGGTCGAGCGTCTGCACGCCGCCCGACGGTCCGCTCGGTCGCTGTCCGACGGCACTATTCGTGTCATACGCGTTCTCGTTCACAGCGTCATCCCTCCGGTGATGTCGATGGTGTTCCCGGTGATCCAGCCCGCCGCGTCCGAGACGAGAAACGCGACGGTCTCGGCGATGTCGGCGGGTTGGCCGATGCGGCGCAGCGGCACGTGTCCGGCGATGGCGGCCAGCTGCGCGGCGGGCATTCGGTCCCGCAGCGTGTCGGTCTCCACGATGGACGGCGCCACGCAGTTGACCCGAATGCCGTTGCCTGCGTGCTCCTTTGCCAGGTGCTCGGTCAGCATCACCACGCCCGCCTTGGCCGCGGCGTAGGCGGCATTGGCCTGTGACGCTCGGCGTCCGGCGCTGGAGGCGACGGTGACGATCCGCCCGTCGCCGCGCCCGACCATTCCGGGTAGGACGGCCCGCAGGGTGAGGAACGTCGAGGTCAGGTCGAGTTCGATGACCTCGCGCCAGCGCTGCGCGCTCATCGCCGCCGACGGCTCCGGCGCGCCCGCACCCCCGGCCAGCGGGACCGCGATGTCGATCGGCCCGAGGTCCGCGGACACCCGTTCGGTCAGCTCCGCCAGATGGTCGGGATCGCGCGCGTCGCCGAGGTGAGCGGTGGCCGTGCCGCCGGACCCGCGGATCTGCTGCACCAGCGCGGTCAGCCGATCCTCGGTGCGACCGTGCACGGCCACCGCCGCGCCGCGGTCGGCGAGGGCGCGACTGACCGCGGCCCCGATCGATCCGGACGCGCCGGTCACCAACGCCACCCGACCGGTGAGGTCGGCTCCGTCGAGCTTATTGATTCCAGTCATGCAATCATTCATAGCACAGAATGATTGCGTGTCAATGGTATGGTGCGGACATGGCCACCGACCCCGCGGCGCAGCCGTTCCGACCGCCCGCGCAGCGGGTGAGCTTCCTGTTGTCCCAGCTCGGCATGTACGCCACCGCCCGGTTCGCGGAGCGACTGTCCGCGCTGGAGTTGCAGCCCAGCGACGTCGGCCTGCTGCGGCTGATCGCGACCGATCCCGGAATGAGCCAGCAGGCGCTGGCGACCAAGCTCGGCGTGGTGCCGAGTCGGGTGGTGGCGTTGGTCGATGGCCTGCAGACCAAGGGGCTGGTGGAGCGTCAACGCAGCGCCCGGGATCGTCGCAATTACGAGCTGCACCTGTCGGTGGGCGGCCGCGCGGTGATGGCGCAGATGCGTGAGATCGGCGAGGCACACGAGGCCGACCTGGTCGAGGCGCTGTCGGCCGAGGAGCAACACACCCTCGGCGAGTTGTTGGCGAAGGTGGCCACCAGTCACGGCATCGAGCCGGACGTGCACCCCGGCTACCGCGCCCAATCCTGAGCGGCCCGCGCCTGCCCCACCCGCCTGCCCCACCCGCCTGCGCCGCGCGACGGAAAGCGTCGCGCGGCGCAGGGCCGACGTTTCGGTCAGGCCGAGACCTCGACCGTCCCCTTCCAGGTCGTGGGGTCTCCCAGGATCCGAACCGCATAGTCGGCCAGGGCGGCACGGCCGATCGACCGCGGCTCGTCCAGGTGCCGGTTCACGGCCGCCCGGGCCTCACCCGCCGAGGCGGCATCGGTCAGCATCGGCGGTCGGATGATGGTCCACCGCACGTCCTGCGCCGAGACGAACTCCTCCATCCGGGCCATGTCGGCGTATCCGTGCCGGAACCGCGGCTGGATCACCAGCCGGGTCACCATCCGCTGGGCCCACGGGGTGCCGGGGGCGATCTCAAGGCCCGCCGAGGAGAGACAGACGAGCCGCCGCTCCGGCCCGCCGGCCAGTGCGTCCAACAGGTTCGCGGTTCCCTGCGAGTAGACGGTCGTCGGATGCTTGCGATCCGTGCTGCCCAGGCAGGACAGGGCGGCCCGGCAGTCGCCGACCTCCGATTGCCACTGCCCGCCCTGCAGCACGTCGCCCCCGATCACCCGCAGCCCCGGCCGGGCCGCCACCGACTCCGGCCTACGGGCGACCGCCACCACCCGATGCCCGGCGTCCAGCGCCCGCTCCAACGCCAGCCTCCCCGTGCCGCCGGTCACCCCGGCCATCAACAGGTCCATAGCAACTCCGATCGAAGCAGTAAATGATTCACCATACTGAACCATAAGACAGTCGCCTGTGCACGGAGATGAGCATCAGCGCTGCGGCATGACCGAGATCGACAATGGAGCATGCTTGCCAGACTCGCGGCGGAATGCCCGACCCATGGCCAGCATCAGGTCAACCAATAATTGGCTGCTCCAATACTTGGCATCCCTATAATGCCTGCATGAGTTCGTCTAACCACTCCAGCGCACCCCAGCTTTCAAGTCGGCCAGGGTACGTGCTGGTCAGAGCGGCTTTACGGGTTCGCCAATGCTATGCAGACACGCTGGCAGGCACGGGGTTACTGCCGAACCACCACGCAATTCTCAGCACGCTGCACGAACTCGGCCCTTCTCACCAAAAGGAACTCGCGCTTCGCGTCGTAATCGACCCGGGCGACATCGTGGCCTATCTCGACGGCCTGCAAGAGAGCCAGTTCATCGTTAGGGAGCGCGATCCCGCTGACCGGCGCCGCCAGATCGTGACGATCACCAAAGCCGGCCGTACCAAGCTGAGTGAGGCAGACAAGGCGCTGGACGAGGTGGAGGCCACCATATTCGCTTCCCTGACCGCCCGGGATCGAACGCTCCTCGACAAGCTCTCCGCTCGGATCTATGACGCGGCCGCAGAGGTCAGCGCCACGCGATAGCTCTGTACGCAGCGGAGTTTGGCGACATTCGACGCTGGGCGTGGACATCGGATATGCCGGGACCTCGTTGCCACTAGGCACCAGCGGCGATGGGCTTGACGATTCCCGGTAGGCGAGACTTCGCGACATCAGAGAGCTTGTGCCCCCAATAGCTGGGCCTGCCGTAGGTCCGAGCGACCCAACTCAAGTCGTCGACGGTCAACCCTCCGTATCCATACTCGATCTGCAATCCCGAAGGGCTCCCGATATAGACGGAAGTCATGAGGTCGTTGGTGTGCCTGCCCAGGGACTGCATCACGTCGGTGTCGCGTGTGTCGAGTAGATCGATCAGACGGCCGAGGTCATCCATGTGCTCGACTTCGAGCATCAGATGATTGAAGCCGACGTGACCAGGAAACTCCGACAGCGCGAGCGAGTGGTGGCGACCGTTGATGTGATAGAAGCGCACGCTGAAGTACTTGGTCGTGATCCGATCCGAAAGCCGGAAGCCGAGGATATCGACGTAGAACCGATTGGCCTTCTCGATGTCCGGAACCTGAAACACAACGTGCCCAAGCCCCTGGTCGCCGGTGACGAAGCCCCCGCGCATCGTCCGGCCAGTCGAGAACGACAGGGGCGTAGCCGCCTTTCCCCACGTCAGCTCGTGCCGAATGCCCCAGGGGTCTTCGAACCATGCCAGCTCGGCAACCTCTCGCTCGGCCAGGAGTTCGGGATCACCCGCGTGGACCACCACCCCGTGCGATTCGAGGTGTTCCACGAATGCGTGTAGGTCTGTCTCATTCGCCATTCCCCATCCCGCGTAACGGAACTCGTCCTCCTCGCCGGGGTGGATCGCAATCCGGAAGTTGATGTCGTCGACCGCCAGACGGACCGCACCGTCCGGCCCGTCCGAAGCAAGCATCGCCCCGAGGAGCTTCGTACCGTAAGTCCGCCATTCCTCGGACCGGGGCGAGCCGATTCCGACATAGGACAACTCTTGAATCATGCGACCGACTCCTCCGCTCGAGGGCAGCGACAGCTCTACCCATCCAACTGAGTAGTCGCGTCATGCCCGACGTTTGGTTGTTCCGAGGCGACGGTACACATGCAAACCAATGATTGGCAATGCCAAGAGTTAACTATTTAGTCGCGCGGCCGCCGGACCATCAGCCCCACCGCCAAACGGCACCGAACTCACACCACCAACGGCTCGGGGCGCAGGCTGCCCGAGCCGACGGTGCGATCCGCGACGGGAATCGACTTGAAGCCCTTGGCGATCAGGTAGACGGCGAGGCTGACCTCCCAGGCAAATACCGGTAGCGCGGAAATGGCATGGGCGGCAGGGCCATAGAGCCCGAAGAGCACGGCGATCGCGGAGACGGTGACGAGCGGTCCGCCGACGAGCCCGAGCACGGCGATGGGTCGCGGCGCGAGGTCAGACCGGTACACGAGGTAGGCCAGCAGCAGACTGTTCACACCCAGCACCACGCTCGGGCCGAGCAGGAACGTCCAGTCGTGGATGGCGACCAGCAACTGCCCGACCGCGACGAGTGCGCCCTCGTCCGCGCCTGCGGCCGCGCCGCCCTGCCGCAGCGTCACCAGCGACAGCACGCTGACGATGCCGACGGTGATGATCGCGGCCTCGAGGATGCGACCGGCGACGTGACCGAGGGCGAGGCCCTCGTTCTGCCTGCGGATGACCGGGTACAGCGTGACGGCGGTGCCGATGATGGCCGCGATCAGGACGAGTTCACAGAGGGCGCCGAGCAGCACCCGGCCGTCGGCAACGGCGCCGCCGACATAGCCGGGATCCGAGAGTGCCGGCTGATAGAGGGCCAGCCCCGCGATCGCCGAGACCTCGGTGATCAGGAACCACACACCGGCGGCCATTGCGGTCCTTCGTGCTGAGGTCATTGCGCAACTCCCTAGGAATCCAGAGGTGTACGTAGTACACCATCAGCCAGAACGCTAAGGTGTACGAAGTACACCTGTCAACCGATGGCGGGTGGCCTGCAGGAGAGGACGGAGCCGATGGCCCGCAGCAAGACGGATGCCCGCCGCACGCCCCTGAATCGAGATCGCGTGCTGGCCACCGCCATTGCCCTGGCCG
This sequence comes from Rhodococcus sp. MTM3W5.2, assembly GCF_001984015.1. Lineage (NCBI taxonomy): Bacteria > Bacillati > Actinomycetota > Actinomycetes > Mycobacteriales > Nocardiaceae > Rhodococcus > Rhodococcus sp. MTM3W5.2. The sequence continues at coordinate 549,598 of NZ_CP019572.1, read as the reverse complement.
ACTCGGACGGGATCGAGGCGGTGAACATGCGCCGACTGTCGCAGGAGCTGGGTGTGGTCCCGATGGCGCTCTACAAGCACGTGGCCAACAAGGACGAGCTCCTCGACGCCATGGTGGACACCGTTGTGACCGAGATCGACGCCCCGGACCCAAACCTGCCGTGGCGGAAGGCGATCCGATCCCGCATCCTGTCCGCCCGCGCCATGCTGCTCCGGCATCCGTGGGCGCGACGCGTCATGGAGTCGAGGACCGCCCCGACCCCGGCGGTGCTGGCCTACATGGACTCCACCATCGCGGCGTTCATCGCCGGAGGCCTGTCCATCGACCTCACCCATCACGTCATGCACGCACTGGGCAGCCGCATCTTCGGGTTCACCCAGGAGCTCTACGACGACCCCGCCCGCGCCGATCAGGAAGTCCCCGCGGCCGCCGCCGCGCGGCTGGCCGAGGCCTACCCCCACATCGCGGCGGTCGCCGCCAGCCGCCCGCACGACGAGCACTCGGTGGTGGGCACCGGCTGCGACGACCAGTTCGAGTTCGAGTTCACCCTCGATCTCCTGCTCGACGGTGTCGAGCGGCTACACCGACAGGGCTGGGGCTCCGGCCAGGAACCCGCCTAGGCCGACCGCTCAGCGAGGGGCGGTCGCGGCGGCCACGAACACGGGCAGGGCCAGGAACAACCGATCCACATCTGCGCGAGCACGCTGTTCACCGATCCACGAATCCGCCTGCTCGGCGGTGACCGCGCCGGCGGAGCGAGCACCCTCAGCCAGCCGGACCAGCGCCGGCAACATCTGCGTCCCGGTGAAGACCCCGGTGTGTACCTCGAGGGTCACACCGCCGAAACCGGCGTCCAGCAGCAGGTTACGGTAGCGGCGGGCCGCGCGCGGGCCCGGAATGAGGTCGGCCCTGGCGTGCACGATGGCGCGGGTGAGGCCAGGGTCGTCGGAGTCGACGACGAAGGTGTCCCAGTCCTGTCCGATCAGGACGATCCGTCCGCCCGGAGTAAGCACCCGCCTCGCCTCCGCCAAGGCCCGCTCGGGCTCGGCCAGTTCATGGAAGACCTTGTCCGACCGGTAGCCGTCCATCGATGCATCCGCGAGGGGCAGCTCGTACGCGCCCGCGATCCGGAGATCCGCCTCGGGCCAGCGGCCACGCGCGGCCGCGATCATTCGCACGTCCGGATCCACGCCGAGCGCGTGCGCCCCGCGCTCGGCCAGCTCCGCGACCGCACGGCCGGCGCCACAGCCCACATCCACGACGGAGAGGTGCGGGCCTGCGCCCAGCAACCGATAGGACAGCTCGCGCAGTTCCACAGCAGCAGGCAGCCGGTCGGCAGCGTCGAGCAGCGCGATCAGTTGATCGGTCGATCGCTGCTTCTGTTGAGTTTCCGTGTTCATGACTGCCAGGCTGCGACTTAAGGTGGACATGAAGTCAAGGGGGCGAAGCACTGTGACGGACGACGAGACCATGAGCATCGGCGCGCTCGCGGAGCGCTTCGGCCTGGCCGGCCACGTGCTGCGGCACTGGGAGGCGATGGGACTGCTGAGCCCGGTACGCGACGCCGCCGGCCGCCGCCGTTACGACAAATCCGACCTCACCCGCGTGGCCGTCATCCTGCGGGCCAAGGACGCCGGTCTCTCCCTGGACACCATCGGCACACTGGTGGCCACGACCTCTCCTGCCGCGCGGCGAGACCTGCTGCGCGCGGAGGCCGACGCCCTGCGCGCCCGCATCTCCGCGGCCCAGGCCTCACTCGAGCTCATCGAATGCGCATTGGGCTGTGACCACGAGGATTTCAGTCAGTGCGCGCACTTCCAGCGTGCGGTGACGGCGTCAGGAGCCGGGTGACCCCCACACCAGCGTCTCGCCGCGCACACGAACACTTCCGAAGAACCGCCGCTCGATGCCCGCACCACCGCGGTTGTAGCCGTTCATGATCTCGGCCAGTTCGTCGGCGAGCGCCCGCAGCGCCGGGCTGACGGTCTCGATGCCGTCCTCGGACACCCACCCCCAGTCCCGAGGGACGTCGTCGATCGTGATGACGACGCCGGCATCGTGCGGCGTCTCGACCAGGTAGGTGATCCCAGGCGGGGCATCGCGAATCGGATCGTGCACGGCCAGCTGCCCCGGCGCGGTGTCCGTCGCCAAGACCACTCGCGCGAACGCGATGTCGTCGCGGATCGCGTCCGCGATGTGCGAGAGACTCGCATGCCTGCCGACTCGATCGTGCCGCGCACCGTGGGCGCGGCCACCGGCGCCGTTCCGGTTGTCCTTCGCAAGGACCCGATCGAGCATCCGCTGCGCCGCAGCCCGTTCACCGGCGCCGGTGCGTGGATGCTCGATCAACGTTCGCAGGCGAGTGATTCGAAAGCTCGAGTTTCCGGGCACCCACCCAGGCTAGCCAGCGCGGTGGTCGGCATTCTCGCGACGGGGCACCGCCCGTGCACCAGGCCCGGTGTAGGCGGCGAGCAGTGGCGGTGGCAGCGGCCCCTTGATGCGGCGACCGCCCTCGCGCTCCTCCCAGGCGTGCGCGAGGATCCCGACCGATCGGGACAGGATGAACAGGCCGCGGGCCAGCTCCGGCGCGAATCCGAGCTCCGCGTAGATGACCGCGGTGGCCCCATCGATGTTCATCGGCACCGGGCGGTCATGTCGTTGCGCGAGTTGACGTTCGATCTCCTCGGCGACGACGAGGTGCTCCCCGGTGACCGTGCCGAGCTCGACATGACGCCGCACCGCGGCGAGCAGGGGGTCACGCCTGGGGTCGCGTGGGTGGAAGCGGTGTCCGAAACCGGGTACGTAACGGCGGTCGGAAGCGAACTCGTCGAGGGAACGCTGCACGGCCTGCCCGAGGCCTGCACCCTCGAGGGTGGCTCGGCGGATCCCGTCGAGGACCTCCACGCATTGCTGCCCGGCGCCGCCATGGTCGTCGCCGAGCAGGCCCACTCCCGTGGAGATGGCGCCGTGCAGGCCGACCCCGCAGGTCGCGGCCATGCGGGCCGCCGCGATCGACGGCGCCTGCGGACCGTGGTCGACCGCGGACACCAGCGCCTTCTCCAGCAGCGATGCCTGCCCACGCGCCGGTAGGTCGCCCCGCACCATGAGCCAGATCATCTCGACGAATCCGACCCCGTCGATGAGCTGCTCGACGGGGTACCCACGCAGACGGATGATGCCCGGCTCGATGTCGCTGATCGCGGTGGACCACCAGCCGACGACGTCACGGGTGCTGGTGCGGGACAGCGCGTCGTCGCGCGCGTCGCTCATATCGCGTGATCCTCACGGAGACGGTCGATCTCGGACCGGCCGTAGCCGATCTCGGCGAGGATCTCGTCGGTGTGCTCACCCAGCCTCGGTGCGGGCGAGGCGGGTGACACCGGATGTCCGTCGACATGTGTGGGAAGCCCGAGAACCTGCAAGGTGCCGCCGCAGACAGCCGGCGACTCGACGGTGGCAACCAGACCGCGATGGGCGACCTGTTCCGAGCGCAGGGCCTGGGGTACCGACACCACCGGGGCCGCGGGGACTCCGGCGCCAAGGAAGATCTCGTCCCATTCCGCGGCCGACCTGGCCTTGAGCGATGTCTCGAGCTCCTCGCGCAGCACGTCCCTGTTGAGTTTGCGGTCCTCGCGGGTGGCGAAGCGCGGATCGTCGACAAGCTCGAGGCGGTCGAGGATTCGGCACAGGATCTCGAACTGTTCCTGCTTGTTCGCGGCGATGTTGAGGGCTCCGTCGGCGGTCCGGAAGGTGCCGGACGGCGCCGAAGTGATGTTCTCGTTCCCCATCGGTGTCGGTTCGCGGCCGGCGATGAGGTGATCGGAGACCACCCATCCCATCGAGGTGAGGGCGGCATCGAGCATCGAGGTGTCGAGGTAGGCACCCTGCCCTGTGCGCTGTCGCCGCACCAGCGCCGAGGACACGGCGAAGGCCGCAGCGAGACCACCGAAGCTGTCGCACACCGGGTAGCCGACCCGCAGCGGCGCGGTGTCGCGAGTGCCGGTGACCGACATGATCCCCGATAACCCCTGGACGACCTGGTCGTACGCGGGCCTGGTCCGCATGGGTCCGTCGGCGCCGAACCCGGAGACTGCGCAGTACACCAGGCGGGGATTGATGGAACGTAGCCGGTCCCAACCGAATCCGAGTCGTTCGAGGACACCGGGCCGGAAGTTCTCGAGCAGGACGTCGGCGCCCGTCACCAGCCTCTCGAACACTGCCTTGCCGCCCGCGGTCTTGAGGTTGACCGTGACAGAACGCTTCCCGGAGTTCTGCGCCAGGAAGGACGTCCCGAGACGCTCGCTGCTCAGCTCGGCGCTGTCGCCGAGCTGGCGCGCGAGATCACCGGTCCCGGGTGTCTCGATCTTGATGACATCGGCGCCCATGAGCGCGAGTTGATAGCCGGCGAACGGGCCCGCGAGGACGTTCGTCATGTCCAGGACCCGGACGCCCGCGAGCAGTCCGACGCTCGTGCCCGAGTCCCGGCCCTCGATGTCGTGTTCGTGCTCTTCGTTCACAGGAACGCCTCCACACTTCCCAGACCGATGCTGCTGATCTCTGCCGCGGACTCGGTGACCGCGTCGACGTAGCTGCCCACCCGATCGGCGGTGAATCGGGAGGTGGGACCGCCGATGGACAGCGCAGCCAGCACGCGTCCATCGGCAGCGAGGATGGGTGCCGCGACGGCCGATGCGCCGAGTTCGCGCTCGCCGTGGGTCACCGCGTATCCGGCTTTCCTGATGCCGAGCACTTCGCTGCCAAGCGCTTCGAGATCGAGGTCCGTGCGGCACTCGACGAGCTGGCTCAGGACCGACTCGGGCGCACCGCCGAGGAGGATCTTCGCGGCTGCGCCGAATTCGAGGGGTACGGGACGCCGGTCTTCACCACGCTGCGCACGGTGGCGGTTCCCTCGACCTGCGCGATCGAGACTCGGCTGAGGTCCCGGCGGATGTACACGTTGACCGTTTCACCGCAGGTGTCGACGAGACGGGTCATCACGCGTCGCGCGTCCGCACCGACCTCCCACAAGGACCCCGCGAGATCGACCCAGCGCAGGAAACCCGCGCCCAGGCTGTAGGTGGAATCACGTGAATCGACGATCAGACCGAGGGCGTCCAGGGTGGCCAGCACCCGCACCGCGGTGGTCTTCGGCAGCCCGGTCAGCGCCACGATCTCGCGCAGCGTGCGGCGCGGATGATCGACGTCGAACAACTGAAGCACGTCGACTGCCCGGGCGATGCTGCGCACCCCGCCGTCCACTTTGTCCGCCGCCAGTCCCGCTTCAACCATCACCTCACAGTAGACCGCTAGCCGGTTTCACAGAACCATTATGTGGTTTTGGCTTGTTGTCGCCGCAGGTCGATCCGGTCACTCCCTGACGGGTGCGCTCGCATACTCCGGAAGGCTGTAGGTCTCGGCCTTGGCCATCGCCTTGGCCATCGCGGGCTGCAGCAGACGGGACATCATCAGCTTGCTGACCATCCTCCCGGCGCGAATCCCCAAGCGGGACTTGGGCGTCATCGAGCGTAGGCCACCCGGAGGCAGTTTCTGGGCCTCGGCCACGAACGGCCGCAGGACCTCCTCGTAGCGGGCCAGCGCCCGTGCCGGGTCGTCCGGGGAGGCGACGAGTTCCCCGGCCAGCACGTAGGCGCCGACCAGCGCCATCGCGGTGCCCTGGCCCGACAGCGGTGAACCGCAGTAACCGGCGTCGCCGAGCAGCGTCACCCGCCCCTTCGACCAGGTCGGCATGTCGATCCGGGCCAGTTCGTCGAAGTAGAAGTCCGGCGTGACGGCCATGGCATCGAGAATGGCTGGCGCTTCCCAGCCGGCTTCGGCGAGGCGCTCGCGGATCAGCGTTTGCTGAGCATCCGTGTCACGGTGCAACGCCGGATCCGCCGGCATCCGGATCATGACAACGGCTTTCGACGTCGCGGGGTCGAAATCGGCACGAAGGCCGACATTGCTGGCACCGGGCACCGAGTGCATGGCGAACCAGTGCGGATCGATGCCGGCCGGGGTCGGCACGGTGAAGAACGACATATAGCCGCCGAGGTAGGTCGCGAACTCGTCCTCGGCTCCGAACACGAGCCGACGGGTCGCCGAGTGCACGCCATCGGCACCGACGACCAGGTCGAAGCGCGCGCAGGCGCCGGAGGCGAACGTGACCTCGATGCCACTCGGCTCCTGCCTCAGTTCCTCCACCCACTCGTTGTAGCGGTATTCCAACTCGCCGCCAGCGGCATCGATCGCGTCCAACAGCACCTGGTTCAGGTCCCCGCGGGTGATCTCGATGTCCGCGACCACCCCATTACCGCCGAACATCTCGGCGGGCATCCGCAGCAGCTCACGGCCGTCGTCGCCCACGAAGACCATGCCCCGCTCGTCGAGCTGGTGGTCACGGATGCCGGGCATCAGGCCCATCCGTTCCGCCACGTCCCGGCTGGGGCCGCGCAGATCGACGGCCTGACCGCCTGGCCGCGGCACGGGTGCGCGCTCGACGACGGTCACCAGGAAGCCCGCGCGCGTCAACTGCAGCGCCAGGGCATTGCCGGCGATGCCTCCGCCGCAGATGAGTACGGACGGAAGGTTCTGGCTGGCGCTCGTCACAGCACGGGAACCTACCGGACCACAGGCCCGGCCGCAGCCGATGGAGGGTCGTACCGGGCATGCGATTTATGTTGTCGGCGAGTAGATTACGAGCAAATTGCGACAATCCGGCCAACCTGGACACGTCGAGGCGGAGCGGTCAGCCGAGGTCGGCGAGCTTGCGCTCGAGCACCGCCCGCTCGCGCGCATTGCCACACAGCCGAACTGCGAGCTCCAACTCGGTGCGCGCCTCCTCGGTGCGTCCCAGTCTGGTGAGCAGCTCGCCTCGAACGGTCGGCAACAGCTGCGAGGTCGACAGTGCCCCGGCCGCCGCCAACTCGTCCACGATCGGCAGCGCCGCGGCGGGGCCCTGTGCCATCGAGACCGCCACCGCGCGGTTGAGCTCCACCACCGGTGACGGCGCGAGCCTGCCCAGCGCCTCGTAGATGAGCACGATGCGCTCCCAATCCGTCGCGTCGACCGATATTGCGACGGAATGACATTCGGCGATCGCCGCCTGCAGGCCGTAGGCGCCCAGTCCCCTGCCCACCCGCCCCGCCCGGGCCAGAGCAGCGCGGCCCCGGCGGATCGCGGCGCGGTCCCAGCGGCGGCGGTCCTGGTCTTCGAGCAGCACCGGCTCGCCGTCCGGGCCGGTGCGGGCAGGGAATCGCGCAGCGGTCAGCTCGAGCAGCGCCAGCAAGCCGTGGGCCTCCGGCTCTTTCGGCATCAGCCGGGCCAGCACCCGGGCGAGGCGCTGCGCCTCGCTCGCGAGGTCGAACCGGATCAGATCGCCACCGGAGCTGGCCGAGGACCCTTCGGTGAAGATCAGGTAGACCACGCTGAGCACCGAGCCGAGCCGCTCGGCGCGATCCTGCGCCGACGGCACCTCGAACGGCACCCGGGCCGCCCCGAGGGTCTTCTTCGCACGGGTGATCCGCGCCTGCACGGTCGCGGTCGGGACGAGGAACGCCCTGGCGATCTCGTCGCTGGTCAGACCGCCGACCACCCGCAGGGTGAGCGCCACCCTCGCCTCCCGCGACAGCACGGGGTGGCAGGAGATGAACATCAAGGCGAGCACATCGTCGTCGATCTGGTCCGGATCCCACAGCACGTCCTCGGCATCCCGGGCCGGATCGACCGGCGCGCTCCCCGAGACGGCGCCACCCTCGCCCAGGTCGTGGGCGAGGGCGGTGTACCTCTCGTCGAGGGCGGAGCGCCTGCGGAACGCGTCGATCGCGCGGCGACGGCCGACGGTGAGCAACCACCCCGCGGGGTTGCGGGGTTCGCCGTCGCGGGGCCAGGTCACGAGCGCCTCGGCCAGGGCCTCCTGGGCGAGATCCTCGGCCAGCGCGAAGTCGCCGGTGTATCGCGCGAGCGCGCCGACGATCCGCGCGGACTCGATCCGCCAGACTGCGGCGACGGCCTCACGGCCGGTGGGATCTGCCATCGCCCGTCGATCCACTCAGAGCTGACCCGTGGCCTCGCGCCACGCCCGCTCCTTCTTGATCCACTCGTTGTCCTGCGGGAACTCGTCGATCGTGGGGACCCGGCGAATCTCGGTCTTGAAGCCGGGGCCGGTGATCGGCGACCGCTTCGCCCACTCGATCGCCTCCTCCTTCGACGCCACGTTGAGGAGGTAGAACCCGCCGAACAGCTCCTTGGTCTCGCCGTACGGACCGTCGGTGACCACGGGCTGCTCGGAGGTGTGGTCGACGACCACACCCTCGGCGGCATCGTCGAGTCCCTCCGCGGCGAGCAGCACCCCCGCCCTGATCATCTCGTCGTTGTACTTGCCGACGGTCTCGAGCATCTCGTTGAAGTCGGTGTTCATCATTCCCGCGAAGGCCTCGTCGGTGGCTCGCATGATCAGCATGTACTTCATCGTTGTCTCCCTCGGTGGTCCGGGTCCCTCTCGGACCCTCTCATCCAAAGGTCGAACGGGGAAGGTCGTGGATCGACACCGCCACGAACTTTTTCGCGGCGATCCGAGTTCGGGCGTCGCAGGGTCGGTCAGCTCGACTTCCCCGCCGTCGGCGACACCCGGGCGACGAGGAGCACCAGCAGTCCGCAGCAGGCCACGAGGATCCAGCCGGGCCGGGAGGCATGGGCCAGATCCGCGGGTGTGGCGGTGGCGATGACGCCACCGGCGAGGGCGACCCCGAGCGCGGCGCCGAATTGACGTGCGGTGGAGGTGAGCCCACCCGCAACTCCCGAACGGTCGGCCGGCAAGCCGTTGACCGCGGTGTTGGTGATGGGGGCGTTCGAGAATCCGAAGCCGATGCCGAGCAGCAGGTAGGCCACCAGCAACACCAGGATGCTGGTGTCGTCGTCCAGCGCCACCAGGCAGAGGCCGCCGAGGGTGGTGAAGGTACCGGCGATCAGCAGCGGGCGCCGAGGGCCGACCCGTCCGACGAGGATCCCGGACAGCGGCGCGCAGACCGTGGCGCCGAGCGCCATCGGCAGGGTGACGGCGCCCGCGGCGAGGGCGCTCATCCCCCGCGAATCCTGCAGGTAGAGCGTACCGAGCAGCAAGGTCGCGTTAAGTGCCACGAACACGACGACGGCTCCGACGACGGCTCCGGTGAACGGCTTTCGCCGGAACAGTCCAAGATCCACGAGAGGTTCGCGCCGCCGGGACTCGGCCCACACGAAACCGGCCGTGGCGGCGGCGACCACCGCGTATCCGATCAGCGCGACGGGGGAAACCCATCCGATTCGCGGGCCCTCGATGAGCATCGCCACCGTGCCGCCCACCATGACGATCAACAGCAACTGACCGGGCACGTCGAGCCTTCTGGGCAATTGGCCCTTCGACTCCGGGACGAAGAATGCCGTCAACAGCAGGACGGCCACGACCACCGGTACGTTGATCCAGAACACCGATCGCCAGCCGAAGCTCTCGACCAGCGCGCCACCGGTCACGGGCCCCGCGGCCATGCTGACGCCGAAGACCGCCGCCCACACCCCGATCGCTCGGGCCCGCTCCTTGGGATCGGTGATCACGTTGACCACGATCGCCAACGCGACCGGGCTGAGCATGGACCCGCCGACGCCCTGCACGACCCGGGCACCGATCAGGAGACCGATGGACGGCGCCAGCGCGCACGCGGCAGACGCGACACCGAATACGAGCAGCCCGAGCTTGAAGACCCGTCGCCGCCCGACCCGATCGGCCACCGCGCCGGACGAGATCAGGAGGCTCGCGAGGACCAACGTGTAGGCATTGACCGTCCATTCGAGGCCGGAGGTGCCGGTGTTCATGTCCTGCCCGATCGCCGGCAGGGCCACGTTGACCATGGTCGTGTCCAGCCCGACCACGAAGAGGCTCATGCAGCAGATGGCGAGCACGACCCAGCCCCTCCTGCCGCTGCTACCCCCGGGATCGACCGGCCCCGCCGAGTGTCCCTGCCGCGGATGCGGTGGCGGGTTCGGCGGCGTCGTGGTGCTGATTCCGGGCTGAGGTCGCACGATCAATTCCTCCGGTCGGTTCGTCCGGACCGCGCGCGGATCCCCGCTGCGCCGATCCCCATTCGTCGGGGATCGTTGCAGCCGATGGCTCGGACCCGGTAGGAAATTTGCGAAGACTGCAAAGATGGGCGGCATGGACACCGAGCTCGAGCAGATGCTCGCCGACGTCGGACCGCGACTGCGCTCGCTCCGCCGCGATCGCGGTATGACCCTCGAGGTGCTCTCCGCCGCGACCGGCATCTCCGTCAGCGCGCTGTCACGGCTCGAATCGGGGAAGCGGCGCCCGACCCTGGACCTTCTTGTGCCCCTTGGCCGGGTGCACCGGGTGGCACTCGACCAGCTCGTCGGAGCTCCGGCCACCGGTGATCCGCGCGTCCACCTCACGCCGCGGCGACGCCGCAACGGCAGCGTCGTCATCTCGCTGACCAACTACCCGGGCCGGGTTCAGGTCTTCAAGCAGGTGATCGGGCCCTGCACGCCAAAGCTGGTGACCCACGCCGGATACGAGTGGCTGTATGTCCTCGCGGGAGACCTTCGCCTGATCCTCGGCGAGCGTGAGGTGCTGTTGCGTCCTGGGGAGGTGGCCGAATTCGATACCAGCGAGCCACACTGGTTCGGCCCGGCAGGCGATCAGCCGGTCGAGATACTCCACCTGTTCGGGCCGCAGGGCGAGCGGGCCCAGGTGCGAGCACGGCCGAAAGAACCTGCGGCCCATCATGATGATGATCGCTGACGAACTGCCGTCCGCCCCTCGCTACGCTCCCAGCCCGCGACGCAGCAATCGCCACGCACGGGCGGCGACGTCACGCCGGGAGGACTCGTCGGTCTGAAGCAGGATGGGGGCGAACATCGCCAGCGCCAGCACGACGTCGGCCGCGTCCACGTCGGCGGCGACGGCGCCCGACCGACGCGCACCCTCGACCTTGTCGACCAGTAGGCCGGTCAGCCGCCTGCTGATCTCGAGGATGCGGGGGTCATCGATTCCGGTGGGGCTGAGCATCGCGACGAATGCCGTTGAGGCGGTGATCTGCTCGACGATGAACTCGAGGATTTCATCGAGCGTCGATTCCGGCCGGGCGGCCAGTTCCTCGATCTCGGCGATGTTGTCCTCGAACACCGCCAGGATGATGCTCTCCCGGTTCGGGAAGTGGCGGTAGAGGCTGCCCTGGCCGACCCCGGCGGCGCGCGCGATCAGGCTCAGCGGCGCGTCGACGCCGTTCTCGGCGAACACCCGGCGGGCCGCGTCGACCAGCGCCGCGCGATTTCCCGCCGCGGCCTGGGGGCCTCGATTGACTCGGCGCTCTGTGTTCACGCCGACCACCCTACGGAGGCGAGGATTTCCGACATCGGCCGCCGCGTGCAGTGCACTGAACGGTGATTCGAAGCTTGACGCGGCGACCGGTGTGACGCACACTACAGAACCATCCGGACAACGGTGTCCGGTTAGAGGGGAAACAAAGCGTGAACTCCAGGTCTGTCGTGCGCGCCGGTCGAGCAGTCGCCCTTGCCGCGGCCGCGGCACTGTTGCTGCCCATGGTCAGCGGCGCCGCCGCACCCCAGGCGGGCGTGCCCGGCAAGGTGCTCGAGGAGCACACCGTCGCAACCAGCACGGCCACGCCCGCGGACTGCGGACCGGGTTCGCTGCCCGAAACCGGACTGCAGGGCGACGTCCCCGCCGCCGAGCGCGACAACGGCCGCAGCACCAAGGGATACCGATGTAACACCTCCGCGCTCGGCGGGTTCGCGGGGCGCGGGGCCGGCATCGTCTCGGCCTCCTACGACCATTGCGCATACTTGGGCACGATCTTTCCCGGCGACCTACTCGGCCCCTCCCCCGGTGTGCAGGTCCTGGACGTGTCCGACCCGGCCCACCCGGTCCCCACCGCGAACCTGACCGAACCCGCCATGCTCGCAGGCACCTGGGAGAGCTTGAAGGTCAACGAGAAGCGCAAGCTCCTGGTCGGCACCGGCGTCCCCGCGCTCACCGGCAACGGCTTGCTCTCTGTGTACGACATCTCGGATTGCGCCCACCCGCGCCTGCTGAACCCCGGTCCGGGCACGAACCTGCAGATGCCCCTGCCCATCACCTCCCACGAAGGCGGCTTCTCCCCCGACGGCAACACCTACTGGTCCTCGGGCATCGCCCCGAGCACGGTCAGCGCCGTCGACCTCACCGACCCGGCAAACCCGCGCGTCATCTGGCAGGGCCTGATCGGCCAGTCCGCCCACGGGTTCGGCATGACCCCCGACGGCAACCGGATGTACCTGTCGGACAACGGCGGTGGCATCACCGTGCTCGACACCAGTGCGGTGCAACGTCGCGACCCCAATCCCCAGGTCCCCCAGCTCGCTCAGCTGACATGGACCGACGGCATGGCGACGCAGCACAGTGTCCCGGTCACCTACGACGGCACGCCCTATCTGTTCACCCCCAACGAGGGCGGTTCCGGCGGGGTGAAACTGATCGATGTCTCCGAGGACGCCAACCCCCGCATCGTCAACACGATCAAGCTCGAGATCAACCTCCCGGAGAACCAGGACTCGGCTATCGGGTCCGCCTCCGGCGGTTCGGCATTCGGTTACGAGTCGCACTACTGCTCGGCCGACCGGCCGACCAACCCGACCGCCCTCGCCTGCGGCTGGAGCTCCTCCGGAATCCGGGTGTTCGATGTCAGCGACCCCTTCGACGTGCGGGAGATCGCCTACTACAACCCGCCCGCGATGAAGGGTCGCAACCTCGAACGCTGGAACTCGCCGCACGCTCTGGCATCGGTCCTGGGAATCCCGGCGCTCAGCATCTCGGCCGCGATGCAGGCCCAGGAACAGGGCAAGTTCAACATGGACGAGGCGCTCACCACGCGCACCGGGATGATCGCAGGCGGCGACCTGACCACCGACTGGTGCTTCTCACCGCCGCAGTGGCGCGGCACCCAGCTCTGGGTCACCTGCTCCGACAACGGATTCATGGCCCTGCAACTCGACAACGACGTCTACGATCCGCCGGCGAACCAGAAGTCCACGCTCGGATCATGACGAAGGCAACCTGGATTCGGGTCGCCGCGTTCGGGGCGGCGGCGCTGCTCTTCCTCGCCCTTGGCGCGGCGCTCCGTCCACTCGTCGTCGACGAGCCGCCGGTCGCCACCCCGGTGTTGAACGACACCGAGATCGGCTTCATCCAGGACATGGCGGGGCATCACCAGCAGGCGCTGATGATGGTCCAGCGGCTGGACCCCGGGATCGATCCGGGCGTCGCGCGCCTGGCCCAGCAGATCGGTGACGCCCAGCGCATCGAGGTCGGCACCCTGCTGGGCTGGCTCCGACTCGCGGGCGTCACCGCCGCCAACCCCGCACCGATGGCTTGGATGGGGGCCGACCACGAAACCGGCGGCGCCCATGCGCATCGCGCCACAGTCCCACCCGCTGACCAGCAGGCGGACCCATCGGCGGCGCTCATGCCCGGCATGGCCACCACCGCCGAGCTCGATGCCCTCGCCGCCGCCCGCGGCCGCGACGCCGAAACGCTGTTCCTGCAACTGATGCAACGCCACCACCTCGGCGGCGTCGCCATGGCACAGGCCGCGGACCACCTGCTCGACGACGGCCCGGTCAAGCAAACTGCGCGCAGCATGATTCTGGAACAGGGCTCGGAGACCGGGCTGATGACAGCCCTGCTCGAGCAACGGGGAGCCGGACCGCTCGGATAGGCGAACCTCCCGCAGCGGCGTCGCAGCTACTGGTCGATGCCGTCGTCGAACCCGGCCGCCCAGTACCGACCCGCAGGGACAGGTTCAAGAGCATCTCGGTGACCTCCTCGGGTGTGAGGGGTGGTGGGTCGAGGTCGAGCCACCACTGCAGCACGCCGACCACTTCCCCGACCCAGGCCCGTGACAGCACCGTGAGGTCCAAGCGCGGGGTGACGCCGAGTGCCGCGGCCCTGGCCCCGAACATCTCTGCCGCGGCCGCGCTGCAGTCGTCGACGAACCGCCGCAGTGCACGGCCATCCCCCTCACCCCGCAGGATCATTCGATAGATGTCGCGTTCCTCGTCCGCGTGTCGAAAGATCTCGAGCACCGGCTTTCCGGTGAACCCCACCGACGATTCCGGGGTCAGTGAGCGAAGGCGCTCCTGCAGATCATCGATCAGGCCGGTGACCACCTGCGCGAGCAGGGCGTCCTTGTCCGGGAAGTGGGTGTAGAAGGTGGCTCGGCCGAGGTCTGCTCGCTCGGTGATGTCCTCGACCGTCACAGCCGAGTAGCCGCGTTCCAGGGTCAACGACACCAGCGCGTCCCGTAGAAGTCCGCGACTCCTGCGGACCCGACGATCTTCGCTTGCCACGCGGTACTCCCTGGGTTGCCTGAGGTCGGAGCTGGACAGAGTACCCACTACCGTACAGAGCGTCGGCACTGTCCCCGCCCTGCTGACCACCGAGGTTCACGCCGAGTTCTACTGGGATCGCCGCGGGATGCGGTGGACGAGGAAGGGCTCGAGAGTATCGATCGCCTCCTCTGCCTGGGTGCGGTGATTCCAGCGGAACATCGAGATGGTGATCGCTTCCTGGGTGAAATCGATGAGGGTGAAACCGTTCTCCTCGAGCGGTCGGACGATCTCCTTCGCGCTGAGGGTGGTCGACGGTATCGGCGGCGTTCCCCGGAACGACGAGGGAAAGCCGGGGGTGCTGCTGCCTGGCGTGCCCACGCACAGGCTCACGACGGGGTTCGCGGACAGATCGTGGCCACGGGTCCGGGAAATCGTGCCCAGCGCCGAACAGTGCAGATCTCCGCTGACCCACAACGGAATTCGGTCCCGACGCTCGGAGGCAGCGACCACGAGTCGATCGTGCTGGTCGTGCCAGCCGCTGGGCCAGAACGGCTTGTCCAGATCGGCAGAGAGTTCGCCGTCCTTGCCGAGCAGGTCCGGGTACCACTCGGCGAATTTCCCGGCACCCCAGAGAATCGGCGAGCTGGGGATATGCGCGATGTGGGTCGCCGTGGTGCTGCGCGTGCGTTCGATCAGCCACTGCTCGACCGGCTTCGGCACCAGGCGGGACTCGGGATGGCCGTCGCGACCCGGGTTGTTGTTGTAGTCGGGCTGCGCCGGGTCGCGGGTGTTGTTCAGCAGGCCTTTGGCGTTGTAGATCCAGCCCTCGAACAGATCGCCGTAACGCAGCACCCCGAAGTCCGGTGACCGGCCGTCGGCGTTCGCGAATTCGGACGGCATGTCGTATCCCGCAAAGAGTTCCGGGTAGTAGAAATCCTGTGTCGCGCGGGCGGTATCGAAGGCGAACCGATCGGGCGGGAAGGTCCGCGCCGCATCGGTCGCCTCGTCGTTGTCGAGGTAGTCGTGGTCGTCGCGGACGAAGTAGACCGGGGTGGAGCGCCACTGGACCCCGTACAGGTCGGCGATCTGGGGACCGAAATCCCGCTTGAGGATCTGCTCGTTCGCGGTGCCCTTGACCGGCTGATTGCGGTCGAAGTATCCGCCGCCGATGACCGCGGCCTGTGGCGAACGCCCCTGGGCGATGCTGCTCGGGATGGAGCGGGTGTCCCAGTAGATGTGGTCACCGTTGGCGTGCATGGCGTCCGGCGCGAACGACAGCATGCGATCGAGCAGGCGACGCTTGACCCGAAGAGGCTGGAACTGTGGGACGAGCGGCGGGAACGCACCCGCGTTCGGACCGAGGAACTCCTCCGGCCCACCCGCGCAGGTGATGCACGCCAGGCGGAAGCTCGACGCCCGACTGTCCGGGGCGGGAAAGGTCCGCAGCGGCCATGTCGAGGTCACAGCAGCGCCGGCGGAGTCCACGATCCGCAGCGTGTACTCGTGGTCGGCGGACAACCCGCGAGCATCGAACTCGAAGCACTCGCCCATGGTGTCGGTCATGCGCCCGGGCACTCGGAGGTTGTCGACCAGCAACACCGGCTCCGCCTGCTGCGGACCGCGGAACGACACCTTCACCACGAACCGCTCATGGGTCGCCGACGGCAGGATGTGCCGGACGCCGCCCGCCTCGAACCCCTCCGCATCGGCCGCACCACCGCCGGCCACGCCCGCTTGCGCGCTCGCCGGGACCGTGACCAGCGCCGCTGCCGCGGCTGCTGCCGCTCCACCCGTCCTGGCGAGGAACGCCCGCCTGTTCCATGACCCACCCTGCTGCTTCACGATCAATCTCTCTCTCCGCCGGCGAACATCCACTGATTCCGTCGCTCAGGCCTCTCCTGACGACTCGTAGACCATTAATAGACATGGTGTACAGCTTTGGACATAGTGCCCTAGACCCGCTGAGGCATCAAGGGTGGAGAAAATTCGGTTGCGGCAGCCCCGGCGCTTGCCGCACCATCGATGGGTCCGATCCGACAGTCGACTTCAGGGAGGGGAACCGCATGGCCGCATGGCCGTTCGGCGCCGCGTGCGCCGTCTCGCTCCCCTGCCCTCCCGCCTGACCGAGGCCCCACGTGAGGTGACCCGGTCGGCGCCCTCGTCGAAGGATCACCCATGTTCAATCCCCATCACCTCGTCCGCTTCGGCTGGAACGAGTCGGTCTCCCACGCCTTCAGCACCCTCGACCTCGACCTCTACGAACCGGGTCGCATCGTCCGCGTCGACCGCGGCGAATGCGACGTCGTCACCGAATCCGGGCAGATCCGTGCGCGCACCGGCGCCCAGTCGATCTGCACCGGCGACTGGGTCACCGTCGGCGGCTCGGTCGTCGTGGACGTCCTGCCCCGATGCAGCGCGATCGTGCGCGCCTCGGCGTCGATCCGCTCCGAGAGTCAGGTGCTCGCCGCCAACGTGGACACCGTCGTCATCGCGGCCGCGCTCGACACCGACGTCGACCTCGGCCGCATCGAACGCTTCCTCGCCCTCGCCTGGGAGAGCGGGGCGACTCCGGTGGTCGCATTGACGAAAGCCGATGCGGCCCTGGATGTCTCCCGCGCAGTCGCCGACGTCGCGGCGATCGCACCCGGCGCCACGGTGCTCGCGGTCAGCGCCAGGACCGGGGACGGCCTCGACGTTCTGATCGCGGCGGCCGACGGAACCGTCGCGCTCGTCGGGCAGTCAGGCGCAGGCAAGTCGACACTGGCGAACGCACTCCTCGGCGAGGACCTGTTCGCGACCGGCGAGGTCCGGCACGGCGACCACAAGGGCCGTCACGTCACCGCGCACCGCGAGCTGGTGCCGCTGCCGGGCGGCGGCACCCTCATCGACACCCCTGGGCTTCGTGGCGTCGGATTGTGGGACGCGGCCGACGGAATCGGCCGGGCGTTCAGCGAGATCGACGCCCTCGCTGAGCAGTGCCGGTTCGGCGACTGCAACCACGACGCCGAACCGGGTTGCGCGGTCCGCGAGGCCGTCGAGTGTGACGATCTGCCGCAGCGCCGGCTCGACAGCTACCGCAAGCTGCAACGCGAGAACGAGTGGATGGCCGCGCGGACCGATGCACGCCTGCAGGCCGAACGGACACGCCAGGTCAAGGTGTTGTCGCGCTCACTCAAGGAGCGCTACCGCACCAGGTAGGTCAACGGCGGTCACAGGCCGTCGAGCAGGTGTCGGGCACCTGTTCGACGGCCCACGCCCGCCTACGTGGCGTCGGCGGCGGCGACGATCGTGTCGGCCACGACCCGCGGCTGGGAGACCAGCGCGACGTGGGAGGCCTGGACCTCGCTAGTGCGTGCGCCGATCCGGTTGGCCATGAATCGCTGCGCGGCGGGCGGGATGACCGTGTCGCCCGCGGAGACCAGGTACCAGCTCGGTGTGGCCGAATAGGAGGTCGGCCCGGAGGGTTCGAGGTTGGCCCACAGCGCGATCGAGCGCTGGTGCGCCAGCATGGTCGCGGCCGTCGCGTCGCTGACGTCGGGCGCGAAGACGCGATGGAACGCGTCGTCGGCGATGTAGCCGTCGAGGTTCTTCCCACCGATCGCCTGGGCGTCGTCGACCACCTTCACCTGCAGCGCAGGCGGGAGCAGCTGGCTGCCGGGGAACCGGATCGGATCGAGGGCCAGCATCACCGGCTCGCCCTGCGCGGGCGCAAAGGCCGCGACATAGACCAGGGCCTTCACGTTCGGGTTCTGGGCGTTGGTGATGACGGCGCCACCGTAAGAATGACCGACGAGGACGACCGGGCCGGAGATCCCGGCCAGGGTCTTCTCGATCGCGGCGGAGTCGTAGCCGGGTCCGCGCAGCGGATTGTCTGGCACGACGACGGTGTAGCCGCGCCCCCGCAGGTCGGCCGCGACGCCGTCCCAACTGGTGGTGTCGGCGAAGGCGCCGTGCACCAGCACGATCGTCGGGCGCGGCGCGGCGGAGGCCGGCACCACGCCCGCCACGAACGCGGTCGCGAGCATGGTCAGCACCAGCAGAACGGCTCGGGCGGATCGGGTGAATCTCATCGTGCCCCCTTCGACGAAGGTTCCTGCGCTCGCACGAGTCGGGAGATCACGAGAATCGTGGTGTCGCACCGCCGTTGGAGGTTGCGAAACTTCCTCGGCGCCGAGCGTTTTCGACGGCGATGCGGTGAGGCCGGAGGCCGCGCAGGCGTTGCTGATCGGGATGTCGACGCCGCCGGGCCGGACCAGCGGCCAGGGCGCACTCTCCCGCGAGGTACCGATCCATTCTTCACCATCGCGCCGGGTGAATCCGAGTTTCCGTCCAGCGGACGCCCCGTCGCGCACACCTTCTGACGCGAACGCACACGCGTTGCGGCGCCAGAAGGGGTGCGAGCTCGGCAACGGGTGTGCGCCCGGCCGTGCCTACCGCCCGACGGGAAGGATGCCGTGCAGGACGATGTCGGCAAGCGAGTCGGCGAGCGGCCCGGGGTCGTCGACATCGCGGACGGACAGCGCGAAGATGGCCGCGCCGGCCATGATGTCGAGGAGGGTGTCCGCGTCGACCCCGTCGCGGATCTCGCCCCGCTCCCTCGCCGCCTCGAGCCGGCGCTTCAGCTCCACCCGCACCCCGGCGAGCTGACGCACCACCAGGACCTCACGCAACTCCCCATTGCTCCGCACCTCGCTCATCAGTCCGGGGGCCGCAGCCCGGGTGGCCGGGGATGCGAAGAGGGCGACCGCCCCCTGGACCAGCGCGCGAACCTGGTCCGCGATCGAGCCCTCGGCGCCGAGCTCGGTGAGGTCGGCGCCCTGCTCCGCATCCAGCACCGGATAGATCGCCTCGTTGACGATGTGGGCCTTCGACGGCCAACGCCGGTAGATCGCCGGCCGCCCGACGCCCGCGAGGGTGGCGATGGCGTCGATCGAGGTCCCCGCGTACCCCTTGTCCACCAGCAACTGCCTGGTGGCCTCCAGCACCGCCGCGTCGATCGCCGGGTTTCGTTGCGGTCCGAGCCGGTGCTTGGCCTCGGGTTCCTTCGGCATTTTCTACAAACCCCTTGCGTCCTCGTGTGATGGCCGTTACATTCTGTCACGACTTTAGTCGATACAAAGTGTATCGGCTAACGCCACGTGCGCATCGGCGCCACCCGAACCACGAGGAGTGGTGATGACCTCTGAAACTGTCGGCGTAGATCCCGACTACGCCGAACTCGCCCGCCCCGGCGAATCCCGCAACGACCCCGCCGTGATGAAGGCGAGCCTCGAACGCTGGCTCGCGACGGTGCTCGCACCCGACGCGGAGCCGATGGTGTCCTCGGTCGAGATCCCGGCCGCCAACGGCATGTCGAACGAGACCGTGCTGTTCGACGCGAGTTGGACCGAGGATGGACGTCGGTCCGAACACCGCCTGGTCGCACGGATCGCCCCGCCCGTCAGCGCTGCGCCGCTCTTCCCGTCCTACGACCTGGACAGGCAGTTCCGGGTGATGGAGGCCGTTGCCACTCATACCTCGGTGCCGATCCCTCGGGTGTACTGGTCGGAAGGCACACCCGACGCGCTCGGCGGCGAGTTCTTCGTGATGGAGCGGCTCGACGGGCAGGTCCCGCCCGACGTCATGCCCTATACCTTCGGGTCCTGGGTCTCGGAGGCCTCGGCCGCGGACCGGTCCCGGCTCCAGCAGTCCTCGGTCCGGGTGCTCGCCGATCTGCACGCCATGGCGAACCCGCACCTGGCGTGCCCGGACCTCCTCGCAGAGGACACCGAACCGACCGGCGCTGCGGCTCTGCGCGCGCACGTAAAGGCGCAGCGGCACTACTACCAGTGGGCCACCGCCGACGGCCCGCGGTCCCCGCTGATCGAGCGGGGCTTCGACTGGATCGAGGAGAATCTCCCGACCGAGGCCGGTCCGGCGGTGCTCTGCTGGGGCGACTCCCGCATCGGCAACATGATGTACCGGGACTTCGAGCCCGCGGCCGTGCTCGACTGGGAGATGGCCACGCTCGGACCGAGGGAGCTCGACCTCGGCTGGATGATCTTCCAGCACAGGTTCTTCGAGGATCTCGCCGGGATGGCCGGCCTCCCCGGGCTACCGGACTTCCTGCGCCGCGAGGACGTGGCGGACACCTACCTGGAGCTAACCGGGCACCGACCGGCAGACCTGGACTTCTACACCCTCTACGCCGCGCTGCGGCACGCGATCATCATGTTCCGCGTGCAGAGTCGCGCCGTGGCGTTCGGCCAGGCCGCACAGCCGGAGAACCCGGACGAGATGATCCTGCACCGAGCCACGCTCGAGGCCATGCTCGACGGCACCTACTGGGCGTCGATCACACCCGGAGGAACCGAATGACGCTGTCCCCGCTCGACGACTACCCGGTGCACCAGATCGCCGAGACGATCCGGCACGTCGGCACCTCCGATCGGAACTTCTACGACCGCTACTACTTCAACTGCCACGCAGGCGTCGATGGCGACAGCGAGCCGCTGTTTCTCATCATCGGACTCGGCCAATACCCCAATCTCGGTGTGTGCGACGGCTTTGCGGTGCTGCGGCGCGGAGACGACCACATCGTCTTCCGGGCGTCCCGCGCGCTGGGCGACGATCGCATGGACCTGTCCGTCGGGCCGCTGAGGATCGAGATCCTCGAGGGCCTGCACCGCCTGCGGGTGGTGCTGGACCCGAGCCCCGAGGCACCCGACCTGAGCTTCGATCTCGTCTTCGAGTCCGACGGGCCTGCCAACCTCGAGGCCAGGCACTTCCACCGCCAGCTCGAACGGGTCACCTTCGACACCCAGCGGTTCGTGCAGACCGGCACCTGGTCCGGCTCCCTCACCGTCGACGGCGAGGTCATGCCCGTCACCGCGGACACCTGGCGCGGCAACCGTGACCGCTCCTGGGGTGTCCGGCCGGTCGGCGAGGCGGAACCGCCTGGGCGCAAGGCGGATCCGGCGCTCGCGGGGAGCCAGAACTTCTTCTGGATCTACTCGATCATGCAGTTCGGCGACTACAGCATCGTCACGGTCATCCAGGAGGACCAGCAGGGTCGCCGCATCGTCGAGGACGCGACCCGGGTCTGGTCGGACCGCAGCCGGGAACCGGAGTGGCTTGGCCGACCCGACCACGAGCTGACCTTCGTCTCCGGCACCCGCGAGATCGCCGCCGGAACCCTGCACTTCCGGCGCCCTGGCGCGCCCGGCGAGCCCGACAACACGCTCTCGGTCGCATGCGAACCGGTGCTGCCGAACTACATCGGCGTCGGCACCGGCTACGGCCTCGAGCAGGACTGGCGCCACGGGATGTGGCAGGGCGAGCTGGTGGTCCAGGGGCTGCGGGAGAAGGTCCCGGACATCGAGCCCTGGAAGAAGATGCTGTGCCCGGTGGACAACCTCGCCCGGTTCACCGTCACCGAGGACGGCGTTTCCCGCACAGGGGAGGGCCTGTTCGAGGTAGCCGTCATCGGGCCCCACCAGCGCTACGGGTTCACCGGGGTCGGTGACGTCGCACCCTGACCGGCCCGGCCCTCGCCGGGTACGACCGCCGACCGGAATCCCTTCCGTCGGTCAGTTCCACGCAGATAAAGAGAGGCAACTTCAGATGTCCACACGCTCCCGAACGCTGTCCACCCGCACCGCGAGGGCCGCCGCCTTACTGGTCGCCGGCGGTCTCCTGTTCACCGCCCCCGCCACCGCGGGCGCCATCGATCTGAGCTCGATCGACACCGGGTCGCTCGGCGGGTTGCTCGACCCGGGCTCCAGCAACCCGGTCCTCGCCCCGACCCCAAAGCTGGCCTCCGTCTCCAACTTCCGCGACGTCGCCGGCAATGACGGCGCCGGGTACGCCACCGCGGACGGCAAGCACCTCAAGCGCGGCATCGTCTACCGCGCCAACGCGCTCACCGCGACCAGCGACGCCGACAAGCAGACCCTCGCCACCCTCAGCCTGGCCGACGTCTACGACCTGCGCGGCGCCAACGAGATCAGCAACCCGTTCATCGGTGGCCAGGACAAGCTCCCGGATGGCGTCGCGTACAAGAACATCCCGATCGAGTTCGCGGACCTGATCCAGCTCGCCCAGACCATCCAATCGCCCGAACAGGCGAGGCAATTCATGATGGACGCCAACCGCAGCTTCGTCACCGACGCCCAGCGCCGCGCGGGCTTCGCCCAGGTGCTGTCGGACATCGCCGAAGGCGACGGCGTTCAGCTCTTCCACTGCACCTCGGGCAAGGACCGGACCGGCTGGACCACCATGCTGCTGCACTCGATCGCCGGCGTCCCCGCCGCCACCACCATGAGCGACTACCTGCTGAGCAACACCTACCTCCAGGCGACCAACGAGAAGACCCTCGCCCAGATCACGGCCGCCCTCGGCCCGCAGGTCGCCACCAACCTGACCCGACTCTCGGCGTCGACGCGACCTACCTGGAGGCCGGTCTCGCCCAGATCACCGCCGACTACGGCAGCGTGAGCAACTACCTCACCCAGGGTCTCGGACTGAGCCAGGACACCATCACCGCACTGAAGGCGAAGCTCGTCGCCTAGCCCTGCCCTGCCGGAGACCCCGGGTGCCGCACGGGCACCCGGGGTCTCCGGCATGAAGCCCGGCGACATCGCGGAACTCGACGCTCGGCGTCGTCGTGGTCACGAGCGGGCCTCGGCGCCTGCGGCGACGGCGACACCATCGAGGATCAGCCTCACCCCCGCGGCGAAGCGCCGGTCGTAGTCGTGGTGATCGGCATAGACCGAGACCGCCCGGCGCTCGGCCGGGACGGTGCCGAAATCCCCTCGGCTGAGCCGGATGGCGACGTGCCCGGTCACGAAGTCGTGCAGCGTGGCGTAGGCATAGGTGGCCTGCTCGTCTCCCAACCCAGCCTCGCGAAAGGCGCGGACCACGCGATGCGAGGTGTCGTCGGCGCCCGGCGCCTCCAGCGCGGCCTGGCGGTGCGCCTCGAGGACCAGCGGGTGCCGCATGAGCAGGTCGTGCAGGGTGTCGGCGAAGGTCCGCGCGACCGCGCGCCACTCCTCGGGCCACTCGATGGCCGCGACGGCCTCGCCCACCAGGGTGGACACCAGGTCATGCCGCAGCGCGGCGATGCCGCCCGAGGTGCGATGCACGGCCATCGGTGAGGTCCCGAGCCGGTCCGCGAGCACGCGGAACGTGACGGCATCGAGCCCCTCGTCATCGGCGATCTGGGTCGCGACCTCCAGGATCTCGCTGTGGCTCACAGCTTTTCGTCGTCCCACCCTTGCGGTGTCCCCGGATTCGGTTACCATGCATTCCACCATAACGATACGCGTAACGGAATGACAAGGGTGGCCGCCGTGACAGATCTGCACCAGCTCTCCGCCGTCGAACTCGCCGAGGCGATCGCCCGTCGGCAGCTCTCCGTCCCCGAGGTGACGCGCCACTTCCTCGATCGGGCGACCACGCAGGATGACGTCGGCGCCTTCACCACGGTGGCGACCGAGCACGCGCTCGAACTCGCCGATCGCGCACAGGCCCGGCTCGACGCCCGCGAGGAGGGCCTGCCTCGGCTCTTCGGCGTCCCCACCGCGATCAAGGACCTCGAATCCACTCGCGGGATCCGAACAACATTCGGCTCGGCCATCTTCCGCGATTTCGTCCCCGAGATCGACGACGAGATCGTCGAGGCGATCCGCGACGGCGGGCTCGTCGACATCGGCAAGACCACCGTCCCGGAATTCGGCGCCGCCTGCTACACCGAACCGGACGTGGCCCCGCCCGCGCGCAGCCCGTTCGACCCCGCCCGCAGTGCCGCAGGGAGCAGCGGCGGCGCCGCGGCCGCCGTCGGCGCTGGCCTCGTCCCGATTGCACAGGGCAGCGACACCGCGGGCTCCCTGCGGTCACCGGCCAGCGCGTGCGGCGTGGTCGGGCTGAAGCCGAGCCGGGGACTGCTCACCATGGGGTACGCCGGGCACGACGGTTTCGGCTTCGCCAGCAAGGGCCCGATCGCCCGGACGGTGCGCGATGCCGCCGCACTGCTTGACGTGCTCGCGACCCGCCCCGGCGCGGGGACCATGCACCCTCCGCGGCCGGACTCCTTCGAGGACGCCGTCGTACGCGGCGCCGACGGATCGTCGCGGAGGCTGACCATCGCGCTGGCCCAGGGGTCGGTGTCGCGGGGCCGCGTGGACCCGCAGGTGTCGGCCGCCGTCACGCGGGTGGGCGCCGTCCTGGAGTCGCTGGGGCACACCGTGGTCGAGCGTCCGCAGGCCGTCGACACAGCGTTCTCGGACGCGTTCATCACGATGTTCTCGTCCCTGGCCGGCACCAAGCCCATCCCGGAGGAATACGAGCACCTGCTGCGGCCCATCGTGCGGCACCTGCGGATTCGGGCGCGGGAGACGTCGTCCGGCGACCTCGCGGCCGCGGTCGGGCTGGTGCAGGCGTGGTCGCGCCGATGGAGCCTCGATCACCAGGACGTGGACCTGGTGATCACACCGACCGTCACCCTGCCGCCCGTCGCCCTCGGCGAGCTGCGCAACGACGCCGACCCGGCCACCGAGCTCGCGGACATGGTTGCCTTCACCGGAAACACCATCGTCGCTAACGCGACGGGCTTCCCGTCCATCAGCCTGCCGCTGGGCTGGACCGATGAGGGGGTCCCGCTCGGCGTCATGATCTCGGCGAAATGGGGCGCCGACGCGGACCTGCTGACGGCCGCGGCGATGCTGGAGGCGGCCATGCCGTGGCACGGCCGCTACCGTTTCGACAGGAGCTCCGTCTCATAGTCCGCCGCAGGCCCGGGAGGCCCAGTCATGGATCCGATCGATCTCGACAGTCTCTTCGAGCCGTGGAACCAGGCCCTGGGCAAGGACCGCAACGCCTACCGCAATCACGTCGAGCGCGTGCTTCGTCTCTGCACGACGCTGGCGGGCGGCGAACTGCCGGATCCGGTCGCATTCCCGGTGGCGGCCGTCTATCACGACCTGGGCATCTGGAGCGACGGAACCTTCGACTACCTGGACCCCTCGACGACGCGCGCCGTCGGGTGGCTGCGCGAACACGGCCACGCCGACAAGACGGACCTGGTCACCGTGTTGATTCAGCAGCACCACAAGGTGACCGCGGCCGGGGCAGCGCGGGACGCCGCGGAGATCTTCCGCAGGGCCGACTGGATCGATGTCTCGCTGGGCCTGCGCAACTTCGGCCTGCCGCGCAGGGACTACCGCGAACTGCTGCGGGAGTTCCCGGATGCCGGCTTCCATCGCCGATTGCTCGAGCTTGGCGGCAGACGAGCACTCACCAGGCCATGGAGTCCGCTGCCCATGTTTCGCTGGTGACGGCCGCGACCCTTTCCCTCGCGGGACGACGGTAATTCTGTAATCATGTAATCAGCGTCTCGTCCCTCACCGAGGAGTGCCATGACAGCGGACAGGAACACCACCGAATCCCTATTCGAGCACGTCGGCGGTAGGGAAGGACTGCACCGCCTCGTCGCGACCTGGTATCCGCGAGTCCTCGCCGACCCGCTCCTGCACCCGCTGTTCGGCGCGGGCAGCCCCAGCCACATCGACCACCTGACGGATTTCCTCGCCGAGGTGTTCGGCGGTCCCACCGTCTACACCGACCAGTTGGGCGGATTCCCCGCGCTGCTCGAGGCGCACCGCGGCAAGCAGATCAGCGAGGAGCAGCGCCAACGGTTCGTCGACCTGTTCCTCACCGCCGCCGACGACGCCGGGCTGCCCTCCGACACGAAATTCCGCACCGCGTTGCTCGACTACCTCCGCTTCGGCACCGAAGTGGCCGTACTGAACTCGCATGCGACCGGCGACGTCGACCTGCATCCCTGCCAGGAAGTGCCCCGCTGGGACTGGTGAGCTGACGTCGGACTCGACGCCGATCCTCGCGCGTTCCCGCCCAGCGGATCGACCCTGTTGACGCCCGGCCTTCGGATTGGCACGGTTGCGCCTCCGAGCAATACGAAGGGACGCACCGTGACCGCTGTCGAGACCGGCTGGCACTGCCTCGGACCGGCCGAGGACTATCGCGACGGCAGGCCGCACGCCATCGAGGCGTTCGGCACCAAGCTCGTCGCGTTCGCCGACCGCCGGGGCGAGATCAGGATCCTCGACGCCCGCTGCCCGCACATGGGCGGCGACCTGAGTCACGGCTCCGTCGTGGGCGACACGATCGACTGTCCGATCCACCGCTGGCGCTGGGACGGCAACGGCGAGGCGGCCGGCGGATCCCCGCACCCGACGCCCACCCGCGCCTGGCCGACCCTCGAACGGGACCAACTGCTGTTCGTGTGGCACGACCCGGATGGCGAGCCCCAGACCATCAACAAAGGTTGACAGCTTCATGCTCATCAACATAAGTTGATGAGCATGAGCAAGAGTCCCGATCAGGCGTTCGCGTCCGTCGTCGCCCTTCGGCGACGGGCCGATCAGCTCGAGATCGACGCCGTCGAGCAGGCGCTCGATGCCGGCTGGACCTGGGCCCAGATCGGGCTGGCGCTCGGCATTTCCGGCCAGGCCGCGCACAAGCGACTGGGCCCCCACGCACTCGGCGACTCAACCGCCAGGCAGACAAGGAGTAGTCGATGAGGATCACTCGCGCGCTACGTGACATGCGCACCATGAAGCAGCTGTTCGCGGAGACCGAGGCCGAGGCCGACCGTCTCGGCGATCAGAACCCGGGAGCCGAGCACCTGCTCCTCGCGGCCCTGTCCCTACCCGACGGTTCCGCGCAGCGCGTCTTCGACGAAGAAGGAGTGTCGAGGGACGCGCTCCGCGACGCGATCGCTCGGGTGCACGAAGAAGCCCTCACCGCAGCGGGTTTGAGCGAGACCGGTCGCTCCGGTGCGCAGGCGCTCGAGCGGCCCAGGACCGGTCCGCTGCGACTGGCCGAACCCGCGCAGGCCGCATTCAGGAGCGCGACCGCGCTGGCCAAGTCCGAGCGCAGGCCGATCTCGGGCGCGGACGTGGTCGCCGGGGTCGCGGAACTCGAGCACGGAACCGCCGCAAGAACATTGGAGCTTCTGGGAATCAGTCGGTCACGCCTGATCGAGTCGGCTCGAGCGCGCTGAGCGGGCTCGCTACCGGCGCCCCGGCGACGACAGGAGCTGCTCGTCGGCGACCCCCAGCCCGGACAGGTAGGCCGCAGCCGCGGGTGTGGGCCGCCGCGGACTCCACACCAGGTGCTCGACCCGGGTAGGGGGATCGCGCAGCTCGACGGCGCACAGGTCTGGAAACTCCGACACGATGGACGCCGGGAGCAACCCGATGCACAGGCCCTGCCGGATCAGCCGAGCGAAGAAGTCCACCGCCATCACCTCGAAGGCGACGCGACGCTGGACGCCAACCGCCGCGAACGCCTGATCCGATTGCGCTCGACCGGCTGAGCCCGCCGGAAAATCGACGAACACCTGGTCGGCGAGACCCTGCAGGTCGAGACCCCTCGCCTCGGCGAGGGGGTGACCCGGCGCCATCAACGCGACCAGTTCTCCTCGCCCCAGTTCCACGCCCCGGACCCCGGTCGGCTGTATGCTGGGCGGCAGGCCGAGAAAGGCGACATCCAGTGTGCCCTGGCGGATCTGGTCGATGTGATCGCCGCTCGCCCCCATTCGGAGACTGATCTGCACCTGCGGGTGACGTGCCGTGAAATCCCGTAGCGACGCGGCGAGGTCGACCGCCCCGACAGTCGGGATGGCACCGATCGCCAGACGCCCCCGGATCTCGCCCGCGGCGGCGGTGACCTCCGCGCGGGCCCGTTCCGCGGCCTCCACGCTCTGCCTGGCCTCGGGGAGAAATGCCTCGCCCGCGGGCGTGAGCTCGACCCGGCGACTGGTCCGGTCGAACAGCTTTGCGCCCAGTTCCCTTTCCAGGCGCGCGATCTGGTGGCTCAGCGCGGACTGGACCACCAGGCACCGTTCGGCCGCTCGCGTGAAGTTCTTCTCCTCCGCGACGGCGATGACGTACCGCATCTGCTGTAGCTCCATCCATCTATCTTGAATCACGATTGTTTCGGTGACAAACATGTGTTGGACTCATTGATCTTTTGTGGCCAGGCTTTCGGTCATGACAAACGTGATGACGCGAACCACACCGCGCGCCGCCGCCCCCGAGGCCCCGGGCGGCCTGAGCCGCGGGCTGCTGCTTCTCATGTCGGTCTCGACCGGACTCGTCGCGGCAGGCAACTACTTCGCACAGCCGCTCCTGGACGTGATCCGCCAGGACCTCCAGCTCAGCACCTCGACGGCGGCGATGGTCGTCACCGCCGCCCAGGCCGGCTACGCCCTCGGCCTGATCCTGCTACTCCCCTCGGAGATCTCCTGGAGCGTCGACGCCTCGCGGTGGTGCTGTTCGGGGCCACCGCGGTATTCCTGCTGGTGTCGGCCGCCGCCCCCAACGGCGCGGTCCTGCTGGCGGGCACCGCACTCGCCGCCATCACCTCGGTGGCCGCGCAGGTGCTGGTGACCTTCGCGGTGGCGCTCGCCAATCCGGAACATCGCGGCCGCGTGGTGGGCACCGTGATGAGCGGCCTCCTGCTGGGCGGACTGCTGGCGCGGACCGTCTCGGGGATGTTGTCGGAGTTCGGTGGCTGGCGCACGGTCTACTGGGTCAACGCGGTGCTGCTGACCGTGGTCGCGGTGTTGCTGTGGCGCGTCCTGCCCCGCCTGCACACTCCCGCCGGGATGTCCTACCCGTCGCTACTGCGTTCGACCGTCGTCCTGTTCCGAACCGAACCCGTGCTGCGGTGGCGGGCGGTCATCGCCGCGCTCTCGCTCGCCTCGTTCAACGTGTTCTGGACGTCCGTCACCTTCCTGCTGGTCGGGGATCACTACTCGTGGTCAGAGGCGGTGATCGGTCTCTTCGGACTGGTCGGCGTCGCGGGGACGATCGCCACCCCGGTAGCCGGCCGGCTCGCCGACCGCGGCTACGTGCAGTGGGTGTCCGGCGTGGGCACCGCACTGCTGGCGATGTCCTGGCTGGCGATCGCCGCGGGGGCGACGTCGCTGGTGTGGCTGTTGGCGGGCGCGATCGCCCTGACGGTGGCGCAGCAGTCGGTGCTCAACAGCAACCAGAACGTCATCTACGCCCTGGCCCCCGAGATCCGCAACCGGCTGAACTCCGCGTTCATGACGGCCTTCTTCGTCGGTGGCGCCGCGGGCTCGGCGCTGACCGCCGTCGCCTGGGTACGCGGCGGATGGGCCGGGGTGAGCGCCCTCGGCGGCGCGCTCGCCCTCGCCACCTTCCTGGTCTGGGTCGCCGAGCGCGTGAGCACCACCAGGCGCGGCCCCACCCCCACGACCTGACTGTAGGCAACGGATCACCTCGACATTCATCGGCAACAAGAACACAGGAGCGAAACAACCATGCGCATCACAGTTTTCGGCGCGGCAGGACAGGTCGGCAGCAGGGCGGTTGCCGAGGCCCTCGATCGCGGCCACGAGGTGACGGCCGTGCTCCGGAGCCCCGCGCGGGCACACGACGTGCCGGCGGGAGCCGAGGTCCGCATCGGCGACGCGGCGAACATCGAGGACGTCATCGACCTCAGCGTCGGCCAGGACCTCGTGATCAGCGCGACCCGGCCGACACCGGGCCGGGAGGACGAACTGGTCTCGACCACAAGGATATTGCTCGCGGGGCTGGCCCGGACCCGAGTGCGACTGCTGGTCGTCGGCGGCGCCGCGACCCTGACCGTTCCCGGCACGGCTGGGGTGACCGTGATGGACGAACCCGATTTCCCCGCCGCGTTGCGGGGCATCGCCCGGGCGTGCGCCGACCAGCTCGAGGTGTGCCGAGCCGACGCGGCGGCGCAGTGGACGTACCTCAGCCCGCCCGCGCTGCTCGAGCCGGGAACGCGAACCGGACTGTTCCGGCTCGGCACGGATGACCTGCTGGTCGACGCCGACGGCGCCTCGGTGCTCTCCATGGAGGACCTGGCGGTGGCGCTGCTCGACGAGGCGGAACGGCCACGGCATCACCGGGTCCGGTTCACCGCCGCCTACTGATCCGCGCAACAACAAACCCGAGAGGACAAACGACATGACGATGATCGACTACCCCGACGACGTGATTGCCGCCCAACCGATGGGCTACTGGACCGACCTTGCCGCACGCGCGATCATCGGGGCCCTGCGCGGACAGCTGGCGGTCGAACAGCTCACCCAGCCGCACTGGTGGACCCTCAACCACGTGAGCGGGTCCCCCGGCGCCTGGACCCGCACCACACTGGCCCAGCGCCTCGACGAATTCGCCGACGAGGGAACCGATTTCGGCGCGGTCGTTGATGATCTGGTCGGCAGGGGTGGCTGCGGGTCGACGAGGGAGCCGGCACCCTGACCCTGACCGACGACGGCGAGGCCGGGAGACTGCGCGCCCACGAGCGGAACGCTCAGGCACACCGGCAGATGCGCGAAGCGGTTCCGACCGCCGACTACGTCGCGACCGTCAACGTCCTGCGGCGCATGGTCGCCAACCTGGACGGCCGCACGGACCTGCCCTGACCACCTCGACCCACACAAGGACTACCCATATGAGCACCGATTCACCCGCACTCACCGCCATCCGCCGCGTCGTCGCCGACGCCGTGGAGTTCCAGAACGACGTGGACCGATTCATCCCGCTGCACACCCCCGAGGTGACCATCGTCAACTTCGGTGGGCGGCGGGTCTCGGGCCGGGACGCGCTGACCGAGGCAATGCGACAGACCCTGGCGACGCCACTCGCGGACGTGACCACCACCGTCGACATCGAGGACATCCGATTCCTCCGCGACGACGTGGCGATCGTGGCCTGCATCAAGCGTGTCTTCGACGGAAGGGATTCCGCCGCAACGGCCCTGCCCGCGACCACGGGACAACTCACCTACGTGATGGTCGAGGACGGCGGCCGCTGGCGGATCGCCTCCGCCCAGACCACTCCGACCACGACCTGAACCCGCCGCACCCACCACGTCTCGACACAGGAGAACCACCATGAGCACCGACACCGGCTTCTACTCGATCATCGACTACACCGTCGATGGGCCACGGACCCAGACCGAGCTCGTCGAGGCCTTCGCCGAGCTCCAGACCCGTTGGGTCAGTTTCTATCCCGGCTACCGATCCGCACGGTTCCACGTGAGCACCGACGGGTCCCGGGTGTACAACATCGTGCACTGGGCCAGCGAGGCCGACTACCGCAACTTCGTCGAGACCTCCGACACCGAGGGACGGATGTCGGCGATCGGCGCCGCACTCAAGACGATCGCGGGCAAGGCCGAGCCCCGCATTAGCGGGATCCCCACCTACACCGTCGTGAGGGAGGTCGGCCCCAGGACGCGGGAGCCCGAGGATGCGGCGTGATCACCGCACTTGGTGCCCCGCGCTCTGCTTGACCCAGCTCTCATCCTTCGAGTGCAGTGCCCGATGGTTTCGCCTTAGGCGGCGAAGGTGAGTTGGTTGCGCCGGTTGTGTGCCGGCACGGGTTGTCGCCTGGGGTCGATCCATGGTGGTGGGGCGAACCAGGGGTGGCCGTCGTCTTTGCTGATGTGAACGGTCCAGTCGCCACGGTGGATGGTGGTGTGGTGGAAGCGACAGAGCAGCACCAGGTTTGACAGGTTGGTGGGTCCGCCGTTGGACCAGTGGATTATGTGGTGGCCTTCGGTCCAGGCTGCGGGTCGCCCGCAGCCGGGGAACGCGCAGCCGCAGTCACGAGAGTTGAGGGCGCGGCGGAGTTTGCGGGGGATCAGGCGCGTGGTCCGTCCGACGTCGATGGGGTTGCCGTCGGTGTCCATGGTGATGGGGGTGATGTCGGCGTCGCAGGAGATTCGGGCGGCGAGGTCGAGGGAGATCGGCCCCAACCAGGGCATCCAGGCCGGTCCGCGCCGGCGCCCCTTGTGGTGGTGACGGTGCTGGTGGTCGTCGGTGGTGGCGGCGAGGTCGTCGGCGTCGACGAAGACGTTGATGTGGGGTCGCTCGCCGCCCTCGATGGGCGCCCGCCCGGAGTCCAGATATGAGCGGACGATGTGGGTGAGGGCGTCGGCTCGGCGTTGGGCGGGTGTGCGTTGGTCTTTGCCGGCTTGTCCGTCGCGGTTGTCTGCCCCGGGGCGCGACTTGGACAGCGCCGACAAGGCGGTGAGCAGGGCTTCGCCGGAGGCTGCGTCGAGGTGTCCTTTGAGGTGGACGCGGCCGCCGAGTCCTGGTGAGGCGTGGAATTCGTTGAGCTCGGCGTTCTCGGAGTCGGGGTTCTTCTTGTCCCCGTTGAGGATCAGCTCGAGTGCCTTCGCGCGCCGGGCGAGGACTGTCGAGTCTTCGGTGCGGGCGGCGTAGAGCAGGTAGCGGGCGCAGGCCTGTGTTCGGGTGGCGCCGGTTCCGACGATGTCGAACACATTCTCGCCGTCGCCGTCGCCGTCGCCGTCACCGGAAGCGGCACTGTCGGTCTCGGTTGCGGCGTTGTCGTCGGAGCGGGCCGGGGCATCAGGGTCGGGCACCTTGTTCAGGAGTTCGACGATCACCCGAATCTGGTCGTGGTCCGTCTCTCCGGCGTCGAACGCGGCCGCCACCTCCGGGCGCTTGGCCAACTCTCGCCCGAGCCGGACGATCTTGGCCGCCTGACCGGGCGTCATGGTGGCCGCGCCGGCGAGCCAGTTGCCGGGCGATGAGGCCCGACCTGTTCGGCCACGCACCGCTGATCGACCTGGTGCATCAGCCGGACCCGCAGCGCCTCGAGCTGCCGCATCCGCAGCGAGAGCTCGGGAATCAGCCGCAGGAGTTCGGTGTCCGCGAGCTGCCACGCGGCCACATCCGGTGGCGCGGTGAGCATCTCGTCGAGATCCATGTACGAATTGTACTCGAACACATGTTCTATGACAATAGGTTGAGCTGAAAAAGCGAATGGCCCAGCCCGGCTCTGCCGCCAGCTCCTCGATCTCGCGGCGAAGCAGGATCAGGGAAGATCCGCGCCTGCACTCGCCGCGTCGGCACCGATCGGAACATCACTCGTGGAGGTGCGGCCGAATCGCATTCTGCGTTGCGTTCGACAAGGAGCAGAAGTCAGGTGCCGAAATCCCGAAGCTCGCTATACCGGCTCAGAGCCTCGTCGCGCGCCTCACTGCCTCCACGGAACACCTGCGACGCCATCTGCTCGAATCGCATGTCGGGCCGATGAATGGCATGGACGAGCCCATCACCGAGAACCGTGAAGTCCCCGCTCCCCGAACGCCTATGAACACCTCCATCAGTCGGGTGCCGGCGGGCGGCGGTTCCCCGCGGAACTGCGCGCGAGCCTGCGCTGTGCTTTCTGACGCCGAGGACACGCCGAGGATCTGCCACCGGCCGACGTCGGCGAGGAAGTCCGCCAGAACGGGCCGCAGGGCCGCGACGTACTCAACTGCGCCGGCGTCAGAGAGGTAGATCTGGATCATGAACTCGACGATGTCGGTGTCGCCGAAGGGATCGGGCGGGTCCGGCGCGACATCCCACACGCTCCCTCGGTACACGTCGAGTCCTCCGACCGGACCGAGATCGGTTCCCGAGGACTCGACGAGGCAAAGCATCGGGTGGGCGTACAGGCCCGCCAGTCGCGCTTGTCGGGCAAAACAGTCGAGCACCAGGCGCGCCGTGCGGCGGTCGATCTGCACCAGCGTGTCGTACCCGGCGATCGCGAGGACCGTTCCAGTGGTCACGGGGTCGCTGCCGTAGCTGTACGCAGCGACGTCGCTGAGCACGTCGCTGAGGGCATCGAGGTTTCTGCCATAGTAGGACGGGAATGACATGGCAGCCGCGAAGGCTGCATGCATGTCGTCGGCCGAGGTCCATCTACTCCCATCGATCCGGTGGACCAGATAGCCGAGGTCTCCAAGCCGAACGCACGCGCTGTCGAGCTCGAAGCCGTTGTCGTACCGGAACACCTGCCCGTTCTGCAGGAGGCTCCAGTCGAATTGCTGCCGCTGGTCGACGAACAACTCCCGATTGGTCGGATCGAACACCGGCCTTCGCGTCATCGATTGAGCCTATGCCGACCTTGAATTTTCCGGGGATCCAATCATGTGGAGCATGCGGCGACTGCGCCCGTGACCGATCCGCAGAACCCAGAGAACCACTACGGCTGCCAGACGTAGACCTTGCCGCCCCCGTACCCGGCCCCTGAACCCGAGCCGAAGAGCCCGATGGCGGCGAGCGGGTTCTGCAGGCCGTGCACCTTGCCCTGCGGATCGGTCTGGCTCGCGTAGAAGAACCCGTGCCACGAGCCGCAGGAGATGCGATCCGTGCCGTACGGGCTGATGACGACCATCTCGTCGGTGGTCCAGGCCCGCGGGTCGAGCGGCACCACGAACTGGTCACTGCACGGATGCGACTCCGGCCCACCCTGTCCCCTGACCGCCTCGGCCGAAGTGGCCGGGGCCAGCAGGGTTCCGAGACCGATTGCCAGAGCGCAGGACCCGGCTAAGAGCATGCGGTTCATCGTCGATTACCTCCCGGAGACGCGGAACAGCCCGGACAGTATGTTTGTCGGCTCGAGACCGGGTCCCGTTACCGCGCTGTCGCGGGCCAGGCGGCGAGCATGGGATCGCCCAGGACATCGGCGAGGTCTCGGGCGGCGCCGCGGTCGAACTCCTCGGCGAACACCGCCGCGGACACGGCATCCCTGATCAGAGTCTCGATCCGGACCACGTCACCTCGCTCGGCATCGGGTAGCGGCTGGCCCACCGCCTTCCTGGCCGCGGCGGCGGCCCCCAACAGCCGGGCCGCGAACTCGGGGCGGCCGCCCGCCGCGTGTGCACCGGCGATCCCCTCGAGCGCCAGGGCAATCGCGCGGGGATCGCCGGTCTCCCGGACCGCGGCGAGACCCTCGTGGTGCAGCGCCAATGCCTGCTCGACCTCGCCCCGCTGCTCGGCGTTGAAGCCCAGTTCGGCGAGGATCAGTACCACGCCGTAGAACGGGATCCCCTGGGCGGACTCGAGCCGCCGATCCCACTCGAGCCAGTGCTGCAGATGCACCCGGGCGGCATCCAGGTCGCCCGTCCTTCGGGCCACCAGCGCGAGCCCGACCTCGGCGAACTGTTCGGCGAACCGGTGCGCTGGCGGCCGGGGTCACCCGGCCCGGCACGGACCCCGCGACCTCCGCCCGCGAACTGGCCGAGCCGATCCTCGACGTCCGGGGCTAGGACCTGCGCTCACCCCCGTCACGGCGGTCGAACCGCCGTGACGGGGTGCGGCTCAGCGCAATCCGTGCCGTCGGGCCACGAGCTTCTCGACCATCGTCCGCGGGAGAACCCGGCGCAGCGCGAAGGTCAGCGGGGCGTTGCTGCCCACCGCGTAGAGCTGCTTGGGACGGTCGGCCTCGATTGCCTTCACGACGGTCTCGGCCACCTTCTGCCCGGAGATGCCCGCGCGCTCGTTGGCGTCGAGCGCGGCGATCATGGTCCGGTACTCGTCCGTGTACGGCGATCCCTCGTCGAGGTAGTGGGTGCGGCGCTCGCCGATTCCGGTGCTGATCGATCCCGGCTCGACCGTCGTCACGCCAACGCCGTAGGGCGCGACCTCCCGCCTGGCCGCGGTCGCGAAGCCCTTGATCGCCGCCTTCGTTGCGACGTAGGACGAGCGGTAGGCCAGCGGGAAACTCGCGAGCATCGACCCGACCATGACGACCCGGCCGTACCCGCGCGCACGCATCCCGGGCAGCACGAGCTGGGTGAGCCGGACCGCGCCGAAGACGTTGGTCTGGAAGAGCCGCTCGACCGCCTCCATCGGAAGCTCCTCGATCGGCCCGCTCTGACTCTCCCCGGCGTTGTTGACCAGGACGTCCACCTCGCCCGCCGCGGCCGCGCACGCCTCGATGCTCGCCGGGTCGGTCAGGTCGAGGGCCAGGTACTCGACACCGGGGATGGGATCGCCGATCGATGAGGGGTTCCGGCTGGTGCCGAACACCCGATATCCCCGGCCGACAAGAGTTTTCGCCACCGCAGCACCGATACCGGAGGAGGCCCCTGTCACCAGCGCGGTGCGCATACCGGTCATGCGAGCTCCCGCGCCAGCGCCCTGCCCGCGGCGCGGCCCGAGAAGATGCAGCCGCCGAGGAAGGTCCCCTCGAGGGCGTTGTAGCCGTGCACCCCGCCGCCACCGAACCCGGCGACCTCGCCCGCCGCGTACAGCCCATCGAAGGCCTGACCGTCGGCGCGGATCACCTGCGAGTCCAGGTTGGTCTCGAGCCCACCGAGGGTCTTGCGAGTGAGGATGTTCAGGCGCACCGCGATCAGCGGTCCGTGCTCGGGATCGAGCAGCCGGTGCGGCTTGGCGACCCTGGTGAGCTTGTCGCTGCGGTACTGCCGCGCGTTGGTGATCGCCATCCGCTGCAGGTCCTTGCCGAACTTGTTGTCGAACTGGCGATCTCGGGCGAGAACCTCACCCTCGACCTGATCGAAGTCGAGCTGCGGGCCGCGGGCGATCTTGTTCATCCCGTCCACCAGTTCGCGCAGGTTGTCCGCCACCACGAAGTCGACGCCGTGCTGCTTGAACGCCTCCACCGGCCCCGGCGCACCCTTGGCGAGTCGGCTGCGCAGCAGCAGCTTGACGTCCTTGCCGGTGACGTCGGGGTTCTGCTCGGAGCCCGACAGCGCGAACTCCTTCTCGATGATCGACTGGGTGAGGATGTACCAGGAGTAGTCGTGCCCGGTCGCCAGGATCGCCTTCATGGTCTGGTTCGTGTCGAAGCCGGGGAAGTTCGGCGCGGGCAGCCGGCGCCCGGTGGCATCGAGCCACAGCGAGGACGGGCCCGGGATGATGCGGATGGCGTGGTTCGGCCAGATCGGGTCCCAGTTGATGATGCCCTCGGTGTAGTGCCACATGCGGTCACGGTTGACGATATTGCCGCCCGCGTTCTCCGTGATGGCCAGCATCCGGCCGTCCACGTGCGCAGGCACGCCCGAGATCATCGTCTCCGGCGCCTTACCGACACGCTCGGTCGGCCAGTTCTTGCGCACCAGGTCGTGGTTGCCGCCGATGCCGCCGGACGTGACGATCACCGCCTTGGCACGGAACTCGAACTCGCCCACGGCGGTTCGCGAGGACGCCTTGCCCCGCTCGAGGTCCGTCGGCTCCAGCACGGTCCCCGGACACCGACGACCGCGCCGTCCTCGACGATCAGATCGTCGACCTGATGCCGGAACTCGAAGTTGACCAGGCCCCGCTTCTCGCCCTCGAGAACCGGCTCGGCGAAGATACGCACGACCTCCGGTCCTGTGCCCCAGGTGAGGTGGAACCGGGGCACCGAGTTGCCGTGCCCGGACGCGCTTCCGCCACCGCGCTCGGCCCACCCGACGGTCGGCACGACCTTGAGCCCGAGCTCGCGCAGGTACTCCCGCTTCTCGGTGGCCGCGAAGTCGACGTAGGCGCGCGCCCACTGGCGTGGCCAGTGGTCCTCGCGCTCGCGGTCGAAGCCGGCCGATCCCATCCAGTCCGCCAGCGCCAGCTCGTGGGAATCCTTGATCCCCAGTCGGCGCTGCTCGGGGGAGTCGACGAAGAACAGGCCGCCGAGCGACCAGAATGCCTGTCCACCAAGGTTGTTGCGATTCTCCTGGTCGATCACCAACACCCGGCGTCCGGCCTTCACGAGCTCATGGGTGGCCACCAGTCCTGCCAGGCCGGCCCCCACCACGATGACATCGGCGTTCACATTCACACTTCCTCGCTGTAGTTGCGCAGCACGCTCACGAACAGATTCGTGCGCGCCCGGCGGACGGTGTCACTTTCTGGTTCCATCAGGCATTGGACGGTGGTCCCGTCGTGCACGGCCACCAACGCCCGGCCGAGGGCCTGCGGATCCGTCGCTCGCCGCCCGACGCCGGCCAGGCCGGCCTCGACGAGCGGCAGGATGGTGGCCAGGATCGCGTTCTCCCGCGCGGCCATCACCCGCTTGAGCGACGGGTTGCGGAGGGCGTGGGCGGTGAACTCCGCGGTGATCCGGTACCACCGGTCGTCGACCGGGATGGCCTCGAGCAGTGCCGCGGTCATCTCCTCGAGTGTGACCGGGCCCTGCTGCTTCGCGCGGGTCGCGACGTCCGCCTCCCTGACGTCGATCAGCATCTGCGCCGATCGCTGCTCCCACATCGCCAGGAACAGCTCGTCGAGGGAGGCGAAGTTCGAATAGAAGGCGCCCCGGGTGTAGCCGGCGCGTTCACAGATCTGCTCCACCGTCGAGCGCCCGAAGCCCTCCTCGGCGAAGACGAGCAGCGCAGCGTCGAGCAGCCGCTCCCGCGTCTGGATGCGGCGCTTCGTCACGCGCTTGCGCGTCGCGGATTCGGCCGTGTCGTCCACACGCATCAGCCGCTCCTTCCCGTGAGACCGCGCATTTCGATACATTTCTGCATCCGATGCGGAACCGTATCAGTTCGGTGGCGGCTCGTGTCGGGAATCGGGAGGCGGCCGCGCAGACGAAAGCCCCCGGCAGGTCCGGAGGCTTCGCGTGCGGTTCGGAGCGTCAGGTCCGCCGCGCGGTGACGAGCATCGGCTCGTGCAGGTCGAAGTACGACACGTCTCCCATCAGCCGACCCTCTTCCTCGAACAACGAGCGCAGGTCGTCGGGCATCTCGATCTTCTCGTGGGCGCGCGCCTCGGCTTCGGACGTGAAGTAGACGGTCTCGACGTACCCGCCACCACCGTCGGTGGCGAGGGTTCCGCCGACGATCTCCGGGCGCAACTGGTGCACCTGGTCGCCTGCCTGCGTCAGCACCTCCCGCATCCGGGCCGCGTCGCTGGTGTGGCCCTCCATGATCTGCACGAATCCGGCGTCGTCCGAGCCGCCGCCGAGCCACTCGGTCACCTCCGGGCAGTCCATGAAGGAGACCGGACCGTCGAAGCATCGCTCCGTCTCGGCCCACCAGGCGCCCTGCTCGGGGCGCTCACTGTTCCGGCGGGCCGCCTCCTCGGACTCGAACCGTGCCACCACGATGAAGGTCCCGTCCTCGGACATTCCGCGGGTCGACCCCAGAAAGCCGGTCGCTCCCGGCTGCAGTTCCTCCGCCCACCGGTCCATGCACCGGCGTAGACCCTCCTCGTCAGACACCTTTCCTTGGACGACTTGGATGAACATCTCTGCCTCCTCGAGCCGAGGCCTTGGCCCCGACCCAACGGATCACGGTGACCGACCGACGCGGTCCACCGATCGGCGGGCACCACCCGGCCCGCGCGGCGGCCACTACGGGTTCAATCCTTCGCCCGGCCCCCATCACGCGCAAGAGCGCTGTGGACCAGATCGGCGGGTGGTCGGGGCATTCTGCTGTCGGTACGCCCCGCGCACCATGCACGCGCGGACCCTTCCGATCAGGCCTCTCCGGATCGTTGCAACCGGACTAGAATTCACGATGTGAACCAGGCCTGGCCGGTGATCGAACGGCGTGCAGAATCCGCCGCGATCGCCGAAGCCTTGGAATCGACCAACGGTTCCCGCGGCGTTCTCGTCGAGGGCCTCACAGGCACCGGGAAAACCACCCTCGTCACGTCCTGCGCGGACACCCTTCCTCGCCCGATCCGGTGGCTCACCGGCACGGCGGCCTCCCAGAGCAAGCCGTTCGGCGCGGTCCGCCGCCTGGTAGACCCGACCTCCCCGTGGCGACTGGCGGCGCTGCTGTCCGACATGAGCCGTGGCCTGAGCGAGGAACTGGCGGACGGCACGATCGTCGTCGACGATGCCCACCTGCTGGACCCTCTGTCCGCAACCCTGCTCAACCAGCTGGCGACCGGCGGCGCGCTGGCATTGGTCGTGGCGATCCGGACAGGCGAGCCCGCACCCGCTGCGATCACCGCGTTGCGGAAGGACCGCGGGCTGGGCCGGGTCACCCTCGGTTGTTTCGATCGCGACGAAACCGAGACCGTGCTCGTC
Organism: Rhodococcus sp. MTM3W5.2; assembly: GCF_001984015.1. Lineage (NCBI taxonomy): Bacteria > Bacillati > Actinomycetota > Actinomycetes > Mycobacteriales > Nocardiaceae > Rhodococcus > Rhodococcus sp. MTM3W5.2. Next base: position 509,390 of record NZ_CP019572.1, on the reverse strand, counting down.
GCGGCGCTCGGCGGGCCGGTGGAGAGCCGAACGGTCGATCGCATCGCGACGGCCACGGGGGCAACCCCTTGTATCTACGGCGCCTGGTCGAGGGTTCGCTTGCCGTCGGCCACCTGAGCCGCACGAGCGGGATCTGGCAATTGCGCGGGGAACCCGTCGTCACCACAGAGCTGGCCCGCCGCTTCCGCGAACGCTGGCTCCAGACCACTCCGGGAACCCGCAGGGCCGTCGCATTGGTCGCCTTCGGTGAACCCCTCACCCTGGCGGTGCTGAGCGACCTGGCCAAGCAGGAATCGCTGCTGGGTGCCGAGCACACCGGGCTGGTCCGGTTCGGCGCCGAGGGCCCAACCCTGGTCGCGCGGCTGGCGTATCCGTTCCTCGGCGACGTGATCCGCGAGTGTGTGGACGCTCCGACGGCCCGCCGGATCAGAGGCGAGTTGGCGACCCGGCTCGCCGGCGCGGGAGACCCCGCCGAACGCATCCGGGCCGCGGAGCTCTCCCTGCGCAGTGATCGACCGGCTCGCACCCGCGAGCTCACAGCGGCGGCCGCCGACGCGATCATCCTCGGCGCCTTCGGCACGGCGGACGAGCTGGCCCGAGCCGCGGCGACCGACGGCGGCGGCTTCGAGGCCAACCTGATCCGCGCCGCCGCGCTGGCGGGAACTGACCGCGCCGCGGAGGCGGAATGGCTCCTGTCCATGCTCGACCCCACCCGGCGGACCGAGCCGGAACTGGTGCGGTGGGCAACGCTCCGGGCCGGAAACCTGTTCTGGAAACTGGGTTCCGGCGATCACGCGACAAACCTCTTGCACCTCACCCGCGCGCTGGTCACCACGCCGGCGAGCATCCAGCGTCTGGACGCCGCTCGCGCCGCCATCGACGTCCGGCTCGGACACACCTGTGCCGCAATAGAAGTTGCCGAGCGGATTCGCAACGCCCGGTGCGCCCCGTCCGAGGCCAGGATGTGGGCGGCAGGCGCCGGCTGCCTCGCGCTCAGCCTGATGGGCCGCGGAGGCGAGGTTCCGCAGTGGTCACGCGAGACGGACGGACTCACCCGATGGGACACGTCCGCACTGCGGTTCACCATCGGTCAGGGCGAAACGCTCGCCCTGATCTATGCAGGCGATTTCGGACCGGCCGAGCGCTGCGCACACCGATACCTGGAGCTGGCACGAAATCACGACGACACGTGGTACCGCATGAGCTCGCTGCTCGGAAAGCTCGAACTGGCCAGAGGTCGGCTGGACGAGGGGCGGAAGAGACTCGAGGAGGCGGCCTCTGGGCTGGCGCGGACCGATCCCGAGTGGCGAGTGTTCTCCAACCTCCTTCTGGCCCAGTGTTTTGCCCTACTGGGACGGCCATCCGACGGGATCGCGGCCGCCGAGCGTGCGGAGGGCGCCTTCGGCGAGGGCACGATGCTCTACCGGGCCGATCTCGGCATCACCCGGGCCTGGCTCGCGGCCGCCTCCGGTGACCTCGGCCGCGCCATCGGACTGGCCCGCCTGGCCGCCGACCAGGCAAGCGAGCACGGGCTGTTCGCCGTCGCGGCCGAGGCAATGCACACCGCCGTCCGGTTCGGCGATCGCGCCTGCGGCCCTCGGTTGACGGCGCTCGCGAACGTGGTGGACGGACACCTGATCGCCCCGATGACCGCACAGGCCGTCGCCGCCGCAGCGTCGGACGGCGACGGGTTGCTGGCCGCCGCATCACAGTTCGACCACCGCGGCTCGCGACTACTGGCGGCAGACGCATACGCCCAATCCGCGGCGGCCTATCGGCGAGCGGGCAATCGGCGAGCCGAACTGCGGGCATCCACACGGGCATACACCCTCGCCCGCCTGTGCGGCGACGCAGACACCCCCGCGATCCGCGCCGCCGCCGGACCGCTGCCGCTGACCCCGCGCGAGCACGAGGTGGCCGTGCTCGCGGCCGCCAAGCTGACGAACCACGAGATCGCGGCTCGGCTGGCGGTATCGACCCGCACCATCGAGGGCCACATCTATCACATCTACATGAAGCTCGAGGTGCCCGATCGCGAGAGCCTGGCCGAAACCATCCTCATGGAGACCACTCCGTAGCGGAGCTCAATCCTGACGATACGCCCTGTCCATCAGCGCTTCTCGATCTTTGGTGTCAAGTTTCGCGAGCAGGCGGTGCACATGCCCCTCGACCGTCCGCACGGACAGCGTCAGCCGCTCCGCGATCTCCCGATTGGTCATGCCCGTGGCGACGAGGGCGGCGACGACGCGTTCCCGTCCGGTCAGTGCCATCGGCTTCTCGAGCACGCTCAGCGCCGGGGTGCGCGCGCCCGCGCACTCGGCGGCGAGCCGCCGAGCCGTGGCCGCGGACCGCCGTTCATCGAGGCTGCCCCCACCCCGGTGATGCGTCATCGCAGCCTGCGCGGCTGCGTCGGCCGCGAGCAGATTCGCAGACATGGCCTCGAACTCGGCTGCGACACTGTCTAATCCGTGACCATCGCGATCCTGCCACGCCTGCGCGTGTGCCGCCGCGACACGGACGAACGGGCCGTCGACGCGGCGCGTGAGACGGTTCAGCCTTCCCGCCGCCGACCGATCCCCGAACCGGACCGCGGTGTGCAAGGCCATCGCCTCGACCGCGAACATCGACCCCTCCCGGGCGAGTGCGGCGGCGTCGCGTGCCACCCTGATCGCCTCCCGGTGTTCCCCACGCGCCGCGATGATCCACGCCCTGGCGTGTGACAGATCCGGTCCGAACGTTGCGAGATGCTCACCGAAGGACTCCTCTGCACAGTCGAGGGCCTCGATTGCCTGCTCGGCCCGTCCCTGCACGCCGAGTGCCTGACACAGGCCGATCGAGCACAGCACAACCCACATTCGTGGGCCACCGTTCACGGCTGCGGCGCGACCGCGCCGAAAGTGGTCCTCCGCCTCGATGACCCGGCCCGCCGCCAGGTGCGCGAGGCCGTGGATATACCCCTCCACCACCCACCTCGACCGTCCAGGAGGAGTGGCTATCGAATAACGGTCCAACATCTCGCTGACACCAGTGAGGTTGCCGGACAGGGTAGCCGCCGACACCTCGGCCACGCCGATCTGCATGCGCCCCAACAGGAACCCGGTGCCGGTGGCCGCCGCCACCCCGCGGGACGTGATCTCGGGCACCTCATCGGTGTGACCGGCCCTGGCCAGAGCGAACCCACCCGTGGATGCGGCAAAGCTCAGCGCCAGAGCCGAACTATTCTCCGCCCCGAAGAGGCTGCGCGTCAGCTCGATCGAACGCGGCACCTCGTTGGCAAAGAAGTCGAAGGTCACGTCCGCCGACATCAACACTTCCAATCCCTCGCGACTGGTCGCGTGTTCCCGCAGCCCGTCCAGCTCACGCCGGGCCGCGTCCTGCCTGTTGTCGAAGAAGTAGGTGGTCGCCCGCCACAGCCCCAGGCGAGATGTTCGTATTCCGGCACCTCGATGGGGTCGAATGAGCCGAGCAGCACATCGGCCTCCTGGGCCCTGCCCTGCCACGTCATGGCCCGCGCGAGGATCACCGCTGCCCGGAGCCCGCAGCCGCGGACTAGCGCCGCCTGCGCGAGCCGTTCCGCGAGGGGGTAGTCACACAGCGCGAGTGCACGTTCGGACGCATCGACCAGGAGTGCGTCGTCGAGGTCGACCTCGCCGTCCAGCGCGAGCGTCGCCATCCGGAGCTCCTCGCCCGCGGTCGGACCCGCGGCGAGGGCGCGCACCAATCGCCCCCGCAGGCTGCGCGCGGCCAGCATGGGAGTTCGCTCGCGAAGGGCCTCGCCCAGGACCGGGTGGCCCAGCCGCACCACGCGTAGGGTCCCGTCCGAACCGGACCAGAGGAGCCCCCGGCGTCGCGCCGCGGCCACCGCGCCGGGCGACGCGGCGCGAGCGAGCATCTTGATGTCGAGGTCACCGGCGAAGGCAAGCAGCCGCAACACGTCCATCACGTCCGGTTCCTCGGTCGGCAGACGCGATATGAGGAGCGTGGCCAGCTCATCGGTCACCACCGGGCGGGACTTGAGCTGCCAGACGCCACCGATCTGAAACAGCAATCCGGAATCCCAGGACCCCTCGACGAGGTGCCTCAGGTACAGCGGATTGCCCTCCGACACCTCCCACATCCACTGCGCGCTGACCCGATCCAGCGGCCCGTCCAGCGCCGCCTCGAGCACCCGATAGGCATCCTCGCGAGCGAAGGGAGCGAGATCGATTCGATCGAGTGCTCCGTCGGCCACGATCGCCGGTTCTGGGCCGCTGTCGACACTGCCGACGGTCACGACCAGGTGGACGTCGTCCTCCAGGAGCTGCCTGATCAGGGCCGCGGACAGCGGGTCCAACAGGTCGGCATCATCCACCACAAGGGTGATGTGACGACCGCCGAGAACGGATCGGGCATTCGCGAAGGCCATCACCTGATCGGGTGCCCCGCCAATCTCGATCAGGTGCGCAAAGGCGCCGAGCGGAATCCGGCGGGTCGACTCGGCGCCGACCGCCCACACGGCGCTGGGACTCTGCGATGCGATGGTGCGCGCCAGCGTCGTCTTCCCGACCCCGGCGGGGCCGACGATCACGACACCGCGTGACGGCGCCGGGGAGGAGGTCCCGATCTCGTCCCCCCGTGGGATCAATGGCCACCGAAGGACCATGGGGGAATTGTAGGCGTGGCCCCGCACGGTGTCGGGCCCGATGGCGCTGACCTCGTGCCTACGCGGCAATTGTGGTGCGACCGCTACGGCTGGACGGCCCGGCGCAATGCCGACACAAGCTCCCCGTGGCAACCAGCGCAAAGTCCTGAGGGCCACGTAGGAGATTGCGGGCAAACACCTGAATCACCCAGCGGCCAGGCATGGGGTCCTCGACACGGACAACCTCCACATTGTTCTCTGCGTCGGAGGGCCGCCGGACACTCCCAGGCAAATCGACATTTCCCACGAACTTCCGCCTGCCTGGATCCTCGACAATCATGCTGACGTCATTCTGCAGCGCCCTACCAGGCAGATCCGTGTACGCCATGCAGATCCGCAGCGGAAGTCCTGCACCAACCTGCAGAGTGAAACGGAAGGCTCGCCCTGTTTCGGCGAACTGCATCACTGTGCTCTTCCAGGTGTCCACGAATTCGAGTCGGAAGGTCGGCGCAGCCGCGCTTGGCAGCGTGGCCCCGAGGTCCACCTCCCCAAAACCCTGGTGGTAATTGGGCCGCAACCGGTGATCTGCTATCGAGTCGGCGCCGCTGAGCCAGCGTGTTCCGTTGATAAGCGTTGCCTTAAGTAGGGCGGCGCTGGGCGTCATGTCCCGTTTCGTAACGAAGTACTCGCGGACCAATGCGGCGCAGCCCGCGACAAGAGGACAGGCCATGCTGGTGCCGCCCATGTAGGCGTACCGGGAGTTCGCGTGCTGACCCCAGTAGTTTGCCGCCGGCGCCGAAGATGATCGGGTCGACAGAATGTCAGTGCCAGGTGCGACGAGGTCCGGCTTGATGCGGTGGTCATCGCATGGCCCCCTGCTGCTGAATGCGGCCATGCACTCCGGGTTCCCCGACACCCTATCTGTCGCGATCGGCGGGTTCGGAAAGTCCAGGCTCCACACCCCGCCGTACGTCTTGGCGGAGAGGCCACCGGAGGTGCGGCTGCTGCGCGCGGCCCCGACGGTAAGCGCGTTCTTGCAGGATGCCGGAGACCCCACGGACAGCCAGTCCACAAACCCAGGGGCAGAGTTGACCGGTGTTGCTGCCGTCCCCTCGTTTCCCGCTGCGATGACAATCAGCATGTCGCGCCGTTTGGCGACATAGTCGTCGACTTCGTTGGAGTTCACGGTGTAGGCCGATGCTGTGGCGGCACCCCAGCTGTTGTTGTGAATCCGGGCGCCGGCCTGGTACGCAGGTTCGAACAGATCTTCTAGTGCCACCGGCAGGCCACCAAGATTCCCATGCGAATCCAGAACTGACTGGAAGTACAGTCGCGCCTCCGGTGCCACCCCCGGAACTTTCCGGCCGATGAGGAGCCGTCCCCGAGAACCGACCCTGCTACATGTGTACCGTGCCCGTTCGGATCAGATGCGTTACCCGGCCGCCCCAGGGCCACCGCCGCAGCGATCCGCCCCTGAAAGTCGGGGTGGGTTTCATCAAGTCCGGTGTCCGCCACCGCGACAATCTGCCCTGCTCCGCGGTACGCAAGATCATGTCCCGGGTTCGACGAGGTGACCCCGAGGATCACGCGGGCAACGTCATTGAACAGCTTCGGAGGAACGTACTCGACCATGTTCAGGACGCCGGGCAATGTCGCAATGCGACTTTCGAGTGCGGGATCGGGATTCATTTCAAGGCGGATCTTCCGGCCTCCCACACCTATCACGGCTACCTGCTGCTCTGACAACCAGTCCCGTACCGAATCGTGCGCAGATTCCTCGGAGAGCCATAGGTCCCAAACACGCCTACGCGCCGACTCCTCTCCGTCGTCCGCAGCCCGAGCGCCGTCTGTCAGGGTGATAGGTCCGGTTACCTCCGGGCCGTACCGGGCCACATCGTGAACGAATGGCAGATTGACGAGGTCTTCGGCCTGTTCCGGAGTCGCCGTCGCCACGTAGGCGAACCGAGGCACATACTCGTCGAGCCGGGCACCTGCGGCCTCGACTGCGGCTCTCCTGTCGGCATCCAGTGGGCCGTCGAGACTCACCATCCAGTGGATCGGCACGTTCGGCTCTGGAATCGGCATGTCGTCGTTGTTACCGGCGGTCCAAGCCTCCACACCGGTCGATGCCGTCAATGCTCTTCGGGCGATCGCCGACGTCGTGGGAGGTCCCGCGGCAGGCAACTCATCGATGATCAAGCCCTGGTCCTCCAGCGCCGCTATTCTGCTGTCGTCTATCGTGCCGATCACGTAGCTGTCCGTCTGTTGCACAGGATCGATCGCGCCTGCCGCAAGCCACTCCTGTTCGTACATCGGATACGCGATGACCCGCTTGATTACCATGGGATTTGCTCCTGAGCTTTCGGACTCCCGATTCCGGCTCGCCGCAGGTATCGGTGCGTCGAACCCGAACCGTGAAGGGAGGACGGTACCTTCGCGGAGCGAACTGGCCTTCGAGCTTCGACACGCGCCAGACTCGCAGAGAACAGTCACTTCGCCGTCACCGCGGCGTCATCGGGAGGAGCCCATTCGACGCTGCACCGCCCCAGTGCCGTTCATTTGTCGATTGCTCAACCTCATATCTGGCGGAAATGAGTAGTCGCCTACCCGTGCGGTCCTCCGCGAACAAACATAGGCTCACACCCAGGCTGTTCGACATTCACCCGCGAGAGGTGTCGTCACATGACCATTCCGGGCTCGCTGATCATCTCGTCCACGGCCGCCGAAGCGTCAGTCGAACGAGAAGCAATCAGCAGGCGACTGTCGTTGCGACTCCTGCCTCAGCTCACCCTGGCAGTCGATGGCAAACAGGTGAGCGTGAGTAATCGCGCGGAGCGGATGCTGGCATTACTGGCGGTGCGGAACGGCTCGTGCCGGCGCGCGACCGTTGCGGAATCACTCTGGCCGGATGCAGCCGTCGACCGGGCACTGGCCAGCTTGCGCACCACGCTGTGGACTCTGCACAAGATCGATTCAAATATCGTCCGGGTGAGTCCGTCGCGGCTGTCACTGTCCCCGGGCGCAGCTGTGGATCTCCACGATGCCAGCGGAGTCGCGAGGAGGCTGATAGATGACACGATCTGGATCACCGATGTCCCTCGTACCCTCCAGTTGCTGAGCCAGGATCTGCTACCCGATTGGTTCGATGAATGGATTGTGTTCGAGCAGGAGCACTTTCGACAGATGAGACTCCATGCGCTCGAAGCCCTCGGCGTGCAGCTATTGAGGCGCGATCTCCACGCCCACGCTGTCCTCGCGGGCCTCGAGGCGGTCGCGTGTGAACCCCTGCGGGAAAGTGCCCACCGATTGTTGATGTGTGCGCACATCAGTGAGGGAAACCAATACGAGGCGATCAAGCGGTATCACATTTACGCGACGTTACTCCGCGACGAACTCGGGCTCCGCCCTCCGCCACGATGGATTCGCTGCTCGAGCGTGCCATGACGGGTGGTACGGATGACACCGACGTAACGATCCCCTGACGATTCACTGTGACGATGCTTCCGTGACCATCCGAACTGGCGACGGCTGCGGCGACGATCCACTCGATCGAGTGTCGGTGGCAACGGTCCGTGTATTCGACGACCGGAGGGGCACCGTTCGGTACCGGCTCACAAGGACGCCATATGCGCTTGGCGCCGAGCGCGTATCGTCGACCCTCGCCAGTCAGAAGGAACTTCGCGAGGCAATCGACGTTTGGGTGACCCGGATCGTCACCGGTCGCTGACAGCCACGTCCACGTCGGCGACCACTGTGACGTCGACTGCCCGTCGTCGCGGAGCTCGGCGTCGCTTGATACCGGAATCTTGACTTGCAGAACACGGTACGGCTACCCCGCATCGGGGCCATCGGTCTTCCACTGACTCGACAGGATGCGGAACCCGCGATCCAATCTCGAACCGGAGACGATCGACGGCCATAGAGCTGCGCCACCGTGTCGTCCCCTTCTTGCCCCAACCGCCGCCGCGCCCGATGGGCGTGCTCTCGTGCGCGTCGTAGAGGTTGTCGGTGATCTCGGAAAGACGCGCACGTCGATGTCGAGCCGCCGAGGTTGGAAGAATCGAAGTTCGAACACCCACTTGCCCTGGATGCGGCGCAGGCACATCTCCCCGAACCTGTCCGCCGAACCCACTCCCTCCAGCACCGGCGTGATTTCGTTGCCCCAACTCCACGCCTCGTTCCTCCATCCCCAGCCCTCGTACCCGCTCGGGTCCGCGATCCGGTCACTGCGCACGCGTCGAAGATCAGGGGCTTGTCGCGTTGGAAGCCCGTGGAGAACACGTACACCCACCCGTCCTCGGCGACATCCCAGGTCCACAGCTGAGCGAGCCCGCGCTGCAACCCCGGATCGAACTTGGCGCCGGTGTGCTGCCAGGTATGGCTGTCGTCGGTCGACTTCCAAATCTCGGTCCATTCTCGTAGCTCTTGGTTTCGCGTGGGTTGGCTGTCCGTATCGCTACTCCCTTCCTGACGGGATCGGCTTTGTCCACAGCTTGCCGATCTTGTCGTATCGCACTGGATTCAGTGCTTGAGGTGGCGCAACGCCACCGCGCCCTCCGCGGCCGCGGTGAACGCGGCAGTGCGCATCGCTGTTCCGGATACCCGCGCCTCCAGTCCACCTGCGCGCACGTTCTGCTCGTTGCGAACCCGTGGCACTCAAACCTCCAACCACACGAGCAAGCACGCATATTCACGTCCGAATTAGTTGCCTGAACCATCGCCATAGTCGGCACACCCAACCCCACCAACGTCCGCCACACGGGTTCACAGTGCGGTCGGGGAACTCCTTACCCTGGACAGTGATCGAAACGACTGGATTGTCACTGGAGTTGTAGGCCAAGATCCTGGTGTACCGGCCGTCGTAGTGGCTTAGGAGTTCACCCATGTCCCGCTGTGGGTAGACGACACCGTCGGGCGGAGGTGGAGTGAACGGTAGGAATCGTCCGTCCGTTGAGGTGATCACAACGTCACTGGCCCGGAACGGGCCTAGCCACCCACCCTGGGCATCCATCGGCGTCACCGTGATCATCACGGCACGCCTCTCCCCATCGATATTGACGGGTCTAAGCTCGACGTTCGACGATGCCGGCTCGACGCCCACCGATACCCAGAAGGACCGGGTCGCGGCACGGAAGAACGGGTTGCCATCCGGCGTGCTGCCGCTGATCGTGAACCGCCAGGTGTAGGTGCCCTCCGTGTTCAGGTTGTCGTAGCAGTTGGTGTACGTGCCGTCGTCGCGGATCCCTTCCAGGTGGCGCCCATCATCCCAGAGTTGGTCGGTGCCGTCCCAGAAGACTCCTGTGGGTCTCGTAACAGGTAAGCCGCCGCTGTGTTCGCCCAGTAGCGTGCTGAGCATGGCAGCCTGGGGTGCCAACGGGTCGGGGCCGCTCGGGCGGCCGGGTTTGTAATCGGCCGCGCCAGCGGCCAGGAATGTACCTAGTCCTTCACCCGGTCTGGCCAACTCGACGAACACCCGGGCGCCGGCGACCGGCTCACCGCCCGCGGCGATCTGGCACGTCAACAAAGCTCGCTGGCCGGTGGAGTAACAGTCACGGTCGAACCGGATGTCCGCCTTGACGAACAGGTCCACCAGCGCAAGGAGGTCGCCGGTCGCAATGGGTTTCTGGGTCACGCCGTTCTCCCAGTACTCCACCCGCCACGTGCTCGGCGGCACGTCGCCGGTGAAGTGCGCGCTCAGGTCAACGGTTGCAATCCCGTGGTTGGCGCGCTGGTGTTCAATAATCCCCGTAGCCCCGATGGCACCGGGCCCGGCCACCTGCTGCTCGGCACCGCCGCCGAACGAGCGGAACACTTTCATCCGATCATTGATCGACTTCCACCTCAGCGCAAACACGAGGCGGTGTTCGTTAGTGCTGACCGGAATCGTGTGGCTGGGGTTGACCGGGGTGATGTTCTCAGACTCGATGGCGTTGCCGAGCATTTCGCCGAATGTGAGCATCAACTCATTGGCTTGCGCCGCGCGGTAGAAGCCTCGACTTGAAGCGGTGGCGGCGAGATCCTGCAGCGCGGAGTCTTGCACGGTCGCCAGCGGTCCCAGACCGACTGTGTAGATGGCCAGTCTCCGATTCACCGCGTCTCGGCCGCCGATCCTGCGCTGGCTATCGAAGGTCGCGGTGGCGTTCGACGGTACCGGGGAATCATCCTCGACGACCACCGAACCGGAGTTCTCGATCCCGTCGGTCATCAGCATGATCACATAACGGTCATCGGCGCTTCCGTTGATGTCCCCGAACTTGTCGATCGCGGCGATCAGTGCGTCGCCGATCGGCGTGCACCCGCCCGGTACACCCAGGTCGAGGGTCTGAGTTTCGAGTTCTGCGACCGCACCGAGATCCCCACTTACCGGCAGGTCGATCTTGATCGGCCCGGCCGGTTCGCTCCGCCAACCGCAGATGGAAGCCTCGAAGATCATGATGCCGGCGCTGTCGTTCGTGCCGATATTGCCCCGCAACGCGATCCACAGGTCGGCCCAGACGTGGGCGGCTTGCCTGGCAAACTCCCACCGGGTCAGCGAGGTGCCGGGCATGTTGGCGAGCATGCTGCCGGACCGGTCGACCACCAGCAGCATGTGCTGGGTGCGTGGGGTGACCGGCAGTGTGACGTCGGCAGTGGCGACCGGTTCGGACGGATCGGGGGTCATGTTCGGAATTTCGTCGTAGAACGCGGTGAGGCGGTATCCGATGTCCAGGGGGCCGTATACCCCCGGCGCCACAAACGCGGGCGAGGCCGTGATCGTCGCGTTGACCGGCGCGGTGGCAATGGTCGCGCTGAACGCCGTGCTCGGTGGTGGTGCGCTGATCATGGCGGGAGTGGTTTGTGACCACCGTGCGCGCAGGATCGGCGGTGCCGGCGTACCAGCCGGGCCGACGCCGAGAGGGACCGTGGTGTAGTTTGCGCTTCCTGTGAGGCTGATCGGTGTCTTCTCCAGCAGCGGGGCCAGGGCGGGCGCGGCGGCCACCGGGTCCGCGAGAATCCTGGTGATCCCGGCGTCGCCAGCGTTAACCTGGAACTGCGCTGTTTCCGTCGGTATAATCCCGCCTGCTCGCAGCAACCAGGTGGTGTGGAACATGTTCGTGGCCGAGATTGTGACAACGACGACGGAACCGCCACCGCCAGGTGCACCGGAGCTGTCGACGCTGCGCGTCGCGTTGCTGTCGGTCGGGATCGGTCCGGTGGTCGACAGAGCGATGGGCACGCCCGCCCCTCGGTGAGGGTGACTGTGGCCGCCACCGGACAATGCAGCTCGAGTTCAGCTTCCTCGCCGATGCCCAGATCGATGTCGATGTAGTACCAGGCATTGGTGGAGCCCTCGACGGCGTACGACGAGGATCCGATGGTCGTAGGGGCGATCGTGGCTGGCATGGCGGGCCTTCCTCTGCAAGCATGGATTACTAGCTAGAGTTCCGTGATGAACTGCTTCGAGAAGATGTCGAGGTTCCCGGTTCGGCTGCTTAACCAGAACAGCAGCACGATGCCGCCAGGGCCGAGCAGGGGGAACGGCTGGTCGTCGGCGGCAGCCGAGCCGGTGATCTGGCGGGCGTTCCCCCAACTGTTGGTGGCTTTCAGATAGCGCTGCAACCAGACCGACCGGACACTGCTGGGTGCGGTGACCTGGCTCCAGAACAGCCACGCCGCACCGTCAGTGCCGCGAACCGCGCTCGGCCTGGCAGCACCCGCGCCGGTGACCGCCACCGACGGGGACGTGGTTGGCCAGGTCACGGGCGCAGGAAGCGAGATCCGTTGGTATGAAACGGATGACGCCGGATCGACGCCACTGTGCCAGAACACCCATACTGCCTCGCCACCGTCGGCGAGCACGAAAGGCTGCTCGTTGACGCCGCCAGCGGACACCGTCTGCTCGTCGATCGATAGCGTTGATGGGCGCAGGCGGACCAACCTGATGCTGGCGTTGCCACCGCCGTCATCGGTCCGAAACGCCGCCCAGACGTCTCCGTTGTCGTCCAGCGCGGCTGAGAAGTCGCCGATGCTGCCGGAATGCACAGCGGCGTTGGTGGCCGAAAGCTGCTGGGCGGACGTGTCGACGAACGTGCTATCGGTATGGCGCCAGCGCCGGAAGTGCCAAGTGCGAGTAGCGCCGACCTGCAGCCAAAAGAACACCACGAGGTCACCGGCCAGCACGGCGTGCGGTTGGCGGTCGGTCGTTGCGGTCGTGGCAACCGCAATCTCTGGCGCGCTAGCCAGGGCGGCGGGCGTGCCGCGTCTGGCGGAGATATCCAGTGCACCCGTTTCGTAGGCTACGACCAGATCGCCGTTCGGAAGCGTCACCGAATCCGGAAAGGCGTGTGCTGTCGGGCCGGGCGTGACCTGGACCGGCAGGTTTGTCGCGGCTGCAGCGGGTACGGCCAGTGGCCAGCGGGTGAGGAAGATCTGATTGACGTTGGCGGCCCGGCGCGAGTGCCAGAGGGCCACGATGTCGTTATCCACGACCGAAAACGCGGTGGACATGAAGTCCTGTGCGGGAGCCGGCGCAATCGCGGTGTCGGCGGTGCTGGGCAGCTCACCCCGCAGCAACGCGTTGATCGCTTCCCGCAGGCTGGTGAGCGGCCGGTTCTCGCCGCGCCGGTAGGCGTCCGGGCTGGTGCCCAGCACGTCCTCGATCAGGGTGCTTGGCGGCACGAGCAGGCTGCGTGGACGCAGGTCCGCCACCGTGTTGAGGGCGGCGACAACGGCCTGGCGGGGGAGCCGTGCCAGCGCGCAGTAGGAATGGCCGGACCGGAAGTCCGCGTTACCAGCCACCGGCACCGTATCGCTACCGAGGCGGACGCGTACCGCCCATTCCCGCCGCGTGCGGACGCACGACTCGACCCCGATCAACGGGTTGATCAACCCATCGTCCTCGACGGCAGTGACCTCACGTTCCCAGACATCCAGGTACACCAGATCGTCCCGGTTGCCCGGAGACGCGGACAACGCCGGTACCACGGGGACGCCCCATTCCACCGCGAGGGTGTTGTTGTCGAACAACGGCTGCGAGCTGTACGTCAGGCGTGCCTCGATGATCGCGTCGCGGCCGTCGACCAGCAGTCGGCCGGCCCCTTCGGGGGTGCCATCGCCACCCATGATTGTGAAGTCGTCGCCGGTGCCGACCGATGCGCTCACCCCGGTGACCGTGGCGTTGACAGCGGCGACGACCTCGGCCGCGGTGGCGGCGCCGATGTTCGCGAACGATCCGGCGGTGAATGTCACCGTCTCGTTGGCCGTCCCCTCGGCGCTGACTGCGAGGGTCATTCCCGCAGTCAGGGCGAACGGTGGGGCCGCGTCGCCGGTGAGCTGTGCTGGGCTGGAGCCGGTGCGCGCGGTGGTCCGGTTGGCCGCGGCGAACCCGAGCGCAGCGGCGGCTGTCGACGTTGCGACGTCGACGGTAACCGACGAGCGGGCCGGCCCGGTGCCGAGCGATGTCAGGCGGATGGTCCCGACGCCGCCTCCGGCCAGCGGCGCGATCCGGAACCCGTCGTTGCCCGCCGGCACACCGTCCCCGACGAACCACTTCAGGAACGCCTGCAGCTCGTACTTGCGGATGTCCTCGAGTTCGTTCCAGTCCGCGTCAACGATGGGTACGCCCTGCTGCAGCCGGACGCCGACGTAGTGTTTCATCCGGTCGAACGTGCTGCGGGAGAAGTCGCCCATGGTGGTTCTCCTAGCTCGGGCTGTCGATCAGGATGACGCGGACCTGGGCCGGCAGGAACCCGCGCAGGCCCTGCTCGACCTGTTCGAGTTGCGCGGCGCGGGCCGCCTGGTGCGGCAGGTCGATTGCCGTGTCCAGAAAGACCCCACGATGTCGTAGCCGTACCGGGCGTTCGGGCCCGTGGCGTAGCTGTAGGTGGCGAAGTCGTCGAGATGGCCGCGCAGGGCGAGCTTCGCGGAGTCGCGAGTGTCCACGGTGGTGCTTCCGGAGTACCGCCGGTCCACGGTCCGGGTCGCCCGGTAGACCTCGCTGGCGTAGGTCACCGGCCGGTTAGACCCGGTGAACAGCCAGAGCCCGGCCGGGGTCGACAGTGGCATCGGCCCGCGTTCGGCGTAGGGTCCGCTGCTCACCGCGTCTGCGGTGGACCAGGTGTTCGTGACGGCGTCGAACGTGCTGTGCCACACCGACCATGTCCCGCTGCGGTTGGACGAGAAGAACAGCTCTACCCGGCCCGCCACGACGACGGGCGCGGGTTCCCGATTGTCGAAGGTGGACGGTGCTGACAGTTGGGTCACCGCGCTCCACCCGGCCGCGTCCGGCACCAGAGTGCTCTTGGTGCGGTACACGATCCTCCATCTCCCGATTGGGCTCCGCCGTGCCCAGAACAGCCAGAGCCGCGCGCTCGCACCGGTTACGCCGCCGATCGCGATCGGGTCGTCGACCCGCGGCGGGCCCCCGAGGTCAAGCGGGAATGTAACCGGCGCGCTCCACGATGTCCCGTCATGCCTGGCGTAACGAAAAATCCAGGTGTCCGCCCCCCGCTCCTGCCAGAACAACCAGACGCCGCCGGAACCGTCCGCGGCCGCCGCGGGCCGCCGACGTTGGATGCCGGGGGTGCCGAACACTACATCGTCCGACCAGCCGGCGCCCTCACGCGTCCGGTACCGGATCTCCCAGCTGTCATGGACCGCGTCGTACGCCGACCAGAACGCCCACAACTGGGCACCCTGAGTCACGGCGGAGGGATGTAGCTGCGCGGCGCCGGCGGGCGAGAACGGCTCGCTGGGGCCGAACACGTCGGATCGCGCCGACTTGACCCACAGCTGCCAGCCCCCACTTCGGAGAGTGTGGTACAGCAGCCACAGTGTTCCGTCGGAGCCGCGCGCGGCGGCCGGTCTGCCCTGGTAGCCGAAGTCGAGCGACAGGGGCGCCGCGGGCATCGTCCAGGTCACGCCGGTGCGGTGCCGCGCCCAGATATTGTGGCGCTGCGGGGAGTTGGAGTGCGCGACGTTGGCGGCGTACTCCTTGGTCTTGCTCTCCCGGCCGAGGATCCGCTTGACCGTCGCCTCCAACGTGGGGACCAGCCCGACCACCCGATACACCGCGGGTGCCGCGCGCAGCTCGTCCCGTTGCGCGGCGAGGTCCACACTCACGTCGAGCGGCCAGTTGATCCATTGCGCGAGCAGGGGCAGTAAGGCGCCGTCGACCTGGTCAACATCGTGCTGGTGCAGGAGCGCCTGAGCGAGGCTGCGGACCTGGTCGAGCTGCCCACCGGGCAGGTCGAGCAGCCGGCGCAGCGCGCCCAGGGTGTCGTATCGCCGGTACAGCGCGGGCAGCAGGTCGTACATCTGACCGGCGTAGCCGAACGGCGAGGTGGCCAGCGCGGCGACCCGGTTGCGCGGGTCGATGTCGAACACCGGCGGACCACCGGAGAACGGGAAGAGCGCGTAGTAGTACGTGGTCTCGCCCCGCAGCCCGATGTCGAGGGCCCCGGTAAGACCGGCGCCCTGCGTGACCAGGGTGCCGTCGGTCGGGGAATCGGGGTAGCGAGAGGTCCGGCGCATCACTCGGATACCGGTAAACGCCAACGGTTCCGGGTTCTCCCACGCGAGTGTGATCCGGTTGCCGGCCGGGTCGGCGGTGGCGGTGAGGGCGCGCAGCTGCATCAGTAGCCACCCTCCATGATCAGTTTGATCCCGCCCCGGTAGTCCACGGCGGCCGGGACCACGGGGATCTCGTTCGGCCCGAGGGAGAGCTTGCCGGTTGGCTCGACTGCGCCGGGCGCCATGCCGTCCAGGCGGAACTCGGTGACCGTGGTGTACGCGACGCCCGGCACCGACTCGATCGCCTCGTACACCTTGCTCAGGTAGAGGTGCTGTCCGAAGTCCACGGACGGGAACGCCAGCAGGCCACCGGCCACAGTCCGGATCGCCGCTGCGACAGCGGATTGGGCATAGAAGCTGTCGACCCCGACGGTGGCCGTCACCCACACCGGGACGTAGTCGACGTCGGCGATCTCGACCACGGTGGTGATCGCCCGTTTGTCCGCAAAGTACGCCAGCAGGGCCGCCGCCAGGACATCGCTGACCTGACCACCCTCGGCCGGCGCGACGAACAGGGTGATCACGTTGCGCCGGTCGGCACTGGCCCGAACCTTACCGACCCCGTTGACGGACAACGCGAGCGCGCGGTAGTCCTCGACGGTCACGGCCCGTCCGAGAGAGCGGAAGACCGTCGGTGCGTTGTCCACGGCGTGCTCGATGCTTTCCCGTTCCGCGCCACCGGTGGCCGGCGCGGGGTTGAAGACCCGGGCACCAATCGTGGCGAGAGCGGGCGCGTCCACCACTGTCCTGATGGTGTTCGCGGCGACGTTGCCGAGCGCGCCACCGCCGACCCGGTAGGTGACCCGGATCGTGCTGCCGAGCGGCGGGATGGCACCGGTGACCCGCCCGTCGCCGAACCGCAGGGTCGCCCGGTCGTCCTCGTCGATGTCCACCACGAAGTCCCGCTGTGAACCTCGGCTGAACGCGAGGCTGCGCTGCGGGGACCAGGGCTCGCCGCCGAGTTCGGTCTGCACCACGATGTCCGGGCTCGCCGCCTGGGTCGGGCCCAGCGACCGGAGGATGATTCCGGCTCGCAACAACGGAAAGCGCTGGCCGGGGGAGCCGTCGGAAACCCCCACAACCTCGTCGGGCACCAGCCGGCCCTGCTCGACCGGAATGCCTTCGACGTAGATCTTCCGGGTCGCGTCGGCCGGATCGGTCGGCAGGGTGTCGAGGTCGATCGGCAGCGCCTCCGTTCCGTTGTACTCGAAGCGAACGCTCGGCCGGCCAGGCTGGCTCGCGGTCCCGACCGCCGCGCCGCGGTTGATCGTGACCACCCCGGTCGACGCCGTCGGCACGGTCACCGTCAGCCGGGCCGCCGCCGGGACGGCGGTCGCCATCCGGTACCCGATCAGGTTGAGGTGGTCGATCACGCTGCGGCGGGTCTGGGCCGAGCCGAGGAAACTTTCGTTGGCCACCCGATCCTGGTAGTAGCTCAGGATGTCGCCCATGTGCGCGAACAGTTGCAGCAGCACGTTGCCGAAATCGGCCTCCGCGGTGTACTCCGTCCACTCCGGAAGCTTGTCCGGGACCAGGGTCAGCATCGCCCGCAGCAGGCTGTCGTAGTCGCGGGCCATGTAGTCGATGACCGGGCGGCCCCCGGGGAACGGATGTCAACCATGGCAGTCCTTACCGGAACGAGACGCGTAGGGCCTGCGGGACGAGGTCGGAGCGCCTGGTGTACGCGACCTCGACGGTGACCATGGCGTCCAAGGCGGTCACGTCGACGCCGTCCACCACGAGGTCCGCGCGTAACCACCGGGTCAGCGCCTGCCCGACGGTGAACTCCAGTGCCGCGGCGAGCACCCCGTCGTCCGGCTCGAATACGAGGTGCAACAGCCCGCACCCGAAGTCCGGCAGGTTGACCCGTTCGCTGGGCGAGGTGAGAAGCACCTGGATGATCTTCGAACGCAGTGCGTCATCACCCTCGCTGGCGGCCACCCCGCCACCCGCATCCACGGCGAACGGAAACCCGAAAGCAGTCCCAGTCATCGCACCCGTCCCTTTCCGTCGTTGTGCTGGGTCAACGCGACCGCCACCTCTGGGGTGATGGACACGGTGTGGGTGTGCGAACTCGGTGCCGCGGCGTCGGTATCGCCGGCGACCGGCACGATCACCGTGCCCGCGACGGTCACACCGCTGATCTCCATCTCTTCCACAATGTGGTCGATCACGCCTGTGGCGACCGCGAGAGCGAGGTTGCGCCAGCCGTCGCGGGCCGCCTCGAGCGCCAGTTCCGCACCGGGTTTCGCCTCGGCCACAGCGGACTTGAGTTCCGCCGAGAGCACCTCGTCGAGCTGCGCGAAGATCGCCGTGCTCATGCCGGGGTCCCCGTCGTCCTTGTCCGGTGTGCCGATCGTCAGTGCCATCACTCCACCATGTGTTTCGTCGACAGCGGGACGTCGAGGTTCATCGGTGCCACCGGCGGGGACGTCGGCGCTCCCAGGTTGCCGACGTGCGTGTGGGTCGAGAGCGCGGTGATGAAAGACAACACCTGCGCCTTGAACTGGTTGCCGAGCACGAACGGCTCCGTCGCCCCAGCGCCGCCGACCTGCACCCCACCCGCACCGACCACGACCTGGGTGCCGGTGCTCTTCACGGTGACACCCCCCGCCGCGAGCATGATCTCGTTCCCGTTGGTCCCCTCGGTGATGGTGATCCCGTTGCGGTCCATCGTGATCACGTTGCCGTTGACCGCTTCCACGATGGTGACCAGTTCCTCGGAGTCCTTGTCCTCGAACTGGATGGTGTGGCCCTTGGCGGTCTTAAGGATCTTGCGGGTGGGGGGTCCTGCGCCGAGCCGTCCACCGTGGGCAGTTCGGTGTCACCGCCGGGTTTGCTCCAGAATGTGCCGACCCAGATCGGGAATTCCAGGTCGCCCTCCTCAAACTCCACCCAGACCCCGGCGTGGACGTCGGGCACCATCAGCATTCCCTGGTCGGCGGCGCCGCCATACGGCACACACGCGGTGGCCCAGCCGGTCACCACGTCCGGCCCGGTGACGCTCGGCACCCGCAGCCGCAGCCGGCCGAGCCGCTCGGGATCGGCGTTGTCCACCACCAGGCCCCGGTACTTACCGAAGAACCGGTGATCCATCCGCTGCGCCAAATCGGCGACGACACGTTCCACCGTCATAGCAATCCTCCCAACAACCCGGTGTCGCCGGAGAACTGCTCGTCTCCGGTGGGACGCAACCCGTTACGCCGGGCGCGGAAACGCTGGATGTAGCCGTCGCCGGTGAACGCGTGCGTTACGTGGGACACGTAGTAGACGCCGCTGTGCGTTTCGCCGACACCTTTGACGGTCACGGTCCGGCGGGGCCGCAACAGGTGCCTGTAGTGGTTGGCGATGACCTCGCCGTCTCCATGTACGAACCATTCGCTGTCGTCGAATCCGCTTTGGCACAGTGCGGTGAGTTCGGCCTCGCCGGTCGTCACCGCCTGGGCTAGCACCGTCCGCGCTGGCGATACGCCGACGGACCGCAGTGCGGCGCTGCCCGTCGCCCCGAATGCCGGTTGTGCGGTCGTCGTCGCCGCTACGTCCACGATCTCCTTGGTGATACGGGACAGTTGGGCCATCGTGTACTCGGCGGGCGTTGCCGCGTCGACCTGGACGAAGAACCGGCGCAAGGTGGTGTCGTCGCCGAAGTGGGCGGCGAGCACCGGTTGCGGCGGCTCGTTGAGCTGCGGTGGACGGAAGAATCCGGTCCTCCCCTCGACGTAACACTCGAATCCGTTGCGCAGCGCCAGCCGGGTGAGGAACTGGATGTCGGTCTCGCGCTGGATCACCGTGGAGACGGGTTCGTCGTGGCTCACCGGGCTGTCCTCGACCTGCGGGGTGAGCCCGTGTGCGTGGAAGATCTCGCTGGCTATGTCGCTGTCGCGCCGGTTGGGCCAGTCTTTGCGGACCTGGGTGCGGTCCAGTAGCACGCTGCGGTCCATTCCCCAGATCTCCAGCGTGCAGGCGGACGGGTCGGGGGCGAACTCCGTCCGAAGATGGGTGATCACTCCGTCGATTAGTTCCTCGACGCCGTCGTCGAACCCGGCGGAGATCAGTACCGGTCGCCACGTTGTCAACCGGTCGTCGTCCACCACCGTCCAACGTCCGTCCGGCTGCTGTGCCACCGCCAACCGCAGCGTGAACATCGCGGCCAGCTCGTCATCCAGCTCGATCTCCAGGCTGAGAACGCTCTCGTACAGATCGGTGGCCTCGGTGCCGCCGATTTCGATGCGAAAGCGCTCTGTCTGCATGCCGCCGCCTAACCGGTGATATTCGGTGGGATGACGATCTGCTTGCCCGTCCGGCCGATCTGCTTGGCCGCGCTAGCAGTGAAACCGTGCGCGAGCATGGTGGCGGCGAGGTCCGGCATTGTGAGGTTGAGCCGGTTGAACGTCACCACCACGGTCGCTTCGCCGTCCAGGACGGCCCGGGATACGCCGACCATCTCGGTCAACGCACGCAACAGGTTCGGGATGCCGGCGCCGGGAGAGATGTCGCAGCGGTACGTCACAACGGGTTCCGCGCCGAGGAGCTCCTGCGGCGAGAGGATCTCCGGGTTGGCGTCGCAGATTCGCCACCAGTTTCGGGGCTGCTGGTAGTAGCGGGTGGCGAGCTGATCGAGCCGGTCTGCGTCGGCGATCGTGTGAGTGAACTGGCCAGTGGCCACAGCCGCGACACGCAGCGCCCGGGAGGACAGCCTGCGTCCGTCGGCGTCGGTGGTGACCACGTCGTCGAGGGCACGGTAGCGGGAGATCTTCGAGAACATGGCGGCCTATCCCGGAATCACGACGTTGGCCACGTCGGCGGCGTTGGCCAGGTTGAGCACGGACATCGTTTCCTTCATCGCCTTCGAGTAGAGGTACGGCATGCTCGTGCCCTCGATGACGGTCAGCCCGAGCGTCGCGGTTGCCCGGACCGGGTTGAGGTCCGGGCTGTAGAGCAACTCGGTGATGTTGAGGCTGGTGATGTTGACCGGCAGCACCCGCTTGCGGCCGAAGACGAACAGTGTCAGCGGCGGATTGGGACGCTTGTTGAAGCTGAACCCGCCCGGCGAGCCGAGCAGGGCGCCGACCGCCTGGCCGATCAGGCTCTCCTCCTTCGGATGCACCATCAGTTCCAATGTGGACAGCTGCGGGGAGATCCCGAACTGCCCGGTGATCGTGTCGCCTTCCTCAAGGCCGTCGCTGGCATCGAGCCGGATCTCCAGTCCGATCACCTCCTCCTGGATGGTGACCAGTTGGGCGTCGCGGAGTTCGGTGAGGCTGTCGTACCGCTTGTGAAACTCGCGCAACGGGTTTCCGGTCCCAGCACCGCCGGCCGGTGCCGAGTAGCTCAACGTTCGGTTGCGGGTGAGCTGAACCGGGTTGAACTGGAATACCACGAACAGCGGCGGCAAGCTCAACCCGAACTCGACTAATGCGCCGCGCAGGATCTTCGGCCGGTTGGAGAGCCCGTCCGTCATTTCCCACCTCCCTCATCTAGTCGCAAAGGACTCAGTATTTTCCGGCCGGAATCAAAGCCGGGATGGTTCACATCAACCCGGGACGCTCAGCTTGGGTTGGAACGGATGCTCGATCTCACAGGCTTTGAAATCCGCGTCCACTGGCGACCGCACGAAGATCGGCAACGGCGGGAAGAGCTGGCGCTGGACCGTCGCCCTCGAAGGTCCTGCGTGCGACGCGTCGTTAGGCTGCCCGGGGTCGTGGCATGCCTGCACAGTAGGACCACTGAAAATGGGCCTGTTCTTCGCCTTGTCCTCAGCGCAATGTTGGATCTGATCCCGCCACGCCTGGTACTGTGCGGCGAAATTCGCAAGATTCGAGTTGATCGCCGATAGTGTGCTGTTGTAGATGGCTTCGAACCGGCGGTCATACGGAACCTCCGCAAAGAGTTTGGAGAACAGGGTCCTATCCTGTTCCTCCGTGTGCTCGGCATTCTGGTCGACGATATCGCTCGCGGCTTCGAATACCTGAGACTGCAGCGCCGCCTCCAACTTGTCGCGAGCCCGCGCCAGCAGTCGTCCGACGTCGGCTTTGCCCGACGGCGGTCCGGCCGGCGTCGTCGACTTCTCCACCGAGCCGGAACCGACTGCGGCGCCTATGAAGCTGACCGCCACAACTGCGGCCTTAGACGACGGGAACAGGGATGTCGCCGCCCACGCCAGGTTTCCGGCCAGTGCGATCCACCAGTACGGAAGCGCATCTGCGATATTTGGCTCGGTCGAGGCCGCAAGCGCACCGTTCGTCGCCGAGTACCATTCGTTCACAAAACGCTTACCGACCTCGGGTAGGCGCTTCACCGCATCGTCCGAGAGCTGCTGCAGCTTCTTCTCCTTCTTAGGGTCACTAGCGATGACCACAGGAGGGATCTGCACAAGATTCGGAGGGTCTGCGGCGATGACGACAGGTGGGATCTGCACGACATTCTGCCGCTGCACCAGTGTGGGCAGTGTGCCGTTACTGACGCCGTTCCAGGTCATGGAGCGCCATGGGAGCGGCTGCACGTGATCGTCGCGCTGCTGCAAGGTGTGGGTTAGCTCATGGGCGAGCAGGTGTGTGCCTTGCTGGCTGTCCGGATCGAATTCCCCATTGTCGAAGTAGATGTCGTTGCCTTGGGTGAAAGCGTGCGCCCGTAGTTGGCGACTGAGAGCCGCCGCGCGCTCGTCTGTGTGCACACGGACGTTGTCAAAGTGCGCAGCGAATGCGTTCTCCATCTGCCGCTTGAACTTGCTGGGCAGCGGCGAACCCGAGCCGCGTGTGCGGTCTAGTTCCACATCGATGCCCCGCGCCCCGGCATGAGCGAGCCCGGATGCCTCACGGCCGATCCCTTTTTCGGCTAACCGATGCTGGATCTGTTCCTGGATGGAATTAGCTCCCGAGGCGGGCTCCGTCGCCTCGTCTTGGCCCCGCGCTCGCTGGACGACCTGGTCCGCGATGCTATCGGCCTCGACTTCGAGCGGGTCGTCCGGGGCGCTCACGTCCAGGTCGGCTTGAACGCCGTCGGCGCTCCGCTCCTCACTTTGGCATGCCTTGCAGCAGCCGGAGCACGACCCGTCGAAGGAGCGCTGCACGCACAGGACGCGCTGGTCGGCCTGCTCGGCGTAGTGATTGCCTAAGCTCGAATCTATCTCTGGTACAACGGAAACCCGGGAAGGCAACACCACCGGCGCGGTGTTGTCTCGGTTGATCGACTCGCGAGTGGCCGTTGCTTGTCTAGAAGCTATCCGCATCGCTACTCCCATCCCGAAGGTAGAGCGGGGTTCACCATTTGCCTGGGGTGCCATGGCAGGAGCCGAACTGTCGAATAGACTCTCCGACAACCGAACAAGGCAGAGCAAGGGTCGTCACGCCTCGCCAGGCCTCGATCGGCGCGGGACCCGACGGACAGCAGCATTCTCGATACGCATCGACGTGGTCTTTGAAAATCATCGGTGCCAGTTCGAGCTGCACGAAGTTGATATACATGTCCTTGCTGACCCGTCGGGTCATCAATGCTCCCAGCCACTGAGCCGCCTCGGCTTTCTTTGCTTGATCTACCTGATCCAGGCGATCCTGCAGAAACTTCCGGACGCATTTTGCGGTTGGGTCGTTCGGGGTCTCCTTGCACGCACAAGTCGCGTTGTGAACGTACGCCTCGGGTAGCCACCAGGTTTCCTTGGCATACCGACCACAGTCGGAGTTCTCGATTCCCGCTTTCGGAACGCACTCCCTTGTCGGCGGCGGTACCGGTGGGTGGACGACGGAGTGCCTCACCACAACACTGCGCCTGAGTCCAGGATCGCCGTGTACCGGTCCATGCGAGTAGACGTGCGCCACGACCGCGCCGGCCCCTTCGAGAACCGACACGGCCTGCACGGCGCGGGCACAGGAGAGATCGACGTTATACGCCGGGTCCCCTTCACTACTCGCGTAGCCGTGAACCTCGAGCGCGGTACCGGCCTTCGACGCTGCGGCGCCGGCTGCGGCGAGACGCTCCCGCTCACCCGGCCTGAAGGAATCGCAATTGACGGTGAATCGATACCGTGCCCCTTCGTGCTCCGGCGGCTCTTCCGAGGAGCCCGTACATCCTGTAGGGGATCCTATTTCGGTTCGACCGCAAGCTCGTTGGACGTCGAATGATTCCCCCGCCTCAGCCGGGTCCATCCGGTGTTGGCGTCCGCGCCCGGCACGCTGCTGCAACGTGTGGGTCAACTCATGGGCGAGCAGGCGCCGACCGCCTTGGCTGGTGGCGTCGAACTCTCCCTCGCCGAAATAGATGTCATTGCCTTGCGTGAAGGCATGTGCGCCAAGTTGTCGGCTCATCGCCGCGGCTCGAGTGTCGGTGTGCAGCCGGACGTTGTCGAAGTCCACGCCGAACGCGTTCTCCATCTGCAGGCGAACCTTGCCGTGCAGCGGCTTTCCTTCGCCCCGTGTGTGGTCCAAGGTGGAGGCGATTCCATCGGCGTTGGCGGCAGGCCCGCACACGGACTTGTGGCCGATCCCGTCCCCGGCAATGGGCTGCCCAATCTGGTCGGTCACCGGATTGCCGCCGGACCCCGACCCGACCAGTTCAGTGGCCTCATCCTCGTGCCGTTGGACGATCTGGTCGGCAACGTGATCGGCTTTGACCTCATGCGGGCCGTCGGGTGCGCCGACCTTTAGGCCGGCTTGGCTGCCCTCGGTCCGTTCTTCGCTTTGGCAGGCGCCGCAGCAGCCGGAGCACGATCCGTCGGCGGAGCGCTGCACGCACAGGCCTGGCTGGCCGGCCTGTGCGGCGTAGTGGTTGCCCAGGCTCGAGTCCGCTTCGGGAACAACGGAAACCCGGGGGATCGAAACCACCCGAGCGGTGTTGTCCCGGCTCATCGCCTCGCGCGTGGCCATTGCTTGTCTAGAAATCGTCCGCATCGCTAATCCGTTCCCGACGGTGCACGCCAGTGCGGGATCGGCTCGGTCCAGAGTTTGCCGATCTTCTCGTACTCGCGTCGGATCCCGTGCTGGATGTGGCGCAGCGCCAGGACACCGGCGCCGTCCTCGACTGCGGCGAATGCGGCGGTGATCGCTGCGTTGCGGATGCCCGCGCCGGACAAGGGGTACTGCTGGGCGAGTAGCTCCGCGTCGACGTCGGCCGCGATCCGTGCCACTTCAGGCAGATGCGCCTGCCAGATCCGCGCCCTGCTGACCTCATCGGGGAAGGGGAATTCGATGACGAAGCGCAGGCGCCGGGTGAACGCCTCGTCCATGTTCTCCCGCAGATTCGTCGCGAGGATCACCACGCCGTCGTATTGCTCCATCTTCTGCAGCAGGTAGCTGGTCTCGATGTTCGCGTAGCGGTCGTGCGCGTCGGAGACCTCGGTTCGCTTGCCGAACAATGCATCCGCCTCGTCGAAGAAGAGGATCGCGTTGCTGTGCTCGGCGGTGCGGAAGATCTCCGCGAGATTCTTCTCGGTCTCCCCGATGTACTTGCTGACCACCGCCGAGAGATCGATGGCGAACAGGTCGACGCCTAGCGCTCCGGCAACCACCTCGGCGGCCATTGTCTTTCCGGTGCCGGGCACCCCGACGAGCAGCGTGCTCACCCCGCGGCTGCGGCTCATTACCTGCCCGAAGCCCCACTCGCCGCACACCAGGTCACGGTTGCGGACCTGAGCGCAGAGCTCGTCGAGCTGGTCGAGTTGCGGCTGCGGCAGGACCAGATCTCGGTGGGAGCGCCCAGGCGCGATCTTCGTGGCGAGGTCGCTGAGCTGGTGCTGGCACTGGCTTCGGCACGCCGCGAACAGGTCGTCGAGCGACGGTCGCTGAACTGTCAGCCTGGTCTCGTCGACCACGGCGGCGATCTGGCGGGGCGTGAAGGTGAACGTCGCGGCCAGGGTCGCGGCCCAGGCAGGATCGACCACACGCAGCCATGCCGCTTCCTGTACCGCGGCGCCGGGTCGAGGTACCTCCATCGCGTGATACAGCACCCGATCCGGGAGATCCTTCAGCCGAAGGGGTGACTCTGTGCCGAGGAACGTCAACGGGCTGCACGCCGCGGCGGCCCGGCCGAGGACGGCGAGGATCCGAGGGTCGGAGCGGGCCAACGCATCGACGCCGTCGACATAGATGATGCCCTGACGCAGCAGGCACTCCCGGAACGCCAGCGGCAACAGGGTCGGTACGTCCCGTTCACACCCGACCCACCGCGCCGCGTGGACCACGGTGAGAGAGCAGTCCAAGTCGGCGCAGACGCCCTCAGCCAGTTCCTGCTGGCCAAATCCGTGCAGGTCCAGTATCAAGCTGCAGTGCTGCGGCGAACGACCAAGATGGATGTCGACCAACGTCGTCAGGCGGCTCTTTAGCGCCGTTTCAGCGAGAACCTCGTCGAGTCCGATCTTCGGGCGCATCACGGTCACCGCGTCGATCAGCGCGTCGTCGACCGTGTCGTGTCCCTGCAGGAACCGGAGAATGCGGTCGTCTACCTTGAGGAAACGGGCGAGGTCCGTCGACCCGGACAGGTGGTACCCGCCGTCGACCGGGCGCAGAATGCCACCCCGCCGCAGCACGGTGTCCGGACCCAGCAGGGCGCGGGCTCGCCAGGCATCCGCCGCCGAGTCGACGAGCAGGCGCAAGATCAGGTCCACACTCGGGCGCTTGCGGGTCGCGTCGTCCTGCAGGTAGGCATAGAGCCGGTCGTACCGGCGGTCGATCTCCGGGGCCAGACAGATCACCAACGCGTCCCGCTCGAAGGAGCTCAGGCTGAAAATCTGGGTGAGCCGGTCAAGAGGGAGGTCCACGCCCTCCGCCGTACTGGCAGCGACCCGCGCCGCGATCTCGTTCTCATATCCGGCGTCCGGCGCGGCGCTGGATTCCTCGCTGACCAGGATGCCGACGCGCAGTAGCCGGTCGACCTCATCGTCGGAAACGAAGACATGGTTGCGAGCGTCCAGACCGGACCCCCGCCGTGACGTTCGCAGGACCGCGACCGAGCGTCCGATCCGCCGGTCCAGCACCCGTAGGTGGTCGGCGAGGTGCCCGAACCCGTCCTCGTACGGCCGCGCCCTGATCTCGGTGACACTGCTCATGTCGTCACCTCGATGAACAATGTCTTACGGGTGAGTCGAGAGATGTCTACTCGCAGTTCGTAGAAGCCAGGCGCCAGACCGGCAGGGAGCGTGACCGGGAACGTGTCGGCCGTCAATGGAAGGGCGGTGACGAGCGGGTCGCCCGACAGCGTGACCGATGCTTGCCAACCGGCCAGGTGGGTGCCGGAGACGGTCACCGTTCTGCCCGCCGGACCTGAGACTTCGGTGACGGTGTCGATTGAGGGTGGCGCGAACGGCGCGCGAACGTCTGGCACGCCGATGGTCCGGACACGTTCCGGCGTCGGTGCCGCCAGTTCGGCCGACTGGTCGAGCTGCACGACCGTGACCTCGTACAGCACGGACATTCGGAACGGCTGGCCGAATGTCGCCCAGACGGTGCTGAGTTCGTCCAGGTTCACCGGGTTGAGGATGATCTGGATGCGTTCCTTGGCCTCCTGCAGGCCGGGGGCAAGGTCGCTCGGCGGGATCATTGGGTTCTGGTGGAACACCCGCATCGCCTCACCGAGGATCGCGTGTGCGGTGGTGTTGCCGTTCTGCGTGTCGTTCGGGGCGTAGGCGGTCATCAGATAGTACAGGTTCAGCGACAGCGGCGACGGCACTAGTGTGGCCGGGTCGGCCCGCGAGACCTGCCAGTCCGCGTTCTTGAACACCGGGTTCTCGTCGACCTTGTAGAGGAACAGGTTGACCCGGCGCGGGCCACCGGCCTCGTCCGGCGCCAGCACGGTCACTGGTACGGCGGGGGTCAGCGTCATCTCGGCGAACAGCATGCCGCGCAACGACTCACTCACCATGCCGATCGCCGTTGCCGTGCTCATCGCCGCACCTCTCTGCGCAGGTGCATGCCCAGATGCCGGCGGTCCCAGTACGCCGACGGCACACATGGAGCGGATTGTGCTGATACGCCGCGGGTTGGCGCCGGGTCGGGTACGGCTGGCGGCGTGGGAAGGATCCGGGCTTCTGGTTCGGGGCGCGGCGCGGTCACCACGTTGTCGACTTTGGCAGTCAGTGACCGCAGGGCGCGCCGCAGTTGATCCACATCGGACTCGGTGCGCAGGTCCCGCTGCGGAGGAGCTTCTGCCGCCGCTGCCAGGGGCTTCGCTGTCCTGTGTGGACCGTCTGTTTGCTTCACCTTGGTCTCTTCGCCGGCCGATTCCCGTGCAGGCTGGGGTGGAGGCAAGTCGGTGGATGGCCTGATGGGAGGGGCTGATGCGGGCGCAGGCGGGCGCAGCTCCACCACGGTGACTGGTCGTGCAGCGGTCGGTGGTCGAGCAGTCACCACGTGGCTTTCCAGTGTGGCCGCCGTGTGGTGAAGATGTGTGGGGGCGGGGGTCAGCCCACGTACCTCCACCACTCGGGTGCGCGGCTCGCCCGCCGGCGCAGGCGAAAGTCTGGGCTCCGGCATGTCGAGCGGCACTGTGGCCTGTTTCTGCGTCTCCGACCGTGCCGGTGAAGGCGGCGCCGAAGGGGGCTTGGCGTCGGCGCGATCTGGTGCGACCGGTTCGGGCTCCCGTTCCGGTGCGGTCAGGGGAGGCACTTGTCCCGCCCCTGACAGGGGAAGCACTTGTCCCGGTGCGGTCGGGGGAGGCTCTTGCGTGAATGCGGGCGGGCTCGGCACCTGCACCGGCAAGCTTTCCGGTGGGTCTGCCGGGAGAGAAGGGGATACCGGCGGCGGTTGATCGTCGACGGCCACCGGTGCAGAAGGCAACAGTGCGCGCCGTGGCAGGGCTGGCAATACCGATGCCTCTGGTGGTGATGAGGGTGTCACAACCTTGTGTGGGGCGCTGGGAGAAACCACGGGGAGATCCCGCGGCGCGGCTGGAACGACTTGCTGGGCAACGGGAGCGGGCTCAACCTGGGATCCGGCGGCCGACGGCACCGGCACCTCTACGAACTGTTCGAGCTCCAGGCCATCGGTGACCGGTGCTGCTGGGAGCGGCACTACTCCGCCCCCGCCGAGCAGGCCGCGGACGCCCGGTCGGTACGTCAGCGAGGTCGCGCCGTCGAGCAGAGACAGGTAGAGCAGCCCAGGCGCCGGCAGCGGTTCAGAGGTCGTCATGGGACCGCTCGATCTCGTCGGCCAGCTGGGTCACGTACCGTTGCCGCCGGTGCCGCGGCATCTCCATGATCTCCCGTTCGCTCCAGTGATAGTGGTAGGCCAGGTAGTGGATCTCGCGCCGCAGCAGATCGGTGTTCACCCGCAGCTCCCCGAACAGGAAGCTCTGGATCTCGAACGGGACGGAATAGTTCCGCCGGCACTCGGGCAGGTCGACTCCATCGTCAGGTCGACTTGCGGCGCAACCTCCGCCATCCGCCGCTCGACGCTCCGCCGCGCACGCGGCGACAGCCGGGCCAAAAGTTCCGGAGGTGCCGGGGAGAACGGCCCGATCCGGGTTACGCACCGTCCTAGTAGGCCGGTCAGCGCGGCAGCCTCATTGTGGTGCAACAACGGCGACAGCGCCTCCTGGTCCGCGCCGTTGGGCAGCCGGAAGGTCAGCTCACGATGAGCCTGCCCAGCCCCTCGCACAGCGTCGGTTGCGTCCAACAAGAACGAGTAATCCGGTCCTTTGTCGACGGATTCGACGACCGGGATCGCGCTGGTGGCGAACTCGATGTCGATCCGTTGCCCGCAGTCGGCCCACGGGCACGAGATGCTGGATCGGGCTGCCGTGCCGAACGTCGCCTCGCGCACCTTCAACAGCAAGAACTGCCGGTCCGCGACAAGCAGGTGCTGGGCCACGTCCTCGGTCACCGGAGCGATGTCGCCGATCCGGCGAACGCAGCGGGTGAGCAGTTCGGTGACCAGTGCCGCTGTACCTGTTCCGGTTGCCGCCAGTAGTTCCTCGTCCCGGCCGGTCATGGCCACGACCTCGACCTCGCGGTGCACCACGCCCCGGGCGTCGGAATGGCCGCCGGGCAAAGCCGCGAGACCAGCGGTAGCTGTGGCTGGGATCATGTCTAGCCCGTCAGCTCTCGGCCGGTTCGACGACCGACGCGTCCCGTTCCCAGCCCTCGTTCTCCAGTTTGAGGGTTTGGATCATCACGGCATTGCCGGCCGCGTCCAGTTCGGGCAGCGCTGTGTACTCGGACACCCAGCAGCGGAAGACGTTGTAGGCCATGACGGTGGCGCCCTGCAGGTTGCACACCTCCAGGGTTATGTCCTTGCGAAAGGACTTGAGCGACATGGCCGCCTCGCCCTGGAAGTTGTTAACTTTGTTGGCCCAGTCCTCGAACGTGGTGTCGTGGGTCACCCCGGCCGACAGGGTGATTGCATCGTAGCTGGTCTTGCCGGGGATCTTGTGCGGCACGCTCTGGTCGTTGGCCTCATGCCAGGTGGTGACCTCGGTGATCTTCTTCAGCGCGCTGCACTTGCTCAGGCCGGCCACGTACTGGCCGTCCCATTTGATCTTGAATTTGAAGTTGTGATACGGATCGAACCGTTCCGAGTTGACCGTGAACCTCGCCATGCCGCGTGCTCCTTCCCGATCCGCATCACGCGGTTTGTCCGGCTCGCTGACTGATCCGGACGACCACGTACTCGGCTGGCTTCAACGGCGCGAAGCCGACGAGAACGTTGACCACGCCCGCGCCGATGTCGGCCTGGGTGGTTGTCTCGCTGTCGCATTTGACGAAGAATGCGTCCGAGGCGGTCGCGCCCTGGAACGCGCCGCGCCGGAACAGCGTGGTCATGAACGACCGTATGTTGAGGCGCAGTTGGCCCCACAGCGGTTCGTCATTGGGCTCGAAGACTGCCCACTGAATACCCCGGTAGATACTGACTCGCAGGAAGATCGCCATCCGCCGGACCGGGACGTAGTTGTACTCGGCGTCCGAAGAGATGGTCCGGGAGCCCCAGACCACGATCCCGGAGCCGGTGAAGTTCCGAATCACGTTGATGTTCTTGGGATTCAGGTTGCCCTGTTCCACGTCGGTGAGGTCCATGGCGAGACCCGTGGCCCCACCGAGACCGAGGCTCATGCCCGCGGGCGCCCGCCACACGCCTCGCTGTGCATCGCTTCGTGCGTACACCCCGGCGACGTATCCCGACGGCGGCACCAGGATCGGCTCACTCGACAGGCCGTTCGGATCGAGCATCTTGAGCCATGGCAGGTACACCGCACCGTACGAGTTCTTCGGGCTCACCGAGGCCATGAACGTCTCCGCCCCCAGTACGGTGTCGTCGTCCTGGCTCATATCGCCGATGAAGAAGCAGTCCGATAGGGACCGGTGTGCTGCGCAGTAGTTCACCCCCTCGCCGACGAGTACCGGAGATCCGATGCCGGGTACGGCGATCAGGTTCACGTCGTCGAGTCGGTTGAGACGCTGCAACCCGCTGATGTACGGCTGGTCGTTGGTGATCGGGTCGCCATCGGACCCGGCGCGCACCGTCAGCACTTCCGGGGTCGGTGCGGCGTTGTCCCCGATGAGGTAGAAGTTGGCGGGTGGACCACCGGCGGGGCTGACACGGGGCCGTGTCACGGCCGCGCCGATTATCTCTACACCCCCGTGGGACTTGCCGAGCCGCAACAGTCCCGCGGCGTTCTCCGCGGTGTCCGGAGAGTCGGCGACCCAGACCGACGACGCCGGGCTGACGAAGCCGGAACGTAGCAGCAGCACACCGGCATCGACGGCACAGGTGAAACCGGTGAAGGCGGCCGGGTTGGTTGAGTTCCGCAGCCTGGTCAGGGTCCGCACGGCGAACTGGATCGCGCCTGCCAGGTTGGCCGGCGTGCTCAAGTCGGGCACCTGGCCTGCGCCCGCGCCGACCGCCGAGGTCAGGTTGATCTGTTGGTAACCGTCGCCGTCGATGTTGATTGCGAGCCGGGATCGGGGTGCCACGAGTGGCAGGGGGGCCGCCTCGCCGCGACTGGTCCCGGCTTGAACGTTGGTGTTGCTCGGGTTGACGGTGACACGGACAAGGGTGGACGACGCTGTCGCGGTCTGCACGAAGTTCGGTGCGCCGCGAACCACGCTGACGTTATCGAAGACCTCGGCAGCTGTGAGTTGGTCCTGCTGGAACACGCTGATCTTGAAGTCGTTCGCCGGGTCGTTGGTACCGTCGGCGATGACTACCGCCAGGGTGTTGCCCCACACACCGGGCGAGCGGGCTTCGACAGTCAGGCTCGCCTGGGCGGTCGTGCCGCGGTCCGTCAGCACGATGTTAGCGATCTCGGTGTTCGCCCCGGCCACCCGCACGATGTAGCACTGCGACCCGCCGTTGTTGAAGAACTGGAACACGCCGTGCGTCAGGAACGAGCCGCTCAGGAAGTCGCCGTACAGGTTCTGGTACTCGGTGAAGTTGAAGATCTTGACGGCCTCGGCGAGGCTGCCCTTCTGCGCCTGCCCGATGAACGCCGCAATCGAGGTTCCCGCGGCCGCGATCGGCCGGATGCCGCTGGACCCCTCGTCCACGTACACGCCGGGGTAGGACACGCTCGCCATCGTTGCGCTCCTCTTCGTTGGGTCAGGCGCTTGTCTGGCGGCGCCGACTGGTCGGCCCGTCGAGGTCGTCCGGATCCTCCGCGGGCCGCGCAACCGCCTCGGTATCCACTGCTGCGCCATCCTGCCCAGTGACCGCAATCACGAGCGAGTCGCGTAGCTTGCGAACCTTTGCGTTGTTCTCGATCTCCACCGGATCGGGCTCGATCGCGTGGCCGGGCGGCAGGTGCACAACGGTGCCGCTATTGAGCAGCACGGTGACAAGGCGGGAGGTTGCGTTTGCCATTCGTACCGGCACGGCGCCTCCTGATGCTGCGGGACTGATGAGACAAGATCACCCTCGTAGCAAGCCGTCATCGCAACGTCACATCGGCGTCAATCGTTGCGACCCCGCCCTCCCCGCCCGATCAGCATGCTCCGAGTTCTGTCTCCAGCGGGGCCGGCGCAATGAAAGTCGAGTCCGCCACAGATCCTTCAAAGGCGTCGTGCAGGCACGTCAGGCAGTCATTGGACTGGGTCCATCCGAAGGAGCCCCCACCGACGGCTTCGTCAGAGGGCCCATCTCGGTAAGGCTCCTTCCAACCCGAAATTCAGTTGGGGTGGTGACCGCCCGTGTACAGAACCCGTCGGCCGGTGCACGCGGGCCACGGCCGACAACGGAACATGCGGCTCTGGAAACCCGGCGTGTAACGGAGCTTGAGGTTTGAGCCAATTCATCCTCGAGGTGACCACGATGGGCACCACCAAGTGGCTCCGATGTGGATCTCGACCCACGCCCAGGGGCCCACTGGCATCGGCGTCACCACAGACCTCATCGATCATGCCTCGGTCGTGATGGCCGATCAGTTCAGCGATGGCCGGAGCTACATGGGCATGGGTATCGATGCCTGATCCCTCGGGCAGCCCCTGTCGGCCCAGAGAGGGTGGGCCTGCCTTCGCAGTGCCGACCACACATTTCGGCGCGGCGAGAGCCGTTGCGGCCCATACCCACTTGTTCTGTGACTGCGGCGTTCGGTCCCATTCAGGGTCCGAAGGCCAGAAGCATGATGTCTCGAGGAATTCGACTACGAGAAGTAGTCCGAGGCAGGGCGTGGAGACAATCACGCGCAGGTGCCTGAGAGTGGCCCACCGCAGCAGTCCATAGCAGACGAACAGGCCCACATCCATCGGGGTGTGCAGATAAATCCACCGGACGATTTCCGCCGCGCACTGGGACCGACACCACATCCCAGCAAGGCTGTCTCATCCGCAGAATCTCCCTCGCCAGCGCCGGATCGAGCGTCGACACGACGTCGCACGCGCTGTGCGCGTCTCGGTTGGCAGGGCCATTCTCATCAATGGTGAGCACCGCCGGGAAGTCGGCCTCGATGAACGGCACGTGTCACTTACGAAGGGGGACAAGAACATCAACACCACGAGTCGGGTCCACGTGGCCGCCGCCGCCACGAGATCGTCGACGAGCGTCCGCGAGACGGGGACGCCCTCGATCAGCACTCCCGGGTCTCTGGTGTTGCGACTGCCGACCATGTCCATGATGATCACCGCGATGATCCGTTCACGCTCGCCACTGGACAGCCCTGCGACATGCTCGATGCTGCCGAACAGCCCCTGGTCCTCACCGCCGAACAGGATCAGGCGTAGATCGTGAGGCCAGGTTCGGGTCGCCAGCACGCGACCCAACTCGAGGACACCCGCGGCGCCACTCGCGTTGTCATCCGCACCCGGTGCAGGCGCGGACGCTCCGTCCTCGTGGTTGACCGAGTCGAGGTGCGCCGTCACCACGACCAGCCCGCGGTTCGAACCGGCCAGCTCCGCGACGATGTTGCGACTGTCCCCCACCCCGACCGAGACGGGCACCTGGGAAACGGTGTAGTTGAAGGACTTCAGGTCCGCGGCTGCTGAATCTGCCGCAGCGAGAAACCCGCCGCTGGTCGAGTGCCGGGTACGGGGACCTGTGATCCGCGCGAGATGTCCCTCATACGATGACCTTGACAGCAGCCCGAGCAGATCCTTGATCTTCGAATCGGATTCCCGGGCCACCGCGCGGGGACGGTCGACGACGACAGCGTCTGCGGCCAGGGCCTCGACGCGCCAGCAGATGCGCTCGTCCGCCGTAGGCACCGGGACTTCATCCCGATCGACCACGAGGTAGCGGCCGTGGTCGACCAGCACCGGCACATCGGGGTGCGCATCCTGAAAGGACTTGCCCACCTGAGTCACCAGGCTCAACCCGGCGGCACGGCCCAACGCGGACTCCACGCCCGTCGATCGCCGCACAGAATCGGCAAATTCGGACCACACCACCACCTCGTCGGCCAGCCGCGCCCACCGCAGCGCGCCGCGAGCGGCCGACGTGGCGACACCCGCAAAGTCGAACGACTCCGCGGGCACCGTCGCGAACTCGACCCCGGTCACGGTGCATCACCCACTTCCAGCTCCAGGCGGCCCCGGTCTACCCGGGCCACCCGAACGACCCGGCGCTCACCTGCGGCCGAGGTCAGCTCGAGGCTCTCGTTCTCCGCGCCCCCTACCCACATGCCCGCGCGCGGCTCGTTGGCGTCGCCCCGGCCGATCGCCCAGTCGACGTAGGAACCGTCCGGCCGGAACTCGATCCCGTCACGACCTCGGGCCCTCGGGAAGTCGAACCCGGCAGGCCGATACACCTGGAGGCCGTCGTGGTCCTCCTCGAAGGAGTGCCCCAGCGTCCGCGGAGATCACCCGCGCCGCGCCCAGCCACCGCTACGTGGAGGCCGACATTTCCGATGGCGCGGCCGCCACCTCGCCGTCGCCGGCGTGCCACTCGGTGCGTCCCGCGACGTCCGGTCGGCCGAGCGATTCCCAGCCGTCCTGCGAGGGGCGCCACCCCGAGCCGTCCCACCACTTGTGGTGCACGGCGCCGTCCGCAGCAGTCACGAACACGTCCATGCGTCCGGAATCCGTGGAAACCACGGTTGGCTGACCGATGACGGACACCGCGCCTGCCACCGCCGGGGCCTCGGCGGTGGCAGGCGGGGCCCCCACACGGGGAACCGCGGGTTCGGGCGCGTGCCGCTCGGTCCACAACTGCCTGCGGACTCCGTCCAGGCACGCCGTCATCCTGGCGACCTGCCCCTTGGTGAACATCACCATCCCCGCGTCGTTGGTGTAGTCCATGTAGTCCATGAACAGGTCCCCGTTGGGTCCGTTGTTACAGGTGACTCTGGGAAGGTCGGGATGCCTCCGTTGGAACCGGCCTGGTTGGGGGTGTCGTCCACCTCGTCGCTGCCGCGACAGCCGGTGCCGTCGTCACCCCAGATATGGAAGAGATTGAGGTAGTGACCGATCTCGTGGGTGGTGGTCCGACCGAGGTTGAACGGGGCGGCAGCTGTGCCCACGGTCCCGAAGCCGGTGTGCGTGATGACGACACCGTCGGTCGCGACCGGTCCGCCGGGGAACTGCGCGTAGCCGAGCAGCCCGTCGGCGAGCTGGCAGACCCAGATGTTCAGGTACCTCTCGGCGGGCCACGCGGTGGCCCCGCCGCTCTCGACGAACTTGACGCCGTCGCCCTGGTCGAACGCGGCGACGTTCGTCGACGTCCGGGTGATGCCGCTCGACGGCCGCCCCAGCGGATCCGCGGTGGCGAGGAAGAACTCGAGCTGCGCGTCACCGACCAGTTCCTCGAAGACGCCGGGCACCGTCGACAGGTCGTCGTTGGCGGCGCGGAAATCCCGGTTGAGCACTTCGATCTGGCTCGCGATCTGCGCATCGGAGATGTTCTGCTCCGGGGTGTGCGCCACCACGTGCACGACGACCGGGATACGGGCGAGGCCGCGGGCCGCCGCCGCGCCGGTCGATTCCAACTCGATCGTCTGATTCTCGATCTCCGAGCGCGCGATCCGGTAGGCCTCCGACTCGGTCAGCAACCTACGGTGCACCTCCATCGCTCCGCACTTACGACGAGTCGGCAGCGCGACACTTGGGTCGTTGCTGGTCATGGCGATGAACTCCTTTGCAGCCGTGAAACTTCAGAGAATGAGGTCCTGTGGACGGACGAGTTCCCGGGCCAGGCCGCTTGCCTCGATGCGCTCGAGCGGATCGGCGGCGACGTAGGTCCCCATGCCGAGCCCGGTCAACGCGGCGATCCGCCGGACCGGGACCTGGTAGGTGCGATATGCGCCGAAGGAGAACGACTCCTCCCCCTCCGCGAACTCGTCGAGCAGTGCCGCCTGGCTGAGCAGGTACCCGGTGACGGACAGCTCACCGTCCTGCTTGACCATGGCCACGGTCTTCCAGAACTGCCGTGGCAGCGACACCCCGCGGTACCGGGGGTCGTCGGCCGCCAGCACCGGGCCCGCGACGACGCTGACCGCGAGGTCCGCATTGTCGGCGTTGTTCAGGATGTGATCCTCCAGCCCAAGCCACAGCGTGCTTCCCGCGTTGAAATCGTGGTGTTGCGGAGTGCAATTGGTGAAATGAAAGGTGTCGTCGTTCGCGGCCTTCGCGGCCGGACCCCAAGCCGGGTCGAGGCGGCGCACCAGGTGCCCGCGGTCGAGTGGATTGTCCCGGTAGACCGCCT
This sequence comes from Rhodococcus sp. MTM3W5.2, assembly GCF_001984015.1. Lineage (NCBI taxonomy): Bacteria > Bacillati > Actinomycetota > Actinomycetes > Mycobacteriales > Nocardiaceae > Rhodococcus > Rhodococcus sp. MTM3W5.2. The sequence goes on along the minus strand of NZ_CP019572.1, from coordinate 472,172 downwards.
CACCGGTCTGTTGGTTCGCGGGCAACCGGGGGTCCAGGATCCAGCGGTCGCTCTCGCGGCGCAGGTCCTGCGACTGCTTGCCGTCGATGTTCACCGCGGTGAACAACGCGAGCGCCCTGGTCCGGTGCATGACGACGCTGAAATGGTGGTAGCGCAGCTCCGCGGATGCGACCGCCTCCAACGCGCCGCCGTGCTCCGGCAGCGGCACCGGCACACCAAGGAACCCCGCGTCATAGCCGCCGCGGTTCCGGTAGTCCGGGTCGATGGAGATCGCCTCGGGTTCGGCTCCGACTGCCTGTTGCGATCCGCCCGTCCCGGACAGCGGCTGGCCGCCCACGGATGCGCCGACGCGCACGGTGATCTCGAGCGGAATCTGCACGGTGACCTCGCCCTCGCGGTACTCCTGGCCCCGCCACCTGGCGTCGGGCGTGGGCAGGTCCACCACCGGTGTCCCCCGTTCCACCTGGTCGGCGACAAACAGCTCGTCCACCAGTCGTCGCCACGCGGGCGGCAGGCCAAGACCGCGGAGGTGTTGAAGGATCCGGCTGATCCGCACCCCCTCGTTCAGGACCCCACCGAACTCGGTGTGCGCGGGCGCCCGCACGCTCGCGTGATGCAAGGCGACGATCTCCCATTGGTCGTTGAAGACCGGAGATCCCGACGACCCCGGTTCGGTGTCCGCCGAGTAGTGCAGGAACCGCTCCGGGATGTCGACGATCCGGTTCTCGCGCAGGGCGATCTGCTTCTTGGCGCCGCGGGGATGCTGGACGATCGTGACGAAGTCACCGATGATCGCCTTGCCCTCCGACTCGATCAACCGGTTGAAGCCGAACGGTGCGAGCAACTCGGGCCTGCCGCGAACCGCGACGAGGGCGAAGTCCCGCTCCCGGTCCGCGACGAAGAAGGCTCCCGGGTCGAGCGGGAAGGTCTGCCTCGGCAGTTCCTTGCCGTCGACGCCGTCCTGGAAGTTGAACTCGATCACGCTGTTGCGAGCGGTGTCCGCGTTCGGCAACACGTGGTGATTGGTCAGCATCAGCGCGGGTGAGACGAGCGACCCCGTCCCGAAGCCCTGGTCTATCCCGCGTCCGTCCCGAATGACCACCCGGCAGATGGCGCGCGCGGCCGCGACGCCCGCATCGAGGTACCGGGCACCAACGAAATCCGCTGTGTTGATGATCTTTTCGAGCACGACCTCGGGGCTGCCGTCGACGTCGGCGACATCGCTGATCCGGTTCAGCGCCTCCTCCACCACGGTCTCCGGCGAGTCCGCCGTCGGCGGCGCGGACGGCTCCTCACCGGCGTAGTAACGGCTCAGCCGATCCAGCCGCTTCGCGATGCGCTCGGGGGTGTCCGCCGCTGCGACTCCGCCCGGCCCGGAGAGCACGCTCACGTGCTCACCCCGCTGCGGGGCCCGCTCCCGCGCGCGCCGCGCGGCGGCCTCGTCCTGTCGTTGCCGTTCCCTGTCGAATGTCCCCGCATATCCAGCGGCGCCGCCACGGTCCTGCTCTCCCCGGGGCCGGGGAGTGACGATGGTCATCACGATCCCTTTCGCTCACACCCCGCCGTGCCGATTCGAGGGACAGGGGCTCGGCCATCACCGGCTCGCCAAGGACAACCCGTCCCGGCACCGGCGGGGGTGTGGAGCAGCCCTCGATCATGCGGGCTCACCATCCAGTCTTCCGGCGGGCGACCGATATCACATGAGTAGCCGACTACTCGAATCGGCGATCGCCGGGCAGGGTTGCGCCGGGCACCCGAAACGCGGTCGAATTGACTCGTGGACCCCGAGGAGCGCTTCACCTCGCTGGTCGACGAGTTCGCCGGCCTCGCGGGCGTGACGGTGCCCGAACAGTGCACCCGGCGGGGCTTCGGATCGGGCGCACTCAAGGTCAACGGCTCGATCTTTGCCATGCTCACGGGCGGTCGGCTGGTGGTGAAGCTGCCGAGAACCCGGGTCGAGTCCCTGGTCGGGAGCGGAATGGGCGGCAGGTTCGAGGCCGGCAAGGGGCGGCCGATGAAGGAATGGCTGACGGTCACCGTGGACGACGACCTGACGTGGCTCTCGCTGGCCAGGGAGGCCCTGGAGTTCGTGGGAAGCAGGCGTCCGGCACCCCGTTAAGAGCGTCCTGAACCCCACAAAGTACAGCCCGCTGTGGACGCAGCGGCATCGAGGTGGCATCCTTACCCTGAGACCAGGGTTCTCGACCTGAGGATCCGGCTCGCAGTAACAGGAGTAATAACGTGGCACAGGGCACCGTGAAGTGGTTCAACGGCGAAAAGGGTTTCGGCTTCATCGAGCAGGACGGTGACGGACCCGACGTGTTCGTTCACTACTCCGAGATCCAGGGCAGCGGCTTCAAGTCCCTCGACGAGGGCCAGCGCGTGGAGTTCGAGATCGGCCAGGGCCAGAAGGGCCCCCAGGCCACCGGCGTTCGCACCGTCTAAAGCGACTTAGTCTCCGGGCGCGCGCCACACGGCGCGACCCGTCAGACCTTCCGAAGGGCGTCTCCGTTTACGGAGGCGCCCTTCGGCGTGCTCGCCCCACCCCATCCGTACCGTGTGATTTTGGCAGCAAAATGGCGATTCAATGCCAGGCGCGGGGCGCGTAATCTATCATGTGAGGCTTTTGGCGCTGGTGGGCGCTACTTCTCGCCCGGTGCCACGGCGAACAAACCCGAGGATTGGAGCAGAGATGCGAATCTTGCGTGCGTTTGTAGGAGCGGTCGGTGGGGTGATCATCCTGGTTCTAGCGCTAACTCTTCACGCGCCCGCGGCGACCGCTCAGACCGAGTGCATGAGAATGCCGTACTTCACGCCGTTCGGATATGCCAACTTCGATTTCCCCCGCGAATCGTCGGACTGCTGAACGACAACGAGATCGCGGTCGAGGGCATCACGCCATTCCAGGCCAAGCCCGCGAAGACCGGTCTCTATCTGCCGATCGGCTCGCACACCAATCACATCGACGCGTGCATGGGCGTGTACTACCCCGGCGGGCCGAGGTTCGTCAGCAAGACCGGGAACTCTGTTGCGGCCGAGAACATCTGGCTGCGGATGGACGGCGCCTACGCGACCGTGAAGATCAACGGGGTCGCCCAGGGCGAGAGGATGGTCGCCACCTACAACATGGGTGAGATGATGCCGACGGTCATGACGCCGCACGGCGGCGGGATCGGCCCCACGTACTGGCCGTTCCGCTTCTCCCCGTATTTCGCGCAGGTCTTCAACCAGACTGCCGGCGCGAACCTCGTCAGCCCCGGTGAGCTGTTCGCCAACCTCGACGCCGTCGGGAAGTTTGCGCCCTGATCTGACACGAAGGCAGATGGCTCCTGAGCAGGCAATAGCCCCGAACTGGGAACTTAAACAAGCGTTCAATCAATTCCCTCATTCTCGTAACCACACGGCCCCGGTTGTGCTCTACTCGGATCTTTGGTCTCACCCCCCTCTCCGAAAGACCGGGTCACCATGCCTCGCTCAACCCTGCGCCGCTCCGTGGCGCCCGTCGGCGTCCTCGCCCTGACCGCCGGGCTCGCCCTCATCGGCGGGCCCGCGCACGCCGGCACCGTCAACTTCCAGACCGCCTGCCAGGCCACGCCGTCGACCTCACTCGCCGGTCCGCAACACCAGGTCGTGGCGGCATCGGCCTCGGTGACCGCGCCCGCGAGCGTCGCTCCCGGCGACACGTTCACCTACCGGATCCAGCCGGGCCCCGGCTCCTACCCGGACTCCCAGTCGGGTGGCACCACCGCCGGACTGTCGCGGCTGAAGTTCGACTTCGAGATCCCCGCGAACTCGACGTTCGTCAATGCCGTCGTGGCGGCAGGCACCGGCGCCAACCTCGGCGGGGTCGCCCCGAACGTGCTTCGCGTGAACACCTCCGGCACCGTCGACGCCGCAGGCCAGATCCTGCGCCTCTCCGGCAACAACCAGACCATCGGCAACGGCCCCTCCTCCAGCGGAAACAGCGAGGGCGGCATCACCGCGCCCAAGCTGAAGAAGAACCTCGACGGCACCAACAACTCCGGCGGCAACAGCGTCTTCCAGCTGCCCGCCGTGGACGTCACGGTCGTGGCCGGAGCCGCGGGCACCATCACCCCGAAGCTGCGGGTGGGCGGAAACGCGGCCGCTTACAACAACGATGAGAACTACAGCACGTCCCTGGCCAAGGCCAGCGCCCCGTTCGTCGGCACCGTGTGGGCGCCGACCCGCTGCGTGCCCAAGGACAGCAGCGGCGGAGCGCTCAACGCCGGCGGCGGACCGCTGGCCACCGTCAACGTCGTCGCGGCCGCCGTCGCGACCGCCACGACCCTGACCGCACCCGCCACCGCGACCACCGGCACCGCGATCGACCTCACCGCGGCCGTCGCGCCCGCCCCGAACGGTGGCACCGTCCAGTTCAAGGATGGCGACACCAACATCGGCGCACCGGTCAACCTCACAGGCGGCAACGCCACCCGCAGCCACATCTTCGCCACCGCGGGCGCCCATGCCATCACCGCGGTCTACAGCGGCGCGACCGGCTTCACCGGTTCCACCTCCGCGGCCACGACCGTCGATGTCCAGGGCCCGGCCCCCGTCGACGTCGCCACCGCCACCACACTGACCGTCCCCGCGACCGCGACCACGGGTTCCGCCGTCGGCCTGTCCGCGACGATCGCGCCCGCCCCGAGCGGCGGCACCGTCCAGTTCAAGGCCGACAACACCCCGATCGGCGCACCCGTCGAGGTCGTGGGCGGCGTGGCCACCCTGGCGCACACCTTCACCACCACCGGGCACCGCAACATCAGCGCGTCCTACTCCGGTTCCGCCGGATTCCTGGGATCGAACTCCGCCTCGCAGACCATCGAGGTCAACGCCCCGGCTCCCACCGACGTGGCGACGGTGACCAAGGTGACCGCGCTGAGCACGGCCACCGTCAACACGCCGATCGACCTCTCCGCGACGGTCACCCCCTCCCCGGCGGGCGGCACCGTCCAGTTCATGGACGGCACCACCCCGATCGGCGGACCGGTGACCGTCGTGAACGGGACCGCGATCCTGGCGCACACCTTCACCTCCGCTGGCGAGCACGGCATCACCGCCGTCTACAGCGGGGCACCGGGCTTCGTGGCCTCCACGTCCGCGACCTTCGCGGTGACCGCCTCGGCCGCAGGAACCCCGGGCGGCAGCGGATCGGCCGGCAGCCTCTTCGGTTCCTGATCACATTCCCTAGACCCACCCCCTCAGGAGTTGTTTTGACATCCCCCACCCTGCGCCGCGGCGCGGCTGCCCTCGCGGCCGCCGGATTGACCGCGGGCGCACTGCTACTGGCGGCCCCGGCCACCGCGGTGCCCACCACCACCGGCTTCGATGCCGCGTGCTGGGGCAAATTCAAGAGCCTGCTGGACAACACCCACAAGTCCATCGGCACCGGCGTGACCGTCGAGGCCCCCGCAAGTGTCGTCACCGGCGAGACCTTCACGTACCGGCTCCAGCCCGAGACGATGACGCTGGCGCGCAACGGCGAGAACCTCCGGATCCGCTCGAGCGTGTCCAGGATCAAGTTCGACTACGAGATCCCCGCCGGCGCCCAGTTCGTCTCCGCCACGGTGGTTCCCGGCACCGGGGTCAACCTGGCCGGATCGGCGCCGACGGTCACCCGGGTGGCCGAGAACGGTAGCCCCTCCGCCGCAGGCACGATCCTGCGCCTGTCCGGAAACAACGAGACCGTGGGCAACGGCCCGACCACCAACGACGGCGCCGAGGGCGGCATCGTCGTGAACGCCGCGGGCTCCGGCGACACCTCGTACCGGCTGCCTGCCATCGAGGTGACGGCCGTGGCCGGTCCCGCCGGATCGGTGGTGACCCCGAAGATTCGCACCACCGGAGCGGCCGCGAACTACAAGGCCGACGAGAACTTCTTCACCTCGCTGGTCCGTGAGAAGGACCCGGTGTTCTCCGTGTCCTACTGGTCCGCCACCCGGTGCGTGCCGAAGAACGGCACCGACCCCGGCAGCGGCGTCCCGCTCAACGCGGGCGCGGGCCCGCTGGCCACGATCAATGTGACCGCCCCACCGAACGCGACGACAACGACCGCGGTCGCCGCTCCCACGACCGCGAACACCGGTGCGGCCGTTGATCTCACGGCCACCGTCAGCCCCGCCCCCGCGGGCGGCACGGTCCAGTTCAAGGACGGCGCCGACAACATCGGCGGGCCGGTCACCCTCAGTGGCGCCACCGCCACGCTGAGCCACACCTTCGCGACCGCGGGCGCACACGCCATCACCGCGGTCTACAGCGGCGCTCCCGGGTTCGCGGGCTCGACCTCCGCGCCGCATTCGGTCGAGGTCGGCGTCGCCACCGTCGACACGACCACGGTGCTGACCACCCCGACCCACGCGAAGACCGGGGTGTCGGTCGGCCTGGCCGCGACCGTCGCACCCACACCGACCGGCGGCACGGTGCAGTTCCTCGACGGCGGTGCCCCGATCGGCGCTCCGGTGACCGTCGCGGGCGGCGTGGCCACGCTGGCGCACACCTTCGACTCGGCGGGCAGCCACTCGATCACCGCGTCGTTCAGCGGTGCACCCGGCTCGGCCCCGTCGACCGCGGCCGCGAAGACCGTCACGGTCTCGGTCCCGGCGCCGAACGAGGCGACCACCAGCACCACGCTGGACGCCCCGACCCCGGCCACCCAGAACCAGGCCGTGACGCTCACCGCCACCGTGGCACCGAGCCAGGCGGGTGGCACCGTGCAGTTCTACGACGGCGTCACCGCGATCGGCGCCCCTGTGCCGCTGTCCAACGGCACCGCGACGCTGTCCCACGCGTTCGGCACCGTCGGCGCGCACGGCATCACCGCCGTCTACAGCGGCGCGGCGGGATTCCTGGGCTCCACCTCGGACGCTCACGTGGTCAACGTGACCGCGGTGGGCACCCCCGGCGGCGGTAGCGGCTCGGCGGGCAGCATCTTCGGCTCCTGATCCAACCGCTCACCCCACGGCGGGTGCGTCGCCTTCCGGTGACGCACCCGCCGTTTGCTCGTTCGCGGGGCCTGTTCGTGACCCCGCCGATGCGCCAGTCTGGAGAGGCCATCACATCCTTCGAGTAAGGACACGTCATGACTCCCTCAACCATCCGGGCGATGCAGGTCAGCGAGCCGGGCGGGCCGTTCGTTCAGTCCACGATCACCGCGGCGGAACCCGGCCCCGGTCACGTGCGCCTCGTGGTCGAAGCGTGCGGGGTCTGCCACTCCGACGCGCTGGTCACCGGGGGACAGTTCCCCGGAACCACATTTCCCCTCACCACCGGCCACGAGATCGCGGGCCGGATCGAATCCGTCGGCGACGGCGTCGACGGGTGGCGGGTCGGCCACCGGGTGGCGGTCGGTTGGTACGGCGGCAGCTGCGGATTCTGCGATGCGTGCCGCGACGGCGACGGGGTCAATTGCCCGCGGTTGCAGATTCCCGGCGTCGCGTACCAGGGCGGATACGCGGATTCGATCGTCGTCCCCGCCATCGCCCTCGCGGCGATTCCCGACGAGCTGACCGCGGTCGAGGCCGCTCCCCTCGCGTGTGCAGGCGTGACCGTGTTCAATGCCCTCCGTCGGAGCGCCGCCAGGCCCGGCGACGTGGTCGCGATCCTCGGGCTCGGCGGATTGGGCCATCTGGCGGTCCAGTTCGCCGCCAAGATGGGCTTCGTCACCGTCGGGATCGCGCGTGGTTCGGAAAAGGCGTCATTGGCAAGCGAACTGGGTGCCGATCACTACATCGACAGCACCGCGGAGGAGGTGGCCCGGGGACTACGGGCGCTGGGCGGCGCGAAGGTCGTGCTGGCCACGGTCACCAACGGCGACGCCATGACCGCCACCGTCGACGGGCTGGGACGCAGGGGTGAACTCATCATCGCGGGGGCGACGCCGGACGTCCTGCGGATCAGCGGACTGCAGTTCATCACGGGCACCAAGAGGATCTACGGTCACGCATCCGGAACCGCACTCGACACCGAGGCGACCATGCGCTTCGCCGCGCAGACCGGGGTACGGGCCTGGATCGAGGAGGCTCCCCTCGCCGAGGCGGGACAGGCCTTCGACCGGATGCTCAGCGGCAAGGCCCGCTTCCGCATGGTCCTGACCACCGGCAACTGACCGGCGGACCGCGAAGGGGGCATCCTCGCGCGACGTCGCGCGAGGATGCCCCCTCGGCCGGGCGCGGGGGTGTTCCCCGCCCCGATCAGCTCTCGGCCAGCGCCGGCATCTTGACGACCTGGCCGGCGTAGGACAGGCCTGCGCCGAATCCGAGCAGCAGCGCCGTCGCGCCGGGCTGAACCTGACCGGTCCGCAGCATCTTCTCCATGGCGAGCGGGATCGACGCAGCCGAGGTGTTGCCGGTCTCGATGATGTCGTCCGCGACCGGAACGCCCTCGGGCAGGTCGATCGACCGGACGATCACGTCGTTGATGCGCAGGTTCGCCTGGTGCGGCACGAACGCGTCGATCTGGTCGATCCGCACGCCTGCGCGGTCCAGAACCGTCTTGGCGATCTTGCCCATCTCGAATGCCGCCCACCGGAAGACGGCGGTGCCCTCCATGATGATCCAGGGGCGCTTCTGCGCCGGGTTCAGCGCGAAGCCGACCCAGTCCGGCTCCTGCCGGATCGAGCGGCCCTGCGCGCCGTCGGATCCCCACACCGTCGAGCTGATGCCGACCTCGTCGGAGACGCCGACGACCACAGCGCCCGCACCGTCACCGAAGATGGCCCGCACCGAGCGGTCGGTGGGCTCGGTCGAGTCCGTCATGCGGTCCACCCCGACCACGAGCACCTTGTTCGCGGTGCCCGCCCGGACCAGGTCCGAGGCCACCCCGAGGGCGTAGCAGAAGCCCGCGCACCCGGCGGCGACGTCGAAGGCAGAGGGGCCGCCTGCGCCCAGCATGTCGGCGAGGATCGCCGCGCCCTGCGGCGTCTGCATCGGGTAGGTCGACGTGGCCAGGATGACCACGTCGAGCTCGGCCGGCTCGACTCCCGCGGCCGCGAGCGCGGACCGGGCCGCCGACTCGGACATGTCCAGCACGGACTCCTCCGGGTAGGCCTTGGCGAACCGCCGCTCCTTGATCCCCGTGCGCGACTGGATCCACTCGTCGGTCGAGTCGATCGACTCGCAGATCTCTTCGTTCGTCACCACGCGCTCGGGTCGGTGCACCCCGAGTCCGAGCATGGCGGTATTACGGATTTCGGTGGAGTTCGTGATCACTGCACCCATGGGTCTATCTCCTCTTGTTCAAAGTTTCGCTTCGGGATGCTCGGGCGAAACCCACGAACTCTCCTCGCTCGACACCGTAGCGCCCAAAGAAACTGGACGGTGATCCAGCCCACAAGGGTGATGCGGTACACAATCGCGTACCGGCGGCGCGGTTCAGCCGGCGTACCCCCACCGGGCCGCCACGTCCGGGTGCGCGCGCACCCTGCTCTTCCACGCGTTCGCGCCGTAGGTGTCGAAGATGGGGTTTCCCGGGTCGGCACTCACCCCGCGCGCCCGGCCTGCCAGCTCCGCGGGCAGCGTCAGCACCGGCACCACGGCGTCGAGTGCAGGGTTGAAGAAGTAGGGCACCGAGATCCGCTCGGGCGAACCAGGGGGCGAGAGCACCCGATGCCTGGTCGCCCTGAGGTATCCCGCCGTGGCGACCTCGAGCAGCTCGCCGATGTTGACGATGAACGCCCCCGGCAGCGGCGGGGCGTCGATCCAGTCGCCGTCGCGACCCTCCACCTGCAGCCCGCTCGACCCCGGCTCGACAAGAAGCAGGGTGAGCACTCCCGAATCCTTGTGTGCGCCAACACCCTGGTGGCTCTCCCGCTCCGCCGCATCGCCGACTCGATGGCCCGGATAGTGCACCACCTTGATCAGGGTCGCCGGGTCCGTCGCGAACGCGGGGTCGAACACGTCGGCACTCGCCCCGAGCGAGACCGCCCACTCCCGCAACAGTTCCAGGCCGAGCCGCGACAGTTCGGCGTCCCAGCGGATGATCGTCGCCCGCAACTCGGGCAGCGCCCTCGGCCAGCGATTCGGTCCCTGCAGGTTCCAGTACCCGGCCGCGCCGGGGATCGCCGCGCGCTCGGGCCCGATGTCGATCTGCTCCCGCCAGTCGGTACGTCCCTCGGTGAGCTCTCCACCGAGCCGCGTGTAGCCCCGGAAATGCCGACTGCCGAGCATCTCGATCGACATCTTCTCCGCAACCGGCAGCGCGAAGAACCTGTGGGCCACCCCGAGGACCTCGTCGATCAGCACCCTCGGCACGCCGTGACCGGTCAGGTAGAAGAAGCCGAGCTCGTGCGTCGCCCGGCGCAACGCCAGTCGCCCCGCGCACTGGTCAGTTCGCCGAAGTCGACCACCGGCAACATGAATCCAGGGTATCCCCGTGAATCCCTGCAATACCGGCAAACCCTGATTAGGATCTACGTGGCGTGCGCGTCGCCGCACACGCCCGGGGAACTCGTGTTCCATGACCAAAAGTCACGATGGACGTCGATGGGGTGGTGTGATCGTGGGAGCTTCGAAACGATTGGTGCAGGTCTCGGCAATCGGGGCGGCGGCACTGCTCCTGCTGGCCGGGCCGGCCGCCGCCGATCCGAACACTGTGAACCCCATCCCGGGGCTCAACGGGACCAACGGGCTGCCCGTGCTGAACGGCCGCTCCTCGGCCATCGCCCAGGCCACCGGCCTGCTCAGCCCCAATCGAACCCAGGACGCCAACGTCCTCGGCACCGACCTCGGCATCATGTGGGACAACGGAAATGGCGAGGTGCTCACCGCGTTCGGCGACTCGGCCGGGCTCGGCATCCCGAACCTCCTGAACGGAAGCCTCTGGTCGTGGCGGAGCAACACTCTCTTCCGCAGCGCCGATCGAAACCTCGCCGACGGCATGAGCTTTGACAGCTCACCGCGCGACTTCCTCGGCCAGGCCAAGGAACTGATCCCCAGCCCGAAGATCCCGTACGTGGAGATCAGCAGGATCCCGACCGCAGGCGTCGCGGTGGACGGCATCCAGTACATGTCGCTGATGTCGGTCAAGAACTGGGGCGAGCCGGGCCAGTGGGACACCAACTACTCCGGGCTCGCGTTCTCCACGGACAACGGGGAGAACTGGACCGTCGCCCCCGAGACCAACCGTCCCGCCACCGCCGGTAACCGGAACTTCCAGATGAGCGCGTTCGTCAAGGACGGCGGCTTCGTCTACCAGTACGGCACCCCGCCGGGCCGCGGCGGACTCGTGCACCTGGCCCGGGTGCCGGAGAAGCAGATCCGCGACCTCGGCGCCTACGAGTACTGGAACGGCCACGAATGGAAGAAGGGCGACCCGAACGCGGCCGCGCCCATCGTGTTCGGCGGTGTCGCCGAGCTGTCGGTGCAGTACAACCAGTTCCTCGGCCAGTACCTGATGCTCACCACCGACAACTTCAACTCCGTGGTCATGCGCCGCTCGCCGTCGCCCACCGGCCCCTGGAGCCCGCCGGAGGTGCTGCTCGAGGCCAGGGAGCTGCCGACCGCCTACGGTGCGTACATCCATCCCTGGTCCACCGGGCCCGATCTGTACTTCCTCACCACCGTGCACTCCAACTACAACGTCCTGTTGATGCGCACCACTCTCCATCCGTGAACGCCCGCCGGCAGCGCACGGCTACCGTCACGGCGATGGACGCACAGGACTGGGACGATAAGTACGCGGGCACCGACCTGGTCTGGGGTGCGCCCGCCAACGCCGTGGTGATGGAGTTCGCGACCTCCCTGCCCGCGGGACGGGCACTGGATCTCGCCTGCGGCGAGGGCCGAAATGCGTTGTGGCTGGCCACTCGTGGCTGGCAGGTCACCGCGGTGGACTTCTCCTCGGTGGCACTCGAGAAGGGGGCGAGGGCCGCCGCGCCACTGCCCCGGTCGGTGCGCGAACGACTCGAGTGGCTGCATTCCGATGTGACGAAGATCGAATTCCGGCAGGAGTATGACCTGGTTCTCGTCGTTTACCTGCATCTTTCGCCGAAAGAGCGGCCAGAACTGCTGCGCCGGGCCGCGGCCGCACTCCGGCCAGGCGGCACGCTGCTGGCCCTCGGGCACGACGCCACCAATATCGCCGAGGGCGTGGGCGGGCCACAGGACATCGAGATCCTCTACACCCCAACGGAGCTGGTCGGCGAGCTCGGCGACGCGGTGGTCCCCACCGTCGCGGAACGGCGGTACCGGCACACCGAGACCGGCACCGCGATCGATGCGCTGGTCGTGGGAAGGCGCCCCTATCTTGGCAGCTAACTGAATGCCGAGTAATATCGGCTAAGTTACCGACGAGTAGCTACTTGGGCGGTACTTGACACAGCATGACCGCACCGTCTCACCGGGAGAAAAAGACATGGGCCATTACAAGAGCAACGTCCGTGACCTGGAGTTCAACCTCTTCGAGGTACTCGGTCTCGAGAAGCCGCTGAGCGAGGGCGCCTGGGGCGACCTGGACGCGGACACGATCCGCACCATGCTCAGCGAGGTCGCCAAGCTGGCCGAGGGCCCGCTCGGCGAGGCGTTCGCCGACGCGGACCGCAACCCGCCCGTCTTCGATCCCGAGACCCACACGCTGGCGCTGCCCGAGTCGTTCAAGGCCTCGTTCAAGGCCATGTGGGACGGCGAGTGGTACCGGATGGGCCTGCAGGAGGAGATCGGCGGCGTCGCCGCTCCCCGCGCCCTGGTCTGGTCCATCGCCGAGATGCTGCTCGGCGCGCAGCCTGCCGCCTTCATGTACGCCGCGGGCCCGTCGTTCGCGGGTGTGCTGTTCGAGAACGGCACCGAAGAGCAGAAGAAGTGGGCCGAGACCTGCGTCGAGCGCGGCTGGGGCGCCACCATGGTGCTGACCGAGCCGGACGCCGGCTCTGACGTCGGTGCCGGCCGCACCAAGGCCATCAAGCAGGACGACGGCAGCTGGCACATCGAGGGCGTCAAGCGGTTCATCACCTCGGCGGTCTCCGACGACCTGTTCGAGAACATCTTCCACCTGGTGCTGGCCCGCCCGAGGGCGCGGGGCCGGGCACCAAGGGCCTGAGCCTGTTCTTCGTGCCGAACACCCACTTCGACTTCGAGAAGAACGAGCTGGGCGAGCGCAACGGCGTCTTCGTCACCGGTGTCGAGCACAAGATGGGCCTCAAGGCCTCCGCGACCTGTGAGCTCACCTTCGGCGGCCACGGCATCCCCGCCAAGGGCTGGCTGGTCGGCGAGGTCCACAACGGCATCGCCCAGATGTTCGACGTCATCGAGCACGCCCGCATGATGGTCGGCACCAAGGCCATCTCCACCCTGTCGACCGGCTACCTCAACGCGCTGGCGTACGCCAAGGAGCGCGTGCAGGGTGCCGACCTGACCCAGATGACCGACAAGGCCGCGCCGCGCGTGACCATCACCCACCACCCGGACGTCCGCCGGGCGCTGGCGATGCAGAAGTCGTACGCGGAGGGCCTGCGCTCGGTGTACCTCTACACCGCAGCGCACCAGGACGAGGTGCTGGCCCAGCTGGTCTCCGGCGCCGACAAGGACCTGGCGTTCCGCGTCAACGACCTGCTGCTCCCGATCGTCAAGGGCGTCGGCTCCGAGCGGGCCTACCAGTACCTGACGGAGAGCCTGCAGACCCTCGGCGGCTCGGGCTTCCTGCAGGACTACCCGATCGAGCAGTACATCCGCGACGCGAAGATCGACTCGCTGTACGAGGGCACCACCGCCATCCAGGCGCAGGACTTCTTCTTCCGCAAGATCGCTCGCGACCGTGGTGTCGCCCTGGCCCACGTGGCGGGCGAGGTCAAGAAGTTCATCGAGCGCGAGGACGCCGACAACCGTCTCAAGTCGGAGCGCGCCCTGCTCGCCACCGCGCTCGAGGACGTCCAGACGATGGCCGCGACCCTGACCGGCTTCCTGATGGGCGCCCAGGAGCAGACCACCGAGCTGTACAAGGTCGGCCTCGGTTCCGTGCGCTTCCTGATGTCCGTCGGCGACCTGCTCATCGGCTGGCGTCTGCTGGAGCAGGCCGAGATCGCCATCAAGGCGCTCGACGCCGGTGCCGCCGACAAGGACAAGTCGTTCTACGAGGGCAAGGTCGCCACCGCGTCCTTCTTCGCGAAGAACGTGCTGCCCGAGCTGACCGCGAACCGCGCCATCATCGCGAACACGGACAACGACATCATGGAGCTCGACGAAGCCGCGTTCTAAACGGCACGAGCTCGACCGGGCCAACGGGCCCGATCCGGATCAACGGCGATGCCGCACACCGACACGGTGTGCGGCATCGCCGTTTCCGTACCGGATGGGCCGCGGGCGCCCGGGGCCCGGATCGGGTATTGACAACGGGTGTTGTCATCCTGCATGTTGACCATGGGCCCGCACGCAGATCCGCGGGCGCCGGATCCCCCGAGCGAAGGGCACACCGTGACCAAGAGCCTGTCGGATACGACCGGAGCAAGGGCGCCGCAGCGGTTCATGCGGGATCCGATCGCCGCGCGCCGGGTCGCGGCACCCCTGCGCCTGCTCGTCGGTGCCGCGCCTGACCCCACCGGCGACGAACGCGACCGGCTCGGCCGGGCGCTGATGGAACGCGACGAACCGGCCGACGCCCTGGTCCGGGCCATCCGCGAGGACCACATCGTGTCCATGCCGATGTTCCGTCAGGCCCTCGAACACGGCATCGACTCGATCCCCGATCCGCCGGACCCGCTGCGGGAGTTCTTCGGGACGCTGGCCCGGACCCCCGACTGGGTGGACGAGGCGAAGTTGGCGCGTGGCGCACGGGTGCTGCGCCGAGTGGGCCTTGATGCCTCCCTGGTCCTCGGCTACGGCTCACTTCTGGGCGGCTACAACAATTCCGGGCCGCTGCCGCTGCTGATGGCATCGGGCAAACTCACCGGCGAGCAGACGCTGCGCCGGGTCTCCGAGACCAGCGTGTGGTGGCGCGCGGTCACCGCGCCGGACGGACTCGAGCGCTTCGGCGAGGGCTGGAAACTCACGGTGCACGTGCGGGCGATGCACGCGTTCCTCAACTACCAGCACGAGCACGACCCCGCCTGGCGCAGCGACGTGCGCGGGCTGCCGATCAACCAGTTCGACCAGGCGGGCACCCTCGGACTGTTCTCGACCACCTTCCTGATCCACACCCGGGTCCTCGGCCTGCGCTACACCAAGGCGGACGCCGACGCCGCGATGCACCTGTGGTGTTATGTCGGCTGGCTGATGGGCGTGGACGAGCACTGGCTGCCGTTCACCGAGGCAGGCGGCCGCCGGATGATCTACCACATCGGGACCGCGTCACCGGCGGCAGACGCGAACAGCCTCGCCCTGGCCAAGTCGCTGATCGATTCGCCGAAGCTGATCCACCACAAGAACTTCCAGCGGATCCGCCGCACCTACGACTACGAGCGCGGGCTGAGCCTGGCCACCACGCTGCTCGGCCCCTCGGGAGTGCGTGCGCTCCGGGTGCCGATGCGCCCGCCGTGGTACCCGGTGTGGCGGGCCGCCGCGAACACCGTCAAGCATCGCGTCATCGCCCGACTGCCCGGCGGGCAGCGCTGGGTCGATGCCCGCGCAGAACGACAGCTGGACGACGCCCACCGCCGCCTGCTCGGCGGCGAGCGGCCCCCGATCGGGCAGATCACCCATGCCGGCTGAGCCGCCGCTCCCCGCGGCCGCTACTCACATTTGACGATGGGCACCGGGTCGTACTTGACCGTCCGGGTGTCGCGCGAGATCTCCTGCCCGGTGGCGTGATCGGTGATCACCCTGGTGTCACTGGTGGTGAAGCCCTTCGCGCCGCTGGACGCGATGCAGCCCGGCCCCTTGGGCAGGGTCACGGTGTTCGGGTCGGTTGGCGCGTACCGCTCCCCCGGGATGGACTGCACGTCCACGGTCTTGGTGCCCCAGAGCCGCACCGTCACATCGGATCCGGTCCCGAAGGCCTGGATCAGCACGCCGGTCGGCGAGTCGTTCTTGAACTTCAGGTCGATCGCACCCTCGAACACGGTCGCCTCCCTGGCCGCGGGGTACCGGGAGATGTAGTAACTGTGCTCGGTGTGGCCCGCGTCCTCCATGCCCGCGAAGTAGGCGGCGTTGTAGAGCGTGGTGGCGAGCTGGCTGATGCCACCGCCGACCGCCTTGGCCGGGCGGCCGTTGTTGATCACCCCGGACTCGACGTACCCCTCCGCCGATCCACGCGGACCGGTATACCCGTTGAGCGAGAACGTCTCCCCCGGCTTGACCACGGCGCCGTTGATCTCGCTCGCCGCCAAACGGATGTTGACGCCAGAGGCGTACTCGAAGCCACCGCTGGTGAACTCTCCGATGACCTGCCGGATGCCGAGCTTGTCCGCAGCGGCCGTGGTCAGTGCCGGCGGCTTCTGCTCGTAGACCGCGGCAGTGGTGCGCGGCCCCGGCTGCGCGAGCAGCGTGGGCAACTGCTCGAGGGTCTTGCGCCACTCGATCATGTCGCCGGTCACCGCGGGCACCACCGTCGGCGCGCCCCCGGTCAGGCTGAACGTCGCATCCTTTGGCTGGACCTCGGTGCCCGCGAGTTGCGGCGCGAGCACACCGATCGCCGCGTCGACGTTGTACTGCGGGGTGAGTCCACCGTTCCCGTCGGGCGCAAAGGTGAGAACGCCGCCGACCTGGTCCCGACGCAGCACCGCGGACTTGTTGTCCCGGCCGGTCACCACGAGATCCGTCGCCACGGCCGGGACCGCGACCTCGCTCATCGCCCGATCCACGCCGTCCTGCCCCACCGAGACGGGCACCACGCTGACGGGCAGGTCCACGCTCTCCCCGTTCGCCCAGTCCTCGGCGAAGGCGGTCTCCGCGGCCTGTCCGTCGAGATTCTGGCCCTGTCGGGGCGTGACGGCGATCGGCGTCGCCCCTCGAACACGACGTTGCCCTCGAGCGGTGCGCGGTCGGTCTGCAGCCGGATCCCGTCGATCGCCTCGGTCAGCTTCACCGGGTCAGTGGTGGTGACGACGCCGATCTCACGGTCGGAGAACAGTGACGTCAGCCGCGTGACGGGGTTCAACGGCTGGGAGCCGGCCCGGTCCAGCGTGGCCGACCAGTCGACGGCGAGGCCAGCCTCGCTCGGCACGATCTCGGTCTGCACCTCGCCCGCCTGCACCGGGACCGGCTGGTCGACCCTCGGCCCGATCTGTGCGCGCAGCTTCGCCTCCGCGTCGGCGGTGCGCAACCCACCGACGTCGACTCCCTCCACCGTGACGCCCCGCGGGACCGAATCGCCGGACAGGGCGTAGTCCGCCCCGTAAGCGACGAGCCCGACCGCGGCGAGCGCCGCGGCGCCGATCGCGATCTTGGCGAGCGGGGATCGGCCCGGCGACCCGGGCTGCGGCGACCCGGAGCCGTCCTGCGGTCCCATCGGCGGGCCGACCGGCGGGACGGGCGGAGGTCCGGGGTCTGCGGGCGGACCGGACCGCGGCGCGGCGGCCTCCCCGGCCATGAGCACGGTGTCGGGGTCGATCGGATCCGAGGGTCCGGCAGCCGCTGCAGCTGCCCCCGGCACGTCGCTGTAGGCCTGCACAGGCGCCTGGAAGACCTCGGACGGCGCATCCGCAGGCTGATCGGGACGCACGACGGGGATGATCGTCGTCTCGGCTTCGTCTGGCCTGGCCTCTTCGTCTGGCCTGGCGTCGCGGCCCTGGTCTACCTCGGCCTGCTCCGGACGCTCGATCCGCGCGGTCGGAGCCTCGGCTTCCTGGCCCGAGTCGAGGACGATGCGAACCGTCTTGGCGCCGTCGGCGTCGCCGACGGCATGGCCGGGCACCTTCCCGCCATCCTCGGTCGGGGGTGCGACATGCCCGTTCGCATGCCTCCCGCTCCCGCCGTTACCGTCCGTCACCCTGGCCCCTCCTACCGAATTGCCGCTGGGCCAACCGCCTGTTTTCCGAGGTCCAGCGTAACGCGACGCTCATGGGGCTGCAGATTCGTCGCGTCGCCAGAGAAGGGAACCGACGGATTCGATCCGTGGTCACCGCCGGACAGCGAGGCGGCGCCATCACGAATGATTCAGCCCTCGGGAACTTTGGCGAAAAATGTTGGTCGGGCGTCCAGTCAGGCGGACGCCAGCACGCGGATATGGGTAGTCCCGCATTGCAACCGGGTCGGGGGTCAGGCTGCAACGCGGGACTACACGGGTATCGACCGATGTCGAGATCCCGTTACACACCGAGACCAGAATCCCTCTCGGCCGTCCCAAAATTCGGGATGGAGCCACGTCACCTGCGCAAACACGCTCGAGACTGTGCCAACCGCCACACAGAAGAAGATCGGGCCACGGCCGGATCCCTTCTCCGCGAGCATCTTTGCCGACGAAACCGCACGGCCACCGGAACTACGGGCGGATCAGCACGTCCAGACCACGCTGGAAGTCCGCCACCCGCCGCTCGAGGGCGTGGTGACCACCGTTGACGAGCTCGGACACCCGGACGATTCCCGCGGAATCGGCGACCTGGTTGAGGTCCCTCGACTGCCAGTACCAGACCGCGGTGGTGAACGCGTTCTCCGGCGCCTCGACGAGCTCGGGGTGCGCGACGAAGTCGATGCCCGTGAACTGGCTCAGACTCTCGTAGTTGTGACGGCCGGTGATCTGGATGGCGCCGCGCCCCTTGTAGCGCTCACCGTCGCCCGCCTGGGTGTTCCCGAGGTCGGCCCGGCCCTCGTAGGCACGGCCGGATGCGTACTCCTCGAACGTCCGGAACGAGTCGGATTCGACGGCGAGCTGCGCGATGAACGCCGCCTGGCGGACGGGGTTGTCGATTCCGCCGCGCTCCATCGCCGCGTTCAGGGGAGCGACATACTCCGCAATCTTCTCCGCGGGCATGCCGGGCACGATGCGTGCCAGCTCGTCGGGGGTGACCGCGGCAGGCGCCGGGGCAGGCGGCTGCGGCGCGGGCTCGGCCGCGGCGGCCGGCTCGGCGGGTGCCGGTTCCGCCACGGGGGAGCCTCGGCCCGAGGGGGCGCGGAGGCGTCGAGGGGGCCGTAGAACCCCACAGGTACAGGGGTGGCGGCGGCGGAACCACCGGGCCCGATGACTGCGGCGCCGGTGGCGATCAGGGTGGCGGCGGCGAGGGCGACACCGAAATGGCGCGAGCGTGAAACATTCAAGGGTCGGGCTCCAAGATTCGACCGAATGATGTCTCGGCCTCCGAACGGTGCCGCGGGCGCCTGAACGAGGATGTCGCCATCCCTGTCAAGTCACCGTCAAGCAGCAATTAGGTCACAACCAGATAACGTCGCAGGCGACCCAGATTTCAACCAATTGCGACGAGGGTCACAAATAGTGCTTTGGCGTGTCGGGTTGACATTTGGCGCCCATCGGAGGTTGGCGACGCGCTCAGCGCGGCAGCCCTCCATCACGGCCACCGCGGCAGGATTCGCCCCGAATGGACGGGTCGACGCGCCACCGGCCTGCCAGTGTCGTTGCATTCCAATGGGATTCATCCGCCGCATCGCGATGAATCGGCACCGCGGGGCCGGGCTGGTATCGGATCGGTGATGTCATTTCCGGAGCGCTCCGGTGACCTGCAGACATCGCTCTCGCGACCTCACAAGCCAAACAGGGCGGTCGGTTGGTGTTCTACCCAACACCCGCAACCGGGCCTGGCCAGACCTCGGTTCGACACAAAACGGAGTACTCGAGCCAACTCCGTGACATATCCGAGACCGGACTCCGGACGGGCGGCTCGCGCCATCGAGCGGGCTCCCTCGGCGGTGTGGTCCTACTCCCGGCCGGAGGACACCCAGGTCGGATCCGCCGACCGCGCCCCGACCGTGATCGCGGCCAGCTCGTCGAGCCGGGAGATGAAGTCGGCGTGCAGCTCGAGCGCCAACGCCTCCGCGTTCTCGGTGACCCGCGCGGCGAAACGCGTCCCCGGGATCGGCACCACCGGCAACGAGAACTCACGACCCTTGGCGTACAGCCAGGCCAGCGCGACCTGGGCCGCCGTCGCATCGGACTCGCGGGCGACCGCTTCGATCACCTCGAGCACCTTCGCGTTGCCGGGCAGCGCCTCGGCGTCGAACCGGGGGAACCGCCTGCGCAGGTCTGACTCACCGAGCGCGGCCGGGTCGTAGGTGCCGGTGAGAAAACCCCGACCGACCGGCGAGTACGGCACGAAACCGACGCCGAGTTCGGCGGCGGTGGGGACGACGTTGCGCTCGACGTCGCGGCTCCACACGCTCCACTCGCTCTGGATCGCGGCGATCGGGTGAACCGCGTGGGCCCGGCGCAGCTCGTCGCCGGTGGCCTCGGACAGGCCGAGGTGTCGCACCTTGCCCGCGGTCACCAGCTCGGCCATCGCGCCGACCGTCTCCTCGATCGGGACATTCGGATCGACCCGGTGCAGGTAATAGAGGTCGACGCTGTCGGCGCCGAGACGACCGAGCGATTCCTCCAGGTAGCCCGCGACGTGCTCGGGCCGGCCGTCGATGCCCCGCTGCCCCGCGGCGATGTTGCCGACCAGACCGAACTTGGTGGCCAGCTGCACCTCGCCGCGCCGGGTGCGCAGCACCTCGCCGACGGCCTTCTCACTGGCACCGTTCCCGTACACGTTGGCCGTGTCGAGGAAGGTGACGCCGATGTCGATCGAGTGGTGCAGCGTGGCGAGGGCCTCGGCCGGGTCGACCGGTCCGTAGACGGGGGCCACCGACATGGCCCCGTATCCCATGGCACTGACGTCGAGTCCTTCGGCGAGCGCAACGGTGCGAACAGTCATGGCTCGTATCTTCACGCACCACAAAGAGAAACGCACGGTCTGGGATCACCGTGATTCCAGACCGTGCGTCGACAGCAGCAGGCTCGGCGGCCTGCCGTTCGGTTACCGCTCGATGATCGCCGTGACTCCCTGGCCGCCCGCAGCACAGATGGAGATCAGGCCGCGGCCGGATCCCTTCTCCGCGAGCATCTTTGCCAACGAGGCCACGATGCGGCCGCCGGTCGCCGCGAACGGATGCCCGGCCGCGAGCGACGAACCGTTGACGTTGAGCTTGCTGCGGTCGATGGAGCCGAGCGCGCCGTCGAGGCCGAGCCGCTCCTTGCAGTACTCGTCCGACTCGAAGGCCTGCAGCGTCGCCAGGACCACCGAGGCGAACGCCTCGTGGATCTCGTAGTAGTCGAAGTCCTGCAGGGTGAGCCCGTTGCGTGCCAGCAGGCGCGGGATCGCGTAGGTCGGCGCCATGAGCAGCCCGTCGCCACCGTGCACGTAGTCGACCGCCGCGGTCTCCGAGTCGACCAGATGCGCGAGCACCGGCAGATTCCGCTCGGCCGCCCACTCGTCGGTGGACAGCAGCGCCGCCGAGGCACCGTCGGTGAGCGGGGTGGAGTTGCCCGCGGTCATCGTCGCGTCGCCGAGCTTGGTGCCGAACACCGGCTTGAGGGTGGCCAGCTTCTCCACCGTCGAGCCGGGCCGAAGGTTGTCGTCGCGGGTCAGCCCGAGGAACGGGGTGACCAGGTCGTCGAAGAACCCGCGGTCGTAGGCCGCCGCCATGTTCTTGTGGCTGGCCGCGGCGAGCTCGTCCTGGTCCTCCCGGCGGACGCCGAACTCCTTGGCGGTGATCGCCGCGTGGTCGCCCATCGACATCCCGGTGCGGGGCTCGCCGTTGCGCGGGATCTCGAGGCCGAGCATGGAGGGCCGCACGTTGCCGAGCAGCTTGATCCGGTCACCGGTGGTCTTGGCCCGATTGATCGAGAGCAGGAACTCGCGCAGCGCGTCGTTGACGCCGATCGGGGCGTCGGAGGTGGTGTCGACGCCGCCGCCGATCCCGGCCTCGATCCGGCCGGAGGCGATCGCATCGCCGACCGCGATGATCGACTGCAGGCCGGTGCCGCAGGCCTGCTGCAGGTCGTAGGCCGGGGTGTACGGGCTCAGCGCGCTGCCGAGGACGCTCTCGCGCATCAGGTTGAAGTCGCGGCTGTGCTTGAGCACCGCGCCGCCGACCACCATGCCGAGCTGCTCACCCTGCAGGTTGAAGCGGCTCACCAGGCCGTCCAGCGTCGAGGTGAACATGTCCTGGTTCGATGCCTGCGCGTACGCCTTGTCGGAGCGCGCGAAGGGGATGCGGTTGCCGCCGACGATGGCGACGGGGCGAAGCTGCTTGCCGCCCGCGCTCGGGGCTGCTGCGGCCGGCTTCTTGGCGGTTCGGGCTCTGGTGGTCACGTCGGTCTCCATGTATGTGGGATCCTGCCTCGACATCGAACTTACTCCAGAGTAAGTTCAATGTCGACACCGCACCCGAAATCCGGGTGCCCGATTGCGACAAAGAAGGTGGACCGTGGCAGCCAGCAAGGGCGCTCCCGACCTCTACTCCCAGTTCCTCTCCTCCGCGCCGGGCGCGTTCATCGCCAAGCAGGCCGGACTGCCGCAGCCCGAGAAGCTGCGCCGGTACAAGGCAGGCGAGCCGGCGCTGGCAGGCCCGGTGCTGATCGGCGGCAAGGGCCGCCTGGTCGAGCCGCTGCGGAACCTGCTCTCCGACTACCCCGCCGCCGCACCCCACGACGACCGCCTCGGCGCGCTCGTCTTCGACGCCACCGGCATCGGCCAGGTCAGCGAGCTGGTCCAGCTCTTCGAGTTCTTCCAGCCGGTGATCCGCAACCTCGCGCCCAGCGCCAGGGTCGTGGTCCTCGGCACCACCCCCGAGGAGACCTCGGGCGTCGACGAGCAGATCGCCCAGCGCGCGCTCGAGGGCTTCACCCGCAGCGTCGGCAAGGAGGTCAAGCGCGGCGCGACGGCGCAGCTGGTCTACGTCTCGCCGAACGCGTCGACCGGGCTGTCCGGCGTCGAGTCCACCCTGCGCTTCCTGCTCTCCGCCAAGTCCGCGTTCGTCGACGGCCAGGTCATCCGCGTCGGCGCCGCCGACTCCGTGGCCCCGGCCTCCTGGGACCGCCCGCTCGAGGGCAAGGTCGCCGTGGTGACCGGTGCCGCCCGCGGCATCGGCGCGACCATCGCCGAGGTGCTCTCGCGCGACGGCGCGAAGGTCATCTGCGCCGACATCCCGGCCGCGGGCGAGGCGCTGTCGGAGACGGCGAACAAGGTCGGCGGCACCGCGCTTGCCCTCGATGTCACCGCCGACGACGCGGGCGAGAAGCTGGCCGAGCACCTGCTCGAGCGCCACGGCGGCGCCGACATCATCGTGCACAACGCAGGCATCACCCGCGACAAGACGCTCGCGAACATGGACGACGCCCGCTGGAACATGGTGATCGCCGTGAACCTGGCTGCCCCGCAGCGGATCACCGACACCCTGCTCGCCAAGGGCGCGCTCCGCAGCGGTGGCCGCGTGGTGGACGTGTCCTCCATCGCCGGCATCGCGGGCAACCGCGGCCAGACCAACTACGGCACCTCCAAGGCGGGCGTCATCGGCCTGGTGCAGGCCACCGCCCCGGTGCTGGCCGAGAAGGACATCACCATCAACGCCGTCGCGCCCGGCTTCATCGAGACCGCGATGACCGCGGCCATCCCGTTCGCCACCCGCGAGGCAGGCCGCCGGATGAGCTCGCTGCTGCAGGGCGGCCAGACCGTCGATGTCGCCGAGCTGGTCTCGTACTTCGCCAGCCCCGCGTCCAATGCCGTGACCGGCCAGGTCGTCCGGGTGTGCGGCCAGTCGCTGATCGGCGCCTGATGTCCGCGAGGAAGGGCGGTCTCGTGCAGCTGACGGAACAGCCCAAGACACTCGAGATCTACGCCCGCGCGGCGCTCGGCGCGCTGCCCGTCGTCGGCAAGTCCGGCACCAGGCGCAGCCTGCCGAAGCAGACCCTCGCCCTCGAGGGACTGCGGGTGAACCCGGACAACCTCGCCGCGTACGCACGGGTGTGCGGGCTGCGGTTCGGCGACACCCTGCCGATCACCTACCCCTTCACCCTGGTCTTCCCGACCGTGATGAAGCTGATGGTCTCGGCCGAGTTCCCGTTCCCGGCAATCGGTTCCGTCCACACTGACAACGTGATCGAGCAGCTGCGCCCGATCTCCGTCAGCGAGCCGCTGGACCTGAAGGTGCACGCGGAGAACATCCGCAGGCACCCCAAGGGCACCCAGGTGGACCTCGTCAGCGAGGTGTCCGTCGGCCGCGAGCTGGTCTGGCGACAGGTCAGCAGCTTCCTGAAGATGCACCCGACCGGCGAGCCGAAGGAACCGAAGCAGGTGCACGCGGACGAGGTGCCGCCGCGCCCGATGCGGACGCTGCGGGTCGATCAGTCGACCATCAGCCGCTACGCCGCGGTGTCCGGGGACCGGAACCCGATCCACGTCTCCTCCCTCGGCGCCAAGGCGTTCGGGTTCCCGCGCACCATCGCGCACGGGATGTGGAGCGCGGCCGCGGTGCTCAGCGCGATCGAGGGCCGGATCCCGGACCGGGTCACCTACAGCGTCAAGTTCGGCAAGCCGATCGTGCTGCCCGCCACGGTGAACGTCTACGCCGATCAGGTGCCCGGACCGGACGGCGCCGGCTGGGACCTGGCGCTGCGCCACCCGAAGAAGGGCTATCCGCACCTGACCGCGACCCTGCGGTAAGGCGGCTCCGCCGCCTGTGAGTACTTCTGGTCCCCGTCTGGGCCAGAAGTACTCACAGGCGCGCAGCGCCTGCTACTTCTTCTTGCCGGACAGACCGCGCCAGGCCAGGCGCTCGAGCAGGTCGGCCGCGGCGTCCACGGCGATCTCCCCGCCCGCGATCCGGTCCGCGACGGCCTCGCCCGCGCCGACCAGCGCGACGGCCATGATGGAGAAGTCGGTCCCCTCGTCGGGATCCTTGGTGCTCGACTCGAGGAGCTTGGCGGTGAGCTCGATCAGCCGGTCGCGGGAGCCGCGCACCTGGCCTGCGAACGCCTGCTGACCGATCGCCTGCCTATAGAGCACCATCCAGGACGAGCGATTCTGATCGACGAAGCCGAGGAACCCGACCAGGGCGGCCCGCAGCTGCTCGCGCGGGGACAGGCTCGGGTCGCCCGCTGGCGTGATCGCCTCGACGAACCGCAGGCCCTCGCGGTGGATGCAGGCCGCGAACAGCTCCTCCTTGGAGCCGTAATACAGGTAGAGCATCGGCTTGGAGATCTGCGCGGCAGCGGCGATGGCGTCCATCGACGTGTCGTGAAACCCATTGACGGAAAACACCTCGACAGCGGCGTCGAGCATCTGCTGCTCGCGAACCGCCCGAGGTAGCCGTTTGGTCCCGCCAGCCATGTGTCCTCCAGAGGTAAGACCCTTTATCTTACTCTAGAGTAAGTAGATCGATTGACGTCCTACATTCTGCCGGATCCGCCCGTTGCGCCCGCACGCGGCCGGTTACGCCCCGGGAAAAGCCGCCGCTAGCAGGTGACGACGCCCTTGGCCCGCGCCACCCGCAGCACGGAATCGTCCACCTGCTGCTGGCTGAGTTTGCCGGAGGCCACCAGCGCCTCGAGGTGGTCGAGGACCTCGGGTACCTCGTCGGTGGTCAGCCACAGCGCGACATCAGCGCCAGCCGTCAGCGCCGCCGCCACCGCCTGCGGGGTGTCGAGCTTGTCGGTGATCGCGCGCATGCCGCTGAGGTCGTCGGTGAAGATCGGTCCGTCGAAGGCAGGCGCGCCGTACCCGGTCCCCGTCCGCAGCAGGGTCATCGCGGCGGGGCTGATGCTCGCGGGCACGCCTGGCGCGGTCAGCCCTGGCACCTCCAGATGCCCGACCATCACCCCGACGCCGGTGTCCACCAGCTCTCGGAACGGCACCAGGTCGCGGGTCTGCAGCTGGTCCAGCGGCGGCGTGGTGACGGCACCGGTGTGCGAATCACCTGATGCCGCACCATGTCCCGGGAAATGCTTGATGACCGGCAGCACACCCGTGTCACGCAGGCCGCGGGCGTACTCCCCGGCGTACTCGGTGACGACGTCCGGGTCGTCGCTGAACGAACGGTCCCCGATCACCGAGTTCGCAGGCTGGCTGCTGACGTCCACGACGGGGGCGTAGTTGACGGTGATGCCGAGACCCCGAAGGCCCCGCCCGCGTTCCAGCGCCATCTCGTAGGTCTGCTCGGGCGTCATCGTCTCGGCAACGGTGCGCGGCGGCGGATCCTCACCGAGGAGGTCCGCGACCCGAGACACGCGGCCGCCCTCCTCGTCGATGGTGACCATCAGCGGCACCTTCGCCACGGCCTCGACCTGCGGCACCTGCTTGCCCGCCAGCATCGACTCGTCGGTCCAGCTGCCGATGAAGATGCCGCCGATCTGCTCCTTCCGCACCACCTCCACCGCGTCGGCGGTCCCGGTCACCCCCACGTTGAGCAGCTGCGCCAGCTTCTGCCGCCCCGTCAGGGACGCGAGGAAGTCCGCGCCGCAGTGCGCAGGCAGCGTCTGGTCCCTGGCGCCGGTGACGAGATCGCGCTCGGGCGTCGCCGACGGGGAAGGCGAGACGGAGGGAGACGGCGTGGTGTCGGTCGCGGTGTTGCCGCAGGACACGAGCATCCCGAGACCGAGGACGAGGGCAACGGCGCGGGGCACTCGAGTGATCTTCACCGTTCGAGGGTAGGACAGATCGCCCGTCCGCCACACCCTCCAACGGGTAGCGTGAGAGGTGGATCGCCCCCGAAACGAGGAGGTCTCGATGCCTGCAGATCTGATGCTCATCGCCTACGACGGCTCCGACAATGCCAAGCGCGCAATCGAATACGCCGGCCGCTTTCTCAGCGCCGAGCGGGCAGTGGTGATGACCGCATGGGAACCGATGGTCCGCCAGGCCGCCCGGATGTCCGGGCTGTCCGGCGTGATGCAGCCGGAATGGGTTCCGGACGAGGAGTCCGAGGACATCGCGCTGACCGACGCCAAGGCCATCAACATCGAGGGCCTGGATCTGGCGCGGGACGCGGGCCTCAACGCCGAGGGCAGGACCGTGGAGTGTGTCACCACCATCTGGACCACCATCGTCGAAGCAGCCGACGAACTGAACGCGGACATCATCGTCACCGGCACCCGCGGCACCACCGGGCTGCGGTCCCTTCTGCAGTCCTCGGTTGCCGACCACGTCCTGCGGCACAGTCACCGGCCCGTGCTGATCGTCCCTCCTGGCGCATAGGCCACCGGGCACCGAGCCACCGGCCGGGCAGGCCGCCGCGCGGGCGCGGGACTATCGTCGTGAACCGATGGACGGTTTCCTGCTCTCCCGCGCCGACCGGACCCTGCGCACCTCCGGGAGCCGGGAACGGTTCCACGAGATCGACGCCGCCGCCGAGGCTCTCGGCCGGCGTGACATACCGCTCGTGGTCGGCGCGCTGCCGTTCGACCCAGCCGGGCCCGCCGCGCTGAC
This sequence comes from Rhodococcus sp. MTM3W5.2, assembly GCF_001984015.1. Classification (NCBI taxonomy): domain Bacteria; kingdom Bacillati; phylum Actinomycetota; class Actinomycetes; order Mycobacteriales; family Nocardiaceae; genus Rhodococcus; species Rhodococcus sp. MTM3W5.2. The sequence goes on along the minus strand of NZ_CP019572.1, from coordinate 444,877 downwards.
CGCGCCGGAGACCGCGCGTTTCACCGACGGCCCGTGGCGGCCGGAATCGCTGCCCACGCTGCCCACCGTGCGCTTGACCGAGGAACTGCCCGCGCCCGCGGAGCACCTGCGCCGGGTGGCCCGCCTGATCGACCGGCTCCGCGACGGCGACCTGCAGAAGGTGGTCGCGGCCCGCTCGGTGGTGCTCTCGGCCGCCGCGCCCATCGACCCGTGGTCGCTGCTGGCCCGGCTGGTGTCGCGGGACCACGCGGGCAACGGCTTCGGCGTCGACCTGTCGCCCGCCGGCGACGGCTATGCCGGGCACGCTCTCGTCGGGGCCAGCCCCGAGCTGCTGCTCCGCCGCACCGGCCGCGAGGTCGAGTGCTTCCCGCTGGCAGGCACCGCCCCGCGCCGCGCCGACCCCGACGAGGACCGCGCCGAGGGACAGCGGCTGCTGGCCTCGGCGAAGAACCGGTCCGAACACGCCTTCGTGACCGAGTGGATCCGCTCCGTCCTCGACCCGGTCTGCACCGAACTGACCGTGCCGCAGTCGCCCCGGCTGATCGGCACGCCCGCGGTGTGGCACCTCGGCACCCCGATCGCGGGCGTGCTGCGCGACCCGGGTCCGTCGGCGCTCGAGCTGGCCCGCCTGCTGCACCCGACGCCCGCCGTCGGCGGCACCCCCACCGACGGCGCGATCGTCGCGATCCGCGAGTGCGAGGAGCCGCGCCGGTTCTACGGCGGCGCGGCCGGCTGGTGCGACCACGACGGCGACGGCGAATGGGTGGTGGCCATCCGGTGCGCCGAGATCGACGCGGACGGACTGCGCGCGCGGGCGTGGGCGGGCGGGGGCATCGTGGCCGCCTCCGACCCCGACTCCGAGCTGGCCGAGACGTCCGCGAAGCTCCGCACGCTGCTCGGGGCGCTCGGCGTCGACCCCGAACCGGCCGGCCTCGGCGCGTAACCGGTAAGCGAACCCGACCGTCGGGTCCCAGGTGATACCTTGACGCGAGACGTTTCCGGTCAGTAGCAAATGGGAGATCCGAGATGAAGTTCCTTGTCCCCGGTGTGGCAAGCGCAGTGATCGGTGCGGTGCTCGGTCTGGGCGCCGTCTTCGGGGTTACTGCGGCCGCGTCGGACAACACTCGTCCGGACATCGATCGCAGCGGCAACGCCGATTCCTCCCTGCTGAACCAGGTTGAGTACGGCAGCCGTTAAGAACGCTGGAAGCGCGAGTTCCCGCACTCCTTCTGTCTTGGCGTCCGAGGCGCCGAACAACGCCCCACTGACCCGTCAGTGGCTGTTCGGCGCCTCTGCCATAGCGTTTCTTCTGGCGTTCCTGCAGGCCCCCGGCCAGCTGGTCGCCGACACCAAGTTCGACCTCACCCAGAACCCACTCGGGTTTCTCGAGCGCGCGTCGCACCAGTGGAGTAGCCAGGCGCCTCTTGGCCAGGTGCAGAACCAGGCCTACGGCTATTTCTTCCCGCACGGTGCCTTCTTCAGCCTCGGCGAGCTCGCGCACATCCCGCCGTGGATCACCCAGCGAATCTGGTGGGCACTGCTGCTCATCGCCGGGTTCTGGGGCATCATCCGGGTCGCCGAGGCCCTCGGCATCGGCAGTCGCAGCTCCCGGATCATCGCGGCCGTGGCGTTCGCGCTGTCGCCGCGGGTCCTGACCACCCTCGGGTCGATCTCCTCCGAGACCCTGCCGATGATGCTGGCGCCGTGGGTGCTGCTGCCGGTCATCCTGGCGACGTCGTCGCTCGTGAGTACTTCCGGCCCCCACGCGGACCAGAAGTACTCACCGGCGCGGCTCGCCGCCCAGTCGGCGCTCGCCGTCGCGCTGATGGGCTCGGTGAACGCCGTCGCCACCGCGGCCGCGTGCCTGGTCGCAGCCCTGTGGTGGGCCGCGCACCGCCCGAACCGGCGCTGGTGGATCTTCACCGCGTGGTGGATCCCGCTCTGCGTGGTCGCGACGGCATGGTGGATGGTGCCGCTGCTGCTGCTCGGCAAGGTCAGCCCCCGTTCCTGGACTACATCGAGTCGTCCGGGGTCACCACCCAGTGGACGAACCTGGCGGAGGTGCTGCGCGGCACCGACAGCTGGACGCCATTCGTCTCCCCCGAGCGGATCGCGGGCGCGGTGCTGGTCACCCAGCCGGCCGCGGTCCTCGCGACCGGACTGATCGCCGCCGCGGGCATGGCCGGGCTGGCGATGCGTTCGATGCCTGCCAAGGGCAGGCTGGCGCTGATCCTGTTCGTCGGGCTGGCGGGCCTGGCCGCGGGCTACGTCGGCGACCTCGGCTCCCCCATCGCCGAGCAGGTCCGGGTGTTCCTCGACTCCGGCGGCGCCCCGCTGCGCAATGTGCACAAGCTCGAGCCGCTGGTCCGGCTGCCGCTGGTCCTCGGGCTCGCGCACCTGCTCGGGAAGGTCCCGCTGCCGGGGTCGGTCCCCCGCGCCCGCTGGCGGACCGCGCTCGCGCACCCCGAACGCCAGCCGATGGTCGCGATGACCAGCCTGATCCTGGTCGCGCTCACCCTGGCGACCTCGCTGGCCTGGACCGGCAAGCTCGCGCCCCGCGGCGCCTACCCGGAGGTGCCTGCGTACTGGCACGAGGCCGCGGACTGGCTCGGCGAACACGCGGCGGGCACCTCCCCCGACGGGTCCGACGCGCAGCGCGCACTGCTGGTGCCCGGCGCCCCGTTCGCCAGCCAGGTGTGGGGGCTGACCCGCGACGAGCCGATGCAGGCACTTGCCAACACCCCATGGGCGGTGCGCGACGCGGTGCCGCTGGTGCCGCCCGGCGCCATCCGCGCGCTGGACTCCGTGCAGCGCCTCGTCGCGGACGGCAGCCCATCGGCAGGTCTGGCGGAAACCCTGCTGGGACAGGGCATCGGCTACGTCGTGGTGCGCAACGACCTGGACCCCGAGACGTCCCGCTCGACCCGTCCGGCGCTGGTCCACCAGGCGATCGACGGATCGCCTGGACTGGAGAAGGTCGCGCAATTCGGTGAGGACATCGGCGCGGGCGAGGCCGACGGACTGGTCACCGACAGCGACCTGCGGCCTCGGTACCCGGCCGTCGAGATCTACCGGGTCACCGTCCCGACTCAGCTCGGCACCATCGGCTCCGGCCCGTACACCGTGGACCTGAACGGGACCCCGAAGGTGCAGGGCGGTCCGGAGTCGTTGCAGCGCTTGGCCGCACGACGCGACCTGGGCGACTCCGGACTGGACCTGCCCGCAGGCCCGGTGCTGCTGGCAGCCGACGCCGAGCGAGCCGGACTGCCGGTGGACTCGGTGGTCGTGACCGACACCCCGACCGACCGCGAGACCGACTACGGCCAGGTCGACAACCACAGCTCGGCGCTGCGAACCCCCGACGACCCGCGTCGCACCCACAACCTGGTGCCGGACTATCCGGTCCCGGGAGCGCCGCTCGTCACCGGCGAATGGGACGGCGCGCGGATCACGGTGTCCAGCTCGGCCTCCGACGCCACCCAGCTCGGAGGCACTTCGCCCGGTAGCGGTCCGGCGGCAACCGTGGACGGCGACCCGGCGACCGGCTGGTTCAGCAACGGCCTGGAAAGCGCTCTCGGACAGTGGATCCGCTTGGACTTCGACGCACCCGTCACCAGCGGCCTGCTGAAGCTGCGGACCAGCCCCGGGGCGCTCGGCGTGCCCGTCAAGCAGCTCGAGGTGACCACACCCAACGGCAGCACCGCCGTCCGCGTCGGCAAGCCGGGCGAGGTGATCACGGTGTCCCTGCCGACCGGTAAGACGGACTGGCTCAAGGTCACCGCGACCAAGACCGAGGACGGCTCGGTGGGCACCCAGTTCGGTGTCAGCGAGATCTCCGTCGAGGACTTCTCCGATCGCGACGCCCCGGTACCGGTGCCGATCCGGTTCCGCACGGTGCTGCCGCCCACCCCGGTGGGCGCGACCGTCGCCGGCTGGGACCTCGGTCAGGAACTGCCCGGCCGGACCGGCTGCGTCGAGGCGCCGGATCGGGTGCGGTGCAGCCGGGGACTCGGCCTCGCCCCGGAGGAGCCGGGCACCTTCCAGCGCACCCTGTCCCTACCGGCCGCCACCGCGGTGACACCGCAGCTGGTCCTCCGCTCCCGGCAGGGCCCTGCGCTCGACGCGCTGCTCGCCGAGCCCGGCCGCGCGCAGGCCGTCGGGCAGGCCGCCGTGGGCGACCTGCGCGGGTCCGCCTTCGCCGCCACCGACGGTGACCCCCGCACGGCGTGGACCGCATCCGAGGACACCACCAGCGGCAAGGATGCGAAACCGACTCTGACGGTGAATCTTCCGGAGCCGACACTGGTGACGGGGCTGAACCTGACGCCGAGCCTCGGCGCCCTCCCCGCGGCCCCGACCACCGTCGCGGTCGACCTCGGCACCGGCCCCCAGGTCAGGGAGCTGACCGACGACGAACCGATCCGCCTCGAACCCGCCGTCACCGACCGCATCGTGCTCAGCCTGGTCGACTGGGAGGACGTCCTCGACCAGACTGCCCTCGGCTTCGCGAAGGTGCAGCCGGCCGGGCTCGCGGAGATCGGTGTCCTCACCACCGCCGAGGACGGAACCGACCTGGTGGTGGCAGGCACCGGGGTGGAGGAACAGCCCACCGACCGGACCGTCACCGTCGGCTGCGCCGACGGGCCGACACTCTCGCTCGCCGGGCGGACCCTGCGCGCCTCGGTCACCGCAACGGTGGGGCAGTTGCGCTCCGGCGCGCCGGTGCCCGCGACCGTGTGCGCGGACGATGCCGGCGCCTTTGACGAAACCGAGAGCACCGCGGTCGATCCCGATGCACTCGCGACAACCGTGATCTCGCTGCCCGCCGGACGTCAGGACGTCACCGTCGCGCCCGGCGCCGCCTTCTTCGTCGACGGACTGCAGCTCGCCGCCACCCCCGCGGCAGGAACCGCCGCCGCGCCGGTGGCGCAGGACGCCGTCCGCGTGCCCACCGACGGATGGACCCCCAACCAGCGGGCAGTGCGGGTGGCCGCCCCCGAGGGCGACCGGCTGCTGGTGGTGCCGGAGTCCCACAACATCGGCTGGGTCGCCACCGCACCCGATGGCGCCGAGCTGACGCCGGTCGTCGTCAACGGCTGGCAGCAGGGCTGGATCGTGCCCGCGGGCACCGACGGCACCGTCGTCCTCGAGTTCCCGACCGACCGCTGGTACCGGCTCGGTATCTTCGGTGGCCTCCTGCTGCTCATCCCGCTGCTGCTGCTGGCGGTTCTCCCCGCCCGGCGACGCGTGGCGGCAGGCCCGGCGCCGCGGACCTGGCACGCCGTCACGGTCGGCTACCTCGGGCTACTCGCGCTGGCGACGGTGATCGCCGGACTGCCGGGCACGATCGTCGCGGCGCTGGTGACCGGCCTGGCACTGATCCTGCGCGTCCGACGCGGGCCCGCCAGTGCCGCGCGCATCCTGGTCGGAATCGCCGGGGCGGGCAGCATGCTCAGCGCCGCCCTGCTGTCCACCGGGCCGTGGCGGGCGCTCGACGGCTACGTCGGCCACTCGGTGCTCGTTCAGCTCCCGGCGCTGATCGCGGTGGTCGCGGTGGGGCTGGCCGCGTTGCCGCTGGCCGCCTCGCCCCGCGCCGCCCGGGCCTTGCGACGGCTCTCCCACTTCTTCAACGCGAGACGGGTCGGTTCCTCGACCAGCGCGTAGCTCGCGGAGGCGACGGCCAGACTCAGGCAGGTCGTCACCACGAGCACGAACACGAAACTCCCGCTGAACGGCACGATGCCGAACACCGGGAAGATGATCGACAGCACCGCGAGGTGCCAGATGAACAGCCCGTAGGACCACCGTCCGATCGTCAGCGAGAGCGGGCTCGCCAGGATCCGGTGCTTCTCGGTGTCGCCGAGCACCAGCGGCGCCAGCAGCGCGAACGCGAGCACCGCACCCAGCGCGATCTTCACCGAGTACTGCCACGGCTCGGCGCGCGTGAGCCCTTCCGGCCCAGCGAGATCCGTACACGAGAGTGCGAACGCGACCACTGCGATGGCCGCCATCAGCACGCGCCGCCGCGCCAGCCGGTGCACCGGGCCGTCGACCAGCAGCGCGAGTTCGGCCAGCACCATGCCCGCCGCGAACCACGGCAGGTATCCGGGCAGCCAGTTGTCGGAGTGGATCGCGTCCGGCGTCGGCACCGGCACGAACACCCAGCCGAGGCAGAGCGCCGCCACGCCGAGCAGCACCGGGACCCGCAGGCGCGCGGTCGCGCCGCGCAGGCCGACGAACGCCAGCGCGATCAGCGGGAGCAGCGCGTAGAACGCCACCTCCACCGACAGGCTCCACATCTGGGTCAACCCGCCGGTCAGCGTCAGCGGCACGAACACCTGGGCAAGGCCCAGATTCGCCAGCCACACCTGCAGCCCGCCGCCCGCCTCCGGGAGGAACAGCAGGATCAGCACGACCGCCACCCAGTAGGCGGGCAGGATGCGGGCGGCACGGTGCAGCAGGTACCGCCCGACCGGCGGGGTCGAGCCCAATCCGCGGGCCGCCGCCGCGTGCGGGCGCCACAGCAGGAACCCGGACAGCGCGAAGAACAACGCCACCGCCATGTCGAATCGGCCCCAGATGCGGCCGAGCACCGGATCACCCGTCGCCCCTGTCTGGAAGGCGACGTGGGTGACCAGCACACCGAGCGCGGCGAATCCCCGCATGCCCTCCAACGCGGGATGAACCCGCGCGGTGCTGACACGACCTGCTGCGGGTGGGAAGCCTCGGTACTCATTTGCCGACCAGTGTGCCCCAGCCTCGGCGTGTCCGAGGAGGACACCCGTATGCCATGACACGGAAATACGGCGTGCCAGCGCAATCGGACACTGGACACTGTTACTGTCTGGCTCACTGAGTGTCGCAACCCGGACGCTCTGCGATCGGTGCCGCCCACGGCAGCACCTCGGGCTGACAATGATTGACGAAGGAGATTCAGCATGGCGGGACGCTCAGGGCCGAGCAGGACACTTGCCTGCATCCTGGTGGGGCTCGGCGCTTTCCTATTGGCGGCCGCTCTCCTCATCCCGACGTACACCGTCGGCAAGCTGAAGAAGACACCGCTCGATCTCGAGGTCACCACGGTGGCCGAGGGCATCGGCGACGTCCTCGACTCGAAGTCCCTCACCGCGGGCAAGGCGGTCGTCAACAACAATGTGCCGCTGGTCGCCCAGCGTTACGTCACCGTCGTCGACCCGTCCGACGCCGAGAAGATCACCGTCCAGGCCGGCCAGACGCTGCGACGCACCGACAAGCAGGGCGACACCGGCCTGCTGACCGCGAGCGTCGACACCGTCACCCTTGACCGGGTCAGCTCGATGCCGATCCAGGACCCGATCGGGTCGATCCAGACGCAGCCCGACAAGCCGGCCGACGAGGTCGAGCACACCGGCCTGCAGTACAAGTGGCCGTTCGACGCCGAGCAGCAGGCGTACCCGTACTTCGACCTCAACGCCCGTGCCACCCAGGACATCAACTTCGTCGAGGAGACGGAGATCAACGGGATGAAGGTGTACCACTACAACCAGACGGTGGAGCCGGTCGACCTGTCCAAGGTCGTCGCCTCGCCGACGAACAAGCTGACCCTGCCCGCCGCCGTCTGGGGCGTCGAGGGCGGCGACGCGCCGGTCACCATGACCCGCTGGTACGCCAACGAGCGCGACATCTGGGCCGACCCGGTCACCGGCGTCGTCGTCAAGGGCCAGGAGAAGCTGTACCAGTACTACGCCCGCTCGGCTGACAAGCCCGAGGTGACGGTCATCAAGGCCACGCTGCCGTTCAACGAGGACACCATCGAGTACCAGATCGGCCAGGCCAAGGACGGCGCGGACAAGCTGTCCATGTTCGGCCGCACCCTGCCGATCATCCTCGGCATCCTCGGCCTGATCTCCCTGATCGCCGGCATCTTCCTCGGCGTCCGCGGAGGCAGCGGACCGAAGACCCCCGCCACCGCGAACGGTGCAGACACCACCCCGAGCGGCCCCGCGCACGAGTCGTACGACTCCGGCAACGCGGAGACCGAGCAGTTCCCGCGCCACGACTGGACCTCGGACAAGACCGAAGAGTTCCCGGCCGTCGACACCCGCGACCAGGAACCGCCGACCACCCGCCTGTAGGCACCACGCCTCAGCACGCAACGCGAAGGGCCCGCACTCATCTCGAGTGCGGGCCCTTCGCGTTGCCGGGCGTAGGTTGGGCGGTAGTCGAGAGCGCGCACATGAGTCCGTCCCGTCACCGCTGCGAGTTCCGCTTCTACGAGGAGCTGAACGACTTCCTGCCGCCCGCGCTGCGCAAGCGCGACGTCGCGCACGACTTCGACGGCACCCCGACGGTGAAGGACCGGATCGAGTCGCTGGGGGTGCCGCACACCGAGGTCGACCTGATCCTGGTCGACGGCGACTCCGTCGGATTCGGGCACCGGCTGCGCGGCGGCGAACGGGTATCGGTCTACCCGGTGTTCGAGCGGTTCGATCTGAACGGCCTCACCCGACTGCGCCCGCTGCCGCTGCGGGAGCCGCGGTTCGCGGCCGACGTGCACCTGGGCAGGCTCGCCTCCTACCTCCGCCTGCTCGGCTTCGACTGCCTGTACCGCAACGACTTCGCGGACGAGGAGTTGCTCGCGCTCTCGCTGAGCGAGCACCGGACGGTACTGACCCGCGACATCGGTCTGCTCAAACGCGCGGCCCTGCGCCGCGGCGCCTTCCTGCACGAGACCGACCCGCGCCTACAGCTCCGCGAGGTACTGGACCGCTTCCAGCTCGATGCGCGGATCGCACCGCTGACCCGGTGCGCCCGCTGCAACGGGCCCGTCGCCCCGGTGCCGAGGTGGGTCGCGGCCGGACTGGTACCGGCAGGCGTCGCCCGCGAACAGCGCGAGTTCAGCCGCTGCGGTTCCTGCGGCCGGCTGTACTGGCCGGGCAGTCATCTGGTGCGGCTGCGTCGGCGCCTGGCCGCGGTCGGGGTGCGGCTCTAGCTCTCAGGGGCGCCGGCGGCGCCGCGCAGGGCCGCGACGCTCACCACCGCCGCCGCCAGCGCGGCCGTGCCCACCGCGATCGAGATCAACTGTTCGATCGTCGAGGCGAAGGCCAGGATCAGGACGACCTCCACCGCCAGCGCCGCCCATGCGGCCAGCGCCAGCCGGGTGCGCTCGCGGGCGATCGCCGACAGCAGTGCCCCCTGCAGCACCGCGAGGCACGCCCCGTCGAGCGCGAACAACCACAGCAGGCCCTGCACCGGCGCGTAGGCCTGCCCGACCAGCAGCGGCGCCAGCGGCGCGACCAGCGCGACGCCCGCGACAGTGACCGCGCCGAGCCCAACCAGCACGCCGAGCGCCGAGCGCACCGCGCGCGCCGAGTGCGTCGGGCTGGCCATCCGCGGGTACAGCACCACCCCGACCGCGGCGGGCAGCCAGAAGGCCGCCTTCGTCGCCACCGCGCCAAGCGCGTACTGCCCGGCCTGCGACTCGTCGAGCACCACCCGGGTCAACAGCAGGTCCGCCGAGGACAGCGCGATCAGCGCCAGCTGGACCTGCGAGGCACGCAGCACCGCCGCGACCCCGACGGGGACGGTCCCCTCGGTACCGGCGATTGCGCCCTGGCGGCCGACCAGCACCCGGGCGCCCGCCGCCACCGCGCCGGTCCCGATCGCCGCCACCGTCAGCGCAGCGCCCGCCCCCAACCGAGCGCCAGGGCCGCGACCGCGGGCACCACCTTGGCGATGCCCGTTGCGGCCAGGATCACGCTCAGCTCACCGAAGCGGCCGCGTCCCTGCAGGAGTCCCTGTTCGGTGGCCAGCAGGACCAGCAGCGGCGCCGTCAGCAGCGCGGCGGCCGTCGCACCGACCCCGGTGTCCAGCACCGCCGCAACCGGGACCACGAGCGCCGCGGCGATCACCGCGACGATCACCGCGCACCGGCGGCCGAGGCCACGCAGCGCGGCATCACCGCCGCCGAGCACCACCTCGCGGGCGACCACCGTCTGCAGGGCCAGCGCGGGCACCGCGAGGACCAGCTGGGCGGCCAGCAGGCTCGCGAACTCGCTGTAGCCGGCCGGCCCCAGCCAGCGGCTGGCGAGCAGGGCCAGCACATACGAGGCCAGATTCGCGGTCATCGAGCCGGCCGTCACCATCGTCATCCCGGCCACCGCGGAGGTGGCGGCGGGGCGAGGTGTCATCCGCCCATGATCGCACCCGTTATCGTCGGGACCATGATCGCGCGGCCCGCGGGGCTCACCCGGGCCGTTCCCGCGCTGTATTCGTTGGCGCTCGCGGCGCTCGTCCTCGGGCCACTGCTCGGCCCCGGCTACCTGTTGCTGCGCGACGCGGTGAGCACCCCGCGCTCGTACCTGACCGATTCGGCGCTGGGGCTGACCGACGCCGCCGCGCGCGCGGTCCCGCAGGACGCCCTGATCGCCGCGCTGACGTCGGTCGTGGACGGCGGCCTGGTGGTGAAGGCGATCCTGCTGTCGGCGCTGTGGCTCGCGGGGTGGGGTGCGGCCCGGATGGTCGCCGCGCTGCTCCCGACGACCGGACTCGGTCCACAGCTATTGGCATCGACGGTGCTGCTGTGGAACCCGTACGTGGCCGAGCGGCTGTTGCAGGGGCACTGGAGCCTGCTGACCGGGTACGCGGCGCTGCCGTGGACGGTGCTCGCCGCGCTGCGCCTGCGGCGCTCGCCCGCCCCGTGGTCCCCGCGGTCGTGGTGCCCGCTCGGCCTGACGCTGGCGGCCGCCGGGCTCACCCCGACCGGCGCGCTGCTGGCCACCGCGCTGGCCGCGGTGCTGCTGGCCCTGCCCGGCGGCGCGGGCGCGCGGTGGTCGCGGCTGGCGGTGACCGCCGCGCTGGCGGTTGCGGCGTCGGCGCCGTGGCTGATCGCGACGGCGCTCTCCGGCGCCGGGGCACAGGGATCGGACCCGGCCGGGGTGGCGGCGTTCGCCGCGCGCGCCGAGCCCGGACTGGGGACGCTCGGCAGCCTGGCCGGCCTCGGCGGGATCTGGAACTCCACGGCGGTGCCCGCGACCAGGACCGGGATCTTCGCCCTGGTCGGGACGGCGGTGCTGCTGGCGGTGGTCGCGTGCGGGCTGCCCGCGCTGTGGCGGCGCCGCGGCAACCCGGTGATCGCGGCGCTGGCCGTTGTCGCGGCCGGGGCGGTCCTGCTGCCCGCGCTGGCCGCCACCGGTTGGGGCCTGACCGCGGGCGAATGGGCGGCGACCCGGGTGCCCGGCGCCGGGCTGCTGCGCGACGCCCAGAAGTGGGTGGCGCTGGCGGCGCCGTTCTACGCGCTGGCCGCGGCGGCCGGGGCCGGGGCGCTGGCCAGGCTCGGCGGCCGGGTGTTCGGCACCGCGACAACAGGACGGAATCGAACGGGGGTCGCCGCGGCGGTCGGGATCGTCGCGGTGCTGATCGCGCTGCCCGACCTGGCCTGGGGGTGGGCGGGGCGCTGCGCCCGGTGCACTATCCGGCGTCGTGGGAGCGCGTCGCCTCGCAGCTGCGGACCGCCGACGAGGACGGCGACGTCGCGGTGCTGCCCGCCGGGATGTTCCGGCTCTTCCCCTACGGCGGCGACGCACCCGTCCTCGACCCGGCGCCACGGATGCTGCCCGAGGACGTCTTGCAGACCGGCGAGCTGATCGTCGCGGAGGGCACCGTCGAGGGCGAGGGCAGCAGGGCCCGCGACGTCGAACGGCTACTGCTCGCAGGCGAAGACGCGGACGGCCTGGCGAACCTGGGGGTGCGGTGGGTGCTGGTCGAACGCAGCACCCCCGGCCCGCTGGGGCAGTCGCGCCGCACCCTCGATCAGCTCGACGAGGTGTACGCCGACGAGGAGTTGGCGCTGTACCGGGTGGCCGGGCCCGTCGAGGTCACCGCCGCCGACCCCGCGCGCCGCGCGGCCTCCGTCGCGGCCCACCTGGTGTGGGCGGCGCTGCTAGCCGGCAGCGCGCTGGGACTTCTGGCCCACCGGGCCCGCGGCCGCCGCGGCTGGGGCCGCACCGATCAGTCCTGACACGGGCCGCCCGGCGGCCGACGCGGAGAGCACGGAGCGCACCCCGGACGCGGTCTGCGCCCAGGAGAACTCCGCGGCCCGCGCGCGGGCCTTCTCGCCGAGCTCGGTGCGCTGCTCGGCGTCCACCAGGAGGGATTCCACCGCCTCGGTCAGGTCCGCGACGTCGCTGTCCGCGACCTCGTCGCCACCGACCAGTGACCCGGTGACCCCGTCGATGATCGAGTCGGTCAGTCCCCGCGAGCTGCGGTAGCCGACGGTCGGGACGCCGTGCAGGGCGGCCTCGATCACGGCGAGACCCCAGCCCTCCTTACGTGAGGGCATCACGTGCACCCAGGCCCGGGAGAGCAGCTCGTGCTTGCGATCCTCGGGGACGTGCCCGTGGAAGGTGACGGCGTCGGCTATGCCGAGTTCGTGCGCGCGGTCCCTGAGGTTCTCCTCCCACCAGCCGCCGCCGATCACGTCCAGGCGCAGTTCGGGGGTGTCGCGGCGCAGCGTCGCGACGGCGGAGAGGGCGTCCTCGATCTGCTTGTGCGGCACCAGCCGCGAGAGCACGCACACGCTCGGGTGTTCGGTGCGGGTGTCGTCGGACCCGATCCGCACGGCGGGCGGGACCGAGTCGGCGCCGTTGCGCACGACCGCGATCCGTTCCCGGTCGACGCCGAGCGCGGTGAGCTCCTCCGCGGAGGGCAGCGACACCGTCAGGTACTGGTTACGGCGGTGTACCCGCGGCGACAGGGTGGACTCGACCCACCAGCCGACGCGGGCCATCAGCCGTCCGGCCACCGGCCACTGCTCGCGGTGGCAGTGGTGCACGAGGACCGTAACCGGGGCGCCCGCGACCGCGCGCGCGAAGAAGGGGATGCCGTTCTGGGTGTCGATCACCGCGTCCGGGCGCACACCCTTGAGCGGGCCGATGCCGAGGCGACCGAGCGCGATGGCGACCAGCGCCCGCGGGTAGACGGTCAGTCGCCCGCCGCCGCGGCTGATCGCGATGCCGTCGAGGGTGTCCGTGCGCGGCGCGCCCCGATAGCGGGCGGTGCGCAGGGTGACCTTGACGCCCTGCTCTGCGAGTCCGGCCCCGACCTGCTCCAGGTACCGCTCGCTGCCGCCGCCCTGCGGGTGCCCGCTGTCACGCCAGCACAACAGCAGAACCTCGCGCACGGTCACAACTCCTGTTTCGGATGGCTACGGCCGCGGTGGCGGTCAAGAGGACACAATAACCGCTGCGCAGCGCGATCGTGTCCGCTACGGTGATCCGTCGATCCGTGTGCCTCGGCGCGGCCGCTATGGTTCCTACCCGTGACCGCCCTTCCCGTGACCCGCATTTTCGCCCGCCGGGCCACCCTCCGCCGGTCCGTCGGACTGCTCGGCGACTTCCGCCACGAACAGGACGACCCGGACCTCTTCTACGGCGCGTTGGCACGAGATTCGCTGGAGCTGATCGAGGACCTGTACGCCGGGATGACCGGCAAGGACCTGACCGGTCGGACCGTGCTCGACGTCGGCGGCGGTCCCGGCTACTTCGCGGAGGCCTTCCACCGGGCAGGCGCGCGCTACATACCGGTCGAGCCGGACCCGACCGAGATGCACGCGGCGGGGCTGACGGTCGGCGGCGCGATCAGGGGTTCCGGGATGGCACTGCCGTTCCGCGACGACAGCGTCGACATCTGCTTCTCCTCCAACGTCGCCGAGCACGTGCCCGAGCCATGGACGATGGCCGACGAGATGCTGCGGGTCACCAAGCCGGGCGGGCTGATGGTGCTCTCGTACACGCTCTGGTGGGGACCGTTCGGCGGGCACGAGACCGGGCCATGGCACGTGTTCGGGGGTGAGTACGCCGCCCGCCGCTACGCGCGCAAGAACGGCCGCGAGCCCAAGAACCGGTTCGGGGTGTCGCTCTTCGACGTCGGGGCGGCCGACGGATTGCGTTGGGCGCGCACGACTGCGGACGGCGAGCTGCTCGCGGCGTTCCCGCGGTACCACCCGCGCTGGGCCTGGTGGATGGTCCGCATCCCCGGCCTGCGCGAACTGCTGGTGAGCAACCTCGTCGTGGTGCTGCGCAAGAAATAGGCGCTTCGCGCCCGTGCGCGGTTGACGAGTGTCTGGACTCGTCAACCGCGCGCGGGCGGCGCAGCCGCCTACGCTTCTTGGCCATGACCGGACTGGCCCTGGACATCGGCGGCACCAAGCTCGCGGCGGGACTGATCTCCGCCGACGGTGAGCTGCTCGCCGAGAAGCGCAGCCCGACCCCGACCGCCGGGGTGTGGGACGCCGCCGCGACGCTGCTGCGCTCGGTCGCCGACGGGCACACCATCACCGGTGTCGGGATCGCCTCCGCGGGGCCGGTGAACATCGAGGCGGGCACGGTCAGCCCGCTGAACATCCCCGACTGGCGCGACTTCCCGATCGTCGACGCGGTCCGCGAGCTGTTCCCCGGGGTGCCGGTGCGGATGGCGATGGACGGGACCTGCACCGCGCTCGGTGAGTACCGCTTCGGTGCCGGCCGCGGCACCCCCGACATGCTCGGGATGATCGTCTCCACCGGGGTGGGCGGCGGGGTGCTGCTCGGTGGGAGGCCCGTCGGCGGCCGCACCGGGAACGCCGGGCACATCGGGCACGTCGTGGTGCCGGGCGCCGAGGACATCGCCTGCGCGTGCGGCGGCGTCGGCTGCCTCGAGGCGGTGGCGAGCGGACCCTCGTCGGTGCGGTGGGCGAACGCGCGGGGCTGGGCGGGTACGACCGGGCTCGAGCTCTCGGAGTCCGCGCAGGCGGGCGACGCGATCGCGCTGGCCGCGCTGCGCAGGTCCGGGACCGCGGTCGGGGTGGCGATCGCCTCCGCGTCCGCGCTGCTGGACCTGGACCTTGCGGTGGTCGGGGGCGGTTTCGCGCAGTCCGGCCCGCCGATGTGGGAAGCCATGCGGCAGGCCGCCGCGGCCCGCGCCGGCCTGTCCTTCACCCGGGGACTCCGGATCGTGCCCGCGGAGCTCGGCGGGCGCGCCACCCTGATCGGCGCGGGCGCCCTGACCCTCGGCGATCAGCCGCGATCCGGTTTCGTTCAAGCCTGACACGAAAAGGGGGCTGATTTGCGCCCGGAAGTTCTGTAACGTGTTCTAGTGTGCTTCTCACCACACCTCTGACGACGAATGAGGGCACCGTGAGTACAGCCAACATCACCCAGGACAACGGCGAGAACTTTGCCGAGGTCGCCCGCCCAACCGGATCGCAACGCGACACCGCCGAACTGGGCCGCGAGCTCCAGGAATGGCTGACGGGCAGGCTGCCCGACGGCGCCGATCCCGTGGTCTCCGACGTGCGGCTCCCCGCCGCGAACGGCATGTCCAGCGAGACCATCCTGTTCGACGCGACCTGGACCGAATCCGCCACGGACCCGCTTGCCGGTGCGGAGCCGGGTACCCGCCGCACCCACCAACTGGTCGCACGCGTCGAGCCGGGCGCCTCCTCGATGCCGATCTTCCCGAGCTACGAGATGGGCACCCAGTTCGCGGTCATGAAGACCGTCCGCGAGCTGTCCGACGTCCCCGTCCCCGCCGCCTACTGGTCCGAGCCGGATGCCGGGCCGCTCGGCGCCCCGTTCTTCGTCATGCAGCGGATCGACGGCGACGTTCCGCCCGACGTGATGCCCTACAACTTCGGCTCCTGGGTCACCGAGGCCACCGAGGAGCAGCGCCGCGCCCTGCAGGACTCGTCCGTCGGGATCCTGGCCGGGCTGCACGCGATCCCGGATCCGCTGGAGCACTTCCCGTTCCTGCGACTGCACGACGCGGGGCCCACCGCCGAGCAGTCGTTCCGGGCGCACCTGGCCCGTCAGCGCGGCTACTACGAGTGGGCGACGGCGGACGGGCCGCGCTCGCCGCTGATCGAACGCTGCCTCGACCGGCTCGAGGCGAACGTGCCAGCCGACGACTCCCCCGCCGTGCTCTGCTGGGGCGATTCCCGGATCGGCAACGTCATGTACCGCGACTTCACGCCGGTGGCGGTGCTCGACTGGGAGATGGCCGCGATCGGCCCGCGCGAGATGGACCTCGCGTGGATGATCTTCCTGCACCGCTTCTTCGAGGACCTCACCACGCTGGCGGGGCTGCCGGGCCTGCCCGACTTCATGCGCCGCGACGACATGGCCGCGCGGTACCGGGAACTCACCGGGCACCAGCCGGAGAACCTGGACTACTACAGCCTCTACGCCGCCCTCCGGCACGCCATCGTCATGTTCCGGGTGCAGAGCCGCGCGATCGCGTTCGGCCAGTCCGAGCGCCCTGCCGATCCGGACGACATGATCCTGCACCGCAAGGCACTCGAGGCCATGCTCGACGACACGTACTGGGCGCAGGTGCGCTGATGGACGACCTTCACCGAGGAGGACCCCCGACGTAACCCGCGTTGCCCTTCACGACGGACCCCCGAACAGACCAGCAAGGAAGCACTCATGACTGATTACGACAAGCTCTACATCGGCGGGGAGTGGGTGGCGCCCGCCACCGACGAGCGCCTCGAGGTGTTCTCGCCCGCGACCGAGGAGCGGGTGGGCAGCGTCCCGGTCGCCGCCCCGGCCGACATCGACGCCGCGATCGCCGCCGCGCGCACCGCACTCGAGACCGGCCCGTGGCCGCAGACCACCCCGGCGCAGCGTGCCGAGATCCTCGTCAAGGCCGCGAAGCTGATCGAGGAGCGCGCCGACGAGCTGTGCACACTGATCTCGGCCGAGATGGGCGCGCCGCGCGCGAGCGTCGAACTCATGCAGAAGACACCGACGCTGGCCACAATCAACAGCTACGCGGCGCTGGCCGAGTCGTTCTCCTGGGAGGAGGAGCGCACCGGACCCTTCGGCGTCTGCAAGGTCCTGCGCGAGCCGGTCGGTGTCGTCGCCGCCGTCATCGCCTGGAACGTCCCACTGTTCCTTCTGGTCAACAAGCTGGCGCCCGCCATCATCTCCGGTTGCACCATCGTGATCAAGCCCGCGCCGGAAACCCCGATGAACGCCAATCTCGTCGCGGAGATCTTTGCCGAGGCCGGTCTGCCCGCGGGCGTGCTGTCCATCGTCCCCGGCGGCGCGGAGACCGGCGAGTACCTGGTCTCACACCCCGACGTCGACAAGATCACCTTCACCGGCAGCAGCGCCGTCGGCCGCAAGATCGGCGCGATCGCCGCGCAGAACCTCAAGCGTTGTTCGCTCGAGCTCGGTGGCAAGTCCGCCGCGATCCTCCTCGAGGACATGGACGTCCCGGCGACCATGCCGATGCTGGTGCTGTCGGGCCTGATGAACTCCGGCCAGGCGTGCGTCGGCCAGACCCGCATCCTGGCGCCGCGGTCGCGCTACGACGAGATCGTCGAGGCCATGGCCAATTTCGTCGGGTTCATGCCGATGGGGATGCCGGACGATCCGGCCGCGCAGCTCGGCCCGATCATCACCGCCAAGCAGCGTGACAAGGTCCTCGGCTACATCGAGAAGGGCAAGGAGGAGGGCGCTCGCCTCGTCGTGGGCGGCGGCGTGCCCGCCGGCCTGGAGACGGGCTACTTCGTCGAGCCGACCATCTTCGCGGACGTCGACAACTCGATGACGATCGCGCGCGAGGAGATCTTCGGACCGGTCCTGTCGGTGATCCCCTACGACAGCGTCGAGGAGGCCATCAAGATCGCCAACGACTCCGACTACGGTCTGGCCGGCTCGGTCTACACCACCGACATCGAGAAGGGCCTCGAGGTAGCCAAGCAGATCCGCACCGGCACCTTCGGGATCAACTGGTACGCATTCGATCCGGGTTCCCCGTTCGGCGGCTACAAGAACTCCGGCATCGGCCGCGAGAACGGACCCGAGGGCCTTGACGAGTACTGCGAGCTCAAGTCGGTGCTGATGCCCCCCGGCTACGGCGCCTGATAGACAGACAGCGCAGAACGGCCCCGCGAACCACTCGGTTCGCGGGGCCGTTCGCCTGTGTGGACTAGCTGCCGAACGGAAGGGCGGAGCTGCCGTCGGAGCTGCCGCCGGGCAGGAGCCCCACCTGCATGATCTTGGGGCTGTCGATGACGGGGTTCATGAGATCGAGCAGGCTCACGCACCCGCCGATGACGCCGTACACGCCGGTCGGGATCTCGTTGGTGGTGCTGTTGACGGTCATGCCGGGGAGGGCGCCGAACAGCGTCAGCGGGTTCGCCACGTTCGGGTACACGACCACGCCCGGATCGAGGAGCTTGACCGGGTTCTCGACCACCGCGGGCACGTCCGCCGCGTTGACCACGAAGGCCTGGCATCCGGTCAGGCTCAGGATGGGGTTCGGGTTCTTGATGGACATGGTGATGCTGTTGCCCGACGACGAGGCGTTGACCTCGGGCGGCAGGATCGACGCCGCGGATGCCGTGGCCGGCATGGTCATCGTGACGGTGGCGACGGTGGCGACGGCGATCGCCGCACCGCCGGCGAGACGCTTGAGACCGCCCCGGGTTGCTGCCTGCATATTCGACCCTCTCAACTGAACGTATGTCCACATGAACACTGACAAACCGAAAGGGTAAGGCGTCCGGGGGTCTCGCGTGGACGATCCGCGCAACGGTTGGACAATTCACACGACTCGGGCGCGGCGCCTATTGTTCGGGAGTGAGCCAGTCCGATGCACAGCCCGACTCCGGTCCGGGGCAGAAGCCCGACGCAGGCGACGAGAGCACCCTCACCGTGCTTCTCGCGTTCGGTGCGAATCTCGCTATCGCAGTGGCGAAGTCGTTCGCCGCCGCGATGACGGGTTCCGCCTCCATGGTCGCCGAGGCGACCCATTCCTGGGCGGATACCGGAAACGAGGTGCTGCTGCTGATCGCCAACCGGCGATCCAGGCACGCGGCCGACAAGGCACACCCGCTCGGTTTCGGCCGCGAGGCCTACATCTGGTCGATGTTCGCGGCACTCGGCCTGTTCGCCCTCGGCGCGGGCGTCTCGATCACCCACGGTGTCCAGGAACTGTTCAATCCGGAACCGGCCAGCGATTTCGGGGTGGCCTATGCGGTCCTCGGGATCTCGTTCGTGCTGGAGGCCATCTCCTTCCGGCAGGCGTTCCGGCAGCTGCGCACGGAGGCCTCCGACGCCGACCGGGATCTGCTCGAGCACGCGCTCAAGACGTCCGACCCGACGGTCCGCGCCGTGTTCGCCGAGGATGCCGCCGCGCTGATCGGTCTGGTGATCGCGTTCGCGGGCGTGCTGGCGCACCAGCTGACCGGGTCCCCGATCCCGGACGCCATCGGCTCCATCGCGGTCGGCGTGCTGCTCGGCGTGATCGCGCTGATCCTCATCGACCGCAACCGGCGGTTCCTGGTCGGCGAGGAGGCGTCGCCGCAGCTGCGCGGCGCGGGTCTCGAGACGCTGCTGTCGCTTCCCGAGGTGAGCCGGGTGACGTTCCTGCGGATGGAGTACCTGGGCCCCCGGCAGGTGTACCTGGTCGCGGGCGTCGACCTGGTGGGCGACCTGGCCGAGCACACGGTCGCAGGCATCCTGCGAGACCTGGAGGGTCAGCTCGAGGCGCACCCGCACATCGTCAAGGCCGTGCTCACGCTGTCGAACGAGGACGAGCCGAGCCTGCTCGCCTGACACAGGGACCGCACCCTCCCCCTGAACGACCCGATGCCACACCGGTTCACGCGGGGTGAACCGATGTGGCATCGGTGGAGAACTGGGTCGGACTAGCCCAGACGCTGCTTGAGCGCCTCGAACTCGTCGCGGATGCCGGAGGGCACCTTCTCGCCGAGGAACTCGAACCACTCGGTGATGAGCGGGATCTCCTGCTTCCACTCGTCGACGTTGACGGCCAGCGCCTCGTCGACGTCAGCGGCCTCGACGTCGAGCCCGGTCAGCTCGAGGTCGGCCGCGGTCGGCACGTAGCCGATCGGGGTCGCCTGCGCGCCGGCCTTGTGCTCGATGCGGTCGATGATCCACTTGAGCACGCGGGAGTTCTCGCCGAACCCGGGCCACAGGAACCGGCCGTCGTCGCCGCGACGGAACCAGTTGACGTAGAAGATCTTCGGCAGCTTCTCCGAGTCGGCGTTCTTGCCGAGGGTGATCCAGTGGTTCAGGTAGTCACCGGCGTTGTAGCCGATGAACGGGATCATCGCCATCGGGTCGCGGCGAACGGTGCCAACCGCACCCTCGGCCGCGGCGGTCTGCTCGGAGGAGAGCGTCGCGCCCAGGAAGGTGCCGTGCTGCCAGTCGAAGGACTCGCTGACCAGCGGGACGGTCGTCTTGCGACGGCCGCCGAACAGGATCGCCGAGATCGGCACACCCTGCGGGTCGTCCCACTCGGGGGCCAGGATCGGGCACTGCGACATCGGGGTGCAGTAGCGCGAGTTCGGGTGGGCGGCCTTCTCGCCGGACTCGGGGGTCCAGTCGTTGCCCTTCCAGTCGACCAGGTGCTGCGGATCGCCCTCGAGGCCCTCCCACCACACGTCGCCGTCGTCGGTGAGTCCGACGTTCGTGTACAGCGAGTTGCCCGCCTCGAGCGTCTTCATCGCGTTGGGGTTCGAGCCGTAGTTGGTGCCCGGCGCGACGCCGAAGAAGCCGAACTCCGGGTTGACGGCGTACAGGCGGCCGTCCTCACCGAAGCGCATCCACGCGATGTCGTCGCCAAGGGTCTCGGCGCGCCACCCGGGGATGGTCGGCTGGATCATCGCGAGGTTGGTCTTGCCACACGCGGAGGGGAACGCCGCCGCGACGTAGTACGCCTTGTCCTCGGGCGAGATCAGCTTGAGGATCAGCATGTGCTCGGCCAGCCAGCCCTCGTCGTGGGCCATGGCCGACGCGATGCGCAGCGAGTAGCACTTCTTGCCCAGGAGGGCGTTGCCGCCGTAGCCGGAGCCGTAGCTCCAGATCTCGCGGTCCTCGGGGAAGTGGGTGATGTACTTGGTGTCGTTGCAGGGCCACGGCACATCGGCCTGGCCGTCGGCCAGCGGCGCGCCGACGGAGTGCAGCGCCTTCACGAACGGCTTGTCGGAGCCCAGCTTGTCGAGCGCGGCCTGGCCCATCCGGGTCATGATGCGCATCGAGACGACGACGTACTCGGAGTCGGTGATCTCCACGCCCAGCTTCGGGTCGTCGGCACCGAGCGGGCCCATGCAGAACGGCACCACGTACATGGTGCGTCCGCGCATGCTGCCGCGGTAGAGGTCGGTCATGAGGCCGCGCATCTCGACCGGGTCCATCCAGTTGTTGGTGGGGCCGGCGTCGATCTCCTCGCGGGAGCAGATGTAGGTCCGCGACTCGACGCGGGCCACATCGGAGGGATCCGAATTGCCGAGGAACGAGTTCGGCTTCTTCTCCGCGTTGAGGCGCGTGAAGGTGCCCGCCTCGACCAGCTTGTCGGTGAGCCGCTCCCACTCCTCGTCGGAGCCGTCGGCGAACACGACGCGGTCGGGCTGGGTGAGCTCGGCAACCTCTTGCACCCAGGCGAGCAGCTCGCTGTGCGAGGTGGGTGCGGTGCCGTCAGTTCCGTTCAGACCGGGAATGGTCGCTGAGGTCATCAAACTCTCCTGGGTGTGCCGGTACCGTCCAACCACCGTCAGCTGCACGAATGCACTTGACGATGTAGTCGGTTTTCCCCTCTCGGCGGGGCGCATCCCGCTGCTCCGTCGACGCATGCGTGCGAACGCAGACGGCAAACGGAGGACACGGGCGCCGGGTGTCCTGCTACGAGGTTAACGCTGAGTGTCCCCCGTAGGGAATCGGGTCTTGTCCGATGAGTCACAAGACCGATTCAGTGATCTCACGCGGGGCGTTCCGTGCCGCGCGCGGGCCTGAGACGGCCGGAGACAGCCGAACACCCCGGAGGTGACTGAGGACCGAGCGCTCGTCCTCGGAGGGGTCCCCGACGGCCCCCTCCTGTCATCTCCGGAGGTGTTCGTGGTCTAGCTGTTCAGAAAGGACTAGCTGCCGTTCTTGATGACGTTGCTGATGGTGTCGCCGAGAACGTCGCTGATCGAGCCGGTGGAGCTGAGCTGGCCCTCGGCGGAACCGGTGCCGGTGCCGTCCGCGACGCTGAGCAGGGCCTCACCCGGGTTCGGGATACGCACGGTGAAGCAGGCGGTCAGGTTCGGCATTTCCTCGCCGACGCCGACGGTGCCGGCGACGCCGGTGCCCCGGCTGGTGATCTGCGAGCCCGGGACGGAGTTGTCCGGGACCTTGTAGGTCATCTTCAGGGTGACCGGGTTGCCGGAGTTGACGAACCAACCGGTGCTGGTCACCTTCCAGCCCTCACCGTTCGCCGAGGGGGTGACGTCGGCCTCGTGCTGGCCGGTCGGGATGCCAACCGAGAACGCCGTCACCGTTGCCTTGACGGGCGCGCCGAAGCCCACCGGCGGGATGTCGTTGATGGTGTTGACATACGGGTTACCGATGCCGGTGGTGGAGACGACCGTCGTGTACGTGACGAGGGTGCCCGGGGCGGCCTGGGTGGCCGAGACCGTCTTGGAGTAGTTGTGGGTGATCCCCCACGTCGAGATGTCGTTCTTGCTGTGCGTGCTGGACTGGTTGCACGCGGCGGCGCTGGCGGTGCCGGCGCCGAGGCCGACCGTCAGGCCGGCCGCAACGAGGGCAGCAGACGCGGCCACTGCCGCAGCGCGGCGCATCGGGGTGTGAGACATGTGGAGATCTCCATTCGATCAGTTACAGCGCCAACCACGTAGTGCCGGACTGTCACGGCCGACGGGCGCCGGATTTGCAAGGGGTGGGCGAGGTCATCGCACCGTGACCTTTATACGGACAAGTGTCCAACCCCACAGGCAATTGCGAAAAATCGCCCACCGCACAGCCCCGCCCCCTCATGATCCGCTACACCCAGGCCGCGGATCCGACGCCTGGTGCCTACAGGCTGCCGTGGTCGGTCCTGGCCCACCGGACCTCGCCGTCGGCCCCGCGGTTGGCCTGCCACGACTCGTACCCGCCGTCGCCCTCGACGGCGGTGATGTGATCGGCGAACCCGTCTTCGTCCAGGTCAGAGGCCACATACAGGGTCCCGCCCGTCGAGTAGGTCCTGGTGTCGAGGATCCCGTCGCCGTCGAGGTCCACGGTGGGAGCGTGCAGCTCCATGTCGCCGGCGTCGGGGCCCATCGGGTGCTGGGCGGGGCCGAGCGTGCCGAGCAGCAGCATGTCGTCGTGCATCATCACCACGACTCCTTCCGTTGGCTGGACTGGTCGCTACTGATTGGACGCAGCGCCGCCACTGGCGGTTCCGCCGTTACCGAACGGTGACGCTCGCAAAGGCCTCCAGCACGGCGAGGTCACGGTCGCAGGCGGCCAGTTTCCCGGCCCTGCTGCCCGCGCGCTCCCGCAGCTGCCGATCGAGCGAGGCCAGCCGGTCCTCGGACTCGCGTGTGCGCTCGCGATGCCTCGCCAGGACCGCCTCCGCGCACCGGGCCTCGGTGTCGACCAGCCGACCAAGCACCCGCTGCTCCAACACCGACCGCACCGCCGCAAGCGTCTCCACCGCCCACTGGCGGAGGTGTGCGCGATCGGCGAGGTGCCCGCGGGCCCGGGTCAGCCACCACGCGGCGCCGCCGCCGAGAAGCAGGGTCACCGGGATGCTGGCGAGGTCGAGCGCGGGCACGGTCGACAGCGGAGCCATCACCATCCGGCCGAGCCCCAGCCCGGCGGACGCCCCGAACACGATCATCATCCGGTCCTCGAGCCCGCGGTGCCGCGGCGTGGGCGGCTCGATCGCAGGCACCGTCGGCGTTCGGTTCTCGTCGGGCAGCGACGCACCGAGCACCTGCGCGCTGACCTCGGCCAGGCGCACATCCGCAGCCGCGTCCACCCTCGCGGTGAGCGCCGCGATCGCGTCCCGCAGGTGTTGCGGGTATGCCGCCAGTGCGGTGCGGTCGGCTCGGTCGATGGCCTCCCGTGCGGCGGCGGACTCCGCCCGCACCTGGTCGCTCACCTCGTGCGCCAGCTCCACCCGGGCCAGCGCGGTGAGCCTGCGCAGGACCGCGGCCCGATCGCCGCGCCACCCGTCCCGGTCTGCCACCAGCGCGGACCGCTCTGCCCGCAGCGCCGCGGTGTCGTCGGTCGCGCGCAGCGATTCGGCGGAGGCCCGGATCAGGGCCCCGGCCTGTTCGGCCGCGCCCGCGGCCCGCATGCGCAGCCGTGCCCGTCGCTCGGGGACGGCGGTGGTCGCCTCGAGCATCGCCGCATGCAACTCCTCGATACCGTGACCGTCCGGCACGGAGACCGGATGGATCACGGCACCCGCGAACCGGGGCAGGTGCTCGGTGAGCAGCTCGGTGTTCCGCCGAGCGACCGCCGCCCAGTCGTGGTGCGCGTCGACGTCGGTGAGCGCGAAGAGCACCGTGTGTGCGGACTCGGCGCCGCCTCGCAACAGTTCGAGTTCCTCCCGACCGAGCGGCGCCGCGGCGTCGAGCACCATCAGGGCCACGCCTGCCGCGGGATCGGGCGCCTCGGCGAACCGCAGCTCGCGGCTCCCGGCCCCGGCCTCCGCGAGCGCAGCGATCAGATCGCCGCGACCCCTGCCGGGCACGCCGAGGACCACAACGGTCACCGCGCCGTCCGGATCCGGCTCGGGGGGCGCGGGCCGTTCCAGACCGGCCAGCGCGCCGGGGTTCCACCGTCGCAGGACCGCGGCCAACTCCGGCGGCACCGTGTCGTTCACCGGACCTCCCCGCGGGCCCACTGCCGAACCGCGCTCCGGTGCAGCGTCAGAGCCGCCCTGGTGCCGCGCGCGTCGAAGCCGCCGTTCATCCGGCCCCGCCACGTCCGGGCCCGACGCAGCGCGAGAGCGGGATCGTCCGGCGGCGGCTCCGCCGGCAGCTCCCCTTCTTGCGGGAGGATCGCCGCGACCGCGACCGTCAGCGCCTCGTCGCCCGCCAGGTACTCCTCCACCGCGTCGCGGAGGCTCGCGGTCCCGATCAGCGCCCGCAGCTCCGCCGACAGCGCCGCTGCCCTGGCAGCCAGGCAGGCCTCGAGCCGCTCGGTGACCGCGATCCGCAGATCGGCCACCCCGAACTGCGACCGACTGTCCACGGGCAGGCAGGGCACACCGAGGACCGCCGCGGCGCGCTCGGCGGCGACAGCGGAGTCGGCCAGCGTGTCCGCCTTGTGCAGGACGGCCAGCCCCCGATCCCCCGCGATGCCCGCCGCGGCCACGTCGGCGCGGCGCGGCGGGTCGCACACCACGAGCACGATCAGTTCCGCGGTCAGATCCGGGTCCTCGGCGCCCGGCACGTCCCAGGCGGGGGTCTCGACGACCTCGGCCGCCTGCATCGGACCGAGCGCCGTGATGACCGCGGACCGACCGACGCCAGCACGCCCAGTCACCTCTATCCGCACCGGAGCGCGATACCGCCGCACAGCCCGGCTCACCAGAGCCCCGGCCGCCGGATCCGCCTCCGTCGCCGATCGTCGTAACCCGTCGACCGTCGCATCGAATTCCATCGACGCCATCGCGCCACCCCCAAAGAAAAGAACGCGCCCCCCGGCGCGCCCCGAATGATCGCAGCCTCCGCGGCCCGACGCACCACGAGGCCAGGAATTCGTCGATCGCATCACCGAAACGGCAGGTCGCGACCTGTCCACGGGGCGGCTGCCGCGGCGGCGCGGCCCGCTTCCTGACCCCCGCTCGGCGGCACCCGCCCGGGAAAGTCTCAACTTTCACTTCAGACCCACCTGCCACAACCCTCCGTCATGCGTGACAATGGTCGGGTGAATGACGCGAAATCCCGGGTGGCAGGGGCCACCGAACAGGGTTCCCGCCTGTACCCCGGGTGACCAGTTTCCGCTCGCGCCGCGGCGCCCTGACCGACCCTCAGCAGCAGACCTGGGACCGGCTGTGGCCCACGATCGGCGCCGATGTCTCCGACGCTCCGCTGGACGTCGCCGGGTGGTTCGGCCGCGAGGCCCCGACCATCGTGGAGATCGGCAGCGGCACCGGCACCGCGACCGCGGCGATGGCCAAGGCCGAGCCGCACGCGAACCTGATCGCGATCGAGGTCTACCGGCCCGGCCTCGCCCAGTTGCTGCAGGCGATCGAGCGGGACTCGATCCCCAACATCCGGGTGCTGCGGGGCGACGCCGTCGACGTGCTCGAGAACATGCTGGGACCGGAGTCGCTGACCGG
Source organism: Rhodococcus sp. MTM3W5.2 (assembly GCF_001984015.1). Lineage (NCBI taxonomy): Bacteria > Bacillati > Actinomycetota > Actinomycetes > Mycobacteriales > Nocardiaceae > Rhodococcus > Rhodococcus sp. MTM3W5.2. The sequence goes on along the minus strand of NZ_CP019572.1, from coordinate 418,765 downwards.
CGTCCGGGTGTTCTTCCCCGACCCCTGGCCCAAGGCCCGCCACCACAAGCGCCGGCTGCTGCAGGGGCCGACGTTCAAGCTGATCGCGGAGCGGCTGATGCCGGGCGGCGTGCTGCACGTCGCCACCGATCACGCCGAGTACGCCGAGTGGATCGCCGAGGCAGGCAATGCCGAACCGCTGCTGACGCCGCTCGACTGGGAAGATCTCGCGCAGGGTCCGGCCGATTCGCCGATGACCCACGAACGACCGGTCACCAAATTCGAGAACAAGGCGCAGCAGGTTGGCCGACCCATCACAGAGCTGATCTGGGGAAAGGTTCGAGCATGAGTGTGAGCGAGCGGTTACCGGACACGACACCGACCGACGCCGTGGGGGCAAACTCACTCGCGGACGAGACTCGTGAGGTGCGGCACCAGAAGCGGGTGCTGCTGGTGTGGGACGCGCCGAACCTGGACATGGGCCTCGGCGCGATCCTCGGTGGCCGCCCCACCGCCGCCTACCGGCCACGATTCGACGCCCTGGGACGCTGGCTCCTCGGCCGGACCGCCGAGCTGTCCGGCACCAGCGCGGTGCGCCTCGAGCCGGAGGCGACGGTGTTCACGAACATCGCCTCGGGCAGCGCAGATGTCGTCCGCCCGTGGGTCGAGGCCTTGCGTAATGTGGGTTTCGCGGTGTTCGCCAAGCCGAAGATCGATGAGGACAGCGATGTCGACGCCGACATGCTCGACCACATCGCCCTTCGCGCTCGGGACGGCGGGCTGGCCGGGATCATGGTCGCCTCCGCCGACGGTCAGGCTTTTCGCGAACCGTTGGAGGACATCGCTGCAACCGGTGTTCCGGTGCAGGTTCTTGGCTTCCGCGAACACGCGAGCTGGGCGGTCGCCTCGGAGACCCTCGAGTTCGTAGACCTCGAGGACATCCCCGGGGTGTTCCGCGAGCCGCTGCCGCGGGTGAGCCTGGAGTCCCTGCCCGACGAGGGTGCCTGGTTGCAGCCGTTCAGACCGCTGTCGGCCCTGCTCATCGGGCGTCAAGGAGTTCAATAGTGTTCGCCACCTGGGGCCGACTCGTCTACCGCCTCCGATTCGCCGTGATCGGAGCGATGGTCGGGCTGATGCTCGCCCTCGGCGCGTACGGCCTCGGGTTGGAGAACAATCTCAGCCAGAGCGGCTGGGACGACCCCGGTTCCGAATCGGTGGCGGCGGCCAAGCTGGCCGACGGCACCTTCGGACGCGACACCGTCGCCGACGTGATCCCCGTGTACACCGCGCCCGAGGGCAAAACGGTCGACGACCCGGCGTTCGGCGCGAAGATCACCAAGAGCCTCGACGAGCTGGCTGCGAACAACCCGGACGAGATTCTCAAGATCAACGCCAGCTACTGGTCGACCAAGATCGCCCTGATGGCCGATCCCTCGAAGGAACACGCGTTCGCCAGCGTCGCCATCAAGGGCGACAACGACACCGAGGTCGCCGCGAACTTCAAGAAGGTCCGCGACGAGTTCTACATCGACGGGGTCGACGTCCAGCTCACCGGACTGCAGCCGGTCACCGGCACGCTCAACGACACCATGGCCAACGACGTGCACCGCATGGAGATCCTGGCCATCCCGGCCGTCGGCGTCCTGCTGTTCTTCATCTTCGGCGGCGTCGTCGCCGCAGCCCTGCCACTGATCGTCGGCGGCCTGACCATCATCGCCGCCAACGGCGTGGTCAAACTGATCACCCACTTCACCGAGGTCAACGCCTTCGTTGTGCCGGTGGTCTCCCTGATCGGCCTCGGCCTGGCGATCGACTACGGCCTGTTCATGGTCAGCCGCTTCCGCGAGGAGATCGCCGAGGGCTACAGCACCGGCGACGCCGTCCGCCGAACCGTCATGACCGCCGGGCGCACCGTGATCTTCTCGGCGACGATGATCGTCGCCAGCCTCGGCGGCCTGCTGATCTTCCCGCAGGGCTTCCTCAAGTCGGTCGCCTACGGCGCCATCGCGGCCGTCATCCTGGCCGCGGTGATCTCGGTGACGGTGCTGCCCGCGATCCTCGCCATTCTCGGCCGCCGGGTGGACGCGCTCGGACTGAGTTTCATGCGCAAGACCAAGACCACCGACGAGATCGAGAACAGCGTCTGGGGCCGGCTGACCCAGTGGGTGATGAAGCACCCGCTCAAGGTGACCATCCCGATCGTGATCGGCCTGCTGCTGCTCACCATCCCGATCTCGAACATCAAGTTCGGCGGCATCAACGAGACCTACCTGCCCCGGACAACCCGACCCGCGTCGCGCAGGGCGAGTTCAACGAGCTGTTCCCCAACTCCCGGTCCGAGCCGGTCAAGCTGGTGCTCGACGGCGCCCAGGGCGCGCAGATCACCCAGATCGTCAAGGAGGCCAACGGGGCGCCCGGTCTGGTCGAGAAGTTCACGATCAACAACCCGACCAAGGACGGAGTGACGGTCTTCAAGGCCGGCCTGGTCGACCGCAACGACTCCGAGGCGACGATCGACTACCTCCGCGCGATGGACGTGCCCGACGGGGTGACCATGCTGGTCGGCGGGACCCCGGCGATCGAGCAGGACTCGATCGCCGCGCTGCTGGACAACCTGCCGCTGATGATCACCATGGTCGTGCTGCTGACCACGCTGCTGATGTTCCTGGCCTTCGGATCGCTGGTGCTGCCGATCAAGGCCGTGCTGATGACCGCGCTGGGCCTCGGCGCAACCCTCGGCATCCTGACGTGGATCTTCATCGACGGCAACGGCGCAGGGCTGCTCAACTTCACGCCTGGACCGATCATGTCGCCGGTCCTGGTGCTGATCATGGCCATCATCTACGGCCTGTCCACCGACTACGAGGTGTTCCTGCTGTCCCGGATGGTGGAGGCGCGGGCGCAGGGCGCCAGCACCACCGAGTCCGTCCGGGTCGGCACCGCGCACACCGGGCGCATCATCTCCGCGGCCGCGTTGATCCTCATCGTCGTCACCGGCGCGTTCGCGTTCTCCGAGCTGGTGATGATGAAGTACATCGCCTACGGCATGATCGCCGCGCTCGTCATCGATGCCACCCTGATCCGGATGTTCCTGGTGCCCGCGACGATGAAGCTGCTCGGCGACGACTGCTGGTGGGCGCCCGCATGGATGAAGCGCATCCAGGAGAAGCTGGGCCTGGGCGAGCCGGTCCTCGAGGACGAGCGGATGCCGTCCGACGTGCCGGTGATCGTGACGCCCCCGATGCCCGTCCCGGTCGAACCGAGGCCCGCGAATCCCGTCCCGCTCACCAGGGCCGCGGTCGAGCAGGTCCTGCCCGCGCGCACCGCGGCAGCCACCGCGATCGCCGAGCACGAGGAGCCGCTGCCGGAACCGCTGACCGAGCCGATTCCCCGGGCACACCCGCCCGTCGTCGCGCCGGAGCAGGCCCCGCGTCGGGCTCCCGCCCCGCCACCGTCGAGCAGGGTTGCACCCGCCCCGGCGCAGGCGGAGCGAGACTCCCGTCCGATCGAGAGCTGGTTGGCCGATCTGAAGGTGCCGCGGCCGCCCAAGGCGGCTCCCCCGCAGGCGGCTCCCCCGCAGACCAACGGCTCGGAGCAGTCCGCGGGCGCGCCCGAGGATCAGGGCAGGCACCGGCACTCGGCCGGCTCGCCGACAGTGAGCGTGAGCGAGCTGCTCGCCCGCCACCAGGAGGACTGAGGTCGGGGCGAGCAGCCGCCGGTCGGGTGGCTATGTCTGCACCCGACCGCGCTGTGCGCCCTCGGCGAAGGCCCGGGCGTACCGGGTCCCCGCTGCCAGCAGCAACAGCCCGGCCCCGATGAACGCCAGCACGCGGAACATCCCGTCCAGCGTCGCCAGGTCGAACAGGAAGAGCTTGGCAAGGGCCGCGAAGGTCAGGGTGAGGCCCGCGCCGAGCGCGAGATGAGCCCGCTCCGGGTGCGCGAGCCCCCACCGCAGCGACACCGTCGCGAGCACCATCGCGATCAGGGTGGCCGCGCAGTGCCCGGCGATGAAGCCCCTGTCGGCACCCAGCGCCGCGACACCGGCGGCCACCACCGCCGCAGTGCCCGCGTAGAGGGCGCCGATTCCGGCCGCGACCCAGGCAACATCGGCCCGGCGATCGTCGAGTAGACCCATGGAATGCGCCTGCCCGACAACGAGAACCATCAGGGTGGCCAGCATCGAGCCGGACGCGATGACGGCGAGCGAGCCGACCGCGTCGGCCTGGTTCACCAGTGACTCCGGCGGCGCGGCGTCGAGGAACAGCAGCGCACCGATCGACCCGAACCCGATCCCGGCGCAGTAGGCAATCCGGGAACGGGTCTGACCGGCGACCGCGACCAGTCCGAGCGCCAACGCGAGCAGCACCACCGGGAGCGCGTCCCGCGGGCTGGCACCGGCGCTCGCCTGCAGCACCGCAAGGGACGCGACCGCCGCGGCGGCGACCCGGGTGTGCCCGGGCAGCGGGCGCACCAACGCCAGCACGGTGAGCAGCCCGGCCGCGAGCCCGCACTGCAGCGCCACCTCCGTCCATCGGCCCGCGACGCCGCCCGAGAACAACAGCGGCAGCATCGAGAGCGCGAGCATCACCGTCGCGGTGACGTCAGACGCGTTCCGACGCACCAGCACCACCGCCGATCCGACACCGACCACGGCGACCACCACCGCAAGGGCCAGCAGCGCCACCGCGACCGGGCGATGCCAACCGGTCCACGGCGAGGCCCCGTTCCAGGTGGCGTCGGCGAGCGCGATCAGCATTGCGAGTACCGCCGGAATCGTCCGTGCCGCATGCAGATACGGCCAGTCCCGGCCGAGCTGGGGCGGGAACGCGGCGACCTGGAGCAGAACCAGGAAGACGAGCAGGGTGACAGTGAGTCCGTCCGCAAGGGCCGGGGCGAGCACCGCCACCGCGACCACGGTGAGCGCAGCCAGTGGTTGCGACTGCCAGCGCGTCGCAAGCGTCATTCCGCCCGCCGCGATCCCGAAGGCGACCGCGAGGCCGACGACGGGCGGCAGCCAGCCGTAGTACGAGGTCGCGGCGACCACGTCCAGGTACCCACCCGCGACGCCGGTGCCGACAAGGGCGAGGCCACCGACCCGTCCGCCGGGGCGCCCGAACACGCGGATGCCCGCCGCGACCAGGGCCACAGCGAACACCGCGCCTGCGCTCACCCGGGCCACCGGGCCGAAGAACCCGGCCTGCGCAGCCAGCACCAGCAGCATCAACACGCCGATCAGGGTCACCGCCGCGCCCGCGACGGCGAGCACGCGGCTGACCATGCCGTCACGCTGCCACCACGGCTCGCGGGGCTCTCGCCGGGCGGCCTGCGGGCGAACCGGCGGCCACTGGTCGGGTTGCGCGAAGACCGGCGGAACGGCCTGCGGCGCAGGCGGAGCCGGTGTCATCGGCCGCTGGACCTGCGGCTGCGGAACCGGGGGCTGCGCCGCGTAGACCGGCTGCTGCGCGGACGCCTGCACCGCCTGGGGCGCGGAGACCTCGAGCTGCGACCTCAGCCGCGTCAGATCCTCGGCGACACCACGCATGTGCAGCCCGAGCGCGTCGAACTCGCCGGCCAGCCGCGCGACCAACTGCGGATCGATCTGGGGGCTTACGACAGAATTGCCTTCGAGATTGACCATGCGTCAACGATCGGCGCACGGGCCGTCGATCACATGAGTAGTCCTACCCAATCGGAATGGGGGTTTTGCGCGAGATCCACACGGACCCCTCCTGGGTCAGCCCAGCATCCGCTTCCAGGTGGTGCCGAACGGGTGCTTGGCGGTCAGCGATCCGAACCGCACCTTCCCCCGCACCACGACGTGCAGCGGGCCGATCGGGGGCCGGTGCGGACCTTGTTGGTGGCGCTGCCCGCGACCGTCTCGACGGCATTGAGGTCGACGGTCGCCTCCGGCGGGACGACGATCGAGATGGAGCTGAAGTAGTCCGACACGACGATCTCCACGACCTGGCTCGTCATGATCGCCTCGGTGAAGTCAAGGGTGACGTCGGACATCATGCTGTCCACGTGCAGCGTCGGGGACACCTGCCACGGTCCCTGGCGTTTCACCGTCGACATCCGTCCGCGCACCACGCCGCCCGGATGCCCGACCGTTCCCCGGTACGGCTCGGCGGGGGCGAAGTGCGGCTGAGGCTGGGGATGCGGCTGCGCGTACGGGGCGGGCTGGGGGTACGGGGCGGGCTGGGGGTACGGGGCGAGCTGGGGGTAGGGCGCGGCCTGCGGCGCGTGCTCCCCGACGAGCTGTATCCCGGGCAGGTCGACGAGCACCGCGTTCAGTTCGCCCCGAGTCTTCGCGGCGAGCGTGGTGTCCATGCGTTCGCTGAACTCGCCGAGCGAGAGCATCCCCTGCCCGACCGCACGCTGGAGCAGCTGCCCGACGTGCTCGCGTTCCGCATCGGATACCCGCAGATTCCTCGCATCCATGCCGCCAGGATATGCGGCTCCGCCGCCCGGCGTGAAGCGGCTCTACAGCCCGCGTTCGATGGCGTACCGGGTCAGCTCGACGCGGTTCGCGAGTTGGAGCTTGCGGAGCGTGGCCTGGACGTGGTTCTCGACCGTCCGGTGACTGAGCGTGAGCCGGGTGGCGATCTGCTTGGCGCTCAGCCCCTTTGCCACCAACCGCAACACCTCCGTCTCGCGCTCGGTGAGCCGGGGCACCTCGGGGGCGCGATCATCGGAGGGGCCGGACGCGATGCGCCGGTACTCGCCGAGCACCAGCCCCGCCAGGCCGGGGGTGAACACCGCCTGGCCCGCGGCGGTGGCCCGCACGGCGTCCACCAATTCGGCGGCCGAGGCGCTCTTGACCAGGTATCCGGTGGCCCCGGCCTTGATCGCCTCGAGCACGTCCTCACGCTCAGCCGACGCCGACAACACCAACACGGTCGAGTCCGGCGATGCCGCCAGCACCGCGGCCGTCGCCTGCGCCCCGTTGCCGTCGGGCAACTGCATGTCCATCAGGACCACGGCGGGCCGCACCGCCGCGGCGCGCGTGCGCGCCGCCGTCACACCGTCCGCGGTGGCCACCACCGCGAAGCCGGCCGCCTCGAGGTCGCGGGCCACCCCCTCCCGCCAGATGGGGTGGTCGTCGACCACCATGACCGTCAGCGGCTCCATCACGCTCTCCCCTTCCCCGACGCCTGCTTGCGCACCCTGATCTCCCATTCGACACCCTCGCCGGGGGCGTTTTCCAGCGTCACGGTGCCGTCGAGGTCCGCGACCCGGCCGAGGATGGAGCGCGACACCCCCATTCGCCCCTCTGCCTCGGCCTCGGCGAGTCGGCCGGGGGCGAACCCGACGCCGTCGTCGCGCACGGAGACGACGACCTCCTCGCCGAGGTCCTCCAGCAGCACATAGGCTTTCGCACCCCCGCCCGCGTGGAGCTCGACGTTCGACAGGGCCGTCCGCACCACGGCCGCGACCTCCGCGGCCCGCTCCCGCGCCATCAAGACGGGGACGGCAGGCGCCGACACCGACACCGTGGTGCTCGCCTCGCCGCGCAGCAGCGGCCCCAGGTCCACGTCACCGGCGCCGTGCTCGGGGTACCTCCCGCTTGCGGGGGACGGTGCCGCCTGCTCCGAGATCAGCTCCCGCAGCGCAACCTCCTGCTCGCCCGCCAGCGTCGCCAATTCCAATGTCGGGCCACCGATCTCGGTGCCGCGGCGGCGGACATACGCAAGCACCTGCAACACCCCGTCGTGGACCTCGCGTCCGAGCCGCTCGCGCGCCTCCGCTGCGGCGGTCAGTCGCGCGGCCTGCTCGAGCTGCGCGTGCGAACGCCGCGCGGTGTTGGCCGCCAGCCCGAGCGCGAGCCCCACCGAGATCAGGATCGGCGCGGTGGCGTCGCGCCACAGGTCGAGATCGATCTGGCCCCGGACCAGCGCGCTGGCCACCGAGATCGCCGCCCCGGACGCGACCCCGAGCCACGGCCCGCCGAGGATCGCCGCGGAGATCACCGCGTTCGTGGCCCACAGCGTGGTGGGCAGGGTCTGATGCGTGGAGTACCAGTCCTGATCGGACACCAGCCGGGTCGAGGCCATCAGCGCCACGACCACCACCTGGTCGGCGGCGACCAACCACCGACGCGCCGCCGTGTTCCTGGACAGCCCGACCGCCGCGAGGCCTGACCACACCGCCATCAGCGCGACCATGACCCAGCTCAGCGTCGGCCGCGTGTAGTCGGACACCGACGCCACCTGATAGCTGACCGCGTACACCAGCGTGGCCAACCGGAAGACCTGCGCGGCCCGCCACAGCGGCTCGGTGGCCCGTGAGTCTTTCCGGTCCTCCTGCGGGCCGAAAGAACTCACGGCACGTCGTCGGGGGTCGCCGGGAAGAGCGGTATCCGCGGGTCGGCGACCTCCACCTCGTCCGGCACCTCCTCCTGATCGGAGGAGAGCAGCGACCGGATCGCGGTGTTGAGCACCGCGACGATCGGCACCGCGAGCAGCCCGCCGACGATCCCGGCGAGCACGATGCCGGTGGTGATCGCCAGCACCACCGCGAGCGGGTGCAGCCGGACAGCGCGCCCGAGCAGCAACGGCTGCAACACGTGACCCTCGAGCTGCATGATCCCGATGATGATGCCGAGGGTGATCAGGGCGGTGATCAGTCCCTTGGTGACCAGCGCGACGAGCACCGCGACGAAACCCGTCACGAAGGCACCGACGATCGGGATGAACGCGCCGACGAAGACCAGCGAGGCCAGCGGCAGCGCCAGCGGCACACCGAGGATGGCCAGCCCGACCCCGATCCCCACCGCGTCGGCCGCCGCGACCACGACGGTGGCCCGGACGTACCCGACGAGGGAGCCGAAGCCCTGGCTACCCGCCAGCCGGACCCGCTCGCGCGAGGCCGTGGGGACCACCCGGGTGACGAACTCCCAGATCTGTTCGCCGCCGTACAGGAAGAAGATGACCGTGAACAGCGTCAGCGCGGCGCCGGTGAACAGCTCCCCGATCACCTTGCCGGTGGTCAGCGCGCCGCTGGTCACCGCCTCCTTGTTGTCCTGGATCGACTTGACCACCGAATCGCCGGCCTGCCGGATCTGGTCCTCGGAGAAGTGGAACGGGCCCGCGGTCAGCCAATCCTGGATCTGATCGATGGACTGGGTGAACTGGTCGGTCAGCTCCGGCAGGCCTGCGATGAACTGCTCGACGACGAAGGTCATGATCCCGGCGACGACACCGATCGCGACGACGAGCACCACAACCACGCCCGCCGATCGCGGCACTCCCCTGCGCTGCATCCAGTCCACCAGCGGGTAGAGCAGGGCGGCGGCAAGCAGCGCCAGGCCGACGGGGATGAGCACCGTGTCCAGTTTGCTGATCAGGTAGCCGAGGGTGACCAGCCCTGCGAAGAGGACGAGCAGTCGCCACGTCCATTCGGCGCCCACCCGCACGATGGGGTGCACCGCCCTGGCATCACCGTAGGGCGGCAGATCCGATCGCGGCTCGTTCGCGCTCACCCCGGCGAGCCTATCGGCCGATGGGTCGTTGTGCGGGAGGCGGAGATCGGCGCGGCAGGGCGGGCGATGAGGTCCAGGTCACGCCGCGTCGACGCGGTGCGCTCGACACAGGCACCGCACGACTAAGTTGGTCCTGTGCTGGCATCCTCCTATCGAGCGGTCGCGCTGACCATGCGTAGTCGATGGCCGCTCTACATGGGCTCGATGATCCTGGCCAACTTCTTCGGCGCGGTCCTCGTGCTGGCCTTCATCCGGTACGGCCTGCCCATCTCGGAGTCGCAGGCGATCATCGCGGATCGCGTCCGCAACGTCGTCATCTTCGGCATCTACCTGTTCTTCGCCGGGATCGTCAGCCTCGGCGCGGCAGCGATGATGCTGCGGTCGGTGATCCGCTGGCAGCTGCGCGGAGGCCCGCCGACCCGCGGCGAGCAGATGTCCGCGCTGCACGCGCCACTCCGCCAGGCGATCGTGCACCTGATCCTCTGGGTAATCGGTGGCGTGCTGTTCGTCTTCCTCACCGTCTGGGAGATGCCGGAGCTCGCCGTCGCCGTGATCGTGACGGTGTGCATGGCGGCGACCACCACCTTCGGATTCACCTACATGCTCGGCGAGCGGATCCTCCGGCCGGTCGCGGCAAAGGCCCTGAGCGAGGGGCAGTTCGACCGCCTCCTGGCACCGGGCGTCGGGCCCAGGATGGCGATGACCTGGGGGCTGGGCACCCTGATGCCGGTGATCGGGATCATCCTGCTGTGCGCCACCCAGCTGAGCACCGACCTGCAGTTCTCGACCAACGCGCTGGCCATCGCGATCATCTTGCTGTCCGGGCTGGCCATCACCACCGCGTTCTCCCTCTCGATGCTCACCGCCAGCCAGATCTCGGATCCGATCCGGCAGCTCCGCAGGGCCATCGAGCGGGTGCAGCGCGGGGCAACCGATGTCCAGGTGGAGGTGTTCGACGGCAGCGAGATCGGCCGGCTGCAGGTCGGGTTCAACCGGATGATGAAGGACGCCGGTGAGCGCAAGCTGCTCCGCGAGCTGTTCGGCCAGCACGTCGGGGAGGACGTGGCGCGCCGGGCCCTGCAGTTCGGTACCGAACTGGGCGGCGAGACCCGGTTCGTGGCCGTGCTGTTCGTGGACATGGTCGGCTCGACGGGCGCGGCGGCCGAACAGCCCCCCGGCGAAGTGGTCCGGCTTCTCAACGAGTTCTTCCGGGTCGTCGTCGACGTCGTCGACCAGCACAACGGATTCGTCAACAAGTTCATGGGCGACGCCGCGCTGGCCATCTTCGGGGCGCCTCTGGACCGGCCGGACGCACCGTCCGCGGCGCTGGCCGCGGCGAGGGAGTTGCGGTTCGCACTCAACGACATCACCGGGCTCGACATCGGCATCGGTGTGTCGGCGGGCCTGGCGGTGGCCGGGAACATCGGCGCCGCCGAGCGTTTCGAATACACCGTGATCGGCGACCCGGTCAACGAGGCGTCGCGGCTGACCGAGCTGGCCAAACTGCGGCCGAGCCGGGTATTGGCCTCGACCAGTGCGCTGTATTTCGCCGACGACGAGGAACAGGCCGAGTGGGAGCTGGGCGATCAGGTGCAGCTGCGTGGCCGCAACCGGATCACTCACCTCGCCTGGCCGGTCCAGTATCCCTAGATGAGTGAAGTGCTTGGTTACGCTGGGCAGGTGGTAACGCCGCAGCCCGACCGGAGCGAGGTCGTCCCCCACGCATCGGAGGGGTCGGCACCCGATCGCCCGCGCGGGCGGTTCTGGTGGCTCAAGTGGGTGGCTGGCGTGCTTCTCATCGCTCTGCTCGTCGCCGAGGGCGTGTACCTGTGGCCGCGACTGCACGAATCCTGGATCGCGCTCTCCGAGATCCACTGGGGCTGGCTGGCCGCGTGCATCGTCGCGCAGGCCGTCTCGCTCAGTGGCTACGGACGCGTTCAGAAGCAGCTGCTCCGGGCAGGTGGGGTGGCCGTCAGCCAGCGCAAGTCGGTCTCGGTGGTCTACGCGTCCACGGCGATGGCGGTGACGCTGCCCGCCGGTCAGGTCTTCTCGACGGCCTTCACCTACCGGGAAACCCGGCGGTGGGGCGCAAGCCCCGTCGTCGCGTCCTGGCAACTGGCGATCTCCGGGGTGATCGCGGGGATCGGGCTGGCGCTGATCGGGGTCGGGGGCGCGCTGCTGGTCGGCGGGTCGGTCAGCCCCTTCACGCTGACCTTCTCCATCGCCGGCCTGATCGCGCTGATCTTCGCCGTCCGCTACGTCTCCGCGCATCCGAACTCCATCGAGGCGGCAGTCCGCTGGGCGCTCGTGCGCGTGAACGCGATGCGCAACAAGCCGGCCGACACCGGGATGTCAACGGTGCGGGAGATGCTCCAGCAGCTCGAGTCGGTGCAGTTGGGCAAGCGGGACGGCGCGATCACCCTCGGCTGGTCCGCGGTGCACCGCGTCGCGGACATCGCCTGTCTCGCCGCGGCCTGCTACGCGATCGGTGCCGACCCCGCTCTGTCCGGGCTGCTGATCGCCTTCGCGGCGGGCAAGGCAGTCGCGACCATCCCACTCGCGCCGGGCGGCCTGGTGTTCGTCGACGCCACCCTGATCGCCACCCTCACCACCGCCGCCAGCATCAGCGCCTCGCAGGCCGTTGCGGCCGCCTTCGTCTACCGCGGGGTGAGCTTCATCCTGGTCGCGATCGTCGGCTGGATCGTTTTCCTCTTCCTCTTCCGTCGCCATCAGCACGAGGATCTGGAGTTCGATGTCGAGCTCGAACGCAGCGAACAGCGGGCGCTGCACGAGCCCCCTGCCGTCGAGATCGAGGGACTCGAGAGCCCGAAGGGCGAGCGACAGCGCCGGGAAAACAGCTGATCAGAGGGTAGATCGAGCGCACTCATCCTGCGGGGTGCCCATTACCCGAATCGGGCAATTGCCTTCTCCGCCGTGGCCGATCTCACATAGCCTAACTCTCATGCCATGTACGGGCGACACGCCGTGAGCCGCGGAAAGAATTGATCAGGCCCCTCTCCACCGCGGGATTCGAGTATGTCGACCGCCTCCTCTCACCCAAGGAGCCGACATGAAGTGGAATCGCCAAGTCCCGTCCGGTATGCCCTCGCACCGTTACCGGTCGCATTACGACCGGGTGCCGACGCCACCGGACGACGGCATCGGGCGTCAGTGGCCGTCCAATCGCCTCACCGAAGCCCCGCTGTGGGCGCCCGTCGACCTACGCGACGGCAACCAGGCCCTCCCCGAACCGATGGACACCGCCCGCAAGCGGTTGATGTTCGAACAGCTGGTCCGGATGGGATACAAGGAGATCGAGTGCGGCTACCCGGCGTCCAGCCAGGCCGAGTTCGACTTCACCCGCGACCTGGTGACCTTCGACCTGGTGCCGGACGATGTCACGGTCGTGGCGTTCACCGCCGCGCGGCCCGACCTGATCGATCGGACCTTCGAGTCGGTGCGCGGCCTGGCCAACGTGGTGCTCCACGTTTACGTCCCCACGGCCCCGATGTGGCGGTCCATGGTGCTGGGCCAGGACCGGAAGGAGTTGCTGGCCCACATCCTGAAGTCGGTGGAGTACGTGGCCCGCATCGGCGACACCATTCCTGGCATGCGGTACCAGTTCGCCCCCGAGGTGTTCAACCTGACCGAGCCGGACTTCGTACTCGAGATCTGCAACAGCATCACCGAAGTCTGGGATGCCAGCCCGGACCGGCCGGTCTCCCACAACTTCCCGACCACCGTCGAGACGGCAACGCCGAACGTCTTCGCCGATCAGATCGAGTACATGCACCGGCACCTCGACCGCCGCGAGTCGGTGATCCTGTCGGTCCACACGCACAACGACCGGGGCACCGGCGTCGCGTCATCGGAGTTGGCGATGCTCGCGGGCGCACAGCGCGTGGAGGGCTGTCTGTTCGGCAACGGCGAGCGGACCGGGAACGTGGACCTCGTGACGCTCGGGCTGAACCTGCATTCGCAGGGCATCGACCCGATGATCGACTTCTCCGATCTCGACGCGGTGCGGCGGACGGCAGAGCACTGCAACAGGATCGATGTCCACCCGCGCCACCCGTACGTGGGCGACCTGGTGTTCACGGCGTTTTCGGGTACCCATCAGGACGCGATCAAGAAGGGGTTCACCAAGCACAATGCGACGGCGAAGGCGGCAGGAGTGGAGCCAGTACAGCAGCCGTGGGAGATGCCCTACCTGCCAATCGATCCCGCCGACATCGGCCGCGACTACGAGGCGATCATCCGGGTGAACAGCCAGTCCGGCAAGGGCGGCGTCGCGTACCTGCTGCAGACCGGTTACGGGCTCGACCTGCCGCGCGCCCTGCAGATCGACTTCGCGCGACGGGTGCAGCACACCACCGACGACGGCGGCGGTGAGGTGACGGCGGAGGAACTGTGGAAGCTGCTGACGGCCGAGTACGCCCACCACGGCGCCCTCGACAAGTGGTCGCTCGAACACCTCGGGAACGGCGACCACCTGACCGTCCGCGCGACGCTCGGCGACGTGCAGGTGAACGGAGAGGCCTCGGCAAGTGGGCCGGTCGAGGCGCTCACCCTGATCCTGGCCGACCACGGCTGCCCGGTGGAGGTGCTCGCGATGTCGCTGCAGTCGGTCGCCGAGGGCGCGGGCGGGCAGGCCATCACCTTCGCCCAGTGCCGGATGAACGGCAAGACGCAGTGGGGTATGGGCATCGAGTCGTCGGTCACGGCGTCGGCACTGCGGGCGGTGCTGGCCGCGGCAACGCTCGACTGATCCCTGGTGCTCATCGGGTGATCCCAGGAGGACCGCCGGCCGATTCCCTCGGCCGGCGGTTCTGTGTGTTACAGGTCACATCGCCTTGGGGAAATATCCACGGCTGCGGCGCAGTTGGACGGAGCACATGCTTGAAATTTGAACTACTTACGAGGAGTCCACATGACCACCGCCATCGCCCTCCCCACCCTGACCACCGGCACCTGGGCCATCGACCCGAGCCACTCCACCGTCGGCTTCTCCGTCCGGCACCTGATGGTCAGCAAGGTCCGCGGACGCTTCCAGGAGTTCTCCGGCGCCATCACCGTCGCCGAGGACGGCACCCCGTCGGTCACCGCCGAGATCCAGGTCGCCTCCATCACCACCGACAACGAGCAGCGCGACAACCACCTGCGCGCGGCCGACTTCTTCGACGCCGAGCAGTTCCCGACCGCCACCTTCACCTCCACCGGCGTGCGCGCCAAGGGCGAAGACTTCGTGGTCGACGGCGACTTCACCCTGCACGGCGTGACCCGCCCGGTCGAGCTCAAGCTCGAGTTCAACGGCGTCAACCCGGGCATGGGCCACGGCCCGGTTGCCGGCTTCGAGGCCAGCACCGTGATCAACCGCAGGGACTTCGGCATCAGCATCGACATGCCGCTCGAGGGCGGCGGCGCGGTGGTGGGCGACAAGATCACCATCACCCTGGAGATCGAGGCCGGCCTGCAGGCCTGATCCCCCACGCGCAACAACGCCCCCGTCGCGACCCACCTCCTTGGGGCGCGACGGGGGCGTTCTCGCGTCGCTAGCTGCCCGCTGCCATGTCGAGCACGGCGAGGTGGCTGAACAGCATGCTGGTACCGATCGGGTTGCCGCCGCCGGGGTACACGGTGCCGCTCGGCGCGGCCATCGTGTTGCCCGCGGCGTACAGGCCCGGGATCGCGTTGCCCGACTGGTCGAGCACCCGCGCCGCGGTGTCGGTGCGCAGCCCGCCCTTGGTGCCGAGGTCGGAGATGCCGAACGCGGCCGCGTGGAACGGTCCCTGATCGATCGTGACCAGCGGCGGCTCGCCGCCCGAGAACGCCCGGTCGTAGGCCTCGTCGCCGCGGCCGAAGTCCTCGTCGACGCCCTTGGGTACGAACTCGTTGAACCGCGCGACTGTGGCGGCCAGGTTCTCGGCAGGGACGCCGATCTTCGCGGCGAGCTCCTCGAGGGTGTCCGCGGTGTGCCACAGGCCTGCCGCCTGGTACTTCTCCGTCTCGACCATGGAGACGTTGGTGGCCTTGACCGGCGGCACCTCGCCCTCCTTGTTGTCGTAGATCATCCAGTACGGGAGGGTGACCGTGCCCTCCTCGAGCTGACGGATCACGTCGCGACCGAGGCGGTCGTACGGCGCGGACTCGTTGACGAACCGCTGGCCGTCCTGGTTGACGAAGATGCCGCCGGTGAACCACAGCGCGAACGCGGAGCGTCCGTCCGGGTGGGTCATACCGGGCGACCACCAGGCCTCGCCCATCAGGTCGATGTCGGCGCCTGCCGCAATGCCTGCCTCGTGCGCCTTGCCGAGGTTGGCCCACGGGCCCATGGTGTCGCGGGCCTCGCCCGGCACGCCGAACTTCTGCCGCAGCTCGTCGTTGCCCTCGAAGCCGCCCGCCGCGAGCACCACGCCCTTGCGCGCGCGGATCGCGATGCGCTCGCCATCCCGCTCGACAACGCCGCCGACCACGGTGCCGTCCTCGACCACCAGCTCGACCAGCGTGGTGTTCAGGTGCAGTGTGGCGTTCGGGTACTTGGCGATCGCCTTGAGGAACCGGGCGATCAGGGCCCGGCCGCCGATGAAGTAGTCGTCGGGCGCGGGCGCGCCGAGCCGGTCGACGTCGAGCGGCCCGCGCACGACCTCGCGCAGCTCGCTCGCCTCCGCGACGGGCAGCGGCGTCGGCATGGTGTGCCGCTGGCCGTCGAGGCGGGCCTTGGGGGCCTTGCCGAAGTAGTCGGGCCACGGCAGCATCTCGAACTTGAGGTTCTCGTCCTGCTCCAGGTACTCGATCAGCGGGGCACCGCCGCGGACGTACGCGTCCTGCAGGTCACGAGGGGTGCGATCGCCGACGACGGCGTGGTAGTACTCGAGGGCGTCGTCGATGGTGTCGTCGGTGCCCGCGCGCGTGAGCACCGGGTTGCACGGGAACCACACCCCGCCGCCGCCGGAGTACGCGGTGGTGCCGCCGAACTTGTCGGTGGCCTCCACCAGGATCACGTCCATACCCTCGCGGGCCGCGGTGTAGGCGCCGGTGACGCCGCCGCCACCCGACCCGACCACCAGCACGTCACACGTCTCGTTCCACTGCACCATTCTCTGCACCTCTCACACCGCCGCCCGCCAGGGCGGCATTCGTCGGCTCGACCGGACCGTCTTGGTATGCCCAAGGTAGGCGGCTGCGAGACCTGCATCACATCAACGTCCCAGTCAGAGGGAACATCCCGGTTCGGCGCCAAGGGATCCGCGGCTTACCCTGGACCGGTGAACAAGCGCCCGCCCGTCCTGGCCGTCCTGGCCGTCGACATCGTCCTGGTGGTCGTGTTCTGCGCGATCGGCCGACGGAGCCACGACGAGGCGAACGCCCTCGCCGGGCTGGCGACCACGGCGTGGCCATTCCTCGGCGGGCTGGCGGCCGGCTGGCTGGCCAACGCGGCGCTGTATCGCAACAAGTCGCTCCCGGCCTCGGTGGTTCCTGCCGGGGTGATCATCTGGCTGAGCACGGTGGTGGTCGGGATGATCCTGCGCGTCATCGGCGGTCAGGGCACCGCCTTCAGCTTCATCATCGTCGCGACCAGTGTGTTGGCGGTTTTCCTGCTGGGCTGGCGCGCGATCTACGCCGCCGTCCGGAAGCGCTCGACCGCCGCCTAACAAGTTGGCGTCGAGTCCCACCCCTCACCACCCAGTCATGAGAAAGTTTGGCGATGAGCGAAACCACTTCGCCACCCCGTGATCCCAAGGCCGACCACGGCTTCTTCGGCCAGCCAGTGGCGCTCGCGAACCTGTTCGGCGTCGAGATGTGGGAGCGGTTCTCGTTCTACGGGATGCAGGGCATCCTCATCTACTACCTGTACTACTCGGTGGCCGACGGCGGGCTCGGCATCTCCCAGGCCGCCGCGACCAGCATCGTCGGCGCGTACGGCGGCACCGTCTACCTCTCCACCATCCTCGGTGGCTGGATCGCCGACCGCATCCTGGGATCCGAGCGCACCCTCTTCTACAGCGCGATCCTGGTCATGTGCGGCCACATCGCCCTTGCCGTGATCCCTGGACTGGCGGGCGTCGGGGTGGGCCTGATCGCGATCGCCGTCGGCAGCGGTGGACTCAAGGCGAACGCCACCTCCCTGGTCGGCGACCTGTACGCGGAGAACGACGACCGCCGCGACGCCGGGTTCTCGATCTTCTACATGGGTATCAATCTGGGCGCGCTGATCGGCCCGCTGCTGACCGGGTGGGCACAGAAGGAGTGGGGATTCCATGTCGGCTTCGCGCTCGCGGCGATCGGCATGGCGCTTGGCCTGATCCAGTACACGCTCGGCCGCAAGCGGCTCGCCGGGATCGGCGAGCGGCCGCTGAACCCGATGCCACACGCGCAGCGGCTGCGGTACGCGGCCCTCGGCACCGTCGCGATCCTGGCGATCCTCGTGCTCTGCCTGATCGGGCTCATCACCACCGACAACCTCTCCGACGTGGTCGTGGGCCTGACGATCGTAGCGTCGATCACCTATTTCCTGGTGATCCTGACCAGCAAGAAGATCACGAGCACCGAGCGCAGCCGCGTCATCGCGTTCATCCCGATGTTCCTGGCCAGCGCCGCGTTCTGGTCCCTGTTCCAGCAGCAGTTCACCGTCGTCGCGATCTACTCCGACAAGCGCCTGGACCGCAACCTGTTCGGCTGGGACTTCCCCGCCTCGTGGGTGCAGTCCATCAACCCGGTCTTCATCATCATCTTCGCGGGCGTGTTCGCGGCGATCTGGACGAAGCTCGGCCCCCGCCAGCCGTCCTCACCGCTCAAGTTCGCGGCGGGCACCATCATCATGGGCCTGGCCTTCCTCGCGTTCCTGCCGTTCGCGGGCGGCGGGCCGAACAGCACCCCCTGTTGGGCCTGATGTTCATCCTGCTGCTGTTCACCTTCGCCGAGCTGTTCCTCTCCCCCGTCGGGCTCTCGCTGTCGACCAAGTTGGCGCCCAAGGCATTCCACACCCAGATGGTCGCGCTGTTCTTCCTGTCCGTTGCGCTGGGCTCGTCGATGGCCGGCACCCTGGCGAAGTACTACAACGAGAACGACGAGGTGCCGTACTTCACCTGGGTCGGCGCGGCCTCGATCGCGGTCGGCGTCGTGATGATCCTGCTCTCGCCGTGGATCAGCCGGATGATGCGCGGGGTGCACTAGCAACCGCCGTCGGCCACGCCCTTGTGCGTGGCGTCGCATCGGGCGGACGATGGTTGGGAGCCATGAGGGGTGGCTCGACCGCAGGTTCGTCCCAATCAAAAGGTGTGAGCACAATGTCCACCAAGTTCACGAAAACCCTCGCTGCGACCGCAATCGCCCTGACAGTCGGAGTCTTCGCGGCCCCTGCCGCCTCCGCGAGCGACACCGTGGCCGCTACGCCCGCCCTTGGCTCGGTTGCCCTCTGCTTCAGCCTCCCGCTCGGGTCCGCCGCACTCGTCTGGTGCATCTGAGCCCGACGACAGTCAGTCCGTGAACACGGCTGTGGACTGACACCACTGCCGAACAACCAACGCACGGTAGGAATCCGGGCGCAACTCCCGCGACCACGTTCAGTCTATGAAACGAGCCTCGGGTACGGACCTCGTCCGCGCCCGGGGCCCGTCGACGCGTCAGTTCGGTGCGACCTGAGCCTGGGCGAGGTCGTAGACGGCCTTCTCCTGATCCACGAAGTGGGTGGCCGACATGTAGGGACGAGCGCTGTTCATATTCGCGAGGACGGTCTCGAGGACCGGGAGGCCACCATCGGCGTTGACGAAATGGGAGGTGACGGCGACCTGGATGCCGGTGCCAGTAGCCGGGTCGTACTGCTCGAACCAGGGACCGCCGCTTGCGCCGGGGCTGATGGCCGCTGGCAGCACGTCGAGGTACCTGCCGACGATGCCCGTTGACTGCCCGGAGCTGACCTTGAGGGTGCGGCCGTCGAAGGAGCGCTGGAGTTCGGACGGCACCCCGTTGCGGTTGGCCGCGCCGGTGCGGGTCGGGACGCCGTTCACGATCGGCGGCCCGTACCAGCTCTTGATGTTGTCGGCGGGGTAGCCGAAGCCGGTCAGCGTCTTGCCCTGGGGCAGGTTGAAGCCGACCTGCTGGCCGCCGGTGACCTGCTGGATCGGCCGACTGTCGGTGGGGCTGTCGACCAGGAACGCGGCCATATCGTGCCCGGGGCCTTCACCGAACTGACTGGGGTCAACAGACCATTCGTTGGTGATCCAGTGCCGGGTCACCCCCCAGACGCCGTAGGGCGCGATGTCGGTGCCGGGCATCGTGGTCCCACCGTCGCTGCCAGGGACGTGACGGGCAAGAGCGGCACCGTCGAAGCCGGGGATGAAGACCGCACCGACCGTCTGCGTGGTCTCGATCCCCGTGCCGAAGTCCCAATTGGAGGAGTCCATCAGGAAGCAGTGGGCAGCGGTGAGCACGACGCTCTGGTTGGCACTGCTGACGACGTTCGCCGAGCAGCTGGTCAGAAGAAAGTCGGTGCTTCTCGGCTTGGTGCGCTTGAGGAACAACTTCCCGGCAGTCTTGCGGACCTGGCCGGGTCCCGTGAAAGTAGCGCTGAGGGCGTCGCCTCCAGCCGTCGGCTCGACGATGACGTCGCTGCCCTGACCGTCGAGCCCCCCGGCGGGATCGTCGTCGGTGAGACCGCCCTGCGCGAGCCGGTCGACGGTCCAAAAATTGACAGCCGCCTGCAGCTCCGCGGCGTAGCCACTACCGGCAGCAACCATGGGCGGCAGCTCGTGGGGCGTGGTGGACTCTGCGCTCGCCGATCCGGTGCCTGCCGACCCAGTGTTTGCGGACCCCGCGCTTGCGGGCGCAGAGGTGGCCAGCAGCACCGCCGCGGTGGCCGCCGCAACAGCCCAGCTGACGCCTGTCGATGTGCGCATTTTCCCCAACCCCAAAACGTGAATGATCTGTGAAGATATGGCACTCGGTGTCATTCTGTCTCGGATTTCGGGCAACAGGTCAGGCCCGGCCCAGCCGACTTCCGGATTCACCGATGGGCGAGCAGCGAGAGTATTGCCCGAGGGTCACCGCGGGAGCTGGGCCTGGATCGGCCGCAGGAACCGGCCTGCCGCGTCGACCGCGGGGGCCGAGCTGTCCGCCCCCGCGACGAACACCGCGAAGGCCACATCGCCGTCGATGCCGACGAACCAGCCGTGCGCGGGGGCGTCACCGACCTCGGCGGTGCCGGTCTTGCCCCGCAGGTCGGCGATGTCCGCGAGCTGGGTGGCGGTACCCGCCGTGACCGTCTCCCGCATCATGGTCCGCAGCTGCTCGGTGACCTGCGGGGGCGCAGGGGCGGGTGTCGTGTTCGCGACGCCCGGCATCCCCGCGACCAGCATCGGCGCGGGCGTGGAGCCCTTGGCGATGGAGGCCGCGACGAGCGCCATACCGAACGGCGTCGCCGTCACCTGCCCCTGTCCGATCGCGGATTCGACACGCTGAGCCGGGGTGTCCGCGGGCGGCACGCTGCCGGTGACCGTGGTCAGCCCCGGCGTCACGTAGTCCACCCCGAGACCGAACTGCAGGGCGGCGTGGGGCAGCGCGGTCGGCGGCAGCGCGACCGCGAGCGCGCCCATGGTGGTGTTGCAGGAACGGGCGAACGCGGTGTGCAGCGGCACCGAACCGAGGTCGAAGTTGTCGTCGTTGGGGATGGTGCGGCCCTCGATGTTCGCGCTGCCCGGGCACGGCAGCACGGTGTCCGGGGTGACCGAACCCGATTGCAGCGCTGCGGAAGTGGTGACCGTCTTGAAGGTCGACCCCGGCGGGTACAGACCGGTCAGCGCGATCGGGCCCTGCGCGCTGGCGGCCGGGTTCTGTGCCACCGCGAGCACGGCCCCTGTGGACGGCCGCAGTGCCACGATCGCGGACTGCTGCGGGAGATCGGCGATGGCCGCCTGGGCGGCGCCCTGGATCGCGGGGTCGAGGGTGGTGGCGACATCAGGCTGAACCGTGCCGTCCTCACCGGCCAGCCGCTGCGCGGATCCGTTGGCGGACACCAGCTGTACAGCCCAGCCTGCGGAGGCATCCTGGCCCTGCTGCCACAGCTCCCGGAGCCCGTCGAGGGTCGGTGAGGTCATGGCCTTGTCCGCGGTCAGCAGCCGGGCCTGCTTCACCAACTGCACACCGGGGATCGCGGCGAGCCGATCGGCGATCGGCTGGAAGTCCGCGTCCCGCAGCGTGATCGCGGTGACGGACTTGCCCTGGGATCCGGCCAGGTCCGCCTGCAGCGAGGCCGCAGTGACCGTGGGCGCCACCGGGCCGACCAACTGCGCGACCGCGGTGGCGGTACCGGCCGGGTCGGCGATCGTCGCCGGGTCGAGATTGACCAGGGTCACGGTCTGCTCGGTCATCAGCGGGCGACCGGCGGCGTCGAGCACCTGCGGGGAGCCACCTGCGAGGGTGGTGTAGCGCAGCGTGCTGTCCGACGTCAGCCCCGGGGCCAGCAGTTGCGGGTCCCATGGGATCTTGCCGCCGTCGGCGACGGCCTTGCCGCCGCCGGTCGTGGTGTAGCTCCAGGTCTGTGCCGAGTCGGACTCGGTGGCCGCCGCCGTGGTCGTCGCACCGGCGGTGGCGGTCGTCGTGGATTCGGCCGCGGGTTCGGCGCCGAAGGTCCAGTCCGCGTCGAGGGTGAAGGTGCCCGCGTCGCTGTCGGTGCCCGCGACCACGAAGGTGGCATCCCTGGCGGCGAGGCCGTCGAACATCTGGGTGATCGCGGCCGCCGCGGCCGCTGGGTCGCTGGTGAGGTCCGCGGCCGCCTGCGCGTTCCGCTGGGTGAGCGCGTCGGCGAACTGCTGGGCCGCGATCTCCGTTTCCGACTCGGTCTGCCCGATGGTGCATCCACCCAGCACCAGCGCCGACACCGCGATCCCCGCCACACTCAGCCTCATCCGCATGGCCTCGAGGTTAGGCGGCCCCGCCGCCGGCGCGCAGTTTTCGCACCTCGCGCGGCCCAAGCGGCACCGATCCTGGGGTGGCGAGGATCCATTCCCGGGGTGGCTGCGCCGCACCCTTGGGTCGCTTCTGAGTGGTGTCCGGACTGGGCAGAGTTGTCCCTGTCACCGACACACTCACGCACCATCACCCCAGGAGATACTGAATGTTCAACGCCCGTCGCACCTTTGCCGTCGTCGCCATCGCAGCCCTTCCGATCCTGAGCGCCTTCGGGGCGGCGTCCGTCGCCAATGCCGAGCCCAGCACCCCCATCGGTCCCAACGGTCCGACGGGGCCGTGCCCGATCGTGAACACCGACGACCAGGGCAATGAAACGGTGATCAACAAGAAGCCGGGCGATGTCAGTCACGGCCTGGTCTGCGGCGCAGACGGCGAATGGCACATGCCTGCGAAGGCAGGCGGCGGCGCCGGTGGTCCCGGGAAGATCCAGACGCAGCCGGGGCTGTCGCAGGGCTAGGAGATCGTTCGCCCCCGCGCCGATCTGGCAGGACCCCGCATCGATACCGATGCGGGGTCTTTGCCATTCGGGCGACTTGTAGCGCATTGACCGAAACAGGCGTATGACTGTAATCAAGTAATCATCGCAACCTTAGAGGTGAGCTCGATGGGATACACGGGACACGGCGGCCGCAGGTTCGGGCGGCCCGGCGGCTGGCAGCAGGCGGACACCCCCGACGCGAGCGACGCGAGCGAGTGGTTCGCCGGACGACTACCCGAGGACTGGTTCACCGGACCGGCCACGGTGGTGGTGGATCGCGAGGAGATCGTCGTCACCGGCGAGCTGCCCGCACCGGAGGAGAACTCCCAGGCCGCCGTCGACGGCCGGATCTCCCGGTTCCGGGAGACCACAAGGCCGGACCGGATGCGGATCGCCGACGAGGCCGAGGCCCGCTACGGGCGCAAGGTGGCCTGGGGCGTCACCGTGGGCGAGCGGCATGTGCTGTTCACCCATCTGGCGGTGCCCGTGATGACCCGATTGCGCCAGCCCGAGCGCCGGGTGCTCGACACCCTGGTCGATGCCGGAGTGGCCCGGTCGAGGGCGGACGCGCTGACCTGGGCGGTCAAGCTCGCGGGCGAGCACAGCGAGCAATGGCTCTCCGAGCTGCGTGAGGCGATGGGCCGGGTCGACGAACTGCGCTCCGAGGGGCCGAACATCTGAGGCGCCTCCCATAATTCCCTTGCCGAACGACGGGGGCCGTCCTATCGTGGTGGCCGTCTTGTTGTCGACGATCGGAGAAGGGCCCTTGCTCATTCAGAGGTAGTGAACGCATCGCGTCGCGTGCTCGTGCATGCCGTCGCCCCGCACCCACCTCTAGGAGCACCCATGGCCCAGCCCTATCTCGCCCTTTCCGATCTCACCTTCAGTTGGCCCGACGGCGACCCCGTCTTCGATGGCCTCGACGCCGTGTTCGGCAGCGGCGCAACCGGACTTGTCGGCCTGAACGGCGCAGGCAAATCCACGCTGCTGCGGCTGATCGCCTGCGAGCTGACCCCCGACCGCGGTTCGGTGACCGTGCACGGGTCGCTGGCATACCTGCGCCAGGACCTGGCCCTCGACCCACACCGCCGGGTGGACGCCATTCTCGGCATCGAGTCCGCGCGAAAGGCCCTGCACCGCATCGAATCCGGCGCGGGAACGGACGAGGACTTCGCGGTCGCCGCCGGACACTGGGACATCGAGGAACGCGCCGTCGCCACCCTGGACCGACTGGGGCTCGCGCACATCGCCCCCTCGACGGAGGCGCTCGGCCGGACCGTCGGCACGCTGTCGGGCGGGGAGACGATGCTGCTCGGCCTCACCACCGCGCTGCTCGGCGACCCGCAGGTACTGCTGCTCGACGAGCCGACCAACAACCTCGACCTGGCCGCCAAGGCCCGGTTGTATGCGGCGGTCGGACAGTTCCCCGGCACCGCGATCGTGGTCAGCCACGACCGCGAGATGCTCGAGCGGATGGACTCCATCGCCGAGCTGCGCCGCGGGGAGGTGCGGATGTTCGGCGGCAACTTCAGTGCCTACCGGGCCGTCGTCGACGCCGAGCAGGAGGCGGCACGGGCGGCAGTCCGCGACGCCCGCAGCGACGTGCGCAAGCAGGGCCGCGAGCTCGTCGAGGCGCAGACGAAGATCGCACGCAGGGTGCGGTACGGGAAGAAGATGGAGGGCAGTGTCCCCCGAATTCTGGCAGGCGAGCGCAAGCGTCAGGCCCAGGTGTCGGCTGGCAAGCTCCGCGGCAGCCACATCGACAAGCTGGAGGAGGCCAGGCAGACGCTCACCGAGGCAGAGGACCTGATCCGCGACGACCGCGAGATCCGAATCGACCTGCCGGACACCGCCGTCCACCCGGGCCAGCAGGTGATCGAGCTCGAGGACGTCACGCTGGCCTGCGGTCCGACGGTGTCGCTCACCGTGTCCGGGCCGGAGCGAATCGCGTTGGTCGGACGGAACGGGATTGGCAAGACCACCCTGCTGCGCGCGATCACCGATGCGGGCCCGCGGGTGCCCTGGCGGTCCCTTCCGCAGCGGCTCGACATCTTCGACGGCGACCGCACGGTTGCGCAGAACGTCGCCGATGCTGCACCGCACGCGACGCCGGAGCAGATCCGGGCGCGGCTGGCCCGGTTCCTGTTTCGCGGCGACGCGGCCGACACGCAGGCCTCGGCCCTGTCCGGCGGGGAACAGCTGCGCGCGGCGCTGGCGATGATCCTGCTCGCCGAGCCTGCGCCGCGACTGCTGATGCTCGACGAGCCGACCAACAACCTCGACCTGCCCAGCCTCGCGCACCTCACGTCGGCGCTGGCCGAGTTCCGCGGCGCGCTCGTGGTCGCCAGCCACGACCTGCCCTTCCTCCGGGAGATCGGGGCGACCCGATGGCTCGAACTCACCGAGGACGGGCTGCACGAGGTGGATCCGCGTTAATCTCGGAGTCGGCAGGCCACACCGCCGGCCGGCAGGCAACCCCGATCCGAGGACACCCGATGACCGACGACGCACGCATCCACGCCTTCCGCGACGACGCCCTCGGCGACCTCGACGCCACCGGCATCGCGGAGCTGATCGCCTCCGGGCAGTTGTCCTCCCACGAGGCGGTGCTGGCGTCCGTCGAACGCGCCGAGTCGGTCAGGGACTCGCTCAACGCGATCGCCTTCCCCGACTTCGATCGCGCCCTGACCCGTTCAGCGGGGCCGCACACGGGCGTCTTCGCGGGTGTCCCGACGATAGTCAAGGACAACGTCGATGTCGCGGGCCTGCCGACCAATCACGGCAGCGCGGCTTTCGTGGCGCGGCCCGCCCGCGCGGACAGCGACTTCGCCAGGCAGTTCCTGTCCACCGGCGCGGTCCCGATCGGCAAGAGCAGGCTGCCGGAGTTCGGATTCAGCGCCTCGAACGAGTACGCGACGGCCGAGCCCGTGCACAACCCGTGGAATCCGGTGTACTCCTCCGGAGCCTCCTCCGGCGGGTCAGCGGCGTTGGTCGCGTCCGGGGTACTCCCGTTCGCGCACGCCAACGACGGCGGCGGTTCGATCCGGATCCCCGCGGCGGCGTGCGGTCTCGTCGGCCTCAAGCCGACCAGGGGGCGCACGGTCGCGGATCCGGCGGACCGGGCGATGCCGATCCGGATCGTCGCCCAGGGCGTGTTGTCGCGGTCGGTCCGAGACACCGCGCGGTTCTATGCCGCGGCCGAAAGCTACTATCGCAACCCGAAACTCCCGCCTATCCGGCTCGTCGAGGGCCCGGGGCGCACCCGCCTGCGGGTCGGCGTGATCATCGATTCGATCACCGGCATCCCGACAGACGACGAGACCCGCGCCTCTGTCACCGCGACCGCGAATCTGCTCGACGAGCTCGGCCACCATGTCGAGGAAGCGCCACTGCCGGTCGATCGATCGTTCGTCGAGGACTTCTCGAACTACTGGGGGTTCCTGTCGTTTGCGATCTGTGCGGGCGGAAAGCGAATGCTCGGACCGGACTTCGACAAGACCAAGACCGACAACCTCACCCGCGGGCTGGATGCGATGTACCGCAAGAACATCGCGAAGACGCCGCAGGTGCTGTACCGGCTGCGGCGTACCCATCGGCAGTACGCGGAGGTGTTCCAGAAGTACGACGTGCTGCTCTCGCCCGTCCTCGCACACACCACCCCGAAGCTCGGATACCTCTCTCCGGCACAGAGTTTCGAGGAGCTGTTCACCAGGCTGGTGAACTACACCGCATTCACCCCGCTGAACAACGCGTCCGGCGGGCCCGCCATCTCGCTGCCGCTGCACGAGACCGCCGCGGGGCTGCCGCTGGCCTCACACTTCTCGGCCGACCACGGCGACGAGCGGACCCTGCTCGAGCTCGCGTTCGAGCTGGAGGAGGCCCGTCCGTGGCGGCGGATCCAGGACTGACAGCGACAGACGGGGCGCGGCTCACTCCCGCCGCAGCGGCTGTGTGGTGCACCGGAACGAGCCGCCGAAGCCGCGGGTGATCGCGAAGTCCACGTATTCGACGGTGACGCCGTGCGCGGCGATCCGGTCACCGATGTGACGGAAGGCCGGATCGGTGACGTAGACCTCCGGACTGATGGGCAGACCGTTGGTGCCGAGGTCGACACCGTCTCTCTCGCTGATCTCGATCCGCTCCCAGCCGCGTAGCGCGGCGGGCAGACCGTCGAGGAGTGCGTCCGGGCACGCGACCAGCAAACCCTCCCGAATCAGGCCGAGGGCACAGTCGAGGTGCAGGAAATTCGGCGCGAGGCGGACGGTTTCCACGGTGTAGCCCAGTGGGGTGAGCAGCTTCTCCAGCCAGCGGATCCCCATGGCGTTGGACGCCAGCCCGGAGTTGCCGACGAAGACGCGCTTCTCGTACACGAGCACGTCGCCACCCTCGAGGAAGGGCCCGGCGCCCAGGTCGCCCGGCGCCCCGTCGGGAACCGCAGGCTGCGGCAGCGCCAGGTAGGAACAGTGCCCCTCGAGCGCCCTGGCGGTGAGGAGGTCGCGGCTGGGCAGCACCTCGCGTCGGCGGTGGGGCAGCCTCAGGTTCCCCTCGACGACGATGTCACCGATGGTGAACCAGGGGTCGCGGACGAAGAAGTTCGCGTAGCCATTGGAGCCCCCTGCCGCCTTCTCCGCGTCGGTCAGCATCCGCGGCCGCAGGACCTCCACGCCGTGGCGTTCGAACACCGAGCACAGGTTCTCGCGTTCGGATTCCCAGAGCCGCTGGCGGTCGGGATAGACATCGCCGTGATCGCGTCCGAGCATGCGCTCGAGGATTGGCAACGCCTCGGGCGCCAGGAACGACGCCTCGCTGTCCGACATCTCGTCCGGAGCACGGAACTGCGACCGGGCGACCGCGACCGTCCGGAGCGGCGCGAACTCACTGCGCACCATGACACGGCCCCGGTCGGGTACTGCTGCGGTCGAATCCGTGACGGCTTCCATCGAGTCCCTCCACCCTCAGACATCGTGACCCGGTACCGATGCTAGTTGGCCGCGGCGGCCTGGCACCCTGGTCAGGTGAACTCGTACTGGGCGCAGTGGTCGGCCTACCTCCCCATCGCCATCGCCGCCGCCATGGTCCTTTTCGGTCCGCTGTGGTCGTTGACCAGGCACGCGGTGACGCTCGTGCACGAGGCCGGGCACGCGATCGCCGCGGTCGTGACGGGCCGACGGCTCACCGGGATCCGGCTGCACTCGGACACCTCGGGCCTCACGCTCTCGCGCGGCAAGCCCCGCGGCCCCGGCATGGTGCTCACCGCGGCGGCAGGCTTCCTGGCGCCCTCGCTGCTCGGCCTGGCAGGCGCGCTCCTTATCGCGGCGGGCCAGCTCCCGGTGCTGCTGTGGGGCGCGGTCGCGCTGATCGTCGCGATGGTGCCGTTCATCCGCAACATCTTCGGGCTGCTGGTGCTGGTCGTCTGCGGATCTGCGATCGGCGTCGTCGCGTACTACGGATCCCCCACGCTGCAGCTGCATTTCGCGTACACCGCGATCTGGCTGCTGCTGTTCGGCAACCTGCACACCATCGTCGAGGCCGCCCGCACCCGGTCCGGCCGTTCGGACCTCGACCAGCTGCGGTCACTGAGCCACCTGCCGCGGTTCGTGTGGGTGCTCCTGCTGGTGGCCGTCGCGGTCGGGACCGGGGCGCTGGCGTGGCGGGCGCAGTATCTCGGCTAGCAGCCGTCCCCGCACACCTTCTGGCGAGAACGCACACGCCTTGTACGCCCACAAGGTGTGCGACCTTGCCAAGGGGTGTGCGACGCCGACCCCGCGCTCACTCCGCCGCCGCGTAGGGCCGCATCGTGTAGTCGTCCAACGGGAAGCTCTTCGCCTCCCGGAACGCATTGACCGTCGAGGTCGGCCGCAGGATCGCCGCCTCGCCGTGCTGGTTGAAGTAGTAGCTGCGCGCGGTCTGGCAGCTGCCCCCGTAGAACACCGAGTCGTCCAGCTTCTCGGTCATCCGGTCCAGGAAACCGGCATTCGCCTGCTCGGTCACCTCGAAGACATCGGCGCCGCGCCGTCGCAACTCACCGAACAGCCTGTTCATGTGCGCCATCTGCGACTCGATGGTGGTGAAGTACGACAGCCCGCTGTACGAGTACGGGCTCGCCAGGGTCAGGAAGTTCGGGAAGTACGGCACGGCCACCCCCTCGTACGCCTGGAACCGGTTGTCCCGCCACCACTTACCGAGGTTGCGCTCCTCCCGACCGATCACCTCGATGGCAGGGAAGTTCACGTCCCACAGGTTGAAGCCGGTGGCCAGGACCAGAGTGTCGATCTCGGTCTTGCGCCCGTCCGCGGTGACGATGCCGTCGGGCTCGATGCGGTCGATCGAGTCCGTCTCGAGGTGCACGTGCGGTTTGGTGAAGGTGCTGTAGTAGCTGTTGGAGAAGGTCGGCCGCTTGCAGCCGAAGTCGTAGTCCGGGGTCAGCTGACGACGCAGCTTCGGGTCACGGACCTTCGCGCGCAGGAAGATTCGCGAGAGGGCGGCGGCGCCCTTGTTCAGCAGCTTGGTCTGCCGGTAGTGCAGTACGGCGCTCACCATCACGGCTTCGAGGATCCCCGAGCTCACTCCGCGGGCCGCGCGCTGGACCGCGGGCACCCGCGCGAACAGCCGCTGCACCGGACCCGGGATGGGGGTGTCGACCTTCGGCAGCACCCAGATCGGGGTCCGCTGGTACACCGTCAGGGCGGCGGCCTTGCGGGCCACCTCTGGGATGAGCTGGACCGCGGTCGCCCCGGTGCCGATGATCGCGGTGCGCGTACCCTCAGGTCGTAGGCGTCGTCCCACGCCGTCGTGTGGATGACCTTGCCCTCGAACGAATCGATGCCGGGGATATCGGGCTTGTGCGGCTGCGACAGGAACCCCGTCGCGGTGAGCAGGTACTTCGCGGTGACCAGTTCGCCGCCCTCGATCGCGACCTCCCACCGCTGCGCGTCCTCGTCCCAACGGGCACCCTCGACGACCGCACCGAAGCGCATGTGGCGGCGCAGGTCGTACTGGTCCGCGACGTGCTCGGCGTACCGCTTGAGCTCGGCGCCCGGCGCGAACAGCCGCGACCAGTACGGGTTCGGCTCGAAGGAGTAGGAGTACGTCACGGAGGCGATGTCGACGGCGAGACCCGGATAGCGGTTCACGTGCCAGGTGCCACCGAGGTCGTCCTCGCGTTCGAGGATCACGAGGTTGGTCAGACCGAGCCGTTTGAGCTGGATGGCGGCACCCATGCCGCCGAATCCGGCACCGACGATCACCGCGTCGTGCTGCACGTTCTGGTCCACAGGTCCAACCCCTTCGCCGATGTGCGTTACAGGCAGTATCACGCACTTTCCGCCGCGGCAACACCCCCTTCGGCTGAACACGGGTTCCGAAACCGTCCTCACGGTGGTAGGCAGAACCATGACCGCGACGATCGACGACCTCAGCCGGGCACTCGACGCGACTGGCGCGCTGGTAGCAGGCGTCGCCGACGACCAATGGTCCGCACCCACCCCGTGCACCGGGTGGTCCGTCCGCGACGTCGTCAACCACGTGACGGCAGGCAACCACCTGTTCGCCTCGTCCCTGCGGGGCAACCCGCTGCCCGTCACCGTCGTTGGCGCGCCGCCCGACCTGCTCGGCCCCGACCCCGCGGGCTCCTTTCATGCCTCGGCCGACGCGCTGGTGCAGGCATTCGCCCTGCCGGGCGCGCTGGACCGGGAGATCACCCTGCCGATGGGCCAGGTTCCGGGCCTGCAGGCCTTGAACATGCGCATCACCGAGATGCTTGCGCACGGCTGGGACATCGCCCGCGCGTCGGGGCAGACACCGCGCTACCCCGACTCGGTGGTCGAGGACCAGATCTCGTTCAGCCGAGTGCTGCTGCCGAACCTCCCGGCAGGACGTACCCCGTTCGCACCGTCACGGCCGGTGCCCGAGGACGCCCCGCCCCTCGACCGACTGGCCGCGCTCCTCGGCCGGACGCCCTGACCCGTCAGTCCCTCGGTAGCCCCAGCATCCGCTCGCCGATCACGTTCAGCTGCACCTCGGTGGTGCCGCCGTAGATGGTCGTCGCGCGGCCGGCGATGAGCTGCTCCATCGCCTTGTCGCTCGGCTCCCCCGGCACCGCGACCGTGCCCGCCGCACCCAACTCGGCGACCACGAACTCCGAGATCGCCTGACCGAGCCCCATGCCCAGCAGCTTTCCGACCGACGAGGTGGTGCTCACGTCGGCGCCCGACAACTGCCCCAGCACCACGCGCGAGCCGATCAGGTCGATGGCCTGGCTCTCGGCGATCAGCTCCCCGAAGTGGTACTTCCCGACCGGGCCCAGCTCCCGACCGCGCACGAACTGCATCAGGTCGGCATCGCTGGCGTAGGCCTCCATCTTCTGGCTCAGCGCCACCCGCTCGCCCGCGAGGGTGGTCCTTGCGACGTGCCAGCCGTCGTTCACCTGCCCAACCACGTTCGCGTCCGGGATGAAGACCCCGTCCAGGAACACCTCGTTGAACAGCGCCGAACCGGTCATCTCGCGCAGCGGCCGCACCGTCACGCCCTGGCTCGACATGTCCAGCACGAAGTACGTGATCCCCTCGTGCTTCGGCCTGGACGGGTCGGTCCTGGCGATGAGCATCGCCCAGTCCGCGAACTGCGCCACCGTGGTCCAGATCTTCTGACCGGTGACCGTCCACCCGCCCTCGACCTTCTCGGCCCTGGTCGACAGCGACGCCAGATCCGAACCGGCGCCCGGCTCGGAGAACAGCTGGCACCACACCAGGTCGCCGCGCAGCGTCGGGACCACCAGGTCCCGCTTCTGCTGCTCGCTTCCGTGTCCGACCACCGCCGAGACCGCCCAGCCACCCATCAGCAGCTGTGGCATCGCGATCCCGGCGGCCTTGACCTCCTGCGAGATGACGATCTGCTCCAGCGGGCCTGCGCCGCGGCCGTACGGCCTCGGCAGGTGCGGCTGCACCCAGCCGCCGTCGCCGAGCGCGATCAGCTGATCGTCCTCGTCCTCGATGGCCGCGATCGGCGCCAGTTCGTCCCGCACCGCGGCCCTGATGGCGTCGGCTTCCTCCGGCAGCTCGAGCACCGACGTCCGGGACACCCCGGCAAGGGCCTGCTCCGCCACCCGGTTCGCCCGCTGCTCGCGGGTGCCGAGCACGCCCCGCAGCGCCAGCGCGCGCCGGTAGTACAGGTGCGCGTCGTGCTCCCAGGTGAACCCGATGCCGCCGTGCACCTGGATGCAGTCCTGTGCCACCTGCACGGCGGCGTCGGGCACGATCACGGCCGCGACATCGGCCGCGAAGTCGGCTTCGGCAGCATCAATCTCGTTGGAAGCCTTGTCGAGCGCCGACGCCGCATCCCACACCACCGCGCGGGCCTTCTCCAGAGCGATGCCCATGTGCGCGCACTTGTGCTTGACGCCCTGGAACTGGCCGATCGGCCTGCCGAACTGCACCCGGGTCTTGGCGTATTCGGCCGCGGTCGACACGCACCAGGACATGATCCCGACGGCCTCCGCGCCGAGCACCACCGCCGCGATGGCCCGCACCCGCTGCTCGCTCAGCCCGTCGAGCACCCGCTCGGCCGCGACCAGCACGCCATCCGCCTCGACCCGCGCCGATCCTCGGAGCACATCGATGCTGTCCTGCCCGGTGACGGTCAGTTCCGCTGAATCGACGACCACCCAGCGGATCTCGTCGCCCATCTCGGCCGGCAGCAGGAGCACGTCGGCGAGCTGCCCGCCGAGCACCGCATCGGTGCTGCCGGTCAGCCGGTAGCCGCCAGGCTTCGGTTCCACGTGCTCGGGTTCCACGTGAAACGCCGAGCCGAGCGCGAGCGCCGCGGTGCGGGAGCCATCGATCAGGCCGGGCAGCACCTCGATCCCGACTTTCGAATCCGCAGCCGCGAGTACCGCGCAGGCGAGTGCGGTGGGCACGAACGGGCCGGGAGAAATATTGCGGCCCAACGCCTCCAGTGCCACCGCAAGGGTGAGCAGGCCGGCTCCCTGGCCACCTCGATCTTCCGGCACGTGCAGCCCCAGCAGGTCCTGGCCGACCAGTGCCTGCCAGAACTCCGGGAACTCGGCCTCGGACTTCGCCTCGACCGCGGCACGGACCTGCTCGGCGGTGATGGTCCGTTCGGCGAAAGCGCTCACCGAATCGGCCAGCGCCGCATGCTCCTCGCTCAGACCGAGGCCCAGCTCATAACTGTTGCGCACCATGGATGTTCCCGCCCTCAGCCGAGTCGGTTCGCGAGATCGTCGACGGTCCAGGGCCCCTCGGACTCGATGGTCTCGCCGCCCTGCCAGTTGATCAGCTCGGTGACGGCGCCGCCCTGGACCGCGTACACCTTGCCGGTGAGCTTGCAGTCACCCGATGCGAGCCGAGCTACCAGCGGGGAGATGTTGGCGGGAGAGAACGCGTCGAACTCGCCATCGGGAACCTCGGCGGCGAACAGCGCACCCATCCCGGGGGTGGCCAGCGTCAGCCGGGTACGCGCGATCGGAGCGATCGCGTTGACCCGCACCCCATAACGTTCGAGCTCGTCCGCGGCGACCAGCGTCAGCGCGGCGATGCCGGCCTTGGCCGCGCCATAGTTGCCCTGCCCGGCGTTGGGCATGAACGTACCCGACGCCGAGGCGGTGTTGATGACCGAAGCGTTGACGGTCTCGCCCGCCTTGGTCCGCGCCTTCCAGAAGGCGGCGGCGTGATGCAGCGTCGCGGCATGACCCTTGAGGTGCACGGCGATCACCGCGTCCCACTGGCCCTCCTCCATGCCCGCGATGAACGCGTCGCGCAGGATGCCCGCGTTGTTCACGAGTACGTCGAGGCCGCCGAACTCGCTCACGGCCTGGTCGACCAACGCCTTGGCGCCCTCCCAGCTCGCCACGTTGTCGGTGTTTGCGACGGCCTTGCCGCCTGCCGCGACGATCTCGTCGACGACCTGCTGCGCGGGACCGGCGTCCGAGCCGGATCCGTCGTTGGCGCCGCCGAGATCGTTCACCACGACACTCGCGCCCTCGGCAGCGAAGAGCAGGGCGTGTTCGCGGCCGATGCCGCGTCCCGCGCCGGTGATGATCGCGACGCGTCCGTCCAGGGTTCCCATCAGTGCTTCTCCTATATCGATGAAAGTGCTTGTGCCGACTCAGTTGTCGGAGATGGTGGCCAGGCCGTCCTTGATCACCAGGTCGTCGCCGACGGTCGTCTCGTAGGCATACGCTCGTGAGTCTTTTGGCCCCAGCGGGACCAGAAGGACTCACGGCCCAGAACCGGGTGACGATGTCCTGCTCGGGCAGCACCGGCTTGGCGAATCGGACGGCGAGCCGCTTGAGCCGTTCGGCCCTGCCGTCGGCCAGCTCCGTGAGCGCGGCCCACGAGGTGAAGGCCATCGTGCACAGCCCGTGGTTGATGATCCCGGGCAGACCGGACATCCTGGCGATCTCGTCGTCCAGGTGGATCGGCATCGGGTCGCCCGAGGCAGGCGAGTACCGGAACGTCTGGTCCTTGTCGATGTGCTGGAGAACCCGGGCCGCCGGGGTCCGCTTGCGCAGCGCCTCGTCGAACCGGTGGCCGGGCGCCGTTTCCCCGAGACCGGGACCCGCGTCGACCTTCCGGAAGAACGCGGTCATCCACTGCTCGTTCACCAGTTCGCCGGTGTCCGTGCGGGTCTCGACATAAACGACCACGGTCGACCCGTTCTCCCTGCCCTCGAACCCGATCGGCTTGGCGCGGACCGCGAGGGTGTCGCCGGGGTAGATCGGGCGGTGGAAATGGAAGTCCTGCTCGCCGTGCACCAGCTTCATCAGCAGCTCCACCGGCGCCACCGACAGCGCCGCGGGCGCCATCGAGAAGAAGGCGGGCACCACAGCGAACACCGGCGGGGCGATCTCGCCGCGCAGGTGCCGCTCGATCGGGTCATTGGTGGCCGCCGCGTACTCGGCGATCCGCTCGGCGGTCACCTCGAACCGCTCCTCGTCGGTCCAGACGCCGAGGCCCGAGGAGTCGAATTCGACTGCGTTGTCTCTGTCGACGGGCTTCGTCATCGGGTTCAGCCGACCAGCTCGGCGAACTTCGCGAGGGAGGCCTCGAGGTCCGCGGCGGCGTTCTTGGCGACGGCCTTACCGATCGGGCCGACGATCATGGCGCCCTTGAAGCTGGCGTCGATGACGGCCTTCGAGCCCGAACCGGCCGGCTCGACCTTGAGGGTGAACTCGACGGTCACGCCCGCCATGCCGGTACCGGCGATCCTCACCAGGTTCGGCGCGTCGACCTCGGTGACGGTCCACTCGATCTTGTTGGCCATCCCCATCACGGAGACGACCTCGGTGAAGCGGGCCCCGAGGGCGACCTCGGTCGGAAGCTCGCTCTTCCAGCCCTGGTGGATGGTCAGCCACTCCTCCCAACGCGACAGGTCGGAGAGGGTGGACCAGGTCTTCTCCGGGGCGGCGGGCAGATCGGCGGAGACGGAAACGGAAGCCATGGCGAAACTCCTTGCGGGTGAGTGGGTTTGTCCCTGAGGGGGAAACGAAGGCGTCAGCGGTCGGCAGGCTTGTACGCGGTGACGACGACGGCGCCGCCGAGGCCGATGTTGTGCTGCAGCGCGACCCCGCCCTTGGTGGCGGCGGCCGATACCTGACGCTTGTCCGCGGCGCCGCGCAGCTGCCAGGTGAGCTCGCTGCACTGGGCCAGGCCGGTGGCGCCGAGGGGGTGCCCCTTGGAGATCAGGCCACCGGACGGGTTGACGACCCACTGGCCGCCGTAGGTCGTGGCACCGGCATCGACCAGCTTCCCGCCGTCGCCCTCCTGGCACAGACCGAGCGCCTCGTAGGTGAGCAGCTCGTTGGTCGAGAAGCAGTCGTGCAGCTCGATGACGTCCACGTCCGAGGCGTCGATACCGGCCTGCTCGTAAACCTTTCGGGCTGCCACGCGGGTCATGTCGGCGCCGACGAGGCTGATCGCGCTCCTGTCGGCGAAGGTGGACTCCATGTCGGTCACCATCGCCTGGCCGACGATCTCGACGGCCTGGCCTGCGAGATCGTGCTCGTCCACGAACGCCTCGCCCGCCACGATCACCGCGCCGGAGCCGTCCGAGGTCGGCGAGCACTGCAGCTTGGTCAACGGGCCGTAGATCCGCTTCGAGGCGAGGATCTCCTCGAGCGTGTACTCGTCCTGGAACTGGGCGTACGGGTTGTTCATCGAATGCCTGTGGTTCTTGACGCCGATCTTGGCGAAATGCTCCTCGGTGGTGCCGAACCGCTCC
The DNA here is from genome assembly GCF_001984015.1 of Rhodococcus sp. MTM3W5.2. Classification (NCBI taxonomy): domain Bacteria; kingdom Bacillati; phylum Actinomycetota; class Actinomycetes; order Mycobacteriales; family Nocardiaceae; genus Rhodococcus; species Rhodococcus sp. MTM3W5.2. The sequence goes on along the minus strand of NZ_CP019572.1, from coordinate 382,625 downwards.
ATGTGCTCCTTGCCCGCGGCGCCGAACATGTACGGCGCGGGTGGCATCGCGAACTCCTGCAGCTCCGCCAGCGCGAGCAGGTGCCGCATCATCGGCTGCTCGCGATCGTCATAGGTGGTGCCGAGCGAGCCCGCCTGCATCTTCTCGAAGCCGAGCGCGAGCGCGCAGTCGACCTGCCCGCTCTTGACGGCCTGTGTGGCCAGGTACAGCGCCGTCGAGCCCGTCGAACAGTTGTTGTTCACGTTGACGATCGGGATACCGGTCAGGCCCAGCTCGTAGACGGCGCGCTGGCCGGAGGTGGACTCGCCGTAGACGTAACCGACGTAGGCCTGCTCCACCTGGCGGTAGTCGATACCCGCGTCCTCGAGAGCCTTGGTTCCGGCCTCGCGCGCCATGTCCGGGTAGTCCCACTCGCGCGCCCCCGGCTTCTCGAACTTCGTCATGCCGACTCCGACGACGAAAACCCTGTTGCCCATCTGAACTCCTGAGTGAGTGTGACAAATCTGTCTGCGACACGCTGTCTCACTAAAGTAAGTGAGACACGCTGTCCCGTCAATCGTCCGATGGGTATCGTGGGGCCGATGCCAGAACGAGTCGACGCCGTGACGCCCGAACCGGACGGTCGCGCCACCCGGTGGGACGACCACAAGGCGGATCGCCGCGACCGGATCCTCGAGGCAGCCATGGACGCCATCAACGAGGGCGGCTCCGACGTCGGGGTCAAGCAGATCGCCGAGCGAGCCGGGGTACCGCGCTCGGTGGTGTACCGGATCTTCAAGGACCGCGGCGATCTCGACGAACAGCTGCGGGCGCGGATCATCGAGCGACTCATGCAGTACGTGGCGCCCGCCCTGCTCCCCGAGGGCACCGTCGGCGAGACCATCTCGCACGCCGTCGAGACCTACCTCCGCTGGATCGTCGATTTCCCGCGACTGCACCAGTTCCTCGGCACCGGGTCCCCCAGTCACCGCACCACCGGCTCCCGGGTGGTCACCGGCACCAAGACCGCCATCGCGCTGCGGCTCACCGCGTTGCTCGAGACCGTCCTGACCAAGCTTGGCAAGGGGACGGAGCTGTCCGAGACCCTCGCCTTCGGCCTGATCGGCCTGGTCGATGTCAGCGTCAACCGGTGGCTGAGCAACCCGCAACACGCGTTGACCGCGGCGCAGCTCGCTGACTTCCTCGAGGTGTCCATCTGGCAGGTACTCGATGGCAATCTCCGCCGGCTCGGCATCGAGCTCGAGCCGTCCACGCCGGTGATCGACCTGCAGTGAGCAGGCCTCGAGCCCTTGTTACATTCATTTGAACAACTGAGCAATTGTTGAGATGACTGGTTATGCTCCGCTCGTGAACAGCCCGAACGACGCCGTCCTCGCGATGCACATGAGCGACGGCCTTGTGGACGCGCCGACCTCGCTGCTGTTCGGGGTCGTCGCGGTCGCGGGCATCGCCGTGGCCGCGTGGAAGGCCCGAACCGAACTCGATGAACGGACCGCGCCGATGGCCGGCCTGGTGGCCGCGTTCATTTTCGCGGTGCAGATGGTGAACTTCCCGATCCTGCCGGGCGCCAGCGGCCACCTGCTCGGCGGCGCCCTCGCGGCCATCCTGGTCGGCCCCTACACCGGCGCGCTGTGCGTGACCATCGTGCTCGTGGTGCAGGCGCTGCTCTTCGCGGACGGCGGCATCACCGCGCTCGGCACCAACATCACGAACATGGCACTGATCGGCGTCGGGGTCGGCTATGCGGTGGCCGTCGCCCTGCGGCCCCTGCGCCGCAGGTTCGGTGATGCCGGCCTCGCCGCACTGGCTTTCGTTGCCGCGCTGGCGAACACGCTGGCGGCCGCGTCCGGGTTCCTGCTCGAGTACGCGCTCGGCGGCGCCGGAGAGACGACGCTCGACACCGTCGTCTGGTACATGCTCGGCACCCACACCCTGATCGGGGTCGGCGAAGGGCTGATCACCGCGCTCACAGTGGTCGCCGTCGCCAGGGCCCGACCCGACCTGGTGTACCTGCTGCGCACCGCGCCCCGACCGACCACGGAGGTACCGGCATGACCTCCCGAAGGTCCTGGTTCCTTGCGGGTTTCGCCGTCGTCGCCCTGTTCGTCGCGGGCGTCGTCAGCTACCTCGCCAGCTCGAGTCCCGACGGCCTGGACTCCGCCACCCTGCGCGGCTGCACCGTCATCGAGACGGCGGCGGGCGAGGAGTTGACCGGCAACTGCATCGCGCAGAACGCCGGGGAGCACCACCTCGCAGGCGGCCCACTCGCGGACTACACCGTCGCGGGCAATGACAACCTGTCCGGAATCGCCGGGATCCTCGGCGCTACTGCGACATTCGCGGTTGCGGGCGGCCTCTTCTGGCTGATCGCCCGCGCGGGCCGCACCCGCAGGACCTGACGATGGGCGCCGGTCACGCCCACCCGCTGTACCGCGCGGACGACTCCCCGGTGCACCGGTTGCCGGTCGAGGTGAAGATCGTCGCGGCGACGGTGGGGGTCTTCGCGGTGGTCGCGACGCCGCGCGAACAGATGTGGGCCTTCGGCCTGTATGCCATTGTCCTGCTGTCAGTGTGGCAGATCGCCCGGATCCCGCTGCGCTGGATCGCGCCACGGATGCTGATCGAGGCACCGTTCGTCGTGCTCGCGGTGCTGCTCCCGTTCGGCGAGGGTGGCGAGCGGGTGCGATGGGCGGGACTGTCGCTGTCCGTCGCCGGCCTGTACGCGGCCTGGGGCATCCTGATCAAGGGCACCCTCGGGGTTCTCACCTCGCTGACCCTCGCGGCCACCACCCGGACCGCGGACCTGCCGCTGGGGCTGACCCGACTGCGGGTGCCCGCCCTCGTCACCACCGTCGTCGTCCTGATGCTGCGCTACGTGGATCTACTTGCCGCGGAGGCGAACCGGATGCGGATCGCGCGGATCTCCCGCGGTGACGATCCCCGCACCCTGCGACAGATCGGCGCCACCGCACGCGGGGTGGGCGGGCTGTTCCTCCGGACCTACGAGCGCGGCGAGCGGGTCCACCTGGCCATGGCATCGCGAGGGTTCACCGGCGCCATGCCCGATCTCGGCGCACCCGCGGCCACCGCGCGCGGCTGGCTGCTCGGCCTCACCCCCGCCGTCGGCGCGGTCGCCGTCTGCCTGACGGCGCTGGCGGTGGCCGGATGAGCCCGACCGCCGCGGTGCGGGTGCGTGACCTGGGCTTCGCCTACCCCGACGGCCGGGTCGCGCTGCGCGGCGTCGACCTGGAAGTCGGTGTCGGCGAGCGGATTGCGCTGCTCGGCCCCAACGGCGCCGGCAAGACCACCCTGATGCTGCAGCTGAACGGGGTGCTCTCCCCACCGCGGGCCACGTCGAGATCGGCGGCACCCGGGTCGAGCGGGGCACCCTGCGCGAGGCCAGGCGCCGGGTCGGGATCGTCTTCCAGGACCCGGACGATCAGCTGTTCATGCCGACGGTCGCGCAGGACGTCGCGTTCGGCCCGGCGAACTTCGGCGTCACCGGCGACGAGCTGCGGGCGCGGGTGTCCGATGCGCTGGCCGCTGTCGGCATGAGCGAGCACGCCGAACGGTCACCGTCGCACCTGTCCGGCGGGCAGCGCCGGCGGGTCGCGCTGGCCACGGTGCTGGCGTGCAGGCCGGACGTGCTGGTACTCGACGAGCCGTCCGCGAACCTCGACCCGGTGGCCCGCCGCGAGCTGGCCGAGGTGCTGCTCGGGCTGGACACCACCCTGATGCTGGTCACCCACGACCTGCCCTACGCCGCGCAGCTGTGCGACCGCGCGGTGATCATCGACGACGGCAGGCTGGTGGCGGACGGCCCGGTGCTCGAGCTGCTCGCGGACGCGGAGCTGCTGGGCCGACACCGGCTGGAGTTGCCGTGGGGCTTCGCGGTCCCGCGAAGTTAGTTAGTGCACGATCTATTCGTGTACGCTCTACTGCATGTCCATCATGGAACAGTCGCAGGCACCCGGGGTCGACCCGCTCGCCCTCGACCGCCAGGTCTGCTTCGCGCTTGCGGTCGCCAATCGCGCGGTGCTCTCGGTGTACCGCCCGCTGCTCGAGCCGATGGGCCTGACGCACCCGCAGTACCTGGTGATGCTCGCCCTCTGGGGCGAGGCGCCGATGTCGGTGAAGGCGATCGGCAGCGCCCTGCAGCTCGATTCCCCGACCCTCTCGCCACTGCTCAAGCGGCTCGAGGCGTCGGGCCTGATCACCAGGTCCCGCAGCAGCGAGGACGAGCGGCAGCTGGTCGTCGACCTGACCGAGGCCGGACGGGCCATGCGCGCCCAGGCCGAGCTGATTCCGCCCGCGGTGGTCGAGCGCCTCGGCGTCGGCCTACCCGAGCTCGAGGAACTGCACGACGTTCTCACCCGGATCAACCGGGCCGCACTCAAGGCAGGAGCACTGAACGAATGAGCGCCACCCGACCGAACCCGATTCAGTGGATCGCCTACGCCTGCGGCGCCAAGCTGCCCGCATCCATGAACGACTGGGTGCTCAACGACATCACGGGCGACCACTACGTCGCCCGGCACCTCGTCCGCGCAATGGTGCCGTTCATCCCGCTGTTCGTGATCTTCATGCTCTTCCCTGGGCCGCTGTGGCTGCGGGGGTCGATGGTCCTGCTCGGGATCCTGCTTGCCCTGTTCTACTCGGTCGTCTACATCCACCAGAACCGCGCGCGGCGCTTGCAGAAGAACGGCCTGCCCATGGACCTCGACAACCCGAGACGCAAGGCCGCCCGCGAGGCGGAGGAGGACGCCTACCGCCGCCTGTGGGCTCGGTAGGCGCCCGACGGGTCACGCGCCCGACTCAACCGATCGGCCGGAGCTGATCCACGCGTCCGTGCCACCCGCGACGTTCACCGCGTTGATACCCGCGGCCCCCAGCAGAGAGGCGCCGTGCGCACTCCGGCCGCCCATCGCGCAGATCACGTAGACGGTCGGCGCGGCGGGCACCTCGTCGATGCGGGACACCAGCTCGCCGAGCGGGATCAGCCGGACCCCCGGCACGTGCCCGCGGGCGTACTCATCGGCTTCGCGCACGTCGATCACGGGCGCGCCCGCGGCCAGGGCGGCGTCGAGCGCCACCAGATCCACTTCCTGCATGAGGTTCCTCTCCTCGTCGAATACCCAGATCATACCCAAGGGGGTATTTAGGGAGAGGTCAGTAGCGCGCGACCGCCCCGTCCACCGCGCGCTGAAGTCCGGCCGCAACCAGTCGCGCGATGTCGGCCGGCTTCTCCGGGATCTCGGTGACCGGATTGTCGAGGTACACGCTGGCCCGCGTCTCCTTGCCGGGCACAGGACCGTAGCTGATCCCCATATAGAGCAGCACCGGCCGAACCCCGAGCTTCACCGCCCGGCTCATGATGTGGCCGATCCCGCTTCCGATCTTCTGCAGCCGGGTCGGATCCTCCAAGTTGCAGGTCCCCTCCGGGAAGATGGCCAGGTCATCGCCCCGCCGCATCCGCTCGGCGCAGACATCCATCATCCGCTGCCCGGCCGCGTTGACCGCGCGCATCCCGTGGTTCTTGCCGCGGAAGACGGGGATCCCGCCCATCAGATCCACCCGCTCGCGCCGCTTCGGCTCCAGGAACAGCTCGTCCTTCGCCAGCACCCGGGTGCGGCCTATCGCCGGGCGCAGCGCGCTGGCCGACGCCGCGGCGGCCACCGTGTACGGATCGCGCTGACTCAGGTGATTGACCGCGAGAACCAGCCGGGAATCCGACCGCACCAGGGCCCGGACCTGCTCCTTCGCCCCATCCGCGTAGGTCACCCTCGGCCGGAACTTCAGCGCGAGGAGCCCGTAGGCGGCCTTCGCGGCCAGGCGGTTCTGCTGGTGACGCAGGTAGAAGTCGTAGACCTCATCGCAGTTGTCAAGGGCAACCTCGGGCTTGTCCATGTCCACACTGTACGGAGATAACACGTACCGCGCCCGATACAGTGATTCCCTTGCATGACAAGAGAATTCAGCCCCGACTTGAGGAGAATTGAACTGAACGCATGTCCGGATGGCCACGCCGGGGTGCGCCGAACTAGCATCATGGAATGAGCATCGCCTTCGTTCAGTCCACGTGGCACCGACCCATCGTCGACCGAGCACGAGACGCCTTCGTCGCGCAGTGGCGGACACTGGGCCACACCTCCGGCGAGATCGAGTTCTTCGAGACCCCCGGCGCCTTCGAGATCCCCCTGCACGCGCTGCGGCTCGCCCGTACCGGCCGGTTCCAGGCCATCGTCGCCGCAGGACTGGTCGTCGACGGCGGCATCTACCGGCACGAGTTCGTGGCCTCCGCGGTCATCGACGGACTGATGCGAGTCCAGCTCGACACCGACGTCCCGGTCTTCTCCGCCGTGCTCACCCCGCACCACTTCCACGAGCACGAGGATCACGCCGTCTTCTTCGCGAACCACTTCGACAAGAAGGGCGCGGAGGTAGCTCAGGCCTGCTCCCTCACCCTCGCCTCGCTGGACACGATCAAGTAGTCAGTCCGCCGAGGAACTCGAGCATCGCCGCGTTCACCTCGGCGGGCTTTTCCATCTGCACGAAGTGCCCGGCGTCCGGGATCACGTGGGTGGAGACCAGACCCGGCACCAGCCGACCCATGGTCGCGAACGGGTCGCTGCCCATCATCTCGAGCACCGGGTCCTTGGCACCGGCGATGAAGGTGACCGGGACCTCCACCGGCTTCGCGTGCAGCGACTCGTTCTGCGCCCAGACGGCATCCTCGGCGCGGTACCAGTTGAGGCCGCCGGTGAACCCGGTCCGCTCGAATTCCGTGACGTAATAGTCGAATTCGCCCACATCGAGCCAGCTCCACGGCAAGGCGGGTGGATCAGGGAGCACATCGAGGTAGCCGTTGCCCTCGGAGGGGAACTCCCAGCAGTCGAGGTAGCGGTTCGCACCGCTGAGCGCATGGAAGATCTTGGCCAGGAACGCCCTGGTGTTGTCGCCGAGTTCCCGGTCCGCGACGCCCGACTCCTGGAAGTAGTGCACGTGCGCAAAGTGCTTGGACGCCAGGTACTTGAACCCGACACTCGGCTGTACCGGCAGTCGAGGCGCGCGGGGGACGCTCAGCTGCATCAGTGCGGACACCCGATCGGGCGCCCAGGCCGGCAGGTCCCAGGTCAGGTGGGCGCCGAAATCGTGGCCGGCGAAGACCGCCCGCTCGATGCCGAGCGCATCGAGGAGGCCGACCAGGTCACCGACCGTGTGCGGCCGGTCGTACTCGGAAACCTGCATGGGCGCGCTCGTCCGTCCGTACCCGCGCATGTCCGGGGCGATGACGCGGTAGCCCGCAGCGGACAGCGCCGCGAGCTGGTGACGCCAGCTGAACCAGAGTCCAGGGAACCCGTGGCAGAGCACCACCGGCTGGCCCTCGCCCTGCTCGGCGAAATGCAGGTCGATCCCGTTGACCGCGACGGTCCGGTGCGTCGGCTGCCCCATGCTCACTCCTCCTCGCCGTCGTCGGCAATTCGCCACCCTAGCGGGCGGCTCCCCTCGACAGTGGCGATCGAAGGGGTTCGCCGGTCACGCGGTTACGGTGCGGGCGGCGTCAGCTTGACGACGGTGCCGAGAAAGCTGGTGGCGTACAGCGCGTTCGGGTCCCAGCCCGGCCCCGAACCGAACCGGACCGACGAGATCAGCGGCAGGCCGGCGGCGACGGTGCACTGCGCGCCGGTGGCCGGGTCGAGCCGCACGACCGTCCCCGCCACGTTCATGGCGACGTAGACCGCTCCGTCCGGCCCGACCGTGAGATCGTCGGCGGAGTTGATCGGGCCTGCCCCCGGCAGGTCGAACCGGCGCGGCGGGGCGTCCGGGTGGTCGATGTCGACGGCGGCGATGGTGGTGACCGGGTTGAAGGTCGTTGCGACATACAGTCGGCGGGTGGCCTCGTCGTAGGCCAGCCCGTTGGTCGAACTCAGGCTGGGCGCGAACCCGGACGGGAGCTCGGCACTCCTGGGCACGCGGGTGAGTCCCGTCGACTGCCCGATGTCCCGGCTGACCACGAAGTCCCCGTTGGGGAGCCGTGCGAGCCCGTTGGGCATGGTCAGCCCGGTCTCGACCGTGGTGACGGCGCCCGAGTCCAGGTCGAGCGCGTCGATCGTGCCGTCGCTACGGCCGAGAAGTCCCGAGGCGAGCCCGTTCCCGGTGGTGAAGTAGGCGGTGTCGCCCACGACCACGATCGCGCCCGGCGCCTTCACCTCGGGCACCGCGGTGGTGCGGGATCCGGTCGCCTCGAGTCGCCTGATCGCGCCGACCGCCCCGGTCAGCGACGTCTCGGACAACAGCATTCCGCCGCGGCCGTCGAACGCGAGGTTCTCGAGCGTCCCGTACCCCTCGGCCACCCGCTCGGTCGTCCACGGGATGCAGCCGGGTGCCGCAGCGGCGACGCCGGGACCGGAGACCGCGAACAGAACCGCGGCGACTCCGGTTCCCGCTGCCGCGGCCAACCGCGCGGCGATTCCTGCAACCTTCATCCGATCTCCCCCGTCTCGAAGCCAGCTGCGGTGGACCGACGGCCCGTGACGAACCCTAGGCGCCGAGTGGCTTTCCGAACAGGCCTGCGACCTCCTCGCCGACGACCTGCTGCCAGACCGGCCACGTCCTCGGGTCAAGCGCGATCGATCCGACGTCGGTGGTGCTGCACCCCTTCTGGACAGGCACACCGGCGAACCGGTCCCGCAGCCAGAGGAGCGCGCTCGGCACGGCGGCCACCTCCAGGCTCAGGTGCTCGCTGAAGTGATCGCGCGTGTAGGCCACGTTCGCGGACGGGTCCTTGCAGTACGTGTCGACCAGCTTGTTCACCGGTGGAACGGGCACGAGCCAATCGGGGTTGGATTGGTAGATGTACAGGGGCATGTCGGGGACCGACCGGCCCATGGCCGTCCGTGCGAGGGCGCCCTTGACGATCGGGTTCTGCAGCGGATCCCCACCGTCGAGAAAGCCCTTGTTGTCGAGGAACGGAGCCAGGGCGGAGTTCCACACCACGCAGAGATTGTCCTTCGCGTCGAGAAGGACGCGGCCGACCGGATTGATCCGCTCCTCGATGAACGCCGCCAGCTCCGGATCCTCGCGGCTGACACCGATCACCCCCGCGAGGACGATGCCCGCCCCGGCCGCGTTGTTGGCGTTCTCGACAAGGGCGCCGAGGTCGGCGGCGACACCGCCCATGGCAACACCCACGATGTCGAGTTCCGGCGCATAGGACTTGCGCAGCTCCGCCGCATGGCCTGTGGGCATCGATCCACCGGAGTAGCCGATCATCCCGACCCTCGTCGACCGGCCGTCCAGCCCCATCGGCGCGAAGTTCTCCGCCGCCCGGATCCCGTCGAGGGTGATCCGTCCGGCAACGGGTCCCGAGGCGAACGAGGAGTTCTGGCCCTGATGGTCCGGAACCGACACCGCCCAGCCCTGGGCGAGCGCGGCCTGCACCTCGAGGAACTGCGCGCCCGAGGTGGCGGCGCCCGTGAGCAGCCACGGCAGCGCACCCTGCCGCATGACATACGACGGAGCGCAGTGATTCCCCAGCGAATCCTCTGCCATCTGGAAGGACAGCAGGGGTCTCGGCGTTCCATCCTGGACGTCGCCGCGGGGCTTGATGACCGTCGTCACCGCGGGGATCGGCTCGCCGCGGCCGTTGTTCGAGCGGTAGGAGAGCTGCCAGGCATCGACGTTGGTCGGAATGACGTTGAGGGTCGCCAGGTCGACCCGTCGCGCTGCGATGATCTCGCCGGGCGCCTTCGAGGCCACGATCTCCGTGGGTGGGAGGTAGAACTCCCTGTCGACGTCGGGGAGCTTCGGTGGCTCCGCCTGCTGCACCTCCACCTGCGGCGATCCCGCCCCTCCTGCAGGTGCGGGCGCGGCAAACGCGGGCACGGACAGGGCGAACTGCCCCGCCACCGCGGCCGCGGCCATCAGGCACATCCGGCGCCGTCGGCCCCCTCGATCGATCAGTCCTCGCCCTGCCATATCGGTGTCCTCCCCTGTCCCGCGAGCAGATCACGGAAATTTAGATACTCGTGTCTAACTTTGCTCGCACGACTGTAGGGGGTTGTGTCGTGGATAACAATGGGGCGCCTCGAGCCACTCAGGTCTCGGCGGAATCCTCGGATGCGCCGCTCACCAACGCGTTGAGGAGGGTGGTCATCACGTCGATCAGGCCGGCGACGGGCGGCCGGGGATCCGTGGTGCTCCACTGATGTACCAACGCGGTCAACGCGCCGATGAAGGCCGTCGAGGCCATCGCGTACCCGCCGGGCGGGACGAACCCGGCGCCTGCGACACCCCTGAGGGTCGACTCGAAGAAGCCGCGCCACACCGCGCGCTGATCGAGCCGGTGCTGCTCGACCCGGGGGCTGACGCCGACGATGTCGACGTAGGAGATCTGCGCTCGGCGCAGGTCCTGGCCGATCGATTCCACGAAGGCAGCCATCGCTGCGGCCGCGTGTTCGCGCACGTCCTCAGAGTCCACCTCCGCGAGCGCGGCGACCATGGCGTCCCTGGCATCGGACTGGATCTGGTCGTAGAGCGCGAGGAGAAGATCCTCGCGGCTGGCGAACTCGGCATAGAACTGGCTTCGGGCGAGCCCCGCGGCCGCACAGATGTCGGCGACCGAGCTTCGCGCATAACCCTTCTCGGTGAAGACGGTGAGGGCGGCACCGAGGAACTGCGACCGCCGTTCCGCCTTGCGGGCCGTCACTGGCCGTCCGCCGTAGTGTCGCTCCACCTCACTCACCGTTTCCACCCCACCAGACTAGGACCGAAGGCGCCGGCCCCGATTCCCGAGCTACGCCGGACCGGTGCCGAGCATCGACGACACCGCCGACAACAACTTTGCCCGAGTGAGGGTTCGAAAGAAATCCCGGTGAACTCGGCCCACACCGCCTCCACCGGCCTACGGTAGAAGGGCGTGCTTGTCCCGGCAGAGCGTCACATCGATGAGTTCCAAGACCGGTTGCTCCGCAACCGGGAGAGGAAGCGAGGCCCGGAGTTGAGCGTGAAGGTGCAGGACGAATCGATCGGCGACCTGTTCGATACGGGCCTGTTCATCGACGGGACCTGGGTCCGCTCCAGTTCGGGCGACACCCGCGATTGCCTCAATCCGGCCGACGGTTCGGTGGTCGCCACGGTCGACGAGGCCGCCCCGGACGACGCCACCCGCGCCATCGCGGCGGCGCGCGCAGCCTTCGACGAGGGAACCTGGCCCCGGACGCCCGTCGCGGAGCGCACCGCGTTGCTCGCCACCATCGCCGACCTGCTCGAGCGCGACAAGGAGAAGTTGGCACGGATCGAAACCCTCGACACCGGGAAGACCCTGGCGGAGAGCAGGATCGACATCGACGATGTCGTGTCGGTCTGCCGGTACTACGCGCGACTCGCCGCGATCGAGTCGGATCGGTTGGTGGATGTCGGTCGGCCCGACGTGATCAGCCGGGTGGTGCACGAGCCGATCGGCGTCTGCGTCTTGATCGCGCCCTGGAATTACCCGCTGCTACAGATCTCGTGGAAGATCGCGCCCGCACTGGCCGCCGGCTGCACGATGGTCGTCAAGCCGAGCGAGGTCACCCCGCTCAGCACCATCGCCTTCGTCAAGCTCATCGAGGAGGCAGGGGTGCCAAGGGGCGTGGTGAACCTGGTGCAGGGCAGCGGCGCTGTCCTCGGCAGCGCGCTGACCGACACCCCGGACGTCGATTTCATCTCGTTCACTGGCGGACTGGTCACGGGACGGATCATTCTCGAGACAGCCGCCAAGCATGTCACCAAGGTCGCGGTGGAGCTCGGCGGGAAGAACCCACACATCGTCTTCGCCGACGCCGACGGTGACGACTCCGTCGACCAGGTGCTCACCGGGGTCTTCCTCCACTCCGGGCAGGTCTGCTCCGCGGGTACCCGCCTCATCGTCGAGGACTCGATTGCCGACCGCTTCGTAGCCGCTCTCGCCGCGCGAGCCGAGAAGATCCGGATGGGTGACGGCCTCGATCCCGCCAGCCGAACCGGGCCGCTGGTGTCCATGGCGCATCGGGAGAAGATCGAACGCTATGTGGCCCTTGGCGTCTCCGAAGGCGCCGAACTGGTGACCGGCGGATCCCGCCCTTCGGACCCGGACCTGGAACGGGGCAGCTTCTACCTGCCCACCATCTTCGACCGCTGCAACCGGAACATGCGCATCGTGCGGGAGGAGACCTTCGGCCCCATCCTCACCGTCGAGCGGTTCACCACGGAGGAGGAGGCCCTCCGGCTCGGCAACGACACCGAGTACGGACTGGCCGCGGGTGTCCGGACCGCCGACAGTGCACGGGGCGAACGCATGGTTCGCGGTCTGCGCCACGGCACGGTGTGGCTCAACGACTTCGGCTACTACACCGCCGCCGCCGAATGGGGCGGCTTCAAGAGATCGGGAAACGGGCGCGAACTGGGCCCCGCCGGCCTGTCCGAGTACCAGGAGATCAAGCACATCTGGCACAACACCGCGCCGACTGCGGCGGGTTGGTTCGACAACGACTGACCGAACCCGGGGAGGGCGCACGGACATGACCACTCAGCGCGACATCGCGGTTGGAGACAGCGGACTCGGCGATTTCGGTTACAAGGAGTCCCTGGACCGGAGCCTCGGCAAGTTCGCCAGCTTCGCCGCCGGGGTCAGCTACATCTCCATCCTCACCGGCACCTTCCAACTGTTCTATTTCGGGTTCGGAAATGCGGGACCCGCGTATCTGTGGTCGTGGCCGATGGTCTTCATCGGCCAGCTGGCCGTCGCGCTGTGCTTCATGGAACTGGCGGCCAAGTACCCGGTGGCGGGTTCGGTGTACAACTGGGCGAAGATCCTGGGCAGCCGGATCGTGGGATGGACGTCCGGCTGGCTGATGCTCACCGCCTCGATCGTGACGCTCTCGGCCGTGGTCCTCGCGTTGCAGCTCAACCTGCCGAGAATATGGAGCGGCTTCCAGATCGTCGGCGACGGCACCGGCGAGTACGACTTCGCCACGAACGCGGTCATTCTCGGCACCGTCATGATCGCGTTCACCACCTTCGTCAACGCCTACGGCGTCAGGTTGATGGCGAGGATCAACAGCGCGGGCGTCTTCATCGAGCTGATCGCCGCCGTCCTCATCGCCGTGATCCTGGCGGCGAACATCACCAGGGCCCTGAGGTGTTCTTCTCCACCCACGGATACGGCGCGGGCGAGAGCGGCGGCTATCTCGGGGCCTTCCTCGTCGCCTCCCTGGCCTCCGGCTACGTGATGTACGGCTTCGACACCGCCAGTTCCCTTGGCGAGGAGACCGTCGAACCGCGCCGGACCGCGCCCAAGGCGATCTTCCGCGCGATCCTGGCTTCGTTCGTGATCGGTGGAGCGATCCTGGTCTTCGCCGTCATGGCGGCGCCCGATCTCGACGATCCGCTGCTCGGCAGCCCCGAGGGCAGCCTCCAGTACATCGTCGAGCAGGTGATGTGGGGTCCGCTGGGCACGATATTCCTCATCTGCATCGTGATCGCGATAACCGTGTGCTCCCTCGCCGTGCACGCCGCCGCGATCCGTCTGACATTCGCCATGGCCCGCGACAACGCGCTGCCGTTCGGGGAGAAGCTGGCCCGGGTGCATCCCAAGCACCAGACGCCCGTGGTCCCCGCGATCGCGATCGGCGTCCTCGCGGCCCTGATCCTCGTGGTGAACATCGGCCAGCCGCAGATCTTCACCGTGCTGACCTCGATCGCCATCATCATGATCTATCTCGCGTATCTCATGGTCACCGGACCGCTGCTGAAGAAGCGACTGAAGGGCGAATGGCCGCCACCCGATCTGAAGGAGGGCGGCTACTTCACCATGGGCAGGTGGGGCCTGCCCGTGAACATCCTCGCCGTGGTCTGGGGCGTGGGGATGGCACTGAACCTGGCCTGGCCGCGCCCCGAGGTGTACGGGACGCCCTGGTACAACACCTGGGGCGCCTTCGTCTACATCGGCGCGATCCTGTGCCTCGGCCTGCTCTGGTACGGCATGAAGGGACGGCACCACCTCGGCACCCTGGCCTCGCACGCGGCCACCTCGCGCACCGCGGCACCGGAGGGCGAACCAACGTGACAGACACCGTCTTCGACTATGTGATCGCGGGTGGAGGCACCGCGGGATGCGTGCTCGCCGCCAGGCTCAGCGAGGATCCGTCCGTGACGGTCTGCCTTCTCGAGGCCGGCCCGTCGGACGTGAACGACCGCAACATCCTCGAGCTCTCGCAATGGATGCATCTCCTCGACTCCGGGTACGACTGGGACTACCCGGTCGAGCCGCAGGAGAAGGGCAACAGCTTCATGCGGCACGCAAGGGCCCGTGTCCTCGGCGGGTGCTCGTCACACAATTCGTGCATCGCGTTCTGGCCGCCGGCGGAGGGCCTCGACGAGTGGGAGGCGATGGGCGCCACCGGATGGGGCGCCGAGGGCACATTGCCGTTCGTGGCCCGGGTGGAGAACAGCGATGTCCCCGGCGGGCAACACGGTCACAGCGGCCCGGTACGGCTACGCGATGTCCCGCCGAACGATCCGTGCGGCGCCGCCGTGCTGGAGTCGGCAGCCAAGGCCGGACTGCCCACTGTCCAATTCAACAGGGGCGCAACGGTACTCAACGGTGCGGGCTGGTTCCAGATCAACGCAGGCGAGAACGGCAATCGCATGTCGAGCTCGCATGCCTATCTCCATCCCATCCTGGGGACGCGGAACAATCTCGAGGTCAGAACCAACTGCTGGGTCAGCGAACTACTGATCGACGACAGTCTGACAGCCACCGGGGTGCGGTACCAACGTCCGGATCTCACGGGCTATGACACCGCCACCGCCCGCCGCGAGGTGATCGTCACTGCCGGTGCGATCGATACGCCGAAGCTGTTGATGCTCTCGGGAATCGGGCCCTCCGTGCATTTGCGCGAGATCGGGATCGACGTGCGGGTCGACTCGCCAGGGGTTGGCGGCAACCTCGATGACCACGTCGAGGGTCTGGTGTTCTGGGAGGCGTCGAGGCCCATGGTGACGACCTCGTCGCAGTGGTGGGAGATCGGCCTCTTCGCCACAACGGCCCCGGGGCTGACGCAGCCGGACCTGATGATGCACTACGGCAGCGTGCCCTTCGACATGAACACGCTGAGGTGGGGATATCCCACCACCGACAACGGATTCTGTCTCACGCCGAACGTGACGCAAGGACGATCACGCGGGACGGTGCGGCTCCGTTCACGCGACTTCCGGGACCGGCCGAAGGTGGATCCGCGATACTTCACCGATCCCGAGGGCCACGACGAGACCGTGATGCTGGCGGGTATTCGACTGGCGCGCAAGATCGCCGAGCAAGATCCCCTGCAAAGCTGGGTGGCACGGGAACTGGCGCCCGGGCCTGCGGCGGTGAGCGACGAGGAACTGCTCGACTACGTCCACAAGACGCACAACACCGTCTACCACCCCGCGGGAACCGCACGAATGGGGTCGTTCGAGGACCCGCTCGCCGTGCTGGATCCGCAGCTGCGGGTGAAAGGCATACAGCGCCTGCGGGTGGTGGACGCGTCGGCGATGCCGAAACTGCCTGCCGTCAACCCGAACATCACGGTCATGACCATGGCGGAGAAGTGCGCGGATCTCATCCGCAACCCCCAGGATGACAACGTGGACCTCGAGCTCGACACCGCGACCTTCCTCTCGAAGCACCCACCGTTCCAATACCTGACGCCGGGTGAGCTCACCGAGTTGGCAGGCGCGGCGGTCACGGATGAATACCAAACGGGTGCAGTGATTCTGGACTCCACGCAGCGGCCTGCCGATGTGATCTGGGTGGTGCGGAGCGGACAGGTCACGCTCCTGCACCCGCACGACGACGGGATCACCGGTGTCCCCATTGACACCGTCTATCCGGGTGGCGTGTTCGGCTACTCGGCGCTGTTGACCGGCTCCGACCTGGGCTTCACCGCCAGGGCGAGCCAACCCACCACGGTGTACCGCCTGCCAGGGGAACTCGTGCGGCCGCTGTTCGCCAGGCCGGCCGGCCTGGCCTTCCTCGCGGAGGCTGCGGCGAAGGCCACCGGCGCAACTCCCGTACCGGTCGAACAGATCCCGTCCCGACGCGCCGTGGGCGATCTGGTGCGAGGCGAACCGGTCCTCACCACGCCGGGGACCTCCGTGCGCGACGCTGTCCGGCAGATGAGCGAACGCCGCAGCTCCTACATTCTGATCCCGTTGCCGGGTGGCGACCTCGGGATCTTCACGGACCGGGACCTGAGGACCAGGGTGGTGGCCGCCGGGGTGGACCTGAGCACCCCGGTGGCGGCGGTGATGAGTACGCCTGCCCAGACCGTCACGGAGGACAGGTTGGCCGCCACCGTGTTGATGGACATGCTCGAGAGCGGCCTACGGCACATGCCGGTACTCACGATCCGTGGCGCGGTGCTGGGTGTCCTCGAGGAGGCGGACCTGCTCGCCGCGGCCACCCGCAAGAGTTTTGTGCTGCGCAGATCGATCGCGCTGTCGCCGAGCCCCGCTGCGCTACAGGAAGTCTGCTCTGGGATCCCCGATCTGGTGGTGGACCTGTTCCGCGGCGGCACCGAGGCATCGGCGACCAGCGGGATCCTCTCGGTGGTCATCGACAGCGTCGTTCGGCGCGCTGTGGAGTTCGCGTTGACGGACGACGAGGACCTGCCGCGGACGGGATTCGCCTGGCTCTCGCTCGGCAGCATCGCGCGCCGCGAGGCGATGCCCTCATCCGATATCGAGAGCGCACTGTCCTGGGTGCCCGAGTTGTCTCCCGAGTCGGGACGTCTCATGAGGATGGCGGCGACCGTGCATGTCACCCTCGACGACTGTGGGCTTCCCGCCGACGCGAACGGTGCGGTCGCGAGCACACCGAGGTTCGCGCGGTCGGTCTCCGGATGGCGCCGCACCGCGGCACGTTGGTTGGACGATCCGCTGCAGGACCGCGGGCTCGTCATGTCGTCGCTGCTCCTGGACGGGCGTGTGGTGTGGGGTGAGCGGTCGCTGCACACCATCCCGACCGCCTACCGGAACATGCGGGCCGACCATCCCGATGCCCTGCGACTGCAGCTGCGTGATGCGTTGGCCGGGCGCGCGCGCACCCGCTCGCTGCGGGACGTGCTCTCGCGACGCGGGGGCACCTTCGACCTCAAGACGCACGCACTGACACCGATCGTCAACCTCGCCCGGTGGGGTGGCATGACGGTGGGGGCCACCGCCGCCTCGACGCCGGGTCGCTTGCGGGCCGCGGCGGGGAACGGCCTACTCACAGAACGGGATACGACGATCCTCACCGAGGTGTTCACACTGCTCCAGCGGCTGCGGTTGACCCACCAGGTGGATCAGATCACCGCGGGTCTCGCCCCCGGCGACATCGTCACCATGCCGGAGCTGTCGCCCCTGAACCGGAGCCTGCTGGGCGACGGCGTACGCGAGATCGCGGCCGTGCAGCGGAGGGTGGGGTACCTGGCATCCGACTCCGGGGTGCCCCTGCGCCGGTGACCACGGCCTCATCCCTTGAGGCGCGACTCCAGCCACTCGACCACGTCGTCGAGCACCTGCTCACGCTCCGGCTCGTTGAACACCTCGTGGAACAGGCCGTCGTACTCGGTGTACGTCAGATCCGGGGAGCCCACGATGTCGGCGATCATCCGGCTGCCGTTCACGTTCGCCAGCCCGTCCTCGCTGCCGTGTAGCAGCAGCAACGGAACCTGCAGTGTCGGCAGCCTGTTGGGCAGCGACTCGGCGTTGACGATCATCCCGCGGGCGATACCGGCGGGAACCCTGCCGTGGTGCACCAGCGGGTCGGAGTTGTATGCGGCAACCACAGCCGGGTCGCGGGAGACGAGATTTGCGTCCAGCGACTCGACGGGCACCCGGGGCGCGAACCGGCCGAGGACCTTACCGACCTCGACCACCACTCGGGGCACCCCGGTCGTCACGTCCACCGCAGGGGCGGACAGGATCAGCCCGGCCAGGTCGCCAGGGTGATCGAGCGCGTAGGACAGCGACATCGCGCCACCCATGCTGTGGCCGAGCAGGTACCGATCGAGCCCGGGATGCTCGGCGGCGGCGATCCCGAAGAGCCGCCGCAGGTCGTCGGTGAAGTCCGACCAGTCCTTGAGCTCGACGCGCTTGCCGCCCGAGCGACCGTGGCCGCGATGGTCGGGTGCGTACACCACGAGGCCAAGGCCTAGGAGGCGTTCGACGACATGGTCGTAGCGGCGGGCGTGCTCACCGAAGCCGTGCGCGAGAACCAGGACCGCGCGCGGTTCGCCGTCCGGCGTCCAGACGTCGTAGTCGATCCGGGTGCCGTATTTGCCGGTGAACGAGGACTCTGTGTGTGCCACGTTTCCGAGTCTAGGTGGCAGACTCGGATGGGCATCGACGATTCCGGGGAGCATTCACCGAGGGAGCCACGATGACCGAGACGACGGCGACCGACGCGTGGCCCGCGCTGCGCCTCGACGACTGGACCGATACCCGCGACACCCTGCACATGTGGATGCAGATCGTCGGGAAGATCCGGCTACAGCACGCGCCGCTGCTCAACCACTGGTGGCAGGTGACGCTGTACGTCACCGCCAGGGGGCTGACCACCTCGGCAATCCCGTGCGGCTCCCGGCTCCTCGAGATCGAGTTCGACTTCTGCGACCACGAGCTGCGCATGCGCACCAGTGACGGTGGCGCGCGCCGGATCGCCCTCGAGCCGAAGTCGGTTGCCGAGTTCTACGCCCAGACCGTGGCGGCGCTCGGCGAACTGGGCGTCGAGGTGCGGATCCAGGCCGCCCCCAACGAGGTCGTGACGGCGATCCCCTTCGCGGAGGACGAGGTCCACGCCTCGTACGACGCCGCGGCCGCGAACCTGTTCTGGCGTCAGCTGGTCCAGGCCGACCGGGTGCTGGCCCGGTTCCGCTCGCACTTCGTCGGCAAGTGCTCGCCGGTACATTTCTTCTGGGGCGCGATGGATCTGGCCTGTACCCGGTTCTCCGGGCGCGGCGCGCCCGTCCACCCCGGCGGTGCCCCGAACTGCGCGGACTGGGTGATGGTCGAGGGCTATTCCCGCGAGCTGAGCAGCTGCGGGTTCTGGCCCGGCGGCGGCGAGGAGGGCGGCTTCTACTCCTACGCCTACCCGGCACCGGACGGTTTCGCCGACCATCCGATCGGGCCCGCTCAGGCGCACTACAGCGCCGAGCTGGGCGAGTTCGTGCTGCCGTACGAGGCCGTGCGCACCGCCGCCGACCCGGACGCCGCGCTGATGGAGTTCCTGCAGAGCACCTACGAGGCCGCCGCGTCGCTCGGTGACTGGGACCGGTCCGCGCTCGAATCCGACCCGGCCCGCTGGGATCGGAACGCCTGAACCGCGCTCCCCTATTGTTTTGACGGTGCGATCGGAACTCAGCGCCCGCCTCGTCGCGGCACATCCCCTGCCCGGTGTGCGCGCGGGCTCGGCGCTGGTGCGTGTCGGCGACCGCCTGCTGGCGGTTCAGGACGACGCCTTCTGTGCCGCCTGGATCGACCTGCCAGGACTCGGTGTCACCCAGCTGCCACTCAGTGGCGACGGCGCGGCGCTCGCCAAGAAGGACAAGCCCGATTTCGAGTCGGCGCTGCGCGCCCCGGACGGCAGCATCCACCTGCTGGGCTCCGGATCACTGGAGAACCGCTGCACGCTCGCGCGCGTCGACCCCGACGACGGCTCCGTCACCCTGCACGAGTTCCCGGCCATCTATGACAGCGTCCGGCTCGCGCTCGGTCTCGCCGATCGGCCCAACATCGAGGGGGCCGCGGTAGACGGATCGCGGCTGCGGCTGTTCCATCGTGGCGCCGGCCCCGCGGCGAGTGCGAGCGTGGATCTGCCGCTGGGTGTCCTCGACGGCGACCGTCCGGAGGTGCTCGGATTCACCTGGTTCGAGCTCGGCACGCTGGACGGGGTCGGCCTCGGCGTCACCGACGCGGCCGTCCTCTCCCATGACCGCACGATGTTCCTCGCCGCCGCCGAGCAGACGGACGATGCCATCGCCGACGGTCCGGTCGCGGGTGCGGCGGTCGGCCTGATCGACGGTGCGGGGGACCAACTCTCGGTGCGCTGGACCCGGCTGCTCGAATCCGACGGCAGGCCAAGCGTGCGCAAGGTGGAGGGCCTGGCCGTGGACGACGATCTGCGCGGCGGCTGGCTGATCACCGACCCGGATGATCCGACCCGGTCCGCCGAGCTGTGCCGAGTGGAGCTCGGCGGGATCGCCTGACGGTCGACGCGATCCCGCCTCCGACGTCAGGGGGTCGCCGGCGGACCCGACGGGCGCCGCCGCAGCGACCACACCAGCGCGCCCGCGAGCGCCGCGGTGGTCGCCGCGAACACGATCGCGAGGTTCCTGGCGGTGAACAGCTCGACCCCGCCGTCGGATCCGCCGGTCTGGACCACCGCGACCGGCGCGCTGAGCACGGTCGAGATCTGATCCTGCTGCTTGGCATTGCGGGCGGGAATCGCGTTGACCCCCTTCGTCAGCTGCTCCCCGATCTGCGTCGAAACGGACTTGAGCTGGCTGACGCCGGTGAGGATCTGGTCCTTGGTGGTACCAAGCAGCGCTGGCGCCTGCTCCGCGATGGGGCCGATCCCGGCCTGGAGCTGGTTACCCGCGTCGGTGAGCTGCGCGGACACGTCCTGCAGCTGGCCGAGACCGCTGCGCAGCGCGCCGCCCAGGTCGGTGTCGGGCCCGGCGTCGGCGCTCAGCAGCCCGGTGATCGCCGTGAGCTGACCGGACACCAGCGCGAGATCGGTCTTGGTCTGCTCCAGCGTCCGCACCATATCGGGCTGGAGCCCGGTGGCACGCAGGGCCGCGGCCGCGGCGTCGAGACCGCCTTGCAGCTGCTCGGTGGAGCGGGTGACGTCGCCGAGGGTGACGCCGAGCTCGGTCAGTCGGCCGGACACCTCCGTCGCGGGGCCCACCGCGCCGTCCACCATCGCCGACACCTGCCCGGCGACGTCGACGAGCTGGTTCGCGCCGTCGTTCGCCGTGGCCAGGAGCGGCAACACCTGGTCGGCCTGACCGAGCAGCTGCTGGACCTGCGCGTCCGCGGCGGTCGTCGCGGCCGTCAGTAGCTGGGACGGCAAGAGCGTCTGCTGCAACTGCGCCCGCGCCGAGGCGATCCCGGCCAGGACGTCCTTGATGCCCTGCGCCCCGGTCTGATCCGAGACGGTCGCCATCAACGCCGACATCGACTCCGTGTCCGCGGGCGAGCCGTCACCGTTGTAGTGCACCGCGAGTTCCGCCTGCCGGGGCGCATTGGTGGAGAGCGAGTTCACCGAGTCGGAGAAATCCGCAGGAATCGTGACGGAGGCCAGGTACGTGTCGGCCGACCCCTCATCGGCCGATACCGTCGCCCACTCGAAGTCACCCGATTCCTGCAGCGCCGCGATGACCTGGTCGCCCGCATTCATCGGCTTGCCGTCGACCACGGCGCCCGCGTCCTCGTTGACGATCGCGACGGTCCTCGTCGACTCCCCCTCCGGTGAGACCAGGAAATAGACCCCGACGGCGGCGGCGAGGAGCGCCGTCACCGCGGCGATCACCCACGGCCCACGCCTCGAACTCACATGTGCGGCAACCATAGGCCGGACCGTACAGGCAATCTCTGGCACCAGGGTGGCGCCAGTGTGAGAAGACTGTGAGGAAAAGGGCGCGCGCTCAGTCGATGTCGTAGACGACCGCGACCGCCACCGTCAGCTCCTGGCTGCCCGGCTCGATCGGCGTCGAGGGGGCCCGGTCGAGCGCGCCGCCGGGGTACGGGGTCGGCGCGGTGGCGGGCACCTCGGTGATCGAGCGGACCTCGCCGAGACCGACCCCGGCGGCCTCCGCGATCTGCCTCGCCTGGGCCTGCGCCTGCCGCACCGCGTCGGCCCTTGCCTGCGCGCGCAGGTCGCTGTCGTCGGCGATGGAGAAGGACGTCTGCTGGACCCGGACGGCATCGCCCGCCGCGGCCGCAGCGGCATCGATCAGCCCGCCCGCCGCGCTGACATCGTGCACGGTCGCCGTCACCTGGTTCGTCACCTGATAGCCGGTGATCGCCGAGGAGTTCGGGTCGTACGTCGGCTGCACGGACAGCCCGCTGGTCTGGATGTCCTCCGCCCGCACCCCCTTCTCCTTCAGGGTGTCGATGAGGGCGGTCGCCCTGTTCGCGTTGTCCTCGAGGGCGCCGGCCGCGTCAGGCGCCTGCGTCTGCACGCCGAGCACCACCGTCAGGGTGTCCGGCGTTCCGCTGACCTTCCCGGTGGCCTGGGTGCTGATCCCCGGGGGAGCACCGGCCCCGCCTGCGCGTCAGACCCATCTGTGCAGCCGGCGGCGAACAGTCCGACGGCGGACACCGCCAGTGCGGCGGCGGCGGTGCGTGTTCGTTTGGCGGCCACGCACCCACTATGGCCGATCACCGCGGGGAACCGTCGGGTTTCGCGTCGCCGCGCCGCGCCGTGCCCGCGAGAAACAGGTACGTGCCCCGTGTTTCCACCGTGGTCCCGCGGGCCACCCGAGAGAACAGTGTGATCCACACCACTGCCGAGCACGTCGAGGTTCCGATGACGCACCACCAGTCCCCACCCCCGCGCATCCTCCATCCCGATCCGCGCCCCGCGCTGACCTCGCTGGACTCCGAACTCGACGGGCGTTCCATCGCCTACGGCGTCGCGGGCGAGGGCCCGCCGCTGGTCTTCCTGCACGGATGGGGCTCGAGCCATCGCACGTACCAGCAGTCACTGGTGCGGCTCGCCCGCAACGGCGCGCGGGTGCTCGCGCCCTCGCTCCCGGGGTTCGGCGGGACGGCCGAGCTCCCTCGCGGCGAGCGGCATCCCGCCGGCTACGCGCGGTGGCTGGGGCGATTCATCGACTCCGCCTGCGTCACCGAACCGGTCACGCTCGTCGGGCACTCCTTCGGCGGCGGCGTCGCCATCCAGACCGCCCACGACCTCCCCGACCACGTGGCCCGGCTCGTTCTCGTCAACTCGATCGGCGGCGGCATCGGTCCTCGTGCCGCGGCTAACGGGCACCCGATCCGGGCGGTACTGCCGCACGAATGGCGCGCCACGACCGGCGGCGGCGACCAGACACGCCAACTCGACCGCCTGGCGGACCGTGGCCTCCCGGTGACGCTGCTCTGGGCTCGCGGTGATCAGGTGATCCCGAGGGCAGGCCTCGAGTCGCTGCGCACGGCGCTTCGTCGTCCGCCGGTGTTCACGGTCGCGGGCTCCCACGAATGGCCGGTCGGTGACCCGCACGGCTTCGGGCACGCCATGAGGACCGTGCTGGCGTGGCCACCGAGGGTCGCGGCATGACCGCGCAGGACACGGAGCGGGTCCACCCCTCGTCGCTGATGATCAATCGCTGCGTGCGCTGCGCAGCACTGCTCGCGCCGCTGACGGCATCCTGCCCGTCCTGCCAGGGCGCCGAACTCCGCTCGGTGCCGTCCTCCGGCGCCGGGTCGATCGTGTCGTGGAAGGTGGCCGATGATCGGCCGGACGAGGCGCGCGGGGACTCCGCACCCTCGGCCGTCGGGATCGTCGAGCTCGACGACGGCCCGCGGATCTACACGTGGATCGACGGCGAGGTCCCGGATGCAACCGACCGGGACGTCCGCGTCGAGTTCCGGCCCACAGCCGAGGACGGCCGGTTCCCGGTGTTTGCCGTCCGACAGGCCTCCTGACCGGCTCGCGCCTGCGGACGGCCGCGTCGGGAATACCTCCACCCCGCGGGTGTTGAGTCAGATGCACTAGTTGAACAATCAACTAACTGAGTCGGAGGAGCACCCCATGCCTGCCGTGACCGTCGACAACATCCTCGCCCTGCCGCGCATCACCGAGACCGCGCCGGACTCCGCGGCGCGGCCGGTGCTGGCAGTGACCACCGCCCCGTTGGCTACGAGGGCGAGGGGTTCCCTGTGCGCCGCGCGTTCGCGGGCGTCGACCTGAAGTACCTCGACCCGTTCATCCACATGGACCAGATGGGCGAGGTGAACTACGCGCCGGGCGAGCCCAAGGGCACCCCGTGGCATCCGCACCGCGGCTTCGAGACCGTCACCTACATGATCGACGGGATCATGGAACACCAGGACTCCAACGGTGGTGGCGGCACGATCGGCGGCGGCGACACCCAGTGGATGACCGCTGGTGGCGGCATCCTGCACATCGAGACCCCTCCCGAGCACCTCGTGGTCAGCGGGGGCCTGTTCCACGGCGTGCAGCTGTGGGTGAACCTGCCCCGCGACAACAAGATGGCGGCCCCCGCTACCAGGACATCACCGGCAACAAGGTCGCGCTGCTGTCCTCGCCGGACGGCGGCGCCCTGATCCGCGTCATCGCGGGCGAGGTCGACGGCCACAAGGGCCCCGGCTCCACCTACACCCCGATCAGCCTGGTGCACGCGACCATCGCACCGGGGGCCCGACTGACCCTGCCGTGGAACCCCGAGTTCAACGCGCTCGCGTACGTCCTCGCGGGCGAGGGCACGGTCGGCGCCGAGCGCAAGCCGGTCCGGATGGGCCAGACCACCGTGTTCGGGAGCGGCGACATGCTGACCGTCGGGGCCGCGGACACCCAGGACTCCCGGACCGAGTCCCTCGAGGTCTTCATCCTCGGCGGCAAGCCGATCCGCGAGCCCGTCGCGATGGCCGGGCCGTTCGTGATGAACACCAAGGCGGAGGTCATCCAGGCGTTCGAGGACTTCCAGGCCGGACGGCTGGGCTCGATCCCCGCCGCCCACGAGACGCTGGCGTAGCGATGCCGTCGATGTCGGTCCAGCGCGCGGGCGACCGCGCGCACCAGCGCTACGGCTGGCTCGAGTCGTGGCAGAGTTTCCCCTTCGCGGGCAACTTCGACCTGGCCGCGAACGCACACGGGCTACTGGTGGTCAACAACGAGGACATCGTCGATGCCGGGTCCGGATTCGACATGCACCAGCACCGGGACGCGGAGATCGTCACCTGGGTGCTCAGCGGATCCCTCGTCCACCAGGACTCCGAGGGACACTCGGGGGTGGTCCACCCCGGACTCGCGCAGCGGATGAGCGCGGGCCGCGGCATCATGCACTCCGAGCGCAACGACCGCTGGCGGGCGGACGGGACCCGGGGCACCGAGCCGGTGCACGTGGTGCAGATGTGGATCCCGCCGGACGAGTTCGGTATCGAGCCGAGCTACCAGGAACTACCGATCGACGAGGAGCTCGACAGCGGCAGGCTGGTCACGGTGGCGTCGGGCCTGCCCCGGCACCGCGATCACGCCGCGATCGGACTGAACAACCGGCACGCGGGGCTGCACGCCGCCAGATTGCAAACTGGACAGTCGGTAACAATGCCGGACGCGCCGTACGCCCACGTGTTCATTGCGCGCGGATCCGGCGAGGTCGAGGGGTTCGGACGCCTCGACCAAGGGGATTCATTGCGGCTCACCGGGATCGGTGGCCAGCAGTACACCGCGGCCGAACCCACGGAACTGCTGATCTGGGAGATGCATGCCGCACTCAGGTGAGTCCGCGACCAAGCGCGCGGATCAGGTTTGACAGCAACACTTTTCGAGGAGATCGATCATGATCGACGACCGGGTCCGCACACACCGAACCGGGTCCGTCGTGCAACGGTCCCGCATCGGAGCCGACATCTGTGCACCGAGTCCTTGACGCCCTCGTACTCTGGAAACCCGAAGCACCACAAAGGAGGACGCCCATGACGGCACCCACCACACCGCACGTCGACATCCACCGCGCGGGCGATCGGATGAAGACCCGGATCTCCTGGCTCGACTCGAAGCACTCCTTCTCGTTCGGGCAGCACTACGACCCGGACAACACCCATCACGGCGTACTGATGGTCAACAACGACGACATCGTGATGCCGGGCCAGGGCTTCGACACCCATCCACACAGGGACATGGAGATCGTCACCTGGGTGCTGAGGGGATCGCTGGTGCATCAGGACTCGATCGGACATTCCGGCGTCATCTATCCGGGCCTGGCCCAGCGGATGAGCGCCGGCACCGGCATCCTGCACTCGGAGAAGAACGACTCCTGGCGTCTGGCCGGATCCCAGCACGACGAGCACGCCGAGCCGGTTCGATTCATCCAGATGTGGGTGCTGCCCGACGAGCCGGGCATCAGCCCCGGCTACGAGCAGCTCGAGATCGACGACGAGCTGATGCGCGGCGGGCTGGTGCCGGTGGCCTCCGGCATGCCCGCACACCGGAACCAGTCGGCCATCACGATCGCGAACCGGGGCGCTGCGCTGCATGTGGCGCGCCTGCAGCCGGGCGGCTCGGTACAGCTCCCGAGGCCCCCTACCTGCATCTTTTCGTCGCACAGGGCGAAGTGTCGCTGGAGGGAGCGGGGATCCTCTCCGAGGGTGACGCGGTCCGGCTCACCGCGTCGGGCGGTCAGCGATTGTCCGCCGACGCCCCGGCCGAGGTGCTGGTCTGGGAGATGCACGGCCGCCTCGGCGGCTGATCGGCGCCGGGGCTCGACCGTTGACCGGGACCGCGCGGCCGAACGCCGCGGCCGCGGTGATAGAGAAGACGGATGACCACCACGGAGAACCAGCGCCTCGACCGGCTCAACGAGCTGATGGGCGTGCAGGCCGTCGAACTCGCCCCCGGCCTGATCCGGTTCCGACAGGAGGTCGGCCCCCGGTTCCACGACCATCGCGGTCGGACGGTCCTCGGATCGATCGGGGTGCTCGCCGACAACGTGCCGGGCCGCGCGATCGGTAACGCGGTCCCCGAGGGAACCCAGGTCGTGTTGTCGCAGGTGGTGGCCGCGCTCGCCGGCCCCCTACCCGCAACCGGCACCATCGAGGCAACGGGGAAGGCAGTCCGGATCGACACCGCGGCCGGCACCGGACTTGCCACCGGTGACATGCGCGGACCGGACGGCGAGGTGCTCGTCGCGCTGCAGACCCGCGGCATGGTGGTCACCCGGGAGGCCGCCAACGCCGAGGCGGTACTCAGGGGCGACGCCCTGCCCGTCGAGGCCGCCGAGCCGGTCGCGGATGCCGCCGAGCTCGCCGATCGCGCCGGGCTGGAGATCGTGGAGAGCATCGAGCGCGGCGCGCTGGCACGGGGCCCGCTCGCCGGGCTGCTGGGCATGGGGCTGACCGAGGTCACCCGGGGGCGGGTGGTCGGCGAGTTCGCGCCGCGGGGCTGGATGAGCAACCCGCTCGGATCCATTCAGGGCGGGGTGCTGATCTCCGCGGCCGACCTCATCACGGGCCTGGCCGCACAGACCCTCACCGCCCCCGGTCAGGGCTACGAGCCGCTCGACCTCAGGATCGACTTCGTCCGTTCCCCCGCGGCCGACGGCCCCCCGATCCGCGCCGAGGCCGAGGTGCTTCGGGCCGGGCGGCGGCTGGCCCTGATCGAGTCGCGACTCGTCGATCCCTCCGGACGCCTGCTCGCGCGGGCGGCTGCCAGCGTCCAGCTGCGCTGACCGGGGTCGCGGCAATACGGTCTATCGGACCTCCGACGCGACTAGTCTGCGGGTGACTTGGCTTTTCCGGTGCCCATGGGTGAATCCGAGGAGAGACGATGACGAATCAGCCGCCGAACGGAACTCCGCCGCCGGAAGACCAGCAGCCGCCGAACCCGCCGGCGGGAACCTCGCCGCCGGAAGGCCAGCAGCCGCCGTACCCCGGTCCGCCGCAGGGCGGTGGACCCCAGTACCCGGGCCAGCCGTCGTATCCCGGTCAGCCCTACCCCGGTCAGCCCTACCCCGGTCAGCCCTACCCAGGCCAGCCGTATGCGGCGCAGCCATACCCCAGCCGCCCGCGCAGCCTCGCAACGGCGCGGGCATCACCGCGCTCGTCCTCGGCATCTTCTCGGTGCTGACCGTGTGGACCATCATCGGCGGCATCCTGCTCGGGGCCGTCGCGATCATCGTCGGCCTGGTTGGCCGATCGCTGTACAAGAAGGGGCAGGCCACCAACGGTGGGGTGTCCCTCGCGGGCATCCTGCTCGGCCTCGCCGGGCTGATCATCTCGATCGTGCTCGTCGTGGTCGGGATCGGTCTGTTCCACAAGGTCGGCGGCCAGGACTTCGTCGACTGCCTCCGGGACGCGGGCAGCAACCGGGCCGCTCAGCAGCGGTGCGAGGACGAGTTCGAGAGCAACATCGAGGACCGGTTCTCGGTGACGTTCGAGGCCCCGCCCATGGTCCCGCCGCGCTGACCACACCCGACGCCCAGGCACCTGGCAGCCCGCTGGCAGGGTGCTCACAGCTACCCGCTCGACGATGGTGAACACCATCTACACCGAGCGGAGATCAACGTGAACGAGGACATCGAGCGCAGCCGCGCCCGCGTCAGCCGACGCCGAGCGCTGGCCCTTGGCGGGACAGTCGGACTCAGCGGGCTGATCGCGGCCTGCACGGGCAACGGCTCCGGCGGGACCGCGACGAGCGCCTCCGCACCCGCCACCGGCGCGGCGGTCGCCGCGAGCGGCGACGTGACCGCCCTGCTCGCCCGGGCCCCGCAATGCGTCATGACCACCGAAGAGACCCAGGGCCCGTATTGGTTCGACGTCGACTCGATCCGCAACGACCTGCGTGAGGACCGGCCCGGCGCCACCCTCGACCTGGCCATCCGGGTGCAGGATCTGCAGAAGTGCACCCCCGACGGCTCGGGAGGCGAGGTAGCCAATGCCGTCGTGGAGATCTGGCACTGCGACGCGGGCGGCGTGTACTCCGGCTTCGAGTCCGGTTCGCAGGGCGCCGACGGCGCTCCCCCGAGGGCGGCCCCGGTGGGCCTCCCGACGGTGGCCCTGGCCTGCCTCCCGAGGGTGGGCCCGGCGGTGCGGGTGGGAGTGTTCCCGGCAGTCCCGGCGGCAACACGACGGACTACTCCGACGGCTCGTACAGCAAGGGTGACAGCGAGGCGGCCACCACCGACGACGGCACCTACCTGCGCGGAGCGCAGACCACCGCCGCCGACGGCATCGCGAGGTTCACCACGATCTTCCCCGGCTGGTACCAGGGCCGCACCACGCACATCCACCTCAAGGTGCACGTGGACAAAGCCACCGTGCTCACCTCGCAGCTCTACTTCGAGGAGGCGCTCATCGACGAGGTGTACGCGTCGGCGCCCTACAACGAGCACACCGGGCGGGAGAACAACGTCGACAACGCAGGCGACGGCATCTTCGATGAGTCCGGCATGGTCACGACCGTCCGGGACGGGGACGGATATCTCGGCGCCATCAACATCGGGGTGTAGCGCTGCGCGCCCGTGCGCGTGTTTCACCCCTACCGGGGTACAACCCACGCACGGTCGGCGGCGTCGCGGTAGAAATAGAGGCATGACGACGCCCGCTTCCGGAATCGACCTCACCCACCTCGACCAGGGCATCCGCGCGCAGGACGACCTGTTCGTCCACGTCAACGGCAAATGGTTGGACGACTACGTGATCCCCGCCGACCGAGCGGTGGACGGTGCCTTCCGCACGCTCTACGACCAGGCCGAGGTCGACGTGCGGGCGATCATCACCGAGTCCGCGGAGGCCCGCGGCGCGGCGGGCACCGACTCGCAGCGGATCGGCGACCTCTACAGCTCGTTCATGGACGCCGACGCCGTCGAGCGGGCCGGGCTGGAGCCGATCGCGGGCGAGCTCGCCGCGGTCGACGCGGTGAGCGATCTGTCTGCGCTCGCGGGACTTCTCGGTGAGCTGCAGCGCACCGGCGTCTCCGGGGCGATCGGAAACTACGTCGACACCGACGCCAAGGACTCCACGCGCTACCTCGTGCACCTGACCCAGTCCGGGATCGGGCTGCCCGACGAGTCCTACTACCGCGAGGATTCCTACGCCGAGACCCGCGCGGCCTACCTCGACCACGTGCGGAAGATGCTCACCCTCGCAGGCAGGCCCGACCCGGTCACCGACGCGCAGACGATCCTCGACCTGGAGACCCAGATCGCCGCCGGCCACTGGGACGTGGTGCGCAGGCGCGACGCCGAACTCAGCTACAACCTGGTCACTCTGTCCGACCTGTCCACCGAGAATGACGGATTCGACTGGGCCGCTTGGGTATCCGGCCTCGGTGGCACACCTGAGACCTTCGCGGAACTGGTGGTCCGCCAGCCCAGCTTCCTGACCGCGCTGACCGCACTCTGGACGCAGCGTCCCCTCTCCGATTGGAAGGCATGGGCGGCCTGGAAGGTGATCCACTCGCGGGCCGAATACCTGACCTCCGACCTGGTCGCGGAGGACTTCGCGTTCTACGGCACCACCCTGTCCGGCACCGAGGAGAACCGTGAACGCTGGAAGCGCGGCGTCTCCCTGGTGCAGGACCTGCTCGGCGAGTCCGTCGGCAAGCTCTACGTCGAGCGACATTTCCCCGCCGAGGCAAAGGCCAGGATGCAGGAGCTGGTCGCGAACCTGCAGGAGGCGTACCGCCGCAACATCTCCGAACTGGAGTGGATGAGCCCGGACACCAGGAGCGCGGCGCTGGCCAAGCTGGAGAAGTTCACCCCGAAGATCGGCTACCCCGACAAGTGGCGGGACTACTCCGGGTTGGTCATCACCGCGGACGACCTGGTCGGCAACTACCGTCGCGGGTACGCCGCCGATCACGACCGCGACCTGGCCAAGCTCGGCGGACCTGTGGATCGCGACGAGTGGTTCATGACCCCGCAGACGGTCAACGCCTACTACAACCCGGGAATGAACGAGATCGTCTTCCCCGCAGCGATTCTGCAGCCGCCGTTCTTCGACGCCGCCGCGGACGACGCGGCGAACTACGGCGGAATCGGCGCGGTCATCGGACACGAGATCGGGCACGGCTTCGACGACCAGGGCGCCAAGTACGACGGTGACGGCAACATGATCGACTGGTGGACGGACAGCGACCGCACCGAGTTCGGCAAGCGCACCACGGCGCTGATCGAGCAGTACAACGAGTTCGAGCCGAAGGCGTTGCCGGGCCACAAGGTCAACGGCGAGTTCACCATCGGCGAGAACATCGGCGACCTAGGCGGCCTGTCCATCGCGGTCGAGGCGTACCGGATCGCGATGGACGGCAAGGACTCTCCCACCCTCGACGGGCTGACCGGCCTCCAGCGCGTCTTCTTCGGCTGGGCGCAGGTGTGGCGAACCAAGGCCAGGAACGAGGAGGCCATCCGCCGCCTCGCCGTCGACCCGCACTCGCCGCCGGAGTTCCGCTGCAACGGTGTGGTGCGCAACCTCGACAGCTTCCACGAGGCGTTCGAGGTCACGCCCGGAGACGCGCTCTACCTCGAACCCGAGCGCCGCGTCCGCATCTGGTGATGCGCCTGCGGCGCGGTGGTGCGGTCACGGAGCCTCAGGTCTCCGTGACCGCACTACTGCGGCAACGCCGCACTTCCTCGTAGTCCAGCCGGTTCTGCTCGCCGTAGACCACCGCGAACTCCGCGATGGCTTCATCGAAAACGGTTCCGTTGCCCAGGTATCCGGCAATCGCGGCCGGATCACCGGTGCGGGCGTGGGCTCTGGCCAGCGCAATCGCACACAGCCGCGCGTACGCCCGCAGCCCGGACGGGTCCATCGCTGCGATGCTGAAGGAGCCCTTCTTGTCCCGCAACTGTCGGACGTAGAAGTCGCGGCCACATGTACCCGACCCGGGAAACCATCCGAGGAACGGATCGCTCACGCTCTGGATCAGCCGCTGCCCCTCGACCACCCGCCTGCCCTGGTCACGGTGCGGCGAACCGGGAACGTACGGCGCCAGCACCGACGGCTGTGCCTCCTTGATCTGCAGGAACAGTGGGTCCTGGGCGCTCTCGCCCACGAACAGCGCCATGAAGCCGAGCATGCCAACCGATCCGACCCCGACGACCTTGCTGGCGATGTCCTGGAATCGGTAGCGCTCCACCAGTTCCCGCCGGTCCCCCGCCAGGGTCCCGAGATAGCGCTCGAAGGAGGCCCGGAGCAGATCCGTCACCTCCGCATGCCGCTCGTGCGGGAGCCGGGTGATCAGGGGTGGCTCGTCCTTGATGAGGAACCGGCCGTTCTCGTACTTTGCGAACCGCTTGAGCGAGCCGAGCTGAGTTCGCCGCTCCGCCTTGGCCATCACGGCCTCGGCCGCCCCGACCTGACGAGCGGTGATCTGATCCCGCAGCCCGGCCAGCATCGCGTCCGCCTCGATCCGGAGGTACCAGACGTCCAGCGCGGGCATCTGCGCCGCGTGACGGATCGTCTCCCGGTATGAGGTACCCACGATCAGTGCCGCGGCACGCGCGTCCGAAGCACTGTGACCGTTCGTGGTCGCCGACACCAGCACCGAGGTCGCCAGCCGCTTGACGTCCCATTCGAAAGGCCCACGATGCACCTCGTCGAAATCGTTGAGGTCGAACACGAGCCGCCGGTCCGGACCGGCGAACAGCCCGAAGTTCGCGAGGTGGGCATCCCCGCTCGCCATCACCGTCAGGTCCGTTCGCGCGCTGTGCGCCAGATCCCACGCCATGATGGCGGCAGAGCCACGCAGGAAGGTGAACGGCGAGACCAACATTCGCTCGAATCTGAGCGGAACCAGTTCCGGAATCCGATTCGCGTTCTGCCGGTCGAGGATCGACACCGGATCGGGTCGACACGAGGACGGCTCCCACGAACCGTGGGCCCCGCGCGGGATCCGGGCACGCAGATGCTTGCCTCGCCGCCGGCGTTCGGCGGCGGGCTCAGACGTTTCGAAGGCTGCGACGGCCACCGTCCGAGCCTACCGCCGCCCTACACGGCGACCCTGAGGTCGACCCCGATTCGCAACGCGGTGACCAGTTCCCGGTAGAGCTGGTCCGACTCCATCAGCTCGAGATGGGTGCCGCGTGCCCGCACCCGGCCGTGCTCCATCACCAGGATGGTGTCGGCGTCGATGACGGTCGAGAGCCGGTGCGCGATGGTCACCACGGAACCCGTCTGCGACAGCTCCCGGATCATGTCGTGGATGGCGGCCTCGGTCCGCCCGTCCACCTGCGCGGTGGCTTCATCGAGGAGCAGCACGTCCGGGCGGCGAACGATGGCCCGCGCCAGAGCGATTCGCTGCCGCTGCCCACCGGAGACGTTGGTGGAGGACAGGTCGCTGTCGAGTCCGTCCTCGAGCTCACGCACGGTCTCGTCGAGGTGCACCGCACGCAGCGCGTCCCACACCTCCTCCTCGGTCGCCTCGGGGTGGGTGAACAGCAGGTTCGACCGAATCGTGCCCGGCACGATGGGCGTCTCCTGCTCCACATACGCCAGCCGGGAGCGAACCTGGTCGAACGGCAGCTCCGAGTAGGGCACGCCGTCGAGCAGGATCTCACCGCTCTCCGGGTGCAGGAATCGCAGCAACAACGAGAACAGGGTGGTCTTGCCGGCCCCCGACGGCCCGACGATCGCGGTGTGTCCGCGTGCCGGGATCTGCGCGCTGACCCCGCGCACAGACGGCTCGGTACCGGGGGCATACCGGGCGACAACGTCGACCAGCTCGAGCACCGGCACGTCGGGGGACGGCCGCAGCGGCTGGACCTCGACGGCCGCGTGCTCCTCGACCTCCATGTCCTGCACCTCGCGGATCCGGCTCGCCGCGGCGATCCCGGACTGGACGAGCGAGATGTTCTGCGCCATCGCGGTCACCGGTGCGGTCAGCAGGAAGGCGTACAGCAGGAACGCCACCAGCCCGGAGACCGCGAGCGCGCCCGTGCTCACCCGGTACGCACCGAAGGCGAGGATCCCGATGATCGCGAGCTGCATTCCGCCGCCCGCGATGATCCAGACGAGAGCAGTGACCCGAACCGCCCGGACGCTGTGCAGCTGTGAGTCCTTCGCGTCGATGATGATCCGCTCCGCCTCGCGAGCCTCCGCGCGGCTGGACTTGACCGTCCGGATGGCGCGCAGCGCGCCCTCGAGCACACCGCCCAGCCGCCCCACCGACTCCTGCGCCTGCCGCTGCGACTTCGCGACCTGCGGCATGAGAACGAGGGCGAGGGCACCGACGACCAGGAGCGAGGCCACGGTCGCCCCGAACAGGACGAGGTCGAGCATCGCCATCAGGACGAGGGTGCCGATGACGCTGACGGCGCCGTTGAACAGCTCGACCAGGCTGGACGAGGTCGCCTCACGCAGCAGAACGGTATCCGAGGTGACCCGGGTGACCAGTTCGCCCGACGGCCGCGCCGTCAGGCTGCCGACCGTGGAACGGAAGTACCTGCGCACGATGGATTCTCGCGCGTCGTAGACCACGCGCGCGGCCAGCGTGCCGAGCAGGATCCACTGGAAGTACCCGACGACACCGGTGAGCACAAGCACGCCGAGGAGCGTGAGAACGGGCGTGAGCATCGAGCCGCTGCTGCTGAGCGTGTCCAGGATCTGCTTGATGATCATCGGCGTCGCCAGCCCCAAGGCGGTGACGATGATCCCCAGCACCAAGCCCAGGCCGAGGACCTTCCGGTGCGGGCGAATGAAGGACCACAACAGCCGCACGTTCGGCCAGCTCACAGACGCCGGGGAATCACTCATGTCCACCAGTGGAACATTCACGTCCCATTTCTGTCAATGAAAGTTCCATTTGGGAACAACCCACTGCTACCGTGAGGACATGTCGACCGTGACCGTCCCCGAATCGGGCACCAAAGCACGCACCCGTCGCGCCATCCTCGACGCGGCCGTCGACGTGCTCGGCAAGAACTCGGCCGCCCCCTCAGCGAGATCGCGGCGGAGGCGGAGGTGGGTCGCAGCACCCTGCACCGTTACTACCCGGAACGCATCGATCTGGTTCGCGCCCTCGGCGAGGACGCCATCGACAAGCTCCGCCTGGCACTCGAGCGGTCCCGGCCAACCGAGGGCCCCGCGGACGCGGCGCTGCGCCGGATGAGCCACGAGTGCTTCGACCTCGGCCCCCTGCTCTCGCTCATCTTCGGCGACCCGCAAGCACTGTCGAACGCGGCGTTCTGGGAGGGACTCGGCGCGGTCGACGCGCCGCTGCTCGCCCTGATCGAACGCGGTCAGGCCGATGGCACCTTCTCGTCGGAGCTCAAGGTCCGGTGGATCCGCCGGATGCTGTGGTGGTGCCTGCTGACCGGGTGGGAGAGCTTCAACAAGGAGGGCTACTCGCGTATCGACGCGATCGAGTCCATCGACCTGACGGTCGCCCGTATCACCAATCCCGATCTGTAGCCGCGCCATACGGAAGATGCGCGCACGATCACCGGGTGATCGTGCGCGCATCTCGCGCAGTTGAAGACTCCGCTACCGGTTCCAGTCCCCCAGGCCGTCGGAGCCGTTGAGCGTCCCGCCACTGGTGTTCGCCACGATCACCGGGTCGCCCTTCTTCGCGTTCTCGAAGAACCACTTGCCGTCCTCGGTGCTCACGTTCAGGCAGCCATGGCTCGTGTTGGTGCTGCCCTGCTGGTTCACCGACCACGGCGCGGCATGCACGAAGATCCCGCTGTTGGAGATGCGGGTCGCGTACTCGACGTAGGTGCGGTAGCCCTCCGGCGCGTCGATCGGGACGCCGTAGGTCGACGAGTCCATGTACATGTCGCGAAGCTGCTCGCCGACGATGTAGGTGCCGTTCGGGGTCTCGTGCCCGGTCTTGCCCATCGAGGTCGGCATGGTCTTGACCACCTCACCGTTGCGGGTGATGGTGATCTGCTTGGTGTTGTCGTCGGCGGTGGCCACCAGCGCATCGCCGATGTGGAAGGCCGAGCGCGCCCCGCCCGCCTCGACCACGACGTCGGTACCTGCCGGCCAGAACTCGGCAGGCCGCCAGCGCACCTGGCTGTCGTTGATCCAGTAGAAGGAGCCGTCGACCTTCGGGCTGCTGCTGATCTTGATGGCCCGCTCCGCGGTTGCGCGGTCGTCGATGGCCTCGTCGAACCGGATGATGATGGGCTGCGCGACGCCGACCACCTCGCCCTCCGACGGGTTCAGGCTGGGCGCGGAGAAGTTGGCGGGCCCGACCTGCGGCTCCACAGGAGGCAGCGGCGCGAGGGGCGCCGCGGGCGCAGGCAGTCCGGGCAGTGTCGGCAGGGTGGGCAGCGCGATGTCGGGACCACCGGGAAACAGCGGTACCGCCTGCGCGGGAACGACCAGCGCCATGCCTGCGGCCGCGGCACCGATCAGGGTCGTGGCGACCCGATTCGTCCAGCGCCGACGACTTGTGGTCCCGGTCTCGATCTTGCGCATTCACGTCCCATCATCCGACTGCAGAAGAGCTCGGCGTATCCCGCCTTCGCAGGCGTCGCCGATTCCAGTAGACACAACAGGTTCGCCATTGGCCAGGAGGCACTCCGCGCAGACGGCCTGGTCCGACGGCTCCGGCCCAGGTCGCGCCGGTGCGGACCCCGGTAGGTGATACGCCTCTCAGCCGGCGGACCACCGCACCAGCGGCCCGGCCGGGTACTAGTGCCCACGCACCGTTTTCTGCGCCACCGCGCCGAGCCGGGCCAAGCGCAGGTCGCCGAGCGCGGTCAGCGCATTGCCCATCCGATTGGTGACGAAACCGAGCGCGAGGCCGGTCTCCGGGTCCGCGTACGCCCCCGACCCCCCGACCCCGTAATGGCCGAACGCGGCCCTTGGCTGGGCCCGGTTCGCGACGAACACCGGGTGATAGCCGAGCCGCCAGTTCACCCGGGCCCCGAGGACATAGTCGCGCCCGAAGGTCTGCACCTCGCCCATCCGCTCGATGGTGTCGGAGGAGAGGAAGCGCCTACCGTCGATGACGCCGTCGTTCGCGATCGCCGCATACATCTTCGCGAGTGCACGCGAGGTGAACACGCCGTTCCAGCCCGGCATCACCGCGTCGTGCACAATCGGGTCGCGGACCAGCTCGTCGAACCCCTCCGGCATGCCGGCCTCAGCGAGACCGTTGAACGGGCGCAGCCGCGTCATCACCGAGGAGGCCGCGCCCCAGGACACCGCGCCGGGGCTGAGGTGCGGGAACAGCTTCGCGATCCGGTGCCGCTGCTCGGGCGGCACCCGGTACCAGAACTCCTCGACGCCGAGCGGCTCCGCGATCTCGGTGCGCACCACATCGGTGAAGCTGCGTCCGGTCGCCCGCGCCACCGTCTCCGCGACGATCCATCCGTACGTGACCGCGTGGTACCCCGGACCGCTGAGCCGGCGCGGGTCCGGCCGCGCCGCGGCGAGCGCGGCGACCACACGGTCGTAGTCGAGGAGCCCGGTCTTGCCCGGGACCAGGCCCCGGATCCGGTGCAGGCCCGCCCGGTGGGTGAGCATGTCCCGGATCGTGATCCGTTCCTTGCCCGCCGAGGCGAACTCCGGCCAGTAGGTCGCCACCGGTTCGTCGTAGTCGACGACACCTCGGTCGGCCAGCCGGTGTAGCACCGTGCTGGCCACACCCTTGCCCGTGGAGAAGGACAAGGCGACGTTGTCGCGCCGCCAGCGTCGGTCGCGGTCCGCCCAACCTGCCCAGATGTCGAGCACCAGTTCGCCGTTCACGTAGGCGGTCAGGGCTCCGCCGCCGTTCTTCGGATGCCGGTACATCGCGAAGAACCGATCGGCCAACGGCAGGAATTGCGCGTCGACGTGCATCTCGGTCGGTGCGCTCCCGCCGCCCGCGGGCGGGCGGGAGTGACCGCCTCGCCTACTCATGCCGGTCAGACCACTCCCGCGCGCTTGGCTGCGGAGCGGAGCTGGAATGCCCCGGCCACGAACACGATTCCGAAGATGATGGCGAAGAAGCCGACCAGCCAGACGAGGCTACTGACGCCCTCGACCGGGAAGATGACCAGCAGCAACCCGAACAGGACCGCGAGGATGCCCGCGATCAGGAGCCACACCCACTGTCCGCCAACGGATTTCACCTTGAACGAGCCCATGATCTCGAGGATGCCGACCAGGATCGCCCAGAATCCGATCACGTACACGGCCACCAGCACGGTGACCTCGGGCCACGCGAAGGCCACGATTCCGGCGAGCACGGACACGATGCCGCCGATCAGCCACCACACCCAACCGGTGACGATCTTGCGCGCCTGGATCGACCGGACCACCTCGACGAGGCCGTCGACGATCGCGTACACGCCGAACACGACCACCATCGCCCACACGGTGACGCCCGGCCAGACCAACGCAACGATGCCGAAGATGACGGCGAAGATGCCGCGGATCAGCAGCAGCCACCAGATGTCCTTGCCGATCTGCAGCATTGCCTCGTTGCTGTCAACGATAGGGTTCTCCGTCATCGCATCCTCCGATGCTCGTGCGTGCCTGAACAGCTGATTCGGAGCCTAGTACCTCGAGCTCGAAGTCTCTCGACGATTCACGCCGGATCCTCGCGGCGCAGGCGTGACACTATTTCCTGTCCCTGTCCTTGCTCGGCTGCACTCGCTTCGGTTCGCCCGGCATCTTCGGGTACTGCGGCGGATACGGCATGTCGCCCAACCCGTTCGCCGCGTCCCGCTCTGCCATTTCCAGCAGCGCGTCCAGCGAGTACGCGACGTCGTCGATCCGGGCGGCCGGGTCGCCGCGCCTGGCCACCAACTCGGGCACGGTGGCGATGGTGAAGTCGTCCGGCTCGACGTCCGGCAGTTCCGCCCAGGTGACAGGGGTCGATACCGTCGCACGCGGGGTCTTGCGGACCGAGTAGGCCGACGCCACCGTCTTGTCCCTGGCCGTTTGGTTGAAGTCGATGAAGATCCGTTCGCCGCGTTCCTCTTTCCACCACGCGGTGGTCACGCGCGTCGGGTCGCGGCGCTCGATCTCCCTGGCCATCGCGATGGCCGCGCGACGCACCTCGATGAAGTCCCAGCGCGGTTCGATCCGGACGTAGACGTGGATCCCGCGGCCGCCGGAGGTCTTCGGGAACCCGACCAGCCCCAGCTCGTCGAGCAGCGGTGCGACGATGTCCACCGCGACCGCCCTAGCCTCCTCGAACCCGGTGCCCGGCTGCGGATCCAGGTCGATGCGCAGCTCGTCGGGCCGGTCCGGGTCGGTACACCGCACCGGCCACGGATGGAAGGTGACGTTGCCCATCTGCGCCGCCCAGACGATGTCGGCGGCGTGCCGCACCCGCAGCGCGTCGGCCGTGCGGCCGTTGGGGTTGGTGACCGTGCAGGTGTCCAGGTACTCGGGGCGCTTGGCGGGCAGTCGCTTCTGGTAGATCTCCTCGCCCTCGATGCCGTCCGGGAAGCGCTGTAGGTGGGTGGGCCGGTCCCGCAGGGCGGTCATGATCCCGGACCGACCCTCGTCGAAGAGGGCCATGGTCCGGTAGTACTCGACCAGGTCACGCTTGCTGCCGCCGTCGGCGCCGAGCTGCGGGAAGTAGATCTTGTCGGGACTCGAGAGCCGGACGGCGATGCCGTCCACGTCGAGCTCCAGTGCCGGAGCCTTCTTTCTCGTCGGTCGCTCCGCTCCATCGGCGGCCACTGCCATCAGTCCTCCCCCGCCAACACATCGCTCAGGTCGTAGCGCACCGGGACCTCCAGTTGCTCGTAGGTGCATTCACGCGCCTCGCGGTCGGGCCGCCAGCGCAAGAACCGCGCGGCGTGCCGCAGCCGGTCCCCCTCCATCTGGTCGTACGCGACCTCCACCACCAACTCCGGACGCAGCGGCACCCACTGGCGATCCTTGCCCGCCGACCACCGGCTGGCCTCGCCGTCGTACACCACGTCCTCACCCTCGCGGTAGGGCTGCAGCAACTCGAGCATCTCGATCCGCTTGGCCGCGGTGAACGCGGAGGCCCCGCCGATCATGTGCAGCTCGTCGCCGTTGTAGAGGCCCAGCAGCATGGATCCGATACCCGGCTGGCTCTTGTGCGGCCGGTAGCCGATCACCACGCAGTCCGCGGTCCGTGCGTGCTTGACCTTGATCATCTCGCGCTTGTTCGGAAGATAGTGCCCCGCAAGCTTCTTCGCGACCACACCGTCGAGCCCGGCGCCCTCGAAGGCGTGGAACCACTCCTGGGCGAGCGCGGCGTCGGTGGTGGCGGTGGTGACGTGGCAGGACGGGCCGCCGCCGACGTAGTCGAGCAGGATGTCGCGACGCTCGCCGAACGGCCGCTTCGTCAGGTCCTCGTCCCCCAGCGCGAGCATGTCGAACCCGATCAGCTGCGACGGAGTCTGCTCGGCCAGCAGGGTGACCCGGCTCTCGGCAGGGTGGATCCGCTCCGACAACGCCTCCCAGTCCAGCCGGGTGCGGCCGTCGATCTCGCGCGGCACCACCAGCTCACCGTCGAGCACACACCGGACGGGCAGTTCGGCCCGAACCGCCGCGATCATCTCGGGAAAGTAGCGGCCCAGGTCCTTTCCGCTCCGGGAGCTCAGGACCACCTCGTCACCGTCACGAAAGACGATGGCGCGGAATCCGTCCCACTTCGGCTCGTACGACCACACCGGCTCCTCGCCGTCGGGCTGAGTCGGGACCGCAGGCGCGGCCTTCGCCAGCATCGGTTGCAGGGGCGGTGTCAGCGGCAGCTCCACGCACCCATACTTGCGCACCGGGCCGGTATTGGCGAGGGAACGCGCCCTTGCCGCTGCCGATCCTCCAACAGGCGCGGTCACGCGCCGCGCGCCCGTCGGATCGGCGCCATCGTCGGCACCGGTTCGGTGGTCAAGAAGTCCAGGATGATCCGGTTGCAGAGTTCGGGCTTCTCCACCAGCAGGCCGTGCGAGGTACCCGGTACCACCGCGAGCTCGGCATTCGGCAGGCCGCGGTACAGCGCGAGCGCGTGCTCGAGGGTCACCTCGTCGTCGTCACCGACCATCACGAGCGTCCGGCCGGTGGCCCGTCGCAGGTCGTCCACGGTCAGCGTCGGCTCCTCGAGGTGCATCCGGTTCAGCTTCGCGGCCACGACCGGGTGGTGCCCGGCACCGTCCGGTGACACCTCGGCGTACATGTCCGCGAGGAAGGCGGGCGGCGGCTGGTCCGCATCCACGACCCCCGGTTCCCAGCCATCCCTGTGAAAGACGCCCGCGACGCAGACCAGCCGCCGGACCAGATCGGGCCTGCGGAGTGCTACCAGCAGGGCCACGGTGGCGCCGTCACTGCAGCCGAGCAGGTGGACAGGCGCGCGTGGGACCGATTCGAGGAACGCGATGGTGTCCCGGGCCATCAGGTCGTAGGTGATGGGGCCGGGCGCGTCCGGCGTGTGTCCGTGACCGCGACGCTCGGGGGTGAACAGCCGAAACCGGCGGGCCAACCCGTCGATGTTCGGGCCGAAGGCGCGCGCGTCGACGCCGCCCGGGTGCAGCAAGACGAGCGGCTCGCCCTCACCGTGCTCGTCGTACCAGGTGTTCAGGTCCCCCAGCCGCACATAGCCCGCCACCGCCGGCCTCCCTCTGCATCGTCGTCAACGGCATTGCCGTAACTATGACCCCGCGGGGAGCAGGAACTCATCGGTCGGCGCGTGGGAACGCGCTCATTCGGCGTCGAGCCGGAACCCCAGTTTGAGGGTCACCTGGACGTGCCCGATGGCGCCGTCCTGGATGTGCCCCCTGGTGCCCACCACCTCGAACCACTCGAGATTGCGGACGGTCGAACTCGCCCGGGCCACCGCCTGCGCGATGGCGTCGTCGATCCCCTTGCTCGAGGAACCCACGACCTCGGTGACGCTGTAGACGTGATCGCTCATCGGTCTTCCTCACTCGTCGGTGACGGAAACTCCCCGACCAGCGTATGGCGGCCCCGCCGTCGACGGGAGGGGTTTCCCGGTGCGGACGGGACGAGCGGCGGCCGGGCCGGAGCCGGGTGATTCAATTGCACTATGACGCTCAACCGCCTCCAGCGTGGACTCGCCGCCGCGAGCCTGATGCTCGCTGCCCTCACGCTCGGCGCCTGCGGCAGCGACATCACCGGCCGGGCGGTGCCCGAAGCAGGCGGCGTCGTGGCCGACACCCTGTTGCCTGAGGTACCGGAAGCGGACGCAGGGGGCACCGTGGAGATCGACGTCGAGATCGGCGAGTGCGTCGAGCTGACCGGCACGGTCGACGATGCGAACGTGGCGAAGGCCCCATGCGGCAGCGCCCCGGCGAACTACAAGGTGATCGGGAAGGCGCCGACCAACGCGCAGTGCGTGAGCGATGCCGATTCGTACTACTACGAGACCCTGATGGGCGACGAGCAGGGCGCACTCTGCCTCGACATCGACTGGGTGGTCGGCGGATGCATGGATCTGGCCGACGATCAGCCCATCCACATCGACTGTGCGACCCCCACCCGCGAGGGCGTCCGGGTGGCGGAGATCATCACCGACGTCACGGACGTCGAGAAGTGCTCCACCCCTAGCGGATTCGTCTACGACGAGCGCAGGTTCGCCGTCTGCACGGACGACCTGTAGCCGCTCCCTACAGCCAGCCGCGGCGTTTGAAGATCGTGTACAGGGTGATACACGTGAGCGCCATCATCAGCAGCGCCATCGGGTAACCGCCCACCCAGTGCAGTTCCGGCATGCTGTCGAAGTTCATGCCGTAGACGGTGCCGATCAGTGTGGGGGCGAACAGAATTGCCGCCCACGCGGAGACCTTCTTGATCTCCTCGTTCTGTGCGTAACTGGCCTGGGTGAGCGCCGACATCTCCTCGTTCTGGGTCTGCGACACCAGGGTCGCGTTCACCGTGAGGATGTTGCCGAGCAGCTGCCGGAACCCGTCCGCCCGCTCGACCACCGTGGTGGCGTGGTCGGTGACGTCGCGCAGGTACTTCTGCAGTTCCTCGTCGGTGTTGTACTTCTCGAAACCCGCGGACAGCCCACGCAGCATGTCGAGCAGCGGCTTGGTGGCGCGCTGGAACTCGATGACCTCGCGGGAGAGTTCGTAGATGCGCCGCGACACCTTCGGGTCACCGCTGAAGACCTCGGTCTCGATCTCGTCGATGTCGTTCTGTAGTCCGGCGACAACCGGGGCGTACCCGTCGACCACCGCGTCCAGGATCGCGTAGAGCACCGCCTCCGGACCGAGCTTGAGCAGCTCCGGGTCGTTCTCCATTCGTCTGCGCACCGCGGACAGGTCAGGGGATTCGCTGTGCCGCACCGTGATCACGAACGTCGGACCACAGAAGACGTGCAGCTCGCCGAAGTCGACCCGCTCGGTCTCGTCCAGGTAGCGGGCGGCCCGCAGCACCACGAACAGCGTGTCACCGTAGCGCTCGAGCTTGGGTCGCTGATGCGCGACGATGGCGTCCTCGACCGCCAGCTCGTGCAGCCCGAACTGCTTGGCTGCGGCCTGCAGCTGCTCCTCGTCCGGCCGGTACATCCCGATCCACGCCATGGACGACTCGTCCGGCAGGCTGCGCAGTGCCTCGGCCAGGCTGGCGGGCGTCTCGATCCGGGCGCCGTCGCGGTAGACCGCACTGTTGACCACGCTTGCCTCCACCGGCACCACCGCCGGGGTGGGCGGTGTCGGGTGCGGAGCCATCGAGTGCTCGGGGACGATCAGATCGCTCGAGGGGTTGGCGGATCGGCTGGGAAGCAGCGGACGGAAGGGTCGCTTTTCACGCATGAGGGCGGCTTTCGCATGAGTCGGATGCACTGGCGCGTGCCGCGGATTGGAGCGGCGCGGGTGTGATCGGAGAAGTCGCCTGATGTGGGGCAGGGGTGCCCGACGGGGCTAACGGCGACTTCGGTAGGTACTCGGA
Source organism: Rhodococcus sp. MTM3W5.2 (assembly GCF_001984015.1). NCBI lineage: Bacteria > Bacillati > Actinomycetota > Actinomycetes > Mycobacteriales > Nocardiaceae > Rhodococcus > Rhodococcus sp. MTM3W5.2. Next base: position 339,068 of record NZ_CP019572.1, on the reverse strand, counting down.
GGTTGGCTCTTCACGGCAAGCCACACCTCCTCTTCCCTCGACTCTTTCGGACCCCGATACCTTACTCCCCCGAACACGCCCTCGGCACACGTGCGCATTTCACCCCGCCGGGGACGACACAGCGTGCACAATTGTCCTGCGTTCAGCCGACAAGATTGTTTAACCGAAACTGAACGCTTGGGTCACTCGCCCGATTAGGCTCCGCGCCATGAAGACAACCATCAGCGCACCCGGCGGCCGCAAGCGGCTGACCACTGCCTTTGGCGGCGCGATTCTTGCACTGTTCCTGGCAGCGTTCGGTGCACTGGTGCTGCCCGCGGCCGCGCAGGCCGACCCCGCTTCCCTTCAGTACTCCGCGGACAACTCGGTCTGGGGCGACATGTCCCAGATCCCCGACTTCCAGGGCGAGCTGATCCCCGGCGGAGAACTCACCACCACGTTCTACGCCAAGAACCCGACCAGCCAGGGCGGCACCCTGCAGGTGTACCTCGGGAACTGGACGAAGACCGCTCCGGACATGCAGGCGTACGTGCGCGTGGAGGTCAACGACGCCTCGGGCGCCATCGTGGACCTCACCAACAACCTGGCCGCGCCGGGCACCGAGCTCCAGTCGACCCACCTCGGCGCCGGGCAGACCGCCAAGGTGATGCTGGTGGTCGGCATGCCCGCCGATGCAGGCAACGAGTCCCAGAACCAGTCGGTCAACCCGGACTTCGCGCTCGACTTCGAGCAGGACGCCGCCGCGGTCGCAACCACCACCACGCTGACCGGACCGGCCACCGCCAACTCCACCACCGCCTTCGAGCTGACCGCGACCGTGGCCCCTGCCGGCGCCACGGGCACCGTCCAGTTCAAGGACAACGGCGCCAGCATCGGTCAGCCGGTGCCGCTGACCAACGGCGTCGCGAAGCGTACGCAGATCCTCACCACCGCAGGCGCGCACAGCATCACCGCCGTCTACAACGGTGCCGACGGCTTCATCGTCTCCACCTCCGAGGTCCTCACCGTCACCGTCACCACCACCCCGGTCGAGCCGGGCGCCGGCTCCGCCGGATCCTCCTCCGGCTCGCTCGGCGATTTGGGCAGCATCTTCGGCTCGTAATCGGCCGAGCCCCAGGGCTTCACCGCAAAACGCCCCTCACCGCCACGGTGGGGGCGTTTTGTGATCAATCCAGGCTATTTGTCCTTCTTGAACCAGCGCCGCTTCGGAGTACCCCGAGCCAGTTCCATCGTCACGTCAATGAAGGACACCACGCTGTCCTCTGGGCCGTTGTCCACACGCTTGAACGCTTTGCCGATGGGGTCTCCGAATGTTCCGCCGGGGAGTTCGACACCGGGCCAACCACCGAGTTCGGCGGGCGGCTCAACCCATCGCGCTCCAGCGTGGCGAACCAGGAGTTCGCCGAGGTAGCTGCCGAACTTGAAGACGAGCTCTGCGAGGTCGTTGCTTCCGCCCTCTTGATCACGAATCTCCCCGAGGTACATGTCGATGTCGCGGGTCGATGCGATCGTGAAGGGAAGGTTGTGTCCGGTGTTGGCGCGAACGGAGTCCGAGCATGCATGCGCGATAAGGGGCATGTTTTCCACGGTCGGGGGCGCGGGGAGCCGAAGGGGACGACCGGAGTACGCGTCTGGGACAGAAACCACGAGCCGAAGCTACCCGGTTCGGCAGTCACGGTCGGGATCAGCGTCTGGGGTTGATCGATTGCGAGGATCTCCGCGGGGTCAATCAACGCGGCCTTGTAATCGAACATATGTGCGAGTAAGCTTCGAACATGGATCTCGACGAGATGCTCACCGCGCCACCGGATGTGGCCGCGTGGCAGCTCGCGGAGGCCGAACTCCTCAGGTTGATTCCCGAGCTTTCGTTGCGGATGCGGCAGCTCGAGGCGCTGCGGGTGCGTCTGATGCACCAGGTCGATCAGCGGTGCGTGGCCGAACAGGTCGGGGCCTCCTCCCCCGGCAACTGGCTCGCCGGCGCGGCCACCATGACCCCCGGCCAGGCGAACAAGATCGTCAAACTCGGGCGGGAACTGGCCAATCATCCGGAGGTCGCCGCCGCATTCGACGCCGGCGACACCGATTACGACCAGATCCGGGTGATCGTCGAACTCCTGAACAAGGTGCCCGACCCTGATGCCCCGGCCCGCTCCGACGACAACGCCGCAACCGAGACCGACAGCGACGCTTCCGGTGACGGCGACGGCGACGGCGACGGCGACGGCGACGGCGACGGCGACGGCGAGAATGTGTTCGACATCGTCGGAACCGACGCCACCCGAACCGAGGCCTGCGCCCGCTACCTCCTCTACGCCGCCCGCACCGAAGACTCCACCACCCTCGCCCGGCGCGCGAAGGCACTCGAGCTGATCCTCAACGGGGACAAGAAGAACCCCGACTCCGAGAACACCGAACTCAACGAATTCCACGCCTCACCCGGACTCGGCGGCCGCGTCCACCTCAAAGGACACCTCGACGCCGCCTCCGGCGAAGCCCTCCTCACAGCACTCTCGGCACTGTCCAAGCCGCGCCCCGGAGCCGACAACCGCGACGGACAACACAGCAAAGACCAACGCACCCCAGCCCAACGCCGAGCCGACGCCCTCACCCACATCGTCCGCTCATATCTGGACTCCGGGCAGGCGTCCATCGAGGGTGGCGAACGACCGCACATCAACGTCTTCGTCGACGCCGACGACCTCGCCGCCACCACCACAAGGGGCGCCGGCGCGGACCGGCCTGGATGCCCTGGTTGGGGCCGATCTCGCTCGACCTCGCCGCCCGAATCTCCTGCGACGCCGACATCACCCCCATCACCATGGACTCCGACGGCAACCCCATCGACGTCGGACGCACCACCCGCCTGATCCCCCGCAAACTCCGCCGCGCCCTGGCCGCGCGAGACTGCGGCTGCGCCTTCCCCGGCTGCGGACGACCCGCCGCCTGGACCGAAGGCCACCACATAATCCACTGGTCGAACGGCGGACCCACCAACCTGTCAAACCTGGTACTGCTCTGCCGCTTCCACCACACCACCATCCACCGCGGCGACTGGACCGTTCACATCAGCAAAGACGACGGCCACCCCTGGTTCACCCCACCCGCCTGGATCGACCCCCAACGAAAACCACTGCCGGCACACAACCGGCGCAACCAACTCACCTTCGCCGCCTAACAGCGAAACCACAGGGCACCGCCCGACACCACCCAGAAACGGGAGGCGCCGGCGCGGTGCCCTGCGCTGTCGGTCTTCGCGCCCTGCGGCACATCGGCGGAACGGTGAGCGGGTTCGGTTTAGGCGTCAGCGGGCTTGAAGTCGTCGGTGGGCTTGGACTTGTCGCGCGACCGTTCCCGGAACGCGCCGACGAACATCCACCCGGCGTAGAGGAACAGCCCACCGACCACAACCGTGATCATCAGCGCCCGCTGCTTGCCGGTGATCAGGCTGTTGACGTATCCCATGTAGGGCACGCTGTACCAGACCTTGCCTCGAACCTGCTCGGGAACAACCGGATTGGTGTCCGGCGATGGGTTCGCGTCACCCTGGGTGACGAAGGTGGTCTCGCCCTGCGAGTTCTTGCGCACCATGGTGATGCGATGGGTGACCACCTCGGGCTTTCCCGATTCCTTCTGGAATGTGATCGCGTCACCCGCGATCAGCGCTGCCGGATCCTGGGGCTTCACCACGATCAGGGTTCCGGGCGGATAGGTGGGCACCATCGAGCCCGTGAGCACGGTGTAGGGCGTCGACCCGGTGAGCCGCGGGATGACGATCGTCAGCGCGAGGATCGCCACCAGCACCAAGAGCAGCAGCCACGAGACGATGCTCTTGACCCAACCCCACGCACTGGTGTCCGGACCGGCGTCCTGCACCGCGTGGCTCATCGGGATTCGGCCGCGAACGTGAACGTCGCGGTGGTGCTTGCGCTCGGCGCCGCCGCGGCCCCCACCGTGCCCCGCAGGCACAGCACTTCACTCGCGCCCGGCTGCACCGTGCGCCACTCCGGCGCGGCCGGGGCCTGCGCACCGATCATCGCGCCGGCGTAGAGCTGCGTCGCGCCTGCAGGGTCACCCTGCGCGGGACACGCGGACTCGGAGCCCACCATCGAGACCGTCAGCTCCAGCGGCACAGCGGCATTGGACTGCGCGGCATTCTGCAGCCGGTACTTCATCAGCACGTTGCCCGAGTTGTAGATGGTCACCGGCGCCTGGGCATACGCCCCTGGCATCAGGTTCGCCCCCGCCAGCGCAGAGAAGGGGTAGTTCGTGGTGCCGCCCTGTCCCACAGACAGATCCAGGATGCCCGCGTGGATCGCGCCTGCATCGACGGCCACGGACTTGCTCCACAGCGCGCCGGTCTGCTGGGCCGACATCAGCGCCACTCCGACGACCGCGGCGCCACCGATCGCCAACCAACGAGTCTTGTTCGACATGGTGCCTACACCTGCTTCAGAGTGACGTTGAAGTTGGACAGATCGATCTGGGCGGTCTGCGCCGTGACGCCCGGGTTCCCTGCGCGAAGTTGAAGGTCACCTTCACGTCGACAACCTTTCCGTTCTGCGCGGGCGTGATCACGGCACCCCCAGCGCCCGACGGGAGCGGTGCCCCGTTGACGGTCGCGGTGACGGCGGTCGTCATCGCGGCCTTGAGCGCCGGGTCGCCGGTGATGGTGGCGCCGTCGACGGCGAGGTTCGCCCGAAGGTTGGTGCCCTGTGCGGTCACCGTAAAGCTCGCGGTATAGGTGACGACGTCACCCGGCACCGCCCGGAAACCGGTGATGGAGACGGCGCCGTTCTGGTCTTTCCAGTTCGGCGCGCCGCTCTGCGTGAGGGCGAGCGCACCGGCACCCACCCCACCGCCGCCGATGCTGGCACCCGAGTTCCACGCCGCCAAGGTGCCTGCACCGCCGGCCAGCAGGACGGTCGCGGCCCCAGCCGCGATCGCGCCCTTCATCTTGTTGTTCATCTGATGATCAGCTTTCGTCGGAACCCCGTCGGGGTTGGATAATTCGGCGCCGAAGCGGGCTGCTACTTGACGAGTTCCGCGATCGCGGCCGGCACGTCACCGGTCTTCGGGTCGACCTTCGTCTTCTTCCAGCCCGACGAACCATCAACCACGTACAGCGCGTCGGCGTCGATGATCCACAGCCGGTCGGCCCCGTCCTGCCACTTCACCATCGCGTTCGCACCCGCCGGGGTGCTGAACACCTCGGCACCCGAGGCATCGGTCACCACCGCGTTCGAACCGGACACTCCGGCCTTGTACGTTCCCGACGGCGACGGATTGCTCAGAGTCAGACCGCCGAGCGTCGGCGAGGACTCCTGTGCCACAACGGCCTCCGCCGCGGCGGGGGCTCGGTCGTCGTCGTGGTCGGCGGCGCGGTCGTCGTGGTGGTCGTGGTGGTCGTCGGCACGGTCGTCGTGGTCGACGGTGCAGTCGTCGTGGTCGGCGCGGTCGTCGTCGTGGACGGCGGCGCAGTCGTCGTGGTCGGCGCGGTCGTCGTGGTCGTCGTCGTGGACGGCGGCGCAGACGTCGTGGACGGCGCGGTCGTCGTCGTGGACGGCGGCGCAGACGTCGTGGACGGCGCGGTCGTCGTGGACTCAGGCGCAGCCGCTCGGGCCATCATCGCCTCGGCCCCACCGGGAGCCATCAGCGCCTGGGATCCGCTGGAGATCTTGCCGTCGCACTTGATGTTCCAGAGCGTGAAGGCCCAGATCTTCTCGCCGACCATGCCGGTTCCGACCTGCCCGTTCCGCACCGCTTTCACCTCGATACGGGACGACGAGGCCGTCTCGTAGACGTTGTTGTAGGCGTTCACATCGATGTAGACCTGGTCACCCTTGTTCGGCGGAATCGTGGGATTCCAGCTGCCACCCCAGGCGTCATAAAGCTTGATGTCGTACGTGTAGCCAGGCCCGAGATGCTCCCACTTCATTCGGACGTAGCTGCTGTTGCTCTCGCAGCCCAGCCACTTCGGAGCGGGCAGGAAGTCGATCGCCGATCCGAACGAGCTTGTCGCGGCGGACGTCTTGGTCCACGCGGCGCTGGTGCCGGCGACCTGCGTCATGCCGAGCACCGCCAACGACGCCGCACCGAGGGCCATCAGCGACCGAGCCGGCACCGCGAAACGCTGTGTCGGAGCGTCGGTTCCGGCCGCCGCGTCCTGGCTCGGCTGCGACATCACCTGATCCTGCATCGACACTGTCTGGTCCTGTTCGGCCGGGGCGCCACCGGTTCCGGCATCCCCATTGTCATCGCCCTTGCGGCCCGAGGTGGGACGGAAAGCGATGACCATCAGGCCGCCGACAAAGGCGCCGCCGAGGAAGATCGCGATCGGCGAGGACAGCCAGGCCACCACGTATCCCAGTCCGGGAAGGCTGAAGAACACCCGATCGGCCTCGGTGACCGTGTACGGGGAGATGTCGGCGTCCTGGTTCGCGTCGCCCTTGAGGATCAGCACGGAGCTGTCGCCGTCGGCGGAGACGATCTCGTGCACGCGGTGGGTGATCCGCGTGCCCTGCTCGTTCTGGACGCTGACGATGTCGCCGACGCTCAGCTCGGAGGCCGGCACGGGCTTCGAGAGCGCGAGGGCCCCGGTGGAGATCTCGGGAGACATCGACCCGGAGCGGAAGATCAGCGGCTTGATGCCGAAGAAGAACGACGCCGCGGCGGCCAGGACGCAGATCAGGCCCGCGATGGCGCCCACATTCAGGGCGATGTCACGCCCGGAGCGAGAACTCGTGGAATCCACTGGATTCTGGTGGTCGGTCATGGCGCGCTCAGGCCGTCGTCGCGTTGAAGTTGAACGAGGTGTTGACCGTCTGGTTCTGCGCGGCCGTCGGCGCCGTCGAGTCCAACACCACCTGGAAGCAGAGGGTCTCGCTCACGCCGTTGGCCAGCGAACGACCCGTCCCGATCAGGTTGGCCGATCCGCCCGACACCAGGGCGATGCTGTTCGCGATCACCGTGCCACCGCTGCACGCCGTACCGTTCGACGTCCCGGTGGACACCGTCACCTTCAGGTACTGCGCCAACGCCGAGGACGTCGACGACGCCGCCATCGTGTACGAGAACGGGCCCGAACCGTTGTTCTTCACCGGCAGCGTCGCCGCCACACTGTTGCCCGGCATCATCCCGGTCTTGGTCAGGGTCGTGAACCCGACAGTCGACCCGGAATCCCCGTTGAGCTGCAGATCGATCGAACCCGTGCTGAACACACCGGAGGTCGCCGTCGCCGTGTCACTCCATGCCGCCAGCGTCCCGATCGCTCCGAGACCCAGCACGATCCCCAACGACGCAATCGCCCGCGGCTTTCGCCCCGACATCACAGAACGCGCCCGGGCGCCCAGCCCCGACACCGAACTCGAAACCTCTTGACGAGACATTGATGTGCCTTTCCTGCTCAGTCCTACGGGGCGCCGCGGCGCCGAAAGTCGATGTGTGCGTGGCGATGCCGACGCGGGAAGCGATTGATCACCCGACCCGCGATCCCCGCATCGGTCGTCGGCCCGGGATCGGGCCGGGCCGACTACCGATGCCTGCGGGTGCTCGCCGGATGACGGCCAGGCGGATTCGAGCTAGTTCTGCTGCAGCTTGACGGCGAAGTTCGACAGGTTGACGCTCTGCCCCTGTGCGGTGGTGCCGGTGGTGGCGTTGTTGAAGGTGAACTTCACCTTCACGTCAACCGTGCTGTTGTCGTTGGCCTCGGTGATGGCCCCACCGGCCAGCGGTGCGCCGCCGATGGTCGCGACGGTCTCCTGCCCCAGAGCCGCGAGGAGCTCGGCGCCACCGGTGATCGTGGCGGGGTCGGCCGTCAGGGTCGCGTGCAGGTTCTTACCCTTCGCGCCGACGTTGAAGCTGGCGTTGTAGACGACGACGTCGCCGGGCACGGCCTTGAACTGGGAGATGTCGGCGATGGCGGTGCCGTTGCCTTCGGTCCATCCCGTAGAACCCGTCTGCGTCAGCGACAAGGTGCCGGAGTTCACGGCGCCGCCACCGACAGTCTGCGAGGAGTTCCATGCGGCCATGGTGCCCGCGCCACCTGCGAGGAGGAGTGCGGCCGCGCCGGCGGCGATGGCGCCCTTGGTCTGCTTGTTCATGTATGAGCTCAGCTTTCGTCGGACCCCCGTCGGGGGTCAGGGAGAGTCGGTGATCGGATCTGGTTACGTGCGCCCGGTCGGGTGGGCTCGGTTTCGGACATCCGTGCTCGTTCAGAGGGTCTCGACATCGCGGCCGGTTCGCAGGTGAGGCGGTGCCTGACTCCGGTAACCGGTTTGCGATTGCATGTGTTTATCACAACGCCGTATCGAATTTCCGGGCTTTCAGGGCAACTGTCCAAATGATCTTGAACATCTGTCCAGAACCATTTCATTTCCCGATAGAGCGAGCCAGATCCATCGCCTACCAGTGACTATCCGTTACACATGCCCCTGAATCGACTGTCCCTCATTCGGCGGATACCGCGCCCGAAATCGATTACGTAACGTAATTACACTTCGCATGGAATGGTGAATGCCGGTCGAGCCCTCGAGCGTCGAGGCCGGCTGTTAACGTCATCCGCAGCCCGCCCGATAACGCGATGGGCACGGTGCCGAGAACCCCCGGTGCGAGGAGCAGATTGACCGAGAATTCGTCGAACGCAGACCATCTCCCCTTGGCCGAAGTGGGCCCACGACGCGTCGGCATCGTCGAGGACCACGAATCCGTCGCAATGGGCCTCGAGGCGATGCTGGCCGACCAACCGGATCTGGTGATCGTGGCGTCGGCCCCCACCGTGCCCGAACTGCTCACGCTCGGAGTCGATCTGGATCTCGTGATCCTCGACCTTCGACTCTCCGACGGCTCCTCCCCCAAGACGAATGTCGAGCAACTACGGGCCGCAGGACTCGAGACGCTCGTGTTCACGGGGGCGGAGAATCCCTACCTGGTGCGGCTCGCCGCCAAGGCCGGGGTACTCGGCGTGCTGCGTAAGTCCGAGCCCACCGCCACCGTCGTCGCCGCTATCACCGCGGCCGCGAACGGCGAGCAGGTGGTGACCACCGAATGGGCCGCCGCGATCGACGGCGACCCCGGCCTGCACGACGTCGGCCTCAGCCCTCGCCAACGAGATGTGCTCGCGCTCTATGCCTCCGGCGAGAAAGCCGCCCGCGTCGCCAGCCTCACCGGCCTCGCCCCGCACACCGTCAACGACTACCTGGCCAGGATCCGGGCCAAGTACGCCGAAGCCGGCAGGCCCGCCCGGACCAAAACCGATCTGTACAAGCGGGCGGTGGAGGACGGGTGGCTGCCGCCACCGCTGCTGCACCCCGGCCGGCCGTGACCACACCGGCGAACAGTCGGCGCGACGAGTCCTCCGATCACATCTCACGGATGGTCGCGCGGTTGATCAGCGCCGGCTACGCGGCCTACCTGATCCTGCTGTTGCCTGCCGCGATATCCATGGCACCGCGGATGGACGCCTGGTGGACCCCCGTCATCGTGGCCGCCGTGTACGGGTCGGGGCTGCTACCCGGCGCGCTGTCGTTCCGCCGCGACACCCGGCCCATGCGAATCGCCTCCGGGGTCGCTGCGACGGCGTTCCTGCTGGCGGTGTTCAGCTGGCCCCTGGCCTGGAACGGCCCCCCACTCCCCAGTGGCGAGCTCCTGTGGTTGGCCACCTTCCCTGGCCTGGCGAGCCTCGCGGTCGTTTCGACATGGCCGACATGGGTGATGTTCGCGCACTTGATGATCGGGTGCGTCGCGGTCCAGATCGTCAATTTCGCCGCACACGAGGACGCCCCAAGGGAGCTGCTGCTCCCGGAGATCACCTTTGCCATCATGTTCTGCACGCTCTTCGTCGGCGCGGCGGTGATGGCGCTGCGCACCGGCCGGGTCCTCGATGCCACCACCGACGCCACCCACGCCGCGGCGGCCGCCGCAGCCGCACGTCGCGCCCGCACCGTCGAACGGGAACGCTTCGACGCACTGATCCACGACGGCGTGATGTCCACCCTGCTGGCCGCGTCCCGGTTGGGTGCGACGCCCGCGGTCAGCCGTCTCGCGACCACGACCCTCCGCCAGCTCGATGCCCTGCGCGACGGTCGGGGCGCGCAGGAGCATTTCGGCTGTGAGGAGGCGCTCTCCCTCCTCCGCGCTGCGGCGACCGATGTGGACGAGGGAGTCGCGTTGCGCGTCGAAAGGCACGACAGCGCAGAGACTCTCACCGTCCCGGCCGAGACGGCCCGGGCCCTGGCCGCGGCCCTGGCGGAGGCACTGCGCAACAGCAGTCGCCACGCGGGCGAGGCGGCGACCCGCTCGGTGGAGGTCGCGGTGGCACGGGAGGGGATCGCCGTCATCGTCGCGGACGACGGGCGGGGCTTCGACCCCGCCGCGGTCCCCGCACACCGACTCGGGGTGTCCGTGAGCATCCACGGGCGGATGCGACAGCTCCACGGCGGGTCCGCCCGGATCGAGACCGCGCCGGGGGCAGGCACCCGGGTCCACCTGGCCTGGAGCTCGTCATGAGCACCGCGGGCGGAACGCGGGACGTCCGTGAGCTGCTCGGGTTGCACACGCGCGGAGCGAAGGCCCTCGTCGCGGCCTATGTGCTGACCTTCCTGCTGCTCTCCCTCAGCTCGAGCCCAGGACCCGGCGCGGTGTGGGCTGAGCTGGCGGCCTGGCTCGTCGTCAGCGCCGGCGCGATCACCCTCGTCCGGATCGCGGGAGACCCGTTGCCATTCCGTCCGGCGGTGGCAATGGCACTCGCGGGCCCGATCGCGCTCAACCTGGTGCTGTCCGTGGTCCCCGTCCCGGTCGACGGGCTGCTGCAGACCTGGCCGCTTGGCGCGGGAACCGCGATCCTGGCGTACATGTGCGTGCGCGGCCGGATCGCGCTCGGCTGGCTCGGCATGACGGCGATGCTCGCCAGCTGCGTGCTGTGGGCGATGCGTACCGGGCAGGGTGCCGGCTACGGCCTCGGCATGTCGGCGATCAACATGGCGCCACTGCTGATGGCCACCTTCGTCGCCTACACCGTCCGGCCCGCCGCGAGAGAGATCTTCGAGCTCCGCGAGCAGACCGTCCGGCGCGTCGCCGCCGAGGCCGCCGACTCCGCGGTGCTCGAGGAACGCGACCGGCAACTGCGGCGCCTCGACGAGCTGGCCAGGCCGCTGCTCGACCGGATCGCCACCGGCGTCGAACTCGATGAGGACGAGCGGATCGCCTGCGGACTACTCGAGGCGCACCTGCGCGACATCCTGCGTGCCCCTGGCCTTTCCGGACCTGTCGTGTCCGCCGCCGCTCGCGCCGCCCGGGGCAGGGGAGTCGAGGTCGTCCTGCTCGACGACCGTGCCGTGGACGACGGGGGCGGGGCGCCCGACCGATTCCTCGGCATGGTGGCGGCCGAGCTCGCCGCGGCGACCGACGGGGCGATCACGGTGCGCGTCCTACCCCCCGGCCGCGCCACGATGGCAACGGTGCTCGCCAGCAGCGCCGACCGGGTTCGACGCACCGAGTTCGACCACGACGGCCACCCCACGGACGCCGAAGCTTCGCTCAGCTAACCGTGCCCCTGGTTTCATGGGCAGGAAACTGCCGTCTCGGCAGATCGCGTCCCACCCCATAGCCTCGATCCGCAAGGAGGGCCCGCGACGAGGGGTCGTGCCCTCGGCCAGCCGCGTACGTCCGGGGGTCGTGACATGAGAACCGCAGTCGACGAACAGCACCACCATGCGCACGCCCTCGCGGCGCGACCGGAACCGCGCAGCCTGCGCCGGCCGTCGCTGTCGCCGCGCGAGGTCGAGGTGCTGCTCCAGTGGCTGCGCTGCGATTCCAAGAACACCGTCGCCGCCGACCTGTACCTGTCCGTCGGCACTGTGAACACCCATCTCGCACGCATCCGCGCCAAGTACAACCAGGTCGGCCGCTCGGCCCCGACGAAGGCGGCACTCGTCGCACGCGCCGTCCAGGACGAGTTGATCTCGCTCGACGAGCTGTGAATCGGCCTTCCGCCGTGCCCGCGTGAATGACGGACCGCCGACGCGGATGACGAGACGCGCCAATCGGATCGGCACCGCCGAAGAGAAGATCATCCGCACCTTTGCCCGCGTGATCGGCGCCGGAGCGCTGGTCTTTTGCGTGGTGCTGATTCCCATCCTCATCATCCAGTCCCGTGAGCTCGCACCGTGGTACACCCCGGTGGCCGCGGTTGTCGTCTTCGCTCCCCTGCTCGCCCTGTGGCCCGCAAGCTTCGCCAAGGACCTCCGTTGGGTTCGCGGACTCGGCCCGCTCTGCGCCGCGACCTACCTCCTCGCGGCAGCCGGCTGGCTGGTCGCGCTGCAGGGACAGATCTCGCCGACCCGCGAGGTGTGGATGTCCGCGATCCCTGGCCTGGTGGCGATGGCGGCGGCGTTGAGCTGGCGGCCGGCGCCGAGCGTGCTGTACCTCGTGGTCAGCGCCAGCACTGCAGAAGTGATCCGTCACGTCACCCGCGGTGACTCACAGAGTCCACTGCTGGCGGAGACCTTCAACGTCGTGATGACCAACAGCCTGTTCGTCGTCGCGACCATCGCCGCGGTCCAATCCGGACGCACCCTCGACCGCACCCTCGCCGCAGCCGAGCGCCAGTCCGCGGCGACCGCCGCCGCCTCCGCGCGGAACGTGGAACGCAAACGGTTCGACGGGCTCATCCACGACCGCATCATGTCGACGATGCTCGGCATCTACCGGCATGGCAACACCGATCATCTCAGCGGGCAGTCGGCCGTCGCGCTGGCTGAACTCGATCGGCTACGCGCCAGCGACGTCGCCACCGAGGACCTCGACGTGGACGCCGCGGTGGCGCTGATCCGCACCGCGCTGGTCGAGGTCGACGAGAACGCGTCAGTCGACCTCGAGGTCCGGGACGCGGCGCTGACCGTTCCCAGGGAGGTCGCGCGCGCGATGGCCTCCGCCGCTGCCGAGGCGCTGCGGAACAGCCTGCGGCACGCCGACCACCCGGAGGTGGAGGCCGACCGACTGGTGGTCATCGATGTGGACACCGAGGGCCTGCGGGTGCTTGTCGCCGACAACGGCCGCGGCTTCGATCCGGCCCGGGTCCCGCAGTACCGCTTGGGGATCAGCGTGAGCATCAGTGCACGCATGACAGCGGCCGGCTGCACCTCGGAGATCCACTCGATCCCGGACCGCGGCACCCAGGTCACGCTCCGATGGGCGGCGCCGTGAGCGGGATCCCGCCGCGCGACGTGCGCGACGTGCGCGTGCTGCTCGGCATGGACCGTCCGGCGGCGAAGGTGCTCACCGCACTGTTCTGCCTGAGCTTCACCGTGGCGGCCCTCGCCAATCTCGACGGGGTGCAGCACGTCTGGCCGATCGTCCTGGCAGCCGTGCTGGTCACCGCCGCGGCTGTGGTGATCATCGCCGTCCCCGGGGACCCGCTGCCGATGGCCTACACGCTCGCACTCGCCGCTCTCGGACCGGTCGCGTGCGCACTGGTCCTGTGGCAGCTGCCCGTGCCGGGCTGGACTCTGGACTCCGCCTGGCAGATTCGCGCGGTGACCGCTGTGCTGGTGTACATGTCGGTGCGCGGCCGTGCGCCGTACGCCTTTGCCGGCGCCGCGCTGATGGTCCTCACCAGCGGGGCCTGGTCCGACGCGACGGGCCAGGGCTGGGGCACCGGAATCCGTTTGGCTTCAATCAATCTCGCACCCGTGCTGATGTCGGTGTTCTTCGCGTTCAGCATCCGACCGGTTGGCCCCGCGGTGTTCAGGCTGCGCGAGCAGGAGTCCGAGCGGGCCGCCGACGAGGCGATGACCCAGGCCGTGCTGCGCGAACGCGACTCCCAGCTCACCCGGCTGGACCTGCTTGCCCGGCCGCTCCTCGAGCGGTCCGCGACCGGGGACGAGTTCGGCGACAGATGCCGCGAGGAATGCGGACTACTGGAGGAGCGCTTGCGCGATACCCTCCGTGCTCCCGTGCTCGCGTCCGACGAGGGGGTCAGCCGCGCCGTGGAATCGGCCAGGAAGCGCGGGGCCAGGGTGATCCTCCTCGACGACGGCGGACTCCGCGACGGACCGGAAGCCCTGGTGTCGCAACTGCACTCCGCGCTGATCGACGCCCTGCACGAGATCGAGGGCGGGACGTTGACCGCCCGCGTCCTGCCCGCGGGGCGGGCGACCGCGGCAACCATCCTGTCCGAGAACGGCGCGCGGGTCGGTCGCGTCGAGCTCGGTCACGACGGCAGGGTGCACACCGAGGTACGCCACGGCGGCATGCGCGAGATCGTTCCTCAGCGCTGATGCGGCGTGTTCCCGGCACCGCACAGCGGCACGATCAGGTGATCGTGAGTCCGCCGTCGACCGGGATGGTCTGCCCGGTGACATAGGCGGCCGCATCCGAGGCGAGCCAGACGAGGGTGGCGGCGAGTTCCTCCGGGTCGCCGATCCGGCCGAGGACCAACCGCGGCGCCATGCTGTCGAGGTAGCCGTCCTGGTAGGAATCGGTCATCTCGGACTTGAAGAAACCGGGCGCGATCGCGTTCACCCGGATACCCCTTCTGGTGCCCCACTGCTGGGCCAGGTCGCGGGTCAGTCCGATCAGCCCGGCCTTGCTGGCGGCGTAGGCGGCCTGGGGCAACCCCGCGGTGGTCAGGCCGAGGACGCTGGAGATGTTGACGATCGCCGAACCCGGCGCCATCACCCGGCCACAGGCCTGCGCGGCCCAGTAGGCACCGTTCAGGTTGATGTCGATCACCTGCCGGAACTGTTCCGGCGTCTCCCGCGTCGCAGGATGCGCCGTGCCGATCCCGGCGTTGTTGACCAACACGTCCACCCGGCCGAAGCGCTCCATGGCGGCATCGATCATGTGCTGGGCCTGGCCCGGATCGGCGATGTCGGTCGACACGCACAGCGCCTCTCGGCCGGTGTTGCGCACGAGCTCGGCTGTCCGCTCGAGCTTGTCGACGCGACGGGCCGCGAGCACGATGTCGGCGCCCGCCTCCGCACAGGCGACCGCGAAGGCCACCCCCAGACCCGACGAGGCGCCGGTCACGACGACGACCTTGTTGTCCAGCCGGAAACTGTCCAGGATCCCCATCGCGTTCTCCTTCCGAAGGCTTCTAAGCGTGCGCTTAGTTTAGGGCATCGGCGCCGCGCGCCCGTGCGCGGTTGATGAGTCCAGACACTCGCCAACCGCGCACGGGCAGCGCAGGTTCAACTGGTCTTACCACTTGACCACTGACCACATCGGGCCTAGCGTCGGTCACATGACCTTCGAGCCGATCGTGCGGCAGTCCGCGTCAGGCGCCGTGTTCGAACAGATCACCGCCCGCGTCCTCGGCGGCGAGCTCGCCGCGGGCGATTCGCTCCCGAGCGAGCGCCACCTGGCGGAAGCGCTCGGGGTCTCCCGCCCCGCCGTCCGGGAGGCGCTGCAGAAGCTGGCGCACTCCGGCCTGGTCGAGGTGCGGCAGGGGGATTCGACGTCGGTCAAGGACTTCCGGCGCCACGGCGGCCCCGAGCTGCTGCCGCGACTCCTCATCCGTGACGGGCAGCCCGACTGGACCGTGGTGCGCAGCGTCCTCGAGGCCCGCACCATGATCGGCTCTCAGGTCGCCCGGCTGGCGGCCGCCCGGTCGGGGACCGAACTCGCCACCCAGCTGCGGGACGCGGTCCACGCGCTCGGCACGGACGACGACCCCGTCGCCCTGCAACGGCACGCGCTGGCCTTCTGGGAATGCGTCGTCGACGGCGCCGACTCCATCGCCTTCCGCCTGATCTTCAACAGCCTGCGTCAGGCCTACGAACCCACGATGGCTGCCCTCGGTGAGGTGATGAAGGCCGAAGTGGGCCGAACGGACGCGTACATCCGCCTCGCCGACGCCATCGCCGAACGGGACGAGGACGCCGCGGAGCGCCTGGCCGTCGAGCTCCTGGAGCTGGGCACCACCGCGATCAGCACCATCATCGACAGCACGGAGGGAACGAGATGAGCACGGATACCCGGCCCGCGCGCGGCAGGAAGCCCGTCGATCTGCGCACCGCCGCAACGGAATTCTGGCGACATCCCTCCCCATGGATGATCTCGGCGATCCTGGTGACCGCGCTGGCCGGCCGCCTCGTCGTCGGCGACTGGCAGCTGAGCGACGCCATACTGCCGGTCGTCATGCTGGCCGCGTTCCCGTTCGTCGAGTGGACCATCCACGTCTGCATCCTGCACTGGCGACCGAAGACCGTCGCGGGCGTGACGCTCGATTCCCTGCTCGCCCGGAGTCACCGCGAACACCACGCGGACCCGCGCGACGTGCCGCTGATCTTCATTCCGTGGCAGACCCTGGTCTGGCTGATCCCGACCCTGGCCGTGCTCGCGATGCTCGCCTTCCCCCGACCGGGCCTCGCCCTCACCTTCCTCACCGTCATCGGCGCGATCGGACTCGTGTACGAGTGGACGCATTACCTGATCCACAGCGACTACCGCCCGAAATCCCGTATTTACCATGCGATCTGGCTCAACCATCGCCAGCACCACTACAAGAACGAGCACTACTGGTTCACCGTCACCACCGCCGGCACCGCCGACCGGGTGCTGCACACGTACCCGGATGCCAAGCAGGTGCCGACATCGCCGACGGCGAAGAACCTACACGCGGGCGCGGCGCGCGGCGCCTGAGCCTGCGCCTAGGGCGTGTGTCCGGACGAGTGGCCGGCGGCGTCGAGCGCCGCGAGGTAGCCGAACACGATCGCGGGTCCGATGGTCGCGCCGGGACCGGCGTAGGTGTGGCCCATGACGGGCGAGCTGGTGTTGCCAGCGGCGTAGAGCCCCTCGATGATCGACCCGTCCTCGCGCAGCGCCCGGCCTGCGCTGTCGGTGTTCACGCCACCCTTTGTTCCCAGGTCTCCCGGCACCATCTTCGCGGCGTAGAACGGCGCCTTGGTCAGCTCGCCGAGGCTGGGATTGGGCTTGTTGGTGATGTCGCCGTAGTAGTGGTCGTATTTGCTTTCCCCGCGGTGGAAGTCGGGGTCGGTGCCGGTGCGCGCGTGGGCGTTGAACCGCTCGATCGTCCCCGTGAGGGAGTGCTCGGGCACACCGATCTCGAGAGCCAGCTCGGCTATCGTCCCGGCGGTGACGATCGCTCCCGATCGCAGCCAGGATCGCGGCAGCGGCCTCCGGGCGGGGACACCGGCGAACAGATACCGATTCCGGTAGGTCTGGTCGAAGATCAGCCACGCCGGGAGGTTCTCGGCCGGGCCGTCGCCCTGCCCGTACGGTCCGCCGAACATCGCATGGGTCGCTTCGACATACGGCAGCGACTCGTTCATGAAGCGCTGCCCCCGATCGTTGACCATCAGGCTGCGGGGCAGCGACCGCTCCGCGAGGGCAAACCACGGCCCCTTCGGCAACGGGATCGACGGGGCCCACCAGGCGTCGTCCATGTAGGAGATCGCCGCGCCCGACTGCAGCGCGGCATTGATCCCGTCGCCCGTGTTGGTGGGAGCACCAAGAGTCCATTCTGCGCTGCTTGGCGCGCGGTGGTACCTCTCCCGCATCGCACCGTTGTTGTCGAACCCGCCGCACGCGAGCACCACCCCGCGCCGAGCGAGCAGGCGCGATCGGGTTCCGTCGCTCTCGATGACCACACCGGCCACCCGAGCTCCGTCGGTGATCAGATCCGTCATCGCCGTGTTGAGCCGCACGGGCACGCCCGCGGCGCGCACACCGATCATCAACTGCGACATCAGTGCCGGGCCCAGACCGAGCAGCTTCTGTCGGCGCGCCTTGGCCAGCATCGACCGAGCACCCACCTTCAGCATGCGCGCAGGGCCGCGCCAGCTCCGCAGCCCGGTGCTGAGCCACCGATAGTCGGACTGCTGGACCACGACATTGAGTGGCGCCTTCATATAGGGCGGATGCAGCGTGGCCAGATCCTCATCCGCAAGGGCGCGCGCATCGAACGGTGCCGGTTCACACGAACGCCCGGTGGCCCGCCCGCCGGGTGCTTCCGGGAAATAGTCGGAGTAGTCCTGCACCCATTGGAGCTTCAGCGCCGAGTTGTCGATCAGGAAGTCGAGGGCCTCGGGCCCCCGATCCACATACGCGGCAATGCGATCCGCGTCGGCGCCCTCCCCGACAATGCTGGTGAGGTAGTCGCTCGCCGCCTCGCGATCGTCCGAGGGCGCTTGGCTGCGCAACACCGAGTTACCCGGGATCCACACCCCGCCACCCGACCGCGCGGACGAGCCGCCCCAGAACTCCGACTTCTCGACGATCACCGTGCTGAGACCGTGCCTTGCGGCGGTGATGGCCGCAGCCATCCCCGCTGCGCCCGACCCCACCACGACCAGATCGACGATGCTGTCCGCGCCGTCTCGCGCGGCGACAGTCGACTCTGTCATTTCGAAACCTCCGTGTGTCCGTTCACCGGAATAAGCTTGCAAATCATCAGCTTTCGACCCCTTCACCCTCTGTGCCGTCTGCCGCTGCCCATCGGGGATGGAGGACCGCGGTGAGTGCCCCCTCGACGCAGACGGGAAGCGACGCCCCACGGTTCTGCGGGCTGCGTATCCACTGGCGGTAGCCGAACTCCGCGGCGGCGAGCATCAGGTGCACGAGAAGGCCGGGGTGACTGTCGATCTCGGGATCGCACCCCATTCGCTGTGCAGTGAGCTCAACGAGCCTTGCCCGGTGCTCGGGTGCGATCAGCGTGACGCGGTCCATCAGGTGGGGCGCGGTCCGGAAGGCGGCACGCCACGGATCGAGCTCCGCCGCGGTGAGGGTGGTCGAGCGGGCCAGGATCGCCCGCGCGAGCGCCTCGTCGGCAGGCTCGGATTCCGGGCGCTGTTCCACGAGCGCCACGATTCCGGCTCCACCCTCGTGCACCGGCTCCAGCAGCAGGTCCTCCTTGCTGCGCACGTGACGGAAGTACGTGCTCGGCGACACTCCCGCTGCCGCCGCGATCTGTTCGGTCGTCACGGCATCGAAGCCGTCCCGGGCGAACAACTCGAACGCGGCGCGCTGCAGGTCCGCACGAACCTGGAGGCGCTGCCTCTCACGTAGCGACATCGTCAATGCCTTCCTTTACGAAGAAACCGGGTACCGAGCTCACCAGCGATGCCATCTGCGATGAAATCGCTAATTGACAGCATCTCTAAATATGACAGTCTCTGTCAAGACCGCGAAGTGTGGAGTTACGCGGAGGGGCGTAGGTCTCGACCGCGAATCGGTGTCATCACGGCGTTCATCAGCGCATACCCACTTTTGTGGGTAGCGGCCGCCAGCGACAGGACCATAGCGTCGCGGCAACCGCCCATACGCCCGTCACTCGAGGTAGCCGCATGCCCACCACCCCGACCGCCCATCACTCCGAGCTCAGCCCGCTGCGCTTCCTGGAACGATCGGCGGCCGTCTTCCCCGAGCGCACCGCGATCATCCACGGCCACCGGCACTACACCTACCGGGAGTTCGCGGCGGAGGTCGAGCAGCTCGCACACGCGCTGCGCGGGCGGATCGAGCCAGGCGACCGGGTCGCCTACCTCTCGCCGAACACCCCGGAACTGTTGATGGCGCATTTCGCGGTGCCGCTGGCAGGGGGCGTGCTGATCGCGCTGAACTCGCGGCTGGCGGGTCCCGAGCTCGAATACATCCTCGAGCACTCGGGCACCCGCGTCCTGTTCGTCGACTCGGAGTTCCTCGGCTCGGTCACGACCGTCCGCGACCGGGTCCCGTCGGTGCACGAGATCATCGAGATCCCCGACTCGACCATCACACTCGCCGACCCGGTGACCGGCGTCGCGACCGCCGTCTACGACGACTTCCTGCGCACGGTCGACGCGGCGCAGGCCGAGCCCCTTGTGTGGGGCGTCGATGACGAGCAGCGGACCATCGCGATCAACTACACCTCGGGAACCACCGGAAAGCCCAAGGGCGTCATGTACTCCCACCGCGGGGCGTACCTGAACTCCTTCGGCGAGACCTTCCACAACGGTTTCACGGGGAACACCAAGTACCTGTGGACCCTGCCGATGTTCCACTGCAACGGATGGTGCACGCCCTGGGCCGTCACCGCCGCGGGTGGCACCCACGTGTGCCTGCGCGCGGTCCGGGCCGACGCCATCTGGGATGCCATCGACACGCTCGGCATCACCAACCTGTGCGGCGCGCCGACCGTGTGCTCGACCATCGCGGACGCGCCGCAGGCGCACCCCCTCGCGACCCCGCTGCGGATCACCACCGCGGGGGCTCCCCCGTCCCCGACGGTCATCGGGCAGCTCGAGACCCTCTGCGCGACGGTCGTGCACGTCTACGGCCTCACCGAGGTGTACGGGCCGTACACGATCTGCGAGTACCAGGAGTCCTGGGACGAGTGCTCGGCCGAGGAACGCGCGGTGCTGATCTCGCGGCAGGGCGTCGGCATGCTGCAGGCCGAGACGGCGCGCATCGTCGATCAGCAGATGCGCGACGTGCCCGCCGACGGCGAGACGATGGGCGAGATCGTGCTGCGCGGCAACAACGTGATGCTCGGCTACTACCGGGATCCCGAGGCCACCGCGGAGGCCTTCGCGGGCGGCTGGTTCCACACCGGGGACCTCGGCGTCATGCACCCGGACGGCTACATCCAGCTCAAGGACCGGGCGAAGGACATCATCATCTCCGGCGGCGAGAACATCTCGACCGTCGAGGTGGAGCAGGCCATCGTCTCGCACCCGGCGGTCGCCGACGTCGCGGTCGTGGGCGTGCCCGACAAGAAGTGGGGTGAGCGACCGAAGGCATTCGTGCTGCTCAGGCCGGGCGCGGAGGCGACGGTGGACCAGCTCGTCGCGCACACCCGTGGCCTGCTCGCCGGCTACAAAGTGCCAAGGGACATCGCCTTCGCCACGGACCTGCCGCGCACCCCCACCGGCAAGATCCTCAAGTACCAGCTGCGGTCCGGCGCCGAGGCCGCTACCCACGGGTAGCAGAATGACCCCCGAGACAAGACGACCGACACGCGTTTGGAGATGACAGTGGAGCTAGTCGGAGTGATCGGTGGCGGCACGATGGGTGCCGGCATCGCAGAGGTGTGTGCCAAGGCCGGGAGCTCGGTTCTCGTCCTGGAGACCAAGCAGGAGTTCGCGGACGCCGCCCAGGCCAGGATCGCGACCTCGATCGGCCGTGGCGTCGCCAAGGGCAAGATCACCCAGGAAGAGGCGGACGCCGCGATCGCGCGGGTGCGCGTGACCCTCGACATCGAGGAGTTCGCAGACCGCGACCTGGTCATCGAGGCCGCCCCGGAGATCGAGTCGCTGAAGTACGAGATCTTCGGCAAGCTCGACAAGATCGTCAAGCCGTCCGGCATCCTGGCGACCAACACCTCCTCGATCCCCGTCATCAAGGTCGCGGGCGCCACCCAGCGCCCCGAGCAGGTCGTCGGCGTGCACTTCTTCAACCCGGTGCCGGTGATGCCGCTGGTGGAGATCATCTCCACGCTGGTGACCTCCCCCGAGGCCGCCAAGGCCGTCACGGACTACGCCAAGAACACCCTGCGCAAGACCACCGTGCAGGCCGGGGACCGCTCGGGCTTCATCGTCAACGCGCTGCTCATCCCGTACCTCACGTCGGCGATCCGGATGCTCGAGTCCGGCTACGCCACCGCCGAGGACATCGACGCGGCCATGAAGGGCGGCTGCGGCTACCCTATGGGCCCGCTCACGCTGCTCGACACCGTCGGCCTCGACGTCACGCTGGCCGCGGCGGAGTCGCTGTACGCCGAGTTCGCCGAGCCGCACTACGCCCCGCCTGCGCTGCTGCGCCGGATGGTCGAGGCCGGTCGCCTCGGCAAGAAGTCGGGCCGCGGCTTCTACGATTACAGCTAGGCAGCTCCGCTGCCTGTGAGTCCTTCTGCCCCGTATGGGGACCAGAAGGACTCACGGGCGGCGCGGCCGCACGAGGGAGGCAAGATGACTCTGCTGATACCCGGCCGATTCAACGGCCCGGACAACTCCGGCAACGGGGGCTACGTCGCAGGCCTGCTCGCCTCGACCCTCGACCCGGGACCGGTCACCGTCTCGCTGCGCCGCCCGCCGCCGCTCGACATCCCGATGGATGTGGCCACCGCGGACGGTCGATCCGTTGCGCAGGACGGCGACGGTGCCATCGCCGAGGCCCGGCTCGCCGCCGCCGATGAGGAGCTGCCGCGGGTGCTCGCGGTCGATCTGCCTGCCGCACGAGCGGCGGCCGAGCGGTTCCCCGGCCACGTCGGTCACCCGTTCCCGCACTGCTTCGTGTGCGGCAACGCCCGCGACCGCGGCGACGGCCTGCGGCTGTTCTCGGGGCCGCTCGACGACGGGCGCTCCGCGTGCGTCTGGCACGTCGAACCCGACGTCGCCGGGCAGGCGGAGTTCGTCTGGGCCGCCCTCGACTGCCCCGGGGCGTGGACCGCGCACGACAAGATGCCGATGGTGCTCGGTTCGATCACCGGACTGGTCTCGGCGCTGCCCGAACCCGACGAGGATTGCATCGTGCTCGGCGAGTTCCTCGGCACCGAACGTCGCAAGGTGTGGACCGCGACCACCGCGTATGGGTCGGACGGCCGCGAACTCGGCCGCGCGCACGCCACGTGGATCACGATCTAGCGGCGTAGCGTTCGGCGCATGGACGCGCTGGGTGCGACGGTCCGCCTGCGCTCGACCAAGGGCCGCTGGGTGGTGCTCGCGACGGTCCTCGGCTCCGCGCTGGCCATGCTCGACGCGACCGTCGTCAACATCGCGCTTCCCCGGATCGGCGAAGACCTCGACACCGACGTCGCGGGCCTGCAGTGGGTGCTGAGCGGATACACCCTCACCCTGGCCTCCCTGATCCTGTTGGCGGGCGCTCTCGGCGACCGCCTCGGCAGGCGCAAGGTGTTCATCTGGGGCACCGTCTGGTTCGCCGCCTCCTCCCTGCTGTGCGGGCTGGCGCCCAGCATCGAGCTGCTGGTGCTGGCCCGGATTCTGCAGGGCATCGGGGCCGCCCTGCTGACTCCCGGCAGCCTGGCACTGCTGTCCGCCGCCATCGACCCAGACGACCGCGGCGCCGCGATCGGGCTGTGGTCCGGCCTCGGCGGGGTCGCAGGCGCGATCGGTCCGCTGCTCGGTGGCTGGATCGTCGAGGTGTCGAGCTGGCGGATGGTGTTCCTGATCAACCTCCCGCTCGCGGTCGCGGTGGTGTGGGTGGCCGCACGGCACGTCCCGGAGAGCCGCGACCCCCACGCCCACGGCCGGCTCGACGTGCTCGGCGCCGCGCTCGCCGCACTCGCCCTCGGCGCACTGACCTACGGCCTGATCGGCGGGCGGTGGGCGCCTGTCGTCCTCGGGCTGCTGCTGTTCGCGGCGTTCGTCGTTGTCGAGCGGCGCTCCGACAATCCGCTTGTCCCGCCTTTCCTGTTCCGCTCGCGGGTGTTCGTCGCCGCGAATCTGGTGACCCTGGCGGTGTACGCCGCACTCGGCGGGGTGTTCTTCCTCCTGGTGCTGCAACTACAGCTGGCGGCCGGCTACTCGCCGCTGGCCGCAGGCCTAGCCACGCTGCCCATCACCGGCCTGATGCTGGTGCTCTCGTCACGAGCGGGCCGCTTCGCCCAGCACCACGGGCCGCGCCTGCTGATGACGGTCGGGCCGCTGCTCGCCGCGGCTGGCCTGCTGCTGATGCTGCGGATCGGCCCCGGAGCCTCGTACCTGACCGACGTGCTGCCCGGCGTCCTCGTGTTCGGGCTCGGGCTGTCGGCGCTGGTGGCGCCGCTGACCGCCGCGGTGCTCACCTCGGTCTCGACCGACCGGGCCGGGATCGCGTCCGGGGTGAACAACGCCGTCGCGCGCAGCAGCCAGCTGCTCGCCGTCGCCGCGCTGCCGGGACTGGCCGGGATCGCGGGCGCGGACTACGCCGATCCGGAGGTCTTCTCGCACGGGTTCGACGTCGCGATGCTGATCTGCGCGGGCCTGCTGGTGCTCGGCGGGGTCCTGGCCGCGGCGATGATCCCGGCGGGGATCCCCGCGGTGGTCGACGAGGAATCCGTGGCCTGCCGACCGCACTGTGACATCTCGGCCCCCGCGGTGCAGCCGGAGGCGGCGTCGGGGCGCTGAACGATCCCCGACGGGTGCGTGCCTGGATGTCAGTCAGCCGATTCAGGCCACCCTGCGCCAGAAGAGAGTGACAGAGTGCGTACGCAGGGGCCATGGCACTCCGGCTTGGCCTCAAGGGCAGGGCCCAGCCGGGTCGCGATCAGCACCTTCGAGATGCCGTCATCTCAGTTGGCGATCGATTGCGCAGACTCGTCCAGGCCCCTAGGTTTCGGCGCTTCGGCGCCGAACCGGTCGCGAACCGCCGTGCATGCCCCGATGATTCGATCCACATCCGAATCGGTCAGGGCGGCGTGCAATGAGAAGCGGATGAGGGTGCGCTGTCGAGACGTGGCGGGCGGGCAGAACACCGATCCGAAAATGCCGCGCTCCTCGAGGAAGTCGCGAACTGCGAAGGTGTGAAGGTCGGGGCCGGTCTGGACCGCCACGATCTGGCTGGCCGAGTCCTCCAGGTCGAAGCCCAGCGCAGTGAGTTCACGACGAATCTTCGCGGAAACCTCGATCAACCGCTCGCGCCGCCATCCGTCTTGCCGGATGATATCCAACGTCGCCGTGAGCCCGGCAATATCGTGCGGGAGCAGTCTGGTGGAGAACACCGCAGGGTACGACTCCATCTTGAAGTACTCGGCGAAGTCGGAGTCGGGCGCGGTCACGAATCCCGCGCGACCGGCGAAGGCCCTGGACAAGCTCGCAATCCGGAAATGGACCCGGTCGGTGAGACCGAACTCGACCACCATTCCCGCGCCGTCCGGTCCGTCGGTACCAAGGGAATGAGATTCGTCGACCACCAGGACGCTGCCGGTCTCATCGGCGATGTCGCACATACTCTCGAGCGGACAGCGACTGCCGTTCGTGCTGTAGATGGAATCCACTGCAATGATTCCCGGACCGTGTTCAGCAATGCGCTCGCGTAGATTCTCCGACGAATTGTGCCGGAACGGATAGACGGGCGCACCGGCGTTCTTGGCCCCCGCCCACAGCGACATATGCGCGATATTGTCGACATAGACCGGCGTGTCGGCATCCGCGATGGACTGCAGCAGACCAGCATTCGCGTCCCAGCCCGATTGGCAGAGGATGCCCGCGGGTGCCAGCATGTGATCCGCCAGCTTCTGTTCGAACCGGATCTGCGGATGCTCACCATGCACGAACACTCCCGAGGCCAGGGGACCGCCCTGCCCTTCCAGCGCAGCGGTCATAGCTGCCGTGATCCGCGAATCGCGTGCGAGAGCAAGATAATCATTGCTGGTCAACAGCATATCGCCGGATGCAGACGGACGGCTGTGCAAGAGATGACGCCCACCCCACTCCCCGCCCACCCGGCCGTGCGTGAAGCGATTGACCCTAGTCCTGATCCGTTCTCCGATCGATGAAGCCATTGATGTCCCCTCGGCAGAAATGGCTATCAGTTTTCAAATCTATAGGAAGTGAAGCACAACACAGCAGCAGCTGTGCCAGAGCGATCCGGGATCCCACGATCGACAATCGGCAAAATTCTGGCCGGTATCCGCGCGATTGATCTGGCAGAGCTTTGCGCCCTCATCCGAGCTGTGGATACGACGCCCACCGTCCTCATGACGGCTGCGGAGGGTCGTCTCGGGGGAAAAGCGAATGATCGTCGTGGTCGTCGCGGAAGGCCATGAAATCGGACCTCGCGGGTTCGGTGTCGGCGCTGTCGGCGAGCGCACAGCGGGCACTGGAGGACTCCGCCGCCCGCGACCTGCTCGAGGCGAACAACGGGATCGCCGCAGCGGCGGCCTGCCGGCTCTACGCGGGCTGGGAAGGCCTGGAGGCCGACGTGCGGTCCGCGCTGGCACCGGCCCCGATTCGGATCGTGTTGCCCCTTCCCAAACGTCGCGGGTGCTGGAACCGTGGTCCGTGGGGCGTCGCGCCCGCACCGACCGAGAGGAGCAGCAATGCCCACCCGTTCGAGCTACAAGCAGGGAACCCCGAGCTGGGTCGACCTGTCCACCACCGATCCCGAGGCCGCGAAGGCGTTCTACGCCGGGCTCTTCGGCTGGGAGTTCGAGGACATGCCGACCGCCGACGGCGGTATCTACTCGATGGCGAAGCTGCGCGGCGAGTACGTCGCCGCGGCCTCCGCGATGCCGCCCGATGTCCCCGAGGACCTGCCGCCGGTCTGGAACACCTACCTCGCGGTCGACGACGTCGACGCGGCCACCGCACGGGCGACCGCCGCAGGCGGCACGGTACTGGCAGGCCCCTTCGACATCGACCCGTCGGGCCGGATGGCGTATGTCGTCGACCCGGTCGGCGCCGCGGTCGGCCTGTGGCAGGCAGGCACCCACATCGGCGCGGGACTGGTCAACGAGGCGGGCACGTTGATCTGGAACGAGCTGATCACCGCCGCACCGGAAAAGGCGCTCCCGTTCTACGAGGCCGTGCTCGGCCTCACCGGGACCACCACGGACATGGAGGGCGGGCAGTACACGGTCCTCCAGGTCGGCGAGGATCAGGTCGGCGGCTGTGCCCGGCCGCGGATGCCCGGCGTCCCCGCCCACTGGCACGTGTACTTCGCCACCGAGAACGCCGATGACACCGTCGCGGCGATCAAGGCGGCCGGCGGCAAGGTGGTGGCCGAGCCGTTCGACGTGCCCGAGGTCGGCCGGATGGCCGTGGTCGCGGACCCGCAGGGCGCGGTCTTCAGCGTGATCCAGCCGCCGGCCGGGCAGTGAGAACCCGAGGAGCCTGACATGGCGCTGGGATGGCTGGAGCTGCAACGCCGCTCCCACGTCGAGTTCGGGACCCGCATCGAGGCGGTCACCGACTGGTCCGCCCCCACCCCCGACACCGACTGGGACACCGAGCAATTGGTGCGGCACGTGATCACCGAGCAGCAGTGGGTGCTGCCACTGGTCGGCGGGCTCACCGTCGCGAAGGCGCAGGCGCACGTGCACCCACTCGGGGACGATCTCGTCGAGGAATGGCGACGCTACTCGGGACTGGCGACCGCGGCGTGGGCCGTGGCGCCGCCCGCCACCCTCGTGCACCTCTCGTACGGCACCGTGCCGCTCGAGCGGTACCTACGGGAGCAGGTGTTCGACGTGACCGTGCACAGCTGGGACCTGGCCCGGGCGGCAGGCCTCGACGAGAGCCTCGACCCCGAACTGGTCGCCGCCGTCTGGGAGGAGGCCGACGCGCAGCGCGAGATGTTGAGTGCCAGTGGACTGTTCGCACCTCCCGTCACCGTGCCGGACGACGCCCCGCTGCAGGTGCGCCTGCTGGCCCTGACGGGACGCGACGCCCGTTCCGCGCCCACACCGGACCGACCGGAGGATGATGATGACCGTGCCCACTGACCCGAACGCCCCCGACATCAAGCCCCGCAGCCGCGACGTCACCGACGGCCTCGAGAAGACCGCCGCGCGCGGCATGCTGCGAGCGGTCGGCATGGGCGACGACGACTGGGGCAAGTCGCAGATCGGGGTGGCGTCCTCCTGGAACGAGATCACCCCGTGCAACCTCTCGCTCGACCGGCTCGCCAAGGCCTGCAAGGACGGCGTGTTCGCGGGCGGTGGCTATCCGCTCGAGTTCGGCACCATCTCGGTCTCGGACGGCATCTCGATGGGGCACGAGGGCATGCACTTCTCGCTGGTCTCCCGCGAGGTCATCGCCGACAGCGTGGAAACGGTGATGCAGGCCGAGCGGCTCGACGGCTCGGTCCTGCTCGCCGGCTGCGACAAGTCGCTGCCGGGGATGCTGATGGCCGCCGCACGCCTCGACCTGGCCAGCGTGTTCCTGTACGCCGGCTCGATCCTGCCCGGCATCGCAAAGCTGTCCGACGGCAGCGAGCGTGAGGTGACGATCATCGACGCGTTCGAGGCGGTCGGCGCGTGCTCGCGCGGCCTGATGAGCCGCGAGGACGTGGACGCCATCGAGCGGGCCATCTGTCCCGGCGAGGGCGCCTGCGGCGGGATGTACACGGCCAACACGATGGCAAGCGCGGCCGAGGCGATGGGCATGTCGCTGCCCGGCAGCGCGGCACCCCCGCCACCGATCGGCGTCGCGACGGCTACGCCCGGCGCAGCGGCGAGGCCGTGGTGGAACTGCTCCGACGCGGGATCACCACCTCGGACATCATCACGAAGGAGTCGCTGGAGAACGCGATCGCGGTGGTGATGGCCTTCGGTGGGTCCACCAACGCGGTGCTGCACCTGCTCGCGATCGCCCACGAGGCGAATGTCGACCTGAGCCTGGACGATTTCGCCCGCGTCGGCGCCCGCGTCCCGCACCTGGCCGATGTGAAACCCTTCGGCAAGCACGTGATGACGGACATCGATCGCATCGGCGGCGTGCCGGTGATGATGAAGGCCCTGCTCGACGCGGGTCTGCTGAACGGCGACTGCCTGACCGTCACCGGGCGCACCGTGGCGCAGAACCTCGCCGACATCACCCCGCCCGACCCCGACGGCAAGGTGATTCGGGCGATGAGCGCGCCGATCCACCCGACCGGCGGCATCACGATCCTGAGCGGGTCGCTGGCCCCTGGCGGCGCGGTCGTCAAGTCGGCCGGTTTCGAGTCCGACGTGTTCACAGGCACGGCAAGGGTTTTCGATCGTGAACGGGCCGCCCTCGACGCCCTCGAGGACGGCACCATCACCGCGGGCGACGCCGTCGTGATCAGGTACGAGGGACCCAAGGGCGGGCCCGGCATGCGCGAGATGCTCGCGATCACCGCGGCCATCAAGGGCGCGGGCCTTGGCAAGGACGTGCTGCTGCTCACCGACGGCCGCTTCTCCGGCGGCACCACCGGGCTGTGCGTCGGGCACGTGGCACCCGAGGCCGTCGACGGCGGCCCGATCGCGTTCGTGCGCGACGGCGACCAGATCCGGCTCGATGTGGCGTCCGGACGGCTGGACGTGATGGTCGAGGAGACCGAGCTGACACGGCGGGCGGAGGGCTGGGCGCCGCTGCCGCCTCGCTACACCAGGGGCGTGCTGGCCAAGTACTCGAAGCTGGTCGGTTCGGCGTCGCGCGGAGCCGTGTGTGGCTGAGGACATGCCTGGTGGCCACCCCACCCCCAACGAATACGCACTGATCCAGGCCGAGGTGGAGCGGAACCTGCTCGGCGGCGCGGTCAAATACACGCGCGGGCAGGCCACCGCGGTGGCCGGTGTGCCCCTCGAACGCGCGCAACGGCTGTGGGTGGCGATGGGTTTCGCGGTGGACTCGAACCCGGACACGCCGATGTTCACCGATGCGGACGTCGACGCCCTGCGCACCATCACCTCGCTCGTCGACATGGGGATCATCGACGAGGAGCTGGAGGTGCCGGTGACCCGCGCGCTCGGCCAGTCCTTCGCGCGGCTGGCCGAATGGCAGCTCGGGCTGCTCAACAGCCACATCCTCGACCGAGTGAAGCAGTCGGGCGGATCCGAGCAGGCCGACGTGCTCGCGGTCGCGGCGCAGGCGACCCTGGTCGCCGAGCAGATGCTGCCTGCGCTGGAGAAACTTCAGTCGTACGTGTGGCGCAGGCACCTCGCCTCCAATGCTGCGCGGTTCCTCGACAGCGCGGGCGACGGCTCCGACAGCCGCACCCTGGTTGTCGGATTCGCGGACATGGTCGGCTACACCAGCCTGACCCGGCGCATCGACATCGACGAACTGACCCGCCTGCTCGAGGACTTCGAGTCGACCGCGATGACAGTGATCAATCAGGGCCGCGGCTGGGTGATCAAGAACCTCGGCGACGAGGTGATGTTCGCGGTCGAGGACCCCGCAGACGCTGCGCGGATCGCGCTCGCGCTGCAGGATGCCGCCCTCGCCACCGTGGACCTGCCCGCCCTGCGGGTGGGCCTGGCCATGGGCCCGGTGCTGCTGAGATTCGGCGATGTGTACGGGTCCGTGGTGAACATCGCTGCGCGCCTGACGAGTTCGGCCCGGCCCGGCGCCGTGCTCGTCGACGCCACGCTCGCGACCGCACTGGAGGGCGACGACGACCTCCAGCTCAGGTCGCTGCGATCGCTGCGCGTGCGTGGGTTCAGCCGCCTCAAGGCGTACGCGCTGCGGCGGGCGCGCGACGCCTGAACCGGACCGTCGCCGAGCGTCAAATCTGTATTCACCGGCCCGTCACCTCCGACCTGCACACTGCGGCCCATGCCAGCAGTACGACCCCCGGTTGCACCCCTTCGCGGCCGGTACATTTGTCTCGAACCCCTTTCTCCCGCAGACCTTCCCGAGCTCTGCACGGCGATAGCAGACCCCGCGTGTTCGCGGGCGGCTTCGGCGGAGGCAGCGCGGGCTACCGGGCCGACCGGGACGACTTCCTGGCCTGGGCGAGGGAGTACCTGCAGTTCGACCGCTGCAACGTCTACGGCGTCCGGATCCGTGGTGGCGCGCACGACGGCGCCCTCGTCGGTACCACCTCCCTCGGCGACTTCGACGAGGCCACCGAATCCGCCCACATCGGCTGGACCGCCTACGACCCCCGGGTCTGGGGCAGCGCGGTCAATCCCGAGGCGAAGCTCCTGCTGTTCGGGCTCGCCTTCGAGAGCGGCTTCGGCAGAGTCAAGATCCAGGCAGATGCCGCGAACGTCCGCTCGCGCTCGGCCATCGAGCGGCTCGGCGCCGTGCTCGAGGGAGTGCACAGGCGGGACAAGCGGAGAGCGGACGGCGCGTGGCGCGACACCGCCATCTACTCGGTGCTGCACGCGGAATGGCCCGCCGTGCGGTCCGCACTGCACGCGAGGCTCGATGCGCGCGGGGGCGAACCCATCGGATACCGGACCGTCGACGAAGCGCTCACCGCCTGATCGACCGGTCAGCGGGCCGCCGCGTTCACCCCTGCCCGCGCAGTCGCTCCCCCTCTGCCTCGAGGCGCTCCTCGTAGGCCGCCGCCAGCTCGCGCAGCGCGCCTGCGCAGTCGCCGGTGTACGCGGGTCCGTGCATGAGCCCGAGTGTCCGGGGCGCGAGGTCGGCCAGCCCCCGGATGGTCGGGCCGAGGGTGGGGGTCAGCGCCGTCGCGTGGCCCATCTCCTCCCCGCCAGCGCGGGGCCGACGATCTCGCTGTCGGTGACGGCGGGGTGGCGGCCGAACGCCGTGAACAGGTCTCCGCACAGCAGCGTCGACGTCGTCTCCTCGTACACCAGGCAGGCGTCCCACCCGTGCGGCACGTGCGGGGTGTCGATGTGGCGCACGCGCCGAGCGCCCACCTCGATCACCTCGCCGTCCTGCAGCGGCCGGGGCCGCCGGTCCGCCAGATCGTCCACCTGAACAAAACAACTCAGCGCGCCGTGGGCCACCTCCGCGTGCGGCGCGGCCGCCAGCCACGAGTTCATCGACCCGCACTCGTCGGCCTCGACGTGGCCGAACGCGATCCACCGCAGCCGGTCGAGCGGGAGCACCCGGCCGACCGCCGCGGAGGTGAACGGGAACAGCGCGCGCTGGCCCATGTGGAACAGCAGGGGTTCGTCGCCGTCGATCAGGTACTCGTTCATGACCAGGTTGGCGTCGCTGACGTAGGTCGAGAATCGGTAGACATCCGGTGCAATCTCGGTCGTCTCAGTGTTTATCCGTGCAGGGTGATTGCGTCTCACTGTGTCAGTGGACCGTACGGTTCGGCGCATGGAAATCTTCTTCACCGACTCGGTATCGCTTGCGGACCCGGTTCCGGGCATGGTCGAGGACGAGCTCGCCCGGCAACGCGCCGGGGTGTTTGCAGGGCGCTTCGTGCCGGAGCAGATGCCGTTCGTGCTCAACGGCAACGGCTCGTATCATTCGGCGCTCAACAGCTTCTTCCGGTCTTTGCCGACATCGGCGGTACGTTTCGCGGCGAAGCTGGCGGGCCTATGCGCTAGATCTGGTGACGTGGGCCCGGTTCCTTGAGGAGTGCCGGGACGGACGCGGGCTGCTGGAGGCTGATCGTGCTGATCTGGAGGCGTTTCACGCCGCCCGTCGGCTATCGGAGCCACCGTATCGGTGTTCGGGTGAGGCGTGGAACCGATGTACGGCTGCGCTGGAGAAGTTCTATCGGTGGGCGCTGGCGGAGGGACTACTTCCTGCTCCCCCGTTTGGGTTCACACAGCAGCAGCCGTCCGGGTCGGTGGCGGTGGTGAAGGCGCGGGAAAAGGCCACCCGGCACCACGGCGACGTACGGTTCCTGTCACTACCCCGCTATACCGGGTTCCGGGATGTCGGCCTACGTGGATTGTTGCCGACCGGAGCCGAGGACGCCGAGTTTGTCAGCCGCTGTGGCGGGCGCAACGCGGCTTTCGCTGACCTGTGCGTCGCAACCGGGTTGCGGCCAGAGGAAGCCAACAGCCTGCTCGCGTGCGAACTGCCGCCTATCGACACGAGCGAGGGGTGCCCAGTCAGCCCGGTTCGAGCTGGCCGCGCTGACGACGAAGGGAGACCGCGGCCGAGCAATCCGTATCCCGCACCGGGTGTTGCAGAGAGTGCGCGGCTATATCGATGCCGAACGCGCAGTCGCCGTTCAACGCGCGGACGCGCGCGGGTGGCCGGCGGGGCGTAGGTGGTTGCTGGTGCGCAGCCCGGATCGCCGCGGCGGCCAGCTATGGCAGGGCGAGGACTGCTGGGCGACGGTGCGTTGGGCGGACCTCGGACCGGATGAGCGTGCGCGGCTGATGGAGGTCGACTGCGCCGGAAAGATGGTGGGGCCGCTTGCGTTGTGGTTGAGCGAGCGAGGGGCGCCGATGGCGGCACGGTCGTGGGAGTCGGTGTTCGAGCGGGCCGGCCTCCGCTGCCGGGGTCTTGGCCTGGACATCGAGGCGAGCCCGCACACCCTGCGGCACACCTTCGCTGTCCATCTGCTCACCCAATTGGTGCGTCAACAAATTTCCGCGATGCACGCCGGAGCAAATGATCTGCGGCTCGGCGCCTATCGGAGGTAATGGGAGATCCATTGGCGCACTTACAAAAACTGCTCGGTCACGCTTCGGTGACCACCACTCATGTCTATCTCGATTCGATCGGCGAGGCCCAGGAATTGATCGATGAGGCCGTCTCAGACCTCGCCGACCGAGCCGCTGACACCGAGCTACCCGAATTGGTCGCCGAGACTGGGGCGTTCGCCTCATGACCGGCCGCCGCCGCGTTCGCTTCCCTTCGGCTCCGAATGTGCCCACGGCACCGATGCCGGAGGAGGACATACCGCCGTTGGTGTTCGAGATCCGATTTCCCGACAGCCCGGGCTGCGAGGTGGACTTGACCGAGGTGGCGTGTGCGAGGCTGATTCGGGACCTGGCGACCGCTCTACGACAGCTGGCGCAGGTCGGCGGCCGGATTTCGGCACGCCCCACGGTCTACGTGTATGTGAACGCGCTCAAGAAGCTTGACGCGTTCGTGGCCGCACGAAACGCTCAGCCCGACCAGCTCGAGCTGAGCGAGTTGGCCCCGAGCCTGCTCGATGCGTTCGAGGAACACCTGTACACGGAAATACCCGTCGATCGGACCGCCTACGGGTTCCTTGGCGCGCTGGTCGCGATGCTGCGTCACGTGCGAGACACCGACCCGGACCGGCTACACCCTCAGATGCCGCTGCGATTGCGGTTCATCGGCCACCGCCGCTACCCGCGGCCTCGACCCGGTCTCGACGCCTATCCGCCGGAGGTTGTGGCGGCGCTGCGGGCGGCGTGCCGCGAACATCTGCGGGCGGCGGTCACCCGCATCACGGTCACCGGTGAGCGGCTCCTGGCCGCCGGTGTCGACCCGCGGGTCGGCGGCTGGGATGTGGAGGCGAACCTGCTGTGGGAGATCGAACGGTGCGGTGCGCTCAGCGACGCCGAATTCACTCGCGCGGCGGGCCGGACCGTCCGGCGCGGGGTTTCACTGATGCGTCTGCACGAGCTGCTCTACCCCACCGAGATGGATCTCGCCGCGGCCGCGATCCTGCTGATCCTCGACACCGGACTCGAGCCCGAAGCGGTGCGGGCCCTGCGTGCGGACTGCCTGCGCAACCCGGCACACAGCTTTGTCGAGATCGACTACCTCAAGCGACGCCGCCACAGCGAGGAACACAACCGGTTGCGGGTGCGCGACGGAAATGCAACCATCCCTGGAGGGTTGGTGCGGCTGGTGCTGCGGTTGACCCGTCGCGCCCGCGTCCACGTGGCCGGTTCGGCGGCGCTGTGGATCAGCTACCAAGGCAAAGGAAACGGTCGGCTGGCGGTCAGCAAGGTACCAGTACGTGACTACAGTGGGGCCGCCACGCTGGCGCAACGATCCGGTCTGATCGAGAACGGGCGCCCGCTGTCGATCGACTTCCGGCGGCTCCGCAAGAGCTACAAGGCGGAGTTCTACCGCGCGACCGGCGGGCAGCTGCCGTTGCTTGCCCGCGGGCACTCGAACGAGGTGGCGGCCGCCCGCTATGCCGACATCCCGGCGCTGCGGGACATTCACGAAGGCGCGATCGTCGACGGGCTTACCGAGGCCCTCACCGATGCGGTGCAACTGCGGGTGCTCACGGCCGACGACGAACAGCATCTGACCGCGCATCCTGAGCAGGCGCCCCAGGTTGCAGGCGTCGACGCGGGGCAACTCGGCTCGCTGCTCGCGGGTGAGAAGGACTTGTGGCTCTCGGCGTGCCGCGACTTCACCGACTCACCGTTTGCAGCCAAGGGCACCCCTTGCCCGGTGCCGTTCTGGACATGCCTGGACTGCTCCAATGCGATCGTCACCAGCCGCACGCTGCCCGCCATTCTTGCCTTTCTCGACCACCTGCATGCGCAGCGCGAGCAGATGCCCGCCGATGCATGGGAAGCGGTGCACGGCGGCACCTGGAGACGGATCCACACCCAGATCCTGCCCGCGTTTCCCGCAGACGTTGTCACGATGGCCAAGGCGATCGCCGAGTCCGAGGCACCGCTGCGCCACCTGCCTCCGCGGGCCGGCGGAATCGGGGCCCGCGAGTGAGCACACCGCTGCCGCCCGAACATGGACAGCTTCTGCGTTCGGAGCACGTCACGGACACGACCCGGCGGGCGATGCTCGCCAACAGCGCCCGCACCTACTACCCGGGCGTACTCAACGATTGCTACTTCGACCCGGCCGCCGCGCTATGCCTGCAACAATCGACCACCACCGCCGACACGAAGGCAAAGCCCGGCGCAAACCACTGCCAGCCCGGAGTGTGCCGCAACTCCTGTGTCACCGACCGGCACGCACCCGCCATCCGCACCGTCGTCGACAACGCCCGCGACCTGCTGACAATCCAACGGCTCTCTTCGCCGCAACGCGCAGCGCTACACCAGGAGATCGCCACCATGACTGCTCTGCTCAAACCACTCACCGCGCAGGATGATGCGTGAGCGGCGTCAGCGCCGACAGCGCGGCCGCACTCGACAACGCCCTCCAACGGCTGCTCGGCGGACAACCTCTGCGCACCGATGGGGCGCTTACCGTCACCAACCTTGCCCGTGAGGCCGGTGTCTCCCGCGCCACCGCCAACCGCGCCACCGACACCCTGGCGCGGCTCCGAGTTGCACTGGCCGCCCGCGCCGAACCGGACAATACCAGCGCACCCACCATAATGCGGGAGCGAATCAAACAACTCGAAGCCGAACTCGCCCAACGCAAACGCGACGAGAACCAGGACATCCTCGAACTACGCCGCAGAGCACACATCCTCGCGCAGCACGTCCAGGCCCTCACCCTCGACAACGACGCACTACGCAAAGCCCTCGCCAACCAGAATGTTCTCCTCCGGATGCCCGATGTACGTCAAGCACCTCCATAGGGTGTTCACCCATCAGCGCTGTTGGGTTCACCTATTGCCTCAGCAGGCCCCGATGTCGAACGAAATTTCCTGGAATCGGACCGTCAGTCGCTGTAAGTCGTGGCGGAGGCCAGGCGACAAGTCGAATACCGCTCCCTTGGTGGGCCGATCGTGCCTGTGGTCGCGGGATATAGTCGGATATCCCAAGTCACAGGTCGAAGGTCACCGGAATGCGCCGATTCCGGGAGGCCGGAAAATGCGTACCCGCGACGCAGGTGCAGCCGGTTCGACTTGAGATCTCCGAACAGTGATTCGATTCCCACTCTCCGGCGGTACGAGTTGGCCCACTCCTCGTAACCGTGCTGGAACGGCATCCGAATGTTCGGCAGATCCTCGTCGCAGAGGGTCACGGTCTTGGCGCAGCCGCACTCCTGACGGGGGCAGAGTTGGTCGCAATACACAGTCGGCTTCTCTTAGCCTGTCGCATCGACTTCGGGACCAGGGGGCTCCAGACGTGTTGAAGATCCTCACGTTGCTGATCAGGCCGGGCGGCAATCCACCAGCAAAACGCGAAATGTTCGGATCCGGAACGCACCGATGTCCAGGCATCGTCTCGTCGGGTTCGCGCTCGCGGCAATGAACCTGAGGAACCTCCGTACCTTGAGCGGAACCAACTTGATCCCCTGAAAGTTGCTAGGCGGACGGGTACCCGTCCGTCCGCGCAGTCCCCCTAGTTAGGTCCTCGACACTGATCACAAGGTCATCGGGCATCAAACGCTCCTTCCGTGAGAGTTCGCGGCTGGGTGTAGGTCAAACTTTGTGTGGCGGAGTCGAATTCGACAGATCCTCCGTCATGTTCTACGAGTTGACGAAAGACTTCGTAGCCGTCGAGGATTGCGGCCTCCCAGTCGGCCGCCGACCTGACTCCTGCTTCAGTCCGTGCGACGAGAAGTTTGATCATATCGAGCAGTTGCTGGTCGAGATGCTCGATTTCATCTAGGTAGTTGTGGTCTGTTGCGTACGCGAACACCAGCGCGGAGACACCTTCTTCGATGACGATGGCGCGTCCGCCGTCCTCCGCTTCGTCGATGTCGAGGTTGCTCTTGCGCTTGCGTTTGAGCAGGGCCCGTGTCACGGGCGACCACCCCAGGTGGACTGCAAACGCGAGGTGGAAGACGTCGTGGAAGCGATATCCATCTTCCGTCCCTGACGAGTCGGTGAGAACGTCACCGCACTGCTGGCCGTCAAACCGCACCCGTACGGTAGGTCGCCCGTGCTCGTTGCGGCCCGGCTCGAATTCGTAGGTCCCTCGGCGCGGCAGCCGCTCCTCAGGCTTCATCGATGCGTCGAGCTGATCAATGGGCGACCTCAGCCAGCGACTGCGGGTCTTTTCGAGGTTGGCTTCGGCGACCTCATTGAGGTCGAGGTCGAGCTTGTTGGCCAGCGTCGCCAGGTACCAGAGGACGTCGCCCATTTCTTCGCGCATCTTGAGCTTCCACGTGAGATGGGAGCCCTTGTCTCTCAGGTGCTTCTTGTACTGGGCGAGAACCGACCCGGCCTCGCCGCCGAGCCCGAGGAGGTGCACGGCGATGTCGGCGAGTTCTCGGTCCGGACGCTGGTCGGTTGCTCTGGTCTTGTCCTGGTACTCCGCGAACTCCATAAATCCCCCTGATTGATTTTCGAACGTCACTTGTCGGATTGTCCGACACTGTTCTATCATCAGACAGCGATGTCGGCAAGGACGACAGGGAGGTTGTGTGGCGATGAACCAGGATGCGTTGGAGAACGAGATTGTCGGGCTGCTCGCGGCGAATATGAGTCGCAACGCGGATGAACTCGATGCCGAGCTACGGGCACTGGGGCAGGAGATGCCAGTGGACTCCCTCCTGTCGGTCGAGTTGATCGTCGAGTTGGAGATGCGTTACGGCATCACGATCCCGATCAACGAAGACACCGCAGATGCGCTTCGGTCGGTGAGGCTTTTCGCTCAGTTGGTGGGCGAACTCATCCCGGCGCAGCGGAATTCTGAGGAGAGCGCGTGAGCGAGAACGACGAGTGGGTCACGCTGGGGTCGAGGTTGCGTGAGGTGCGCGAGTACCTGAACTTCTCCCAGCAGTACGTTTCCGCGGCCATCGGGATGCAACGCAGCGCGATCAGTGATGTTGAGCGAGGCCAACGGAAGGTTGACAGCCTCGAGCTTCGGAAGCTCGCACGGTTGTACGGCTACCCCGTCAGCCACTTTCTCGCGGAGGACGATCTGGAGGCCGTCGAACCTCCAGGCGCGGCATTGGCCCGTGCCATGGTCGACCTGACCGAGGATGACCAGGATGAGGTCCTCAAGTTCGTCCAGTTCCTGAAGTTCAATGCCGCATCGAAACGTCCGGGTGAACGCTGATGTCCCCAGCTGTTGACGTCGAGAACCACGTGAACCTTGCAACAAGGGCAGGCAAATGGGGATGACATGGGCGGATGCCCACAGGCTCGCGAACATCGCTGCAGCCAAGGCTCATGCCCAACTCGGCATCGACCCAGGCAAGCTTCCGATCGACGTGGCCGAGGCGATCATGGCTTCTGGCGCCATCTTGATGTGGCGTCCGATGCCTCGCCTTTTCGGCGTCTACATCAACGACCCGGGGTCAAGCCCCGGGATACTCGTCAACTCCGACTTGACCCCGGGTGCTCGACGCTTCACCGCGGCTCACGAGCTAGGGCACCATTTTCTCGAGCACACGACATGCACGGATGAGGCGGACTGCCCGTCCACAATGCCGACTGGCGACGATTCTATCTATTCACTTCGCGAGCGACGGGGGTGGACTCCTACGGAGAAGATGGCCGAAGCTTTCGCGGCGTGGTTCTTGATGCCCCGCCGCGCAGTGTCCTCCGCACTGCGGGTACTCGCCCTTGACCGTCCACGCGATGCCACCGATGTCTATCGGCTCTCGCTGATGCTCGGCGTTCCCCACGCGGCCATCCTGCGTCACCTGATGAACCTGCGCCTGGCAACGAGCGACCAAGTCCGCCGATGGAGTCGCGAATCTCCCGGACAGATTAAGCGCCGCCTCGACAACAACCTAGGCATGCCCGCGAGTAGGTGGCCCGATGTGTGGACCCTCACCCCCGCGTTCGACGGACGAACGATCACAGTCCACGACGGCGACCGACTGTGTGTCCGCGTCGCCGCCGGGTATGACGTGACCGCGCCTGACTGGTTGCCCGAAGTCGCCGCCACCGCCGCCGGCGATGGGGGACCTTCCATGTCCTCGAGCGCGACGGCAAGGTCAGCGGAATCGGTTCGGTCACCGTGTCTGATGGTTCGTCAGATCCGAGGTCCGGGTACACCGTTCAGCTGGATGCGCCCAACCCACCTCTCGGGCTAGACCGCAGGTGGCTCGAATGAGCCGCGCCAACGTCCGCATCACCTGGTAGGAGAACAATGGCAACGAAGGTAGACGATGGCCTGGTCGTCGCTGACTCTGTGTCGGAAGGATGGCTGGGGGCAGTGCAAGCAGTCCACGAGCAATCCGACCACAAGATGCTTCAGCTGATCACCCGGATCCGCGCGCCGCATGTCGAAGTCCCCGCGATCCGTCGAGAGATCGACTCATTCCTCGAGGCGCTGGGCCGCGACCCGGTCGAGACAGTCGCCAACACGATCTTCCCCCAACAGTTGGCCCAAGCCTCCGGCGACATCGGGGCACTAGTCACGCGCTACCGACGGATGTACCCGACCATCACAAAACTGAGCAACGACAACCGCCGCGGCACATACTTCGGTCGACTCGTCGCCCACCCTGGCCGGAAGACACCCGTCGATCAGCTCGGCCAACTGGCCGCCAAAATTCAGACCGAGCGGGCAAAAACCGGCCCCATGAAGGCACGGTACGAGCTGTCTGTTGCCGGTCCATCCGATGCCGGCACCGACCATGGAAGTGTCGACGTCTACGACCCCGACTCAGACAGCAAGGCACTGATGGGTTTTCCGTGCCTGTCGTTCTGTTCGTTTCAACTCGACGGCGACTCGCTGCACCTCGTCGCCCACTACCGCAGCCAATACCTCATCCAGCGCGGCTACGGAAACTACCTCGGGTTAGCGCGCCTCCAGGCGTACCTGGCGCAGCAGACAGGAACACAGCCAGGACAACTCACCGTCGTTGCAGGCCTGGCCACCCTCGACGAAGGAAAGCGCAAGATCACGGACTTCCTTCGCCGGTTCGAATCAGGACTGTGGTAGCAAAGGCTGATCGCTGGCGATTCGACCACTCGAGATCGCCGTCTCAGTCAGCAGGCCCCACTTAGGTGGGAACCACGGTTCCACGGGCTCGGCAAGGGGAGCGAACTTCTGCTTGATTTTGGTACGGCCACTGACTCCCGTGATGTCCGGGTGCGCAACGCGTGCGTACTTGTCAACTTCGCAGAACAGATTTTGGCAGTCGATGAGTTGCAGCGGACGGCCAGCGAGGCCGTCGAAACGTAGTCCGAGCCTGCGAAATTGCGCTTCTTGAGTATCGGCCATGTACCGGATGATCTCTGCCTCTAACCCTCGGGAGCGCGGCCCGAAACACTTGCGGATCCCGTCCCGCGCACCCGGCCCGGGAACAACGAAGTCCATTTCGTCGAAGTCGGTCACGGTCGAGTAGTTGACGTCGATCAAGTACTGATATGCAAGGAAATCCCCAATCGCCGGGTAGGCGCGGATCACCCGGTACGCCTCCTCCATTGTGGCTGCGGCCTGGAGTTTCTCGACAATCTCGGAGTTCATCATCTTCTGGAGAAGGCGAAGGTGATTGGTGTGCTTCCTCGTGGCACCCAGGGCTGGAGGAGGCACCACGTAGGCCGCCGAGTACAGGCGGGTCTTGTTGTTGAATGCCTCGGTGAGGACCTTGTCGTACAACGTGACGTCAAACGATGACCACGCGATCTCTCCGACAGTTCCTTCGAGCAGTTCCCAGGTGGAGATTCGGTTGAAGAACTTAAACAGCAGCACTCGGAACACGACCTCGCGAGGCTCCTGGCTACCCCGATATGCGACATTGCGGATCAAGTACTGGCTCACTCGATCTGCGGCGCGATAGCAGTTCGTGAACCTGTGATCACGCAAGATGGCGTCTGACGTCCACGGCCCTTGCAACCTCGATTGGCGAGCTTCATAGATCGCGTGCCGTTTCGCCGCGAACCGCCAGTAGGTGTCGAACACTGGTGTCGGTTCGAGCCCGAGATCCGCCAATGGATCAGACGCGTCTGCCAGGCCGCCTCGAACCCTGGCCTGTACCCGTTGGCTCCGGGCGACGCCTTTCGGATTCACTGCGACGCACTGCGAACGCATTGGAGCCTCCCGCGAAATCTACGACTTGCCGTCTCGTTATAACATACATCAAGAATCATGAAACATGAAACATGATAGTTGAGTAGAGGACTCCAGTGTGGACGCGAACTTGATCAGCCGATTGTTTTTCGGGCGGGCGTGTCGGCTACCACTCGCGATCTGGATCTTGCATCTCGAGGGTGGCCGCTTCTACCAGTCCGAGCCGCCCCGGTCGATCGCTCCACAGACGGCGATCACGCAAGAGTTGTCCAGATTTGTCGAGTTGGGGCTTCTGCACGAGGAACGTTCAGGCTCGGAGCACCGCGTCTACTACTTGAGGACTACTAGTCCGCTGTGGGGAATCATCGAAGCTTGCGTAGACCTGGTCTCCGACCAGGTGGCTGCGCCCCAGTGACCAACGCTAAGAACTTTAGGCCCGGCATTCGATAGACCCATAGGGTCAACGAACAAGCTGGTCGTGCCCGCTACCGAGGGTTTCGAGCGGTCATTGACAGACGCGCTTTCGGCGACGTCGCGGACTGAACGGGTGCGCAGCATCGAGCAAGCGATCAAGTCGCGACCACGGCGCCTTCACCACGACCTGAACCGTCGCCGACAGTCACGCGCCGCCGGCCCCCCGTAAGCCCAACGCGACAATTGAAAACCGAAGGGAGATCGCAATGAGTCCCGTGAGCTGGAGGACCGACTCGCACGACTGGACCGCATTCTAGCAGCTAAAGCCCCTTCTCAATGACTGCCAATCGTAGCGAGAGATTGCCAGCGTGACAGAATCTCAGTACGATTTCTTGGCATGAGCGGGAGTAAGACGACACCAGGGGCATACCTGGAGAGAATGCCGACCGGGAAGTTTGTGCATGTCGACAAGCTACCCGGAACTCCCGCAGCTGCTAGCAGCGCCGCATCTCGAGCGCACAAGCGTGGTGAACTGATCGCGGTCCGGAAGGGCCTCTACTTCAAAGGTCGGCGATCGCGGTACGGGGTTGTCCCCCAACCAACGAGGCCATCGCGACGGAAGTCCTGCGTCGATACGCTGGCGTAGGCCCCACAGGGCACAGTGCCGCGCGAGCGTTCGGCCTGACGACGCAGGTCCCGGCTAAGCCGAGCCTGGTCGTGGCTGGGCCGCCGCCCACCGCTGTCCCCGGAGTGCGACTGTCACAGCGCAACAACACACTGCGACGGCAGCTCAACTCGCTCGAGATTGCCCTCGTCGAACTCCTCCGCAGCTGGGAGCCCTACGTCGAAGGCGGCTGGCCACAATTGGAGTCGGTCGTGCGCAGGGCAAATATCGAGAGGCGAGTCCGGATGGACCGTGTGGCGAAGGTGGTCGCTGGAGAGAAGTCTCCATCGGCGCGCACGAACCTCTCGCGTCTCCAATCCAGCCTCGAGCCGTCAGGTACACGGCAACAGTCGACCATTGGTTCGCGCGCAACCCCATCGGCGAGAACGTGAGCGCGCGGCGGCTACGTGAGTCGCCCGACGACCTGGATGGGCTTGTGGCCCTAACAGCGGACGCACGCGGAATAAGCCAGGCCTTCGTGGAAAAGGACTTCTGGGTGACGGAAGTCCTGCGTGCGGCCGTCGCCGCAGGCGGGGAGAACGCGGTACCCGTTGAACTCGTCTTCAAAGGCGGCACCAGCCTGAGCCGCGTTTTCGGAATCATCGAACGGTTCTCGGAAGACGTGGACCTCCTGCTGCACTTCCCTACGGGCACTTCGAATGGGCAGAGAGATCGAACCCTCAAACGCGTGCGTGACGTGGTCGCAGCGCACCTGAATCTGTCAAAAACGCACGTCGAAGCGATCACCTCAACAACAGGCGTCAAGCGCAACGTCCGCTACCTCTACCCATCACGACGCAACTCCGCGCATCTCAAGGAGGGTGTGGTGTTGGAAATGGGGTGTCGCGGCGGCAACCATCCCATCGCCGAGTACACCCTTCGGTCGATGGTTGCCGAACACGCGACAGACACCCTTGGCGAGGCCACCGACCAATGGGAGGAGTTCAGCGGATTTCCCGTGATGGTGCTCCGCCCGGAGCGGACTTTGCTTGAAAAGCTGGCACTGCTCCATGACGCCTCCACCCGATTCCCGGATGACAAGGCACGTAGTCGCATCCTCACCGGCGGGCGGCATCTCTACGACATCCATCAACTACTCACCAACGAAGGCGTCCTCACCGCTCTGAGGAGCCAAGGGCCCTCCGGAATCTCCGCCCTGATGAAGGACATCGACGAGCACAGCAAACAATCCGACTTCTCCTACACACCGAGGCCCGGTGCAGGGTTCGGCGAAAGTCCATTCGTCACACCGAGCGGTGACCTCGAGGCGGACCTCCATCAGTCGTATGCCGGGGCCGCCGCTCTGGTGTATGGGTCGATACCAAGTCTTGAGCAATGCCTCAACGCCATCCGTGAGCAACGGCACCTGCTGTAGCCCCTCGCAACTCGGGTCGTGCAGGGAAGGCGTCGGTGGCGCATTCAACCAGCGCGATGCACATGCTGCCAGCGAACCGGCCCCGGTAGATGATGCCGTCGAGGTTATCGTGGACGCGGTGGACGGTCCGTGCCAAGTGGCAGGGTGCGGCCATGGGCGGCCAAGTCGAGGGCGTGGTTGCCGCCGACGCGGGTCGTTCACGCGCGGCCACCGATGCCGGAGACGTCGAGCAACCGGACTAGCCGCTGGAAGCGCAGCCCGGTCAGGTAAGGGTCGCCGGTGCGATGAACACGTCACGCGGGTTCGTTGGAATGCCCTGCCTCAAGACGCCCGGTGCGGTATCCCGCAGTGCGAGGGCAGTGACCGCCCTTGGCGCTGGCACCGCCTACGCCGATTCCCAGCCTGCGGCGGTGATCACGTCGGCGGCGGCCACGATGTCCGAGGCGGACCCTGCACTTCTCGTCAGCCACGCCACGATCGACACCGGGCGGCCCTCTACGGTCAGGGACGGCTGCGGCTCGGTGAGCAGCGCCTGCACAGTCAGCGGATGCAGCTCCTTGCCCAGCGGCGGCAGCACCTGATCGAGGTACGGGACCCCGCCGGACGCGGTGAACTGGGCGGGCGGCAGCAGCCGGTGACGGCCCGACGTGAACGCCCACAGGCTGCCCTCGGTCAGGCGTTGGCGGACGCGGGCGGTGGTGACCCCGAGGCGCTCGGCGGCGTCGGCGACCGACAGGGAGCTGTGGACCAGGTCCTGCATGCGGATGTCGCGGTCCACTCGCGCTGCGGTCGCGGCGGCGGGGTCGGTGACGAATCCGGCCTCGGTGAGCATTGCGGCGTCGTGCTCCGACAGGGCTAGCCCCGCCGGGTCCTTCACGGAGAGTCTGTGGACGATCTGCGCGAAGAACTCGCGGGTCGAGGTTGGCACCGGTCACCTCCCGGACCGCCGCCTCAAAGTCCAGGTCACCGTGCAGGTAGCGGTCTTCCACGCTCCTCATCGATTCCCCCAACCGTCACGTTCTTGCGCTCATCCTCGTGCGCAATTCGATGCTAGCCTGCAGCGGAGTGGGCAGCAGCTATACCTAACGCAGTCCACTCCGGGTACCGACCAATCAGGCTCCGTTCAACCGGCCCCCGAAAAACGATCGGCAACTATGTCCCCGCGCGCTACGGCTTCCGCCGTACCGCTTGTCCTAGCCAACGGCGCAGGACCGTTGCCCGTCGGTGGGTTCGTTCATCGTCTCGATTGGTCGAGCAGGATGGACGGCTCCGTCACACCGACAAGCTGCTTCTACGGTGCCCAGAGCCCCGTCACTGCTGCGGCAAGTACTTCGCCTCGCGCCATCGCCGCTTCGAGATCAACTGGTTTCATCGACGGTGCGTCAGTGAAACTGCCTACTACCAGC
This sequence comes from Rhodococcus sp. MTM3W5.2, assembly GCF_001984015.1. Lineage (NCBI taxonomy): Bacteria > Bacillati > Actinomycetota > Actinomycetes > Mycobacteriales > Nocardiaceae > Rhodococcus > Rhodococcus sp. MTM3W5.2. The sequence continues at coordinate 294,156 of NZ_CP019572.1, read as the reverse complement.
GCCAACACCCCACTTCGATGTTGGCGGACCCCTTGGTGCCACTCGTCGTTCGGTAAGAATGACTGAAACAGCAGTTTGCGGTTGCGTCCCGACTGGTCACGTCCGGCGTAGATCAACGCACGTGTTGGCCACAGAACGTATCCCCAGTCCTCGAGCAGCGGGAGCGGTCCCTGCTCGAAACTCCGAAAGTTGCAGAATCCTTCCGCAGTGAGCTTTCGAAGCACGGCATCAGTGCGTTGCTGATCAACACGGCCCGACATGTTCGGTGGCCGCGGGGATTTGAGATCGACTATCAGCGCGGGCAAGTCCACAATCGTGCCGAGTCGAAGTCGAGGCCGCCCAGCAAACTCAACAATCTCACGGATGTTTGCCAGTGCGTTGACTGCGGCAACATCCGCATCGAGAACGGACTTCAGTGCGCCGCCGACAGTGTCGGCCGCCTGGCCGCCTCCACGGACCGTTGCGCGCCCCTTAATCGTCGAGCCTTGGTTGCTACTGGTCGGACGGCGAGCGCCGGGGACGTGCAACTTCGGCAAAGTCGCCACACTGGTACGCCACTGCTCCAGACGATTCGGCGGATAGGTCTCGAGCAGTAGCTCTTTGGTGACGTCTCGCGGTGGCAAGATCGCCGCCCCGAGGAGAACGCCGCGCATCTGATCGATCGTTGATCGGTACCCCTCGGCGCCCTCGAGGAAGGCTGCGATCGCATCAAGTTCATCGGAAAAATGGATGCCGTCGTACAGCAGATCTTGCCGAAACCTCATATAGTCAACGAACTCGTCCGCTCCACGCAGGGTCTTGGCTAGGAGAATGAGGTCCATCACGGAGAAAGCCGGCGCGTGGGACCGCCCTGCGCGGATCATGTCGAGAGCGGCCGCATTTCGGATACCGCCGCTATAGTCGTGCAATGTGACAACGAGTCCGTAGACGCGGCGGTCGGACTGCAGCTGTAGTTCTTTTCCATCCGAGATCAGCGGAGTCCCGGAATTGAGAGCCCAGACTCGCTTGTCTGCCTGATCAATCGCCTCGGCGATCTGCGCGACGAAGTTTCGTTCGGCAGTGTGGGGGTCACGGGAATCGGACCGGGACTTCGCTTCTCCCACGAATAGGGTCGATGAATCTGTTACCGCGAAGTCAATCTCGCCGGGGTTCCCGTCCTCGACGTACACCGTTACTCCCCCGTCGATTGCTTGAAATCCAGCGCCCGCGAGGTCCGTGAGCAGTCGTGCACATGCGCACTCAAAGGCGGCCGACATCCGTTGTTGCCCTAGTCGCCTGACGAGATGCGCGAACACTGTGATGTGGAAACGGGTGTTCAACGATTGCAGGCCTGCGGGTATCACGGACTCACCGATGCGAACGAATGGCCGCATAGTGAGATCGAGGGTTGCCATCAGCTCAATGAACGGCTTCCCTGCCAGCTCTCCTGCGGTGACCGAACAGTCGCGGGCGATCTCCCGCAATGCCGGCGACATAGGAGGGCTGCACGTTGACAGTTCGGAACAGTATCCTGCGGCGTCAAAATGTTGGAGATAGTGGGCGAACTCCTCGACCAGTCGCGGCGGACTGGCGCAGACGTCTGCACACTCGAGGATTGCGCTGGTGGCAGCGAGCGTCGCCCATCGGAAGTGCGTGATTATCGGCATCATCCGCGACGTCATCGATGATTGCGGGTAGTACTGAAAGCTCAGCGCACCGCTGCCTGCGCCACCGCTGTTCAACAGGCCTCGCAGCTCCTCGACCGCCAACCATTGCACGACGAGAGCGCAGAATCTCGCAAAGAAGGCGCCCTTTGGGGCACTCGGGTCGCCCCCTGAGACTCCGACGATCCACAACACTCGCTCGAGGCCGACCTGCTTGAGCATGGCGGATCCACGAATCGCAAAGGCAGTATCGCAGCACCGCTGAAATTCATCAACCGTTGCCGGATTGATCTTCTGCAGCACTATCTCAATCGCGGTTGCGAGTCTCAAGTGCTCTGACTCGACCGCCGAGAGAATCTCCGAACCTTTCCGCTCACGGATCCGAGACGAGAGCTCTTCGAATTGAGACGCGTTACTGAGCTCGTCGAGCCAGCCGAGCAGCTCTACCGCTTGGCGCCCCGCAACCGATCCACGGAACTGGCAGTCTAGATACTGAACTAGGTAGCTGTACGTCTCGTACTGTGCAGCCATAGGTATGACGCCCCCTTATCCACCACACACGATCACCGCATCACCAGTGTGTTGCGTACCAACACGACGGCTACTGGCACGAAGTTAGTCCGAGTTGCACTGAAACAGCAACGCACAGTCCACAACTGTACGTTTGACCGTTTGAAAGTACCTGGAATCGTTTGATGAGCTGCCCATTCGGCCGCGGGTCCTCGCCGACGCCGCGGGCGCGATCATGTGGGACGTTAGCGTCGACTCCACCATCGCGTGGGCTCACCAGCACGCCGCCGGTGCCCGCCGCGATGACATGTCACAGTCCGAACCGCCCGGCGGGGTTGAGACCGAGCCCGCAGACCACGAGTTGGGACGCTCCCACGGAGGGTGGACCACTGAGACCCATCTGGCCTGCGAACAAGGCCGCAAGCCACTGTCGATTGTGGTCACCGCAGGTCAGCGTGGTGACAGTGCGCAGTTCGTCGCGGTTCTCGACGTGATCTGCGTGCCCCGACCTGGCCCAGGCCGGCCCCAGACCCGACCAGATGCGGTGCTCGCTGACAAGGCATACAGTTCCGCCGCGAACCGCGCCTACCTCCGCACACGCGGAATCCGCGCGACCATCTCAGGCAAGACCGACCAGGCTGTCAACCGGAAGAGGAGAGGCTCATCCGGTGGTCGGCCGCCAGCGTCGACACCGAGCACTACAAGCAGCGCCACACCGTCGAGTGAGGCATCAACCAGCTCAAGCAAAACCGTTCTGTGGCGACCAGATACGACAAACTAGCCGTCCGCCACACCGCCGCCGTCTGTATTGCAGCCATCAACCAATGGCTTCGGGTCACCGACTTATGAAACACGCCCCAGCGTGAAACTCATTTGGGGAAATGCAATCTGCTTCCACTGCACGCCTGGATGAATGATTCGACTATTCGCTTCCGCGATGCTCCGCCAGGACACACCGTCTATCCCAGTTGTGGTCGACAAACTGGCCGGATGGCGTATGCGTACATAGCAGGCGCAACCGATTGGAACGAGCGAAACGACTTCATCCCGGGGAGTCATTCGATCGAGAATCCAGCTCGTGGCCGGCACGGAAGGTGTGGAGGTCGATGCGCTCGGCGTGAGATCAGCACTAGTCGTTGGGCGTGGTGCTGTTCCGCGTGGGTTGTGGTGGGCGACGCGGTTGCCGGCACATCCGGTGAGTGCGCACTAGCTGTGCAAAACTCGCGGGGTCCCGCGAATCCCGTTGCCGTGGACATGCCTCCACGGGCTTCCGTTCTGCGTGCGGCTCGGGGAGGTTCATATTCTGCCGCCGCCATCCTCGACAAAGGCGCGCGGTGGGTGCATCTATCGGGCGGTCAGGCGAGACGTCGCGTTGCTCGCCACCCACACGACTCGCGTCAGGAAAACCACGAGAGTTTGAAAGCAGGCCTCGAACTTCTTCGCGCACGGTGGATGTGCGCCACGATGCGTGGGAGATCGCGAGATGGCGCTAAGACCAATCCCCTCGGGTCATCGCACCTTGGGCAATCTGAGCCGGGAAGGCCATGGAGATGGGCTGAGACACCATCCAGCGCGGATAACGGTGTCCATGTCCGGCTCCGCTCGCCTCACGGCCCCCTGAATCAGCGTGCGCGTCCACGAGGGCGAGCACAAGGCGCCGCGGCTATCGGAACGCCGACTCGCCCGTCAAGGCCTGACCGATCACCAGTTGGTGCATCTCGGACGTGCCCTCGTAGGTGAGCACCGACTCCAGGTTGTTGGCGTGCCGCAGCACCGGGTACTCGAGGGTGATGCCGTTGGCGCCGAGGATGGTCCGGCATTCGCGGGCGATGGCGAGGGCCTCGCGGACGCTGTTGAGCTTGCCGAGGCTCACCTGCTCCGCCCTCAACTCGTGGCGATCCTTGAGCCGCCCCAGGTGCAGCGCCAGCAGCTGGCCCTTCCCGAGCTCGAGCGCCATGTCGGCGAGCTTCGCCTGGGTCAGCTGGAACGCGGCCAGCGGCTTGTCGAAGACCTCGCGGCTGCGGGCGTAGTCGATCGCGGTCTCCAGACAGTCGCGAGCCGCGCCGAGCGCACCGAAGACGATGCCGAACCGGGCCTCGCCGAGGCAGCTCAACGGTCCCGACAACCCACGTGCCTCGGGCAGCATCGCCGATTCGGGCAGCCGCACGTCCTCCAGCACGAGCTCCGCGGTGACCGAGGCCCGCAGCGACAGCTTGTGTTTGATCTCGGGCGCGGAGAATCCGGGGCTGTCGGCGGGGACCAGGAACCCACGGATGCCGTCGTCGGTGCGCGCCCACACCACGGCGACATCGGCGACCGATCCGTTCGTGATCCACATCTTGGTGCCGCTGAGCACCCAGTCGCCGCGGTCCCGCCGGGCGGAAGTACGCATTCCGGCTGGGTTGGAGCCGAAGTCGGGTTCGGTCAGCCCGAAGCAACCGAGGGCCTCGCCCGCAGCCATCCTGGGCAACCACTGCTGCTTCTGCTCCTCCGAGCCGAAGCGGTGGATGGCGAACATCGCCAGCGACCCCTGCACGGACACCAGGCTCCGGATCCCCGAGTCGACCGCCTCGAGCTCCAGGCAGGCCAGCCCATAGGCCGTCGCACTCATCCCTGCACAGCCGTACCCCTCGAGGTGCATGCCGAGCAGCCCCATCCCGCCGAGCTCGGCCGCGAGCTCACGCGCGGGCAGCGTACCCGCCTCGAACCATCCCGCGACGTGCGGCCGGATCCGTTCCGCGGCGAACCGGCGGGTGGTGTCCCGGACCGCCAGCTCCTCCTCGTCGAGCAGCGAGTCGAGCGAGAACAGCTGGGAGACGCTCTGGGGCACGGGCATCGAGTTACCTCCGCTGCGATCAGGCGCCCGACGGCGCTGGTTCGATCAGGCGCCGTCGGCGCCGAGCGCGGCCAGCGTGCTCTGCGCCTCGGCGAGCTGCCTGCTCAGTTCCTCCACCCGCTTGGCGGCGGCATCGCGGGCCGCGCTGAGCACGGACGCGACCGCCTGTTCCGCTGCGGGATCACCGAGCTCGCGCACCGCGCGCTCCACCGCGTCGGCCGACACGGGTGCCGCGCGGCCAGGGCGACGCTCACCGTGGGTCACGGTGACCGTCCACTCGTTGCCCGCCTCGGCGTGCAGGGTGACGCTCACGCTCGCCGGATCCTTCGGCCTGCGTGCACGTTTCGCCTGTGCGGCGGCCGGTCCGTCCGTGTGCGCCGTCTCCGGCTTCGGCACCAGCGTCATCGATGCGGGGGTCTTCGGTGCGGTCACGGGTGCCTTCGGTCGGGTCGGGGTGGTTGCGGGTGCCGCGGGCCCGGCCGGGGTCGACTCGACGGCGGCCTTCGCCGGGACTACGGCCTTCACAGGCCGCGCTGTCGCCGGTGCGGCCTTGGCGGGCGCGACCTTCGCCGGTGCGGTCTTCGCCGGTGCGGTCTTCGCGGAAGCAGCCTTGGCCGGTACAGCCTTGGCGCCCTTCGCCTTTGCCTGTACCGGCGGAATCCGGGTGAACCGGAGCTCGTCGGCCTCGAACGGCAACTCGTCGTTGACGCCCTTCGGCCGCAACATCAGCGTGGTGCCCTGTACGGAGAGCACCCGAGCGGAACAGCCCGCGGCCAGGTTCAGGCTCGGCGTGGGTTCGATCAGATAGACGGTGGCGCGCTTACCCTCGGCGAGTGCCTCGGTCAGCTCGATCAGGTTCTGTGCGGTGAGGCCGTCGCCGCTTCGCTTACGTGGTGGCATTCCGGGTTAGATCGGGCGGAAGCCCGCGCCAACGCCACCCTTGGCGTTGATGTCGGCCATGACCACATCGATATTGGTGCCGAGTTCCGGTCCGATGCATGCGAATCCCACGTAGGCGTTGACCATGCCGACCAGGGTAGTGCCACGCACAACCGGGCTTCCGGAGTCACCCTCGATAACGCACATCTGGGTCCACGTCTCGTTCGTCTGGACCAGGTCACCCCACGTGATACCGCAGGTGTTGCCGGTGCGCAGGCCTTCCTTGCACACGATGTCCGGGAAGTTGGCCGGTGCGCCGATGCCGGTGATGGTGACGCCACCGACCCGGTTGACCGGGGTCACCTTGGCCGGGTTGAACTCGATCACCGCGTAGTCCCACTGGGTGCTCTTGCTGACCATGTGGCCGACGATGCCGGCTTCCTCGTTGTGCGAGGACGTGATTGCCATGCCCGGCTCACCACAGTGGCCTGCCGTGATACCGACCAGTCGACCCGCTCCGTCGTGCCCGATGGTGGTCAGCGTGCACATGGCCTCACCGCCCACGATGATCCCGGATCCACCTCCCAGCACCGCTGGACCGGCGGCCGCCGCGGGACCGACACCGACGAGGGCAACCATGGCCGCTGCCATGGCGAATAGCACTGCGAGTCTTTTCAACATCGTCTGTCCCCTCCGGACGTCTGTCGTCGTCATGTCTCGGCCCCATCTCACCATTGATGATCGACTGGTTTGTCGGCTGGGCCTCACGATCGAACCGTGGGGTGCCTTCGATCATAGATCCGCGACAGCGTCGGCACCCAGCCTTTAGAGGGGGAGGATTGCCCAGCCGATGCGCGGGCCGCCAGGAAGTCGTCGACGATCCGCGCGCAGGCCTCCGGACCTAACGGTCGCAGCGTCGCGAGTTTGGTGAACACCAACGGCCCGAGGAGCTGCGCCAGGGCCAACTCGTAGTCGGTGTCCCCGAGCAGCATCCTGGCCTCCGCACTCGCGAAGATCCGGTCGAACGGCGTCCGGTACTGCTCGGCGATCTGGCTGCGCAGCGACCGCAGCTCCGGGCGATCGGCAGCGCCCCCGCCCTCCCGAGCGGCACGTTCGTCGAGGCCGGGCCCCATTCCCAGCCAGCACAGCGCGGTCAGCTGCATCGGTGCGGCCTCGATCAGCCGCGCCTGGTCCGTGAGCAGTGCGATGAGCTGCCCCCGCAGGTCACCGTCCTCCGGCACCGTCGCGGCCGGTGGGATCAGCCGACCGAACGCGGCCGCGACCAGTTCGGTTCCGCTGTCGAAGTGCCGGTACAGCGTCGCGCGGGCCACCCTCGCCGCCCTGGTCACCGCGTCGATGGTGACTGCCTCGGTGCCACCCTTGGCCAACAACGCGGTGGCCGCGTCGAGCAGTCGCGCCCGCGAGCGGACCTTGCGCGGGTCCTCGCGGGAATCGGTTTCGGCCGCCTCGGCGGGCTCGTCGCCCATGTCACCTCCATTGACCGCAGGTATGCGGGGTTGTGGAACCATCGGTCTTCAAACGATACTGACAGTCTTGTTTTCTCCCCCGGAGGCGCTGATGAACCGTCCGACCGAGTCCGCCAAGGCCAAGATGTCCTTACGAGAAGTATGGACGCTGACGGTGGTGTGCTCGGCGGTGGCGATGGTCATCGCCGCGGCCGCCGGGCTGAACTCGGCGCTGCCCGCCCTCGCGCTGGACACCGGCGCCACCCAGAGCGAACTGACCTGGATCGTCGACGGCTACACCCTGACGCTGGCCGCGCTGCTGCTGCCGGCAGGGGCACTCGGTGACCGGTACGGCCGTCGCGGGGTGTTGCTGGTCGGGCTGCTGATCTTCGCGGCGGCCTCCGCGCTGCCGATCTGGCTCGACTCCCCGCAATGGCTGATCGGCTCGCGGGCGATCGCGGGAATCGGCGCGGCGCTGGTGATGCCCTCGACCCTGTCCCTGCTGACCGCGAGCTTCCCGCCCGAGCAGCGTTCCCGCGGCGTCGCGATCTGGGCGGGTGTCGCGGCGTCGGGCGGGATCGCCGGACTGTTGGTCTCCGGCCTGCTGCTCGAGAAATGGCAGTGGCAGTCGATCTTCGTCGGGTTCGCCGCGGCCGCGGTAGCCCTGTTCGCGATCGCGTGGACGGTGCCGTCGTCGCGGGAAGAGGACTCGCCCCCGTTCGACCTCCTCGGCGCGGTACTCGCCGTCGCGGCCGTCGGACTGGTCGTGCTCGGCCTGCTCGAGGGTCCGGCCCGCGGCTGGCTCGACCCCCTGGTTCTGCTCGCGGTAGTCGGCGGACTGCTCGCGGCGGTCGCGTTCGCGGTCGTCGAGATGCGGCGCGCGCATCCGCTGCTCGACGTCCGACTGTTCGGCGTGCGCGGGTTCGGCGCGGGTGCGGCCTCGCTGACGCTGCAGTTCCTGGCCTCCTTCGGGCTGTTCTTCCTGGTCATCCAGTACATGCAGCTCGTGCTCGGCTACAGCCCGCTGCAGGCCGGAATCGCCCTGGCGCCCATGGTCGTTCCGATGGTCGCGGTCTCCGCGATCACGCCGTGGCTGATCCCGAGGGTTGGCCAGCGTGCGCTGGCCATGAGCGGACTGGGGCTGGCCGGCGTGGGCCTGATCCTGCTCGGCGGACTGGACGTCGACGGCGGGTACGGCCAGGCGGTGGTGGCGTTGCTGATGTTCAGCACCGGCCTCGGCCTGTGCTCGGCGCCGGCCACCACCTCGATCATGGAGAACACCCCGGACGACAAGCAGGGCGTCGCGTCCGCGGTCAACGACACCGCGCGCGAGGTCGGCGCGGCGATCGGCATCGCGGTGGCGGGCAGCCTGCTCGCCGCCACCTACGCCCGCGAGATCGCGCCCGCCGTCGCCGCGGTGCCCGAGGTCGCCAAGGATCCGGTCGGGGCGTCGCTCGCGTCGGCGCTCGAGGTCGCGAAACGTGCAGGCCCGCAAGGCGAGCAGCTCGCCGAGTTCGCTCGCGATGCCTTCATGGCGGGGATGTCGCACTCGTCGTATGTGCTGGCCGCGGTGATGCTGGTGTCGGCGGCGCTCGTCGGCGTCTGGGCGCCGGGGCGCGTGCGGCCCGCCGCAACCGACGCCGAGGCAACCGCCCCCAGCCTGGTCGCGGCGGCCGAACCCGAGTGATCGGGCGCGGACGCCCTAGTGGGCGTGCTCGTCGTCGTCCTCGTCGAAGTCCGCGACCCCGCGCTTCCAGTAGCCGGTGATCAGGCAGTCCGACGGCCCGAGCCCCAATTCGTCACGCGCCCAAGCCCGCAGAGGTCGCAGCGTGGTGGCCTCACCGGCGATCCAGGCGTAGGCCCGCTCGCCCGGCGGGACGGTGACCGTGCGCAGCGCCCTCTCGAGTACGTCCGCATGGCCTGCGGGGACGGGCCCCCGGTGCAGCCACCGCACCTCGACGTCGGCGGGCGCCGCCAGTTCGATCTCCTCGGACGCGTCCGCCACCTCGACGAAGGCCCAGCCGGCCGCGTCCCTCGGCAGCGCCTCGAGCCAGCGCGCGATCGCGGGCAACGCGGTGATGTCGCCCGCGAGGAGGTAGCGGTCGTAGCTCGGCGGGACCACCAGCCCTCCGGGCGGGCCCGCGACGTGCACCCGGGTTCCCGGCGTTGCCGCCGCCGCCCACGTCGAGGCGAATCCGCCCGGGTGCATGGCGAAGTCGATGTCGAGCTCACCCACGACCGGATCGTGCCTGCGGACGGTGTACTCCCGCGAGATGGGCAGCGGTCGAGGCCATTTCAGGCTCAGCCCGTCGCGCTCGGGCAGCCGCAGCGCGCCGTCGGCGTCCGGGAAGATCAGCCGAACGTGCTCATCGGGCACGTGGGTCTCGAAGCCGTCCAGGTCCGGTCCGCCCAGGGTCAGGCGCAGGAGCCCGGACCCGATCATCCGTGAGCTGAGCACTTCGAGCTCGCGCAGTCCGATCGGGTAGCGCACCTTCGCCCCGCTCGCCCCTGCGAGCACGACGGCTATCTGCTCGAGGTGAGCACCCCGGTTCATCCGAAGCTCTTCTCGATCACGTCGAGCGTGGCCATCACGCCGTCGCAGTCGGGCCGATAGCTACTCATGACTCTCCCGATGCGTCCGATTTGTTTGGTTAGGCTAATCAAATCAGACCCCCGCGGGCCGTGGTGGACCTACGTTTCGGGCGGGTGCGTCAGGCGCCGGTGACGGTGAGAACCAGCAGCGCGAGGTTCAGCGCGACGATGACGGCCGTCGCCGCCCAGGCCGCGACGGTGGTTCCGCGCCGGTTGAGGTGCTCGCCCATCAGCCCGCGCTCGGATGTCATCCGCACCAACGGCACGAGCGCGAACGGGATGCAGAAGCTCAGCACCACCTGACTGATCACCAACGACAGTGTCGGATCGGCGCCCATCGCGAGCACGACCAGTGCCGGGATGAGCACCAGGGTCCGGCGCAGCAGCATCGGGATCCGGAAGTGCAGCAGGCCCGACATGATCTCGGCACCGGCAGCACAACCGACCGAGGTGGACGCGAGACCCGAGGCAAGCAGGCCGATCGCGAAGATCACCGCGACCGCGGGGCCGAGGGCGCTGGAGATGGCGGCGTGCGCGCCCGCGATCGTGTCGGTGCCCTCGATCCCGCGCAGCGCGGACGCGGCCAGCAACAGCATGGCGATGTTGACCGAGCCGGCGACGATCAGCGCGCCCACGACGTCGATCTTGGTGGCCTTGAGCAACCGAGGCAGCCTGCCCGGCTCGATGTCGCGTCCGTGCCGGTCGCGCGCGAGCGCCGAGTGCAGGTAGATCGCGTGCGGCATCACGGTGGCGCCGAGCATGCTCGCCGCCAGCAGCACGGTCTCGGTGCCCTCGAAGCGCGGCACCAACCCGGCCAGCGCCTCGCCGCCCGACACGTCGGTGAACGCAAGTCCGCTGACGAAGCCGAGCGTGATGATCGCGAGCATGCTGATCACGACGAACTCGAAGGTCCGCTGGCCGCGACTCTGGGTGGCGAGGATCGCCATCGACACGACGCCGGTGATGAGGCCGCCGAGCGGCAGCGGCACCCCGAACAGCAGGTTGAGGGCGATGGCGCCGCCGATCACCTCGGCGAGGTCGGTGGCGACCGCGGCCAGTTCGGCCTGGACCCAGAATGCCTTGCGCTGGGCAGGGCGGAGTCGGTCGCCGAGCAGCTCCGGGAGCGAGCGCCCGGTGACCAAGCCCAGTTTCGCGGAGAGGTATTGCACCAGCACGGCCATCGCGTTGGCCAGCACCAGCACCCACACCAGCAGGTAGCCGTACTTGGCGCCCGCGGTCAGGTTCGAGGCGACGTTGCCCGGATCGACGTACGCGATCGCGGCGACGAATGCCGGCCCGGCCAGAGCGATGAGGCGGCCCTTGGCGGAGCCGGTAGCCCTGGGCGCGCGCTCCGGAGTCGTGACGCCGAGCTCCTCCACTGACAACGCCGTCCCCCTGTCGATCCGTGCATCCACCACTCTAGTTCGCTAGACCATATCAGGAAGTTTGGCGAGCCAAACTCTGATCTCCCTGGACGGCCGTCCGGTGACAGTTGTCACACCACGGGGGTAGATGTACAGTCGCAGTACCTGTTACTCGGTGTCACACAAATGGAGGACTGCCAATGACAACCGCGATGCCGCTGCAGCGCCCCGCGATCTCCGACCGCGAAGAGACGGCGAAGCGGTTGCTGGCGTCCTCCGCCCGCAAGTCCTACGACCCGATGATCGAGGTCGACTGGGAAGCCCCGGTACCGGACGACAAGTACGGCCTCACCCCCGAATGGAGCACCCTCTACGGCACCGCGCTGTGGGACGAGATGACCCTCGAGCAGAAGGTCGAGCTCACCAAGCACGAGGCGGCCAGCGTCTCCAGCGTCGGCCTGTGGTTCGAGATCCTGCTCATGCAGATGCTTCTGCGCGACGTCTACGGCCGCGACAAGCACTCCCGGCACGTGCAGTTCGCCCTCACCGAGGTCGCCGACGAGTGCCGCCACTCGGTGATGTTCGCCAGGGCGGGCGAGCGCTTCGGCATGCCCAGCTACGGCCCGCACCCCGTCATTCACAAGCTCGGCCGGATCTGGGGCGGATTCTTCAAGGGCGCCAACGCGTATGCCAGCGTGATGGCCGCCGAGGAGATCCTCGACATGATGCAGCGCGACTTCATGAAGGACGAGCGGGTGCAGCCCGTCACCCGCACGGTCAGCAAGATCCACGTCCTCGAGGAGGCCCGGCACATCCGCTTCGCCCGCGAGGAGGTCGGCCGCCGCCTACAGGGCGCGAGCTGGACCCGCCTGCAGATCGAGCGGCTCAACACCGCCGTCGTCGTCTACTTCGTGATGAAGTCGATGATCCGCAAGGACGTCTACGCGAACGCGGGCCTCGACCCCGAGCGCGCCATCGCCGCCGCCAAGACCAATCCGCACTACAAGGACAAGGTCCGCACGTCGGGCACCAAGCTCATGCAGTTCCTCGACAGCTCCGGCCTCGTCGGCGGCCCGTCCAAGCGCCTCTACAAGAGGGTCAACCTGCTCTGATCGCCGGTCGGCCGAACCCGACAGGCGACCCACCCCGCAGCCCAGCTCCCGCACCTAGGAACGACTCTCATGGCATACGTGATCACCCAGGCGTGCTGCAACGACGCCTCCTGCGTTGCGACCTGTCCGGTGAACTGCATTCACCCGACGCCGGACGAGGCGCAGTTCAGGACCACCGAGATGCTGTACATCGAGCCGGACACCTGCATCGACTGCGGGGCCTGCGTTGACGCCTGCCCGGTCGCCGCGATCTTCCCCGCGGACCAGTTGTCCGAGGCGGATGCGCGGTACGCGGAGATCAACGCGAACTACTACGAGAAGTACCCGCTGCAGGAGGGCTGGAGGCCCCTCGAGGCGACCGAGGCCAAGCGCGTCGATCTGGGCACCCTGCGCGTCGCCATCGTCGGTGCCGGGCCTGCCGCGTCGTATGCCGCCGAGCAACTCCTGGTGCACTCGGACGTCGAGGTCGAGGTGTTCGAGAAGCTGCCGACCCCGTGGGGGCTGATCCGCGCGGGTGTCGCGCCCGACCACCCCGGCACCAAGGTCATCACCGACGCGTTCGAGTGGACGGCAGCCAAGGACGGCTTCCAGTTCCACCTCAACGTCGAGGTGGGCAAGCACCTGAGCCACGACGAGTTGATGGCCAACCACCACGCGGTGATCTACGCAGTTGGCGCCTCCAGCGACCGCAGACTCGACATCCCGGGCGAGGACCTGCCCGGCAGCCACGCCGCCACCGAGTTCGTGGCCTGGTACAACGGCCACCCGGACTACGCCGATCGCGAGTTCGACCTGTCCGGCGAGCGCGCCGTCATCGTCGGCAACGGCAACGTCGCGATCGACGTGGCCCGCGTGCTCACCATGGATATCGCCGAGCTCGCCACGACCGATGTCGCCGATCACGCGCTGGAGGCCCTGCGCCACAGCAACATCCGCGAGGTGGTGCTGCTCGGGCGTCGCGGGCCCGCCCAGGCCGCGTATTCCACCCCCGAGTTCCTCGCCCTCGGTGAGCTCGAGAACGTCGACGTGGTGATCGACCCTGCCGAGCTCGAGCTCGACGAGCTCAGCGCCCGCCTGCTCGAGAGCGGCGAGTACGAACCGTCCACCGAGTTCAAGGTGCAGCTCGCCCGCGAGTTCGCCGAACGCGCGAGCACCCCCGGCCGCAAGCGGATCGTGTTCCGCTACCTGGCCTCGCCGACGGCGCTGCTCGGCACCGACCGTGTCGAGGCCGTCACCGTCGCACGCAACGAGCTGGTCGCAGGGACCGACGGTTCGCCGAGTGCCCGGCCGACCGCGGACTCCGAGGCGCTGGAGGCCTCCCTGGTGCTGCGCTCGATCGGCTACCGCGGGCGGCCGCTCGCGGGCGTCCCGTTCGACGAGCGCCGAGGGACGATCCCCAACGACAACGGCCGGGTGCTCGAGTCCGCAGGCGGTGCGCCCGTCGACGGCGTCTACGTCACCGGCTGGATCAAGCGTGGACCGTCGGGCGTGATCGGGACCAACAAGGCCTGCGCCAAGGAGACGGTCCGCGGGCTGCTCGAGGACTTCCAGTCCGGAAGCCTCAGCCGACCGGTCGGCAGCCGCAAGGACCTGACCAAGCTGGTCGCGCAGCGCCAGCCCGCCCGGATCGACTACCGCGGTTGGCAGGCGATCGACGCCGCCGAGCGCGCAGGCGGCGCCGCGTCCGGTCGGCCGCGCGTCAAGATCACCGATGTCGACGAGATGCTCGGTGTGGCCAGGGCCCGCCGCCGCCTCCCGCTGATCCGGCGCTGACCCGCAGGGGCGCCACGGGCCCTCAGTACCGGGGCTCGCCCGCCGGGACCCGGCCGCCGACGCCGACCCTCCGCAACAGGTGCGCGGTCACCGGGGTCAGCGCGATCGCGACCGCCACCGCGATCGACGCGCCGAACACCAGTCCCGCCGCCACGTCGTGCGGGTAGTGCACGCCGCTGACGACGCGCAGCATCGCGACCACGACCGCCGACGCGGCGGCGAGCACGCACAGCCACACCCGGCGCGCGGCGTAGGAGGCGAGCACCACCGCGGTCGCCAGCGCGGCGGCGATACCCGAGTGGTTGCTCGGGAACGACCAGTCCCCCATCGGCGGGCACTCGGCGAGCGCGTGCACCCCGGGGACCGCCGTGCACGGCCGCTCCTCGGTGACGACCGACTTCACCGCGAGTGTCGCGAGTGCCGACGCCGCCGCGCCCGCGCCGCCCGCGAGCCCGACCGCGAGGGTGTTGGTGTCGCCGCGACCCCACCACAGCGCCGCCGCGAGCATCGCCGCGAGCGCGAACAGCAGCGCCTCCGCCGCCAGTTCGGTGAGCGTGCCCATCTCGCTCGGCCACGTGCTGGTGACGGCATCGACCTGTCGGTACAGCGACGTCGAGGCGCCGAATACCGGGTTGGTGGCTACCTCGGACGGGCCGAACACCGCGAGGATCCCGGCGGCGAGGATCAGGGCGGCAACGGCGAGCGGCCAGTGCCGCGGTGGATGGAATCGATCGCGCATCCGCGCGAATCTACTGAGCGAAACTGGCAGGAAACTGAGAACGGCTGCTGGGCGACGGATATGTGAACAACACCCCAACGGGATCGGCAGGCCTTGGTGCCGTGGCGACCCGCGCGGATGACGCGGCGCCTACCCCCAGCGGGACTGACCACCGTCGAGCGGGATGGTGGCGCCGGTGAGGTAGCGCGCGTCCTCGCCCACCAGGAACACCACGGCCCTGCCGATGTCGGCCTCCGGCTCGCCGACGCGGCCGAGCGGGATGCCGGCGACGAACTCGGCGGCCTCCTCCGGGTTCTTGTTCATCCACCACTTCAGCGCGGGCGTGAGCGCATGCGGGGCAACGTTGTTCACCCGGATGCCGTCGCGGCCCCACTCGGACGCGGCGGCGCGGGTCAGCACCCGCATGCCCTCCTTGATGGAGCCGTACACGCCGTAACCGCCCGCGTCCCATCGGACCGCCGCGGAGGTCACCAGGTTGATGATCGAGCCGCCGCCGCGCGCGACCATGTGCGGATGACAGGCCTGCATCAGCCGCAGCGTCGCGAGCGGTCCGGAGGCAAACGCCCGCTCGAACTCCCCGTCCTTGACGTCGAGCAGCTTGCCGGGCATGGCGTCGTTGGCGTTGTTCACCAGGATGTCGACGCCGCCGAGTTCGGTGACGGTCCTGTCCACCGCTGCCGCGATGTCGTCGCTGTCGGAGACGTCGCAGCGCACGGGGATCGCGGTGCCGCCGAACTCACGGATCGCCGCGACCGTGGTGTCGAGCTTGGATTCGGTCCGTCCGGCCACTGCGATCGCGACGCCCTCCTTGGCGAGGGCGAACGAGATGCCCTGACCGATCCCCTGGCCCGCACCCGTGATCAGCGCGACCTTTCCCTCGAGAGTCCCCATGTGCTGTGCTCCGATCGTTGAGAGTGCGTGTGGCTCAGCCGAGCTCGGGATGGGTTGCAATGTAGCGCGCCGGGTACTCGCCGCCCCCGTGAACGGCGATGTCGGCCCCGTTCACATAGGACGACAGCGGACCGCCGAGGAACAGGCAGGCGCCTGCGATGTCTGCGGGCACCGCCATCCGGCCGATCGGCAGCGTCCGGGTGACCGCGGCTCCCCCGTCCTCGCCGTACACCGACGCGGCGGCCTCCGTGCGGATCAGCCCGGTGGTGATGTGGTTGACCCGGACCTTCGGCGCCCACTCGAGCGCCAGGGCCCTGGTCAGCACCAACAGTCCGCCCTTGGCAGCCGAGTACGCGGCGGTGCCGGGCTGCGGGTCGTGCGCGGAGACCGAGCCGATGTTGATGATCGACCCGCCCTCCTCCTGCGCCTGCATCAGCCGGTTCGCGGCCTGCGCAACGTAGAAGGGCGCCAACAGGTTCAACGCGACGATCTTCTCCACGAACCGGGGCGAGACCTCGGCCGCGTCCGCATCGGGCGAGCCTCCGGCGTTGTTGACCAGTACGTCCAGCCTGCCCATCGCCAGATGCGCGTCCTCGACCATCGCCCGGACCGCATCCGGGTCGCGCACATCGACGGACCTGAACTCGGCCCGGCGACCATCCGCCTCCGGTAGCGCATCCGGTTCGGTACGGGCGCACACCAGCACCCGCGCACCTGCGGCCAGGAACGTCTCGGCGACCACGCGCCCGATGCCCTTGGTACCGCCGGTCACCAGGACGGCGCGGCCGGTGAAGTCGGCGGGGTTGGCGAGACCCATCGCGGTCAGCCCGCGAACCGGGCGCGCGCCCCCGCGATCGCCACGGTGTCCGCGCCGACCTCGAATTCGACAGCGTGGCCGTCGCGCCAACCGCGCACGGGCAGGACCTGTCCGGGGAACACCGGGGCCGAGAACCGCCCCGACAGCTCCACCAGGTCGGCGGGGTGCGCACCGAGGGCGCGCGCCAGCGGCAACGTGCTCGCGGCCAGGGTGCACAGCCCCTGCAGGAT
Source organism: Rhodococcus sp. MTM3W5.2 (assembly GCF_001984015.1). NCBI lineage: Bacteria > Bacillati > Actinomycetota > Actinomycetes > Mycobacteriales > Nocardiaceae > Rhodococcus > Rhodococcus sp. MTM3W5.2. The sequence continues at coordinate 277,304 of NZ_CP019572.1, read as the reverse complement.
CGGACGCGGCTGGCCGATGCGCTCGGCGGCCGCCGGGTCGATGTGAATGTGGTGGAGGTCGCCGGTCAGCCGGTAGAGCGCGGCCTGGTTCTCGAAGGTCGCCAGCTCCGTCGACAGGTTCGGCACGCCCTCCGGCGCCGGGGGCTTGGACGGGCCACGCTCGCCGCCGAAGCCGCCGTAACCGGGCGCGAACAGCGACCAGGTCGCCACGAAGTACTCGCACTCGACGCGCACCTCGAACACCGCGGCGGCGCCCTTGTCCCAGACCTCGCCCACGGAGGCGGTCAGGGTCAGCTCACCGCTGCGCGGCAGCGGCCTGAGCACCTTCAGGTCCTGCGACCCGTGCAGCGCGGTCTTGGTGTCGAAGGCGCCCCGTGAGCCCAGCTCGTCGGGGGCCCACTGCGCCAGGGTCAGCGCGAAGGTCGGCAGCACGCGCAGCCGGTCCTCGAACACCAGGTCCAGCTCGCTCGCGGCAGCACCGACTGCGAGCGCGTAGACGATCGCGTCCCGCTCGGTGTAGCCGACGGTCCTGGTGCCCAGGTCCGCGCCGCGCCAGCGGCCCGCGTTCGAGGTGTCGGTCTCGGTGGTGCTCATCAGGCTGCTCCCAGTATCAGTCCGCTGGTCGGCACAGCTGTTCCAGCCGTCACCAGCACGTTGTCCACTCTCGTCGCACCGTACTGATGGATGTGGTGCCGGGCGAACATCGCGACCCACTGGGCGGGAACCACCCTCACCGCGGTCATGCCCCCACCTCGATGCCCGATGCGAGGAGTGCGCCCAGACGAGCAAGGTCCGAGCTCGCGCCGCCGAGGGTGGCCGCGATCTGTTTGCCCCACAACAGGTGCCGGTGTACCGGATAGTCGGTGTCCACCCCCATGCCGCCGTGTACGTGGGTGGTCCGGTGCACCACGCGCTGACCGCCGTCGGTCGCCCACCACTTCGCGACCAGCACCGAGGTACCGGGATCCGCGCCCGCGGCGAGCAGCACCGCCGCCTGCCACAGGGTGACCCGCATGGCCTCGAGGTCGATGTAGCAGTCCGCGAGCTGGTGGCTCACGGCCTGAAAGGTCGCCAGCGGACGCCCGAACTGCTTGCGCTCGTTGAGGTAGGCGACGGCCTGGGACACCGCGCCGGAGCCGACACCGAGCTGGATCGCGGCCAGCGCGAGCTCGGTGCGGTCCAGCAGCCAGGAGACGGCGGTGCCGTCGGCCGGGCCGAGCAACTCCGCCGTGGCACCCGAGAACTCGATGTTGGCGCAGATCTCGTGGGTGGTGGACTGCGTCCGCACGACGCTCACGCCGTCGCCGGAGAGGTCGACGAGAAAGAGGGCGGCACCGGATCCGGTCGTCGCCGACACGACCGCCCGGTGCGCGAGGTGCGCCACCGGTACGGCGGCCTTCGCGCCGTCCAGCCGCCACACCCCGTCGGCGGACGAAGCGGCAGTGGTCTCGGGGTCGCCCGCGACGTAGGGCCCGAACTCCTCGAGACCGACGGTGAGGAAGGTGCTGCCATCCGCGACGCCTGGCACAAGCGCGGTGCGCTGATCCACGGTCCCGAACTCGGAAACAGCCAGCGCCGCAATGGCGGTCGGCCAGATCGGCACGGGCGCGACGTGGCGACCCTGCTGTTCGAGCAGTACATACAGCTCGGTGACCCCCATTCCCCCGCCGCCGAGATCCTCGGGCAGGGCGATGCCGAGCAGTCCGGTGACCGCCAGCTCACGCCAGAGGTCGCGGTCCACGCGGTCTTCGCTGCCCTCCACCTCCTTGACCCGGTCGATGCCCGCCTTGCTCGTGAAAACCTCGTCGGCGAGGGCGCGGATCGCCTCTTGCTCTTCGCTGAAGCCGAAGTCCATCAGTGCTCCTCGCTCATCTGACCCGCTTTTCGCGGACCAGCCCCAAACCGATGGTGCCGACCATGTCGCGCAGCACCTCGTTCACTCCCCCACCGAAGGTGTTCACCACGCCCTGGCGGGAGATCTGCTCGATCTGGCCGGCCAGGATCGCGCCCGGCGAGTCCGGCCGGATCCGGCCCGCGGCACCGAGGATGCCGAGCAGGGTGCGGTACACGTCGACGTGCGTCTCGGTGCCGTACGCCTTGGTCGCACCGGCGTCGGCACCGGAGAGGGCGTCCCGAGCGACCGCCGAGGTCATCTTCCAGTTCAGCAGCCGCATCGCCTCGAGCTTGGCGTGGGTGCGCGCGAAATCCTGCTGTACCCAGGGAATCTCGATGGTCCCGTTCGCGCGAGACCAGTCCAGCACCTGGTTCCACAGCCCGTAGGTCCTGCCACCGAGGGCTGCCAGACCGATCCGCTCGTGATTGAGCTGCGCGGTGATCAGCTGCCAGCCGCCGTTGACCTCACCGACGACGTCCTGGTCGGTGACGCGGATACCGGTGTAGTAGGTGGAGGTGACCATCAGGCCGCCCACCGTGTTGATCGGCGACCAGGAGAAGCCCGGGTCGTCGGTCGGGACGATCAGGATGGAGATGCCCCTGTGCTTGGGCGCCTCGGGATCGGTGCGGCAGGCCAACCACACGTAGTCGGCGGTGTTCGCGCCCGAGGTGAAGATCTTGTTGCCGTCGATCACCCAGCCGTCGCCGTCGCGGACCGCACGGGTGGTGAGCGAGGCGAGGTCGGTGCCGGCCTCGGGTTCGGTGTACCCGATCGCGAAGACGATGTCCCCGGCGAGGATGCCGGGCAGGAATCTGTCCTTCTGCTCCTGCGTGCCGTACTTCATCAGGGTCGGGCCGACGGTGTTCACCGTGACGAACGGGAAGGGCAGACCGGCGCGCTGGACCTCGTCGAAGAACACGAACTGCTCCTCGATGGAGCGGCCCTGACCGCCGTACTCGACCGGCCAACCGATGCCGAGCCAACCGTCGCGCCCGAGCAGCCTGACGATCTCGCGGAAGTGCTCGCCGCCGACGCCCTGCTCACCGGCCGTGCGGCGCTTCTGATCCGGCAGCAGCGTGGCGAAGTACGCGCGCAGTTCGCGGCGCAGCTCGGTCTGCGCGGCCGACTCCCTCAGATCCATCGATGTTCTCCCCTGTCTCGCGGCACTCGAGCAGATCACGTGCGCTCGCGCGAGTGGGCCGCTACGGAGCGGCGCGTATCCGATCCGGTTCAGTCTCACTCAGCGGTTGGTCCTGCGGGCGGACTTCGTCGCCCGGGATGAACACCGCAACGACCAACGCGACCAGCGCCGCGGCCGATCCGATCCCGAACACCAGCGCGTACGCGCCCGCCGTCGGGAACTGCACACCCGCGACCTGCATCATCGACGCGGTGGTGACCGCCGCCACGACCGCACTGCACGCGGAGGTGCCGATGGATCGGGCCAGCGAGTTGAGGCTGTTCGCGGCCGCGGTCTCCGACACCGGCACGGCACGCATGATCATCGCCGGGACCGCCCCGTAGGCGAAGGCGGCGCCGATCGCGGTCACCGCGATGCACGCGACGATCACGCCCAGCTGGTGCGGCACCAGTGCGCGGGTGAGATTGGCGACCAGCAGGATGACGGCGCCGAGCATGAACGTCGTCCGCGGCCCCCTGCGCCGCGAGATGTGCGCAGACACCGGCGAGAAGGCGATCATCATCAGGCCGCCGGGCAGCAGCGCGATCCCGCTGAGCGTCAGCGACATCCCGTATCCGTACCCCGTCGCGGCCGGCGCCTGGAAGATCTGCGCGCTCACCATGAACGAGGTGAACATGGCGAAGCCGATCAGGATCGAGGCGATGTTCGTCAGCAGCACCTGCCGCCGGGCGGAGACGCGCAGGTCCACCAGCGGCCGCTTGGCCCCGATCGAGGAGAGCCGCAGCTCGTAGACGCCCCAGAGCAGGAACAGCGCGGTCGACCCCGCGAACAGCCCGAGGATCACCGGGGTGGACCAGCCCCAGTTGTTGCCCTGCGTCACCGCGAGTAACAGGCAGATCAGCGCCGCGGACAGCCCCGCCGCCCCCGCCAGGTCGAACCTCCCGCCGGTCCGCACCGGCGACTCGGGCACCAGGGTCCAGACGGTGACGATCTCGACGATGCCGAGCACGGCGGCGCCGCCGAAGAGCCAATGCCAGCTCAGGTGCTCCGCGACCACACCGGTCAGCGGCAGCCCGATGGCGCCACCGGCGCCGAGGGTCGAGCTCATCAACGCGATGCCCGAGCCGACCCGATCCTCGGGCAGCTCGTCGCGCATGATGCTGATGCCCAGTGGGATGACGCCCATCGCGGCGCCCTGCAGCGCCCGGGCGCCGAGCACCACCGCGAACTCGTCGGAGACGGCACCGAGGGCGCTGCCCAGCACCATCACGGCCAGCGCGATCAGCAGCATACGGCGCTTGCCGAACATGTCGCCGAGCCGGCCGAGCACGGGAGCGCAGACCGCGCCCGCGATCAGGGTCGCGGTCACCAGCCAGGCCGCGTTCGAGGCGGAGGTGTTCAGCAGCCGTGGGAACTCGGGCAGCAGCGGCATCACGATCGTCTGCATCAGCGAGACCGCGATGCCGCAGGAGGCCAGGGCGATGACCACGAGTCGGGCGGAAGTCGGCCTCCCGACAATCGGTTGTGCGGCCAACATTCCTCCAGACAGAGTTCTCGACCCCGATCATGCGCCCGCGCAGCCGAATCCCGGAGCACTTTTCCCGCTCAGCGGGCGCGGGCGCGGTCCGCACCCGCTGCCGGCGTCGCATACTCGGGGCATGAGCACTCAAGACCACGCCGACCGACTCGATCTCGCCGATCTGGTCGGACGATACGCGGCGGCGGTGGACGGCCGTGACACCGCCGCTCTCGCCGCTCTCTTCACCACGGACGCCGAGTTCGTTCAGCCCGCCACGCTGGTCCGGCGCGGCCAGAGCCCGACCGTCGCGGGCCCCGAGCAGATCGCCGCGACGGTACTCGGGGCGGTCGGGCACCTGCACTCGACGCACCACGCGGTCGGACAGCAGGTGCTCACCGTGGACGGCGACGCCGCCGACGGCCTGGTCTATTGCCAGGCGCACCACATCTACCGGGTCGAGGACGGGTTCCGCGACAACAGCCTCGCCATCCGCTATCGGGACAGCTACCGGCGCGTGGACGGTCGATGGCTGGTCGCGCGCCGGGAGCTGACCGTCGACTTCGCCGAGGACCGCCCGGTGACGGTGCCGGGCGCCTGACCGCCACCTCGATCAGGGGACGCCGAGCAGGCGCAGTCCTGCTGCCGTTGCCGCGGCGGCGAGCACCGCCACGAGGAAGGGCGCCTTGCGCCAGGCGAGCACCCCGCCGACCAGCACGCCCAGCGGTCGTGCGATGCCTGCCGCGCCCTGGTCCTGGGTCAGCGCCGTGGTGGCGGCGACCGCGACCAGCAACACCACCGCCGCCGTCCCCATCAGCTTCTCCACCCGATCCGGAACGACCACCCGGGTCCGCAGCGCGGGGCCTGCGAATCGGAAGGCGAACGTTCCCGCCGCCAACACGAGTATCGAAACCATCAGTACCGCAGTCACGTTCACCGAACGGCCGCCCTTCGCACGCCGCCTGCGCAGAGCCCAACGAGCGCCAGCAACACCGGGATGCCCGCGGGCAGGAACGGTGTCGCGGCCAGCGCCACGCCGGCGCCGACCAGTGCCGCTCGAGCGGTGGCCAGATCCCGCAACGCCGGAATCACCAGCGCCAGAAGCACAGTGGGGAACATCGCGTCGAGCCCGAGGAGGTCGGTGTCGCCGATGACGCTGCCCGCGGTCGCGCCGATCAGCGCCCCGGCGGGCCAGCAGACCAGGATTCCGATGCCGCACAGCCAGTAGGCGGCGCGCCTGCGCGCCGCGTCGTCCTGACCGAGCGCGAAGACCGCGCTCTCGTCGTTGAGGATGTGGCTGCCCAGCAGCCGCCGCCAGCCGTTGCCGGTCACGCCGCCGACCGCGAGGCCGAACGGCATGTGCCGCGCGTTGACGAGCAAGCCCGCGGCGAGCGCCGCGAGCGGGCTCCCGCCTGCCGCGACGATGCCGACGAACAGGAATTCCGAGGCGCCTGCGAGGACGAGCCCGGCCATCAGCACGGGCAGCCACGGCGCGAACCCGAGACCGACCGCGATGGCGCCGTAGGACACGCCGACGATCCCGTCGGCGAGGCACACCAGGGCGATATCTGCCCGGAGCCCGCGATCAAGTGTTCGCCATGTCGAACGCATGACTTTTATAATGAACAGATGACAAGTGTTCGTCAAGTCGAACAATACGACCGATACAGTGAACGCATGGCATCGGAGGGGAAGGCACCGCTGGACGCGATCGCGTCCGCGCTGCGGCAGGAACGCGAACGGGCCGGGCTCTCGCTCACCGAGGTCGCCCGGCGCGCCGGGGTGGCCAAGTCGACGCTGTCCCAACTCGAGGCGGGCACGGGTAATCCCAGCGTGGAGACGCTGTGGGCACTGTGCACCGCGCTCGACATCCAGATATCGCGACTACTGGACCCGCCGCGACCGCGGGTCCAGGTGATCCGCGCAGACGAGGGCCCGGCGCTGCACTCGGATCGGGCCGACTACCAGGCCACGCTGGTCGCCTCCTGCCCGCCGAATGCGCGCCGCGACGTCTACCGGATCGCGGCCGAACCCGGTCCCGCCCGCGAGTCGCAGCCGCACCCGCCCGGCGTCATCGAGCACGTCGTGCTCAGCGCAGGGCGGGCCCTGGTCGGGGTGACCCAGGATCCCGTCGAGCTCGGCCCCGGCGACTACATCGCGTACCCGGGCGATGTCGCGCACGTGTTCCAGGCGCTCGAGCCCGGCACCCGTGCGGTGATGATCTCCGAGCACACCTGAGCACCGGCACCTCGCCAGGAACCGAATACCGTCGGCGTGCGTCCAACTGGTCATGACGCAGACTCACATGAACTCCACCGCCGCCGTCTCCGGACTGAGCCAGCGGTGGATGCTCCGGTTCGACTTCTTTGCCCAGCACGGACTGCCCGGGTTCTGGAAGAACAGCCCCGAGTGGGTCGCCGCATTCAAGGCACTGCCCTTCGGTCGACGAATGACCATCCAGTTCAACTGGCTTGCCGCGCTTTTCGGCGTCTTCTACCTGTTCGCCAAGGGCCTGTGGAGGAAGGCCGTGGTGTTCATCGCACTCGGCGTCGCCTATGGCGTGGTCGCGATGTTCGCCGACACCCCGTGTGGCTGGACCGGGGCGTCGGAATCGGCCTCATCGTCTTCTGCGCGACCCGGGCGAACGTGTACGTCTACGAGAAGAAGGTCCTCGGCAAGCACACCTGGTCGCTGTAGCAGGACCTACGGGGTCGGCGCATCCTGGAGACATGACCGAGCGCAAGCCGTGGGACGTCCCGTTCGAGTCGTGGGTCGAGCGTCAGATCCGGGTCGCCCAGGAACGGGGCGACTTCGACAACTTGCCCGGCGCGGGCAAGCCCATCCCGCACCTCGCCGACGACGACGAGCTGTGGTGGGTGAAGAACAAGCTGCGGGCAGAGGGGCTGTCCACCGAGGCGCTGCTGCCGCCGTCGCTGCAGCTGCGGCGCGAGGTCGCGCGACTGCCCGAGACGGTCGCGGACCTGCCGACGGAGGCCGACGTGCGAGAGGCTGTCGCGGAACTGAACCGTCGCATCGCCGACTACCTGCGCGCCCCAAGCGCGCCGCGGGTGCCGGTGCACCGGGTGGACGCCGAGGCGGCGGTGGCCGGGTGGCGGACCGGCCGCCGCCCCCGAACCCGGTGACGGCTGCCGTCACCCGGCTCCGGACGACCGGTCAGGCCAGGCCCAGCCGCGTCGAGCACTCGGCCATCTCGTCGAGCACCGCATCGAAGGTGGTCGCGTGGCGCGACGCGGACAGCAGGATCCGATCGGACCCGAGCGACGTCGCCCAGTCGATCTTCGACTCGTCCACCCTCGTCAGCAGGTGGCCGAGCACCAGCGCGACCTCGGACGGGTCTCGTCCCGCCTCGACTGCGGACGAGCGCATCAGCGCGACCGCCGCGTCGAGGTCCTCGCCGCCGAGACCGAGCGGCTGAAAACCGTTGCCCAACCGCCCCGCCCGCCGCGCCGCCGCCTTGCTGTGGCCGCCGATGTACAGCGGCACGCCGGACGGGCGCGCCGGCTTCGGGAACGAATAGGCCCGCTCGAACCGATAGTGCTCGCCCGCGTGGTCGACGCCCTCGGACCCACCGGCCCACAGCGCGCGCATCACCGCGATGGCCTCGTCGGCGACCTTCCCGCGGCGGTCGAACTGGCCCCCGCAGGCCTCGATCTCTTCGCGCATCCAGCCGACCCCAAGGCAGATCCGCAGCCGCCCGCCGGAGAGCCGGTCGAGGGTCGCCAGCCGCTTTGCCAGCACCACCGGATTGTGGTTCGGCAGCACCAGCACCCCGGTCGCGAGGCCGAGTGTGGTCGTGGCCCCCGCAACGAAAGACAGCAGCTCCAGCGGGTCCGGGATGTCGCAGTCGTCGGGCAGGTGGGACTTGCCCGTCGGCGAGTACGGGTACGCACTGTCGGTGTCCCCGATGACAACGGAGTGCTCCACTGCGGAGATCTCGTCGAATCCGAGAGACTCGGCGGCCCTGGCGAACTCGAGGATCCTGTCGGGCTCCCCGGTGACACCGAGCTCGACCGGGATCACGACTCCCAGCTTCATGGAACATCCTTTCGACGGCGAGGCGGCTTCGCCGCTGTGCGCGATTTGTACCCCGGTTGGGGTACAAATCGCGCACGGGCGGCGCAGCCGCCTATACGTAGCGTTGGCGCCCGTGCGAGGCGAACTCCGCCTCAAGGGCGACCTTGTCATCCTCGGACATCACCCGGTACACCGGTTCCCCGCGTCCCTCCCAGCGGAACACCGGGTCGACACACCGCCAGAGCTCGGACTGCAGCTCGCGTTTGAGCACCTTGTTCGACCCGGTCACCGGCAGGTTCGTCGACACCCGGACGAAACGCGGGGCCGCCTTGGTGCCCAGGTCGTCCTGGGCCGCGAGGAAGGCGGCGAACTCGAGCGGATCGAAGTCCGAGGCGTCGGCCACCTCGATCGCCGCCATCACCTGGTCGCCCGAGCGCGGATCCGGCACCGCATACACCCCGGTCGCGATGACCTTCGGGTGCCTGCGCACGATCCGCTCGATCATCAGCGCCGAGGTGTTCTCGCCGTCGACGCGGATCCAGTCGCCCTTGCGCCCGGCGAAGTAGATGAACCCGGCCTCGTCCACGTAGCCGAGATCGCCTGTCCAGTACCAACCGTGCCTGATCCGGTCCGCCACGGCCTTTTCGTTCTTGTAGTACCCCTCGAACCGCTTGGCACCGCCCCTGTCGACCATCTCCCCGATCGCCGCGTCCGGGTTCAGCACCCGGCCGTGCTCGTCGAGGCGGGCCCGCTCGCACTCCACCAAGCTGTCGGGATTCACCACCGCGATCTCCGCGTGCGCGGGACGCCCGAGCGCGCCGTCGGGCGCGGCCGGGTCGAGGCGAACCGAGCCCGCGCCCTCGCTCGACCCGTAGCCCTCGAACAGTTCGGCACCGAACCGGCGGACGAACTCCGCCTTGTCCTCCGGGGAGGCCTCCGTGCCGAAGCCGCGGACCAGCGTGTTGTCGTGGTCGTCCGGCTGCTCCGGCGTGGCCATCAGGTACGCCAGCGCCTTGCCCACGTAGGTGAAGTAGGTGGCGCCGAAGAACCGCACGTCCGGCAGGAACCCGGACGCGGAGAACTTCCGCGTCAGGCAGACCGTCGCGCCGTTGGCCAGGGCCGGCGCCCAGAGAGCCATCAGGGCGTTGCCGTGGAACAGCGGCATGCAGCAATAGTCCACGTCCTCTCGGACGTGACCGTACTTCGTGGTGTTCGCGTGCGCGAGGCGCGCGAGCCTGCCCTGGCTGCATCGCACCGCCTTGGACATGCCGGTGGTGCCGGAGGTGAACAGCAACAGGAACAGCGTCGACTCGGAGACCTCCGGATCCGTGGCGACGTCCGCGACCCGATGCGCCGCAACGCGTTCCGCGTACGCGGGATCGTCGACGAGGAGGAACCGGTCCTCGGTCAGCCCGAGATCGAGCCCGCGCAGCTGTGCCATGCCCGCCGCGTCGGTCACGATGAGCTGGCAGTCGACGTAGCGAACCTCGGCCTCCAGTTCGGCGCCGCGCCGCGTCGGATTGATCCCGACGATCGCGGCCCCGCTCAGCGCGGCGCCGCCGAGCCAGAAAAGGAACTCCGGGGTGTTCTCGAGCAGCACGCCGATGTGGAACGGACCGTCGACGCGCAGCGCGGCGGCAAGAGCGCCGCGGGCCGCGCTCTCGCGGACGGTCTCGTCCCAGGTCCAGTCCCGCTCACGGGTGCGCACGCCCAGGTGCTCGTCACCGACGCGATCCAGCAGCATCTCGGCGATCGTGGCGCGTTCCAACTCGACTCCTGTAACTGGGTGTCTCGGTGTTCACAGCTTCGGCGGGTTCGACACTAGCCATACTGCCGCCGCTCGGTGTCCGAAGTCCCGGTCAGCGGTGCGACCACCCTTTCCTTCTCCCGGTGACCGGGAAGGTCCTGACCCACGGCCTGACCCTGCGGTAGAACTCGTGAGCGCAATGTGACGGGCTACAGGAAGGGGACGGCGGTGACGGCGCTCGATGAACTCCTCGACAAACAGGCCATCTACGAGGTGGTGATGCGCTACTGCCGCGGCATCGACCGACTCGACTTCGACCTGGTACGCGGCGCCTATCACCCGGACGGCATCGATCACCACACCGGATTCGACGGCGGCGTCGAGGAGTACATCGCCTGGGTACGCCCCAAGCTGGAGCTGCTCGGCGGCACCATGCACCACATCGGGAACCACCTCGTCGAGTTGCACGGCGACCTCGCGATCAGCGAGTCATATTCCACGGCAACACATTGGGGCCATCCCGCCGGGGGCGACTTCACCAGCGGCGCCCGCTATGTCGACCTGATGGAGCGTCGCGCAGGCCGGTGGGCGATCGCGGAGCGCTGGGCCGTGCGCGAGTGGACCCGTTCCGACGGGGGGCGGATGATCACGCCGGAGGCCGACGGACCGCGCGGCCGTCGCGACGGCGCCGACCCGCTGGTCGAGCTGCGGTCGCGACTGACCGCGCGATAGCGACGCTCGGCGCCTATCAGCTGGAGAACAGCATCGCGGCGCTGCCGGCAAGATCCAGGGGCGGGTGATCCGTGCCGGAAAGGGAGGTCACACCGTCTGCATCGACGCACGTCGGCTCTACAAAATAGGTCCAGGACTTGTTGGGCACGGTCAGGCGGTAGGTGCCTGAGCCCGGATCACCAGTCAGCGCCACGTCGCCACGGGTTTCGAACCTTCCGTATGTCTCGACCACGTCCACGTAGCATCCGACCAGGGTCGGAGAACTGATGCCCGTGAATGTCACCTCGATGACACCGTCCGACGTGGTTGCGTGGAAAGAACCGGCGACTGCTGCGGAGCCGACCGCAGGATTGGCCAACAGAGCCAGCGCGGCGAATCCGGCGACGGCGCCCACGCGGGCAGTGCTCTTACGGGTTGTCTTCACGGTGTGTCCAATCTCGACGAGTGGAGTGCTCCGACGGAGCATCCTGAGGCATGACAACCGCCATGATGCACGCCTCGAGCCATCCGATGGCTCATTCTCGAAGATCGGAACTATTTGTCCAAATATACTGTTTAACAACATATTTCAATGCAATACCCGGTCATACCCTCCCGGCGCACGATGCGTCCGCTCCGACGCCAGAGGGGGCCGTGGGACCGCGCGGCAGCCGCGACGGCGCCGACCCGCTGGTCGACCTACAGTCGCGACTGACCGCGCGATAGCGCGCTCCCGGCGCCCCGGGGTCAGCTGCCGGTCGGGGAGTCCGCGCTGCCCGAGGCGCTGCCGCTGCTGCCCGAGGCCTCGCCGAGGACGACCCGCTCCCCCCGAACGGGGTGAGGAAGGTCAGCCCGTCCCCGTCTGCGCAGAGCGCCTCGACCCGATACGTCCCGTCCTCGAGCGCAGGCGACCGATAGGTGCCCGCGCCCGGATCTCCGGTCAAGGAGACCGGATTGCCTTCCAGCAGGTTCCCAAAGGGGTCCTTGACCTGAACCCAGCACACCAGCAGGCTCGGCGAGCTGACGCCGGTGAAGTCGACGACGACTCGCTGCCCCTCGGTGTGCACGGCGGCGGAACCGGCGACGGCGGCGGAACCGAGCGCGGGGTTCGCGAGCAGGGCGATGGCGGCGAGTCCGGTGACGGCGCCGGCACGGGCGATGCTCTTACGGGATGTCCTCACTGCATGACCTTTCATGTCGGTTTGTCCGGGATCTCCGACCTGGACAAACGGGGATAGTCGAACTGCGGCTGCCATCATGCATGGGCTCTCGGGGCCTCATCCGGACTTCCCGCATTTTCGGCACCTGCGGTGATCCATCGAATTAGTGTGCCTACCTCGATCATTCGGCGGCGAGCGCCCGACGCTGGCAGGAGCCGTCGCGGGGGCCGTAGTATCGGCAGGGTGTCGCAGATCAGCGGTACCGACGATCTGACCTCGGCGATCGCCGCGCTGCACGCGCGGGTCGCGGGCGAGGTGGACGACAGCACCCGACGCCGGGCCGAGTACAGCACCGACGCCTCCAACTACCGCGTCGTGCCCGATGTGGTGGTGTTCCCGCGCTCCGACGAGGACGTGGCGGCGGTCATGGAGGTCGGCCGCACCCACAACCTTCCTGTGACCGCCCGTGGGGCCGGAACCTCCGTGGCGGGCAACGCGATCGGGTCCGGATTGGTCCTCGACTTCAGCAGACACCTCGACCGCATCGTGGCGCTCGATCCCGACCGCCGGACCGCCGTTGTGCAGCCCGGCGTTGTGCTGAGCACCCTCCAGCGGGCGGCCGCGGCGCACGGGTTGCGGTTCGGCCCGGATCCGTCCACACAGGACCGCTGCACCCTCGGCGGGATGATCGGCAACAATGCATGCGGACCCAGGGCCGTCGCCTGGGGCCGCACCGCCGACAACGTCCACGCCCTGCGGATTCTCGACGGCACCGGGGCCGAGCGGCGCCTGGCCGACGACCTCTCGGCCGCGCCCGGACTCGACCGTCTGGTGGCCGACAACCTCGCGGTGATCCGCACCGAACTGGGCCGCTTCGAACGGCAGGGGTCGGGGTACGGGCTCGAGCACCTGCTCCCCGAGCGCGGGCACCACGTGGCCCGTGCCCTCGTCGGCTCCGAGGGCACCTGCGGCCTGATCCTCGATGCGACGGTCGGGCTGGTGCCGGTCCCGGCCGCCACCGCCCTCGCGGTCCTCGGCTACCCCGACATGCCGGCCGCGGCGGACGGTGCCGCCATGGTGCTGACCGGTCGCCCGCTGGCGATCGAGGGCATCGATGCCCGGTTGGTCGATGTGGTTCGCAGGCACAAGGGTGCGGGCGCGGTCCCGGACCTGCCTCGCGGCGCCGGCTGGCTGTTCGTCGAGGTCGACGGCTCGACGCCGGCCGACGCGATGGCCAGGGCCGCCGAGATCTGTCGCGGCGCGGGCGCACTGGACAGCCGCGTCGTGCCGACTGGCCCGGAATCGGCCGCGCTGTGGCGGATCCGAGCGGACGGCGTGGGGTTGGCCGGCCGCACCGTCGACGGGCAGCCCGCCTGGCCCGGCTGGGAGGACGCCGCGGTCCCCCGGGAGCGCCTCGGCGCGTACCTGCGCGATTTCGCGGAGCTGACCGGCAGGCACGGGGTGGACGGCCTGCTGTACGGGCATTTCGGCGACGGCTGTGTACACGTGCGACTCGACCTGCCCATCGCCGATGCCCCGCAACGCTTCCGGGCCTTCCTGGTCGACGCCGCCGCGCTGGTCGCCGGCCACGGCGGATCGCTGTCCGGCGAGCACGGCGACGGTCGTGCCCGCTCCGAACTGCTCCCGCTGATGTACTCGGAGTCGGCCCTGGCCGCGTTCGCCGGCTTCAAGGCGGTCTTCGACCCGAGCAATGTCCTGAACCCGGGCGTGCTGGTCGACCCGGCGCCCGTGGACGCCGGTCTGCGGGTGGCGCAGGCGCCGCCGGTCCCCTTCGCAGGCGGCCTGGCGCTGGCCGCGGACCGCGGCGACCTGAGCATGGCGGCGCACCGCTGCGTCGGCATCGGCAAGTGCCGCGCGGACACCTCGGGCGCGGGCGGTTTCATGTGCCCGTCGTACCTCGCGACCGGCGACGAGAAGGACAGCACCCGCGGCCGTGCCCGGGTGCTCCAGGAGACGATCAACGGGTCGCTGGTGACGGGCGGCTTCGACTCGCCGGAACTGGAGGAATCGCTCGACCTGTGCCTGTCCTGCAAGGCGTGCGGCTCGGACTGCCCCGCCGGGGTGGACATGGCCGCCTACAAGTCAGAGGTGCTGTATCGGCGGTATCGACGGCGGCCGCGTCCGCGCACCCACTACGCGCTCGGGATGCTGCCGCGGTGGTCGCGAATCGGCGGACGGCTGCCGTCGATCATCAACGCGGCGAGCTCAATCGGGCCGCTGCGCCGAACGGGACTGCGCGTGGCCGGACTCGACCCGCGACGCGGGGTCCCCCGGTTCGCCGACCAGACCTTCCGCCGATGGTGGCGGCGCAGGCCCGCCCCCGAGGAGCCCGGCCGTGAGGTGCTGCTGTGGATCGACACCTTCACCGAGACCTTCTCCCCCGCGGTGGGCCGTGCGGCGGTCGCCCTGCTCGAGGACGCCGGCTATCGGGTCCTGATCACGCGGCGGTCGGCCTGCTGCGGACTCACGTGGATCAGCACCGGTCAATTGGACGGTGCGCGAAGGCAATTGCTCGGGACCCTGGATCAGTTGCAACCCCACCTCGAGGCGGGGCGCCCCATCATCGGCCTCGAGCCGTCCTGCACCGCGGTGCTGCGGTCCGACCTGCCCGAGCTGCTCCCGGACGATCCCCGGTCTGCCCTCGTCGCCGCGTCCACACGCACGTTGGCCGAATTCCTCATCACCGCAACCGATGCCGACGGCAAGCCGTGGTCGCCAACTCGGCTCGACGGGGTCCGGGTCGTCGTGCAGCCGCACTGCCACCAGCACGCGGTGATGGGCTTCGCCCCCGATCGGGCGCTGCTGGCGCGGGCGGGCGCCGAGGTCCGGGAGATCGCCGGGTGCTGCGGCCTGGCCGGGAACTTCGGGATGGAACGCGGCCACTACGACGTCTCGGCCGCGGTGGCCGAGAACGGGATCCTGCCCGCGCTCCGGGAGGAGGGACCCGATGCCGTGCTGCTGGCGGACGGCTTCTCCTGCCGGACCCAGGCCGATCAGCTCGCCGGCCGCGCGGGCGTCCACCTCGCGCAACTGCTGCAGGCACCTCCGGCGCCCGTGAGTCCTTCTGGTCCGCCAGGGGCTAGAAGGACTCACGGGTGGCGCAGCCGCCTACCGGGGGCGCGGCACCGCGGCGTCGATGAACAGTCCCTCCACCGAAACGCACACCTCGCCGTCCGCGGTGGTGATGCTGCCGACGGTGTTGATCTTGCGACCCTCCACGGACATCTGCCTACCGGTGACCGTGAGCGGCTCGAACAGCGGGGTAGGGCGGTGGTACCGCACATTCAGCTGCGCGGTCATCCCCGCCTGGCCGCCCCATGCGTTCGCGACGCCGAGCACGTGGTCCAGGATCAGCGCCGAGACGCCGCCGTGCACACACCCCGGCGGACCCTGATAGGGCATGGTCAGGGTGACCTCGCCCCGCACCGAGCCATCACTCAGACCCTCGAGCACGATCGGCGGCGCGATGGCGTTCTCCGGGCCGGTGACGGGATCGTGCCGGGTCACGCCCTCGCCGTTCCACATGTCGATCAGACGTTCCGCCACGGCGGGAGCGTGCTCCTCGAGGTGATCGGCGATGCTGTTCAGCTCCTCGGCCACCCGGTCGAGGTTCGCGTTGGCCCGGTCGGTGCGCAACATCGCGTCGACGACCCGGCGGGCGGCGGCGGTGGCCCGGTCCACAGGGGCGTCCTGCGGGGCGGAAGTGAGAACCGTTCCGTCCTCATGACTCTCGAAGGTGGGGTGGTTGCCGAGGTCCATCAGTTCAGCTCCAGGGTCCCGGCCCGGTACAGCGTGACCACGCACGCACCGCCGAGGCCGAGGTTGTGCTGCAGACCCACACGGGCACCGTCGACCTGACGGGCGTCCGCCTTGCCGCGCAGCTGCCAGGTCAGCTCGGCGCACTGCGCAAGGCCGGTCGCACCCAGCGGGTGGCCCTTCGAGATCAGGCCGCCGGACGGGTTGACCACCCACTGACCGCCGTAGGTGGTGGCACCGGACTCGACCAGCTTGCCGCCCTCGCCCGCCTCGCACAGGCCGAGGCCCTCGTACGTGATGATCTCGTTGATCGCGAAGCAGTCGTGTAGCTCGATCACGTCCACGTCCTCGATCGTGAGCCCGGACTCGGCGAACACCTGCGCGGCGGCCGCCCGCGTCATCGGGGCACCGACCACGTCAATCATCGACTGGTCGGCGAAGGCCGCCTCGGTGTCCGTGGTGAGCGCCTGCGCGACGATCTCGATCGCCTGGTCCTCGAGTCCGTGCTCGCGGACGAAGCGCTCGCTGACGACGATCGCGGCTCCCGCGCCATCCGAGGTGGGCGAGCACTGCGAGCGGGTGAGCGGCGCGTGGATCATCTTGTCGTCCAACACCTGCTGCAGCGTGTACTCGTCACGGAACTGCGCGTACGGGTTGTTCACCGAGTGCTTGTGATTCTTCACCGCGACGGATGCGATCTGCTCGGCGGTGGTGCCGTAGCGCTCCATGTGCTCGAGCGCGGCGTTGCCGAACAGTTGCGCCGTCATGGGGCCGCGACCCCAGTCGTGCTTCGCCTTCATGACCTTCAAATGATCGTCGAGCGTGGAGACCTTGGGCATCTCCCCTGTGCCGGAGAGGGCGGTCTTGGTCATCTTCTCGAAGCCCACTGCCAGCGCGACGTCGACGATGCCGCCCTGCACCCACTCGCGGGCCATCATCAGCGCCGACGAACCGGTGGCGCAGTTGTTGTTGACGTTGACGATCGGGATGCCGGTCAGGCCCGTCTCGTACAGCGCGCGCTGGCCCGCGGCCGACGGCTGGAACACGTAGCCGACCGCTGCGCGCTGCACCTGCTCGTACGAGATGCCCGCATCCTCGAGCGCGGCGCCGACGGCCTCGGACACCATGTCCGGGTACTCCCAGTCACGAGACTCGATCTTCTCGAACTTGGTCATGCCGACGCCGACAACGAAGGTGCGATTCATAACTGTTGCTACTTTCCGGGCTCGGGGTCTCGGGGAGACCCGGGATGCGCTCGCCGATGGTGGTCGGCTGCACATTGGTGGTATCACCCGCAACGGACACGCACTGCGAGTTCACGAACATCAGGGAGGGTTACCAGCACCCGGAGGGTGGCGGGACCACTTTTTGGAATGTATTCCATTTCCTCGGGCCTGGCAACGGCATGCCCGGCTACGGCCGCGTCGTACGTTCCCACCCGCGCCGGACCGTCGCCAGTTGCCGCCACCCAAGGCCCTCGAGGTACTCCGCCTCCTCGACGTCCCCACGCGCGAGAGCGATGAAGAGGTTCTCGACGCCGCCCATCCGGAGCCAGTCCGCGACGGTCCCAGGAGCGCACGCCTTGCCCCGGGGTCCGGGGGGCAGCAACAGGTCGGCCACCTCCGCCCATCCGGCGAGCCGCAGCAGTGTCCCACCGCTGGTGCAGTCATCGATCGTCTCGACGCGGCCCTGCTCCGTCCCGCCGTCGCCGAGCGTGAATCGAACCCCGCGTTCCCCCACCGATCGCCGAATCTGTTCGAACACAGAATCATCCGATACCGGGAGGGTCTCGATCCCGCCCGCGAGGAGCAACTCGACGGCGCCCTCGGCAGGCCGGAACCCCGCGCCGAGCAGCAACTCCTCTAGGTGCGGCCAGCAGTCCGGGATTCCGAAGGTGGCGGGCGTCGGAAGGTCGCCCTCGGCGAAAATTCTTCTTGCGCCCCAAGACTCGAACACACGCAGCGCGGCGCCCAGCAGCTCCGCAGCGGGATCTACCTGATTCGGCAGACAGACCATCCAGGCGACCTCGCCCGAGCCGCGGCGGTCCGGCTCCACGTCCGGGGAATTCCGATAGCACCGCAGGTGCGCCGCGCCGACCACCCGGGAGTCGACCACGACCACCAGGGTCTCGCGGGTCCGCACCCAGGGGTCGGCCCCGTACTGACCTGGATCGGCCTCGAGCTGGGAGAGCACGGTGGCGGTCGGGACGGCCCATCCGGGCACGACCGCCGAGATGTGGGCGTTCACCAGGTCGGTGACCTGGTGGCGGTCGGAGCGGCGGAACGGACGAATGTGAGGCATGCGGAGGGGGTCCGCTACCGGACCGTGCCGGTGAGTTCCGCCAGCAGCAGGTCGCACGCGATCCGCAGGTCGGATTCGATCTCGGGGATCGACGCCCGTCCGTTGAGGCTGGACTGGATCAGCCCGAACCACAGGGAGACGATCAACCGGATCACCGTGGTGTCGCGGACGGAGGGGTTCGCGATTCCCGCGGCGTCGAGCAGCTGGGCGTCGAAATGCTGGTCGATCTTGGCGACGTCGGGAATCGTGGCCGCGTTGGAGGTGGCCGCGGACTGGATCATCGCCGTCGCCAGCATGGGCCTGCGCAGCAGCGCCCTGGTCGCGCGCAGCAGGATCTCGTAGACCGCGTCCGCGGGCGACCCGGTGCCCTTCGGGCGCTTGGTCAGGCCGACGCCCATCTGGTCGATCTGGTCGACCATCACCGCGACGAACAGGTGGGTCTTCGACGGGAAGTAGCGGTAGAGGGTGCCGATGGCCACGCCTGCCGACTTGGCGACCTCGTGCATCTGGACGCGCTCGAGCTCCTTTTCGGAGGCCAACACGGCGGCCGCGTCCAGGATGCGGCCGTACCGCGCCCGCTGTTCGACCGAACTGGGCTCGGCCGCGTCGCGCGCCTCCGCAAGCCTGGGCATGTCTCCCCGCCTTCTGTCCGCATTCCGTCCCCGCAGGATAGATCCTGACATCAAGTGCGGACCACCGTCCGGGCGGCTCCGCTCAGTGGGACAAGTAGGCGGCTGCGCCGCCCGGGCGCGGTTGGCGAGGGCAGGGACTCATCAACCGCGCACAGGCGCGGAGCGCCTCCTAGGGTGTGTCCCATGCCGACACGCCGGGAGCCTGTGCAGTTCGATTCGCTCGATGACGCCACGGAATGGCTGCTGACCCACACCGACGGCCCACTGCACGTGGCGGGTCCGCTCGGGCTCGGCAAGCCGCACCGCCTCCTCAACGCACTGTACGAGCGGATCGAGGCAGACCCGTCTCGACCGCTGCACCTCTACACCGCGCTGTCTCTGGACCCGCCCGCCGCAGGCGAGGGCCTGCAGGCGCGCTTCCTCGGACCGTTCCTGCAGCGGCATTTCGGCGACGACTTCCCGCGGCTGGCGTACGTGCGGGCTCTCAAGCGCAACGCGTTGCCCGCGCACATCGAGGTGGAGGAGTTCTACCTGCAATCGGGGGCGTTGCTGGGCTCGCCCCAGGCGCAGCAGCGCTACGCGAGCCTCAACTACACGCACGTCGCGCGGGCACTCGCCGACCGCGGCGTGAACGCGGTGCTGCAGAAGGTCGCCCGCGAGCCAGGCGGGACCCGACTCTCGCTGTCCTGCAACACCGATCTGACCTTCGACACCCTCGACGAGATCGCCGAGCGCGGACTGCCACGGCCGGTGCTGATCGCCGAGGTGGACCCCGAACTGCCGTGGCTCGGCGGCACCGCGGTCGTCGATCCCGACTTCTTCGACGCGGTGCTGACCCCGCCTGGCCCGCACCCGAAGCTGTTCGGCCTGCCCCGCGAACCGGTCTCCGACGCCGACTACGCGATCGGCTTCCACGCCAGCACCCTGGTGCTCGACGGCGGCACCCTGCAGATCGGCATCGGCGCCCTGGCCGACGCACTGTGCCACGCGCTGGCGTTGCGGCACAACGACAATGCCACCTACCGTCGGGTGCTGCACGCCCTCGGTTCTCCCCACGCGGACGACCCGGCGCTGGCACCGTTCACCGACGGCCTGTACGGGTGTACCGAGATGATCAACGAGGGCTTCAAGCGGCTGGTCGAGGTCGGTGTCGTCAAGCGCAGGGTGGTCGACGACGCCGAGGTGATGTCCCGCATCAACGCGGGCACCGCCACCGAGGACGACTGCGCTGTCGTGGCGCGTGACGGCGAATTCCTGCACGGCGCTTTCTATCTCGGCTCGCCGGAGTTCTACGACTGGCTGCGCGATCTCCCGGACCCGGACCGGGACGGCATCGGCATGAAGCGCGTCAGCGAGGTCAACGAGCTGTACGGCGGCAACGAAACGCTCGAACGGCTGCAGCGCCGCCACGCGCGGTTCTTCAACACCTGCATGATGGCCACCGCGCTCGGCGCCGCCGTGTCCGACGCGCTGGACGACGGCCGGCTGGTATCGGGCGTCGGCGGCCAGTACAACTTCGTCGCGATGGCGCACGCGCTGCCGCAGGCGCGCTCGGTACTCATGCTGCGCTCGACCCGAGGGCGGGCGACAAGGCCGGCTCGAACGTGCTCTGGAACTACGGCCACACCACCGTCCCCCGGCACCTGTGCGACGTGTACGTCACCGAGTACGGGGTCGCCGACGTGCGCGGCCGCACCGACGAGGACTGCATCGCGGCGATGACCGCGATCACCGACGCCCGGTTCCAGACAGCGCTGATCGCGGCGGCCACCCGCGGCGGCAAACTGCCGCGGGACTTCGCCCTGCCCGCGGGCACCGCGGGGAACACCCCCGCGCAACTGCGATCCGCGCTGGCGCCCCTGCGCCGGGACGGCACACTGCCGGAGTACCCGCTCGGCAGCGACTTCACCCCCGTCGAGCAGCGCCTGGCGCGGGCCCTCGGCTGGCTCAAGGGCAGGACCGCCGACCGATCCGGACGGCTGCGGACGGTGCTGCGCGCGTTGCCCGGCGGGGCCACGAACGACCACGAGGCGGCCGAGCGGATGTCGCTGCAGAACCCGCGCGGCCTGCGCGAGATCGTCGAGTCGCGCCTGCTCGCATTGGCTTTGCGCGAGACGCGGGGCTGACCGCACGCGCGATTCTCGCCCGGTCGCAGGGTTCCCAAACCGGTGCCGCGGGAGGATACTCGCCAGTAACAACTGGCACGTCCTTCCAGGAGGCGGATCATGGTTGCACCGGCCCAGGTCAGCGAGGAACAGGCGAGAGCGGTCGCCGAGGAAGCCAGGGAGAGCGGGTGGGACAAGCCCTCGTTCGCGAAGGAACTCTTCCTCGGGCGGCTTCGACTCGACCTCGTGCACCCCTTCCCCCAGCCGCCGCCCGCGGAGGCGGCCAAGACCGACCGGTTCCTCGCCGAGCTCGAGAAGTACTGCGCCACCCTGGACGGGACGGTGATCGAGCGGGAGTCCCTGATCCCCGACGACTACGTCAAGGGCTTCGCCGAGCTCGGCTGCTTCGGCCTCAAGGTCGCCGAGGAGTACGGCGGGCTCGGCCTGTCGCAGGTCGCCTACAACCGGGCATTGATGCTCGTCGCGACGGTGCACCCGAGCATCGCCGCGCTCCTGTCGGCACATCAGTCCATCGGCGTGCCGGAGCCGCTCAAGCTCGCGGGCACCCCGGAGCAGAAGCGGGAGTTCCTGCCCCGCTGCGCGAAGGGCGCGGTGTCCGCGTTCCTGCTGACCGAGCCCGACGTCGGATCGGACCCGGCCCGGATGGCCTCCACCGCGACCCCGACCGAGGACGGCTCCGCCTATCTCCTCGACGGCGTGAAGCTGTGGACCACCAACGGCGTGGTCGCCGAGTTGCTCGTGGTGATGGCGCGAGTGCCCCGCAGCGAGGGGCGCCCCGGCGAGCCGGGCAGTGCGCACCGCGGCGGGATCACGGCGTTCGTGGTCGAAGCGAATTCGCCAGGCATCACCGTCGAGCGACGCAACTCGTTCATGGGCCTGCGCGGGATCGAGAACGGCGTCACCCGTCTGCACCAGGTGCGGGTGCCGGCCGCGAATCTGATCGGGCGCGAGGGTGACGGCCTCAAGATCGCGCTGACCACCCTCAACGCCGGTCGGCTCGCCCTCCCCGCGATGTGCACGGGAGCGGGCAAGTGGTCGCTGCTCATCGCGCGCCAGTGGTCCGCGGAACGGGTGCAGTGGGGCAGGCAGGTCGGCAAGCACGGGGCGGTCGCCGCCAAGCTCTCTTTCATCGCCGCCACCACGTTCGCGCTGGAGGCGGTGCTCGAGCTGTCCGGACAGATGGCCGACGAGGGCCGCAACGACATCCGGATCGAGGCCGCGCTCGCCAAGCTGTGGTCGAGCGAGATGGCCTGCCTGATCGCCGACGACCTGATCCAGATCCGCGGTGGTCGCGGCTACGAGACCGCCGAGTCGCTGGCCGCGCGGGGCGAGCGGGCGGTGCCCGCCGAGCAGCAGCTTCGCGACCTGCGGATCAACCGCATCTTCGAGGGGTCGAGCGAGATCATGCGGCTGCTGGTGGCCCGCGAGGCTGTCGACGCCCACCTGGCCGCGGCGGGGGACCTCGCGGACCCCAAGGCGGACCTGCAGCACAAGGCCAAGGCGGCGCTCGGCGCCAGCGGCTTCTATGCCAAGTGGCTGCCGCACCTGGTCTCCGGCAAGGGTCAGCTCCCGACGTCATACGGTGAATTCGGCGGGAACGCAACGCATCTGCGCTTCGTGGAGCGCAACGCACGCAAGCTGGCCCGCTCCACCTTCTACGGCATGGCCCGCTGGCAGGCCGGGATGGAGAAGCACCAGGCGTTCCTCGGCCGAGTCGTGGACATCGGCGCCGAACTGTTCGCGATGTCGGCGAGCTGCGTGCGAGCCGAGATGCTGCGCGGGCAGGACCCCGGCCAGGGTGACGCCGCCTACGAGCTGGCCGACGCGTTCTGCCAGCAGTCCCGGATCCGGATCGATCGGCTGTTCGCGGCGCTGTGGGACAACAGCGACGAGGTGGACCACCGGCTCGCGGGCGCCGTCCTCGACGGCCGGTACACCTGGTTGGAGGCCGGGGTGCTCGACCAGAGCGAGGGCACCGGCCCGTGGATCTCGCAGTGGTCGCCTGGCGCGTCCAGCGAGGAGAACGTCGCGCGCAGGTTCCTGCCGCCGACCCAAAGCGGTGGCTCGTCGACGCCGAGCGGCTAGGAAGCACGATCCTGTGGCCGGTGGTGGCCACACCCCGCGACCCGGGGTGCGGCCACCACCGTGTCAGCGGACCTTATCTACCCGAACCGTATGGCCGAGTGATGATCTCGAGAAAGTGCCCGGCGGGGTCGAGGAAGTAGGTCCCACGTCCGCCGTCGTTCGTGTTGATTCCCGTGGCCGATTGCCGGGGATCCGCCCAGTGCTCCATTTTTCGCTCGAGGATTCGACCGTAGATGCTGTCGAAGTCATCCTCCGAGACCAGGAACGCGTAGTGCTGTGGGGTCACGTCGAGGTGGGGTGGTGGTTCGGCGAAGTCCAGGGTGACTCCGTTGTCGAGCTGGACGGCGAGAAAGAAGCCGGCCGGAACCGGATCCGGGAGGCCGAACAGCGTGGTGAAGAAGTACGCCGAGAGCTGCTTGTCTTTCGCAGCGACGATGGTGTGGTTGAACGAGATGGTCAAGGAAACCCCTTGCGGTCCGACGCCTCCATGCCTGACGCAGTCCGTCATCGACACGCGACGCTGTATCCAGGAATACCTCGACCGCGTCGCCCGCGCAAGTCCGGCACCGCTGCCACACCGAATGCATGGACGGTCGGCTACAGCGAGTGTTGCTCCGGTGTAGTCGTTTTCCGCGAGATGATCGCCACCACAACCACCAACACGACGATCGCGACGGCGTAGCAACCCCAGAGCATCAGAAAGGGCCGCAGCCAGCCCTCATCGATCGTCTGACCGCGATCGCCGACGCAGTAGAGCGTGAAGTCCGTCGAGATGCCGTCCCCCGACGCGTAGGTGTCCGAGACGATGACGGCCTCGGCGGTGGGTTGTTCGCAGAACAACGGGGCCAGGTAGAGCGCCTGCCCCGGCCAGATCACCGAGGAGGTCAATGTGAGGAAGCCTGCGCCGAAGACGATCACCATTCCCCAGATCAACGCCCGCGCGACAGCCGGTCGTCGCGCGCGCTCGGCGTTCACGCCGAGTTCCACGGGTTCGGTCACAGCGGATGTACCCCCGAGATCGCCCCGTCGGCATCGAACACGACAAGTGCCCGGGACCGCGGCGACTCGACCATGACCGTCGGCCGTATCGCCTCGGTTCTGTTGACCGAGATGCCGGTGACCTGGCCGTCGTCGAAGGCGGTGTCCGCAAGGGCGTCATCGACCAGGCTCTCGACGCGGCCGAGCGCGGGAACCTCTCCGAGGCTGAAGGATTGCGCGTCGAGATCGTCGTGGGCACTGACCAGTACCGGGGTCGGTTCACTCAGATATCGGCCGTCGAAGGTGTAACTGTCCAGCTGATCGGGTCGCGCAGGGTTCCGTACGGTCACATCGACCGTCTCGACCGGCCCGATGTTCACCGAGGTGACCTGCAACTCGGTGACGCCGTACTCGAGCGCGAGGGCGGCCATCGCGTCCCGGACCACGGCCGTGGTCATCCCCCCGCCGCGCGCTCGCATTGCCGCGTCGAAGTCGGCGCGGTCCACTGCTCCGATACAAGCCGTGGCACCGAAGGTCACCGCGATGGCCGTAACGGTCCACGCGGCCGATCGCCCCACCGAGGCCGCTGACGCCATGGCGAGAGGCTATCCCAGCGTCACCCCGGACGCAGCGGACGTTGTCAGCGGTAGTCGGGGTTCGCGAAGTCGGGCCGGCAACCGGCGTCCCACTCGGACCGCTGGTTCCCGTAGGCGGGGAACCCGCCGGCCTCCTTCAGCATCGCCGCCGCGTGCATCAGGTTGTAGGTCATGAAGGTGGTGTTGCGGTTGGTGAAGTCGTTCCCCGGCCCGCCCGACCCCTCGTCCAGGTAGGAGGGACCCGGACCCGCCTCGCCGATCCAGCCGGCGTCGGCCTGCGGCGGGATCACATAGCCCAGGTGCTGGAGGCTGTAGAGGATGTTCATCGCGCAGTGCTTGACGCCGTCCTCGTTGCCCGTGATCAGGCAGCCACCGACCCGTCCATAGAAGGCGTACTGGCCCCGATCGTTGAGGATCGAGGAACAGCCGTACAGCCGCTCGATGACCTTCTTCATCACCGAACTGTTGTCGCCGAGCCAGATCGGGCCTGCCAGCACCAGGATGTCCGCCGCGATGATCCGCCCGTACAGCTGCGGCCACTCGTCGGTCGGCCAGCCGTGTTCGGTCATGTCGGGGTACACGCCGGTGGCGATGTCGTGATCGACGGCGCGGATCTCGTCCACCGCGACGCCCGCGTCGCGCATCAGCCCCACGCTGCGGTCGATCAGTCCCTGGGTGTTGCTGACCTCCGGCGACCGTTTCAGCGTGCAGTTGACGACGGCGGCCAGCAGGCCGTCGAACCTGGGCGCCATGCCCTGTGCCGATGGAATTGTCATCCCGGACTCCTCCGCGAGTGCCCCCGGCAGTCCACGATATGCGCCCGCCCGGCCCCCATGGCACCGAACGCTACGACTCGGGGGTGAACGCCGCGAGGGGCTCCGAGCCGGACCAGTCGTGACCCCAATAGCTGTCCGCGGTGATCTCCTCCGCGGTGTAGTGGGCCTCGTCCACCAGCATGCCCTCGGTGCCGAACTCGAGGTCCCAGCCGCCGGGCGCACGAACGTAGAAGGAGACCATCTTGTCGTTGGTGTGCCGACCGAGGGTGGACGAGATCGAGAACCCGAGCTTGCCGACCCGGTCCAGTGCCTGGCCCACCGCGTCGAGGGTGTCGACCTCCATCATCAGGTGCACCATCCCGGGGGCCTCCGACGGCGGCGCCGGACAGATTGCCAGGCTGTGGTGCCGCTGGTTGACGCCCAGGAACCGCACCCGCAGGGCCGGGCCGGGTGCGCCCGGCCCACCGAGGCGCATGGCACCGCGGGGCAGGAAGCCGAGGACCTCGGTGTAGAAGTCGTAGGTCTCCTGGAAGTGCGGGGTCGGCAGCACCACGTGGCCGAGGCCCGCGGGCCCGGTCACGAACCTGCCGCCGTGCGGGGTGACCACCGGGCTGTGGTCGAGCACCGGACCGAAGAACACCTCGACAGTCGTACCGGCCGGATCGGCGAAGGTGATCGCGCGCTCCACGTCTCGCTGGTCCGCCTCCCCCTGCGACAGCTCGCGGACCTCCACGCCTGCCTTCTCCAACTCATCGTGGACGGCTCGCAGCGCGAACTGGTCACGCACCTCCCAGCCGACCGCGAGCACCTTGTCCACCTCGCCCGGCAACACCTGCAGCCGCGACCGGCGCTCGTCGATCCGCAGGTACAGCCCGTCCTCGTCGGGGCCGGTCCCGACGGCCATGCCGAGGCCGTCGACCACGAGTTCGCGCCAGCGATCGACGTCCTGCGTCTGCACCTTGAGGTAGCCGAGCGAACGGATGTCAGACATCTTCTCCACCAATCCCTCTGCTGGGCGGGTGAGCGCGGACGACGACACCGCCGGCATCCACTCCTACGTGGCCTCGATCATCGTCCGATGGCCGCGATTGCGGAACAGGTGCCGTTCGGGACTACTTGTCGGCCTCGGAGGCGATGCAGACCGAGTTCAAGACGTGGTGGTAGGTCACCAGCCCATAGACGTTCGGCGCATTGATCAGGGGAACGGCGAGGGAATCCACTCGAAGGGGTTGACGAGCGCGCCGACACCACCGGAGGCACCGGTCCAGGCGGCAGACATCGCGTTCATGGATTCGTCGAAGACGAGTTCCATCACCTGGCTGGTCAGTGCGTACGAGAAGTACGCGGCGGTCAGCGAATCCCCGACGGTGAGCGTGCCGAGCGGCACCAGCTTGCTGAAGTCCTTCCCGGCAAAGACGTTGTGGCCCAACCCGACCAGGGCGTCCGTCGCCGCGCCGCCGACCTTCGGGACCAATCCGAGCCCCATGGAGAGGAACTTCTCGATCGACGAGAAGTCGTCGGGGTGCGCGGGGATGAGGCCCGCAGGCACCATCGCATTGCCCATGATCCACTCCAGCCGCGAGCGCTGATCCTCGATCTGCGCGCGGCGGGCGGGATCGGCTTCGACGGAGGTCAGGTGGCTCGTGGTCCGCGACAGCACCCGCGAGAGCGGCATGCCGGACACGGCCAGGCAGTCGGGGCCTGCGATGTCCAGCTCGCTCGCCAGCGCCTCGACGAATGCGGGGGCCTGGAAGCCGTAGTCGAGTGCCGGGTCCGGCTCGCCCGCTCGTTCGGCGACGGCCTTGGTCGTCCAGACCACGCAGCTCGTCTCGAGCTGCTCGCGGGCCGCTTCGTAGATGGCGGTGAAGCCCTTCGTGCCCAGCTTCAGCGGGAGGCTGATCAGCGTCCCGGCGCTGACCGGCCCGACCGCGAACATCGACGGGATCATGCCGGCGACGATGTTCGCCGGGATGACGGCGGTGGTGTAGATGACCGCGTAGGCCGTCTCGATCGCCTGACCGAGGGTGAGGTTCTCGGCGCGGATGACGGCGCCTTCGCGCCCGGCCTTGACGTTCATGAGCTGCGTGACGATGTACTGGGTGATCGGATCGCCGTACTTGTGGATCCCCGCCTCGTCGTCGGTCGAGTAGACGGATGCGGGGTTCGACACGCTGAGGGTGCTGATGCCGACCGATTTCAGCCGCGCCTGCCCCTCCGCGCGGATGCCCTCGTAGTTGTCGAGGTACGGCTGGGGCAGGATCGGCTTCGAGGCCTGCAGGACAGCGTCGAAGACCGCACTCATCGTGGCCTGCTTGGATCCCACACAGACCGGATCATCCTGGCGAACGGTCTCGGCGGCGTTCGCGGGCGAGGCGAGGGCGAGCTGCGAGAGCGGTCCACCCACCAGCGCCACCGCGACAACCCCAGCGGCCACCGCGGACCGAAACCCTCTATGACGTGAAACCCGGCTCATGCTCGTTCCCGACTGATCGACGTGGAGGACTGCGTGCGAGTGCGTGGGCAGCCTGCTGCCAGCGACGATGCCGCTCGGCCGGGGTAATCACACCCGTTCATGAACGGGTGTTCAACTCAAGGAGGGGGTGCTTCGCAACATTAACGAAGGGTTCACTCACCGGACATTCGATACCGCCCCGAGCGATACCGGACGCGCTAGTTCCAGCCGCGACCGAGCTCGGGAAACAGCGTCCGGGTGATCTCTCGGGCGGCCTCGACCACCAGCGGCGCGACCCGCTCCAGCGGCGCCGTGCGCGCATCCCCACACAGCGAGAGTCCGGCCACGGGGCCATCGTGACCGCGGATGCCGACGCCGACGCAGGCCATCCCCCGCGCGGACTCGCCGCGTTCGAACGCCAGCCCCCGGCGCTGCCGGATCCGGTTGAGCTCCTGATGCAGGACACCGAGATCCGAGATGGTCTGGTCGGTGCAGCCATTCATCCGACCTTCGAACAGCGCGTCGACCCGTTCGGGGGCGAGCCAGGCGAGCATCGCCTTCCCGCCCGCGCTGGAGTGCGCAGGCACCCGTCCGCCCACCCGGGAGGGAACGGACGAGGCGAGCGGGCCGCCGATCTTGTCGAGGTATACGGCCTCGTGCCCGTCGAGCACCGACAGGTGCACCACCATCCGGGTCTGCAAGTGCAGCTCGTGCAGCAGCGGCGCTGCTGCCTCCCTGACCTCTGCGTGCCCGCCGTCCCCGCCGCCGATCCCGAGCGCGCGGCGGCCCAACCGGTACCCGAACGATGCGTGCTCCACCCAGTTCAGCTTCACCAGCGAATCGAGGATCCGATGCACCGTCGATCGCGGCAGCCGAGCCCGGCTGGCCACCTCCGCCAACGTCAACCGCGCCGACCGCCCGTCGAACGCATCGAGGATCAGGGTCATCCGTTCGATCATCGAGGGCGGCGCCTCATCGGTGTCGTTGCGCACCGCGTATTCGGTGACGACCGTCATGGGGTTCTCCTCCGGCCCTGATCGGGGGGCCGCCCGATCGCCATAACTGAAATCAATTCTGACTGTAGCAACCGATCCCGTACCGAGGCATGATTTATCCATGACCGACACCGAAACCCTGCTCATCGCCCTCGCCGCCCGGGTTCAGCTCCTCGAGGACCAGCTCGACCTGATGCGCATCATCAGCGCGTACGGGCCCGCGGTGGACAGCGGCGAGAGCGCGGCCGTCGCAGGGATGTGGACCGAGGACGGCGTCTACGACGTGGACACCGGTTCCCTGCGCGGGCATGTCGAGATCGAGGCCATGGTGCTGTCCAAGCCTCACCAGTCCTACATCCAGGCGGGCAGCGGTCACCTGGTCGGCCCGCCGCACATCGACATCGACGGCGACACCGCGGTCGCCACCTGCCACTCACAGCTGGTCCTGCACGAGCCGGAAAGCGGGACCTACCGGGTCGCCCGGATCACCGCGAACCGCTGGGAGTTCGCCCGCGTCGATGGGCAGTGGAAGGTCACGGTGCGCACCAGCCGGCTCCTCGACGGGTGGGCGGAGGCGCGGGAAATCCTGGCCGCGGGCGTCAAGAACTGAAATCGGCTCTACCCTCGTTCTCGCCGAACCGATGGCCGAGGGGGCTTCGCGGGTACCGCGGGCGTGGGGGTCGGGCCTAGGCTGGACACACTCCAGCAACGTTGCTCAGTGCGTCGTCACGCGATCGACCGACGGAGGCCCGACATGCCCGGATCCACACCCCCGTTCACCCCCAGACGGGCGGCACATCGGCGGGCGGGACTCGCCGCGCTCGCCGTCGCGGCCGGGCTCGCGGCCGCGTGTTCCTCCGACGACGGATCCGAGCATCACCCGGACACCACGGCCGTCGCGCCGGACTCCGGGGCGCCGGTGATCGCCATCGAGAACTCCACCTTCATACCCCGCCGTCGGTCCGTCCGGGCGAGGAGATCGTGGTGAGGAACGGTTCCGGACCGGAGCATTCGGTCACCTCCGACACCGAGGGCTTGTTCGACGTCCACGTCGACGGCAACGAGTCCGCCACCTTCACGGCGCCCACCACCGCAGGCGGGTACACCTTCCACTGCGTCTATCACCCCGAGATGCACAGCATCCTGATCGTCGAGTGAAGGCGCTGCGCGCCCGTGCGCGGTTGAGGAGTCCCAGGACTCGTCAACCGCGCACGGGCGGCGGAGCCGCCTAGATCATCGCGCGGTGGATCCCCTGCGGCTCGCCGCCGAGCTGGGTGAGCGCCGACGAGTGGAAGATCGAGCCAGGCACGTGAATCGCGTGGGCGATGCCCGCGTGCGCATCCCGGAAAAAGCGCTGCATCGGGAACTTGTAGTGCAGGGCACCTCCGCCCGAACGCGCGAAGATCTCGTCCACCGCGCGCACCGCGCGCCAGGCCGCCGCGGTCTGGGTGCGACGCCCGATGGCACGCGTCTCGAAGTCGACCTCCTTGCCGGCCTCGGTCATGTCCCAGAACCTGTCGACTGTCTCGAGCAACGCGGCGCGGGACGCGGCGATCTCGGCCGCGGCCTCGCCGATCGCGTAGAGGACGTACGGATCCTCCTTGATCCTGGTGCCGGTGATCGCGACGCGATCCTTCTGCGCGGCGATGTGGCAGGCCAGCGCGCCCTCGGCGATGCCGACGACCGCCGAGGTGATGCCGAGCGGGAACATGCAGGAGAACGGCATGTTGTACAGCGTCTCGGTGCGGCCCGCCTTCTTCACCGCGGTGCCGTCCATCACCTCCGACGCCAGCATCGTGCGGTAGCTCGGGATGAAGGCGTCCTTGACGATCAGGTCCTTGGACCCGGTGCCGCGGAGTCCGATGACATCCCACGAGTCGGCGACGATCTGGTAGTCCGACCGCGGCAGAATCACGTGCAGCGGGACCGGCGGCATCACCGGCGCGCCGTTCTCGTCGCCGAGCAGGGCGCCGAGGAATGCCCACTGACAGTGATCGGTGCCCGAGGAGAACGACCAGCGACCGTTGAGGACGTAGCCCCCGTCGACGGCCTTGGCGACGCCCATCGGCGCGTACGGGGACGCCACCCAGGTGTCCTGATCCGCGCCCCAGATCTCTTCCTGCACCTTCGGGTCGGCGAAGGCCAGCTCCCACGGGTGGACGCCGACGATGCCGGTGACCCATCCGGCCGCGCCGTCCATCGCGGCGATGCTCATGACCGTCTCGGCGAACTCGCGCGGGTGGACCTCGAGCCCACCGTGCTGCTTCGGCTGCAGCATGCGGATCGCGCCCGATTCACGCAGCCGCTTCGCGGAGGTGTCGGTGAGCCGCATGAGCCGGTCGCCCTCCACACCCTCGGCGCGGATCTCCTCCGCGAACTGCTCGATGCGTTCCTGGACCTGACCCATTGATTGCCTCCCACTGCCGTGGCGTCGGTAGCGCGCCGTCGTCAATCGAACACCATCGTGCACCCGGCCGGGCCGGTTCCGCGAGACGAAACCGCCCCATGGGAAAGAATCTCCCCGTGCCGCGAACTCAGCGCCCGCGGTGATCGGTGATCGGGGTGCGCGGCCCGAACTTGGGCTTGACCGCCTGGCCGCTGACCTGGAGCAGCCGGACCACCCGATGCCGGTGTGGCCGCACCGATTCGAGGTACTCGACCATCTCCGCATCGTCCAGCGGGCGACCGAGCAGCGACCACCCGACGATCGCGGACAGATGGAAGTCCCCCACCGAGAGCGCGTCGGCGTCGCCGAGGGCCCGCTGGGCGACCTCCGCCGCCGTCCACTCCCCGATCCCCGGGACCACCAGGAGCCGGGCCGCGGCGTCCGGAGCCGGCATCGCGGCGGTCTCCTCCAACCGGTTCGCCACGGCCGCCGCCGTGACGATCGCGCGGGAGCGGCGCGGATCCACTCCGGCCCGATGGAACTCCCAGGACGGGATCCGGCGCCACACCTCGGCCGGAGGTGGCACCCGCATTCCCGCCGGCGCGGGGCCCGGCGCCGGCGCGCCGTAGTGGGTGACCAGCCGCCTCCATGACGCGCGGGCCGCGACGGTGTGCACCCGCTGTTCCAGGATCGCGGGAACCAAGGCCTCGAAGACCCGGCCGGTGCGGGGGATCCGGAGCCCGGGGAAGCGCCGATGGGCCTCGGCCACCTTGGGGTGCTCGGGCGCGAAGTCGGCGGTATCGTCCAACTCCCCCAGCAGGCCGGCAAGCGTGGTCTCGAACTCCGCCGCGCCCGGACCCCAGGCGCGGCAGGAGACCGACGTCGCGCCTGCCTGGATCAGCCGGTAGGTCACCGCGCCGGTCGGCATCAGCGACGTCCGCCAGAGCGCGCCGTCGGCGGTGGTCCGGTGGCAGGGGTCGCATGGGCCGCGGCCGAGCGGGGCGAGGGTGCCGGCCAGCGCCAGCGGTCGAGCGCTGACCAGCGTCGTCTCCACCACATCGGAGTGCGCGGCGGGGATGGTCATCCTCTGACGATAGGCCGCCGATTGACGCGCGTGACCTCTCGACCCGAGCCCGCTAGCGGGAGCCGAACACCTTCTCGAACTTGGCCGTGTCGCCCGCGGTCTGGATCTTGACGACCTTCCCGTCCCGGAAGGTCATGACGTCGGCGGAATCCCAACCCTCCCCGCCCGCGGTCACATGGGTCAGGACCACGACCCTCTCGTCATCGCCGAGAAAGTGTTGCGGCGAGGTCGCCAGTGCCTTCTCGGCCATCTTCATCCACAGTCCGCCGACCTCGGCCTTGCCGTGGTAACTGCCACTGACCGCGCTGTCACCGGGAATTATCCACTCGATGTCGTCCGCGAGGGCTTCCATCGCCGCCTCAGCGTCCCCGGCGGAGAAGGCCGCGTACCCCTTCTTCGTGATCTCGATGTTCTGCTCAGCTGACATGAGACACCTCCCGTGTCCTGTCGTCCTCAGATGAGACCGACAGGTCCAGTCAAACAACGGGCACCTGGCATGTACATGTCACCCACCGATTGGTCGTATCCGTCAGCCGTCGCCTCGGTACGACGCCGCCGACCGCCCGTGGCCCGCCTCGCGGGTGATGTGATCGACCAGCGGCTGCGTCCGGTATTTCACCGGCGTCGTCAGGGCGAGGGTGGTGGTGGTGTGTGCGACACCGTCGAGACCGAGAATGCTCTCGAGCACATGCAGCAACTCCTCGTGCGAGGGCGCCGCGATGCGGATCAGCAGGTCCTCCCGACCCGTCGTGGTGTGCACCTCCAACACCTCCGGTACCCCGCGCAGGTCCTCGATGACGTCCTTGATGCGGCCCTGTTCCAGCTCGGCACCGACGAAGGCCTGCACCGGCAACCCGAGGGTGGGCAGGTCGACGTCCGGGCGATATCCGGTGACCACTCCGGTCTCCTCCAGGCGCCGCATCCGAGAGGCGATGGTGTTCCTGGCGACGCCAAGGCGGGCGGCCAGCTCCATCACCCCGGCGCGCGGATCGTCGGTGAGCAGTTTGAGCAGCGACGCGTCGAGTCGATCGATGCTGATCACAATGTCGACCTCATTCCAGTGTTGTGGGTCACAACTGATCATATCTTTCAGCTCAATCAGCGGGTGTTGACGGTCACACCACCTGGGCAAATCATTGCTACACCTGATGCCCGATTTATGCGCGCAACGTGATCCGATGCGGCGAAGAAACGGTGGACCGCGATGACTGAACTGGCCGATCGTCCCGTCACCCCGACGACGGCGCTGCCCGCTCCCTACGACCTCGACGACCGTTACCGGTCCGGGTCGGGCCCGGTGCTGCTGACCGGCGTCCAGGCGATCGCGCGCCAGTTCGTCGAGCAGCACGTCCACGACATCCGCGCGGGCCGACGGGTCGCGACCTTCGTCTCCGGCTACCAGGGCAGCCCGCTCGGCGGCGTCGACAAGATGCTGCACGGGATGCCTCAGGTGCTCGCCGAGCACGACATCACCTTTGTGCCCGGCTTCAACGAGGAGCTCGCCGCCACCGCCGTCTGGGGCAGCCAGGCTGACCTTCCCGCTGGGCAGGCGACGCACGACGGCGTCATCGGTGTCTGGTACGGCAAGGGCCCCGGCGTCGATCGCGCGACCGATGCCCTTCGGCACGCGAACATGTACGGGGTCAACCCCAACGGCGGCGTGCTGCTGCTCGTCGGCGACGACCCCGCCTCCAAGTCCTCCACCGTCCCCGCGGTCAGCGAACGGTCCCTCGCCGCGCTGGGGATTCCTGTGTTGTTCCCCCGCAACGCCGAAGAGATGATCACGATGGGCATGCACGGCGTCGCGCTGTCGCGCGCCTCCGGCTGCCTGGTCGCTCTCAAGGTCGTCGCGGACGTCGCCGACGGCGCCTGGACGGTCGACGGCCGGGTGTCGAACATCGACATCACCGTCCCCGAGATCGAATGGGAAGGTAAGCCGTTCGTCTACAAGCAGCGCCCGATGGCAGTGCCGACGGACAGTGTCATCGCCGAGGCCGACCTGTACGGGCCCCGCTGGGAGATCGTGCGCGCATACGGCGAGGCCAACGATCTCGATGTGATCGAGGTCGACCCCACCGGCGCGACGATCGGCTTCGCAGCCACCGGCACCACCTTCGACTCGCTGCGCCAGGGCCTGCTCGACCTCGGTGTCGACGAGGCCGCGCTGCACCACGCCGGGATCCGGCTGCTGCGCATCGGCATGCCAACCCCGCTCGGCGCGAAGAAGGTCCTCGAGTTCGCCGCGGGCCTCGAGCAGCTGATCGTGGTCGAG
The DNA here is from genome assembly GCF_001984015.1 of Rhodococcus sp. MTM3W5.2. Taxonomy (NCBI): domain Bacteria; kingdom Bacillati; phylum Actinomycetota; class Actinomycetes; order Mycobacteriales; family Nocardiaceae; genus Rhodococcus; species Rhodococcus sp. MTM3W5.2. Next base: position 242,640 of record NZ_CP019572.1, on the reverse strand, counting down.
GACAAGACGGCCTTCATCGAGACGCAGATCCGCGAGATCCTCTACGGCAGCGAGCACACCCCGCAGATCCTCGGAAAGCGCGATGCCGCGGGCAGGCCGCTGATGCCCGTCGACGGCGAGCTGACCGCGGGTCGGCTGCTCGGCCCCCTCCGCCGGGTGCTCAAGAACCGGGTGGAACTGAAGAAGGCTCTGCCCCCGCAACTCTCGCTCGAGGTGCTCTCCGCCACCCGCACCCCGTACTTCTGCAGCGGGTGCCCGCACAACCGATCCACGGCTCTGCCCGAGGGTTCGATCGGTGGCGGCGGCATCGGCTGCCACACCATGGTCACCATTTCCAATCGCGAGGACAGCGCCGTCACCGGGCTGACCCAGATGGGCGGCGAGGGCAGCCAGTGGATCGGCCAGGCGCCCTTCACCGACGTCAAGCACCTGTTCCAGAACGTCGGCGACGGCACCTTCTTCCACTCCGGCCAGCTCGCCGTGCAGGCCTGCGTCGCGGCCGGGGTGAACATCACCTACAAGCTGCTCTACAACGACGTCGTCGCGATGACCGGCGCCCAGGACGCCGAGGGCGCGCTGTCCGTCGCGAAACTCACCCACAAGCTCACCACCGAGGGCGTCAAGCGGATCATCATCTGTGCGGACGATCCCAAGCGGCACAACAAGAGACAGCTCGCCAAGGGCGTCAAGCTGTGGCACCGCGACCGCCTCGACGAGGCGCAGAAGGAACTCCGCGAGGTCGAGGGCGTCACCGTGCTGATCTACGACCAGCACTGCGCTGCCGACGCACGCCGTCAGCGCAAGCGCGGCACCCTGCCGACCCGCAACACCCGCGTGATCATCAACGAGGCCGTCTGCGAGGGCTGCGGCGACTGCGGGACCAAGAGCAACTGCCTGTCCGTACAGCCGGTGGACACCGAGTTCGGCCGCAAGACCCGAATCGACCAGACCTCCTGCAACACAGACTATTCCTGCCTGGACGGCGACTGCCCGTCGTTCGTCACGGTCGAGGTGGTGCCTGGCAAGAAGAAGTCCGCCCGGGCCGAGCGTCCGGTACCGCCGCTCGCGGCCGAGCCGGATCTCGGCGAGCTGACCTCGACGCAGAACGTCTTCCTCGCGGGCATCGGCGGCACCGGCATCGTCACGGTCAACCAGGTGCTCGCCACCGCCGCGCTGCGCGCCGGCTACGAGGTGGAGTCCCTGGACCAGATCGGCCTCAGCCAGAAGGCCGGCCCGGTGGTCTCACACCTGCGCTTCTCCCCTGACGCGCTCGAGCCCTCGAACCGGCTGACGCCGGGCAGCGCCGACTGCATCGTCGCCTTCGACCTGCTCACCGCCACCGACAACAAGAACCTGGGCTACGGCAGCGCGGCCACCACGGTCGCGGTCGCGTCGACCAGCCAGACGCCCACCGGCGACATGGTCTACGACAAGTCCGTCCGGTACCCGGATGAGCAGGGGCTGCTCGACCGCCTCGGCTCGGCATCCAAGTCACTCAACGCCTTCGATGCGTTGGCTGCCGCGCAGGAGTTGTTCGGCAACACCGCCGCCGCGAACTTCCTGCTGATCGGCGCGGCCTTCCAGAGCGGTGGCCTGCGGCTGCCCGCAGAGGCCATCGAGGAGGCCATCGGCATCAACGGCATCGCGGTCTCCGCGAACATCGACGCCTTCCGCTGGGGTCGAGTCGCGCTCGCCGATCCGGATGCGTTCGCCGCGGTCACCTCGCGGGTCGCCCGCACCCCCGCCGTCGCACCGGCACACCTGCTCGCCGACTCCACCTTTGACGGTGAGGTCCGCAGACTCGTGGAGCTCCGCGCCGGCGAGCTGGTCGAGTTCCAGAACGCGAAGGTCGCGCGCCGGTACATCGATGCGGTGCAGTCCATCTGGGCCGCAGAGCGCACGGTCACCGACCGAACGGAGTTCAGCGAGGCCGTGGCCCGCGGACTGTTCAAGTTCACCGCATACAAGGACGAGTACGAGGTGGCGCGGATGCTGGTCGATCCCGCCTTCCTCGAGGATGTCGCGTCCCAGGTCCCCGGCGGCGAGAACCTCACCTACAAGCTGCACCCGCCCGCGCTGCGAGCACTGGGCCGCAAGAAGAAGATCGGACTCCGACCGAAGTCGCATGTGGCACTGAAGATGCTGGCCAAGGGCAAGGTGCTTCGCGGGACCAAGCTCGACCCGTTCGGCTACGCCCACGTCCGCAAGGTCGAGCGCGAACTGCTGACGCACTACACCGCAATGGTGCTGCGGCTAGCGGACGAACTGGACTCGGGCAACTACGACAGGGCCACCACGATCGCCGCACTGCCCGACGTCGTCCGCGGCTACGAGGACGTCAAGCTCGGCAATGTGGAGCTCTACTGGGAGCAGCTGCGAGAGCTGGGAATCGAGCGGTAACAACGGAGTTCCGCTCCAACAGAGGGCATCCGGTGGTCGACTTCCCCGACCGACCACCGGATGCCCTCTTTCTGCTACACCTCTGGATTCTGTCGACAACACTCGCTACCTCACCCGCTGCGAGGAAGACGCCTGCCGCGGCAAGAACGAGGCTCACCAGGGCGAATTCGCACACGTAGAGGTCGCACCGATCCTGCACGTGAATCCCGGTGCGCTCCAGAAATTCAGGCGGGTACCGCCAGTATTGTTGTGCCAGTCGCCACGAGCTTGCTCGCTCCGTCGCGCTCCGCGAACAGCTCCGCCGTTGTGAACACCTGCCGCTTGCCCGCCTTCACCACCACGGCCCGCGCGACGAACTCGTCGCCGACGGCCGGGGACAGGAAGTTCACCGAACACTGTGCGGCGAGCACCTGCCCGACGACGGTGGCCGCCGCGAACCCGCAAGCCGTGTCGATCATCCCGGCCACCAACGCCGCGTGGAGGAACCCGGAGTACTGCCCGAGCTCCGCACGCCACGGCAGCCAGAGCTCGGCTGTACCGTCGCCCGCCGCACTCACCACGAACCCCGCCCAACGATTGAACGGGGCGGTCTCGTTGACACCGCGCAGCAGCGTCAAGAAGTCGATCGCTTCGGGGTCACCGTCAGCCATCAGCCGTTCCTTCCGATTCAGGGCTGGAACACGATCCGTCCGACAGTGGTGCCGTCGCCGAGCCTGCCGATGCCATCGGCCACCTCGGTGAGCGAGAGCCGCTCGCTGATCAGTGGCTTGATCGCCCCCTCGTCGGCGAGCCGGGTCAGCTCGATGTGGCAGTCGTCGATGGCCTGCTGGTTGTACGCCTTGTACAGGCCCCAGTGCAGCCCGATGATCGAGTAGTTCTTGATCAGCGCGTGATTGAGGGCAGGCTGCGGGATGGTGCCGCCCGCGAACCCGATCACGATGATCCGGCCCTCGAACGCGATGCACTTCGTGGACTTCGTGTACGCATCGCCGCCGACCGGGTCGAACACCACGTCCGCGCCGCGGCCGCCGGTGAAGTCCTTGACCGCGGCGACGATGTCCTCGGTGTGACGGTCGATCACCAGGTCCGCCCCGAGCCGGCGGCAGTACTCGGCCTTGTGGGGCCCGCCGACCACACCGATCACCTTCGCGCCAGCGGCCTTCCCCAACTGCACGGCCGCGCTCCCCACCCCGCCCGCGGCGGCGTGGACCAGCAGGGTCTCGCCGGGCTGCAGCTGGGTTCGGCGGTGCAGCGCGAACCAGCCCGTCTGGTATCCAATGCTCAGCGCGGACGCCTCGGCATCATCGAGAGCGGCGGGTGCGGGGAAGGTGTTCGACTCCTCCATGACCGCCAGCTCCGCGAACCCGCCGCCCGGCAGGCTCGGGTTGCCGATCACCCGGTCCCCGACCGCGAACCGGGTGACACCCTCGCCCACCGCGACCACCTCACCGCACAACTCGACGCCGGGGGTGAACGGCAGTGGCGGCTTGATCTGGTACTCGCCGCGGCACAGCAGCACGTCGGGGAAGTTCGCGGGCGCCGCCAGCACCCGGACCATGAGCTGGCCGGGGCCGGGCGCGAGGTCGGCGACCTCCTCGAGCCTCAGTACGTCGCGGGGTTCGCCGAGTTCGTTGACGCGCCAAGCCTTCATGATGCCTCTCCTGAGAACTACGTCGATGGATGATGGGTGGGAATCGATCAGATCCCGGCGTTCGCCGCGACGTCGCGGGCCTTGCGGACGAGCGCTTCGATCTGTTCGGCGGTGGGCGTGCCCGCAGCCGCCCTGTTCTGTGGGTTCTCCATGGCCCGGCGCATGACGCCCTCGGCGATGACGGCGATCTTCCACAGGCCCAGCACATGCCAGAACTTCAGCGCCTCGGCGTCGCGACCGGTCTCGGCCAGGTAGAGCTCTGCGAGCTCCGCGCGGGTGGGGAAGCCCGCCAGCGTCGATGCCGGGAAGTCGCCGATCGCGTCCTCCCCCGGCTCCGGCCAGTAGGCGAGCATGCTGCCCATATCTGCAAGCGGGTCGCCGAGCGTGGACAGCTCCCAGTCCAGTGCCCCGATCACCTCGCCGGTCTCGTGCGAGACGATCACGTTGCGCAGGTGGAAGTCTCCGTGCACCAGCGCGACCTCGCGTTGCTCCGGGACCGCGGCGGCCAGCCGCCTGGTCAGGTCGTCGAGCTCGGGCAACTCGCGGGTCTTGGTGACCTCCCACTGACCGGCCCACCGCTTGAGCTGGCGCTGGGCATACGGCTTGTGGCTGGCGAGGTCGGTCAGGCCGGTCGCCTCGAGGTCCACGGCGTGGATCTTGGCCAGGGCCCGCGGCAGCGCGACCGCGATGTCCCTGCGACGCTGCGGAGCAATCGATTCCACGATCGGCATCGTGTCGACGACCTGGCCGTCGAGGAACTCCATCAACACCAGCGGCACCTCGGATATCGATGGGTCCTGTGCGACCCCGAAGATCCGGGGCGCGGGCACCTCGGTCTCGGCGAGCGCGGCCATGATCCGCGCCTCGCGTGCCACGTCGTGCGCCGAGGCGAGCAGGTGCCCCAGCGGCGGGCGCCGCAGGACCCACCTGCGGTCCTCCGCATCCCGGACCAGGAAGGTCAGATTCGACTGGCCCAGCCCGATCCGGTCGAAGCGCAGCGGGGCCGTGAACCCCACCCCGAGCGAGCCGAACCACCGCGTCACCGCGGCCGGGTCGAGTCCGACGATCTCGCCCATCTCAGGCCCCGGCGGGCCGGTGGGCCCGGTACTTGCGCAGTTCCTGCTTCGCGATGGCGCGCTTGTGCACCTCGTCGGGCCCGTCGGCCAGGCGCAGGGTCCGCAGGTGCGCGTACGCCATCGCCAGCGGGAAGTCGTCGGTGACGCCCGCCCCGCCGTGCACCTGGATGGCCCGGTCGACAATCTTCAGGGCCATCTGCGGCGCTGCCACCTTGATCGCGGCGATCTCGGTGCGCGCCTCCTTGTTGCCCACCGTGTCCATCAGATAGGCAGCCTTGAGCGTGAGCAATCGGGTCATCTCGATCTCGATGCGCGCCTCCGCAATCCAGTCCTGGATGTTGGAACGATCCGCGATCGGGCGACCAAACGTGACCCGCGACTGCGCGCGCGTGCACATCAGCTCCAACGCCCGCTCGGCCATGCCGATCGCCCGCATGCAGTGATGGATGCGGCCGGGGCCGAGTCGGGCCTGGCTGATGGCGAAGCCCTCGCCCTCGCCCTTGAGCACGTCCTTGACCGGGACCCGCACGTCCTCGAAGGTGATCTCCGCGTGGCCCTCCCGATCGTGGTATCCGAAGACCGGCAGATTGCGCACGACGGTGACACCGGGCGCATCGATCGGCACCACGAGCATCGACTGCTGGCGGTGGATCTCGGCCGTCGGGTCGGTCTTGCCCATCACGATCAGCACCCGGCAGTTCTGATGCATTGCGTTGGAAGCGAACCACTTACGGCCATTGAGGACGAACTCGTCGCCGTCGCGCTCCATCCGCATCTCGACGTTGGTGGCATCGGAGCTGGCTACGTCGGGCTCCGTCATCGCGAAGGCCGAGCGGATCTTCCCGTCCAGCAGCGGCTTCAGGTACTTCTCGCGGTGCTCATCGCTACCGAAGACCTCGAAGACCTCCATGTTGCCGGTGTCCGGTGCGTTGCAGTTGCATGCCTCGGAAGCGAGGTGACTGCGACCCATGATCTCCGCCAGCGGCGCGTACTCCAGATTGGTCAGGCCCGCCCCGGTCCCGGGATGCGGATGGAAGAGATTCCACAGGCCCCGCCTCCGCGCCTCGACCTTCAACTCCTCGATGATCGGCGGCTGGAAGTGGGGATCTCCCGCAGCCCGCATCTGCTCCTCGTAGACGGCTTCCGCCGGGTAGACGTGCGAGTCCATGAACTCGAGCAGGTCCGCCTGATACTTCAAAGCGCGGTCCGAGACATCGAACAGGGACATGTGAACTCCTGACAGGTGGGGCGGAAGGAATGGTGGAGGGGCGATCAGGCGCCCGGCAGCAGCCCGGCCTGGAAGCGCCGCATCCCGCGCAGCCACCGGTCGTAGTCGGCCCCCTTGCGGCGGTACATCTCGAGCACCTCCGCGTGCGGGAGGATCAGGAAGCGCTCCTCGTCCATCGCGGCGAGCACGTCGTCGGCGACCTGGGCTGGTTCGAGCACGTCGCCGGCCGAGGTCACGGCCCGCGTCGCCGCGACGCCGCGGGCATCCCCGGATTCCTCCCCCTCGTAGAGCAGCTTCGTGTTCACGCCCATCGGGCACAGGCAGCTGACCCGGATCCCGCGATCGCCGTAGGTCACGTTGAGCCACTCGGCGAAGCCGACCGCGGCGTGCTTGGTCACCGAGTAGGTGGCGGAACCGATCTGGGTCAGCAGGCCTGCCGCCGACGCGGTGCTGACGAAGTAGCCCTCGCCCCGTTCGAGCCATTGCGGGACCAACAGCTGCGCGGCGCGGATGTGGGCCCGCAGGTTGACGTCGATCGACAGGTCCCAGTCACCCTCGGTCGCCTCCAACCCCGGCGCGCCGCTGATGCCCGCGTTCGCGAAATACAGGTCAACCGGCCCGAATTCGGACTCGGCGAGCGAGATGAGTCGCTGGATCGCGGACGTGTCGGAGACGTCTGCGCCCGAGCCGACCGCGGAACCGGGATGCTCGGCGTTGACGCTCGCGGCGACGGCGCGCGCGGCGGCCTCGTCGAGGTCCGCGACGACGACCTTCGCGCCCTCGGAGGCGAGCCGTGCGGCGAGCGCGCCGCCGATACCGCCCCCGCCGCCCGTCACGATGGCGACCCTCTGCGCAACCTTCACAACGATTCCTCTTCCTCGCGGTGAGACCTGATCCGAGCGTTGTCGAACTGTATAGTTGAATCCGGAGTCAGATTCAACTACGACGCCGGTTTTAGCCTTTGACCAGTAGAGAAGCGTGGTGCGGCGTCAGCCGCGGGGGCGATGCGGAGCGCGTTCACCCACAGGCGAGTTGCGGTGTTGATGATGGCCTCGACAGACTCGGTCGCCCCACCGGTCGTGCCTCCACCGGTGACGAAGTACCCGAACGCAAGGCGGCTGATCATGCCCGAGAGCGCCGACGACGCCAGCAGCGGATCGAGATCCGGGTCCGCGAGTCCGCGTTGCTGCAGGTTCGCGATGCTGCGCGCGTTGCGGCGGATGAACGCGTCGGCGCGCTGCTGGCGCAGCACCCGGAACTCGGGATCGATGCTGGCGACCTGTTCGAGCAGGCCCATCAGCTTCGCGTTGCGCTTGTAGGCCTCGAAGTACGCCCGATTGCTGGCCGCGATGATCGCGGCGGGATCGTCCTCGGCCGCCACGTGCGGCATGCCGGGATGCATCATGTCCTCTTGCGCCAGCTCGAGAACCGCGGCGAAGATCTCTTCCTTACTCGCGAAGTAGGTGTAGAACGTCCCGGCCGAGCACTTGGCCGCCTTGGTGATGTCGATCAAGCGGGTGTCGAGGTAGCCCGAGCGTTCGAACACCCTTCTTGCGGCCGCGATCAGCGCCGCCCGAGTCCGCAGTCCGCGCTCGGTGACGGGTAGGTCACGAAGCAGACCCGACCGCGCCATCGACGGTGGCGCGTCGTCGCGATCATCCCCGGAAACCGATCCTGACATGCCGTATTTATACGGCAACGCGGGTCATCGGCGTGCGTGGCCTGCTCCCCTCCTGCGGCCCATACTGAGTGGAAGGCGTGATGCCACGCGAAGCATGGGAGCGACAGACATGACGAACTCCAGCGCCGACCCGGTCCGGCCGAGCACCCTCGCCCAGCTCGCCGCGCTGGTCGGGACCGTGCTCGGCCCCACCGACTGGCACGAGGTGACCCAGCAGCGGATCGACGCCTTCGCCGACGCCACCGGAGACCACCAGTGGATCCATGTCGACCCCGAGCGGGCCGCGAACGGCCCCTTCGGCACCACCATCGCGCACGGGAACTACAGCCTCTCGCTTGGCCCGTTCTTCACCGGGCAGCTGATCGCCTTCGACGGCTTCGCGCACGCGCTCAACTACGGCTACAACAAGGTCAGGTTCACCGCGCCGCTTCCGGTGGGGTCCCGAATTCGCATGCGTGCCACCATCACCGCGGTGCACGAGATCGCGGGGGGCGCGCAGGTTCTGAACAAACTGACCTTCGAGCGCGAGGGCGCGGCCAAACCGGTCCTTGTCGTGGAGGCGGTGGGATTCCTCGCCGAGCGCAAGGAGAAGCCTGGCCGTGAGGTGGCGGACGCCCTAGGCTCGGAACGGTGACGACGACGTTCTCGGCCTACATCGCACGCGACCAGGACGGGGAGATCACGCTCGCCCCCGACACCCTCGACACCGGCGCGCTGCCGCCGGGCGAGGTCACCATCAAGGTGCACTTCTCGAGCGTGAACTACAAGGATGCCCTCGCCGTGACGCCACGGGGTGGGGTGGTGCGGGAGTACCCGATCGTCCCCGGCATCGACCTCGCAGGCGAGGTCATCGCCTCCGACGACGACTCGTTCACGCCCGGCGACCTGGTCCTCGCGCACGGATACGAGATCGGCACCGGGCGTCACGGTGGCTACGCCGAACTCGCCCGGGTCCCCGCCGACTGGGTGGTCCGGCTCTCTGACCTCTCCCCCCGCGATGCGGCGATCATCGGCACCGCGGGCTTCACCGCGGCAATGAGCGTGCAGGCCATCCTCGATCGCGGCATCACCCCGGCCGACGGGCCGGTCCTGGTCACCGGCGCCAGCGGCGGCGTCGGCAGCGTGAGCGTCGACCTGCTCGCCGCGGCCGGGTTCGAGGTGGTCGCGTCGACCGGCAAGCCTGCGGCCGCGGACCTGCTGACCTCGCTCGGCGCGGCGTCTGTGATCGGTCGGCTGCCCGAGGACCCGGACGCGAAACCCCGCCCGCTCGGCAGGGCGGAGTGGGCGGCCGCGGTCGACTGTGTTGGCGGCAAGACGCTCGCGCACGTGCTCAGCACCGTCAAGTACGGCGGGGTGGTCGCGGCGAGCGGACTGACCGGCGGATCGGCGCTGCCGACCACCGTGCTGCCGTTCATCCTGCGCGGCGTCTCCCTGCTGGGCATCGACTCCGTGCAGCTGCCGATCGACAAACGCCGCGCGCTGTGGGCTCGCCTCGCGAGCGATCTGCGTCCACGGCACCTGACCTCGATCGCGCACGAGGTGCCGATCAAGGACGTTGCCCTGGTGCTGGACCGGGTACGGGCCGGGACCTACACCGGGCGCGCCGTCGTCCGTGTCGACGGCGGATTCTGAGCGTCGCGCTGATCGGGTGAGAAGCTTCCGTTCACCCGATCAGCGCCGAACGCTGGACTCAGCTACCGAACGGCAGTGTGCCCGGGGCGATCTCGTATCCACTGCTGCCCGCCGAGCTTCCGCCGACGGCGCCCAGGAATCCGTTGATCACGTTGGTCAGCATGCTTGAACTTCTCCTCGAGAACACTCCGATGAGGACCGCGGGACCGCGATCCTCAGCTACGGTAACGATCCGCCCTGACCTTGTCGACCGGTCTGGCGGAAGCGATACCGGGCATGACAGGGTGGGTCCCGTGATCGACGAACCCGAATCCCGGCAGGCCGACATCGACGCGGTGACCGCGTTCCGCGAGCAGTGGAACCTGCCCGGAATCGTCGACGTGCACACGCATTTCATGCCCAAGAACGTGATGGACAAGGTGTGGAGGTACTTCGACTCGGCCGGACCGCTGACCGGCATGGAGTGGCCGATCGCCTACCGGCACGAGGAGGACGTCCGGCTCGACCGGCTGCGTTCCTACGGGGTCCGGGCGTTCACCTCGATGATCTATCCGCACAAGCCGCACATGGCGGCCTGGCTGAACGAATGGGCGGTCGAGTTCGCGGCCCGCAACCCCGACTGCCTGCACACCTCCACCTTCTATCCCGAGCCCGGCGCCGTCGAGTACGTGACCGCTGCGCTCGAGAACGGCACCCGGGTGTTCAAGTCGCACATCCAGGTCGGCGACTACGCCCCGAACGATCCTCTGCTCGACGGCGTGTGGGGCGTCCTCGAGGACGCCGGCACCCCCATCGTGATCCACTGCGGGTCCGGGCCCGCGCCCGGACGCTTCACGGGCCCTGGACCGATCGCGGAACTGCTGACCCGATACCCCCGGCTGCGTCTGGTCATCGCGCACATGGGCATGCCCGAGTACGCGGAATTCCTCGAACTCGCCGAGCGCCACGACCGGGTGCTGCTCGACACCACGATGGCGTTCACCGACTTCATCAACGATGCCGCGCCGCTGCTGCCTGCCGACCTGCCACGCCTGCTCGACCTGCAGGAGCGAATCCTCTTCGGCAGCGATTTCCCGAACATCCCATACCCGTACGCCCACGCCCTTGAGGCGGTTTCTCGGCTCGACCTGGGCGAGGAGTGGGTCAGCGCGGTGTGCCACGGCAACGGAGTGCGCCTGTTCGATCTCGGCTGAGCGGCGGTCACCGCTCAGCCGGCGGTCCCGAACCCCGCCAGCAGTCCCGTGTACGCCTTCGGCAGCGGGCGCGCGAACTCGCCGCGTGGCCCCGTCCGCAAACCCAGCGTGACCAGCGATTGCACCAACACGGTCGCGGCGGCCACCCCATCGACGACCGGCGCACCGATCTCAGCGGAGACGCTCCCGCACAGGTCCGCCATCCCCGCGCAGCCGAGCACGATCGCGTCGGAGCCGTCCCGTTCCAGCGCAGCCCGGCACGCCTCGGTGATCACCTCGCGGGCAGCCGGATCGGTCTCGAGATCGAGCACTGCGATCTCGCACGCGTGCACACCGCGGCAGAACCGGCTCATCCCGTACTGCTCGGCGAGGTCCCGGGCCCGCCCCGCCGTACGGCCAAGCGTGGTGACCACGCTGAAACCACGACCGAGGAAGCTCGCGGCATGCATGGCCGCCTCCGCGATGCCGAGTACCGGGCCCGACGCCAGCTCCCGCGCCGCCTGAAGGCCCGGGTCGCCGAAGCAGGCGATCACATAGCCATCCACCCCTGCCGCCTCGCCGAGCGCGATCTCCTCCAGCAGGCCGGGCACGCTCAGCGCCTCGTCGTAGTGACTCTCGATGGACGCCGGGCCCATCCGGGGGCTGACCGCCTCGACGAGCGTGCCCGGGCCCGCGACGGCCCGGGCACACCCCTCGATCTTGGCGGTCATCGACAGCGTGGTGTTCGGGTTGATGACCTTGATGTGCACGCTGCGACCCTATGCCCGAACGGGTTCCGGGCTGATCCGTCGGCGTGCATCCCGCGAGAACAGGAGGTACAGCGCGAAGCCGACGCCCATCCCGATGAACCAGGAGTACTGGGCGGCACCCGCCATGCCCCACACCTCGAGTCCGAACGGCTGCGCCTTGAGCATCACGGGGGTCACCGCGGCGAGGGCGCCCACGACGGTGGCGATGATCGCACGCGGATTGTATCCACCTCGGTACCAATAGGTTCCGCTCTCGGACATGGTGAACATGTCGTCGACCACGGTCTGTTGCTTGCGCACCAGATAGTAGTCCGCGATGAGGATGCCGAACAGCGGCCCGATGAAGGCTCCCAGGGTCTCCAGGGTGTAGTGGATGACCTCCGGGTTGTTGTACAGGTTCCACGGGGTGATCAGCACCGAACCGATCGCCGCGATCATTCCTCCCGTGCGCCAACTGATGCGCTGCGGGCTGACATGGGAGAAGTCGAATGCCGGCGAGACGAAGTTCGCGACGATGTTGATGCCGATCGTCGCGACGATGAAGGTGAGCAGGCCGAGGACGACGGCGAACATGCTGTCCATCTGGGCGACGGTCTCGACCGGATCGGTGATCAGACGTCCGTACACCGGCAGGGTCGCGGAGGCCGTCACGACGGTGAGCACCGAGAAGAACAGGAAGTTCACCGGCAGGCCCAGGAAGTTGCCTCGCTTGACTGCCGCGAAGCTCTTACCGTATCGCGAGAAGTCTCCGAAGTTGAGCATCGGACCCGAAAAGTACGACACCACAAGCGCTATCGCACCGAGTACCACCGGAACCGCCGACCATCCGGTGTAGCTGACCTCGCCGAGATTGAGGCTGATGTTCGACCATCCGGCCTTGCTGATCAGATAGATCGCGAGCACCAGCATCACGACGTAGACCGCGGGACCGCAGAAATCGATGAATCGGCGGATGCTCTCCATTCCACGCCAGAAGACCAGCGCCTGCAGCACCCACATCGCCATGAACCCGGCCCAGCCGAGCGCGGACAACCCGACGAATCCGTGCTGGTCGACGTCGGCCCAGTCGGCGAGACCGGGCCAGATCTTCAGGCCAAGGATCACGAAGGCGTGCGAGGCCAGGTAGGTCTGGATTCCGTACCAGGCCACCGCGATCAGGCCGCGGATGGTGGCGGGAATGTTGGCACCGAGCACTCCGAATGCGCTGCGGCACATGACTGGATACGGGACACCTGTGACCTGGCTCGGCTTCGCCACCAGGTTGGCGAAGACGTTCACGATCGCGATGCCGACGATCAGCGCGACCAGCACCTGCCAGCTCGTCAGGCCCAGCGCGAACAGGCTGCCTGCGGTGACGTAGCCACCGACGCTGTGCACGTCCGACATCCAGAAGGCGAAGATGTTGTACGACGACCAGGACTGCTTCCTCAGCGGCGCGAGATCGTCGTTGGTCAGCCGCGGGTGGTACCCGGGTTTGATCAGCCCGGTGCCGATCGGGTCCGCGGCGGCATCAGGCGCGGCGCAGGCGGTCCCGGGGCCGCCGGGCGTGGAAGGCATTGTCTGAGTCATCAATTGCTCCTGTTGCCAGTCCGGATATCGCTGATTCAGCGAAGCGCCGAAGGGATGGAGCAAACGTAGAATTCGGATATTTCCTGGCCGTGACACCGAAGATATATCTTCCTCAGGGCGCTCCGCCGGGAGTGTCCCGGAAGAGCCCGGTGTCCGTCGGCAGGGCCGCGATGACCTTCCCGAGCCTGTCGTTGTGCCGATCGGTGACCGTCTTGAGTCGCCCGGCGTCCCGGCTGAGGAAGGCCTCGAGCATCTCTCGGTGGTCGTGGTGCAGCTGGATCCTCGCGGGCGTCGCCACCTGGGCCATCGGCCGCAACGGCTCGGTGATGTTCCACGCGGACTCGAACATGTGCAGCACCCGCTGCATGCGACACGGCGCGGCGAGGGCGAGGTGGAAGTTTCGGCTCTCCCGATGGTAGGCGGCCCGGTCGTCCTCGAGCACGGACCGGTCGAGCGCCGCGTACGCCCTCCTGGCACGGTCGTGGTCGGCCTCCTCGGCGAGGCCGATTGCCACCTCGTGCGCGGCGGATTCCAGTGCTGCCCGGACGAGGTAGAGCTCCTCCAGCTCCCCGACGGTGAGCCGGGCGACCGAGTAGCCGGCATTGGCGCGGTGGTCGACCAGGCCCTCGCCGATCAGCGTCTTGAGCGATTCCCGGATCGGGATGCGGCTGACGCCGAAGTGATCGGCCACCTCGTCCACGGGGATCGGGGTGCCAGGGGGCGCCCCACCGCTGAGGATCACCCGGCGCAGCTCCTCCAGGATCACGGTCTGCGAGCTGCCGGGGTCCCGGCCGGACAGGTTCGCGACCAGCAGCGACGGGCGACGCGGCATCGGTCCTCCCTCAGGCCGGGTGGACGGCGCGCCAGTGCCGGGCGATCTCGATCCGCCGGGCGACCCAGACCTTGTCGTGGGACTGCACGTGGTCGAGAAACCGCTCGAGTGCCGCGGTGCGGGCGGGTCGCCCGACGATCCGGCAGTGCAGGCCCACCGACAGCATCTTCGGCGCCCCCGCCGTGCCCTCCTCGTACAGCACGTCGAAGGCGTCCCGCAGGTGCGCGAAGAACTGCTCGCCGCTCGGGAAGCCACCCGGCGAGGCGAACCGCATGTCGTTGGTGTCCAGGGTGTACGGCACCACGAGGTGGTCGACCAGGTTTCCGTCGCGCGGCACCTTCACCCAGTACGGCAGGTCGTCCGCGTACGAGTCCGAGTCGTATTCGAAACCTCCGTGCTCGACCACCAGCTCGCGGGTCCGGGGTGAGTCGCGCCCCGTGTACCAGCCGAGCGGCGCCTCACCGGTGAGCTCGCGCAGAATCTCCACGGCCTCGGCCATGTGCTCGCGCTCGGTCTGCTCGTCGGCGAGCTGATACGACTTCCACCGCAGACCGTGACACGCGATCTCGTGGCCGAGATCACGAAAAGCGCTGACCGCCTCGGGGTTCCGCTGCATGGCCCGCGCCACCGCGAAGATCGTCAGCGGCAGCCCGCGGCGCTCGAAGACCCGCAGTACCCGCCACAGGCCGGCGCGGGAACCGTACTCATAGAGCGATTCCATGCTCATGTGCCGGTTCGGGAAGGCCTGCGCGCCGACGATCTCGGACAGGAAGGTCTCCGAGGCCTCGTCGCCGTCGAGGACACAGTTCTCCGCGCCCTCCTCGTAGTTGAGCACGAACTGGACCGCGATCCGGGCGCCACCCGGCCACCGTGGATCGGGTGGGGTCGGCCCGTAGCCCACCATGTCGCGGGGATAGCCCGCCCCGAGGTCGGCAGTCACGACAGCAGCCCGGCGCGGCCCGTTTCGGTCAGCGCGCCCCACAGCCGCAGCCGCGCCATGCCACCGTCCGGGAAGATGTCGAGCCGGGCCTCGGTGATCGGCGTCGGGTGCTCGATCACGAATCGGTGCCGGGTGTCCGGCTGCAACCGGGTCCTCGGCAGCAGCTCGACCCACTCGCCTTCGCCGCCGCGGCCGCGCAGGCTCGCCTCGCCCGGTGCGTTGCCGAGGAAGTACGAGGTGTCGAGCTCGGCCAGCGAGACCACGCCCTCCCCGGCGAGCCGGACCTCCACCCAGTCGTTGCCGTCGTCCCGGCGGCGGGCGGTCTCCCAGCCGTCGCCCATCACCCGCGCCAGCCCGGGGAGCAGCATGTTCTGCGGCGATCCGTAGAACATGTCCGAACAGCCGGTGACACGGGCGCCGTTCTCCAGCGCGGCCAGATCCACCGGCCCCACGTCGAGGAAGCGGACGTCGGGTCTGCCTTCGCCGTGCACCCGCAGACGCGCAACCCCGCCGTCGGGGTACATGGTCAGCTTGACGTGTGTCCACCGGCGGTCGGAGACGACCTCGAACGGGTTCTCCGAATCGCCCCTGACCGAGCTGCACTCGACGATCGTGGTCCACTCGGTGCCGTCGATGATCTCGTCCGCGGCGGGGTACCCGTCGATCACCGCCGCTTCCACCGAGATCTCCGGCGGGAAGTTGCCCTTGAACCACGCGGTGTCCACGACAACCCCGCGCACGATCCCCGGCACCCCGAGCCGAATGACGGCCTGGTCCACACCGGCGACCCGCCGCCGCCGCGTCTCCCAGCCGTCGTAGACCTGGCCCTTGTGACCGAACGTCGCCGGCTGATAGGCGGCGGACGTCGGCCGGATCAGGTTCTCCCGTTCCGCGAACAGTTCGTCGTTGGCCCAGAGCACGGCGCCACCGAGAGTGCGCACCGCAAGATCGGGGAGGGCGCGAAAGCTGTGTTCGGTCACGGTGTTCGGTACCTCCTCGTCGCGGCCCGGCGGCCCCGGGCGGGTATTCGGCGACAGTGTAGGGCGCGCTGGTTACGTGTGCATTGCACCCAGATCGGCCGGGGCCGCCGTGCGGGCGAGCAGGTTCCGCAACACGGGCACCGAGCATCCAGGAGCCGATGTGAGCACCTCGGCCTCGTCGAACGCCCCGCACGCCAGTCCTCTGAGCACCACCGTCGCGAGGGCCTGTGCGGTCGCCGGTTCGTCCATCACCCCGGCGCTATGGCGGTCGAGGTACGCCTGGAGACGCCCGGCCGCCTCCGGCAGGGCGCTCCGAAAGAAGCCGAAAGTCGCCAGCCACCGGGTGACCAGGTGACCCGGGTGCATGTCCCAGCCCTGGTAGTAGCCGCGCTCAAGGGACCGGGTGACCAGCCGGTGGTGACGGGCGAGCGCCGCCGCGATCTGTTCGTCTGTGCCCTCCGGGATCACCTGCGTGGAGCCGTCGCACACCCACACCCCGGTCTGGGCGGCCGCGACCAGCATCACCGACTTCGCGTGATCGGCCACCGGATGCTCCAGCGACTGGAACTTCGACGCGATTCCGCAGGCGGCGCTGTAATCGTAAGTACCGTAATGCAATCCGGTGCATCGGCCGTCCGCGGCATGGATGGCCTCGGCGACGGTGATCCTGCCGTCCGGGCCGATCACCGCCTGCGGGCTCTCGATCTGCAGCTCGAACCGCAGCGAGCGGTCCGGCAGCCCGTGTGCGCGCTCGATTTCCTCGCACAGTGCGACAACAGCCGTGACCTGCTGCACCGCACGAAGTTTCGGCACCGTGAAGACGAACCCTTCGGGCACCCCGCCGGCGCCGTCGAGCACCAGTTCCACGGTGCGAATGCCCCGGCGACGCTCGTGCGGGGCGAGTCCCTTTGCTCGGATGCCTAGCCACCGCGGCCCGTTCTCGTCGAGCGAGAGTGCCCGCAGGGTCCGGCCGGCCGCACGCGCTGCGGCATCCTCGCTCTGGTCGCCGCGCCAGCCGTAGCCGTCCTCGAAGTCGATCCGCAGGTCCACGATCGGGCGGCGGGCGAGCACCGCACGCACCGCGGGCAACGCGTTCGCGTGATCGAGTCCGCCGAGTACCTCGGCGTGCCGATCGAGGAGTGCGACCGCGGCGGCGCCCCACGCCGCGGGGTGCGGGTGTCCGCGTCGGCCGCGCTCACGTAGACCGTGTGTATCGGCTGCGCCTGCGCGCGGTCGCCGGGGAACGCCCGTTCCAGGACACGATCCACCGGCTCGAGCAGGTCGTCGATACGGGCGAGCGAGTCCCCGGACAGGCGGGCAGCAGCGTCGGAGTGCGTCACCCGACGATCCTCGCAGACCTGCGCCGGGAACGACCGATCAGAACAGGGTGAGCGACTCGTCCGAGTCTGAGACCTCGAACAGCGTCGGCTCCAACTCGTTCGGGACGACGGTGTGCGCCGCCACCGACTTGGCTCGCGAGACCTTCTTCGCAGGCGACACCGGTGCGGAGTGTGTCGTGGCCTTCGCCCGCGGAGCGGGCGCAGCGGCGGAGGCGGCGGTGGCGGCGACGGCACGAGCGGCCTCACCGGCCAGCTTGTCCGCCTCCTCGTTGTAGTGGTTGCCGACGTGACCGCGGACCCAACGGAAGCGCACCGGGCCGGTCCGCTCGGCGATCGCCTCGTCGATGGAGCGCACGAGGTCCAGGTTCTTCACCGGTTCGCCGGAGGCCGTACGCCAGCCCTTGCGCTTCCAACCGGACACCCACTCCGAGGCACACTTGATCGCGTACTGGGAATCGGACTCGATCAGCATCGGCTCGTCACCCGGATGCGCCCGGATGGCCTCCAAAAGCGCACGCAGCTCGGCGATTTGGTTGGTGCCCGACCGCTCGCCGCCGGAGCGGCTCGGCCCCATGTGGTTGACCCACGCCCAGCCGATCGCGCCGCCGGGGTTGCGAAGGCAGGAGCCGTCCGTGCTGACGATGATCACGTCCGACACCTTACGGTGGCCCCCCGACATTGCGAAGGGCCCGCGCCGGGCCCGCGCCGGGCTCGCGGCGGGCACCCCGCCCCCAGCCCGGCTACGCCCCGGTGAACCGCGGCGGCCTGCGCTCGAGCATCGCGGCAACCGCCTCCTGGTGATCCTGCGTGTGGTGCGCCAACGCCTGCATCGAGGCGGACAGCTCGAGCAGGCTCTCCAGGCTCTGGTGCTGCCCCTCGCGTAGCAGCTTCTTGGTCATCCGCAGGGCCTGCGGCGGGTTCGCCGCGACCCGTTCTGCCAGCGCAAGGGCGGTCGACACCAGCTCATCGGGCTCCACCACCCGGGAGACCAGGCCCCACTCGAGAGCGGTCGCGGCGTCGATCGCGTCGCCGGTGAAGGCCATCTCGGCGGCCCGCGCCTGCCCGACCGCGCGCGGCAGGAACCAGGCACCGCCGTCACCCGGGATGATGCCGAGCTTGACGAAGCTCTCCGCGAAGGTGGCCGTGGTCGCCGCGATCCGCATGTCGCACATGAGTGCAAGGTCACAGCCCGCCCCGATGGCCGGGCCGTTCACCGCGGCGATCACCGGCGCCTCGCAGTGATAGAGCGCCCGGGGATCCGCTGGATGCCGTGCCGGTAGCCGCCGCGCAGTTCCACGGGCGAGCCGCCGAACATGCCCTCGCGGTCGCGCATGTGCTTGACGTTGCCCCCGAGGAGAACGACGGCCCGGCCGCGGTCAACACCACCGCGCGCACCGTCACGTCCCGATTGACGTCCGCGATCGCCGCCTCGAAGGCCTCGATCATGTCGGGCTCGGAGATGACGTTGCGGGTCTCCGGACGGTTCAGCGTCCACGTGACGATGTCCCCGTCCCGCGCCACCACGATTGCCTCGGTCACTGCGCACTCCTTCCGGTCGCGGCCAAGGGTAGGCGGTGCGCGACCGTGCGCGTGTCCTACCCCAGGTCGGGTGTGACCCGCGCGCCGTTGGCGAAGCCGCGATAGCCGTGCGCGTCCGCCACCGCGGTGGAGAGCACCTCGCCGTCGTGGGTACTCAGCCCGGCGGCCAGCGCCCGGTCGGCGGCGGTGGCCCGGCGCCAGCCCAGTTCCGCGATCTCGAGGACGTACGGGAGGGTGGCATTGGTCAGCCCGAAGGTGGACGTGCGGGGCACCGCGCCCGGCATGTTCGCCACGCAGTAGAAGACGGAGTTGTGCACCCGGTAGGTGGGGTCGGCGTGGGTGGTCGGACGCGAGTCCTCGAAGCACCCGCCCTGGTCGATCGCGACGTCGACCAGCACCGAACCCGGCTTCATCCGGGACACCAGTTCGTTGGACACCAGCTTCGGCGCCCTCGCCCCCGGCACCAGCACCGCGCCGATCACCAGGTCCGCGCCGAGCACCGCCTGCTCCACCTCGAAGGCGTTGGACACCACGGTCCGCAGCCGTCCGCGGTAACGGTCGTCGAGCTCGCGAAGCCGCGCGACGTTCAGGTCCAGGACGGTGACATCGGCGTGCATGCCGACGGCCATCGCCGCCGCGTTCTGGCCGGCCACCCCGCCACCGAGGATCACCACGTTGGCCGGGCGCACCCCTGGCACGCCGCCCATCAGGACGCCGCGGCCGCCGGAGCTGGCCATCAGGTGGTAGGCGCCGGCCTGGGGCGCGAGCCGCCCGGCGACCTCGCTCATCGGCGCGAGCAGGGGCAGGGAACCGTCGGGGGCCTGCACGGTCTCGTAGGCGATCGCGGTCGTCTTCGCCGCGATCAGCGCGTCCGTGCACTCCCTCGAAGCCGCCAGGTGCAGGTAGGTGAACAGCACCAGGTCCGGACGCAATCGCGAATACTCTTCCGCAATAGGCTCTTTCACCTTCAGGAGCAGCTCCGCGGATGCCCACACATCGTCGGCGTCGGCCAGGATCTGCGCTCCTGCCGCGCGGTAGTCGGCGTCGGCGAAGGAGGAACCGGCACCGGCCTCCTGCTCGACGAACACCTGGTGGCCGCGGGAGACGAGTTCGTGGACGCCTGCGGGCGTGATGGCGACCCGGTACTCGTGGTTCTTGACCTCGCGGGGGATTCCGATCCTCATGACACTTCCTCGGGTTTCGGGGGCGGTTCGGTGTGGGTGAGCGTGATCGACGCTGGGTCAAGTATGAATTTTCCTCGATTCCATGCACAGATTTGTGCTGATAATTCTCTAGAATCGGCACATGATTGCGGAATCTTCGGCACAAGGGCGCGCGGGGGGTACCCGCCCGAACGATGTTCGGGCAGTCAGGCTCGACGAGATCGATCACGTCCTGCTCGCCCAGCTCACCCGCGACGCCCGCACCCCGAACAACGCGCTCGCTGAGCTGGCCGGGATCGCGCCCTCCACCTGCCTGGCCCGGGTGCGCGCGCTGGTCGAGAAGGGCGTCATCCGGGGATTCCACGCCGACATCGACCCTGCGGCCCTCGGACGGGACCTCGAGGCGATGATCTCGGTCCGGCTGCGCGCCGACGCACGCCCGCACATGGCGCAGTTCGCGGAACGGATGTCCGCGACGCCCGAGGTGCTCGACGTCTACTTCATCGCGGGCGCCGACGACTACCTGCTCCACGTCGCGATGCGCGACACCGGCGCGTTGCGCGACTTCGTGCTCGACCACCTGTCCGCGCGGCCGGAGGTCGCGGCGACCGAGACGATCCTCATCTTCGAGCACATCCGGCCCAGGTCGGGCCGCTAGCGCGGCACCGGACGGACCGTGACGCCACATCTCATGGCAGCAGCCTGTCCAGGAAGCCGTTGCTGAAGATCCGGTGCGGGTCGTTGGCGTTGTACGCGGCGCATGCCGTGTCCCAGTTGTCGCCGGAGGGCACCCCGTCCCGGTAGATGTCGGGGATGACGGAGTCGATGGACGGCCCGTCGGAGTGCCCTGCCCGGTCGGTGAACGCCCAGCCCTTTGCCCATTCCGGCCGGAACGTGGCGTAGTCGCCGCTGTAGTTCTCCCTCATGAACAGCTCCATCTCGCGGAAGTACGCGGCCTGGCCCGGCGTGCCGGGCACCCCGACCACATTCATCCAGATGGCGGTGTCCCACTCGGGGTGATCGGGGCGGGGACGCAGCGCCGAGATGGTCGGCGCACCAGCACTTTCCACCGTCACCTCGCCTTGGTCGTCGAGCCCACACAGCCGCACCTCGAAGGGCCCGTTGATCGGATACCGGCCTGCGGCCCGCAGTTCCTGCTGACGCCGGTGATGCCAGCCGGTGAACTCGTTGATCACCCGCGCGATGTTGGACCTGCGGGTGATCACCACACCACCGCCCGCGTTCATCCGCAGGGTCGTCGCGCGGAGGTAGAACAGCACGTCCTTGGACCAGCCCCACAGGTCGGCGGTCCCGGTGGTGGCGAGACCGGACGCGATGGTCGCGAACTGCGCCTGCCCGAACAGCGGTGTGGCGCTGCCGATCCCCCTCGTGATCAGCCCGAGCGGATCGGTGACCGCCTGCGGGAGGTTGTCCGAGTACCAGTAGTTGTAGGGCCCCGTCACCTCCCGGGACTGCGGCGGCTTGACCGGGGTGGGCGTCCACACCTTGAGCCACGGCGTCTCGGTGAAGGGGAACCAGATCGCCTCGACGCGACCCGAGCGTGCCACGTAGCTCTCGAAGGTCCGGCCCGGCGACCCTGCCGGGGCGAACAGTTCGCGCCACGGGATGTCGGTGACGGACTCGCAGCGGAGCCGGTAGTTGGGTCCGGCCTGGAGCGTCACCGAGGTGACGAAGGACCGGCCGAGGTGGGTGAGCAGCGGCCGGATGGCCGCGTCGGCCCTGCTGAACTCCCGCAGCTCGTACCGCCCGGCAGCCTCGTCCCAGACCACCGCCGTCATCGCGGTCACCAGGTTGCTCAGCGAGCCGAAAGACGCTCCCGGGAGTGCGGATTCACCGTCGGCGGGCAAAGTGGCGCCGTGTGCGTCGATCGCGAGCACCCCGGCGATGGTGAGTACGCCGATCGTGGGGGCGTTGGCCCAACCGAGCCCGTGCGCCTGCAGCTCGGTGAGGATGGCCTCCACGGTGGCGCCCGCGCCCGCGGTGACCGTGGCGCGGCCCTCGGCGGCGCCCGAGGCGTCGACCGCGACGGCGTTCAGTCTGGCCATGGTGTCCACCAGCAGCACCCGGTCGACGTTCTGGCCTGCCTCCAGGGTCAGCGGGCTCCACCCGTGCATGGTCCCGCGCGGCCGTAGTCGGTAGCCGTTGGCGTGCGCCCAGTTCGCGAGCCGGACCACGTCCTGCGCGTCCCTGGGCGTGCAGGTCCAGACCTGGTCGAAGCGGATCTCCCGCGCCCAGTTCTCGTAGCCCTGCTGAACGAGGGCGATGCCGTCGGGGAAGGCGGGCGGTGTGGGCAGGGTCGCCCTGGCGTCGCCGAACGGGATCGCCTGCGCGGGCGTCCAGCCGAGCCCGGCGAGGGCGGCGGCCCCCGCCGCGGCGGTCAAGAAGCCTCTGCGCGAGACGCCTCCCGGCTGCTGATCCGAACGACATGAGGTCATCGACTTTGTCCCCTCTCACGGTGGTGGCGCTCCGGCGCGCCGGAGCGAGGACAAAGTTAGAACATGTTCCCGTCACCGTGTCGGGAACATGCGAATTGGTCCGGAGAATCCCGGATCCCCCGGCCCACCCCGTGGTCTACTTGAACCCGTTGGAGACCTGCGGTGACGGGCATTTCCGAGGAGAATCGATGGCCGAACTCGACATCAGCGACGAGCCTTCGACGGTGACGCCCCGGAAGCCACGGCGCGGCTGGCCGGTCTTCACCGTGATCGCGATCGCGCTGATCGCCTTCCTGGCCGGCGGCGTCGGCGGCTCCTTCCAGGGCAAGCTCGCCGAGGTCCAGAAGAACGACAACGCCAGCTATCTGTCCGCCTCCGCCGAATCGACCATCGTCGCCGACGAATCCGCGAAGTTCGTCACGGTCGAGACCATCCCGGGATTCGTCGTCTTCCACCGCGATGGGCCGTTGACCGAGCAGGACAAGGAGTCGATCGCCGACGCCGCGACGGCGGTGACGCAGGTTCCTGGTGTCGACAAGACCGGCATGGCCCCGGTCCAGTACTCCCAGGACGGCACCACCGCGGCCCTGTTCGTGCCGCTGGTGGCCAAGTCCGACGGCACGCAGGTCCAGGGCGACGTCCTCGCCGAGACCGAACAGCACGTGATGGACGCGGCCAGATCGGCCGCCGCCGCCGAACTCGAGGTGCTGCCCGCGGGCCCAGGCGGGCTGCTCGTGGCGTTCATCGACGCCTTCCAGGGACTCGACGGCGCGCTGCTCGGCGCAGCCCTCCTCGTGGTGATCCTGATCCTGCTGGTCGTCTACCGCTCCCCGGTCCTCTGGATCTTCCCGCTGCTGTCCGCGATGCTGGCGCTCGGCCTCTCCTCGATGGTCATCTACTTCCTCGCCAAGCAGGACGTCCTGACGCTGACCGGCCAGAGCCAAGGCATCCTGATGGTCCTCGTGCTCGGTGCTGGTACCGACTACGCGCTGCTGCTCATCGCGCGGTACCGGGAGGAACTGCACGCGTACCCCAACCGGTTCGACGCGATGATCCGGGCCTGGCGCGAATCGGCCCCCGCGATCACCGCCTCCGCGGTGACCGTCATCCTCGGCCTACTGTGTCTGACCTTCTCCGAACTGAACTCGAACAAGAGCCTCGGTCCGGTCACCGCCATCGGCATCGCCTGCACCTACCTGGTGATGATGACGTTCCTACCCGTGGCGCTGGCAACCGCGGGCCGTTGGGTGTTCTGGCCGCGCGTCCCGCAGGTCGACCACGCCGCAGATCTCACCGCGCATGGCATGTGGGGCCGGATCGCCACCGCTGTCGGCAACCGGGCCCGGCCGGCGTGGATCGGCACCACTGCGCTGTTGATCGCGCTGTGCGCCATCGGGATCGGCAGCCTGCAGACGGATGGGCTCACCTCAACCGAGAACTTCACCAACAACCCCGAGGCCGCCCAGGGGCAGGCGATCTACGACGCCAAGTTCCCGCAGGGCACCGGCGCGCCTGCCGTCATCATGACCAACGCCGACGCCGCCGAACAGGTGATCGCCGTCGCGGGCGGGGTCGAGGGTGTCGCGACGGCCCCCGGTTCGGTGTGCCTGCAGATCGACTACGCCAAGGTGGCGGGGCTGAACCTGGGCACCGGCGCCCCCGCGGGCGCAGCGACCGGCTGCCCGCCGCCACAGCTGACGGTGCAGCCGATCGACGGCCGCACCGTCGTCACCGCCACGCTCGCCGACTCCTACGACTCGCCGGAGGCGTTGGAGACCATCGAGCGGCTGCGCACCGCGGTGCACGCCGTCCCCGGCGCCGACGCCCTGGTCGGCGGGAACTCCGCAGCCACCCTTGACGTGCAGACCGCCTCGGTGCACGACAGGAACCTGATCATCCCGATCGTGCTCGTGGTGATCTTCCTGGTGCTCGCCATCCTGCTCCGGGCGCTGCTCGCGCCGC
This sequence comes from Rhodococcus sp. MTM3W5.2, assembly GCF_001984015.1. Taxonomy (NCBI): domain Bacteria; kingdom Bacillati; phylum Actinomycetota; class Actinomycetes; order Mycobacteriales; family Nocardiaceae; genus Rhodococcus; species Rhodococcus sp. MTM3W5.2. The sequence goes on along the minus strand of NZ_CP019572.1, from coordinate 218,249 downwards.
TGATCCTGATCGCCACCGTGGTGCTCTCGTTCGCAGCCACGCTCGGCGTGTGCGGGTTCTTCTTCACCCACGTGTTCCATTTCGCCGGTGCCGACCAGGCCTTCCCGCTGTTCGCCTTCGTGTTCCTGGTCGCGCTCGGCATCGACTACAACATCTTCCTGATGACCCGGGTGCGGGAGGAGTCGCTCTCCCATGGAACCCGCTCCGGGGTGCTGCGCGGGCTGGCCGTCACCGGTGGCGTGATCACCTCCGCTGGTGTGGTCCTCGCCGCGACATTCGCGGTGCTGGGTGTGCTGCCGCTGGTGTTCCTCGCGGAGATCGGATTCGCGGTGGCCTTCGGCGTTCTGCTCGACACCATCATCGTGCGCAGCGTCCTGGTGCCCGCTCTCTCCTATGACATCGGCAAGCGAATCTGGTGGCCGTCGGCGCTGGCGAAGGCCGAGGACTGAAACGCCGAAGACGTTCTAACCGACATCTCCCGGTATCGCGTGTTTGAATGGCGGTCGGAGAGTGCAGATTTCCGAAAGCCCCACCACGGATACGGGTCCTAGTCCAGACTGAACCCCGTTCGCCACCTCCTGCGGGGAGGAGCCGTTCGTCCAAAAGGAGTGTCATGTCGTTTCGTTCGCCGTCTCTGCTCGCCCGCAGGATCCTCGCCGCCACCGCCATCGCCGCGGCGGCGGGCGCCGTCCTGCCCGCCACGGCGAATGCCGACGTGACACCGACCACGCTCGTGAACGGCGTGCTCTCGACCGTCGGCGGCTGCCAAACACCCTCCCGCGATGCGATCCTCGCCTGCACCAGGTTCGAGACCCTGACCACCCAGTTCCCGGTGGTCCTCGACCTGAATCCGTTCGGCACCAACATCGTCGCGCTCGGCGCGGGACTGTTCCCCAACGGCACGATGCGGCCGGTGCTCGAGTCCCGGATGCAGGCGACCCTGCAGGTCGCCCACCGCTACCCGCTGTCCCCGATCATCGTCAGCGGCGGCGTACCGCAGAACGGGATCACCGAGTCCCGCGCGATGCGGGATTGGCTGATCGGGCACGGCATCCCCGCATTCCGGATCACCGAGGAATACACCTCGCGCTCCACGGTCGAGAACGCGCGGAACACCAACGCGATCCTCGCTCAGCGCGGCGCCACCAGCGCCGTCGTGGTCACCTCGCCGGACCATCTGCAGCGCGCGATGGTCGACTTCCGCGTCGCGGTCGGCGGCCGCATCCCGATCGCGGGCGTCGTCGCTCCCTGACCGTCCAACGAGTTTCCAGGTTTCCGCAACGCGCCCTCGGCGCGGGTGGGAACCTGAATCGATGATCGCAATTGTCGATGGCGGACTGGGTGATCGGTGATGGCGCGGCCGGTACGGGTGGTGGTGCTGGGGGCCGGCTCGTGGGGAACCACGGTCGCGGGCCTCGCCGCACGGAACACCCCGACGTTGCTGTGGGCCCGCGATCCGGACACCGCCGATGAGATCAATTCCGAGCATCGCAACTCCCGTTACCTAGGCGACCGGGCCCTCGCCCCGGACCTGCGCGCCACCTCCGATATCGCGGAGGCCGCCAACGAGGCCGACGTCCTGGTGGTCGGGGTGCCCTCGCACGCGGTGCGCTCGACGCTGAGCGAGATCTCCAACGGCGTGCGCGCGTGGGTGCCGGTGCTGTCGCTGGCGAAGGGACTCGAGCCCGGCACCAGGCAGCGGCCCACCGAGGTGATCGCCGAGTGCCTGCCCGGCCATCCGGTCGGGCTGCTGGCAGGACCGAACATCGCAAGGGAGATCGTCGACGGCCTGGCCGCCGCCTCGGTGGTCGCGACCCAGGACGACCGGGTGGCCACCGCGCTGCAGCCGCTGTTCGCCTCGCCGGTGTTCCGCGTCTACCGCAACACCGATGTGCTGGGCTGCGAGCTCGGCGGCATCCTCAAGAACATCGTCGCGATCGCCGCCGGCATGGCCGACGGCCTCGGGGTCGGCGACAACACCCGGGCGATGGTGCTCGCCCGCGGGCTCGCCGAGATGACCCGACTCGGCGAGGCGATGGGGGCCAACCCGCGCACGTTCGCCGGGCTCACCGGCGTCGGCGACCTGATCGCGACCTGCATCAGCCCGGCCTCCCGCAATCGCCGGGTCGGCGAGGCGCTGGCCCGTGGGCTCACGATCGAGCAGACCCTCGCCGAACTCGGTCAGGTCGCCGAGGGCGTCAAGACCGCGCCGACGGTGATGGAACTGGCCCGCGACTTCGACGTCGAGATGCCGATCGCCGCGGAGGTGGAGGCGGTGGTCGCAGGCCGCCGCACCCCCGCGGAGGCGTACCGCGGGTTGCGGCGGGTGACCCCCGGCGACGAGGACGACATGGCCTGAGCGGCAAGGGCTCCGGGTGGGGCCATTGCCGCTCAGGCCGCGATCGACTAGGAGCCGCTCGGCCCGAGCAGCCCGATCTTCACACCCATATCGGGCCATTCCTGGGCAGCCTGCCCACTGACCTCGATCGCGGTGCCGCTGTCGAAGACGTCGATGTCGAACGAGATGTCGGTGCGCACGCGGTAGGTCACCTCGAAGGTGACGGTCTTGTTGCCCGTCGCCGAGACGACCCAGCCGACATCCTTGGACACGGCGAGGCGTCCGTTGACCTCGGCGGGGACGACACCCTCGGTCTTCATCTGGCCGTCCTGCCACGAGGTGACGGTGGCGCTCCCCGACACGTAACTGAGGGCGAACGGGAAGATGTCGGCGATCTTGTTGACGAGCCGGTCTGGGCCGCCGGTGGCCGCGATGGTGGTCCGATAGGTGACCTGACCGGTGGTCGCGATCTTGTTGCTGCCGACGACGGCCTTGGTCACCGCGAGATTGTCCGCGGTCACCGTGGCGGAGGCGGGCAGCTCCTGACCGTTCGAGCTGGAGCCGAGATCCAGCTGAGCCGGTCCCCCCGCCGTGGAGCCGAAGTCGAACAGGCTCGGTGCGGCCGAAGCGGCGCCCGCACCGAGGGCCAGGCCGCCGCTTGAGAGCAGGGCCGAGACGGCGACGGCGGATACGAGGCGGCGCATCATGGGACGGGACATGCGGGATCTCCGTTCGTTGGGGACAGATTCACGACACCTCGGTACCGCTGAGACCCCGGATCCGAACGTGCGTCGCGCCATCGTATGGACCGACACCCGTGCTCGTGCAGGATTTCGAAAACTCCTGTCGCACTTGATGAATCGTTAGACAAAACAAGGGCCGTCCGGAGTATCCGGACGGCCCTTGGCTCAGGTGCGTGGGACTAGCTGCCGACAACCCCGCGCAGCACGTCGACGACGAAGCCCGTCGGGTTCTCGACGATCGCGGATCCCGCGGAGCCGCTGGTGCCACCCTCGCCGTCGGACGAGCCGAAGCCGAGCTCCGAAGAACCGGTGGCGACCGCCTCACCCGGGTTGAGACCACGGATGGTGGCGCTCACACCCATCGGATTGAAGGTCTGGGTGGTCGCGAAGCCCGACACGTCAAAGGACACGCCGCTGTCGGACGCGCTGCCGATCTGCGCATTCTGCGGCACCAGGTAGGTCACCTCGAAAGTGACGGTCTTGCTGTCGGTCTGGGAGATCGCCATCCCGGTGCTGGGCACCGAGACCGTGTTGTTGTTGACATCGACCTCGGGCGTCACGTTTTCGGTCTTCACGCCGCCGACGAGGTGCCAGGCGGTGAGCTTCGCGCTCCCGTTGACGTACTTGAAGCCGGCCGGGTGGAAGTCGGTGACCCGGTTGATGAACCGATCGGGATGGGCGGTGGTCGCGATGGTGGTCCGGTAGGTCACCTTCTGCCCCGGCGCGACCGTGCCGTCACCGACGACGCTCTTGGTCACCTTGATGTTGCTCGTGGTCTTGGTGGCCGAGTAGGGCGCCTGGGCAGCCGCAGCGGTACCCGCGCCGATCGCGAGACCACCGGCGATCAGTGCCGTGGCGGCAACCACAGACGCGATCCGACGCATCATGGGACGGGACATTGAGATCCTCCGATCGAGTGAAACAGGGACACGAGAGGCGACGCCGAAGGGCGTCGACCGGGCCCAGCACAGGGCGGCCGGTTCGCGCGTAGATACTTATATGAACAAACGTCCAACTATTTAACTATATGTGGACAAGCGTTCAACTTTGCGGGGCGATTCTTCGCCACAGTTGCGTCATCGCGGTTTCGCCTCTACATTCGGTCCCCATGAAGCGCATGAAGCTCGTATTCCGCCCGTAGCGGGGTCTGATTCGGACCGACCCCTCGCTGCGGGTCGTCGAGCTATCTGTTGGTCCTTCCTCTCCATCCAGGAAGACCGCTTCAATGAACTCTCTTCAGGCATTCGCCTCGCACACCGCAACCCCTGCGTCTGACCCGTTCGCGCTGCGTTTCGGCATCCCGCTCCCCCGCGCGCTGCGCACCGAGGCCGCGGACATGAGCTGGCGCACGTTCCTCGCCACCTACTCGCCGTCCGGCGGCCCGATCCGCTTCGGCCGATGGTCCGCGCATGCCCTCGGCGCCGGCCGCTCCGAGTTCCGGGCCACCCTCGCCCTCGGCGACACCATCCACCAGGCCGAGGCCACCGCGGCCGGGCCGATCGCGGCGCTCACCTCGATGCTCTACGACGCAGGCCTGCCGATGGAGATCCTCTCCTTCCACCAGCTGAAGGTCGGAGACGGCCGCACCGCTACCTTCCTGCTGTGCGAGCACGACGGGCGCAGGCATTGGGCGGCAGGCCTCGCGGACACCACGACGGAGTCGTCCGTCGAGGCGATGATCGCGGCCGCGAACATCCTGCACGGCTAGCAGGACAAGGCAGTCAGGGCATCTCCACGGTCTGCGCGCGGGCGACCTCGCCGATCGCCCGCCGGATGTAGCCCGACCCGGGCGCGTCCGCGGCCGCGAGCAGGTCCGCGATCACCAGGGTCGCGTACCGGGGCAGGTCCGCGCGGGCGAGCGGGCGCGGGTCCTCGTCCTGGTCGGTCAGCCCCAGCGCACCGGTCAGAACCACGACGAGCACCGACACGTCCAGATCGGGCACCCACGACGCGGCGGACCGGGCGCAGCGCTCGAGCACGGCCTGCACGTCGTCACCGGTCAGGCCGTCGGGATGCAATTCCTCGAGCAACTCGCGCACGATCGACGCGTGCACCACGGTGACCTGCTCCTGATCGAGGGCGGCGAGCCGGGCGGACGCCTCCGCGAACGGCTCGGGTTCGGCGGTGCGTGCCGCGGCGACGGCAGCGTCGGTCGCATCGGCGATCTCACGGGCGGCGGACGGCCATTCGGTGGGCCACATCGGGTGGTTCTGCTCCTTCGAATTCATTATTGCGGCACCATGTTCCGATACCGCTACGCTCCTGGCATCCGGAGCGATCCGACTCAGTTCAGCTCGGCGCGCATGAGGAAGACGTTGTAGTCGGACCACGTCGAGATGGTGAAGTACAGGTCGTCACCTGTCGACCAGGGGTGGATGAAGCCACCGTACAGCTCGGGGTACTCGGTGACGCTGACCAGCGGCGCCGGCTCCGACCACTCCCCTGCGGTGAGTCGGATTCACGCAGGACGATCGCGGTCCTGGCGGTGTCCAGATAGACCATCTGCCAAACCCGCCGGACCTCGTCGTACCGGACCGACACCTCGGCCACCGGGCCGCGTACCACCGGCGTCGCGGCCGCCTGTCCACCGACCGGTGTCCAGACCCCGTTCTGCCAGTACTGGTACGCCGACGTGTTGAGCACCTCCCCGACCGGCACCCGGGCCAGCCCCAGGTCGCCGAGCCGGGTGTTGGGGGTGCCGAACATGTAGACGTACTCGCCCTGCGGGACCATCGCGCTCACCTGGAAGTTGGAGAGCCCGAATATGTTGTCCCACCTCGCATACGGATCCTTGACCCAGGTCTGGCCGTGGTCGTCGGAGTAGGCGATGCCGCCGTGATTGGTGAACCAGGTGCCGGGGATGCTGTTCCACGTGCGGATGGACATATAGCTCATGTACTGCCGCTCGCCGATCGCGAAGCCCGAGGTGGGGATGGTGGTGATCTCCACGTTGTCCAGCTTCCGGCTGCTGAGCAGCTCCGCCGCGTGGCACCGATCGTCCTGCACCATGGAGTCGAAACTCATACCGTCCGAAAGGTTCTCGTCGCTGCTGAAGGCCAGCACATTGCTGCGCCAGTCCTCGCCCTGGCCGCCCGGCGGGTGGAAGCCCCGGCCGACGGTGTCGCCGAACGCGACGGCGACCTCGCCGGGCGCGCTCTCCCACATGATGCCCAGATCGGTGCCGTTGACCTGCCAGCGCTTGTCCGTGCGGTTGATCGAGCCGGCACCCGTCAGCTTCGCGACCCGGGTGACCGCGCCGACCCCTGGAATGGGGCGCGGGGCCGAATGCGTCGCCGCCTCCGTCGGTGGGACCACCGGAGCCGGGGCGGCCGCCTGCTGCCCGGGATCCGGCCCTGGCACCGGGATGCCCAGGTGAAAAGGCTGAAACTTGAGGCCGATCTCGGGAATCCGCAGGGCCTTCAGCAGCGAGTCCGGGCCGGCGGGCCCCTCGTCGGTCAGGTCCGGGCAGGGATCCGCACAGGGATCCGGCGGCAGCGCCTGCGCGGGAATCCGGGTCGGGGTGGTCGTCGGCGCCGGAAACGGCACCGCGGTGACGACCGGCAACGGCACCGGGATCTCGAGCTTCTCCGGCAGCAGCGCCGCCGTGGTGGTCACCAGGTCGGCGGCACAGGACCCGCTCCCCTGCGCCCCCGCTCGGTCCGAGCCGAGCGGAGCGGCGACGGCATCCGGTTTCTCCGCGTAGACCACGGCACAGGAACCGATCACCACGGCCGCGACCAGGACGGCAAGCCTGCGTGTCAAAGGCACCTCCGCGTTGAGCTCTGCTCGGGCCCGCAGACCCGCAACCGGGCTGACCACGTTGCGATCGGAATCTAACATCGACGTGCGGGAACTCCGCGTCTCCCGGGCCGGGTGTCGACGGAATAGGCAGCCACCCCTACGCTGGCTGGACCCGAATCGAGGTGAACGGTGTCACAGTCCAACCATTTGAGTCCCGTCGGCCCCTACGCGTCGGGACCGCCCACGGCCGCGCTGTCGGTCCACATGCCCGACCTCAACAAGTTCGGCCCGGCCCAGCTGTGGCGCGCCCTTGTGGTCGGGGTGGTGATCATCGCCTGCGCGGGGTACGCGGTGCTCACCAAGCCGTTCCTGCGGCGCGGCGAGACCTGGGCCGACGCCGCATCGGAGGGTGTGGTCAACGCCTTCGAGGCGCTGGGCCCGACCTTCGTCAAACTCGGGCAGCTGATGGCCTCCTCGTCCGGGGTGTTCCCGGCCCCGCTCGCTAACGCCTGCCTGCGCTGTCTCGACGACGTGCCGCCGGTGTCCGCACAGAAGGCCAGGGAGGTCATCGAGGGCGACCTTGGCGGTCGCGTCGACGAGATCTTCGCGAGCTTCGACGACGAGCCCCTTGCCGCGGCGTCCGTCGCGCAGGTGCATGCCTGTGTGCTCCCCGACGGCCGTGAGGCCGTGATCAAGGTACAGAGGCCGGGCATCTATCACCGCATGCTCGTCGACCTGCGCACCGCGTACGGCGGCGCCAAACTGCTCGAGCGACTCTTCGAGTTCTTCCGGATCGCGAATGCGACCGCCATCATCCGGGACCTGCACACCGCAACCATGACGGAACTCAACAGCGCCGTCGAGGCCGACCGGCAGACCCGGTTTCGTGACGCCATCTGGTCATTCGGCGACAACAAGGGCGTGACGGCGCCCGAGGTGTACTGGGACTACTGCGGCCCGCACGTGATCTGCATGGAACGGCTGCACGGTGTGCCCCTCGACCGGTTCGTCCCCGACGCCGACCACGACACCACGATGCTGATCCGGCGCGGCGTCAAGGCGTGGATCGAGTCGATCACCGTCCACGGCCCGTTCCACGGCGACGTGCACGCGGGAAACCTCTGGGCGCTCGACGACGGACGCATCGCCTTCCTCGACTTCGGCATCGTCGGCGAGTTGCCCGAGGTCTGGCGGTCGATCCTGCGGGACATGTTCTACGCCAACCTCATCGACGGCGATTTTGCCCGGGTGGCGCGCGGTATCCGCGACCTCGGCTACACCGCGGATATCGAGGCAGGCGACGCCGAGATCGGCATGCAGGTGGCCGCCGTCCTGGCCCCGGTGTTCACCAACGACCTGGCCGAGCTGAACCTGGGCACGCTCATCATGGCGCTGGTCCAGCTCGGCAAGCAGTGGGGAGTCGCCAGCCCGGAGGAGCTGGTCCTGTTCGGCAAGCAGCTCGGCTACTTCGAGCGGTATGCCACCAGGCTCGCCCCCGGATGGGTGATCGGCAAGGACCCGTACCTGTTCCGGAACGTCTTCCCCGAGGCGGTGGCCGAGCGCGCCGCGACACTGGGCATCGAGTTGCCCGAGGTGTGAGCCGCGGGGCCACGCGGAACCCGTCCCCGGTTCGTCAGGCCCCGCCGAGTCGCCGCCCGAGCGCGATCGCGTCGAAGGGTGCGCGGCCGCGCGCGTCGTTGTCGAAGTAGACGTACACATCGAGCCCGTCCGCGTACCAACCCCCGATCCGCGCCGCCCATGTGTCGAGGACATGGTCGCCGTAGCCGCTGGCATAGAGCTCGGTGTCGCCGTGCAGCCGTACGTACATGAAATCGCTTGTGCACCCGTCGAACATCGGGTACTTGCCCGCCGAGTCCGCGACCACGAGGGCGACCCCGTTCTGCTCGATCAGCGCCACCGCCTCCGGCTCACCGAAGCTGCTGTGGCGCGCCTCAAGAGCGTGCCGGACCGGCCTCGGCGCATCGGTGACGGTGAGCGCACCCTCCTCGGAAACCTTGTCGTCGTGGCGCGCCGCGAGCGCGGCTGCCGCGGTCGTGGTCCGCGGCAGCGCGGCGAGGAACGAGGCGAGGCGGTCGGGGTCGAACGCGAGCGTTGGCGGAAGCTGCCACAGGATCGGGCCGAGCTTGGCGTCCAGCGCCAGCGGGCCGGATGCGAAGAAGTTGGCCAGTGCGGTGTCCGCGTCGCGCAGGCGCTTCATATGCGTGATGTAGCGGCCACCCTTGACCGCGAACACGAATCCATCGGGGGTCTCGTCCCGCCACCGGGCGAAGGAATCGGGGGTCTGGAGCGCGTAGAAGGATCCGTTGATCTCGATCGACCCCATACGCGACGCGGCATACGCCAGCTCCCGCCGGTGCTCGAGGCCGGCGGGATAGAAATCGCCACGCCAGCCGGGATACGTCCATCCGGAGATCCCGATGCGGACTTCCGCCATGAGCCGAGCGTAGATCCGTCCTCGTTTCCGCGATACCGCACCGGTCCCGGGCCGGGAGGAGGACGATGGATGCACCCCAGAAACCGAGCCGAGGGACATGATCATGCCCAAGTACCTGTGGCAGGTCGGCTACACGCACGACGGCGCACAAGGCCTCCTCACCGAAGGCGGATCGGGACGCCGCGATGCGATCGTCGCGGCGGTCGAGAGCGTCGGCGGGACCGTCGAGAGCTGCCACTTCGCGTTCGGCGGCCACGACCTCTACGTCATCGGAGAGGTGCCCGACGAGGTAGCCGCAGCGGCGCTGAGCATCCGCACCGCGGCGAGCGGTGCGGCCCGGACCGTGACCGTCGCCCTGCTCACCCCCGAGCAGATCGACGACGCGGCCAAGCGCCCGGCGAACTACCGTCCGCCCGGCCGCTGACGGCCACGGGCGGCTGACCGCCGTCCCGCGTTCGGTGTGGGCGTACGTCCGGCGCGCACCGGGCACGTTCGTCTGGCTGGCGATCCTGCTCGCGACGACCGTGGTGGGCCGCCACCTCGCGCCGGATCTCCTGACCGACGTGCTCGGCAATCGGTCGACCAACCTGCACCACCTGGCCGAGGACCCGATACGGGTGCTGATCACCAGCGCGTTCTGGCTCGCGGGCGGCGGCTGGATCACCTACTTCGTCGTCTACAACGTCTTCCATGTGCCGGCCGAACGCTGGCTCGGCACGCTTCGGTGGCTCGTCGTCGTGGTGATCGCGCATGTCGGCGCCACCTACATCAGCGAGGGCGTCCTGTACTGGGCGATCCAGCACGGTCGCGCCCCGGAGTCCGCAGTCGACACCCTTGACTACGGAGTCAGCTATGCCCTCGCGGGTGTGGTTGCAGTACTGACGTATCGGATCGCCCCGCCCTGGCGATACGTCTACCTGGCCGGCGTGCTCGTCTTCTATGCCCTGCCGCTGCTCGGCGGCGTCACCTTCACTGACGTCGGTCACCTCACCGCCGCACTCCTCGGACTCGCTTGCTACCCCCTGGTCCGGGCCCGCCCCGGGGTGTGGGACCCGATCGCGGCCGCGCGGGCGGTCGACCGGAAGATCCGCCGGCGAGGGTGACGCCCTCGCGTGGTCGTCAGCGCGCCGCGTCCAGCAGCACGCGAGCGGCGTCGCGGGCCTGCCGGGCGGGCAGCGGTGAGCCCGCGATCGCCGCGGTCGCCATCGCGCCGTTCGCGAGGATCGCCAGCTGGTCGGCCAGCGGCCCCGGTAGGCCCGCGGCGGAGACCAGTTCGCGCAGGCACTCGAGCAGTGCCGCCTTGTTCGCCTTGGCGATGTCGGCGACGGCCTGGTTCCCCCGCCCAGCTCGCCGAAGGTGTTGATGAAGGTGCAGCCCCGGAAGTCCTCCCGGCGAAACCAGTCGTCCAGGTAGTCGAAAACGCCGAGAACCCGGTCACGGGGGTCGTCGATCGGGCCCAGGAACCGCGCCAGCTCCTCCCGCACGACGAGGTCGCGTCTGCGCAGCACCGCCTCGACCAGCCGGTCCTTGGCCGGATACAGCCGGTAGAGGCGCTTGAGGGAGACCCCGGACCTCGTGCGGATCTCGTCCATCCCGACGGCCTGCACGCCGCGCTCGTTGAACAGTGCCTCGGCTGCGTCGAGCAGCTGGGTGTCAGCGGTATCCGGATCCATCTCTCACCTCGACACTTGCGCGGAGAACCATCGTTCTCTACTCTACACGTCATGGCGGAGAACGATCGTTCTCCCGAGAGTCAGGAGCCACCATGTCCAGCTTCGACACCCGCCACCGCACCGCGACCATCGACGGACTCGAGGTCTTCTATCGGGAGTCCGGCCAGCCGGACAACCCGACCCTCGTTCTCCTGCACGGGTTTCCGAGCAGCTCACATATGTTCCGGAACCTGATCGCCGAACTCGCGGACGAGTTCCACGTGATCGCGCCCGACCACATCGGCTTCGGGCGCTCCTCGATGCCCGCGGTCGACGAATTCGACTACAGCTTCGACCGCCTCGCCGAGATCACCGAGCAGCTGCTCGACCGGCTCGGCGTCGACACCTTCGCGCTCTACATCCAGGACTACGGCGCGCCGATCGGGTTGCGGATCGCCGCCAAACACCCGGAACGCGTCACCGCGCTGATCACTCAGAGCGGCAATGCCTACCGGGAGGGATTCACCCCGTTCTGGGACGTACTGTTCGCGCACGCGCAGAACCGCGCGGAGCACGAGCCCGCGGTCCGCGAACTCCTCGAGCTCGACGCGACGCGATGGCAGTACACCCACGGCGTCCCCGCCGACCGGCTGGACCGGATCGCGCCCGAGACCTGGCTGACGGACCAGGCAGGCCTGGACCGGCCGGGCAACAAGGAGATTCAGCTCCAGTTGTTCTGGGACTACCAGTTCAACCTCGACGGGTACCCCGCCTTCCATGAGTACTTCCGGACCCATCGGCCGCCGACGCTGGTCGCCTGGGGCCGCGGCGACGAGATCTTCGGCCCCGCCGGCGCCGAGGCGTTCGCGACCGATCTCCCGGACGCGGAGATCCACCTGCTCGACGCGGGCCACTTCGCGCTGGAGACCCACGGACAGGAGATCGCCGACCTGATCCGTGACTTCCTCCGTCGAAACCCCTGATCCCCAACGCCTGCCAGAAGGAGCCCCATGTCCGTCCTCACCAGCGCCTCCGCCGCGATCGCCCGCCGGGGCACCACCGCCTCGGCCCTCAGCGCGGCCGCGGCGGCGCTGATCATCATCGCGTCCCTGGCCACGGCCGAACACCTGCTCGGCCTCGCGGTCTTCGCGCTGCCGTTCGTGGCGTCGGCCGCCCTGATCGCGCTCGCCCCCTCCGGACCGCCCGCGAGACCGGGGGCGATCCTGCGGGCCTACCCGGCCGCCGCGGCGACGGCGCTGCCGATCACCGCGGTCCTCGGACCGTCGGAGGCCGCCGTCGCGGCCTCGGTGGTCGCCACGGTCGCGCTGATGGCCATCCTGCGCGCACCACACATCCCCGCGGCGCTGTGCGCGGGCGGTATCGGGCTCACCGGCCCCGGCCTCGGCTACCTCCCCCACACCCTGATACCCGCGGTGGCGATCGTGCTGGTGGCAGCATGGGTCGCCGGGCGGCTCGTGCCGGGCTTCGAGTACCCGTTGCGCGGGTGATACTGGTCGACACACGATGGAGGTGAGGCCGTGAGCATGGTGCGCAGGATCGTGGATCTCTCACACCCGATCGACACCGGCATGCCGGTGTACCCCGGCGACCCGGCAGCGAGGCTGACACCGCACTGCACCGTGGCCCGCGACGGCTACAACGTGCTGCGCGTGGAGATGGGATCGCAGTCCGGCACCCACGTGGACGCGCCGGTGCACCTGCGGGACGGCGACACCCCGATCGACCGAATGGACCTGTCGCTCTTCGTCGGCCGCGGCGTCGTCTTCGACCTGCGCGGCCTCGCCCCTCGGCAGCCGATCACCGCGACGATGATCGCCGGGCGCGCCGAATCGGTGCGGCCCGGCGACCTCGCGCTCATCCATACCGGGTGGGACCGGCACTACGGCACCGATGCCTACTACGACCACCCGTTCCTCGGCGCCGACGCCTGCGTGCTGCTGCTCGAACGCGGGGTGCGGGCGTTCTGCCTCGACGCGCCGAGCGTCGACCCGTCCGGCGACGAGGACACGGACTATCCGGCGCACCACCTGATCGCGAACGCGGGCGGCGTGATCGCCGAGAACCTCTGCAACCTCGAACTCGTCGACTTCCCGGACCCGCTGATCAGCATCCTGCCGCTGAAGCTGGCTGGCGGCGACGGTGCGCCCGTGCGGGCGGTCGCGATGGAGCTCGACCGGCCCTGACCATCACCGGCGGCGGCCGACCAGTCGCACCGCCGCCTCCTCGATCTGCTCCTCGGAGACCAGCACGAGGCGCGCGGCCTCGCCGAGCGGGACGAAGCTGTCCTCGCTCGTGACCCGCGCGATCGCGCCCTCGAAACCCGCGTCGACGAGCGCCGCGATCACCCCCTCCGAGACGCCGCCCGACCGCCGGGTCTCGTCGACCACCAGCACCCGCCCGGTGACACGCGCCTCGCGGAGCAGGTCCGCCACCGGCAGCGGCGTCAGCCAGCGTAGGTCGAACACCCGCGCGTCGAGACCGCGCATGCGCAGCCGCCGGGCGACCCGCAGGCTCATCCGGAGTCCGTTGCCGAACGTCACGATGGTCAGGTCCGTTCCGTCCCCGTGGGTGCGTCCGCTCCCGATCGGCACGTGGGTCGCGCCCCAGCGGTCCGACCCCTCGTACGGCGCCAGCCAGCCCTCGTCCCCGGGCTCGTGCAGGTCCCGCTCGTGGTACAGCGCGATCGGTTCGAGGAAAACGCTCACCGCGCCTTCGGTTTTCGCGGCGGCGACACAGGTACGAAGCATTGCGGCGGCGTCCTCTGGTCGGGCGGGGGAGGCGACCACAAGGCCAGGGATGTCGCGCAGCACGGCGATCGCGTCGTCGTTGTGGAAGTGCCCCCCGAAACCCTTCTGGTAGCCGTAACCGGCGACCCGCACCACCATCGGGTTGCGGTAGCGCCCGGACGAGAAGAAGCCCAATGTCGCTGCCTCACCGCGGATCTGGTCCTCAGCGTTGTGCAGATAGGCGAGGTATTGGATCTCCGGGATGGGCAGCAGCCCCGAGATGCCCGCGCCGAGCGCGAGCCCGAGCACGGTCTGTTCGTCGAGCGGGGTGTCGAAGACCCGGGCCGCACCCACCCGGTTCGCGAGCCCCCGGGTGACGCCGTAGACCCCGCCCTTGCGGGCAACGTCCTCACCGAAGACCATCGCCTCGGGGTGGGCGGCGAGAAGGTCGAGCAGGGCACGGTTGATCGACTGCGCCAGGGTGAGGGGACCCGCCTCCTCCGGCAGCGCGCCGTCGAAAACCTCTGCTCGAGTACGTATCCCGGCCGGAGTGCCGACCTCTGCGGCCACCGACCCGGGGCTCGGTCCGCGCAGCGGCGACATCACAGCGGCCGCGGTGGTCAGCCGGGGGAGTAGGGCGACCTCACGGGCGAGCGCGAGCAGGTCGTCGCGCTTGCGCTGATACCGGGCGAGCACCTCGGCGGGCGTCAGGGCCCCCGACTCGACGAGCAACCGGGCGGTGCCGAGCAGCGGGTCACGGCGCTGTTCGGCGGCGATCACCGCGGGAGGTCGGTAGGCCGATTCCACGTCGGAGCCCGCGTGCCCCATCAGCCGGACCGTGCGCAGGTGCAGGAACGCCGGCCGCCGGTGCTCGCGCACCCAGTGCGCGGCGCGCGTTGCCGCGTCGACGGCGGCGGCGAGGTCGCAGCCGTCCGCGGCGAAGTACTCGAGCCCCACCCGGCCCGAGTAGGCGGACTCGATCCAGCCCCGGGGGTCGGCACGCTGACGCCGATGCCGTTGTCCTCGCAGACCAACAGCAAAGGCACCGGCAGCCCTTGGTAGGCGCCCAACGCCGCCGCATTGATCGCTCCGACCGCGGTCGAGTGATTGGCGGAGGCGTCCCCGAAGCTGCACACCGCCACCGCATCCGCGGGCCAGGGCGAATCGACACCCAGCCTGCGGGCCCTGCCGATCGCGAACGCGACGCCCACCGCGCGCGGCAGATGTGAGGCGATCGTGGACGTCTGCGGGATCACCGCGAGGTCGTGGCGGCCGAACACCTTGTGCCGCCCGCCGGAGATCGGGTCGGCGGCGGCCGCGACCACCCCGAGCAGCACGTCCCGCAGCGGATCGCCGCCGCCGACCTGGCGCGCGCGTTCGAGGAAGAACCCGCAGGACCGATAGTGCAACAACGCCGGATCGGTCGGCCGCAACGCACCCGCCACGGCCGCGTTGCCCTCGTGACCCGACGAACCGATCGTGTAGAAGCCCGCGCCATCGGCCCGCAGCACGCGGGCGGCGAGATCGAGGTGTCTGCTGCCGAGCTGGGCGTCGAAAAGCTCCAGACAACGGGCCACGGTGAGCACCGAACCTTCGCGGACGGGTTCCGCCGGGGCCGGCGAGCGCCGGTGGGTCGGGCTCGCCATCGCCGCGACGGTCTCGATGAACAGCTGGTCGATCGGTTCGGCCATACGAAAACTATGCGCCTTCGGCGCCCGTGCGCGTGTTGTACCCCGATTGGGGTGCGACACGCGCACGGGCGGCACAGGCGCTCTCAGCCGATGGCAGCGGGGTCCATCCACATGACCTCCCAGACGTGCCCGTCCAGGTCACGGAACGCGCGGCCGTACATGAAGCCCTGGTCCTGCGCCTCCATCCAGGCCGAGCCGCCCGCGCCGATGGCGGTGTCGACCAGCGAGTCGACCTCCTCGCGGCTGTCCGCGGAGATGCACAGCAGGGCCTCACGAGACTTCGAGGTGTCGCAGATGTCGTCGGAGATGAAGTCGCGGAACCGTGCCTCCTGCAGCAGCATCACCGTGGTCAGGTCGTTGATCACCATCGAGGCACAGTTCTCGTCGCTGAAGGTCTCGTTGAACCCGAATCCGAGACCGTTGAAGAACTTCCGGGTCGCCTCGATGTTCTTCACTGCCAGGTTCACGAAAAGCATGCGGGACATTGTCTGCTCCTGTCATCGGGTGTGTACGCGTCGCTGCGTCCTCGGCCTTCGAGGTCGTCGAAGGGGTAGACCATCCCCGATCCGAAAACTCATCGGTCCCCGCAAACCATCTCCGTTCGACACGGTCCGGGCACCGCGGACACCGGTTGGACTACCGTCGAACCCGGCGCTCGTATCGCCATGAATCCACACGAGTTCGAAGGAGACAACGCCATGTCGCAGCAGGTTCGGGGTGTCATCGCCCGCTCCAAGGGAGCGCCGGTCGAGATCGCGACGATCACCATCCCCGACCCCGGGCCCGGCGAGGTCGTCGTCGCCGTCTCGACCTGCGGGGTCTGCCACACGGACCTCACCTACCGCGACGGGGGCATCAACGACGAGTACCCGTTCCTGCTCGGGCACGAGGCGGCCGGCATCGTCGAGAGCGTCGGCGACGGCGTCGATTCGGTCGAGGTGGGCGACTTCGTGGTGCTGAACTGGCGGGCGGTCTGCGGTCAGTGCCGCGCCTGCAAGCGCGGACGCCCCCAGTACTGTTTCGACACCTTCAACGCGACCCAGAAGATGACCCTCGAGGACGGCACCGAGCTCAGTCCCGCCCTCGGTATCGGTGCGTTCGCGGACAAGACCCTGGTACACGCCGGTCAGTGCACAAAGGTGGACCCGTCCGCGGATCCCGCGGTGGTGGGTCTGCTCGGCTGCGGCGTCATGGCGGGCATGGGCGCGGCCATGAACACCGGCAACGTCGGCCGCGGCGACTCCGTCGCCGTCATCGGCTGCGGCGGCGTCGGTGACGCCGCGATCATGGGGTCCCGGCTGGCGGGCGCGGGCACGATCATCGCGATCGACCGCGACCCCCGCAAGCTCGAGTGGGCCGTCGAACTGGGCGCCACCCACACGATCAACGCGTCCGAGGTCGACGACGTGGTCGAGGCCGTGCAGGAGCTGACCGGCGGATTCGGTGCCGACGTCGTCGTCGACGCGGTCGGCCGCCCGGAGACGTGGAAGCAGGCGTTCTACGCGCGCGACCTGGCAGGCACCGTGGTCCTGGTCGGCGTGCCGACCCCGGACATGACGCTCGAGATGCCGCTCATCGACTTCTTCTCCCGCGGCGGGGCGCTGAAGTCGTCCTGGTACGGCGACTGCCTGCCCGAGCGCGACTTCCCGATGCTCGTGGACCTGTACCAGCAGGGTCGGCTGCCGCTGGAGAAGTTCGTGACCGAGCGGATCGCGCTCGACGAGGTGGAGCAGGCCTTCGAGTCCATGCACCGCGGCGAGGTGCTGCGTTCGGTGGTCGTGCTGTGAGCGGCGCGCTGAGGGTCGACCGGGTCGTCACGTCGGGGACGTTCAGCCTCGACGGCGGCACCTGGGACGTCGACAACAACATCTGGCTGATCGGCGACGACTCCGAGGTGGTGGTCGTCGACGCCGCACACACCGCGCAGCCGATCATCGATGCGGTCGCCGGTCGGCGGGTGAAGGCGATCGTGCTCACCCACGGACACAACGACCACGTGACGGTGGCACCGGAGCTGTCGGAGCGCCTCGACGCGCCGATCCTGCTGCACCCCGCCGATGACGTGCTGTGGCGGATGACCCACCCCGATGTCGCGCACCTGCCGCTCGAGGACGGTCAGCGGATCGCGGTGGCGGGCACGGAGATCCAGGCCATCCACACGCCCGGCCACTCGCCGGGCTCGACCTGCCTGTACCTGCCCGAGGCGGGCGAGCTGTTCAGCGGCGACACCCTGTTCTCCGGTGGACCGGGGGCGACGGGGCGCTCCTTCTCCGACTTCCCGACGATCATCGGGTCGATCCGCGACCGACTGTTCGCGCTGCCCGCGGAGACCCGGGTGCACACCGGGCACGGCGACGGCACCACGATCGGCACCGAGTCGCCGCATCTGGAGGAGTGGATCCGGGCGGGTTCCTAGCAGCGGGCCCGCGTTGCTCACCGGCTCGCGGCGGGTGGGCAACGCGGCGCCGTCGGCATCCGCGTGGCTACTGTGGTGTGACGGTGGAGACCACAACTGGCCTCTCTGCACATCGGGCGAGCGGAAGCGAGAGACCGATCAGCAACATGCGCACGGCCGAGTACCCGCGCCCATCGCACGTCCTGCTCCACCTGAGCGATACCCACCTGATCGATCGCCCCGGTGCGCTCTACGGCGGGGTCGACAGCGAGGCCCGGCTTCGGCAGATCTTCGCCGAGATCGAGGCGTCACACGCGAGGCCCGATGCGCTGGTGTTCACCGGCGACCTGGCCGACAAGGGCGAACCCGGCGCCTATGCGAAGCTTCGCGCCCTCGTCGACCCCGTCGCGGACTCGCTCGGCGCGCAGGTCATCTGGGCCATGGGCAATCACGACGACCGCGCCCACTTCCGCGCCGTACTGTTCGACGAGGATTCGCAAACCGGGCCAGTCGATCGCACCTACGACATCGACGGCCTGCGCATCGTCACTCTCGACTCGACCGTGCCCGGGCACCACTACGGCGAGATAGGTGAGGCCCAACTGCGCTGGCTTGCAGCCGAACTCGCGACGCCTGCGCCACACGGCACCATCCTGGCGCTGCACCACCCGCCGGTTCCGTGCGTGCAGGATCTCGCGGTGCTCGTGGAGTTGCGCGACCAGACGGGGCTCGCCGAGGTACTGCGCGGCAGCGATGTGCGGGCCATCCTGGCCGGCCATCTGCACTACTCGACCACCGCGACGTTCGCAGGCATCCCCGTCTCGGTCGCCTCCGCCACCTGCTACACGCAGGATCTCACCGTGCCGCCCGGAGCCCAGCGCGGACGCGACGGCGCCCAGGGCCACAACATGGTGCACGTCTACCCGGGCACCATCGTTCATTCCGTCGTCCCGATGGGCGGCCAGGACATCGTCGGCGAGTACGTCACCGCGGAGGAGACCGCGCGGCGCCTGGACGCGGCCCGGGTTCGGATCGCAGACAGCGAACGCCCGGTGGTTCCGGTGAGGGCCGACCGGGTGTAGCCGGCGCGCGACCAGCTACTTTCACGGCGACGTTCACTAGAGTCGGGGCATGGCTACCGTCTGGACAGTTCCGATCGACATCACACCGCGCTGGCTTGCCTCGCCAGAGGTCCAGACCTTCCTCGCGTCCAACGACCTTGCCGACGCATCGCCGGATCCGCGGGTGCGGCTGGCGCAATTCGCCGAGGTGACCGCGTCACTCGGGCACCACGTGGGCCGGACGTTCACGTCGGTGCAGTCGGCATCGGCGGCGCTGTTCGATCGGACCGATGGCGGCGGCCACGGTGTCCCGGTGGCGTTGCGGCTCGCCGCGCTGCGACTGATCGTGACGACGGTTCATCAGACGCGTCCCGCCCCGAAACCATTGCCCGCGCGGGTGGCCGAACAGCTGGGCGTATACGTGTACGCGCTGCTCGATCCACGCAACCGGTCGGTCTTCTACGCGGGGAGTGGACGCGGCAACCGCGTCTTCGGCCACGTGTGGGCCGCGCTCGAGGAGACCGAGAGTCTCCGGTTGCTCGAGGACAAGGAGACGGACCACCCCGAGGTCACCGCCGCGACCATCAGGCGCATTCGCGACATCTACGACTCCGGCCACGAAGTGGAGCACTACATTGTGCAGCACCAGGTCAGTGCCGCGGACGACGATCGGACTGCGGAGGGCATCGCCGGGGCGCTCGTCGGCGTACTCGGCCTGATCGAGGCGGAGACCGACACTCCCGGCCTCACGAACCTTGCCGGCGACGCACTCGAACTCAGGGCTGCGCCGGTCGACGACCTGGTGCTGCAGTATGAGGCAGAACCCGTGCCGAACCTGCCCACACCGTGCTTCCTGGTCGAGGTGAAGGGCGCGGCGAAGCGGGGAGCGACGCCGGATGAGATCTATGCGATGGCACGGCAGTCATGGGCTGCCGGGAACGCTGTTCGCGAGACGGCCAAGATTCCGGTAATCGTGTTTGCGGACAACATCGTTCGGGCCGTGTACCGCGCGGAGTCGTGGGCGATGGCGTCACGCACGACCGACACCACGCTGTGGCGGTTCACGGGCACCGCCGACCCGGAACTCGAGGCTCAGTTCGTAAAGAAGAGAGTCACGCCCGATCGCGTGGGACTCAAGAAGTGGCCGACGAACGGATCGGTGTCCCACCTGACGCACGCGCGTCCGGGTCGGTGAGACAGCCAGGGCTCTAGAGCGTTTCAGGACTCCCAGGGTGCAGGGATGGGGAAGTAGTTTTCCAGGAACTGCGTCACCTTCGCGGTACGCAACTCGAGATCGATCTCGGGCGCGCTGCCGTCGTTGAGGCAGAAGAAGTCCATCGACCGCTTCGCGAGCAGCGAATCCATGTCCTTGAGACCGGATTTCATCGTGGTGTCCACGTACTTCACTCGCGCCGCCGTCTGCGCCACCGCGCGTCCGCTCATCAACGCGTAGTAGTGATACAGCGAGTTGGTGACCGAAATGTTGGAACTCGCCCGGAAGACACTTGCGGCCGTGGCCGCGAACTCATCGGGGAACTCCTTCTCCATCTCGGCCATCACGCTCTTGCGCAGCGGGGTGGCGGCATGCTCGAGGTGCCGGGTGGTCATCAGACCGAAGCGGTCCTGCAGCAACCGACGGTTGACCCGCGCCGCGTTCTCGAACCCGCTTCGCTCCCCGTCGTTGTGGCCCAATCCGATTCGCGTTGTCGCCTCGATGAACATGCTGACGCCGCCGGGGAGAAGAACATCTGGGGTCCGACCGGCCGGCCGAAGAACATGTCGTCGTTGGAGTACAGGAAGTGCTCGGCAAGGCCGGGGATGTGGTGCAGCTGGCATTCCACGGCTTGCGAGTTGTGGGTGGGCAGCACCGACGTGTCGGCGAAGAACTCTTCGCTCGGCATGAAGGTCACCCGGGGGTCGTCGGCCAGCCACGCAGGCCGCGCGGAATCGGTTGCGACGAAGATGCGCCGGATCCACGGCGCATACATGTGGACGGACCGCAGCGCGTACTTCAACTCGTCGATCTGACGGAAACGGGCCTCGGAGTCGTCGCCCTCCCCGACCACGTAGTTCTGCATGCGCTTGGCGCGCTGCACCTGCCATTCCTTGGATGAGCCGTCCACCCACGAGAACACCAGGTCCACATCGAAGTTGATGTCCGACGCGTGGTCGGCAAACATGTTCTCGATGGTCGGCCACACCTTGCCGAACCGTTCGACCGTGCCCCGCACGGCCTCTTCGGGGCGCACTGTTCGCCGGGTCAGCGAATTCTCGATCGGCAGCACGATCTCGTCGTCCGACATCGACCACAGCTCGATCTGCACGCCCGTCGACGCCCCGTAGTTCAGTCCGCTCGCCACCTCGACCCGCGGCCGGAACAACCGGAAGATGCGGGCCTTCGACGTGGTCGACAGCGTGCCGTCGGCCACAAGGACCGCCGGGCCGCGTTTGGCATCGACGGTCTTCGAGTAGAACGGGAGGTCCTCGCACGCCGCGACGAGAGCCGCGCGCAGGATCTTGCGGTCGGCCCAGTTGACGGCGATCACCGGTCGCTCGTCGTTTCCCCGCACCAGCAGGTATTCGATGCCGGCGGCGTCGAGGGTGTCGCGGATGAACAGCAGGTCCTCGACCACGGCCTCGTGTGGGGTCGTCGTGGTGATCGAGAGCGCGAAGCGGCCCTTGAACCGGACGACCTCGGGGCGATCGCGCAGCCTCGCCTCGGCTGCCGCCGACGCGTCCCGCACGGCGTCGCTCGTCTCCTGCTCCGGGGGAACGAAGTAGATGTCATTCGGGGCAGCAGAGTGTGTGATTGTGGTCCTTCCGGTGGCGACCGCGACAGGGCGGCGCCCACCAGTCTAGTGGCAGGTCCTAGCTCAGGTCCCACACCTTCGGCCAGTCCTTGCCGCGGTTGGCGGCGTCGGTGCCACCGTCGACGAAGACGACGGACCCGACGAAGTAGCTGGCCTCGGGGCCGAGCAGGAACGCCACCAGTGCGGCCACCTCCTCGGGCGTGCCGCCGCGCCCGGCGGGGATGGTGGACAGGAAGTGCTCCATGCCCGCGCCGACCAGCGGGTCCTTGCGCCCCTCCTGGGTCATCGGGGTGTCGATCAGGCCGGGGCGATCGCGTTGAGGCGGATGCCCTCCGCGATGTACTCGGCGGACTTCGTCCTGGCGTAGTAGGCCAACGCGGCCTTGGTGGCCGGGTAGGCCTGGATGGCGCCCCATTCACCGAACGTGGCGGCGACCGCATTGGCGCCCGACTCGTCGCCCGCCAGGCAAGCGTCGGCGAGGTCGGTCGGCCAGTTCGGTTGGCTGGTGGTGGAATTGGAGCTGATCAGCACCACGGACGGGTTCTCACCCGCGGCCAGCAGCGGGCGGAGGCCCTCGAGGAGTTCGATGGCGCCGAAGTAGTTGACCGCGATCAGCAGATTCGCGGGGCGGCCCGCGGCAGCGGCCAAGCCGGCGAACGGGGCGAATCCGTCGATGCTGCCGTCGGCCAGCGCGGTCACCTGCGCGATCGCGTCCCTGCGCCCGTCGGCGGTGCTCAGGTCGACGTTGACGTCGGCGTTGTGCAAGTCGACGCCGATGACGCGGTGGCCGTCGGACTCCAGCCGCGCCTTGGTGGCCGCGCCGATGCCGGAGGCCGCGCCAGTGATGACGTAGGTCGCCATGAAATTCCCTTCGAACAGAAGATCCGATGCGATGCGGCCAGATGCCGAATCGGTCAATGGGTATGCACCGAGCGACACCCAGTTGCCGAAGATATCCCCGAGCCGATGGCTGCGTCCAGGTTCGTCCGAATCGGAGGTTAGGTGCCGTGCCCCGACCACCGAACCGATTTGTCCCGCTGAGCGGGACCCGGATCGCGCACCTCAACTCAGTCGAAGGCCCGTTCGTCGATCCAGTCGGCGTTGAACATCCGGGCGATCGATGCCAACGCGCTGGTGTCGCCGTCGACGCTGGCTGAGGTGACCATCAGCCGGTCGACCATCGTGGTGGCCGCGGACTCCTCGATGGTCTCGGTGGCGTAGAGCAGCGACCACGGGCAGACCTGATAGTCGCGGTGCCCGCGACCGATGGTCTGACGGGCGGCGATGCCGGAATACCGGGGCTGGTGGAAGAACCCGATTCGCGGGGTGGCGGTGGCGCGGCTTCCGTCGGCGAGGTGCTCGGCGGCGTGCAGGCTGATGGCGGAGGTCGTGTTGAACACGACGACCCGGGTCTCGCCGCGCTGGAACCGCAGCCGCTCGTTCTCGGCGTCGCGGCGGCCGCCGAAGATCCGGGACACCGCGATGCCGCGATCCTCGAGCAGGTCGGCCACCGGCTCCGCGCCGGTGCTCACCATCTCCGTCGCGACCAGGCACTGGTAACCGCGTTCCGCGGTCGCCGCCACCAGTTCCGCGGTGTGCGGCGCACGGATCATCCCGGCCTTCTGCCGGAACCGGATCAGCGCCGCCCGCCCGCGCGCGGTGTCGGAACCTGTTCGCGCGAGCTGCATCTCGCGCCGGTAGTCGCCCCACTCCATCTCGTACTGCCGCCGCTGCTCGAAGGTCAGGTCGACGCCGAGCCCGTCGATCGGGGCCTGGCCCCATGGCGCGTCGCGGTGCAGCATCACCGGCGGTTCGGCGGTGGTCATCGCGTCGCGCACCCGGGCGACGGCATCGGCCTGGATCCGGCCGGACGCCTTCGCCTCCGTCGTCCACTGCCAGCGGCCCATGTACCGCTCCAGCGGCACCCCGAGCTCGACCAGTCGGGCGCCGAGTTCGTCCCACCGCTGCGGCGGCTCGCGGTGCACCTGCGCCAGCAGCGACGACAGGTACCGCCACTCGCCGGGGTGGTGCCCGAGGGTCGCGGTCAGCGCAATCACGAACGGCGCCTTCTCGGGCGGGTCGAGGTGCCGGGTCACCCGTCGCTGGTAGTCAGTGCGCTGCGAATCGTGCCGGAAGTTGTGTGCCTCGTCGTTGACGACGACGTCGAATCGGTACCTCGGCCTGCCGTTGCGGGCGATGAGCTTCTTGAGTTGGTCGGGGGAGATGATCAGCCACCGGTACCCGCCGTCCCCTACCGCCGCGATCGACGCCCGCCAGTGCGGGATGGTGATCGAGGTGGGGCGATCGACCGTGACGAGAATCGCCTCGCCGCCGCGCTGCTGAGCGACGGCCTTCGCGCCCGCGATCGCTGTGAGCGTCTTGCCCAGGCCCGGGTCGTCGGAGAGGCAGAAGCCCCGGAAGGTCGCCTCGGCCGCCCGGGCGATCGCGGCGGCCCCTCGAGCTGTTCGGGTCGCAATTCCTTCCGAGCGGCCTCGGCGGACGGACCCCTGGTGCCGTTCAGCTCGTCCTCGACCCACTGCTGGTACGAGTACGGCTTCGCCGCGTAGGGGCGGAGCTCCTCGGGCAGGCTCGACCCGACGTAGGCGTGTGCCTTGATTCCGCCGTAGTACTTCGCACCGGGCGCGGGCGCCCGGAACGGCACCTCGAGCACCCAGATACGTTCCCCCGCACCGGCAACGGGGGAGTCGACCTTCGTCGACTTGCGGCTGGTCTTGCGGCGGGCCTTGGCGGTCACCGGTCAACCGTAGCCACGCCCTGCGACATGCCGGCGGAGCGGGCACGGCGGCCGGCAGACTTCAGCCCCGGATCAGCCCGTCGTGCTCGGTCACCTCGCGCGCGGCCCGTTCACCGGACCGGACGGCACCGTCCACCCAGCCGCACATCTGCGCCGAGCTCTCCGTACCCGCCCAGTGGATGCGACCGCAGGGCTCACGGATCGCGTGACCGAACTCCGTCAGCACCCCGGTCGGCGCGTGGCTGAGCATGGCACCGCCGGAGTAGCGCTCCACGGACCAGTTCTGCTCGATGTAGTCGATCGGTGCGCCGGCCTTGTCGCCGAAACGCCCGGTGAGCTCGCCGAGGACCGACTTGCGACGTTCGGCCTCGCCGAGGCGCCCGATCTCGCGGGCAATCGGGCCCTCGACGATGACGCACAGCACCCCTGGCGTGGCGGCGTCCGTGCACGCGTCGATGGTGATGGTGGCGGGGGAGCCCGGTGCCGCCGACTGACCTGACAGCCCGTCGGCCCGCCAGAACGGCTCGTCGTACACGACCGCGATCTTGAAGATCGCGCCGCTCGGCATCCGCTGGTGCAGGAAGGAGCGGTCGACGGGCAGCATCGGCTCGTAGAGGATCTGGCTCGCGATCGCGAGCGGCACCGCGACGATCGCCCGCCGGGCACGCACGGTCATGTTCTGGGAGCGAACCGTCACGCCGTTCCCGTCCTGCTCGATATCGCGAACAGGCTGCCCGAGATGGAGGGCGTCCCCGATCTCGGCCGCCATCGGCCGGTAGACGGCACCCATGCCGCCGACCGGTCGCTCGTCCTCGGCCGCGTCCTTGACCCCCAGGACGAAGCTCGGACCTCCACCCGTCGCCATCTGGTACAGAACGAAGAGCAGCGAGACCTCCGAGGCCGCGGAGGTGTAGCAGCCGGCGATCGCCGTCTCGAGGAGATCGTGTGCCGGCCTTGAGTGGACGTTGTCGTCCAGCCATTTGGCCAGGCTGATCCGGTCCCATTCGGCGGCCTTCTTCGCCTCCCACGGGGCGTTGAGCGGGATCGTCTTACACATCGAACCCAGTTCCAGGAACACAGCACCGAGATTCGCCGTCACCCACGGGCTCATCGTCAACGGAATGGTGCCCTCGTATCGGTGCTGCTTGCCGCCGACCACCATCATGGCCTCGCCGTCGGTGTACTGCTTGTAGCTCGGCACACCGAACTCGTCCATCAATGCGTAGATCCGGTCCTGACCTGGCCCTACCCAGGCGCCGCCACGGTCGATCCACGACCCGTCCTCGCGCACTTCCGTGAAGGTTCGCCCGCCGACCCGGTCCCTCGCCTCGAGCAGCGCCACCGAGTGGCCTGCCTGTTTGAGCCGCAGCGCCGCCGTCAGCCCCGCGAATCCCGCACCGACAACGCAATAGTCGACGTCGACGTCAGCCATGACAGCACCCTGCGTTCACCAGATCTGCGCGCACACCCGTCGCCGGGTGCACCACTCGGCTGCACTCGCGTAGCGGGGGTCGAAAACGCCTCGCATCTATGCGTACTCGCAGTGCACGTGCAGGTCAAGGGCGGTCAGCTGAATCCCGAAACCCGTTGTTGCAGATACGAAACTGCGTGATCCACTACATTCCGGGAAAGATCGGGTAGACGAAGTGAGACGGGCCGCCACCCGGCAACGTGGATCCCGGGAAGTCCAGCGGCAACGGCACGAGCTTGTGCGGCTGTCCGTTCTGGTCGGCCTGCCAGCAGCCCGTCAGGACGCCGTGGAAAGCGGTGCAGACGTTGCGGGTACTGGGCCCGAACGGCGAGGTGAGGCGGTCCTTGCTGACAAACGGGTTCCAGTAGTCGGGGTCGGTCGGGGTCAAGAAGTCCTTGGTGTCGACTCACCAGGTGGAGGTGAACTCGTACCAGGGGCCGTCGAGATGGGTCGAGGAGAATTCCCTGCTATCAGATCCGTTGGGCGTCCGGTTCGGAGAATAAACCCACCCGCTGACCGTCGTGAACAAGTACCCGTCGGCGTCGATG
The DNA here is from genome assembly GCF_001984015.1 of Rhodococcus sp. MTM3W5.2. Lineage (NCBI taxonomy): Bacteria > Bacillati > Actinomycetota > Actinomycetes > Mycobacteriales > Nocardiaceae > Rhodococcus > Rhodococcus sp. MTM3W5.2. The sequence goes on along the minus strand of NZ_CP019572.1, from coordinate 191,842 downwards.
AACTGGACCTCATCCGCAGCGATCTTCCGAACGTAGCTGATCTCGAAGCCGTCGATCTCGATGTCCGCGAGCCGGGTATCGGGTTCGGCGAGTACCTGACGTGCGATGCGTTCGAACTCGGGGCGCGCCTCGTCGAACGTCGTTGGTGGCCAGATCATCCCGACGGCGACGGCCGCGACCACTACGCTCGGCGCCGCCACGATCCACCAAGACCACCGCCGGTCCTCCCCGACGACGTAGAGGCTGCGGATCGCCCAGACCAGTCCCGTCAGCGCGAGGACCAGCAGCGCCGGGACGCCGTAGAAGAAGGCGTCAGCACCGGTCAGATTCCCGTAGCGGGCGGGCTGCCAGTCGTATTGGATGCAGAGCAGCACCACAATCGAGAGAACTGTCATGGCCAGCACGATCGGGCCCGGCGGCTTGTTCCGCTGATCCCGCTCGACGTCGTCGGCTCTCGTCACCCAGTCACCGTAGCGGCCGGCGGGCTCCACGCCGGGGCACGAACCGGCGGTTTTCGGGCGACCCACTCGGCCAATGTTCCGATAACGGCCCGTTCGGCAATCAGGACTCGCTGTCAGGCGCGCAGCTTCGCCAGTGGCGAGGGAAACCGGGGGAGCACCTTGTCGCCCTCGAGCCAGGCCGACAGCTTCGCCGCTTCGTGGTCGAACGCGCGTCGCGCCTCGGCACCGACGTCCTCGAGCAGGTGCACCACCACCTGGCCGTCCTCGTCCTGCCACCAGCCCCCGACTATCCGGCCGTCCCACCACGCCGTCGGACCGGCGTTCCCGCTGGTGTCGAACAGCAGGTCCTTGTGTGGCCCGAGGTACCAGTCCCGGTCCCGCCAGCCCATCGTGGTGGGGTCGAGCGCGGGCAGCAGTGCCGCCCACGGCCCGACGGGATCGTCGTCTTCCTGGTCGTCGGCCATCAGATAGCCGGTCTGGCCGTCCAGGTCGACCGTGACGGTGTCCAAGGTGGACAACGCCTTCCGCACCGTGGACACCGTCGACCCGAGCCACCACTTGAGGTCGGACTCGGTGCCGGGGCCGAACGCGCGCAACCACGCCTCGATCAGCCAGGCCGCGCCTTCCGTCTCGGTGCGACGATCGATCGGCATGCCCAGCCAGGATTCGCTTGTCGCCCAGCGGTTCCGCGACGCCCGCCAGGGTCCGTCGTTGGTCGCACGCACTATCCGGCCCTCGGCCGACAGCACGGTCAGTACCCGCGGCCCGACGGACACCTGCCCGCCCCAACTCCTGCCCTCGCCGTAGGCCATCGAGCCCTGCAACAACGGGAGCTGCTCGCGCAGCGCCGTGTACGACATCGGGACACTGCCCTCGAGCGCATCGAGCACCGCGTCCCCGGCCGCCCCGAGCCAGCCCGCCCCGTCATCGAACAGACCGGCCTTCTCCACCTCCCGGATCAGGCGCCGCCGCTCCGTGTCGCCGACCCGGTTACTGGCACCGGCCTGGACGAACGGCAGCGATTCGCTGGGGAACACGAACAGGGTGCGCCGCATCGCGAGGTGCTTGACCAATGACCGCTCCTCGTACAGGGCGCGCTCCAGGTCGGCCACCACCATGCCGTCGACCCTGGCCCGGGCGGACAGGAAGATCGTCGCGGGATCCGTGCCGTGCAGGCACACCATGCTCTTCGCCGCCTCCACCACGCTCGCCGCACGGGACTCGGGTGCGAGACGGTGGCGTCGGGCCAGTCGGGCGCGGCGCTGCGCCGGGTCGAAGGGCATTGCGTGATCGGTGGGCACGGGTGTCATTGTGCCCGCTCGCGGCCGGCGCGCAGGGCTACCCGAACGCGGCCCGCACCCGCAGGTCCCGTGCCAGGTGGTCGCGTTGCTCGATCACCAGCCTGCGCAGCGCGTTCGGTACGTGCGGGTTCGCGGCCAGCCAAGCATCGACCGGGCCGAGCGAGTCGGCCGCGGGGAAGAGCCCCAGCACGATGCGCCGCGCGATCTCGATGCTCCGCCGCGCCCACACGTCGCCGATCGCCGCGAAGTACTCGTCGTCGTAACGGGCGATGAGGTCGCGGCGGTCACCGGCCCGGAAGCCGGCGATGACGGCGTCGAGGTGCTCGTTGGTCAACGACGTGTCACTGAGCGCGGACGCCCAGGCGCTCGCCTTCACGGCCGCATCCGGCCGCGCCGCCAGCGCCCGCAGGTGGGCGGTCCGGCCGGAGGCGGTGTCGTCGCCGGCGAGCTCGGCGTCCAGCCCCGCCGCGCCGGCGTGTCCGGTGGCGGCCAGCGCGGTCCACAGCGCCCAACGCAGGTCGGGGTCGAGCGCCAAGCCGTCGGGTGCGGGCGCCAGGCCGTCCAGGACGGCCCCGATGTCGGCGGCCAGGCGGTCGTCGACCGTGGCCGCGGCCGCCGCCGCGCGTGCCAAGGCGAGCTGGGCGCCGGAGCCGGGTTCGGCGGATTGCGTTGCCGCCCAGGTCGCGTCGAGCCAGTCGCCGCGCCACCGCTCCCGATCCGCGATCGGCAGGTAGTGCCCGATCGCGTAGGACGCATTCGACAGCACCGCGGCCAGCAGCGCCGTGTTCGACTCCGCGGGCGCGAACGCTCGGGCCATCGTGAGATAGCGGTCGGCGGCCAGTTCACCGTCGCGAGTCGCGTTCCACAGCGCAGACCAGATCAGCCCGCGTGCGAGCGGGTCGGTGACACGGTCGAGTGAACGCTCTACGGTGGCAAGCGATCCGGGGTCCAGACGCACCTTCGCATAGGTGAGGTCGCCATCGTTCAACAGACGAAGCGGAGCGGGATCGAGTGCGATCGGCGTGCGATCGGAGGCGACGTCCGCCTCCACCCGCTCACGGCGGACCAAATCGCCGGAGTCGTCGAAGTCGTAGAGCCCGACCGCCAGGCGGTGCGGACGCGGGTGCGTCTGGACGATCTCGTGGGCGCCGCCGTTCTCCTCGAGCGTCAGCGTCGACATCCCCGAGGTCTGCAGCCAGGCACGCGCCCACTCCGTGAGGTCGCGGCCCGACGCCGCCGACAACTCCGCCAGGAGATCCGCCAGGGTGGTGTTCCCGAAGGCGTGCGCCCGGAAATAGCGGCGGGAGCCCTCGAAGAAGGCATCGCGCCCCACGTACGCGACCAACTGCTTGAGTACGCTCGCGCCCTTCGCGTAGGTGATGCCGTCGAAGTTGAGCTTGGCCGCCTCCAGATCGACGATGTCCGCGACGATCGGGTGCGTGGTGGGCAGCTGGTCCTGCGAGTACGCCCAGGCCTTTCGCCGGTTCGCGAACGCCACCCACGCGTCGGTCCACTGCGTGGCCTCAGCGCTGGCAAGCGCGCCCACGTAGTCGGCGAACGACTCCTTGAGCCACAGGTCGTCCCACCACACCATCGTGACGAGGTCCCCGAACCACATATGGGCCATCTCGTGCAGGACAGTGTTGGTTCGGCCCTCGTACTGCGCGGCGGTCGCCGCGCCCCGGAAGACGTAGGCCTCGGTGAACGTCACGCAGCCGGGGTTCTCCATCGCGCCGAGGTTGTATTCCGGCACGAACACCTGGTCGTACTTGCCCCATGGATAGGGGTACTCGAAGTGCTCGGCGAAAAAGTCGAGGCCCTGCCCGGTCACCTCGAAGAGGGTGTCGGAATCGAGGTACTGCGCGAGCGAGGCGCGGCACAGCAGGCCGAGCGGCACCGTGAGATCGCCACGGCTCCAAGTTGATTCGACCCGAGCATAGGGCCCGGCAACCACGGCCGTGAGGTAGGTGGAGATGGGCAGGGTGGGGGAGAACTCCACCGTCTGCCGGGAGTCATCAGCCTCGCGGGTGGCTATCGGGCGATTGGACACCAGCTCCCACCCAGCGGGTGCGGTGACAGCAAAGGTGAACGGCGCCTTCATGTCCGGCTGCTCGAAGCACGCGAACACCCGGCGCGCGTCCGACGGCTCGTATTGGGTGTAGAGGTAGGTCTGGCCGTCGACGGGGTCGAGGAAGCGGTGCAGTCCCTCGCCGGAACGGCTGTACTCGCCGGTCGCCTCGACGACGACCCGGTTCGACGCACGCAGATCCCTGACCCGGATGCGGGCGCCGTCGTACTCGACGGGGGCAGCCGTCCCGTTGACCGTCACCGACTCGACCGACTGCCCGATGAAATCGATCCACGTCTCGGCGACGGTGGCGTCGAACTCGAGGGTGGTGGTCGTCGAGAAGCCCGGCCGGGAGTGTTCGGGCGCGGCCAGGAGGTCGAGTTCGACGCGGTAACCGCGGACGGTGACCACGGCCGATCGGGCGGCGGTTTCGGTGCGGGTCAGGTTCGCGATGGTCACGGGGTCGATCCTGCCAGGCGGGCCGAGCGCCAGGGCGGTACCGACGGCTTCTATGCCAAGCGTCATACTTGGGGTCGATCCGTCATCACCTACGAGGAGCCACCGTGACCCGGACCATCGCCCCGCCGCATCCCTTCGACGCCGCCGTCGAGCTCACTCCCGCAGGCGACGGACGTTTCAGCGGTCACACCTCCCCGGCCTACGCCAACATGGTCGGCCCGTTCGGCGGGATCACCGCCGCGACCCTGCTGCGGGCGGTGCAGCAGCACCAGGACCGGCTCGGCGATCCGCTCTCGCTGACCGTCAACTACGCCGGCCCCATCGCCGAGGGCGCGTTCGAGATCTCCGCCCGACCGGTCCGAACCAACCGCAGTACCCAGCACTGGGCCCTCGAGCTGTCTCAGGACGGGGTCGTCGCGACGACCGCGACCGCGGTGTTCGGCACCCGCCGCGAGACCTGGTCCTCCACTGAGATCGCCCGCCCGGACGTTCCGGCGGTCGATGACGTCGAGGCAGGCGCCTTCCCCGAGTTCATTGCCTGGTCCCGCAACTACGAGATGCGATTCGTCGAGGGCGGCATTCCCGCAACCGAGGCCGTCGAGCACCCCGACACGGTCTCGACGCTCTGGGTGCGCGACGCACCCGCCCGTCCGCTCGACTTCGCGGCCCTGACCGCCATGAGCGACGTGTTCTTCCCCCGGATCTTCCTGCGCCGCGGACAGTTCATGCCTGCCGGCACCGTCTCGATGACCGTGTACTTCCACGCCGACGCGGAGGTGCTCGCCGAGCAGGGGAGGATGTCCTGCTCGGCACGGCCCGTGCCCAGCAGATCCGCAGGGGCTATTTCGACCAGTCCGCGGAGCTGTGGGGACGCGACGGCGAGCTGCTGGCGACGACCCATCAGTTGGTCTACTTCAAGGACTGAGGCGACGGACGCCGGACCCGGTCCGGCGTCCGTCCGATTCTCCGCGCATCACGCACGGGTGCGCTGCTCCGCCTCGGCCAGGTTCTTCAGCGTCAGCAGCTGCTTTCGCATCATGACCAGGTCGCCGAGCGCCAGCGCCCGCGCGACGATCCACGGTGCACCGCAGTGCATCCGGACCACGAGACGGGTTCCGCTTCCCTCGGGCCGGACCGCGTAGGTGACGCATATCTTGCCGGTGACCAGCGTGATGTGCCCATCGGGAACGAAGGACACCAGATCGAACTGGGACATGAAGCGCTGCCCCACTTCGAGTTCGGTCAGCTCCGGGGTCGCGGCGGCGCGGGCTGCGGCGGCCGAATCGGTCGAGCAGGTCGTAGCTGTAGGGCGCGACACGCAGCTGACACAACCAGGCGTAGACCACCTGAGGTGATGCGTCGATGCTGATGGCCCGATCCGCCTGCACCCCGCCGAAGCCCAGCTCGTCGCACGGCAGGGGTTGCCCGCGCTCGGCCTCGGTGGCACCCCAGACGAGCCCGGGGATCATGCCGCGGCTGCTATCCGGCGCAGCAGCCGACGCACGACCACCTGGTGACCGCCGCTGCCGATCACCAGCGCCCGGTAGATCTTGCCGTGCAGGCCGGGGAACTCTCCCACGACTGCGCCCGGACTCGAGTGCGACTCGGGCCCTCTTCGTCGAGTTCGAAGATCAGCGCGTAACGCGAGAACCAGTGCCTGCCCGACAGCGCCAACCGGGCAGGCACTTCGGCGGAATCGAGCAGGAAGCCCCTCGGCGCGGATGGGTCGTCCGGGTCCTTGCACATGACCGTGAGCAACGCCTGCCAAGCCCGATCCCGATTCGCGTCGATCGTTCTGGCATGCTGGTCGATGTAGGGCAATCGCTCCATATAGAAGGAACGTACTAGTAGTGGCACCACCCCGCAAGCACGACACCGATGTGATCCTCGACGCTGCACGCACGCTCGTGCTCGCCGACGGCCCCCGCGCGGCAGGCGTCGCAGCGATCGCCGCGGCGAGTGGTGCACCCGTCGGCACGCTGTACCACCGCTTCGGCAGTCGCAACGGCGTCCTCACCGAGGCGTGGTTGCGCGCGCTCGCCCGCTTCCAGGACCGCGTGATGGGTGTCGCGGACGACCCGGACCCGGTCGAGGCGGGCGTCGCGATGGCGGTGGCAGCCGTGCGGTTCGGTCGCGAGTTGCCAGACGACGCAAAGCTCCTGCTCAACCTGCGTCCGAGCGATCTGCTGGACGGCGGCCCCGACGCGGAGTTCCGCGGTCGCCTCGACCGGATGAACGCGCCGCTGTTCGAGCACCTGCGGCGCCTGGCGCGCGACCTCCTCGGCGCGGACGGCGACCGGGAGCTCGACGCCGTCAGCCGCGCCGTCGTCGACCTCCCGTACGCCGCGCTGCGCCGCCACGCCCACGCCGCCGAGCTGCCCGACTGGCTCGACGCCGACCTGGCCACCACGGCACGCACGCTGTTGACCTCGTACCGAGGCTGACGCACCCGCTGGGCGGGCATTCCGCCGGCAACCGATAACGTGTTCTCATGAACGAACAGCAGGTCGGCGACTCGCTACCCGATCAAGAGCATCACGAGGGCGGGTTCCGGCCGATGTCCGAGCTGATCAATGCCCGCGAGGAACACGGCGCCGACATCACCCGGGGTGGACCGCACTACGGCGAGTTCATCGAGCAGGTGCGCGGCCTGATGGATCGCGCGCGGCTGGCCAGCCCTCCGACGAGCTGGCGCTGGAGACGATCGGCGTGCTCAAGCAACTCAACGACAAGCTGGACGCGGCCGTTGTGAACGAATGGTCCGCGCCGACGTGGACCCGGTTCGATCTGCCCGGTCGCGGGAACATCACCCTCCCGCCCTTCATGATCGACCACGCCGACTCGACCGGTGTCGACGCCCGCATCACCTTCCGCACCTACCACCTCGGCGGCAACAATGCCGCCCACGGCGGGCAGGTGGCCGTCGGTTTCGACGACCTGCTCGGCATGGCCGCCGCGATGCACGCCGGGTCGGTGACCAGGACCGCGTCCCTCACCGTGGACTACCGATCCGTCACCCCGCTCAACACCGAGTTGACGGTCCGCGCCTGGGCCGAGCGCCAGGACGGTCGCAAGGTCTACGTGCGCGCCACGATGCACGACGGCGACCGGCTCTGCGCCGAGGCACACGGCCTGTTCATCGTTCTCAAGCCCGGGCAGGCGTAAGTCGCCGGTTCCGTCGGGGATCCTCCCGGCGGGCCGTGACGGCTATCAGCGAGCGACGCGGAACCCGACATCGTCGATCCGGTAGGTCGGGTGGCTGCGCCGTCGGGCTGACGCCCGGCAGCTCCAGTGCTCGTCGAACCAGCCGCCCCCGCGCAGAACCCGATACGTGCCGTACACCTCGGGGTCGTAGAGGTCCCAGCACCATTCCCAGACATTGCCCAGGGTGTCGTGCAGTCCCCAGGCGTTCGGCTGCTTCCTGCCCACCTCGTGCGGCCCGCCGTCGGAATTCTCTCGATACCAGGCGATCTCGTCGAGGGGGCCGTGCCGCGGACCGGTCGTCCCGGCCCGGCAGGCGCGTTCCCACTCGGCCTCGGTCGGCAGCCGGTACCCGTCGACAGTTGTGTCCCAGGTGACGTCGTCACCGACAACGCGGTAGGCGGCGGCGAGGCCGGACTGCTCGGACATGTTGTTGCAGAACGCGATCGCGTCCCACCAGGACACACCCTCGACCGGCAGGTGCGCACCCCGGGTCGCCCCTGGCCACTCGCCGGTGATCTCGGCGTACTCGCCCTGGGTCACGGGAGTAGCGGCGATCTCGAAGGCGCCGACATCGATACGCCAGCTACGACTTGTCCGCCGATCCGAGAGGGTGACGTCCCCCGCGGGGACGGCGATCATCTTCATGGCTGGTCGACTCCTGCATATTCGTTCATCGCGCGCTGTCACATTCTCGGGGTGGCGGCCGTCATGGTGGTGAGTCCGTTCGAACCCGATGAGGAGACAATTCCGATGAACACCGCCTATGTCATCGTCACCATCCTGGCCGCAGCGTGGGTCGGCTACTCGGCCGCCGCCGTCTTCTTCCGCGCCGGATGGGTCGTGGAAGCCCTGACCGACTACGGCGTCCCCCAGTCGTGGTGGCCGTGGCTCGGTGCCGCCAAGGCAGCCGGGGCTGCGGGCCTGCTGGTCGGCCTGTTCGTGCCGGCGATCGGCGTCCTGGCCACCATCGGCCTGTTCCTGTACTTCACGGGGCGGTCATCACCGTGATCCGTGCCCGCTCGTACGCGCACATCCCGTTCCCGCTGCTGTACCTGGCGCCGGTGCTCGTCGCCGCCGGGCTGGGATATGCGGCCTGAGCACGATCTCCCGGTCGGTACGGCGGAGCCACGGCCGACCGGGAGGTCTGGTTCAGTGCTGCGGGATGGGGTGACCCTCGGACGCCTGAACGACGACGAATCCGTTGCCGGTGAGACACAACTGGTATGCCTCACCCGAACCGCGTCCGATCGCCGCGGACATCTTCGCGGTCTTGCGGATCGTCGACTGCAGCCCGGTCGACCACACCACCGCGCTCTGCATGTCGACAAACGTGGGGGTGTCCACGTTCAGCACCACGGGCGTGCCGTAGACGTTGATCGCCAGCACACCGCGCCCACTGAAGGTGGTGTTGAACAACCCGCCGCTGAGCATCGACGCACCCTCGACCCGATTGATGTCCCAGCTCAGCGAGCTCTCGAAAGCGAGAACGTTCGTCCCGTTGACGGTCACCGACTCGTCCTCGAGTTCGAGCAGGAAAATCTCGTCGGCGTCTCGGGCGAGGAAGACGTCGCCGCTGCCGGACACCTTCATCAGCGACATGCCCTCGCCGGTGAGTGCCTTCTTGAACAGTTTGCCGAGGCCGCCGCTGCCCTGATAGGCGAAGTCGACATCACCCTGGTAAGCGACCATCGACCCCTGACGGGCAAGGAAGTGCCCACCGGTTCCGGCCAGGTCCACCTTGAGCATTCGCGAGTTCTGGAGCACGAAAGTCCCAGGCTCACCACTACGTTCCGCGTTCTTCATCAGGTCGCTACGCATGCTCCCGATGCTAGCCGAATACGATCCCGTCCGGGCCAGGCCAACTCGATGCGGCGACCCAACGCGCTCCAGAATCGTTGGAGCACTTTCTATTTAGTTGAAAACACGACCCCGGGGAAGAGCGGTATCGCCTCCCGCCCCTGGGTCGTGTTCGCAACCCGCCGTTCGGTCAGCCGATGCTGAAGGGCTGTCCCCAGAGGGTGACCGTGCTCGTCACGTTGTCGGTGTCGATGGTGACGTTGACGTAGGAGCGGGCCTGCGCGTAGCCGGCGCAGCCCTCGACGCCCATGGTGGAGTCGGCCCAGGTGACGCTGCCGGTGGCGCCCTCGAAGGAGTGCTCGCCGGTGTGCGACTCGCCGCCGAAGTCGTCGGCGGACTCGAGGTCGAGGATCGGGAAGCTCGCGGCCTCGCCTGGACCGATCGAGACGGTGCCCGCCCCGCCTGCGGTGGGTTCGGCTGCGCCCTTCCACTCGGCCCCGATGCCCGCATCCGCACCGGTCTCGCCGCCGAGGGTGAGCTGGCATCCCACGATGTAGCCGGGCTCGATTGAGCCGCCCTCGGCGCCGGATCCGCCGGAGATCTCGACCTTCGCCGAGCCGGAGACCCACACGTTGCGGTGCAGGGGAGTCGCCCCCATCGACGGCGACACCGTCGCGGACTCATCAGTCATGGAGACGGTCACCACGGTGCCGTCCGCGAGGGTCTTGGTGATGGCGCCGCCCGGCAACGGGACGATGGTGTCGGCATTGGCGGCTCCGACGGAGCAGAAGCCCAGCGCTACGGCTGCGGCCGCTCCGGTCGTGACGATCCGCAGCCCGCGCCGCGGGCTGGCCTTGGTGTGCATCATGAATTCCTTTTTGCAGGTGAATGTTTCAGATTTCGGGTGTGGACTGTGCGTGGCCGCCTCGTTAGCCGATGCTGAAGGGCTGGCCGTACAGGGTGGTCTTGGAATAGTCGTTGCCGACGATCTCGACCACGGTGTAGGAACGGGCCTGGGCGTAGCCGCCGCAGTTCTGGATCTCGAGCTGGGTGTCCTGGTACTGCACCGAGTAGGTGCCGTTGCCCGTGATGTCCTTGCCCGCGACGTTCACGAACTTGACCTGGCCGGCGGAGACCGGGACGGTCAGCGACCCGGAGACGGACGGCCCAGAGAGGTCGACGCCTGCGCCGATGGAGCCGCCGAGGCCGGTGATGTCGACCTGGCATCCGACGATGTAGCCGGTGCTGACACGGGAGACACCGTGCGTGGACGAGTTGTTGGTGCCCTTGTCGTTGGTCGCCCCGTTCGAGGGTCCGGCCTCGCCGTCATCCGGGGCGCCGGTGACATCGGCGGTGACGGTGCCCGAGACCCACGCGGTGCGGCCCGCGCCATTGGCGGCCAGCGACGGGGAGATCAGGGCGCTCTCCTCGGTCCGGGTCAGCACCGCTCCCGGACCTGCCTTCTGCCCGTCGGGCAGCGGCACGAAGGTGTCGGCATGGGCGGCACCGGTGGACATCAGTCCGATCGCGACGGCTGCGGTGGCACCAACCCCCGCCCGGTGGGCGAGAAGGCGCGCTCGAGTGTTGTTCGTGTTCATGGATTTCCTCTTGACGGTCCGCAAAACGGACATTGGTGGGACAGTCGTGGGCGTCGCGTGGGCACGACGGCCGTTGCGGCTCATAGCCAACCGCCGAAGCGACGGATGAACCAGACTTTGACGCCCTGGGTGAGCACGCAGTACGCCGTCAGCGTCAGAATCAGCCACGGGAAGTAGGACCACGGCAGCGGAACCAGGCCCAGCGCCTGACCCCACCCGATGAACGGGAACACCAATCCGAAGACGCAGACGAGCCCGGTCGAGATCAGGACCGGCAGGGAGGCCCTGGACTGGATGAACGGGATGCGTCCCGTCCGGATGATGTGCACGATCAACGTCTGCGAGATGATGGATTCGATGAACCACCCGGACTGGAACAGTGCGGCCTGCTCGGGGTGTTCGCGGCGAAGACGAACCACATCAGTGCGAACGTGGTGATGTCGAAGATCGAGCTGATGGGTCCGATGAAGACCATGAACCGGGTCAGGCTGCGGGTCTCCCACTTGCGCGGCTTCTCGACGAACTCGCGGTCCACCTTGTCCCACGGGATCGTCAGCATCGCCATGTCGTAGACGAGGTTCTGCACCAGCAGCACCGCCGGGATCATCGGGATGAACGGAAGCAGTGCGCTCGCGACGAGGACCGAGAACATGTTGCCGAAGTTCGAGCTGGCGGTCATCTTGATGTACTTGAGGATGTTGCCGAAGGTGCGGCGCCCCTCGACCACACCGCGCTCGAGGACACCGAGGTCCTTCTCCAGCAGGATGATGTCGGCCGACTCGCGGGCGATGTCGGCGGCGGTGTCCACCGAGATCCCGACGTCCGCGGTACGCAGGGCCGGTGCGTCGTTGACCCCGTCACCGAGGAATCCGACCGTGTGCCCGTTCCGCTTGAGCGCGTCGACGATCCGGGCCTTCTGCAGCGGATCGGTCTTCGCGAAGACCGTTGTCTCTCCGACGATCGCGTCGAGGCCGTCATCGTCCAATCGGTCGATCTCAGCACCGGTGACGATGGATCCGACATCGAGACCTACCTTCCCGCAGACGGTCTCGGCGACCAGCTCGTTGTCGCCGGTGATCACCTTCACCGCGGTCCCGTGGGCTCGAAGCGCTTCGATCGCAGCGGCGGCCGACTCCTTCGGCGGGTCGAGGAACGTCAGGAAACCGACGATCGTCATCTCGGTCTCGTCCGCCGTCGAGTAGTCGCGCCCGGTACCGCCCGGGGCAGCCGGCAGACGCCGGGTGGCGAGAGCCAGGACCCGCTTGCCGAGCCCGTTCTGCTCGGCGACGAGCCGGTCGAGGGCCGAGAGCAGGCCCGGCGTCAGCTGGCGGGTTACGCCGTTCATCTCGACCGAGGTGCACACGGAGAGCACCTCCTCGACGGCGCCCTTCATGATGATCAGGTCGGCGTCGCCGTCGTTGACGACCACGGACATCCGCCGGCGAGCGAAGTCGAAAGGGATCTCGTCGACCAGGCCGTGCTCGCGGCGGATCCGCTCGACCAGGTCCGGGCCCGCGGCCTCGACGACGGCGCCATCGAGGAGGTTGCGCAGCCCGGTCTGGAACACCGAGTTCATCGTGGCCAGACGCAGCGTGTCGGTACTGAGCCTGCCGGCCGTGTCCAGGTGCTCCTCCAGCACGATTCGGTCCTCGGTGAGTGTTCCCGTCTTGTCCGTGCACAGCACGTCCATCGCACCGAAGTTCTGAATAGCATTGAGCTGCTTGATGATCACCTTGTGCCGGGACATGTACAGCGCGCCCTTGGCAAGATTGGCGGTGACGATCAGCGGAAGCATCTCCGGCGTCAGCCCGACCGCGGTCGCGACGCCGAACAGCAGCGCCTGGCTCCAGTCCTTGGTGAGTCCGTTGATGATGAACACCGCAGGCACCATGATGACCATGAAGCGGATCAACAAGAAGCTGACCTTCTTCACCCCGATGTCGAAGCTGGTCTCGGGACGAGACGTACCCAACCCTCGGTCATCGCACCGAAGTAGGTGTCGTCCCCGGTGTGGATCACGACGGCGGTCCCCGATCCGGACACCACCGAGGTGCCCATGAACGCGAGGTTCCCGGCCTCGAGGATCCGATCGGGTTCGAGGCCGGCGACCGGATCGCCCGTCTTCTCCGCTGACATCGACTCGCCGGTGAGCATCGCCTGGTTGACCTGCAGGTCCTTGGCGCGCACGACCCGCATGTCCGCGGGGATCATGTCGCCGGCAGCGAGCTGGACGACGTCTCCGGGCACCAACTGCTCGATGGGGAGCTCGGCGGTCACCACAGTGTCGCCCATCTGGCGAGTGGTCGAGACCGTGGTGCTCACCATCGCCTTGAGCGCCTCCGAGGCCCGTCCCGACCGGTACTCCTGCCAGAACCGCAACGAGACGCTGATCAGGATCATCACGCCGACCGTGCTGATCCCCATGTAGTCGGGACCCTCTTCTGGGTCGGCCAGATAGACCTCGGTGATGTACATGATCACGCCGATGAACAGCAGGATCAAGATGAACGGATTCTTGAAGGTGGCGAGGAACTGCACAATTGCGGGTGCCGGTCGGTCATGGCGGACCTCGTTGCTGCCGTGCCTGCGGCGCAGCGGGTCGATCTGGTCTGATCTCAATCCCTTTGGAGTGGTGTGCAGTTCGGCGTAGACGCCCGGGTGACGCAGCCGGGTGAATCCGGCGAGCTCCGCCATCTGACGGTCTGGGAGAACAGACTGACTATTTCGTTTGGCGGCCTTGCCCGGACGCCCCGGGGGTGCCGCGACACTTGTTTTCGACATGACAGATCTCTCGGTCGCACACGAACTCGCTAATGTCCGGGCACGACGAAATAAGCTCTGCGACTGTGACTGTCGCGAGAATGATCGCGGCGAGTTGCCGCGCGCGAAGGGTCCGACGGTGTCCGCGACTAGCGGGCGCGATGGACACCGGCGGTGAGGAATCCAGGCGAGGCCGGATATCGACTCGGCGGTTCGTCCACGGTGGTCACCTCCCGGGTTCGAATGCGGGCACGTCCAGGGGGACGAAGCTCCGCGACGGTGTGTCCACAGCACAGAAGGGCAGGATCGAGGCCGCGACGCGACCGCGTGTGAATACCGACACGAACGAGTCGCCCTGCCGAATTCGACACCCCCACGTACGAGTTTTGGCACTGCACGACGTGTCCCACACCACTGTGGGAAGCCACTTTGGGTCACCCCTTAAGCCGGGGAGACCTGTCCTGACCTTGGGCGTCTCTCGACGTCGTGAGATCAGTGGCCTGTGTTCGTGCAGACGCCTCACCTAACGAGGTGCTGCGCCGACAGGCAACCATTGCGGTCGGCCGGATGTCAACCTGCATCCACTGATCACCGACCTCCGCGATGCACCGGCGTCACGGTGTCAAGCCGAGCAAGTGATCTAAACTGGTTGTGTAACTGCACAATCAGGCATCTTGTCAGCGAAAAACATTTCGCAGCAACCTTTTCTGTCGTTGGAATGATCTTGATGCGCCACCGCGCTTGCGGTTTGACATATATCGCGGGTGTCGGCACCATGGTCGGCGTAAGCACCTCGCTAGGCGAGGCTCCTGCATGAACACAGGCCACTGATCTGACGACGTCGACAGACGCCCAAGGTTAGGACAGGTATTCCCGGATTAAGGGTCTATCCAAAGTGGCTTCTCGATCCCCTCGAGACACGTCGTGCAGTGCCGAAGCTCTGACGAGAGGGGTGCCCGACCAGGACATTTGCCGTCCTGGCGCCCTCCCCGTGTGTGAGTCGACGCCCGCGTGCGTCTTGTCTGCGAGGAGGTGAGGAACGAGTGAGTATCAGCGATAGTCCGTATCCGTATACGACTTTCATTTCGTTCCGAACCGGCCCCGGCGCAGCATCAGCATTCTGCGACCTGACGCCTCGGTAGCCCGATCCCGGCCTCGTCGTGAGCACTCCAGTGCCTCGGCTGAGTTCCGGCGCGGCGTCAACTCGACGGATCTGCATCGTCTCTGCCATGGGACCGGCTCCTCCGACAGGAGAAGACCGTGGCTTTTGTTATCACGCAACCTATTTCGTCGGCACGCGAGTCCGTGGCGCTGCACACGATTCGACGCGCGGCGAACCGGCTGTGGGGGCACCGCAATCTGACCCCGCAGGAACGCGCCAACCTGTACGCGTCGCGAACGCCGGTCGCGGTGATCACCGCCTCGATGGGCGGGCACCCGCACCCGGGCGAGGCGCGTAGCTGGTGACACTGCCGATCGCGCCCGAAGGCTCCTCCGCCCCGATTCAGGGCGGAGCGGAGTTGGCCGCCAAGCGGGCTGACCCCGTCCGGCCGGCTCCGATCCGCGATCCAGCAGGGCTTCCCGCGTGACCCGCGCCATACTTTGCCTCCTTGCGCATACCCCCGGGGGTACTAACTTGGTCGGCGGGAACACCACACGACGAGAGGCCGAGACATGAGCACCAACACGCACGGCGACCACCAGGCTGCGCACGCCGATCACACTGCTCACCACCACCATGGGCATCCGGCGGCCCCGGCGCACGCAGGCCACGGTGTGCGCGACCACACCGCCCACGCACACCACACCCCGGCCGACCACCACGGTCACGGCGCGAGCGCGCCCGGAGGTCTCCAGATCACGCAGGACGGATACACACTCGACCTCGCCGAGACCATCGTCGGCCGGGGCGACGTCGACTTCCGGTTCCGCGTCCTCGGCCCGGACGGCCGACCGGTCACCGGCTACACCCCGATCCACGACCGTGACCTGCACCTGATCGTGGTGCAGCGCGAGCTGACCGGGTTCTGGCACGTGCACCCCGAACTCGCGGCCGACGGCACCTGGTCGGTTCGACTGAACCTGCCGGAGGCGGGGTCCTACCGCGTGTTCACCGACATCTCGCCCACGCTGCTCGGGCGGACGATCACGCTGGGCGCGGATCTCGCCGTCGCGGGCGCCTACGATCCGCGACCGACCCCGAGCGAGACTCGCACCGCGGTCGTCGACGGCTACGAGGTCATCCTCGACGGAAATCTCGCTCCCGGAGACGGCGAACTGCTGACACTCACCGTGCGCAAGGACGGCCGGCCGGTCACCGATCTGCAGCCCTACCTGGCCGCCTTTGGCCACCTGGTGGTGCTCCGGGCCGGTGACCTGGCCTACATCCACGTTCACCCGAACGGCGTACCCGGCGATGGGGTCACTGCTTCCGGCCCCGACATCACCTTCCACACCGCGGTACCCGGCCCCGGTACCTACCGACTCTTCCTCGATTTCAAGCACGGCGACACCGTCCGCACCGCGGCGTTCACCCTCGTGGCCACCGCCCACCAGCACTGAAGCACCATCCCCGGAGGAGGACCCATGTGCACCTGCAGTTGTCGACGAACCCGTGACCCACCCCGCCCATTTCAGACATTCGAAGAAAGTGTTCGCGATGCGAAAGCCGTTGATCACGTCTCTGTTCACCAACCGCGACTACCTGCGACTGTTCATCGCCCAGGTGTCGTCACTGTTCGGTACCGGTTTGACCACCGTCGCACTGGGACTGCTCTCCTATGAGCTCGCCGGTGCCGACGCGGCCGCCGTGCTGGGCACCGCGCTGACAATCAAGATGTTTGTGTACGTCACGGTCGCGCCGATAGTCGCCGCCTACGCCGACCGCTTTCCCCGCCGGCGCTTCCTGGTCGGGCTCAACCTTGTTCGCGCCGCCGTCGTGCTGGCACTGCCGTTCATCGACCAGATCTGGCAGATCTACGTGCTGATCCCGGTGCTGCAAACCGCCTCGGCCGCGTACACCCCCACCTACCAGGCGATCATCCCCGACATCCTGCCGGACGAGCGCGAGTACACCCGAGCGCTCTCGGCCGCGCAGCTCGCCGCGACGATGGAGACCCTGCTGAGCCCGATGCTGGCCGCCGCGGTCCTGACCCTCATCAGCTTCCACTGGTTGTTCGTCGGCACCGCAATCGGATTCGCGGTATCGGCCGTCCTGGTGATTGCGACCCGCATCCCGAATGCCCGTTCCGCCACGGCGGACACCTTCCGGGACCGGATCGCGGTGGGCATGCGGATCTTCGCCGCCACGCCGCGGCTACGCGGTCTACTCGGCCTGAACCTGGTGGTTGCCGCCGCGGGTTCGGTGATCATGGTCAACACCGTCAACTACGTCCGTGACACGCTCGGCGGTACCCAGTCGGGAGTGGCAATGCTCCTGTCTGCCAATGGGTTCGGCACGATGCTCGTCGCGTTGTCGCTACCGCGATTCCTCGACCGCCTCGGCGCCCGGCCGGTGATGTTGGCCGGCGGTGCCACCCTGATCGTTGGCCTCGGAGGAGCTGTCGCCCTGTCGGCCACCGATGCGGGCGACTGGCGCTGGGGCGCGGCGATCGCTGTGTGGGCCGTGGTCGGCGCGGGTACCGCGGCGGTGCTCACCCCGACCGGGCAGGTACTGCGGCGCTCGTCGCAGCCCGCCGACCGGCCGGCGCTCTTCGCCGCCCAGTTCTCGCTGTCGCACCTTGCCTGGCTGCTCACCTACCCGATCGCGGGGTGGCTGACCGCCGCCGGCCTCACCACCACCTGGATGACGCTGGCCGTGATCGCAGGCATCGGGATCACCGTGGCCGTGCGGATGTGGCCGCGGCACGACCCGGCGGAGATCACGCACCTGCACGAGGCCGGGACCATCGACCCCGCCCGACTGGCCGACGCCGACCGCGTGGGCGATCGTCTCTACCGGCACACCCACGTGTACGTCATCGACGCCGAGCACCGGCGCTGGCCTACCCAGGGTGCGCGGGAGCATGCTCTGGTCGCGTGACCATTCCGGATCCGCCGGCCTGTCTGCGAATCCCGGCCCGGCCCACGATCATTCGATCCGGGCCGGGCCTCGACCGCTCTCTACCCTAGTTTGCAGTCGAGGATGGCTACGTCGTAGAAGTCCGCCGCCTTTCGGAACTGCTCCTCGAGGCGCGGCCAGCGGTCCTCCGCACCAAACCGGGACCGCGCTCTGGTGTACTGCTCGCGTGCACCGGACTCGTCGCGCGTGGCGAGCCGATAGCGGAGGACGTCGAAGTCGATGTCCGACCCCACGGACTGAGCGATATCGTCGGGGCCGCGAAGCTGACCCATCACCGCCAACGCACTGGTGAGTGCCGCGCGGAGCTCGTCGGCGGCCGCGGGAACGTCACTGTCGGCGTGCACGGTCACATGCGGCCCGATCCCGGACGCGATGCTCTCGATCCGGCGCCGGTACTGGCAGTCGACCTCGGCTGGGCGATGTTGGGGTGTCCGTCCGATGACCCTGTCGAACTCCACCGAGTAAACGCCGCAGTTGACGTAGAACCGGATCGACTCGTGGCTGTTCCCCGCCGACCGTTGGAGGTTGATGACGTCGACCAGACCATCCCGCTCCCGCGTGAAAGTCAGCTTTCGCTTCCGGAAGCCATGCTCCTTCAAGAGCGGAACGACACTCGCGCCGAGGAGAGTGACGAATGCTTCTTCGGCCGACGGATGCTCCATCCGACCATGTTCGCAGACCCGGCGGCCGGCGGGTCCGTCGACCACCGGCGGTACGCCTGACCTGTCAGCTTACGTCAGCCGTAGCGAAGCGCTCGCGCAGAGTAAGCTTCTTGAACTTGCCGGTGGCCGTTCTCGGAATGGCGGAGACGAACTCGAATCGCTCGGGCAGCTGCCACCGCGCAAACTCGGTCGACAAATGCTCACGCAGCGGCTCCGGGTCCACCGTCATGCCGTCCCGGAGAACCACCACCGCCAGGGGACGCTCGCCCCAACGCGGGTCGGGTACGGCGATCACCGCGGCCTCCGCCACCGAGGGGTGCGCCATGAGGTGGTTCTCGAGATCGACCGACGAGATCCATTCGCCCCCGGACTTGACCAGATCCTTGGAGCGATCGCAGATCCGGATGCAGCCGCGGTGGTCGATGCGGACGATATCGCCCGTCCGGAACCAGCCGTCCTCGGTGAAACTGTCTGCGCCCTTACCGTTGTGGTAGGCGGCCGCCACCCACGGTCCGCGCACCTCGAGCTCGCCCATGGCGCGGTCATCCCACTCGATGAACCCGTCGTCCTCGCTGCGGGCTCTGATGTCGACGAACGGCATCGCAACGCCCTGCCTGGCTCGGAACGCGTACTGGTCGTCATTCTCGCTCTCGTAAAGGTCCGCGGGGAGTCGGCTGACGGTGCCCAGCGGTGCGGTCTCTGTCATTCCCCAGGCCTGGACCACCGTCAGACCGTGGCGGTCGTATCCCTCGAGCAGGCTGCGCGGCACCGCCGCCCCTCCGACGATCAGCCGGTCGAGGTGGCGCAGGTCCCAGCGCTGCGGCTGCGCATCGAGAGCGTCGAGCATCGCCATCCACACCGTCGGCACCCCCGCCGTCATGGTGACTTTCTCATGCGCGATCAGGTCGAGCACGCTGACCGGGTCCAGCTTCGACCCGGGCAGGACCAGCCGCGCGCCGAGGAGTGCGGCGGCGTATGGAAGGCCCCAGGCGTTGGCGTGGAACATGGGCACCACCGGCAGCAGCGTGTCCTGCGTCGACACCCCCAACGCATCGGGCAGGGCCGCGGTCAGCGAATGGAGCACCAGCGCTCGGTGTGAGTACACCACGCCCTTCGGGCGTCCCGTGGTGCCGGACGTGTAACACATTGCGCCAGCACGCTGTTCGTCGAGAACCGGCCACACCATCGACTCGGCCCCGTCGATCAGGGCCTCGTAGTCGAGCATCCACTCCGGCGCGGACTCGCCGTGCGCGACGACGATGACGTGCTCGAAGTGGTGAGCATCGCGGAAGCCCTCGAGCACCTCGAGCACCTCGAGCAGGGATTCGTCGACCACGATCACCCGGTCCTGCGCGTCACCTACGATGAACGCGAGCTCGTCGGCGTGCAGTCGCGGGTTCAGCGTGTGCACGACCGCCCCCATCGTCGGGACCGCAAAGTACAGCTCGAGGTGCTCCGCCTGATTCCACAGCAGCGTGGCAACCCGGTCACCGTCACCGACGCCAAGTCCGGCCAGCGCGGTGGCGAGCCGGCGCGCCCGCCGGGCACACGCCCCGAGAGTGGTCCGGGCGATGCTGCCGTCGGGGCGGCGTGAGACGACATCCTTTCCACTGTGGAATCGCTCGGCTCGCTCGACCACCGCGGTCAGCGACAGCGGGTAGTCATCCATGGTCAGGCCGTTGATCACGTAACACTCCTAGATGGGGACAGAATTCGGCGAACGTGCTGGGATCAGGCGTGGTGGGTGAACCCGACCTGGCCCGGGCGGCGGTTCGGCGCGTAGCCGAGCTTGGCGAGGGTCTCGTCGGCGTCGGCATAGGTGGTGCCGATCTTGTAGATGTCGCGGGCGTCCTTGCCGGTGGCGACATCGCGACCGAGCTCACCGGCGATGCGGACCAACTGCTGGATCTGCTGGACCGAGGTCTTCTTCTCGCCCTTGCGGCCCCAGATGGTGTCCTCGTTGCCGCAGCGGGTGTGCAGGCCCATCGCGATCGCCATCGTGTTGACGGGCAGCACGCTGCGCATGAGGGACTCCAGCGTCAGGGCCGCTCCGTCCGGGACACGCTGGACGAAGTTCATGATGTTGTACGGGTTCGGCCCCTCCATGCCGCCGCCGATGCCGGTCCACGTCACATTCAGCGGGCCGGTGTAGACCCCGCGGCGGATGAGCCGCTCGACGCTCTCGAGGCCGGTGATGCCGGTCAGCGCGAACAGGGGCTGGATGCCGGCGGCCTGCAGGCGACGCAGGTGCTCCTCGACCCAGGCCGGTCCGGCCGGGATCGTCATCTCCCGATACGTCTCCTGCAGTTCCGGACGCGCCAGAGACGTGCCCGCGATGTCGTCCGCGGTCAACAGCTCCGCGATGTTCATCTGGCTGGTATTGATCGCGATCGTGACCTGGTCCGGCTTGGGGTCGAGCTCGGCGAGCATGTGCCGGGTGTCATCGGAGAGCCACTTGGCTTCGGCGCCTTCACCTTCCGGCGCGAATGAGATCGAGCCGCCGACCTGTAGGACCATCTCCGGGACGGCCTCGCGCAGCCGACCGAGCAGCTCGTTGAACTTCGACAGCCGCTTGCTGCCCTTGCCGTCGAGCTCACGCACGTGGATGTGCAGCACCGCCGCGCCGGCCTCGTAGCAGTCGACGGCCTGTTGGACGTGCTCATCCATGGTCAGCGGAAGGTCCTCACGGAAGTCGCCCGGCTCCCACTCTGGCCCATACGGCGCAGCCGTGATGACCAGCTTCTCCTGGTTCTCCGGGAAGAGGGCGTCGTCGTGGAAATGCATGTGTTGCTCCTATCGGTGACTCTGGAAAGAGTTGTCGGGGTTGGGTGTTCGATAGAACCGCCGGGCGGCAATGTCAGATGACGGCGCCTCCGTTGGGACTGATGACCTGGCCGACGAGGTAGTGGGTTTCGCCTGCGAGGTAGACGGCGAGGGAGGCGTACTCCTCGGGAGTACCGAGTCTGCCCACGGGAACGATCTGGTAGAGGCTGCGCTTTTGCTCTTCGGTGGCCCCGTCGAGGTACTCCTGGAATGGAGGCGTCAGGACCCCTCCGCAGGCGATGGCGTTGACGTAGATACCTGCGCCTGCGACGTCGAGCGCGACCGTCTTGGTGAGGCTTGCCACGGCGGCCTTGCTGGCGGAGTAGCCCGGGCTGTGAGTGCTGGCCGCGGAGGTACCGGCGATCGACGTGATGTTGACGATGCGCCCGTAGTGCTGCGGCTCCATGAACTTCAATGCTTCACGGGTGCAGTAGAAGACGCCATGCACGTTGACGCCCCACCACTTGAGCCAGTCGTCGTCGGTGAGGCTGCTGGTGATACCGAGGGACTGGCGTTCCATCGGCGTGGTGACATAGGCGTAGTGCTTGTTTCGGCGAACCTCATCGGCCGGGGAGTTCGGCACGCGGGCGGCGTTGTTGACGAGGATGTGGACGGTTCC
The DNA here is from genome assembly GCF_001984015.1 of Rhodococcus sp. MTM3W5.2. Taxonomy (NCBI): domain Bacteria; kingdom Bacillati; phylum Actinomycetota; class Actinomycetes; order Mycobacteriales; family Nocardiaceae; genus Rhodococcus; species Rhodococcus sp. MTM3W5.2. Next base: position 170,009 of record NZ_CP019572.1, on the reverse strand, counting down.
GAACTGCTCGCCTGCGCGGGCGAACATCTCCGAGACCTCCTCCCGCGAGGAGACGTCGCACCGGATGGGCAGACTCTTGCGGCCGAGGGCCTCGATCTCCGCGGAGACCTCGTTCAGCCTGTCCTCCTGTACATCGCAGAGCACCAGGTCTGCGCCTTCTTGCGCCATGGCCAGGGCAATCGACCTGCCCAGGCCCTGTGCTGCTCCGGTGACGACGGCAACCTTGTCGAGTAGCTGCTGCAACTTTCTGCTCTCCTTCAGTGGATGGATGGACGAGCCGTCTCGACGCTCCTGGCGATGACAGGCTCGGATGAGCGTGGGATCGATACGGGGGATGCGAGCGCGTCAGTCGAGGCTTCCGATATCTCGCCGGAGGTCTTCAACTCCACCGAAGCAAGCTTGCGGAGACCGGCGGGATAGAGCCGCACACCGAGGACCAAGACCACGATCGACAGGACGGAGGCGAGCGGAACCCACTGCAACGCGCCGAGCAGACCCAGTCGATCGGACATCAGCCCGACGACGAGCGGGCCCAGAGCCAGTCCGAAGACGTTGTTCGCGAGGGTTCCGACGCCGAAAGCCGAAGCCTGGATCGACGGGTGGGACAGGCTGGCCACGACCGCCGTTGTGGCACCGGTGAATCCGGAACAGAAGAATGCCCCGATGCCGATCAACGTCAGCTGCGCCGGCCCGTTGTCGAGCTGGAAGCCGATCATCAGACACACCATCGAGATGGCGCCGTACGCAATCGCGGCACTCCACCTGCGTTCGGGTCGCCGTCGCCCGATCCTGTCGGCAGCGATACCACAGGCGACCGTTCCCGCACCGATCAAGAGCACGAAGGCCGAGGCCGTCAAGCCGGCATCCGCGGCCGCCATGTCGTGGTAGCGGTTGAAGTAGCTGGGAAGCCAGGCAAGCAGCACACCCGCGACGAAGAATTGCATTCCCGCACCGACATATGCACAGGCCAGAGACGCGTTGGTGAACAGACTCGAGATGGGCGCGCGTCCAATCCCTGGAGCGCGCGTCCCGGGAATCTGCTGATCAGCGGCATGACGCGCCAGTCGCTGCTCGTTGACGAGGATCCGGAACAGGACGACCAGGCACAGGCCGAAGGCCGCCATGATCACGAACGCCCCTCGCCAGCCGATCCGATCCGCGAGGATGCCGCCGAGCGCGACACCAACGACCGAGCCGAGAAACCCTGCGCCGATGACGGAGCCACTGAGCGAGGCATGCAGTCGTGGGGAGAAGACTCCCAGAATCACAGCCATGCCCACGCTCGCGTAGGCGGCCTCACCGAACCCGATCAGAAATCGTGCGCCGAACAACTGCGCATAGTTTCCCGCCGCGGCGCACAGGATCGTGGCAACGCTCCACATGCCGGCCATGACCACCACGCTCCTGACGCGACCCCAACGGTCTGCTACAAGCGAAATCGGCAGCGCCAACACACCGACGGTCAGGGCCACGACACTGGTCAGGCCCGCAAGTTGCGAGTCCGACAGGTGCCACTCGGCCTTCAGCACCGGGAAGACCGAGCTGAGAACCTGGCGGGACATGTAGTCCGACATCATCAGGCCGAGGATCAGGGCGAAGACCACCCATGGATAGATCTTCGAGCGGTTGCCTGCGCCGGGAACCTCTCGGGACGGCGTGGACTCCTGGGGCTCCAGTTCCATGCGTGCTCCTGTTCGTGAAGATCGCGTTGGGGCGACGCGTCTCGGATATGGCCGGTTCGGAGAGCTCGCTGCGGTCCCGAACCAGGGGGTCTGCCCGCGAGAAGCGACCGTGTGACGGATTCGACAAGTGCGGGTGACTCAGGTCACGCTATACGGATTGGGTCGACATCACTTGACCCATTGGGACACATTCTTTGGCAGTTTGGGACAGGGGAAATCGATGACGGTGCTGAAGGTGCGGAGTTCGGCTCTGACCGGGTACGTCGAGTTGACGCAGTCCCTCGGCTCGGACCCCGATCCGTTCATGCGTGCGGTTGGCATCGACCCGACGGCCTTGGCCCTGCCGAACACGTGGCTTCCCGCGGAGCGCGTTGACGAACTGTTGGAGCGCACTGCTCTTGCAACGTCCTGCGCGGCCTTCGCGGTCATGATGGCGGACGGAAGGGGCGTGTCGATTCTCGGAGCTGTGGGTTGGCCGCCAGGGAAGAGCCAGACGTCCGGAGCGCGATCGCGCTCATCCTGCGCCACATGCGGGTACACAACGAGGCGATTCGGATTCGGCTCGCCGAGTTGAACGGGCTTGCCTCCCTGCGGATCGAGCCCGCGCCAGGGATGACACTCGGTCGCCAGTCCATCGAACTGGTCATCGCATCGTTGGCCCGGATCCTCAGCGCTTTCCTTCCGGAGGACTGGCGACCACTGTCCACGTGCTTCGTCCACGACGCACCGCCCACACTCGACGTCCATCACCGCGCGTTCGGGACGGACATCGCGTTCGAACAAGACTTCAACGGCTTCGTGCTCTATTCGAGCGATCTCGACTCCGTCAACCCGCTGTCGGACCCGATGTTCCAGCCCTACGCACGGCAGTACCTAGATCTCCTCGCGCCACCGGAGGATATCTCCGCCGTCGGACGTGTCCGCGACATCATCGAAGCCCTCCTGCCGGGCGGAAGGTGCACTGCGGCCCGTATCGCGCGCAGTCTCGGAATGGACAGGCGGACCCTGCATCGACACCTGTCCCAGGCGGGCGAAACCTACTCGTCCGTAGTCGATTCGGTACGCGCAGATCTCGCGCGGCGGTACATCACGCGAGGGACAGGAACCTCACCGACATCGCAGGCGAACTCGGATTCTCGGATCTGAGCGCCTTCTCGCGCTGGTTCCGTCGACAGTTCGGCCTGAGTCCGACGGCGTGGTCCGCCAGGGAACGCGAACTCGGCCCGAGGCCGAGATAGGACCCTCCGGCCATGTAGAGCTCGGGTCGGCTAGACGATCAGATGCCAGGTCAGCGGTCGGCCGACAGTTCCTCCCAGGTATCCCCGGTCCACGAGATGTCGACGGCATACTCACTGTTCACCCCGGTAGCCCAGTAGTCGATGAGACCGTGGTGCGCCGAGTCGAGTTCGATCCAGCCGATCCGGAACTCGCCGCGCAGAATGCGTTGGGCGCGGCGGTCGATCTCGGCCAGCGAGGCGCAGAGCCCGCGGATTCGCGACTCGATCCAATCCGCGGCGGGATCGACGACGGTGATCTCCAGGGTGTCCTCATCGCCGAGCGGGATCACGATCAGCAGCTCGCCGGAGCTCGCCCGAACCTCTCGTGTCGCATGACGCTCATAGGCGCGCAACAGGTCTCGCGGTTCATAGGGCGCATGAGCGCCACCGGATCGTCTGGGCCGAGCAAAGCGGAACACCGGCCTATTTTGCCCCAAGGAGGAGGAAACAATCACTCATGGCTTTTCCCCTTTTCAAGATATAGCGCACCGGGGGGCTTGCCGCAAGACCCGGGTAATGCCGCAGAATCGCTGGCCTGAGTCAGAACTGAGGAAACGGGAGTCAACGAAATGCCAGTGACGGACACCGACGTGATCATCGTGGGCGCAGGCCCGGCGGGCCTGATGCTGGCCGGTGAGCTGCGCCTGGCCGGAGTGCGAGCTCTGGTGCTGGAGCGACAGCCACAGATTCGCGACATCCCGAAGGCCAGCGGCATCGGCGGGCAGATCCTGGACCTGCTGCGATACCGAGGTCTGCTGGAACGGTTCGAAACAGCCAGTAGCGACCCCAATATTGCACCCCGATTCCCCTTCGGCGGTATGTATTTGGACTTCACGCACCTGATCGATCCGCCGATGCGGGCGCTGCCGATCCCACAGATGGAGATCGAGCAACTGCTCGACGAGCACGCCCGCGAACTCGGCGCGAACATCCGCCGCGGACACGAGGTGGTCGGAGTGAGTCAGGACGACGCGACGGTAACCGCGGACGTGCGCGGGCCGGACGGGCCGTTCCGGGTGACCGCCCGCTACCTGGTCGGCTGCGACGGCGGCCGCAGCCGGATCCGCGACATGGCCGGTATCCCGTTCCCCGGCACCACCTATCCAGAGGTCAACCGGCTCGCTCAGGTCACCGTGCACGATTCGGTGACCGTGCAGGGAAACGGCGATATCGACGTCCCCGGGCTCGGCAGGATCCATGCCGGTTTCACCCGAACCGACCGCGGCGTGTTCGCTTTCGCGGTCGGATCCGGGGTTCTGTCCTTCCAAACCACCGAAGACGAGTCCAGCGAGTACGACGATGACGAGCCACTGACCTTGGCCGAGCTCGGCGACAGCGTCCGCCGAGTGCTCGGTGCGGATCTCCCCTTGGGAGATCCGATTCGGCTGTCGCGCTACACCTTCACGGATCGGCAGGCGGAACGGTATCGCTCCGGCCGGATCATGCTGGCCGGCGATGCAGCCCACCTGTTCCCCGCCACGGGCACGGCACTCAACGTCGGCATGCTCGACACGGTCAACCTTGCCTGGAAGCTGGGTGCCGACATCCACGGCTGGGCACCGGCCGGCCTGCTGGACACATATCACGACGAGCGGCACTACGCCGGCGGACGTGCGCAACTACAGACCCGAGCCCAGGTGGCGCTGCGGCGCGGACACGACGCAGCCGCGGACGCGCTTCGGCAGGTCTTCCAGGAACTGGTCGCCGACGAGCCGGCACTGCGCCGCATGGGATCCCTCGTCGGCCACACCGACATTCGTTACCCGATGCCGGGCTCCGACCACCACGCCCTGGCAGGCACCTTCGCTCCGAACCTCACCCTGCACACCGACCAGGGCATCACCAGCGTCACGGAGCTCATGCACTCCGGTCGGCCCATCCTCCTCGACCTCGCCGACCGCTCCGATCTCCGCGAGGTCGCGCGGGACTGGGAGCACCGCATCGACATCCACACCGCCAAGACCGGCGATCGACCGGCCGACGCCCTGCTGATCCGCCCGGACGCACACGTCGCCTGGGCGGCGACCGCCGACGGATCCGCCGATGCCGCCGCACCCGCGCTGCGGGAAGCGCTGTCGTCCTGGTTCGGCGCACCCCTCGAGGAGGCAGTCCCGATCATCGGTCGGCCCTCCTGATCGCCCGACCAGACATTGGCAAGAACTGGAGTCGCGAACTCCGGAGATGCCATCGACGGCTCCGGCTCGCCGGGCCCACACATCACCGCGTGGGCCCGGCGCGCGGAGGCTAGGACTGCGAGTTGAGGAAGAGGCCGAGCCCAAGCAGGGCGCCCGCGCCGCTGAGGAGGCCGGCGCCGAATCCGGCGAACTTGGCGATGGTGCCGAGCATTGCAAGGTCAGCTTCGGAAGATCCCACGGATGTCTCCTTGTTCGATGTGAGTGAGCCTTTCAGTGCACTTACAGTGCACCGATAGTGAACTGGGTTCTTGGCGAGTCTGGAATCGTTAATTTCACTGAGCGGGAAGAGATTACGAGGATCACTGCAGCATCGATGTGCTGGACGTACGACCACGTTGCCACGTATCGACTCGGTCCATCCTGTGATCGCAGGCCCCCGCTAGGGTGCCGATTCCACCGAGGCGGAGTACCGCCGGGCGAGCGTGCGCAGATGCGCGACCAGTTCCGGCGGGCCGTCGACGCGGAAATCCAACATCAGCATGCTGAGGTAGATGGCGATGGTCTCCAGGGCGTCCGCGCCGGTCAGCAGGACGCAGGTGTCCGCGTCGACGGCCTCCACCACGCCGACGGCGGGATTGATGCGGGCGATCACCGTTTCGGCGGGCGCGAGCACGGTGACGCGGGCGTGCACCTTCCAGCCGGTGCTCGCGATGTGGCGCATGACGAAGGCGACCAGGTCCTCGTCGGGCAGCGCGCGGGGCCCGAAGCGGCGGCGGCCCGCGGTCGCCTGGCGCACCTGCGCGACGGGAATCGCTCGCCAGGAATGGGTTCCGATGTCGTAGGCGACCAGATACCAGCGTCGCTGCCAGTTGATCAGGCGGTACGGCTCGACTTCTACGGTGTCGCTCTCGCTCTCGATGGACACCGCGGTCGTGTCGCGGATCGCCCCCGCAAGGGCGGTGAGCACCGCGGCGGGCACCGGGGCGTCCGGTTCTCGCGAACCGGTGGTCGCCGGCCCGAGGGCGGTGGCGTTCCGCAGTGCTGTCACCTGACGCTGCAGCCGCTTCGGCAGGATCTGTTCCAGCTTCGCCAGGGCCCGCGCGACGCTTTCTGCGATGTCCGCGATACCGGTGGAGCCGTCCGCCGCGAGGTCGATCGCGACGGCGACCGCCACCGCCTCGTCGTCATCGAGCAGCAGCGGCGGCATCGTCGAGCCGCGGCCGAGCCGGTAGCCGCCGATGGCGCCGCGTTCGGCGTGAACCGGATAGCCGAGCTCGCGCAGTCGCTGGATGTCGTTGCGCAGGGTGCGGTCGGTGATGTCGAGTCGCTCGGCCAGCTCCCTGCCGGTGTGCGCGCGGTCCTGCAGCAGTGAGAGCAGGCGCAGGACGCGCGTTGTGGTGGGCGCCACATTCACCTCCGAAATTATTAGGAACGAATTCAGCCTAATGGCCCCATAGGCTCAGGTCACACCAAGGAAGCACGACGAAAGGTCCGCCATGAACCTCACCACCGCCGCCGACGCCACCGCGACCCTGCGCCCCGTGTGGCGCGACGTGCTCTCGACCTCCTACTCGGCGCTGGAAGACGTCGTCGCAGGGGTCGGCGACCAGCAGTGGCAGCTGCCGACCCCGTGCTCGGAATGGACCGTCACACAGGTGATCCAGCACGCCGCAGGTGACCAGCTCGCCTTCGCCCAGGCCCTCGGCGTCGGGGTCGGACCCGCCTACAACCCCTTCGACCCCTCCGGCGCCATCGACGGCTCGGCCGCGACACTGGTGCACGAGGCGATCGAACAGACCGCCGCCGCGTGGGCGACTGTCGCCGACGACACCGATTCCGTCCCGACCCCGCTTCCGCACGGCGCGCTCGCGACCCCGGTCGCCGCGGTCATGGCCGCGCTGGACGCCGCCGTGCATGCCTGGGATATCGCGATCGCGACCGGCCAGCCGTCGCCGCTGACCGAGGAACTCGCCGGCCACCTGCTCACCGCGGCACGCACCGCGCATCCGGCGCCCGGCAGTGGTGTCGAGGCCGAGATCGTGGAGCCGCTGCGTCAGTGGGGCGCGTATGCCGCGGTGGTCGAGGGCGAGTCAGGCGATTCGACGGTCGCCGAGCTGCTGCGTTACCTCGGGCGCGACCCGCGCGCCTGACCCGAGGCGGCGCAGGCGTGTACCGAACTCGGCTGCCGAGTGTGCTGCGTCAAAACAGCCGCCCCTCCCGCGATGGGAGGGGCGGCTGTGAGATCTGGTGCTGACGCGGGTCAGAAGGGCCGGCCCAGCATCGTCGCGATCAGCTGCAGCGGCATCGTGATGAACGACGCGCCGACGAAGAGCGCCGATCGGAGCGGATCACCGGCCAGGTATCCCTCGCGGATCCATTCCAGAGCATCAGTCGCCGAACCCATGAGCTTCCCTCCCTGTTTGTTTGCAATACATCAGAACTGTCGGCAGCAAAGCGAGTTCCGTTACAGCACGAAACTGCTCGTGCCAGGCGCATACCGCGACGCCACTTTTCGAGGGGATTTGTCCGTCCGGACGAAGAATGGAAAGGAGTCCGTACCCCTTTCCACTTTCAATATATAGCGCACCAGGGGGCTTGCGGCAAGACCCGGGTGGTGCCGCAGAATCGCTGGCCGAAGCCAGGAACTGCGGAAATGGGGGCACATGTCAACTCAGGGATATGAGGACGAGTTGCGGTCCGAACGGTGCCACGTGGCGGGGCTCTACGCGCGGCTCGATACCGAGCGCGCGCGGGTGAAGGGTCGGCACAACGCGGCTTTGCGGGGCCCGATCGACGCCGAGAACCGCGGGACACTCGTGGACCGGGACGCCGAGGTCCGCGCGCTGGCCAGGGAGGTGAATCGGCTGGAGGTGGCCGACAACGGTCTGTGTTTCGGCCGATTGGACGCCCTGTCGGGCGAACAGTCGTACATCGGCCGGATCGGCATATTCGACGAGGAGAACGAGTTCGAACCGCTGCTGCTCGATTGGCGGGCACCCGCATCGCGTGCGTTCTATGTCGCCACCGCCGCCAGCCCGGAAGGCATGCGCCGGCGCCGCCAGTTCCACGGCCGCGGGCGTCAGGTGGTCGATTTCACCGACGAGGTGCTCGGCCGCCCGGATGGTGCCGACGATGATGGCCGAGGGGACTCCGCCCTGCTCGCGGCGGTCAATGCGCCGCGCGGTGAGGGGATGCGTGACATCGTGGCGACGATCCAGGCCGAACAGGACAGGATCATCCGGCTCGACCATCCCGGGGTGCTGGTGATCGAGGGCGGCCCTGGCACCGGGAAGACCGTGGTGGCGCTGCATCGCGTCGCGTACCTGCTCTACACGCAGCGGGAGCGGATGGAACGCCACGGGGTGCTCGTGGTCGGGCCGAACCCGGCATTCCTGAACCACATCGGCCGCGTTCTGCCGTCGCTGGGCGAGTCCGACGTGGTGTTCATGACCACGGGCGATCTCGTGCCCGGTCTGCGCGTCACCGCCGAGGACACCCCGGAAGCCGCGCGGCTCAAGGGATCGCTGAAGATCCTGGACGTGATCGCCGCGGCGATCGCCGATCGTCAGCGACTTCCCGAAGATCCGCTACCGATCGAACTCTCGGACGCCACGGTGCGGATCGACGCCGAGACCGCGGAGTGGGCCAGGGAGGAGGCGCGCGCGAGTGGGCTGCCGCACAACGAGGCCCGCGCGGTGTTTCGCGAGATCGTGACCTACGTACTCACCGAACGGGCGATAACCCGGATCGGCCGCGGCTGGCTGACCCGGCAGGACGGGCAGGCGTGGGAGGAGCTGCGGGCGGACCTGGTCGCCGAGCTCGCCGACAACGATGCGTTCGCCGCCGCGCTCGGCGACCTGTGGCCGATCCTGACGCCGGAAACGCTACTGGCACAGCTGTACACGTCCCCCGAACGGCTGCGTGCGGCCGGCGCGGACCAGGCGCTACTGCGCGCCGACGGCGACGCGTGGACAGTGTCGGACGTGCCGCTGCTCGACGAACTGGTCGACCTGCTTGGCCCGGACCCGTCGGCCGAGCAGGCCGCCGCGCGGGAACGAAAAGCCGAGGCCGAGGCCGAGGCGGCATACGCCGCAGGCGTGCTCGACCTCATGGTCGGTCGCGCGGACCACATGGACGACGACGACCATCTGTTCGCGACGGATCTGCTCTATGCCGAGGACCTCGCCGAACGATTCGTGGAGCGCGACACCAGGGAGCTCGCTGAACGCGCTGCGGCGGACCGGGGCTGGACGTACCGACACGTCGTTGTCGACGAGGCCCAGGAGCTGTCCGAGATGGACTGGCGGGTGCTGATGCGGCGCTGCCCGGACCGATCCTTCACGGTGGTGGGCGATCTCGCCCAACGCCGGTCGGCGGCAGGCGCGACCTCGTGGGACACGATGTTCGAGCCGTACGTGCCCGGCCGCTGGGTCTACCGGTCACTGTCGGTGAACTACCGCACCCCTGCGGAGATCATGACCGTGGCCGCCGCGCTGCTCGCGGAGTTCGCACCCGGAGTCGACGCCCCGGAATCCGTCCGCGCCTGCGGCGTCCTGCCGTGGTCCAGGCGGGTCTCCACGGACCAAATGGGTTCTGCCATAGAGGAATTCATTCGGGACGAAGCCGGGCGTGAGGGCACCAGCATCGTGATCGGACCGGCGGGCATGCCGGGCACGGTGGCGGCGTCGGAGACGAAGGGCCTGGAGTTCGACGCCGTCCTTGTCGTGGAGCCGGAACGGATCCTCGCCGACGGCCCGCGTGGTGCGGCCGAGCTCTACGTCGCCCTCACCCGGGCAACCCAACGTCTCGGCGTCCTGCACCACGGCCCGTTGCCGCGGGCCCTGGCCGGGCTCGACGAAACCGGGACATCCGCGCCCTCAGCTCAGGAACCCGACCTCCGACAGCTCAGTCCGGAATCCTCCCTCGCTGCCGGCCTGAGCTGAGATCCAGACGGTCAAACCGGAATACGGCGCCGAAGCGACGAGGGCAATGGGCGTCACTCCCGGTTGCAGGGTCGCTGCCCCCAACACCGCGGTCTCTTCGAGGGCTCCGCCGACCGGGGGGAGGGTTCGTATCTCGACGCGGGCTCCCGCGGAGGGCGACGCGATCCACACCCCCGCAGCGCGGTGTCCGGGGGAAGCGCCACCGTCAGCCCGACACCGTTCTTGAATTGCGGGAACTGCTGCATGTACGTGTCCGTCGACCAGGCCGTCTCCAGATTCCCGTCGATGGCCAGGCCGCTCGCGAGCGCGTTGTCCGGGTACTGCTGGGGCGAGTACACGGCCGCTCCACCCGGAGCGACCGGGATCAGTGGAGGCGGCGGTGGCGGGGCGCCATCTCCGTTCGTTTCATCGGCCGAGGCAACGGCCTCGAACGTGGGCGGATCGGCAACGGACGTCCCGATCAGCCACCCGATCGCGCCGAGCAGCACCACGGCGACCGCTGCGATGCCGGCAAACGCGGCCAGAGCGCCCGGTCGCGTCGGGTCACCCTGCGTCGCAGGCTCTGCATCGGTGATGGGTGCGGGAACGGGATCCTCCGGGGGAGTGGCTGATCGACGATCCCCTGCAGCGTGTCGGTAATGGCGACCGCAGTCACCTCCTGGCCGTCCCGCCCTGTCATGAGACCCAAGGCGTCGGGACTCTGGACTCCCGCGGCCAACGTTCGGACCACGCTGCAGAAGCCCCGAATGTCACTGTCGCGCTCGCTGGACGCGGGCGTTCCCGGAAAGGCGACGTACGCGATGCCATCCAGACTCACCCGCACGCGCCCGGAATCTCCGATCGCCAGTACCGACCCGGACTCGTGGAACCCGCGCATGGCGGCGGCAAGCTCGACGACCGCGCGGGCCACACCCAGGACCGACGTCGAGCCGGCGGACGCCTCATCGACTGACACGCTGGGTATCCACTCTGCGACCACCGCGCTGAACGAAGCCCCGTCGACCATGTCGAGAACGGAAGCGACAGCGGCAGTCCTGACCTGGCCCAGCGCCACCGTCCGCGCAAAGACCTCGTTGACGGACGAGCGGCCGAGTTGCGTACTGACACCATCGATGATGGTCAGCGCGACCTCGCGATCCAGGACCCGATCCATCGCATGCCAGAACTCGAAATCGGCGGTTACACCCCAACGCCGGAGTAGACGGTAACGACCACCTCCGAGAACAGATCCCGCCGACCGGACCACTCGATGTGGCGAATATCCGATCGGTGCACGGCTTACGACCTCGGTTGCGCGACTGCGGAGCTGACCGGCTTGCATTGCTAACCACCCCCACACAGACAGATCCCGCTCGGGTGCTCGCGAGAACAACGCGGCCCTCCATACGTACCAAGTGAAACGGTATCGGATGACCAGGCCCACACCTGATTCGACCAAAGGTGCGCGTTTGGTCGAATACCCGTGCGGGATCTGGAGAGTCCGCCGAGCGGGTGCAATCTGATGCCTACGCTCGGCCGGGATCTACTGACCCGGTAATTGGCTGGCGCTCAGACGAATCCGCCATCGAAGAACGCCAAGAGTGCCGGCGTCGGATCTGCCGCGGTGGTCGTGTTCGCCAAAGCGACAACGATCATGCCCAGCGACACCACCGCCGAGAGAACAGCGAACGACCCCAACACGCGCCTCGTTCCGCTGGCCGACGACTCCGTGCTCGCAAACCACTTCCACAACACCACGCTCAGGCCGATGAGGACGGCGGCCGCCATCGCGGCGATAACGGCCATCACCGCGTGATATCGAGAAAAGTCGCTGATCATCACGTCGAGGGCAGGCGGGGTCCAGTCACCACCCGCACTCGGGGAGTCGGCCAGTTGCTGCCTGACCTGGCCGAGAGTATCGGCGAGCTCTCCGTCGGTTTCGCCGATCGGCAACATCGACATCAGCGAGGAGAAGGGCGCCAGGGCGCCCTGGACGTTGGCCATCACCACAACCATCGAGAACAGCGCCAGCATGGTGACCAGAACGCCGCCCACCGCGAGCGCGGCACGCCTCACCGCCCCGGTGCCGCCGGCCATCGCGAACGCCCTCCAGAGAAGAACGCCGAGCGCAATGAGCGCGACCAGCAGGATCGCAGCGATCACACCCTTGGCCACGTGGTAGCGGACCCAGTAGTCGACAACCCCCTCCATGCCAGGGGAGAAGTCCCGGTGGCCGGTACTCCAATACGCAATGAACGTCTCTCGGACGGCGCCGACGAGGCTGCTCTGGTCGGAGAACCCCTCGCCGGGCCCGATCGCCGCCAGGCTGCGCGGGGCGACGACGAAGGCGGCAACGAGCGCCGCGGCGAGCGCGACGAGCAGGGCGAGGGCGCGACCGGAGACTCCTGCGGGTCTCGGCGGGGCGGCGTGGCGGTGCAAGGAGGCTCCTTCAGCTCGATCGAGGGTGCGCGCAGGTGGGCCGCGACGCTGTCGACACCCGATCACCATTCCGCACCGACGACCGCCCGGTCACGGGGGTTCACCGCACACTTGGGGGTGGTGCCAGCCCCACTGCCCTTGGCTCGGGAGCCCACCCACTCGCCGGTGGGAATCTTCGAAGTTGTTCTCAGTTCACTCTTCTCGCATCTGGGTGTTCGTTCCGGTCTGGCCCCGCAGGCGGGTGATCGCTTGTGGGGTCAGGTGCTGCGCGAGCTCTTCGAGGAGGCCGGCGATCTCGGCTACCCGTTGCGGGTCGTCGGTGTCGATGGCAGTCGCGAGGGCGGCGTCGATGGAGCTCGACCTGACCTCCTCCACCCTGCCGGAGGGCTGGGGTGCGGGGTGGATGAGGAGTCGTCGTCGGTCGCGGGGGTCGGGCGCGGTGACGACGGCGCCCGCGTCGCGGAGCCGGGCGATCGCTGCCGAGACCGCGCTCTGGGGAAGGCCGGTGCGTTGTGCGATTTCTCCGACCGCACTGCCCGGATGTGCGCGCACGTCACTGACCACGATCAGCACGGACCGAACGCTGGTGGAGTGCGGCCCGATGCCGTCGGTGGGCAGGGCCTCCTCGCCGATCTTCATCAAGGTCCTTCCCAGCAGGAACAGTTCGACTCCATCCATGCCCACAATCTACATCAGTTTTGATGTATCAATGTTGATTCATCAAAACTGATGCTTTACGGTGGTTCTCGAACTGGCCGAGTCGGCCCCAATCGAGAGGACCTTCGATGGACACCACCACGGCCCCGGGCCCGACGGTCGGCATGCTCCGGGCTGCCGACGCCACGCTCTACTACGAGGTGCGCGGCACCGGACCGATGTTGCTGATCTCCCAGAGTGGCGAGGGAGACGCCGCGCGCAGCAAGGACCTGGTCGACCACCTCGTCGCAGATCACACCGTGGTGACCTACGACCGCCGCGGCCTGTCCCGCAGCGCGCTGGACGACCCCGCGCAGGGCGTGAGCCTGGCCGAGCACGCCGACGACGTGCACCGCCTGCTGTCCCACCTGAGCGATGGGCCGGTGCTCATGCTCGGCTGCAGCCTTGGCGCCTCCATCGGGTTCCACGTGGCTGTAGACCACCCCGGGCAGATCAGCACGCTCGTCGCCCACGAGCCCGTAACCCCGCGACTGCTGCCCGCCGACCAGCGCGCCCACCACGAGCAGGAACTGGCGCACATCCAGCGGGTCCACCGCCGCGACGGACTGGCCACCACCTTCAAGGTGGTCGCCGAGGTGCTCGGCATCGACCCCGCCAACCCCGACGCCGAGCCCGGCCTCACCCCGCAGCCGATGACACCTCAGCGGGCGCGCAACTTCGACTTCTTCGTCGAGCACGACTTCACCGCGGTCATCGGCGACACCCTCGACGTCGCCGCGCTCGCCGACACCCCGACCCGGATCGTTGCGGCCGTTGGGCGCACGACCCCACGCACGGTCTTCGACAACAAGTGCGCCTTCGCGCTGGCCGACCTGGTCGGCAGCGAACTGCACGAGTTCCCCGGCGGCCACAACGGCAACACCACGCACCCCCGCGCTTATGCCGCCGCCCTGCGCACCGCACTCAACGCCCTATGAGCTTCCAGCCCAATAGGAGTAGCCCCCATCAAGCACGGGCCCTGCCCTTTCAGGACTCACGAGTTCCCTTACGCTGGAAAGCTCTTGGCACGGCGAACACGGAAGTTCTGTTCGCTCAGGCCGTCCGGCAGATGGACCCGATGCAAGGAGACCCCGGTGGCGAGGCGCAAGACCCTGCCGAAGGAATTCGACGCGATGCTGAAGACCGCATCGCTTGATGAGCTGAAGGCGGTGTTCGACAGGACGATGCTCGATGCTCGCGGCGGATCCAGCAAGCAGACCGCCATCGGATTCGTCGAGTGCCCGGACGAGCTGATCATCTGGCTGGTCGAGCAGGGACTCGACGTCGACGCCTCTGACCTCTATGAGGACACCCCACTCTGGACGAGAGCGTCGAGGGGTCGTGCGGTGCAGATCCCACTCCTGCTGTCGCTGGGGCGGACATCCAACGACCGAACCGGTATGGCGAGTCGCCCCTGCACGCAGCCACGGGAGGCCAACGCCCCGACGCGACGAGGGTGCTGCTCGAACACGGCGCCGATGCCCAAGCCCTGAACGGCAGGGGCGAGACGCCGATGCTCTCCGGCCTCCGACGCACGCAGAACTTCTTCATCCCGGGCATGGCGCGGGTCGCGAAACTACTCCTCGACGCCGGGGATACGGTGACCGAGGAGATGCGGGCCGCGGTGACCCGGATCGGCACCGATTTCGAATTCCACCGGGACAACTTCAACCCCGACTTCCTCGACGAGACCGTCGCCGGCCTCACGACGCTCTACCGGTTGTTCGGCGTCACACCCGTTGCCCCGCGCCGGCGGCATGACGGCATCTCGCCGATCACGGTCCCCGTGGGTACGTGGCAGGACCGGCATCAGGCGCTCTGGGAGTTGCTGGTGCCGTCGAACGGCCCTGCGGCGACGGTGCAGGGCGAGGTGGTCCGCCTCACCGGACGAATCGCCAGGGAAATCCTCGACAACGGAAGCCCGAACTGGGGCCGCGACTTCAGGAACATGCTCGCCGCGCTGCCCGAGCACTACGCGAGCGGCACCCCGCTCCCGACCGGCGAGCTGCAGAAGGCCCGAAGCCTCGCGCGGGACTTGAAATCCGGCAACGGGGATGACGCGCAGGTGTTTCGCCTGGGCGAACTCGCGGTCGCGTGGGTCGCATCGAACCCGACACCGGTCCCGCTGGGGGAGGTGAACTATGGGCGTTGACTTCGACGAGCTGGAGCTGCGTCTGATGCGCGAGTTCCTCGAGAGCGCGTCCGCGACCGAGTGGCTGGCGACGGCGCTCACGATGAACCACGACGGCAAGTCCGACCTGATCGCATGGATGGCCACGCATCCGAAGCTCGATCGTGCCACCGCGGCGGCCCTGTACTGGTACTCCCAGCCCGGCTACTACCAGAAGTTTCGCAGCGAGGCAGATGTCCCGTCGGTCAATCGCGCGGGATGGGCGAATGTGCATGCGCTGCAGGACCGTGTCGCCTCCGGCACGGCGGCAGCGGCCGGTGCGTCGTTCGACCCGGCGAACGATCTCTCGACTCCGACCGGGAATCCGAAGCATCCCGGCGAGGACTGGACGGCGGAGTCGTTCACCGCCGACGACGACCCGGCGTGGTTGATCCCGCCGGTGATGTTCGAGTCCGTCACCGGAGACGACGTCGACATCCGCGGATACGTGGAGTCCAACGGATGGAACGAGGGGATGCCGCCTTCCGTACTCGATGTACTCGAATCCGCATGGCAAGCCGAAGGTGAGGACGACGAATGGTGACCTGCTACGAGGAAGTCGAGAACGCCGTCCGTGAGTATGCAACCCACGCCACGGCCGAGGCGCAGGCCGAGTTCGGGCTCGCGGCCACGCGGGAACTCCTCACAGCGGATGGCGCGGCGGCCGACGGAGCGGGTACGGCCTCTGCCGAGCAGATTCGGGTATGGATCGAGGAGATCGACGAGGGCGATCTGTCGGATGGCGACATGGATCCGGATCTCCTGCGCGCGATCACCGCGCTGGAGGCGTGGGCCGCCCATCTGGAGGAACGATCGCCGGAGCGGATCGCCGCACTCGGCATCGCGCTGCTCGAGCAGGCGGACTTCCAGGCGAGTGGGGCGCCGTTGGATGACTTCCTCGCGCCGCAGGAGACGCGGCAGGCGTTCGAGTGGATTCGCGCGGCGCTCACCGGGCCGGCAATGCATGGAAGAGAACCGCAGACCGCTTTCGAGAACAGCATCACGATCGATGCTGCGGACAAGGCGGTTGTCCGGCGGGCGTTCGTCGATGCGGCGGTGTCGCGTCGCCTGCGGATCACGGGCACGATCGCGCTCCCGATCGCGCTGGTCGTCGGCATTGTGTCGGCGGTGTCCGGTCGCCCCATCGGGGTGTTCGCATTCGGGGTGATCGCCGCCCTCATGCTGCTGCTTGTCGTCTTCGGGGTCATCCTTCGTCGCGTTGCCACGAAGGCAGTCGAAGATGGCATGAGTGTCGGATCGCGACTCACGGTGCGGATCGATGCGGACGGGCTGGGGTTGGATGGCAGGTTCGGATCATCGCGCGCGCCGTGGGATTCGCTCTCCAGCGCGGTGCGCATGAAGGACACCATCGTGTTTCGGAACATGGCGGGGAAGGCGGCGTTCTTCGTGCCGGGCCGCGCGCTCGACGACACCGCACTTGCACTGGTCGAGAACTACATCGATCGGGATCGGACAAGGACCGGAGATGAGTGACCAGGGGCGCGATCAGGCGTGGCGGGACGAGCTGATCCGCCTGGGCGGCAGCATCCATCAGGACGACGCGGAGCCGCTCAGCGACGAGGAGGACGCTGTCCAGCAGGCAGGCATCGATCGGTACCTCGCGATGCTCGATGCCCTCGACGGGCAGGCCATCGGGGCGGAAACCATCTGGGCGGTCCTGTGGTCGTTGCACCCGCTCGACGACTACGGCATCTACGAGGCCGCCTACGGCGTGCTCTCGCAAGCTGATCCGGCAACGAGCGGAGCCGCCACCGCCCGGGTACTGCCGAACTGGCTGGAGTC
This sequence comes from Rhodococcus sp. MTM3W5.2, assembly GCF_001984015.1. Classification (NCBI taxonomy): domain Bacteria; kingdom Bacillati; phylum Actinomycetota; class Actinomycetes; order Mycobacteriales; family Nocardiaceae; genus Rhodococcus; species Rhodococcus sp. MTM3W5.2. The sequence continues at coordinate 152,885 of NZ_CP019572.1, read as the reverse complement.
GCGCGGGGACCACGACAGCATCCGCACCGGCTCGATGTTCGTCACAGGTAGCGAGGACGCGAGCCGCGCGTTCCTCACGGTGACCGATACCTGGAGCGATGCGCAGCGCGCGCTCGTGCGCGGAACGCTCGGCCGCTGGGTCCGTGAAGACGAGCAGTGGGAACCGATCCACGAGGCGCTCGGCGGCACGAACAGGAAGCCGGTGCTCGATCCGATCCCGGACGACTGGCCCGAGGACTGGAGATCCGCGGCCGAGGCCTTCCGCGAGAGCGGTCGGGTCGATCGCGCCTGGACGAACGAGAAGGACTTCCCGAGCAACTTCGACCGCGTGTTCGCGATCATGGAGCTCGGCCACGGCGCGCGCTGGCGGGAGGTGCCCGACTTCGTCAACCCGCTGCTCATGCGTCGGAGGAACGAACTCCCGAAGTTCATCGGTGCGCTCGCCGCGCTCGCCGACGATCGCCGCGAACGCATCGTCATGGCCGTCAAGGCCGCGCGCCCGGACACCGCCGAGTACCTGCGCGGGCTCCTGGAACAACACTGAGCGGCGTCAGCTGGGCAGCGGTGCCCACCGGTTCGGTACCGTTCTCAGTCGACGCGCGACCGCGTGTCGTTCGACCGGGTGTGCACATCCGAACTGGGAGGTTCCCGTGGCTGGTGGTCTCGTCGCCCTGTTGGACGACGTCGCAGCGATCGCAAAAGTGGCCGCGGCGTCCATCGACGACATCGGAGCGGCGGCCGGCAAGGCCAGCATCAAGGCGGCGGGCGTGGTTGTCGACGACACCGCCGTCACCCCCCGCTACGTGCACGGCTTCTCGCCGAAGCGGGAGCTGCCGATCATCCGCAAGATCGCGATCGGGTCGATTCGCAACAAGCTCCTGATCATCCTGCCCGTGGCGATGATCCTGAGCCAGTTCCTGCCGCAGGCCCTGCCGTACCTGCTGATCGCCGGCGGCTTGTTCCTGTGTTACGAAGGTGCCGAGAAGGTCTACGAGGCGCTCACCGGCGGTCATCATGAGGACGAGGCCTCGGACGCGGTGCTGGGCAGCCCCGAGCACGAGAAGATGATGGTCAGCGGCGCGATCCGCACCGACCTGATCCTGTCCGCCGAGATCATGGTGATCTCCCTGTCGTCGGTCGAGGACGAACCGTTCCTCACCCGGCTGGCGGTGCTCATCGTCGTCGCGATCCTCATCACCATCCTCGTGTACGGCGTGGTCGCCCTGATCGTGAAGATGGACGACGTGGGCCTTGCGCTCGCCCAGCGCAAGTCGTCGTTCAGTCAGCGGATCGGCCGCGGCCTGGTGGCCGCGATGCCGAAGGTGATGGCGTTCCTCACCGTGGTCGGGATCGCCGCGATGCTGTGGGTCGGCGGCCACATCCTCATCGTCAACGTCGGCGAGGCAGGATTCCACTGGCCGGCCGATCGCCTCCACGACCTCGAGCACTGGTTCGGCGAACTCGTGCACGGCGGCCTCGGCGGGGTTCTGTCCTGGACCGGGGGACCGTGGCGTCCGCCCTCGTCGGACTGGTCGCCGGCGCGATCGTCGTGCTGGTCATGCACCTGATTCCGAAGCGGAAGAAGGCAGACGGAGCGCACTGACGGGTCCCAGTCGCGCTCCCGAGGACCTCACATTCGTCTGCCCGAGTTCGCCGTCCCGACTGCAACCAACAGCCGGGACAACAGCGGCCCGGATGTCTGCGCCACCCTGTTGGGTCGCTCTGCCCCCTTCACCGACGAACAACTGCGATCGCTCTATCCCGCTCCGGTCGACTACCTGACGCGCTTCGAGAACGCCACCACCACAGCGGTCGACGCCGGCGTCCTCCTTCCTGACGACGCCAGACTCGGTGAGATCGCAGCCACCCATACTGCTCAATTCACATCGTCGAGGTAACTACGCAGGAATGATCGCATTGATATCTCAGCGCAGGCAGGCGGCCCGGCGGTGACTGCGCGCCTGGTGCTCGACGAAAACACTCCCCGACGTGGTGCATTTTGAAGAGCACAAATCAACTCTCCTCTTTAAGGGAGATGATGGTGGTTGTGGTTCTAGGTTCCGGATCTACTTGTCCGATCTGCCTGCGGTTTCACTATCTTCCACGGCTTCCCCAAAGATTCCGGCGTAGATGTCCTTTTCCGCGGGCCATCGGGTACTGGGATCCGAGGTTCACATCTCTGGCAGCTGAGCGCGATCGTTGCCGCCCCTGACCCACATGGATTCTGGCTCGGAGCGGTGCTGGCACTCGATGCCGAGGCACACGGTCGGTATGGGATCCCGGACTGGGTCCCGTTGTCACGGAGGGTCACCCGCTCCCGCGGGAGATGCGGCACCGTGGGGAAACCGACCCGTCGATGTACACGCGGGTACCCACCACGAAGCCACCGGCGGGGGTGTTGATGGTCATGACCGAATCCGCGACGTTGTCGCCGACGTGAGCCCGGCCGTGGCGGCCGCCTCCATCGATCAACCACCGCACCCCCGCCGAGTCAGCGCGCAGCCATGCTGCTTGTGCTCATGCGCTGCCCCTGTTCGAGGACCGGGCGATCAGAATCCGAGGCTGCCGGTATCGATGCTGCCGCCGCCCGAGCATCCCGGGGTCTCCGGAGTCGGCACCGGGGTGCCGTCGGGGGCCGGGTTGACCGTGACGGTCTCCGACACCGTTGCGCCGTACTGGGTGATACTGATCGTGTGGGTACCGGCCGTGGTCGGCACCCACGACATGTAGCTGAATCCCGGGGGAGCCTGGCCCGGGTAGAAGGAGTAGACGCAGGTTCCGTTGTCGCTGAGGGTCACCCGTGACTGGGGGACGGGGAACATCGCGCCGCCGATCCCCTCCACTGTGATGTTCGCCTTCACACCCACGACGTATCCGCCGGGCGGCGGGGAGACATCCAATGCCAGCCAGCCGTCGGGGGACGTATCCGCCGACGCGGACGGGACGGACATGCCGACCGCCGCGGCCACCATCATCAAACCCGATGCACTCCAGCCGATCCGGTGAAGGAATGTCCTGCTCGCAGTCATCTGAACTCCTGTTCGGGCCCCCGTTGGGGCGTTAGGCACACTAGCGTTCACAGTGTGTGACATGAGGAGATTCCACTGGTTCGGGTTGCCCCAGATTTCCGGGGCAGCAGAGGCGATCGGATCCGCTATCACCGGGGGCTGATCGAGATGTAGGTTCCGGGCCCACTTGTCCGAGCCACCTGGGTTTTTCAAGATCTTCCACGACACTTGTCTCACGAAACTCCGCGCGAAGATGTCCTTTTCCAGAGCTCTGCTCTGAGTCGATGGCAGATCATCACAGCCACGCCTACTCTCAGTCTCCACCGTCACCGTTCCGCAGCCCCACGAAACCACCCCGCGGACGCGCCGGCACTCGGTGCCGGTTCCTGCCACCTGATCCGTGTCTCAAGCAGCCCGGCGATCGACGCAAACGCGCCGACTTCCGGCATATATGGCGTGGCGGCGCGTACTCGAACCGACGTTCCCCTGAACTGGGGTCATGCGTGTCTTTGAGCTGTCGACGGTGCGCGGGAGATGTCTCGTTCTTCGTGTCGCACCGCTAGCCGGGTGCCCTTCACGCGGTGGTGTCACCACGGTGCGGGTAGCGTCCGATCCGCCTGGACGGTCCCCGACTCCAAGGTCACAGATCCCTGACTGCACTGCCCAGCGGTGTCCTGTTTGACGATCGCTGAGCAGGCCGCCCGCCGCATGCCCTAGGCGTGGGACCGTCGATGCAGCCGTGGAGAGCGCCGGGCGCCGCTACGCTCGCGGACGCAGGACGGACTCAAGGGAGCTCGGTGACGAAGATCAGCAGGACAAGAGGGATCCAGGTCGACGGCGGGTGGAGTGTCGACTCCAATGCGTTCGTCGACGAGCGCTACAACGCACAGGAGGTGCCGTTCGATGACACCGTGCTGTTCACCGCGGTGAACAGCATCACCGGCGAGACGGTTTCCCTCTCCTATGAGAACGCAGCCATCGGCTACTCGCTCGAGCAGATTCTGCTGTCGAGATCGTTGGGCCGATGGATGTACGACGAAGACAGGAGTGTCCACACGACGATCGCAGCCGGCCACGACATCGAGGCCATCTATGGCCTGCTCCCCCGGTTCCTCAACCCACTCAACAAGGACCTGATTCCTCTCCGGCTCTCCAGTTGGACGGTTGTCGTCAACAATCTGACTGAAACAGAAGCTGCGCACCACGACGTGGAACTGGTCTTCTCGGCGACTCGTGGGAAGCTCTTCATCGACGTCACCTACACCCGGATCGAAGATCGGCCGTACTGCGTCTACATGGGGATGTCGAAGCATCCCTACACCGAACTCACCTACAAGCTCGACAAGCCGACGACGACGCGAAAGGTGATCCACCTGAACGAGGTGGATGCTGTTGCCGCGTTGATCGACGATTTACTGACGGGACTCGAGCCCTTCTATGCGAGCGTCGGCTGACCATGGACGCCCCGGGCATGCCCGGTCATGGCACACTTTGACCTCGCCGGGCGCCTTGTCGCGCAGTCCCTTCCAGCTCGGATGACGAAGGCTCCGCCGGCATGCTCGCGGTACTCCGCCTCGCATACCAGTAGCGGTTCCACCTGTTCACGCCCCGGATTCGCGGCCTCAACGTGCGTCCTGTTTGACGATCGTCATGCAGGACAGAAGGCGAGGTGGACGCTCGATGAGACCTTCGGGTGCCGGTGCGTGTTGAACAACGCTCGCCAGGTGCGGCCAGGGATTGCAGCGCATGCGGATCCGCGCGAGAGGTCGCACGGGCCAACGAGCCAGACCTACGACTTGTCACATGACGCCCGTCTCAACAATCCGTCGAATGTCCGATTTTTGTCTCAAGTTTCGGTGTCCGCGGCATCATTGTAGGTTCCGGATCTACTTGTCCGATCGGCCTGCGGTTTTCAAGATCTTCCACGGCAAGAGCCCTAGAAATTCCGGCTGTAGATGTCCTACCGCAGGCCCTCGGGTACTGAGCATCCAAGGATCACACTCTCGGGCACCTGAGCAGCGATCGTTGCCGTCCCTCCACCCGCATGGTTCTGGGGCGGAGGGGCGCCGGCCCTCGCTGCCGAGGCACACGGTCGGTATGGGCTCCCGGACTAGGTCCCGTTGTCACGGAAGGTCACCCGATCCCACGGGAGATACAGCACCGTGGGGAAACCGTCCCGTCGATGTACACGCCGGTACCCACCACGAAGCCACCGGCGGGGGTGCTGATAGTCATGATCGCATCCGCCGACGTGGTTGCCGCCGTGAGCCCGGCCATGGCGGCCACCGCCCTCAAACAGGCTGTGCCCCGGCCGATTCGGCGGGCAATACCGCTTGTGCTCATGTGCTGCTCCTGTTCACGGCCTAGGCGGTCAGAATCCGAGGCGGCCAGCACCGGCGCTGCCGCTGCCTCCGCCCTTACACCACTGGATCTCGTCGTTCGCCGAGGTCATCAAGATCTTGCGCGAACAGGGCTATACGGTGCGCGATTCCGACGCACCCGATGACAACTGGCCGCCTCAGTTGACGGCGACAAAGTTCGGGGGCGTGTTTGTCGATTCTGCTGAGCGCCTTGGCGTTACGGACAGAGTGGAGGTTCTGCAGGATGGGGGAGGATGGGTTTCCAGATGTCGACGGCCCCCGCCGTCGGTTCCGGCCTGATTGCCGAGACAATGGGAGCGTCCCCTCCGCACTGGCCGCGGAGGGAACGCTGCATCTCCGGGATACCCCGGGCTGCCGGGCCGAGGACTACTCGCCGAGCCGCTCGTCCGCGTAGACAGCCATCGCGTCCCGCTGGTACTCGGCCAGGCCCTCGGCAATCTTCTCGTAGTTCGCCTTGAACCGCTCGTCGTCCACGTACATCTGCCCCATACACTTGTACGCGTCCCGGTTCGGGGTCCAGAAACGGCAGATGCCCTGGTACTGCGTGTGGATCTCCGTTTGGACCGCCACGTCGACGACCGGGATGCCGGCGGCCATGAACTCGGCCATACGGATCATCGCCGCGGTCATCTCACGCTGCATGCGCTCGACGTCCTCGGCAGTCATCGTCGCGGCGTTGCGCTGAGACTGTTCGAACTCCTCCGGCCAGCGTTCGCGGGCCTCGTCGTCGTACTGCGTGTTGTCGAAGCCCTCGAACAGGTTCTCCGGGCGGTTGATCTTGACTGTCATCTCGGTCTTCCCTTCGAGTTCGGCGATGGTGCGCGCCACGGTGTCGGCCATCCGCGTCAGGCGGTTGCGCTCTCCGAGTATGCGGATGTGCTGCCGTTTGAGGGCGGCGAGTGTGTCCGGCTCGGAGTCGACCGCCTCGGCGATCTCGGCAAGGCCCAGGCCGAGTTCGCGCAGGACGAGGATCTGCTGCAAGCGCAGCAGTTGCTCATCCTCGTAGTAGCGGTAGCCGTTGGTGCCCACGTAGGCGGGCTCGAGCAGTCCGATGTCGTCGTAGTGCCGCAAGGTGCGGGCGGTGACGCCCGACATCCTCGCAACATCCGCGATCGACCAGCTCATGGCGCTTCCCATCTTCCGTGAGGCCGGTCCGTCCGGCCTCGTCTTCGACCGTAGAAGTTGCCGCTACGTGAAGGTCAAGCCGGAATGCGCCGAATCAACCGGGAATTCGACTCATCACCGCGTCATCCGGGAGGTGATCGCCGCCTCGCGCCGACTACCGCGGGCAGCCGCCGGCCGCGTGCCTGAGCGCGATCCGAGCTGAGCCTCAGCGACCGAAGAGACGACCGAAGAACCCGCCCCTGCCCGACGCGAGCGGCGCCCACTCGAGGTTCCACAGCTCATCGACCGTGATCCGGGCGAGGCGGCAGACGAACTCCAGGTGCGCGTCCTCCGGGTCGTCCTCGGTCTCGAACACCGCCTCGGCGTCGATCGGGGCGCCGAGGTCTTCGGCGACCTCGCGCTCGGCGAGCACTCGGAGGCGGGGGTCGTCGCCGAACGACTGGATCACGTAGACGTCGCTCGTGCCACCGAGGGTGACGAGCACCGTTCCCGCGGGCGGCTCGGAGAGCTGCGGAAGCTGCTGGAGATCGAGACCGGGATCCACGAGCACCACGTGCGCGCCGACCTGCGCGGCCGACGGACCTGCCGCGGTGCTGCGGCTCGCGTCGTCGAAATCGATGATCGATTCGGCGCCCGCTCCGAAGGCCGAGAGGTCGGTGTTCGGCACGAAGCCCAGCATGAAGTTCATCGACATTTGCGACAGCCTAGCGACCCGGGGACGGCGGTTCCCCGGATCGAGAAGCCGCCGGGTTGGCGCGGGCTACTCGCCGTCCGCCCGTCCGCGTACTGCGCGACCACGCGGTCACGCCATTCGCGGAAGTCGTCGAACTTGCCGGCGAGCGCCGGACCGCCCCGCATCAAACCCGTGCGAGACCGCTGCCGACATAGTCATGCACCGACGCGGCTCATCTGAGCGCATAGACCTGTCAGTTCGGCGTTCCCGGAACAGGCTGAGCGACTTAGCTATTGGCCTGTTCGTTGGTGGTGGCGATGTCGAGCAGTTGGCGGGCGGGCGCGCTGAAACGGTGACGTCGTCGCCAGCAGGCATACAGCTTGCGTTCCAGGGTGAGGCTGGGTTGCGTTTGGACTCGTCGCCGGCGGATTCATCGCGGTCTACACGGGCCGAACACCACGCCGTCGGGGAGTACGCCGCAGCCCGCGCAGACGTAGTGCTCGTCAAGGCCTCCCGCGGGGCCCGCCTTGACGAGGTCGCCGCCGCGCTCACATAAACTCGTGAGCGTAACTCGTGAGCGCGAGCTCCTTCAGGCTACGGCGCCAGCGCGGACATCTTGCCGCTGTTTTGTTCCGCGCATGCCGCTTCCGAACGCAACCCCACGGGCGGCATATCGTCCGCATATCGAAAATTGCATACGCGCTGGCAACACCGCGTTGTCTTGACTTTCGGCATGTCCTACAGCGACCTGGGTTTGATCAACAGCGAAGTGATCGCGGAGCGGCGCATCCGAGCGCTCGACGATTCGTCACCCTCGGCCGTCCCGACCACTGGGGTCAGAGTTTTCGGATGCGGTCACGACGAAGCCGTTTTGTTCCGCGAGATGGGAACCCGTCTCGGGCTAACGCCAAGCATCACCGAGGAAGCGGTCAGTGAAACCAACGCTGAACTGGCGCGTGGCAACCGATGCATCAGCGTGAGCCACAAGACGCAGATCGACAATTCCACGCTGCTGGCGCTGAGCCGAGTAGGAGTGGAGTACATCTCCACCAGAAGCGTCGGGTACAACCACATCGACGTGGAATTCGCGGCGAGCATCGGCATCTCGGTCGGCAACGTCGACTACTCGCCCGACAGCGTGGGCGACTACACACTGATGTTGATGCTGATGACCGTACGCCACGCGAAATCAATTGTCCGCCGCGCCGATACGCATGATTACCGGCTGAATGACACGCGCGGCAGGGAGCTGCGCGACTTGACCGTCGGGGTGATCGGAACAGGGCGTATCGGCACAGCAGTCATCGACCGGCTGCAGGGATTTGGCTGCCACGTGCTGGCACATGACAGCAGGCCTCACGCCTCCGCCGACTACGTTCCGCTCGATGAACTGCTGCGGCAGAGCGACATTGTCACGCTCCACACTCCACTCACCGCGGACACACACCATCTCCTCGATCGCCAACGCATCGACCAGATGAAGTACGGCGCGTACATCGTCAACACGGGTCGCGGACCGCTGCTCGATACCGAGGCCCTCCTCTCCGCATTGGAGAGCGGCCGGTTGGGCGGCGCGGCGCTCGATGTCGTCGAAGGAGAGGAAGGGATCTTCTACGCCGACTGCAGAAGAAGGCTCATCGAGAACAAGGCCCTGGTGCGGCTACAGCGCCTGCCGAATGTGCTGATCAGTCCGCACTCCGCCTACTACACAGACCACGCCCTGAACGACACCGTCGAAAACAGCCTCGTCAACTGCCTCAACTTCGAAAGTGGGAGAACAGCATGAGCAGATTGAAGGTCGGGGTCATCTTCGGAGGGGCTTCCGAAGAACATCCCGTCTCCATCAAGTCGGCGCGAGAGGTGGCAAGAAATCTCGACACGGAGAAGTACGAACCGTTCTGGATCGGCATCACGACCGGCGGCGAGTGGAAGCTCTGTGACGGCCCCGACGCGGATTGGGAGAATCGCAGCGCCCGTCCCGCCGTGCTGTCACCCGATCGAAGTGTGCACGGCCTGCTGGTCATGGAGCAGGGGGGCTACGAAACCGTGCGCCTCGACCTCGTCTTCCCCGTACTTCACGGCAAGCTCGGCGAAGACGGCGCGATCCAAGGCCTGTTGGAGCTCGCCGGCATCCCCTACGTCGGCTGCGACATCCAGGGCTCGGCTGTGTGCATGGACAAGGCCCTGGCCTACACCGTGGCCAAGAGCGCGGGAATCGCCACGCCGACCTTTTGGGTTGTCGCGGAGAACGAGAAGGTCGACGCCGATCATCTTCGCTATCCGGTCTTCGTGAAGCCGGCCCGTTCGGGTTCATCTTTCGGCGTCAGCAAGGTCACCCGTGAAGACGAGCTGCCGAACGCGCTGAGCGCGGCGCGACAGTACGACTCGAAGGTCCTGATCGAAGAAGCCGTGGCCGGCAGCGAGATCGGCTGCGCGGTCATGGGTGAACTATTCGGCCTGATCACTGGGGAGGTGGACCGCGTCGACCTCTCGCACGGATTCTTCAGGATCCACCAGGAGGACTCACCCGAAACCGGATCGGAGAACTCGACGTTCATCGTTCCCGCCGACATCTCCGACGAATCGCGCCGACTCGTCCAAGAGACCGCAAAGGTCATCTACCGCACCCTGGGCTGTAAGGGACTTGCCCGTGTTGACATGTTCCTCACCGACGACGGGCGGGTGGTCCTCAACGAGGTCAACACCATGCCCGGTATGACGTCGTACAGCCGGTACCCGCGGATGATGGCCGCCGCGGGACTGCCGATCTCCGACATGATCGACCGGCTCATCTCGATGACAATGCACGGGAAGAAGCGATGAACGACGACTTCGTCTACGTCGACGACTGGGTGCCCGGAGTCCGCTGGGATGCCAAGTACGCCACGTGGGACAACTTCACCGGCAAACCGGTAGACGGCTACCTCGCGAATCGGATCGTCGGCACCCGGGCTTTGTGCGCGGCCCTCGCGCAAGTACGCGAGAAGGCAGCTTCCCTCGGCTTCGGATTGCTTCTCTGGGACGGCTACCGTCCTCGACGCGCCGTCGACAGCTTCCTACGCTGGTCAGAACAGCCGGAGGATGGCCAGACGAAGCAGCGGCATTATCCCAATATCGACAGACCCGAGATGCTCGAAAAGGGATACGTGGCAACCCAGTCGGGCCACAGTAGGGGCGGCGCCGTTGACCTGACGCTCTATCACCTTGCGACCGGTGAACTTGCTCCTATGGGTGGCGACCACGACCTCATGGACCCGATCTCAGGTCATCGAGCGCGAGGAATCAAGCCAATCGAGTCCAAGAATCGTGAGCTTCTTCGTTCCATCATGGAGGACTGCGGATTTGATCGGTACGACTGCGAGTGGTGGCACTACACGCTGAAACGCGAACCATATCCAGATGTCTACTTCGACTTTCCGATCACGTGATGGGTCTCCATTGTGTCTCGCAGTGGGGGCGTTTGGCGAACAACGACGAGGTCGTGATGCGGCGCACTGGCCCATCGGGGCTGGAGGTCTTCTTGCGACACACCGATCCATCGAAACTGCACGACTGGGCCTCCGACGGATATCCCTCGCGTGAGGAGTACCTGTTCTGGTCTCGCAAGGTCTGCGGCTTGGCGTGTCTCCAGTCGCTGCTCCACGGCTGGACTGACGTCCGACTGTCGATAGGCGAACTCCTTGCGCTGGCCGTCGAGTGGGGTTGCTATGTGGTGGAGCCTTCGGGCAAGGTCCACGGCCTGCTCTACAGGCCATTCATGGCGTGGGTCAGCACACAATTCGGATTCGACTGCCAACTGGTCGAGCACACCCCGATTCAGGTATCGGCCCGAGAGCTGCGGCCCGGCCAGGTCATGATCGCTTCGGTATCACCCGAGATTCGCGATCCCAACACCTACGAGCCGCGACGAGGAGGCCATCTTGTGCTGATCTATGCAGTCGATGATGGAGTGGTGCGGTTTCATAATCCGTCGGGCTACTCCCACAATTCAGACTCTGCATCGCTGCCCATGCATGTGTTCGAGCGGTTTCATGCCAACCGAGGAATCTTGGTCAGAGGGGCATCGTGATGCTGGCTGGCGAACCCGCACCGCGCGTCGTTGTCGCGGGCGGCCATTCGGCCGGGCACATAGAGCCCACGATGAACTTCGCCGACGCGCTGAGCCTGCTGGAGCCCACGGCCGAGATCACCGCGCTCGGCACTGTCCGTGGCCTGGACACCACGCTCATCCCTGCCCGCGGCTATTCGCTCGAACTTATCCCGCCTGTGCCACTGCCGCGCAAGCTGAGCCGCGACCTGCTGCACACGCCGGGCAGACTGCGCGACTCCGTCCGGGCGACCGGAGCCGTACTCGACCGCGTGCGGGCCGAGGTCGTGGTGGGCTTCGGGGGCTACGTGGCCATGCCCGCTTATATTGCCGCACGCCAACGAGGAATGCCGATCGTCGTCCATGAGGCGAATGCCCGGCCTGGAGTGGCGAACCGACTGGCGGCCCGGATGACGACCCACGTATTTACCGCCGCGCCCCGTGTCCACCTGGCTCACGCCAGCGCGATCGGCATCCCGCTGCGGCCGGCGATCACCAGGCTCGACCGGGCCGCGCTGCGCGAGGCGGCTCGGCAACGGTTCGGCCTGCGCCTGGACGAGCCGGTACTGATGGTCACTGGCGGTTCGCAGGGAGCTCAAGCGATCAACGCCGCCGTGGCCGGCGCTGTAACAGCGTTGCGGGCGGCCGGCGTGCAGGTGCTGCACATCACCGGGCCACAGCGCATAGTCGAGCCGCCCGACGGCGACCCCGGCGACCCGCCCTACGTCGTCGTCCCGTACGTCGATGAGATGCAGTACGCCTACGCCGCAGCCGACTTCGCGATCTGCCGCTCGGGGGCGATGACGTGCGCCGAACTCGCCGCTGTCGGCTTACCGGCCGCCTATGTGCCGCTGCCGCTGCGCGGCGGTGAGCAGCGCTTGAACGCCGAGGCGGTCGTTGCTGCCGGCGGGGCAGTGATCGTCGACGATTCCGATCTCAACGCCGGATGGATCGAAACCACTCTGATCCCGCTGCTCGCCGATACCGAGCGGAGAGCGGTGATGTCGGCTCATGCGTTGGCAGCCGGCGCACCCGACGTGGGTTCGCTGCTGGCCCGGCACGTGCTTACGGTCGTCGCTGAGCGGCGGGCAGTCGCACTGCGACGGAGAGCCCGCCGGCAGCTCGGGGGCTGAGCGTGAGGGATCCGTCGTGTGCCTGAGTGATGCTCTTGACGATCGCCAGGCCAAGGCCCACCCTCGCATCGTCCCCGCGGGTGCGAGCAGTGCCGCGCTGAAACGGCTCGGTGAGTGTCGAGACCAACTGTGGACTGAGCTTGTCGCCGGTGTTCTCGACCGTGAGCATGACGGACTCGGGGCCGATGGCGGTGCTGATCTGCACCCTGCCGTGCTCGGGGACGTTGTGGACGATCGCATTGTGCAGAAGGTTCGTAGTCAACTGCAGCAAGAGTGCGTGTGAGCCGATGACCGGCGCGATGTCCCCGGAGGTCTCGATGCTGACGCCGTGCTTCTCCGCGAACGGGAGGAGCGTCTCGGCGGCTTCTTCCGCGATGAGCGACAGATCGACGTCTTCTCTGCTGAAGGACCGTTGGTCGGTACGGCTGAGCAGGAGCAATGCCTCGGTGAGCTCGATCGCTCGTGCATTGACAGCGCGGAGGCGTTCGTCGAGCTCGCCGCCGTCGCGGTTCGGATCGTTGCGGGCGACATCGAGAAGGGTTTTTGTGATCGCCAGCGGGGTGCGCAGCTCGTGGGAGGCGTTGGCGGCGAATCGCTGCTGCGCGGCGTCTCGTGCTTCGAGCTGTGCGAGCATGGCGTCGAAGGCATCGGCAAGTTCACGGAACTCGTCGTTGCGTCCCTCCAGTTCGATCCGGTACGACAGCGAGCCACTCCCCGCCTCCCGCGCGGCGCGCGTAATGCGCGTCAACGGGGCAAGCATTCGGCCTGCGAGAATCCAACCACCCACAAGGCCGAACACCAGCAAGAACCCGAGCGCCAAGATCGCTGCTGGGACAAACACCACGGGACCGAAGTTGCTCGGGTCGAAGACCCGGGCAAAGTCGGCCAGATCAGGGAATTGGAAATTCGTGGACCGCCCTCTCAGCAGGAAGACCCAAACCGCTGCAAGGAGCAAGACACCAGCGAGCATGAGGAACCCGGCATAACTGAGAGTGAGTTTGAGGCGAACGCCCAACCCAGGCGCTCTATCCACCGTCGCCGCCGCCCCTGGCGTCCGGTTCGGTATCGATGCGGTACCCGACCCCCGGCACCGTGGCGATCAGCCACGGTTCGCCGAGCCGCTTGCGCAACGTCGAGACCGTGATGCGCACGGCATTCGTGAACGGATCGGCGTTCTCGTCCCACGCCCGCTCCAGCAACTCCTCGGCGCTGATCACACCGCCCTCGGCAGCGACGAGAACTTCGAGCACCGCGAACTGCTTCCGGGTCAGCGCGACGTACCGGCCGTCCCGGTAGACCTCGCGACGGAACGGGTCCAGCTGCAGACCAGCGATCTCCCGCACGGGCGGCCTGCTGTGCGCGCGCCTGCGGTCGAGTGCCCGGAGACGGAGCACGAGCTCTTGCAGCTCGAACGGCTTGGTGAGGTAGTCGTCGGCACCGAGCTCGAACCCGGAGGCCTTGTCGTCCATCCGGTCCGCGGCAGTGAGCATCAGGATTGGTATGCCGCCACCGGAAGCGACGATGCGCTGGGCGATCTCGTCACCGGAGGGGCCGGGGATATCACGGTCGAGGACGGCGATGTCGTAGGCGTTGACGCCCAACAGATCCAAGGCAGTGTCCCCATCACCTGCGATGTCGGCCGCGATCGCTTCCAGGCGCAGCCCATCGCGGATGGCTTCCGCCATGAACCGCTCGTCCTCGACGACCAACACACGCATGCTCGACATGTTAGGCGGCCGCGTATATCGCCGGCGTATCAAAAATCGCCTTCGGGCTGGCAACAGCGCATTACCTTGATTGAGCAGTATGGGCCAGACCGCAGCACGACCGAAGACCCGCAGGACTCCCAGACCGACCATTGTCGGCCTGGTCCTCGTCATCTTCGCTGTAACCGTCGGGATCGTCGTCGACCGGTCGGCATCGCCATCGGGGACGACTGGACCTGGTGCAGTGCGGGTCTGAGGTAGGCGGCACCAGAGATACGCGGACCGATGCCGATGGCGACATGACTGAATCTGACGGAGCCCTCCCCGACGGCGCGACAGTCTTCGATGGCCAGCACCCTGGCATAGCGAACCTCAGCCAGCACTACTCCAGGCCATGCTCGCAGCCGCGAACGACGGCATCCAGCTCTAGCGAGGCGCACACCTTCGCGAATGCTGGCCACTGAGCAAGCTGTGTACGAGCACGTCGCTTGAGGTTCACAGACAACGGTGCGGCCTGCCATGAGATCAGTTCGTCGGGGTGGATTCCTGCATCGCGGAGAACGGAGGTCGCCGGCGAAGGTGGCAAACATCCGCACACTTCGAGGCCGAGCGCCGACGAGAAGCGCCGGACCGTGTGAGTAACAGACAGGGCGTGATCTACTCCATCGGGGAGTTCGACCCGTTCGACATGGGTCCGATCAGCCGTCCCGCGTTTGCGCTCCCCACGATCTTCGCGGCCGCAAAGCCGGACCCGAGGCAGGCCGCGTTCGAGGTGCTCTACGGCGCCTCGGTTACATACCAGGAAGATGCACGCGAACTGCATGGCCAGCTCCGGGCGGCACTCGGGATCGCACCCGGCCAGCCGTAACCGGTATCAGCGAGTCAACGCAACTGGACCGGAGACAACCTCACCTGCTGGTCATTCGGGACACGTCCGTCTCATCGGATCACAAAACCTCAGGTTCTTGTCTCAACATCTCAACATGTCCGAATTCTGTCTCAATATTCGGTGTCTGTGCTAGCCCCGCGCCATGTCCACGAACCGCGACAGGTGCAACTGGTGCGCGACCGTGATCGTGGCGGTGGGGCCACCACGGTGCTTGCCGAGGATGATGTCGGCCTCGCCGCCACGCGGGTCGTCCCGCTCGAAGGCGTCGGGCCGGTGCAGCAGCATGACCATGTCGGCGTCCTGCTCGAGCGAGCCGGACTCACGGAGGTCGGACACCATGGGGCGCTTGTCGGTTCGCTGCTCGGGACCACGGTTGAGCTGACAGATCGCGACCACCGGAACCTCGAGCTCCTTGGCCAGCAGCTTGAGGCTTCGGGAGAACTCGGAGACCTCCTGCTGACGCGATTCGACCTTCTTGCCGGACGACATCAGCTGCAGGTAGTCGAGCACGATCAGCTTGATGTCGTGCTTCTGCTTGAGACGGCGCGCCTTCGCGCGGATCTCCATCATGGTCAGGTTGGGGGAGTCGTCGATGAACAACGGCGCCTCGCTGATCTCGCTCATCCGGCGCGCCAGCTTGGTCCAGTCCTCGTCGTTCATCTTGCCGGACTTCATGTCGGCGAGCTTGATCTTCGCCTCCGCCGACAGCAGGCGCATGACGATCTCGGTCTTTCCCATCTCGAGGGAGAAGATGACGCTGGCCATGCCGTGCTTGATCGAGCAGGACCGCAGGAAGTCCATCCCGATGGTCGACTTACCAACACCGGGGCGGGCCGCGACGATGATCATCTGCCCGGGGTGCAAGCCGTTGGTGACCTCGTCGAGCTCGGTGAACCCGGTGGGCACGCCGAGCGAGAGGCCGCCGCGGCTGGCGATGGAGTCGATCTCGTCCATCGTCGGCTGGAGCAGCTCCTCGAGCGCAACGAAGTCGTCGTTGGTGCGGCGCTCGGTGACGTCGTAGACCTCGGCCTGCGCGCGGTCGACCACCTCGGCCA
This sequence comes from Rhodococcus sp. MTM3W5.2, assembly GCF_001984015.1. NCBI lineage: Bacteria > Bacillati > Actinomycetota > Actinomycetes > Mycobacteriales > Nocardiaceae > Rhodococcus > Rhodococcus sp. MTM3W5.2. The sequence goes on along the minus strand of NZ_CP019572.1, from coordinate 136,828 downwards.
CGTCCTGGCCCTCGGACCCGGCGTAGCCGTACTGCACGATCCGGGTGCCTGCCTCGACCAGGCGGCGCAGGATCGACTTCTCCGCGACGATCTCGGCGTAGTAGCCGGCGTTCGCGGCGGTCGGCACCGTCTGGGTGAGCGTCACCAGATACGGTGCGCCACCCACCCGGCGCAGGTCGCCACGCCGCTCCAGCTCGGCCGACACAGTCACCGGGTCGGCGGGCTCGCCGCGGGCATACAGGTCCAGGATCGCGTCGTAGACGTTCTGGTGGGCGGGCCGGTAGAAGTCGCCGGGCCGCAGCCGCTCGAGCACGTCCGCGATCGCGTCCTTGCTCAGCAGCATGCCGCCGAGCACGGACTGCTCGGCCGCCATGTCCTGTGGCGGCTGGCGCCCGAAATCCTCACGGGGCGGCTCAGCCGGCTCCGAGTAGTCCGAGTGACCCCGATCATCGACAACCGCCACGCGATAACCGTCCTCTCCCGCAAACCTCGACGCCCGGTCGGCCACGCCGTCCGGTGCGTCCACACGCAATACATACGCGCCCGGACCGACAGGCTGATCCCGACCCCAGAAATCGGGTCCGGCACCGCCGCCGCAGGACGCGCGCGCACGACGTTAGGCATCCGGACCGGCTCGTTCAACACGGACTGTGTACACAACTGTGGATGAATTGTGGAAACCGCAGTTGACCAGTGTTAGCGCCCTGGGGACAACCTGAGGATAACTGTGTGACCACCTTCCATCTGCGCAGGTGATCGTACCTTTTCCTATTCACACACCTGTGGATGAAAATACTTTCGGCGTGTCCCACGGGTTGGGCATCCGGGCGTGTTGCCGAAACACGCTGACCTCGCAATATGAGTTCCATCACAGTGATCGATCACACGAACTGGACGCTTGTCTTGGGACCAGGTCACAACGGGCGGAAAGTTATCCACAAACGACTCGGGGCCCCGCAGACCATAGGTCCGCGGGGCCCCGAGGGCGAACGTGGGTCGGACTAGCCGGCGACCACGTTCAGGTGGAACTTGGCAACGACGTCGGGGTGCAGGTTCACAACCACGGCGTGCTTGCCGGTCGCCTTGATGTGCGCCTTCGGCAGCTCGAGGCTGCGCTTGTCGACGACAGGGCCACCGGCGGCCTTGATGGCGCCGGCAACGTCGGCGGCGGTGACCGAGCCGAACAGCTTGCCCGAGTCGCCGGCCGTCTTGACGGTCAGCGAGACGCTCTCGAGGCCCTCGATCGCGGCCTTGATCTCCTTGGCGTGGTCGAGTCCGCGCACGGCGCGGGCTTCCTGCGCACGGCGGATGCCTTCGACCTGCTTCTCGGCGCCACGGGTGGCGACGATCGCGAGACCGCGGGGCAGCAGGTAGTTACGGCCGTAACCGTCCTTGACCTCAACGGTGTCGCCGGGCGCACCGAGGTTGTCCACGTCTGCAGTGAGGATCAGCTTCATGTCTTCCCTTTCCTTAGCGAGCCGTCGAGACGTAAGGAAGCAGAGCGACCTCACGCGAGTTCTTCACGGCAACGGCCACGTCCCGCTGGTGCTGGACGCAGTTGCCGGTGACACGGCGCGCGCGGATCTTGCCGCGGTCGCTGACGTACTTACGCAGCAGCGTCGTGTCCTTGTAGTTGATCTGCGTGTTCTTCTCTTTACAGAAGGAGCAGACCTTCTTCTTCATCACCTTGTCGCGCAACGGCGGCTTCGGCATTGTCTTTCTCCGTACTTTCAATGTTCGTTCGCATCAGATCCCGGCGCTGTCGCCAGAGCGGGGATCAGAACGGGGGTTCGTCGTTTCCACCACCGGAGCCACCGAACGAGCCGGACGCCTGCGGGGCGCTGCCCCACGGGTCGTCGCCGCCGGAGTTGGCAGCCGGGCGTCCGCCGCCCGAACCGCCCGAGGAACTGAACCCTCCGCCGCCTCCGCCGCCACCGCGGTTGGCCTTGTTGACCTTGGCCGTGGCGTACTTGAGCGAGGGGCCGATCTCGTCGACCTCGAGTTCCATGACAGTGCGCTTCTCGCCCTCGCGAGTCTCGTAGGACCGCTGCTTGAGCCGTCCGCTCACGATCACCCGAGAACCGCGAGTCAGGGACTCGGCAACGTTCTCTGCGGCCTCACGCCAGATGTTGCAGCGCATGAAGAGCGCCTCGCCGTCTTTCCATTCATTGGACTGACGGTCGAAGGTGCGGGGCGTCGATGCGACGGTGAAGTTCGCAACCGCTGCCCCCGCGGGGGTGAATCGAAGCTCGGGATCAGCCGTCAAGTTTCCGATGACGGTGATCACGGTGTCGCCTGCCATGTGGGTTCCTCCTGCAGTGTGTGGAATCCTGTTGCGCCGAGCCTAGGGCCACGCGCAGACAGAAATCACTTGTTGTGGCGCAGAACCTTGGTGCGGAGCACCGACTCGTTCAGGCCGAGCTGACGATCCAGCTCGTTCACGGTGGCAGGGGTCGCGTTGATGTCGATCACCGCGTAGATGCCTTCGCTGTGCTTGGCGATCTCGTAGGCGAGACGGCGCTTACCCCAAACGTCGACCTTGTCGACACTGCCGCCGTCCTGGCGAACAACATTGAGGAACGTATCCAGCGACGGAGCGACGGTGCGCTCGTCCAGGCTGGGGTCAAGGATGACCATCAATTCGTAATGACGCATAAGACCTCATCACCTCCTATGGACTAGTGAAACGGCCACGGACTATCCGTGACAGGAGGGTCGTTGCGTCAGCAACCCATGCAGGTTACACGAGCGGCCCCTGACCTGCGAAATCGCGTCCGTCCGGGCGACGGCCGCGAGGGCGGAGGGATCCCTCCCGCGGCCGGGACCACCTAGGCTGACAACCATGCGGACGCGCGCCCAGGCAGGGACACCGGCGGTGGCGGTCACCGTGACGCTGCTGTGCGGGCTCACCCTCGCCCTCGGCTATCTGAACAAGGCCAGGTGCGCGGGCGCCCCGTTCGCCGAGAACGGTCGCAGCCTCGTCTTCGACCGGATCAAGGACAGCAACTTCTGCTACTCCGACATCCAGTTCCTCTGGCTCGGCCGCGACATCGACAACCACGTCTTCCCCTACCTCACGGGCGGCATCACGCCCGACGGATTCCTGACCGGCGGCACCGTCGAGTACCCCGTGCTCAGCGGGCTGCTGATGTGGCTCGGCGGGATCGGAGCACACAACGACGCCGAGTTCCTGCTGAACTCTGCGCTGATCCTGGTGCCGTTCGGCCTCGCAACCGCGTGGATGCTCGGCCGCCTCGCGGGCTGGCCTGCGCTGCTGTGGGCGGCCGCCCCGCCCCTGGTGCTGTACGCCTTCCACAACTGGGAGCTGCCGGTCGTCGCGGCCGCAACAGCGGCGGTCTTCGTGGTCGTGTACTACCAGCGGATCCCGCTGCGCACCAGGGCGATCGGCGCCGCCGTCCTGCTGGCGATCGGCCTGTGCCTGAAGATCTACCCGGGCGCGTTCGTGCTGCCGCTGATGGCCTTCGTGTTCACCGGTGGCGCCGGTGGCGCCGAGCTGCCCGCCTCGGTGCGGGGCCGGTTCGACCCCAAGGGCGCGCTGATGGTGGCCGCCGCGGCGGCGGGCACGGTGATCGCGATCAACCTGCCGTTCGCGCTCGCCGGCTACCCCGGGTGGCTCGCCTCGTTCACCTTCCAGTCCGATCGCCAGGCCGACATCACCACCAACTCGATCTGGTACTGGGGTGTGCGGCAGCTGTTCGGCGGCGTCGAGGGCCCGGACAGCGCCTACGCGTCCTTCGTCGCGGTGGCCTCACCGCTGCTCATCGCCGCGTCGTTCGCGCTGGCGCTCTGGCTCGGCTGGCGCCGGTATCGCCGCGAGGGCAGCTACCCGTGGATCGCGGTGAGCGCGGCGATGCTGTGCGGCTTCATGCTGCTGCACAAGGTGCATTCGCCGCAGTACACGCTGTGGCTGATCCCCTTCCTGGTGCTGCTGCGGGTGCCGTGGGCGCTGATCGGGGGCTACCTGCTCGCCGACCTGGCGATGGGGATCGGGGTGTTCCGCTACTTCTACGAGCTCGCGACCGGATCGGACGCGGCCGTGATGGAGTTCGTCGTGCAGTTCGGCGTCTGGGGCCGCGCGGCGCTGCTGGTGGTGCTGTTCTTCGTCTTCCTCCGGGCACGCCCCCGATGGGACGCCGCGGGCGCCGATGCGGGCCCGCGGCACGGCCTCGGTCACCGGGATTCGGCCCTCACGGCGGCACCATGACCGGTCCCTGGTTCGAACAGCCCACGCTCACCGGCGAGTACGTCCGCCTCGAGCCACTGACCCTCGCGCATGCCGAGGACCTGTACCGGGCCGCGGACGACCCGACGCTGTTCCGCTGGACCTGGCGACCGATCGAAAGCGTCTCGGACGCAACCGAATACATCTCCCACGCACTCGACGACCCCCGGCGGCTGGCGTACGTCCAGATCGACACCGCGACCGGCGTGGTGGTCGGCACCACCTCGTACTACCAGATCGACCCGCTGCACCAGTCGCTCGCGATCGGCTACACCTGGCTCTCCCGCTCCGCCCAGGGCGGCCGGATCAACCCGGAGGCCAAGCTGCTGCTGCTGCGCCGGGCCTTCGAGGACCTCGGCGCGGTGCGAATCGAATGGCACACCGACGAGCTCAACGCGCACTCGCGCGGCGCGATCGCCAAGCTCGGCGCCGAGTTCGAGGGGCTGCTCCGCAAACACCGCCGCCGCCAGGACGGAAGTTGGCGGAACACAGCGCTTTTCTCGATGATCGACGACGACTGGCCGCTCGCCCGCGCCCAACTCGAGGCGCGGATCAGCGAATAGCCGGCGCCTCGGACCACGCCTGCGTGCCGCGTCGCTCCCGCGGGCACAGCCAGGACGGCAGCCATCCCGGCGGCCGGTCCGGCGCGCCGTCGAGGACACCGCCGACCGGGTCGTCCACCCCACCGCCGCGCACCAGGTCCAGCTCGGGACGGCGGATCTGCCGGATCACCAGCACGCACAGCGCGACGACCGCTACATCCCGGACGATCACCGTCGCCGTGAACCACTGCTCCGGCAGGCCCTTGTTCTGGACGCCCAGGTAGTAGTACATCCGCGGCACCCAGACGAGGGCATCGATCGTCATCCACGCCAACAGGATTCGACGATGCGGCAGCGCGAGCACCGCGAGCGGAACCAGCCAGAGCGAGTACTGCGGGCTCCACACCTTGTTGGTGAGCAGGAAGGCCGCGATCACCAGGAAGCACAGCTGCGCGACGCGGGGCCTGCGGGCAGCGGTCAGGGCCAGGTATCCGATGCCAACGCAGGCGGCGGCGAACAGCACCAGCGACACCGCGTTCAGATTCGTCGGCGTCTCACCGGCGGGCAGCGGACCGTCGAAACCGGTCCAGCCGGTGAACGAGGAGATCACGTTGTAGATCGAGTCCGGGTCGGCGCCACGCTCGGAGTTGAGCCGGAAGAACTCCCGCCAGCCGGCCGGGAACAGCAGGGCGATGGGCAGATTCACCACCAGCCAGGCCGCGGCCGCGCCCGCCACGGCCTGCCACCACGGCCGCATCCGGCCGGTCCGCAGGCACAGCACCAGCAACGGACCGAGCAGCAGCAGCGGGTACATCTTGGTGGCACCGCCGAGCCCGAGCAGCACGCCGGCCAGCACCGGCCGCCTGCGCGCCCAACCGAGCAGGCCGCCCGCCGCGAAGGCTGTCGCCAGCGGGTCGAAGTTGGTGAACGCGTGCACCACCACCAGCGGGGACACCGCGACCAGCGCGGCGTCCCAGACCCGCCTGCCTGCCAGTAGCACCGTCGCCCAGACCGTGACCAGCCACGCCAGCGACAATCCCAGCGCGACCACGTTGAAGTAGAGGACCACCTGCAGCGCCCCTGGCAACCAGGAGACCGCATCCCAGGCCTTGGCGACCTTCATCGAGCCGTATTGGTAGAGCCCCGCGAGCACCGGGTACTCCATGTACCGCACCTGCGTCGCCCCGTCGCCGGACTTCTCCTCCCACGACTTCTTGTACGGGAAGGCGCCCTCGTCGAGCCGTTCCGCGCCGTACAGCGGCACCGTGTCCGAGTAGCACAGCGCGGTGTACTGGCGGCTGCCGCTCCAGTCCAGGCCGAGCGCACCGCCTGGCCCGTTCGGGGCCTGCTGGAGGCACGCCGCCTTGGTGGACCAGCCGAGGGCGAGGAAGACGACCGCCAGCAGCAGGATCACCCGCAGCGGGGTGAGGAAGCGGGTCCTGCCGACGAGCGCGTGCCGCCCGACCGGTCCGCCGATGACGCCGCTGAGCTCGGCCACCATCGGATCGGTGCGCCCGGGCAGGTCCCGGTCCACCACGGACCGGCAGTCGTCCGCCAACGGTCCCGGCGAGGCAATGACCGCGCCGCCCGCAAGCTCCTGCGGTGGAGCATGCGGCACGACCGTCACGGTGCTGTCGTCAGGTTGCTCGGCCACCGCAGTGACGTTACCGATCGGCTAACGGTTCGGCCGGATCGGCGCTCCCTGCGGGTTACCCCCGGCCCCTTGCGCGTTGGCTCCCGGGCTCAGACCCTCCTCGGCCTCGACCTCTTCCTGCGTCGGCTGGCCCGGCGACGGACCCGGATCGACCGTCGCTGGCGGTGTGGTCGGCTTCGGTGCCAGTCCCGGCAGCGGGATCGTGACGCCGGGCAGGACCTCCACCTGGCGCGGGGTGATGATGACCGGCGGCAGCGTCAGTCCCGGCGCAGGCGTCGGGCTCGGCGTGACGGCCGTGGTCTTCGGCGGCACGTACGGCGCTGTGTACGCGGGCACGCCTGCCTGACCGGCGATCGCCTCGGGCTTCGGGAAGGTCTCGACGTCGGTGCCCTTGAGCGCGCCGTCCATCGTGGCCTTCCAGATGTCGGACGGGAGCCCCGAGCCGTACATCAGTCCGCCGTAGCTGTTCTGCAGCGGCAGGCCCTGCTCGGTGCCCACCCACACGGCGGTGGCCAGCGACGGGGTGTAGCCGACCATCCACGCGTCCTTGTTCTCACCGGTGTCGCCGAGCTGCGCGGTGCCGGTCTTCGCGGCGGACGGACGCCCACCGGCCAGGCCGTGGTTGCGGGAGTAGGCCGCGATCGGCTGCATGGCGGAGGTGACGTTGTCGGCGACGGCGGGCTTGAGCCGGGCCTCGCCCGCGGTCGCGGGCCCGCGATCGAGCAGCACGGTGCCGTCGCCGGTGACGACCTTCTGCACGAAGTGCGGCGCGCGGTAGACGCCGGAGGCGGCAAGGGTCGCGTACGAGGATGCCATGTCGATCACCCGGGACTGGTACTGGCCCAGCACGATTCCGTACTCGGATGACCCGTTCGGCTCCTGCAGGGTGATGCCCTCGACCACCCCGGGGATCTCCTCGGGGATACCGGCCTTGTGCGCGATGTCCGCGATCTTCTCCGGGCCGTTCTCGATGGACATCATCTGCCGGTAGAAGCTGGTGTTCAGCGAACGCTTGAGCGCCTCGGCGATGGTGCAGGTGCCGCAGGACTCGCCCTCGACGTTGGTGATGGTGATGCCGCCGATCGTCAGCGGCCCGCTGTCGTACATCTTCGACAGGGGGATGCCCTCATCGAGCGCGGCCGCGAGACCGAACACCTTGAACGACGAACCGGTCTGCAGCCCGGACTGGGCGAAGTCGAAGCCGGCGCCGTCGGCGCCGCCGTAGTAGGCCTTCACCCCGCCGGTCTTCGGGTCGACCGACACGACCGCAGTGCGCAGCTCGGGCTTCTCGCCCTCCATGTTGTTGTTGACCGCGTCGACCGCGGCCTGCTGGGCCTGCTTGTCGATGGTCGTGGTGATCTGCAGTCCCTCGGTGTTGAGGACCTGCTCGTTGATGCCGTTCGCGGCGAGTTCCTTGATCACCTGGCTACGGATCAGGCCGTCAGGACCCTTCGCCGAGACGCCGTTGTCGACCTCGGACTGCGAGATCGTGTGCGGGTACTTGGCGCCCGCCCGCTCGCCGGCGCTGAGGGTGTTCGCACTGACCATGCCGTCGAGGACGTAGCCCCACCGGGTTGCGGCGCCGGTCGGGTTCGTCTCCGGGTCGAGCAGCGACGGCAGCTGGATGCTCGCCGCGAGCACGGCGCCCTCCTCGACCGTGAGCTCCTCGACCGGCTTGTTGAAGTAGGCCTTCGATGCCGCCGCGATGCCGTATGCGCCGCGGCCGAAATAGATGGTGTTCAGGTAGGCGACAAGGATGTCGTCCTTGGACCACTGCCGGGCCATCTTCGAGGAGATGACCAGCTCGCGCATCTTGCGGGTGAGGGCGCGCTCGTCACCGACCAGCGCGTTCTTCACGTACTGCTGGGTGATGGTCGAGCCACCGCCCGCGTCTTCCCTGCCGAGGACATTGTCTCGCGCGGCCCGGGCGAAGCCGGAGACGGAGAACCCGGGATTGGTGTAGAAGTCCCGATCCTCGGCCGAGAGCACGGCGTTGCGCACGTGCGGCGGGATCTGATCGATGGTGACGTCGGTGCGGTTGCCCTCCGGCGGGACGATCGTGCTGATCACGGAGGTGCCGTCGCTGTTGTAGATCGTGGCGACCTGGTTCGTCTTGATGTCGCCGGGCTTGGGCACGTCGGCGCCCGTGTAGGCGACCATGAACGCCAGCAACGGCACCACCAGTCCGACGGCGACAAGGCTGATCACGGTGCGGCGGATGATCTTCCAGCGCTTCGAGCCGCCCTTCTTCGGCGGCTTCGGCGGCTGACCGCCGGACGAGCCACCCCTGCCCTTCGGCGGCGGGCCCGCCGGGGGACGACCGCCGGGTCCGTTGCCGCTACCCGACGCGGTGCGGGGCGCGGCGGGCCGCTGCGCCGGGGGCGCTGGGCCGGCGGCCGCTGCGCCGCGGGACGGGGCGCCTGACCACGCGCGGCATAGTTGACCTGCCCGTGGTTCGGCGGCGGATATCCGGGGCCTGGTTGGGGCGCGGCGGCGCGCCCTGCGGGTACCCGGGCGCCTGGTTGGGCCGGGCCTGCGGGTATCCGGGTTGAGCGTTGGGCTGTGAGTACCCCGGCGGTCGGCCGCCCGGTGGCGGGCCACTCGGCCGCGGCTGTCCGGCGGGTCGACCACCCTGCATGTTGTCGTAGGGGGAACTCACGTAGGAATCTCCAGTGCTCACGTAGACACGGCTGTGTCAGTTACATCGTTCGGCGGGTTGGTGGTGCTCACTCACTCGCAATGCGGCGACTCGGCGCACGCGCACCCGAGGGGCGGCGAGCCCGTTTCGGGGCGGGGGCCGCTCCGAGCACATACGACTGCACCAGGTGGTTCCAACTGCAGGTGCGGCACACCTCGACGACGTGGACGGAGAACTCCTCCTGGGTCGTCGCCAGCCGAACCAGCTCCTCCGACGTACGCGCCGAGCCCGAGATCGGGCCCAGCCTGTCGCCGAACACCCACGAGACGAGGGTGAGCTGTTCTTTCCTGCAGATCGGACAGGTCGCGTCGGAGCCCCTGCCGTGGAACTTCGCCGCGCGCAGCAGGTAGGGACCGGCATCGCACACCTCGGCGACACCCGTCCGGCCGGAGTAGACCTCGGCCAGCAGGGATCGCCGCTGTAGCGCGTAGTCCACCACCTGCCGCTGCAATCGCACGTGACCAGAGTACGTGGGCAATCGTGCGAGGTCTCGGGTTGGCGGCGGCGCGAGCTGCGACACGCCGGGCCGACACCCGTGGCGCACCCCGCCCCACCAGTGGCTGCGCCGTGCCCGCGCCGGATCGCGAATCGGCACTGTCGATCGCGCCACTACCCGGCTGCCGGACCCCGCCGCGCCGCTTCTCCTATCATTTCGACCGTGGCCAGCCGCAATACGACCCGAGCGCGGGACATCGACCGCTCGAACACCTGCACGCTGCTCGACGCCGGGTACGGCGAGGGCCAGCTCGATTTCGACGAGCACAAGTCGCGCACGGCCGCGGCCATGTCCGCCAGAACTCTCGGAGAGCTGGAGTCACTGGTCACCGACCTGCAGCTGCCGACGGCCCTGACCGACACGCTCACCGCGGCGGACCGGCCCGCACCGCCGCGCCGTGGGGTCCTGCTGGCAGGCGTCGCCGCCGCCGTGGTCGCGGCTGCGGTGACGCTCGTCCTGATCAACCAGGACGGCCCCGATCCCGCGGCGGCCGCCCCGCCAATCGCGCCGGTGGCACCGAATCACCCCGCACCGCCTGCTCCCGACAAGTACGCCGATGTCGCGCCGAGGGTCGTCGCGCCGATCGACACCCTCACCGCGGCCGGCATCGAGGATTTCATCCGCATTTATCGGGACAAGTTCGGTGACACCCTCGTCTATGACGTGTACTTCCGCAGCGACTACACCAACCTCACGCGGATGGTGCCCGGCCAGCCGGGCAGCGAGCAGGACTACACCTTCCGCGGCGGCTTCGACCCCGACAGCGTGTCCAGCCGTTCCGGGGACGAACCGCCGTTCGACCTGGCGAGCGTCGACCTCGGCGCCCTGGCCGGCCACCTCCTCGGCGCCGCCGAGTCGGTGCAGGTGCCGGGCGGGACGATCAGCTACATCGGGATGCAGGTCCATGGGGGCGACCCGACTGTGTCCATCAACGTGAACAACGAGGAGACCGGTGCGAGCGGCTCCCTGGAGCTGAGTCCCAAGGGGGAGGTAACCCGCGTGTCCGTCTACTCACCCCACGGATAAACGGGGCACTTCGTATGCTCGGCGGGTGCCGAGCAACTCCTCGCTGCGCCTGCGCGCCCGCGACACCGACCGCGTCGACGTGTGCGGCCTCCTCGACTCCGCCCACGACGACGGCCAGCTCTCCGACTTCGAGCACCGCGACCGCACCAAGGCGGCGATGTCCGCCCGGACCCTCACCGAGCTCGACGCGCTGGTGTCGGACCTGCAGATCCCGGACAAGCTGAAGGGATCGCTGCCCATCCGGCCGACCGGCCCCGGCCTTCGCCTCCGCCCGCGCCTCGCCATTGCCATCGGGGCCGTCGCGGCGCTCGGCGCCGTCGTGTACTTCGCGATCGGCGGCGGTGACGACGCGGACGCTCCCGACCGCCCCGAGAACGTGCTGTCCGCGCCGGGGCTCGCCCAGATGATCGACGAGCTGCGCGCCGGGTACGGCGACGCGGTGGTCGACGAGGCGACGATCTATCCCGAGTACGCGTGGATCAAGCGCGCCGAGCCGGGCGCACCCGGCATGTACCAGGACATCGACTATCGGGACGGACTCCAGGAGCCCGATTCCCGCACCGGTCGGGATCCCAAGACGGTCCCAGTCGATCTGGCCCGGCTCGACATTCCGGCCGTGGTCGGGCTGCTGCTCGGCGCCCCGCAGACGCTGGGTGTGGCCACACCGGATTCGATCCACATGTCCGTCGAGAACGGGGACCAGGGCCCCGAGGTGTCGATGTACCTGTCCGACGGGCGGATGGGCACGTCCGGACACATAACCGCGGGGTTCGACGGGGAGGTCTTCTCGATCTACCCCGCGACGGACTAGCCCAGCCCGGACCGCACGCCTAGACGTGACGCCTTGTCACACAAATGCGCCTTCCCGTACGCTCCTATATATCGGCGCGATATAGTTTGCTGTCGCATCAATCGATAGGTGACTCAGGAGGTGCAGTAATGCTCGAACTCGCGATCCTCGGGCTGCTCCTCGAATCACCCATGCACGGATACGAGCTGCGCAAGCGGCTGACCGGCCTATTGGGCGCGTTCCGCGCCTTCTCCTACGGCTCGCTCTACCCGACACTGCGCCGCATGCAGACCGACGGGTTGATCGCCGAGGACGCCGGGCCGACGGGCGCCTCCATGCGACGGGCCCGCCGCGTATACGAGCTGACCCCTGCCGGCAGGCAGCGGTTCGCCGAACTGGTCGCCGACACCGGTCCGCAGAACTACACGGACGATGGTTTCGGCGTTCACCTCGCCTTCTTCAGCCGCACCCCCGCCGAGGCGCGGATGCGGATCCTCGAGGGCAGGCGACGTCAGGTCGAGGAGCGCCGCGAGGGGCTCCGTGAGGCCGTCGGGCGGACCACCGGTTCGCTCGACCGCTACACCCGGCAGCTGCATCAGCTCGGTCTCGAATCGAGCGAGCGCGAGGTGCGCTGGCTCAACGAGCTGATCGTGGCCGAACAAACATCGACAGCGGTACCCAAGAAAGAAGGAGAACCCGACCATGGGTGAGAACAGCACCTCGGTGCGCGTGGCCATTGTGGGCGTGGGGAACTGTGCCTCGTCCTTGGTCCAGGGAGTCCACTACTACAAGGACGCCGACGAGACGGCCACCGTGCCTGGCCTGATGCATGTGAAGTTCGGTCAGTACCACGTCCGCGACGTCGAGTTCGTCGCCGCGTTCGACGTGGACGCCAAGAAGGTCGGCTTCGACCTCTCCGAGGCGATCCTCGCCAGCGAGAACAACACCATCAAGATCGCCGACGTGCCGCCGAGCAACGTCACCGTGCAGCGGGGCCCGACCCTCGACGGCATCGGCAAGTACTACGCCCAGACCATCGAGGTCTCCGACCTCGAGCCGGTCGACGTCGTCGCGGCCCTCAAGGCGGCCAAGGTCGACGTCGTCGTGTCCTACCTCCCGGTGGGCTCCGAGGATGCCGACAAGTTCTACGCCCAGTGCGCGATCGACGCGGGCGCCGCGTTCGTCAACGCCCTGCCCGTGTTCATCGCCTCCGACCCGGAGTGGGCCGCCAAGTTCAAGGACGCCGGCATCCCGATCGTCGGCGACGACATCAAGAGCCAGGTCGGCGCCACCATCACCCACCGCGTGATGGCGAAGCTGTTCGAGGACCGCGGTGTCGTGCTGGACCGCACCTACCAGCTCAACGTCGGTGGCAACATGGACTTCAAGAACATGCTCGAGCGCGAGCGCCTGGAGTCCAAGAAGGTCTCCAAGACCCAGGCCGTGACGTCGAACCTGACCGGTGCCCTCGCCGGCAAGGTCCACGACCGCAACGTCCACATCGGCCCCTCGGACTACGTGGAGTGGCTCGACGACCGCAAGTGGGCGTACGTCCGTCTCGAGGGCCGTGCCTTCGGTGACGCCCCGCTGAACCTGGAGTACAAGCTCGAGGTCTGGGACTCGCCGAACTCGGCAGGCATCATCATCGACGCCGTCCGCGCCGCCAAGATCGCGCTCGACCGCGGCATCGGCGGACCGGTCTACCCGGCGTCGGCGTACCTGATGAAGAGCCCGCCGGTCCAGATGGCCGACGACAAGGCCCGCGCCGAGCTCGAGGCGTTCATCATCGAGGCATAGTCCCCGCACCAAATGCGGTGAAGGGCACGTTTGTTCGGTTGATCCGAACGAACGTGCCCTTCAGCCATTTCGGGCGACGGTCAGGTGGGCCGAGCGACAGCAATCGGGTAGTCGACTACGCGTGCCCGCGACCGCGAGCCGGTTCATTCTGAACCTGGACGCCGCATACCCTGCGATGGGAGTGTCATGTCGCGGGTGTTCATCACCTACTCCAGCCGGGACCGCCGTCAGGCGATCGCACTCAAGCGATGGCTGACGGAGCGGGAGCCCGGCCTGGCCCGCGAGATCTTCCTCGACGTCGACGCCGATACCGGCCTCCCGCTGGGCATCCGGTGGAAGGACGCACTGCGAAAGGCGAAGGACCGGTGCGAGGCGGTCATCGTCCTGCTCTCCTCGGCCTGGGAGAGCTCGCACGAGTGCAAGCTCGAGTACCGCCATGCGGAGGACCTGAACAAGCCGGTCTTCGTCGTCCGGCTGGAGCCGATGGAGAGCGGCGAGATCACCAGGGAATGGCAGCGCTGCGATCTGTTCGGCGACGGACCACAGACGGAGGCGTCGCTCGGTGACGGGTCGGAGCCGGTCGTGTTCCTCACCGACGGCCTTGAACGGCTGCGCACAGGGTTGCGCGCGACCGGGGTCGGCGCGGAGTACTTCCCGTGGCCGCCGCCGGGTGACCCGAACCGGGCGCCCTATCGGGGCTGGGAGCCGTTCGAAGAGGTCGATGCCGCCGTCTATTTCGGGCGGGACGCGCAGATCCTCGACGGGCTCGACCGCCTGCGTGGCATACGCAACACCGGTGTGGAGTCGCTGTTCGTGATTCTCGGACCGTCCGGGGTCGGCAAGTCCTCGTTCCTGCGGGCCGGACTCCTGCCACGGCTGCGACGCGACGACCGGAACTACCTACCGCTCGACATCGTTCGGCCCGAGCGCAACGCGCTCACCGGTGATTCCGGGTTGGCCCAGTCGATTCACGCGATGCGCGTGCGCCTGGGACTCACCCGGCCGACACTCGGGGAGATCAAGGCCGCCTGCCCCGACGGCGTCGAGCGTCTCCGCGAGTGGCTGCTCGAGGCGCAGCAGGCCGCCCGAGCGCGCGTCCTGGACCTGCCCCCCGATGCGCCCGCCCCCGCGTTGGTCCTGCCGGTTGACCAGGCCGAGGAACTGTTCGGCGTCGATGCGGGAGCGCAAGCCCGCCAACTTCTTTCGCTGCTCGCGCGCCTGATGCGGGACGCGAACGGCGACCGGGTGTCGATGTTCGTCGTGCTGACGATCCGCGCCGACCTCTACGAGGCGTGGCAGACGGCGCCGGAACTGGCCGGCCTGAAGAGCGCGGTGTTCGGCGAACTGAAGCCGATGCCGCCGACCCAGTTCAAGGAGGTCGTCGTCGGTCCCGTCCGGCGCGCAGGCGAGACCGGCCGCCAGCTTCGGGTGGAGCCTGCGTTGGTGGACCGGTTGCTGGAGGAATGCGGGCAGGGCGCGGACACGCTGCCGCTCCTGTCGCTGACCCTCTCGCGGCTGTACCGGGACTACGGCGGCGACATCGACCTGACCCTGGTCGAGTACACGGCCATGGGCGGGATGTCGCGCGTGGTGCAGACCGAGATCGACTCGGCGCTCTCCGCCGACCCCGGCGAACGGCAGCGACAGCTCGAACGGCTGCGCCGGGCCTTCATCCCCTGGCTGGCGACGATCAACCCGGACAACGACCAGCCGATGCGCCGCGTCGCGCGCTGGTCCGACATCCCGGCCGAGAGCCGACCACTGATCGACGTACTGGTGGCCAAGCGCCTGCTGGTCAAGGACGAGCGCGGCGGCGAGACGGTGGTCGAGGTGGCCTTGGAGAGCCTGCTGCGCCAGTGGGACGAGCTGGCCGAGTGGCTGCGGTCCGAGGCCGAGGACCTCAAGGCCGCGGATCGCCTCGAGGGTGCAGCCACCGAATGGGAACGCCGCGACCGGGACGAGGACTGGCTCCTGCAGGGAACGCGACTGGAGGACGCCGAGGTCCTCTCGGCCAAAACGGATTTCATCGATCGACTGCAGCCGACGCGGGGTTTCCTGTTGGCCTCGCGGGAGCGGGAGACCGCAAGGACCGAGGAGGAGAAGCGTCGACGGGAGGCAGAACTGCAGGCCGCCAAGGACAAGCAGCAGGCGGCTGAGGCCCTCGCCGAGGCGGAGACGGAGGCCAAGGAGCAGGCGCAGGCGCACACGGCGGCGCTACGCCAACGGACCCGAGTGCTGCGGGCCGCGCTGGCGGTGACGCTGGTCGCGGCGATGGTTGCCGTCTTCTACTACTTCCAGGAGAGGGACAGCGCGCGCGAATCGCTGGCCGCGCAACTGAACTCGGAGGCCCAGGCAATGCTCGCGGGCGCGAGGCCGGAAGGCGAGTTCCGCGCCCTCGGTGAGTTGCTCGCCGCGCCGCACATCGCCCCCAACACCGACGCCGATGCCATGCTCGGTGCATTGGTAGCGAGGCGCGATGTCGTCAAGATCATCGGCACGCCTGATCTGGTCGGGAGTGCCGCGTTCGATCGAGACGGCAATCGGATCGTCTCCGGCGGCTCCGACGGAATGGTGCGGCTGTGGAACGCGCACACGGGGCAACCGGAGGGCGCACCGATGCTGGCCGATCGCGGCGGCGTGAGCAACGTGGCGTTCAGCCCTGACGGCGGGACCATCGCAGCCGGCGGAAGCGATGGAGTCGTTCGGCTTTGGGAGACGGCCACCCAGAAGCCGCTGAATACGCCGGACATCACAGATCCGAGCGCCGTGCTGGGGATGGGGTTCAAGGCCGACGGCGGACGAATCGTCTCAGCGACATTCGACGGCACTCTCCGGTGGTGGGAGACCACGACCGGAAAGCTCGACAGCGATCCCGTCGAAAGACTGCGCGGCGGAAGAGTGATGAGTGTGGCCTTCAGCCCCGATGGACGATGGCTCGCTCTGGGCAGTGAGGACAACAGTATTCGGCTGGCGGACCTGTCGACGCCCGAATACACCCTGGTAGACGAGGTCTTGGCAGGACACCAGGGTGTAGCCCACAGCATCGCTTTCAGCCCCAACAGCGGTCAGATTGCCTCCGGGAGCGCGGACGGGACCGTGCGGTTGTGGGATGCGCACAGTCACACCTCCATCGGCGCGCCGATGGAGGGCCACGAGGCCCCGGTCACCAGCGTGGCGTTCAGCCCCGACGGCCAACGGATCATCTCCGGCGATCTCGCGGGCACCATCCGCGTCTGGGACGTAGCTACCGGTCATCCCGCCAGCACCCCCCTGGTCGGCCACCGGGGAATGGTGACCAGCGTCGGGTTCAGCCGCGACGGCAGTCGGTTACTCTCTGCCAGCGCCGACACCACCATGCGGATCTGGGATGCGAATACAGCGGTGGGGATGACCGGCCACTCCGGCGGGGGTTTGGGCGTATACAGCGTTCGATTCAATGAGGACGGCAACCGGATTTCCAGCGCGAGCCTGGACGGGGCGCGGCTGTGGGATGCGGACACCGGAACGTCAGCCGGGTTCATGGCAGGCCAAGGTTTCCCTGTCGCGGTTGCCTGGAGCCGCGATTGGCAGATGGTCGTGATCGGCGGTAAGGACGGGACCCTCCTTCGTTGGGATTCTTCTGGGCTCCCCCTCGGCGATCCGATCACCAGCCCCGGTCTGGCGAGCCTGGACGTCAGTTACGACGGCAGGTGGATCGTCACCGGTGGCGAGGATGGCGCTGTGCGACGTTGGGATGCTCGAACCGGCAAGAAGGTCAGCGAGCAACTGGACGCGCACACAGCCAGGGTGAACCTGGTCGGCTTCAGCCCTGACAGCCGAATGGTCGTCACCGGCAGCCTCGATCGAACGCTCCGTCGTTGGGACGCGGCAACAGGGAAGAGCCTCGGAGAACCGATGACGGTGAACCCCAAGGCACCTGCGGTATCGGCGGACTTCAGCCCGGACGGGCGGACTCTCGCCACCGGCGACGATGTCGGCACCGTCCGCAGGTGGGATGCAGGGAGCGGCCAGGCCCTTGGCGAACCCATGACCGGGCACAAGGGTTCGATATACGTTGAGTACAGCCCCGACGGCCGCACGATCGCCTCGTACGGATTCGACGCAACAGTGCGCCGCTGGGACGCCCAGACCGGTGAGCTGCTGGGGGAGATGCCGACCCAGGGCTGGACCGCCAATATTGATTTCAGCCCAGACAGCCGCCGCCTCGCCTCCGCCGGAGCCGACGGCATCCGGTTGTGGAACGCCGATACCGGGGAACCCATCGGCGAGCCGATGAGAGGGCACATAGGCCAGGCCTTGTCGGTCGACTTCAGCCCCGACGGACGGTCGATCGTCTCGGGTGGCGCGGACCATACGGTCCGACTGTGGTCCGTGCCGCCGCTCGACCCCACCGAGTGGCCGAAAGCCCTGTGCGACAAGCTCACTCGAAATATGAGCAAGTCCGAATGGAACGCCTGGGTCTCACCGGATGCCGACTACGCCGCGACCTGTCCCGATCTTCCGGTCCCCGACGACAGAACCGGCTGACCCGCTGCCAGGCCGAGTCAGCCCGGAAGCGGGATGACGATTCCCGGCAGGATCTCCACATTCCGCGGCGGGGGCGGCGGTGGGAGCGGGGCGGGCGGCACGAACACCGGCGGGGCCGGGGCCTCGGCCGGGGTGCACCATCCGGCACAGGCGGGGCCGCCGGGGCCGCCGGGGCCTGCGGGAGTGGCGCCTGTTGCCCCGAGCCACCCGTGTTGGTGCGGGAACCGTCACCGGTGCCGCCCCCGAATACGCGGGCACACCCGACTGGCCGCCGATGGGCTGCGGCCACGGGAAGGACTCGAAGTCGGTGCCCTCCAGCGCGCCGTCCATCGTGCCCTTCCAGATGTCCGAGGGCAGCCCGGAACCGTAAATCGATCCGCCCCACTGGTTCACGATCGCCTGCGACTGCTCGGTACCGATCCAGACCGCGGTGGACAGCGAAGGCGTGTAGCCGACCATCCAGGCATCCTTGTTCATTCCGGTGTCGCCGAACTGCGCGGTCCCGGTCTTGGCGGCCGACGGCCTGCCTCCGTACAGTGCGTGCCCGTTCGA
This sequence comes from Rhodococcus sp. MTM3W5.2, assembly GCF_001984015.1. Lineage (NCBI taxonomy): Bacteria > Bacillati > Actinomycetota > Actinomycetes > Mycobacteriales > Nocardiaceae > Rhodococcus > Rhodococcus sp. MTM3W5.2. The sequence goes on along the minus strand of NZ_CP019572.1, from coordinate 118,503 downwards.
GTAGACCGCGATCGGCAGCATCGCCTGGGTGACGTTGTCGGCCACCGCCGCGTCGAGTCGCCGTTCCCCCTGCGGCGCAGGACGATCCAGCAACACCGCGCCGTCCGCAGTCACCACCCGCTGCACGAAGTAGGGCTGATGGTAGATCCCGGACGCGGCCAGCGTCGCATACGCGGACGCCATGTCGATCGGACGGGACTGGTACTGCCCCAAGACGATTCCGTTCTCCGGCGGGCCGCCGTCCTGGGTCAGGCTCTCGCCCTCGACGCCGGGGATCTGCTTCGGGATGCCGGCCTCGTGCGCGACGTCGGCGATCTTCTGCGAGCCGTTCTCCATCGACAGCGTGAGCCGGTAGAAGCTGGTGTTCAGCGACTGCTTGAGCGCCTGCGCGATGGTGCAGGTCCCGCAGCCGTCGCCGCCCACGTTCGTGATCTCCACCTGACCGACGGTGAGCGGGGCACTGTTGAACATCGTCTGCAGGCCCTTGCCCTCCTTGAGCAGGGCGGCCAGCCCGAACACCTTGAATGCGGATCCGGTCTGCAGCGGCGACTGCGCGAAATCGAAACCGGCCCCGTCGGATCCGCCGTAGTACGCGCGGACCGCGCCGCTGCGCGGATCGATCGACACCACCGCCGCGCGCAGCTCCGGGGGCTCGCCCGCCATCGTCTCGCGCACCGACTGCAGCGCCGCGTCCTGCGCCCTCGGGTCGATGGTGGTGGTGATCTGCAGCCCCTCGGTGTTCAGCTGCTGCTCGCTGATCCCGGCCGCGGCCAGCTCGGCGAGCACCTGCGCCCGGATCAGGCCTTCCGGTCCGCGCGCCGCGTTCGCATCCACCAGCTGACTCGACGGCACCACCGCCGGGAACAGCGCCGCGGACCGCTCCTCCTTCGACAGCTGGCCCTGGCTGACCATTCCGTCGAGCACGTACCGCCAGCGGGACTCGAGCCTGGCGCGGTTGGTCTCGGGGTCGAGGCTGGACGGGCTCTGGATGACGGAGGCGAGCACGGCGCCCTCCTCGACCGTGAGCTCCTCGACCGGCTTGTTGAAGTAGGCCTTCGATGCGGCCGCGATGCCGTACGCGCCGCGGCCGAAGTAGATGGTGTTCAGGTAGGCGGCGAGGATGTCGTCCTTGGACCACTGCCGGGCCATCTTCGAGGAGATGACCAGCTCACGCATCTTGCGGACGACGTTCCGGTCCGCGCCGACGAGGGTGTTCTTGACGTACTGCTGGGTGATCGTCGAACCGCCGCCCGCGCTGGCCTTGCCGAGGATGTTGTCGCGTGCGGCCCTGGCAAAGCCGGAGACGGAGAAGCCTGGGTTGGTGTAGAAGTCCCGATCCTCGGCGGACAGGACCGCCTGCCGGACGTGCTCGGGATCTGCGCGAGCTCGACATCGGTGCGGTTACCCTCCGGCGGCACGACCTTCGTGATGGTCGAACCGTCGGTGGCGAAGATCGTCGCCACCTGGTTGGTGCGCATGTCCGAGGGATGCGGCACCTCGGCCTGCCAGTAGCCGACCGCGAACACCGCGGCAGGCACGACCACCAGCAGCGTCGCCAGCCCGGCCGCGATCCACAGGAACAGGCGGCGCCTGCTCCGCTTCGGGGGAGTGGGCTCACCACCCGGCGGGTCGCCACCACCCGGTTCTTCGGGCGGCGGCGGGGTCGTCGGGGCAGTGCTGGTAGGCGAGCTCACATGCAGGATTCCTGTCTGGGAGACCGAGTCTTCCCTGCATCCTGACATTCGTGAACAGGCGTGGCCATCGACGCGCCACAATTCCGTCGCACCGAACTGGACGGGTCACCAGATTCACCCGCGACGGATGAGGGTCAGCGCACCCGTCGCCACACCGCGACGGCCAACCCGAGCAACACCGCACAGCCGGCCAGCACCAGCGACTCGGTGACCCCGGCCTCTCCGCGCACGATCCCGGCCACCGCCGTGATGAACGCCATGACCGTGAAGAACCCGAGGATCCCGATCAGTATCTCGACCTGCTGGCGGCGCCGCGCCCGGTTCTTCACGAGCCGCGGCTCACGACTTGACGCCGCCCGCGGTCAGACCCGACACGATGCGGCGCTGGAAGATCAGCACCATGATCACAAGCGGGACCGTCACCAGCGTGCCCGCCGCCATCACCGCGGTGTACGGCTGCGAGAAGGAGTCCGGGCCCTCGAACCGGGCGATCGCCACCGTCACCGGCTCGGTCGCGCGGGTGGAGAGCATGTTCGCCAGCATGTACTCGTTCCACGTCGCGATGAAGGCGAGGATCGCGGTGGTGAACAACGCAGGCGCGGCCAGCGGCAGGATCACCTTCCGGAAGGCCTGCCCCGCGAGGCACCGTCGACCCGGGCCGCCTCCTCGAGCTCCCACGGCAGGTCGCCGAGGAAGGAGGTGAGCGTGTAGATGGTCAGCGGCAGCACGAACGAGATGTTCGGGACGATCAGCGCCTGGTAGTGACCGATCCAGCCGATGTCACCGAACAGCTGGAACAGCGGCGTCACCAGGGCGACGCCGGGGAACATCGAGGCAGCCAGGATGATGCCGGTCACGACGTACTTGCCGCGAAACTCGATCCGCGCCAGCGCGTACGCGGTGAAGATGCCGAGCATCATCGCCACCGCGGTGGTCGCGGCGCCGATGATGAGGCTGTTGACGATGGCGCCGAGGAAGTCGTTGCCCTTGTCGGTGGCCAGCGCGTCCCGAAAGTTGTCGAGCGTGACGTAGGTCGGCCACGGGGTGGTGTCAAAGGTGTGGTCGACGTCCCGGAAGGCGGTGATGACCATCCAGTAGAACGGGGCCAGCCCCCAGATCAGGATGATGGCCGCGCCCATGTAGGTGCGCACGCTCGGCCAGGGGGACCGCCGGCGACGCTCGGTCGGCGCGGCCTGCTCGGGCGTGCGACCGAAGGGCGACTTCGCCAGCTCGTCGCTGCGGTGCCGTCCCGCCATCACTACTTGTCTCCCTTGCGCTGTTCGTCCTGCGTGCGCACCGCGTTGGCGCCGAGGAACTTCACCATGATGAAGGCCACCGCGAAGATCATCAGGAACACCAGCGTCGACAGCGCGGACGCGCTGTTGAAGTTGCCGTTGCGGATGTCCGCGACCACCAGGATCGACATCGTGGTGGTCGGGGTGGCGCCGCTGTCGCCGTTGAGGATCGCGGGCAGGTCGTACATGCGCAGCACGTCGAGGGTACGGAACAGGACCGCCACCATCAGCGCGGGCTTGACCAGCGGCAGCGTGATCTGGGTGAACCGCTGCCAGGCGCTGGCGCCGTCCACCTTGGCGGCCTCGTAGACGTCCTGCGGGATCATCTGCAGACCGGCCAGGATGAGCAGCGCCATGAACGGCGTGGTCTTCCAGACGTCGGCGACGATCACCGCGAACCGGGATGCCCACGGATCGGTCGTCCACGCGATGTCGGTCCCGAGGATCTTGTTGGCGATGCCGTTCTCCGCGAAGATGAAGAACCACAGCTTGGCGGTGACCGCCGTCGGGATGGCCCACGGGATCAGCACCGCGGCCCGCAGCAGCGAACGCCCGAAGAAGGTGCGGCCCATGATCGTCGCCATCCACAGGCCCAGCAGGACCTCGATGGTGACGGTGACGGCCGCGAAGAAGAAGGTGATCCCGACGGACGGCCAGAAGTCGGCGCCAAGGGTGCCGGGCGGGCAGGACCCCATCCCAGAACCACAGTTCTGGGTCAGCCACATCAGGTAGTGGTCGAAGCCGGCGAAGCCGCCCTTGGTGAACGTGCCGGTCACCGGGTCGAGGCCCTTGTCGGCCTGGAACGAGAGCCAGATGGCCCGCAGGACCGGGTACAGGATGACGATCGCCAGGATCACCATCGTCGGCGCGATCAGCCACACCGCCCGCAGGTCTCGCTTGCGCGGTGGGGGTGCTACGTCGTCGCGACCCGGATACCCGCTGTCGGGTACCTCGCGCCCGGAGGCGCTGACGTCGCGGCCGGAGTCGGTGAGGACTCCGGCCGCGGCGCGGGCCTCGTCTGCCTGCCGTGGCCCAGCAGAGTCAGCCATCGTTGGTGTACCTGGTTCTCTTCGTGTTCGAACTGCCAGGGCCCGAGCCGGGTCCTGGCCTTACTGACTTACTTGGACGCGGCCGAGATCGCTGCGGACATGTCCGCGGTGGCCTGGTCGACGCTCATCTTGCCGGTGATGGCGGCGTACGCGTTGTCCTGGATCGCCTTGGTGACGGCGTTGTAGAACGGCGTGACCGGGCGCGGCACGGCGTTCTCCAGCGCGGCCTTGAGCGCGGGCAGGTACGGGTACTTGGCGATCAGAGCGGCGTCGTCGTACACGGACGCGAGCACCGGCGGGAACGACGCGTCCGCGAAGGACTGCTGGTTCGCCGGGTTCTGCACGAACTCGACGAAGTCGCGAGCGGTCTGCTTGCTCTTCGAGTTCACGTTGATGCCGTTGTTGTAGCCGCCCAGGGTGGACGCGCCGGGGCCGGTGGGGCCGACGATCGGCGCGACCGCGACGTTGCCCTTGACCTTGGAGCTGTCCTTCTCGGCGTTCGAGTACATGTACGGCCAGTTGTAGGCGTACATGGACTCGCCACCGACGAACGCGAGGTTGGTCTCCTCCTCGGTGAAGCCGGTGGAGCGCTTGGCGATCTGGCCCTTCGCGTAGGCGTCGACCAGCGACTGCAGGCCGGCCTTGGCCTGCGGCGACTCGACCTCGGGGGTCTGGCCGTCGGGGCCGACGACCGAGCCGCCCCACGAGTTGATCGCCTGGGTGGTGTTCACGGTCAGGCCCTCGTACTGCTTGAGCTGGGTGACCAGGCAGTCAACGGACTTGGCGGTGGCCGTGGCGCAGCTGTCAGTGAGCGCCTGCCAGTTCGCCGGCGCCGTCGGCATCAGATCGGTGCGGTAGTAGAGCAGCTGCGCGTTGGTGTTCTGCGGGGCCGCGTACAGCTTGTCGCGGTAGGTCGCGCTGGCGACGGTGGCGGGCAGCAGGCCGGACGTCTCGATCGCCAGGTCACCCTCGAGCGGCTGCAGCCAGCCGTTGGCGGCGAACTCTGCGGTCCAGGTGACGTCGAGCGCCATCACGTCGTAGTCGGAGTTGCCGGCCTGCAGCGACTGGACCAGCTTGTCGCGCTGATCGTCGGCCTCGCCGGGGAGTTCCTTGAGCTCGACCTTCTCGTCCGGGTGCGCGGCGTTCCAGCTCGCGATGACCGGGGTGAGCTTGTCCGTGTCGTTCTTGCCCATCGCGAACGAGATCGGACCACGGCCGCCGGTGTTCTCAGCCGAGGCGTCGCCGGAGCCGGAGCCGCTGTCGCTCGAACAACCGGTGATCGCGAGCAGCGATGCGGCGGTTGCCGCGACCGCCGCACGGCGGACCGCCTTCGTATTCAGAACCATGGAGTATCTCCCCGGTAGTCGGTGGATCGGATCGGTCGGTCCGGCGCAGCACGAAACGCGCGACGCCGATGCCCGTGTCGTTGCCTACTGTGGCACGGAACACCGCCGAACCGAGACATTACGTCGAACCTGAATCGGTCAGGAATCTAGTCGAGCCTGCGGCCGTCCGCAGCGGAGAACAAGTGCAGCTCGGAGGGGTCGACGTGCAGCCGGACCTGCTGGCCCTTCTGCGGCGGGTTGCGCCAGTCGGCGCGGGCGACGACCTCGTGCGGGGCGCCCGCGAGGGTGGTGCGGCCGTAGATGTAGGCGTCCGAGCCGAGCTCCTCGACCACGTCCACCTCCATCGGGATGCCCCGGTCGGAGAGCTCCAGGTGCTCGGGGCGGATGCCGAGGACCACCTCCGGCTCGTGCGCAAGGGCGAGGGCGCCGCGCGGCACCGGGATCACGGTCTCGCCGAACAGCACGCCGCCGTCCGTGACGGGCAGGGTGAACAGGTTCATCGAGGGCGAGCCCATGAAGCCGGCCACGAACATGTTGGCGGGCCGGGAGTACAGCTCGCGGGGCGAGGCGCACTGCTGTAGCAGTCCGTCCTTGAGCACCGCGACCCGATCGCCCATCGTCATCGCCTCGACCTGATCGTGGGTGACGTAGACGGTGGTGGTGCCGAGCCGGCGCTGCAGCTGCGCGATCTGGGTGCGGGTCTGCACGCGCAGCTTCGCGTCCAGGTTGGAGAGCGGCTCGTCCATGAGGAACACCTGCGGCTGACGCACGATCGCGCGGCCCATCGCGACGCGCTGACGCTGGCCGCCGGAGAGCGCCTTGGGCTTGCGATCGAGGTACTGCGACAGGTCGAGGAGCTTCGCGGTCTCCTCCACCCGCTGGCGGATCTCCGCCTTCGGGGTGCCAGCCAGCTTCAGCGCGAAGCCCATGTTCTCGGCGACCGACATGTGCGGGTACAGCGCGTAGTTCTGGAACACCATCGCGATGTCCCGGTCCTTCGGCTCGGTGCCCGTGACGTCCTTGTTGCCGATCAGGATGCGTCCGGAGTCGACCTCCTCCAGTCCCGCGAGCATGCGCAGCGAGGTGGACTTGCCGCAGCCGGACGGGCCGACCAGGACGAGGAACTCGCCGTCCTCGATGTGCAGGTTCAGCTTGTCCACGGCCGGCGTGGTGGAGCCGGGGAACACGCAGCTGGTGGAGTCGTAGGTGACTGTCGCCATGGGTGTCGATCGATCCCTTCACCGGCAGGAACGTGCCGGACGATCCGAGTTGAGGGTGGTGCGCGGCCAGTATCGCAGAGCGGGCCGATGAGTTCCGCCGTCGAGGCGGGTCTACCTGTTCACACGCCCCGACCGGGCCCGATGGCAGGAGATTGTGCGATGACCGGTGGCGACCTGACGCAGGAGCAGATCCGCCCGATGATCGCGGCGGAGCGGATGGAGCTGGCGGACCTGCTGGCGGGGCTGCCCGAGGCGGCCTGGGACTCTCCGACGCTCTGCGAGGGCTGGCGGGTCCGCGAGGTCGTCTCGCACATGACCATGGCGTACCGGTATTCGATGCTGCGGGTGGTGTTCGGGATCGCCAAGGCGGGCGGCAACTTCAACCGGATGGCCGACCGGGCGGCAAGGAAGGACGCGGAGGAGCTGACCTCAGGGCAACTCGTGGCGTCGCTCCGCGAAAACGTGGACCATCCGTGGAAGCCACCGGGTGGCGGCTACGAGGGGGCGTTGTCGCATGACGTGATCCACGGCCTCGACATCACCACCGGGCTCGGGCTCGACCGCACGGTGCCCGCCGACCGTGTGCGCGTCGTCCTGGGCGACCTGTCGACCAAGAACCTGAAGTACTTCGGCACCGACCTGCACGGTGTCGAGCTGCGGGCAACCGACCTGGACTTCGCCATCGGGTCGGGGAAGCCCGTCACCGGACGCGCGCAGGACATCCTCCTCGCCCTCTGCGGACGGAAGCTTCCACACGATCGGCTGCGGGGCGAGCAGGCACCGCGGTTCACGCAGCGGTTCAACGGAAGGACTGATCATGACCGATGACACCGAACAGATCCGAGGCCTGATCGAACGCTGGGCCGTCGCGGTGCACGAGGGGGACCTCGGCGGTGTCCTCGCCGACCACAGCGAGGACATCGTCATGTTCGACGTGCCGCCGCCGTGCGAGGGCGTCCGCGGCCTCCCCGCCTACCGGGAGACCTGGCCACAGTTCTTCGAGTGGCATTCCAGGGGAGCGGTTTTCGAGATCGTCTCCCTCGACGTCACCGCGGGAGAGGATGTCGCGTTCGCGCACGCGCTGCTGCGCTGCGGATTACCGCAGGAACTCGCAGAACGCCCCGAGAACCGCCTGCGCGTGACGATGGGGCTGCGCCGCGAGAACGGCGGCTGGGTCATCGCCCACGAACACCACTCGTTCCCCGACTTCGACGCGGTGGAAGGCGCGGGTACCTGACGATCACGGCGCCACCGGCTGACCCCCGGTGTCAGAGGTGTTCGGAGAAAAAGGCGGTGAGCTCGTCGACGGCCGGGTTCACGAATTCCGGGACGTCGTAGAGGTCGATGTGGTTCGTGGTCGGCAGCCAGACGATCTTCTTCGGATCACCGGCCCTGTCGTACACCGCCTGAGCGCCCTCGGGACTGCAGAACTCATCGGTGGTGCCGTGCACCACGAGCAGCGGGGTGGGGGAGATCAGGTCGGCGGCGGCGAGGGTGTCGACCGTCATCGTCTGATACCCCGACGCGACGGTGACAGAGTTCTCCCAGTGGGGGCTGTAGGAGCGCTCCGTGCCGTAGTACTCGAACGGCTCGGCGCCCATCATCGCCGCCGGCCCGCCGTCATCGGTCACCGCCTTTCATAGACCGGCTGACCGTCCTCGGTCCATGCGTGATCCCAGATGTCCCGCAACGCTTCTCGGTAGTCCCCACCACGGTGGGCGAAGCTGCCCGGGGCACCGGGGTACGCACCGGCCACGCAGGCCAGCGCGGCCACCCGGGGATCCTGGGCGGCGGCCTTGAGCGCGTACCCACCACCCAGGCACACGCCCGTCAGGCCGATCCGTCCGAATCCCAGTGCGCCCAGATGGCCGACGGCCGCGCGCAGGTCGGTCACCTTGCCCGCGGCGTCCTCGTGCCTGCGGATCGCACCACCGGACTCGCCGTAGTTCCGATGGTCGAAGGCCAGCGTGGCGAATCCGGCGCGCGCGAGGGCCTCGGCGTACGTGCCGACGACCTGCTCCTTCACCCCGGTGAACGGGCCGGTGAACGTCACCGCCCTGGTCGCCGCGGCCGGGCGGCGCAGGATTCCCACCAGGCTGGTGCCGTCCTCCGCGCGAAACTCGACACGCTCCGTGTTCACTGCGACCTCCCCCATCGGTTGCGGACACGATCATCCGCCCGCCGTGCCCTTCGCGCACGGCCTGATCCCGACACAGTAGGCGCCCGTCGCAAATCGGATTGCCGTTGCCGCCCAGGAGGTGTGGCACCTAAACTTCGTCGCCGTACCAGTCGGCGATGGGGGAGACCGCGTGGACCAGCCAGCACTTGACGGCGCCGATTCGGTGGCCGACGCTCCGACCGAACCCCACACGAGCAGCGGGTCGCGTGGGCCGAGCTGTTCTTCGACCTGATCTGGGTCTTCGCGGTCACACAGATCGCCACGGCCCTGGCCGGCGCGCACGACATCGGCGAGGCGGCTCGCCTGATGCTGCTGTTCATGCCGCTGTGGTGGGGGTGGGTGGGGGCAACGCTGCTGGCGAACCGGGCGGGTGACCTCGTGGATCAGGCGCTGGGCCGGATGGCGCTCTTCAGCGTCGCCGGTTGCGGGCTCCTGATGTCGGTGGCCGTGGGAGGAGCATTCGGCGACCGTGCCCTGGTCTTCGCCGCCGGCTATGTCGTGCTCCGACTCCTGTTGTGGGCCTTTTCCTGCCGACTTCCCGGCGGATCCGCCCGACTCCGGTTGGAGCCCTTCGCCGTAGCCGCTTTCGTCGCCGCGCCGCTGTTCCTGCTCGGTGCCTTCCTCGAAGGGCCATGGCGGATCGCCGCGTGGACCGCGGCCGCCCTGATCGAGCTGATCGCCCCGCGGGTGCTGCCAGCCGGCCTGAACCACGTCCGCATCGAGACCGCGCACCTGCCGGAGCGGTTCGGGCTGTTCCTGATCATCGCGCTCGGCGAGACGGTGGTCGCGGTCGGCGGCCAGGCCGCCGGGATCGACCTCGACGGGCCCACCTACGCCGCCTTCGCGCTCGCGTTCCTCATCATCGTCCTGCTGTGGTGGACGTACTTCCACTACGGCGCCCCCGCCGTACGCCACAGCCTGGAGCACAGTCCCGAGCAGGCTCGCATCGTCACCGATGTCTTCAGCTACGCCCACCTCATCTACGTCACCGCGATCATCGCGATCGCCGTTGGCCTGAAGAAGCTGCTCGCCTATCCGCTGTCCGTGCCGCACTCGTTCCCCGAGCTGCTGCTCGCTCCCGGCGTGGCGCTGTACCTGTTCGGGTTCTGCTACGCCCGGTGGCGGATGTTCGGGGCGGCCACCGCACAGCGGTCCGCCGCGGCCCTCGCCTGCTGCGTGATCGCGGGGGCGGCACCGCTGCTGCCCGCCATCGCCACCGCCGCGCTGGTCCTCGCGGTCCTGCTCGCGCTGAACGGATACGAGGCCTGGATCGTCACCACCCACCGGCCGCTCCCGCTGCTTCGCCTGCCACGGATCGCGAGGCGCGACACGCAGCTCTGACTCGTTGCGCCCGAACGGTCGCGGAGGACTGCGGGGTCGGCCCCTCACGGACTACCGTGGGATCCGGCCTTCCTCGACGAGTCAGGAGTGCAGATGACCCACGGATTTCGCATCGGCGTCCAGCTCCAGCCGCAACACGCGCCCGACTACGGCCTGATCCGCGACGCGGTACTGCGGTCCGAGGACGCGGGCGTCGACATCGTCTTCACCTGGGACCACTTCTATCCGCTCTACGGCAACCCCGACGGCGCCCACTTCGAGTGCTGGACGATGCTCGCCGCCTTTGCCGAGCAGACCGAGCGGGTGGAGATCGGCGCGCTGGTCAGCGGCGGCGGCTACCGGAACCCGGACCTGCTCGCGGACATGGCCCGCACGGTCGACCACATCAGCGGCGGGCGGCTCATCCTCGGCATCGGGGCTGGCTGGTTCGAGAAGGACTACGACGAGTACGGCTACGAGTTCGGCACCGCGGGGCACCGCTTGAAACTGCTCGGGGAGACCCTGTCGCGGATCTCGGCACGACTGGACAAGCTCAACCCGGCCCCCACCCGGCACATCCCGATCCTCATCGGCGGCGGCGGCGAGCGCAAAACGCTGCGCCTGGTCGCCGAGTACGCCGACGTGTGGCACAGCTTCGCCGACCTCGACGCGTTGCGGCACAAGTCGCAGGTGCTGGCCGAGCACTGCGCGGCCGTGGGCCGCGAACCCGCGCGGATCGAGCGGTCGGTCGCCTGGCCCGGGCCGGAGGCCGCGCAGGATTTCCTCGACGCGGGCGTCACCCTGTTCACCGTCGGCACCGGCGGACCCGACTACGACCTGTCCACGGTCATGGAGGCGCTGCGCTGGCGTTCCGACCGGCTGCCCGAGCCGATCGAGGGCCTGGCCTGAGCGGCCTCCTTCACCGAACAGAAAGGTTCCCGGGTCCCGGACCCCGGCGCCGCTAGGCTCCTCTGCATGGTTCGTCCACATGTCGTGAAGAGTCGGGTGCTCATCGCCCTGCTGGCGCTGCTGGCATTGATGCTGACCGGGTGCGGCGGCGGCGACTCGGCCACCTCGGCCACCGACCTGTGCGCCCCACCCGGCGTCGGCAGCGCCTCCGCCGCACCCACCAACCTGGACGCGGCCGCCGCGACGGCCGCGGAGGATCGGTACACCACGCCGAGCACCAAGCCGCTGGACCAGATCGACATCGGCGCGCTCGGCCTGGCCACCCCCGGCAAGCTCAGCGTCGGAACCCTGTCCGACGCCCCGCCGAGCATCTGCGTCGACTCCTCGGGCACCTTCACCGGCTACGACAACGAGCTGCTCAAGGCCGTCGCCGCCAAGCTCGGCCTGCAGATCGAGTTCTCCGGTACCGAGTTCGCCGGACTTCTCTCCCAGGTCGCGACGAACCGATTCGACGTCGGGTCGTCCTCGATCACCACCACCGACGAGCGTCGCAAAACCGTCGGCTTCACCAATGGCTACGACTTCGGCTACTTCTCGCTGGTGGTGCCGAACGGCAGCGCCATCCACGGGTTCTCGGACCTGAACGCGGGCACCCGGATCGGGGTCGTCCAGGGCACCGTCCAGGACGACTACGTCGTGAACACGCTGGGGCTCGACCCGGTGAAGTTCCCCGATTACAACACCGCCTACGCGAACCTCAAGACCGGCCAGATCGACGCGTGGGTGGCCCCGTCCCAGCAGGCGGAGGGCGCGATCAAGCCCGGTGACCCCACCTCGATCGTGCAGAACACCTTCAGCCTCAACAACTTCGTCGGCTGGGCCGTCAACAAGGACAACCAGCCCCTGATCGACGCGCTCAACTCCGGGCTGGACGCGGTGATCGCCGACGGCACCTGGGCGTCGCTGTACTCGGACTGGGTACCCCGTGAGCTGCCCGAGGGCTGGAAGCCGGGAAGCAAGGCGGCGCCGCAGCCGGAGCTGCCGGACTTCGCCGCGCTCGCCAAGCCGGAGACGCCGGGATCCGAGCAGTCGCAGACCGCCCAGCAGTCGACGCTCGCCCAGCTCGGCGCCACCTTCTTCGACTGGGATCTGTACCGCCAGGCCATTCCGGACCTGCTCAAGACCGGCCTGCCCAACACGGTGATCCTCGCCGTCACCTCGGGCGTGATCGGCACCGTGGCGGGCATGCTGCTCGCGGTCGCAGGAATCTCGCGCACCCGCTGGCTGCGCTGGCCTGCGCGGGTGTACACCGACGTCTTCCGCGGACTGCCCGCGGTCGTGATCATCCTGATCATCGGCCTTGGCGTCGGACCGGTGGTCAAGGGCCTGACCGGTAACAACCCGTACTGGCTCGGCGCCGCCGCGCTGGCCCTGCTGGCCGCCGCCTATATCGGCGAGATCTTCCGCTCCGGCATCCAGAGCGTCGAGCCGGGGCAGCTGGAGGCGGCCCGGGCGATCGGCTTCAGCTACCGCCGGGCAATGACCCTGGTGGTGATCCCGCAGGGCGTCCGCCGGGTGCTGCCCGCGCTGATGAACCAGTTCATCTCGCTGATCAAGGACTCCTCGCTGATCTACTTCCTCGGCCTGTTGGCGACCCAGCGGGAACTCTTCGCGGTCGGGCGCGACCTCAACGCGCAGACCGGGAACCTGTCGCCGCTCGTGGCCGCAGGCCTGTTCTACCTGGCGCTGACAATCCCGCTCACCCACCTGGTGAACTACATCGACCGGCGCCTGCGGACCGGCAGGGCCGACACCTCCGGCACACTCGACCCGCTCGAACAAGCCATCGTCGTGGAAAGGGGATAGCCCGTGACCACCGCGACCAATTCGGTCTCGCTGACCGGCACCGACCTGCACTTGTCCTTCGGCACGAACAAGGTGTTGCGCGGCGTCGACATCCACGTCGACGCAGGCAAGACCACCTCGGTCATCGGCCCGTCCGGCTCCGGCAAGTCGACACTGCTGCGGGTGCTCAACCGCCTGCACGAGCCCGAACAGGGCGACATCCTGCTCGACGGCCGGTCGGTGCTCGGCGACAACCCGGACACCCTGCGGCAGCGGATCGGCATGGTGTTCCAGCACTTCAACCTGTTCCCGCACCGCACCGTGCTCGACAACATCGCCCTCGGGCCCAGGAAGCTGCGCGGGCTGTCGAAGGAGCAGGCGCGCGCGGTCGCCCTCGAACAGCTCGAGCTGGTCGGGCTGGCGGCGAAGGCGCAGTCCCGGCCGGGCAACCTGTCCGGCGGCCAGCAGCAGCGGGTCGCGATCGCCAGGGCCCTTGCGATGAAGCCGGAGATCATGTTCTTCGACGAGGCCACCTCCGCGCTGGACCCGGAGCTCGTCAAGGGCGTGCTGGCGCTGATGACGGACCTCGCGTCCGGCGGCATGTCGATGGTCGTCGTCACGCACGAGATGGGTTTTGCCCGTTCGGTTTCCGACACCGTGCTCTTCATGGACCGCGGGGTCGTGGTGGAGACCGGCAAGCCGGAGGCGCTCTTCGACGACCCGCAGACCGAGCGCCTGCAGGCCTTCCTCTCCCAGGTGCTGTAGTAGCGGCTCCGCCGCCTGTGCGCGAGTCTCACCCCCATTGGGGTGAGACTCGCGCACGGTCCGGCGCGGGCGTTACGCGTTCGCCGGCTCCGTCGCCCTGGCGGCCCGGTTCGCGGCCATCTCCGCGTCCCAGTGCTTCCCGGACCGGGTGGTGTCGATCTCGAACTCGAACCGGGTGACCATGTCCGGGGTGATGTCCTCGACGTCGACGTAGAACTGGCTGTACCAACGCCGCAGCTGGTAGACCGGGCCGTCCTCCTCGCACAGCAGCGGGTTGTCGATCTTCGCCTTGTTCTTCCAGATCACGATGTCCTGCTCGAAGGTCGCCATCGTGCCGTCCCCGAAGCCCTTGGCCATCTCGTCGGCCTGCTCGGCGGACATCCCGGCCATCTTCTTCACCATGATCCCGTACTGCAGCACAAACGAATTCGACGTCACCGGGTAGTGGCAGTTGATCAGCACGGCCTCGAGCGGCTCGTGCGCACCGATGTCGGCGTGGAACCTGTCGATCATGTAAGACGGACCGTGATACGACGCGTCGGACTGGGTGATGCTGTCCTCGCCGAAGTCGACATCCACGTTCACGTCGGTACGCGGGGTGAAGCTCATGTACTGCGAGGCGACGTGGCCCTCGAAGACGTTCTTGAACGAACGCGGCACGTTGAAGTGCACGTAGAAGAAGTGCGCCATGTCCACGACGTTGTCCACGAGCTCACGGCAGTGCGAGCCCTCGATCAGCACCGAATTCCAGGTCCAATCGGTCCACTCGTCGCTGCCGACCCCGTCGATCGCGGGGATCGTCACGTCGGCAGGCGGCGGGTTGCCCTGCGGGTCGTGCCACACGAACAGTTGCGCATTGCGCTCGATCGCGAGCCATCCCCTGGTGCGGGCGAGCGGCGGGACGCGGCGGGCGTAGGGGATGCCGGTGCACTTGCCGTCACCGCCCCATCGCCAGTCGTGGAACGGGCAGGCGATCGAGTCGCCCTTGACCGAGCCCTGACTCAGGTCCCCGCCCATGTGCCTGCAGTAGGCGTCGAGCACCTTGAGCTCGCCCGCGCTGTCCGCGAAGACGACCAGCTTGGTGCCGAAGACCTCGACCGAGTGCGGCTTCCCGTCGCGGAAGTCCCGCGCCAGGCCCAGGCAGTGCCACCCGCGGGCGAACCGGGTGGGGGCCGCGACGGCCTCGATCTCGCGGACATCGCCGCGGTCGGTGGTGGAGTTCAGCGTCATTGATGTTCCTCCAGGCTTGAGTTCGCTTCGATCCGAACGATGCTCGACCCCCTACGACACCGCGACAAGGTCGTTTCCCGGTGGGCGGCAAAGACACTGGACTTAGGGTCGCCTCATTGTCCGGTCGTTCACTTTGCCGTTCCTTTGCCCTCGCTTACTGCTTCTACGGTCTCCCGAGTTGAACCTTCGACCAGGAGAACCACGTGAAGCTGAAGCCCCTCGCGCTGTTTGTCAATCACGACGGCAAATCATCGCGGGCATCGATCACCTGCCAGTACAAGTGCGGCAATGCCTGCTCGCACGAGGTGCCCAACACCTCCGGCGGTGAGTACTTCGGCGACATCGTGCGCGCCGCGATGTCGCGGCGTGGGCTGCTCAAGTCCGGCGCCGTCGCGGTGCTCGCGGTCGGTGCGGGCGGCGCGCTGGTCGCGTGCTCCGACGACTCCGGCAGCGGCTCGGCCGGGGGCTCCACCACGGCGGCGGCGGGCGGCGGCGAGGCCCCGGCCGGCACCGCGTTCACCGCGGTCGCGCCGAACACCGAGGACGCCGTCGTGGTACCCGAGGGCTACGAGCAGGCCGTCGTGATCCGCTGGGGCGACCCGGTGCTGCCCGGCGCGCCCGCGTTCGACTTCGCCAACCAGACGCCGCAGGCGCAGGAGATGCAGTTCGGCTTCAACAACGACTTCGCAGGCCTGCTCCCCGTCGAGGGCCAGCCGAACACCTATCTGCTGGTGGTCAACCACGAGTACACCACCGAGCCCTTCATGTTCACCGGCTACGACCCCGCGAACCCCACCCTCCAGCAGTTCCAGACCGCGATCGCCGCGCACGGCCTGTCCGTCGTCCAGGTCAAGGGCGAGGCCGGAACAGGTAGGCTCACACCGGAATTCGGTCCGAACAACCGCCGCATCACCGCGAACTCGGAGTTCCTGGTGACCGGGCCCGCCGCGGGCAGCGACCTCCTCAAGACCACCGCCGACCCCACCGGCACCCGGGTGACCGGGACGCTCAACAACTGCTCCGGTGGCGTCACACCATGGGGCACGGTGCTCTCCGGCGAGGAGAACTTCAACCAGTACTTCGCCAACGCCGACCAGGTCACCGACCCGACCGTCGCGGCCAGGCTGAAGCGATACGGCATCGAGGGCGGGGCGAGCGAGCGGAAGTGGGAGCGCTTCGATCCCCGCTTCGACCTCGTGCAGGAGCCGAACGAGGCGAACCGCTTCGGTTACGTCGTCGAGGTGAACCCGTGGGATCCGGCGTCCACCCCGATCAAGCACACCGCCATGGGCCGGTTCAAGCACGAGGCCGCCACCATCTACGTGACCGATGACGGCACCGTGGTCGCCTACAGCGGCGACGACGAGCGTTTCGACTACATGTACAAGTTCGTGTCCGCGCGAAAGATGATGCCCGGCAACGGCCAGTCCAGCATGCGGCACAACCTGACCATCCTCGACGCCGGCACGCTGTACGTCGCCAAGCTGACCGGCGACGAGCCGGACCAGATCGACGGCTCCGGCAAGCTGCCGTCCTCCGGGCGTTTCGCAGGCAAGGGCGAGTGGATCCCGCTGCTGCGCACCGGCGAGGACGGCAAGGCCGAGTCCCTGGTCGACGGGATGAGCGCGGAGGAGGTCGCGGTGTTCACCCGGCTCGCGGGCGACAAGGTGGGCGCCACGAAGATGGACCGCCCCGAAGACTTCGAGCCGAACCCGAAGACCGGCAAGGTGTACGTCGCGCTGACCAACAACACCAAGCGCGGCGAGGAGGGCAAGCCCGCCGCCGACGAGCCGAACCCCCGCAACAACAACAAGAACGGGCAGGTCCTCGAGATCGAGGACGAGCACGCAGGCACCGGTTTCACGTGGAACCTGCTGCTGGTCTGCGGGGATCCCGCGGCCGCCGACACCTACTTCGGCGGGTTCGACAAGACGCAGGTCAGCCCGATCTCCTGCCCCGACAACCTGGCGTTCGACCCGCACGGCAACCTGTGGATCTCGACCGACGGCAACGCGCTGAAGTCGAACGACGGCCTGTTCAGCGTGGTGCTCGACGGCGACCGGCGCGGCGAGACCAAGCAGTTCCTCACCGTCCCGAAGGGCGGTGAGACCTGCGGACCGATCGTCGGCGAGTCCCGCGTCGTGGTCTGCGTGCAGCACCCGGGCGAGCTCGACGGCGCCAGCGCCGACAAGCCGGCCTCGCACTGGCCCGACGGCGGCGACAGCCAGCCCCGGCCGTCGGTCGTCGCGGCATGGAAGTCGGGCGGCGGCCGGGTCGGAGTCTGACCCGCACGCACCCTGGGCGCCCTCCGGTTCTCCGGAGGGCGCCCTTTCGTGTCCGGGGTGGGGCAGGCTGTACCTCAGATCCGGTAGTCAGGGGGATCGTCGCACCCGTCGCGCGTCAATAGCGTCGGTGCCGAGAGTTATCGGGCGACCATCGAGGAGAACCCCACCATGAGAAGCAGACTCGTAGCCTCCGGGCTCGCCGCCGCGGTCACCGCGCTGCTCGTCGGCGCGACGCCCGCGCTCGCGCAGCCGCAGGCACCCGCCACCGCCACCGGTGCGGCGGTGCAGCAGGCGATGGACCGCATCCTCGCGAACGGCGCGGTCGGTGTGCAGGTCCGGACGACGTGGGACGGACGGGCCGCGACCGCCACCGCCGGTTCGAGCGTGCTCGGCACGCCGTGGGCGGTTCCCGACGACGGCCGGTTCCGGATCGGCAGCGTGACCAAGATGTTCGTCGCCACCGTGCTGCTACAGCTGGTGGAGGAGGAACGGGTCGAGCTGGACGCGCCGGTGACGCGGTACCTGCCCGGCCTGTTGCCCGACGGCGACACCATCACCGTCCGGATGCTGTTGCAGCACACCAGCGGGCTGTACAACTACACCGATTCCCTCCCGCTGGACGACGGCGAGTTCCTCGGCATCCGGTTCCGGCCCTACACCCCGCAAGAGCTGATGGACCTGGCGACGAGCAAGCCTCTGGACTTCGCGCCGGGCACCGACTGGGCCTACTCCAACACCAACTACATCGCGGCGGGCATGCTGATCGAGAAGGTGACCGGGCGATCCTGGGACACCGAGGTCGCCGCTCGGATCACCACACCGCTCGGGATGCTCGCGACCAGCGCCCCGCGCGGCAGCGTGTTCATCCCCGCACCGCACGCGCGCGGCTACCACCCGGTCGCGGGGGTGCCCGTGGACACCACCGAACTCGACCCGAGCTGGGGCGGCGCCGCGGGCGAGATGATCTCCACCACCGCCGACCTGGACCTCTTCCTGACCGCGCTGGTCGACGGCCGTCTACTGCGGCCCGCCCAGCTCGCCGAGCTGACCTCGGCCCGGTCCATCACCGGCGGGCACGGGTATGGGCTGGGCGCCCAGTCCAGGAATACCCCGTGCGGGGTGACGGCATGGGGTCACAGCGGCGGCATCCCCGGCTACACCACCCTCGCCTTCACCACCCTCGACGGCAGCAGGCGGATGGAGGCGTCGGTGACCAATGGTCTCGGCCCCGACTCCGAGGACGCCGTGTACGGGATCGTGGACGCGGCCATCTGCGGCTGACCCGCCCGGTCAGCGGGCGCGCTCCAGCCGATCCCGGAGCTCGCCCGCGGCCGCCGTGACGGCGGTCAGGTCCGCCGGCTGCACGATGTCGCGGGTCGCGTCCTCTTCGAGCAGCCCGAGTTGGTGCCCGATCGCCGTGAGGCGCCCGGCGTCGGTGGTGGCGGCCGCGCTGTCCCGCAGCAACCGGATGAGCGCGAGCGCGACAGTGGGTTCGTGCGCGCCGTAGCGCCGGATCTGGGCGCACCCCAGATCGAGATAGTCGACAAAGGTGTAGGCGGGGACAGTGACGATGCCGCCTGCCGGACCGGCCGTCAGGACCAGCGACCCGAGGTCCCGGCGGGCGAGCGAGGACATGATCGCGGTGAGATGATCCAGTGCCTGCACCGCCGTGTACGGGTCGTTGATGGCGGGGGACAACGCCTTCGAGGCGACGTCGACGAGCTGCCGCATGCCGAGTGCCGCGTCCTGCTCGAGGGTCCGCTCGAACCCGATCCGGACGGACTGCTCGACCGCGCGCCCGATCTCCACCAGGTCGAAACGACGACCGGCCTCGCTCCACACCCAGGCAAGCGGGGTGGTGCCTGCGGCGATGTGATCCCCGACGCGGGGCGCGATCTTGATGCTCACCCCGTGCCGCGTGGCGTGACCGACCAGCTCGTCCGGGTGCACCGCCTGCACATATCCGGTGCGGCTCGAGGGCACCACCGTCGCCGACGGCGGCGGGTCCGGGAGCGCCGAGGGCGCCGTGGTGCCCGGCAGCCCGTGCCGCACCACCTCGCGCGTGTTCCGCTCCACCGTGCGCATGACCTCGTCGATCTGCAGCGAATGGGTCAGGTGATGGATCTCGTAGACGAGCGCCCCCAGGCTGAGGAACAGCAGCACCATCGCCCAACTCACCGCGAACCGTGGATAGTCCGCGGTCCGGCTGCCCGCGGACACGCCCACCGTGTAGAGCCCGGCGATGCTGTACGCGAAGGTCGCGACGAAGACGCTGAGCACCACCTGATTCGGGCGGTCACGCAGGAAGTTGCGCAGGATCCGCGGCGAGAACTGGGTGGACGAGAGCTGCAGCGCCACCACCGTGAGGCCGAGCGTCAGCGCGATGACGGTGATCATCGTGCCCGCCGTGCCGATCAGCAGCGTGCGGGCGTCGTCTGGGGTGCCCTGGAACGCCAACCGGTGCATCCACGTGCCGGGGCGGGTGTTCACCGTCGACAGGATCGACCCGAGGGCCAGCGCCAGCACCACGGCTATGGCGGGTAGCACCCACAGCGCGCCGCGGAGATACTCCCAGGCTGCCTCGCGCCTGCGCACCCCCGAAGCGTACGCCCGCCGATCGCGCTACGCGGATGGCCGATCCGTGACCTCGGGGGCCGAACGACGGCCTCAGAACGGAACGGGACCTCAGGAACCGAACGGGTTGGCGGAGCTGCCGAAGTCGCCGAGGCCGCCGCCGTAGATGTTGAGGTCCACGTTGCCGTTCACCCCGGGGATCCGGCCCGTGCTGGTGTACTGCCAGAACGTCCAGTGCCGCCAGCCGCCGGGCAGCGGGCCGGGCTCGTTCCTGCCGTTGTAGTCGGCGATCCAGAGCGGGTAGTTGGAGAACTCCGTGGTGTTCGCCATCGCGGTGCGCCAGAAGTTCGGGTACGTGTAGATGATCGGCTGCTTGCCGGTGAGCGCCTGGACGGAGTTGAGATAGCGGCGCGTCCAGTCGATCACCGCGGCGGGCGGCAGGCCCTTGGCGTCCTCGATGTCGAGCACCGGCGGCAGTCCGTCGCCCCCGATCACCGGGAACGACGTCGATGCGAAGAACGCGGCCTGCGCCTCGGGCGACTCCCGGACGTCGGCGTAGTGGTAGGCGCCGCGGGACATCCCGGCCGCGCGCATGCCGATCCCGTCCTGCACGAAGAACGGGTTGACGTACCAGAGTCCCTCGGTGGCCTTGACCATCGCGAACTCGTGGCCGGAGGCGCGGACGGCGAACCAGTCGATGCCCGACCCGCCTGGGTGTTGCCACGAGGCGACGTCGGGACCGTTGTACGGTTCGGCGCTCGCGGTGCCAGGCACGGCGAAGGCGAGGGCACCGGCCAGCAGCACCGGGACCAGGCGGGTGACGGCTCGGACACGCTTACGACTCGACGACGTCATCGCCCGAGACTAAACCGATATTTCGGGCACGACCACGAAACCGAGAATGAACTTTTGGCGTCGGCCCGCCCGAATCAACCGCAGTGCGACATCACGGTCTCGGCGTAGTGCGTCAGGGCGGCGACCTTCTGGCCGAGCGGCTCCGTGTCCTGCGCGACGCTGTAGGGGTCGCGGAAGCCGACGATCACATCGGTCACGCCCTTGTCCTCGAGTCGCCTGATCCCGTCGACCGTGTAGGCCTGTGGCGAGATCACGTGGATCTCGAACGGGCTGTTCTCCGTGCCCTCCTCCCGGCGAATCCGCTGCAGCTTCGCGAGCAGGACGTCGAGTTCCTCGTCGCCGCCGCCCGCGTGCATCCACCCGTCGCCCCGGACCACCGCGCGCCGGAGCGCGGCGTCGCTGTGCCCGCCGACGAGGATCGGGATGGGCTCGCTCGGCACCGGGCTCAGCTTGATCGCGGGCAGGTCGAAGATCTCGCCGTGGTACTCGAAGTAGTCACCGCTCACCAGCCCGCGCAGGATGTCGATCGCCTCGTTCGTCCGCTTGCCGCGCCGCTCCCAGGGCACGCCGAGCACCTCGAAGTCGTCCGGCCACGGGCTCAGACCGATGCCGAGGCTCAGCCGGTTGTTGATCATGTAGGCCACCGAGGTGGCCTGCTTGGCGACGAGGACCGGGGACGGATCGGCAGCTTCAGCACGAAGGTGGTGAATCGCAGCGTGGTCGTCGCCATTCCGAGCGCGGTGGCGAGGACGAACGCCTCGACGAACGCCTTGTTCTCGAGGAACTCCCGGCTTCCGTCGGGCGTGTAGGGATAGACCGAGTCGGATTCCTTCGGGTAGCAGAGGCTGTCCGCGATCGACATCCCGTGATAGCCGGCTTCCTCCGCCGCCTGCGCGAGCGGCACATAGAAAGCCGGGTCGGTCATGGCCTCGGCATAGGTGAATCGCACAGCCCTGCTCCTTCGGTCCGGTGTGGTCTACGTCATACCTGACCCGACGCACCCGGGGTACCGAATCCCGACCTCCCGCCCAGCGAGACGAAATCGGCGAGTGGGTTCAGCCGAGCCAGTCCAACACCGCGGCCGCGGTCCAGGACTGCTGCATGCTGCCCAGCGGTGCACCGGTGAACGGCTCGTAGTACTCGGCGAAGCTGCCGTCGGCGGCCTGTCGCAGGCCCTCCGCCCGTAGGTGCCTGGCCCGCTCGGCCCACCCGCGGCGGGCGAACGCCCAGGAGAACAGCCAGGTCATCACCGGCCACACCGGGCCGCGCCAGTACTCGCGCGGCCGGAAGTCGCCCGAGACCGGCGAGGTCGACGGCGGCACCGCGTACCGAAGATCCGGGTGACCGCAGAACCGCGGTCCCTCGAAGATCCGCACCAGCGCGCGCTCGGCGTCGCGGTCCAGCCCGCCGCACAGCAGCGGGGCGAACATCGCGAGCGTCTCGGTGGGGATCCAGCGCCCCGATCGCAGGTCGAAGTCGCGGGCGGCGCCCGAACGCGGGTCCGTGGTCGCGATGGTGCCCCGCTGGAACTTCTCGGCCCAGTACCGCAGGTCCCGGACGTCGGACTTCGGCGCCGAATGCTCCTCACCGATGGTGGCGAGAACGTCGCAGGCGAGCGAGAACACGGCGCTGACGAACACGTCCTCGACGGCGAAGCTCATCGTGGACGCCAGCTCGGCGTCGTCGTAGCGTGCCAGCTTCATCTCCTCGAGCAGCCACAGGTAGCGGTCGTATTCGGCGTTCGACGGCCGCTGCGTGGGGTCGGAGATGATCGCGGTGTCCTCGCGCAGGTACGGCGGCACCGGCCCGGGAATGACGTTGGCGTACGCGGCATCCCAGCGTGGCGAGTTGTCCATGCCGGACTCCCAGCCGTGGTACAGGCTGATCCGTCCGTTGTCCTTCGGATCCCGGGCGGTCGCGAGCCAGCGGTGCCAGCGCACGAGATCACCCCAGCGCCGGTCGAGGAACTCCTCGGCCACCGCCCTGGTGCTGCGACCGTGTCTGCGGGAGTGGTCGAGGATGCGCTGGACGGCGATCGCGTGCACCGGCGGCTGCGTGATGCCGGAGGTCTGCGGGACGACGGGGGCCGTCGCCGCCAGATCGCCGCAGGCCCAGCGCGCGGGTCCGGGGAAGTACCCGTCGACCCCGTTCGCGAACACGATGTGCGGGATCATCCCGTTGCCCCACTGCGCGGACAGCAGCGTGTCCAGCTCGACAACGGCCCGCTCCACGCTCAGCGGCGCCAGCCCGACCGCGACGAACGCCGCGTCCCAGCTCCACATGTGCGGGTACAGCCGCGGCGCCGCACTGGTCATGGTGCCCAGGTCGTTGCCGCGCAGCAGGTACGCGGCCCGGGCCGCGAGCTGGGTCGGGATGAATCCGGGATCGGCGGCCATCGTCCTAGTTTGCGTCCGCCGCGCCGATTGCGCCCGTCGGGGTGACGTCTCGGGCCTTCCTTGGTGAGAAATGCCCACACCAGGGGGTCCGTCGCACCACCCCAAGGGTCCGTAGTCACCGGGGCCGCGGCCAACAAGTGTTGAGGACGTTCCCAGCGCACCCCGAACTCGTCATTCGACCGCATCGTGCACCCCGAGGAAAGAGCCCCCGTGTATCCCGATTTCGTTTCACACGTCCGCGCCCAGGCCGACATTCACGGCGACACCCGTTCCTACGTCTACCACCGCGAGGTCGGGCTCGAACTGGTCGAGGAGGTTCTCAGCTTTCGCGAGATCGACCGCAGGGCCAGGGCCATGGCCGCCTGGCTGTCGCAGCGTCCGGAGGCCGACCGACCGGTCCTACTGCTGTACCTGGACAGCATCGATTTCCTGCCCGCCTTCCTCGGCTGCCTGTACGCGGGAGTCATCGCCGTGCCCGCCCCGCTGCCACACGACCAGCAGAGCACGCAGCGGGTCGCCGGGATGCTCGACGACGCCGACATCGGCCTCGTCCTCACCACCTCCGCCTACGCGGAGCTCCTGACCGCGTGGATCGCCGACAACGGGCACGCCGAGGCGGTGTCCTGCGTGTGCACCGACGGCGACGACCTTGGCGACGCCGAAGCATGGCGGATGCCAGAACTCGACGGAGACACGGTGGCCTTCCTGCAGTACACGTCCGGTTCGACGAGCGAACCCAAGGGTGTCATGGTGACCCACGGCAACCTGCTGCACAACGAGGCGACCATCGCGGCGACGGTCGGCTTCGATGACGCCTCGTCCGGGGTCAGTTGGCTTCCGCACTTCCACGACATGGGCCTGATCTCGATGCTGCTGCCCCTCTATGCCGGGGCCGATGCCGCGTTGATGTCCCCACTGGCCTTCCTCAAGCGCCCGGTCCGCTGGCTGGAGTTGATCGACCGCTACCGCGCCGAGTTCACCGTCGCGCCGAACTTCGCATACGAGCTGGTCGCCCGGCGCGCGACCGACGAGCAGTTGGCCGGCCTCGACCTGTCCTCGCTCCGGGTTGCCCTCAACGGTGCGGAGCCGATCCGATCCCGCACCCTCGACGCCGTGATCGAACGGCTCGGGACCGCGGGCTTCCCGCCGAACGCGTTCGTCACCGGGTACGGCATGGCCGAGGTGACGCTGCTCGCCACCGCGAGCTGGGCAGGCGAACCGCCGTTCCGCATCGACGTCGACGCGGCCGCCCTGGAACGCAACGTGGCCGTACTGACCACCGACGGCACCGGCGTCCGGCTGGTCAGCAGCGGACCCCCGCGGGATCTCGACATCCGCATCGTGGACCCCGACACCGGAATAGCGCTGCCGGACAATCGAGTCGGCGAGATCTGGGTTCGGGGCGCGAGCGTCACCGCCGGTTACTGGAACCGCCCGGACGAGACCGAGGCGAGGTTCGGCGCCAAGCTGGCGGGGGAGGGGACGTACCTGCGCACCGGGGACCTCGGCCTGCGCCACCACTGCCACATCTTCGTCACCGGCCGGCTGAAGGATCTCTTGATCATCAACGGGCGCAACCTCTATCCCCAGGACATCGAAGAGGTCGTCCGTGATGTTCATCCCGCGCTCGCCGGAACCGCCGGGGTGGCGCTCTCGATCGATGCCGGTCAGCAGGAACGGCTGCTGGTGATCCAGGAGGTCAGGCCGGCCCTGCTCGACGGCGCCTCCCTGGCCGAGGTCACCTCGCTGATCAAGGTCGCGGTGTCCCGACATTTCGACGTACCCGCCCCCGATGTGGTCCTGGTCGATCGCCGCGGGGTGCACCGCACGACCAGCGGCAAAGTTCAGCGCCGCTCCATGCGCGCGTCGTTCCTGGAGAACCGAACCCACGCGCTGCTGCACGAAGACATCGCCACCACTGTGCAACGGCTGCGCGGCGTCTCCTAATCGCGGTCCCGTCGCGGCCCAACCCGAATCACGAGGAGCACTCCCATGTACGACGCAATCCCCACCCCACCGCCGGCGCTGTCGTGCCGATCACGGACTGGCTCACCGAGCGAGTCGCCTGCTACCTCGACGTCCCCGCCCGGGACATCGATCCGACGACCCCACTCGCCGAGATCGGGATCGATTCGGTATCCGCGCTGAGCCTGTGCGGCGAGGTCGAGGAGAGGTGGCGGATCCCCGCGGATGCAACCCTGGTCTTCGACTACCCCACGATCGCGGAGATTGCCGGATACCTCGCGGGCGAGCTCGCGCCACAGGCGGCAGCATCATGACCGACATCGCGATCGTCGGACTCGACTGCCGATTCCCGCAGGCCCCGAACGCGGAAGCGTTGTGGGCGTTGCTGATGGACGGCGGGGACGGCATCACCGAGGTCCCCGCGCAGCGGTGGCGCGCCGACGACTTCTACGACCCGGAAGGCGGCCCCGGCACGGTCAACAACCGCAGCGGCGGCTTCCTGAGCGACGCCGACGCCTTCGACCCCGAGTTCTTCGGCATCCCCCCGCGCGAGGCCGAGGCGATGGATCCACAACAGCGACTGCTGCTGCAGGCCGCCTGGCACGCGTTCGAGGACGCCACGCTCGATCCGCGGGCCCAGGCCGGCTCGAACACCGGCGTCTACGTCGGTGTGATGGCGAACGAATGGGCGAACCTGCACCTGAGCGACTATGCGAAGATCACACCCCAACTCGGTTCCGGCAACGGATATTTCATGACCGCGAACCGGATCTCCTACCAGCTGGACCTGCGGGGCCCGAGCATGGCGGTCGACACCGCCTGCTCGTCCTCGCTGGTAGCCGTCCACATGGCCTGCGCGGCCCTCCGAGCAGGCGAGTGCGATCAGGCCCTCGCGGGGGTGTCAACATCATCCTCACGCCCACCCTCAACGTCTTCTATGCCCAGGCCGGGCTGTCCGCACCCGACGGGCGGTGCAAGCCCTTCAGCGAGCATGCCGATGGCATCGGCCGCGGTGAGGGCGTCGCCGTGCTCGCGCTGCGCCGTCTGGATGACGCTCAGCGCGACGGACTTCCGATCTATGCGGTGATCAAGGGAAGCGCGGTCAACTCCGACGGCCGCAGCAACGGGATCACCGCGCCGAACCGCTGGGCGCAGCAGAAGGTCGTCGGCGAGGCGTACCGGCGCGCGGGTGTGCGCCCCGAGCAGGTCACCTTCGTCGAGGCCCACGGCACGGGGACCGTGCTCGGTGACATGATCGAGGCCAAGGCACTCGGCCATCTGCATGCGGTGCCGCGGCCGCAGCCCTGCGCGATCGGCTCCATCAAGGGCAACCTCGGCCACACCGAGGGCGCCGCCGGTGTCGCCGGACTGATCAAGGCGGCACTGAGCCTGCACCGTCGGATGGTGCCACCCAGTCGATATGCCGCACAGGAGAATCCGCGCCTTCGCCTCGCCGACCACGGACTCCACCTGCTCACCGAGGCACTGCCCCTGCCCGAGGGCGCGGTCTACGGCGGTGTGAGCAGCTTCGGCATCGGCGGCACCAACGCACACCTGGTGCTCGGTAGCGCACCCGAACGCGCACCGGCCTCCGAATGCCCCGGCGGTGGAGTGCTCACCATCTCCTCGGCGAGCCGGGACGGGTTGCGGCACAACGTGACCCGTATAGCCGACGATCTCGCCGGACTGCCCGAGGGACGGCTGGCGCAGATGTGCTGGTCCAGCAACAAGGTCAAGTCGTCCGGGCGCCATCGCCTGGCCCTGCCGGTGCGGGACCGCGACCAGGCGGTCTCGGACCTACGCGAGTTGGTCACCGATGACGGCCGGTTCGCCGCCGCGGCGGGCCTGGCCGGGGGAGTGAGCACCGGCTGGCTGTTCACCGGCCAGGGATCCCAGTACCGGGGCATGTCCGGTGCGCTGCACGCGGAGTCCGGGAGCTACCGGCGCGCGCTCGCCGAGGTGGACGAGCGGATGGCGGTGCACCTGGGCCGATCGATCCGGGACCTGATGCTGGGCGGGGAGGACCTCGACCGGACCGAGTACGCACAGCCGGCCATCTTCGCGGTGCAGTACGCGCTGGCACGGACACTCACCGATTCCGGCGTCGAACCGTCGTGGGTCACCGGCCACAGCATCGGCGAGTACGCGGCCGCGACGCTCGCCGGGGTGTTCGGTCTCGACGACGCCTGCCGGCTGGTCGTCGCGCGGGGACGGCTCATGCAGCAGCTCCCCGCCGGCGGCGCCATGCTCGCCGTCCGCGCCGCCGCGACGGAGGTCACCGACCTCCTCGCGGACGAGCCCATGGCGGCGGTGGCCGCCGTCAACGGCCCACGCGAGCTGGTGCTCTCGGGCGCCGCCGAGACCCTCGCGCGGATCGCCGAGGAACTCACTGCCCGCTCCGTATCCGTCCGGACGCTGTCCGTCTCCCATGCGTTCCATTCCCCGTTGATGGAGCCGATGGTGGCCGCGTTCGGCGCCGTCGCCGCGGAATGCACCTTCGAGCCGCCCCGCATCCCGGTCTACTCGACCCTGCGCGGGGGCCTCCTCGGCCTCGGCGATCCGATGGACGCCGACTACTGGACCGAGCACATCCGTGGGACGGTCCGGTTCGGCGATGCGGTGGCGGCCGGGCTGGAAAGCGGCCCAACCCACCTGATCGAGCTCGGGCCGAGGCGCGTACTCGCACCGATGGTCGCCCGCGCCAACCCCGAACTCAGCTGCCTCGTTCCCTGCCCGGGTCCGGCGGCAACAGGGCACGAGCTCACGGAGGTCATCGCCGCCCTGCACCGGGACGGCCACAACCCGCACTGGGACGCCCTGTACGAACCGGCGCAGCGGGTCCGTACGGCGCTCGGCGGCTACGACTTCGACACCACCCACCGCTACTGGACGCACGGCGCGTCCACACCATCGACGAAAACGGCAGCACCGGAACAAGAGTCACCCAACGATGCCCCCATACCCGCACGCACCGAGGACACCACCATGGACAACCTGATCTCCCTCTTCCGTGAACAGACCGCACTGCTCGCCGCCGCCCGGTCCGGCCCGGCTGCAGCGGGCGCCGGGCCCGACACCGTGACCGCCGCGGCGGCGATCCGGCCGCAGGCGACCGCCGTGCCCCCGGTGCGCGAGGTCACCGCCGACACCGTCACAGCCGCGGTTCGCGCCGAGATCGCCCGGATCGCAGGCTATTCCGCCGACTCGCTGCGGTCCTCCCAGACGATGTCCGGTGAGCTCGGGTTCGACTCGATCATGGTGGCCGACCTAGTGTCCGGGCTGGCGCGCAGGTTCCCCGAACTCACCGCAGAGCCCGCCTGGTTCTCGCCGACCAGCACAATCGGTGACCTGGTGGCCCTGGTGTCCGCGCAGCTCGGCGCCGCGCCCGCCCCGACGGCGCCGGACCGGGCCGCCGATACCGGGTCCGCGGCTCCCGTCGTCCCGCCGATCGCAGCAACCGACGAGATCGCGGCCGAGACCTACCTCATCGAGCAGTTCCCCGAGGTCAGGGAGATCGCCGAGCGATTGGCGCTCGGCGAGGCCAACGGCCTGTCCAACCCGTACTTCCTGGTCAACGACGGCATCACCAGGGACACCTCGATCATCGACGGGCAGGAGGTCCTCAACTTCTCCAGCTACAACTACCTCGGCATGTCCGGCCACCCACGCGTCGTCTCCGCGGTGCAGGACGCGGTCGCCCAATACGGCAGCTCCTGCTCGGCCAGCCGGCTGATCTCCGGGGAGAAGCCCCTGCACGGGCAACTCGAGGCGGAGCTCGCCGGGCTGCTCGGCACGGAGGACGCCATCGCGCTCGTCAGCGGCCACGCCACCAACGTGACCGTGATCGGTCACCTCGTCGGCGAGGGCGACCTCGTCATCCACGACAGCCTGGCCCACGACAGCATTCTGCAGGGCTGCAAGCTTTCCGGCGCCACCCGAAGGTCGTTCCCGCACAACGATCACGCTGCCCTCGACGCCATCCTCACCGAGATCCGGCCGCGATTCCGCCGGGTGCTGATCCTCATCGAGGGCGTGTACAGCCAGGACGGTGACATCCCGGATCTGCCCGCCGTGATCGCGGTCAAGCGCAAGCATCACGCCCTGCTGATGATCGACGAGGCGCACAGCATCGGGGTGCTGGGGGCCACCGGCGGCGGCATCGGCGAGCATTTCGCCGTCGACCGTGCCGACGTCGAGCTGTGGTCCGGCACGATGTCGAAGGCCCTTGCGGGGTGCGGGGGTTACGTGGCCGGCAGCCGCGCGTTGATCCAGTACCTCAAATACACCACCCCGGGTTCATCTACAGCGTCGGCATGACACCGTCGAACGCCGCCGCCTCGCTGGCCGCCCTGCGGCAGATGCGTTCCGAGCCAGAGCTTTTCGAGCGCCTGCACCGGCACTCCCGATTCTTCCTGACCCAGGCCGTCGAGGCCGGGCTCGACACCGGTGACAGCTGCGACACCCCGGTCATCCCCTGCATCGTGGGTGATTCGATCAAGACACTGAAGCTGTCCAACGCGCTGCTCGCCCGGGGGATCAACGTCAACCCGATCCTGTATCCGGCGGTGCCGGAGGACCAGGCCCGGCTGCGCTTCTTCGTCACGTCCTGCCACACCGAGGATCAGATCCGCTACACCGTGAAGACCACGGCCGAGGAGCTCGCCCTGCTGGAAGAGGGGCACTGATCATGGAGACCGCGCCCCTGACGCCCTATCTCGAGGACGGGGTCGGATCCGACACGGCGCTGCGGATGTTCTGCTTCCATCACGCGGGCGGCGAATCGTCGATGTACCGGGCGTGGCATCGCGCCCTCGGCCCACACGTCACCGTCGTGCCCGTGCACCTGCCGGGACGAGGCCGGCGGGCGGAACACGAGCGGTTCGTCGACCTCGACCTGCTCCTGGACGATCTCGAACACCATCTCGCCGAACACCTCTCTGCCCCACACGTGTTCTTCGGGCACAGCATGGGCGCACTCGTCGCGTACCGGCTGGCGCGCCGCCGCGATGCGGGCGGCCACCGACTGCCCGAGGCGCTGCTGCTCTCGGCGTACGCGGCCCCGCACCTCCCTGCGCCGCTACCGCCGATCGACCACCTGGACGACGCCCTGCTCGCGCGGTTCCTCACCGCCATCGGCGGGCTGCCCGCCGAGATCCTCGGCTGGCCGGCCTGGCTGGACGCGGCGCTGCCGGTGATCCGGGACGACGTCCGGATGTGCGCGGACCACCGTGATCCCGGCGAGGCGCCGCTCGCCTGCCCGATGCACCTGTTCGGGGCCGATGCGGATCCACTGGTCGGCGAGCTCGACCTCCGTGCCTGGAGCCGACACACCACCCACCCGACCGACCCGCAGATCCTCGAGGGCGATCACTTCTACCTCGACGGGTCACCCGACGAGCTGTTCCGCCTGCTGAGGCCGCTGCTCCGCGGCTACGCGCGCGCCGCCTCCACCGACAGCAAGGAGTGATTGGATCACGGTCACGAACCACGCGCCGAAAAACGAGTGGCAGGCAGCGCGACGGACCAGTAAGTTCGGTTACCACCCCAAATCTCTTCGTCGACCGCCGGCGTGACCCCAGTTCCCAACATCCGAAAGGTCCACCGTGACCGAGTCCACTCGTCTCGAGAACGACGGGGTCGCCGTCGCAGGCGACCGAATCGAACGGCGCCACCTCCAGGTGATCGGTGTCCTGTTGGTAGCCACCTTCGTGGTGATCCTCAACGAGACGGTGATGACCATCGCCATCCCGGTCCTGCAGGTCGAATTGGGCGTACCTCCGAGCGTGGGGCAGTGGCTCACGACCGCGTTCATGCTCACGATGGCGGTGATCATCCCGCTCACCGGCTATCTGATCCAGCGCATCCCCACCCGCACCCTGTTCACGCTCGCCATGTCGCTGTTCACGGCGGGAACTCTCATCGCTTTCGCAGCACCCGGCTTCGGTGTGCTGCTGATCGCCCGCATCGTGCAGGCATCGGGTACCGCCATCATGCTGCCTCTGCTGATGACGACGATCATGACGCTGGTACCGCCCGCTCGCCGGGGGGCGATGATGGGCAACATCTCCATCGTGATCGCGGTGGCGCCCGCCCTCGGCCCCACCGTGTCGGGTTTCATCCTCGACCACTTCGGGTGGCGCTGGATCTTCGGATTCGTGGCCCCGTTCGCGTTGGTGACGCTGGTCGTCGGCGCACGATTCCTCGTGTCGGTGTCCGAGACATCGAAGGCACGCATCGACCTCTTGTCGGTCCCACTCGCGGTACTCGGATTCGGTGGACTCGTGTACGGCCTGGTGAGCATCGGCGAATCGGCGCAAGGATCCTCGACGACCCCGGTGTGGTTGCCGTTCCTCATCGGTGCGGCCGCGATGTTCGGCTTCATCGCCCGACAGTCCAGGCTGCAACGCGAAGATCGCGCCCTGCTGGACCTGCGCGTGTTCGGATCCCGCCAGTTCACCATCTCCGTTGTCGCGATGCTGGTCGGCATGGGAACGATGATGGGCACCTTCATCATCGTCCCGTACTTCGCGCAGTCGGTGATTCACCTCGACCCGTTCGAAACGGGTCTCATCACACTCCCCGGCGGCCTGCTCATGGGTCTCGCCGGACCGATCGTGGGCCGCATCTACGACCGGCGGGGTCCACTCGTGCTGGTCATCCCCGGATCGATCCTCGTCAGCATCGGTGTGTGGATGCTGACGGCGGTGAGCACGTCGACCTCGCTGTGGTGGCTGCTGTTGTCGAACATGGCGCTGTGCCTTGGTCTGTCGGCGACGTTCACACCGCTGATGACATCGGGATTGGGATCGGTGGCCCCGCACCTCTACGCGCACGGTTCGGCGGTTGTCGGCACGTTCCAGCAGGTTGCCGGTGCCGCAGGTACGGCATTGTTCGTCACAGTGATGACGGTGGTTTCCTCGCGATCCGTTGACCCTGCCGATTCACCCGAGGCCATCGTCGAGGGTGTGCGGGCGGTCTTTCTCGTCGCCGGGATCCTGTCGTTCGTGCTGATCGCGGTATGCCTCTTCGTTCGCAAGCCGGCGGACTCGGTGGAACCGGCAGGTGACTCGGTAGACCCCACAGCCGCCGCACCTGTGGACGTACCCGCTCAGCGCCCCTGAAGGGGTAACCCTTCAGGGGCGCGAACGGCGGATCATGTCACCCGCGGCCGTGCCGCAGCGACACGATGGTGGCGAGGATCTTGTCGGTCTTGGCCGTGCGGGTGAAGCTGGTCAAGGCCATCAGCGCGGGCATCCGCCTGCGGGCGACGGCCTTCGAGTAGGTGAACTCCTTGAGCCCGTCAGGGCCGTGGATGCGACCGAAGCCGGATTGGCCGACCCCGCCGAACGGCAGCGAGGGGATCGCCGCGAACGCGATCACCGAGTTCACCGCCGTCATTCCCGACCGGATCCGGCGGGCGAGCTCGGTGCCGCGGCGCTTGCTGAACACCGCCGACCCCAGGCCGTAGCGCGAGGCGTTGGTGAGCTCGATCGCCTCGTCCATGTCGCGAACCCTCGCGACCGTCAGCGTCGGGCCGAAGGTCTCCTCGGTGACCGCGATCGAGTCCTCGGGGACATCGACGAGGATGGTCGGCTGGACCAGGCTGTCTCCCACCGAGTCCGGGCCACCGACCACCGCGCGGCCGCCCCGCTCGATGGCGTCGAGCACGTGGCTGCGCACCACCGCGGACTGGGTCGGCATGGTCATCGGGCCGATCTTCGCCTCGGGATCGGTGCCCGCACGCACGCCATCGGCGAGCGCGACGAGCTTGGCCAGGAACGGCTCGTACACCCGCTCGTGCACGTACACCCGCTCGGTGCCGACGCAGGTCTGTCCCGCGTTCGACATCCCGCTCCACAGCGCCGCGTCGGCGGCGGCATCGAGATCCGCGTCGGCGTCCACCAGCAGCGCGTCCTTGCCGCCCGCCTCGATGACCACCGGCGTGAGGGTGTCCGCGCAGGCGGCCATCACCTTCTTACCGGTGGCGGTCGATCCGGTGAAGGCGAGCTTGTCGACCCCGGAGCGGCACAGCGCCTCCCCTGTCGGCCCGAGACCGGTGACCAGCTGCAGCACCGGCTGATCCGGAACCACCTGTGCGAAGGTGTCGACGAGCCAGGCCCCGACGCCGGGGGTGAACTCGCTTGGCTTGAAGACCACCGCGTTGCCCGCGGCGAGTGCATAGGCGATCGAGCCCATCGGCGTGAACGCGGGATAGTTCCACGGCCCGATCACGCCGACCACACCGAGCGGGAGGTACTCCACGCTCGCGGAGTGGTCGATCATCTCAAGGCCCGAGGGAACACGCTTGCGCCCCAGCACCTTCGGTGCGTTCTTGGCCGCCCAGGCGAGATGGCCGATCGCCATCACGGCCTCCAGCTGGGCATCGGAATGCGGCTTACCGGTCTCGGCGTGCATCACCTCGGCCAGCTGGGCGATCCGGCGGGTGAGCACTCCGGCCCACGCGTCCAGGTGGGTCCTGCGCTCCGCGAAGCTCAGCCCGGACCACCACTTCGCCGCGGCCCGCGCGCGCTCGACCGTCGCGGCGACCGCCTCCGCATCCTGCACGGGATAGGTGCCGACGACCTCACCCGTCCCGGGATCCAGCGAGTCGAAGGTGGCGCCCGCATCGGTCGTGGGGTCGGTCTCGAGCGTGGTCATGTGATGTCCTCGAATCTGGTTGTGGGAGAGATGGTCATCGCGGTCCCGGTTTATCGATCGCCGTCTTGCCGAGGATCAGGTCCGCGGCCTTCTCGGCGATCATGATCGTGGGGCGTTGGTGTTCCCGCGGGGCACGGTCGGCATCACGGAGGCATCGACCACCCGTAGTCCCTCGACCCCGCGGACGCGCAGCTGCGAATCCACCACGGAGTCCTCGCCGTCGCCCATCGCACAGGTGCCCACGGGGTGATAGAGGGTCTGACACCAGGCCCGGATGTGATCGGCGAGATCGCTGTCGCTGTCCATCCGGATCGGCAGACTCGGCCCGTCGAGAAACGCCGCGATGGCGGACTCACCGGCGATGTCGACGGCGCGCCTGCAGCCGGCAAGCATCGCATCCATGTCGACCTGCTCCTCGAAGTACGCGGGGTCCATCTCGGGCCGCCACAGCGGGTCCGCCGACCGTAGCCGCAGCCGGCCGCGGCTGGCGACGTCGACCAGGGTGACCCCGGCCGTGAACCTCTTACCCACCGGTTCCCGGAGGCCGTTGTCGTAGAACCCCGAGGCCGCCACCAGGATCTGCAGGTCCGGCGCCGGGAGGCCGTCGCGGCTGGCGAAAAAGGCACCGCCCTCGCCGACGTTGGACGCCAGCGGTCCGCGCCCGGTGGCCTGCCACTGCGCGAGCCGCAGCGGGGTGGAGAAGTCGGCCAGGTCGGTGGTGTTCCTGGTGTTCCACAGCATCGGGGTGACCGGGTGGTCCCGCAGGTTCTCGCCGACCCCAGCCAGGTCCACCGCCACGTCGATGCCCAGCTCACGCAGGTGCCGGGCGGGTCCGATGCCGGAGAGCATCAGCAGCTGTGGGCTGTTGACGGCCCCGCCGCTCAGGATCACCTCGACGGACGCATGGGCGGTGCCCTCGACACCGCCGCGCAGATAGCGGACGCCGACGGCGCGGTCCCCGCGCAGCAGCACCCGCGTCGTGTGGGCGCCGGTACGCACGGTGAGGTTCGGTCGCCCGAGCGCCGGCCTGAGGTAGCCGTCGGCGGTGGACCAGCGCCTGCCCTTGTGGCAGGTGACCTGGTACCGGCCCGCCCCCTCCTGTTCGGCGCCGTTGAAGTCCTCGGTCGGCTTGATCCCCGCCGACACGGCGGCGGCGACCCAGGCATCGGTCAGCTCGTGCGTATAGCGGCGGTCCTCCACCCGCTGTGGGCCGTCGGTGCCGTGATACGGGCCCGTCAGGCGCGAATTGTGTTCCGCGCGAACAAAGTAGGGCAGCACATCCTGGTATCCCCAGCCCTGCGCACCGTGCTGGTCTCGCCAGCCGTCATAGTCGGCGCGGTTGCCCCGGATGTAGATCATCGCGTTCATCGACGAGCAGCCGCCCAGCGCCTTCATCCGCGGCCAGTACGCGCGGCGCTCGTCCAGGTGCTTCTGCGGGGTGGTCTCGTAGTTCCAGTCCCACTTGGTCTTGAACAGGGTCGGGAAGGCCGCCGGGATCTTGATCTCGTCGGCGTCGTCCTCGCCACCCGCCTCGAGCAGCAGCACGGAGACGCTCGGGTCCTCCGTCAGGCGGGCCGCCAGCACGCATCCGGCGCTGCCCGCCCCGACGATGACGTAGTTGAACACGTCTTGTTCCAACCCAGCCTGTTTCAACCCAGCCTGCTCCGACGCGGTTTCTCCAGCCACGGATGCTCCTCGACCTCGGTCGTGCCGCCGCGATGTGACGGGCGTCTCATCGCACCACCCAGTCTAGGAACACCTCGGCCCCGCCACAGCCGTTCACTCGACGGCAAGCATGACCTCGGTGGACTTCACGAGAACGGTCGTCGGCACCCCCGGCGCGAGACCCAGCTCCTCGACGGCCTCCTTGGTGATGGAGGCGGTCACGATCTGCTCACCCCCATCGAGGCGCACCTTCACGGTCGCCATCACGGCGCCGACGGTGACCTCGGTGACGACCCCGGTCAGCTGGTTGCGGGTGGACAGACGCATGGACAGCCTCCGGGTCGATGGGATGACGGACGCCACGCTACCGAAGGCGGCACGGGCCCGGGCACACACGAAACCGCATTGGCGGAGAGAACTAGTTCATGTATCGGCAACAGCGGAGTCCATTCCGCGAAATACCCGAGGATCAAGATTTGTGTGCGACCCGCGGCGGTCGCCTGACGGGTGCCTGGCACCGACTGTGACCGGAAGGAGGGGCGGTGGCGGAGCAGCAGGCTGACGCCGTGGTCAAGACGGTGTGCGCGTACTGCGGAGTCGGGTGCGGCATGACGTTCGACGTCCGCCGCGACGCCACGACCGGACTGCGCCTCGTCGCCAAGGCCGCAGGAGACAAGGCGCATCCGACCAACTCCGGGCGCCTGTGCACCAAGGGCGCCACCACGGCCGACATGCTCGCCGCCGGGGGCGCATGGACACCGCCCAGGTACGCCCATCACGGGGCGAACCTCCGCAGCCCCGCGACGTCGACGACGCGATCAGCGAGGCGGCGGCGCGCCTACGGTCGATCGTCGACGAGCACGGCCCCGACGCGATGGCGCTGTACGTCTCCGGCCAGATGTCGCTCGAGGCACAGTATTTGGCCAACAAGCTCACCAAGGGCTTCATCGGAACCAACCAGATCGAATCGAACTCCCGGCTGTGCATGGCGAGCGCGGGCAGCGGCTACAAGCTGTCGCTGGGCGCGGACGGCCCGCCCGGCTCCTATCAGGATTTCGATCACGCGGACGTCTTCTTCGTGATCGGGGCCAACATGGCCGACTGCCACCCGATCCTGTTCCTCCGGCTGATGGACCGGGTGAAGGCCGGCGCGAAACTCATCGTCGTCGACCCGCGGCGCACCACCACGGCCGAGAAGTCCGATCTGTTCATGCAGATCAAGCCGGGAACCGACCTCGCCCTGCTCAACGGCCTGCTGCACCTGCTCATCGCGAACGGACACACCGACCAGGAGTTCATCGACGAGTTCACCGAGGGCTGGGAGGTGATGCCGAGCTTCCTCGACGACTACTCGCCGCGGCGGGTCAGCGAGATCACCGGCATCCCCGAGGACCGGATCCGCCAGGCCGCCGAATGGATCGGATCCGCGCGGAACTGGATGAGCTGCTGGACGATGGGGCTGAACCAGAGCAGCCACGGCACCTGGAACACCAACGCGCTCTGCAACCTGCACCTGGCCACCGGCGCGATCTGCGAGCCCGGCAGCGGACCGTTCTCACTGACCGGCCAGCCCAACGCCATGGGCGGGCGCGAGATGGGATACATGGGGCCCGGCCTGCCCGGGCAACGCTCGGCGATCTCCGACGCCGACCGGGAGTTCGTCGAGGACCGCTGGCGCATCCCGAGGGGATCACTGCGCACGGAGGCCGGCGGCGGCACCATCGAGATGTTCGGGCGGATGGCGGCGGGCGAGATCAAGGCGTGCTGGATCATCTGCACGAATCCCGTTGCCACGGTGGCCAACCGCAAGACCGTCATCGAGGGCCTCGAGGCCGCCGAACTGGTGATCACGCAGGACGCCTTCCTCGAAACCGAGACCAACGACTACGCCGACATCACGCTGCCCGCGGCGCTGTGGGCCGAGTCCGACGGCGTGATGGTCAACTCCGAGCGCAACCTGACGCTGTTCCGGCAGGCCCTCGACCCCGTCGGGCAGTCCATGCCGGACTGGCAGATCATCGCCAGGGTGGCCTGCGAGATGGGTTACGCAGAGGCGTTCGGCTACGGCTCGGCCGAGGAGGTCTTCGAGGAGATCAAGGGGTTCTGGAACCCCAAGACCGGCTACGACCTGCGGGGCGTCAGCTACGACCGGCTCCGCGAGACCCCGGTCCAGTGGCCTGCTCCACCGGGCCGCGACGAGGACCGCAACCCCATCCGCTACCTCAACGACGGAGTCAGCCAGACGCTGTTGGTGCGCGAGGACGGGACGACGCCGCGGCTGGCCTTCCCGACCGCGACCGGCCGGGCGGTGTTCTTCGCCCGCCCGCACATCGAGCCGTCGGAGATGCCCGACGACGACTACCCGATCCTGCTGAACACCGGCAGGCTCCCGCACCAGTGGCACACGATGACCAAGACCGGCAAGGTCGCCAAGCTGAACAAGCTCAACCCCGGGCCGTTCGTCGAGATCCACCCCGAGGACGCGGACCGGCTCGGGATCGCGCAGGACGACCGGGTCGAGGTCGCCTCCCGGCGCGGCCGCGCCGTGCTGCCCGCCGTGGTGACCGACCGGGTCCGGCCGGGGAACTGCTTCGCCCCCTTCCACTGGAACGACGCGTTCGGCGAATACCTCAGCATCAACGCGGTCACCAACGACGCGATCGACCCCATCTCCCAGCAGCCCGAGTTCAAGGCGTGCGCCGTGACCCTCACCCGAGTGTCCGCGAGCGCCGACGACGAAACGCCGCTCGCGGTCGCCGGGGATCCGAGCCCCGAGCCCGCGGCACCCCGCACGGAGGAAACAACCTTGCCCCAGGTCGACACGCTCGCCCGCATCCTCGGGCTGGACGCGGAGCCCGCAGCCGCGTTCGGCGCCCTCGAACGGCGGTATCTCGCAGGCATGCTCACGGCCCTGGGGTCCGACGGGGCACGCAGCGCCCCCGGCGTGCCGACCCTGCCCGCCAGTGCGCCGTTCGAGCCGGAGAACCGGGCGTGGATCGACGGGCTGCTGGCCGGGATGTTCTCGCGCAGTTCGGTTTCCGGCGGCCTGGGCACCGAGCTTCCCCGGTCCGAGCCGCGACCCGCACTGATGCCGCAAGAGGCCGCCGTCCCCGAGCCCGAGCGTCCGCCGGTTGTGATCCTCTGGGCCTCCCAGACCGGAACGGCGGAGGAGTTCGCCGCCGCCTGCGCCGCGCAGGTGACCGCGGCGGGCCATCCGGCCTCGCTGCACGGCATGGACGAGTACGACCACAGCGCCCTCCATGAGGTCCGCGAGCTGCTGCTGATCACCAGCACGGCAGGCGACGGGGATCCGCCGGACAACGGCAGCGGACTGTGGGCCATGCTCACGGCCGAGGGCGCCGCACCGCTGGCGCAGACTCGCTTCTCGGTGCTCGCCTTCGGGGACCCGAGCTACGACGACTTCTGCGGGCACGGGCGCAAGCTCGATGCCAGGATGGCCGAGCTGGGCGCGACCCGGATCGCCCCGCGGGTGGACTGCGACCCCGACTATGAGGATTCGGCCGCGGCCTGGCTCGACACCGTCCTGTCCGCCTTGTCCGTCGAGACCGTCCGCGAGCGAAACCTGGTCACCGTCGGTGCGCCGGCACCCGCACCGGCTCCGGCACCGGCACCGGCAGTGCAACCCGAGATCGCCCCCTTCGGGAAGAAGAACCCGCTGCTGACGACGCTGGTCAAGAACATCTCGCTCAGCGGTGCCGGATCGTCGAAGGATGTGCGGCAGTTCGCCTTTGACACCTCCGATCCCGACTTCGCCTACGATGCGGGCGACGCTCTCGGGGTGTGGCCGCGCAACAGCGAGCAGCTGGTCGACGAGTGGCTGGCGGTCACCGGTTCGACCGGCGAGTCCGTGGTGGACGTTCCCCGATACGGATCGATGTCGTTGCGGACGGCGCTGACCGAACGTCTGGAGATTGCCCGGATCACCCCGGATCTGCTCCGCTTCGTGTCCGAGCGAACCGGTGACGAGAATCTGGGCGCCCTGCTCCAGCCCGAGAACAAGGCCGATCTCGAGCGCTGGATCTGGCGGCGCCAATCGGTCGACGTGCTCGCAGAGCTGCCCACCCGCGCCGACCCGAACGAGTGGCTGGGCGCACTCAAACCTCTTCAGCCACGGCTCTATTCGATCTCGTCGAGCGCCAAGCACAACCCCGACGAGGTCCAGCTGACCGTCTCCGCGGTGCGTTTCGACGTCGCGGGCGCCGCCCGCACGGGGGTGTGCTCGACGTTCCTCGCCGATCACGCGCGGGGCAGGCAGATCGGCATCTACGTGCAGAAGTCGAGCCACTTCCGACCGCCGAGCGGTTCCGATACACCGATGATCATGGTTGGACCCGGTACCGGCATCGCCCCGTTCCGTGGGTTCCTGCACGATCGCCGCGCGCTCGGGCACTCCGGACCGAACTGGCTCTTCTTCGGTGAGCAGCACGCCGCGACCGACTTCTACTACCGCGACGAGATCGAGTCGATGCACCGGGACGGCCACCTCACCGAGCTCGATCTGGCGTTCTCGCGCGATCAGGAGCACAAGGTCTATGTCCAGGACCGGATGCGCGAGCGCGGCGCGCAGCTGTGGGACTGGCTCCGCAGCGGTGCCCACTTCTACGTGTGCGGTGATGCGAGCCGGATGGCCAAGGATGTGGACCAGGCCCTCGTCGAGATCGCGGGGGAGCACGGGCGCCTCGACCCCGATGAGGCGAAGGCCTACGTGCGATCCCTGTCCGCCGACAAGAGGTACGTGCGCGATGTCTACTGACCCATCGACAATTCTGGGGTTCACAGAACCGCAGTTGCGGGGAATCACGTATCGAATCAGCGCAAATTCTGTTCTAGAGTTCACTACATGACGCGAACGCGGAACAATGCCTGCTCTGCCATTCTCCTGGTGGGCGTCGCGCTCGTCGGCTCCGCCTGCGCGTCCGACGACGGCGTGGTCGTCGTGTCCGCGGCGGGGCCGGTTTCCTCCGCCGGCGTCGCCCAGGAAGCAGCTGCCGAGCAGCCCGCCGGGGTCAGGGTCGTCGGCGCCGTCAAGGAACCGGTCACGGTGACCGCCGAGCGGCTGCGGTCCTTCCCCGCCCAGACCCAGGCGGTGGAGTTCGACAGCAGCAAGGGCAGGCAGTCACACGTCTACGAAGGCGCCGCCCTCGTAGACGTCCTCAGCGGCCTCGACGTCGTCACCGACGGCAGCGCGAAGAACCCGGCCCTGCGGCTGGCCGTGCTGGCCACGGGATCCGACGGATACCGCGCCGCCGTCTCGTGGGGCGAGTTCGCCCCGGAGTTCGCCGCAACGCCGATACTCCTGGCCTACACGGAGGACGGTCGGCCGCTGGAGCAGCCACGACTGGTGGTCCCCGGTGACGGAAAGGGTGGTCGCTACGTCGGCGGACTGACCGAGCTACGGGTGGTCGACCTCGGCGTGAACTGACCACCGCAACGCTCTAGAACACCGACGGCACCGAAAGCCGTTCCA
The DNA here is from genome assembly GCF_001984015.1 of Rhodococcus sp. MTM3W5.2. Taxonomy (NCBI): domain Bacteria; kingdom Bacillati; phylum Actinomycetota; class Actinomycetes; order Mycobacteriales; family Nocardiaceae; genus Rhodococcus; species Rhodococcus sp. MTM3W5.2. Next base: position 77,765 of record NZ_CP019572.1, on the reverse strand, counting down.
ACGGAAGGATTCACGTGTCGTCGATACGGATCAAGGACGCGGCCGCACTGCTCGGGGTCAGCGATGACACCGTCCGTCGCTGGATCGACGGCGGCAGCCTCGCCGCCACCAAGGACGAGTCGGGCCGCAAGGTCATCGACGGCAAGGCCCTCGCCGATTTCGCGCGCGAGCACGCGACGCCCCCGCCGGACCCGCTCGGGGTGGGCAGCTCCGCCCGCAACCGCCTGGTCGGCCTGGTCACCAAGGTGACCGCCGACAAGGTGATGGCCGAGGTGCAGATGCAGTGCGGCCCCTTCACGGTGGTCTCGCTGATGAGCAGTGAATCCGCGGCCGAACTCGGGCTCGAGCCCGGGAAGGTTGCCGTGGCGGTGGTCAAGGCGACCACCGTGATCGTCGAAACCCCAGGAGGAATGTCGTGACCCGCACTTCCCGCGCGATGCGCATCGGCCCGACGGCCGCGGCGCTCGCCGCGTTGACCGCCGCCGCACTCGTCGCCGGCTGCTCCAGCTCGGACTCCGAGCCGGCCGGCCAGGCCACCACGTCCGCGGCTGCCTCCCCGGTCAGCGGCGACATCACCGTCTTCGCGGCGGCCTCGCTGAAGAAGACGTTCACCGAGCTCGGCGAGAAGTTCGAGGCCGAGCACCCCGGCACCAACGTCGAGTTCAGCTTCGCAGGCTCTTCCGACCTGGTCGCCCAGCTCACGCAGGGCGCGCCCGCGGACGTGTTCGCCTCCGCCGACACCAAGAACATGACCAAGGCCGTCGACGCCGGGCTCACCGCCACCGCCCCGGTGAACTTCGCCACCAATACGCTCACGATCGTGACCCCGCCCGGCAACCCGAAGCGCATCGCCACCTTCGCCGACCTCGCGAACCCCGGCAACCAGGTGGTCGTGTGCGCGCCGCAGGTGCCGTGCGGGGCGGCGAGCCAGAAGGTCGAGGAGGCCACCGGCACCGACATCACGCCGGTCAGCGAGGAGTCATCCGTCACCGACGTGCTCGGGAAGGTCACCTCCGGCCAGGCGGATGCCGGGCTGGTCTACGTCACCGACGCCGCTGGCGCCGGTGCCGCCGTCACCACGGTCCCGTTCCCCGAGTCCGCGGGCGCCGTGAACACCTACCCGATCGCGGCGCTCAAGAGCTCCGAGAACAGCCCCGTCGCAGCAGAGTTCGTCGAACTCGTCACCGGGCCCACCGGCCGTCAGGTGCTCGCCGGGGCGGGATTCGCCGCACCGTGACTCCCATCGGGGTGCTCCGCACCGTGACCCGCTCCCGGGGACCCGGGGGCGAGGTCGCGGTGGGACTGCCCCGATGGGTGTACCTCCCGGCCCTGCTGGGCGCCTGCTTCGTGATCCTGCCGCTGGTGGCGATGCTGCTGGAGATCGACTGGGCACACTTCGTGCCGCTCGTCACCTCCGAATCATCCAGGGCCGCACTGCTGCTGAGCCTGAAGACGGCAACCGCGAGCACGGTCCTGTGCGTGCTCATCGGGGTCCCGATGGCGCTCGTCCTGGCCCGCAGCAGCTTTCCCGGCCAGTCGGTGCTGCGATCGTTGGTCTTGCTGCCGCTCGTGCTGCCGCCCGTCGTCGGCGGCATCGCGCTGCTCTACACCTTCGGCCGCCAGGGCCTGCTCGGGCACCAGCTCGAGGCCTTCGGGATCCGGATCGCGTTCACCACCACTGCGGTGGTCCTCGCGCAGACCTTCGTCGCGCTGCCGTTCCTCGTCGTCAGCCTCGAGGGCGCGCTGCGCACGGCAGGCAAGCGCTACGAGACGGTGGCCGCCACCCTCGGCGCCCGGCCGACCACCGTGCTGCGCCGGGTCACCCTCCCGCTCGTGCTGCCCGGTTTGATCTCCGGCGCCGTGCTGGCCTTCGCACGCTCGCTGGGCGAGTTCGGCGCCACCCTCACCTTCGCGGGCTCGCTGCAGGGCGTCACCCGGACCCTGCCCCTGGAGATCTACCTGCAGCGCGAGACCGATCCGGAGGCCGCGGTGGCGCTGTCGCTGCTGCTCGTCCTGGTCGCCGCGCTGATCGTGATCGGCACCAGCAGGCGCCGGTCCGGCGGTGTGCTGTGAACCGAGCCACCGAGACCGTGCCACGGGCCGCGAGCCGCGACGGGCTCCGGGTCCATGCCCGACTCGACCATCGCGACGTCGACCTCGACCTCGACCTCGAACCGGGGCAGGTGCTGGCCGTCCTCGGCCCGAACGGGGCAGGCAAGTCGACGCTGCTCTCGCTGATCGCCGGGCTGGTCCGACCCGACCGGGGCCGCGTCGAGCTCGAGGGGCGGGTGCTCACCGACACGACGTCGGGGGCGTTCGTACCCGCCCACGCGCGCGGCGTGGCGATGCTGTCGCAGCAGGCGTTGCTGTTCCCGCACCTGAGCGTCGCCGAGAACGTCGCGTTCGCCCCGCGCAGCAGGGGCGAAACCCGTTCCGCGGCACGCGGGATCGCCGACCGCTGGCTCCGCGAGGTGGAGGCCGAACCGCTCGCGGACAGGCGGCCGTCGCAGCTGTCCGGCGGCCAGGCCCAGCGCGTCGCGATCGCCCGCGCCCTCGCCGCCGACCCGCGACTGCTGCTGCTGGACGAACCCATGGCGGCTCTCGATGTCGGCTCGGCGCCTGCGGTGCGCCGACTGCTGCGCCGGATCCTGCGGGAGGAGCGGCGCACCGCCGTGCTCGTCACCCACGACCTGCTCGACGCCCTCGCACTCGCCGACCGCGTGATCGTCCTCGAGTCCGGGCGGATCGTCGAACGGGGGAGCGTGCGCGAGGTGCTGACCTCGCCGCGCAGCGCCTTCGCCGCCCGGATGGCGGGGGTCAACCTGGTGTCCGGGACGATCGAGGAGCCGGGACTCCTCCGGACCTCCTGGGGCACAACGCTGTCCGGGATCGGAGAGGCGACGGTGGGATCCGACGCCGTCGCCCTGTTCCGGCCGGGCGCGGTCGCCGTGCACCTCGAGCCGCCGCACGCCAGCCCGCGCAACGTGATCGCGGTGACCATCGCGGAACTGGACGTACACGGGGCCACCGTCCGGGTCAGGGGAGCGGACCACCCGGACGGCAGCATCGGACCCGCGGCGGACGTCACGGCGGCCGCGGTCGCCGACCTCGACCTCGCCCCGGGACAGCACGTCTACTTCGTCGTCAAGACACAGGAGATGGAGCTGCATCCGGCGCTGGCCCCGGCCGCGCCCGCGCGCCCGACGGACATTTGATCGGTCGCGGATGTCGGTGGGTCTGCTTATCGTGAGCCCATGAGCATCCCAGCCATGATCAGCGTCTCGGGGCTCGCGCGCACGTTCACGACCAAGACAGGACCCGTCGAGGCCGTCAAGGGCATCGACTTCCAGGTGTACGAGGGCGAGATCCTCGGACTGCTCGGTCCCAACGGTGCGGGCAAGACGACCACGCTGCGCATGATCAGCACCCTCATCAACCCGACCGCGGGCGAGGCCACGGTCTCCGGGGCGGACCTGCGCCGGGATCCACGCGGGGTCCGTTCCCGGATCGGATACGTCGCGCAGGGCGGGTCCACCAACGAGGAGGAGCTGGTCCTCGACGAACTGATCCTGCAGGCCAGGCTGTTCGGACTGAGCAAGGCGGCCGCCGTCGCGAACGCCGAGGCGCTGCTCGGCGCCCTCGACCTGGACGGCCTCGGAGGCCGAAAGTGCAAGCAGCTCTCGGGCGGTCAACGCAGACGGGTGGACATCGCGCTCGGACTCGTGCACCAGCCGAACCTCATCTACCTCGACGAGCCGACCACCGGCCTTGACCCGCAGAGCCGCGCCAACCTGTGGGACCACATCCGCTCGCTGCGCGACCGCGGCACCACCATCGTGCTCACCACGCACTATCTCGACGAGGCCGACGCGCTGTGCGACCGCATCCTGGTGATGGACCACGGCGAGATCGTCGCGGAGGGAACCCCTGACGAGCTCAAGCGGCGCATCTCGGGCGACGTGATCAGCCTCGAGATCGCGCCCGAGCTGGCGGCACGCGCCATCGCGGTCGCCGACGACGCCCTCGACCTGCGCTCGCAGCTGACCGAGGGCCACCACGTGCACCTGACCGTCGAGCACGGCGACGCGGCCGTCATCCCGCTGCTGCACGCGCTGCAGGGCGCCGGCATCGTGCCGGGCTCGCTCACCGTCAAACGGCCCAGCCTCGACGACGTGTTCCTGACCGTGACAGGACGATCCCTTCGGGACGGAGACCGAGCATGAGCTTCCTCAACGAGACCGGCCTGATCTTCTGGGCGCATCTGCGCGCGAACCTGCGCAACCCGCTGTGGGTCCTGATCGGGCTGACCCAGCCGATCCTCTACCTGGTGCTGTTCGGCCCGCTGCTCGAGGGCGTCGCAGGCTCGATGGGCGCGGGCACCGACCCCTGGCTGGTGTTCACGCCCGGTCTGATCATGCAGATCGGACTGTTCGGCTCGATGTTCGCGGGCTTCGCGATGGTCTACGAGCTGCGCGCCGGAATCATCGAGCGCCAGCGGGTCACCCCGGCCAGCCGCGGGGCACTGCTGCTCGGCCGGGTGCTCAAGGACATGGTGGTGCTCATGGTCCAGGCCAGCATCCTGACCCTGGTCGCGGTGCTGCTCTTCGACCTGCGGCCCAACCCGCTCGGCTTCGTGCTGACGCTGATCCTGGTCGCCATCATCGCGGCCGGGATGTCCTCCGCCTCGTACGCGCTCGCGTTGGCGACACGGTCCGAGGACTCGCTGGCCTCCGTGCTGAACATGGTTTCGGTTCCGCTGCTGCTGCTCTCGGGAATCCTGCTGCCGATGACCCTCGGCCCCGGGTGGCTGCAGACGCTGGCGCGGCTCAACCCGCTCTCGCACACCGTCGATGCCGCCCGTGCCCTGTTCCGCGGCGACTTCGGGTCCTCCGACGTCTACATCGGGACCCTCGTCACCGTCAGCCTCGCGCTGGTGCTGGGCCTGATCGGGGCCCGCACCTTCGCCAAGGAGAACGCGTAGGGCGCCCCGACGGTTCGGCTAGCCTCGACCCCATGCGTCCGACTGCACTGATCACGGGGGCGAGCCGCGGGCTCGGCGCCGCCATCGCCCGCGAGCTCGCGCCCACCCACGACCTGCTGCTCGGCGCGCGCCGCCCCGAGTCCCTGCAGCCGATACTCGCGGAGCTGCCCGGTGCCGTCGGCTGGCCGGCGGATCTCACCGACCACGGCGCGGTCGCCGCCGCGGTCGCGGGAATCGAGCGCCTCGACGTCCTGGTGCACAACGCGGGGGTGGCCGAGCTCGGTCCGGTCGCCGAGACCTCCGTCGAGGCGTGGCGCCGGACGTTCGAGACGAACGTGGTGGCCGTCGCGGAGCTGACCCGGCTGCTGCTGCCCGCACTGCGCGCCGCGAACGGGCATGTGGTGCTGATCAATTCGGGCGCCGGGCTCCGCGTCAACGCAGGCTGGGGCGCCTACGCGGCCAGCAAGTTCGCGCTACGCGCGTTCGGCGATGCGCTGCGGCTGGAGGAGCCCGCCCTGCGGGTGACCTCGATCCACCCGGGCCGGATCGACACCGACATGCAGCGCGACATCATCACGACCGAGGGCGGCGAGTACGACCCGGACCAATTCCTCAAGGCCGGCACGGTCGCGGGCGCGGTTAGGAGTGCGATCGAGACCCCGCGCGACGCACACCCGACCGAGGTCATCCTTCGTCCGATCGTCCGGTAGTCCGTACTACCGGACGCCACGGCGGCTCCGGTGTCGCTTCACCGGTGGCAGCTCGGATCAATTTCGCGCGTTGTGTCGACGACACATCCGTGTCGGACCCCCTCGCTAGAATTAGCACATGCGTTCGAGCGCGTGCGGTGGGGGATCCGATCAGGTCGCAGAGCACCTGGCGGGACTGGCCGCTGCTGTCGACGGACTGGATGCGGATGATCTCACCGGACTACCGGACTCCGACGTCCTGGGTGCGCTACGCGGGATGGAGGCCACTCTGCGCGCCGCCGCCGCGATCGGGCACCGCCTGATCGTCGAGTCGGTCGAGCGTGGACTCCCAGGAAAGAACGGCTGCGCGTCGGTCAACAAGCTCCTGATCGACGTGCTGCGGATCTCCGCGGGGGACGCGAGCAGGAGAGTGACCGCCGCGAGGAAGCTCGGCACCTGGCACACCCTGTCCGGCGAGGAGCTACCGGCGACCCTCCCGGCGGCCGCCGCCGCACAACGCGACGGTGACATCGGCGCCGAGCATGCCGCGGCAGTGCGCGAGGTGGTCCACAAGATTCCCAGCGCCACCCCCACTCCTGAGGTCGAGACCGCCGAGCGGGTACTGGCGGAGTTGGCCCGGCACGGTACGCCCGAGGACGTGGCGAGAGCAGGCCAACGACTACTGGCGTACCTGAACCCGGACGGCAAGCTCACCGACGACAAGGATCGTGCCCGCCGCCGCGGGCTCCGCCTCGGGCGCCAGGACTCCGACCTCATGACGCCCGTGTCCGGGTGGCTGGATCCGGAAACCAGGGCACTGCTGGATCCGGTGCTGGCCAAACTCGCCCGACCGGGGATGAACAATCCCGACGATCCCCAATCACCCCGTGGAGACGCAGAATCCGCGAACATCGATCGGAACGAGCTCGGTCGGGCGGCCGCCCGAGATACCCGCACCGCCGCACAACGGAATCACGACGCCCTCAAGCAGGTCCTGCGCGGGCTACTGGGGTCCGGGGCGCTGGGCACCCACCGCGGGCTGCCGGTCACGACGATCATCACGATGCGCCTCGATCAGTTGGACCACGCCGCCGGCGTGGTCACCACGGCCTCCGGCGGCGCGGTCCCGATCAAGGACGCACTCAAGATGGCCGAACGCTCCCACCCTGTGCTGGCGCTGTTCGATCACAACGGCCGACCGCTCCACCTGGGGCGCGTCAAACGGCTCGCCTCCGCCGACCAACGCCTCGCGTTGATCGCCGCCGAGGGCGGTTGCACCCGGCCTGGCTGCGACGCCCCCGCCACCACGACCGCGGTCCATCACGTCCACGACTGGCGCAAGGGCGGCAACACCGACATCGACGAGCTGACGTTGGGCTGCGACGCCTGCCACGCCCTCATCCACGACGGGCCCGGCGGCTGGCAGACCGGCATCGCCCCCGACGGCACAGCCTTCGCCGGCCAGGCCCAATGGACCCCACCCCCGCACATCGACCCGCGGCAGCGGCCGCGGGTCAACTACCGCCACCATCCCGGGGAACTCCTCGACCGCGCCGGTCGAACAGCGATGGAACACAACGAAACCCACGCCCGCAGCCGCGGCCAAATGGGTGGAAGACCTCATGGTGGCAGCAGGGCAGGCGACGATGAGCCGTAACTGCGCGAGGGACAGGGGCGACCGCCGCAGGGTCAGACCGGATCGGACACCGTGGCGCTGTTCCTGTCCCGAACCCAACGCGGCAGGATGAAAACCCCCTCCGCCTCGACGCAGACCCCGTCCGGCCCGGCGAGATGACCGGTGACGATGGTCTTGACGCCCTCGAGGCGATCGATGCGCGCCTCGGCGTGCAGGGCGCCGAGCGGGGTGGGGCGGCGGTAGCGCAGGGTCAACGTCCCGGTCATGCCGGGGGCACCGCCCGCCTCGGCGGCCGCGCCGAGCACCTGATCGAGCACAAGGGCAGACACGCCGCCGTGGGTCAGTCCGGCGGGTCCCTCATAGGCGGCACCGAGGTGGAAGTCGGCCCACGCGCGCCCGTCCGGATCGGTCTCGAGGAACAACGGCGGCGCGATCGCGTTGCGGAGCCCGGCCGCGGCGTTGCCCCAGGCCCGCTTCTGACCCGAGGCGCCCCAGCGCACGCCGTACGGTCCGGGGATCGTCCGCTGGCGCAGCAACCGCTTGGCGGACTCGATGTGCTCCTGCGCGGCGCGCACCTCCTGGTCGTCGACCTCGGTCAGCAGCGCGATCTCGATCAGCTCTCGGACGCTGTCGGTCAGCGGCCCGTACAGGTCGGCCTGCTGCGCGATCTCGTCGTCGGACAGTCCGTCGGCGACATAGAGCTGTTGTTGGTGAGCGATCGAGTCAGTCACAGTGCCTCACTAATGCGGTAAGTCGACACCGGGCACGAGGGCAACGGTCCTAGTGCACGGAGCGTCATGCGGTGCGATGTGCACTCTACATACGGTGCGGACGACGTTCGGCGCGCTACCGGAGCCGCTCGCGTCGCGCCAAGGTACTCCCCAGCCCTGCGGCCGCCGCGCGTACAGCTTCGACCTGACTCTCCGGCCGGAACCGTCCGGTCGGCCCGGTGACGCTGACGGCCGCGAGCGGCTCCTCACCCTGTCCGAGCACCGGCGCGGCCACACAATTGAGGCCGAGTGCGGATTCCTCGTGTTCGAACGCCACGCCGGTCTCCACGATTCGCGTCAGCTGGCGGCGCAGCAATCCGGGTGCCACCACGGTGTGTGCCGTGCGCCGGGTCATCGGCGACGAGAGCACCTCTTGCTGGATCCCCGGAGCTGCATACGCCAGCATGGCCTTGCCGATCGCGGTGCAGTGCAACGGATTTCGACCACCAGCCCGGGAGGGGGATTTCGCCTGGCGGTGACCACCGATCTTGGCGATGTACACGACGTCGTGACCCTCCCGAACGCCGAGGTGCACGGTCTCGTGGGTCCGCTCGTACAGGTCCTGCAGAAACGGCATCGCGACTTCGAGCAGGCTGCGTTCGAGCGATGCCCGCATCCCCAGTTCGAAGAGCCCGCCGCTGAGCCGGTAGCCGCCGTCGACGCGGTCGAGGAGCCGGTTCGCGACCAGTTCGCCGGATAGACGGTGCACTGTCGCCTTGTGCAGTCCGGTCCGGCGCACCAGCTCGGCAAGGGCCAGGGCGTTGTCGTCGGGCCGGAAGGCGCGCAGGATCGTCACCGCCTTGCCGAGCACGGTGTCGAGGTTCGCGGCGCCCGTCATCATTCGAGCGTATCGCTGAGTGAGACGAAGGGCTGGTTCGGCCGCACGGATCCCGTAACAGTAGGGGCCATGAGCCAGCCCACGAACTCCATCGCGGCGAGCGAGTCCGACATCGCCACCGCCGCGGACCGCCTCGCGTCCGCCGCCGCGGCCGGTGTGCCCTGCTCGCCGGTGCGGGATCTGATCGGCGCCGACGACCTCGCCGCCGCCTACGCCGTCCAGCAGCGCGTCAACGACCTCCGGCAGCAGGCAGGCGCCAAGGTCGTTGGACGCAAGATCGGCCTGACCTCGGTGGCCGTCCAGCAGCAGCTCGGCGTCGACCAGCCCGACCTCGGCGTCCTTTTCGACAACATGGCGTACGCCAATGGCGCCGACATCCCGATGAGCCTGCTGATCCAGCCGAAGATCGAGGGCGAGGTCGCGTTCGTGCTCGGCGCGGACCTGGCCGACGGCCCACTGGACGCAGCCCAGGTCCGCGGCGCGATCGAGTACGCCGTCGCCGCACTGGAGATCTGCGACAGCCGCATCGAGAACTGGGACATCCGCTTCGGCGACACCGTCGCCGACAACGCGTCGTCCGGCGTGTACGTCCTCGGGACCGAGCGCCGCACCCTCGACGAGGTCGCGCCTGTCGACGTCGTCATGTCGATGGCCGTCGACGGCCAGGAGGTCTCCTCCGGAAACGGCGCCGCCTGCCTCGGCGACCCGATCGAGGCCGTGGTGTGGCTCGCCCGCGCGGCGCGCGATCTCGGCCAGCCGCTGCTCGCCGGTCAGGTGATCCTGTCCGGTGCCCTCGGCCCGATGGCGACCGTCGCCGCCGGCAATACCGTCACCGTCACTGTGTCCGGTCTCGGCACCGTGACCGCCCGTTTCGTGGGAGAGAAGGAAGCATGAGCAAAGTCAAGGTTGCGATCATCGGATCAGGCAACATCGGCACCGATCTGATGATCAAGGTGCTCAACCATTCGGAGCACCTGGAAATGGGCGCGATGGTCGGTATCGACCCCGCCTCCGACGGTCTGGCACGGGCGGCGAAGCTCGGCGTGCCGATCACCGCTGAGGGCGTCGAGGGCCTCGTCGGCCTGCCGAACTTCGACGAGATCGAGATCGTCTTCGACGCGACGTCGGCGAAGGCGCACGTCGCGAACAACGCGCGCCTGGCCCCGCTCGGCAAGCGCATGATCGACCTCACCCCGGCCGCCATCGGGCCGTACGTGATCCCCGCGGTCAACGGCGACGACCACCTCGACGCGCCGAACGTGAACATGGTGACGTGTGGTGGCCAGGCCACCATCCCGATGGTCGCGGCCGTCTCCCGGGTGGTCCCTGTGGCGTACGCCGAGATCGTCGCGTCGATCGCGTCGAAGTCGGCTGGCCCCGGTACCCGCGCCAACATCGACGAGTTCACCGAGACCACGTCCGCGGCGATCGTGTCGGTCGGCGGCGCCAAGCGCGGCAAGGCCATCATCATCCTCAACCCCGCCGAGCCGCCGCTGATCATGCGCGACACGGTCTTCTGCCTCGTCGACGCGCCGGACCCGGCCACCCACGACGAGATCCGCCAGTCGATCGAGAAGATGGTCGGCGACGTCTCGGCCTACGTCCCCGGATACCGCCTCAAGCAGCAGGTCCAGATCACGGAGATCCCCGCCGACCAGCCGGTCGAGACCCTGGTCGTCGACGGCAACCGCCCGACCCACCAGGTGTCGATCTTCCTCGAGGTCGAGGGCGCCGGACACTACCTGCCCGCTTACGCCGGCAACCTCGACATCATGACCTCCGCAGGACAGCAGATCGCGGAGCGAATCGCACAGAAGAAGGAAGCCACCCGATGAGCAACCCCACCATCTTCGTCCAGGACGTCACCCTCCGGGACGGCATGCACGCGGTGCGCCACCGGATCTCGCCGGAGGACGTCAAGCGCATCGTGTCGGCCCTCGACGCCGCAGGCGTCGACGCCATCGAGGTCGCCCACGGTGACGGTCTCGCCGGCGGGTCCGTGAACTACGGTCCCGGCTCGCACACCGACTGGGAGTGGATCGAGGCCGCGGCGGAGTCCATCCAGAACGCCCGGCTGACCACGCTGCTGCTGCCCGGTGTCGGCACCATCGAGGAGCTCAAGCACGCCTACAAGCTGGGCGTGCGGTCGGTGCGCATCGCGACGCACTGCACCGAGGCCGACGTCTCCGCCCAGCACATCGAGACCGCCCGCGAAATCGGCATGGACGTCTCCGGCTTCCTGATGATGAGCCACATGGCTCCCGCCGAGGAACTCGCCAAGCAGGCCAAGCTGATGGAATCGTATGGCGCGCACTGCGTCTACGTCACCGACTCGGGTGGACGCCTGACCATGGGTGGGGTCCGCGACCGGGTCCGCGCCTACCGCGAGGTCCTCAACGAGGGCACCGAGATCGGCATCCACGCCCACGAGAACCTCTCGCTGTCGGTGGCGAACAGCGTCGTCGCCGTCGAGGAGGGTGTCTACCGCGTCGACGCGTCCCTCGCCGGGCACGGTGCGGGCGCGGGCAACTGCCCGATCGAGCCGTTCATCGCGGTCGCCGACCTGTACGAGTGGAAGCACGGCTGCGATGTGTTCGCCCTGCAGGACGCCGCCGACGACATCGTCCGTCCGCTGCAGGACCGGCCGGTGCGCGTCGACCGCGAGACCCTGACCCTCGGCTACGCCGGTGTGTACTCGAGCTTCCTGCGGCACGCGGAGACGGCGTCGGCCCGCTACGGCATCGACGTCCGCACCCTGCTGCTCGAGGCAGGCAAGCGCAAGCTGGTCGGCGGCCAGGAGGACATGCTCGTCGACATCGCTCTGAACCTGGTTGCGGAGCGCGAGGGCAAGGGCGCCAGCGCCTGACCCCAGGCATCTCGACCCTCGGGCGCTGTGACCGTTTCGGTCACAGCGCCCGAGTTGTTTTTCACGCGTGGTGTCTGACGGCTATGCGAAAGCGCGCAGCGCCGAGGCACGTTCGATGCCTCGGCGCTGCGCGCGATGGTGACGGTCAGGGCCTGCCGGCCGCGTCCTTGCGGAGCAGGAAGGCGAGGACGGCGGATTCGAACGCCTCCTTCTGCTCGATCATCGCCCAGTGCCCACAGTTCGGGAACACGTGCAGCTCGGCATTGGGGATGGTGCGCATCGGGATCAGCGCCATGTCCAGCGGGCTGACCCGGTCGTCGCGGCCCCACGTCAGCAACGTCGGCGCCTTGACCTTGTGCATCATCGCCCACGGCGGCGGCGCATCGGAGGCCTCCATCATCTTCACCATCTGCGCGAACGCGGCCTTGCCGTACATCCGGCGGGCGCTGTCGAGGGTCTCCGGATCGGTGGCCTGGGTCCAGCGCTCCTCGATGAGTTCCTCGGTCACCATCGACGGGTCGTAGACCATCGAGTGCAGCCACTGGATGAGGCGCTCGCGGGTCGGCGCCTCGGTGAACTCCTGGAGCAGCTTGATGCCCTCGCCCGGGCCGGGGCTGAAGATGTTCTTACCGATGCCGCCGATGGTCACGAGCCGGCGCACCTTGTCGGGGTGGTTGATCGCGTAGCTGATACCGACGCCGCCGCCCATCGAGTTGCCGATGATGTCGACGCTGTCGAGCCCGAGCGCGTCGACGAACACCTCAACCGACTGCAGCGCGGTGACCATCGGGTGGCCGCCGAAGTCGTCGCTGACGCCGAAGCCCGGGAATTCCAATACGAGACAACGGAAGTGCTCGGCGAAGAAGCCGAGGTTGCCCCTGTAGTTACGCCACCCGGTGACGCCGGGGCCCGACCCGTGCAGCAGCAACAGCGGGGGACCGTCGCCCGCCTCGTGATAGCGCAGGACGCCCGCGTCGGTGGTGACCTCCCGCAGGGTGCCCTCGTAGCTCAGGTCCGATGTCATCGCCTACCTCCGTCTCAAGATGCGGTGCCTCAGCCCGCCGATTACCCGCCACGCTGCCACCGCCGCGGCCCCGCTCCCAGGTGCCGTTCCGGTCAGTGGGCAACCCGAGCCCGGACACGGGTGAAGGGCACCCCCATCCGGTCGGACCGGACAGGAATGCCCTTCACCTGGCGAGGTATCGCCTGCGGGCGACTAGTCGACCGTTGCCATCGCGGGCTCGCCCGCGGCCGCGGAGGTGGGCACCGCCACCTGCTCGATGCGGCGCGGCAGCAGCAGACCCGCGACCAGGCCCGCCACGGCGGCGGCCGCCGCGATGAGGAAGGCGATCTGGAAGCCCTTGTCGGTGTAGAACGCCATGCCCTGCGTCATCTCCAGGGGGATCGGCGCGATGTGCGAGTTGTTCATGACGGTGAACGCGATCACCGGCAGCGCGGCAGGGAACACGCTCTGGAACACGCCGACGATGCTCGCGGTGGACGCCTGCAGCTGCGGCGGGACCGCCTCGATCAGCAGGTTGGGGATCGATGCGTAGCCCATGCCCATACCGAGACCGACCAGGCCCGCGAACACGATCAGCGTGCCCTTGGAGTCGTGCGAGAACGCGGTCAGGGAGCAACCGATGGCGGCCGAGACCATGCCGATGGCCAGCAGCGGACGCGGCTTGACGTGGCGACCGACCAGCACGCCGACGATCAGGCCGCCGACCACGGTCATGGCGCCGATCGGAGCCTGGAAGATCGCGAAGCCCTCGGCGTCGACACCGAACCCGTAGCCGAGACCCATGATCGCCGGTGTCATGACCATCATCGGCAGCAGCATCGTGTACAGGCCGCTGACGCCGTAGATGAACCCGGCCGCGGTGGCGGTCAGGATGACCGGACGGCGACGCAGCACCTTGAGGTCGATCAGCGGCTCCTTCATGGTGGCCGCGGTGACGAGCCACGCCACGACCAGCGCGATGCCACCGAACAGGTACGCCAGCGTCGAGCCCGCCTTCCAGCCCCACGTCGGGCCGAAGCTGATCGCGATGAGGATGCCGGCGATACCGCCACCGAGCAGCAGGGCGCCGAGGAAGTCCAGGCGCGAGCGCAGCCGCACCGTGGACTCGTCGGTGCTGACGAAGATCATGCCGCCCAGGATCACCAGGCCGATCACGAAGAACCAGAAGATGCTGCGGAAGCCGTGGTTGTCGATCAGCCAGCCGGTGATGAACGGGGCGGGGATGGCGATCAGGCCCATGCCGCTGGTCGCGATGCTCACCGCGAGCGCGATCGTCTTGGCCGGGAACACGTCACGGATCAGCGAGTAGCTCAGGAACAGGCAGGGCACCAACAGGCCGGACAGCGCGCGTCCGGCGATGAGCACGGCGTAGCTCCCCGCGACCGCGGAGACGAACGACCCCAGTGCGGCGATCGCGATGCACGCCAGCAGCAGCTTGCGCTTGCCGTACATGTCGGCGAGCTTGCCGATCAGGGGCGCGGTCATCGCGCCGACGAGCAGGAACGACGTGAGCAGCCACGCGCCCTGGGTGGTCTGGTAGTGCCCGGCAATCGCCGGGATCGCCATCGAGATCATCATGTAGCTGATCGCGAGCATCTCGAGCACGAGCACGATCGAGGCCAGGGAGAAGATCAGCCGCGGCGTCCACCGCTGCGGGAGTGCGTCCTGAACCTGCGGCGGGACAGATCCGCCGGGTTGAGCTGGAGCGACCATCATCGGGTCCTTTCGGGTGTTCCGCGAACTCGGTGTCGGAGACCGACGAGGATTCGAGCCGGGCATGTGGTGGGTGTTCACATTCACCAGGTGCTTGCCGACTGAATGTGTAATCGACATCACAGTTCCCAGAGCCCGTCCCGCACCATCCGTTGTTCCGCCCAGCGGGAGATCCGCGCGTTTTACGCACCGATTGGGGCCGAAATACTGAGGTAAATAGGCAAATCGGGCGTGTAGCACTGTCCGCCGACTCCCGCCACGAGACGATCGTCACGAGCCAGGACCGCGGGGCAGGGCAGCGTAGGGCAGCGGCACCCGCGCCCGCGTCCGTATCTCCCGATGAGCGGCACGAGATCGCCGCGCACGCCGTGCGCGCTGGCTACCTTGGAGCCGGGAATGTGATGTCGACCACCAGAAGGAGTTCCATGACGGCCGCCCTTGATTTCGAGAGCACCAGCAGGACCATCACCGGCGAGTACGAGCTGCACTATCACGAGGCGGGTACCGGCCCGGTGCTGCTGATGCTGCACGGCTCCGGTCCCGGGGTGAGCGGCTGGTCGAATTTCGCGGGGAACCTCCCCGTCTTCGCCGAGCACCACCGCACGATCGTCCTGGACATGCCCGGCTTCGGGCGCAGCCCGGCACTGGAGTGGAACGACGTGTACCCGCGGGTGGCCGCCGACGCGATCCGCTTCTTCCTCGACGAGCTCGGTATCGAGAGCGTCGACATCGTCGGAAACTCCATGGGCGGCAACGTCGGTACGGAATTCGCCCTGGCCCACCCGGAGCGGGTGCGCAGGATGGTGCTGATGGGCCCCGGCGGGCTCGCGGTCAACAGTTTCGCGCCGCCGGTGAGCGAGGGCTCACGCCGGCTGTTCGAGTTCCTGGCGAACCCGACGCGCGAGGGCATGGTCGCGTGGGTGGACACAATGGTGGGCAACCCCGCGGTGGTCACCGACGAACTGATCGACCAGCGGCTGGCGAACGCCCTGGCGCCGGGCGCGATCGCCAACACCTTCAAGATCTTTCAGACGTTCTCCGATCCGCGGTTCGCGGACCGGCCGCAGCTGTGGGCCAGGGCGGCCCAGGTGCAGCAGGAGACGCTGCTCGTCTGGGGCCGGGACGACCGGATGCTGCCCTACGAGGGCAGCCTGTTCCCGTTCCGGCAGATGCCGAACGCGGAACTGCACGTGTTCTCACGCTGCGGGCACTGGGCACAGATCGAGCGCAAGACGGACTTCGAGCGCCTCACCCTGGAGTTCCTGGGGCGCTAGGCCCCGAAAACGACCGTGACCCAATGTCACACTCGTTCGGTCGAACTGAACGAATGTGACATTGGGTCAACGGGTTTGGCTCGGGTCAGTCCAGGCGACCGGGAACCGGATAGCTCCGGAGGGCATCGGTCTCGAGTACACCCTTCATCGCGGCCTCCTCGATGGAGTCACGCAGCGCGGTGCACGTGGGGATCCACTTGCTGTCCACGCCGAGCGCGGCCTGCCGCGCGAACTCGGGGCAGGACACCTCCGCGTCCGCCAGCCACTGGATGCTGGTGTGGGTGGGGCTGTACTTCTCCACCAACACCCGGTTCCCGCAGCTGGTGCAGCTCAGTTCCTGCATGGTCGCCTCGTCTCCTAGTTGACCCCGGCGGCGTGCCGCGCGCCGATGTAGCCGAACACCATTGCCGGACCGATGGTCGCGCCGGCACCGGCGTAGTCGTTGCCCATCACCGCGGCCGAGGTGTTGCCGGTGGCGTAGAGGCCCGCGATGGGCTCACCGTCGGCGCGAAGCACCTGCGCCTTCTCGTTGTAGACCAGTCCACCCTTGGTGCCGAGGTCGCCTGCCCTGGTACGCAACGCGTAGTAGGGCCCCTGGTCCAGCACGTCCAGCGTGGGCTGCGCCAGGGTCGGGTCGCCGTAGTAGTTGTCGTAGGCGCTGGCGCCCCGGTTGAAGTCCTCGTCCCGGCCGGCCCTGGCGAATCCGTTGTACCGCTTGACGGTGTCGGCGAGCGCGGCCACGGGGACGTCGATCTTCTCCGCGAGCTCTTCGACGGTCTCGGCGGTCTGGATGAGACCGCTCTCCAGCCAGGCCTTGGGGAACTTCTGCCCGGGCATGATGCCACCGATCGGGTAGCGGCCCTTGGCCTTGTGGTCGAAGACGAACCAGGTGGGCTCGTGTCCGCCTGCGAGCTGATCGTGCACGAACGTCACGTACGGCGACGCCTCGTTCGTGAAGCGCTTGCCGTGCTGGTCGACGATGATCGAGCGGGGGATCGAGCGCTCGGAGACCAGCACCTGGTTGATGCCGTCGGGGCGCCGGAAGGACGGCATCCACCACGCGTCGTCCATGAGATCCAAAGCGGCACCAAGCTTCTCGCCCGCGATGATGCCGTCACCGGTGTTCTCCACCGCGGCGGCGCTGAAGTTGTCCTTGCCGCCCTCGCGGAGGTAGCGCTTGCGCATCTCCTCGTTGTACTCGAAGCCGCCGCTGGCCAGCAGCACGCCGCGGCGGGCGCGGATCCGCACCTGCTTGCCGTTGCGCTCGGCGACCACGCCGGTGACGGCGCCGGACTCGTCGGTGACGAGGGACTGCAGCGCGGTGTTCAGCCACAGCGGGACACCGGCATCCTTGAGCGCCAGCCGCAGCCGGGCGATGAGCGCGCGGCCGAGGGTGTCCATGTGCCGACGCAGCACGATGGCCTTGACGGCCCGCAGCCCGGTGAGCAGCGCGGTCCACTTGGCCTTCCATGTCCGCGTCACCATGTTGAGCTGCACGAAGTCCTTCGAGGTGATGAACAGCCCAGGGGGCGTCGCCAGCGCGGCCGGACGCAGCAGGTCCTCGTCCTCGCCGAGCTCCTTGAGGTTGACCGGGAGCGGCTCGATCGTGCGGCCGTTGGGGCGGCCGCCCGGCTGCTCGGGGTGGTAGTCGGAGTAGCCGGTGCACCACTGGAACCGCATGTGCGGGCTCGAGGTTTCCAGGAACTCGAGGGTGCGGGGGCCCTCGTCGATGAACGCGTCGAGGTTCTTCGAGGGCACCCGATCCCCGACGACGGCGTCGAGGTAGGTGCGCACGTCCGCGCGCGAGTCGCCGAGTCCCTCACGGACGAGCAGCGGGTTGTTGGGGACCCAGATGCCGCCGCCGGACAGTGCGGTCGTGCCGCCGTACACGGCGGCCTTCTCGATGACGAGGGTGTCCAGGCCCCGGTCGGCCGCGGAGAGGGCGCCGGTCAGGCCGCCGCAACCGCTGCCGACCACGACGAAATCGACCTCATGGTCCCAGGATTGTTCGCTTGCAGACATAGTTCTCTCTCTGGTGATACTCAGCCGAAGCTGATGTCGTCCTGCGACCAGAACGCGCGCATGCTGGTGATCCGCGCCTGGTCGTCGAAGGTCATGACGTCGATCGGTTCGATCGTGATGGTCTGCTCGCCGGTGTCGGTGACCACCCGGAACGCGAAGGCGGCCGAATTGCCGGCGACCCGGATGGAGAGCAGTTCGGTCTTGTTCTGCACCGCGTCCAGCGCACTGTAGAACTTCTCGATGGCCTCGCGGCCGACCAGCGGCTCGGTGCCAACCGGGTCCTCGAGGGTGGCGTCGTCCGCGTACAGGGCGGCGACGTCGGCCGACGTTCCGCCCCCCACCGCGTCGAGGTACTTCGACACCGTCGAACGGATGTCGTCTGCTGAGGCCATGATCTCTCCCGGGCATATGGGTACGGTCTGTACGTGTGACGGTAGCCACAACGGCCCGCCCGTGCCCCCGGCCTTCCCGCCCAGCGGGAGGCCGCCGACCAGCGGAACAGAGGTGCCACGATGTCCGGTACGGTCCCTCGGTTATGACCGTCGGCGACATTTCCCCCGACACGATATGGGCGGTGCTGAGCGAGTCCGCGCGGCGCCACCCCGAACGCGAGGCCGTCGTGGACGGACGGGAGCGGCTCACCTACGAGCAGCTCGCGGCGGCCGCCTCCCGTGCGGGGATGGCGATGTCCGCCAGCGGGATCCGGCACGGCGACCGCATCGCCCTGTGGGCGCCGAACTCCGCTCGCTGGGCGGTGGTCGCTCTCGGCGCCCATTCCATCGGCGCGGTGGTGGTGCCGGTCAACACCAGGGCCCGAGGCGCCGAGGCCGCGCACCAGCTGCGCACGACCCGCAGCCGGGTGCTCTTCGTGGACGACGGATTCCTCGGCACCGGCTACGCCGCGATGCTCCGGGCGGCCGCGGGCGAATCCGGACCCGACCGGCCGGTGCTCGGCCTCCCGGATCTGGAGCGGATCGTCGATTTCCACCGTGAGCCGGACCTCCACATCACGAGCTGGGCGCAGTTCCTCGGGTGCGCGGCGAAGCCACGCGCCGTCGACCTGCGGGCGAACCATCGGGCTGGCCCGCCCGGGCCCGACGACCTCGCCTACATCATGTCGACGTCCGGCTCGACCGGCCCGGCCAAGGGCGTGGTGCTCCGGCACGGACAACTGGTTCGCGTGTACCGGTCCCTGTCCGAGCGGCTGGGGATCGGCCGCGGCGACCGGGTACTGGGGGTGACCCCGCTGTCGCATTCGTTCGGCCTCAACGCCGGCCTGCTGGCGGCGCTGGCCGCTGGCGGCTGCTACGTCGCCGTGGACGTGTTCGACCCGGTTGCCGCGCTCACCCGGATCGCGACCGAACGGATCACCGTGTTGTCCGGTCCGCCGACGCTGTTCGCCGACCTGATCGCCGCGGCGCCCGCGGAGCGAGACCCGCGGGCGCACACCCCGCGGCTCGCCGTCACCGGCGCGGCGACGGTTGCGGCCCCGCTGCTCGACCGCATCCGCCTGGTGCTTGGCATCCCGCTGATCGTCACCGGCTACGGGCTCACCGAGGCCAGCGGCACCGTGACCGCGAGACACCCCGAACCGCAGACCGTCTCACTCGCCGCGCCGCCGCTACCTGGAGTGGAGCTGCGCGTGGTCGACGCCGAGGGAAACGCCGTCGCGAATGGCACCGCGGGCGAGGTCCTGGTCCGCGGATACAACGTGATGTCGGGCTATTTCGAGAACGAGGCGGCCACCGCGAAGACCCTCGACGGCGACGGCTGGCTGCACACCGGCGACGTGGGGGTGCTCGAGGCCGGGGAACTGCGGATCGTCGACCGGATCGGCGAGATGTTCATCGTCGGCGGCTTCAACGTGTACCCCTCCGAGGTGGAGCAGGTGCTGAGCAGGCACCCGGCGGTCGGCGAGGTCGCGGTCGTCGGGGTACCCGACGACCGGCTGGGGGAGCGCGGGATCGCATATGCGGTCCCGCGCCCCGGCCACACCGTGACCGGACGGCAGCTGATCGAGCACTGTCGCGATGCGCTCGCCGGCTACAAGGTGCCTGCCGAGGTGATCCTGCTCAGCGAGATGCCGCGGATCGCCGCGGGCAAGCCGTCCCGACGGGCGCTGCGCGAGCTGGCCCTGCAGCGGCGCGCGGAGCACCGCGGCACCGCCTGAGGCGCTTGGCTACTCCGAGAACCCGCCGAATCCGCCCTTGAAGAACAACAGCGGCCTGCCGTCGGCATCCGCGGTCAGGTCGGTGATGCGGGCAAGCACGATGGTGTGGTCGCCCGCGTCGTGCTCGAGTTCGACCGTGGCCTCGATCCTCGCCAGCGCGCCGCCGAGCGCAGGGGCACCGTTGCCCGCCGGGCTCCAATCGACCTGGGCGAATTTGTCGCCGCCGCTCACCGCGAAGGTCGAGCAGACGTCCTTCTGATCGTGGGCGAGGATGTTGATGCACAGCGACCCGGCCTCGCGCAGCAGCGGCCAGCTGGTGGAGGTCTTCGCGGGGCAGAACGAGATGTACGGCGGATCCAGCGACACCGACACCACCGACTGGCAGGCGAACCCGAGGGGCCGGTCGCCGTCGTGGGCGGCGATCACCGCGACCCCGGTGCAGAAGTGCCCCATCACCTTTCTCAGTGTGGCGGCGTCGGGAGCCGAGAGAGCGTCCTGCTCGGCGACGGCTGTGATCTCTGCGCTCATTGCGGTTCCTCCTGATGAAACGGGCAACAACCAGGATCGCCACACCCTGTGTGTGGCGCCATCCAGGTTCCCGGTCAGTGGTAGCTTGCCTTGTCCAGGTCATCTGTCCAGTTGCTAGGCTCCCGAGGTGGCACCGACCGAACCGGCCTCCGAGTCTGATCTACCCAACCTGCCCGCGACCAGCTGGGCTGTACTCGGCATGCTCGCGTTCGACGAGGAGCTGTCCGGCTACGAGCTCAAGAAGTGGGCCGACTGGAGCATCAAGTTCTTCTACTGGAGCCCGTCCTTCAGCCAGGTCTACACGGAGCTGAAGAAGCTCGAGAAGCACGGCTTCGTCACGTCCCGGGTGCAGCACGACAACGGCGTCCGCGGCCGCCGCCTCTACAAGATCACCGAGTCGGGAACCGCCGCGGTCGGGCGCTGGTCCAACGAGGCTCCGATCGACCCGCCCATCCTCAAACACGGTGTGATGCTTCGCATCTGGCTCGGACACCTGAACAAGCCGGAACGGCTCAAGGAGATCCTCCGCGAGCACATCGAGTACGTGTCGAAGATGGAACGACGCGCCGCGGCCGACGCCTCCGGCGCGGACAAAGAACCGGCATGGGCGTACTCCCAGATCGTGCTGCGGTGGGCCGAGCGGTACTACGCCGCCGAGCGCGACCTGGCCGAGCAGCTGATCGCCGACATCGACAAGGCCGACGCCGTCCTCGCACAGGTCAAGGACGGCGACGACGCCGGCTTCCCGAAGCCGACCCCCGGCGCCTGGCGCCAGGTGGAGGTCGAGACCGAGTCTGAGAACCCCGACCTCGAGTGAGCTCTAGCGGTCTGGGTCGAGGATTTCCCTCAGGTCCGCCCACGCCTGCTTCTGCGCGGTGCGCGCCAGGGCCAGCATGCCCATCGTCATGAACCCGTGAATCGCCCCGTCGTATCGACGATGGTTGACCTGAACACCCTCGGCGGCAAGGGCATTCGCATAGGCGTCTCCCTCCGAGCAGAGCGGGTCACAGCCCGCGGTCACCACCACGGACGGCGGTAGGCCGGCGAGCTCCGCGCGCAGGGGAGAGGCGTGGGGGTGATCCCGGTCCTCGACCGCGACGTACTGATCCCAGTACCACTGCATCGCGGCACGGGTGTTGAAGTGACCGGTCGCGAACTCCCGGTAGGAATCGGTCTCGAAGTCCGCGGCGATCACCGGGTAGAGCAGCAGCTGCGCCGCGAGGGCAGGGCCGCCGCGCTCGCGGGCCAGGAGCGAGGTCACCGCGGCCAGGTTGCCACCGGCGCTGTCCCCTGCGACCACGACCCGGCCGGCGTCACCACCGAGTTCCGCCGCGTGCTCGGCCGCCCACGCCACCACGGCGTAGACGTCCTCGGCGGCGGCGGGCCACCGCGCCTCCGGGGCCAGCCGGTAGTCGACCGACACCACGATCGCCCCGACACCGTTGGCCATCGCCCGACAGATCCCGTCGTGGGTGTCCAGATCGCAGAACACGAACCCGCCGCCGTGCGCGAACACGACGATCGGCATCTCCGCTCCTGCGGTGACCGCAGGCCGGTAGATCCGGACCGTCAGGTCAGAGCCGGGGCCGGGGACCACGCGTTCGGTGACCTCGGCGACCGGCTCCGGCTGATCGGGCCGCACCAGCCTGGCCCGGATCGCGGCGCGCGCCTGTGCGCCTGTCATGGTCTCGACCTTCGGGAATCCGGCGTCCAGCGCGTCGAGAATCGCTGCCACCTCGGCGTCGACGCTCATGCGTACTGCAGATCCGTCGGCGCCGCCGCGGGGCGGGGCGGTGGGCCGACGGCCCACCGAGGATGGGGCGCGGCTGCTGCTGCAGGGTCGGCTGGACCCGGACCGGGCCGCCCTCGATGTTGCGCCAGATGCCCAGCGCGGTCATCCGGACGGGTGCGGCGAGCCGGTGGTCGAGCTTCATCTGCGAGACCGGACCGCAGATCGAGACGGCGGCGACGGCCTCGCCGATGTTCCCGATCGGGGCAGCCACACAGCCGAACCCGGGCAGGGACTCCTCGCGCTCGTAGGCGATGCCCTGCTCGCGCACCTTGGCCAACTCGGCGCGGAGCTGCGCCCCTGTGGAGATGGAGTACTTGGTCTTGCGGCTGAGAAGGTCGCCGTCGAGAGCCGCGAGCTGGGCCTCACCCGCGAACCCGAGGATCGCCTTGCCGACCCCGGTGCAGTGCGCGGGGTAGCGGCCGCCGACGCGGGTCGGGATGGCGGCGGCCATCCGGCCGCCGATCTTCTCGAGGTACACGACGTCGGGACCGTCGAGGATCGCCAGGTGGACGACGTGGCCGGTCACCCGGTGCAGCTCGTGCAGGAAGGGCAGCGCGGCCCGGTGCATCCGATCCTGGTGCACCGCGAGGGAGCCGAGTTCCACCAGGCGCATGCCCAGCTCGTAGTCGCGCCCCTGCCTGCGCAGCCAGCGGAGGTGGACGAGCCGCTCGAGCATCCGGTGCGCCGAGGAGCGCGGCAGCCCGGTGCGCCGAACCACCTGAGCGAGCGTCAGCCGGCCCGGTCCGTCGAAGGCATCCAGAACGAGCGAGACGCGATCGAGTACGGCGCTCGGGGTGCTGGCGTCGACCAAAGTTGTCATGGGGTCCTCCGGGAGTGCTTGGCGGCTGGGGGCGCCGGGTTGGTGCGACGATCGGCTGGGGGTCCGACCGGGGTGTTTCGATTAGGAATATGACTATTGATAGCACGAGCTTGTGTCGGCTGTCACACACGACCGAGTGGTTCGTTTTCGGTCACGGGACGGCAAAGGGCCCCGGGTCGAATGTCTCGACCCGGGGCCCTTGCGGTTGACCAGCGGTTATCGTCCGTTCAGTGGGATCAGCCCTTGGCGGCGGACCGACCCGCGCGGCGGCCGAAAAAGCTGCCGTCACCCAGTGATGCGCCGCTGGCGTAGCCGCCCGCGGACACGCCTGCGGTGCAGCGGCCTGCACCGAACAGGCCGGGTATCGGCTCGCCGGAGACGTGCAGCACCTCGGAATCGGCGCTGGTGCGCAGGCCGCCGAGGGTGAAGCCACCGGTCATGCCCCGCAGGTCGATCGCCGCGACCGGCGACCCGATCGGCTTGACCCATTCCGACTTCTTGCCTAGCACCGGGTCCTGGCCGTCCGCCGCGTGCTTGTTGTAGACCTCGACGGTGGACTGCAGGGTGCCCGCGGGCAACCCCATCTCCGCCTCGAGCTCCTCGACCGTCTCGCACACCCACTTCGGCTGATGCCGCAGGAATGGGGTGGCGGTTGGCGTGGTCAACGCCTCCTCGTACGCGGCCTCGTCGATCACCAGGAATGCCTGGTTCTGGTTCTCGATCAGGGTCGCCTGCCCGACCCGGCCGGGGTAGGTGTCCTCGTTGATGAAGCGCTGCCCCCTGCCGTTGACCAGGATGCCGCGGATGAACAGCTGCGGGTCGCAGAAGAATGCGACCTCGGTGGCGTCCATGTGCGCCAGATCGGCGCCGAGCGCCTGCGCCATCTGGATCGCGCGGCCGTCGTGCTCCTCGATCGAGGCGGCCGGCCTGCCGACCAGCCGGGGCGCGTGCGCCTCCACCATCCGGTCGTTGTACGCAAAGCTGCCGGTTGCGAGCACCACACCGCGGCGGGCCCGGACGGTGATCTCCTTCCCGTACTGAGTGGCGACCAGGCCGACCACTCGGCCGGACTCGTCGGTGACCAACGTCTGTGCACGGGTGTCGTAGACCGAGCGCACACCGAGAGCGGCCGCGGTGTCGGTGAGCGGCTTCATCAGCATGTAGCCGCCGCCCCGCTCGCCGCCGGACTGCTTGTCGGCCATCTGCGGCACATGCCCGCGCGGGGCAGGCGGGATGGTCGCGGCGAACGGTGCCGCGTTCTCGCCGCCGGTGTACTGCAGCCCGTCGTCGCCCGGCGGCTCCCAGCCGGGCTCGCCCCAGAAGCTCGCCTTGAACGGCACGCCGCACTCGACCAGCCAGCCGTAGTGGTCGACACTGCCCTGGCAGTACGCGTCGATCTTCTCGGCGTCGACGCCGGGGCCGAGTGCCGCGGTCATGAAGGACTTCATACTCTCGACGGAATCCTCGAAGCCACAAGCCTTTTGGAGTGGGGTGCCGCCGCCGAGGTAGATGAACCCGCCCGCCATCGCGGCCGCGCCACCCCAGCCGCCTGTGCGCTCGAGCACCAGGACGTCGGCGCCCTCCTGCGCCGCGGCCACGGCCGCGGACGCGCCGGCGACGCCGTAGCCGGCCACCACCACATCGGCCTCGTGGTCCCAGTGCGTGATCTCGACGGCCGGCCTCGGCCGGACAGTCGCAGTGTTGCTCGTCATCGGGTTCCTTCCTGAACGGGTCTGGATACACCTCGCGCGCGACTCCGGTGCTCGCGTGCGCTGCTGCGCACACGAGCGGTGGAACCGCGCGCGAAGTGAGGGGGTGTGACTACATCGCCGCCAGGGGCTCGCTGCCGGACCAGTCGTGGCCCCAGTAGCTGTCGGCGGTGATCTCCTCCGCGGAGTAGTACTTCTCGTCTACCCGCATGCCCTCGGTTCCGAATTCGATGTCCCAGCCTCCTGGAGCGCGAACGTAGAACGAGACCATCTTGTCGTTGGTGTGCCTGCCCAGGGTCGAGGAGACCGAGAAGCCGTCCTTGACGACGCGGTCGAGCGCCTGACCGACCGCGTCGAGGGTGTCGACCTCGACCATGATGTGCACCAGGCCGGGCGCACCGCCGTGCGGGGCGGGGCACAGCGCCAGGCTGTGGTGGCGCTCGTTGACGCCCATGAAGCGCACCCGCATCGGGCCGAACTCCGGCGGAGCCGGGATGCGGAAGGCGCCGCGCGGGAGGAACCCGAGCACCTCGGTGTAGAAGGCGAACGCGCCGTTGATGTCCATCACCGGCAGCACCACGTGGCCGAGACCCTGTGCGCCGGTGACGAACTTGGCACCGAACGGGGTGACGACCGGGCTGTGGTCGAGGACCGCCCCGTGGAAGATCTCCAGGGTGGCGCCGGTCGGATCCTGGAAGGTGATGACCTCCTCGACGCGGCGGGCGTCGGCCTCCTCCAGCGAGAGCGGCTTGACCGCGATGCCTGCGGCCTCGACGGCCTCCTGCACGCGGACCAGGGCGGCGTGGTCGCGCACCTCCCAGCCGATGGTGACGACCTCGTCGGTGTCACCGGGCACGATGACGATGCGCGCGGCGCGCTCGTCCATCCGCAGGTAGATGGCGTTCTCGTCCGGACCGGAGCCCTCGGCGAAGCCGAGCACATCGAATGCGAACTTGCGCCAACGCTCCATGTCGTTGGTCTGGACCTTGATGTAGCCCAAGCCCTTGATGTCAGTCATGTGTTGTCCTTCTTCTGTTTTCAATGCTGTGCGGGACCGGATCAGATCATCGACTTGAGGTTGTCGGCCGGGTCGAGACCGAGCGAGCTCACCGCAGAGGCGTGGTAGACGGTGCTGGGCACGTGGATGGCGTGGGCCAGGCCGGCGTGCGCGTCACGCCAGTACCGCTGCAAGGGCTTGTCCATGCGCAGCGCGTTGCCGCCGGAGCGGGCGAAGATCTGGTCGACGGCGCCGACGGCGCGCCAGGCGGCTCGAACCTGGGTGCGACGACCGGCCGCGCGATCGGCGAAGGAGACCTCCTTGCCGGATTCAACGATGTCCCACATCTTGTCGACGTTCGCGAGCAGTTCCTGGCGGGCTGCGTTGATGTCCGCGGCGGCCTCGCCGATCGCGAAGAGCACGTACGGATCGTCCTTGACCGCGGTGCCCTGCGCTCCGACCCGGTCACGCTGGTAGTCCAGGTGCGCGGCCAGCGCGCCCTCGGCGATGCCGATGACGGCGGAGGAGATGCCGAGCGGGAACATGTTGGACCAGGGCATCTTGTAGAGGGTCTCGGTCATTCCGGCGTTCTTCTGCGCGGTCCCGTTGATCACCTCGTCGCCGTCCATCACCCGGTAGGAGGGCACGAAGGCATCCCGCACGATGATGTCCTTGGACCCGGTTCCCTTGAGGCCCACGACGTTCCAGGAATCCTCGACGATCTCGTAGTCCTTGCGCGGCAGGATCATGTGCAGCATCCGCGGCGGCAGGGCCATGTTGCCGTCCTTGTCGCCCTCCATGGCGCCGAGGAAGATCCAGTCACAGTGATCGGTGCCGGAGGAGAACTGCCAGCGGCCGTTGAAGATGTAGCCGCCGTCGACCGGCTTGGCGATGCCGGTGGGCGCGTACGGCGAGGCCACCCAGGTGTTGTCGTCCTGGCCCCAGATCTCCTCCTGCACCTTCGGGTCCGCGAAGGCCAGCTGCCACGGGTGCACGCCGACGATGCCGCACACCCAGCCGGTGGCCGGATCGAGCGAGGCAGCCTTCATCACGGTCTCGGAGAAGGCACGCGGGTGCGCCTCGAATCCGCCGTACTGCTTCGGCTGCAGCTGCTTGATCGGGCCGGCAGCCTTGAGCAGCTTCGCAGTCTCGTCGGGAAGCCGACCGATCCGCTCCGCCTCGGTCGCCTGGTCGCGGATCTGATCCGCGATCTCGATGAGATTGTCGAGTGCCTTGTTGGTCATCGTGGTGTTCCTTTGTCTATCGGTAGATCGTGGGCAGGTCGGGCGGATGGGTCAGGCGTTGGCCTGGATGGGGACGACGCCGTTCGCGAGGTTCTCGGCGACCTCCGCCTCCCAGCTCTGCACGGCGCGGTCGGTGTCGATCTCGAACTCGAAGCGCTTGGTCATGTCCTCGGTGACGTCCTCGACGTCGACGTAGAACTGCTTGTACCAGCGGCGCAGCTGGTACACCGGGCCGTCCTCCTCGGACAGCAGCGGGTTGTCGATGGGCGCCTTGTTCTTCCAGATCTTGACGTCCTGCTCGAAGCCCATCTCGACACCCTCGGCGAACTGCTTCGCCATGCCCTCGGCCGCCTCGTCCGACATGCCCTTGGGCTTCTTCACCATCGCGCCGTACTGCAGCACGAAGGAGTTCTCGTCGACCGGGTAGTGGCAGTTGACGAGCACAGTCTCGATCGTCATGCCCTGGGCATCGCTCCACAGCCAGTCGATCATGTAGGACGGGCCGAAGTACGAGGCATCCGATCGGAGGGTGGAGTTCGGATCGTCGTAGCTGGTGCCGACCGAGATGTCGTGACGCGGGGTGGACCGCATGTACTGGGTGGCGACGTGGCCCTCGAAAACGTTCTTGAAGAATCGCGGGAACGAGTAGTGCACGTAGAAGAAGTGCGCCATGTCCACGACGTTGTCGACGATCTCGCGGCAGTGCGAGCCCTCGATCAGCATGGAGTTCCAGGTCAAGGCGGTCCACTCGTCGGAGCCGAAGCCCTCGATCTCGGGGATGGTCACCTCATCGGTTGGCTTGCTGCCCTGCGGGTCGTGCCACACGTAGAGCTGGCCGTTGCGCTCGAGCGTCGGCCAGGACCGGGTGCGCGCGAGCGGGGGCACGCGGCGGGCGTAGGGGATATCCGTGCACTTGCCGTTGCCGCCCCAGCGCCAGTCGTGGAAGGGGCAGGCGATCGAGTCACCCTTGACGGTGCCCTGGGCGAGATTGCCGCCCATGTGCCGGCAGAACGCATCGAGCACGTTGATCTTGCCGTCCGACTCCGACTGGAACACCACCAGCGAGGTGCCGAAGGCCTTGATCTCGTGCGGCTTTCCATCCTGGAATGACTTCAGCAGGCCAAGGCAGTGCCAACCGCGGGCAAACCGGGTAGGGGCCGCCGCCGCCTCGATCATCCTGACCTCGTCGGCTTCGGACTTGGATTGCAGCGCCATTGCCACCTCTTCTCTCACTCTCGAGACAAACGCGCTCGAGAAACGCACTGATGTGATGCGCCTCATACTTCGGGGCGACGGCATGCGAGTTCATGGGGCCTTCCCGCTGACCGGGACGATTTCGCCCTCGCCCAGCAAGCCGGTGCCCGGGGTCTCCCGATCAGCGGGAAGGGGATGCCGTGGAACCCTCCCGCGGACCTAACGTCGCGGTATCCGAACTGATCGAAGGAGGTGCGGATCGATGATCACCACAACCGCAGCGAGCCCGGTGGGGGCGCCGTTCACCGGCATCACCGTCGACCTGGAGCGCGGCAAGATCCTCGAGTTCGCGGAGGCCATCCGCTCCACCCACGGCGCGTACCGCGACGCCGAGCGCCCGGTGGTGCCGCCGACCTACCTCTGCTTCGAAGGGTTCGTGCCGGGATCGGCCCGGCCGGATCAGCAGGCCATGCCCGCCGAGCAGGACTGCCGGTTCTTCGGCCCCCGCCGCGGGCCGGCGATCGACTCAACGTGCACTCCCGCGGCAACGAGTCCGAGCAGCTGACCGAGTTCCGCGACGCCGAGGGCAGGCTGATCGCCGACTCCTGGTCGCACGGCTCGGCGACCGATGCCGTCGCCTCCGGCCTGCTGGCCAACTTCGCCACCGATTGGCTGGGCCCGGAGTCGGTGCGGCGGTTCCGGACCCGGTTCCTCGAGCAGGTTTCCGACGGGGACACCCTTGCCTGTGCCGGCGAGGTGCTGCAGGAGTACGTCCAGGACGGCGAGCCGCGGGTGGACGTGGTGCTCACCGCGACCCGGCCCGGCGGCGCGGTCGCCGCCAAGGCCTGGGCGACGTTCGCGCGCGCTAGCTGACCGCGGGCCGGGAACCGAGCCGGGCGGCGCCCGCACCGATCTTGGCCAGCGCCCACTCGAGCGGACCCCGCCCGAGGTAGCGCCGCCACAGCGTCGCGAAGACCAGGGGTACGGCCAGGAACCAGAGCAGGGTCGCCCACGACGGGGTGAACGACTCGGTGCGCAGCAGGAGCGCCAGGGCGACGATGTGCCCGGCGTAGATCGTCAGCGGCATCGAGCCGAGCGCGGCCAGCGGCACCAGGATGCGCGGGGCGACCCTCGCCGCGAGCAGGCACATGCCGAGAACGGCGACGGCGACGCCGCCGGACCCCACGACCTCGAACATGGTCCCGCTGTGCGGGGTGCTGGTGAGCATCCACTGCCAGGGATCGGTGCCGACGGTGCCGAAGCTCCCCATGCGGAGCAGGTCCGCGAGCAGCTGGGCGCCCTCGCCCGGCATCATCTCGTCCAGGTGGGCCACCAGCGCGTCCTTGCCGCCGAACAGGTTCAGCGCCACCCAAGACCCGCCGAGCCCGAGCACGGCCAGCGCCGAGCCGAGCGCGACCAGGACTAGGCCCGCCCGCTCACGCCGCAGACCCCAGCGACCGATGGCCATGCCGGCGAGCAGGAACGGCACCCACGTGAGCACCGGGTAGGTGCCCTGCAGCAGGATCACCGAACCGAGGTGCCGGACCCCGTCGACCGAGGTGAGCATGTCGAATCGCGCGGTCTCCCCGAAGGTGTCGGGCACCGCCACGTGCGAACGGATTGCGAACGAGAGCAGCGGGCCCGCGACGGCGGCGACGGCC
Source organism: Rhodococcus sp. MTM3W5.2 (assembly GCF_001984015.1). Lineage (NCBI taxonomy): Bacteria > Bacillati > Actinomycetota > Actinomycetes > Mycobacteriales > Nocardiaceae > Rhodococcus > Rhodococcus sp. MTM3W5.2. Next base: position 47,837 of record NZ_CP019572.1, on the reverse strand, counting down.
GCGGCGGCGGTCAGCCACTGCCAGCTCAGCCGCAGCAGCGGGAGCGCGATCAGGAACAGGACCGCGTACGTCGCGAGGATGACCATCGCAGGCGAACCGAGCTGGGTGAGGACGAGGCCGAGGACGAAGAGGGCGAGAGCCCGCGCGGCGATGGACCTGCGCGCCGCGGCCAGCCCGGGCCCCGCGGGCGGGCGGGTGCCGCCGGTGGTGAGGGCCAGCGACACCCCGGCGAGGACCGCGAAGAGAATGGCGGACCGGCCGCTGAGCGCGAAGTAGGCGAACTCGCCGATCTGTTCGGCACTGGCGGTGTGCACGGCGATCATCCCGAGCACAGCAAGGCCCCGCGCGACGTCCACGCCCACTATGCGGGTCAGTGAGCGGGGAGTCGGCGGGGCCTCGGCCTGGGACAAGATCTGGGTCATCACACGCTTTCGGTCGCCTGGTGATTGTGTCGCGATCCGAACGTATTGCCGCGGCGACCCGTTGTCGTCAGGCCTGGAGCTGATCTCGGGTCAGACCGCGGTATGACCCGCAGGCGGGACCAGGGCGAGCGGTCAGCTGGCGACCATGTCCTCCGGACCCCAGATCGCCTTCATGGTGGTGATCTTGGCGTCGTCGTCGAAGGTCATCACGTCGATGACGGAGATCTCGACCTTCTGATCACCCATGATGGTGGTGAGGGTGAAGTTGAAGGCGGCCGTGCCCGCCGCGATCTTGACGACGCCGAGCTCGGCGGTCTGCTCGAGCGGCTCGATGATGCCGTAGAACTCGCGCAGCGACTCCTCGGTGGTCCGCGGGTCGGTGCCGACCGGATCCTCGACGGTGGCGCCGGGCGCGTACAGCGCCAGGACGTCGTCGACGGTGCCGCCGGCCACCGACTTCACGTAGCTCTCGATGGTGTTCAGGATGTCTTCGCGTGATGCCGCCATGCCGGTACCCCTTCATTGTTAGAACCTGTTCTAGTTGCGAGGGTACCGGCGATGCCGGCGGGATTCCATGGAACGAGGAGCCGGCATCGATCCGCCCCGAGTCCGGTTCGTCCGGATTCGGTAGACCACAGCTCACGATGTGATAACCGTGGTCTCCGAAAGCCGTTCGGGCCGCGGCAATCCGGTGTTACGGTGCCGCGCATGCCTATCCAGCACGGGGGTTTCTGGGTACGAATGGGTGTGGCCGCCTTGGCGGTCAGCGTCGCGATCGGGGGTGGCACGTCGGTCGGCACCGCCGTCGCCCAATCCTCCGGCAGCGCCGGAGGTGAGGGCTCGATCGGCACCGGGTCCCTGACGGACGGCACCGCCTCGGACGGCACGCCCTTGAACGGGACGACGCTGATCACCGGATCTCTCGGCACCGGCTCCGCCGCCGGATCGCCGCTGGGGTCCGCGATACCGGGCGTGGTCGGCTCGGTGATCCCGGGGCCCGATCTCGACCCCCCACCCCTGGAGACGCTGCGCGCCGAGATGCTGCCCAAACCGATCGGGGACCCGTTCTTCGACGTGTACCCGCCAGGCCTGCCCGGCATGACCAACGGCCAGGTCATCGAGACCCGCGATGTGACGCCTGCCGCCCGAGCGCTCCTGCGCGGTCCTGTGCGGGAGGTGCGCCAGATCAAGGTGAAGAGCACCGACTCGGCAGGCGCGCCGTCGTTCGCGACCGCGACTCTCGTCGTGCCCGCCACGCCATGGCCCGGCCCCGGTCCGCGGCCGGTCCTGGTCAACAACGTCCCGATCAACGGGCTCGGACGGAGCTGCACCCCAGGCCACACCCTCGGTAACGGGATCACGCCGACCGAGAACTTCCTCGAGCTGGTCCGGCCCGTCACCACGAAGGCCGAGGAACGCGGCTACGCCGTACTCATCCCCGACCACGAGGGCCCCCGGATGGCGTACGCCGAACCCTTCGTCGCCGGGCACGCGATCCTCGACACCATCCGCGGCATGCGGACCGTGTTCCCCGCCGAGTTCGGCAGCAGCAAGCTCGCCATGATGGGCTACTCCGGCGGTTCGATCGCGACGCACGGCGCGGTCAAGCTGATCGATTCCTACGCCCCCGAACTGGCGGGCGACATCGTCGGCGCCGCGATGGGCGGGATACCGGCGGACTTCGAGATGCTCGGACGCACCATGAACGGCAACCTCGCCGGGGGGCTGTTCCTCGCGGCGCTGTTCGGGATCACGAGGGAGAACCCCGAGATCCTCCCGCTGATCAACACCCTCGGTCAGCGGCTCAGCATCACGTCCATCAAGGACCAGTGCGCAAACACCCTCGCCCTGGCCGGCGTCCTCGGCATACCGGCCGAGGCGCTCGCGAATGTCAAGAGTGCGCTGGATTCACCTGTCGCACATGACATCTACACGAAGATGAAGATGGCGGACCGTAAGTCCGGCACGCCGCTGTACATCTACAGCGGCGGTCAGGAGTTCTGGATCCCGGCGCTCGGCTCCCGCAACCTGTACGACGAGCAGTGCGGATACGGCGTGCGCGCGCTGTACCGGCAGGTGCCCGGGGAACACATCCTCGGCGAACTCACCGGGAACTCCGGGGCGTTCGACTGGGTCGACGCCCGGCTGCGAGGGGAACCGGCACCGACCGAGTGCTGAAGGCGGCTTCGCCACCTGTGCGCGGTTAGCGGGTCTCTGGACCCACTAGCCGCGCACGGGCGCGGAGCGCCTATTTGACGATGTTGACCATCTTGCCCGGCACCACGATCACCTTGCGGGGTGCGTTGCCCTCCAGGAGGGCGACGATCTTCTCGTCGGCCAGGGCCGCGGCCTCGATGGACTTCGGGTCGGCGTCGGCGGCCACGGTGAGCCGGCTCCGCAGCTTGCCGTTGACCTGGATCGGGTACTCGACGGTGTCGTCGACCAGCCACTTGTCCTCGGCCAGCGGGAACGGTCCGTGGGCCAGCGAGGTCTCGTGCCCGAGCCGGGACCACAGCTCCTCGGCGAGGTGCGGTGCCAGCGGGCCGAGCATGAGCACCAGCGGCTCGACCGCCGACCGCGGCGCCCCGTTCGGGTACTCCTTGGTCAGGTGGTTGTTCAGCTCGATCAGCTTGGCCGCCGCGGTGTTGTCCCGCAGCGCGGCGTAATCCGCGTTGACGCCGTCGATCGTCTTGTTCAGCACACGCAGGGTGTCGTCGGACGGCGCCGCGTCGGTGACCCGGAGCTTGCCGGTCTCCTCGTCGACGACCGTGCGCCAGACGCGCTGCAGGAACCGGTGCGACCCGACGACGTCCTTGGTCGCCCACGGACGTGAGGTGTCCAGCGGCCCCATCGACATCTCGTACACGCGCAGGGTGTCCGCGCCGTACTCCTCGCAGATCTCATCCGGCGCAACGGAATTCTTCAGGGACTTGCCCATCTTGCCGTGCTCGCGGTGGACCGGCTCGTCGCCGTGGAAGAACTTGCCGTCGCGCTCGGTGACCTCCTCCGCGGGCACGTAGACACCCCGCGAGTCGGTGTACGCGTAGGCCTGGATGTAGCCCTGGTTGTAGAGCCGTCGGTACGGCTCGCTCGAGCTCACGTAGCCGAGGTCGAAGAGGACCTTGTGCCAGAACCGCGAGTACAGCAGGTGCAGCACCGCGTGCTCGACACCGCCGACGTACAGGTCGACGCCGCCCGGGTCGTTCGGGCCGTGCAGCTCGGGCCGCGGACCCATCCAGTACTGCTCGTTCTCCTTGGCGCAGAACTCGTCGTTGTTGGTCGGGTCGATGTAGCGCAGCTGGTACCAGGAGCTGCCCGCCCACTGCGGCATCACGTTGGTGTCGCGGTGGTAGCTCTGCAGCCCGTCGCCGAGATCGAGCTCGACGTTCACCCAGTCGGTGGCCTTCGCCAGCGGCGGGGACGGCTCGGAGTTCTCGTCGTTCGGGTCGAAGGAGACCGGCGCATAGTCCTCGACCTCCGGGAGTTCCACCGGCAGCATCGATTCCGGCAGCGGGTGCGCGACGCCGTCCGCGCCGTAGACGATCGGGAAGGGCTCGCCCCAGTACCGCTGACGGGCGAACAGCCAGTCCCGCAGCTTGTACTGGATGGTGCCCTTGCCGGTGCCGTCCGCCTCGAGACGCGCGGTGATGGCGGCCTTGGCCTCCGCGACGCCGAGGCCGTCCAGGTAGTCCGAGTTCACCAGCGGACCGTCGCCCGTGAAGGCGGCCTCGGCGATGTCCCCGCCCGCGATGACCTCGACGATGTCGAGGCCGAAGGTGGTCGCGAACTCCCAGTCACGCTGGTCGTGCCCGGGCACCGCCATGATCGCGCCGGTGCCGTAGCCGGTGAGCACGTAATCCGCAATGAAGATCGGAAGGCGGTGGCCGTTGACGGGATTCACCGCATACTCGCCGAGGAAGACGCCGGTCTTCTCCTTGTTCTCCTGCCGCTCCAGGTCCGTCTTCGCGGCGATGGAGGCGCGGTAGGCGGCGACGGCCTCGGCCGGGGTGGCCGCGCCGCCGGTCCAGCGGGGGTCGACGTCGTCGGCGTACGAGCCCGAGGCCAGCCGGTCGACCAGCTCGTGCTCGGGGCGAGGGTGACGTAGGTGGCGCCGAACAGGGTGTCGGGGCGGGTGGTGAAGACCTCGATCGCGACGTCGTCGACCGCCGGGTCCACGCCGAACCGGACCTGGGCGCCGTGAGAGCGCCCGATCCAGTTGCGCTGCATGGCCTTGACCTTGTCCGGCCAGTCCAGGAACTCGAGATCGTCGACGAGGCGGTCCGAGTATGCGGTGATGCGCATCATCCACTGCTGCAGGTGCTTACGGAACACCGGGAAATTGCCGCGGTCGCTGCGGCCGTCCGCGGTGACCTCCTCGTTGGCCAGAACGGTGCCGAGCCCGGGGCACCAGTTGACCATCGAATCCGACCGGTAGACAAGGCGATACGAGTCGATCACCGTGCGGCGCTCACTCGCGTCGAGCGCGGTCCAGGACCGTCCGTCCGGGGCGGTGCGCGCGCCGGACTCGAACTCCGCCTCGAGCTCCGCGATGGGGCGGGCCCGCTTGAGGTCGATGTCATACCAGGCGTTGAAGATCTGCAGGAAGATCCACTGCGTCCAGTGGTAGAAGTCCACATCGGTGGTGGCCAGCGAGCGCCGCTCGTCGTGGCCGAGCCCGAGACGGCGCAGCTGCCGCTTCATGTTCTCGATGTTCGACTCGGTGGTGGTGCGCGGGTGGGTTCCCGTCTGCACCGCGTACTGCTCGGCGGGCAGGCCGAACGCGTCGTAGCCGAGGGTGTGCAGCACGTTGTGTCCGTGCATGCGGTGGTAGCGCGCGAACACGTCGGTCGCGATGTAGCCGAGCGGGTGCCCGACGTGCAGGCCCGAGCCGGACGGGTACGGGAACATGTCCTGGACGAAGAGCTTGTCCGCGGGCAGCTCCCCGACGAGATCGCCGACCGGGTTCGGCGCGTTGAAGGTGCCGCGCTCACTCCACAGCTCCTGCCACCGCCGCTCGATCCGACCCGCGAGCTCCGCGGTGTATCGGTGCTGAGGGGTGGCGTCGTCCGCTGGCTGCTGCACTGGCTCGGTCACGTGTTTCGCTATCTACTCTGCGCTGAGCTCGGCGTCTCGGCGCTGGTTCTCGGGCATGGATTACCGTCGACCAGCCTAAGGTGTCACCCGAATAGTCCCGGTCATCGGTCCCCGCCGTACCCTGGACCCGTGGTCATCGTCGCAACCGTGCTGTTCGTAGTCGCCCTCGCCGTCGGCGTGGTGGCGGTCGCCGGGATCGCCGGCCGGCTGCCGCGCAACCGCTGGGCCGGGGTCACCACCCCCGAGGCCCTCGCCAGCGACGACGCCTTCCGCCTCGCCAACCGCATCGCCGCGCCCACCATGGCCGCGGCCGCGTTGTTGCTGGTCATCGGCGGTATCGGTGCCCTCGCCTTCGGCACGGCCGGGGGACTTCTCGCCGTCGCCGTCGCCGTGGTCGCGGCCCTGGTCACCGCCGGGTACGGCGGATCCATGGGAGCCCGCGCCGCCGCCGCGGCCGCCCCCGCCGGTGGCTGCGGCCACGACTGCGGCTGCGGCAGCCCCGCCGAGCCCGCCGCGGAAGACCCCGCCGACGCCGCGGCCGCCGCGGACTGCGGCATGGACTCCTGCGGATCCTGCGCCCTCAAGGGCGCCTGCCTGCCCAGCTGAACGGGTCCGCGCGCGGGCGCCTGGTTGAATCGGCGCCCATGAGCAATTCCCGGACCTTCGATCCGGCCGGCGTCCTGTTCGGCATCGGTGTGCCCGTACTCGCGGCTGCCCTGGGCCTGACGCTCACCCGGCTCTGGTCCCCGCGCCTGCCCGAGACCATCGCCACGCACTGGTCCGGGAGCGGCCCCGACGGCTTCAGCACGCCCGGGTCGCTGGCCTCGACCATGGTGATCGTGATCCTCCTCGTCGGATGCGGCGCCAGCGCGATCGCCGCCCTCGCGGGCGCGCTGCTGATGATGCGCCGCGCGATGCTGATCGTCGGCCTGACCGTGGTCGGCCTGCTGCTCACCCTGTGGATCGCGCTGCTCGCCGCGCAACTGGATCTCGCGACGGCCGTGGACGTGACGCTGCCGATGGCGTGGATCGGGCTCGGGATCGTGGCGGGCGCCGCGGTCGGCATCCTCGGGGCGTCGACGCTCCGCGACTATCGCGAACGATCCGCGGCGACCATGCCGCCGGACCCGCGGCTGCCCCGCGGGCCGCTGGACCTGCCGATCACCCAGCGGCTCGGGCTCGGGCGCACGGCAACGGCGGTGCTGCTCGGGATCGGCGCGGCGATCACCGCCGCGCTCTGCGCGCGGGCGGGCTCGTGGTGGCCGCTGGCGGTCTTCGTGCCGGTCTCGGTGCTGATGGTCGGGCTGCTGCGCTTCCGGGTCACCCTCGACGAGACGGGGCTGTGGGTGCGCAACCTGGGTATGACCGCGGTCGGGTACGGGGTCGAGGAGCTGGTCGGGGCCGCCGTCGAGGAGGTGAACCCGTCCAAGGACTTCGGCGGCTGGGGTCTGCGTCTGAAGGGCCGCGGCAACTACGGGGTGGTCACCACGACCGGGCCCGCGGTCGTCTTCACGGCCGCGAACGGTCAGCGGCTGACGGTCACCACGCCGCGGGCCGAGGAGATGGCAGGCGCGCTGAACGCCCTCGCGGACCGGCGGCTGGCCGACCGCTGACGCCCGCGTCGCGTCGGCGGCTCAACTCCGACGCAGCCGACGCTCGTTGGCGAGGATCGCGGCGGTCAACGCGGCCTCCGGCTTGGAGGCCGGTCGGGACCGGCGCATCAGCACGAAGTCGGCGTCACCGGGGTCGGGGAGGGCGCCATCGGCCAGCGGGGCCAGGCCGTCCGGCAGCAGCGACTCCGCGTGCACGATGTAGCCCAGGCCGGCGAGCACGGCCGCCCGCAGGCCCAGCAGGCTGTCGGTGACACAGGTGGTCCGCCACACAAGACCCGCCCGCTCGAGCGTCTCCATCGCGGCGCGGCGGGTGATGCTCGGCGGCGGGTAGGTCACGAGCGGCACCGGCCCCTCCACCGGCTCCGCGCCGTGAGATCCGGCCCACACCAGGCGATCGCGCCACACCAGCTCGCCGTGCTGCTCGCCCGGTCTGCGCATCCCGAACGCGATGTCGAGCTCGCCCGCAGCCAGCTTGGCGCCGAGATTCTCGCTGAGACCGACGGTCAGCTCCAGGTCGATGCGCGGGTGGCTGCGCCGGAACTCCAGCAGCACCTCCGGCAGCTCGGCCGCGACCAGGTCGTCGGAGGCACCGAAGCGCAGCACCCCGGACAGCTCGGACTCTGCGAAATAGCTCTCGGCCTGCTGCGACGCGTCCAGGATCGTGCGCGCGAAGCCCAGCATCGCCGACCCGTCCGCGGTCAGTTCCAGGTTGCGGGTATCGCGCCGGAACAGCTCCCGGCCGATCGATTTCTCCAGCCGGGCCACGTGTCCGCTGACGGTGGACTGACGCAGGCCGAGCTGATGCGCGGCGGCGGTGAACCCGCCGCAACGCTCCACCGCGAGAAAACTGCGCAGCAGCACCGGATCGAGCATCCGCCATATTTATCACAATTTGCGATGCAAATTATCGTTGCGATCGACTTTCGCGATATCTGAGTGGCCGATTACCGTTGCCGATGTGAAGTTCTTGAGCAGGTTCTACATCGACGGGTTCATCCTGTCGATCATCGCGGTGGCCGTCGTGGCCAGCATCTTCCCCGCATCCGGTGCCGGGCAGACGGCTCTGGACTGGGCCACCAAGATCGCGATCGCGCTGCTGTTCCTGCTCTACGGCGCCCGGCTGCACCCGCGCGAGGCGCTCGAGGGGCTCAAGCACTGGCGGCTGCACTCGGTGGTGCTGGCATCGACCTACCTGCTGTTCCCGCTGATCGGGCTCGCGCTGCGCGTGCTGGCGCCGACGGTCCTCACCGACGAGCTGTACACCGGCGTGCTCTACATGTGCCTGGTGCCCTCGACGGTCCAGTCGTCCATCGCGTTCACCTCGATCGCGCGCGGCAACGTCGCGGGGGCGGTCGTCAGCGCCTCGTTCTCGAATCTCATCGGGGTGTTCATCACCCCGATGCTGGTGATCCTGCTGATGAACACCACCGGCGAGGCGACCGTCGACGCGTCCTCGATCATCGACATCGTGCTGCAGCTGCTGCTGCCGTTCGTCATCGGTCAGCTGATCCGGCCGTGGGTGACCGGCTGGCTGCAGCGGCACGCCGCACCGACCAAGCTCGTCGACCGCGGCTCGATCCTGCTGGTGGTGTACTCGGCGTTCAGCGCGGGTATGAACGAGCACGCATGGAGCGGGCTCTCCGCCTGGCGGGTGCTGGCGCTGGTCGCAGTCTGCTGCGCGATCCTCGCGACGGTGCTCGGGGTGACGGCCTTCGCCGGGCGCGCGCTCGGGTTCTCGCTGCCGGACCAGATCGTGATCCTCTTCTGTGGGTCCAAGAAGTCGCTCGCGACCGGGCTGCCGATGGCCTCGGTGCTCTTCGCCGGGCAGCCGGTCGGCCTGATCGTGTTGCCGCTGATGATCTTCCATCAGATCCAGCTGATCGTCTGCGCCGCGCTGGCGCAGCGGTTCGCCCGCCGCCAGGACCAGGAACCGGCGGCCTCGGCGCCGGGCCGGTGAACCGCTCGGGCCGGGCTCGTCAGTTCCGGTCGACGTCGATCGGGTGCGTCGCGAGCAGTGCGAGGGGGAGCGGCTGGCGGCGCAGGACGTGCGCCCAGAGATCGATCCGCGGCGGTCCGATCACGTCGGACGGCAGCGCGGACAGCACGGTCCAGTCGTCGCGCTGCAACTCCGAGTCCAGCTGCCCCATGGTCCAGCCCGAGTACCCCGCGAAGACCCGCACGCCCTCGATGAGCGGGCCGACGGTTTCCGGATCGGAGTCGAGGTCGACCATGACCACCCGGCCGTCCACCCGGCGCACCCCGGACACCCCGTCGATGTTCGCCCCGGTACGCAGCGTGGCCAGGCACAGCGCCGAGTCCCGCTTCACCGGGCCGCCGATGAACAGCGCCCGCGGATTGGCGCACAGCTCGGTCCACTGGGGCAGCACCGCCTGCACCGCGGTCTCGCTCGGCCGGTTGATCACCACACCCAGGCTGCCCGCGTCGTTGTGCTCGATGACGTAGACCACGGTGCGGCGGAAGGCCGGCTCGGTGAGCTCGGTCGAGGAGATCAGCAGACTGCCCGGGCGCACGATCGGTTCGGTCGGCGCCATCCGGTCCTCGGGTTCTTCTGCGTGGTCCACCGGACAATCATCGCACCGGCGGACGACACGCGTGCCGGGTAACGCGCCGCCCGGCCGGCCGCCTCACTCCGGCCGGGCGAGCCCGACCAACTCGTCCAGCACCGACAGGTGGTGCTCGAACAGCGCCCGCGGGTCCGCGAAGGTGTCCGCCCCGTACTGACCGAACACCTCGAAGTTCACCGCGCCGAACAGCGAGGACCAGGCCAGGACGCCGCGCGCCAGCGCCTCCTCGGACAGGTCGAGACCCAGCTCCGCCCGGATCGCCCGCAGGTTCTCGCGCAGCGACTCATCAATCGGAATCGACTGCGGGACAGCGAGATCACCGGATCGGTTGGCCTCGTCAAAGATTCGGACCAGCACGCCGACGACGCGGGTGCCCGGCCCGGTGGTGCGTTCGGCCGGGGCCCGGTAACCAGGCACGGGACTTCCGAACAGCAGCCCGTAGCACGCCGGCTCCGCCAGCGCCCAGTCCCTGACCGCGTGCCCGAGGGCATGGAACCGGGCGCGCGGATCTCCTGCGGGCACGGCGACCACCGCCGCGTCCACCGCGTCACCCAGTTCGGTATACCCCTCGACGACGAGCAGGGTGAGCAGTTCGTCGCGGCTGCCCACGTACCGATACACGGCCGAGGAGACCACCCCGAGGTCTCTGGCGACCGCTCGGAGCGAGAGCGCCGCAGCCCCTTCCCTGGCCAGGTGCTCCCGGCCGATCCGGGTGATGTCGGCCAGGGTCTGCTCGCGTGCGCGTTCGCGCGGGGTACCGGTCACCGCCCCAGCCTGACCGGTTTCGTGAGCACTGTCAACAAAAGAGAGCAGTGCTCTTGACATTCCGTCCGAGGCGGCGCACTGTTGTTTCGAGAGCAGTGCTCTCGAAAGTCCGAAACCACCACCCAGGAGTGATTGCGATGTCGACAGTGCAGGTAGTGACCGGCGCGGGACCCGTCGGATGGACGGTCGCCGACCAGTTGGCGGCGCAGGGACACCGGGTCCGCGTGCTGACCAGGTCCGGCTCCGGACCCGAGCGCCCCAACGTGGAGCGGCTCCGCGTCGACGTCTCCGTGCCCGGCGCGCTCGACGCCGCGTTCGAGGGCGCCGCGGCGGTGTTCCACTGCACCCACGGCTCGGCGTACTCCGCCGAGGCCTGGCGCCGCGAGCTGCCCTCCACCGAGCGGGCCGTGCTCGCCGCCGCAGGCCGAGCCGGGGCCGTCGTGGTGTTCCCGGAGAGCCTGTACTCCTACGGGCAGGTCGACGGACCCATCACCGAGGACACCCCCGCGAGGCCCGCGACGGCAAGCTGGGCATCCGTACCCAGCTGCTGCGCCAACGCGAGGCCTCCGACACCGCCACCGTCAGTGTGGCCGCCTCCGACTTCTTCGGGCCGCGGGTGCTGATGGCGCATGCGGGCGAACGGATGGTGCCGATCATTTTGTCGGGCAAGACCGTTCGCGTCATGGGCGGCCTCGACACCCCGCACTCGTTCACCTACGTGCCGGACCTCGCGGCGGCCATGATCGCCGCGGCCGCCGACCCCTCGCTGTGGAACTCGGTCCTGCACGCGCCGACCGGCCCCGCGATCACCCAGCGCGCGATGGTGCACGCCTACGCCTCGGCGGCGGGCGTACCGGACCCGAAGACCGGCGTGCTGCCCGGCTGGCTGCTCCGCGGCGCCGGACTCGTGCACCGCGACAGCCGCGAACTGGCGGAGATGCTGTACCAGTTCGAGCGACCGTTCGTGCTGGACTCCGGCCGCAGCGAGCGGCTGCTGGGCCTTTCGCCGACCCCGCTGGCCGATGCGGCGGCCGCCACCGTCGCGTGGTGGCGCACACGGGAGCTCGCGCCTGCGCCGCGATAGGGTCAGCTGGTGGTGAACTCGACGCCGGGAAGCGCGACGCCGGGGGAGCCGACGCCACCCGATCCGATCCCGACCGACCCGACGCCTGGGCACGGCGGCCTGCGCGCCGTGCTGCGCCGGTCACCCGGACTCGGCCGGCTCACCACCGTCCGGTTCGCGAGCCAGTTCGGCGACGGCCTCTTCCAGGCCGCGCTCGGCGGCGCCATCCTGTTCAATCCCGAACGGGAGACCGATCCCATCGCGATCGCCGCGGGGTTCGCGGTGCTGCTGCTGCCCTACTCGCTGGTCGGCCCCTTCGCAGGCGCCCTGCTCGACCGATGGGACCGACGCGCGGTCCTGATGTGGGCGAACCTGCTGCGCGGCGGCCTGATCCTGGCGGCCGCGGCCGTGCTCCTGACCGGCGGACCACAGACCCCGTTGCTGCTGCTCGCCCTCGCCGCGGTCGGGGTCAGCCGCTTCGTGCTGGCGGGGGTCTCGGCGTCACTGCCGAACGTGGTACGTCAATCCTGGCTGGTGTCAACGAATTCCGTGCTTGCGACCGCGGGAGCCGGGGTCTCCGCCGCGGGGGCAGGGGCGGCGGTCGCGCTCCTCGGAGTGCTCGGCGAGGGGGATCGGGGCTCCGGACTCACGGTCGCCCTCGCCTCGGCCGGTTCCGCGATCGGCGCCCTCGCCGCGGCCGGCTTCGCCGCGCACCGCCTCGGACCGACCGGCGACCTCACCGAGGCCGGTCCGACCGGCCTCGATGCCGTCCGGGCGGTGCTGGCAGGCCTGCGCACCGGTGCCACCGCCGTGTGGGGCGCCCCTGGCGTCACCACCGCGATGATCGGAATCGGCGTGCACCGCATCGTGTTCGGGATCAACACGCTGATCATGGTGCTGATCCTCCGGGATCCCTCGTATGCAGGCGCGCTGCCGGGCGGGTTCGCCGGGTTCGGGGTCGCGGTCGGCGCCGCGGCGGCGGGCATGCTGGTCGCCGCGGCCGTCACGCCGTTTCTCATCCCGCGCATCGGCAGGTCCCCGACCGTCGTTGGCGCCCTGGTGTTCGCCACCGCCGTGCAACTGGGGGTGATCTCCGTGCTCACCCAGCCGATGCTGCTGGTCGGCGCGTTCCTGCTCGGCCTCGCCGGGCAGACGATCAAGCTCACCGGGGACGCGGCGATGCAGATCGACATCGACGACGCCCGGCGTGGGCAGGTGTTCGCGTTGCAGGACACCGTGTTCAACATGGCCTTCATCGGCGCGCTGGCCGCCGCGGCGACGGTGGTCGCCCCCGACGGGCACTCACCGGGACTCGTCTTCGCGGGGGCCGCGGCGTACGGGCTCGGCCTCGCGGCGGTGGCGGCGAACTCGCTGCGTCGGGTGCCGCGCTGAGCGCCCACCCCGCAGGCGATCAACCGGGGCCGCGGGCGACGGTGTCCAGCCGGCCGTCGCCGTCGGTGTCGGACAGCGTCACGTCGGCCGACCCGTCGGCCCGCTCGTCGACCTCGATCGCGGCGTAGGGGCCGCCCGGGCCGGACCGGAGCAGGGTGACGTCGACCAGCGAGTCCCCGTCGGTGTCGATCACCGCGACGTCGGGTGCGCCGTCGAGGTCGAGGTCGACCTCCACCGGTCGCGCGCCCTCGCCACCCGGCACCCTTCGGTCCACGCCCCGCGCGTCCGTCCAGCGCAGCTCGTGCCCGGCCTCGGCGGGCGGCGGCGGGACCTCGAGGTCCCAGACCCCGCACCCGAGGCGTCCTCGAAGTAACGGCCCTCGTCGCCGACGTCCAGCACCGAACGATCCGCGTCCCCGTCCCCGTCGCTGTCCCACATCGCGTCGTCGAGCAGGCCGTCGCCGTCGAAGTCGAGGCTCACCGCGTCCGCTGCCCCGGTGCCGCCGAGGTCCAGGTCCGCCTCGGATACCCAGTCCCGCGGCGCCCCCTCACCGGTACCGAACGAGTACTCCACCAGTCCCATACGTGTTGGACGCACAAGCGGCGACGCCGGTTCCGACGGGCCCTACCCCCGGCGGGCTTCGAGCGCATCCAGGATGAGGTCCAGGCCGTAGCCGAACTCGCTCGTGTGGTCGTAGCCCGGCTGCAGGGCGTGGTCGACGATCATCTCGGTGAGGTACGGCAGCTCGGCCGCAGGCAGTTGCTCGAGGATGCTGCCCGCCACTTCCTCCACATCGCCGCGCGTCGCCACCGGCAGATTCGCCTCCTGGAGGACGAACCCGCCGACATAGCTGTCGACGAGCGAGACGGCGTGCGCGGCCATCGGCAGCGCGAAACCCGCCTCCCGGAGGACACCGAGGACGGCGTCGTGGTGGCGTAGCGTCGCCGGACCCGGGTTGCGACGGGAGTCCATGAGGCCGAGAGCCCAACTGTGCTGTGACAGGACGGTGCGCGCGGAGGAGGCGCGGGCGCGGATCGCGTCGCGCCAGTCGTCGCACGCGGCGCCGGGTAGCTCGATCGCCTCGAACACCGCGTCGACCACACCATCGAGGATCGCGTCCTTGTTCGGTACGTGGTGGTAGAGCGACATCGCCTCCACGCCGAGTTCCTGCGCCACCCGGCGCATCGTGATCGCCTCCACGCCACCGCGATCCGCGACCCGGATCGCGGCTTCCAACACGAGATCTCGGCTCAGTGGTTGCCGTGGCTGCTGCGGTGATGGTGACACGAGGGCTCAACTCCAGGGTGCGGAAAATGTTGACAAGCTTACAGGCGTAAGTCAGCCTTACAGGTGTAAGGAGTCCCCGGGTGGGATCAAGTGGACGAGAAGAAGGAGCATCCGATGCCGATGCCGAGGTGGTGGGGGCACATCAACAAGCGGGTGTTCAACCCTCGCGCGATCGCGGGCGGGAAGTGGCCGGTGCTGACTCACGTGGGTCGCAGCTCCGGCACCACCCACCGCACACCGCTCGACGCGTATCCCGTCGACGGCGGCTACCTGTTCGTTCTGGTGTACGGATCGCGCTCGGACTGGGTGCGGAACGTCCTGGCGGCCGACGGTGCGCGGCTCCGAGTCGACGGGAGGGAGCTCGAACTCACCGCGCCACGCCTCGTCGGGGAAACCGAGGCGTTCCAGGCCCTCTCCGATGACGTGCCACGCCCACCGAGGCTGCTCCGTATCAGCGAGTTCCTCCGGATGGACCTGGTCGCGGAATGACGATCGATCAGGGCAGGCCGGCGAGGAAGTCGCGTTGGGCGTCGAGATAGCCGGGCACGAAGACGTGGCGCGGCGCGAACGTGCCGACCAGGACTCCCCACAGCTCCGATTCCTCGACGCCTGACCGGGCGAGGGTATGCGCGGCACCGGGAAAACGCGCCGTGGTGAGCCGGTCACCGAGCAGACGCTCGTAGGCGCGCTGGGTGTCGTCGACGTCGACGTTGCGATCGTCCTCCCCGAGCACGAGCAACACCGGGATGTCCCTGCGCCCGAGTTCCCGAGAGCGGCCGTCGCGTCGGCGGTGTGGTTGCGCAGGACGAAGCCCCAGCGGTCGCGGTCCATTGGCTCGGCCTCGGCCGACGCCTCGAGATACTCCTCGTAGGGGGCGCCGCGATTGAGCAGGGCGCGGACCGCGTCGCTCTCGGCGATCGCGGCCTGACGTTCGGCCTCGCCCGCACCGGTGGCATCGAGTTCGGCCAGCAGGTTGTACCGGCCCTGGTCGAGCCAGTTGACCGCCGGTGACACGGCGACGACGAAGGACACCTCCGGCCGGTCGACCGCGACCTCGGGCAGGACCCAGCCGCCCTGACTCGCTCCCCAGAGCCCGATGCGCCGCGCGTCGATCTCGGGGCGGTCGAGCGCCCAGTCGATCATCGTCTCGGCCTCGACGGCACGGTCGTGGAGGGACTGGTCGAGCCAATTACCCTGGGAGCCACTGACTCCGGGCTTGCTCATGGACAGCGACGCATAGCCGGCCTCGGCCAGGGCCTCCCAGATGGGCCGATAGAACCCCTCGCTGGTCGCCTCCACCGGCCCGTCCCCGTGCACGAAGACGACGAGTCCGACCGGCCCTCTCGCATCGCGGGGGAGAGCGAGGACGCCGCGGAGCGGGCCCGCGGCGGTCGTGATCGTGACCCGCTCCTCCCGGAGTGCGTAGCTGTTGCCCGCGACGACCGCCGACCCGCCGATCAAGACGAGGACCAGGAGCGCCGCGAGTCCGCCCACGCCGCGTCGAAGCCATCGGCGCCGAGGCGACGGCGACCCGCTAGCCACGACGCCGCCAGGGCGGGATGCCCGCGATGGTGATCGCGCGCAGCGCCCACTCCGCCGGACCGTACCGGTGCCCGCGCAGCCACCAGCGGCTGAGGAGGAGCTGGGTCGCGAAGATCACCGGCACCGCCGCCAGGACCGCGAGCGGTGGCATCCGGTCGATCAGGCCGAACCCGTAGCCGGTGAACAGCACACCCAGCACCAGCGACTGGAGCAGGTAGTTGGTGAGCGCGATCGTGCCCATCGGGGCCAGTGCCGATTCGATCCGCCTGCCGGGGGCGGTACGGAACAGCATCACCCCTGCCACGACGTAGGACGCGGTGAGCAGCGGCGCCGTCAGCTGCCCGAGCCCGAAGGCGAAGGTCTCCACGCCGCCGCCTGGCGCGTAGGCCGCGGCCAGCGCGTAGGCGAGCGCACCGATCAGCCCGACCGGCAACCCGAAGACCAGGATCCGCCGGCCCAGCGGCCGAAAGCGGTCCGGGTCCGCGAACGCCTGCACCCGGCCTGCGGCGAATCCGAAGAAGAACATGGCCATCGCGCTCGGTGCCTGCAGGGCCACCAGGGCCGAGATGGTCTCCGGCAGGTGCCCGGAATGGAAGCCGAGGGTCGCGGCCGCGTCACCGCCGAAGGCCGTCAGCTTGACCGCCGCGTCCGATGCGGCGACGCCCGCGCCCCCGCCTTCCGCGAGCGTCAGCAGCCCGAGGAGCATCCACACCACGCCCACCGCCGCCACCAGTCCGACGCCGATCTGCACGGCCCGGCGGGGCGATATGTGCCTGCAGGCCAACAGGATCAGGCCGAGGATCGCATAGGTGGACAGGATCTCGCCGTAGTAGAGGACGGCCCCGTGCACGAGGCCGATGGCGAGCAGCCCGCTCTGCCTGCGCAGCATCCGCGGGAGGAAGGCCGTTCCTGCCCGCTCGGCCGCCGCCATCTGCAGCGTGAAGCTGTAGCCGAACAGGAACGAGAATAGCAGGTAGAACTTGGTCTCGAAGAGCAGCGAGACCGTGAACCGGACGACGTGATCGAGCCCGGAATCGAACGCCGGGTTCGATTCCGGCGAGGCGTAGTAGGGATCGGCGAAGGCCCAGATGTTGACGGCCAGGATGCCGAACAGCGCGAACCCGCGCAGCGCATCGACATTGCGGAGCCGGTCGGGAGCGACCGGTGCGGACACGGTGCCGGCGCGCAGGCTCACTCGGTACCACCCACGAGGAGTTGGGTGACGATCCGGCGCAGGATCGGCGCCTGGGCCGAGGGGTCGAAGTCCGGGTCGGCGGCCACGCGGGCGAACATGCCGTCGACGAGCGCGGCCAGCCAGGTCGCGGCGTGCTCCGGCGTGAGATCGGTGGACAGCTGACCGGCATCGCCTGCCCGCTCCACCAGCGTCGCCAGCCCGCACCGGAAGGTGAGGTCGTTCGCCTTGAACCGGGCCGCGACCTCCTCGTCGCGATGCGCGACGGCCGAGATCTCCAGCGCGAGACCGGAGTACACCGGATCGCCCGCGAGCCCGCAGATCTCGTCGAGGAGCGACAGCAGCGCGGCCAGGGGGTCACCGGCCTGCGCGAGATCGGTCATCGCCTCGCTCGTCTGCTCGCCGTCGCGTTCGACGAGGGCGAGCAGCACATCGTGCTTGGTGGGGAAGTAGTGGAAGAGATTGCCCGAGCTCATGCCCGCGCCCGAACAGATGTCCGCCGTCCTGGTGGCGCTGTAGCCGCGCTCGGCGAAACACCGCGCCGCGGCGTCCATCAGGGCGGTCCGCTTGGCCGCCCTGGCGGCAACGTCGACTGTGCGCATCTGTCCTCCTGGTACTCGGAGTGGCCAATAATACATTGAGTGGTCACTTAATCAATTCCTCGGCGAGTCGTTGCCCACTGCTAAATTCATCTCAACGATCGCGGTGGCCGGTCCGGAGGCGGTGGGCGATCGGGAAGGCCTAAGGGGGCTTTGTGATCCGTCGCCTGAGCGCACCACTGCTCGTGCTCACCCTTGCCGCCTCCGGCTCGGTGCTCGCCCCGGCGACCGCAACGGCGACGCCCGCGCCCACCAACGCCTGCGGGGAGACCGGTTTCGACCCGTCCGCTGAGGACGAGTCCGCGGAGCCGCCCGGCATCGACATCAAGGTGCCCTGGCCCCAGATAGTCCCGGTCCCGGTGCCCGACCCGCCGCAGGACCCGACCCGCATCCCGCAGGCCCCGCTGCCCGCCGACCCGTGCGCCGATCCCTGCCCGGACATCACCGATACCGCGCCCGAACAGCCCGAGCAGCGCGGTTCCGCGGGCTCGTCCGGATCCGCGTCGTCCGAGTCCGGTTCATCGTCCTCGGGTTCGGGCTCCTGGGGATCGTCGATACCGCGGTTCTCCATCGCCCCCGACCCCGAGCCGATCCCCATCCCGATCCCCGGGCCCGGCCTGCCGCTGCCTCCGCCGCCGGTCCCTCGATTCCCACCATGGGAGCCGGGACCGGTCGGCACCCCCGCCGCGCCGCCGACGGTCGACGAGGTGACCCTGGTGGCCCAGCTGACCGGCCCCGGTTCGATCAACCGCACCGACAAGCGGTGGCAGGTCAACGGCACCGACCTCGGCATCATGTGGGAGAGCAAGCCGGACGAGGTGGCCATCGCGTTCGGCGACACCTTCGGCCGGGGTTGGGCACCGCCGGGCGCGAACGGCCAGGACTGGCGCTCGAATGTGTTGGGGCACAGCACCGACCGCGACCTCTCCGACGGCCTGACCCTCGACTCCATGGTGCAGGACAGCCGATGCCACGCCGCCGAACTGCTCGGCAGCCGCAAGGTCAAGAACTGGGAGACCACGACCATCCCGACCTCCGGCTTCGCGATCGGCGACCGGCAGTACATGAGCTACATGTCGGTCCGACGCTGGAGCATGGTCCCAGGCAGGTGGTACACGAACCACGGCGGCATCGCCTACTCGGACGACGGCGGCCAGACCTGGACCAAGGACCCATATGCCAAGTGGGAGAACATTTTCGGAATGAACCAGTTCCAGGTCACGAGCATGGTCCCTGCCGGTGAGCACGTCTACATGTTCGGCACCCCGAACGGGCGGCTCGGCACCATTGCCCTCGCCCGGGTGGCCACCGACCAGGTGCTCGACAAGTCGGCCTACCAATACTGGGTCGACGGGACATGGACCCCGGTCGGCGAGCATTCACCCACGCCCATCCTCGACGGTGTGGCCTCGGAGGTGTCGGTGCGTTACGACGGGTCCCGCGACCTGTGGCAGATGAGCTACCTGGACGCACCGGCCGAGACCATCGTGCTGCGCCAGGCGAACAGCCCGCAGGGCGCGTGGTCGGCGGGCGTCCCGATGGTGAGCAGCGCCGACTACCCGGACCTATACGGCGGCTTCCTGCATCCGTGGTCCACCGCCGACGATGTGTACTTCACCATGTCGGAGTGGGACAGCTACAACGTCTATCTGATGCACGCGACGCTGCGCTGAGGCCTATCGTTGCCTGTCATGGGCACCGGATGGTCGTTGTCGTCGATCACCACCTCCTGGGTCGACCCGGTGGCGACCCTCGGCGCGGGCACGATGACGGCCCTGGTCCCCGACAGCGTGATGACCGCCCTCAGCCTCGGTATCGCGCGCAGGTACGTCGGGCGGGAGGTCACCGTCACCCTGCAGGGCGTGCCGGTCACGGCCCGGCTTGGTTCGTTTCGCGTGCGACGTCAGGGCGCGCATTTCGAGTCACGGGCCCGGCTCACCGGCATCGACTGGGGCGGGCACGCGCTGGAGGAGGTGACGGCGGTCGCCAACGGGGTTCGGCTGGTGCCGGGCGCGCCGACCCGGGTCAGGACCGCACAGATCGATGTCGCGGGCCGCGTCGCGCTGTCGACGCTGTTGGCGCAGGTCAATCTCCAGGACGGCCTCGACTGGACGCTGTTCGCCGAGGAATCCGGCCTGATCCGCGCCGAGCACCGGCACCGCCGACTGACGGCCGTCGTCGACGCCTCGATCGCCGACGACGTGCTGCGGATCGAGGTGATCCGGGCCCGCTGGCGTGGGCTCCCGGTGCCGGGGCGCTACCTGCCCGCGCCGGTCATCCCGCTGCCGCCGCTGCCCAACGACGCCCGCAACGTCCGCGCCACCCGCGACGGCCACGTCGTCCGCTTCACCCTCGAGATCCCCATGCTGAGCAGCTCGTTCGATCTGACGCAGCTGCTCCGGCTGATCGGGTAGCGGTTACTGCTGCTGTGCCCACCACGCGAGCAGCTCGGCCTCGGCCTCTTCCGGACTGAGCGGGCCGCGGTCCAGACGCAGTTCCTTCAGGAAGGTCCACGCCTTGCCGACCTCGGGCCCGGCGGGGATGCCGAGCAGCTTCATGATCGCGTTGCCGTCCAGGTCGGGCCGGACCCGGCCCAGGTCCTCCTGCTCGGCGATCCGAGCGATCCGCTGCTCGAGGTCGTCGTAGGTGGCCTGCAGCTTCGCCGCCCGACGCTTGTTCCTGGTTGTGCAGTCCGCGCGGACGAGCTTGTGCAGGCGCGGCAGCAGTTCGCCTGCGTCGGTGACGTAGCGGCGGACCGCGGAATCGGTCCACTGCCCCTCGCCGTAGCCGTGGAAACGCAGGTGCAGGAACACCAGCTGGCCGACGTCGTCGATCATCTGCTTGGAGTACTTGAGCGCGCGCATCCGCTTGCGCACCATCTTCGCCCCGACCACCTCGTGGTGGTGGAAGCTGACCCCGCCTGCCGGCTCGTTGCGCTTGGTGTCCGGCTTGCCGATGTCGTGCAGCAGCGCGGCCCAGCGCAGCACCAGGTCCGGGTCGCCGTCCTCGAGGTCGATCGCCTGCTGCAGCACGGTCAGCGAATGCTGATAGACGTCCTTGTGCTGGTGGTGCTCGTCGATCTCCAGCTTCATCTTCGGGATCTCGGGGATGACCCGGGCCGCCAGTCCCGTCTCGCACATCACGTTGATGCCGTCGATCGCGAACTCGCCGAGGATCAGTTTGTCGAGTTCGGCGCGCACCCGCTCGGCCGTGATCCGGTCGATCTGTCTGGCCATCTCCACGATCGCCTGATGGACCCGGGGCGCAAGGGCGAAGCCGAGCTGCGAGACGAACCGGGCGGCCCGCAGCATGCGGAGGGGGTCGTCGTTGAACGAGATCTCCGGCGCGGCGGGGGTGTCGAGCACCCCGTTGAGCAGGGCGTCCATGCCGCCGAGCGGATCGGTGAATTCCTGCGATCCGTCCGCGCCGATGCGGACGGCCATCGCGTTGACCGTGAAGTCGCGGCGGACCAGGTCCTCCTCGAGGCTGGTGCCGTACACGACCTCCGGGTTCCTGGTGACCCCGTCGTAGGCGTCGGTGCGGAAGGTGGTGATCTCGATCTGCTGATCACCCTTGGCGGCGCTGATCGTCCCGAAAGCGATGCCGGTGTCCCACTGGTTGTCGGCCCAGCCCTTGAGGATTGCCTGCACCTGCTCCGGCCGCGCGTCGGTGGTGAAGTCCAGATCGGTGCCCAGTCTGCCGAGCAGCGCGTCCCGCACGCTGCCGCCAACCAGGTACAGCTCGTGCCCGGCGGCGGCGAACCGCGCACCCAAGGGGTCAGCACGTCCGCGAGGCCCCGCAGGGTCGCGGAGGCATCCTTGAGGAGTCGGGCGCGTCGATCGGCGTCGGGAGTAGGGGAAACCACGAGTACGCAGCTTACCGACGCGAGGGGGACGGCTTGCCGCTCGGCCGGTGTGGGATTCGGGGCAGGTCCCGCTGGGCAACTAGTATTGATTGGGTGTCTGCTGCCGAACGTGCGAATCGCAGTCGCCGCAACCCGCGGCGACGAAGCGGGCACGGCGACCGCTCGAACACGCGCATGCGTACGGTCCGCGAAACGTCGGCGGGCGGACTCGTGGTCGACGGCCTCGACGGCCCCGCGACGAGCAGTGCGCCGCGCTGATCGGTCGGACCGACCGGCGGGGACGGCTGCTCTGGTCACTGCCCAAGGGGCACATCGAGCAGGGCGAGACCGCCGAGCAGACGGCGATGCGTGAGGTGGCGGAGGAGACCGGCATCCAGGGCACGGTGCTCGCCGAACTGGGCAGCATCGACTACTGGTTCGTCACCGAGGGCAGGCGTGTCCACAAGACCGTGCACCACTATCTGCTCCGGTTCCAGGGCGGCGAGCTCTCCGACGCCGACGTCGAGGTGACCGAGGTGGCGTGGGTTCCGTTGGCCGAGTTGGAGTCCCGGCTCGCCTACGCCGACGAACGCCGGCTCGCCGGAGTCGCGGGGGAGCTGATCGCCCAGATGGCGTCCGCCACCGGCGAAGCGTCCCGCGAGAACGGATGAGGGCCACCCTGCGTCGCTTTGCCGTGACGACCCTGTCCGCCTTGGCGTTGGCCGCCGCCCCGATGGGTGCCGCGGTGGCCGCCGCCGCGCCCACACACGGACCCGACAGCGGCGCCGAGTCCGCAGCAACGGACCCGGCCTCCTCGGGCATGCGGTCGAACAGCGACGAGCGCGAGTTCGTGAGCCTGACGATCGACAAGGTGACCCCGACCGCCGTCACCACCTCCAGCGAACCGTTCGTCACGGTCACCGGGTCCGTCAGCAACGTCGGCGACCGTCCCGTCCACGACGTGAAGGTCCGGCTCCAGGCCGCACCGGCCATCTCCGAGTCCGAGCAGCTCAGGTCCATGCTCACGGCCGACCAGGAGGCCTACGACACGGTCGGGCAGTTCACCACCGTCACCGAGAAGCTGCAGGTGGGGCAGTCCAGCCGGTTCACCCTGGCGATGCCGCTGCGCTCGGCCTCCTCGGTGTCGCTCGGCATCAAAGAGCCCGGGGTGTACCCACTGCTGGTCAACGTCAACGGCACACCCGAGTACGGCGGCCAGGCCCGGCTCGACGACGCCCGGTTCCTGCTGCCGGTGCTCGGGCTCCCGCGCGACCCCAGCATCCGCGGCGCCGATCGCCCCGACGCGGCGGCGGTACCGCCGAGCATCACCGACCCCGTGGCCGTCACCCTGATGTGGCCGTTCGCCGACAAGCCCCGGCTCGCGTCCGGCATCCCGGGATCCTCGGACGAGAAGGTCCGACTCGTCGACGACGAGCTGGCGGACTCGCTGGCGGACGGGGGACGGCTCGAGCAGTTGCTCGCCGCCGCCGAGTTCGCCACCGGCGACAGCATCGACCGCGACCACAAGCTCGCCGACAGCATGTGCCTGGCCGTCGACCCGGATCTGCTGATCACCGTGAGCAACATGACCAGGGGATACCTGGTGGTCGACGATCCCTCGGATCCGAACGGCCCCGCACACGAGGGGACCGGACAGACCGCGGCCACCGAGTGGCTCGAACGGTTGCGGTCGCTGACGGCGCGACTGTGCACGACCGCCGTGCCGTTCGCGCAGGTCGATCTCGCGGCGTTGCAGAAGACCGACGACCCGACGCTGGTGGAGCGAGCCCTGTCCGCACCGGCGGGGATCGTCGACGGCATATTGGGGATCACCTCGCGCCGCGGCCTGACCTGGCCGGACGCGGGTGTGCTCAACCCCGAGGCGGCGGGTCTTCGGGGGCTCGGTCCGACCGCGCTGCTGGCCGACAACGCGGTGGCCGAGGAGACCACACGGTCGACGGTGCCGTTGGCAGGGACGACAGCCGATCGACCGCTTTCCGCGGCGCTGTTCGATGTGCCCGCGGCCACCGCCCTCGCCGCCGTCGGTGCCACCCCGCAGACCCCCACCTACACCCCGGCGGATGTTCGATACGACCTGTCCGACGACTCGCGGACCGCCCGACTCCAGGACGCACTCGGTGCGATCGCCTGGCCTGCACTCACGCCGCCGCCGAAGGCCACCGCGAACGCGGACCACGGCCTGCTCGTGGTGCCGCCGCAGAACTGGTCCGTGGACGGTGACGAGGCGCGTGCCGTTCTCTCGACGGTGTCGACGCTGATGCGTTCGGGGCTGGCCAACCCGCGCCCGCTCGCCGACCTGCTCGATCGACCGACCGCACAGCCGCCGGTCGACCTCGACTATCCGGCGCAGGCCGCCAAGGACGGCGCGCCCGATCGGGTACAGACCGGAGCCGCCACGGTGGCCCCCGAGATCAATGCGCTTACCGAGACGCTGGTGAACGATCCGCAGTCGGCGCTGACCCCGCGCGGCTACACCGCGCCGCTGAGCGAGGACCTGCTGCGGGCGCTGAGCACGTCCGGGAGACGCGACCGGGACCGGGGTGCCGCGACGGCCGCCGCCGAGACCCGGGTCAGCGACGTCGAGAAGGCGCTGACCGAGATCTACGCGTCGGTGACGGTGCTTCCCCCGGCGGCGCCTACACCCTCGCGTCGGAGCAGAGCCCGCTGCTGCTCGTCGCGCGCAATGACCTGCCGGTGGGGATCAACGTGCGGCTGCAGATCTCGGCGCCACAGGAGATGACGGTCACCGACATCGGCGACCAGCAGCTGCCGCCGCGCGGCAGCCGGACGCTCCAGGTGCCCGCAACCGTCGAGAACGCCGGCAAGCTGGTGGTCGATGTCGCGCTGACCACCACGAACGGCCGTGAACTGGGCGAGCCCACCTCGGTGTCGATCCGGACGAACGCGTACGGCAAGGCGCTGGCGATCATCACCGCCTGCGCGGGCGCACTACTGTTGCTACTTGCGGGACGGCGCCTGTGGCACCGGTTCCGGGGTCAGCCGGACCCAGCGGATGAAGGGTACGAAGCTCGATGACGGGGAGCACGCGTCGCCCACCGGGCACGGGAGCGGACCCCAGCAGGCGACCCCAGAATCCGGGCGCGGAGCCCGCGCAACGACCCCAGAATCCGGCCCCTCAGCATCCCGAACCGGCGCCGCCTGCCCCGTGGGAGCGGGCCAACCCGACACCGCACGGACCCGCCGACCCGCGACCGGTACCGCTGCCCGACCAGGCCGGACGCATGCCGCCGCCCCCCGGCCCGCCCCGGCCGCAGCCGCCGTTCCCGCCGGACCAGCCGCGCCCGTTCCGCCCCGCCCAGCCCCAGACGTACCGACCGCAGCCAGCGCCACCGCGGGCCGCCCCGCAGCGCTACCTGCCGCCGCCCTCGCATCAGCGCGGGGCACCGCCAACACAGCCCGTGCCCGGCCCGGCAGGCAACAGGCCAGCGGCTCCCGCGCCTGAGCCGGATCCGACACCCGAGCAGGAGCCGCAGGAGCAGAGCTCGAACTCGAACTCCCGTCTCCTCGCGTCCACCGGCTCCATCGCGGTGGCCACCCTGGTCAGCCGGATCACCGGCTTCCTCAAGCAGGTGCTGCTGCTGACCGTGCTCGGCGCCGCCACCGCCAGCTCGTTCACCGTGGCCAGCCAGCTGCCGACCATGATCTCGGAACTGGTCCTCGGCGCGGTGCTGACCGCGATCGTGGTGCCGGTCCTGGTGCGTGCCGAGAAGGAAGACGACGACGGCGGCGCGGCCTTCGTGCGCAGGCTGTTCACCATCACCTGCCTGATCCTCGGCGTCGCCTCGGTGGTCGCGGTCGTTGCGGCCCCGCTGCTGACCCGGATCTTCCTCCCGGAGGACGGCAAGGTCGACGCCGAACTGTCCACCTCATTCGCCTACCTGCTGCTGCCCGCGATCCTCTTCTACGGGCTGTCGGCCCTGTTGACCGCGCTGCTCAACACGAGGGGCGTGTTCAAGCCCGGCGCGTGGGCGCCGGTGCTCAACAACCTCGTGGTGCTGTGCGTGCTCGCGGTCTTCTGGCTGGTCACCCGCGGTTCCGACGAGATGACCACCGGGCGCGTGCTGCTGCTCGGGCTGGGCGTGACGCTCGGCGTGGTGACCCAGGCCGCGACCCTGCTGCCCGCGATCCGGCGCGAGGGCATCAGCCTGAAGCCGCTGTGGGGGATCGACGCCAGGCTGAAGATGTTCGCCGGGATGGGCGTCGCCATCGTCCTGTACGTCCTGATCAGCCAGATCGGCTTCAGCATCGGCACCCGGATCGCCGCCGCGGCGGACGCGGCGGGCCCGGTGATCTACCAGCAGGCCTGGCTCTTGCTGCAGCTGCCGTACGGCATCCTCGGCGTGACGGTGCTCACCGCGATCATGCCGCGGCTCAGTCGCAACGCGGCCGCGGAGGACACCCCGGCGGTCGTCGACGACCTGTCCGTCTCGACCCGGTTGACGATGGTGTCGCTGGTGCCGGTGGTGGTGTTCCTCACCTTCGCGGGCCCGCAGGTCGGCCATGCCCTGTTCGGATACGGCAACTTCGGTGAGGCCGACGCCGAGCGGCTCGGACACGCCGTCAGCTGGTCCGCGTTCACGCTGATCCCTTACGCCCTCGTGCTCATCCACCTGCGGGTGTTCTACGCCCGCGAGCAGGCATGGACACCGACCTGGATCATCCTCGGCATCACCGGGGTGAAGGTCGGGCTCTCGATGCTGGCGCCGGTGGTGGCCACCAGCGACGAGCAGGTCGTCAGCCTGCTCGGTGTCGCGAACGGCCTCGGCTTCACCGTTGGCGCGCTGATCGGCGGATACCTGCTCCGGCGGAGCCTCGGTAACCTACGGATGGCGAACGTCGGCAAGACCGCGTTCCTGGTCGTCGTCGCCTCGGTGGCGGGCGGGATCACGATGCTGACGGCCGAGGAGTTGCTGCGTCTCGACCGTCTCGGTGACCGGTTCGGCGGGCCGGGTGCCTTCGTCCAGGTCGGTATCGGCGCGGTCATCATGCTCGGGCTGACATTCGGGCTCCTGCGTATCGCCCGGGTGCCCGAGGTGGTCGCGGGCACGGTGGCGGTGGGGCGTGTGGTGAACAGACTTCTCGGTCGGTCGGCGCCGGAATCGCGCGTCGATACGCCGAAGGTCGTGCCACTCTATGAGGCGGAGACGGAGTTGATCCCCGTCATCGATGGTGCTCAGATACCCCTCAGCGGCGGGATTGCACTCCCGTACGCTGATCCTCGGCGGTCTGGGGACCAGTTCTCAACAGGAGAGATTTCGGGACAAATGCGCGAAGGAGTGAGGGTGAGCGACGAGAACGTTGCCGACGGCCAGACCGGCGTGTCCGCTGTTAAGGCGTCCGTGCCCGAATCGGCCCCGCGGAAGATCGAGGCAACGGACGACGGGCCCACCACGGTGACCCCGGACGGCGACGGGGCCAAGGCTGCCGCCAAGGCCGACAAGCCGGCCCTGGAGCGCCCCGAGCGCGACCTGACCGTCGACACCGGCGTCATCCCGATCGGTTCGCCGACATTGCCCCCGCTGCGGGTTGGCGGCGACTCCACCGGGGCGGCCAAGCCCACGCGCGGCCCCAAGCTGATCCCCGGCGCCTCGGTGGCGGGCGGGCGCTACCGCCTCCTCGCCCCGCACGGCGGTGCCCGCGGACTCAAGTTCTGGCAGGCCCACGACATCAAGCTCGATCGCGAGGTCGCGCTGACCTTCGTCGACGCCGACCAGCGCGCGAGTTCCTCGACCTCCGAGTCGGAGGGGCCGCAGGCGGTCCTGTCGCGCACCCTGCGGCTCGGTCGGATCAACTCGCCCGGCCTCGCCCGGGTCCTCGACGTGGTCCGCGGCAGCTCGGGCGGCATCGTCGTCGCCGAGTGGACGCCAGGACGGTCGCTGCGGGAGATGGCCGAGACCGAGCCGTCTCCGATCGGCGCGGCAAGGGCGATCCGCGCGCTCGCCTCGGCGGCGGAGGCCGCCCACCGCGGCGGCGGATCGCTGTCGATCGACCATCCGGACCGGATCCGGATCTCCGCGGGCGGCGACGCGGTGCTGGCCTTCCCCGCCACCCTGGCCGACGCCGATCCCAGCTCGGACGTGCGCGGACTCGGCGCGATGCTGTACGCGTTGATCACCGCGCGGTGGCCGCTCGGCGAGCCGGCACCGGCGCCCGAGTCCGGTACCCCCGCGGCGGCCCCTCAGACGGGCGCCGACCCGCGCACGCCGCACGCGGCGGGCACCGTCGGCGGGATGCGGCTGGCGGACCGCGGCGACGACGGCCTACCGGTCGAGCCGCGCCGCCTCCGGCCCGAGGTGCCGTTCGAGATCTCCGCCGTCGCCGTCCGCGCGCTCGAGCAGGGTGGCGGGATCCGCACGGCCGCGACCGTCCAGCACGTGCTGGACCAGGCGTCCGTGGTGGACCAGAAGACCGACCTCATGCCCGCACTGCGACTCGGCCAGCGCCCCGCGGGGGCGACCAGCCGCGCCCTTCTCGATCCGGAGGAGGCCGAGGCGAAGCGGGCCAAGGACAACAAGATGATCATCGCGCTGTCCGCGCTCGGTGTCCTCACCGTCGTCGTGTTGGCCCTGGTCGGCTGGTGGCTGGCCAACTTCCTGGCGGGCGGCGGCTCCAGCGAACCGCTGACGGACCAGAACTTCGGCCTCACGACCGCCCCGTCCGAGGCCTCCGTGTCGGCGACCGCCGAACCCGGGCCCGTCCCGGCGGGGGCGTCGGTGGTGCCCGCGGGCGCCGCCGTGTACTCGCCGCAGGGCTCCCCGGACAACCCGGCAACGGCGAAGCAGGCCATCGACGGCAACCCGGCAACCGCGTGGACCACGGACGGCTACTTCGACCAGTTCCCCACCTTCAAGAACGGTGTCGGCCTGATGGTCGACCTGGCCGAACCGAGCGCGCTGCGCGAGGTCTCGATCAACTCGCCGAGCGCGGGCACCTCCGTCGAGATCCGCACCGCCGCAACGGCGAACCCCACCCTCGACCAGACCCAGGTGATCGGTTCGGCGGTCCTCGGGAAGGGCGTCACCACGATTCCGGTGACCGGCGAGGGCAAGACCGGCAAGGTCCTGGTGTGGATCACCAAGCTGGCGAGCGAGGGCGGAAAGAACCAGTCCTCGCTCGCGGAGATCGGCTTCACGAAGGCCCCTGAACGCCGGTTCAGCCCTCGGAGTGACTCCAGACCTTACGGTCGGTTAGCATTTCTCGTGCGAATCTATAGGGGGTCGCCGGGGCTGGCATGTCTGATGCCGAGCTCCTGGCAGCGCACGCGTCGGGGGACGCACGCGCGTTTGCGGAGTTGTTGAGCAGACATCAGGACCATTTGTGGCAGACGGCGAAGCGGACCAGCTACACGCAGGAAGACGCGGCTGACGCGCTCCAAGAGGCGTTGCTGTCCGCCCATCGGACGGCGGCGTCGTTCCGGGCGGATGCCGCCGTGCGCAGTTGGTTGCACCGAATCGTGGTGAATGCGTGTCTCGATCGGATCCGCCGCAACCGGGCCCGACCGACCGTGCCGCTGGAGGACGACCACCAGGAGCCGGCGCGCCCCCGCGACCCGATGGACGACTGCGAGACCGCGATGGCCATCGACGCCGCCCTGTTCACCCTGTCGCCCGAGCAGCGGGCCGCCGTGGTGGCGGTCGACCTGGAGGGGTATTCGGTCACGGAGGCGGCGGCACTACTCGGGGTTCCGGAGGGCACCGTCAAGAGCCGCTGCGCCCGGGCCAGGCTGAAGCTGGCCCAGCAGTTGAAATATTTGCAGAATGAGCGGAACCAAATCCATCCTTGAGGGGTCTAATCATAATGACGTGCCCGTAAGGCTCGAGGACTCAGCAGGGAGGTGACATGGTCGGTCAGGGTGATGAAGCGCTCCTGCAGCCCCCTTTCGACCCCGAACTGATCGCCGACCTGCACGCAGGGCTGTTCGACCCACCGTTCGAGGCGCGCCTCGGCGCCGCGGTGGCGAGCGACCCGCAGGCCCGACAAGTCCTCGCCGCCCTCGATTCGGTCAGCACCCGGCTCGCCGAGCTCCGTGCGGACGACACCCCCGCACCCCCGGCGCCCCCGGAGGTTCTCGACCGAATGCACGCGGCGCTGGCAGCCGAGGGCGCCCCTGCCCCGGTCGACACGATCCCTGTGGTGGCCCTCGCCGACCACCCCCGACGCAGGCGAGCGTGGATCCCCGTCGCCGCGGCCGCCGCGATCCTGCTGCTGGCAGGCGGCATCGTCCTCGGGGCAGGAGTGCTCGACGAGGATCCCGAAGCACCGGCACCGACCATGGCCCAGCCGTTCCTGCCCCGCGCCGACGAGCCGGATCTGGGTGCGGATCTGACCCCCGGCGCCGCCCTCATCATGATGGGACGGTCGTCGCTCGGCCCGCTGTCCGACCCCGACGCACTCGCCGGTTGCCTGCGCGCCAACGGCGTCGATCCGGCCACCCCGTTGCTCGGGTCCGGCCCGGTGCGGATCCGGGGGATCCGCGGCATCCTGATGTTGTTCGCCGGCCCGCGACCGCCGCAGATCACCGCACTGGTGGTCGGTGCCGACTGCGCGGAATCGCGCCCGGAAACCTTGGCACGCAGCGACATCGGCTGACGGGCCGCGCCGATCACCCCTGCTCGCCCCGCGCGACCGGCAGCAGGATCTGCAACACCCGCTCCCTCATCTCGGGGGTGTCCTCCTCGACGGCGATCAACGACAGGAACAGCGCCGCCCCGGCCCCGAGGACCAGGAGGGCACGCGCATCCAGCAGGTCGCCCGGACCGGAGGACTCGGCGTACAGCGCACTGCTCGGACCGCTGAAACCCCGCCACAGCGTGTTACGCAGATCCTCCTGATCGCGCAACGTGGCGAGCAGTCCCGGCACCGCCTCCCGCACCTCAGGCCTGCGGAACAGCTCCGAACTCCCGGTCACCACCCACCTGATCCATCCCTCCCGATCGGCCCCGCGAACGGGGTCAGGTCCGGGGTCACGCCCAGTACCGCGTCGAGCACGAGTTGCGCCTTCGAGTCCCATCGACGGTCGATCGCCGCCCGGCTCACCCCGGCCCTCGTGGCGATCGCGCGCATGCTGAGCTGGTCGAATCCGACGTCGACCAGCAGCTCGCGAGCGGCCGCGAGCACCTCGGCATCGATCTGTGGGTCCCGCGGCCGACCCGATCCGGTTTTAGTCATTGCCCCGAATTCTCTTCCATCTCCGGCCTCGGGGCTATACCGTGTCCTATTACGAGGCCGGTGGCATCGTAATTCCGCGACGCAAGGATCCGACATGACCTCCCCGAACGAGACGCCAAGCGCGACGCGCGTCTTCGAACCCGCCCGGCTCGGCCCGCTCACCCTGCGCAACCGGATCATCAAGGCCGCCACATTCGAGGGTGTGATGCCACGCGGGGCCGTCTCCGACGAGCTCATCGAGTTCCACCGAGCGGTGGCCGCAGGGGGAGCGGCGCTCACGACGGTGGCGTACTGCGCGGTGTCCGAGGGCGGCCGAGTCCATCGCAACACCCTGGTCCTCGACGAGTCGAGCCTGCCGGGCCTGACCCGGCTCACCGACGCCGTGCACGCAGAGGGAGCGTTGGCCGCCGCCCAGATCGGCCACGCCGGCCTGGTCGCCAACACGATGTCGAACAAGCGACCCACGCTGGCTCCGTCCACCCGGATCAGTGCTCCCGCAATGGGTCTGGTGCGAGGCGCGACATCGGACCAGCTGGCGGAGGTGACCGCGGACTTCGAGCGCTCGGCGAGGGTTGCGGTCGAGGCCGGGTTCGACGCCATCGAGGTGCACCTCGGCCACAACTACCTGCTGAGCTCCTTCATGAGCCCCAATCTGAACAAGCGCAAGGACGGCTACGGTGGCAGCGTCGCGAACCGGGCAAGGTTCCCGCGCGAGGTGCTCGAACGGGTCCGGGCCGCCGCGGGGGACAAGGTCGCGGTGACCGCGAAGTTCAACATGTCCGACGGGGTCCCGAAGGGACTGTGGCTCGACCAGAGCATGCAGATCGCGAAGCTGCTCGAGTCCGACGGTCACCTCGACGCGTTGCAGCTGACCGGCGGTAGCTCCCTCCTCAACGGCATGTACTTCTTCCGTGGTGAGGTTCCGATGGCGGAATTCGTTGCGTCGCAACCGAAGCTGGTCGGACTCGGGCTCAAGGTATACGGGCCCCACCTCTTCCCCACCTACCCGTTCGAGGAGGCCTTCTTCCTCCCGTTCGCCCGGCAATTCCGAGAGATCCTGTCGATGCCGTTGATCCTGCTCGGGGCATCAATCGGATGGACACCATCGCCGGCGCCGTCGACGAGGGGTTCGAGTTCGTCGCGATGGCACGGGCACTGCTACGAGAACCCGATCTGGTCAACAGGTTTCGTGACGAGACGGCCACCGAGGGCCATTGCATCC
Source organism: Rhodococcus sp. MTM3W5.2 (assembly GCF_001984015.1). Lineage (NCBI taxonomy): Bacteria > Bacillati > Actinomycetota > Actinomycetes > Mycobacteriales > Nocardiaceae > Rhodococcus > Rhodococcus sp. MTM3W5.2. Next base: position 16,007 of record NZ_CP019572.1, on the reverse strand, counting down.
ACTGCAACAAGTGCATGCCGACCATCTACTCGGGCACCCGCTGCGTGGTGCGCGAGGCACAACAGCTGATCGGCTGAGCGGGCCGTCAGGCCTCGGCGATCTTGCAACCGTTGGAGTTGGCGGACTCGACGATCCACCTCGCACTCGTCGGATCGCTGTCGGCCATGGCGTTCGCCCGGTCGGCCTGCAGGTTGCAGTAGGCCTGATCGCCGGGGTTGTCCGGGGGTTGCTCACGTACCGAGTGGCGGTCCCTGGCGCCCTCTCGGTGGTGGTGGGGGCAGGCGTCGACGGGGCCTGGTCGGTGCCGGACACAACCGCCCCAGCCCCGCCGCTGCCTGCGACGGTGAGAACGATCGCGGCGATGGAGACGAGCACTGCGCGAGCTGCGGTGTGGAAAGGAATGACGGACCTCCGGTGACCCTTCGAGCGGGCTTCACGATCAGGATGCTCCCGAACCGGGCCTCCTGTACAGAGATCACAGGGTGGAAATCGACGCGACGACGACGGGCGGGCGCGGGCACGGAGGCGACGGCGAGAGGCCGGGTCGCCGGTCGACGCATGCCTCCGGGGCGGCACGATTACGATGTCCGGCGTAGATCGTGACCGGCTGATGTACGGCCCGCAGCAGCGGACGCACAGGGCGAAGGGAGACCCGTTGCCCCGGATCACCGCGCCCACCGTCGCCGAACACCGCGAGGCCCAGGAGCGCGCGCTGCTCGACGCTGCCCGGGCGGTGCTCGCCGAGGGGGCCACCGAGATCCCCGGGTTTGCCGAGGTCGCGGCCAGGGCCGGGCTGGCCCGCTCGAGCATGTACCAGTACTTCCGGTCCCGTCAGCACCTGCTCACCGCCCTGATCGAGGACGCCTTCCCGCGCTGGTCGGAGCGGGTGGAGGCCGCGATGGCCGAGGCGGGTGCCCCGGACCAGCGGGTGCTCGCCTATGTGCGCGCGAACCTCGATCTGGTCGCGGACGGCGAACACGCCATCGCCGCCGCCATCGCCTCGATCGCGCCCCGTGATGTGATCGCGGAGTCCAGCGCCGCGATGCACCGGCAGCTGATCGCCCCACTGGCGGCCGCCCTCGCCGAACTCGGTGCGCAGGACCCGGCCGCCATGGCGGACCTGATCAACGCGGTGGTGCACGCCGCGACCCGTCAACTGGAGAAGGGCGCCGACGTGGCGGCCGTCCGCCAGCACACGGAGGAACTGATCGCGCCCTACGTCGAGCGTGCCGCCGCCCGCGGCATACCCACGAACAGCGGGAACAACACCCCTTAGGCTGTTGTTGACGCACATAACGTCCACTACCTCGGAAGGCCCGCATGACTACTCCGACCTCCGTCCGCGACCTCATCATCGTCGGCTCCGGACCCGCCGGATACACGGCAGGCGTCTACGCCGCTCGAGCGGAGCTCGAACCCCTTCTCTTCGAGGGCACCCAGTTCGGTGGCGCCCTGATTACCACCACCGAGGTGGAGAACTTCCCGGGCTTCCGCGAGGGCATCATGGGCCCGGACCTGATGGACGAGATGCGTGAGCAGGCCAAGCGCTTCGGCGCGGACATCCGCACCGAGGACGTCGACGAGATCGACCTGGCCGGTCCGGTCAAGAAGGTCGTCGCGAACGGCGAGACCTACTACGCACACGCGGTCGTGCTCGCGATGGGCGCCGCGGCCCGCTACCTCGGCATCGAGGGGGAGGAGCGGCTGCTCGGCCGCGGTGTGAGCGCCTGCGCGACCTGCGACGGCTTCTTCTTCAAGGACCAGGACATCGCGGTCGTCGGCGGCGGCGACTCCGCGATGGAGGAGGCCACCTTCCTGACCCGGTTCGCCCGCTCGGTCACCCTGGTGCACCGCCGCGAGGAGTTCCGCGCCTCCCGCATCATGCTCGAGCGCGCCAAGGCCAACGAGAAGATCCGCTTCGTCACCAACGCGGAGCCGGTCGAGGTCGTCGGCGAGAACAGCGTCACCGGCCTGGTCGTCCGCGACACCGTCACCGGCGAACAGTCGACGCTGCCCGTGACCGGCCTGTTCGTCGCGATCGGTCACGACCCCCGCAGCGAGCTGGTCAAGGGCCAGGTCGACATCGACGACGAGGGCTACGTCCGCGTGCAGTCGCCGACCACGGCGACCTCGCTCGAGGGTGTCTTCGCGGCGGGCGACCTGGTCGACCACACCTACCGCCAGGCCATCACCGCGGCGGGCACCGGCGCCTCCGCGGCGATCGACGCCGAGCGCTGGCTCGCCGAGCGCGGCGACATCACCGCGAACACCCTCGAGGCCGCCGGCGCACCGGTCGCCGTCGAGGCGTGACGTCCCGAGCCTGATTCGCCCGCGTACCCGACCAGCCACCCGAGGAGACAGACAATGTCCAACACGATCACCATCACCGACGACTCCTTCAAGCAGGACGTCCTCGATTCCGAGAAGCCGGTCCTCGTCGACTTCTGGGCGACCTGGTGCGGCCCCTGCAAGATGGTCGCCCCCGTCCTCGAGGAGATCGCGGGCGAGCACGGTGACAAGCTCACCGTCGCCAAGCTCGACATCGACGCGAACCCGGCCGCCGCGCGCGACTTCCAGGTCATGTCGATCCCCACGATGATCCTGTTCCAGGGCGGCAAGCCGGTGAAGCAGATCGTCGGAGCCAAGGGCAAGGCCGCCCTGCTCAAGGACCTGTCCGACGTCCTGTAGGTCACATCGCAGCCCCCGAGATTGACTGTTTCTCGGGGCTTCTGCGACAATCGATCGACACGTGCGACGCGCGGCGCCTTGGTGCGCCGTCAGGAACTGACGAAAGGGCCGGGAAGAATGCATCGACTCCGTCACGGCGACCACGGTCCCGCCGTTGCTGAGGTTCGAGGCACCCTTTCCACGCTCGGCTTCCTGCACAACGGGGTGTCCATCACCTCGCGTGAGGCGATCAACGGTTCGCAGTGGATCGCGCCCGACGCGGTGTTCGACCACCACCTCGACAGCGCCGTGCGGGCCTTCCAGCAGCAGCGAGGCCTGCTGGTCGACGGAGTGGTCGGCACCGCGACCTACCGGTCGCTCAAGGAGGCCTCGTACCGGCTCGGCGCTCGCACGCTGATCTACCAACTGTCCGCGCCGCTCTACGGCGACGACGTGGCGGCACTGCAGACCAAGCTGCAGGACCTCGGCTTCTACCCGGGCCGCGTCGACGGCTACTTCGGCCCGCAGACCCACGAGGGCCTGTCGTCGTTCCAGCGTGAGATCGGCATCGCCTCCGACGGCATCTGCGGCCCGCAGACGCTGCGGTCGCTCGATCTTCTCGGCACCCGGGTCACGGGCGGCTCGCCGCACGCCATCACCGAGGAGGAGCTGGTCCGCCGCTCCGGCCCGCAGCTCAGCGGCAAGCGCATCGTGATCGACCCCGACCTCGGCGGCGGCGAGACCGGCATCGTGCTCGACTCGGCGTTCGGTCCGATCACCGAGTCCGACATCCTCTGGGACCTGGCCAGCCGGCTCGAGGGCCGGATGGCGGCGACCGGCATGGAGACATTCCTCTCCCGCCCACACGATCAGAACCCGTCGCCGGCGCAGCGCGCCGAGACGTCCAACACGTTCGAGGCGGACCTGATGATCTCGCTGCGGTGCTCGGCCAGCACCAGCCCGCACGCGAATGGCGTTGCCAGCTTTCACTTCGGGAACTCGCACGGTGCCACCTCGCGGATCGGACAGGTTCTCTCCAGCTTCATCCAGCGCGAGATCGTGGCCCGGACCTCGCTGCAGGACTGCCGGACCCACGGCCGCACCTGGGATCTGCTGCGGCTGACCAACATGCCGACCGTGCAGGTCGACATCGGTTATCTCACAAACGAATCCGATGTCGGTGTGCTCGCCAATCCGCGCAACCGCGACATCATCGCCGAGTCCATCCTGATCGCGGTGAAGCGCCTCTACCTGCTCGGGCAGGACGATCAGCCCACCGGCACATTCACCTTCGCCGAACTGCTGGCCGAGGAGCTCTCGAAGGCCGACCAGGCCTAGGGAACCCGCCGTCGCCGTTCGTGAGCGACGCGGTCAGAGAACTCCGACGGTCGACTTCTGTTCGATGTCGGTCATGGTCAGCGATGCCACCGCGAGCAGCCGTTCCAGTGCCGACTCCACGTCAGCCTTCCACCCGTGATCCCGGTCCAGTTCCAGCCGCATCCGCGGGTAGCGATGATGCGCGGCAACCACTTCGAATCCCATGTCGGCGAGGAACTCGGCATCGATCATGCAATCGGCAGGGGTGCATTCCTGGCCGCGCCGTCCGGCCACCGGATCGTCCTGCACATCGCGGATCCCGAATGCCTCGAGGGCGCGCACGCCACGGCGAACCAGATCGCCCACCACGGCCTGGATGAGACTCGGGCCCACCCCATCCAGCTCCGCGGCCGGTTCGAGCCGCATCGTCGTCAGCAGGACCGCGTCCGGGCTGACGGGGGAGGTGGGGAAGAGCTTGGCGCGCGGCACCACACCGGGCGGCGAGTAGAGCGCGCAGCCGGCGGGGGTGCCGTCGAGAGTGGCGACCTGACCGCAGGATCCCCACTCCAGCATGACCATCGACAGCCAGGCTTCCTTCTCGAACTCGGGATCGGAGAAGTCGCGGGAGCTGCGAACGGCGGCCGGATCCATCTCCCAGAAGACGCACCGCCGGGAATGACGGGGGAGTAGTTCGAAACCGTCGAGGGTGAGCGGGCTGATGCGCATCGACACCCTGACTCCGCCTCCAAAACACCTACTGCGGAGGCTGTGAGCCCCCGCGTGACACGTTCTCTGTCATCCAGGATAGGCGATCGGCGTGCGGCCGGCGTCCTTCACGGGACTAGATCCGAAAGCTATTTGCACGCAAGGGATTTCGATGGACCCGGAGTCAGACACCCGCGGCCCGGCGACCGTACTGTCACAGTGACGTATCGACCGCGGGTGTCTGTACCCGGAGAATCCGACCTATCCGGGCGACTGGGACTCCATCATCTCGACGATCCGCTGGAGATCCTCCACCGAACCGAATTCGACGACGATCTTGCCCTTTCGCTTGCCCAGGCTCACCGTCACGCGGGTGTCGAAAGAGGAGGAGAGCCGTTCCGCGACGTCCTGGAGGCCGGGCATCTGAATCGGCTTGCGCTTGGCGGCGGGTGCCGGTGCCGGCTCGCCCTCCCGGTTGGCGAGCGTGACGGCCTCCTCGGTGGCGCGCACCGACAGGCCCTCCGCCACGATCCGGGCGGCCAGCTGTTCCTGCGCTTCGGGACCCGCCTCGAGCGACAGCAACGCCCGGGCGTGGCCGGCCGAGAGCACCCCGGCGGCGACGCGGCGCTGCACGGGGATCGGCAGCTTCAGGAGGCGGATCATGTTCGTCACCACCGGTCGAGAGCGACCGATCCGGCTGGCCAGCTCGTCGTGGGTGACGTTGAACTCCTCGAGGAGCTGCTGATAGGCAGCGGCCTCTTCGAGCGGGTTCAGCTGCACCCGGTGGATGTTCTCCAGCAGCGCGTCGCGAAGCATCGACCCGTCGTTCGTCTCCCGCACGATGGCGGGGATCCGCTCGAGCCCGGCCTCCTGGCTGGCCCGCCACCGGCGTTCGCCCATGACGAGCTGGTAGCGGTCGGCCGCAACCCGGCGGACCACGATCGGCTGCATCAGGCCGAACTCGCGGATCGAGTGGACGAGTTCGCCGAGGGCTTCCTCGTCGAAGACGTGGCGGGGCTGCTTGGGGTTCGGCTCGATCTGGGCCGCGTCGATCTCGCGGTACACGGCACCGACGGGGGAGAGGTCGGGTCCGTCCGCCACCTCCGCGCCGTTGACCGGCTGCGTGATCGCGGCGTCGGTGGACGGCGTCGCCGTGGTGGGCGGCTCCGACTTCTCCTGTTTTGCGGGGGCCTCCTGCTTCACCGGCGCCTCGGGGGCTCCGGGGCCTCGGGCGCCTCGACGACCGGCGCCGGCTTCACCGCGATCGGTGCGGTCGCGTTGCCGATGATGACGTCGGCGGCGGCGCTTCCGAGGCGAGGTCCCGCCTCAGGACCGGTGGGAATCAGCGCGGCGAGGCCCCGCCCGAGTCCGCCCTTGCTTCTCTGGCTCACTGCTGCTCCTGCGAGTTGATCGTTGCGGTCCGGGCTGCGAGTTCCCGCCCGGCGTCGAGATAGCTCATTGCACCCCGCGAACCCGGGTCGTAGTCGAGGACGGTCATCCCGAATCCGGGCGCCTCCGACACCTTCACGCTGCGAGGGATGACGGCGCGCAGGACCCGGTCGCCAAAGTGCCTGCGCACCTCCTCGGCGACCTGATCCGCCAGCTTGGTGCGACCGTCGTACATGGTCAGCAGCACTGTCGACACGTGCAGATCGGGGTTCAGGTGGGACTGCACCAGCTCGATGTTGCGGAGCAGCTGACCGACACCCTCGAGTGCGTAGTACTCACACTGGATGGGGATCAGGACCTCGTTCGCAGCCACGAGGGCGTTGACCGTCAGCAGCCCGAGCGAGGGCGGGCAGTCGATCAGGATGAAATCGGCATCGATCGCTGCGAGCGCCTTCTCGGAGAGCGCATTCTTCAGCCGACCCTCGCGCGCGACCATGGAGACCAGTTCGATCTCGGCGCCCGCAAGGTCGATCGTCGCGGGGATGCAGAACAGGCCCTCGTGGTGCGGGCTCTGCTGGATGGCCTCGGCCGCGGTGACCTCACCGATCAGCAGCTCGTAACTCGACGGGGTGCCCGAGTGGTGCGGTACGCCCAGCGCGGTGCTGGCGTTGCCCTGCGGGTCGAGGTCGACGACGAGAACCCGCAGCCCCTGCACGGCCAGGGCCGACGCCAGGTTCACCGCCGACGTGGTCTTGCCGACCCCACCCTTCTGATTCGCGATGGTGAGCATCCGACGGGTCTTCGGCCGGGGGAGGGTCACCGTGTGCGGGTGCAGAACCTGGCTGGCCCGTTGTGCTGCGGCACCGATCGGGGTGTCCAACGGGGAGATGCCGGCGTACGCGGCGGCGGGGGCCGAGTACGGGTTCTCTTGGTTGTCGGTGGTGGAACTCGAGGCGTCGTGATCTGTTTCACGTGAAACAGTTGATTCGGGTCCACCCGACATAGATTGCTCCTTCACTGGACTTGCCTGCTGGATCGTCGCATTCGCACACGAGCGCACGGTGACTCTGTCATCGGCGATGAGATCGCCGGGAGACACGCTCCGCCCGAACCACAGTGGTCGGAGTGGGAAGAAGGTCGACACCGCACTCGACGATCTCTAGCTTGCCAGCACCCATGCGGGTTAGGGAAGCGCGATCCCGGGAAATCTCCTCGGCCGCACTGGAACCCTTCATGGCGAGCATCCGACCACCCTCGTGAATCAGCGGAATCGACCACCGCGCAAGCTTCTCCAGGGGTGCGACCGCGCGCGAGGTGACAACATCGGCACCCCCGACCTCTTTGATCACGCCCGGCTGCTCCGCGCGACCGCGGACGACGAGGATGTCCAACCCCACCGATTCGGCGAACTCGGCGAGATAGACCGATCGTCGCAGGAGCGGCTCGACGAGGGTGATCCGGAGATCGGGACGCGCAATTGCCAGGGGGATGCCGGGGAGCCCGGCGCCGCTGCCGACGTCCACCACCGACTCACCCTCCTCGATCAACTCGCCGATCACCGCGCAGTTGAGAAGGTGTCGCTCCCACAGCCGGGGGACCTCCCGGGGACCGATCAGGCCGCGCTCCACGCCATCGGTGGCGAGCGAAAGATGATACTTCTCGGCGAGTTCGAGGCGGTCTCCGAAGATCGTGCGAGCGGCGTCAGGCAGGTCCTCGGACTCGATGTGTTCCACGTGAAACATCCTCCCGTGACGCCCGCGATTCCCCAAACCCTGACGATGTGATTCTGCACCGCATCCGGCGCGAAGGCCGGTGTACGCGCCGCCCGAAGAAGGGAGTGAGTCACTCGGGTCCGTCCGGACGCCGAATCGAGATTCGGGCGACGGCCCAGGGCGCCCCGGATCCGGCGCCGCCGATGGGCCGGGCGGGATTCTCGGGCAAGCCGCCCACGATCGACCCCGCCCGGAGACCGGGGGAGGGGAGGGGCGACCGGCCCGCTCGCCGACGATCACGCGTCTGGAGTCATCTGGCCCGGCCGGGATCGCCGCCGACACAGCAGCCAAGACGGGGAGGCTTGCCGATCCCTCCGGGAGGGGCTGATCCACACGCGTCCCCGAATCGGAATCCGGGTAAGACTGGGTGGTCGGTGCCGGCAGCGGCACGGGTACGGACGAGCCAGCCGTCTCGCGCGACACCGGGCGGTCGACACGGAACCGAAGTCAGATGCCGCGATCGAATCGATCGCGGTTCGAAGGCGGCGGGCACGATCGCTGGTCGCGTGCCGACGATGGTGTCCCGCGGGCGTTCACCCGGGTGGGGCGGGTCATGTCGCGTCCTCCGTTGCACTCCACTGGACACTTCACATGTTTCACGTGAATCCTGGGTTCGCCTCAGGGGCCCGCCAGACAAACCGTGAACGGCTGCCTGGGTGCCTCGGGTCCGCCCGAGTCGCGGAGACAGCTGTCTGGTCTGTCACCCACACTTCACCCTCGGCCGGGGATTCCGACCTTCGGTGGATTCACGTGAAACATCCGAGTACTCGAGTGTGCGACACCCGACACGCGCAGCCGGCGGTGCGGGCGGCCTTGGACGCCTCGATCGTCGGGGCGATCGCCCGCAGCTCGAGGCAGACTTCGACTACGCGGCTGCGAAGGCGTGCGGGATTCATCTTGCGCCGCCGGCACTTCGGCCTCGGGTGGCCGTCCCATCCACGAGCTCCGGGCGCGGGAGGTCCATTCGATCCACCCGACCGCCCGCAGTAGCGCCCAACACGATCCGCCGGGAGATCTACCTCCCGGGCGCGGAGGACTCCGGGGACCGATCCGGGCGTCCAGAACCGGCCAGCGCCCCGACCCACCGGCTGAGATTGCCGGCCGTGCCCGGATTCACGTGAAACATCGGATCGACCGCATCGAGCCGGGCGCTAGGACGCCACAGTTTCCGTTCGGCGAACGTCTCCCGCTCGCGATTCTGCGATCGTCCCGATCCACCCCGGCCGAGCACGATCATGTTCGCATCGGCGGATGATGACGCCCGCCTTCGCCGGGCCTGTAGACGATGAGCACGTACCTGGCGCTCGGGCGCCGCGCGCAAGTGGTCGGCGCCATTCCACGATCGACACTCGTCATCGTGCGAACGAATCACTCGTCATGGGGTGCAGGGACCGATCGTCCTCCGAATCGGCACTTAGGGATTCACGTGAAACATCCGTGGCACGCCGGGCGCGGTATCGACGACATCCCGCACCGGACGCCCGCGCGGAGTTCACCTCCACCCGACCGTCCGCCGAATGGCCACTCCGGTGAAAGGGTCCATGGGAGACCCATCTCGGTTCGTCGCGCGGAGTCGCCACATCAGGCCTAGATCCGCGATCGACGCCCGCCTCCCGCACCATCTGCCCCGCGAGTTCGATCCCGATGTTTCACGTGAACCCGAGCGGTCGAGATCTCCGCAGGACCGATGTTTGATCCGATGCGCGGTCGCCCATACACCGCCGTGTCGGAACGATCGCGCCGGCAGGCGGTTTTCGATCCGCGCCGCAAGGTCTCCTCGTGGGGCAGCCGCCGTGCGACCGCGGCATGGCGCCGGATGCCCGGTGCCCGCCTCCGACCGAGATCGACGAGCGCTCCGCCGCCTCCCGATCCAATCCAGCCCTTCGGTCCTGCGATCCTCACCTCACGATCGGATGCACTCCACATCCCCGGAGGGGAGGGTGAGGTTCCCATTCCCGACGAGTCCCGGACACGAACCGGGGTCGCTCGCCCACAGACGGTTGCGGTCGGGCAAGACCGGTCGGCGACGCGAGCGGCACAGCTGCAGCCGCAGCGCGGGGGAGGGGAGTGGTTCCCGCGGCGGGCGGCGGAGTGCGGCCGGGGTCGAACTCGGGGCCAAGAGATGGCCGACCGAAAGAAGCGGCCATCCGGCGGCGGTCCCCACACCGGCGGGCCCGCGGAGCCAGGCCCCGCCTCCCGGTGGGGGAGGGAGGGGTCCGCTGCCGAACCGACGCGCGGCGCCGCGGCCGAAACCCCGATCGTGCGCCGCTCGGGTTTCACGTGAAACTGTCGGCGGGTCCGGCCACGGACACGGCGCCCCCGATGCACGGAAAGGACCGCAAGCGACGCATCTCGTGACCGCGCACCCGATCCGAGGCGAGCCCTGGACCACGGGAAACGCAATCCACCAACAGATTGATCCACCGAGTGTGGATAACTTGTGACACCTTCTACTCGGAGCCTCCGCCAGACCAAATGACCAGACGATCGTCCGCCCACATCGAGGGCCGTGGGGTGCACCGGCGCGCCCCGCAGGACACTGGCACCGCGTCACCGGTGGGACCCTCGCCGAGGATCGGATCAGCACCGAACGGGTCCGGATGCCCCGCAGGGGAGAAGCGGCGAATGGTACCGCCGTGACGAGATTCGTCAGTGTGACGAAATTGCCGCGATGGCCGAGGCGTCGGAGGGGAACCCGAAAATCGACCGCGCGAGCCGAAACATTGCTCGCCTCCGATTGGTACACGACAGGGGCGCCACACGGAGCCACAACGGTGTCAGGTAGATCTTGACAGGCTGTCCGCATGGATGTCAGGATATTCCTGACATCAGGCACCTACTCGGGAGGGAGGAAACGGATGAGCGATCTCATCGACAGGGCGGTCACGGCAGACGTTGGGGGCGCCTCCGAGGCGGTGGCCGCAGCCGGCATCTTGGAGGCCGGTCGCCAGGCCGACCTCATCGTGGGGACCGGACCCCTTCCTGGATCCGATGAGTGGCTGGCGGAAGAGGGGACCGACATCCCCGCCGAGAGGCAACTCGCGTGGCAACTCGCCTGTCTCCGCATCCAGTTGGGCGCCGGGATCGATTCGGTCGAGACGGTCATGAGCCTGCGGCGCTGCGGAGCGACGTGGGCCACCATCGGGCGCGCGGCGGGGATGACACGCCAGTCTGCGCACGAGCGGTGGGGGAGGCACGTCGCCGCGATTCTCGATCCCTACGGGGCCGGTATGCCGCCCGCCGTCCCGGATGATGATCCGGTGGCACCCTAGGGAATTCGTGCGCTCAGACCACACCTGGAGGCCGCAAAACGACGGTGGGCCCCCGCTCGGAAGCGGGGGCCCACCAACGTCAGGCCGCATCCATCGATGCGGACCGATCAATCCTTGAGAACGACCACGCGGCGCGAGGGCTCGGCGCCCTCGCTCTCGCTGGAGACGCCGTCGATCTTGGCGATGGCGTCGTGCACGATCTTGCGCTCGAACGGGGTCATCGGCGTCAACGACTCCGGCTCACCCGACTCCAGCACCCGCTTCGCCGCCGCGACACCGATCTCGCTGAGCTCGGTCCGACGGCCCGCACGCCAGCCCGCGATGTCGAGCATCAGCCGGCTGCGCTCACCGGTCACCTGCTGCACGGCCAGACGGGTCAGTTCCTGCAGGGCGTCGAGGACCTCACCCTTGCGCCCCACCAGCTTCGAGAGGTCGTCACCGCCGTCGATGCTGACCATCGCGCGATCACCCTCGACGTCGAGATCGATGTCGCCATCGAAGTCGAGGACATCGAGCAGCTGCTCGAGGTAATCGCCCGCGATCTCACCCTCCTCGATCAGCTCGTCCTCGGCATCGACTGCCTCCGACTCCACGACCTCGGGCTCCACGACCTCGCGCTCGGTCTCGACCACCACGTCCGACACGACCTCGTCTACCCCGTCCTGTCCGATTTCCGGATCATTCGCCATCGTCGTCTACTTTCCTTGAATCAGCGCTTGCGCTTGGGCTTGGTGGTCTTGCCGCGATTTCCTTGCGGGCGCGCCCCCGGCTTCGGGGCCTGGCCGGGGGCCGCGGCGGTACCGCTGCCCGCGTCGGCCTCATCTGCCGGCTCGGTGTCGGGGGAGGACTCGGCCACGGTCGCGGACTTACGCTTCTTCGCCTGGTCCGGTCGTGCACCGGGCTTCGGCGCGTTGTCGGCGCGACGTTCGAGCGCTGCCTTCTTCTTCTCCTCTTCCTCCGCATCGATGCGACGGAAGACCAGGTGCTGCTGCGCGTAGGTCCAGATGTTGTTGGCCACCCAGTACAGCAGGATGGCGATCATCAGGAACGGGCCACCGACGAGCACGCCGAGCGGGAAGACCCACAGCGCAAGCTTGTTCATGATCGCGGACTGCGGGTTGGCCGCGGCCGCCTCGCTCTGCCGGGCAACCGAGGCACGCGAGTTGAAGTGCGTGGCGATGGACGCGATCACCATCAGCGGGATCGCGACGGCGGCGATGTTGAGGACAGTCGGAACGGTGCCGTACTGACCGAACGTCTCGAGCTGTGCCTGGGGCGTGGTGATCGCCACCGAGATCGGCGCGCCGAACAGTCGGGCCTCGAGGAACGACTGGACGTCTGCGGGGCTGAAGAAGTAGTTCGCGGTGTTGGCGTTCTCCTCGACCGACATACCGAGCTGGCCGTAGCCGGTGCCGGTGCGGTTGAACGAACGGAGCACGTGGAACAGGCCGATGAACACGGGGGCCTGCAGCAGAACCGGAAGGCAACCCATGATCGGGTTGAAGCCGTGTTCCTTCTGCAGCTTCTGCATCTCCAGCGCCATCCGCTGGCGATCCTTGGAGTACTTCTTCTGCAGTGCCTTGATCTGGGGCTGCAACTCCTGCATCTGGCGGGTGGTGCGCACCTGCTTGACGAAGGGCTTGTACAGGATGGCACGCAGCGTGAACACGAGGAACATGACGGACAGCGCCCACGTGATGCCGCTGTTCGGCCCCAGGAACGGGATCGCGCCGAACACCTTGTGCCAGACCCACAGGATCCCGGACACCGGATAGTAGATGAAGTCGAGCACGGCTCTATGTACTCCTCTGTTCGTCCACTTCGATCAGACAGTGGGGTTGCTTGCCAGTATCTCTACCGGATCGCGCGGCTCCGACGGTCGCGAGGGTTTCCTCACGACGGGGCCTGCGTGGCGGAACGGGATCCCAGCCTCCAGGGTGCCAGGGCGCGCATTTGAGAAGGCGCACCGTGGTCAGTCCGAGGCCGATCACGACTCCGCGCTCACGCAGGGCGTCGACCGCGTACTCGCTGCAGGTGGGGGTGAACCGGCAGGTCGGCAGGCGCAGGGGCGACACATAGCTGCGATACAGCTCGATGACGAAGATGAGTGTTCGCGCGGGGGCACGCCGCACCGCCGTCCACAAGGACGGGGGGCCACCAGAAGCTTCGGTCATACCGAATTACCCACGCTGACAAGAAGGTTGAGTTTACGAAGACCGGACCTCAGCTGCCGGTCCAGGTCCGCGGAGGACGCGGTCGCGGCGCCGGGAAGCGCACGGATCACCACGTTGACACCCTCGGGCATCTCGTGCACGAGGCCCGCACAGATATGACGAAGCCGGCGTGCGACTCGATGTCGAATCACCGCCGGCCCGACAGCCTTGCTTACCACCAGTCCGAATCGCGGACCCGGGTCACTCACCAGTGCGTCAGCATTCGCCCCGGCGAGAGCGTGGACAACCACATCTCGCCGGGCCGCCCGCTGACCTCGCCGAACGGTGGACGCGAAGTCCGCCTTCCGACGCAACCGGTGCGGCTCAGGTAGCACCCCGAGCTCCCGAAGTCTGGATCAGGCGGTGAGGGTAGCGCGGCCCTTTTGGCGACGCGCAGAAACGATGGCGCGCCCGGCACGGGTACGCATACGGAGACGGAAGCCGTGAACACGCGCGCGGCGTCGGTTGTTCGGCTGGAACGTCCGCTTGCCCTTGGCCACGGTGAACACTCCTCATAGATAATCGGCGCCGTTCGACGCCATCTGTAACTGAAAATTGGTGGTCCCCGGCGACGAAATCCCGGCGGATGATCAGCAGACCGAGATGGCCAGCAGGCAACCGCCACCTCGACTTCGGGTGACTGTACGAGGGTACGCAGCGCCGGACGCAAGGTCAAACCCGGACGCCCAGGGACACGCCACGCCCCCGAGGATGCTTGTGTTCGACCCCCGAGTGTGCCGTCGACCCACCCACCCGAACCACAACCACGACGACCGGGCCCTGTAAGGCAACTAACACCAGCGAACCCGCGAATCGGCCCGGACGCCAACCCTCGGCCGGACGACAGGATCGGCCGACTGCCGCCATCGTCGCAGGTGAGGTACGTGCAAATCAAGATCAACCGCGCAAGGGGCGGCCTCTACTCACAGCCCTGTGCTTTATCCACATCTGTGGATAATTGTGTGGAATTACAGATCAGGTGGCATATTCGTATCACTGTGCGGGGAAGTTATCCCCAGGGTGGGAGAGCTCGGCCAACATCGTGATGAGCCCTGTGCGTCTCCCTCCCACACGATGTGGGGAGGGACGAGTTGACCGAGGAAGCAATCACCCTGGAACAGGTCTGGGTGGATGTGCTCACCGAGTTGACGTCGGATGAACCCCCCGAAGGCGGGCCACAGCTGACCAAGGCGCAGAAGGCCATGCTGGCGCTCGTGCGCCCGCTGACCCTGGCGCAGGGATTCGCGTTGCTCTCGGTCCCGTCGTCGTTTGTCCAGGAGGCGATCGAGCGGGACCTGCGCGAACCAATCCTGCAAGCACTCAACCGGCATATCGTCGCGGGCGTCGAGGGGCTCGGTGTCCGCATCGCGCCGCCGTCCGCCGACCCGGTCGAATCGGGTCCGCCCGTGTCCGCGTCCCCGGCACCACCGGTCGCCGAGGAGGTGTCGGGCGAGGACTCCACCCCGAGCGTGCCGACGTTCCGCCGCAGGCGCATGAACGCGGCCGAGTCCGACCCGTCCGATTCCGAGACGCTGGACTACGAGGAGTTCGACGAGGACCGCGAGGCCATCGCCAGTGTGAACGAGTCGTGGCCGTCGTACTTCACCAAGCCACCCGCCGACGCCCCCGCCGCCTCCGGCGGGAACAGCCTCAACGCGAAGTACACCTTCGACACCTTCGTCATCGGCGCGTCGAACCGATTCGCCCACGCCGCCGCGGTCGCCATCGCCGAGGCGCCCGCGCGTGCCTACAACCCGCTGTTCGTCTGGGGTGCCTCGGGTCTGGGCAAGACCCACCTGTTGCACGCCGCCGGTCACTACGCGCAGCGGCTGTTCCCCGGGATGCGGGTCAAGTACGTCTCCACCGAGGAATTCACCAACGACTTCATCAACAGCCTCCGTGACGACCGCAAGGTCGCCTTCAAGCGCCGGTACCGCGAGACCGACGTACTGCTCGTCGACGACATCCAGTTCATCGAGGGCAAGGAGGGTATCCAGGAGGAGTTCTTCCACACCTTCAACACCCTCCACAACGCGAACAAGCAGATCGTCGTCTCCTCGGACCGCCCGCCGAAGCAGCTGGCGACCCTCGAAGACCGGCTCCGGACCCGGTTCGAGTGGGGCCTGATCACCGATGTCCAGCCGCCCGAGCTCGAGACGCGCATCGCGATCCTCAGCAAGAAGGCGCGGATGGACCGCCTCGACGTGCCGCACGACGTCCTCGAGCTGATCGCCAGCCGGATCGAGCGCAACATCCGCGAACTCGAGGGCGCGCTCATCCGCGTCACCGCGTTCGCGTCGCTGAACCGGCAACCGCTCGACCTGACCCTGGCCGAGGTGGTCCTGCGCGACCTGATGCCGGATTCGACGAGTCTCGAGATCAACGCGGCGACCATCATGGCGGTGACAGCCGAGTACTTCACCATCAGCATCGAGGACCTGTGCGGTCCCGGCAAGGCCCGCCCGCTCGCTCAGGCCCGGCAGATCGCGATGTACCTGTGCCGCGAGCTGACCGACCTCTCGCTGCCGAAGATCGGTCAGACGTTCGGCCGTGACCACACCACGGTGATGTACGCGGACAAGAAGATCCGCAAGGAGATGACCGAACGCCGGAAGGTATACGACCAGGTCCAGGAGCTGACGGCCCGGGTCAAGCAGCGTTCCAAGCGCTGA